>CAWJUH010000007.1:0-895337 GCA_963846005.1 uncultured Actinomycetota bacterium | reverse complement strand
TCGAGCTGGTCCCGGTGATGGCTGAGCTCGGCAGGTGGGGCGCGCACCACCGTCCGACGACACCGACGCTGCGCGTGCGAGCCGAGCTGCTCGCCGACGGTGGCCCGGCCATGTGGGAGGACTTCATGACCGAACTGCGAGCCGAGCACCTCGGGACGCACCTGCCGCCGCGATCTGGACCAACTGCGACCGAGCGCCTTGCCACGGCCTACGCCGCAGCACTCGCTGCCGGCGCAGACCACTGATCTGGGTCAGACGAATCGCCGCAGGGATCGACAGCAGGCGTGCTGTGCCGCTGCACCGCAAGAGGAACCTCATACGGAACACCTCAGGCCGGAGGGGACGCCCGCGAGAGGCGTCCCGTAAGACCCTGCCCGGTGAAGATTCCCGCATGGCGCCCTATACAGGACACCGGACAGACGCCTGCGGGGAGCAGTCAGGCCGTGACTGAGGCCGTCCGCAGCCGAAGCCTGTGGGCGCCCAAGTCAGGAGTATGCGTACAGAACAGCCCATTCGGGGTGGCCTCGGCGTTGTCCGCTACCGGCGGAGTCAGGCGGCGGCGCCGCGGTTTTCTGCCGGCGCGATCATGGGACGCGGCCGTCCCGCTACGGGATCTTCTCGCCGGGGCCGCAGGCTGCCGCCCTTGCGGCGCGGCGGGCGGGCGGAGATGATCGTGACCGTGGGTGTTCGCCGGGTGGTTCCTGACCTCGCTAGCCGGTCGCTGGAGGCAGCCAGGTGCTTCTACGGCGATGTATTCGGGTTGCAGCCGGTGATGAACCATGACTGGATCATCACGCTGGCCGATCCCGAACGGCCGGATGTACAGCTCAGCCTCATGACCCATGACCAGACGGCGCCGGTGATCCCCGATGCCTCGATTCAGGTGGATGACGTGGATGGCTGCCACGCGGCGGCAGTCCGGGCCGGAGCACAGATCGCCTATCCGCTGACCGACGAGCCGTGGGGCGTTCGCCGCTTCTTCGTCCGTGACCCTGACGGGCACGTGATCAATGTGCTGAGCCATCGGTAGCTGCCGGGGAACGACATCAGCTGCCACGGCCATCGCTCCTCGATCCAGGATCGCGATCGGGGCCCGGCCGGGCCCGGGCTGGCGGAGATGGCCCTGGTCGTCGGCCTGCTCTACGCCGCCATCAGCGTTTACTGGGGCTGGGCGGCACCTGGCTCCTGAACACCGTCGGGGGCTCGCTGGAGAAACAGGGCGGGCGGGCAACGCCGGCGTCATGTTCGCGGTATGGGCTGCCGTGGCACTCAAGGTGATCGCCGCCGGGCTGCCGCTGGCGGCTGTTCGCCAGCTCGCCGGCCCGGCATGGAATCGCACCTTCTGGGTGCTGGCGTGGATCGAAGCGGGAATCCTGGCCATCTATGGCCTGGTGCTGACCGTCGCCGGCCTGCTCGTCCAGGCCGGTGTCATCCACGCGTCCGCCACCGCGGATCATCGGGCACTTGCCTGGCATGCCTATCTCTGGGATCCGTGGTTCCTCATCTGGGGGCTTCTTGCCGGCGGCGCCCTGCTGCGCGGGCGGCACCGCCGCCACCCGGCAGCAGCCGATAGCTGACCAGCCAGCCATAACTGGCGGGGTCCCGTAAGCCGATCCTCGATTGAGACGCGCGAAGGGCAGTTGCTGCTCAGCCGGCGCTGTCTCGGCGGTAACGGATATGGGTGGTGAGTGGTGAGTGGAGCACCTCGACGGGCTCGAAGCCGAAGGTCTCGACGCCGTCGAACATGCGCTCGCCGCTGCCGAGTAGGACGGGTGCGATGTCGAGGGTGAGTTCATCGATCACGCCGGCGTTGAGTGCCTGCCGGACTGTCGAAGCGCCGCCGGCGATGTCCACGCCGTGGCCGGCGGCCGTTTCGAGCGCCTGCGCGTAGGCGGCGTCGAACCCCTCGGTGACGAAGTAGAAGGTGGTCCCGCCGCCATCTCGACCGGTTCGCGGGCGTGGCGCTTCGGCGGCCACCGGGCTGCCCAGCGCGGTGACGGTCATGCGGTGTGCCGGAGGCCGATGAGGCGCTGGACGGTTTCGGTGATCACCTCGTGCAGGGGCGGGCGGGCGAAGTCGGGCCGGTCGAGCCGTAGGGTGACCTGGCCGTGCAGGGCCGGCCAGAGCAGGGCGGCGAGCCGGGCCGGGTCGGTGTCGTCGTGGGTGGCGCCGGCCTGCTGACAGTGCCGGATTGCGTCGATCAGGGATTCGTAGGCGGTGCGGCTGGCGGAACCTGCGGCGTTGTAGGAGCGGGTGAACACGGCGGCGGGCAGGTCGGGCCCGAACATCAGGCGGTACTGGCCGGGGTGGGCGAGGCCGAAGTCCGCGTAGGCCCGGCAGCGGGCGATGAGAGCGGCCGCCGGGTCGCTGGTCCCGGCGGTCGCCGCGTCCCGGGCGGCGCCCAGGTCGGCGAAGGCCCGCTGGGCGACCGCCACCTTGAGCTCGTCAAGCCCGGCGAAGTGCAGGTAGACCGACGTGGCCGCGACCCCCGTCCGTGCGGCTACCGCGCGGATGGACAGCTCGCTCGCGCGACCGGTCTCGGTGAGCAGCGCGCCGGCGGCGTCGATGAGGTCGTCGCGGAGCCGGGCGCCCTCGCCCCGGCGGTTGCTGCGTCGCCGGGCGCCGGACGCGGGCCGTTTGCGGGCGCTCGCCTGCGTCATGAACCGTTCCTCCTACCTCTGGCAAATATCAGTTGACAAGTGTAGCGCAACATATATCAGGCTACGGGTGTACAGTAAAGCTCGACGGACATCTGAGGCGAGTCCCATGATCGTGATCAGCGATGGGCGAGACGACGGGCGCACCCCTGCGCGTCCCGCCACGGGCGCCGGAGCAAGGCGCCGCGCTGGCGGGTGAGCGTTGTCCCGGGCTCCAAGATGCACCGGCTGCTGCTGGCTGCCGGCCTGACTGGTTCGGTGCTGTTCAACGCCACGTTCCTTCTCGACGGCATCCTGCGGCCAGGCTACGACTGGCTGGCCCAGCCGATGAGCGCATTGAGCCTCGGTCCGTGGGCTGGGTGCAGATCACCAACTTCATCATCTTCGGCGCGCTGACCTGCTGCTCGGCGCCGGGGTGGCGTGCCACGCTGGCGCCCGGGCCGGCGCGGTGTGGTATCCACGGCTGAAGGTTCTGGCCGGTCTCATGCTGATCGCCGCCGGGGCTTTCAGCCAGGATCCCGGGCTGGGGTTCCCGCCGGGCGTGCCCGTCCCGGCCACCGCCACCTTGCACGCGCAG
Organism: uncultured Actinomycetota bacterium; assembly: GCA_963846005.1. GTDB lineage: Bacteria > Actinomycetota > Actinomycetes > Streptosporangiales > Streptosporangiaceae > CAVSUR01. Next base: position 892,103 of record CAWJUH010000007.1, on the reverse strand, counting down.
ATCCACAACGTGGCCGCGGCGTCGAGCCTGGGCGCGACCCTCGCGGGAGTGTTCGTGCTGGCCCGCCGTTTGCGCCGCGAGCCGCGCTGGCGCGGCTGGGGCAGCTGCGCCCTGGTCACCGGCAGCGCCATGATCGTGTTCCTGGCCGCGTTCGGCAGCGGCGCAGACCACGGCGACCTCGGCGGCCTGTTCGAGAAACTCGCCTCGATCACCGCCCTGATCTTCGGCGTCGCGCTGGTCACCCGGCTGCTTGCCCACAACGCGCGCCTGGCAACCACGGCGCCCGGCGCACCGAAACAGGAGATGTGATCATGACCAGCGAACCGGCACGCCCATCCATCACCGGCCCGTCCGGCGGCCCCGAGTCAGCCAGCACATCGCCGTGGTCGTGGTGGCTGGTCGGCCTCGTCGTGCTCGGGGCGCTGCTCACCGCCACCGGCGGCGTGCTGGCCCTGCTGCCCGCCAGCGGGCACCTCAGCACGGCAGGCCAGGACTACGCCGAGTATTTCGCGACCCGCAACCTCGCCATGGCCGCCATCCTGCTGATCATGCTCGCCCTGCGGGCGCAGCGGGTCATGGCCGGCCTGATGATCCTCACCGCGCTCATCCAGATCCTCGACGCGATCACCGCGTCCGCGACCGGCCGCCTGGGACTGGTGCCGATTGACCTGGTCTTCGCCACGGCATTCCTGATCGGCGCCGCCCGCCTGTCCCAACGCCCTGTCTGGCGAGCCGCCACCTGGCGCGAGCGCTGACCGATCGCTGAGCGGGGCACCCATACACCCGGCCTGGCCAGGTCCCGCGATTCTGCGGACGCTCCGCCCGGTGCGGTCGGTGGCCACTGATGGGAGGAACGGCCCGCGCAGGGTGCCGCCGAACGGGTGCCGGAGGATGCTGGCCACCTTGATGGCCGGGCCTCAGTCGAAGTCCCGGCGTGCGTTCGACCACCGCCCGCCCGGCCATCTCGCGCCACCGGGGTTTAGCGCCGGTCTCAGCCGGGTTACGCTCGTCGCGGCCGGTCGAGTCTGGCCCAGGTTCAGGGCGGCCGGGTGCGGTGAGATCAGGAGGCGATGAAATGGCGGGCAGGCTGCTGGGGTGGCGGGGGTGGGCGTTAGGAGCGGCGGTCATCGGGCTGGCCGCGGGCGCGGCGCCGGCGGCTGCAGTACCCGGTGCTGCGGCCGGGCGGCCGGGTCCTGTGATAGGTCCGGTCACCGAATTCAGCCGGGCATGCGCCGGGCAGAATGCCGAGGTGGAGCAGACGGCCGACCCTGCGCGCGGATACGTCTACGAGGAGTGGATGGGCTGCCAGGACAAGATCGGGTTCGCCGCATCCGCCGACGGCGGGCGGCATTTCGGCAGGCCGGTCGTGCTGGCGGGATCGGCCGGGGCCTGGGATCCGGCTGTGACTGTCGCGCCCGACGGAACGGTGTATGCCGCGTTCATGAACTCGACCAAGCACCACACGTTCCCCGTTGTCGAAGCTTCCTTTAATCACGGGAGGACATTCCCGCAGGTCAGGCAGCTCGTACCCAGGCGAAGGGACAACTGGGGAGACCGAGACTTCATCGCCGTCGGCCCGCACGGGGCCATCTACCTGACCTGGGACTACGGCCCGAGCGCCAAGGCCGTGACCTACATCTGCAGCAAGAGCGGAAGCTGCGCGTTCGCCACCGGAGACCTCAATATCGTGATCCAGAAATCAGCCGATGGCGGGAAGACATGGGGGCCGATCGTGCATGTCAGTCCCGGTTTCCCGGCCAGCGGCGGTGACAGCGCTCCGCTCCTGGTCGAGCCGGGCGGCCGGATTGACGTCGAATACCAGGGCTACCACATCACCAGCAGGACGAAATACACGATGACCCCGGCGCACAGCTTCTTCACCTCATCGGCAGACGGGGGGAAGAGCTGGTCGGCCCCGGTACGGATCGGCCCTGCCCGGCTCACGATGTCCCTGGCGGAGTGGTGGATCGACGGTGACATCTCCGCCGATGCGGCTGGGAACCTGTACGTTACCTGGGACACCCAGCATGCCGGGCAGGACACCGGATGGCTGGCATACTCGACTGACCACGGCAGGACCTGGTCCCCGCTGCAGCGGGTCACGCCAGACACCGACAACGCCACCCACATCGTGCAGGTGACCGGCGGCCGCCCGGCACCGCCTTTGTCGGCTGGCTCGCCGACAACTCTTCCCGCGGCTATGCGCTCTACCTGCGGCCGTTCTCGATCAGGAAGGGATGGCTGTCCGGGCCGGTCCGGGTGTCCCGGCAGTTCGGGAACCGGTCAGTCTGGCCTGGGGACACCTTCGGCATCTCGATGGCGCCGCCGCACAGCAGCGCCCGCGGGACGGCTGGCAGCGGCTGATCGTCAGCTGGGGCAGTGCGGTCAGCAAGCAGCGGCATCCCGATTCGGAAGATTTCTCTGCGATCGTGGCCTTCCCGCAGGGGCCCAGATAGCCATCCGCCCTTTGAGGAAGTTCCCGCAGCCAGATCCCCTGCGGGGGATGAGGTGGCTGCCTGATCCCGGCGGGGGCCGTCTCACCGGCCTCTCCGCGATCGTAAAGACTGCCGGGCCGCTGCTGGGAGGTCGGATGAGGACTGGACATGCCGTGCTGGCCGTGGTGTCTGTTCTGGCCGCCGGGTTGTGGTGGGCCGCGCCCCCGGCGGCGGCTACGGCCGCGGGCCACCGGCACGCGCCCGGCTGGTCTTCCGAACAGCGGTGGAGCCCGAGGAATGACTGGGAGCCGGACATCGCGGCGGATCCCTCGTCGTCGTGGCTCTATCAGATGACCACTCAGTACGGCGGTTCCTCGGTGTGCCGCCCGCGCATGGGTCACTGCATCTTGTTCCGGTCGTCGGCCAACCGGGGCAGGACGTGGCATAAGAGCATGGTCATGAGCAGGCGGCAGTGCCCTCCGGCTAAGCCCTGCCTCCGGGCGGCCTGGCAGAATGACCCGGTGCTGGCCGTCTCGGCGTCTGGTGTCATCTACGCGGCGTGGATGAATCAGTGGGACGTGGTGTTCGCGAAGTCAGCCGATCACGGCCGGACGTGGACGAGTTTTCATGATTTCCGGCGGGCGCTCGGGGGGTCGTTCACTGATAAGCCGTGGATCGCGACCTCGCCGGGCGGCAAGGATGTGTACGTCGCCTTCAACCGGAGCGACTCCTACATCTCGGCCTCACACGACTACGGGCGCACATGGTCCAGGCCGGTGCGGACGAACAAGGACGGCCGGTACTGGTTCGCCGAGGCGGGGGCAGTTGCGCCGGACGGGCACGTGTACTTCGCCGAGAGCGCCGAGCACCAGAACTCGAAAGGCACGGTGCGCCTCGCGGTGATCTCCTCTGCCAACGGCGGCACCTCATGGACCACCACCGATGTCGCCAGAAGCCAGCAGCAACCGCGCTGCCCGGACACCGGCTGCCCGAACGACTTCTACGGCCCGCAGATCTCGCTGGCCATCGACCGCGACGGGACCATGCTTGCTGCCTATGTCGCGAATACCTCTGCCGGAGCGCCGATGAGGCTGTATGCGATCACCTCGGCCAACGGCGTGTCCTGGAGCGCCCCAGCCGCACTCGCCGCTCACAGCACCCGGATCGGGGCCGACTTCCCCAAAGCCGCGGCGGGCCCGCTGCCCGGCGACTTCCGGGTCGCCTGGGAAGACGACCGCAACGGCCCCAGGGCATGGAATGTCTGGTACCGGGCGACCGCGAACCGGGGGCTCTCGTGGAGCCCCGCCGTCCGGGTCTCCGACCGCAGGTCCGGTGCGCCCTACAAGACAAGCGCGGGCTTCCGGTTCCCCTACGGCGACTACTTCGGCATGACAGTGGACAGCCACGGCACCAGCTACCTGACCTGGAGCGAGGGAAACAGCTACAACGGCCCCGGCAACACCTGGTGGGCCCGCAACCACCGGCACCAGTCCCCATAACTGCGAGCGGCCACGCCGATCAGCGCAAAAAGCAGGCGCGCGCGCAACGTGCCTAATTCGGCAGGACCGGATCGGCGGACGTGCCGCTGAGGTACACGCAGATTAGCCAGATACGCATGTCCAGAGCCTTGATCAGTATCGCGCGAACCTCCGCGCAGATCGGCGGTTCGCGCGGGGCTGGTGACGCACGAGCCGTCCGGGGTGACGGTGAGCCAGCCCGGCTGGGTTGATTAGTTCGCCTTGGCGTGGCAGGCAGAATGGGCCGGTGCTGATCGTGCGGGTGACGAATGAGCTCCTCGACCGGCTCGGCCCGCCCGCCGCGGCGGAGGAGCTGGCTTCTACGACGTTGCTGGGCGACTGGTATGCCACCGTGTGGTTCTGGCGTCCTCAGGTTGCGCTGCTAGTCAGCGAGGTGACGCTGCTACTGGTGCTGATGCCGCTGGTGCCGGCGGCAACCTTGCTGCGGCGATTCGGCCGCCAGCTGGAGCTTGCTGGCGGCGCAGGGCGCCCCGGCGGGGTTCATCGTCGGCGAGCTGCGGGAGATGGGCGACTGCGGCTGGGTAAGACGGCCAGCCGCAGTGTCGTCGGGATCATGAACGAGTTCACTCATCTCGCTGATATGCATTACCAGGACGAGCCGGACCTGCTCGCGCTCGCGGTGCGCCTGGTGGCTGCGCCTTGCGGCGCGTTGTATCAGCGGCATGTCAGCCCGGACTCGCGAGCTGGCCGCTCTGGTCGCTGGCCAGGCTGGCTGAGCCATCCGTCATGCCCGCCTCGGCTGGCGCGCGAGCATGACGACGCGGGTCTCGGTGACCCGGCGAAGGCCAGGAGTCCGGGACCGTTGCCGCCGGTGCTCCGGCGCCGGAACTCGCCCGGTGTTGCTGAACACCGGCGTCACCGGGACAAGGTGAGCGGACGAGATCGTGGTGGCCATCAGGCACCTCCGGGCCGCGAGCCAGCCCGATGAGGTGGATCAGGCGGCGAGCGGTCCTGCCGGTATGCGGATCTCATACGGGACAAACAGTGCCATTCACCACCCGCGCGTATCGACGCGCCTTCATGCTGTGCCCACGTGGCGGGTGATCAGATAGCGGACACGCCGCGCATTACGTTGTGCTGCGGAGCTTGCCGTTCTTCGCCAGCGATGGGTCTGTGCACGAGGCAAGGTCGAAGCAGCACGGCCGCCGCTTGCCGTTGTTTATTTTGGAGATTGTCACCTCGACCCGCCGCTGGCGGGTCGCGGGATTAGCGGTCGCGTTGACCCAGCGCACCCATTCCCAGCGTGCCATCGGCGTGATGTCGTTCCAGATGTCCCTGATCTGCTGCGGCGCGCCCGCCAAAGCTGCGGCCAGGTCTGGTGGCATGTCTGGCTCCGGCCAGTCTGGTGTCGCCTGCACGGTGACGCTGACAGTGCCGCCCCCGCCGATGTGAGCGGCTCGCCCCAGTGCCGGGTCAATCTTCATCCAGTGGCCCTTGAGGCCATCCGGCTCGAGCACTGCGCGAAATTCATGGCCGTTCATTGATCCCCGGACTGCTACCTGCCCGCGCGAGGGCAGCAGCCGGCTCGCCTCCGCCGGCAAGCGCATGACGGTCGATGCGTCGATGGTGTCGAGCGTGGCGGTGAATCGGATCGTCGCCGTCGCGGTCCTCTGAGTCACGTTAATCATCATTTCACTCCGTTCCCGGGCGCGTGTTCCGCGCCTGCTGTCAATGTGCTGATGAGCTACCGGGCACGTCCTGCCAGGCGTGCTCGGCGAAGCTGAACAGCCGCCGCGGGGTGACCCGCAGCCAGGCCGTTGCCCAGTCCAGGCTGGCGCCGGCGTTGCGCAGTTCGGTGGTGTTCCGGACGTCCTGCGGAACGGCGGTCAGCACCTCGGCCGGGCCCTCGGTGAGCACCGCGGCGTGGGTGTCGTGCTCACCTTCGGTGACGGACAGCGCGAGCCACGGATTGGCCCGGACGTTGCCAAGCCGGAGCGCGTCGCTGAGCGTGGGGAGCCAGAACGCCTCGGCGTAGCTGGTGAATAGCGTCGGTGCGGCGTGCGCCCGGCCGGCGGGCCGGGTGGAGGAGGCAAGCGCGTAGGTCCGGCGCGTCAGGTACCCGGCTAGCTGGGGTCCGGTCATCCGCCGTGCCGGCGGGTAGGCGTTGCGGACCGCCGGACCGGCCCGGTTGAACGACGCCTCCTGGAGCCGGCCCAGCCAGACCGCCAGAGCCGGATCGCCCGCCGCGAGCTCAGAGCGCCCGGGCATTGTCCGCACCGGTTCTGCTCGTCGCCTCCCACGCGAACCCGTCCGGGTCGGTGAACGGCTCGCCAGCGCCGGCGATGACGATCCGGTGCGCCCCTGTCCCGTCCGTGGACACGCCGGCGTCCTTGGCGGCGGCACGCCGGCTGTAGAGGGCAAGCTTTACCGGCGAGCCGGCCGCGTCGAACTCGACGTACTTGCCGCCGAAGCTCTTGGCAACGGCCAGGCCGCGGGCGACGTAGAACTGCTTGCTTGCCTTGACATCGCCGGCGCCTATCAGCAGCACGACGTCGCTGACCTCGCGGGTGGCGGGTCCGGTGTTTTTCTTCGCCGACGTCGCGATCTTCCAGATTGCCCCGTCCGGTGCCTGTACCACGCCGCCGTAGCCCCAGAAGCTCTTCTGGGCGGCCTTGAGTGTCCTTGCGCCGGCGTGGACGGCGGTGCCGATCAGGCTGTCGACGGTGCCCGGCTGGGCGACCACGAGGGAGACGGTGAAGCCGCGGAAGCCGCTGGTCGGTGCGTCGCCGGGGCGTACCCGCAGCCTGTCGCCCAGGCCGAACGCGGCGGCGTAGAAATGCCCGGCGGCAACCGGGTCGGGAACTTCCAGGATGATGGATTCGATGCTGGTCATGGCTCGTCCTTTCCGGCCGTCATCGCGACCCGTAAGTGAAAGTAACACTCTCGATTTGATAGTGGTACTATCACTCTTATGGACGGAGCTGTCAAGAGGCGCCGCACCCGCGAAGCAGCCGCGCCCCAGGCCCGGACCCGCCGCACCCGGGCCGCCGTGGTCGAGGCGGCCCGGACGCTGTTCCTCGACCGGGGATACGCGGCGACGACCATCGAGGCGATCAGCGGCTTGTCCGACACTCCGCAGCCCACGGTGTACCGGCTGTTCGCCTCCAAGCTCGGGATCCTCAAAGCCGTTCTCGACGTTTCGATCGCCGGCGACGACCAGGCGATCGCGATGGCGGACCGCCCGCAGATCCGCGCCCTGGACTCAGGCCCAGACCCAGCCAGCACTCTGGCGGGCTTCGCGGCGCTGGTGCGCGAGCTGATGGCCCGCACCGCCCCGGTGCATCGCATCCTGGAAGACGCGGCCAGATCCGACCAAGCCGCCGCGGCGCTGCTCGCTGACATAGCGCGGCAACGCCACGAAGGTCAGCGCCGCATCACCCGCGCACTGGCCCGCGCCGGCGCGCTACGGTCCGGACTGCGGGAGCGCGAGGCCGCCGACATCATCCACGCGCTCGCCTCACCCGAGGTATACCGCCTGCTCGTGTGCGACCGAGGCTGGACCGGTGAACGATATGAGCAATGGCTGACCTCGATCCTCACCGACCAGCTCCTCCCCTGAACACTGGTACAGACCTCAACGAACCAGGGCCAGCACCCAGGCAGACGGGTTGTCCGCAGTCCTGCACGCTCCCGTGCGCCGGACAATGCCGACGATCGGCGGATCTCGAGCCTCGCGACGCTGCAGGAAGTCCGGCACGCCAGGCACGCGCAGGCCGTCGTGGCGGCGCAGCTCGTCCAGCGAGGTGCCTCGGGTGATCGCGGAGTTCATCAGCACGAGCGGCAGCGACTTAGGCCCCGACAGGCCCATGCTCGTCCCCAGCCCGCCGTCGAGCTTGACAATCACCAGCCGGCCGAGCACCTCACGGACTGGTCAGATGGCGGCTCGGGCAGCTCGTCCAGGCGCGGCAGGTCCGAGAGTGATTCCAGGACCTCGCCCGGCCATGCCGCAGCACTGGCCGCAGGCATGGACCGACAGCCCCCGCCGACCCAACTGCAAGCGCTGACGAAATCGGTCTCGGCAGGCTGACCTGCACCTTTACGTCCCTGATTACCACACAATCGTTAGATGCCGCCAAGCGAGCACAATAACCATTCTGTGTGCCGTCAGCAGGTCCGGCCGCATCGGCTCCAACCGCGCCTAACGGCGGGACTGCGCGCGGCGGCCAGCGATCCATGCTGGTCACCGGTGATTAAGACCGATGCACGCGCCCGAGGCCGCCATCCGGCCGGCGGATCCTCGCCGGTTCGTCCGTCCACCGCCTCCCTGAGCAGGTCGGCGTGCCGGGTGTGCCGGCCATATTCCTCGATCAGGTCGCAACGAGCCGACGGAGGAGATGGCCCGCCGGTGTCGGCGAGGTGTGATGGGCTAGGCCTGCCGCTTTCTTCTGGAAGCCGATCTCGAAGGAGACTTTTCATGCCTACTCGCGATACTCCGTGGCCCGCGGGCACTCCGTGCTGGGTGGATTGTCAGGTCGACGACATGCAGGCTGCTCGTGAGTTCTACTCCCAGTTGTTCGGCTGGGACATCCAGGACAGCCCGCCCGAGGCCGGCGGCTACCTGATGGCATTGCTGGACGGCAAGCCCGCCGCGGGGATCGGGCCCAAGCCCCAGCCGATGCCGAGCGTGTGGACCACCTACATCGCCGCAGATGACGCCGACGCGGTCGCCGCGAAGGTCACCGCGGCCGGAGGGCAGCTGCTCATGGCCCCATTCGACGTGATGACCGCCGGGCGGATGACCGTTTTCACCGACCCGTCCGGCGCAGCCGCCGGGCTATGGCAGGCCAAGGACCACAAGGGGCCGGCGTGTACAACCAGCCCGGCGCCTACTGCTGGAACGAGCTGCATACCCGCGGCTACGAGGCGGCCAGGGACTTCTGCGCTGAGGTGTTCGGATACTCCTACACCCCGATGTCCGCCTCCGGCCAGGACGAGGGATACGTCACTTTCGCCGTGCCCGGCAGCGCAGAGCCTGCGGGAGGCATCGCCGACGACACGCGCATGGGCGTTCCCGAGGACGTCCCGCCGCACTGGCTGGCCTGGTTCGCCGTACAGGACACCGACACGGCAGCGGCCACAGTCACCAGCCTCGGCGGCCAGGTCATCATGCCGCCAGGTGACAGTCCCGTCGGCCGCATGGCCGTCGTCACCGGCGCTCAGGGCGAGACCTTCGGCATCATCACCACCCCCGCCACCTGACCGCCGCCAGTCCCGGGAACATCAGGCTCGGGACATTCCCGGAACCCGGCCATCGGCGCGCCCCGGCCGCGGCTGTCCCGCTACGGCATCCCGCACGGAGGCCGCCGCGCGCCGCTGACCGGGAACCTGTGGTGGCCCCTGCCTCTTGCGCTCCGGAATCGAAGGAATGCGGTCATCGCAGAGATGCCTGCCCAGGACGCCGGTTTCCTTCTTACCTGGACGGGCGGACTTCAAGCGCCCGCAAGCCCACGGGTGCTGAGCAACTGAGGGCATCGCCGACGACCGGGGGCGGCGGCCGGCCGCTCCCGGCACTAGTCAGCGCCCTCCGGCAGAGCTGCCCAGACCTGCCGGAGGCCTGCTGGCCGCCGCAGCCAGTGCCAGGGCAGTCCCAGCGGCAGCCGCGTGGCGGGGACCGGCGTCGCCGAACTGTCGGCCAGCAAGGCAAAATACAAGATCACCGCGCAGAACGAACACCTCTTTGTTTGCGGGTCAAGATGGGAAGCGGATGTGCTGCGGAACTGGGTCCGCTGGCAGTGACGGTTGGCTGCTGGCGTGCGTGTTTTCCGCCGCGGGGATTATCGGCTCGCGGGCGCCCGGGTCAAGGACGCCCTTCGGGCGCCGCTGCGCGGCCGGGCTGCGGCCGGTCCTGGACCCTTGGCTGCCCGCTCGCGCGGGATGGCAGTAGCGCTTTACTTCGGGTGTCGGGAATACGAGCGGCTGATGCCGCTATCGCCCTCCCCCGGCACCTTCTGGCACAGCGTCCCTGCGGACGCGAGCAGATCACCTGTTCTGGCTGCTTTTCGGGCTCGCCGGCGGGCGCTGGCCGGGGTGCAGGGGTGCCTGCAGGGAGCGGCTGATCCAGCGCTGGTAGCGGTCGCGAACCAGCCCCGCTCGACCGTGAGGATCCTGTGCACCTGGAGACAGCAGGGCGTAGACGATGTCGGCGGCCTTGGTCTTGTCGAGGGCCGGGTCGAGTGCGCTGGTGGCGGCCAGGGCGGTGGCGATCCGGGACTGGCCGGTGTGGCGCTGCCGCCCGGATCTCGGACAGCAGCTCAGCCGCTTCGCTGTCCACTGGGCAGCTGTCGCCAGAACGTGCTGGGTGCTGAGGACCGTTCCATGAGCTCCCGGACGATGCGGGCGAACGCGTAAACCATCTTGGCCGGGTGGGGTTCGGCCCGTGCGGCGCGCACCGCGGGCCGGTCAGCGGAAGCGATGGGCTGGTCGTCGCCGCCGAAGGAGGTGTCCAGGATCGCGGCCGGCCACTACAGCGACTGACGACCCGCTAGCCGATCCGGCTGTGGGTGCGGTGCGATCGCGGGAAGCTAGCCTGGCCGGGTGGCCGTCACCATTGTGGATCCGGCGTCGCTGACCGGCGGGTCTGGACCGCATCTGGCTGCCAGATCAGCAGGCGAAACCCCGGCAGCGAGCACATTCCCCTGAACCTCTGGCCTGTCCCGGCCACGACAAGCAGACAGGCGATCATGACTGCAGGCGAGCTCTCTCCCGGCCAGCTGCGACGCGACGTGCTGCCTTTGCGCGGCCGGGCAGCACTGGTAACCGGCGCCAGCCGGCGCGCTGGCATCGGATACGCGATAGCCCGCCGGCTGGCTGCGCTCGGTGCCAGCCTGTTCCTGCATCACTACGTCCCGCATGACCACGACCAGCCACACGGCGCCGACCCCGGCGGAACCCAGGCCGTCGTCACTGGCGTGACCGGCGCCCTGGCTGACGAGCGAGCGGGTGTTCACGACATGGGACTCGACCTGACCCGTCCCGATGCTCCCGGCCAGCTGATCAACGCGGCCACCAGCACGCTCGGGCACCTGGACATCCTGATCTGCAATCACGCCCGCAGCGGCGGCGACGGCCCCCTCGGCGCCCTGGACGCCGCCATGCTCGACGCGCACTGGGCCGTCAACACCCGTTCCGCGATCTTGCTGGCCCAGGCCTTCGCCGCCCAGCACGACGGCCTGCCCGGTGGCCGGATCATCTTCATGACCTCCGGCCAAGACCTCGGCCCCATGCCCGCCGAGATCGCCTACGCCGCCAGCAAGGGCGCCCTCGCCTCCATCACCCGCACCCTGGCCGACTAGCTCGCCGGCCAGGCGATCACCCTGAACACCGTCAACCCGGGCCCGGTCGACACCGGCTACGCACCACCCGAGGCCCATGAGACGGTCCGCCGCCACTTCCCGCAAGGACACTGGGGAACACCCGATGATCCCGCCCGGCTGATCGCATGGCTGGCCACCGACGAAGCCGCCTGGATCACCGGGCAGACCATCAACACCGAAGGCGGCTTCCGCCGCTGGGACTGAACTGCCCCACCGGCGGTCAGCGCCAAGATCGACGTCTCTCCGGCCAGCCGCCCGAACCGCCCCCCGACTGCCAGACCACCGGCATGGCCCGGCTGCGCCGCGAGGCCCGTGCCCGCATGCCAGGCAACGGCCGGTGCACCCGGCTCGCCGAACTCGACTGCCGCCTGGAATCAGCCTGCGAGACCCGCGTCTACTTCGCCACCAGCACCGAGTTCCCGCCCATCCTGGCCCGCCAGTGCGACCACGGCCGCAACGACCGGCCAGAACTCTTCAGCAAGATCATCAAGAACGTGGCGCAGGCCCCTTGACGGCGATTAACGGCGCTCTCTCAATGTGACGATCGGCCTGCCAGTATGAGGCCAGCAGGGACAGCGCAACTGCGTGGGCGCTGACGATCGCCCGCCGTCGTGCCACCGGCCGGACCCGCTCGGTGGCAGCAGTCTCCGCCGCGAGCGGCGCCCCGGACGTACCGGCCGCCGTCCAGCCCGACCACCCCCGCGCACGCCTGCACCGCCGCCGCCACGGCATCGACATCGAGCCCCTCGACCCGCGCAGGTGGGCCTGACCGCGGCCGTTATGAGCCGCATCCGCGTCCTGGTCCGCGACATCTGGTAAACCCTGCAGACCACCGATCTCGGCCACATCCGCATCGCCGCCCGCATCGTCGCCGCGCTCGCCCGCGACAGCGCCCGCCAGGTCCCCGGCGTCCGGGTCGCCCTCGGCCGCAACACCCACGCCAAGCTCGCCGCCCTGGCCGAGCGCGCCAGCTTCGCCCACCGCCACCCGCACGCTGCCGTCGGGGTCCTCGGCCGGACCGCCGTGGTCGACCTCGCCGTAGCCGTCACCTACGGTGACCCCATCCACCAAGTGGCTCAAGACATCCAGCAGCACGTCATCGCCAGCCTGCGCGACAGCATCGGACTCCAGACCATCAACATCACCATCGACGACATCCTCGACGACGAAGACGCAGAAGATGGATGAGACACCCTGGCTGTTGCCTGCAGACAGGCGGCGCTAGCGCACCCGGGGCGGCTTCCGCTCGTGCCGCAGCCGCTTGACTGTCGCGCTGGCCAGCCGGATCCGCCACGGCCGACGGCGGACGATGATCACCCGAGGCAGCGGATCTCGCGTGTAGGGCGCCGGTCCGGCATCGAGCGCACGCAAGCCCTGAATGAAGAAATCCGGATCACCACCCCGGTCCGGATGGTGCGACCGGATGAACTCCCGGCGGCGGCGCACAGCGCCGGCCTCGCGGTCACCGGCCGACCCGGAACCGGGTCGCTGCGACACATAGCCTCCAGAGCCGCACGCGGGCCTTGCCTCCAAAGGCGCCTGCGCTGGGTCACCCCTGCTGACCAGCAGGCCCAGCCTACGCCGCTGTCGCAACTTCATCGATGCACGAGCCTGTTGCAGCCCCGCAGACCAGCCCGCGGCTCTGTCGCACTTCCGGTGGTGACGGCGTGTCAGAGCTATGCCACAGTTTGTTAGGACTGGCATGGTCGGCTGGCGTGTGACATCAGTGAACTGGCGGGAATTGTGTTCTCTGGCTTATCGCCGCTGGTCATCGAGGACGTGACCGACCGGGACGGCGTGATCGTGGTCCGGGCGCGGACGGCGGGCGGGCCGGTGCCGTGCCCGCGGTGCGGCGTCCTGACCGGCCAAGTGCACGGGTATCACGACCGGACGGCCGCGGACGTGCCCGCGGACGGGCGGCCGGTTGTCGTGCAGGTGCGGGTGCGGCGGATGCGGTGCCCGGCCCTGGGCTGCCCGGCGCAGACGTTCCGCGAGCAAGTCCCGGGCGTGCTGGACCGTTACCAGCGGCGCACGGCTCGGCTGGCGGGCCAGGCGGGTGAGGCAGTCCGCCGGTTAGCCGGCCGGGCCGGGTCCGGGCTGCTGGCAGCACTGGGCATCCCGTTATCCCGGGATACCGCGCTGCGGCTGCTGCTGCGGCTCCCGCTGCCCGAGGTCGGCGGTGCCGCCGGTGCTGGGCGTCGATGACTTCGCGCTGCGCCGCGAGCAGGTCTACGCGACGGTGCTGATCGACGCCCAGACCGGGCAGCGGGTCGACGTCCTGGCCAGCCGCAAAGCCGACGTGCTGGAGGCCTGGCTGCGCGAGCACCCGGGCGTGCAGGTCGTCTGCCGGGACGGGTCCGGCGCTTACGGCGAGGCGGTCCGCCGGGCGCTGCCCGGCGCGGTCCAGGCCGGGGATCGCTGGCATCTGTGGCACAGCCTGGGCGAGGCGGTGCTGAAAGAAGTCGCCGCGCACAGCGCCTGCTGGGCGGCCGCCGGGCCGCCGCGCAGCGAGGGCCGGCAGGCCCAGACGACAGCCGAGCGGTGGCGGCAGGTCCATGACCTGACCGACCGGGGCACCGGCCTGCTGGAATGCTCCCACCGGCTGGGCCTGTCGCTGAACACGGTCAAGCGATACGCCCGCGCCGCCGAGCCCGAGCGGATGATCCGCGCGCCCCGCTACCGGGCCACGCTGGTGGATCCCTACCGGGATCACCTGCGCGCCCGCCGGGCCGACGACCCGGCCGTGCCGGTGCACCGGCTGCTCGCCGAGATCCGCGAGCAGGGCTACCCGGGCAGCATGAACCTGCTCTACCGCTACATCACCCAGGGCCGCGTCGAAGCCGACCGGCCGCACCTATCACCCCGGCGCGTCACCCGGATGCTGCTCACCCGGCCCGACGCCCTCACCGGCGGCCAGCAGGCCCTGCTCGGCAAGCTGACCGCCGCCTGCCCGGAGATGACCATTCTCGCCGGCCTGGTCGGCGACTTCGCTGCCCTGCTCACGCCCCGACCCGGCGAATGAAGCCAGGCTCAAAGACTGGGCCGAGACCGCCCGCGCCTGCTGACCTGCCGAGCCTGCATGCCTTCACCCGCGGCCTGGACCTCGACACCCAGGCCGTCATCGCAGCCGTCACCCTGCCGTTTCACAACGGCCGGACCGAAGGCGTGAACACCAAGACCAAGATGATCAAGCGGCAGATGTATGGCCGCGCCGGATTCACCCTCCTCCGCCACCGCATCCTGCTCGACTGAGCCACCGACCGTCACCACCGAAAGTGCGACAGAGCCGAACGTCTGACAGACCCCAGATCGACCGAATCGCTGGGAGCGGCGGACTGGCATCATCCCGTGCGACCGTCGACTTAAGGAGTGTGGCTGAGTTTCTTGGTCGCGCGCTTACGGGATTTCTTGGCGGTCTTTAGCTGCGACTTCATCGTCTTGAGGTCGCGATCGCGTTTGTCGAGGTCGTCTCTGACAGTGCTGACTTTCTTGCTGTGCTTCTTCAGGCTGGCACGCAGCTGCTTCTCGGTCTTCGCGGCCTGGTCCAGAGCGTCCTGAGCGTGGTCCAGGGACTTACCAGCTGTTGTCGCGGTGGTCTTCTTCACTTGCGAGTTGGCTTTGGCGTGGGACTTGGTGTTCTTACCGCGGGCTGGTGACTTAGCGTCGCGCGCGGCGCGGGAGCCTTTAGCGGCGGTACGGGTCTGGGTGGCCATAGACGGTGATTCCTTTCGGGCAAGACCGCCGGCACCCAGGGTGCGCGGCCGGGGCGGGACCATGTAGCGGAGAGGAAGGAAGGTCGGGTCCCTTCACGGGGCCCGATCATTTTCCTGACACAGCGTGCCACCTACTACCGCAAAGCGGCGCCCTTAAACGTGCCCCTACTACCGCAAAGCGGCGCCCGGGTCACGTCCGCGGTCAGGTCACCTTGAGGAGCCCGGCTCCCTTGAGCGCGGTGATTACGTGGCTCACGGTTGCAGAGTGATGCATGATGTCATGCATCATTCTGCTTATGGACGACCGGCTGGTGAATCTGCTGGGAGCGCTTGTCGTGGCATTGTCGGATTCGCTGTCATCTGCGGTAGAGGCGGCCGCCGGGCATACAGGCGTGCTGGGTGCTGCGCTGGCGGTTCTGGCGCAGGAGCCGGGCCTGGGGATAGAGAAGTTGAAACGGCCGCTTGGCCGGACGCAGTCCGCCACGGTGCGGGTGGTAGATCAGCTGGTTGCGGAGGGCTACGCGCGGCGGGCGGAGGGCCGTGATCGCAGGTCGGTCGCGATGGTCCTGACGGACACAGGTACGGCCGCGGCCGAGCGTGTGCTGGACAGCCGCCGTGATGTCCTTCGTGATGCCCTGGCCGCACTGGATGCGGATGAGCAGGAAGTCCTCACGACGGTGCTGGAGAAGATCCTCGCCGCGATCACCACCAACTATGCGCACGCGGAGCGGATCTGCCGGTTGTGTGAGGCGGGGGCGTGTCCCCTCCGTATCTGCCCGGTCGAGCTTTCTGGCCGCGGTGAGCCGCACCCTGACGTCAGCCCGGAGCCGGGTCCGATTCCGGACACGGACCGGGGCCAGTGAAGCCCAGCCACCCGCCAGCCGACGACGGACAGGCCGGCCGGGGGCGAGGCGCGCCGGGGACAAAACCGCCCAGCCGGGCCGGTGTGTACCGGCGGCTGCTGGCCAGTGCTGCGTGGCGGCGGTTCACGCTGACGGCCGGGTTGCAGCGGCTGTCGGTGGCGATGGCCCCCCTTGCGTTTGTCCTTGCTGCCCATGGCGCGATCGGCTCGTTCCGGGTGGGCGCGCTGATGGCCAGCGCCTACACCTTCGCCGATGCGATCGCCTCGCCCTGGCTGGGGCGGTTCATCGACCGGGTGGAGCTGCGGCGCGGCCTGAGCCTGGAGCTGGGGGCCGCCGCGGTGATCCTGGCGGCCCTGGCCGGATTGATAGCCCAGCGTGCTCCCGCGCTGGTGCTGATCGTCCTCAGCGCGCTGGCCGGGGCCGCGCCCTCGGGGGTGATAGGTGGCCTACGGGCCTACCTGCGGCACATCGTGCCCGACGACCTGCGCGACCGCGTATTTGCCCTGGACGCCACGCTGCTGGAGCTGGAGTGGATGTTCGCGCCTGCCCTAGTCGCCATCACCGGGTATCTCGGCGCGCCGGTGCTGGCCATCGCCTTGATGGCACTGGCCGCGTTCGGCGCCCTGGGCGGGGCCCGGATGCTCGACCCGCAGCAGCCATCCGGGCCCGCCGCGGCCGCGGGCGGGGCGTGGAGAAACCGCAAGGCCACTCCGGTCTACTTCCTCAGCGCGGTCATGGGATACGCGGAAGGAACGACAAACATCGCGCTCGCGCCGCTCATGCCCGCCGTCGGCTCACGCCCCGCCACGGCAGGCCTGCTGATCGCGCTCCTATCGCTGGCCAGCGCGGCAGGCGGCTTTGCCTACGGTCCTCTCGCCGCGCATCTGCCCGGCGACAAGGATCAGCGGGCGAACGCCGCGCTGATGGCCCTGGGCCTGTGCTCGATCCTGATCGCGGTCTCGCCGTCGCTCATCGTCCTGACTCTCGCCGTCGCCACCTGCGGCGTCTGGTTCGCTCCGCTAAACACCCTGCGCACGCTCATTCTCGGCGAGCTGCTGCCCGACAGCCAGCTCTCGGAGGGATTTTCCACCCTGTCCGCGACCATGCAGACGGGCTACGGCACCAGCGGCATCGTCACCGGCGCCGTGCTCGGATTCGCCGGAGCCCGCGCCTGCTTCATCATCGCCGCCGCGATCACGATCACCAGCGGCCTCGGCGCCTGGCTTCTACGCCGCCGCTCGCACAACCTCTCCCACCCACCGCCACGCTGAATTGCCAAACTGTCAGTGATCAGCTGAACCAAGGCAACGGAGGGCCACCGGGACCGCGGGGCCAATAGGGCGAGTGATTCACTACCAGGCGACGAACACTCCATGCCCTGAACGGGCACGACGCAACGCGATGCGTCCGTCTGGGTGCCTATCGGGCATGATCAAGCCTCGGTAGCATAAGCACTCATGCGCAGCAGATTGATTGATCTGCGCGGCCCGGGCGGATGATCCCCGAGGAGCCACCACCCGCACCGATCGGCGGGTAGGCGTGCTTCGTCATGCCGAGGCCCGACTGCCCACTGTTACCGCCTTGAAGTAAGGGACGGCGCCGGATCGCCGAGCCCACCGCGGATGCCGCCGCTACCGCAGGTTGATCTCGGCGAGGGCATCGCTGCCGGTTTCGGTCACCCAGACCGAATTATCCGGACCCGCGGCGATGCCGTCCGGGCTGCTGCCGGGTGAGGGAAGCGCAAGTTCGGACACGGTACCCTCGGGGGTCACTCTAGCGATGACCCCGTCCTGGGCGCTGACCCACATCGCCCCGTCTGGTCCCGCGGTGATGTCGCTCAGGCCGGATGCGGGCGTGCCGACCGGGAAGGACAAGACGCGGCCGGCCGAGGTGATCTCACCCGCATCACCGGTGCCGAAATCGGCGAACCACACGGTGCGCGTGCCCGCCGGCCCGGCGGTCAGCGCCACCACGTTGCTGAGTGGATCGGGCAGCGTGACCGTGCGCGACGGCTTGCCGGACCTGGCCGGGAAGCTGAGCAGGTTCCTCGAGTACTCGAAATAGCCCTTGAGCTCGCTGATCCACAGTGTGCCGCCAGGCAGCTGGGCGATAGCGAAGGGCAGGCCGGCTACGGATGGCACCCTGGTCGGGCTGATCGCGCCGTCCGCGGAGATCGTATCGATGAAGCCAGCCGGATCGGCGCCGTACACCGGCCCGGGACCGGAGCCGGTGATCCCGGCCGGCCGTATGACGGCCGCGGGACCGAGAACTCGGTCACCTGCCCGTCTGCGGTCACGCGCCCGACCTTCGTGGTGTTGTACTCCGTGAACCACATCGTCCCGTGCGGCCCGGCCGTGATCTGGTATGGCCCGGCGCCGGCGGTCGGCACGCTGAACTGGGTGATCACCCCGGCCTGGGTGATCCGGCCGATCCTGTCCGCGGCAAACTCGGTGAACCACATCGAGCCGTCCGCGCCCGCGGCGATGTCGAAAGGCTGGGCGCCCTGCTCCGGCAGTCGGTAGACGCGCACCGACCGGACCGCGATCATGCGGGCGTCAAGGACGGGAACGGGCCGTGCCGGGGGTGGAGCCCATGACGTTGCTGCCGGCCGTAGCGGGTGCTGCTGGAAGTAGCTCAGCAGCATTGCGTCACCGGCTGCGGCACCGATCGACCGGAACCAGGTGTGACCGCCAGCAGGTAAGACGCCGCCCACGACGCTGACCCCGGCGGGACAGCGCGTCCATGCTTCCCCGGTCATGCCCAGCCCGGCGGAAACCGGCTCACGGGCGGCCCTGCAGGTGTCCCGGCTCGCCCAGTCGCGCAGCCAGGTTGGGATAGCCAGCGCATAGTAGTCCGGCGAACCGCGGGCCGGGACTCCCGCGTACGGAGCGACCGGATCAGTGCGGACGTGCACATCGAATATCGCGGCCGGATGATCAGGGTGGCAGCCACCCGGAATCTGAAAAAAAACCCCTTCGACCGGGGCGAAGGCAGCAATCCGGTCCGCCAGCACGCACGCGAGATATCCGACCATGCTGCCGCCGTTGGAGAACCCGGTCGCCCAGATGCGGGCCGGGTCAACACAGTAGCTGGCCTGAATCGCGGTGAGCATGTTGCTGACGTAGAGCCCGTCGTCGATGCCGTCGGCAAACGGGTCCGCTGGCCCGCTGGCATCCCAGCCAGGAGACGCGGCCGTGGTCTTGTGCCAGGCCCTGCGGGTAGGCGACCAGGAATCCACGCCGGTCTGCCTCGGCGGACAGGCCGCTGGTGCGCTCCATCCCGATTGCGGTACCGCCGCCGCCATGAAATACGAGCACCAGCGGCATCGCGCGGGAGGCGGTATAGCTGCGCGGGACGTGCAACCAGTAACTTCGGTGACCGGCGCCATCTGCCTTCGCAGGCGCGACCGCCACCGTCAGCTGCGCCGTGGCGCCCGGCCGGACGCCAGGCCGCCGCCCGCAGCCCATCGAGGCGACCGGCCGGTCGACCAGGCTGTCAGGACTCGATTGCGGCGCTCCGGGGGCGAGCCCACCCGGTTGGACGGCAGAGGTGCGATTGACGTGGCCCGGCGTGGTGCAGGCGGCGACCACCATGCTGCAGACCGCAAAACGACGGCCACCGGCCATGCCAGCCTGACATTCCCCCGGTCGCCCATGCCCCACAGCATTGCGCGCCCGACATCAGGCATCAAGCGACGATCACCCCAGACCGGCGACCTGAGGGCAAGCCAGGCAACCTCCGGCCGTCAGCCAATTGCACCGGACGTAAGCGCCACGGAGGAGCCCTGCCGTCGACCCGGGCGCACCGGCCCCGGCCGGTGATAACCCAGGCGCCAACCCAGAACGGCCACTCCGCACCGCACAGACGCCCACGCAGTCGTTGGAGTTCTCGTGTATAACGGCGGATATTCGCGCAGGTCAGCCTGGCTAGCGCTGACATTCCGTGACGGTCTGGGCGATGGTAGTGCCCGCCCGGGCAGTCCCGCGGCCGGGTGGCTTCGTGGTCGCTGGCGGCCAGGGCGACGGTGGTGCCGGGCGGCGGGCGCAGGGTCAGGAAAGATCCCGGCGGACGAGCCAGCGGGGCCTGCCGCCGCGCCGCCCGGTGGTCTGGCGGACGCGCCTGAACCCGTGCGCCTCGAACAGGGCGACGGTGCCCACGTAGCCGCTGGTCTGGTCAACGCGCCCGCCGCCGGGGTCGACCGGGTAGCCCTCCAGCGCGACGGCGCCCATCGCGCGGGCGTGGCCGACCGCGCCGTCGAGCAGATCGTGCATCAGGCCGCGGCGCCGGAACGGCGGCCGTACCACGAAGCAGACCACCGACCACGCGTCCTCGTCATCAACGTGAGGGATGGTCCGGGAGCTGACCAGGGCGCGGTAGGCGGACTTCGGCGCGACCGAGCACCAGCCTGCGACCTCGCCGCCGGCGTATGCCAGCACGCCGGGGCCCGGCTCGCTGTCGCACAGGCCGCGCATGTGCGCGATCCGGCCGGGCATGTCGAGGCTGGAATTGCGGTACGCGATGCAGACGCAGCCGCTGCCGCCGGGCTTGCGCGGCGCCATAAACGACGCGAAGTCATCCCAACGCCCGGCCGCCGGCAACACCTCGATCCCCACCCGCCGAGGATAGGCCGACCGGTGCGGCGCCCAGGCCAGCCCGGACCGATTCCGGCCGCGCTGAGGGAATCCGAAAGGCTCACCGATCACACCAGGACCCATAACAGCCGGCTATGTCGTCCTGCCGACATGAGCGCGCTGACACCCACCACCCGAGCGCCGAACAGCGGTTCACGTGCGGCTGGTGACGGGCAATTCGTCCGCGTGGCCGCGAGCCAGCCGGCCCGGTGAGGTGACCTGTTTGCCTGGGTGCGGCGGCAGAATGGGCCGATGCTGATTGTGCGGGCGACGAAGAAGCTCCTGGACCGCCTCGGGCCGCCCGGCCCAATGGCAGAGCTGACGTCTACTACGTTGCTGGGCGATTGGTATGCCACCGTCTGGTTCTGGCGTCCTCAGGTCGTGCTGCTGGTCAGTGAGGTGACGCTGCTGCCGGTGCTGATGCCGCTGGCTCCGGCAGCTACTGTGCTGCAGCGGTTCGGCCGGCAGTTGGAGCTGGTG
This sequence comes from uncultured Actinomycetota bacterium, assembly GCA_963846005.1. GTDB lineage: Bacteria > Actinomycetota > Actinomycetes > Streptosporangiales > Streptosporangiaceae > CAVSUR01. The sequence goes on along the minus strand of CAWJUH010000007.1, from coordinate 871,130 downwards.
CTCGCGGCGCACGGCACCCCGGGGGAGTTCATCGACGGCGAGCTGCGGGAGATGGGGCAGGTGCGGGTGGCGAAGACTGCCAGCCGCAGTGTCGTCGGGAACATGAATGAGTTCGGCTATCTCGCCGGTGCCTGGCGCCATTCCGAGCCCGACCTGCTGGCGCTCGCGGTGCGTTTGGCAGCCACGCCTTGTGGCCCGCTGTATCAGCGGCACGTCAGCCCTGACCGCGAACTGGCCGCTCTGGTCGTCGGCCAGACATCCTCACTGCGCTGACCGGCCAGTCCCGGTGGCTCGAGAAAGCGCCTGGATCTTGGCCGCCCGGCAATCGCGGGGAGGCGGGACTGTCGGGCCGGACGGGTGCCGTCACCTGCCTAGAGCTACCGGGCGGCTCCGGCGACGTAGGCGGCGACGATGTAGGTGGCGTGCCGGTCCAGCGAGGTGCGGGCGCGGTCATACCGCATGGTGGTACGCGGGCCAGCGTGCGAGACGGCCTCTTGCACGACCCGCAGCGGCCCTCCCGCGTCCAGCGCGGCGGTGATGAACGCGTGGCGCAGCGTGTGCGGCCCGATGATCTTGCCGATTCTGGCCTGGCGGGCGGCGGACGATCCGGGCCGCGCCGTGCCGGTCCAGCCGCCGCCCGTCGGCGGCCAGGAAGATCGGCCCCTCACGGCGTTCGCCGACGGCCAGGCCGATCGCCCGGGCGGTGCGCGGTGCTAGCGGCACGGTGACGATCTTGCCGCCTTTGCAAGTGATCACCAGCGTGCGGTGGCCGCGCTCGATGCCCAGGCCTCAATGTCGGCGCCGACGTGTAATCCGCCTGACCCTTACCGGAAAACAGACATCGGCATGACGCGCGCCCCAAGAACTCGACACGCCCGGCTACTGCCACGGCGCACAGACGCGGACTGCATCAATGCATAGCCGCCCTGATCGACCTACCGCGCAAAGCGGAACCTCACTGGCCAGTCCTGAGGTACTGCACACCGGCGACCCAGGCCGAACACGGCGGAGTGATCAACTAAAGTGGCGCTCTACCGTAGGCGTCCCTCACCGGCTCGGGTGGGCATTCTGAGGACACGAAGCCCGGTCAACGCTGACACGGACTAGTAGTGCTTTATCTCGGGCGTCGGCAAGACCACGCTGCTGCTGCGCCTATGGGCCGGGTTCATGGCCGCCGCGCTGGCCCGCCAGGCCGCCGGGCCGGCCGCCCGCCGCTGCTGGTGGTGCTGGACTGCAAGGGCGGCGCGGACGCCCGCAAGATCGCCGAGCGGTTCCGCCGGGTGCTGCGGGACGCCGGCGCGGCGGCCACCGCCGTGTGGCCGGACGAGGCCCGGCTGTCGCTGTGGGCGCTGCCGCCCGATCAGCTCGTCACCACGCTGCTCGACCTCGTCGAGCATGGCACCGGCGCTGCCGCCTACTACGCCGACGTGATGGAGTCGGTCGTAGCGCTGGCGGTCGGGGCGCCGCCCGGGCCGCCGCGCGACAGCGCGGACTTCCTGGCCCGGCTCGACGCGTCCTGGCTGACCGCGGCCTACTCCGACGGCCGCCACGAGACCGAGCTTGGCCTGCTGCGGGCCGCGGCCCGGCACCTGGGCGACGTCGTGCTGCGGTACCGGACGGTGCTGCGCCGCCTCGGCGCCGGCCTGGACGGCCCGGGTAGCTTCGCCGACGCGGACGCCTGGTACTGCATCCTGGAGGGCACCTCCGAGGTGGCGGTGGCCGAGGGGCAGGCCCGGGCCCTGACCGACCTGCTCGCCGCGGCCGTGACCGGCTCCGCCGGCGGCCCGGCCGCCGGCCGGGACGTGCTGCTGGCGGTGGACGAGTTCAGCGCCGTTGCCCGGCGGCTGCCGATCTGGCAGCTGTACGAGCGGGCCCGTTCGCTCGGCCTGGCCGTGCAGGTGTCGGCCCAGTCGTGGGCCGGGCTCGCCGCCGGGGAGGACCAGCGCAACCGGATCGCGGGCGCCGCGGACGGCGGCGTCTGGCTGCTGCGCACGCCGCTGCCCGAGCCGGTTACCGCCCTGGCCGGGCTGCGGCCGGTCACCGATACCTCCCGTGAGCTGCGCCGGGTCCCGCTGTGGCGGCACCGGGGATCATCCCGGCTGCGCGAGGTGCCGGTCGCCGACCCGGCGCTGATCCGCGGCCTGGAGGTCGGCCAGGCCGCCTACCTCTACCGGGGCGGTGTCACCTACGTCCAGGTCAAGCGCCTGGTGCCCGCGGCCGCGGGCCTCGCGCCCGCGAGGCACTCCGGGCCGGCGGCCGACCGGGAGCCGGCCGGGCCGGCGGCCAGGCGGTGCCGCGCGGGCAGCCTGCCGCCGGCCCTCCGGTCACATCCGGCCGGGCTGCGCTGCCGGACGTGAGCCCGGTCCTGGACGAGGCATTCGGCCCCGAGGACCGCGAGGGCACGCGGTGAGCCGCGGCCACGGGCCCGCGGCAGGCGGCCAGGCCGCAGCGGATGGCCCCGCGGCGGCCGGCGCGCTGCCGTCGTCCGGGCCGTTCGCGCTGCTCGGGCTGCCCGCCGGGCCGCAGGTGACCGACGACGACGTGCGCGCCGCCTGGCGGCGGCTCGCCGCGGCCACCCATCCCGACCGGGACGACGGCGGTGACCCGGAGCTGTTCGCCCGCGCTGCGGCCGCCTACACCGCGCTGCGCACCGCGTCGGGCCGCGGCGAGGTGCTGGCCGACCTCGCCGCGCCGCCGCCAGCCGGGACCCGGCAGCCAGCCGGAGCACGGCCGGCGGGGACGCCGATCGCGGCGGCATGGCAGGCCGTGGCCGGGCAGGCGGCCCGGGCCCGGGCAGGCCGTCCGGCCCGGCTCGCCCTGCGGCTGCTGGCGGCCGCGGCCGTCAGCGCCGGGGCGGTGGCCGTTACCGGGTTCTCCGCGGCAGCACTGGGCCTGATCACCGGGGCGCTGACGTGGCTGATCCGCACGGCCCGGCGCGACCTCGGCCCGCCCGGAAGGCCCTGACCGCCAGCGCTTGAGTACCTGAGCAGTGGTTCGCTTCACCGAGCTGCCCGAAAAGGCCGCAGCGGCGAACGGCTGAACCGGACGGCACGGCGCTACCCGGCGGCTGCGGGCGTGCCCGGGGCCGCGCCGGTGGCGACCGGCCGGGCCGGGTCCGCCACCCACTCCGACCATGATCCCGGGTACAGCGCCGCCTCGATCCCGGCGAGCTGCAGGGCCAGTACCTCGTGCGCGGCGGTGACCCCCGAGCCGCAGTACACGCCCACCTGCCCGGCTCCCGGCGCCAGCCCGAGGGCGGCGAACCGGGCCCGCAGCTCGTCCGCGGCCAGGAACCTGCCGTCGGCGCCGGCATTGGCGGCGGTGGGCGCGCTGAGAGCGCCGGGGATGTGGCCGGCCGCGCGGTCGACGGGTTCCGCCTCGCCGCGGTAGCGCTCGGCCGCCCGGGCGTCGAGCAGCGTCCCGGCCCGCGGCAGCCGGGCCGCGGCGGCCAGGTCGAGCACCGGCATCTGGCCGGGCACCGCGGTGAACTCGCCCTCGCCGGCGCTGTGGCCGGCCTGGCCGGGCTGGCCGGCCTCGGCCGGCAGGCCCGCTTCAGTCCAGGCCCGGAAGCCGCCGTCGAGCACCCGGGCCCGGCCGTGCCCGAAGTAGCACAGGCACCACCACAGCCGGGCGGCCACGCTGCCGTCGCCGTCGTCATAGGCCACCGCCAGCGCCCCCGGGCGCACCCCGGCGTGGCGCATGGCCGCGGTGAAGTGGCTGGCGGCGGGCAGCGGATGCCGGCCGCCGGGCCCGGGGGGCCTGCCACGTCGGCGTCCAAGTCGATCCAGGCGGCGCCGGGCAGGTGGCCGGCCAGGTAGCTGTCGCGGCCGGGCGGCCCGCCCAGCCGCCAGCGGACGTCCAGCAGCGCCGGGCGCTGCGCGGGCGGGCCCGCGAGCAGGGCGGCCAGCTCCGCCGGGCGGATCAGGGGCTCGCCGGGACTGCTCATGGCCGTGCATAACTGGGCGTTGACGGTGGATAACCGCCCGCCGTGCCCGCGACCGCCTGTGGGTAACCAGCGGATCCGGCGCCCGCCGCCATCTAGGGCGACCCTGACGTCAGTAGCGGAACGAGCTGATCGGCCGGGGTGAGCGACCCGTGCAGGCCGATCAGAGCCGATTCGCGCGGCTCGGCCACGGTCGCGACGATCGCCCCGGCGGCGGCCGGGGCGGCGATCACGTCGCCGATCCTGGCGGCGTAGCCGGGCTCGACCGGCCCGAACCAGCCGTCGGCGATCGCGGAGTCGCGGTCGGTCACCCAGGCCGCCGGGCCGAGCGTCTCGCGCCAGGCAGCCAGCACATCCGCGGCGGCGCCGGGCACGGCGTACACGTGCCGGGCCCGCGGCTCGCCGCCGAGCAGCGCGACGCCGCGGGCCAGCGCCGGGGTGGCGTCGGCGTCGATCCGGCCGGCGGCTGCCACGTCCACCATGCCGTGGTCGGCGGTGACGTGCAGCACGGTGCCGGGCGGGAGCGCGCCGGCCAGCTGCTCAGCCAGCCGGTCCACGTGCGCGAGCTGGTAGCGCCAGGCGGCTGACTCACAGCCGCAGACGTGGCCGGTGGCGTCGAGGTCGCCGTGGTACACCATGGCGAGCGTGGGGCCCGGCCCGGCCAGCGCCGCGGCCGCCGCCGCGACCAGCGCGCCGAGGGTGTCCGCGGCTCGGTAGTCGGCACCGCGCATCACCGCCGACGACAGCCCGGTCAGCCGCAGCGAGCCGGCCGCGACCCGCAGCGCGCTGATCCCGGCCGCGGTGGCCCGCTCGAAGATGGTCGACCCGGCCTGCCAGCGCAGCGGGTCCAGCCGCCGGTCCCAGCGCAGCGCGTTCAGCAGCCAGCCCTGGCCTGGCACGGCCACCTGGTAGCCGAGCATGCCGTGCTGGCCGGGCGGCCGGCCGGTGCCGAGCGAGCTGAGGCTGGTCACGGTGGTGGCCGGGAAGCCCGCGGTCAGCGGCCGCCCGCTGGCCGCCAGCTCGGACAGGAACGGCGCCGCCGCCGGGTGGTCGCGCAGCAGCTCCCAGCCCAGCCCGTCGATGACCAGCAGGCAGACCCGCACGGCCGGGGGCAGCTCCAGCGGGTTCGGCTCCCCCGGCGCCCCTAGCGAGGCCAGCACCGAGCAGGCCAGGTCGGGCAGCGAGCCGGTGCCGTACCGGGGCAGCATGGGCATCGCGGCGGGCCCGGCGACGGCGGCCGGCCCGGCGCCATCCCCCCGGACGGCCGGGCCGCCTGGTCTGGCCTCCTCCTGGGCTCCGGCTGCTTGCTCCTGGCTGGTCACGGATGGCTGGCGGCCTCGGACAGGGCCTGCGCGAAGGCAAGCACCTGCCGGACCGCATCCTCGCCGTCGGCGGCCTCGCTGACCCGCAGGGTCACGTCGTCAGCGGTCAGCGTGCCGGAATAGCCGTGGTCGGCCTCGCAGCTGTCGTCGCCGCAGTGCGCGGGCTCCAGTTCCAGGTGCGACAGCACGTTCCAGCCGATCGTCAGCACTACCTCGCTGGGCTGCGTCTGCCCCGGCACATAGGACGCCGGGTCGTGGATGACCCGGGTCAGCGCGACCGAGGAGATGCGGCTGAACTGGACGGCCTCGGTGCTGGTCTCCGCCTGCGGGCGCGCCTGGGGATCGGCTTCGTCGGCCGGGTACTCGTCAGTGTGGGAGTAGACCAGCCGGGTCGGCGTCAGCGCGAGCACGGTCATGTGCCGCCTGACCTCCATGCCCGGATCGAAGTGAGCGTCGTGCGCCACCACGTAACTGACGACGGGATCGGACCCGACAGCCGACGAGACCGCGTCCGCCACCAGTCCGGGGTAGTAGCCGCTGCGCTCGATCGCCGCGAGCATGCCGCCGGCCGAGGCTCTGGTATCCCTCATCCCCCCATCCTGCCCTGTCTGGCCGGCGTTGCTCATCCGATGGGCGACAGTTCCGCCTCGCCGGCGTCGGCCCGGGTCAGGTCCATAGCCCGCGGCGCCTCGGGTTCGGGCAGCTGCATGGCGCCGGCCCCGGCGTGCGGGCGGGGCCGGCGCGGTCGGCCGGCGCCGGAGCCGCCGCCGCGGCCGCGGTAGATCAGCAGCCCGTTCACCGGATCGGGCACGGCGTCCAGCGCGGCCTGGACGGCGGGCAGCGCCCGGAAGGCCTCCCACCGGGCCTCGTCGGCGAAGCACACCTCGAACACCACGCCGTGCCGGTGCCCGTTCCAGGCCCATTCGACGGCCCCGTGGGCGATGGCCGCCTCGATCAGGGACGTGCTGTAGGAGTCCTGCCACCGGGACGCGCGGAACTCACCGTGGAATACCTCGATTGACCACCATTCCGCCATGACAGCCACGATAGGCCGCCCGGCGGCGGGACGGCAGGCCCGGAAAGGCCGTAACCGCCCATATCGCCCTGGGCATAATCGCCGGGTCGCCCCGGAGCAGGCGCGGGTGCTTCAGCCCGGATCCGGGTCGGCGCGACCGGAAATCAGGTAGCGCAGCACGGCCATGTCCTGGACTCGCCGGACCTCGGCCAGCCGCATCGGGACGCCGGCCGGGGCGCCCGCCGGCCACCGGCCGCCCGCCAGCCGGGGCGCGCCGGGATCCGCCACGAAGAACGGCGCGATCGCCAGCTGCAGCTCATCGGCCAGCCCGGCGGCGAGAAAGCTCGCCTGGACCTGGCTGCCGCCCTCCACCATCAGCCGGGCCACGCCGCGGCCGGCCAGGTCGTCCAGCATCGCGGTCAGCACCGCCGGGCTGCCCGGGCCGTCCTGGCCCGCCGGGCTGGCCGGCGCGCCCGGGCCGGGCTGCTCCGCACCGCCGGCGGGTCCCCGGCCGGGCTGCTCCGCGCCGCCAGCAGGCCCCCGGCCGGGCAGCTCGACGACCTCTGCGGCGGCACCGAGGCGCTGGCGGGCCGCGGCGGCGCCGGCCGCCCCCGGCGCGTAGACCAGCTTGGGCACCTCGCCCTCGGTGAAGAACTTGGCTCCCGGGTCGAGGTTGCCGCTGCGGCTCAGCGTCACCTTGACCGGGCCGGCCTGCCGGCCGCTGGCCTCCCGCTCGGCCTGCCGCCGCGCGGAGCGCAGCAGCAGATGCGGGTTGTCGCGGCGGATGGTGGCCGCGCCGACCAGGATCGCGTCGCACCCGGCCCGCACCGCATCCACCCGGTCGATGTCGTGCTCGCCGGACAGCACCAGCCGCTGCGGCGCGGTGTCGTCGATGTACCCGTCGACCGACATGGCCGCCGACAGCAGCACGTACGGCCGGCCGGTCATGCGCACCTGCCTTTCCGCCGGGGCCTGCGGCCGTGCCCGGTGCGCATCCGGCCCCGCATACCGCCGACGGTACCGCCGGTGCGGGCGCAGGCCGGCGCGGCGCGCGGCCCGGCGCCGTCCCGGGATCTGCGCCGCCGCCTGACTGCTGGCCGCGGCAATCCGCTAACCGCCGGTCAGTCCCCGGCGTTGACCTGCGCGACCAGGTCCAGCAGCACCTCGATCGCCGCCAGCGTCGCCGGGCCGCGGCCCGCCGACTTGACCTGCAGGGTGGTGATCCCGGCCGCCCGGTAACGGCGCAGCCGGCCGCGGATCACCGCGGGCGGCCCGATCAGGTTGGTGCGGAACCCGAGTTGCGCGGGCACCCGCGCCGCGGCCTCGTCCCGGCGCCCGGCCTGCCACAGCCGCTGCACCGCCGCGACGTCGTCGGCAAAGCCCTGCCGGGCGAACGCGGCGTTGTAAAAATTGCGCGGCCCGGTGCCCATCGCGCCGATCGTGAACGCGTAGCCGGCCGCATGCCGGGCCGAGGCGGCGTCCACGTCGTCGGTGATCTCCAGCGAGACCGGGATCACCAGGTCCAGGTCGGCCAGCGCCCGGCCGGCCGGGCGGCCCCGGCGGCCAGCGGCCCGGTGAACGCGGCCGCGGTCTCCGGCATGAACGCGTTACCGATCCAGCCGTCGGCGATCTCGCCGGTCAGTTCCAGGTTCCGCGGCCCGAGCGCGGCCAGGTAGACCGGGACCGGCGCGGGCTCGGCCATCGTGCGCATCGGCCTGGCCCTCGCCGGGCAGCGGGACCTGGTAGGCCGTGCCCTGATGGTCCAGCCGCTCCCCGGCCGTGACCGCCCGGATGATCTGCACCGTCTCCCTGGTCGCCTGCAGCGGCGCGGTGAACCGGATCCCGTGCCAGCCCTCCATCACCTGCGGCCCGCTGACGCCGAGTCCGAGCAGGAACCGGCCGCCGGACAGCGCCTGCAGCGACAGCGCCGACATGGCCAGCAGCGCCGGGCTGCGGGCGCCGATCTGGGCGATGCCGGACCCGAGCCGGATCCGGCTGGTCTGCGCGGCCAGGAACGCCAGCGGGGTGAGCGCGTCGTGGCCCCAGGCCTCCGCCGTCCACGCCGAGGCCGCGCCGAGGGCCTCGGCGTCGCGGACCAGGCGCGCCGTCTCCGGCGGCGCGCCGTCGATGCCGAGCGCGACCGTCAGCGGCCGGGCCACCGGCGGATGCCCTTAATCGCCGGTCACGGCGGGCCGGAGCTGGCTGCCGGGCCGGGCGAGCGCGCCGCGCAGCCGGGCGGCGTAGTCCGCGGCCTCGGCGTCGCCGGCATACTTGATCCGCGGCCAGAAGAAGCCGCGCAGCCCGTCGCCCTTGGTCCGCGGCACGACGTGCACGTGCAGGTGCGGCACGCTCTGGCTGACGATGTTGTTGGCCGCGACGAAGCTGCCCTGGGCGCCGAGCACGGCCGGCATAGCGGCACTGACCCGCTGCACCGAGGCGAACAGCGGGGTGAGCAGCCGGGCGGGCAGGTCGGCGAGGGTCACGAAGTGCTCGCGCGGCAGGACCAGCGCGTGCCCCTTGAACACCGGCCGCGCGTCCAGGAAGGCCACGGTGTGCTCGTCGGCCAGGATCTGATGGGCGGGCAGGTCCCCGGCGGCTATCGCGCAGAACAGGCAGTCGGCCACCCACGCAACCTAGCGCGGCCCGGCCCGCAGGACGCCCGGCGGCCCGGGCCGCCGGGACAGCGGCGCTGATCAGGTTCATCCCGGCGGCGTAGCCGGGCCGGCCGGGAGGTGGACGACGCGGCCGGGCCCGCGCACGTACGCTGAAGGCCGTGTCCGCCGTCTACGCCTGGCTGAGCCGCCATCCCAAGCTGGTGGATGGCGTGCTCGCTCTGGTGCTGGCGGTCATCGGGCTGCCCGCCGCCGGGATCGCGCCGCGCTCTGCCGTCAGCTGGGTGGCGTGGCCGATGCTGTTCGTGCCGGTGGTGCTGCGCCGCAGGTACCCCGCGGCCGCGTTCGCGGTGGCCGTGGCCGGCGGCGCGCTGCAGGTCCTGTTCGGCCTCCGGCCGAGCGGTTCCGACCTGGCCATCCTGGTGCTGATCTACACCCTGGCCGCCTACCGGCCGCGCCGGCTGTCGGTTCCGGGCCTCGCGGTATGCCTGATCGGCTCGATCACCGCGGTGGCCCGGCTCTCCACGCCGCGCGCGGTGCCGCCGCTGCACTGGATACTCGGCGGCCTGGTCATTTTCTGCGGGACCGCGCTCATCGCCTGGGTACTCGGCGACTCGATGCGCTACCGCCGCGGCTATTACCTGGCGCTGGAGGACCGGGCCCGGCAGCTGGAGGCCGAGCGCGACGCCCAGGCCCAGATCGCGACCGCCGCCGAGCGGGCCCGGATTGCCCGGGAGCTGCACGACGTGATCGCCCACCACGTCAGCGTGATGGTGGTCCAGGCGGACGGGGCCCGTTACATGCTGCGGGCCGACCCGGACCGGGCCGAGACGGCGGTGGCCGCGATCTCCCGGACCGGGCGGCAGGCGCTGGCCGAGATGCGAAGGCTGCTCGGCGTGCTGCGGGCGGGCGACGAGATCTCGCAGCTGGCCCCGGTGCCCGGCCTCGGCCAGCTGCGCGAGCTGCTCGACGAGGCCCGCAACGCCGGCCTGTCCGTCGGCTTCGCGCTGCGCGGCGCCCCGCGGCGGCTGCCGGAAGGGGCCGAGCTGGCCGCCTACCGGGTGGTGCAGGAATCGCTCACCAACACCCGCAAGCACGGCGGCCTCGCCGCCGCCGCGCGGGTCAGCCTGGACTACCGGCCGGACGGGCTGCTGGTCGAGGTCACCGACGACGGCCTCGGCGCGGCCGCGGCCCCCGACGGGGCCGGCCACGGCCTGACCGGGATGCGCGAGCGGATGTCGATGTACGGCGGCACGGTCGAGGCGGGGCCGCTGGCCGGCGGCGGCTACCGGGTAACGGCCTGGCTGCCGTGCCCGCCCGGCTCCGATGCCGGCCCGGACCGGCCGCGGCTGAGCGGGGCGGCATGACCATCAAGATCGCGCTGGTGGACGACCAGGAACTGGTCCGGGCCGGGTTCCGGATGGTGCTCGACGCCCAGCCGGACATGTCGGTGGTCGGCGAGGCCGGCGACGGGACGGCCGCGGTCACGCTGGCCCGCTCCCGGCCGATGGACGTGATGGTGATGGACGCCCGGATGCCGCGGCTGGACGGCGTGGCCGCGACCCGGCAGATCCGCCAGGCCGGCGACCGGCCGCGGATCCTCATGCTCACCACCTTCGACCTGGACGAGTACGCGTTCGCGGCGCTGAAGGCCGGCGCGAGCGGGTTCCTGCTCAAGGACGTGCCGCCCGAGGAGCTGCTGTTCGCGATCCGGGCGGTGCACTCCGGCGACGCCGTGGTGGCCCCGTCGACCACCCGCCGGATGATCGACCACTTCGCCCCGATGCTGCCCGGCGGCGAGGCCGCCGGGCAGGCCGAGCTCGCCGGGCTGACCGACCGGGAGCGCGAGGTGCTGAGCCAGGTGGCGCAGGGACTGTCGAACGCCGAGATCGCCGGGCGGCTGTTCGTCTCCGAGGCCACGGTGAAGACCCACGTCGGGCGGATCCTGGCCAAGCTCGGGCTGCGCGACCGGGTGCAGGCCGTGGTGTTCGCCTACGAGCACGGGCTGGCCCGGTCCCGCGGCCGGTCCTGATCGCGGCCCGGCCGCCGCGCCCGCGGCGGGGCCGCCTCCGGGTAGTGCCTGCACGTTGCACGGGGCACAGGTACAGTCGGAAGCCCGGCTACCTAGCGCGCAGGAGACGCTACTCAATGCCACTGACCTCCGGCTCCCCTGACGGCCGCCGCGCCCGCACCGCACCGCGGCGGCCCGCGGTCCCGCTCCCCCGGCCGGCGCCGCCCGCCGCCGATCCGGATCCGGCCGCGGCGCCACCGGCCCGTTCGGTGCTGCCCCCGGCCGCTGCCGCGCACTGGCCCGAGCCGGGCGCCCGCCGCGCCGCCGCCCGGCATGCCGCGCGGACGGCGGGCTGAGCCCTGCGCGGCGGCCGGCTGCTGCGACAATGGCGGCGTGCCGCACTCACCTGACGAGCCGCGCGGCTGGCTGCTGCTGATCTACCGGGTGCCGTCCGAGCCGACCCGGCTGCGGGCGGCGGTCTGGCGCCGGATCAAGAGCCTCGGCGCGATCTACCTGCAGAGCTCGACCGCGGCCCTGCCCGCCAGCACCGCCGCCGAGCGGGCGCTGCGCAAGCTGCGCAGCGAGATCCTGGCCATGTCGGGCACGGCCGCATTGCTGTCCTGCGAGGTGCTCGCGGGCGAGGCGGAGGTGCGGGCCGCGTTCCAGGCCGCCCGCAACGACGAGTACGAGGAGATCGTCGACAAGTGCGAGGACTTCCAGGCCCAGCTGCGCAAGGAGTACGCCGCCAGTCACTTCACCTACGCCGAGCTGGAGGAGAACGAGGTCGACCTGGTCAAGCTGAAGAACTGGCTGGCGCGGGTGGCGGAGCGGGACGCGTTCGGGGCCGCCGGGCGGCCCGCGGCTGACCAGGCGCTGGCGCAGTGCGGGGAATCGCTGGAGGAGTACGCCGCGCGGGTCTATGCCGAGGAGGCGGAAAGCCGCTGACCGTCCCGCGCGCCGGACGGCCCGCCGCGCGGCCGCATCGCCGCTACCGCCGCCGTGCCGCCCGCCACAAGCTGACCGGCAGCAGCACGGCCAGCACCACCGGCAGCAGCCACCAGGCGGCCGCGCCCTGATGGCTGATCAGGTAGGTCAGCGCCAGGCCGGTGACCACCCCGGCGGCGACCACCCAGTCGTCGCCGATGACGAAGTCGTACACCCCGGCCCCGAAGGCCCGGATCCGCGCGCCCATCAGGCTGTTTCCCTGGTTCGCTTCTCCGCCCGCCGCGCGTGCGCCGCTCACGTGGCCTCCGTTCCGGCCGCGGCCGGGACTGCGGGGCCGCGCGAGGCAGGCCGGCGCAGCACCGCGACCAGGGCCAGCGCGAAGAGCGCGACGGCCGGCCCGATGACCAGCAGCGCGGCGTCCGAGCCCGGCCAGTGCGCCCCGGCTCCCTCCGCGCCCCAGAAGGTGCCGAACGTGGTGAGCATGATGCCCACCACGAACTTCAGCGTGTTCTCCGGCACCCGGGCCAGCGGCGCCCGCACCGCCAGGCCGGCCGCGGCGACCACGATGACGGCGCAGCCGGCCGCGATCGCGGCCAGCCCCACGTCGTGCTGGTTGCTGCCGAACGTCAGCGCGATGAACACGACCTCCAGCCCCTCCAGCAGCACGCCCTTGAACGACAGCGTGAAGCCGAACCAGTCGGGCACCAGCCGGGCCCGCTGCCGGGGCGCCTCCCGCGCCGCGGCGAGCTGCTCGGCATAGATCTTGCCCTCGTCGTGCAGCGCCTTGTGGCCGGAGGCGCGCAGGATCGCCTTGCGCAGCCACTGCAGGCCGAATACCAGCAACAAGGCCCCCACGACCAGCCGCAGCGCGCCCAGCGGGACGGCCGAGACGGCGGACCCGAGCGCGGCCACGATGACGGCCAGCACGGCCAGCGCGGCGAGCACCCCGGTCCCGGCCGACCGCCAGTCCCGGCTGGTGCCCGCGGCCAGCACGATGGTCGTCGCCTCGACCGCCTCTACCGCGCAGGCCAGGAACACCGCGATGAACAGCGCTCCCGCTCCGGCCCCCATGGCACTCCCCTCGGCTGTACGGCGGGTCAGGGATTTCCCGGGCACCGCCGGGAAGACCCGCCAGTCATTCTAACGGCTGTCACTGCCAGGACGTGACCACTGTTCCTGCCACGAGGGCTGCCGGGTACGCCGCCCGGTCCCCGCCGTCGCCCTGGCCCGGCCCGGCCGGCCAGCGCCGCATCGCGGCCTGCGGCCAGGCACTAGGCTGCACATCGTGAAAATGAGCCTGCAGACCAGCCAGGCGGCCGCGGCCGGATCAGCGGCGGATGTGATCATCATCGGAGTGACCCAGGACCAGGACGGCCCGCATCCCGCGCCCGGCGCGCAGGACGTCGACTCGGCCCTCGGCGGCACCCTGGGCCAGACGCTGGCCGCGCTCGGCGCCACGGGCAAGCCGGGCGAGCTGAGCCGGGTGGCGACCGGCGGGCAGCTCGCCGCCCCGCTGGTGGTGGCCGTCGGCATCGGGCCGGCCGAGCCGCCCGCCGACGCCGAGACGCTGCGCCGGGCCGCAGGGACCGCGGTCCGCTCGCTGACCGGCCCGGACGGCGCGGCCGCGGGCCGGCGGATCGCGCTGGCCCTGCCGGCCCGCGACGCCGCCGAGGCCGAGGCGGTCGCGCTCGGCGCCCTGCTCGGCGGCTACTCCTTCGACCGCTACCGCGGCAACGGCCACCGGGCCGGATCCGGCCAGCCGGACGGGCAGGCCGCAGCGGACGGCCGGGCCGGGGCGGATCAGGCCGCCACGGCCGGCGGCCCGGCCGAGCTGACGCTGCTGTCGGCCAGCCCGGCGGCCGCGGACGCGGCCGCCCGCGCGCAGGTGCTGGCCAGCGCGGTCAACCTGGTCCGCGACCTGGTCAACACCAGCCCGTCGCACCTGTACCCGGAGACCTTCGCCGCGCAGGCCGAGCGGATCGCCCGCGAGGCCGGCCTGCAGGTCGAGGTGCTCGACGGCAAGGCGCTCGCGGACGGCGGCTACGGCGGCATCACCGGCGTCGGCCAGGGCTCGGTGCACCCGCCGCGGCTGGTGCGCCTCGCCTACTCCAGCCCGGCGGCCCGCGCGACCGTCGTGTTCGTCGGCAAGGGCATCACCTTCGACTCCGGCGGCCTGTCGCTCAAGCCGGCCAAGTCGATGGAGACGATGAAGTCCGACATGGGCGGCGCCGCCGCCGTGCTTGCCGCGCTGCAGGCGATCGCCGCGCTACGGCCCGAGGTGAACGTGGTCGGCTACCTGCCGCTGGCGGAGAACATGCCGGGCGGCGGCGCGCAGCGGCCCTCGGACGTGATCACGATCTACGGCGGCAAGACCGTCGAGGTGCTCAACACCGACGCCGAGGGCCGCCTGGTGATGGCCGACGCGCTGGCCCGCGGCACCGCGGACGAGCCGGCCCTGATGGTCGACGTCGCCACGCTCACCGGCGCCCAGGTCGTGGCCCTCGGCAACCGGATCTTCGGGGTCATGGCCAACGACGACGCGGTCCGCGACGGCGTCGTGGACGCGGCTGGCCGGGCCGGCGAGCAGGCCTGGCCGATGCCGCTGCCCGACGAGATGCGCAAGGGCCTGGACTCTACCGTGGCCGACCTGGCCAACGTGGCGGCCGACCGGGGCGGCGGCATGCTGGTGGCCGGGCTGTTCCTGCGCGAGTTCGTCCCGGACGGGACCAGGTGGGCGCACCTCGACATCGCCGGGCCGTCCTACCACGAGGGCGAGCCTTACGGCTACACGCCGAAGGGCGGAACAGGGGCGGCCACCCGGACGCTGGTCCAGATTGCGCTGGACGTCGCGGACGGACGGCTGTAGGACCAAGGGAACACGACGACCGCCGGCCCGGCCATCGGCGGCCTGGCGGCAGAAGGAGCACCTGCATGGCGGACAGCGACTACGACCTCGTCATCCTCGGCGGCGGCAGCGGCGGCTACGCCTGCGCGCTGCGCGCGGCCGAGCTCGGCCAGCGGGTCGCTCTCATCGAGCGGGACAAGGTGGGCGGCACCTGCCTGCACCGCGGCTGCATCCCGACCAAGGCGCTGCTGCACGCCGCCGAGATCGCCGACCACGCCAGGGACGGCGCGGCCTTCGGGGTGCGCAGCAGCCTGGACGGCATCGACATGGCCGGGGTGAACTCCTACAAGGACAAGGTGGTCACCCGGCTGTGGAAGGGCCTGACCGGGCTGATCGCCAGCCGCAAGATCGACGTGATCGAGGGCGAGGGACGGCTGGAGTCGCCGGTCAGCGTGCGGGTCGGCGACCAGGTGCTGCGCGGCGCGCACGTAGTGCTGGCCACCGGCTCGGAGGCGCGCAGCCTGCCGGGCCTGCAGATCGACGGCGAGCGGGTCATCACCAGCGACCACGCGCTGGCGCTGGACCGGGTCCCGGCCTCGGCGGTGATACTCGGCGGCGGCGTGATCGGCGTGGAGTTCGCCAGCGTGTGGCGCTCGTTCGGCGCCGAGGTCACGATCGTGGAGATGCTGCCGCACCTGCTCCCGCCCGAGGAGGAGTCCAGCTCCAAGCTGCTGGAGCGGGCCTTCCGGCGGCGCGGCATCGGTTCCAAGCTCGGCGCGAAGTTCGAGTCGGTCAAGAACACCGACTCCGGCGTGACCGTGACGCTGGAGGGCGGCACCACCATCGACGCGGAGCTGCTGCTGGTCGCGGTCGGCCGCGGCCCGGTGTCGGCGGACCTCGGCTACGAGCAGGCCGGGGTGCAGGTCGAGCGCGGCTTCGTGCAGGTCGACGAGTACTGCAGGACCGGCGTGCCGACCATCTCCGCCGTCGGTGACCTGACCCCCGGCGTGCAGCTGGCGCACGCCGGATTCGGCGAGGGCATTCTGGTCGCCGAGCGGCTGGCCGGGCTGCGCGTCACCCCGATCGATTACGACGGCGTGCCCCGGGTGACCTACTCCGACCCGGAGGTGGCCTCGGTCGGCATCACCTCCGCGACCGCCGCGCAGCGCGGCATCGAGACCACCGAGGTCACCTACGACCTGGCGGGCAACGGCAAGAGCCAGATCCTGCAGACCCAGGGCGCGGCCAAGGTCATCGCCACCGCGGGCGGCGGCCCGGTGCTCGGCGTGCACATCGTGGGCGCCCGGGCCGGCGAGCTGATCGCCGAGGGCCAGCTGATCTACAACTGGGAGGCCGTGCCCGCCGACGTGGCGCAGCTCATCCACCCGCACCCCACCCAGTCCGAGGCCATCGGCGAGGCGCACCTGGCCCTGGCCGGAAAGCCCTTGCACTTCCATTCTTAATGGCCCACCGTCCTTAACAGCCCTACCGTCCGACGAAGGAGCAGGACCACGCCATGTCGGTCTCCGTATCCATGCCGCAGCTCGGCGAAAGCGTCACCGAGGGCACCGTCACCCGCTGGCTGAAGCAGGAAGGCGAGCACGTCGAGGCCGACGAGCCGCTGCTCGAGGTGTCGACCGACAAGGTGGACACCGAGATCCCGTCCCCGGTGTCGGGCGTGGTGCGCGGCATCAGCGTGGCCGAGGACGAGACGGTGGCGGTCGGCGCCGAGCTCGCGGTGATCGACGAGGACGGCGCCGGCGGCGGCGAGCAGGCCGCACCCGAGCAGGCCGCAGCCGAGCAGCAGCCAGCCGGCCAGGAGGCTCCGGCAGGCGACGGCGGCCAGGGCGGCGGCGAGCAGGCCGCTCCGGCCGCGCAGGAGGCGGCCCCGCAGCAGGGCGCTCAGGCCACGGCCGAGGGCGACCGGGGCGAGGGACCGGGGCCGGCCAGGCGGCCCCGCCGCAGCAGCCGGCCGCGCAGGCCCCGGCCCAGCCGGACGCCGGACAGCAGGGCGACGGGCAGGGCGCGGCCGGCTACCAGGCCCCGGGGTCCGGGGCTCCGGGCGGGTACCAGCAGCCGGGCGAATACCAGCAGACGGCCTACCCGCCGGCCCAGCCTCCGGTGTACCAGAACCCCTACCAGGCCCCGCCCCAGCCCCCGGCGCCGCAGCAGCAGCAGGCTCAGCCGCAACAGGCTCAGCCGCAGCAAGCTCAGCCGCAGCCGACGGCGCAGGCCCAGCCGCAGCAAGCCCAGCCCCAGCAGTCTCAGCCGCAGCAGCCTCAGCCGCAGCCGCCGGCGCAAGCCCAGCCGCAGCAAGCCCAGCCGCAGCAGGCCGTGGCCCCGGCGCAGGCTCAGTCCCCGGAAGGGGCGCCCGCACCGCAGGCCGAGGAGGCACCGGCCGGGGAGGCACCGGCCGACAGGCAGCAGGCCGCCCCGCAGCAAGCCGGCGGCCAGCAGGCCGGCGCGCAGCAAGCGGACGGACAGCAAGCGGACGGACAGCAAGCCGGCGGACAGCAAGCCGGCGGACAGCAAGCCGGCGGGCAGCAGCGGCGGGCAGCAAGCCGGCGGGCAGCCGGGCACGCCGCAGGCTGGCACGGCACCGGCCGGGCCGCCGCAGGCCGCCGGGGACGGCGCCGGGACCGAGACCGAGACGGACGCAGGCGCGGCCGGTACCGGCGCCGATGCCGCCGACAGTCCCTACGTCACCCCGCTGGTGCGCAAGCTCGCGGCTGAGCACGGCATCGACCTGGCCTCGCTGTCGGGCACCGGAGTCGGCGGCCGGATCCGCAAGCAGGACGTGCTGGACGCCGCGCGCGCCCGCGGCGGCGCGGCGCCCGCGGCGGCACCGCCCGGCCAGCCCGGCCCGGCCCAGCCGGATGCCGCGCAGCCTGGTGCCGCGCAGCCGGCCGCGGCCGCCCAGCCCGCCGGCGACGAGGACGCCGGCGGACGGCCGGGCCAGGCCCGGGCCGCGGTGGTGCCGGCCCGGCAGCGCGGCACGACCGAGCGCATGTCCCGGGCCCGGCAGCTGATCGCGACCCGGATGGTCGAGTCGCTGCAGACTTCGGCGCAGCTCACCACCGTGGTCGAGGCCGACGTCACCGCCATCGCCCGGCTGCGCGACCGGGCCAAGGGCGCGTTCGAGACCCGGGAAGGCGTCAAGCTGTCCTTCCTGCCGTTCTTCGCGCTGGCCGCGGTCGAGGCGCTGAAGGTCCACCCGAAGCTGAACGCGCTGATCGACACCGCGAACGCGCAGGTGACCTACCACGACGCCGAGCACCTCGGCATCGCGGTGGACACCGAGCGGGGCCTGATGGTGCCGGTCATCCGCAACGCCGGGGACCTCAACATCGGCGGCCTGGCCCGGAAGATCGCCGATCTGGCCGAGCGGACCCGGGCCGGGCAGGTCGGCCCGGACGAGCTGTCCGGCGGCACGTTCACGCTGACCAACACCGGCAGCCGCGGCGCGCTGTTCGACACGCCGATCATCAACCAGCCGCAGGTGGGGATCCTCGGCACCGGCACCGTGGTCAAGCGCGCCGTGGTGGTGGAGGACCCGACGCTCGGCGAGGTGATCACCGTCCGGTCGATGGTCTACCTGGCGCTGACCTACGACCACCGGCTGGTCGACGGGGCGGACGCGGCCCGGTTCCTGGCCACGCTGAAGGCCCGGCTGGAGGAGGGCGCCTTCGAGACCGAGCTCGGCCTCTGACCAGCCGCCGGTTAACGCACGGCGGCGCGGGCAGTTCCATGATCGCGGCGACTTCATGGCGGGATCCCGCACCGGAGTCACCCGATCGTGAAATGGTGACTGGCGCTTAAGGGGCTGGCGTGGCGAAGGTAGCGATTACGGGCTCATCCGGGCTGATCGGCGGCGCGCTGGCGGCCAGCCTGGCCGCCGACGGCCACGAGGTCATCCGGCTGGTGCGCGGCCCGGCCAGCGCCCCCGGCGAGGTGCACTGGGATCCGCAGTCCCCCGGTGGCCTGGACCCGGCCGCGCTGGACGGCGTCGACGCCGTGGTCAACCTGGCCGGGGCCCCGATCGCGGGCGGCCGGTGGACCGACGCGCGCAAGGCCGTGCTGCGGTCCAGCCGCATTCAGGCGACCGCCACCCTGGTCCAGGCCATCAAGGCGGCCACTGTGCCGCCCGCCACCCTGGTCAGCGGCTCGGCGATCGGCTGGTACGGGGACACCGGGGACCGGATCGTGGACGAGAGCGAGCCGGCGGGCTCGGGCTTCCTGGCCGGGCTGGTCCGCGACTGGGAACAGGCCGCGGCAGGCGCCCGCGAGGCCGGCACCAGGGTGGCGTGCGCCCGCACCGGGATCGTGCTCAGCCGCTCCGGCGGCATGCTCGGCCAGTTGCTGCCGGTCTTCCGGCTCGGCCTCGGCGCCCGGCTCGGCGGCGGCGACCAGTACATCAGCTGGATCACCCTGACCGACGAGGTGCGCGCCATCCGCTTCCTGCTCGACACCCCGGCCGCGCAGGGAGCCTTCAACCTCACTGCGCCCGAGCCGGTCACCAACACCGTGTTCACCGCGCTGCTGGCTGCGCAGCTGCGCCGGCCCGCGCTGCTGCGGCTGCCGTCGGTGCTGCTGAAGGCGGGCCTGGGCGAGCTGTCCGGCGAGCTGCTGTCCAGCGCGCGCGTGCTGCCGAGGGCGCTGACCGAGGCCGGGTTCGAGTTCCGCCACCGCGACCTGCGCACGGCACTGGCCGCGGAGCTGGCCACGGGCCGGCCCGCCGCCTGAGCGCCCGGGTCAGGGCGCCCGGGACGGCCGGCGCGGCTCCGGCGCGGCCCCGGCAGCGCGTTCCTGGCCCGGCCCGGCGTCCTCGCCGCCGGGACCGGCGGCGAGCTGGGCCGCGGCCGGGCTGGCCGGCACCGGGAACAGGTCGAGCAGGTGCTCGGTCGAGCCCGCGCCGAGCAGCCGCGTCTTGCGCAGCGACGGCAGGCCGTCCGCGTGGCCTTCCAGCAGCGCGATCCGCTGCAGGCTGAGCCGCAGCAACCGCCGGGCGCCCAGCACGGCCAGCGCGGCCAGCGGCAGCTCGATCAGCACCGCGGTGGCCAGCGCCAGCCAGAACCCGCTGGTCCTGGCGTCCAGCACCACGTCGAACCAGGCGTCGCAGCACAGCAGGGTGGCCAGCACCACCAGGCAGATGATCAGCAGCTGACGTCGCTTCCAGGCCGCCCAGCCGGTCATCGCGAACGCCGCCAGCAGGGCGACGTCGAAGCCCACCCAGGCGCCGCGCCAGCCGCCGGTCCGGTAATAGCGCGGCAGCGAGACCGCGAGGACCCCGATCCAGGCCGCCAGGACCAGGCAGCAGACCACGATGAGGACGAGCAGCAGCGCCCGCCTCCGGCCGCTGCCGCTCTCGCGCGCGGCGCGCTCGGCATCGTGCAGCCGGGCCAGGATGCGGATCAGGTCCCGGCGGTCCTGCGGACTCAGGTTCCGGACGTCGTCATCGGAGAACACCCAGCTACCTCCTGCCTCCTGACAAGTCTCCCCCATCCCGGCCGCATTCCCGCTGTGCGCGGGCCGGGAATAGGCTGAGTGTCATGACGGGGCCGCTGATCTTCTGCCGGGCCGGTTTCGGTGCCGCCGCGGTGGGCTACCAGGCTGCCTGGGACCTGCAGCGTGAGCTGCACGAACGGCGGGTGGCCTGCGCTATCCCTGACACCTGCCTGCTGCTGGAGCATCCGCCGGTGTACACCGCGGGCCGGCGGACCGACCCGCTGGACCGCCCGCTCGGCGACCCGGGCGCGCCGGTGATCGACGTCGACCGCGGCGGGAAGATCACCTGGCACGGGCCCGGCCAGCTGGTCGGCTACCCGATCTTGCGGCTGGGCGAGCCGATCGACGTCATCGCCTACGTGCGCGCGCTGGAGCAGGCCCTGATCGAGGTGTGCGCGCAGTTCGGCGTGGCCGCGGGCCGGGTGGAGGGCCGCAGCGGGGTATGGGCGCCCGGCCGGGACGGCGGCCAGGACCGCAAGGTCGCCGCGATCGGCATCCGGGTCGCCCGCGGCGTGACCATGCACGGGTTCGCGCTCAACTGCGACTGCGACCTGACCTGGTTCGACCGGATCGTGCCGTGCGGCATCCGGGACGCGACCGTGACCACGCTGAGCCGGGAGACCGGCGCGCCGGTCACGGTGGCCGATGTGCTGGAGCCGGTGCAGCGCGAGCTGGCGGCCGTGCTCGGCGCCGCCGAGGTGCGCGAGTCAGGCCCGGAGCTGCTGGCCGGCCTGACCCGGGTGAGCCCGGCACCCGCGCCGGTCAGCTAGGCCGGGCAGTCCCGCCCGGCGTCCGGGCGAACCCCTGACCTCCGCCGGCGTCAGGTAACCGCGCCGCCGGGCTGCGGCCGCGGCAGGTACACCGCCGCGCCCCGCTCCCGGGCGGCCAGCGCGCCGGACACCCGGCGCAGCTGGTAGGGCGGCAGCAGCCGGGCCAGCGTGTCGATGGCGGCGAACTGCCAGTCGTCGAGTTCCTCGGCCTGCAGCACGATGCCGGACCCGTCGGCCAGCGTCCCGCCGTCGAACACGAACGACATCATCGGCCGCTGCGCCGGGCCCAGCGGCTGTGCCCAGTCCACGGTCAGCAACGGACCCGGCCCGACCGAGATGCCGATCTCCTCGGCCACCTCGCGGGCGCAGCCGGCGTGCGGCGGCTCGCCGTGCTCGCAGATGCCGCCCGGCAGCGACCAGTGGTCCCGGTAGTTCGGCTTGACCAGCAGCGGGTGCCCGGCCGGGTCGGTGATCAGCGCCGCCGCCGACGCCACCACGCCGGGCAGCCCGGAGAACCAGGTGTCATGATCGAGGAAGGTCACGGTCACGGCCGCTCGCCGCCGCCCGGCCGGGCGGCGACCCCGGCCAGGTAGCCGGCCAGCCCGGACACCGGCACCACGGCCTGCTCGCCGCTGTCCATGTCCCGGGCGGTCACGATGGCCGCGGCGGCCTCCTTGTTGCCGAATATCAGGACCTGCCGGGCGCCCTGCTCGCTGGCCCACTTCAGCTGCCGGGCGAGCTTGCCGGATCCGCCGAGGTAGACGCTGGCCCGCAGGCCGGCCTGGCGCGCGGTCGCGGCCAGCGCGAACGACTGCGCGGCGAGGTCGTCGCCGAGCCTGGTCACCGCGACGTCGATCCGGCCGCGGCCGGCGGCCTGCGCGGCGGGCAGCATGAGCAGGATCCGCTCGATCCCCAGCGAACCGCCGGTGGCCGGCACGTCCGGGCCGCCGAGCTCCGAGATCAGGTGGTCGTAGCGCCCGCCGCCGGCCAGCGAACCGGGCACCCCGTCCGCGGTGACCTCCCAGATCGGGCCGGTGTAGTAGCTCAGGCCGCGCACCAGCCGGGGAGAGAACCCGATCCGGCCGGCCGAGCAGCGGCCCGGCCGCGTCCAGTACCGCGGTGACCTCGTCCAGGCCGGCCTGCCCCAGCTCGCTGCCCTTCAGCGCGTCCCGGACCCGCCCGGCCGCGTCCGGCGCGCCGACCACCTCGGTCAGCTCCGCCGCGGTGGCCTCGCTCAGCCCGCGGCCGGCCAGCTCGGCGATCACTTCGCCGGGAGCCAGCTTGTCCAGCTTGTCCAGCGTGATCAGCACGCCAGGCCCGAGATCGGCGGGCACGTCGAAGGCCTTAAGCAGCCCGGCCAGCACCCGGCGCGAGTTCAGCTGGATCGTGAACGCGCCGATGCCCAGCTCGGTCAGCACATCGTGCACGGCGCACAGCACCTCGGCGTCGGCCAGCGGCGACGCCGACCCGAGCGTGTCCACGTCGCACTGGGTGAACTCGCGGTAGCGGCCCTTGCCCGGCCGGTCGGCCCGCCACACCGGGCCCATCGCGTAGCGCTTGTAGGGCACCGGCAGCTGGCTGCCGTAGGCGGCGGCCACCCGGGCCAGCGGCACCGTCATGTCGTAGCGCAGGGCCAGGTCAGCCTCGCCGGATGCCTCGTGCTCGCCGCGCCGCAAGATCTTGAAGATGAGCTTGTCGCCCTCGTCGCCGTACTTGCCGAGCAGCACCTCCAGCCGCTCGAACGCGGGCGTCTGCAGCGGCTCGAAGCCGTAGCGGGCGAAGACCGAGCGGATCACGGCGAAGGCCCGCTCCCGGTGCTCGAACTCAGCAGCCAGGAAGTCGCGGGTGCCGGACGGGGGATCGAACTGCGTAGGCATGCAGACCATGGTGGCCGAACCGGGCCGCCCTCGTCACATCGGGCCTCCCCGGCCGCCGATCCGGGTCGGCCCCGACCGGTAGCGAGCCAGGATCCGGTCGGTCAGCGGCCCGGCCGCGCCGGTGTAGCGCGCAGGGTCCAGCAGGTCCGCGGCCTCCCCCGGGGCGAGCCGGCCCCGGCCGCGGCGACGGCCGCGGCCAGCCGTTCCGCCGGGGGCCGGGCGTCCTCGTCCGCCGGGCTGGCGATCCCGGCGGCCAGCTCCCGGGCCCGCTCGGCTCCGAGCTGCGGCGCCAGCGCCACGGCGATCCGCTCCGAGACCACCGCGGCGCCGGTCAGGGCCAGGTTACGGTCCATCGCAGCGGGGTGGACCTGCAGGCCGGCGGCCAGCTCGGCGGCGCTCGCAGCCGCGCCGAGCAGCAGCCGCAGGCACTCGCGCAGCGGCTGCCATTCGGCCTGCCACGCCCCGGGCGGCCGCTCGTCCTCGGCGGCCATCGCGCCGAACAGCACCAGCGCCAGCGGCGGGACCTGCCGGGCGGTCACGGCGATGCGGACGGCCAGCACCGGGTTGCGCTTGTGCGGCATGGCCGACGAGCCGCCCCTGCCCGGGCCGGCCGGCTCGCTGACCTCGCCGATCTCGGTGCGGCCGAGCACGAGCACGTCGGCGGCGAGCTTGCCGAGCGCCCCGGCGGTGATGCATGCGGCGGCGGCGACGTCGGCGACCGGGGTGCGGGCGGCGTGCCAGGCCACCGGCGGGCCGGCCAGCCCGAGACGGGCGGCGAACCGGCTGGCCAGCGCCAGCTCGCCGCCGGGCACCGGCGGGCCGGACCGCGCCGCCTGCTCGGCGTAGGCGCCCAGGGTGCCCGCGGCCCCGCCGAGCGACGCGGGCAGGCCGTGGTCCAGCAACGCCCCGACCCGGTCGGCGGCGTCCAGCACCAGCGACAGCCAGCCCGCGGCCTTCAGGCCGAAGGTCGTCGGCACGCCGTGCTGGGTCAGGGTCCGGCCCGCCATCGGCGTGTCCCGGTACCGGGCGGCCAGCCCGGCCAGCCCCTCCGCGGTGGCCCGCAGCCGGGCCGCCAGCACGGCCAGCGCCCGGGCGCAGACCAGCATGGCCGCCGAGTCGAGGATGTCCTGGCTGGTCGCGCCGCGGTGCACGTACGCCGCGCTGGCCGGGTCCGCGGCGGCGACCGCCTCGGTCAGCACGGTGGCCAGCGCCCCGGCCGGGTTGGCGGCGGACCGGGTGCCGGCCGCGAGCCGGGCCAGATCCGGGCGCAGCCGCACCGCGGCCCGGATGATCGCCTGCGCCGCCGGGGCGGGGATCAGGCCGAGCTCGGCCTGCGCCCCGGCCAGCGCCGCCTCGGCCTCGGCCATCGCGGCGGCCCAGGCCCGGTCGGATACCAGCCCGGCTGCGGCGTCGCCGGCCCAGCCGGGGGCCAGCAGCCCGGTATCGCCCGCCGGCAGCCCGGTACCGGCCGGCCGCCCGGTACCCGCGGCCGGCCCGCCGGGGACCTCGCCTGTCTGGGGTTCCACCGGACCATTGAACCGCCACCGGGCCCGCGCCGTCCGGCCGGCCGGGCGGGCGGGCGGGCGGCTGGGGTGCGGGCCGCGGGCCGGGCCAGGCGGCCGGGGCGCTGGTATAACCGGGACATGCCCGACATCGCCCTGGCCGGCCAGATGCAGTCGGCCGCGCAGGCCCTGCTCGCCGAGCTGTCCGGGCCGCAGCTGGCGCTGGCCGCGCAGCCGTTCGGCGACCACGCGGCCCGCCGGTGGCTGGAGTACCGGCCGGAGCGCCTGCCCGGCGCGTGCCTGGCCGGCCTGAGCGTCCCGGCCCGCAAGGCCGCGCACCGGCTGCTCGCCACCGGGCTGAGCGACCACGCCTACGCGCAGGCCATGGTGATCACCGCGCTGGAGGAGACGCTGGACCGCCGGGAAGGCTGGCGGCGCGGCCGGCACAGCGGCGACTACTGGGTGTCGGTGTTCGGCGACCCGGGCGGCGGGGCCGCGGCCAGCCGCCCGGACGTCGGCCCCGCGGGCGGCGGGCCCTGGTCGTGGCGGTTCGAGGGCCACCACCTGTCGGTGTCGATGACCGTGGCCGGCGGCCGGGTCTCCGCCGCCCCGGTGTTCCTCGGCGCCAACCCGGCGTGCGTCCGGTACGCCGGTCGGCCGGTCTCCCGGCCGCTGGCCCCGGAGGAGGACCTGGCCCGGGCGCTGCTGGACGCCATGGACCCGCAGCAGCAGGCGCAGGCCGTGGTATCGGCGCAGCCGCCGGCCGACATCCGCAGCGGCACCCGGCCGCGGGCCCAGCCGCGGATCGACCCGCCGGGGATGCCCGCGTCCGGGCTCGGGCCCGCCGCCCGGGCGGTGCTCGGCGAGCTGGCCGCGCTGTACGTGAGCCGGCTGCCCGCGGGCCTCGCCGCGGAGCAGGCGGAGCGGACCGGCGCCGGCGAGCTGCACTTCGCCTGGGAGGGCCCGCTGCTGCCCGGCCAGCGGCACTATTACCGGGTGCAGGGCGACGACCTGCTGATCGAGTACGACTGCACCGCCGACGGCAATCACGCGCACACGGTGCTGCGCCGGCCGCGCAGCGATTTCGGCGATGACATCCTGGCCCGCCATTACCGGGACGCCCCGCACGCGGCGCCGGCCTAGCCGCGGGGCGGCCCGCCGCCTCCTCATCCGCGCCGGGTGAACACTTCATGACGAGCCGGCCGCGCGCCGCACGGCGCGGGCATAATCGCGGCCATGCGGCAGGCGGCGGCGGTGGACGGGTTCCGGCTGGAGTACGACCGGCACGGCGCCGGCCCCGGCGTGGTGCTGCTGCACGGCTGGCCGGGTGACCGGACCGACTACCGCGACGCCGTCCCGCTGGTGTCGGCGGCCGCCGACGTGGTGGTTCCCGACCTGCGCGGATTCGGCGAATCTGACAAGCACGACCCGGCCGACGCCAGCCAGTACTCCGCCTCGGCGCAGGCCCGCAGCGTCGCCGCGCTGATCGGCGAGACCGGGCTGCAGCACCCCGTGGTGGCCGGCTACGACATCGGCAGCCGGATCGCGCAGGCCCTGGCCCGCGAGTACCCGGGCCTGGTCCGCGCCCTGGTCCTGGCCCCGCCGCTGCCCGGCATCGGCCGCCGGATCCTCGGGCCGGACGCCCAGCGGGAGTTCTGGTACCAGCAGTTCCATCAGCTGAGCCTGAGCACCGAGCTGATCGACGGCCGACCCGACGCGGTCCGGTCGTACCTGCGGTACTTCTGGTCGCACTGGTCGGGGCCGGGTTTCGAGCCCGACCCGGCCCGGCAGGAGCACCTGGCCTCCCGCTACGCCCCGCCGGGCGCGTTCGCGGCCTCGGTCGCCTGGTACCGGGCCGGGGCGGGGTCGGTGGCCCGGTCGCTGGCCGAGCAGGAGCCGGAGCCGGCCTGGCTGGCGCTGCCGGTCACCGTGCTGTGGCCGGCGCACGACCCGCTGTTCCCGCCGGAGTGGTCGGACCGGATCGGGGGCTTCTTTGCCCGGGCGGCGCTGACCCGCCTGCCGCAGACCGGGCACTTCGTGCCGGCCGAGGCTCCGGCCGATTTCGCGGCCGCGGTGATCGCCGCCACCCGGCGCGGGCCCGGGCCGGAGTCCGCGGGCGGTTAGCCGGAGGCGCGGTCAGGCCGCTGGCCGCAGGCCCGGCCGGGTGGCTCAGCTCCGGGGGCCTAGCGGGTGCCCCGGGCTATGTTGCTGGCCGCCCGGACGGTCAGGGCGTCGCCGGGGCCGGCGCCCGGCGGCGCTGCTGCCCGGGTCGAATGCGCCCGGGCGGGCTCAGCGGGCGGTCCGGGCGGGCTCAGCGGGCGGTCCGGCCGAGCAGGCCGGCCAGCAGCCCGAAGGAGGTGGCGCCGTCCTCGCTGCGGCCGTGCGGCACCCGGAACTGGCTGACGATGCCCGCGATTTCGGCCAGGTCCCAGCGCAGCCGGTACAGCCCGAGCAGTTCGGGCCGCGGCCGCGTGCCGGTCACTGCGGCGTAGCGGCGCAGCAGCGATCCGTCGCCCGGGTCGAGGTCCCACAGGTCGCGCTCGGGCGGCGCGACCAGCGCGGTGTCCCAGTCGATCAGCCGCCAGCCGTCCGCCGTCTGCATGGTGTTGCCCGGATGCGGCTCGCCGTGGGTGAGCACCGCCCGGCCCGGCCCGGCCGGGTCCTCGCGGGCGGCCCGGGCCAGCGCGTCGTAGCGCGCCAGCGCCCGGGCCAGGCCGGCGGCGTGCCCGGCCAGCAGCCGGGCGGCGGGCCCGGCGTAGGGGCCGCAGTCCGGCACCGGGGCACCGGGCCGCAGCGCCGCGGCCAGCTCATCGCGCTGCGGGATCGTGAAGTCGTCGGCTCCGGCCCGGCGGCGCGCCGCCGCCGGCGCGGTGTGCACCGCGATGACCAGGCCGAGCAGCGCCTCGCGGTGACCGGGTCCGGAGAAATCATCCCAGCTGAAGCTGCGGCCGTCGAGGAACGGGTACACCGCGACGGCATACCGGCCGCCGGCCGGGACGGCCAGCTCGCCGTCGCGGGCGGCCACCGGCGGCACGGCGATGGCGACGCCGCTGGCGCGCAGGTCCGCCGCCGCGGCCAGCGCGGCCCGCAGCCGCGCCAGCGCGGCCGCGGCGGGCTCCCCGGCATGGTGCCGCCGGGCGGCCAGGTCGTCCGCGGTGACGAACCAGCGGCGCCCGGCCTGGTCGGTCCCGGCCCAGTGGTGGCTGCCGAACCCCACCGGCTGGTAGCCGAGACCGGCCACGGCCAGCCCCCAGCGGCCGCGCAGCAGCGGCAGCAGCAGGCCGGGGCCGAAGTCGCCGGGCGCAGTCCGCATCCGGTCACGGTAGGACCGGGCGGGGGTGACCAGGCAACTGGTTTCCGGCCTGGCCGGCCCAGCCGGGCTAGGGCAGCCGGGCCGCGAGCGCGCGGGCGCCGTCGCCGTCCAGGTCGGGCAGCGCCGCCGGGCGCCCGGCGATGGCCAGGGCCAGGGCCTCGGCCGGCCCGTGCACCGCGGACCAGGAACCGCGGGATGCTGACGCAGAACGGCCCGGCCAGGTGGCCGGCCACGTCGCGCACCGCCCACTGCGCGCACAGGCTGCGCGCCTGCCGCTGCTCCGGGGTCAGCTGCGCGAACATGTCGGCGGCCCGCCGCCGTTCCGCCGCGATCAGCGCGAACACCTCGTCATCAGGCACCCGCCGATGGTAACGGCCGGCCCCCGGTCAGCTGGTGAAGCGCCGGGTCATGGTGATCAGCAGGCTGGTCAGCCGCAGCACGTGCGGGCCGGGCCGCAGGTGCAGCCGGGCCGGGCTGAGCATGTCGGTGACCGTGCCGAGGTGGCCGGCGGTCAGGGTGGCGACCTGGTGCCCGTCGATCGTGAGCTGCACGGGATGGCCGGGCAGGAAGCCGCTGGCCAGCAGGTAAGACACCCCGCCTGGGCGGATCGCGGCCGGGGACAGCCGCAGTGCGCCCTGCGCCGCGCTCAGCGCGGCCCGCGCCTGCCGCCGGGCCGCGGCGGTGTCGCCGGCCGCGCGGGTCGCGGCGGCCAGCGCGGGCACGAAGCGCGCCGCGTTGATGGTGCCCCAGCCGCTGGCCACGTCGAATCCCTTCGCCGCGGTGAAGCCCGGCACCGCGTGCTTGCCGTTGCCCGAGGTGTCGTTGCCGCGGACCACGTCGGCGATGCCCGCCCGGGCCCCGGCCGGGCCGAGCACCCGGTACAGCACCGGGTTGACCGGCCCGACGTTGCCGTGGTTCAGCTGGGTGGCGAGGGCCAGCACCCCGTTCAGCAGCGGCGCCGCCTCGGAAGTGCCGTCCTGGGCGTCCATCGTGAGGTCGGGCACCGAGCGCATCGGGCTGGCGGTGATCCGCGCGACGCCGTCCTGGTAACCGGGGCGGCGGAACACCGAGGAGTAGCCCGCGCCCTCGGAGAACACGTTGCCGACGTTCCACACCGGGTCGGGGCCGAGCCGCTGGCCGTGGCTGCTGAAGTCCGGCACGCTGCCGCCGACCGCCGTCACCCACGGCGAGTCGTCCCAGGCCGCGGTGTCCGGGCCGGACGAGACGTCCGCGCACTGGCCGTTGGCGACCGGCAGGTTCTGCACCACCCCGCAGTCCCCGGTGGCGACCAGGACCGGGATGCCCGCCGCGGCCGCGGCCAGCTCGCCCGGGTCCTGGGCCAGGATCTCCGCCGCGCCGCGGGAGTAGCTGGACTCCCCCGTGCCGTCGCTGATCGAGATCGAGTTCGCCAGGTGCCGGGCCGAGATGTACTCCAGCGCCTTCATCATCTCCGGCGGCGCGACCTGGCTGGCAGCGTCGTCGGTGATCTGGGTGTCGGCCGGGGTGGCCGAGATGACGATCTTGGCGTACGGCGCGATCAGGTGCGCGGAGATGACGTCCAGCTCCAGCTCGCCCGCCCAGGCCGAGCAGGACCCGTAGCTGCCGAGCTTGACCATGCCGGGCGGGCACTTCCTGGGCAGCGGGCCCGCCGGGTACACCGTGGTGATCTCCGGGTTGGGCAGGCCGAAGTTCTTGTCGAAGCCCGCTACCACCTGGCTGACGTGCTTGTCGTTCCAGCCCTCGATCACCGCGATCGTGGTCCCGGCCCCGTCGATGCCGCGGCGCCACAGGCGGCCGATGCCGTAGTCGAAGATGTCCTGCGGGCCCGGGGTGAAGTCGGCGTACTTGTGGTACTGGCGGCGCATCCTGGCCAGTACCGCGGTCAGCACCTTGATCTGCTGGCGGCGGCCGGGCAGCGCGGCCGGGCCGGAAGGCTGCGCGGTAGCGCCGCTCCCCCCGGTGCCGCGGATCGCCTGGCCGGTGACGCGCGAGCGGGCCGGATGGCCGCCGGGCGGTCCGCCCGGGGCCGCGTCGGCGGCCGCGGCCGAGGTGAGCAGGGCCGCCGCCGCGAAGGCGGCGAGCAGCGGGACGAGCCGGCCGGCGGGCGCGCGGCGCATGTCGGGCTCCTTCGGACGCGGGAACGGGCGCGAGCGGGCGTGCTCGCCGCAACCCGGGCGCACCGGGCTATCCGGCGATGCACCGTCCCAGACTGGACCTGGCCGGTCCCGGTATCAACTGATTACCGCCGCGTGGCGGGCATTGAAGCGTTTCGCACTGTCTTACCGGCGGCACTGTCTTACCGGCGGCACTGTCTTACCGGCGGCACTGGCTTACCGGCGGCACTGGCTTACCGGCGGCACTGTCTTACCGGCGCCGGCCGAAGTAGGTTGGGGGCATGGACTACCGGACCCTCGGGCGCAGCGGCTGCGCCGTGTCCAGCCTCTGCCTGGGCACCATGACCTTCGGCACGGAATCCGACGAGCAGGTATCGCACGAGCAGCTGGACCGGTTCGTGGCGGCGGGCGGCACGTTCGTCGACACCGCCGACGTCTACAGCGCCGGCGTTTCCGAGGAGATCATCGGCCGCTGGCTCGCCCGCCGGCCCCCCGACGTCACCGAGCGGGTGGTGCTGGCCACCAAGGGGCGGTTCGGCACCAGCGCCGAGCCGAATGGCGCGGGCCTGTCGGCCCGGCACCTGACCCGGGCGCTGGACGCCTCGCTGCGCCGACTCGGCCTGGACAGCGTGGACCTGTACCAGCTGCACGCGTTCGACCCGCTGACCCCGGTCGAGGAGACGCTGCGCGCGCTGGACGGCTTCATCCGGGCGGGCAAGATCCGCTATTACGGCCTGTCCAACTTCACCGGCTGGCAGCTGACCAAGCTGGTGCACCTGGCCCGGGCGATGAACGTGGCCGGGCCGGTCACGCTGCAGCCGCAGTACAGCCTCATCGTCCGCGAGATCGAGTGGGAGATCGTGCCCGCCGCGCAGGACGCCGGGCTCGGCCTGCTGCCGTGGAGCCCGCTCGGCGGCGGCTGGCTGTCGGGCAAGTACCAGCGGGGCGAGCGCCCGTCCGGCGCGACCCGGCTCGGCGACGACCCGGGCCGCGGCATGGAGGCCTACGACCGGCGCAGCTCGGCCCGCACCTGGGAGATCATCGACGCGGTGCAGAAGGCCGCCGAGCAGCGCGGCGTGTCGATGGCCGAGATCGCGCTGGCCTGGGTCACCGGCCGGCCCGCGGTGACCTCGACGATCCTCGGGGCCCGCACGGTCGAGCAGCTGGAGGCCAACCTGCGCGCCGCCGGCCTGCACCTGACCGCCGAGGAGACCGCGGCGCTGGACGCGGCCAGCGATCCGCGGATCACCGACTACCCCTACGGCGAGATGGGCATCGACCAGCGCGCCAGGACGCTCGGCCCGCAGGGCTGACCGCGGGCACCGCGCACCGGCCGGAGCTGCCGCCGGGCCGGGCCGGCGGTCCCCGCCCTGCCCTGCGCCGTTACCTGGTCGCCAGGGCCAGCGCCGCGCGGATCGCGTCCTCGCTGGCCGGGGTGCCCTTCTCGTCGCTGAACGGCCCGTACGGGGTGCCGTACACCGGCGCGCCGGGCTGCTGCCGCCAGCTGTCGGCCAGCGTCCCGGCGTCCACGGCGCCGAAGCCGATCGCGTCCAGGTAGGCGGTCACCGCGGCCTTGGCCGCCGGGTCGTCGCCCGCGATGGGCAGGTAGCTGCGGTCCGGCGCGCCGGCCGGGCGGGCCAGCCCCAGCAGGTGCTTGTAGAAGATGTTGTTGAACACCTTGACCACGTGCGCGCCGGGCAGCTCGCGGGCCAGCAGCTCGCTGCTGGTCGCGGTGCCGTCCTCCAGCTCGGGGAAGGTGCCGTCGCGGCCCGGGTAGTAGTTGCAGGTGTCCATGACGACCTTGCCCGCCAGCGGCCCGGCCGGCACGGCCCGGTAGGCCTTCAGCGGGATCGTCACCACCACGATGCCGCCGCCGGCCGCCGCCTCCTGCGCGGTCACCGCCCTGGCCGCCGGCCCAGCTCGCCGGCCAGCTCAGCCAGCGTCTGCGGCCCGCGTGAGTTGCTCATGAGCACCTGGTCGCCGGCGGCCACGCTGAGCCGCGCCACGGTGCTGCCGATATTGCCGCTGCCGATGAAACCCACCGTTGTCATGCCCGGCCCAACCGGGCGGCGGGGCCGCTGATTCCGGCGGCGGCGGCCGGGTCCCGGCGGCGGCGCCCGGGTTCCCGGCCGGACGCCGGGGCCCGGCGGCGGCCGCGGGCGGCGATCAGTCCCGGCGCATCGCCTGGCGCACGTCCTCCGGGCTGCGCCCGGTGGTCTCCGCGATCCGCTCGGCCAGGCTGGTCGCCGAGTCGGCCTCGATGAACGCATGCGGCGCTCCGGTCACCGGATCGGCGGGCAGGCCGTTGTCCCACAGGTGGGCGAAGTAGCAGAGGTTCCGCTCGTCGCGTCCCCACACGCTGCGGGATTCCCAGCCGGCCAGCCCGAGTTCTTGCCTCCTCATGATCGGAACGTAACCCGGCGCCCCCGGGCTCGCCTAGGGCAGTTCGCCCCTGAAGTCGCCGCATCGGGTAAAAACTGCGTTTCCCCCCGGCCCGGGCGCCCGCGGCCCGGCCCGGCGCGGCCACGGCCCGGCCCGCGGCCCGCCGCCGGGCATGATTGAGCAGCACGCACGGCGAGCAGTGGCACAGTAGCCAGCAGCCGGAGGGAAGGATCCGCCCGTTCGATGACGCAGTCAGCAGGACAGCTCAGCGCTTCCACCGCCTTCGTGCTCGGCGGCGGGGCGAACCTGGGCGCGCACGAAGTCGGCATGCTCAAGGCGCTGGACGAGGCCGGAATCCATCCTGACCTGGTGCTGGGCACCTCGGTCGGTGCGGTGAACGCGGCGATGGTCGCGGCCCACCCGGGCGCCGACGCGGCCGCGCGGCTGGAGTCACTGTGGAACGGCCTGGGCCGTGACGGGGTGTTCGGCGCCTCGCTGTTCGACCGGATCGGCACCGCGATCCGGTCGCGCACTCACCTGTACTCCAACGCGGCGCTGCGCGCTCTCTTGGAGGAGAACCTGCCGGTCCGGGCCATCGAGGACCTGTCGCTGCCGTTCCAGTGCGTGGCGGCCAGCATCGAGCGGGCTTCCGAGCACTGGTTCACCGAGGGGCCGCTGGTCGAGGCGGTGCTGGCGTCGTGCGCCGTGCCCGGCCTGCTGCCGCCGGTGCAGATCGGCGCCGAGCACTACCTGGACGGCGGCCTGGTGCACAGCATCCCGGTGGGCCGGGCGGTCGCGCTCGGCGCGCGTACCGTGTGGGTGCTGCAGGTCGGCCGGGTCCAGCATCCGCTGCGGGCGCCGCAGCGGCCGTGGGAGGTGGCGGCGGTAGCTTTCGAGATCGCGCGCCGGCACCGCTTCAGCTACGAGATGGCCCAGCTGCCGGAGGATGTCACCGTGCACGTGCTGCCCACCGGGACGCCCGGCCCCGACTACGCCGACATCCGGCATAGCCTCCAGTACCGCAACGCCCGGCTGACCCGGTCCCGGATCGACGCCGCCTACCGGGCGTCGGCCGCCTATCTGGCCGGGCTGGCCCAGGCCGCGAAGTAGCGGCGGCGATGAGCGCGCTGGCCCGGCGGGCGGTCACGGTCTGCGCATTGCTGGTCGTGCTGGCCGCGGCAGCCGCGCTGCTGGCCGTGGCCGCGGTGCTGACCGCGCCGGTCTGCCTGCCCGCGCGGGGCCGCTGGCGGGCCGTGCGGCTGGCCGGGTTCGGTGTCGCTTACCTGGCGCTGGACGCATGGGCGGTGGCGGTCGCAGCGGGCATCTGGCTGCGCTGCGCACGGCCCCGGCCCGGCCGCCAGGAGCGGCGCGAGCAGGCCGTCCTGGCCCTCGGCGAGCGCACCCTGAACCGGATGTACCGGGCGGGGCAGCGAGCCTTCGGGCTGCGGGTCGAGATCGCCGCGGATGCCGCCGCGCTGCGCCAGGGCGAGCCGGGCGGCATCCCCGGGCCGGTGCTGGTGCTGTGCCGCCACGGCGGCCCCGGGGACACGCTCTTGCTGGTCTACGCGCTGCTGGCCTACGCCAGGCGGCGGCCGGCCATCGTGCTCAAGCGGATGCTGATCCTCGACCCGTGGATCGACATCCTGATCGGCTGGCTGCCGCATGCGTTCGTCCGCCGCGGTCAGGGCGACGGGGAGCAGGCCGCCGCCATCAGCGGGCTCGCGGCCGGCCTGGCGCCGCGCGACGCGCTGGTGCTGTTCCCCGAGGGGGGGAACTTCACCCCCGGCCGGCGGCAGAGCCGGATCGCGCGGCTGCGCCAGCGCGGCCAGCTCCGGCGGGCGGCGCGGGCCGACCAGATGCAGCACGTGCTGGCGCCGCACCCGGCCGGGACGCTGGCCGCCCTGGCCTCCGGGCCGGCCGCCGAGGTGGTCATCGTCGCGCACGCGGGCCTCGGCCAGCTGTACTCGCTCGCGGAGATCTGGCGCGGCATACCGCTGCGCTGGCCGCTGCGGGCGACCTGGTGGACGGTGCCTCCGGCCGCGATCCCGCCCGGCGACCAGGCCCGGGCGCAGTGGCTGTTCGATCAATGGGCGCAAGTCGACCAGTGGATCGACGCGCAGGCGCCCGCCCCGGCCGGCCCGGCCCTGGACGGCCCGGCCATGGACCCCGTGCCGTGACCGGCGGATGAGACGGCTGCCTGGCGGCGTCACCTGACGACCGCCTGGTCAGCACTCGCTTCGCAAGCATGGGGTTGACACACTTGCCGAGCGGCAATTGCAGAGCGTTACGAGATCGGCACAGATAACGCGCTGCCCATCACGGGTCTTCGCTGGTGATCATGACTCCTTGGCGAGAACACTGATTTTGCGAAGGCCGTGCCGTGCCAACTGATCCAGGTACGCGCTGGTAGTGGTCCAGGCCGACCTGGCTCTTGTCGGTTCCGCCGGGCCGTCGTAGAAGGGACAAACCGGAGCAACCTTGTGGGGTGCACTGGCGTTTCTGAAGTATGGACGGCGAAGCCGCGGATCCGCGGGCTGCCGCTGCCGCTGCCGCGCCTCAGCCTGAGCAGGACAGGGTAGCTGTTTCGCAGTCGCGGTCCGGATCGGCTGCCGGGGCACGCACCGCAGACGCCACGACCGTAGTGACCTCGCTGTACCGCGAGCATGCCCTCGGCCTGACCCGGCTGGCTCTTCTCATGCTCGGGGACCGGTTTGCCGCCGAAGATGTGGTTCAGGAGGCGTTCTGCGGCCTGTACCGCGCGTGGGATCGCCTGCCCAGTCATGACAACTTGCTGGGATATGTGCGGGTGTCGGTGCTGAACAGGTGCCGTTCGGTGATCCGCCATGCTCGTCGCGCTCCCCGGCCGCTGGCTATGCCGCATGCAGCCTCGGCGGAGGCTGAGTTGCTGTCGGGTGAGGACCAGCGCGCGGCGGTGGCTGCGGTCCGCCGTCTGCCGGCCCGTCAGCGCGAGGCGCTCGTGCTCCGCTATTTCGCTGATCTTTCTGAGCACCAGACCGCTCAGGCGATGGGGGTGAGCCGCGGCACGGTGAAGTCCACCACGGCCCGGGCGCTGGCGGCGGTGGGG
Source organism: uncultured Actinomycetota bacterium (assembly GCA_963846005.1). Lineage (GTDB taxonomy): Bacteria > Actinomycetota > Actinomycetes > Streptosporangiales > Streptosporangiaceae > CAVSUR01. Next base: position 835,889 of record CAWJUH010000007.1, on the reverse strand, counting down.
CGGATGCTTCGGGAGGAGGAGCAGTGAACGAGCTGGAAGACCGGCTCCGTGCAGAGCTGCGGGCCGAGTCTGGCCTGATCACTCCCGAGAGCATTTCGGCGCTGAGCCTGCCCGGACATCAAGGACGCCGGCCGGCCACGCCGCGGCACAGGGGCCCGCGGCGATGGCCGGGCCGGGCGGCGCCGCTGGCTGCTGCGGCCGCGGTCATCGCCGTGATCGCCGTCGTGACCGTGCCCCGCGCCTTCCACGATCGCGGGCCGGCTGCTCAGCGGCCGTGGACGGTCTACTACGGCTACACAATCTTCAGGCCCGCCACGGCGCACCAGCCCCCGCAGCTCACGGGCGCGATCGTGCCGATCAGTACCGCCACCAACACGCCCGGCAGGCCGATCCACATCAGAGGCGTCCCGTATGAGTTCGCGTTCACCCCCGGCGGCAAGACCCTCTACGTCGGAGGTGACGGCGCGGTCGTCCCGGTCAGCACGGCCACCAACACCCCCGGCACGCCGATCCACGTCCGCGGCGCGGGCGTGTTCGCGATCACCCCCGACGGCAAGACCCTCTACATGGCCGGCAAAGACGAGGTCGTCCCGGTCAGCACGGCCACCAACACCCCCGGCACGCCGATCCACGTCTACGGCAGCGCGGAGAATATCGAATTCACCCCCGACAGCAAGACCGCCTACGTCCTTCCGAACGCCGCCCCGAGCCAGATCGTCCCGATCAACACCGGCACCGGAACAGCAGGCAAGCCGATCCGCGTCTGCCGCGGCTCCCTCCCCGGGACCAATCACATGTCCGATGTCGCCCGCTGGAGCGCGATCACGCCGGACGGCAAGACGCTCTACATCGCCTGCGCCGACACCCTCATCCCGATCAGTACCGCCACCAACACGCCCGGCAGGCCGATCCACGTCAGCGGCGCGAACGATATCGCGTTCACCCCGGACAGCAAGACCGCCTACGTCGGCGCCGGCGCCACCGTCGTCCCGATCAGCACCGCCACCAACACCCCCGGCCCGCCGATCCACGCCGGCATCCCCGTCACAGAGGTCATCGCCATCACCCCAGACGGCAAAACGGTCTACGTGACCAACTACGAAGGACGGCCCGTAGGCTCGATCGTCCCGATCAGCACCGCCACCAACACCGCCGGCCCGCCAATCCACATCGGCAGCGCCGCGGATGCTCTCGCGATCACCCCCGACGGGAAGACCCTCTACGCCGCCACCCAGAACACAGTCATCCCGATCAGCACCACCACCAACCGGGCCGGAAAGCCGTTCTACATCCGCCACGCCCCCGCACCCGACGGCGAGTCCCTCGCGATCAGACCCTGACTCGGGCGGCCGCAGGAGGGATCAATGAGCCCGAAGCAGCAGAACGGAGCATCATCAAGAGGTCGGCGCGCGCTCGTATGGACGATTGGAGTTGCCGCCGCAGCCGTAATCAGCAACTTTGTGGTTCCGGCAGCTCACAAGGCATTTGCAAATGCAACTTGTTACGGAAAGTATTTCTGGCCCGGCAGCCCGTATGCACCGTCGAATAAGGAATGGCAGCCATATGGCGTAACCTGGGTGAGATCCATCAGGCCGCGCTCAGTCTTGATTCAGCCCGCGCCAAGCCAAGGACCGAACGATGAGTGGTATGGCGCTGTGCTACCATTCACGCGCTTCTGCGACTTCCGCCTTACGCTCAGAGCCGAACTCATAGGACCACGAGATAAAAAGCCGGCTGATGTGAAAGCTTATGGCTACGGCTACGCGATTGGAGTGCACGGCGAGGCTGTTAATGACCTACCCAGCGCAACCACCGTGCAATTCGACCCTCCATTCAAAGGCTTGAGGCTCATACCTCTACCCCAAGGCCCAAACCTCTCTGGCTATAATGCCTCTACCAAATTTCCCAAAATCCTTCCCGGGACCACACACACATGGGCTATCACGGCGCAAAACAATACTGCATTCGTCTCGCTTGACGGCAAGGGATTCCAGGCATTAAGTCTGACTAGCGGGCACGACATTTTGATCCGAGTGTGGAATGCAAAGGTGTTGATATCCGATGTGAAGCTTTACGCACTGGCCCCTGCACCACTCCCCTGAGGACCCCTTTGGCCTCCTAGCCTCGGTGACCCAAAAGTCAGACGGCGAACCTTCCGAACAATTGTTCAGCGCTTACCCATTGCGATGACGCCATCGGCAACCAATACCTAACGGTCTTTAATGGTGGGGGTTACAGACCGGGCTGACGGCTGGCGCGTGGTGCGGTATCTCAATGGCATGAGGTATCCCGATGGCGGCGGGCTGGATGCGGCGGAGCGGGCCCGGCGGGCGCTCTCGATGCCGGCCGGGCTGGTGCAGCGGACCCGACCCCGTATGCGTGCTCAAGATCGTGCCTGCTGCCCGTCGACCTCATCTGCCGATGCTGCGCCGCGAGGCGCTCTGTTATATCCCCGGTTATATCCGCGGCGTAGCCGGGAGGAACTCGAAGGGAGGTTCCTGGGGTCTGATGGCTTACCTGGACGGGAAACCGGAAGGGGGCAATAGCATGCCAGGAAAGCAACGGCCGTGCCTGGGCGGCCGGCGGCGCGTTACGGGACCCGTGTGATATGGCTAAGCTGGATTGCCTGAACCCTGATCTCCGGCCGGCTGCTGGCACGGGCTTCTGTGTTGCCATTCGCGGATATGCTGGATGAGGCGCAGGGAACACGTGTGAGCCAGGTAGTGCAGAAGTGGCAGCGGGAACTACTAGCGGGGTTCTTTGCCTCGGAAAGGTCACGGACGAGTTCTCCTGCATGGCATTAAGACCCCGGTCTTCCCGGTCAGATCACAATAATCAGTCAGGACGGCGGCTCGGCGGCTGCTCCAGCGTCGCTAAGGTGATGGATGATCTGGCGGAATGACTCGACGAAGCTTTCTTCGCTGTAGCCGAGATCGGTCGCTGCGCAGAAGTCCCTGACGAGGCCCTGGACCCGTCGCAGATTGGGCCGGGGCATCGATGGGAATAGGTGATGCTCGATCTGGTAGTTAAGGCCGCCGAGCATGAAGGTGGTGAACCGGCCGCCCCTGATATTTCGGGCAGTGACCACCTGGCGGCGGGCGAAGCCGGCCGCCGTTGCGGATTCGATGATCGGCATCCCCTTGTGGTTGGGCGCGAAACTGATGCCCAGGTACAGCGAGAAGACCGCCTGCTGTACGGCGATGAAAGCGAGTGCCTTGAGCGGGGAGAGCACCCACAGCACCACCGTCAGGTACAGCGCGGCATGCAGCATGATGAGAGAGGCTTCTACCGCCGCGGCATGGTCTCGTCGCCGCAGAAGCCGCTGGATCCCGAGTACGTGCATACCACTGCTTCGCAGCAGCATGAGGGGGAAGAAGAGCGGCGCCTGCCAGCGTGCCAGCCACGATGCGAGAGGGCCGCGCCCGTTTCCCGGCGCGTCAGACGAGGCCAGGGCGGCTCCTTCGCCGATATCGGGGTCGCGGCCCATCTCGTTGGGATGCGCATGGTGAGCGTTGTGCTTGGGAACCCACCAGCCAAAGCTCAGCCCGATGAGCGCGTTCCCCACGGTGAGGCCGAGCAAGCGATTGCGCCGGCGTGTGCCGAAAACCTGGTTGTGCCCCGCATCATGGCCGATGAAGCCCAGCTGGGTGAACATCATCCCCACCAACGGGGCGACGGCGAGGGCCGTCCACGAGTTGCCGACAATGACGAACAGGGCCCATCCAGCGAAAAAGGCGAAGATCGTCAGGGTGATCTTCACCCGGTAGTAGCCGGGCCTTCGGTCGAGCAGACCCATCGCTCGCACCTGCAGCGCCAGTGCACGAAAGCTAGCCGTCGAAGGATCGACGGCAACAGGCAGCCCGCGTGCAGCTGAGGCGCGGCCGGACGGCAGGGCAAGAAAGCCGGGTGCTGTTGTCTTCGTCGCTCTGTCCTCCTGGGCGTCTTCCGAGCACACCGCTCGGGGGCTTACGTCACCAGGGTCTGGAGCAACGAGGCCGCGGCCAGGGCCTACCCGGCACCGACCGCACCTGCTCTACGGTACCTCCGCCAGACGGCCCCGCAAGGCCGGCGCACAAGGCGAGGTCTCCAGAGGCGCGGTCATGGAAGTTGGCGTTCTGCTCAAGACGTGCCGGCGAACTGAGTGAGCAACGGAGCGCGAGGGCGAAGATATCGGTGGCCCGGGCGAACAGCCCGCCGAGGGTGCGCGCGCCGTGCCGGCGGAGTTCCATCCAGTCGGTGATCTTCGCGCCAGCAAGATCCCCCACACCAACCACACGTCCCAAACCCCGACGTGCCAGCGCAACGCCGTCCGGTCCACGGCCCCGCAGCGTGGGTACCGCCCGATATTGACAGCGAACGGCAACCGGCTCGAAAATTCACGCCGCTGGCCTCCTGGCACGATCGCGGAACCCTCGACGTTCAGCAGAACCGGATGATCTGCGCTCCGCAATCAGTGCTGCCTGCGCAGTTGTCACGACGACAGAGTCGGCGATCGGCTCGGCGCCGTTCCATCGTCGGCCGCATGGTAGGTCACGTTCGGTACTGGCCGCCGATCACCCGATAGGCCAACCGGGTGTCGGCGCCGCTTGAAAACGAGGCCATAGTGCCGGTCGAAAATGAGGCCACCCAGACAGATTGGCTGGGTGATCTCTGTGGAGGATTGGGCGCTGATCCGGCGGCTGGTGGCGGACGGGGTTCCGCAGCGGCAGGTCGCCCGGCAGCTGGATATCGGCAGGTCGACCGTGGCCAGGGCGGTCGCGTCGGAGGTGCCGCCGAAGTATGAGCAGCAGCCGGCGCCGACGTCGTTCTCGCCGTTTGAGCCGCGGGTGCGAGCGCTGCTGGCAGAGTTCCCGCAGATGCCAGCGACAGTGATCGCTGAGCGGGTGGACTGGGGCGGGTCGCCGTCGTGGTTCCGGGAGAATGTCGCGCGGCTGCGGCCGTGCTATCAGCGGCCGGATCCGGCGGACCGGCTGTCCTGGGCGCCGGGTGATGCGGCCCAGTGTGACGCTTCTATGTGTTGTCAAGTGGCCATGGCCACGGTTAGTGCCCGGTAGAGCTGGCGGGCGATGTAACGCTTGAGACAGCGACGGATCTCGCGGTCGGTCTTGCCTTCGGCTCGGCGGCGGGCGGCATAGGCAACTGGTGCTCGGCGTCAGTGCGCATGCGCGTGGCTGCGATGACGTGGATGGCCCGGTTCAGTCCCCGGTCGCCGCCGCGGTTGAGCCGGTGGCGGATGGTCTGGCCGCTGGATGCCTCGATCGGGCTGGTTCCGGCTAGCCGTGCGAAGGCGGCGTCGTGGCGGCACCGTCCGGGGTGGGAGAACGACACGATGACCTGGGCTGCGCTCACCGGGCCGATGCCGGGGCGGCTGGTCAGCCCGGGCACCAGTTCACTGACAATCGTGTCCAGCTCGGCGCGGTTGGCCTTCAGAGCCCGGGATGCGTCCCGCAAGGCCAGCGCGAGCGGCGGATCTCGCCCTGACGCACCGCCGAGGCTCGGCTAGCGTCGCGGCAGCGGGCGGCGGCGGGCCAGCGCGGCCAGGACAGCATCGGTGAGCCGGGTGCTGGCCAGGTCGATGGTCCCTGTCATCGCCGTCGCGCAGCAGAGCACGGAGCCGGTTGGTCTGTGCGGTGGCCGTGCCGGTCAGGTCCAGACGTGCGGACAGCAGTATGCGCAGCGCCTCGCGGTCTCCGTCCGCCCGCGGGGTGGGCAGCTTGGCTGCGTCGAGCCGGAGAGCCGTCAGCACGGCCAGATGAGCATCGAGCGGGTCCGACTTGCCCATGCCGCGGCGGGTCTTGCGGGTGGGCTGCTCGCACTCGATCACCGTCAGCCCGGCCGCGGCCGCCGCCCGGGCCAGCCCCGCACCGTAACTCCGGGTCCCCTCGATGCAGGCCGCCAGCCGCGGCCCGGGAGCGTGCTCCCTGGCCCAGCTCAGCAGCTGCGCATAGCCGGCAGTGCTATTGCGGACCGAGCAGGTCGCGATCACGGCGCCGTTCGGATGGGCGATCTCCGCCTGGTGGGTGTCTCGGTGGGTATCGACGCCGATGACGGCGTCCACGGCATCTGCCAGCATGGACACGGACGGTGCTCCTTTCACGAGCGCGGTCAACGTCGGCACCGGCCTGGGTGAAGGTCACCGGAGTGGCATATCTGTGACGGGTCACGCTCGCGCGGACATGCTTCTGATCAAGCCAACTGGTGGGCCAGGCCGGTGCCGGCAACCCGGCGGACAGGTCACACTCAAGGCACGCTGAGACGGCCAGATCTTGTGGTGAGTCACGTCCGGTCACCGGCACCGAGCCTGGCAGCGGACCAGGCCGGGGCCGCTGCACGACACACTCACAGATCTGTGGTTCCCGCCGGGCCGGATCCCGCTGGAGGACGGCAGCACGCCGCTGCTGCCGGTGCTGGTGATCACCGCCGCTTATTCGCGGTTCACCACCGGCCGGATGATCCCGACCCGCACGACCGCGGACCTGCTGCTGGGGTCGTGGGAACTGATCCGCCAGCTGGGCCGGGTGCCGCGGCGGCTGATCTGGGACAACGAGACCGGGATCGGCCGCGGCGGGAAGCTCGCAGACGGGGTGGCGGCGTTCACCGGGACGCTGGCCACCCGCATCGTGCAGCTGCGGCCCCGCGATCCGGAGTCCAAGGGGATCGTGGAACGGCGCAACGGGTTCTTCGAGACCTCGTTCATGCCCGGCCGCGCCTTCGCCTCGCCGGCTGACTTCAATACCCAGTTCACCGGCTGGCTGGACCGGGCGAACGGCCGGGTGGTGCGGACGCTGCGGGCCCGCCCGTCTGATCTGATCGACGCGGACCGGGCCGCGATGCTGCCGCTGCCGGCCGTGCCGCCGCCGCTGGGCTGGCACCACGAAGTGCGGCTAGGCCGCGACTACTACGTCCGGCTCGATGCCAGCGACTACTCCGTCGACCCGGCCGTGATCGGCCGCCTGGTCACGGTGACCGCGGACCTGGACCGGGTGCAGGCCAGGGCTGACGGGCGCATGGTCGCCGATCACGCCCGGGTCTGGGCCCGCGGCAGCACCATCACCGACCCCGCGCACGCACAGACAGCCAGGCAGCTGCGCCAGGAGCTCCGCCAGCCCCGCCGGCCGGACCCGGCCAGTGACCTGAGCCGGGACCTAGCCGACTACGACCGGGCGTTCGGCCTGGTTCCCGCCGGCCATGAGGGGGCGTGATGAGCGACAGCACCGAGGCCATGAAGCAGATCCGCTATCTGGCTGCCGCGCTCAAGGCACCGCGGATCACCGAAGCCGCGGCCCGGCTCGCCGCGCAAGCCCGCGACGCGAGCTGGACCCACGAGGACTACCTCGCCGCCGTCCTGGAACGGGAAGTGTCAGCCCGCAGCGCCTCCGGCGCCCAGCTCCGGATCCGCGCCGCCGGCTTCCCCGCCCGCAAGACCGTGGAGGACTTCGACTTCGACGCCCAGCCCGCCGTCCGCCAGCAGATCGCCGCCCTGGCCTCCGGCGCGTTCCTGGCCGAGGCCCGCAACATCGTGCTACTCGGGCCGCCCGGCACCGGCAAGACCCACCTGGCGACCGCGCTCGGCATCGCCGCGGCCCGCCACGGGCACCGGGTCTTGTTCGCCACCGCGACCGACTGGGTCACCCGGCTCACCGACGCCCACCGCCAGGGACTGCTCCCTAAAGAGCTGGCCCGGCTGCGGCGTTACGGGCTGATCATCGTCGATGAGGTCGGCTACCTGCCGTTCGAGCAAGACGCCGCCAACCTGTTCTTCCAGCTGGTGTCCTCCCGCTACGAGCACGCCTCGCTGATCTTGACCTCCAACCTGCCGTTCTCCGGCTGGGGAACCGTGTTCGGAGACCAGGCCGTCGCCGCCGCCATGATCGACCGGATCGTCCACCACGCCGACGTCCTGACCCTCAAAGGCGCCAGCTACCGGCTCCGCGGCCGCGGCATCGACAGCCTCCCCAGCATCAAAACCCAGAACCAGGCAGACTAAGACCACGAACCGGTGGCCTCATTTTCGCCCGGCGCAACGGCCCCATATTCGAGCGTCGCCGACACCGGGCGTCCTTGAACCGGCCAGAGACGGAGCGGTCGCTGCCCTCAGGTCGCGCTTGCGCCCGCATGCCCATGGCATGCTGGAGCCGCTGAAGCCTTTCCGGGAAGTCAGTACTTTATTTCGAGCATGGGGTTGGCACACTTCCCGAGCGGCTAGGCGCTGGTGCCGACTGACGCTACTTGCCCGCCCGACAGCATGCCATTCGGCGTCTCTAGCGACGACCGCAGAGTTTCACTGAATTCACCGGGAACCCCGTGCGAGGAGTCGCCGATCGGCGCTGGATGGAGCGGACCCTCACGACGTCAAGATGAGGGTGGATCCGGGCGATTGGATGACGATCCCCTTCGGATCTTCGAACAGCAGCATCTTGCTGGGCAAGCGTCATACAATTCTGCTGTGTCCGAACCAAACGAGTCGGTGCTGCTTGCCGTATATGCTGCTGTTGCGGCCCGACGAACTCAGTGGGACGCACTCCTTTGGCAAGTGCCAGTCTTGAGCCTCATGGCTCAGGCCTTCCTATTCACCATCGCGCTTAGCAATGGTAACGACGCCTGGGCTTCGGATTATCTCCTCGCTTTTATCTCTGAACATCGCCATAATCTCGATACTGCTGATGGCGCGTCATCGACAGGCCGAACTTCATGATGCGCATTGGCTTGAGCGCGTGGAACGCGACATGCTCAACCTGGGACCACTGGGCGCCCACGGCACCGCCTTTCGAGAGAACCGTGATCAGAAGGACTGGACGCGGGCCTTATTGGACGCATCATTCCACTAATGCCAATGTTCGGCGTGTGGGTGGCGGGGCTGGCGCTCTTCGGTTTGGGCGCCCTCGTAGTGATAATTCGTTCCCTGGTAACCCTCTGAGGTAGCTCCGTCTCCTCAACTAGCTCGTCCGGTGATCAAATGTGCGGTGCGATGACCATAGCTTTGCGTAGGGGTACCACGCTCAGTGTCTCTGACTGCTTTGGGAAAGCGCGCGATATTCAGGCATGGGTTCGGCGCGCTATCCGAGCGGCTGAGTGATTCTATGCAGTTCAACAGGTCTGCGGCGGGCTTTGTGGTCAGGGTTTGAGGTAGGTCCCTAGGAGCTGGCTGAGGATCTTGCCGACGGCGGAGTCGGACAGCGGCGATCAGCAGCCGCAGGTCCCGGTGTGCCAGCGCCTGCCAGTAGCGGCTGCGCCGTGCGGCCGACGCGCCGGCGACCACGGCCGGCCCGGCTTGGTCCGCGGTCGCTGGCTCCGGGGCTCCGGCGGACGCCACGGCCTAGACCCGGGCCTGGGTCGTGGCGGGCATCAGGGCTGCGGCGCGGTCGAGCAGCGGCTGGCAGCGCAGCCGCCCGGCAATCTCCTCGGCCTCGGCCACGGCCTGGCCTGCCCGGTGCTGCTCGTCTTGGCCCAGGAGGCGCTCTCCGAGGTCGAGCAACCCATGGGCGAGATGATATGGCGTGCTGTGCTCGCGCAGGCTCGCGATCGCCGCGAGTGCGGCGCCCGCGTCCGGGTCGCCGGCCCGGACGGCGAGGCGGGCGCGGGCGAGGTCGCGTTCGGCGCGCAGTATCGGGGGGATGCGGCCGGGCGGAAGGGCGTCGAGCATGGCGAAGAGCTCGCCGGCGGCGGTCGTGTCGTGCAGGTCGTGTGCGGCGCGTGCGGCCAGCGGCCAGGCCCAGAACATGACTGTATGCCTGATCCCGAGCGCGCCGGCGTGGGCGAGGACGCGGCGCGCGTGCGCGAGTGCCTTGTCCGGCTGAGAGCGGGCGGCGGCGAGGAGCGCCTCTACGACGGCGATCATCGCCTGGTCCTGGTGGTCTTCGCTGGCGCGCATGGTCTCCAGTCCCTCGAGCACGGCGGCGGCGATACTGGTGTCGCCGCGCAGAGCTGCCAGAAAGGCCCGGTCACCCGCCAGGAATTCGATGCCGTGGAGCCCGTCGGCGTCAGTGGCCGAGGCCAGGGCGTCGGCGGCGGCGTCCCAATCCCCGAGCAGCAGCAGCGCATGGGCCAGGTTTTCGATCGCGCCCGACAGCATGGGCCGGTCGCCGACCTGCCGCAGATGCCCAGCGGCCGTCCGGGCCGTCTCAGCTGCGGGCCCAGGATCGGTGCCACTCAGCACTTCGGCCAGATTGAGCAACACGCCGCCCACTATTGCGTTGTCACCGGCTTGCTCGGCGAGCCGGACGGCCTGCGCGAAGTAGGCGATTCCCTCGGTGCTCCGTGCCGCAAAATGGAGATAGATCCCCCTGGTCGCGAAGAGCTTGGCGAGCCGGGTGGTGTCTGCGCCGAGGTCCTGGCCGAGGATGAGGGCCTCCGTGGTGAGCCGGTCGGCCTCAGGCGAGCCGGCGAAGATCTCCAGGGACGCGAGGTCTTGCAGCACTCGGACGGTGTCGGTGTCGGGTTCTGGCCGCAGGACCTTAAGGGCGGCGGTGAGCTGCTCGCGCGCTTCGGTATGCCGGCCCAACCTGCGTAGGTCACTCCCGGCGGCGGCCTGGCAGCGGGCTGCCGACCTGGGCTGATCCTGCTCCAGATAATAAGCGCGGGCCTGATCGGCATGCCGGATCGCCTGAGCGCAATCCCCGCTCAGAGAGGCGGCGTCGGCGGCTTTCTCCCATAGTGCGCCGGGGTCGGGCTGCTGGTCTGGGGCGCCGGGCTGGGCGGCGGCTTGCTGGGTGAGTTGGGCGGCGGTGGCGTAGGTGGTGGCGGCGGTGGCGGGTGCGCCGGTGCGCTTGGCGCGGTCGGCGGCGCGGATGAGCGCGGTGATGGCTTGTCCGCGGATGTGGGGGGTGTCGTCGGCGTCGGGGAGGGCATGGAGGGCGTCGAGGTAGTGGCGGGCGATGACGTCGGTGACTTCTTCCCCGTCGCCGGGGAACGCTGCGCGGAGGTAGTTGGCGACGGTGAGGTGGCGGGTTTTGCGGTCGCGGCGGGACAAGGTGTCGTAGGCGACTTGGCGGAGCATGTCCTGGGCGAAGGCGTAGCTTCCCCGCTCGGGGGACAGCGGGTCGGCGGAGACAGTGAGTACTTCGCGGCGGAGCAGGTCGGCGAGGCCTGTGCGGACGGCGGGCTCGTCCTCTGCGGAGATCGCGATGAGGGCGCTGGCGGGGAAGGTGGTGCCGAGCACGGCCGCGTCGGCCACCAGCCGCCGGACGGGCGGGTCGAGGGAGTCCAGCCGGGCGGCGAGCAGGGCATGCAGGCTGTCAGGGACGGCGAGTTCGCCGATGTCGCAAACGAGGCGGTAGACGCCCTCGGAGGGCTGGACGATGTCCCGGTCGATCAGCGACCGGATGGTCTCGACGGCGAACAGGGGCAGGCCCTGGGCGTGCCGGGTGATCTGGGCGCGGGCCGAGGGCGGCATGCCGGGGACGAGCGCATCGACCAGGTGGTCGGTGGAGGCGGGGTCGAGGGGGTCGAGGGTCAAGGTGGTGCGGTTGCGTCCGGTGCCGAACCCGGGCCGGGCCTCGGCTAGCTCGGGGCGGGCGAGGACTAGCACGAATACCGGCAGGCTGCGGACCCAGTCGGTGAGGTGGTCCAGGAAGTCCAGCAGCCCGGCGTCGGCGTGCTGGGCGTCTTCGACCAGCAGCACGACCGGGGCGGTGGCGGCGAGCCGTTCGAAGAACAGCCGCCACCCCGCGAACAGCTCCTCCCGCCCCAGCGCCGCCCCGTCGCTGCCATTGCCGGGCGGGGCGACACCCAGCAGCCGCCCGAGCCGGGCTCCGACGTATTCCCGCTCGGCGGGGTTGGGGACAAACCTGTCCAGGCCGTCGGCGAGTTTGGCGGCGGCGGTGTCGGCGGGGTCGTCTTCGGCGATGGAAAGCCGCTGGCGGATGATTTCGGCCAGCGCCCAGAACGCGATCCCGTCGCCGTAGGACAGGCACCGGCCCCGGTGCCACCACATCTGGGCCGCGAGGCCGTCGATGTATTTGTTGAACTCCCACCCCAGCCGGGACTTGCCCACCCCGGCCGGCCCCGATACCACCACCATCCGCGGCACCTTGCGCTCGGCCGCGGCGTGGAACAGTTCCCGGATCGTGCGCAGCTCGGCGTCCCGGCCAGTCAGCGGCGCCTCCAGCCCGTCCACCCGCTGGGCCCCGCCCACCCCCGCCAGCACCCGGACCGCCCGCCACAGCTGCTGCGGCTCCGTCTTGCCCTTGAGCACATGCTCGCCCGCGTCGGCGAACGCCACTCCGGCCGCGGCCAGCCGCTGCGTCGCACTGTCAGTGAACACAGTCCCTGGCTGGGCGGCGGTCTGGACCCGGGCGGCGGTGTTCACCGCATCCCCGGCCACCATCCCCCACCGGCCGCCCCGAGCGTGACCGCGACCTCCCCCGTCACCACCCCCGCCCTAGCCGCCAGGCCGGGGACACCCGCGTCGCCACCCAGCTCGGCCACCGCGGCCACCAGGTCCAGCCCGGCCCGCACCGCCCGCTCGGCGTCCCCCTCGGTGGCGGCCGGGGTGCCCCACACCGCCATCACCGCATCGCCGATGAACTTCTCCACCACCCCGCCATACCGGCCGATGACGGTCCGGGCTACGCGAAATACTCGCTCAGCAGCTCCCGCACGCCCTCCGGATCCCGCGACTCCGACAACGGCGTAAACCCACCAGGTCACAGAACAACACCGAGCACACCCGCCGCTCCGCCACCGGCCCCACCCCGGACGCCAGAGAAGACGGCGGACCCGGCCGCGGATCAGCCGGCGCGCTCGGCGCAGCGCCCGCAGGTGCAGCTCCCGGCGCGTCAGCGGATGACCGCAGGCACTGCAAAAACGGCGCCCGGCCGCCACCGGCGCCCCGCACCCCGGGCAGCCCCCCAACGGGGCACCGCACTCACCGCAAAACCGGTCAGCCGCCCCCCACGAAGCGCCGCACGCACCGCACGCCACCACCCCCGCACCATAAACCGCACACCCCCCGCCCGGCCAGCTATCAGCCCGACCGAGACAGAGCAGCGCGGTCACCCGGCGACCTCTGGGCGACCGCGCTTCGCTTCCAAGGCGTCCGGTCCACAAACGCATAGGGCACTACGGTGAGCAGGCCCTGACCTGCTCGACCCCGGCAAACTCGCGGCGACTCACCGAGGCAGCATCCGACCTGGTCTTCCTGGACCTGCCGCGCCTGCAGTGCGTCGACGCGGAGGCCGCCCGCCAGGCCAGTCTCGGTGCCGCGCTCGTCGGGTCCTGCGCACCGAAGGCCTCGACCACTACGCAATCGCGATGAAAGACCCTGAGGGCAACGAATTCGACATCAACTGACGACCACCGCTGTCCCGCCCGCTTGCCTGTCTGTCAGCGACCTCGCACCGACGTCCCCAAGATCGTCCGCTTCTGCCGCGGACATCGCAGTGTCCAGTGGGCCAGCTGGATGCAGGTGCACTTGGCGGCGGCCGACCTGGGGCCGTTCGCGGAGGGCTGCGGCGCCAGTGGTTGATCTTGTACGGTTCAGGGAGCCGGTCGTGTGTGAGGGAGGCTCGGGATGGCGCAGAAGATCACCGTCGCGTTTGAAGACGACCTGGACGGCGGGCCCGCTGATGAGACGGTGCGGTTTTCGATCGGCGGCACCGAGTACCAGATCGACCTCAGCGCGGCCAACGCCGCGGCGTTCCGGCACAAGCTGGCGCCGTTCACTGAGCACGCCCGCAAAACCGGCCGCAACCACCGCCGCCCGGCCGGCACTCCGGCGGGGCGCCACCACGGTGAGAGCATCCGGGCCTGGGCCAAAGATCAGGGCATCGCGGTCAGCGACCGCGGACGCATTCCCGCCCGCATCGTCTCCCAGTACCAGGCCGCCACCTGCCAGGCCTGACCCGCGGCGAGAGAGCTGCTTCAGCCTGGCGGTAGCTGTCGCAGGCCAGGTCGAAGCGGCTCAAAGAGTCAGTACTTTATTTCAAGTATCGTTGCAAACTTGCCGAACGGCTGATTGCAGAGCGTGAGGAACCTTCGCCCCGATAGCGCGCGCCGACCCGCCGTTCTGATCGGCCGACGGCACCTTCGCGATCACTGGCGAGGACGCACAGATGTGGGCACTTTGCGTGCCAAGGTCGCCCGCATCTGCCGAATAGCGGGCGTTGACCAGCGCATACTCATGCGCTGCTTGGCATATTCGATCGAAGCTCGATGGCGTAGGCCCCTGCTGCGTCATTTCGTTATCAGGGGCAAGCCGAACGCCGATTACGCGCTGCTGGGAGTGGCCTTGGGTCATCAGTGCGACGACTCGCAGATCAGCCTGTTCTGGCTCTCCCGGGGAGGTCGCGCTGCCCTGCAGGTTCGGGCGATGGAGGCGCGGAACCCAGGCGTGATGCCGGGTAGCGGGTTACTGCCACGGCCAACGTCTTCGCGCTGGCAGTAAGTGGGAGAGGGCGGGCAGACGCCCGGGTGCACGCGGGAACATCGAAGGCCGTCGACGCGCTTACCTAACTAGCGCAAGACTTCGACCTAACGGTCGGCGGTGCGCGTGCTGCGGTTTAAGGAACGTGGCGGTGGCCCGGCGCACGGCGAGAAGCAGTTCGGCCGAGATGCCGACACCCGCCGCATGCACGCTGGCTTGGGAGACAACGGCTTCCCCGGGAGCTTCCAGGTCTTGCGCATGTCCTGCAATGAACCCAGGGGCCGCGGCAGAACCAGTGCGCGCTCGCGCGGCAAGCTGTACGACGCTGCAGCCATAGCAATGAGGAGAATCGCTAAGTGCCGAGAACTGACTTCATCGAGACCGAGGGCACTATTACCCAGATGCGCGGGCACGGCTTCTACACCGTGGTACTCGCCAACGGGCACGAGGTCCTCGCGAGGATGTCGGGACGGATGACGAAGAACCACATCCGCGTAATCCAAGAGGACCGCGTGCTGCTGGCGATCAGCCCGGCGGACTGGTCGCAGGGTCGCATCGTTTACCGCTATAAGTGATTCACGCCCTAATACTCCAGCTGTAGATCGTGATCTTGTTGCTGAGGCGTCACGGACCGTCGGCCGTGCGGACGAGATCGACCTTCGTCAGCGTGGGCGTCCGTTCCTTCTCCGTCTGCCTGAGTCCGCCGACGGAGGGAATCCTTAATCTCGCCGAGCCTGGCCGCTGCGGCCGGGTCCCACTCCGTCCTCTGTTCGCTGGCGCGCAGGGCGTCGTCGATCTCGCTGAGCTTGGCGGCGGACACTGCGCCCGCCCGCTCGATCAGGTCGTCCCGGCTCAGGGTGGTCAGCCAGGTGCACGGGGTAAAGCCCGGCCACGGGAACGCGAACCGCAGCACGCCTTCAAAAGGCAGCCCTTCCGGGACGCCGACTGCCACCTCGATTCCCAGGCCGGAGATGTCGGTACCCGCCGGAGCGACGACCTGCATCGCCCGGGACCCGGATGGCTCATCTTCCGACAGCAGCACGACAGGCCGTCGCTCCTCGAACTCGGCCCACCAGACCTCGCCTCGCCGCATGTGTCCTCCTAGGCGTGAGATGGCAGGCGGAGGGACTGCCCCCAGCCGCTGCTCGGCCTGTATGCCGCCGCCGACATGACCATGCTCGTGCGGCTGGAATGGCGGGATGGGAGGCTCGCCTTCGTCGGGCCAGACGGCACAGACGTGACCACCGAGATCGAGCCCGCAGGAATCCCGGACACCTTCACGGCCGCAGCGGGCAACATCCTGTCAGGTGAGATCATACGGTTCCGGCGGCTGGCTAGCGGCCGGGTGGAGTCAGTCTTCGTCGGCAGCGTCACCCTGCTGCGGCTCGACCCGATACCCAGGGGCGACGCCGCAGCGGACTAAGCGGCTGGCGGTCAGCTGCGGCATGCACGGATCGCTCATCAAATCCTCCTTCCTCAATGGGTCTCCCGTTGGACAAGATGCGTATCCCCGCTGTGACAGGCCGCCTCAGGACCTGAGTTCGCCGGCCTCATATCAGCAGATCAGGCCGACTCCAGCGCGCAGAGCGACCGCTTCTGCGCGTCCAAGCTGGTGATCGCCGCCGAATCGTCAGCCATGCAGAACGGCGGCTACGGGTGCGCATTTATTGGCCCGACCAGGTGTCGACGGCCTCATTTCCGGCTGTGTGCATCGGCGGGGAGGGTGACCCAGCCTGCATACTTATCCATTGTGCGCGACCACGGCGACGCACGGATCTGCCGCGTTCCGGATAGTGAGGCAGATGCTCGGTGGTCAGGCCTGACGGGCTGCTGCGGCATGGGCATCCGGCGCTGAGTGGCGGTAGCCTCGCCGTGCCTTGGCGTCGCACGCTCACCGGGAATAGGAGTCGAAATGGCCGAGCACACCACCGCAGGCAAGAGCTCGCTGGCCGAGCTAGCCGAGCAGCATAACTGCCTGCCGTCCGCCATCCTCAGGCTTACCGCCGAGAACAGCCCCCAGCACGTCTTCCCGCCTAATGTCGCCGCCTACATCAACGGCGTGTTCCGCGGCACCATCCACGCCAGCGATCCCATGCCGGCCGGCCTGCACCTGTACCTGCCGTAGGAAGGTTCCGGGATAGCACCGCCGCCAGGCTGACCGCGTCCAGGCGAGCTGGCCGACTGTCAAGATCATGCTGCCGGCTGGCCGCGAAGAATGGATATCATGCAGCCAAACCGCGGCCATTCGATCTCGGTAATCAGCCGCGCCGAGTCGGCGATCCGGTCGGGCGGAACCGCCTTCCTATATTCATCTTGGTCGGAGCCAGGCTGAGGCAGCGCGGGCTGGGAGTTATCTCGTGACGGGGGAGCTGGGCCTTGGGGTCCGTCCGAGCGCAGATCGGAGGGCCTCGTCGGCAGGCAGCGTCATGCCTTCGCGGTAGGACTGGTCAAACCGTTCGTCGCTCAGGTGGGCGCGCAGCTGGGTGAGGCTGTCGTGCCGGTAACGTGCCTCGGGATCTTGCCACGGTTGTCCGGACCGGTCGAGGAAGCCCTGCGCGATGGCGTGGAGCGCGGCGGCCCGGTCCCAGTGGCCTAGGTCTGCGGCCAGGCAGGCCAGGCCGAGGGTGGCATAGCCCATGCCGGGGGTTTCGCCGTTGCGGTGGCTTATCCGCAGGCTCGTTTCGAACATGGACAGCGCGCCGTCCAGGTCGCCTTCCTCGCGCCGCACCCACCCGAGGTTGCCGGTCAATGCGGCGGTTTCCATTCCGGTCGCGCGCGCGGCGTGCGCCGCTTGTTCCAGGTGAGCGCGGGCGGCCGGAATGTCGCCGGCGGTCAGGGCGTGAACGCCCGCGTTGTTATGCAGCGCGTAGTGGATGAGCTGGTCCCCCGATCGTTCGGTACACGCAGTAGCCTCGGCGAGGAGCTGTCCGAACTCATCGGGTTCGATGAGGTCGCCCGCTAGACCCGACAGCAGGTAGCTCATCAGGCTCTCGCCCAGCAAGACGTCGTCGCCGAGCTGCCGGGCCCGCTCGACAGCCTCCTGCCCGGTCAGCAGTCCGGGGCCCGTTTCTCCTAGGAAGCTATAAGCGGCGGACAGTGCACTCAATGCGAAGATGAGCAACCGGTCGTCGTGCAACTCGCGGGCGAGCTCCACCGCTTGCTGACCGGCTTGCCGGGCCGGCGCTAGGTCAACGAACACGCTGACAGCCGTGACAGTGATCAGCGCCGCGGCGAACAGGGCCGGGTCCGCGCCTGCCCCAGGCCGTTCCAGGGCCGGCAGCAACAGTGCGAGGGCCGCCCGCTCGCGCGAGCGTGCTAGCCAGTAGCGGTGCAGCGCCACGCTAAAGCGCAGGCTCTGCGCGGTTCCGTCTGGATCCCTGGCTGCATACTCGGCCGCGTGCCGCATGTTTGCGTAATCGGCGTCCAGCCGCGCCAACCATTGTCCCTGCTCCGGCCCGGCCAGAAGCGGGGCCGCCGCCTCGGCGACGCCCAGGAAGTACGCGCAGTGGCCCTTTGCGGCGGCGGCCTGGTCGCCGACCTCGGCAAGCCGTTCTGCGGCGTACTGCCGGATGGTCTCCAGCAGCCGGTACCGCAGGGTCTGGCCAGCGGGCTCGGCCATCACCAGGCTCTTATCCACCAGCGAACCGAGCAGGCCGGCCACGTCGGGCACCTCAATCCCACCGGTCCCGCCCACTGCCTCCACCGCGTCCAGATCGAAGCCGCCGGCGAACACCGACAAGAGCCGCAGCAGCAGCCTGTTCGGCCCCGGTCAGCAGCGAATACGACCACTCGACCGTGGCCCGCAGCGTCTGCTGCCGCGGCAGCGCGGTCCGGCTTCCCCCGGTCAGCAGCGCGGAACCGCTGGTCCAGCCGGTCGCGAAGACCGCGCAGCGGCAGCGACCGCAGCCGGGCCGCCGCCAGCTCGATCGCCAGCGGCAGCCCGTCCAGGCGGCGGCACACCGACACCAGCAGCGGGCCGGTCTCCTCGTCCACCGGCAAGCTGCGCCCTGCTCCCGCGCCCGCTCGAGGAACAGCCGACCGCATCGGCGGTTCGGCAGCCGCGCCGCCGGGGCCGGGCAGTGACAGCGACGGCACCCGGTAGATGGTCTCGCCGGCGATGCCCAGCGGCTCGCGGCTGGTGGCCAGCAGGTGCACCCGCGGGCACCCGCGCAGAGCGCCTCGGCCATCTCGCGCACGCACCGATCAGGTGCTCGCAGTTATCCAGCACGATCAGCACGTCCTGCAACGCCAGCGCATCGGCAAGGCCCTCCAGGGCGGTCTTGCCCGGCTGCCCGCGGATCCCGAGCGCCGCGGCAATCACCGACGAGACCTCCTCCTCACCGGAGACCGCGGCCAGCTCCGCCAGCCAGACCCCCTCGCCTGAGCCGTCCAGCAGCTCGGCGGCCGCCTGCAGACCCAGCCGTGTCTTGCCGCACCCCCCGGCCCCGGTCAGCGTGACCACGCGGCACGATCTGACCAGTGTCCGGACATCGGCCAGCTCCCGGTCCCGGCCGATGAACGTTGCCAGCTGGGCCGGGAGATTGTTCGGCAGCGCCGGGCTGCCCAGCGACCGCAGCGGCGGGAACCCCGCCTGCAGGCCTGCCACCTGGAGCTGGAAGATCCGTTCGGGACGGCCCAGATCTTTCAGCCGGTGCACCCCCAGATCGGCCAGCGACAACCCCGGCGCAAGCCCACCCCGCACCAGCGTGGCCGCGGTCTCCGACACCAGCACCTGGCCCCCATACCCGACCGCGGCCACCCGGGCGGCGCGATGCACATCCAGGCCCACCAGGCCCGTGGCCGTCTGCGCCGCCTCACCGGCATGAACCCCCATCCGGACCCGCACATGTTCCCCGCCTGGCCACCGATGTGCCTGAAGGGCCCGCTGCATCTCAGCCGCCGCGGCCACGCACGCCGATGACAAGGAGAACACGGCGAAAAACGCATCCCCCTGGGTGTCGACCTCCCGGCCGCCATGCGCGGCCAGACCTGACCGGATCAGCGCATGGTGGTCGGCAAGCACCTGCGCGTACAGGCCTTCCCCCAGCCGCCGCAGCAGAGTCGTGGAGCCCTCAATGTCAGTAAACAAGAACGTGAAAGTCTCCACGCGTCCCAGCCTAGAAGGCCAGCCATGATCTGTAACTGGTACCGCGGCCAGGCGTGAAGTACCCACACGGCGGTCCGGCCCAGCCGAATCCACGCACGGCGCGGCGGGGCCACGCCGCAGAAACCGGATCGAGCGGACAGCATCTGGGGCTCGCTTGCGGTGCGGCTACGCCTGAACACTGCGCCCCTAGATGATCGCATAGCGTGACTGGGTCACAACCGCGAGCCGCGCGTGTAACCGCCGCTTCTGCTCGCCTGTCGGTTGGCCCGCGCGATCGGTCGCTCCGCACCAGATCGGGATGATCTGCGCACAAGTGTCTTGGGCGAGATCTGCGCAGTCGGCCCATCCTTGCGGACAAGCCGCGCATCGTCGGCTACCCGGTGGATGCCGTGCGCGGCGCGGCCGGCTACCGGCTCGGGAGTGATCGCGGTAGCCCGAACCACGGCAGCACGCTGGCCTCGAAGCGGGTCATGGCGCAGATCCGGTCGCCGGCCAGGGTGAGCACGTAGAAGCCGGCCGCGTGGCGGATTCCGGCCGGGCCGCGCAGGTATGCGCCGAACGCGGGCTGGCCGTTGGCTCGGGTCGGCACGAGGTCGAACCTGCGGCCCGCGCCGAACTGGCGAGCCCAGTAGCGGGCCACAGCGTCTCGGCCCTCGTATCCGAATGGCTCCGGCGGCATCGCGATGAAGACATCGTCGGTCAGCAGGGCCACCAGCGCGTCGAGGTCGGCCGACTCCCACGCGCGGGCGAACGTGGCCACCATCGCGTCCTCGGCGGGCGAGCCTGCGGCGGGCGGCGGCTGGTGGCCGGCGGCTGGCTGCCTGCGCTGCAGGCTAGCGCGGGCTCGTTTGAGGGTGCTGTTGACTGATTGGACGGTCACCTCCAGCATGCCGGCCACCTCGCTGGCGTGGAATCCGAGGACATCGCGCAAGATGAGGACGGCGACCTGGCGCGGCGGAAGCAGCTGCAGGGCGGCCACGAAGGCCAGCGCGATGGCTTCGCTCTGCTCGTAGCGGGCCTCTGGCCCGAGCGGCTGGCCGACAGCGTCCTGGAGGAACGCGTCAGGAAACGGCTGCAGCCAGACGGCCTCGTCGCGCGGGGTCGGCACGGGCGCTTCGAACTGCGACATATCCCATTCCCTGGCCGGGCGCCGGCTCGCCGCGCGGCGCGCGTTGAGGCACCGGTTGGTAGCGATCTTGTACAGCCAGGTGCGCAGCGAGGCGCGTTCATCAGTGAATCCGCCGATGCCTTGCCAGGCGGCCAGCATCGTCTCCTGGACGGCGTCCTCGGCGTCGGCGAAGGAGCCGAGCATCCGGTAGCAGTGCACCTGCAGCTCCCGCCGATGGGACTCGGCCAGTTCCCGGAACGCCTCTCCATCCCCTGCCCGCGCCCGTGACAGCAGATCGGCTGTCACCATCCTGCGCTCCTTCCTCCCGCACCACGTCCTACCTCCGCCGGTATATACACCGCCCACGACGCGAACTGGGCGGCCCGGGGGCGCCCAGTTTCCCAGTGCCGCGGTGTATGCACTACCGACCGCCCCGGCGATCCGCCCACCGGATCGCGCCGCAGCAGCTGGAAACGACCCTGGAGCGAGATGATCCCGATGCATTCCCACCTGATCAGCCAGCTCATCGCCGCACGCCAGGCCGACCTGATGGCCAGCGCCCGGCAGCAGCGCCTGGCCCGGCAGGCCCGCGCCGCCCGCCGGGCCCGGCCCGCCCAGCGCGGCCGCGCCGCGCCCATGCTGGCGGCCCTGGGCCGCCTGGCGCGGCGCAGGTCGTCACCAGGCACCATTCAGACGCCAGCGGCCGGCCCCGACCAGGCCGCGCCGACGCTGACGCCCCGCTAGCCCGACTTACTCAAACTCGTCTCGCAGGGACTGACCAACCCCGACATCGCCCGCCAGCTCGTGCTCCGCGAGCACACCGTGCACCGCACCTGGCCAACAATCCTCCGCAAGCGCACCCTCTCCTCCCCCGCTGCGGCCGCGGCCTGGGGCGCGCGATGGCTTAGAGATCGAATTGCCTGAGCTGCGCCGTCTGCTGTGAGGTGATGGACAGCTGCGGGTTGGCAGCCGAAGGGTAGATCTCGGCTGCTGCCCACTGCTGCTTGATTACGCTGGAGGCTACGCCTTGCCTCACTCCCCGGGCGGTCTGCTCGGCCCGGAGTTGCCGCGCATCAAACAAGTACACGGCCCGGATGCACCAGGGCCGGGCGGTGCCTCGCGAGGACCCTGCCGCCGACGGCGGCCCGGCGAGGACGAGGTAGTAATCCAGCGCCGTGGAGTCAGTCGTGTCGAGCACCCCTTCGCGCTTGAGATACCACTTGACGTTCACGGCGCGGCCTTGGAGCGCGCCGGAGCGGAAGCGGCCGTCGATGCCCGCCGCGACGGCTGAGGGTTCCAGTTCGATGTCGAAGATCTCCGCGGCGATCCACTCGCCAAGATGGCCTGAGGTCATGGGCCGGTGATGAGCCGGGCGAGCCCGGCGTCGATCGTGTTGCGGTCACGCAGCAACGCCGCGGCCCTGGCGAGACGATCTTCGTTCACGGCAAGAAGTGTTCCACTCCCGGTAACCAAATCGCGCACTCACATGCCGCGACGAGGTACGTCAGCGGCGGCTGCCGACCTGTGAGCCTCCGAAAGAGGTCTGGGCCGAACCACGTGCGTCCAGGCCGTCGGTTCGGCACTGATCACGTAAGGTGATCAAATCACCCGCCCGGCCTCCCGGACCCGCCGCTCGGCACACAATCCCGGGTCGGCCCAACCGCTGCCAGCACAACACCGAACAGGCGCTCTGGGCCTCGGAGCCGCCCGGTCTGCCGAATAGCGCGCGTTGTCCTGCGCATGCTTATTCGGCGACGGAGAGCGCAGATGCCCGCGACCGGAAGGGTTTGCCGTCAGCCGCAGCGCGGACTCTAGGATTCACTGTGCCGCCACGCTGGAGGTAACCAGAGAGGATCTCTGCTATGAGCACCTCAGATGCCCGCGAACTGGTCATCAGCCGCGCAGACGGGCGAGACGACGGTGAGAACTGGACCGAGAACTTCCAGCAGCTTCCGGGCGGTGCGGGCATATCCATCATCCTGGAATCCACGTCTCAGCCCAACGTCGGCCCCCGGCTACATAGGCATCCGTACCCGGAGACGTTCATCATCAGGCGCGGCAGCGCGACCTTTACCATCGGGTCCAGCCACGTGACCGGTCGTGCCGGTCAGGTACTCGTTGCCCCGGCTGAGACACCGCATAAGTTCTCCACCGGACCCGACGGTTATGAAGCTGTGCACATCCACGCCAGCCCCCGCTTCGTCACCGACTGGCTCGAATAGCCTCTGGCCGACTCGGTGAGTGCGCGGCCCAGCGGCGACCCGTCCCTATCCCGAGGCAATCCCCCGAGAGAAGCCGGGAAATCGTGGCCAGCCCCAACTTGCCTGATTATGTGCGGCAACCCACGTTCTGGTGCTCCCGTGCCGCCTCGCTGGAAAGGTCTGATTCCGCTCTGATGAGGCAACCGGCGGTCTGGTTAGCGGCCGTCTGGGTGCTGTCGGGGTTTGACGGCGGCGATGGCGTCGATTTCGACGAGCTGCCCGGGATATCCCAGGACGGTGACACCGAGCAGTGTGCTCGGCGCATCGTGGTCGCCGAAGGCCGCGGCCACCTCATTCCAGGCGGCCACCAGGTCGGCCCGGTCGCTGCTGGCCACGTACACGGTCGTTTTGAGCACGTCCCGGATGGTCGCGCCGGCTTCCGCCAGCGCGGTGCGCAAGTTCGCCAGCGCCTGGCGCATCTGCGCGGCGACGTCGCCGGGAGCGGTGACCTGCCCGTCGGCGCCGAGCGGGCAGGCACCCGCGGTCAGAACAAGGCCGGCCTGGCCACCGACGGCCGCGTAGGCGTAAGGGGCGCCGGGATACAGCCGGGTGCTGCGGATCAAGGACACGCTCATGACAGCCGATTCTCTCAGCCCGGCGTAAGCCTGTGGCTGGGTCGGCGCGCAGCTCCGGCAGGAGTTGAGCTGCTCGGTGGTCGTGGCCCCGCCGATCTGGGCGGCAGTCGGATTGTTGGCCCAGTCCTCGGCAAAGCGCCGGAGCGGACATTATGAGCGCCCGCTCAGTTCGCGAACTGCCGCTGCCGCGCGCGTCGCGCCGGCTGGTCAGGCCGACGGCAGCGAGTTTGCAGGAGAGTGGCGGCGGACACCCGGGACCGTACACGGGGCAGGCGCTTCACGCGCCATCGGGTTGCGGTCGTGTGACGGTTGGCTTGTGCAGGGTCTGCGGTTGTTGCATCGTCACGAGGCCGCTGCACGGGAACTAGCAGGCTGAGCGATGTCCGCGCGGTCGAGCAGCGGCTGGCAGCGCAGCCGCTGGGCGATGCCGCGGGCCTCGTCGGCCGCGGCCGACGCGGCCTCCTCATCGCCGGTGCGCAGCAGGCGGGCGGCGTGGTCGAACAGGCCGTGGGCGAGGTGGTAGGGAGTGGAGTGCTGGCGCAGGGCAGTGATCGCAACAGTGAACGCCTCGCCGGCGGCCGGGCCGCCGTCACCGGTGGTGAGGCGGGCGCGGGCCAGGTCGCGTTCGGCACGCAGCATGGGAGCCAGCTGCCCGGGCTGGTAGGAGTCGAGCATGGCCACCAGCTCGCGGGCGGCGACGGTGTCGGCGAGGTCGTGCGCGGCGCGGGCGGCCAGCGGCCACGCCCACCGCAAGTGTTCGTGGCTGATGCCGATGGCATCGGCGTGGGCGAGCGCAGCGCGGGCGTTGCGCAGGGCGTGAGATGACTGGTGGCAGGCCGAGGCGGTAAAGGCTTCCAGGACGCTGACCGCCGCCTTGTCCTGGGGATCTTCGCTGGCCCGCAGATCGGCTAGTCCAGCGAGGATCGCCTGGGCGACCCCCGCGTCGCCGCGCAATGCTGCCAGCCAGGCCCGGTAGCAGGCGAGGGATTCTGAATCGGCGAGACCGTCGGCGTCGATGGCCTGGGCCAGTTCAGCCTCCGCTGTGTCCCAGTCGCCGGTCATCAGCAGCGCCTGGACAAGGTTCGTGACCGCGCCCGGGAGATGGTCGCGGTCGCCGGCCTGGCGCGAGTACCCAGCGGCGGCCCGGGCGGCCTCGGCACCCCCGGCTGGGTCGGTTCCGGTGATGGTATCGGCCAGGTTCGTCAGTGCGACCCCCCGGCGATAGCTGTCGCCCGCCTGGGCGGCCAGCCGGGCGGCCTCCCGGAGGTAGGAAGCTGCCTGCGGCTTCCGTTCGGCCGAGCTATGGCACAATCCGCGGGTAATGAACAGATCGCAGAGGGTGGCATCATCCACGGCCAGGGCCTGTCCCAAGGCGAGGGCCTCCGCGGACAGCGCGTCCGCCTCCGCTGAGCCCGCGAACACCTCTAGTCTCGCCAGTTCGCCCAGGGCCCGGACGGTGTCGGTATCGGGGTCTGCCCGCAGTACCGCCACGGCCGTGGTGAGCTGCTCACGTGCCTGAGCGTACCGCTTACGCAGGCGCAGCGCCCGCCCGCTGATCGCCTGGGCGCGGGCAGCCGCCCGGGAATCGCCGCACCGCCGGTAAAGGCCCCCGGCATGGCCGACATCCTCGATGGCGGTGGCCCAGTCGGCGTTGGTGAGGGCGGCCCAGGCGGCGTGTTCCCACAACACGGCGGCGGTTGTCTCCCGCCCTGCGGCGCCATCAGCCTGGGTGAGCCGGGCGGCCGCAGCGTAGCTGGCGGCTGCCAGCCCGGGTGCGCCGGTACGCTCGGCCCGTCTGGCCGCCCGGATCAGCGCATCGGTGGCCTGCTTGCGGATCTGGCCGGCGTCAGGGTCGGCAGGGACCGCTTCCAGGGCGTCGAGGTAGTGGCGGGCTATCACATCGGCCACTTCCTCCCCATCGCCAGGAAACGCGGCGCACAGGTGGGCGGCCACCTTCAGGTGGCGGGCCTTGCGGTCACGGCGGGACAGGGTGTCGTAGGCGACCTGGCGCAGCATGTGCTGGGCGAACTGGTAGCTGCCCCGTTCGGGGGAAAGCGGGTCGGCGGAAACGGTGAAGACCTCCCGGCGCACCAGCCCATCTAGCGCCGCCCGGACCACACCCTCCTCCTGCCCCGAAACGGTGATCAGTGCCTCGGCTGGGAAGGTGGTGCCCAGCACCGCCGCATCAGCCACCAGCCGCCGCATACCCGGGTCCAGCGCGTCGAGGCGAGCCGCGAACAGCGCGTGCAGGCTGTCCGGCACCGCCAGCTCCGCCACGTCGCCGACCAGCCGGTAGCTGCCTTCGATGGGCTGGACGATGTCGCGGTCGATCAAGGCGCGTATCGTTTCCACCGCAAACAGCGGGATGCCCTGCGCATGGCTGGCGACCGCCGCCTGGACCTGCGCCGGCATTCCGGGCACCAGCGCCGTCACCAGCTGGTCCATTGACGCCGTATCCAGCGGGTCCAAGGTGAACATGCTCCGGTTCCGCCCGGCGCCGAACCCGGGCCGGGCCCCGGCCAGTTCCGGGCGGGCGAACACCAGCACGAACACTGGCAGGTCCCGGGTCCAGTCGATCAGATGATCCACGAAGTCCAGCAGCCCCGCATCGGCATGCTGGGCGTCCTCAATCAGCAGCACCACCGGCGACCCGGCCGCAAGGCGTTCGAAGAACAGCCGCCACCCAGCGAACAGCTCCTCCCGGCTCAGCGGCCCCCCGCTATCGCCGGGGAATGCCACCCCGAGCAGGCGGGCCAGCCGCGCGCCGACGTAAGCTCGCTCACCCGGGTCGGGAATGAGCTGGTCCAATCCGGTGGCCAGCTTGCCGGCCGCGGTTCCTGGCGGGTCTTCCTCGGCGATCTCCAGCCGCTGGCGCACAATCTGGGCCAGCGCCCAAAACGCCACCCCGTCCCCATACGACAGGCACCGGCCGGTGTGCCACCACGCCTGCTCCGCCAGGCCATCGAGGTATTTGCGGAACTCCCAGCCCAGCCGCGACTTGCCTACCCCGGCCGGCCCCGACACCACCACCAGCCGCGGCACCCGCCGCTCCGCCGCCGCATGGAACAGGTCTTTGACCGTGCGCAGCTCCGCATCCCGGCCAACCAGCGGCGCCTCCAACCCATCCACCCGCTGCGCCCCGCCCACCCCCGCCAGCACCCGCGTTGCCCGCCACAGCGGCACCGGCTCCGCCTTCCCCTTCAACACGTGCTCCCCCGCATCAGCGAACCCGATCGCGCTGCCGGCCAGGCGTTGCGTGGCCGCATCGGTCAGTACCGTCCCGGGTTCGGCAGCCGCCTGCACCCGGGCCGCGGTGTTCACCGCATCCCCTGCCACCATCCCCTCTTGCGTCGCGCCGAGGGTCACCGCCACCTCACCGGTCACCACCCCGCACCGCGCCGCCAAACCCGCCACCCCGGCTTCGTCGCCCAGTCCGGCGACCGCCGCCACCAGGTCCAGCCCCGCACGCACCGCCCGTTCCGCGTCCCCCTCCGCGGCGACCGGGGTGCCCCACACCGCCATCACCGCATCCCCGATGAACTTCTCCACCACCCCCCCATACCGGCCGATCACCGTCCGCGCGGTCTCGAAATACTCCGACAGCAGCTCCCGCACCGCCTCCGGGTCCCGCGCCTCCGACAACGGCGTGAACCCCACCAGGTCACAAAAAAGGACCGAGCACACCCGCCGCTCGGCCACCGGACCAGCCGCCGCCGCAGCCACGGCACCGGGCCTGGCAGTCCCGGCCAGCGCCGTGCCGCACTCGCCGCAGAACTTCTGCCCGGGAGGACTCGCCGTCCCACACAAGGGACAGGCCAGCGCCAGCGCGGCGCCGCACTCGCCGCAGAACTTCTGGCCGGATGGGCGTTCCGCCGAACAGCGTGGGCAGATCATCGTGGGGCGAAGAGTACCCCCGCGGTGAAGGACTGAGAAGGCCACCAAAGCCACGCCCCCGAGCCCAGGCAGCACCCCAGGACTGGCTGCCCCCGGGACCTGAGTCACTGGTCCGACCCCTTTCGGCCGGGCCAAGGCGCGCTAGGGACATCCCGGCCCCCGACCGTTGCCGGCCGCCCAGCCGCTGCCAGGACCCGCAGGAAGCTCCTGAGCCCGTCGTTCAGCGGACCTAGTCCGGCCTCGCCCGCTGCAGCCACCGCGGCCTCGGTGTCACCAGCAGCCCGGCGACAGGCGCAGCGGCCGCCGCACCGCATGCCGCCCGACCGGGCGCCAGGCCAGATTCTTGTGCCATCACCTCGCGCTGCTGATAGAACCCCGGAAAGGTCGCCCGCGAGGTACGAGAGCTGATCAGCGGGCCTAGGTGGCGGCTGGTGAGCCGCTCGGGTGCCGGAGCGTTCGCTAACTGACCGTATTCCCTCGATGAGTTTCAGTGGCAGCTGTCGTCGCTACGATGCAGCAGGCCAACTCGGAAGGACGGTATCAATGAGCGACCCTCAGACCACTGCCACGGGCACGTCGCAGGCCACGGGCGAGGTACACCAAGACGACGAGTCGCGCATGCTCCTGAGCTTCCTGCAGCGCGAGCGCGACGCCGTGCTAGAGATCGTCGAGGGGTTGCCCGAGGAGGCCTGGCAGACGCCGGCCGTCCCGTCGGGCTGGACGGTGGCCGGGATGCTCGCTCATCTCGGCGGCGCCGAGCACCACTGGTTCCAGAACGTCACCGCCGGCGGCGCGGAGGAACCGCCCGCGGACGGCGAAGGCGAGGAAGCAGGCGAATACGATTTCAGCGCCGCCTTCACATGCGACTGGCCAAGCGCTGACATCATCGCCGACTACCGCGAGGAGTGCAGGCAGTCGGATGAGGTGCTGGCCGTCACTGCGCTATCCGCGGCCCCGCGCCGCCTGGACTTCCACCCTGACCCGGAATACACCGCCCAGATCACGAGCGTCCGCTGGATTGTCCTGCACATGATCGAGGAGACCGCCACGCACTCCGGTCACCTGCAGATTGCGCGCGAACTGCTCGACGGGAAAACCGGCCTCGGCGGCCGCTGACCCGCCGGTCCCCCCTCGGCCGCCGGCGCGTGAGCGCCGTGCGCCGGCGTAGTGGGGTTCCCGGGGGTCGCCCCCCGGGCTCGCTAGTGCTTCAGCTGCACCGACACCGAGGCGGTCGCCGGGGTGATCGTGACCGTGCCCGTCTTCTCGTTCACGGTCCCGGCGCTAGCGCTGGCGATGTTGCCGACGAAGTCCGGCAGCTGGAACAGCACTGGCCCGGCCGGCTTGCCGCCCGACAGGCTCAGCGTGACCGTTCGCCCGGTGGTGCGGATGGTCAGGCTGATGTGCTGCCCGTTCGTCGTCGGGAAGTGCGCCACGCTGATCACCTGGCCCGAGCGCACCCAGGAGTCCGGCACGCCGCGGCCGACGATCAGGCTGCCGTTCGCGGCCTGGGCGGCGAGGGAGCCGAGCAGCACCAGGTTGGCGTTCGCCATCCCCCAGGCGTGCGGGGACGCGCCGTTGCCGGCCTCGGGGTGGGTGCCGGTCCACGGGTTACCCGGGTTGGGGAACTGCTGGCTCTCCCACCAGGAGTACGGGCCGGTCTGGCCGTTGGCGATCATGAACTGGTAGCTCAGGATGCCCTGGTCCCGGTGCGCGCTGCTGGCCAGGCCCCATTCGCCGTAACCGGCGTTGTAGGCGGTGCTGTAGTACTGCGTCGGGTAACCGCCGAACGTGTCGGGCGGCAGCTTGCCCTTCAGCCGGGCGAACCCGTAGTTGTAGGTCGCGTCGATCAGGGACACGCCCGGGCCGCTGCGCGGGGCGCCGAACAGGTAGCCGTCCCAGGCCCAGCGGCCGAACAGGAACGGCGCGGCCCAGTTGGCGTCCTCGGCGTTCACGCACCGGTTGTCGGTGTTCGGCTCGGTCATCGAGCACGGCAGGTAGTTCAGGTGATTGGCCGAGATCGTCTGATCGAGCGTCTTGTTCGTCGCCGCGAGCAGGCTGGCGTACTGGCTGGCTGCCCAGCCGGCCTGGGCCTTGTTGCCGACCTGCAGGGCCAGCCAGTGATAGGCCCACAGGCCCATCAGCGACTCGTAGTTGTCGATCGTCCAGTAGCCGTTGGCGTCGATGTCATTGGTCTTCTCCATGATCCCGCCGGGGCCGGTGCGGTCGGCGGCGATCAGGTGCGCGGTGTCGGAGATGCTCGGCTCGGACTTGCCGAGCGGGCCCTGCTTGTCGAAGTTGGCCTTGACGAAGCTCAGGTCGCCGGTCTTCTCCAGGTACAGCGCCCAGATCCACGGATAGGTCCACACGCCGTCGTCGTATTGCGTCTGGGTGCCGATCACGTACCGGGCCCGGTCCAGCAAGCCGTGCATCCCGGTGTCGTAGCCCTGGTTGATCAGGTTGGCGATGATGCCGATGACGTCGTGGCTGAATTCCTTGTCGTAGCCGTTCGCGCCGGTCTTCAGCTCGTTACCCGACCTGATGATCTGGGTGTACTCGAACCCGGTCCGGTAGGCGTCGGCCATGCTCGGGTCCGGCAGCCGGGTGATCTGCGCGATCCCCGCCAGCTGGGCGTCCCAGTACGCCTTCATGTGGGCGAAATGCTGACCGAACCCGCCGGCGCCGGTCAGCTGGCTGGCCGTCGGCAGCGGGTACTTGCCGCCGAAGGTGTTCGCGCCCACCGCGTAGTCGTGGTCGACGGTGCCGTGCGCGGGCACGGCATCCGGGGCCTGATTGAGCGCGGTCAGCCCGGGCGTGGCCTGGGGGTCGAGAGTGATCGTGTGCCCGGTCGGGTTGGCGACCTGGACCCGGCTGTAGTCGACGACGTAGGCATGCCCGCCGATCGTGACCTTGTCGCCGAAGTTGGTGATGGAAACCCGGGCGCCGTCGTTGCGGAACGTGGTGACCAGCGCGGGCAGATAGCCGTCGGCGTTGGCCCAGCTGGTCTTGGTGTCGTTGTAGATGCCGTAGCCGTAGCTGGTCCCGGTGACCGCGGCGGTGCTGCCGCTGCCCGGCCCGGCGTCCGCCGGGCTGGTGTCGACGAAGAAGCTGCCGCCCAGGCAGGTCACGCTGGCCTGGGTGTTGCCGGTCCAGCCGATCACCGCAGAATCCCCGAACGTGCCGTAGATCGTCTGGTTGCCGGGCGGCCCGTTCGGCGCGCAGCTGTACGGCTCGGCGGTCGCGGCCGTCGCCGTAGCCGCCGGGGCGCGGCGCGCGGGGGCCTGGCGGGCGGCCGCGCTGGCCGGGCCGATCGCGATCATCGCGCCGCCGCCGGCCAGGGCGGCCGCGGTCAGCAGCGCCGCGGGGCCGCGGACGCGGCGGCCGCGCCCCGGCCCCGCGGCGGTAGTTTGCTGGCTTCTGCTGATGCCCGTCAGTCTCATAGCGCACCTACCTCCGCGCGGCACGCTACCCCCCCAGCGCGTTCCAATGCGGCGGAACGGTGGTCAGTTCACCACATCCCGCGCGATCGGCCGCCCCCGGGCCCGCTGCCGTCAGGCGGGCCCGCCAGGATCTCCGTTTACCGCCCGCGCGCCTGGGCACCTGACGGCCATGCCTCTCTTGCGAGCCGCCGCACGCCCGATGCTGGCGTCGGCCTTCCTTCGTGACGGCCTGGATGCCGTCCGGCACCCCGAGCAGTACGCCGAGGGCGCGCAGCCGGTGGTGAACCTGTTGTCCCGGCTGGTCCCGGCCATACCCGAGCAGCCGGGACAGGCGGTGCGCATCACCGGCGCCGTGCAGCTCGCGGCCGGCTCGCTGCTGGCCATCGGCCGGCTGCCGCGGCTGTCGGCGCTCACCCTGGCCGCGACGCTGATCCCGGCCACGGCGGCCGACTACCGGTTCTGGGAGACCGACGACAAGCAGCAGCGGGCCGACCAGCGGGCGCACTTCGTGAAGAATGCCTCGCTGCTCGGCGGCCTGCTGATCGCCGCGGCCGACACGGCCGGCAAGCCATCGCTGGCCTGGCGGACCCAGCACGCGGCCGGCAGCGCCAAGCGGGACGCGGCGCTGGCCGCCAAGGCCGCCAAGGCATCCGGGCGCGCGCAGACGGCGAAGGCCTCCGCCGCGGCGGCCAAGGTGTCGGGCCAGGCCAGCAAGGCCTCCCGCAAGGCCACGGCCAAGGCCGCGAAGGCGTCGCAGAAGGCGACCGCCAGGGCCGCGAAGACCTCGCACAAGGCCACGGCCAAGGCCGCCAGGTCCGTCGGCCGGGCCTGAGCGACGGCGAAGCGGGCCGGCTGCGGCCAGCTGACCGCCGGTCAGTGCCGGTCAGTGCCGGCCGGGGGCGGCCCGGGCGGTACCCGGGCTGAGCGAGTCAGCCTTTGCCGGGGTTGAACAGGCCGAGCGGGTCCAGCGCGGCCCGGACGCCGTCCTGCAGGGCCAGCGCGCCCGGGTCCAGCTCGCGGCGCATCCCGTCCCGCTTGAGTATCCCGACGCCGTGCTCCCCGGTCACCGTGCCGCCGAGCGCGATCGCCGCGTCCAGCAGCTGCTCGAACGCGGCCTGGGCGGCGGCCCGCGCCGCGTCGTCGCCGGGCGGGGTGATCAGCAGCGGGTGCAGGTTGCCGTCGCCTGCGTGCGCGATCGTGGCGATCTGCACGCCGTGCCGGGCGCCGATCCCGGCTGCCTGCGCCAGCATGGCCGGGACCTTGGAGCGGGGCACGCAGACGTCCTCGGTCAGTACCGGCCCGAGCCGCTCCAGCGCCGGGTAGGCCAGCCGCCGCGCCTCGAACAGCGCCTCGGCCTCGGCCTCGTCGGTCGAGGCCGCCACCCACATCGCGCCCGCCTGCTCCATCGTCGCGGCGACCGCGTCCGCCTCTGCCTCGCCGGAGGCGCCGGGCGTGTCCACCCGGGCCAGCAGCAGGGCCGCGGCGTCGGCCTCCAGGCCGAGGTGCTTCCAGTCCTCCACGGCCTGCAGGCAGGTACGGTCCAGCAGCTCCAGCGCCGACGGGGTCAGGCCGCGCCGGGTGATCTGCGAGACCGCCTCGCCCGAGGTGACCAGGTCGGCGAACGCCCCGACGATCGTGCGCGGCCCGGACACCGGCGCCGGGCGCAGCCGCAGCGTCACCTCGGTCACCACGCCGAGCGTGCCCTCCGAGCCCACGAACAGCCCGGCCAGGTCCAGCCCGGCGACCCCCTTGGTGGTCCGGCGGCCGATCCGCACCGCGGTGCCGTACCCGGCCGGGCCGCCGGCCACCGCCCGCAGGCCGAGCACGTAGTCACGGGTGACGCCGTACTTCACGCAGCACAGGCCGCCGGCGTTGGTGGCCACGTTGCCGCCGATCGTCGACCACGGCGCGCTGGCCGGGTCGGGCGGGTACCACAGGCCGTGCTCGGCGACCGCGGCCTTGAGGTCGTTGTTGATCACGCCGGGCTGCGCCACGCACAGCAGGTTGTCCGGGTCGATCTCGGTGACCTGGTTCATCCGGGCCAGGTCCAGCACCACGCAGCCGTCGACCGCGTTGGCACCGCCGGACAGGCCGGTGCCGGCGCCGCGCGGCACGACGGCGGCGCCCAGCTCGGCGCAGGTGCGCACCACATGCTGGACCTCCGCCTCGGACCTGGCCCGCACTCCGGCGGCCGCCCGCCCGGCCGGCGCCCACTCGGCGTCGTCGTGCGACATCGCCGCGAGCACGTCGGGGTCGGTGACGATCCGGTCGGCGGCCAGGCCGCGGCGCAGAGCCTCGGTCAGCCAGGCCGCGGCGCCGGGCAGCGTCATCGGGGCGCCTCCCGTTCCGGCTGGCCCGCGGCTTGATGCCCGGCCTGGCCGTCCGCCGGCGGCGCGCCGAGCGCCGCCCGGATCTGGTCCGCGGTGGCCTGCGCGCCGGCCAGCACCGGCTCGGTGGCCGCGCTGACTGCCTCGACCGCCAGGGCACCGCCGGGCACCTCGGCGGCGAGCTGGCGTCCCGGCTGCATACACCCGACCTTAGGACTCCAGCCGATTCCGGCAACGGGCCGGGCCCGGCGCCCGGCCGTGGAAGAGTACGGGCATGGCCCAGCAGCGATCCACTCGCGCCCAGATGGCCCTGATCGGCCTGGCCCACGCCGCGATTACCGCGCTGACCTGGCGGGACCTGCGGCGCCGCCCGGACGGCGAGGTGCGCGGCAGGAAGAACCTCTGGCGGGCGGCGAGCACGCTGAACACCGGCGGCTCGGTGGCCTACTGGCTGTTCGGCCGCAAGCGCCAGCCCTGACCGGCTGGCGGCAGCCCCGGGGACCGCGGGCCGGGCCGGCCGCGGGTTCTCATCAGCGGTGCAGATTTGTGCCGCCGACGCACACAAATCTGCACCGCTGATTCGTGACATGACCGGTGAGGCTGGTGTGACGAGGAGACCGGGCGGCGGCCGACACCAGGCGGACGGGGGGCGGACGGGAGGCGGCCGTCAGGCGGGCGGGCTGGCCGCGGAGAAGCCGGCCGCGGAGAAGCCGGCCGCGGACAGCCGGGCCGCGGCGAGCGTCCGGGCGCCGTCGGTGAGCCAGGCCGACAGCCGGCCGGGCTCGTCCTGGGCGGCCAGCAGCCAGGGCCGGGTGCCGGACAGGATCGGCCGCGGGTACTCCATCTCGGCCACCGCGGGCAGCCAGCCGAGGCCGTCCAGCAGATCCTCGACCGCGGCCCAGTGCACGGCATTGTTGACGTGCCCGGCAGTGTCGAAGTCGCTGGCGCGCAGCGGCCACGCCCGCCCGGCCGGCCCGTGGCCAGGCGGCCCGGGCAGCAGCAGCCGGGCCGAGACCGTGCGCCCCTCGGTGGCCGGGCCGTAAATGCGGCGGAACTCGTCGCCCAGCGGGCTCGGCCGCCCGTCGGCCCGGCCGACCGCGGCCCAGACCGCCCGCGCCTGCAGCAGCGCAGGGCCGCCGCGGCTGAGCGTGGTGGTGCGCTCGGCCCAGCGCGGGCCGGTGGCCGAGCAGAACGTGGCCAGCGTGACCCGGTCCCCCATCACCGGGTAGCCGGCCGCCAGCACCGTGATCCGGCGCATCAGCCACACGTACGGCTGCCGCCAGCCGGAGTCCGCGACGTCGTCCTCGGCGATCTCCTGCAGGTACCGGGCCAGCGTGTCCAGCCGCAGCCGGCCGTCGGGCGTGACCTCGGTGCTGCGCACCTGGCGCCCCGCGGTGAAGACCCGGCCGGCCGCGGGCGGCGGCGCGAACGGCAGGGCGGGCGCGGGCGGCGGCTGGCTGGCCATGAGGCTCCATCTCGGCGCGGCTGATGTGACCTCCGGCATTGTGCCGCGCCCGCGGCCGCGCCGTCTGGCCGGCCAGCCGCCCGGCAGGCCGCGCCGTCTGCCCGCCAGCCGCCCGGCGGGCGCCGCGGGCTGATCCGCCCGCGGGCGGACTACTCTGTGAGGCGTGGTACTCGCACCTGAAGGACGCCGGATGCTGCGCCTGGAGGCGCGCAACAGCCAGGTCCCGGTCGAGCGCAAGCCGCCGTGGATCAAGACCAGGCTGCGCACCGGGCCGGCCTACAGCGAGCTCAAGGACCTGGTGCGGCGCGAGGGCCTGCACACCGTGTGCGAAGAGGCCGGCTGCCCGAACATCTTCGAGTGCTGGGAAGACCGCGAGGCGACGTTCCTGATCGGCGGCGACCAGTGCACCCGGCGCTGCGACTTCTGCCAGATCGCCACCGGCAAGCCCGGCCCGCTGGACACCGACGAGCCGCGCCGGGTGGCCGAGTCGGTCGCCTCGATGGGCCTGCGCTACGCGACGGTCACCGGCGTGGCCCGCGACGACCTGCCCGACGGCGGCGCCTGGCTGTACGCGCAGACCGCCCGCAAGATCCACGCCGGCGTGCCGGGCTGCGGGGTCGAGCTGCTCATCCCGGACTTCAACGCCGATCCCCGCCAGCTCGCCGAGGTGTTCTCGGCCCGGCCGGAGGTGCTCGCGCACAACATCGAGACCGTGCCGCGGATCTTCCGGCGGATCCGGCCCGGCTTCCGTTACGACCGCTCGCTGTCGGTACTCGCCGCCGCCGCCGCGGCCGGGCTGATCACCAAGTCGAACCTGATCCTCGGGATGGGCGAGCAGCGCGCCGAGATCAGCCAGGCCATGACCGGCCTGCGGGAGGCCGGCTGCGACCTGCTGACGATCACGCAGTACCTGAGGCCGTCGGCCCGCCACCACCCGGTCGAGCGCTGGGTACCGCCGGAGGAATTCACGGAGATAGGCCAGGAGGCCTGCGAGCTGGGCTTCGCCGGGGTCATGTCAGGCCCGCTGGTGCGCTCGTCCTACCGCGCCTGCCGGCTGTACCGGCAGGCCGTGGAGCAGCAGCAGGCCGGCCCGCGCTAGCGGCGGGCGCACGCCCGGCCGGTGCCAAGTTCCCGCGGGCCCGCGGTCTCGGTATCCTCACCTGCATGGCGAACAAGCCCGCGGGCGCGGGAAACAA
The DNA here is from genome assembly GCA_963846005.1 of uncultured Actinomycetota bacterium. Lineage (GTDB taxonomy): Bacteria > Actinomycetota > Actinomycetes > Streptosporangiales > Streptosporangiaceae > CAVSUR01. The sequence continues at coordinate 800,157 of CAWJUH010000007.1, read as the reverse complement.
GGCGGCCGCTGACCCGGCGAGCATGGGCCGGCTGAAGCAGATCCGCATGGTGGCGGGCATCGTCCGCAAGGCCAACCCGCGTGCGCTGCCGATCGTGATCGGCACCGCCCTCGGCATCATCGTGGTCGTCGTGCTGGTCGCCGTGCTGACCGGCCTCGGCCCGTTCCTGATCCCGCTGGGCGTGCTGCTCGGCGTGGCCGTCGGCATGATCATGTTCGGCCGGTTCGCCCAGTCCGCGCAGTACTCCGCCATCGCCGGGCAGCCGGGCGCCGCGGCCGCGATCTTGCAGTCGATGCGGGGCAACTGGACCGTCACCCCGGCGGTGTCGGCCAACCGGAACATGGACGTCGTGCACCGCGTCGTCGGCAGGCCCGGGGTCATCCTGGTGGCCGAGGGGTCGCCGAACCGGCTGGGCAGCCTGCTGGCCGCCGAGAAGAAGCGGGTGTCCCGGGTCGCGCTGGAGGTGCCGATCTACGACATCCAGGTCGGCGACGGCGACGGCCAGATGCCGCTGCCCAAGCTGCAGCGGCACATCATGAAGCTGCCCCGCAACCTCAAGGGTCCCGCGGTCGCCGACCTCAACTCGAGGCTGAAGGCGCTGCCGCAGACGCTGCAGATGCCCAAGGGCCCGGTGCCGCGCGGCGGCCGGATGCCGAAGGCACCGCGCCCGCGGTTCCGCTGAGCCCGCTGCGGCCCTGCGGCCGGGCTCAGACCCGGATCACCACCGTGTTGGCCGCCTTGTCGTGCAGGCCGCGGGTGTCGCGGTCGTAGACCAGCGGCGGCACCACCAGCAGCAGCAGGATCGTGCGCACCAGCGCCCACAGCAGGCCGACCGGCCTGCCGTCCAGCCGGGCGACCCGGATGCCGACCAGCCGCTTGCCGACGGTAAAGCCGGTCAGCGCGGTCAGCAGGTAGTCCTCCGCGGCGAAGACCGCGATGGTCCAGGTCTGCGACCGGAACGCCGCCAGCGCGATGATCATGCACAGCACCCAGTCGATGCACAGGGCGGCGAGGCGCCGGCCCGCGCCCGCGACCGAGCCGGGGCCCTCTTCCGGCAGGCCGAGCCGCTGGCCGCGGTACTGCCGCGGATCCCCGGCCGGGCCGGGCCCGGACAGCCAGCCACCGAGGTGCTCTCGCTCGCTCACGCTCCCACGGTATCCGGCCCGCCAGGGCTGGTGACGCAAGCCCCGCCCGGCGCGTAACACGGGTGAAACACCGGGGACACGGCCGCGAAACGGCCCTCCGCTAGCGTTCATCCGACGTCCGCCAGGGCGCGGGCAGCTAGCGGCCAGCAGAGGGAGACTTAATGTTCACGAGCGGCGATGAGGTACTTGCTTTCATCGAAAGCGAGGGCGTCCAGTTCGTCGATGTCCGGTTCTGCGACCTGCCGGGCACGGTGCAGCACTTCACGGTCCCCGCGGAGTCCTTCAGCGACAACGTGTTCTCCGACGGCCTGATGTTCGACGGGTCCTCGATCCGCGGATTCCAGGAGATCCACGAGTCGGACATGCTGCTGCTGCCCGACCCCGCGACGGCGGTCGTCGACCCGTTCCGCACCCACAAGACCCTCAACCTGTCGTTCTTCGTGCACGACCCGCTCACCGGCGAGCCCTACACCCGCGACCCGCGCAACATCGCCCGCAAGGCCGAGGACTACCTGCGCGGCACCGGCATCGCCGACACCGCCTTCTTCGGCCCGGAGTCGGAGTTCTACATCTTCGACTCGGCCCGGTTCGAGACCACGGCCAACACCGGGTACTACCACCTGGACTCGATCGAGGGCGCGTGGAACACCGGCCGCGAGGAGCCCGGCGGCAACCTCGGCTACAAGCCGAAGTACAAGGGCGGCTACTTCCCGGTGCCGCCGACCGATCACTACACCGACCTGCGCTCGGAGATGGTCCGCCAGCTCATCGACTGCGGCATCCCGACCGAGATGCAGCACCACGAGGTCGGCACGGCCGGGCAGGCGGAGATCGACATCCGCTTCGACACGCTGCTGACCATGGCCGACAAGGTCATGCTGTACAAGTACATCGTCAAGAGCGTGGCCCGGGCCGCGGGCAAGACGGTGACGTTCATGCCCAAGCCGCTGTTCGGTGACAACGGCTCCGGCATGCACTGCCACCAGAGCCTGTGGAAGGACGGCGCGCCGCTGTTCTACGACGAGGTCGGCTACGCCGGGCTGTCGGACACCGGCCGCTACTACGTCGGCGGCCTGCTGAAGCACGCACCGTCGCTGCTCGCGTTCACCAACCCGACCGTGAATTCCTACCACCGGCTGGTGCCGGGCTTCGAGGCCCCGGTCAACCTGGTCTACTCGCAGCGCAACCGGTCCGCCTGCGTCCGGATCCCGATCACCGGCCCGAGCCCGAAGGCCAAGCGGCTGGAGTTCCGGGTGCCCGACCCGTCGGCGAACCCGTACCTGGCGTTCTCGGCCATGCTGATGGCCGGCCTGGACGGCATCAAGAACAAGATCGAGCCGCCGGAGCCGGTGGACAAGGACCTGTACGAGCTGCCGCCGGACGAGGCCGCTGCGATCCCGCAGGTCCCGGGCTCGCTGGACAAGGTGCTCGACACCCTGGAAGCCGACCACGAGTACCTGCTCGAGGGCGGGGTGTTCACCTCCGACCTGGTCGAGACCTGGATCTCCTACAAGCGCTCCACCGAGATCGACCCGATCCGGCTGCGCCCGCACCCGCACGAGTTCGAGCTGTACTTCGACATCTGACCGGACACCGGCCGCCCGGCTGCGCGAATGCCGGGCGGCTGGGCGCGCACCATAGCCCGCCCGAGATCGCACCAGGCGGCAGAAGGTAGCGTCGCCGATGTGGCGAGCGCGTTGCCGGGCTGGCGCGATGTGGAACTGGGCGCGCCTGAGATCGCGCGGCTCGGCCTGGCCCGGCTGAAGTCGGCAGGCGTGGCCCTGCTGGGCACGCTGCGGCGGGACGGATCCCCGCGCATCAGTCCCATCGAGCCTTACATCGTCGAGGGGCAGCTGCTCATCGGGGCCATGGCCCGGTCGGCGAAGGCAAGCGACCTGCGGCGAGACCCACGGTATGTGCTGCACAGCGCGGTCACCGGCCCCGACACCGGGGAAGGAGAGCTCAAGCTCTACGGCCCGGCCGTGCAGGCACGCCCGGGCCTGCGCGCAGCGGCAACTGACGCGTGGTGGCAGTCGTGGGCGCCGGAAAAAGCGGCCGTGTTCACCCTGCTGATCGCGCAGGCGGCATTCGTCGACTGGGATATCCAGCGCGGCCAGATGACGGTCCACCAGTGGTCCCGCGAAAACGGCTACGCCGTGGCGATCCGCCCCTATCCGTAGAGCCGGGCCGGAATCACGACAGCCAGCCCGGGAACATTACCTGGTGCCAATCTCCCAGAAGGCCGCCGCGGTGCGGGCGAGCCTGTTCTGATAGCTATCAGGGACAGGATTCGGAGGACAGTTCATGCCGCGTAACATGCTCGATTCGGTCAGCCCGGCAGCGGTCGCCGCGTCCGGCCGGACGTACTCGGTGGTCGCCGGGTACGCCAACGGCCTGTTCGGGCCAGAAAATCCGAGCGGGTGGACGCAGGCGGCGTGGGACCGGTTCCCGGCTAAGACGCACGTGCACATCGACGTCAACGGCACCGACCCGGCTGGGGCCGGGGTGCTGGACGTGGAGACCGGTGACGCGTCGGTGGCCGACGCGCCTGTGTGGGCGCGGGAACGGCGGCGGCTGGGGCACAGCGCGACGATCTACTGCAACCTGTCCACCTGGCCGGCGGTCATCGCCGCGATGGGTGACATTCCGACGTATTACTGGATCGCCAGCTGGACCGGTTCCCCGCACCGGCCGGAGGCTGACGGGCGGCGGGCTGACGTGTGCCAGTATGCGAACCTGCCGGCCGAAGACCTGGACTTGTCGATCATCTTTACCCGGGCATGGCACCACATTCGCTGACGGGTGGCTGCGCCGTTTCCGATGCGCGCTCGCTTGCGCCCGGCCGGGACGTGCCCGCCTTCCGTGCGCCCGGGTGACGAGGCCGATTACTCGCGCTCGGCCCGGCGCAGCCCGCGCGCGGGGGTCCACCACTCGACGACCAGCATCGTGGCCTGCTCGTTGAGGTGGGTGTGCACGACGTCGGTGATGTCGGCGCGGAAGCGGTCGCCGGCCGGGCCCTCGGTGAGCGGCCCGGCGCCGACCGCCCGCCCGGAGATCTTCGCCTCGCCCGGCCACTGCGCCTCCGCGCCCTCGACCGGGTCGACGGTGGCACTGTGCAGGGCGAACCGCGGGTCCCGGCGCAGATCCGCGCCCTTGCGGGCGTCCGGCATCGACCCGAAGACCAGCTCGCCGTCCTCGAAGGCCGCCTCGATTCCGGAGATCCGCGGCGACCCGTCGGCTCGCACGGTGGCCATCGTCTTGTGCCGGTGCGCATCAAATAGCGCCCGCACCCGCCGCGCGAACTGCGGCTCGGCCCGCTCGACATCCCGCCACGCCGTCACCCCTCCATGATCGCACCCGCGGACCGCGTTGGTCAGCGCCTGCTGTACCCGGCCGCCCCGCTACGTGTCGTACTTGTTCGGCCCGGGCGTCCCGGGCTGGCAGTAGAACACGATCAGGATGATGGTGCCGATGAGCGGGATGAAGCCGATGAGCCACCAGAATCCGCTCTTGCCGGAGTCGTGCAGCCGCCGGACCGACAGGCTCAGGGTCCCGAGGGCGACGATCACTTCGATGATGTACCCGATCACGGGGGCATGGACCGCGGTTCCGATGATGCCGCCGATCAGGTCGATGATGATGGCGCCGAGGAAGAACCACCAGAACGCGGATCGTGAGGCGCGGCCGCTGAAGGTGACGATGTTCGTGAAACCTTCGGTGACCGCATCCCCGAAGCCGACGGGCCCGCCCTGCAGGTAGCCCCGCTGGCTGGGGTCCCAGCCACCCTGCGGCGGGTACGGCGACTGCCCGTAACCGCCCGACGGGTCCTCCGGGTACGGCTGGTAGGGGCTGCTCATGAGTATCCTCCGTCTTTCGTCCTCCGGTATTCAGGGGTTCATGACGACCTCTAAAGACCTTCCTGCGACCCGCTCGTAGGGAGGGGGTCAAGTAGCGTTCTACCATCAAGCGAGCCTCGGATGCGCGACAGCAGCTCAGGCGAGTGGCCGCCCCGCCATCGGGGGCCTCGGCGATCAGCCGTAGAACAGCCGTTCCATCACGGCGCGGGCCTGGCGGGCGCTGCGCCGGTAGTCCTGCACCAGGTCCTGCGGCGAGTCGGTGCCGTAGCCGAGCAGCCAGGCCACCGCGGGCAGGTCCCGCGGCGAGGTCGGCACGGTGTCGGTGCCGCGGCCGCGGACCAGCATGACCGCGTTGCGGATGCGGGCGGCCAGCACCCAGGCCGAGCCCAGCGCCGCCGCGTCGGCGGCGGCGATCAGCCCGGCCTGCTCGGCCGCGGTCAGCGCGGCCAGCGTCTGGGTGGTCCGCATCCCCGGCACCGACCGCGCATGGCGCAGCTGCAGCAGCTGCACCACCCATTCGACGTCGCTGAGCCCGCCCGGGCCGAGCTTGAGATGCAGGGCCGGGTCGGCGCCGCGCGGCATCCGCTCGGCTTCCATCCGGGCCTTCAGGCGGCGGATCTCCCGCAGCGCGCTGTCGGGCACCCCGCCGGCCGGGTAGCGGAACTCGTCGGCCATCGCCACGAATGCGGCGCCCAGCGCGGCATCGCCGGCCACCGGCTCGGCCCGCAGCAGCGCCTGCGCCTCCCACGGCGACGACCAGCGCCGGTAGTAGGTGCGGTAGGAGGCCAGGGTGCGCACCAGCGGGCCCTGCCGGCCCTCGGGCCGCAGGCCGGAGTCGATCTTCAGCGCCGGGTCAGGTCCCGGCCGGGCCAGCAGGGCACGCAGCTCCTCGGCCACCGCGTGCGCGGCCCTGGTCGCGCTCTCCTCGTCGGCGCCGTGCACCGGGTCGTGCACGAACAGCACATCGGCGTCGCTGGCGTAGCCCATCTCCCGGCCGCCGAGCCGGCCCATCGCCACGATCGCGATCTGAGTCGGCAGCGGGCCGCCGCCGTCCCGCTCGGCACGGCCGATGGCGGCCTGCAGCACCGCGCCGATGGTGACCGCGGCCACCGTGGTCAGCGCCTCCCCCTCATCGGCCACGCCGAGCGCGTGCTGGATGCTGCCCGCCGCGGTGCGCAGCAGCTCGCGGCGGCGCAGCCCGAGCACGGCCAGCGCGGCCTGGTCCGGGCCGGCGTGCCTGCGCACCGCGGCGGCCGCCTCGGCGTGCAGGTCCGCCGCCGCCCGCGGGACCAGCTCGGCGTCGTCGCCGAGCATCGCGACCGCGGCCGGCGCGCGCAGCAGCAGCCCGGTCGCGTACCGGCTGCTGGCCAGCAGCCGGGCCATCCGCCGGGCCACGACCGTATTGTCGCGGAGCAGCCGCAGGTACCACGGCGAGTTGCCAAGCGCCTCACTGACCTGCCGGAACGCAAGCAGGCCGGCGTCGGGCTCGGGCGCGTCGGCGAACCAGCCGAGCAGCACGGGCAGCAGCGTGCGCTGGATCGCCGCGCGCCGCGACATGCCGCCGGTCAGCGCCTCCAGGTGCCGCAGCGCCCCGGGCGGGTCGAGGTAGCCGAGCGCCTCCAGCCGCTCCCGCGCGGCCTCGGGGGTCAGCCGGGTCATGGCGCCGGGCAGGCCGGCCACGGCGTCCAGCAGCGGCCGGTAGAACAGCTTCTCGTGCAGCCGCCGCACCGTGCTGGCGTGCCGCCGCCACTGCCCGGTGAGGGTCACGGCCGGGTCGTCCCGGCCGGCGGGCGGCCCGGTGCCGTCCGGGTCGGGCTGCGGGCCGGCCGCGGCGGGATCCAGCCACATGACCCGCAGGGCCCGGCCGACCGCGCGGAGGATGCCGGGGTCCTCCGGCAGCATGTGGGTGCGCCGCAGCCGCCGCAGCTGGAGCAGGTGCTCGACCGCGCGCAGGAACCGGTAGGCGGCGGCCAGCTCGGTGGCATCCTGGCGGCCCACGTAGCCGCCGCGGGCCAGCGCGTCCAGCGCGTCCAGGGTGGCGGGGGCGCGCAGCGCGGGATCGGCGCGGCCGTGCACGAGCTGCAGCAGCTGGACGGCGAACTCGATGTCGCGCAGCCCGCCGGGGCCGAGCTTCAGCTCCCGCCCGGCCTCGGCGGGCGGAAGGCTGCCGATCACCCGGCGGCGCATCGAGCGGACGTCGGCCACGAAGCCGTCGCGCTGTGCGGCCTGCCAGACCAGCGGGGTCAGCGCGGCCAGGTAGGCGCGGGACAGCCCGGCGTCCCCGGCCGCGTGCCGGGCCTTCAGCAGCGCCTGGAACTCCCAGGTCTTGGCCCAGCGCTGGTAATAGGCCTGGTGGCTGGCCAGGGTACGGACCAGCGGGCCGTCCCGGCCCTCCGGCCGCAGGCCCGGGTCCACCGGGAACAGCACGCCCTCGGGAGTGCTCTCGCTGCACACCCGGATCACGCCCCGGGCCAGCTGGGTGGCGGTGCGCAGCGCCGCGGCCTCGGCGGTCTCGCCGTCCGGCTCGGCGACGAAGATCACGTCCACGTCGCTGGCGTAGTTCAGCTCGCGGCCGCCGCACTTGCCCATCGCGATCACCGCGAGCCGGGCCGGGGCGGCACCGTCGGGCAGCCGGGCCCGGGCGACGGCCAGGGCCGCCTCCAGCGCCGCGCCGGCCAGCGCGGCCAGCTCGGCCATCACCGCGTCCAGCGGCTCGGCGCCGGCCAGGTCGCGGGCCGCGAGCTGCAGCAGGCCACGGCGGTAGGCGATCCGCAGCGCCACCGCGGGGCCGGCCGCGCTGGCCCGGGGCTGCGGGTCACCGGCCGGGGCCCCGACCGCGGCGAGCAGCCCGGCCCTGATCTCCGGCTCGGCGGGCCGGCGCAGCGCGCCCGGCCCGGTCAGCAGCTGCCAGTCCCCCGGATGGCGGGCCAGGTGGTCGGCCAGGCCGGCGCTGGCCCCGAGCACCCGGCACAGCCGGTCCCGCAGCCCGGGATCGTCCCGCAGGGCTGCGAGCAGCGCGGGCCCGGGCTCCATCCGGGCCAGCCCGGCCAGGGCCAGGTCCGGGTCGGCGGCCGATGCCAGCGCGGCCGGCAGGCCAGCCTCGTCGGCGGCGGGCCCGAGGCCGGCCAGCAGCTGCTGCGCGCGGCCGGTCTCGGCGAAGCCCAGCGCGGCAAGCTGCCCGGCCAGCGTCCCGCGCAGCGTGCTCACCCCAGCACGGTACCCACCCGCCCACTCGCCCGCCCGCCGGCCGGACGGCCCGGCCGCCGGGCCGGCCGGGCCGGGGCCTGGGAGGCGGCCGTCGTCACGAAGTGCCGGCCGCCGAAACGCTGGCGGTAATGGCCATTACCTGATAAGAACAGTTCGTGGCGTATTCGTCACGCGTAGGGGGGAGACCGATGAATACACAGCTGCTTACCGACGCCGGCGTTGATGCGCTGACCGATCTTTTCCCCGATTGGCTGGTGTGGGCCGACGGCAGCGGCTGGCACGCCCGCCGCCGGGGCCTTTACCTGCAGAGTTACCACTTCGGGGCGCCCGCGTTCTACGTGCACGCGGGCAGCGCGGCGGAGCTGGCGGCGCAGCTGCGATGGCAGCAGGCGGCCGACGCGCACGCGCCGTTCGGCTGCTCGGCCCGCTAGACCTTTACCGCTGGCCGGGCTTACAGCACGGGCAGGTAGCGGTCCAGCTCGAACTGGCTGACGTGGCGCCGGTATTCCTGCCATTCTTCACGCTTATTGCGCAGGAAGAAGTCGAAGACGTCCTCGCCGAGGGCCTCGGCGACCAGCTCGCTGTCCTGCATGACGTCGATGGCCTCGGACAGGTTCTGCGGCAGCGGGGCGATGCCGAGCGCGCGCCGCTCGGCTGAGGTCAGCGCCCAGACGTCGTCCTCGGCTCCCGGCGGCAGCTCGTAGTCGGCCTCGATGCCGCGCAGCCCGGCCGCGAGGATGACCGCGAACGCCAGGTAGGGGTTACAGGCCGAGTCGATGGAGCGGAACTCGACCCGGGTGGCGTCCGGCTTCTGCGGCTTGTACATCGGGATGCGCACCAGCGCGGACCGGTTGTTGTGGCCCCAGCACACGTAGGCGGGCGCCTCGCCGCCCGCGCCGGCGATCCGCTCGGTGCCGCCCCACAGCCGCTTGTAGGAGTTCACCCACTGGTTGCACACCGCGGTGATCTCGGCGGCGTGCCCCAGCAGCCCGGCGATGAAGGCCCGGCCGAGCTTGGACATCTGCAGCTCGGCGCCCGGCTCGTGGAACACGTTGCGGTCGCCCTCGAACAGCGACATGTGCGTGTGCATGCCCGAGCCCGGGTGCTCGCTGAACGGCTTCGGCATGAACGAGGCGTACACGTCCTGCTCCAGTGCCACCTCCTTCATGGCCAGCCGGAACGCCATGATGTTGTCCGCGGTGGTCAGCGCGTCGGCGTAGCGCAGGTCGATCTCCTGCTGGCCGGGCGCGCCCTCGTGGTGGCTGAACTCCACCGAGATGCCCATGTTCTCCAGCATGGTGATCGCGCTGCGCCGGAAGTCGTGGGCGATGCTGTGCGGGGTGTGGTCGAAGTAGCCGCCGGTGTCGATCGGCCGGGGCTGGTGGCCGGGTTCGGGCTTCTCCCGCAGCAGGAAGAACTCGATCTCCGGGTGGGTGTAGAAGGTGAAGCCCAGGCCCGCGGCCCTGGCCAGCGCCCGCTTGAGCACGTGCCGCGGGTCGGCGTAGGACGGCGAGCCGTCCGGCATGAGGATGTCGCAGAACATCCGGCCGACCCCGGCCGCGCTGCCGCCGAGCGGCATGAGCTGGAAGGTCGCCGGGTCCGGCTTGGCGATCATGTCCGCCTCGTAGACCCGGGAGAAGCCCTCGACCGCCGAGCCGTCGAAGCCGATCCCCTCCGCGAACGCGCCCTCCAGCTCGGCGGGCGCCACCGCGACCGACTTCAGGTAGCCCAGCACGTCGGTAAACCACAACCGGACAAAGCGGATGTCCCGCTCTTCCAGGGTCCGCAGCACGAACTCTTCCTGCCTGTCCACCCCGACAGTGTGCCGTGCCCGTGTTACCGCCAGGTTACGGGGGCTCTGCTGGCCCGGGGGCGACCCCCGTGCCCCCGGCAGCCGATCGCTCCGGGCCCCGCGGGCCCGCACGACCGGCTCAGTGCGGGGCCGGTTACTAAGCTGGCCGGGTGCCCCGGATCCGGATTGCGCTAGCCCAGGTGAACCCCACCGTCGGCGACATCAGCGGCAACAGCGAGCTGCTGCTCGCCGCGGCCAGCACCGCGGCCGCGGCGGGCGCGCGGGTCGCGGTGTTCCCGGAGATGATGCTCACCGGCTATCCGGTGGAGGACCTGGCGCTGCGCGCCTCGTTCGTGGACGCCTCGGTCGCCGCGCTGCGCGAGACGGCGGCGGAGCTCGGCCGCGAGGGCCTCGGCGGGCTGGCCGTGGTGACCGGCTACCTGGACCGGCGCAGCGGGCTGGCCCCGCGGCTGGGCCTGCCGGCCGGCGCGCCGCTGGACGCCGCCGCGCTGCTGTACGGCGGGCAGGTCGTGCTCACCTCGGCCAAGCACCATCTGCCGAATTACGGGGTGTTCGACGAGTACCGCTACTTCGTGCCCGGGGATGAGCTTCCGGTGTTCCGGCTGCCGGCCGGGACAGACGGGGCTGAGCCGGCCGACGTCGCGATCGCGGTGTGCGAGGACCTGTGGCAGGACGGCGGCCCGGTGCGGCTGGCCCGGCAGGCCGGGGCGGGCCTGCTGGCCGTGCCCAACGCCTCGCCGTACGAGCGCGGCAAGGACGACACCCGGCTGGAGCTGTGCCAGCGCCGGGCCCGCGAGGCCGGCGCCGCGCTGGCCTACGCCAACCAGGTCGGCGGCCAGGACGAGCTGGTCTTCGACGGCGACTCCATCCTGGTCAGCGCGGACGGCGAGCTGCTGGCCCGCGGCCCGCAGTTCGAGGAGGTGCTGCTGGTCGCCGACGTCGACCTGCCCGCGGCCGACCTGAGCCGCCCGGCCGGGCGCGAGCCGGCCGACCCGGGCGACGGCACCACGATGACCGTGCACCGGGTCGTGCTGGCCGCCGCCGCGGCCCCGGCTCCGGCCGCGGCGCCGGCTCCGGGCCCGCGGCCCGCCGCCCGGCCGGCCGCGTCCGGGCCGGCTGCGGGCGGGCCGGCGGGCGGGCTGGCGGTGCAGGACGGCATCGCCCCGCGGCTGCCCGACCCGGCCGAGGTGTACGCGGCTCTGGTCACCGGCACCCGCGACTACGTACGCAAGAACCGGTTCGGCTCGGTGATACTCGGGCTGTCGGGCGGCGTCGACTCGGCGCTGACCGCCACCATTGCCGCGGACGCGGTGGGTGCCGACCGGGTGCACGTGGTGCTGATGCCGAGCCGCTACTCCTCCGGGCACTCGGTCGGCGACGCCGAGGACCTGGTCAAGCGGCAGGGCCTGCACGCGCGGACGGTGCCGATCGCGCCGATGTTCGGCGCGTTCGAGGCCGAGCTGGACCTGCACGGGCTGGCCGCGGAGAACCTGCAGGCCCGGATCCGCGGCATGATCTTGATGGGGCTGTCCAACGCGGAGGGCCACCTGGTCCTCACCACCGGCAACAAGAGCGAGCTGGCGGCCGGGTACTCCACCTTGTACGGCGACTCCGCGGGCGGCTTCGCGCCGATCAAGGATGTGCTCAAGACCCTGGTGTGGGACCTGGCCCGGTGGCGCAACCAGCAGGCCCGCGACACCGGGCAGGTGCCGCCGATCCCGGAGAACTCGATCACCAAGCCGCCGAGCGCGGAGCTGTCCCCCGGCCAGCTCGACACCGACTCGCTGCCGGAGTACGAGGTGCTGGACGCGCTGCTCGACGACTACGTGGAAAAGGACATGGGCATGGCGGCGCTGATCGCGGCCGGGCACGACCCGGGGCTGGTCGAGCGGGTCATCGCGCTGGTCGACCGGGCCGAGTACAAGCGCCGCCAGTACCCGCCCGGCCCGAAGATCACGGTGAAGAACTTCGGCCGCGACCGCCGCCTGCCGATCACCAGCCGCTGGCGCGAGCACGCCGGCGAGAACGGCTAGCGGTCCAGGATGCGCAGCCGCTGCGGGTCATACAGCGGGGCGGTCTGCAGCCGGGCGGGCATCTCGCCGTTCGGGGTGGCGACGGTGAACGAGGTGTTCTTCAGCCAGTCGGCGGTGACCCCGTCCGGGCAGCTGACCTGAGCCAGGCCGACCGGGCCGCCGATCGTGTGCCCGTAGGCGGCGGCCCGCACGTACCCGGCCCAGGCCCGGCCGGCCAGGACGGGCTCGTTGCCGAACAAATCGGCGGCCGGGTCGTCGACGGCCAGGTTGACGACCCGGGTGCGCGGCGGCCCGGCGGCCCGGGCGGCCAGCAGCGCGTCCCGGCCGGTGAACCCGCCGGGCTTGTCCCAGGCGACGGCGAAGCCGAGCCCGGCCGACAGCGGGGTGTCGGTGTTGTCGATGTCGACGCCCATGTCCCGGTAGCCCTTTTCCAGCCGCAGGCTCGTCATCGCGGCCAGCCCGGCGGGCCGGCAGCCCAGGTCCGCGCCGGCCGCCATCAGGTCGTCCCACACCCCGGCGCCGTGCTCGGCGGGCACGTGCAGCTCCCAGCCCAGCTCGCCGACGTAGGTGACCCGGATGGCCAGCACCGGCGCGTAGCCGACGTCGATGGCCCGCGCGGTCAGGTAGCCGAAGGCGTCGTTGGACAGGTCGGCGTCGGTCAGCCGCCCGATCAGCTCACGGGAGGCCGGGCCCTGCACCGATAGCAGCGTGGTGCCGGAGGTGACGTCGGTGACCGTGACGACCTCGCCGGCCCTGGCCTCGCGGCGGATCAGCGGCTCGATCCGGCGGTGGATGATGTCGCTGGCGATGACCAGGAACCGGTCCGGCTCCAGGCAGGTCACCGTGACGTCGGCCACGATGCCGCCCGCGGTGTTGAGCCACTGGGTGTAGACGATCCGGCCGGGCCCGGTGGTCACGTCGTTCGCCGACAGGCGGCTGAGCACGGCGGCGGCGTCCGGGCCGGCCACCATGAACTTGGCCATCAGGGTCATGTCGAGCACGCCGGCGGCCTCGCGCACCGCGGCGTGCTCGCGCGCCACGATGTCGTGCGCGGGCTGGCGGCGGTAGTCGGGCACCGGGCCCGGGGCCTCGCCCGGCGCGGCGAACCATTCCGGGTACTCCCAGCCGGCCGAGGTGCCGAAGCGGGCGCCGGCCGCGGCCAGCCGGTCGTGCAGCACCGACCGGCGGACGTTCCGGCCGGTCTTCGGCTGCCAGGACGGCCAGACCGCGTCCCCGAACAGCACCCCGAGCTGCTCGGTGGTGCGCTCGGCCCGGAAGCGCCGGGACGTCTCGTAGGCGGCGGTGCGGTCAATGGCCACGCTGGTGACGTCGAGCGGCGGCACGCCGTCGGCGATCCAGTGCGCGAGCAGGTGGCCGACCCCGCCGCCGGACAGGATGCCGAGCGAGTTCAGCCCGGCGGCGACGAAGTAGCCGTCCAGCTCGGGCGCCGGGCCGAGCAGCGGCCTGACGTCGGCGGTGAACGACTCGGGGCCGCAGAAGAACGTGCGCACGCCGGCGTCGGCCAGCGGCGGGATCCGGTCCATGGCCGCGGCCAGGTAGGGCTCCATCCGCTCCCAGTCGGGCGGCAGCTTGCCGAACGCGAACTCCCGCGCCACTCCGTCCAGCGACCAGGGGGCGCCGGCCGGCTCGAACAGCCCGACCAGCATCCCGTCGCCCTCGGGCCGGTAGTAGCCGTACCGGTCCGGGTCCTCGATGACCGGCAGGCCGGCGTCCATTCCCGGCACCGGGCCGGTCAGCAGGTAGTAGTGCTCGGCGGCCTGCAGCGGCACCCGGACCCCGGCCAGGGCTCCGAACTGGCGGGCCCATATGCCTGCGGCGTTGACCACGACCTCGGTCTCGATCGGGCCCGCCTCGGTGCGCACGCCGGTGACCCGCCGGCCGTCCAGCACCACGCCGGTCGCGGCCACGCCCTCGACGACAGCCACGCCGAGCTGGCGGGCGCCCTTGGCCAGCGAGGTGGCCACCCCGACCGGGTCGGCCCGGCCCTCGTCGGCGACGTAGAACGCCGACAGCACGTCGTCGGTGCGGGCCAGCGGCCACATGCCCGCCAGCTCGCGGGCGGAGATCTCGGTATCGGTAACCCCGAAGCCGTGCATCCAGGCCGCCTCGCGCCGCAGCGCCGCCTGCCGCGCCGGGGTGGTGGCCAGCGACAGGTGGCCGACCGGGCGGAATCCGGTCGAGTGGCCGGTCTCGGCCTCGAGCCGGGCGTACAGGTCACGGGAGTAGCGGCTGAAGAACAGCGCGGTCTCGTCGGTCATCCCGGCCGAGGTGATCAGCCCGGCCGCGTGCCAGGTGGTGCCCGCGGTCAGCTGGTGCTGCTCCAGCAGCACCACGTCGGTCCAGCCCAGGTGGGCCAGGTGGTAGGCGATGCTGCAGCCGGTCACCCCGCCGCCGACGATCACCACCTGGGCGCGGTCCGGCACGGCGGCCCGGCCCGCCGCGCCCGGCGGCGCGGCCAGATGGTCGCTGGTCACGGTGCGTCCTCCCGATCTGGCCGACTCGCCGCGGCGGGCCCGGGCGTTCCGGGCTCCGGCTGTCCCGCGCGGCGCAGGTCCATCAGGTGATGGTGCATCTCGTGCGCGTTGCGGCGGATGAGGTCCGCTGCCCCGAGGTCGCCGAACCCGGGGTGGCGGACCGAGGCGCGGTCCGGCGCGGCCGCGGCGGCGTCCGCCCACTCGCGGGCCGCCGACCGCAACACGATAAGCCCGACATCCGGGGAAAGCCACTGGTAGCGGCGCACCTGCGCGAGGGCGTTCTCGTCCCAGCAGGTGATCCCCCGGCCCGGGTCGCAGGCCAGGGTGAGCAGCCGCTCGGCGCCGATGCGCAGCACGTCCGCCAGGTGCCAGGCATACATCGAGGCCGACCAGGTTTCCCCGTCGCGCCGGGCCGGGTCGGGCAGCGCGGCCAGGATCCGGGCTGCCTCATCCGGCCCGGCCGTCACCAGCGCAGCGGCCTGCGCCCGGCTGCACTCCCAGTCGAAGCCGCACTCGGCGCACCTCGGCGCATCGGGCTGCCATCTCACCGCCGCAGCGTATCCCGGGCGGCAGGCGTACCGACCGGCGGAAAACCGTTTTCCCGGCCGGTCCGCGGCGGGAGATGATGCCGCCGTGGAGCGGAAGTACATCACCGCGGAACTGGCGTCGCGGCTGGTCGCGGCGCAGTTCCCGCAGTGGGCGGGGCTGCCGGTGCGGCCGGTCGAGCCGGGCGGCTGGGACAACAGGACGTTCCGCCTCGGCGCGGGCATGTCGGTCCGGCTGCCCAGCGGCGCCCCGTACGCCTTGCAGGTCAGCAAGGAGCACCGCTGGCTGCCGGCCCTCGCGCCCGGGCTGCCCCTGCCGATCCCGGTGCCGCTCGCACTCGGCATGCCGGGCTGCGGGTACCCGTGGCCGTGGTCGGTCTACCGCTGGCTGCCCGGCGTGCCCGCGGCGGCGGCGCCGCCCGCCGACCTGACGGCGCTCGCCGCCGACCTGGCCGGGTTCCTCGCCGCCCTGTACCGGGCGGACCCGGCCGGCGGCCCGCGGCCGGGCGAGCACAATTTCCTGCGCGGCGCCCCGGTGCGCAGCTACGACGCCCAGACCCGGGACGCGATCCGCTCGCTCGGCACCGAGGTCGACGCGGCGGCGGTGACCGAGGTGTGGGAGGCGGCGCTGGCCGCGGACTGGCCCGGGCCGCCGGTCTGGGTGCACGGCGACGTCGCGGACGGCAACCTGCTGGTGGACGAAGGCCGGCTGCGCGCGGTGATCGACTTCGGCTGCTGCGCGGTCGGCGACCCGGCCTGCGACACGGTCATCGCCTGGACGCTGCTGTCCGGCGAGAGCCGGGAGGCATTCCGCGAGCTGCTGCCGGTCGACCCGGGGGCCTGGGCCCGGGGCCGCGGCTGGGCGCTGTGGAAGGCGCTGATCGTGCTGGCCCGGGTAATCCGCTCCGATCCGGCCGGCGCGGCCGTGACCCGGCAGGTGATCACCGAGCTCCTGGCCGACCACCGGCGCGCGGGCTGACCCGGCGCGGGCCCCGCGCCGGCCCGGGCCGGGCAGCTGGGTGGTGCTGCGGCCGGCCGCCCGCTGACGCCCGCGGCCGCCGCCGGCGGACGCGTCAGTGCGCGGCGGCGCCCTGGCCGCGGCCGCCCGGCCGCGGGCGCAGGCCGAGGAAGGCGGCGATCACGATCGCCAGGTAGGCCACGTACAGCAGCAGCTGCAGCGGGGTCGGCGAGTCGCTGTAGCCGAAGAAGCTGTGCAGCACGTCGCCGAATGCGCTGTCTTGCGACAGCAGGCTGGTGGTGTGCCACATCGGCGTGGTCAGCACCGGCAGCCAGCCCAGCTGCTGCATGTTCTGCACCGCGTCGGCGACCAGGCCGGCCGCGAAGACCATCAGCAGCACGCCGATGACGGTGAAGAACCGGCCCAGGTTCAGCTTGTGGCCCAGCCGGTAGATCGCGAACGCGATGCCCAGCGCCCCGGCCAGGCCGATGACCGCGCCGCTCAGCGCGGCGGCCGCCGTGGTGGAGAAGATGATCGCGAGGGTGAACACCACGGTCTCCAGGCCCTCGCGCCCGACGGCCTGGAAGGCCAGCAGGCCGAGGCCCCACCGGGCCCGGCCGTCCAGCGCAGCGTCGGTGCGCGCCCGCAGCTCCTTCGACAGCGACCGGGCGTGGCTGCGCATCCAGAACGTCATGTAGGTCAGCACGACCGCGGCCACGATGAACGTGACCGTCTCGAAGATCGTCTGCACCCGGGAGCCGTCATAGCTGCGGATGGTCTCGTAGGCCGCGACGCCGCCGCCGGTGGCCAGCAGCAGGGCCGCGCCGACGCCGGCGAACACGTCGCGGAAGTGGTCACGCCGGCCGATGCGGTTGAGGTAGGCCAGCAAGATCGCGACGATCATGCTCGCCTCGACGCCCTCCCGCAGGAAGATCACCAGCGTGGCCAGCATGCCGCCTCCATGACTCGGATGTAGGTAAGGTTTACCTTACTTGACGGGCGCGGCGCCACGCCACCCGGGCCAGTGAGGCGAACGTCACGGCCGGCCCGCAGGCCCGGACAGGGCCTTACCGCGCGGGCTGCCCGCTACCGGCCGGAGCGTACCTGCTCCAGCGCGGCGATGGCCGCGCCCCGGGCTCCGGCCATGTCCCGGTCCGGGACCAGTGCGAAGTCCGCGATCGCGGACTGCTCGGCTCGCAGGATCGTGTGCTCGCGCACGGCGCCGAGAAACCAGTCGCGGAACTGCGGCGCCGCCTCGACCACGCCGCCGCCGATGAAGTAGGCGTGCGGGTCGGTGAAGTTGGCGGCGATCGTGAACAGCCGGCCGAGCGCCATGGCCTGCTGCTCGAAAATCCGGATCGCGAGCGGGTCACGGTTCTCGCCGTAGCCGCGCACCATCAGCGCGGCCTTGGCCGGTGACCCGATCGCGGCCAGGTCGTGGCCGGGGTAGCGGCTCAGCCAGTACGGCAGCAGGTTTTTCTGGATGCCGGTCAGCGACGCGATGCTCTCGGCGTCGCCGGAGAAGCCGCAGTTGCAGCCGGGCACGGGCTGGCCGGGCTCCAGCAGCCCGGCCAGCGGGATGTGCACGTGACCGAACTCCCCGGCCATGCCCGCCGCGCCGCTGACCGGCCGGCCCGACTCGATCACGCCGCCGCCGAGGCCGGTGCCGACGATCGCGGCCACCGACGAGCGCTCCGCGGCGGCCGCGCCGAAGTGCTGGAAGTGCGCGTACAGCGCGGCTGCGTTACCGTCGTTGGTATAGATCACCGGCAGGCCGAGGTGGTCTTGCAGCGCGCCGCGGAAGTCGAAGCCGCGCCATTCCGGCGGGCCGAAGTTCGGCGGTCCCTGGACCGTGAACACGCCGTCGGCGCTGGCCGGGCCGGGCGAGTCCAGGCCGACCGCGCGCACCGCCGGCCGCGGCACGCCGGTCTGCGCCAAGATCGCCTCCAGCGCCTGGCCGAGCGCGGCCACCGCGGCCTTGGTGCCCTGCCCGACCTCGCTCGGCGTCTCGGCCAGCCCGGCCACGAGAAAGCGCCCCGCGGAGTCCAGCACGGTCGCGTTATTGCTGGTACCGCCGTTATCAAGTCCGACCACGACCCAGTCGGCCGAGCTAGCCATGCGCACTTCCTCCGTCCGGTTCCCCTCATTATCGACGCGGCGCGGGCGCGCGCCAGGGCCTCGGCCGGCCCGGCCGCGCTGACCGGTCCCGGCGGCGCGCCTGCCGCTGGCCCGGCCCGTCAGCTCAGCAGCAGCACCGCGTAGGCGACCAGCCAGTGCTCCACCAGGTAGTCGCCGCCGGCCACGTGCGGCAGCGCCGCCCGGGCGTGCCGGTGCGCGGCGGCCTCCGCCGCGGCGGCACGCGGATCACCGGCGGGCAGCCGGGCGGCGATCCGCCGCCAGCACCACGCCCGGCTGGCGTTCAGCCCGTGCAGGTGCGCGATCTGCCCGTCGCTGGCGTCGGAGACTGCGGCCGGGCAGAACAGCGCGGCGGGCCGGCCGCCCGCGAGGCCGGGCAGGAAGCCGTCCAGCCAGCCGCTGAACGCTGACGGCGCCAGCACTTGCGCCATCAGCTCGGCCTCGGCCAGCGCCGGGGACAGGAAGTCGTGCCCGGACGGCTCGTACTGCCCGGGGTAGCCGGCGTCGGAGCCGAACCAGTCCCGGGCCCGGGCGGTGATGGCCGCCGCCAGCGCGCCGTCGCCGCCGGCGGCCCGGGCCCGGGCGTAGCCGAGCGCCCGGGACATGCCGAACGCGCTGTTGGGATGCAGCCCGTGCCGCACCGGGTAGTCCGCGCTCGCCAGCCAGCCCGTCATCCGCGCGGCCGCCGCCGCGGCCAGCGGGCGCAGCGCGGCCGCCCAGCGCGGCGCGTGCGGGTCGCCGCACCCGGCGGCCTCCTGCGCCAGCGCCAGCGCCCAGCCCCAGCCGTAGGGCCGCTGCGGTGTCCCGGCCGGGCCCGCGACGAACTCCGCCTCGGCGGCCAGCCCGGCCGCGGTGAACTGGGCGTCCAGCACCTCCCGGATCAGCGGCACCGGTACCTCGTCGGGCAGCACCGCCAGCAGCCGGGCCAGCACCCAGTGCATCTCCACGCACGAGTGCCAGTCGAAGCTGCCGTAGAACACCGGGTTGACCTCGCGCGGCCGCGGCGGCCGGTCGTCCGGGCCGGCCAGCACGTAGTGCACGGCGGCGGGGAACTCGCGCCGGATGTTGGCCAGCGCCAGCTCGGCGTAGCCGGGCGCGGCCGCGCGCAGCAGGTCCGGCCAGGACGGAACCGGCTCCACCGGGCGCTACAGCTCGACGGTGGTGCCCGGCTCCAGCCGCTGCGCCGGGCCGCCGCCCGGGCCCGGGGCCAGTTTGAGCAGGTTGGACACCAGGCTGATGCCGTTGGCGTTCAGGATCGCGTCGTGGATCGCGTAGGCGCGCTGCGGGTTGACCTGGCGCAGGTAGTCGATCGCCTCGCTGATCTTCAGCCAGGGCGCGCTGACCGGCAGCAGCAGCGTGCTCACCTTGTCCTGCGGCACGGTGAACGAGTCGCCGGGGTGGAAGATCTCGCCGTCGACCAGGAAGCCGGTGTTGGGCACGACCGGCACGTCGGGATGGATCACGGCGTGCTCGCGGCCGTAGACGGCGACGTCGAAGCCGGCCGCGGTGAACCGGTCACCGTGCCCGGCCGCGTGCACCCGGCTGCCGAACTCGGCGAACTGGCCGGTGGTCGCGGGACTGCCCCACAGCTGCAGGTCCGGGCGGGCCACCAGCGCGGCCCGGATCGCGGCGGCATTCAGGTGGTCGGGATGCTCGTGGGTGACCAGCACCGCGTGCGCGCCGTCCAGCGCATCGTCGCCGCTCCAGCCGCCGGGGTCGATGACCAGCACGCCGTCGTCCTTGACCAGCCGCACGCACGCATGTCCCAGCTTGGTGAACTGCATGAGTCCTCCCTCGGACCGCCTCCTGAGGGGCGAACATACCCCCGGGCCGGGCGAACCGGGCGGCCGGGGCGGCCAGCCTAGCGGGCCGCGGCCAGTCCGGCGGCGGCCCGGCGCCAGCCGGCCAGGGCGCCGCTGATCTGAGCCGGTCCGATGCCGACGTGGGTGAGCATCCGGACCCGGCCGGCCACCGTGGTGACCAGCACGCCCTCGGCGGCCAGCCGGCCCGCCCACTCCTGCTCGCCGTGGCCGGTGGCGCTGACGTCGGCGAACACGATGTTGGTCGGCACCGCGGCCGGGTTCGTGCTGCCGGGCAGCAACTCGGCCAGGCCCTGCGCCAGCGCCCGGGCGCGCGCATGGTCCTCGGCGAGCCGGCCCGGCCCGTCGCGCAGCGCGACCAGCCCGGCGGCGGCCAGCACCCCGGCCTGCCGCCAGGCCGCCCCGAACAAGATCTTCAGCCGGCGCGCCTCGGCGATGAACTCGCGGTCGCCGGCCAGCACCGACCCGACCGGCGCGCCGAGCCCCTTGGACAGGCAGAACATCAGCGCATCGGCGTGCCGGGCGTAGCCGGCGGCCGGCTCGCCGGTCACCGCGCAGGCGTTGAACAGCCGGGCCCCGTCCAGGTAGAGCGGCACGCCGCGGTCCCGGCACTGCGCCGCGATCGCGGCCAGCCCGGCGGGCTCCAGCACCGAGCCGCCGCCGACCTGGTGGGTGTTCTCGACCGCGACCAGGTCCACGACCCCGACGTCGTAGGGATCGGGCGCCAGGCTCGCGGCCACCTCGGCGGCGGTGAGCTGGCGGCCTGGCGCCGCAGCCCGCACCCGGCGGAACGCGATGCCCGACAGCGCCGCGGACGAGGTGGCCTCCATCCCGGCCAGCGTGCGCGTCCTGCTCGCACACCACGAAGTGGCCGGACCGGGCGTAGGCGTGCAGCGCGATCTGGTTGCACAGCGTGCCGGTGGGCAGGAACAGGGCGGCCTGCTTGCCGGTCAGGGCGGCGGCCTCGTCCTGCAGCCGGTTGACGGTCGGGTCGTCGCCGTACCAGTCGTCGCCGACCTCGGCGGCGGCCATCGCCCGGCGCATGGCCGGCGACGGCGTGGTGACGGTGTCCGAGCGCAGGTCGACGGGCGCGTCCGTCACGGCTTGCCTCCGGGGTCCGCGGTCTGTCCCGCCCGCTCAGCGCCGGCGGCTGAACCGCCAGCATAGGTAGGCCGCCCCGCCGAGCGGTATCGGCAGCAGGTAGGTGACGCCGCGGTAGAGCAGCACCGCGGCAGCCACCCGGGCCGCGGCGGCCGGGCCGAGGCCGGCGACGAGCGTGCCGGTCAGGCCGAGCTCGACCACGCCGACCCCGCCTGGGGTCACCGGCAGCACCGACAGCAGCCGGACGAAGGCGAAGGCGGCCAGGGACAGCGCCCAGGGCACCTGCGCCTGGCTCAGGCCGCAGCAGCGCAGGCAGGCCAGCAGGACCAGCCACAGCGTGACCTGGCTCGCGATCGTGGTCGCGGTGATCCGCAGGCCGCGCTCGGCGACCAGGCGGGACGCGCCGGACCGGAAATCCCGCAGCGCCGCGGCCACATCACGCGGCGGCAGCAGGCGGGCCAGCGCGCAGCCCGCGGCCAGCACCCGCCCGGCGGCACGCCCGGCCCGGTCGGCGGCCCGGTCGCTGCGCAGGACGGCGCGAAAACCGGCCGCGACCATGATCAGCACGCCGGCGCCGGCGATGGCGGCGGCCTGCAGGCCCCCGCCCGGCCGCCCGGCGATGACCAGCAGGCCCAGCGCGACAACGGGCAGGCCCAGCCGCGCCAGCACGTTCCAGACCCCCGAGACCAGGGTGTACCGCAGGTAGTGGGCCGTGCCGATTCCCCAGCCTGACATCATGGCCCAGCTGACCCCCATCGCGACCGCGCCGCCGCCTGGCACGGTGTTGGCTACCGCGGTGGACGACATATTGGCCATCGCAGCCTGCCGCAGCCGCAGCGACGGCACCACGGCCGTGATCATCAGCCAGGTGGCGACCTGGCTGGCGGCGAACGCCGCGGCGATGACCAGCATCTGCGGCCAGCCCATCGCGCTCAGGCTGGCCAAGACGCCGCGGTAGGCCGCGATATGCGGCAGCGCGAATCCGAATACTCCCGCGACGATCGCGGCGGACAGCAGCACGCTCGCGGCCCGCCGCCCGGCCCGGGACCGCGCCGGGCGCGTGCCCGCGATGGCGGCCTGCGCCGCAGGCTCCGCAGGGCCGGGCAGCACGGCCGGGCCGGGCCGGGCAGCCGGGCCCGGCGGCGCAGCGGTTCCTGCCAGCACAGCCGTCCGAGGCGCGGCAGCCCGGCCGGCCGGCTCCAGCGGCGGCGCCGCCGTCACCGCATGCTCGCCTCGCCGCGGCGCAGGCCCTCCAGCCGCTGCGCGCTCGGCCAGCGCACATCGGTGACCCAGCCGAGACGCTCGAAAATGCCGATGACGGCTGCGGACATGTCGATTTCCGCCCGCCCTACGCCGTGCCGGGCACAGGTCGGATCGGAGTGATGCAGGTTATGCCAGCTCTCGCCGAACGACAGCAGCGCGAGCGGCCACAGGTTAGTGGCCCGGTCGAACTTCCTGGTGAGGTAGGGGCGGCGGCCGAACACATGGCACAGCGAGTTGACGCTCCACGTCACGTGCTGCAGCAGGCACACCCGGACCAGTCCGGCCCACAGCAGCGCGAGCAGCGCGGCGCGGAAGCTGCCGCCGATCGCCCAGCCGGCCGCGAACGGAATCGCGAGCGAGGCCACGCACAGTGCCGGGAACGCCGCGGAAACGGCGCGCATCACCGGATCAGCCAGCAGGTCCGGCGCGTACCTGCCGACCGGGGTCGGGTCGTCGCGGAACATCCAGCCGAAGTGCGAGTGAAACAGCCCGCGCAGGATGCCGCCGATGCTGGTGCCGTACCGGTAGGGGGAATGCGGGTCACCGGGGCGGTCGGTGAAGGCGTGATGGCGCCGGTGCGTAGCCACCCAGGCGATGACCGCGCCCTGGAAGCTCATCCCGCCCGCGAGAGCGAGCGCGACGCGCAGCGCGGGCACGGCGCGGAAGCTGCGATGGGTGAAACACCGGTGGAAGCCCACCGTCACGCCGAGGCCGGTGAGCAGGTAGAGGCCCGCCATCAGCAGCACATCGGCGATCCCGATGCCGTGGCCCCACAGCAGCCAGATGGCGAAGCCCAGCGCCACGATCGGTATTCCGGCCAGCCCCGCGGTCACCCCGACCTGGAGCGGGCCGCCGGTCTGGCCCGGCGGCGTGCCGACAGCGGCCGAGAAGGCCATGTCGCCGTCGTAGGCGTGAGTTTCCGGTGTTTGCTGCGTTGAAGTCTGGGTTGACATGCGCCGCCGTTACCTCGTCCTGAGCCGTACCGAGACCGGGCGGCGCGTCGGCTCGGGACGCAGTGACGACCGGTTACGCGACGGAGCGGGGACTTGACGGCCGTCATGTGACTGCTGGGCAGCCTGCATCCAGTAGAACACGCCCGGCGAGCCGCGGCGAACGGGCGCGGCCGGCTAGCGCGGGGCCAGGCCGAGCGCCTGCGCCGCGGCGGCCAGCGCGGCCAGGTGGCCGTCGGCGCCGGCCAGGCCGGCGCCCATCGTATTGACCGACAGGTGGCTGGCACCGGCCTGGCGCCACTGGCCGGCCCGCTCGGCCAGCCGGGCGGCGTCGCCGCGCCAGCTCACCCGGCCTTCCATCCCGATCGCCGCCGGGTCCCGGCCGGCCGCCGCCGCGGCCTCGTGCACCACCGACCGCGCCTGGTCCAGTTCCGGGCCCGGGCTGACCTGGGGGAACCAGCCGTCTGCGAGCCGGCCCGCGCGCCGGTAGGCGGGCCCCGACTGGCCGCCGAACCAGACCGGGATCGGCCGCTGCACCGGCAGCGGGGCCAGGCCCGCGCCGGTCACCTGGTCGAACCGGCCGTGGCGGGTGACCGCGGGCCGGGTCCACAGCTCGCGCAGCAGGCCGACCTGCTCCTCGGCACGGGCGCCGCGGGTGGCGAAGTCCTGCCCGAGTGCCTCGTACTCGACCCGGTTCCAGCCGAGGCCGACCCCGAGCCGGAACCGGCCGCCGGTGAGCAGGTCGACCTCGGCGGCCTGCTTGGCGACCAGCGCGGTCTGCCGCTGCGGCAGGATGATGATGCCGGTGACCAGCTCCAGCGGGGTGAGCGCGGCGAGGAAGCCGAACAGCACGAACGGCTCCCGGAACGTGGTGCGCACGTCGTAGGGCCCGTCCCAGCCCTGGTGCACCTGCGGGTCCGCGCCCAGCACGTGGTCGTAGGCCAGGATGTGCGCGAAGCCCAGCCCGGTGATGCCCTGCGCCCAGGCGCGCACCGCGCCGGTGTCGCCGCCGAGCTCGGTCTGCGGAAGTACCGCCCCGATCTGCATCGTGCTCCTTCAGCTTCAGCCGGAGGCCAGCTCGGCGAGGATCTGCTCGCCGTAGGCGGCCAGCTTCGCCTCGCCGACTCCGCTGATCGCGGCCAGTCCGGCCAGGCTGGACGGCGACTTCGCGGCGATCTGCCGCAGCGTCGCATCGTGGAAGATGACGTAGGCGGGCACGCCGCGCTCCTTCGCCGCCGCGGCCCGCCAGGTGCGCAGCCGCTCGAACACCGCGGCGGCCCCGGCCGGCAGCTCCGCGGCCGCCGCGGCCGCGGCCTTCGCCGGGCGCGGCCCGCGGCTGCGCGCGGCCGGCTCGGGCTCGCGCCGGAGCATGACCGGGCGCCGGCCGGCCAGCACCTCGGCGCTGTCGGCGCTGAGCGCCAGCGTGCCGTAGTCGCCCACGACCCCGAGCAGGCCCTGGGCCAGCAGCTGGCGGACCACGCCGCGCCACTCCGACTCGCGCAGGTCGGCGCCGACGCCGAACACGCTCAGCGAGGCGTGGCCCTGGTCGGCGACCCGGGCGGTCTCGCGGCCGAGCAGGATGTCGATGACGTGCCCGGCGCCGAACCGCTGGTTGCGCTCCCGGTCCAGCCGGTACACCGCGGACAGCAGCTTCTGCGCCGCGACCGTGCCGTCCCAGGCCTGCGGCGGGGTCAGGCAGGTGTCGCAGTTGCCGCAGGCCGCGGACGTCTCGCCGAAGTAGGCCAGCAGCTGGGCGCGGCGGCACTGCACGGTCTCGCACAGCGCGAGCATCGCGTCCAGGTGCGCTGCCTGGCGGCGCCGGTGCGCGGCGTCGCCCTCGGACTGATCGATCAGCCGCCGCTGCAGCACCACGTCGGCCAGGCCGTAGGCCAGCCAGGCGGTCGCGGGCAGGCCGTCGCGGCCGGCCCGGCCGGTCTCCTGGTAGTAACCCTCGACCGAGCGGGGCAGGTCCAGGTGCGCGACGAACCGGACGTCCGGCTTGTCGATGCCCATGCCGAACGCGATGGTGGCCACCATGACCAGGCTGTCCTCGCGCAGGAACCGGGCCTGGTGCGCGGTGCGGGTCGCCGCGTCCAGGCCCGCGTGGTAGGGCAGCGCGGTGATGCCGCCCCGGGTCAGCATCTCGGCGGTCTTCTCCACCGACGCGCGGGACAGGCAGTACACGATCCCGGCGTCACCGGCGTGCTCGGTGCTCAGCAGCCGCAGCAGCTGGCGGGACGGCTCGGCCTTCGGCTCGATCCGGTACCGGATGTTCGGCCGGTCGAAGCTGGCCACGTAGTGCCGCGCGGCCGTCAGGTCCAGCCGCTCGGCGATCTCGGCCCGGGTGGCCCGGGTCGCGGTGGCGGTCAGCGCGATCCGCGGCACGTCCGGCCAGCGCTGGTGCAGCGCGGACAGCTCCAGGTAGTCGGGCCGGAAGTCGTGCCCCCACTGGGACACGCAGTGCGCCTCGTCGATAGCGAACAGCGAGATCTTGCCCCGGTCCAGCAGCCGCAGCGCGGACTCGGCGCGCAGCCGTTCCGGCGCGAGATAGAGCAGGTCCAGCTGGCCGGCCACGAAGGCTTCCTCGACCGCGCGGCGCTGCGCCGGCTGCTGGGTGGAGTTGAGGAAGCCGGCCCGCACGCCGAGCGCGCGCAGCGCGTCAACCTGGTCTTGCATGAGCGCGATCAGCGGCGAGATCACCACGCCGGTGCCCGGCCGGACCAGCGCCGGGATCTGGTAGCACAGCGACTTGCCGCTGCCGGTCGGCATCAGCACCAGCGCATCGCCACCGCCGGCCACGTGCTCGATGATCTCCTGCTGGCCGCCGCGGAAGGAGTCGTAGCCGAACACCCGGCTCAGCACGGTCGTCGGCGCGGTCCCGGTGAAATCCTCCCCCGCCAGCTCACCGCGGGCGAGGCCGGCCTGCGCGGGCTCGCCGGACGGCGGATAAGCCAGATCCAGGCCGGGCAGGTCCGGCCCGGCCAGGTCCATCGCGGCCAGGTCCAGGCCGTCCGGATCCGGGTCCGCCGGGTCGAAGCCGCCGGAGTCCGGCTCGGGCGGGCCCGGGTCGTCGGGGTCGCGGGCGCCGTAGCCGGGAGTGTCATCGTGCGCGCCGCCGAAGTCCAGGCCGGGCAGGGGATCAGCCACCCGGCGATTCTAGGCGCGCCTCACGACACCCGCACAGGTGCTGACTCGGTGCCGGCCCCGCGAAGGCCGAGCAGCGCCATGCCCGCCGCAAGGCTCATTCCCGCGGTCACCACGGGAGTCTCGGCCGCGTCCCAGCCCGAGGGGAGCAGCCGGCGGCGCACCAGCCGCTCCGACAGGTAACCCGCGACCATCGCGGCACCCAGCCCGCCCAGCAGCCGTTCCGCCGCCAGGTTGGGCCGCCGGGCCAGGACCGCAGTGGACCAGGCCTGAGCGCCCAGCATCACCACCGGCGCGGACAAGGCGGTTCCCATGAGCAGCGAATCGCGTCCGACCGCGGACTCCCGGCCGTGCCAGAACGGGATGTCGAAGGCCCGCCGGCGGCGGATGGCGACGGCCATCCCGGACAGCCCGACAGCAAGCTGAGCAGCCGATACTGCTGCCAGCGCCCGGTTATCCCTCGTCACGGCGATCAGCCTGCCCAGCTCTCCGGGGCCGGCGCTAGCCGGTGGGGTGTGCGCCGTGGGCGGGCCAGGGCGCCCAGGCGAGAACCGCAAAGGCCAGGACGGCACCATTCAGCACCAGGACCCCGCCGTCCGCCAAGGAGCTGATCTGCAGGGTGAGCCGGTCGCCGGTGGCCAGCGCGGCCACGATCTCCTGCTCCAATGCGGCCAGATCGGTATCGGGGTCCAGCCCGTGCCCTGGCCGCTCCCGGCTGGCACCGGTCACCGACGGGAGGTACAGCACCGGCCTCGCAGGCCCGGCCACCCCGGTCGGGTGCGCGCCGGCGGCCGCGGGCGGCCGGAGCACCGACACCGTCGCGGCACCCTGCGGCGAGAGCACCAGCCGGCCTGGGAGCGGCGCGGCGACCGGCAGCACAAGAGGTTCGGCGGCCTGGCTCAGCTCCCGCGCCAGCGCGTCCTCATCGGCCGCTGGCACGATCCAGTCGGTCGGGTCAGTCCCGATCTGCAATCGCAGGCCTGGTTCCGGGTGCATCGGCCCCTCCTCGGATGGCACCGTCCGGGCCGAGGAGCGGGTAGCTACCGGCCGCGCTAGACCTTGCCGCCTCGGCTCACCAAAGTGTGGCAGAGGTACACCAGATGTGCACGGGGACCGTGCGCTCGCTATTCCTGCTCTCCGGCTCCAGCCGCCAGTCCCGCCCGCCGCGCCAGTTTTCCGGCCAGGCTGAGCAGCGGAGCCGACGGGAGCTTGCGGGCCAGGACCTCGCCCGCCGCCAGCGCACGGGCTGCTGCTGCGCGCTGGCCGGCCCGGGCTGCGGCCTCCGCCTGGCGCAGGCGTGCGTAGGCCTCCCGGTAGGGCTGGCCGGCCGCACGCCACTCGTCAGCCACGGCGCTCCAGGCGGGCCCGTCATCGGTCCCGTGCATGCGGGCGTGCTCGGCCGCCGCCAGGGCCGCGAAGGCGGCGACACCCGGCCGCCGGGAGCTGTCCTGCTCCTTGATGGCCCGGGCCCTGTCGCCGAAGGTCGCGGCGGCCGGCGCCCAGAGCTCAGGAAGGTCCCCCGGCCGCCCGGCCGCAGGGAGCGCAGTGAGATCGGCGGCCACCCGGGCCCCGGCCGCCACCAGCCGGATCTCCTCCTCGGACCAGCCGGTGCCCGCCAGCACCGCGAGCCCGTCCAGCACCTCACCGGCGGCAGCGGCCAGATCGCCGCGGTAGAGCGCGTGCTCGGCGAGGCAGGCGCGCAGCGGGCCGGTGAGCCCGGGATCCGGGGGCGCCTTGGCCAGTGAGGCGGCCAGCTTCGCCGCCTGCTCGTCGTCGCCCCGGCCGACGGCGAGTTCCAGCTGCATGAGTTCCAGGTACCGGGTGACCTTTACCTCTGACTCGCCGATCGCCTCGGCCAGCAGCCGATCGGCTTCCTGCCACCGGCCGGTCGCGTGCAGCACCGCAGCCGCGTTGTTGTCCAGCGCTGACGTCAGCGCCGGCGGCGCGTCCAGGGACCTGGCCGCCTGCCGTCCGGCCTGTGCCACCTCGAGCGCCTCGGTGAAGCGGCCTGCCGTGATCAGCAGGTACATCAGGTTGGCCGCGGACCGGACAACATCCTCGGCGTTGCTGGCGCGCCGGGCGAGGGTGAACGACCTGCGCAGCGCGGCTGTCCCGGCGTCAAGCTCCCCGTGCTGGGCCTGGATGATGCCGAGCGTCGCCAGGCCATGGGCGTGCTCCGCCACCGCGCCGGTCTGCTGCGCCTCCGCCACCGCGCGCTCGGCCACCGGCAGCGCCCCGGCGAACTCGCCGAGCAGCATGCGCCAGGTGGCCAGCGCGGCGAGGACCCGGGCCCGCAAGGCGGATGGCGGGCCGTCGGAAAGCAGCGCTACCGCCTGCCCGGTGGCATCGACGGCCGCGCTGAGGTCTCCTGCCTCAAAGCGGTAACGTCCGATGCGCTCCAGCAGGCGCGCCCGGCCGGCCGGGCTGGCGGAGCCGGACTGGGTGAGCGCCTGGGCCGCCCACTCTGCGGCGCGATCTGGGTGGCCGGCCCAGCTTGCCGCCCGGGCCGCCTCCTCCACCAGGGCGGGGCCAGATTCCGGCAGCCAGTCAGCCAGGTCGATGGCCAGGGCGTAGTAACGGACGGCCTCTGGGTAGGCGCGCGCCGACACCGCCTGGCGCGCCGCCACCACGGCCGCGGCGCCGGCCCGGTCAGGGCAGCCCGCCAGGTGCCAGTGCTGGGCCAGCAGGCCGGGATCGGCGCCCGCCCGCGCCGCGAAGGCTTCCGCAAGACGGCGGTGCAGCTGCCGCCGCTCGCCTGGCAGCAGATGGGTGTAGAGCACCTGCCGGATGAGCGCGTGGCCAAAGGCGTAGCCGTCACCCGCCGTGACCAGCAATCCGGAGGCGACGGCCTGGCGCGTCGACGCCAGCAGGCGCTTCTCGGTCAGCGGGACGGTGGCCGCCAGCAAGTCATGGGACATCCCGCCGTCCGCGACACAGACCTGGTCCACCACGGCCCGGGCCTGGGCCGTGAGGCTGGACACCTTGGCCAGCACGGCATCGGTGACCGAAGCGGGCAGCGCCTCCGGGCCGGCGTAGGCAAGTTCCCTGGCGTACAGCGGGTTGCCTTCTGCGGCGGCGACCACGCTCGCCACCCGCTCGGCGCTCGCAGTCGCCGCCGGCAGCAGGTCAGTGACGAGCTCGGCGATCTCACTATCGGCCAGGCGCCCCAGCCGCAGCCGGGTGACGCCGGGCCGCCGCTCCAGCTCGGCCAGCCACTGCCCGACCGCGCCCGCGAGCTCCTCCTCGCGCAGCGTGCAGAGCATCATCACCGGCTTGTCGCGCAACCGGACGGCGAGGAAGGCCAGCAATTCGCGGGAGGATTCATCGGCCCAGTGCAGGTCTTCCAGGACCAGGACCACCGGTGACCCGGCCGCCAGGCCCGCCAGCAGCTCAAGCACCCGCACGAAAAGGCGGTGCCGGGCGGCGAGCATGTCGCTCGCGGCGTCGTCCGCGAGCAGCCAGTCGGCTTGATTGCGCAGCGCGGCCACGAACGGCCCGTACGCGAGCGCGGCGCCTGCCAGCGGCGCCGACTCCCCGACCAGCACCTGCGCCCCGCCAGCGGCCGACGCCGCCTGCGCGCAGAGTTCCTGGACGAGCCTGGTCTTGCCGATCCCCGCGGCTCCGGTGAGCAGCAGCACCTGCGACTGGCCGTCCGCCACCTGTGCGTAGGCGGCCAGCAGGGCCTTCCGCTCGGCGATCCGGCCTACGATGGGCACCGACCCGGCGGCAGGGGCCGCCGCCGGCGCCTCCGCCATCGGGCTCTTCAGCGGCGGGAATCGCTCCGGCAGGCCGGGTACGACCAGCTGATAGATGCGCTCCGGCGCGGCAATGTCCTTCAGCCGGTAAAAACCCAGGTCCCTGACCGACACTCCGGCCGGCAGCCGGGCGGCCACCAGCTGCCTGGTCGCCTCCGACAGCACCACCTGGCCGCCGCGGGCGGCAGCGGCGATCCGCGCCGCCCGGTGCACGTCCATCCCCACGTAGCCGCCCTCGTGGCGGGCCTGCCCCCGAGTGCAGGCCCATCCGCACCCGTACCGCCACCCCGCCCGGCCAGTCATGACCGGCCAGCGCCCGCTGCGCCGCGACGCAGCAGCGCACCGCGTCGGCAGCCGATGCGAAGACCACGAAGAAACTGTCCCCCTCGGTGCCCATCTCCTGGCCACCGCGGCGGGCGAACGCCGCCCGTATCAGCGCCCGCTGAGCCGACAGCGCCTCACCGTAGCGGTCACCCAAGCGGGCCAGCAGCGTCGTCGACCCCTCGATGTCGCTGAACAACATCGTGATCGTCCCGGCCGGGAACTCCCCCATGGGGGGATTATCGGGGTTCACGGCCCGCCCTGACGAGAATCAGATGATCACCGCTCGTGATTGGCCAGCGCGGGCAGCGGACAGCGGGGGCCAGCCGGCTACGCGCCCGGCGGGCCACGGCGGCAGTGCTCAGCGCGCGGACAGGCCGCGCAGCAGCTCGTCGATCACCCGGCGGGCGTAGCCGGCCGCCTGCCGGGGGGCCAGCGGGCCGCGCACCAGCGAGGCACCGGCCAGGATGAACAGCGCGGCCTCGAGGTCGGCGTCCTCGCGCAGCTGGCCGGTCGCCACGCCGCGGCGCAGCACAGCGCGGACCGCCTCGCGGCGCGGCTCGATGACGGTGCTGAAGTAGCGCTCCATCAGCCGCGGGTACTTCTCTCCCTCCCCCATCAGCAGCAGATGCAGGCGGCGGCGCGTCGGGTCGGCGAAGTCGCCGCGCATGGCCTCCAGGATCGCGATCAGGTCGGCCCGCACCGACTTGCCCTGCGGCTCCGGCAGCGGCGACTTCAGCGCGGCGAGCGCGGCCAGCAGCAGGTCCTCCTTGCCGGGCCAGCGGCGGTAGATCGTGGCCTTGCCGACACCGGCCCTGGCCGCCACCTGCTCGATGCACAGCCCCTCCGGGCCGGCCTCGGCGAACAGGTCAAGCGCCGCGTCGATGATGGCCTGGCCGGCCTGCTCGCTGCGCGGCCGCCCGGGGCGCCGCGGCGCGCCGCCGCCCGGTCCGGCCGGCGGCGCCTCGCCGGGCGCTGCGGCGGCCCGGCCGGCCCGGTCGGCCTGGGAGGCGCGCGGGCCGGATCGCTGGTCCTGCGCGGTCGCGCCCGTCATCGCGCCGCCTCCCCGGCCGGGTCCGGGGCCCGGTCCCCGGCCGCGGCGGGCGCGGCCGGGGCACTGGCGGCGGGCTGGCGTTCAGGGGCCTGCTGGCTGATCACGGGCCTTTCTGTACTGAGTCCGGCGTCGGCGTCACCGGCCTGGGCGGCGAGCTGAGCCCGGCGGCCCGGCATCCACACCGCCATCGCGCCGGCGCCGAGCACCGCGATGACCATCGAGATGAGCGAGGTCACGTGCATGGCGTGCACGAACGCGGGGCCGGCCGCGGCCCGCAGGCCCGCCCCGGCCGGGCCGAGGCGGGCGGCCACGGCCTGGGTGGCGGCGATCGACTGGGTCGCGGTGGCCCGCGCGGCGGCCGGCAGCGCGGTCAGGTGCGGGGACAGCTGGCTGCGGTAGGCCTGGGCCAGGATCGAGCCGAGCACCGCCACGCCGAGGGCCACGGCGACCTGGCGGGAGGTGTTGGTGATCGCCGAGCCGGCCCCGCCGCGGCTGCGCGGCACGACCGACATGACCGCCTCGGTGGCCGGCGGCATCACGCTGCCCATGCCCGCGCCCTGGATGAAGAAGATCACTTCCAGCGCCCAGATCGGCGTGGTCGTGCCGAGGAAGTGGTAGCCGGTCAGCGCCACCGCGACGATCAGCAGGCCGGCGCAGCAGACCGCCCGGGTGCTGAACCGGCGCACCAGCCAGGCGCTGCGGGTGGAGGCCAGCAGCTGCCCGGCCGCGAGCGGGATGGTCAGCAGGCCGGCGTGCAGCGGGCTGTAGCCGCGGACGTTCTGCAGGTAGAAGCTGATGAAGAAGTAGACGCCCGACATGGCGAAGAACACCAGCGCGATCGCGGCGGCCGCGGCGGACAGCCGCGGGTTGCGGAACAGCCGGACGTCCAGCGACGGGTGCGCGGTGCGCAGCTCCTGCCAGCCGAAGAGCGCCAGCACGGCCAGCCCGCCCGCGATCGGGCCGAGCACGCCGGCCCGCAGCCAGGACCCGGTGTCGCCGCCGGAGATGATGCCGTAGACCACCAGCACCAGCCCGGCGATGGACAGCACCACGCCGAGGTAGTCCAGCCGGCCGGGCGAGGGGGACTTGGACTCGGGCACCAGCAGCGCGATCGCGATCACGCCGACCGCGGTCAGCGGCACGTTGATCAGGAAGACCGAGCCCCACCAGAAGTAGTCAAGGAGCAGCCCGCCGGCGATCGGGCCGATCGCGATCGAGATCCCCA
The DNA here is from genome assembly GCA_963846005.1 of uncultured Actinomycetota bacterium. GTDB lineage: Bacteria > Actinomycetota > Actinomycetes > Streptosporangiales > Streptosporangiaceae > CAVSUR01. Next base: position 767,335 of record CAWJUH010000007.1, on the reverse strand, counting down.
CCGCCGCGGCCCAGATGCCGATCGCGCGGGGGCGCTCGCGCGGCTCGAAGACGTTGGTGATGATCGACAGGGTCTGGGGCATGACCGCGGCGCCGCCCAGGCCCATCGCGGCCCGGGCCCAGATCAGCTCGGTCGGCGTCTGCGCGTACGACGAGAGCAGCGAGGCCAGGCCGAACATCGCCATGCCGATCATCAGCATCCGCTTGCGGCCGATCCGGTCACCGACGACGCCGAAGCTGAACAGCAGGCCGGCGAACACCAGCGTGTAGGAGTTGATGGCCCATTCGAGCTCGCTCTGGCTGGCGCCGAGGCCGGCCTTCGGCTCGGAGATGGTCTTCAGCGCGATGTTCAGCACCGTGTTGTCGAGCACGATGGCCATCAGGCTGATGATCAGCACGCTGAGGATGACCCAGCGGCGGCGGTAGATGGTCTGGGGGTCCATGACGTCCTTCGCGGGGGCACTGCCGAATAACAATACGAGACGATACCGTATCGGAGGTCATATGCGCCAGCGGCGGCGGCAGGGCGGCACGGAAGACTTCTGGGGGTCCCGGGGTTCATGTCATGATGCGGGTGTCCGGGTACGCCAGCGGGGCGACTCGAGACACCGGAGGAACCCATGACGTTGCACGATGCGGCCCAGGCTGCGACACATGCGCAGACCCAGGCTCCAGGCCCGCTCTACGGCGGCCGCAATGGACGGCGGCTGACCGTCCGGGACATCGCGGGCTTCACGGCCCGCGGCGAGAAATGGCCGATGCTCACCGCCTACGATGCGCTCACCGCGCAGGTCTTCGACAGTGCCGGGATCCCGGTGCTGCTGGTCGGGGACTCGGCGGGGATGGTCGTGTTCGGGCACGAGACCACGATCCCGGTGACGCTCGACGACCTGATCCCGCTCACCGCGGCGGTGGTGCGCGGCACCAGCCGGGCGCTGATCGTGGCGGACCTGCCGTTCGGGTCCTACCAGGCGTCGCCGCAGGCGGCCCTGGAGTCGGCCACCCGGTTCCTGAAGGAGACCGGCGCGCAGGCGGTCAAGCTGGAGGGCGGCTACCGGGTGGTCCGCCAGGTCGAGGAACTGGTCGCGGCCGGCATCCCGGTGATGGCCCACCTCGGGCTCACGCCCCAGTCGGTGAACGCCTTCGGCGGGTACCGGGTGCAGGGCCGCGGCGAGGACGGCGACCGGCTGCTGCACGACGCCAAGGCGCTGGCAGCGGCGGGCGCGTTCAGCGTCGTGCTGGAGTGCGTCCCGGCCGAGCTGGCCGCGCGGGTCACCGAGAGCCTGAGCGTCCCGACGATCGGCATCGGGGCCGGGCCGGACTGCGACGCGCAGGTGCTGGTCTGGCAGGACATGGCCGGGCTGTCGCCGCGCACGGCGAAGTTCGTCAAGAAGTACGCCGACGTGGCGGACGTGCTGCGGCGGGCGGCGGAGAACTTCGCCGCCGACGTGACCGGCGGGACCTTCCCCACGCCGGAGTACTCCTACCGCTGACCGGGCCCGGGCGGCGGCGGCCGCGTGCTGGCGCACCGGGCCTGCGCGTTACCCGATGTCGGTGACGCGCAGGCCCGCGTGCGCCTTGTAGCGGCGGTTGACCGACACCAGGTTGGCGGTCAGCGCCTCGATCTGGCCGCAATTGCGCAGCCGCCCGGCGTACACGCCGCGTACTCCCGGCAGCCGGTCCGCCAGCGCCTGCACCAGGTCGGTCGCGGCCCGGTCGTCGCCGAGCACCAGCACGTCCTGGCCCAGGTCGGTGACGCTGTCGTCGAGCAGCTGGACGGACGAGACGTGGTGGAACGCGCCGACCACCGTGCTGTCCGGCAGCACCGCGGCGGCCTGCTGGGCGGCGCTGCCCTCGGGCACCGGCAGGGCGTAGGCGCCGCGGGCGTCGAAGCCCATCGGGTTCACGCAGTCGACCACGATCTTGCCGGCCAGCAGGTCCGCCAGCGCGGTCAGCAGCGCCTCGTGCCCCTCGTAGGGCATGGCCGCGATCACGAGGTCGGCGTCCCGCGCGGCGCCGGCGTTGGCCGCGCCGGTCACCTGGGGCGGGTCGCCGACGGAGGCGGCGGCGGCCACGGCCCGGCCCGCGTCCCGGGAGCCGATGATGATGCGGTGGCCCGCCTGCGCGAGCCGGCGGCCCAGGCCGCGGCCCTGGTCGCCGGTGCCGCCGAGCACCCCGATGGTGAGCTGCGCGGCCCGCTCGGCGGGCGGGGACGCAGCTGCGTCTGCTGACATGTTCCCCGATCTTGCCAGACCGCCCGGCCGGCCCGGCCGCCGCGGGCGGGCCGCGGGCCCGCTGCCCGGCCGGCTCGGCGTAATCGGGTGGTCACGAAATCCTGCAATTGCGTGGCGGCTGGGGCACCATAGAGGCATGAATGCCGACCAGGTCGACGCGCTGCGGCTGCTGCTGGCCCCGACCGGCTGGCTGGAGCGCACCCGCTACTTCGCCCGGGCGCTGCGGCGGCAGGCGCGCACCCCGCACGGGCTGCTGGTGGTCGGCACCCCGCTGGAGGAGCCCTGGCACATGACCGCGCACCTGGCCGACGAGGCCCGGCTGGCCGCGCTGCCCGGGCTCGACCCGGTGCTGGTGCGGTGGTCGCCGCCGGCCGGCGCGCCGCCGCACCTGGCGGTCGGCCTGGGGCGGCTGGAGGCGGCGGCCCGGGACGACACGCTGCTGGTCGTCAGCTCCGAGGCAGCCCCGGACCCGCTGCTGGAGCGGCTGGCCGACGCCCGCAAGACCGGCGCCACGATCTTCGCCCTGGACCGCGACGATCCCGAGCTGGACACGGTGGCGCACGAGGCGCTGGCGGTGCCCGGCGCTGCGCCGATGTCGTTCGACGCGGCCCAGCACCTGGTCAGCGCGGCGGCCGGGGAGCCGGGCCGGCTGCGGCCCGGCCGCCAGCTGCCCGGGCGGCAGCTGCCTGGCATCGGCCTGGACCAGCTGGCGCACCCCGGGCTGCGCGGCCGCCTGGCCCGCCTTCTCGACGCGGTGAGCGGAGCCGCTGCGCCCCCCGGGGGGTGAAGGCCGGCTAATCCGCGGCTAATCCAGGCTGAGGACCATGGTGGGGCGCTCGATGACGTGGTCGGCGCGCAGCGGCCGGACCGCGGTGCCGATCGCGAAGAACTCGGTGGTGTGCGAGCCCCAGGTGTGGCTGTGCTGGCGCAACTGCACGCCGACAATGCCCTCGGCCTGCAGCGCCTCGGCCTCGGCCTGCATCCGGGCCATGGCCAGCTCGCGGGCGTCGTACAGCGCCTGGGTGAACTGCTCAAGCTCGACGTTGCGGCCGATGTTGCCCATCTTGGCGCCGAGCTTCTGATGCGCGATGTGGTACACGCACGAGCCCATCACCATGCCGAGCGGCGCGTACCCGGCCCGGATCAGGGTCCAGAAGTCCTGGCCGGACAGGTCGGAGGTGAACGGCAGGCCCTTGTTGTTGCGCCACTCGGTGACCCCGCCGCCGGCTGCGTCCGGCTCGGCCTTGACCGCGGTGCCGACCGCGATGAACTCGGCGACGTCGGCGCCGAACTCCTTCATCTCCACGTCCAGCCGCACGCCGACCACGCCGTCGGCGCCGACGGCGTCCGCCTCGGCTTCCATCCGGGTCATGGCCAGCTCGCGGGCGTGGTACATGGCCTGCGACAGCACGTCCAGTTCCTGGTTCTTGCTCCACCGGCCGATCTGCAGCCCGACGTGGTAAATCGAGCTGCCCAGCACCAGCCCGAGCGGCCGGAAGCCGGCCTCGCGGACCAGCAGGAACTCGTTGACCGACAGGTCGGAGGTGAAGATCGACCCCGGCTCGCCCGGCCGCAGCTCGGCCAGCCGGCGCATCGCGTCCTGCGGCACCCCGGCCGCGGCCAGCCCGGCCCCCGGTGACGGCCCGGCGGCGGGCTCAGTGCTTTCCTGCTGCTCAGTCATGGCACTCCCTCTGCTGTGTCCTGACCGGTGTGGCTGCTGTCCCCCCGGCAGCGCGCCCGGCGGCCCGCCCCCGCCCTGGCGCCCCGGCCGCGCCGTCCGGCCTGATCACCGGCCCAGCCCCGGTTCCCCCGGCAGGCTCGCCTGATCGCGCGGGCCGCCGAGCCTGACCCGGGCGGCCTGGCGGCGCTGCGGGTCCAGCGACATGATCGCCAGGCTCGGCGGCGCGGCATGCCGCCCGGCGCCGAACTGGGCGATGGCCGTGCCGATGATCGTGACCTCGGCGATGTGGTCGCGGCGGTGTTCCTGCATCGCGCACTCGCGCTCGCGGATCTGCGTCTGCATGGACTGCACCACCACCCCGTCGGCGCCCTTGCCGGCCACGTCGCGCTCGAGCTGAACCCGCGCGTCGTGCCGGGTCATATTGACCAGCTCGGTGTAGCCGGTGACCTCGGTGTTGCCGGTCCCCCACCGGGTCTGGGTGATGGTCATCCAGTCGTCGTGCCGGACGCCGACCGAGATGCCGAGCGCCAGCCCGGCGGGCACCCAGCCGGCCATGATCAGCTTGGCGAAGTCCTGGCCGGACAAATCGGAGGTGAACGGGCGCGCCAGCGGGACGCCGCCAGGCGCGCGCACCGCGGTGCCGATGGCCTTGAACTCCAGCCCGCCCGCCGGGAACGCGCCGATGGTCAGCGCCACGCCGACCACGCCGTGCCCGCCGAGCGCGGCGCACTCGGCCTCCATCCGCCCGATGGCCGACCGGCGCGCCTTATAGAGCGCCTCCACCATCGGCCGGAACGAGTTGTCCCCGCCGTACCCGGAGATGGCAGTGACCCCGCGGTAGGGCGACGCGAAACCGCCGTAACCGGCCCAGCCGCCCGAGCAGGCGAAGCCGCCGGTGTAGCCGATGTTGTAGACGGCGGCGCCCAGCACCTGGCCGACCGGCTCGAAGCCGGCCCCGCGGATGGCGCTGAACTCCTCGGCTGACAGCGCCGAGCCCCAAGTGCCGCTGGCCTTCATCTCGGCCATCCGTGCCTGCGCGGCCGGGGGCAGGTCCCGGCCCGGGCTCTGCTCGGTCACCGCGTGCCCCACCGCCCCTTCCGGCCCGGGTTGATGCTCATGCTTACGATACCGGCCTGCGCCGGGCCCGGCGCGGGGCCGGACCCGGCTTAGTCCCGGTCCTGGGCGTCCCATTCCTCGTTGCGCTCGTGCACGGTCTCCAGCGCCCGGGCCGCCGCTTCCTGAGTGGGGAACGGGCCGAGCCGGTCCTTGTTCGGGCACCCGGCGTCCGGCTCGACGGCCATGTGCTTGAGGCAGAACCACCAGTGCTGCTGCTCGCTCATGGGCACTACACTGGCAGATCATGTCGACGGCGCTCCAGCCTGGCCGGGTTTCCCCGCTCCGGCCCGTTCCCCCGGACATCCCGCGGCCCGAATACGTCGGCCGCAGGTTCCCCCGGCTCGGCGAGCCTGACGTCAAGGACGCCGAGACCATCGAGCGGATGCGGATCGCCGGGCGGATCGCCGCGCAGGCGCTGGCCGAGGTGGGGCGGCACGTGCAGCCCGGCGTGACCACCGACGAGCTGGACCGGGCCGGGCACGAGTTCCTCTGCGACCACGGTGCCTACCCCAGCACGCTCGGCTACCGCGGCTACCCCAAGTCGCTGTGCACATCGCTGAACGAGGTCATCTGCCACGGCATCCCCGACGACACGGTGGTCGCCGACGGCGACATCGTCAACATCGACATCACCGCCTACATCGGCGGGGTGCACGGCGACACCAACGCGACGTTCTGCGCGGGCCACGTGGACTCCGATTCCCGGCTGCTGGTCGAGCGGACCCGGGAGGCGCTGATGCGCGGCATCCGCGCGGTCAAGCCGGGCCGCCAGCTGAACGTGATCGGCCGGGTCATCGAGGCCTACGCGCGCCGCTTCGGCTACGGGGTGGTGAAGGACTTCACCGGCCACGGCATCGGCACCACGTTCCACTCCGGCCTGATCGTGCCGCACTTCGACGACCCGGACGCGACCCGGGTGCTGGAGCCGGGCATGACGTTCACGATCGAGCCGATGCTGACGCTCGGCACGATCAGCTACGACATCTGGCCGGACGGCTGGACCGCGGTCACCCGGGACCGCAAGCGCACCGCGCAGTTCGAGCACACGCTGGTGGTCACCGCCGACGGCGCTGACATCCTGACGCTGCCGTAACGGCCGGCGGGGGCGGGCCGGGTGAGCGCGCGGGCCGAGGGCGGCCGCTGGTGCCGGGTCAGCCAGGACGTCCTTCAGGCTGACCGGGCCGGATGCGGCGGCCCTCCGACCGGGCCCGGCGGCCGCGCCGGGTCAGTTCGGCCGCGGCCAGGCCGAAGGCCAGCGCGGCGGCACCGGTCAGCGCGGCCAGCCCGCCGATCACCGCCGCGTCGCGGCGCTCCGGGGCGGCCTGCGCGGTGTGCGCGGTGTGCGCGGTGTGCGCGGGCCGTGCGCTCCCCGAGGCCGACGGCCGGAAGCGCGCCGCGGCGGGCTGGCCGGGCGGCGGCGGGTCGGCCGCCAGCCGGGCCGCGGCGGCCAGCGCGGCGGCCGCGTCGACCTCCCCGAACCCGGTGCCAGGACTGTAGCCGCCCGGCGGCCGGTACTGCGCCGAGGTGATCAGCGCCTGGCTGACCAGGGCCGGGCTGAGCCGCGGGTACTCCGACCGGATCAGCGCCACCACGCCGGAGACGAGCGCCGCGGCCGGGCTGGTGCCGTTGCCGGCCAGGTAGCCGCCCGGCGCGGCACCGGGGACGTCCAGGCCCGGGGCGGACAGCTCGACCGAGGAGTTGCGGTCGGAGAAGGCGGCCCGCTGCCCCGCCGGCCCGACGGCCCCGACCGAGATCACTCCGGTGAAGGCGGCCGGGTAGGACAGCGGCGTGGTGCCGCCCGCGGCCGAGCCCTGGTTGCCGGCCGAGGCGACGACGACCGCGCCGCGGGCGATGGCGTAGCCGACGGCCTGCTGAACCTCGGCGGACGGGCCGGTGGAGCCGAGCGACATGCTGATGACCTGGGCGCCGTGCCCGGCGGCGTACCTGATGCCCTTGGCGATCGCGTCGTAGTAGCTGGCCTGGGCCTGGTAGCTGCGGTAGCCGGGCTCGCCGCGGTCGAGTATGACCCGGACCGAGAGGATCCTGGCCGCCGGCGCGACGCCGATCATGCCGCCGGCCTCGCCCGGGCCGCTGCCGTGCGCGGCAATGATCGAGGACATCCAGGTGCCGTGCAGCAACGGCGGCTGGTATCCGGCCGGGTCCGCGCCGGTGGTGAAATCCGGGCCGGTGATGACCGACCCGGCCAGGTCGGGCGCGGCCGCGTCGGTGCCGGTGTCGAGCACGGCGACGGTCACGCCGCGGCCGGTGCTGTGCCGCCAGGCGGCCGGCACGCCGATGGCCTCCAGGACGCTCAGCGCTTCCTGCCGGACCTGCTGGGCCGTCCCGTACGGCGCCGCGGCCGCGCCGCGGGCGGCGCTGCTCATGCTCGCGGCGCGGACAATTCCGGCCAGGCTCGCGGCGCTGGCGGGGCCGGCCGGGGCGGCGGCGAGGGCTGACAAGCCGCCCAGCGCGGCCGCCAGCACGCCCGCCGCGGCACGCCGCCGGGTCAGCATGACCGCTCCCGGGGCGGGCACGGTGCGGCCATCCGCCGGGCCAGCTGGCTGGTGAGCTGCGCCGCCGGCGCGAACGCCGCCTGCTGCGCGGGCCCGGCCGAGGCCGGCCGTCGGCGTACCCGGCCACCGTGATCACCACGAACGGGCCGTCCTGCCGGGCCTGCCCCTCCTGGCGGGCGGCGTCGGTGAACCGCGCGCTGGCGGTGCCCCGGAAGGCGAGCGCCTGCACGCTGGTGGCCCGGCCCGCGGCGGGCAGCCCGGCGAGGAACGCCCGGGCCTGGGCCGGCCCGGGGAAGGCCAGCACCCCGACCGTGTACACCACGCCGAGCTGCTGATCGGCGTAGGTGGCGCGCAGGCCGGCCTGGCAATGCAGCAGGACGGCCGCCGGGCGCAGCCGGGGTGCCAGCGCGCTGGCGCAGGAGTCGGCGGGCGAGATCCCGATCCGGTGGGCGGCCTGCGGGACCAGCAAGGCGGTGCTGTAGCCGAGCTGGGCGGGGAAGATGCGGCCGGCCCGCCAGGTGCGCCAGCGGCTGCTGATCGGGTCGGCCCGCACCGGGGCGGCGGCCGGCCGCGGCGCGCCCGGGGCGGGACGGGGCGCGAGCTGGCCGGCCAGGGCGGTAGCCGCGGCGATCGCAACGGCCAGGCAGCACGCCGCGGCCACGGCCAGCGCCCGGGCGGGCGGGCGGGCCAGCCTGCGCCGCAGCGGGACAGGCCGGGCCGGGTGCCGCCCGTCCGGGAGGCGCAGCGGCGGATGGCGCAGCGGCGGATGGCGCAGCGGCGGATGGCGGGGCGGGAGGTGGCGGGGCGGGAGGTGGCGCAGCGGCAGCTGGCGGAGCGGGTGCGCCGGCGCCGGCGGCTGGCCGGCCTCGGGCAGGCTGGCTTGCCCGGCCGCTGCCTGCTGGCCGGGACCGGACCGGGCCGGGGCAGCCGGGCCGCCGTCGCGGCCAGGCCCGCGCGGCGGGGGCAGCGGCGCCAGCGGCGCGGCGCGGCCGTCCCAGCCGTCGGGAGTGGCCGCGGGGCCGCACCGGGCGGGCGGCGGCGCAGCGGGCTCCGGCGGTTGCCCGGGCGGCTTCAGGTCCGCAGGGGTCGCTGGACCCGATCCGGCGGCTGGCTGCGCCGCGGCCGCGTTCTCGGCGGCCGGCCCCCGGGTACCGCCGTGGACCGGCAGGATCGCCGGATCGGTGTCAAGACCGCCGGACGGGTCTTCGCCGGACGGGTCTTCGCCGAACGGCTCGGGGGTCCAGTCCGGACCCGGCCACAGCCAGGATCGGTCCGGCTCGGCCGGCCAGATGTCGTCGGCCGGCGCCGGGGACTCGGCCGCGCCGGTGCCGCCGGCCGGCGGGATGGTACCGCCGGCCAGCTCGGTGACAGCCAGTTCGCTGGCCGGCGGCTCATGAGCGGCCGGCTCGCCGGCAGGCGCAGCGCCAGAGACAGCCCGTCCGGCGCCATTAACGACCGGCCCGGCGCCATTAACGACCGGCAGGGCGCCATTGACGGCCGGCCCGGCGCCATTAACCGCCTGGAGGGCGCCATTGACGGCCGGCCCGGCGCCATTAACCGCCTGGAGGGCACCGTTGACTGCCGGGAGGGAGCGGTTGGTGTCCGCGGCGGCAGCGCTGAGCGCCGGGGCGGTGGTGCCGGTTTGCGGCCCGGGCAGGTCAGCGGACGGATCTCCGGGGGCGGCCAGTCCCGGCCAGAGCCAGGACGGCTCGGGCTCGGGCGGCCAGATCTCGTCGGCCGCGCCCGGATCCGCGGCGGCGAGTGGTTCGGCTGCTGGCTCAGCAACGGCACAGGGCGCGGTGAGGCCCCGCCGCAGCCTCGCCATACGCATCTCCCCTCGCGGCTCCGGCTCTCCCCGGTCCGGGCCCCCGCAGCACCGATGCGGCCCGCCGTCACGTCAGCTTGTACCAGTATCAGGGATCTGCCCTTTATTCGCCGCCCAACCGGCTGCGGTTCGGTCCCGGCTGCCAGGGTTCGCGGTCCGGCGGCAGGCCCGGCCGATCTTGGGTGCGTACCAGCTGCGCTCGCCCAGCAGCGCCATGGCGGCGGGCATCAGGATGCCGCGCACCAGCGTCGCGTCGATCAGCACCGCGAAGGCCAGGCCGACACCGAGGGTCTTGACGTCCACGAACGACAAGGTGGCGAAGACCGAGAACACGGCAACCATGATGACCGCCGCGCTGGTGACCACCCCGGCGCTGCTGGAGATGCCGCCGATGACGGCCTGCCGGGTGCTGGCGCCGGCCGCCCAGCGCTCGCGGATGCGGCTCAGGATGAACACGTGGTAGTCCATCGAAAGCCCGAACAAGAACACGAACAAGAACAGCGGCACCCACTGCGCGATCACGCCGCTGGAGGTGAAGCCGAGCAGGCCCTGCAGGTGGCCGTCCTGGAAGATCAGCGTCACCACGCCGTAAGCGGCGGCGAGCGACAGCAGGTTGAGCCCGATGGAGACCACGGGCAGCACCAGCGAGCGGAAGGCCAGCCCGAGCACCGCGAACGCCAGCAGCGCGACCAGGCCGAGCACGAGCGGCGTGCGTTCGTGCAGGACCGCGCTCCAGTCGTGGTTGACCGCCGTCTGGCCGGTCACGGCGTAACTGACGCCGCGCACCCGGCCGATCGTCTCCGGCAGCAGGCGGCCGCGCAGCAGGGCGAGGGCGTGGCCGGACGCCGGGCCGGTCCCGTCGCCGGCCAGCGGCACGCTGACGATCAGGGCCCGCCCGTCCGCGGCGGGCAGGGCCGTGACCGGCCCGTGCACCGGGCCGCCCGCGGCCGCGGCCGCGGTGAGCTCGCGCACGCCGCGCCGCAGCGCCATGCTCGCCACCCGCGGGCCGGCCACCACCACCTCGGCCGGGGCGGGGCGCTGCGGGAACGCTGCTGAGATCTTGTCCAGGGTCTGCACCACCGGCAGGCTGGCCGGCAGGTCGATGCCGGGATTGCCGACCCGCATGCCGAGTGCGGGTGCGGCCATCGCAAGCAGCGCCGCGGTCGCCACGCCGCCCCAGGCCAGCGGCCGGGCCACCACCCGGCGGATCAGCCCGGACCACAGCCGCGACGGCCGGGCCGCCGCGGCCCGGCGGCTGAGCAGCGGCAGCCGGCCGCGGTCAGCCCACGGGCCGAGCAGGGACAGCAGCGCGGGCAGCACGGTCAGCGACCCGGCGACGGCGACGCCGACCACGCCGATCGTGCCGAGCGCCATGCCGGTGAACTGGTCGATGCCGGTCAGGAACAGCCCGGCCAGGGAGATCATCACGGTGAGGCCGGACACTACGACGGCCCGGCCCGAGGTCGCCGCCGCGATGCGCAGGGCCGCGCCGGTCGTTGCGCCTGCGGCCCGCTCCTCCCGCTCGCGGCGCAGGTAGAACAGCGAGTAGTCCACCCCGACCGCCATCCCGATGATCAGCACCATCTCGGCGGTGCCCGAGCCGATCGGCAGCCACCGGCTGGGGATGGCCAGCAGCGACACCGTGACGACCACCGCGGTGGCGCCCAGCAGTACCGGGATGCCGGCCGCGATCAGGGCCCCGAACACCGCCAGCAGCAAGATCAGCGTGATCGGCACCGAGGTCAGCTCGGCCTGGTGGAAGTCAGCGGCCAGCAGCGCATTGCCCGCGGCGTCGGTGCTGGCCGACCCGGCCTCGGCGATCAGCAGGCGAGGGAACCGGGCCTGGACCCGCGCGACCGCGCGCTGGTCGGCGCCGACCGTGGTCTCGGCCCGCGCATGCGGCCCGGCGATCTGGAAGGTCACCAGCGCGGCGCGGCCGCTGGCGGACACCAGGGCCGGGCTGGTTGCGACTCTGGCCTGACTCGTGCTCCTCTTGATGGCCGCAGTCCTGGCGCTGGCCGCAGTTCTACCGCTGGCCGAGGTCCTCTCGCTGGCCGCAGTCCTGGCGCTGGCCGCAACGGTCCGGCCCGCGGCCGCTGCGCCTGCCGCATCTCCGGCCGCTGCCGCCCGGGCCGGGCGGCCGGGGCGCAGGTCCGTGGCCACGGCCGCGACGGCGGGGCCGGTGACGTCCCTGGCCGCGCCGGGCAGGGCCCTTAGCGCGGCGACCACCTGCCGCGCGCCGGCCCGCATCCGGGCGTCGGTGCCGAACGTCGCGCCCGCCGAGCCGGAGCCGCGCGGCTCGATCAGCACGCTCTCGGACGGCGGGCTGGTCACTCCGAGCCGGGCCAGCATCTGCTCGCCGCGGCAGGCCGGCCCGGGATCGTACTGGGGCTGGCTCTGCGTGCCGAGCAGGTGCCCGGCGGCCACCGCGCCGGCGACTAGCGCCAGCCAGCCGAGCACGGCGACGAGCCGGTGCCGGATGCTCCAGCAGGCGATGCGCTCGACCAGCGGGCGGGACCGCGCGGGCGACCGCGGCCGGGGCCCGGGGGCAGTCCCGGAATCCGGCTGCGGCCCGGCGGCGGTCCGGGAATCCGGTGGCCGGGCGTCGCCTCGCTGGTGCATCAGGCCTCGCGTCAGGCAGGGAGCTTACTGACGACTATGTCATATGGCTGACGCGCATGTCAGTGCAAATGACCCGCAGATAACGCAGGCCTGCCCGGAACATGACTATGGTGCCTGCGCATGCCGCTCGGCCGCCGGGCCCGGGCGGCCCGTGTGGCGGCGGGAGCCCGGCCGCCGGCCATGGCCGCCGGGCGGCCGGTCAGCGATGATGGGCGGCATGGGAGAGCTCATCTTGATCCGGCACGGCGAGACCGAGTGGAGCGCGGCCGGGCGGCATACGGGCCGCACCGACGTACCGCTCACCCCCCGGGGCGAGACCAGCGCGGCGGCGCTGGCGCCCGCACTGGCCCGGCGCGACATCAAGGCGGCGTTCACGAGCCCGGCCAGCCGGGCGGTGCGGACCGCCGAACTGGCCGGCCTGGCCGCTAAGACCGACGACAACCTGCAGGAATGGGATTACGGCGGGTACGAGGGCAGGACCACCGCGCAGATCCGCGAGGGCCGGCCCGGCTGGTACCTATGGCGGGACGGGGTGATTCCCGGCGATGCCGGGCACCCGGGCGAGACCATCGGGCAGGTCGGCGCGCGCGCCGACGCGGTGCTGGCCCAGGTGGTCCCGCTGCTGGCCCAGGGCGACGTGGCGCTGGTCGCGCACGGGCACTCGCTGCGAGTGCTGACGGCCCGGTATCTCGGCCTGGAGCCCGATTGCGGGCGGCTGTTCCGGCTCGGCACCGGGACCTTGTCCACGCTCGGCGAGGAGCACGACTATCCGGCCATGACCACGTGGAACGCGCCCGTCAGCGAAGACTAGCCGCACCGCCACCCGCGCTGCACCAGCCGCTGGCGGCGGCCGGGCGCGTCTGGCACCGGGGATGCCGCCGGGTCAGCTGGCCGGCGGCGGGCTCGCACTAGCGGCCCCAGCCGGCGGGAAGCTCCGCGCGGGCGGGCGGGTCGGCGCCCGGGCGCTGGCAGGTGACCGCGGCCGCGCTGATCGCGTCAGCGAGGGCACCGGCCAGCTGATCGGCCGGAGCGGCGGCCAGGCTGGCCGGCGTGTGCAGCCCGCGCGCGATCAGCGAGGCGAGCAGGCCCGCGGTGAGCGAGTCACCGGCCCCGACCGTGTCGGCCACGGTGATGTCGCGGGCCGGGCAGTGCAGCGGCGGCCCGGCCGCGGTGTACGCGTCCGCGCCGCGGGCCGAGTCGGTGATGACCACCACGGTCGCGCCGAGGCCCAGCCACGCCGCGGCGACGTCCGCGGCGGGGCGGTCCGGGTAGAGCCAGGCGATGTCCTCAGCGCTGGCCTTGGCCAGGTGCGCCAGCCCGAGGCTGCGCTCGGTCATCCGCTGCGCATGCACCCGGTCGGAGAGCAGGCTGGGCCGGAGGTTCGGGTCGTAGCTGACCAGCACGCCGCGATCGCGGCAGCTGCGGGCCAGGTCGCCGATGCGCTCGTCACCCGGCGGCGTCCAGGAGGCCAGCGAGCCGAAGTGCAGCACCGCGGTCCCGGCCGGCAGCCGGGCGATCTCGGCCGCGGTCCACTGCCAGTCCGCCGTGCCCTCGGTGTAGAAGTCGTAGCTGGCGCCGGCCTGCTCATCCAGCGTCACCACCGCGAGCGTGGTCGGCTCGTGCGCCCGCGGCGCGCAGTCCAGGCCGATCCCCTCGGCCGCGGCCCGGTCGCGCAAGATTGCGCCGAAGGCGTTGCCGGCCAGCCGGGCCATCAGCGCGGTGTCGCAGCCCAGCCGGGCCAGCCCGATCGCCACGTTGTACGGGCTGCCGCCCGGGTGCGCGCGGAACGACAGCGGCCCGGCCCCGGGTACCAAGTCGATCAGCGCCTCCCCGATCACCGTGATCTTCACCGCGCCCGTGGAGCCACCAGCCACCGCAGCGTCCGCAGCGCCCGGCCTGTCCGCAGCGCCCGGTGCGCCCGCGGCGGTCACCGGCCGCCCGGCGTGATCTCGCCGCTGCCCCGCGCGATCAGCCAGGTCCCGATGACCTGGGTCGAGGGCAGGCTGTCGTCCCCGTCCAGCCGCGCGAACAGCAGCTGGGCGGCCAGCTGGCCCATCCCGGGCGCGTCCTGGGCGATCACGGTGACGCCGGGCACCAGCACGTCGGCCAGCGTGAAATCGTCGAACCCGACCATGGCCACGGCGTTCTCCAGGCCGGCCTGGCGCAGCGCCTTGACCGCTCCGATAGACACCAGGTTCTGGCTGGTGAACAGCGCGGTCGGCGGCTCCGCCTGGCTGATGAGCTCGTGACTGGCCTGCTGCGCGCTGTCGACCGAGCGCAGTCCGTGCCGGACGATCAACGGGTCCACCTCGATCCCGGCGCGGCGCAGCGCCTCGCCGTAGCCGTCGAACCGCTGGGCCGCCGTGGCGATCGCCAGCGCGTCACCAAGATAGGCGATCCGCCGGTGGCCGCCCGCCAGCAGGTGCTCGACCGCGGTGATCGCGCCGCCTCGGTTGTCGCAGACCACGGCGTCGGCGTCAAGCAGCCGGGGTTCCCGGTCCAGGAACACCAGGCTGGTGCCGAGCTTGCGCTCCGGGATGAGATAGCTCTGGTCCCGGGCGGCGGGCACGATCACCAGGCCGTCCACGCCCCGGTCGATCAGGCTGATGGCCAGCTCGCGCTCCCGCTCGGGGTCCTCGTCCAGGCTGCCGATCAGGATCTGCACCCCGCGCTGCCTGGCCTCGTCCTCGACCGCGCGCATCGTCGCGGCGAAGAACGGGTTGGACACGTCCTCGATCAGCAGCCCGATGGTAGCGGTGCGCCGGTCGCCGCGGCGCAGGCTGCTGGCGGTCAGGTTCGGCCGGTAGCCCAGCTTGGCCGCCGCATCTTGCACCCGCGCCGTCAGCTCGGGGGCGACGGTCGGCTCGCCGTTCATGACCCGGGAGACCGTCTTGATCGCCACGCCGGCCAGCGCCGCCACATCCTTCATCGTCGGCCGGCCCGGCCGTGCCCGCCCGTCACCAGTGCTGCCAGACATCGAAGTCTCCTTAGGGCGGGCAGGCCTGGCCTGGATCGGGCCGCGACCGGCGCTTACCTGACCTTTTCAGCCGGGAATGAGCTCAGTCTAGACAACGTAGTTTTGTTCCGCTAGTGCCTACGGCCCCGGCGCACAAGCCCGCCACCCCTCGATCTGCTCAGATCGGGCTGATTCCTGCGCTTCCCGGCACCCAAGACGTCCCGGATGTGGCCGCCGAGGGTCTTACATCTGTATCTGACCGGACTGAAGGTGCTTGGCGCAACCTGGGCGAGACAACCATGTCATGACCGGAAAACAAATTTTGCGCGAACTCTTGACTCTTGTCCGGCAAGCGCTCATTGTCGTGAGACAACGTTATTCGAAGGGGGCTACCCCCGAACGGCGCTCCCCCTGTTCAAGCCCGAAGGGACCTACATCATGACTGTTTCGCGCCTGGTCAGGTCGAAGAGCGCGCGCCGCGCCTCGGCCGTGCTGGCCGCCGCGTCACTCGGCTTGCTGGCCGCCTGCGGCAGCAGCGGAGGCTCCGGCAGCTCCTCGTCCTCCGGCTCGTCCGGTACCACCACCTCGGGCGGCAAGGTCACCGTCGCCTTCAACATGGGCGCCGAGGCCGACCCGTTCTTCATCTCGATGAACCTCGGTGCCAAGGCCGCCGCCACCAAGCTCGGGGTGAACCTGGTCTGGCAGGGCGACCCGTCGGTGTACTCGCCGTCGACCCAGATCCCGATCGCCCGGCAGCTGCTCGCCGCGCACCCGAGCGCGTTCATCATCGCGCCGACCGACCCGACCGCGCTGCAGCCGATCGTGAACCAGGCCGTGTCCCAGCACATCCCGGTGATCAACGTGGACACCCACGTGAACGACCTGTCGCACGTGCTGTCGTTCATCACCGGCAACAACCAGCAGGGCGGCGCCGCCGCGGCCGACGCCATGGCCAAGGCGATGCATTACACCAAGGGCAAGACCTACCAGGTCGTGGTGGGCGCCAGCTCTGCCACCACCACCACGAACACGGCGCGCTACCAGGGCTTCAAGCAGGAGATCGCGGCGAAGTACCCGGGCGTCCAGATCGTGTCCGAGGAGTACTCCCAGTCGCAGCCGTCGGTGGCCAACACCAACGTCAACAACTGGCTGACCAAGTACCCGCACCTGGCCGGCATCTTCGCGATCGACGGCACCAACGCCTCGGGCGCGTCCGCCGCGCTGGAGGCCCGCGGCCTCACCGGCAAGGTGGCGCTGGTCGGGTACGACGCCTACTCGCAGAACGTGACGCTGCTGCAGAAGCACGTCTTCGCCGCGCTGATCGCGCAGCAGCCCTACACCGAGGGCTACATGGCCGTCACCGATGTCGTGAACTACCTGCGGCACCACACCAAGCCGCAGCACCTGGTGACGCTGCCGAACATCGTGCTGACTCCGACCAGCCCGTCGTCACTCGTGACCAAGTACACCTACCCGAGCGCCTAGCCCGCACATCGTCAGCTGGCGGCCGGGCGCTGGCCCGGCTGCCAGCTGACCGCACACCGGAAGGGATGCCGCATGTCGAGCGTCACCGAGAACCCTGCCCCGTCGGCTGACCCGACGGCCGCCCCGCAACCTCCCACTGCTCAGAGCCGCTGGCGGGTCCTGCTGTCCAATCAGTCATTCCTCCTGTTCATCGCGCTGGTCATCCTGGTGGTCTTCTTCGCGGTGCGCACCTCGTCGTTCCTGACCAGCAGTGAGATCAACAACGTGCTGAACCTGTTCGGCGAGCTCATCCTGCTGGCCGTAGCCGAGACCTACGTGATCGTCTCCGGCGGCATCGACCTGTCAGTCGGATCCACCGCCAGCTTCGCCGGCGTCGTCGGGGCGCTGGTCATGGAGCACCTGATCAGCGCCAACGACCCGCAGTTCGTCATCTTGCTCGTCGGCACGATCATCTGCCTGCTGGCCGGCCTGGCCGTCGGCCTGCTCAACGCCGCGCTGATCCTGTACGCCAAGCTGGTGCCGTTCGTGGCCACCCTGGCCACGCTCGGGGCCATGGGCGCCCTGGCCATCGTGCTCAGCGGCGGCGAGCCCATCGGCCTGGACACCAGCACCGCCAACCTGGTGAACCAGGCGGATTTCCTCTTCTCCCCCACCGCGGTCGCGGCCATCGTCATCACGGTCCTCGGCTGGCTGTGGCTGCACCTGACCCGCTACGGCCGCTACACCTACGCGATCGGCTCCAACGCCTTCGCCGCCCGCGCGGCCGGCGTCAACGTCCGCCGGCACACCGGCAGCGTCTACATGCTGTCCGGCGCCCTTGCCGGGCTGGCCGGCATGGTGTTCTACATGAACCTGGAGAGCGCGGCGCCGACCGCGGGCCTGAACTACGAGCTGCAGGCCATCGCCGCGGTGGTGATCGGCGGGGTCAGCCTGACCGGCGGGTTCGGCCGGATGACCGGCACCGTCCTCGGCGCGCTGATCCTGTCCGTCGTCTACAGCGGGCTGATCCAGCTCAATGTCTCGCCGAACTGGGTCCCCTTCGCCATCGCCTCCTGCATCGCCGTTGCCGCGGCCCTGCAGGCGCTCCGCTCTAACGCTCCGAGGGTGATATGACCACCACGAATGGCTCTGCTGCTCACGGCCCTGCAGCAGACGGCTCCGGCCAGGCGCTGTATGAGGCGCGCAGCATCACCAAGAACTACGGCCACGTCCGCGCCCTCACCGAGGTCAGCCTGAAGCTGTTCCCCGGCGAGATCGTCGGCCTGGTCGGCGACAACGGCGCCGGCAAGTCCACCCTGGTCAAGTGCCTGTCCGGTGTGCACAACCCGGATTCGGGCCAGATGCTGCTCGACGGCGAGGAACGGCACTGGAAATCCCCGCACGACACCATCGAAGCCGGCGTGGAGACGCTCTACCAGGACTCCGGGCTGGCTCCTGACCTGACCATCGGCTCGAACGTCTTCCTCGGCCGGGAGAAGGCCAAGCCCGGCATCCTCGGCAAGCTCGGCTTCCTGGCCCAGAAGGAGATGGAGCGCGACGCGCTGGCCGACCTGGAGCGGGTCGGGATCGCCGTTCCCGGCGGCCGCAAGACCGTCTCCGACCTGTCCGGCGGCCAGCGCCAGGCGGTGGCGATCGGGCGGGCC
Organism: uncultured Actinomycetota bacterium; assembly: GCA_963846005.1. Classification (GTDB taxonomy): domain Bacteria; phylum Actinomycetota; class Actinomycetes; order Streptosporangiales; family Streptosporangiaceae; genus CAVSUR01. The sequence goes on along the minus strand of CAWJUH010000007.1, from coordinate 749,261 downwards.
ATCGCCTGGGCCCGCAAGGTCATCATCCTGGACGAGCCCACCAACCACCTCGGCGCCCGGCAGGCCGGCGAGGTGCTGGACGTAATGCGCCAGGCCAAGGGCCGCGGGCTCGGGGTGATCTTCATCTCGCACACGCTGCCGCACGTGCTGGAGGTGACCGACCGGATCGTGGTGCTGCGCCTCGGCCGGGTGGTCCGGGACGCGCCGACGTCGGAGTTCGACACCGAGAGCCTGCTCGGCACGATCACCGGCCTGATCAACATCCCCAACCCGAAGGCCGAGGCCGAGGGGGACTGACCACCGGGGAGGACGGACGAGACCCGGCCGGCTCAGTCCGGCCGGGTCTCGTCTTCCATCCAGCTCAGGTAGCCCGGCGCCCCGGCCACGATCGGCAGCGCGAGGATCTCCGGCTCGTCGTAACTGTGCTGCTCGGTCAGGAACGCGGCCAGCTCCTCGTACCGGTCGGCGGGCAGCTTGAGCATGAGCAGCCACTCCTCGGCCCGCTCGATGCTCTCGTCCCACCAGTAGGTGCTGGCGATCGGCCCGGCGACCTGGGCGCAGGCGGCAAGCCGGGCGGCAACCGCGCCGTGCGCCAGCTCCACGGCCTCGGCCCGGGAGTCGGTGGTGGTCTGCACCTGCAGGAACTGCGCCTGGTTGCCGGGTGCCGGTTGCGGGCTGGCCATGCGCAGATGGTACGCCGGGCGGGCCGGCGGCGCGGCCGGTTATTCCCGGGCGTGCCGCCGCGGCCCGGGCGCCGCTACGCTGACCGTCCCGGCGTGATGCGGCGGGCGGTGACAGGAGGCGGCACCGTGAGCGACGCACGCGCAGCGGGCGGAGAAGCGAGCCAAGCAAGCACCGTGAGCGACGCACGCGCAGCGGGCGGAGAAGCGAGCCAAGCAAGCACCGTGAGCGACGCACGCGCAGCGGGCGGAGAAGCGAGCGAAGTAGCACCGTGAGCGAGCGCTTGCGTCTGGTGGTGAATCCGGCCGCCGGCCGGGGCCGGGCCATGCGGGTCCTGCCTCAGGTGACGGCGGCGCTGGCGGCCGCCGGCGCGCGCTTCGAGGTGCGGGAGTCGGCCAGCCTGGAGCACGCGGCCTGGCTCGCCGCGGACGGGGCGGCGGACGGCCCGGTGGTCGCGGTCGGCGGGGACGGCACTGCGGGCGCGCTGGCCGGAGCGGTGTCACGGTGCGGCGGGACCTTCGGCATCGTCCCGGCCGGGCGCGGCAACGACCTGGCCCGGATGCTCGGCATCCCGGCCGGCCCGGCCGCCGTGGCCGCGGTGCTGGCCGGCGGCCGCTGCCGCCGGGTCGACCTGATCGCCGTCCGGGTCGGCGACCAGCCCGAGATCCTGGCCGGCGGCAGCGTCTACCTGGGCCTGCCCGCGCTGGCCGGGCAGATCGCCAACACCGCCCGGCTGCGCGCCGGGCCGCTGGCCTACCCGGTCGCGGCACTGCGCGCGCTGGCCCGCTGGACGCCGGTGCAGTTCAGCGTGGACGGCGCCGGCCAGCCGCACGACTTCCCCGGCTTCGCGGTGGTGGCCGCCAACTCCGCCTACTTCGGCGCCGGAATGCGGGTCGCCCCGCAGGCGCGGATCGACGACGGGCTGCTGGATCTGGTGATGATGCGGACCGGGCCGAAGCTGGCGTTCATCCGGGTGCTGGTGACGATCAGGAGCGGCGCGCACGTGCGGCAGCCGCAGGTCAGCCTGGACCGCGCCCGGGAGCTGACGATCACCGGCGGCCAGGACCTGCTCGCCGCGGCCGACGGGGAGGCGCTGCCCGGGGCGGCACCGCTGCCGGCCGGGGTGCCGATCCGCATCCGCGCGGTGCCGGCCGCGCTGGCGGTGCTGACGCCAGCCGCGGCAGGCCCGGACCCCGGGCCAGCAGCCGGCTCTTCCGTGGCCTAGCCGTGAGCGAGGCCTAGCCGCGGCCGGGCCGCGTGCCGCGCGACCGCCAGGCCAGCACCGACCAGCTCGACAGCGCGGACAGCACCGACCCCGCGCTCGCTGCCGACCCGAGACTGTAGGCCGAGGCCACCGAGCCGATCGACAAGATCGACCCGGCGGAGCCGATGGACAGGATCGACCCCGCGGAGCCGATGGACAGGATCGACCCCGCGGAGCCGATGGACAGGATCGACCCGGCCGAGCCGATGGACAGGATCGACCCGCCCGGGCTGGTCCCGGTTGCGCCAGCAGCGGCCATGGCGCTCATTGTCCATGCCCGCTGTCCCGGATGCATCTCCCCTCATTGCAACCGGCGAGAATCCGCCCAGGAGTTCCGCCGCCTTCGTCTGTCCGGACGGGCTCCCGGCTGCGGTTTCGCCGGCCTCGGGGAGTCACCCTCTCAGGAAACCGCATCCTGGCCACGATCGGCTGATCAAGCGTCAGCCGAGCCGGCCAGGCCGCTGTCCTCTCTGGCCTGGGCTGCGTCCTTTACCAGCCGCAAGCCGAAGCCGCTGAGCATGGACAGGTCCAGCTCCCAGTCCCGCTCTGACCGCTCCCGCCAGCGGGCAAAGGCCTCCTCGACGTGCCGCTCGGCCTCGGCCTGCGTCATGCCGGTCACTGCGAGCAGGTGCCCGAATGCCGCATCGCCCTCGCCGCGCCTGGACGCTAGCCCGAAGTGCGTCACGCTGTGGCAGGCGCCGCACAGGCAGATCAGCCGCCGCAGCCGCTGGACGCCCTCGTCGTCCAGGTATTCCCAGCGCTCGTGGGCTTCCATCCAGACACCCTGAGCCTTGTCGGCCGCCCGGCCGCAGGTCTCGCACCGGTTCTCCGCCCGGCCGTAGACCATGGTGCGCACCCGCTTCCAGCTCTCGGGCCGGACGCAGGTCCGCACGTCGGAGAACCAGCAGGACTGCGGGATCAGGTCGACGAACAGCCCGGAGCCGAACGACCTGTCCTCTCCCGGCAGCAGCTCCGGCAACGGCTCCCACCATCGCAGCCCGCGGATGCCCGGCCGCGGCGCATACCAGCGCTTCGCGGACGGATCCCACCGCGCCCCCGCGGCCTTCGCCGCCGGCCGGTCGTCATTGGGCACGTCCAGCCACAGGCGGCCCTTCCGGGCAGTTCTCCCGGCCTGGCGGCCCTCACCGCCTGGCTGCCGCTGATCAGGACCTGACGGGGCCTCGCCGGTCTCGGCGATAGCTGTCCGCGTCCCGCTGCCCGCCGGGCTGCTCCCGGCACGCCCGCTCAGATCGTCGCCGCGCATCAGGGCGTCCAGCTCGGCTGGCCAGCCGTCATTCAGGTCGTGGGTCAGCCCCCACAGCGTCAGCCGCGCGATCGCGACCTCGTGGCCGTACCGCTCACCCCACCGGCTCGGGGCCATGGCCTCGTTCTCGATGTCCGCCTGCGACGGCGTCCCGCCGGACCAGTAGCTGAGACTGACCGGGCAGGCCCCCTCGCCCCGCAGCGCCCACCGGTAGGCCAGGGCGACAGGCCCGGCTTTGCCCCACCGGCCGACATCCTCAGCCGCCCGCTGCCGGATATCGTCCCGGCCCCAGATGATCGCGGGAGGCAGCTGGCCGGGCACCAGGCCGTCGTCGCCGCTCATCCGGGTATTCCCGCGACCGGCCGCCTGGCGCCGGATATCTCGGCCTGGGGCATGGGCCACCTCCCTGTCACAGGTCTGCTGGCTTCCATAGTGCGGCCGGGCGGTGTCAGCTGTCATGGCCGCTCCGCCTCCGCTCACGCTGAATCCTGGCGCGCTCAGCGATGGCCCAGGCGGGCCGGATCGGCGGCGCCCGCCTCCCGCGAGGCGCGGATCATGCAGCGGACGGAGGCAACGCGCGTCGCAGCTTAGGCGACCGAGCGCCGCGGGCGCTCATTGTTCCGCAGGCGCCGGGTCGTAGTAGTGCGCGTACTGCCAGACGCCCTTGCTGACCAGGGCCTGCTCGCTCACCGGGCCGAACCGGCCGGGGGCCAGCGCGCTGACGTCGATGGCCGGCCGGGCACCGGTGACCTGCGCGGCCAGCGCCTCGCCGAGCGCAGGCGAGGAGGAGAAGCCGGAGCCGTTGCAGCCGCTCGCCGCCCACAGCCCGGTGATGCCGGGCACCGGGCCGAGCACGAACCTGCCGTCCGGGCTCATCGTGAACAGCCCGCCGCGCAGCTCCGCGACCGGGCCGCCGGCCAGCGGGACCTCGGCGCTGACCTGCCCGGCCATCGCGGCCAGCACCGCCGGGTCCAGCGGCACGTCCGCGGTGCGGAACGAGCACGGCTCGGCGCGCGGGTCGACCGGCAGCGGGCTGGCCTCGAAGCCGCCGAGCATCAGCCCGCCGCGGGCCGGGCGCAGGTACACGGCCGCGTCGACGACCCGGACGATCGGGTCCGCGGGGCTCAGCCCGGCGGCCGGCTCGGTGATCAGCAGCTGGTGGCGGACCGGGGCCAGGCACAGCGTGCCGCCGGCCAGCTCGGCCACCTGTCGGCTCCAGGCGCCGGCCGCGTCCACCACCGCGCCGGCCGTGATCGAGCGCTCGGCGGTCTGCACGCTGTCCACCCGGCCGCCCCGCACGGCGATGGCGGTGACGGCCTCGTGCTCCAGCAACTCGGCCCCGTGCCGCCGGGCGGCGGCCAGGTAGGCCCGCACCAGGCTGGCCGGCTCCTCGATGTAGGCGTCCTCCGGGCACCACAGCGCCAGCTCGCGCCCGTCCCCGCGGTACCAGGACACCCGCCCGGCCAGCTCCCCCGGCGCGGCCACCCGGACGTTCACGCCCCAGCCCCGCGACTGGTCCTGCTCGGTCCGCAGGTAGGCCTGGTGCGCCGCGGTCCGCGCGACCAGGAAGCTGCCGGTGCGCCGCAGCTCCAGCGACTCCCCGGCCCAGCGCGGGAAGCTGGCCGCCAGCTCGATGCTGCGCCGGGCCAGCGCGGTGCGCAGCGCGTCGGCCTGCACCGATTTGAACAGGCCCGCGGCCCGGCCAGTGGCCTGCGAGCCGGCCGTCTCCTGCTCGACGATCACGACCGAGCGCCCGGCCAGCGCGCAGTGCAGCGCGCTGGACAGGCCAAGCGCCCCGGCCCCGATCACCACGACGTCGGCTCGCATCAGCGCTCCTCCGGGCCTGCTGCCCGCCGGGCTGCTGCCGCGGCCGGCCAGTTCGTTGCCTCCATCTGGCTGGTTACTGGCGGACCAGCCGGCGGTCCGCGTCCTCCCCCAGCAGGCCGCGCGACAGCCGGTCCAGCATCTCGGCCAGCTCGGCGTGCTGCTCCGGCGACCAGCCGGCCAGCAGCTGCTCCAGGCTGTCGCGGCGGCAGGAGAACAGGTGCTCAGCGGCTTGGTGCCCGCCGGGCGTCAGCACCAGCAGCCCGTTGTCGCGCCGCACCAGGTCGCGCTCCACCAGCTTGTCCACGTACGGCCGGCCGCGGGCGACCGTGACGCCGGCCTCGGCGGCCAGGTCGGTGCCGGGCACCGAGCCGCCCTTGGCCAGCCGGGCCAGCACCCAGCAGCTCGGCCCGGGCAGGCCGAGACCGCACTGCTCGGCCAGTCTCTCGTAGCCGCGCCGCCGCAGGTCCCCGGCCGCCAGCCGGGACAGCGCCCGCTCGATCTCGGCTACCGACGAGCGCTGCGCGGGCACCGCGCCGAGCGCCTCGCCCAGGTCGCTGGCCCCGGCCGCGGCCCGCAGCGGCACCTCGCGCAGGAACCAGGACAGGATGAACGCGACCAGCGCCACCGGCACCGCGTACAGGAACACCCGGTCCAGGGCATTGGCGTAGGAGCTGAGCACCGCGGCGCGGACCGCGGCGGGCAGCTTCTTGAGCAGCTCGGGGTTGGACTGCGCGGAGGCCACGCTGAACCCGGCGGGCAGGCGGGACTTGACCCCGGCCAGCCGGACGGCCAGCTCGCTGCCCAGCCGGGCGGAGAAGACCGAGCCGAAGATTGCCACCCCGAACGCGCCGCCGATGGACCGGAAGAACGTCACGCCGGAGGTGGCGGCGCCGAGCTCGGAGTAGTCCGCCGTGTTCTGCACCGCGATGACCAGCACCTGCAAGATCAGGCCCAGCGACAGCCCGAGCAGGAAGAAGAACAGGTCCATGACCAGCGACGAGGTGGTCACCGACAGCCGGGACAGCAGCGCCAGCGCCACGGTCAGCAGCGCGCTGCCGACGATCGGATAGATCTTGTACCGGCCGCGCCGGGAGATCAGCTGGCCGCTGCCGACCGAGCTGAGCAGCATGCCCAGCACCATCGGCAGCAGGTACACGCCGGAGATGGTCGGCGACACGCCCCGCACGACCTGCAGGAAGATCGGCAGGAACGACAGCGCGCCGAACATCGCGAAGCCCGCGGCGAAGCCGATGCCCGAGCTGACCGAGAACACCCGGTTGCGGAACAGGCTGAGCGGCAGCACCGGCTCGGCGGCCCGCCGTGCCGATAGCCCCCAGGCCACGGCGAGCAGCACTGCGCCCACGGCCAGGCCGATGATCACCGGGGAGCCCCAGGCGTACTCGGTGCCGCCCCAGGAGGTCAGCAGCACCAGGCAGGTGGCGGTCGCGGCCAGCAGCAGCGAGCCGAGGTAGTCGATCTTGTGCCGCTCGCGGCGGCCCGCGGCCGGCAAAACCACGGCGATGACGATCAGGGCGAGGATGCCGACCGGCAGATTGATGTAGAACACCCACCGCCAGCTCAGGTTGTCCACGAAGAACCCGCCGAGCAGCGGCCCGGCCACGCTGGCCACCCCGAACACCGCGCCGAAGGCGCCCTGGTACTTGCCCCGCTCGCGCGCGGGCACCACATCGGCGATGATCGCCTGGGCCAGCACCATCAGCCCGCCGCCACCGAGGCCCTGCAGCGCCCGGAACGCGATCAGCTCGGTCATGGTGTGCGACTGGCCGCACAGCGCCGACCCGACCAGGAAGATCACGATCGAGGCCTGGAACAGGTACTTGCGGCCGTACTGGTCGCCGAGCTTGCCCCACAGCGGGGTGGAGGCGGTGGACGCCAGCAGGTATGCGGTCACCACCCAGGACAGGTGCGACAGGCCGCCGAGGTCGCCGACGATGGTCGGCAGCGCCGTCGAGACGATGGTCTGGTCCAGCGCGGCCAGCAAGATGGCCAGCATCAGGGCCGTGTAGATGATCGCAAGCCCGCCGCGCGGCCGGACGGCAGGCTCGGCCGAGTCCGGTGCCGCACCCATGATCGGGACGATACCCAGCCCGGCCGCGGCGCGCCATCGCGGTCCGCGCTAGCGCGGCCGGGCCCGGCTCAGGCGGCCATCCGCCGGGCCAGCCAGGCCAGCGACAGCGGGTACCGGTAGTCGATCGCCGCGTGGGACGCGTCGAACAGCTCGAACCGCACCGCCTCCCCGGCCACGCCGGCGTCGCGCAGCGCGGCGCGGAAGGCGGCGGCCCCGATGTCGAGGTAGAAGTCGTCCCGGCTGCCCGCGTCGATCCAGATGGAGTGCAGCGACTGCAGCGCGCTGGCGTACCGCGGCGCCATCCGGACCGGATCCCAGTCCAGCCAGCGCTCCCACACCTCGGGCCGGAGCACGCCGGTGCCGGTCTCGAACGGCAGCTCGGCCGTGCCGTCCTCCCGGGCCGAGAAGCAGGCCGCGACGCCGAGCACGCCGAGCAGCGTCTGGTCGGCCTCCTTAGTGAAGGGGGTGCGGGAGCGGAAGTCGTCCCACCAGCGCCAGATGTCGCCGTCGTAGCCGCGCAGCAGCCGCACACAGTTGCCGAACTCGGGCAGGTAGCACAGCTCGTACAGGGCATCGCCGGCGTGAGTGGCCAGCCCGCCGAACAGGTCGGGGCGCAGCATCGGCGTGATCATGGCCCCGAATCCGCCGCTGGACTTGCCCATGATCGCCCGGTGCGCGGGATCGGCCAGGGTCGGATACCGCGCGTCGACGAACGGCACGATTTCCTCGCACAGGTAGGAGTGGTACCGGCCGGTGCCCGGCGAGTCGACGAACTGGCTGCCGCCGTAGCCGGTCCAGGCATCGACGTAGATCACGATCACCGGCGGGGCGGCGCCGGCCGCGAACACCGCGTCGGCGGTCTCGGGGAACGGCTGGCGGAATGGCGACCGGTTGCGCCACATGGCGACGTGGCTAGTGAAGCCCTGGATCACGTAGACGGCCGGGTAGCGCCGCTGCGCGCCGTCGTCGTAGCCGGGCGGCAGGTAGACCCACAGCGGCCGCTGGTGCGGGTCGCCGAGCGGGTTGCCGCGCAGCAGCTCGCTGGTGATGACGTGCTCCTCGATGGTCCCGGACAGGTCAGCTGACCAAGGCAGCAAGGCGGGCCTCCCGTTCATGTCGTGGCGGACCCATCACACCACTGCCGCGCCGGCCCGCCCGCCGCGGCGCCCGGGTTCGCCCATCGGGAATCATGGCGGCATGGACCGGGTCGAGCAGCATTTCCTGGCCGCCGTGCGCGAGCTGGTCCGGGACGCCAGCGATCCTGGCGATCCCGGCGGGCGCAGCGGCCCAAGCGGGCGCAGCGCCCCCGGCGAGCGCGGCGGCCCCGGCGGGCCCGGCGGGCGCGGCGATCCCGGCGATCCCGGAGGCGGAGATCCGGCGCGGCCGGTCCGGCCGGGTTCGGCGCTGTCGGTGGCCCGGTGCCGGGAGCTGTTCGCCGCCCAGCTGGCCAGCCGCCACCTGGACGTGGCGGCCCGCTGGCTGCGCGAGCGGGACGCAGGCTTCTACACGATCGGCTCGTCCGGGCACGAGGGCAACGCCGCGGTGGCAGCCGCGCTGCGGCTGACCGACCCGGCGCTGCTGCACTACCGGTCGGGCGCCTTCTACCTGGCGCGGGCCGCGCAGGCGGACCCGCCACGGGACGGCGCCGCCGACGTGCTGCTCGGGCTGGCCGCGGCCGCGGGCGAGCCGATGGCCGGCGGGCGGCACAAGGTGTTCGGCCACCCGGACCTGAACATCATCCCGCAGACCTCGACGATCGCCTCGCACCTGCCGCGGGCGATGGGGCTGGCGTTTTGCCTCGGCCGGGCGGCAAAGCTCGGCCTGGCCGCGCCGTGGCCGGCCGACGCCGTGGTGGCGTGCAGCTTCGGCGACGCGTCGGTCAATCACTCCACCGCCGCCGGCGCCGTCAACGCCGCCGCCTACAGCGCCTATCAGGGCCTGCCGGTGCCGCTGCTGCTGATCTGCGAGGACAACGGCCTGGGCATCAGCGTGCGCACCCCGGCCGGCTGGGTGCGCGCCGCGCTGTCCGCCGTGCCGGGCGTGCGCTACTTTCCCGCCGACGGCTGCGATCTGGCCGCGGTCTACGACGCCGCGCTGGCCGCGGCCGGCCACGTGCGCGCGCAGCGGGCCCCGGCCGTGCTGCACCTGCAGATGGTCCGGCTTGGCGGGCACGCCGGCTCAGACGTCGAGTCGGGCTACCGGGAGCCCGCCGACATCAGCGCGGCCATGGCCCGCGACCCGCTGCTCGCGACCGCGCGGCTGCTGGTCAGCGCAGGGGCGATGACGGCGGGGCAGGTGGCTGCCGCTTACGCCGATGGGCGCGCGGCGATGCTGGACCGGGCCGGCCGGGCGGCCGGCGCGCTGCGGCTGGCCTCGGCGGCGCACGTGATGGCCCCGATCGCGCCCCGCCGGCCCGCCCTGGTGGCCGCGGACGCCGTCCGGGCGGCCGGGGCCGGAGCGCGGCAGCGCGCGTTCGGCGGCCGGCTGCCCGAGGCGGCCGGGCCGCTGACCCTGGCCCAGGCGATCAACGCGGCGCTGGCCGACGCGCTCGCGGCCCGGCCCGGGATGCTGGTCTTCGGCGAGGACGTGGCCCGCAAGGGCGGGGTGTACGGGATCACCCGCGGCCTGCAGCGCGCCTTCGGCGCCCGGCGGGTGTTCGACACGCTGCTGGACGAGCAGTCCATCCTGGGCGTCGCACTCGGCGCCGGGCTGGCCGGGCTGCTGCCGGTGCCCGAGATCCAGTACCTGGCTTACCTGCACAACGCCGCGGACCAGCTGCGCGGCGAGGCCGCGACACTGCAGTTCTTCTCGGCCGGGCAGTACCGCAACCCGCTGGTGCTGCGCATCGCCGGGCTGTCCTACCAGCGCGGCTTCGGCGGCCACTTCCACAACGACAACGCGGTGGCGGCGCTGCGCGACATCCCGGGCCTGGTCATCGCCTGCCCGGCCCGGCCTGGCGACGCCCCGGCGATGCTGCGCTCGTGCCTGGCCGCGGCGCAGGCTGACGGCAGCGTGTGCGTGTTCCTGGAGCCGATCGCGCTCTACCACGTGCGGGACGCGCTGGCCGCCGGGGACGGCGGCTGGCTGGCGCCGTACCCGGCGCCGGCGGACTGGGAGGCCGGGCACGTGCCGCTCGGCCGGGCCCGGGCCTACGGCGAGGGCCGCGACCTGGCCATCGTCACGTTCGGCAACGGGCTGCGGCTGGGCCTGCGGGCCGCGGACCGGCTGGGCCGGGCCGGGATCGGCTGCCAGGTGCTCGACCTGCGCTGGCTGGCGCCGCTGCCGATGGCCGACGTGCTGGACGCCGCGCGGCGCTGCCGCGCGGTCCTGGTCGCCGACGAGACCCGCCGCTCCGGCGGGGTGTCCGAGGGGCTCGTCACCGGCCTGGCCGACGCCGGGTACGGCGGCCGGGTCGGCCGGGTGACCAGCGAGGACAGCTTCATCCCGCTAGGCGACGCCGCCCAGCACGTGCTGCTGTCGCAGCAGGCCATCGAGGACGCCGCCCGCGCCCTGCTCGGCTGACCGGCGGCCGCAGGCGCCCTGACCTCGCCGGCGAGGCCAGTCGCCCCGCGCGGACTTTGCGTGAGCGCGGAAAGTTTGTGTACGCCGACGGCACAAATCTTCCTCGTTAATCGAGTCATATCTAATGTGAGATATCGTTGACGATATGAACAGGCGTGCGGGCGGGGCGGGTCCGGTGGACGGGCAGGCCGGGCCCGGCGGCGACACCGAGGCGGGCGAGCCCCGGCTGCCGGTGCTGCCGGGGTTCCGGGAAATGGCGCTGCGGCGGATGACGGCGCACCGCCGGCAGCTGGTGGGCGAGCTGGCCGCGCAGCGCCAGGCCGCCGGGCTGTCGCAGACCGAGGTGGCGGCCCGGATGGGCACCTCCCAGTCGGCCGTCGCCCGGCTGGAGACCGGCGAGGCGGACGTCCGCGCGTCCACCCTGGAGCGGTACGCGGCCGCGATCGGCGGCCAGATCTCCTGGCGGCTCGACCCGCCGCCCGGCCGCCCGCCGTCCGGAGGGAGACCCGCATGAGCGCAACCGCCGGCCGATCCGGCCTTCCGCCCGAGCCAGGTGCGCCAGACACACCGGGTAGGCCAGTCTCCCTGGGCCAGCCGTCTCCCCCGGGCCAGCCGTCCCCGCCGGGCCAGCCGTCACCGCCGGGCCAGCCGTCCCCGCCCGGCCAGCCATCACCGCCCGGCCAGCCATCACCGCCCGGCCAGCCATCACCGCCCGGCCAGCCATCACCGCCCGGCCAGCCATCACCGCCCGGCCAGCCATCACCGCCGGGCCCGCCGTCCCCGCCCGGCCAGCCATCACCGCCCGGCCAGCCATCACCGCCGGGCCAGCCGTCCCCGCCCGGCCAGCCATCACCGCCGGGCCAGCCGTCCCCGCCCGGCCAGCCATCACCGCCCGGCCAGCCATCACCGCCGGGCCAGCCGTCCCCGCCCGGCCAGCCATCACCGCCCGGCCAGCCATCTCTGCCACGCTGGCCGTCACCGCCGGGGTGGCCGCCCCGGCCCGGTCAGCCGGTTCCCCCGGGCCGGCCCCAGCCGCCCGGTTGGCCCCAGCCGCCCGGGTCACCGCAGCCACCTGGCCGGCCGCAGCCGCCAGAGCCGTATCCGCCGGGCGGACCGGGCCAGACCTGGCTGACGCCGCCCGAGCCGCCGCAGCTCATGGAGCGGCTGCTGGCGCAGCGGATCGTCCTCGCGCACGGCCGGCTCGACGGCGAGGCCGCCACCCGGCTGTGCGCCCAGCTGCTGACCCTCGACGCCGAGGGCGACGACCCGATCCGGCTGGAGCTGCAGAGCCTGGCCAGCGAGCTGCCCGCCGCGCTGACCGTCATGGACACGCTGGACGTGGTCGGCGTGCCGCTGCGCGGGTTCGCCAGCGGCCAGCTCGGCGGGGCTGCGCTCGGCGTGCTGGCCTGCTGCACCGAGCGGCGCGGCTATCCCAGCGCGCTGTTCGCGCTGGCCGAGCCGCGGGCCGAGTTCGGCGGGACGGTGACCGAACTGTCCGCGCAGGAGCAGCAGCTGGAGACGATGACCGACACGCTGCTCACCCGGCTGGCCGAGGTGACCGGCCGCGAGGTGGACCAGATCCGGGCCGACGCCCGGGCGGGGCGGGTGCTCACCGCCGAGCAGGCTGTCAGCTACGGCCTGCTGCACGGGCTGGTCACGCCGCGGCGCTGACCCCCGCGGCCGCCGGACGGCCGGACCGGTGGGCAGGCCGGCCGGGAACGTGACCGGCAGACCGGCCGGCCGGGAACGGGCGGCAGATCGTCGGGCCGCAGCTCAGCCGGCCGCGGTCAGGTGGCCCATCAGCGCCGCGGTGACCTCGCCCGGCGCGGACACGTTGGCCAGGTGCGCGGCGCCGCGGATCACCCGCAGGGCCGACCCGCGGATGCCCGCGGCGATCACCGCGCCGTGCCAGGGCGGGGTGGCCGGGTCCTCTGCGCCGGCCAGCACCAGCGCCGGCGCGGTGACCGACCCGAGCACCGGGCGCAGGTCCATCGCGGCAATGGCCTCGCAGCAGCCCGCGTAGCCCTCCGGGTCGACGGCCGCCAGCGCGGCCTTGAACGCGGCCGGAACGCCCGGCTCTCGGGCCGCGTACGCGGGGGTGAACCAGCGGCCGACCACCTGGCCGGCGATCGCCGCCAGGTCGCCGCGGCGGGCGGCCGCGGCCCGGTCCGTCCACAACTGCGCCGGCGGCAGGAACGCCGAGGTGCAGCACAGGCCGAGCGCGGCGATCCGGTCCGGCGCATGCGCGGCCAGCCACATGCCGATCATGCCGCCGAGCGACAGCCCGCAGTACCAGGCCCGGCGCACGCCGAGCGAGTCCAGCAGCCGCAGCACGTCCGCGCCGACATCGTCCAGCAGGTACCCAGCGGCCGGGCCGGGCACAGCCGGGCCGGGCGCGGCCGGAGCGGGTGAGACGCCGATGCCGCCCGCGGCGGCCGGGGCACCGTGCCCGCGGTGCTCGTAGCGCAGCACCCGGAACCGGGACCGGAACGCGGCCAGCTGCGGCTCCCACAGCGCGCTGCTGGTGCCGAGTGAGTTGCCGAGCACCAGGACCGGCGCGTCCGGCGGCCCGTCGTCGAGCGCCGCCGCCAGCGCGACCGTCCGGGCCGCCGGCCCGCGACCGGCCGGGTCAGGCACCGGAGGACTCATCCATCGAAGGCCTCACACATCGAAGAAGACCGTCTCGCGGCTGCCCTGCAGCCGGATGTCGAACCGGAACTCCCCGGCAGCGCCGCCGGGCGCGGCCTCGGCGACCAGAGTGGCCCGGCGCTGCGGATCGGTGATGCCGGCCAGCACCGGGTCGGCGGCGTTGGCGTCCGCCTCGTCGGCGAGGTAGATGCGGGTCACGACCCGGTCCAGCAGCCCGCGCGCGAACACCGACACATCCAGGTGCGGGGCCTGCAACCCGCCGCCCGGTGCCGGCACCGGGCCGGGCCGCAGCGTGACGATCCGGTACCGGCCGCCGGCGTCGGTCGGGCAGCGGCCGAAGCCGCGGAAGCCGTGGTCCGCCGGGCCGGCCCCGCGCGGGTCGGCCGGGTGCGCGAACCGGCCGTCCGGGCCGGCCTGCCAGGTCTCGACCAGGGCGTCGGGCACCGGCTCGCCGGCGCCGTCGAGCACCTGCCCGCTGATCGTGATCGCGCCGTCGGCGCCGGGGCCGACGACCTCAGGCCCGTCCGGCCAGGGCAGCCCCAGGGTGAGGTAGGGGCCGACGGTCTGCGACGGCGTCAGGCCGAGCGGCCCGGGCCCCGCCTCGCTCACCGGTGCGCTCCGTCCTCGAACACCGTCCCGGCCGGGCCGCGCAGCACGATGTCCCACTGGTAGCCGAGCGCCCAGTCCGGCTCGGTGGTGTCCAGGTCGAAGCGGGCGATCAGCCGCTGGCGGGCCGCCGGGTCCGGGATCGAGTTGAAGATCGGGTCCTGGGCGAACAGCGGGTCGCCAGCGAAATACATCTGGGTGACCAGCCGCTGGGTGAACGCCTGGCCGAACAGCGAGAAGTGAATGTGGGCCGGCCGCCAGGCGTTGCGGTGGTTGGGCCACGGGTAGGCGCCCGGCTTGATGGTGACGAACCGGTACCGGCCGCTGGAGTCGGTGAGGCACCGGCCGCCGCCGTCGAAATTCGGGTCCAGCGGCGCCGGGTGGTCGTCCACCGGGTGCGCGTACCGGCCCGCGGCGTTGGCCTGCCAGATCTCCACCAGCGTGTGCGGGACCGGCCGGCCGCCGGAGTCCAGCACCCGGCCGGTGACGATGATCCGCTCCCCGAGCGGCTCGCCGGCGTGCCGCCGGGTCAGGTCGGCGTCGGCCGCGGTGACCCGCTCGGCGCCGAGCAGCGGCCCGGTCACCTCGGTCAGCCCGTGCTCCAGCCGCAGCGCCGGGCGCTCCGGCGCGCGCAGCAGCGTGGACCGGTACCCCGGCGAGGCCAGCGGCGGGTGCACCCCTTCCGCCCGCTGATAGCCGGCCAGACCCGGGCCGGCCTGCGCTGGGGTGGTCATGGCGGGCCTCCTTCGCTCTCCGGGGCGGCCGCGCGCAGCGCCCGCAGGGCGCGCAGCTCGCCCGCCCCGGGTTCGGGGATCTGCTGCAGGTGCGGCGAGATCTTCAGGTCCCATCCGGTTTTGTCCTTGATATCCGCAACAAGCACACCCGGATAGACCCCGGTCAGCGTGAACTCCAGATCCTGCGGATCGGGCTCGAGCACGCCGAGATCAGTGATGATCTTCCGCGGCCCGGCGCCGGTGAGGCCGAGCCGCTCGCGGGCCCCGGGCCCGTCGCCGAAGCCGACCGAGGTGACGAAGTCCAGCTCGCCGACGAATGTGCGCGGGCTCTGCCGGACGATGATGATCACCTCGCGGCAGGACGCGGCGATCTCCGGCGCGCCGCCCGCGCCGGGCAGCCGCACCTTCGGCGCCGCGTAGTCGCCGCCGGCGATCGTGGTGTTGATGTTGCCGTAGCGGTCGATCTGGGCGGCGCCGAGGAACCCCACGTCGATCCGGCCGGGCTGCAGCCAGTAGTTGAAGACCTCCGGCACGCTCACCACAGCGTCGGCCGTCTCCGCCAGGATCCCGTCGCCGATCGACAGCGGCAGGCTGCCCGGCTTGGCGCCGATCGTGCCCGATTCGTAGATCAGCACCAGGCCCGGCGCGTGCGTGGCCCGGGCCAGGTTCGCCGCCTCGCTCGGCAGGCCGATGCCGACGAAGCAGGTCATGCCGTCGCGCAGCGCCCGCGCGGCGGTGACCGCCATGATCTCGCCGGAGTCGTATCCGGTCACCGGCCTGCTCCCGGCCGGCGGAGGACGAGCTGCCAGCGGACAGGCTGCCAGCGGACGGACTGGCGGGGTAGACATGCCGGTCCAGCCAGCCGGTGAACACGTCCCGGTCCCGGCTGACCGCATCCCAGGCCCGGTAGAACTCGTTGTCGCGGACCGAGTAGCCGAGGGCGTAGGACGGGTGCGCCCCGCCGGGCACGTGGGCCACGTAGCTGACGGCCCAGGCCGGGAGCACGACCGCGCCGGGCCGGTCGTCCAGCTCGGGCACGACCTCCTCCACCGTCACCACGGCGCGCCGGGCGGCCAGCACGGCCTCCTTCTGCACGCCGGTGATGCCCCAGTACTGGACGTTGCCGGCCCGGTCGGCCCGCTGGGCATGGATGATCGTGACGTCGGGGGTCAGCGCCGCCACGGCGGTCAGCGTCTCGCCGGTGAACGGGCAGTTGATGGCGGCAATGCTGGCCGAGTGGCGTTCCAGCCCGGTGCCGCGGTAACCGCGCAGCACCGCGAACGGCAGGCCCGACGCCCCGGCCACGTACCGGTTGGCCATCCCGGCGTGGCTGTGCTCCTCCAGCTCCAGCGGGCCCGGCCAGGAGTGCTCGACTGCGTCGCGGAACCGGTGCAGCGAGCCGACGCCGGGGTTGCCGCCCCAGGAGAACACCAGCCTGGCGGCGCAGCCCGCGCCGATCAGCTGGTCGTAGATCACGTCCGGGGTCATCCGGACCAGGGTCAGCCCGCGGCGGCGCTGCCGGATCACCTCGTGCCCGGCTGCGTGCGGGATCAGGTGGGTGAAGCCTTCCATGGCGAGGACGTCGCCGTCGCGCACGGCGGCCTCGATGGCCGCCGCCAGCGGCACGATCTGGGCCACCGGCATCCTCCGTCCGCGTCGCCGCCCGTCTTACCGCACGATATCGGCCCTGCCCCGGGCGCGGTCAGCGGTCCTGGGCCACATCCAGCTGGTCCAGTACGCCCTGGGCGACGGCGAACGCGCGGTTCGCGGCGGGCACCCCCGCGTACACCGCGACCTGGAGCAGGACCTCGCTGATCTGCGCCTCGGTCAGGCCGTTACGGACCCCGGCCCGCACATGCAGGGCCAGCTCGTGGTCGCGGCCGAGCGCGGCCA
The DNA here is from genome assembly GCA_963846005.1 of uncultured Actinomycetota bacterium. GTDB lineage: Bacteria > Actinomycetota > Actinomycetes > Streptosporangiales > Streptosporangiaceae > CAVSUR01. The sequence goes on along the minus strand of CAWJUH010000007.1, from coordinate 732,732 downwards.
GCATCGCCAGGGTGATCATGCTGCGCTCGGGGCGGCTCAGGCCGGGCCGCGACCAGACCTCGCCCCAGGCGTAGCGGCTGATCAGGTCCTGGAACGGGGCGGTGAACCCGGTCGTGCCGGCGATGGCCCGGTCCACGTGCTCGTCACCGAGCACCTCGCGGCGCACCGCCATTCCCCGGGCCGCGGCGGCCCGCCCGGTGACCTGGTCGCCCGCAGCATCTTCAGCCTCAGTCATCACCCCATTGTCCGCGCGCCGGACGCGGGATGATGGGGCGGTGGCCGAGTACCGCCGCCCGGCCGTGGGCATGGACGCGCTGGCCGCCTGGTGCAGCCGCTGGCTAGGCGCGCCGCCCGCGGCGGTGCTGTTCGAGGCAGGCCACCTGTCCGCCGTCACGGGGCTGCGCCTGGCGGACGGCCGGGAGGTGGTCGTCAAGGTGCGGCCCCGCTCGCCGCGGCTGGCCGGGTGCACGGTCGTGCACCGGGCACTACGGGCGGCCGCCTACCCGTGCCCTGAGCCGCTGGTGGACCTGCGGCCGCTGGGCGGCTACGCCGCCACCGCCGAAGCGCTCGCCCCGGACGGCGGCGCGCCGCCGCCGGAAAGCGACCTGGCGGTCCTGTCGGCGGCGGCGCTGGCCCGCCTTGTCGAGCTGGCGCCCGATCCCGGGACGGTGCCGAGCCTGGCTCCGTCCCCGTCCTGGACCGGCTGGGACTACCCCGGGCCAGGGCTGTGGCCCCCGCCAGAAGACCTGGACGCCGACCTGAACGCCTACTCCGGGCCGCCGTGGCTGGACCGCATCGCGGCCGCCGTCCGCGACTGCCTGCACGGGCACGCCAGCGCGCCGGTGATCGGGCACGGCGACTGGCATCCGGAGAACCTGCGCTGGCAAGGCCCGCAGCTGATCGCCGTGCACGACTGGGACAGCGTGATCTGCCAGCCCGAACCCGCGATCGCCGGGCTCGCCGCCGCCAGCTTCCGCGGCCTCGGCGGGCCGCAAGAGATAGCTAGCGCCGAGGACAGCGCTGCCTTCCTCCACGCCTACCAGCAAGCACGCGGCCGCCGCTGGAGTTCCCGGCAGTACGCGGCATGTTGGGCCGCCGGCCTGTGGCAGCGCGCGTTCGACGCCAAGACCCGATCTCTCGACGGCGATCCCGAACAGATCCTGCCCCGGTCCGAGGCCCGGGCCCGGCTGCAGCTGGCCGGGCTGAGTCCAGCCCTGGCCGCGGACGCGCAGCACCCCTGATGTCTCGCGGCCCCGCGGGACTGACCCCGGCGAAGGCCGGATGCCTACTGCTGCCGGATTCCGCGGTCGGCTGCAACGGTCGGCCGGGCATCGGCGTCGTGCTGTGACTTGGCGATGATGTGCTGGAGGGCCGCCACGTGCCGCTCGAATGCCTGTCGGCCGGCGGGGCTGAGGCTGGCTGAGGTGCGCGGGCGCTTGCCCACGAATCCCTTGCGGATCTGGATGTAGCCGGCCGATTCCAGGGTGGACAGCTGTTTGGAGAGCGCTGAGTCGGACATGCCGATTTCGTCGCGGATGTATGTGAAGTCGGCCCATTGCGCCGCGGCGAGCAGCGAGACGATCTCCAGCCGCGTCGGCGCGTGGATCAGCTCATCGAAGCCAGCCGTGCTCACGCAGTGCCCCCGTTGCTGGTGCTCTCTGCGTGATCGGGGGGGTGAGTGCCAGGATCGCTGACGAGAAGACCGCGCCACGGGCTGGGGAGCGCCGGCTGGCGGCCAGGGACTGCCGGGCCCTGCTCAGCATGAGCCTGCCCAGGTACCGGTTCAGCAGCGGCCCGCCGATTACGAGCACGGCAGCTCCGGCGGCGTAGCTGATGGTGAGGGGATAGCGGACCCGGGTGGCGGTCAGGCTGACCGCGGTGACTATGGTCACCGCGTTGACCAGCAGTATCAGGCCCGCTAGCGCGGCGGCGCCGCGCCCGCCGGCGCTGTGGACCTTGACGCGGCGGCGCACTTCGGGAATCGTCGCGATGATCAGCGCTGCGACGACGAGCACGGCGAGCGGGATGGTGATGGCCAGCGCGACCCGATCGTGACTGTCCCGGGCGGCGCCGACAGCGACCATCGCGGCCGCGATCACCCACCAGTACCAGACGGGCACGAGCACGGCCTTGATGACGTGTTCCTGCCGCCGCTGGATCTCGGCCAGCTTCGCTGCCGCCTCGGCGGCGGTCGCCCCGGTTCCGGCTGACGGGGGCTGCTGCGTGGCTCCCATGGTCGCCTCCCACTGAGGAAACTACTTTCCTTCCCAGAAAGTACTATAAGCTTTCCAGGCAGGCAAGTACTTTCCAGCTCGCATCTCGAAGGAGAGCCCGGCTGCAGCCGGCCGGGCTGAATCCAGCTCTGGCCGCGGACGCGGAGCACCCGGGCTAACCCGGGCGGGCGATGGCGGCACTATGAAGCGTGGACTCCGAGGGCGCGCCGGACGCGGAGCTGGCCCGGGCCGCGGCGGCCGGTGACCGGGCGGCCTTCGCGGCGCTGATCACCCGGCACTGGGCAACGGCGGCCGCCCTTGCGGCGCGGCTGCTCGGCTCGCAGGGGCTGGCGCACGACGCCGTCCAGGAGGCCAGCATCGCGGCGCTGACCGGGCTCGGCCGGCTGCGCGATCCGGCCGCGTTCGGTCCCTGGTTCTGCGGCATCACGCTGAACGTGGCCCGCCGCTGGCGCCGCCAGCTCGCGGCCGAGCACCCGGCCGAGCTGGCGGACCGGACCGACGGCGGCCCGGGCCCGCAAGAGCTGGCCGAGATCGCCGAGCTCGGCGCGGCCGTCCGGGCCGCGATCGCCCAGCTGGCGGACGGCCAGCGGCACGCCGTCTTGCTGTTCTACCTGCAGGGCCTCACCCACCGCGAGGTCGCCGCCGAGCTCGGCATCTCGGTCGGCGCGGTGAAGGCCCGGCTGCACCAGGCCCGGGCGGCGCTCGCGCCGGGTCTCGCCCCGCTGATCTCAGCTTCCCGGAAGGAGACGGTCATGACCGCTGCCATCCCCGGCGACGCCGGCCCGCGGGACTGGACCGAGGTCACCGTGCTCGGAATCCGCCGCGGCGAGGCCGGCGAGGACGGTGAACCGGTGCACGTCATGCTGCTGGCCGAGCGGGACGGCGAGCGGGTCCTGCCGATCTGGATCGGCCCGGCCGAGGGCATCGCGCTGGCCCTCAGCCTGCATGCGGCCGAGATGCCGCGGCCGATGACCTACCAGCTCGCGGCCAGCCTGGTCGGCGCGGCCGGTGCCCGGGTCAGCGAGGTCAGGATCGTCCGGCTGGCCGGCATGGTGTACTACGCGACCGTGATCATCGACGGCCCGGGCGGCAGGCGCGAGGCCGACGCCCGCCCGAGCGACGCGGTCAACCTGGCCGTGGTCACCGGCACGCCGGTCCGGGTGGACGCGAGCCTGTTCGCCGCCGCGCAGGCGCAAGCGCAAGATCATCCGGAGTTCGGGCGCTGGCAGCAGCTGCCCGCCGGCACCGATCAGGTCGCCGCCGAGGCCCGCGCCTGGCTGTCCCGCCGCCCGTGCGAGCCCTAGCGGAGCTGGCGGACCTCGATCGGCAGGCCGGAGGCGGCGGCGAGCCAGGCCCACTCCCGGGCCGCGTCCGCGCTGGCCACGCTGATGACCGTGAAGCCGCCGAGGTGCTCCTTGCCCTCGGTGAAGGGCCCGTCGGTGATCAGCACGCCCTGGCCGCGGGCGCGCAGCACGGTCGCCGCCGACGCCTCGTGCAGCCCGCCGGTGAACACCCACGAGCCGGCGTCTTTCAGCTCGCTCTCCCAGGCCAGGACCCGGTTCATGATCGCCTCAAGCTGCTCGGGCGGGGGCGGGCCGCCGTCGGGCTGGTACACGCTGAGCAGGTACTGCTGCATGGCTGTTCCTCCTTGCCGTCTACGCCGGGGGCGGGCCGGCGCTCCTCACCCTCCTCACGACCGGCGCCCGGCCAGATCGACAATTCTGCGGCACGAGTCTCCCGGAAGCCGCCCGGATGCCGGGCGGCCGTCTGCCGGGCGCGGCGCCGCGGATGCGAGCACGGGCGGCCATGCGGGCCGCCTGCCCGGGCGTGCTGACGGTACGACCATTTACTGAGAAGACCTTATTGCCGAAAATATTTTCCGGTCTGTAACCTGCGCCCCAGCGGACTCGCGCGGATCGCGGGACGCTTTCCCGAAACGCAGATTTCACAATTCCTTGACACCCGGGCCGGGCCGGCCGGGTTAGCGTGAAAGGCGCAGGTGATACAGCCGGACCGCACCCCAGGAGGTTGCCGCGCTCCGGGCGCGGCCGCAGCCATGAACGAATTAAGAGATAACGTGACCCCGTCGGCTCCGATAATGCCCGCCTATCGTGAGCAGGCACGTTTCTATAACCGCAATACCAGCGCATTCTCCGGGTACCGGCGGGCCGTCGTGGACGCGCTGCCGCTGGAGCCCGGCCAGCTGGTGCTCGACGTCGGCAGCGGCACCGGCCTGTGTGCCGGGATGCTGCGGGAGAAGGTCGGCCCGCGCGGCCGGGTCGTCGGGATCGAGGAGTCGCCGCAGATGGCGGCGGTGGCACGGGACCAGATCTCCCGGGAGGGCTGGCGCAACGTGACGGTACTGCAGGCCCCGGCCGAGCAGGCCGAGATCACCGAGCCCGCGGACGCTGCCCTGTTCTGCGCGGTGCACGACATCCTGCAGTCGCCGCAGGCCCTGGGCAACGTGCTCGGCCGGCTGCGGCCGGGGGCCCAGGTGGCAGCCGGCGGCGGCAAGTTCGCTGCGCCGCTGATGGTGGCGCTGAACGTGCAGGCCCGCATGCTGCACGCGCCGTACGTGCGCGACTTCGCCGGCTTCCAGCGGCCCTGGCAGCAGCTGGAGCAGCTGGTCGAGGAGGTCAGCGTCCGCGAGCTGGCGCTCGGCACCGGCTACGTGATGACCGGGCGCGCGCCGGAGGCGGCCCCGCCGCCGGCCGCCTGACGCACCGGGCGGGTCACCTCAGCGGGCCCGGGCGCCGGCGCGGGCCTGCGGCCGCCACAGGTCGGTGATGGCCACGCCGAGCTCGGCCAGCATGGTGCGCAGCAGCGGCAGGGACAGCCCGATCACCGTGCCGGGGTCGCCGTCGATGCTGTCGACGAACGGGCCGCCGAGCCCGTCGATGCTGAACGCCCCGGCCATGGCCAGCGGTTCGCCGCTGGCCACGTACGCCTCGATCTCGGCGCAGGCCGGCGAGCCGAACCGCACCAGCGTGTGCGCGACCGCGCGGACGCGCCGGCCCGGGCCGGGCCCGATCAGGCAGTGGCCGGTATGCAGTGTCCCGGCCCGGCCCGACAGCCGCCAGACCTCGCGGGCCTGCGCCGGGGAGGCGGGCTTGCCGAGCGGGGCACGGTCCAGTTCCAGCAGCGAGTCGCAGCCGAGTACCAGCGCGTCCGGCCGGCGGGCCGCCACCGCGGCGGCCTTGCGCTCGGCCAGCATCACCGTCAGGGCGGCGGTGTCCAGCCCGTCCCCGCCGTCCTCACCGACGCCGCTGACCACGACCTCCGGGTCGATCCCGGCGTCCCGCAGCAGCCGCCGGCGGCAGGCCGAGGCGGAGGCCAGCACGAAGGCGGGCACCGGGCGGGCGGGCACCCGGCCAGGGTAACAATTCCGCTTCCGTCACCGTCCGGCCGTATTGGGCTGGCGCGCGGCGGCCGGGAATGCGACGCTTCCCTGGTGCCCGAACTGGTGCTGCCCACGACCGCGGTGCGTGACTCGTTCCTGGACGGCGAGCGCGCCGTCTGCGCGGAGGACGGCAACTCGCCGGCCTGGCTGGAGGCGGCGGCGGCCGACTTCGGCTCCCTGGTGGCCCGCCGGACCGCGCCGCGCCGGGTCTGGGGCGTGCCGGTGACCGAGCTGTGGTGGGTGCAGGCCCGCAGCTACCTCGGCACGCTGATGATCCGGCACGAGCTGACCCCGGCGCTGCAGCACGAGGGCGGCAACATCGGCTACCACGTGGTGCCCGCGCACCGCCGCCGCGGCCACGCGACCGCGATGCTGGCCGCCGCGTGCGCGCTGTGCCGGGACCGGGGCATGGACAAGCTGCTGGTCACCTGCAACGAGGAGAACACCGGGTCGCGCCGGGTGATCGAGGCCAACGGCGGCGTGCTGGCCGACGACACCGGGGGCATCCGCCGGTACTGGATCACGCTGTAGGCGCATTGCACAGCTGCGACGGGCCGTGATGATCACGTTCAACAGCCTCCTGATCATCGGAGGCCTGGCCATCGCGGTGCCGCTGCTGCTCGGCCTCGTCCCGGCCGTGAAGGTGCCCGCCGTGGTACTGGAGATCCTCGGCGGCGTCCTGGCCGGCCCGGCCGTCCTCGGATGGGTGCATCTCGATGCCGCTGTCCGGGTGACCGCGGACCTCGGCCTCGGGTTCCTGCTGTTCATGGCCGGCTTCGAGATTGACCTGCGCCGGTTCAACCGCCAGGTCGTGCGGCCGGTCGGCCGGGCCTTCGCGGTCTCCGCGGCGCTGGCCCTGCTCGTCGCCTACGGGCTCTACCTGGGCGGCCAGGTCAAGGACGGCCTGCTGGTGGGCATCACGCTGATGTCGACCTCGCTCGGGATCCTGGTGCCGATACTCAAGGACGCCGGCCGCACCGAGACGGTCTTCGGCCAGCTGACCATGGCGGCGGGCTCGGTGGCGGAACTGGGCCCGCTGGTGCTGCTGTCGGTGTTCTTCTCGGCGTCATCGAGGAATCCGCTGGCGGAGCTGGGGTTGCTGGCGGCCTTCATCGGCCTGACCGTCGCTGTCGTGCTGGCGGCGGACCGCGTGCGGCAATGGCGCCCGCTGCGGGAGGTCGTGCAGCGGCTGGAGCACACCAGCTCCCAGTTGGGGGTCCGGCTGGCCATTACCTTCGCCCTGGCCTTCGGGGTGGTGGCCGAGCACTTCGGGCTGGCCACCATCCTGGGCGCATTCCTGGCCGGGGTCATCGTGCGGCGGACCGGCGACTCGCCGGCCTCGCACGAGGCAATGAAAAGCAAGCTGGAAGCGATCGGCTTCGGGTTCCTGATTCCCGTGTTCTTCGTGAGCACCGGCGTGGGCCTCGACGTAGCTTCGCTGTTCCGTAGCGGCCGGGCGGAAGTTCTCGTACCGGTCTTCCTGGTCGCGCTGCTGGTGGTGCGCGGGCTGCCGGCGCTGCTGTACGTCCGGATCCTGGGACGAAGGCAATCCGTCGCCGCTGGTTTCCTGCAGGCCACGTCGCTCACGTTCCTCGTCGTGGCCACCATCATCGGGGTCGAAACCGGCCATCAGCGGGCGTCGACAGCCACCGCCCTGGTGATTGCCGGCCTGCTGTCGGTCGTCATCTACCCGCCGATAGCAGTCCAGCTCCTGAAGAGCCCCGCCGATAGCCGGGCATCCCCGCCCTCCCCTGCCCCGGGCCCGGCTGACTCCCCCGGCCCCGGGGAGCCGCCGTGACCCCGGGAGCCAGGCGGCCGGCCGCCGGGACGATCCCGCCTGCGGCCGGCCAGCGGGCTGGTCAGGGGATCAGGCCGAATACGGTGGCCGGCGAGCCGGAGCCGCCCCGGACCCGAAGGCCGCCGATCACCAGCCAGCCGCCGGCGGGCGGCAGCTGGCCGAGGCCGCACAGATTCTCCAGGTGCATCCGCCGGCCGCGCAGCAGCAGGCGGTTCACCCGGCACGCGGCGTCCGCGCCGGGGTCGACGCCCATCGTGTCGGTGCCGAGCACCCCGGCGCCGCGCTCCTCGATCAGCCAGCGGGCGGCCGCGAGGCCGAATCCCGGGTAGTGCAGCCCGCCGTCCGCGCCGGTGCCGAGGTAGTCCGCCGGGTCGGCCCAGCGCGCGTCGTAGCCGGTGCGCAGCAGCACGGCCGCCTGCCGCGGAATCCGGTCGTGCCGATCCTCGAAGCGGCGCAGCTCCGCCGCGCCGAGCTGGTAGTCACGGTCGGCGGCCGCCTGGCCGCGGGCGTCGATCACCACGGCGGGCCGGAAGAAGCAGGCCGCCTCCAGCTGGTCGGCGGCCGGCTCGCCGGGAGTGAAGTGCGCGGCCGCGGCCCAATGCGTGCCCGACTGCTCGCCGCAGCTCAGCCGCTGCAGGTAAAAGCCGTCGCAGTCGGCGGTGGCCGCGGTGGCGAGCTCGACCGGCGGGTCCCCCGGGTAGACCGGCGTGCCCGGGCCGAGCACGTGGCTGAGGAATACGGCCCGGCGGAAGCCCGGCAGCACGGCCGTCAGTCCGGGGGCGGCTCGGCGCTGAACAGCGGCCGGCCCGTCGCCCCGGGCTCCCATTGCAGCGCCTTCTCGAAGTGCACCGTGGTGCCGGCCCGGCCGTTGCCGGTCAGCCGCACGTCGTCGGCAACCGCGCCGATGATCTGCAGCCCGCGGCCGTGCTCGGCTTCCGGCGGCGGCATGCCGGCCGCGGCCGCGTGGGCCGGGACCGGGTTGCCCGCGTTCAGCACCTCGATGATGCACCTGCCGTCGCTGGCGCTGGCCGTGACCTCGTACTCGTCTCCGGGGCCGGCGTGCTTGATGACGTTGGCGCACGCCTCGGTCAGGGCCAGGGCGATATCGTTCCTGACTTCCTCGGTCACGCCCAGGGTGTGCAGGCAGCTACCCAGGACCTGGCGGCTCACCGGCACGCTCGCGGTGTCACGCGGCAGGAACAGCACTACCCGTATCTCCACGTCCCACCTCCGGGCCAGCGGTCTCGCCGGGCCCGCCGGCTGGCGGGCTCAGCCAACAGGTACCCGGCTGCGGCGGTGCTCATTCGCCGCCGCCCCGGCGCGGCCCGTTATCGTGAGGCCAGCAGCCAGCGGCCGGCGCAGTGCGCCGCCGAGAGCCGATGGGCCGGTAGGAGCCGATGGGAGCCGATGGGAGCGGCGATGATCGAGGGCATCAGGTACGACGACGGCGACCAGCCCGCGGTCGGCCTGGTGCCGCCCGGCGCGTCCTGGGACGACGTCCGCGATCACATCAAGATCGCGCACGGGCCGCTGCTGGTCGGCCCGGACGAATCCGGCCAGTTCGCGGGCGCGTACTGGGCCAGCTCGCAGATGGTGGTGGCCGGGGAACTCGGCACCGACCAGGAGGAGGCGGTCGCGGAGTTCCGGGAGCTGCTGAGCGATCTGGGCTGGCTCTAGCCGCCGGGGCCGTGCGGCGGCTGCAGCACGCAGAACTCGTTGCCGTCCGGGTCGGCGAGTATGTGCCAGCGCCAGCCGTCCTCGGTGACCGGCCGCGCGGTGAGCCGGGTGGCCCCGAGGGCGCAGATCCGCTCCGTCTCGGCCGCCAGGTCACCGGTGCGCAGATCAAGGTGCACCCGGTTCTTGTGCCGCCTGTCGCCGGCGGCCCGCTGCAGCAGCACCTCGATGCCCGCCCCGTCGGCGGGGAACAGCGGCCGGTAGCGGTCACCGGCCGGGCCGGCGGTGTAGCCGAGCGCCTCGGTCCAGAACCGCGCGGACCGGTCCAGGTCGGCGCAGTCGACGACGATCGCCAGCACGCCGTTGCGGTAAAGCTGCGGGCTGCGGGACGGCCCGGCGCTGGCCGGCGGCGCCGCGGCGGTTGCCGCGGACTGACTGGAGCCAGCCGCGGGCGGCCCGGCGATATCCGCGGGGCCGGGCAGGGCCGCCGCGATACGGGCCGCGGCCTGCGCGGGAGCCAGCGCCGCGGTGTCGAGGACCAGGTCGGCCGCCGCGGCCAGCTCCTGGCGGACCGCGCGGTAGGGCGCCAGGTGGTCCAGCCGCCACTGGCGGGCCTCCTCGCTCGCCTCGATCCGGCCGCGCAGCACGCCGTCATCGGCGTCCAGCAGCACGTGGAAGACCGGCAGTTGCGCGGCGCGCAGGCCGGAGAAGATCTCGTCCAGGTAGCCGAGGCTGAGCACGGTCTGCGGGATGACCAGGTGCTCGCCGGTAAGCCGGGCCAGTTCCGCCGCGTTGGCCACGACCAGCGCCCGCCAGGCCGGCCAGTCCTGGAAGTCCCCGGCCGGCCGGTCCGCGAGCTGGTGCTTGAGCAGGTAGCCGACGTACTCGGGATCGAATAGCCGGCTGCCCGGCACCAGCGGCAGCAGCTCGTCCGCGGTCATGGTCTTGCCTGCCCCGAAGGTCCCGTTCAGCCAGATCAGCACCGGCCCATGGTAGGCAGCGGTACCCGGCATGACGCCGTCACTCGGCCAGCAGGTGCCGGAAATAGGCCTGCGGCCCGGCCAGGAACTGGCGCCAGGCGGTGACCAGGTCCAGGTCTTCCCAGCGCGCCGGGCGGATGCCCCAGGTCCCGAGTTCCAGGATCCTCGCGCCGGGCACCGCGGCCAGCAGCGGCGAGTGGGTGGCGACGACCGCCTGCGCCGCCGGCCCCGGCCAGGTCATGCAGCAGCGCTGCCAGGCCGAGGCAGGCGGTGAACGACAGCGGCGCGTCCGGCTCGTCCATCAGGTAGAAGCCGGGCTGGTTGACCCGGGTGCGCAGCACCTGCAGGAAGCCCTCACCGTGGCTGAGCTCGTGCCAGCGCTCCGGCCGGAGGCCCGGGTTGTCCTCCAGGTAGCTGTACAGGCTGTGCATGGTGTCCGCGCGCAGGAAATACGACCAAGCCGTCCGGCCGCCGGGACTGCGCTCGACCGTGAGGTGCTCGCCGAGATGCGGCTCGCTGTCCCGGGTGCGGAACAGCTGCCCGTGCGCCGAGCCGCCCTGCGGGTTGAGCCCGCAGGCCTCGGCCAGGATCTCCACCAGCGTCGACTTGCCGGACCCGTTCTCCCCGACCAGCAGAGTCAGCCCGGCCGGCAGCTCGAGCCCTTCGCGCAGGACCTGCGCCACGGCCGGCACGGTCGCCGGCCAGCGGTCAGGGTCGACCTGGCCGCCCTGGCTGAGCCGGACGCTCCGGACCGGCCGCAGTCCGAAGCCGCTTGCCTCTGCTGGCATGGATGCGATGATGCCCGCCCGGCCGGGCAGGCGGGGCCCGGCCGGGCAATAAGCCGCGGGACCGCGGCCGTGCGCCGGGTGCAGGATGGGCGGATGACCGAACGGCAGGCAGTCAGCGGGTGGCTGGAGCGGTACGAGGCGGCGTGGCGGGCTCCGGGCACCGCCGCGCTGGCCGGGTTGTTCACGCCGGACGCGACCTACCGGCAGGGCCCGTACGAGGATCCGGTGACGGGCCTGGCGGCGATCGGCCGCATGTGGGAGGCCGAGCGGGACGGCCCGGATGAGGTGTTCACGCTGCACACGGAGATCATCGCCGTGGACGTCGAGCAGGCCGTCGTCCGGGCGGAGGTCAGCTACGGCCAGCCGGTCCGCCAGGAGTACCGCGACCTGTGGGTGCTGCGGCTGCAGCCGGACGGCCGCTGCTCCTGGTTCGAGGAATGGCCGCACTGGCCGCAGCAGCCCTACGCCGCGGGCCCCGGAGGTCTTCCGGCCGGGCGGGCGTTCCCGGTCGTGTACGCCGCCGACGTCCGGGCCGCGGCGGCCTTCTGGCAGCTACTCGGCTTCGAGCAGTTCTACGTCCTGCCCGCCGCCGGTGAGCCGGGCTACGCGGCGCTGCGGCGCGGCGGCAGCGAAGTGGCGGTGGTGGCCCGGGACTGGCCGCGGGACCAATACGGGCTGGCACCCGGTGACGGGCCGCGGTTCGAGATGTTCGTCTACGTCGGCGACGTGGATGACGAACTGCGGCGGCTGCGCGCCGCCGGCGTTCCGGTGCTGAAGGAGCCGGCCGACCTGCCGTGGGGCGAGCGGCTCGCGACCGTGGCCGACCCCGACGGCAACCCGGTCGCGATCGCGCACCGGATCGCGGAGGCCGGCTGACCAGGCATTGACCTCAACGAAGGTTGAGCTTCTAGGCTGGCGCTGACCCAGCGGCAGCACCCGGCTGCCCGGACGAGGCGGAGCACGATCATGTCCCTGAACCAGGCGGAGATCGACTACCTGAACAGCCAGCGGCTCGGACGGCTGGCCACCGCGCGGCCGGACGGCACGCTGCAGAACAACCCGGTCGGCTTTACCTACAACGCCGCGGCCGGCACGATCGACATCGGCGGTTTCCGGATGGCCGACAGCCGCAAGTACCAGAACGTTGCGGCGAATGGCCAGGCCGCGTTCGTGGTCGACGACATCGTGTCGGTGTCGCCGTGGCGGGTCCGGTGCGTGGAGATCCGCGGCACCGCCGAAGCGGTGCCCGCCGCCACGGCCCAGGGCCCGGCAGGCGACGGCGCGATCATCCGGATTCATCCGCGGCGGGTCATCAGCTTCGGCCTCGATCAGCCCGACGCCGAGCCGCACCGGCTGACGCCGGACGCCCGCGACGTGTCCTGACCGGCATCTGGGCGGGCCCGGTGGCCGAAGCCACGGCCGTCCTGCGCCTGCCGTGGCCGGCCTGCGGCCCGCGGCGGGAATCAGGCCGCGTCGTGGAAGATCAGCCCGAGGGTGAACCGCTGCCCCGATCTGACGACCGACACGCCGTGCCGGACCGCGGCCGCCGACCAGCCGCGGGCCGAGGCGACCGGCCGGTCCCGGGTGGTGAACACCAGCCCGCGGCCCTGGCCGATGAGCGTCGCGGTGCCGCGGGACTGCGCCCGCGGCCGCTGCTCGACCAGCAGGAACTCGCCGCCCTCGTGATCGCGGCCGGGATCGCTCAGGTTGATGACCACCTGAAGCGGGAAGACCAGGTCGCCGTACAGGTCCCGGTGCAGCGCGTTCCAGCCGCCCGGCCCGTACTTCAGCAAGGTGGCCGTCGGCTTGCGCTGGCCGGCCGCGTGGCACATCGCCAGCCAGTCGTCCAGCCGGTCCGGCCACGGCGCCGGGCGGCCGAGCCGGGCGTGCCAGTCCCTGGCGATGGCCACCAGATGCGGGTACAGCGCCTGCTTCAGCTGCTCAACCGGCTCGGGGTAGGGGGCGGTGAAGTACCGGTACTCCCCCGCCCCGAAGCGGTGGCTGGTCATGTTCACGGTCGCGCGGAATAGCCCGGCCTCGTGGTAGAGCCCGGCGAGCTGCGCGCATTCCCGCGGCGTCAGCAGCGGCGGGGTCAGGGCGCAGCCGTGCTCGCCCAGCTCGCGGGCGAGCACGGCCCAGTCCGCGGCGTCCGCGCGGCCCCGCCAGGCGCCGCCGGGCCCCGGCCCCCCCGCGCTGATGTCCCGGTTCGCTTCTCCGCCCGCTGCGCGTGCGCCGCGCGGCTTCCCCTTATTCGCTTCTCCCCCCGCTGCGCGTGCGCCGCGCGGCTTCCCCCTATTCGCTTCTCCGCCCGCTGCGCGTGCGCCGCTCATGCAGCTTCCAGTGCGAGCAGGAGCTGCTTGGCGGCCGGACCGCCGGCGTAGCCGCCGGGAGTGCCGTCCGAGCGCACGACCCGGTGGCAGGGAATGACGAGCGGAAGCGGGTTGGTGGCGCAGGCGGTGCCGACCGCGCGGACGGCGCGCGGGCGGCCCGCGGCGGCGGCGACCGCCGCGTAACTGGCGGTGGAGCCGTAGCCGATCGAGGGCAGCTGGTCCAGCACGTCCCGCCGGAAGCCGGCCGACAGGCGGCGGTCCAGGGGCAGCTCGAAGCGGTGCCGGCGGCCTGCGAAGTACTCGTCGAGCTGGCGGGCGGCCAGGTCGAGCCGCGCGGGCGCGTGCAGCACCCGCGGCGACACCCGCTGGGCCAGGGCCTGCAGCACATTGTCGTGGCCCTCGCGGGCGTAGGCCACCCGGACCAGTCCGTCGGGGGTAGCGGCCAGCAGCAGCGTGCCGACCGGGGTGCCGAGCGTGCGGTAGGCCACGTCCAGCAGCCCGGCCTGGCCGGCCGCGGCGGCCAGGCGGCCGTGCAGTGACGCAAGCTGCTCATCGGTCACGGGCTCCAGCGCGGCGAGCAGGCCGCGCGGCGCGGCCTCGTCGGGAATGGTCATCGGGATGCTCCTTCGGGCTCGGGAACGGCCGGCCCGGTGCCGGGCACGGCCGGGTAGGTCTGGCGCAGCCGGGCGATGCCGTCGGCCGCGGCGCGGCGGGCAGCGTCGGCGCTGCCGCCGGTGATCCGCGCGATCTCGGCGTAGGGCAGCCCGGCCAGGTAGTGGTAGGCGACGGCCTGGCGCTGCCGGGCGGTCAGCCCGGCCAGCGCGGCCGCCAGGTCCAGGTCTCGGCCGCCGGGGACGCCGCGGCTGCCCCCGCCGTGTGGTTCCGGGACGTCGGCGACCGGGGCGGCCCGGCGGCCCGCGGCCCGGGTGATGTCGATGGCCTTACGGTGCGCGATCGTCACCAGCCAGGCCTCGACGTTCGCGTCGTCGGCCAGGCCGGGATAAGCGCGCAGCGCGGCGAGGAAGGTTTCCGACCAGGCGTCATCGGCGTCGGCCGGGCTCAGCAGCGCCCGGCAGACTCGCAGCACGGCCGGGCCGTGCGCGGCGATCACCGATTCGAACGGCGGCTTGTTGCGCGTCATGTGCGGTAAACGGCCGGCCGGGCCGGAACGTGAGGCCGCTGCGCGGCCGTGTTCGCGGACCGGGTCAGTTGTTCTTGCGGGCCACCGCGGCGGACAGCACGGTGGCGAACGCCGTCCAGGCCGTCTCGGGCACGGCCAGCACGGCGGCGGCCGGATCCACCTCCCGGGCCAGCATGGCGTACCTGGCCATCATGGCGCACAGCAGCGCCGAGTCGGCCGTGGCCGCCCAGAATCTGCGGCCGCCGAAGGCCAGCGGCACGTACCGGCTGCGGACCGCGATGGCCGCCGCCCACCAGCGCAACGCCGCCCGGCGCGCCGCTGCGCCCCGATCCCGCGCCGCTGCGCCGGTGTCGTCAGCCGCTGCGCCGGAGTTCTGAGCTGCTGCGCCGGTGTCGTGAGCCGCTGCGCCCGGGTCCTGAGCCGCCACGCCGGGCGAGCCGCCACCGGACCGGCCGCCCGGGCGGGACAGGCCGGAGCCCGCCCGCCAGACCCGCCAGGCCGAAGTGGCGGTGGCGAGGTTCAGTGCCGGCCAGACGGCCGGGAATACCGCGCCCGGCGGGGCGAAGGCCGGGCGGTCGAAGTCGCGGTATTGCGGGCGGGTACGGCGGCCGGCCAGCCGCTGCCCGGCCCAGGCCGACAGCCCTTGCGCGGCGCCGTAGGCCGCGGCCGCCGCCGCCCAGGCCGCCGCCTGCCGCGGCCAGCCGTCAGGCGGGGCGGGCAGCCAGCCGGGAACGGGCACGCTCGGCGAGGTCATGGTCCTGCCTTGCCCGGCCGGGACGGGCGGCCTTCCTGGTTCCGGCTGGTCGCTCGCTCCCGGCACGGCCCTGACCGTGATGCCGTGCAACGGCCGCCGCAGCCAGGTCTGGTGGCGGCCGTGAGCCGGACGCTAGGCCGCCCGGACACGGCGGATAACCGGGGTTCCTGCGGCGCTAGCGGGTGATCTATCGTCGGGACATGACTACTGCCCAGCCCGCTCGCGGTGGCCCGTCGCTGCCCCAGGAACGCCGTCTTGTCACCGAGATCCCCGGCCCCGGCTCCCGCGAGCTGCTGGAGCGCAGGCAGCGCAGCGTGGCCCGCGGCCTCAGCCATGTGCTGCCGGTGTTCATCACCGCCGCCGGCGGCGGCGTGCTGGTCGACGTGGACGGCAACTCGCTGATCGACTTCGGCTCGGGCATCGCGGTCACCTCGGTCGGCAACAGCGCCGAGCTGGTGGTGCAGCGGGTCAGCGAGCAGGCGGAGCTGTTCACCCACACCTGCTTCATGGTCGCCCCGTACTCGGGCTACGTGGAGGTCTGCGAGGAGCTCAACAAGCTCACCCCCGGCGACTTCGACAAGCGCTCGGCCCTGTTCAACTCCGGCGCCGAGGCGGTCGAGAATGCCGTGAAGATCGCCCGGCACGCCACCGGCCGGGAAGCGGTCGTGGTGTTCGACCACGCCTACCACGGCCGCACCAACCTGACCATGGCGATGACCGCCAAGAACATGCCCTACAAGCAGGGTTTCGGGCCGTTCGCCGGCGAGGTGTACCGGGTGCCGATGGCTTACCCCTATCGCTGGCCGGGCGGGCCGCAGCGGTGCGCCGAAGAGGCACTGCCCGCGGTCACCTCGCTGATGCACACCCAGGTCGGCGAGGAGAACATCGCCGCCGTCGTGATCGAGCCGGTCCAGGGCGAGGGCGGCTTCATCGTGCCGCCCGAGGGGTTCCTGCCCGGGCTGGCGGAGTTCTGCCGGCAGCACGGCATCGTGTTCATCGCCGACGAGATCCAGTCCGGCTTCTGCCGGACCGGCAACTGGTTCGCCTGCGAGCACGAGAACGTCGTGCCCGACCTGGTGACCACGGCCAAGGGCATCGCCGGCGGGCTGCCGCTGGCCGGCGTCACCGGCCGGGCCGAGCTGATGGACGCGGTGCACCCCGGCGGGATCGGCGGCACCTACGGCGGCAACCCGGTGGCCTGCGCTGCGGCACTCGGCGCGATCGAGACCATGCGCAAGGAGGACCTGCCCGCCGCGGCCCGGCGGATCGGCGAGACGATGCTGCCGCGGCTGCGCAAGCTCGCCGCTGAGCACCAGGCCATCGGCGACGTCCGCGGCCGCGGTGCCATGATCGCCATCGAGCTGGTCCGGCCCGGCGGCACCGAGCCCGACCCGGCGGCCGCCGCCGCGCTGGCCAAGGCCTGCCACGCGCAAGGCCTGCTCGTGCTGACCTGCGGCACCTTCGGCAACGTGCTGCGGTTCCTGCCGCCGCTGGTGATCGGCGAGGCGCTGCTGGACGAGGGCCTGTCGATCATCGAGGACGCCGCCGCCGCCCTGTGACCCTGCTGGCGGGCATCTCGTGCGGCGCCCTGCCTACCGGGCCGGCTGGTTTCGCGGGCGTCAGCGCCAGAATTCGGTGAGCGGCTCGGCCAGGGCCCTGCCCTGGCGGTAACCGGCTCGGGCGGCAGGCGGACGCGTCGACGGATCCATCAGGTTGCTGCCGAATGCGCTGCGGGAGCTGCCATCCGGCAAGATGGTTTCGACTCTGCTGCCGCGTGCGCGTAGTTCGCCGGCCTGCGCGGCAAGATGCATGCCCCACTCCGCCGGTGTCCGTGACCTGCCGCCCAGTGGTGACAGCACCAGCACCCGCCCGTATCCGGCGGCCAGATCGGCATTCTCGTTGCGCCGGTAGCCGCCGTCGATGTACCGGCTGTCGCCGATAGCGTAGGGAGGGACACCAAAGCCATTGGCGCAGCTGGCGGCGACGGCGTCCGCCAGGTCGACGCCGCTGCGGCGGTCGAACACGACCGGTTCACCGGTATGGGCATTGACCGCCACGATCAGCACCGTTCGTTCCGGCCAGCGCTGACTGGGCAGCCGGGCGGCGACGGTAGCGCGCCACTGCGCTTGCCCGGAGCCGTCCGGCGCCGCATCCATTTCGAGCGCCGCCGCGCCCATACTGCGGCGCATTCCGGCCGCGTCCTCAGCGGCGGCGATGATTCCGCTCGTTCTCTCCATATGGTCGGCCGCCGGCCTCATGGGAACGCGCGGGCCGCCGGAGCCGGCAGGCCCAGTCCGTTGCCGGGGCGCAGCGGAAAGGATGCCGGCCAGCAAGTCGGCCGGGCTTGCGCCGGTTATCTGGGCCGCGGCCGTCGATCCGGCCGACGTCCCGATGATCAGATCAGCCTCGGTCACATCCAGCTCGGCATCAAGCAGGCCGGCGATGACGCCGATCAACCACGCATTGCCTGCCGATCCGCCACCACCGAGGACCAGCGCTCGCTCGCCCGCGGCGCGCGCCCGCCCTGTGTCATCCGAGGCCGTCGAGGTGAAGCGCGGAGTTGCAGAAGGTGTTGTGCTCATGGGAGCCGCCTTTCGGGAATTGCCTGGCGGGCGCTCCCGGTGACGACTACCTCAGTCGCGCGATCGTGGACTGCAGGGGAGCACCCACTGCGGATACTGCGTTCATGGGTCTCACCTCCTGCCGATGGATCACGATCACCGGAACGCTAACACGCCGGCGACGCGGTGCGCGACCGGCATATCTCGGTATGGGCTGGGCGCCGGGAGTGGTCTGCTGGGAGGCTCGAGTCGGGTCTCAGCGCAGCCGGCGCGCGCGCAGCACCAGGTCGTCTGTGTGGTGCGCGCCGGCGCCGTCCTCGGGTGCGATGCGCGGGCGCTGCTCGTCCATCTCTACCTCCCAGTCGTGGTTGAGCAGCGCTGCGACCATCTGCGGCCAGACGTAGCCGGACGGGTCAAAGCCGTTGTCCTGCGCCTGCTGGGTGTCCATCCCGGCGTGGTGCACGAGCAACAGCACGCCGCCGGGCGCGACGGCCGCGAGCAGGGCACGCTCGGCTGCGGAGTCGGGGGTGCGCGGCAGGGCCGGGTATTGCGCGGAGACGAGGTCGAACGACGCTGGCGGGAGCGCCGCCTCCGCCAGCCCGGCGTGCATCCAGCGAACGGCGACCCCGGCGTCTCGCGCATGCCCGGCCGCCCGCGCAAGCGCCAGGTCTGAGACATCGAGCGCGGTCACGTCCCAGCCGCCGCTCGCGAGCCACACGGCGTCCGCGCCCTCGCCGCAGCCGACATCCAGCGCCCGTCCGGGCGTGAGCCCGGCGACCTCGGCCACCAGCGCACCATTGGGCTGGCCGCTCCACAGCTGCTCCCGGTCCGCGTACCGCTTGTTCCATTCCGCCTGCACCGCGGGGTCTCCGGCGTATCCGCCGGCCGACGGCGGAGCGCCGGGCGCGGGCGATCCTGCCGCGTTGTCGTTGGTCACCGGCTCATCGTCGCCCATCCCGTCCCGGCCCCGCCACTGCTGTTGCCACGGCGGGACGCCGGCCGGTTCCGATGCCGGACGCGACGCGCGCCGGCCGGAGACCCCTGACACAGTGAACGGATGCTGAATCAGGTGGCCGACGGCGTCTGGGTCCGGCAGAGCGAGTGGGTCTGGAGCAATGCCACGGTGGTGCGCGCGGGGCTGGGTTGGTCCTCGTCGATCCCGGCATCGACGGTTCCGATCTGAACCTGCTCGCCGATGACGTGGACCGGCTCGGCCTTCCGGTGATCGCGGGGTTCTCCACGCATCCCCACTGGGACTACCTGCTCTGGCATTCCCGGTTCGGCGATGTGCCGCGCTACGCCACCCTCGCCGGCGCCCGGCTAGACCGGGTCATGCCTCCGGTCTGGCTTCTTCGTCCATCTCGTCGAGTCCGGGCTCAACCCCGCCTTCGCGGTGCTGTTCTTGCCTGCGCAGAATCTCCCGCGTCAAGGCAGCATCGCGGGCCTCGTCCAGCGCCTCAGGGGGATGGCCTGGCTTCTCGCCGGGGCTGCCCGGCGCCTGCTCTAGATCGCCCATGGCCATATCCTCCTCCACGCCCGGAATTAGGCTGTGCGGCGGGGCGAAAGGAGAGGTCGCGGTGGATTACGCCGGGCACTTCGGCCAGGAGGTTGCTGCTTTCGAGGCTGCCGGGCGCGAGGCAGCCTGTTCTCAGGCCGCTCCGGCGGTACCGTCGTGCCCGGGATGGGTAGTGACCGACCTGGTCTTGCACCTGGGATTCGTGCACCGGCTCGTGGCCCGCGTTGTCGGCGAGCGGATGCAGCAGCCGCCCGCGGAAGGTGACCGGTCGTGGCTCGGGCTACCGGGCCCATGGCCAGACTGGCTTCCTCCTGGCCGCGCGCCACAGCAGTCCCCGGTACCCGCCGCTTTGCTCGACTGGTTCCATGCCGGGGCGGCGGCATTGCAGGAACTGTTCCGCGCCGCTGACCCGGGCGAGCGGGTGTGGACCTGGTCAGCAGACCAGAGCGTCGGCTTCTGGCAGCGGATGCAGGCCATCGAGGCTGCGATTCACCGGTGGGATGCTCAGGATGCGCTGCGCGCGGCCCAGCCTCTCGACGCTGCCCTCGCCGCCGATGCCATCGCGCAGACCTTCGAGGTCATGGCGCCCATGCGACGCGCGGTGGCGAAGGCTCCGCCCGGGCAGGGCGAGAGGTTCATGTTCCGGCGCACCGACAGGCCCGGCACGTGGATGGTCCGCTTCGACGCTGACCCGGTGCTGCTCGGCGCAGCTCAGGGTAGTTATGACATCCAGATATCGGGGACCGCCTCTGATCTGGCGCTATTTCTCTGGCAGCGAGACGTGACCGGCCGTCTCGAGGTGCGGGGCGACTCGTCCTTGCTCCACCGGTACTTCACCTTGGTGCCGCCCGTGTAGGCAATACGAGCACGCTTCTGTTACGGCGTCCTGCCCGCTACCGGACAGACCCCATAGCGGCGGCAGCCGGAAGCAACGGTATGCCGTGGCCGATGCTGATGATCAGGTGGAGATCGATCTTCCGCTGCTGGCCGGCCAGTTCGATGTCACCGCCGGGCATCTCCAGGGCGAGCTTGCCGGTGACTGCGCCGTCCCCGGCCTTCAGTGCCGTGAGCAGGCCGCCTCGGATAACGAGGGCGGCTAGGCCGATGTCGAAAATCACGGTCAGCTGGAATCGGAAGGTGTGCACCCTGACGCCGTCGACCAGCAACTCGATGGTGGGATTATGGGCCGAGGTGATCCGGTGCGCACCGAGCTGGACAACGTCCTGCCGGCCGGGTATCTGCCGGGTTTCCCGGGCCGCCTTGAGCAGCCGTTCATGCGTGCGCCAGCCGTAGATGAGCAGGTCGCCCAGGTCGAGGTCGAGCAGGTCCGTGGTGACTGATGCGAGTTGCTCCTCGGCTGCTTCGCGGCCCTGCTGGGTCAGTCGCGTCAGCTCCTTGCCGCACCGGCCCACGATGTCGTTGCCGGACAGCAATTGCCGGATCCTGGTGGTGTCGTCTTCGGGCCCGCTGCCGAGCAGGAAGGTGCGGACGGTCAGGCCGGTGTGCGCGGTTGCTGATGTCATCGAGGTGTTACCTCCTCGTACTGCTGGTGCCCGAGATGGTCGAGGTGCGGTTCGAGCCCCATCGATACCGACACCGCGCCAGGCCGGTGCTCAACACTGGCCGGCTGCGGCCCGGCTGAACCGGCTACGACCCGGAAATGCTTGTTGATCCAGCCCCGGCCCCGCTTCCCGCGAATCATTGGCAGCGCCCTGGCCAGCAGCAGCGAAGCCAGGGCGAGGCCAGCACCGGCGCCGCCGGCCAGTGCCGCTGGTGCCCACAGGCCGCTGCTGTGCCGGGAGGACAGCGGTGACGGTGAGCCGGGCGAGCTTGCGGACGACGTCGTTTCCGGGTGCGCCGGGCTCGGCGATGTTGAGCCTGCTGGTGACGTGACCGCGAACGGCTCGGCGGCGATGGCCGCGGAGATGCCGGCGGCCGGGTAGCACCCGGCGTCCACCTGGTAGTCAGTCCCGTGGGCGGCGCTGGACGGCACGGTCACCTCGGCGGTGAAGCTGCCGTTGGCCTGCACTAACGGACCGCTCGTCACCACGGCCTGAGTGGTGTCTCGCAGCAGCTGTAGCTGCACCTCATGGCACTGGGTGAAACCGGCACCCGCGACGCTGATCGGCGTCCCCGGGAAACCCGAACCTGGCGACAGCGCCAGGGTTACCACCTCTACCCTGGCCGAGGTGAGATCGCTGCCCGGTTGAGCCGGGCACTGGGCGGTCACGGCAAACGGTCCGGCCGCAGTGCCGGCCGGAACCGTGATCGCCTGCTGGAAAGCGCCATTCGATCCATGGGCCGTCGCCAGCAGCGTCCCGTTCGCGGATAGCTCGACGGTCGTGCTTCCGGCGGGGTTAGTGCACCCGGCGAAGCCGCTGCCGGTCATGGTGACCGTCTTGCCTGCCTGAACGCTCTGCGAGCTAGGGGCCAGGGTCATCGCCGCCGCGACAACCTGCACCCGAACCTGCTGCTGCAGGGCGTATCCGTTTACCGTGGGGCACCCGGCGGCGATCAGGTGCGGACCAGCCGGGCTAGCTGGCACGACGAAGTCGACCGTGAAGTCGTTAGCCGTGAGCGACCCGGCGACGAGCTGAAACGGCAGCGGGTTCTGGTCCCAGAGCACCGCCGGGCTCTCTGGGGCGGGGCAGGGTTTGAAGCCGGTAACGGAGAGGCCGGTCGTCTCACCCACCTGAACGGCCGTCGCGGACGGCGTCAGTACCGACGCCGCGGCCAGGGCAGGCGGCGCGGAAAGGATGACGGCCACGAGGGTCGCTGACCAGGCGGCGAGCCCGCTACCGAGATATCTGAGCGACTCCATCACTCTCACCGCAACGAATCACATTCATACGGAGCCCGCGTCCGCAGCCCAGATACATGGCCTGCGTCCGGCCCGGGACAGGACACGGCCCCGGGTTGGCGTCCTCAGCGGCTTGGTGCACCGTCGCGGATGGTGTCACCCAGTCCGCTGGCGGGTACCCCCGCGGCCATCGGCGAGACCTGGATGGTCGTCGGCGTTACGGCTCCTTGCACGGCGAGGCCGATACAGCCGATCGAAAGCCGTACTTCGCTGAGACCGGTCAGGTCGAGTGAACCGGCGGAAGACGGGCCGGCGAACAGCGTCCAGTCCGCCAGCGCCCCCGGCCCAGAACGAGAACGGCGGTCCGGGATCCGCGGAGTTCTGCGGCTGTGCCGGAATGAGGGCGCCGGGGCCTGATCCGGCCGGCAGGTTGAACGCCTCGACGTGGCGGAGCAGCGAGAACTCGATGTCCAGCGGATCGTCGATCACGACTTCGATCATCGGGTGGACGACGTCATAGCCGCTCGTCTGGGCCTCGTTCAGGGCCGCGAAGATCTGATTCCAGCTGATCACGTCGGCCGGCAATGTGGCGAGAGTCTGGAGGGAGGCCAGCACTCGCTGCAGTGGCTGCCCGGCCAGGTCGTGGTCGGTGTCGGGGTGCAGGTAGCCGTAGTCGAAATGAACGCTGCTGGCGTCGCTGAGCTGGTAGATCTCCAGCGCCCGGCGGGCGAGGAAACACGTCCTCGCACACCATGTCAGCCAGGACGCGGGCGACGGTCAGCAACTGACACCGGTCGTGCGTGCCCGAGAGGAACTTGGCGACGCCCGCACCTCGGCTGCGGTGCGGCTCGATCAGGCAGTCAGATTCCGGCTCATGTCGGCGGCTGCCTCGCGGGTCTCGACGCCGAGTTTGGCCAGCAGGGAGGAGACGTGGTGATCGACCGTCTTGGCCGAGATGAACAAGGCGCGGGCGATCTGGGTGTTGGTCTGCCGCTCGCATACCAGCTCAAGCACCTCGCGTTCACGCGGAGTGAGCCCGAGTGGATGCGCCCGGGTGGCCCGGCGCAGGCCGGCACCGACCGGGCGCCGATCTGGCGCAGCTTCTGGCGGGCGAGGCCGGCCGTCGCCCTGGCGCCTAGTTCATCCAGGCGCCGCAATGCGTCGCGCAAGTCGTGTTCGTCCGGGGAGTCAAGCAGTGCGAGCGCCGCGTCCAGGCGGCAGCCGAGTTCATCCCAGGCACGCGCCGCGGCCGCGTGCTCGCCGGATTCCTGCAGCCGGTATGGCCCGGCCACCGGGCCCTCGACGATCGTGCCGGAGCCGGTGCGGTGAAGCCAGCGGCGCAGCGCGCCGCGCATCCACTCGTTGATGTCGTGCGCGGCTTCGGCGGCCAGCTCGGCTTCGCGCCGCGCCTCGTCCACTCGGCCTTCGGTCAGGAAGGCCTCGGCCCGGGCCAGCCGGGCCGGTACCACGTACTGCGGCTGGCCCGTCGGTGCCGCGCTGGCGATCGCGCTGTCGAGGGCAGGCCAGACCCCCGGCTCGCCGCGGCGCGCATGGGTCACCCCGATCAGGGCCTGCACGCCGATTTGATGCAGCGGGGCGGCGGAGCTTTCCTCGAGCAGCTGAGTGCTGATCGCCACCGCTTCGTCCCAGTGCCCGCGATGATCAAGTGCGATGGTCCGGGCTGCGCGCAGGAAATAGGAGTGCCTGTCCAGGTCGTGCTGCTCGCAGTAGGCGACGCCGTCGCGGTAAAACTGCTCGCCTTCGTCGAACCGGAACTGGTCGCACGCGATGCCGTACAGGTTGCTGTAGGCGCGGGCGGTCTGATTGGGCAGGTTGCGGGAGATGGCCAGCTCCAGTGAGCGGCGAATCAGATCGGCCCAGTTCGGGTCGGTCGCGGACGCGGCGCAGCCCTCGGTGTTCAGCGCATCGGCCTCGACGTCGGCTGCGTCAAGCGAACGGGCGAGAGCCTGCGCTCGCCGGGCCCACTCGATCGCCTGGTTATTCTCGTTGCGCGTCATCTTGATCGCGGCCAGCGTCGCGTACGCACGGGCCAGCTCGCGGGTCCCGCCGAGCGGCTCGAGCGTGTTGATGGCGTCGACGGCGGCGCCTACCGCTTCATCGCCCCGGCACAGATGTTTCAACGTCAGCGAGTAGTGCTGCAACGACTCGCCCTCATGACGGCGATCTTCGAGTACACGCCAGAGCCGGAGTGCCTGCTCGTCGGCGTCGGCCGCCGTTTGCGACTGGTCACTGAGAGTCGCCTCCTCGGCCAAGCCGGTGTAGAGCTCGGCCTGAGCGGACGGCGCGGCATGCGCGGCCCAGCGCAAGGCGCGCTCGTACTGGGCCACGGCCTCGCGATGTGAGCCGAGATCCACGGCTCGTCTCGCGGCGAGTGATGCGTGCCGGACGACTGCTTCCTCGTCGCCGGCACCCTCGGCGTGGAAGGCCATGCGCGCGTCATCGCGGCTGCCGCTGGCTTGCAGCGCATTGAGGATCCTGGCGTGGATCAGCGCCTGCCGATGGGCGGGGATGTCCTGCGAGATCGCCAGCCGGGCGATCTCGTGCCGGAAGCGCAAGCCGGTTCCCTCGTCCACCAGCAGTCCGGACGCACTGAGTTCGTCCAGCGCAGCTTGCCGGTCGGCGAGCAGGCTCGCGTCGATCCGCACGCCCATGAGCGCGGCCGTTTCGAGTACCGGGCGGGCCGTGTCGCTGAGCCTTCCGGTGCGCGAGAGGGTCGCGTCACGTGCCGATAGCGGGACTTCGTCTGTTCCGGCTTCAAGCATCTCGGTGACGTAGAAGGGATTGCCGCCAGTGAGCTGGTACAGCTGGCCGGCGTCGAGACCGGTGCCGGCGGCCATCGTCCGGACGGCCTCGACCGACAACGGCGGCAGCTCAAGCCGGCGCGCCCACCGCCGCGCGGCGAGGTCACCCAGCGCGAGACGCAGCGGGCTCGATGGTGCCAGCCAGTCGTCCCGGTAGGTGGCGATCACCAGCACCGGCGCCGCGCGGATACGGCGGGTGAGAAACCGCAGCAGGTCGAGCGTCGCCTCGTCCGCCCAGTGGATGTCCTCGATCACGATCACGCTGAGGCGGTCATCACCGGTGACCTGGGTCAGCAGCGCGGCGAACAGCTCATCTCGCGCAGGCTGGCCGCGGCACAGATCCTCCAGCGCGCCGCCGAGATCGCGGGCCAGGTCGAACAACGGGGCGAGCGGCCGCGGCGTCGAGAGCCCGTCGCAGGCTCCCCAGGCCCAGACGGCATCGGGCAGATCGCGCTGGAACTGCTCGACCAGTACCGACTTCCCGGCGCCCGCCTCACCGGCAATCAGGACGAGCCGCCCTTCACCCTGGCGCGCTTCGCGCGCGTACTGGCCCAGCAAGGCCAGCACCGGATCGCGTTCCAGCAACCTCATATTCAGGATCTTCTCTCGGCTAGATCGAATGTGCACACGCTGCCGCCCGCAGCGGCCGGCCGCGGCGGGCCGGTCAGGTGCAGATACCAGGTAACTGCGTCTTCCTCGGGTAGTGGCCGGCCGGGCAGCTCGAGCGTAAGAACGGCGACTACGCGGCTGCAACGGAGCCATCCCCCTAGATTGCGGGCGCCCCACACCCATCTTTCGAGCCGGGGCCGGCCGGGCGGTGCTGGCCGAGCTGTGGACGCTACGTTCGCGTCGCGGCGCCAGCCATAAACCGGGTACCTCCCGCCGGAAGATAGGTAACACCTGCCGATTCGCGCCGGGGCCCGGCCTGCCTACGGTCACCATGAATCGATCTTGTGACCGAGGAGCGTCGTGGTGTTGCGCATGGCCGTTTCATCGTCCGGGGCCTGGATGCTGCGACGCGGTGAGGCCCGGATGCCTAGCCTGGCGTCCCGGCCGGGCGGCCGGGCCGGGGCTTGTCACCGCGGCGGGTCCTGTTGCTGCAGCCAGCAGGCCGGGCCCGGACGGCGGGCCTAAGGTGGCCAGCTTGCGCAGTCCGACTGCCGCCCTGCTGGCTGCGGCCGGGTTGTGGGGGGTGGCGGTCACCGGGACGAAATATGCCTTGGGCGGTTTCGACCCGGTGACGCTGCTGAGTGTCGAGCTGGTGGCGGGGGCGGGCGTTTTGTGGGCTGCCCTGCTGATCCGCGGTTACCGTCCGCCCGGGTCCTGGTGGCTTCCCGTCCTGCTGGGACTGCTGGAGCCGGCCCTGGCCTACCTGGGCGACACCTTCGGATTGTCGTTGACCAGCGCGGTGCACGGGGCCATGATCAACGGCCTCGAATCCGGGCTGGTGGTAATGCTGGCGGCCGTGCTGCTCAAGGAGTCGATCACCCGGCCAGCCATCGCCGCGGTCACGGCCGCGCTGGCAGGCCTGGCGGTGCTGGCCGGCGCAGGCGCAGGCCGCAGCTCAGCGGCCGGTGACCTGCTGGTGGCGGGCGGCGTGCTCAGCGCGAGCCTGTACACGATTGTCGCCAAGCGCTTCGATGACGGCTCGGATGCCCTCTCGCTGACCGCCTGGCAGTTCACGGCGGCAACGACGGTGTCCTTGCTGGTGACCATCGCCCGCTGGACGGCCGGGGCCGGGACCGTGCCGGTGGCGCCTCGCTTCTGGCTGATCGCCGTGCTCGTCGGCGCCGCAGGCTTCGGCGCCAGTTTCCTGCTGTTCAATACGGTGATCGTTCAGGTCGATGCCGGGCGCGCGGCCATCGTGCTTAATCTCATCCCGGTATTTGGTGTCGTAAGCGCAGTGATCTTGCTCCGTGAAGGGGTGACGAGCCGGGACGCCTTCGGAGCGGCCCTCGTCGGATCATCGGTGCTCTACTTCACGATCGCCGACCGCCGCGAGGCCACAGCCAATGCCGTGAACGGCCAGCCCGGCGCAGAGCCATGCGTCAAGGCGCCTTGAGCATTCCACCTGGCAACAGCAGTCCCGGCCCGCAGATCGCTATGCCGCAGGAACATCAGCGTGGAACCAGGCCTGCCGAGAATGTCTGGTTCGGCGTGCGCCGGCGGGGAAGGGACTGTCGTGTTGCTCGCCAGCCTGTCCCCCCGACGCAAGGCATTCGTCGCTGTGCTCGCGGTGCTGGCCGTGGCCACCGGTTCGGCAGCGGCCGTGCTGGCGCTGGTCAGCCGGGCAGGCGCGGCGCCGCCGGGCGGCTACCCGGCTCAGGACCGGCCGGGACCGGTGCTGCTGGTTCCCGGTTACGGGGGCAGCACCCAGGCCCTGTCGGTGCTGGCGGGCCGGATACGGGTCACCGGCCGCGCCGCCATCGTGGTGCACCTGCCCGGCAACGGCACCGGCAGCCTGATCGCAGACGCGGCCGTCCTCAATGCCGCGGTCACCCGCGCGCTGCGCGGCGGGGCCCCGTCGGTCGACGTGGTGGGCTACTCGGCCGGCGGCGTCGCCACCCTGCTGTGGGCCCGGGCTGATGGCGGGAACCGCAAGGCACGGCGGGTGGTCACGCTCGGATCGCCGTTCCACGGGACGTCGCTCGCGGCTGCGGCCGCGGAACTGGCCCCCGACGCCTGCCCGGCCGCCTGCCACCAGCTCGTCCCCGGCAGCAGCCTGCTCGCCGGCCTGGCCGCGCGCGCGCCGGCCGGGCTGCGGTGGCTGTCGCTGTGGACCACCGGCGACAAGACCGTCACCCCGCCGGATTCCGCCCGGCTGGCCGGCGCCATCGATGTGCCGCTCCAGTCGGTCTGCCCGCGCCAGCGGGTCAGCCACTCACAGCTGCCCGCCAGCCCGGCGGTGACCGCGATCGTGCTGCGCGCGATCGGCCCGGGACCGCTCCGGCGCCCGACACCCGGTGATTGCTGACCCCACGCCCGCCTGCCGCTGGGCGCGGCGGCCGCCAGGCCGGCCCCGGTCAGCTGGTGATGTCCTTGGTCGCGAAATGCGCCCAGGAGGCGGCCAGGAAGATCGCGACGTAGACCCCCTGCACGGCGAACCCTCGGTCGATGTTGCGCCACAGGACCGGCTGGCGGAAGAAGTCGATCCAGGCCAGCCAGTACCGGGTCGGCAGGTAGGGGCTGATCGCCGAGGCCGAGTTCAGGGTCACCAGCACCTCGCTCGTGATCAGGACGGCCAGCGCGCCGAGGGCTGCACCGAGGGAGGAGTCGGTGACGGTCGACAAGAACAGCGCGATCGCCCCGACACCCAGCATGGACACGGCGATGAAGGCCACCGCGCCGAGGATGCGCAGCAGCAGCTGGACCGGCGTCATCGCGGACCCCGAGAGCGATGACGCCGCGACGCTGGTGGCGGACAGGCCGCCGCCCCGGATGGACGCGACCGGCTCCGAGCCGAACAGCAGGGTGCCCGTCGCGTACGCGGTGAGCGCGACCAGGATGACCGCGGCCAGGACGTAGACGATCAGGGCGACGAGCTTGGCGACCAGCAGCCGGGTCCGGCCGACCGGGCGGGTCAGCAGGTACCTGAGCATGCCCGAGCCTGCCTCCCCGGCGATGGAGTCCCCGCCCACGACCGCGACCGCGATCGGCAGGAAGATCGGCAGCACGATGGCCAGGGCCGCCGCCGGGTACAGCGACCCGCTGGCGAGCACCGCCGACAGCAGGGCGGGCCCCTGGCCGGGCGGCGGGGCGAGGTGGGTGACCGCGACGAACACCGCGACCACCACGGGCAGCCCGCACAGCAGGCCCACGCTGATCCAGCTCCTCGGCCGCCGGGCCAGTTTGACCAGTTCGACCCGGATCACCGCGACGCACCGCCTTCCGCCGGGCTGACGTCCGCGTCCGCGGCACCCGGGCCGGCCGGGCTGCGGCCAGGACGAGCGGCGAGGTCGACCCGGTCGGAACCCGGGCTCGTCACCGCGAGCACGGTTTCCTCCAGCGTGCGCCGGACCGGGCCGATCTCGGTGACGCGCACCCCGGCCGCGACGAGCCGCTCGTTGAGGGCCGCGGCGTCGGCAGCGGCCACGATCAGCCGCTCGCCGTCCCGGCGGATGACCTGGCCGGCCAGTTCCGCCGCGCGGCCGGGGTCGGGGGTGCGGACCAGCACCTGGCCGGTGGGCGCCCGCAGCACGTCGAGATCTTCCTGCAGGACCAGGCGGCCCTGGTTCAGCACGCCCACGCGGGTGCAGAGCTGTTCCACCTCGGCCAGCTGGTGGCTGGACAAGAAGATGGTGGTGCCGGCGGCGGCCAGGCCGGCCAGCAGGTCGCGCATCTCCGCGATGCCCTGCGGATCGAGGCCGTTGGCCGGCTCGTCGAGGATCAGCAGCCGGGGGCCGCGCAGCAGGGCCGCGGCCAGTCCCAGCCGCTGGCGCATCCCGAGCGAGTACTTCTTGACCGCCCGGTTGTCGATTCCGGCCAGTCCGACCTGCTCCAGGACGTCGTTGATCCGGCGCCGCCGGTCCCGGCGCCGCCCGGCCGGGCCGGCGGCGTCCAGCAGGCCGAGATTGGCCCGGCCGGACAGGTGCCCGTACGAGGACGGGCCCTCCACCAGCGAGCCGATGGACGGCAACACCTCCGCGGCCTGGCCCGGCATGGGCTGGCCCATGATCTCGATCTCGCCGCTGGTCGCGTAGACCAGGCCGAGCAGCATCCGGATCGCGGTGGTCTTGCCCGAGCCGTTGGGCCCGAGGAAGCCGTACCGGTCGCCCTCGCGCACCTCCAGGTCGATCTGGTCCACGGCGAGGAAACGGCCGAACCTCTTGGTCAGCGACCGAGTGGTGATCATCGCGGGCCGGCCTCGAAGTACGCGAACATATCCCGGGCGGCGCGTTCCAGCACAGCGGGCCTGACGGCTCCGGTGAACAGGAAGGTCAGGTGGTGGTAACGCGCGATGACCAGCAGGACGGTCAGCAGCGGCGTGCGGACCAGGACGCCGGTCGGACCGCCGCCCAGCGGGAACACCTTGGCGCCGGCGGCGGCGGCGGCGCTGACGGCCTCGGCGCCCGCCCGGCCCGGCAGCGGCGCCAGGATGATCTTCGAGAACCCCGATCCGTAGGGAGCCAGGCCGAACAGGCCGGCTGGAGGGGTGTCACGGTCGAGCCCGGCGAGCTGCGGCGGGAACGGGAAGCCGTGGCCATTGAGGACGCCATGCAGCACGGCCAGCCGGGCCGGCGCGACGTCGATGCCCGGCGCCGGATGCGGGAGCACCACCGACATGGCCGGACGGCCCTGGCTCAGCTGCAGGAAGCTCGTGGTCAGGATGGGCAGGGCCGCACCCCGGGCGAAGACCTGCACTCTGACCGGCAGGCCGTCGGCGGGATCGGCCCAGACGTCGACGGCGCCTACCGTCGTGGCCGGGCTGCTGACGGTCAGCCGCAAGCCGGCCGCGTCGAGGCCGGCCACCCGGGCCGACGGCAGCCGGGAGACGTGGTCGGCGGCCGTGGCCAGGCCCAGCAGCCGGCGGGCCAGCTCCGGTGGCAGCAAGTCGGGAGCCCGCGGCAGCCGGACTGGCTGGGGCCCGGTCGTGCGGGTGAACAAGTCGTAGGCGTAGATCCACTGGTAGGTCGCGGGCCCGACCTGGTAGATGTCCTCCTCGCCGGCGGCGGTGAACTGCTGCGAGCGCCAGTGGCCCGGAGACCGGTACCAGGCGTACTGGTCGGTGGTCCCGTCCAGCAGCCGGACCACGGATTGCAGGGCCGGCAGGTCCGGCAGCGCCAGCCCGGCCGTGCTCTCGGCATAGCCCTGGTAGGGCAGCCGCGCCGAGGCCATGATGCGGGCGCGCAGTGCCTGCGCGCTGATCGCGGAGCCGGCCGCGGGCAGCGCGGCGATGGCCGACGGCAGCGCGGCCAGCACGGCGACGGCGCCGGTCACCGCGGCCCAGCGCCACCGTGCCTGCCGGGTCACGACGCTCATCTGGCGGGGTCAATCGCGCAGGCCGTCATCACATCACAGTACGGTCGTTTCGCCGGGCCGGTTCCGGCAGGCGCTGGCCGCCGCCCGGAGGGCCCGCGCTGACGCACGACGCAGGGCCAGTGCGTAGCTGGCCGCGGACAGCGCGAACATTACCCCGGTGACGGCCAGCCAGCGCCACAGGTAAGGCTCGGTGGTCAGCCCGCTGGCGCGCCGGTAGGTAACCGCGGACAGGCCGAGGATCAGCGGGAACCACACCAGCAGGATCAGCAGCGCGAACCCGGCGGGCACCCGGATGTAGTTGATCACCGGCACCAGCGGCGGGCCGGGCGCGGCCGCGCCGGCAGGCGCTCTGCCGCCCCGGGCGGCGCGGCCGGCCCGGCTGGCCCGGCCGGGCAGCAGGCGGCGCACCGACAGGTCGGCCAGCGAGTACAGCGGGAACAGCAGCAGGTCGTGCCCGATGATGGCGACCGCGAACCAGATGGCGAATCCGCGCCACTGCTGGGCCGCGACCACCGCCTGTACGGCGTAACCGGCGAGCGCGAAGGCGGCCAGCAGCGAGAGCAGGTGCAGCGGCCGGGCGCCGTACCAGCCCCAGATCCTGCGGCTCAGGGCGCTCAGGGACTTGAGTGCCGCTCCCGGCGAGCGCGCCGGGCCGCGCGCGGAACTCACTCCACCGCCACGAAAGTGATCTGGTTAACCCACTTGGTGTTGTGCACGCCCGGCGCGGCCGGGATGATCGTGCGGGCCGGATAACCGTGGTCGGGCGTCAGGTCCGCGCCGTCGAGACACAGCGCCAGCATGGACCGCGGGTCGCTGACCTGGCCCGCCGACAGCGTGGTGCTGCGGAACGCGCCTGCCTGCTGCATCGACTCCACCAGGGCGGTAGCCGGCTGGGTGATGCCGGCCAGCCGGGCCAGCTCGGTCAGCTGCACGCCGGTCCACTCGGCCGAGTAGGACCATCCCTCGACGCAGGACAGCGGCAGCACCGCGGTCTGCTGCGGCAGCGCCATGAGCTGGTGCCGGGTCAGCGACACCGTCCGCCGGCCCCGTACCACCAGCCGGAAGCGGGGCCCGGTGTCCGCGGCGGTGATCCGGGCCGCCGCCGCCGTATGGTTGACCGGCAACGGCCCGACTGCGGACCGGCCGCGGGGGGCGAACAGCGCGGTCCGGCGAGTCCAGCCGCCAATCGACTGGCCGACCGCGAGCCCGGTCAGGGTCAGTGACGCTCCGCCGACGGCCAGCAGCAGGCCCCGGCGCGACACGGTCGGCGGCGCCGGATGAGCGGCCCGGAGGCCGTCCGGATCGGGCGCCTCGGGCTCCGTCGCGGCTAGCGGCGTGCGCAGCTCCCGGCGCAGGCTGCGCGAGCGGAGCCCGGCGACCATCTTCGGGAACTTCAGGCCTATATGGATAACCAGGCCGGCGATGAAAACCCAGGCCCCGTAGAGATGCGCGGTGTAGAAGGAGAACGGGAAGACGTAATAGTCCTGAATGTTGAGAATGCCGGTGCCGAACTCGAACAGCACGCCGCCGACGACCATGATGAGGCTGAGCCGCTCCAGCGCGTCGGCCGGTGACCGCACCGGCGGCCAGGTGAACAGCTTCGGCAGTACCGACCAGAGTTTGGCCAGCACGAAGGGCACCAGCGCCAGGCCCAGGGTGACGTGCACGCCCTGGTTCACCCGGTACAGCCACGCCGGGTCGGCGGGCCAGGAGAACAGGAAGAACTTCAGCAGCGGCCCGCCGGGAGTCTCGTCGTTGCCGTGCAGCCGCGGGTTGTAGGACGCGTAGGACAGCAGGCCCGTGATCGCGAGGACAGGCAGGCCCGCCAGCAGCACCAGGCCCAGCATTGAGGTCAGCCACCGGCCGCGCAGCGGGCTGCGCCAGAAACCGGGCCGGAACGGCCCCGGTGGCTGGCGGACCGCGGCGGCGCGGGCCGCGACGGCAGAACGGCGCACGATCGGACCAGCCCGGTGCACCGCCCCGGCGGCGGCGTGCCGCGCGCCGCGGGCGATGCCGATGGCGGCGTGCCGCGCCCGGCGGGCCGCCGCTCCTTTTCTGGCCATGATCAGGCAGCCAACCATCCGCCCCGGTTCACCGGGGGTACCCGGCCGGTGCGGTAACACACTCGTAAGGCGCGGGCCTGGGCTCGCTGGCCCGCACCGGGACAGCCGGGCCAGCGCCGGTCCCGGGCTGTCCCAGCCCGGCCAGCATGGGCCGCAGGGATGCGGCGAAGCGGCTGCGCGGTATCTGCGCGGCCACGGCGCGCGCGGTCGCCGCGTCGTCCACGTCGGTGCGCACTGGCAGCTCGCGCACCCGCAGCCCGGCCCCGGTGAGCCGGGCTCGCTGCGCTGCGCCGGTACCGGCCGTCGACATGGGCACGCCCAGCAGCAGCGAGGGATCAGGGCATCGCAGCCCGAGCAGCCAGAAACCCCCGTCAGCCGCTGGCCCGAATACGGCGTCGGCCGTGCCGCGCGCCAGCGGGCGGATCGCGGCCGCCAGCAGCCCGCGGCTCACCTGGGGAGTGTCCATGCCGATCAGGACCACCGGGACGGGCAGTGCAGCGTACGCCTGCCCGAACGCGGCGGCCAGCCGCTCGTCCAGGCCGCCGCCCGGCTGGGCGATGACGTCAAAGCCCGACGGCAGCCAGGCTCCGGCCGTCCCGTCCAGCGCGAGCACATGCCGGACCGCGGGGACGGACGCGGCCGTGGCCAGCGTGTCGGCCAGGGCCGCCGCCGCGAGCCCCGCCGCCTGCTGCGGGGTGAACGGCGGGGTCAGCCTGGTCTTGACCCGGCCGGGCACTGGTTCCTTGGCGATGACCACGACCTGCGCGCGCAGGCGGGCCCCGGCGCGCGGCGCCTGCTGCGCCCCGGCCGTCATGCCGCCAGCACCCGCCGCATGTCGCGCACGGTCCGCAGGGTGCCCAGCAGCGTCCCTGTGACCTTCGATTTGCCTTCCCGCGGGTAATAGGGAACGTCCCGCTCCTCGAGCTGCCAGCCGGCCTCCGCCGACCGGATGACCATCTCCAGCGGATAGCCGAACCGGCGGTCCGCCAGGCGGAGCTCCAGCAGCCCGGCCCGCCGGACGGCCCGCATCGGCCCGAGATCGCGTACCTGCACGCCGGCCCGACGGCGGACCGCGGCCGCGATAGCGCGGTTGCCGAGTCTCGCGTGCAGCGGCCAGGCCCCCCGGCCGGCCAGCCGCCGGCGGCCCAGGACCAGATCGGCCTGCCCGTCCAGGACCGGCCCGGCCACGAGGGGCAGGTCGGCCGGGTCGAGCGAGGAGTCGGCGTCCATGATGCAGACGACCTCGCTGGTGGCGGCGAGCAGCCCCGCGTGACAGGCGGCCCCGAAACCCCGCTGCGGGACATCCACCACCAGGGCCCCGTGCCGCCGCGCGATCCCGGCGGAATCGTCGCGGGATCCGTTGTCGGCCACTACCGGCCGGAATCCGGGCGGCATCCGGCCGAGCACCCACGGCAGGGCGGCGGCCTCGTCGAGGCAGGGCAGCACCACATCGATGATCACGGGCCCGACGCTAGCCCGGCTGACCATGATCGACTCTTACGAGTCGGTTACGGACAGCCACCGGCCGTGCCGGGCGTGCTTGGCTGCGGGCATGCGGATACTGATCACCGGCGCAGCCGGGTTCATCGGCTCCCATATTGCCGAGGCGGCCCTCGCGGCCGGGCACGTGGTCCGCGGCCTCGATTCGCTGGCCCCCGCGGTGCACGACGGCGTGCCTGGCTACTGGCCCGCGGGCGCGGACCTGATCACCGCGGACATCCGGGATCCCTCGGCGGTCAGCCGCGCCCTGCAGGGCGTGCAGGCGGTCTGTCATCAGGCCGCCCGGGTCGGTCTGGGGGTGGACCTCGGCGACCTGCCCGGATACAGCGATGTCAACATCACGGGCACCGCCGTGCTGCTGGACCAGATGGGCCGCCAGCAGGTATCCCGCCTGGTGCTGGCCTCGTCGATGGTGGTCTACGGCGAGGGCGGCTACCGGTGCGCGGCGCACGGTCAGGTCCGCCCGCCCGCCCGCGGCCGGACCGACCTGGACCAGGGCAGGTTCGAGACCCGCTGCCCGTGCTGCGGTGCCGACCTCAGCCCGGCGGAGGTGCCGGAGTCCGCACCGCTGGACCCGCGCAATGGCTACGCCGTCAGCAAGGTCGCGCAAGAGCAGCTCGCGGCGGTATGGGCCGACCTGACCGGCGGCAGCGCGGTGGCGCTGCGCTACCACAATGTCTACGGCCCGAGGATGCCGCGCGACACGCCTTACTCCGGGGTGGCGGCCATCTTCCGGTCGGCGCTCGAAGCGGGGCGGCCGCCGCGGGTGTTCGAGGACGGCGCGCAACGGCGGGACTTCGTGCACGTCAGCGACGTCGCGGCGGCGAACCTGGCCGCGCTGCAGGCCCGGCCCGGCCGGATGCGCGCCTACAACGTCGCCAGCGGCGAGCCGCACACGATCGGAGAGATGGCCAGTGCACTGGCCAGCGCCTTCGGCGGCCCGCCGCCGGAGATCACCGGCGAATACCGGCTCGGCGACGTCCGCCACGTGATGGCCTCGCCCGAGCTGGCCGGGCGCGAGCTCGGTTTCCGGGCCCGGACCAGGTTTGCCGCCGGGATGGCGCAGTTCGCCCGGGCGCCGCTCAGAGAGCCCGCGCCGCCGGGCCGTCCCGCCGGGCCTAGCCCGTCACCCCGTGCCGCCTGGCCAGGCCCCGGCGCGGGGACCGGCTGATCCGGCGGCCAGGACTGGCCGTTCGCGAGGCCGCCGGCCGGGCCGGGCGGGCCGGCCGGGGCTGGCGCGAGCGGCAGCCTGATCACGAACTGGCAGCCGGGTCCGGCATTGCGCACCGCGATCTGCCCCTCATGGGCTTCCACGATGCCCCGGGCGATGCTGAGGCCGAGGCCGGCGCCCTCGCCGGGGCCGGGCGTGCGGGCGGTCTCGCCGCGGAACGCCACGTCGAAGATCCGCGGCAGCTGGTCGGCGGGGATCCCGCCGCAGGCGTCCGACACGCTGACCAGGGCCATCCCCTGATCGCGGTCGCCTACCACCTCGACCGGCTGGTCAGAAGGCGTGTGCCGGATCGCGTTGATCACCAGGTTGCGCAGCGCCCGGCCGACCTCGGCGGTGTCCACGTATACCGGCAGGCCGCCGGCCGCCGAGCCGCGCAGCAGCACGCCCTTGGCCCGGGCCAGCGGCTCGGCACTGGCCAGGGCCTCGCCGATCAGGTCATCGAGGCCGACGCGGCTGCGGGACAGTCGCAGCGCGCCCGCGTGGATGCGCGACAGCTCAAACAGGTCATCGATCATGACGGTGAGCCGGTCGGTTTCGCCCCGGATCTGGCGGTGGTAGCGGCGCACGGTCTGACCGTCGGTCACCACCTGGTCCTCCAGCGCCTCGGCCATCGCCCGCAGGCCCGCCAGCGGGGTCCGCAGATCGTGGCTGACCCAGGCGATCAGCTCGCGGCGGCTGGCCTCCAGCGCCCGTTCGCGGTCGCGCGCTTCGGCCAGCCCGGCTCTGCGCGCTTTCCAGCTCCCGCGACAGCCCCGCCAGCTCGGCCGGGAGCACCCGGCCCGGCGGCCGGTACGGGCCGCCGCCCCCCACCTGCTGGACCGACGCCAGCAGCAGGCGGCTGCCGCTGGACACGCGCCGGCCGACGATCACCGAGACGGCGAAACCCGCTATCCCGGCGATCAGGACCACCGCCATCACCACGTCGAGGTCGCCGCGGGAGATGAACATCTTCTTGGCGATGACCACCACGCCGGCCAGCGTGGCCACGATGGTCACCGCCGCGATCACGGTCATCAGCGTGGCCACCGAGCGCGCCGCCAGTACTCGCACCGCGACGATCCCGGCGGCCAGGACGGCCAGCGCGATCAGGGCGACGGTGTAGCTCACCGTCCACCAGTCAGCCGCGGTCATCAGGCCCTGCCTTCTGCTGGCTCATACCGGTAGCCCACTCCCCATACCGTGACGATCCGCTGCGGCTGCGTCGGGTCCGGTTCGATCTTCTCCCGGAGCCTGCGCACATGCACCGTGACCGTTGAGCTGTCACCGAATGACCAGTTCCACACCTGCTCGAGCAGTTGCTCGCGGCTGTATGCCTGCCGCGGGTGGCTGAGCAGGAATACCAGCAGGTCGTATTCGCGCGAGGTCAGGGCCAGCAGCGAGATGCCCAGCCGGGCCTCGTGCGCGCCGAGGTCGATCCGCAGCTCGCCGTCGCCGATGGTGCCGCGGGGGGGCTGGCCCGCCAGCCCGTCGCTGCGGGCCCGGCGGAGCACCGACCTGACCCGCAGCACCAGCTCGCGCGGGCTGAACGGCTTGGTGACGTAGTCATCGGCCCCGGTCTCGAAACCGACCACCCGGTCGGTCTCCTCACCGAGCGCGGTGAGCATCACCACCGGGATCGGCCAGTACTCCCGCAGCCGCCGGCACACCTCCAGGCCGCCGATGCCGGGCAGCATCAGGTCCAGCACAACTAGATCGGGCGGCTGCTGCCCGGCCAAGCGCAGCGCCGTCGCGCCGTCAGGCACGCATTCCACCTCATGGCCGTCCCGGATCAGGTAGCGCCGGACGACGTCGACAATCGTCGCGTCATCATCGACCACCATGATCCGGCCCGGCGGGTCGGGGTTGGTCAGCATCCGGCGGCTCCACGGTGAATCGGCGCGGCCAGGTGCTCCCGCCGCTCACGGTGCCTACCGTAGCCTCGGCATCCGGCCCTCTCCGGCCGCCGCGAATCCGTCACCGCTTCGTAAGAGTCCGCGAGCACGGCTGGCGGCTACGCTGACCGTCGTGCCGCCAGCGGGCCGCACGGGGCATGCGCCGCTGATCCGAGGGGGATGACGATGATCGGCGAGCTCTACGAGCGGGCCCTGGCCGGGCTGGAACAGCCCATCATCGAGCACGCGGACGGCAGCGCGATCCCGCTTCCCGCGCGGCGCTGGCTGCAGGCCGCTGCTGGCGATGGCTCACTGCTGCGCCGGTGCGGCGGCCCCACCTTGGATGTCGGCGCAGGCCCAGGGCGGCTGACGGTCGCGCTGGCCGAGCGCGGGATTCCGGCGCTGGCCATCGACGTCACGCCGTATGCCGTCAGCCTCGCCCGCTCCGGGGGCGCGCTGGCGCTGCAGCGCGACGTGTTCGGCCACCTGCCGGGGGCGGGACGCTGGGCCACGGTGCTGCTCGCGGACGGAAACATCGGCATCGGCGGCGACCCGCATTTGCTGCTGCGGCGCAGCCGGGGGCTGCTCAGGCCCGGCGGCACCATCGTCGCCGAAGTCGAGCCCCCCGGGGCGCCGCTGCGCCGGGAGCACGTCCGGCTGCGGGCCCCCGGCCGCTGCGACGCCTGGTTCCCGTGGGCCTGGGTGGGCGTCGACCAGATCGGCGACCTGGCCGAATCCTCCGCGCTCCAGGTCGCGCAGGTTTGGGCCGACGCTGGCCGCTGGTTCACCGAGCTGAGCCGTGGCGGCACGGACTTGATGCCGTGACCGGATCCGGTCAGCCGGCGGCGTGCGGGCGCGGGCCCGCTCCCGCCCCGATCGGCGCGCCGCGCAGGATGCGCACGGTGAGCGCGCAGGAACCGCGGCCGGTCGGCAGCCAGACGAAAGCCGGCCGGGCCAGGGGGCCGGCCAGCGACTGGAACACGGGGTGCGGCGGGCCTGGCACCAGCCGCTGCGGACAGCGGCGGTAGTAGCGAGCCAGGTCCGCCGGGAATCCGTGCGGCGCTCCCCCGAAGTCGGTGATGAACGCGCTGAAGCGCCGCCCGGTCACCGCCCGGTCGACGCTGCGCTCGTAGCTGGCCCGCCCCGCACCCGGGGCGCGGAGAATGTCATCGGCGGCCCCCTGGTGCGCGACCAGCGGCAGTCCGGCCGCCAGGTCGAGGCCAGGATCGGAGAAGTCCGCGGTCGTGCCGCCGAGCTCGCGCAGGCCGGCCACCAGCCGCTGGCCGGCCGCGCGGTCCTCGCTCGACGGGATCGCCCGGCGGCCCTGAAAGCCGCTGAGCAGCAGGACTGTCTGCCCGATGACCAGCGCGCACGCGGCGAGGGCAGCCCACCGGGCGGCCGGGCGGGCGGTGCGGCCGGGGATCTCGGCGCGGGCCGGCCGGCCGGAGCGCATATCAGCCACCGCACCGGACCGGGTGCCCAGGCCCAGCCCCGCTAGCAGCGCCGCGGCCAGGTAGGCCGGCAGCAAGTCACTCCGGCCGGCGCCGCTGTGCACCAGCGTGGCGGCACTCTCGGCGAACAGTGCCGCGCAGCCGGCCAGCAGCACCCGGTCGGCACGCCACGCCCCGAGCGCCGCCGCGCCGCAGGCGATGCCGAGCGTAGGCAGCGCCAACCCGGCCGAGAACCAGCCGAGGTAGGAGATCTGGAGCCGGTGCTCGCTCATCTGCGCGAAGACGTAATAGCCGTACCAACCGTGGCTAGCCAGCTCCAGGGCCGCGGTGCTGATCGCCAGGGCCGCCCCGTAGGTCAGCGCCGCCGGCAGCGCCAGCCGCCGCCGCGGTCCCGTGGCCAGCGCCAGCAGCACCGCGACTCCTTCGGCCAGCCCCGTCTGCTTGGTGAGGAACGCCGCCGCCAGCAGCAGCCCCGTCACGACGGCCCCGCGAGCGCGCCGCATCCTGCGCGCGGCGTAGAGGGCGGCGATGCTGAGCGCCAGGAACAGCGAGTCGACCCGCCCGACATCGAACCAGATGTGCGAGGCAAAGTAGGTCGCGGCCAGCAGGCCAGACGCCGCGAGGCCGGCGCAGGCGCTCGCGGTCTCGCGCCGGATCAACTGGGCCAGCAGCGCGAAGCAGGCCAGCGACGAAGCCAGCGACACCAGCCGCAGCGGCACGTAGGACAGGCCGAGCACCCGGGCCAGCGCGGCCGAGACGGCAAAGTACAGCGGCGGGTAGCCATCCGGCACGTAGCTGATCGTGGGCGCCGGGTAGAGCGGGCGGCCGGCGAGGATCCGGTGCACTTCGATCAGCGAGTTGCTTTCCAGCCATTCGAACGGGAACGGGTAGGTCAGCCGGCTCAGCGCGATGACGATATAGGCAGTGATCGCTGCGGCCCCGGCCAGTGCCGCAGCCAGCGGGAGGGCCCGCTGCAGGACACGCGCCGCGCGTCGCGGCGGCCGGGCCGACGCGGCCGCGACAGCTGGCTGTGCTGCGGCCGGCCCGGGGCGGACGGCGCCGGGCGTGAAGGTGTTCCGCACGCTGAGCATTACACGTGCCCGCACCGCCACCGGCAAGGAGGCGCCGCCTTACGGATCTGTGACGTCACGCGGCGAGCGGTAAGAAGCCGGTGGCTGTTGCAGGAGACCACAGCTGAACTGCGGGTAATCCGCCGCCCCTTCCGCTCCGAATAGCCCGCATAGGAGTGGATCGGCGGTTCAGCCGGGCCGTCGGCGCAGCGGAGGGACACAGATGTTCGGCAAGCGGTATGTGAATGACCTGATCACTCGCAGTGCGGAGAGCCCCGAGGACCGGCGCCGCTTCCTCAAGAGCGCAAGCGCCGCGGGCCTGGGCGTGGTGGGCGCCGGCCTGCTGGGCTCGGTGGCCACGGCGGGGACCGCCTCGGCGCAGCCCGATACGGCCGCGATCTCCGATGGCGCGATCTTGAACTTCGCGCTGAACCTGGAGTACCTGGAGGCCGAGTTCTACAGCTATGCGGTGCACGGCCGTGGGCTGCCCGAGAACCTGACCTACGGCAAGGGCCAGCGGGGGCCGGTTGAGGGCGGCCGTGAGGTGCCGTTCAGGAGCCGGTCGATCCGCCAGTTCGCCACGGAGATCTCCCGGGACGAGCACGAGCACGTGGCGTTCCTGCGCGCTGCCCTGGGCCCGGCCGCGGTGGCCCGGCCGGAGATCAACATCCGGTCCAGCTTCACCGCCGCGGCCCGCGCGGCTGGGCTGATCGGCCCGCACCAGAATTTCGACGTGTACGCGAACGAGGACAACTTCCTGCTCGGGGCGTTCATCTTCGAAGACGTCGGCGTTACCGCCTACAAGGGCGCCGCGCCGCTGATCAGTAACAAGACCTACCTAGGCGCGGCCGCGGGCATCCTGGCCGTGGAGGCCTACCACGCCGCCAACATCCGCACCGTGCTGTATGACCGGGGCCTGGCCGCGGCCGCCGACGCGATCTCCAAGGCCCGCGACAGCCTGGACGGGCCTAGCCACGACGACCAGGGCGTCACCCGCGACGGCGTGGCCAACATCGTGCCCGCTGACGCCAACGGCCTGGCCTTCGGCCGCACCCCGGGCCGGGTCCTCAACATCGTCTACCTCACCCCCCAGGTCGCCAGCTCCGGCGGGTTCTACCCCCACGGGGTCAACGGCCAGCTCCACACCAGCGGCTGACGCTACCCGGCCGGCCGCTGGCCAGCACGCTCCGCAGGGCCCGGCGGCCGCTCGCGCCCGGCCGGGCCTGGCGCGAGCGGGTCACCCGACCTGCCATAGCTACCGGGGCCGCGTCCCCGGCGAACCGGAGGACTGACATGTTCGATCCCAGCGCACCGCACATCATCATCTTGCTGGTGGTGGTTCTGCTGCTGTTCGGGTCTACCCGGCTGCCCGGAGCGGCCAAGGCTCTCGGTTCTTCGATGCGCATCTTCAAGCGCGAGATGAAGGACATGCACGACGACGTCCAGCCCGGCGCGGGCACTGCCGCCACGGCCCAGCCGGGCGCTCTGTCCCAGCCGCGGCCGGCCCCGCCGCAGATCCAGCCGCAGCCGCCGGCCGGCGCGCCAGAAGAGGCCAGCCAGCAGCAGATCGAGGACCTGCGGCGGCAGATCGCCGAACTGCGCAACCAGGCACACAGCAGCACCACCTGCGAGGCCGCGGAAGCGCGGCGTGAGCAGGTTTCCTGATCACGTGACGCCCGCGCCGGAGGACGTGACTGTCCCGGCGGCCTGCCGCCGGGTCCGGCGGGCGGGCCGCCGCCGGCCGGCTAATCCGCAGGGGCAGATGCCGCTGATGGAGCATCTGCGCGAGCTGCGCAACCGGGTCGGCAAGGCGGCGCTGTTCGTCACCGTCGGCTCGGTGGCGGGCTGGTTGTTGTACCCGCATATCTGGCATTTCATTGAGGGGCCGTACTGCAGGCTGCCGGTGTCGCGGACCTCGCTGTCGCTGCTCGGCCCGCAGGCCAGGGGGGGCCGGTCGTGCAGTCACACGCTGTTCGTGACCGGTATCTTCGACGCGTTCTTCCTGCGGATCAAGGTCGCGGTCATCGCCGGGGTGATCTTGGCGTCGCCGCTGTGGTTCTACCAGCTGTGGGCGTTCATCGCCCCGGGCCTGTATGC
The DNA here is from genome assembly GCA_963846005.1 of uncultured Actinomycetota bacterium. Classification (GTDB taxonomy): domain Bacteria; phylum Actinomycetota; class Actinomycetes; order Streptosporangiales; family Streptosporangiaceae; genus CAVSUR01. The sequence goes on along the minus strand of CAWJUH010000007.1, from coordinate 690,672 downwards.
CCGGGAGCGGCGCTGGGCGTATTTGTTCGGCGCGTCCGCGGTGCCGCTGTTCGGGGCCGGCAGCGTGGTGGCCTACTTCGCGATGACCAAGGGGCTGCGGTTCTTGCTGAGCGAGGTGCCGCACGGGGTGTTCCCGCTGATCACCATCGATTCTTACATCAGCTATGCGGTGGCCATGCTGGCCATCTTCGGCCTGGCCTTCGAGCTGCCGCTGGTGTTCGTGCTGCTCAACCTGGCCCGGGTGCTCACCCACCAGCGGTTCCGCAAGTGGCGGCGGATGATCATCTTCGGCGTGTTCGCGTTCGCGGCCATCTTCACCCCCAGCCCCGATCCGGTCAGCATGCTGCTGCTCGCGGTGCCGTGCGTGATCCTGGTCGAGCTGGCCGAGGTCTTCATCTACGCCCACGACCGGCGGCTCGCCCGCGCCCCGGCCGCCTACCCCGGGCTCACCCCCGAGGACCAGGCCATCCTCGACCGCGGCACTACTGCCAGTACCTCAGCCGACCGCGGAACCAGTGAGCAGACCCATGGGTGAGCTGTCCCTGCTGAAAATACTCGTGCTGGGCGTCCTCGCGCTGATCATCTTCGGCCCCGACCGGCTGCCCCAGGCCGCCCGCCAGGCCGGCCGCCTGCTGCGCGACCTGCGCGCCCTGGCCGACCGGGCCCAGAACGACCTGCGAGACCACCTCGGCCCCGAGTTCAGCGACCTCACCATCGCTGATCTTCACCCGCGGACCTACCTCCGCAAGCACCTGCTCGACGACAGCCAGCCCGCCACCGCGGCCCGCGCAGCGCCGGCCACCGGCAGCCAGACTCCGCTGCTACAGCCCGGCGAAAGGCCGCCCTGCGACCCCGAATCCACCTGACCGGCCCCTGATCCCGGCCTGCGCGCGCTGGGCGGCCGGATCAGGCCTCGTAGTAGCGGTCGGCGACGGTGAGGGCCTCGTCCAGGATGGACAGGCCCTCCTTGGCCTCTTCGGCCGGGATCGTGCACGGCGGGACGACGTGCAGCCGGTTGTAGTTCGCGAACGGCACCAGGCCGCGGTTCTTGCATGCGGTCATCAGCGCGGTCATGGCCTCCGACGCGCCGCCGTAGGGCGCCAGCATGGCCCGGGTCTCGCGGTTGGAGACCAGGTCCAGGGCCCAGAACACGCCCTGGCCGCGCACTTCGCCGATCACCGGGTGCCGCCCGGCGAGCTCGCGCAGGCCCGGGCCGAGCACCTCGGCGCCGATCTGCGCGGCGTGCTCGACGATCTGCTCTTCCTTCATCACGTCGATGGTGGCCACCACCGAGGCGCACGCCAGCGGGTGCCCGGAGTAGGTCAGGCCGCCGGGGAACACCCGGTCGTCGAAGGTGGCGGCGATCTCGTCGGAGATGATCACGCCGCCGATCGGCACGTAACCGGAGTTGGCGCCCTTGGCGAAGGTGATCAGGTCGGGCACCGCGCCATGGTCGGTGAAGGCAAACCAGCGCCCGGCCCGGCCGAATCCGCACATGACCTCGTCGGCGATGTAGACGATGCCGTACCGGTCGCACAGCTCGCGCACCCCGGCCAGGTAGCCCGGCGGCGGGATCAGCACCCCGGCGGTGCCGACGATGGTCTCCAGCAGGACCGCGGCGATGGTCGACGGCCCCTCGAAGATGATGACCTGCTCCAGGTGGGCCAGCGCCCGCTCGCACTCCTGCTGCTCATCCCGGGCCCAGAACGAGGACCGGTACAGGTACGGGCCGAAGAAGTGCACGTGCCCGGTGGCGAACTCGTTGGGCCAGCGGCGCGGGTCGCCGGTGGAGTTGATCGACGCGCCGGTGTTGCCGTGGTAGGAGCGGTAGAAGCTGAGCACCTTAGCCCGGCCGGTATGCAGCCGGGCCATCCGGATCGCGTTCTCGTTCGCGTCGGCCCCGCCGCTCGTGAAGAACACCTTCTGGTGCCCGGCCGGGGCGAGACCGGTCAGCCGGGCGGCCGCCTTGTTGCGGATCCCGACTGCGTGCTGCGGCGCGATCGTGGTCAGCTCGGCGGCCTGGGCGGCGATCGCCGCGGTGACCTTCGGGTGCTGGTGGCCGATGTTGGTGTTCACCAGCTGGCTGGCGAAATCCAGGTAGCGCTGGCCCGCGTAGTCCCAGAACCAGCAGCCGGACGCCCCGGCCACCGCGATCGGCGCCAGCGCCCGCTGGGCCGACCAGGAATGGAAGACGTGCTCGTGGTCGGCGGCGATGACCTCGGCACCGGCCGCCGGATCCGGGGTGAAATCGGTCATGAACATCTCCTTAGTCCCCGCCTGAGATTAGCCCGTCCGCGCGGCGGGGGCAGGCCGGCGCGGGCGCGGCCAGGACGGGGCCGGCCAGGACAGGAGCTGGCGGAGCGGGGGGTTTTCCGGCGGTGATGTAAGAATCAGCGCCGCGCCGTTCGTGGAACCAGTGAACGGAGCGCCAGCGGGGCGCCGAAGCCGGAAACGGAGAGAGCACGTGAAATACGTCATCCTGATCATGAACACGCCCGAGAGCAACGCGCTTACCGGGGACGAGCGCAACAAGTGGTTCGGCGAGATCATGACCTGGTACGAGCAGAAGGGCGCGTCCGGCGAGCTGGCCGACGGCGGCTACCAGCTGCAGCCGCCGGAGACGGCCAGGACGCTGCGCGCCGCCGGCGCCACCGACGGGCCGTTCATCGAGGCCAAGGAGGTCATCGGCGGGGTGTCGGCGCTGGAGGCACCGTCGCTGGATGCCGCGGCGGAGATCGCCAAGACCTGGCCGGGCGTGGACCGGGGCTGGATCACCATCGAGGTCCGGCCGATCATCGAGATGTAGCCGCCTGCTGAGATGCAGCCGGTGTACACAGACAGGCGGCGGGTGAGCAGCTCGCGCTCGGCCGGGTTGCCGGCCAGCGCGAGCGCTCGCTCGTTCGCAGCCCGGGCTTCGGCCAGGCGGCCCAGGTCGGTGAGCAGCTCGGCCCGCACGGCGTGCAGCAGCCGGTAGCCGTCCAGCTCAGCGGCGAGCGCCTCCACTTCGGCCAGCGCGGTCCCGGGCCCGACCGCGTACCGGGTCGCGACGGCCCGGTTGAGCCGCACCACCGGAGATGGCTCGAACCTGATCAGCCCGTCGTAGAGGATCCGGATCTGGCGCCAGTCGGTCTGCGCGTAGCTGGCCGCCTCGGCGTGCAGCGCGGCGATCGCGGCCTGGACCTGGTAGCGGCCGGGCCGGCGCAGCGCCAGGGCCCGGTCCAGCAAGGCGGTGGCCTCGGCGATCAGGCCGGCGTCCCAGCGGGAGCGGTCCTGGTCGGCCAGCCGGACCATCCGGCCCCAGCCGTCGAACCGGGTGGCGGCCCGGGACTCGTGCAGCAGCATGAGCGCGAGCAGGCCGGCCACCTCGGGCTCGCGCGGCATCAGCCGGTGCAGCAGCCGGGCCAGCTCGATCGCCTGCCGGGCCAGGTCCCGGCGGGCGGGCGCGCGCCCGGCGCTGGCCAGGTAGCCCTCGTTGAACATCAGGTACACCACGGCCAGCGCCTCGCCGAGCCGCCCGGGCAGCTCGTCGGGGTCGGGCACCCGCACCGGCGCCCCGGCCTGCCGCAAGGTCTCGGCCGCCCGGGTCAGCCGCTGGCCCATCGCAGCCGGGCTGGCCAGGAACGCGGCGGCGATCTCGGCCGTGGTCAGGCCGCACACGGCGCGTAGCGTCAGCGCGATCTGGGAATCGCGCGACAGCGCCGGGTGGCTGCAGGCGAAGATCAGCCCGAGCAGGCTGTCGGCGGCGGCGTCGCGGTCGGCGGCCGGGCCGGGGGCCGAGAACCCGTCCTGGCCGTTGCCGGCGGGATCCGGGCCCAGCCCCGGGCCGGCCAGCTGCGGATCGGTGCGGGCCAGCAGCGCCAGCTTGCGCCGCCCGGCCTGTTCCCGGCGCAGCCGGTCGACCGCCTTGCGCCACGCCGTGGTGTGCAGCCAGCCGCCGGGGTTGGGCGGCGTCCCGGCCGTGCCCCAGTGCTCCAGCGCCTCGACGAACGCGTCTTGCACCAGTTCCTCGGCCAGCCCGACGTCACCGAGCCGCGCGGCCAGCGCGGCCCGGATCCTGGTCGCCTCCGCCCGGTACACCCGCTCCAGCTCCCCGGTCCCGGCGTCGGCGCTCTGGCCCGCCACCTGGCCAGTCTGGCACCCGCCTCCGACAGCCCGCCCCGGCGCAGGCCAGCGCGCGGCCGGACTGGTGCTGCTCGCAGCTGAGCTGGGGCCGGCCCGGTGCGCGCGGGCCGGCCGGCGACTTGTTGACGGGGAAGCCGAGGTTGACGCCGCCGTGGCTCGGGTCGAGCCAGCGGGAGGTCACGGCCTTGCCCCGGGTGTAGAAGTGGACGCCCTCGGTGCCGTGCACGTGCGTGTCGCCGAACAGGGAGTTCTTCCAGCCGCCGAAGGAGTAGAAGGCCATCGGGACCGGGATCGGCACGTTGATGCCGATCATGCCGACCTCGGCCTCGTGGGTGAACCGGCGGGCCGCTCCCCCGTCGTTGGTGAAGATCGCCACCCCGTTGCCGTAGGGGTTGGCGTGAACGACGTCCATGGCGGCCTCGTAGCTGGCGGCCCGCACGACCGACAGGACCGGGCCGAAGATCTCGTCGCGGTAGCAGGCCATGTCCGCGGTGACATGGTCCAGAACGCTCGGTCCCAGCCAGAAGCCGTCCGGCGAGCCGCCGGTCACCGGATGCCGGCGGCCATCGACGGCCAGCACGGCGCCCTCGGCGGGCCCGGAGTCCAGGTAGGCGGACACCTTGTCCCGGTGCGGCCCGGTGACCAGCGGCCCCATCTCCGCGGCCGGGTCGTCGCCCGGCCCGACCCGCAGCGGCCCGATCCGGTCGGTGATCCTGGAGACCAGCTCGTCGCCGATCGGGTCGACGGCCACCACCACCGAGATGGCCATGCACCGCTCGCCGGCCGAGCCGAACCCGGCCGACACCGCGGCGTCGGCGGCGAGGTCCAGGTCGGCGTCGGGCAGCACGATCATGTGGTTCTTCGCCCCGCCGAGGGCCTGCACCCGCTTGCCGGCCGCGGTGCCGTTCTCGTAGATGTAGCGGGCTACCGGCGTGGAGCCGACGAAGCTGACCGCCGCGATCTGCGGGTGGTGCAGGACGGCGTCCACCGCCGTCTTGTCGCCGTGCACGACGTTGAACACGCCGTCCGGCAGGCCGGCCTTCGGCGAGCATATCGGCCAGCAGCAGCGAGGCCGACGGGTCCTTCTCCGACGGCTTGAGCACGAACGTGTTCCCGCAGGCGATCGCGACCGGGAACATCCACATCGGGACCATGGCCGGGAAGTTGAACGGGGTGATCCCGGCCACCACCCCGAGCGGCTGGCGGATCGAGTACGCATCCACGCCGGTCGACACGTTCTCCGAGAACGCCCCCTTGAGCAGGTGCGGGATGCCGCAGGCGAACTCCACCACCTCCGCCCCGCGGGCGATTTCCCCGGCGGCGTCCGAGGCCACCTTGCCGTGCTCGGAGCTGATCAGCGCGGCCAGCTCGCCCTGCCGGGCCCGCAGCTGCTCGCGGAACGCGAACATCACCCCGGCCCGCTTCACCAGCGAGGTCTCCGCCCAGCCGGGCGCCGCCGCGGCCGCCGCGGCCACCGCCGCGTCCACCTCCTCGGGCCCGGCGAAGTCCACGGTGCCGGTCACCTCGCCGGTCGCCGGGTTGTAGATGTCACCCCGGCGGGCGGCCCCGGCCGGCCACGGCTTGCCGCCGATCCAGTGCGTGCAGTGCTTGCTCGTGCCGTTCGCGCCGCGGGCGCCGTTGTCCTCAGCCATGGTTCACAGTCTGCCTGGTCCGGGCGGAAAAGGCAGTGCCGGGGACGGCAGGCTGCGGCGGGATACCGGCCTGCCGGCCGCGATGCTCGGGAACAGCCGGGCAGCGTGCTGGCTGAAGTTGAACATCGGCAGGATCCGCCGGTCAACGGCAGCTCTGCCACGTTGCGCATCGGGCGTCTCGGCATGATCAATGTTTATCCGGCAGCAAACGGATAGGGAGACAGGAAGGGGGTGGACCGGCGACACGCGGGGAACGCGGAGAGGAGAGCAGATGTCAGGGAACAAGGCCGTCGCCTACATCAAGCCGGGAGTCGTGGAGATCCAGGAGATCGACTATCCCAAGCTCGAGCTGCAGGACGGCCCCGGTGTGAACCCGGCGAACGTCGGCCGCAAGTGCCCGCACGGAGTGATCTTGAAGGTGGTCTCGACCAACATCTGCGGCAGCGACCAGCACATGGTGCGCGGCCGGACGACCGCGCGGCCGGCCTGGTCCTCGGCCACGAGATCACCGGCGAGGTGGTCGAAGCCGGCCCGGGCGTCGAGTTCATCAAGGTCGGGGACCTGGTGAGCGTGCCGTTCAACATCGCCTGCGGGCGGTGCCGCAACTGCAAGGAGCGCAAGACCGGCATCTGCCAGAACGTCAACCCCGACCGCCCGGGATCGGCCTACGGCTACGTGGACATGGGCGGCTGGGTCGGCGGCCAGGCGGAGTACGTCATGGTCCCGTACGCGGACTTCAACCTGCTGAAGTTCCCCGACAAGGACCAGGCCATGGCCAAGATCCGGGATCTGACCATGCTGTCGGACATCTTCCCCACCGGCTACCACGGCGCCTACACCGCCGGGGTTACCACCGGCTCCACCGTGTACGTGGCCGGGGCCGGCCCGGTCGGGCTGGCCTGCGCGCACTCGGCGCAGCTGCTCGGCGCGGCCGTGGTGATCGTCGGGGACATGAACGCCGAGCGGCTGGCCCAGGCCCGCAGCTTCGGCTGCGAGACCGTGGACGTGTCGCAGGACGCCGAGCTCGGTGACCAGATCGCCGAGATCGTCGGCGAGCCCGAGGTGGACGCCGCAGTCGACTGCGTCGGGTTCGAGGCCAAGGCGCACGGCGCGGACGCGGGCGAGGCTCCCGCCACCGTGCTCAACGCGATCATGACCGTGGCCCGGGCCGGCGCGGGCCTCGGCATCCCCGGCCTGTACGTCACCGGGGACCCCGGCGGCATCGACGAGGACGCCAAGGTCGGCTCGCTGCGGGTGCGCCTGGGCCTCGGCTGGGCGAAGTCGCACTACTTCGTGACCGGCCAGTGCCCGGTGATGAGCTACCACCGGCAGCTGATGATGGCGATCCTGCACGACAAGGCGCACATCGCCGACGCGGTGAACGCCACCGTGATCCCGCTCACCGACGCGCCGGAGGGCTACCGGAACTTCGACGAGGGCGTCGCGCAGAAGTTCGTGCTCGACCCGCACGGCCTGGTCGCCGCGGCCTGACCGGCCCGGCCTTCCGGCCGGTTCCTGCTGCGCTCGCGGGCCGTCATGGCTGCGAGCGCAGCAGGCTGACCAGGCCGGGCGGCAGCCCGTGGGTCTGGTGCAGGTAGCGCAGGTCCTCCTCGCTGAGCGGATCCTGGCCGCGATAGCCCGCGAGTACCAGGCGGCCGCGGTCGAGCAGCTGCCGGAACCGGCGCTCCTCCGCGCCGAGGACCTCGCGGACCCGCCGGGCCAGATCCGGCCCCTGCTCCAGGCCGAACTGGCTGAGCGTGCCGGTGACCATCGCCTCCGGCAGGCTGGCCAGGGTGCGCTCGCGGTCCCCGCGCCACAGCGCCGTGAGCACCCGGCGCACCAGCCGGCGCAGCACGTAGCCGCGGCCGGTGCCTGACGGCAGCACGCCGTCCGCGATCACCACGATGCCCGACCGCAGGTGGTCGGCGAGCAGCCGCAGGTCCCGCTGGCCCGGATCCCACAGGTCGGCCAGCGTGCGCAGCCACGGCGCGAAGACATCGGTCTGGTACACCGATTCACGGCCCTGCAGCACCATCAGCAGCCGCTCCAGGCCCATGCCGGTGTCGACCGCCGGGCGGTCCAGCGGGACCAGCCGCCCGTCCGGCTGCCGGTCGTAGCGGAGCATGACGTGGTTCCACAGCTCCACCCAGCGGCTGTCCCCGGTCGGCGTGGAACGCGGCGGGCCGTCACCGGTCCAGACGAATAGCTCGGAGTCCGGGCCGCACAGGCCGGACGGGCCGTTCGACCACCAGTTGCCGGTCACCGTCGGCTCGGCCGGCACGCCCAGCCGCTCCCAGGTCCGCGCCAGCTCGGTGTCCGGCCCGGTCTGGTCGTCGCCGCCGAACACGGTCGCGTGCAGCCGCGCGGGGTCGATGCCGAACGGGCCGGTGACCAGCTCGTGGCACCAGCGCAGGCTCTGCGGCCCTTCGTAGTCGCCGAGGGACCAGGTGCCGAGCATCTCGAACACGGTCAGGTGCCACGCGTCGCCGACCTCGTCCAGGTCGGTGGTGCGCAGGCAGCGCTGCCGCCCGGCCAGCCGGGTGCCGAGCGGGTGCGGCAGGCCCTGCAGGTAGGGCGTGAGCGGGTGCATGCCGGAGGTGGTGAACAGCACCGGGTCGCCGGGAGGCGGGATCAGCGTGGCGCCGGTGACGGGCTGATGGCCGCGCTGGCGGAAGAACCCGGTGAATTCGCCGACCGCATGAGTGACGTCGGTGATGTTGCCGTCCATGGGTGATGCCCTTCGCGGGATGCGGCACCGGGACAGCGAAGACGGCGGCGGGTGAGTGAGCGCAGCAGGAAGCGCCAGCCGACCTGGTCCCGGTCGCCGGCGGCGGGAGTGACGGAAATGAAGGTCAGGCAGCGGCAGCCGGCGAGCTGGTAGCTCGCACGGCGCGGCCACGGCCGTAGCTGCGGCCGCGGCTGCCATCGGGGCAAGAGCGGACCTTCATGGCCGCCACCATAGACCGGGCTGCCCGCCCGGCCAACTGGTTTTGGCTGCCGTCAGCGCCCGGTCCGGCGCCCGGGCTTCCGGGCTTACGTAACGCCCGGGCCCGACTCTGGCCGGGAGTACGTCTTGCCTGCGGGCTTCTACAAGCGGGCGGTCACGGCGCGGATCAGCACGGTGGCCCAGGTGCGGTACGGGCGCCACGGTTCGGCCAGGGCCCGGAACTCGGCCACGGTCGGCGGTGCCGCCAGACCGTACAGCTGGGCGGTCAGGGCCAGGGCCTTCGGCTCGCTCTCCGGCAGCACGTCAGCGAAGCCGGTGGCCCTGATGACGATGAGCGCACCGTAGAAGGGACCGATGCCGCTGATCGACTGGACGTCGGACATCGCGCGCTCGGGGCCCAGCTCCATCAGCCGGCCTGCGTCGAGCTGCCCGTCCAGCGCGGCGCGGGCGACGCCGTGCAGCCGGGGGATGCGATCGGACGGGATGCCGGGGAACGATTCGACGCCGAGCAGCTGTTCCGGCGTGGGCAGCGCGGCCAGCTGCTCGCCCGCCAGCTCGAAGACCGCGCCGTGGGCGCGGCCGAGCCGGTCGCGGACCTGCGCCATCTGCCGCGGCTGGCGCCGGCTGGACAGCACGGCCCAGGCGGCGGCCTCGTACGGGGAGTAGAACAGCGGTGGCCGCAGCCCGGGGGCGGCGGCCTGCAGCCGCCCGATGACGGGATCCCGCTCGCCGACCTGCAGGAACTCCTCGCCGTCGTAGTCGAGCGACAACACCCTGGCCACCTGGCGGCGGACCGCGTCCACGTCAAGGGCCTCATCGGAAGGGCCGCCGGCGGGCGTCACGATCGTGCCGGTGACCGTGCCGGGCGGGAGTCCCGCGGCCGCGCCGTCGCCCGCACCCGGCTGGCGCACCTCGACCCCGACCTGCTGCCGGTACCCGTCCAGGCAGAAGGCCAGCCGCATGACCCCGTCGTACGCCGTGCTGTGCCGCTGGCCGAACCCGAAGGCCACCGACTCGGCGAGCGAGAACGGCCCGCGCGGGACGATCGTGAAATCGGGACCGGTCTCGTCCGCCGCAGTCCAGGTCCGGCCGGCGGCGCCCGGGGTCTTCCGGTCGCGGGTGATCGCGTTCATGGTCGCTCCTGGTGGCTCGGCAGCGTGGCTCGGCAGCGAGAACCATGCTGGCGCAGGGGTCTGACACTCCCCTGCGCCAGTGCGTCACCCGCCCGCGGGCATCCGCCCGCAGTCACCTGCCCGCAGTCACCGGCGCTGCGGCGGCGGGCTGACCATGGACTGCTCGGAGACCACGTCCATCAGCATCGATTCGCCGCGGAACATCGGCGTGTGCTTGACCTGGCGCACGATGGCTCCGGCCGAGAAGGCGTAGCCGAGGAACACCACCACCGAGACCGCCTGGACGATGACCCAGGGCCAGAGCGTGTGGAAGAAGCCGATGCTCCAGTCGTTGAGCGCGTGCAGTACCGCCGGGATCGTGATGCCGAGGAGGATCAGCAGCCACCGGCGCCGCGGGTAGTTGATCGCGACGCCGATGAAGAATGCCGACACGCCGGCCCACATGGCGTGCTGGAATCCGTCGACGAACACCCGCTCGGAGAAGCTCAGGATCTCCCCGACCGTGATCTGCTCAAGGATCCGCGGCGGCACATTCCCGCCCCGGCCGGCGATGATGCCGATCTTGAGCACGTTCGCCAGCGCATTGGTGGTGTAGGCCGCCTGCTCGTCCACGCCGAAGACCAGCCCGGCCAGGGTGCCGAGGAACATCCACATGCGCACGTCGAGCTTGGTGTTGCGCGCCTTGAGCATGATGAACGCCGCCACCAGGATCGGCAGCGCCTTGGTGATCTCCTCGTTGTAGCCGACCACGAGCGCGGCGCCGAGGCTGAACGCGTGCCCCGCCTTGGGCGCGACCGCGTCGTTGATGTTGATCGTGACGATGTTCATCCACAGCAGCACCCAGGCGATGATCCCGACGCCGATGACCATCTCCTGGCGCCCGATATGCCCGGGCCGGATAAGCAGCCAGAACACGAGCAGCCACAGCGGCGCGATGTACAGGCTGTAGGCCCAGCCCGGGGTGGTCAGGCTGGTGGAGGAATTGAAGAGCACGAGGAACAGCAGCGGCAGCAGCGCGTAGGGGATCACCAGCAGCCGCGGCCCGCTCCGCCAGCCGGAGTCGGTCAGCCAGCTCTTGATCGGGACCAGGATGTTGATGGCCTTCATCACGTCACCCTGGCTGGCCGCGCCGGGCTGGCCGCGGCCATGACCGGGGCCGCCGTACGCCCCGGGTGCTCCCGGCGGCGGGTAACCGCCCGGACCGTAGCCGGGCGGGTAGCCCCCCGGCGGGTAGTTGCCGGGCGGGTAACCGCCCGGACCGGCCGGCGGGTAGCCGCCGGGACCGCCCGGACCGCCTGGCGGGTAGCCGCCCGGACCGCCCGGACCGCCCGGCGGGTAGCCGCCCGGACCGCCTGGCGGGTAGCCGCCGGGACCGCCGGGGCCCGGCACGCCGCCCGCTCCGGGGCCGTACCCGCCGGGACCGCCACCGGGTCCGCCCGGACCGCCACCGGGTCCGCCGGGACCATAGCCACCCGGACCGCCAGGACCGCCAGGACCGAAACCGGGACTGCCCGGGCCACCCGGGCCGCCTGGCTGGTAACCGCCGGGTCCGCCCTGACCGTATCCGGCGGGTCCGCCTGGCCCGCCCGGGCCGCCAGGACCGGGCGCGTAACCGCCGGGGCCCTGCCCGCCGGGGCCCTGCCCGCCGGGGCCCTGCCCGCCGGGGCCCTGCCCGCCGGGGCCCTGCCCGCCGGGCCCCCGCCCGCCGGGGCCCCGCCCGCCGGGGCCCTGACCAGGGCCGCCTGGACCGAATCCGGGACCGCCGGGACCGCCGGGGCCATCGGGACGCTGGCCGGGTCCGGCTAGGTCCTGGCCAGAGCCGCCGGGACCGCCGGGACCGCCGGGGCCGATAGGCTCGCCCGGCCGCTGGCCGTAGCCGCCGGGCGCGCCGGGCCCGTAGCCACCGGGCGCGCCGGGCCCGTGGCCCGCCAGGGCGTCATTGCCGGGCGGGAAGCCCGCAGGCGGATAGCCCCCGGGTCCCGGGCCGGGCTGTGCTCCCGGCTCTGCTCCAGACGGTGCTCCTGGCCGGAAATCCGGCTGAGCTCCGGGCCGGAAATCCGGCTGAGCTCCGAGCCGGGGATCAGCTCCTGGCCGGAGGGCCGGCTGTGGATCCGGTCCCGCGAACTCGCGCGGGGCAGCCGGGAATCCTTCCGGCGCCCCGCCAGACGGGCCGGCCGGCTCGGCAGGTCCGGATCCGCGCCCGTGCCGGCCGCGTCCGGCCGGCGGCTCGTCCTGGCCGGGCACCGGCGGCATCCACTGGGTGCTGCCCGGCTGATCGGCGCCGGGCTGCCCGGTGCCGGGCTGGTCCGCGCCGGGCTGGTCCGCGCCGGGGCGGTCCGCGCCGGCGCCGGGCCGGGCCGGCGGCGCGTACGCGGCCTCGGTCGGCTGATAGCCGGCCGGACCGCCGCCGTACTCCCGCGCCGGGTCACCGTATCCCGCCGCTGCATCCCCGTAGCCGCGCGCCGCGTCCCCGAACTCACGCGCCGGGCCGCCATACCCGGGCGGGGCGTCGCCGGGGCCGGGCCCCTGACCGCCCGGGCCTGCCGGGCCCGGCGGGCCGCCGGGGCTGTCCGCGTCCTCCGGTTGCGGTCGCCCGGCGGCGATGCCGGGCACATCGAAGCGGGCCGAGCGCCCGTCGCCGCCGACGAGCCGGTAGCCGCTGTCGGCGGGCGGCATCCCGCCGTACTCGCCGCCAGCGGGCGACGGGCGATCGTCGGCCGGGCCGGGCTCGGCCGCGGACGGGTAACCGGCCCGAGGATCGCTGTCTGGCGGCATGACGGCGGCCTCGGTGGCCTGGTAACCGCCCGGTCCCGCGCCGCGGCCGGCCTGCGGGTACCCGCCGGGGCCAGCCGGATAGCCGCCCGGCCCGCCGGCCATCCCGGCCGCGCCAGCCGCCCCGGCCGCCGCCAGGCCCGCGGCCTCCCCGGCCGGGAAGCCGGGTCCCTGGCCGCCCGATCCGGGGCCGCGCGATCCGGCGCCTTGCGGATGGCCGGGCACGTCCGCCACCGCGGTGCGCGACGGGGCCGGCTCGATGTGCAGCGCAGGCCCGGCCGGCGCCGCCAGGGCCAGATCCACCGGGCCGGTGATCGGCACCCGGACAATGGAATCGCCGTTCAGGTAGGTGGCGGCGCGGCCCACGTTCTCGAACATCCAGTGGTCGCCGGCCCAGGTCAGCTGGGCGTGCTGACGGGAGACCGCCGGGTTGCTGATCACGATCTCGTTGTCCAGGCTGCGTCCGATGCGCACCGTCTGCCCAGGCTGGAAGCTGTGAGGCTCCCCCTCGAAAATGACGTTTACCTCGGTCATCCCCGGCTTTCCTCCCCGGCATGGGCCTTCGGCCGCGTGGTCTGTCCGCCAGTGTCGCCTGCCGGATTGCCGGGCACGATGGTTTCCGGCATGTTCGGCCGTTTCCAGTCAACAGGACGGGGAGATCCGCCGCTAGCGCGCTGACCGGGGAAGTGTCCCGGGCCGCGGTGAACAGCCCGGGTCAGCGGACCGCCTCGGAGCAGGCACCGGGTCTGCGGCCGCCGCCGGCGCCGGCGCGGGCGGCGGTGCTGCGGCGGCCTCCGGCGCCGCTGTTCCCGCCGCGCCGCGGCCGCCCGGGGCCCGGCTGGCCGCCAGGATCCCGCCGCACACCACCACCGCGCCCGCGACCTGCAGCGGGCTCGGCCGCTCCCCCAGCACCACCGCGGCCAGCAGCATCGCCGCGGCCGGCTGCAGCAGCAGGAGCAGCGAGGCAATCGCCGCGGGCAGCACCGGCAGCGCTGAGGTGATCAGCAGCCAGCCCATGGTCTGGCTGCTGACGGCCAGGACCAGCAGCCACCAGAACGCGTGCCAGCCCGGGGCCAGCTGCAGGCTGCCGAACAGCAGGCCCAGCGCCAGGGCGCCGGCGGCGGCGCCCGCCGTGGCCTCGGCGAGCGGCCCGGCAATGTGCGGGCTGGCCGTCGAGGTCTGCCGCAATATCAGCAAGAAGGCCGCATAAGCGATGGACGTCGCGACCCCGTAAACCACGCCGGCCGCCGGGCGCAGGCCTGCCGCATGCGGGCCGGCCAGGCCCGACACCAGCACCACGCCCGCGAGCACCACCGGCAGCAGCAGCAAGAACCGCCGGTGCGGGCGCTCGCCGAACAGCAGCCAGGCGGCCAGCGCCACGAAGACCACCTGCAGGTTGCCGAGCACGGTCGCGATCCCGGCGCCGACTGCGGTGATCGCGTGATTCCACAGCACCAGGTCGACCGACAGCGCCAGGCCGGCCGCCACCGCGCCGAGCCGGGAGCGCAGCGGCCGGGGCCCGAGCCGCCGCTGCTCGCGCACCGCCAGCGCGGCCAGCAACGGCAGGGCCAGGACGCACCGGAACAGCGCCGTGGTAGCCGCCCCGGCCCCGGCCAGCTGGACCAGGATCCCCGAGGCGGAGATGCACGCGGCTCCGAGCCCGGCCCGCAGCACCGGGTTGCCGGGCATTCTGGCTTTGCCCGCAGCCGCGCGGGCTTTCCCCGGCGCCGCGGCCCGCCTCCCGTCATTGCTGGTAATGACCGTTTCGCGGTACGGTGCTGGCATGTCCGCCAGCCTAGGAGAGCCCGCCGACAGTAGTCAAAGCGTATTTGGTGCTGAACTGCTGGAGGGGCTCACCGCCTGCGCGGAGCTGGTCAACACCGGGCGCAGCCGGGACGGCGAGCAGTTGCGCGAGGTGGCGGACGCCCGGGACATCGCCGAGCGCTACGCGTTCTACGGCCGCCCTGCCGGGCCGGCCGACCTGCCGCGGTTGCGCGGCTACCGGGCCCGGCTGGACGCGGCCGTGACGGCCTGCGAGGACGGCGACGAGGCAGCCGCGATCGCCATGCTGAACGCGCTGCTGGCCGACGTCGGCGCGGTCCCGCAGATCGTGGCGCACAGTGGCCGCGGCCCGCACATCCACGTGTCCCGGCCGGCCGCGCCGCTGGCCGACCGGATCGCCGCGCACCTGGCGATGAGCCTGGCCGAGCTGGTGGTCTCGGGCCGCGGCAGCCGGCTGCGCAGCTGCGCGGCGCCCGAGTGCCGGGACGTGTTCGTCGACGCCTCGCGCAACCGGTCGCGGCGCTTTTGCGACAGCCGCACCTGCGGGAACCGCCAGCACGTCGCGGCCTACCGGGCCCGCAAGGCCGCGGCCGGCTGAACCGCGGCCAGCGCGACCGGTCAGGAACCGAGGCGGGCCGGGAAGCCGCCGGTGGCGACCGGGCCCCAGCGCCGCGGCGTGATCCGGATCAGCGACTTGCCCTGGCGGCGCATCGCCTCCCGGTATTCCTGCCAGTCCGGGTGCTCACCGGAGATGCTGCGGAAGTAGTCGACCAGGCCGTCCAGCGCCTCGGGCAGGTCCAGCACCGCCGCGTCGCCGTCGACCTGCACCCACGGGCCGTCAAAGTCGTCGGACAGGATCACCACGCTGGCCCGGCCGGCCCGGCGGGCGTTCACCGCCTTGGCCCGCTCCGGGTAGGTCGACACCACGATCGCGCCTCCGCGGTCCACCCCGCAGGTGACCGGGGAGGCCTGCGGACTGCCGTCGGCCCGGAAGGTGATCAGCACGGCGTGATGGCGTAGCCGGGCGAACTCCAGCAGCTCGGCCTGGCTGACTGCAGTGCTCGTGGCGATCTTCGGCGGCATGACCGCGAGCTTAGCGGGCCTTCCGCCGGGCGGCGGTGGCCGCCGGCGGGCGCGGCCCCGCGCCTGCGGCGGCGTGGTTCCGCCACGCGAGGAACAGCTGGGCCGCCTGCGGGCACCCCTGCGGCTCGCAACCGGTGCCGCCGTACCAGGGCGCGGCGTTCAGCCAGAAGCCGGCCGGTTAC
Source organism: uncultured Actinomycetota bacterium (assembly GCA_963846005.1). Taxonomy (GTDB): domain Bacteria; phylum Actinomycetota; class Actinomycetes; order Streptosporangiales; family Streptosporangiaceae; genus CAVSUR01. The sequence continues at coordinate 674,999 of CAWJUH010000007.1, read as the reverse complement.
TCTTTGCCGTCAGCCGGGCCAGCCCGGTCAGGAGTCGAAGCCGAGGCCGGCCCGGTCCAGGGCCCGCAGCCACACGTTGCGGCGGCCGCCGCGAGCGTCGGCCCGGGCCAGCGACCAGCGGGTCAGCGCGATCCCGGCGGAGCGGGCCGGCTCGGGCGGGAACGGCAGCGGCCGGGAGCGGACCATCTCCAGCTCGGTCAGCTCGGTGGGCTCGCCCGCCAGCAGGTCCAGCATGACCCGGGCGCCGAACCGGCTCGCCCCGACGCCCAGGCCGGTGTACCCGGCCGCGTAGGCCAGCCGCCCGTCGTGCGCGGTCCCGTAGAACGCAGTGAACCGGGTGCAGGTGTCGATCACCCCGCCCCAGGTGTGCGTGAACGAAATTCCCTCGAGCTGCGGGAACGTCGCGAAGAAGTGCTCGGCCAGCAGGCGGAAGGTGGCCGGGCGCTGGTCCAGCGCGGCGGCGATCTTGCCGCCGAAGTGGTAGACCGCGTCGTAGCCGCCCCACAGGATCCGGTTGTCCGCGGTCAGCCGGTAGTAGTGGAACTGGTGGGCGGCGTCGCCGATGCCCTGCCGGTTGCGCCAGCCGATGCTGGCCAGCTGCGCGGCCGATAGTGGCTCGGTCATCAGCACGTAGTCATATACCGGCACCAGGTAGTGCCGCAGCCGCCGCAGCAGCGGCGCGAACGCGCCGGTGCCGAGCGCGACCTGCCGGGCGGTCAGCTCGCCGCCGGGCGTGCGCAGCACCAGCGGGCCGCCGGGGCCGCCGGGGCCGCCGGGGCCGCCAGAGCCGCCAGAGCCGCCGGGGCCGCCGGCCGTGCTGATCGCGGTGACCGGGGTGTGCTCGTAGATGCGCACGCCCGCGTCCAGGCAGGCCCGGCGCAGCCCCCAGGCCAGCCGGGCCGGGTCGAGGATGGCGCAGCCGTCGCGATCCCAGGTCGCGCCGGCGTAGGCCGGCGAGTGCACCTGCGCCTGCGCCGCGGCGGCGTCCAGCTCCTCGACCCGGGCGCCGAGGCCGCGGGCCGCGGCCGCGGTGGCGCGCAGTCCGGCCAGCTGCCATTCCTGCGTGGCCACGGACAGCTCGCCGGTCCTGGCGAAATCGCAGCCGATCTTCAGCCGGTCCACGGCGGCGGCGATCTGGTCCAGGTTCTCCCGGCCGAGCCGCTCCAGGGTGCCCATCTCGCCGCCGAACCGGTCCAGCCCGTTGGCCAGGCCGTGGGTGATGCTGGCCGCGCAGAAGCCGCCGTTGCGGCCCGAGCCGGCCCAGCGGCCGCCGCCCCTCGACGACCGCGATGTCCCGGCCGGGGTCGCGCTCGGCGGCCAGCAGGGCGGCCCACAGCCCGGTGAACCCGCCGCCGATCACCGCCAGGTCGGCCCGCTGCGGCCCGGCCAGCGGCGGGGCGGCGCCGGGGGCGGCCGCCTGGTCGAGCCAGTACGGCACCGGCCGGGCCCCGGCCAGCGCCCGCGCCGCCAGCCCGGCCAGGCCAGCCAGTTCAGCCGGATCCGCCGTCACCGGGAATCAGCCGTCAATATTGCTCATCACGTGCTTGATCCGGGTGTAGTCCTCGAACCCGTACACCGACAGGTCCTTGCCGTACCCGGAGTGCTTGAAGCCGCCGTGCGGCATCTCGGACACGAACGGGATGTGGGTGTTGATCCACACCGCGCCGAAGTCGAGCTGGCGGGCCAGCCGCAGCGCCCGGCCGTGGTCCCGGCTCCAGACGCTGGCGGCCAGGCCGTAGCGGACGTCGTTGGCCCAGCGCAGCGCCTCGTCCTCGGCGCTGAACTGCTGCACGGTCAGCACCGGGCCGAACACCTCGTCCTGGATCATCTCGTCGTCCTGGCGCAGCCCGGTCACCACGGTCGGCGCGTAGCAGTAGCCGCGCTCGCCCACCCGGTGGCCGCCGGCCAGCACCGAGGCGTGCCCGGGCGCCCGGTCCAGGAAGCCCTCGACCCGGGACAGCTGCACCGCGTTGTTGAGCGGCCCGATTTCCGCGTCCGGGGTCTCCAGCCCGCCGACCTTCCTGGCCTGCGCCTGCCCGGCCAGCGCGTCCGCCAGGTCGGCGGCGATCGCGGGCGCGGCCAGCACCCGGGTCGCGGCGGTGCAGTCCTGGCCGGCGTTGTAGTAGGCGGCGCCGGCGATCATCGGCGCGGCCCGGGCCACGTCGACGTCGTCGAAGACGATGACCGGCGCCTTGCCGCCCAGCTCCAGGTGCACCCGCTTGAGCCCGGCCGCGGCGGCCTGCGCGACCTCCAGCCCGGCCCGGACCGAGCCGGTGATCGAGACCATCTGCGGGATCGGGTGCGTGACCAGGGCCCGGCCGGTGTCCCGGTCGCCGCAGATCACGTTCAGCACGCCCGGCGGCAGGAACTCGGCGCCGATCTCGGCCAGCAGCAGCGTGGAGACCGGCGTGGTATCGGACGGCTTGAGCACCACGGTGTTGCCGGCCGCCAGCGCGGGGGCGATCTTCCAGACCGCCATCATCATCGGGTAGTTCCACGGGGTGACCTGGGCGCACACGCCGACCGGCTCGCGCCGGATCAGCGAGGTGTGACCGCGCAGGTACTCCCCCGCCGACCGGCCGCCGAGCACCCGGGCCGCGCCGGCGAAGAACCGCAGCTCGTCGGCGAGCGGCGGCACCTCGTCGGTCTCGCACATCGCCACCGGCTTGCCGGTGTTGCGGCTCTCGGCCTCGACCAGGTCGCCGGCCCTGGCCTCGATCGCGGCGGCGAACCGCAGCAGGGCCAGGCTCCGCTCGGCCGGGGTGGTGTCGCGCCAGGGCCCGAACGCGGCCGCCGCCGCCCGCAGCGCGGCGTCCACGTCCGCGGCCCCGCTGACCGGCGCCCTGGCGTAGGGCTCGCCGGTGCTCGGGTCGGTCACCTCACTGGTGCGCCCGTCTTGCGCGGCGGCGTAGCGGCCGCCGACGAAGTTCTGCAAGACCTGCGGGCTGGCCATGCGGGCCCTCCGGGGAAGACGCGGCGGATGCGGCGACTGAGGCTACGACCTTGGCAGATATTGTGAAGTAAGACAAGTGAATCAGTCCCGAAACGGCGCGTTCGCTACGGATTCAGTTGACAGGCGGCCGTCGCATGACACCATGGCGTTCAGAGCGTGAAGGAGGCCGATGGCGCACTCGCCGGCGACACCGCTGGCCGCGGGCAGCCGGTTGCGCGGTGACGCGGCCGGCCGTGGCGGCCACCCCATGCTGCTCGATGACGTCGCCAAGCAGATCATCGAGCAGCTGCAGCAGGACGGCAGGCGCTCGTACGCGGCGATCGGCAAGGCGGTCGGCCTGTCCGAGGCCGCCGTGCGGCAGCGGGTCCAGCGGCTGACCGACAGCGGCGCGATGCAGATCGTGGCGGTCACCGACCCGATGATGCTGGGCTTCCGCCGCCAGACCATGATCGGCGTGCGCTGCAGCGGCGACCTGGAGCGGGTGGCGGCACAGCTGTCCGGGATGCCGGAAATCGACTACGTGGTGATCACCGCCGGCTCGTTCGACCTGCTGATCGAGGTCGTCTGCGAGGACGACGACCAGCTGCTTGAGATCCTGAGCCGGGTCCGGTCGGTCCCGACCGTCACCACCACCGAGACCTTCGTCTACCTCAAACTTGCCAAGCAGACCTACAGCTGGGGGACCAGATGAGCACCGCCGACGAGACCCTCGACATCCACGCGCTGCAGGCCGCGGCCAAGCGCAACATGTGGCTGCACTTCACCCGGATGTCGACCTACGCCGACGCCGACGTGCCGATGATCGTGCGCGGATCCGGGGAGTACGTCTACGACCAGCACGGCAAGCGCTACCTGGACGGCCTGGCCGGGCTGTTCGTGTCCCAGATCGGGCACGGCCGGACCGAGGTCGCCGAGGCCGGCGCCCGCCAGGCCGGCCAGCTGGCCTACTTCCCGCTGTGGTCCTATGCGCACCCGCGGGCCATCGAGCTGGCCGAGCGGCTGGCGCACCTCGCGCCCGGCCCGCTGAACCGGGTGTTCTTCACCACCAGCGGCTCGGAGGCGGTGGAGTCGGCCTGGAAGCTGGCCAAGCAGTACTTCAAGGCCGTCGGCCAGCCGGACCGCTACAAGGTGCTGTCCCGCGACATCGCCTACCACGGCACCTCGATGGGCGCGCTGGCGATCACCGGGCTGCCGGGCCTCAAGCACCCGTTCGAGCCGCTGCCGCCGGGCGGCGTGCGGGTGCCGAACACCAACTTCTACCGGGCGCCGTCCTTCGTCGCCCACGACAAGGCCGAGTTCGGCCGGTGGGCCGCGGACGAGATCGAGCGGGCCATCCTGCGCGAGGGCCCGGAGTCGGTGGCGGCGGTGTACCTGGAGCCGGTGCAGAACTCCGGCGGCTGCTTCCCGCCGCCGCCCGGCTACTTCGCCCGGGTCAGGGAGATCTGCGACCGCTACGGCGTGCTGCTGGTCTCCGACGAGGTGATCTGCGCGTTCGGCCGGCTCGGCCACTACTTCGGCGCGCAGCGCTACGGCTACCAGCCCGACATCATCACCTTCGCCAAGGGCGTGACCTCCGGGTACGCGCCGCTCGGCGGGATGCTGGTCAGCGACGCGCTGATGGAGCCGTTCAGCGAGGGCCAGCACACGTTCCTGCACGGCATCACCTTCGCCGGGCACCCGGTGTCGTGCGCGGTGGCGCTGGCCAACCTGGACGTGTTCGAGAAGGAAGACCTGCTCGGCAACGTGCGCGCCAACGAGGCGGCGTTCCGCTCCACCCTGGAGAAGCTGACCGACCTGCCGATCGTCGGCGACGTGCGCGGCGACGGGTACTTCTACGGCATCGAGCTGGTCAAGGACAAGGCCACCCGGGAGACCTTCGACGACGATGAGTCCGAGCGGCTGCTGCGCGGCTTCCTGTCCGCGGCCGTGTTCGACGCGGGCCTGATCTGCCGCGCCGACGACCGCGGCGACCCGGTCATCCAGCTGTCCCCGCCGCTGACCTGCACCCAGGAGCACTTCGACGAGATCGAGCAGATCCTGCGCGAGGTGCTCACCCAGGCCTGGACGCGGATCTGACGCCGTGCTGACCTGCGCGGGGGCCGGGGCCCGGCCTGCCGCGCCCCGGCCGCGGCCCCTGGCCCCTGACCCGGCCCGGAGTAATTCATCAAATCTTTACCGGCCGGGCGGCGCCGATCGGCCGGCTGCCGCGTCATAGCTAATGTCACGGCCGTACGGCCACCGCTCGGACCCCTTACTCCTGTCTCAGCGGTTGCGCGGGCGACTGGACAAGAAGTTACGCAGTTGTGACCAATGCGTGCCGTCCGAACGGGTGCCAGCGGCCGTCTTATCGGGTAGTGGCACTGGTGGCGGCGCCGCGGCTTGCCCCGGCGCTTACGGGAGGAGCCGACGATGCCGAGCGACAGCCGCTGGGACGAACTGAACAGCGAAAACGAACGGATCGCCGATTCGGCGGAATTGTCGGGCCTGCACCGCGCGGGAGCTGCCACCACGTCCGCCCGGCCCGCGCCGCGGTCCGGCACGGCGCACCCGGCGGGGGGCCGCGGTGCCCGGGTCCCGGCCGCCCACGGTTCCGGCTCCGGCGAGCCGCTCGCCCGGGCCTCGGCGCTGCACGGCGAGGCCGAGACCGGCTCGTGGACGGTCCGCTCGCTGGCCGCCCGCACCCGCCGCTGGCGCATCCGGCCCCGTTAACACGCAGCGGCCAGCCCCGCTGTCTAGTGCCCGGTGAACTCGCGCACCCGCGCGGCCGCCTCGCCGACCGGCACCCGCTCCTTCTCGCCGGTCTCCCGGATGGCGAACTCGACCACGCCCTCGGCCAGGTCCCGGCTGCCCACGGCCACCCGGCACGGGATCCCGGTCAGCTCGGCGTCCTTGTACTTCACCCCCGGCCGCTCGTCCCGGTCGTCGATCAGCGCGTCCACCCCGGCCGCGATCAGCGCGGCGTACAGGTCCTCGGCGGCCTCCCGGGCCGCGTCGTCCCGGACCGACAGCAAGATCACGCTCACCTCGGCCGGGCTCACCGCCACCGGCCAGGCCAGGCCGGCCTCGTCGTGGTGCACCTCGGCGATCGCGGCGATGGCCCGCTCCACGCCGATCCCGTAGCAGCCCATGATCGGGGTGATCTCCGCGCCGTCCGGGCCGAGCACCGTCACCCCGAGCGCGCTGGTGTACTTGCGGCCCAGTTTGAAGATGTGCCCGACCTCCAGGGCCTTGACCAGCTGCAACGGTGCCTGGCAGCGCGGGCACGGCTCTCCCTCGGCCACCTCGCGCAGGTCGGCCCAGGTACCCACGTCGATGTCGCGGGCGACGTCCACGCCGGTGAGGTGGAAGTCGTCGGTGTTGGCCCCGGTGGCCATGTTGGTCCGGCCGCGCAGCGCCTCGTCCGCGATGACCGGCAGGCTCACCCCGACCGCGCCGAGGCTCCCCGGCGAGGCCCCGAGCGCGGCGACGATCTCCTCGCCCTGGGCGGGCCGCACGTCCGGTGAGGCGACCAGGTCGATGAGCTTCTGGCCGGCCAGCGGGTGGTCTCCCCGCAGCAGCACCAGCGTCAGCTTGCCGTCGATCACCTGTACCAGCGTCTTGATCTGCCGGTCCGCCGGTATCTCGTGCTTGCCCGCCAGGTCGTCGATTGTGCGCACGCCCGGCGTGGCCAGCAGGACCGGGGCGGCCGGGCCCGGCTCATCGGTCACCGGCGCGAGCGCCGAGGTGGCCTTTTCCAGGTTCGCCGCGTAGTCGCAGTTCGGGCAGTGCGCCACCGTGTCCTCGCCCGCCGCGGACGGGCACATGAACTCGATCGAGTCGCTGCCGCCCATGGTCCCGCTGGACGCCTCGACCGGTATGGCCGGGATGCCGAGCCGGGCGAAGATCCGCTCGTAGGCGCCGCGGTGCGCCTCGAACGAGACGTCCAGGCCGGCCTCGTCCACGTCGAAGCTGTAGCCGTCCTTCATGGTGAACTCGCGCACCCGGATCAGGCCGCTCTTCGGCCGCGGCTCGTCCCGGAACTTGTCCTGGAACTGGTACCAGAACTGCGGCAGCCGCCGGTAGGACGCCAGCTCGGCCGCCATCGAGGCGAACACCTCCTCGTTGGTCATGGCCAGCACCAGGTCGGTGCCCTTGCGGTCGGTGAGGCGGAACATCTCCTCGCCCATCACCGCCAGCCGCCCGCTGGCCTGCCAGATCTGGGCCGGCTGCATCGACGGCACCAGGAACTCCTGCGCCCCGATCCGGTTCATCTCCTCCCGGATCACCGCCATGATCTTCGCGCGGACCCGGATGCCGAGCGGCAGCAGGCTGTAGTGGCCGGACATGAGCGGGCGGATGAACCCGGCCCGCAGCAGCAGCCGGTGGCTGGCCGCCTCGGCCTCCGCCGGGTCGTCACGCAGGGTAGGTATGTGCAGCTGGGACCAGCGCATGGGCAGATGCCTCGCCTTGCCAGAAGGGATCGCTCGGAAAACCGCATTCTACGGGGAACGGCGGCCCGGCCGGGGCGCAGAGCGGGGCAGCCGTGACCACGGCGCGGGCCGCGTGGGATTCTGGCCCGGTGACCTCCGGCGAGCAGTTCAACGCGGCGCGCTGGCTGCTGCACGACCGCGCGGCGGCCTACCCGGACCGGATCGCCGCGACCGCCGTGGCGCTCGACGGGTCGGTCACCGACGTCAGCTACGCGCAGCTCAGCGAGCTGACCTGGCAGGCGGCGGCCGCGCTGATCGCCGCCGGGGTGCGGGCCGAGGAACGGGTGCTGCTGTGCATGGCCGACACCCCCGAGCTGGCCGCGCTGTTCCTCGGCGCGCTGTCGATCGGCGCCGTGCCGGTGCCGGTCTCGACCATGGCCACCGCGGCCGATCTGGCCGGGCTGGTGCGCGACAGCCGGGCCGGGCTGCTGGCGGTCAGCGCCGAGTTCCTGCCGGCCGCGCAGGACGCGGTGGCGCTGCCGGGAGTGCGCGAGGTCGTGGTGGCCGGCGAGCAGGACGACCTGGACCCGCTGCTGGTGCCCGCGGGCCGGCGCGGCGGGACGGCGGCACCGGCCGGGACGCCGGACAGCCGCGGGGCGCGGCTGCGCACGCTGGCTCAGTTCCTGGCCGCGGCCGGGCCTGGCCACGATGCCGCGGCGCGGGCCGCCGGGCCGGTACTGGCCGACAGCCCGGCGTTCTGGCTGTACACCTCGGGCACCACCGGCGCTCCGAAGGCGGCCATGCACCGGCACGGCGCGCTGCGCGTCACCGCGGAGACCTATGCGGCCAGCGTGCTCGGCGTCGGGCCGGAGGACATCTGCTATTCGGCGGCCAAGTTCTTCTTCGCCTACGGCCTCGGCAACACGCTGACCTTCCCGCTGTCCGCGGGCGGCCGCACCGTGCTGGACCGGGCCCGGGCCACCCCGGACCGGCTGGCCAGCGTGCTGACCACGGTCCGGCCCACGCTGTTCTTCGCCGCGCCGAGCGCGTACGCGGCGATGCTGGCCGCCGACCTGCCCGCCGATACCTTCGCCAGCGTGCGGCTGGCGGTCAGCGCCGGCGAGTCGCTGCCGGCCGACCTGTACCAGCGCTTCACCGGCCGGTTCGGGGTCGAGGTGCTGGACGGGATCGGGTCCACCGAGGCGCTGCACATCTTCGTCTCCAACCGGCCCGGCCGGGTGCGGCCGGGCACCACCGGCGAGGCGGTGCCCGGCTACGAGCTGCGGATCGAGGACGCCGACGGCCAGGCCGCCGACGGCGAGCCCGGCGGCCTGTACGTCAAGGGCCGCTCGGCGGCGACCGGCTACTGGTGCCGGGACGAGGTGACCCGCCGGGTGTTCCGCGGCGAATGGCTGCGCACCGGGGACATCTACGCCCGGGACGCCGACGGCTACTACACCTGCCTCGGCCGCAGCGACGACGTGCTCAAGGTCCGCGGCATGTGGGTGTCGCCGGCCGAGGTGGAGATCCGGCTGCGCGCGCACCCGGCGGTGGAGCAGGCCGTGGTGGTGGCCGTCCCGGACGCCGACGGGCTGGACACCGCGGTCGCCTGCGTGGTGCTGCGGCCGGGCGAGCAGCTGACCGGCGGGGAACTGGTGGCGTTCTGCCGGGCCGGGCTGGCTGCGTTCAAGCGGCCCCGGCACGTGCTGTTCCTGGACGGGCTGCCGCTGACCGCGACCGGCAAGGTGCAGCGGTTCCGGCTGCGCGAGCGGGCGCTGGCCGCAGTGGCCGCAGATGAAAGTGCCGCCGCGGATGAAAGCGCCGCCGCGCAGCAGGCCGCTGCCGCGCCCGGGGGCGGCGCGCGGAACGGGGGCACGGCGTGATCGACGGGCAGCTGCTCGTCGACGCGCACGTGCACGTGGCGCGGCTGCCCACGCTGTCGGCGGACTGGCACGCCTGGCTGCGCCAGTTCGGCGCCGGGATGCCGCTGGCCGGGCTGTTCGATTCCGCCGGGGTGCCGCGCCCGGCGGCGATCGACGCGCACTTCGCCGCGCAGGGCGCCGACCGGGTGCTGCTGTTCAGCGAGTACAGCCCGAAGGCGACCGGGATCCAGCCGATCGAGGACGTGCTGCCGGTGGTCGAGGCCAGCCCGCAGCGGTTCCGCCCGGTCGCCAACATCAACCCGCACCTGCACTACCCGGTGACGGCCGAGCTGGCCCGCCAGGCCGGCCTCGGCGCGGTCGCGCTGAAGATCCACCCGGTGCACGGCGGCTTCGAGGCCAGCGACCGGATGCTGTACCCGGCCTACGGCTGGGCGGCCGAGCGCGGGCTGCCGGTGGTCGTGCACTGCGGCACCTCGACGTTCGCCGGGTCGGCGAACCAGTACGCCGACCCGGCCCTGCTGGAGCCGGTGTTCCGCGACTTCCCCGATCTCACCGTGGTGCTGGCGCACGGCGGCCGGGGCTGGTGGTACGAGCAGGCGGCGTTCCTCGCGCTGATGCGGCCGGGGGTCTGGCTGGAGGTGTCGGGGCTGCCGCCGCAGCGGCTGCCCGAGTACTACGGGCGCTCGCTGCGCCGGCTCGCCGACAAGATGATCTTCGGCACCGACTGGCCCGGCGTGCCGGGCGTGGAGCGCAACGCCCGCGTCTTGCAGCAGGTGCTGCTGGAAGCCGGGTGCACCGATGAGCAGGTGGCCGGGGCCTGGGGCGGCAACGCGGCCCGGGTTTTCGGCCTGTGATCTTCGCAGCCCCCGGGCGGGCGCTGAGATTACGGTCTCGCATTATTACCTGGCGGGACTTGCGCAATACCGCAGCTAACAGGAATTCTTGTCCGAGCCTGGCGCCTAATCGTCTATCGGGCCGGGTCCGGACACATGTCGAGCTGATTGGGGAGCTCATGCAACGATGCATTGCCAGCCTGATCGGGGGCACGGCGCTGGCTGTCGCCGCCGTCGGCGCCACCGGCGGGGCCGCGCTGGCCAGCCCGGCCGCGCACAAGCCCGTACCGCAGCCGATTCCGCAGTACAAGATGCTCAGCACGCATGCCTACATCACCCCGCCGACCACGGCGCAGTGCGAGAAGCAACTGGGCATCGCCTGCTACGCGCCGTTCCAGTATCACCGCGCGTACGACATGAACGCGCTGTACCGCAAGGGCCTGAACGGCCGCGGCCAGACGATCGTGATCGTCGACTCCTACGGCTACCAGAACATCCGCAGCGAGCTGAAGGTGTTCGACAAGTCCTTCGGCCTGCCCGCCCCGCCGCACTTCACCATCATCCGGCCGGCCGGCAAGGTGCCGTCCTACAACCCCGCCAAGCGGCCGCAGATGGTGGGCTGGGCGCAGGAGACCTCGCTGGACGTGCAGTACTCGCACGCGATGGCGCCTGGCGCGAACATCCTGCTGGTGGAGACCCCGGTGGCCGAGACGCTCGGCGTGAAGGGCTTCCCGCAGATCGTCGAGGCCGAGAACTACGTGGTCAACCACCACCTCGGCAACGTGATCTCGCAGAGCCTGGCCGCGCCGGAGCAGACCTTCCCGAACGCCCAGTCGATCCTGCGGCTGCGCAGCGCCTACAAGAACGCGGCGGCGCACGGGGTGAGCGTGCTCGGCGCCACCGGTGACGCGGGCGCGAGCGGGCCGAAGACGCTGACCCCGCAGGGCTTCGCGGCCACCTACTTCCTGCACCGGGTGAGCGACTGGCCGGCCACCGACCCGCTGGTCACCGCGGTCGGCGGCACCCAGATGTTCCTCAACGCCAAGGGCGAGCACACCCAGCCCGACGCGGTGTGGAACGACACGGCGCTGTTCGGCTCGCCCGCGGCCGGCTCCGGCGGCAACTCGGTGGTGTTCGCCAAGCCGCACTACCAGAGCGGGGTGTCCGGCAGGTCACGGGCGGTGCCCGACATCTCGATGAGCGCGGCCGTGAACGGCGCGGCCCTGGTCTACCTGGACTCCGGCGCGGCCCAGGGCAAGGCGGCCTTCTACCTGATCGGCGGGACCAGCGAGGCGACTCCGCTGTTCGCCGGCGTGGTGGCGGTCGCCGACCAGTGGGCCGGGCACGGTCTCGGCCTGCTGAACCCGGCGCTGTACAAGCTGGAGGCCGCGCACGCGCCCGGGCTGGTGGACGTGACCCAGGGCAACAACACCGTGACCTTCAAGCAGGGCGGCTCGACCCACACGGTGGTCGGGTTCAACGCCGGCCCCGGCTACGACCGGGCCAGCGGCCTGGGCACGGTGGACGGGGCCAAGTTCGTCCCCGAGCTGGTGGCGGCCTCGAAGTAACCCAGCCGCGCGCCGCGGCGCCGCGGCGCGCAGAGTGCACGGCACGGAAGCCGATGGCCCGGTCTGACCATCAGACCGGGCCATCGGCCTTTCGCTGACTGGTTCAGCTGTCGATGTGGAACAGCTCCAGCTGGATATTGTCGGGGTCGCGGAACACCACCACGGCGTAGGAGGTGGGGCTCTGCGAGCTGATCACGCCGGAATGCGGCACGCCCTGCTTGTCCAGCCAGCTCGCCCAGTCGTCCAGGTCGGAGCGCTGCGCGACGGCGAAGGAGATGTGGTCAAGGCCGGTCCGGTACTCCGCGAACGGCTCGCCCGGGTTGGACTCGTGGTGGTGCAGCCCGATGACCAGGCCGGAGCGCGGGTCGGTGAGGACGATCGAGTAGCCGGACGCCTCGGCGGCGTGGTGCGGGAACGTGGTCGGCTGCCGGGTCATGCCGAAGACCCGCTCGTACCAGCGGGCACTGGCCTCCACGTCCGAGACGGTGGGCGAGAAGTGGTGCACGCCGGTGATCGCCGGGCCCGGCCCGCTGTCAGTCATGCTTGCTCCTTACGTATGCCTCCGGACGGCCGCCGGCCGCCTGGATGGTACGCGTCCAGCGGGCCGGGATAGGCCCGCTCGGCCGTTTCCTCCAGGCCCTTGAAGTGCCGCCGCAGGTAGAACACCAGCGCGATGAAGGCCACGACCGCGAGGCCGCCGCCGAGGTAGGTGGCCACCGAACTGACCTTGTGGATGCTGTTGCCGAGGTAGTAAGCCCCGCAGCAGACCAGCGCGGCCCAGAAGATCCCGCCCGCGGCGTTGTAGATCAGGAAGCGCCGCCAGTGCATCATGTTCACCCCGGCCAGGAAGGCCACGTAGGTGCGCAGCACCGAGACGAAACGGCCGAGGAACACGACCTTGCCGCCGTTGCGGTCGAACAGGTAGCGGCCCACCTTGAGCTTGGCCTCGTCGATGCGGACGTACTTGCCGTAGCGGCGGACCAGCCGGTAGCCGCCGAACCGCCCGATCAGGTAGCCGATGTTGTCACCGATGATCGCGGCCGCGGCCGCCGCCACGATCAGCCAGACCAGGCTCAGCTTGTGCGTCGTGCCCGCGTACAGGCCGGCGGCGATCAGCGTGGTCTCGCCGGGCAGCGGCACGCCGAGCGCCTCGAGGCCGACGGCCCCGCAGACCGCCCAGTAACCATAGCTTTGCACCGGCGCGGACGCCGCAGCGAGCGACAACGTGCCTCCCGTTCACCGGCGCGGCCTGCTGCCGCGCTGCTGCCATGATGGCCGGCGATCTTCTGAGACAGCCCGCAGGGCGGCCTGCCGCGGGCCGCCGGGCCGGCGGGCTGGCGGGCCGGACCAGCATGGCGCAGCCGCGGCCCGGTGTCCCGCTGTCTTGCGCACCGCGGGCGGACCGGGCGCGGTCCGGCTCCGAGCCCCGGCGTCAGCGGCCCGGCGTCAGCGGCCCGGCGTCAGCGGCCCGGCGTCAGCGGCCCGGCGTCAGCGGCCCGGCGTCAGCGGCCCGGCGTCAGCGGCCCGGCGTCAGCGGCCCGGCGTCAGCGGCCCGGCGTCAGCGGCCCGGCGTCAGCGGCCCGGCGTCAGCGGCCCGGCGTCAGCGGCCCGGCGTCAGCGGCCCGGCGTCAGCGGCCCGGCGTCAGCGGCCCGGCGTCAGCGGCCTGGCGCCGGAAGCAGCAGGCAGCTGTCGCCGAACTCGTGCCACAGGTAGCCGGACCGCCCCGCCTCGGCGTAGGCGGCGCCGACCAGGGCCTGGCCGGCCACCGCCTCCAGCAGGTCCAGGTGCGAGGCGCCGGGCTCGTGCCAGCCGGTGATCAGGCCGTCCGCCACCCGGGCGGGACGCTGCGGGCCGAGCACCAGCCCGGTCCAGCCGCTGGCCGGCCGCACCCGCCCCCCGGGTACCGCCGCGCTTTCCAGCGCCCGTACGCAGGTGGTGCCGGCCGCGACGACGCGCCGGCCCGCGGCCCGGGTCAGGTTGACCAGCTCGGCGGTGGGCGCGGGCACGGTGAACCGCTCGGGCAGCGGCGGCTCCCCCGCCTCCAGCGAGGCCACCCCGGCGTGCAGCGTGATCGGAGCGATCACCACGCCCGCTGACACCAGCGCGGTGACCAGCTCAGCGGTGAACGGCCGGGCCGCGCTCGGCATCTCGGCGCTGCCCGGGATCCGGGCGAATACGGTCTGGTAGTCGGCCAGCGGCCAGGACTCCGGCACGTAGGAGTAGCGGATCGGCTGGCCGTGCCGGCCCAGGTAGGCGACGGCGCGGCCAGGGCCGGCAGTGTCACAGGTCCCGGACGCGGCAGCCGTCCACAGCCGGGTGGCGGCGGGATCCGGGTAACGCTCCTGCAGCCGGATCCGGGCGCCGCCGGGCAGCGCGACGGTCTCGCCACGCGCCGCGTCCGTCACCCGCCCGCGGCCCGCGGGATCGCGCAGCTCGACCAGCCAGCTGCCGTCGTCCAGCACGGCGGACAGGTGCACGCTGACCGGGGTGCCGCCGTCCCGGCGGCCGGGCACGGCGGCCGGCAAGGTCGCCGAGTTGTTGATGACCAGCAAGTCTCCGGCACGCAGGTACCGGGGCAGGTCCGCGAACCGGGCGTGGGCCAGGCCGTCGGGGGTGGCGACGAGCATCCGCACGCCGTCGCGGGCCAGGCCGCGCTGCTCGGGCGGCTCGGTGGCGGAGCGGATCATGGTGGCGGAAAGGGTCATGACGCCACCGCCGCATCACCCGCATCAGCCAGGGCCATCAGGCCCGGCACGTCGGCGGCCCGGTACCGGCCGCTCGGCAGGCGGCCGGAGAGCAGCGCGAGCAGCGCCGGGACCACGGTCTCCGGTTCCGGCCGGTCGGAGATGTCCTCGCCGGGGAACGCCTGCTGGTGCATGGCGGTGCGCATGTCGCCCGGGTCGGCGGCGTAGCACCGCAGCCGGGGATGCTCGGCGGCGAGCACGGCGGTGAGCTGGTCCAGGGCGGCCTTGGCCGAGCCGTAGCCGCCCCAGCCCGGGTAGGCCTCGGCGGCGGCGTCCGAGCTGACGTTGACCACGGTGCCGCCGGCTGCCTCCAGCGGCCCGGCGAGCAGCTGGAACAGCGCCAGCGGCGCGATCACGTTGGTCCGGTAGACGGCCTCCAGCTCGTCCAGCGGATAGTCGCACAGCAACGGCTGCGGGCTCGGGCCGAGCCGGCTTGCGTTGTTGACCAGCGCGTCCAGGCGGCCGCCGCAGGCGGCCGCGGCGGCCAGCCCGGCGCGATGCCGCGGATCGGTGACGTCACCGGGAATGACGGTGACCGGCGCGGCCGCGGGCAGGCCGGCCATGGCCTCGGCCAGGTCCGCGGCGGACCGGGCGTCGACCACCAGGGACCAGCCGCGCTCGGCCAGGGCCCGGGCGAGCGCCCGGCCCAGGCCCTGCGACGCGCCGGTGATGAGGGCGGTTGGCATGACTCCTCCAAGCAATACGGGTACTGCATGCCATACTGGGAGTTGAAGTCAACTTCATGTCAAGGGGAAGCTGATGCAACCGGGAGCCGGCCACGGCGAGCACAGTCAGAACGGCGCCGCGCGCGCCAGCACCGCGCGCGCCAGCGCCGCGCGCGGCGCTATCCCTCGCAGTGGGGATCCGCGCAGCAGCGATCCGCGCAGCAGCGATCCGCTGGCGATCGGCGAGATCGCCCGGCGCAGCGGCTTCGCCGAGTCCGCCATCCGCTACTACGACCGGCTCGGCCTGCTGACCGCCAGCCGCACGTCCGGCGGCCAGCGCCGCTTCCCCCGCTCGGCGCTGCGCCGCCTGGCGTTCATCCGGGCGGCCCGCAACGTCGGGCTCAGCCTGGACGAGATCGCCGCCGCGCTGGCGACGCTGCCCGCCGGGCGGACGCCGACCCGGGCCGACTGGACCCGGCTGTCACGCGGCTGGCGGCGCCGGCTGGACGACCAGATCGCGGCGCTGACCGCGCTGCGCGACGGGCTGGACTCGTGTATCGGCTGCGGCTGCCTGTCGCTGCAGCGCTGCGCCATCTCCAACCCGGCCGACCAGGCGCGGCTGGCCGGCCCGGGCGCCGCCTACCTGCCGGCCGCGCTGCGCCGCGACGAGACCCGCCCGCCCGCGCGGCGCGCCTAGCCCGGGCGGCCGGCCCGAGCCGCTACCCCCGAGCCGCTACCCCCTGGAAGTCACATCCACGGGCACCAGTGCCACTGAATGTCACAGCCACGGGGCACGCGGGACGCACTGCGCCCGGGTACGGGGCAGGCGGCGCAGCCGCACGGGTTAACCGGTGGCATGAGACCCGGGGCTGCGGCAGGGTGAACGGCATGATCGATCCCGCGATCAGCGCGCACTACGCCTCCGGTTACGAGCGGGCGCGGGTACGGCCCGGCGGGGAGCCCGCGCTGGAGTTCGCCCGGTCGATGGAGCTGCTGGGCCTGCTGCTGCCTGCCCCGCCCGCGCGGGTGCTGGACGTCGGCGGCGGGCCCGGCACCTACGCCGGGCCGCTGGCCCGGCTGGGCTATCAGGTGCACCTGGTGGATCCGCTGGAGATTCACCTGGATCAGGCCAGGGAGGCGGCCGCGGATCCGGCGGCCCGCTTCACGCTCGCCCGCGGCGACGCCCGCGAGCTCGCCGAGCCGGCCGGATCGGCGGACGCCGTGCTGCTGTTCGGCCCGCTCTATCACCTGACCAGCCAGGCTGACCGGCGGCAGGCAATCGCCGAGGCCCGGCGGGTGCTGCGGCCGGGCGGGCGGCTGCTGGCGGTGGCGGTCTGCCGGTTCGCCTCGCTGCTGGACGGGCTGTACGAGGGCTGGCTGGACGACCCGGTGTTCGCGCCGATCGTGGCGCGCGACCTCGCCGACGGCCAGCACCGCAATCCCGATCCGGCGGGCCGGCCGAGTTCTTCACCACCGCGTACTTCCACACGCCGGACGGGCTGGCCGCCGAGCTGCGGGAGGCGGGGCTGGCCGGGGTGACCGTCTACGGCCTCGAAGGGCCGGGCTGGCCGCTGCGGGAGCAGTGGCGCGATCCGCGCCGCCGCGAGCAGATCCTGCAGGCCGCCCGGGCGGTGGAGACCGAGCCGTCGCTGATCGGGTTCAGCGATCACCTGCTGGCCGCCGCGACCCGGCCGTGACCGGCCGCAAATCGCCGGATCTGCGGCGAAGCATGCAGAAACATTGGCCGGCCACACTGGCAGCGGTATATTCCGGGCCACGCGGCCAAGGGGTTCGGGTGCTGCCAGCCGGCCGATCCGCAGCGGGCAGCTAACTGAGAGGTGCATGGCACGTGACCGAGACACAGAGCACCGCGGCCACGGCCGTGATCGAGGCTGACGTCCGCGAGGGCACCTACGGCGCGAAGGTCGCTGCGGTAGAGCCAGGCGGAGCCGAATTCATCCCGCTCAGCGAGCGGCACGGCAAGCCGCTGCAGCAGTTCTGGACCTGGGTGTCGCCGAACATGGAGTTCGCCACCGTCTTCGTCGGCGTCATCGGCGTCTGGTTCTTCGGCCAGTCGTTCTGGATGGCCACCCTCGCGATCGTGCTGGGCAGTGCGCTCGGCTCGCTGTCGATGGGCTTCCTGTCCGCCCGCGGGCCGCTGTTCGGCGTACCGCAGATGGTGCTGTCCCGGATCGGCTTCGGCTTCCTCGGCAACGTCCTGCCCGCGGGCATCAACGCGCTGGTGGCCGGCGTCGGCTGGTTCGCGGTCAACAGCGTCAGCGGTGCGTTCGCGCTGAGCGCGCTGCTCGGCTGGAACTCCAAGATCTGCCTGGTGATCATCGTGATCGTCCAGCTCGCGGTGGCGTTCTTCGGGCATAACCTGGTACACGCGTTCGAGCGGGTGGCCTTCCCGCTGCTGGTCGTCATTTTCGCGATCGCCTCGGTCGTGATCTTGTCCAAGTCACATCCGTCCGCGCACGCCACCGGGCTGCCGGGCGGCTTCCTGATCACCTTCGGCGCCGCGTTCGGCTACGCCGCGGGCTGGAACCCCTATGCCAGCGACTACTCGCGCTACCTGCCCCGGGACACCAGCCGCCGGGCCACCGGACTAGCGGCCGGGCTCGGCGTGTTCCTTTCCTGCGCGGTGCTGGAGACCGTCGGCGCGGCCGCGGCCACGATCACCAGCATCAGCAAGTACGCCAACAACCCCACGGCCGGCTTCGTCGAGTCACCTGCCGACCTGGATCGCCGACATCACCCTGCTGGCCATCGCGCTCGGCGCGGTCTGCGCCAACGCGCTGAACGTCTACTCCGGCTCGATGTCGTTCCTGGCGCTCGGCATCCGGCTGCCGCTGTCCCTGCGCCGGGCCATCGTGGCGATCGTGTTCGGCGTGGCCGGGTTCTTCCTGGCGCTGTCCGGGCTGAGCGACGCGGGCACCAAGTACAACAACTTCCTGCTGGTCATCGCGTACTGGATCGGCCCGTGGCTGGGCGTGTTCTTCGCCGACCAGTTCCTGCGCCGGGGCAAGCGGGTCGACGGGTTCCTGTTCGACCGCAAGCACAACCCGTGGGCGGGCTTCGCCGCGATGGCCATCGCCATGGCCGTGTCGATCTACTTCTTCGCCAACCAGACCGACTATGTGGGCCTGGTGCCCAAGCACCATCCGGGGTTCGGCGACCTGACCTTCGAGGTGGGCTTCGTGCTGGCCGCGCTGCTGTACGCGGTGTTCTTCCGGCTGCAGGGCGAGAGCAAGCGCGAGGAGGTCCTGATGATACCGGGCGAGCAGTCACAAGCGGCGCCGTCAAGCTAGCGGCGCCGTCAAGCTAGCGGCGCCAGCAAGCTAGCGGCGCCGGCAGGCTCGCTCCGCCGGCCGCTCGTTGCGGGCCGCCTGACCAGGCCCTTGCGGCAGCCGGGCGCACGGTTCATGCTGGGCATGTTAACCGTGTTAGTGATGGTTGGTGAGTGATGGCTGGTTCTGCAGTGTTCCGGATGCCCGCCCGGATGACGGCCCTGGTGACCGTCCCGGCCCTGCTGGTCTTGCTCACCGCGGCCGCCGCCGCGCCCGGGCCGGGCGCCAGCGCGGCGCACCGCGGCCGCGCCCCGGCCGCGACCGGCAAGCACCTGGTGCACCGGGCGGAGCGGGTCGGATCCGCCCAGTCGGTGACCGGGTACACCTCGAACAACTGGGACGGCTACTTCGCGACCGCCGCCGGGCACGGGACGGACTTCACCGCGGTCAGCGCGTCCTGGACCCAGGCGGCGGTGACCTGCACCGGCAAGGCCGAGGAGTGGGCCGGCTTCTGGGTCGGCCTGGACGGCTGGTGGAACGACGAAGTCGAGCAGGGCGGCTCCGAGGCGCGCTGCCTGAGCGGCGCGCCCCAGTACAACGTGTGGTGGGAGATGTTCCCGTTCAACAACATCCAGAACGGCTTCACCATCCACGCCGGCGACCACATCACGGCCAGCGTCACCTACGTGCCGGCGACCAAGATGTTCGACATCGTGGTGAAGGACGTCACCAGCGGCAAGATCCTGACCAAGGACACGCCCTGCCAGCCGGGGCAGGGCGGCTGCCCGCGGTCGTCGGCCGACATCATCTCCGAGGACATCGGCAACACGGCAGGCGGCCTGTATCCGCTTCCCGATTACGGCAAGGAGGCCTACTCCAGTGCCACGGTGACCAACGTCAGCGGCCACACCGGGCCGCTGTCCGACCCGGCCTGGCAGCTCGGCAAGGTGACTGAGGTCAGCTCCGGGGTCACCAAGCAGACGACCTCCGGGCTCGGTGCCGGCGGCAAGTCCTTCAGCACGACCTGGAAGCACCAGTAGCCGGCCCGGACTGCTCCGCCGCCCGGGTCGCCCGCCGCCGCCCGGCCCGTCACGCGCGCAGGAACGAGACCGGTTCCTCGGCGCCGTGCCAGATCACCGTGTGCTGCGCGGGGACCGACCGGGCGACGACCGCGCCGCCGCGCAGCACCAGCGTGCGCGGCGCCACCAGCCGCAGCGCGTCGGCCTGCGAAGGGGCGTCGAAGACGACCAGGTCCGCCGGGCCGCCCGCCCGCAGCCCGTAACCCGGCACGCCGAGCGCCCGGGCCGGGTTCACCGTGATCATCTCGATCAGCTGGCGCAGCTCGGCGTCGCCGGACATCTGGGCGTGGTGGGCGAGGACGAACGCGGCCTGCAGCGGGTCGCCGTAGCCGAGCGGGTACCACGGGTCCATCACCGAGTCGTGCCCGATGCAGACGTTCACCCCGGCCTGCGCGAGCTGCTTGACCCGGGTGTGGCCGCGGCGCACCGGACCGGAGTCGAAGCGTCCCTGCAGCACCGAGTTGTCCAGCGGGTTGGTGACGATGTGCAGGCCGGCCCGGGCGATGTTGGCGATCAGCCGGTAGGCGTAGGCGTTGTTGTAGGAATGCATGGCGGTGGTGTGGCTCGCGGTGACCCGGCCGGACATCCCGCGCCGGATCGTCTCGGCCGCCATCACCTCGACGAACCGGGAGTGGTCGTCGTCGGTCTCGTCGCAGTGGATGTCGACGGGCAGGCCGTGCTCGTCGGCCAGCGCCATCGCGAACCGGACCGACTCCACCCCGTCCTCGCGGGTCAGCTCGTAGTGCGGGATGCCGCCGACCACGTCCGCGCCCAGGGCCACGGCCCTGCGCATCAGCTCCTGGCCGCCGTCGAAGGCCAGGATGCCCTGCTGCGGGAACGCCACCAGCTGCAGGTCGATCAGCCCGCGCATCTCCTCGCGCAGGTCGGCCAGGGCCCGCAGCGCGGTCAGCTGCGGGTCGCAGACGTCGACGTGGCTGCGGACGTGCTGGACGCCGCAGGCGAGCTGCCAGCGCAGGGTCTGGCGGACCCGGGACTGCACGTCGGCGTAGGTCAGGTCCGCCACCCGCTCGGCCCAGATGGCGATGCCCTCGAACAGCGACCCGGACTCGTTGGCCCGCGGCTGCCCGACGGTGAGCACCGCGTCCAGGTGGATGTGCGGCTCGACCAGCGGCGGGGTGACCAGCCGCCCGGCCAGGTCGGTGACCTGTGCCGCGGTGCTCCCGGCCGGGACGTCCGCGCCCCCGCCTGGCCCCGGCGGGACGGAGTTAACGGGGCTAATGGCGGCGATCGTGCCGCCCTCGATGCTGATATCGGCCAGGCCGTCGTGGCCGGCCAGCCGGGCGTTGCGCAACAGCAAGTCGATCATGACGCCCATCCTCCCCTGTCCAGCCCCGCCGCGGCAGCCGGCGGCGTTGCCGCGTGGCGCCGCGGCGCGGCGGACGGGCTGCGGTAATTTGCCTGGTTCAGGCCGCCTGGCAGCGCCCCGCCAGGCGGGCAGGCAGGGCGGGCGGGCAGGCAGGCAGGCAGGGCTCCCCGCCAGGCGGGCAGGCAGGGCGGGCAGGCAGGCAGGGCGGGCAGGGCGGGCAGGCAGGCAGGGCGGGCAGGCAGGCAGGCAGGGCGGGCAGGCAGGCAGGGCGGGCAGGCGCGCACGGCGGGCGGGCAGGCAGGGCGGGCGGCGGGCAGATGAGGCAGGCAGGTGAAAGGCGGGCAGTGCGCAGCAAGCAGTACGGGCCTGATGTGCTCGCGGCGCCCCGGCGGCGCCCGGCGCTGGCCGACGCGCCGCGGGTGGCCGCCGAGCCGGGCCTGGTCGTGGAGGACTCGGCAGGCGAGTTCTGCGGCGCGGTCGTCGGCTGGGAGGCCGGCGCGGTCACGCTGGAGGACCGGCACGGCCGCCGCCGGGTCTTCCCGTTCGGCCCCGGCGCGTTCCTGCTGGAGGGGCAGCGGGTCACGCTGACCAGGCCTGCGCCCGGTGCGGCCGCCCCCGGCGGCCGGCCGGCCCGCGGCGCACCGCGTCGGGGTCGATCGCCGCCCCGGTCAGCCGGGCCAGGGTTGCGCGGGCCAGCCGGATCTACGTCGAGGGCCGCCACGACGCCGAGCTGGTCGAGCGGATCTGGGGCGACGACCTGCGCGACGTCGGCGTCGTGGTGGAGTTCCTCGGCGGCATCGACGACCTGCCCGCGATCGTGTCCGGCTTCTCCCCCGGCCCGGGCCGGCGGCTCGGGGTGCTGGTTGATCACCTGGTGTCCGGGTCGAAGGAGACTCAGATCGCCGCGCGGGTGACCTCGCCGCACGTGCTGATCACCGGGCACCCGTTCATCGACATCTGGGCGGCCGTCAAGCCCGCTGCCGTCGGCATCAGCGGCTGGCCGCAGGTGCCGCGGGGCGAGCCGTGGAAGGAGGGCGTGCTGCGCGCCCTCGGCTGGCCGGAGGACACCGCCGCCGGCTGGCAGCGCATCCTGCGCAGCGTCCGCGGCTTCGCCGACCTGGAGCCGGAACTGCTCGGCCGGGTCGAGGAGCTGATCGACTTCGTCACCGACCCGGCCAGCTGACGAGGGCGGGCAGGCCGCCCGGATCAGTCGCCGATGCCGGGCGGCGCGGGAGGTTCATAGCCCGCCCAGCGGAACAACAGCCTGATCCAGGCGGCCAGCGCCAGGAAGGCCGTCAGGACACAGCCCTGCCAGCTGCCGGCGACGCCGGCCACCACCGCCAGCACTGTGAGGCCGGCCGCCACCGCCAGCCAGATCCACAACGCCGTCCGCCACCACCAGGTCCGGCGGATGCGCTCAGGGATCAGCTTGGCCTTTTCCGGGCCCGTTGCCGTGTCCCCGGCTGGCGCCTGCTCCGCGGCCCGGCCCGGGACCTGGTCCGCGGCCCGGCCCGGGGCCTGGCCGGCGGTCCGCGGCACGGGGCCGTCCGGGTCCCAGCCGAGCGCCATCAAGACCGCCAGAGCCAGCGTGAGCAGGACGAAGAACAGCAGGAAGCCGAAGGTCACCCAATTGTGCCGGCGGGCGGACTGGATCAGCCCGTATATCTCGGCCGCCGCGCCGGCCAGCAGGACCAGGCTGACGGCCCTGGCTGGCCAGGACGCGCGCTCCCGGGACAGCACCCGTTGATCGTCCGGCAGGGCCGGGCCGCCCTCTTGGGCCATGCCGCCAGGATTACAGATCGTGCGACGCCGCGGAATAATCAGCGCCCGCCGCGGCCGGCCGCTTCAGCCCTGGTGTTGACTATTGCCATGCCAGTTGACGGTGAATACCAGCCAAGCAGCCAGAAGTGGGTCCGCGACCAGGTCGAGCTCTACGAGGGCTCGGGCGGGACGCAGGGCACCACGCTGATGGACACCGGGATGCCCGTGGTGATCATCACCAACAAGGGCGCCCGCAGCGGCAAGGTGCGCAAGACGCCGGTCATGCGCGTCGAGCACGACGGGATCTATGCGGCAGTCGCCTCCAAGGGCGGCGCGCCCGAGCATCCGTACTGGTACCACAACTTCGTGGCCAACCCGCTGGTCGAGCTGCAGGACGGCCCGGCCAGGCGGGACTACCGGGCCCGTGAGGTGACCGGCGCGGAGCGGCAGCAGTGGTGGGAGCGCGCCGTCGCCGCCTACCCGCCCTACGCCGAGTACCAGGAGAAGACCGACCGCACGATCCCGGTCTTCGTCCTGGAGCCCGCATCCGCGGGCTAGGCAATCGCCGCGTCCGCGCCGCGGGCTAGCCGCGCCGCCGGGCCTGCCGCCGGCCGGCCCGGCGGGTACCGTACCCGATCCGGCGGGTCTGCTCGCTGACCTCGGTTAGCTCGGCGTGGGTGAGCGTGCCCGGGTCGCCGTAGCAGCGGGCCAGCCGGTAGACGCGGGCCAGCCATTCCAGCAGCAGGCCGCGCTCGTAGGCCTCGTCCAGGCTGGCGCCGTAGCTGACCGCGCCGTGGTTGCGCAAGATCACCGCGTGCCGCCCGGCCAGCGCGGCGACGGTGGCCTGAGCCAGGCCGCCCGAGCCGAACCGGGCGTAGGGCGCCACCCGGACCGGGCCGCCCAGCGCGGTAATCGCGTAGTGGATGGCGGGCAGCTCGTCGCAGGCCGCCGACAGCGCGATGACCTCGGCCGAGTGCGTGTGCACGATCGCCGCCGCTTCGGTGGCGGCGTAGATCGCCAGGTGCATGGGCAGCTCGGTGGATGGCGTCTCGGCCGCGGCCAGCTCGGTGCCGTCCGGGCTCACCACGCAGATGTCGGCGGGCTGCATCTCCCGGTAGCTGATCCCCGACGGGGTGATCGCGACCGCGTCGCCGGCGCGCATGCTCATATTGCCTGCGCTGCCGACGGCCAGCCCGTCGTCCAGCAGGCGCGCGCTGTAGCTGACCAGCTGCGCGCGGGCCGCGGTGAGGTCAGCGGATTCTGCGAACGAGATGCACGGAGTGTAGACGCGCCGGGTCCTCCGGGGACAGGCCCGGGGCCTGGGCTACCGTGCGGGATATGGCAACCCGGGCCGAGCGCGCCATGTCCTTCGGGGCCATCGCGGCCGACTATGACCGGCTGCGGCCGCCGCCCGCGGCCGCCGCGGTGGACTGGCTGCTGGCGGGTCCGGGCCCGCGGCGGACCGTGGTGGACCTCGCGGCCGGGACCGGTCTGCTGTCGCGGGCGCTGGCGGCCAGCGGCGCGGCGGTGATCGCGGTCGAGCCGGACGAGCGGATGCGTGCGGTGCTCGCGGCGCGATCCCCCGGGGTCGAGGTCCGGGACGGGCGGGGCGAGGCCATCCCGCTGCCGGACGCGAGCGCGGACGCGGTCTATGTGTCCTCTGCGTGGCACTGGATGGATGCCGGCCGGGCGCTGGCCGAGATCGCCCGGGTGCTGCGCGACGGCGGCCGGTTCGGCGCGATCTGGACCGGGGCGGACCCGCAGGTGCCGTGGCTGCGCGAAGTGCGGGCGCTGCGCGACGGACAGCGGCTGTGCCGCCAGGAGCCCGCCAGCCCCGCCGGGGACGGTGCCGCGCAGGATAGTTCCGGGCAGGTTGGCTCTGGGCTGGACGGCGGCGCGCAGGACGGCGCCGTGCTGGCTGATGGCCGGCCCGGGGTGCCGGCGGCTTCGCGGCGGGCCCGGGTGCGGGAGGTCACGCTGCCCGGCGGGGCGCCGTTCAGCGCGGCCCGGACGGCCTCGTTCGGCTACCTGCGGCGGATGAGCCCCGGCGACGTCGCCGCCATGTTCGCCACCTACAGCGGTGTCATCACCGCCGATCCGGCCGAGCGGGCGGCAGTACTCGGCGAGATACGGGAGGCGGTGGCCGGGCTGTTCCCCGGGGCGGCCGAGATCGAGGTGCCGATGCGGTCATGCACCTGGCAGGCCGGCCGGCTGCCGCGCGCCTGACCGCCCCGCCTGCCGCGCGCCTGACCCGCCACGCCTGCCGCGCGCCTGACCGCCACGCCCGCCGCGCGCCTGACCGCCACGCCCGCCGCGCGCCTGACCGCCACGCCTGCATAGCTTCCTTATCGCGTTCGTCATCGCGGACGCCGATCGGCGGGTCCCGGTCAGGTCTGCAGCGGCATCATCTCGGCGGCGAACGCGGCCAGGAACTCGCCGAAGTCCCCCGGTCCCGCAGGCCGGACCACGAACTTGCTCAGGCCGGCGTCGACGTACTCGCCGATCAGCGTGCGCGCCGCGGCCCAGCTCCCGGCGGCCAGCCGGGCCGGGTCCAGGCCGGGCCGGCGCTCGGCGGCCGCGGCGGCCAGCCCGGCCGGGATGCCGTCCGGGCCCACCGCGAGGCTGATGCCGAAGTGCTCCGGGTCGACCTCCCGGCCGGCGGTGTCCGCGGCCTCGGTGATCAGCCGCCGCGCGACTGCGGCCTCGGCCGGGGTCAGGAAGCTGCCCAGCCAGCCGTCACCGAGCCGGCCGACCCGGCGCAGCGCCCCGGCCGCGCTGCCGCCGAGCCAGATGTCCAGCGGCTTGGCCGGCGCCGGGCCGACGCTGGCCGCGCGGACGGCGAAGAACCGCCCGGCGAAATCGACCGGCTGCGGCGCGGAGCTCAGCAGCAGGCGCAGCAATTCCAGCGCCTCGTCGAAGACGTCGCCGCGCCGCCCGGGCGGGACGCCGAAGGCGGCCAGCTCGCCGGGCCGGGCGGGCTTGAGGCCGAACACCGGCAGGACCCGGCCCGGCGCGAGCCCGGCCAGGGTGGCGAGCTGCTTGGCGACCAGCACCGGATGGCGGCCGGGCAGCACCATGATGCCGGTCCCGACCTTGAGCCTCTCGGTGCGCGCCAGCGCCCAGGTCATCCCGGCCACCGGGTCGGCAAGCGGCCCGTACACCATCTCGGACAGCCACAGCGAGTCGACTCCGGCCTGCTCCAGCCGCGCCACGGCCGCGTCGAACTGGCCCGGCACGCCCGCCGGGCCGGGCGATATCCCGATCCTGACCTTCACCGTTCGAGCGTATGCCGGGCGGCGACGTCCGCGGGTACGGCCGGAGCCGGCAGCGCCGCGCCGCCGGTCAGCGGAAGTCGCGACTGCGGGCGGCGGCTACCACCCGCAGCCGCCGCAGCCGGGTGGCGAGCAGGCTGACCGCGCCGTCCAGCCGCTCGACCCGGCCGTGCACGACCAGCGCGCTGGCGTCCACGCCGATCTTCCGGTAGCGCTCCCAGACCCACGGCGGGCAGATGATGTTGGCCATCCCGCTCTCGTCCTCCAGGGACAAGAACACCGTCCCGCGCGCGG
Source organism: uncultured Actinomycetota bacterium (assembly GCA_963846005.1). GTDB lineage: Bacteria > Actinomycetota > Actinomycetes > Streptosporangiales > Streptosporangiaceae > CAVSUR01. The sequence continues at coordinate 648,920 of CAWJUH010000007.1, read as the reverse complement.
TTCCCGGCTGCTGGCGGTGGGTGACCAGGCCGCCGACCGCGACCACCGCGCCGTTCGCCGCCTCGGCCAGATCCGCGGCCGGGAGCACGCCGCGGGCGGCCAGCAGCTCCCGGATGTGCTCGACCGGGTGCGTGCCGTAGGTCCCGGTGGCCCACAAGTCGGCGAACGTCTGCTCGGCCGCGGTCATGACCGGCAGCGGCGGCGCGGCCAGGCCGAGAGTGGTGCCGGGCAGCTGGCCCGGCCGGATGGTGGCAGCCGCCCCGGCCGCCCACAGCGCCTCGCGCCGGGTCAGCCCGAAGCAGCCGAACGCGCCCGCGAGCGCCAGCGCCTCCAGCGCCGGCGTGCCCAGGCTGGTGCGCCGGGCGAAGTCCTCCAAGCTGGCGTAAGGCTGGCCGGCCGCGATGGCGGCGGCCGCGGCGGAACCGAGGTTGCGGACCTCGGACAAGCCGAGGCGGATCGCGGGCTGGCCGGGGACCGGGACGCCGCCTGCCGGATGCCCGCCGGGCACGCCGTTCCCGGCAGGCTCCTGGCCGGCGGGGGCAGCGTAGCCGGCGGGCTCCTGACCGGCCGAGGCGGCGGGCTCAGCCGGTGACGCCTGACCCGCCGGGCTGACTGGCCGAGAAGGCGGTCCTGGCCTCTCTCGGTCTTCATGATTTTCCAGGTCTCCCCGAGGATCCGGGGGCTCAAGGATGGCCAGCTCGGCGCTGGCATTGACGTCCACGCCGCGGACCTCGACGCCGTGGCGGCGCGCGTCGCCGATCAGGCTGGCCGGCGCGTAGAAGCCCATCGGCTGGCAGCGCAGCAGCGCGGCGGTGAACGCGGCCGGGTAATAGCACTTCAGCCAGGCGCTGGCGTAGACCAGGTAGGCGAAGCTGATCGCGTGCGACTCCGGGAAGCCGTAGCTGGAGAAGGCGAGGATCTTGGCGTAGATGTCCTCGGCAATTTCCGGCGTGATGTCCCGTTCGGCCATCCCCTCCAGCAGCCGGGCCCGCAGTTCCTCGATCCGCTCCGGGGCGCGCTTGGAGCTCATCGCCTGGCGCAGCTTGTCGGCCTCGGCGGGGGTGAACCCGGCGCAGTCGATGGCGATCTGCATCATCTGCTCCTGGAACAGCGGCACGCCGAGGGTCTTGCCGAGGGCGCGCTCCATCGACGGGTGCGGCAGGACCGTTTCCTCGTCGCCGCGCTTGCGGCGCATGTAAGGGTGCACCGAGCCGCCCTGGATCGGGCCGGGCCGGATCAGCGCGACCTCCACGACCAGGTCGTAGAACTTCTCCGGGCGCAGCCGCGGCAGCGTGGCCATCTGGGCGCGCGACTCGACCTGGAACACCCCGATCGTGTCGGCCCGCTGCAGCATCGCGTAGACGCCCGGGTCCTCTTGCGGCAGTGAGTGCAGGCTCCAGTGCTGGCCGTGGTGCTGCGCGACCAGCTCGAAGCAGTCCCGCAGCGCCGACAGCATGCCCAGCCCGAGGAGGTCGAACTTGACCAGGCCCGCGTAGGCGCAGTCGTCCTTGTCCCACTGCAGCACCGTCCGGCCCGGCATCCGGGCCCATTCCACCGGGCACACCTCCCCCACCGGCCGGTCGCAGATCACCATGCCGCCAGAGTGAATGCCCAGGTGACGGGGCAGTTTCTGCATCCGCTGCGCGAGCGCGACGACCGGTCCGGGTACGCCTGCGTCCGGCGGGACCGGCTGGCCGGGGGCGTACGCGCGCGGGCCGACCTGTTTGGACCAGGCGTTCTGCTGCTCGGGGGAATGGCCGAGCGCGCGGCCGGCGTCACGCAGCGCCATCCGCGGCCGGTAGGAGATCACGTTCGCGACCTGGGCGGCCTTGTGCCGGCCGTAGGTGCGGTAGACGTACTGGATCACCTCCTCGCGGCGGCGGTGCTCGATGTCCAGGTCGATGTCGGGCGGCCCGTCCCGGCCCTGCGACAGGAACCGCTCGAACAGCAGGCCGTGCTGGACCGGGTCCACGCTGGTGATGCCGAGGGCGTAGCAGACGGCCGAGTTGGCGGCCGAACCGCGGCCCTGGCACAAGATCCCGGCCTGCTCGCAGAACCGGACGATGTCGTGCACGATCAGGAAGTAGCCGGGGAAATCCAGCCCGATGATGACCTCCAGCTCGCGGGCCACCTGCTCGTGCGCGCCCGGGATGCGCTCGGCGCCCGGCGGGCCGTAGCGCTCGGCGGTCTTGGCGGCCACCAGCTCGCGCAGCCAGTCCGCCTCCGACTGGCCGCGCGGGGTCGGGAAGTCCGGCAGCCGGGGCGCGATCACGTGCAGGTCGAACGCGCAGGCCGCGGCCAGCTCCAGGGTCTGCTCGTACACGCCGGGGTAGCGCCGCAGCCGGGCGGCCATCTCCGCACCCGAGCGCAGGTAGGCGCCGCCGGAGGCGGCCAGCCAGCCGTCCATGTCGTCCAGGCTGCTGCGCGCCCGGATCGCGGCCAGGGCCTCGGCCAGCCGGGCGTCGGCCGGGCGGGCGTAGTGCACGTTGCCGGTCGCGACCACGCCCACGCCGGCCGCGGCCGCCAGCACCGCGAGCACGTCGTTGCGCTCGTCGTCGGCGGGCTGGTCGTGGCCGGACAGCTCGACCCGGACGTGCTCGCGGCCGAACATGCCGATGAGCCTGCGCAGTTCCGCCGCGGCCGCCACCGCGCCGCCGGCCGCGAGGGCCGCGGGCACGGTTCCCTTGCGGCACCCGGTGAGGACCACCCAGTGGCCGCCATGCGCGCCGGCCAGCGCGGCCTCGTCGTAGACCGGGCGGCCCTTCTCGCCGCCGGCCAGATGGGCTTCGCTGATTACCCGGCACAGCCGGGCGTAGCCCTCGGGGTCGCGGGCCAGGACGAGCAGGTGCCGTGCGGCGGGGTCGGGAGCGCCCGCGCGGGGGGTTGCGCTGACCGGGGCTTGCGGGCCTGGCCGCGAACCTCGGCCTGAGGCTGGTCTTGATCCGGGGCCTTCGCGCGGGGTAAGGCCGAGCTCGGCGCCGAAGATCGTGCCGAGCCTGATGCCGTCCCGCTCGCGCTGGCGGGCGGCGGCCTGGGCGAACTGGGCGACCCCGTACATGCCGTCGTGATCGGTGATGGCGAGTTCGGACAGGCCGAGCTGCGCGGCCGCGGCCACCAGGTCGTCGGGGCTGCAGGCGCCGTCGAGAAAACTGAACGAGGAATGACAATGCAGCTCGGCCCAGGGCAGTTCACCCGGGGCACCGGCCGGGGCTTCGGCTGGGGCTTCGGCCGGGGGAAGTTCGCCTGGTCGCTCACCCGGCTGTTCACCCGATCGCTTGCGTGGCCGTTTTCCCGCGGAAGGATCGGTGCGGGCCCGCCTGGCGGCGCGGCTGGCCGGGAGGGGAACGACTGAGCCGTGACCGGCCCGGCCGCGGACGTCATGGTCGTGGACGTCCAGGCCGCGGGCGTCACAGTGGTCGGGGTCAGCCTGGCCGCGGGCGTCACAGTGGTCGGGGTCAGCCTGGCCGCGGGCGTCTTGGTCGCCGGGGTCCGTCTGATCGCGGCCGCCCTGATCGTCGGGGCGCGCCTGCTGGCGGACGTCATGGTCGTGGCCGGCTGGCTGGTCCCGGGAGGCGCGCCAGGACAGGCGCCGCTCGAATTCCCGCCACGGCACCGGCGGGTTGTCCCAGCCCATCGCTCTCCCCTAGGTTCCTTTCCGCCGGCCTGAACGCGGCCGGCTGTTCCGGATGTCCCCTGCGCTGACGGCCTGTTCGCCTGCGCGGGCAGGGTCTGCCCGCTAGCGCCCGCGGTCCGCGCACCCGCGGCCGGGCGGGCCGGCGTACACCCAGCCCCTACACCGGATAAGTGCCGGGTGCGGCCTGGTAGACGCGGCCAGCCGGGGTGATCCACTCGAAGAATCCCGGCCGGGGCTGGCGGAGCGTCCAGCCCTCCAGATGCTTCACGATGTGGTGGCCCCGGCAGCCGCCGCCGAGGTTGCAGCCGCAGGTCCGGCCGCCCTGGTCGTAGGGAACCGTGTGGTCCAGGTCGCTGCGCCAGGCCGGGCGGCGGCAAGACGGATAACGGCAGGTCTGGTCCCGGGCCGTGACATAGTCCCGCAGCGCGGGCGGCGGCCGGTACGCCGGCGTCGCCATGTGGTGCGCGCATCCGCCGGCGGCTGCATCGGCGGCCTCCCGCGCGTCGGTCCGGATCCGGGCCCGGCGGGCCGCGCGCAATGCGGCGGCCATCATCTTGCCGAGCTCACCGGGCGCGGCGGCCAGTCCGGCGTCCAGGCTGCCGTCATCCAGCCCGGACTCCGCCACTGTGAGCGTCACCCTGCTGACGAGCCCGGCAGGCATGACGAGACCAGCAGGCATGACGAGACCAGCAGGTCCGGCAGGTCCAGCGCGAGCAGCAGGCCCCGCCCGAGCAGCAGGCCCCGCCCGGGCGGCAGGCCCGGCCCTGGCGGCAGGCCCGGAATGGACGGCAGGCCCGGCATGGACGGCAGGCCCGGCATGGGCGGCAGGGCTGGCCCGGTCATCAGGGCCAGCGCGAACGCGACCGGAACTCCGGGCAACGCCGGGCGGGTCAGATCGCCGCGGGACGCGAGCGACGGCCCGGGCATGCCCTTGCGGCCCGACCAGGATGACCCGCCACTCGATCCCGGTGCCGCGAGCCGCCAGCTCAGCAAGCTGGCAAGCCTGCACCGGGGTAATCGGCCCGAGTCGGCTCAGCCAGCCGGGTTCGCCCGACATGCCGGCCAGAGTCCGCCAGGGCAATAGCAGATCGAGCATCTGGCCGCCGGCGCCAGCGGGAACCGGCGTCGCCGATGCAGGCAGGGCAGGCCAGCACGGCGGTGAATCCGAATCGCCGATTTCGCCGCCCAGCGGATCGGGCGGGTCAGGCAGATCGACCTGACCGGGAGGACCGGCCTGGCCAGAAGGGCTTGATGGGCCGGACTGGAAAGAGCCGGACCATCCAGAGGAGCCTGACGGGCCAGCCGGAGCAGGTGAGCCTGAAGGGCCCGGTCGGCACGGCGGAGCCTGCGGACCAGACGGGCCCGGCCTGGCCGGCGGAGCGGGCGAGCCAGCGGGACCTGAGCCTGCCGGGCCAGCCGGGCCAGCCGGACCTGCCGGGTCAGCCGGACCTGACTTACCGGGCGGCTTGGCGGTGTCACCCTGGTCGCTGGCCGGGGCGGGCGGCGGGGTGCCCAGCAGCAGGCTGAGGAACACCTGTGCGCACAGCAAGTCCATGGAGCCGGCGGCCCCGGCGGCCTTGAGCGCCAGGGCGGCCGCTTTGATCCTGGCCATGGCCGCGGCGGCGTGCACCCCGGGCAGGCTCTGCCCGGCCAGCGTGGCGGTCGTCTCTTCCTCGGGCAGCAGAACCACGCGCGCCCGGCGCTCGGCTTCGGCCCGCCGCCGCTCAGCGCCGTCGGGATCGACGGCGATAACTGCTCGGCGCAGAGCGGCGCGCAGCGCTCCCGTGGTCTTGTCGCCTGCGCCGGGCAGGACCTGCGCCTCCACCGCGCGCGCTGCCTCTTCACTGAGCAGGGCGGTGGCGTCCGCGATCAGCTTGGCCCGGGCCAGGTCGATGGTCCCGGTGCCCAGCGCGGTACCGGTCGCCTGCAGCCGCCAGCCCAGCGTGACGGCCAGGTCGGTCCACCACTGAGCGGTGACCCCGGTCAGCATCAGAGCCAGGGAGACCTGCGCGCAGGCATCCCGGTTGATGCGCGCGGGACGGCCGTCTTCCTCGACGCCGACCTTCGGATCGCGGGCAGCCGAGCGCACGGCAATCTGCGCAACGCAGGCCAGCTCCCTGGCCTGCGCCCAGGACGCCACCCGCCGGTAGTCCGCCGCCGCATCGGCCAGTCCGTGGTAGGGCATGTCCGCCGGAGGCGCCGAAGCCAGCAATGCGGCCAGCCCTGGTCCAGCCGGGAGCCGCCCGGCCACGCGTCCAGCTACCTCCTCGGCCGGCAGGACCCGGGACGCGCCGGAGTCGATGGCGGCGAGGATGGCGTCGAACTCCTCCTCGAGGTCATCCGGTTCGCCCGCGGGCTCACCAGGCGGGCGCCCCCGGCTGACCCCGCCCTCCGCCCGGGTCGCTGCGGCTTCGGCCGGTCCCTCCGATCCGGCCACAGCAGCTAGCAGCTCCTCTAGATCGATCTCCCAGGACCAGGCCAGGCCGGAAGGCAAGGTGGCGGCAGGGTCGAGCGGCGACGGCCCGGCAGGCTCCGGCGCGTTCTCAGGGGCCGCGGGCTCCGGCCGGGGAACCGCGGGCCCGGGCCGGGGAACCGCAGGCCCGGGCCGGGCAACCGCGCTCTCGTCGTCATCCGCTGGCATCCGGCCTCCCTCCGTCGCCCTTGTCCGGCCTGCTCGGGCTGTAAACTGGCTTACTATCGAATCTAGTTTCGAGTACTCTATCAACGCCCACCGACAATCCGCTCCTGAGGGGAACAAGAAAGCGAAATATACCTACTAGCAGTGAAATATTTCGCAAGAAGCCGTAGCTGAGTGCCGACCTGCGCGCTCGCGCTTACTGTCGGCCTCGGTCGCACAGTGAGAATGTGAGCGAGCCGTGCGAGCCGGGCCAGGACGTGAGCGCCGGAGCCGCCCGGAACCGCCGGAGCCGCCCGGAACCGCCGGGCCGCCCGGAACCGCCGGAACGGCGGCCTAGGTCCCGATGGCCGATGCCGCCACGCCGAGCGCATCCGCCGCTGGCATAAGCGCGCTTATGGCGCGGCAAAGGCCGAGGCCGGCTCCGGCCAGACGTTCTCCCACCTGGGGCGTGAATGCCCTCCCGGCCGCGCGCGCACGGCCGGAGCCGTGCTGGCGCGGCATCAAACCCGCAGGCGCGGACCGCGGCGCGCCGTAACGTCGTCGCAATGGCCTTCTTGATGAAACCCGGCCTCGCTGACCCGCCAGGGCGGCCACGCCCGGGCGGCCGCGTCAGGAAAGGCGCGTCAGGGAAGCCGGATCAGCCCGTGCCCGTGTGGAAGCTGAAGTTCCCGTGGTTGATGACGGCGAACACGATGCCAAGGGCCAGCGCGACGATGCCGCCTATCCACGCAACCCTCGCGATCGTGTCGGGGCGCCCCTGATTGCGGAACTGGCTTTGCGCGATGAAGCCGAGCACGATCGCGGCGGGTGAGCAGCAGAACCAGCAGACGATCCCGATGATGGACAGCACCTGCGGAGTGCTCGACGGCGGCTGCTGTGGCGGGCCCCCAGGTCCGCCATATCCGGAATACGGCGGATACCCTCCGCCGGCAGGCGGCGGGTAGCCACCCCCGGCGGGTAGCCACCACCGGGCGGATAGTCACCTCCGGGCGGATAGCCGCCCCCGGGCGGATAGTCACCCCCGGGCGGATAATCACCACCGGGCGGATAGTCACCCCCGGGCGGATAGTCACCCCCGGGCGGCGGCGGAGTTCCGTACCCGCCCGACCCGGGCGGCTGTGCTGTCATGGCGACCCTCTTATGCGTCCGTTCAGATGAAGCCGAACCGGGTGAGCTGCCAGGCTTCGGAAAGCGCAAGTGCCAGGGTGATAGCAGTGAGTGAGGTGACCTTGCGCGTCCGGTAAGGTAGCAGGTTCCACCATCGCGCGAGGGCGCTACGGCGGATCACCGGGGAAAGAACGAACAGCGCTGCGCCGATCACGGCGAGCGGGGACGCGCGGAGGGCCGCCAGCGGGTCGCCGTGGCCGAGGTCCACTCCCGCTGTGGTACCGCCGCAGAACGGGCAGGGAATGCCCGTCGTCGCCCGGAGCAGGCATAGCGTCGGCGGCCGCCACGGCAGCCGGAGCATGGCCAGGAACAGGACCGCCGCCACCACGCCTATCAGCCGGCTAGCCGCACCGCGGGCAGTGACGAGCCGGAGAGCCCCGGCCCGCAGGCCAGGCCGGGTATACGCATCAGAGTGCATCGGCATCGTCTCGCTGACGGCTCACTGGCGACTTCGCGGCGGATGGTGGCGCCACCCTACCGGCGCCCGCCGGGCCTGGCGGTATTGCGGTCCAGGTCGCGTGCGCCACCGGGCGGGTCAGCAGCACGGCAGGGATCAGGCCTGCGCGGCCAGTCATTGGTAACAAGCTTCGATCAGCCAGAAGCCGTCCTGGACGACGACCAGCCACGCGGCGCCGTCCCCGGTGACGAACTGGAATCTGGCCTGACGGCAGGCGCGGACGGCGTCCCACCAGCGCTCTGTCACCGGCCACGGGCCGGCCCAGCGGACGATCTCCCGTGGCGGCCCGCGGGGGACGGACAGCCGGGCCGGGACCCCGGAGAGCTGAGCCCGGCCGTCGACCTGGACCAGGGCGCCGCGATGGTCGGTGACCCGGGCGGGACGCGGCGGGGTAAAACAGGTGGCCGGCGCGGGGCGGGAATCTGGCCGGGCCAGGGACGGCCGGCGGGCCGGCCGGGCGCTCCGGCGTCGCCGAAGGGGACCAGTTGCACCTGCTGGCCCGGGCTGCGGCCGCCGGTCAGCACCGGCCTGGTCACGGCACCGTGCCCGAGCATGGCCTGCACCCGGATGGCAGCACGCGCCACCTGGTCGCTGACCACCGCGTCGCCCCACAGGCCGAGCTGCCGGCCATGGTCACGGACCAGCTGGTCGGGCACCAGGCGCAGCAGGGTTATGCCGCCGACCAGCCCGTTCTCCGGCGCGTCGTCCGCGGGCGCGCCCTCCCTGGGCGCGGGCGGCCAGCCGTCGAGCTGCCAGCGCACCCGCTCGGCCACCGCGAACGCGGACAGCAGCCCGTCGTGCCGCCACAGCCGGGTGAGCTCGCGCCCGTCCGCGCTGGTCACCTGGACCTTGATCCGCACGCAGGCCAGGCCGCGGGCCGCGAGGCTGGCGTGCATCTGGCCGGCCAGCGCCTTGGCCGCGAAGGCCACCGGCTCGGACTGGGGCTCGGGCGGGTCGAATTCGCACCCGACGGCAAGATCATCTCGTGGTGGCTGCGGGGCCAGCGGCCGCGGAGCCAGCCCGCGGGCCATCCGGTGCGCGAGCGCGCCCTGCGCGCCGAACCTGGCCGCTGCCTCGGCCGCGGGCAGGGCGGCGAACTCCCCCAGCGTGCCCAGCCCGAGCCGGGGCAGCAGCACGGTCAGTTCCGGGATCTCCAGCACGGCCACCTCGAACGGGGCGAGGAAGGCGGCGCCGCCGCCCGGCGGGACGATCGTGACGGCGCCGCGCGGCCCGCTCGTTTCTCCGGCGCCCCCCGTTCCTTCGGCACAGCCGGTTCCCTCCGCGCCTCCGGCGCCCCCCGTTCTTCCGGCAGACGGCGGCCAGTCAGCCCCGGACTGGGTGACGCCGGCCGCGAGCAGCGCGGCGAACAGGCCGCCGGCCACGCCGGCCCGGCAGTCGATCCCGCGCCGGGCGATGGCGGCGCAGATCTGCGCGGCGAGGCTTTCCTCGCCGCCGAAGTACCGGGCCGGGCCGCGGGCGGCAATCGCCCACGTGCCCGGGTGCAGCACCTCGACCTGCGGGCAGAACTCCTCGATCACGCCGATCACCGCGGCGAGGTCCTGCGCCGCCAGCGCAGAACCTGCGGGGCAGCGCACGGCCAGCACCCGCCGCGGCACGTCCCGGGCGGCACGTCCCGTCCCGCCTGCCCGGCCCGTCCCGCCTGCCCGGCCCGACCCGCCTGCCCGGCCCGCCCCGCTCATCCGGCTGCCCGGGTCACCCGGCCGCCCGGGTCACCCGGCCGCCGCCCGGCGATCCGCGGGAGGCCCCGGACGGCTGGCCGGAACCGTTCGACGACCGGTCCCGGCAGGCTGTCCGGTCCCGGTGGCTGGCTGGCCGGCCCCGGTAGCTGGCCGGCCGGCCGCGGGTGCCGGGCGGGCTGCCAGTGCCGCCAGGCGATCCACGAGAGGCACCGCGCCCGCGATGGCCGCGCCGTCTGGGAGATCCGGCACGCCTGCGGCACGCGGGGTAGCCGGCGCGGCGGCGGCACGCGGGGGGCCGGCCAGGGTCACGGATCCGTCCGGTCCTGGCAGCCAGAGCCATCGCTCGCGCGGCCGGGACCAGGCGCCGCGGCCCTCCGCCATCACCAGCGCCCGCCGGGCCCGCAGCCGCCCGTGCCCGGCGCCGAGCCCGGACCACTCTTGCCGGGTCACGCACAGCCGGGCCCGGGTGCCCTCCCACTCCCCGGCGACGACCAAGACGCCGCCAAGCCGGCGGACCGCGGCCTCTACCCGCCGCCGCACCGAGGCCAGGACCCCGGCGGGCGGGCGGAGCAGGACAATCCCGCAGCCGTCCAGCAGCGAGACCACGACCTGCGGCCAGCCAGGACCCGGGTCGGCCACCAGCAGCAGCCGGTCAGGGTCGACTCCGGCGTCAGCCGCCGCCCGCACTCCGAGATGCGGCAATCCCACCGCCGCGCACCACGCGCCGTCCGCCGAGGCCGCGGCGACGAGCGCCAGGCACAGCAGCCCCCACCCGCCGCCGGCCTGACCGGAGCCGACTGCCGCCACCGAGCCGCGCTGCAGGCTCCCGCCGGGCAGCAGATCGCGCAGCGCGGGCAGCACCGGCAAGCCGTCCTCCTCCGGCACCACCCCGGCGCCTGGGACCCCGCGCGTGACGGGTATCCCGCACGTGGCGGGCATCCCGCGCGTGGCGGGCATCCCTGGCAGGACCGGCATTCCCGGCGCGACCTGCGCAGCCTCAGAGATCAGCTGTGCTACCTCGGCCCCCATGAGTATCACTATCGAACAAGATTTCGACTCCCGTCAAGGACCCCGCGCCCCCGAAGGACATCCACGGGCGGGCGGCAGGGCCGGGCGCGGGGCGGGTTACGGGCAGGGGCCGGGTTACGGGCAGGGGCCGGGTTACGGGCAGGGGGCGGGTTACGGGCAGGGGGCGGGTTACGGGCGGCTGCGGGCAGGAGGCGGGTTGCAGGGGTTGCGGGCAGGGGGCGGGTTACGGGCGGCTGCAGGCAGGAGGCGGGTTGCAGGGGTTGCGGGCAGGGGGCGGGTTGCGGGCAGGGGGCGCGGCTGCTGACACTGGCTGAATGCAGTATCCGGAGCTGGACCGGTCGCCGGCGTCGCTGCCCGGGCCTGCCGGGGCCGCCGCGCGGGACCTGTGCGAGGGGCTGCTGGCCGCGCTCGGCGCGGACTTGCGGGCGCTCTACCTGTACGGGGCGCTGACCTTTCCCGAGACGGCCGGCCTGCTGGGTCCCGTCCCGGGCGGCGACCTTGACTACCACGCGATCCTGGCCGGGCCGCCGGACGCCGGCCAGCGGGCCGCGGTGGCCGCGCACGAAACCGAGCTTGGCCGCCGCCATCCCGGCTACGGCAACGACCTGGACGGCTGGTTCATCCTGCTCGCCGACGCCCGCCGGGCCGACCCGCCGCGGCATCTGCTGCAGCCGGGTATGCGCGATTTCTCCTGGGCACTGCACCGGGCGCACTGGCTGGCCGGGCAGTGCGTGGTCCTGCACGGGCCGGACCCGGCCCAGATCGTCCCGGTCCCCGGCGACCAGGAGCTGAGCATGGCACTGAAGTACGAGCTTGACTTCGCCGCCCGCGATCCGAGCGATGCCTTCGCGGTGCTGAACGCATGCCGGATCATCCACAGCGTGGCCGCCGGCGATGTCGTGCAGTCCAAGGCCGGGTCGGCGGCGTGGGCGCTGGCGAACCTGCGGGCCGAGCACCGCCCGGCGATCACCGCCGCGCTGGACAGCTACCGGGGCGAGGCCACGCCGGACGGCCGCCGGGAAATGGCCGCCGGGCGGCCTGCGCTCATCACCCTGGCCGCCCGCGAGCTCGGCTGCTGACGCCACGGTGCCGTCCCCGGATGCAGCCGGCCTGCGGCTGCCACTGGCTCGCTACGCGGTGGCCTGGAGCTACCTGATCCTGTTCACGGCGGCGGAGCTGGCCTATTTCGCGCTGCCCGGCCGGGACCGGGCCGCGGTGGCATCCTGGGCCAGCACCAGCGTGGCCAACCTGAGCCATGACCCCATCGGCTGCCTGGCCGCCTCGGCGTTCATCCCGGCGCAGGCGGGCGACGCGGCCGCGCTGGCCTACTGGCCGGTGCTGATCGCGCTGGCCCTGTTCGGCGCGAACCGGGCGCTGGGCAACGGGCGCACCCTGCTGGTCTGCGCCGCCGGGCACGTGGCCGGGACGCTGGTCAGCGAGGGCATCACCGGCTACCGGGTGGCGCACGGCCTGCTGCCCGGGCCCGCTGACCACCTGATCGATCTCGGCCCGTCCTACGTGGTGGTGGCCGCGATCGGGGTGGCGCTGCTGCACGGAACCTGGCCGGCCCGGGCCGCCGCGGCGGCGGACCTGGTCATCCTGGTCGTCCCCGGCCAGATCTTCTCCGGGCTGGCCAGCCTGCAGCTGACCGCGACCGGGCACGCCACGGCGCTGGCCGCCGGCGTGCTGCTCGGCACCGCGCTGGCCTGGCCGCGGCGCCGCCGGGCGCGGCGGCTCGGGGCGCGGCAGCCAGCCCGGGAGACCGCGCCGCTGGTCAGGCGCGGTGGCCGCGGCGGCTCAGCTGCTCGGCGACTTGGCGGCGGGCCTGCTGCTCGGCCGGCGGCTCCGCCAGCAGCGAGGTCCCCAGCAGGCCCAGGTACAAGCCAGGGGACAGGAAGCTGAGCCCGAGCAGCAGCTGGGTCGCAGCGCGCAGCGGGCCACGGCCGCCGGCCCGGCCGGCCGTGCTGACCGGGCCGCCCGCACCGGCCTGACCACGGCGGACCCGGGCCGTGCGCCGGGTGAAGAACGCCACCATGCCCGCCGTCCAGGCCGCCTCCAGGATCAGCACCACGAAAAAGGCCGGGCGGGAACGGTGGAACGCGGCGATGAGTATCGCGACCACGGCCAGGGTCACCGCCGCGGTGATCAGCAGCCAGAACACCGACATGGCGGCGCGGCGGGCCCAGTAGCCGCCGGTGCGGTCGTACCAGGTGACGCCGAGCCCCGGCAGGACCGGGATCTCCACGTCCGGCGGCAGCGCGCGCCGCGGCGGCAGGGGCTGGCCCGGCCCGGTCAGAAAATGCTGTCCCACACGTGTTCCACGCCGTGCCACGCGCCGGTGGCCAGATGCGCGAAGTCCTTTCCGGTCTTGACGGCTGCGTCGCCCACACCGTAGCCGATGCCGAGGACGACGCCATCGCGGTGGATGTCGCCGCCCCAGTTCTCCTGGATGAGGTTGTGCGCGAAGTCGCCGACGCCGTAGGCGGCCGCCCCGCCGAGCAGCACCCCGGCACCGCCGGCCGCGAACGTGACGCCGAGCCCGCTCGCGCCGAGGGCCCCGAGCGCGCTGGCGGTGCCGCCGGCGGCCAGGCCGCCGACATAGCCGCCGGTGGCGACCGCGGCCAGGTTGCCCGCCCCCTCGGCCGGGTAGGCGGCGTACGGGGAGATGCCCTTGGCGATGTCGTCCTGGGCGCCGAAGTACGTGGACGCGCCGGCCGCGGCGACGTCCACGAACGGGATGTCGCCGGCGAACCGGGCCAGGTCGCCGCTGGTGCCGCCGAGGCCGTCCAGCTTGCTGCCGACCGCGCTGATGTCGCTGGGGCTGAAGCCCCACGCCTTGCTGAACGGGTTCTCGGTGGCCTGCGCCGCGGCCAGCTGGTCTTCGACCGAGGTCAGGCCGGACTTGGCCGCGCCGAAGTCCTCCTTGCCCTGATCGGTCCACGGCCCGAACCGGCCGTTGGCCTGGCGGGCCTCTTCGATCGCACTGGTGCGCGCCGCCGCCAGCTGGGTCTTCAGCCCGGGGATCTTGGAGTCGACGTAGGCGCGGTAGCGGGTCTGCGCGCCGAAGAAGCCTGCCAGCACGTCGAACAGCGCGGTCTGGTCGCCGGGGGCGAGGCCCTTGTCGCCGGGGGTCTGGGTGGCGGCGGTGCCGAGCTGGCTGAGCGCGCTGGCGGCCTCGATCCTGGCCGCGGTGGCCGCGGTCATGATCTTGCCGTAGAAGGACTGATAGCTGATCCGCCAGCTCTCGGTGGTCGCGCTGGCGTAGCAGACCTGCGGCGGCTGGCCGCCGGCGCCGACGCCGACCCCGTGCTGGACCGCCATCTCGGCCGCCTGCTCCAGGGCGTGCTCGAGACTGGCCAGGTTGACCGCGAGCGTGTTCACGATGTCGCCGGTGGCCGAGACCATGATGGCGAGCGCGGCCACCCCGGTCGCGTCGTGGTTCCACGCGGTGGTGAACGCGGCGGCTGCCGATCCCTGCCAGCCCGCGTCGCCGACGATGGACTTGACCTTCCCGGTCAGCGCGGTGGCGACATCGGTCATCTCGGGCACGTAGCCGTACAGCGTGCCGGCGTAGGCCGACAGGCCGTGGATGTCGCCGCCGACCCAGTCGTTATCGAAGGACGCCAGCGGGGTGGGGGACTTCGCGCCTGTGCCCATCGCGCCTCCTGTCAGGGAATCGGAACTTGTCCGTGAAGCGACATCGGTGAACGAGATCTATGCACCGGGATCAGTGAATCGAGCCGGGGGTGGCGATCTGCCGGGCCAGCTGGACCAGCGAATCCTCGGTGTGGCTGTAGTGATCGTGCGCGGTCTGCAGCTTGGTGCCGTTGTCGTCGATGTCGCCGCCGATCTGCAGGTGCAGCAGGCTGATCGTGCCCAGCACGGCGGACAGGGCGGAGTTGATCGAGCCGGAGCCGCCGTCGGGCGGCGACGGGCTGCTCGGGACGATGCCCAGGAACGTGTGCGCCTCGGAGTGGAAGGTGCCCGCCGCGTCCTGCAGGTCGGACATGACCACCTGGAATCCGCCGCTCATCCGCTGTCCTCCTCGCGCGGCGGCCCGCCCGCGGCGTGCCCGCCCGCCGCGTGCCGGGCCGCGGCTTGCAGCTCATCCAGATCCCACCGCCAGGCCCCCGGGCTGACCTGCGGGTCGACGACGACCGTGCCGGCGCCGCCGGCCGCGGCGATCTCGCGGGCCCGCGGCAGCGGCAGCGCGATCCACGGCTGGGCCTGGCCGAGCGCGGCGGTCAGCGCGGGCACCGAGCTGAACACCGGCAGCACGGCCGCGCCGTACCGGTCCTCCCGGGTCTCGAAGCAGACCTCGTGATCGGGGCCGCCCACCGGATGCGCGGGCACGATGACCAGCTCCGGCTGGTCCGGCGGTACTGCGGTCATGGGCAATCACCCTAATGGCGGCCGGTCATTTCGGCCGGACATGTCGCTATTTCCGCCCCGCGCGCCGGACGGGCCGCCCCGGTCAGCCGCGCGGGCCCGCGTCAGGCCGGGGCCGGAACGCGCTGCGCGCGCGAGCCGCGCAGCGCGCTCCAGCCCCGGCCCGCGGCGTAGCAGGCCGCGCCGAGCACGCCGACGAAGAACCCGACCGGCCAGTTGGTGGTGTAGGAGGCGGCCAGCGCGGCCCAGACCACCACCACGCAGATTCCCGCTGAGGCGGCCAGCGCGAGCAGCGGGCGGGCGGTCAGCGACCGGGCCGCGGCGGGCGGCCCGGTCATCAGGCTGAAGATCAGCAGCGCGCCGACCACCGGCAGGGTCAGGCTGGTGGCCAGCGCGACGATGACCAGGAAGGCCAGGTCGATCCGGCCCGCCCGGATCCCGCGGGCGGTACCGAGCTCGGGCAGCAGCGAGTTCAGCAGCAGCGGCCGGAAGATCACCCCGACGGCCAGCACGCAGGCCGCGCCGCCGACCGCGACCGGCACCACCTCCCCCGGGCTGACCCCGAGTATCTCGCCGAACAGCAGCGCGAAGATCTCCGGCGCGTACTCGGTGGTGAAGCTGAGGAACAGCGCGCCCAGGCCGAGCAGCATGACCAGGGTCAGCGCCGTCGCCACGTCGCTGCGGCCGCGGCGGCTCAGCCAGCCGATCAGCAGCGCGCCGGCCAGCGCGAACACGCCGAGTCCGGCCAGCGTGGACACGCCGAGCAGGCTGGCCCCGGCCGCGCCGGCGAACGCGCCCTGCGGCACCGCGTCGGCGACGAAGGCCGCGCCGCGCAGCACCACGAAGAAGCCGACGACGCCGGCCACCACGGCCACGATCGTGGCGACGATCCAGGCGTTGAGCATGAACGGCGCGAACACCTCACGCCCCCGGTCCCGGTGCGGCCTGCAGCGGGGCCGGCTCGCCCGCGCCGCCGGGGCGGCGCGGGCCGCCGGGCGGCACGGCGCGGCGCGGGCGGCGCCCGGCCAGCCGGGCGCCCGCTTCGGCCAGCAGATAGCCGGCGAAGACCAGGGCGACCACGAAGAAGCTCACCGGCCAGCCGGTGTGCTGCGGCGGCCAGGTGAAGCTGTCGTAGGACGCCACGATGCCGAGCCAGGTGGCGGCCAGGGCCAGGACGGCCGCCCAGCACATCGCGGCGCCGGGCCTGCGGGTCAGCCGCAGCGCCGCGGCGGGCGGGCCGACCAGCAGCGCGGTGGACAAGATCGTGCCGATCGACAGCGCCGCCAGCGACACCGCCAGCGCGATCGCGACCAGGCAGGCCAGCCCGGCCAGCCGCACCCGGGCGCCGCGGGCGAAGGCCAGCTCCGGGCTGACCGAGCTGAGCAGCAGCGGCCGGTAGCTCACCCCGATGATGACCAGCGCGGCGGCGCTGAGCGCCGCCACCGCCGGGATGATCGACGCGCTGATCGTGAACATCGAGCCGAACAGGACCGTGATCGTCGCCCCGGTGGTGCTGGTCGAGGTGGTGTCGAAGTACAGCAGCAGCGCGGCCACGCCGAGGCCCGCGCCGCGGACGATGCCGGTGGCCAGGTCGCGGCCGCGCGGCCGCCGGATCCCGATCATGTCCATCACGCCCGCGGCGAGCACGCCGGTCCCGGCGAACCCCCACAGCGGGCTGATGCCGAGCAGGAACGAGGCCGACCCGCCGGTGACGCTGATGTCGGCCAGCGCATGCCCGGCGTAGGACTGGCCGCGCAGTACGGCGAACGTGCCGACCAGCCCGGACACCACCGCGGCCAGGCCGCCGACGGCCAGGGCCAGGTGCACCGGCGCGCTGCTGAAGAATCCCGGCGCGAAGAGCGCGGCCGCCGCGCCCCTCACTCCTGTTCCTCGTGCCCGGGCCAGGCCGAGCTGACCTCCACCGCGCCGCCGCCGGGTCCCGGCCGGGCCGGGGACGGCGCGGCCGAGCTGTACTGCACCGAGGCGTGGCCGTCGGCGCCCGCCGCGTCCCGCCCGGCGACCACCAGCACCCGGTCGTGCACGGTGATCACGTCCACGTGCTGCCCGTACAGCGCGGACAGCACGTCCGGGCGCACCACCTCGGCGGTCGGGCCGCTGGCCGCCCGGCCGTCGGCCAGGTAGATGAGCCGGTCCATCACCGGCAGCAGCGGGTTCATGTCGTGCGCCGACATCAGCACCGCGACCCGCCGCTTTCTGGCCACGCTGGCCAGCAGCTCGATGATCTCCTGCTCGCTGCGCAGGTCCAGGTTGGCCAGCGGCTCGTCCAGCAGCAGCAGGTCCGGCGAGCCGATCAGCGCGTGCGCGATCAGCACCCGCTGCTGCTCGCCGCCGGACAGGTTGCCGACCCGCTCATCGGCGAACCGGCTGGCACCGACCGCGGCCAGCATCGCGTCGGTCAGCTCGCGGCGGCGCCGGGTCGGCAGCGGCAGGCCGGGCCGGTGGCCGTCCAGGCCGAGGGCAACCAGGTCGCGCGCCCGGACCGGCAGGTCGGGGTCGAGCAGGATCTTCTGCGGCACGTAACCAATCCGGCCGGGCGGCTGCGGGCCGCCGCTGCGTCGCAGCGGTACAGACCAGCGCTGCCCTGACCGCCACCGGGTGCGCGGACCGGCGGAACGCTGCTGGCCGGCCACCGTGACCTTCCCGGTCGCGGGCGCCTGCAGGCCGAGTATGACCCGCAGCAGCGTGGTCTTGCCCGCCCCGTTGGAGCCGATCAGCCCGACGAACTCGCCGCGCGCGACGGTGCAGGACACGTCGTGCAAGATCTCCCGGCCAGCCAGCCGGACGCACACGCCCTCGACGGCGAGCACCTCACCGGCACTGGCCGCGGTCAGCGCCGCGGGAGTGGTCATCACAGCCTCTCGGTGGAGATCCGGCTGGCCAGCGCCCGGCGCAGCGCGCGGGTCTCGGCCAGCATCCAGGACTGGTAGGTGTATCCGGCGGGCATGGTCTCGTAGACCCCGACCACCGGGACGCGGGCCTGCTGCGCGGCGGCCAGGAAGCCTTGCGTCACCGTGCTCTCGACCTGCCGGTTGTAGAGCAGGGCCGCGACCTTGTGCGCGGCGAGCAGGTGCTGCTGCAGCGTCACGTACTGGGCGGGCAGGTCGACGCCGTTCATGATGTCGGCTTGCAGGCCGAACGGGGTACGGATGTCGGCCCCGGCGGCTTGCAGCAGGTAGTCGCCGACCGGCTCGGTGACCGCCACCGGCGCGGCCGGGTAGCGGGCCCGCAGCCAGGCGAGCGCGGCCAGCCAGGGGCGCAGCGAGGCGCGGAAGGCAGCCAGCCGGGCCCGGAAGTAGCCGGCGTGCGCGGGCTGCAGCGCGGCCAGCCGGGCGGCGACCGCGGCGGCCACCGCGGGCATGGTGGCCGGGGCGTACCACAGGTGCGGGTTAGGGGTGTCATCCGGCAGCCGCAGCAACCGCTGCACGTCGATGACCTGCCGGGAAGCACTCGGCGTGGCGGACTCGATGGTGTTCATGAACGAGTCGTAGCCGAGGCCGTTCTGCACCACGAGCCGGGCCGCGCCGACCGACTGGGAGACGCTCGCGCTGGCCTCGAAGGAGTGCGGGTCGGTGTTCGGGTTGCTCATCACCGCGGTGACGGCGACGTACCGGCCGCCGATCTGGCGGATCACGCTGGCGTACTGGCTCTCGGCGCCGACCGCGAGGATCCGGCCGCCCGGGCCGGAAACCCCGGCCACCGACCGGGCGGCGCACCCGGCCGCCAGCACGGCCACGGCGGCCAGCGCCAGCACGGCGCGCACCGGGAGGGCCGCGCCCGGGCCGTGGCTCCGCCCCTGGCCGTGCCCCTGGCCGTGCCGCTGGCCGTGCCCCTGGCCGTGCCGCGCCATGTGCCGCCTCCCGCCGTCCGCCTGCCGTCCGTCGCCCGCCGTGTCAGTAATGAAAACCGTAATCATTAAGCTCCGGGGGGTCAAACCGGGGGGCCGTGCTGCAGGATGGGCGCATGCTGGCCGTGCACGCGGCGGCGCACAAGCTGGCTCTGCACGGCGGCGCACAAGCTGGCGCCGCACTACGCGGCCTGGCTGGTCAGCGGGTCAGGCCAGGCAGGTGAGCGGCTTGCCGCCGTTGTAGGCCACCATGTCCGCGAGCGCGGCCGTGATGTCGACCGGCGCGCCGCGCGGGGCCCCGGCCAGCTCGGCCATGGCCCGGTGCAGGTTGCCGGCAATCCGCTCGGCGTCGGCCCAGCCCGCGAACCGGCCGAGGCTGGTGTCCCGCGCGGCCTGCAGCGGTGACAGGCCCGCCGCCCGGGCGCGGGCCGCGACGTCCAGCACGAACCGCAGGTAGTCCAGCGTCTCCTCCACCGGCCCGGTGCCGGTGAAGACCGGGCCGTGGCCGGGCACGATGGTCCGCGCGCCGAGCGGCGCCAGCACCTGCTCCAGCACCTCGACGGCGCCGGCCACCGAGCCCATCAGCAGGAACGGCGTGCCGCCGTTGAAGATCAGGTCGCCGCAGAACAGCACCGAGCGCTCGGGGATCCACACGATCGAGTCGTTGGTGGTGTGCGCCGGCGTGCCGACGTGACGGACCTCCGCCCGCAGGTCGCCGGCGTGCAGCGCGATCTGGTCGGTGAACGTGACGAACGGCGGGTCCAGGGTGAGCTCGCCCCAGTCCGGCCCGGCCCAGAACGGCAGCGGCCGGGGCGGCCCGAAGGCGATGGCCTCGGCCCGGGCCCGCTCGTGCGCCACGATGGCCGCGGCCGGGAACAGGCAGTTGCCGAAGGTGTGGTCGCCGTGGTGGTGGGTGTTGACGACGGTGCGCACCGGCGCGGGCGTGATGCGGGCGATGGCTCGCTGGTAGGCGCGGGTGCGCCGCTCCGTCGCGCAGGCGTCGATGCTGATGACCCCCTGCGGCCCGGTGAGAAACCCGGTGTTGTTGATCCACCAGGTGCCGTCCGGCTGAATGTAGGCGTAGACCCCGGCCGAGACCTCGTGCACCTCGGGCCGGCCGGGAACCGTGATGCCGCCGTCCGGGCCGCTGCTCATCGGCGCTCCCCCTCGCTTCGCTTCCGGCTAGCGCTGCTCCCGGCCCGGGCTCGCGGCGGCCCGGCCGGGGCTCCAGCCTAGATTGGGCGTCGTGTCGTTCGACGTGAGCGCCGGCGCGTATGCGCGGTTCATGGGGCGCTACTCCGGGCCGCTCGCGCCCCGGTTCGCGGACCTGGCGGGCGTGCGGCGCGGGCAGCGGGCCCTGGACGTCGGGTGCGGGCCCGGCGCGCTCACCGCCGAGCTGGTGCGCAGGCTAGGCCCGGAGCCGGTGTGCGCGGCGGACCCGTCGGCCTCGTTCACCGCCGCCGTGCGGGAGCGCTGCCCGGGCGTAGACGTGCGGCAGGCGGCCGCCGAGGACCTGCCGTTCGGCGACGCCGGGTTCGACGTCACCCTGGCCCAGCTGGTCGTGCACTTCATGACCAGTCCGGCGGCGGGCCTGCGGGAGATGGGCCGGGTCACCCGGCCGGGCGGGACGGTCGCGGCGTGCGTGTGGGACCACGCCGGGGACCTGGGCCCGCTGGCCGTGTTCTGGCGGGCGGTGCGCGAGCTCGACCCCGCCGCGGCGGACGAGTCGGGGCTGGCCGGGGCCGGGGAGGGTCAGCTCGGCGAGCTGTTCGGCCAGGCCGGGCTCGAGGTCACCCGCGCGGCCGCGCTCACCGTCCGGGTCCGGCACCCGTCCTTCGCCGAGTGGTGGGAACCCTTCACCCTGGGGGTGGGGCCGGCCGGGGCCTATGTGGCCGCCCTCGGCGGCGAGCAGCGCGGCGCCCTGCGCGAACGCTGCCGCCGGCTGCTGGGGCCGTGGCCGGCCGAGATCAGCGCTACCGCATGGGCGGTGACCGGCCGCTGCTGAGCAGCAGGCCGCAGGCGGCAAGACAATCCGCGGTCCGCAAGAGAATCCGCAGGCAGCGGGAACAGCCGCAGGACAATCCGCAGGCAGCGAGAACAGCCGCAGTCCGCAAGAAGCCGGGCCGCCGGCGGGCCGTGGCCGCGCCGGCGACCCGGCCCGTGCTGACGCTGCCCCGCCTGACGGCGGGCCCCCCACATGATCATGTGTCAGCCAGTCCAGTTATAGCCGGATGCTGGCGATTCCGGCCGCCGTCCGGGCAGAACAGGCAGGTACTTGCCCGGGCGGCAGGGCGGCGTGCAAAAACCCGCATAACCGGCTGATCAGTCAGGCGGCCCCGGCGGCACTCCGCGCGGACCGGCGGGCGCAGTGCCCGGCGGGCCGCCCGGCCCGGGTACCGCGGGCGGCGGCGCGGCCATGGTGCGGACGGCGACGTCGCGCTGGCCGTGCCGGCGGCACCAGCTCAGGATGTAGCGGGCGTGCTCGCCGCACCAGCGGTAGGCGACCTCCGGTGTCATCTTCAGCGCGGGGTCTGTCTCGCCGCGTTCCCGGATCAGCGGGCCCAGGTAGTCGACGATCTTCGCGGCGGTGTCGTAGCCGACGTGCGCCGCGCCGGCCAGTGTCTCGTGGTTGACCGCGCGGCCGGAGGCGATCGCCCCGGCCAGCCGGGCCGCGGTGGTCCCCCGCCCGCGGCCGAAGTAGGCGTGGATCCGCGGGATGCCCGGCGGGCTGGCTCCCGCCGGGAACCGCCCGTTGTCCAGCGTGCCGCCCGCGGCGACGACGTGCACCGCCTCGACCAGCGGCTGCGGTCCGGCGGCTTTGCGGTAGATGCCGGCCACGTCGGGCTGCTCGACCGCCTCGTCCAGGTGGTCCCGCTCGATGCCATGCCCCTGAGCCGCGAAGATCACCGGCGTCGGGCGGCCGGCCCCGCGCACGATATCCAGCACGTCGAGCCCGTCGAAGGTGTACTCGACCGCATAGTCGTTCCAGGTGAGGTCGATCACCACGACGTCGAACCTGAGCCGGCCGCCGACCGACTCCGCCACCGCGGCCCGGTCCTCGGCGATCCGCACGGTGGCCTGGCCGAGCGCCTGCCGCAGCACCGGCTCGATGATCTTGCCGAGCGCGGCGGCGACTAAGACCCGCGGTCCGTCCTGCATGGTTTCCCCCCTGGCCGCGCCCCGCCACCGGGCCGGCTCGCGGCATGACATGTCCCGGCCTCAGCCGTTCGGTGACAGAAACGGTAGCAAACGTTTGCTGCCAGCGGACCGTCTCGGCTGCGGCCGGATCCGTCTCCCGGTTGCGGCTTGTTGCCTCGCTGCCCGGCGGCCCGGGGCATGCCCGCCGGCGGCCCGCATCGCGGATGCCGCGGCGGCGGCCGGGGCGATCATCCTAAGCTCGTCGCATGGCCCGGTATCTCGACATCCATCCGGCCAGCCCGCAGCGGCGCGCGATCGCCCAGGTCGCCGATATCGTCCGGGCAGGCGGCGTGATCGCCTACCCGACCGACTCCTGTTACGCGCTGGGCTGCCAGCTCGGCAACAAGGACGGCATGACCAGGATCAGGACGATCCGCCAGCTGGACGAGCGGCACCACCTCACCCTGGTCTGCAAGGACTTCGCCCAGCTCGGCCAGTTCGTGTATCTGGGGAACCGGGTGTTCCGGGCGATCAAGGCAGCCACCCCGGGCAGCTACACCTTCATCCTGCCCGCGACCAAGGAGGTGCCGCGCCGGCTGCAGCACCCGGGCAAGAAGACGGTCGGCGTGCGGATCCCCCGGCACGTGGTCGCCCAGGCCCTGCTGGCCGAGCTCGGCGAGCCGCTGGTCTCCAGCACGCTGCTGCTGCCGGGCGAGGATGAGCCCCTGACCCAGGGCTGGGAGATCGCCGATCAGCTCGGCCAGCTGCTGGACGCGGTGGTCGACTGCGGCGACTGCGGCACCGAGCCGACCACGGTGATCGACTTCTCGGAGGACCAGCCCGAGATCCTGCGCCGCGGGGCCGGCGACCCGTCCGGCTTCGAGTAGCTCGGGTACCTTCTGGCGCATGAGCATGCCCGCCTCCTCCGTCATCCCCGGCCGGGCCCGCGTCGTCGTCATCGGCGGCGGCGTCATCGGGACCTCGGTCGCCTACCATCTCGCGCAGCTGGGCATCGAGGTGGTGCTGCTGGAGCGGGACCGGCTGACCTCGGGCACGACCTGGCACGCGGCCGGGCTGATGGCCACCTTCGGCTCGACCTCGCAGACCTCGACCGAGCTGCGCCGTTACACCTGGGACCTGTACTCCCGGCTGGAGGCGGAAACCGGCCAGGCCACCGGGCTGAAGCAGGTCGGGCTGATCGAGCTGGCCATCGAGCCGGGCCGGCTGGAGGAGTACCGGCGGGTGGCCGCCTTCAACCGGCTGTGCGGGGTGGAGGTGCACGAGATCTCGCCCGCCGAGGTCGCCGGGCTGTTCCCGATCGCGCGGACCGACGACGTGCTGGCGGGCTTCTACATCCCGGCCGACGGGCGGGTCAACCCGGTCGACGTGACGATGGCGCTGGCCAGGGGGGCCCGGCTGCGCGGCGCCCGGGTCTGCGAGGGCGTGCCGGTCACCGGGTTCCTGCGCCGCCGCGGCGCGGTGACCGGGGTGCGCACCCCGCAGGGCGACATCGAGGCCGAGTACGTGGTGAACTGCGCCGGGATGTGGGCCCGCCAGCTCGGCGAGCTGGCCGGGGTGAGCATCCCGTTGCAGGCCGCCGAGCACTACTACCTGCTGACCGAGCCCATCGAGGGGGTGGACGGGAGCTGGCCGGTGCTGGAGGACCCGGCGAACTACGGCTACTACCGGGAAGAGGGCGGCGGCCTGATGCTGGGGCTGTTCGAGCCGGCCTGCGCGCCGTGGAGCCTCGGCGGCATCCCGGACGGATTCTCGTTCGGCGAGCTGCGCCCGGACTGGGACCGGATGGCCCCCTACCTGGAGCGCACCATGTCCCGGGTCCCGGTGACCGAGACCGCGGGCATCAAGAAGCTGTTCTGCGGGCCGGAGAGCTTCACCCCCGACCTGCAGCCGATCGTCGGCGAGGCGCCGGAGCTGAAGAACTACTTCGTCGCCGCCGGGCTGAACTCGATCGGGATCCTGACCGGCGGCGGCATCGGCCGGGCGGTGGCGCAGTGGATTGCCGACGGGCGGCCCGACATCGACGTGACCGGCATCAACATCGACCGGCTGCACCGCTACCAGGCCAATCCCGAGTACCGCGCGACCCGGACGGTGGAGTCGCTGGGCCTGGTCTACTCGACCCACTACCCGGGCCGGCCGATGCGGACCGCGCGCGGCGCGAAGCTGTCCCCGGTGCACCACCGGCTGGCCGCGCAGCGAGCCTATTTCCGCGACGTCAGCGGCTGGGAGGGCGCCGACTGGTACGCCCCCGAGGGGGCCGGGGCCGAGCCCGGCGAGCTGTCCTGGGGGCGGCCGGACTGGTTCGGCTACTGGGAGGCCGAGCATCATGCCGCCCGGGACGGCGTGATCGTCATGGACATGGCCTTCATGGCGAAGTTCGAGGTGCGGGGCCGGGACGCCGGGCCGGTGCTCGAGCGCATCTCCGCGGGTCGCGTCAACGGCGAGCCGGGCCGGATCACCTACACCCAGTGGCTCAACTCCGGCGGCACGCTGGAGGCCGACCTGACCGTGACCAAGCTGGACGACGACCGGTTCTGGGTCGTCGCCTCCGACACCGCGCACCGGCACGCGGAAGCCTGGATGCGCCGCCACATCGGCGACGCGCACGCGTTCGTCACCGACGTGACCTCGGGCTACGCGCAGCTCAACGTGCAGGGCCCGCGCTCGCGCGAGCTGCTGGCCGCCGTGACCTCGGCCGACGTCTCCGACGAGGCGTTCCCGTTCCGGGCGGCCGCGGAGATCGACATCGGGTTCGCCCGGGTGCTGTGCACCCGGATCACCTACCTGGGCGAGCTCGGCTACGAGCTGTACATCCCGGCCGAGCAGGCGGTGCACGTCTACGACCGGCTGGTGGCCGCCGGGCAGGCCGCGGGCCTGCGGCACGCCGGGCTGAAGGCGCTGTCCAGCCTGCGGATGGAGAAGGGCTACCGGGATTACGGCCACGACATCGACAACACCGACACCGTGCTGGAGGCCGGCCTCGGCTTCGCGGTCGCGCTGGACAAGCCGGGCGGGTTCATCGGCCGCGAGGCGGTGCTCGCGCAGAAGGAGCGCGGCCCGCTGCGCCGGCGCCTGGTCCAGCTCCTGCTGACCGATCCCGGGCCGCTGATGTTCCACGCCGAGGTGGTCCGCTGCGACGGCCAGCCCGCCGGGTACATCCGGTCCGCGTCCTACGGCTTCACCCTCGGCGGCGCGGTCGGCCTGGCGATGATCGACGCCGCCGAGCCGGTCACCCAGGCCTACCTGGACTCCGGCGAATGGACCGTGCAGATCGGCGACGCGGTCTACCCGGCCGTCGCCTCGCTGCGCCCGATGTACGACCCGGGCAACAAGCGCATCCGCATCTGAGCGGGCTTCATGATCTCGGTAACTTTTCCGCAGATACGCCTGAAAAGTTACCGAGATCATGAAGAAGGGCCAGGGCGGCGCGCTCAGGTGCCGATGCGGGTGGCAATGGGCGTGCCGATCTCTACCGTGCGGCCGACCGTGCACAGCCGGTCGTGCGAGGCCTCGACCGCGTCCGGCAGGATCCGGCGGGCCGCGTCGCCGCCCTCGCCGGACGGGAACACGATGCGGAAGGCCACCTCGATGCCGGTGAGCCGGTTGCCGATGGCGTCGCGGACCTTGTCCGCGGCCACCTGGACCTCGAACTTCTCAGGCTCGGCCCGGCGCGAGGTGAGGATGTCGACGTCGATGGCGGTGCAGCCGCCGATCGCCGCGAGCAGCAGCTCGGTCGGGGTGAAGTCGGTGCCGCTGCCGGTGCCGAAGGTGATCTGGCCGCCGCGGGCGTTGGTTGCGGCGAACTCGCCCGGGGCGGTGCGCTCGACGGACACGCTGCGGCGCACGGAGTTATCAGCCATGCTCCTACCTTGCCAGCCGGCGCCATCGGGAGGTACCCGGCGCCCGGCTGCACCTCACGTTCCGGCCCGCCCCGGCGTCTTCGGAACATGACGATGCACGCAGGACTCTCCTTCGAGGCGATCCCGCCGGACCGGCTGGCCCGGATCCGGGCGACCATGACCGACGAGGCCGGTCACCTGCTCACCGAGGAGGCCGGCCACCCGGGCGGCAGCCCGCTGCGCTGCTGCCTGCGCGAGTCCCGCTCCGGCGAGCGGGTGCTGCTGCTCAGCTACGCCCCGCCCGGCGGCCGCGGCCCCTACGCCGAGACCGGCCCGGTGTTCGTGCACGCGCAGCCGTGCGGCGGCTACGCCACCCCGGACCGGTACCCGCCCGCGCTCCGCCACCGCCAGCAGGTCGTGCGCGCCTACGACCACGAGGGCCGGATCGCCGCCGGGGTGCTGGCCGCGGACGGCGGCCGGGCCATGCCGGTGATCCGCGGCCTGCTCGCCCGGCCCGAGGTCGCGCTGGTCCAGCTGCGCAACGTCGGCTACGGCTGCTACAACTTTGCCGTCCGCAGGAGCTAGTCCCCGCCGGCCGGGGCCGCGGTCGTCGCGGCCTCCGGGGCCGAGCCGCCCTCCTCCAGCTGCAGGTGCGGCACGATCGGCTCCATCCAGTGCGGCATCCACCAGGCGCGGGCGCCGAGCAGGGCCATCACCGAGGGCACCAGGACCATCCGGACCAGCGACGCGTCGATCAGCACGGCGAACGCCATCCCGATCGCGAGCATCTTGACCACCGGGTTGGTGTCCAGCACGAAGCTCGCGAACACCACCACCATGATCGCGGCGGCGGTAGTGATGACCCGGGCCGTCGCGCCGATCCCGATGGCCACGCTGCGGTGCGCGTCCTTCGTCTCCAGCCAGGCCTCGTGCACCCGGGACAGCAGGAACACCTCGTAGTCCATGGACAGGCCGAACACGATCGCGAACACCAGCATCGGCACGTAGGCCGGGATCGGCAGGGTGGTGTGCAGGCCGATCAGGCCCTTGCCCCAGCCCCACTGGAAGATGGCGACGATCACGCCGTAGGCGGCGCCGATCGACAGCAGGTTCAGGATCGCGGCCTTGGTGGCGATGACCACCGACCGGAACGCGGTGGTCAGCAGGATGAATGCGATGATCACCACCGCGAGGATCAGGTACAGCATCCGCCCGGTGATCCGCTCGGTGAAGTCCACCGTCCCCGCGGTCTGCCCGGTGACGTAGCTGGTCGCGTTCACCTTGGGCAGCACGTCGTCGCGCAGCCGGTTGACCAGGTTCTCCGTCGCCGGGGCCTGCGGCCGGGTGGTCGGGATGACGGTCATCACCGCCGTGGTGCCGGACGAGTTCACCGACGCCGGCGACACCGCGGCGACCCCGGAGGTCTTGCTGATGTCCTGGTTGAGGGTGTTGAGCAGCGACTGGTTGGCCGAGGACGACTGCTTGGGCAGCTTGGTGACCACGGCCAGCGGCCCGTTCACGCCGACGCCGAAGCCCTGCGAGATGAAGTCGTAGGCGCGGCGGCTGGAGTCGGTCGTCGGGTTGGTGCCGTTGTCGGGCTGGCCGAGCGTGATCGAGAACAGCGGGATGGCCAGCACGACCAGCAGCGCGACGCTGGCGGCCGCCCACGGCCAGGGCCGTTCGCTGACCTTGCGGCCCCACCGGGCGAACGCGGAGTGCTCGTGCTCCTCGCGGGTCTCCGCGGCGCTGCGGGCCGCCTGCTCCTGCGACGTCACGCCGGCCCGCCGGGCCCGGATCCGGGCCGGCAGCGCCCGCACGGCTGAGCGGGCCACCCCCATGAACGCGGGCACCAGGGTGAGCGCGGCCGCCATCGTGATCGTGACCACGACGGCCGCGGCCAGGCCCAGCGACCCGACGAAGCTGACGCCGGACACGTACAGGCCGAGGATCGAGATCACCACGGTGCTGCCGGCCACCACGATGGCGGCCCCGGAGGTGGCCTCGGCCCGCGCCGCCGAGGGCACCAGGTCCATCCCGGTGTCCATCTGCTCGCGGTGGCGGGCCATCAGGAACAGCCCGTAGTCCACCGCCACGCCGAGGCCCAGCAAGGTCGCGATGGTCGGCGCGGTGGTCGGGAACGTCATCGCCGCGGCCAGCAGGCCGAGCAGCGACAGCCCCGCGCCCACGCTGAAGATGGCCGACAGCAGCGGTATCGCCGCGGCGATCAGCGAGCCGAACATGAACAGCAGCAGGATCAGCGCGCAGAGCAGGCCGATGACCTCGGACTTGAGGTCCTTGGTGACCTGGCCGATCTCGCCCGCCCCGGCGCCGTACTCGACCTGCAGCCCGGCCTGGGTGGCGGGCCGGACGGCCTTGTTCAGCCGGTCCAGGTACGCCTGGTCCAGCGAGCTGGGATTGACGCTCCAGCCGACGTTGGAGTAGGCGATCGTGTTGTCCTTGGAGATCTGGCCCGAGTCCGCCGACGCGTACGGGCTCACTGCCCTGATCACGTGCGGCAGCTTGGAGATGTTCGTGGTGGCCTGGTTGATCGCGTCCTGCGCGCCGGTCAGCGTCCCGCTCTTCGCGTGGAACACGATCTGGCCGGCGTAGCCGCCCTGCTGCGGGAACTTGTCGTTGAGCAGGTTCTGGCCGGTCGCCGAGTCGGTGCCGGACACGCTGTAGTTGTTGACGTACTCGCCGCCGTAGGCGCCCTTGGCCCACAACAGGCCGCCGAGAATCACCACCCAGACCGCGATGACCAGCAGATACCGCCTGGCCGCGAATCCGCCTAGCCGCGCCAGCAGCTTGTTCATGCCTTCCCCCGGCCCAGCTCTGTGCCGTCCTGACTCCTCAGTCAGCCGCTGGACAGCATGTTCCCGTTCTGGGACCGGGTCAAGCCCGTTGGCTAGCCCTCGGCTTCCCCCCGGTCCTCCAGCCGGACCTCCGCCGGGTCCTTGTCCGGGCGCAGCCCGCGCCAGGACGGGTGCCGCAGGCGGCCGTCACCGGTGCGCTCGCGGTAGCGCACCTCGCCGACGATCAATGGCCGGACGTAGTGCGCGGCCGCCGCCTCGGCGCGGTCCAGCGGCTGCGCGAACGGGCTCACCGCGCGGGCCAGCGGCGCCAGCCGCCGCATCAGGTCGGCGCGGGTCGCGGCGGTGAAGCCGGTCCCCACTTTCCCCGCGTAGTTCAGCAACAAGCCGTCTGGTATGCCCATCAGCAGCGCGCCCAGAGAGCCCGCCCGGTTGCCCTCCCCTTCGGTCCAGCCGCCGATCACGACCTCCTGGGCGGCAAAATTCTTGACCTTGCGCCACTCGCTGCTGCGCCGGCCCGGCCGGTAGGGCGAATCCCGGCGCTTGGCCACCACCCCCTCGAAGCCGCCGCGGCGCAGTGACGCGGCCAGCTCGCGGCCGGGCACGCCGGCGAACGAATCGCCGGTCAGCACCGAGCGCCCGGCCACGGCCAGGCCTGCCAGCCGCTCGCGGCGCTGGTCGTAGCTGAGCGGCAGCAGCGAGGTACCGTCCAGGTGCAGCACGTCGAAGACCACGTAGCCGGCCGGGATCTCGCGGGCCCGGCGCGCGACCCGGGCCGCGCCGGTCAGGTGCATCCGCTGCTGCAGCAGCTCGAAGCTGGGCCGCCCGCGCCCGTCCAGGGCGACCACCTCGCCGTCCAGTACCGCCTGGCGCCCGGCCAGCAGCGCGCCCGCCTCGGCCAGCTCGGGGAACGAGCCGAGCAGGTCCTTATCGCCCCGGCTGAGCGCGCGGACCTGGCCGCGGTCGGCGTAGACGACCGCCCGGATGCCGTCCCACTTGACCTCGTAGGCCCAGCCCGCGTCGGTGAGCGGCAGCTCGCCGGTGACCGCGAGCATGGGCGGGAGCCGGGCCGGCAGCGGCTGATATCCCCCGCCCGGGCCCGGCCCGCCCGAGCGCGGCCGCGACGCCATGATCAGCAATTGTTACCCGCGCGGCGGCCGGCTAGTCCTGCGGGTCAGCCGCGCCGGTGGCCGGACCGCAGCCGGCTCAGTCGCGCAGCAGCTGGACCACGGCGGCCTCGAAGCCGCCCTGGGTGGCCGGCCAGCCCGGCTCCACCCCGGCGCCGAGCCGCTCCAGCGGCACCTGCAGCGTCTCGCCGTGCATATACCGGTCGATCAGCCGTCCGTCGATGTAGGAGGCGCGGCACACCGCCGGGGTGTTGCCGAGGTAGTCCGACACCTCCTTGACCACCCGGCTGACGGCCCGCTTGCGCGCGGTGGGCGAGGCCGCCGCGTTCCCGGAGACCGCCAGCCCCACGGCGGCGAGCACGGTCGCGTGCCAGGTGCGGAAGTCCTTGGCGCTCACCGGCAGCCCGAACAGCTGCTGCAGGTAGTCGTTCATGTCCGCGCTGTCCAGCTCGTGCCAGCCCCGCCGGTCGCGGAAGGCCAGCAGCCGCGCCTCCGCGGGCCGCTGGCGGCGCAGCCCGCGGAGGACCGACACCGCCTCGGGCACCGTCACCACGTGCAGCCGCTCCTTGCCGCTCTTGGCCGGGTACTCGAACACCAGGCCGT
The DNA here is from genome assembly GCA_963846005.1 of uncultured Actinomycetota bacterium. Taxonomy (GTDB): domain Bacteria; phylum Actinomycetota; class Actinomycetes; order Streptosporangiales; family Streptosporangiaceae; genus CAVSUR01. The sequence goes on along the minus strand of CAWJUH010000007.1, from coordinate 618,503 downwards.
CCTTCGTGACGTGCACGTGCTCGCGCTGCAGGGTCATCAGCCCGAAGCTGCCGTTCTCCTCCGCGTAGCGGTCGCCGCCGACCCGGAACAGGCCGACGTCCAGCAGCGTGAACCCGGCCGCGAGCACCCGCTCGCGGGTCAGCCCGCGGCCGGCCAGCTCGTCGCCGACCTGCTCGCGGGCGGCGGGCAGCTGGGCGCCGAAGTCCAGCACGTGGTCGTGCTTGAGCTTGTCCCGCTGGGCCCGCCAGTCCGGGTGGTACAGGTACTGGCGGCGGCCGGCCGCGTCGATCCCGGTGGCCTGCAGGTGCCCGTTCGGCTGCGGGCAGATCCACACGTTCGTCCAGGCGGGCGGGATGACCAGGGCCCGGATCCGGGCGACGTCGACCGGGGCGGCCTGGCAGCCGTCGGCGCCGAGATACTCGAAGCCGCGGCCCCGGCGGCGCCGGGTCAGCCCCGGCCGTGAGGTGTCGCTACGGCGCAGCCGCGGCATTGCGGACCTCCGTCGCGATCACTCCCGCCGCGCTAATCCCCGTCACGCGGGTCCTCGGTCCGCAGCCCTACGGCCCTGGCCACGTCCCCGGCCGAGGTGTACTCGCGCTGGTCGTCCAGCCGGTCCGCCTCGGCCAGCACGTCGTCCGGTGCCCCCGCTTCGGCCAGCTGGCCGCGGATCTGCGCGCCGGTGGCCGGCAGCCGGCCTGGCTGCAGGAACCGGGCGATCTCCGACCGGCGCTCGGCGTCCTCGGGCGTCAGGCCGGCGGGCATGCCCGGCTGCTGCCCCGGCGGGTATGTCTCGTGCGGCTCATCCACCGGCTCGGCCTGGCGCCATTCCTCGGCATGAGCGGCGTGGCCGGGCTGGCGCAGCGGGCCGGTCTCGTGCTCCAGCTGCTCGTCCATTCGCGGGCTGTGCTTAGTGTTCCTGCGCTCCATGTTTGCCTCCGGGCACGGCGCTACCCGCGCGCCCGGAGGCAAAACGACCGCCGGCTCCGGTCAGCGCAGCCGGACCGGCCCGGCAGGCCGGCCGGGCTAGCCGTCGCGGCCGGGCAGGTCGGTGGGCGCCAGGTCCGGCACCCGGCCGGGCGTCGCCCCCGCCTCGGCGCGCGGGTGCAGCACGAGATGCGGCGGGTGCAGCTCCAGGTGCGGCAGGTCCAGGCGCGGCACGTCCAGGTGCGGCACGTCCAGGTGCGGCACGTCCAGGTGCGGCAGGTGCCGGTGCGTGATCGTCTTCGCCAGGTCGGCGAAGGCCGGCGCGCGGGCCACCAGCACCACGCCCGCCAGCATGGCGACGACCCCGGCCGACTGCAGGGCCAGCCAGCCCGGTGACACCGGGAACCGGTCGCCGAACACCAGCACGCCGAGGGCCAGGCCGGCGATCGGCTCGCCGGCGGTCATCGACGGCAGCGAGGCGTGCAGCGGGCCGGAGTTGAACGCGCTTTGCATCAGCCAGACGCCGACGATCCCGGCCCCCGCCACCGCGTAGCCGGGCCAGGTGGTCAGCAGCGCGAACGGGTGATGCCCGTCCAGCATGACCACGGTGCGCCGGGTCAGCGCGTCGGAGATGCCGAATACCAGCCCGGCGCCCGCGCCGACCAGGGTGGCCCGCCGCTCATCGCCGCGGCGGCGGCCGGCCTGCACGAAGGCCGCCGCGATCAGCGCGACCGCCGCGGCCGTCCACCAGTAGCCGGGCGAGCCGAACGAGGCGACCGGGCCGGAGCCGTCCACCTGGGCCAGGGCCAGCACGCCCACCCCGGCGCCGAGCAGCAGCGCGCCGATGATCTCCGACTGGCGCAGTGCCTGGCCGGACAGCGGCACGGCCAGCACCAGCGCGAACAGCAGGCTGGTGGCCAGCAGCGGCTCGGCCAGCGCGAGCCGGACGTGCCCTTCGGCCCACGACGACAGCAGCTCGCCGGCCACCATCGCCGCCACCCCGCCCAGCCAGCGCGGTTTGCGCAGCAGCTCGGCGATCAGGTGCAGGTGCAGGAAGTGAATCCGCGGGACTTCCTCGGCGGCCCGCTGCTGCAGCACGAAGCCGGCGCCCAGCAGCACTGCCGAGATCAGGGTGACCGCGAGATACATGACCTCCGCCTACCCATCAGGGCGCCGTTCACCGCCATGCGGGCCGAAGCCGCTGGTAACTGCCAGGGTAGCCCCGGGCCGGCGCCGCGGCTCCCGGCCGCAGCGAACCCGCGGGAAATACGCGGGGAGCCCGCAGCAACCGCGGATGTGTAACGTAGCCGGTCATGACCGCTGACGAGCCGACGATCCTGGCCACCTCGGGCGGGCTGCGCCCGGGCACCGGCCGCACCGAATGGGAGTTCGCCCCGCTGCTGAGCTACGCCGTCGAGCTGGCCGGGGTGACCGGCCGCGCGCCCCGGCTTGCGCATGTCGGCACGGCCGGCGGCGACCAGCTCGCGTTCGCCGCCATGATCGCCGACGCCGGCCGGGCCGCCGGGGTCGAGGTGTCGCAGCTGCGGCTGTTCCCGATGCTGGGCGTGGACGACCCGGAGGCGTTCCTGCTGGCGCAGGACGTGGTCTGGGTGGGCGGCGGAGCCGTGGCCAACCTGCTGGTGCTGTGGCGGCTGCACGGGCTGGACGCGGCGTTCCGCGCGGCCTGGCAGGCCGGGGTGGTGCTGGCGGGGGTGTCGGCGGGCTCGGTCTGCTGGCACGCGGGCGGCACCACCGACTCGTTCGGCCCGAGGCTGCGCCCGGTCACCAACGGGCTGGGCTTCCTGCCGTACGCCAACGGCGTGCACTACGACGCCGAGGCGCAGCGCCGGCCGCTGATGCAGCAGCTCGTCGCGGACGGCACGCTGCCGGACGGGTACGCGACCGACAACGGCGTGGGCCTGCTCTACCGCGGCACCCGGCTGGCCGAGGCGGTCACCGAGGAGCGCGGCAAGCTCGCGTTCCGCATCACCGCCGAGGGCGGGACCGCCCGGGAGGAGCCGATCGAGCCCCGGGTCCTGCCCGGCGCGAGCTGACCCAGTGTCGCGGACCTGCCCAGAACGGCCACCGACGGGGCCAGTGCCGGGCAGCTGCTGCTGGCCGCCGACGCAGCCCGGGGGGTTCTGATCGGGGCGGCCGCCGCGGCCCCGCGCGCGGATGAATGGATCACCGAGGCCGCGCTGGCCATCCGGGCCAGCGTGCCGCTGGAGGTGCTGGCCGATCTGGTTCACCCGTTCCCGGCCTTCGCGCAGGCCATGGAGGTGCCGCTGCGGGAGCTGGCCGCCCGGGCCGCCGCCTCCCGCAGGTAACGGGTCAGGCTTCGTCGTCGCTGGTCTTGCCCGGCCAGGTGCCGGTGAGCCGGCGGGTGCTCACCGCCGCGGAGCGGCGGACCGCAGCGCGCACGACGCTCGCGATCGCGCCCTGGATGGCGGCCGCGGCCAGCACTTCCCGCCAGCCGCGGGTCGCGTCGTCGGGCTTGGGCGCCTCGTCCTCCCCGGCGGCGAGCTTCCAGGCCTGCCGGAACAGCCGGGCGGTGATAATGCCCCCGGCGATGCCGAGGACCAGGCTCAGGACCTTGTAGACAATCTTGATCACTGGCGTCTCCTGCGGATGATGATCCAGCACGCTAGCAGGGCCGCCGCGGCCACGGCCGCACCCTGCACCCGGCGCTGCCGGGCGGCGTCAGGAACCCGGCCGGCGGCCTGCTTTGCCGCGTCCGGCACCCGCGCGGCGGCCTGCTGGGCGGCGCGCTGCACCGCGGGCGGGGCGGCCTGCCAGGCCCGGTCCCGGGCCGCAGCGGCCTGCACCGCCACCTGCCCCCGGGCCGCGGCCGCCTGCGCCGCGACCTGGCCCCGGGCCGTGGCCGCCTGGCTGGCCACCTGCCCGCGGGCCGCGGCCGCCTGGGCCGCCACCTGGTCGCGGCGGCCGCGCAGCTCGGCCACCTTGCGCCGGGCCTGGGACTTCACGTCCACCTTGGCCGCAAGCGCCTCGACGGTCTGGCCGAGCTGCTCGCGGGTCCGCTCGATCTCCGCGGTCAGCGCCTGCGCGTCGTCCGCGGGCACGCCGGTGATCTCGGCCGGCTGGCTGGCGGCGGTGGTGTCCAGCGCATGCTGGGGGGTGTGGCTCGCGCCGGGGTCCGTGCTCATCGGTGCACCCTCTTCCGGATTTCCTCAACGTCGGTCTTCACGCTATCGACAGTCTGGGCCGGAACGGGAGGGGTTGAGCGCCGCAGCTGGGACCGGCCGGCGAGCGCGGCGATCCCGGCGGCGGCCAGCAGCGCCACGCCGACGATCAGCGCAGCCAGCCAGGCGGCGACCGCGCCGGCCAGCCCGATGATCGCCGCGGCCAGCAGGCAGCCCACCCCGTACAGGGCGATCACGCCGCCGCCGCCGAGCATCCCGATCCCGGCGCCGGCCCGCTTGCCCTTGCTGGTCATCTCCAGCTGGGCCAGCCGCAGCTCGTCCTTGATCAGCCGGGACACCTGCTCGGACAGCTGCTGGACCAGCTCGCCGGCCGAGGCGTCCTGCGGCGCGAGGTTCGCGTTGTCGGTCATGCGCATCCGCCTTTCGGTTAAGGCACCTGCGTTACCCGCGGTCACCGGAGGCAAACGGCCGCCCCGCCTGCGCGGCGGGACCGCGGCGGACCCCGCGGGGACAAGCCCAGGTCCCGGCCGGCCGGCGGTGCCGGGCACCGCGGCAGTGCGAGCATGGGGGCATGTTCGCCAGGATGCATCATGTCGTGCTCGACTGCCCGGACCCGGCCGCCGCGGCGGAGTTCTGGTCCGCGCTGCTGGGCCAGCCGGTCACCTACCGCAGCGAGGACTGGGTGGTGGTGGCGGCCAGCGACACCATCTCGGGCCTGGCCTTCCAGCTCGCGCCCGGGCACCGGCCGCCCAGCTGGCCCGATCCGGCCGTGCCGCAGCAGGTGCACTTCGACGTGATGGTCGAGGACGTGGCCGCGGCCGGGCCGCGGGTGCTGGCCCTCGGGGCAGCCAGGCTGGACGGCGAGAACGTCTACGCCGACCCGGCCGGGCACCCGTTCTGCCTGATCCGGCGCCCGGGCTGGGCCCCGCCGCTGGCGGACGGGCCCGGACCCGGTTAACCGGCGGGCCGGCGGACAGAGAAGTGAGCGCGGGCCCGGCGGACAAGGGACAGGGGCAGGCAGAGCCGCGATGACCAGAAGCGATCCGCGCGCGCCCGGGCGGCTGCGCCGCCGCGCCGAGGCCGGCCGGGACGCCGGGCTGGCCCTGGCCGACGCGGCGGTCCCGGACTGGCTGGTCGAGGTGGTCAAGCCGGTCCCCGCCCCGGTGCCGTGGACCCAGATGCTGCGCGCCCTGCTGGCCATTGCCGCGCCACTGGCCGCGGGCCTGGCCGCCGGCCAGCCGGTACCCGGGATGCTGATCGCCACCGGCGGCCTGCTCGGGGCGATCGTCGACCGGGGCGGCCCCTATCCGCTGCGGGTCCGCCGGATCGTCTGCGCCGGGCTGCTCGGCGGGGCGCCTGGCCTGATCATCGGGGAGCTGATCCACGGCCGCGGCTGGATCACGGTGGCGGTGCTGGTCGCGGTGGCCGGGGTGTCGGCGCTGATGTCGGCGGTCAGCGACATCGCCTCGCTGGCGAGCCTGCAGCTGCTGGTCTACGCCGCGTTCAGCACCGGGCCGCTCGGGGCGCTGCGCCCGGCCTGGCTGACCCCGGTGCTGTTCCTGGCCGGGGTGGCGTGGGCGGTGCTGCTGCTGGTCCCGGGCTGGCTGGCGCATCCGCAGCGGCCCGAGCTCGGCCTGGTCGCGCAGGTGTACCAGGCTCTGGCCGGCGGGGTGCGGGCAGCGGGCACCGGGGGCTACCCGGCGGCGCGGCAGCAGATCACCGCGGCGCTGAACGACGCCTACGACGCGCTGCTCACCGACCGCTCGGCGTTCGGCGGCCGGAACGCGCAGCTGGCCCGGCTGATGGCCCTGCTGAACCAGGCGTCGCTGCTGACCGAGGCCTGCACGGCGCTGGCCCTGACCGGTCAGCCGCCCGGCCCGGGCCTGGTCACCGCGATCGAGGGGGTGGCGGAGAGCATCAGGTACGGGACCGCGCCGCCGCGGCTGCCCGACCGGGAGCCGGCCGCAGCGCGGCCGAGCAGGCGTGCTGGGACCGGCTGGCCGGAGCGGTCCGGCTGGCGGCCGGCCAGGGGCCGGTGCCGGCCGGGCCCGGGCGGGCGGGCCGGCCCGGCGCCCGGGCGCAGTTTGGCGCCCGGCTGGAGCGGATCCGGCAGGGGCCGCTGGTCTGGCTGTTCACGGCCCGGCTGATGCTGTGCATCGGGGTGGCCGCGGTGTGCAGCGAGGTGCTGCCGCTGCAGCGGTCCTACTGGGTGGTGCTCACGGTCGCGATCGTGCTCAAGCCCGACTTCGGCTCGGTGTTCGCCCGGGCGGTGCAGCGCGGCCTCGGCACCGTCATCGGCGTGGTGGCCGGCGCGCTGATCCTGGCTGCCGTGCCGTACGGCCCGCTGCTGCTGATCCCGCTGGCCGTGCTGGCCGCGCTGCTGCCCTACGGCCGTACCCGCAATTACGGCCTGATGTCGGCGTTCTTGACCCCGCTGGTCGTGCTGCTGATCGATCTGCTCACCCGGGCCGGCTGGCGGCTGGCCGAGATCCGGCTGTACGACACGCTGCTCGGCTGCCTGATCGTGCTGCTGGCCGGTTACGCCGCCTGGCCGATGTCATGGCATGCGCACCTGCCGGGCCAGCTGGCCAGCGCGATCCGCAAGACGGCGGACTACACCGAGCGGGCGCTGGGCGGCCCGGACCGCCCGGGCGGCCCGGAGAGCGCGGGCGCCGGGCGGAACCGGTACCGGCGGCAGGCCTACCGGGCGCTGTCGGACCTGCGGGCCGAATTCCAGCGCACGATGGCCGAGCCGCGGGCCATCAGCCGCCAGGCCACCGCCTGGTGGCCCGCCGTGGTCGCGCTGGAGCAGCTGATGGACGCCGTCACCGCCGCGACGGTGAGCTTCGACAGCGCCGGGCCGCCGCCGGCCGGCCAGGTCGCCGAGCTGACCCGGGTGCTGCGGGCGCTGCCCGCGGCGCTGGACGCCGCGCCGGGCGAGCGGCCGCCGGGCTGTGCGGACCTGCCGGACGGGCCGCTCGAACCGGTCGCCGACGCAGTCCGCGGGGTGTGCCGCGCGCTGTCCGGCAGCTCGGACTGATCCGCTAGGCAAGCGGCAGGTCGGGGGCGGGCAGCGGCAGCTGGCCGGTGTCGTCGGCGCCGCCGGCCGCCAGGCTCAGCGGCTCGGGCACCTGCGGCAGCACGGTGGCCAGGTAGGAGCGGGCCGCCGCGGTCGTGCCGACGTCCCGGCCGGCCTGCTCGGACAGGTACCACCGGTGCTCCAGGATCTCGTGGAACACCTCGGGCGGCGCGAGCCGGCCGCGCAGCCGCTCGGGGATCTGCGCCACAACCGGGTCGTAGATCTCCTCCAGCCAGCGGTGCGCGGCCGTGGTCTCCGAGATCGGGTGGCCTTCCTGCTGCTCCAGGTAGCCGCGGAAGCTGGCGATGTCGTTGAGCAGCCGCCGGGCCTGGTTCTCGTCGGCCACGATGCCGGCCTGGCGGAACAGCTGCCGCGAGCTCTGACCGGACTCCGCGACCTTGGTCCGGATCCGCAGCCGGGTGCCTTCCGGCACGCTGACCAGCTCGACCTCGTCGGCATCGAAGCCCAGCTCGTTCAGGCGCCGCAGCCGTTCAGCGATCTTGAACCGCTGCTCGTCCGGCTGCAGCACCTCCTCGCGGGTCAGCTCGTCCCACAGGGCCTGGTACCGGCGCTTCAGCTCGTCGCTGGTCGTCACCGGGTCCACCCCGGCCGGCAGCTGGCCGCCGGCCTCCAGGTCGAACAGCTCCCCCGCCACCCGCTCCGCGGCCAGGTCCAGGTCGTAGCGGCGCTGCCCGTCGCTCAGCGCGGCGTGCAGCTCGCTGGTCTCGGCGTCGACCAGGTAGGCCTCCAGCGTCCCGGCGTCGTAGCGGAACAGCGTGTTGGACAGCGAGCAGTCCCCCCAGAAGAACCCGGACAGGTGCAGCCGGACCAGCAGCTCGACCAGGGCGTCCAGCAGCCGGTCGGTCGGCTGGCCGCCGCGCGGGCTGGAGAACAGCGCGCGGTAGGTGGTGGAGTAGTCCAGGAACTTGGTGACCAGGATCGCCTCGGTATCCGGGCCCCGGTCCACCACGATGCCGACCACCTCGACGGCCGGGATGCTGCAGTCGGCCAGGGCGCGCAGCAGCCGGTACTCCCGCCGGGCCAGCCGCTCGTCGATCGATTTCAGCGCGTACAGCTCGCCGCTGTCGGCGACGAAGCGGACCACGTGCCGGGACAGCCCGCGCTGGCGGATCTCGACCATCCGCTCGTCCCGCCAGTCCTCCAGCGGCTCGGCGAACGGCAGCGTGAGCAGCCCGGCCGCCTGCCCGGCCGGCGGGCTGAAGACGAAGCGCACCAGACCATAGTGCCCTGCGGCGCGGTCAGCGCGCCGCCGGGCCCGCGGCCGGCGTCCGGGTTCAGTCGGACGGATGGCCTCCGCCGCCCGATGGCTCATTCAGCAGGTTCTGGTCCGGCGCGCCGCCGCCAGGCTGGTCGAAGCCCCTTCCCGGAGGACCGCCCGCCGCTGGCACGGCCGGGCCGCTAGCCGCGGACGTACTCGCCCGGCGCGTCGCCGGAGGGCGGGTGGCGCTTGCTGCCCATCGGCGGCGGGGCGGTCTTGGGCCCGGCCCGCTCTCCCGACCAGTCGGCCCAGTCCTCCCACCAGGACCGGCTCGCGGTCTGCGTGGCGGCCTTCCACCGGGCCGGGTCGGCCGGGTGCTCGCCGGCGGAGAAGAAATGCGCCTTCGGCCCGGGCGGGTTGACCACCCCGGCGATGTGGCCGCCGCTGGACAGCACGTACCGCACCTCGCCGCCGAGCAGCCGGGTGGCCTGGTAGGACCCCTCCCACGGCACGATGTGGTCGTTGACCGCGCCGACCACGTAGGCGTCGTTCTTGACGTCCGACAGCGCCAGCCGCTGCCCGGCCAGGGTCAGCTTCCCCTCGGCCAGCTCGTTGCGGAGATAAAGGGCGCGCAGGTAGAAGGAGTGCATCGCGGCCGGCAGCCGGGTCGAATCGCCGTTCCAGGCCAGGATGTCGAACGCCGGGGGGCTCTGGCCGAGCAGCCAGTTCGACACCACGTAGCTGAAGATCAGGTCGTTGGCCCGCAGCAGGTCGAACGTGCCGGCCATCTGGGCCCCGTCCAGCACCCCCGTCTGCGCCATCTGCCGTTCCAGCCGGGCTACCGTCTCCTCGTCGGTGAACGCGCCGAGCACGCCGGGCTGGCGGTAGTCCAGCAGGGTGTTCAGCAGCGTCAGCGAGCCCAGCCGGCTGTCGCCGGTCTCCGCCATCCAGGCGGCGAGCATCGCGGCCAGGGCACCGCCCAGGCACAGGCCGACCACGTCGGTCTTGTCCGCGCCGGTGATGTCGCCGATCACGTCCAGCGCCGCCAGCGGGCCGGAGTTGAAGTAGTCCTCCAGCGTCACCCCGCGCATCGACGCGTCCGGGTTGCGGTAGGAGATCGCGAACACGGTGCGCTCGTGCTGGACCGCCCACTCCAGCAGGCTGCGGCCCGGGGCCAGGTCCATGATGTAGTACTTGTTGATCCACGGCGGGCTGGCCAGCAGCGGCACCGCGTGCACCCGCTTGGTCTGCGGCGCGTACTGGATCAGCTCCATCAGGTCGTTGCGGTAGACGACCTGGCCGGGGGTGACCGCCAGGTTGCCGCCCACGGTGAACCCGCTGGCGTCCACCTGGCGCGGCCGGCCGTTGTTGGTGAGCAGGTCGTCGGCGAAGTTCCTGAGCCCCGCGGCGATGCTGGCGCCGCCGGTGTCGAACGCCCGCTTGAGCGCGGCCGGGTTGGTGGGCAGGAAGTTGGTCGGCGCGAGCGCGTCGGCGATCAGGCCGCCGGCCATCTTGGCCTTGCCGTCGGCCACCGGGTCGCCCTGGCCGGCTGCCAGCAGGTCCTCGCCGTACCGGCAGGCGGCCAGGTAGGCCTGGCGCAGCGCGAAGAACGCCGGGTTGTCCTCCCAGGCCTGGTCGCCGAACCGGCGGTCCTTGCCGTTCACGGGCACCGGGGGGTCGGTGCCCGCGCCGAGCCAGCGCGCCATCGCGGCCGGGCCGATCTGGGCCAGGCTGGTGCCGTAGCGCAGCGTCGCCGCGGCCACCGCGTCCGGCCGCAGCACGGCCCGCGCCAGCACCCCGCGCATCGCCATGGCGAACCCGGCCATGTCCGCGCCGCCCGGCACCAGGCCGGTCTCCTGGCCAAGGGCGTTGGCCGCCCGCTCGCTGGTGGCCCGGGCGTCCTCCGGTCCGCTCACGCGTGCTCCTTCCTGTGGTCGTCCCCGGCCGCGGCTACAGCCGCTCGAAGATGGCCGCGATGCCCTGCCCGCCGCCGATGCACATGGTAACCAGGGCGTACCGGCCGCCGGTGCGGCGCAGCTCGTACAGCGCCTTGACGGCCAGGATCGCGCCGGTGGCGCCGACCGGGTGGCCCAGCGAGATGCCGCTGCCGTTGGGGTTGACCTTCTCCGGCGGCAGCCCCAGCTCGTTGATCACCGCGCCGGCCTGGGCGGCGAAGGCCTCGTTGACCTCGAACACGTCGATGTCGTCGACCTTCAGCCCGGTCTTGTCCAGCACCTTGCGGGTGGCCGGGACCGGGCCGATGCCCATGATCCTGGGCGCCACCCCGGCGTGGCTGTAGGCCACCAGCCGGCCGAGCGGGGTCAGCCCCTTGCTCTCCGCGAACTGCGCGCTGGCCAGCACCACGGCGGCGGCCGCGTCGTTGATCCCGGACGCGTTGCCCGCGGTGACCGAGCCGTCCTTGGCGAACGCCGGCCGCAGCTTGGCCATGTCGTCGGCGCTGACGTTGTCGCGGATGTGCTCGTCGGTGTCGACCGTGACGGTGCCCTTGCGGCCCTTCACCTCGACCGGCGTGATCTGCTCGGTGAAATAGCCGTTGTCGCGGGCCGCGGCCGCCCGGTGGTGGCTCTCGACCGCCAGCGCATCCTGGTCAGCGCGTGACACCCCGTAGTCCTCCGCCACGTTCTCGGCGGTCACGCCCATATGACAGGCGTCGAACGGGTCGGTCAGCGCGCCGACCGTGGCATCGATGGTCTTGCCGTCGCCCATCCGCTGGCCCCAGCGCAGGGACGGCAGCCAGTACGCGCCGCGGCTCATCGACTCCGCGCCGCCGGCCACCGCGACCTCCGCGTCGCCGAGCAGGATGGTCTGCGCCGCGGACACGATGGCCTGCAGGCCGCTGCCGCACAGCCGGTTCAGCGTGAACGCCGGGGTTTCCACGCCCAGGCCGCCGTTGACCGCCGCGACCCGGGCCAGGTACATGTCCCTGATCTCGGTGTGGATGACGTTGCCGAACACCGCGTGACCGACGTCGGCCGGGTCGGCGCCGGAGCGCTGGACCGCCTCGCGCACCACGGTGGCGGCCAGGTCACACGGCGGGACGTCCTTGAGCCCGCCGCCGAATTTGCCGATCGCGGTCCTGGTACCGGACAGGACGAGGACGTCTGGCTGCTCGCTACTGCTCATGGTCTACCTGTACTCCCTGCGTGCTGGTTTGCTGATCGGGGGGGCACCAGCGGGCTACATGTCCATGCCCCCGTTGACCCCCCACAGCTGGCCGGTGATGTAGGACGAGGCGTCCGCGGCCAGGAACGCGACCACCCGGGCGACCTCCTCGGGCGTGCCGAGCCGGCCGACCGGGATCTGCGCCCGGACCCGGTCCAGCGCCTTCTCCGGCATGGACGCCACCATGTCGGTGGCGATGTACCCGGGGGTGACGCAGTTCACGGTGATGCCCACGCCGTCACCCGGCGGCTTGTCCGACCGGCCGAGCACGAAGATCGCCTCCCTGGCCATCGACTTGGTCAGCCCGAACAGGCCCGACTTGGACGCGGCGTAGTTGATCTGGCCGATGTTGCCGATCTCGCCGATCACCGAGGACACGTTCACGATCCGCCCGGTGCCGCGCTCGAGCATGTGCTCCAGCGCGGCCTGGGCCATGAAGAACGCCCCGGACAGGTTGATCGCGATGACCCGCTGCCAGTCCTCGTCGGTCAGCTTGTGCGAGACCTTGTCGATGGTGATGCCGGCGTTGTTGACCAGGATGTCCAGCCGGCCGTGCTGCTCGATGACCTCGCTGACCACCCGGCGGCAGTCGCCGGCTTCCCCGATGTTGCCCTCGTGCACGGTGAACGTGGTCCCCGGGTGCTCGTCCGCCACGCTGGCCGCGAACTTCTCCGCGGCCTCGTTGTTCCGCCGGAAGCCGGCCGCCACGGACGCGCCCTCACTGGCCAGGGCCTTGCTGATCGCGGCGCCGATGCCGCGGGTGCCCCCGGTGACCAGGGCGACCCGGTGGGCCACAACTCCCTGTTCGTCGTGTGCTCGCGGCTGGCTGGTCGCTGTCACGCGCTGCTCCTTTCCTGCCCGGTGGGGGCCTTTTCCTGCCTGCGGGGATCGTGCGGGCGCTGCCTGCGGCAGCGCTGGCGGGTAGTTACTTCTCCTCGTTATCGTCGGCCGACTGCTGCAGCACGTCCACCACCGAGGGGTCGGCCAGCGTGGAGACGTCACCGAGGTCCTTGTGCCCGGCGATGTCGCGCAGCAGCCGGCGCATGATCTTGCCGGACCTGGTCTTGGGCAGGTCCTTGGCCCAGATGACCCGCTTGGGCCGGGCCAGCTTGCCGATCCGGTCGGCCACGTGCCCGCGCAGCTCGGTCACCAGCTCGTCGCTGGTGTCCGCGTCGCCGACGACGGTGACGTAGGCGACCACCGACTGGCCGGTGTCCTCGTCCTCGACCGCGATGACCGCGGCCTCGGCTACCGCAGTGTGCGAGACCAGCGCGGACTCGATCTCGGCGGTGGACAGCCGGTGCCCGGAGACGTTGATCACGTCGTCCACCCGGCCGGTGATCCAGAAGTAGCCGTCGGAGTCCTTGCGGGCGCCGTCGCCGACGAAGTACGTTTCGGGACCGAACTTGGAGAAGTAGGTCTCGACGTAGCGGTCCGGGTCCTGATACAGCGTGCGCAGCATGCTCGGCCACGGCCGGGTGAGCGCGAGCAGCCCGCTGCCCTCGTCGATTTCCTTGCCGTCCTCGTCGAGCAGCGCGGCCGAGACGCCCGGCAGCGGCCTGGTCGCCGAGCCCGGCTTGGTCTTGGTCAGGCCGGGCAGCGGCGAGATCATGATCGAGCCGGTCTCGGTCTGCCACCAGGTGTCCACGATCGGGCAGCGCTCGCCGCCGATCACGATGGAGTACCACAGCCAGGCCTTGGGGTTGATCGGCTCGCCGACCGAGCCGAGCAGCCGCAGCGAGGACAGGTCATGCTTGTTCGCGTACTCCGCGCCCCACTTCATGTGGCTGCGGATCGCGGTCGGCGCGGTGTAGAGGATCGACACCTTGTACTTCTCGACCACGCTCCACCAGACGTCCTTGTCCGGGTAGTCGGGCGCGCCCTCGTACAGCACGCAGGTGGCCCCGTTGGACAGCGGGCCGTACACGATGTAGGAGTGCCCGGTGACCCAGCCCACGTCGGCGGCGCACCAGTAGACGTCGCGTTCCGGGTTGAGGTCGAAGACGGTCGCGGTCGTGGTGGTCACGCCGGTCAGGTAGCCGCCGGTGGTGTGCAGGATGCCCTTGGGCTTGGCCGTGGACCCCGAGGAGTACAGCAGGAACAGCGGGTGCTCGGCCTCCATCGGCTCGGCCGGGCAGTCGGGATCGGCCGCCTCCAGCACCTCGTGGTACCAGTGGTCGCGGCCCTCGCGCATCTCGCAGTCTGCGCCGGTGGCCTGGACCACGACCACGGTCTTGAGGCTGTCCAGGTCGCCGATGACCTTGTCTACCTCGGACTTGATCGGGGCGGTCTTGCCGCGCCGCCGGGCGCCGTCCACCGTGATCAGCGCCGTGGCCTCCGACACCTCCATCCGCTCGCGCACCGCCGAGGGCGAGAACCCGCCGAACACCACGTTGTGCGGCGCGCCGATCCGGGCGCAGGCCAGCATGGCCACCACGACCTCGGGGATCATCGGCATGAAGATGCCGACCACGTCGCCCTTGCGCACCCCCTTGTCCGTCAGCGCATTGGCCAGCCGCTGCACCTCGGCGAGCAGGTCGGCGTAGCTGAAGGCCCGCTGCTCGCCCTGCTCGCCGTGCCAGTGGAAGGCGACCCGGTCGCCGTGCCCGGCGCTGACGTGCCGGTCCAGGCAGTTGTGCGAGGCGTTCAGCGTGCCGTCCTCGAACCACTTGTAGAACGGCGCGTCACTGTCGTTGAGCACCGTGCTGAACGGCGTCGCCCACTCCAGCCGCTGCCGGGCTTGCTCGGCCCACCAGGCCGGCGGGTCGGCCGCCGCCTGCTCGTAGATGCCGGGGTCGGTGACCTGGGCGTGCTGGGCAAAGCCGGCGGGCGGGTCGAACGGCCCGGCGTCCAGCAGCTGTTCGATGCGCTCGGAGGGTGACGGCATGACGGAACTCCTCCCCGGGGGACTGCAGGCGCCGGCCGCTGCCGCGGCACCCCCGGTGCGCTCGCGCGCTGCCGCGCCGCGACCGTCCTGCGCCCCTTGACGTGAGAGTTGGTGCGGGCGGCACCAGCGGACGGTCTTGCCTACTTACCGTTCCCGGCTAGCCGGGCCGAAACCACGCTTCCCGCAATTGGAGGCTGGCCGGCCGCGGCGGCTCGGCCCCGCACCCCGGGCTTATGGTGGCGAGATGACCGGCAGGGACCACCACGAGCAGTGGCGCCGAATGTCGCCGGCCGGGCGCGGGGCGGCTGGCCGTGGCCCGGGTTCTCCGGGACCAGCGGGACCTCCGGGGCCAACAGGACCTCCGGGGCCGACGGGACCTGCGGGGCCGGCGGGACCTCCGGGACTAGCGAGACCTCTGGGACCCTCGGGGCCGGCGGGATCACCGGGATCAGCGGGGCCTGATCTGGTGCAGCAGGGCAGCGGCCGGCCCCCGGTGCGCTGGCCGCGGCCGCCGCGGAGCCTGGTGCTGGTCGTGCTGCTGGCCGCGGCCGCGCTGGCGGCCGGCTTCGCGGCGGGCTACGCGGTGGCCGGCCGCCCGGCGGCGGGCGGCGCGCGCCGGCCATCGCAGGCCGTGACCGAGTCGGGCGGGCCCGCGGTCAGCCCGGCCACGGCCGAGTGCTCGGCCCAGACCGGGCGGCAGCTGCAGCTCGGGATGCAGGTCAGCAACGGCTCCCGCGCGCCAGTCACGCTGCGCCGGGTGACCGCGGTGCTGCCGCTCGGCGGGCTGCGCCCGGTCGCACAGAGCTGGCAGCCGTGCGGGGCGCTCGAAGCGGGCGCGCCCGGCGGCAACGTGCTCGCCCCCGGGGCCAGCGGCTGGTTCACCGTCACCTTCCGGGTACTGGTCCGCTGCCCGGGCCCCGACCCGGTCCAGTTCAGGCTGCGCTACGCGCAGCGGGGCCAGACCGCGGTCCAGTTCCTGGACGCGTTCCCCGATCTGAGCCAGGTGCCCTACTCCGGCTGCCCGGGCGGCTAGCCCGGCGGACGGGCGGCCAGCTCCGCGGCGTAGGCGGCGAACCGGTCCAGGCTGGTCTCGAAGCCCGCGCGGGCCTGCGGGACGGCCATCTGCGGCGGCACGTTGGTCTGGCGGGTCACCACCTCGGTGTGCTGCTCGTCCAGCCGGGTGAACGTGATGGTGGTGGTCATCCCGCCCTCGACGTCGGGCTCGGCCCACACCAGCCGGACCGGCCGCCGCACCTCCAGGTAGACCGCGCGCATGGTGTACCGGCTGCCGTCGGCCTTGTTGACCATGACGGTCTCGAAAACGCCGCCGGGCCGCAGGTCCACGGTGATGCCGCCGGGCGGGGTGCTGGTGCCGGCCGGCCCCCAGAACCGCGCGAGGTGCCCGGGCTGGGTCAGGCAGTCGAACAGCAGCTCCGGGCTGGCCCGGTGCACCCGGCGGTAGGTGAACTCCCCCGGCTCGGTCATGGTGCTTGCTCCGGAGCCTGTTCCCGGGACTGCGGGGGGGACTGGCCCGGCGGCGGTTCCGGCGGGGCGGCGGCCAGCGCCTCCAGGTGCGCGTCGAGCCGGTCGTAGCGCTCGTGCCACAGCTGCCGGTGGCGGCCGATCCAGTCGGCGGCCTGGTCGAACCGGCCGGGTTCCAGCCGGCACGGCCGGGTCTGCGCCGACCTGGTCCGGGAGATCAGGCCCGCCTGCTCCAGCACCTTCAGGTGCTTGGAGATGGCCTGCTGGGTGAGCGAGAACGGCTCGGCCAGCTGGCCGGCCGTGGCCTCGCCGGCGGCCAGCCGGGTCACGATCGCGCGCCGGGTCGGGTCGGCCAGCGCGGCGAAGGTGACGCTCAGCTCGTCGGCGGCGGTGACCGCGGCCATCAGGCCGCGTCCGGCAGCCGCTGCGCGCCAGGCCCGGTGAACCGGTCGCGGGGCAGCCGCCGGCCCGCGATGAGCAGCAGCAGGTCCTGGCCGCGGCCGGCCAGCGGCTCGCCGGTGCCCGTCGCCCAGTCCAGGTCGCTGGCCTGCAGCCGCAGGCCGGCCAGGCCGAAGCCGAACACGCTGCGCTGCTCGCCGCCGTTCGCGGCCATGCCGAGGACGGCGGTCAGCGCCGCCGGGTCCGCCCAGCTGGTCGCGTCGTGCGGCCAGGTGACATCCAGGCCGTGGATCAGGTCGTGGCTGAGCGCGCCGGCCAGGCCGCCGCCGGGCGGTGCCCACGGGTTGTCTGCGTTGTCGCGCAGCAGCCCGGCTAGTTCAGCCTGCGGCAGCCCGCTGTCCCGCTCGGCGATGGCATCGGAGTAGGCGGTGAAGTCGCCGCCGGACTGCGCGAGCCCGGCCATGAACTCGCCCTCGCTGATGCGGAACGGCATGGTCAGGTGGGCGAGCACGTGCCCGGCCGTCCAGCCGGCGCACAGCGTGGGCGCCTGCCACTGCGCCGGGCTCAGGCCGTCCAGCAGGTCCGCCAGCCGCCGGCGCTGGGGGGTGATCAGCTCCATCATGCCGGGCTCCTCCCTGTCATAACAACCTTACGGTTGTACAACCGGGAAGCTTAGTAAGGACGAGGGAGCACCGCAACAAGGTTCGCGCGCGATGGCGGGGCCCCGCCGCAAACACTGCCGCAAATCTCTGCCGCAAGTCACTGCCGCGAACCACCGCCGCGAAGCACCGCTACGGCGGGCCGCCCCGGGGATCCGCGGCCGGCGGCGCGGGCTGGCGGGGTCTAGCAGCCGTCGTAGTTGGTCCAGTTGGAGGCGCCGCCCGCGGCGATCGCATTGTCGAAGATCTGGTCCTGGTAGGCCGGGCCGGCCACGCCGTACTCGCTGGCCGCGCCGCCGTAGGCCTCCCAGGTGCCGAGCGTGAACTGGTAGGCGCCGCCGCCGTTACCCGGGCCCCACACGTAGCTGCCGCCCTCTTCGGCATTGCGGATGCACACCCCGAGCGCGGACTGCGCCGCATCGCCGCCGGAGACCGGGGGCGGGGTGCTGGCGGCCGGGCTCGGGGCCGCGGCCGGCGTACTGGGCTGCGCAGCTGCCTGCCGGGCCGCGGCGGCCGCGGCGGCTGCGGCGGCGGCGCGCTGCCGGACCTCGGCCCGGTGGCGGGCGGCGGCCCGGCTGGCCTCCTCGAGCTTGCGCGAGTGCAGGGCGGCCACGGCGCGGTGCACCGAGCTGGTCAGCTGGCCGCCGGCCAAGTCGGTGGTGAACCCGGTGACCGCGTCCTTGCTGGTCAGCGCGGCCTCGTCGGGCGCATTGCGGTGCGCGGGGGCGCCGCCGCCCGGCAGGGTCATGAAGGCCGCGGCGGTGCCGGCCAGCGTGACGGCGGCCGCGCCGGGAGCGTAGCGCCGGACGGCGCCCTTCTTGTGCTTGGCAGCGTGACGGCCTGCGGCCACCGTGCTCCTTCGCCCGAGGGTCTGCGTTCACCCGGCAGGCTGACGCACGCTGGCGCCAGGCAGCACGAGGAAACGCCTGGTCCCGCCGGAATTTACTGAAGCGTTATCCCCCGGCGCAGCTAAACGAACTAATAGCACCTGCTCACACCAGACGCGCCATTACAGCAACGATGTCGGCTTATCGGCCTCATCGGCCGCGGTGACCGTTCCGGCGGAGCCGGGCCAGCCCACGCGGCGCCGGCCCAGGCAAAAAGGACTTGAGCCGGGCAGCACGAGACCGAGCCGGGCGGCACGAGCGCAGGCCGGGCGGCACGAGCGCAGGCCGGGCGGCACGGGAGTGAGCCGGGCGGCACGGGAGTGAGCCGGGCACCCGGGCCTGATCAGGCGAACAGGCCGGGCGGCAGCACCGGGGAGGCCGCGGCCCGCTCGTCGGTGACCGGGACGGCCCCGGCGGTGAACCGGTCCAGGCCGGCGCCCGCCAGCACCCGGGCGGGGGCCGGGCCGCCCCCGGCCCGGCGGGTCAGCTCGGCCACCGGGAGCTCATGCTCCGACGCCGCCACCACCAGGTTGCCGAACCGGCGGCCGCGCAGCACGGCGGGCTCGGCGATGACGCAGGCGCAGGAGAACACCGAGCGCACCGTGGCGACCCGGCCCCGCGCGTGCTGCAGCGGCGGCCCGTCCCCGATATTCACGGCGTACCAGCCGCCTGGTGCCAGCGCCCGGGCCGCGGCCGCGGTGAACTCCGCCGACGTCAGGTGGGCCGGGGTGCGCGCACCGGCGAACACGTCGGCGACCAGCAGGTCGTAGCGGCCGGGACGGGCCCGCTCCAGCTCGGCGCGCGCATCGGCGACCCGCACCACGATCCGCCCGGTCCTGGTCTGCGACCGGCTCGGCTGGTTCAGCGGCAGCCGCTGCCGGACCAGGGCGGCCACCTCCTGGTCCGACTCCACGGCCAGCTGGCGCGATCCCGGCCGGGTGGCGGCGACGTACCGCGCCAGCGTCAGGCCGCCGCCGCCCAGATGCAGCACCCGCAGCGGCGCCCCGGGCGGCCCGGCCAGGTCGGCGAGATCGCCGAGCCTGCGCATGTACCCGAAGTCGAGATGACGCGGGTCGCCGAGGTCGACGTGTGACTGCGGGATGCCGTCGACCAGCAGCATCCAGGCTCGCGGCCGGTCGGCGTCGGCGAGCAGCTCGACCCGGGGCGGCCGGTCACCGGGCGCGGGCGGCGAGGTCATGACCTGAGCCAAGCACCGGGGGCCGGCCCGCATGCGCCCGGGCCGGCCTCGGGGCCGGGCCCGTCTCCGGGACCGGGCCCGTCTCCGGGACCGGGCCGGCCTCCGGGACCGGGCCGGCCCCCGGGACCAGGGCAGCCCCGCCCGCTACCCGGCCAGCCGGAAGATGAAGTCGTATTCGGACCCGACCGGGTTGCCGCGGGCGTGCAGCAGCATCGAGCCGTGCGCGCCGGTGTAGCGGCCGGTGCCGCCGGTGATCGTGAGCGTGGTGTTGGTGCCGTCGTCGTAGTACGGGCCCTCGACGGTCAGGTGGCCGCCGGGCAGCAGGGTGGTCCAGGTGCACTCCCACTCCGTCTTGCCGGTCGCGACCGTGCGGACGCAGTAGCCGTTGTCGGTGGCGACCCGCCGGGTGTTGGCGGCGTTGTAGACCGGGTTGTGGAACCCGAGCACGTCACCGAGGCTCTTGTTCGGCGGGTGGAACTCCTGCACCGTGTCGGTGACCGCGTGCTCGACCACGTGGATGACGGCCGGGCCGCGCGCCGCCGGGGCCGGGCCGGTGCTGGCCAGCGCCGCGACCGGGGCCAGCACCAGCGCGATCGCGCCCGCGCCGGCCATGATGAGCTTGTGGTTCGGTGTCATTTCTGCCTCCGCGGTGAAGATCGCCGGTTAACGGGCTAGGGCGATCATCGTCCCGTGCATCCGGCAGCGGAAGGCCTTGGCCGGGCCTGGTGGCCGCTCAAGCCCCGTTACGGCTGCAGCCAGTACCGGAGCGCCTCGCGAGCCTGGCTGATCAAAGCCCCGGCTTGCGCCGGGGGGCCGGCCAGCGCCTGCAGCCCGATGCCCCGGAAGATCGCCGCCAGCAGCAGGGCGGCCTGGCCCGGGTCCGTCCCAGGGCGGCACTCCCCTGCCCGCAGCCCGTCGCTGACCAGCGCGGTCAGGTAGCCGGTCCACAGCTGATCCAGCCGCTGCACCCCGGCCCGCACGGCCGGGTCCCGGGCCGAGCGCAGCTGCAGCTCGGTCAGCACCGCGAAGATCTCCGGGGTGCGCTGCAGCCGGATGCCGATGTCGTCCAGCTCGTGGCCGAGCCGCTGCTGCAGCGTGCGGCCGGCTGGCGCCGCCGGGCCGCCCGGGACCGCGGGCGCGGCGAGCTGGCGGGCCAGGTGATCGATGACGCCGTCGACGAGCGCGGCCTTCGACGGGAAGTAGTGCAGCAACGTGGCGTGGTTGATCCCGGCAGCGCCGGCCACTTCCCGTATCCGCAGGCCCTCCAGCCCCTTCGCGGCGACCTGCCGGTACGCGACCGCGGCCAGCTCAGCCCGGCGGCGCAGCCGGGCCTGCTGGCGGGGCGGGATCGCCGCCTGAGCGCCGACGGTCACGCCTCGCGCCGGGCCGGGCCGGGCAGCAGGTACAGCATGCCGGCGTAGCAGGCCAGCGCGGCCAGCGCCAGCAGGGCCATGATCAGCGATGAGAAGTCGCGGTTGAAGTCCAGGAAGCTGGCCCCGTTGAAACCGGCCCCGATGACCAGCAGCGCGGCCAGGACCCCGAGGACCGCCACGGCGCGGCGGGTCCGCAATCCGGCGATCGCGACCGCGGCGGACACCACGACCAGGGCCAGCCCGAGCCCGGCGTGCAGGGCGAGCGAACCGGTACCGTGCCCGAGCGCCCAGACGACGCTATGGAAGGAGCCGGAGAAGTAGCCGGCGGGCCGGGCGCCCGGGTGGCGGCGGGGAATCTGCGCGTACAGGTTCACGACCATGCCGGTGCCCGCCTGGGCCAGGACCAGGACCAGCGCGATGAGCACGGCCCGGGCCAGCGGGCGCCCGCGGCGGGGCCGGGCATCCGCGCGCACGCCGCCCCCGGCAGGCCGCGGAATGTCAACCATGTGGTTGACGTTAGGCAGCACCGGGCGAGCTGTCAACCAGATGGTTGACGTTCGGCCGGCGGCGCGGTCGGCGGAGGCTCACTGGCCTGCGCCGTCGCAGGCTGGCGGCGCGGCGCGGCGCGGGCCGGGCACGCCCGCGGCCGGCCTAGCATGAGCCGGTGAGGCGCCTGGTGACGGCAGTCGTCCTGTGGGCGGTCGCCACCGGCGGCTGCCTGCTGGTGGCTGCCGTGCTGCGCTCGCCGACCGCCGCGGTCGGGCCGGACACCTCACTGGCGCAAGTCACCGGGCAGCTGCAGCGCAGCCTGCGGCGGCTGGTGACCATGCCGGACGGGCCGCCCGGAGTCATCGTGGTCGTCCGCCGCGGCGGGCACCGGGCCGTGTACCAGGCGGGAACCGCCAGCCTGGCGCGGCGGCGGCCGCTGGCGGTCAGCGACCACGCCCGGCTTGGCGGGGTGTCGGCGGCCTACGGCGGGGCGGTGGCGCTGAGCCTGGTCAGCCAGGGCAAGCTGGCCCTGGCCGACACGATCGGCAAGCTGCTCCCCCGGCTCCCCCGCCGCTGGCACCCGGTCACCCTGGCCGAGTTGCTGGCGCACCGCAGCGGCCTGCCGTCGTTCACCGCCAGCGCGGCGCTGGCGCGCCGGCTGCAACGGCCGCTCGCGCACCCGCTGATGCCTGCCCGGCTGCTGCACTACGTGCGCGGTGAGCCGCTGCGCTTCCGCCCGGGCAGCCGCTATTCCTCCAGCGAGACCGACGACCTCGTGGTCACGCTGATGGCGCGCGCCGCCGGCGGGCGCAGCTATCCGGCCCTGCTGCACGAGCTGGTGCTGCGGCCGGCCCGGCTGCACCAGACCAGCATCCCGGCCGCGTTCCGGCTGCCGCGCCCGTTCCTGGCCGGCTACGCGCCCGGCCACCCGCCCGCCGACGTCACCGCCGCCCGCACCCCGGCTACGGTGTGGGCCGGGGGATCGCTGGTGTCCACCGCTGCCAACACCGATGCCTTCGTCCGCGCCGAGCTGGCCGGGCGGTTCTTCTCCCGCCGGGTCCAGGCCGCCCAGCTGCGGTTCCGGCCGGGCCGCCCGCAGTTGCCCGGCCCGGGCGAGAACGCGGCGGGCCTGGGCATCTTCCGCTTCGCCACCCGCTGCGGCACCGTCTACGGCGCGGCCGGCAGCGTCCCCGGCTACGCCCAGTTCGGCGCGGCCAGCCGGGACGGCGCCGATTCGGTCACGGTCACCGCGACCGGCGCGGCTGACCCGCGCCATCCCCAGGTACGGGCGGCGCTGCGCCAGACCGAGTTGCTGGCCGTCTGCGCGGCCCTGGCCCGCCGGTAACGGCGGCCCGGCGGCGCTACCGCCGGTGACGGCGGCCCGGCGGCGCTACCGCCGGTGACGGCGGCCCGGCGGCGCTACCGCCGGTAACGGCGGCCCGGCGGCGCTACCGCCGGTAACGGCGGCCCGGCGGCGCTACCGCCGGTAACGGCGGCCCGGCGGCGCTACCGCCGGTAACGGCGGCCCGGCGGCGCTACCCGCCGGTGGCGGCGAGCGCGGGCCAGTCCGGGTCGGCGGCCAGCTTGGCGGCGATCCGGTCGTGGAAGCTCTCGCGCCGCAGCGCCTGCTCGATGTCGGTGACCACCCGGCTGAGCGGATAGGGGATCTCGGCTTCCAGGTCGGCCAGCGCCGCCTCGGTGGCTCGCCATTCCGCCGCAAGCTGGCTGGTGACCCGGGACGCCTTCGCGGTCAGCGTCACGGTCCTGGTCCTGGCATCGCGGCCCGCGCTGGTGCGGACCCAGCCTGCCGCGCGCATGGCCGCCACCTTCTGGCTCACCGCCGAGTGCGTGCGCTGTACCGAGCGGGCCAGCTCGGTGATGGTCATCGGCCCGCGGGCCCGCAGCCGCAGCAGCTCCATGACCCAGGACGGCTTGAGCCCGTCGATCTGCGCCTCGGCGTAGACCCGGGCGATCTCGTCGTCCATCGCGGCCTGCAGCAGCCGCAGCGGCCGCCACCGGCTGTGCCCGGTCGGGTCGGCGGCCAGCACCTCATCGCTCATGGCCAGATTGTAACAGCACTTATATAAGTACTGTTACAATTTCGCGACGGGAGCTGCCCCGGCAGCGGAGGCGGAAGGAGGCCGGAGTGCCCGTGCAGCCCAGCCCCGCTGGCCCGCCCGGCCCGGGTCGCGGCCGGCGCAGGCTGCTGGCCGACCTCACGCCGCTGCGCCACTCGGCCGCATTCCGGCGGCTGTGGGCCGGCACTACGCTGTCGTCGGCCGGCAGCGGGCTGACCAGCTTCGCGGTCGTCTTGCAGGTCTACGAGCTGACCCGCTCGCCCGCCGCGGTCGGCGCGATCGGCGTCGCGCAGATGGTGCCCACTCTCGCGATCGGCCTGGCCGGCGGGGTGGTCGCCGACCTGGCTGACCGGCGGCGGCTGGTCCTCGCGACCAGCACCGGGCTGGCCCTGGTGTCGGCCGGGCTGGCCGCCCAGGCCATCGCCGGCCTGCGGCTGGCCTGGCTGCTGTACGTGCTGGTGGCGGTCCAGGCCGCAATCGGTGCCGTGGACCGGCCCGCCCGCGCCGCGTTCGTGCCCGGCCTGCTGCCGCCCGGCCAGGTGCCCGCCGGGCTGGCGCTGACCCGGATCAGCTTCCAGGTCACGATCATTGCCGGCCCGGCGCTCGGCGGGCTGATCGCCGCCGCGCCCGGCCTCGGCCTGCAGGGCTGCTACCTGGCGGACGCAGCCAGCTTTTCGGCCGCCCTGTACGCGGTGTTCCGGCTGCCGCCGATGCCGCCGCGCGGCGGCGCGCGGCCGAGCCCGCGGGCGGTGGCGGAGGGAGCGGCATTCATCCGCCGCAGCCCGGTGCTGGCCGGCGCGTTCCTCGCCGACCTCAACGCGACGGTCTTCGGGCTGCCGGTCGCGCTGTTCCCGGCCATCAACGCCGAGCGCTTCGGCGGCAGCCCGCGCACGCTCGGCCTATTCACCGCGGCCGTCGGCGTCGGCGGGCTGGTCACCGCGGTCTGGTCGGGCCCGGTCGGACACATACGCCGGCCGGGAGCGGCCATGCTCACGGCCGTGGCCGTGTGGGGCGCTGCGTTCGCTGCGTTCGCGGTCGTGCGCGGCTTGTTGCCGACTCTTGTCCTGCTCGGGCTAGCCGGAGCAGCCGACACCTTCACGGTGGTGTTCCGCGGCGCGATCGTCGCCGCGCAGACCCCGGACCGGCTGCGCGGGCGGGTCATGGCCGCCGACTATGTCGTCGGGGCGGGCGGCAGCCAGCTCGGCGGCCTGGAGTCCGGCGTGCTCGGCTCGCTGGCCACGCCGGTGATCAGCGCGCTGGCCGGCGGGCTGGTCACGGTGGCCGGGACGCTGGTCATCGCGCTGGCGCTGCCTGCGTTCGCGCGTTACCGGACCGATGCCGGCGGCCCCGCGGCCGGCCCGGCCAGCGCCGGAGGGCCGTGACCATGTTCATGACCGCGGCCTGGCCCGGGCGGCCCCGGCCGCCCGCTGACCCGGTCAGCACCGGGCCGTGCGCAGCACGGTGCCGGTCGCGGTCGCCGGCTGGCCGTCCCGGTCGGTAACCGCCGGCGCGCCGGGCCGCCTCAGTCGCGCTCGCGCTTCCAGCGCGGGCGGCCGAAGAACCGGCCGAGCACGTCGTGCAGGCTGCCGCCGGAATCGGCGAGCGCGTCCGCCCGGTAGACCGGCGGCCCGTCCGGGGCCGGCAGGGCCGCGGCCTGCTCGTCGTCGAGCCCGGTGTCGATGTGGCCGCGGGTGATCAGCCGGACCTGGTCGGCGTCGATGAACCGCAGGCCCGCTCCGGTGGTGATCACCAGGCCGTCGAACAGGTCGAGCTCGGGCACCTGCAGCACGTGCTCGAGGGTGCCGATCTGGCGGCCGGTGCTGGAGCGCACCGGCGTCCCGCGGACCGCCGCCTCGTAGGAGATGGCCGGGTCGTCCGTCATCTGCGCACCTGCCTTCCGCCGGCCGCCAGGCCCATCCGGATCGGTGAACGCGGCCGACCCTACCACCGGCCGGCGGCGCAGCCGGTCCCGCCGGGCGCCGCTCGCCGGCCGCTGCCGCCCGCCGGTCGGCTAGCCTGATCGCGCGGCAGGCGGGCTGGCGGTCGGGCAGAGCGGAGGCGGTCGTGGCCATCGCGGCGATGGTGCTGTGGCTGCTCACGGCGGCCGCGGGCCTGACCCTGCTGAACACCGGCGGAGCCGCCCGCCGCGCCGCCGCGCGCAGCGCCCGGCTGGCCGCCCGGGAGCGCGCGCGGACCGGTCCGGTGGCGCTGCCCGTCGGGCCGGACGGCAAGCCGGTGCGGCCGCCGCCCGCCCGGGTGACCGCGCCGCCGGGCGAGTACCCGCTGCTGGAGTTCAGTCACCCGGCGCTGGCCGTGGCCGGGTCGGCCTGCTGGCTGATGTACGTGTTCACCGGCTACCCGGCGATGGCCTGGACGTCGCTGGCCATCCTGGCCGTGACCATCGGCCTCGGGCTGGCCTGGGTCGCCCGCACCCGCCGCGCCGCGGCGAAGCCCGCCGGGACCAGCTGGGCGTTCCCGCCCCGGCTGATCGCCCTGCACGCCGTGGCGGTCGCCGCCGCGGTCACCTTGTCGCTGCTCACCGCCCTGGTCGCCGCCCGCGCCTGACGAACAGCGCCACCGCCGGGCGTCAGGCCGGCTTCTCCCAGACCGAGACGTGCGAGAGGCTGTCGGTCGTGAAGGGCTCGCGGTGCCAGCCGGCCCAGCGGTCGCGCAGCCGGAGCCCGGCGATCTGAGCCATCAGGTCGAGTTCGGACGGCCAGACGTAGCGGAACGGGATCGTCCGGTACTCGCCCGTCCCGCCGGTGAACTCGGTGTAATGGCCGCGGTAGTTCTGGGTGGCGTGGTCAAAGCTGTAGCTCACGATCCGCCCGGGACCGGCCCGGTAGCCCTGGATGTCCTGCCCCGGGGGCAGGCGGCGCAGCGGCGGGACGCTGGTCTCGATCACGAAGCAGCCGGCCGGCGCGAGGTGCCTCGCGGCATTGCGGAAGCAGGCGAGCTGCGCGTCCTGGGCGGTGAGATTGTTGATCGTGTTGAACACCAGGTAGGCCACTGTGAAGGTGCCGTCCACCCTGGTCGTGGCCATGTCGCCGATGGTCACCGGAATGGCCTCGCCGCCCGGCTTGGCGGCGAGCCTGGCCGCCATCGCCCGCGACAGCTCGATCCCGCGCACCGGCACGCCGCGGCGCGACAGCGGCAGCCCGATGCGGCCGGTGCCGATAGCCAGCTCCAGGGCCTGCCCGCGGCCGGCCAGTCCGGCGAGCAGGCTGACCGCCGGCTCGATGGCCTCCGGCTGGTTCATGCGGTCGGCCGGGTCGTCGTAGCCCGCGGCGACCCGCTCGCCGAAGTACCCGTCTGGATCATCCACGGCCGAGAACCTAACGTGCCCGCGCCGCCGGCGGCCAGCCATTTTCCGGCTTCCCCGCCTCCGCCCCCGCCTCCCGCTCATCAGCTACCCCGGGGCGCAGCGACCGCTCGTACCAGTGGTGCGCGTACGGCTCCTCGCTGAACGCGGCGACCTCGGTGAACCCAGCGGTTTCGTACAGCCGGCGGGCTTCGGCCAGGGCCTGGTTGGTCTCCAGCCGCAGCGTCAGGGCGCCACGCGCGGCGGCCTCGCCGGCGAGCCGCTCGAGCATGCGGCGCCCCAGCCCCAGGCCCCTGACCTGCGGGGCCGACCACATCCGCTTGACCTCGGCGACCGGCGCCTCGCGATGGAACTTGAGCGCCCCGCATCCGGCCGGAGCGCCCTGCACCCGCGCGACCAGGAACAGCCCGCTCGGCAGGGTCATGTCCTCGTCGCTCGCGGCGATGCTGCGGCCCGGATCGAAGCCGCTGTCGAACCGCCGGGCCAGCTCGCTGAAATACGAGTGCAGGCAGTACCGGGCATCGGGGTGGCGCGGATCGGTGATCTCGATCCGCAGCTGCGCGGCAAGCAGCAGCCGCCCGGCCTCGGTCATCGGGTCCGGGTGATCACGGCCAGCCAGGCCTGCGCGGTGCCCTCGCTCATGCCGGGGCTGATATCGAACGTCTCGGCGGTGATGCCCGCGATCTCCCAGCCCTCGCCGAAGGCGGCGCGCAGCTCGCCGGCGCGGATGCGGCGGGGGCCGAAATCGCCGGGCTGGCGGTCGCTGAAGCACATCAGGTAGCAGGTGCCGCCCGGCCGCAGCGCGGCGGCCAGGCTGGCTACGTAGCGGCCCCGGCTGTCGTCGTCGAACACGTGGAACAGGCCGCAGTCGATCACGGTATCGAAGTCCGCGCCGAGCTGGGCGGGGTCGAGGGCGTCGCCCACCCGGAAGGTGGCCGGCAAGCCCCGCTGCGCGGCCTTGCGCTCCGCGGCGGCGATCGCGCGGCCGGAAATGTCCACGCCGGTTGCGTCCGCGCCCTGGCTGGCCGCCAGCAGCACCTGCTCGCCGGTGCCGCATCCGGCGTCGAGCACCCGGCCGCGCAGCCGCCCCTGGGCCGCCAGCCGGGCGAAGACCGGCTGCGGGCGCCCGATATCCCAGGGCGCGGCGCCGGGGCTCTCATAAGCATCGTCCCACTGGCCTGGAATGCTCATTGCTGCCCTTCTTGTTGTGCTGTCCGGCGGGCACCAGTGCCGCCAGGCCTATCGTGCCAGCGCCAGCTCCGGTGACTTCGCGTTCTGGCCGGAGCCAGCGCGGCGCTCCCCCTAGGGTGATCACATGAAGCCGTTCCTGCTGCTGGCGACCCGGCCCGAGGACGCTGCCGCGGACAACGAGTACGAGGCGTTCCTCGCCTTCAGCGGGCTGGGCGAGCACGGGCTGCGGCGGGTCCGGCTGGAGCAGCGGCCGCTCGGCCCGGTCGAGCTGGCCGACTGGTCGGGGATCTTCCTCGGCGGCAGCCCGTTCTGCTACACCGACCCCGAGGACGCCAAGTCGCCGGTGCAGCGGCGGGTCGAGTCCGAGCTGAACGGCCTGCTCGACCGGGTGACCGGCGCGGACTTCCCGTTCCTCGGCGCCTGCTATGGCGTCGGGGCCCTCGGCCTGCACCAGGGCGCGGTCCTCGACCGGACCTATGGCGAGCCGGTCGGCCCGGTCACGATCAGGCTGACCCCGGACGGCCGCCGGGACGCGCTGCTGGCCGGGCTGCCCGGCTCGTTCGACGCGTACGTCGGCCACAAGGAGGCGATCAGCCAGCTGCCCGGCCACGCGGTCCGGCTGGCCGGCTCGGCAGGCTGCCCGGTGCAGGCGTTCCGGGTCGGCGCGCACGTCTACGCCACCCAGTTCCACCCGGAGCTGGACGCGCACGGCGTGTGCACCAGGACCGAGGTGTACAAGCACGCCGGCTATTTCCACCCGGAGCAGGCTGATTCGATCAAGGCCCAGGCGCACGAGGCTGACGTGGCCCATGCCCCGGTGATCGTGCGCAACTTCGTCCGCCGCTACGCCCGCGAGGACGCCGCTCCCCGGCCGGCCTCGCCGCGGCCGGCCACTCCCGCGCCGGCCTCTTCCCCGCCGGCCTCTTCCCGGCCGGCCTCTTCCCGGCCGGCTCCGCCGTCGGCCGCCGTGCCGGCCACGTCAGGCTGACAGTTCCTGCGGCGCGGCCTGCGGGCAGCCGGCCCCGGTCCACGGGCAGGTGGCCGGGTCGAAGCGGCGGCCCGCGGACCGGCGCAGGATCGCGGAGTTGTCACCGAAGTCGGCCTTGAGCCAGCGCGCGGCCACCAGCAGCGAGACCCGGCCCGCCCCGGCCGCGCGCAGTGCCAGCGCCGCGGACTGCGCGTGCCCGCCCATCGCCCAGGTGTCGTCGATCAGCAGGACGTGCGCGCCGGCTCGGAGCCGGGCCGGGCAGCTGAAGTGGCCGGGGCTCAGGTCACGCGGGTACCGGGCCCGGCCGGCCGCGGCCAGCGGGATCTCGTGGCGCGGGGCGAGCCTGGCCACGACCTCGCGCAGCGGATGCGGGCCCGGCTTGGCCGGCAGGGACGGCACCACGGCCCAGTGCGTGACCGGCCGCCCGGCGAGTACCGCCGCGCAGCGGGCGTGCCGGGCCAGGCTCACCGCGAGCAGCAGCGTCACGACCTGCCGGTGCGCGGCGACGGGCGGGTCGGCCTTGTAGCCGCGCATCAGGTAGCCGGACGGCTGGCCGGCGATCGCGTAGGTCA
Source organism: uncultured Actinomycetota bacterium (assembly GCA_963846005.1). Classification (GTDB taxonomy): domain Bacteria; phylum Actinomycetota; class Actinomycetes; order Streptosporangiales; family Streptosporangiaceae; genus CAVSUR01. The sequence goes on along the minus strand of CAWJUH010000007.1, from coordinate 589,412 downwards.
GGAACGCCGTCGCGTCGGCGGCCGGGCCGCGCCGCTGGTCGCCGGCGCACCGCAGGCAGCGCTCGTAGCCGGGCGCGGGCGTCGCGCACGTCGCGCAGGTGAGGCCGGCCTGGCGGACCGGGTTGCTGAGGTAATCGCCGGCCCGGGCGGCCAGCACGCTGCTCAGCCGCTCGACCGCGGGCGCTGCCGCCGGGCCGGGCGGGCCGGGCTCGCCGGGCCTGATCACGGCCCCAGTATCCGGCCCGGCACCGACACTCCCGGCCCGCGATCCGGCCCTCCCGGGCCGCGATCCATGATCTCGGTAATTTTTCCGCACATGCGCCTGAAAAGTTACCGAGATCATGGAATCGGAGCGGGGGCGGAGCGTCAGCCCGCGCGGGGGGGCGGAGCGTCAGCCGGCGCGGGGGGCGGCTGGCGCGTGCGGGAGGCTGACGCAGCGGGGCACGGGGCCGGTGATGATGCCGCCGGCGCCGACCGAGCCGGTGTGCCGGTTGCCGCTGAACGCCAGCACCATCGTGTCCCCGGCCGGGATGCTGCCCTTGATCTGAACCGAGACCGAGCGATGACCGGACCGGCTCAGCCCGGATCCGACCCGCACCGCCGGGTGCGGGGCCGGGCGGGGGCGCGGCAGCGACCCGATCGGCGGGCAGCCGCGCCGCACCGGGACGACCACGACCCGGGAGTGCATCGTGTGCAAGGCCGCATTGGCGCCGGTCACGCCGGCGGCGTTGCCGACCGACACCGACACCGTGCCGGCGTGCCTGGTCACCGAATAGGCGGCGTAGGCAGGCGTACTGCCCAGGGTCATGATCAAGGCCGCCACAAGGCCCGCCAGGCTGGCCGCGCCTGCCGCGCCGGCGGCCAGCCAGGCCTGCCGGCGGGCCCGGCGGCGGGCCGGCGCTGGCGGCTCCGCGGCCCGCAGCCGGTGTCCGTGCTCGGTCATCAGCTGGCCGAGCAGCTGATCCTCGAACTTCGTCATGTCCTCACCTCTGGCTCACTCGCAGGATCGGTGCCGTGCGCCAGATCCGGGCCGGCCAGCTTGCGCAGCCGGGCCCGGGCCCGCATCAGCCGCATCCGCAGCGTGCCCGGCGCGACGCCGAGCACCTGGGCCGCTTCGCTGGGCGGCAGGCCCGCCAGGTCCACCAGCTCGACCACCGCCCGGTCCGCAGCCGGCAGTGCGGTCAGCCCGGTGACCAGCGCCCGGCCCGGCCGTTCGGCATCGATCCGGTCGATCAGCTCGCCGGTCTCGTCGGGGGCGAGTTCCCGGCGGCCCGCCAGCCGCTCCACCCTGCTCCGCTGGTGGCTGTGCGCCTGGCAGTGCGCGGCGTAGATCCGCCGTGCGATGCCGAGCACCCAGGCACGAGGCGTGCCTTTACGCGGGTCAAAGGTGGCAAATGACGTGATCGCCCGGACGAAGGTGTCCGCGGTCAGGTCGGCCACCGTCTGCGGGTCGGCGCTGCGCCGCGCGAAGTAGGCGGTCACGGCCGCCACGTTCACCCGGTACATCGCCTCGAACTCCGCCACGCGGCCGCCCGGCCCGCCGTCCTGCGGCGCCGGGCTGGTCCGGGGTGAGTTCAGCGACTGTGACGGTATCTGGCTCACACCTGCTAGTTGGCCTCCGGCCCCGATCGCGTCACATCCCCGCCGGATGGGCGGCATCAGCCCGCCCGCGCTGGCCCGGCGGCGCCGCGCAGTGTCGCGCGCGTGCTGGCCAGGCCGTCCAGGTCCGCGTAACAGCCCTGCAGGTGGCGGTGGCCCTGCGCCAGGAAGGCGGTCCGGGCGTGCAGCAGCCGGGTGTTGTCGAAAATCAGGCAGTCCCCGGGCACCAGCCGGAACTCCAGCCGCAGCCGGGGCCGCAGCAGCAGCGCGGCGAACGACCGGTAGGCGCGGTAGAACGCGGCTGTCTCCGCGGGTGGCAGCCGCAGGGTGCCGGCCGACCGGTTGTTGAAGCGCACCTCCCGGATCCGCCCGCGGCAGTCCAGGCCGATCAGCGGCTGGTCGGCCCGCAGCTCGGTGCGGGCGTCGGCGAAGCGGAACGGCACCGGCGTGCGGGTGAGGACGGCGAACGCCGCGGGATCCTCCGCGCGCAGCGCGGCCGCGGCCGCGAACCCGTCGACCAGGCCGGAATCCCCGCCCGGCGCGCTGCCCGCCAGGCAGTGCAGCAGCTGCACGGTGGGGACCGGATCCCGGTAGGGGTTATCGGTGTGCGGGGAGATCGCGGCGCTGGTGAAGGCCAGGTTGTTCGGGTCCTCCTCGACGCGGACGTCGAACAGGCGGCCGTAGTTGGTCTCCCGGACGAAGCCGAAGGTCTGCGCCACGGCCAGGACCTGTCCCGCCACGGCCGGGACGGCGTGCAGCAGCGCGAACCCCAGCCGGGCGACCGCGTCCAGGATGCGCAGCCGCTCGGCGTCGTCTCCGGCGTAGGCCGCCCAGGCCGCCTCCGGCAGCGGCCGCTGCGCGAAGTAGCCGGCTGTCCACAGTTGCTTGGCGTCCTCCGTGCGCCCGTCGCGGCCGGCTTGCGCGGATCCGGCGCTGAGCCAATCCCAGGGGTAGCAGGAGCGGTGCCCGTCGGGCAGCCAGCGCACCTCATAGGCAGGCCCGGCGCCGGTCTCGGTGACCTGTTCGGAGCCGATGGCCAGGTCGGCGGGCAGGTCGGTGATCTGGAAGAGCTTCTGGCCGCTGCGCGGGTCCCGGCAGCGGGCACAGCCGCAGTTGTCGCGCAGCCAGAAGACCGGGAACTCGCGCAGCGGCGGGCCGGCGGCCGCGGGCCCGGCCGGCAGCCCGTCTCCGGCTCCGGCCCCGGCCCCGTCTCCGGCCCCGGCCCCGGCCCCGGGCTCGGCCCCGGCCCCGGCCCCGGGCTCGGGCCCGGGCTCGGGCATCACTGCTGGCTAGCTCTGGAACAGCGCGAACACGGCTCCCTGCGGATCGAGGAGCACCGCGAAACGGCCGGTGCCGGGGATGTCAGCCGGCCCGGCGACCACGGTGGCGCCCAGGCTGGCCGCCTGGGCGGCGGTGGCGTCGACGTCGGCCGTCCCGAAGTAGACCAGCCAGTGGTCGGGCACATCGGCGGGCATGCCGGGCTGGCGGGGCATGATCCCGCCGATGGTGCGCCCGCTCACCTGGGCTTCGGGGTAGTCGTCGCTGCCGCCCCAGCCCCAGCCGAACACCGCCGAGTAGAACGCCTTCGACTTGGCCGGGTCGGAGCTGGACAGCTCGCTCCAGGTGAACGCGCCCGGCTCGTTGACGAGCGAGGCGCCGAGGTGGTCGCCCGGCTGCCAGACGGCGATCACGGCGCCGGTGGTATCGGCGAATATCGCCATCCGGCCCGCGGTCATGACGTCGAAAGGCGCGGCGATGATCTTGCCGCCGGCCGCTTCCGCCTTCCTGGTGACCTCATCCGCGTCGTCGACGTTGACGTAGGTCGTCCACCGCGGCGGGCCCGGATCCTGAGCGGGCGAGATCGCCGCCACTTGCTTGCCGTCCCTGCTGACGATCGTGTAATGGCCGGCTTCCTCGCCCATGTCCTGGCCCTGCCAGCCGAACAGCTCTGAGTAGAAGCGCACGCCCGCGTCCACGTCGTGGGTGCCGATGTCCACCCAGGACGGAACCCCGTGCTCATACCGCGTCATCTCGGGCATCTTCCAGTCCTCCCCGTCGGCGAAGTCTCCGGGCCGCACTCTCGCACTCCCGGCATCCCTCCCGCAAGGCGATCCGGGCCGGCGCGGCCCGCAGGTCAGCGGCGGCGGCAGCGCCACAGCAGGTACGCCGGGACCGGAGCCGGCGGCTCGGCGAAGCGCTCGGCGTCCAGGCCGGCGTCTCGCAGCGCGTTCAGGACGGTGGACAGCTTCCGGTGCGTCGCGCCCACCCGGATCCGGACGCCACCGGGATTGTGCTCTGGCGAGGTCCACCAGCCCTCGTGTTCGTAGCCGCCGGCCGGCGGCCAGCTGCTCCGGCCCTTCTCGTTACCGGGAAAGCAGGGGTGCACCATCGAGGCGACGAACCAGCCGCCGGAGCGCAGCACCGCCGCCACGGCCGCCAGGGTGCCCGCCAGGTCATCGATGTCCATCAGCGCCAGATCGCAGGTGCAGCCGTCGAACGGCTGCCCGTCCCACCAGTCAGGACGGCGGGTGACGTCGGCGCGGAGGTAGGTGATGCCCGGCGGGCCGGCCGCACGGGCCTTGGCGAGCATGGCGGCCGAAAGGTCGATTCCGGTCACCTGCGCCCCCTGCTGAGCCAGGTAGCGGCACATCCGGCCCTGCCCGCAGGCGACATCAAGCACCCGCTGGCCGGCTACGGCGGGCAGCAGGCCGGCCTGCTGCGGGATCAGCGGCGGCGCGCCGCGGGCCCACTGCTCGTACCACTCGGCGAACTCGTCGTACCTCGCCAGCCCCTGCGTCACGCCTCTCACGCTAGCTGGCCGCCGGGGCGGCCGGGATCACCGCCGCCCGCACACGATCTTCCCGGCCGTCCTGGCCCATCGATAAGCAAGCCCTTGTTCAAGTAAAGGCAAAGGAGTAGCTTGGGCGTCCGGTGGGTGCCGCGATGCCCGGCCCGGGCGGCGGCATGGGGGGTGATGAGGCATTGCCGTATCTGGCGTGCGCGTGCACCAGGCTCAGCCCGCTGACTCGTAGCAGTCATGTACTCAGGACAGGGTCATCCGCCGTCAGTTCGCCGCGGTGCGCCCCCACTTCGATGAGGAGCAGTCAGTCATGGTCAAACGCGTCATCGCGGCGGCTGGCGTAGCTGCCACCCTGGCCCTCGTGCCAGCGGCAAGCGCCAGCGCGAGTTCCGGGCCGCCGCCGCCCGTCTCGACGAATGGACACAAGGTAGAGCTCGTCGCCTCCGGGCTGAAGACGCCGACGTCGTTCGCCTTCGGCGACGGCATGGTGTTCGAAGGTGATGGCGGCAACTCCGAGGGGTCGGCGCCGCCGAACGGCGGGGTCTACGCGCTCGAGCACGGCACCGCGGTCAAGATCCCTAGCGCATTCAAGTTCGTGGCCGGCGTGGCCTGGCACTGCAACAAGCTGTACGTCAGCGGCGCGACACTCGTGGGCGGCCGCCCGAGCTGGCGGCTGGCTGCGTGGAGCGGCTGGAACGGCTCGACGTTCACCGTGCGCAAGACGCTGTACGTCGCCGGCGGGAAGTTCGACGGCTTCAACGGCATCGGCTTCGGCGCTAACGGCCGCCTGTACGTCGGCGTGGACGTCGGCCTCACCGACGGCAACGACCACGGGCCGGCCAGCACGTCGCCTTACCTCTACGACATCCTGACGTTCCGTGCGAACGGCAAGGATCTGCGGGTCTTCGCGACGGGCATACGGCAGCCGTGGCAGTTTGCCTTCCGGCCGTGGTCCAACGCGCCGTTCGTCACTGACCTCGGCCAGGACTCCGGGGCCAAGAACCCGCCGGACTTCATCCTGCACGTGCACGCCGGCGACAACTACGGCTTCCCGAAGTGCAATCACACGGTGGCGGCGAACTGCCAGGGCTTCGCGAAGCCGTTCCGCAGCTTCGCCCCGCACACCGACCTGATGGGCATCGCGGTGCACTGCGGGACGTTCTACCTGACCTCCTTCGCCGGCAAGGGCGGCAAGGGACCGGGTGGTGAGGTGTTCACCCTCGGGCTGCACAGCCACGCGCTGAAGCCGCTGCTGACCGGCTTCGTCGCGCCGACCGTCGGCCTCGGCCTGCATCACGGGTACGTCTACGTGGGAGAACTGACCGGGCAGGTATACCGGGTCAGGGTCTGACCCGCGGCAAGACCCGCAGCGGCCACGTGGCTCTCCGGACGGCACCCGGCCGTCCGGAGAGCCACCGCCGTCCGGTGAGTGCGCGCGAATGGCGCGGCGCCAGGACCGCGTCACCGGCCAAGCCGGGACTGCTGGCCACACGCTGAATCAGCGTCGCCTACCGTTCCGCGGCGCCGGGCTCGGCTGGCCGGCCCGGACCGGCGGACGAGCGGGGCGGAACGAGGTGCTGGCCGACGGCCATCGTTCCGCTTCGACAGCTGACGGCCAGCGGGGCCATGACGACCTGATCGAAGATCCTCTCAGCGGGTCCCGCACGCCGTAGCGCAGCCGGTGCCGGCGGGCGGGTACCTGCGCAGCCGGTAGGCGTCCCGGGGAGGCAGCCGCCGTGCTTGCGCCAGCATCACGTCGAGGTCGTCCTGCACCGACAGGTGGCCGCCGGGGGCTGTCAGCGCACCGCCGCTAGTTGATTTCTGAGGTGTCGATCTGCGACATGATGCGGTCGGCGGCGAGGCCGAGGCGCCGTAGCTGCTCCGGTGACAGGACATCGATGACCAGCGACCGCACGTGGGCCACGTGGGCGGGCGCCGCCTCGGTGAGCGCCTGAAGGCCCTTGGCGGTCAGGATCGCGTTGGTGAACCGCCCGTCGGCGGGGTGCGGCTCACGGCGCACAAGCCCCCGCCCCTCCAGGCGCTTGACCAGATGCGATAGCCGCGACAGCGACGCGTTGGCGAGATCAGCAAGCGAGCTCATCCGCAGGGTCCGCTCCGGGCTTTGCGACAGCCTGGCCATGACCTGGTACTCCACCATGGCCAGGCCGGAATCGCGCCGCAGCTGCTGATCGACCGACCAGGGAAGCCACGTCATCAACCGCACCACGGACAGCCAGGAATCAACTTCCGCGGCGGTCAGCCACTGCACCTCCGGCTCCGCGGCGGTGCGGCGGGCTCCTTCAGTCACGGGATGACACTACCCACCACCGGATAGTCAAGTTACTCAGCCTGACGGCGGCCCCGTGCAGAGCACATCGTTCTGGCTGGCCCGCGGACAGGCCAGCAGCGGACCGTGAGGGATGAGCGGAATGGGGTGGATGTAATGAGCACGATCATGTCTGAACCCTGCCCTGGCCGGTCAGATGGCTTTCACTGCCTCGGCTCTGGTCACGACCCGGCCCAGGGCCCCGTATTCGTGCAGGTCGCCGAACATCTCGATGCGGATGGCCTGGTCCAGGCCGCCGACGCGGACCGGGTCGAAGCCCGCCGCCCGGATCAGCCCGGCGGCCAGGTCCCCCGCCGCGTCGTCGTCGGCGGCGTAGAACAGCACCGCCTGGTCGGGTTCCTGCCGGGCGGCCGAGGACAGCGACCCCGCCGACAGCGTGCCGAACGCCTTGACCAGCCGGGCCCCGGCGGGCAGCAGGCTGGCCAGGATCTGGCCGGAGGACTCCTGATCGCCGATGACCTTGCGGTACCCGCCCTCGCCGTCCGGGCCGACGGCATTGGTCGGGTCGATGATCACTTTGCCGGCCAGCTGCTGCCCGTACTGGATGATGAGCTGCTTGAAGACGTCAAACCAGACGGCGGGCACGAGCACGTCGGCCCGCTGGACCGCCTCGTCCACGCTCACCGCCTCGGCGTGACCGCCCAGGCGGGCCGCGATCGTGCGGGCGGCCTCGGCGTCGCGGCCGGCCAGTAGGAAGTCCTGACCGCCGGCCGCGAAGTGCGCCGCCAGCGTGCCGCCGATGTTGCCAGTGCCGATGATGGCCACCGTGCTCTCCGGGACAGTCACCTTGATCCACCCTTTCGTGATGTTGTCTCCGGGCCAGCCTCCGCCGCGAGCTGACGGAGCGGCCGTGCCCGGCTTCCATCCTGAACTTGAACGTTCAAGCGAATCGTATGGCTGCTTACTTGAAGAGTCAAGTTAAATCATGGAGCGCGGCACCCGCATCGGGCTACGCGCTGGTGCGCGGGACGGCGCAGCCGCCGCCCCGCGCACCATGCCGGGCGTCGCGGTGCTAGCGCTGGATCTTGCCCAGGCTGGCCGGCCGCGCCGCCTTCAGCCGCGCGTAGCGGGAGAGCGGCAGCTTGACGGCGGCAGCATGCGCGCTGGTGAAGTTGAACAAGGTCATCAGGTTGCCGATGGCCGGCTGGTCCTTCGGCACGTAGGCGTAGGGCGTGGCGTTGGGCAGGTTGTCCTCGCTGTAGCTGGTGAGCGGGGGCAGCTTCCAGTTGGCCTCGATGAACTTCAGCAGCGAGACGTGGTCGGTGTAGGTGTGATCGACGAAGCCGGCCTTGGCGTACGGGGAGATCGCGATCAGCGGGACCCGCGGACCGTCACCGAAGAAGCTGAGGTGCTGGATGTACCCCGAGTCGTAGTAGCCGCCGCTCTCGTCCTCGGTGACGAAGATCGCGGTAGACCGCCATAGCTTGCTGTTGTCCTGGACCGCTGCGACGGCCCGGGCCACGAAGCTCTCGGACGCGGCCAGCGTCGAGTAGCCGGGGTGGCCGTCGTCGTCGCCGGGCTTGAGGAACGAGACCGCGGGCAGGCTGCCGTTGGCCGCCCCGGAGATGAACTGGTCGTAGTTGTACTCGGTGTCCTTCCGCAGCGCCGGGTTGGTCATGATCGACGCCGAGTATTCCATCGGGTCGCAGATATTGCAGTATTCGGAGAGCGCCCCGCCCGGTGCGCTGGCGTCGTAGCCCTCGCCGAACCACTTCCAGCTGATGTTGTGCGCGGCCAGCGAGTTGCCGATCGTCACGTAGTCGGTCTTCTGGGCGGGCACGTTGTAACCCGGCGGGTAGGGCTGCCCGTTTGGCTGGTAGTAGGGGTTGTAGTTGTTGAGCAGGTAATACCGGCCCGGCTTGCAGTTGCTGAGCGGCTTGTACGGCAGCTTGGCCAGGAACGCGTCGATCGCGCCGACGCCGGGCGCCGACGGGTTCGCGCACTCGGAGTAGCTGCCGCCCTGGTAGGTCGGCTGGCCCTTGGAGTTGTAAGCGCCGTAGCCGTCCTGGGTGTAGTTGTTGTTCGTGCCCGGCTTGGGGTTAGGGTTCTCGATCTCGCCGGACGGCGGCCTGACGGCCTGGCCCTTGGCGTTCTGGTAAGACGCGGCGTAGCCGGTGCCGAGCGCGACGTGGTTGGCGCCGGTACCGCCCTGCACCGCCTGGTGGTAGTTGTCGCTGATCGCGTAATGCTCGGCCAGGTCACGGAAAATCGGCGCATCGCCCTCGGCCATGTTGTAGAAGCCCATCTGCACGCCGCCCTGGTAGATGGGCTGCGGCGGCACGGCGCCGTTATCGTCGCCGGCCGTGTTGGGCGTCCAGGTAGCGAGCCGGTCGTGGAAGGCGGCACTTTGCTGCCACATCTGGTAGAAGCGGTGCAGCGGGTCGCCCACGTAGGCGCCGAAGAACTCGCACTGGCCGTACTTGGCGTACTCCAGGTGGCTGTCCCAGTACGGCACGTACTTGGTGATCTGATACGGGCCGTCCGGCAGGGTGGCCGGGAACCGCGTGTCGGCCTGATCTGCAGGCTGCCCGTCGCAGGCCGGGCTCACGTACGTGGTGTTCGGTCTCGGCAGCGTCTTGTACGTGCCGGTGATCTTCGGGGTCAGCGTGTACTTCCTGGTGTCGCGCGCGGTGAGCTGGGTGGCCTTGGCGTAGTTCGGACCGGGGGAACCGTTCCGGGTGACGATGCCCTCGGACCGCAGGTTCCAGATGTGCTGGTGGCCGGGCGGCTGGTAGGTCGCGAACACGTTGTCGAAGCTGTGGTTCTCCAGAATGATGATGACCACGTGCTTGATCGGCGTGGTGGTGGCCGCCGGCCCGTAGCGGGCGGCGGACGCCCCCGCCGCCGTGGTGGCCATGACGACCGGAGCCGCGAGCGCGGCCAGGGCAGGCACGCAGGCCAGCCGGACCAGTCTCTGCTTCATTCGGTTACCTCCCTCTGCTGATGTACCAATCCGCGGTCACAAGGAGGTGAGCGCACAGTAAGCGTGAACCTTGCGGGCTTTCTCTGCCAGACCTGCACGAAATGTTCAGCGGCCTTTCAGGCGACGGCAGCCCGGCGCCTGCGGCACGCTGGCACGGTCCGCGGAGCTCAGCGGCCCTTCCACTGCGGGCCGCGCTTGTCCCGGAACGCACCCGGTCCCGGAGCTCGCCGGTCCCCGCCGTGCCCCGCCGCCTCGTCGCCATCGTGATCGTCCCGCAGCTCATGTCGCCGACGCCCCGCCGGGCCGCCTGATGAATGATCAGGGCTATCGTCGCGGTACCGAAGGGAAACCGGTGAGCGACAGCGACTCTGGCTATGAGCTCGGCAGCGGCACCGGCGAGCTGGCGCGGCTGGAACTCCAGGGCAAGGCGCTGGCCCGGCCACGCGCATGATTTTCGCCGAGGCTGGGATCGGGCCGGGCATGCGGGTGCTGGACCTGGGCTGCGGGGCCGGGGACGTGGCGTTCGTGGCCGCCGGCCTGACCGGGCCCGAGGGTTATGTCGTCGGCGTTGACCAGTCACCGCAAGCCCTCGCGCGGGCCCGGTTCCGGGCCCGGCAACGGGCTTGGCCCAGGTGCGGTTCGTCCAAGGCGACATCCGCGAACCGGCGCCGGGCGGCCCGTTCGATGCGATCGTCTCCCGGCTGCTGCTGATGTACGCTCCCGACCCGGCGGCAGTGCTGCAGCAGCAGGCAACCGTGCTGCGCGCCGGCGGCCTGGTGGTGCCCATCGAGTTCGATGTGCCGACCAGCCGGTCGCTGCCCGCGACCCCACTGCTCAGCCGGGCCGTCGGCTGGGTCAGCGAAGCGTTCGCCAGGGGCGGCATCCAGCCATCGCTAGGCGCACGGTTGTGGGCCGTCGCCCGCGCAGCGGGGCTGCGCCCGAGAGGAATGATCGGGGTCCAGCCGCACTTCGGCCCCGGAGATCCAGCCGCCGTCGGGCTGCTGGCCGGAATCATCCAGACCGTCGCGCCCCTGATCGAGCGCACCGGAGTGGCTACCGCCGAAGAGATAGGCGCCGCCACTTTCGCCCAGCGGCTGGAAGACGACCTCCGCGCGAACTCAGCCGTTGTCGCGCACCCCATCCTGCTCAGCGCATGGGCGACCACCGGCGAAGCAGGGCCGGCATGACCGGGCGGCGCCCGGCGCGGCGTGCAGGCCGGCCGCGGCCGGCGGGCTGAGAGCTGCGGAAGTACGTCTTCGTGACGCCGGCGCTCAGCGGCCCCCAGGGCTGCCGCTGGCCAGTATGAGCCGGGCCCGGGCCGCGGTCTCCCCGGCGGCGGCCCGGTCGGCGGCCAGCTGGCGGGCCACCTCCCCTGCCCTGGCCCGGCCGGTGGCGATCGACCAGGCATCGAGGACCAGCGGCCGGGTGCGCAGCACGGCGGGGAGGCGGTCAAGCTCGGCGGGCTCCAGCGCGATGTGCGCGCCGTAGCCGGCGGCGGCCGCGTCCGCGTGCCGGGGGCCATGCCGCCCGGCGATTCCCAGCAGGAAGGCCAGCGGCCACAGCCGCGGCCCGTACCCGGCGCCGGACCAGTCCACGAGCACCGGCCCGGCGGCCGGCGCCTCTTCCGCGGCCCGGCTCGCGGTGCTGGCCCGGCCTCCGCCCGCCCGGGACTGGCTGCGGCCGGCGGCCTGCGGCACCAGGGCGTTGACCGGCACCACGTCGGGGTGCATCAGGGCGCACGGCAGGCCGCCTGCGGCATCAGCGGCCGTGAGCGCGCGGGACAAGGCCTCGGCGTCGGCCCGGCCGGACAGCGCGAAGCGGGGCCGCGCCGCCGCCAGCAATTCGGCCGCCGCGGCGATCTCGGCCGCCGGGCCGCCGAGGGCGAGGTGATGCCAGGCCCCGCCGGGATGCGCGGCCAGGTCCGGCGGCGGGACCAGCCGGTGCAGGCGGCCGAGCAGGTCGCCGAGGCCGCGGAATGTCGCCTGGGTCGGCCGGGGCTTGCGGCCCGGCACCCATTCGGTCACCAGCACGGCCTGGTCCTGGTGCACGCTGACCGGATCCGGGACCGCGCAGCGCTCGGCCGGGAAGCCGGCGCTGGCCAGGAACTGCAGCAGCGCGGCCTCGGCCCGCGCCGCCGCCGGCGGCCGGCCCGCGCCGAACACCCGGGCGACCCAGCGCTGGCCGTCGGCCAGGTCGGCGCGGAAGACCCCGACGTCAAGCTGGTGCAGTTCCTCCACCCCGATGCCGTATTCGGCGGCGAGATGGCCGGCCAGGCTGGCGGTGCCGGCCCGGGAGAACGTCCGCTCCAGGTACCGGCCGGTGCGCCCGGCCGTGGCGGGCGCGGGCGGTGCCGCCGGGACCCACTCCGGCGCGGCCACCACGAACCCGAGCCGCTGCGCCCGCTCGGTGAGCGTGACCGGCCGCCAGCGAGCCTGGCCGAGCATGGTGGCGACCTGCGCTCCGGTCAGCGCGCTGCGGGCCGGGCTCGCCGAGGCCGGCCACGACGGCCGCGAAGCGCTCCCGTCCCCGGCCGCCGGGCGGCTGCGGCAGCGCGGACGAGAACGCCAGCCGGGTCCCGGCCGTGGCCACCGCCCGCAGCTCGGCGAGCAGCCGGGCGAAGTCGGCCGCGTCCAGGTAGCTGGCCACCCCCTCGCAGATGACCGGCGCCGGGGCGTCCGGCTCGAACCCCGCCGTGACCAGCGCGCCGGCCAGGCCCGGCTCCCGCAGGTCCGCGGGGACGAAGGTGACGTGCGCGGCGGGAATGCCCAGCCGCCCCAGCCGGGCGCGCTTGTCCTGCTGCGTGGCGGGATGGTCGACCTCGAACCAGCGCACGCCCGGCTTGGCGTAGCGCAGCGAGCGCCCGTCGTATCCGGCCCCGATCACCAGCATCTGGGCGGCGCCCCGGTCCAGCCCGCGCAGCACGACCCGGTCGAAGAAGGCCGTGCGGGCCAGCAGGTAGCGGGCCATCCGCTCATCGCGGCCTGGTCCCGCGGGACCCGCAGGACCAGCAGGACCAGCAGAACCGCCGGGACCGGCGCCCGCGGCCCATTCGCCAGCCAGGCCGGCCATGACGTCGTCCGCCAGCCGGTCCTCGGCCGCGGGGTCGCCGAAAGGGGCCTGCGGCCGTGCGAAGCCGCGCCGGCAGGCCGCCACCCGCTGCGCCGTGGCGGACGGCTGCCCGTCACGCACCGGGGCCTCCGGCGCTGGCCAGCGCGGCCAGGACGGTGCGGGCGTGCGCGACCCGTTCCGTCCCGACCTGCGCCTCCAGCGCGTCGTCCAGCGACGTGACCGCCGCCCGGATGACGGCAGCCGCCGCCTCGCCCCGCCCGGTCGGGGCGACTACCAGCCGCCGGCGGTCGGCCGGATCCACCGACCGGTCCAGGTAGCCGCGCAGCACCAGCGTGTCCACCAGCTGGCCGGCCGCCTGCTTGGACATGCCGAGCTGAGCGATGACCGCGCTCAGCGGCACCCCGGCCGCGGCCACCGCGCTCAGCACGTAGCCGCCATGGCGCGGCACGTCGTCGAATCCGGCCCCGGCCAGGGCCTGCCGGACGGCGTTGGCGTAGGCCAGCCAGGCGGCCCGCAGCAGCGCCGTCAGCGGCGCGGCCCCGGTCCACTCCGCGGTCGAGGTCACCGCCGCAGCCTACGGCCGCCCCTACCGGTTAGTCAACAATCAGTATAGTCTGTTAAGCGGACTGTCTCGCATGCCGGGCCGGCAGGCTCCCCTGGTGCGGAGGTAAGGCAATGATCTACCTGATCAGGAGACTGATCCGGGTGCTGAAGCGGCGCCGGGCACGCTGACCGGCCGGCGGCGGAAGCGGGTCTGCGGCCCGCTCACCGGGGCCGGCCTGGCCTGCCGGTCAGTAGCGCCCGGAGTACTGGTCCCAGTGCTGGTGCGGCCAGCCGTGCTGGTGCCACCGGCCGGACGGCCACGGCCCGCTGAAGTCACGCTGCCCGCGGCGCAGGTGGCGGCGCAGCCGCGCAGCCGCGAAGATCCCGGCCAGGCAGGCCACCAGCCACAGCACCAGCATGACCTTTACGAACGCGAACAGCAGCCAGCCCGCGCCCGGCAGCACCAGGGCGACCGCCAGCGCGACGAGCGCCAGCGGCAGCAGCCGCGGCCCGCGGCGCCGCGCCGGCCCGCGGTAGGCCGCCCGCTGCGGCGGTCCCGGCGGTCCGGCCTGCGGCACGGCCGCGGGCTCGGGCAGGTCGGTCATGATCGCGCGCAGGTCCCCCAGCGTCTTCGCGCTGAGCGCCGCCGTGATCCGCTCGTCCAGCTCGTCGGCGGTCAGCCGGCCCTCGGCGAAGTGCTCGCGCAGCCGGGCCGTGACCCGTTCGCGGTCAGCCTCGGAAGCGCGGATCCGATCGTCCATCATCGTCATGCCTGCCTTCTCCGGGCCCAGCCCGTCAGTCTTCCTGCTCGTCCTGGTCGTCCTGGTCCTCGCCGCCGCCGTCCTCGGCGAGGATCCGGTACAGCTTGCGCCGGGTCTCCGCCAGCAGCTGCTCGGCCGCGCGGACCTGCTCCGGGGTGCCCGCCTTGGCCACCTGCACGATGCCGCCGCCGAGCCGCGCGGCCTCGGAGAACAGCGCGGGCAGCTGCCAGGCCTCTTGCTGGGCGGTCGATTCCCAGGCGCCGCGGGCCGACTCGGGATGCTGCTCGATGTACTCGCGGCCCGCGTCGGTCAGGCTGAATGTGCGCCGGCCGCCGGACTCCTCACCTTCGATCAGGCCCTCGTCGGCGAGCTGCGACAGTGCCGGGTACACCGCGCCGGGGCTGGGCCGCCAGGCACCGCCGCTGCGCTCGGAGATCTCGGACATGATCTGGTATCCGTTGCGCGGGCCCTCGCGCAGCAGCGCCAGGATCGCGGCCCGGACGTCACCGCGGCCGGCCTTGGGCATCCGGCCCGGGTCCGGGCCGCCGGGCGGGCCCGGCCACCACTCGCCCCACTGGCCGCCGAAGCCGCCGCCCCAGTGGCCGCGGCCGCGGCGCTGATAGCCGCGCTCCCAGGGGCCGCCGCGCTCCCACTTCCCGCCGCGCTCCCGGCCCCCGTGCTCGGAACGGGGACCGCGCCCCTCGGGGCCACTGTGCTCCCGGCCGCCGGACAGGGCCTGCAGAGCTGCCCGGAGCTGCCCCGCCAGGTCAGCCAGGTCCCGGGTCACCGCGGCCCGGTCCCAGCCGAAGTCACCTGCGCAGAAAGCCGCTGATCCCATCTCGTGCTCCGTTCCTCTCATGCCTGTGTCTCGCGATACAATCACGATATATCGGCAGCGTACGCCCCGATACCCGGCAGCACAAGTTATGACTCGTCTCGCCCACCAGAACGGCCGAGGGGGATGGTTTGCTCCCGGCGGGGGGGGCCGGGGAGGCGTGCGAGAGCATGAGCGGATGCGGGCGATACGGCTGATCACCCCCGGCGACGCGGCGGCGCTCGCGGAACTGCTGCAGGCCAGCCGGGAGTTCCTGGCCCCGTGGGAGCCGGCCCGCGGCGAGCAGTACTTCACCCTGGCCGGCCAGCGGGCCGTGATCGAGATCGCGCTGGCCCGGCACGAGCAGGGCACGGACCTGCCGTGCGTGATCACCGGCGAGGCCGGCCAGGTGGCCGGGCGGATCAACCTCAGCCAGATCGTCCGCGGCCCGTTCGAGTCGTGCAGCCTGGGTTACTGGGTGGGCGCGGCACACGGCGGCCGCGGCCTGGCCTCGCGGGCGGTGGCCGATATCGTCGCGGCGGCGTTCGGTCCGCTGCGGCTGCACCGGGTCCAGGCCGGGACGCTGGTGCACAACGTGCGCTCCCGGCGGGTGCTTGAGCGCAACGGGTTCGCCCGTTTCGGCCTGGCCCCGCGCTACCTCAACATCGCCGGCCAGTGGCAGGACCACGTCCTCTACCAGCGGATCCGCGACGCCGGCGGGCCCGCGGGCGGCTAACGCCCGGTCCGGCTGACGCCCGGGCGGGCTGACGCGCGAGGTCGGCCGCGGGCGCTACCGCGCGGGCCCGGCCGCGGGCTGCTCCGGCGCGGGACCGGCCGGGGCCAGCGGCAGCCGGTGCAGGACCTCGGTGTCCAGCGCGGGGAAGACGCGCTCCGCGATGATCAGCAGCTCGCTCACGCCGGTCTCGGCGGGCAGGCCGGTCTCGGCGGCCAGGCCGGGACTGGCGAGCAAGCGCAGCAGCGCGGCCGGGTCGCGCAGCGGCGCCGCGTAGCGGAACAGGGTGATATGCGCCAGGCCGCCGGAACTCGACTCGCCGGGCACGCGCAGCCGCGGCACCAGGTCCCGGCGCAGCGCGCTGAACGGGTTCGGCTCGTCGGCCACCGCGATGATCGCCGCGCTGGTGGCGGCCAGGCCGCGCAGGCGCAGCCGGAAGCGGGGAGCCGCGGCGGCCGCCTGCGCGGCCGTGGCCGCCCAGTCCGGGCCGCGGCGCCGCCACAGCTCGTCCTTGGGCAGGCCGAATTCCTGGTGCGCCGGCAGCAGCCAGGCCAGGCTGGCGTGCAGCGCGTGCCGCGGCACCCGCAGCAGGGACGGCTCCAGCGCCAGCACCCGGTCCTGGACGGCGGCCAGCGCGGCCGCCGCCGCGCGGCCGGGCCGGGCGCACACCAGGTAGGCGCAGCACGGCCGGCCCCAGCGCTGCTCGAGCTGCAGCTGGCTGGCCAGCACGGCCGGGGCGTGCTCGCGCTGCACGCGGGCGCTGCTCACCGGGATCCCGGGCGGCTCGCTCAACTGCGGGGCAGGCCCTGGGCCAGCGCCTCGATGTGCCGCGGGCCGACCCCGCAGCAGCCGCCGATGAACGCCGCCCCGGCCGCCGCCCAGCCGGCCGCCTCGCGGCGGTACTGCTCGGGCGACAGCCCGTCGAACACCCACAGCGGCGGCTCCCAGCCGCCGTTCTCGGCGTAGACGCCCACCGGGCCGGCGAAATGGCGGCGCACGGCGCCGATCGCATCCAGCGTGACCCCGGGCCTGGCGTGCATCACGGCCACCGCGGCCGGCGGCGGGTCGGTGAGCGCGGCCAGCAGGTCGCTGAAGCTGTCGCCGTCGCCGAGGTCGGGCAGCGTGCCGAGGGTGCCGTCCGCCCGCCGCACGGGGCTGACGCCGAGCCACACCGGCAGGCCCGTCGCCGCCGCGGCCTGCAGCGCCTCGCGGCCGTAGCCGCGGGCGCTGATCATCTCCAGCACGATCAGGTCCACGCCGGCTCCGGCCAGCAGGCCGGCCTGCTCCTCGAAGTCCGCCCGGCCGGGGAACCGGGGATCGTCGCCGCTCGGCTCGGCCGAGACCACTGCGCTGGCGTCCATGTCGATCGGGCTGAACGACGACATCGAGCCCGCCACCGCCACCGGGCCGGCCGCGGCCGCGTCCCGGGCGGCGAGCGCGGCGCGGACGGCGTTCCGGTTGACCTGCGCGACGTGGTCGCCGAGCCCGGCGGGAGTGAGCGCCGACCGGCTGGCGGCATAGGTGTTGGCGATGATCACCTGGGCGCCGGCCCGGATGTAGGTCTCGTGCACCCGCTGCACCGCGCCGAGGTGCTCGAGGTTGGCCCGCGCGCTCCACGCGACGCTGTCCATCGGGACGCCCTGCGCCTGCAGCTCGCTGCCGGTGCCGCCGTCGATGATCACCACCGGGCCGCCGGCGAGCTGCCGGAACACCGCGCCTGCCTGGCTCATGCCGGGTTCTCCTCTCCTGCCTGCCCCGCCCGCCCCGGCCGCCCGGCCGGCCCCGTCCTGGTGCGGCGGCGCCAGCGGCGGCGGGGAGCGGGCTCCGGCCCCGGCTCCTGGCCGCCCGGCCGGGCTGCCCGGCCCGCCGCGGCGGCGGGCCGTCCGGCGTGCCATTTGCGGACCATGTCTTCCTCATCCACCAGCGGCACGAACACCGGCGGGCCGAGCGGAAGCCGGCGCCACTGCAGCACCCGCTCGTTCAGCTCGGCGGCCACTGCCCGCACCGCCCGCTCGGAGGGCAGCTCGTGCACGGTCGCGCGGATCCGCTCGATCTCGCGGCGCAGCCGCAGCGGGACGGGCAGCATCTCCTCACCGCCCACGCCCTCGCGGCGGGCGTAGTCGCGCAGCCACGTCTCGCCGGCGTCGGCATCGCCGGAGGCGGGCAGCGGCCGGCCCGCGCCCGGCAGGTCGTCGAACGCGCCGCGCTGCTCCGCCTCGGCGATCTGCTGGTCGATCCAGGAGGTGAAGCTCATCCCGGCCGGTTTACGCTCGGTCATGCCGGCCGGCCTGCAGCTGATCTCATCGCTTCCTAGAGTACGAAATCCGCCCGCCGGGCCCGGCCGGTGTCCGGATGCCGCCCGCGGCTGCGACGTATCCGGTGACACGGCACCGCTCCGGTGCCCGCCGGAAGGAGAAGCCATGAAGTACATGATCTTGACCTACGCCTCGCAGCAGGACTACGACGCGATGGGCGGCCGGCCCGCCGAGGGGCAGCCCGCCTGGTCGGCGGCGGACTTCGCGGCGATGGGCGCGTTCATGGAGAGGTTCAACGCCGAGCTGGCCGCCGCCGGCGAGCTGGTCGAGACCCGCGGGCTGACCGCCCCGGCCGGCGCCCGGCGGGTGCGGCTGTCCGGCGGCGTCCCGGTGGTCACCGACGGCCCGTACGCCGAGACCCAGGAGGTGCTGGCGGGCTACTGGATCGTCGAGTGCGACAGCTTCGACCGCGCGGTCCAGATCGCCGGCCGGCTGAACGAGTGCCCGGGCCCCGAGCCGGTGCGGGAGCGCGGGCTGGCGGACGTGCGGCCGCTCGCCGAGTCGCGCTCCGAGCTGGAGTTCTGAGCCGGGCCGGTGGCCGCCGCGACCGAGACCGGGGACCTGCTGCGCACGCTGGCGCCGCAGGTCCTCGGCGCGGTCGTCCGCCGGTACGGGCATTTCGGCGCCGCCGAGGACGCCGTCCAGGAGGCGCTGCTGGCCGCGGCGGTGCAATGGCCGGCCGAGGGGACGCCGGCCAATCCGCGCGGCTGGCTGATCACGGTGGCAGCCCGCAAGCTGACCGACCTGCTGCGCAGCGAGCAGGCGCGGCAGCGGCGGGAGGAGACCGCCGCCCGGCAGGCGCCGCCCGGCAGCTGGCTGGCGCCCGCCGCGGACCAGCCGGACGCCGGGGCCGACGACACCCTGGTGCTGCTGCTGCTGTGCTGTCATCCGTCGCTGTCGCCGGCCGCGCAGATCGCGCTGACACTGCGCGCCGCCGGCGGCCTCACCACCGCCGAGATCGCCCGGGCGTTCCTGGTCAGCGAGGCCACCATGACCCGGCGGATCAGCCGGGCCAAGCAGCAGATCACCGCCAGCGGCCTCCCGTTCGCGCTGCCCGCCGGGGACGAGCGGGCCGGGCGGCTGGCCGCGCTGATGCACGTGCTCTACCTGATCTTCACCGAGGGCTACGCGGCCACCTCGGGGCCGCAGCTGCAGCGCGCCGAGCTGGCGGACGAGGCGATCCGGCTGGCCCGGCTGGTGCACCGGCTGCTGCCCGGCGACGGCGAGGCGGCCGGGCTGCTGGCGCTGATGCTGCTCACCGACGCGCGCCGGGCCGCGCGCACCGGGCCGGACGGCGGGCTGATCCCGATGGCCGAGCAGGACCGCAGCCGGTGGGACGCCGGGCAGATCGCCGAGGGCGTCGCCCTGGTCACCGCCGCGCTGCCGCGCGGGCCGACCGGCCCCTACCAGCTGCAGGCCGCGATCGCCGCGGTGCACGACGAGGCGCCGTCCGCGGACGCGACCGACTGGCCGCAGATCGCCGCGCTGTACGAGCTGCTGCTGCAGGCCGCCGACAGTCCCGTCGTACGGCTGAACCATGCGGTCGCGGTGGCGATGGCGCAGCGGCCGGAAGCCGGATTGCGGCTGCTGGCGGGGCTGGAGGCCGACCCCCGGCTGGCCGCCGGGCATCAGGTCCTGGCCGTCCGGGCGCACCTGCTGGAGATGACCGGCGACCGGCAGGCGGCCGCGGACTGCTACGCCGGCGCGGCCCGGCGCGCGCCGAACCTGGCCCAGCAGCGCTATCTCAACGGCCGGGCCGCCCGGCTGTCGGAGCCCGGGCCGCCGCCCTGATCCCTTCCCGGGGCAGGCACCATCCCCGGCCATGGGAGGCTGGCCTCATTGACCGGCCCGGCCGGAAATGGCGCAATCGTCGTTATGGGTTCGGTGCTGCTGGTGTTCCGGGCGGGTTCGCACCGCCGGTGGCGCGGCTGGCTCAGCCTGGCCCTCCTGCTCGGGGTGATGGGCGGCGCCGTGCTGACCGCGGCGGCGGGAGCGCGGCGGACCGACACCGCCTACCCGCGGCTGCTGGCCTGGGGTCACGCCAGCGACATGCAGGTCATCCCGAGCGGCAACGGCACCATGGCGGGCTACTTCAGCGCCCTGCGGCGGCTGCCGCAGGTCGCGGATGAGGGCACCGAGACGCTGCTGAACATGACGGTCCGGACGCGCGCCGGGTTCGCGCCCTACAACACCGTCCAGGTGTTCGCCAGCCCGGACGGGCGGCTGGGCACGGCCGTCGACCGGGTCAAGATCCTGGCCGGCCAGCCGCTCAATCCGGCGGACCCCCGGGCGGTCATGGTCAACCAGCAGATGGCCAGCATGCAGCACACCGGTCCCGGCGGCACGATCCGGCTGTTCGCCCAGGCCAGCGGCCAGGGCCGCCACGGGCCCGCCGCGGTGCGCTTCCGGGTAGCGGCGGTCGCCGTGTTCAACAGCCAGATCATTCCCGCTGTCTCCGGCGGCCATGCGATAGCGCTCATCAGCCCGGCGTTCCTGCGCCACGCCCGGGCGGCGGGGCTGACGGACGGGTATGCGGCCCTGGTCCGGCTGACCCCGGGCGCAGACGCGGCACGGTTCCTCCGGCGGGCGCAGGCGCTGGCCGGGCGCTACCCGGGCACCGGCAAGATCTCCGCGGTCTTCGCCGCCGACGCCGCGGCGGCGACCGAGCGTTCCATCCGCCCCGACGCGGTCGCGCTCGCGCTGTTCGCCGCGCTGGCCGGCCTGGTCACGCTGGTCGTCATCGGCCAGCTGCTGCGCCGCCAGCTGATGCTGGAATCGGACTGGTTCGGCGTGCTGCGGGCCCTCGGCATGGCGCGCCGGGAGCTGGCCGTGCTGTCGCTGGCCCGCGCGGCGCTGGCCACCCTCGGCGGCGGCGTCCTGGCCGTGCTGATCGCGGTGGCCGCGTCCCCGCTGATGCCGATCGGGCCGGCCCGGATTGCCGAGCCTGCGCCCGGGCTGACGGCGAACCTGGCCTATCTGGCGGTCGGATTCGCCCTCGTCACCCTGATGCCGCTGGCCGTCGTCATGCCCGCGGCGTGGGCGGCCGCCCGGCGGGCCGGAGCGCCCGGCCGCTCCCCCGGCCGCCCCGCCGGGCAGCCCTCGCGGCTGGCTGCGGCGCTGAGCCGGACCGGGCTGGTGACCGGCGCGATCGGGCTGCACATGGCGTTCGAGCCAGGCGAGGGCCGCACCACGGTGCCCGTGCGCAGCTCGCTGGCTGCGGTCGCCGCGGCGGTGACGGCGATCACGGCCGCCGCGGTCTTCGGTGCCAGCCTGGTGGCCCTGGTCACCACGCAGCACCGCTACGGGCAGAACTGGTCGCAACGGCTGGATCTCGGATTCGGGGCCGTGCCGGCGCCCGTGCTGACCCGGCTGGCCTCGGCCGAGCCCGGTGTCACCGGCCTGGCGGGCGGCGACTACGGGCAGGTCAGCATCGCGGGCCAGGCGGTATCCGCCGTCGGGCTGACCCCGCTGCGCGGGCACGGGTACCTGACCTTGCTGGCCGGTCACCTGCCCGCAGGACCGGGGCAGGTCGCGCTCGGCGAGCGGACCCTGCGATCGCTGCACCTGCGGCTCGGCCAGACCGTGCGGGTCGCGGCGAGCGATTTCGGCAGCTTCAGCCGGGCCGGCCTCCCGATGCGCGTGGTCGGCCAGGTCGTCTTCCCGGCCTTCGGCCGCGGGACCTACAACGACACCGACCTCGGGAACGGCGCGGTGGTCTGGCCGGCCCTGCTGTCCCAGCCGTTCCCGCAGACCGGCTGCACCCGGATGTGCTACAACTTCGTGCTGCTGCGATACCGGCCGGGCACCAGCCTGGCGGCAGCCGGCACCCGGCTGCTGGCCGCGACGCGCAGGTTCGGCTGTCCGGTCAGCTCCTGCTCAGTCAGCACCGACCAGCGGCCGATCGATATCCAGGATTACGCCGGGCTCCGCTCCACCCCGCTGGTCCTCGGTGGCGTGCTGGCGGTGCTCGGCATCGCCGCGCTGGCCCACGTGCTGATCACCGGAGTGCGGCGCCGCCGCCGCGACCTGGTCATCCTGAAGATCCTCGGCATGCGCCGCCGCCAGCTGGTCCAGGTGGTGACCTGGCAGGCCGCGGCACTGGCCGCCGCCGCGCTGCTGGCCGGGGTGCCGCTCGGCCTGCTGGCCGGGCGGTACTGCTGGGTGCTGTTCGCCCAGTCGGTGGGCGTCCCAGCGGACGTGCGGCTGCCCGGACTGTTCCTCCTCGCCGAGATCACGGCGGTGGTGCTGATCGCCGTGCTGACCGCGGGGCCGGCCGGCCGGGCCGCGGCCCGGCTCCGGGCGGCGCCGGTGCTGCGCGCGGAGTGATCAGGCCTGCCGGGCCGGATCCCTGGGCCGGTCAGCCGCCGTCAGCCGCCGTCAGCCGCCGGGTGCGGCAAGTGCGGTGCAGGTGACCCTGCCGTCGCCGGTGACGCGGACCAGGACATGGTCGGGCACGTCGCGCCAGCGGGGGTCGTCGTCGTAGGGCTCGCTGGCGACGACCACGCCGTCGCGGCCGCCGGGCAGCACGCTGAGGGTGTCGCCCCACCGGGTGGCCAGGATCTGCTCGCCGTCGGTGAGCAGCAGGTTCAGCCGGGCGGCCGGGTCGCGGCGGGCCAGGCCGGCCACGAACTCGCCGGCCCGCTCCGGGCCGGAGGCGAACAGGTGCGCGGCGAGCAGCGCCGAGTCGCAGGCCGATTCGGCGGCGGCGTGCGGGCCGAGCACCGCGCGGTCGGCGACCCCGTTGTGCGACAGCAGCCACCGGCCGGCGGCGAACGGCGCGGCCGCCGTCTCGTCGGCCGGCATGCCCGCCGTGGCCGACCGGACCGCCGCCAGCACGCAGCGCGAGGAGATCACCGGGGCCACCGAGGCGAACGAGGCGTCGCTCCACAGCGGCCGGGCCGAGCGCCACCGGGCGGGCTCCGCCCGGTGGCTGGCGTAGAACCCGGCGCCCCAGCCGTCGGCGTTCATCCGGCCGTGCCGCTGGCGCCGCGGCGCGTACGACTGCGCCAGCAGGCCGTGGGCCGGTTCGAGCAGCAGCGCGCCGAGTGACCGCTCCGGGCCGAGGTAGGCCAGGTGGCGGCACACTCAGGCGTCCCAGGCCAGCCGCATGCCGGTGAAGATCTGCCGCCGGACCGGGTAGTCCCAGTTGCGGAAGGACGGCCGGACCGCCGACGGCGCGGCCGCCCAGGATCCGCCGCGCAGCACCTTGAAGTCGCCGCCGAAGAACGGCTCGCTGTAGGCGCGGTAGATCATCGGGGTGAACCCCGGCCACGGCACGAAGTCCGACGAGGTCCACTCCCACACGTCGCCGATCATCTGCTCGGCGCCGCAGGCGGCGGCGCCCGCCGGGTAGGCCCCGGCCGGGGCCGGGCGCAGCGCGCGGCCGCCCAGGTTGGCCAGCCCGGGGCCGGGCGGCTGATCGCCCCACGGCCAGCGGCGCCGGGCGCCGCGGGCCGGATCGAAGGCGCAGGCCTTCTCCCACTCGGTCTCGGTCGGCAGCCGGGCCCCGGCCCAGGCCGCGAACGCCTCCGCCTCGTAGTAGCAGATGTGCTGCACCGGCTCGCCCGGCGGCACGTCCTCCTCGGCCCCGAACCGCACCCGGGTGCCCTGCGCGGTCCAGGACCCGGGCCGGTCCAGCCCGGCCCCGGCGCGGTGCGCCCAGCCGCGCGCCGACCACAGTTCCGGCCGGCCGTAGCCGCCGTCGGCCATGAACCGCGCCCACTGCCCGTTGGTCACCGGCAGCCGGGCGATCCAGAACGGCGCGACGTCGACGATGTGCGCGGGCCGCTCGTTGTCGAGCGAGAACGGCTCGGCGGCGGGATCCGCGCCGAGCCGGAACGGCCCGCCGGGCACCAAGACGCGCTCCGGGCCGCCGGGACGGGCCGGGGGCAGCTCCCCGCGGCGCAGCAGCACCGGCGGTCCGGAGCGCAGCTGCAGCGTGGCCAGCATGGTCTCGTCGTGCATGTCCTCGTGCTGGACGACCATCCCGGCGGTGAACAGGCCGTCGGCGGGGGTGCGCTCGATCAGGTCCAGCACCCGGCCGCGCACCTCGCGGTCGTAGGCCCGCGCGTCGGCCGGCGGCAGCAGCGGCAGCAGCGGCCGGTCGGCGCGCTTGTGCTTGAACGCGTCATACAGCGAGTCCACGCCGGGGTCCAGCAGCCCCGGCCGGGCCGGGTCGCCGGCCCGCAGCAGCCACAGCTCCTCCTGCTGGCCGACATGGGCCAGGTCCCAGGCCAGCGGGCTCATCAGCGGGTCGTGCTGGGCGACCAGGGTGGGCTCGTCCAGGTCGGTCAGCTCCAGCGTGCGGGCCCTGGCCCGCTCCAGGCCGGCCACGACGACGTCATGCATGCGCGAGCTCCTCGAAGGCAGCGCCCGGCCCGATCTCGGCGATCCGCACGGCGAGCAGGTCACCTGGGCAGCGCCCGGATTCCACCAGCGCGGCCAGGTCCCCGACCGCGCCGGCCAGCCCGGCCGGGGCCCGCCCGGCGGCGATCTCCAGGCAGCGGCGGGCCGCCGCCGCCAGCCGCGGGTCGGTGAGCCCGGCCCGGGCGGCGTCCCGCCACCGGCCGGCCGTCGGCTCGGTCACCTCGGCGGCCAGGTCGGCGGCGACCGGGTCGTCCATCAGCGTGGCGGCCGCCGCAGCGACGGCCGGCCACCACCGCGGCGGGCACATGTCCAGGTAGCGCAGCTCCAGGTAGCCGCGCAGCCGGACCGGCGGGAACAGCGTGGTGAGGTGGATGTCGAGGTCGGCGGCGGTGGGCAGGCGGCCGCCGAGGCGGACGGCGCCGCTGGCCCAGTCCCGGAACGGCACCGTCGCGCGGACGGCCGCGGCCTCGCCCGGCCGCGCCTGCGTGAACACCACCGGCGCGCGCAGCGCGTAGCGGGCCCAGGCCGAGGCCGGGTCGGGCGCGGCGGCCGCGCCCGGGCCGAGGCAGCCGGGGACCGGGCCGCAGGCTCGCGCGCCCAGCTGCGCCCAGGCCCGCTGCCGCGCCGACTTCCAGCCGGTGTCCCGGCCGTGCAGCCACGGCGAGCAGGCCGAGACCGCCACCATCACCGGGCCCAGCCGGTTCGCCCTGGCCACCCGCTCTGGCCACTGGCCGCGCGGCCCGGCCTCGACATTCACCTGGAGGGCCGCGGTGGAGGCCATCATCACCGCGCCGGGGCCGGCCCGGCCGGTCGCGGCATAGTGCTCGGCCATGGCCCGGTACCGGGACCGGGGATTGCCGACCCGGGGCGGCCGCAGCGGGTCGGCGCCGGCGCCGGCCAGCCCCAGCCCGAGGCCGCCGGCCGCCGCCTGCGCCCGGTCCGCGTCTTCGCGCAGCCAGGCGACGGCGGTGGCGATGTCGGGGGCGGGCTCGCCGGACAGCTCCAGCTGGCCGCCGGGCTCCAGCGTCACCGCGCTGTGCCGGACGACGGCACCGACCGCGCCGGCCAGCGGGGTCACCCGGTCCCACGGCACCGGCTCGGCCGGGCAGCGCAGGTCCACCTGGTGCGCCTCGGCCTCCAGGCCGACGGCGGCCGCGGCGGACTCGGTCAGGGCGGCTTGCGCGGCCCGGGCGAAGGCCGCGTCCTCGGTCAGCGGCGCTGGCCGGCCAGCGGCATCCTCATCGGCGGCATCGTGACCTGCGGCCTTGAGAACGGCCATCTCTGAACCCCTCCAGGTCCGGACCGGCGGGCCGTGGGGCCCGCCGCGGGTCGGTGCGGGGCGACCGGATTGCAGCCGTCCTCGGCGGCCAGGTCACAGCAGGCCGCCACTGGTCATGCTACCCGGCCCGTGGCCAGATGCCCGTAACGCCCCCCGCACGGCCTTGCTGTCCGGAAAGCCGCCGGCCGGGAGCGGCTGGATCAGTTGCGCTCACCGAACGGCGGGTCGCCGGCTCCCCCGATCCCGACCGCCGTGCACACGCTGGTGCCTGCGGTGCAGGACAGGGCGGTCAGCTCCGCGCTGCCGCCGGGGCTGGGCGTGGTGTCCTGCTGCCAGCCGTGGCCGTTCCAGGTCTCGGCCAGGGTCATGGTGCCGGCCCCGGCGTCCCAGCTGCCCACGGCGGTGCAGGTGCTGGCGGTGCCGCAGTGCACGGCGCTCCAGCTGGTGTCCACGGCACCGCTGACGTTGCCGCTGCCCACCGGTGACTGCAGCGCCCACGCCGAGCCGGTCAGCGCCTCGGCCAGGGTCGACAGCCCGCTGCCCGTGTAGTGGGAGCCGACGGCCGTGCAGCCGGTGCGGTAGCACGACACCCCGGTGAGCTCGGAGGAGGCAGTCGCGCTCCCGCTGATCGCGGGCGTCTTCTGCGCGCTCCAGCGGCTGCCGTTCCAGCCCATCGCGAACGTGGCCGCCTTGCTGGAGCCGACGGCTTCGCAGCGGGCGGACGACGCGCAGGCGACCGCCGCCGCGCTGGCAAAGGGCTGCGCGGGGGCCGGCTGGACGGTCCAGGTGCGCCCGTTCCACACCTCGGCCAGCGCATGCGGGAAGGCCTGGTAGCGGCCCTGCGAACCGACCGCCTCGCAGTAGCTGGGGCTCAGGCATTTGACCGCGTTGAAGTAGTTCCACTTGGTGGCGAGCGTGCCGACCGTCAGCTCGGACCAGCTCCCGCCGGCCCACTGCCAGGCCGCGGGCTGGGTCCCGGAGGCGGCCCCGCCGTAGTTGTAGCCGGTGGCTATGCAGTAGCTGGCCGACGGGCACGACAGGGCGGTGATGTAGTTGTAGTCCGGCTGGCCGGGCGTGGCGGACAGCGACCAGCTGGACCCGTTCCAGCCGAAGACCAGCGGCTGCGGCCCGTTGATGCCGACGGCCAGGCAGAACGACAGCGTCGGGCAGGCCACGCTGGTCAGCGAGACGCTGGTCACCGTGTCCTGCGCGGGCATCACCGTCCAGGTGGTGCTGGCCGCGGCCTGGCCCGGCCCGGTCGCCGCGCCCGCCGCCGCGGGGGCCCCGAGCATGGCGGCAGCCAGGACGGCCGCGCTGGCGAGTTTCGTTCCGAGGTTCATCGGCGTCCTCCCTGACGCTGCCCGCAATGGATGGTCAGTTCCGCTCCTGGAGCGCCGCATTGCCTGACGTGCCCACCGCCGTGCACACCGCAGTACCGGCCGTGCACGACAGGGCGGCAAGGCCGGCCGGGCTGCTGGGGCTGGGTGTGCTGTCCTGCTGCCAGGCGTGACCGTTCCAGTTCTCGGCCAGGGCGAAGCCGCCCGCGCTGGTGAAGTAATTGCCCACGGCCGTGCAGTGGCCGGCGGTGCCACAGTGCAGGGCGGACCAGCTCGTGGAGGTGGCCCCGGGGATATTGCCGCTTCCCACCGGCGACTGCAGGGCCCATACCGAGCCGGTCAATATCTCCGCCAGGGTCGATTCACCCTGGTTGGTGACCGTCTCGCGGCCGACCGCGGTACAGCCGGTGCGGTAGCACGACACGCCCAGCAGGGTGTCGTAGACCCCGGGGCCGGTGATGGCGGGCATCTTTTGCGCGCGCCACTGGGACCCGTCCCACCCCATCGCGAACGCGGCTGAGTTGCCGGTGGCGCCGACCGCCTCACAGCGGGACGGCGCGGTGCAGGCGACTGCCGTCAGCATTGAATCGCCGGAGGCGGGCGTGGACTGGGCCGTCCAGCGGTGCCCGTTCCAGGTCTCAGCCAGCGGATGCACGCCCTGCACCCCCACCGCCTCGCAGAAGCCGGCGCTCAGGCACTTGACCGCCCGGAGGAAGTTCAGCTGGGCCGCCAGATGACCGACCGGCAGCTCCGTCCAGCGGCCGTCCGCCCATTGCCAGGCCGCGGGCTGGGCCGCCGACGGGCTGGCCGAGTTGTCGCCGACGGCCATGCAGTAGACGGCCGTCGGGCAGGAGATGGCGGAGAGGTAGTTGTCATCAGGTGTGCCCGGCGCGGCGGCCGGGGACCACACCGAGCCGTTCCACGCCGAGATCACGCTGGTCCCCGCGCTGTTGCCGAGGGCCAGGCACATCGACGATGCCGGGCAGGCGACGCTGGTCAGCGAGACGCCGCTGGTGTCCTGCGCGGGCATCACCGTCCAGGTGGTGCTGGCCGCGGGCTGGCCCGGCCCGGTCGCCGCGCCCGCCGCGGCGGGGGCCCCGAGCATGGCGGCAGCCAGGACGGCCGCGCTGGCAAGCTTCGTTCCGAGGTTCATCGGCGTCCTCCCTGACGCTGCCCGCAATAGCCGGGTATCGAGCAGTATTACCGGCTCATAGTGCAGACGCCAGGGACGGGCCCGCCGATTACTTCGCACGGGAAAAGATTCTCCGCTCCCGCCGCCTTGGCGGGCAGCGGCAGGCTGGCTACTCTGATGCCGGCCTGCCCGCGGCGAGCGCGGCGATTACCGGCCGGCAGGACGGCGAGAAAGGCGGCACGCAGCGATGACCGCTCCGGCGGAGCAGCAGAGCTTCAGCTTCCAGGCTGAGGTAGTCCAGATCCTGGACCTGATGATCCATTCGCTCTACAGCAACAAGGAGATCTTCCTGCGGGAGCTGATCTCCAATGCCTCGGATGCCATCGACCGGCTGCGGCTGGAACTGCTGTCCCGCTCGGAGCTGCCGGAGGCCGAGGGCCCGCTGCAGATCCATGTCGGCTTCGACTCCGAGGCCCGCACCGTCACGGTCGCCGACAACGGCATCGGGATGAGCCGGGAGGAGGTGATCGAGCACATCGGCACGATCGCCAAGTCCGGCACCCGGGACTTCCTGCGCACGCTGACCGGGGACCAGGCCAGGGACGCCGCGCTCATCGGCCAGTTCGGCGTGGGGTTCTACTCGGCGTTCATCGTCGCGGACCGGGTGACGCTGACCACCCGGCGCTCCGGCCTGCCCGCGGCCGCGGCGGTCCGCTGGGAGTCCGACGGCAAGGGCGAGTACAGCCTGGCTGACGCCGAGCGGGATAGCCGCGGCACGACCGTCGTGCTGCACCTGCGCGAGGGCGAGGACGACCTGCTGGCCGGCTACCGGCTGCGGTCGATCATCCAGAAATACTCCGACCACATCAGCCTGCCGATCCTGATGCCCGCCGAGGGCGGCGCCGCGGCGGGCGAGCACGGCACGGACGGCGCGGGCGGCGCGGGCCAGCCTGCCGGGGAGACGGTGGTCAACCAGGGCTCGGCGCTGTGGGCGCGGCCGAAGAACGAGATCAGCGACCAGGACTACCAGGACTTCTATCAGCACATCACCGGGGACCTGGCCGGCCCGGTGGCCTGGGTGCACAGCAAGATCGAGGGCACCTTCGAGTACACGCTGCTGCTGTACCTGCCGTCGCGGGCGCCGTATGACCTGTGGCTGCCCGATTTCCGCCACGGGCTGCGGCTGCACGTGCGGCGGGTGTTCATCATGGCCGACACCGGCCAGCTGCTGCCCGGCTACCTGCGCTTCGTCCGGGGCGTGATCGACTCGGCCGACCTGCCGCTCAACGTGTCCAGGGAGCTGCTGCAGGGCAGCCGCGCGGTCAGCCACATCCGGTCCACCGCGGTCAAGCGGGTGCTCAGGCTGCTGGCCGACCTGGCAGAGAAGGAGCCGGGCAAGTACGCCGCGTTCTACCGCGAGTTCGGTACCGCGCTGAAGGAGGGCGTGGCCGAGGACTACGCCAACTCCGGCGAGATCGCGAAGCTGCTGCGCTTCACCTCGACCAGGTCCGCCGGCGACGAGCCGGCGGTGTCGCTCGCGGACTACGTGGCGCGGATGAAGGACGGCCAGCAGCAGATCTACTACCTGCTCGCCCCGGGCCTGGCCGCCGCGAAGGCCAGCCCGCACCTGGAGGCGTTCGCGGCCAGGGACGTGGAGGTGCTGCTGCTCGGTGACGTGATCGACGGCTGGGTGGTGAGCAGCCTGCGCGAGTTCGGCGGCAAGCGGCTGCAGTCGGTCAGCCAGGGCTCGGCCGACCTGAGCGCGCTGGACGACGCGGGGCAGCAGGAAGAAACCGAGCAGGCGAAGACCGAGTTCGCCGGCCTGGCCGCCGGCTGCAGCAGATCCTGGCCGCGGAGGTCTCGGACGTGCGGGTGAGCAGCGGGCTGACCAGCTCGCCGTCGTGCATCGTGACCGACGAGCCGGACTCCGAGCTCAGCGCGACCCGGCGGCTGCGCGGCTCGGGCCTGCCGGCCCGGGCCGTGCTGGAGATCAACCCCGGGCACCCGCTGGTGGCCCGGCTGCGCGACGAGCAGGACGAGCAGCGGCTGGCCGGCTGGGCGCAGGTGCTCTACGGCCAGGCGGTGCTGACCCTGGGCGCCCGGATCGAGGACCCGGCTGCGTTCGTGACGCAGCTCAACGCCCTGCTGGAGAGGCTGGCCGGCAGCGCGGGCGCCTGACGATCCCGCTGCGCAGCTGGTGCTCAGGCGTCAGTTATGTCACGACATGCCGGCAACATTCACATCACAAAGATCAGGAAGATAACCTGACCCGGTTAATCCGCCGCTGCCACCCGGCAGGCCGGCTTCCGCGAATCGGAACTCCGGTCGCCGGATCACGCGGCGGCCAGGACGGGCCGAGACGGGCGGGCTCGTCGTCGGCGAAAGGGGATCAGGTGATCCTGACTCGTGCAGGGGGGCTGGGCGCGGCGGCCGCCGCGGGCCTGGCCACAATCGCAGCCATGCTCGCGCCAGCCGGGGCGCAGGCGGCGCCTGGTTCGGGCGCTCACCCGGCTGTCGTCGTGACGCGCTACGCCGGCACCCGGGAGGCCGCCCGGCAGGTGCCCAGGCACACGCCGGCTACCGGGGCGCCGTCGGCAGCGCACCTGGTTTCCCGTGCGGCCCGCCGCCTGCCCGCCGCTCAGTACCCGGCGGCGGAGGCGGTGCCCGGCGTGCACGCCGCAGCGGCCGCGGCGGCACCGGCCACGGCGCATCCCCTGGTTGACTTCAACGGCGTCAGCAGCCGGGACAGCCAGTTCACCAACTACGAGCAGACGTTCGAACCGCCGGACCAGGGGCTGTGCGAGGGCAACGGCTTCGTGCTCGAGCCGGTCAACTCCGCGTACCGCATCTACCGCGCCGACGGGAAGTCGCTGCGCGGGCCGTTCAACATCAACGACCTGTTCAACGTGGGCGGCAAGGAGTTCACCAGCGACCCGCGCTGCTGGTACGACTCCGCGACCCGGACGTGGTTCGCGACCATCCTGTTCCTGAACGACTCGTCCACCGCGTCATCCCTGCTCATCGCCGTCCGGCACGACGCCGACCCGCGCGGGCTGTGGAACGAGTACTCGATTGACACGACGGACCCCTCCGGGAATGGCTGCCCGTGCTTCGGGGACCAGCCGCGGATCGGGATCGACCAGGACAACCTGTACGTGACCGCCGATGAGTTCTCGATCCTCGGGCCGCAGTTCAACGGCGCGGAGTTGTGGGCGATCGACAAGTCCGACCTGGTCAAGGGCGTTACCAGCCCGCATGTCGTGCATTTCGGCAACCTGACGACCGGCACCGTGGCCCCTCAGCCCGCGTTGTCCACGGGGCAGCCGGGCGCCGAGTACTTCCTCAGCTCGCTCGACCCCAGCGGCACCGGCGACCACCGCATCGGCGTCTGGGCCATGACTCACCGAAGCCAGGTCGGCCAGGGCGGCCTGCCGGACCTGTCCAGCATCGTCGTCAACTCCGAGGCGTACGCCATCCCGCCGCAGGCCCCGCAGAAGGGCGCCACGAGCAAGCTCGACTCCGGTGACGACCGGATGCAGCAGGCTGAGTACGCCGGCGGCACGGTCTGGGGCGAGCTGAACACGGCCCTGCGGCCGGCCGGCGACAGCTCGGTACGCGCGGGCGGCGCCTGGTTCCAGGTGAAGCCCAGGCTCGGCACCAGCGGGATCACGGGCGCGTCGATCGTCCGCCAGGGGTACATCGCCACCGCGGGCAAGTACGAGCTGTACCCGGCAGTACAGCCGGACGCGGCCGGAAACGCGGCGGTCATCTTCACGCTGACCAGCCGCTCGCAGTTCCCGGGCGTCGGCTACGCCACCCTGAAGGCCGACGGCAGCAACTTCGGCCCGGCGGTCGTGGCGGCAACCGGCGCCGGGCCTTACCGGCTGGGCAAGTCCGACCCGCCGCGCTGGGGTGACTATTCCTTCGCGGTCCCGGACACTGCCTCGGACGCCGCGTGGCTCGCCACCGAATACGTGCCTCCGAAGTCCAGCCGGACCACGACCGGGTTCCTCGGCTGGGGAACGCGGGTCATCAAGGTGCCGCTCGGCTGACAGCCGGCGTGTCCCCGGGGCCCTGGCCCCGGGGACCTCGGCCTAGCCGGCGGCGGGCTCGCGCTCGCTCCCGCCGATCCAGATGCGGCGGATCGCGCGGGTCGCGCGGATGTCGGCCAGCGGGTCGCCGTCGACCGGCAGCAGGTCCGCCCGCAGGCCCGGCCCGATGCGGCCGCGGTCGCAACGCTGGTCACTACCGTCTTCACGCCTCTCCTTCGCTGCGGCTGCCGCGCGCCGGACCAGCAGGTAATCCTCGCGTCGTCCTCCCGCGGGCGCAAGGTCCGTCAGCTGACCGATGTCTTGCCGTGCAACTTGCATAAGTATTTGTCATGAAAACGGCACACATCGTGCCGCTCCGGCTGGCCTGCTGAGCGGAAAGCCCGCGTGAGCTGCGCCTTCCGGGGCACGCCCCGGCGGCCAGGTGAGGATTCGGATGCACGCCATGAATGCGGCCCGCGCAACGGCGCAACGCCCGCTGCACCTGTCGCTGGACCCGGGGCCGGCCGCAGCCGGGCAGGCCCGCAGCCGGATCGAGGCCGTGCTCCGCGCCTGGCAGATCCCGGTCGACGCCGACGTGGCGGTCCTGCTCACCAGCGAGCTGGTGAGCAATGCCGTCGTGCACGGCGCGGGCGGCCCGGTGGCGCTGACGGTCAGCTGCGTCAGTGATCACTTACGCGTGGCCGTGCACGACAGCTCGCGCGCCGCGCCGGTGCTGGTGGAAGCATCCCCCGACGCGAGAGGCCGGCCGGGGCCTGATGCTGGTGGCCACGCTGGCCAGTGACTGGGGCTCGTACCGGACCCGGACGGGCAAGGCGGTCTACTTCATGCTCGCGTTCGCGGCCCGGATGTAAGCAGGCGGCGCGGCTCGGGCTCACGGGGGCGTGACGGTCCGCAGGGCGGACTCACGGGCAATGTCGGTCCGGGAGCGGACGTCGAGCTTCTTCAGGATGTGCGAGACGTGGGTCGCCACGGTCCGCCGGGACAAGAAGAGCCGGGCGGCGATGTCCGGGTTGGACAGGCCCTCCTGCACCAGGGCAGCGACCCTCACCTCGGTCGGCGTGAGGCTGTCCCATCCGCTGCGGGCCTGCCGGTGCCGGGCATGGGGGCCGAGCCGGATGCCGTGCCCGTGGAACCTGGTCCGCAGCCGGGCCAGGTCGGCCGCCGCGCCCAGCGCGGTGTAGAGCCCGGCCGCGCGGGTGAACGCGGCCCGCGCCTGCGGGCGGTCGCCGCCGTCGACCAGGCGCTCGGCGGCCGCCTCCAGCGCCCCGGCCTGGAGCAGCGGCCAGCTGGCCGCCCCGTAGCTCTCCGCGGCGGCCAGCAGCAGCCCGGGATCGCCCGCGAGCAGGCCGCGGCAGTACCGCGCGTTGGCCAGCCGGTGCGGGATCTGCGATCCGGCGGCCAGCTGCGCCGCTTCCCCGGCCAGCGCCCGCGCGGCGTTCCGGTCGCCGGTCTGCACGGCGAGCCGTGCGGCATCCGCCAGCAGGTACTCGGTCTCTTCCCGTTCCTCGGACTGGCCGGCGAATCCGGCGGTGAGCACCGCGAGCGCCTCGCCGGACTCGCCGGCCTGCTCGCAGTCCAGGCTGCGGGCCAGGGCGAGCGGGCCGACCAGCCGGGCCCCGATCCGTTCGGCGACCGGATCGGCGGCGGCGAGCAGGCTGCGCGCCATTGCGGTCTCGCCGCGGTGGAAGGCGATCACCGCGGCGATGCCGAGATCGGCGCAGATCGCGGCGGCTTCCTCAAGCTGCTCGTGCGGCGCTGCGTCCTCCGCCAGCACCTCGTCCCACTGCCCGGTGTCGAACAGGAGCTGGCGGAGGGCGCCGCGCGCCTGCGCCAGCCGGAGTACCGTGCCGAGCTGGTCGGCGAGATCACGCGCCTGCCGGGCGGCGGCGACGGCCTCGGTATAGCGGTCCAGGCGGCCGAGGGTCAGGGCCTGGTTGACCTGCAGCAGCAGCCGCAGGTCGGTGAGCGCCGGGTCGGCCCGGGTCACCGCCAGCGCCCGTTCGAACAGCGGCAGCGCATCCTCCTGCCGGCCCTGCACCGCGGTCATGATGGTCAGCACGTGCAGGGCCCAGCCCATCGCCCAGCTGTCGCGCGCCGCGGTGGCCTCCGCCAGCGCGGCGCGGGCCACCCGGCCGGCCTTGTCGACCGCGCCGAGGTGGGCGTGCATCCGGGCCGCGAGCACCAGCAGCCGGGCCCGGTGCCGGGCCGAGATGCCCGGGGACGCCATGGCCTGGTCCAAGGTGGCGAGGGATTCGGCGGCGCGGCTGACGCCCATCCGGCACTGGGCCAGCG
Source organism: uncultured Actinomycetota bacterium (assembly GCA_963846005.1). Classification (GTDB taxonomy): domain Bacteria; phylum Actinomycetota; class Actinomycetes; order Streptosporangiales; family Streptosporangiaceae; genus CAVSUR01. The sequence continues at coordinate 555,050 of CAWJUH010000007.1, read as the reverse complement.
TCCAGTACAGGTCGACCAGCAGATCCGGGTCGGCGGCCCGGGCCAGGGCCTGGTTCGCCACCAGCTCGGCCTCGGCCCGGTCACCGGTCCGGTAGAGGGCGTCCGCCAGCCTGCTCAGCAGGAAATCGCGCTCGCCCGGGCCGGCCGGCGCCCAGGCCACGGCCTGGCGCAAGAGCGCGGCCGCCACCTTCGGAGCCTGCCCGATCAGGGAGTCTGCACTGCCCGACAGCCAGGTCACCGTCCACTCATCCATCGGCTCGGCCGTGCTGCCGGGCCCGGGCACGGCGAGCGCCAGCTGCCGGGCCACCCGGTCGGCCGGAGCACCCGCCTCGGCTAAGGCCCGCGCGGCATCCCGGTGCCAGGCTCCGCGCAGCGGGACCGGCATCTCGTCGTACAGCGCCGCGCGGATCAGCGGGTGCCGGAACCGCAGGCGGCCGCCGGACTCGGCCAGCACCCCGCCCGCCAGCGCCTCGCCGGCGGCCGGGAGCAGGTCCGGCACGCTGCGGTGCAGCACGACGGCCAGGTCGCCAACCGCGAAGTCCACGCCCAGCAGCGCCGCCGCCCGCAGCACCAGCCGGGCCGCACCGGACACGAACCCGAGCCGGTCGGCGATGGCGGCCGGCAGCGAGCCGGGCGCGGCCCCGCCGGTCAGTTCCGCGGTGCCGCCGGTCACCCTCAGGCTGCCGCTGCGGGCCAGGGCCGCAACCAGCTCGGTGAGATACAGCGGGTTGCCCGCGGCGCCTTCGGCCAGCCGGGACAGCTTCTCGCCGGGACGGCCGCCGGCCGCGGCCGCAACCAGCTCGGCGGCGGCGGCCGCGGGCAGCCCGGTGAGCTGGATCCGGCTCGCTTCGCCCACGGCCCGCTGCAAGGCCAGCAGCTCGTCTCGCTGGGGCACCGGGCGCATCGTCCCGGCCAGCAGCAGCGGCAGCCCGGGCAGGGCCCGCGCCAGCCTCCCCCATAGCGTGAGGGTGGCCCGGTCAGCCCACTGAAGATCATCAATGACCAGGATGACCGGCCGCTGCTGGCACTGCTCGGTCACCAGCGCCAGCAGTTGCTCGGCCACGGCGGCCGGCAAGTCCAGGCCCCGGCCGGCCGGACTCTCGCCGCGCAGGAGGCGCACGATCGCGGCCCGCCGCGGGGCCGGGCTGGCGGCGGGGTCGCGCACCCGCAGCGCCTCCAGCATGGGCAGTAGCGGTAGTTCCTGGCCGAGTTCATCGCCTGCGCCCCAGAACACCGCGCAGCCGTCGCCGGTCTCTCCCGCCAGGATGGTGCGCGCTAAGGCGGATTTCCCGATGCCCGGCTCGCCCTCGATGAGTACCGCGCCGCCGCGGCCCTGCGCCAAGGCGGCGGTGAGTTCGGACAGCATCGCGATTTCCCGGTCCCGGCCGAACAGCATGTCGGCTGGGCGCGCGATGGACATGGGCGAACTCTACTACCGTCACAATTAGTCAACAAGGCGCCCAATAAGGGCGATATTCCGCCTCGGTCATTACCATCGGTAACCACCGGGACTGACGTCAAGTTTCTTGCGGAGCAAGTTTCACCACGACTTGCGCAACATTATTCTCCCTTTGCTTTCCTGACATTCGCAGGCGAACTCTCCCTGATAATACACGGCTAGATCCACAGCACATTTTAGTCGCCACTAGATGGTTAAAAAACCCGTCAGACAAGGGACATTACCTGGTGTGGGCAGAAATTGCTGCGGCCCGCGGCAGCGTCCGCCTACAGCCCGCTGAACTGGTCGTGACCAGGAGGAACCCATGCGCATCAGGCGAGCCATCCTCATTCCCGTTATCCTCGCCTTCGGCGCGGCCGCCGCCGCGCTACCGGCAGCGGAATTGGCGGCGGCGGGGCAGGCGACGGCCGTCCGCACCCACGTCGTAGCAGCACCAAACGTTTACCGGCACACCTGAATAATTGCCGCACCATCGCGAGCGGCAGGCCGGCGCTGCCCATTTACGGTGCGCATGCTGAATTTGCCTGCATGATTTCCCGGCGGGCGGCGCGGCCCGCCGCAGGCGTCCCGCGGCCGGCGCCCTCACCACGCGCCACAATCCCAGCCGCCCGCTTGATATTCGCCTGCCTGGGCAGCCCCGCTTATCACGGCAGTACCACAGAGCGCAGATTAGGCCGGGGCGGCCACGGACCGGCGGCGCACGCGATCGGCCGCCCCGGCGAAAAGTTTCACGGCCATTTCCGATAATATGGAGGTCACTGACGACTCGGGCCGTTCCCGCAGCGCGGAGAGGATGGCGGCCGGTGACCGTGCCAGAAAGCCCCACGGTGCGGCGGCTCCGGCTGGCCGCAGAGTTGCGGGAGATCAGGGAAAGCAAGGGCAAGAGCGGCGACGCCGTAGCCGCCGCGCTGAAGTGGTCACCCTCCAAGATCAGCAGGTACGAGCGGGCCAGGACCGGGTTACATCCCCGGGAGGTGGCCCGGCTGCTCGACTACTACCAGGTGACCGGCGCGCGCCGGGCGCTGCTGCTGGAGCTGGCCGAGAGCGCAGCGCAGAAGGGCTGGTGGGAGGAATACGGCGATAGCCTGCCCGCCGACTACCAGCAGTTCATCGGCCTGGAGCACGAGGCGAGCTCGATCGACATCTGGCACGTCAGCGCGGTGCCCGGGCTGCTGCAGACCGAAGCCTACGCACGGCGCATCATCAGCAGTTACAGCCGGGTGGAGCCGGTGCCGCCGGGCATGATCGACCGCCTGGTCCGGGTGCGGATGCGGCGCCAGCAGCTGCTGGACCGCTCAGCCGGGCCCAGGATGTCGGTCGTGCTCGACGAGTCGGTGCTGCGGCGCCGGGTCGGCGACGACTCGGTCATGCACGAGCAGATGGAACGCCTGGCCCGGGACGCCGACCGGCCCGGCCTGACCTTGCGGGTGCTCCCCCTCGAAGCTCAGCATGCCGTGCTCGGCGAGTCATTTGTGATATTCGGCTTCGGGCCTGACCATAATGCCCTGCTGCATGACGTGGTCAGCGCCGAGCAATTGCGGACCAGGTTCTCGGTGGAAACCGAACGGGAAACTTTCCTGCATCGCATCGTATTGCAGATGCTGGCCGAATCGTCGCTGGACCCGGGAGCCTCCAGGGATCTCATCGTGCAGGCGGCCCGGCGGTACCGGCCCGGCAGTGCCTCATTGCCCTGACGCCCGCCCGGCCTGATCCCTGCCGACCCGGCCGCTGCGGCGGCACCGGGCCGGCCGCACACCGGTCTATTACCGGTCAGTGCCGTTCAGAACACCATTTCCGGCGGTCTGATTGACGTTGCGGACGATCAGTGCGAGAAGCCGGAACGATCGGCGACTTCCTTCTCGCTGAGCACTCTAATGATCAATAACACTAGTAGTGTTATCTCGTGATTTTGCATCCCAAATGTCAGCGTAGTTTATCGGAGTCACTTCCGGGAACTTCGAGTGATCGCTACACTACCCAGTGTTACTGACCTCAACTGACCAATGCGCGATTGAGCGAGGTAGGAAACGTGGAAAAGGCAACACCAGCCGACCGCCGGGAAACAGCGGCGGCGCCAGCGTGGATGAAGAGCTCGCTGAGTTTTGCCAACGGAGATTGCGTCGAGGTCGCCGGCCTGGCTGACGGCACCATCGGCGTCCGGGACAGCAAGGACTCCGCGGGTCCCGTTCTCCGCTTTACCTCCGGAGAATGGCAGGCCTTCCTCGGCGGAGTCCGCAACGGCGAATTCGACCAGTTCGGCGGGGAATGACCTGAGCGCGGGCCGGCAACATCGGTCCCGGCCCGCGCTCAGAGCTGCCGGACCCAGGGTGAAGGCCCCTCATGAGCAGGCTGAGGGGCCTTCACGACAGGGGCCGGCCAGTGGCGGCCGTGCCGGGATCCCGGATCAGAACAGCCAGGGCCTGCGCGGGGTGTTCATTTCGCGCAGGCGCGGCGCGGCGGCGGCGGCACGCCCGTGCTGGTGGCTGCGGGCCTGCCCGGCACCAGCGGTGGCGTGCGACTGTGCCGCAACCGCGCCGGCACTGCCGAGGATCGGAGCCAGCACGAGAATGGCTCCGGCGGCCCAGATCCGGGCCGCCTTTGCCGCGGCCTTTGCGGCTGAGCCGCAATCCTGGCCGCTAGTCCGGATAAGGACATGCCGGGACGAGGGGTCAGTGGTCATCGGGTTGTATCCCTTCATCGGTAACACTAAGGGAGCAGAGCCTGCAGGATCTCCTTATCTCGAAAAACTACACCCTAAGGCCGCACTATGCAGGATTTCCGGATAATGACTAACATCTTTTCTAAGGTGCTGGCTCACATGCGGCCAGAGGCGGGCAGGCCGAATTCCTGAGCATGATTAATTAATTTCGGGCCGGCCCATAAAAGACCGGGCAATGCTGCTTAAGCAAGCAGCATCGGATGGCTGGCCGGTGGCCAGGTAAAGTTGCCCTGCACCTTGCGGTGCAATGACACCGCGGGCGGCGGCCGCGGCGTTATCACGGCAGCGCCCCGGCCTTTCCCCGGTATTCCGTGATTCGCGGCGGAAACCTGCGGGTATTAATGCGGCGGAATGCCCGTCGCGTTGCCCCCGGCTGCCCGCGGCGGGCACCGGCCGCGCCGGCGGGAGCGTGGTGATCATGGAGTTCCGGGTGCTCGGGCCGGTCGAGTTCTGGTCGGCCGGACAGCGGCACGATCTCGGGCCGGCCCGGGTGCGGTGCGTGCTGGCCATGCTGCTGCTGACCCCGCGCACCATCGTGCCGGCCGAGACGCTGATCGACCGGTTGTGGGATGCGCGGCCGCCGCCCAAGGCCCGGGAGAGCCTGTCGGTCTACGTCGCCAGGCTGCGCCGGTCGCTCCGGCTGGCGACCGGCGGTGGCGTGCCGCTGGCGGGCCGGGCCGGCGGCTACCTGCTCGACATCAAGGCCGGCCTGGTCGACCTGCACCAGTTCCGGCAGCTGCGCCGCCACGCCGCCGCGCTGGCCGACGGCGGTGATCGCGGGCAGGCCGCCGCCGCGCTGCGCGAGGCAGACCGGCTGTGGCGCGGCCCGGCTCTGGCCGGCCTCGGCGGCGACTGGATCGGCCGGCTGCGGCACAGCCTGGAAGAAGAGCGCCGGGCCGCGATCGCCGACCGGGCCGGGCACGAGCTGGCTCTCGGCCGGGCGGCCGGGCTGGTCGCCGAGCTCGGCGAGCTGCTCGTGCAGTATCCGCTGGATGAGACGCTCGTCGCGCACCAGATGACCGCGCTGTACCGGAGCGGCCGTCCGGGCGATGCGCTGGCCCTCTACCGCGACACCCGCCGGCGGCTGATCGACGAGCAGGGCGCGGAACCGGGACCGGAACTCGCGCAGTTGCAGCAGCGCATCCTGGGCCATGATCCCGGACTGGCCGGGCCGGCCGCCGGCCCGCGAACCTGGCCCGGCACCCTGCCCCCCGCGGCGGGCTTCGCGGGCCGCGCGGCGGAACTGCGCGAGATCACCGGCGGGCCCGGCGGGCGGGGGCGGGTCACGGTGATCGAGGGCATGCCGGGCGTCGGCAAGACCGCGCTGGCCGTGCATGCGGCCCGGCTGCTGGCGGCTCGGTACCCGGACGGGGCGCTCTACCTCGACCTGCGCTCGCACGATCCCGCCCGGCCCGCACTGGGGCCGGCCGAGGCCCTGCACCAGCTGCTGCGGATGTCCGGGCCGGGCGCGCGGATACCGGACGCGCTCGGCGAGCGGGTCACGCTGTGGCGGGCCCGGCTGCGCCAGCGGCGGGCCATCGTGATCCTCGACGACGCCGCCGGGCACGACCAGGTCCGCCCGCTGCTGCCCACGGCCGGCCCGAGCCTGATGCTGATCACCACCAGGCGCCGGCTGCCCGGGCTCGGCGACGGCAAGCCGGTGCGGCTGGGCCCGCTGGCCGATGGCGACACGGTCGCGCTGCTGCGCCAGATCGCGGGCGAGGACAGGATCTCCGATCTCGCCAGCGCCGCCGAAATCGCCCGGCTGTGCGGAGGCCTGCCGCTCGCGATCCGGCACGCCGCCCTCCGGCTTGGCCGCGATCCCGGCCTCAGCCTGGCCGGCCTGGTCCGGGAGCTCACGCCCGGGCGGCTCGGCGGCACGGGCACGGCCGTCCCGGACGTGCTCGCGGCCATCGATCCGTCCTACCGGGCGCTGGGCGCTGATCAGCAGCGGTTTTTCCGCGTGCTGGGGGGCAGTCCGTGCGCCGGCGTCAGCGCGCACGCCGCGGCCGCGCAGGGCGGCTGCACGCTGGTGGAGGCGGAAAAAGCCCTGGGGATCCTGGCCGACCATCATCTGCTGGACGGCCCGCGCGACGGCCAGTACCAGTTCCATCCGCTCATCCGCGGCTACGCGGCCGCGCGGGCCGCGCGCGAGGACCCCGCAGCCGATCAGCGGCAGGCCGCGGGCCGGCTGCTCGACTACTACCTGTACACCGCGGACCGGGCCGACCGGCTGCTCCATCCGTTCCGGCGCCGCAGGCCGGTACCGGTCACCCAGCCGCCGGCCGCGGTCCCGCCGCTGGGCTCGCGCGCCGACGCGGCCGGCTTCCTGGAGGCCGAGTGGCGCAACATCCTGCAGGCCGCACAGCATGCCGGGCGGCACGAGCGCAAGCGCCAGTGCGCCGACCTCATCCACGTGCTCGCGGAGTTCGTGGCCGTCGAGGCGCACTGGCCCGAGGCCGCCGCGGCCCACGCCATGGCCCTGCAGGCCTGCCGGGACCTGGCCGACCAGGCTGCGGTCGCGCAGGCGGCACTGGAGCTCAGCGTGGTGAGCCAGCAGGCCGGGCAGCACGCGGAGGCCCTGCCGCTGGCGGAGGAGGCGGCGGCGGCGTTCCGGTCGCTGGGCGAGCTGCAGGGTGAGGCCGAGGCCATCGATCAGATGGGCATGGCGCATCAGCGGGCCGGCCGGCCGGACGAGGCGCTGGCCCACTTCCGTGAGGCCGCCGACCGGTTCGGCGGCGCGGCGGATCCGCGGGGTGAGGCCGGCGCGCTGAGCCATGCCGGGATCGCCTGCTGGCATCTGGCCCGACGTGAGCAGGCGCTGGAGCACCTGGTACGGGCGCTCGAGCGGTACCAGCAGGTGGGTGACCGGCGCGGGCAGGCCAAAGCACTCAACAACCTGGGCAAGATCCAGCTGTATCGCGGCTATCATCGCGACGCGCTGGAGTGCTACCAGCAGTCGCTGTCGATATTCGAGCAGATTGGCGGGGCGCACAGCCAGGCCGTCCTGCATCACAACATCGGGACCGTGCTGCACTACAAGGGCAGCTACGAGCAGGGGCTGGAGTCCTGCCAGCGGGCCCTGGACATCTACCGCCTGATCGGTGACCGGCCCGATGAGGCCGACGTGCTCAACGACATCGGCGCGATCTACCAGAGCGCGGCCTGCTACGACGATGCACTCGCCCGCTACCGGTCCGCGCTGCAGATCGCCGAGGAGATCGGAGATCTCGGCCAGCAGCTGATCGCCTTGCGCCGGACGGGGGATGCCTATCGCGAGTCCGGCCAGTACCGCGCGTCCCTGGACCAGTACCAGGCGGCGCTGGCGCTGGCGCGTGACGCCGGCGAGTCGTACGAGGAAGGCAAGCTGCTCGAAGGGGCGGCGCAGGCCAGGCTCGGCCTGCGGCAGCCTGAGGCGGCCCGGATCGAGCTGCGGCGCGCGCTCGACATCTTCGAGCGCCTCGGTGTGCCGGAAGCGGCGGCCGCCCAGATCCGGATCGACAGCATCGAGCCGGCGCCCGGCCTGCGGGCCGGCTAGCCCTGCTCGCGGCCGCGGCCGCCGCACGGACTGGCCCGGCCGCCCTGGCCCGGGCGGCCCTCCCGGCTCGGCCGGCCATTCTGACCTGGGCGGCAAGGCAATCGTCAAGGCGGCTGCAAGGGGCGCGCCCAGGCTGGAGACAGGCGAGGGTGGCGCAGCCGCCCGCGGCGGTAACCGCGGGTAGCCACGCGCTGCCGGGCGCCAGCTCACCGCTTCGGGGAGGTCTCCATGGGCCTGAGCCACCGTCCTGCGGATGCCGCGCTGCGCGAACTGGGCCGGGCGGGCGGCCCGGCCCAAGGCGGCGATCCGGCCGGGCCGGCCGCCACCGTGACCGTGCTGCCGTCCGGCAGGCCAGCGGCCGGCCAGGGCCTGGCTCAGGTGGCCGGGCTCGCGCACCTGCGGGCTTGCGCCGAGCAGTTCATCACGCTGTTCCACGCCGAGAACCGGGCCGGCCCGCCAGACCGGCGCCTCAGCGAGATCCGCCGCGAGATCGATGCGACGGGCACGTACCGGCACACCGCTCCCGAGCTGGCTTTCGGCGCGCGGGTGGCCTGGCGCAACAGCTCCCGGTGCATCGGGCGGCTGTACTGGCGGAGCCTGCGGGTACGAGACCGGCGCGAGGTCACCGCTGCGGCGGACGTTGCTGCCGAGGCCGTCGCGCACCTGCGCGAGGCCACCAACTACGGCCGGATCCGGCCGGTGATCACCGTGTTCGCGCCGGACGCACCGGGACGGCCCGGTCCGCGCATCCTCAACTCGCAGCTGGTCCGGTACGCCGGCTACGAGCGAGCGGACGGCTCGGTCATCGGGGATCCGGCCAACGCCGGCATCACCCGGCTGGCGTACGGGCTCGGCTGGTCGCCCGGCTGGCCGGCCAGCCGCTTCGACGCGCTCCCGCTGCTGGTGCACGAAGCCGGCACGGTGCTGCCCGCGCTGTACGAGGTGCCTGCCGACGCGGTGCTTGAGGTGCCGATCACCCACCCTGAGTTCGGCTGGTTCGCCGGCCTCGGCCTGCGCTGGCATGCCGTCCCGGTGATCAGCGACATGTACCTGGAGGCGGGCGGCATCCGCTACCCGGCCGCGCCGTTCAACGGCTGGTACATGTGCACCGAGATCGGGGCGCGCAACCTCGGCGACAGCAGCCGGTACGACCAGCTGCCGGTCATCGCGCGGCACATGGGCCTGTCGGTGGCCAGCGACCGCACGCTGTGGAAAGACAAGGCGATGACCGAGCTGAACCTGGCGGTGCTGCATTCCTTCAGCGCCGCCGGGGTGACGCTCACCGATCATCACACCGAGTCGGTGCGCTTCCTGCAGCACCTGGAGCGCGAGGAGCGGCAGGGCCGGGCCTGCCCGGCCGACTGGACCTGGATCGTGCCGCCGACGGCGGCGTCGGCGACCCCCGTTTTTCACCGCTACTACACCGACTTCGATCAGACGCCGAACTTCTACCGCCACCCGCCGCCAGTCACCGGCTGTAACCCGCGGTGACCCGGGCCCGGCGGACGCCGGCGCGCTGGTGCTGGCGGCCGGGGGCAGCGCCTCGAGCCGGTCATCAGCGGCCGATGCTCCTGGTGCCGGCCTGCCCCAGCGGCTCTTCGGCCAGTGAGGCCGCTTCCTTGCGCTCCCAGTCCTCGATGCTGCGCAGCACGCCCTCGGTGTAGGCGCGCAGGTGCGTCCGGTAGACCTCGCTGTAGGTCCGCAGGTACGCCAGCTCGGCCTGGGCGGCCTGCCGTTCGCGTTCAGTCAGCGGCGAGGCGGGCTGGTTCAGCGCCGACACCGCTGCCTCGCGGGCCCGGGCGTGCGCCTCCTCCAAGATCATGTCCGAGTGCTGCTGGGCTTCCCGCATGATGTCGTCACGGCGCAGCCTGGCCTCCTCGGTGACCCGGCTGCTGTAGGCCTGCGCGTCGGCCACGTACCGGTCCGCGGTCACCTGCGCGGTCGACAGGATCCGGACCGCGTGCACGTGCGCGTCCGCCTCGCCGAACAGCACCCCGTGCGGGTTGTCGCCCTCCGTGGCGCCGGCCAGGATCCGCCGTCGCAGCCGCTGCACCTCCTGCCACAGCGATGACCGCTCGTTGACCAGGCAGGTGAACTCGTCGTGCACGGCGCGCAGGAAGTCACGGACCGCCTCCTCCTCATAGCCGCGCCGGCCGAGGCGCGTCATCGGGAAGGACACGGTCTGCAGTTCCCCGGCCGTGAGCCGGTCCTGCTCATCGAACCATGGTGTGATCAAGGCTCACTCCAACCGAAATCCTCGACGTGGATCTGATCGCCCGGCAGGCCCCCCGACCTCAGCCGGGCCGCGGTCTCGGAGACCATCTCGGTCGGGCCGGCCAGGTAGGCGTCGTGCCCGGACCAGTCGCCATGCCGGGCCACCACCTCGGGCAGGGTGCCCGGCTCACCCTCGGACCGCGGATCTCCGGACACCGCCGGCGTGACCGTCAGCCAGGGATACTCGGCGGCCATCTTCTCCAGGCTGTCCAGGTCATACAGCCCTTCGGCGGTCCGGGCGCCGAAGAACAGGTGCGTGCGCGGCGGCCGGGCCAGGCCGCAGACCGCGCCGAGCATGGCTTTGAGCGGAGCCAGCCCGGTGCTGCCTGCTACCAGCAGCAAGTCCCGCCCGGCCGGCGGCTGGCCCAGCGTCAGGGCACCCGCCGCCGGGCCCAGCCGCAGCACCGTGTCCACGATCGTCTTGCTGGTCAGTGCCATGCTGACCGCGCCGCCGTCGATCAGCCGGATATGGAAGACCAGCAGGCCGTCCGCGCGCGGCGCGTTCGCCATCGAGTAGTAGCGCCACAGCTTGGGCAGGCTCGGGCACTCGATCGCCACCGACTGCCCCGGCAGGTAGTCCAGCCGCGGCTCAGGCCGGACCAGTAGCTCGCAGACGTCGAACGACTTCTGCTCGCGGGCCAGCACCCGGCCCTTCCACCAGGGCGGATGCACGCTCTCGTCCGCGGCCGCCGCGGCGGTCATGACCGAGGCGATCAGCTCGTAGGCTGCCTTCCAGTCCCCGGCCAGCTCCGGTGACCAGGCCGGCCCGGAGAAATGCTCCAGGGTCGCGAGCAAACTGGCGCCCACCGCTTCGTAGTGCCCGGCGAGCGCACCGAACTTGCGGTGATCGCGCCCCAGTCCCTCGAGGAACGTGGTCAGGGCCGCGGCGTTGTCCGCCTGGGAGACGATCTTGACCAGCGCGTCGACGAGGTGGCCGCGCTGCGCCGCCATCGAGACCGGGAACAGGTCCCGCACCTCGGGATGCTTGATGAACAGGTCGGCGTAGAAGAACAGCGGCAGCTCGTCACCGTGCATGGCGACGCGCGCGAAGCTTTCCCGTAGCCGGGCAACGTTCAACGGGTCCAGCCCTCCTGCTGTTGCAGCTCAATCGCGCCGGTAATTGCAGGACAAGTGTCGTGCAACTTGCAAGGCAAGACATCGGTCAGCTGACGGACCCGGGAAGAGGCCGTTGCGTCCGGCTGCCGCGCTTTGCCCGCAGGCCGGCGTTAGCCTGTGGTCATGCATCGGGTCGGCCAGCTCGGCGGCGCCGTGCTCGTGCTCCTCGGCATCTTCTGGGCGGGGCGGGAGAGTACGCACGGCCTGGGTGCCTTCTGGGAGCACTGGTGGTGCCCGGCGCCGCTCGCGCTGATCGTGGCGGGCGCCGCCGTCATGCTCGCAGCCCGGCGGCGGCCCGCGCCGGGCGGGTGATTCCTGATCCGCGCCGGCCGGGCACTCCGGTCACCTCATCGCTTTCGGTATGGCCGCGCACCAGGCGGCGATCTCGGCCCGGCGGGCCGCGCCGCCGGGCCCGCCGGTCCGCCGTGACCTCGGCGCCGCGGAGTACGAACTGGTCCTGGACGCTGACCGCGCCGGGGAGGCGCCGCGGCCCTGCTGCCGGTGAGCGCGGCCAGCCGGCCTGCTTGTTGCTGATCTCGAATGGCTCTTCGCGACCCGCCGCCGCAGGGCTCAGCCTGCGCGCTGACCTGGCCAGGCTCGACCGGGCCCCGAGGATCTCGGCTGACCAGGGCGCGGTGTCCTACCTCAGCCGCTACATCACCTACAACGGCGCTATTCACGTGCCCGTGCTCACCATGCACACCACCGGGGACGGACTGGTGGTCCCGGAAAACGAATCGGCCTACCGGAACGTCGTGGCCAGGGCCGGGAACTCGGCGCTGCTGCGGCAGGTCTACGTCCACCAGGCTGGCCACTGCGCGTTCAGCCCGGCAGAGATCATCACGGCGGCCAGGACGCTGCTGAACCGGCTCAGGACCGGCCGCTGGAACGCTGCCGCGCTGGCCCCCGCGGCGATGAACGCGCGGGCCGCGGAACTCGGCCCGGCCTACAACGTCCTGATCGGCACCACGACGGCGGACAAGCCGTCGTTCAAGCGGTTCATCCCGGCGCCCTTCCTCCGCCCCTACGACCGGAAGTAGCCGAGCGCACCGGGCCGCATGAAGCGCCCTGGCGCGGCGGAAGCCTGCTGTTTTACCTTCGCTGAGCTAGTGTTTCTCCGCATGCACGGCGGCGGCGGGCGGAGCGGCTCATTATGATCACAGATGGCCGGTTGATTGAGCCTGGTACTGATATTGTCCGGGATCTGTGCATAATCGGAGCCGGGCCGGCGGGCATTAGCATCGCAACCCGGCTTCAGGATTCAGGTCTCGGCATTGCCGTACTCGAAAGCGGCGGCCTCGGGCCCACGCTGGCCGGCCAGGAACTCTGCGCCGGGAAGAATGCCGGGCATCCCTATTTTCGTCTTGATGGCTGCCGGTTCAGGATGCTGGGCGGCAGCGGAAATGTCTGGGGCGGCTGGTCACGTCCGCTTGATCCAGCCGACTTTGCCTCTCGCCCGTCACCAGGCTGCCCGGGCTGGCCGATATCGGCCGGGGACCTCGATCGTTACCATGCCGAAGCGGCCCGGCTGCTGTGCCTGCCGACGGCGCAGTTCGGCCTGGACTACTGGCTGCCGAGGCTGCCCGGTCCCATCCCGCTCGGCGCCGGAGACTTTGAGAACGGCATCTTCCAGTATTCGCGAGTGCGAGATTTCGGCCACGAGTACCGGCACGTGCTCGAGGCAAGCCCGAACATCGAACTGCTGCTGCACGCCAATGCGACGGGATTGCTGCTCGACCCCGGTACGAACAGGGTCGGCGTCGTGCGCGTTCAAGCCATCGGGCGGGCTCCTTTCACGGTGCGCGCGAAGGTTTTCGTGCTGGCCGCCGGCGGCCTCGAGAATGCCCGCCTGCTGCTCGCCTCGCAACACGACCGTCCGGCGGGCCTGGGCAATGAGCACGACGTAGTCGGCCGGTACTTCATGGAACACCTGCACGCTCCGGTGGGACATATCGCGGCGTATGGGCGGGGTATCCGGGACAAGTTCTACGACGTGCTGGGAAAGGATTCCGAACGCACCCGCGGCGTCATCCTGCCGACCGAGGCAGCCCGGATGAAGCATGACCTTCCCGGCTGCTCGATCGCACTCAACGACAAGGGCTACGGATTCAATCTCGCCGTCGGCATGCGGTCGCCCAGGGTGACGGTCTACCCGATCCGCTTGATGCGGGCTCTGGGCACGCCGCGGATGGCGCGGATCATTGACCCGGTCAAGCCGGCGCTGAGCGCGGCGATCAGCATCAAGGTGCGCCGTGACGCCCGGCGGGCCGCCCGGGCGACCACCGATCGTGCCGCAGCGGCGGGACGGCCCGTTCCGCCGGGTGAATTGCGCTCGATCTACCTGCGGGCTGAGCAGCTTCCCAGCCGGGACAGCCGGATGACCCTGACCAGGGAGGCCGATGCGCTGGGGATGCCGCGCATCCGGCTCGACTGGAAGGTCTCTGCGGCGGACACCGAGGTCATGGGCACCTGGCTGAAGCTGTTCGCAGAATCAGTCGCCCGGCACGAAGTCGGCCGGGTCTTCATGATGCAGCCGGGCGAATGGCTGGATCACATCGACGGCGGGCCGCACCACATGGGCACGACCAGGATGTCGCCCGATCCGCGTCATGGTGTCGTCGACCGGAATTGCCGCGTGCACTCAGTGGCCAACCTCTATGTCGCCGGCAGTTCGGCATTCGCGACCGGGGGCTACACGAATCCGACGTTCACGCTGCTGGCCCTGGCGCTGCGGCTGGCCGATCACATCGGTGAAATGCTGGCCGCTGATTCCCGGATGCGCCGAACCGCTGATCAGCGCTGACGCGGGGCGGCCCCGGGCCGATGGGCCGGGCCGGCGGCGCGGACGTGCCGCGGCGGCGGCCAAGGCCGGCAATCTCCAGGTGTGCGTGGCATGGCCCGGCTCGAACGGGACGGTCAGCCTGCTGAGCATGCCGTGGCCCTAATGCCGGAGCGTTACCGGGCCGCGGGCCCGGATGAGCTGCTGGAAGGAGGCCGTCTTCTGGGTGCACTTGCCCTTGGAATTGCGGGCAGCGACGAACACGATGCTCAGCTGGTACCGTCCGTGACCGCTGATCCCGGCGTACCGGCCGGTGCCGTGCCCGATCGTGTAGGTGCCGTGCTGACTGATCAGGCCCAGGCAGGTGCGGGGGTTGAAGTTCTGGGTGCCCTTGCCGGCCGAGTGCCTGATCTTGAAGGTCCCGTGCGGGAACACGATCCTGTCGACCTTGTTGCCCTGGTAATCAGTGCCGCCGGCCGTGAACACGCTGCCGAGGGCGATAATGCTTTCCCTATTCGAGGTTTCCGATGTCGTCATGAGCTGGAAGCGCTCGATACCTGATCTGGCCGACTGGCCGGCCGTGCTCGCGCTGGCTGCGGTCAGGCCGGAGACGGCAACGGTTCCCGTTACCGCTGCTAGGCTCACTGCCGCTATGAGTCTGTTCGTGAATATGGCCATGACGCGTTCCTCCCTCATTGCCGGATCTCGATATCCGGCACCCGCTCTTGCCGGGATGATGGCACTAAATAACTCATCAGCGTGATTAATTACATGATTACGAGATTTACGGATTCCGGGTGAGGCTCTGGGCGGTGTGACGGCGCCTGCGCGGCCGCGCCGATAGCATCTAGGTTCAGAGCGCCCTGTGCATGATATGAAGGCCAACGTAGCCGTGAACCGGGTGACGGAACGCCCCCGGAACTGTGGCGAGGATCTGGAATCCGAAGGAGCGCCACAAACGGACGGCCGCGGTGTTGGTCTCCACCACGGCGTTGAACTGCATCGCCCGGTAGCCGTCTATGCGTGCCTGCTCCAGCACATAGCGGCACAGGGCCCGGCCTGCGCCCTTCCCGCGGTGCTGCGGATGGACGACAAAGCCAGCGTTAGCGACGTGTGAACCGGGGCCAGGATGGATCGGGTAAGTGCCAGCGCTGCCGATAACAGTTCCGTCGTCATCGACAGCGACAACCGTGCGGCCCGGCGGCTCTCGCATCCAGCCGGCGCGAGCCCTCGCCTCGGCTCTGGCCGGGTCCCACGTCAGGGTCTCCCCGGCATCACCTGTCTCCTTCAAGATCGGCCAGAGGCAGGCCAGTCCTCGGCTGTCGCCTCGCGTATCACCATGTGGTCAGCATGACGCAGCTTCTGACCAGGTCCGCCACTAGGCAGGCACCGGACCGGTGCGGCCGATCCGGTGACCTCTAGGCTCCGGAGATGGGGCAGATCCGGGTCGGCACGGCGTCATGGACAGACAGGGCACTCATCGAGTCGGGCTGGTATCCGCGTGACGCGAGCACACCGGAGAAACGGCTGCGCTACTACGCCAGCCAGTTCCCGCTGGTCGAGGTGGACGCCACCTATTACGCGCTGCCGTCCGAGCAGACCGCCGCCGCGTGGGCCGCACGGGTCCCGGCCGGGTTCACCTTCAACGTCAAGGCGTTCAGCCTGTTCACCCAGCACCCCACCCGGGTCGCCTCGCTCCCCGCCGACCTGCGCGCAGCGGCAGTCCCGGCCGGCCGCGACCGGGTGTACCTCAAGGACGTCGATCCGGCCGCGGTCGATCAGGCCTGGGACCGGTTTCTCGGCGCGCTGGAGCCGCTGCACCAGGCGGGCAAGCTCGGCGCGATCTTGCTCCAGTTCCCGCCGTGGTTCCCCGCCTCACGGGCGAGCCGGGACTACATCCTGGCCTGCGCCCGCAGGGTGGCGCCTCGGCGGGTATGCGTGGAATTCCGCAACCAGGCCTGGATGACACCGGATAACCGTGCGCAAACGCTGGGATTCCTGACCGATCATCAGCTGGCCTACGTCTGCGTCGACATGCCTCAGGGCTATTCCAGTTCCATTCCCCCGGTGCTGGCGGCCACCGCCGCCGATCTGGCCGTCGTCCGCCTGCACGGCCACTCGGCCAAATGGGCCAGCAAGGACATCCAGGAGCGATTCGACTATTGCTATTCCCCGGATGAGCTGAGCGGATGGGCCGCTCAGATCCGCGCCTTCGCCCCTCAGGCTGAGGTCATCCACGTCATTTTCAACAACACATACCGCGGCTACGGCCAGGCCAACGCCCAGCAGCTCGCCGCCCTGCTCGCGACGGAGTAACTGCGCCGACGGCTCCGGCACCCGGTTCCGGCAGGCGGCATGGCCCTGGCATCCGATCTCAGCTGGCGCCCTTGGGTATCTCCTGGGCGATCTCCCAGATGTGGCCGCCCGGATCGGCGAAGGTCACCGTCCGCATGCCCCAGGGACGATCCGCGGGGCCGCTGAGCAGCTTCACCTCGCGCCCGGCCAGTTCGGAGCACACCGCGTCCACGTCGTCGACGATGATGGCGAACTGCCCCGCGCCCTTGCGCGCCTCGTCCAGGACTTCGGGCAGCGGTGCGGCGGCAGCGGCGGCCTGGCGCAAGAACACGGCCATTTCCTTGAAGCGCAGCATTACCGTGTCATCGCCCATCGGCTGCCCGTCCAGGCCGAACACCTCCTGGTAGAACTCCCGGGCCTGGCCAAGATCCGGGACGAAGAGCGTCATCGCGCCGATCTCTTTCTCCCACATCGTCATGCTGTCACCGGCCTTCGTTTGCCGCTGCTCGCTCAGTCGCGACGCAGAGGTGAATCATCGGGTCAGCTCCGCGCCTGTGCGCTCACCGGCTCAGACGGGTGAAGTATGCCGGACTCATCGCAACCACGGCCATGATCGCCGCGCCAGCGACGGCGTGGCCGACGGCACAGCGGCTCCTCCGGACGCAGGGCCGGATACACGCCGGCGCTGTGCCGGATTGCCTCATACTCGGAGGTAAGCAGGGCGCTCAGCCGCGAGGTGCCGATGGATGACCCGGACGACCCGTATAGCCGGGATAACTTGTCATGGAACTGGTCATTTGGCGGGCCGAAGTGGCGGCCTTTCAGCGGCCGGCGCGGGCCGCGCGTTCCACCGCCGCCCTGGGCGGAGAATCCGCCGAAGCCGGATAAGGCCGAACGCGAACAGGACAAGCGCGCCGAAGCGCGAGCAGCGCGGCTGCACCTGGTGGGCCTGACCAGCGCCGCGGTAGTCGTCTTGGGCGTGGTCCTCGGCGCGATGGTGGTCATGGTCGTATTGCTGCTGGTCAGCCATCATTAGTTCTGAGGAGTGTCAGGTCTTCTGATAGCTGAGGTGAACGAACCCGCTGAAGGCCTGCGGGCCGGTGAGCCTGAGCGGTATCTGCCATCAAGTCATCGTGGGCCGCCAGGTCAGCAGCGAGATCTCCGCGTCGCGCAGCAGCCGGAGAACGTGATTCTCCCGCCCGTATCCGTGCGGCGTGAAAATAATCGTGTCAAGCGGGAACCAGAACCCGACCCACACGAGCACCCACCCCGTGGTATCGACGACCAGGTTTGCGTTGCCGGTACGGCCCACCAGCCTGCCCGTGAGGATCACCAGGACGTATCCGAGCACGGCGATCGGAACGCCGATCCACAGTGACGAGAGACCGCCCAGCCGGATCGCGCGCCGCTCACGCTCGTTGTACCTGATGCGCTGGTCGCAGTACCGGCGCAGCGCCACGCTGAGCCGTTCAGTCAGGCCCTCGTCGAGCTGTTCGGGGGGGAGCGACAGCTCCAGCCGCACCGGCGCCCGGGTGCGCTGCGAGCGGAGCACGCTGATGCAGTACTCGACCCCGGTGAGGTAATTGCGGTACTCGGAGAACAGGTCGGTCTGGGCCAGGGCGAACATCTCCTCGGCCCGTTTGAGCCGCAGATTGACTACCTGCCCCCGCCCCCGGTCCACCGTGCAACCTTAGCCAACAGGCCGGCCGGAACGCGTGAGCACCGCCGGAGCTCCGGCCAGCGCCTGCTTGCCCGGCCGTCGCCGGACTCGAAGCCACGACGCGCTGGCTGGCGGAGGCTGAGGGCGGAGCCTACAGCGGCTCACTGATCCACTGCCAGCCGCTCGACTCCATATGCACAGGCCGCACCAGATGAGCACCCGATGAATCGGACAGCTCGGCGACTACCCGGATCAGCTGACGGTGAAGATTACCTGGCTGCTGCTCGTTGTGATGCGCTCTGTTCGCAACGAGGGTCACTACCGCGCCCTCCCGCCCAGCCAGGCGGGCCGTCACGTTGCCGTCATAATCGAGTCCGACGCCGCTGATATCTCGTGCCCGGACGATGTCGGTCCCATCGTGGTTGGCCACCCACACATCTGTAATGTCCATGTCCTCCTCCTTGTGCCCCCGGCCATGACAGCTTGGTCGCTGACGCGATCAGAAGAAGACGAGCTCGAGCGGAAGCATGAGATTGCTCAGGGGCGCTTCGGGTGGTCCGCGTTGCCGTCAGTCAGGCCTGTTCTGAGGAGGCTTTTGCGTGCTCGCTCGGAGCGGAGCCGTTCCAGGTCGGCGACGTGAAGCTCCTCGCGAGTAGCGATGAGAATCTGCGCGGCAGTTGCTGCCGTAGCCAGCGGGCCAGCGAGCTCCGGCTCGGGCAAGGCGGCAGGTAGCTGCCACCATCCCTGAACATTTCGCTGAGCTATGCGCGTGGCATAGGTATTACGGCGCGTTTGCTGGCCGTAGACATAGGGCACAGACTCAGGCAGGCCATTCCGCGATGAGGTGCGCTGGTGAGACGCGGCGTGCGTTCCCTTGATCGCCGTCATGATCTGCTCCCTGCGGTGCCGCCCGCGGCGGCCCGCATGAGCAGAATATGATCACGCGAGTCTCTGCGAGTCGCAGACCCTGGTCCTCGGCAGTACCTCCGGGTGGGCCTCTGGTAACTCGGAGTGGCTGCCTTCAAGTCTACCTGAGATGTTCACGCACTTCTGTCCGAGATCAACGCGGCCTGTGCATCCAGCCCGCCACACGTCAGCGGCGAAGCGGGCCCTGTCCGCTGCATCCTCCGGCCCAACTGGCCACCAGCCGCGCACAATCGCACAAGCGCCTGCCAGCGAAGATCGATCGAACGGCGTCGCGGGGGCTGGTCGAGGTTGTGGACCGGAGTTAAGATCTGCGGTGCATCCTCGGCCGGGGGCGGTGGGTGTGGGCGTGCAGGTGAGTTCGTTGGCCAGTGAGGGGACCAGTCGCCATGGTCAGTCATCACCGTCATGCCCGCCGAGCCCGCCGCCGCTGGTGCGCCGGACTGGCCGCCATCGCCGTGGTCGCCGCTTCGCTGGCTTCCGCCGGTACCGCCTTCGCCGCCGCCCGCCGTCATCCCGCCGCGAGCTCGGCTGACTGTACCGGCACGGCGTCAGCCAAGCCGCTCGTCCCGTTCAACACGATCGCCTACGACGGCGACACCGCCGGAGTGCAAGTGGGGTCCATGTTCTGCCCCGACCCCGACGATCAGGCGGTGCAGGTCGTCGTGCTGGACAGCGGCGATCTCAGCCTCGTCTCCAACCGCGGGTACTCCACCAGCCAGTTCGGCGATCATCTCGGCTCCGACCTGCGCGATCTGCCCTCCTCTGACTTGGTGTTCGTTACCCACCCGGGCAACCAATCGGCGCTGCCGGCCGACGCGCTGGCCCCGCTGGACACCTCGCTAGGCGCGATCGGCGGGAACCTCGGCGCCCAGTGGCAGTTCGGCCAGAACACCACCGCGGCTGGATGCTCGTCGCTGCGGACCAGCTACTGCGAGACCAGCGGTGCGACGTGGCAGCGCGTGGCGTTGTCCGGGAGTTCGTTCACCGTCATCGGCATCCCCAAGATGTCGCCCGGGCAGGCATGGCGGGAGACCGCGGCGCAGAACGGCACGCCGGACGGGCGGATCACTGGCTACCTCCAGTTGGGTACGGTCCTCACCGGCGGTCAGAACGGCGGTCCCACCAGGTACACCGTGGTCAACGGGCCCGACCCGTACGTGCCGGTGGACACGTGCATTGATCCGGCCGACCCCGATAACCTCAACGACCCGTGGTGCGCCGTTAAAGTCGGGGATCAGACCTACCCGGCGACGTCCGGGGTGAACGGCTTGCATGTGGTCGAACTGGACCGGACCACGCTGCGCCTGATCACCAATCGCACCGTCACGACCACTGCCGATTTGAACTCGATGTTCGCCAGTCCCCCTAGCTGGCAGCCGACCCCGCCCGTTGCGCGGGTGATTAACTCCCCGTCCTTCCTGAACGATCAGCGAGTCGTGATCATCCAAAGCGTCGGCGACGGGAAGCTCTCCGGAAGTCTCGGCAGCCTAGCTTCCGTCACTCAAAATGGCATTGACCAGCTGGGCGGCACCATTGACTATCTGGCCGACGCCATCACCCACGGATGCCGCTATGCGCTGGTCGGGGCGGCGACCGACCTGCCCTGGCACGCCACCACCCCGGCCGAGTCCAGCACCGCCATGGCCCAGCCAGCGGATTCATGTGATCAGGCAAAAGATAACGAGCCCACCGGGCACGTATCCGGCGTCTTGCAGCGCGACCGTGAGGGGCTATACAGGCCTGCTGCCTCCGACGCGGTCGCCCCGACCAACGTCGACCTCTACCAGATCCTGTACCAGCCCGCGACGGCCTGGCCGTACGCCAGCGACACCACCAACCTGAGATACATCGCCGACAACATCGGGCTCTGTGACCCGGCCGCCGCGACCTGCAAGAATTCCGACGTGCGCGCCGCCTACCCGGAGACCGGCTACAAGTCGTCGTGGCCCAACTTCAGGAGCGACCTGAAGGATCTGACCTGCCCCCCCACCTTCCCCCAGGCCGGCACGTGCGACCCCGGCAACTTCGGCAACGTTAAGGACGAATTGCTTGACGAATTCAAGTGGATCCCATTCGTTTACGACCTGACCGACGACCTGCGCGCTCCCTACGCGCAGGGCAGCGGGACGACCGTATTCGACGTGAAGAAGATCACGGACGACATCGTGGACGACCTCAAGACCCCGCCCGACCAGGACGCCACGATGCAATGGCTGAAGGTCTTCACCGGAGTCATGACCATCGCCTCGAAGGCCGTCGCGGCGTTCAGCCCGGCCGCGAGTGCGGTGTTCGGCGTGCTTGGCGCCGCATCCACGGTAGCCGCCGATCTCATGCAAAAAGGTGGCGAAACGGGCGGCGGACCGGCCGACTCGGTCACCACGGCCGCCGACAATCTGGGCAGCGAGCTGGGATACCAGCAGACCGCCTATCTCGAATGGGTCAACAACGCGCAGGACATCCTCCTGTCCGACTACGGGAGACTGAAGGCGGTCGCCGCGCTGGTAAACAGTCCCTCCTGGTCCTGGCCCTCCGCCGTCACCAATGCCCTCATCCAGGCCCTGCAGGCAGGCACCCGGGCATCCGCCTATTCCGCGCTGCTGCCCGTCGTGTGGGGAGGCTTTAACCTGAAAGCCGGCTCAGGAAATCCCCCGGATCCGGACAATGTCGCCAACTTCAACTGCGCAGAAGCCCAATACACGGTCAACGGGATAGTCCCGATTCAATCCGCGCCTTTCGCTCATGCGCTGCCGGCCAATCAGTTCCACTCCGTTAACGGATTTGACGGCAACGGCACGCCAGTCAGGGAGGTCTGGACCTTTGCCAGGAACGTCTCCGGATTCGCCGACAACCAGGTTCCGGCGGCTACCGTGCCTGGCGAATCCGCCGCCGAACAGTGGACCAAGAAAATCTATGGCGCGGATTCCACAGACCCCACGGAGGGCGCCTTCCAGTACGAGGCGAGCTGGTGGCGATCCACCTTCAACCCGCCCAGCCACGTCACGTGCAACCAGATCCCCATACCGAACATCGAAACCTTTCCCCGGCCGTTTTCGAGCGCGTGGCCGCCCCCTAAGATCGACCTGCCCTAGCGGGAGAGTAGGGCCAGTTCAGGTTGACTCTGCGTTTACCCTCGGCGGCGCTGCCCTGACGATCCGGACAGTCGAGCACCTCACCAATGTCCGGATCGATCACTTCGCGCTGTGCTGGAGGACAGTGGTCTTCACGGAGGTGCAACGCCATGGCGGCGGCTGCGGCGTTTGAGGACGGGCAGTTCTGCTCTGCATGCGGTGCAGAGTTGCCACTCCACTCAGCGAGGTGTCCTTACAGACACAGTCTTAGCGACTCGTTCGACGCTATGGCGGGGGTCGCCGCCCCGTTGCTTGCTGGGTTCAGCATCGCATTCATTGGCCTGGTGATTGGTTCGGTGAAAGCATTCCGATGGCCGGGCTTGACCCTACTGTCGCTTACAGTATCGGCACTGCTACTTATCACCGCTGTGCAAGGCGGCTTCTGGGCTCGCCACTATAGACCCGATGTATCGGTTGATGATAAGCAAGAATGGAAGCTCGCCCTACCTGAGTTCACGCGATGGCTAAAAGTGACTCGTTGGTCATACAATTCCGGAATAGCTTTACTGCTCCTCGGCCTGGCACTGGCTATCTTCCCGCGTAGTCATGCACCCGACGCTGCCTGGCGTCAGGTAGCGGCAGGCTTCGCTGCTGCTGCCGCGGTCGGCGAGCTGATTTGGGCTCTCCTTGCCCATCGGTCGGCGCTCGGCACGCCCTCGCGCCGGTTGTAACCACCAGATCAAGAGCTTGAGTGGAGCGCGTCCGCCGCACAAGCGCCTGCCACTCAAGATCACCCTAGAAGCGTATATCCGCAGGTCACAGCGCCTGGACTAGCACTTCGAGTAGGTGGGGCGGGTGGGGCTGGTGGGGCTCGAACCCACGACCGGCGGATTATGAGTCCAGACAGCCAGCAGCCTCTGTCAGGGCGGCTGAGCTGGGCAAAAGCTTGGGATCGCGACCTTGTTCAGGCCGGTTTGGGCACGTATTTGGCATGATCAAGCTCGCCGCCGCCCGATTATCGACGGTCACCGCTGCGGACGCCGGTAGATCTCCGAGCGGTGGTCGATGTCGAGGACATGGACAACGCGGCTGTTCTCGTCGATCCGGTAGACGATCCGATACGTGCCGCGACGGGCGCCATGACATCCAGCGAGCGGCCCGAACAATGGCTTGCCGACCCGCTGCGGGTTGACTGCGAGAGCGGCCTCACAGAACTCAAGCGCAGCGGCAGCAACGGCCTCGGGAAGCCGCTGCGCGATCGCGCGCCGAGCGGCGGGCTGGAACCGGATCCCGTACCGCCCAGGTTCGCTCGTCACGCGCCGGTGATGCGCCGCCGGGCCAGATCCTGGCGAGCCGTGGCCAGGTCAGCGCCGGGCTCGCCACGCCCCAAGGCCGCCAGGCTCTCCGAGATGCGCGCGACCGCCTCGGCGTCACCGAGGATTTCCAGGGTCATCTCCAGGCCCTCAAGGTCATCCACCGAGAGCAAGACAGCCTCGGGCTCTCCGTTGCGGGTCAGGGTGATCCGCTCGTGCTGCTGACGTACTCGCCTGGCCAGCTCAGACAGCCGAGCCTTGGCCTCGGACAACGGCACAGGCGTCGCGGCAATGGTCATGGTCAGGAGTATAGACATAATTGGTCTATCTTTAGACCAGCACGATCGAAGAGGTGGACGAGAACTACCTCCCGGTCGTGGTAGGCGCCGCCGTGACCGGCACCCGCGTGCTGCGCCCGCTGTTCAGCGACGGCACAGTCGGGAATGCCGGCTTCTGGTCCGAACGATGGACCGGGGTGCTCGAGCCGCTAAACGACCCGGCATACTTCGCCCGGGTCGCGGTCGATCCGGAGGCGGAGACCGTGGTGTGGCCTGATGGCGTCGACCTAGCGCCTGAGCCGCTCTTTGAACAGGCCAAGGCGCATCCGCTTGCAGCGGCGCGACCATAGCAACCAACGCTTCGGGTAGACAAGAAACGTGGCCATTCTGGTTGGCTCCAACTCCCGGGTGGTGGACCCGATGCTGGAGGCGGGCATCGGCGTAGGCACCTTCCGGGCCTACCGCGATCAGCCCAACGTCATCCCCACCACCTGGCCGACCCAGGACAGCGTACCGGAGGCGAAGGTGACGTTGTCGATCCGGCCGGTGCCCGCCGACCTGCTCGGCGGACGGCTCGACGATCAGCTCCAGCGCTTCATCGCCGCGGCGCCGCCGGGCGTCAAGCTGTCGGCCTGGCACGAGGCATCGAACCTGGCCGGATATCCCGGCTACCTGACCGGCCAGAACATGACCGCCGTGCACCAGTACATGCAGGAGTTGTGCCGCGGCTCGAACGTCCGCTATGGCTCCATCATCTGCGCAGTCCCCAGCGCCACGAAGGCGTGGATGGGCACCAGCCTGGACTGGTACGGGCTGGACATTTACGACTTTCCCGAAGGCCAGTTCCGCGGCTTCGGGGGCGGCCTCAGCCGCGGCAAGCTGTTCGCGCGGCTTGACGACATGCTCCAGACGTGCCGCGAGCTCTCCGGTCGCGACGCCCCCGAGATTGACATCTGCGAGACCAACAGCCCGCGCCAGGGCTACCGGGCCGAGTGGTTCACGCTTCTGGCGGAATGGCTGCAGGCCAACGGGGGCGAGCGCCTGCAGTCCTTTTGGAACCCCTCCGGGTCGATCAGCGGCCCCTGGCTGCCCGACGACCAGGCCACCATCAGCGCCCTGCGCCAGATCGCGGGAAGCGGGAACCCTCGTGTGGCCCGGCGGCATCGACCTGGCACATGAGCCGCTCTACGAGCTCGCCAAGGCTCATCCTCTCGTCGCAGCATGACGCTCGCAGCATCGTTTCTGGCCTAGAGACTTTCCGGCGCGAGCCCTAGCGTGGCTGAGGTGCCTACACCGCCAGACACCGACCTCGCCAGGATCCGCAGGTACTGCCAATCCCGGGTTCCGGCCAGTTTCCACAACCAAGTCCGCATCGAGGCTGCAGTTCGCGGCAGCTCGGTCAGCATCTACGAGCGCCGCCCGCCGTGGCATCCGAACTTGTCCGAATGGACGAAGATACGCGTCGCCCAGTTGCGCTACAGCGCCGACACCCATCACTGGAGCTTGTACTGGGCCGACCGCAACGGACGGTGGCACCGCTACGACGACCTGGAGCCCAGCCCAGTCAACAAGGTGCTCAGCGAGATCGAAGCCGATCCGACCTGCATCTTCTGGGGCTAGGAGCGAGGCGTCACCCTCCGGTTGCATCTGCAGAAGCCGCGGATTAAAAGCTTGAGGGAAGCCAGTTCACCGGGGGTTTCACGGGCGTACACGCCGCAGGCCAGACAGGATACGCGAACGTAGATGAACCGGCCCGGACGGCAGTGAACTGCAACCCTGGGTGGACAATCTCCTGCGTCTCGGGCGGCAATCTACGATCTCGCCGAAGGTGAGGTGACTGTCGGTGCTGTGCAGGCCGTCGCTGGTGAGCCAGACCGGGAGTTCCGTTTTCGGGGAGCTGCCCGGCAGTCGTGATGGCTTTCTCAACATACTTGGCCCGGCCGTAGAGCTGACTGAGGCGCTCAAGCAATGACCCGTCGCCCCGCGTGAACATGTTCTTCTGGCCATGTCGAGCAGGAACTGGGCCTGGTGCGCCTGGATGGGAAGATCTCCCAGTGCGCCATGGCGGCGAGGTACTGCCTGGGCGCGTCGGGATTGGCCAGGTAGGCGATCGTGTGCGTCCGGGCGACGGCGTATTCCTGGAATGCGGCATGGGTGTGGCGCAGGAAGTTGAGCATGGTCGTGCTGAGGGGCCTTCAGCCGGGCGCGGATGATCGATTTCAGCCAGAAGCTAGTTACCCAGCCATCCGGCTCGGGCTGACACCGTGCAGGTTCTCGATCGTGGCGGCAGTGAATGCCGACATGTCGGGGGCGATGTACTTGTCCTTAGCTTCGTTGGTGAGTGGCACGCCGGGCACTATAGGCGCTTCTGTCTTCGGGCCCGGGTGTACCGGAGCGGGCCACCCGCGACTCGGCGTGCTGGCGCTAGCGATGATGCCGGACGAAATAAGAGCGCAGGCACCGGGCACAATAGCCGGTGGACTGTACCTCACCATCGGTGATCACCCCAGTGCGTGGTGAACGCCTGCGTGCAAAAGAGAGCGTGCAGGTTGCGGCATTGTGTGGCTGACCTGGGCAATCTGGATCTGCGATCGCATCAAAAGGCAGGGAATCAGTAATTGTTGTGGTCAGAGTGGTGCTCAACGGCTGAAGCCCGACAGCGCCCATACCGGTAAAATAAATGTCAATGGCGTTCGCCTAAGGTCGCCGTCCATGGTCGACCACCGCGTGGCCGAGCTTGCGTGGCGGAGCTAGCCGACGTGCGCGCAAGCTCAAGCAAACCCGCGCCAGTGCTGTCTCAGTCACCCAGGACCGTTGAGGCAGCGACCGTTGGATTTTGTGTTTGCGTTGGCCCTGGGGCATTGCCGCCGCTACCGCCGTACTGCCCGGTGGAAAAAATTATCGCGAGGATAACGCCAATCACAAGCGCCAGAATAATAATTAAACAACCGCCTTTTCCGGGATGTTTCCGGTTGAAATTTTCCATATCCTCAGGTGAGGGGGTAAATACCATAGTCTCTCGTCTCTGCAGAATAATTCGCATAGCGTCACCGCACCGGGCACCGATGGACATCTAGCCCACGGCCATTATCCGACTAATTTCTTCTGTGGCCAAGCCATCCGCCGGCGTTAGATGTTGTGTGCCGGCGAAGTGAAGTACCATCAGCTGCGCCTGCGCTGCTTAGCCCAGCCAACTTCGCCGCCATCGCCCGCGACATGCTGGGCGGCCCGCGACTACTCGTCTGTAAGGTTCGCCCGCGCTGCCGGGAACGCTCGCCCACCTGGGGAAGTTTCGTCGCGGGAGTCCGTCATTGCCGCACCTCATCGGGTCCGGTTGTGGTCAGGATTGGTGGTCAGGCCGCGCACTGCGCAGCAGCCGAGCCGCGTCCCTCGATGCGAACTCCTGGCAGCGCGGTCGTTGGCGGTCGCTGGGGCATGTCAGCGGTCGGTGGCAGCTTGCCGGAGGCGTTCGCGGTCGCCAGGGTTGCTGTACTTGTCTGCTGTAAGACGTTCGATCTGATCGTCAGCACAGCTAAGCTCACGTGCCTTTGCCGCGTCTAACCGGCAGCTGGCGGACCCTGGCCCGGCAGCGAGACCGGCTCGATGTGCCTCGCCTTCGATGCACCCTCCGGAGGGTGAGGCTCTATCGGGCTGCGGCCCTGGGTGTGGTCGGTCAGCGGCGGTGCCACCGGGCTGCGGCCCTGGGTGTGGTCGGTCAGCGGCGGTGCCACCGGGCTGCGTCCCTGGGTGTGGTCGGTCAGCGGCGGCGGTAGCGGGCTGCGTCCCTGGGTGTGGTCGGTCAGCGGCGGCGGTAGCGGGCTGCGTCCCTGGGTGTGGTCGGTCAGCGGCGGTGCCACCGGGCTGCGTCCTTGGGTGTGGTCGGTCAGCGGCGGCGGTAGCGGGCTGCGGCCCTCCGTGTAGGCGCAGTCGTTTCCTGGGCCTGTTGTCTCGCGATTGTGCCCTGTGCTGCTTCCACCAGATTCGTGCATCTGACCGCCGGTTCTCTCGGCAGACGCTCTCGACCGCCACGATCGCTATACGTCTCACCTACAACGGTAACGTGGACGGGGTCTTGGAGGGACTCGGGACTCCTGATGGATATGGAGCAATCGGACGAGGCTGACCGAAACCTCTGACGATGTTCACGATGACGCCGTCGTGCTCGTAGTGACGGCTTCAGCTGGGCCATGACCGGGCTTGGCGTTCGGTTACATGCGGTCGCAGCACACGCACCCCAGCCCGCGATATCCGCCGTCGTTATGGGCGGCCTGCGAGTCTTCAGAAGCGGCGGTTGACCGGTGCCTCGGTAGCCTTCCTGCTTTGCCATAGTTAGCGGGGCGGCTGAGCATGCGTTCGGCTTGCCCGCCACCGCTGCGCTCCAGGCATGACACATGGGCGCCCTTCGTCCGGGGCATCTCAGTTGGGGATCACGCTCCGTACAACCCGCTCACCGGGGCTATGGTGATTGGAGCCCGCGACGAATAGCTGCAGGCAAGTGACCCTGATGAGGTCGAGCAGATCCGGTCGTCACCGTCTTATCGACGAGGCTGTGGGTGAATAGTCGATGTTGGCGGCGTTGGGTGACGAGGAGGCTTCCGGACATGAACTATCTGCTGCTGATGTGGGCCACCGACGAGATAGGTGGCGGTACCGAAGCCGACTACCAAGCGTGGATGAGCTACGAGCAAGAGCTCAAAGATGCCGGTGTCTTCGTCGCCGGTGCGGCGTTGCAACCGCACGCGGCCGCGGCGAGATACGTCCGGCCGGCGATTTCCAAGCTGCCGGATCAGCCGATGGCGCCGTCCGGCGGCCAGGAGCTGCAGATCGGGGGCTACTATCTCATCGCCTGCGACAACGACGATGACGCTGTGTCGTGGGCGCGGAAGATGCCGACCTACGGCCTGGTTGAGATGCGTCCGGAGCTGAGCTTCGACGGCGCTTAGTAGCGCGGGTCTCCAGCGGCTGATGACTGGTGGAAAGCCTGCCGGACTGAGCAGATCGATAAGTCCTGGCCATCCTTCCGATAGGCGCGGACCCGAGCCGGACAAGATCACGGTCAAGGGGGCCCGAAGGGCATCACGTGTGACGCGATAGCGCTCTTGACCGTGATCTTGCCCGGCTTCACACTGGAGCGCCGGGAGGATGGCCCGCTCTTGTAACTCGCGCGCTTGGCGCAGTCGTTGCGGCGCTGAGCCCGTGCGGCGGGCCGCGGGGACAGGTCGCGCGCCAACGCCGCCGTGGCCCGGAGGGCCTAAGAGCGGCAGGCGGCGCCCCAGGCGCGCAACGTTCCCCGAGAGACCAGCCCGGTGACCGGGGGAGTCGCGCCGCGCTCCGGTCAGCGCATCCTGCAAGGAGGCTTAACAAGATCGGCGGCTAGCCTGAGGACCGGCGCGCTCTGCGCGCCCTTGAAACTGTAATGAAAGTAATCACCATTCCGACAACAGGTGTTGCCGAACTCTCGATCTTCGAAGCGTTAGCTGGTCAGGCCGCATCCGGCCTTGCGTCGCGGCTGGTCGAGGCTCGACAACACCTGTTTACGGATGCCGCTTGACGCTTCTATAGGTTGTCAAGTGGTTGAGGTTGTCTCCATGAGGCGAAAGAGCTGCCGGGCTGCGTATCTCTTGAGGCAGCGGCGGATCTCGGGATCGGTCTTTTGCTCCGCGCGCCTGCGGGTCAGGTAATGCTGGGTCGTGGGGTGGTGGAGCATCCGCCAGTTGGTGATGATGTGCAGGGCGCGGTTGAGCTCGCGGTCGCCGAAGCGGTTGAGCCGGTGCCGGGTGATCTTGCCGGAGGACGCTTCCAGCGGGCTGACCCCGGCTAGGGCGGCGAAGGCTGCCTCGGACCGGCACCGGCCTTTATGGGACCAGGACACCAGCAGCTGCGCCGCGCTCATCGGTCCGACGCCGGGCTGGTCGAGCAGGACGGGCATCGCCTGGGTGACCAGCTGCTGCAACTGGGCCTTGTTGGCGCGCAGTTCGGTGTCCCAGGCGCCGATGTGGGTGGCCAGGCGGCGCAATTCCGCGCGCAGGACCTTCTCGGCGACGGGCTGGCTGGCATGGATGCGCAGGCGGCGGCACTGGCTGGCCTGCCGTGGCGTGCTCAGGGCGCGCAGCTGCTGGCGCAGGTCGTCGGGAGCGCCCAGTATCAGAGCCTTGAGCGTGTTGACTGCCGAGGTGCGCGCGGTGGTCGCCTGGGCTCGGGCGGTGAGCAGGATCCGCAGCGCTTCCCGGCTGCCGTCGGCGCGTGGCTGCGCGAGCCGGTCAGCTGACAGGGCATCGCGGGCTGCCCTGCTCGCATCGGCCGGATCGGACTTCCCGCCCGGTCGCCTGGCGGCACGTTCGGGCAGGCCAGCCTCGGTGACCGCCTGGTCGCGGCCCTGGAGATAGCGGGTTAATCCCAGCCCGTGCGAACGGGTGCCTTCGACCGACCACGCCAGCTGCGGGCCCGGCGCCTTCCGCAGCGCCCAGGCCAGCAGTGTCCGGTAACCGCAACGGTCCGCCGGGACAGTGATCACCGCCACCTGTCGGCCCAGCCGGTCCAGCAAGCACGCGGTATGAGTGTCAGTGTGCGTATCGACGCCGACGACGGCATCGACGATGTCTGCGAGCATGGCCATAGCGGCCGTCCCTTCAAGGTGGGTGCGGTCAGCGGACGGCACCGGCCTGGATGGGAACACCAGACGGCACATCTGTGATGAGTCACGCGCCACGCGCGGACAGGCTTCTGATCAGGCCAGCCGGTGAGCCAGGCCGGGTGTCGGTTCCGGTTGAAAACTGGTCCTCTGATTCCGGGTGAATGCTGACCCGCCCCTGATGATCAAGGGGTGCTGAAGGTGGAGGATTGGGCGGAGATCCGGCGGTTGCGGCGGGCTGAGGGGATGGCGGTTCGTGCGATCGCCCGGCGGCTGGGGATCTCGCGGAACACGGTGAAGAAAGCCCTGGCCAGGCATGAGCCGCCGCGTTATGTGCGGTCGCCGGCCGGGTCGGCGGTGGACGCGTTCGAGCCGCAGATCCGGGTGCTGCTGGCGGAGTTCCCGGACATGCCGACCAGCGTGATCATGGACCGGGTCGGGTGGGCGCGCGGCAAGACGGTGTTCTTCGAGCGGGTCGCGCAGCTGCGGCCGCTGTTCCGGCCGCCTGATCCAGCGTCGCGGACCGAGTACCAGCCTGGTGAGCTGGCGCAGTGTGATCTGTGGTTCCCGCCGGCGCAGGTGCCGCTGGGGTGGGGCCAGGCCGGGCGGCCGCCGGTGCTGGTCATGGTCAGCGGCTATTCGCGGATGATCGCCGCGGTGATGATCCCGTCGCGGAACGCGGCAGACCTGCTGGCGGGGCACTGGCAGCTGATCAGCGGCTGGGGCCGGACGCCGAAGGCTCTGGTATGGGATAACGAGGGCGCGGTCGGCTCGTGGCGGGCAGGTCGGCCGCAGCTGACGGAGGCGATGAACGGCTTCCGCGGGAGCCTGGGCATCAAGGTGATTCAGTGCAAGCCCGCCGACCCAGAGGCCAAGGGCCTGGTGGAACGGGTAAACGGATATCTGGAGACCTCGTTCCTGCCCGGCCGGTCCTTTGCCGGCCCGGCCGATTTCAACGCCCAGCTGGCCTCGTGGCTGACGCGGGCGAACCAGCGCCAGCACCGCCGCCTGGGCTGCCGTCCCGCGGACCGTTGGGAAGCCGACCGGTCAGCGATGCTGGCGCTCCCGCCGGTGGCCCCGGTTACCGGATGGAGGCTGGTCACCCGGCTGCCCCGTGACCACTATGTCCGGCTGGACGCGAACGATTACTCCGTGCACCCCTCGGCGATCGGCCGCCGGGTCGAGATCACCGCAGGCCTGGAGAAGGTGGCGGTCACTTGCGGCGGCGCGCCAGTGGCCCGGCATGCCCGCTGCTGGGCCGCGCACCAGACCATCACCGACCCGGTCCACGCCGCCGCGGCCGCGCAGCTGCGGCGGGCCCGGCAGCCAGCCGCGGTCCCAGCCGTCAGCTTGGCCGTCGAGCAGCGCAGCCTGGCCGACTATGACCGGCTGTTCGGCCTCACCGGCCAGGAGAGTGCCAGATGACGGCGGCAAAGCCAGGCACCCGCCGCAACATGGCCAGCGAGATCGCCTATCTCACCCGGGCCCTCAAAGCGCCGTCGCTGGCGGGCGCGGTGGAACGGCTGGCCGAGCGGGCCCGATCCGAGGACTGGTCGCATGAAGAGTTCCTTGCCGCCTGCTTGCAACGCGAAGTAGCCGCGCGTGAGGCCCACGGCGGGGAAGGCCGCATCCGCTCAGCGAGATTCCCCGCCCGCAAGAGCCTGGAGGAGTTCGACTTTGACCACGCCCGCGCGCTCAAGCGCGAGACCATCACCCACCTCGGCACCCTGGACTTCATCACCGCCAAAGACAACGTGGTGTTCCTCGGGCCGCCCGGCACCGGCAAAACCCACCTGGCCACCGGGCTGGGCATCCGTGCCTGCCAGGCCGGGCACCGGGTCGCCTTTGCCACCGCCGCCGAATGGGTGGCCCGGCTCGCAGAAGCCCACCACGTCGGCCACCTTCAAGACGAGCTCATCAAGCTCGGCCGCCTCCCCCTGCTGATCATCGACGAGGTCGGCTACATCCCCTTCGAACCCGAGGCCGCCAACCTGTTCTTCCAGCTCGTGTCCTCCCGCTACGAACGAGCCAGCCTGATCGTCACCAGCAACAAGCCCTTCGGCCGGTGGGGCGAGGTCTTCGGCGACGACATCGTCGCAGCCGCCATGATCGACCGTCTCGTCCACCACGCCGAAGTCATCGCCCTGAAAGGAGACAGCTACCGGCTCAAAGACAAAGACCTCGGCCGCGTCCCCGCGGCCAGCAAAACCAGCGACTAACCAGGTGGGTCAAAGTTCAGCCGGAACAACCGGATCAAGATTCGACCGGAGTTGACAGGCCGGTGCCGGCAATCCGTGCGACAGGTCAACCGAAAGGCACGCCAGCAGGCGGCCAGATGCTTAATGAGCCAGCCCGGATCACCGGCACCGATCCTGACAGCAGCCCAGGCCGAGCCGCTGCGTGAACTCTCACAGACGCTTTACAGCGCCCCTGGCTCGGCTAGGCGACGTGGACCTGGCGGCCGGGATGATGGCGCAGGTACTGCTGGCGGGCGGCCTGCCTCGTGACGCCGAGCTGAGCGGCGATCTGCGGCCAGCCGATGCCCTGGTGGACTGCGGCGTCGATGAGGCTCGCCAGCTCTTTCTCGGCCTCGTCTCGCTCCACACGAACATCGTTGATTCGCTGCAGCAGTTCCGGCGCAGAAGTTCGGGCGAGTTGCTGCGGGCGATCAGGCTGGCTCACGGGCTCCTGGTCGCGGTGCACCCGTTGCACGCGTCCGGCTCTTGATGCCGACTTGCGCTTTGATCGGCTCATGCCACCAGCATGCGGCCCAGGCCGGCCGCCCAAAGCCGCGAAGGGACTTCGGGGGCTCATATGCATGTGATTTGGATCATTTCTTACTGAAGGCCGCTGTACCGGGATGGACGGTGACGGTCTTATACGGACGCTGGCGGTCGTATGCGGTCGCTGAAGTACCAGTGGGCGGCATTTGCGCAGAGCCGGTGACTGCTGCACAGTGGTGGGCAGGCGAAGTGGGTATGCCGAAGGCGCCGGGTCATAGACCCTGGAGCGCCGGCACAAGTAGAGATCATTTACGTGCGGGACGCACCCGCACCATTGGGCTTCATCCCCGGGCTACGCAGAGAGCACCTGGCAATCCGTTTTCGCGGTTAGTTCGGACCGCTGTCAATCTTGCGGATGCAGCAGACGGTGCCAGCAAGTCCCCCGGTAGTGCTTGACCTCGGGCTGGGGCGAGGCGCTGCCGATCCCTGTGATCCTCGAAAGGAGCCAGCATGTACGGACGGCATTGCTGGCGGCCCTGGCCTCCTGCGCCAGGTCGCCGGTGCGCCATGGCAGCGGGGCGGTGTCGTCATGGTCGGCACTGACCGGGGCAGCGGGTCCCGTGAGCGGGACAAGCTCACTATCGCGGACGTGTGCGCCGATCTCGGCATCAGCCGCCGAACGTTCTATGAGTGGCGGGCCAAGGGACGGGCACCCCGGTGCATCACGCTGCCGAACGGCAGCCTGCGCATCCGGCGATCGGAATACCAGCGCTGGCTGGCCTCCCGCGAGGAAGCGGCCTGATGAGCGAGGTTACAACCTACGACGTCCGGGTCTACCGGACCGAGGTCTACAAGGGCAGCGAGGTCACCACCTACTGGGTGCGCTGGAAGGTCGGGGGAAGGCTGTGGAAAGAGGCGTTCCGCCGATCGGCTCAGGCCGACAGCTTCCGCAGCTCCCTGATGACCGCGGCGCGCAAGGGCGAGGCGTTCAGTCTCAGTACCGGCAGGCCGACAGCCTGGGAGCGGGCGAAGGACGACACCAGCTGGTACTCGTTCGCCTGCAGTTACGTGGACATGAAGTGGAAACTGGCCTCCGCCAAATACCGCAAGGACATTGCCCGCGCGCTGACCGCGGCGACACCCGCGATGCTGGCCGACGCGCGAGGCCGACCCGGCGATGCCGCTATCCGACGGGCGCTCACACGCTGGGCGTTCAACACCAAGCAGCGTGACGACCCACCTCCCGATGTGGCGGAGAGCTTGTCGTGGGTCGCGCGTAACAGCACTCCCCTGGCTGCTCTGGCCGACGCTATGGTCGCGCAGCAAGTCCTGCATCAGGCCACTGGCCGCGTGGATGGCACGATCGCGGCGGCCAGCACCGCCCGGCGGCATCGCACGATCCTTGCCAACGCCATGGATTACGCGGTCGAGCAGAAGCTCCTCGACTCGAATCCGATCCGCCTGCTCAAATGGACGGCACCGAAAGTATCCAGTCAGGTCGACCGGCGGTGTGTAGTCAACCCAGTTCAGGCGCGGGCGCTGCTGGATGCGGTCCGGGTTCAGCAGCCGAGCGGGCCTCGGCTGGTGGCCTTCTTCGGGCTGATGTACTACGCCGGGCTACGGCCCGAGGAAGCGATCAGCCTCAGCAGTGACTGCGTCAGCCTGCCTCCATCAGCCCAGCAAGATGACTGGGGCGAACTGCATCTCCGCAACGCGACACCGGACACCGGCCGCGATTGGACCGATGACGGCAGTCCGCGCGAGCAGCGCCAGCTCAAGCACCGCGCCGATGGGGACAGCCGCCTCGTCCCAGCCCACCCCGAGCTGGTCCGGCTGCTGCGCGACCATCTCGAGCAGTTCGGCACCTCTCCTGACGGCCGCCTGTTCAGCGGCGTCCGCGGTGGCGAGCTGGCCACCGTGACCTACCGGCGCGCCTGGATCAGAGCCCGCCAGGACGCGCTGACCGCGGCCGAGCAGGCATCACCGCTCGCCCGACGGCCTTATGACCTGCGGCACGCCTGCCTGTCCATCTGGCTCAACGGCGGCGTCTATCCAACTCAGGTCGCGGAATGGGCCGGGCATAGCGTCGATGTTCTGCTGCGCATCTACGCGAAGTGCGTCGTCGGCCAGGACGAGCTGGCCAAGCGCCGGATATCCGAAGCGCTGCGGCAGGACTCGGCTTCGGCGTCAGGCCGCGACCGTGACGGCCAGTAGCTGAGGCGTCCCGACCTCCTCGGGGACCGGCTCACCGTCAGCCTGCAGGCCTGCGATGTGTACCGCAATGGCCTCCGCGGCCCGCTCTCGGCATTCCTCGACCGTGAGACCACGCGTGAAGCACCCTGGCAGGGCGGGGACAGACACGAAGTAGCCGCCGCCGACCTCGGGCTCTACCACGATCGAGTACGTGCGCATCGGATTCATAGTGTCACAACACCGCCCGCAGCTGCTCCACGGTGACGCCCGCCTGGCTCAAGATCGAACGGAGCAAGCCGGGCCCGATGGTCTCCCCCGCGTGCAGCGGCACGGTGACCCGACCGCCACGGCTGGGATGCTTGAGCTGGGCGTGCGACCCCTTCTGGACGACGACCACCCAGCCCAGCTTGCCGAGCGCTCGCAAGAGTTCCCGGCCGGTGATCCGGGGCAGCGGTGGCACGACTCCAACCGTAGGTGGACCCGATGACACAGACGCGCGGATCAGTCAGGCCGGCCAGCCGGATGATCTTGGACTTCGGCACGTATTCGGCACAGATAACAGCACAAACTGGCCACCAGCCGCGCACAATCGCACAAGCGCCTGCCAGCGAAGATCAACGGAACGAGGCGTTTGCGCAGGTCACAGTGTCCTGAACTGCACTTCGAGTAGGTGGGGCGGGTGGGGCTCGAACCCACGACCGGCGGATTATGAGTCCGCTGCTCTGACCGGCTGAGCTACCGCCCCCAGCCGCCTGCACATTACCGCAGGAGGCCATCCCGTCCGGCGTAAGGTGCCGCGGGCTCGGACGGGCGGGCTACCGGGCCGAGAGCTGCATCGCCATCGCGTGCTCGACCAGCGAGATCAGGGTCGTCTTCGTCGAGTTGCGGCCGCGGGCGTCACACTCGACGATCGGCACCCGGGGCGAGACCGACAAGGCTTCCTGCACGTCCGAGATGGCGTGCGGGAAGTCGCCGTGGAACCCGTTGATGGCGATGATGAACGGCAGGCCCGCGGCCTCGAAATAGTCGACCGCGGGGAAGGAGTCGGCCAGGCGGCGGGTGTCGACCAGCACCACGGCGCCGATCGCGCCCTGGATCAGGTCGTCCCACATGAACCAGAACCGGTGCTGGCCGGGAGTGCCGAACAGGTAGAGGATCAGGCCGGCGTCGAGGGTGACGCGGCCGAAGTCCATCGCGACGGTGGTCGTGCGCTTGTCGGGAGTATGTGAAAGGTCGTCCAGTCCGTCGCTGGCCGAGGTCATGACGGCCTCGGTGGTCAGCGGGGTGATCTCGGAAACGGAGCCGACGAACGTTGTCTTGCCCACGCCGAATCCGCCTGCGACGACGATCTTCACCGACGTCATCGCGGACTCGGCCACGGGAGCCCCCGACATCGGGGCCCCCTGGCCGGCCGGCGGAGCGGCCTTAGAGCTTGCGAAGTCCACTGAGCACCCTTTCCAGCAGGTTGAGATCCGGGCGGCCCTGTTCGTGGTCGGTCTGGTGGACTCGGACCAGGCCTTCCATCGCCATGTCGGCAATCAGCACGCGCACGACGCCCAGGGGCATCCTGAGCACGGCGGAAATTTCCGCTACGGACCGCCAGTCCCGGCAGAACCCGAGTATCGCCTGGCATTCCGGACTGAGGACCGACAGGTCGCGGGCCTCGTAATGCGACGCAGCCACCATTGCCTCGATCTGCAACTGGTAGCGCGGCTTGGTTCGCCCCCCGGTAACGGTATATGGCCGTACCAGGGAACTCGGCCCGCCAGGTGCGGCGAGCGCAACCGAGTCGGCATCGCCGCGGATACCATCCTCCGAACCGCTCGCGGCCGCACCGGCCGCCGCTCCCTGACCCGCTCCTGACGGGCGGCCGGTCCACGCCGTGGTGAACCTGCCGTCCGCAGGACGCCAGTCACCCTGGCCGGGGCCCGGCACCGGATTCTCCTGTCACGTCCTGACACCCTCTGGCCACTCGGGAGGCATTCCCCCGCGCATTTCCGGCGTGAGCGCGGACCCCACGCGCTCAACCAGCAAAGCCATCTCGTAGGCGACAAGCCCCATGTCGCAATCCGCGGCCGCCAGCGCGGCCAGGCTCGAACCGTCGCTGATGGTCATCACGATCAGCAGCCCGCGCTGCATCTCGACCACCGTCTGCGTGACCGGGCCGCCCTCGAAGACCCGGGCCGCCCCCTGCGTGAGCGAGGTCAGCCCGGAGGTGACCGCGGCCAGCTGATCGACACGATCCGGCGGGAACCCCTGCGAGAACGCCATCGGAAGACCGTCGGAGGAGACGACGATCGCGTGGGCGACGGACGGAACTCGCTCCACGAAGTTAGTGATGAGCCAGTTCAGATCCTGCGCCGAACGCACTAGCGGGCTCAAAGGTGCTCCTTCCTGTCGTGACGGGCAGGCCGCCCGGCTGCCGTCACGGCATCGGGCGGAATCACGTTAGCCACGGCCCGGGCCGGGTTCAGCACACACATCATGGCCGCGCCGCCTGCCTGGCGTCACGAGTCTGACGAACCATCATCGCTCACCTCAGAGCCTGCTTGATCCCCGCCGCTGGCCGCACGCGCCTGCCGGACGCCCCGCTGGAAGCTGGCCAGCCGGTCCCGGGTCGCGGCGGCGGACCGCACCGGCGCCGGCGCCTCGCCCTCCGCGCTCACCGCACCGGGCACCAGGTTCGCCCGCGGCACCCGCTTGGGCAGTCCCGCGTGAGTCAGGCCGCCGGAGGCGGGCTCGCTCAGCGCTTCGGCCGCGCGCCATCCCTCGTCCGCCGGGGAACTCCAGCCGCCGTCCGCCGCCGGCGCCTCCGCCGGAGCCTGGCCGGCGGCAGCTGCGGGCACTGCCTCGGCGGCCGCGTCGGCGTCAGTGGCCGCCGTTGCCGCCGTGGCCGCGGGATCGGCAACACTGCCCGTTTCGCCGCCAGAAGCCTGCCCGGCGGTCTCGGCCACGCCGTCAGACGCCATGTTGTCCGCCGGAGCGAAGTGGCTGTCCGGCGAGGTGATGGCCTGGTCCCCGGCCGGGCTCAGCCCGTTCGTCTCCGCGGAGCTGGCGGCGGGCTGCCTGACCGGGGGCCGCCCGCGGCGGAACCAGTCGGATTCCACCTGCTCGAAGATCGGCAGCCGGTTCTGCTCGGCCATGCTCGCCGCCGGCGGGATGACCACGCTGTCGAGCGAGGAGCCCGGACTCCACCGGCCCGGGACGCCGTTGCCGCCTGTCCCGGCCCCGCTGCCCGCCGGGCTGTCCTGGGACTCAGCGCGCTGGCCGGACGAGCTCCCGGTGTCCTCAGCCGCTTCGCCGCCCGCCTGCGCCGCCGGCTCATCGCCGGGCGCGCTGTCGCCAAAGGACGGCGCCAGGCCCGACGGGCTGGCAAAGCCGGAGCTGCCGGCCCGGTCACCATCACCGTTGCTGCCGTGACCGCCCTGGTCATCCCGGGGTGCCCCCGGCGTCCCGGATGCCTCGGCGGCATCGGCGGCTTCTGCCTTCTGGCCGAAGCCCGCGAACCGCGGGGCGAACCGGGGCCGGATCGGGCTGTCATCGCCCTGCCCGTTGCCGGGCGGGGGCGTGCTCTCCTCGCTCGCGGCCGGCGCCGGGCTGGTCGCGTTGCCGAACATGTCCACCGACGGCCGGGTCAGCTGCTCCTCGGGCGGCCGCCAGCTCCGCCGGGTATCCCGCTTGGGCAGCGCACCGGGTTCCTCCGCGGCCGTGGCGGCAGCGGTGCCGGCGGTCTCCGCGTGCTCATCCGCATCCGGCGACGGGGTGTCCTCGGGGTCCGCGTCCTGGCCGACGGCAGGTACCTGGCCGGTGATGTCGTCACCGGATTCACTGCCGAAGGCAGCACCCGCTGCGGCCGGCCAGGCGGCGGTGGCCGGCCCGGTCCCGTTGGCCGAGGTCCCGTTGCTGGCCGCCGTATCCCGGTCGGCGCCCTCGTAGCCAGCCGCCCCGTTACCGGACTCTGCTTCCTCCCGCGAAGCCGGCTGGGGGCTGGTGCGGAAGACCGGCATCGGCCCGGTGGACCCGCTCCAGTTGCCGCTGCTCGACCAGTCGCTCTCGCCCGAGCGGCCGCCCGGACGCGGCCCGGCACCGGGAACGCGCTGGTCAAGATCGGAATCAGCGTCGGCCGGACCGGCGGATGCGTCCTCATCGGCCTGCAGCGGGGTGAACCTCGGCGTGCGAGCCGCGTTGACTTCCTGCTCGGCGACCGACCGGGCAGGAGCGTTCCAGTCGCCGGCGGCCGAGGTGAAAGTGCCGGCGGCACCGCCATCAGTCCAGCGATCTCCCGGTGCGATCCCCAGGCCGGCCTCGTCTTGCCGGATGGTCTCGTCCGGCAGCCACACCAGCGCCGTCAGCCCGCCGGACGGAGCCGGGCGCAGCCGCACGCGGATGCCGTGCCGGGCGGCCAGCCGGGCGACCACGTACAGGCCCATGCGCCGGGACACGGCGACATCCACGACCGGCGGGTTGTCCAGCCGCCAGTTCGCGTGCGCCATTTCCTCGGTGCCCATGCCGACACCGGTGTCGGTGATCTCCAGCAGCACTCCCCCGCTGCCGAGCAGGTGCCCGGTGATGGCCACCGGGGAGTCGGCGGGCGAGAACGAGGTCGCGTTCTCGACCAGCTCGGCGGTCAGGTGGACCACGTCATTGACCGCCTGCCCGCGCACCGAGATGCCGGGCTGGACGTTCAGTGACACCCGCTCGTACTGCTCGATCTCCGACACCGCGGCTCGCAGCACGTCCACCAGGGCGATCGGCTGGTTCCACCGCCTGGCCATGTCATGACCGGCGAGAACCAGCAGGTTCTCGGAGTTGCGCCGCATCCGGGTGGCGAGGTGGTCCATCTGGAACAGGCTGCCGAGCCGCTCGGAGTCCTGCTCGCTCTGCTCGAGATTGTCGATGAGCTTGATCTGCCGCTCGATCAGGGACTGGCTGCGCCGCGACAGGTTGACGAACATCGCGTTGACGTTGCCGCGCAGGGCCGCTTCGGTGGCGGCCAGCCGCAGCGCCTCGCGGTGCACCTGGTCGAAGGCCCGCGCCACTTCACCGATCTCGTCCGACGAACCGACGTCGATGGGGTCGATGGTGGCCTGGGCTGCCGTGCTGCCCGTCTCGCTCATCTGGCGGACCTCCTCCGGCAGCCGGACGCCCGCTACGTCCAGCGCCCCGGCCCGCAGCCGCCGCAGCGGCCTGACCATGGAGCGGCCAACGAGTGCCGTGGAGATCAAGGCAAGCAACAGGACCAGCAGCACGACGGCGCCAACGATCAATGCCGCGATAATCGCGCTTCGCCGCAAAGCGGCGGCGCGGGAGACCACCGAGCCGGCAAGGTGCTGTTCGACCGCACCCATCTGATAGTTGATGGTGTTCGACATGGCGCCGTACCACTCAAAGGCGGTCGTAGGGTCATGCCGGAGCGACCCGACAGTGCTCTGCAGGCTGAGCGCCTGAGATTCCTCGGAATTGGCCAGGTACGAGTACGAACGGTCCGTCGTCCGGTTCCACAGCGTCCGTTGGCCGACGTTCGCGGCGGTGTCAAACGCCGTCAAGTTGCCCGCCTGCGCAGACTGAGCGGAATCCAGGGCTGTCAGTTGGCCCACGCTGAACTGACCCTGCAGCAGGGCGACCGACAAGATCGCGCGCTGTTCCGACGCCTCCTCTTTCATGGCGGACACAAGCCCGAGCACGTGCACGGCCTGGGCCAGGGCAGGATCGCCGACTCCCTGGGCCACCTGGTCGTTCAACGCCAGCATGCTGTTGATCACCTGGGTGTACTTCTGCACTACTGTGAGCACCGGGTAGTGCGTATTCAGCGCAATTTTGCGCAGATAGGGCAGCTCGTTCAGTGCGGTGAGGGCGCTGGCCGCCGCCTGCTGAGTTTGCGCCGGGTAAGAACTGCCGATCTGGCTCACCTGGCTGCGGACCGCACTCTCCAGCTGCTGGGACGTGGCCACATCCCGGTGGATCACGGTCAACTCCAGCTGCGCCCGGGACTGGGTCGCGGGGTTCAGCACAGCGGCGCGGCCGCCGGTCGGCAGCGCAATGTAGACCGCGGTCTGATCCCGCTCTTCTTCGAGCGCTTGAACCAGGGCAGTGGTGTTCTGGCTGAGTCTGGCCAGACTCTCGGCCTGTTGGTAAGACCGGGCACTTTGCAGGGATGAGGAGATATTGAAGGCGCCGAGTCCGATTGCGACCACGGTGGGAATCGTGACCAGCAGGAGCAGGCGAGAGCGGACGCGCCAGTTCCGCATCAGCCGCCGCGAGCGCCGACTGCCCTGGCCGGCTGAGCCTGTGCCGGCATTACCTTCGGCGTCATCTGTCA
The DNA here is from genome assembly GCA_963846005.1 of uncultured Actinomycetota bacterium. Lineage (GTDB taxonomy): Bacteria > Actinomycetota > Actinomycetes > Streptosporangiales > Streptosporangiaceae > CAVSUR01. Next base: position 513,758 of record CAWJUH010000007.1, on the reverse strand, counting down.
CAGAGTCGTTCAGTGGGCCATCCGGGTCACGGCCCGTGGCCGAAGAGACATCTTCAGTATCCGCGGCCGCGCTACCACCGCGTTCCCTGGTCCTCAACCCCACAGCGTCTGCACCGATCACTTGTTTACCGGAGCGAGCCCGCATGCACGGAAGACTGGCAGCGGGACCGACATGGCGCACCCTTCCTCAGTGACGACCTCGCGAGCGTAACGCAACAGACCACTGATCACCACGGAAACCGGACTAACGTGCCCGAACGGGCACACGATCATGAAGATCGCTGTAACGTGACGCGTGCGGTTCGCGCAACACAAGTAGGTTACTAGCTGCCGCAAAGGTCATGTCCAGAACTGTTCCAATCGTCGCGCTTGATCAGCACCGGCCTAGATGTGCACGAAGGAGAGCCATGAGGTGGGGACTGGGCACCGCCCGGCGGGCAGGGCACACGAAGCCCCACCGGTCCTCCGGATGGCTAGGTGCTGCGCTGGCCGTCACCGCGATGACGGCGCTGGCTACCGGATGCCAGAGCGGCTCCGGCTCGGCCGCAGCGGCCGGACCGTCGGCCGCGCTCACCGTGGCGGCAACCCCAGGACTCGATAACGCCCCCCTTTACCTGGGCATCAAGGATGGCTTGTTCCGAGAAGCCGGACTCAAGGTCACCATCCGGTCCTACCAGTCGGCCGATGCCGAGGTGCAAGCGCTCACGAGCGGACAAGTAAACGTCGCGGACGGCGACTACTTCGACTTCTTCTACGCTCAGGCGGCCAAACCGGACCTGCGTATCGTCGCCGACGGCTACCACGCGGGACCCGGCGTCATGGAAGTGCTGACCCTGCCGAACTCAGGTATCAATACGCCGCAGGAGTTGAAGGGCAAGACCATCGGGACTGCAAGCCCGCAGCTGCCCTCATCTAGTAGCGCGTCTGCCAGCGCGCTCATTAATAACGGCACCCCCTATACCCTTGCCACCCTCGCCACTCAGTCGGTTCTGCAGAGCGACGGTGTGAGCCCGGAGCCGGGCCCGAACGGGATCACGTGGCGGGCCATGAAACCGTCAGACCTGGTCACCGCTCTACAGCAGCACCAGGTCGATGCCATCCTGGTGCAAGAGCCCGACATCCTGGAAGCTGCCAGCAGGCTCGGCGCAGTGGAGGTGCTCGACTCATGCAGCGGCGCCACCGCCGAGTTGCCGCTGTCTGGGTACTTCGCGACGTCCTCCTACGTCCGCGGGCACGCGCAGGCACTACGCAAGTTCCAGGCCGCGCTGCGTCTCGCGCAGGCCAGGGCCGTACTGCCCGGTCCGGTCCAGAACGTCCTCGCCAGCTCCGAAGGCATGAGCAAGCAGACCGCCGCGCTGGTCACCCTGGGGTCCTACCCAACCGTCCTGGACGCGCCCGCGCTCCAGCGGGTGGCCAACCTGATGTTCAGCTTCAGCGTGCTCACCAAGCAGAACCTCGACATTGCGCCCATGGTCTTCGGTTAGCGGACGGACTGTACTGGAGGCTGGCTCCCGGCTCAGAAGGAGACGACGCCGGGGTCCTCGTCGCGGCCGTTGTCGGCAGTCAGCCCAGCCGACCGGATCGCGCCGCCCAGGTACAGCTCGGCGATCTCAGGATGCTCGAGGACCTCGCGGCCGCTGCCGGACAGCCGCACCCGCCCGTTTTCTATGACCACACCATGGCTAGATAGCCGCAATCCCGCGCGGGCGTTCTGTTCTACCAGAAGTACAGTTTTCCCCTCGGCGTTGATCAGACGGACCGCGTCCAGAACCGTCTTGAGGACTTTCGGCGCAAGGCCCATCGACGGCTCGTCGAGGATGACCAAGGCCGGGTCGAGCATAAGGCAGCGCGCAAATTCGACTAGCCGCTGCTGGCCGCCGGACAAGGTGCCGGCCTTCTGCCGGGCCCATCCCCCCACCTGTGGAAACAGCTCCTCCACCTGACCGCGCCTGCGCTCTACGGCAGCTCGGTTGCCGAGCACGTAACCGCCGAGCTCGACGTTCTCGCGCACTGTCATCTCACGGAACAAGCTGTGATTCTGCGGCACGTGCACCACGCCCATGCCCAGGATCTGCCGGGGATTCTTTCCGACCAGCGACTCACCATGCAGGGTGATGGCCCCGAGGCGGGGCCGCAGCAGGCCGCTGATGGTGGCGAGCAGTGTAGATTTCCCGGCCCCGTTTGGCCCGACAATGCACGTGATCGCCCCCTCCGGCACGATGAACGACACGCCGTGCAGCACGTCCCCGCCGCCATAGCCCGCCACGAGGTCATTGACCACAAGCGCCGGGCTGTTAGGGGGCCGCGTCATCGTCGTCCTCCGCCGTCCCCAGGTATGCGTCCAGAACCCGGGGATCGGTCCTGATGATCTCTGGCGGACCGGCCGCCACTACCGTGCCGTAATCGAGGACAGTGACCCGATGGCACAGACCCATCACGAATTCCATGTTGTGCTCGACGACAAGAAACGTGGTACCTCGCTTGTTCAGCTCCTTGATCCTCGTGCTGATGTGGTTGATCAGGGAAGGGTTCACGCCGCCAGCGCTCATCGAGCAGCACGATGGCCGGGTTGGTGACGAGCACGTAGGAGAGCTCGAGCAGCTTGCGCTGCCCGTAGGACAGGGTGCCGGCTAGCGCGGTCTCATGGCCTGCGATCCCGGTGAATTCCAGCAGTTCCATCGCGCGCCCGCGCTCCGCTGTCCCGCCGGCCCGTCCGAGCGGATTACGGGCACGGCCGCGGCCGGCGTCCTGGCGGCCGTGCTGGGCGGCGATGAGCATGTTCTCCAGCACCGTGAGCCGGGGGAAGATCCTGGTGATCTGGAATGTCCGGCCCAGCCCTATGTTGTACACCCGGGCCGGAGGCGAGTTCGTGATCTTCACTCCCGACAGGTAGACATCACCGGCGTCAACCCGTTCATAGCCCGTGATGATGTTGAACAATGTGGTCTTTCCCGAGCCGTTCGGCCCTATCAGGCCGCTGATCGTGCCCTGTTCCACCTCGATGCTGCAATTATCGAGCGCCTGCACCCCGCCGAAGGCCTTGGATACACGCTCAGCCCGCAACAGCACGGTCATCGCGGAGTCTCCTGCGCTGGGGTGTTCCTAGCGCCCCCGCCCCGGCCGGCGCCCGCCGTCGCGCCCGGCACCGCCTGCTTGCCAGGCCGGGCCCGCCAGGAAGTAATGCGCTCGCCGACCGTGGGGATAAGGCCGCGTGGCATCAGCACGATGACGGCCAGGAACAACACGCCCAGAAGGATCTGGCTGATGTAGTCGTTAGGGAACTGCTGAACGATGTATTGCTGGGCCGGCTCAATAAGCAGAGCGCCCAGCACCGGCCCGGAAACCGTGCCCAGGCCGCCGAGAAAGGCCATCAAGGCGAGCGCCAGGTCGAAGGCCGGATCGAAGCCGGATGCGGGCAGCACCTGGGTGATGAAGTAGAACCACAAGGCTCCGAGCATCCCGACCGGGAACGCGGAGACGACCAGCGCGGCGAGCTTGACCCGCATGGTCCGCACGCCGAGGCTCCGGACGCGGCCTTCGTCGTCGCGGATAGCCCGCAACTGCAGGCCGAACCTTGACCGGCGGATCAGCCAGGACAGGGTCACGGTGCCGACGGCGATCGCCAGGGCGGTGTAGTAGAACGGGTCGTTGTAGGTCGCGGGGCTCCAGAACAGGAATGGTGCGCTGATGCCGGTGGTGCCGCCGGTGAAGCCGAAATTGAACGCCATCAGCTGGAAAATAAAGAAGATGGCGATGGTAACTACCAGAAAGGTGTGCCGCCGTACCCGTAGGGCGATAAGGCCGAACGGGATGGCCACCACGGCCGCGACAAGTCCTGCGAGCGGCAGCAGCGCGAAGATCACGTCGCCGCTCAGATTCCAGTCCCTGCAGACGATCCCAGCGGCATAAGCGCCGCACCCGAAGAAGACCCCGTGCGCCAGGGAGATGTAGCCGGAGAACCCGGAGAAGATATTCCACGCGGCCGCCGCGCCCAGGAAGATCAGCGTGTCCACGGCGATGGTGGTCACGAGCTCATTCGGGAACGCGAACGGAAAGGCCATCATTACGGCGAGCAGGGTGATGATCCCTGCCGCGCGCCAGAACGCCGTGCCTGTGGCCGGGCGGCTCATCGGCGCCCGAGCACCGGCCGGACCGGGCATGTCACTGCTCCCTGACGGCCGGCTTGCCGAGCAGGCCGGCCGGGCGGACGATGAGAACAATGACCAGCGCCGCGTAGAACACCACGCTGGCCCAGTTCGGCGAATAGATGTCCACCACCGATTCGATAGTGATCATGAATACGGATGCGGCCAGCGCGCCCGCGATACTCCCCAGGCCCCCCAGGATGATGATGGCGAGCAGGCGGGAGATCAGGTCGTAACCGCTGTTGGGATTGAAGCCGCCGCTGGTAGCGCCGTACACCATTCCGCCGACGGCAGTAACCGCGACGCCGATCCCGAAGGTAACCGCAGCTACCCGGCTGACATTGATGCCGACGAGCTTGGCAGCGGTCTGGTCTTGCATTGTGGCGCGGATCGTGCGGCCGAAAGTCGTCCGGTACAACATCGCGTACAGCACGAGCACCAGAATGACGGCGAGAGCGGCAGCGTAGAGGTACATGTACGGGAGGTAGAACCCGAACAGACGAATGCTCGAGGTCATCAGCGGAGTGTTCAGCTGGTCATACCCGGGGGTGAAGATCCAGTACAGGACCCCTTCAATGATGAGGGCGACCGCGTAGCTGGCCAGCAGCGACATCGAGGTCCGCTCGGGCCCGCGCAGCGGCCGGATGAAGGCCCAGTAGATGACCAGCCCCAGCAGGAACATGGCTGGCACGGTGACGAACAGCCCGAGGAACAGGTTGATGTGCAGGTGCACAGCGAGCACATAGCTGAGGTAGGCGCCGACGATAACCAAGATGCCCTGGGCGATGTTGATAATGTCGAGGACGCCGAAGATCAGCGTCAGCCCGACTGCCATCAGCCCGTAGACTGCCCCGACAAGAACGCCGTCGACAACCGCCTCATAGATCTGGCGTCCCATCCTGCGTGTACCCTTCCGGCCCGCCGTGTTTGGTTGATGGTCGGCCGACGCACATGACCGCGCGCTGGCCGCGCTCGTCGGCTAGCTGCCCCAGGATGGTTTGGTGGCGATGATGTTCTCGGAGCCCGATGCGCCGACCGGCAGCACCTGGGTGAAGTTGCCGTTCTGCCACTGGAAGATGAACGCCAGCGCCTGGGGACTGACATTCTGGCCCAGCGAGCTGAACTTCGCCGGCCCCTGGACGGTGTTGAGGGTTACACCGCTGTGCAGGTATCTGATGATCTTGGCGTTGTCGGTGCTGTTCGTCGCCTTGACCGCGTCGGCCGCGACCTCGCCCACCGAGTACGCCTCCGCCACGTCGGCATTGATGTCCGAGGCAGTGCCGCCGTACTTGGCGATGTACTCCTCGACCATCACTCGGCTCAGCGGATTGTCATAGGCGCCGTACCAGCCGTTGGGCACCATGATGCCGGTCGCGTTCTTCTTGCCCACCGCGTTCAGGAACGCCGATCCCTGGTCCGGGCCCGACGCGGCGATGAAGATCTTCGGGTTGTACTTCTGCTGCTCGAACGCCTGCATGAACGCGTTCACCGTCGGCACGTCCCCCGACCCCAGCACCACCATGTCCGGCTTCGCCGCCGCCACCTGATCCGCGGCCGGCTTGTAGGACGATTGCTCTTCGGGAAAGGTCTTGCTGTAAACGGTCTTCACGCCAATGGCCTGCAGTAGCCGCTGAGCGGTTACCACGGGCGGCGCGGCGAAGGGATCATCGGCCTTCGGGTAGGCCGCGGTCTTGGGCCGCTGGCTGGCCGGCAGCGACTTGATCCACTTCACGAACGGGACCATGTAGTTATCCACCGGCAGGCTCGGCGAGAACACGTAATGCAGCTTCTTGTTCGACGACAGGTAAAACACGTTGTCCGTGCTCCCCGCGCCGTCGATCATCGCGTACCCGTAGCGGGCAACGAGGTTGGCCGCCGGCTCCGTGAGCAGGGAGGAGAACGGGCCGAACGTCAGCGCCACATGATCAACCGTGATCAGCTTCTGATAGTTCGACACCACCGTCGTCGATGAACTGGCATCGTTGAGGATCACCAGCTTCACCGGCCGCCCCAGCAGCCCGCCATGACTGTTCACATCGCTTTGCCACAGCTCATACCCGCGCTGGAACGCCTGCCCGTCCGCCGAGAAGTCACCCGTCAGCGACAGCGACGCCCCGATCAAGATCGGCGACTTACCCCCCTGCGCCCCGCCGCCAGAACTTGTGCCGCACCCGGTCAGGATTCCCGCCGTGGCCACGGCCGCCGCGGTAAAAGACCAGAACCGGGCGGATCGAGACCTCATCCCCGCGTCTCCCTTCTTGCTCACAAGGCCCGCGCAGGAGCCTGACGCTCGTGCAATATCGGGGTTCAGCCGCGCTACCAGCGCTAACTTCTGCGTCCAAGTCGCTCACCATACCGCAGAGAAGCGCCGGATATTCTCACTAAGCCGCATTTAGGTCGTCAGCATGACATACACCACGTCAGACCTGGCGAGCCAGGCCCAGGCCGCGGCCCATGGGCCGGCCCGTGGTTAGCTGCCCCAGGGGGGCTTGGTGGCGATGATGGTCTTGGAGCCCGATGCGCCGACCGGCAGCACCTGGTTGTAGTTGCCGTTCTGCCACTGGAAGATGAACGCCAGCGCCTGTGGGCTGATGTTCTGGCCCAGCGAGCTGAACTTCACCGACCCCTGGACGGTGTTGAGGGTCACGCCGCTGTGCAGGTACCTGATGATCTTGGCGTTGTCGGTGCTGTTCGTCGCCTTGACCGCGTCCGCGGCCACCTCGCCCACCGAGTACGCCTCCGCCACGTCGGCATTGATGTCCGAGGCAGTGCCGCCGTACTTGGCGATGTACTCCTTCACCATCGCAGTGCTGAGCGGGTTGTCATAGGCGCCGTACCAGCCGTTGGGCACCATGATGCCGGTCGCGTTCTTCTTGCCCACCGCGTTCAGGAACGCCGATCCCTGGTCCGGGCCCGACGCGGCGATGAAGATCTTCGGGTTGTACTTCTGCTGCTCGAACGCCTGCATGAACGCGTTCACCGTCGGCACGTCCCCCGACCCCAGCACCACCATGTCCGGCTTCGCCGCCGCCACCTGATCCGCTGGCGCCTTGTACGCCGAGACTTCCTCGGGAAAGACCTTGCTGTAAACGGTCTTCACGCCAATGGCCTGCAGTAGCCGCTGAGCGGTTACCACGGGCGGCGCAGCGAACGGGTCATCAGCCCTCGGGTAGGCCGCGGTCTTGGGCCGCTGGCTAGGCGGCAGGGACTTGATCCAGTTCACGAACGGGACCATGTAGTTATCCACCGGCAGGCTCGGCGAGAAGACATTGTGCAGCTTCTTGTTCGAGGCCAGGCTAAACACGTTGTCCGTGCTCCCCGCGCCCTGGATCATCGCATATCCGTACCGAGCCGCCGTATTTGAGGCCGGAGCCGTCAGCAGCGAGGAGAACGGGCCGAACGTCAGCGCCACATGATTAACAGTGATCAGCTTCTGGTAGTTCGACACCACCGTCGTCGGTGAACTGGCATCGTTGAGGATCACCAGCTTCACCGGCCGCCCCAGCAGCCCGCCATGACTGTTCACATCGCTTTGCCACAGCTCATACCCGCGCTGGAACGCCTGCCCGTCCGCCGAGAAGTCACCCGTCAGCGACAGCGACGCCCCGATCAAGATCGGCGACTTACCCCCCTGCGCCCCGCCGCCAGAACTCCCGCCGCACCCCGCCAGAACGGCGGCCGCCACTGCCACGGCCGCACCAGCAGCCCAGATTCGTGATCTCATAGCGCGGTTAGTATGGCATAAGACCCGCTCGGAACGTGCACTCCGAATCCATAACAATTCAGGTCACCCTGAGAGGGTCAACAGGTTCTCCGATAGGCCTGAGCTGAGCCGGAGATCACCGCGTTTGCGCCGGTCAGGCCCAGCTCGCCTCAGACGTGCACCGTCGCCCCGCTGGCCAGCGCTTGCTCGGCCGCGCACGCCACGGCCAGGGTCCGGGCGGCGTCGTCAGGGCCGCAGAAGACGTGCCCGGGCTCGCCTCGCCGGGCGGCGGCGAGGAACCTGCCGACCGAGCGCTCGAACGGCGGCGTCCGCTCCGCGGCGCTGACGGGCCTCCCGTGGCTGACGCCCGACAGCACGAACCGCGGGTCCAGGTCCAGGCGCAAGGCGGTCTGCGCGGTGGTCACCTCGACCCAGTAGGAGCCGGGGAGCGCATCTCCGGTCCACGCGACCACCACCGTGCCGAGGCCGCCTCCGGCGAAGTGCAGGAGCAGCGTGACCGCATCGTCGATGTCGCCTGCTCCGGCTCGCGGTGCGAGCCGGACAGCTGAGGCCGCGGCCTGCACCGCGACGATCTCTCCGGCCAGGGCGCGGGCCAGATCGATGTGATGGCTGCCGCGCTCCAGCAGGTTGCCGCCCCCGGCGGCGCGGTCCAGGAACCACGGGCGCGGCTGCGTGCTGCCGATGCTCTGCCCGACCAGGCAGCCCACCTGCTGGCCCGCGAGCAAGCGGCGGGCGCTCTCCAGCGCCTCGGCCGCGTGCCACTGGTAGCCCACGGCGCAGACCGACCGGTTCTTGCGCGCCGCCGCCGCGATGGCCCGCGCATCGTCGCCGGAGCGGGCGATCGGCTTCTCCAGGTACAGCGCCAGCCCGCGGTCGAGCGCCGCCAGCGCCGGGCCGGCGTGGGCGGCGGGCGGGGTGCAGACCCAGATCAGGTCAAGCTCGGCCGTATCGAGCATGTCGCGCCAGTCGGTGAACGCCTCCGCACGGCAGCCGGCCGCCAGCCCGGCGGCCCGGCCCGGTTCGGTGTCGCACACCGCCGCCAGCCGCACGTCCGCGCGGCCGGCCAGCAGCGCGGCGTGACGCTGGCCGATCCAGCCCGCCCCGATAAGCCCGGCGCGCGGGATGTGACGGCTGGCCTCGGCGGGCATGGTGGCCTCCTTACCCGGTCGCGCCGCCCGGCCGGGCGGCTGGCGTGCGGCCGGTCAGGCCGAGTTCCCGGGCGATGATCATCTTCTGCACCTCGGAGGTGCCCTCGCCGATCTCCAGCACCTTGGCGTCCCGGTAGAACCTGGCCACCGGGAACTCGTTCATGAACCCGTAGCCGCCGAACACCTGCGTCGCGTCCCTGGCGTTGTCCATCGCCGCCTCGGAGGCAACCAGCTTGGCCACCGCCGCCTCCCGCTTCACCGGCTGGCCGTCGGCCAGCCGCGCCGCCGCGTCCAGCCAGGCCAGCCGAGCGGCGTGCGCCCGCGCCTCCATGCCGGCGATCTTGAACTGGATGTCCTGGTAGTGCGCGAGCGGATGGCCGAACGCCGACCGCTGCGCGGCGTAGCGCAGGCACTCGTCCACGCAGCCCTGGGCCAGCCCGGCCGCCAGCGCGGCAATCGCCACCCGGCCCTCGTCCAGCGTCTGCAGGAACTGGGCGTAGCCGCGGCCGCGCTGGCCGAGCAGGTTCTCCGCGGGCACCCGGCAGTCGCTGAAGGCCAGCTCGCGGGTGTCCGAGGCGCACCAGCCGACCTTGGAGTACGGCGCCGCGACGGTGAACCCGGGCGTGCCGGACGGCACCATGATCGCGGAGATCTCCCGGCGGCCCGCGCCGCCGCCGGGGCCGGTGACGGCCAGCGCGGTGACCACTGAGGTGATCGAGGTGCCCGCGTTGGTGATGAACGCCTTCGACCCGTCGATCACCCACTCGCCGGGATCCCCGCCGGCCAGCCGCGCCGTGGTGCGCATCCCCCCGGCGATGTCCGAGCCGCCGCCCGGCTCGGTCAGCCCGAAGGCGGCCAGCTTCTCGCCCCGGCACAGCTCCGGCAGCCAGCGCTCGCGCTGCGCGGGCGAGCCGAACCGGTAGATGGGCATCGCGCCGAGCGCGACCCCCGCCTCCAGCGTGATCGCCACCGACGAGTCAACCCGGGCCAGCTCGTGCAGCGCCACGCACAGCGCGAGCATGTCGCCGCCCATCCCGCCGTATTCCTCACCGAACGGCAGCCCGAACAGCCCGAGCTTGCCCATCGCCGCCACGATCTCGTAGGGGAACTCGTGCCGCTGGTAGAAGCCGCCGATCACCGGGGCCACCACCTCGCGCGCGAACTCGGCCACGGTCGCGCGCAGCGCCTCGTACTCGTCGTCGAGCCCGTAACTGACCATCTCTCTGCCCCTTTGCAGATTCCCGGACGGTCCCCCGGCGCGGCCGTCCGCCAGCCGAGGCGCCGCGGCGTCAGGCGAAGTCCAGCAGCACCTTCCCCGACTTGCCCGGCCGCCCGAGGTAGTCCAGAGCCGCGGCGGCGTCGCTCGCGGCGAATACCCGGTCCACCCGGGGCAGCGCCCGCCCGGCCGCCAGCACCGGCACCACCGACCGGGCGACGGCCTGCATGGCGGCCGCCTTCTGGTCCATCGGCCGGGCCCGCAGCATCGTCCCGTACAGGCTGGCCCGCTTGGACATCAGCTTGCGCAGCGAGATGCCGGTGGCCTCGCCGCCCGAGGTGCCGACGACCACGATCCGGCCCAGCGTGGCCAGCACGGTGAAGTCCAGCTCCAGGCTGGGCGCGCCGATCAGCTCGAGCACGACATCCGCGCCGCCAAGCTCCTGGCAGATCTCAGCCGCGGTATCCGGGCTGGCGATCACCGCGCCCTGCTCCTCCAGCCACTGCGCCGAGCCGGGGGTGCGCACGCTGGCCACCACCCGCGCCCCGGCGGCCAGCCCGAGCAGCGCGCCCGCCGCGCCGACCGCCCCGTTCGCGCCGTTGACCAGCAAGACCTCGCCCAGCTCCAGGCCGCACCGGGTGAAGACCGCGTCGTGGGCGGTCGCGTAGGCCTCGGGCACGGCGGCGGCTTCCTGCTCGCTCAGGCTGGCGGGCACGGCGGCCAGGTGCCGTTCGTGCACCGCCACCCGGTCGGCCAGCCCGCCCCCGCCGACCAGGCCGAACACCCGGTCGCCCGGCTGCCAGGCCCGCACCTCCGGGCCCACCTCGGTGACCGTGCCGGCCACCTCGAGCCCGGGAATGTCGGCGGGCGAGCCGGGCGGCGCCGGGTAGGAGCCGTTGCGCTGGGCCACGTCGGCCTGGTTCAGGCCCGCGAACCGCACCGCGACCACGACCTCGTGGCTGCCCGGCACCGGGTCCGGCCGCTCGCCGAACTCGATGACCTCGTTGCCGCCCGCTCCCTTGTACGTCACTGCGCGCACTCGGCGCCACCTTTCGCTGCCTCGCTGCCCGGTGAATCCCACTCGGCGTGATGATCCAGCCACCATCGCGCGATGTCCAGCCGCCGCATGAACACCACGTCGGAACGGGACTGAACGTACTCGACGAAGTCGCGGACCGCGCTGGCCCGGGCCGCCTGGCCGCTCCACCGCTCGTGCAGCCCGACGGTCATCATCCGCACCCCGTCCCCGGCGGCGGCCTCCGCGCACAGGTAGTCGGCCCCGGCCCGCAGCGTGGCGGTGAAGTCGGCCGGCGAGCCGTAGGTCGGGGCGAGCAGGTAGCGGGTGTCGTTGTAGACCTTCGTGTAGGGCACGACCAGGAACGGGGTGCCGGACACGTCCGCGAAGTACGGCAGCTCGTCGTTGCAGGCGTCGGAGTCGTACAGGAACCCGCCGTCGGCCACCAGCAGCTCGCGGGTGTGCACGCTCGGGAACGACCGGCAGTACCAGCCAAGCGGCCGCTGCCCGGTCAGCCGGGTGATCACCTCGACCGCGCGCCGCTGGTCCGCTTGCTCCTGCTCGCGGGTCATCTCGCTGACCTCGGCCCAGCGGTAGCCGTGCGCGGCCACGTCGTGCCCGGCGTCGCGGATCCAGTCCGCCACCGCCGGGTTGCGCTCCAGCGCCTGGCCGCACGCGCCCACGGTGACCGGCACCTGGTAGCGGTCGAACAGCCGGGCGAGCCGCCAGATCCCGGCCCGGCTGCCGAACTCGAAGTGCGTCTCGGTGCCGAGATCGCGCACGTGCGGGCCGATCTGGTAGGAGTACTCGCCCCAGGAGTCGTTGCGGCCGTCGGTGTCCAGTGAGTACTCGGCGCCGGACTCGTAGTTGATCACGATGTTCACGACCAGCCGGGCCCCGCCCGGCCAGCGCACCCCGGGCAGCTGCCGGCCGTAGCCGGTGAAGTCGCGGACCGGGCCGCGATGCCCGGCTCCCGCCGTGATCTGGTTCAGCTCCGCTCCTCTGCTGCCCGCCCGCCGCACCCTGCCCGCCCGCCGCACCCGTGCCCAGGCTGCTGCCGGAACCGCCGCGCCGGCTCGCCCCGCCGCGGCATCGTTTCGCTACGGTAGCTCCTTACCGCTGGTACCGCCCCGGCGCCCGCGGCCACCGGGACCAGAACCCGGACTTAACGGGCATCAACGATTAAAAGGCCTATGCGACAATGAAACACGGTGAGCGAACCGCGGTCCGGCCGGGAACCTGCCCGGCCGCCCGGACGTTACGCTCTAGCGGCCGGTTGCTATCCAGATCGGAGAATTCGTCCAGGAGGACGTCATGGCGCTGACCTGCCCCGCCTGTAACAGCCAGGTGAAGCCGGGCGACCTCATCTGCTTCACCTGCGGTGCGAACCTGCCGCACGCGAAGTGGGTGGACGAGGATCCGCCCGCCCCGGCGACGATCATGCAGGAGACGCTCAAGCCCGACGATGCGCGCGGCCCGATATCGCCGGCCGTGCTGCGGCTGTCCTTTCCCACCGGCAACGTCGAGGTCCCGGCGGGCACCTCGCTGCTGCTCGGCCGCGACCCGGCCGAGTCGCTGGTCGCCGCCGCGTTCGCCAGCTACGAGAACGTGTCGCGGCGGCACGCGACCGTGAAGATGGACGACGGCGGGCACGCGACCATCCGGGACGAGAACTCCACCAACGGCACGTTCGTCAACGGCGACCGGGTGCTGCCCGGGATCGCGGTGCGGCTGGCCGACGGCGACATGGTCCGGCTGGCCGGCGACGTCACCGCCGAGGTGATGCTGCCGCGCCAGGAGCCCGACCCGGCCATGCTGAGCCGCAAGGCTCCCGCCGAGCCGGCCTGACCCGCCCAGCCCGGCGCCCGGGTTCCCGCCGCGGCCGCGGCGGAGCATGATGACCGGCATGCGATCCGACTTACCGCGCCCGCCTGAGCAGGCGGACGAGCCGCCGCCCGCCCGTTCCCGCGAGCGGCTGGCCGAACTGCGCGAGCGGCTGGAGCGGCTGCCGCCCGGGCATCCGTCGTCACCTGGCTATCCGTTGCCGCCTGGCGCGCCATGGGACAAACAGGAGGCAAGCGAACCGGCCGGGTTCAGCCCTGATCCCGTGAGCCCGGAGCACGGCCCCGGCCGCCCCGGCGGCGAGCACGCGGACCCGGTCGGCGGGAGCCGAGCGGGCCCGGACAGCCGGGACCAGGCGGGGCCGGGCGGCGAGCTCGCGGGATCAGGCGGCGGCGACGGGCCCGGCGCGGACGCGGGCCGGGAGCCCGGAACCGCGGGCGGCCAGCCCCCGGACGACGCCCACCCGGAGCCTCGCCGCGCCCCCGGGCCTGGCCATCGGGGCGCCGGCCCGGTCTCCGGTGCCTATGCGGGCCCGTGGGGTTCACCGGAGCTCTACCGGCCGTGGTTCAGTGGCGCAGACTGGGCCGCCCCCTGGTTCACCGCGGTCTTCTAGGCGCTGCCGGCCCCCGCGGCCAACGGCGGATGGCCGTACGCTGAACGACGTGATCAACCTGGCGCTGTCGTGGCCGCAGGCGGCGGGGGCCGCCGCGGCGCTCGGCGCAGGCTGGGCGGCCTTGCGGCTAGCCGGCCGCTGCCGGCCAGCGACCGCGGGCCGCCGCCGCGGCGGCAGCGGCGGCAGCAGCAGCAGCGCAGCCAGCGGGGACCTAGCCAGCCGGGACCTGGCCAGCAGGGACGCGGCCGGAGCGCGCGGGCTGCGGCGGGTGACGCGGGCCGGGCTGGCCGCGGTGGCCGGGGAGACCGGGCTGGTGCTGGCGCTGTACGCGCTGTGGCAGTTCGCCGGGTCGTTCTCGGTCATGGGCCCGGCCGGGGCGCTGGCCAGGGCGCGGTGGATCTGGCGGTTCGAGCGGGCCGTGCACCTGCCCAGCGAGGCCGCGCTGCAGCGGGTGTTCCTGCCGCATCCGCTGCTGATCGAGTTCTTCAACCTGTACTACGCGATCTTGCATTTCCCGGTGCTGATCACGTGCCTGATCTGGCTGTTCGCGTTCCGCCGCGAGCGTTACCGACGGACCCGCACGACGCTGGCCATCTTCACCGCCGCCTGCCTGCTGGTCCAGCTGATCCCGGTGGCGCCGCCGCGGATGCTGCCGCTGGCCGGGATGACCGACACCGCCGTGCGCTACCACCAGTCGGTCTACGCCAGCACCTCGGGCTTCGACCCCGACCAGCTGTCGGCCATGCCGTCGGTGCACGTCGGCTGGGCGCTGCTGGTCGCCATCGCGGTGATCGGCGCGGCGAGGACCCGGTGGCGCTGGCTGATCCTGGCCTACCCGGCCATGACCACGCTCGCCGTGGTCGTCACCGCCAACCATTTCTGGCTGGACGCCATCGTCGCCGCACTGCTCCTCGCGGCCGTGCTGGCCGCCGAGGCCGCGGTGCGCCGGCTCGGGGAGGCCCGCCGCGCCGCGCGAGCAGGCCAGCCCGGCGATCTTGACGCTAGGCCCGCCAGCCCGGCCGTGCGATTATCGCGGTAACAGCCGTCCCCGCGGGCACCGGAGGCAGCAGTGGCATCAGGCGTCCAGAACCAGACCCCGGCCGGGCTGCGCCGGGACGCGATCGGGCTGCGCGAGGTCCTGTTCCAGTCGATCACCGACATGGCACCGGGGGCGGCGATCGCCGCCTCGATCCCGGCGGGGGTCGCGTTCGCGGGCGGCTCCTTGCCGCTGTCGGTCATCTTCGCCCTCATCGCCTGCCTGTTCTGCGCCTGGTGCATCGGGCTGCTGGCCAGGGAACTGCCCGCGGCCGGCTCGCTGGCCACCTACGCAGCGCGCGGCATCCACCCGGCCGCCGGGTTCCTGGTCGCCTGGGGCTACATCCTGGTCGGCCTGCTCATCCCGCCGCTGACGCTGCTGCAGCTGGGCTTCACCACCGCGGCCACGCTGAACGCCGAGTTCCCCGGCTACCCGGCGACCCTGTGGTGGCCTTGGTCGCTGGCCGGCGCGCTGATCATCCTCGCCGCTGGCTACTACGGGGTGCGGACCTCGGCCCGCCTCGGCACGGTGCTCGGGCTGTTCGAGATCGGCGTGTTCGGTGTTCTCGCGGTCTTCCTGGTGGTGCACGCGGGCAGTGCCAACACCCTGTCGGTGTTCACCACCAGATACACCCCGAGCGGCTTCCACGGGATCAGCGGCGTGATCGGCGGCTCGGTGTTCACGCTGCTGGCCTTCGGCGGGTTCGAGGGCGCGGCCCCGCTGGCCGAGGAGGCCCGCAACCCGCGGCGGACGATCCAGCGGGCGGTGCTGCTGGCCACCTTGCTGATCGGCGCCCTGTACGTGTTCACCACCTACGCGGTGGACGTGGCCTTCGGGCCGAAGGGGTTCGCCGGCTTCACCACCGGGACCGGCAGCGCGTCCTGGGAGGGGCTGGCCCGGTCGCTGTACGGGATCTTCTGGTTCTTCGTGTTCCTGGCCATCGTGAACTCGACGATCGCCAACGCGAACGCGGGCGTGAACGTGTCCAGCCGGACCGCGTACGCGATGGGCCGCATCGGCGCGTTCCCGCGGTTCCTGGCCGTGATCAGCCCCAGGCACCGCTCCCCCGTGGCGGCCGTGTTCGGCGCGTTCGCGGTGACCGTGGTGGTGACGCTGTGGCTCGGGCTGCAGTACACGCCCACGACGGCCTTCGCCATGGTCGGCACCGGGATCGTGATCGTGCTGGTGGCGATCTACATCCTGATGAACGTGGCCTGCTTCGGGTTCTTCGCCCGCCGGGCCCGGGCGGCCGGGCCGGGCGGCGAGCACGGGTTCAGCTGGCTGTCGCATTTCGTGGTGCCGGTGCTCGGCGTCGCGGCGTTCGTGCCCGCCTGGCTGACCTCGGCGGGCATCAAGGTGTTCTCGTTCGTCGCGCCGCTGTCCCCGCCGCTGTCCTATATGGGGCCGGCCATCGCGATCTGGATGGTCATCGGCCTGGTCTACCTGGCCTACCTGTACCGGCGCGACCCGCGCCGGGTGACCGAGGTGGGCCTGGTGCACCTGGACGACGAGCCCGCGCCCGCCAGCTGACGGCACGCGCTCCGGGCGAGCGTGCGGTCAGCGCGCCGGCCGGGCCGCAGGCGGCTCAATCGGTAACCTCTGTGTTACGGTAGCTGGGACGTTACCGATGGCGGGAGGTACCTGCCGTGCGCTACTACGAGGCGGCCGCGACGATCGCGGCGAGCGAGGAGTACTCCGGGCCGCTGCTGCCGCTGATCTGGCGGTCCATGCCCGACCTGGGCCCCTCGTTCGAGCAGTTCGCCCGCGGGCTGAAGAAGCGGGCCGAGAACGGTGCCTGACGCCGCGGCGGCGCACGGCGATCCGTTCGAGGCACTGGGTGACCCGAACCGGCGCGAGATCTTGCGCCTGCTCAGCCTGGGCGACAAGCCGGTGCGCGACATCGCTGCCGCCCTGCCGATCAGCCGCCCTGCGGTGTCGCGGCACCTGCGGCTGCTGAAGGACGCCGGGATGGTGGCCGAGCAGGCCGACGGCACCCGGCGGATCTACCATCTGCAGGACGAGGGCCTGCGCGCCGTCCAGGCCTATCTCGAGGGGGTATGGGGCGAGGCCGCGGCCCGGTTCCGGCTGATGGCGGAGAACACCACCGAGCGGCCCGCGCCGTGATTGATCCGCTGCGCATGTCGCTGGACGTCGCCTGCTCGCCCGAGCACGCGTTCCGGGTCTGGACCGCCGGGATCGGCACCTGGTGGCCGCCCGGCCACACCGTGACCGGCGGGCCGGCCGGGATCCTGCTGGAGGCCGGAGTGGGCGGGCGGATCTTCGAGCGGGCGCAGGACGGCACCGAGCACGACTGGGGCGAGGTGACCGCGTGGGAGCCGCCGGGCCGGCTGGCGTACTGCTGGCATCTCGGCCGGGACCGCGCCGACGCCACCGAGGTGGAGATCCGGTTCATTCCCGCCGGGGCCCGCGCGACCAGGATCGAGATCGAGCACCGCGGCTGGGAGCGGGCCGGCGCGGCAGGCGGGTACTGGCGGGACCGGAACCAGCACGGCTGGCGGGCCGTCTTGCCGCGGTTCGCCGCCGCGGCGGCCAGCGCCGGGGTACCCGCCGACCGCACGGGCGCTTGATGGGTACCAGCACATAACAGGAGGCAGGCAATGACCGTGGTCAAGGTAGTGCGGTACACGACCAAGCCCGGCTGTGCCGGGGAGAACGAGCGGCTGATCCGGGCGGTCTTCGCCGAGCTGGCCGGCCAGCAGCCGCCGGGCCTGGCCTATGCCTCGTTCCGGCTGGACGACGGGGTGAGCTTCGTGCACGTGGCCGTGCTCGAGGGCGAGGACAACCCGCTGGCCCGGACCGCCGCGTTCGGAGCGTTCCAGGCCGGCATCGCAGACCGGTGCGTCCAGGGCCCGGCGGCCGCCGACGCGGCCGTGGTCGGCTCGTACCGGATGCTGGCCGGGGAAGCCAGTGCGAGCACGGGCTGATGCGCCCGGATGAGCGAGCGCGCTGGACAGCCCTCCGCCCGGCCCGGCTAGGCCGGTAGCTCAAAGTCGTGCAGCCGGACGACGTCGTACCAGTCGGCCGTGTCGGACCTCATCAGCAGCTCGATGCTGCGCGCGGCCCGGCGCAGGCCCGCGAGGTCACTGATGTCCTCCAGCATCTGCCGGGCCTCGGCGAGGCGGATGACCATCATCGCGGACCGCTCGGCCTGCCGGGCGTATTCGCGCTGGGCGCCGTAGCCGGCCAGGGCGGCGCCGATCGCCGGGATCACGACGGACAGGTAGCCCCAGATGTCCGGCCGCCCGGACGGCGGCTCGAACCAGCTCAGGCTGTGGAACAGCGCGACCATGGCGCTGACCGCGAACAGCCCGATGGCCAGTGAGGTCAGCAGCCGCTGCCGCTTGTGCAGCCGGTCGTGCGCCTTCTTGTGATACCGGGCCTGGTCGTCGATCCAGGCCTGCATCAGCAGCTCCTGCAGCACGGGCAGCTCGGATTCTTTGATCGGGTACCGCGGCGCCCGCCAGTAGATTTCCCGGAATGCGCGCTCCGCCCATTCGCGGTTGGGGTCGGGCCGGTCAGATCCGGCCATCCGCATCATGTCCGCGAGCGGCCGCAGGTCATCGCCCGCTCCCGTCGCCGCCAGGAAGACCCCGGACCGGATCCGCTCGGCGAGGTACCGCGCCGCGATCCACCGGTCGTGCCAGCGGGCCCGCCGCCCGAGGGCCAGCGTGATCACCACGGCGACCAGGGCCACGACTTCCGCCCACACCACGTGGGGGCTGCGGTTCAGGAAGATGACCTGGGTCGCCACCACGCAGACGGCGCCCGCGGCCAGCGAGTACAGCAGCAGGGTCAGCCGCAGGAACAGCTGTTGCGATGACTGGGCCACCCGCTCGGCCCGCCCGAAGAACGGCAGCACGAACTGCACGAACCACAGCACGTGCGGGGGCACGGCTACTGTCGGGTCATCGGGCATCAGCTCCTGCCCGCGGTTGCGCCGGGCACCGGCCTGGCCGCCGTTGAACCGGTTGAGATGGGCAAAAGCCGCATCGGTGAGCGGGCCGAGAGACTCGGGCAGATCCGGGCTGTGCACCGTCGGCGTGACCGGTGACTCCGCGTCCTGCCCGCCGACCGCGATGCGCAGCAGCGGCACCCGCTGCTGGTGCGCGTAGGCCACGATCTCGGCCGTGCCGCCCCGGCCGCGGGCAGGCAAGCCGTCCCAGATGGCCAGCATGACATCGCAACGATCGACGATGGCCCGGCCGGCCTGCTCGTAAGCCTGTTCCCGGCCGTCGGCACCTGTCATCTCGGTGACCGAGGCCGCGAGTTCGCACAGCGCGAGGAACTCCGTCTGCGATTCCCCGGAGCAGAAGTCGGCCAGATAGTCCTCACGCGCAAGCGGCAGTACCACCTCCAGGCTCGCACCGCGGGCCAGCGCCTCCCGCGCCACGATGCGGTCGGACCCTTCGGCGAGGGCCGAGACGACGGCCAGGCTCACCGGCGTCGATTCCGTGCCCGGCCGGATCCTGGCTTGTATCCGGCTGATCGCGATACCGACCGCCGCCCGAAGCTCAGGATCGTCCTCGGGCGGGAAGCGGTGACCGGTGACACCGAGACGGAGCCGCAGCGCGACGCGGCCTTCGCTCCGCTGGCTGTCGTCCTTGCTGCCGGGTGTCACCTGCGCCCCGGCGGCGGGCGGTTTCAGCCGCGGTCTCAGCCGCTGGATCCCGAGCTCCCTATCCCGTAGAGCACCAGGACCACGAAGATCGCCAGGCTGATCCAGAAGAAGACCTTGACCCGGTTCGACGCCTGCAATGCCCCCGGCAGGTCACCCGTCTGCAGCGCCGGCCTGACCCGGGCGGCGAATACGCAGGCCGCGATGCCCAGCGGCCAGAACATGATGATGCACAAGACGGCCATCGGCCAGCGCGCGGATACCGCGGCCACCGGCGCGGCCGGCCCGGGGGGCTGCGGCCCCGGCCACCCGGGCGCTCCCTGTCCCGGGTACGGCCCGGCGGGGCCGCCGGCGTTCCAGTTCTGGTTCCCGCCCGGATTCCAGTCCTCGGACATGACGCCTTCTTTCTCGCTTCCTGCGCCGCATGAGCGGTCATGAACCGGACCGTTCACGGCTTCGGCTGATACAGCAGTGCCTGCTAGGCGCGCAGCCTCCCGCTCCGGCCATGACGGGGGGGCTCGTACATCAGGGCAGCGAGCTTCCGGCCCGCACCCGCACCGTCTGGCTCGAGCTGGCCGGGCGGACTCCCGGCTGGTCGAATATGGCCGTGATGACATGCGTGCCCAGGGGCACGAACAGCAGCGCGGTGGCCCGCCAGGGCACCGGACGGCTGGCGGCGCCGTCCGTGGTCACCAGGAGCCGCCCCGCGACGGCGGGTCCTAGCGGGACGCCGGACGTGATCAGCACTCCGGTGGTCAGCGGTATCCGGGCTTCGCGGCGGTGCAGCCACCCGGATACCGACAGCGTCAGCACCGGCCTGCCCGGGACGACCAGCTCGCCCTTCCGGCACCCGAGACGTTCGACATATCCGATGAACGTCGACCAGAGGGTCACCGGTCCTTGCCCGCAGCGCACTACGGCTATGGGATCGCCAATCTTTATCCAGGTGCCCGGCCGCGCGACAACCTGCTCGACCATGACGGCTCCGGCCAGCGGCCCGGACCATTGCAGATCGGGGAGGAATACGTCATAGGCAGCGAAAGCAATCGGCGGCTTGGGGGCCGGGCGCGGCATGGGCACGGGCCCGGCCGCGGGCGGCGGCGCGGCGCTGTCACGGAGCGGCGCGGGGCGGTCGAATATCCCGGAGGATCCGCGCGGGCCGAAGACCTCGCGCAAGGCACTGACGAGGGTCTCGACGTCGCGGGCGAACTCGCTGGCGGTAATCGTGACGGCCTGGCGGGTGCTCAGCTGGGCCAGCTCACCCGGGAGCTCCGTGGCCTGCGGCAGTTCCGCGCCATCGATCAGGACCGGGATCACCAGGACACCGCTCCGCCGCAGGGCCGACTCAATCTCCACCCGCACCCAGTCGTTCGGGTTGTCCAGCCGGCGGCGATCCTGGTTGTCACGCGCGTCGGCCCAGCCCCGGCCGATGACGGCGAGCAGGACCCGGCAGTTGCCGACGGCGGTCTCTAATGCCTTCGTGAAGTCGTGGCCGGGCGGGATCGAGTCGACATCAGTAAAGATGCGCCTGCGGCCGAATTCCTCTACCAGCCGGTCATGCAGCCGCCCGGTGGGCCATTCTGACTGATTGCGGCGGTAGTTCAGGAAAATGCACTCCTGATTGTCCACCCTTTCCACCCGCCCTGGTACATCGAAGGCCGCCCGCGCGCCTGCTGGCTCAGCTTAACCATTGGCGGCCCGCCAAGGTAGAGAGCAGACCCGGCCAGCCGTGATACTCCGGTAATAGCCGGATCAATCCGGCGGCGGCCACCCGCTGCCCGCCCCGTGACACGATGGCGGCACGGCACGGCGGAGGGAGCAGCGGATGAGCCGGGTCGTGGTCATCGGCGCGACCGGCCATATCGGCAGCTACCTGGTGCCGCGGCTGGCGCGGGGCGGGCATGAGGTCATCGCGGTGAGCCGCGGGAGCCGCGGCCCCTACCACCCGGACGAGGCCTGGCGGCGGGTGACCACGGTCACCGCCGACCGGGACGCCGAGGACGCGGCGGGCACGTTCGCCGCCCGCATCGCCGCGCTGCGCCCGGATGCGGTGGCCGACCTGATCTGCTTCACGGCCGGCTCGGCCCGCCAGCTCACCGATGCGCTGCGGCCCGCGGGCACGCTGCTGGTGCACTGCGGCACGATCTGGGTGCACGGCCCGGCGCTGCGGGTGCCGGTCACCGAGGACGAGCCGCGGACCGGCTACGGCGAGTACGGCGCCGCCAAGGCGGAGATCGAGGCGCTGCTGCACCGCGAGTCCCGGGCCGGCGGGGTGCCGTCAGTCGTGCTGCACCCGGGCCACATCAGCGGGCCGGGCTGGCCGGTCATCACCCCGGCCGGCAATCCGGACCCGGCCGCCTGGACGGCGCTGGCCACCGGGCAGCCGCTTGCGCTGCCCGACCACGGGCTCGGCGTGCTGCACCACGTGCACGCCGACGACGTCGCGGAGGCGTTCGAGCGGGCGCTGGCCTGCCCGGCCGCGGCCGGGGCCAGTTTCCATGTCACCGCCGCGCAGGCCATGACGCAGCGCGGCCTCGCGGCCGGCGCCGCAGCCTGGTTCGGCCGCGAGCCGGTGCTGGAGTTCGTCAGCTGGGCGGAGTTCGAGCGCCGCTCCGGGGCCGGCCCCGCCGGGGTCACCCGTGAGCACACCGCCCGCAGCATCACCGCGAGCATCGCCCGGGCCCGGGAGGTGCTCGGCTACGCGCCGCGGTTCACCGCGCTAGACGCGCTGCGCGAGGCGGTAGCCTGGCTGGCCGCGCACGGCCAGGCCGACCTCGGCGGCGCGCAGCTGCCTCCCGGCGGGACGGACGTGCCCCGCTAACGCGGCCACCGCGACGGCCGGGCCGCCCGGCTGGCCGGGGCCGGCCAGCGAGCCGGGCCCGGGCTCAGTCCTGCCGCACGTGCCGGCCGAGCAGGGCCAGGTCGGGGTCGCCGAGCCGGTCGCTGGCGGTAGAGAGCTGGTGCCAGTGCGGGTAGATCAGCTCCGGCGCGCTGACCTTGTCCAGCGCCTCCCGCTCGTCGTGGCTGAGCACCAGGTCAGCGGCTTTGAGATTGTCGGCGAGCTGCTCGTCCGTGCGCGCCCCGATGACCAGCGACGTCACCGCGGGCCGGCTGAGCAGCCAGGCCAGCGCCACCTGCGCCGCCGAGACGCCGTGCGCGCCGGCGATGTCGAGCAGCACCTCGATCGTGTCGTAGAGCTGGTCCTCGTCGCGCACCGGCGGCTCGTTCCACTCCTCGCTCAGGTGCCGGGAGTTCTCCGGCTGCGCGGCGTCGCGGCGGAATTTGCCCGACAGCAGGCCGCCCGCCAGCGGGCTCCACACCAGCACGCCGAGGCCCTGGTCCAGGGCCAGCGGGATCAGCTCATATTCGGAATCCCTGGCCTGCAGCGAGTAGTAGATCTGCTCGGCCGCGAACCGCTGGTAGCCGCCCCTGTCCGCCGCCGCCAGCGCCTTCATCAGCTGCCAGCCGGAGTAGTTGGAGGCGGCCAGGTAACGGACCTTGCCGCCTTGCACCAGCGTGTCCAGAGCGTGCATGGTCTCCTCCAGCGGGGTTTGCCCGTCCCACTGGTGCACGTGGTAGATGTCGAGATAGTCGGTCTGCAGGCGGCGCAAGCTGGCCTCGATGCCGGCGATGATGTGGTGCCGGGACAGGCCGCCGTCGTTCGGCCCCTTGCCGACCTGCATTCTGACTTTGGACGACAGCAGGAGCGTGTCGCGCTTGCCCGCGATGGCCTGGCCGACGATCTCCTCGGACGCGCCGCCGGAGTAGACGTCGGCCGTGTCGATCAGGTTCACCCCGGCGTCCAGGGCCATGCCGATCTGCCGCCGGGCGCCGGCCAGGCCGGTGGTGCCGACCGCGCGGAAGTTGCCCTGCCCGCCGAACGTCATCGTGCCGAGAGTCAGCGTCGAGACCCGCAGGCCGCTGCGGCCCAGCTGACGGTATTCCATAGCGGCGCCCCTCCGGCTCGGCTGGTGCTGTCCCTGTCAACCTACGACCGGCCGCGCGCGGGCCGGCCGCGGGGCCTGGCGCTAGCGGGAGCCTTGCTCGGCCAGCTGCTTGATGCCGGCCAGGGTGGCCTCGATGTTGCGCTGCCATTCGGCCAGCCGCCGGGCGATGATCCGCTCCTCCTTGTCCGGCCTCGCCGCGATCACCGCGGTGATGCCGGACCGGCCTGGGCCCATCTCGCCGCGCTGGCGCAGCACGGTGCCCGCGCCGTCCGGGGCGAGGTCGAACCGCCAGCGGGCGCCATACCCGCCGGAGCTCTCCACGTTCCAGGCGAAGCACCGGCCGGGCTCGCATTCGGCGATGACCGACGTGGTCACCCAGGTGCCGCGGGCCGGATGCTCGTTGCGGCCGGTGAAGCGGGCGCCGACCCGCGGCCCCGGCTCCCCCGCCCACCGCACTTCCTGCAGCTCGTCGGAGAACCTGGGCGGCACGGTGATGTCGCTGACCAGCAGCCAGACCCGGTCCGGCGGGGCCGCCACCCGGATCTCCCCCTGCGCCGACGGGCCGTCAGCGAATCGCATCGCGCACCTCCGCGCAAGGTCAGTGATGCCCGACGGCGCCGCCGACGTGGCCGCCGTGCTGGCCGCCGCCGTCCCCGGCCGCGTGGCCGGCCTGGGCCGCCGAGTGCGCGGCCGAGACCGCGGCGGCCGTCGCCGCGGCCGTGGCCGCCGCGGTGGCCGCGTTCACGGCCGCCTCGTTGACGGTGCCCGAGGTGGTCTCGGCGACCAGCCGCCACGCGGCGTCCGCGGTGAGGGCCTGGCCGACGGCCCGGGACGTCCAGCTGCCCTGGGCGACCTCCGCCAGCCGGCGCCGCAGCCGCCGGTTGCCCCAGCCCGGGTAGAACGCCGTGCCCAGGCCGCAGGCGTGAGCGAGGCCGCCGTAAGCGGCCTGCTCCTGGCTGACCGGGCCGCCCGACCGGGCGATGGCGTCCAGGCGGGCGTACGCGCGCGCCTGCCGGGGGCCGTCGGTGACCCGCCAGCGGGCCTTGTGCAGCAGCGCGCCGTGATGCTCGCCGTGCAGCGCGCCGGCCCGGGCCAGCCGGGCGAGGTAGGCGTCCAGGATGTGCGGGCGCGGGCGCGCGACCCAGGTCCGCGCCCTCGGCGGCCGCCGGGAGGAGGCCAGGCTGGCCAGCGCCGCGTCCAGCTCGGGATCGCCGCCGGGGGCGGCGTCGAGCACGGTGATCCGGTCACGGTCGACGGTGACCCGGCCGTAGGCGGCCAGCCGGACCAGCTCGGCGCCCATCAGCGCGTAGCCGATCCGGTGCGCGGTCAGCACCCGTCCCGAGGATGGGTCGACCGACAGTAAGACCAGGTCCTCGCCCAGGGTGTCCATGGGCCGACAATACGCATCGCGGCCCGGCCGCGCAGCCAGGCCCGGCTGACGCCGGGTTCCCGGGGCCGGCGCGGCTGCCGGTCCCGGCGGCTGACCGTCGCGGGCTGCCCCGGCCGCGGTTACTTACCCGCCCTGGCTGGCCCGGCCCCCGGCCAGGTAGCGCTGCACGTCGGCGGCGTCGGCCTGCAGTGCCTCCTGCTCCGCGGCGGTGAGCGGGCGCAGCGGCGCCAGCGTGACCTGGCCGGCCGGCATCGTCCAGGTCGCCGCCGCCTGGCCGCCGACCAGCGCGAACGGCCGGAAGATGCCGTTGGTGGTGACGATCCCCTGGTGCGCGCCCAGCACCGGCTGCCGTGACACCCAGCCGTGCAGCAGCGGGTCGAACGGGCCGAGCAGCCGCGGGCCGGGCGGCCCGGGCGCGGCGCCACGGCCAGGCCCGGTGCCAGGGCCAGGCCCGGTGCCGGGGCCAGGCCCGGTGCCGGGGCCAGGCCCGGTGCCGGGGCCAGAGCCCGGTGCCGGGCCCGGACGGCGGGCGGCGCAGCGCGGCCAGGCCGTCCTCCCGGTCCGCTAGCTCGGCGGCGATGGCCGACAGGCCGCGGCGGGCGGCCCCGAGCGGTATCCCGGCCCACTTCGCCATATCCTGCTCGCTGGCCGGGCCGTGGCCGGCCAGGTAGCGGCGGGCCAGCCCGGCCAGCGCCTGATCCGGGTCCCGCTCCGGCGGCGGCGGCCCGAGCCAGTCCCTGACCAGCACGAAGGCCTGGTCACCGGTCGCGGTGACCGGGCCGCGGAGGATCAGGCCGCGCAGCGTGGCGGCGAACAGCTCGTGCACCAGGGCCTGCCCGGCCGTGCGGATCCCGGCCGCATCCAGCCGGTCGCGGAGCTGGCCGCGGGTGAGCGGGCCGTCGGCGGCCAGCGCTGCCTCGATCACCGTCACGGCCCGCTCGGCGTCAGCCGGCCGGACCTGTTCCTGGGCCAGCCGGCGGGCGCTGCCCGCGCGCAGCTGCGGGGTGGTGAGCGGGTGCAGCCACCAGTAGTCCTCGGCGCTGACCAGGTGCAGCGTGCCCCGGTTCAGCCAGGAGACGACCAGGGTCCGGTCCGTGGTCAGCGCGCGGTCGACGTCGGCGGCGGACAGCCCGCGCGACCGGGGGCGGATGGCCAGCCGCAGGCCGCGCGGATCCTGTCCCTGGACGGCAAGCAGCCGCCTGACCACGTCAGGAGCGGTCCGGGCGGGCTCGCCGGTCAGCAGCTGGGCTTCGAACCGCTGGCCCATGACAGCGGATCCGGGCGCCGGGTCGGCGGGCACCCGCCGAGGATACCGGGCGCGTCCGGCCGCGCCCGGGAGGGCGGAGACGGGGCGCCCGGGCGGGCAGAGTCCGGTGCCCGGGCGGGCGGAGACGGGCAGCTGATACCTGTTTGTCACCTATTTACCTGCGCCGGTAGGCGGCCTAACGGTTCGCTTACCTGTGGGGGCCCGCCATGCGGGCAGCGGCCGGCCGCGATTCCGCCAGCGCCGGCCCGCCGCAGACCGCCCGCATGCACGCCGCACAGCACAGATTGGAGCGCTGGCGATGACGTTCGATTCGCCTGAGCCGCCGCCGGGGGCATTCCCGCCGCAGTACGGCCAGCAGCCCCCGTACGGGCAGCAGCCGCCGTACGGCCAGCAGCCCGGATACGGGCAGCAGGCCCCGCCCCAGTACGGCCAGCGCCCGCCCTACGGGCAGCAGCCGCCGTACGGCCAGCAGCCCGGATACGGGCAGCAGGCCCCGCCCCCGCCCCAGCCCCAGCCGCAGTACGGGCAGCAGCCGCCGTTCGGGCAGCAGGACTTCACCGGCCAGCAGCCGCCTGGCCAGCCGCCCAAGCGCGGGCGGGCCGGCTACGTGCTGTCGTATCTGGCCGGCGCGGGCACGGTGCTGATCGTGGTGGCCATCCTGGCCGTGCTCGGCGTGTTCAGCGGCACCAAGGGCAAGAACAACGCCAGCGGGGGCTCCGGCTCGGGCAGCGGGTCCGCGGGCAAATCGGCGGGCAGCTCCCCGTCCAGCGGCACCGGCGGCGGGAACCCGGCACCGGCCGCGGGGGCCGGCGCGATCGGCAAGACGTTCAAGATGACCACGCAGAGCGGCGCGACCTACACGGTGAAGCTGGACAAGGTGCTGAGCACCGCGGCCCCGGCCAACCAGTTCTTCGCCGCGCCCAAGGGGCACCACCTGGCTGCTGCGCAGTTCACCGTCACCGGGGTCAGCGGCAAGGTGTCCGATGACTCCAACGAGGACGCCGAGCTGCAGGGCAGCGACGGGCAGCTGTACTCCGCGTCGTTCAACGAGGTGGCGGCCGGGACCAACTTCAGCTCCGGGCAGTTCACCGTGAGCCCCGGATCCAGCGAGGTCGGGTGGGTGTCGTTCTCGGTGCCCGACGGGGTGACCGCGTCCGAGATCCAGTGGAACGCGCAGCCGTTCAGCAACGGCACCCCGTCGACCTGGAAAATCTGACGGCCCCCGCCGGCCTCCCCGGCGGCAAGCCGCCGGGGCGCAGCGCACCCGGGGGCGGCACTTCCGCAGTAAACGCCGGGCCGCGGGGCCTTTACGCTGGCTCCAGGCCGCCGCCGGCGGCCCGCTGCGCCCGGTCCGGAGCCATCGCGCCCGGGCCTCGCGTCCTGGCGCCCTGGCCCGCCCGGGAGGATCGCAGGTGGCTGCCGATGCGCGGACCGGCTGCGGCGCTGCCGCGCCGGTCGAGTACGCGGTCGCGGTGGACCGGTACCTGCTCGCCTCGCGGCTCGCCTCCGGCTCGCGGCGGGTGTACCGGATATCGCTGGCCGGGTGGGCCTGGCCGCTGGTCGGCAAGATGCCGCCGCCGGGCCGGGCGCGCCGCGGCGCCCCGCCGCCGGTGGTGCCGCTGGCCCTGCTCGACGACGCCAGGACCCGGCCGCGGCTGGCCGCGGCGCTGGCTGACCGGGCCCGCCGCGCTGACCCGCGCACGATCTGCCGTGAGCTGTCGGTGCTGCGCAGCGCGGTCGGCTGGTGGCAGGACCAGCAGTGGATCGCCACCGACCCGACGGCCTGGCTGCGCCCGCCCGGCAGCGCGGCGCCGCCGCACCGCGCGCCGGAACCACCAGCGCAAGGCCTGATGACGCAGCAACAGGTGACCCGGGTGCTGCACGGGCCGGGCAGCCTGCGCGAGAAGGCGCTGTGGCAGCTGGTGCACGACTGCGGCGGCACGGCCGAGGCCGTGCTGCAGCTGAACGCTGACCATCTCGATCTCGGCCGCGGCCGCACCCGGGATCGCGCCGCCGGCCCGGCCGGCCCGGCCTGCGAGCTGTCCTTCGGAGAGCATGCGTCGGACCTGCTGCGCTGGCTGCTGGCCGGGCGCCGCGCCGGGCCGGTGTTCCTCACCGAGCGGCACGCGCCCGCGGGGACCCCGCCCGCCGACGTGTGCCCGGTGACCGGGCGGGCGCGGCTGTCCTACCGGCGCGCGGCGGAGATCTTCGCCGTGCGGACCCTGGCCCTGGATCCGGCCGGGCAGGGCTGGACGCTGCACCAGCTCAGCGCGGCCGGCCGGGCGGCCAGGGCGGCCGCGCAGCGGCCCGGGATGCCCGCCCTCGTCCGTTAGGCAGGCACAGCGCGGGCAGGACCGCCCGGCCGGCGGCCAAACGGCGCCAGAACCGGACTGTTCACCCGGGCGGGCGATGCGCGATGCCACCGGTCCCGGCGAGGATGGGTAACTGCGGCGACCGCGGGGCACGCCATAGACGTGGTCCCGGAAAGGCCGGAGCAACGGGGGTAACGGACGCTGGCTGGCCCCGGCCGCATCGGGACATGGCCGCGCGGCCGCGGGGGCGCGCCGCGCGGGTCACGCCGGGGACCCCAGGGAGGGAACCGTGACCCCCGAGGACAAGACCGCAGCGGCGGCGCACCGGCGGCGTGCGGGCCGCGGGCCCGGCCGCGGGCCGGGCCGCCGGGGGACGCTGCTGGCCAGCGCGGGAGCCGCTGTGCTCGCCGCCGCCATCGCGATCACGATCGTGGCCGCCGGGGCCATCCACCGCAGCGGGCGGATGACCAGCTCGGACGTGCTCACCGGCGCCTCGGCCGGTTCCGCCCCGCTGCCGGTGCTGTTCGCCGCGGCGGCGGGATGGCACGACGGGCAGCAGCGCCCGGCGGCGATCTTCGTGGGCGAGGGCGGGGCGCCGCTGGTCAGGAACGTCAGCTGGTCCAGGTGGACGGCTGCGGGGGCCAGCGCGGCCGGCCGCCTGTACATGGAAAAGCCGGGCTGCACCAGCCCGGCCTATGAGTGCGCTTACCAGCAGTTCCCGGTGACGATCACGCTGAGCGCCGCCCGGGTGCACGCCGGGACGCGGTACTGGTCCCGGATGCAGTGGTCATACCCGCAGGACATGGAGCAGCACGTGATCAGCTGGCAGTTCCGGTCCGGCATCT
Source organism: uncultured Actinomycetota bacterium (assembly GCA_963846005.1). Taxonomy (GTDB): domain Bacteria; phylum Actinomycetota; class Actinomycetes; order Streptosporangiales; family Streptosporangiaceae; genus CAVSUR01. Next base: position 484,622 of record CAWJUH010000007.1, on the reverse strand, counting down.
GGCAGTCCCGGGGCTGACCCGGGCATCCGGCCGCCTGCCGGGCCGCCCGGGGCATGGCGGTCAGGTGGCAGCGGGCATGCGAAGCCGCCCGCCGGCGGTGCCAGGCGGCCCGGCCTCCGGCCAGCGCGCGGTCCCGTCATCGGACCAGGTCCTCAGGCCGCGCACTCCCGGCAGACGAGCTGGCCGCCGCGGGTCTCCGCGAGCTGGCTGCGGTGGTGCACGAGGAAGCAGCTGGAGCAGGTGAACTCATCGGCCTGGCGCGGGATCACCTTGAACGACAGTTCCTCGTTGGACAGATCGGCGCCGGGCAGCTCCAGCGACTCGGCCACCTCGTCCGGGTCGATGTCGATCGCCGTGGCCGACTTGTCCATCCTGCGCGCCTGCAGTTCCTGCAGACTGTCCTCGGTAAGCTCGTCGTCGGTCTTCCTCGGGCTGTCGTAGTCGGTAGCCATGGTGGCTCTTGCCCCTCCAAATCACTAGCCTGTCGCGCGGGATGTAACGCTCGGGAGGCTCTCGTTGTGCCCGAATCCGGCGGGGAATTCTGCCACGTTCCCGCGGGCGGCACACGCAGCCGGTCAGCGGCTGCCGCGTGTCGCGCGGCCGGGCATCCGCCCGGCCGCCGGGCAGGCCCGGGCAGACCGGGCCGGACACGTTGTTATCGCAGGCCGGGCTGCAGACCGATCATTATCGGTAATATCCTCATCAGCCCCAATCCGGGTGTGCACGCTGCGCAGGGTGCAAACTACGCATCGCGCTGATGCCTGCCGTTCCGGAAAGTAACCCGATGCCTGAGGCCATGCCGCTGCTGGAGCAGGACCCGCCGCGCATCAGCCGGTACCAGCTGACCGGGCGGCTGGCCGTGCCGTCCGCCGGGGATCCGGTGTACCTGGCAGCCGCGCCGGACGGCACCGAGGTGACCGTGGCGATCCAGCCCGGGTCCTATCCGGGCGGCGCGGGCCTGGACCGGTTCACCGCCGAAGCCGCCGCGGCCCGCCGGGTGGCGCCGTTCTGCACCGCCCGGCTGCTGGACGCGGGGGTCGAGGCCGCTGCCGTTCCTGGTCAGCGAGTACGTGCCCGGGCCGTCGCTGCTGGAGGCGATCGGCACGGCCGGCCCGGTGGACGCCGGTGACCTGCTGGCCCTGGCCATCGGCTGCGCCACCGGGCTGGCCGCGATCCACCAGGCCGGGCTGGTGCACGGCAATTTCAGCCCCGGTTGCGTGGTGCTCGGGGCGACCGGGCCGCGGGTCACCGGCTACGCGGTCACGCCGCCCTACGGCCCGGCTACGCCCGCCGCCGACATGCAGGCCTGGGCCCGGACCGTCGGGTTCGCCGCCACCGGCACGATCCCGGCCAGCCCGGGGCGGCTGGTGGCGCTGCCGCAGCCGGTGCGCGCGGTCGCGTCGGCCTGCCTCAGCTCCGACCAGGCGCTGCGGCCCACCGCCCGGGAGGCGGTGGCCGAACTGCTCGGCGGCGGGGACCCGGAGGCCGGGCTGCTCGCCGAGGGTTCGCGGCGGGCGGCCAGGCTCGCCGCCCCTGGTCACGCGGCCGCGCCGGGACGGCCAGGCGGGGCCGGGCGGCCCGGCAGGCCGGCGAGGCTGCGCCGGTCCGGCCCGGCTGGTGCGAGAGCGGCCAGGACCGGGCGGGCCGGCACTCAGGCCGGCGCCGCCGGCACCGGGGCCGCTGCCGGGGCCGCTGCCCGCCCGGGCGGCGCGTCCGGCCGGGCCGGCGCCGCGGACGGCCGGGCGGGCCCGCCGCCGAGGCGAGGGGCCGGCTGGGCGGCCGCGGCGGCCGCGGTCGTGCTGCTGGCCGTGATCGTCGTACTGGCCGTCGACCTGGCGCGCCAGGCCGGCCGCCAGCAGGCCGCCACCGGGCCGGCCAGCCCGCCCGCGCATCCGGCCAGCTCCGCGTCCGGCCGCTCTCCCGGCGCCAGCCCCGCGGCCGGGCCGCCGGTCCCGGCGGCCGCCGCCGGGACCTGGGCGGGCCAGGTCCGGCAGGCCGACCCGGCCGACGTGTTCGCAGTGCGGATCCGGCTGGACGCCGGAGCCCGGTCCGGGACGATCAGCTATTCCGGCGCCTCGTTCGCGTGCGCGGGCCGGCTGCGCACGACCGGGCCCGCCCGGCGCGCGGTCACGCTCCGCCAGGTGATCACCGCCGGCCGCACCAGCTGCGCCAACGGCCGGGTGACCTTGCGGCCGGCCGGCGCCACCCTGAGCTTCAGCTTCCGCGGCCGGACCGGCCCGGTCGCCCGCGGCGTGCTGTCCCGGCAGTAAGGGCGGGTGACGGCCGGCGGCCGCGCACCGCGGTCAGCCGGGCGCATCGCAGTCAGGAAGACAAGCCCCCGCGATTCCGCCAGGAGCACCGCAGTCAGCAAGGGGCAGCGCGGTCAGCCAGCCCGCGCCGCGGGCAGTAAGACCGCCTCCGGTCAGCGCTCCTGCGCCGCATCCCGCTCGGGCCGCAGCGGCAGCAGCAGGTCGTGCAGCTGCTCGAACAGGCCGGGCGCGGCGCCGATGGTCAGCTCCGGGCCGGCCGGGCGGCCGTCCAGTCCCGCTACCACCGCGCCCGCCTCCCGGGCGATGAGGCCGCCGGCCGCCACGTCCCAGGCCTGCACCCCGCGCTCGTAGTAGGCGTCGACGTGCCCGCCCGCCAGCGAGCACAGGTCTACGGCGCACGAACCGCCGCGCCTGATGTCGCGCACCCGCGGCAGCACCGCGGCCAGCACCTCGCCCTGGACCTGCCGGCGTCCCGCCGCATAGCCGAACCCGGTCGCCACCAGCGCGCGGTCCAGCGGGACCCCGGAGTTGCAGGCCAGCCGCCGCGGCGGCGCATCCGGGGGTCCCTGCCGGGCCCAGGCGCCGCCGCCGCGCCGCGCGCTGAACAGGGCGCCGCGCCGGGGCGCGAACACCGCGCCGGCCACCACCTCGCCATCCACCTCGGCGGCGATGCTGACCGCCCAGTCGGGCAGCCCGTACAGGTAGTTGACCGTGCCGTCCAGCGGGTCGACGATCCAGCGAATCCGGGCGCCCGGGCCTGCGCCAGCACCAGCAACCGCGCCAGCCCCGGCACCGGGAGCACCCGCCCCAGCCCCGGCACCGGGAGCACCCGCCCCAGCGCCGGCACCGCCCGCCGGGCCAGAGCCGGCGCCGTGCTCGCCGCCCTCCTCGCCGAGGATCACGTCCTGCGGCCGGACGGCCAGGATGTGCGCCCTGATCTGCTCTTCCGCCGCGCGGTCCAGCTGCGTTACCACATCGGTCGGGCTGCTCTTGGTCTGCACCACCACCGGGCCGTGCTGGCGGGCCAGCCACTCCCCCGCGGCGACGGCCGCCGAGCAGGCCAGGTCCAGCAGACTGCCCGCATCGAAGGCACCCGGAGCGGCCGTCCCGTCCGGCGCCTCCCGGCTGGTCACGCGCTCGCTCCGGCGCCGGAGGGCGCGAACGCCCGGGCGCAGCACCCGGCCAGGCAAGGCTGCGGCAGCGGGGGCTGGCTGCTGAGCGACCGGCGCGGCGCGCCGGATAGCCGCTCAGCGGCCAGTTCGCTGATCATGGCGACGAACCGCGGGTCGGTGCCGGGAGTCGCCGCCCGCGCCATCGGCAGCCCCGCCCGGCCGGCCGTCTCGGCGGCCTCGACGTCCAGGTCGTACTTGACCTCCATGTGATCGGAGACGAAGCCGATGGGCAGCACTACCGCGCCGGGCGATCCCCCGGCGGCCAGCGCGGCCACGCAGTCGCTGATGTCGGGCTCCAGCCAGGGCTGCGACGGCGGCCCGCTGCGGCTGGAGTAGGCCAGCCGCACCGAGCGGACGCCATCCAGCCGGGCGGCGACCAGGCCGGCCACCTCAGCCAGCTGCGCCGGGTAGGCGTTTCCGGCAGGCCCGCTCGCCGCGGACATGGCGTCGGGGATGCTGTGCGCGGTACAGACGAGGTCGAACGGGCCGCCGCCGGGCAGCGGCCGGCGGCGGCAGCGGCGGCGGCCGCGAGCGGCTCGACGAAGCCGGGATGGTCGAAGTAGGGCCTGATCTTGTCGACCTGCGGGGCCCCGGCTCCGGCCGCGGCCCGGGCCCGCTCGATGTCATCGAGGTACTGGCGGCAGCTGGAGTAGGAGCTATAGGCCGAGGTGGACAGGGCCAGCGCCCGGCGCACCCCGGCGGCGCCCATCTCCCGCAGCGTGCCGTCCAGGTACGGCGCCCAGTTGCGGTTGCCCCAGTACACCGGCAGCTCGATGCCGCGGGCGGCGAAGTCCTTCTCGATCGCCGCCAGCAGGTCCCGGCACTGCTGGTTGATCGGGCTGACCCCGCCGAAGTGGTAGTAGTGCTCGGCCACCTGCTCCAGCCGCTGCGGCGGGATGTTACGCCCGGCGGTCACGTTGCGCAGGAACGGCATCACGTCGGCGGGCCCCTCGGGCCCGCCGAAGGACAGCAGCAGGAACGCGTCGTAGGGCGGGCTGGTCTCGGGCACGATCCCATCCAATCAGCCCGCCCGCGCGCGGCTCTGCGGGCGGGTGGGTGGGTGGGTGGGTCAGCGGATGGGTCAGCGGTAGTCGGCCGCGTACTCGGCGGCCAGCCCCAGCACCTCGTTCACGTACCACTGAGCGTGGTTGTAGTCGAAGATGGCCGCGCGCAGGCCCGCCGGGCCGGACGCGGCACCGTCCGCGCACAGCATCCGGGCCGCGGACGGAACCGCGTCGTAGGGGTTCATGATGTCCGGCGTCCCGGTCTGGCCGAACCCGTCGGTGCCCCAGACCGCCCAGGTGGACGGCATGAACTGCATCGGCCCGAGCGCTCCAGCGCTGGACGGGCCGGTGTTGGCGCCGTCGCCGCTCTCGATCTGGCCGATCGCTGCGAGCACCGTCCAGGACAGGCCCGGGCAGTACCGGGCCGCCGATTCGCGGAACAGCTGCAGGTAGCTGGAGGGCCGGGCCGACGAGCCGCCCGCCGGCACCGGCAGCTGGCCCGAGCGCAGGCTGACGATCTTGCCGGTCCGCCCGATGATGCGCCGGACCGCGCTGGTCAGCGCGGTCAACTTGGCACCCGGCGCGCTGATCAGCGCGGCCACCTTGTGCACCAGGCCGAGCTCACCCGATAGCTGCTGGTTGACCAGCACGTCGACCCCGGTCACGCCCAGCTGGGCCGAGCCGCCGAAGGCGACCCGCGGGCTGGTCGCGCCGCGCAGCAGGTAGTGGCGGCCGCGATGCAGCCGCAGCCGGGCCGCCGCATCGGCCGAGGTGACCAGGTCGCCCCGGCGCAGTGCGGTCCAGAACGACCGGTCAGACGCGGTGCGCAGCGGAACCCAGGAGCGGAACGCCCCGGGGTCGACGCTGATCGCGTTGGCCGGGTGCCCGGCGACGTCGATGCGGGCGCCGTCGAAGGCGATCATGCTGCGGAAGCCCGGGATCTTGTGCAGTGCCCTGGTCTGCGCCCTGGTCAGCCCGGCGGGCGCGACAATCAGCAGGTCGGGCAGCGTGATCTGGCGGAAGGTGGATTGCTGCCGGGCCTGGCGGACCGCGGTCGCGGCCGATGCCCCGGCCCGCTGCCCCGCTGCGGGCGGGATCACTTCCGTGGCGGTCAGCACGGCGGGCTGCGGCCGCGCGGAGGCCTGCGCCGCCGTGGCGGCGCTGGCGGGCTGGGCAAGCAGGCCGAGGGCGCCCGCCACGGCAAGCGCGGTCAGCACTCGCCGCGGGTTATCTGAGCCCACCCGTCCACCCGGCTTTCTTCGCTCGTCGCTTTCTCGCTCGTCAGCCTGTGCGCTGCCGGCCAGGATCCCTGGCCTGCGCGCGGCTGGTGCCGCTCGCTGTGCTTACCCATGGTATCTACCCGTGCTGCCGCCCAGGAAGATCTGTCCCGTGGCGGGCGCAGGCGGGCCAGTAAATGACTTGCGGGGGGCCGGTAGCGTGCGGGCAGGAGGTCAGCACCGCCATGACACAGGCCCGCGCCGGGTGGCCAGAGCCGCAGACGGGAGAGGATCCGCAGGCCGGGCCGGACCAGGTGGCGGCCGGGCCGCAAGCCGGAGATGACCCCGCCGCCTCCGGCGGCCTGTCCTACCTGGCCCTGCTGCGCCTCCCCGGTGCGCTGCGGTTCTCCGCGGCGGCGTTCGTCGGCCGGATGCCGATTTCGATGATCGGGCTCGGCACGGTGCTGCTGATCGCGGCCGCAACCGGGCGGTACGGCCTGGCAGGCCTGGTCGCCGCGGCCGGGGCGGTCGGCTCAGCCGTCTGCACCCCGCTGGCGGCCCGGCTGACCGACCGGCTCGGCCAGGACCGGGTCCTGATCCCCCAGGCATTCCTGTTCGCCGTGGCGGCCGCCGCCTTCGTGCTCTGCGCGCAGGTGCGGGCTCCGGCCTGGGCGCTGCTGGCCAGCGGCGGGGCCGCGGGCGCGACCATGCCCGGGCTGGGTTCCATGGTCCGGGCCCGGTGGAGCACCCTGCTGGCCCGAGCCGGCGGCCTGCCGACTGCGTACGCGCTGGAGTCTGTGGCCGACGAGATGATCTTCGTAATCGGGCCCGCGCTGGTGACGCTGCTGGCCACCGAGGTGTTCCCGGCGGCCGGGATCATCGTGGCCGCCGCGCTGAGCGTGGCCGGGACGCTGGCGCTCGCCGTCCAGCGCCGGACCCAGCCCGCGCCGCAGCCCGCGGTCGCCCGGCCGCCCGGGTCGCGCCCGCCGCAGTCACGCTCGCCCGTCGCGGCCGCCGCAGTCACGCTCGCCCGGGTCGCGGCCGCCGCAGTCACGCTCGCCCGGGTCGCGGCCGCCGCAGTCACGCTCGCCCGGGTCGCGCTTGGCCCGGTCGCGCTGGCCAGGGTCGCGCCGGCCCGCGGATCGGCCGACGGTGCTGTCGCCGCGGCTGCTCGTGCCGCGCCCGCGGGCGCTCGTGCTGCGGCCGCCGACGCGCGGCCTGGTGACCCTGGCCCCGTTGCTGCTCTGCCTCGGCGCGATGTTCTCGGCCATCGACCTGTCCACGGTGGCGTTCTGCACCCAGCACGGGCACCGGCCGCTGGCCGGCCTGATCCTCGGCACGCTAGCCCTCGGCAGCGCCAGCGGCGGCCTGTGGTACGGGGCCCGGTCGTGGCGGCGGCCGCTGGAGAGCAGGTTCGGGCTGACGCTGGCCTGGACCGCGGCGGGCGTGGCCGCGTTCTGGGCGATGCCGGGCCTGCTGGCGCTGACGCTGCTCGGGTTCATCTGCGGGCTGGGCATAGCGCCCACGCTGATGGCGGCCTTCGGCCTGATCGAGCGGCAGGCACACGAAAGCCGCCGCACCGAGGCGCTGTCCTGGCTGTCGTCGGCACTCGGCGTCGGGGCCGCCGCCGGGTCAGCGCTGGCCGGACGACTGGTCGACACCGGCGGGGCCCGGGCCGGCTACCTGCTCGCCGCAGGCTGCGGGGCCGCTGCCTGCGGCGTGGTCCTGGCCGGCCGGGACCGGCTGCGCGGCGGCCGGCCAGCCGGGCCGGCCGAACTGGCCGGCCCGGCTCAGCCGGTCCGCCCGGCCGGACCGTCCCGGCGGTGACCCCGGCGCGCGACCAGCGGCACGGAGGGAGACAGGCGCCCCGCGGGACGCACGGCTGGGCGGGACCAGCGGGCCCGGGTGGGACAGGCGAGGCGGCCGGGACGGGCGAGTCTGGCCGGGCGGGCGAGGCAGCGGGGGCTGGCGGCCAGGTCGCCGGTATCTCGGTGGGTCGTCACCGGCCGGCCCCGCCACCGGCTAGTCTCGGCTCATGAGTGGCGAAGCTGGGGACGGGCTGAACGCCCGCGCAGCGGCGGCAGTGCCCAAGACTCCGGCCCGGCAGCGGCCGGCTCGCGGCCCGGGCCGCGAGGGGGCCGGCCGCTCCCCGGCGCGCGAGGCCGGCAGCCGGAGTGCCCGGGACGGGGCGGCCCGTTCCGCTTCCAGCCGGGACGGGGCGGCCAATGCCGCCGCGCTGGACAGCGCCACCCGCTCTGCCGCCGCGTGGGACGCAGCCGCCCGAGACACCGCCGCGCGGGAAGCAGCCGCCCGAGACACCGCAGCCCGTTCCGCGGCCGGGCGGGACGCAGAAGCCCGCTCCGCCAGCCGGGACAACGCCGCCCATGGCGCGCCCCGCGAGGGTTCCCGGACGCGGCGCCCCTCACTCGGCGGCGGCACGCCCGCCCAGGGCCGCTCGCTCGGCGCCCAGGGCCGCAAGACCGTGCGCAAGCTGCTCGACGCCGGCCTCGTCGAGTTCGACGAGCGCGGCTTCGCCGCGGTCCGGGTCGATGACGTAGTGCGCCGGGCCAAGATCTCGCACGGCACGTTCTACCTGTACTTCTCCAACAAGGACGACCTGTTCCGGGTGCTGCTGCAGGACGCGCTCGCCGATATGGCCGTCATCACCGACGAGTTCCCCGTGGTCACCAGCGACGCCGCCGGCCGTGCCGCGCTGCGCGCCTGGGTGCACCGGTTCTGCGACACCTACGCAGCGCACGCCACCGTGATCAGGATCCTCAGCCAGGCCGAGATCGTCGGCGAGGAGGTCTACGGCGACGGCCTGCAGCTGATGTTCCGGCTGGCCGAGGCGCTCACGAAGGGCATGACCTCGCCCGGCCGCCGGCCGGACCCGGACGGCCCGGCGGGCGGCGAGCTGGCCGAGCACGCCGAGCTGACCGCGGTGGCCTGCCTGCTCATGCTGGAGCGGGTGAACTACCTGATGAGCGTCGAGGTACGGCTGCCGCGCGAGGAGATGGTCGACCGGCTGAGCGCCATCATCTTCGCGGCCTTCCTGGCTTATCAACTGCTCGGCTTGATCATGCTCGGCTTCAACTGCTCGGCTCGATCAACTCGCTCGAGCTCGGCCATCAGCTGCTCTGCTTGATCGCCGCGACGGCGGCGAGCGCGCGCCGGGCGGCGGCCGGGTCGTGCACCCGGAACACCCGGGCGCCGAGCCACGCCGACACCGCGACCGCCGCCAGCGTCCCCTCCGCCCGCTCCCCGGTCGGCACGCCGAGCGTCTCGCCGATGAAGTCCTTGTTGGACAGCGCGACGAGCACCGGCCACCCGGTCGCGGACAGCTCCCCCAGCCGGCGGGTGACCTCCAGCGAATGCCAGGTGGTCTTGCCGAAGTCGTGCGCCGGGTCGACGAGGATCGAACCGGGCTCGACCCCCGCGGCCACGGCCCGCCCGGCCTGCCCGCAGACCGACGCGATGATGTCGCCGGCCACGTCGGCGTACTCGGGCCGGTGCGGGCTGGTCCGCGGGGCCAGCCCGCCGGTGTGGGCGCACACCAGCCCGGTGCGGTAGCGCGCGGCCACCTGCGCCAGCCCCGGGTCGGCGCCGCCCCAGGCGTCGTTCAGCAAATCCGCGCCGGCCGCCGCGACCGCGGCGCCCACTTCCGCCCGCCAGGTGTCGACGCTGATGACCAGGTCCGGATGCTGCTCGCGGACCGCGGCCACCAGCCCGGCCACCCGGTCGATTTCCTCGGCCGCGCTGACCTCGGTGCCCGGGCCGGCCTTGACCCCGCCGATGTCCACGATCTCGGCGCCCGCGGCCACCGCCCGGTCGGCTGCGGCCAGCGCCGCGCCGAACTCGAAGGTCGCGCCCCGGTCGTAGAAGGAGTCCGGGGTCCGGTTGACCACGGCCATGATCGCGAACGAGCCCGGCGGCCACTGGCGCCCCCGCAGCCGCAGCGTCCGTCCCGTTGCCACCGGCGCAGGATAGGCCACCAGGTACCGGGCTGCGCCCGCGCCGGACCGCGGTGCGGGATGCGGCACCCTCCTGGCCAGGGCAGAATCAGACGGTGCGATTCCTTAACGAGCCCGGCTGGGACCTGGCCTACAGCGACGTGTTCCTGGTGCCGGGCCGGTCGGCGGTCAGCTCCCGGCTGGACGTCAGCCTGGCCACCGGTGACGGCAGCGGCACGACCATCCCGGTGGTGGTGGCGAACATGACGGCCGTGGCCGGCCGCCGGATGGCCGAGACGGTGGCCAGGCGCGGCGGCCTCGCCGTGCTGCCGCAGGACATCCCGGTCGGCGTGGTCGCCGAGGTGATCCGCTGGGTGAAACAGCGCCACCTGGTCTACGACACGCCGCTGACCCTCGGCCCCGAGGCGACCACCGGCCACGCCCTCAGCCTGCTGCCCAAGCGCGCCCACGGCGCGATCGTGGTGGTCGAGGACGGCCGCCCGGTGGGGATCGTCACCGAGGCCGACTGCAACGGCGTCGACCGGTTCACCCAGCTGCGCCAGGTCATGTCCGCCGGCGTGCTGACGCTGCCGGCCGGGATCGAGCCCGAGGCCGCGTTCGGCCTGCTGCACGAGGGCCGGCACCGGGTCGCCCCGGTCGTCGACTCCGCCGGGCGGTGCGCGGGCATCCTGACCCGCACCGGGGCGCTGCGCTCCACCCTCTACCGGCCGGCCACCGACGCGGCGGCCGGCTGCGCATCGGCACCGCCATCGGCATCAACGGCGACGTCGCCGGGCGGGCCGAGCAGCTACTGGCCGCGGGCACCGACCTGATCGTGGTGGACACCGCGCACGGGCACCAGGAGAAGATGCTGCACGCGCTGAAGGCGATCAGGGACATCGCGCCGCCGGTGCCGGTGGCGGCCGGCAACGTGGTCACCGCAGCCGGGGTGAGCGACCTGGTCGAAGCCGGAGCCGACATCGTCAAGGTCGGCGTCGGGCCGGGGGCCATGTGCACGACCCGGATGATGACCGGGGTGGGCCGCCCGCAGTTCAGCGCGGTGGCCGAGTGCGCGGCCGCGGCCCGGCGGCTCGGCGCCCACGTGTGGGCCGACGGCGGCGTGCGGCACCCGCGCGATATCGCGCTGGCGCTGGCCGCGGGCGCGGCCAACGTGATGATCGGCTCCTGGTTCGCCGGCACCTGCGAGTCGCCCGGCGACGTGTTCAGGGACGCCGACGGCCGGCTGTACAAGGAGAGCTTCGGGATGGCGTCGGCGCGCGCGGTCCGGCTGCGCACCGCCGCCGATTCACCGTTCGAGCGGGCCCGCAAGGAGCTTTTCGAGGAGGGCATCTCCACCTCCCGGATGTACCTGGACGGCCGGCGGCCCGGCGTCGAGGACCTGCTCGACCAGATCACCGCCGGGCTGCGCAGCGCCTGCACCTACGCGGGCGCGGCAAGCCTGGAGGAGCTGCACGAGCGGGCCGTGGTCGGGGTGCAGGGCGCGGCCGGCTACACCGAGGGCATGCCGCTGCCGGCCGGGTGGTAGCCGGCACCCCGCGCCGCGAGGGCGCGGGGCCGGCATCACGCCGATGCCCGCGGCACCGGGCGCACTGGCCTATTTTTGTGCCATGACATCGCCGAGCGACCCGGCCGGGCCCGGCCTGCTGACCGCGGCCAGCCCGAGCGTGCTGATCGTCGAGGACGACCAGGGGATCGCCACCCAGCTGGTGCGCGGGCTGACCCGCGGCGGCTACCGGGTCGAGCACGTGATCACCGGCGGCGAGGCCCTCGCCCGCGGCAATCCCGACGTGGTGCTGCTCGACCTGGAGCTGCCCGACGCCGACGGGGTGCAGGTCTGCCGGCAGCTGCGGGACCGCTCCGGCGCCGCGATCATCGTGGTGACCGCCCACGGCGAGGAAGCCGACCGGGTGCTGGCCCTGGACGCGGGCGCCGACGACTACCTGGTCAAGCCGTTCGGGCTGGCCGAGCTGCAGGCCAGGATCAGGGCGGTGCTGCGCCGGGTCCGGCCCGAGGGCGAGGTGATCAGGCACGGCCCGCTGACCGTGGACATGCGCACCCGGCGGGTCAGCGTGGCCGGCACCGAGGTGCCGCTGACGCCCAAGGAGTTCGACATCCTGGAGTGCCTGGCCCTGGACCCGGGCCGGGTCGTCACCCGCCAGGAGATCCTGGAGGCGGCCTGGGACTCGCACTGGTACGGGCCGACCAAGGTGCTGGACGTGCACATGGCGGCGCTGCGGCGCAAGCTCGGCCGGCCCGGGCTGATCGAGACCGTCTACGGGCGCGGGTTCCGGCTCGGCGACGCCTGATGGCCCGCCGGATCGCGCTGTCGGTCCTGGCCCTGATCACCGCGCTGCTGGCCATCACCGGGGTCCCGCTCGGCCTGATCACCGCGCATGAGGACCGCAAGGACTTCAGGGCCGAGGCCACCGCCGCGGCCACCACCCTGGCCAACGTGGCCGAGGAGCAGCTCGGCGACCGGGCCCGCGGCCCGGCGCTGGCCCGGTCGGTCCGCGAGCTGTCCCGCGGCGGGAACCAGATCTCGGTCTGCAACGCGGCCGGCACCCGGATCGGGGGCACGACGGCGCAGCCCGGCCGCGCCCGCGGGAGCGCTGCGGGCCGCGCTGTCCGGCGCGCCGACGCGGGTCTATCCGGCGCCCGACCGGCTGATCGTGGTGAGCGCCGTGCGGGCGGACGGCGGCCGCGGGACCCTCGGCGCGGTCGTGCTGTCCCGTCCGGCCGAGGCGCTGGACCACCGGCTGGACGTGCTGTGGGCCTGGCTGGCCGCGGTGCTGATCGGCGGGCTGCTGGCCGCGGCCGCGATCAGCACCGCGCTGGCCCGCTGGGTGAGCCGCCCGCTGGCCGAGCTGGAGACCGCCGCCCAGCATCTCGGCGACGGCGCGCTGGACACCCGGGCCGCCGGCCACGAGGGCCCGCAGGAGGTGCGCAGGCTGGCCGCGAATTTCAACCTGATGGCGGCCCGGCTGCAGGCCCTGATGCACGGGCACCAGGCGATGATGGCCGATGTGTCGCACCAGCTGCGGACCCCGCTGGCCGCACTGCGGCTGCGGCTGGACGTGCTGGCCCAGGACGGCGACGCGGCCATGGCCGAGGAGCTGGCGGGCGCCCAGGAGGAGATCGCCCGGCTCGGCCGGATGGTCAACGGCCTGCTCGCGGTGGCCAGGGCCGAGAACGTGACCACCCAGCCGGTGCAGGTCGCGGTGGACGCGGTGCTGCGGGACCGGGTGGCGGCCTGGCGGCCCGCCGCCGAGGAGCGCGAGGTGACGCTGGCCGCCGGGCTGGAGCCGGCCGCGGCCCGGCTCGGCGAGGGCCAGCTGGAGCAGATCATCGACAACCTGCTGGCCAACGCGCTGGACGCGGTGCCGGCCGGCGGCACCGTGCGGGTCAGCGCGCAGGCCGCCGCCGGCCGCACCACGATCACGGTGGCCGACGACGGCCCGGGGATGAGCGCGCCAGCAGCAGCGCACCGCCTTCCGCCGGTTCGCCTCCGCCACCCCCGGCGGCACCGGGCTCGGGCTGGCGATCGTAGACCGGCTGGTCACCTCGGCGGGCGGCACCGCGGCGCTGTCCGACACTCCCGGCGGCGGCCTGACCGTCACGATCGAGCTGCCGGCCGCGCCGCGGGAGGCGGCGGGCAGCACCCGGCGGCGAGACATTAACCGCTTCTGAACGATTCCTGAACCGGACCCGTGCACCTGGCCGGCCAGGCTGGGGGACCGGATGACCCGGCCGCATGCTCGCGCGCCCGGCGGCTGCTGACCGGACCCGGCCTGCTGCGCACAGGCCCGGGCACAGGCCGCCGGCGGGGCGCGGGCGGCGGGAGCGGCATCCGGATCGGGGCAAGGCAACGGCCGGGCCAGGGCAGGCGGGCAGGGCGGGGGCGGGATGGAAGTGAGCACGGGCATGCGATGGCCAGCCGCGTACGGCGCTGAGCGCCAGGACGAGATGCTGGCGCAGACCCGGCGCGCGTCCGCCTGGGTGGCGGGCGGGTCCGGCGGCCCGTGAGCGTGATCGACAAGCCGCGGCACCGCCGGGCCGGCCAGGCCGGCACCGGCGGCGTGGCAGGCAACGAGCGGCTGACCGCGATGACCGGGCTGGTGCTGCTGCTGCTGTTCGCCGCCGAGGGCTTCACCATCTTGTCGGTGCACCAGATGATCACCCTGCATTTCTTCCTCGGCATGCTGATCCTCGGGCCGGTGGCGCTGAAGATCTGCTCGACCGTGTACCGGTTCACCCGGTACTACACCCGCGCCGCGCCGTACCTGCGCAAGGGTCCGCCCGCTCCGCTGCTGCGGCTGCTCGGGCCGGTGGTGATCGGGACCTCACTCGGCGTGCTCGGCTCCGGGGTCATGCTCGCGGTCACCGGGCCGGGCCACTTCGGCCCCTGGCTGCTGCTGCACAAGGCCTCCTTCATCCTGTGGTTCGGCGCGATGACCATCCACGTGCTGTGGTACGCGCCGCGGCTGCCCCGGTTGCTGGCAGTCCGGCCCGCGGACCGGGCCTGCCGGGCGCTGGCCGGGGCGCCGGCGCGCTACGGGCTGCTGGCTGCCTCGCTCGTCGCCGGGCTGATCCTGGCCATGGTCACGCTGCACCTGGCCGCCCCCTGGCACTTCGGCGCGTTCTCCGGCGGCCGGAAGGGCGGCCATTGAGGCCGCTGGAGGCCACCGAGCGGTCGCCGCGCCGTCAGGGCACGATCAGCACGGTCTGCGACTCGGTGTAGACCGGCACCAGCCTGCGCGGCTAGCCCGGGCTCGTCAGGGGGGCGGTGGTCAGGCTGCGGCCGGGGGCGGCCGGCGGGCTCGGGTCACCGGCACTGCCGGGGCCGGGCACGGCGCGCTGGATCCAGCCGGCGATGCGGTCCAGCAGGGCGGGTTCCGCGGCGGTCTCGGCGTGGCCGAAGCCCTCCTCGATCCACAGCTCCTTCGGCTCGCGCGCGGCAGCGAAGATCGTCCGGGCGTGCTCGACCGGGAAGAAAATATCCTGGTCGCCGTGCACGACCAGCAGCGGGACCGGGGAGATCAGCGCCGCGGCCTCGCTGGGCGGCACCGGCACGACCTCCCACCGGCCGCTGCTGATCCGGGTGCCGAGCATATGCCGGGAGAACAGCCGCCCGGCCCGGTGCTCGATCGCCCAGTGCACCCGCCGCATGGCCCGGGTGCCCTTGTAGTGCCACCAGCCGGGGCCGCTGACCGACACGACCGCGTCGGCCCTGCCGGTCAGCCCCGCGTGCCGCAGCACGATCGAGGCGCCCATCGAGAAGCCGAGCGTGGCGACCCGCTGATAGCCGAGCTCGCGGGCGTAGCCGACCGCCACGTCCAGGTCATTGATCTCCCGGTCGCCCAGCGTGGAGGACCCGCCGGAGCGGCCGTGCCCGCGGAAGTCGAACAAGATGACCCCGGCAATCTGGTTCATCCGCTCCGCGATCTGCCACACCCAGGGCCGCTGCCAGCTCTGGGTGAAGCCGTGCGCCACCACGACGGCCAGGCCGCGCGGGCCGGGCAGGTGCGCCGCGTCGATCGGCACCCCGTCCGCCGTCACCAGCGTGATGCCCTTGGTTACCGGATTGGCCATGCCTCATTCTCGCCGGCCGCCCGCCCGGCCCGGCGCGGCGGGGCTTGGCCGCAAACCCTTCCCCCGGCCCGGCCGGCTGCGGCACGGTAGGGGTCAGCACCGGCCCCGGACCAGAAGGAGGCGCAACATGGGCGTGCTCGGCGAGCTGCTGGCCGGCCTGCAGTCGGCCGCGATCGAGGTCATCGACCTGACCGCCCGGCTGGAGGCCAGTACCCCGGTGATCAGGCTGCCGGAGCCCTTCGGCAACACCACGGGGTTCTCGCTGCGCGAGATCAGCCGCTACGACGACCGCGGCCCGGCCTGGTACTGGAACGACATCAGCACCGGCGAGCACACCGGCACCCATTTCGACGCGCCGGTGCACTGGGCGACCGGCCGGGACGGCGAGGACGTCGCCCAGGTCGCGCCGGCCCGGCTGATCGCCCCGGCGGTGGTACTCGACGCCACCGCGCAGGCAGCGGCCGACCCCGACTTCCTGCTCCAGATCGACCATGTCCGGGAGTTCGAGCAGCGGCACGGGCCGCTGCCCGCGGGCGGCTGGCTGCTGTACCGGACCGGCTGGGACGCCAGGTCCGGCAGCCAGCAGGCGTTCCTCAACGCCGACCAGGCGGGCCCGCACACCCCGGGCATCTCGGTCGAATGCGCCCGCTGGCTGGCCGGGCAGACCCCGATCCTCGGCCTCGGCGTGGAGACGGTGGGCACCGACGCGGGCGCCGCGCACTCGTTCGACCCGCCGTTCCCGTGCCATTCGATGCTGCTCGGCGCGGGCAAGTACGGGCTGACCCAGCTGCAGAACCTGGCCCGGCTGCCGGTCACCGGCGCGGTGGTCATCGCCTGCCCGCTGCCGATCACCGGCGGCTCCGGCAGCCCGTGCCGGGCCCTGGCCCTGGTCGAGCGGTCCTGATGCGGGTCAGCGACGCCGTCGGCGCCGCGCTGGCCGCGCTCGGCGCCGACACCGTGTTCGGCGTGGTCGGCAGCGGCAACTTCCACGTCACCAACGCGCTGACCGCGCGCGGCGCCCGGTACATCGCGGCCCGGCACGAGTGCGGCGCGGTGAGCATGGCCGACGGCTGGGCCCGGCTGGCCGGGCGGCCGGGGATCGCCACCGTGCACCAGGGGCCGGGCCTGACCAACGCGCTGACCGCGATCACCGAGGCGGCCAAGAGCCGCACCCCGCTGGTCGTGCTGGCCGCCGACGTGAGCGCCGCGGCGGTCAGGTCCAGCTTCAGGATCGACGTCGCCGCCATCGTGGCCGGTACCGGGGCCACCCCGGCCCGGCTGCACTCCCCCGGGCTGGCCGTGGACGACACGGTGCGCGCCTACCGGACCGCGGCCGGCGACCGGCGCACCGTGGTGCTGGCCATGCCGCTGGACGTGCAGGCCGGCGAGTGCGAGCCGCCGCCGTGGCTGGAAGCCGGCACCCGCCCGCCGGGCGGCGGCCCGCCGGCCGGGGACCCGGCAGCGGGCAGGCCCGCCGCGGGCGGGTGCCGGGCCCCGGCCGCCGCGCAGGCTGCGGCGCTGGCCGCCGCGCTGGAGCGGGCCTTGCGGCCGGTGTTCATCTGCGGCCGCGGGGCCAGGATCGCGGGCGCGCGGCCGCAACTGGAGCGGCTGGCCGACTCATGCGGCGCGCTGCTGGCCACCTCCGCCGCGGCCAAGGGGCTGTTCCGCGGCAGCCCGTGGGACCTGGACGTCAGCGGCGGGTTCGCGACCCCGCTGGCCGCCGAGCTGATCGCCGGGGCGGACCTGATCGTGGGCTGGGGCTGCTCGCTGAACGACTGGACGCTGCGGCACGGCAGGCTGGTCGGCCCGGGCGCGGTGGTGGCCCAGGTGGACTGCGACCCGGCGGCGATCGGCGTGCACCGGCGGGTGGATCTTGGCGTGACCGGCGACGTGGCGCTGACCGCCGATGCGGTGGCGGCGGCGCTGGCCGGGCCGCGGGCCGGCTACCGGTCCGCCGAGCTGGCCGAGCAGGTCGCGGTGCGGCGGCGGTGGCGGGACGTGCCCTACGACGACGACTCCGGCGACGGCGCGGATCCCGGTGCGGAGTCCGGCGAAGACTCCGGTGCCGGGGACTCCGGTGCCGGCCGGCGGATCGACCCGCGCACGCTGACGATCGCGCTGGACGACATGCTGCCCGCGGAGCGGATCGTGGCGGTCGACTCGGGGAACTTCATGGGCTACCCGAGCATGTTCCTGACGGTCCCCGACGCCGACGGCTTCTGCTTCACCCAGGCCTACCAGTCCGTCGGGCTGGGCCTGGCCTCGGCGATCGGCAGTGCCGTCGCCCGGCCCGGCCGGCTGACCGTCGCCGCGCTCGGCGACGGCGGCGTGCTGATGTCGGCCAGCGAACTGGAGACGGCGGTCCGGCTGCGGCTGCCGATGGTGATCGTCGTGTACGACGACGAGGCGTACGGGGCCGAGGTGCATCACTTCGGCCCGGACGGCGGCCCGCTGGACACCGTCGAGTTCCCGGCCGCCGACATCGCCGCGATCGGCCGTGGCTTCGGCTGCGCCGGGGTGACCGTGCGCAGCCCCGCGGACCTCGCCCCGGTCCGGGACTGGCTCGACGGCCCGCGGGCGCAGCCGTTGCTGATCGACGCGAAGGTCACCCGCCGCCGCGGTGCCTGGTGGCTGGAGGAGGCGTTCCGCGGCCATTGAGATCCAGCGGGTGTGTTCATGGACCGGCTGCGGCCGCTTCGTTGAGGGCAGCGCCGGGCCGGTCACCGAGACGACCCTCCCGGTGACATGTCATGTGTGCGAGCCTTGCTCAGCCCCAGCTGTCGCCGCGCATCACGCGCTCCCTCCACTCGCCTGCCTGCACCTGCCGGTTGCCACCAGCCCCGCTCAGCCCCAGCTGTCGCCGCGCATCACGCGCTCCCTCCACTCGCCTGCCTGCACCTGCCGGTTGCCACCAGCCCCGCTCAGCCCCAGCTGTCGCCGCGCATCACGCGCTCCCTCCACTCGCCTGCCTGCACCTGCCGGTTGCCACCAGCCCCGCTCAGCCCCAGCTGTCGCCGCGCATCGCCGCGCCTCCATCTCGTTGCATCGTCGCCATTACGGTCACTTTGGCTTATTTTTACGGTTAATGGCGTACTCTCCACGGCACCGCGCAAAGCTGATGTCCCGGTGAGAAGTCAGCCCGCGCAGTCGGCACACCTTAAAGTCAGTGATTGCCCTGTCCTGCGACAATTTGACGTGGTTTACTTACTTTCAGTGACGTGACCGGCTTGGCCCCGGTCGGGTTCTCGTGATGAAGCGAGGAAGATGGCCGCCATGATCCGCCGCCTTCGCGGACGCTGGCACGTCCGCGAGTGGCCACTCTGGCACAATCCCGCCTGGGTAAGCATGTACGTGGTGGCAGTCACGTGCGGGTATCTCGCGGCGGTCGCCGCAGCACTGGCGGCCCGGCCGTTCGCGCTTCACTACGCCGGGCTGTTTGCGTTCCTGGTGACCTTCGGGATTTTCACCGTGGAGGTTACCCGCCGGAACGGCGAGCCATCAGGGATGGTCAAAGACGCTCACGGCGTCTGGTACCTCAGCGTCGCGCTGCTGCTGCCCCCGCTGTACGCCTTGCTCGCGCCGGTGCCGCTGTGGCTGCTCACCCAGTTCAGAGTGCGGCGCGGCCTAGTCTACCGGCGGGTGTTCAGCGTGGCCGCGATCGGCTTGTCGGTAGCCGCTGCGTCGTGGGTATTCCACGCGGCGGCCCCAGTGTGGGGGCTGACCGGCGGCTCCAGTTTCCGGCGGCCGCTCCTGTGGCTGGCGATCGCAGCCGGCTGCGCCTTGGCCCGGTCGGCAGTGAACCGGGTGCTGGTGGTGGTGCCGATCAAGGGCACCGAGCCGACGGCCAGCGTGCGCCACCTGCTGCTCGACCGCGAGGTGCTGCAGCACGAGCTGGCCGAGATATGCATCGCGGCGCTGGTCGCGTTCGCTGTCGCGCAGGTCCCGGCGGCGCTGCTGCTGGCGCTGCCGTTCGGCTCGCTGCTGCAGCGCTCGGTCCGGCACACCCAGCTGGTCAGCGAGGCGCGGGTCGACGGCAAGACCGGGATGCTGAATGCCGCCACCTGGAACCGGGAGGCGTTCACGCATATCACCCGGGCCGTCCGGGCCGGGACGGCGCTCGCCCTGGCGATCGTGGACATCGACCACTTCAAGCAGGTCAACGACCGGTATGGCCACCTGACCGGAGACCGGGTGCTGCTGGCCGTCACCGGCGCCATCCGGGCCACGCACCGCGGCAGCGACCTATGCGGCCGGTTCGGCGGCGAGGAGTTCGTGCTGCTGCTGCCCGACACCAGCGCCGCGGAAGCGGGTCAGGTTGCCGAGCGGCTACGAGCCAACGTGGCAGCATTGCGCGTGCTGGCGGACGAAGGCGGCGAGTCGGCGCCGATCCGGGTGACCGTATCGGTCGGCGTGGCGACGCTGGGCGCCAGCTGCTGGCAGCTGACCGACTTGATGGCCGCGGCCGACGCCGCGCTGTACTACGCCAAGGAGACCGGGCGCAACCGGGTCCGGCTGAGCCCCGCCGGCAGTGAGCCTGCCGCCAGCTGGCCGTCCGCCGGCGACCCGCCCGGGCTGATGACGGGCCAGGACTGATCGGGCCTGCCCGCGGCGGCAGTTCGCCGACGGCGCCGGCGGCGCCGGCGGCCCAGCGGCCGGCGATGTTCGCCGGCGTGCTCGCCGTCGGCGAGTTCCGGGCCCTGTGGCTGGCCCAGATCCTGTCGCTGATCGGCGACCAGCTCGCCCGGGTGGCGCTGACCGTACTGGTGTACCAGCGCACTCATTCGAGCCTGGCCGCCGCGGTGACCTTCGCGATGAGCGTGCTGCCGGTGTTCGCCGGCGGTGCGCTGCTGTCCGGGCTCGGCGACCGGTTCCCCCGCCGCGCGGTCATGATCACCTGCGACGTGGCGCGCGGGCTGCTGGTGACCGCGATGCTGCTGCCGGGCCTGCCGCTGGCCGGGGCGGTAGCACTGCTGTTCGCGGTGACCGCGGCCGGCACGCCGTTCACCGCGGCCCGGGCCGCGCTCTACCCCGAGATCCTGGCCGGCGACCGGTACGTGGTCGGCACCGCGGTGACGCTGACCACCACCCAGCTCGCCCAGGTCATCGGGTTCGGCGCGGGCGGGGTGCTGGCCGGCGCGCTCGGCGTGCGGGCCGCGCTGGGCGTGGACGCGGCCACCTTCGCCGCCTCGGCGGTGCTCATCGTCGCCGGCGTGGCCGCCCGGCCCGCGCCGGCGCCCGCGCCGCGGGCCGGGCGGCCGCGGCCGCGGCTGGCGGGCGAGCTGGCCGCGGGCGCCCGGCTGGTGTTCGCCACGCCCGCGCTGCGCTACCCGATGCTGCTCGGGTGGCTGGCGGCGTTCTACAACGCGCCCGAGGGGGTCGCGGCGCCGCTGGCCCGGTCTCTCGGCGGCGGCGCGGCCACCACCGGGCTGCTGCTGGCCGCCCCCGCCTTCGGCTACACGCTCGGCGCGCTGGCCTTCGGGCGGCTGGTGCCGCCCGGCCGCCGGACCCGGGCGGCGCCGCCGCTTGCCGTGGCGTGCAGCGCGGTGCTGGTCGCGGTGGCCGCGGCCCCGCCACTGCCGGTCGTGCTCGCGCTGTTCGCGGTGTCCGGCGCGTGCGCCAGCTTCCAGGTCGCGGCCAACTCCTCGTTCGTGGCCGCCGCCCCGGCCGCCCAGCGCAGCCAGGCGTTCGGGATCGCCACCGCCGGGATGAGCCTCGGCCAGAGCACCGCCATGGTGGCGGCCGGGGCCGCTGCCGCGTTCGTCGCGCCCGTGGTGGTGATCGGGGCGGCCGGCGCGCTCGGCGCGGCCGCCGCCGCCGGGCTAGCGGCCGCGGGCTGGCCGGACCGGCGGTAGCGCGCGATGGCCGCCTGCGGATGCCGTATCCGCAGGCGGCCATCGCCTGTGGGCTGCGCCGGTAACGCTCGGCGGCCCGGTCTAAGTCCGCACGTGGACCCGGCTACTCGGTGAGGACCTTCGAAGGGCCGAGCGGGTCGTCCTCGCTGTGGATGCCCGACCCGTCGCCGGTTTCCCCGGCGGCGCCGATGCCCGCCATGGCCAGCTCCTTCTCTTCCTCGGGGTAGGCCACCTCGCCGTGCACGGCCAGGTCGCCCACCAGCTGCTCCTCGTCGCTCATCCGCAGCTTGGTGAACAGGCTGATGCCCTTGAGGATCAGGAATGTGACCAGGCCGTCCCAGACGATGACGGTCAGCGCCGCGCCGGCCTGGATCAGCAGCTGCTTGCCGTGCCCGTAGAACAGGCCCGCGCCGGAGATGCTCGGGTTCTTGCCCAGGCCCAGGTAGACGATCATCTGCGGGTCGGCCAGCAAGCCGACCAGCAGGCCGCCGAACAGGCCGGCGAAGCCGTGGGTGTAGACCACGCCGAGCGCGTCGTCGACCTTGTTGAACGGCCAGACGTGCTTGGGCAGGTAGGCCCACAGGCCCCAGACGATGGCCGAGCAGACCAGGCCGATGACGATCGCGCCGACGCCGTTGACGTAGCCGGCCGCCGGGGTGATGCCGACCAGGCCGCAGATCATGCCGTTGATGCCGCCGAGGAAGGTGGCCTTCTTCTCCTTCCCGAAGGACATGTCCATGATGATCCAGGTCATCATGGCGACCGCGGTGGCGAGGTTGGTGTTGATCACCGCGGCGGAGGCGTCCGCGCCGGCGAAGTACGGGTCACCGCCGTTGAAGCCGTTCCAGCCGAGCCACAGGATGCCCGCCCCGACCGCGACCATCAGCAGGTTGTTGGGCACCGCCCGCTCCCGGTCGCGGGCCAGCCGGGGCCCGACCATGGCCGCGGCCACGAAGCCGGACACGCCGGCCGCCAGGTGGATGACGTAACCGCCGGAGAAGTCCAGCGCGCCCTTCTGGGCCCAGAACCCGCCGCCCCACAGCAGGAAGGCGTTCACCGCGTACGCGAAGGTGATCCACAACGGCACGAAGATCAGCCAGACCCGGAACTTGATCCGGCCGAGCACGCTGCCGATGAACAGGATCGGGGTGATCGCGGCGAACACGAACTGGAAGTAGACCAGCGACGACTGCGGGAACCTGAACCTCGGCATCAGGCCGTTGAGCAATGGGATGTTCGCCTGGGCCTGCTCTCCGGCCTGGCCCACGACGGTGCCGGGCTTGCCGACGAACGAGCCGATCATCTCCGACCCGAAGCCCATCTTGAACGCCCACAGCACCCACACGATCAGCGTCAGGCAGAACGTGCAGAACACCATGAGCATCGTGTTGACCGCCCATTTGCGCTGCACGATTCCGCCGTAGAGCACCGCGAGGGCGGGGATGCTCATCAGGCCGACGAGCGTTGCGGCTGTCATCTGCCAGGCGTTATCGCCCGAGCTGAGCCAGCTGGCGTAGGGAACCACTCCGCCTCCAGGGGCTGAAGCGAAGGGGCATGCCGGGATAGCCAGGCAGCGCCGACCAGCACGCTCCCAGGCTGCCGCTTCGTGTCCGTCAGGATCTGCGAACAGTTTTCCCACGCGCGCGTTTCGGGGTTGTTTCGCAGCCGTTACATCAGCGGCAACTGCGAGGCGTCACCGCGGCCCGGTGTTAACCGCCGGTTTCCTGCCCGCCCAGGCCCTGCAGGAAGCTGACCAGGCCGTCGAAGTAGGTCCGCTGATCGTCGTACATCGCCAGGTGCGAGCCGTCCGGGCAGTGCAGGTAGCGCCCGGCCGGCAGCAGGCCGGCCATCTTGCGCATGAAGGCGGGATCCATGGTGTCGTGCTGCGCGCCGATGACCAGCGCGGGCACGGTGATCGAGGCCAGGTCCGCGGTCCGGTCCCAGGCGGCGAGACTGGCGCCGGCGCTGATGCCGAGCTCGCTCGGGCCCTGCATCGGCACGTAGATGGCCGGGTTGATGTGCGCGAAGCCGCGGACCGCCGGGTCGGGCCAGTCCGGTTCTGGCATCCGCAGCACATGGTGGACGTAGTGCTGCTCGCCGAGCAGCTGCATGTACCGGGGGTTGGTGATGTCGCCCGCGGCCTCCAGCGCCTTGATCTCGGCCAGCGCCGCCTGGTCCATCTGCGGCATGAGGACCTGCTCGGCGTAGGCGTTGTAGGCCGGGACGCTGGACATCATGTTCGAGATCACCAGCGCGCGCAGGTGGCGCTGGTACTTCAGCGCGTACTCGATGGCCAGGATCCCGCCCCAGGAATGGCCGTACAGCACGAAGCTGCGCTCGTCCAGGCCGAGCGCCGCGCGCACCTGCTCGACCTCCTCGACGAACCGGCTGGTCTCCCACAGGCCCGGGTCGCCGGGCCGGTCGGAATGGCCGGAGCCGAGCTGGTCGTAGTAGTAGTACTCGATCCCGGCCGCGGGCAGGTAGCTGTCGCACGCCTCCAGGTACTCGTGCGTGGCCCCGGGCCCGCCGTGCAGCAGCAGCACCCGCAGGTCCGGGTTGCTGCCGGTGCGCTTGACCCAGACCCGGAACGTCCCCGACGGCGTGCTGACGGGAATCATCCGGCTGCCGCCGCTGAGCTGGTCGTCCCGGCCGGAGTAATCGAGATAGCCGGAGTAATCGAGATGGCGGGTGATCGGTCGCATGCCCGCCATCATGCCTGGCCGGGCACCGGCACCGGGTAACCGGGCGGCCGGGGCCCCGGGCGCGGCGGCTCAGGGCGCCGGCTGCTCCTCCAGCCGCTGCTGCAGCTTGTTCATGCCGCCCAGCCAGCGGTCGGGGTCGGCGCCGCGGCCGGCGTACATCCGGGCCACCTCCGGGTGCGGCAGGATCAGGAAGCGGCCGTCGGCGATGCCGGCCAGCACCGCGGCGGCCACGTCCTCCGGCTCGATCGCGGTGCCGCCGAGCAGCTGCCCGGCGACCGGGCCGCTGGCCGCCAGCAGCGGGGTGCGCACGCCCTGCGGGCAGACTGCCTGCACGGTGATGCCGCGGTGGGCGTAGGTCATCGACAGCCACTCGGCGAACGACAGCGCCGCGTGCTTGGTCACCGTGTACGGCGCGGAGCCGAGCATGGCCAGCAGCCCGGCGGCCGACACGGTGCAGATCAGGTGCCCGGACCCGCGCTCCAGCCAGGGCGGCAGCAGCAGCCGGGCCGCCCGCACGTGCGCCATCACGTTGACCTGCCAGCAGGCCTCCCAGTCGGCCTCGGCGGCGTCCGGGCCGCCGGGCCGCCCGATGCCGGCGTTCGCGCAGAACAGGTCGACCTCGCCGAGCTCGGCGCGGGCCGCGGCGATCAGCGTCGCGGCCCCCCGCTCGGTGGCGGCGTCGCCCGGGGCGCTGGCCGCCCCGCAGGCCGCCGCGACCCGGTCGGCGGCCGCGCCGTCCAGGTCATTGACCACGACCCGGGCCCCGGCCGCGGTGAACGCGGCGGCCAGGGCCGCGCCGATGCCGCTGCCGCCGCCGGTGACCACCACCCCGGCGCCGGCGACGTCGCGCATCAGGCGCCCGGCCCGGGCAGGCCGGCCAGCACGGCCAGCGCGGCGCGGTGCGCGTCGGCGGTGCCGTAGCCGATCGAGCCGGCCTTGGCCCGCTTGAGGTACAGGTGCGCCGGATGCTCCCAGGTGAAACCGATCCCGCCGTGCAGCTGCACGGTCTCCTGGGCGGCCTTGAGCGCGACGTCGGAGCAGGCGGCCTTGGCCAGCGCCACCGCGACCGGGGCGTCGGGGTCGGCGGCGGCCAGGCAGGCGGCCGCGTACCTGGCCGCGGCCCGGGCCTGGGTGACGCCGGTCCACAGGTCGGCCAGCCGGTGCTTGACCGCCTGGAATGAGCCGATCTGGCGGGCGAACTGGCGGCGCTCGGTGACGTAGCCGACCGTCAGCTCCAGGCACCGGGCGGCCAGGCCGAGCTGCTCGGAGGCGAGCATGGCCGCGCCCGCGGTCAGCGCGGCGGCGACCGCGGCCTGTGCCTGCGGGCCGGCCGCGATCCGCCGGGCGGGCGTGCCGTCGAAGCTCAGGTCGGCGAGCTGGCGGGTCATGTCCAGCGACACGACCGGCTGCAGCGTCACGCCCGGGTCGCCGGCCTGCACCATGTACAGCCCGAACGGCACCCCGTCGGCGGGCACCAGCAGCAGCCCGGCGGCCAGCGCGTCGGCCACCCCGGCGACCGATCCGGTGAGCCCGGCTGGTGCCGGGGGCGTCGCCATCCGCAGGCCCGCTGACCCGTACCGTGGCCGCCAGGCCGCTGCTGGCGTCCCCGGCCCCCGCCGGGCCGGCCCCGGGCGTCCCGGCGGGCCCGGGCCTCCCGGCGGCTGCGGGGCCGGTGCCGAACGGCACCGCCAGCGCGGCGGTGACCTGGCCCGCAGCCAGGCCGGGCAGCAGCCCGGCCGCGTCCGGCCCGGCCGCCTCCCGCGCTGCCGTATCCGGGCCGGCAGTGTCCGGCCCGGCAGTGTCCGGGCCGGCGGCTAGCAGGGCCGTGGTGGCGGTGACGGCGCTGCCGAGGTAGGGCACCGGCGCCACGGCCCGGCCGGTCTCCTCGGCCACCACGGCCGCCTCCCGGTAGGAGGCCCCGGCCCCGCCGAGCTGCTCGGGCACCAGCAGCCCGGCGCAGCCGATGTCCGCGGCCAGCGCCTGCCACAGCCCGGTGTCGCAGGTCTGCCCGCTCTCGGTCCTGGCCGCGACCGCCCGCCAGTCCGCCCGGTCGGCAAGCAGCTCGCGCACGGCGGCGCGCAGGTGCTCCTCGGTCTCGGTGTAGAGCAGGTCCGGCAGGGCCGCCGGGCGGGCGGCCCGGCCGCCGGGCCCGTCCTGGCCGGCCGCAGGCCGGGCGTCCGGCCGGGTGCCCGCGGTCACCGCGGCAGGTCCTTCCATGGCTGCTCCTTGTCGACCCGGATCTCCGGCGGCAGCCCGAGCACCCGCTCGGCCACGATGTTGCGCAAGATCTCCGACGTCCCGCCCTCGATCGAGTTGCCCTTGGAGCGCAGGAACCGGTAGCCGGCGTCGCGGCGGTAGAACTCGGTCCGGTCGGGCCGGCGCATGGTCCAGTCGCGGTAGCGCAGCCCGTCGGTGCCGGCCAGCTCGACTTCCAGCTCGGTGATGTCCTGGTTCAGCCGGGCGTAGACCAGCTTGGCCGCGGACCCTTCCGGGCCGGGCTGGCCGGCGGCGAGCTGCTGCTGCAGCCGGGCCCCGGCCAGCCGCGCGACCTCGGCGTCGGCCCACAGCCGCAGCAGCCGGTCGTGCAGCCCGGGGGTGCGCCGCTCCGGGTGCTCGCGCCAGGCGCGGGCCAGCGGGCCGATCATGCCGCCCTCGCGCGGGACGTTGCCGCCGCCGATCGCCACCCGCTCGGACATCAGCGTGGCCGTGGCCACCTGCCAGCCCTGGCCGACGCCGCCGATCCGGTCGGCGTCGGGGATCACCACCTCGGTCAGGAACACCTCGTTGAACTCGGCCTCGCCGGTGAGCTGGCGCAGCGGCCTGACCTCGACGCCCGGGTGGCTCATGTCGGCCGCGAAGTAGGTCAGGCCCTGGTGCTTGGGCACCGCCGGGTCGGTCCGCGTGACCAGCAGCGCGCGCTTGGCCAGGTGCGCCGATGAGGTCCAGACCTTCTGCCCGCTGACCAGCCAGCGATCGCCGTCGCGCACCGCCCGGGTGGCCAGGTTGGCCAGGTCAGAGCCCGCGCCGGGCTCGCTGAACAGCTGGCACCAGATCTCCTCGCCGGTCCACAGCGGGCGCAGCCAGCGCTGCTGCTGCTCTTCGCTGCCGAAGGCCAGGATGGTGGGCGCGGCCATGCCCAGCCCGATCACGTTGCGCTCGGGCCGGTTGCCCGGCGCCCCGGCGGCGGCGAACTCGGCGTCCGCGACCGGCTGCAGCGCCCGGGACAGGCCCTGGCCGCCCCGGCCGGGCGGGTAGTGCACCCAGGCCAGCCCGGCGTCGAACCGGGCCCGCAGGAACTCCAGCTGGTCCGCGCCCGCCGGGTCGTGCGCGGCCAGGAATTCGCGCACCTGGGCGCGCAGCGCTCCGGCCGGCGAGTCCGCCGGGCTCACCGCGATCGGTTTCGGGCAGCGGGCCTGAGCACGGGGCCTCCTCAGCCAGGGGTCGCTCGCTTGGCGCGTGCTCCCTCAGCTTAAGGCCCGCTTTGCGGCGGGGCCGCGCGGTACTTGCGCAGCTCGCGGTGCGCGAGTGAGCGCTTGTGCACTTCGTCCGGCCCGTCGGCCAGCCGCAGCGTCCTGGCCGCCGCCCACAGCTGGGCCAGCGGGAAGTCCTGGCTGACCCCGGCGGCCCCGTGCGCCTGGATCGCCTTGTCGATCACCCACTCGGCCATCGCCGGAGTGGCGATCTTGATCGCCTGGATCTCGGTGTGCGCGCCCTTGTTGCCGACGGTGTCCATCAGCCAGGCGGTCTTGAGCACCAGCAGCCGGGCGGACTCGATCCGCACCCGGGCCCCGGCGATCCAGTCCTGGATGACACCCTGGTGAGCCAGCGGCCCGCCGAATGCCTCCCGGCTGGTCACCCGGCGGCAGGTCAGCTCCAGCGCGCGCTCGGCCATCCCGATCAGCCGCATGCAGTGGTGGATCCGGCCGGGGCCGAGCCGGGCCTGGGCGATCGCGAACCCGTCGCCCTCGGCGCCGATCAGGCTGCCGGCCGGGACCCGGACCCCGGAGAACTCGATCTCGGCGTGGCCGCCGTGGGTGCCGTCGGTGTAGCCGAACACGTGCATCCCGCGCCGCACCGCGACGCCCGGGGTGTCCCTCGGCACCAGGATCATCGACTGCTGGCGGTGCCGCGGCCCGTCCGGGTCGGTCTTGCCCATCACGATGAGGATCTGGCAGCGGGGGTCCATGCCGCCCGACGACCACCACTTGCGGCCGTCGATCACGTAGCCGTCGCCGTCCCGCCGGATCGAGGTCGTGATGTTGGCGGCATCGGAGGAGGCCACGTCCGGCTCGGTCATGCAGAACGCCGACCGGATCTGCGCGTCCAGCAGCGGGCGCAGCCACCGGTCCTGCTGCTGCGGGCTGCCGAACTCGGCGAGCAGCTCCATGTTGCCGGTGTCGGGCGCGGCGCAGTTCAGCGCCTCGGGGGCGATGGCGGGGCTGTGGCCGGTGATCTCGGCCAGCGGGGCGTACTGCAGGTTGGTCAGGCCCGCCCCGGCCGGGTGACGGGCCAGGAACAGGTTCCACAGGCCGAGGCCGCGGGCGCGGGCGGCCAGCTCGTCGATCACCGGCGGCCGGGTCCAGTCCCGGCCCTGTGCTGCCTGCTCGGCGACTTGTGCGGCGAAGACCTGCTCGGCCGGGTAGACGTGGTCGGCCATGAAGGCCAGCAGCCGCTCGCGCAGCTCGGTGGTCTTGGCGTCGAATGCGAAATCCATGAGCAGCCTCCCGGCGGGTCCGGCACCTGACCGGTCCGGAAAACCCTATCTCCGGCCGGTAAGGACGCCGTGATGTCCGGCGCGCGCTGCTGCCCTCCGGGTCCAGCGCCCGCCGGCCAGGCGGCGGGCGGGGCGGCCGGCCGGGCGCGCGGACCTGGTGCCCGTTGCGTAACGTGCCGGTCGGGTGAGACCGCGGCAGCGCGGGTGACCGGACGCGGAAGGCGGGCATGAGGTGGATCTGGAACGCTGGCTGGCGGCCGGGGTGGCCGCCGTCACCGAGTGGCAGGAACGGTTCGGGCCAGCCGGGACCGCGCCGTCCACGGCGGTCTCCGACGAGCGGTTCGAGGCGGCATTCGCCGAGTTCACGGACCGGCTGACGGACAACTACCCGTTCTTCCACCCCCGCTACGCCGGCCAGATGCTCAAGCCGCCGCACCCGGCGGCGGTGGCCGGCTACCTGACCGCCATGCTCATCAACCCCAACAACCACGCCCTGGACGGCGGCCCGGCCACCGCGGCGATGGAGAAAGAGGCGGTCGCCCAGCTCGCCGCCATGTTCGGGCTGCCCGCGCACCTCGGCCACCTGACCACCAGCGGCACGATCGCCAACCTGGAGGCGCTGTACGTGGCGCGCGAGCTGCACCCGGGCCGGGCGGTGGCCTATAGTGCCGAGGCGCACTACACCCACGCCCGGATGTGCGGGGTGCTCGGCATCGAGGGCATCGCGGTCCCGGCGGACGGCACGGGCCGGATGGACATCGGCGCGCTGGAGCAGGCGCTGGCGGGCGGCCGGGCCGGCACCGTGGTCGCGACCGCGGGCACCACCGGCCCCGGCGCGATCGACCCGGTGCACCAGATCCTGGACCTGGCCCGCGCGCACGGCGCGCGAGTGCACGTGGACGCCGCCTACGGCGGGTTCTTCACGCTGCTGGCCGGCGCGGGCGGCCGGGCCGGGCTGGACCCGGCGCCATGGCAGGCCATCGCCCGGTGCGATTCGGTGGTGGTGGACCCGCACAAGCACGGGCTGCAGCCCTACGGCTGCGGCGCGGTGCTGTTCGCCGACCCGGCCGTCGGCCGGTTCTACCTGCACGACTCGCCGTACACCTACTTCACGTCCGGGGACCTGCACCTGGGCGAGATCAGCCTGGAATGCTCGCGGGCCGGGGCGGCCGCGGCGGCGCTGTGGCTGACCTTCCGGCTGCTGCCGCCCGAGCCCGGCGGCCTCGGCGAGGTGCTGGCCGGGTGCCGCCGGGCCGCGCTCGACTGGGCCGCGCTGATCGGGGACTCGCCGCTGCTTGAGCTGTACCAGCCGCCGCAGCTCGACATCGTGACCTGCTTCCCTTCCACCGGCACCGGGGCAAGCCTGGCGGCGGTCGACGCGGCCAGCGCCCGGATGCTGGCCGCGGGGATGGCCGATCCGGCCGACCCGGTGTTCTTGTCGACGCTGCGGGTCAGCGCGGCCGATTTCGCCCGGCGCGTCCCGGGCGGCGCCGCCGGCGCCGCCGCCGGCCGGATCCTGCGCAGCGTGCTGATGAAGCCCGAGGCCGAGGGTTATGTGCCGGAACTGCACGCGAAGGTCGAGGCTCTCGCCGCCCGCGCGCTCGAGAGTCCCGGTTCATGATCTCGGTAACTTTTCCGCATGTGCGCCTGAAAAGTTACCGAGATCATGAACACGGGGGTGGCGGGGCGGTGGCGACCACGTCCAGGAACGCGTCGACCAGCCGGTGCGCCCGCTGCGCCGCGGCCCGCTCCCGGCCGCGGGCCTCGGCCAGGACGTCCGCCAGCCGCAGGCCGTTCTTCTCCAGGTCCTCGGTGCCGACGGAGAACCAGGCCTCCAGCACCGCCGCGGTGACCTCCGGGTGGAATTGCAGGCCGAGGGACCGGCCCGACACGAACGCCTGCGAGCACAGCGGGGTGCGGGCCAGCTCGCGGGCGCCGGGCGGCAGCTGGTAGCGGTCGTAGTGGTACTCATACCAGGGCCCGGGGCTGATCAGCTCCGGGTCATCGCTCTGCACCCCGGTCCAGCCGATCTCCGGGCCGGACGCGGCCTGCACGGCGCCGCCGAGCGCCGCGGCCAGGGCCTGCCCGCCGAAGCAGATGCCGAGCACCGGGATGCCCTGGTCGTGCGCCCGCCGCAGCAGCTCCAGCTCGGGCCGCAGCCAGCTGCCGATCAGCGCGTCGTCGTACACCGCCCAGGCCGCGCCGAGCGGCACGATCGCGTCGAACCCGGCCGGGTCGGGGAAGGCGGCGGTGACGCCGGGCTCGCAGTAGCGGCCCGCCGGGACGACCACGAACTCGGTGATGTCGTAGCCGCGCTGGCTGAACCGCTCGCCCACCGCGCCCGGCGGGGAGCAGTGGTCATG
This sequence comes from uncultured Actinomycetota bacterium, assembly GCA_963846005.1. Taxonomy (GTDB): domain Bacteria; phylum Actinomycetota; class Actinomycetes; order Streptosporangiales; family Streptosporangiaceae; genus CAVSUR01. The sequence goes on along the minus strand of CAWJUH010000007.1, from coordinate 453,768 downwards.
CTCGATGAACAGCGCCCGCACGCTCGCTCCTTCTGCTCGGCCTGCGGTCCATTGTGCGGGCCGGGCCGGCTCCGGTCAGCGTCAGGTCAGCAGCAGGCGGCTGATCCGGCGGCCGGCCACGGCCAGCCCGGCCACGCCCATGATCGCGAGGTAGGCAACAGGCAGGATCAGGCCGGGCCCGGCCGTCCCGAGCGTGAGCGCGCGCATCAGCGTCACGCCCTGGAACAGCGGCGTGCACTCGACCACGATCTGGATCCCCCGCGGGTAGACCGACAGCGGGTAGAAGGTGGTGGAGAACAGGAACATCGGCAGCGTCGCCAGCGTGATGAACTCGAAGTGCTGCCAGCTGCTCATGAACGTGGTCGCGGCCATCCCGGTGCCGGCGAAGGCGAAGCCGATCAGCAGCGCGGCCGGCAGCGCCGCCACCGCCCAGGCCGAATGGACCAGGCCCATGGCCAGCATGACCAGCAAGAACGCGATCGCGTAGAGGCCGCCGCGCAGCAGCGCCCAGCCGATCTCGCCGAGCGCGATGTCGCCCGAGCGCATCGGGGTGGCCAGCGCGGAGTCATACAGCTTGGCGTACTTGAGCCGGAAGAACACGTTGAAGGTGGAGTCGAACACCGCCCCGTTCATCGACGAGGTGGCCAGCAGGGCGGGCGCGACGAAGCTCGGGTAGCTGACCCCGCCGACCTTGCCGACCAGGGCGCCGAGGCCCACCCCGATCGACAGCAGGTAGAACAGCGGCTCGAACACCCCGGAGACGAAGATCAGCCAGGCGTGCCGGTAGGCCCGGGCGTGCCGCTCGATCAGGTGCCCCGCGCCGCGGCCGCCGAGCCCGCCGCGGCGGGCCAGCAGCATCGGCGCGGGCAGGATGCGCAGCGGCAGCCGGCGCAGCGCCTCAGACATACAGCCGCCTGCGGTAGGTCCGGTCCCCCGCGATCAGCCCGGCGAGCGCCAGCGCGGCCAGGTAGCCGGCGTGCCCGAGCGCGCCGGGCAGGTCGGGGTGGCCGAGGGCCAGCGACCGGCACAGCGTCACCCCGTGCCACAGCGGGGTGAGGTAGGCCACCGGCTGCAGCCAGCCCGGCAGCTGGGTCAGCGGGAAGAACGTGGCGGAGAACAGGAACAGCGGGATCAGCCCGAACCGGAACAGCATCGAGAACGAGCCGTCCTTGTCCCGGGTCACCGCGAACGCCTCGACGGGCGCGGCGAAGGCCAGGCCGGTGAGCACCGTGACCGGGATGGCGGCCAGCACCCAGGGCGAGCGGACCGCGCCGAACGCGGCGATCACGGCCAGGAAGACCGACGCGTTCATGGTCAGGCGCAGTGTGGTGAACAGCAGGTGGCCGTGGAACATGTCGGCCGGGCGGACCGGCGTGGCCGCCGCCGCCTGATAGGTCTTCACCCACTTGACCGAGGCCAGCACCGGGTAGGTGGACTCCCCCATGGCGGTCTGCATGCCGGTCGCGGCGAGCAGCCCGGGGGCCAGGAACGCCAGGTAGCTGACCCCGCCGAGGCGGGCGGTCGAATGCGCGTCCACCAGCGTGCCGAGGCCGAGGCCCATCGCGCCGAGGTAGAGCACCGGGTTGGCCACGCTGGAGTAGATCGAGCCGCGCCAGGTCCGGCGGTAGTTGGTGAGCCAGAACCGCAGGGCCCGGACGGCGAGCACGAAGCTGCCCGCCACCGCCGGGGCGGCCGGGGCGGCGGGCGGGCCCGCGGCGTGCGGGGACTGGCCCGGGCGGCCCGGCGCCGGGCCGGCCCCTGCGACGGCGCTCATCAGTCCACCAGCCGCCGGCCGGTCAGCCGCAGGAACACGTCCTCCAGCGTGCTGCGGCGCACCAGCGTGGTCTGCGGTTCCAGGCCGAGCGCCCGGACGCTGGCGATCGCCGCGTCACCGTCCGGCACGTACAGCAGGATCCGGTCGGCCAGCACCTCCATCCGGTCGGCCGGGACGTCGGCGATCTTCTCCGCGGCCTGGTCGTGGTCGGCCGGGCGGAACCGCAGTTCGGCCACCTCGGGCGTGGCGTAGGCCGAGATCAGCTCGCGCGGCGAGCCGCCCGCCGCGATCGCCCCGTCGTCCATGACCACCAGCCGGTCGCACAGCTGCTCGGCCTCGTCCATGTAGTGCGTGGTCAGGATCAGCGTGACGCCGTCCTGCTTGAGCCGGAACAGCCGGTCCCAGACCACGTGCCTGGCCTGCGGGTCCAGGCCGGTGGTGGGCTCGTCGAGCAGCAGCACTTCCGGCTCGTTGATCAGCGACCTGGCGATCGTCAGCCGCCGCTTCATCCCGCCCGACAGCGGCTCCACCTGGTCCCTGGCCCGGTCGCTGAGCTGCACGAAATCCAGCAGCCGGGCGGTCCGCTCGGCGATGACTGCGCGCGGCAGGCCGAAGTAGCGCCCGTAGATCAGCAGGTTCTCGGCGACCGTCATCTCCAGGTCGAGGGTGTCCTCCTGCGGCACGACGCCGAGCCGGGCGCGGATCGCCGGGCCGTCGGTGACCGGGTCCAGGCCGAGGATGCTCAGCTCGCCGCCGGTGGGCGGGGACACGCAGCCGATCATGCGCATGGTGGAGGACTTGCCGGCCCCGTTCGGGCCGAGGAACCCGAACGCCTCGCCGCGCCGCAGCTCGAAGTCGATCCCGCGGACGGCGGTGAAGTCGCCGAACTTCTTAGTCAGGCCCCGGGCGCGGATGAGAATGTCGGGGTCGGCCACTGTGCGACCCTACCCGTGCTATCGGGCAAATCCGAATGAGTTTCCGAGCCGCCGGCGGGCCGCGGGAGTGCCGCCTGGCCGTGTTTAGCCAGGCCGATAACGGTCAAGAGAAGATCAAAGCACCGGCAAAGAGCGGCTGAGCTGAGCTCAGATGCCACAGTCTGCCCAGCGGGCACGGTACGCTCGGCGGCAGGCCCCTGGACGTGCCAGCGTGACGGGCCCGGTCCGCGGGGAAGCGCGGCACCGCGGGGATTTTCGAAGGGAAGGCTGCCCGGTGACCATTGTCCGCGAGCTGTATGCGCGGTTCCGGCACCTGATCCACGAGGCCGCCAAGTTCGGCATCGTCGGCATCGTCGGCGTCATCATCACCGACGGCGGCACGAACCTGCTGAAGGGCCCGCTGGACGGCTGGCTCAAGGCCAACATCGTCGCGACCGTCGTGGCCACGGTCGTCGCCTACCTGGCCAGCCGGTACTGGACGTTCCGGCACCGCGAGCGCAGCAACAGCGTGGGCCGCGAGAGCGCGCTGTTCTTCCTGTTCAACGGCATCGGCCTGGTCATCCAGCTGGTCTGCCTCGGCTTCACCAACTACGCGCTGGGCCGCACCGACCGGCTGTCCTCCAACATCGCGCTGCTGCTCGGCATCATGCTGGCGACGCTGTTCCGGTGGTGGTCGTACCGGCGGTTCGTGTGGACGGCGCCGCGGGACAACGAGCCCGCGGTCACCGAGGAGCAGGCGGTCCGGCTGGCCGACCCGGCCGCGGCGCTCGCCCTGCCCGAAGCCGAGCTGCCAGAAACCGAGCTGCCCGAAGCCGAGCTGCCAGAAACCGAGCTGCCCGAGCCGCTGGACCGGGAGCCGGAGACGGTGCCGCCCGGGCGCGGCGGCAGCTTGCGGGACGAAGCCGGGCGGCCGTTCTGACGTCGCCTGCCCGGGCCTCCCGGGACGCGACCCGTTCGAAAGCCCGCGCGGCACGGCCGGTGGTCGGCCCGCGCGGGCTTTACCAGCGGTTCCGCCAGATCATTCACGAGGCAGCCAAGTTCGGCATCGTCGGCGCGGTCGGCTTCGTCATCAACCTGGCCGGCGCGGACCTGCTGCACTACAACGCGGGACTGGGCAAGTACACGGCGCTGACGGTCGCGACCGTGCTGGCCATGATCGCCAACTTCCTCGGCAACCGGTACTGGACCTTCGCCGGCCGGACCGCACGCAGCACCACGCACGAAACCGTGATGTTCTTCGCGCTCAACGGGGTCGCGCTGCTGATCCAGTACGCCACGTTGTGGCTCATCGACGGGGCCCTGGGGCTCAGCAGCAGGCTGTGGTACTCGATCGCCGTGGTACTGGGGATCGGTCTCGGGACGCTGTTCAGGTTCTGGTCGTACCGCAAGTGGGTGTGGCATGCGCCGCCGGTCGGGGCGACGCCGGTGGCGGACCTGGCGGAGGTGCCAGGGGTCCCGCCGGCCAGCTGGGACCCGGCCGCGGCGGCCGCCTGGGATCCGGTGCCCGGTGCCGGGCACCCGGCTGAGCAGGGCGGCCACCAGGCGGCCCGGATGGCAGCGGCGCCGGTGTCCGCCGGGCCCGAGCAAGCCGGGGGCGATCAGCCGGGCGGCTGGAACCAGGCCAGACCAGACGGCTGGAACCAGCCGGGGCCGGACGGCTGGGACCGGCCGTCGCCGGACGGCTGGGACCGGCCCGCGGCCTGGGCGCAGGCGGGCGAGCCCAGACGCGCCCACGGCCGCGGGACAGGTGCCCCGGTGGGCGCGGCCTGCCGCGTGGGGCCAGCCGGGCTACGCAGGACCGGGGCTCGCGGATGACGGCGACCCGGCTGGCGCAGAGCCCGGGCGGCCGGGACGGCGGGCCGCGCGGCGGCCGGGAGCATGGAGAGCGGCCGCCCAGCGCGCCGCGCGGCGTGCGCCAGCCAGCTGAGCCGGTCCGCTGGACCGGGCCCAAGCACGCCAGGTCCGGCCGGCCAGCGCGCTCCGCTCCGGCCGAGTCCGGCAGGTAGGCCAGCCCGCTGTCGCAGAGCGCTTCATACCGCAGCGCCTCTGACGGCTCCGCGCCTCTGATCGCTTCGCGCCTCTGACGGCTGGGCAGCTAGTGCCGCTGCGCGCCGCTTACCGCAGCGTGCAGCCCTGGCCGGCCCGGGCGAGCAGCCGGGACAGCGGGATCGCGGCGGCCGCGTCCGCCTGCCGCTGGGTGAGGGCGCCGGTGGCCACCAGCCGGCCGAGCACGTGCATCTCCCGGGTCCGGGCCGCGGCCGGATGGGCCAGCGGGTCGTCGGCGGACGGGCCCTGGACCAGCCCGGCCATCAGCGCGGCCTGCGGCCACGACATCCGGGCCGGACGGACGCCGAAATACCCGCAGGCTGCGGCCTTGATGCCGTAGAAGCCGTCGCCGAAGTAGACGACGCTGGAGTACATCCGCAGGATCTGCGCCCCGGTATAGCTGTACTTCAGCTTGACGGCGAGCGCCACCTGCTCCATCTCGGTCGCGATTCCCGAGCGGCCCGGCGTGTAGAGCACCTTGGCCAGCTGCTGGTAGAGCGTCGCGCCGCCCTGGTCGGTGCCGCCGGTCATCCGGGCCCACAGGACCCGGCCGATGGCCAGCAGGTCTATCCCCGGCTCGGAGGCGAACCGGTGATCCTCGGTCGCCTCCAGCGCGGTGGCGAACCGGTGCGGCGCGGGCGGTCCCGGGTACACGGCGTGATGGGCCCGGTTCTGGCTGCGGACCAGCGCGGGGGCATTGCCGACGGACGGGGTAACCAGCAGCAGGCCGCCGAACGCCAGGCCGGCCAGCAGCACGGCCGCGATGACCAGCAGCACCAGCGCCCGCAGCAGCCGGCGGCCGCGCGACCGCGGGCGGCGCGGGCGCGATCCGGCCGGGTAACGGCCCTGCGCTCCGGCGGGCGGGCCGACGGCGCGGGCGCGGCTGGCCCCCGCGTCATACTGCCCGGCGCCGTGCGAGGTCACCGGCAGCGTGCCGTAAGTTCCGGCCCGCCCGCGCAGCGGCACCGTACGGTCCGCGGCATCCCGCCCGCCCTCCCGCCCGCTATCCCGCCCGCCCTGACGCCCGCCCGGCCATGTGCCGTCCAGCCCGGCCTCCCGCCCGCCGTCGCCCGCCTGCCACCGCACCGATGTCCGTCCTGTCGTCGCGTCCTGCCGTGGCCGGTGGCACGGCCGGACCCGGCCTGCGTCTGCCCTCCTAGTGTCGCCAGTCCGGTCAACGAGCGGGGTCGCAATGACGTGCCACGCCGCCATCGGGTCTGCCGTCACTCCGCCGGGGCTGGAGCCGGCATGATGCTCCTGGCACTATCCGACGACGTACCTGGCGTAGTTCCGAAGCAAGCATGCCTGTACCCGCCCCGCAACCGTGCTGCTGGGGATCAAGTACATCGTCAGATCGCCGTCGGGATGAAGAAGTAGTCGAGGGAATCTGGATCGTAAGGAATAAGCGGACCAAGATTCTTTACCGAGTAAGGGCGTCTTCCTACCTTAACCTCCACCCATTCTTGCTATAGGTGGTGGTTTTGATCTGGATCCGCTTGATCCCATCAGGCATGCTTACCAGCAGATCGTAGACTGCCGGCTCCAGCGGAATCGAGACATTGCAGCCGCACAGCACGAACCACATGGCGGCGGTAGCTGCGGCCGCGCTGCGAAGCTACTTGAGCTGCGGTTGCAATGGAGGAGCCCGCGCGGCTCGCCTCCGTCCGGGCAGTCAATTCTGCTCAGGTCAAGGCCTAGCCGCCTGGCATGGGCTTTCACTACTACCCTGCCCGCTTCCTGGCCAGTCGCCTGGCCCAGGGCTGAGATCAACTCGTCCCACGCAGACTGCGTCGGCCACCGCTCGCCTCAGCTGGGCGTCTGACCACCGGCGCTGCCCGGTGAAATGACTGGTATCCAGGCTCAGGCGCTGGACATGGCGCTTGACCACTTTGATGGAACCGGCCGAAGTGACGCACAAGCCGAGTTCGCGCATGACGCCGCGCCACGAGTGCGATGCAGCTACGGCAGAGATCAGCTGATCGTCGGACCACGTTCTCTCGTCAGATTTCTCTCGTGTCACGAATAGGAAGCTAACAAGAGGGTCTGACAAAAATGACCGCCAGATATCTGGCGGTCATTTTTCAGTCGGGACGCCGGGATTTGAACCCGGGCTCTCCAGTCCCCCAGACCAGCGCCTTAACCAAACTGGGCCACGTCCCGCTGCCCTGCCGGGCTGGCCCATCCTAGCGCACGCTGCAGCCCGCGGCGGGGGCCCGGTCTCGGTCCGGGCGCCGGCAGCTGGCGCCGCTACTCGCCGGTATCGTCGTCGACCCGCGCGCCGGGGGCGTTCTTCTTGACCGACTCGATGCCCTGGACCGCTGAGCTCTTCTTCTCATAGGTCTCGCTGGTCGCGATGACCTGACCGTTTCCGGCGACCAGGTTGAAGTGGTACTTGCCGCTGGAGCCCTTCTTGATGACGAACTTTCCGGCCACGTTCCCTCCTCGGGCCCGGCGCCCTCGGCGACGCCCGGCGTAGGCGCTAGGACGAGCGGCCCGGCCGGGCGCATACCGGCGCGGCGCCGTCAGCGCGACTATCGCACCGGTCACAGGGATTTGCAATGATCTCGGTACCGTGCTCGCGCCTCGGGGCACGAGCGCCGCCACAGAACCGCGGAACCGGCAGGCCCGGCCGGATTTGCCCAATCGGCTGCGCAAGCGCTCTCAATACCCCTGCGGGGTTTATGTAAATACCGTTACCCGGTACCAGCAATGGGACCTTGAGCTGCGCAGTTGTCTCCGTTTTGTGCTTGTGCGCGCGCCGGTGAGCATTTAGCCTCATGCCACTGAACGCGGGGCAGAAACGATGCGCCGGGCAATCGGCGCGGCGGCAGGAAACGCGGCGGCGGGAAACCTGCGCCGGCGGAACCGCGGAGCGGAAGAGGCGGCGATGACGAGCCAGGCGGCGGATGCGCAGCCCGGGCCGGGCCGGCTGTGCGCGGCCGCCGCCGTGCGCGACGACCGCTGGACGGCACCCGGCCTGCGGCGGCGCCTGCAGCTCGTGCTGGCGGGCATCTGGCTGCTCGACGCGCTGCTGCAGTTCCAGGCCGTCATGTTCAGCCGGAGCTTCGCGCAGATGCTCGCCGGGACGGGCCCCGGCAACCCGGCCATCATCGCCGGCCCGGTCAGCTGGGCCGCCCGCATCATCGCCGCGAACGGGACGGTCACCGACGCGCTCTTCGCCGCGATCCAGCTGGTGATCGCCCTGGGCATCGCCTGGCGGCCCACGGTCCGCCCGGCCCTGGCCGCCTCGATCGGGTGGGCGGTTGCGGTCTGGTGGTTGGGCGAAGGACTGGGCGGGGTGCTGAACGGCACGGGCAGCCCGGTCAACGGGGCCCCGGGGGCGGTCATCTTGTACGCGCTGCTGGCCGTGCTGCTGTGGCCGGCGGCGCCGGGCCGGCCGGGACCGTTCGCCGCCGCCGGCGCGACCGGGGCGGCCGCGGCCCGGGTCCTGTGGCTGGTGCTGTGGGGCAGCCTGGCCGCGCTCGCGCTGCTGCCCGCGACCCGGGCGCCGAAGGCCTTCGGCGCGATGGTCGCCGGCCTGGTGGCTGGACAGCCGGGCTGGCTGGCCGGCCTGGACCGCCGCCTGGGCGCGTTCCTGGCCGGCCACGGCCCGGCCGCGGCCGGCGTGCTGGCCGCCGTCCTCGCTGTGGTGGCGGTGAGCGCCTGGCTGCCGGCCCGCCTGGCGCGGGCGGGAGTGGCGCTGGCCGTGGCCGCTGCGGCGTTCCTGTGGGTGTGCCAGGGCCTGGGCGGGATCCTCACCGGCGCCGGCACCGACCCGAACTCCGGCCTGCTGCTCGCGCTCATCGCGGTGGCGTTCTGGCCGCGGGAGGCCGACCCGGCCGCAGTGGCAGACTCGGCCGCGGCAGCAGGCACGGCGGCAGCAGGCACGGCGGCAGCAGGCACGGCGGCAGTTCCGGCCGCCGCAGCCGCAGATACGGCCGCTTCGCCGGGCGTAGCAGCGCTATTCCGCAAGGAGGCCTGACGTGGCCGATCCGGCCTGGCTGCGATGGGCGTTCGCCGCTGTCATGATCGCGCTCGCCGCCTATTGCCTGGGCCGGCTGGTACTCACCTGGCGCTGGCGGCGGCCGACCGACTATCCCGTCGACGCGGTGCACGTGCTGATGGGGGTCGCGATGGCCGGGATGCTCGCGCCGTCGCTGCGGGTCTTCTACGCCGGCGGCTGGGAGATCGCCTTCGGTGCCGCCGCGCTGTACTTCGGCTGGCTGGCGGCGCGCGAGTTCCGCGGCGTGCGGACCCAGGGCGGGCGGCCCGGCCATCATCTCCAGCACGTCGTCGGCTGCGCCGCCATGGTGTACATGCTGGCCGCGGCGGGCGGCCACAACCTGGGCGGCGCGAGCGCGGGCGGGCAGCGCGGGGATGAGCGGCCTAGCCGGGGCAGGCGGCGGGCATGTGCCCACGCTGGCGCTGGCGTTCTCGCTGGTGCTGCTGGGCTTCGTGGTCTGGACCACGGACCGGCTCACGTCGCTGGCGCCGGTGGCCGCGCTGGCGCGGCGTGCGGGCAGCGCCCCCGGGCGGGCGGATGCTGGCCCGGGCGCGGCGGCCGGTGCTGGCCTCGGCGAGTCACTCCGGCCGGCCGCGGCTGCCCCGGGCCGCGCGGTCCCGCTGTCGCCCCGGCTGTCGGCATGCTGCGAGATCGCCATGGGCATCACGATGGGCTACATGCTCATCGTGGGGCTCTGAGCGGCTGCGCTGAGTCGTATGGCGCTGCGTGGCATGGCGCTGCGTTCTGCTGCGCGGAGTTCTACTGTCCCGGGCCCGGCGGCGCGGAGACTGCGACCATCGGGGTTCCGCAGGAGCAGGTGTAGGCCGCGCCGGGCTCGCTGGCGCAGCCGCAGGCCTGCTGGACCAGCAGCCGGCACCCGCAATGTTCATGCGTGCAGGTCAGGACGGTTCCCGCGGGAAAATCGGCGGCAGACATGATCACAATCCCTTTCTGTTGTCGCTGGCCCCTGTCACCGGCCCGTCGCCAGCCCTGGTGACCGCCAGCCCTGGTGACCGCCGGCCATATAGGCGCTGACCAGGGCTGTCGCCGATCAGGCTCAGCCTGCGCGGCCGGGACAGCTAGGCCGGCCCGGCAAGCTCGTCAGCCGGCTTCGGTCACCGCGGCGCGCAGGTCGGCCGCGGCGGGAACCGGATCGGCCTCGATGACGACCAGCCCGGAGGGGACATCGACGTCGACCTGGCTGACGCCGGGCAGCGCGGAGATCTCGGCACGGACGGCGCGCTCGCAGTGCTCACAGCTCATGCCGGCAACCGTGATCTTGGTCTGGGCCACGCCCGGATTGTATCGCTGCTGTTGGCGGCTGTGGCGGACCGCGGTACCGAGTAGCATTCCGGGCAGGAATGCAGTGACCGACCGTCATCTGACCAGCGGCTGGCAGCAGGGAGGACAGGCCCGCACATGTCGTCGCCTTCGCTGGTCAGCGGTACGCCAGGGCCACCGGATCGGGGCGGCCAGTCCGGTCCGGGAGCGGACGGGCAGGCCGCGGCGGGCGGCAGCCTCGTCGAGCTGTCCTTGGAGGGGATGACCTGCGCCGCGTGCGCGGCCAGGATCGAGAAGAAGCTGAACCGGCTGCCGGATGTGCAAGCCACGGTCAACTTCATGACCGAGCAGGCCAGCGTGAGCGCACCGGCCGGGGTCACCGCGCAGATGCTGGTCACCGCCGTCGAGCAGGCCGGGTACCGCGCGACGGTCATCCGGGCCGGCCGCGCCGCAGCCGCCGGGCCAGACGCCGGCGCAGAACAGGCCGGCGCAGACCGGCAGGCGCAGACGCGGCGCAGAACAGGCCGGCGAGAACCGGCCCGCGCAGAACCGGCCGGCGCAGAACCAGGCGTCGCGGGCGCTACGCCGGATGCCCGCGACCCGGCCCGCCAGGATGCCGCCCCGCCCGCCCCGGACCCGGCGCACCGGGCCGCCGTACCGCCGTCAGCATCGGCCGCGGACCGCACGGCCGGCGACCGGGCCGGCTACCTGCGGCGGCGGCTGATCCTCGCGCTGGTTTTCTTCATCCCGCTATCGGACATCTCGGTCGCGCTGTCGCTGTTCCCCGAGTTCCGGTTCCCGGGCTGGCAGTGGTCGCTGGTGGCGCTGGCCGCGCCGGTCGCCCTGTACGCGGCCTGGCCGTTCCACGCCGCGGCACTGCGCGGGCTGCGGCACGGCACGCTGATGATGGACACGCTGGTGTCGCTGGGCATCACCGCGGCCTGCGGCTGGTCGGTCTACGCGATGTTCTTCCTGGACGCCGGGCGGACGAAGGCCAGCGGCTTCGCCGAGCTGGTGCACCATTCCGGCGGCGGCATCTACCTGGAGGTCGCCGCCTCGGTCACCACGTTCCTGCTGGCCGGCCGGTACTTCGAGGCCAGGGCCCGGCGGACGGCCGCCGACGAGATGCGGTCGCTGGCCTCGACCGCCGCCAGCGAGGCGTGCGTGCTGGCCCCCGACGGCACCGAGCACCGGGTCCCGGTGGCCAGCCTGCGCCCCGGTGAGCAGTTCGTGGTCCGGCCGGGCGAGACGGTGGCCGCGGACGGTGACGTGCTGTTCGGCGATTCGGCCGTGGACCGCAGCATGATGACCGGCGAGTCCGTCCCGGCCGACGCCGGCCCGGGCGGCACGGTGATCGGCGGCACCGTCGTGCTCACCGGCCGGCTGATCGTGCGCGCGGTCAAGGTCGGCGAGGACACCCAGCTCGCGCACCTGATCCGGCTGGTCGAGCAGGCCCAGGCGCAGAAGGCCGCCATCCAGCGGCTGGCCGACAAGATCTCCGGGATCTTCGTCCCGTCGGTGCTCGGCCTGGCCGCGCTGACCCTGACCGGCTGGCTGATCGCGGGCGGCGGCGCGCAGCGCGCGGTCAGCGCCGCGCTGGCCGTGCTGATCATCGCCTGCCCGTGCGCGCTGGGCCTGGCCACCCCGGCGGCACTGGTCGTCGCGGGCGGCCGCGGCGCGCGGCTGGGCATCTTCATCAAGGGCTACGCCGCGCTGGAGGCCTCCCGGTCGATCGACACCGTGGTGCTGGACAAGACCGGCACCGTGACCTCGGGTCAGATGACGGTCACCGGCGTGCAGCCCGGGGCAGGAGTCAGCCGCGCCGAGCTGATGCGCCGCGCCGGGTCGGTGGAGCAGGCCTCTGAGCATGCGGTGGCGGCCGCGATCACTGCCGCGGCGCATGCCGAGGGCACCGGGGAGCTGCCGCTGGCCGGGGGCTTCATCGCGCTGGCCGGACTCGGCGCGCGCGGCACGGCGGACGGCAAGGAGGTCACCATCGGACGGGAGCGGCTGCTGCGCGACAGCGGTTTCGCCGTGCCGGATGAGCTGGCCCGTCAGGCCGGGCGGTGGGAACGCGAGGGCCGGACCACGGTGCTGGCCGGCTGGGACGGCGAGGCGCGCGGCGTGCTGGCGATCGCCGACACGATCAAGCCCTCGGCGGCGGCGGCGGTCGCCGAGCTGCGCCGGCTCGGCCTGCGGACCATCCTGCTGACCGGCGACAACGAGGCGACCGCGCAGGCGGTCGGCGCCGCCGCCGGGGTGGACAAGGTGATCGCGGGCGCGCTGCCGGCCGGCAAGGCGGCGGTGATCGGGCAGCTGCGGGCGGGCGGCCGGTCGGTGGCGATGGTCGGCGACGGCGTCAACGACGGCCCGGCGCTGGCCGCGGCGAACCTGGGGCTGGCGCTCGGCTCCGGCACCGACGTGGCCATGAGCGCCGCCGACCTGATATTGCTGCGCGACGACCTGATGGTGGTGCCCGAGTCGATCCGGCTCGCCCGCGGCACGTTCCGCACCATCCGGCAGAACCTGGGCTGGGCGTTCGGCTATAACTTCGCCGCGATCCCGCTGGCCGCGGCCGGGCTGCTGAATCCGCTGATCGCGGCGGCGGCCATGACGCTGTCATCGGCGTTCGTGGTGTGGAACAGCCTGCGGCTGCGCCGCCTGGCCGTGTCGCCGGCCGGCGGGCGGCCCGAGGCGGGGCGCGGGCCGTCAGCCTCCGGCCGGAACTCCGGCCGGGGCCGCGCCGGCCGCGGCGGGCGGCAGCTCCAGCGCGTAGGCGAGCAGCACGATGCCAGGGACCGGCTCGCGGTCGCGGCCGGGCAGCCGCCGGAAGCCGGCCGCTGAGTACAGCCGCTGCGCCGTCCTCATCTGCGGCAGCGTGCACAGCACCACCCGCCGGGCCCCGTGGCGGGCGGCGTTGCCGATCACCGCGCGCAGCAGCGCCCCGCCGGCGCCGAGGCCCCGGGCCTGCGGCAGCACGGCCAGTGCCCGGACCTCATGCTCATCCTGGCCGGCCGCGATCTCGCACGGCTGCGGCGGCACCTGGACGGTCACCGTGCCGACGATCTCGCCCGCGCGCACTGCGACCAGCACCTCGGCGCGGCCGTCGGCACCGAGGGCGGCCAGCTCGGCGGTGTAGCCGGACGAGGGCCCGAGGAACCCGGAGGCCCGGTAGGCCGCGACCCGCAGCTGGCCGATCCCGGGCAGCTCCCCCGGCGCGGCGGCGCGGATGCCGAAGCCGGGCGGGGCCACTGGCTCCGGCCCGGCCCCGAGCCCGGGCGCGCCGCCGCTCAGGGCGCGCTCCGCTGGCGCATCAGCATGCTTTCACGCTAACCCGGAACGGCGGCCGCGGCAGCACCGGCCAGGGGCCGGGCGCCGCGGCCGCCGCCGCGGAGGAGGAGCGAGGCGATCAGGCCGCCAGCACGGCCTCGATCTCCAGATGCAGTGTCACCTTGTCGGACACGACGGCGCCGCCGGTCTCCATCGCGGCGCTGAAGTTGACGTTGAAGTCACGCCGGTTGATCTCGCCGGTGGCGGTGAACCCGGCGCGGGTGCCGCCGTAGGGGTCCGGGCCGAAGCCGTTGACCTCTAGCTTGAGCGGGACGTTCCTGGTCACGCCCTTGAGCGTCAGCTCGCCGTCGAGGATGTAGTCGCCGCCGTCGGCGCGGACGCCGGAGGAGCGGTAGGTCATCGTCGGGTAGGTCTCGACCTCGAAGAAGTCGGCGGACCGGATGTGCGCGTCACGCTGGTCGTTGCCGGTGCTGATCGAGGCCAGGTCGATCTCGGCGGTCACCGACGACTCCAGCGGGCTGGCCCCGGTGACCAGCTGGCCGGAGAACTTGGTGAACCGGCCGCGGACCTTGCTGACCATCATGTGCCGCACCGAGAATCCGACCTCGGAGTGCACCGGGTCGATGTTCCAGGTCCCGGCCACGTAACCGGGGACGGCGGTGGTTTCTGCAGCAGTGGTCATGTGTCACTCCCAGGTGAGGGTCTGCGGAAGGAAGCTTGTTGTTGAGCACTCAATTTCTAGCACCGGGAGCCGCGTTTGTCAAACGCTCAACTACCTGTCCGGCTAGGATATCCTGGGACCATGAACGAACCGCAGCCGCGGTGGCTGTCCGCTGCCGAGCAGTCCGCGTGGCGGATGTTCCTGGGGGCCTGCCAGACGCTGTTCACCGCCGTGGACGCGCAGCTGATGCGCGATTCGGCCCTGCCGCACGGCTACTACGAGATCCTGGTCCGGCTGTCCGAGGCGCCCGGCCACGCGCTGCGGATGAGCCAGCTGGCGCAGGCCTCCACCTCCAGCAAGAGCAGGCTGTCGCACGCGGTCGCCCGGCTGGAAGAGCGCGGCTGGGTGACCCGGCTCAGCTGTCCCACCGACCGGCGCGGCCAGATCGCGCAGCTCACCGACACCGGCCTGGCCGCGCTGGCCGCGGCCGCGCCGGGACACGTCGGGCAGGTCCGCCGCTCCCTGATCGACCTGCTCACTCCCGAGCAGGTGAGCCAGCTGCGCGACATCAGCGCGGCCATCGTCGCCGGCGGCTGCGCGAGCGGCCCGGACGACGCCGCGGACGGCGGTGAGGACGGCGCGGAGTGCCCGCTGGCCCTCGGCGACCTGGAAGCGGCGCCGGGCGATGTTACCGGCCGGCCGCCAGCTCCTTCATCATCCCGGCGATGACCGCCGCTTCCGGCCCCTGCTCCCCGCGCAGCGCCTCGGCCGCGCCAGGCCTGATCGGCGGCCGTCCGGTTCTGGCCGAGCTTGTACTTGGCCTCCACCGAGGTGATGGCCAGCTCCACCCCCACGATCGCCTTGAGCTGCCCCGCGATGAACTTGGCCGGGGCATCCTCCACCCGCCACGGATGCAGCCGTGCCTCCTCGTGCCGGCGGGTCAGCCGGGTCACCATCTCGCGCAGCCAGTCCGGGTCCTGGTGGAAGGCGACGGTGCCGGTCAGGTGCACCTGCTGGTAGTTCCAGGTCGGCACCATCCGGCCGTGCTCGGCCGTGCTCGGGTACCAGGACGGGGAGATGTAGGCCTGCGGCCCGTGCACGATGGCCAGGGCCTGGGCGCCGGGCTGGGCGGTGCGCCACTGCGGGTTGGCCCGGGCCAGGTGGCCGAGCAGGCGGCCGTAACGGCCGGGCGCATCCGGGTCATCAGGGGCGGGCGCGCCGGGGCCGGGCGCATCCGGCCCGGGCTGCGGGTCCGGCCCGGCGGCGAAGCCGTCCGGGTGGTCCCAGATCACCGGCAGCAAGGTGGCGACGGGCTTGCCGCCGTCGAAGGTGACCAGGTCCGCGGACTCGGCCGCGTCCACGAACGCGGCGATCTCGGCCAGGTCGGTGACGGAGAATTGGCGCGGGATATACACCGGGCCAGGCTATGCGCAGCAGCCGGGCGGACACCAACCCGCCGGATGGTCACGGTCCGGTGAGCGTGGCACCGGCCGCCGGCCGTGCCGGTAGGGTTCGTGGCATGACCGATGCCGGCGACCTCGACGCGCTGTCCTCGCGCGAACTGCACGACCGGGCCGTGCACCGGGCCCTGCGCCACCTGGACGTGGGGTTCCTGTGGCAGCTGCTGCGCGAGATCCCGGCCGGCGAGGCGGCCGCCGGGCACCCCGAGGCGGCGGGCGCCGACGCCGCGCACCTGTCGGCACTGATCTCCGACGCGCTCGGCTCCGGCGAGGGCGACGTGGCGGACTCGCTCCGGCCGCTGTACCTGACCTACCTGCGCGAGCACGGCGCCGGCCAGGACGCCGCGGCCCAGCCGGGCGCCGCCGGCCCGCACGCGGCCGGCGGCCCCGGGTCGCCCGGCTCCCCCGGCTGAGGCGTCAGCCCGGCACCACCGCGACCTTGCCGACCGTGCCCGCCTCGACGGCTTCCTGCGCGGCGGCGACGTCATCCAGGCCGAACCGGGTGACCGGCAGCTCGGTCAGCGCCCCGGCGGCCAGCGCCGCGCAGATGTCGGCCGCCGCGGCGGCCTGCGCGGCCGCCGGGACCCCGTACAGCAGCACGAACCGCAGCACGACGTTGGCGTTCATGCAGGCGCGCACCGGCAGCGCCGGGTCGGACGGCTCGGCGGCGTAGGTGACGATCTGGGCCATCGGCGCGGTCACGGCCAGGTCGAGTTCCAGGTTGGCCCCGAGCGCCAGCTCGACGACCCGGTCGACGTGCCCGGCGAACGCGCGGATCTGGCCGGCGGCGTCGGCGTCCTTATAGTTCACGACCAGGTCGGCGCCGGCCTGGGCGGCCAGCTCGGCCTTCTGCGGGCCGCTGACGGTAGTGATCACCCGTGCTCCGGCCTGCTTGGCCAGCTCGATCGCGAAATGGCCGACCGCGCCGGCGCCCCCGGCGACCAGCACGGTCCTGCCCTCGATGGGACCGTCGGCGAACAGGCAGCGGTGCGCGGTGACCGCGGGCACCCCGAGCGCGGCGCCGAGCTCGGGGGAGGCGCCGTCCGGCAGCGGCAGGGCCCGGGCCGCGGGGACCACGCACCACTGCGCCGCGGTCCCCCACGGGCTGCCCGCCGCGGCGAGCATGACCCACACCCGCTGGCCGGCCCGGCCGGGCTCGACGCCCTCCCCCACCGCGTCGATCACGCCCGCGCCGTCGTGGTGCGGGATCTGGAATCCGGCGATCGGCCGCGGGGTCGCGCCGTTGCGCGACTTCCAGTCGGTCGGGTTGATGCCGGACAGCTCGACCTTCACCCGGACCTGCCCCGGGCCCGGCTCCGGCCGCTCGATCTCCTCCACCCGCAGCACCTCGCGGGCCGGCCCGTAGTGGTCGTACAGCGCGGCTCTCATCGTGTCGCTCGCCTCCGGCATGGTCCTGTCCGGCCCGGTCCCTGCCCCAGGCCGGCGCTGCGGCCAGCCGGGGACAGGCCAGCCGGGTCAGCGCGCACCCGGCGGATCGTCTTCCCCGGCGGCGCCGGCGCTAACGTACACCTTGTTCCAGCCGGTGCTCCTGGGCTGCGCGAGCGCGGTGCCGGCGGCGCCGATGAGCTCGCTGAGCGCACGCCGGGACCCGGTGAGCACGGCGATGCCGATGGAGACCGCCAGCCGGAAGATGAAGCCGTTCTGGGCGCCGGGCTCGATCGCGATCGGCTCGCCGGCGATGTGATCACGGAGCCGTTCACTGATCTTCCTGGCCTCATCCTGGCCGGTGTCCGGGAACATGGGCACAAAGGCGTCACCGGTAAACCGCCCGATCAGGTTCTGGCTCGGCATCTGGTCCTTGATCATGGTCGCGATGTCGCCCAGGATCTTCCCCCGCACCGCGTTCCGGCGCGGCTGCCCGGTGGCCGCCGCCTCGCCGGCCAGTAGCCGGCCGGCCGCGACCATCGCGCCGACGAGTACCAGCCGGGCCGGGTCGCAGGCCGCCATCACCTCGCGCCGGGGCCGCCGGCCGGCCAGCCCGGGCAGCGCGAGCCCGCCGATCAGCCACGGCGCCAGCGTGACCGCGTAGCTGACCGCGGCCCACAGGGCAGACCGGGTGCGGTCGTAGACCAGCACGGTCATCGCCACCCCGGGCCAGCCGATCGCCGGCGATGGACAGCAGCTGGGCGAGCGCGACGCCCGGAACTCGGGCTCGGCGAAGACCTCGCGGAAGGTCGCGCTGCGGGTAGCGGCGAGCCCGGTGGCTGCGGCGGTCCTGGCCGCACGGTTCACCGGCATGCCCCTGCGAGGTTGGCGATCGCGGCAAACCGGGCCGTCCCCGCCTGCTCGCTCATCACCCGGGCCGTCAGTCATCCGGGCCGTGGCCCGGATGACTGCAATCGTGAGCCAGCACCCGGCCCGGAATCAACCCGCGACCGCCGGTTTTCCCGTCCGTCCCGCCGGTGCGCGCGGGCCGCGGGCCGGGCATCCAGCCCGCGCTGACCCCGCGGCGGTTGAAACAGGCACAATCAGGCAACAACGGGTGATGAACATGCAAAGCGACGGCCAAGTGCGGGCGGGCGGTTCCGCCAGGGCCCGGCGCCGGCTCCGGGCCGCCAGCGCCGTGGCCGGCCTGGTCGTGGTCGCGGTCCTGGTGCTCGTCCCCGCGGCCGGCCTGTCGCCCGGGCCGGCCGCGGCCGCCCGCTCCGCCGCCGGCGGCACTTCCGCGGTCGGCGCGCTGTTCACCGCCACCGCCGGCCGGCCGGCCCAGCATTTCTGCACCGCCAGCGTGGTGCACAGCAGCGGGGGTGACCTGCTCATCACCGCCGCCCACTGCCTGACCGGGCGGAGCCTGACGCCGGCGGGCAGCATCGTGTTCGCGCCCGGCTGGCGCGCGGGCATCTTCCCCTTCGGGGTCTGGACGGTCACCGCCGAGTACGTGGACGCCCGGTGGAGCACGGCCCGCGACCCGAACGACGACGTCGCGTTCCTGCGCGTCTCCGGGCCGGGCGGGGGCACGCTCGAGGCCAGGACCGGGGCCGAGGCGCTTGCCGCCCGCCGCCGCGCGCCGCTGCCGGTCCGGGTGATCGGCTACCCCGATGTCAGCGGGCGGGCGGTGCGCTGCCGGGCGGCGGCCCGGCCCTTCGACCGGGGCCCGCTGCGCCAGCTGGTGTTCAGCTGCGCCGGGTACACCGACGGCACCAGCGGCGGGCCGTTCCTGGCGCTGCCGGACCGGCGCGCCGGGGCCGGCCGGGTGGTGGGCGTGATCGGCGGCTACCAGCAGGGCGGTGACACCGCGGGTGTCTCCTACTCGCCGCAGTTCGGCCGCCGGATCCTGGCCCTCTACGACGCTGCCGCGCGGTACTGACGCGGGCCGGGCGGACCGCCCGGCGCCCGGCGCGCAGCGCCGCCGGCTGGGCCGGAGCAGGCCCGTGCCGGCCCGGCCCGGCGGTAGAGTTCCCGGGAGCAACTCTGGTCACGGCAGCGCCAGGCTGCTACCCTGCGCAGCAGCCTGGCAACGTTGCGACATATCCCTGCTTGAGCCCGGCAAGGACTGGAATGAAATCGCATATGCGATACCATCAAGGGGGATGCTCCAGTTCATGCTTAATGCGCAATCGCGTGCGGCATATTGACCTTGGTCGCGGCACGGGCGAGCGTGAGGTCATGATCCGATCTGCCCCGAGCGGGATGAAGTCATTAGGGCTGGCGAGGCCGCGGCCGAAGATGCCGAGGGAGCCGAGGCAGCCGAGGGGAGCACTGTTCATGACGGACGCGCTCAGCGCGAGCGGGCGCCCATGACTGACGTACCGTCCGGGCCTACCGTCCTGCGGATCCTCCTCGGCACCCAGCTGCGCCGGCTGCGCGAGGCGAGGGGCATCACGGCGCAGCAGGCCGCCCGGGCGATCCGCGGTTCCGAGTCGAAGATCAGCCGGATCGAGCTGGGCCGCAATGCGGTCCGCGAGGTCGACATCGCCGACCTGCTGAGCCTGTACGGGATCACCGACGAGGCCGAGCGCGAACAGCTGCTGTCCCTGGCCAGCCAGGCCAACCAGCCTGGCTGGTGGCATCGCTACCAGGACATCCTGCCCGCGTGGTTCCAGGCCTACGTGGGCCTGGAGGAATCGGCCGAGTCGATCCGCAGCTACGAAGGGCAGTTCGTTCCCGGCCTGCTGCAGACCGAGGACTACGCGGCCGCGGTGATGGCGCTCGGCGACTTCGAGCCCGAAGACGCCGAGCGGCTGGTATTCCTGCGCAAGGAGCGCCAGCGCCGGTTCACCTCCGGCAGCCTGCGGCTGTGGACGATCATCGACGAGGTGGCACTGCGGCGGCCGGTCGGCAGCCCCGAGGTGATGCGCGGGCAGCTGGAATACCTGGATGCCGTCTGCGACCGGCCCGGCTTCACCCTGCAGGTCACGCCGCACCCGTCCCGCGGGCACACCGCGCCGGGCAGCTTCTCCATCCTGAGGTTCGCCAGCCCCGACCTGCCGGACGTGGTCTACGTCGAGCAGCTGACCAGCGCCATGTACCTGGACAAGAAGCTGGACGTCGAGCGCTATAGCGCGGCCATGGACCACCTCAGCGGCATCAGCGAGACCCCGGACGCATCCCGCCAGATCATCCGATCAATGCTCACCGACCGGGAGGGAACCCGATGAGCAGCACCGGAACCGGCAGCCAGCAGGAGAGCCTGACTGCGGCGACATGGGTCAAGAGCAGCTACAGCGGACCGACGGGGGGCAACTGCGTCGAAGTGGCGTTTCTTTCCGGCGGGGACGTCGCGATGCGCAACTCGCGCTTCCCCGGCGGCCCCGCCCTGGTCTTCACCCGGGCGGAGTGGCACGCCTTCCTCGGCGGCGCCCGGGACGGCGAGTTCGGCTAGCCGCAGCTCCGCCGGCCCCCGAGCAGGGCCGGCCAGCACGCCAGAGCGGCCGCCGGGGATCTCGCCCCGGCGGCCGCTCTGGCGCTGGCCGTCGGTCAGGGCAGGTCGAAGTCCCCGCCCTTGACGCCCGCGAGGAAGGCGCTCCACTCCTCGCGGTCGAAGAGGTGCGCGGCCTTCGCGGTGTCCTTGGAGTCCCGTAGCGCCACCTGCCCGCCGGGCAGGTGTGCCACCTGGACGCAGGCGGAGTTGTTGCAGAAGCGGCCGGAGAACCACGCCGTTTCCGGGATGTCAGGGTTCATGGGGGTTGGTTCCTTTCGGTTGTGCTGCACGCGTGCCCCCGCCGGCTTGATCACGTGCAGTTCCTGGCTATGCGGGAGATGAGGTCGATGGAGTCGGCCGGGGGCAGGGCCGCGGCCCGGAGCAGGTCGAATACCTCGGCCTGCGCCCGGACCTCCCGGTCCCTTTCCTCCAGGTATGCCTGGCCGCTGATGCCCTCCGAGTACACGACATCGTGGTCATACCGCTCAGGGAATTCGAGGATCGCGAAGGGCCCGTTCAGGGCCGGGTGCACGCCGCTGGCGAAGGCGAGCACCTGCAGGGTGACGTTCGGCCAGCGGCTCGCCGTGCACAGGTGCTCGAGCTGCTGGTGCATGATCTGCGGCGGCCCGACCGGGCGGCGCAGCACCGCCTCGTCCAGGATCATCCACAGCTGCAGCGGGTCGGCGCGCAGCACCACCTCCTGGCGCTGCATCCGCAGTGCCACCAGCCGGTCGATCTCGGCCGGGGTCTTCTTCCTGCGCACGGAGGTCATGACCGCGCGGGCGTACTCCTCGGTCTGCAGCAGGCCATGCACGACCTGGGGCTCATAGACCCGCAGCGAGGATCCCTCGGCCTCCAGGCCGACGTAGACGCTGAAGCCGGTGGGCAGCACGTCGTCGAAAACCCGCCACCAGCCCTTGCGGTGCCCCTCCCGGGCCATCTCGGTGAGCGCCTGCCGCTGCGCCGGGTCGTCGACCCCGTACAGGTCGAGCATCGTGGACAGGTACGCGGTCCGGGTCGGGGACTTGCCGGTCTCGATCCGCGACAAGGTGGAGGCGGCCAGGCCGAGCCGGTCAGCGACTTCCTCAAGCTTGATCGACTGCGCCTCGCGCAGCTGCCGCAGCTCGCTGCCGAGCCGGCGGCGGCGCACCGTAGGGCCGAGAGTCAACAGCCACCGCCCCCTCCCGGGAATGCCAGGAACCGCGCTTTCCGGCCATTCCGGCCGATTGTGCTCCTGCGCCTAGTGGAAGTTAGCAGCGACGATACCGGAAAAAGGTCTGTCATGGGATCCCAGATGAAATTTTGCAGCGGCAATGTGCTCGCTGCACTTGCATGCCGTGCACACCCACATCATGATGAGAAACTACCGGCGCCGGACCGCTCAGGCGGCCGCCGGGCCGCGCCGCCGCGGTCAGCGGGCGCGGCTAGCCCCGGGCAGCGCCGCCCGCCGCAGCACCAGGCCCGCATTTTCCGGCTGCGCCGGGAAGGGAGCCCGCGATGGCGTCAGCCGATGGCGACAGCGGTGCCGCTGCCGATCCTGCCCCATCCGGGTCCCGGTCGGTGCTGGGCTGCCTGACCATTCCCGGCCGCCCCGAGTGCGTCCGCGACGCCCGCGCCTTCGTGGCCAAGCTGCTGCACAATGCGAACGGGATGTGCGAGGTCGCCGTGCTGCTGACCTCCGAGCTGGTCACCAACGCGATCACCCACAGCAATTCGTGCCGGGCCGACGGCTGCGTCACGCTCACGGTGGCCGAGCTGCCCGGCGGGCTGCGGTTCGAGGTCACCGACGGCGGCTCGGACCTGAGCGCGCCAGTGGTCAAGGAGGAGGTGTACTCCTCGGAAGGGCACGGCCTGTTCCTGGTGCAGAACCTGGCCGACCAGTGGGGTTACCTGCGCGGCGACGGCGGCACCACGGTGTGGTTCTGGCTGCGGTCCCGGGCGGCGCCGCCCGGCGTCCAGCCCGGGATCTGAGCCGGCAGGCCAGCCCCCGGCCGGCCTGGGCCGGGCCGGTCAGCCCGGGGACCTGGGCCGGGCCGGTCAGCCCAGGGACCTGAGCCGGGCCGGTCAGCCGCGGCGGGCGGCCGCGCTGCGGCTGCCCGCCGCGCGCTTGTCCCGCAGCCGCATGGTCAGGTGCACCGGCGAGCCGGCGAAGCCGAATTCCTCCCGCAGCTTGCGCTCGATGAACCGGCGGTAGCCGGCCTGCAGGAACCCGGTGGTGAACAGGATGAAGTGCGGCGGCCGGATGCCTGCCTGGGTGGCGAACATGATCTTCGGCTGGCGGCCGCCGCGCACCGGCGGCGGCGTGGCGGCGATCAGCGCGGTCAGCCAGGCGTTGAGCCGGCCCGTCGGGACGCGGGTCTCCCAGCCGGCCAGCGCCGCCTCGACCGCCGGGGCCAGCCGGTCGGCGTGCCAGCCGGTGGCCGCGGACAGGTTCACCCGCGGCGCCCACCGCGCGGTGTGCAGCTGGCGATCGATCTCGCGGTCCAGGAAGTGCCGCCGGTCGGCGTCCACCAGGTCCCATTTGTTGTAGGCAATCACCAGCGCCCGCCCGGCCTCGATCACCATGGACACGATCCGCAGGTCCTGCTCGGCCAGCGGCTCGCTGGCGTCGATCAGCACCACCGCGACCTCGGCCCGCTCCAGCGCCCGCTCGGTGCGCAGCGCCGCGAAATAATCGGCGCCCTTCGCCTGGTGCACCCGCCGCCTGATGCCGGCGGTGTCGATGAAGGTGTAGCTGCGGCCGCCCAGCTCGACCAGCTCGTCCACCGGGTCCCTGGTGGTGCCCGCGGCCGCGTCCACCAGCACCCGCTCGGTCCCGGCCAGCTTGTTCAGCAGGCTGGACTTGCCGACGTTGGGCCGGCCGATCAGCGCGACCCGGCGCGGGCCGCCGCCGGCGCCGAAGACCTCCTGCGGCGCGTCCGGCAGCGCGCCGAGCACCGCGTCCAGCAGGTCGCCGCTGCCGCGGCCGTGCAGCGCGCTCACCGGCAGCGGCTCGCCCAGGCCCAGTGACCACAGCGAGGAGGCGCCGGGCTCGGCCGGGGCGTCGTCGACCTTGTTGGCGGCGAGCACCACCGGCTTGCGGGTCCGCCGCAGCACCGCGGCCACCGCGGCGTCAGCGTCGGTCACCCCGATCACCGCGTCCACCACGAACAAGATCGCATCCGCGGCGTCCACGGCGACCCTGGCCTGGGCCGCGACCCGGGCGGCCATCTCGGCCGAGCCTTCCGCCGACGGCTCCCAGCCGCCGGTGTCCACCAGCGTGAACGTGCGGCCGCGCCAGGTCGCGTCGTAGGCGACCCGGTCCCTGGTCACGCCCGGGGTGTCCTCGACCACCGCCTGGCGGCTGCCCAGCATCCGGTTCACCAGCGTGGACTTGCCGACGTTCGGCCTTCCGACGACGGCCAGCACCGGCGCGGCCGCGGCCGGGTCCGGCGGCGGCGTGCTCAGCTCGCTCACGCCGCCCCCGCCGGCCGTCCGGCCGCCGCGGTCCCGCGCCGGGCCCGGGCCAGTGCCGCTGATCTCGCCGATGACTTCCTCCAGCGTCAGCACGGTGGTGTCGATCTGCACCGCGTCGGCGGCCCTGGCCATCTGCGGCGCGTCCCTGCGGTCCCGGCTGGCCTGCTCGGCCCGGGTCCGCTCCGGGGTGGCCGCCGGGTCGGCGGCCAGGTCGGCGCTGCGGCGCAGCGCGCGGGCCTGCTCGCTGGCGGTGAGGAAGACCTTCACCGGCGCGTCCGGGGCCACCACCGTGCCGATGTCGCGGCCCTCGGCCACGATGCCGGGCCCGGCCGCCGCGGCGGCGGCGATGATCTGCCGCTGCAGCGCGATCAGGTGGGCCCGGACCTGCGGGAGCGAGGCGACCGCGCTGACCGCGTTGGAGATCTCCCGCGTCCGGATCGGCCCGGACACGTCAGTGCCGTCGACCGCGATGGCCGGGGCGGCCGGGTCGGTGCCTACCTCGATCACCGGGGCGCGCAGCTGCCTGCCCACCTCGTCCGGGCTGCTCACCGGGACGCCGCGGGTCAGCAGCCACCAGGTCAGCGCCCGGTACATCGCGCCGGTGTCGAGGTAGCGCAGGCCGAGCGCGATCGCTACCCCCCGGGCGGCGCTGGACTTGCCCGAGCCCGCCGGGCCGTCCACGGCGATGACCAGCCCGCCCGGGCCGGGCGGGGCGGGCGGGAGGTGACGGGCGGGCGGGGCGCTCTCAGGTCGCTGCGCGGGGGCAGCCGGATCGGTCACCCTGGCGATTTTACGGCCGGCCGCGGGCTCGTCAGCCCCGGACCGGCCAGCCGCCGGCGGCCAGCGCCCCGGTCAGCCCGGGCACCGCCTCCGGCCGCACCGCCAGCTCGGCCACCCCGGCCGGCAGCCCGGGCGAGTGCTCGATGGACACGTCCTCGATGTTGATGCCGGCCGCCCCGGCCGCGGCGAACAGCCGGTACAGCTCTCCCGGCCGGTCGCTGATCACCACCTGGACGACGGCATACTGCGGCGCGGGCCGGCCGTGCTTGCCGGGAATCCTGGCCACCCCGGCCCCGCCGCGCTCCAGCAGCTGGGTCAGCTGCTTGACCGCGGTCTCGTCGCCGTCGGCGGCGGCGGCCAGCGCGGCCGCGGCGGCGGCCAGGTCCTGCGCGGCGGCAGCCAGCACGGCCGCGGCGGGCCCGGCGTTGGCGGTGAGGATCTGCGTCCACAGCGCCGGGTCCCCGGCGGCGATCCTGGTCACGTCGCGCAGCCCCTGGCCGGCCAGGCGCCAGCGCGGCGGCGGGCGCGGCTTCCAGCCGCCCGGCCATGACCGCGGCCAGCAGGTGCGGGGCGTGGGACACCAGCGCCACGTGCTCGTCGTGCTCGGCCGGGCTCATCCGCACCGGCTGCGCCCCGCAGGCCCGGGCCAGGTCCGCCGCGGCCGCGGCCGCGGCCGGGCTGGTCTGCGGGCCGGGGCAGATCACCCACGGCCGGCCGAGGAACAGGTCGGCGCGCGCGGCGGCCGGCCCGGACCGCTCCCGGCCCGACAGCGGGTGGCCGGGCACGTAGCTGGCCAGCTCGCAGCCGAGTTCCGCGGCCCGGGCCAGTGGCAGCTCCTTGACGCTGGCCACGTCGGTGTAACAGCGGGCCAGGCCGCGCTGCTGGGCCTGCGCCAGCGCGGGCGCGACGGCGGCCGGCGGCACGGCCAGCACCGCGATCCCGGCCGGTCCGCCGGGCGGCGGGCCGGCCGCGGGCAGCAGGTCCCCGGCACCGATGCCGGCGGCAAGCCGGGCCGCGGCCGGGTCGGTGTCGGCCAGCCAGACCTGCGTGCCGCGCTCGCGCAGCGCCAGTGCCACCGACGTGCCGATCAGCCCGGTGCCGAGCACGACGGCCCGGCCGGGGGCCGTCCCGGCCGGCGGCGGGCCCTGGCTCACCGCGCTTGCCTGGCCCGTTTCCCTGCCCGCTGCGCGTGCGTCGCTCAGTGCTCGCGCCGCGTGCGCTCGCTTCCCCGCCCGCTGCGCGTGCGTCACTCAGTGCTGGCCGGCTCATTGGGCGATGTCCACTCGCAGGGCGGACGCGCCGCGCAGGTACACGTGCTGCATGGCGGACCGCGGCCGGTCGGTCTCGATGTGCATGAGCAGCCGTATCACCCGCGGCATCGCGCCCGGGACGGCGATCTCGGCGGCGCACAGCAGCGGCACCTCACCGAAGCCGAGGCGGCGCGCGGCCAGCGCCGGGAACTCGGCCGTCAGGTCCGGAGTGGCGGTGAACAGCACGCTGATCACCGCATCGGTGCCGAGCTGGTTGCGGGTCATGACCTCGGTGACCAGCTCGGAGGTCCCGGCCAGGATGGCCGCCCGGTCGCCGGCGTCGACCTGGACGGCGCCGCGAATCGCCCGGACGGCCACTGGGCTGCTCCTCCCCCTGTGATCAGCCGCGCGGCCGGCGGGCGCGCGGCGGCAGGCCGATCTTACGGGACGTCGTCACAGGCCGACGGCCGCGTACAGGTCACCGATCTCGGCGGCGGTGAGCCGCCGGCTGGACCCGGGCCGCAGCGCGCCCAGCGCCACCGGGCCGACCTGGGTGCGGACCAGCCGGCTGACCGGGTGGCCGGCCTCGGCGAGCATCCGCCGGACGATGTGCTTGCGGCCCTCGTGCAGGGTGATCTCGACCAGCGCGCGCTGCCCGGCTCGTTCCACCACCCGGAACCGGTCTGCGCTGGCCACCCCGTCGGCGAGCCGGACGCCGGCGATGAGCTGGCGGCCGAGGTCGCGGGGCACCGGCCCGGCGATGTCGGCCAGGTAGGTCTTGAGCACCCTGAACCGCGGA
Source organism: uncultured Actinomycetota bacterium (assembly GCA_963846005.1). Lineage (GTDB taxonomy): Bacteria > Actinomycetota > Actinomycetes > Streptosporangiales > Streptosporangiaceae > CAVSUR01. Next base: position 427,150 of record CAWJUH010000007.1, on the reverse strand, counting down.
TGCGAGAGCCGGTGCGCCAGGTCGCCGTCGTTCATCAGCAAGATCAGGCCCTCGGTGTCGTAGTCGAGCCTGCCCACGTGGAACAGCCGCTCGGCCCGGTCGCCGAGGAAGTCGGCGACGGTGCGCCGGCCGCGCGCGTCGGACATGGTGGTGAGCACCTGGGCCGGCTTGTTCAGCGCCACGTAGACCAGGTCCTCGCGAGCCGGGATGCGGCGGCCGTCGACCCGGATGACCTGGTGCTGCGGGTCGACCCGGGCGCCGAACCTGCGCACCACCTCGCCGTCGACCTCGACCCGGCCCGCGCCGATCATCTCCTCGCAGTGCCGCCGGCTGCCCACGCCGGCGGCGGCGAGCACCTTCTGCAGCCGGACGCCGCCGGGCGCGTCGGTGAGCGAGTCCCGCTCGCCGGCCGCGAAATCGGGCTCGGAATCAGGCTCCGGGCCGGGCCGTGGCCGGGAGCCGCCGCGGGCCGGGCGGCGCGGGCGGCGCTCAGCCATGCGCGGGCTCGTGCTCGTCCTCGACGTCGTCGGGCAGGAACGGCGCGAGGTCGGGCAGCTCGTCCAGGCTGTCGAGGCCGAGCCGCTCCAGGAAGTAGGCGGTGGTGGCGAACAGCACGGCACCGGTGTCGGGATCGGCGCCGGCCTCCTCGACCAGGCCGCGCAGCACCAGCGTGCGCATCACCCCGTCGCAGTTGACCCCGCGGACCGCTGACACCCGGGCCCGGCTGACCGGCTGCCGGTAGGCCACCACCGCGAGGGTTTCCAGTGCCGCCTGGGTCAGCCGGACCTCCTGGCCGTCGCTGACGAACCGCTCGACCACCGGGGCGCATTCTGACCGGGTGTAGTAGCGCCAGCCGCCGGCCACCCGGCGCAGGTCGAAGCCGCGCTGCTGGCGGGTGTACTCGGCGGCCAGCCCGGCCAGCGCGGCCGCCACGTCGTCGCGCGGGCATTCGAGCACCTGGGCCAGCACGATCTCCGGCACCGGCTCGTCGGCCACCAGCAAGATGGCCTCCAGGCTGGCCTGCAGCCCCGGGGCTTGGTCGGGCATCACCTAGTTGTCTTCCTCGCTGTCGTCGCGGTGTTCTTCAATGGCGCCGGGTTCGCGCCGGCCGCGGCCGGCCCGGGTGACCAGGCCACGTGCAGCTCGCCGAGCGGGGACAGCTGGTCCAGCGTGACCTGGCCGTCCCGGTACAGCTCCAGCACGGCGAGGAACCGGGTCACCACCTCGTAGGTGTCGGAGCAGTCGGAGATCAGGTGCCGGAACGTGGCGCGGCGCAGCCGGGCCAGCCGGGCAGCCAGGATCTCGACCTGCTCGCGGACGGTGGTCATGGCCACGTGCAGGTGCGCGGTGGACACGACCGGCGCCTGCTTCGGGGCCAGCGCCCGGGCGGCGATCGCGGCCAGCTGACCGGGCCCGAGCCCGAGCAGCACCTCGGGCAGCAGCTCGGCGAACCGCGGCTCCATCGGCACCCGGCGCGGGTACCGCCGGCCCTGCTCGGTCATCTGGCCGGCCAGCACGGCGGCGGCCTGCTGGTAGGCGCGGTACTGCAGCAGCCGGGCGAACAGCAGGTCCCTGGCCTCCAGCAGGGCCAGGTCCTCCTCGTCGTCGACCTCGCCGGCCGGCAGCAGCCGGGCGGCCTTCAGGTCCAGCAGGGTCGCCGCCACGACCAGGAAGTAGCTGGCCTGGTCCAGGTCCCAGGCGCCGGCCAGGGCGCGGATGTGGCCGATGAACTCGTCGGTGACGACCGACAGCGCGATCTCGGTGATGTCGAGCTTGTGCTTGGAGATCAGCGCGAGCAGCAGGTCGAAGGGACCCTCGAACACGTCGAGGTGCACCTCGAACGCGCCCGGGCGCGCCGGCGGCGCGCCCGCCGCCTCGCCCGTTGCCGTGCCCGTCATGAACGCCACCCGCGGCCCCGCCGCTTACCCGCCCGCTCCGCCTGCCCGCCCGGCCCGCCAGCCCGGCCCGGGCGGCCCGTGCCGCCCGGCACCTGAGACGTTATCCGATGCCCGCCCCGGCCGCCGTCAGCCGTCGTCGCGCAGCCGCCGGGCCAGCACGCTGCCGGGCCCGCGCGCCTCCAGGTCGGCCAGCAGCACGGCGAGCGCCTCGCGGACGATCCGGCCCCGGTCGGCCGGCAGCCCGGCCGACCGCAGCGCCAGCCGGGCCCGCTCCAGCTCGAGCAGCTCACCGGCGGACAGGTAGACGGTGATCTTCTCAGCGTGCCGCTCCCGGCCGCTGGCGGGGCGGCGCGGCTCCGGCACGGGCAGGGCGCCCGCGGCAGCGGGGACGGCGCTGGCCAGGGTAATCCCCGCGGCACCGGTACTCGCGGGCATGGCCGATGCCTGCCGCAGCAGCTCGGCGACGCCCGGCAGGCTTACCCGCTGCGGACGGGACCCGTTACCGCGCCCTGACGCCACCGGGCCAGTACCTCCTTGGCCAGCTCGCGGTAGGAGCCGGCCCCGTTGGACATCGGGTCGAAGCGGGTGATGGGCACCCCGGCCACGGTGGCATCGGGGAAGCGGACGGTGCGGCTGATGACGGTGTGGAAGACCTTGTCGCCGAAGCCCTCCACCACCCCGGCCAGCACCTCGCGGGTGTGCAGGGTGCGCGAGTCGTACATGGTGGCGAGCAGCCCGTCGAGGGCCAGCTTGGGACTGATCCGGCTGGAGACCTTGTCGATGGTCTCCATCAGCAGTGCCACGCCGCGCATCGCGAAATACTCGCATTCCAGCGGCACGATGACCCCGTCCGCGCAGGCCAGAGCGTTGACGGTCAGCAGCCCGAGCGACGGCTGGCAGTCGATCAGGATCGCGTCGTAGTCGGGCAGCACCGGGGCCAGCACCCGGCCGAGCACGAACTCCCGGCCGACCTCGTGCACCAGCTGGACCTCGGCGCCGGACAGGTCGATGTTGGACGGCAGCAGGTCCATGCCGTCCACGCCGGTCTTCAGCACCACGTCGGCCACCGACATGTGCGGGTCCATCAGCAGGTTGTAGACGGTCGCGTCGAGTTCGTGCGGCTGGATGCCGAGGCCGACCGACAGCGCGCCCTGCGGGTCGAAGTCCACCAGCAGCACCCGGCGGCCGAGCTCGGCCAGCGCGGCGCCGAGGTTGATCGTCGTGGTGGTCTTGCCGACGCCGCCCTTCTGGTTGCACACCGCGGCGATCCGCGCCGGGCCGTGCTCCAGCAGCGGTTCCGGCTCGGGGAAGACGGGGACGGGACGGCCGGTGGGCCCGAGCGCGCCCGGGCCGGTCTCCAGCGTTCTGGGCGCTGCCACTGCTGCACCTCCCCAGGTGAGGCAGGATTACCACCGCTCAGGTCCGGACTCTAGGGCCTGCTGGCAGGCGCAGCAAGCCGACTCACCGCTTGCGCGGCAGTGTCTGGCCGTTTGCCCGCAAATGGCTGCCGCCGGCGGCCTGGTGCTGGCTGCCCGCCGTCAGCTGCGCAGGGCGCGCGGGTGCGCGGCGGCGTAGACCTCGCGCAGCTTGTCCACGGTGACGAGCGTGTACACCTGGGTGGTGGTGACCGAGGCGTGGCCGAGCAGCTCCTGCACCACCCGCACGTCCGCCCCGCCGTCGAGCAGGTGGGTGGCGAACGAGTGCCGCAGCGTGTGCGGCGAGATGCCGGCCAGCCCGGCCCGCCCGGCGGCGGCCCGCAGCGCCCCCCAGGCACCCTGGCGGGTCAGCCGGCCGCCGCGGGCGTTGAGGAAGACCGCCGGGCTGGGCGAGCGCCCGGCGCCGGCCAGCACCGGCCGGCCGCGCACCAGGTAGGCCTCCAGCGCGGCGCGGGCGTACCGGCCGACCGGCACCATCCGCTGCTTGCCGCCCTTGCCGGCCAGCCGGAGCACGGCGGGCGCCCGCGTCCCGGCCGGGGCGCCGGCCAGGTCCAGGTCGTCCACGTCCAGCCCGACCGCCTCGGAGATCCGCGCGCCGGTGCCGTACAGCAGTTCCAGCAGCGCCCGGTCGCGCAGCTGCGCCGGGGCCTCGCGGCCGCCGTCGGCGGCGGTGAGCAGCCGCTCGATGTCGGGCACCGAGATGGCCCGGGGCAGCCGCCGGGGCGGAGCGGGCGGCCGGACCGCCCGGGCCGGGTCGGCCGGAGCCAGGCCGTCGCCGAGCGCGAACGCGTGCAGGCCGCGGACCGCCACGACCGCCCGGCCGGCCGAGCTGGCCGCCAGCGGCCGGTGCTCGGCGTCGCCCTCGCGCAGCGCCGCCACGTAGGCGGCGACGTCCTGCGTGGTCACCGCGCCGATCTCGGACCGGCCGCGGGCCGCCATGACCAGCGTGTAGCGCTGCAGGTCACGGCGGTAGGCCGCGAGCGTGTGCGCGGCCAGGCCGCGCTCGACCGTCAGGTGGTCGAGGTAGCGGCGGACCGCGCCGGCCACCGTGGTCAGCTGAGAACCTCCGCCAGCGGCGTGGCGGGCAGGCCGTGCGCCTGCGCGACCGGCTCGCAGGTGATCGCGCCGTCGTGCACGTTCAGCCCGGGCGCGAACGACGGGTCGGCGCGCAGCGCCTCCCGCCAGCCGCGGCCGGCGATCTCCAGCATGTACGGCAGGGTTACGTTGGTCAGCGCGAAGGTCGAGGTGTGCGGGACCGCGCCGGGCATGTTCGCCACGCAGTAGAACACCGCGTCGTGCACGGAGTAGGTCGGGTCCGCGTGCGTGGTCGGCCGGGAATCCTCGAAGCAGCCGCCCTGGTCGATGGAGATGTCGACGAGCACCGCGCCGGGCTTCATCCGGGACACCAGGTCGTTGCTGACCAGCTTGGGCGCCTTGGCCCCGGGCACCAGTACCGCGCCGATGACCAGGTCGGCGTCGATGACCGCGCGCTCGATCTCGTAGGCGTTGGATGCGACGGTCTGCAGGTGGCCCTGGTAGATGGCGTCCGCGGAGCGCAGCCGGCCGACGTTCTTGTCGACCAGCAGCACCTCGGCCTGCATGCCGAGCGCGATCGCCGCCGCGTTCATGCCCGACACGCCCGGCGCCGAGCACGACGACCTTGGCCGCGTAGACGCCGGACACCCCGCCCATCAGCACGCCCCGGCCGCCGCCGTCGCGCTGCAGGTGGTGGGCGCCGACCTGGGGCGCCATCCGGCCCGCCACCTCCGACATGGGCGCGAGCAGCGGCAGCGATCCGTCGGGCAGCTGCACGGTCTCGTACGCGATCGCGGTGATGCCCGATTCCAGCAGCGCGTCGGTGCAGGCCCGGGAGGCGGCCAGGTGCAGGTAGGTGAACAGCACCTGGTCCTTGCGCATCCGGTGGTATTCCTCGGCGACCGGCTCCTTGACCTTGAGGATGAGGTCGCCGGCCTGCCAGACGTCGTCGGCGGCGGGCAGGATCTGCGCGCCCGCGCCGGTGAAGTCGGCGTCCGGGATCGCCGAGCCGCCGCCGGCGCCCTGCTGCACGTAGACCTGGTGGCCGTGGCGGACCAGCTCATGCACGCCGGCCGGGGTGATCGCGACCCGGTACTCGTGATTCTTGACTTCCTTGGGAACCCCGACCTTCATGCTGCCGACCTTTCTGCTTCGCCGGCCGCGTAGCCTCGTCGCCCGCGAGCCGGGGTACTGCCCGCATGCCGCGCCGGCGCTGCGTGCGGCCGCCGGCCTAGAAGTCCGGGGCGCCGGCCGCCCGCAGCGCCGCGAACCCGCCAGGGCGCGCGGCATACGCCGCCAAGATACCGACAGCGGTGACGCCGTTGTGAAACTCGCCGCCCAGAAATCCGCCGGCCGCCTCGTCCAGGTCCAGCCAGCCGAGTTCAAGATCGGCTTCCTCGTGCTCGCGGACGTAGCAGCGCTCGGCGGCCGGGATCTCCGACAGGCCGCGGGCCAGGTAGATGCGCAGCCGCTCGGTGCTGCAGCCGGGCGAGGTGAACACGTCCACCAGCACCCGCCAGTCCTCCGCCCGGTAGCCGGTCTCCTCGGCCAGTTCCCGCTGGCCGGTGGTGAGCAGCGGCTCGCCGGTCACGTCGCGCAGCCCGGCCGGCAGCTCCCACAGCTTCCAGCCGGGCGGGTGCCGGTACTGGCGGACCAGCAGCACCCGGTCCCGGCCGTCCAGGGCCAGCACCGCCACCGCGCCGGGATGGCGGATGTACTCGCGGTTGGCGGTATCCCCGTCCGGCATCCGCACCGCGTCCTGGCGCAGCTCGATGATCGACCCGGCGGCCAGCCGGTCCGAGCGCTCCACCGGCCAGCGCTCGGCGGAGTCGCGCAGCTGCCCGTCCGCGGCCTGCGCGCTCAGGCCGGGAGGCGCGGCCAGCCGGTCGTGGTCAGGCACTGGCAGCCGAGACCTTGCTGGCGGCGGACGCGCGGCGGGAGCGCTCGATGGCCGCGGTGACCAGCCCGCTGAACAGCGGGTGCGGCCGGGTCGGCCGGGACAGGAACTCGGGGTGGGCCTGGGTGGCGACGAAGAACGGGTGGGCGTCGCGGGGCAGCTCGACGAACTCCACCAGCCGGCCGTCCGGGGACAGCCCGGAGCAGACCAGGCCGGCCTCCTCCAGCGCGGGCCGGTAGGCGTTGTTGACCTCGTAGCGGTGCCGGTGCCGTTCCTCCACCACCTCGGCCCCGTACAGCTCGCGGACCAGGCTGCCCTCGGCCAGCACCGCCGGGTACAGGCCGAGGCGCATCGTGCCGCCCATGTCCCGCTCGCCGGCCACCACGTCCTCCTGATCGGCCATGGTGGCGATCACCGGGTGCGCGGTCTCCGGGTCGAACTCGGCGCTGTTGGCGCCCTCGAGCCCGGCCAGGTCCCGGCCGACCTCGATGGCCATGCACTGCAGGCCCAGGCACAGCCCGAGCAGCGGGATGCCGTTCTCCCGGGCGTGCCGGACCGCGCCGATCTTGCCCTCGATGCCGCGCACCCCGAACCCGCCCGGCACCAGCACGCCGTCGGCGCCGTCGAGCTGGCGCGCTGCGCCCTCGGGGGTCTGGCAGTCGTCGCTGGTTACCCAGCGGATGTTGACCCGCGCGTCGTTGCCGAAACCGCCCGCGCGCAGCGCCTCGGCCGGCGACAGGTAGGCGTCGGGCAGGTCGACGTACTTGCCGACCAGGGCGATGGTGACGCTGCGGGCGGGCCGGTGCACCCGGCGCAGCAGGTCGTCCCAGTCGCTCCAGTCGACGTCGCGGAACGGCAGGCCGAGCCGGCGCACCACGTAGGCGTCCAGGCCCTCGGTGTGCAGCACCTTGGGGATGTCGTAGATCGACGGCGCGTCCGGCGCGGACACCACCCCGTCGGTGTCCACGTCGCACATCAGGCTGATCTTGCGCTTGAGGCCGCCGCTGATCGGCCGGTCGGACCGGCACACGATCGCGTCGGGCTGGATGCCGATGCTGCGCAGCGCGGCGACCGAGTGCTGGGTCGGCTTGGTCTTCAGCTCGCCGGACGGGCCGATGTAGGGCAGCAGCGACACGTGCAGGAAGAAGCAGCGGTCCCGGCCGATCTCGTGCCGGATCTGCCGGATCGCCTCCAGGAACGGCAGTGACTCGATGTCGCCGACGGTCCCGCCGACCTCGGTGATGACCACGTCCACGTCCGGGCCGGCCATCTGGGTGATCCGGGTCTTGATCTCGTTGGTGATGTGCGGGATGACCTGGACGGTGTCCCCGAGGTAATCGCCGCGGCGCTCCTTGGCGATCACGCTGGAGTACACCTGGCCGGTGGTGACGTTGGACGAGCCCGGCAGCCGGGTGTCGAGGAACCGCTCGTAGTGCCCGACGTCCAGGTCGGTCTCGGTGCCGTCGTCGGTGACGAAGACCTCGCCGTGCTGGAACGGGTTCATGGTGCCGGGGTCGACGTTCAGGTACGGGTCGAGCTTCTGCATCGCGACCCGCAGCCCGCGCAGCTTGAGCAGGCGGCCGAGGCTGGAGGCGGTCAGTCCCTTGCCCAGGCTGGAGGCTACGCCTCCGGTCACGAAAAGATGCCTGGTCACAGCGGGACGTGAGGCAAATGGTGGCGTCGCCAAATAAGGCTCCCGTGGTGCGCGCCGGCGGCCATCCCGACCGGTCCACGGGGTCTCAGGATATCAGGCCGGCCAGGCCCGGCGGGGCGTGACGCAGAGCGCCGGCGTGCCCGCCCGGCCCGCTGCGTCCCGCTGACCGGCAGTTTTCCCAGCCTGTCCGGCTCAGGTGCTGCCGGGACGGTCGGCGCAGACGCGGACGCTGGCCGGCGCGGCGCCCCGCTCAGGCCGGGACTGCTCGGCGGCCTCACCGAACCGGGCCAGCGCCACCGCGCCGGCCAGCGCGAGCACGAAGCCGGCCACGGCCACCCCGGTCAGGCCGCGCCGGGTCTGGTCGCCGAGGAACAGCACCCCGACCACGGCCGGGGGCATCGTCTCGGCCAGCACCACCGCGGCGGTGGCCACGGTCACGCTGCCGCCCTCCAGGGCCGAGGCGTACAGCATGAACGACACGATCCCGGCCGCGGCGAGCGAGTAGGTGGCCGGGTCGGCGATCAGCTGGTGGAAGTCGAACCCGGGCAGGATCCTGGCGGCCACCGCGAGCACCGCGTATCCGAGGCCGGCCACCGCGCCGAGCACCGGGGTGCGGGCCGGGTCCGGCAGCCGGGCCGCGATCAGCCCGGCGACCGCGACGGCCGCGACCGCGACGATCAGCGCGAGCTGGAAGGCGCCGCCGACCTTCGCGGCGCCCTGCGCGCCGGCCGACGAGCCGAGCAGGCCGACCCCGATCACCACGCCGGCCACCGCGAGCCATTCGCGCACGGTCAGCCGCATGTGCATCAGCCAGGCGGCGAACACCGCGGTGACGGCCAGGTTGGCGGCGATCATGGCCTGCACGGCGAACAGCGGCAGCCGGGACAGCGCGACGAGCTGGCCCAGGAAGCCGATCAGGTCGATGACGATGCTGACCAGGAACAGCCACTGCCGCAGCATGCGCACGACCAGGCCCGGATCCACGCCGCTGACGTGGGCGTGCTCGTGCCCGGCGGAACCCGCCTGCCCGTTGCCGCCTGCGGCGGCAGGCCCCGGCGCGCGGTTGCTGGCGGCCCGGACCGCCATGGCCTGCATCACGGCGGCCAGGCCGTAACACACCGCCGCCACGAGGGCGGCGATAAGGCTGGCCAGCATGATTCCGACCTTACGCCGCTGCTCCGACAGCCGTCGCGGCCGACAAGGCCCGAATGGCCGCGATCAGCTCCCGGCGGCCGGGAACGCCCGCCCGCGCGCGGCCCGCCGGCCGTCCGCGGCCCGCTGGCCGTCCGCCAGCAGCGCCCGCAGCTCACCCCGGGCCTGGCCCGGGCTGGTGAAGTGCACGGCGCGGATGCCCGCGCCGGCCGCGGCGGCGACATTGCCCGGCCGGTCGTCGAGGAAGGTCACCTCGCCGGGACGGGCGCCGAGCCGGTCCAGGGCCAGCTGGTAGCAGCGGGGATCGGGCTTGGCCGCGCGCAGGTCGCAGCTGAACAGCAGGTGCTCGAACCGGCGCAGCTCGGGCAGCGCGGCGATCCCGGACGCAATCTCGGCGGGCGCGTTGGACAGCAGCGCGAGCCGCTGCCCCGCGGCGGCCAGGTCCCCGGCCAGCGCGACGGTCCCGGACGCCAGGTGCAGCCAGGACCGGGTGTCGAGCCGGATCAGCTCGGCGAGCTCGGCAGCGCCGTAACGGGCGCCGAGCACCGAGCCGACCAGGTCCCAGTACCGGCGGCCGTCGAGATCGCCCAGATCGTAGGGGTGCCGCCAGCGCCAGTAGGGCTCCTGGAGGTCAGCGGGCGTGCTCCCGGCCGCGGCGGCCAGCTCGGCCACGTCGGCGTCAGGCTGCGGCAGCGAGACCACGCAGCCGTAGTCGAACAGCACCCAGCTCATAGCGCTCCTTCTCGTTCTCGCCCCGGTTCTCGTTCTCGCCCCGGTTCTCGTTCTCGCCCGGTTCTCGTGCTCGCCCGTGCGTCCCGCCCGGCCCAGCCCAGGCTAGCGGGCGCCCGGGCGGTGCCGGTTCAGCTCCCGCCGTGCCCCGGCGGCGTGCGGCTGAGCTGGCCGGCCCAGTCGCTGCGGGTCAGCTCGTAGGCGTAGTCACCGTGCTCGGCACCGGGTATCCGCTCAGCGTCCTCGTAGTAGAACGTCCGGACCCGGCGCAGCCCGCACTTCTCCAGCACCCGCCAGGAGCCGGTGTTGGCCGCCATGGTGGTCGCGACGACCCGGTCGATGTCCAGGCGCCCGAACGCGGACCCGATCAGGGCGCGTGCTCCCTCGGTGGCGAGGCCGCGGCGCCAGCACGCCGGGTACAGCCGGTAGCCCAGCTCGGTGCCGCCGGACAGGCCGTAGCTGCTGGCCGGCTTGAGCGAGAACCGCCCGGCCAGCTCGCCCGTTGCCGTCTCGACGGCCGCGAAGGAGCCCAGGCCATCGGCCAGCTCCCGGTACTCCCGCAGGTACCGCGGCAGGATCTCCGACGCCACCTCCGCGGCCGAGGGCGGCCGCAAGGTGATGAACCGCATGACCCGCGGGTCGCCGTACAAGGCGGCCAGCGGCCCGGCATCGGCCCCGGTGAAACGCCGCAGCAGCAGCCGCTCAGTCTCCACCACGATGCGCACCGCCCCGATCTCACCGCCGCCCGGCACTGGCTGCGCCGTCATCGTGCGAACCGGCTAGGAACAGCACCCAGCTCATCGCGCTCCTCCCGGCCGGTGTCCCCGCCTGCGTCCCGGCTGGTGTCTCCTCCCGGCCAGCCAGGCTAGCGGCCCGCCCGCCCGGCACTGCCGCGCCCAGGATTGTGTGGGGTTTTCCGCTCTCAGAACGGAAAACCCCACACAATGTTGGAACTGACCCCGGCTGGGATGGGCCAGCCAGGTACGGCCGCCCGCACTTTGAGCAGGCCAGCCTGTCACCGTCGCTGGTCCGTTCGGTGACCTCGTGGCAGTGACCGCACAGCTGCATCACGCTGCCATGACATCACGCTGCCGCCGCGCGGGCGCCGCCGCGTGAGACTCCAGGCGCTCCGGCCGGCCAGGCTCCCGCGGGCAGTTATCCAGTGGCCGGTCCGGGAGCATAGACGGGCCCAGGAGGCAGGCCGATCCGGAGGCAAGACCGGCCCTGGAGCAGCCCGGTCCAGGAGGCTCTAGGAGGAGACTGGGATGCCGTCGGCGGCCTGGATCCGGTGGCTGGCGGCCCGGGCCAGATCGCGCCAGAACGGCGAGGCTATCAGGGCCCGGCGAGCCGGGCCGGCGCCGGTGACCGTCATGCAGCCGCTCGGCATGACCCGGACCACGGGCAGCGGCCGCAGGCCTGCCCAGAACCGCAGCGTGTACTGCCCCGCCTGCTGCATCGGGCAGTGGACCACGCCCCTGGGCATGAGCTGCAGCGCGCACACCGCGCGGGCCAGCGCCCGGGCGGGCATGGCTCCGGCCACGCTGGCGAATCGCCCCGAAGGAAGCAGGCGCAGCGGCCGCATCGACGCGGGGGCGGTGCTGATAATCATGACCTTGGTCACGGCCCCGGGATGGGAGCACAGCACACCGGTGGCCCGGGCGTTGCGGGCTCCGGCCGCGGACGGCGAGCCGCCGGGCGACGCGGATCCATCGGCCGGGTGGCCGGCCCCGGCCGGGGCCGTGCTGCCCGGCACCGAGACACTGCCGCAGGCGGCCAGCACGGCGGCGAGGACCAGCGCGGCGGCGAGCCGGCAGACGGCAGCGGGCCGGACCGCGCTGGGGCGGACCGCGCTGGGCCGGACCGCGCTGGAGCAAACCGTGCTGGGCCGGACCGTGCTGGGCCGGACCGCGCTGGAGCAAACCGCGCTGGGCCGGACCGCGCTGGAGCGGATCGTGCCGGATGGGCTGGTGGCCATCGGAGCCTGCCTTCCTGGCCGCGCCCGGCCAAAGGCCAGGACCGGGGCCGCCCGCCGCGGCGTGACTCGCCCGGCATGGCTCGCCGGCCGCGGCTACCCGTTGGACGTGGCCCCGGCCGCCATTGGTTCCGTGCCGGACAGCCGGACCAGGCCGTGGCTACGTAAGCGGGGCCGCCTGACGGCCGGTCAGCCAGGTCCGGTGGTCTGGGTCTGGCTCGTCAGACTCCGGCGGCTTGCATGCCGCGCAGCTCGTGCTTGAGCTCCTTGATCTCGTCCCGGTAGCGGGCTGCGATCTCGAACTGCAGCTCGGCGGCGGCGGTGTGCATCTGATCGGTCAGCTCGCTGATCAGCGCGACCAGGTCGTCGCGGGCCGGGCCGCCGGACGCGATCTCCTGCTCGGCCTGGCGCGAGCCGGACCCGGCCGCGGCGGCGCGGGCACGGGAGGACACGCCGGGCACCGGCGCCTTGCCCCGGCTCTGCTGCCGCCCGGACCCGCCGAGCAGCTTCTCGGTGTCGGCGTCCTCGCGGGCCAGCGCGTCCAGGATGTCGGCGATCCGCTTGCGCAGCGGCTGCGGGTCGATGCCGTGCTCGCGGTTGAAGGCGACCTGCCGGTCCCGCCGCCGGTTGGTCTCGTCGATGGCCCGCTGCATCGACGGGGTGACCCGGTCGGCGTACATGTGCACCTGGCCGGACACGTTCCGCGCCGCCCGGCCGATGGTCTGGATCAGCGACGTGCCCGAGCGCAGGAAGCCTTCCTTGTCGGCGTCCAGGATGGCCACCAGCGACACCTCGGGCAGGTCCAGGCCCTCGCGCAGCAGGTTGATGCCGACCAGCACGTCGTACTCGCCGACCCGCAGCTCGCGCAGCAACTCGACCCGGCGCAGCGTGTCCACCTCGCTGTGCAGGTACCGGGCCCGGATGCCCAGCTCCAGCAGGTAGTCGGTGAGGTCCTCGGCCATCTTCTTGGTCAGCGTGGTGACCAGCACCCGCTCGCTGCGCTCGGCCCGCTGCCGGATCTGGTCCACCAGGTCGTCGATCTGCCCCTTGGTCGGCTTGATGATGACCTCGGGGTCGACCAGGCCGGTCGGCCTGATCACCTGCTCGACCACCTCGCCGCGGACCCGCTGCAGCTCGTACGGCCCGGGAGTGGCCGACAGGTACAGCGTCTGGCCGATCCGCTCGCCGAACTCGTCCCAGGTCAGCGGCCGGTTGTCGATGGCGCTCGGCAGCCGGAAGCCGTGCTCGACCAGCACCCGCTTGCGGGACACGTCACCTTCGTACATGGCGCCGATCTGCGGCACCGTGTTGTGCGACTCGTCGATGACCAGCAGGAAGTCCTCGGGGAAGTAGTCCAGCAGGGTGTTGGGCGGGCTGCCGGGCTCGCGGCCGTCGATGTGCCGGGAGTAGTTCTCGATGCCCGAGCAGCTGCCGACCTGGCGCATCATCTCGATGTCGTAGGTGGTGCGCATCCGCAGCCGCTGCGCCTCCAGCAGCTTGCCGCCGCGCTCCAGCTCGGCCAGCCGCCCGGCCAGCTCGGCCTCGATGCCGGCGATGGCCCGCTCCATCCGCTCCGGGCCGGCCACGTAGTGCGTCGCCGGGAAGATGTACAGCTCGTCGTCCTCGCTGATCACCTCGCCGGTCAGCGGGTGCAGCGTCATCAGCCGCTCGACCTCGTCGCCGAACATCTCGATCCGGACGGCCATCTCCTCGTACACCGGGATGACCTCGATCGTGTCGCCGCGGACCCGGAACGTGCCCCGGGTGAAGGACAGGTCGTTGCGGGTGTACTGCATGCCGACCAGCTTGCGCAGCAGCGCGTCCCGGTCGTAGTTGCCGCCCACGTTCAGCTTGAGCATCCGGTCGACGTACTCCTGCGGGGTGCCGAGGCCGTAGATGCACGACACCGAGGCCACCACGATCGTGTCCCGGCGGGTGAGCAGCGAGTTAGTCGCCGAGTGCCGCAGCCGGTCCACCTCGTCGTTGATCGAGGAATCCTTCTCGATGTAGGTGTCGGTCTGCGGGACGTAGGCCTCGGGCTGGTAGTAGTCGTAATACGAGACGAAGTACTCGACGGCGTTGCGCGGCAGCATCTCGCGCAGCTCGTTGGCGAACTGGGCGGCCAGGGTCTTGTTCGGCAGCATGACCAGGGACGGCCGCTGCAGCCGCTCGGCCAGCCAGGCCACGGTCGCCGTCTTCCCGGTCCCGGTCGCGCCGAGCAGGACCGTGTCCTTCTCCCCCGCCGAGATCCGCCCGGCCATCGCGTCGATCGCGGCGGGCTGGTCGCCGGCCGGGATCATCTCGGTGATGACCTCGAACGGCGCGACCCGGCGCTGCAGGTCGGTTACCGGGCGCACGGCTTCTCCAGGCTCATGACTCCACTGTAGGCGGGGCCTCTGACAGCGCGATCCGCCTCAGCCTGCGGCCCGGCTGTGCTGTCCAGCCGCCTCAGCCTGCGGCCCGGCGGCGCTGTCCAGCCGCCTCAGCCTGCGGCCCGGCTGCGCTGTCAAGCCGCCTCAGCCTGCGGCCCGGCTGCGCTGTCCATCCGCCTCAGCCTGCGGCCCGGCGGCGCAGCTGCGACCACAGCTCGCCGGCCTGGCGGTCCAGCTCGGCCAGCGACCCGGAGTTGTCGATCACCAGGTCGGCGATGGCCAGCCGCTGCTCCCGGCTGGCCTGGGCCGCGATCCGGGCCCGGGCCTGGTCGCGGGTCATGCCGCGGCCCCGCACCAGCCGCTCGGCCTGCACCCGCGGCGGCGCGTCCACCACCACGACCAGGTCGTAGGAGCCGGCCAGGTCGTTCTCCGCGATCAGCGGGACGTCGTGCACCACGATCGAGCCGGGCCCGGCCCGGCGCTCCAGCTGGCTCGCGCGCTCGCCGACCAGCGGGTGGACGATCGCGTTCAGCTTGCCGAGCAGGCCGGAGTCGGCGAATACGATGTCGCCGAGCCGGGGCCGGTCCAGGTTGCCGTCGGCCGCGAGCACCCCGGGCCCGAACACGGCAATCACCTCGGCCAGGCCAGGCGTCCCGGGCGCGACGACCTCGCGGGCGATCGCGTCGGCGTCGATGACAATCGCGCCCTGCTCGGCGAGCCGCCGGGACACCTCGCTCTTGCCGGAGCCGATCCCGCCGGTCAGGCCGACGCGCAGCATCTCGGCATCCCGGGACGGACCGCGCCGCCCGGACCTGGCGCTCGCTGGCTCACGGCAGTCTCCCTGCGTCATGCGTCGTGTGCTCGCCGCGGCAGCCGCCGTGACTCGTGCGCAAGCCTAACCGGGCGGCCGGGCGATGCAGGCCGGGTCAGCTGCCCAGGTAGCGCAGCACGGCCAGCACCCGGCGGTGCTCGCCCTCGGCGGGCAGCAGGCCGAGTTTGGCGAAGATGCTGCTGATGTGCTTTTCCACCGCGCCCTCGCCGAGCACCGCCGCGGGGAGGAGGGCGGTGAAATACCCGATTGCCGCCAGAAGCCGCGGTGGCCAGCCTGCCGCGCCGCCCAGGC
Source organism: uncultured Actinomycetota bacterium (assembly GCA_963846005.1). Classification (GTDB taxonomy): domain Bacteria; phylum Actinomycetota; class Actinomycetes; order Streptosporangiales; family Streptosporangiaceae; genus CAVSUR01. The sequence continues at coordinate 411,882 of CAWJUH010000007.1, read as the reverse complement.
GCCAAGGGCCTCGTCCCGGCGCAGCCGCGGCGGGGCCGGGATATGCAGCCGCAGCGTGACCCGCAGCCGGGCCCGCTCGGCCGTGCTCAGCACCCCGGTCAGCCACGCCGCGGGCAGCCAGCAGGTCACCCCGGCGAGCGCGAGCACCGCGCCGAGCACCCGCGCGCCCGGGCTGGCCCGGCCGGCCCTGGCCTCCCGGGCCAGCCGGTCCGGCAGCGCCGCCACCTGGTAAAGAAGCGCCCCGCAGACGATCACGAAGACCGCGACCGCGCCGGGCTTGCCGAGCGCTCCGGCCAGCCCGATCAGCAGGGCCGCCCCGGCCAGCACGGCCAGCCAGGTCCCGGCCCGGCCCCAGGCGGTCCGCGGCGCGGCCAGCGGCCGGCCAGGCTGGCCGCCACGACGAACGGCAGCAAGATCACGACGATGACCGCGCCCGCGATCATCGCGGCCAGCAGCACCACGATGACGGCGCCGTAGCCGAGCGCGGCGGGCAGGTCAGCGGCGAGGTTCAGGGTCACACGCCACAGCGCGGGCGCGACCAGGGCCCGCAGCGGGTTGGCGGGAATCGGCTCGTGCCCGGCGCCCGCCACGGCGCCTGCATCCGTCCGGTCCGTGGGCACGCTCACCGGGCCCACGGTATGCCGGGCCGACGCTTCGGGCGACCGGGCTGGCCCACGGCCGCGGGTGGGGTTATCCCCCGGCCGGATTCGTGGGCCTGCGGGACCGACATCGCCCGGCACCGCATGGCTGCTGCGCCGCGGGGACCCGCGGGCGGCGCTGACCGCGACCGCGGGCGCGGCCCTGTTGCTGGCCGATGCCTGGTTCGACGTGTGCACGGCGGCGCCGGGGCCTGGCCGGCTGGTGGCGCTCGCCGAGGCCGGGCTGGCCGAGGTGCCGCTGGCCGCGGCGGGCGTGTGGCTAGCGGTCCGGCTGGCCCGGCCGCAGCGGTGAGCCGGGGGCGGGAACAGGCAGCGGGCCCCGGGAGGATTCCCGCGGGCCCGCTGCCTTGTGGCTGATCTGTATGCCGTTTTCGTGCTGAGCCCCGGCTCAGTTCTGGTTGCCGGAGAGCTTGTCGCGGAGCGCGGCCAGGGCCTCGTCCGAGGCCAGCGTGCCGGTCGCCTCGTCACTGCCGCGCGTGGAGGACGACGACGACGAGGACGACGACGAGGAGGACGACGACGACGACGAGCTGGTCGTGGGGCCGCCGCCCGGGCCGCCGCCGCCGTCCGCGGCACCGGCCTTGGACCGGGCGTCGACGACCTGCTGGCGGTGTGCCTCGTAGTTGGACCGGGCCTCGGCGTACTGGCGCTCCCACTCCTCGCGCTGGGTGTCGAAGCCCTCCAGCCATTCGCCGGACTCGGAGTCGAAGCCCTCGGGGTAGATGTAGTTGCCCTGCTCGTCATAGGTGGCCGGCATGCCATACATGGTCGGGTCGAAGTCGTCGCCGAGCGCCTCGCCGATCGTGCCCTCGTTGGCCTGCTTGAGCGACAGGCTGATCCGCCGCCGGTCCAGGTCGATGTCGATGATCTTGACGAAGATCTCGTCGCCGACCTGCACGACCTGCTCGGGGATCTCCACGTGCCGGTCGGCCAGCTCGGAGATGTGCACCAGGCCCTCGATGCCCTCCTCGACCCGGACGAACGCGCCGAACGGCACCAGCTTGGTGACCCGGCCGGGCACGACCTGGCCGATCTGGTGCATCCGGGCGAACTGCTGCCACGGGTCTTCCTGGGTCGACTTCAGCGACAGCGAGACCCGCTCGCGGTCCATGTCGACGTCCAGCACCTCGACCGTGACCTCCTGGCCGACCTCCACGACCTCGCCGGGGTGGTCGATGTGCTTCCACGACAGCTCGGACACGTGCACCAGGCCGTCCACGCCGCCGAGATCCACGAACGCGCCGAAGTTGACGATCGAGGACACGACGCCCTTGCGGATCTGGCCCTTCTGCAGGGTGTTGAGGAAGTTCTGGCGGACCTCGGACTGGGTCTGCTCCAGCCAGGCCCGGCGGGACAGCACCACGTTGTTGCGATTCTTGTCCAGCTCGATGATCTTGGCTTCGATCTCCTTGCCGACGTAGGGCTGCAGGTCGCGCACCCGGCGCATCTCCACCAGCGACGCGGGCAGGAAGCCGCGCAACCCGATGTCCAGGATCAGCCCGCCCTTGACGACCTCGATCACCGTGCCGGTGACCACGCCGTCCTCGTCCTTGATCTTCTCGATCGTGCCCCAGGCGCGCTCGTACTGGGCGCGCTTCTTGGACAGGATCAGCCGGCCCTCCTTGTCCTCCTTCTGCAGGACCAGGGCCTCGATGTGCTCGCCGCTCTTGACTACGTCGTGCGGGTCGACGTCGTGCTTGATCGACAGCTCGCGGGAGGGGATGACGCCTTCGGTCTTGTAGCCGATGTCGAGCAGGACTTCGTCCCGGTCGACCTTGACGACGGTGCCCTCGACGATGTCGCCGTCGTTGAAATACTTGATGGTCTCGTCGATCGCGGCGAGGAAGGCCTCCTCGGAACCGATGTCGTTGACCGCTACTTTGGGGGTCGAGGTGGCCTCGGTGCTGCTCGTCATGTGTCGGTGGACTCCGGATACGGACTTTCGTTGCGGGTTGGTGGACGCGCGCCGGGATCAGGGAACCCGCCACGGGCGGCCAGGATTCTGGACTTGCCTGGCCAGTGTGACCGGCCGCGGCCTGCCGTTAGACGGCCCGCGGGCTGCCTGACCATGGCGGACTGCAGAGAAAACACAGCGCAGCGATCAGAATATGAGAGCCCGGCGGCCCGGTCAATCCGGACGCCCTTTTACCCCGGCCCGGTCACCGGGTGTCAGCGCCGGTGCGCGGCCGCGACGGAGCCGGCCGCGGCCGGGACGGGCGGCGGGCTGCCGCCTGCGCGAGGCTCAGTGCGCTGCGTCGGCCCAGCTGCGGCCGGTGCCCATCGACACCTCCAGCGGGACCCGCAGCCGGTAGGCCCCGCACATCTGGCCGCGGACCAGGTCACGCAGCTCGTCCAGCTCGCCCGGCGCGACCTCGAACAGCAGCTCGTCGTGTACCTGCAGCAGCATCCGCGAGGCCAGCTCGCGGCGGCCGATCTCGGCGTGCACGTTCAGCATCGCGACCTTGATGATGTCGGCGGCCGAGCCCTGGATCGGCGCGTTCAGCGCCATCCGCTCGGCCATCTCGCGGCGCTGCCGGTTGTCGGAGGTCAGGTCGGGCAGGTACCGGCGACGGCCCATGATCGTCTGGGTGTAGCCGTCCTTCCGGGCCTGGGCCACGATGTCGTTGAGGTAGTCGCGGACCCCGCCGAACTGGCGGAAGTACTCGTCCATGAACGCGCGCGCCTCCTCGGCGGGCACGTGCAGCTGCTGGGACAGGCCGTAGACCGACAGGCCGTAGGCCAGGCCGTAGTTCATCGCCTTGATCTTGCTGCGCAGGTCGCCGGTGACTTCCTGCGGCGCCACCCCGAACACCCGGGAGGCGGTCTCGGCGTGGAAGTCGTGCCCGGAGCCGAACGCCTCCGCTAGCGCCTCGTCGCCGGACAGGTCGGCCATGATCCGCAGCTCGATCTGGCTGTAGTCGGCGGTGAGCAGGCACTCGTAGCCGGCCCCGACGACGAAGCCGCGGCGGATCCGGCGGCCTTCCTCGGTGCGGATCGGGATGTTCTGCAGGTTCGGGTCGGTGGACGACAGCCGCCCGGTCGCGGCGATCATCTGGTTGTAGGTGGTGTGGATCCGGCCGTCCGCCCCGGCCATCGGGATCAGCGAGTCGACGATGCTCTTGAGCTTGGCCACGTCCCGGTGCCGCAGCAGGTGGATCAGGACCGGGTGCTCGGTCTGGGCGAGCAGGCTGGTCAGCGCCTCGGAGTCGGTGGTGTAGCCGGTCTTGATCCGCTTGGTCTTCGGCAGCTTCAGCTCGGTGAACAGCACCTCCTGCAGCTGCTTGGGCGAGCCGAGGTTGAACTCGTGCCCGGTCGCCTCGAACGCGCCCTGCTCGGCCGCCTTGACCTCGCCGCCGAGCTCGGCCGACATCCCGGCCAGGTGCTCCACGTCGGCGGCGATGCCGGCCCGCTCCATCTGCGCCAGCACGCTGACCAGCGGCAGCTCGACGTCGGCGAGCAGCTCGGTGGCGCCGCGCTTGGCCAGGTCGGCGTCCAGCGCGTCGGCCAGCCCGGCGGTGGCGGCGGCCCGCTGGGCCAGCGCCTGCGCCTCGTCCTCTTCGGACTCGGCCAGGTCCAGGGTCAGCTGGCCGCCGCCGGAAGTGCCCGGCGCGGTCAGCTCCCGGCCGAGGTAGCGCAGCGACAGGTCGGCCAGGTCGAACGAGCGCTGGCCGGGCAGCGCCAGGTAGGCGGCGAGTGCGGTGTCGCTGGTCAGCCCGCGCAGCTCCAGGCCGCGCGCGGCCAGCGCGTGCATCGGGCCCTTGGCGTCGTGCAGCGCTTTCGGTACCTGCTCGTCGGCCAGCCAGGCGGCGAGCGCCTGCTCGTCCGCGGCGTCCAGCGCGGCCGGGTCCAGGAAGGCCGCGGTTCCGCCGGCCGCGGTTCCAGTGGCCGCGGTTCCGCCGGCCGCGGTCCCGCCTGGCGCGGTTTCGCCGGCGACGGCGATCGCGATGCCGGTGGCGTCGCCGGTGCCGCGGCCCCAGCTGCCGCTGACGGCCAGGCCCGCCCGGGCCGCGGTGCTCTCGCCGTCCCGGGCCCGGGCGTGGGCCGCCAGCCAGGCCGCGACCTCGCCCGGGCCCGGTTTGCTGAACTCGATGTCGAAGCCCTCGGCGGTGGCCGCGGCCGCGGCGCCGGTGTCCTCGGGGGCGGCGATCCCGTTCGGCAGCGTGCTGTACAGCCGGTCGCGCAGCACCCGGAACTGCAGCGTGTCGAACAGCTGGTGGATCTTCTCCCGGTCCCAGGGGGCCGGCTTGAAGTCCGCAGGCCCCGCGTCCAGCGGCACGTCGCGGGCCAGCTCGGTGAGCTGGCGGTTGCGCAGCACGTCGGACAGGTGCTCGCGCAGGTTGTCCCCGGCCCGGCCCTTCACCTCGTCCACCCGGTCGGCGAGCTGGGCCAGCGAACCGTACTCCATCACCCACTTGGCCGCGGTCTTCTCGCCCACGCCCGGGATCGACGGCAGGTTGTCGCTCGGGTCGCCGCGCAGCGCCGCGAAGTCGGGGTACTGCGCGGGCGTGAGGCCGTACTTCTCGGTGACCGCCTCGGGGGTGAACCGGGTCATGTCGCTGATCCCGCGCCGGGTCATCAGCACGGTCACGTCCGGGTCGACCAGCTGCAGCGCGTCCCGGTCGCCGGTCACGATCAGCACGCTCATCCCGTCGTATTCGGCCTGGGTGGCGAGCGTGGCGATGATGTCATCGGCCTCGAACCCGGCCTTGGACAGCCGGGTGATGCCGAGCGCGTCCAGCACCTCGAAGATCAGGCTCAGCTGGCCGCGGAAGTCGGCCGGGGTTTCCTTCCTGTTGGCCTTGTACTCGACCCACTGCTCGTGCCGGAACGTGGGCTCGCCGCGGTCGAAGGCCACCGCGACGTGGGTGGGCTGCTCGTCGCGCAGCACGTTGATGAGCATCGCGGTGAAGCCGTAGACCGCGTTGGTGGGCTGGCCGGTGGTGGTTGCGAAGTTCTCCGCGGGGAGCGCGAAGAAGGCCCGGTAGGCCAGCGAGTGACCGTCGAGCAGCAGCAGCCGGCCCGCGTGCCCGCCGCCAGCCGGCCCGGACGGTGCTTGCTGAGGCGCGGCCTTCGGGAGCGCTGCCGGCGGAGTCTGTGCCTGCTGCGGAGCTTGTGCCTGCTGCGGAGCTTGTGCCTGCTGCGGAGGCTGCGCCTGCTGCGGAGGCTGCGCCTGCGAAGACGGTGCTGGCTGCGAAGACGGTGCTGGCTGCGAAGACGGTGCTGGCTGCGAGGACGGGACTTGCGAGGTCACCCGGGAAGTCTAGTGCGCGGCACCGACACCGGCGGGGCTCCCGCCGGACCCCCGGATGGCCGGCTTCTAAGCTGCCTTCGGCGGCAGCCGCCGCCGTACCGCGACCGGCAGCCGAGGAGGCACTGGTGGCACCAGACCAGGCCGCAAGCCACGACGAACTGCTCCGCCGGGTCTTCGAGCCTCCGCCGGACACGCTGCCGGCCCGGATGGGCATCACGATCACCGAGGCCTCCGCGGAGCGAGTGGCCGGGACCATGCCGGTCAGCGGCAACACCCAGCCCTACGGCCTGCTGCACGGCGGCGCATCCTGCGTGCTGGCCGAGACGCTCGGGTCGCTCGGATCGGCGCTGCACGCCGGGCCCGAACGGATCACCGTCGGCATCGAGATCAGCGCCACCCACCACCGCGGGGTCCGCTCCGGGACGGTGACCGGGGTGGCGACCCGGCTGCACGGCGGCCGCACGATGACGACCTACGAGATCGTCGTCACCGACGAGGCGGGACGGCGGGTCTGCACCTCCCGGCTGACTTGCCTGATCCGCGACGCCGTGCCGGGCGCCGCGGCGCAGGCCGGCGCAGCGCAGAGCGGGGCGGACGGCGAGGCGGCGGCCAGTGCCGCCGATGGCCAGCGTCCGGGTGGCTGACGGGCCTGCTCTCGGTCCGGACCGCTGACCTGCGGCGGAGCTGACGGAGCGACATGTCCGACTGGTCGGTCAGGTCCCCCGGGCGGCAAACGGATCTTTGTCACATGACGGCTAGGGAATCTAGGTGTCACTGCGCGGCAAGGGGACTGCTCGCTACCGTTGGCTCCAGAGCACGAGCGCTGCCGAGTAGAGAACGTCGCCGGCCCGGGGAAGGCCGACATGGCACCAAAGGGGCCTCGGGCTCTAGCCGCTCGCCATCACGGCCGGCGGCCGCAGGGGGCGGGCGCCGAGCCGGCCAGGGTTTCTTGCCGTGCTCGGGCCCGCCTGCCTGCGCTGACAGATCGCCCCGCCGCCCGCCCGCATCGGGCGGGCGGCCGCCCCGCCGGCCGCGTGATCGCACCGTGCTTGGATGGCCCGCCGAGCGTGCCCTGGCGACCGTTCAGCAGGTCTGAATGCCGAACCGCTCAACCCCCTCGTTGTCACAACCATGGGGATGGGTGACCCGGAAAGTCACATCCAGGGGGACGCCTGGCACCGGAAAAGCCAGCCGCTTGCCCTTCGGCCGGGGTTAGTCCTTCTCGGCCGGCGCGGTGCCGGAACCGGTTCCATCGGCCGGTCCCGCGTCCGCTGCACCCTGGGCTGCCGCGCCCGGTTCTGGCGCGGCCAGGACTTCCTCGGCCACGGCCCGCATCGTCATCCGCCGGTCCATCGACGACTTCTGGATGAAGCGGAATGCTTGTGCCTCGGTCATCTGCTGCTCGGCCTGCAGCCGGGCCTTGGCCCGGTCCAGCAGCTTGCGGACCTCAAGGCGGTCGCGCAGGCTGCCGACTTCCTGCTCCAGCGCGGAGATCTCGGTGAACCGGCTGACCGCAATCTCGATCGCGGGCACCAGCTCGGCCCGGGTGAACGGCTTGACCAGGAACGCCATCGCGCCCGCGTCACCGGCCCGCTTGATCAGGTCACGCTGGGAGAACGCGGTGAGGATGACGACCGGGGCGAGATGCTGGCTGGTGATCTGGTCGGCGGCGGAGATGCCGTCCATGACGGGCATCTTGACGTCCATGATCACCAGGTTGGGGCGGAGTTCCTCGGCGAGCTTCACGGCCGCCGCGCCGTCGCCGGCCTCGCCGGCCACGACATAGCCCTCCTCCTCCAGCATCTCCTTCAGATCCAGGCGGATCAGCGCCTCGTCCTCAGCGATCACGACGCGCAACGGGTTCTCGCTCACGAGCCAGAGCGTATCGTGTCAGGCGGAACCGGTCACAAGGGCGCTATGCTGCGGACGACGGCTGCAGCACTAGCCTGACGCTACTATCAGCTGGAAACTAGTTTGTGGCCCCGGTAGCCCAACTGGCAGAGGCTATGGTCTCAAACACCATGTGTTGTGGGTTCGAATCCCACCCGGGGTACCTGCGATTTACTGACTTATCCAATACGGGCCACTAAGGCTCATTAGTTTGTCGGCACCTCATGCCAGAATAACCGCTATGGGGCGGACCCACGGGCAACCCGTTCAGCATGGTAGAGGTCGGGCACCAGTCTATTGCCCCCGGTGCTGCATACCGCCCGTTCTTCCGGAGCCAGGCAGCGCCTATGCCTATCTGCTCGGGATATATCTCGGCGATGGATGCGTCAGCCGAGGCGGCGACGGTTCCAGGAACGTCTGGATCCTGCGCATCATGTGCGCCAACGCATGGCCCGGGCTCCTGGCTGAGTGCGAGAAGGCGCTGCAGTTGGTCCGGCCTGATAATAAGGTTCATGCTATTCAGCGCACCGGTTGTTGGGAAGTAACCTGCTATTCGAGGCACTGGCCATGCCTTTTCCCGCAGCATGGCCCGGGGCGCAAGCATTTGCGGCCGATCATACTCGCGTCCTGGCAGCAAGAGATTGTCGACACGTTTCCCGGAGAATTCGCGCGGGGGCTCTTTCATTCTGACGGCTGCCGGATCACCAATACGGTGCGGCGGACGACTGGAGGCACGGAGCGGTGCTATGCCTATCCGCGGTATCTGTTCGTGAACCGGTCGGGGGATATCTTGCGGCTGTGCGGGGAGGCGCTGGATCGGCTGGGAGTCGAATGGCGGTACTCCAAGCCGACGACGATCTCAGTGGCGCGGCGAGCGGCGGTCGCCCGGCTCGATGAGTTCGTGGGCCCGAAATTCTGAGTCCGCGACTGGAGCGGCGCGGCTGCGCGGGCCCGGGCCGGCCGTTCGGCCTGGTGCTTCAGCAGCTGCAAGCGCTCCTCCCAGGTCGCCGCCAGCGTGATCATCCAGGGGGCGGTGGCGGCGAGCTGCTGCGGGCAGACGGTGAACAGCACCTCATTCCCGCGCGGTGGCTGGTGACCAGCCGCGAGTTGCGCAGCACCGCCAGGTGCCTGCCACGGCCTGCCGCGATGGCACGCCGGGGGTCACGGACGGATGGCGCCCGCCGACCGTTCTGAGCCCGCCGCCGTGGCAGCGTCGTTTTCGCTGGGGCAATCAGTCTCATCAGCTGCGTCCCGCGCGGCGGGCACGGCCGGCTCGGCAGCTGCGGCCTCAGCTCCCCCCGGATCCGCCGCCTGCGGATCCGCTGCCTCTGGCTCTGCTGCCTGCGGCGCCGCTGCCTCCGGCGCCTGCGGATCCGCTGCCTCTGGCTCTGCTGCCTGCGGCTCTGCTGCCTCCTCTTCTGCTGCCCCGGAATCGGCCGGCTGCCGGCCGGGCCGATCCGGAGCGAGCAGATCCGGATCGGGTGGCACGGGGGCGGCCAGGGGCGGGGCGAGCGACGCCGGGACCCGGGCCGCCGGGACCGTCGCGGCGAGTTCCGGGGCAGTTTCCGCCGGGACGGGCGCGCGGGGCCGCGGGGGCATCGCCAGCCTGGACGGGCGCGGCCTGGCCGCCGGCCGGGCGGTGTCGCCGACGAAGTCGGGGCCGCGGCGGGCCCGTGTCACCCGCAGGTAGACCAGCGCCGCGGCCAGCACGGCAATCATCACCAGCTGGCTGACCCGCAGCCCGAACAGGTGATCAGACTTGCCCAGGCGCAGCGAGTCGGTCACCAGCCGCCCGCACGCGTACAGCGCCACGTAGCAGGCGAACAGCCGGTCCCCGGCCAGCTCCAGCCGGCGGCCCGCCTGGATCAGCGCCACCCCGGCGACTGCCGCCCACAGCGACTCGTACAAGAAGATCGGCTGGAACGTCGCGAAGCTGGCGAAGCCGCTGGTCCGGTGCACCGGCGAGATCTCCACCGCCCACGGCCAGGTCGATGGCCGGCCGTAGAGGTTCTGCGTGAACCAGCTGCCCCAGCACCCGATGGCCTGCGCGAACGCCAGCGCGGGCGCGGCGGCGCCGGCCAGCGGGCTCATCGCCACCCCGGTGCGGCGGCGGTACAGCCAGGCGGCCAGCGCCCCGCCGGCGATCACGCCGGGCAGGCCGAGCCCGCCGTCCCACACCCGCAGCACGCTGACCCAGTCCCGGCCGCCGCCGAAGAAGGACCCGAAGCTGGTCAGCACGGCGTAACCGCGGCCGAGGACCAGCCCGGCCGGGATGGCCGCGACCGCCAGGTCGAGCACCACCGACGCCTGGCCGCCGACGGCCTGGTAGCGCCGGACCGTCAGCCACAAACCGGTCACTACCCCGGCCACGATGCACAGCGCGTAGGCCCGGACCGGCACCGGTCCGAGGTGCCACAGGGCATGCGCTGGGCTCGGCAGGAAAGCAGCCGACATGTTGTGAGACGTTACCCGGTGGCGGCGGCCGGGGCGCGATCCTTTACCCCGCCGGGCCCCGCCAGCCGCCAGGCAGGCCCGGCCGGCTGCCGCTCAGCCGGGTGGCGCACCCGGGGCCGGCGCTACCGCAGCGGCGCGGCGGTCGGCGGGATCGCGGCCGGCAGCTGGGTCTCCCCGGCCAGGTACTCGTCGGCCGCCGCGGCGGCCGACCGGCCCTCGGCGATGGCCCAGACGATCAGCGACTGGCCCCGGCCGGCGTCGCCCGCCGCGAACACGCCCGGCGCCGAGGTCGCGTAGCTGCCGTCCCGGCCGATCGTGCCGCGCGGGGTCAGCTGCACGCCGAGCCCGTCCAGCAGCGGGCCGGGCTCGGCGCCGGTGAAGCCCATGGCCAGCAACACCAGGTCACACGGCAGTTCCCGCTCGGTGCCGGGCACCGGCTCGAACTTGCCGCCGGCGAACGTGACCTCGGTCAGCCGCAGCGCCCGCACCCGGCCGGCCGCGTCGCCCGCGAACTCGGTGGTGGACACCGCGTACACCCGCTCGCCGCCCTCCTCGTGCGCGCTGGACACCCGGAAGGTCAGCGGGTAGGTCGGCCACGGCTGGTGCACGGGCCGGGTGCCCGGCGGCTGCGGCAAGATCTCCAGCTGAGTCACCGACGCGGCCCGCTGGCGGTGCGCGGTGCCCAGGCAGTCGGCCCCGGTGTCGCCGCCGCCGATGATCACCACATGCCGGCCGGCGGCGCAGATGACCGGCTGGCCGTCCCCGGCGGGATCCGCGCCCTCGCCGGCCGCCGCCATCCGGTTGGCCAGCGGCAGGTATTCCATCGCCTGGTGGATGCCGGCCAGGTCGCTGCCCGGTACCGGCAGGCCGCGCGGCACCCGCGCGCCGCAGGCCAGCACGATCGCGTCGTAACTGTCGCGCAGCTGCTGCGCGGTCACGGCGGTGCCGGCGTCCACCCCGCAGCGGAACACCGTGCCCTCGGCCAGCATCTGGGCCAGCCGCCGGTCCAGGTGCCGCTTCTCCATCTTGAACTCGGGGATCCCGTAGCGCAGCAGCCCGCCGGGCCGGTCGTCGCGCTCGTACACGGTGACCGCGTGCCCGGCCCGGGTGAGCTGCTGGGCCGCGGCCAGGCCGGCCGGGCCGGAGCCGATCACCGCGACCCGGCGCCCGGCGGCGCGGGCGGCGGGCGACGGCGGCCGCGCCTGCACCCAGCCCTCGGCCCAGGCCCGGTCGATGATCTCCACCTCGACCAGCTTGATCGTCACCGGGTCAGAGTTGATGCCGAGCACGCAGGCCGACTCGCACGGCGCCGGGCACAGCCGGCCGGTGAACTCGGGGAAGTTGTTGGTCGCGTGCAGCCGCTCGATCGCGGCCCGCCAGTCGTGCCGCCAGACCAGGTCGTTCCACTCCGGGATCAGGTTCCCCAGCGGGCAGCCACTGTGGCAGAAAGGTATCCCGCAGTCCATGCACCGGCCGGCCTGCCGTTCCAGTTCCGGCGCCGGGAAGTCCTCGTAGACCTCGCGCCAGTCGGTGATCCTGATGTCGACCGGCCGCCGGGACGGCAGGCTGCGCGGCGTGCCGAGAAATCCCTTCGGGTCCGCCATGGTGAGTGCCCTTCTCTGCTTTCTGCCCGCCCGGCCCTTGCCCGCCCGGCCGGCCCTGGCCCGCCCCGCCCTGGTCAGCCTTGCGCGGCGGCCATCACGGCCTCGTTCACGTCCCGGCCTTCCTGCTCGGCCGCCCGGGCCGCGGTCAGCACCCGCTTGTAGTCGCGCGGCATGACCTTGCCGAAACGGCCCGCGGCGGCGTCCCAGTCGGCCAGCAGCCGGGCCGCGACCGGCGAGCCGGTGTCGGCGTGGTAGCGCTGCAGCAGTTCGCGCACGAACACGCCGTCCGCCTCGTCCAGCGGCTCCAGGTCGGCCATCCCGGTGTTGACCCGGCACGGGTCCGGGTCGAGCAGGTAGGCGATCCCGCCGGACATGCCGGCGGCGAAGTTGCGGCTGGCCGGGCCGAGGATTACCACCCGGCCGCCGGTCATGTACTCGCAGCCGTGGTCGCCGGTGCCCTCGGCCACCGCGGTCACGCCGGAGTTGCGCACGCAGAACCGCTCGCCGACCACGCCGCGCAGGAAGATCTCGCCGCCGGTCGCGCCGTAGCCGATCACGTTGCCGGCGATGATCTGGTGCTCGGCGGCGAACGGCGCGGCCGGGTCCGGCACGACGGTGATCTTGCCGCCGGACAGGCCCTTGCCCACGTAGTCGTTGGCGTCGCCGGTCAGCTGCAGCGTGATGCCGCGCGGCAGGAACGCGCCGAACGACTGGCCGGCCGAGCCGTGCAGCCGCACGTCGATGGTGCCGGGCGGCAGGCCCTCGCCGCCCCAGCGGCGGGTCACCTCGTAGCCGAGCATGGTGCCGACGGTCCGGTTCACGTTGCGGACCGGCAGCTCCAGGGTGACCGGCCGACCCTCGGCCAGGGCGCCTTCGGCCAGCTGGATCAGCGTGTTGTCCAGCGCCTTGTCCAGGCCGTGGTCCTGGCCGGTGACGCAGTGCCGCGCCGCCCCTTCCGGCAGTTCCGGCTGGTAGAGCACCGGGGCCAGGTCCAGCCCGGCGGCCTTCCAGTGCCCGACGGCCTGCGCGGTATCGAGCAGGTCGGCCCGGCCGATCGCCTCGTCCAGGCTGCGGAAGCCGAGCCGGGCCAGGTACCCGCGCACCTGCTGGGCCAGGAACTCGAAGAACGTCACCACGAACTCGGGACGGCCGGCGAACCGGCGGCGCAGCTCCGGGTTCTGGGTGGCCACGCCGACCGGGCAGGTGTCCAGGTGGCAGACCCGCATCATCACGCAGCCCGCGACCACCAGCGGCGCGGTGGCGAAGCCGAACTCCTCCGCGCCGAGCAGCGCGGCGATGATGACGTCCCGGCCGGTCTTGAGCTGGCCGTCGACCTGGACCACGATCCGGTCCCGCAGCCCGCCGCGCAGCAGCGTCTGCTGGGTCTCGGCCAGGCCCAGCTCCCACGGCGCGCCGGCGTGCTTGATCGAGGTCAGCGGCGAGGCGCCGGTGCCGCCGTCGTGGCCGGAGATCAGCACCACGTCGGCGTGCGCCTTGGACACCCCGGCCGCGACCGTGCCCACCCCGACCTCAGCCACCAGCTTGACGTGCACCCGGGCGGCCGGGTTGGCGTTCTTCAGGTCGTGGATGAGCTGCTCGAGGTCCTCGATCGAGTAGATGTCGTGGTGCGGCGGCGGGGAGATCAGCCCGACCCCGGGGGTGGAGTACCGGGTCCGGGCGATCCACGGGTAGACCTTGTGCCCGGGCAGCTGGCCGCCCTCCCCCGGCTTGGCCCCCTGCGCCATCTTGATCTGCAGGTCATCGGCGTTGACCAGGTACTCGCTGGTCACCCCGAACCGGCCGCTGGCCACCTGCTTGACCGCCGACCGGCGCGAGTCGCCGTTGGGCTCGGGGATGAACCGGTCCGGGTCCTCGCCGCCCTCGCCGGTGTTGGACCGGCCGCCGAGCCGGTTCATCGCGATGGCCAGGGTCTGGTGCGCCTCGGCCGAGATCGAGCCGTAGGACATCGCGCCGGTGGAGAACCGCCGCACGATGGCCGAGACGGGCTCGACCTCGTCGAGGCTGACCGGCGGCCGGCCCGCGCCATCGGGCCCCGCGGGCCCGGCGGGCTCGGCCGCCTCGTCGATGCCGCGGATCCGCAGCAGCCCGCGCAGCGTCATCAGGCGTGCGGCCTGATCGTCGACAAGCTGGGAATATTCAGCAAAGATCTCGCTTTGCCTGGTGCGCGTCGCGTGCTGGAGCTTGAAGACCGTCTCCGGGCTGAACAGGTGCGGCTCGCCTTCGCGCCGCCACTGGTAGTCGCCGCCGGTCTCCAGCCGGCGGTGCGCGGGCCGGCCGCCGCGGGGCGGGTAGGCGTGGCCGTGCCGCCGCGCGGCCTCGGCGGCCAGCTCGTCGAATGACACCCCGGCCAGCCGGGAGGACGTGCCGGCGAAGCACTCGCCGATCACCTCGGGGCCGAGCCCGACGGCCTCGAAGATCTGCGCTCCGGTGTAGGACGCGACCGTGGACACGCCCATCTTGGACATGATCTTCAGCACGCCCTTGCCGAGCGCCCTGATCAGGTTCTGCGCGGCCTGCTCGGTGCTGACGCCCTCGATCCGGCCGCGCCGCACCATGTCCTGCACCGACTCGATGGCCAGGTACGGGCAGACCGACGAGGCGCCGTAGCCGATCAGCAGCGCGATGTGGTGGCATTCGCGGGCGTCGCCGGACTCGATGATCAGCCCGGCCCTGGTCCTGGTCCGCTCCCGGATCAGGTGGTGATGCACGGCCCCGGTGAGCAGCAGCGACGGGATCGGGGCTCTGTCATCCGGGGGGCCACTGCGCACCTGGGGGGCACCCCCGGCCCCGGTGGCCCGGACCCCCCGCTGCCGCTCGCCCGGGCCGCCAGGCCAGCCGTCGCGATCGGCACGGGTGACGCTTCCGGCCGCCACTGACCGATCGCAGCGGTCGGACAGCACGATGAGGCGGGCGCCGTCCCGGATCGCCTGTGATACCTCGGCCCTGATCTCCGCCAGCCGGGCGCGCAGCGCGGCGCCGCCGCCAGCAACCTCGTACCGGCCGTCCACCACGTGCGCGGCGAAGCCGGGCAGGTCGCCGTCCTCGTTGATGCCGACGATCTTGGCCAGGTCGCCGTCGCTGATCACCGGGTAGGGCAGCACGATCTGGCGGCAAGAAGCCGGGCCGGGCGCGAACAGGTTCTGCTCCGGGCCGGTAGTAGAGCCCAGCGAGGTGACTAGCTCCTCCCGGATCGCGTCCAGCGGCGGGTTGGTGACCTGGGCGAACAGCTGGGTGAAGTAGTCGTAGACGAGCCGGGGCCGGCCCGACAGCACGGCCAGCGGCATGTCGTTGCCCATCGAGCCGATTGGCTCGGCACCGGAGGAGGCCATCGGCGCGAGCAGCACCCGCAGCTCCTCCTCGGTGTACCCGAACAGCTGCTGCTGGGTGGCCAGGGCCCGGGTGTCGCGGACGTCGCGGCGCCGCCCGGGCAGCGCGTCCAGGTGCAGCAGCCCGGCGTGCAGCCACTCGGCGTACGGGTGCCCGGCCGCCAGCGCCGTCTTGACCTCCTCGTCCTCGACGATCCGGCCGGCCGCGGTGTCGGCCAGGAAGATCCGGCCCGGCTGCAGCCTGCCCTTGCGGATCACCGTCGACTGGTCGATGTCGAGCACGCCGACCTCGCTGGCCAGCACGACCAGCCCGTCGCCGGTGATCCAGTACCGGCCCGGGCGCAGCCCGTTGCGGTCCAGCACCGCGCCGATCACGGCGCCGTCGGTGAACGCGATCAGCGCCGGGCCGTCCCACGGCTCCATCAGTGTGGCGTGGAACTGGTAGAAGGCGCGCAGCGCCGGGTCCATCTCGGCGTGGTTCTCCCACGGCTCGGGGATCATCATCAGCAGCGCGTGCGGCAGCGTCCGGCCGCCGAGGTACAGCAGCTCCAGGCAGGCGTCGAAGCTGGCCGAGTCGCTGGCCTGCTCGTCCAGGATCGGCAGCAGCCGCTCCAGCCCGCGGCCCTCGGCATCAGCGCCGATCAGGCCGGTTTCCAGCAGCGCCTCGCGGGCCCGCATCCAGTTCCGGTTGCCGCGGACGGTGTTGATCTCGCCGTTGTGCGCGATGTAGCGGTAGGGGTGGGCCAGCGGCCAGGACGGGAAGGTGTTGGTGGAGAACCGGGAGTGCACCAGCGCCAGCGCCGACACGTACCGCGGGTCGGCCAGGTCGGGGAAGAACGGTTCCAGCTGCGGCGCGGTCAGCATGCCCTTGTAGACGATGGTGGCCGACGACAGGCTCGCGGCGTAAACCCCGGCCTCCGCCTCGGCCCGCTTGCGCAGGCAGAAGGCGCGCCGGTCCAGGGCCAGGCCGGTGACCGGCGCAGTGTCCGCCCCGGGCGCGAGGTCCTGGCCCGGGCGGGCGGCCACGAACAGCTGGGCCAGGTGCGGCAGCACCGCGAGCGCTCCCTGCCCGCAATGACCGCGCTCGTGCGGCACGTCCCGCCAGCCGAGCACCTGCAGGAACTCCAGGCCGGCCAGCCGCTCGACCGCGGCCTTGGCCTGCTCCCGGCCGGCCGGGGCGGCCGGCAGGAACACCAGCCCGGCGGCGTAGCGGCCCGCGGGCGGCAGCTCGAAGTCGCAGACGGCGCGGAAGAACGCATCCGGGATCTGGGTCAGGATCCCCGCCCCGTCGCCGGTCTCCGGGTCGCTGCCGCGCGCGCCCCGGTGCTCCAGGTTGCGCAGCACGGTGAGGGCCTGGCCGATGGTGTCGTGCCGGGCCCGCCCGGACAGGTCGGCGATGAACCCGACGCCGCACGCGTCGTGTTCGTCACCAGGGTCGTAAAGGCCCTGCGGCCGCAGGCTTGGTGCGATGGATGCAGGATTCATCCGCGCTCCCGTCGTCTCGCCGCCAATGCTTGGGGTGGAAATATCGGGACGACGTCGGCCCAGGCCGTGCGCGGGCGGTGCCGGATCAGCCGGACCGCTGAGCATGCGCTCGGCCTGCAGTATATCGACTGGCCCCCGCAGCGAAAGATTTCATCCGTGTCACGCGGGCCGCGGCCAGCGCGCCCGGAGATATACCCGGCCGGCGGGGCAGCATGCCTGCGGCGGCGCTCAGGCCAGGGCGCTGTGCTCCTGGCCGCGGTCGCGGTGCTCCTGGCCGCGGTCGCGGTGTTCTTGGCCGCGGTCGCGGTGTGCTTCGCCGCGTCCGCGGTGGCGGACGCCGGCGGCGAGGTCGGCAGCCAGCTCGCGGACCCCGGCCAGGGCCGCCGCGGCGTCCGGGGCGGCCAGCAGCCGCTGCACGAATGCCGAGCCGACGATGACCCCGTCGGCGAACGAGGCCACCTGCCGGGCCTGGCCGCCGTCGCGGACGCCGAGTCCGACCGCCACCGGCAGCCTGGTGTGCTCGCGCACCCGGGCGACCAGCCCGGCTGCCTCGCTGCCGACCTGGGCGCGGGTGCCGGTGATGCCCATCAGCGACGCGGCGTAGACGAACCCGCGGCAGGCCGAGGTGATCAGGCGGATCCGCTCATCGGTCGAGCTGGGCGCGACCAGGAACACCGGGTCCAGGTCGAGGCGGGCGGCGGCGTCCAGCCACGGGCCCGCCTCCTCCGGGGTCAGGTCCGGGGTGATCATCCCGCAGCCGCCGGCCGCGGCCAGGTCGCGGGCGAACGCCGCCACCCCGTACGCCTCGATCGGGTTCCAGTAGGTCATCACCAGCACCGGCACGCCGGCCGCGGCGACCTTCGCCACCGTGGCCAGCACGCCGGGCACGGTGATGCCGCCGGCCAGCGCCTCGTGCACGGCCTGCTGGATCACCGGCCCGTCGATCAGCGGGTCGGAGTAGGGCAGCCCGAGCTCGATGACGTCCGCTCCGGCCTCGGCCATCGCGACCGCCGCGGCCGCGGCCGCGTCCGCGGTGGGATAGCCGGCCGGCAGGTAGCCGATCAGGGCGGCCCGGTGCTCCGCCGCGGCTCTGCTGAATGCCTCGCTGACCGCGCTCACGGGCGGCGCCCCCATGCCTCGGTGACCGCGCTCACGCCCCGGTCTCCCCGGCTCCGGCCGGCGCTCCGCCGGCGCCGTCCAGATGGCCGAAATAGCGGGCGGCGATGTCGACGTCCTTGTCCCCGCGGCCGGACAGGTTGACCAGCAGCACCGCGTCCGGCCCGAGGTCGCGCCCGGCGTCCAGCGCGCCGGCCAGCGCGTGCGCGGACTCGATGGCCGGGATGATGCCCTCGGTGCGGCACAGCACCGAGAACGCCGCCATCGCCTGCTCGTCGCTCACCGCCCGGTAGCGGGCCCGGCCGGTGTCGTGCAGCCAGGCGTGCTCGGGGCCGACGCCCGGGTAGTCCAGCCCGGCCGAGACCGAGTGGGTGGACAGCGTCTGGCCCTCGGCGTTCTGCAGCACGTAGGTGCGCATGCCGTGCAGCACGCCGGGCGACCCGGCGGTCAGCGTGGCGGCGTGATGCCCGGGCGACAGGCTGTCGCCGCCGGCCTCGCAGCCGATCAGCGCGACGCCGGAGTCCGCGATGAACTCGTGGAAGATGCCGATGGCGTTGGAGCCGCCGCCGACGCAGGCGATGACCGCGTCCGGCAGCCGGCCCGCCTGGTCCAGCATCTGGGCCCGGGCCTCGGCGCCGATGACCCGCTGGAAGTCGCGGACCATCAGCGGGAACGGGTGCGGCCCCCCGACCGAGCCGATGCAGTAGTGCGTGGTCGCCACGCTGGCCACCCAGTCGCGGAACGCCTCGTTCATCGCGTCCTTGAGCGTCCTGGTGCCGGTGGTGACCGGGACGACCTCGGCGCCGAGCATCCGCATCCTGGCCACGTTGAGCGCCTGCCGGCGGGTGTCCTCCTCGCCCATGTAGACCACGCAGTCCATGCCGAGCAGCGCGCAGGCGGTGGCGGTGGCCACGCCGTGCTGCCCGGCGCCGGTCTCGGCGATGACCCGGGTCTTGCCCATCCGCTTGGTCAGCAGCGCCTGGCCGAGCACGTTGTTGATCTTGTGCGAGCCGGTGTGGGCCATGTCCTCGCGCTTGAGGAACACCCGGCCGGCGCTGGCCCGGGCGGCGAACCGCGGCACCTCCGTGAGCAGCGTCGGCCGGCCGGCGTAGTCGCGCAGCAGCGCGCTCAGCTCGGCGTTGAACGCCGGGTCGGCCCGGGCCGCGGTGAAGGCGGCGGTCAGCTCGTCCAGCGCGGCCATCAGCGCCTCGGGCGCGAGCCGGCCGCCGAACGGGCCGAAGTGCCCGGTCAGTTCGGGCCCGGCCGCCGCGGGTGCGGTGGTCATGGCGGTCCTCCGAATGGGTCAGTCTGCCGGGCCTGCGGGCCCGCGGCGGCCGCGGCGGCGGCCGGCCCGCCCGTAGGGCGCGCCGCCCCGGTCGCCGCGCAGCGCCGGGTGCGAGCCCGCGGTGACCAGGTCGGCCACCGCCGAGCGCGGGTCCTTCCCGGTGACCAGCGATTCTCCCACCAGCACCGCGTCGGCGCCCGCGGCGGCGTAGGCCAGCAGGTCGTGCGGCCCGCGCACCCCCGACTCGGCGATCTTCACGATACCGGCGGGCACCTGCGGCGCGAGCCGCTCGAACACCGAGCGGTCGACCTCCAGCGTGGCCAGGTCGCGGGCATTGATCCCGATGACCCGCGCGCCGGCCTCCAGCGCCCGGTCCAGCTCGGCGGCGGTATGCACCTCCACCAGCGGGACCAGGCCGATCGAGCAGGCCCGCTCGACCAGCGAGACCAGCGCGATCTGCTCCAGCGCCGAGACGATCAGCAGGGCCAGGTCCGCGCCGCAGGCGCGGGCCTCCCACAGCTGGTAGGAGCTGACCACGAAGTCCTTGCGCAACAGCGGCACGGCCACCGCTTCGCGCACCGCGCGCAGGTCGGCCAGGCTACCGCCGAAGCGGCGCCGCTCGGTGAGCACGCTGATCACCCGGGCGCCGCCGGCCGCGTAGTCGACGGCCAGTGCGGCCGGGTCGGTGATCGGGGCGAGCGCGCCGCGGGACGGGCTCTCCCGCTTGACCTCGGCGATGACGGCCACGTCCTCGCACTGCAGCGCGCCTATCGCGTCCTTCGGCGCGGGCGCCCGCCGGGCGTCCTTCTTGAGCTGGTCCAGCGGCACGCACCGCTGCCGGGCAGCGAGATCGGCCCTGACGCCGACGAGGATGTCCTCCAGCACGGTCATGACAGCGCCACGCTCCCCGGGGGCACCGCTTGCTGGCACGCCGTGCTGCTGATTTCGCTCGCACGCTCGGTCACGCGGCTGCCTGCCCCCTCGCGGTGGGTTTGCCTTGCCGTCCGATGGTACGAGTCAGCCGCGGTGGCCCGGCAGCCGCCCCCGGCCCGCCGGCCGAAGGACGGGCAGGCCCGGGCGGCCGGCGGTGCCAGCGGCAGGTCAGCCCGGCTGCTCGCCGAGGCCCTCGGATTCGCCGATGTCGTCGTAGCGCGCGTCACCGAGCGCCTGCACGTCACGGGCGCGTCCGGGCAGCGCGGAGAAGGCGCGGCCGACCGCCGGGTGCATGAGGAAGGCGAACGCGCCCATGCCGAGCAGGGTGCCGCCCAGGTAACGCGCGTAGAAGAACCGGTACAGGCCGATGACCACGAAGAACGCCTCGAAGGCGAGCGCGGTGACCCAGGCCGCGTGGGTGCCGGAGCGGACCGCGACGGCGATCAGGAACAGCGAGACCGCCAGCATCGCGGTCACCAGCAGCCACGGGATGTTACGGCGGCTGTAGGCGAGCCCGATGGCGGTGGTCATGGTGGCCTGGGCGAAGATCAGCCGCGACGCCAGCCGCACGAGCTCGTGCGGCGCCGCCGCGCTTGCGCGAGCGCCTCGCCGTGGCCTCACTGACCTCACCGGGCACCTCCAGGCTCGTACGTGCTGACCGGCCAAGCGTAACCATGCCCCGGGCCAGCGCCGCTGAAGCTTTTACAGCTTTTATGCCGACCGGGTTCAGCCGCCACCGAGGCCCGGGTATTCCCGGCGTCAGTCCCGCCCGGCCGCGGTCGGGTCCTCGCCCCGGCTCAGCGACTCCCACATCGAGGCGCTGTCGGACGCCGCGGCGGCGCCAGCTGCGGCAGCAGTAGCGGCCGGGCCGGGCGCCGCGGCGGCCGCCGGGACGGCAGGAGCAGCCGGGACGGCGGCGGCCGGGCCGGATGAGGCGGTGGCGTCCGGGCCAGCGGCGGCCGGGGCGGACGCGGAGCCGCGGGCCGGGCCGGGCGCGGGCGGCGGCTGGTCGTAGCGGGCCGACATGGCCGGCAGCGCCGGAGCCCGCCAGGCCACCGCGATCCCGGCCGCCACGATCAGCAGCGCGCCGCCGAAGGCGGCCGGGCGCCACGGCAGCGCGGCGAGCACGGCGTGGCCGCCGGACCCGGTGACCGGGGCGGCCGGGCCGGCGCCGGTGCCCGCCGTGGTCGAGCCGGGCCCCGAGCCCGCCTGGGTGCCGGTAGCCGGGCCGGCGCTGGCCGCGGCGGCGGCCAGCATGCCGGCCGCGGAGATGCCCGCGGCCAGTGCGGCCGCGATCGCCGCGCCGAACAGCGCGAGCAGGACGCCGACGGCGCGGCGCGCCAGCCGCCGGGTCGCGATCACGGCGGCCAGCCCGGCCAGCGCGGCCACGGCCAGCGGCGCGGCCGCCGGGACCAGCGACTGGCCGGTCAGCCGGATGATGCTGTCGGGCAGCGGGCGCGGCTCGCTGACGACTACCCGGCCCCATTCCTGCCGGGCCGCCAGCAGCACCAGGGCCGCGCCGGCCGCGCCGGCCAGCAGCACGAGCAGCAGCTCGCGCCGGGCGCGGCGGCTGGCGGGCGGGCGGGTCGTCATGGCGTTCAGGTTAGCCCGCCGCCGGCCGCCGCTACCGTCCGCCCGGACGGGCCGCCGGGCCCGGCCGGGCGTGCCCTACTATCGCCGCATGACCTACGCCCAGGACGAGCGGCAGGCGCTGAGCCGGCTGCTGGACGAGCTCGGCCCGGACCAGCCGACGCTGTGCGCGGGCTGGCTTACCCGGGACCTGGCCGCTCACCTGGTGCTGCGCGAGCACCGTCCGGACGCCGCGCTCGGCATGGCCGGCGGGCCGCTGGCGCGCCGGACCCGGCGGCTGCAGGACAAGCTGGCCCGCGGCACCGCGTTCGGTGACCTGGTCCAGCAGTTCCGGGCCGGGCCGCCGCGGCTGTCGGTCTTCGCGGTGCCCGGATTCGACGAGCGGGCCAACGCCATCGAGTTCTTCGTGCACCACGAGGACGCCCGGCGCGGCCAGCCGGGCTGGGCGCCGCGGGCACTCGACCCGGGTCTGTCCGGATTGCTGTGGGACCGGCTGCGGCTGGCCAGGCTGACGCTGCGCAAGGCGCCGGTGGGGATCGAGTTCGCCCGCGCGGACGAGCCGCCGGCGGGCCAGCCGAGCCTGCGGCTGACGGTCAGTGCCCGCACCCCGGTCGTCACCGTCACCGGCACGCCGGCCGAGCTGACCATGTGGGCGTTTGGCCGCCGCGGCGCCGCCCAGGTCCGCTACGACGGCAGCGAAGCCGACATTGCCCGTGTTGCCCCGGGGGGATGAAGTAATTCCCGGGGGGATGACCCCCCCGGGATCCCCCCGGGAGGCGACCGCTCGGACCCCGCGGGCCCTCGCTGCGCCGCCTCCTCTCGCATGTGGGGCAGCCGGCCGCCCGGACACCGCGGGCCCTCGCTGGGCCGGCGAGCCGGCCGGCAAGCGGCTCAGGTCGAAGGGCGGGGGCAGCCGCAGGTCGGCGTTGCGGTCCGGCGCCAGTCCGCTGCCGCTGATGTGGTGAGCGCCGTGCAGCGGGACGTTCGCGGCCAGCTCGCGGTGCAGCGACGCCATGCCGTCCACGGTCGCGGTCTCGGCCGGGACCGGCGGGGTGTCGTGGTCGGCCATCGTGCACACGATCGACAGGTGCCCGCCGTGGTCGACCAGCTCGACGAGCCGGGTCTGGCACGGCCAGTCGGCGATCGCGCAGGTGGTGACCTCCCAGAAGCCGCGCCCGGCGCCCGGCGCCGGGCGGGGCCGGATCGCGTTCAGGTGGGTGTGGCCGTTCAGCCACAGCACGACGTTGCCGAACCGGTGCAGCAGGGCGAGCAGCTCATCGCGGCCGAGCAGCGGCTCACCGCCCGGGCCCGGGTGCCGGGTATTGGTCAGGGTGTCCGGGCCGTGGTGCGAGAACAAGATCACCAGCCGGTCGTCGTGCCCGGTGCGGACCTGCTCCCCTGACCGGCCGGTGCAGGCCGAGTGCACCTCGGCCAGCCGGTCTTCCAGCCAGCGGGCCTGCCCGGCGTCCAGGCATCCGGCCGCGCCGCCGGCCTGGCAGGTGGTGTCGAGCGCGATCAGCCGGGCCGCCGGGATGTCGTGCACGTAGTAGGCGGTGCCGTCGCGCCGGTTCTGCGCGCTGAACCCGTGGCCGGCCGGCCGCGCTCCGGGCCCGAAATGCGCCCCGATGAACCCGGCCCGGCTCACCGGCCGCCGGGCCGGGTCGGGAGCGATCTCGCAGCCCGGGCCGGCCATGAACGCCTCGGGCTGGCCGGTGAACAGCGCGAGGGCCTGGTCGTGGTCGAACCCGGGCGGCAGCGCGGCCGGCTTGCGGCTGCCGGTCAGCGCCCGCGCCAGCTCCGGCGTGGGCCGGCCGACGCCCTGGTTGAGCACCTCGTGGTTGCCGAAGCAGGCCAGCCAGGGCATGTCCAGTCCGCCGCCGGCGAACGCGCGCATGGCCCGCTCCAGCAGGCCCGGGTGAAGCGGGAAGCCGAAGGCCCGGCGGAAGTAGTCGTCGGCGCCCGGGCCCGGGCCGTCCGGGCGCCAGAAGATGTCGTCGGGCCAGCCGGGCGCCTGCACGCCCCGATAGCCCGGGCCGCCCGAGCCCGGCTCGACCCGGCCGCCTTCCAGCAGGGCCAGGAACGCCTGCGTCTCGTTCCACTGCGCGTTGTCGATGGCGTCGCCGGTGGTCACCGCGAGCTGCGGCGCCAGCCCGGTGGCCGGGCCGCGCACCGCGTTGAGCGTGCGCACGGTCGCGTCGACCGCGTGCGCGGTCAGTGCCTCCTGCGGCCGCTGCACCGGCACGATCGCGGCGTAGCGCGGGTCGGCGAAGTAGCGGTTGAGGAACTCGAACCGGGCCGGGGACTGCACGTCGGCCAGCTGCAGGTCGGTGACGTGGGCCAGGCACAGCAGCGGGCGGCCCGCCGCGGGCGGCGGCCCGGCGCCGTCACCGGCGGGACCCAGCTCGCCGCGGACCAGGTGCGGCTCGCCCGCGATGACCGCGACGGCGTGGTAGGCGGCGTCGGTCCCGCGGCGCAGCACCGGGCCCGGGCCGAGCCGGCGGTCGGTGGTCAGCGGCGGGCGGCGCAGGCTCATAGCAGCGGTCATGCTGATCCGCCGCGCGCATCGGTGTCAAGGGACGCCGCGGCCCGGCGCGGCGGGAACGCCGGCGGCAGCAGGGCCGGTGGCCGCCCCGCGGCGTGACCGGCGCCACGGCCCGGCCTACGCTGAACACGACCGACCACGGCCGGACACCGGAGGCGACATGACGCAGGTACTGGGCATCGACATCGGCGGCTCGGGCATCAAGGCCGCGCCAGTGGACGTGACGGCCGGATCACTGGCCGCCGAGCGGGCGAAGATCGCCACCCCGCAGCCCTCGCGGCCGGAAGCCGTCGCCGACGTGGTCGGGCAGCTCGTGCGGGACTTCAGCTGGACCGGCCCGGTGGGCATCACCTTCCCCGGCGTGGTGGTGGACGGGGAGATCAGGACCGCCGCGAACGTCGACAAGAAATGGATCGGCACTAATGCCCGGGCGCTGTTCGGCGAGGCAGCCGGGGACGAGGTGACGGTGCTCAACGACGCGGACGCGGCGGGCCTGGCGGAGATGCGGTTCGGCGCGGGCGCAGGCGAATCCGGCACGGTGCTGATGCTCACGCTCGGCACCGGCATCGGCAGCGCGCTGTTCACCGGCGGGGTGCTGGTACCCAACACCGAGTTCGGGCACATCGAGATCAACGGCCACGAGGCCGAGAAGCGGGCCTCCGAGCGGGCCCGCGAGGCGCACGACCTGAGCTGGGGCAAGTGGGCGGGGCGGATCGAGGAGTACCTGACCCACATCGAGGCGCTGATGTCGCCGGGCCTGATCATCATCGGCGGCGGGGTGAGCCGCAAGTCGGACAAGTTCCTGCCGCTGGTGTCGGGCCTGCGAGCGCGGCTGGTGCCCGCGGCGCTGCACAACGACGCGGGCATCGTCGGCGCGGCCATGTCTGCCATCGAGGCGCCCGGGCTGCCGCCCGCGCCGGGTGCGGCGGCGCACCGCCGGGCTCAGCTGGCCGGGCGGTAGGCCACCGCCTCGACCTCCACCAGCAGCGCCGGGTCGATCAGCGCGCTGACCTCGACCATCGAGGTGGCCGGCGGCGCGGCGCCGAATGCCTCGGCGTGCGCGCGGCCGACTTCGGGCCACCGGCTGATGTCGGTCACGTAGATCCGGGTGCGGACCACGTCAGCCAGCCCCGCCCCGAGCCCGGCCAGCGCGGCGGCCGCGTTCGCGATGGCCAGCGCGGCCTGGGCGTAGGCGTCGCCGGGGTGGGCCGGGGCGCCGTCCCGCACGGCGGTGCAGCCGGAGACGAAGATGAAATCGCCGGCCGCCACCGCCCGGCTGTAGCCGACGGCGGGTTCCCACGGCGCTCCGGACGACACCCGCCGGACGCCGTGCGCGGGGCCGCCCGCTGCGGCGCTCACCGAGACGGGTACTGCGGGCCGGCGGGCGGGTACTGCGAACCGGGCGGCGGATACTGCGGGCCGGCGGGGCGGGTACTGCGAATCGGCGGCCGGGTGCGGCGGGCCCGGGTCCGGCTCGGCCGGGGCGGCCCAGCCGGGCCGCTGCTGCACAGCGGGCGGATAGCCCGCCGGATATGCCGGCCCGGACGGGCCGGGCGGGTCGTACGCGGTGACCTGGGCGGCCAGCTGCGCGCGCCGCTCGCGCAACAGCGCGATGACCTCCAGGCCACCCGCCACCACACCCGCGGCCAGCGGCCAGAACGCAACCGCGGCGTGTGCGCCGAGCACCAGCGGGGCCTGCAGCAGCGCGCCGGTCCTGGCCGCGGCCAGCCGGGCGTTGAAGGCGGCCAGGCCGGCGTGCTGGCCGGCCCACAGGGCGGTGTAGGCCGCGGCCAGGCCGCCCGCGAGCAGCCCGGCCATCGGCAGCGGGCCGTAGCGGCGGACCGCGAAGGCCCAGCCGAGGGCGCCGGTGATCAGGCCGCCGGCCGCGCACACCGCGCAGAACCAGCCGTCAGCGGCGATGAAGGCGGTCGTCTCGGGGTTGAGCACGTTCGCCGAGCCGTGGCTCACCACGACGAACGTCGCCCGCGGCGCCAGGGCCAGCCAGGCCGCGCCCGCGGCCAGGCCGAGCAGCACGCTGCCCGCCGCCACCGCGAGCAGGGCCAGCAGGCCGGCTCCCCGGCCCGGGCGGTCCACCACGGCGGAGCCGTCCGGTACCACAGAGGCGGAACCGCGCCGAGTCGAACCGCGCTGGGTGAGGGCGGCGGGGCCGGGCGGAGCCGCAGGACCGGGCGGAGCCGCAGGACCGGGCGGAGCGGCAGGACCGGGCGGAGCGGCAGGACCGGGCGGAGCGGCAGGACCGGGCGGAGCGGCAGGACCGGGCGGAGCGGCAGGACCGGGCGAAGCGGCAGGGCCGGGCGGAGCGGCAGGGCCGGGCGGAGCGGCGGAGGCGGAACCGTGCGCGGCTACCGCGGCGGGGCCGCGCGCCGCCCGGCGGCGCCCGGCGCGGGAGGGCGGCTGAGTTGAGTCGGCCATACTGGGCGACAGGTTAGCTGGCCGGCCGGACGCGGGCCACCGCGAGCCCGGCGCCAGTCCCGCCGCCGTCGGCGCCAATTGCTAGCGTGGGATCCGACCAGGACGTCTGCGGGACCTCATTGCCCCCGGCTGGGGCTTTGCCGGGCCCGGCGGGGGGATACCACCGTTAAGGATGCAGATGATCGAGGTACACGATCTCACCAAGCGCTTCGGCGCGAAGACGGCAGTCGATAACCTCAGCTTCACCGTCGAGCCGGGCCGGGTGACCGGCTTCCTCGGCCCGAACGGCGCGGGCAAATCCACCACGATGCGGCTGATACTCGGCCTGGACGTCCCGCAGGGCGGCACCACCACGATCAACGGCCGTGCCTACCGCGAGCTGCGCGACCCGCTGCGCACGGTCGGCGCGCTGCTGGAGGCCAAGTCGGTGCACACCGGCCGCAGCGCCCGTAACCACCTGCTGTTCCTGGCCCAGACCCAGGGCCTGCCGCGCAGCCGGGTGGACGAGGTGCTGGCCCTGGTCGGGCTGACCGACGTGGCAGGCAAGCGGGCGGGCGGGTTCTCGCTCGGCATGAGCCAGCGGCTGGGCATCGCCGCGGCGATGCTCGGCAACCCGTCGGTACTGCTGCTGGACGAGCCGGTCAACGGGCTCGACCCCGAGGGCGTGCTGTGGATCAGGAACCTGATGAAGCAGCTGGCCAGCGAGGGCCGGACCATTCTGGTCTCCAGCCACCTGATGAACGAGATGGCCGTCACCGCCGACCACCTGATCGTGATCGGCCGGGGCCGGCTGATCGCCGACGCCGGCACTCAGCAGCTGATCGCGCACAGCGCCGCCAAGTCGGTGCTGGTGCGCACCCCGGAGGCGGCCCGGCTGGCCGGGCTGATCACCGCCGCAGGCGGCCGGGCCGAGCGGGGCGGCGGCGGGCCCGCGGCCGGCCATCCCGTCGCGGGCGGTGCGGCCACGGCGGCCGGAGCCGCGGACGGCACGGCGGCCGGAGCCGCGGACGGCACGGTGGCCGGAGCCGCGGACGGCACGGCGGCCGGAGCCGCGGAGGACAGCGCCGCGGCCGGGCTGCTCACGGTGACCGGGATGGAGGCGCCGCAGGTGGGCGAGCTGGCCGCCGCCGCCTCGATCGTGCTGCACGAGCTGACCCCGCAGGCCTCACTGGAGGAGGCGTTCATGGAACTGACCGCGGACAGCGTCGAGTTCGGCCGGAACGCGGCCCTGCCCCCGGCCGCCGCGGCCGCGGGCGCCCCGGCCGCGGCGGGCGAGCGGAGCGCCCGGTGACCGCCGCGCCGGTGACGCCGAACCTCGGGCCGGGCGCAGGGACGGCCGGGTCCCGGGCGCGGTTCGGCGGATTGCTGAGCTCGGAATGGACCAAGATCCGGTCGGTCCGCTCGACGTTCTGGACGCTGATCTTGTTCGTACTCATCACCGTGGGCCTGAGCACGCTGCTGACCTGGCTGACCGAGACCAGCTGGACCAGCGGCCGGAATGCAGCGGCCCGGGACGCGACCGTGCGGGCCGACCCGGTCAGCCTGATCCTGGGCGCGGGCATCGGCCTCGGCCAGCTGACCATCTGCGTGCTCGGCGTGCTGCTGATCAGCACCGAGTACTCCACCGGGGTGATCAGGGCCTCGCTGCTCGCGGTGCCGCGCCGGCTGCCGATGCTGGCCGCGAAGGCGGTGGTGTTCGCCGCGCTGATACTGGTGCTGTCGGAGATCGTGGTGTTCGCCTCGTTCTTCATCGGCTCGTCGCTGCTGCACAGCAAGGTGATCGTGTCGCTGAGCGACCCGGGCGTCGCCCGGGCGGTGGTCGGCTCCGGCCTGTACCTGGCGGTGCTGGGCCTGCTGGCGCTGGCGATCGGGACGCTGCTGCGGCATACCGCCGGCTCGATCGCGACGGTGATCGGCGTGGTGCTGGTCTTGCCGATCCTGGCCGGGCTGCTTCCCGGCAGCTGGGGTGCGCACATCAACGCCTACCTGCCCGAGCAGGCCGGGACGCTGATCACCCACGCCCATCAGTCATCCTCGGACCTGCTCAGCCCCTGGCAGGGCTTCGGGATCTTGTGCGCCTGGACGGCGCTGCTGCTCATCGCGGCCGCCTGGATGCTGCGCCGGCGTGACGCCTGAGCGGCCGGCTCCGGCGGACCGCTGAGCGCCGGCCGCGATGAGCGAGCCCGCGACCGGATCAATGAGCAGAGCGCGCCGCTCGTGCGCGCCCTCGACGAGGGCGCATGCATGAGCGGTTCGCTGCTGCTCCCGGCCGTAGTGTTCGGCCCGGCCGCGGTGGCCAGCCTGGCGGCCAGCGGCGTGCTGGTGACCCGGTTGGAGCGGCTGTCCGCCCGGTTCGGCCTGCCCGAGGCGCTGCTGGGCCTGGCCGTGGCCCTGGCCGCGGACGCCCCGGAGGTGACGGCCGCCGTCGCCGCGCTGGCCAGCGGGCAGCACGCGGTCGGGGCGGGGGTGGTGCTGGGATCCAATGCCTTCAACCTGGCCGCGCTGCTGGGCCTGTCCGCCGTGGTGGCCGGCCGGATCGCCCTGCACCGGCGGGTGCTGGCGCTGGAAGGCGCGGTGGCGCTGTGGCTGGCGGCCATCAGCCTGGCCCTGGTCGGCGGGCTGCCTGCGGGCTGGGCGCTGCTGCTCGCGCTGGCTGTGCTGGCGCCCTACCTGGTGGTGTCGGCGGTGCACCCGGCGCAGCGGCACCGGCTGCCGCTGCCGGGCCGCTGGCGAGCCTGGCTGGCCGGCGCGGTGTCGGAGGAGGAGGAGGAGATCACCGCGGCGCAGGCGGCCCGGGCCGGCGGCATCGCGGATGCGCTGGCCGGGGCGGCGGCGCTGGCGCTGGTGGTCGGGGCCAGCATCGTGATGGAGCGCAGCGCCACCGCCGTCGGCGGCCGCCTGGGCGTCCCCGGCATCGTCACCGGCGGCATCGTGCTCGCCGCCGTCACCAGCCTGCCGAATGCGGTCGCCGCGGTCTACCTGGCCCGGCGCGGCCGCGCGTCGGCCACCCTGAGCGGGGCGCTGAACAGCAACACGCTGAACGTGGTGGCCGGACTGCTCATCCCGGCGCTGTTCACCGGGCTCGGCCGGATGACGGCGGGCACCGTGGTCACCGCAGCCTGGTACGGCGGCCTGACCGTGATCACGCTGGCGCTGGCCTGGCAGGGCCGCGGCCTGGCCCGGCGGCCCGGCGCCGCGATCATCGCCGCGTACCTGGTGCTGATCCCGGTGCTGCTGGCCGGCTGAGGCGGCCGGTCAGCTCACGCAGGCCGGGCCGAGCAGCTGCTTCAGGTCGGCCAGCAGGGACGGCGACGGGCGCACCCGCAGCTTGTCATCCAGCCGCATCACCCTCGCATGAGAGCCGCTCATCAGCCGCAGGTGCACCTCGGTCGGGCCCGGGTGGGTGCGCAGCACCTCGCGCAGCCGCTCCACCACCGGCGCGACGCAGCGCGCCTCGGGCAGCGACACCACGAAAGGGCCGAGCTCGCCGCTGGGCAGCTCCGGCACGCTCACCTCCATCGCGATCAGCTTCGGCGCCTCCTCGCGCCGGTCCAGCCTGCCCTTCACCACCACGATCGCGTCGTCGAGGATCAGCGTCATGAACTGCTGGTAGGTGCTGGGGAAGAACAGCACCTCGATCGCGCCCTCCAGGTCCTCCAGCGTCGCCGCGGCCCAGGTGTTGCCCTGCTTGGTGACCTTGCGCGCCACCCCGGACAAGATGCCGCCGACGGTCACCATCTGCCCGTCGGCGCGCTCGCCGCGGCCGCGGGCCGCGTCGTCCTCGGCCGAGCCGACCAGCTCGGCGACCGAGCAGTCGGTGCCGGCGGCCAGGACGTGCTCCAGCCCGAGCAGCGGGTGGTCGGAGACGTACAGGCCGAGCATCTCCCGCTCGAAGCCGAGCCGGGTGGTCTTGTCCCACTCGCCCTCGGGGATCGGCACGTCGAAAGTGGCGGCAGTCTCCTCGTCGTTGCCGAACAGCGAGTCCTGGCCGATGGCCTCGTTGCGCTTGACGTCGATGACCGTGTCGATGGCCTGCTCGTGGATGAGCAGCAGGCTCTTGCGGCCGTTCCCGAACTCGTCGAACGCGCCCGCCTTGATCAGCGACTCGATGACCCGCTTGTTGCAGACGTTGACCGGGACCTTGCGCAGGAAGTCGGCGAACCCGGTGAAGGCCCCCTCGCTGGTCCGCGCGGCCACGATCGACTCGACCACGGCGGCGCCGACGTTGCGGACGGCAGCCATGCCGAACCGGATGTCGCGGCCGACCGCGGTGAACATGGCGGTGGAGGCGTTCACGTCCGGCGGCAGCACCTTGATGCCCATCCGGCGGCACTCGGCCAGGTACAGCGCCGACTTGTCCTTGTCGCCGGCCACCGAGGTCAGCAGCGCCGCCATGTACTCGGCCGGGTAGTTGGCCTTCAGGAAGGCTGTCCAGTACGAGACCACGCCGTAGGCAGCCGAATGGGCCTTGTTGAAGGCGTAATCGGAGAACGGCACCAGGATGTCCCACAGCGTCTTGACCGCTGCGGCGGAGTAGCCGTTGGACTTCATCCCGGCCTCGAAGGGCGCGTACTCCTTGTCCAGGATCTCCTTCTTCTTCTTGCCCATGGCCCGGCGCAGCAGGTCCGCGGCGCCGGGCGTGTAGCCGGCCAGCTTCTGCGCGATCGCCATGACCTGCTCCTGGTAGACGATCAGCCCGTAGGTGTCGCCCAGGATGTCTTCGAGCGGCTCGGCCAGCTCGGGGTGGATCGGCACGACCGGCTTGCGGTTGTTCTTGCGGTCGGCGTAGTCGTTGTGCGCGTTGGCGCCCATCGGGCCCGGCCGGTACAGCGCGCCGACCGCGGAGATGTCCTCGAAGTTGTCGGGCCGCATGCTGCGCAGCAGCGCGCGCATCGGGCCGCCGTCGAACTGGAACACCCCGAGGGTGTCTCCGCGGGCCAGCAGGTCGTAGGTGGCCTGGTCGTCCAGCGGGAGGGTTTCCAGGTCGATGTCGGTGCCGCGGTTGGCCTTGATGGACTTGACCGCGTCGTCGACCACGGTGAGGTTGCGCAGGCCGAGGAAGTCCATCTTCAGCAGGCCGAGGTCCTCGCAGCTCGGGTAGTCGAACTGCGTGATGATCGCGCCGTCGGCCTCCCGCTTCCACACCGGGATGTGGTCGAGCAGGGGCTCCAGGGACATGATCACCCCGGCGGCGTGCACCCCGGCCTGGCGGATCAGCCCCTCCAGTCCGCGGGCGGTGTCAATGACCTGGCGCACCTCGGCCTCGGCCTCGTACAGGGCGCGGATCTCGCCCGCCTCCCCGTAGCGCGGGTGGTCGGTGTCGAACACCCCGGACAGCGGGATGTCCTTGCCCATCACCGCGGGCGGGAACGCCTTGGTGATCCGGTCGCCGAGCGCGTAGGGGAAGCCGAGCACCCGGGCCGAGTCCTTGACCGCGGCCTTGGCCTTGATCGTGCCGTAGGTGATGATCTGGGCCACCCGGTCGTCGCCGTAGCGCTCGGTGACATAGCGGATGACATCACCCCGCCGGCGCTCGTCGAAGTCGATGTCGATGTCGGGCATGGACACGCGCTCGGGGTTGAGGAACCGCTCGAACACCAGCCCGTGCGCCAGCGGGTCCAGGTCGGTGATGCCGAGCGCGTAGGAGACGATCGACCCGGCGGCCGAGCCGCGGCCCGGGCCGACCCGGATGCCGCCCCGCTTGGCCCACATGATGAAGTCCGCCACGACCAGGAAGTAGGAGCAGAACCCCATCTTGGTGATGATGCCCAGCTCGAACTCGGCCTGGTCGCGGCGGGAGTCGTCGTAGCCGCCGGGATAGCGGCGGTCCATCCCGGCCCAGACCTCACGGCGCAGCCAGGCCTCGTCGGTCTCGCCGTCGGGGACCGGGAAGCGGGGCATCAGGTTCTGCTTGCCGAAGCTGACCTCGGCCCGCTCGGCGATCAGCAGCGTGGAGTCGCAGCCGGCCTGCCAGTCCTCGTCGGTGCTGGCGGCCCGCATCTCGGCCGGGCTGCGCACGTAGTAGCCGGTGCCCTCGAACTTGAACCGCTTCGGGTCGGCCAGGTTGGTGCCGGTCTGCACGCACAGCAGCGCCCCGTGCGCGGTGGCATCGCCGGGCCGGGTGTAGTGCGAGTCGTTGGTCACCACGAACGGCAGCGACAGCTGCCGGGCGATGGAGCGCAGCCCCTCCCTGGTGCGCTGCTCCAGGCCCAGCCCGTGGTCCATGATCTCGACGAAGAAGTTGTCCGGGCCGAAGATGTCGCGGAACTCGGCCGCGGCGGCCAGAGCCTCCGCGTCCTGGCCGAGCCGCAGCCGGGTCTGCACCTCGCCGCTCGGGCAGCCGGTGGTGGCGATGATGCCCCGGGCGTGCGCGGCGAGCAGCTCGCGGTCCATCCGCGGCTTGCGGAAGTAGCCCTCCAGCGAGGCCAGCGAGGACAGCCGGAAGAGGTTGTGCATCCCCTCGGTGGTCTCGGCCAGCAGCGTCATGTGGGTGTAGGCGCCGGCGCCGGAGACGTCGTCGTCCTTCTGGGCCGGGACGCCCCAGCGGACCGGCCGCTTGTGGCCGCGGTGCTCGGGCGCCACGTAGGCCTCGATGCCGATGATCGGCTTGATCCCGGCCGCCGCGGCCTTGCGGTAGAAGTCGTAGGCGCCATAGACGTTGCCGTGGTCGGTCATGGCGATGGCCGTCATGCCCGTGTCGTGACAGGCAGCGAACAGGTCCTTCAGCCGGGCGGCGCCGTCCAGCATCGAGTACTCGGTGTGCACGTGCAGATGCACGAAAGAGCCGTCAGATCCCCGTTCCAGACTGGCCGCCATGGTCTGAGACTCTAACCCCGGCCACCGTCAGCCGCGGCCTGGAAACGCCGCCGCCGTGCGCCCGCTCCGCCCCCTGCCGCCGCTCCCGCCCGCAGCCAAATCGCCACGATCATGAAGCGGGCTGCAGCGCCGGGCGCAGCTCGGTGATCGCCCAGCCGGCCAGGCTGCCGGGCGTCGTCGTCAGCACCGAGCGCGGCTGTTCAGGGATGAATCCTTCGCCGGCCAGCAGGCGCCCGGTGGCGGCGGCGGCGATGTCGCGCGGATCGAGCCATCGCATCGGATCGTCCAGTGGCCGGATGGTGGTCAGCCGCCCGGCGCGCGGCCCGTCGAGGTCGGTGAGCAGATTGGTCATGAAGAAGCCGCAGCGCAGGTGCACCAGCGCGGCGCCGGTCTCGTCCCGGGCGGCGTCCAGGCGCTGCTCGATGCGGGCCAGGCGCGGGTCAGGATTCGGCGGCGAGGATCTCCAGCGAGCGGGCCAGGTCGGCCGGGTAGCTGCTGGTGAACTCCATCCGGCGGCCGTCAGCGGGGTGGGCGAAGCCGAGCCGCACGGCGTGCAGCCACTGCCGGCTCAGCTCCAGCCGGGCGGCCAGCACCGGGTCGGCCCCGTACAGCCGGTCCCCCGCGCACGGGTGGCGGATCGCGGCCATGTGCACCCGGATCTGGTGGGTCCGCCCGGTCTCCAGCCGGACCTCGGCCAGGCTGGCCGCGCGGAACGCCTCCAGCGTGTCGTAGTGGGTCACCGACGGGCGCCCGCCGGCCACGACCGCGAACCGGCCGTCGCCGGAGGGATGGCGGGCGATCGGAGCGTCGATGGTGCCCCGCAGCGGGTCGGGGTGTCCCTGCACCAGGGCGTGGTAGATCTTGTCCACCGCGCGATCGCGGAAGGCCTGCTTGAGCACCGCGTAGGCGCGCTCGCTCTTGGCCACCACCATCAGCCCGGTGGTATTCGCGTCCAGCCGGTGCACGATGCCCTGGCGCTCGGCGGCCCCGCTGGTGGCGATGGTGTGCCCGGCCGCGAGCAGCCCGGCCAGCACCGTCGGCCCGGTCCAGCCGGGCGTCGGGTGCGCGGCCACCCCGGCGGGCTTGTCGGCCACCAGGATGTCGTCGTCTTCGTAGACCACGGCCAGGCCGGGCACCGGCTCGGGGGCGGGCGCCGCGGGGCCGGGCGGGGGCGGCAGCGTCACCTCCAGCCAGCCGCCGCCGCGGACCCGGTCGGACTTGGCCCCGGGCGCGCCGTCGACCAGCACGTCGCCCCCGCCGATCAGGTCGGCGGCGGCGGACCGGGACAGGCCGAACATCCGGGCGATGGCCGCGTCCAGGCGCTCCCCGTCCAGCCCGTCGGGGACCGGCACCCGGCGCGGGGCAGCTTGCTGGGTCATCCGGCGGCGCCGCCGGCCGGCCCGGGCCGGGGATCGCCCGGCGGCCCCGCGTCCGGCGCGGCCGCCGGGCCGGGGTCCGCGGCACCGGCCGCCGCCGGGGCATCCGCGGCCATGGTCCCCGCCGGGGCGCCCGCCGCCGGGTCCGCGCCGGCTGGGCCGGGCCCGGCCGTTCCCCCGCCGGCATCCGGATCGTCCGCGCCGTCGGCGCCGGCCCGGGTGCCGTCGATCCTGACGCCGCGCAGCGACAGCAGCACCGCGAGCGCGCCGCCGCAGCAGATGGCCGAGTCGGCCAGGTTGAACACCGGCCAGTGCGGCACCTGGACCCAGTCCACGACGTAGCCGCGCAGCGGTCCGGGGTAGCGCAGCAGCCGGTCGGTGAGGTTGCCGGTCGCGCCGCCCAGCAGCAGGCCGAGCGAGACGGCCCAGGCTGCGCTGCGGATCCGCCGCGACGCGCGGAGGATGAACACGATCACGCCGATCGCGATCGCGGAGAAGACCACCGTCAGCGAGGTGCCGATGCTGAACGCGGCGCCCGGGTTGCGGTCCTCGCGCAGCAGCAGCCAGCCGCCCAGCAGCCGGAGCGGCGGCCGGCCGGTCAGCGTGGCCACCACGATGACCTTGCTGACGATGTCAAGTACGAGCACGCTCACCGCGACGGCCAGCAAAACGCCGAGCCGGCGGCGGGCCGGGGAGGCAGCCTCGCCCGCCGGGCGGCCGCCGGGCCCGGCCGGACGGCTCAGCGGCGTTCCTCGCGTTGTTTGCATGACACGCACAGGGTAGCCCGCGGGAAAGCCTGCAATCGCGCCTTGCCGATGGGCTGGCCGCAGGACTCGCAGCTGCCGTAGCTGCCGTCCTCGATCCGCGCCAGCGCCCGCTCGGTCTGGGTCAGCAGCTCCCGGGCGTTCTGGGTGAGGGCCAGCTCGTGCTCGCGCTCGTAGTTCTTAGTCCCGACGTCGGCCTGGTCGTCGCCGGCCGCCTCGACCGCATCCCCGAGCCGGTCGGCGATGCCGGTCTCAGTCCGCTCGATGTCGGACCGCAGCCCGGCGGCCTCGGCGTCGAGCTGCTTGCGCACGCGGGCCAGCTCGGGCTCGCTCCACCGCCGCTCCCCCGGCCGGACGGGAAGGGCGGCAGCGCCGGCAGCGGCGGTCATGTCTGCCTCCTCGCGCGGCCGCGCCCGCGATCACGGCAGCGGGCAGTCACCGGAGGATAAATGGTCGCGGCCTGCCGTCGCAACAGACCCGGCTGCCCCGGCTCCGGCGGCTCTCGCCCGCCTGCTCCGGCGGCTCTCGCCGCCGCTCCGGCTGCTCTCGCCGCTGCTCCGCTGCTCATGCCGCACGCAGCGGCGGCATTAATGGGCGCGCTGCCCGCACGCGGGGTGGGCTATCCTGAAGCCCTGCACGGCATTGACGGGGACAGCTGCCGCTGTCAGCGGCCAGGAGCGAGCCGGGGTTGGTGCGAGCCCGGGGGCCTGCGCAGCGGACCAGATCACCCCGGAGCCGCCGGAAGAACAGCCTTCCTCCGCGCAGCCGCGGCCACGGCGCAGGCAATCCCCGATGATCGCCGGCCGGCCGGGCATCCCGCGGCGGGCAGGCTCAGTAGACCCGGCCGCAGGCCAGCCCAGAGTGGGCCGGCCGCCGCGCCAGCGGCCCCGGCCAAGGAGGGTGGTACCGCGGGGCCGCCGCCGGCGCGCCTCGTCCCTCCGGCGAAGCCGTGACCGGCGGACCCGAGCGGACGCCGGCCCGACCGCGGGAGGCCCGCCGCCATGGCGCGCGCAGACGACCACCAGTTGCCCTATCCCGACCTGCCCGCTGCCCTTGACCTGCCCGCGGCCGAGCGGACCGTGCTCGGCCGCTGGGCCGGGGCGAAGGTATTCGAGCGCTCGCTCGACCACACCGCGGGCGGTCCGCTGTGGACCTTTTACGAGGGCCCCCCGACGGCCAACGGGATGCCCGGCGTGCACCACATCGAGGCGCGGGTGTTCAAGGACCTGTTCCCGCGGTTCAAGACCATGCAGGGCTACCACGTGCCCCGCCGCGGCGGCTGGGACTGCCACGGCCTGCCGGTGGAGGTCGCCGTGGAGAAGGAACTCGGGCTGACCGCCAAGAAGGACATCGAGGCGTACGGGATCGCCGAGTTCAACGCCCGGTGCCGCGAGTCTGTGCTGCGGCACGTGGACGCGTTCGCGCAGATGACCGAGCGGATGGGGTACTGGGTCGACCTGTCGCAGGCGTACCGGACCATGGACCCGGACTACATCGAGTCGGTGTGGTGGTCGCTCAAGCAGGTCTTCGACCGCGGCCTGCTGGTGCGCGACTTCCGGATCAGCCCGTACTGCCCGCGCTGCGGCACGCCGCTGTCCGACCACGAGATGGGCCAGCCGGATGTATACCAGACGGTGGCCGACCCGTCGGTCACGGTCCGGTTCGCGCTGCGGTCGGTGCCCGCGGGCGCGCCGCCGGAGCTGGCCGGGGCGGACCTGCTGGTCTGGACCACGACGCCGTGGACGCTGGTGTCGAACACCGCGGTGGCGGTGCACCCGGACGAGGAGTACGTGGTGGCCCGCCGGGCCGGCGACGTCCCGGACGGCAGCGGGGCCGACGGCGGCGCGGACGGCGGCCGCCCGGTGCTGCTGGCCCAGGCGCTGGCCGGCCGGGTGCTCGGCGAGGGCTGGGAGGTGCTCGCCCGGCTGCCCGGCGCGCAGCTGGCCGGCGCGACCTACGAGCCGCCGCTGCGGCTGATCGACGTGCCGGACGCGCACCGGGTGGTGACCGGCACGTTCGTCACCACCGAGGACGGCACCGGCCTGGTCCACCTGGCTCCCGCCTTCGGCGCCGACGACATGGAGACCGGCAGGGCGCATGGCCTGCCGGTGGTCAACCCGGTCCGTCCGGACGGCCGGTTCGAGGCGGACGTGCCGCTGGTCGGCGGCATGTTCTTCAAGGACGCCGACCCGGTGCTGATCGCCGACCTGACCGACCGCGGGCTGATGTTCCGGTCCGCGCTGCACGAGCACAGCTACCCGCACTGCTGGCGCTGCGGCACGCCGCTGCTGTACTACGCGCTGCCGTCCTGGTTCATCCGCACCACGGCGGTCAAGGACGAGCTGCTGGCCCAGAACGAGCAGACCAACTGGCAGCCGCCGACGATCCAGCATGGCCGGTACGGGGAGTGGCTGCGCAACAACGTGGACTGGGCGCTGTCGCGCAACCGGTACTGGGGCACCCCGCTGCCGGTGTGGACCTGCGAGCAGGAGCACCTGACCTGCGTCGGCACCCTGGCCGAGCTGTCGGAGCTGGCCGGCCGCGACCTGACCGGGCTGGACCCGCACCGGCCCTACGTCGACGAGATCGGATTCGGCTGCCCGCAGTGCGGCCGCCCGGCCCGCCGGGTCAGCGAGGTCATCGACGTCTGGTACGACTCAGGCGCGATGCCGTTCGCGCAGTACGGCGCCCCGCTGCGCAATGAGGCCGAGTTCCGCCGCGGCTACCCGGCCGACTTCATCTGCGAGGCGATCGACCAGACCCGCGGCTGGTTCTACTCGATGATGACCGTCGGCACGCTGCTGTTCGGCCGGTCGTCGTACCAGAACGTGGTCTGCGTCGGGCTGGTCGTGGACGAGCGCGGCCGCAAGATGAGCAAGCACCTGGGCAACGTGCTGGAGCCGATCCCGCTGATGGACGCGCACAGCGCGGACGCGGTGCGCTGGTTCTTCGCCGCGGCCGGCTCGCCCTGGGCCACCCGCAAGATCGGCGCGGGCGCGCTGGAGGAGATCGTCCGCAAGGTCCTGCTCACCTACTGGAATACCGTCTCGTTCCTGGTCCTGTACGCCAACGCCGCGGCCCGCGGCGGCCAGTACCGGAACGCCCGCCAGGCCGCGGCGGCGCCGCCGGCCGCGGACCGGCCGGTGCTGGACCGGTGGCTGCTCAGCGAGCTGCACGCGCTGGTCAGGGACGTCACCGCGGCGCTGGAGTCGTTCGATTCGGCCACCGCGGGCCGCCGGATGGCGGCGTTCATCGACGACGTGTCCAACTGGTACGTGCGCCGGTCCCGGCGCCGGTTCTGGGACGGGCCCGGCTCGGCCGGCGGCGCGGCGGCGTTCGCCA
Organism: uncultured Actinomycetota bacterium; assembly: GCA_963846005.1. Lineage (GTDB taxonomy): Bacteria > Actinomycetota > Actinomycetes > Streptosporangiales > Streptosporangiaceae > CAVSUR01. The sequence goes on along the minus strand of CAWJUH010000007.1, from coordinate 372,995 downwards.
CCTTGCACGAGTGCCTGGAGACGCTGACCCGGCTGATGGCGCCGATCGCGCCGTTCCTGCCCGACTACGTCTGGAACGTGCTGCGCGACGCCGACGCGCCCGACTCCGTGCACCTGGCCAGCTGGCCGGCCGCCGACGAGTCGCTGATCGACGCGCAGCTGTCGGAGCAGATGGCACTGGCCCGGCGGCTGGTCGAGCTGGGCCGCTCGGCCCGGGCCGCGGCCACGCTCAAGGTGCGCCAGCCGCTGGCCCGCGCACTGGTCGGCGCGGCCGGGTTCGCGGCGCTGCCGGAGGAGCTGCGCGGGCAGATCGCCGACGAGCTGAACGTGCACGCGCTGGAGCCGCTGGCCGACGTGGCCGGGGAGCTGGTTGACTACGCGGTCAAGCCGAACTTCCGCGCTCTCGGCCGCCGGTTCGGCAAGGGCACGCCCGCCGTCGCCGCGGCCATCAGGGCGGCCAACCCGGCCGCGCTGGCGGCCGCGCTGACCGGGCCGGACGCGGCGGCCGACGTGATCGTGGACGGGGAGACGGTACGCCTGACTCCCGACGAGGTGATCGTGACCCAGACCCCGCGGTCGGGCTGGGCGGTGGCCGCCGAGTCCGGCGAGACCGTGGCCCTGGAGGCGACGCTCACCCCGCAGCTGCGCCGGGAGGGGCACGCGCGCGAGGTGGTCCGGCTGATCCAGGATGCGCGCCGCAGTGACGGTCTGAACCTCAGCGACCGGATCACGCTGCGGTGGCAGGCGTCGGACGCCGAGCTGGCCGAGGCGCTGACCGAGCACGCCGCGCTGATCGCGGGCGAGGTACTGGCGGTGGACTTCGGCCCGGCCCCGGCCGCCGGGGCGCCCGGGGCGGACGGCGCCGCCGGCCCAGCCGGGGCGGACGGCGCCGCCGGGGCGGCCGGGCGGCCGGGCAGACGGCTGGAACGAGCATGCCGACGCCGGGCTGGGGCTGATGTTCTGGATCCGGGTCGCGGACCAGCAGGACTGAGCGCGGGCCGGCCCGGCGCCGGCCGGATGGCCCGCGGTGAGCTGGTCTGCGGCCGGATGGTCCGTTGCCGGTGGCCGGCGGTCAGCTAGCCCGTTGCCGGGCGGTCAGTCGCCGGGCCGGCACGCCTTGCACGCGACGAGCCCGGCCGCGAGGGCCGCGTCCTTCGTCATCTGCTCCAGGTCCCCGGCGCTGAGGAACCTGATCAGCATGCAGCTGGACCGGTGGTAGCGAGCGATCCCGGGCACCACGGTGACCAGCGGGCCGGCCTCGCCGGCCTGGCCGCCGCCGGCGGCATGCCCGCCAGGTGCGTCCGCCCCGGGACTGTCCTGGCCCGGACCGTCCTCGCCGCGGCCGTCCTGGCCCGGGCCGTCCTCGCCGCGAGCCTCACCGGCCGGGCCTGCTGCACCGGGAGCGCCAGCGGCCGGGCCTCCAGCACCGAGAGCATCAGCGGCGGGGCTGCGCTGGCCGGGAGCATCCCCGAAGGGGCTGCGCTCGTCGGCAACGTCTTCGCGGCGGCTGCCCTCGCCGGGGGCACCTTCAGCGGGAGCGCCTTCGGCGGGGTCTGCTGCGCCCTCCGGCGCGGCGGGCCCGCCGTCCTGCAGGCCGTCCGGGATCTGATGAAGGATGGTCGGCCGGTCGTGCAGGCTAGCGGCGGTCGCCGGCGGCAGCCGCGGCGGGCCGGGCGGCTCGCTGACCGGGCCGGGCGGCTGGCTCGCCGGGCCGGGCGGCTCGCTGACCGGGCCGGGCGGCTGGCTCGCCGGGCCGGGCGGCTCGCTGACCGGGCCGGGCGGCTGGCTCGCCGGGCCGGGCGGCTGGCTCGCTGAGCCAGGCCCGGCCGCGGCAGGCCCGGCACCCGCCGCGAGCGCGGTGCCGTCCGCAAGCTCAGCACTGCCCGGGTGCCCGTCGCCTCCGGCGGTCTCGGTGCTCTCCCCGGGCTCGGTCCTCTCCCCAGACTCGGTCCTCTCCCCCCCGGCTCGGTGCTCTCCGTGCTCTCTCCGGGCCCAGCGCTTTCCGCGGGCTGGGCACCGGCTGCAGGTTCACGGGCTTCCGCCAGCACGGTGTTTTCCGCGGGCCTGTCGCCCTCCCCTGGCTGAGCACTGGCTGCGGGCTCCGCGCCTTCGCCCGGCCCGGCCCCGGCCGCGGCCGCGGCGGCTGCGACGGACGCGGCGGCCACGGTCGGTCCCGCGGGCCGAGCTCGCCGCGGGCCCGGAGCTTGCCGCGAGCCCGGAGCTTGCCCCGTGCCGGCGGTCGCCGCTGCAGGTTCGGACTCCCGGCCTGGAGGTTGCTGCGGGCCCGGGGCTTGCCACGGTCCCGGCGGCGGCCGCCGGCGCGGTTCCGGCACCGGGGCAGGCTTCGGGCCCATGCCCGGACCCACCATCCGGCGCCGGGCCGGCTTCGGGCACCTGCTCGCCCGGCGCAGGCAGCCCGGATTCGGACCCGAGCCCGGACTCGGAGCCGGTCACGGTGTCGGACCCGGGCCCGGACTCGGGCCGGCACGGTGCGGAGCCGGGCACGGACTCGGAGCCGGGCCCGGTCCCAGACGCAGGCCCGGTCCCGGACGCAGGCCCGGCCCGGGCGGACAGGTCGGTCTCGGCGTCAGCGCGAGCAGCGTCGGGTCTCCCGGCCGGGCTCCGCCCGGCTGCGCGGTGGCGCCGCCTGCGGTGCCGCGGCCCGCGGCCGGACCGCCGCACGCCGGCACCGCAGGGACCTGGCCGGACGGCTCCGGCTGGACCGGAAGGGCAGGCGGCCCCTGATCGGCCGGACCCTGATCGGCCGGACCCTGATCGGCCGGGCCCTGATCGGCCGGGCCCTGATCGGCCGGGCCCTGATCAGGTACGGCCGCCGCCTGGCCTGGCGCGGCCGCAGCGGCCAGTACCGGCTCCCGGTCGTCCTGCGCCTGGGCAGGCCGGGCTGCGGTGCCGAAGAACTCGTCTCGCTTGACCAGCACGCCCACGACCAGCAAGATGCCGGCCAGCGCGGCCACCCCGATCGACAGGTAGACAAGCAACAGGCTGCTAGTGAGAATCCCTCCCACTAGCAGCCCGATTGCTACCAGAACCACCGTCAGCACGCCACCAAAGCGGATCACGGGCGGACTCCGTAACCAGCTGCCGGACGGCCAGGCCGCGGCTTACCGACGGTCGTGCTGGCCACCGGTGTCGGCGGGGTGGAATCCGCCGTTGTGAGCCACTGGCTCGGGCACCTGGCCGTACGAGCCGGAGACCGACGACTGGCCGCCGTTGCGGGCGTCCATCCGGCCCATGCCGGAGGTCACCGCGGACTGCGGGCCGGACACGGCCGGGAACACGCCGCTGTCCGCGGCTCCGGCCTCCAGGTCGCGCAGCTGGCCTTCCAGGTAGGCCTTCAGCCGGCTGCGGTACTCGCGCTCGAACGCCCGCAGGTCGTCCACCCGCCGCTCCAGCTCCTCGCGCGACTGCACCAGCGAGCCCATGGCCTGGCGGTGCCGCTCCTGCGCGTCCCGCTCCAGGCTCTCGGCCCGGGCGCGTGCGTCGCTGGTGATCTGCTCGGACTGGCGGCGGGCCTTGGCCACCAGGTCGTCCGCCTCGCGGCGGGCCCGGCCGAGCGTCTCGTCGGCCTCCCGGCGCGCGTCGGCGATGGCCTGGTCGGCGGTCTGCTGGGCCAGCGCGAGCACCCGGGCCGCGGTGTCCATGTTGTCCTCGACCGGCTTCATCGAGCCCATCATGACCGGCTCGGGCCGGCGCTCGGGCTCGTGCCGCGGCGGCTCGGCCGCCATCAGGTCCTGCGCCGGCTCCAGGTGCGGAGCGTTCAGCGCGGGCGCGGGCGCCTTGCCGCCGCCGCCGCGCAGGACCTCGGCCAGCTTGGCCCGGAGCTCCTCGTTGTCCTGGATCAGCCGGTCAAGCTCCGCCTCGACCTCGTCGAGGAAGGCATCCACTTCCTCTTCGTCATAGCCCGGCCTGAGCCTCGTGGTGCTGAACTGCTTATTCCGCACATCCGCGGGCGTCAGTGGCATGTTGTCTCCTATGGCACGTGGTCCGCTATGGACGCTACCTGATCAGAGCTGTCCCACGACCGTCAGCAGCACCAGCACCAACAGGAACAGCACCATGAAGCTGAGGTCAAAGGCCACCCTACCCAGCCTCGGCGATGGAATGTAGCGCCTTAGAACTTTAAGAGGCGGATCCGTAGCCGTATAAACACCCTCGGCTACAACCAGTACGAACCCGTGTGGCGTCCAGTCCCGCGAATATGCCTGTATCCAACTGATAACCATTCGGACGATCAGTATGAGCAGATACAGCTCTAGTGCGTAGGTCAGCACAATTTTTACGATGTTCACATCCCCGCCCTGCCCGCACGGGCGGCGCCGGATGATCGCCTCGGCTGCTGTGTATCCTGCCCGGTGCTTACTATCACGCGCCCTGCGCCCGCGAGTCCTAGCTCTGGTTGAAGAAATCCCGTTCCGCGAAGCGGGCCTTGTCCTCGGCTGTCACCTCGACGTTGGCCGGGGACAGCAGGAAGACCTTGTTGGTCACCCTGTCGATGCTCCCGTGCAGCCCGAAGATCAGGCCCGCGGCGAAGTCGACCAGGCGCCTGGCGTCACTGTCGACCATCTCCGTCAGGTTCATGATCACCGGAGTGCCATCACGGAAATGCTCTCCGATCGTACGGGCCTCATTGTACGTGCGCGGGTGCAGTGTGGTGATACGCGTCAGGTCGGCGGTCTGCGGCTGGGCGATGACCGCCTCGCGGGCGGCCCGGCCGTTCTCGTATCCGTTCGCCACGTACTCGGCCGGATGGGCCTCCGGCCTTTCCTCGGGCTGGGCCCGCTCGGGATCGTACTCCTCGTACTCATCATCGGCGCCGTACTCGTCGCCGTACTGATCGTCGTACTGGCGTTCATCCTCTACCAGGCCGAGATAGACCGCCATCTTGCGCATCGCGCTGGCCATCTGCTGCCCTCCATCGTGCCTGCTAGGCGGCGCCGCTCGGTGGTGTGGCGGGCCACCCGTCGGACATTACCTGACGAAGGCCCGGCGGCCACCGAGCAACGCCGTACCGATCCGCACATGTGTCGCGCCGGCCGCGATGGCCTGCTCCAGGTCGGCGGTCATGCCCGCCGAGATCACCGTCGCGCCCGGGTGCGCGGCCCGGACCCGGGCGGCCACCTCGCGCAGCCGGGCGAACGCGGGAGCGGCCGGGGCGCCGAGCGGCGCGACCGCCATGACCCCGCCGAGCACCAGGCCGTCGCGGTCCGCGACCGCGTCCGCCAGCGCCGCGACCTCGTCCGGGCGGGCGCCGCCGCGGCCGGCCTCGCCATCCAGGCTGACCTGGATCAGGCAGCTGACCGCCCGCTCCGCGGCGCGGGCCCGGGCGGCGATCGCATCGACCAGCCTGGCCCGGTCGACCGAATGGATCACGTCCGCATAGCTGACCACGCTCTTGACCTTGTTGACCTGCAGCTGGCCGACGAAGTGCCAGGTCAGCGGAAGCCCGAGCGCCTGGCACTCGGCCGCCTTGGGCGCCGCCTCCTGATCCCGGTTCTCGCCCACGTGCCGGATCCCGAGCTCGCTGAGCAGCCGCACGTCAGCGGCGGGGAAGGTCTTCGTGACCGCGATCAGCGTGATCTCGCCGGCGTCCCGGCCGGCCGCCGCGCAGGCGGCCCCGATCCTTTCTTGCAGCGCGGCCAGGTTCCCGGCCAGCTCGGCCCGCCGCGCGTCCGGCGCCGCGGCGCCGGGCCCGGCGCCCGTCATGGCGCCAGCCAGATCAGCCCGGCGAACCGCCCGGTCCGCCCGTCCCGGCGGTAGGAGAACAGCCCGCTGTCCTGCGCCGGGCAGCGGCGGTCGCCGCTGACCCGGGTGACCCCGGCCCGGGCCAGCTGGCCCTCCAGGCCGGCCCTGATGTCGATGCCCGCGGTGCCCGCCGCGGTGACGCAGCCCGCCCCGGGCACCAGCGCGGCCACCTGCTCACGCAGCGCGGCGGGCACCGCGTAGCAGCGCCCGCAGATCACCGGCCCGATGACGGCATGCATCCGGGCCGGCTCGGCGCCCGCCGCCGCCATCGCTCCGACCAGGGCGGGGACCACGCCGCGGGCCAGCCCCTGCCGCCCGGCGTGCGCGGCGCCGGCCAGCCCGGCGTGCGGGTCGGCCAGCAGTACCGGTGCGCAGTCAGCAACAAGCACGCCCAGGGTCAGGCCCGGCACGCCGGTGAAGATCGCGTCCGCCTCCGGCGGGTCCGCGCCGGGATCGGCGGGCCCGGCCGCGTACCGGACCTCGGCGCCGTGCACCTGGCGCATCCACGCCAGCCCGGCGGGCCCGCAGGCGGCGGCCACGATCTTCCGGTTGGCGGCCACCGCGGCCGGGTCGTCGCCGACCGAGCTGCCCAGGTTCAGCGCCGCGAACGGCCCGGTGCTGGTGCCGCCGCCGCGGCCGGTGAACATCACCCGGACGCCGGCGCACAGCTCGGCGGGTTCGGGCAGGGTGCCCGCGCCCGGCCCGGGCGCGGTGCTCACTTCAGGAAGTCGGGCACGTCGAGGTCGTCGTCCTCCTCGAACACCACCGACCGGCGGCGGGAGGTATCGGGCACCCGCACCGCGTCCGGCTCGCGCACGGCGCCAGCCGGCTGGCCGGGGTTCAGGCCGGCCGCGCTGGCGGACCACGAGGCGGCGCCGGCGGTGCGCGCCTCCCCGGCCGGCTCCGCGTCCGCCGCAGGCTCCGCCGCCGTGCCGCCGCCGTCCGTGTTACCGCCGTCCGTGTCACCGCCGGCCAGATCATCGCCGGCCAGATCACCGTCGCCCGTGCCGCCGCCGGCCAGGTCACCGCCGGCCAGCGCGCCAGCCGCCCCGGTGCCCGGCGTGCCGCCGCCCGGCGCGCTCGCCGCCGGCGCCAGCCCCGCGGACCCGGCTGCGCTGCCGCCGCCCGTGATCCCGGCCGCGGCGCCGGAGCCGGTCGCGGCCCCGGGCCGCGGCGCAGCCGCAGCCGGCCGGGCACCGCTGCGGCCCGCGAGCCCGGAGGGGAGCGGCGGCGGGCCGCCCGCCGGGCTCGCGCCCGCCGGGCTGGCCGCGCCGGCCGGGGCCTGCGCGGGGCTTCCGCCGGAGTGGTCGCTCAGCGGGTAGGGCTTCCAGCCGCTGCCGTAGCCGTTGGCCGCGGCGGTGGCGGCCAGGCGGCCCGGGCGGGACCGCCCGGACTGGTTGTCGTCGAAGCCGGCCGCGATTACCGTGACCCGGACCTCGTCGCCCAGGGCGTCATCGATGACCGCGCCGAAGATGATGTTCGCGTCCGGCGCCGCCGAGTTGGCCACCAGCTGGGCCGCCTCGTTGATCTCGAACAGGCCGAGGTCCGAGCCGCCCTGGATGGACAGCAGCACGCCGTGCGCGCCGTCGATGCTGGCCTCCAGCAGCGGGCTGGAGATCGCCATCTCCGCCGCGGCCACCGACCGGTCGTCGCCGCGGGCCGATCCGATGCCCATCAGCGCCGAGCCGGCCCCGGACATGACCGACTTGACGTCAGCGAAGTCCAGGTTGATCAGGCCCGGGGTGGTGATCAGGTCGGTGATGCCCTGGACGCCGGACAGCAGCACCTGGTCGGCGGCCTTGAACGCGTCCAGCACGCTGACCTGCCGGTCGGAGATCGACAGCAGCCGGTCGTTGGGGATCACGATGAGGGTGTCGACCTCGTCGCGGAGCCGGTCGATGCCGCTGTCGGCCTGGTTCGCCCGGCGCTTGCCCTCGAACCCGAACGGCCGGGTCACCACGCCGATGGTCAGCGCCCCGAGCGAGCGGGCGATGCTGGCCACCACCGGCGCCCCGCCGGTGCCGGTGCCGCCGCCCTCGCCGGCCGTGACGAAGACCATGTCGGCCCCCTTGAGGACCTCCTCGATCTCCTCCCGGTGATCCTCGGCGGCCTTGGCCCCGATGTCAGGGTTGGCCCCGGCGCCGAGACCACGGGTGAGCTCGCGGCCGACGTCGAGCTTGACGTCGGCGTCGCTCATGAGCAAGGCCTGCGCGTCGGTGTTGATCGCGATGAACTCAACGCCCTTGAGGCCCTCTTCGATCATCCGGTTGACGGCGTTGACGCCGCCCCCGCCGATGCCGACGACCTTGATGACCGCCAGATAGTTCTGCGGTGCTGCCACGAGGAGGGCCCTTTCGCTAGTCGCTGTGCCGCTTTGGCTGTCGCCGTGCCGTGAGGCTGCCGCCGTGCCGGTGCCCGCGAGCCGCGGCCGCTTGCTGGCGGCCGGCCCGCCCGGGCCGGCCGGTCCGGCATTTCAGCATGTCAAACTCTCACCCTCAAGTTGAGATTTAGAGTTATGTTAAGCTGCTGACTGTTAGGGACAGTAGGGACGCGCGCTAGCCCGGTCAACTAACGCCGCGCCGTGTCGCGCCGCATTCCATTTCCGCTTTTCCCGGTCCCCCGTGGCCGGCCAACTCCGGTGGCCGGGCACGGGGGCGGCCAATGCCGCGCGGTCCCGGCTCCGCCGCAGCTAGCGGCCGTCCGGCGGCGCCGCGAAACAGGCCGCATTTCGCGGCCGCCCGCGGCGGACCCGGTGGGGCCGGACGGCCCCTTATCCCGCAGCCCGGTCGCTGTTATAAGACGGTGAATGTGACATTCACCGTCACCAGTCAATGCCCGCCGCAGATCGTGGACTCTTTTCCGCTTCCTGCGCCGAAAAGTGTCCACGATCACGGCAGCGGGCTCAGCCCCGGCCGGGAAGGCGGCGCATGGGCGGCTGGCCCGGGCCCGGCCGGGTGACCGGGGCGCGATCCGGCGGCCGACTTGACCGGGCTGGTTAGCGGTTCACCGGAGTGCGGCTGGGTGCGGGAACGGCCCGGTGCCGGCGGTGCCGGTGCGCTGTGCGGTGCGAGGGCGAGGGCGAGGGGCTCGGGGACGGCGACGCGCCCGGTTTGTGATGCCGCTTCGCGGCGGGGCCGGTCTTGGCGTGCTGGCCCTGCTGCGGCCCGGTCTTGGTCTTCCTGGCCGCGGGCTTGTGCGGGGCCGGGTGCGACGGGGCGGGCGCGGGCGGCGCGGTGGCGGCCGCGCCCGGCAGATCGGAGGTCATCGCGCTGCCCGGGTCGGCGATGTCGATGTACTTCACGGCCCGGTGGCGCATCAGGATCCGCAGCTCGGCAGCCTTCTGGGCGCGCAGGGCCGGGGACCCCCAGACGATGGTCAGGTCACCGCGCAGCTGCAGCGATATCTGGCTGGGGGCGGGCGCGAGGACCCGGAAGACCCGGTGCCGAATCCGGGCCGGCAGCTCGCGGTACACCAGCGCGGCGGCCCGGACCTCGGAGCTGCCGCGCAGCGGCCCGGCCGGCAAACCGGACAGCAGCGGCAGCCTGCGGGGCCGGGCCGGCGCCGAGCGCAGCACCACCCCGGACGGGTCGATTTGCTCGTACTGGCCGCCGCTGGCCACCGCGAGTACCGCGGTGCGCGGCGTTACGGTGATCACCACGGTGTCCGGCCAGGACCGGCTGACCTGCGCGGACTGGACCAGCGTGAGCCGCTCGACCCGGCTGGCCGCGCGGCCCGCTTCGAGCCGGATCAGCGGGGTGCCCATCGCGATCCCGGCCGCCCTGAGCACCTGGGCGCGCAGCGCCCGGCTGGCCCCGGTGACCTGAACCGAGCGGACCACCAGCAGGCTGGAGCCGAGCAGCGCCCAGGCGGCCCCGGCCAGGATGGCCACCGCCGCGGCGGCGACGAGCAGCCGCTTCCAGTGCTCACCCGGCCGCCGCCCGGTCCCGGCCGGGCTGCGCCCGGCGGGGCCGGCTCCGGCGGTGCGGGCCCCGGCAAGGCCGCGCACGGCGGTGCTGGCGGCGGCGGTGCTGATGCCGACCGTGCCAGCGGCGGCGGTGCTGGCGGCGGCGGTGCTGGTGCTGGGGGGGCCGACCGTGACCCGGCCCGGCCGGGGACGGCGCGGTCCCGGTACGGCAGACGGCCTGGCCCCAGGCCCGGTGCGCCGGGCGTCCGGCCCGGGGCGCCCGGAACCCGGGCCGTGGCCCGGGCGGGGGCCGGGACTGGTCCCCGGCCCGGTCACGGTGCCGCCGTCCCGCGGCCGGGTCACTGCCCGCTCCCGGCCCGCGCCTGCAGGGCCGCAACGATCTGCGGGCCGAGCGCGGTCACGTCGCCTGCGCCCATGGTCAGCACCAGGTCGCCGGGCTTGGCCAGGGCCGCCACCGCGGCCGGGACCGCGCCCCGGCCGGGCAGGAACTGCGCACCGCCGCCGGGCACCGCGTCCGCGATCAGCCGCCCGGTCACGCCGGGCTCGGGGTCCTCGCGGGCGGCGTAGACGTCCAGCACGATCACCTCGTCGGCGGCGCCGAGAGCCGTCCCGAACCCGGCCGCGAACAGCCGGGTCCGGCTGAACAGGTGCGGCTGGAACACCGCGATCACCCGCCCGCCGTCCGCCACGTCCCGGGCCGCGGCCAGGTCGGCCGCCAGCTCGGTGGGATGGTGGGCGTAGCTGTCCAGCACGCGCACCCCGTCGCCCTCGCCCTTGGGCTCCATCCGCCGCCGCGCCCCGCGGTAGCCGGCCAGCCCGGCGGCGATCTCGCCCGGGTCGAAGCCGAGCTCGGCGGCCAGCGCGAACGCCGCGGCCGCGTTCAGCGCGTTGTGCCGGCCGGGCACCGCGATCTGCACCGGAACCGGCGCCGAACGGCCGGGAGCCGTCCGCGGGCCGGGGGTGACCTGCAGGCTGGTGGCCATGCCGCGCGGCAGCACCGCCCCGAGCTGGTAATCGGCGTCCGCGGCCTCGCCGTAGCTGATCAGCCGCGGGGGCCTGTCACTCCCCTGCGGGGCCCTGCTCCCTGCGGGGCCTGTCACTCCCCTGCGGGGCTGTCACTCCCCTGCTGGGGCCTGTCACCCCCCGCGGTGCCGCAGCTGCAGCCCGCCGGGCCGCGGTGGCCGCCAGCCGCCGGGCGCCGGGATCGTCGGCGCAGGTAATCAGCACGCCGCCGGGCCTGATCCGGGCCGCGAACGCGGCGAACGCCGCCTCGATCTGCTCCAGGCTCTCGTAGTTGTCCAGGTGGTCGGCCTCGACGCAGGTGACCACGGCGGCGTGCGGCGACAGGTTCAGGAACGACCCGTCGCTCTCGTCGGCCTCGGCCACGAACAGGTCCCCGGCGCCCAGCTCAGCGCCGAGCCCGGTCTCGGCCAGGATGCCGCCGATCACGTAGGACGGCTGCGCGCCGCAGGCCCGCAGCGCAGTGGTGATCATCGAGGTGGTGGTGGTCTTGCCGTGGGTGCCGGCCACGGCAACGCCGCGCCGGCCGGCCATCACCGCGGCCAGCGCGGCCGACCGGTGCAAGATCCGCAGCCCGCGCTGCCGGGCGGCCGCCAGCTCGGGGTTGTCCGGCCGGATCGCCGTGGACACCACCAGCGTGTCCGCGCCGCCCAGGTACTGCGCCCCGTGACCGGCGTGCACCACCGCGCCGAGTGCGGCGAGCTCGTCGAGCTGGCCGGAGGCGGCCGCGTCGGTGCCGCTCACCGGCACGCCGCGGGCCAGCATGATGCGGGCGATGCCGGACATGCCCGCCCCGCCGATGCCGGTGAAGTGCACCGCGCCGAGATCGGCGAGCGGGACGGTGCCCACCGGGGTGACCAGCGTCATGCCGCGCTCCTCCCGCCCCGGCCCCGGCTCTGCCTGCGGCCCTGGCCGCGGGCCGCCTGCAGCACCTCGGCGGCCAGCTCGCGGTCCGCGTCCGCGTGGCCTGCACGGGCCGCGGCCTGCGACATCGCCGCCACCAGCTCGGCGTCGAGCAGCACCGGCAGCAGCGTCCCGCTGATCCATTCCGCGGTCAGGCTGGCGTCGTCCACGATCATCCCGCCGCCGGCCTGCTCGGCCGGGCGGGCGTTCAGCCGCTGCTCGCCGTTGCCGTGCGGCAGCGGGACATACGCGGCGGGCAGGCCGACCGCGGTCAGCTCGGCGCAGGTCATCGCCCCGGCCCGGCACAGCGCGAAGTCCGCGGCCGCGTAGGCCAGGTCCATCCGGTCGCAGTAGCCCAGCATGACGTAGGGGACGTCGCCGGGCTGCGGGCCCGCCGCGCCTGCCTGCGCCGGGCCGGCGATGTGCAGCAGCTGCACCCCGGCCGCGCGCAGCGCCCCGGCCGCGCCCGCGACCGCCCGGTTGATCGACCCGGCGCCCTGCGACCCGCCGGTGACCAGCAGCACCGGCAGGTCGGTGCGCAGTCCGAAATGCGCCTGGGCCTTCTCGCGCCCGGCGATCCGGTCCAGCCCGGCGATCTCCCGCCGGATCGGGATGCCGAGGTAGCGCGCATGGGCGAGCCTGGTCCCCGGCTGGCCGGTGAAGACATTCCTGGTCAGCAAGGAGCCGATCCGGTTGGCCAGCCCGGGCCGGGGGTTGGCCTCGTGCACCACGATCGGGACCTTGCGCCGCCAGGCGGCCAGGTACCCGGGGGTGGCCACGTAGCCGCCGAAGCCGACAAGCACCCGGGCCCGGCTGTCGTCCAGCACCCGGGCCGCCGCGTCCACCGCCCCGGCCAGCCGGCCCGGCACCGACAGCAGCGAGCGGGACAGCGACCGGGGCAGCGGCACGGCCGGGATCAGCGCCAGCTCGTAGCCGCGCCGCGGCACCAGCCGGGTCTCCAGCCCGCGCTCGGTGCCGAGGCACACGATCGGGATGCCGGGCTCCAGCCGGCGCAGGGCGTCGGCGAGCGCCAGCGCCGGCTCGATGTGCCCGCCGGTGCCGCCGCCCGCGATCACCACGCTCAAATCCGGATGCCCTTCCGCCCGCCCGGCTGTCCGCCCGGCTGGCCGCCGGCGGCCCGCGGGCTCGCGCCCGGCCCGCGCGGCCGGCCCGCTCCCCGGCCGGCGGATTCCGCCCCGCGGGCGGCCGTGCCGCCCGGGCCCAGCCAGCTTAGGGCGCGCCGGGTCATGCCGGGACCGGAGGCGGCCAGGGCCTGCGCGGCGCCGGGCTCGCGGCGGGCGAAGCCCAGCAGCATGCCGAGCGCGGCCAGGGTGACCAGCAGCGACGACAGCCCGGCCGAGATCAGCGGCAGCGGCACCCCGGTGATCGGCAGCACGCCGAGCACCGCGCCGATGTTGACCATGGCCTGGCCGACGATCCACGCCGTGATCGCGGCGGCGGCCAGCCGCATGAACGTGTCGGTGACCCGGCGGGCGACCCGCAGCCCGGCGAACGCCAGCCCGGCGTACAGCAGGCCGGTGCACAGCGTGCCGACCAGCCCGAGTTCCTCGCCGAGGATGGCGAAGATGAAGTCGGTAGTGGACTCCGGCACCCAGCCCCACTTGCCGCCGCCGGCGCCGAGCCCGACCCCGAACAGGCCGCCGGACCCGATCGCGTACTTGCCCTCGACCGCCTGCCAGTCCGCCGCGGTGATCTTCGTCTGCGGGGCCAGGAAGCTGGTCAGCCGGGCCTTGGCGTAGGGCTCGACGGTGATGAACACCAGCAGCGCGAACGCCATCACGCCGAGCAGGCCGAGGAACAGCTTGCCGGGGGTGCCGATCACCCACAGCAGCGCCAGGAAGATGATCACCAGCAGGAACGTGGTGCCGAGGTCGTGCCCGAGCAGGACCAGCAGGGCGATGACCGCCATGGCCGGCATCAGCGGGATCAGCAGCGGGCGCCAGTCGGTGAGCTGGCGCAGCTGGTCCTTGCGGGCGAGCAGGTCGGCACCCCACAGCACGAACGCGAGCTTGGCGAACTCCGAGGGCTGCAGCTGGAAGCCGGCCACCCCGATCCAGCGGGTGCCGCCGGCCACGGTCTGGCCGACGGCCAGCACCGCGACCAGGCCGAGCACCGAGGCCGCCAGCAGCGGCCGGGACAGCAGCCGGAACAGCCGCGGCGGGCACTTGGACGCCGCCCACATCAGCGCCAGGCCGCCGGTCACGCCGACCAGCTGCTTCTCGATGCCGTTGTACTCCGGCAGGTGGTACTGCAGGTCGTAGGCGACCGTGGTGGAGAACACCATGACCAGGCCGAGCGCCAGCAGCAGCAAGGTGATGCCGAGCACCAGGTAGTAGGAGGTCAGCGGGCGGTCCAGCAGGCTGCGCAGGGTGGAGGTGCGGTCCCGGACCGCGCTGATGGCCTGGCCCGGCCTGGCGCTCAGCCCGGCGGCGAGCCCGCCCGCCCGGCAGGCTGGCCCCGCACCCGCCCGCCCGGCCCCGGCCTGGTCCTGTTCGGCGGTGCCGGCGCTCACGGCCGGGCCGCCGGGTGCGGTGTCTCCGGATGCTGGGCCGCCGGATCGCGGGCCGCCAGCCGCGCGACGGCCGCGGCGAACGCGTCGCCGCGGGCCGGGTAATCCCGGAACTGGTCGAAGGACTGGGCCGCGGGGGCCAGCAGCACCGTGTCGCCGGCCCGGGCCAGCCGGGCGGCCTGGCTCACCGCAAGATCCATGACACCAGTGTCGGATGGACCGGCGGTCACGACCGGGACATCCGGTGCGTGTCGCGCCAGCGCGCGGGTGAATCTGGCCGGATCGGCGCCGATCAGCACCGCCGCCCGCAGCCGCCGGCGGCCGCGGTGACCAGGGCGTCCAGTTCGGCGTCGGTGCCCTTGAACAGCCCGCCGGCCACCCAGACCACCGACGGGTAGGCGGCCAGCGAGGCGGCGGCGGCCGCGGTGTTGGTGGCCTTGGAGTCGTCGACGTAGTCCACCCCGCCGACCTGGGCCACCAGCGTGATCCGGTGCGGCTCGGGCGCGAACGCGGCCAGCCCGCCGGCGATCGCGGCGGGCGGGCAGCCGTAGGCGCGGGCCAGGGCCGCGGCGGCCAGCGCGTCGGCCACGTTGTGCGGCGCGGCCGGCCGCACGTCCGCGACCGCGGCGAGCGGGACGCCGCCGTCCGCGCGGCGCCCGGCCGGGCTGTCGCCGGCGCCGCTGATCTCGGCAAAGGCCCGGTCGGTGAGCTGCCCGGCGGCCACGCCGAGCTCGCCGGGGCGGGGCGCGCCGAGCCGGAACGCGACGGTCCGCGGCGGCCGCGCCGCGGCGGCCAGCGCCACCGTGCGCGCATCGTCGGCGTTGCAGACGGCGACCGAGGCGGCGGCGTAGATCTTGCCCTTGTCGGCGGCGTAGGACTCGATGTCGCCGTGCCAGTCCAGGTGGTGGGCGGTGACGTTGAGCACGGCGGCGGCCAGCGGCGCGATCGTGGCGCTCCAGTGCAGCTGGAAGCTGGACAGCTCGACGGCGAGCACCGGGTAGGGCTCCGGCTGCGTCACCGCGTCGATCACCGAGAGCCCGACGTTCCCGGCGGCCACGCTGCGGTGCCCGGCCGCGGCCAGCATGGCGGCCAGCATCCGGATCGTGGTGGTCTTGCCGTTGGTGCCGGTCACCGCGAGCCACTGCTGGCGGCCGCCGCCGGGCAGCTGCGGCCGCAGCCGCCAGGCCAGTTCCACGTCGCCGAGCACCGGGACCCCGGCCGCCGCGGCCGCGGCCAGCAGCGGCGCGTCCGGCCGCCAGCCCGGCGAGGTGACGACCAGCCCGGTCCCGGCCGGCGGCCGCGCGGCGGCCGCTTCGCCGAGCCGCACGCTCACCCCGGCGCCGGCCAGCTCGGCGGCCAGCTCACGGCGCCCGGCGTCGTCGCGGGCGTCCACCGCGGTGACCTGTGCCCCGGCCGCGGCCAGCAGCCGGGCGGCCGGCGGCCCGGAGACGCCGAGGCCGGCCACCAGCACCCGGCAGCCGGCGAACGCCGCGGCCGGCGAGCTCATCCCGGCAGCCATTCCAGGTAGAAGATGCCGAGCCCGGCCGCGATGAACAGGCCGCAGATCAGCCAGAACCTGATCACGATCGTGGTCTCGGCCCAGCCGAGCAGCTCGAAGTGATGCTGCAGCGGCGCCATCCTGAACACCCGTTTACCGGTCATCTTGAACCCCGCGACCTGAATGATCACCGACAGGGTGATGATCACGAACAGGCCGCCGAGTATCACCAGCAGCAGCTGGGTCTCGGTGGTCACCGCGAGCCCGGCCAGCACGCCGCCGAGCGCGAGCGACCCGGTGTCGCCCATGAAGATCTTGGCCGGCGGGGCGTTCCACCACAGGAAGCCGAAGCACGCGCCGAGCGCGGCCGCCGCCACGATGGCCAGGTCGAGCGGGTCGCGCACCGGATAGCAGCGCGGGCTCACCGGGCCGCCCGCGCACGGGTGCCGCAGCTGCCAGTTGGTGATCAGCACGTAGGCGGCCAGCACCAGCATGGCCGAGCCGGTGGCCAGGCCGTCCAGGCCGTCGGTGAGGTTCACCGCGTTGGACCAGCCGGCGATCATCAGCACGACCCAGATCACGAACGGCACCACGCCGATGGCCGGCCCGATGTCGCGCAGGAACGAGATGTACGGCGCGGCCGGGGTGAGGTCGAACTGGTTGTGGTACTGCAGCACGGCCAGCCCGAACAGCACGCCGACCACGGCCTGCCCGGCCAGCTTGGCCCCGCTGCGCAGGCCGAGGCTGGTCCGCCGGTAGATCTTGATGAAGTCGTCGATGAAGCCGACCAGGCCGAGGCCTGCCATCAGCCCGAGCACCAGCCAGCCGGACGCGCTGAAGTCATAGCTGGTGGCGAGGTGGCCGAGCAGGTAGCCGAGCACGGTCGCGATGACGATGACGGTCCCGCCCATGGTCGGCGTGCCCCGCTTGGTGGCGTGCGCCGACGGGCCGTCCTCGCGGATCTCCTGGCCGTAGCCGCGCCGGGTGAACAGCCGTATCGCCAGCGGCGTGCCGAACAGCGCGATCAGCAGCGAGATGCCGGCCGAGGCCAGGATCGGCTTCAAGTGCCCGCCCCGCCCGCCCCTGGGGCCCCGTCCTGGCCGGCCAGCGCCAGCGCCACCCGCTCCAGCCCGATCGAGTGCGAGGCCTTGACCAGCACCACGTCGCCCGGCCGCAGCCGGCTCGCCAGCGCCGCGACCGCGGCCGGCCCGTCGGGCACCTCGATCAGCTCGCCGTGCCAGCCGTCGCCGTCCGGGCCGGGCGCCGCCTTGGCGCCGGCCGCGACCGGCGCCGCGCCGGCCCCGACGACCAGCAGCCCGGCCAGGCCGGCTGCGGCGGCCTGCGCGCCGGCCTGCAGGTGGAACCGCTCGGAGGCCTCGCCCAGCTCGGTCATCTCGCCGAGCACGGCGAAGCTGCGCCGGCCCGCCGACATCGCGGCCAGGGCGCGCAGCGCGGCGGCCGTCGACTCAGGATTGGCGTTGTAGGCGTCGTTGACGATCGTCACCCCGTCGCCCCGCTCGGTGACCTCCATCCGCCACCGGCTGCGCGCTACTGCGGCCGACAGCCCGGCCGCCGCGGCCGCCGCGGGCAGCCCCAGCTCGATGGCCAGCGCTGCCGCGGCCAGCGCGTTGGTGACGTGGTGCTCGCCGTGCAGCCGCAGCGCCACCGGCGCGGACGCGCCGCCCGCCTGCAGCGTGAAGACGGCGCGGCCCTGGCCGTCGGTGCGCACCCCGGCCGCGCGCACATCCGCGCCGTCCGACCGGCCGAAGGTCACCACCCGCGCGGCGGTCCGGCCCGCCATCGCCGCCACCCGCGGGTCGTCGGCGTTCAGCACGGCCACCCCGCCGGGCGGCAGCGCGGCGGGCAGCTCGGCCTTGGCCCTGGCCACGTTCTCGATGCCGCCGAACTCGCCGGCGTGCGCGTTCCCGACGCACAGCACGACGCCGAGGCCGGGCGGCGCGATCTGGCACAGGGCGGTGATGTGCCCGGGGCCGCGGGCGGACATCTCGCAGATCAGGTAGCGGGTCCCGGCCGTGACCCGCAGCACGGTCAGCGGCACGCCGATCTCGTTGTTCAGCGAGGCGACCGGGGCGACCGTGGGGCCGAGCGGCTCGATCAGCTGGGCGGCCAGGTCCTTGGCGGTGGTCTTGCCGGCCGAGCCGGTGATCGCCGCGATGGTCAGCCGCGGCGCGGCGCCGACGGTGGCGCGGGCCAGCGCGGCCAGCGCGGCCAGCACGTCGGGCACCACCAGCGCGGGCACGCCGACCGGGCGGGCGGCCAGTACCGCGGCCGCCCCGGCCGCGACCGCGGCGGCGGCGAAGTCGTGGCCGTCGGCATGCTCGCCGGGCAGCGCCGCGAACAGGCTGCCGGGCCGGGCCTGCCGCGAGTCGATCACGACGGGGCCGGTGACCAGGGCACCGGCGTCCGGCACCTGGTCGAGCCTGGCGCCTGCCTGGGCGGCCAGCTCGGCCAGCGACCGCGCGATCACGCCGGCTCCGGGCCGGCGGCCATCGAGTCGGGGCTGGCGCCGCGGCGGCGCAGCGCCGCGCGGGCCACCGCCCGGTCGTCGAACGGGATGACCGCGGTGCCGACGTACTGGCCGCGCTCGTGCCCCTTGCCGGCGATCAGCACCACGTCGCCCTTGCCCGCGCCGGCGATGGCCAGCTCGATCGCGGCGGCCCGGTCCGGCTCCACGATCACGTGCGCCCGCCCGGGCTGCGGCACCGACGCGGTGCCGGTCATCATCTGCGCCAGGATGGCCAGCGGGTCCTCGCTGCGCGGGTTGTCGCTGGTGAGGATGGCCACATCCGCGAGCCGGGCGGCGGCCGCGCCCATCAGCGGCCGCTTGGCGGTGTCCCGGTCGCCGCCGCAGCCGAGCACGATCACCAGGCTGCCCTGGGTGACCGGGCGCAGCGCGGCCAGCACCGCCTCGACGGCGCCGGGCTTGTGCGAGTAGTCGACCAGCACGGTGAAGTCCTGGCCGGCCTGGACCGGCTCCAGCCGGCCGGGCACCCCGGGACAGGCCGCGACGCCGGCCACTGCCTCGGCCAGCCCGACCCCGGCCTCGACCAGCGCGACGATCGCGCCGAGCGCGTTGGACACGTTGAACGGGCCGGGCAGCGCGACGCCGGCGTCGGCTTCCACCCCGCCGGGCCCGACGACGCGGAAGGCCGAGCCGTCGGCGCCGAGGCGCACGTCCGCGGCGCGCCAGTCGGCCCCGGGCCGGCCGGCGGAGAACGTGGTCACCGGGATCTGCGCCTGCCCGGCCAGCAGCCGGCCGTGCGAATCGTCGATGTTGATCACCCCGGCCCGCGCGTAGCGGGGGGTGAACAGCTCCGCCTTGGCCGCGAAGTAGTCGTCCAGGGTGGCGTGGAAGTCCAGGTGGTCCTGGGACAGGTTGGTGAACACGGCGACGTCGTAGCTGGTGCCCGCGACCCGGTGCAGGGCCAGCGCGTGGCTGGAGACCTCCATGGCCGCGGCGCTGACCCCCTGCTCGGCCATGACCGCGAGCAGCGCCTGCACGTCCGGCGCCTCCGGCGTGGTCAGCGCGCTCGGCTCGGCCGCCCCGGCCACCCTGGTCTCCACCCCGCCGATCAGGCCGCTGACGTGGCCGCCGGCCTGCAGCCCGGATTCCAGCAGGTAGGTGGTGGTGGTCTTGCCGCTGGTACCGGTCACCCCGATCAGCAGCAGCTGGCGCGACGGGTAGCCGTAGACCCAGGCCGCGACCTCGCCGAGCCGGGCCCGCGGGTCGGCGACCACGAATACCGGCAGCCCGCTGGCGGCCGCCCGCTCGCGCCCGGACGGGTCGGTCAGCACCGCGGCCGCGCCGGCCTGCGCGGCCTCGGCGCAGAACCCGGCGCCGTGGAAGCGGGCGCCCGGCAGCGCCGCGTACAGGTCGCCGGGCTGCACCCGGCGCGAGTCGTGGGTGATGCCGGTGACCGCGGGCATGTCCTGCAGCCGGGAGGCGGCCCTCAGCCCGAGCAGCACCGCAAGCTCCGCGAGCGGGCGCGGCAGGACGCGTCTGGGTCGGAGGGCCGCTGGCACGGGCCGAGGTTACCTCTGTTCACGGCACGATGAGCCGCATCTTCGGGGGCTTGGCGTTGGTCGGCGGGATCTTCTCGGTCTGCAGCGCGAACTTCATCATCGGGTTGAATACCGGGCCGGCCACGTCGGCCCCGTAGTACTGGCCCTGCGGGTGCTGCACGTTGACCGCGACGACCAGCCGCGGGTTGTTCGCCGGGGCGATGCCGATGTAACTGGACCCGTACGCGCACAGCGCGCAGCCGTTGCCGGGCACCTGGGCAGTGCCGGTCTTGCTGGCCACCGGGTAGCCGGCGATCTCGCCCCACGGCGCCCCGCCCTGGGCGTTCAGGCCGGGCACCTGCTCCAGGATCTTGACCAGCTCGTGCGCGGTGCTGGCCTTGATCACCCGGCGGCGGGCCGGCCGGGCCGGCGGTGAACTTGCCCGCGGCGCTGGTCGTGCCGGCCACCAGGGTGGGCGTCACGCGCACGCCGCCGTTGGCGATCGTCGCGTACACGCTGGCCATCTGCACGGCGGTGACCGCGACGCCCTGGCCGAACGCCATCGTGTACCGGGTGTCGCCCCAGTAGTCCTTGCTGCCCGGCTTGTTGACCATGCCCGGGGTCTCGCCCGGCAGGCCGAGGCCGGTGTAGGAGCCGAGGCCGAACTTGCGGAAGTAGTCGTACTGCTGCATCTCGGTGACGCTCTGGGAGACCTGGACCATGCCGACGTTGCTGGAGTAGGCCAGGATCCCGGCGACGGTGTATCGGGCGGTGGGATGGATCTCGGCGTCATGGAACGGGAAGCCGTCGATCACGATGTTCTCCGGCACCCGGTAGGCCGACATCACCGTCTTGTGGCCCTGCTCCAGCGCCGCGGCCACGGTGATGACCTTGGCCGTGCTGCCCGGCGCGAACTGGGTGGCCACCGGGATGTCGGTGGTGGAAGCGACGCTGGCCGGCGCGGACGGGTCGAACGTCGGGTACTGGGCCATCGCCAGGATGTGCCCGGTGCCGGGCTGCATGACCACGATCGAGCAGTTCTTCGCCTTGTCCATGTGGACGCGCTGCGCGCACAGCCGCTCGGCCTCGTACTGCATGGCCGGGTTGATCGTCAGCCGCAGGTTGCGGGCCGCGACTGGCTGGCGCACGCTGGCGTCCGACAACGGGATCTGCTGACCGGTGCCCGGCGTGACCTCGACCTTCTGGCTGCCGGCCCGGCCGGCTAGCAGCCGGTTGTACTCCTCCTCCAGCCCGGCGTGGCCGGTGAGCAGGTTCGTCGGCGTCGACGTGGACTGGCCGCGGCGGCGGCGGGCCCGGCGAGGATCCGGTGAATCCGAGGATGCCGGCGGCCAGGTCGCCGTTCGGGTACGAGGTGGCGTAGCTCGGGGTCAGGGTGATGCCGGGCAGCTGCAGCTGGGTGATCGTGTTCCCCTCGGCCTGGCTGACCCCGGTGGTGAGCTTGACGAAGTCCGGGCCCGGCGGGTTGCTGATATCGCTGTCTATGGTGCTGGCCGGCATGCGCAGCGGGCCGGCCAGCGCGGCGGCGACGTCGGGCCGCTGGGCCGCCGGGATCTCGTTGGGGTGGGCGTCCACCTCGTAGGTCAGCACGGTCAGGGCCAGGTCGGTGCCGTCGCTGGCGGTGATCGAGCCGCGGGCCACCGGGAGCGGGACCGAGACGGTCCGCTGCTCGCTGGCCAGCTCCCGGTACCGGCCCGACTCCATGCCCTGCAGCTGGATGAGCCGCCCGGCGAACAGGGACAGCACCAGGATCACGCAGGTCAGCGCGAGATTGAGGCGGCGGTGCGGGCGAGCCCGGCGCAGCCGCGTGCGGCGCCGGGCCCGCCCGGGTGGCTTGCGGCCGCCGGTCCGGGCCGGCCGACGGCGCCACCCGGCGGGGCGGCCGGGCCGCAGGCTGTGGTCAGGCCGGCCCGGCCGCGGGCCGCTGCGCTGATGCCGGTCACCGGGCCGGCGCCGGTCGCCGTGCTGGTTCCGGCCGCCGGGCCGGTTCCCGTCGCCGTGCTGGTTCCGGCCGCCGGGCCGGTTCCCGTCGCCGTGCTGGTTCCGGCCGCCGGGCTGATTGCGGTCGCGGGCCGGGCCGATCGGGCCGGCCTCGGGACGGCGGGGCGGCGGGACCTGATCCGCGGGCCGGAGCCGGGGCCGGCCCGGCCCCCGGGCCGGGCCGGCCGCCGGGCCTGTCCCGCGGCTACGGCGCGGCGCGGCCGGGCCAGGGCGGCCGGCGGCGCGGGCGCGCCCGGGGCGGCCGGGACTGCCGGGCCGGCCAGGCCGGCTCGGACCGGCGGGCCCGGGCGGGCCCGCGGTACTGCCGGTCACGGGGCCCAGCCCGGCACCGGCGGCACGCCCGGCATCGTGGCGTGCTGGCTCCAGGCCCGGCCGGTGCGCAGGTTCAGCACGCTGATCAGCTGCTGCGGCCGCATGCCGAGCTGCCAGGCGCGGCGGTAGATCGACGCGGGCGTGCTGTCGCTCGCGACCTGCTGCGCCAGCTGCTGCTCGATCTGCTGGCGGTGGGCATTGCCCTGCTGCAGGTTGTCGATCCGCAGCGCCGAGGCGGCCAGCGTGGTGTTGATGACCAGCAGGCAGATCATGGAGCCGCCGAGCAGGGTCAGGACCAGCAGCACGAACGGCATCCGCCCGCCGGCCCGCCCGATGCGGCCCGCCCGCAGGGCGGGCGCGGCGGGCTCAGTCAGTTCGGCCGGCGGAGCGGCAGGGGGTTCCCGGCCGGTCTCCGGCGCCCCGGCGGGGTCGGCGACCAGGCCGCGCGCCGGAGCCGGCTCGCGGCCGGGCTGCCCCGGGCGGGGAGGCGCCACCGGGCGGCGAAGCTGCGATGGGCGGGAAGGCGCCGGGCGGCCGGGCTGCGCCGGGCGGGAAGGCGCCTGCACCTGGCCCCGGGACCGGCCGCGGGCGGACCGGCCGGGGCCCGGGCGCTCGCGCAGCGCCGCCGGAGGCATGCCGGAGGCCCCGCCGCGATCAGGCAGCCGGTCATCGCCGGGCAGATTGCTGCCGCCGGGCTGGCCGCTCCGGCTGGACAGGCCGTCGGGACCGGGCAGGCCGTCGGGACCGCGGCGGCTGTCGTGGTGGAACTCGCCGTCGTGATGCCGGTGACCGGCGCGGTCTCCGGCCTGCCCGGGCTCGCGGGCCACCGGGCGGCGGACGCGGACCGGCCGGGTGGCCTCGCCCAGCGCCACGGCCTGCCCTCCCCCGCCGCCGCGGTCGGTGTTCACAGCCATCGGCTCTGCCTCCCTGTGAGCTTCATGCGGCCGGCCTGATCCGCTCTGCGGCCCGCAGCCGGGCCGATGCGGAGCGCGGGTTGGCCGCGAGTTCGGAGTCGCCGGGCCGTTCGGCGCCGCGGGTCAGCAGCCGGAACCGGGGCCGCGCCTGCGGCAGCGGCACCGGCAGGCCCGGCGGCGTGGTGTCGGTGACCCGGGCGGCGAACTCGGCCTTGACGATCCGGTCCTCCAGCGAGTGGTAGGCCAGCACCACGACCCGGCCGCCGACCGCGAGCGCGTCGAGCGCCGCGGGCAGTGCCCGGCGCAGCGCGTCGAGCTCGCCGTTGACCTCGATCCGCAGCGCCTGGAAGGTCCGCTTGGCCGGGTTGCCGCCGGTGCGGCGGGCAGCGGCCGGGATGGCCTCCCGGACGATCTCGGCCAGCCGCCGGGTCGAGGTCAGCGGCGCGGCCGCGCGCTCGCGCACGACCGCGTCGGCGATCCGCCGGGCGAACCGCTCCTCGCCGTAGTCGCGCAGCACGGCGGCCAGCCGGGCGGCCGGGTAGGTGTTGAGCACCTGGGCCGCGGTGAGCGGGCCGGAGGCATCCATCCGCATGTCCAGCGGGGCGTCCTGCGCGTAGCTGAAGCCGCGCGCCGGGTCGTCGATCTGCGGTGAGGACACGCCCAGGTCGAACAGCACGGCCTGCACCACCGGGCGGCCGAGCCGGTCCAGGATCTCCGGCAGCCCGGCGTAACCGGAGTGGACCAGCGTGATCCGGCCGGAGTAGGCGGCCAGCGCGCGGCGGGATTCGGCGATCGCGGTCTCGTCGGCGTCGATGCCGATCAGGCTCACGCCGACGTGCTCGCGCAGCACCGCCCCGGCGTGCCCGGCCCGGCCGAGTGTGGCGTCCACCAGCACGGCCGCTGGCGACTCCAGCGCAGGCGCGAGCAGCGCGAGCACCCGGTCGGCCATGACCGGCTCGTGTCCCGCCACCCCGCCCCCTTCGCTGCCGCCTGTCCCGCTGCCGCTCGCCTGCTGCGGCCTGTCCTGCTGTCCGGCCGCGGTCCGGCCGGTGCGATGTGCTGCCCGGTGCGGGCGCGGGCGCTGGTGCCCGGCCAGGTCCCCAGCCGCAGCTGTACCGATCTGCTCTCCGGCCGGCCAGCCGCCGCCTGGCACCGGGGAAGTGGAGCCAGCCGGCCTGGCGTCCAGCGCGGGTGGGAACCTCGCCGGGCACCGGGGACTGCGGCCGCGCCCGCGTCACCGCGGGCCAGCGCGCAGCGCCCGCCCTAACCCATTCCTGGCAGTACCTCCTCCGACCTCGCCGCGAACTTGTCCTCCTGCTGGTCTGAATAGCTGGCCCAGGTCTGCGCGTCCCAGATCTCCAGCCGGGTGACGGCCCCGATCACCGCGCAGTCGCGCTGCAGCCCGGCGTACTCGCGCAGGGCCGGGGGGATGGTGATGCGGCCCTGCTTGTCGGGCATCTCGTCGGAGGCGCTGGCGAACAGCACGCGGGCGAAGTCCCGGGTGTCCTTGTCCGGCAGCGCCCGGGAGCTGAGCACCTCGGTGACCCGCTGAAACTCCGGCAGCGGATAGACCGACAGGCAGCGCTCCTGGCCCTTGGTGAGCACCAGGCCGCCGGCCAGCGCGTCCCGGTACTTGGCCGGCAGGATCAGCCGCCCCTTCTCATCGAGCCGGGGCGTGTGAGTACCGAGGAACATCCGGCCTCACCTCCCAAGCCCCCGCCCGGATCATCCGCAGGGCTCCGCTGCACCCCACGGTCCTCCACTGTACTCCACAAATCCCCTCGGTCAATCCTCCCGGCCGCTCAAGCGGGCCAAGATTGCGGCAAACTCGCTGGTCATCGGCGTGGTGTGAAGTGGAGTGCCAACCCCGGCGGGTGACCCGCGGATGTGCGGGTGCGGGCCGGCTGCCCGCCAGCGGCCGCCCCGGGACGCGGCTTGTCGCGGAAAATGCCGGGATTTTCCGGGCGCTGACGGTGAACCGGGCGCTGCGGGGCGCGTTGGTGGAGGAAAGGGGAGGGTCTGGCCGAGCAGCCGGGAGCGGCCCGTGCCGCTCGGCCCGCGGCGGAGCATCCGCCGGGCTCAGGCATGATGGGCAGATGAGGAAGCAGTTACGGGGCCGAGATCGTTGCGTGATCGCAGCGGGCCGTGCGGCGTCGTAATGTCTGAGCGCAGCACACGGCGACACGGCGGGCGCCAGGCGGCGGTCCGCGGCCGACGCGAGGAGGGCACGTGGCGGTGGATACGGGGCAGGCTGAACCGCACCTCGCCGAGTTGGTACAAGTGGCGCGGCGGATCTCCGCGGCCGTGGAGAGCGTCATCGCGGGCAAGCCGGACGCCATCCGGCTGGCGCTGACCGTGCTGCTGGCCGAGGGGCACATCCTCATCGAGGATGTCCCCGGAGTCGGCAAGACGCTGCTGGCCAAGGCCCTGGCCCGGTCGATCGACTGCTCGGTGCGCCGGGTGCAGTTCACGCCGGACTTGCTGCCGAGCGACATCACCGGGGTCAGCGCGTTCAACCAGGAATTGCGGGAGTTCGAGTTCAAGCCCGGGCCGATCTTCGCCAACATCGTGCTCGGCGACGAGATCAACCGGGCCTCTCCCAAGACCCAGGCCGCGCTGCTGGAGTGCATGGAGGAGCGCCAGGTCACCGTGGACGGCGCCAGTTACCAGCTGGAGCAGCCGTTCATGGTCATCGCCACCCAGAACCCGGTGGAGATGGAAGGCACCTACCCGCTGCCGGAGGCGCAGCGGGACCGGTTCACGGCGCGGATCTCGATCGGCTATCCGGACAACGCGTCCGAGCTGGCCATGCTGGACACCTACGGCTCGGCCTCGCCGCTGGACTCGCTGCGCCCGGCCGCGCACGCCAAGGACGTCCGCGCCCTGGCCGCCGCGGTGCGCCAGATCCACATGGCCAGCGGGCTGCGTCAGTACGTGATCAGCCTGGTCCAGGCGACCAGGAACTCCCCCGAGCTGCGCCTCGGCGCCTCGCCGCGGGCCGCATTGCACCTGCTGCGGGCCAGCCGGGCCTGGGCGGCGCTGGACGGCCGCGACTTCGTGATCCCGGACGACGTGCAGACCCTGGCCGTGCCGGTGCTGGCGCACCGGCTGCTGCCCACGCCGGAGGCGCTGGTCGGCCGGGAGCTGCCGGAAGACGTGATGGCCAAGATCGTGAGCAGGCTGCCGCTGCCCGCGCGCTAGAAAGGCGGCCCGGACACATGAGATCGCTGTTCGCGGGTCTGACGACCAGGGGAACCTCGTTCCTGGCGGCCGGGGTGGCCGCCGCCCTGGCCGGCCTGCTGCTCGGCGAGCGCACCCTGATCAGCATCGGGACGCTGCTGATGCTGCTGCCGCTGCTGGCCGCGCTGACCGCCACCCGGGCCCGGTACCGGCTCAGCTGCGCGCGCACGATCACCCCGCCGCGGGTGCCGCCCGGGCACACCGTCAAGGTCACGCTCAAGCTGGAGAACGTGTCGCGCTTCCCCAGCGGGCTGATGCTGGCCGAGGACTCGGTGCCGTTCTCGCTCGGCACCAGGCCGCGGTACGTGCTGGACGGGATCGAGCGCGGCGGGATGCGGATGCTGAGCTACCCGCTGCGCTCCGACCAGCGCGGCAAGTTCGAGATCGGGCCGCTGGAGGTGCGGGTCGCCGACGCGTTCGGCCTGGTCGAGCTGGCCCGGTCGTTCTCGGCCCGGTCCACCCTGCTGGTCACCCCCAAGATCGTCCCGCTGGACCGCTCGGTGGTCAGCGGCAGCTGGCTCGGCGACGGCGACGGGCGGACCAGGACCTCGGCCGCGGCCGGCGAGGACGACGTCATCCCGCGGGTCTACCGCGAGGGTGACGAGCTGCGCCGGGTGCACTGGCGCTCCACCGCCCGGTACGGCGAGCTGATGGTGCGCCGGGAGGAACAGCGCTGGCGCAACCGGGCGGTGCTGATGCTGGACACCCGGCGCTCCGCGCACGCCGGGGCCGGCGCGGCGTCGTCGTTCGAGTTCGCCGTGAGCGCGGCCGCCTCGATCGGCGTGCACCTGGCCCGGGAGGGCCTGGACGGCCAGCTGGTGACCGACGGCGGCGCGGTGACCAGCCCGGCCAGGTTCGAGGACCTGCTGCTCGACACGCTGTCGGTGGCTGGCGTGTCGAACCGCCGGGACCTGAGCGCGGCCGCCGGCGCGATCAAGATGGCCGAGGGCGGCCTGATCATCGTGGTGGCGGGGCGGCTGTCGGTGACCGAGGCCCGGCAGCTGGCCGCCAGCCGGCGGCACGGCGGCCCGGCGATCGCGATCTTGCTCGCGGTGTCCAGCTGGGCCGACGCTGCCCGGGCCGGCGCGGCCGGGACGCCGGCCTTCAGCGCGGGGCCGGGCGTCTCGTCGCGGCCGGACGAGACGGCCGCCGCCGCGGCCGTGCTGCGCGCGGCCGGCTGGCGGGTGACCTCGGTCGACGCGGCCACTCCGCTCGGAGTGGCCTGGCAGCGGATCCCCCGGTTCGCGAGCGCGCCGGGCCTGGCCCCCGGGGCCATGCGCCGGCCGGAGGCGGTCGGATGAACCACCGGATGACCGCGGCCGCGGCGCTGGCCGTCTTCCTGGCCTCGGTCTCGCTGTTCGCGGTGGTCGGCGGGACGCAGTGGCTGATGGCGGGGGCCGGCGCGGTCATCTTGATGGCGCTCGCGGGCACCGTGACCCGGATGGCGCCGCTGCCGGCCGCCGCCGGCGCGACCGCAGCGGCGCTGCTGGCGACCCTGCCGCTGACCACCGGGGAGGGCTGGCCCGGCCGGACTCTGGCGGTGGTCATCCTGGCCGTCGCCATCGCCAGCGCGACCGGGCAGCGGCTGCTGCGGGCCATGGCCACCGGGCTGACCTACGCCGCCGTGCTGCTGATCTACCTCAGCCTCATCACCGCCGGCCCGGACTCCGGCGGCGGCCCGCTCACCATCGCCTCGGTCCGCCACCTCGGCGTGCTGCTGCAGCAGGCGATGATGGAGAGCCATTTCGCGCCGCCGGTGCAGCCGGTGGCCGGGATCGTGCTGGTGACCGCGGGCGGCATCGGCATCATCGCGGCCGTGACCGACCTGATCGCGGTCCGGCTGCGCAGCCCGGCCATTGCCGGACTGCCGCTGCTCATCCTGTACAGCGTGCCCATCACCACCAGCGCCAGGGAGTCAGGGGTGCCCGAGGGACTGGCGTTCTTCCTCGGCGTGGCCGGCTTCCTGATCCTGCTCGCGACCGACAGCCGCGACCGGCTGCGGATCTGGGGGCGGCTGGTCACCGTGTGGCGGGACTCCGGCCCGGGCGAGGCCGGCGACGGGCCCAACACCACGGCGCTGTCCGCCTCCGGCCGACGCGTCGGCGTGGCGGCCATCTGCGCGGCAATCGTCGTCCCGCTGGTGGTGCCGACCCTGCATGTGAGCTCACTGTTCCCGCACGACGGCAGCTCGGGGAACGGGCCGGGCACGGACCTGTCCAACCCACTGCTGAAGATGGACGACGAGCTGCGGCTGACCCGGCCGCGGCCGGTCCTCAGCTACCAGATCCTGGGCGGTGACCGCAGCTCGGGCCAGTACCTGCAGACCTTCGTGCTGAACTACGATGCCGGCAGCCAGGACTGGGTGCAGGTCGCGCGCGGGGACAGCCGGCCGGTGGCGGCCGGACGGCTGCTGGGCAGCGCCGGGCTGAACTCCGACGTCCCGACCCAGAACGTGCGGCTGCGGATCCAGCTCAGCCAGGTCAGCGACGGCTACGGAGCCAGTTACCTGCCGCTGCCCTACCAGGCCGAGAAACTGGACGTGCCGGGCAGCTGGCGGCAGGACAACGGCACCGGTGAGGTGTACTCCAGCCAGTCGCTGAGCAACCTGAGCTACACGGTCACCAGCGGCGAGCCGGAGCCGACCGCGGTGCAGGAGACCGAGGCCCCGGCCGGGGCACCGTCCAGCCTGCACGGCTATAAGCAGCTGAACATCTCCTACCAGCGGCAGCTGCGCCAGATCGCCGACCGGATCACCCGGCATGCCGCCGCGCCGTTCGCCAAGGCGGTCGCGCTGCAGAACTGGTTCCTGCACGGCGGCCACTTCAGCTACAGCCTGCGGCCCGGGCTGCCGGCGGCGCCGCCGGGCTGCTGGACTTCGTGACCAGGAAGCGCGTCGGCTTCTGCCAGCAGTTCGCCGTGGCGATGGCCTCGCTGGCCCGGCTGATCGGCATCCCGTCCCGGATCGTGGTCGGGTACACCGGCGGTACCCGCCAGCACGACGGCCGCTGGCTGGTCACCACGTCCGACTACCACTCCTGGCCCGAGCTGTACTTCATCGGCCTCGGCTGGCTGCGCTTCGAGCCGACCCCGGGCGGCAAGACCGGCCAGGGCACCGCGATCCAGCCGTCGTACGCATCGCCGAAGGGCGCCGGGGGCGCCGGGGCGACGGCCCCGAACTTCGGCGGCCCCAGCAGCCGGACGGCCCAGCCGAGCACGAAGGGCGCCGGCAACGCGAACAAGATCAAGGCGTTCCCCCGCGGCCCCGGCGGCGAGCCGCCCGGTGCCCGCGCCGCGGCCGGCCGGGGCGGGTCGCCGCTGCTGGCCTTGCTGATCGCGCTGGCCGTGCTGCTGGCGGCGTGCGCCGCGCCCGCGGTGGCGCGGCTGGTGATCCGGCGGCGGCGGTGGCAGGCCGCCCGCGGCGACGCCGGGCAGGCGCACGCGGCCTGGCAGGAGCTCCGGGACAGCCTGACCGACTTCGGCCTGGGGCTGCGGCCGAGCGAGTCCCCGCGGGCGGCGGCCGCGCGGATCGGCACGGGCACCACCCTGGACCGCGACGCGGCAGCGGCGCTGCGGCGGATCGCGCTGGCTGAGGAGCGGGCGCGTTACGCGCCGGTGCCGCTGCCCGCCGCGGACCTGGCGGCCGACATGGCGGCCGTGCACCGGGCGCTGGCCCGGCGGGCGGGCCGGCGCGGCCGGTGGCGCGCCCGGCTGCTGCCTGCCTCGGTGCTGATCCCGGCGGCGGCCGGGTTGCGGCGGGCGCTGGACGTGCTCAGCGGGCTCGGGGCGGGACGGGCCCGCAGCGGAAGGACCCGCAGGCGCGCGGAAGCCTGAGCGGAGCTACGCGCCTGAGCTGGACCGAGAGCCAGAGCTGCACTAAGAACCTGAGCTGGGCCAAGAGCGTGAGCGGAACTGCGCGCCTGAGCGCGGCTGCGGCCGGCCTGCGCGCAACTGTCGTCGCGGGGCGGACGGGCTAGCGGTTGCCGCCCTGCAGGCCGCGGCTAGCGGTTGCCGCCCTCCTGGCGGCGGCGCCAGCGCTCTTCGAGGCGCTCCATCATGCTGAGGTTCGCGGGCCGGGGGCGGGCGGAGCGGCGGCCGCCGGGGGCTCGCCGGCCGCCGGGAGCACGCCGGCCGCCCGGAGCACGGCGGCCGGAGGCCGGGCCGCGGCCGGTGGCGATGCCGTTCATGTGCCGGTAGCTGGTGACCGCCCACATGCTGCAGGCGAGCATGACCACGAACCCGGCCACGCCGACCGGGATGATGTTGATGACCACGCCGGCGAGCAGCAAGCCAACGCCGATCAGGAAGCCGAGCGCCGCCTCGATGACCCGTCGCTTGTAATGCACGCGCGGGTCAGAAGCGCGCACGGCGTTCGCGAATCGCGGGTAATCGGCATATAGCGCCTGCTCGATTTGCTCGAGCTGGCGCTGCTCGTGCTCGGACAGCGGCACGGGTGCCTCCAAATCGGACATCCACGCAGGGACGACTGGCTCCGCCTTCGGACTGGCTTATGCCCAGAATACGAGCGTGGGTGCGTCACGGGAAAGGGTACCCGGCGCGCAGAACCAGATGAGGCGCCGCGCGGGCCTCCGATGCGGGGTCACGGCGGCGCCCGGCGCTCCTCGACCAGCGCAGCCGGGCGGATCATGCCCGCGCCGAACCGGCCGGTGATGCGGTCGACCGCCCGCTCCGCCTCGCGCCAGGCCGACGGCTGCTCGCCGAGGACGAGCTGGGTCTGCGCGGCCGCGGCCGGGACCAGTCCGGCCGCCCGCACGCCGACCAGCCGCAGCCGGGCCCGGGCGTCCAGCCCGGCCGCGGCGTACAGGGCGCACGCGGTGGCGTAGATCAGCTGGGCCACGTCGGTCGGCTCGGCCAGCGTGCGGGACCGGGTGATGGTCGTGAAGTCGGCCAGCCGCAGCTTGACCACCACGGTCCTGGCCGCGCAGCCGGCCGACCGCAGGCCGCGCGCGGTCCGGCCGGACAGCCGCAGCAGCTCCCGGCGGATCAGCTCCGGGTCGTCGATGTCGGTGGCGAACGTCTCCTCGGCACCGATGCTCTTCTCCGCGGCACCGGGCGTCACCCGGCGCGCGTCCCGGCCCCAGGCCAGCGCGGACAGGTGCGCGGCGGTGGCCTTGCCCAGCTCGTGCTCCAGCGTCTGCACCGGGGTATGGGCCAGATCGCCGACGGTGCGCAGCCCGAGCCCGGCCAGCGCCTTGCCGGTCTGGGCGCCGACGCCCCACAGCGCGGACACCGGCAGCGGGTGCAGGAAGCCGAGCACGCCGTCGGCCGGGACGACCAGCAGGCCGTCCGGCTTGCAGTGCACGGAAGCGAGCTTGGCCACGAACTTGGTGCTGGCGATGCCGACCGAGCAGGAGATCCGCTGCTGGTCGTGCACCTGCTGGCGGATCAGCGCGCCGATCGCGGCCGGCGGCCCGAGCCGGCGCAGCGCCCCGGATACGTCCAGGAACGCCTCGTCCAGCGACAGCGGCTCGACCTCGGGCGTCACGTTGCGGAAGATCGCCATGACCTCTTTCGACACCGCCCCGTAGAGCCGGTGGCGCGGCGGCAGGAACACCGCGTGCGGGCACAGCTGCCGGGCCCGGGCGACCGGCATCGCCGACCGTACCCCGTAGGCGCGGGCCGGGTAGGTCGCCGACAGCACCACCCCGCGCCCGCCGACCGCGCCGACGATGACCGGAAGCCCGGCCAGCTCCGGCCGGTCGCGCACCTCGACGCTGGCGTAGAAGGCGTCCATGTCGACGTGCAGGATGCGGCAGCCGGTGTCGTCGGGCGCGGACGGCCCGGCCCCGCCTGCCTTCCCGCCTGCCTTCCCGTCGGCCACGCCTGCCTCCCCTCGGACCGAGGGTAGCGCCCGCCGCCGACACTGCCCGGCCACGTCACCCTGGCTTTTGCCGCCGGTCTCGTTACGCTGAAATTGCGGTGCTCGCGGGTTGCACGCGGGGTGCACGAGCGGGGTGCACGGGCGCACCTGGCTGGCTTTCCGGCGGCGCGGTTCGGGGATGGCACCGCGCGGAGCGGCGGCCGGGCGCCCGCCCGGCCGGCCATCTCGAGATCGGAGCACCCGATGTGCCGTCCTGCCCACAAAGCCGCCATCGGCCTTCCTGCTGTCACGGCGGCCGGGGTCCTGATCCTGGCCGGCTCCGGCAGCGCCATTGCCGCGGCAGGAGCCGGGCTCGGGCCGGCGGCAGGGGCCGCGTTCTGGAGCCTGTCCGCGGCCACCGTCCTGGTGACGGCGGGACTGGCCCGGCACCTGCGCCGGGTCAGCACGCGCGCCGCGTTCGCCGGCACCGCGCCGCCCGTGGTGTGGCCGGTCGGCGGCACCGCCGCGCTCCCGGCCGGCTCGCGGCCGGCCCTGCCGCAGGCCCGCCGCGCTCCCCTGGTGGCCAGGCCGCGGCGCTGGCCATCACCGGCCCCGCCCGGGCCGGCGGAGCCGCTGGTGCCGTCGGTGCCATCGGCGTGCCCGACGACGTCGCCGAGCTGCTGGCCGACCCGCGGCTGGCCGCCGGGCTGGCGCGGCTGGCCGCCGAACTCAGCCAGCCCCGGTGAGCCGGGACCCGGGCGGTCCCGGCAGCCGCCGCCCTGGAGCTAGTCGCGGGCGCCGCCGTGGAGACCTTCCTCGCCGCCCGCGGATGAGGATGATTCCGGGCCGACCGGCGGCGGCAGGCCCAGCTCGGGCTTGAGATCGTGCAGCCGGCCGAGCAGGCCGTTGACGAATCCGGGCGAGGAGCTGGTGGACAGCTCGCGGGCCAGCGCCACCGCCTCGCTGATCGCCACCGCGTCCGGCACCTCAGCGCTGTAGAGCAGCTCGTAGGCGCCGATGCGCAGCAGGTTGCGGTCCACGGCAGGCATCCGGTCCAGCGTCCAGTCCGCGGCGTACCGGGCGATCAGCGCGTCGATGTCGCCGCGGCGGCCCTGGACGCCGCGCACCAGCTCGGCCGCGTATTCCGACACCGGCGGGCTGGCCAGCGTGATCCGCTCGGCCAGCAGCTCCAGTACCGGCGCGCCCCGGATCTCGGCTTCGTACAGGATGTCCAGCGCCCGCTTGCGGGCCTTAGTGCGCGCGGCCATGGCGCTCCCGCGGGACGGATGCCGAGGATGCCGGGGATGCGGTCCGGGCGGGGCTCACGCCCGGCCGAGGTAAGCGCCGGTGCGGGTGTCGACCCGGATCTTCTGGCCGGTGGTGATGAACAGCGGGACCTGGATCTGGGCGCCGGTCTCCAGCGTCGCGGGCTTGGTGCCGCCGGTGGACCGGTCGCCCTGCAGCCCGGGGTCGGTCTGCCGGACGGTCAGCTCGACGGCGGCCGGCAGCTCGACGTACAGCGGGGTGCCGTCGTTGAAGGCGATCACCGCGGTCTGCTCCTCCAGCAGGTAGCCGGCCGCGTCGCCGACCGTGGCCGCCGGGATGTGCGGCTGGTCGTAGTCCTGGGTGTCCATGAAGACGAAGTCCTCGCCCTCGCGGTAGAGGTACTGCATCTCCCGCTTGTCGACGTTGGCCACGTCGACCTTGACGCCGGCGTTGAAGGTGCGGTCCACGACCTTGCCTGACATCACGTTCTTCAGCTTGGTGCGGACGAATGCACCGCCCTTGCCCGGCTTGACGTGCTGGAAATCCACGACGTTCCAGAGCTGGCCGTCGATGCTCAGCGTCATGCCGTTCTTGAGGTCGTTGGTGGTGGCCACGTGAGTTACTTCTCCTGCAGGTCCGATGGGCGCGGCTCGTCGCAGGTCACAAGACGAGCAGGTCCCGGGTGGTCGTGGTGAGCAGCTCGGCAGGTGTCTCAGCGCCGGCCCGCACCACCAGGGTGTCCTCGATCCGCACGCCGCCCTTGCCGGGCAGGTATATACCGGGCTCGACGGTGACGGGAACCCGGTCGGCCAGTCTACCCGGCCTGCCGTACCCGATGATCGGAGCCTCGTGCACCTGCAGCCCGATGCCGTGCCCGAGGCCGTGCTCGAAGTACTCCTCGTAGCCCGCTGCGGCGATGATCTGGCGGGACACCGCGTCCAGGTCCGTGGCCTGCACGCCGTCGCGGGCCGCCTGCACCCCGGCGGCCTGCGCGTCCGCCACCACCTGGTAGATCTCGCGCTGCCACGGCGCGGGCGCCCCGATCGCGAACGTGCGGGTCATGTCGGCGTGGTAACCCTCGAACCGGGCCCCGCAGTCCACGGTGACCAGGTCGCCGGCGGCGAACTCGCGGCGGCCCGGTACGTGATGCGGGACCGCGCCGTTCGGCCCGCTGGCCACGATGGTCTCGAAGGCGAGCCCCTCCGCGCCGAGGTCAGTCATCGCCCGCTCGAGCATGACGGCAAGGTGCCGCTCGGTGGTGCCCGGCCGCAGCAGCGGCCGGACCTGCTCCAGCGCCTGGCAGGTGATCTCGCAGGCCCGGGCGATCAGCGCGATCTCCGCCTCGTCCTTGACCGTGCGCAGCTGCTCGACGGCATGGCCGAGCGGGACCAGGATCAGCCCGTCCGGGCCGCTGGCCAGCTCAAGGTGCCGCTCGACCGTCATCTCCTGGGCCTCGAAGGCGAGCGCGCCCCAGCCGGCCGTGACCGCCCAGGCGGCCAGGGCCGGCTCGATGAAACGGTCGATGACCAGGTCGAGGTCCGGGCAGCCGGCCCGGGCGGGGAGCTCGTAGCGGGTATCGGTGGCCAGCACCGCGCGGCTGCCGTCGGCGGGCAGCAACAGCGCGGCGTTCGAGCTGGCCAGCCCGGTCAGGTAGCGGACATTCACGCCGGTGGTGATCAGCGCCGCGTCGGCGCCGGCCGCGGCGACTAGCGGCTGAAGGCGGGCCCGGCGGACGGCGTGCGCTGCTGGCATGCCGTCGAGGTTATGCCCGGCCGCCCGGCCGCGGCAGCCCCGGGTCTCCCTCAGCAGGCGCTGGCCCGGCCGGCGCCGATCCTGGCGCTGGCCTCAGCTTCCGGCGGCGGCGGCAGCGCGGCCGAGGGTCGCGCCCTCCGGCGGGTCGTCACCGAGCACCACGCCGCCGCCGCGGCTCCAGGTCAGGTAGCGCCACGACAGGTTGACCAGCGCGACGATCCGGTTGCGGCCGCCCAGCAGGTAGAGCAGGTGCAGGCCCAGCCAGGCCAGCCAGGCGAGGGTGCCGCGGATCCTGATCTTGCCCGGCAACTCGACCACGGCCGAGCGGTGGCCGATCGTCGCCATCGTGCCCTTGTCGTGGTAGCGGAACGCCTCAGTGCGCTGCCCGGCCAGCAGCCGCAGGATCTGCCGGGCCGCATGCCGGCCCTGCTGGATAGCGGGCTGGGCCAGCTGGGGCGAGGGGTCCTGTTCCGCGCGGGCGATGTCGCCGGCCGAGAAGATGCGCTCCTCGCCGGTGACCCGCAGGTCCGGACCGGTCAGGATCCGGCCGCCCTTGCCCACCGGCAGGCCGAGCTTGGCCACCGCCTCGGGGCCGCTGATCCCGGCCGCCCAGACGGTGATGTCGCTTTGCAGCCGGGAGCCGTCGGCGAGCACCACGTAGTCCGCGCCTACCTCCTTGATGGCCGTGTCCAGCCGCACGTCAACGCCGCGCGACAGCAGCTGGCCGCGGGTGTACTCGCGCAGCCCGGGCGCGAACGGCGGCAGCAGCGCCGGGCCCATCTCGATCAGCCGGACGCACAGCCGGGACGGGTCCACGTCGGGGAACGAGGCGGGCAGCGAGATGTTGCGCAACTCGGCGATGGTGCCGGCCAGCTCCACCCCGGTGGCGCCGCCGCCGACGATGGTGACGGCCAGGTCGCGGTGGTCGTCATCGCCGCTGCGGGTCTCCAGCTCGGCCATCAGCCGGTCGCGCAGGGTAATGGCATCGCGCCGGGTGTAGAGGCTGAGCGCGTTCTCGGCGGCGCCCTGGACGCCGTAGAACGCCGCGGTGACCCCGGTGGCCATGATCAGGTAGTCATAGCCGAGCGTGCCGCCGTCGGCCAGCCGCAGCTGTCGCAGGCCGGTGTCCAGCCCGGTGACCTCGCCGTGGTGGAAGTGGGCGCCGTTCTTGTGCGCCGCGGTCCACAGCGGGTAGGCAACGTCCGACGAGGTGAGCCCGGCCGTCGCGACCTGGTAGAGCAGCGGCTGGAAGGTGCTGTAGATGTTGGCGTCCACCAGCGTCACCGCCGCCGGCGCGCCGCGCAGCGTCCGCAGCGCGGTCAGCCCGGCGAACCCGGCGCCGACGATGACCACCCTGGGCGCGTCCGCCAGAGCAGGCCGGCGGGCCCGCCGCGGGCGGCCCGGCTGGTTGCCCGTCATGTTCGCCTCCCTCCCGATCCTGGTCGCGGCCGGCCATTATTACTAGCCACAACGGTCACTAGTGACAACCACCTTCCGGGGCGTTTATGCCACCGGTCGGCACGCGGCCGCGCATGTTTATTTCACGCCCGGCGGGCATAGTGCTTCTCGCCAGGATGTGCGGCGCCAAACGGAGGCGACGATGACGATGCTGGCGCAGGCTCCGGCAGCGGACCAGGACGCGGGGCCCGCGGCCACTGCGGTTCTGTCCGGTGACCCGCAGGTCAGCTGGCCGGCTGACCTGCCCGGGCCGGCGATGACCGGCGAGCTGGCGGCATGCGGCGAGGGCGAGCTGCTGCGGATCGTGCGCAGCTGCCCGCCGGGCAGCGCCCGCCGGTCGGCTGCCTGCGAGATGCTGGTCAGCCGGTACCAGCCGCTGGTGCGCTCCTGCGCGCGGCGGTACCGCGGCAGCCCGGAGACGATCGACGAGCTGATGCAGGTGGGCTACGTCGGGCTGATGAAGGCGATCACCCGGTTCGACCCGGAGCTCGGCCCGAGCCTCGCCCCGTATGCGCTGGCCTGCGTCAGCGGCGAGATCAAGCGCCACTTCCGGGACCGGCGCTGGCAGCTGCACGTGCGCCGGTCGTCCCAGGAGCTGCTGCTGGCCATGCGGGCCGCCGCCGCCGACCTGACCCAGCAGCTGCAGCGCGCCCCGCTGGACAGCGAGCTGGCCGGCTACCTGCGAGTGCCGGTGGCCGAGCTGCGCGAGGCCCGGCAGGCCGACCTGGGCCTGACCGCCTCGTCGCTGGACGCGCCAGTGTCGGACCTGGCTGAGCGGGCCAGCCTCGCCGACCTGCTCGGCGAGGAGGACCCGCAGGTCGAGCACGCACTCGATATGGCGGCGCTGGCCGTGCACTGGACCGAGCTGGCCGCCCGCGAGCAGCGCATCCTGCTGCTCCGCTATTACGGCAACATGACCCAGGCGCAGATCGGCGAGCAGCTCGGGCTGTCGCAGATGCACGTGTCCCGGCTCATCTCCCAGTCACTGGCTTACCTGCGCGAGCGGATGCTGGGCAGCGAGCCGCAGCAGACGCTGATCGGAGCACCATGAGAACCGCAACCGGGCTGACCCTGATCGCCCTCGGGGCCATCCTCGGCCTGGCCGTGAACGCCAGCACGCCCGGCATCAACCTGCACGTCGTGGGCCTGATCATCGCGCTGACCGGAGGGGCGGGGCTGCTGCTGCGCTCGCGCGCGACCGGCTGGCTGCGGCGCCGGGTGGTGCTGAACAGCGAGACCGGCGAGGACGCGCCGCACGAGCACGGTGACCGGCAGGCACCGGCCTACCTGGTCGAGGACCCGGCGGTGCTGGCCGCCGAGGTGCTCAGCAGCGCCCAGCTGGCCGAGATGGCCGGCCACGACAGCCAGCAGGCCAGCGGGCAGGCCAGCAGCCGCGAGGCCGCCGGCCACCAGGTCAGCGAGGACACCGCGGCCGCCGGAGAGACCGCATCCGGGCCGGCCGGGCGCCGGGCGGGCGGGAACGGCGAGGCGGGCATCCTGCGGCGGCAGCCGGAAGACGAGGCGGCGGCTCGCCGGGCCGCGGCCCGGGATGCCGCCGGGCATGCGCCCTCCGCTGATCCCGGTGAGGGCGGCTAGGGCAATCCCGGGCCGGACCTGCCCGGCTGGATCACCATCGCCTCGGTGCCGGTGTCGCCGGGCCGGGTCCCCACCCGCGCGATCAGCATGGTCATGTCATCGCGCAGCTCGTTGGCGCTGAATTCCAGCACCAGGGCCTGCAGTGAAGCGGCGATCTCGCCGGGCGCGCGGCCGGCCAGCGCGGCCAGCTCGTCGGTCAGCCGGTCCTCGAAGTACTCCAGGTCCGGGCTGCGGGCGTCGGGGATCCCGTCGGTGTACAGGAACAGCGTGTCGCCCGGGTGCAGCTCGAGTTCCTCGGCCGCGGCTTCGGCCGCCTCGAACAGGCCGAGCGGCATCCCGCCGCCGCGCAGCGCCTGCACCCGCCCGTCGGCCCTGAGCACCAGCTGCGCGGGGTGCCCGGCGCTGCCCAGCACCGCGTGCAGCACGTCGCCGCGCCACTGCAGGTGCACCGCGCAGGCAGTGACGAACCGGCCGTCGAACTCGGGCGCCAGTATCAGCTCGTTGGCCCGGGTCAGCACCGCGGCGGGGTCGGCGTCCCAGTGCCCGAGCACCCGGATCGAGTGCCGCGCGGCGGCGGTAACCGCCGCCGCCTCCTCGCCCTTGCCGCAGACGTCGCCGATGGCCAGCCCCCAGCCGCCCGGGACGGCGTAGACGTCGTAGAAATCGCCGCCCACGTCGAGCTCGCCGGTGGCGGCCACGTAGGCGGCCGCGAGCTCCAGCCCGGGAACCGACGGCAGCTCCCGGGGCAGCAGGCTGGCCTGCAGCGAATCGGCGATCTCGGTGCGCCGCCGGAACATCCTGTCCAGCCGGATGGTCAGCGCCAGCTGCTGCCCGAGTTCCTCGACCAGGCCGAGGTCGGCGATCTCGAACGGCTGGTCGCCCGAGTGCCGGGCCAGCGTGAGCACCCCGTAGGCGTGCTCACTGTCGGTCACCGGCACGCTGAGCACCGAGGTCGCCTCCAGCCGCATCAGCAGCGGCATCCCGTCGGAGTCGCCCAGCAGGCCCAGGTCTTCGGCGTGCGCGATGAGCTGGGAGTTGCCGGTCTCGTGCACCTGGTGGGGCAGGGTGCCGGGCGCGGGCCTGACGGCCGCGGCGAGCCGGGCCAGGTCGCCGCCGGGCGCGTCCGGCGGGCCGATCACGACCTGGCGGCGCAGCCGCTGGCGGCGCTCGACGTCGACGATGACCCAGGCCGCCAGCTCCCCGGCCAGCAGCCGGGCGCACCGCCGCAGCGTCACCGGCTCGCTGAAGGTCGCGTTCTCCAGCAGCAGCCGGGTCGCGGCGGTCACCAGGTCCATCCGCGCGGTCATGGCCTGCACCGCTCCGGCCGCGGGCCGGTCCGGGCGGCCTGCTGATCCCGCTGCCACCCCGGCGGCCGCCGTGCCCGCGGCCGCGGCTCCGTCCGCCGCGCCCCCGGCCGCCGGGGTGACGGCGGCCAGCAGCAGGGCCGGCCCGGCCGCCACCTCGACCGGCCCCGTGGTCACCAGCACGTCAGCCGCGCCGGCCGCGCCGAGCAGCGAGGTGCGGAACTGGCGGGCCAGGCCGGTACGGGCGGCCGCCGCGAGGTGGGTGGCGACGGCCGCCCGGGACGGCAGGCCGACGAAGGCGGTCAGCAGCTTGCCGGTGGCGTAGCCCGGGGGCGCGCCGAGCAGCTCACCCGCCCTGCGGTTAGCCCGGCGGATCGTCCCGTTGCGCTCCAGCAGGAACAGCGGCACCGGGGCCTCGGCGAAGACCGTCCGCAGCAGCCTGCGCTCGGCATCCGCGGGCCCGGCGGGCCCGTCGCCAGCCGGGCCCGCCGGGCCGGCCAGCTCGGTCGCCACGTCGATCGCGCCGTCCAGCTCGGCGAGGACCGCCTCCAGGAGCTGGCCGGGCTCGGCGCCCGGCAGGCCGGCGGACTGGCGCAGCGCGTCCCGGCGCTCGCGCAGCGCGGCCAGCTCACGGGCCATGACCGGCCCGGCGGGGTGCTGCATCGGCCCTATCCCCTCTGCGGCGGCGCGTGCGCGCGGGATCACGGCGGATCGGGCTGGGGACCCCGGCTGCCGCGGTCCGGCCGCCGATCCGGTGGGCAAATTGTAGGACCGGGGCCGGGAGTGCTCCGCGGGGTGCGGGCGCCGGCTGGTCAGCGCGCCGGCTGCGGTCCGAGCCAGTCGGCCAGCGGCAGCCGGGCCGCGAGAGCCGAGAAGTCGCCGCGGTCGCGGATCGCGGCCGCGGCTCCGGCCATGGCCTTGGCCGCCACCCAGGTCAGTGAGCCGCCGGCGCTGACGCGCTGCGCCCCGGCGGCGGTGACGTCGGCGAACGACAGCTCCGGCACGGCGAGCACGTTGACCGGCTTGCCGACCGCCTCGCACACCTGCCGGATCTGGGCCGCGGTGCGCAGCCCGGGCGCGTACAGCACGTCGGCGCCGGCCTGCTCGTAGGCCTGCAGCCGGGCGATCGTGTCGGCGATGTCGTCGCGGCCGCGGATGTGGTTCTCGGCCCGCGCCGTCAGCGTGAAGGTGAAGTCCAGGCCGCGCGCGGCCTGCGCGGCCGCCGCGACCCGCTCGGCGGCCGCGGGCAGCTCGTACAGGTAGCCGGACGGGTCCCAGTCCTCGATCGAGCCGCCCACCGCGCCGGCCGCCGCCACCTGCCCGATCGCGGCCGCGGCGGCGCCCGGGCCGGGCCCGTAGCCATTCTCCAGGTCCGCCGAGACCGGCAGGTCCGTGGCGCGGTCCAGCGCCGCGACGTGCGCCGCGACCTCCTCCAGGGTGGCGCCGCCGTCCAGCCGGCCGAGCGTGAACGCCAGTCCCGAGCTGGTGGTCGCCAGCGCGGCGAACCCGAGCGCGGCCAGGACCCGCGCTGACCCGGCGTCCCACGGGTTGGGGATCACGAAGGGCGGGCCCGCGTGCAGCGCCGCGAAGGCCGCCGCCTTGTCCCGCTGCCGTGCCGTCACCGTCATGGGGCCCCACCCTAAGGGCCGAAAGGCACGGCTTTCGCGTTTACCCGGAGCCGCGGCCGGTTAGTGTGACCCGGAACGTGTCTACGACGCAGGCACGCCCCCTACGCCCGTCACGGTGTGGTGCGGAGGCTTGCCTGCATCGCAGCCGCGGTAGCTCGCGGGATGCCCGGCTTGCTGCCCGGGTCCCGGCAGCTGCCCGTACCCCTTCGTGACCGCTGAGGCGTCCGCACGAAGGAGGCAGCGTCAGCATGAGGATCGCCCTCGTCACCGGAAGCGCGGTCCCGTCTCCCGCCGTCCGCAGCAGCGGAACGTCCGCGCCGGCCGCCGTATCAGAACCGCAGATCCAGGGTCTCCGGGTAGCCGCGCTGGCCCGCACCCTGGCCGGGCTCGGCCACCAGGTCACCATCTACGCCCGCAAGGACTCCCCGGCCCGGCCGCGCACGTCGGGCGCGGGCGGGGTCACGATCGAGTACCTCCCCGCCGGGCCAGCCGCCCCGCTGCCGGAGGACAAGCTGCTCGCCCAGATG
Source organism: uncultured Actinomycetota bacterium (assembly GCA_963846005.1). Lineage (GTDB taxonomy): Bacteria > Actinomycetota > Actinomycetes > Streptosporangiales > Streptosporangiaceae > CAVSUR01. The sequence continues at coordinate 331,500 of CAWJUH010000007.1, read as the reverse complement.
GGCAACTTCAGCGCCGAACTGGCCCGGTGCTGGCGGCAGCGCCCGCCGGACGTGGTGCACGCGCACTTCTGGACCAGCGGGCTGGCCGCGCTGGCGGCGGCCAGGGAGCTGCCGATGCCGGTGGTGCAGACCTTCCATTCGCTCGGCCCGCCCGCGGCCGGCCCGCAGCGGCCGGCCGGCCCGGGCGGGCCGGGCAGGGAGGGCGGGCCGGGCAGGGAGGGCGGAGCGGGCAGGGAAGGCAGGGCGGGGAGCGAACTGCCGGTCCGGTCCCGGTTCGAGGCGCTGATTGCCCGCAGCGTCAAGACCGTGCTGGCCGGGTCCACCCGGGAGCTGTCCGCGCTGGCCCGGATGGGCGTGCCGCGCACCTCGATCCGGCTGGTGCCGGCCGGGGTGGACGTGCGCGCGTTCGGCCCGGCCGGCCCGGTGGCCCGGCGCGGCAAGCGGCCGCGGCTGCTGGCGGTGTCGGCGCTGGACCCCGGGCACGGGCTCGGCACCGCGGTCGAGGCGCTGGCCCGGGTGCCCGGGGCCGAGCTGGTCGTGGCCGGCGGCCCGCCGCGGGCGGAGCTGGCCGGCGACCCGGTGCTGCAGGACCTGGTCCGGCTGGCCCAGCGGCTCGAGGTGAGCGACCGGCTGATGTTCACCGGCAAGGTCACCGGGGCGCGGATGGCCGCGCTGCTGCGGTCGGCGGACCTGTACGTGCACGTCGCGCTGGACGAGCCGGTCGGGCTGCTGCCGCTGCAGGCGATGGCCTGCGGCACGCCGGTGGTCGCCTGGGCCGGCGGGTCCGACCAGGACGCGGTCGTCGACGGCGCCACCGGCGTGCTGGTCCCGCCCGGTGACCCGGGTGCGCTGGCCCGCCGGATCCGCCAGCTGCTGGCCAGCCCGATGCTGCTGCACGGGTTCGGGATCGCCGCGGCTGACCGGGTCAGGACCCGGTACTCCTGGGAGCGGGTCGGGGCCGAGACGCTCGCGGCCTACGAGAGCAGCTGCCAGCCGGGCTGACGGTCCGGCGGGCTGGCCGGGCCAGCTCGCTCAGCGCCCCGGCCCGGCCGGGCCGGACAGGCCCGCGCCCGTGGCGTGCGCCTCGATGACCCGGGCCGCCACCTCGGCCACTTTGATCCCGCGGGACTGCGAGACCGCCCGCATCCTGGCGAACGCCTCGGCCGCGGTGCAGCCGAGCGCGTGCATCAAGATCCCCTTGGCCTGGTCGACCACCATCCGGGAACTGGCCGCGTCCTGCAGCTGCAGCGCAGTGCGCTGCGATGCGCCGTAGGCGGACGCGTTGCCGAGTATCGCCGCGCCGAACGCCACCAGCAGCTCGGCCAGCGCCACCTGATCGGCGTCGAGCGACCGGGGCCGCACCCCGTACAGGGTGAGCGTGACCGCGTCCGGCCCGGCCTGGTGCACCAGGATGGCGAGGCACCGCACGCCCCGGGCCAGGGCCGCCGCCGCGGTGTCCGGCCAGCGGTCTTCGGCCAGCGTGTCCGGGCAGCTGACCGGCTGCCCGGCGGCCAGCGCGTCGGCCCACGGGTGGGCCGCGGCCATGACCGCCAGCGAGAACAGCGCGGACAGGTCGGGGTGGGTGGCGGCCAGTTCGACTGCCTCGCCGTCGCGCCAGACGGCCGCGCCGGCTGCCCGAGCAGGCCGGGACGTCCCGGGCGGCGAGCGCGGCCAGCCGGTGCAGCGAGCGGCTCTCCGAGACCTGGACGATACTCAGCAGGTCCGCGGCCTCGCGGGCCAGGTCCTGGCTGGGGTTGCTGCGCTGCAGCACGGCCACCTCCGTCCCGGGGCGGCGAGGTGACTCGCCGGGACATATCTAGCACGCCCGGCTGCCGTCAGTCCGATTGTCGCGCGGAACCGGCCGCCCGGCGACCCCCGCCCTGCCGCCGGGTCAGGCCGCCAGCTCGCGGATCTGCTCGATCAGCGCGACCCGCTCGGCGTGCGACGGCGCGACCGGGGTCACGTTCAGCGTGGTGACCCCGGACTCGCGCAGCGCCGCCAGCCGCTCGGCGACCTGCGAACGCGGGCCGATCAGCGAGGTGCCCGCCAGCAGCGAGGCCGGCACCAGGGCAGCCGCCTCGTCCTTGCGCCCGGCCAGGTAGGCCTCCTGGATCTGGTCCGCCGCCGCGCCGTAGCCGTACCGGGTGGCCAGGGTGTGGTAGAAGTTGCGGCCCCTGGCGCCCATCCCGCCGATGTACAGCGCCAGCATCGGCCGGCCGAGCTCCAGCAGGCCGGTCACATCCTCGCCGATGGCCAGGTGGGCCTGGGCGATTACTTCCAGCGGCGGCAGCGCCGGGTCGCGCCTGGCCCGGCCCGCCGCCAGCGGCTCCGCCCACACCTGCGCCGCCTTCTCCGCCAGGTAGAAGATCGGCTCCCAGCCTTCGGCCAGCTCGGCGGCCATGGCCACGTTCTTCGGGCCGATCGCCGCGACCACGATCGGGATGCGGTCGCGGACCGGGTGGTTGATGAGCTTGAGCGGCTTGCCCAGCCCGGTGCCCTGGCCGGCGGCAGCGGGATGTGGTAGTGCCGTCCTTCGTGCTGCAGCCGCTCGCGCCGCCACACCGCGCGGCAGATCTCGATGACCTCGCGGGTGCGGCCGACCGGCGCGTCGTAGGGCACGCCGTGCCAGCCCTCGATCACCTGCGGGCCGGACGCGCCGAGGCCGAGCACGAACCGGCCGCCGGAGACGTAGTCGAGCCCGGCGGCGGTCATCGCGGTCAGCGTCGGCGTGCGGGAGTAGATCGGCAAGATCCCGGAGGCGAGCTGCAGCCGCTGCGTCTTCGCCGCGAGGTAGCCGAGCTGGCTGACCGCGTCGAAGCTGTAGGCCTCGGGCACGAACACGATGTCCAGCCCGGCCTTCTCGTAGTCGGCCAGCTCGGCCGCGGTCTCGGTGAAGCCGCCGGCGTAGTTCAGTGCCATCCCGATGCGCATCAGCCTCACGAGCCCTTTGCTGAATGAACGGTCTGTTCCCGAGGCAGGTGCGCGACCGCCTGCACGGCCAGCTGGTAGGAGAGCATGCCGAAGCCGGCGATCGTGCCGTCGGCGACGGCGGCGACGACCGAGGTGTGCCGGAACCGCTCCCGGGCGGCGGGTTGGACAGGTGCACCTCGACCAGCGGCGCGGTGCGCATGGCCAGCGCGTCGGCCAGGGCGTAGGAGTAGTGCGTGAACGCCGCCGGGTTGAGCACCACCGGCAGCGCGCCATCGGCCGCCTCGTGCACCCAGCCGACCAGCTCGGCCTCGCTCGTCGGTCTGGCGGCAGTCCGCGGCCAGCCCGAGCTGCGCGCCGGTCTCGCCGCAGGCCGCCTCGACGTCGGCCAGCGTGGCGGTGCCGTAGATCTCCGGTTCGCGGGAGCCGAGCCTGGCCAGGTTCGGGCCCGGACAGCACCAGCACGGTGCGCGGCGCGGGGCCGGTCGGACGCGGCGGCCGGGCGGCACATCCTGAGTCATCAGTCAGCTCACCTCCGCGTAAGCGCGGGCTAGCAGGTCCTCGGCGGGGGCGGCCAGGATGCCGGGCCGGGCCAGCCCGTCCAGCACGACCAGCCGCAGCCCCGCCGCGCGGGTCTTCTTGTCCACCGCCATCGCCTCGCGCAGCTGCGGCCAGGCGCCCGGCCGGTAGCGGACCGGCAGGCCGACCGATCGCAGCATCGGCGGCGTGCCGGTCCGCGGTGGCGGCGTCCAGCCGCCGCGCCAGCTGGCCGACCGCGGCGGCGAACACCATGCCGATCGCGACGGCCTCGCCGTGCCGCATCCGGTAGTACTCGGCCCGCTCGATCGCGTGGCCGAGCGTGTGGCCGTAGTTGAGCATCTCCCGCGGCCCGGCCTCGCGCAGGTCGGCGGAGACGACGGCCGCCTTCATCGCGACCGCCCGCTCGATCAGCTCGCGCTCGTGCGGGCCGCCGGGCCGCGCGGCCGCGGCCGGGTCCGGCCTCGACCAGGTCGAGGATCACCGGGTCGGCGATGAACCCGGCCTTGATCACCTCGGCCAGGCCGCTGGCGTACTCGCGCGGCGGCAGCGTGGCCAGCACCGCGGTGTCGGCCAGCACCCCGGCGGGCGGGTGGAACGCGCCGACCAGGTTCTTGCCGGCCGTCGGTGTTGATTGCCGTCTTGCCGCCGATCGCCGCGTCCACCATGCCCAGCAGCGTGGTCGGCACGAGCACGACCCGGATCCCGCGCAGCCAGGTGGCCGCGGCGAACCCGGCCGCGTCGGTGACCGCTCCGCCGCCGAGCGCCGACGATCGCGTCGGCGCGGGTGACCCGCAGCGCCGCCAGCCGCGACCACAGCCCCGCCGACGACGGCGATGTCCTTGGCCGCCTCGCCGTCGGGCACCGGCATCAGGTGCACCGCGAAGCCGGCGGCGCCGAGGACAGCGCCGGCCTGCCGCGCCAGGCGCGGCCAGCCCGGCCGCGTGGATCACCACCACGGTGCGCGGCGGCGGGCCGGTCAGCGCCGGCAGCCGGTCGAGCGATGCCGGTGCCGATCAGCACCTCGTAGGGCTGCTCGCCGCCGACGGAGATGGTAGTCGCGGTCATGAGCCCGCGCCGCTGGCGGTCATGAGCGCGGCCCCTGGCGGTCATGAGCCTCGCCGCTGGCGGTCATGAGCACAGCGCGGCGGCGATGTCGCCGGCGATGTCGGCCGGGTCCCGGTCGTCGGTCGGCACGGTGATCGCCGGCGAGCCGGGCGTAGACCGGCAGCCGCTGGTCCAGCAGCGCCTTGAGCTGGGCCCGCGGATTGGCGCCGATCAGCAGCGGGCGGGGCCGGTCCAGGCCGACCCGCTTGGCCGCGGTCGGCGAAGCCGGTTTCCAGGTAGACCACGGGCCTTCCGGCCAGCAGGTCCTGGGTGCCGGCGTCCAGTACCGAGCCCCCGCCGAGTGCCGCCACGTACCGGCCGTCCGCCGCGGCGCCGCTGCCGCCGTCCGGAGCGGCGGCCCGGCCGGTGATCACCGCGGCGGCGGCCTGCCGTTCCAGCGCCCGGAACGCCTGCTCGCCGTCCTGCGACGAAGATGTCGCCGACCGGCTTGCCCGCGACCGCCTCGACCACCGCGTCGGTATCGGTGAAGGGACCCCGAGTCGCCGCGCGAGCAGCGCGCCGACAGTGGTCTTGCCCGCGCCGGGCGGCCCGATCAGGATGGCCAGCGGGCCTGCCGCCGGGGTCACCGGATCACCATCGCCTTCAGGTAACCGCCGGCGTTCCTGGCCGCCTCGGCCACCGAGTCGCCGCCGAACTTCTCGATCGCGGCGTCCGCGGTCACCAGCGCGGCCATCGCCTCGGCCACCACCCCGGCCGCGGGCACCGCGGTGACGTCGCTGCGCTGGTTGATGGCCCGGGCGGGCTCGCCGGTGGCCACGTCGACGGTGGCCAGCGCCCGCGGCACGGTGGAGATCGGCTTCATCGCGACCCGGACCCGGACCGGCTCGCCGGTGGACATGCCGCCCTCGATCCCGCCCGCCCGGTTGGTGACGCGGCGGATACGCCGGCCGTCGCCCTCGATCTCGTCGTGCGCTCGCGAGCCGCGGCGGCGCGCGGTGGCGAAGCCGTCGCCGATCTCCACGCCCTTCATGGCCTGAATCGACATCATCGCGCCGGCCAGCCGCCCGTCCAGCCGCCGGTCGGCGTGCACGTGGCTGCCCAGGCCCGGCGGCAGTCCGTGGATGACCACCTCGATCACCCCGCCGAGCGTGTCGCCGTCCTGGCGGGCCGCGTCGATCTCGGCCTGCATGGCCGCGCTGGCCGCCGGGTCCAGGCAGCGCACCGGGTCGGCGTCCACCCGGGGGGCGTCCTGCGGCTCGGGAATCAGCCCGTCCGGCGCGCTGACCGGGCCGAGGGCGACCACGTGGCTGACGATCTCGGCGCCCAGCACCTGGCGCAGGTAGCGGCGGGCCAGCTCGCCGAGCGCGACCCGGGCGGCGGTCTCCCGGGCGCTGGCCCGCTCCAGCACCGGCCGGGCCTCGTCGAAGCCGTACTTCTGCATGCCGGCCAGGTCGGCGTGGCCGGGGCGGGGCCGGGTCAGCGGCGCGTTGCGGGCCTGCCCGGCCAGCTCGCCGGCGTCCACCGGGTCGGGCGCCATCACCGTCTCCCACTTGGGCCATTCGGTGTTGCCGATGCGCATCGGCCACCGGCCCGCCGAGGGTGCGGCCGTGCCGCACTCCCGCGGTGAGCTCGACCTCGTCCTGCTCGAACCTCATCCGCGCGCCGCGGCCGTACCCGGCCCGGCGGCGGGCCAGCGCGGCGGCCACGTCGGCCGTGGTGATCTCGATCCCGGCGGGCAGGCCCTCACAGACCGCCACGAGCGCGCGCCCGTGCGATTCCCCCGCGGTCAGCCAGCGCAGCATGCTGCCGATCCTGCCATGACGGGCCCGCGGCCCGGGACGCGAGCCCAGCGGACGGGCGCGATTACGCGGGGCGATTGCCGCAGGGCAGCGGGGCTGCTACCGGGCGAGGACGTCACCGCAGCGCGATGCGGCGGCTATCGCAGGGCGACGGCGATGCCGCGGCGCAGCCGGCCGCCCAGCAGGGCCAGCACGGCCTGCCCGACCCGGGCCGCCGCCTGCCCGGCTTCTGGGCCGGCCAGGTCCGGCGGCAGCGCCAGTTCCAGCACCAGGTCGGGGCCCGCTTCCGGGTCCCCGCCGGGGGCGGGGCGCAGCGCGAACCGCGCGCCGGGAGCCTGGCCGGTGACGGCCGCGGCGACGGCACCGCGCACGTCGGGGTCCTCGTGCGGGGCGGGAACCGGCGTGCCGGCGGCCAGCGCGGCGAGGCGGGCGCCCTCGACGGCCAGCGGCACCGGCCCGGCCACGTCGATCACCACCGCGCACGGCTCCCCGGCCGCGGTCCGCCAGACCACCGCGGCGTCCGCCGGCACCGGGCGCGCGGCGGGCTGCCAGCGCGTCAGGGCATCCAGGCCGGTGAAGGCGGGGATCGCGCCTGGCCGTCGGCGCCGATGAGCCGGGGCATGGCCATCTCCCGGGCGCCGCCCGCGGCGGCCGGGCGGGCGCAGTCGTGATCGGGCGGCCCGGCGTCCCGCGGCTCAGCTGGCGCTGGCGCGTCCGCGCCGGCGCATCCGGCATCGGCACGATCGGGATCAGCAGCCGGGCGCCGGCCAGCAGGGCCAGCACGGCCTGCTCGCCGCGGCGCCCGGCCGCGTACCCGGCGAGCGCGGCGGCCAGCACCGGGTCGGCCGAGCCGTCGTCCGCGGGGAAGCGATTCTGGCCGCCGGGCTGATCACCGGCCTGATCGCCGGCCTGATTACCGGCCTGATCGCCGGGCTGATCGCCGGGCTGATCGCCGGCCTGATCGCTGGGCGCCGCCACCGGCTCACTGTAGTGCCGCAAGCAGGCAGCAAGGCCGGGCGGGCGGGCTGCGCCGAAGGAGTTGAGGCCGCATTTCGCGATGTGAGACGCTGCTGAAACTAGATCACCTTCGCAGACCAGAGGATTTCGCGTGCGTCAGCTTGATCAGGCATCGACGGCGATCATGCCGGGGACGCTGATGCACAAGGCCATCCCGCCGCGGCTGGTCGAGCCGTACCTGACCGCCCGCCGGTCGGTGATCGCCGGCTTCGTCTACCGCGCGTCGGACTGCTCGTTCACCAGCCCTGAGGACTTCTACGAGGTACTTGACCTGGGATTCCACGGCTCGGAGTACAGCCCGGACATGACCGAGGTGTACGTGCTGCGCTGGCCGGCCGTAGGAGCCGAGGCCTACCGGGTGCCGCTGTCGCCGGAGCGGGGCGGCGACTGGACCGACAAGCCGCCGTTCACCGGCACCGGGTACACCTCGCCGTCCGGGCGGGCCATCCCCGAGTTCTTCACCGATCCCGTCCCGGTCCCGGTCGGCGCCGAGATCTACCGGATCACGGCCGGCCACGCGGATATCGTCGCCCGGTTCGACGGCCAGACCTGGCTGCGGCAGGGAGGCTAGGGGTGCGCTTCCGGCTGATGGCGACCTACCGCGGCGCGCAATACGAGGCGGGCATCGGCCCGACCGACCGCGACGTGGTGCTGTTCGCCGCGCTGCCGCCGCCGGAGGCACTGCGCTTCGACCCGGCGCCCGGCTACTGGCGCAAGCAGGTCCGGGTCGAGGAGGTGCAGGCGCTGTGGGAGTCGCGCCCGGTCGGGACGTTCCGCGGCGAGCGCTGCCTGGTCCTCGACGATCTCGGTGACCGGCTGCACATCGCCTACCTCGGGCACGACGCCTACCGGGCTGAGCAGATCGGGTACTGGCAGGTGGACCGGGGCGTGTTCGAGCTGATCACCCCGCACGGCGAAGTTGCCGACGTGGTCGAGGAACGGCGCGACTACCACTACCCCTACCGCAGCGGCCTCGGCCCGGGCACCGGGCCGCTGCCCTCGATCGGCAATGTGCCGGTGACCGGCCCGACGCCGGCGGCCAGGAACGGCCCGCAGCCGGCCGCGGCCCCGGGGGCCGCCCGCGGCAATCCCGAGGTGGCGCTGCCGCCCCCGGCCAGCCGGCCGCTCCCGCTGGAGGCCGCCGCCCTGCGCGCCGCCGCCGCGGCGCCCGCGGTCACCGCGGCCGCCCCGGTGACGCAGCCGGCTGCTCCCGATCCCGTGCCTCCCGGGGCTCCTGTGACCCCCGGGGCCGGGCCCGCGCCTGCTCCCGGGGCTTTCGGGGCCGGGCCGGCGGCGGCGACCGGAACTTTCCCGCCCGGGGCCGTCCCGCCCGGGGCCTTCCCGCCATCGTCGCGGCGGCACCGCGGCGACCGTGCCCGGGTCAGCGCCCAGCAGACCTTCGCCGAACTGGCGGGCCAGGCGGCGATCCCGGCGGCGTCCTACGCCATCGGCGCCGAGCGGGACGGCGCCATGTGCCTGATGCGGGCCGCGTCCGGCTGGGAGGTGTTCAGCTTCTCCGGCGGCGCCCGGCACGAGACCCGGCTGTTCGCCGACGAGGAATCGGCCTACTTCTACCTGTTCGGCGTGCTCACGGCCGAGGCGGTCCGCACCGGCGTGCTGGCCCCGCGCGGCTGAGTCGCGGGGTCCTGGTGACCGGGGACCGCGTCACTGCGGGCCGTGAGGAGCGGCGCCGTCACGAGCAGGGCCGGTCGTAACCGCGGCTCGGGTCGTACCGGTGCCATTCCGCCCGGGTTACCGGCTGCCCGGCGAACTGGCAGATGGCCCGGGCCTCAGCGGCCGCACTCGTGTTCCAGAGCCGCACCGTGCCGTCGGCGCTGCCCGCGGCCATCGTCGCCCCGTCCGGGCTGAACCCCACCGAGTAGATGTGCCCGGCCGCTCCGGTGAGATCGGCGAGCAGCGCCGGGTGAGCCGGGTCGGCGACCCGCCACAGCCACACGGTGTCGTCGGTCGAGCCCGCGGCACATTGTCCACGGGGCCCCCTTGCTGCCCGCGGCGCGCGGGCGGCCGGCCGCTGGCCGCCGGGCGAGCACTATGACCCGGCGCCCCCTGTGGTCCGGGCCTGATTCACCCATTCTGCGGCGGGATCGTCCGGCTCGCAGCCGCTACCGGTGAGGTTGCACGAGCGGGCGCCCCAGTGGTCCGGGCGGAGCTGTCCGGGCTTGTCCGGGTAGTTACCGGCCGCCGGCATTGCCCAGCTGAGGACGCCATAGTGGACCGCGTTGCCGGCTCGCGGGCGGCAGCGCGGTACGCACCTGCCCGCGAGCCTGATCCGCTGGAGGCCCAGGGGGGCCGGCCGCTCGTTGCGGGGCGGCCTGCGGCTCATCCGGCGGCCCGGCGGGGGCGGGGGCCCGCACGACCGGATTGCCGGCGGGCGGGCCCTCCGCCGTGCCCGGATATCGCCGCCGCCCGGCCGGACCGTCAGGTGACCGTCTTCTGGTACGGGGTTGGCGAAGTTCCCCCATCTGTGCCGCCGCGACGGCTAAGGTGCAAACTGCCGGCGGGGCTGAAGGTCCCCCGCTCCCCAAGCAGCCCCGCCGGCTTTCCTGCTTTGCTGCCGCGCCTTCCGCGCGCCCGCCCCGCGGCGCCCGGCCCGGGCAGGCCACAATAGGCCGCATGGCGACCCCACCTCCCGTCTCCGCCGGATCGGCCGGCTCACCCGGATCCGCCGGTCCGGCTCAGGTGCTGCTGACCGGCGAGCAGCGGGATATCAGCGCAGGCGACTACCGCGCCACCGTGACCGCGCTCGGCGCCGGGCTGCGCCAGCTCAGCTTCCGCGGCCAGCCGGTGCTGGCTGGCTACCAGGCCGCCGAGCTGCCGTCCGCCGGGACCGGCCAGCTGCTGCTGCCGTGGCCCAACCGGGTCGACGGCGGCCGGTACTCCTTCGGCGGCCGTGACTACCAGCTCGACCTGAGCGAGCCGCAGCACGGCAACGCCATCCACGGGCTGACCCGGTGGACCGGCTGGGATATCGCGGCGACCACGGCGGACTCGGTCACGCTGCGGCTGCTGCTGCTCGGCCGGCCCGGCTACCCGTTCTGCCTGGAGCTGACCGCGGCCTACCAGCTGAACCAGGATGCGGGCCTGCGAGCCGACATCACCGCCCGCAACGCCGGGAGCGGTCCGGCGCCGTACGGGGCCGGGCAGCACCCGTACCTGACCGCCGGCGCCCCGGAGCTGGACGACTGCACCCTGCAGCTCGCGGCCCGCGACTGGCTGCCGGCCGACGAGCGCGGCATTCCCACCGGGCCGCCCCGCCCGGTGGCGGGCACCCCCTACGACTTCACCGTGCCGCGGCCGCTGTCCGGGATCAGCCTCGACCATGCGCTGACCGGACTGGCCCGGGACGGTGCAGGCCGGGCCCGCGCGGTGCTGCGCTCCGGTGGCGGCCATCAGGACGGGCCGGGCGGTCAGGAAGAGCGGGCGGTGGAACTCTGGGCCGGGCCCGGTTTCGACTGGCTGCAGGTGTTCACCGGTGACGCGCTGCCGCCGGAGCGGCGCCGCCGGGCGCTGGCCGTCGAGCCGATGACCTGCCCGCCGAACGCGCTGGCCAGCGGCACCGGCCTGCTGGTGCTCGAGCCCGGCGCGTCGGTGACGCACAGCTGGGGCGCCGCGGCCCTTCAGTCCTGAGCGGTCCCGGCCGCCAGCTCCGCGGCGACCCGGGCCAGATCCGCGGGCGTGTCGATGTCGTCGGGCCGGCCGGTGTCCCCGCACTCCACCACGGTGACCAGGCCGGGCCGGGCGCGCAGGAACGGCCGCGCTCCCGCGTCCCCGGTGGCCAGCGCGATGACCTGCGGCCAGTGCTCCCGGCCGAGCAGCACCGGGTTCCTGGCCCGGCCCTGGTACCCGGCCACGGCCACCGCGGCACCGGCCTGCCGGGCGCTGATCAGCCGGGCCACCGCCGCGGCGCCGACCAGCGGCTGGTCGGCCAGCGCCACCACCGCGGCGTCGCAGTCGCCGGGCACCGCGGCCAGCCCGGCGGCGAGCGAGGAGCCCATGCCGGTGCGCCAGGCCGGGTTGTGCACCGCGATCACCCCGGGCAGCCCGACCGGGACAGCCCCGGTGACCAGCACGACCGGCTCGGCCCCGCCCGCGCGCAGCATGGCGGCCCCGCGCGCGGCGAGCGGGACGCCGCCCAGCTCGACCAGCGCCTTCGGCTGGCCGAGGCGGCTCCCCTCGCCCGCGGCGAGCAGGATCCCCGCAACGCGCTGCATGATCGCCACCTTACGGCGGATCCTGTCCGGGGCGGAGCTGCGCCACCGGTACCGGCCTGCCGGGTCATCGCAGCGGAAGACCGAACCGCTGACCAGCCCCGATGACCTGACCATGCTGGGCCGCCGGCTGCTCACCGGGCGGGTGCACCGGGTGGCGATCACCGGCGCCAGCCTGCAGCCCGCGGGCCTGGAGTTCGTGCGCTGAGTCCAGCCGGGTGAGATCAGCTGCGGTGGATCCGGCCGGCCGTGACCGTGAGCGGCTGGCCGGAACCGCCCCAGCGCTGCTGGATCAGCTCGGCGGCGATCGCCACCGCGGTCTCCTCCGGGGTGCGGGCGCCGAGGTCCAGGCCGATCGGCGAGCGCAGCCGGGCCAGTTCCGGCTCGCTCATCCCGGCCTCGCGCAGCCGGGCCAGCCGGTCGTCGTGGGTGCGCCTGCTGCCCATCGCGCCGATGTAGGCGGCGGGCATCCGCAGCGCGGCCTGCAGCACCGGCACGTCGAACTTGGGGTCGTGGGTCAGCACGCAGATGGCCGTGCGGTCGTCGGTGCTGATCCGGCCGAGGTAGCGGTGCGGCCAGTCGGTGATCACCTCGTCGGCCTCCGGGAACCGGGCTGAGGTCGCGAACACCGGCCGGGCGTCGCAGACGGTGACCCGGTAACCGAGGAACTTGCCGACCCGGGCGACCGCGGCGGCGAAATCGATGGCGCCGAACACCAGCATCCGCGGTGGCGGCGCGAACGACTGGACGAACACCGCCAGCTCGTCCCGGCGGCGCTCGCCGTCGGGCCCGTAGCGGCGGATCGCGGTGCGGCCCTGGGCGAGCATCCCGCGGGCGTCGTCGTCGACGGCCTGGTCCAGCCGCCGGGTCGCGCCGAGCGTGCCGGACTCGCTCCCGGCCGCCGGGGCCGGTCCGTCGTCGCCGGCCGCCGGCCCCCAGACGATCCGGCGGGACCCGACCGCGCCCGGCCCGCTGATCACGGTGGCCACCGCGACCGGCCGTCCCGCCGCCACCGCGACGGCTATCTCGCCCAGCTCGGGGTACCGCTCGCGGTCGACCGGCTCGACGAAGATGTCGATGATCCCGCCGCAGGTCAGGCCGACCGCGAAGGCGTCGTCGTCGCTGACCCCGTAGCGCTGCGCTACCGCCTGGCCGGTGTCGCGGACCTGCCCGGCCAGCTCATAGACCGCGCCTTCCACGCATCCGCCGGAGACGCTGCCGGCGACCTGGCCGTCCGCGGAGACGGCCATCGCCGCGCCCGCTTCGCGCGGCGCGCTGCGGTAGGTGCTCACCACGGTGGCCAGGCTGAAGGTCTCGCCCGCGTCCCACCACTTGATGATCTGGTCCAGGATGTCCCGCACGCCGCTTCCCTCCGAGGGCCGATCCCTCTCCCCTAGGGTAAAGCGCCCGGCTGCCGGATTCCCTGACGCAGGTCGCGCAGCACCAGCGCGGTCTCCAGCGCGGCCGTCACCGCGTCCCAGCCCTTGTCCTCGTGGCTGCACTCGCCGCCCGCGCGGTCCATCGCCTGCTCCAGCGTGTCGCAGGTCAGCACGCCGTTGCCGACCGGGATGCCCGAGTCGAGCGACACCCGGGTCAGGCCGTAGGTGACGGCGTCGCAGACGTAGTCGAAGTGCGGGGTGCCGCCGCGGATGACCGCGCCGAGGCAGGCCACCGCATGATGGCGGCGGGCCAGCTCGGCCGCCACCACCGGCAGCTCGGCCGCGCCGGGCACCCGGACCACGGCCGGCGCGGCACTGCCGCAGGCCGCGGCGGCCGCCAGGGCCCGGGCCAGCAGCGCGTCGGTGACCTCGGCGTGCCAGCGGGTGGCGGCGATGCCCAGGCTGATGCCGGACGCGGGCACCGTATTCCCGGCGAGCCGCCCGGTGCCGCTCACCGCCCTGCCGCCGCGGACGGCCCGCCGGCGTGGCCCGGCCCGCCGATGGGACCCGGCCCGGCGGCGGGGCCCGGCCCGGCGGCCCGGCCCGGCCCGGCGGCACTGTCCGCCGCCCGCGGGCCCAGGTTGTCGATCTGGTGGCCGAGCCGGTCCCGCTTGGCCATCAGGTACCGGATGTTGTCGGGCGTCGGCTGGACCGGCAGCGGGACCCGGCCGGTCACCGCGATGCCCGACTCGGCCAGGCCCGCCACCTTCTGGAGGTTGTTGGTCAGCAGCCGCACCGAGGTGATGCCGAGGTCGGCGAGCATCTGGGCGCCGGTCGAGTAGTCCCGCGCGTCCACCGGCAGGCCGAGCTCGGTATTGGCGTCCACGGTGTCGGCGCCGTCGTCTTGCAGCTGGTAGGCGCGCAGCTTGGACAGCAGCCCGATGCCGCGGCCCTCGTGCCCGCGCAGGTACAGCACGATGCCGCGGCCCTCGGCCGCGATCGCGGCCATGGCCGCGTCGAGCTGGGCGCCGCAGTCGCAGCGCCGGGACCCGAACACGTCCCCGGTCAGGCATTCTGAGTGCATCCGCACCAGCACGTCGGCCGGAGCATCGCCGAGGTCGCCGAGGACCAGGGCCAGGTGCTCGGTGCCGTCGGCCAGGCTCAGGTAACCGGTGGCCTGCCAGTCGCCGTGGGCGTTCGGCACCCGGGTCTGCGCGACCCGGCGGATCATCCGCTCGGCCCGGCGGCGGTAGGCGATCAGCTGCGCGATCGTGATCAGGGCCAGGCCGTGCTCGTCGGCGAAGGCGCGCAGGGCCGGGAGCCGGGCCATCGTGCCGTCGTCGTTCACCACCTCGGCCAGCACGCCGGCCGGGGTCAGGCCGGCCAGCCGGGCCAGGTCCACGGCCGCCTCGGTATGGCCGGGCCGGCGCAGCACGCCTCCCTCGGCGTAGCGCAGCGGGAAGATGTGGCCGGGCCGGACCAGCTCGTAGGGCTCGGTGGCCGAGTCCACCAGCACCCGCACGGTGCGCGCCCGGTCGGCGGCCGAGATGCCGGTGGTGACGCCGTCGCGGGCGTCGACGCTGACCGCGAACGCGGTCCGCATCCGCTCGGTGTTCTGCGTGGTCATCGGCGGAACCTGCAGCCGGTCCAGCTCCTGGCTGATCATCGGAACGCAGATCACGCCGCTGGAATGGCGGATCGTGAACGCCAGCAGCCCGGGCGTGGCCTTGCTGGCCGCGAAGATGATGTCGCCCTCGTTCTCCCGGTTCGCGTCGTCGACGACGATCACGGCCCGCCCGGCCGCGATGTCAGCGACGGCCCGCTCCACCTCGTCCAGCTCGATCCCGTCCAGCCCGGCCGGGTGCGTCATGACCGCCGCCCCCCGGCCGCGAGCAGCCGCTCGACGTATTTTGCGATCATGTCGACCTCCAGGTTGACCGCGGCACCCGGCTGCTTGCGGCCGAGAGTGGTGCGCGCGAGCGTCGCAGGGATCAGGCTGACCTCGAACCAGCTGGCACCGTCCGGAGCTCCGCCGTCTGGCGCCCCGCCGCCCGGCGCCCCGGCGAGCGCGGAGACGGTCAGGCTGACGCCGTCGACGGTGACAGACCCTTTTTCCGCCAGATACCGGCTGAGGGCGGCGGGCACCGAGATGCGGACCACTTCCCCGCTGCCGGCCGGGCGCGCGCCCGGCGATCACGCCGGTGCCGTCGACATGGCCCTGGACCAGGTGCCCGCCGAGCCGGTCGTCCAGCCGGACCGGGCGCTCCAGGTTGACCGGGGCGCCGGGGCGCAGCTCGCCCAGGCCGGAGCGGTCCAGCGTCTCCCCCATCACGTCGGCGCTGAACTGGCCGTCGCCGGTGCCGGTGACGGTGAGGCAGACCCCGTTGACGGCGATGGAGCCGCCGCGGACGGCGTCCGAGGTGACCAGCGGGCCGCGGACGGTCAGCCGCGCCGAGCCGCCGTCTCGCTGCACGGCGACCACTTCGCCGAGTTCTTCCACGATTCCGGTGAACACCGGTTTCCTCCTCCGGAGCGGTCCATCTCGCTCCGGGGCTGCGCAGACGGCGCAGGCGCGGCCCGGGCCGGACGGCCAGGCCGCGCGCGTGCTGCCTCCCATCCGGACTTTGACCGTCGGTCCCGGAGTTACACCGGGTCAGCCGGCCGATGGCTTCGGCCGGGTCGCGGACTATTACCGCCGGCTCGGAGTTTCACCGACCCCGGAGCACGCTGTTGTAGCTGCTAACCAGTCTGCCATGTCCGGCTATTCCGCGCCGCCGGCAGGTTCGCCGCGCGGCGCGGAACAGCCGGAGCCGGCAGGCTCAGCAGCCGCCGGCCAGGATCAGGTGGCGGCGCGGCCCCGCCGGGTCAGCGCATCGATGGTGACGGCGGCCAGCAGCACCAGCGCCGTCCACATCAGCTGCGCGGCCGCGGTCAGGCCGATCAGCTGCAGGCCGTTGGCGATCACGCCGACGACCAGGCCGCCGAGCAGGGCGTCGAGCATCTTGCCCCGGCCGCCGAACAGGCTGGTCCCGCCGATGACCGCGGCGGCCACTGCGTTCAGCACGTTCTGGCCGCCGTTGACCCCGCTGGAGATCGACCCCAGGTAGGACGCGTAGATGATGCCGGTGATGCCCGCGGTCAGGCTGGTCAGCGCGAAGGCCGTCACCCGGATCCGGCTGGTGTTGACGCCCGCCCGCCGGGCGGCCTCGGCGTTGCCGCCGATCGCATAGATGTAGCGGCCGAACCGGGTCCGCCCGAGCAGCGTGGTGTAGCCGACCAGCACCACCAGCACGACGAGCACCACCCAGGGCAGGCCGCGCACGGCCAGCAGCACGCTGCCGCGGTTGGCGTTGCCCACCAGCACGACCACCACGCCCGCGATCGCGATCACGGCGATCTTCAGCAAGGTGATCGACGCCGGCGGCGCGACCAGCCCGGCCACCCGCCGCCGCCGGTCCCGCGAGTACAGCAGCAGCGCGGCCAGCGCGACGATGACGATCATCACGATCCAGCTCGCGGCCGGGCTGAGCGCGCCGGACTCGATGTCATTGATGACACCGGTCTGCAGCCGGATCACCCCGCCGACGCCGATGGGACCGGTGGAGTCGATCAGGAACAGGATCAGGCCGGACTGGAACAAGAACCCGGCCAGCGTGACCACGAACGAGGGCAATCGCAGCCAGGTGATGATGAAGCCCTGCAGCGCCCCGTAGGCGGCGCAGGCGGCCAGCGCGGTGAGCGCCGCGATGTACCACGGCCAGTTCTCTGCGAGCATCCACAGCGTGATCACCGCCCCGTTGGCCGCGGTGTACCCGGCCGCCAGGTCGATCTCGCCGAGCAGCAGCACGAAGACCTCGGCCATCGCCAGCGTGACGATGAAGGCCGCCTGGGTCATCAGGTTGACCAGGTTGCTCGCCGACAGGAACAGCGAATTCTTGACCTGGAAGAACAGCACGATGGCGATCAGGCCGACGATGACCGGCAGCGCGCCGCTCTCACCGCTGCGGATGCGCTTGAACCAGATCCCGGCGTAGTCGCCGACCGAGTTGGCCAGCAGGTCGGCCGGCGCGTTCAGCACGGCCGCGGTCTGCGCCTCCGGGGTTTCCGGCGCCTCGGTGCCCACGGCGCCGGGGTCGCTTCCAGGATTCTCGGACGCCATGTCAGCCCTCCAGGCCCGCGTCGTTGCCGGTGCGCGTCCGCTGCGAGGCGCCGGTCGTGATCAGGTCCACCGCGGAGGCCGTGTCGTATTCCGAGGCCGGGCCCACGGACACCAGCCGGCCCAGGTACAGCACGGCGAGCCGGTCGGCGACCTGGAACACGTCGGTCAGGTTGTGCGAGATGACCAGGACCGCGATGCCGCGGCCGGCCAGCCGGCCGATCAGCTCCAGGATCAGGGCCGTCTGCGACACGCCGAGCGCGGCGGTCGGCTCGTCCATGACCACCAGCTTGGCGTCCAGCATGACCGCCTTGGCCACCGCGACCGACTGGCGCTGGCCGCCGGACAGCGAGCCGACCGGCTGGCGGATGTTGCGGACGGTAGTGACGCGCAGGTCGGCCAGGGTCTTCTTGGCCGTGGTCTCCATCGTCACCTCGTCCAGCAGGCCGCGGCGCCGGTCCTCGTGACCGAGCAGCATGTTCTGGACGATGTCGAGGTTGTCGCACAGGGCCAGGTCCTGGTAGACGGTGGCGATGCCGGCGTCGGTCGCGTCCCGCGGGGTGCGGAAATGCACCGGCTTGCCCTGCCAGGTCAGCTGCCCCGCGGACGGCTCCCAGATGCCGGAGATCGTCTTGATCAGGGTCGACTTGCCCGCCCCGTTGTCACCGACCAGGGCGGTCACCTGCCCGGCCGGGATGTCCAGGTCGACTCCGCTGAGGGCCTGCACGGGCCCGAAGTGCTTGCTGATGCCCCGCAACTGCAGCAGCGTGCCGTCGGCCTGCACGGTCTGTCCGTCGGCACCGGACGGTGCCCGGCCCGCGTCCGCGGGCCGGGCACCGTCGGCCGAGCTAGGACTCATTGCTGATGTCCTTGCTGGTCATGTGACTCCCTTTACCTGACTTCCGGTTAGCCGGAGATGCCCGCGGACTTGCACGCCGAGGCGTACTTGCCCGAGCACAGCTGGGACGCAGGCACGAACTTGTCCGCGATGACGGTCGCGTTCATGTTGGACGGCGTGACCCACTCCGGGGTCAGCAGCACCGAGGCCACCTGGGTCTTGGTGCTCGGGTCGGTGGTCTTGCCGTTCAGCAGGCTGGCCGGCGGAGTGTGGCCCGCCCGCACGTACAGCGCGAGCGCGGCGGCGGCCTGCGCCTCCAGGTAGATCGGCTTGTAGACGGTGCCGCACTGGTAGCCGGACAGGATGTTCTGCAGGCCGGTCAGCGTGGCGTCCTGCCCGGTGGTCGGGAAGGTCTTGGGCTTGATGCCCTTGCCCTGCAGGTAGTGGATGATCGGCGCGCCGTTCTCGTCGTTCGGGATCACCGCGGCGTTGATGTTGGAGTGCGCGGTGAACTGCTGCTGGAACTCGCTCAGCGCGGTCGGCGGGTCCCAGGTGCCGGCCGGGTTGCTGACGTCCTTGTACTTACCGGAGGAGAAGAACGGCTTGAGCACCGCGTCGTAGCCCTGCGCGAACAGGGTCGCGTTGTTGTCGGTCGGCGCGCCCTTCATCACGATGACCTGAGGCTTCTTGACGTGCCAGGCGTTGACGCAGCTCACGAAGCCCTGGCCGATCTTGGTACCGACCAGCACGTTGTTGAAGCTGACGTAGTACTTGCGGGTGCCGCCCAGGGTGAGCCGGTCGTAGTCGATGACGACCACGCCGTGCGACTTGGCGTAGGACTCGATCTTGCCCCCGACGCCGGAGTCGAGCGGGTCCACGACCAGCACGCTGGCGCCCTTGGTGATCGCGGTCTGCGCGTCGCTGAGCTGGGTCGCGTCGCTGCCCAGCGCGTTCTGCACGGTGAACTGGGAGGACTTCAGCCCCGCCTTGGTGAAGGCTTCCTTCAGGTACGGTGCGTCGAACTCCACGTACCGGGTGGAGGAGACGGTGTCGGGCAGGATCACCGCGACGTTGCCCTTGCCCTTGGCCGTCAGCGGCTTGAGCGTCTCCATCGCGGAGAAGCTGTTGTTGAGCTGAGACACCGACAGCTGCGGCACGCTGCCGGAACTCCCGGAACTACCGGAGCTGCCGCCGCTCGAACCGGACGAGCCGCTGCTGCCGCAGGCGGCCAGGATCAGGGCGGCGCTGCCGGCGACAGCCGTCAGCCCCACCTTCTTCGGTACTGAATACAACGAAACCACCTCGCTCGTGAGCGGGACGTGCCGGGACATGAACTAGCGCAGGTCCGCAGCACGATCGCCGCTGGCGGGAACCTATCTACGGAAACAGTAGGACCACGAGGATGAACAGCTCCGTTAACATCCTCGTAACGGTATGAAAAAAACGTTAACGCCATCCGCCGACGGTGTACAGTTCCGCCGCGCCACTGGCATTACTGCACGTCAGCGCGCCGCTGCCGAAGTGGATCATTCCGCCGCGATCCGGTACCCGGCGCGGGGCTGGGTCAAGATCAGCGGGGCGCCGTCGCCGGGGTCCAGTTTGGCGCGCAGCCGGCGGATGTACACGCGCACGTACTCGGTCTCGGTCTCGTAGCCGCGGCCCCAGACCCGGCGCAGCAGGTGCGCGTGGGTGAGCAGCTTGCCCCGGTTGATGGCCAGCTCGCGCAGCAGCGCGAACTCGGTCGGGGTCAGGTGCACCTCGGCGCCGCCCTTGGTCACCTGCTGGCGGGCCAGGTCGATGACCACCTCGCCCAGGCTGATCACCGGCGGGCCAGGCTCGGCCGCCGGGTCGGCAGGCCGGGTGCGGCGCAGCGTGGCGGTGATCCTGGCCATCAGCTCCTCGATGCTGAACGGCTTGGTCAGGTAGTCGTCGGCGCCCATGTTCAGCGCGGTCACCTTGTCCCGCTCGCCGCCCCGCGCCGACACCACGATGATCGACACGCCGGAGCGCTCCCGGATCAGGCGGCACAGCTCGAAGCCGTCGACCTCGGGCAGCATCAGATCCAGCAGCACGATGTCCGGCGCCTCGGTCTCCAGCAGCTTCAGCGCCCGGGCGCCGTCGGCGGATACCACCGTGTCGAATCCGCGCACGGCCAGGTTGGAGCGGATCAGGTCGACGATGTTCGGGTCGTCCTCGACGACCAGCGCCCGGGTGTGCGCCCCGCCGCCCGGCCAGGACCGGTCAGGCACCGGGCGCCTCCGCGGCCCGGGCCCCGGCCCGCAGGTCCCCGGCCCGCAGGTCCCCGGCCCGCAGGTCCCCGGCCCGCAGGTCCCCGGCCCGCAGGTCCCCGGCCCGCCGGTCCGCCGGGTCGCCGCCTGGGGCCGGCATCTCCACCGGCAGCCGGATGCGGAAGCGGGTCCCCCCGCCGCCTGGTGCGGGCCGGTCCAGCTCGATCCGGCCGCCGTGCGCGGCCACGATGCCGCGGGTGATCGACAAGCCGAGACCGGACCCGCCGCCTGCGGTGCGGTGCCGCCGCATCGGCTCGAACGGCGCCTGGGCCACCTCGGCGGGCATCCCGGCGCCGTCGTCGGTGACGCTGACCAGCACTGCGGCCGGGCCGTCCAGCGCCGCGCCGACCCGCACCCGCGTTCCCGGCAGGTTGTGGCCGAATGCATTGCCGAGCAGGTTCACGAACACCTGCTCCAGCCGGTCGTGGTCGGCCCAGACGACCGGCAGGCCCGGCGCGCAGTCCACCGTCACCAGCGGCGCGCTGCCGGGCGGCAGGCAGGCGACGGCGGCATCGATGACCAGCGGCAGGTCGCACCAGTCCTGCTGCAGCCGCAAGATCCCTGACTCGATGGCCGAGAAGTCCAGCAGGTCGTCGACCAGCCGCCCGAGCCGGGTGGACTCCGCGGCGATCCGGCCGATGAACCGGTGCTGGGAGGCGTCGTCCCAGGTCACGTCGGGCTGGAGCAGGCTGGAGGCGTAACCGCGGATGGCGGTGAGCGGCGTGCGCAGCTCGTGGCTGAGCCGGGACAGGAACCCGCGCTGCAGCTCCTGCGAGCGGCGCAGCGCGGTCGCTTCCTGGTGCGCAGCCCACGCTTCCTCCCGTTCCAGCGCCAGCTGCAGCGAATGGGCCGCGTCCTCCAGCAGCGCGGCGGCATCGCCGGGCGGGCCAGCCGCCGGCCAGCATGCGGCCAGCACGGCCTGGCCGCCAGGCACGCCGAACACCGACGACAGCACCCGCGCGCCGTTCGCGCCGATGTGCTGGTGGACGGCCACGGCCCCGGCCTGCGCCAGGGTCATGGCAGACCGCGCCGCGGCCAGGGCGCGCTGCGCCACCGCGACGGCCTCCGCCGGGCCGGAATGCGCCCGGCAGGCCGCCCGGCCGCCGTCCGGCTGCACCACTAGGTAGGCCTCGTCCGCCTGCAGCCCGCGGGCGAGCGCCTGCAGGGCGATGCCGAGGCCGTCTGCCATCGACACCGGGCCGGCCAGCGTCTGCAGCACCTCGCGGATCGTCTCCAGCACCCGGTTGCGCGCGGTGACCTGGGCCAGCAGCCGGTCGCGCTCGATCGCGCTGGCCGCGTAGCCCGCATACAGGGTGGCGAGATCAAGGTCGTCGCGCTGCGGCCGTCCCGAGGAGCCGCGCAGCACGGTGATCACGCCGAGCAGGCCGTCGCGGCCCAGTACCGGGACCGACCAGCAGCTGGCGGCCCGGGCGTCCCTGGCCAGCCGGCCGAACGCCGCCCAGGCGGGACT
Source organism: uncultured Actinomycetota bacterium (assembly GCA_963846005.1). Taxonomy (GTDB): domain Bacteria; phylum Actinomycetota; class Actinomycetes; order Streptosporangiales; family Streptosporangiaceae; genus CAVSUR01. The sequence goes on along the minus strand of CAWJUH010000007.1, from coordinate 309,790 downwards.
GCCGGGTTCGGCCACTATCGGCTGCTCGGTGCGGGCGGCGAGGCCGGCCGGGCCGCCCGCCGGCCCGGCACGGCAGCCGGGCCCAGGCCGCCCCCAGTGCGGCCGGCAGGCCGAGCGCGGCGGCGCAGTTCAGCGAGCCGTTCTCCAGCAGGTGGATGCACAGGTGCTCGCTGTCCAGCGCGGTGCCGAGCGCGCTGAGGATCAGCGGCAGGCTGGAGGACGCATCGGCCGAGGCCAGCTGGTCGTGCAGGCTGTGCAGCCGGGTCAGCTGGCGGCGGGCGGAGGTGTCGACCGCCTGGCCGGACAGCAGCGCTACCACGTCGTCGGGGTGCACCTCGCCCGGCGTGACGTCGGCGATCACCCGGCCGTGCCTCAGCACCGCGATGCGGTCGGCCAGCCGGAACATCTGGCTGATGTCATGGCAGGCCAGCACCATCGTGGTGCCCTGGTCGCGGAGCCGGCAGATCAGCTCCTCGACCAGCGCGGCCTCGCGCACGCCGAGCGAGGCCGTCGGCTCGTCCAGCAGCAGCAGCCGCGGCTGGTGCGCCATCGCCCGGGCCACGGCCACCAGCTGGCGCTGGCCGCCGGACAGAGCGCGGACGCTGCGGGTCGTGTCGGGCAGCGGGATGCCGAGCCGGTCCAGCAGGCCGCGGGCGTCCCGGTGGATGCGCGAGTCGGAGAACAGCTGGCGGCGCCGCTCGCGGCCGAGCATGAGGTTGGCGGCGACGTCCAGGTTGTCGCACAGGGCCAGGTCCTGCCAGACCACGCCGATGCCGCGGCGGCGGGCCGCGGGCGGGTCCGGGGCGACCGGCGTGCCGTCCATGAGGATCGCGCCGGTGGATGGCGCGATGTCCCCCGAGATGCAGCGGACCAGCGTGGTCTTGCCGGCCCCGTTCTCGCCGGCCAGGGCGACGATCTCGCCCGGCCACACCCGCAGGTCCACATCTTCGAGCGCGACTAGCTCGCCGAACCAGGCGCCGACCCCGGCCACCGACAGCAGCGGCCGGGCCGACCGGGGCCGGGCGGCCGCGGGCGCCGGGGCGGCCTGGGCGGCCGTGGCGGCCTGGCCGGCCGGGCTGGCGCCGTCCTGGCCTGCGGCGTTCTGGTCCGCGACGGTGGTCATGTGCACATTGTGGCCGTACTGCGCGCCCGGCCGCCAACCGCCGGCGCGCACGAGCCGCGCGGGCGGGCGGGATATTTCCGCGATTCGTGTCCTTTTTGTGTCCTGCCGAACGCAACAACCCTCGCGCTGATGGCGTCAATAGGAACGTGATCTGCGCGGTGTCTGAAGCAGCCCGGGGGGCGCACGATGACCGAGCGCAAGAGCCCGGAACGGTGCTCTTGGTGCTCTACGACGGCATGCAGAGCCTGGATGTGATGGGGATGGCCGAGGTGTTCTGCCGTGCGGCCGCCCGGCGCTCTGCGCGTGCCTACCGGTTCCGGACGGCCAGCCTCGGCGCGCGCCCGGCCAGGTCCTCCTGCGGCCTGGTCGTGGTGCCCGACGAGGACCTGCGGGCGGTGCCGATGTCCAGGGTCCAGACCTTGCTGGTGCCGGGCGCGGCGCCGGGCGAGGCTCCCGGCGCCGAGCTGCGCGGCTGGCTGCGCGGCCACGCGACCCGGGTCCGGCGGCTGGCCGCCGTCGGGACTGCAGCCGGCACGCTGGCGGAGGCGGGGCTGCTCGATCAGCGGCAGGTCACCGCACACGAGGCGGACCGGCTGCTGCCCGGAGAGCCCGCGGACAGCGCACCGGAGGCAGCGGCGGCCGGCCCGGCGGCCGATGACCTGACCGCCGGGGTGGAGCTGGCGCTGTCGCTGGTGGCGGACGATATCGGGGACGAGGCCGCGCTCGCGGTGGCGGGCCAGCTGGTGTCGGCGCGCAGTCCCGGCGGCGCCCCGCAGTTCAGCGCGCAGCTGCGGATGCAGTCGGCCCGCCGGACGCCGCTGCGCCAGCTGCAGCGCTGGATCGACGAGCATCCGGCGGCCGATCTGTCGGTCAGCGCGCTGGCCGGCCGCAGCGGGCTGTCGCCCCGCCAGTTCACCCGGGTGTTCACCGCCGAGACCGGGATCACGCCGGGGCAGTACGTCGATCAGGTGCGGCTGGACGCCGCCCGCCGGCGGCTGGAGGCCACCGGGGACAGCATCGAGCAAATCGCCCGGACCTGCGGGTACGGCACGCCGGAGACGATGCGCCGGGCCTTCGTCCGGCGGCTGGGCGTTCCGCCCGGCCAGTATCGCCGGCGGCACTGAGCGCCGGGCGGCCGTGCGCCTGCGCGGCCGTTAGCGCAGGCCGCCGTTAGCCCGCGCGGCCGTTAGCGCAGGCCGCCGTTAGGCCGCGCGGTCCGCGGGAAGTTACCGGTCAGCACGTAAGGAGGCAGGTCATGCACATTCCCGGGCTGGGCGCCGATTACATCAGGACATGTGCGGACTGCGGCTCCGCTTGGCGAGTGCCGCGCGCATTCGCGCACCGATTCCAGTCGATTTCGACAGCCATTGTGGAGAACAACCTCCGCGCCCGGCCGGCCGGCGGCCTGGATCCGCAGCTGATGCCCCAGTCCAGCAGGCCGGACAACGACCAGCGGGAGGCATTCCGGCATTGCCCGGAATGCGGCTCGGAGCGTTACACGCAACGCCCTGCGCGCGACTGAGCCGCGCCGGGCCGGATCCGGGCTGAGTTGCTGCGCAACCGGGCGGTAGCTGGCTGGCGTGCAGCCGGGGCCATGTCAGGTGGCCGGACTGGCGGCCTGGGCCACGGCGCGCAGCGAGGCTACCGCCGCGGCCGCGTTCTCCGCGCCGAAGACGGCAGATCCGGCCACGAACACATCCGCCCCGGCCTCCGCGCACTGGCCGATGTTCTGCTCGGTGACCCCGCCGTCCACCTGCAGCCATACCGACCCGCCGTGCGCGGCGATCAACTGGCGGGCGCGCCTGATCTTGGGCAGCACGAGGTCCAGGAACGACTGGCCGCCGAAGCCGGGCTCCACCGTCATCAGCAGCAGCATGTCGATCTCGCCCATCAGGCCGGCAAGCGGCTCGACCGGAGTGGCCGGGTTGATGCCGAGCCCGGCCCGGGCGCCGGCCGCCCGGATCATGCGCAGGGTCCGCACCGGCGCGCTGGCCGCCTCGGCGTGAATGGTCACGCTGCCGGCACCGGCCTCGGCGTAGCCGGGGGCCCAGCGGTCAGGATCCTCGATCATCAGATGGCAGTCGAGCGGCAGGCTGGCGTGCTTGAGCAGCGCCTCGACCACCGGCAGCCCGATGGTCAGGTTCGGCACGAAGTGGCCGTCCATGACGTCGATGTGCAGCCAGTCGGCGGTATCGGCGACACTGGCCGCATCGTCCGCCAGCCGGGCGAAGTCGGCGGCGAGCATGCTGGGCGAAATCTGGACTGTCATCGCGGCCGAGTCTAGGGCCGCCGTGCGAGACTTGCGAAGGCCCGGGCGGCAGAGACTGTCAGACCTCCCGGATAGCTTCGATCCTATGTTCGAGCCAATCCGCGGCGCGGGAGGTCCCGGTGGAAACTGAAGCGTCCGACCGGCTGCTCGACCGGGTGCGCAAGCTGCTAGCCAAGGCCGAGGCCGACGGAGTCACCCCGCCGGAGGCCCAGGCCCTGACGGCCAAGGCCGCCGAGCTGATGGCGAAATACGGCATCGACCGCGCGCTGCTGGCGGCGGACCGGCCGGAGACCGACCAGCCGTCCAGCCGCATCCTCGGCATCGACAACCCATGGGCCCGGGTCAAGGCGCACTTGCTGTGCGGACTGGGCTCGGCGCTGCGGTGCCAGTGCATCCAGCTGACCCCGGAGGGCGGCGGCAGCCGGGTGCACATCTTCGGCTACGGTTCCGACATCGAGCGCACGGACATGCTGTATACCTCGGTCCTGCTGCAGATGTGGCACGGCCTGGCCGGGGCCCGGGTACCGGACTGGAGCAGCAGCCCGCGGGCCTGGCGGCGCAGCTGGCTGCTCGGCTTCGCCACCGCGGTGATCTCCCGGGTCCGGATGGCCGAGCACGACGCGCAGGCCGCAGCTACCGCACCCGGCGGTAACGGCTCGCGCACCGCGCTGGTCCTGGCGGACCGGGCGCTGGTGATCCGCCGGAACGTGGAGCAGGCCTACCCGAGGACCCGGCGGGCCCGGGTCACTTACAGCGGATCCGGTTACAGCGCGGGTTACCAGCAGGGCCAGCGAGCCGACATCGGCGGCAGCCAGGTGACCGCGGCCCGGGGCCGGGCCCTCAGTTCAGCGCGCTGAGGGCTGACTGGCCCGACGTTTCCGCTGAATTCGGCGCGGTGAGCCTGGTCGGCCGGGTCACCGTCGTCATCCGCCGCGCCGACCTCGGCACAGCCCCGCGCCCGCCCGGCCGCGGACAAGCGAACCCGCCCGCACCCCGGAGGCGCCGCGGCCAGCCTCACCGCCGCCGTGCTCCGCGCCGCCCGCCGCGCCGCCGCACGAGCCGCCCACCGGGCCCAGGCCGACGCCGCCGCCGGCGGCTGCGCCCACCTCGGATCCACCCCCGCCTACCGGCCCACCACCGCACTCCGCGAACACGTCACCGCCCGCGACCAGGCCTGCCGCTCACCCCGCTGCCGCCAGCCCGCCTGGCGCTCCGACCTCGACCACATCCATCCCTGGCACCAAGGCGGCCGCACCTGCGCCTGCGACCTCGGCGGAACATGCCGCACCCACTACCAGACCAAACAACTCCCCGGCTGCAAACTCCGCCAGCCCAGCCCGGAACCCTCACCTGGACCACCCCCGCCGGCCGCACCTACACCACCACCCCCGACCCGTACCCCGCCTGACTACAAGCCAGAGCAGCCAGGCCGACGCCGCAGGGCCACTCTGGCCGTGGTCATGGCCACCTGCCGGCCGCGATGACGGGCAGATGCTGATCCGGCGGCCGTGATGCCTGGCCGGTGGCCAGTGCTGCGGGCCACTGGCGGCAGGCGGCGCTGCGTCACCCGGCGCGTTGCAGGGCGGCCGCGCAGGCCAGCGCAGCGGCCCGAGCCGACCAGGCCGCCACCAGGTCGGCGAACAGAGTTAAGGCAGCGGAGGATTGCCTGGAGGAGACTCCGGTCGGCCCGGCATGAGGTCAGCTGCGAGCCCGGTCAGCTGCGCCCGGTCAGCTGCGGCGCAGCAAGGCCAGGAAAATCGCGTCGGTGCCGTGCCGGTGCGGCCAGAACTGGGCGCACCGGCCGTCCAGCCAGCCGGACCGCAGGCCCGCTATCCCGGCCGGGCCGGGCCCTGGCGCGATCACCTGCCCGGCGATGGCGGGGGCGTCGAGCAGGACAGTGTCGGCTCGGTCGGCCAGTACGGCCGCAACCACGTCCCGGGTCTCGGCCAGGTGCGGCGAGCAGGTCACGTAGGCCACCACTCCTCCCGGCCGGGCGGAGTCCAGCGCGATGTGCAGCAACCGCCGCTGCAGGGCCGTCAGGCCCGGCAGGTCGCCCGGCGCGTGCCGCCAGCGCGAGTCCGGCCGGCGGCGGAGCGCGCCAAGGCCGGTGCACGGCACGTCGGCCAGCACCCGGTCGAAGGCCGCGGCCCGCCAGGCCGGCCTGGTGCCGTCGGCCACCACAGCGGCACCCGACCCGCTCTTGCCAATGGCCGCGGCAGCAAGCTGAGCCCGGTGCTGGTGCAGGTCGGCGGCCAGCAGCCGTGCCTCATGGCCGGCCGCGAGCCCGGCCAGCAGCCGCGCCTTCCCGCCGGGGCCGGCGCACAGGTCGAGCCACCGCTGGTCCGGGCCGGAGGCGGGGGCGAGCGTGGTGAACGAATCGCTGGCCGAGCCGGTGGCCGGGACGTCGTCCGGGGCGATGACCGGGGCCGCGGCCAGGGCGAGGGCCGCGAGCTGGCTGGCCTCGTCTTGCACGGCTGCCCGCCGCTGGCGCACGGCCGCGAACCGCGCCGGGTCGCCGCCACTGCTCAGGCGCGCGCCGCACGGCGACCACCGGGCCGCATCGGCACCGGCCGCGATCAGCTCCTGCGGGCTGGCCAGCCCGGGCACCGCGCACAGCGATATGGCGGGCGGAACCTGGTTAGCCGCCAGCGCCTGGCCGAGTTCCGGCTGGTCTAGTGATGCGGCCGGATCCGGCGATCCAGCCGGGCCGCCGGCAGGCTTCCGCGACCCGGCCGGACCGCCGCCGGGCTCGAGTGATCCCGCGGGGTTACCGCCGGGCTCGAGTGATCCCGCGGGGTTACCGCCGGGCTCGAGTGATCCCGCGGGGTTACCGCCGGGCTCGAGTGATCCCGCGGGGTTACCGCCCGGTTCGAATGATCCGGCGAGGCCGTCGCCAGGCCCAGTGAGGGATGCGCGCAGCGCGCTGACGATCCAGCGCGGGTGGCTGTAGCGGACCGCCAGGTAGCCGTCGGGATCGTCCGCCGGGCTGGGGGCTACGGCCTTGAGCCAGGCCTGCACGTCATGCTGGGCTACCCGGCGCAGCACGGCGTTGACGAAACCGGCCGGGCGCGGGCCGGCCGCGTACCTGACCAGGTCGACGGAGGTGGCCACCGCAGCGTGCGGCCCGATCCGGGTTGCGAGCAGCTGGTGCGCGCCGAGCCGGAGCACCTCCCGCACGGCGGTGTCGAGCTGGCTGAGGTCGCGGTCGCAGCAGGCGGCGAGGATCGCGTCGTAGCTGCCCCGGCCGCGCAGGGTGCCGTAGGTCAGCTCGGTGGCGAGGGCGGCGTCCCGGCCGGTGATGCCACGTTCGGCCAGCGTCGCGGGCAGCAGCAGATTCGCGTAGGCGCCCCGCTCGCTGACCGCGCACAGCACGTCGCAAGCCGCACGGCGGGCCGGATCGGCCTTCGGCCCGCGGCCCGGGCGGGCGCCACCCTGCCGCCGGTGAGGACGGCCAGGCGGCGCGCCACCCGTCCGTCCAGCGCCACCCGTCCGTCCAGCGCCACCTGCCCGCCCGGCATCACCGGCCTGCCCAGCGCCATCTGCCCGCTCAGCGTCAGCCGCCCGCCCGGTGCCAGGTGCCTGCCCGGGGCCAGGTGCCCGCCCGGGGGCACCGGTGCCCGGGGAAGTCGCCGGGCGCGGCCGCCGGACGGCGCGGCGGTCAGGGTTCGCGTCCATCTCAGCTACGAGCCATTCGGCCGGCCACCGGGCGGCCGGACGCCGGGATGCTCGCCACGGCCCGCGCCACCGCGCCCCGCGCCGCTCTCGGCACTGCGCTCCGCGTTTTGGCCGGCCCTGCGCTCCGCGCTGCTATCGCCAGTGCGCTCCGCACCGCCGTCGCCGAGGACCGCGGTGCGGCCGTCGAGACGCAGGCCGCGCACCCAGTCGGCAGCGGGCATGCGGCGCTTGCCGTCCGGCTGGACGTCGCCCAGCACGACCGGCCCGGTCCCGGTGCCGGCCAGCACCCGGTCGCCTGACGCCCGGTCACGCAGTACCCGCAGCTCGCCGGGGGCCAGCGGCGGCCCGCCCGAGGCGGGAACCGGAGTCGCGCTGGGGGCGGGGCCAGGAGACTCGCCGGGCTGTGACACAGGCCGGGCACTGGCCAGCGGCCCGAGCTTGACCCGGGTGCCGCCGAGCGTGGTCCAGGCCCCGGGCGCGGGCGTGCAGGCCCGGATCTGCCGGTCCACGGCCGCCGCCGGGTGAGCCCAGGTCACCTGCGCGTCGGCCGTGGTGACCTTGGGAGCGAGGCTGACGCCGTCGGCCGGCTGCGGGCGGGCCTCCAGCGCGCCGTCCGCCACTCCGTCCAGGGTGGCCACCAGCAGCCCGGCGCCGGCGGCGCTCAGCCGGGCCAGCAGCTCCCCCGCCGTGTCGGCCGGCCCGATGGGCTCGGTCAGCATGCCGAAGACCGGGCCCGCGTCGAGTTCGGCCACCAGCCGGAACGTTGTCGCCCCGGTGATGTCGTCGCCGTGCAGGATCGCGTGCTGCACGGGGGCGGCGCCGCGCCAGGCGGGCAGCAGCGAGAAATGCAGGTTGATCCATCCATGCGCCGGGATCTCCAGCGCCGCGGCCGGGATCAGTGCCCCGTAGGCGACGACCGGGCAGCAGTCCGGGGCGATCTCGCGCAGCCGGGCCAGGAACTCCGGATCCCGCGGCCGCTGCGGCTTGAGCACCTCGATCCCGGACTCCCGGGCGCGCCGGGCGACCGGGCTCTCCCCTACCCGCAGCCCGCGGCCAGCGGCGGCGTCCGGCCGGGTCACGACCGCTGCCACCTCGTGCTTGGAGTCCACCAGCGCGTCCAGCGACGGCACTGCGGCCTGCGGAGTGCCCGCGAAGACCAGCCGCATGCGCTAGAAGGCCTTGCCCTCGGTCGGATGAGGCGAGACCTTGACCAACGGCGCGGGCTCACCCCACCACTCCGCGGCACGGATCTCCTTCATCGCCAGCTTGCGCTGCGCCGGGTCGAGCCGGTCGATGAACAGCACTCCGTCCAGGTGGTCGGTTTCGTGCTGCACGCAGCGGGCCAGCTGCCCGCTGCCCTCCAGCGTCAGCGGCTCGCCGTACTGGTCGAAGCCCCGGGCGACCACCCCGTATGCCCGCGGCGTCGGGTAGGCCAGCCCGGGAAAGGACAGGCAGCCCTCGTCGTCGGTCTCCTGCTCGGCCGAGAGGCTGAGTTCCGGGTTGATCAGGTGGCCGAGCTCGTCGTCAACGTAGTAGGTGAACACGCGCAGGCCGACGCCGATCTGCGGGGCGGCCAGGCCGAGGCCGGGCGCGTCCATCATCGTCTCAGTCAGGTCCTTGACCAGCCGGCGCAGCTCCGCGTCGAAATCGGTGACCGGCTCGGCGGGGGTGCGCAGCACGGGATCACCGAAGAGGCGTATCGGCTTGATGCTCACCCAGGTCCTCCGGTTGGCGACGGCATGCGAGCGTGATCTGAGGGGATGGCTTCAGTCTAGGGACTCAGGCCGGCCGCTACGGCCGGGAAGCAGCGGATTTGCGGCTGGTACCGCCGCCGAGGATCCGCGCGGACCTGGGCCGGTCAGCCGGTCAGGCGGAGGCTCCCTCGCCTGCGGCCGGCGACCGGGCCTTGAACGCGGCCTTGCGGGCCGCCCGGGCCACCCCGGGGTCGGGGTGATGGTCGCTGAGGGCGGTCAGCAGGCCGGTGACGCCCGGATGGCTGACCTGCCACAGCCCGGCAACGATCTCGGCCTGCGCGTCGGGCGGCAGTTCCGGCAGCAGCTCAGCCACCACGTCCCGCGGATCGGCCTCCTCCAGCAGGCCCGCGCCGAGGTCCACCAGTAGCCAGGTGCGGTCCCCGGGGCTGAGGTCGGCCTGCTCCCCGTGCTCATGCAGCCAGACCGCGGCGTGCGCGCGCAGCATCGGTTCCGCCAGCGCCGCGCGGATCACGCCTGCGGCGTCCGGGCCGATCCGGTCCAGCACCGCGAACGCGGCCCCGCGCAGTCCCGGCGTGCCGTTCCTGGCCGCCTCGATCAGCTCGGCGGCCGCCCGGCCCGGCTCGCGGGTATCCAGCCAGCTGCCAATCTCGATCTCCCCGTCCTCGGCATCGCAGCTGGCCAGGGTGGCCAGCAGCGCGGTCGCCCCGGACCGGTCCGAGCCGCCGAGCACCGGGACATGCCAGCCCTGCGACCGCAGCCGCCGGTGCACGCCCCACACGCCGAGCGGGGACAGCGCCACGGTGAGGCCGCCGGGCGACTCGTCGGTACCCAGCTCGACGACGGCCAGGTCGGCGAGGGTCTCCAGCGCCGCCGACAGCGCCGCCGCCTGGTCGGGCTCGGCGACGTACCCGGGACCGGCGGGCCTTGCACCGGCCGCTGGCCCGGGCCCGGCGGTCCGGCCGGAGCGCGCGGCCGGGCGGCCAGCCCGGGACCGGCCGCGTGGCCGCCCGGTCCCGGCGGCCGCCGCATAGGCCTCGAACAGGCTGTCCATCCGCACCGGGCCGCCGGTCGTGTACAGCGCGGTGGCCAGCCCGTCGAGTTCCTCGGCGGCCAGGATGCAGCCGAGCGCCCGATCCCAGGCAGCCAGTACGCCTTCCGCGCTGCCCGCGAGCACGTCACCGGGCGGCTCCGCTCCCGGGCCCGTACCGGCCACCTCGGACAGCATGCCGACGGCATCCGCTACCCGGGAGGCCACCACCACCTCGTCGGGGGCAAGGTCAAGTTCCGCAGCGGCGATGGCCAAGTCCGCGGGCGAGGCATCGCCGTAGGCCGGCCCGCCGGCCGCGCCCGGCTGCCGGGCCTGCGCCCACCGGGCCAGGTCGCGGGCGGCGCGCAGCAGCGGCGCGACGCGCGCAGCGGCCGCGAGTTCCTCCCGCGGGGCGAGCCGGACCGGTGGCATCCGGAGCCGCCCGGCCGCCGCTCCGGTCGTGCCCGTGCTGCCCGCCGCCGTTCCGGCCGCGCTCGGCCGGCGGCCCGGGGAGCCCGGGTTGCCGGCCGGCGCGCTGTCCGCGCGATCGCGCTGGCCGCCGCCGGGGCCGGCGGCGGAGCCTGACCCGCGGCCTGGCCTGGGGGCGTCTGCGGCCGGGCCGGAGCCTGACCCGCGGCCTGGCCTGGCGCCATCTGCGGCCGGGCCGGAGCCTGAGTCGCCGGTCCCCTGGCGGACGGACCGGAGCGGTGAGCCGGGTTTGCGTCGTGTGCCAGCCACCCCAGCACCTTATGACCTTCGGGCCGAGTAGTCAGATCGGTGTGCGGCCGGGCGCGGGATCAGCGCGGCCGCGGCGCGGGCGGCTCCTGCCTGGCTGCGGGATGTGCGTGCGTCGCGCTGCGGCGGGCCTGGCCGGGGCAGCGATGGGCCCCGGCCGCGGCGCGGCGGGCCTGGTCCGGCGCAAGAAAGCCCGGATGCCCGGCGTGCCCCCGCCGCTCAGATCACTTCGCCGGGGTCGAGCTGCACCCGGACCGGCCTGGGGTCCTTGCGGGCGCTGCGCAGCCGCTGGCCGGCCTGCAGCGCTGCCGCCAGCGCCGGTCCCTCGGGCCGGCTCACCCGGACCAGGTACCGCACGGCCGGCCCGGCCGGCCCGCCATTGCCGGCCGGCTGCTGCTGGCCCGCGGCCGCGCCGCCGCGTGCTCCCCGGCCCGCGGCCGCGCCGCTGCGTGCTCCCCGGCCCGCGGCCGCGCCGTCGCGTGCTCCCCGGCCCGCGGCCGCGCCGGCGGGCTCGCCGCGGTGCGCGGCGGAACCGCCGCGCACGGGCTCGCCCCCGGCCCCGGCGCCCGGCGCGCCGGCCGGCGGTCCCGGCACCGGTACCGGGATCGGGCCGAGGACCTCGGCGCCTGGCGGCAGGCCGGCCGCCTCCAGCAGCTCGGACACGGCTTCGTCCGCCCCGGTGAGGGCCGCCATCCGCACCGCCGGGGGGAACCGCAGCTCCTGCCGCTCGGCCAGCTCGCGCCGGGCATGCGCCGCCGGGTCCCAGCGGAGCAGGGCCTGCACGACCGGCAGCCCCGGGTCGGCGACCGCGACGACGCTGCCGCCCTCGGGACCTGGCCGGACCAGCGCGGCGGCGTTCATCCACCGCCGCAGGGCCTCCTCGCCGGCGCGCAGGCTGGCGCGGCCGAGCAGCGCCCAGCTGTCGAGCAGGACCGCGGCCGCGTAGCCGCCGTCGGCGGGCGGCTCGGCGCCCGGCGTCGCCACCACGACGGCCGGAGAGCCGGAGATCCCGGTGAGGATTCCCGACCGGCCGGAAGTGCGCACCGGCACCGACGGGAAGGCCCGGCCGAGTTCCTCGGCGGTGCGCCCGGCACCGGTGATGAGCGCGCGCAGCCCGCGGTGGCCGCACTGTGCGCAGGCCGCGGCGGCGGCCGCTCCGCACCAGCCGCAGCGCGGCTGCGCCCCGGCCGCGGGCACCGTCACCGGTCCGCCGCACCGGGCGCAGCGGGCCGGCGCCCGGCACCGCTCGCAGCTGACCGCGGCCAGGTAACCGCGCCGGGGCACCTGGAACAGCACCGGCCCGTGCGCCAGCGCAGCACGGGCGGTGCGCAGCACCAGGCTCGGCAGCCGCGCCGACCTGGCCGCCTCATCGCGGGCCAGCTCCGCGTCGTCACCGCTGACGCTCACCAGCGGCGCGCAGCGGCGCACCCCCGCCCGGCCGGCCTCCAGCGGCCGGGCCCAGCCGGCGTCCAGCAGCTGCTGGGTCTCCGCGGTCCTGGCGAACCCGCCGATGAGCGCGGCCGCGCCGCAGCGGTGGGCGCGCAGCGCCAGCACCTCCCTGGCGTGCGGGTAGGGCGCCCGCGGCTCGGCGTGCAGGTCGTCGCCGTCATCCCACAGCACCATCAGGCCGGGGCTGGCGACTGGCGCGAACATGGCCGACCGGGTCCCGCAGGCGACCCGGACCGTGCCGCGCAGCACCGCCAGCCAGCGCCGGTATCGCTCGGCCGGGCCGAGATCGGCCGACAGCCGGACGTGTCTTCCCGGTCCGAGGGCCGCGGCCAGCGCCGCGTCGGCCAGCTCCAGGTCGCGGGCATCGGGAACCACGATCACCGCGCCGCGGCCGGCCCGGTCGGCGGCCGCCGCCGCCGCGGCGATCTCGGCGGCCCAGCCGGGTCCGGGCAGCGCCGACCAGATGGCCCGGGCCGGGCGGCCGGCGGCGACGGCGGCCAGGAAGGCCGGGCCGTTGCCGTAGCGTGCCCAGCTCACGGCGCCGGGGCCGCGGTCCGGCGGGCCTGCAGCGGGGTGATCTGATCCGGGGGCCGACGCCTCGGCGGCGGCGTGGCGCGGCGGGATGGCCAGCCGCAGCACGTCCGCCATGGTCCCGGCGTACCGGTCCGCTACGGCGCGGGCCAGCCCGGCGATCTCCGCGGTCAGCACCGGCTCCGGCGAGACCACCCGCTCCAGGAACGCCAGCCGCCCGGTGTGCTCGCTGGCCGCCGCCCGCTCCAGCAGGTAGCCGTCCACCAGCCGCCCGGCGAACCGGACCCGGACCCGGGCGCCGGGCACCGCGGCCTCGGCCAGCTTGCCGGGCACCAGGTAGTCGAACGGGCGGTCCAGGTGCGCCAGCGGCACGTCGACCGCCACCCGCGCGACCGGCAGCACCTCCGCCGCCGTCACCGGCCGCCGGGCGGCACTACGCCGCGTGGTGCTGCGCCGGGCCGCGGCACGCCCTTCCGGCGGTGTGCGGGCCGGCGGCGTGCGGGCGCCCCGCGGCGCCGTCGAGGTCATGATCCTGTCCTACCAGAGGCCGCTGACCGGCCCGGCGGGCCCGGAACCGGGGCGGCCGGCCATGAGCCGGCCGGGGCCGGGAACCTGGCCGGGGCCGGGAACCTGGCCGGGCTAGAGCCCGGCAGGGACCTAGAGCCCGGCAGGGACCTAGAGCCCGGCGGCGGTGCGCAGTGCTTGCGCGCGGCCGGTGCGCTCCCAGGAGAAGTCGGGCTCCTCGCGGCCGAAGTGACCGTAGGCGGCCGTCTGGGCGTAAATGGGCCGCAGCAGGTCCAGGTCGGCGATGATCGCCGCCGGGCGCAGGTCGAAGACCTCCATGACCGCGTCCTGGATGCGCTCCAGCGGCACCTGCTCGGTGCCGAAGCACTCGACGAACAGGCCGACCGGCTTGGCCTTGCCGATGGCGTAGGCGACCTGGGTCTCGCACCGGTCGGCCAGGCCCGCGGCCACCACGTTCTTCGCCACCCAGCGCATCGCGTAGGCGGCGCTGCGGTCGACCTTGGAGGGGTCCTTGCCGGAGAACGCGCCGCCGCCGTGCCGGGCCATGCCGCCGTAGGTGTCGATGATGATCTTGCGGCCGGTCAGCCCGGCGTCGCCCATCGGGCCGCCCACCTCGAACCGCCCGGTGGGGTTGACCAGCAGCCGGTAGTTGGCGGTGTCCAGGCCGGGCACGGCCAGCTCGGGCTCGACCACGTGCTCGCGGATGTCGGGGGCCAGCAGCGAGTCCAGGTCGATGCCGGGCGCGTGCTGGGTGGAGACCACGACGGTGTCCAGCCGGACCGGCTCGTCCCCGGCGTACTCGATCGTCACCTGGGTCTTGCCGTCGGGCCGGATGTAGGGGATGACGCCCGACCGGCGGGCCGCCGACAGCCGCCGGGCGAGCCGGTGCGCGAGCATGATCGGCAGCGGCATCAGCTCCGGCGTGTCGCGGCAGGCGTAGCCGAACATCAGGCCCTGGTCCCCGGCGCCCTGCCGGTCCAGCTCGTCGGCGCCCTCCCCCTCGCGGTGCTCGAACGCCTCGTGCACGCCCTGGGCGATATCGGGCGACTGCGAGCCGATGGAGACCGACACTCCGCACGAGGTGCCGTCGAAACCCTTGGCCGAGGAGTCGTAGCCGATCTCCAGGATCTTGTCCCGGATCAGCGACGGGATGTCGACGTAGGTGTCCGTGGTGACCTCGCCCGCCACGTGCACCTGGCCGGTGGTGATCAGCGTCTCGACCGCGACCCGGCTGCGCACGTCGCTCTTCAGCATCGCGTCGAGAATGGCGTCGCTGATCTGGTCGGCCATCTTGTCCGGATGGCCCTCGGTAACAGACTCAGAGGTGAACAAACGACGAGCCACCTGATGCCCTCTTCTCCCGGCGATGCTGACGCCGCAGTGTAACGGCCCGGCGCGAGTGTAACGAGCCGTCGTGACGGCCAGGTGACGATGCCCGCACTTCCGCCGCGGCCGCGAGGTAAGCCGGCCTGCTGGCCGCGAGGTAATCCGGCCTGCTACTTGAGCCGGTCCGCCACCAGGTCCCAGACCAGGTCGGCCAGCGTCTCCTTCGGCCCGCGCGGCACAGTGATGCTGGAGCCGTCGGCCGCCAGGACGACCGCCTCGTTGTCCGTGGTGCCGAAAGCCAGCCCGTTGCCGACCTGATTGACGACCAGGAGATCACAGCCTTTGGCCGCGAGCTTGGCCCGGCCAGCGGCCAGCATGTCCTGGGTTTCCGCGGCGAACCCCACGATGACCTGCTCGGGCCGGTGCCGGGCCGCTGCCAGCTCGCGCAGGATGTCGGGGTTGCGCACGAGCGCGACCGGATCCGGCGCGGCGTCGGTCTTCTTGACCTTCTGCCCGGCCCGGGCGGCGGGCCGGAAGTCGGCGACCGCGGCCGTCATCACGATCGCGTCCGCGCCCGGCGCGGCGGCCAGCATCGCCTCGCGCAGCTGCAGCGCCGACACCACCCGCTGCACCCGGGCCCCGGCCGGGTCGGGCAGGCCGGTGTTGGCGGCCACCAGGGTGACCTGCGCGCCGCGGGCGGCCGCGGTGGCGGCGAGGGCGTACCCCTGGCGGCCGGACGACCAGTTGCCGAGGAAGCGCACCGGGTCCAGTTCCTCCCGGGTCCCGCCGGCCGAGATCAGCACCCGGCGGCCGGCCAGGTCGGCGGGCAGTTCGGCGCTGCCCCTGGCCAGCACCCGCAGCGCGACCGCGAAGATCTCGGCTGGCTCGGGCAGCCGGCCCGGGCCGCTGTCGGCGCCGGTCGAGCCGGCCCGAGGCCGGCTCGAGCACCAGCACGCCGCGGGCGCGCAGCGTCGCCGCGCTGGCCTGGGTGGCCGGGTGCTCCCACATCTCGGTGTGCATGGCGGGCGCGAAGACGACCGGGCAGCGGGCCGTGAGCAGGACCGCGGTGAGCAGGTCGTCGGCCCGGCCGGCTGCGGCGCGCGCCATCAGGTCGGCGGTGGCGGGCGCGACGAGGACCAGGTCGGCCTCCCGGCCGAGCCGCACGTGCGGCACCTGCCCGGCATCGTCGAAAGCGCTGGCGGTGACCGGCTGCCCGGACAGCGCGGCCCAGGTGGCGGCGCCGACGAACTCCAGCGCGGCCGCGGTGGGCACGACGCGGACTGAGTGCCCGGACTCGGTCAGCAGCCGCAGCAGCTCGCAGGCCTTGTAGGCGGCGATGCCGCCGCTGACCCCGAGGACGACGCGCATGACCGCACCCCGCGTTACCGGCCGGTCAGGCGGGGGTCTCCTCGCCGTCCTCGGTCAGCTCGGCGGGCTCGGCGGTGATCATGCCCTCGCTGATCTCGCGCAGCGCGATCGACAGCGGCTTCTCCTGCACCCGCGTCTCGACCAGCGGGCCGACGTACTCCAGCAGGCCCTCGCCGAGCTGGGCGTAGTAGGCGTTGATCTGGCGCGCCCGCTTCGACGCCATGATCACCAGGCCGTACTTGCTGTCGACGACCTCGAGCAGGTCGTCGATCGGCGGGCTGATGATGCCTTCTGCGGACGAGGTAGCTGCCACGTTGTGCCTTTCGCGACGCCTGGTCACGGCGTCTTCCGATGTCACTGGGATGCGGCGGGTGCCGCCTGCGCTGCGCCCCGCCCCGGGCGGCCCTGGCCGGCCCGGCCGGGCGCACCGCCAGCAGCGGCTCCGGGCCGGGCCGGGCCCGGCAGCGGGCCGCCCTGCGGGGCCAGCATCAAAGATACCAGCTGACGGCAGACGTCCTCGACGGACGTGTTGACCAGCGTGATGTCGAACTCCGCGCCCGCAGCCAGCTCGGCCCGCGCGGCCTCCAGCCGCCGGGCGATCACCTCGGGCGGCTCGGTTTCCCGGCCGGTCAGCCGCCGCACCAGCTCGTCGAAGGACGGCGGCGCGAGGAACACCAGCAGCGCGCCCGGGACCGCCTGGCGGATCTGGCGGGCGCCCTCGACGTCGATCTCCAGCAGCACCGGGACGCCGGCGGCGAGCTTGTCCCCCACCGGGGCCCGCGGCGTGCCGTACTTGTGGCCGGCGAAGCGGGCCCATTCCAGCAGCTCGCCCCGGGCAGCCAGGCGGTCGAATTCGGCCTCGGCCGCGAAGTAGTACTCGCGGCCGCTGACTTCGCCCGGCCGCGGCGCCCGGGTCGTGACCGACACCGACTGCCAGACCTGCGGGCAGCTGGCCCGCAGCCGCGCGGCAACGGTGCTCTTGCCGACCCCGGAGGGGCCGGACAGCACGGTCAGCCGGGCAGGAGCAGGGGCGGTGCCCAAGCTGGGAGCATCGCGGCTGGTCAGCCGATCAGCCACGCCTGCTCCCCCCGCCCCTGGGACCTGCCGCGTCGGTTAGAGGTCGCTCGCGAACTCGTTCTCCAGCGCGGTGCGCTGGTTGGCGCCGAGGCCCCGGACCCGCCGCGACTCGGCGATGCCCAGGCGCTCCATGATCTGCTTGGCGCGCACCTTGCCGACGCCCGGCATCGACTCCAGCAGCGCCGACACCTTCATCTTGCCGACGACGTCGTCGGTCTGGCCCTCCTTGAGGACCTTGGGCAGGGTCGTCGAGCCGTGCTTGAGCCGGTTCTTGACCTCCGCCCGGTCTTTGCGCGCCTTGGCCGCCTTTTCCAGCGCCGCAGCCCGCTGATCGGGGGTGAGAGGGGGAAGAGCCACGCGAGGTCACCTCGGGTTTCGTATCGAAAAAGTCGCTCCGCGAGGGGAAACTAGCGAGTTCGGGTCGCGACGGCAACGAAAACTCACGTTTGCTTCACGACAATTTAGCCATTACTACCGAACGAATCATAGTCGACACTTAACGTGAGCATGTTACCCCACGATGACGGGCACAGGAAGCCGTCACCTGGCGGGATCTCGCTGCGGGATCAGCGGGCGGGTCAGCGGGGCTGGCCGCGGGTCAGCGGGGCGGGTCAGCGCGGGCAGGGCCGGGGGTCAGCGGGGGGCGAGGGCGGCGCGGCGCAGCGAGGCGGCGAGCGCGGCCGCGGCGGCCCCCGGGTCGGCGGAGCCGGTGATCGGCCGGCCGATCACGAGCAGGTCGGCGCCCGCGCGCAGCGCGTCCTCGGGGGTGGCGACGCGGGCCTGGTCGTGGGCGTCCGCGCCGCGCGGGCGCACCCCGGGGGTGATCAGCGTGATGCCGGGGCCGACTTCGGCCCGGACCGCGGCCACCTCGCGGGGCGAGCAGACCAGCCCGCGGGCGCCCGCCCCCACCGCCAGCCCGGCCAGCCGCCGGGCCGCGTCGGCGGGCGGCCCGGCCAGGCCCACCTTCTCCAGGTCGTCGTCGCCGAGCGAGGTCAGCACGGTGACCCCGACGATCATCACCGCCGGGGCGGCCTCCGCCGCGGCCCGGATCGCCGCGGGGCCTGCCGCGGCGTGCACGGTGAGCATGCTCGGCCGCAGCCGGGCCACGGCCCGGGCCGCGCCGGCCACGGTGGCCGGGATGTCGTGCAGCTTGAGGTCGAGGAAAACCTGGACGGCGCTGGCGCCGCGGACCGACGCCACCGCCTCCGGGCCGTAGCGCAGGTACAGCTCAAGGCCGATCTTCACGGTGCTCACGTGCGGGGCCACCAGCCCTGCCCAGCACGCGGCGGTATCCAGGCTGGGCGCGTCGAGCGCGACGGCGATCGGGGCCGGGGTGGTCATGGTGTCCCTTCCTGCAGCGTGCCTACAGCATGGTGCCCGTCATCGAGCGCCGCGCGGCAGGGCGCTCGTGGGCCAGCCCGATGACCTCCGACAGCCGGTCGACGCCCCGGTCGCTGAGCTCGCGCTCCAGCTCGCGCAAGATCCGCGCGCAGGCCGACGGGTCGTGGAAGATGGCCGTCCCGACGCTGACCATCGACGCGCCGGCCAGGATCAGCTCCAGGGCGTCCTGGCCGGTCATGACGCCGCCCATGCCGATGATCGGCACCTCGGGCAGCGCCGCGCGGACCTGCCAGATGCAGCGCACCGCCACCGGCCGGATGGCCGGCCCGGACAGCCCGCCGGTCAGCCCGGCCAGCGCCGGGCGCATCGTGGCCGTGTCGATCACCATGCCGAGCAGCGTATTGATCATCGACAGGCCGTCGGCGCCGGCCGCGACGCAGGCCCGCGCGACGGCCACGATGTCGGTCACGTCCGGCGACAGCTTGGCGAACACCGGGATGTCGTAGCGGGCCCGGCCGCGCACGGCCTCGACCACCGCCGCGGCCGCCCCCGGGTCGCAGGCGAACACCTGGCCGCGGTGCTCCACGTTCGGGCAGGAGATGTTGACCTCGATCGCGGTCACCCCGGCCGCGGCCGACAGCCGTCCCGCCAGCTCCGCGTACTCGCCGACGGTGCCGCCGGCGATGGAGACCACCGCCCGCGCGCCGCGCGACAGCAGCCACGGCAGGTCGCGCTGCAGGAACGAGTCGATGCCCGGTCCCTGCAGGCCGATCGAGTTGAGCATGCCGCTCGGGGTCTCGGCCATCCGCGGCGTGGGCCTGCCCGCCCGCGGCGCGAGCATGACCGACTTGGTGACCACGGCGCCGATGCGCGCGATGTCGATGAACTGGGCCAGCTCGCGGCCCGCCCCGGCGCAGCCGGACGCGGTCAGGATCGGGTTCGGCAGCTCCACGTGGCCGAGCCGGGTGCGCAGGTCAGCGGTCATGTCAGTTCCCCCCGGCCGGGCGGCCCGCGGCGCGCGGGCGGCCGGGCGCCTCCGGGTGCGGCTGCGGTTTCCAGCCGGGCGCGCCGTAGGCGTCGAACGGGATCGTGCCGATGTCGTCCCAGCGGACCTGCTCGCCGCGGAACACCGGCCCGTCGGTGCACGAGCGCAGCATCCGGGTGATCCCGTCGTTGCCGGTCACCGGCAGCACGCAGGTCATGCACACCCCGGTGCCGCAGGCCATGGCCTCCTCCACGGCCGCCTGGACCGGGATGCCGTAGCGCTTGCCGAGCACGCTGACCTGGCGCAGCATCGGCATCGGCCCGCACGCGTACACCACGTCCGCCCGGGTCTCGTGGATGAGCTGGGCCAGCACGTCGGTGACCACGCCGCGGCTGCCGAGCGAGCCGTCCTCGGTGGTGATCGTGGCCGACCGGCCGGTGCGGCGCGCGGTGAGCGCGCCGAACACCCGCTCCCCGGTGGCCGCGCCGAGCAGGAAGTCGACGCCGCAGCGCCGCTCGCGCAGCCGGTCGGCCAGCGCGAACAGCGGCGCGCTGCCGTAGCCGCCGCCGATCAGCAGGCAGCTGGCCGGCTCGCGGGGCACCGGGAACGGGCGGCCGAGCGGCCCGGTGATGTCGAGCATGTCGCGCACCCGGCGCTCGGACAGCCACCGGGTCCCGGCCCCGGTCACCGCGAACACGAACTCGACGGTGCCGCCGTGGTCGGGCCGGACCGAGTGGATCGAGAACGCCCGCCGCAGCAGCATCGCGGTGCCGGGGCCGCCGACCGCGACGGCGACGAACTGGCCGGGCCGGAACCGCCCGGCCACGCCGGGCGCGACCACCGTCATCGCGTGGTAGGCGTCCACCCGGCGCACGCTCAGCACGGTGCCGCGCACCTGCACCGGGCCGGGCTGCGGCTCGCCGTCACCGTGGCCGCCGTCACCGTGGCCGCCGTCACCTGGCCGCCGTCCGGCGCGCGGCGCCCGGCGGGCCGGCCGGCCCGGTCACGGCGCGCCCGTCCCGCCGGGCGCCTGGCGCCCGGCGTTCAGGTGCCGCGCGTGCTCTTGCAGCGACCGCACCCCCACCTCGTCCCTGTTGATGGCCTCGATGCCCTGCACGGCGGCGGCCAGGCCCTGGATCGTGGTGATGCACGGGACGCCGCGGCGGACCGCGGCGGTGCGGATCTCGTAGCCGTCCTTGCGCGGCCCGGACTGGCCGGGGCCGCCGAACGGCGTGTTCACGATCAGGTCCACCTGGCCGGCCAGGATCCGGTCCACGATCGTCGGCTCGCCGTCCGGGCCCCGGCCGTCGCTGTGCTTACGCACGATCGTGGCACGGACCCCGTTGCGGCGCAGGACCTCTCCGGTACCGCTGGTGGCCCAGATCTCGAAGCCGAGGTCGGCCAGCCGCTTGACCGGGAACACCATCGACCGCTTGTCCCGGCTGGCCACCGAGACGAACGCGCGGCCCTTGACCGGCAGCGAGCCGTAGGCGGCGGCCTGCGACTTGGCGTAGGCGGTGCCGAACACCTCGTCCAGGCCCATCACCTCGCCGGTCGAGCGCATCTCCGGGCCGAGCAGGGTGTCCACGCCGGCGCCGCTGCGGTCGGCGAACCGGCCGAACGGCAGCACCGCCTCCTTCACCGCGATCGGCGCGTCCAGCGGCAGCGTGCCGCCGTCGCCGGCGGCCGGGAGCATGCCCTCGGCGCGCAGCTGCGCGACCGTGGCCCCGAGCATGATACGGGCGGCGGCCTTGGCCAGCGGCACGGCCGTGGCCTTGGACACGAACGGCACGGTGCGCGACGCGCGCGGGTTGGCCTCCAGCACGTACAGCACGCCGGCGGCCAGCGCGTACTGCACGTTGAGCAGCCCGCGGACGCCGACGCCGCGGGCGATGGCCTCGGTGGAGGCGCGGATCGCGTCCAGGTAGTCGCGGCCGAGGGTGATCGGGGGCAGCGCGCAGGCCGAGTCGCCGGAGTGGATGCCGGCCTCCTCGATGTGCTCCATCACGCCGCCCAGGTACAGCTCGGCGCCGTCGTAGAGCGCGTCCACGTCGATCTCGACGGCGTCGTCGAGGAACCGGTCGATCAGCACCGGGTGCACCGTGCCGGACTGCAGGGTGCTCGCCTGCACGGCCCGGTCCACGTAGTCGGTCAGCGCGGCCTCGTCGTAGACGATCTCCATGCCGCGCCCGCCGAGCACGTAGGACGGCCGCACCAGCACCGGGTAGCCGACCTCGGCCGCGACCGCGCGGGCCTGCTCCGCGGTCGCGGCGGTGCCGGACCGGGGCGCGGGCAGCCCGGCCGCGGCCAGCACCGCGCCGAACTCGCCGCGGTCCTCGGCCAGGTGGATGGCGCCGGGCGGGGTGCCGGCCACCGGCACCCCCTCGGCTTCCAGCGCCTGCGCGAGGCCGAGCGGGGTCTGGCCGCCGAGCTGCACGATCACCCCGGCCACCGGGCCCGCGGCCTGCTCGGCCGCGATCACCTCCAGCACGTCCTCCAGGGTCAGCGGCTCGAAGTACAGCCGGCCGGAGGTGTCGTAGTCGGTGGAGACGGTCTCGGGGTTACAGTTCACCATCACGGTCTCGTAGCCCGCGCCGGCCAGCGCGAACGAGGCGTGCACGCAGGCGTAGTCGAACTCGATGCCCTGGCCGATCCGGTTCGGCCCGCTGCCGAGGATGATCACCTTCGGGGCGGTGCCCGCGGGCACCTCGGACGCCACGTCGTAGCTGGAGTACAGGTACGGGGTGGTGGCGGCGAACTCGGCGGCGCAGGTGTCCACGGTGAGGTAGACCGGCGCGACGCCGAGCTCGCGGCGGCGGCCGCGGACCTGCGCCTCGGTCAGCGCGGTGAGCTGGCCGAGCTGGGCGTCGGAGAACCCGGCGGCCTTGGCTGCCCGCAGCGCGCGGGCGTCGCCGAGGCCGCTCGCGGCGATCCGCGCGGCCTGCTCCTCGATGGCGGCCAGCTGATCGATGAACCAGGGGTCGATGCCGGTGGCCTGCGCGACCTGCGCGACCGTGGCCCCCGCCCGCAGCGCCTGGTGCGCCGCGGCGAGCCGGCCGTCATGCGGCACGGCGCAGCGGGCCAGCAGCCCGGGCAGCGGGCCGGGCGGGGCGGCCCAGCTCAGCGGGGCGGCGCGGTCCTCCAGCGAGCGCAGCGCCTTGTTCAGCGCCTCGGGGAAGCTGCGGCCGATGGCCATCGCCTCGCCCACCGACTTCATGTGCGTGGTGAGCTTGGCGTCCGCGCCGGGGAACTTCTCGAACGCGAACCGCGGCACCTTGACCACCACGTAGTCCAGGGCGGGCTCGAAGCTGGCCGGGGTCTGGCCGGTGATGTCGTTGCGGATCTCGTCCAGGGTGTAGCCGATGGCCAGCCGGGCGGCGATCTTGGCGATGGGGAAGCCGGTCGCCTTGGAGGCCAGCGCGGAGGACCGCGACACCCGCGGGTTCATCTCGATGACCACCATCCGCCCGGTCTGCGGGTGCACGGCGAACTGGATGTTGCAGCCGCCGGTGTCCACCCCGACCGCGCGCAGCACCGCGATCGCGGTGTCGCGCATGTGCTGGTACTCCCGGTCGGTCAGCGTCATCGCCGGGGCGACGGTCACCGAGTCGCCGGTGTGCACGCCCATCGGGTCGATGTTCTCGATCGAGCAGACCACCACGACGTTGTCGCTGCGGTCGCGCATCAGCTCGAGCTCGAACTCCTTCCAGCCGAGGATCGACTCCTCCAGCAGCACCTCCGTGACCGGGCTGGCGTCCAGCCCGGCCGCGGCCATCCGGCGCAGCTCGGCGGCATCGGCGGCGATCCCGGACCCGGACCCGCCGAGGGTGAACGACGGCCGCACGACCAGCGGGTAGCCGAGCTGCCCGGCGGCCTGCTCGCACTCGCCGAGGCTGCGGCAGATCCGGCTTTCTGGCACCTCGGCGCCGAGCCCGGTGACGATCTCCTTGAACCGGCTGCGGTCCTCCCCGGCGCGGATCGCCTCGATGTCGGCGCCGATCAGCTCCACCTGGTAGCGGGCCAGCACCCCGGCATCGTGCAGCGCCACGGCCGCGTTCAGCGCGGTCTGGCCGCCGAGGGTGGGCAGCACCGCGTCCGGGCGCTCCCTGGCGATGACCTTCTCCAGCACGTCCAGCGTGATCGGCTCGACGTAGGTCGCGTCGGCGAACTCCGGGTCGGTCATGATCGTTGCCGGGTTGGAGTTGACCAGGCAGATGCGCAGGCCCTCGGCCCGCAGCACCCGGCACGCCTGGGTGCCGGAGTAGTCGAACTCGCAGGCCTGCCCGATGACGATCGGGCCGGACCCGATGACCAGGACCGACTTCAGGTCAGCGCGCTTGGGCATGGGTCATTCCCCGGGTCATCTGGAGCGCTCCATCAGGGCGCAGAACTGGGCGAACTCCCCGGTCGCGTCGTGCGGGCCCGGCGCGGCCTCGGGGTGGTACTGGACGGTGATCGCGGGCGCGTCCAGCAGCCGCAGGCCCTCGACCACGCCGTCGTTCAGGTCGACGTGGGTGACCTCGGCCGGGCCGTAGCCGGTGTCGAAGCGGCGGGGCGCGCGCACCGCGCCCGGCGACCAGGCCGGGCCAGGGCCGCCGGAGCCGCCGGGGCTGCCAGAGCTGCCGGGGCCGTCCGGCTCGTCCGCGCCGCCCGGGCCGGTGCGCGGCATGGCGACGGCGAAGCCGTGGTTGTGGCTGGTGATCTGGACCCGGCCGGTGCGCAGGTCGGCCACGGGCTGGTTGACGCCGCGGTGGCCGAACCGCAGTTTGTAGGTGGCCAGCCCGAGCGCGCGGCCCATGATCTGGCTGCCCAGGCAGATGCCGAACACCGGCAGGCCGGCCGCCAGCACGCCGCGCATCGCCTGCACCGCGTAGCCGGCCGCGGCCGGGTCGCCGGGGCCGTTGGAGAAGAACACCCCGTCCGGGGACCGGGCGAGGATCTGCTCCGCCGTCGAGGTGGCCGGCAGCACCGTCACCTCGCAGCCCAGCGCGGCGAGATAGCGCGGGGTCGAGGCCTTGATGCCGAGGTCCACCGCGGCCACCGCGAACCGGGCCGGGACGCCGTCCGGCGGCGCCACCGTGTAGGGCTGTCCGGTGCTGACCACCCGGGCCAGGTCGGCGCCGGTCATCAGCGGGCTGGCCAGCACCCGGCCGAGCAGCTCTGCCGGGTCGGCCGCCCCGGCGGCGATGGCCGCGCGCATCGCGCCGCGCTCGCGCAGGTGGCGGGTCAGCGCCCGGGTGCCGGTGATGGCGATCGCGGTGACGCCTGCTGCCTCCAGTTCGGCCGTCCAGGCTGCGCTGCGCGCGCCAGCTGGAGGTGATCCGCGACGGCTCGCGGATCACGTAGCCGCTGACCCAGATCCGGCGCGACTCGGGGTCTTCGTCGTTGACGCCGGTGTTGCCGATGTGCGGGGCGGTCATCGCCACGATCTGGCCGCAGTAGGACGGGTCGGTCAGCGTCTCCTGGTAGCCGGTCATGCCGGTGTTGAAGACCATCTCGCCGAAGGCCTCGCCGCGCGGCGCCGAACGCGGTCCCGCGGAACGCCGTCGCCGTCCTCCAGCACCAGGACCGCAGGCCGGCGGGTCAGCCGTGCCGATCACCGGGCCAGCTTCCCGTCCAGCACCGTCGGGCGTGCCGCGCAGGAACGTCGCGACGACCTGGCCGGGCAGGTCAAGGCCGGCGAACGGGGAGTTGCGGCTGCGCGAGGCATGCTCCGCCGGGTCGACCGCGGCGCGGGCCGCCGGGTCGTACAGCACCAGGTGAGCGGGCGAGCCGGGGGCCAGCGGCGCGCCGTGCCGGGGCGGCTGCGGCGCCGGCTCGGCGGCGGCGGGCCGTCGAGGCGGCCGATCGCGGCCGGGCGGGCCGACATCCGGTCCGCCACGCCGTCCCAGCCCAGCAGGCCGGTCTCGACCATGGCGGCGTGCACCACCCGCAGCGCGGTCTCCAGGCCGGTCATGCCGAAGGCCGCGACGGCCCACTCGGTCTCCTTGTCCTCGGCCGGGTGCGGCGCATGGTCGGTCGCGACGCAGTCGATGGTGCCGTCGGCCAGGCCCGCCCGCAGCGCCGCCACGTCCGCCGCGGTCCGCAGCGGCGGGTTGACCTTGTAGACCGGGTCGTAGTCCGCAACAAGGTCCTCGGTCAGGAACAGGTGGTGCGGCGTCACCTCGGCGGTGACCCGCCAGCCCTTGGACTTGGCCCACCGGATGATCTCCACCGACCCGGCCGTCGAGACGTGGCACACGTGCAGCGCCGAGTCGACGTGCGCGGCCAGCAGGCAGTCCCGGGCGATGACTGGCTTCCTCGGCCACGGCCGGCCAGCCCGCCAGGCCCAGCCGGGCCGACATCTCCCCCTCGTTGACCTGCGCCCCGTCGGTGAGCCGCGGCTCCTGCGCGTGCTGGGCGATCACGCCGTCGAACGCCTTGACGTACTCCAGGGCGCGGCGCATCAGCACCGCGTCGGACACGCAGGTGCCGTCGTCGGAGAAGATCCGCACCCGGGCCGCCGAGTCGGCCATCGCGCCGAGCTCGGCCAGGTGCCGCCGGCCAGGCCGGTAGTCACCGCGCCGACCGGCCGGACGTCGCAGTAGCCGGCCTGGCGGCCGAGCCGCCAGATCTGCTCGGCCACGCCCGCGGTGTCGGCGACCGGGTCGGTGTTGGCCATCGCGTGCACGGCGGTGTAGCCGCCGAGCGCCGCGGCGGCGGTGCCGGTCGCGACCGTCTCGGCGTCCTCGCGGCCCGGCTCGCGCAGATGGGTGTGCAGGTCCACCAGGCCGGGCAGCGCGATCAGCCCGGCCGCGTCCAGCCGCTCGGCGCCGGCCGCGGCGCTGCGGGCCGGCCGGCCGGTCTCGGTGATGATCCCGTCGCTGATCAGCAGGTCGGCGGGCTCGCCGCCGGCCGGGGCGGCGCCGGTGACCAGCCAGCGCCAGCGCCGCGTCCTGGCCCGGCGCGAGATCCGGTGTCATCGCTGTGCCTCCGATCCGCCGAGCAGCAGGTAGAGCACGGCCATCCGGATGCTCACCCCGTTGGCCACCTGGGCCACGATGGTCGAGCGCGGCGAGTCGGCCACCTCGGCGGCGATCTCCACGCCCCGGTTCATCGGGCCCGGGTGCATGACGATCGCGTGGTCGGGCAGCAGCGCCATCCGGTCGGCGTCCAGCCCGTACCGGCGGCTGTACTCGCGGACGGTCGGGAAGTAGGCGGCGTTCATCCGCTCCTGCTGCACCCGCAGCATCATCACCACGTCGCACTTGGGCAGCGTGGCGTCCAGGTCGTAGCTGACCGCGCAGGGCCAGCCGGAGACGGCCACCGGCAGCAGGGTCGGCGGCGCGACCAGGGTGACCTCGGCGCCGAGAGTGTGCAGCAGCCGCACGTTGGACCGGGCGACCCGGCTGTGCAGCACGTCCCCGACGATCGCCACCCGCAGCCCGGCCAGCCGGCCGAGCCGCCCGCGCATCGTGAACGCGTCCAGCAGCGCCTGCGTCGGGTGCTCGTGCGCACCGTCCCCGGCGTTGACCACGCTGCCGCGCACCCAGCGCGCCAGCCGGTGCGGCGCGCCCGACGCGCCGTGCCGGATCACGACCGCGTCGGCGCCCATGGCCTCCAGGGTGAGGGCGGTGTCCTTCAGGCTCTCGCCCTTGGCCACGCTCGACCCCTTGGCCGAGAAGTTGATGACGTCGGCGGACAGCCGCTTGGCGGCGGCCTCGAACGAGATCCTGGTCCGGGTGGAGTCCTCGTAGAACAGGTTGACCACGGTGCGCCCGCGCAGCGTCGGCAGCTTGCGGATGGGCCGGTCGGCGACGCTGGCCAGCTCCTGCGCCGTGTCCAGGATCAGCAGGGCGTCGTCGCGGCTCAGGTCGGCCGCGGAGATCAGGTGCCGGTTCACGACCGGGCCTGCGCGCTGAGCACGACCGCGTCCCGGCCGTCGGTCTCGGCCAGCTGCACCTGGACCTTCTCCTGGCCGGAGGTCGGCAGGTTCTTGCCGACGTAGTCGGCCCGGATCGGCAGCTCGCGGTGACCGCGGTCGACGAGCACGGCCAGCTGCACGGCCCGGGGCCGGCCAAGATCGGAGAGGGCGTCCAGCGCGGCCCGGACGGTCCGGCCGGAGTAGAGCACGTCGTCCACCAGCACCACGGTCTTGCCGTCGATGCCCGCCGGCGGCAGGTCGGTGTGCCCGAGCGGGCGGGCCGGGCGCAGCCGCAGGTCGTCGCGGTACATGGTGATGTCCAGCGAGCCGGCCGGGACCGCGATGCCCTCGACCTGCTCCAGCCGGGCGGCCAGCCGGGCCGCGAGCGGCACGCCCCGGGTGGGGATGCCCATCAGCACGACGCCGGCGGCGCCGTCGGTGCGCTCCAGGATCTCGTGCGCGATGCGGGTCAGGGCCCGGCCGATCTCGGCGGGCTCCCAGACCGTCTTGCCGGCCGGCCGGCGCGGGCCTGGCGGCGCTTGCTTGCGGCGCAGGCATGACAAAGACCCCCTTTCCCGCCTCACTGGACGGGCTTAAAGGACGCCGGACGCGACCACGGTATCAGCCGCGGAGCCGCAGGCCAGTGTGCGCAGGCGGCCGGCGTGTGCCCGGCGGGCACGGCCGCCGCGGAGGCGGGCAGGCTGCCTGGCGGCGGGATGGGCCGAAGCGGCGGTCTGTACGCGGCGTGACCAAGAGTGATCTATGTCACATGATGTCCTGACACGTGAGGTTTCGCCGGGCCGGGCGGACACTACCCTCAGGCGCGCGATCGGCGCGTGCTGCGGCAGATCCGGCCGCGGCGGCGGATTTCCAGGCCCGGCGGGTGGCGGCGCGCGGATGGGCGGCGGCGCGTAAGTTCATCCGCTTTTTGCCATTCGGCTTGACCTTGTCGCCCTCCCGGCCTACCGTCACTGTGCGTAACCATCACACTGAGCGACAACCAGGCCAGGGGGCCGAACCAATGCCATCTGACTACGCCAAGACCCTGGGCGCGCGGCTGCGGGCCATTCGCACGCAGCAAGGCCTGTCCCTGCATGGCGTCGAGGAGAAGTCCCGCGGCCGGTGGAAGGCCGTCGTGGTGGGCTCCTACGAGCGGGGCGACCGGTCGGTCACGGTGCAGAAGCTGGCCGAGCTGGCCGAGTTCTACGGGGTGCCGGTGTCGGAGCTGCTGCCCGGCGACGTGCTGCCCGCGCTGATCGCCCCGGCCCCCAAGCTCGTCATCGACCTGGAGCGGATGGCCCAGCTGCCCAAGGAGCAGAGCGGCCCGCTGGCCCGCTACGTGGCGACCATCCAGAGCCAGCGCGGCGACTACAACGGCCGCGTGCTGTCAATCCGCCAGGAGGACCTGCGCTCGCTGGCCGTCATCTACGACAGGTCCCCCACCGACCTCACTGAGGAGCTGATCGGCTGGGGCATCCTGAACGCCGACGCCCGGGGCGCGATCGAGTCCTTCTGACCCACCCAGCCACCCAGCCCGGGCTCAGCCGACTCTGCCCGCACCCGCCCCCGCCCGGGCTCAGCCGACTCTGCCCGCACCCGCCCCCGCCCGGGCTCAGCCGACTCTGCCCGCACCCGCCCGCGCTCGGGCTCAGCCGACTCTGCCCGCACCCCGCGCGGGCTCCCGGCCCGGGCTCAGCCGACACTGCGCAGGGGCAGCAGCGGCTGAGCCGGAGCCCCCAGGGTCTCCTCCGCCAGCGACACGAACGTCTCGGCATCGCGCAGCAACTCGTCGGCCTCGCACGCCGAGACCGCGCGCGGCAGGCCGGCCTCGGCGGCCGCGCGCTTGCCGGCCCCCGCGGCGAAGAACGCCGCCCACTCGCTGAGCGCGGGCTCGACCCGCGGCAGCAGCTCCCAGACGCTCTGCGGCCGCTTCCTGCGGCCGGACACCGGCGGCTCCGCCCGGGCCGCGACCACGGCCGCCGCCGCGCGCAGCGCGGCCAGGTGCGCCGCCACATACCGGCCGCCCGGGGCGGCCTCGCATCCGGCCGCGGCCAGGCCGTGCCGGGCCGACTCCAGCAGGGCCAGCGCCGACGGCGCGACCCTGGCCCGGGGCCGATCCGGGCCCGGAGCCCGGTCCCGGTGCACTCGCGTGATCGAGCTCATCGTCGCTCCTCCGTATCTGCCGGGCCAGCCTGCCAGGCCCGCGACAGCCCGGGCCGTCCGTTCTATTCGAACAGAGATTCGGTGTACTGTCCAGTCAATTGCAGCTGCGTTCGAAGTTAGCGGAGGGGTCTGACAAAACGCGGCCGGCGGCGATCCGGGCAAGAGGGCGCGCAGCCTGGTCGCATACGCTGGCCGCCGTGCGCGGCGACCCGGTGATCTGCGAACTCGGCCCGGACGGCTTCCGGGCCGGGCTGCCGGAGTTCGCGGCCATTTACGGGGCCGCGATGAGCGCCGACCCGGCCGTGCTGCCGGGGCGGCGGGCCATCATGGAGCGGCACGCGGGCTACCCGGCGTTCCGCGCGCTCGCGGTGTCGGCCGGGCCGGGCAGCCCGGTCATCGCGTTCAGCTACGGGTTCCGCGGCGCGGCCGGGCAATGGTGGCATGACGTCGTGACCGCCGGCATCATCGCGGCCAGCGGCCGCGGCGCGGCGGCAGCCTGGATGGGCGATGCGCTGGAGGTCGCCGAGGTGCACGTCTGCCCGGAGCACCAGCACCGCGGCATCGGCCGGGCCATGCTGCTGACGCTGACCGCGGGCCGGGCTGAGCGCACCGCGGTGCTGTCCACCGCCGACGCTGATTCCGCCGCCCGCCGGCTGTACCGCAGGCTGGGGTTCACCGACCTGCTGACCGGATACAGCTTCCCGGGCAACGGCACGCCGTACGCGGTCATGGGCGCCCGGCTGCCCCTGCGCGCCGCTTAGCGGCGGGGCAGGCAGCGGGCCGGCGTAGCGGCGCTCGCCCAGGCCGAGCAGCTGGTAAATCTCGCGGGTCGCGCGCGAGCCGTTCAGCGTGTAGAAGTGCAGGCCCGGCACGCCCTCGGCCAGCAGCCGCTCGCACATCCCGGCCGCGTACTCCACGCCGAGCTTGCGCACCGCCGCCTTGTCGGCCGCGTGCTCGCCGAGCGCGCTGGTCAGGCTCGCGGGCATCCGCGCCCCGGACAGCTCGGCCATCCGCCCGATCATCGCCAGGCTGGTGACCGGCATGATGCCGGCGATCACCGGCACTGCGCAGCCGCGGGCGGCCACATCGTCGCGCAGCCGCAGGTAGTCGTCGGGGTCGAAGAACATCTGGGTGATGGCGAAGTCCGCCCCGGCCCGGCACTTGGCGATGAAATGCCGGATGTCGTCCTCCCGGCTCGCCGACCTGATGTGCCCCTCGGGGAACGCAGCCACCCCGACGCAGAAATCACCGGAGTCCCGGATCAGCGCCACCAGGTCGGCGGCGTACTCCAGGCCCTCGGGGTGGCGTACCCATTCGCCGCGCGGGTCGCCGGGCGGATCGCCGCGCAGCGCCAGCAGGTTGCGCACCCCGACCGCCGCGTAGGAGCCGATGACGTGCCGCAGCTCGGCCACCGAGTGGTCGACCGCGGTCAGGTGCCCGACCGGGGTGAGGGTCGTCTCGGCGGCGATCCGGCCGGTGATGCGCACGGTGCGGTCGCGGGTCGAGCCGCCCGCCCCGTAGGTCACCGACACGAACGAGGGCTGCAGCGGCTCGAGCTCCCGGACCGACCGCCACAGCTTGCCGGCCTCTCAGCGCGGTCTTGGGCGGCATGAACTCGAACGAGAACGACTGGCCGCCGCCGGCCAGCAGGTCACGGACCAGCAACGGGCCTGCCGGGCGGAAAGACATAGTGACCAGGCTAACCGGGACCGGGCCCCGGCCACACCGCGGCGGGCCGCCAGCGGCGGCCGGAGGGCTAGTCTCGCGACCATGACCGCAACGGCCGCCGGGCTGCCGCGGCTGCGCGCGGACGTGGAGGCGGCGCTGGAGCGCTTCCTGGCGGCCCGCCGCCGGGAGCTGGCCGGCATCGACGCCAGCTTGCTGCCGTGCATTGATGCGATCACCGAATGCGTCGCGGGCGGCAAGCGGCTGCGGGCGGCGTTCTGCTACTGGGGGTGGCGGGCGGCCGGCGGCGCGGACGGCAGTGCCCCGGACGGCAGTGCCCCGGACGGCAGTGCCCCGGACGGCAGGGCCCAGAACGACAGGGCCCCGGCCGGCAGCGGCCCGTTGATCACGGCCGCGGCCGCGCTGGAGCTGCTGCAGGCCAGCGCGCTGGTGCACGACGACGTGATGGACGACAGCGACACCCGGCGGGGGCGGCCGTCGGTGCACCGCAGGTTCGTCACCCGGCATCAGCAGGCCGGCTGGCGCGGGCCGGCCGAGCGGTTCGGGGCCAGCGCCGCGATCTTGATCGGCGATCTGCTGCTGGCCTGGACCGACGAGATGTTCCACGGCAGCGGCCTCGCGCCGGAAGTGCTGGAGCGCGGGCGGCCGGTACTGGACACGATGCGGACCGAGGTGTTCGCCGGGCAGTTCCTGGACCTGACCGGGCAGGCGGCCGGCCAGCCGGGCGTCGCCGCCGCGCTGCGGGTGGTGGAGTACAAGTCGGCCAGGTACACGATCGAGCGGCCGCTGCACCTCGGCGCCGCGCTGGCCGGGGCCGGGCCCGCCCGCGACCGGCTCGCGGCCGCGTTCACCGGGTACGGCGTCCCGCTCGGCATCGCGTTCCAGCTGCGCGACGACATCCTCGGGGTGTTCGGCGACCCGGCCGAGACCGGCAAGCCGGTGAGCGATGACATCAGGGAAGGCAAGCAGACCGTGCTGATGGCGCTGGCCCGGGAACGGGCCAGCGCGGCGCAGGCCGCGCTGATCGACCGGCACCTCGGGGACCCGCTGCTCACCAGCGCGGCCGCGGCGCAGGTGCGCGAGGTGATCACCAGCACCGGGGCGCTGGCGGAGTGCGAGTCCATGATCGCCGGCCACGTGGGGCGGGCGCTGCGGGCGCTGGCCGCGGCGCCGGTCACCGAGCCGGCCCGGGCCGCGCTCGGCGAGCTCGCGGTGGCCGCCACCGGCCGCCGGTCCTGAGCGGCCGCCGGGTCAGAAGGCCAGGGCCTGGGCCCGGCGGTTCACCTCGGTGCAGCGGTGCTCGGCGATGGCCTGGATCGGCGTGCCGGGCAGCGAGTCATCGGAGGTGAACAGCCACCGCAGCGCCTCCTCCTCGGAGAAGCCGCAGTCGAACAGCAGGGTGAGCGTGCCGTGCAGGCCCTTGACGACGGCGGCCCCGTCCAGGAACGCGGCCGGCACGGACGGCACTCCGTCGGGGCGCTGCACCGCGAGCAGCTTGCGGTCGCGCAGCAGTTGCTTGACCCGGCTCGCGGGCAGGGCGAGCCGGCCTGCAACTTCGGGGATAGTCAGCCAGTCGCCGACGATGGCGTCGGCCTGTGGGTCAATCGGTGCCACGTCCCCAGCATCCCACTTGCGTCTGCCAGTCAAACCCCGCCGGGGCCGGCCCGGCCGGTCAGGTCAGGGCTGCCTCCCGCAGCGCTACTTCCGGGTCGGCCAGCCCGCCGGCGTCCGCCTCGGCCCCGGCCGCCATCAGCCGGCGGCCCTGGATCAGGTCCCGGGGCGAGTTGACGGCCAGCACGGCGGCCAGCCGCCGGCCGTGCAGCCAGCACGCCGACCAGCGCCGCCCGGCCGGGTCGCCGCGCTGCACCATCTGGTCCGCGCGGTCGTGCAGGCCGGCGTACTGGATCATGTGGCCGAACTGCTCGGACCAGAAGTAGGGCACCGGGTCGTAGCGGCCGGTGCCCGCCAGCAGGCTGCGGGCCAGGGCAGCCGGCCCGCGCAGCGCGCCGTCCCAGTGCTCGATCCGCAGCCGCCGCTGGTAGCGCGCCGACCAGAACGCCGCGCAGTCGCCGACGGCGTACACGCCGGGCACCGAGGCGCGCAGCATCTCATCGACCACGATCCCGTCGCCGGTGACCACGCCGCTGCCGGCCAGCCAGCCGGTGTCCGGCCGGACCCCGACCGCGGTCACGACCTGGTCGGCAGCCAGCCAGCCGCCGCCGGTCAGGGCCAGGCCGCCGTCTTGTACGGACTCCACCCCGGTGCCGAGCCGCAGCGCGACGCCGGCCTGCTCATACCACCGCGCCGTCAGCCCGCCCGCCTGCGGCCCGAGCGCGGCGGCCAGCGGCGTCCCGGCCGCCTCGACCACGGTGACCTGGCAGCCGCGGCGGGCGGCGGTGGTGGCCAGCTCGGCGCCGATCCAGCCGGCGCCGATGATGGCCAGCCGGACGCCGGGGCGCAGGTCCGCGCGCAGGGCCAGCGCGTCGTCCAGGGTGCGCAGCACGCGCTGGCGGCCGGGCCCGGGCAGCGTCACCGGCCGTGCGCCGGTCGCCAGCACCAGCCGGTCGAACGGGTACTCGCCGCGGCCGGTGCGCAGCACCGTCCCGGCCAGCGCGGTCGCGGTCTCCCCCAGCCGGATGTCCGCGCCGAGCGGCCCGAGATCGGGCCGCAGCGTGGTGTCGTCCAGCTCGCCGGCCATCACCTTCTTCGACAGCGGCGGCCGGTCGTAGGGCATCCGGCGCTCCGCCCCGATCAGGGTGAGCGCCCCGGCGTAGCCGGCCGCGCGCAGCTCTTCGGCCGTCCGCAGCCCGGCCAGCCCGGCGCCGGCCACGACGATCCGCCGCGGCGGCCCGGAGTCGGTCACCCGAGACAGGGTAGACCGGGCCGCGGCCAGGGCCGGGCGCGCTGCGCCGGGCCGCGGCCGGCCAGGGCGGCTGGTGCTGCGCGAGGCGGCGGGCGGGGCAGCTGCGTCACCTCGCGCTTACCGAGCGCCATAACCGGGGCATGCACCGGACGGTGCAGCCTAAACTGCTCCGGATGGACACGACTGTTTCGTCGCGCACCGGGCAGCTGCTGGACGGCAGGTACCGGGTTGAGGCGCAGCTAGCGCGCGGCGGGATGGCGACCGTCTACCTGGCCTCCGACACCAGGCTCGACCGCCAGGTGGCCGTGAAGATCGCCTATCCGGACCTGGCCGGCGACGCCGAGTTCGTGCGGCGGTTCATCGGCGAGGCGCGCTCCGCGGCGCGGCTGTCCAGCCCGCACGTGGTCGCGGTCTACGACCAGGGATCGGACGGCGGCGTTCACTTCATCGTCATGGAGTACGTGCCGGGCCGGACGCTGCGCGAGCTGCTGGCCGAGCGCGGCCGGCTGAGCCCCGGTGATGCGCTCGACATCATGGAGGGCGTGCTGGCGGGCCTGGCCGCGGCGCACGAGGCGGGCATCGTGCACCGCGACGTCAAGCCGGAGAACGTGCTGCTGACCAGGTCCGGGCTGGTCAAGGTGGCCGACTTCGGGCTGGCCAGGGCGGCCGCCGCGGCCGGCCACACCAAGACCGGGCTGCTCATCGGCACCGCCGCCTACCTGGCCCCCGAGCAGGTCACGGCCAGCGCCTCGGACGCCCGCACCGACGTCTACGCCGCCGGGGTCATGCTCTTCGAGCTGCTGACCGGGCAGCAGCCGCACACCGGGGACAGCCCGCTCGCGGTGGCCTACCAGCACGTCGAGCAGCCGGTGCCGCCGCCGTCGGCGCTGGTGCCCGGACTGCCGCGCGCGCTCGATGACCTGGTGGCCCGCGCGACCAGCCGCGATCCCGGCCAGCGCCCGGCCGACGCCGGGCACTTCCTGGCCGCGATCAGCGCGCTGCGCGGGCCGGACGGCGGCCAGAACGGCGCCGGGCGGCCCGGGCCCGTCGCCGGCCATGCGGCCCCCGAGCCCTCGCTGGCCGACACCTGCCCGCCCGGCGGCCTGGCCAGCCTGGGCCTGGCGCCGGTCCCGGACTCGCCGCCGGTCCCGGCGGATGCGGCCGGCGGCACCGAGGTGCTGCGGGACTCCGGCCCCCGCGACGGGCCTGCCGGGGGCGGGCGCGGCGGCGGCGCGCACCGCACGCTGGTCGTCAGCGGCGGCGAGGCGGAGCCGCGGCACGGCACGGCCCGCCCGGGCGGCCGGGCCGCGGCCCGGCGGCACCGGGAGGCCGGGCCGGCCCGCGAGCCGTTCCTGCAGCGCTGGCTGTTCAGCCGCAGGCTGGTCTACCTAGTGCTGGTGATCGTGCTGGCCGCGGCCGCCGGGTTCGGCATCTGGTGGATGATCAAGGGCCAGTACGGCACGGTGCCCGACGTCCGCGGCACCAGCGTCGCCACCGCCCGGGCCGACCTGCGCAGCGCCGGGTACGGGCTGCGCCGCGGGCCGGCCCGGCACGCCACCGCGCCATCCGGGCGGATCATCGCGACCAGCCCGGCCGGCGGGGCGCAGGCGCGGCGCGGCAGCACGATCACGGTGACCGTATCGCTCGGGCCGCGGCTGGTAGCGGTGCCGCCGGTCACCGGCCAGTCGCTGGCCGCTGCCGAGGCCGCGCTGCGCAGGGCGGGCCTGCGCTGGTCCGCGGCCCCGCGGGTCACCTCGACCACGGTTGCGGCCGGGGTCGTGATCAGCACCTCGCCGGTCGCCGGGACCCGCTGGCCAGTCACCAGGCCGGTGACCGTGGTCAGCAGCGCCGGCCCGCCGCTGCCCGATTTCGCCGGCCAGCAGGTCGCGGCGGCCGAGGCCACCGCCCAGGCGGGCCACTACACGATCAACCCGGTCACCGACCCGAAGGGCAGCCAGCCGCAGGGCACGATCGTGCGCCAGTCGCCGACGCCGGGCAGCCCGATCAGCCCGGGCGAAGTGGTGACCGTGCGCGTCTCCCCCGGGCCGCCGGTGGTAGCGGTGCCGGACACCCAGGGCATGTACCTCAAGCAGGCCGTCCGGGTGCTGACCCACGCCGGGTTCAAGGTCGCCGTGAACAGCGGGCTGCTCGGCAACCGGGTGACCAGCTACAGCCCGGCCGGCCAGGCCCCGCAGGGCTCCACCATCACGATCACGATCGGGCTGCGGCTGTAGCCGGCTGCGCGCCGCCCGCCGCCTGGCCGGCCGCGGGCCAGCAGCCGCGAGCCGCCCGGCAGCAGGGTGGGCGACAGCGATGGCGCGACAGGCCCCGCGCCGGCCCATCCGCTCCGCGACGGCGGCGCAGTGCGCTAAGCTTCGCCCGTGCGCAGGACGTTCTGGCTGTTTTATGGCTACCGACCCGGCCCAGGGACGGTCGCCCGCCAGCGCGTGCGCTGACGCAAGGCGAAGCGAGCAAGCCCCGGGCCGGACGGCCCGGGGCTTTTGTCATGAGCGGCCGTGCCCGCAGCGGCCGCGGCCGGGAGAGAGGCAGGAGATACGGATGGTGGTCGTGATGGCCCCCGAGGCGACCCAGGAGAACATCGACGCGATCGTCACCCTGGTGCAGTCCGCCGGCGGCGAGGCCTTCGTCAGCCGCGGCGTGTCCCGCACCATCGTCGGCCTGGTCGGTGACGTCGAGCAGTTCGGCGCGCTGAACCTGCGCCGCCGGGCCGGGGTGAGCGACGTCGTCCGGATCTCGGTGCCCTACAAGCTGGTCAGCCGGGAGCATCACCCGAGCAGGTCGGTGATCACCGTCGGCGGGGTGCCCATCGGGCCCGACACCGTGACGCTCATCGCCGGCCCGTGCACGGTGGAGAACCCCGAGCAGACCCTGACCGCGGCGCGGATGGCCCGGGCGGCCGGCGCGGCCATGCTGCGCGGCGGCGCGTACAAGCCGCGCACCTCGCCGTACGCGTTCCAGGGGCTCGGCGAGGCCGGCCTGAAGATCCTGGCCGAGGTGCGGGCCGAGACCGGGCTGCCGGTCGTCACCGAGGTGATCGACCCGGCCAGCGTCGACCTGGTCTGCTCCTACGCCGACATGCTGCAGGTGGGCACCCGCAGCATGCAGAACTTCGCGCTGCTCCAGGCGGTCGGCGGGGCGGGCAAGCCGGTGCTGCTCAAGCGCGGCATGAACGCCACGATCGAGGAATGGCTGATGGCCGCCGAGTACATCGCGCAGCGCGGCAACCTGGACATCGTGCTGTGCGAGCGCGGCATCCGCACGTTCGAGACCGCCACCCGCAACACCCTCGACATCAGCGCGGTGCCGGTCGCTCAGCGGCTGTCGCACCTGCCGGTGATCGTGGACCCGTCGCATTCCGGCGGCCGGCGTGACCTGGTGCTGCCGCTGAGCCGGGCCGCGATCGCGGTCGGCGCGGACGGCCTCATCATCGACGTGCACCCGCAGCCGGATGTGGCGCTGTGCGACGGCGACCAGGCGCTGACCGACGCGGACATGCGCGAGCTGGCCGCGACCTGCGCGGCGCTGCCGCGCGCACTCGGCCGGTCGCTGACGCCGGCGCCGGCGCCGGTCCCTGCGGCCTGACCGGAAGGCGGCTACAGCGCGGCGACCGCCGGGATGACCTGGCTGCCGATCACTTCCAGCGGGCGCACGTTCCAGACGCCGGCCACGCCGCCGATCGCGGCCTGGAACCC
The DNA here is from genome assembly GCA_963846005.1 of uncultured Actinomycetota bacterium. Taxonomy (GTDB): domain Bacteria; phylum Actinomycetota; class Actinomycetes; order Streptosporangiales; family Streptosporangiaceae; genus CAVSUR01. The sequence goes on along the minus strand of CAWJUH010000007.1, from coordinate 272,316 downwards.
CAGTTCCGCCAGGCGGCCCAGGTCGTCGACGATCTTCTGGGCGTTCTCGCCGTGCTCCCCCGGGTCGAAGACGAAGTAGCAGGTCTTGGTGATCTCGGCGTAGTCCCGGCCCACCGCCTCGCAGTGGCCGCGCAGCACGTCCAGCTTGTGCTCCAGGTCGGGCCCCGGGAACAGGTTGCAGGCCTGCGCGTACTGGGCGACCAGCCGCAGCGTCTTGCGCTCGCCGGAGCCGCCGATCATGATCGGCGGGTGCGGCCGCGTCAGCGGCGCCGGCGAGTTCAGCGGCCGGTCCAGCGAGTAGTGCTGCCCGCGGTAGGGACTCTCGTCCCCGGCCCACATCTGCAGGCAGATCTGCAGGGCCTCCTCCAGCCGCTCGAACCGCTCGGCGACCGGCGGGAACGGGATGCCGAGGCCGCGGGACTCCTCCTCGTTCCAGGCGGCGCCCACGCCCAGCCATGCCCGCCCGGCCGACAGCACGTCCAGGGTGGTGATGATCTTGGCCAGAATGCCGGGATTCCGGTAGACCACGCCGGTCACCAGCGTCAGCAGCTGGGCCCGGCTGGTGCAGGCGGCCAGATAGCCGAGCGTGGTGTAAGCCTCGAGCATCTCCCGCTCGGACGGCCCGATCGCCTGGATCTGGAAGAAGTGGTCCATCACGGCCAGAAACTCGAATCCGGCGTCGTCGGCGGTCCGCGCCACGGTCGCCAGGTCCGCGCCCAGCCGCGCCGGCCCGCCGGGCGAGGTGAAATCAGGGATCTGCAAGCCGACCTTCACGTGCTCCTCCATCTGCCGTGCCTGATCGCGGCGGCGTGACCGCCTGCCCGCAGGGCAGCCTTTCACACCGGCGGGCCGGGCCGGGCTCCCGCGTCACCCGTTCGTCCCGGCCGGCCGGGCCCGGCGAGGTACTAGCCTGGGATCGGTCCGGTCATCAGACGGTCATCGGACGGTCAGCAGATTTCCGCGAGTGGAGGTCCCGCGGTGCGGAAACCCACCCGGGCAGCTGTGCTGGCCGGCGCCGCGCTGGCGGCCGCCGTGCTGGCCGCTGGCCTGCCGGGCCCCGCGGGATCCGCGGGATCCGCGGGCGCGGCGGGCCGGCCGGGGCCCGCGCAGCTCCCGGCCCGGGCCGGCCGCCCGGCCAGTTCCGCCCGGCTGTCGGACGCGGTGCGCGCGGCGCTCCCCCAGCCGCCCGGACCGGACCGGCGGGCGGCCCCGGCCCCGGAACGCCGTCTCAGCACCGCCCGCGCGCACCCGGCCGGGTCGCTGCGGGTCCTGCGCCGGACCGCCGGGCGCGTGCAGCGCCCGTGGCAGCTGGCCGCGGCGGCGCACGCCGGCCCGGCGGGCAACCTGTCCGGGTACACCTCGGTGCTCGCCCTCAGCCGGGCGGACGCCTGGGCCTTCGGCGGCACCAATCCGGGTGGCGCGAGCGCGCCCATCGCCGCGCACTGGAACGGCAGGAGCTGGCGGCCCGTGGCGCTGCCGCGCGGCTTGCACGGCTTCATCGCCAGCGCCAGCGCCGCCGCGCCGCGCGACATCTGGGCCCTGAGCTACCCCGGGACCTACCTGCTGCACTGGGACGGGCGCCGGTGGAGCGTGAGCCACCGGTTCAGGGCCGCCGGCGCCCTGTCGGCCGTGACCGCGGTCAGCCGGTCGCAGGTGTGGGCCTTCACGGCGGGCCCGCGCGGCGGGGTGTGGCGGTTCACCGCCCGCGGCTGGCTGCGGCGCCCCGCGGCGCCCGGTCCGGTGCTCGACGCCAGCGCCGCCGGGCGGCATCAGATCTGGGCGATCGTGCAGCGCCGCCGCGGCCGCGCGGTATTCCGGCGTGAGCACGGCCGCTGGGCCCGGATCCGGGCCGGCGCGGCGCTGACCGCGATGACCCCGACCGGCATCCTGGCGATTTCCAGCACCGACGTCTGGATCACCGGGACGCGGGCATCGGGCTCGGGGGTACTTGTCGCGCACTGGGACGGCACGCACTGGCAGCGGTTCGCCGCGCACCCGGGCCTGCGCCCGGAGCAGCCCGCGCCGGACGGCCACGGCGGCATCTGGATCCCCACGTCCTCAGGCCCGCTGACCAGTGCCCGGTGGATCCTGCACCTGTCGGCGTCCGGGCGCTGGACCAGCACGGCGTTCGCGACCGGGGCGGGCAGCAGCGCCGGGGACCTGGCGCTCATCCCCGGCACCTGGTCGCTGTGGGGCAGCGGCGGCCTGCTGCACGGCGCAGGCGGCGACGCCGCCATCTGGCTGCACGGCCGGACGCCGGGCCGCCCGGCGCCGCGCCGCCCGGCCCCGGACCGCTGACCGCCCGCGCCGGCCGGTGCCGGGCGCCGGGCAATTCACTCGGGCCGGGACAGATCGGACGGTCAATTGGGCCGCAACGCCCCGGCGCGGCGCCGGGACGCGGATACTGAGAAGCCATTACGGTGTACCGGACGGCCCGGGCACGCTGAGGGGGAGCATGCAGTTCTGCACCTCATGCGGCCGCCAGATCTTGCCGGCGGCCCGGTTCTGCACCGAGTGCGGCGTGCCTACCGGGCAGGCCGCCGGCGAGCAGCCGAGGGCGCAGGCGGGCGGGCGGCCGGGTGGATGGCCGGAGGGCTGGGCCGAGGCGCGGCCCGGCGAGGCCCTGGTCCTCCAGGACGCGGCCGGCGACGACGATCCGTTTGACTATCTCTACGCCCGGCCGAAGCCGCACTGGCAGGACGAGCGCGCGGGCGCTCCTGGCTACCGGCCGCGCGATCGCTGGCCTGCCCGCGAACCCGGGTCCCGGCCTGGCGCCGGGCCAGGACACTGGCCGGGCGGCGCGGAGGAACAGCCGGGCGGCGCGCAGGAACAATGGCCCGCCAGCGCGCCGGCACCATGGGGCGAGCCGCAGCAGCCGTGGCGGCCCAGCCCGCAGGCAGCCTGGCCGCGCGCGGACCGGCTCGCTGCCGATGACTCGCCCGGCGGTGGTCCCCCGGGCCCCGCTGATCCCCGTGACGCCGCTGATCCCGATCACGCCGGCGCTGCGCAGTGGCCCGGTACTCCGCACGCACCCGGCGCTCCCCCTGGGCCCGGCATTCCCCCTGGGCACGGTGCCGGGCATGGACGCGCCGGGGGCGGCGGGCATGCCGCCGGGCGCCATGGCCGGTTCGGGCCGCTGATGATTGCCGCGGTGCTGGTGCTGGCGGTCGCCGTGGCGGCGGCCACGGCGGTCTACCTGAACGGCGCGACGCAGCCGTCCGCCACGGCCGCGAACGGGCAGCCGATCGGATCCGGCGGCCGGTCCAGCGACATAGCGGTCCTGATCGGCCCCGCGGCAGCCAGCAAGCCCGGCGCGCGGACCGCGGCCCGCCTGGTCTCCGCCTACTTCGCCGCCATCAACCGGCACGACTACGCGGCCTACCGGAAGCTGCTGGCCCCCGGCCGCCGCCAGGGGCTGACCCGGCGGGCGTTCAGCTCCGGATACGCCTCCACCCGGGACACCAGGGTCGCGCTGCGCGCGCTGCGGACCGGGCCGCACCGCGGCCGGGCAGCTTCGGTGACGTTCACCAGCCACCAGCGTGCCGCCGACAGCCCGGTGCGGGCCACCTGCACGCGGTGGCGTGTCACCTTGTTCCTGGTGCCGTCCGGATCCGGGTACCTGATCGGCCCGGCCCCGGCCTCCTACCGCGCGGCTTCCCGCCGCTGCCGCTAGGGCGGCCCGCCGGCCGGGCGCTCAGCGGCGGATCGCTCCGGTGACCAGCCAGGAACTGCCCCGGGCCCGCAGCACCAGCGTGACCAGCCGGGCTGCCAGCCACGCGCTGTACGCCACCCAGAGGGCCACCAGCCCCCCGCCCGCGGCCCGGACCACCGCGACGGCCGCCAGGTACACCGCCAGCGTCACGATCCCCGCGACGGCCAGGTAGCGCTGGTCTCCGGCCCCGATCAGCACGCCATCCAGCACGAAGACCACGCCCGCGGCGGGCTGCTGCAGTGCCACCACGATGAGCAGCGGCAGCAGCAGGCTGCGCACCGCCGGGCTGACGTCGAACAGGCCGGGCAGCAGCGGCCGGACGGCCAGCACCAGCCCGCCGAACACGACGCCGTAGCCGGCGCCCCAGGCCATCATGCGGCGGGTGGCGGCCCGGGTACCGGCCACGTCGCCGGCGCCGAGGTCGCGGCCGGTGATCGCCTGAGCGGCGATCGCGATCGCGTCCAGCGCGAACGCCAGCAAGATCCAGATGCGGAAGGCGATCTGGTGCGCCGCGATCGCGGCGTTGCCGAGCCGCGCGGCGACCGCCGTGGTCACCACCAGCACGGCTTGCAGCGCCAGCGTGCGGACGAACAGCCCCCAGGCGGCCGCCGCGGCGGCCCGCAGCCCGGCCGCGTCCGGCCCGAGGCCGACTCCGGCCCGCCGCGCGCCCCGGCCGACGATCACCAGATAGGCGGCCGCGCTCGCCGTCTGCGCGATCACCGTCCCGGTCGCCGACCCGGCCAGCCCGAACCGCAGGCCGAGCACGAGGACGGCGTTGAGCACCACGTTCACGACGTTCGCCGTGACCGAGACCAGCAGCGGCGTGCGGGTGTCCTGCAGCCCGCGCAGCACCCCCGTCCCGGCCAGCACCAGCAGCATCGACGGCGCGCCGAACAGGCTGATCCGCAGATAGACGGCGGCGCCCGCGCTGACCGCGGGAGACGCGCCGAACAGCCGGACCAGCCCCGGGGCCAGCGGCCAGGCCACGGCCAGGACCGCGGCGCCGATCAGCACGGCGAGCCACAGGCCGTCGATGCCCTGCCGGATCGCGGCCTGCCGCTGGCCCGCGCCGAGCTGGCGGGCCACCGCCGCGGTCGTGCCGAAGGCCAGGAAGATCGAGATGCTGACCAGCGTGGTCAGGGCCTGGCTGGCCACGCCGAGGCCGCCGAGCGGCACGGTGCCGATCCGGCTGACGATCGCCGAGTCGGCGAGCAGGAACAATGGCTCGGCAACAAGGGCACCGAAGGCGGGCACGGCCAGCCGCAGCATTTCCCGGTCCCGGGAGAACCGGCCGGGCGGCGGCTCCGCGGATTGCGGCGGGTCCGCTGAGGTCAGCGCGAGCGCGGTTCCCCGGACGCTCCGGCATCCGGCTCGGCTGCTGCTGCGGGCTCTGCGAGCTCTGCCGGTGCTGCGTGCTCTGCCGGTGCTGCGTGCTCTGCCAGCGCGGCGCCCTCTGCCAGCGCGGCGCCCTCTGCCGGCGCGGCGGCCTCTGCCGGCGCGGCGGGCTCTGCCGGCGCGGCGGGCTCTGCCGGCTCAGAAGGCAGCGGCGGCGCAGATTTATCGGCATCCGCGGGCTGGACGGGCTCAACAGCCGTCGCCGCCTGCGCCGGCTCGGCTCCGGCGCCAGCATCATCCGCCGGGCCCGCCGGCTCGGCGGGCTCGGCGGGCCCGGCGGGCGCGGGCACGCCGGCCAGGGCCGCGGCCGGGCCGGAGCCCCGGGCCTGCACCCGGTCCAGCCCGAAGCACAGCGCGACGGTCATGGCGAAGAGGGGGATCGTCGGCAGCACGTACCGGTAGGTGTAGTCGTGCTCGGCGACCGGCACCACCATCGCGATCACGCCGGAAACCCACAGCAGCGCAGCCGCCCAGCTGCGCCGCCGCGGCCACACGATGCCGGCCAGCCCGGCCAGCACGATCAGCGCGTATATCCACGGCGGCAGGTTGGCCAGCCGCTGGTAGCCGCGGATCAGCCGGTTCCACGGGTGAACCAGCCGGGCGCCCAGGCGGCGGCCGAGGAACGGGCCGATGCCCTTCAGGTTGCCCTGGTAGTCGCGCACCGAGGCGAGCGCGTAGGCCCCGTTGACCGGGCCGAGGGACGCGGTATGGGTCGGGGCGAGCTCGAACACGAACGTGTCCCGGTGGATGAACGGCTGGACCAGCTCCCGGCCGACCGCATGCAGGTAAGCGACGGGCTGGGCCCTGATCGCCTTGATCGCGAACTGCTGGCCGAGCGCGTTGTCGGCCGGGGTGAACGCGGCCTTGTCCGGGACGACGCCGTCGATGGTCACCGGCTTGCCGCGCCACATCCAGGCCTGGTGGTCCCACAGGTAGTCCTTGGGCGGCGGCCGCTTGCCGATCGGCTGGTTCAGGTAACCGGGCTGGTTCTCCGGGCACAGCGGGATCAGGTTCTTCGGCGGCTTGATCACCGCGCAGTTCGCGAACGTCATCGTGCGCGACCACAGGAACAGGCCGTTGCTGTCGGTCAGGTTGAACGAGCCGGACGGGGTGGCGGCGAACCAGGCCATGTAGGCGACGATCGGGACCGCGCCGGCCACGATTACCGCGCTGACCGCACGCCAGCCGGCCCGGCGGATCAGCAGGTAGACCGCCATCAAGACGATCAGCGGCAGGGTCGTGGGCCGGACCAGCACCGACATCGCCATCAGCAGGCCCGCGGCGGCGGCCCGCCAGGCCGACGGCTTGCCCTGCCACAGCAGCACCGCGAAACTGGCGATCATCAGGGCCAGCGCCAGGAAGTCCGCCATGATCAGGTGCTCGGCGAACACCTCGGAGGCGGAGAACAGCACCGGCACGGTGGCCAGCACCGCGACCCACGGGATGACGTTGTAGCGGCGCAGCAGCGCGTACATGATCACCGCGAGGGCCAGGCCCATGACGTGCTGCAGCGCGGCCACCAGCATCAGCGAGTGGAACGGCCATAGCGCCCGCAGGAACAGCGAGTACCCGCTGGTGTTGACCGCATCGGGCTGCAGGTGCGTGGCGTTCCACAGGTAGTCGTAGGTGTCCAGCTTGAACAGCACCGCGGGCCGGTAGCCGAGCATCGCCACCGCGCGCGGCACCAGGGCGAGCACGAACGCCAGCGAGAAGATCCAGTTACGCCGGATAAGCCCGGTCAGCCGTTCCATCAGGGAACTTTCCCGGCCATTCCTGCCCGCGGAACCGTCATCCGGCGCAGCCGCGCCGGGGCCGTCCGCTCCTCGGCCGACCGCCTCCCTGAGCATCCGCTACCCCTTCTGGTTGCCGTGGATTCTCTGCTGCCTGCCCGCAGAGGCAGTTTCTGCTGCTCATTGCTCCGCGAAGGCGGATACCGGGCCGCAGCAACCAGCGCAAGCGGGCCCAGAATAATCGGGAGTAACACGGCTTCGGGCGATCAACCCATATTTCCGCCATAAACGTCCCGCAGAGCGATGACCGCAGGTGCCTGCGGTCACTCATACATGAGGAACGGTAGCGGATAGTGACCAAGGGGCGTGACCGGGTCAGCCGAAAAAAACCTCGGCCTCGGCGTACCGCTCGGCCGGCACGACCTTGATCTCCCGCGTCGCCTCGGCCAGCGGCACCCGGACGATCTCCGTGCCCTGCAGCGCGACCATGGTCCCGAAGGCACCGGCCGTGACGGCCCGGATCGCGTGCACCCCGAACCGGGTGGCCAGCACCCGGTCGTAGGCGGTCGGGGTGCCGCCGCGCTGGATGTGCCCGAGCACGGCGACCCGTGCCTCCTTGCCGGTGCGCTTCTCGATCTCGTCGGCCAGCAGCTGCCCGACCCCGCCGAGGCGCACGTGCCCGAACGCGTCCAGCCGGTCGTCGCTGACCGAGTCGGTGGTGGCCACCGGGTGCGCGCCCTCGGCCACGACCACGATCGGCGCGTACCGGGTCTGGAACCGGTGCTCGACGTAGGCGCAGACCTTCTCGATGTCGAACGGCTGCTCCGGGATGAGGATGACGTTGGCGCCGCCCGCCATGCCCGAGTGCAGCGCGATCCAGCCTGCGTGCCGGCCCATCACCTCGACGATCAGGGCCCGGTGGTGGCTCTCCGCGGTGGTGTGCAGCCGGTCGATGGCCTCCATCGCGATGTTGACCGCGGTGTCGAAGCCGAAGGTGTAGTCGGTGGCGCCGAGGTCATTGTCGATGGTCTTGGGCACCCCGACCACGCGGGCGCCGGCCTGGTACAGGTGCCCGGCCACCCCCAGGGTGTCCTCGCCGCCGATCGCGATCAGCGCGTCCACGCCCAGGCTGGCCAGGTTGTCCTTGATCCGCTCGATCCCGGACCGGCCGCCCTCGGCGGCGGCCTCGCCCAGCGGGTTGGTCCGCGAGGAGCCGAGTATGGTGCCGCCGCGCGGCAGGATGCCGCGTACCGCCTGCACGTCCAGCGGGATCGTGTCGCCCTCCAGCGGGCCGCGCCAGCCGTCGCGGAAGCCGATGAACTCATGACCGCCTTCGGCCACGCCGGTCCGCACCACGGCCCGGATCACCGCGTTCAGGCCCGGGCAGTCCCCGCCACCGGTCAAGACACCGACTCGCATGAGCTTCCTCCGCAGTATTGCTTGAGTATTGGCTGCCGTGATGATTGCGTGCCGTCATGCGCAGGGTCCGGCCGCCAGCGCTTTCCTCGCCCGACAGACTAGTGCCAACAGGCCCGGCATGAGCCTGGCCGGCAGGCGGTGACTCCGGCGCTCCCGCGGCGGCCCGGCGGCCGGTGGAAGGGGATCTGACGCGATGCCAGTACTGCCAGGCGCGGAACCATTCGGCCACCTGGGCGGCCCGGCCGGAGTGCTGCTGTGCCACGGTTTCACCGGCAGCCCGCAATCGCTGCGGCCGTGGGCGCAGTACCTGGCCGATGCCGGGCTGACCGTCGCGCTGCCGCGGCTGCCCGGGCACGGCACGAGCTGGCCGGAAATGGCCAGGACCCGGTGGGAGGACTGGTACGCCGAGGTGGATCGCGCCTTCGACAAGCTGCAGGAGCGCACGGACGAGATATTCCTGGCCGGGCTGTCGATGGGCGCCTGCCTGGCACTGCGGCTGGCCGAGCTGCGCGGCGCCGCGGTCCGCGGCCTGGTCCTGGTCAACCCGTCACTGACCGCCGACACCAAGCTGTTCTGGGTGGCGCCGGTGCTGAAGCTGGCGCTGAGGTCGCTGCCGGGGGTGGTCAGCGACATCAAGAAGGAGCAGGTGACCGAGCTCGGTTACGACCGGGTCCCGGTCAAGGCGGCGGCGACGCTGCCCGCACTGTGGCGGATCACGGCCCGGCACCTGGACCAGATCAGCCAGCCGGTGCTGGTGTACCGCAGCACGGTCGACCATGTCGTCGGCCCGGCCAGCCTGCGGCTGCTGCAGGCCGCGGTCCCCGCCGGGCAGCTTGAGGTCAGGGACTGCCCGGACAGCTATCACGTCGCAACCCTGGACAACGACGCGCAGGCCATCTTCACTGGGAGCCTGGAGTTCATCCGGGAGCACAGCATCCGGGCGCCCGGCCCGGCGCGGAACTGAGAACGGCGGGCAGCGGCAGGCGGGCAGCGACGGCAGGCAGCGGCAGGCGGGGCAGCGACAGCAACAGGCAGCGACGGCAGGCAGCGGCAGGCGGGCAGCGACAGTAACAGGCAGCGACGGCAGGCAGTGTCACTTCGGGGCCGGGAGGGCACGGGATTGGACAGCGCGGGCGGTGACGTGGGCGGGGCGGGCGGTGACATGGGCGGCGTGAGCGGCGACGAGGCGGCGTGGCGCGAGCTGATCGAGCGCTTCGACCTGCCCTACGACGCCGATCCGGCGCATCCGCCGTGGCCCGACTCGGAGAACGTGGCCGACGAGCCGCCGCTGCCGCGGCGCGGCCAGGGGCCGCCCTGGCCGGACGCCAGCCCGCCGGGGCCGGGCGGCTGGCCGGAGCGTGACCAGCCGGGATCCGCTGGCCAGCCCGGATCGGCCGGCGGCCCAAGATCGGCCGGCGGCCCAGGAGGGACCGGCGGGCCGGGAGCGGCCGGCCAGCGCGGACCCGGCGCGGTGCCGTCCGGGCCGGCGGGCGACCAGGGCCGCGGCCGGCGGGACGACCGCCCCCCGGCCGGCGGCCCGCGGGGCGGGCTGGCGGGCGGCAGCCCGGCCGGTCCCGCGACCAGCGAGCGGGCCGGGACGGATCAGGCCGGTCCGGGCCAGGCCGGTCCGGATCAGGCCGGTCCGGATCAGGCCGGTCCGGGCCACGCCGGTCCGGGCCAGGCCGGGACGGTTTCCGGGCGGTCGCGCATCGTCCGTCCCGCGGCCCCGCCGCACATCCAGCGCGCCACGGACCTGCCCGGCGATGGTGCCGCCAGCGGGGCGCTCGGCGACGTGATTCCCGGTGGCGCGGCCCCTGGCAGCACCGCTCCGGGCAGCACCGCCCCCGGCAGCACCGGGCCGGGCAGCGGCGCACCGGGGAGCGGCGCACCGGGCCGGGAGACGCTGGATGGCGGGGCTCCGGACCGCGTGGCTCCGGGCCGGGGCACGCTGGGCCGGGACACGCTGGGGAGGGCGCGGGGCTCGGGCCGCGGCGGGCAGCACCGGTCCGCGGAGCAGCCCGGCGCACTGGATGACGACGGCCGGTACATCCCGCCGCAGCCGCCGCCGCTGCCCAAGCTGTCCCCCGCCGCGAAGGGCGCCTGGGCGGCACTGTGCGGCGGGCCCCTTTACCTGGTGGTTGCCACCCTGCTCGGCTGGGAGATCCCGGACTGGGCCGCGCTGGTCGCGGTGGCGGCGTTCGTGGGCGGGTTCACGGCCGTGATCTTGCGGATGGAGGACGGGCCGCCGCGTGACGGCGACGGCGACGACGGCGCAGTCGTTTAGGCCGGCGTTCGGCGCAGTAGTCCGGGCTGGGGTCCGGCGAGCGGGTCGCGCGGCTTCTTGCTAATTCTCGAATGGATTTCCCGACACTTGCTGACGGGCCAGGCAGGCCGCGCCGATCAGTCCGGCATCGCTGCCGAGCTGGGCCAGCCGGATGCCGGCCAGCGGGCGGTACTGCCCGCCGGTCAGCTCGTGCCGGAACGCCTGCCGGGCCGGGCCGAGCAGCATGCCGCCGGCGTCGGACACCCCGCCGCCGATGACGAAGCAGCCGGGGTCCAGGATCGCCGCGAGGCCAGCCAGGCCGGCGCCGAGCCAGCCGCCCACGATCTCGAAGCAGCGCAGCGCGCCCGCGTCGCCCTCGCGGGCCGCCTGGGTGATCAACGGCCCGTTGATCTTGTCCGGGTCGCCGCCCGCGAGCTGGAGCAGCCGCACCGCGCCGCCCGGCGACCGGCGCGCGAACTCCCGCGCCTCGAAGGTCAGCGCGCTGCCGCTGGCGTACTGCTCCCAGCAACCGCGGTTGCCGCATCCGCATAGCCGCCCGTCCGGGACGACCCGGTGGTGCCCGGGCTCGCCCGCCGCTCCCCACCGGCCCCGGTACAGGCGGCCGTCGAGGACCAGCCCGGCACCTATGCCGGTGCCGACCGTGATCAGCATGACGTGATCCATGCCGCGGGCCGCGCCCATCGCGACCTCGGCCCAGGCCGCGGCGTTGGCATCGTTCTCGACGATCACCGGGACGCTGACCCGGCTTTCGACCTGCGCCTTGATCGGGTCGTCGCGCCAGGCCAGGTTGGGGGCGAACAGCACGACCGAGCGGCTCTCGTCCACGAAGCCGGCCGCGCCGATGCCGACCGCGATCACCGGATGCCGGCTGATCAGCTCGGTGACCACCGCGCTGATCACCTCGGCGGTCTGCAGCGGGCTGGCCGCGGGCGTGGGGCGCTTGAGCTTCTCGATCAGCCTGCCCTGCGCGTCGACCACTCCGGCCGCGACCTTGGTACCGCCGACATCAACCCCGATCGTCAGGCTCATCGCGGGGCTTTCGCGCTCCGGCCGCCGTCCCGGCCCGGGACAGCGCCGCATCCAGCGCCTCCAGCGCATCGCTGACGGCCAGCGCGACCGCATCACCGGCCCCGGCCAGCTGGGATCCGAGCCCGGGCCCGGTTTCGCGCATCCGCCGGGCGGCACGGCAGATCGGGCACCAGGCGCACTCGGGCGCCTCGTCGCCCGGTGCGGGCTCGGTGGTCGCCGTGGCCCACACCTCGCCGGGGTCCTGCGGGGGGCCGCCGAGGGTCTTGCGGACCTGGCCGCTGAGCTCGCGGCGCAGGTTCTTCGCGCTGGAGCGCAGCAGCCAGCGCTGCAAGTCGGTCAGCAGGTCACCGCCGGGAGCGCCGCCTGCAGCGCCGCCGCCGCGGCCCGGGCCGCTGCGAGCGGAATGCGCCCGGGCATAGTCGTCGCGGGCTTTGCTGTCCCAGGCGGCGCGGTCCCGGGTGGTCTTGTCGCGAGTGGCGCTGTCCTGGGTGGTGCTGTCGCGCGGGGTGCTCTCCTGAGTGGCGCTGTCCCGGGTAGCGCGATCCCAGGCGGTGCGGTCCCAGCCGGTGCTGCCCCCCGGGGCAGGGCTGTCCTGGGCGGCGCTGGGCGGGGACTCGCGGGGCGGGGCTGAGTCGTCCGGCCAGCCCGTGCCGCTGGCCTCGGCTGGCTCAGGCGGTATGCCGGCAGGCTGGGCCTCCCCTGGCCAGGTCCCGGCGGGCTGGGCCTCGCCGGGCTGAGCCTCGCCGGGCTGGGCCTCGCCGGGCTGAGCCTCGCCGGGCTGGGCCTCGCCGGGCTGGGCCTCGCCGGGCTGGGCCTCGCCGGGCTGGGCCTCGCCGGGCTGGGCCTCGCCGGGCTGGGCCTCGCCGGGCCGGATCCCGGCGGGCTGGGCCTCGCCGGGCCGGATCCCGGCGGGCTGGGCCTCGGCGGGCTGGGCCTCGGCGGGCTGGGCCTCGGCGGGCTGGGCCTCGGCGGGCTGGGCCTCGGGCGGCGCCGCGTCGGCCGGCCCTGCGCCGGCTAGTGGTGACCCGGCCGCATCTGCATCGGCCGGCTCGGGCCGGCTAGTGGTGACCCGGCCGCATCTGCGCCGGCCGGCTCTGGGCCGGCTGGTGGTGACGCGGCTGGCTCTGCGCCGACTAGGTCCGGGTCGGCAGGCTCGGCGTCGCCTGCCGGTGCGCGGAATGGCGGCGCTTCGGCGAGGTCCGGGTCCGCTGGCGGCGCTTCGGCTAGCTCTGGATCCGCTGGCTGCGCTTGTGCTGACTTGTGTTCTGCGTGCTCAGGCCCGTTCGGCACGGGATCTCAGTCCCTTCAGCGCAGTGTCGATGATCGTCTTCTCGGCTCGCCGCTTCAGCATCCCCGGCATCGGCACCCGGATGCCCACGGCAAGCTCATAGGTTACGTCCGTGCCGGCCGCGGTTTCGTCCAGCAGATACGCGCCGGACATCTCCGAGACCATGCTGCCCGGCTCGGCCAGCGTCCAGCGCACCTGCGCGTCGCCGTCCCATTCGTAGCCGAGCACGTAGGTGTCCCTGATCATCCCCGCGTCCAGCGTGAACCGGACCCGGGCGGGGCGGGCGGGCGGCTCGCCGTCTTCCGGCTCGATGACCTCGGCGGCGCGCACCCCGCTCGCCCACTGCGGGTAGGACGGGAAGTCGGCGATGATGCCCATCACCGCCCTCCGGGGCGCGGCGATCGTGATCCGCGAGGTGGTCGTGTCCGCCATGCACGGAGCGTACCGCCGCGCGGGGCGCCGGCCGGACCGCAAGCTGGCCGGGCCACGGGACCCGGCTGGGGCGGCAACCTGGCCGGGCCGCAGCCCGGCTGGGCCCGGCCGGGCTGGCCGTTGTACGGTCCAGGGGCGCACTGGCAGGCACACGCCAGGCCGGGGCGCCGACCGCCGGGAGGCCTGGTGCGCGAGTACAGCATTCCGCCGCTGGTGCGGATCCCCGATTCCGCCAGCCTGGCCGATGTGGTCTTCCGCCGGGCGCAGGCGGAGCCGCAGCGGGTGGTGTTGCGGCGGCGCGGCGACGACGGGCGCTGGCGGGACGTGAGCGCGGCGCAGTTCGCCGCCGAGGTCACCGCGCTGGCCAAGATGATCATTGCGGCGGGCATCGGGCCGGGCGACCGGATCGCGCTGATGTCGCGGACCCGGTACGAGTGGACGCTGGCCGATTACGCGATCTGGTCCGCGGGCGCGGTGTGCGTGCCGGTCTATGAGACCTCCTCGGCCCGGCAGGTCGGGTGGATTCTCAGCGACTCGGGCGCCCGGGCGATTTTCACCGAGACGCCCGAGCACGCCCGGCTGGTCGAAGGGATCCGCGGCGAGCTGCCCGGACTCGGGCCGGTCTGGCCGCTGACCGGCCCGGACGCGCTCACCGCGGGCAGCGCGGGCGGTAGCGCTGGCAGTGCGCAGGTCAGCGACGAGACGCTGGAGCAGCGCCGGGGCGCGCGCGGCGCAGCCGACCTGGCGACCATCATCTACACCTCGGGCACGACCGGCCGGCCGAAGGGCTGCGAGCTGACCCACCGCAACCTGCTCGCGGGCGTCCGCAACGCGGTCGACGGCGTGCTCCCCCAGCTGTTCGAACTACCCGGCAGCTCGACGCTGCTGTTCCTGCCGCTGGCCCACTCGTTCGCGCGGATCATCGAGATCGCCTGCCTGGAAGCCGGCGCGGTGCTCGGGCACTGGCCGGACGCGGGCACGGTCGCCGAGGGGCTGCCCGAGTTCCGGCCGTCGTTCCTGCTCGCCGTCCCGCGGGTGTTCGAGAAGGTCTACACCCGGGCGCAGCAACAAGCCGCCGCGAGCAAGGCCAAGGCTGCCCTGTTCGCTGCCGCCGCGGATACTGCGATCGCCTGGAGCAAGGCCATGGATGCCCCGGCCGGCGGGCCGGTGGCCGGGCGGGCGGGCGCGGCGGCGCTGCGAGCCCGGCATGCGCTGTTCGACCGGCTGGTGTTCAGCCGGCTGCGGGCGGCACTGGGCGGCAATGTGGACTACGCGATCTCCGGCGGCGCGCCGCTCGGCGAGCGGCTCGGGCACTTCTTCCGCGGCGCCGGGCTGGAGGTGCTGGAAGGCTACGGGCTGACCGAGACCTCGGCCGCCGCGCTGGTCAACAAGCCGGCCCGCAACAAGATCGGCACCGTGGGGCTGCCGCTGCCCGGCGTGTCGATCAAGATCGCCGATGACGGGGAGATCATGCTGCGCGGCGACATCGTGTTCCCTGGCTACTGGCGCAACGAGAAGGCCACGGCCGAGGCGCTGGACCCGGCGGGCTGGCTGCGCACCGGCGACATCGGCGCGCTGGACGATGAAGGCTTCTTGCGGGTCACCGGGCGGAAGAAGGAGCTGATCGTCACCGCGGGCGGCAAGAACGTCGCGCCCGCCGTGCTGGAGGACCAGATCCGGGCGCATCCGCTGGTCAGCCAGTGCATGGTCGTCGGGGACGGGCGGGCCTTCATCGGCTGCCTGATCACGCTGGACCCCGAGGCGCTGGACTTCTGGAAGCAGCAGCACGGCAAGCCGGCCGATGCGACCGCCGCCGGCCTGGCCGAGGACCCGGACCTGCGGGCCGAACTGCAGGCCGCAATTGACGAGGCCAACCAGTCGGTGTCACGGGCGGAGTCGATCCGCAAGTTCCGGGTCCTGGCCAGCGATTTCACCGAGGGCACCGGGCATCTGACACCGTCGCTGAAGGTGAAAAGGCACGAGGTGGCCAGCGACTACGCGGCCGATATCGAGGCGCTGTACGGCAAGTAACGGGGCACGGCTGCGGGCAGCCAGCGCTAGCCGGTGCTCACAGCCGGGGCTAGCAGGGGGAAGCCAGCCGGGCGACGCCAGCCGGGCGAGGCCAGCAGCCAGCGGGCGGCTGCCAGCTAGCCAGCCAGGATCTCGGTCAGCCGGGCCGCGACCAAGTCCCAGCGCCATTCCCGGTCCACCCAGGCCAGGCCCTTCTCCCCCATCGCCCTCGCTCCCGCCGGGTCAGCCAGCAACTGGACCAGCCGGTCGGCCAGCGCCGCGCGGTCGCGGCCGGGTACGACGTATCCGGTCTCGCCGGGCACGATGGCATCCGGCGCGCCGCCGGAGTCGCCGCCGATGACCGGCAGTGCGGTGGCCGAGGCTTCCAGGTAGACGATGCCGAGGCCCTCGACGTCCATTCCCTTGCGCCGGGTGCGGCACGGCATCGCGAAGATGTCGCTCGCGTCGTAGCAGGCGGGCAGGTCCGCGTCCGGCACTGACCCGGTAAACATGATCGAGCTGGCCTCGCCGCTGCGCTGCGCCCTCTGGTTCAGCTCGGGCCGGTACGGCCCGTCGCCCACCAGCAGCAGCAGCGGATCGCCGTCCGTCCGCCGCCGCACCTGGGGCCAGACTTCGATCAGCTCGTCCTGACCCTTGCGCGGCACCATCCGGGACACGCACAGCACCACTGGGCGGTCCGGGCGGATGCCGAACCGCCGGCGCAGCGCCGGGCCGCCCGCGCCGGGATGAAAGGCGCCGGTGTCCACGCCCGGCGCCAGCCGCACCATCCGCGCTGCGGCACGCGGGGACAGCGCCCCGCCGATCCGGATCCGGAAGTAGTCCCCGAGGTAGGTCAGCACGTCGACCTCCTCGCCGATCCGGTGCAGCAGCGTCCGGGCGCCGGGCAGCATGGCCCAGCCGGCCTCGTGGCCGTGCGTCAGGCCGACGGTGCGCCGGGCCCCGGCGCGGCGCATGGCCGGGGCGAGCAGGCCGAGCGGGGCGGCCGCCCCGAACAGGACGCTGTCGCGCTCATGCTCGCGCACGATGACGGCGGCGCGCTGAGCGACCGCTGGGACCGGGAGCATGAGCGAGGTGGGGTGGCGGACGACGGGGAAGGGCTGCTGCGCGTCGAACTCCGCCGCGCCGGGCCAGGCCGGGGCGTACACGCTCAGCGTGCCCGCCGGCATCCGGGTTGCCAGCGCGTGCACGAACGACTGGATGCCGCCGCGGCGGGGCGGGAAGTCGTTGGTAACGATCAGCGTGCCGGGCATGTCCTGTGTCCGAACGGTCGGCGGTGATGGATGCAGCAGGTCGGCGCGGTCATGGTAGCGGGCGCGGCGGGCGCCGGCTCAGCTGGCGCAGGTACGGGGGGATGCTCAGCTGGCCTGGGCCTTGGGAGATGCTCAGCTGGCGCAGGCATCAGGGCCTGCTCAGCTGGCGCACGCACTTGGGGCCGGCTCAGCTGGCGTAGGCGTCGGGCGCCTGCTCGTACCGGCGGCCGGCCGGGGTGCTCCATTCGAAGACGCCCGGCCGCAGCTGCCGCAGCCGCCAGCCCGCCATCTGCTTCAGCCGATGATGAGTCCGGCACAATCCGCCGAGGTTGCACGCGCACGTCTCGCCGCCGCATTCGTATGGCACCGTGTGGTCCAGGTCGCCGCGCCAGGCGGGCCGCCGGCAGCCGGGTGAGCGGCAAGTCTGGTCCCGGGCCACGACGTATTCGCGCAGCGAAGGCGATGGACGGTAGCCACGTGCCGCGGGCAGGTGCGCACAGCCACCCGCGGCCGCGTCGGCTGCGGCGTGCTCTCTGGCCCGGGTCAGGCCGCGCAAGGCCGCGCGCAGCACCGCCGCCATCGGCAGCGGGGATCCGCGCGGCCAGTCCGGCTCAGCATGGGGCGCTAGGCCGGGCCAGGGCTGGTCCGCGGAAGGCTCGGGCATAACGACCGTGACCCGTCCGACCAGGCTGGCTGCGGTGCCGGGCGGCCCGCAACCAGAACGCCGCCTCGGAACCCTGGCCACGGCCAGGGCATGGCCGGATGCTGACACGACGATAACTCGCCATTCCACGGCGCGGCTCGCCGCGGCGGCCGCAGCTAGCCGGCGCGCCTCGGTCCCCGAGATGGGGCCGATCCAGCCCAGGGTCGCCGGCGCCGCGGAGATCCCGGTCAGCGTGGCCCAGGGCAGCGTCAGGTCCAGCAGTCCGCGGCCCGGCGTCCCGTTCGCCGGTGCCGTGACGGCGTCCGGGAGGAGAGCCGGGATGTGCGGCCAGGGCGGCGCAGGTGAAGCGGCGAGCCGGTCGTCTTCGAGGCCGGCATCATCGGCCCCCGGGCACGGCGGCGGATCTAGCTCATCGAGGCCGTCCTGTTCTGGTGCATCCTCATCACCGGGCCCGGGGTCGTCGCTGGCGTCACCGGACGGGCGGCTCTGGCCGGCTGCGGATGGCTCGCCCCCCGGCGGCTTGGTGACCGGCGGGTCGCCGGGCGGCGGCTGATCAGGCGGCGGATCACCTGATGGCGGTCGGCCAGCCGGTGGCCCATCGGCGGACGGGTCGCCGGGGCGTGGGTCGCAGCCTGGCGGCTCACCGGGCGGTGCTCCTTCCGCCGGGGGGATGTAGGGAAGGGTGCCGAGCAGCAGGCCGAGGAACACCTCGGCGCGCAGCAGGTCGCTGCCGCCGCCCGCACCGGACGCCTTCCAGGCCCGGGCGATGGCGCCGATCCTGGCCATGGCGGCCGCGGCCCGCACAGCCGGCAAGCTGGTGCCGGACAGCGAGGCGGTGCCGTCCTGCTCGGGGAACAAGGTCACCCTGGCCTGGCGCTCGGCCTCCCGGCGACGCTCGTCCGCGCCCTCGGGGTCGACCGCGATCACCGCCCGGCGCAGCGCCGCGCGCAGCTGCGAGGTGGTCAGCTGTCCGGCCGCGGGCAGCACCCTGACCTCGACGGCACGAGCCTTCGCATCGCTCAGGAGGCTCGTGGCCTCGGCGATCAGGCGGGCGCGATACAGGTCGATCTCGCCGGCCGCGAGCGCGGCGCCGGTCGCGGCCAGCCGCCAGGCCAGCGTGACGGCGAGATCGGTCCAACCGGCCGCCCCGGCCTGCGTCATGGCCAGGGCCAGCGCCACCTCGCCAGCCGCCGACGGGCTGACCCGCGCCGGGCGGCCGGCGGCGTCAACGCCGATCTTCTCCTCCGCCGCGGCGGCGCGGGAGGCAATCTGCGCCACCGCAGCCAGCTCGCCCCACTGGGCCCAGGCCGCCAGCCTGCGGAACCCGGCCGCGATCGCCGGCAGGTCATCGTCACGGTGCTCCGCCGCCGGAATCTGGGTCAGCAGGGCGGCCAGCCCCGGACCGGCCGGCAGTTCCTCGGCCACCCGCCCGGCCACCTCGCCAGCAGACAGCGTGGTGACCTCACCGCGGTCCCTGGCCTCCAGCAGCTCGTCCAGGACAGCGTCCTGATCTGCTTGCTCATCGTGATCGCCGCTGTCATCGGCGGGCCGGGCCCGGCCACCCGGCCCGGCCAGCGCGCCCGGCAGGTCACTGACATCCAGCGGCCACACCAGCGCAAGCCCCCCGGCGCGCCCCGGTATGCCAGGGGCCGGCGCTGGCCCTGGCCCTGACCACGGCCGTGGCCCTGGCCCTGGCCCTGGCCCTGGCCCTAGGCAACTGGTCCCGGCGGGTTCTGTCGGCGGGAGGGAAACCCCGGGCTCGTCAGCGTCATCCGTAGCGCTGCCTTCCAGCCAGATCACGATCCCACCTCCCTCACCTCTGACCTGCTCAAGCTTTCATTTCGCTGTTATTATCGGGAGGCACTGACAAAACCCGCGCGGCGCGGAAGACCGGATACGGCGCGGAAGACCGGATACACGGCGAAGCCGGAGCGGCATGATGACATGCTGCTCCGGCTTCGCCGTGGTCGTCATCGGCTGGGTCAGGCTGCGGGCGGGTCAGCCCGAACCGGCGGACCATGAACGGTCCGAGGTCTAGCCCGCGGACCGGGACATCCGGGCGAGACTAAGGCCGGACGGCTCCGTCCAGCTCCGATCTGTACCAGCCGCTGAGCGCAACCTTCTCCACCACGCCGCCGGGCACCGGGGCGTCGATCAGGTAGCCGCCGCCTACGTACATCCCGACATGCGAGTTGCCGGCGAAGCCGAGGATGTCGCCCGGCTGGAGGTCGTTGAGCGGCACGGCGGGCAGGCTGCCCATCTGCTCGTAACTCGTGCGCGGGATCGAGACACCGGCCGACGCCCAGGCCGCCATCATCAGGCCCGAGCAGTCGAAGGTGGTCGGGCCGGCCGCTCCGTAGACGTAAGCGTCGCCGAGGTGCGCGTAGGCGTAGGACACGGCCGCGCCCGCCTGCCCGCTCACCGGAACCGGCGACTTCGCCGGGGTGGTGCCGCCCGTCCCGCCACTGCCGCCGCCACCACCACCACCGGGAGCGACTTGCTGGCGCTGGGCCGGGGTGAGCTTGGCAAGCAGGGTTTTCTGCGTGGCGATGAGGCCGTTCAGCTTGTTCTGCCGCGTGGTCAGGCCGGCCTTGAGCTGCTCGATGCCCTTCTCGGTCCGCTTGGCCGCAAGCTGAGCCCCGTGGAGCTGGCGCCCGGCCGCGGTGTACTGGTGGATCTCTGTCTTGTTGGTCGAGGACAGCTCGCCGAGCACCGACGACTGATTCAGGATCTGCTGCGGGTTACCCGAGGTCAGCAGCGCGGTGGACGAGGTCAGGCTGCCCTGCTCGTAGGCGGTCGCGGCGATCCGGCCGACCTCGGCGCGCAGGGCCGCATAGTGGGCCTGGTACCTGGCCGCCTGGCGGTTCAGCAGTTTGAGCCGCTGCCGGGCGGCGGCGAGGTCCTGCTTGACCTGGTCGTATTGCTGGCCGAGTTTGGCGGCCTGGTTGTCCAGTTTGGTGATGCGGGCCTGCACCTGGGGAATGGTGGGCGTCGGTGCCGCCGAAGCGCTCCCGCCCGCGGTCACCAGGGCCGCCGTTGCGGCCAGGCCGATAACTGCTGCAGCGCCACGCCTTATCACGAATGTGCGAACTGACGGCCGCGTATGCACGTGCGCGACACTCCTTCTCCCACGATTCGCCTACCGGGTGAGCTGACGGGTTCGGGCTGTGGAAGAACGCCCTACGGCCAGATCGCCCGGCGACCAGGCCGATTCACCCCTGAAACTTGATCCGAAACACCACGGTCCCGGCCCTGTTCCGGTGGGTCCCCGGCTC
Source organism: uncultured Actinomycetota bacterium (assembly GCA_963846005.1). GTDB lineage: Bacteria > Actinomycetota > Actinomycetes > Streptosporangiales > Streptosporangiaceae > CAVSUR01. Next base: position 251,807 of record CAWJUH010000007.1, on the reverse strand, counting down.
TCCTGCTGACGCACGGTCAGCACGGAAATTCAGCGCGTCCGGCTGCCGCCGCCGACGTGGCGACTGTTAAGCGAGCCGGCTCGACGCCTGACATTAGTGACAGGCAGAGGCCAGATTCAACCGCTTCGGGCAGACTCGCAGCGCGTGTCGGATCACAGATTCGGATAACAAAGGCATAACAAGGCAAGCGGACTCGCGAGGCAGAGTGGCAGCAGGGTGATTGCTGTGACATTACGTCAGCCGTTGTGTGACGTGGGTGACTGACCGTGTGCCCGAGTGAGCAGCCGCAGCGGCCAGCGCGCCGCCGCGAAACTGTCAGAACCACCCTCTAGCGTGATCATGTGATGACTTCTGCGACCGCGCCGGACCTAGCGGCAGCCTCGGCCGGCCCGGCGACGGCCCGGCCGGCCGGGATCGCCGGGACGGGGCAGCCGGGCCGCTGGCCGGCGCCCGCCCAGGCCGATGCGCTGGCCGGCACCGATGTGGTCGTCGTGGACGTGGAGACGACTGGCTGTCATCCCGGCCAGGACGCCATCACTGAGATCGGCGCCGTCCGGCTGCACGGCGGCGTGGTGGCCGCTAAATTCTGCTCGCTGGCCAATCCCGGCCAGCCCGTGCCGGCCGACATCACGGAGCTGACCGGCATCACCGACGGCATGGTGCGCGACGCACCCCCGGTGGCGGCCGTGCTGGCCGGCTTCCTGGCCTTCGCGCAGGGCAGCGTGCTCGCCGCGCATAACGCCCCGTTCGACCTGGCCTTCCTCGCCGCGGCGGCCAGGGCCGGCGGCCTCCGGTGGCCCGCCTTCGCGGTCATCGACACCGCGGTGCTGGCGCGGCTAGTGCTGGGCGCGCCGGAGGTGCCCGATCGGAAGCTGAGCACGCTGGCGGGCCATTTCCGGACCAGGGTCGCGCCATGTCACCGCGCGCTGCCGGACGCCAGCGCGACGGCCGACGTCCTCCTCGGGCTGCTCGGCCTGCGCCCGGCAGCGGCCTGACTGGCTGGGATCAGCGGCCCGGCTGGCCCGGCGGCCTGACTGGCTGGGATCAGCGGCCCGGCTGGCCCGGCGGCCTGACTGGCTCGGGTAATGGCCTAGCTGGCTGGGCCGGCGGCCCGGCTCACGCCGCTGTACGCTACTGGCGCGGCCGGAGCGCAGCGCGCTCGGCGGCCGCTACCGGGCGAAGGAGGCGGCTGTGGTCACCGCGATTGTCCTGATCAAGACGGACGTGGCGCGGATCCCGGAGACGGCGGAGACGGTCGCGCAGATTCCGGCGGTCAGCGAGGTGTACTCGGTGACCGGCGAATTCGACTTGGTGGCGATGGTCCGGGTGCGCAGCCACGAGGAACTCGGCGACGTGATCCCCGGCACCTTGAACAAGGTCGACGGCATCACCCACACCGAGACCCATATCGCGTTCCGCACCTACTCGCGGCACGACCTGGAAGCCGCCTTCGCGATCGGCTACACCGAGTCCTGATGGCGCCCGAGTCCTGAAGCGCCCGAGTCCTGATAGCGCCCGAGTCCTGATAGCGCCCGAGTCCTGATAGCGCCGATGCCAGCCTGACAACGCCGGACGGCAGCCGCGCCGGCCGTCGGCCTCGACCGCGCTGTGGTGCGAGCGCCCGCGGCCCGCAGCGCCGGACCGGCGGTCAGTCGCGCTCGGGGGCGAGCCTGCGGCTTGCCTCCGCCCAGCGCGCCAGCAGCGCGCTGGCCGCGCCGGAGTCCACCGCCTCGGCCGCGCGGGCGTAGCCCTGGGCCAGCACCGGCACCAGCCGTGCCGGGCCCGGCACGCCGGCCTCGGCGGCCAGCGCCGCGGCCGCATTCAGCAGCACCGTCTCGCGCACCGGGCCGCGCTCGCCGCCGAGCACCGCCCGGGCCACCGCCGCGTTGTGCGCGGCGTCCCCGCCGCGCAGGTCCGCCGGCGCCGCCCGCCCGATGCCCAGCTCGGCCGGGTCGAGCGTGGCCTGGCTGACCTGCCCGGAGTGCACCACCCAGACCGCCGAGGTGCCGGTGGTGGTCAGCTCGTCCAGGCCGTCACTGCCATGGAAGACCAGTGCCGAGCAGCCCCGCTCGGCCAGCACCCCGGCCAGCACCGGGCCCATCCGCGGGTCCGCCACGCCGACGGCCTGGGCGGAAGGCCGGGCCGGGTTGGCGACCGGGCCGAGGAAATTGAACACCGTCGGCACGCCGAGCTCGCGCCGCGGCACCGCGGTATGCCGCAGCGCCGGGTGGTACAGCGGGGCGAACAGGAACACGATCCCGGTCTCGGCGGCCAGCTGCTCGGTGGCCTGCGGCGGCAGGTCGATGACGACGCCGAGCGCCTCCAGCACGTCGGCGGCACCGCAGGCCGATGACGCCGCCCGGTTGCCGTGCTTGACCATGGTCGCCCCGGCCGCGGCGGCCACGACCGTGCCCATGGTGGAGATGTTCACGGTCCTGGACCGGTCACCGCCGGTGCCGACCAGGTCGACGGTGCGGCCGGGAATCGACAGCGGCGAGGCGCGCGCCAGCATGGCCTCCGCCATGCCGCCCAGCTCGGCGGGGCTCTCGCCCTTCATCCGCAGCGCGACCCCGAACCCGGCGATCTGCGCGGGCGTGGCCGCCCCTTCCATGATCTCGTTCATCGCCCAGCCGGCCTCGGCGGGCGTGAGCGTCTCGCCGCTGACCAGCGCGCCGATCAGGGCCGGCCAGGAGGTGCGCGCGTCCATGTTCGCCGGTTCCGCCGGTCAGGCCGGGCTGACCGCGGTGCCGGCCGCGCGCTGGCGCATCAGGGCGGCCAGCGCCTGCGCGAGCGCCGCGGGGTCGATCGGATGGCTGACCACGGCATCCGCCTTGGACCAGGTCGCCAGCCAGCCGTCGTCGGCGCGGCCGACCACCAGCAGCACGGGCGGGCAGTCGAAGATCTCGTCCTTGGCCTGGCGGCAGACCCCCATCCCGCCGGCCGGCTGGGCCTCGCCGTCGAGCACCATCACGTCCGCGCCGCCGGAATCCAGCAGCCTTACCAGCGCTGGGTGCGTAGCCACCTCGATGACCTCGGCCTCGGGCACGTCGGGGGCAGGCCGGCGGCCGATGGCGAGCCTGATCATCGCGCGGGTGTCGGCATCGTGGCTGTACACAACGACCTTCATGAAAAAGGATGGTACCGAGCTGGGGGGTCGGCCCGCGTACCCCTACGTGGTGTCGTAATAATGTGCGTGTGGCGACAGCAGCACCCGAGGTGGTTCCGCGCTCCCCGGCGAGCAGGCCGAACCTCGTCAGCGTGGGGACCATCGTCTGGTTGTCCTCCGAGCTCATGTTCTTCGCGGCCCTGTTCGCGATGTACTACACGATCAGGTCGGTCGACCGCGGCCTCGGCAGGCCATGGCCCCAAGCCCACCTCGACCTGGGGCTGGCCACCATCAACACGCTGGTGCTGCTGCTGTCCAGCGTCACCTGCCAGCTCGGGGTGTTCGCGGTCGAGCGGGGCCAGATCCGCCGGGCGGGCTCGCTGCTCAACCCGGCGCGCTGGGGCTTGCGCGAGTGGTACGTGCTGACCTTCTTCATGGGCCTGTACTTCGACCTCGGCCAGGGCTGGGAGTGGCTCAGCCTGATCAAGGACCAGCACGTCACCGTGGCCTCCAGCAACTACGGCTCGGTGTTCTACCTGACCGAGGGCTTCCACGGGCTGCACGTCGCCGGCGGCCTGGTGGCGTTCTTGTTCCTGCTCGGCCGGACGTTCGCGGCCAAGCGCTTCACCCAGGAGCAGCAGGTCAGCGCCATCGTCGTCTCCTATTACTGGCACTTCGTGGATGTCGTGTGGATCGGCCTGTTCACGACCATCTACCTGATCCACTGACACCGAACTGGGGAGAGCAGTGACCGCGACCACCCTCCGGCGGCGGCGCCTGGCGGCCAGGTCCGCCCTCGTCGTGGTGACGCTGGCCCTCGTCGGTACCGGCTATGCCGCCATCACGGCGGGCGCCAGCCCGGCGGCCGCCTCGGCACCGCCGCTGTCCCAGCAGGCGCAGATCAATCGCGGCGAGGACCTGTTCAACGCGAACTGCGCCACCTGCCACGGGTTCGACGCGCAGGGCAAGGCCGGGGTGGCGCCGAGCCTGGTCGGGGTGGGCTCGGCGGCCGTCGACTTCCAGGTCAGCACCGGCCGGATGCCGCTCAAGGAATCGGGTCCGGAGGCGGCGCGCAAGCCGCCGTCGTTCACGCCCGCGCAGACGCACGCGCTCGCGGCTTACGTCCAGTCACTGGGCGGCGGTCCGGAGATCCCGACGGCCGAGCAGGTCGACCCGGCACGCGGCGACGTGGCGCTCGGGCAGCAGCTGTTCATCGCCAACTGCGCGCAGTGCCACAACTTCTCAGGCGCGGGCGGCGCGCTGACCTACGGCAAGTACGCGCCGCCGCTGACCCAGTCGACGCCGACCCAGATCTACGAGGCGATGCTGACCGGGCCCGAGGCCATGCCGGTCTTCAGCGACGGCGTGATCACCCCGGCGCAGAAGCGGGATGTGGTCGCCTACGTGCTGAAAGAGCGGTCAGTGGCCAACCCGGGCGGGTTCAGCCTGGGCCGGGTCGGGCCAGTGACCGAGGGCCTAGTGGCGTTCCTCGCCCTGCTGTTCGTCCTCGTGATGGCCGCGCTGTGGATCACCGCCAAGCAGGGCAAGGAGCGGCCGGGCGTCACCAGCCTGACCGGTGACACGGGGAAGGGCGCATGAGCGAGACGCGTTCTGGCGATCACGACGATCAGGAGCGGCGCCGCGCGGAGGACCGCGTGGCCGGTCATCCCGCGGGGCTGCCGGGGGATGATCCGGCCGCGGAGGACGGTCCGGCCGCGCCGCACCGGGTGATCGGCACGCCGGCCCCGGCACAAGCGAGAACGTTGCTGGCTGACGACGTGGCCGAGGCCGACCCGCGCGAGCTGCCCGCCGAGTCCGACGACCCGGCCCTGGCCAAGCGCGCCGAGAAGCTCGTAGCACTGTGCTTCGTCATCGCGGGACTGGCCGGCCTGGCGTTCCTGGTGAGCTATGCCGTCTTCCAGGTTCACTCGGTGACCGGTGTGCTGGCTTCCAACCGGGCCCTGGGCCTGAGCATGGGCGCGGCCTTCTTCTTCCTCGGAGTCGGCGCGGTGATCTGGGTGCGGCACCTCATGCCGCACGTCGAGATCACCGAGGAGCGCACCCCGCTGGCGTCCAGCCCGCACGACCGGGAGGAATTCGCCAAGACCTTCACCGAGGGCGCCGAGGCCAGCCAGATCACCAAGCGGCCGCTGGTGCGCCGTACCCTGCTGGCCGCGACCGTGCCGGTGGCGGTGGCACCGCTATTCCTGCTGCGGGACATGGGGCCGCTGCCGGGCACGTCGCTGGACCACACCGTCTGGCGCCGGGGCCTGCGGCTGATGACCTACGCCAGCAACGAGCCGCTCACGGCCGCCGACTTCTCTGCGCCGGGCTCGATGATCACCATGGTGCCCGAGGGTTACCAGGACAACGAGGACGCGCTGGCCAAGGCCGCGGTAATCCTGATCAAGTTCGCGCCCGGCGAATTGCAGAAGCCCACCGAGATGAACTGGACGGTGGACACCAGCATCGTCGCCTACTCCAAGATCTGCACCCACCTCGGCTGCCCGGCCGCGCTGTACGAGCAGACCACCCAGCACATCTTGTGCCCGTGCCACCAGTCCACCTTCGATGCCCCGCGCGGCGCCCGGGTGCTTTTCGGACCCGCGACGCGGCCGCTGCCGCAGCTGCCGCTTATGGTGGATGCACAGGGCTATCTCGCGGCAAAGAGCGATTTCCATGAGCCCGTGGGGCCGAGCTTCTGGGAGCGATCATGAGCGCTAACCCGATCGCCGGGGTCGGCACATGGCTGGATGACCGCTTCCACGGCGCCAACGGCGTCCGGCATCTGCTGAAGAAGGTCTTTCCCGACCACTGGAGCTTCATGCTGGGCGAGATCGCGCTCTACTCGTTCATCATCCTGCTGCTCACCGGCACGTTCCTGACCTTCTTCTTCCAGCCGAGCATGACCGATGTGGTGTACCACGGCAGCTACACCCATCTCGACGGCGTGCACATGAGCCAGGCCTACGCCTCGACTCTCAACATCAGCTTCGACGTGCGCGGCGGCCTGCTCATGCGGCAGATCCATCACTGGGCGGCCGACCTGTTCGTGGCCGCGATGATGGTGCACATGCTGCGGATCTTCTTCACCGGGGCATACCGCAAGCCGCGCGAGGTGAACTGGCTGATCGGCATCGTGCTGCTGACCCTGGGCCTGCTCGAGGGCCTGTTCGGCTACTCGCTGCCGGACGACCTGCTGTCCGGGGCGGGCCTGCGCATCCTCGAGGGCGTCATGCAGACGATTCCCATCGTCGGCACCTATCTGGCGTTCTTCCTGTTCGGCGGCCCGTTCCCTGGTCACGACATCATCCCGCGGATGTACATCCTGCACGTGCTGCTGCTTCCGGGCCTGTTCCTGGCCTTGATCACCGCGCACCTGTTCATCATGTTCCACCAGAAGCACACTCAGATGCCGGAAAAGGGCCGCACGGACCGCAACGTCATCGGCGCGCCCATGTACCCGTACTTCATGGCCAAGACGGGCGCGTTCTTCTTCTTCGTGTTCGGCGTGCTGGCCCTGGGCTCCACGTTCGCGCAGATCAACCCGATCTGGCTGTACGGCCCGTTCAACTCGGTGTCCATCTCGGCCGGGACCCAGCCTGACTTCTACATGGGCATGCTGGAGGGTGCACTGCGCGTCATGCCGGCCTGGCAGACCGTGCTGTGGGGGCACACGATCGCCTGGAACGTGCTCATCCCGGCGCTGGTGCCGCTCGGGCTGGTGTTCACCGGGGCGGCCATGTGGCCGTTCATCGAGCAGTGGGCCACCGGTGACAAGCGCGAGCATCACGTCAACGACCGGCCGCGCAACGCCCCCACCCGCACCGCCATCGGCATCGCCGTCATCACCTTCTATGGCGTGCTGTGGATCGAAGGCGCCAACGACCTGTTCGCCGAGCACCTGGACTGGTCGCTGTACACCATCACCATCGTCTGCCGGTTCCTGATCTTCATCGGCCCGGCGGTGGCCTACTTCGCCACCAAGCGGATATGCCTGGGGCTGCAGCGCAAGGACCTGCACCTGCTGGAACACGGGGTGGAGACCGGCCTGATCCGCCAGCTGCCGACCGGCGAGTTCGTCGAGGAGACCAGGCCGCTGACGGAGGAGGAGCGCGGTGTCCTGCTGCCCCGGCCGGGTATCGCCGCCCTGCCGGCCGGATCCGGCGACGAAGAGGTCCCGGCGCCGGACATGCGCGGGATCCGGGGCAAGCTGCGCGCCCGGGCCCACAACCTGCTGGCCGAGAGCGTCCCGCTCACCGATGCGGCCGTCGGCGGGCACGCGGACGGGCACGGCAACGGGCATGCCGTGGAGGGCAACGGCCACCGGGCCATAGCGGACGGCTCCGCGGCCGACGGCGAGGCCAGCGAGCAGGCCGCCCCGTCCGGGCCGTCACAGCAGTCCTGACCCGGGCGATCCGGGAAACGCCCCGGCCGGCCCGGTTAAGCGCCCCGGGACCAGGCCGGCAGCTGCTGCAGGGACCAGGTGTTGCCGTCTGGGTCGCTGAAGGTGACGAACGATCCCCAGGGCTGCACGTCAACGTCGCTGGCCTGCACGCCGTGCGCCAGCAGTTCCCGCCGGGCGGCCTCGACGTCGGCGACCACGACCTGCACCCCCCGCTGCGAGCCTGGCGGCATCTCGGTGGTCCCCGTGCCCATCACGATGGAGCACGCTGAGCCGGGCGGAGTGAGCTGCACGAACCGCAGCGCCTCGTTGACCTGATAGTCGTGATCGGCGCGGAAGCCGACCTGGTCCACGTAGAACGCCTTCGCGCGGTCAACATCGGTCACCGGTATCGCCACGAGCTCGATCTTCCAGTCCATGAAGGCAAGCTACCCGGAGGCTCGGACACTGGCGCGCCCGATGCGCGGTGTCGCTGAGCCCGGGTCCCGGGTGTACCTAAGTCGCCGGCATAAGTGCACCGCAGGACGCCGTCTAGCCGTCTACCGGGGTCACGGCGCGCTCTCCTAACGTGACGCAGGCCGGACAGCCGGCCTTCCCGCAGATCGCGCCGAAAGCGAGTACCGCCTTGGATGCCCGATGACCACGGCCTTCGTCCGCGGGGCCGGCCCGCTCGCCCCGGATACCGGGGCCGACCGCGACTCAGCGGTGATCGGCGCTCTCCCCGGCGCAGCAGAGCCCGCGGGCGCGGCTGCGGGCGGCGGCGCTGGCCCGGGCCAGGTGCTGGGCTGGCTGGGCAGCCGGAACGGGGGCCGGCTGGCCTGCCTGACGCTGCTGCTGGAGCTCGGGCTCGTCACCGGGTTCGCGGTCGTGTACAAGCCGTTCGATCTGCAGATCTATCTGTGGGGCGGCCGGGCCGTCACCGAGGGCCTGCGGCTCTACCTGGTGGCGCCTCATGCCAGCTGGTTTACCTACCCGCCGTTCGCGGCTGTGCTGTTCACTCCGCTGGCCGCGCTGCCAGCGACCGCTGTCCGGGTGGGCTGGGAACTCGCATCGGTCGCGGCGCTGGCCTGGGCCTGCATGCTGGCCCTCAGGCTGGCCGGCGGCTGGCCGTCGAGGACGGCGGTGCTCGCCACGGTGGCCGCCAGCCTGGCGCTCGAGCCGATGTACCACACCCTGTTCCTGGGCCAGGTCAACCTGTTCCTGCTGGCCCTGGTGCTCGCCGACGTGAGCCGCGCCGCGCGGGGGCGCCGCGCCGGGATCGGCGTCGGGATCGCGACCGCGGTGAAGCTGACGCCCGGCATTTTCATCGTCTTGTTCCTGCTCACCAGGCGCAGCAAGGACGCGGTGCGGGCCGGCGTGACGTTCGCCTGCTGCACGCTGGCCGGCTTTCTGGTCGATCCGGGCGCGTCGCGGCTGTACTGGGCGCACCTGTGCTACGACACCGGGCGGGTGGGCGGCGCGTACATCAGCAACCAGTCGCCGTACGGCGCGGTGGCGCGCTGGCTGGACGGCACCGGCCACGTCGGGATCTGGTACGGCGCCATCCCGGTTGCCCTGGCCGTCGCCGGCCTGGCTGTCGCCGCGCCGCTGGGCCGCCAGGGCGACTGGCTCGGCGCGGCGGCGGTGACGGGGGTAACCGGATTGCTGGTCTCGCCGATCTCCTGGACTCACCACTGGGTCTGGGTCATGCCAGCCCTCGTCGTCCTGGCGCGCGGCGGAATCCGGTGCCGGCTGGCTGCAGCCTTCGGCTACCTGCTCTTCGCGCTGGCGCCGATGTGGTGGACACCGCATGCCGGCCGGTCGGGTGACTACGGGATGCACGGCGTGCTGACCCTGGCCGCCAATTGCTTTCTGATCGCCGGGCTGGCCTTCATGATCTGCATGACCCTGCGCGTCCGGGGCGCGCGAGCCACGAGCGCGGCGGGGGGTGCGAGGCGGAGTCAGATGGCCTCGACCTTCGGCATGATTTCCTCCTTCAGCCGCTTGAGGTCGTCGAGCGTCTTCGACACCGGTACGTCCGCGAACGGCGGCCAGATGAGCAGCAGGTTCAGCCCGGCCTCCTTCAGCCGCTTGAGGTTGTCGGTGACCTGCGCAGCGGTCCCGACCAGCAGGTTGCTGCCCTTCCCCATCGGCGTCTGATCCGACTCGGTGTCGGTGATCGTGAACCAGATCATGCTGCCCAGATCGAGATCATCGATCTTGCGCGAGCTTCCGAGCTGCTCAAGCTCCTGCTGGATAGCGCCGCGCCACTGGCGCAGATGCTCCGGGGTGTCCTGGATCCCGATCCAGCCGGCCAGGTCGTACTTCGAGATGCGGCTCGCCGAGCGGGCCGGGTCCTTGAGCCCGCTGAAGTAGATCGGCGGATGCGGCTTCTGCACCGGCTTCCAGCCGAAGCCGCACCGGTCGAAGTCGGCGAACTCGCCGTGGTACTCGAACAGGTCGTTGGTCCAGATGCCCTGCATGACCTCGATCGTCTCGCGCACCTGCTTGTGCCGCTTGGGGAAGATGTGCGCGGCGCTCGCGGCCGCGAACTCCTCGGGCATCCAGCCGGCCCCGATGCCCACGTTGAGCCTGCCGTTCGAGAGGTGGTCCACGGTGGCGAGCTCCGCGGCCAGGACGCCGGGCGCACGGTACGGCGTGTCGCAGATGCTCATGCCGATCCGCACCTTCGACGTCTTCGCGGCCAGCCAGGGGATCAGCGGCCAGCCCTGGAACCACTGACCGCGGGAGGACACCGGCAGCGCCTTCGGGAACTCGGTCATCATGCCGAACGAGTACTGAAGTTCCGCGCGGTCAGATGCCTCGGGAACGACGATCCGGTCGAGGGTCCAGACTGAGTCGAAGTCGAGTTCCTCGGCGAGGCTGGTGAGATCTTCGAGTTCCTTGACGGTTACCTTGTCACGGAAGTTCGGCAGGTAAAGAGCGAGCTTCATCGGGACGGTCTCCTTACTGGCGCGTTGCTGAGCAGACATACGGCACCTGCGTCAAGCCTGGCAGCTGCCCGGCCAGATCCGGGTCTCAAAGCGAGCCGCCGTCGGCCGTTTCGGCCCGGAGCCGGTCGCGCAGCTCGCGCTTGACGACCTTGCCGTAGTTGTTGACCGGCAGGGCATCGACGAACCGGTAGTCCTTGGGCCGCTTGAACCGGGCGAGGTAGTCGAGGCAAGTCCGGTCGAGGTCCTCGACCGGCGGCTGGGCAGCGCCGTCGGCGGCCACCACGAAGGCGACTACGGCCTCCCCCCACTTCTGGTCGGGCCGGCCGACGACGGCGGCGGCCCGGACGCCGGGGTGGCGCAGCAGTGCCTCCTCGACCTCCCGGGGGTAGATGTTCATTCCCCCGCTGATGATCAGGTCCTTGGACCGGTCCCGCAGCGTGAGATACCCGTCGGCGTCGAAGCTGCCGATGTCGCCGGTGTACAGCCAGCCTTCCTGCAGAGCCTCGGCGGTGGCATCAGGCTGATTCCAGTAGCCGGCCATGACCACGTCGCCGCGGACCACCACCTCACCGGCCTCGCCGGGGGGGAGTTCCCGGCCGTCCTCAACGACGCGGACCTCGACGTCGGTACGCGGGACGCCGACGCTCTGCATGCGGTCCCGCCAGCGGGGATGGCCGGCGTCGGCATGGTCTGCCTTGGACAGGGCGGTGATCGTCATCGGCGCCTCGCCCTGGCCGTAGATCTGGGCCAGGCGGGGACCGAAGACGGCGAGCGCGTCCTCGAGGTCCGCCAGGTACATCGGCGCGCCACCGTAGATGATCGTCTTCAGGTGGGACAGGTCCGCGCCGGCGACGGCCCGGTCGCCGGCCAGCCGCTTCACCATGGTGGGCGCCGCGAAGAACGACATCCCCGGCCAGCGCTCCAGCAGGGCGGCGATCTCATCGCCATCAGCGCCGCCGGACTGCGGCACGACGCTCGCCGCCCCCCGGGCCACGTGCGGCAGCCCGTAGAGCCCCGCGCCGTGCGACAGTGGCGCGGCGTGCAGGATGCAGTCGTGCGGCATCACCGGGTCGATGTCCGCGAAGTAGCTGAGTGTCGCCATCAGCAGGCTGCGGTGCGTGAGCGTGGCGCCCTTGGGCCTTCCGGTGGTGCCGCTGGTGTAGAACAGCCAGGCCGGGTCCTCCGGCCGCCGGCCGGCCAGCCGGGCCGGCGACGATGCCGTGAGCCGGTCCCACCGCTCACCGGGCGCGACCACGGCTGCCTTGAGTGCGGCGACGGTGCCGGCCATCGACTCGATGTCGCCGGCGTGATCGGCATCGGTCACGGCGACGGCCGACTCGCTGTGGTCCAGGATGTAGGCGATCTCATCGCGGTGCAGGCGAGCGTTGACCGGCACGGCCACCAGGCCGGCGTGCCAGATGGCGTACAGCGCCTCAAGGTACTCCGGCCGGTTGCGCATCACGATCGCTACCCGGTCCCCGGGCGACAGGCCGAAGTGATCGCGCAGGCCGGCGGCTGCGCTGGCCGTCCGGGTAGCGAACTCGCCCCAGCTGGCATGGACTCGCTCGCCATCCGCCAGCGCCGGGGCGTCCGGCTGCCGGCGGGCGTGGCGCTCGACCCACGCTGCCGGGTTCATCGCACCCGTCCCCCGCTCGGAGAGGAAGGCGAGATCCCGCACGCGCAGGCCTCCCCTTGCCAAGTCAGCGTAGCCTCGGCAAAGCTGGCGCTCAATGGCTACCGGTCTAGCGCGATGAGGCTCGCCGATCACGAGGCGCGGGCCAGGCTCGAGTCGCACGACCACGGGATCCTGTGCACCGTGCACGCCGGGCGGGGCGTGGATGCCGTGCCCGTCGCGTACGCGGTGGACGAGGACGGCTACGTGGGCGTGCCGGTGGACCGGGTGAAGCCGAAGGCGTCGCTGCGACTGCAGCGGGAGCGGAACCTGGAGGCGGATCCGCGGGCCACGCTGCTGGTCGAGCACTGGGACCGCGATGACTGGTCACAGCTGTGGTGGGTGCGAGCCGAACTCCGCTGGCAAGGCGACACCGCCGCCGGCCGGGCGGCAGCCCTGGCCGCCCGGCTGGCCGGGCGCTACCGGCAGTACCATGACCAGCCCTTCGCGCGGGTCCTGGTGCTGCACATAGCCGGCCTGACCGGCTGGGCCGCCGACGGCCGCTGATACCGGCCAGCGAGAGCGCCAAGGCAGGTAGCCGATGCCGAATCCCGCAGCGCCTGCCCGATCCGCTCGGCCGGCGGGACAATTTCCCGGCGTGACCCGGGAAGGCGCCTCTTCCAGCCGGGAATGGCGCAGGGGCATCGTGACCTCACCCAGATCTCCAGGAGGTAACGATGACTAGCCGCAAGCTCACTGTCCTGACCGCCCTCACCGCGCTGCTGGCCCTCGGCGAGTTTGGCAGTGCGGTCACCATCGGCATGGGGAAGGACCCGTGGGGCGCCGGCTTCGCCGTCCTGTTCGGCGGGTTGTTCCTGCTGGCCGCCTGGCTGCTGCGCAGCGGGCGGATCACCGGGGGGGCCATCTTCGCCGGCCTGCTGTGCCTGTTCGAGATCATCGAGTACCCCAGCTGGCACAAGCACGGCGCCCTGGACTGGACCTTTCAGACCGCCATCGCTGTCCTGTCGCTGGCCGGGCTGCTGGCCGTCATCGTGGTGCTCGCGGAGCGCCGCCGGCAGCGCATTGCGGTGTGACAGCCGGCCGCCCGCGGTCGGGTGGCTCTGGGCTGGGGTGCGCGCGTGGTGCACCATGAGCCTATGGCTTCCTCGCCGTTGGCGCTGGTCAGTGGCCGCTTCACCGCGGTGGCGGCCGGCGCCGCGGTGCTGGCCGCGGTGGCCGGATCGGCCGTCGCGCCCGGCTATGACCAGGCCGGGACAGCCGTCTTCGCCGAGACCCTCTCGTTCGCCTGCGCCGTGAGCGCGGTGGCCGTGGTCGGGGCGGTGATCACCCTGGCGGTCCCCGGCAACCGTGTCGGCTGGCTGCTGCTGGCCGCCGCCGCCGCCATGGGGGCTGGCGCGGCGTTTACCGAAGCCGGCGTGCACGGGGTGGTGACCGTGCCGGGCTCGGTACCGGCGGCCCGGTATCTGGCCGCTCTCGGGCCTGGCCTGCAGGCGGCGGGAATGCTCACCGCCGTCGTGGGCGTGCCGGTCATCTTTCCGGATGGTCACCTGCCCGGCCCGCGGTGGCGCTGGCTGGCCTGGATCGCCCCGGCCGCTGTGAGCTGCCTGTTCCTCGGTAACGTGCTCAGCCCGCATGCTCAGCAGGCCCGGCTTGCCCACTGGCACAGCCCGCTCGGCCTGCCCGGCCGGTATGCGGGTGTGGCGAACACCCTCAGCGCGGCGGGGATCGTGCTGGCCACGGCCACCGCGGCCGGCGCGGTCGCCGGGCTGGTCACCCGGTGGCGGCGCGGCGGGCCGCAGGCCCGGCAGCAGCTGCTGCTGCTCGCGCTGGCTGCCTGCCCGCCGGTTCTTGTCTTCCTCACCGTCCTGATCACCAATAATGTTCCTGGCTGGATCTTCGGCGCCGTCCTGGTGCCGCTGCCGATCGCGATCGCGGTCGCGGTGCTCGGCCACGGGCTGTACGACCTGCGCCGTGCCGCCCAGCGCACCTTGCTGTGGCTGGTCATGTCCGGCGTCGTGATCGGCATGTACGCGGTGCTGGTCATTGCCGCGGCCGCGCTGTTGGCCGGCCACCGGGCGTGGTGGGTGTCCGCGGTCGCGGCCGCCGTGGCCGCCCTGCTGCTGATACCGCTGCGAGACAAGCTGCAGCGCACCGTGACCCGCATCGTCTATGGCCGCTGGCACGAGCCGTACGAGGTGCTGGCCGGCCTCGGCGAGCGGCTGGAGGCCGCCGCCGACATTGACCGGCTGCTGGAGGCCGCCGTGACCGAGCTCACCACCGGGCTGGATCTCGGCCAGGCCGCGTCCGCGACCTGGCCGGGACCGTGGTCGCCGGCACCGCGAACACCGCCCCGGGTTCCGCCGCCGGGACCCAGGGAGCCGCCTGCCCGGAGGGGGTCAGCGTCCCGCTGCTGGCCTATGGCATCGTGGTCGGCTCGCTGACCTACCGGGCACCGGACCGCCAGCTGAGCGCGGCCGAGGAACGGCTGCTGCGCGACCTGGCCCGGCAGCTCGGCGGCGCGCTGCACGCCCGGCTGCTCCGCGAGGACCTGCAGCGCGCGCGGGAACGGCTGGTGGTGGCCCGCGAGGAAGAACGCCGCCGCCTGCGCCGGGACCTGCATGATGGCATCGGCCCCGCACTGGCCGGGCTGACCCTCAAGAGCGAGACCGCGCGGGCGCTGCTCCCGCCGGGCAGCGATCGCGCCTCCCGCCAGCTGCACGACCTCAGCGAGGAGATCCGCCGCACCGTGGTCGACGTCCGGCGCCTGGTCGAAGGGCTGCGGCCGCCCGCCCTGGATGAGCTCGGCCTGGCCGGCGCGTGCGCTCAGGCCATCGAGCGGCTGACCGCCGGGTCCGGCCTCGCGGCCAGCGTCCACGCCGGTGACGATCTGCGCGCGCTGCCGGCCGCCGTCGAGGTCGCCGCCTACCGCATCGTGGTCGAGGCCGTCACCAATACCGTCCGGCATGCTCAGGCCCGTCACTGCCGGGTGTCCGTCGCCTGCACTCCGGCCGCACTGGCCGTCGAGGTGACCGATGACGGCACCGGGCTCCGCTCAGCCGGCCAGCCGGGCCACGGCCTGGCCATCATGCGGGAGCGGGCCGAAGAACTCGGCGGCATCGTGACCATCACAGACGGCTCACCCGGAGTCAGGGTCGAGGCACGGCTGCCCGCCGTGACCGCGCCCGCGAGCACCCCCGGCGTCCCCGCATGACCCGGGTTCTCATCGTCGATGACCATCCCGTCTTCCGCGACGGGCTGGCCGGCCTGCTCGCCACGCTGCCGGGGATCGAGGTGGCCGGCACCGCGGGCACTGCCGAGCATGCGCTGGCCGCCATCAAGGCAGCGGCACCGGACATCGTGCTGATGGATATCAACTTGCCCGGCGCCTCTGGCGTCGAGGCGACGCAGCGGGTAACCCAGATCGCTCCCGGCACTGCCGTACTCGTGGTGACCATGGTCGACGACGACGACACCGTGTTCGCCGCGCTGGCGGCGGGTGCTCGCGGATATGTCCTCAAGGGTGCCTCCGGCGACGAAATCGCCGCGGCGCTGCGCACCGTCGCAGCGGGCGGTGCCGTGTTCGGCGCCGGAGTCGCCACCCGGCTCCTGGCCCAGCCGCCCGCGCGGCTCCCCGGCCCGGCGAGCCCGTCCCGGCCGGGCGAGCTGACTGCGCGGGAACGCGAGATACTCGACTTGCTGTCCGAGGGCGCAAGCAACCAGCAGATCGCCCGCTCCCTCGGCATTTCCCTGAAGACAGTGCAGAACCACGTCTCCCGCATCCTCGATAAGCTCCAGGCCGCCGACCGGACGCAAGCTGCGCTCCGCGCGAGAGGCATCACCCCGCAACTACCGCGCTGAGCGCACCGTGAGCTCTCGCCGCCCTATCGCGGGGCTATTGTGCTGGCCACCCCCGGGCCCGGGATGACAGGCTGGTCGCCGTGACCGAGCAGAGCACCGGGGACGTGGTACCCGAACGCTGGAATGCGATTGGCCCGGAATCCGACATGTGGATGGATCCGGCGCAGGACCCGAGGTTCGCGGCCGGCCCGGAGCTGGAAGGCGAGCGGGCGACGCTGCTGGACTACCTGCGCGCATACCGGCTGGCCCTGGAGCTGAAGTGCGCCGGCCTCGACGCGGAGCAGCTGGCCCGGCGCTCGGTGCCGCCCTCCACCATGTCCCTGCTCGGCCTGGTCCGCCATCTGGCCGACGTGGAGCGCAACTGGTTCCGGCGGGTGATGGCCCGGGCCGACGCGCCGCCGCTGTTCTGGTCTGATGACGCCGAGGACGGTGACTGGGCGGGGGCGGTAGCTGATCCGGCAGTGGTGGCCGGCGCCTGGCAGGCCTGGCGTGCGGAGGTCGCGTTCGCGGAGCAGTTCGTCGCCGGCTCGCCCGACCTGGCCATCCGCAGTCCTATGCCCGACGGCACCACTGTCGCGCTGCGCGAGGTGATACTCCATATGGTCGAGGAATACGCCCGCCACCTCGGCCACGCCGATCTGCTCCGCGAGCGGATCGACGGCCGTGTCGGCCAGTAGCCCCGGACAAGCGGCAGCAGATTTAATCAGGCAGCTCGTACCGTCAGGGTCAGACCACGCCCGCCGTCGGGGAGGCGGTCCCGATGCGTAAGCTCCTCGCCGCCGCGGCCAGCGCCGTCATCGCGGCCATCAGCTATCACGGGGCCGGCGCCGGGTTGAGGGCCGTCCGCAGCCGCACTTCGGCCCGGCCGCTGCTGTGGTGCGCCATGGTGGCGCCGTCCGGCTCGAACCCGGACGCGGCATAGAAGGCCCGGGCCCGCTGGTTGGCGGCCAGCACCCACAGCGTCACCTCGCGCCAGCCCGCAGCCCGCAGAGCCGCCAGCGCGGCCTGCATCAGGGCACGGCCGGCGCCGGACCGCCAGGCTGGCGGGTCCACGTAGAGCGCGGCGATCTCGGCCACCCCGGCGGCCACCCCGCCGGCCGCGTCGTCGTCGCGGGAGGGCATGACGACCGCACAGAAGCCGGCAATGGTCCCGGCTCGCACCGCCACGGTCACGGCCGGGGCGTGCTCCCCCGCCGGGCCCGCCAGGACCTCGCGCCAGGACTGCTCCCGCGCCGGGACCGAGAGTTCGTCCAGCAGCTGATCCGGCAGCAGCCCGCGGTAGGCCACCTGCCAGGACCGGACCTGCACGGCAGCAATCGCGGCCGCATCAGCGACGGCTGCTGGCCGGACCTCAGTGGGCGTAGTGACCGCGGTAGTACTCGAACACGAACCCGATCGTGGCCAGGATCAGCATGGGGCCGCCGATGAAGAACAGCCACCAGCCGAGCGCAACGCCCAGCGCTGACACCCCGGCAGCCAGGCTGACGAACAGCGGCCACCAGCTGTGCGGGCTGAAGAAGCCCAGTTCGCCGGTGCCCTGATAGATCTCGCCTTGCTTGCTGTCCTCGGGGCGCGGCGGCAGCCGGCGGCCGGTGAAGGTGACATAGAAGCCGATCAGGAAGGCCAGCGCGATCGACAGGGCCAGCGCGGTGGTCCCGGTCGGATCGTGGGACAGGTTCCAGTAGACCAGGTCGGAGACTCCGAAGAAAACCGCGCAGCCGAGGAACAGGTAGCCCTCAACCTTCATGTGTCACCCCTGCCAAGCGTCACTTGCGGGCCTCGATCGGCGTGCCGTGCGGCTCGCGCGGGCGCCCGGCTTTGATGTGCGGGTAATGCAGGTCGAAGGCGGGCCGCTCGGAGCGGATGCGCGGAATGGAGGTGAAGTTGTGCCGGGGCGGCGGGCACGAGGTCGCCCATTCCAGCGAGTTGCCGAAGCCCCACGGATCGTCGGCGGTGACGTGCTCGCCGTGCTTCCACGTCTTGTACACGTTGTACAGGAAGATGAACGTCGAGGCACCGAGGAACAGCGCGCTGATGGTGGAGATCTGGTTGAGCACGGTGACGTTGCCCGGCAGATCCGGGTAGTTCGCCGTGCGCCGCGGCATGCCTTCCATCCCGATCCAGTGCTGGACCAGGAAGGTGCCGTTAAAGCCGAGGAAGACCGACCAGAAGTGCAGCTTCCCCAGCCGCTCGTCCAGCATTTTGCCGGTCCACTTGGGCCACCAGAAATAGAAGCCGCCGAACATGCAGAACACCACCGTGCCGAACAGCACATAGTGGAAATGGGCGACCACGAAGTAGGAGTCGCTGACGGCGAAGTCCAGCGGCGGCGAGGCGAGGATGATCCCGGTCAGGCCGCCGAACAAGAACACGACCAGGAATCCGAGGATGAACAGCATCGAGGAGTTCAGCGTGAGCTGGCCGCGCCAGATGGTTCCCACCCAGTTGAAGAACTTCACCCCGGTCGGCACGGCGATCAGGAACGTCATGAACGAGAAGAACGGCAGCAGCACCGCCCCGGTCGTGAACATGTGATGCGCCCACACGGTCGCCGACAAGCCCGCGATCGCGATCGTCGCACCCACCAGGCCCTTGTAGCCGAATAGCGGCTTACGGCTGAACACCGGCAGGACCTCGGTGGCGATGCCGAAGAACGGCAGCGCCACGATATAGACCTCGGGATGGCCGAAGAACCAGAACAGGTGCTGCCACAAGATGGCCCCGCCGCTGGAGGCGGTGAACACCTGGGCGCCGAACTTGCGGTCGATCTCCAGTACCAGCAGCGCGGCGGCCAGCACCGGGAAGGCCAGCAGCACCAGAATCGAGGTGAGCAGGATGTTCCAGGTGAAAATGGGCATCCGGAACATGGTCATGCCCGGCGCGCGCATGCAGAAGATCGTGGTGACGAAGTTGACGCCGGACAGGATGGTGCCCAGGCCGCTGAGCGTCAGGCCCATGATCCACATGTCGGCGCCGACGCCGGGCGAATACAGCGAGCTGGTCAGCGGCGAGTATGCGTACCAGCCGAACGACGCCGCGCCGCCCGGCGCCAGGAAACTGACCAGCAGGATGAGGCCGCCGAACAGGAAGAAGTAGTAGCTCATCAGGTTGAGCCGCGGAAACGCGACGTCCGGCGAGCCGATCTGCAGCGGCATGATCTCGTTGGCGAAGCCGACGAACAACGGCGTCGCGAACAGCAGCAGCATGATCGTGCCGTGCATCGTGAACAGCTCGTTGTACACCTGGTCGGAGACGATGTGGTTGTCCGGCTCGTAAAGCTGGACCCGGATGATCATCGCCATCAGCCCGCCGATCATGAAGAAGGCGAACGACGTGATCAGGTACAGATGGCCGATGATCTTGTGGTCGGTAGACGACAGCCAGTCGGCCAGGATCGAGCCCTTGCGGTAGGTGGCCTGGGTGGCGACCGGGCCGCCGCCCGGCGGCGGCACCTCGGTGTAGGGCTTGTCAACGGTCGTCACAGGGCACCCCCGATCGTTGCCTGCCTGGCTTGCTGCGCCGCGGTCCAGCTCCGGAACTGAGACCAGGTGACGATCCGGACCCGGAACAGCATGCGGCTGTGGTACAGCCCGCACAGCTCCGAGCAGCGGCCGATGAACGAGCCGGTCTTCGTGGGCTCGACCTGGAAATGGTTCGGGTGGCCGGGAATCAGGTCCCGCTTGAAATCGAACGGCGGGATCCAGAAAGCGTGGTCCACGTCATTAGACACCAGGTTGAACTGCACGGTCTTGCCGGTGGGAATGACCAGCAGCGGCAGGTTCTGCTGGCTGCTGGGCACATTGGGATTCCACTGGTTGCCGACTTCGGTCAGGTACGGGTACGCCTGGTCGCTGCTTACCTTGTACTGCGGGTACTGGAACTGCCAGCTCCACTGGAAGCCGGTCACGTTCACCACGACGGCCGGGTGCGGCGACAGCGCGTCGATCCGGTTCTCGTCCCGGGCGGTGAAGTAGAACAGCACCCCGACCATGACGAATGGCAGGACCGTGTACATGACCTCGATCGGCAGGTTGTAGCGCACCTGGTCGGGCAGCCGGTCCGAGCCGGCCCGCCTGCGGTGGAAGATCACCGCGTAGATAATCAGGAACCAGACGATGATGCCGACGATCCAGGCCGCCAGCCACGAGCCCTGCCACAGGTGCAGGGTGAGCTCGCCCTGCTTGGTGACCGGGGGCAGCATGCCCATCCGGGTGAACGCGTTGGACGTGCAGCCAGTCGCGAGCAAGGCGATCCCGGCCAGCAGGACGGCGCGCGGTCCGAAGCGCCGGGCGGCGCGGGACGGGCGGCGGCGCAGCACACCGGCGGCGCATTGCCGGATCGTGCGGATGGGACTCACAGCTAGCCTTCCCAGCGGATGACGCCCGGCGCCAACTGGCCGGTGGTTGCTCGTCCTACAGCCTGTCGTGCAAACAGTACAACGCCGGCCCCCTCCGGGTCCCGCTGCCCCCGCCAGATGCGCGGGCGGCCGCCCGGCATCGGCGGCGGCCCGGGATTGCCCGGCTGTCCGGCCGGCCCGGCCGGCCGGTAGCGTTGCACTATCGGAGCCAGGATGTCAGTGTCGAAGACACAGCGTTCAGTGTCGGAGACAGAGCGTCAGCGTCAACGGCGACGCGCGTGAGGTCGCAGCCAGCACACGTCTGCAGTGAGCACGGCTGCAGTGAGGACGGGAACTTTGCGCCGCCGGCCAGATTCGCGCAGTGGTAACCGCGCGTCCCGCACGCCCGTCCCGCCGCCCGCGGCCTCCGGCCCGGCGGCCGGCGGGGCAGCCGCCGCGGAGCGGGGCGCCGTCGCCGCCCCGGCGGCCGGCCAGCGGCCCGCGCTGAGCATCGACGCGCTGGGCAAGAAGTGCCCGATCCCGATCATCATGCTGGCCGAGCGGATCCGCGAGGTGCCCGTGGGCCGGCTGGTGGAGGTGCTGGCCGACGACCCGGCGGCCCGCACCGACCTGCCCGCGTGGTGCGCGCTGAAATCGCACGCCTTCGTCACCATGGCCGAGCTGCCGGTCGGCTGGTCGTTCCTGGTCCGGCGCTCCTACTAGCAGCGGCTCGCTGCTAGTCGCGGTCGGAGTCGGCCGGCCGGAACCGGCCCGCCAACCTCGGGTCGGACTCCCACCAGGGCGGCTGCGGGCCGGCCCCGGGATCAGCGGCCTGCTCCTGCTCGCGGGCGTCCAGCTCGGCGTCGACCCGGACCGCCTCCTGCTCGTCCTCCCTGATCATCTGGATCAGCTGGGCGGCGAAGAACGGCAGGCCGACCAGGTCGCCGAGTATCCACAGCGCGCCGCCGCCGAGCACCTGGTCGGTGGCCAGGCCCGGCCCCCACGGCCGGGCCAGCGCGTGGTAGTAGCCGGCCGCGATCAGGTTATTGTCGGCGATCACGGCCAGGCCCAGGATGGCGTCGCCGACCACTTCCGCGCCGGTGATCCACAACGAGACCAGGTAGGAGTAGGCCCGCGGCACCGGGTCGACGCGCAGCAGCGTCCAGAAGAACACCAGCCCGGGGACGATCAGCGCCAGGTAGGTCAGCTCGCGCACGCCGGCGGTGCGGAACCCGGCCTCGTACCAGCCGGTGAAGTAGATGCAGAACGGGACGATGACCAGCACCGCGGTGGTAATGGCGGGGAAGGTCAGCACCCGGGCGGGGCGGCTGGCGATCACCCGCCGCAGCCGTGCCCCCGGCCCGGGCAGCGCCTCGATCAGCAGCGACAGCGGGCGGCCGAGCGCCAGGAACAGCGGCACGACCAGCAGCAGCAGGACTGTCTGCACGCCCCGGATCCAGAACAGCACCGGCTGGTAGGTGCCGACGAAGGACATCGTGGCGATGACGCCGAAGCCGAGCCCGAGGCCGCAGAACGCGATCGTGCGCCCGGCGGCCCAGCGGCCGCCGCCGGCCCGGACCCGGCGCACCCCGGCCGCGTACCCGGCGGCCAGCAGGGCCAGCACCGCCAGCGCCCACGGGTCCAGCGTCCACTGGGTGAACGCGCGGGCGGCCGTCAGCGGCGGCGGCCCGGTGTACCCGGATGCGAGCGCGCCGACCATATCGTTCACGCTACCGCGACACGCCGCGCGTTCAGCCAGATCATCCTGCGTAACCGGCCGCCCATCCGCTTGAATGATCGCCGTACCGGACGCTCACCGGAGGGGAACTCTCGCATGCCGTTCATCGCAGGAGTGCGTGCCGCCGGCACCGCAGCCGCTGCCGGGGCTCTGGCGCTCGGCGGCCTCGCGCTGGCCGCGGTCCCGGCCCCGGCGGAGGCCACCGCGCGGAGCGCGATCGCCGGCACGCTTCCCTCCTGGGCCGTCCCCGCGGCCAGGCTCACCGGTCGCCGCGCCGCCTCCGGCCAGGTCAGGGCGCGGGTATACCTGGCCGGCGATGCGGCCGGGCTGGCCGCGTTCGCCACTGCCGTCGCTACCCCCGGCAACAAGCTCTACCGGCACTTCCTGACCCCGGCTGCGCTGCAGGCCCGGTTCGGCACCACCCCGCACCAGCTGGCCCGGGTGGAGCGCTGGCTGCGCTACTCGGGCCTGACCGTGACCTCGGTAGACCATCACCTGGCCGGCGGCTACGTCGCAGTCCGCGGCCCGGCGGCCGCGGCGTCCCGGGCGTTCGGCGTCACCTTCGGCCGGTACAAGCTGGCCGGGCAGGGCGTCGTGCGCGCCCCGGAGCAGGCGGCGACCGCGCCGGCCCGCGTGGCCCGGCTCGTGCTGACCGTCAGCGGGCTGAGCACGGCCCGCCAGCAGATGCGCGCGATGGGCCGGGCGCCCGCCCGGGCGGGCGCCCGGCGGCCCGCCGCGAAGGGTGCGGCCCGGAAGCTGCCGCCGCCCGGGCCGAACTACTGGGTGGCCCGGCCGTGCGCCTCCTGGTACGGCCAGAAGATCGCCACCCGCAAGCCGAAGGCCTACGGCGCGCACCAGCCGTGGGCGCTGTGCGGCTACACCCCGCGCCAGGTCCGCGGCGCCTACGGCGTCACGGCCGCGGGCATGACCGGCCGCGGCCAGACGGTGGCGATCGTGGACGCGTACGCCTCGCCGACCATGCTCTCCGACGCCAACACCTACGCCCGGGTGGCCGGCGACAAGCCGTTCGCGCCCGGCCAGTACCGCCAGTACCTGCCGGCCAGGTTCACGCAGGCCGGCCAGGACCAGTGCGACGCCCAGGGC
The DNA here is from genome assembly GCA_963846005.1 of uncultured Actinomycetota bacterium. GTDB lineage: Bacteria > Actinomycetota > Actinomycetes > Streptosporangiales > Streptosporangiaceae > CAVSUR01. The sequence continues at coordinate 228,694 of CAWJUH010000007.1, read as the reverse complement.
TGGTACGGCGAGCAGACGCTGGACGTGGAGTCGGTGCACGGGATGGCGCCGGACGCGAAGGTCCGGTTCGTGGCCGCGGCCAGCTGCCAGGACCCTGACCTGGCCAGCGCGGTGGCCTACATCGTCAACCACCGCTTGGCCAGCATCGTCAGCGACTCGTGGGGCGACACCGAGGCCGGAGCGGGCGGGATGGTGAACGTCTACCACCTGATCTTCACCGCGGGCACCGCCGAGGGCATCGACTTCGCGTTCTCCTCCGGCGACAACGGCTATGAGGCCCCGGCCGAGGACCCCGGCTTCTCGAGCCGGATCCAGGTCGACTACCCGACCTCCGACCCGTTCGTCACCTCGGTCGGCGGCACCAGCCTGGCCGTCGGGCCGCGGGACAACTACCGGTTCGAGACCGGCTGGGGCACGCTGATCGACCCGCTGGGCAAGAAGGGCCGGGCCTGGCAGTACACCCCGCCCGGCCAGTACCCGGCCGGGTTCGACGGCGGCAGCGGCGGCGGCACCAGCACGCTGTTCCGCCAGCCCGGCTACCAGGCCGGAGTGGTCCCGGCCTCGCTGTCACGCCGGCTGCCGGACGGCAAGACCAGCGCCCATCCGATGCGCGAGGTCCCGGACATCTCGGCCTACGCCGACCCCGCGACCGGCTTCCTGATCGGCGAGACCGTGCTGGAGCCGAACGGGAAGACCTACGGGTTCGCGCTCAGCCGGATCGGCGGCACCAGCGTCGCCTGCCCGACCTTCGCCGGGATCGAGGCCGACGCCCAGCAGGCGGCCGGCGGCCCGCTCGGGCTGGCCAACCCGCTGATCTACCACCTGGCCGGCACCCCGGCCTACCACGACGTCACCGACCACCCGTTCGGCGCCAGGCGGCTGGCCCAGGTGCGCGCCAACTACACCAACGCGGCCACCCGCGGCGGCCCGGTGCTGTACCAGCTGCGGACGCTCGGCATCAACGGCGAGGGCGCGGCCGCGCTGCACGCGACCCGCGGGTACGACGACGCGACCGGGGTCGGCTCACCGCGCGACTACATCACGATGGCAGGCCAGATAGGCCGCTGAGCCCGCCAGGTCAGTGCCGCTGAGCCCGCTGAGCCAGCGTCAGCGGTAGTGCCGGGTGATCTCGCTGGCCGGGCCTGCCCCGTAGGCGGCCTCGAACCGGTCGGCGAACGCGCCGGGCTTGAGCGAGTACTCCTGCGGGCCGGTGGTCTCCAGCGCCTGCACGGCCATCAGGTTGCCCAGCTGAGCCGCCCGCTCCAGGCTGAGGTCCCAGCTGAGCGCGGCCAGGAAGCCGGCCCGGAACGCATCCCCGGCGCCGGTCGGCTCGACCGGCTGCACGTCCGGCACGGCCGGCACCGTGATCGGCGGCTCGCCCGGCCGGTCGACCCGCGCCCCGTCGCCGCCGAGCGTGGTCACCCGCACCCCGACCTGCCGGATCAGCTCCTGCGCTGACCAGCCGGTCTTGCGCTCGCTGAGCGTGGCCTCGTACTCGTTGCTGAACTGGAAGGCCGCGCCGTGCAGCAGGTCGCGGACCTGGCCGCCGTCCAGCCGGGCCAGCTGCCAGGAGATGTCAGCGGCGAACGGGATGCCGTGCTCGCGGCACTGCCGGGCGAAGCCGGACATCGCATCCGGGTCGCCCGAGCTGATCACGACCAGGTCAGCCTGGCCGGCCAGCTCGCTCAGGTCGATGCTGGCGTCCTCGCTCATCGCCCCGGGGTAGAACGAGGCGATCTGGTTCATCGCCGCGTCGGTGGTGCCGACGAACCGGGCGGTGTGGTGCAGCGCGGACCGGCGCACGCCGCTGCAGTCCACCCCGTGGCCTTCCAGCCAGCCCCGGTACTCGGCGAAGTCGCTGCCGGCCGTGCCGACGAGCAGCGGATGCAGGCCCAGGCAGCCCATGCCGAACGCGATGTTCGCTGCCACCCCGCCGCGGCGGATCTCCAGCGTGTCGACCAGGAAGGACAGGGCCACCTTGTCCAGCTTGTCGGGCATCAGCTGGTCGGTGAACCGGCCGGGGAATGTCATCAGGTGGTCGGTCGCGATCGACCCGGTCACGGCGATGCGCACGGGATGTCCTTACCGGCAGCGCACGTCAGAGCCGCTGGCCGGGAGCGCCGGCGAACCCGGCGGCGGGGGCAACGGGGGCCGTCAGTGGAACGAGTCGCCGCAGGCGCAGGACCCGGTCGCGTTCGGGTTGTCGATCGTGAAGCCCTGCTTCTCGATCGTGTCGACGAAGTCGATGGTCGCGCCGCCGAGGTAGGGAGCGCTCATCTTGTCCGTCACCACCTGCACGCCGCTGAAGGTGGCCACGATGTCGCCGTCGATCTCGCGCTCGTCGAAGTACAGCTGGTAGCGCAGCCCGGAGCAGCCGCCCGGCTGCACGGCGATGCGCAGCCGCAGGTCGTCGCGACCCTCCTGCTGCAGCAGGTTGCCTACCTTCACCGCAGCAGCCTCGGTGAGGATGACGCCCTGGGTGGTCGCCTGGTCCTGAACTGTCATCAGCGTTAGCTCCCGCAGTCAGCTGGCCGTGCCCGGTCGGCCCGGCCCATCATATGCACTCCCAACGATATGCCCCCCGCCCGCATTCCTGCGGGCGGCGGCCAGCACTGCCGCATTCCTGCGGGCGCCGGCCAGCACTGCCCGCATTCCTGCGGGCGGCGGGCGTTACAGGCCGGGCGCGCCCCAGACCGGGAACCATCGGTTCAGGTCGGGCTCGATCTTCAGGTCGTCGGACAGCACCCCGCGCATCTGCAGCTCCAGCGTGTTGTCGCGCCGCTCGCCCTGCTGCGGGGCGAACGGGTAGAACGAGCCGCGCTTGTACAGGTACACCAGCGCGAACGAGGTCCCGCCGGGGTTGCGGAAGGACAGGATCGTGCACAGCAGCTGCGGGCCGAAGCCGCCGGCCTCCAGCGAGGAGTTCACCGCATGCAGGTCGGTCACCAGCCCCGCGACGTCGTCGGCGGAGTGGCGGCAGACCAGCCAGGTGAACCCGTAGGAGTCCTGTGACAGCTCGACCTTGGTGGCGGCGTCCCCCATCGACAGCAGGTCGGTGATCTCCTTCTCGATGTCGCCGAACGCGCGGCCCTGCACCGGCTTGAAGCAGACCGAGCCGGTGCCGGTCGGGGCGTAGTCGGTGGCGGCCTGCAGGGTCAGGCTGGCCGACGGCAGCGCGAACAGCGCGTCCAGATTCGGCGGCACCGGCCTGGTCCGGCCGAGCAGCGTGTCCAGGAACCCCACCAGTTACCTCCCTGCCGGTGCCGCCGCGGCGGCGGCGTCTCAGCGGCTGAGCTGCTTGGCGATCTTGTCCAGCTGCGCCAGCCGCTTGTCCAGCGACGGGTGGGTGGAGAACATGTTGGACAGGCTCGCGCCCTTCCCCGACAGCGCCGGGGTGAAGTAGAACGCGTTCAGCGGCTCGGCCTGGCGCAGGTCGCGCATCGGGATCCTGGCCATGTCCCCGGTCACCTTGACCAGCGCGCTGGCCAGCGCGGCGGGCTGCCCGGTCAGCAGTGCGCCAGACCGGTCGGCGGACAGCTCGCGATAGCGGGACAGCATGCGGATCAGCAAGAAGCTGATCGCGTAGGTGACCATGCCGACCAGCATGACGATGAACACGATGGGCAGCGCGCCCCCGTTGTTGTTATTGCCGCCGCGGCCGCGGCCGCCGCCCCCGCCGAACAGCTCGGAGTAGAACGCGAACCGGACCAGCAGGGCGGCGATGATGCCGATGAACGAGGCGATCGTCATGACCGCGACGTCCTTGTGGGCGACGTGCGACATCTCGTGCGCCAGCACGCCCTCGAGCTCAGCGGCGTCCAGCCGCTGCAGCAGCCCCTGGGTCACGCACACCACGGCGACCTTGCTGCTGCGCCCGGTCGCGAACGCGTTCGGCATCGGGGACGGCGAGATCGCCACCCGCGGCTTGGGCATGTCGGCCAGGGCGCAGATCCGGTCGATGATGGCGTGCAGCTCGGGGGCCTGCTGCGGGCTGACCAGCTGGGCGCGCGCGGTGCTCAGCGCGATCTTGTCCGACCAGTAGAACGACGCGAACGCCATCCCGCCGCCGAACAGCACCGCGATCACGATGAAACCGGTGCTGCTGCCGCTGTTGCCGTGCCGGCTGGCGTAGATGTCGAGCACGAAGAACAGGGCGATGGCAAAGCCCGTGATCACGAGCCCGAGCAAGAACATGGTGGCGCCCATCCGGGCCACCAGCCCGGGATCGGACGCATATCGAGTGCGCGCCATCTGAGGCGCCTCCCTTTCGTTGCGGCTCACCGGAGAGCCGTCATACTTCGTCACGCTGGCTGGAGTGGTGCGCACCCGAGCATCGGGCCTGTCCGAGCGCCCGGCAACCACTGACCGGCTCGCCGCGCCGGCTACTCAGCTCAACGCCCTGCGCCCGGCGCTCGTTCCAGGCGGCCTGCGCACCGCGCTCAGCCGGAGATCAGCCCTTCGTCGCTCAGCAGCTTGCGCACGTCGGCCATGGTGGCGCCGGCGGCGGGCAGGATCAGCTCGGACGGCTCCAGCGTGTTGGCCTCGACCGCCGTGCCGACCGCGCGCACCCGGGCGAGCAGCGCATCCAGCGCCGACCGGAACGCGGTCTCGTCATGCTGCTCGACCGCCTTCTCCAGCGCCGTGTCCAGCGTGTTGAGCTCGGCGACCGCCGATTCTGCGAGCTCGAACTGCCCCTCACCCAGGATGCGCACGATCATCCCTGGTCACCTGCCTGCGGCTGATCGGCGGCGGGCGCCGCCTGCTGCGCGGGCTGGCTGGCCGCGGCCTGGGGAGCCCCGTCGGCGCCCTCCAGCTGCTTGGGCGCGGACTGGCCGATCTCGCGCTTCATCGCCTCCAGCTCGGCGTCCACGCCGGAGGTGGCGCCCATCCGGTCCAGCTCGGCCTGGATGTCGTCGCGGGGGCCGCCGACCACGTCGTCCAGCGCGCCGGAGGCCATCAGCTCGTCGATCGCGCCGGCCCGGGCCTTCATCTGCTCGGTCTTGTCCTCGGCCCGCTGGATGGCCATGCCGACGTCGCCCATCTCCTCCGACACGCCGGTGAACGCCTCGTTGATCCGGGTCTGCGCCTCGGCCGCGGTGTAGGTGGCCTTGATGGTCTCCTTCTTGGTGCGGAAGGCGTCCACCTTGGCCTGCAGCCGCTGCGAGGCCGCGGTAAGCTTCTCTTCCTCGCCCTGCAGCGAGGCGTACTGGGTCTGCAGGTCGCTCAGCTGCGAGCTGATGCCGGACTTGCGGGTCAGCGCCTCCCGGGCCAGGTCCTCGCGGCCAGCCGCGAGCGCGCTCTTCGCCTGCCCGTCGAGCTTGTCCGAGGACTGCTGCAGCTGGTTCATCTGCAGCTCCAGCCGCTTGCGCGAGGTGGCAACATCGGCGACGCCCCGGCGGACCTGCTGCAGCATGTCCAGCTGACGCTGGTAGGAGTAATCCAGGGTCTCCCGCGGGTCTTCCATCTTGTCCAGGGCCTTGTTGGCCTTGGACTTGAAGACCAGCGACATCCGCTTCATGACGCCCATAGGCGCGACCTTCCCCTCATCAAGTACATCACCGCGCCGCCGCGGGGCGGCGCGCCGAGGCCGTCATGGCCGGCATCTCGCACCGGACCGAACTCGCAATGAACAGTATGAGCGCCGGCCGCCAGTGCTAAAACTCAGCGCAGCCCGCCAGCGCCGGCAGCCAGCGCCAGCCGGCCGATGCTGGGCTCCAGCCTACGACGGGCTGACAGCGCAGTCACCACGAGCCGCCCGCGCGTCCGGGCCGCTGGGCATGCGGCCAGGATCCGGGCCGGGCAGGCGGTATCGCAGGGCTTGTCCCGGTAGGCTGAGGCCGTGTTCCGACGACGCGCCAGCGGCGCACCCGACGTGCTGGATTCTGCCGCCGAGCTGCAGCCGGCCGGGGAGCCAGGCGACGCCGCGGAGAACGGCACGGCCGGACGGCCCGGCCGGACTCCGGCCAAGGGCCGCCCGACGCCCAAGCGCAGCGAGGCGGAGAAGCGCCGCCGCGAGCCCTACAGCGCGCCCGCGGACCGCAAGGCCGCCGCCGCCAAGACCAGGGAGTCCGACCGGACCGCGCGCCAGGCCAAGGTGGCCGCGATGCGGCGCGGCGAGGAGTGGGCGCTGCCGGCCAAGGACAAGGGCAAGGTGCGCGGGCTGGCCCGCGACTACGTCGACTCGCGGCACACGCTCAGCGAGTACTACCTGTTCGCGGTCATCGTCATGATCGCCATGCTGTTCATCCCGGGGCTGCGGCAGACCATCGCCGTCGACTTGGTCGTGCTCGTGATCCTGGCCATCCTGATCGCCGAGGGCTGGTTCACCGGCCGCCGGGTGCTGCGGCTGGTGGGCCAGCGCTACCCGGGCGAGAGCACCCGCGGGGTGCGGATGTACGCGGCGCTGCGCAGCACCCAGATCCGCAGGATGCGGATGCCGCCGCCCCGGGTCGGCATCGGCGACAAGATCTGACCCGCCCCAGAGCGAGCCCATGGAGCTCTGACCGCCCTAGAGCGAGCCCATGGAGCTCTGACCGCCCTAGGGTGAGCCCATGGAGCACCGTCACCTCGGCCGCAGCGGCCTGAAGATCAGCGAAATCGCCTACGGGAACTGGATCACGCACGGCTCGCAGGTCGAGGAGGAAGCGGCGGCGGCGTGCGTGGCCGCTGCCCTCGACGAGGGCATCACCACCTTCGACACCGCCGACGTGTACGCGGGCACCAGGGCCGAGGAGGTGCTCGGCCGGGCGCTGCGCGGGGTCCGCCGCGAGTCGGTCGAGATCACCAGCAAGGTCTACTTCCCGGCCGGCCCCGGCGCGAACGACCGCGGCCTGTCCCGCAAGCACATCATGGAGTCGGCACACGCCTCGCTGCGCCGCCTGCAGACCGGCTACCTGGACCTGTACCAGGCGCACCGCTACGACGTGGAGACCCCGCTGGAGGAAACCCTGCGGGCTTTCGACGACCTGGTCCGGCAGGGCAAGGTCCTCTACATCGGGGTGTCGGAGTGGCGCGCTGAGCAGATCGCCGACGCGCTGCGGATCGCCGCGGAGCTGGGGCTGGACCGGATCGTCTCCAACCAGCCGCAGTACAGCATGCTCTGGCGGGTCATCGAGACCGAGGTCGTGCCGCTGTGCGAGAAGGAGGGCATCGGCCAGATCGTGTTCTCCCCCATCGGCCAGGGCGTGCTCACCGGCAAGTACCGGCCGGGCGCCGCGCCGCCGGCCGGCTCGCGGGCCACCGACCCCAGCGGGTCCGGCTTCATCTCCCGGATGCTCGGCGACGACCTGCTCGGCCGGGTCCAGCAGCTCACGCCGGTGGCGGACGAGGCCGGGCTGAGCCTGGCCCAGCTGGCGGTGGCCTGGGTGCTGCAGAACCCCGGGGTGTCCGCGGCGATCGTCGGCGCCACCCGTCCCGAGCAGGTCCGCGAGAACGCCCGGGCGTCCGGGGTCCGGCTGGAGACCGGTCTGCTGCGGCGGATCGACGACATCCTCGGCCCGGCGGTGATCCGCGACCCGGCGCAGACGACGAGCCCGCAGAAGCGGCCCTGACGCCTTGCTCCGGTACTGCGGTGGCCGCTCTCCGGCGGCTGCTACTGCGGCGGCTGCAGGCTCATCTCGTAGACGGCCTGGTCGTCGTCGAGCAGGGTGACCTGGTCCACGCCGGAGTCCAGCAGCACCCGCCAGTTCTCGCCGAGCCAGCTCTCGGCGTCCCCCTGGCTGGTGAAGGTCTCCCGGGGCAGCGCGCGGGACTGCACCGCCGTGCCGTCTTCCTTCTCGTACTGCCAGCTCCAGCTCATGGGCGCCCCGGTGGTGGTGAGGATCAGCCGGTCGGTTGCCGGGCCATCGTAGCGGCCAGGGCGGCACGGGAGGCGGCAGGCGGCCGGGGACAGCCAGGACGTGCTGGTCGCGGCGGCCGGGTGACGGCCTTGCCATGTTGACTCATAATCGTTACCAAACGCGGATTCGGCCTCAGATGGGCACGAGGAAGCTGAGCGAAGCTGTTAGCTTTAGGCGCCAGCTCTGCGGGGCTGGTCGCCCGGGGTGACGGCCGGTGGGGGCGCCGCGGGCCGAGCCCCCGTGACCGAGGTGGTGACGAAATTGACGCGTGTTGTCGTCGTCGGTGATCTGATGACGGACACCGTCGCCCACGCGCACCTTCCGCTGGCCCGGGGCAGTGACACCCCGGCCACGGTGACCATGCACGGCGGCGGCGCGGGCGCGAACATCGCCGCCTGGCTGGCCGCGGACGGCGCGGAAGTGGCCTTCATCGGGCGGCGCGGCGCCGACATCGCGGGCCGCAACCGGGACATGGAGCTGATGGGCTACGGGGTGGACGCCCGGCTGGTCATGGACCCGGAGCGGCCCACCGGCACGTGCGTGGTGATGGTGACCCACCGCGGTGACCACACGATGATGTCCGACCCCGGCGCGAACGCCGCGCTGTCCCCCGACGACCTGCCCAGGGACCTGTTCACCCCCGGCTCGCACCTGCATATCTCCGGCTACACGCTGCTGAATGAGGGCTCGCGGCACGCCGGCCTGGCCGCCTTCAGCTACGCCCAGCAGGCCGGCATGTCGGTATCGGTGGACGGCGCCTCCGCCGCGCCGCTCGGCCGGGTCGGCGCCGAGCCGTACCTGCAGATGACCAACGGGGCGCACCTGCTGTTCGTCAACGCCGGCCAGGCCAGCACGCTGACCGGCCGGGAAGACCCCGAGCAGGCCGCCCGGGTGCTGAACGCCTGGTACCCGCAGGTGGTGGTCAAGCTCGGCGCGGATGGCTCGATGTTCTACGCCAACGGCCGCCACGACCCGGTCCGGGTGGCCGCCCCGCCGATCGAGCGGGCGGTGGACGGCACCGGGGCCGGGGATGCGTTCTGCGCCGGGTTCCTGCCCGCCTGGCTGGACAAGAAGCCGCCCGGCGAGGCCCTGGTCAGCGGCAGCCGGCTGGCCGCCCGGGCGCTCAGCATGGTCGGCGCCCGGCCGGCGCTCTGACGGGCAGGCCCGCGGGCGCCCGCACCGGCGCCGGGCATCAGCGCGGGCCAGTCAGCCGGTCCGGGTGTGCGCGGCACCCGGGTGCGCGGCGTCCAGGTGCGCGGCACCCGGCTGCGCCGCGGCGTCCGGCAGGCTGATCACCACGTTGTTCGCGGTGGCCGAGATCGAGGTCGCCGCGGGCGCGACCAGCCGGGCCCGGCGCGAGGTCCGGGTGGCGCCGTCGCCCAGCTGTCCGGTGTGGCTGGCGCCCCAGGCGTAGACGCGCCCGGCCGTGGAGATCGCGTAGGACGTGGCGGCGCCGGTCGCCAGCTCCCGGTAGGTGACGCCGGCGGGCGAGTAGAACCGGGCCGGGACCGGCTGGCCGGCCGTCGGCCTGAGCCCGAGCTGGTGCGCCCTGTCATCGCCCCAGCCCCACAGCGAGGTGTTGTCCAGCTGCACGATCGTCTGCCCGTTGCCCCACCAGGAGCCGCCCTGGGCGACCCGGATGACCGGGCGCGGCAGCCGGACCCGGACCGGGACCCGGGAGGACTCGCGCAGCCGCCCGTCGCCGAGCTGCCCGTCGCCGTCGTAGCCCCAGTCGTAGTACCGGCCGTCGGCCAGCAGCGCCCCGGAGTTGGCGAACGCGGCCACCAGCGTGGTCACCGGCGCGGCGGGCAGGCCGGTCACCCGGGCCGGCCGGGTGCGGCCGCCCCGGCCGCCGTCGCCGAGGTCGCCGTCGAGGTTCTGGCCGCACGCGTAAACCGTGCCGCGTGCGTCATAGAGCGCGTGGTTGCTGGCCCCGGCCAGCGCGGTGACGCCCGACAGCGGCAGCCGCGCGGGGACGGCCCGGGACCGGGCATTGCCCAGGCACAGGTCGCCGTAGCCGTTGTGACCCCAGCCCCACACATGCCCGGTGGTGTCGACCGCGAGCGCGGTGTCGTAGGGCATCGCGTCGGCGGGCAGCCGGGCGATCCGGACCCCGCGCGGGAAGCGGACCCGGACCGCCCGGGTGAACGAATTGGCCCGGCGGCCGTCGCCGAGCTGGCCGCTGGTGCCCAGGCCCCAGGCGTAGACGCTGCCGTCCGCCAGCAGGGCGTACTGGGTGGAGTTCGAGCTGGCCACCTGGATCACCGGGCCGGGCAGCGCCAGCCGGCCGGGCCTGACCCGCTGGTCGAAGAACCCGGTGCGCCAGCCGAAGAAAGCGCCCCAGTGCGCGACGGTGCTGACGGCCGCCGGCGGCCGCGGCTGGTCCCGCGGCTGATGCTGCGGCCCGGCCGCCGAGCACCCGGCGATGAGCGCCGCTGCCGCCAGCAGCGCGGCCGCGGCCGCCCGCCGGGCCGGGGAGCGCCGGCCCGGGAGGCCTGCGGCCGGGGAGCGCCGGCCCGGGAGGCCTGCGGCCGGGGAGCGCCGGGCCGGGAGAGGCGGGGCCGCGGACCGCCGGGCCGGGAAGCGCGTGTCGGGGGCGGGCACGCACCGACCTTACGGGATGCAGCGGCCCAAACCGGCCGGCGGCACGGCCGCGGCGGCCATAATCGGGATCATCATGTCGGAGTACCTGGAATCGCTGTTCTCGCTCCGCGGGCGGACCGCGGTGGTGACCGGCGGCAGCTCGGGCATCGGGCGGGCCATCGCGCTGGCCCTCGGCCAGGCGGGCGCCCGGGTGGTGCTGGTCGCCCGCGGCGAGGACGCGCTGCTCGCGGTGGCCGGCGAGCTGGCGGCCGCCGGGGCGCGGGCCGGGTGGGTCAGCGCGGACCTCGGCGACCGGGCCGCGGCGCAGCGCGGCGCGGAGGCGGCCGCGGCGGTGTTCGGCGAGCCGGACATCCTGGTCAACTGCGCCGGGCTGAACCTCAGGCCGCCGCTGGCCGAGCTGACCGCCGGCCAGTGGGACCAGCTGATGGCGGTGAACCTGACCGCGCCGTTCCTGCTCGGGCAGCAGTACGGGCCGGGCATGGCCGGGCGCGGTTACGGCCGGATACTCAACGTGGCCTCGCAGCAGGCGATGCGCGCGTTCGGCAACAGCGGCGGGTACGGCGCGGCCAAGGGCGGGCTGGTCGCGCTGACCCGGTCCCAGTCCGAGGCGTGGGCGAGCCGCGGGGTGTGCTGCAACGCGATCGCGCCCGGCTTCGTCGCCACCCCGCTCACCGCCCGCGTCGCGGCCGACCCGGCGCTTTCTGCCGCGCTGGCCGCGCGGACCATGATCGGCCGCAACGGGCAGGCCGGGGACTTCGCCGGGGCGGCGGTGTTCCTGGCCAGCCCGGCCAGCGGCTACGTCACCGGGCAGGTCATCTGCGTGGACGGCGGCTTCTCCGCGACCTGAGCGGCGCGCCGGTCCGGGAAACGGGCGGCTGACGGCGCCGGACGGCACAATGACGGCATGGCCAGACGCACCGCGACAACCCCGCCGCCCGAGGACTTCGAGGAAAACATCGTTGACATCGACATCACCGATGAGATGCGCAGCAGCTACCTCGAGTACGCCTATTCGGTGATCTACCAGCGCGCCCTGCCGGACGCGCGGGACGGGCTCAAGCCGGTCCAGCGGCGGATCTTGTTCCAGATGGCGGAGATGGGGCTGCGGCCCGACCGCCCGCACGTCAAATGCGCCCGGGTGGTCGGCGACGTGATGGGGCGGCTGCACCCGCACGGCGACAGCGCGATCTACGACGCGCTGGTCCGGATGGCGCAGCCGTGGGCGATGCGGCTGCCGCTGGTCGACGGGCACGGCAACTTCGGCTCGCTCGGCGGCGACGACTCCCCCGCCGCCTACCGGTACACCGAGGCCCGGCTGGCCGCGGCGGCGATGGAGATGACCGCCACGCTGGACGAGGACACCGTCGACTTCATCCCGAACTACGACGGGCAGATCCTCCAGCCCGAGGTGCTCCCGGCCGCTATCCCGAATCTGCTGGTCAACGGCACGGCCGGGATCGCGGTCGGGATGGCCACCAACATGGCGCCGCATAACCTCGGCGAGGTCGTCGCCGCAGCCCGGCACCTGATCGCGCACCCGGACGCGGACCTGGACACGCTGATGCGCTTCGTCCCCGGCCCGGACCTGCCCACCGGCGGCAAGATCGTCGGCCTGGACGGGATCCGGGAGGCGTACGAGACCGGCCGCGGCCTCTTCCGGACCCGGGCCGCGGCCCGGGTCGAGCAGATCACCCCGCGGCGCACCGGGATCGTGGTCACCGAGCTGCCGTTCGGCGTCGGGCCGGAGAAGGTCATCGCGCGGATCAAGGACCTGGCCGGGGCGAAGAAGCTGACCGGCATCTCCGACCTGAAGGACCTCACCGACCGGCACCGCGGCCTGCACCTGCTGATCGAGATCCGCAGCGGGTTCCACGCCGAGGCGGTGCTGGAGGAGCTGTACCGGCTCACCCCGATGGAGGAGACGTTCGGGATCAACAACGTGGCGCTGGTCGACGGGCAGCCGCGGGTACTCGGCCTGCGCGAGCTGCTGGAGATCTACGTCGCGCACCGGCTGGAGGTCGTGAAGCGGCGCAGCCTGTTCCGCCGGGCCAAGCGGGCCGACCGGCTGCACCTGATCGACGGCCTGCTCGTCGCGCTGCTGAACATCGACGAGGTCATCCAGGTCATCCGCGCCAGCGACGACGCCGCGGCGGCCAAGGAACGGCTGATGGCCGTGTTCGACCTGTCGCCGGTGCAGGCCCAGTACATCCTGGACACCCCGCTGCGGCGGCTGACCCGCTACGACCGGCTGGAGCTGGAGAGCGAGCGGGAGACCCTGCAGGCCGAGATCGCCGAGCTGACCGAGATCATCGACTCCGGCCAGCGGCTCCGCGAGGTGGTGTCGGACGAGCTGGCCGGGGTGGCCGGGCGGTTCGGCACCCCGCGCCGCACGGTGCTGCTGGAGGGCTCCGGCCAGCCGCGGACCGCGGCGGTGCCGCTGGAGGTCGCCGACGACCCGTGCACCGTGCTGCTGTCCTCGGCCGGGCTGCTGGCCAGGACCACCGGGACCGGCGGGGAAGCCGGCCGCCGCCGCCGGGACCGCGGGCCGCGCACGACGTGATCATCGGCTCGGTGCGGACGACCGCGCGCGGCCAGATCGGGGTGGTGACCTCGCTCGGGCGGCTGATCCGGCTCGGCGTGCTCGAACTGCCCGCCATCCCGCCGAGCGCGCACTCCCCCGGCCTGTCCGGCGGCGCGCCGGTGAGCGAGTTCGTCGGCACCGAGCCGGGCGAGAGCGTGGCCGGCATCGTGGCCGCCGAGGCGGCGGGCGCCGGCCTGGCCGTCGGCACCGCCGGCGGCGTGGTCAAGCGGGTCGCGCCCGACTACCCGCAGCAGGCCGGGGACTTCGAGGTCATCTCGCTCAAGGACGGCGACCGGGTCGTCGGCGCGGTGCAGCTGGACAGCGAGGACGCCGACCTGGTCTTCATCACCACCGATGCCCAGCTGCTGCGCTTCAGTGCCGCCGCGGTCCGGCCGCAGGGCCGGGCGGCCGGCGGGATGGCGGGCATCCGGCTCGCGCCGCGGGCGTCGGTCATCTGGTTCGGCGCGGTCGGCCCGGCCGCGGCGGGCGGGGACGGCGCAGGCGGCCAGGACGGGACGGGGGACGACGGCGCGGGCCGGGAGCCGGTGGTGGTAACGGCGGCCGGGAATGCCGGCGCGCTGCCGGGCACCGCCGCCGCGACGGTCAAGGTCACCCGCTACGCCGAGTACCCGGCCAAGGGCCGGGCCACCGGCGGGGTGCGCTGCCACCGGTTCCTCAGGGGCGAGGACGCCCTGGTGGCGGCCTGGGCCGGGACCGGGCCGGCCCGCGGGGCCACCGCGGCGGGGACGGCGGTCGACCTGCCCGAGCCCGCCGGGCGCCGGGACGGCTCGGGCGAGCGGGTGCGCCACCCCCTGGCGGCTATCGGCGGCACGGCCCGCTGAACCCGGGCCGGGCCCGCGCTCACACGCTGCCGCTCATGCATGCGACGCGCGCGGCCTGGCCCGGTGAGCGTTACTTCTCGACGTAGAACAGGCGCTTGTTGACGAATTCGTCGATGCCCAGGGGACCGAGCTCGCGGCCAAAGCCAGAGCGCTTAGTGCCGCCGAACGGCAGGTCCGCGCCCTCGCCCGCCGGGGTGTTCACGTTCGCCATCCCGACTTCCAGCTGCTCGGCGACCTTGACGGCCCGCTCCTCGTCGGTCGACCAGACCGCGCCGCCAAGACCGAAGTCCACCACGTTGGCGAGCTGGACCGCATCGTCGTCGGTGCCGACCTTGTAAACCACGGCGACCGGGCCGAACAGCTCCTCGCGGTAGGCCCGCATTTCCGGGGTCACGCCGGTGAGCACGGCCGGGGCGAAGTAAGCGCCCTGGCCGTCGTCGAGGGTGCCGCCGGCGTGCAGCGTGGCGCCCTTCGATACCGCGTCCTGCACCTGGGCGAGCAGGTTCTCCGCTGCCTTGCGGGAGACCATCGGGCTGTAGGAGCGCGAGGAATCATCGCCCGGCTGGCGCGGTGACATCGCGGCGGCCTGCTGGACCAGGGCGGCCACGAAGTCGTCGTAGATGTCGTTCATGACGATCATCCGCTTGTTGGAATTACAGGCCTGGCCGACGTTTTCCATCCGGGTGACCCAGGCGGTCTTCGCAGCGCCCTCGACGTCGTCGGTGTCGAGGATGATATACGGGTCGGAGCCGCCGAGCTCAAGGACGACCTTCTTCAGATTACGGCCGGCCGTCTCGGCGACTACGGTGCCGGCCCGCTCGGAGCCGGTCAGCGACACGCCGTGCAGCCGCGGGTCGGCGATCATCGCGGCGACCTGCTCGTGGGTCGCGAAGAGATTGACGTACACGCCGTCCGGCACGCCCGCGTCCCGCATGATCTGCGCGATCGCCAGGGCCGAGGTGGGGCAGTTCTCCGCGTGCTTGAGTATGACGGTGTTGCCGGCGATCAGGTTCGGCGCGGCGAATCTGGCCACCTGGTAATACGGGTAGTTCCACGGCATCACGCCGAGTACCGGGCCGACGGGCCGGTACTCGACCCGCGCGGTGTCATGGCCGGGCAGCGGCCTGTCGGCGAGGAGCCCGGGGCCGTTGTCGGCGTAGTAGCTGAAGATGTCGGTGCAGAACTCGGCCTCGCCGACGGCCTGCGCGGGCCGCTTGCCCATCTCCTTGGTGATCAGGGCGGCCAGGTCGGCGGCGCGCTCGGTGAACAGCTCAGCGATCCGCTTCACCACCGCGGCGCGCTCGGCCACCGGGCGCAGCCGCCAGGCCGCGAACGCCTCGGTCGCGGCGGCGAGCGCCTCCGCTACCTCCGCGTCCGTGGCGCAGGGGAAGGTTTCGGCCACCTCGCCGGTCGCCGGGTCAGTTACCTGATAAAGCGGTGTCTTCGTCATGCCTGCTTCCGGGGTCACTGCGGTACGGGGTCCAGTGAGACGATGCTACGGGAGCAAGCTATCCGGCCCAAGGCCCATCCGCCGCCCCTGACCGGGCCTGCGGCCCGGATGAGCCGGGCAGGCGGGCGGCGCTAGGTGTCGATGCGGGCCGGGTCCAGCTCGCCGGCGCCGGCCGTGATGAAGTCACGGCGCGGGGCCACCTCGGTGCCCATCAGCAGGCCGAACATCTGCCCGGCCGCGGCCGCGTCCTCGATCTTGATCCGGCGCAGGGTGCGCTGGCGCGGGTCCATGGTGGTCTCGGCCAGCTGGCCGGCGTCCATCTCGCCGAGGCCCTTGTAGCGCTGCGGCGGCTCCTTCCACCGCTGGCCCTTGCGCTCCAGTTCCAGCAGCGTGCGGTGCAGCTCGGCGTCGGAGTAGGTGTAGATGTACTTGCGCTGGCTCTTGCGCGGATTGACCAGCTCGATCCGGTGCAGCGGCGGCACGGCCGCGAACACCCGGCCCGCTTCCACCATCGGGCGCATGTAGCGGTGGAACAGCGTCAGCAGCAGGGTGCGGATGTGCGCGCCGTCCACGTCCGCGTCGGCCATGAAGATCACCCGCTGGTAGCGGGCCGCGTCGAGGTCGAACGCATTGCCCGAGCCGGCCCCGAGGACCTGGATGATCGCCGCGCACTCGGCGTTGCGCAGCATGTCGGCCAGGGACGCCTTCTGCACGTTGAGGATCTTGCCGCGGATCGGCAGCAGCGCCTGGAACTCCGAATCCCGGGCCAGCTTGGCGGTGCCGAGCGCGGAATCGCCCTCCACGATGAACAGCTCGCTGCGATCGTCGGCTGACCGGCAGTCGACCAGCTTGGCCGGCAGCGCCGAGGTGGCCAGCGCGGACTTGCGGCGCTGGTTCTCCCGGTGCTCACGGGCGGCGATCCTGGTCCTGGCCGCCGACACCACCTTGTCCAGTACCGCGCGGGCCTGCTGCTTGCTGCCGCGGACCCGGCCCTCCAGGAAGCCGCGCAGCTCGGCGGAGACCACCTGGGCCACGATCTTGGACGCGGCCGGGGTGCCGAGCACCTCCTTGGTCTGGCCCTCGAACTGGGGCTCGGGCAGCCGCACCGCCACTACCGCGGTCAGCCCCTCCAGGGCGTCCTCCTTGGAGACCGGCCTCGTCCCCGTTGCGCAGCAGCCGGGCCGCCCGCAGCTGGTCATTCAGCGTCCGGACCAGGGCCCGCTCGAAGCCGGACACGTGCGTGCCGCCCTTGGGGGTGGCGATCACGTTGACGAACGAGCGGGTGACCGAGTCGTAGCCGCCGTCCCAGCGCAGCGCCACGTCGACGTCCAGGGTCCGGTCGACCTCGGTCGGGGTCAGGTGCCCGAGGTCGTCGAGCACCGGGATCGTCTCGGTGAACGTGCCGGAGCCGGTCAGCCGGATCACGTCGGTCACCGGGGTGCCCGGCGACAGGTGCTCGCAGAACTCGCTGATCCCGCCGGCGAACCGGAACTCGGCCTCACGCGGGCCGTCCGGCGCGGGCTCGGCCAGCGCCAGCGGCTCGGCCAGGGCCGGGGGCTCCGCCCCGCCGCCGGGCGCCCCGGCGGCCGGGCGGGACCTCGGGGCCCGCTGGTCCGCTACCCGGATCGCCAGGCCGGGGACCAGGTAGGCGGTCTGCCGGGCCCGCTGGGCCAGCGCGTCGAAGCTCCACTCGGCGCCCGGCACGAACACCTGCCGGTCCGGCCAGAACCGGATCCGGGTGCCGGTCACGGTCTTGGCCACCCGCCGGACCTTGCGCAGGCTGTGGCCGGGGGTGAAGGCCGCCTCCGGCCCCGGGCCGCCGAACTCGCCGGCCACGCCGCGGCGGAAGCTGGCCGCCCACTCTCCGCCGTGCCGGTCCACCTGCACGTCCAGCCGGCCCGACAGCGCGTTCACCACCGAGGCGCCCACCCCGTGCAGGCCGCCGGAGGCGGTGTAGGAGCCGCCGCCGAACTTGCCGCCGGCGTGCAGCCGGGTCATGACCAGCTCCACGCCGGTCAGGCCGGTCTTCGGCTCCACGTCGACGGGGATGCCGCGGCCGTTGTCCCGGACCTCGGCGGAGTGGTCGGCGTGCAGGATGACCTCGATCGAGGTGCACTCGCCGGCCAGCGCCTCGTCTACCGCGTTGTCGAAGATCTCCCACAGGCAGTGCAGCAGGCCGCGCCCGTCGGTCGAGCCGATGTACATGCCCGGCCGCTTGCGCACGGCCTCCAGGCCCTCCAGGACCGTGAGGTGGCGCGCGGTATAGCCATCACCGCCGCGGGGCGCCTTCGGCGGCGCGGCGGCGGATGCTGCGGTCAGGGCGGTCACTCATGCTCTCCTGCGGCTGCTGGCGCGTCGTTGCGCGCTGTCGTCCGTGCTGGCGTCCGCGGGCCGGCGGTCCGGCCCGGGGCAAATATGCCTGCAGGCAGACTAACCGCCGGCTCGGACGCCCGGCGGCCACCACGCCGCGGACGGATCCGGCAAGCCGGGCAGCAAGCTGCGGCAACGCGGCTGGCCGGCCTGCGGCGTTAATTCTGCGTTACCAACCCCAGGTCGCTGTTCGCTTACGGCGGACGCGGGCCCCGCATGGGATGACAGGAGCCGGGCTAGGTGTTGTGATGCGTGTACGGCACAGGTTGCAGGCCGACGGCAGAGCCGCCGGAGGCCCCAGGCGAGGGAGGCGACATGACCGGAGCTATGGCCCCAACGAAGCCGCTCAAAGCCAGCGACTTGTGTGATCGGTGCGGTGCCCCCGCCTACGTGCGCGTCGTGCTGCCAGGCTCGGGCGAACTGCTGTTCTGCGCCCATCACAACCGCCAGCACGCGGACGCGCTGTCGAAAATCGCGGTGAAGATCCAGGACGAGACCGAGCGGCTGTCGGCCAGGCCGTCGTCAGACGCTCGCTGAGCGGTCATACGAGTCATCACGGCGAGGGCCGGACCCCACGGGGGTCCGGCCCTCGCCGTTGCTGCCGCAGCCGGGCTGCTCAGTCGAGATAGTCGCGCAGGACCTGGGACCTCGACGGGTGGCGCAGCTTGGACATGGTCTTGGACTCGATCTGCCGGATCCGCTCCCGGGTGACCCCGTAGACCTTGCCGATCTCGTCCAGCGTCTTGGGCTGGCCGTCGGTGAGGCCGAACCGCATCGACACCACGCCCGCCTCGCGCTCGGACAGCGTGTCCAGCACCGAGTGCAGCTGCTCCTGCAGCAGGGTGAAGCTGACCGCCTCGCCGGGCTGGATCGCCTCGGAGTCCTCGATCAGGTCACCGAACTCGCTGTCGCCGTCCTCGCCGAGCGGGGTGTGCAGCGAGATCGGCTCGCGGCCGTACTTCTGCACCTCGATGACCTTCTCCGGGGTCATGTCCAGCTCGGCGGCCAGCTCCTCCGGCGTCGGCTCGCGGCCGAGGTCCTGGAGCATCTGGCGCTGTACCCGGGCGAGCTTGTTGATGACCTCGACCATGTGCACCGGGATGCGGATGGTCCGGGCCTGGTCGGCCATGGCGCGGGTGATGGCCTGGCGGATCCACCAGGTGGCGTAGGTGGAGAACTTGTAACCCTTGGTGTAGTCGAACTTCTCCACCGCCCGGATCAGCCCCAGGTTGCCCTCCTGGATCAGGTCCAGGAACAGCATGCCGCGGCCGGTGTAGCGCTTGGCCAGCGACACCACCAGCCGCAGGTTGGCCTCCAGCAGGTGGTTCTTGGCCCGGCGGCCGTCGTCGGCGATCCACTCCAGGTCCAGCCGCTGCTCGGGGCGCAGCCCCTTGGGCTCGGCCAGCTTCTCCTCGGCGAACAGGCCGGCCTCGATCCGCTTGGCCAGCTCGACCTCCTGCTCGGCGTTCAGCAGCGGGACCTTGCCGATCTGCTTCAGGTAGTCCTTGACCGGGTCGGACGTCGCACCCGCCACGGCCACCTGGGCCGCGGGCAGGTCCTCGTCGTCGTCGCCGTAGACGAAGGCCTCGTCCTCGTTCTCGGTCTCCGGCTTGGCGGTGGCCGCCGGGGCGGCCGCGGCCGGCGCGGGCTGGCCGGCCGGGGCAGCCCCGTCCGCCGGGCGGTCAGGGGTACCGGCGGCCGCGCTGTCGCCGAGCTCGAGGTCGGCATCTTCCTCGTCGCCGTCGTCCGCTTCCTCGTCGCTCTCGCTCGCCTCGTCCGCGTCGTCGCTGACCAGCTCGTCCAGCGACTCCAGGTCCGCGTCGTCCTCGGCGTCCAGGTCGGACACGGCCGCGAGGTCAGGCTCCTCGTCGAGCCCGGCCGCTTCGCCCGCCGCCGGCTCGTCGTAGCCGAGATCGGCGCTCACGTCCGCCCGCCCGAAGTCACCGTCGATTCCCCCGCTTTGCGTCTCGGAATCTGTGTCGCCGCCCGCGGGCCGCTGCTCCACTGCGACGGCCGACTTGGTCCCGCCACCCTGACCGCCGCGCCGGTCCGGTCCTGAGCCGTTGGCCTGCACGCTGTCACCCTTCGCCGCGCCCTTCTCCGGGGTTTCGGTTGCCCGCAGCCGCGCGCCGCGCGAGCCGCGGCCGGCCGGGCCGGGCTGCTTGCGTGCTGCGGATCCTGCCGCGCCTGCCACCGCGGTCACCCCTTCCGTTGCCGTGCCCGGGACGTTTGCCATGCCTGGCGGGACCGCGCTGAGCACGGCCACGGGGCCGGCCGCTGGCCTGCCGGTTCAGCAGGCGTCACAGGCATCTCTCCGGCATGTATGGGCGAGAAAAGGACCTTACCGCGGCACACCCAGTGCCCGGGACGAGCCGGAAACCGGGGCGCTGCCGCCGGGGGGTGCTGCGGTCCAGTTTCGCTCCCCACCACCATAGGCGGAGTCTGCGGGTTCCTCGTACCGCTGCGGCGGCCGGCGGGGAGATTTTCCCTGCTTGGGCAAGGTTTGCCGCTGCATTAGCGGGGCTTGCCGCTGCGTTCGCAGTGCTTGCTGCTGCGTTCGCAGTGCTTGCTGCTGCGTTCGCAGTGCTTGCTGCTGCATTCGCAGTGCTTGCTGCGTTCGCGGTGCCGCGCGGGAGAATCGCACCCGCATCCGTCATGCTCAGCCCTTTCTCACGCTCGCGGCCTGACCGCCCCGGCCACCCGGGGCCGGGGGCGGTCGGCATCCCGGGCCGGGATGTGCACCACCAGGACGGTCACGTCGTCATCTTGCTCGTGCCCGGCTAGCATCCGGTCAACCAGATAACCCAGCAGCCGCTCCGGATCTTCCAGCACCCCGGCGGGCGCCTGGGCGGCCACCGCGACCAGCTCGTCCAGCCCGGCGTCCAGGCCGCGCCTGCGGTTTTCCACCAGCCCGTCGGAGTACAGCACCGCGGTATTGCCGGGCGGCAGCGTGAACGCGTACTGCCGGCGCGGGCTGGCCCAGCCCAGCGGCGTGCCCGCCTCCGTCTCGTCCAGCCGCGGCGGCGCGCCGTCCGACAGCAGCAGCGGCGGCAGGTGCCCGGCGTTGCCGGCCATCCCCTCGCCGGTCTCCGGATCCACGACCAGATAGGCCACCGTGGTGACCTGCTCTTCGGCCTCGGTCGCGATGAACAGCCGGTCCAGGCCGGCCAGCACCGCGGCCGGCCGCGGGTCGGTCAGGGCCAGCGCGCGCAGCGCGTTGCGGACCCGGCCCATGCCCGCGGCGGCGGTCAGCCCCTTGCCCATCACGTCGCCGGCCGCGACGGCCAGCTTGCCGTCCGGCAGCTGGAAGGCGTCGTACCAGTCGCCGCCGATTTCCATGTTCCTGGTCACCGGCAGGTACTTGGCCCCCAGCACGATGCCGGGCACCTTCGGCAGGGTGTCGGGCAGCAGGCTGCGCTGCAGCGTCTCAGCGGTGTTGTGCTCGCGCTCGAACAGCGACGCGCGCTCCAGGGCCATCGCGCACTGGCCCGCGAGCGCCTCCAGGAACACCCGCTCTTCCTCGGTGATGGTGCGCGGCCGGGTGAAGGAGAACCGCAGCGCGCCGAGCGCCTGCCCCGACGACAACAGCGGCAGGCCCACCCAGGCCTGCTCGTCGGTGTGCGTCAGGAACATGGTGGGGTCCACCTCGGCCTCGAAATAGCGCCGCAGCGCGTCCTGGCTTTCCAGCAGCACCGGCCGCCGGGCGGTGATCGCCGCGGTCATCACGCTCGGGGTGTCCAGCGGGATCTCGCCGGTCGTCGCGGACCCGAACTCTTCCGGCAGGCCGGTCGCATTGATCGTCCGCAGCCGCTGCCGCTCGCTGTTCAGCATGGCCACCGCGGACCGCTCGGCGCCGATCGCCGACCGGCCCACCTCGGTGATCACCTCGACCACCTTGTCCACGCTCAGCGCCTCGGCCAGCATCGAGGTGGCCTGCTGCAGCCGGGCCGTGCGCAGCGCCGCGGCCGACAGCTGCTCGGTCAGCCGGCCGCGCATCTCCTCGGCCTCGCGCTGGGCGGTGACGTCGGTGCACGCGCCGATCCACTCGACGACCTGGCCGTCACGCTCGATCGGCACCGCCCGCACGTCGTAGTGCCGGTAGGAGCCGGTCCTGGTCCGCACCCGGTACCGGCAGTCGAAGGTCTTGCGGGCGGCGATGCTGTCCTGCCAGTCCCGGCTGACCCGCTCGGCATCCTCCGGGTGCACGGCCGCCAGCCAGCCGCCGTCCCGGTAGGCCTCCTCGCTCTGCCCGGTGATCCAGCGCCATTCCGGCGCGTCCTCGGCGATCCCGCCCAGCGGGGTGGTCACCCAGACCACCTGGGCCCCGGCCTTGACCAGCGACCGGTAGCGCTCGTCGCTGCGCCGGACCGCCTCGCCGCGCGCCTGCTGGTCGGTGACGTCCTCGGCGAGCAGCAGCACCCCGGCCACGTCGCCGTCAGGATCGGGCACCGGGTAGCAGGACAGGGACCAGCGCCGCGGCCCGGCCGCGGGCGGCAGCTGGCCGGCGGCCTCGCCGTCCGGCCCGGGCTCCGGCGCCGCGGCGGCCGCGATGGTGACCGGCCGGTCCGCTTCGAACTGGGGCTGCCGCCCCGAGATCACCCGCGGCACCGCGGCGGACACCCAGGAGGCCAGGTCGGGCGGCCACACCTCGGCCGGGGTGCGGCCGAGGTGCTCGGCGGGCGAGACCCCGCTCAGCCGGGCGAGCACCGCGTTGACCCGGCCGAAGGTCAGGTCGGCGCCGATGAAGGCGATGCCCTGCGGCGACCGGGCCAGCACCGCGGACAGCAGCGCCGCGTCGGGCTCGTCCATGCCCGGCATCCGCGGCCTGGGCACGGACGTGCCAGCGCTCACGGCTTCGCCCCCCGGCCCGCCGCATCCACCGCACCCGTGCGAGCGCGTGATCTCAATGCGCTCCTCCTTGCCTCACCCTTGACCACAAGAAGGCTAGCGGCAACATCGCCGGCAGGCAGGCCAGCGGCGTTAACTGGGCGGCCGTCGTGCCCCGGTTGCGGCCCGGCATCGCCGGCCGGCCCGAGGTTCGCGTAGTGGTCACGACAGCCCGGCCAGGGCGGGATAATGGGCGAGCCGATGACCGCCCCGGGTGGCAGGCGCGCCGGACCCGGCTAGGCCGGCCCGGCCCCGCCGCCCCGCCAGGAAGGAGAAGCGGCTGCGCGCAACGACGAGGGAGAACCGGCTGCGCGCAGGCAGAAACCGGCGGCGCGCCGCGGCTACGCATAGCATCGCGTGCCGCGCATCTGGAAGGCTAGCCGCGTGAGCCCGCAAAGCCGACGTAGACAGCCTCCCGGGCCCGGCCATTCCGGGCATTCCGGGCCGCCGCGGCCGTCGGGCGGATCCCGCGGCCTGTCCGGACCGCCGCCGAATGCCCTGTTCGCCGAGATGCTCAGGGCCGCCCGCGAGCTGCTGGCGGTACGAAGCCCGCTGGACGCCGAGCTGATGGTCAGCGAGATGCTCGGCACCTGGTGGGGACCGCAGCCGGGCCGCCGGGGGAACGGGACGTGCGCAGGCGGCGCGCCGACCTCGACGAACTGGTCGGCGAGGGCCTGATCGGGTACGCAGCCGGCCAGGGCAGCCCGGCCGCGCTGGCGCTGCTGTCGGGCATCGCCTGCCTGGGCACGCCACGGCAGGCCGCGCTGGCTGAGCAGGCCGCGCTGGAGCTGATGGAGCGCGGCGTGGCCCGGCCGGGCTGGGCCGAGCATGCCGGCGCGGTGGCGGCGGCCGAGTGCTACGTCAACTCCGATCCGTTCGGCGACCGGGACGAGGTCGTGTGCGTGTTCAGCTATGCAGGCCAGGAGCAGCACGCGCTGGTCGTCATCGTCGACTACAACTCCGGCGGCGCCGCCCGGGACGGCTGGGTCACCTCGCAGGTCGGCAAGCTGCTCGACTACTGCCGCGACGGCAGCGGCACCGACCGGAACGCGGCGGCCGGGAACGGGGGCGGCCCGGGGGTGCCAGGCCGGTCCGCGTTCGCCGAGGTCCCGCCGCCGCAGGCGCGGCGGCTGCTGGAGACCGCGCTGGCGGTCACCGACGGCGCGGCCAATCCCCCGGTCAGCGAGTCGTTCCCGGCTTACCACGCCTTCATCAGGTCGCGGGTGCACACGCTGCCGCCGGCCAGCACAGTCCGGCCCGGCGCCACGGCCCCGGCCGGGCAGCCCGCTGCCGCGCAGCCGACCGCCGCCTCGTCTGCCGCACCGCCGTCCGCCGCACCGCCGTCCGCCGCTCAGCCGCCGGCCGCCGGGCCGGCCGGGCGCTCCCCGCTCACCGCCGGGCGGCGCCCGGTCTGGCGCAAGGACCGGCGGGCCATGCTGGTGGCCGAGTTCCTGGCCTCCGACGAGGCGGAGGACCTCTCCGACCGGCAGGCGGCCAGCCGGTGCGCGGACCACATCGTGGAGTACGGCTGCGAGCTGGACTTCGGCCGCCCGCTGCGGGTCAGCCCGGCCAAGGCCGAGGCGATCCTGCTGGACTGGCTGCCGCGCAAGGTCATGCTGTCGGCTGCCGAGCAGCATGCGATGCCGCACGTGCTGGCCGCCTGGGTGCGCTGGGCCGGCCGCCGGTCCGGCCTCGGCGACACCGCGATCCGGATGACGCTGGACGCGGTGTACGACTCGATGGGCACCTTCAGCCGGGTCTACCACGACCCGTCCTCGTTCGGCCTGGAGCCCGGGCTGGTGGCCCGGCTGCTGCCGGACCGGGACCTGGAGGCGCTGCCGCGGCGGGCGTTCGCGTTCGGCGTGCTGGCGGGCACCTACCGGGGCGTGGACCTGGCCGCGCTCGACCCGGCCAGCCCGGATGGCCGGCGGACGCTGCTCGCTGCCGAGCACGATGCCGGGCCGGGGCCCGGGCCCGCGGCCAGCCGGGAGCACCTGGACCACCACCTGGCGCTGGCCGACCGGCTGTGGCGCGGCGACCCGCCCGAGCTGTGGGAGGCGTCCCAGCGGCTGCTGGACGCCGGCCAGGACCGGCACGAGGTGCTGCACATCCTGATCGGCGCGATCCGCGCGGCCGGGCCGCGGGAGGACGCGATCGCGGCCGCGCTGGCTGACCTGCCGCCGGAGGAACCGGGTCGATGACCGGCGCGCCGGTCGTCGACCTGAACGCCGACCTCGGCGAGAGCTTCGGCGCCTGGCGGATCGGCGACGACGCGGCCCTGCTGTCCGTGGTCACCAGCGCGAACATCGCCTGCGGGTTCCACGGCGGCGACCCGCTGACGATCCGGCTGGCCTGCGGCGGCGCGGCCGCGCACGGGGTGGCGATCGGCGCCCAGGTGTCCTACCGCGACCTGCCCGGCTTCGGCCGGCGGGAGATGGAGGTGCCCTCCGACGAACTGGCCGCCGAGGTGCTCTACCAGATATCGGCGCTGGACGGGATCGCCAGGGCCGAAGGCGCCCGGGTCCGGTACGTCAAGCCGCACGGCGCGCTGTACAACCGGGCGGCCCGCGACCCGGTGCAGGCGGCGGCGCTGATCGCCGCGATCCGGGCCTTCGACCCGTCGCTGCCGCTGCTGATGCTGCCCGGCAGCAGCGGCGCCGCCGTGGCGGCCGCGGCCGGGCTGACCGTCATCGGCGAGGCATTCGCCGACCGGGGCTACCGGTCCGACGGCACGCTGGTGCCGCGCGGGGAGCGCGGGGCGGTGCTCACCGACCCCGGCGCGGTCGCCGCCCGCGCGGTGCGGATGGTGACCCGCGGCCTGGTGGAGTCGGTGGAGGGCCAGCAGGTCACGATGAGCGCCCGGTCGGTGTGCATCCACTCCGACACCTCCGGCGCGGTGGCGCTGGCCAGGTCGGTCCGGGCCGCGCTGGAGCGCGCCAGCGTGCAGCTGGCGCCGTTCGCCTGAGCCCGCCTGGCAGTGAGATCGCGCGGCATGCAGATCAGGAAGGCCGGCGACGCGGCGCTGCTGGCCGAGGCCGGGACGGACGCCGCGGCGCTCGCGGCGGCGGTGCGCGCGGCCCGGCTGGCCGGGGTACGGGACGCGATACCGGGTGCCGCCACCGTGCTGATCACGATCGAGCCGGGCGCTCGCGACCTGGACGAGCTGGCCGGGCTGGTCGGCGTGCTGCCGCGCACCGGGGCCGGGCCCGCGGCCGGGCCGCCGGCCCGGATCCCGGTCGTCTACGACGGGGCGGACCTGGCCGAGGTGGCACGGCTGGCCGGGCTGACGCCCGCCGGGGTGATCGCCGCGCACCAGGATGCGGAGTACACGGTCGGCTGGATGGGCTTTTCCCCCGGCTTCGGCTATCTCACCGGCCTGGACCCGGCGCTCGCGGCGGTGCCCCGGCTGGACCGGCCGCGCACGTCGGTGCCCGCCGGGGCGGTGGCGATCGCCGGCGGGCTGGCCGCCGTCTACCCGGCCGCCTCGCCGGGCGGCTGGCGGTTGCTCGGCCGGACCTCGGCCCGGTTGTGGGATCCGCGGCGCGAGCCGCCGGCGCTGCTGGCGCCCGGCATGCCGGTGCGCTTCCATGCGGTCAGCACGCTGCCGGACGAGCCGGCGGCGCCGGCCGGGGATCCGCCGCCAGAAGGGCCGCCGCTGGCCGAGGTGCTGCGGCCCGGGCCGCTGGCCACGATCCAGGACCTCGGCCGCCCGGGGCTCGGTCATCTCGGGGTGCCCGCCAGCGGCGCCGCTGACCCGGCCAGCCTGCGGCAGGCCAACCTGCTGGCCGGCAACGATCCGGGCGCGGCCGGCCTCGAGCTCACCCTGGGCCGGGCCCGGCTGCGGTTCCTGGCCGGCACGGTCGTCGCCGTGGCCGGTGCCCGGGCCGAGCTCGGCGCGGACGGTGCGCCGGCGCCGTTCGGCGCCCCGTTCCCGGTCGCCGCCGGGACCGAGCTGCGGGTGGCCGCCCCGGCTGCGGGGCTGCGCAGCTACCTGGCCGTCAGCGGCGGCATCGGCGGGCCGGACGTGCTCGGCAGCCGGTCGTCGGACCTGCTGAGCGGGCTCGGCCCGGCGCCGCTCCGCCCCGGCGACCTGCTCGTCGCCGCGAACCGCCCAGGTGGGACCCGGCCGGCCGCGGCGCCTGCATCCGGCACGGCGCCTGCATCCGGCACGGCGCCTGCATCCGGCACGGCGCCTGCATCCGGCACGGCGCCTGCATCCGGCACGGCGCCTGCATCCGGCACGGCGTCCGCGCCCGGCACGGCGTCCGTGCCCGGCACGGCGCCCGCGCCCGGCACGGCGTCCGCATCCGGCGCGGCGTCCGGGCGGGCCGGCGTCCCCGCGGGCGGCCCGGCCGTGCTGGCGATCCTGCCCGGGCCGCGCGCGGACTGGTTCGCCCCGGAAGCGCTGGCCGCGCTGACCGGAGCGGAGTACACCGTCACCCCGGCCAGCAACCGGGCCGGGCTGCGGCTCGACGGCCCGCTGCTGCCGCGGTCACGCGGCGGCGAGCTGCCCAGCGAGGGCCTGGTCACCGGCGCGCTGCAGGTCCCGCCCGATGGCCGGCCGATCCTGATGCTCGCCGACCACCCGGTGACCGGCGGCTACCCCGTGATCGCCGTGGTGCGCAGCGCAGGCATCGGGCTCGCCGCCCAGCTGCGCCCCGGCCAGCGGGTGCGGTTCACCCTCGGCCGGTGACCGCCGGCCGGGAGCAGCCGGGACGCGGGCGGGCCGGGTGCCCGCCGGATTCAGCGGACCAGCTCGGCGTAGGCGACGTCGAGGTCGGCCGCGGCGACCGTGGTCAGGTCCTCGGCGCTGGCCTCCTCGCCGAGCCGGGCCACCCGCAGGTCGCGGGAGGCGCAGGCGCGCTCGAACAGCGACCGGGCGAACCGGCCGTTGCCGAGCTCGTCGATCCGGCCCTGCGCGCAGGCGTCGGCGAAGATCCGCTCCAGCACCGGCATCGCGTCCGCGGCGAAGCTGTCCCCGGCCTGGGCGGAGATCACCGCGGCGATCCGCACCAGCTGCCCGGTGTCGTAGCTGGGGAAGCTGATCCGCACGCTGAACCGGGACGCCATGCCGGGGTTGCTGCGCAGGAACCTGTCCATGTCGGCGGTGTAACCCGCCAGCACGATCACCAGCCGGTCCCGGTCGTCCTCGGCCCGCTTGAGCAGCGTCGCCACCGCCTCGGCGCCGAACGCGTCGCCGCCGGTGTAGCCCTCGTTGTACAGCGAGTACGCCTCGTCGATGAACAGCACGCCGCCGAGCGCGGAGTCGACCAGCTTGTTGGTCTTGATCGCGGTAGAGCCGAGGTGCTCGCCCACCAGGTCGGCACGGTGGGCTTCCACCACGTTCGGCCGGACCAGCAGTCCCTGGGCGGCGAAGATGCGGCCGAGGATGCGCGCGACCGTGGTCTTGCCGGTGCCGGGCGGGCCGGTGAAGACGAAATGCCGGGCCGGCGGCTGGCTGGCCAGGCCCTGCCGGTCGCGCAGCCGGGCCACCCGCAGCTGGGCGGCGATCTCGCGCACCTGCCGCTTGACCGGGTCCAGCCCGACCAGCGCGTCCAGCTCGGCCAGTGCGCTCTCCAGCGTCGGGGTGGCCCCGTAACCGCGGAACCGGCTGGTCAGGTCGGCAAACGCCTGCTCCAGGTCGGCGCTGCGCACGGTGACCAGGTCGGCCGAGGTCGGCTCCTCGGGCAGCGACATGACCCGCACGTCGCGGGCCCGGCCGGCCTTGTCCAGCAGGCTGCGGACGAACCGGCCGTTGCCGAGGTCGTCGGCGATGCGGCGGCGGCCGACATCCTCGAACATCCGCCACAGGGCCGGGCGGGCGTCAGGGTCGAGCACCTCGCCGCGGCGCTCCAGCGCCAGGTCGGCCAGCGCCAGCAGCTCGGCCGGGGTGTAGCCGGGGAACTTGACCCGGTTGGCGAACCGCGAGGCCAGGCCGGGGTTGGTGGCGAGGAACGCCTCCATCTGCCGCTCGTACCCGGCCAGGATGATGACCAGCTCCTGGCGGTCGTCCTCGGCCCGCTTGAGCAGCGTCTGGACCGCCTCGTTGCCGAACCGGTCGCCCTGGCCGTCACCCTCGTTGACCAGGCTGTAGGCCTCGTCGATGAACAGCACGCCGCCGAGCGCGGAGTCGACCAGCTCATTGGTCTTGATCGCGGTAGCGCCGAGGTACTCGCCGACCAGGTCGGCCCGCTGCGCCTCGCGCACCTCCGGGGTGTCCAGCAGCCCGAACGCGTAGAAGATCTTGGCCAGGATCCGGGCCACCGCCGTCTTCCCGGTGCCCGGCGGGCCGAGGAACACGAAGTGCTGCATCGGCTTCTCCGAGCTGTGCCCGGCCAGCGCCCGGCGGCGCGCCGCCTCGATCGAGGCGGCGATCGAGCGGACCTGCTCCTTGACTTCCTCCAGGCCGATCATCGAGTCCAGCTCGGCCATGGCCTCGTCGACCGTGATCTCCGGCCAGTCCGTGGCGGCGCGGGTCGCGGCCGCCTCGGCGGCCCGGGCGCGGGCCGGCTCGCCGGGCTGGCCGCGCACCGCCTCGGCGGCCATGGCCAGCCGGGGGTCTGGCGGCCGGGCACCTGGCGGCCGCCGGTCCGCCGGAGGCCGGCCGCTCCGCTGGGCCGGCACCGCGGGGCGGCCCGCGGCCGGCCGCGGTGGCGGCGGTGACCAGCCGGGCGCTCCCGCCCCGGCCCGGGCCTGCTGCGGGCCGTAGGCCCGCGTTTCCTGCAGGGACTTGGCGAACCGCCAGCCCAGCACCACGAACGCCGTCAGGTAGGCGAACGACGGCGCGATGAACTGCTGGCTGGCCAGCAGCGCATAGGCGATGCTGCCGACCGGCACGACCCACAGCAGCGCCCAGGCCGCGGTCCGGCACGGCACGAACCACCGGCCCAGCACGCCCAGGTGCGCGATCCCGGCGATCAGCAGCGGCAGCACGATCAGCGCGACCCGCGGCGCCAGCGGTCCGTGCGTATGCGCCGCGAACAGGGCAATGCCCCAGACCGCTACCGAGGCGGTGGCGATCAGGGTGCGGCGGCCCTTCCAGACCGCATACGGGGCATAGAACGGCGCCACGCAGATGCCGATCAGGCAGGCCAGCACGGCGAGCAGGATCCTCAGCGGCAGCGGAGTGGAGTCGAACCAGCGGCGAGCGCGGTCGACCGCCTCACCCACGCCGCGCCGGTCCTGCGACGGCGCAGGCGCAGGCGTATCCGGTTGCCGCATCTTGCTCCTTCAGCCGGTACCTGTATAGCGCATTACCCACCGCATCCGGCAGTGCGCATACCGGCATCAGCCTCAAATTCCGCTCTGCAGGCCGGGCGCCCTTCCGCCGCCCATTCCTCTCCGCAGCCTGGAGACGAATGCTTCATGCCAGGATAAAGGCCGGCTCCGTCGTTGGGCAGGGCCCGCGGCGGCCGCGCTGGCCCGGCGCGGAACGACCGGCGGACGGCGGCGCGGCGACGGCGCCAGGGCGGCGCTACGACGGCGGAACGACGGCGCCAGGGCAGCGCTACGACGGCGGAACGACGGCGGAAGGACGCAGCGTGCACCGGATCGACGCGGAACTGCTGCTGCCGGGCCAGGGCGAGCCGGTGCGCGGCGGCACGGTGATCCTGGACGGCGCGACGATCAGCTATGCGGGACCGGCCGGGCAGGCGCCGGACGCGCCGGGCGCCCGGCAGCACCAGGCGGCCGCGGTCATGCCGGGCATGTGGGACTGCCACGGCCATTTCCTCGGCACCCGGTCGCTCGACCTGGCCCGGCTGCCGCAAGAACCGCAGCCGCTGCGCGCGGCCCGGGCGGCGGCCGACCTCGGCGCCGCACTGACCGCGGGCATCACCTCGGTCCGCGAGGTCGGCGGCCTCGGCATCTATCTGGCCCGGGCCGTGGCCGAGGGCACCATCGACGGGCCGGCCATCTACTCCGCCGGGTCGATCCTGTCGGTCACCGGCGGCCACGGCGACCTACACGCCTACCCGGACGGCTGGGTGCGGGAATTCTCCTCCCGCGGCGAGATGCTGCGGCTGGCCGATGGCCCGGACGAGTGCATGCGCGCGGTGCGCGAGCAGCTGCGCCGCGGCGCCCGGGTGATCAAGGTGTGCGCGTCCGGCGGCGTGCTGTCCGAGGTCGACCACCCGGTGCACCAGCAGTTCACCGCGGCCGAGCTGGCCGCGATCGTCGAGGTGGCGGCGCTGGCGGACCGGGTGGTCGCGGCGCACTGCCACGGCAAGCCGGGGATCATGGCGGCGCTGGAGGCAGGCGTGCGCACCATCGAGCACGGCAGCTACCTGGACTCCGAATGCTGCGACGCGATGCTCGAGACCGGCGCGATCCTGGTCCCGACCCGCACGATCGTGGCCGACATCCTGGCCAACCTGGACAAGGTGCCCGGCTACGCGGCGGTCAAGCTGGCCGCGCTGGCCGACGCGCACGCGGGCGCGGCCGCGCTCGCCATCGAGCGCGGGGTCACCATCGCCATGGGCACCGACATCGGGCTGAGCGGCACCGACCTGCCGACCTCGTGGGGCCGCAACGGCCAGGAGCTGGTGCACCTGGTCGAGCTCGGCATGACGCCGCTGCAGGCGATCGGGGCCGCCACCGCGACCGCGCCGCTGACCCTCGGCCCGCAGGCGCCGCGCAGCGGGCAGCTCGCGGCCGGCTTCGACGCCGACGTGATCACCCTGGACGGCGACCCGCTCGCCGACATCGGCATCCTGGCCGACCCGGCCCGGATCACCGGCGTGTGGACCGGCGGACGGCAGGTCCGCGGGCTGCCCCGGCCTGACCGGCCGATCTGACCGGCCCGGCCTCGGTGTGCGGGCCCGGCCGGGCGGGCGGGCGGGTCCGCGGCCAGGCCGCTTGTTTGCCTCCCTTCTTCTGCTCACTCCGCGGGGTGATTCACGCGGCCGCCCGCGGGCCGGCGGTAACGCCCGGACGGCGCCGCGGCGATCCCCGGGTGCAAGCAGATCGCCGGCCGGGGCATCCGGCCGCGGCGGCCTGCCGGAGAGGGGCAGACCATGAGGACAGCGCACCGGCTGCGGCCGGGTACGTGGCGGGCACTGCTGGCCGGGCCCGCGTTCCCGGTGGTGACGGCCGCGGTCATCCCGGTCGCGGTGGCGGCCGGGATCATCGCGTTGGCTGCCCCGGCCGCGGCCACCGGGCCTGCCCCGGCGCGCGCGCACCATGCCGGCGCCTCCCGCCCGCAGGCGGCCAGGGCGAAGGCGCTGGCAGTGCAGGACGAGGCGCCGGCAGGCACCGCCTCCGGCCAGCCGGACCTGAGCAAGGTCAGGCATCCGCACCCGGGGCGGCACAAGACCCGGCATGATCGCCGGCGCGCGCACCGCGGCGGGCCGCAGCGGCAGCACCGGGCCCGGCACCGGCACCGTAAGGCCGCCCGGCCGGGCGGCCCCCGCAGCCCGGTCACCGGGACGGGGCTGCGGACGCTGGTCAGCGGGCTGCACGTGCACGACGGGCCGAGCGTCTACGCCCGGATCGTCGGCCAGGTCCGCAAGCGGGGCGGGCTGATGACGGTCACCTGCTGGGCGGCCGGCACGTCGATCAGCGGCAACTCGGTCTGGTACCG
The DNA here is from genome assembly GCA_963846005.1 of uncultured Actinomycetota bacterium. Lineage (GTDB taxonomy): Bacteria > Actinomycetota > Actinomycetes > Streptosporangiales > Streptosporangiaceae > CAVSUR01. The sequence continues at coordinate 196,542 of CAWJUH010000007.1, read as the reverse complement.
GATCTCGGCGCCGGCGGCCGGCTACGTGACCGCTTTCTACGTCCGCACCAAGTACGATCCGGCCGCCGGCGTGCGCAAGTGCGCCGGGGCGGGCTTCCGCCGCGACTACTGGTCGCTGAACTCGGGGCTGATTATCCGGCCGCGGCCGCGGGCCAGCGGCCGGGTCGCCCGGCTGGGCGGCGCGGGCAGCGAGCTGGCCACCGACTGCTACGCCTACGGGCAGGCCGTGCGCGGAGACCGGGTCTGGTACCAGGTCGTCGCGCCGCGGTGGGGGTACGTCCCGGGCCTGCACCTCAACACCGGACGGGATCCGGCTGCGGGCGTGCCCGCCTGCTGAGCCGGACCTCACAGGCAGCCGCGCGATGGCCCGGGCACCTTCCCCCGACCGGGCCATCGCGCCGGCGTTGCCCGGCCGGCCGCGCGCCGGCCATCCGCGGCCGGCGTCCGCGCCGGTCATGAGCTGCCGGCGTCAGCGCGCTGACAGCTGAGCGCGGCCGCCCCTGCCCCCGGCGGCCGCGCGCCGGTACTCTCGCCCGCGATGCTCGTTCTGCGCGCACGATGATCGGAGGCCGGGGTGGCGGAGCTGGCCATGCTGGCGGAGTTCCTGGCCGGCGGCTGGGTCGACGCCGCGGTGTTCGCGCTGCGACCCGACTACCGCGTCCTGCTGCTCGCGGTCGACGGCATGGTCCCGGGCCCGGGCGACCAGGCCAGCGACGCGCTGCTCAAGGAGGCGGAGGCCGCCGCCGGCGAGGCGCTCCGCGGCCGGCCGCTGGAGCAGCTGCCGCACGTGGCGGCGTGGCGGGAGGCCTATCGCGCGTTCGGCGCCAAGCCAAAGCGAGCCCGCAACAGCCTGGAGGCGCTCATCCGCCGCGCGAAGGCCGGCCTGCCCCGGGTCAACCGGATCACCGACGTCTACAATGCGGTCTCGGTCCTGCACCAGATTCCGTTCGGCGGCGAGGATCTCACCCGCTACGCCGGCCCGCCGCGGCTGCTCCGCGCCACCGGCGAAGAGCCCTTCGAGACCGTGGCCGACGGAGTCCCGGTGACCGAGCACCCGGACCCGGGCGAGGTGGTGTGGTGCGACGACGCCGGCGTGACCTGCCGGCGCTGGAACTGGCGCCAGGGGCGCCGCACCCAGCTCGGCGAGGACACGACTACGGCGCTGTTCATCCTCGACGTCCTCGATCCCGTGACCGACGAGGCCGTGCAGGCCGCCGCCGACGACCTGATCGCCCGGCTGGCCGCGCCCGGCCCGGAGATCCGGGCCGTCCGCCGCCTGATCGCCGCCTGATCGGCGCCGGGCCGGGGTCAGGTCCGGCGCAGCACGGCCACCACCTTCCCGATGATCGTGGCCTCATCGCCGGGGATCGGCTCGTACGCGGGGTTGTGCGGGATCAGCCAGACGTGCCCGGCGGTGCGCTTGAAGGTCTTGATCGTCGCCTCCGGCTCCGCCGACACCTCGCTCTCGATCATGGCCGCCACGATGTCGCCGTTCTCGACGTCCGATTCCCGGCGGACCACGACCCAGTCGCCGTCGGTGATCGCGGCGTCGATCATTGACTCGCCGACCACCCGCAGCATGATGAGCTCTCCCCCGCCGACCAGCTGCCGGGGCAGCGGGATGACGTCCTCGACCTGCTCGTGGGTGAGCAGCGGATCGCCCGCGCGAATCCGGCCGACCAGCGGCACCTCGGCAATTACCGCGGTACGGGCACCGGTCCCGGGACGGCCGGCGGGCCGCGCGGCCGGACAGCCGGACTCGCCGTCCGGTGCGGCACGGAGCGGCACGACGGCCGTCCTGGGCCGTCCGGTGCCCCGCGTCAGCAGGCCCTTGTGCTGCAGGCTAGCCAGCTGGTGGCTGACACTCGACGTGCTGGCCAGCCCGGCGGCGTCGCCGATTTCCCGGAGGGTCGGCGGATACCCGTTGCTGCGCATGCCGTCCTCGATGACCTGGACGATCTTGCGCTGGCGAGGCGTCAGGCTCCCGCCGGCCAGGTCCCGCGGCCCGGCACGTCGCATATCAGCCTCCGGCCACCTCGATGATGAACACTCAGGAAAGCATTTCATAGGCAGTATATCAAAAACAAGTTCGAGACTCTTCGCTCGGTGGCTCGTTCCCGGCATCCGTATCTGCTCCGGCAGGCCAGAGCCCGGGCGGAACGCCGGGCGCCCGTCCCGGGCTCGCGGGGAAAGCTGGCACTCCGCGGAAACGCCGGGCAGGTCAGGGGACCAGTTCGACCCGAATCGAGGGGTAGCGGGCGGGCAGCTTGCGGTCGAGAGTTACCAGCGTGGCCTCGCTCGCCTGAGCGAAGGCGGCCAAGTAGTCATCGGTCCACGACTTGTGGCTCTTGTCATCCCGTGCGGAGATCGCGCGCCAGACCGCGTCCAGTTCGGCTGGCTCATCCGCCCACAGCACGCGTTCGTCCGCCCAGAGCTGGTCAAAGGTTCTCCACGCCTGGCTGCGATCGATAGCATCGTCGCCCATGATGGCGGGGTTGGACAGCAGCCGGAGTAGTCCCATCTGCGTAACCCGGCAGAAGAAGACGTCTCCCGGCTCCCTGCCGAACCAGTCCGCCGCAACCGGATGGTGGATGTGCCGACCCCAGACGGCAGCCAGCCAGACGCCAACGTCCACCAGCTTCACTGGGCGGCGTGCCTGTCCACGTCCTCGGCGCCGAGCGCGTCCGCTATGTCGTCATTGGTGATAAGAACCGACGGGGCGGCATCGCGCGCGATCAACGGCAGCGCCACGCGTCCAGCCTTCCCCTTGGGCGCGGAGGGGACGCCTACTTCGTGCGCAACCGCCCGATTGACGAGATCCTTGAGGCTCTCGCCGCGCTCGGCGGCACGCGCCTTCGCCGCTCGCATCAGGGCGGGAGGCACGTCAATCGTGGTGCGCATAAAAGCATATTAGCATCAGCGGCTTCGCCTCCCTAAAGAGGGCCGGACGACCTGGATCAGCCCCGCGGGTGGCGGGGGATGCGGCTCGCCACCCGCGGGGCCTGCAGCTAGCTGCAGCCGCTGGTGGAGCCGCAGCCTTCGCAGACGTAGCAGCTGCCGGCCGGGCGCATCTTCGTGCCGCAGGTCAGGCACAGCGGCGCGTCCGCGCTGCGGCGCTGATGCGACTCGGTGATGTCCTGGTGGCCGGCCGGGGCGGGCTCCGCCGGGTGCGGCTTCTCCACCGGAACGGACTGGGCCATCTCGACGGTGTCGATCTCCTCCGTCGTCGTGGCCGTCGTGTCGGCGCCGTCCAGCGCGGCGGACCGCTCGGCGGCCGACAGCACGCCCAGCTCGGCCCGCTGCTCGTAGGGCAGGTAGTCCAGGGCCAGGCGGCGGAAGATGTAGTCCATCACCGAGCTGGCCATCCGGATGTCCGGGTCGTCGGTGATGCCGGCCGGCTCGAACCGCATGTTGGTGAACTTGCCGACGTAGGACTCCAGCGGGATGCCGTACTGCAGCCCGACCGAGATCGCCATCGAGAACGCGTCCATCACGCCGGCCAGCGTCGAGCCCTGCTTGCCGAGCTTGAGGAACACCTCGCCGACCCCGTCGTCGGGGTAGCTGGACGCGGTCATGTAGCCCTCGGCGCCCGCCACCGAGAACCGGGTCACCATGGCCGAGCGCTGCTTGGGCAGGCGGCGGCGCACCGGCCGGACCTCGTGCGGCGCGGCCTGCGCGGCGCTGTCGGCAGCCGATTCGGCCGGCTTGGCCTTAGCCACCGACAGCGGCTGGCCGACCTTGCAGTTGTCCCGGTAGATGGCCAGCGCCTTCAGGCCGAGCTTCCAGCCCTCGAAGTAGATCTTCTCGATGTCCCCTATCGTGGCACTTTCGGGAAGATTGACGGTTTTGGAGATCGCGCCCGAGAGGAACGGCTGGACCGCGGCCATCATCCGCACGTGGCCCATCGGGCTGATCGCCCGCTCCCCCATCGCGCAGTCGAACACCTCGTAGTGCTCGGGCCGCAGGCCGGGCGCGTCGATGACGTGGCCGTGCTCGGAGATGAACTCGATGATGGCCTCGGACTGCTCGGGCTGGTAGCCGAGGTTCTTCAGCGCCCGCGGGATGGTCTGGTTGACGATCTGCATGGAGCCGCCGCCGACCAGCTTCTTGAACTTCACCAGCGCCAGGTCCGGCTCGACCCCGGTGGTGTCACAGTCCATCATGAGGCCGATGGTGCCAGTGGGCGCCAATAGGCTAGATTGTGCATTTCTATACCCGTTTGTCCGGCCCAGGGTCACGCAGTCGGTCCAGGCCTTGGTGGCCGCGGCGAGGATTTCCTCGTCCATCCCGCCGAGGGTGCGGACCTCGTGGCAGGCGGCAGCGTGCTTGGCCATGACCCGCTGGTGCGCGGCCTCGTTGCGGGCGTAGCCGTCGTAGGGGCCGACGATGGCGGCCAGCTCGGCGCTGCGCCGGTAGGCGGTGCCGGTCATCAGCGACGTGATCGCCGCCGCGATCGACCGGCCGCCCGCGGAATCGTAGGCGTGCCCGGTGGCCATCAGCAGCGCGCCGAGGTTGGCGTAGCCGATGCCGAGCTGCCGGTAGGCGCGGGTGGTGGCGGTGATCTTCTCGGTCGGGAAGTCGGCGAAGCAGATCGAGATGTCCATCGCGGTGATGACCAGCTCGCTGACCTCGGTGAACTTCTGCACGTCGAAAGAATCGTCGGCGCGCAGGAATTTCAGCAGGTTGATGCTGGCCAGGTTGCACGACGAATTGTCCAGGTGGACATACTCGCTGCAGTTGGCCACGACGATGCCGCCGACGATGTAGGAGTGGTTGCGCGGCTCGGTCAGGTTGTAGGTGGTCTCGAAGCCCCGGGACTCGCGGGAGACCATCTGCACCGTCTCATCCTTCGCGTACGCGGTGGTGGACGCGACGATCTTCAGCAGCTTGCGGGCCTTGGAGTTCAGGGTGAAGCCGACCCGGGCACCGAACTCGCGCAGCGACCGGCCGGTGATGCGCAGGTCGTAGGCCGGGCCGTCAGAGCCGTAGCTGACCGTCGAGCCGTCCTTGCGGGTGTAGCTGAAGTTCTGCTTCTTGGTGGCGCCCCGGTAGATCCGGGCGGCGATGCCGAGTGACCCGAGCAGCTCCTGGACCCCCAGCAGCAGCTCCTCCGACCGGCTGCCCAGGCCCACGTAGCGGGTTCCGTTGGGCGCGCTGACCACGCAGCCGTCGGCGTCGAACAGGCCTTGCAGGAACCCGATCAGCGACTCCTCGGGAGCCTCGAAGATGGCGTCAGGCACTTGCTCGGCGGGGGCACGGCCGCTCGTCACGCCGAGGGCACGGACGAAGGCGATGAACACATCCCTGGTGACCCGCAGCTGCTGCGTCCCGTTGGCCTGAACACTCGGCTTGGCGTCAAAGCCGGTGATCTTGGCGATCAGCTCCCGGTGCACCGGCAGGATCTCGGCCCGGTCCTCGTCGCTGCCGTAGACAGTGACCGCGTTCTGGTCGGTCACGCAGCCGTCGCCGACCAGCCAGCCGAGGTAGTGCGCGAAGTCCTCGTCCCACTTGACCGGCAGCTCGATCGGCTTACGCGAGCGTGCGGCCTTGGCTGCGGCCAGCGCGGACGCCGGGATCCGCGGGTCCGCGGCGGCTCGCGGTGCGTACTGCAGCGAGCGGACGACCCGGTCGCCGTCGGTCAGCTCCTCGGCGTGCACCCAGCCGCGGTTGGCCGTCCACAGCCGGTGACCGGGCGTGCACCGCAGCCGCGAGCCGTCGCTGAACCGCAGTTCGACGATCTCGTTGGTGCCGGTCACCAGGTACCGGACCGGGCGCGTGGCCACGACCCGCGCGGCCGGATCCTGCTCGGCGGTCACGTCGTTGGTGTAGACGGCAAAGGCTTCCCCGGCCGCGGCGCGCGCGACCAGGTCGCCAATCCGGATCAGGCCCTGGTCGGTGACGACTCGCTGGCCGGCGGGGAAGCACGGGTTGCTGGCGGTGATGCGGCCCGACTCCGGGCAGGTGTGCCAGTCGTTGATCGTGCCGTCGTACTGGATGCCGGGATCGGCGCATTCCCAGGCGGCCTGGGCCATCTTGGCGAACAGGGCCTTGGCGTCGACCTGCTCGATCGGCTCGCCGGTCTGGCGGGCCACCAGGTCGAACGGGCGGGCGTCCTCGACCGCCCGCATGAACTCGTCGGAGACCCGGACCGAGTTATTGGCGTTCTGGTACTGGACGCTGGTGATGTCCTTGCCGCCGAGGTCCATGTCGAAGCCGGCGTCCCGCAGGACGCGGACTTTCCTTTCCTCGTTCGCCTTAGTCTCGATGAATTCCTCTACGTCGGGGTGGTCGACGTCGAGCACGACCATTTTCGCGGCCCGCCGGGTTGCGCCGCCGGACTTGATCGTCCCGGCCGAGGCGTCGGCGCCGCGCATGAACGAGACCGGGCCGCTCGCCGTGCCGCCGGAGGACAGCAGTTCCTTGCTGGACCGGATCCGGGACAGGTTAACGCCGGCGCCGGAGCCGCCCTTGAAGATCAGGCCCTCCTCCCGGTACCAGTCCAGGATCGCGTCCATCGTGTCGTCGACGGCCAGGATGAAGCAGTTGTGCACCCGCAGGTCAGCCGACAGGTACTCGCCGCTTTCGGTCTGGATGTCGTAGACCTCCATCGGGCCGAGGCGCTCGATCCTGGTCACGTCGGCGAGCCAGCGGTCGGTCCCGCCGGCCTCCGGGTTCACCCGCAGCAGGTGGTCGCCGGGGCGCAGGAACCCGGCCACCGTGAACTCGCCGACCTGCAGGTCGGCCGCGCGCCAGACCAGGTGGTCCGCGGTGACGTCGATCGAGCGGCCCGCGCTGGTGTGCACGCGCAGCACGTCCTTGGTGCCGTTGGCCTTGACCGCCAGGATCCGGGTGACGCCGCGGGCGTCGTAGACCTTCGCGCCCACCGCGCACTCGGTGACCAGCTGGCCGATCGGCACCGGGCCGTCCGGCGTGCTGACCGGCGCGTGGTACGGCTGGCAGGCGGAGACCTGCTGAGGAGAAGCGGTGCCGACGTTGAACCAGACCGGCGAGTTGAAGCTGAAGATCTGGTGCACCAGCGCGTAGGTCAGCTCGTGCTCGAAGATCTCGGCGTCGGCGCCGGTGGCGAAGTAGCCGTGCTTGGCGCCCGCGGCCACGTAGGTGCCGACGACCCGGTCGATGAGCTGCCTGAGGCTGGACTCGCGCTGCGGTGAGCCGACCGCGCCGCGGAAGTACTTGGTGGTCACGATGTTGGCCGCGTTGACCGACCAGAAGTCGGGGAACTCCACGCCGTGCTGCTCGAAGTTGACCGAGCCATCCCGCCAGTTGGTCATCACGACATCGCGGCGTTCCCAGGTCACCTCGTCGTAAGGGTGCACGCCCGCCGTCGTGTAGATACGGCGCATGGTGAGGCCCTTAGCGGCGCGCTCGCCGTCCTTGGAGGCTGACCCGCTCGCCGTTTCAGTCATGTTGTTCCCCCTTCGCGGATCCTGCGGATTCCGATCGCGGGCCCGGCCAGGCCCTCTGCCGATGATGTGCATGACGTCCCGGTGCTACCGGGCGGAGAGATGCTGCTCGCGGGGGCTGCCCGGGACGTCCGGGGTGTCCGCAGTGGCTGCGCTGGTCGCGGCCGGGCCGCGCCCGGCTGCGGGCGGATCCGGCGGCGGCGGCCTCTCGCTGCCGGAGAGCCGCTCCAGGTCTGCCTCGCTCGGATGCCAGCCGGCCAGCCGGTCCGCGCGCAGTGCGGCGATCTCGGCTTCGAAATCGGTCAGCGACTGGAATCCCCGGTACACCGAGGCGAACCGGAGGTAGGCGACCTCGTCCAGCTCCCGCAACGGGCCGAGGATGGCCAGGCCCACTTCGTGCGAGGGCACCTCGCCGCTGCCGGCCGACCTGATCGTGTCCTCGACCTGCTGGGCCAGGATCGCAAGCTGGTCCTCGGTGACCGGGCGGCCCTGGCAGGCCCGCCGGACCCCGATGACGATCTTGTCCCGGCTGAACGGCTCGGTCGTGCCGCTGCGCTTGCCCACCATCAGCAGGACGATCTCCTGGGTGGTGAACCGGCGGCCGCATTGCTGGCAGGACCGCCGGCGGCGGATCGCGGCGCCATCTTCGGCCGTGCGCGAGTCGATGACGCGGCTGTCAGGATGCCTGCAGTAGGGGCAGTACACCGGTGACCTCCTCGGCCCGGGCCGATCTACGCGGACGGCACACTACAGACACAACCTGTAGCAGAACTACAGGCGTGTAACTACTAGATATTGTGGTCGACGGCGCCCCGGAACGCAAGTACCCGGATCCGGCCGGTTGCCAGCGCGCCCGATCCGCGGGCCCGCGCCCCTTGCCGGGCCGGCCGGCGATGCCTCGCGCGCCGTGTTACGCCGCCGTGCCAGGCCGGCGTGTCGCGCCGTCCGGCCGCAGCGCCGGCGGCACCGGGACGCGTTCGCTCAGCGCCCGGGCACCCACAGCAGCTGGCCGGCCTGGACGGTGTCGCCGCCGAGCGCGTTCGCCGACACGATCTGCTGGATCACCGCCCTCGGATCGGCCGCCGGCTCAGCGGCCGCGGCAATCGACCATAGGGTCTGGCCTGGCTGCACCACGATCTGGGTCATGCCCCGATAGCCGGCCCGGCTCGCGGGATGGCTGGACCTGGGCACGCCGCCGGCCGGGCTGGCGGTCAGCATCGCGACTAGCACCGTCGCCAGCGCCGCGACCAGGAGGCCGAGCACGATCCGGCCGCGCCGGGTCAGCCGCAGCGGCGCGGCCGCGGGGACTGCCATCCGGGCTGCCGCCTGGCGGCCGGGCTGGCTTACGGCCTGCCGTTGCGGCTGATCTGCGGCCGGGCGCTGCGACTGGGCGGCGCCCTGCCGTTGCGGCTGATCTGCGGCCAGGCGCGAGGGCCGGGCAGACCCGGCCGCCGGCCTGATCAGCCTGGTACGGGACACGCGCTGGCCGGGCACCCGGCCGGCGGCCTCAGCGGGGGCCCGCCGGGCACACGTCGACGCCGGCCCGGCCGGAGCCAGTGATCCGGCCAGAGCCGCCGGGCCAGCCGGAACCGGTGATCTGATCAGAGCCGCCGGGCCAGCCGGAGCCGCCGGGCCATCGGCGGGCCCTCCGCCCGCAAGCCGCCCGGCCGGGCCGCCCACGGAAGAAAAAACCTCGCCCGTTGCCGTCCCGGGCGTGTCGCGGCCCGTGCCATTGCCGCGCGACACGCGATCGGCCAGCACAATCACCAGGGGTGCGGCGTTCTCCGCGGCCCTGCCGCCATTCGCCGGGAATGGCCGGCCAGCGTACCCGGCCGCCCGATCGAGGGCCCGCGCCGTGCCCGTCAGCTCCATCAGAACCTCCCGCGTGTCGAATGACAGTTCGATCGTATCTCTGTTCTATCGTTTACACATTCGATCGAACGGAACTGCGGTACCTGTTCTATCCAGAGGGTCCGACAGTTTGGCGGCGGTCGAACAGATGTTTGAGATTGTCGGCGGAAACCGCTAGCGTCAGCGGTGCAGGTATCCACGGAGCCGGAGGCCCGAAGATGGACGACGTCAGCGCAGACATGGGTGCCCGGGGGCCCTCGACCTCCCCTGGAGGTGCCGCCGGAGGTGCAGCGCCGGCCGGCGGCACATCGGGCCAGCGGCCGCGGGGCAGACCGGGCCGCAAGCCGAAGGGCACCGTGCCCGCCGTGGTCACCGAGCCGCCGGACCAGCCGGATCCCGATCACGTGCTGACCTGGCGCCAGCGCAAGGTGCTCCAGGTGATCAGGGAATCAGTGCAGCGGCGCGGCTACCCGCCGTCGATGCGCGAGATCGGCGAGGCGGTCGGCCTGACCAGCACCTCCAGCGTGTCGTACCAGCTCTCGACGCTGCAGAACAAGGGCTACCTGCGCCGCGACGCCGGCCGTCCGCGGACCGTCGAGGTGCGGTTGCCCGGCCACCCGGTGGTGCGGCCCGAGCCGGAACTCGAAGAGATTCCCGCGGACGGCATGGACATCACCTCCCAGCAGGCTGTCTACGTGCCGCTCGTCGGCCAGATCGCAGCCGGTGGCCCGATCACCGCGGAGCAGCACATCGAGGAGATCTTCCCGCTGCCCAAGCAGCTGGTCGGCGAGGGCAACCTCTTCCTGCTGCGGGTCAAGGGCGATTCGATGATCAACGCCGCGATCAACGACCAGGACTGGGTGGTCGTCCGCCAGCAGCCGGTCGCGGAGAACGGCGAGATCGTCGCCGCGATGATCGACAGCGAGGCCACGGTGAAGACCTTTAGCCGTTCGAACGACCACGTCTGGCTGATGCCGCACAACCCGGCCTATGCGCCGATCCCCGGTGACGAGGCCGACATCCTCGGCAAGGTCGTCGCGGTACTGCGCAAGGTCTGAGCTGCGCGCCTGACCGGGTGTACCGCGGCCCGGGTGTACTGCGGCCCGGTGCCGCGGCTGACCGGGCGGGCTGCGCCGGTCCCGGCCTGCGCAGCCCGGTCAGGCCGGGACGATGTTCACCAGCTTCGGCTCGCGCACGATCACCGTGCGGACCTCGCGCCCGGCCAGCGCCCGCACCGCGCCCGGCGCGGCCAGCGCCAGCTCGCGCAGCTCGTCAGCGGAGATCCCGGGCGGCACCTGCAGCCGGTCGCGGACCTTGCCGGCCACCTGCACCACGCAGGTCACCTCGTCCTGCACCAGCAGCGCGGGATCCGCCGCCGGCCAGCCCGCCAGGGCGACCGACGGCTGGTGCCCCAGCCGGTCCCAGCACTCCTCGGCCGTGTAGGGCGCGAACAGCGACAGCAGCACGGCCAGCGTCTCGGCGGCCTCGCGGACCGCCGGATCGGCCGCGCCGGGGCCGGAGTCGATGGCCCGCCGGGCCGCGCTGGCCAGCTCCATCAGCCGGGCCACGGCCACGTTCAGCCGGGTGGCCTCCAGCAGCCTGGTCACCTCGTCGATGGTGCGGTGAGTGGACCGCCGCAGCTCGACGTCACCGCCGCGGGCCGCCTGGCCGCCTGCCGGCGCCGCCGGGGCGGACGCCGCTCCCGCCTCGGCCGCGATCCGGGCGACCCGGCCCAGGAACTTGACCGCGGCCTCGGGGTTGGTGCCGGCCCAGTCGATGTCGTCCTCGGGCGGGCTGGCGAAGATCATGGTCAGCCGGATGGCATCGACGCCGTGCTCCGCCAGCTGAGCACCCAGGTCGACCCCGTTGCCCAGCGACTTCGACATCGCCCTGCCCTTGTTGATGACCTGGCCCTGATTGATCATCTGATCGAACGGCTCGGTGAAGTCGACCATGCCCATGTCGAACAGGACCTTGGTGAAGAACCGGCTGTACAGCAGGTGCAGGATCGCGTGCTCGATGCCGCCGACGTACAGGTCGACCGGGCACCACCGGCGGACCGAGCCGGTCTCGAACGGGCCGTGCTCGAAATGCGGCGAGCAGTACCGCAGGAAGTACCAGGACGAGTCCACGAAGGTGTCCATCGTGTCGGTGTCCCGGGTGGCCGGGCCGCCGCACTTGGGGCACTGCGTGTTCACCCAGTCCGTCGCGGCCGCCAGCGGCGAGACGCCCTTGGGCGCCAGGTCCCGGCCGCGCAGGTCGGGCAGCAGCACCGGCAGCTGGTCGTCGGGCACCGGCACCTCGCCGCACCCGTCGCAGTACACGATCGGGATCGGCGCGCCCCAGAACCGCTGCCGTGACACCAGCCAGTCGCGCAGCCGGTAGCTGACCGCGGCCCGGCCCTGCCCGCGGCCGGCCAGGATGCCGGTGATCGCGGCAATGGCCTCCGCCTTGGACATCCCGTCCAGCGGGCCGGAGTTGACCAGCGCGCCGTCGCCAGGCGTGGCCACGCCGGTATCCGCCGGATCGGGCAGGCCGGTCTGCACCACGACCCGGACCGGCAGCCCGAACTTGCGGGCGAAGTCCAGGTCGCGCTGGTCGTGCGCGGGCACGGCCATGATCGCGCCGGTGCCGTAGTCGGGCAGCACGTAATCGGCGGCCCAGACCTCGATCCGCTCCCCGTTCACCGGGTTGACCGCATGCCGGCCCAGGAAGACGCCGGTCTTCTCCCGGTCGGTGGACTGCCGCTCGATGTCGGTCAGCTTGCGCACGTCGGCCAGGTAGGCCTCCAGCTCGGCGGCGTGCTCGGGCGCGCACAGCTCCGCGGCCAGCGCGGAGTCGGCGGCGACTACGAAGAACGTCGCCCCGTACAGGGTGTCCGGCCGGGTGGTGAACACCGTGACCGGCTCGTCCCGGCCCTCGATCGCGAACGTGACCTCGGCGCCGGAGCTGCGGCCGATCCAGTTGCGCTGCATCAGCAGCACCCGGTCCGGCCACTTGCCCTCCAGCGGCTCCATGTCCGCCAGCAGCCGGTCCGCGTACTCGGTGATCTTGAAGTACCACTGGGTCAGCGTCCTGCGCACGACCTCGGTGCCGCACCGCTCGCACCGGCCCGCGATCACCTGCTCGTTGGCCAGCACGGTCTGGTCGTGCGGGCACCAGTTGACGTAGCCGTCGCGCCGGTAGGCCAGGCCGCGCTCGTAGAAGCGCAGGAACAGCCACTGGGTCCAGCGGTAGTACTCCGGATCACAGGTCTGCAGCCGCCGCGACCAGTCGAACGACAGGGCGTACCGGCGGAACGAGGCCGCCTGGACCTCGATGTTGCGGTAGGTCCAGTCGGCCGGGTGCGCGTTCTCCTTGATCGCCGCGTTCTCGGCCGGCAGCCCGAAGGCGTCCCAGCCGATCGGGTGCAGCACGTTGTAGCCGCGCTGGAAGTAATAGCGCGCCTTGGCATCGGCCACGGCATACGCCTCGGCGTGGCCCATGTGCAGGTCGCCCGAGGGGTAGGGGAACATGTCCAGGATGTACGCCCGGGGCCGCGGGTCGCTGGCGTCGTCGCTGGCCCGGAACAGGTCCATGGCCTGCCAGCGGGCCTGCCACTTCTCCTGGACCGGGCGCGGGTCGAACCGGTCCTGGCCGGGCTGGGCGCCAGCGGCCGGCCTTGTCCGGGCCGGCCGCCGCGCCGGCACTCTGAGCGGCTGTCATGATTCCTCGCGATTGACTCGGCCGGGTGCTGCCCGGCACCGGATGTTCCTGCCCAAACAAAAGCCCCTCGGTCACGAGGGGCGGCCGCGCCAACGAAGGATGTCGGCGCGGCTAGGTAAGGAGCAGCCCGGCGAAGCGCATGCCCCAAGAATAGCGCAGCCGCACCGGTCACGCCGCCCGATAAGCCCGGCCGGCGGCCCGGGCGGGGCCCGCCCGTTGCCCGGGCCTGGCGTCAGCCCGCCTTGCGCACCGCCCATATTGCCCGGTAATGCCGTCCGGTCAATTACGGCGAAGGTTGCCATTCGCATTTAGCTGGCGCAATGCGAACACTTCAGCATTCACATTGACCGGGCTCCGGCAGGTCGCCAATGATGACGACGCAGCCCGCGCAGGCCGGGCCGTCCCGCCACCCCCGCCGGGCGTCGGGCCGGCTGACCTGGCCGCTTTCCCGCCTGCAGGCGCCGCGGTGCCGCTGCCGCCGCAACCCGGCGGGCAGGTCCGGCATATCCGGCGGTAAATGCGCGCACGCACGCGAAGGCCAGGCCGCATGCCGGCGCAGGGAACCGGAGGTTTTGGGGAAAGCCGCGGGCGGCCCCGCCGCGGCCAATGCCGGCCGGGCCGGGGCTGAGCAGGAAAGGGCGCGATACCGGCCAGAAGCCGCATTCGCTGAGCAGCACGCGATACGGGTAACCGGAAAATCCGGGGAGCTATGAAGCGGCAGCCGGGCGAATGCCCGCCCGGGGCCGGGCGCTCCCGCCGCACCGCCGGAGCCTGCGGCGGGCGGCCCGGCCTGATCTGCCCCGCCGGTCTGCGAGCATGGGAAAGAGCCCGACCCCGTCCCGTCCTCGTCCCCTCCAGAGGCGGTGCCGTTGACCGCACAGCAGCCCCCCGTGACCGGCGATCTCGACCTCACCCAGAACGAGTTCTGGGCCCGCCCGCCCGGATGGCGGCAACAGGCCTTCGCGCAGCTGCGCGAACTCGGCTATCCGCCCTACTTCGCCGAGCGGCCCGCGCCGCTGCACCCCGAAGGCGGCGGCGGGTTCTACGGCCTGGTCCGGCACGCCGACGTGGTCGCCGCCAGCCGCGACCCCGGCCTGTTCTCCTCCGCCCGCGGCGCGACCAGCATCGAGGACCTGCCGACTGAGTTCAACGAGTACTTCGGCTCGATGATCAGCATGGACGACCCGCGGCACGCCAGGCTGCGGCGGATCGTCTCGCGCGCATTCAGCCCCCGCATGATCAAGAAGTTCGAGCAGGACGTGCAGCTGGCGGCGGCCGGGATCGTGGACGACCTGCTGGCGGCCGGGCCGTGCGACTTCGTGGCGCAGGTCGCCGCGCGGCTGCCGCTGCGGATCATCTGCACGCTGATGGGGATCGGCCCCGAGCACTACGAGGCGGTGCTGCGCAACACCAACATCATCTTGTCCGGCGCCGACCCCGAGTTCATCAGTGCCGACTTCGGCGAGGCCGTGACCCAGACCCTGACCGCCGGGCACGAACTGGCGGCACTGGTCACCGGCCTGGCCGGGCAGCGCCAGCGTGAGCCCGCAGCCGACCTGACGACCGCGCTGGCCACCGCCAACATCGACGGCGAGCAGCTCACCGCGGCCGAGCTGGCCTCCTTCTTCATCTTGCTGGTGGTAGCGGGGAGCGAGACGACCAGGACCGCCTTGTCGCACGCCCTCGTCCTGCTCACCGAGCATCCCGGCCAGCGCGAGCTGCTGCTGGCGGACTTCGACGCCAGAATCGGCGGCGCGGTGGAGGAGATCGTGCGGTATGCCTCGCCGGTCATCTGGATGCGGCGCACGGTGACGGCCGGCTGCGAGCTCAACGGGCACCGGTTCCGGGCCGGCGACAAGGCCGTGCTGTACTACTGGTCCGCGAACCGGGACGAGGAAGTGTTCCCCGGGCCGGAGCGCTTCGACATCACCCGGTCCCCGAATCCGCACGTCGGCTTCGGCGGCAGCGGCCCGCATTTCTGCCTGGGCGCGCACCTGGCCTGCCGGGAAATCGCCCTGATGCTGCGCGAGCTGCTCGCCCGGGTGCCCGCGATCCGGGCCGCCGGCGAGCCGGACCGGCTGCTGTCCAGCTTCATCAACGGGGTCAAGCACCTGCCCTGCGCACTGGCCTGATCCGGCCGGACCGGCCCCGGCGCGAACGGGCGCGGGCGGCCGGCCGGATCACGACGCCATTCTCGTAACTCACTGTCATCATGACTACACAGCGTGTATAACTATTACCTCACCGCAGCGCCGGGGACCGGGTCACCGGGCCCAAGGGGACGGCGCTGCGGGTACGGGGAGCGGCACGTCACGGAGGGGAACCCTCGCCACGGGGGGCCGGAGATCAGGCGATCACCGGACGACGGCACGGCAACCCGGCCGGCGAGGCCGGCCGGATCCGGGCCCGGCGGGGATGAAGGCGTGCCGGAGGGGGTCTTCGTGCTGCGGGCAGCGCCACCCGGGGGCGTGGCGCTGCCCGCGCGCGGAGCACCGCCGGGAAACAGGCTCAGCCGACCGCGCTGATCCGCTCCGCCAGGTCGAAATCGGCGGCCGTCAGGCCGCCCGCGGAGTGCGTGGACAGCGTCAGCGTGACCTTGTTCCACTGGATCGTGATGTCCGGGTGGTGGCCGGCCGATTCGGCCAGGTAGGCCACCGCGCCCACGAACAGCAGCGCGTCGCGGAAGTCCTCGCGGGTCACGGTCGCGGAGATGGCGTCGCCCGCCTGCTGCCAGCCGGACAGGCCGGACAGCCGGGAGCTGATCTCGTCTGCGGTGAGCAGGTCCATGACCACCGGGGTATCACAGCGGCCCGCGGCCGGGCCCGGCCGGGGTGGCCGGCCGCGCACAGTGATCGTGAAAGGGTCCTGATGCCGGCCCCCGCCGCCTCGATAGGCTGGCTGCGGACGGGGCGCAACCTCGACGCGGAGGTACTGAGAAGTGACCGATCCCCAGGCCAGTGCGCCGCGGCCGACGCCGCTGGCGGCCACGCACACCGAGCTCGGCGCCACCCTCACCGGCTTCGCCGGGTGGCTGATGCCGCTGCGCTACGGCAGCGAGACCGCCGAGCACAAGGCGGTCCGCAGCGCGGCCGGCTTGTTCGACCTGTCGCACATGGGCGAGCTGTCGGTGACCGGCCCGGAGGCAGCCGCGGCGCTGGACTACGCGCTGACCGGGCAGCCGTCGGCGCTCGCGCCGGGCCGGGCGCGTTACACGATGATCTGCGCCGCCGACGGCGGCGTGCTGGACGACCTGATCGTGTACCGGCTGGCCGATGCCGAGTTCCTGGTCGTCGCCAACGCGGCCAACACCGCCGTGGTGGCCGGGGCGCTGCGCGAGCGGGCGGACGGCCGGGACGCCGAGGTCAGCGACCGGACCGGCGACTACGCGCTGATCGCCATCCAGGGCCCGGCCGCGGCCCGCATCCTGGCCCCGCTGGCCGACATCAGCCTGGACGGCGTGCGGTACTACGCCAGCTACCCCGGGACCGTGGCCACCTGCCCGGCGCTGCTGGCCAGGACCGGCTACACCGGCGAGGACGGCTTCGAGATCTTCACCGCGCCCGAGCACGCGACCCGGGTCTGGACCGCGCTGCTGCGCGCCGGGGACGGCCGCGGCCTGCGCCCGGCCGGGCTGGCCGCGCGCGACACGCTCCGGCTGGAAGCCGGAATGCCGTTGTACGGCAACGAGCTCAGCCGCGACGTCACCCCCTTCGACGCCGGCCTCGGCCGGGTGGTCAGGCTGGACAAGCCGGGCGACTTCGTGGGCCGCGCCGCGCTGGCGGAGCGGGCCGCGGCACCGCCGCAGCGGGTGCTGGCCGGGCTGACCGGCCAGACCCGCCGGGTGCCGCGGCACGGCTACCCGGTGCTGTGGGACGGCGCGCCGTGCGGCACGGTCACCAGCGGCGCGCCCTCGCCGACCCTCGGCGTGCCGATCGCCATGGCCTACCTCCGGCCCGACGTCGCCGAGCAGGCTGCTCGCAGTGACGCGGCCGCCGGGCCCGGGGCGGCCGGGTCCGGGCCGGCCGGGCGGCTGGCGGTGGACGTGCGCGGCCTGCCCGAGCCCGCGACCGTGACCGAGCTGCCGTTCTACCGCCGTCCCGCCTGACCGCCCGGATAATTTGATCACTCGCAACCGCATCGCCATAGGAGAGCCTGGATGAGCGTTCCCGAGGAGCTGCAGTACACGGCCGAGCACGAGTGGGTGGCCATCAGCGGCTCCACCGCCACCGTCGGCATCACCGATCATGCGCAGAGCGCGCTCGGCGACGTGGTGTTCGTCTCGATGCCCGCCGTGGGCGCGAAGGTCACCGCGGGTGAGCCGTGCGGCGAAGTGGAATCCACCAAGTCGGTGAGCGACATCTACTCCCCCGTCGACGGCGAGGTCGCCGAGGTGAACGGCGAGATCGACGACGACCCCGGCCTGATCAACTCCGACCCCTACGGGGCGGGCTGGCTGTTCAAGGTCAGCGTGCCGGACGAGGAGCCGCCCGGGCTGCTGTCGGCGGACGAGTACACGGCGCTGACCAAGAACGCGGGCTGAGCCCGCCCGCTCCCCGGCCCGGCCGCCAGCCTGCCGTCCGTCGGCTGGCCGCCGATCCCGCCGCCGGACGGCCCCCGGCTGGCGCGGCGGAGTGTCGGCTGCGGGCGGCAGGCCGGCCCGATACGGTGTCGCGCAAGCATCCCGGGGGCCTGCGGGCGCGGGCGCCCGGGCCCGCAGGGGGGCGGCCGGCGGCAGCCGGCCTGGAGGGACGGCCGCGATGAGCAACACCCACGGACAGCAGCCCCCTGGCGGGTACCCGCCGCCGGGACCGGGCGCCGCCGGCCCGGGCGGGTACGGCTCCCCGGGCAGCGGCCCGGGCGGCTCCGGGCCCGGTGACTACGCCCCGCCCGGTAACTACCCGCCGCCCGGCAGCTACGCCCCGCCCGCGAAGCCCCGGTCGAGGCGGCGCTGGCTGGTGTGGTACGGCCTCGGCGTGCTGCTGCTCGTGGCCGGGGTCGTGAGCATCGTCCTCGGCGTGTCCTCCTTCAGCGGCGCGGTCAACTCGCTGGC
This sequence comes from uncultured Actinomycetota bacterium, assembly GCA_963846005.1. Classification (GTDB taxonomy): domain Bacteria; phylum Actinomycetota; class Actinomycetes; order Streptosporangiales; family Streptosporangiaceae; genus CAVSUR01. Next base: position 178,512 of record CAWJUH010000007.1, on the reverse strand, counting down.
CCGGGTGCCGCTGCCGCCCGGCGGGACGGTGACGCTGAACCACGCCGGCAGCAACATCATCTACTACGAGAGCAGCACCGGCGCGGCCGCGGCGCAGTCCTCCATCAGCATCCGCATCGTTCCCGCCTCGCCCGGGGCGAAGGTCACGGACCTGCGCACGTACGGGTCAGGCTCGTCGAGCACCTACACGCTGAACGGCCGGCACGGGGTCGCGGTGTTCACCGTCCAGGTGGTCCATCCCGGCCGGTTCACGGTCGCGGCCAGCAGCCCGGGCGGAGCGCTCAACGGGGGCCGGCTGGCCATCGGCGGCAGCGTTGCCGGGCACCTGCTGGTCGGCCTGCTGCTGGGCATCCTGCTCATCCTGGCCGGCCTTGCGGTGCTGGTGGTGACCACGATCGTGCTGGTGATCAAGCGGATCAGGGCCCGGCCCTCGCCGCAGCCCGGCTACCCGCAGCCCGGCCAGGTCTAGCGCTGCGCACCGCGGCGCCTCCCGCGGCTAGCTAGCGGCGGCGCCTGCCCCAGACCCGCCAGATCACGACGGCCGCCACGGCCAGGCCTGCCGCCGCGGCGCCGAGCCGCACCTGCGGCCGGGCGAACTGCTCGGCCGCGCGCTCGCGCAGCTTGCGGGCGTTGTAGGCCGGGCTGAGCCGCTCGGCCAGGGCGTCGATGGTGACGGCCAGGTCCTGCCGGGTCCGGTCGATGCTGGCGACGATGGCGTCCGGCTCGCGCTGGGTTACCCGGCCGGTCACCGCGCCGCTGCCGCCCGGCGGCACCGCGCGGTTCTGCTCAGCCATCACACTGCCCGGCCATCACACTGCCCGGTCATCACACTGCTCAGCCATCGCATGCTCCTCTTCTGCGCCGCCGCTTCCAGGCGTCACGGACTGCGCCCAGTGTTCCAGGTGGCGCGAGGTTCCGCACGACCGACAGGCCGCAAACCCCGCCCCCGGGGAGGCCGGGGGCCTCAGCGGGCCGCAGCCGGCCGGCCGCAGTCCGTAGGATGCGGCCATGACCGTGGCGGCGGTGATCTTCGACTGGGGCGGGACGCTGACCCCGTGGCACACGATTGACCATCTCGGGCTGTGGAGCGAGGTGTGCGCGCGGCACTACCCCGCCGGTGAGCAGGCCGGCGTGGCCGCGCGGATCCTCGCCGCCGAGCAGGAGCTGTGGCTGGCGGCCGAGCAGGAGCACCGCAGCGCGACGATCTATCAGGTGCTCGACCGGGCGGGCGTCCCGGCTACCGATGAGTTTGTTGCCTCCTATCTGCGGGCCTGGGAGCCGCACACCTTCACCGACCCGGAAGCGGAACCGGTGCTGCGGGCGCTGCGGGCCCGCCGGATCAAGATCGGCGTGCTGTCCAACACGATGTGGCCGCGTGGCTGGCACGAGGACGTGTTCCGGCGCGACGGGGTCGCCGGGCTGATCGACGCGGCCGTCTACAGCAGCGAGATCGAGTGGACCAAGCCGCATCCGCAGGCGTTCCTGGCCGTGATGGAGGCGGTCGGGGTGGGCGACCCGGCGCGGTGCGTGTTCGTCGGCGACCGGCCGTTCGACGACGTGCACGGGGCCAAGCGGGCGGGCATGCGCGCGGTCCTGGTCGGCAACAGCGAGGTCCCGGCGTACGCGAACGCCGAGCCGGACGCGGTGATCAGCCGCTGATCCGAGCTTCAGCCGCTGATCGAGGCGTGGTAAGAGGCGAACCAGCCCGGGAAGCAGGCCAGCGAGCCGAGCACCACGCCCGCCCCGGCCTGCGCCAGCGCCGCGGCCGTGAACGAGCCGGTCGGCACGCCCACCCCGAGCGCGCCTGCCGCGGCCGCGGCGGCCATGTCGGCCGGGGTGTCGCCGGCGTAAACCGTGGCGCCGATGCGGGCCAGCACGGCCGCCTTCTCCGGGCCGTGCACGTGCGGGTAGACCTCGTCGGCGGTCAGGCCGGCCGCATCCAGGCTGGGCCCGACCGACACCGGGTGCTTGGCGGTCACGATCACCGCGCGCTCCCCGGCCGCGCGCACTGCCGCGATCGACTCGCGCGCGCCGGGCAGCGCGCTGGTCAGCCGCGGGGCGAGCCGGGCGTAGTGCCGCCGGTAGGCCTGCGACGCGGCCTCGACCTGGCCGGCCGGGAACCAGTAGGCCGCCTCGTCTTCCAGCTTGATGCCCATCCGGGTGTCGACCTCGGCCAGGTCGACCGGCGTCCCGGTCTCGGCGGCCACGGCCGACCAGGCGGCCATGATGGCGGGCCGCGAGTCGATGAGCGTCAGGTCCAGGTCGAATCCCACCGGCCCGGCCGCGCGCATGACCCGATTATCGCCAGCCCGCTGATGTCACCGGCCGCCGGTATGGTCTCAGCATGACCCGCCCCGATCGCGAGGCCAGCCGGGTTGAGGCGCTGTGCGCAGCCGAGGCCAGGGCGTCGCGGCTGTTCGCCGAGGTGGTCGAGCGCGGCCTGATCGTGCCGGGCAAGGGCGAGCGGCAGCTGTTCGACGAGATCAGGGACCTGGCCGGCGAGATGTTCGGGACGCGCAGGTTCTGGCACAAGCGGATCGTCCGGGCCGGGGTCAACACCCTGGAGCCCTACCGGTCCAACCCGCCGGACCGGCCGCTGGCCGAGGACGAGATCCTGTTCTTCGACTTCGGCCCGATCTTCGAGGACTGGGAGGCCGACTTCGGCCGGACCTACGTCCTCGGCGGCGACCCCGTCAAGCACCGGCTGGCCGCCGACCTGCCGGTCATCTGGCGGCAGGCCAAGGCCTACTTCGACGCCACCGCGGAAATCACCGGCGCGCAGCTGTTCGCGCGCGTGCTCGAGCTGATCCGGGCCGCCGGCTGGGGGCACGGCGCCGCCCACGCCGGGCACCTGGTCGGCGAGTTCCCGCACGAGCGCATCAGCGGCGACGACACCGACTGCTACATCACCGCCGGCAGCGACCGTCCCATGCGCCTGCCCGACCCGGCCGGGCGGCTGTGCCACTGGATCCTGGAGGTCCACCTGGTGGACCTCGACCGCGGGTTCGGCGGCTTCTACGAGCAGCTGCTCGACGCCTGACCGCAGGCCGCCGGAGCGCGCCGCCGGAGCGCACGGCGGCCGGCGGTGCCGGTGCGCCCGGGAATCCCGCGATCACGAAGTGGGGCCGGTGGGATTCGAACCCACACTGTCGCGGACCTAAACCGCGTGCCTCCTGCCGTTGGGCTACGGCCCCGGGCGGCCCGGCGCGCCGGGCGGGGTCAGGCGCCCAGGTCCTGGCGCAGCCGGGCGACGTGGCCGGTGGCCTTGACGCCGTAGTAGGCGTGCTCGATCTTCCCGTCCGGGTCGATCACGAAGGTGGACCGGATGACGCCGGTGGTCTTCTTGCCGTACATCATCTTCTCGCCGTAGGCGCCGTAGGCGGTCAGCACGCTGCGGTCCGGGTCGGACAGCAGCGGGAAGCTCAGGCTCTCCTTCGCGCTGAACTTCGCCAGCTTGTCCGGCTTGTCGGGCGAGATCCCGAGCACGGTGAACCCGGCGGTGGCCAGGCCGGCCTGGCTGTCGCGGAAGTCGCAGGCCTCCGTGGTGCAGCCGGGCGTCATCGCCGCCGGATAGAAGTACACGATGACGCGCTGGCCGCGCAGCGAGGCCAGGCTGACGTGGTGGCCCTCGGCGTCGGCGAGGTCGAACTGCGGGGCCGGGTCACCCGGCGCCAGCCGCTTGTCGCTCACGTGTGCTCCTGCCTTGTCCCGGTGGTTCGTCATGCCTACCGTACTGGCCGCCGCGCAGGCTCAGCCGAGCAGCGCGGCGATCACCGGGGCCAGCGCGCGCAGCGCCCGGCCCCGGTGGCTGATCGCGTCCTTGGCCTCCGCGGTCATCTCCGCGGTGGTCAGCTCCGACGAGTCCGGCACGAAGACGGGGTCGTAGCCGAATCCGTTGGTCCCCCGCGGCGCCGTCAGCAGCCGGCCGTGCATCGTGCCCTCGGCCACGTGCTCGCGGCCGGACGGCAGCACCAGCGCCGCCGCGCAGGCGAAGTGCGCGCCCCGCCGGCCGGCCGGGTATCGGCCAGCTGATCCAGCAGCAGCTGCAGGTTGCCCTGGTCGGTGGCGCCGCGGCCCGACCAGCGGGCCGACAGCACGCCCGGCATCCCGTTCAGCGCGTCCGCGCACAGCCCGGAGTCGTCGGCAACCGTCGGCAGCCCGCTGAACTCCGCGATCGCATGCGCCTTCAGCAGCGCGTTCGCCGCGAATGTGGCGCCGGTCTCCCGCACGGCCGGCGCGTCCAGCCCGGCCAGGCTGGCCAGTTCGACGTCGACGTGCCCCGCCGCCAGGATCCGGTTCAGCTCGGCCAGCTTGCCCGGGTTGGTGGTCGCGACCATCAGCTGGCCGCCCATCAGGACAGCGCCTCGGCCAGCGCCTCCTGCTGCATCCGGGTCAGGCTGGTGCAGCCCGCGGCGGCCAGCGCCAGCAGCTCGTCCAGCAGCTCCCGGTTGAATGGCTCGCGCTCGGCGGTGCCCTGGACCTCCACGAACCGGCCGTCGCCGGTGCACACGACGTTCATGTCGGTCTCGGCGTTGACGTCTTCCTCGTAGCACAGGTCCAGCCGCGGCTGGCCGTTCACGATCCCGACGCTGACCGCGGCGACCGAGGCGGCCAGCGGATTGCCGCGGCAGCGCTTGCGGGCCTGCAGCCAGCTGACCGCGTCGGCCAGCGCGACGAACCCGCCGGTGATCGCCGCGGTGCGGGTGCCGCCGTCGGCCTGCAGCACGTCGCAGTCGATGATGATCGTGTTCTCGCCCAGCGCCTTGGCGTCGATGCAGGCCCGCAGCGACCGGCCGACCAGCCGGGAGATCTCCTGGGTCCGGCCGCCGAGGCGGCCCTTGACCGACTCGCGGTCGCTGCGCGTGTTGGTCGACCGCGGCAGCATCGCGTACTCGGCGGTGACCCAGCCGAGGCCGCTGCCGCGCCGCCAGCGCGGCAGTTCCTCGTTCACGCTGGCCGCGCACAGCACGCGGGTCGCGCCGAACTCGACCAGCACCGAGCCTTCCGCGTGGTCGAGCCATCCGCGGGTGATCCTGACATCGCGCAGCTGATCCGGGCGTCGCCCGTCGGGTCGGGACATGCCCAGGAGCTTAGCCGCCCGAAGCGATCGGCTGGGGGGCTCCGGGGGTCCTCCCCGGGCTAGCACTCCGCGCGGTCGGGGGCGCCGCCGGCGATCCACTGATAGACCCGGGCCAGGCCGTCGGCGAGCGCGGTACCCGGGCGCCAGCCGAGGTCCCGTTCGGCGGCCTGCACCGCGAGCGCGCTGCGCTGCAGCTCACCCGGCCGGGCCGGGGCGAACTGCGGGTCCACCGGCTGGCCGGCCGCGGCCCCGGCCAGCGCCGCCAGCTCCAGCACGCTGGTCTCGGTGCCGGTGCCGATGTTCCAGGTCCCGGGCTGGCCGTGATCGGCGCAGGCCAGGAACGCGGCGACCACGTCGCCGACGTAGACGTAGTCGCGGGTCTGCTTGCCGTCGCCGTAGATCATGGGCCGCTGGCCGGCCAGCACCCGCGAGCAGAAGATCGGCACCACCCCCGCCTCGCCGGCGGGGTCCTGCCGGGGCCCGTACACGTTGGCCAGCCGCAGCACGCTGTGCCGGGTGCCGTGCAGCCGGTTGTACAGGTCCACGTACTGCTCGGCGCAGTGCTTGCCCACCCCGTAGGGCGACTCGGGCAGCGGCAGCACGTCCTCCATCGACGGGATCGGCGCGTCCCGGCCGTACAGCGCGCCGCCGCTTGAGCACACCAGCACCCGGGCGTCCGCCACCCGCGCCGCCTCCAGCACGTTGATCGTGCCGATCACGTTGGCGGCGGCGTCCAGCGCCGGGCTGGTCACCGAGACCCGGACGTCGATCTGCGCGGCCAGGTGGCAGATCAGCTCGGGCCGCTCGGCGGCGACCAGGCCGGTCAGCGCGGCGGCGTCGGCGATGGTCAGCTGGCGGAACTCTGCGCGCCCGGGCAGCCTGGCCCGCTTCCCGGCGGACAGGTCGTCGATCACCAGGACCTCGTCGCCCCGGCTGAGCAGCGCATCGGTCAGGTGCGAGCCAATGAACCCGGCGCCGCCGGTCACGAGAACGCGCATGAACGGTGAGTGTATGCGCGCGGCACCGCGGGCCGGCCGGGCGGCGCGCCCGCGGCGGGCGAGTCCCGGGCTAGTTCCCCGGGCCGTACTCCCCGGTGAGCACCCGGCCCGGCGCGGCCAGCGACAGCGGGCCGCCGAACGCCGCGGCGGCCTCCGCCCGGCTGCGCTCGGGGTCGTTGCCCGGCACCAGGTGGGTCAGCACGAGCTGGCCGGCGCCCGCCCTGGCCGCGTGCTCGCCCGCCTGCCGCGCGGTCAGGTGCATCCCGGGCGGCAGATCCGGGGCCTGCCGGAACGACGCCTCGCACAGCAGCAGGTCCGCGCCCGCGGCCAGGCTGACCAGCGTGTCGGCCGGGCCGGTGTCGGCCGAGTAGGCCACGCTGGTGCCGCCGTGCTCGATCCGCAGTCCGAACGTCTCGACCGGGTGATTCATGTGCGCCGCGGTCACCCGCAACGGGCCGATCTCGGTCCGGCCCGGCTGCAGCGTGACGAAGTCAAACGCGAATGCCATCGTGGTGTCGTCATCGAGGCCCATGGCCCGGGCCAGCCGCTCGCCGGTGCGGGCCGGCCCGTACACCGGGATTCTCGGCATCGGGCCGTCCGGGTGGTAGCGCCGGGCCACCGCGTAGGAGCACATGTCCAGGCAGTGGTCGGGGTGGTGGTGGCTCAGCCAGACCGCGTCCACCTCGTGCAGCGCGACGGCCCGCTGCAGTGCGGCCAGCGACCCGGTGCCGAGGTCGGCCACCAGCCGGAAGCCCTCGGCTTCCACCAGGTAGCAGGACGCCGCGCGGCCCGGCCCGGGGAAGCTGCCCGCGCATCCGATCACCGTCAGCCGCATGGCCGCCCGCCTCAGCCGCGCGCGGCCGGGCCGCGCCCGACCCGGGCGATCTGCCGGCTCTGCGCGACCAGGGCCCCGTCGCTATCCCACACCTCGGCCTCCTCGTCGAACCAGCCGCCGCTGACGTGCCGGCAGCGGGCCGCCACCCGCAGCGGCCCGGGCGCCGGCTCGGCGCGCATGTACCAGGTCAGCTCCACCGTGGGCGACCAGCCGCTGGCGCCGAGGCCGAACACCACCGGCGGCAGCGCGTCGACGGCCAGCGCGAGCTGGTAGGCATCGGGGTCGCGCTGCTGCGCCAGCGCGAAGTAGCCGCGCATCTCCGGCACCCCGGCCGGGCGGCCGTGCCGCCAGCCGGTCACGGCCGGGTCGAACAGCAGCGAGACCTGCCCCGGGTAGCCGCGCAGCCTGCCGTCGGCCGCCACCGAGCCCGGCCATGGCTCCAGCGTCACGCACCTGTCAGGCGGCGGCAGCTGCGGCGCCGCGCCGGTCCAGCTGAGCTGGGCGGCCTCGGCCGGGTCGGCGGCCAGCGCGCCGGTGGTCACGGTTACCTCGAGCACCGGCCGGCCTGGACCAGGGTGGCCCGGGCGGTGGCCGCGGTGCGGCCCCGGCGCAGCCAGGTGACCTGCACGTGCGCGGGCGCGAGCGCGGCCACCCTCAGGAAGTGCGCGCTGGTGGCCACGGGGTGCGGGTGCGGCGAGCCCGCCAGCACCGCGCGCAGCACGGTGGCGATCAGCACGCCCCCGTTGACCGCGGGCGGCACGGCGTCCCCCGGCGAGTACAGCGCGAACCGCTCGTCGGGCAGCACGTCGTAACGGCCGTCCCCGTCCGGCCGCACCGCGATGGCCTCGTCGAACGCGGTCAGGCCCACAGCTGGCCCTCCAGCCGGGTCTCGGCCTCCGCCAGGGTGCCGCCGTAGGCGCCGGTGGACAGGTATTTCCAGCCGCCGTCGGCGATGATCATGGCGATGTCGGCGCGCTGCCCCGATTCGTGCGCCTTCGCCGCGATGCCAAGGCCGGCGTGCACGACGCAGCCGGACGAGATACCGGCGAAAAGCCCTTCGTCCGCCAGAAGCTGCCTGGTGCGGCGCAGCGCGTCCGCCGAGGACACCGAATACCGCCCCGTCAGCACCGAGGCGTCGTACAGTTCGGGCACGAAGCCCTCGTCCATGTTCCGCAGCCCGTAGACCAGCTCGCCGTACCGCGGCTCGGCCGCCACGACCTGCACCCCGGGGACCTTCTCGCGCAGGTAGCGGCCGGTGCCCATGAGCGTGCCGGTGGTGCCGAGCCCGGCCACGAAATGGGTGATCTCGGGCAGGTCGGCCAGCAGCTCGGGGCCGGTGGTCTCGTAGTGCGCCCGCGAGTTCGCCTCGTTGCCGTACTGGTAGAGCATCACCCAGTCCGGGTTGTCCGCGGCCAGCTGCCTGGCGATCCGGATGGCCTCGTTCGAGCCGCCGGCCGCCGGGGAGGAGATCACTTGCGCGCCGTAGAGCTCCAGCAGCTGGCGCCGCTCCGCCGAGGTGTTCTCCGGCAGCACGCAGATCAGCCGGTAGCCGCGCAGCCGGGCCACCATGGCCAGCGAGATGCCGGTGTTGCCCGAGGTCGGTTCCAGGATGGTCGCGCCCGGCCGCAGGGTGCCCGCCTCCTCGGCCGCGGCGACCATGTAGAACGCGGCGCGGTCCTTGACCGACCCGGTGGGGTTGCGATCTTCGAGCTTGGCCCACAGCCGGACCTCGGGGCCCGGCGACAGGTGCGGCAGGCCGACCAGCGGCGTGCCGCCTACCGCGTCGAGCAGCGAGTCGTAGCGCATCGGGATCCTGAGCCGGGCCGGCCGGCGGCCTGCGGGCCGGTCAGCGCGCCGCGCCGCCGGCCACGGCCGGCAGCACCGTCACGGTGTCGCCGTCCTTGACCGGCGCGTCCAGCCCGCCGAGGAAGCGCACGTCCTCGTCGTTGAGGTAGACGTTGATGAAGCGGCGCAGGCCCGAGTCGTCGGCCACGCGGTCGCGCAGGCCGCCGTGCCGGGTGTCCAGGTCGGTGAACAGGTCGCCGAGCGTGTCGCCCTTGCCCTCGACCGACTTGGCCCCGCCGGTGTAGCTGCGCAAGATCGTCGGGATGCGGACCTCGATGGCCATTGCTGATACTCCCAGGATGGTGTTGAGCCCGCGGGCTCCCTGCCCCGTGACAACCGGCCGGCCGGCCGGATCATTCCGCGCCGGTGATCGTGATCTGCTCCTCGGCCACCTCCCCGCCGGTGATCCGGAACGACCGGAACTCAGGCGCGCCCGGGCCGGCCGTCGAGACCAGCACGTAGTGCGCGCCGGGCTCGCTGGCGTAAGAGATGTCGGTGCGCGACGGATAGGCCTCCGTGCCGGTGTGCGAGTGGTAGATCACCACCGGCTCCTCGTCCGCGTCGTCCATGGCGCGCCAGACCGCGAGCTGCTCCATCGAGTCGAAGCGGTAGAACGTCGGGGACCGCTCCGCGTTCAGCATCGGGATGAACCGCTCCGGCCGGTCGCTGCCGGCCGGCCCGGCGACGACCCCGCAGGCCTCGTCGGGGTGATCGGCCCGGGCATGCGCCACGATCTTGTCCCGCAGCGCGGCCGAGATGGTCAGCATGGTGGCGAGCGTAACGTCCTCAGCTCAGCGCCTCGACGAGGGTCTCCTGCAGGTAGGCCAGCCACTGGTAGACCCACACGTAGGCGAACTTCGGGTCGCCGCGGTCCATCCCGGCCACATCGGAGTCGAAGTCCTCGGTCACCCCGAGGCGCACCGACAGGGCCAGCCGGACGTCGTTCAGCGCGCGCAGCCAGGCCTGGCTGTCGGCTGCGCTGAGCCGGACCCGGCCGCCGCGCGCGGGCAGCGTGTCCAGCACCCTCCGGGCCGCCGCCAGCTTGGCCGAGCGCAGGCCCTGCTCGGTGTAGCGGCGGAATTCCGCGGCCGCATCCGGGTCGTCGCGGTAGGCGTCGGGCAGCAGCCGGGCCAGCGCCGGGTCGGCCGGCGGGGCGTCCGCGTCGGACAGCTGCAGCTCGGCCGTGAGCGCCGCGGCGCTGCCGGGCTCGGCGTCCGGGCCGGCCGGGTCCGCGGCCCCCGGCGTGCCGTCGCCGACCAGGTCGGCGACCTGGCTGACCAGGTTGCGGATGATGCCCGCCTGCCCGGCCGCGAACCGCGCCGTGGCGCCCTCGCCCGCGGCCCGGAAGCCCGCCATCTCCACCTCCTGCCCGCCCGGCCCGCCCGGTTCGCCGCTGCCCGCGGGGCCGCCGGTCACGAGTCGTGGCTGACGGTCGCCCACAGGCCGTACCCGTGCAGCGTTTCCACGTGCCGTTCCATTGCCTCGCGCGCCCCGGCGGACACCACGGCCCGGCCCTTGTGGTGCACGTCCAGCATCAGCTTCTCGGCCTTCGCCTTCGGGTAGCCGAATACCGTCTGGAACACGTAGGTCACATACGACATGAGGTTGACGGGGTCGTTCCACACGATCGTGATCCAGGGCGTGTCGGCCACGGCCTCCTGCCCCGTCTCCGGCCGCTCGACCTCAGCTGGCGCGGTACTCATCCGGTGTCACCTCCTCAGGCCTAGTGTTCCACTCTGCCCGGCAGCGGGATCCGTAGGCTTCGGACATGACCCACGACCACGGCCCGGCCGGGCCTGCCGACGACCCCGGCACGGCGCTGCTGACCGACCACTACGAGCTCACCATGCTGCGGGCGGCGCTGGCCAGCGGCGCGGCGCAGCGGCGCGCGGTGTTCGAGGTCTTCGCCCGGTACCTGCCGGCCTGCTGCGCTACGGGGTGGTAGCCGGCACCGGGCGGCTGCTGCACGCGCTGGCCCGGTTCACCTTCCGCGACGCGGACCTGGCCTTCCTCAGCGACACCGGGGTGATCGACGACGCCACGCTGCGCTTCCTGGCGTCCTACCGCTTCTCCGGCAGCATCTTCGGCTACGCCGAGGGTGACTGTTACTTTCCCGGCTCGCCGATCCTGGTCGTGGAGGGCACGTTCGCCGAGGCGGTGCTGCTGGAGACGCTGACGCTGTCGGTGCTCAACCACGACTGCGCGATCGCCTCGGCCGCGTCCCGGATGGTGACCGCGGCCGAGAGCCGGCCGCTGATCGAGATGGGCTCGCGCCGCACGCACGAGCTGGCGGCGGTGGCCGCCGCCCGGGCCGCCTACATCGCCGGCTTCTCGGCCACGTCCAACCTGCGGGCCTGCCGCGACTTCGGCGTCCCGACCAGCGGCACCAGCGCGCACGCCTTCACCCTGGCGCACGACGACGAGCGGCAGGCCTTCGCCGCCCAGCTGGCGGCGCTCGGGCCGCAGACCACGCTGCTGGTGGACACCTTCGACGTGGCCAGCGCCGTGCGCGCCGCGGTCGAGCTGGCCGGTCCCGGCCTCGGCGCGGTGCGGGTCGACAGCGGCGACCTGCCGCTGGTGGCCCGGGAGGTGCGCGCCCAGCTGGACGCGCTCGGGGCGGACAAGACCAGGATCGTGCTCACCGGCGACCTGGACGAGCACTCGATCGCCGCCCTGGCCGCCACTCCGGCGGACGGCTACGGGGTGGGCACGTCGCTGGTCACCGGGTCGGGGGCGCCGACCGCGGCGCTGGTGTACAAGCTGGTCGCCCGCACCGACGCCGCGGGCGCGCTGCAGCCGGTGGCCAAGCGCTCGGTCGGCAAGCCGGGCCGCGGCGGCCGCAAGTGGGCGGCCAGGGAACTCGACTCTGGCGGGACGGCCGCGGCCGAGCTGATCACCGACCGGCCGCCCGAGCCCGGCCCCGGCCGCCGGGTGCTGCTGCGCGAGCTGGTCCGCGACGGCGAGATCGTGGGCCGCGAGCCGCTGGCGGCCGCGCGCGAGCGGCACCGCGCGGCCGTCGCCGAGCTGCCCCGGCACGCCCGCAAGCTGTCCCGCGGCTACCCCGCGATCCCCACCGCCTTCGACCCCGACGACAACGCCCGCGCCGCCCGCTGAGCCCGGCACCCAACCCGCTGGATGGACCATTGTGCGGCACCGGTGCCGCTGAACGGACCGGCCAGCGGGTGAGCCGGGCGGCAGTCCGGGCCGAAGTGGCTAGCCTGGGAGCCATGCCGGACGGGGCGCGGGCGCTGATCGTCGTGGACGTGCAGAACGACTTCTGCGAGGGCGGGTCGCTGGCGGTGGCCGGCGGCGCCGCCGTGGCAGGCGCGATCAGCTGCTACCTGGCCGGGCCGGGCGGGGGCCGGTACGCGCGCGTGGTCGCGACCCAGGACTGGCACATCGACCCCGGCGCGCACTTCTCCGCCCGGCCCGACTACACGGCCAGCTGGCCGCCGCACTGCCGGGCCGCGCAGCCCGGCGCCCGGTTCCACCCTGACCTGGCCACCGGGCCGGTGCAGGAGGTGTTCCGCAAGGGCGAGCACACCGCGGCCTACAGCGGGTTCGAGGGCACGGCCGCCGACGGCACGCCGCTGGCGGACTGGCTGCGCGGGCGCGGGGTCACCGCGGTGGACGTGGCGGGCATCGCCACCGACTACTGCGTCCGGGCCACGGCCGCGGACGCAGCGGCGGCCGGGTTCGCGGTGACCGTGCTGACCGACCTGATCGCCGGGGTGGCCGAGCCGACCTCGCGCGCAGCGCTCGCCGAGCTGAGCGCCCTCGGCGTCAGCCTCGCCCCCGCCGGGCCCGGCCAGGAAGCCAGCACCGGGCAGGAAGCCGGAGCCGGCCAGGAAACCCGGGCCGGTCAGTCCTCGTCGCCGCCCTCGGGCAGCGACTCGTAGATCTCCTTGCACTCCGGGCACACCGGGTACTTCTGCGGGTCCCGGCTCGGCACCCAGACCTTGCCGCACAGCGCCCGGACCGGGGTGCCGGTCACCGCGCTGTCGACGATCTTGTCCTTCACCACGTAGTGCGCGAACCGCTCGTGGTCGCCGTCACCGGTGGACAGGTCGGGCCGGACGTCGGTTTCCTCGCGGGTACGGGTACCCGGGGTGACTTCGGTGCTCACAACCGGACAGTGTACGCAACGGGCGATTGCGACCGGCCGCGCTCAGTTCAGCGCGGGGTCGTCCGGGTAGGTGGCGACCAGCGCCAGGTCGCCACCCTGGCGGCGCAGCACGGCAGGCCAGAGCCGCTCCGGCTCGGCGAAGAACGCGTCGGCCGGCTCGCCGCCGAGCACGTACCACGCGCCCTCGTCGATCTCGGCCTGCAGCTGGCCGGCGCCCCACCCGGCGTACCCGGCGAACACCCGCAGCGCCACCACCTCGCCGAGCAGCGTGTCCGGCGAGCCGCCCAGGTCGACCAGCCCGATCCTGGACATCAGCGGCGAGCCTTCCAGCGACCGCCAGCCCGGCGGCGGGTCCGCTCCGCGGACCCGGGCCAGGGCCAGCGCGCTGTTCGGGGACACCGGCCCGCCGCGGAACACCACCGACGGCCCGCTCACCAGGTACTGCCAGGACTCGAGCACCTCGCTGACCGCGACCTCGGTGGGCCGGTTCAGCACCACGCCGAGCGTGCCCTCCGCCGCCTCGTCCTCGACGATCAGCACGACGGTCCGCCGGAAGTTGGGGTCGCCCAGCAACGGCGTGGCCGCCAGCAGCTTCCCGGTGAGAGATGCCTCCGCCATGGCACCATGATGCGGCAGCCGGCCGCCCTGCGCAGCACGTCCGCGCCGTGCCGCCCGGCGCGCGGGCCGGCCACGTAGGCTGCAGGGGTGTCCAGCTCCAGCAGCGCCGAGGCTGCCGGGCGCGCGCCCGACATCGTGGACGCGGCGCGGCTGCGGGTCGCCATCTTGCGGATGTCGCGGCGGCTGCGCAAGCACGAGCTGGCCGGGCTGACGCCCACCCAGCTGTCCGCCCTCGCCACCGTGGAGCACGTCGGGCCGATCCGGCTCGGCGACCTGGCCGCGGCCGAGCGGATCGCGCCGTCCACGCTGACCCGGCTGGTCAGCGTGCTCGAGGACTACGGGTACGTGCAGCGCGAGGCCGTGCCGGGAGACGCCCGTGCCGCCGCGGTGTCGGTCACCGGCCAGGGCCACGCGATCCTGGCCAAGATCCGCCAGGAAACCATCGCGCTGCTCGCCGACGGGCTGCGCACGCTGTCCCCGGGCCAGCTCACCGCGCTTGAGGCGGCGCTGCCCGCGCTGGAGCAGCTGGCCGACGCCTAGCCGGAGCGCAGGCGGCGGCTAGAACAGCAGGCTGGACAGCGTCGCGCGGGCCTTGTTCACCCGCGGGTCGCGCGGCGGGAAAATCTCGAACAGGCTGATCAGGTGCAGCCGGGCCTGGTTGCGATCATCGCCGGAGGTGGTGCGCACCAGGTCGAGCATCCGGCTGAACGCGGCGTCCACCCGGCCCGTGGCGATGTCGATGTCGGCCAGCTTCGCCTGCGCGTCCACGTCACCGGGCTGCTGCTGGGCCGCCTGGCTGACCGCGGACCGGTCGTAGGAGTTGACCCGGCGGATCAGCTCGACCTGGGCCAGGCCCATGGTCGCGACCGGGTGGCTCGGGGTGGCGGCGAGCACCTTGCCGAAGGCGGCCGCGGCCGCGTCCAGGTCGCCGCGCTCCATCGCCTGCTGCGCCTCGGCCATCAACGGGTCGGAGCGGGGATCCCCGGGCGGCGGGCCGCCGGGATCGCGGCCGGGCGGGCCGGGCGGCCCGGCGGGTGCTGCGCCGGAGCCGGGCGGGCCTGCGGGACCGGCCGGGCCGCCGGGTCCGCCAGGTCCCGCCGGGCCGGCCTGGCCGGGGCCGGCGGCCTGGGCCGGGATGCGGCCATCGTCCGCGCCCGCCGCCTCACCGGGCGCCCCGGACAGGCCCAGCCGGTCGGCGACGGCCAGCACCTGGTTGATCCACTCGGAGACCTGCTGCTCGGGCATCGCGCCCATGAAGCCGTCCACGATCTGGCCGGCGATGACGGCCACGACCATGGGAATGCTCTGCACCTGCAGGGCCGCGCTCAGCTGCGGGTTCGCGTCGACGTCCACCTTGGCCAGCAGCCACGCGCCGGCGGCCTCCCCGGCCAGCTTCTCCAGGATCGGGCTGAGCTGCTTGCACGGCTCGCACCAGTCGGCCCACAGGTCCATGACCACCGGCACGGTGCGCGACCTCGCTACCACGTCGGTGTTGAAGGTGTCATCGGTGACGTCGATGACG
This sequence comes from uncultured Actinomycetota bacterium, assembly GCA_963846005.1. GTDB lineage: Bacteria > Actinomycetota > Actinomycetes > Streptosporangiales > Streptosporangiaceae > CAVSUR01. The sequence goes on along the minus strand of CAWJUH010000007.1, from coordinate 163,488 downwards.
AATTCGCCCGCGGGGGCCCCGGCGCCTCCCGGGCCGCCATCCGGCCCGGCGGCGGACGCCGCCTGCTGGCGGCGCTTGGCCGCGGTCTGGCGGGCACCGAGGTCGACGGCACCGCGGAGGGAGAAGTTCGGCGGCTGAGACATGCTTCCATCCTGCCGTATCCGCACGGCCGCCTGCACCGCGAGCCGGCCGCGGCCGCCCCCGGCGCCTGCGCCTGATGATCGCGGCGAGTGCCCGGCGGGAAACCGCCTGAAGTCGCCAGGATCTCGACCGCAGAGGGCCTGGGCGGCTAGAAGACCGGCACTTCTGAGTAGCCGCCCCATTCCTCGCGCAGCGTCCCGCAGATCTCGCCCAGGGTGGCCTCGGCGCAGGCGGCGGCGAGCATCGGCGGGATCATGTTCTGGCCGGAGCGGGCGGCGGCCAGCATGTCCGCCAGCGCCCGGTCCACCGCCGCCTGGTCGCGGGCGGCCCGGCGGCGGCCGAGCTCGGCGGCCTGATCCCGCTCGACCTCGTGGCTGACCCGCAAGATCTCCATCGGCTTCTCCACCGTGTCGGTGAAGCAGTTCACCCCGACGACCCGCTTGTCGCCCTTCTCGACCTTCCGCTGGTAGGCAAAGGACGCCTCGGCGATCTCGGCGGAGAACCAGCCTTCCCCGATGCCGTGCAGGATGCCGGACGTCATCGAGCCGTCGGCCGACATGGCCCTGATCTTGGCGAAGGTCTCCTCGGCCGCCGTCTCCAGCCGGTCGGTGAGCGCCTCGAGGTACCAGGAGCCGCCGAGCGGGTCGGCGACGTTCGCGGCCCCGGTCTCCTCCATGATCACCTGCTGGGTGCGCACGGCGATCTCGGCGGCCTTCTCGCTGGGCAGCGCCAGCACCTCGTCCAGCGCGTTGGTGTGCAGCGAGTTGGTGCCGCCGAGCACCGCGGCCAGGGCCTCGACCGCGGTCCTGACCACGTTGTTGTCGGGCTGCTGGGCGGTCAGCGAGACCCCGGCGGTCTGGGTGTGGAAGCGCAGCCACTGAGCCCGCGCCGAGGTGGCGCCGTAGACGTCGCGCAGCCAGCGGGCCCAGATCCGCCGGGCCGCGCGGAACTTGGCGATCTCCTCGAAGAAGTCGATGTGCGAGTCGAAGAAGAACGACAGGCCGGGCGCGAAGGTCTCGATGTCCAGGCCCCGGGACAGTCCGAGCTCGACGTAGCCGAACCCGTCGGCCAGCGTGAACGCCAGCTCCTGCGCGGCGGTGGCCCCCGCTTCCCTGATGTGGTAGCCCGACACCGAGATCGGCTTGTAGTCGGGGATGCTCGCCTGGCAGTACTCCATCAGGTCGCCGATCAGGCGCAGGTGCGGCTGCGGCGGGAACAGCCACTCCTTCTGCGCGATGTACTCCTTGAAGATGTCGGTCTGCAGCGTGCCGTTGAGCTTGCCGAGGTCGGCGCCCTGGCGCCGCGCGGCGGCCAGGTACATGCAGAACACCGGCACGGCCGGGCCGCTGATTGTCATCGAGGTCGTGACGCCGGCCAGCTCGATCCCGCCGAACAGCACGTCCATGTCCGCGGCCGAGTCGATCGCGACGCCGCAGTGCCCGACCTCGCCGGCCGAGCGCGGGTCGTCGGAGTCGCGGCCCATCAGCGTCGGCATGTCGAATGCCACCGACAGGCCGCCGCCGCCGGCGGCGAGCAGCATCTTGTACCGCTCGTTGGTGGCCTGCGCGTTGCCGAAGCCGGAGAACTGGCGGATCGTCCAGGCCCGGCCGCGGTAGCCCGCCGGGTACAGCCCGCGGGTGAACGGGAACTCCCCCGGCCAGCCGATGCGCTCGAAGCCGGGCACCACCGCGCCGGGCGGCGGCCCGTAGACCGGGTCGAGGTCCAGCCCGGACAGGGAGGTGAAATCGGCGTCGCGCAGCCGGGAGCCGTCGTAGCGCCGCTGCCACCGGGCCCGGCCGCCGGCGTACCGGTCCCCTGCGGCCGGGCCGGCCGCGGGCGGTTCCGCTGTCATGGTCATCCTCTCCGGGGCGGGCGACCTGCCCCGGGCAATTTAGTAGGACGTCCTACTATCTTTCTCTTCCAGTGTACGTCGCGACCCGGCGCGGCGGCAGGCCCGCGGCCCCGGCCGGCCGCGCCGGACGCCCGCCGCCGGGGCCAGCGGGGGGCGAGCGCCAACCAAACGGACTGCTGTGTCGTCTTTGCTCGCAGCCAGGCCGTGCCGCGGCCGGCCGGATCAGTCGCACCCGGAATGTGTGGTACAACGAATGCGATCCAGCGCAAACGACGCGGGCTGCGCGGTGCTCACGGGGGACGTGGTGACCGTCCAGGCACCGTGGCGCGCGCCTGCAACCCGCGCGACCAGGCAGGGGAGCTCAGTGGCGAGGCTGCGCACGGCAGACCAGGACGCCGCCGAGGAGCTGTTCAACGCCTGCTACCCGCGGCTGGCCGGCTGGGTGCGGCGGCTGGTGGACGACGACGAGACCGCGCACGAGATCGCGTCCGAGGCCTTCACCCGGCTGCTGTCGCGCTGGTCCTCGCTGGACAGCCCGCAGAGCTACCTGTACATGATCGCCACTAACCTGGTGCGCGACCACTGGCGCAAGTCCGGCCGGGAGCGCCGCGCGATCCGGGTCATGATCGCAGCCGCGCCCGCCGACCCGGCCTGCCACCCGGCGCAGGACGTCGACGTGCGCGCGCTGATCGCCGGGCTGCCGCCGAAACTGCGCAACGCGTTCCTGCTGCACTACTACGGCGGCTTCGGAGTGCGGGAAGTAGCGGCGATGCTGGGCCGGCCGGAGGGCACGGTGAAAGCTGACTTGCACCACGCGCGAACCCGGCTGCGGGCGGCCCTGGGGGACGTCGGTGACTGACGACTCCGACCGCATCCACGAGCTGCTGAACGCGTCCGTGCAACCGCTGCTGCCGCCGCCGGGCACGTTCGAGCGGGTCCGGCGCCGGGCGCGGCGGCGCAAGGCGCAGCGCGCGCTGCTGGCCGGCGCCGCCGCCGCGGTGGTCATCGCCGGCGCCGCCGCCGCCCCGGCCCTGGTGGCCCAGCTGCGCCCGGGGCCCGGCCGGCAACGGCCCGCGGCCGAAGCCTCGCTGCCCACCCAGCCCGCGAGGAGCCCGAGCCCGGCGCCCAGCGCCACGCCGGGCAGCGAGGCCACCAAGTCCGCCACCCAGATCCCGTCCTCAACCGGGCTGTCGGCCACGACCTCCGGCGCGGCGGTCCCGGCCAGCTTCGCGCCGACCTCGGTCACGATCACCGGCACCGGCACCGGCGGCCTGGTCGGCGCGGTCATCGGCCAGGCCGGGACGCCCGGCCACTGCGCCACCCGGTACTGCACCTCGCTGGCGGGCACCTCGACGTTCGGCGGTTCCTGGTACGGGGTCAGCGCCCCGCTCGCCCCCGGGCCGTCCGGCAGCCGCGGGGTCAGCCAGCTGCGCTTCGCCAGCCTGCAGGACGGCTGGGCCTACGGGCCGGCGCTGTGGGACACCGCTGACGGCGGCCGGACCTGGCAACGGCAGGGCACCGGCGGGCAGCGGGTCATCGCGCTGGAAGCGGCGGCCGGGCGGGCGTTCGCGATCTTCGCCCGGTGCAGCGGCCAGGGCCGGGACTACGCCGCGGGCTGCACCAGCTTCACCTTGTACTCGGCGGCCGCGGGGTCGGGCACCTGGACCCAGGTGCCGGGCGCGGCGCAGGACCTCCGCGCCGCCGGCGGCGGGGCCGCCGCGGCCAGCCTGGTGATCGCCTCCGGCACCCGCGCTGACCCGGGCCAGCCGGCCGGCTACCTGCTGGCTCCCTCCGGCGCGGTGCTCACCGGCCCGCTGGACGGCACGGCCTGGCACGTGGCCGGGCAGATCCCGCCGGCCTGCCAGACCGGGGCGGCGCTGCGCACCGGCCAGCCCGCCGGGGCCCAGCTCGCGGCGGGATCGGCCACCGGGACGGCGGCGGGGTCGCGGCTGCTGCTCAGCTGCGACGCCAGCAGCGGGGGCGCCGCGGTCAAGACCATCTACGCCTCGCCCGCCGGCGCGAGCTGGACCCAGGCCGGGCAGGCCAGCAGCACCGGCCGGGCGGCCTGGCTGGCCGCCGCGGACGATGGCGTGGCCGTGCTGGCCACCAGCACCGGCATGTGCTTCTCCGCGGACGCCGGCGGCAGCTGGGCCAGCGCGAAGGTGGCCGATCCGCCGCCCGGCGGCTTCGCCTACGTGGGCATGACCTCGCCCGCGGTCGGCATCGCCGTGCCGGCCGACGCGAGCCTCGGCGAGGTGTACATCACCAGGGACGGCGGCCGGAGCTGGGCGCCGTCACCGGTCACCGGCACCGGCAGCGGCTGACCTGCCCGGCGCGGCTGGCTTCCCGCCGGGGCAGCCGGCCCGGCCTGCCCGCCCGGTCAGCTAGCCCAAGGGGCCGAAGTCGCCGGCCTGCAGCCGCCGGGCCCGCAGCAGGCCGAACATCTCCTCCAGCTGGCCCGCGTCGTAGCCGGCCATGCCGAACCCGGCCGCCATCAGGTCAGCGGTGGCCCGCTCGACCACCGCGCGGCCGGCCGGGGTGATCCCGGCCAGCGTGCCGCGGCCGTCGTCGGGGTTCGGCCGCCGGGTGACCAGCCGCTGCTGCTCCAGCCGGTTGATCGTGTTGGTGACGCTGGTCGGATGCACCATCAGCCGCTCGCCGATCAGGCCCAGCGGCAGCGCCCCGGTGCGGCTGAAGCTGAGCAGGACCAGCGCCTCATACCGGGCGAAGGTGAGCTCGTGCGGGCGCAGCAGCTCGTCCAGCTCGGCGAGCAGGATCTGCTGCACCCGCATGATCGAGGTGACGGCGGCCATCGGCCGCGAATCGCCGAACCTGCGCTCCCAGGTCCCCGCGGCCCGCTCGATCGGGTCAAACGGGAGAGCGAGCGGCTTGCGCACAGCCACAACGTACCGCTGCAGCCAGGCTGCGCCGCCGGCTTTGGCTGCCCGGGCCGGTAATCCGACGGTGTTGCGCATGTAGATCAAAAGGTAACAGCGAGTAATATAGCGCGGTAGGCAAGGGGCTGAAGTGACCAGAGTCCGGGCCGGGTGGAAAGCAGGGGGCGTAGCCGGCCGCCAGGCAGTGACGATCACGCAGGCCCCGCGGCAGCGCGGCCAGGCCGTGGGCCGGGACGCATCGGGGGGCGGGAATCGGGGGAACCAGGGAACGGGAAAACGCGCCGGGCGGCCATGCCGCCGCGCGCGGCAGCCGCGCCAGCATCCGCTCCGGCCGCGGCGCCGGCTCCGGCTGGGCGGCCGGGGATGACGACGGGCTGGGCGGAACGGCCGGGGCTGCCGACGGCCCGGCTGGTCGCGCTGAGCGGGACGACGGCGGAGCCGGACGGGCCGGGCGCGACTGCCCGGCCGGGCCGGCTGGACGTGAGGACCCGGCCGCATGGGCCGTACGGGCCGTGCCGGTGCTGGCCGCCGCCGGGGTCGGGCTGAAGCAGGGCCTGGGCTGGGCGCTGCGGTCGGCCAGCTTCCGGATCGACTTCCCGCCCGGCGGCCAGCCGCCCCTCGGCATCGCGGTGCCGCGGCCGGAGGCGGGGGCGGCGCTGACGGATCTGCTGTCCGGGCACGCCCGGCCTGCCTACGGCGAGTTGCGGGTGCTCGGCGCGGACCTGGCCACCGCGGCCGGACGCGGCGCGGTCCGGTCCCGGGTCGGCGTGGCCCGCCGGGCCCGGCGGCCGCAGCCCGCCGTGCGGGTCCGCGGCCTGGTCGAGCGCGCCGCGCGCAGCGCACCGGTCGCCGCGGCCGACCAGCGCGCGCTCAGCGCCGCCATCATCGACCGGCTGGGGCTGTCCCCGTGGACCGGGGTGCCGTTGCGCTCCGCGCCGGAGGCGGTCGTGCGCCGGGCCCGGCTGGCCGCCGCGGCGGCGGGCGAGCCCGCGCTGCTGCTGGCGGACGGGCTGCTCGACGACCTGCCGCTGCGAGACGCGGCGGCGCTGGACGGCGGGCTGCGCGAGCTGGCCCGCAGCACCGCCATCCTGGTGGTCGGCTGCGACGCCCTGGCCCTGTCGCGGGTCTGCGGCGAGGTGCTGGTGCTGGCCGACGGCGTCCTCGGTCCGGCCGGCGCCGCGGCCTGACCAGGCCGCGGCCTGGGGACGCTGCGGCCTGGCCAGGCCGCGGCCTGGGGACGCTGCGGCCTGGCCAGGCCGCGGCCTGGGGACGCTGCGGCCTGGCCAGGCCGCGGCCTGGGACACTGCGGCCTGACCAGGCCGCGGCCTGGGGACATCCCGGCCTGGCCAACAGCTGCACATCCGGCGGAACCGGGTCGTCGCCGGGCTGCCGTAGGCTGCCGGTGTGGACTGGTCGCTGCTCAGCTGCGGGCGATCCGGGCATGTCACGTACGCGCCTGAGGAACCTGAGCTGCGGGAACAGCTGAGCGCGCGGACCGCGGACGGCGAGGCGTGGCAGTGCCTGCGGTGCGCGGCCTTCGTGCCGGGCCCGCCGCAGCGCACCGGCCCGGCCGCGCAGGCGCCGGAGCCGCGCCGCGGCAAGGAGGTGCGCAGCTCGGTCATCTTGCGGGTGTTCGCGGTCGAGCGCCTCGTCCGCGGGGTGCTGGTCGGCGTGCTGGCCTACGTGCTGTGGCACTTCCGCGGCTCGCGGCACTCGATCGAGCACGCTTTCGACCGGGAGCGCCCGGCCTTCCGGACGCTGTTCCGCGACTTCGGCTACAACATCGACCATTCCAAGCTGGTCGGCCTGATCCACCACGCGCTGACCCTCAGCCCTGGCACCATCGACCTGATCGTGGCGGTGCTGGCGCTGTACGCCGTGGTGGAGCTGACCGAGGCGGCGGGCCTGTGGCTGGGGCGGCGCTGGGGCGAGTACTTCGCCATGGTGGCGACCTCGCTCGGCCTGCCGTACGAGATCTACGAGCTGAGCATCGGGTTCAGCGCCTTCAAGCTTTTGCTGTTCGGCGTCAACCTGGCGCTGGTGCTGTACCTGGTGATCACCAAGCGGCTGTTCGGCGCCCGCGGCGGCAAGGCCGCCTACGAGGCCCGGCTGCGCAGCGAGTCGGTGCTGGAGGCCGCGGCGGCCAGCGCCGCCGCGGCCAGGACACCGCCGACCCGGGCGGCCGCGGCGAGGACCGGCGCGGCGGACGCCGGCGGCGCGTCAGCCGGCTGAGGCGACGGCCTCCGCCTGGTCGCCGATCAGCTCGTCGGCCGCGGCGTAGGGATCGGTCTTGCCCCGGGCCACCCGGTCGGCCAGCTCGTCCAGCCGCGACTCCCCCGGCAGCGCGCCGAGCCGGCGGCGCAGCTCGGTCACGGCGATGGCGGTGATCTCTTCCCGGGCCCGCTCGTGCCGCCGCCGGTCACCCTCGCCCGACTTAGCCAGCCAGTCCGCGTGCCGGGCCAGCCGGGCCGCGAGGTCGTCGATGCCCTCGCCGGCAGCGGCGGTGGCCGCCACGATCGGCGGCTTCCAGGCACCCTCGGCGCGCTGCGCCATCGCCAGCATCGTGCGCAGGTCCCTGATCGCCTCCTGGGCACCGGGCCGGTCGGCCTTGTTGACCACGAAGATGTCGGCGATCTCCAGGATGCCGGCCTTGGCGGCCTGGATCGAGTCTCCCATCCCCGGCGCGACCACGACCAGGGTCGAGTCGGCCAGCGCGGCGATCGCGACCTCGGCCTGGCCGACGCCGACGGTCTCCACCAGGACGATCTCGAAGCCGGCCGCGTCCATGATGCGCAGCGCCTGCGGAGTGGCCCAGGACAGCCCGCCGAGGTGCCCGCGATTGGCCATCGAGCGGATGAACACGGCGGCGTCGGTGGCGTGATCCTGCATCCGGACCCGGTCGCCGAGCAGCGCGCCGCCGCTGAACGGCGAGGTCGGGTCGACGGCCAGCACCCCGACCCGCTTGCCGTGCCCGCGGTAATGGCGCACCAGCGCCCCGGTCACGGTCGACTTGCCGACCCCGGGCGCGCCGGTCAGCCCGATCACCCGCGCGCGCCCGGTCAGCGGCGCGATCAGTTCCATGATCGGGCGCAGCTGATCCGAGCCGCTCTCGACCAGCGAGATCAGCCGGGCCAGCGCCCGCGGGTCGCCGTCGCTGGCGGCGCTGACCAGGGCGCCGGGATCGAGCGCGGGCACGGCCGGAGCTCAGCCGCGGGCGGGCGCGGGCACTCGCAGCAGCAGCGCGTCGCCCTGGCCGCCGCCGCCGCACAGGCCGGCCGCGCCCAGGCCGCCGCCGCGGCGGCGCAGCTCGCAGATCAGGTGCCAGGCGATCCGGGCGCCCGACGCGCCGAGCGGATGCCCGATCGCGATCGCGCCGCCGTTGACGTTCACCCGCTCAGGGCCGATGCCGAGGTCGCGCATGGACTGGACGGCGACCGCGGCGAACGCCTCGTTGATCTCGATCAGGTCCAGGTCGGCCACGCTCAGCCCGGCCTTGCGCAGCGCGCGGGAGATAGCCCGGGACGGCTGAGAGTGCAGCGAGTTGTCCGGCCCGGCCACCACGCCGTGGGCGCCGACCTCGGCCAGCACCGGGGCCCCGGCGGCGGCCGCCGCCCCGGCCGACATCACCACGACGGCGCACGCCCCGTCGGAGATCTGCGAGGCAGTCCCGGCGGTGATCGTGCCGTCGGCCGCGAACGCCGGGCGCAGCCGGCTCAGCGACTCGGCCGTGGCGTCGGCGCGCACGCCCTCGTCGGCGTCGAATACCACCGGCGGCTGGCCGCGCCGCTGCGGGATCTCGACGCCGACGATCTCCTCGGCCAGCAGCCCGTCCTTGATGGCGCGGGCGGCGAGCTGGTGCGAGCGGGCCGCGAACTCGTCCTGCTCGGCCCGGCCGATGGACAGCCGCGCGTTGTGCCGCTCAGTGGACTCGCCCATCGACACGTGGTCGAACGGGTCGGTCAGGCCGTCCAGCTCCATCGCGTCCGCGAGGCTGGCCGCGCCGTACTTGAATCCCCGGCGCGAGCCGGCCAGCAGGTGCGGAGCCTGGGTCATCGACTCCATGCCGCCCGCCACCACGACCTCGAATTCGCCGGCCCGGATCAGCTGGGCGGCCAGCGCGATCGCGTCCAGGCCCGACAAGCAGACCTTGTTGATGGTCAGCGACGGCACCGACATCGGAATGCCGCCGGCCACCGCGGCCTGCCGGGACGGGATCTGGCCCGCGCCGGCCTGCAGCACGTGCCCCATGATCACGTAGTCGACCTGGTCGCCGCGGATGCCCGCGCGCTCCAGCGCCGCCTTGATCGCGATGCCGCCGAGCTGCGCGGCGCTGAAGTCCTTCAGCGCGCCCATCAGCCGCCCGGTCGGTGTCCGTGCTCCGCCAACGATGACCGCTTCTGCCATACGTGCAACGATACCTGCGGGCCGCCGGGCGACCAGTCCGGCGCGGCGGGCGCGGGCCGGCGGGGCGCCGGAGCGAAGGGATCATCATGCTGACCCGGATCGACCATGTCGGGATTGCCTGCCGCGACCTGGAGGAGAAGATCGCCTTCTACTCCGGCACCTTCGGGCTGCAGGTCGTCAGCCGCGAGATCCACGAGGATCAGGGCGTCAGGGAGGCGATGCTGCAGGTCGCCGGCGGCCCGGCCGGGGCGTCCTACGTGCAGCTGCTGGAGCCGCTCGGCCCGGGCACCACGGTCGGCCGGTTCATCGCGCGCCGCGGCGAGGGGCTGCACCACGTCGGCTACGGCGTGACCGACATCACCGCGGCGCTGGCCGAGATCGGGACCGCCGGGGTCCGGCTGCTCGACGCGCGGCCACGGCACGGCTCCATGGGCGCCTCGATCGCGTTCCTGCATCCGGCCGGCCTCGGCGGAGTGCTGACCGAGCTGGTCCAGGCTCCGGACCGCGCCTTCGGCCGGGCTGAGACAGCGGCCGGCGAAAAGCTCCGGACGTCACATATCGGGCTGTTTCGGCCGCCATGAGCCTCGGCATATCGGTAAAGACTGATATCTCCAGCACCAGCGGCCCCGAACCGCCCGCGGGGCCGCAGGCGGGAGAGTAGGGTGCGAACGACCGGGGCGATCAGCTTTGCGCGCTGGCCGGGCCATGACTTCGGTAGCGTTGTCGGCCGGCCCGCGGGCTCGTGAGGCACTCGCCCGGGGCTAGCTATTCCCCCACATCTACTCAGGATTAGGCGATATGCAGCCCGATATCGATGCCCAGCTCAGCAACTTCTTCGAGGAGACCCCGCAGCGCGACTTCGCGCGGGTGATGCGCGGCTTCGACCCGCATCAAGTCAATGAGCACTTCAAGCAGATCGACGGTGAGCTGCGCCAGCACCGCGAGCAGGTGCAGGCCCTGCAGCGCGAGCTGGCGGACGCGCACCGGCAGATCCAGGAGCAGGAGCGGCCGACCTATTCCGGCCTGGGCTCGCGGATCGAGCAGCTGCTGAGGCTGGCCGAGGAGCAGGCCACCGAGATCTTGCAGGAGGCCCGGTCGGCGGCCAACGAGTTCAACGCCACGGCCAAGGTCGAGGCGGCCGAGCTGCGGGCCGCGGCCGAGAACGAGGCGGCCGAGCTGCGGGCCATCGCCAAGCGGGAGACCGACGACCAGCGCTCTTCCGCCGAGCGCGAGGCCGACGCCATCCGCACCACCGCCCGGCGCGAGGCCGACGAGCTGACCTCGACCACCGAGCGCGAGGCGGCGAAGCTGCGGGCCACCGCCGAGCACGAGGTGGCCGAGAAGCGCGCCTCCATCGAGCGCGACATCGCCAAGCTGCGCACCACCACCGAGCGCGAGGTCGCTCAGCTGAAGGCGTCGTCCAAGCGCGAGCGGGACGAGATCCTCACCACCTCCAAGCGGCAGGCGGATGAGATGCGCAGCCAGGCGCAGCGCATCCTGGAGGAGAGCGAGGCGCAGCGCGCCCAGGCCGAGGCAGAGTTCGAGATCCAGCTGGCCTCCCGCCGCGAGGAAGCCGAGCGGCAGGAGGCCGAGCGCCTCGCCGCCGCGCAGACCGCGACCCAGAAGATGGTGTCCGAGGCCGAGCAGCGGGCCGCGACCGCCGAGCAGCGGGCCGCCAAGGCCAGCGCCCAGGCCGAGCAGACCCGGCGCGAGGCCGACCAGCACTCCCGCCAGCTGGTCAGCAACGCCAAGAAGAACGCCGACCAGATCGTCGCGCAGGCCAAGGGCCAGGCCGACCAGCAGCTCGCCGAGACCAAGTCCGAGTCAGACCGGATCCGGACGCTGGCCCAGCGGCAGGTGGACGAGCTCAACAAGCAGAAGGAGAGCGTGGCCGCGCACCTGGCCCAGATCAGCCAGCTGCTGGGCACCCAGATGCCGGGCCTGGCCGACGCGCTCAAGCCGCAGCAGGGCGGCGGCGCCGTCGCCGCGGGCCAGCAGCCCAAGGCGGTGGCCGCGGCGCCCGCGCCGGCCAACGGCGGCGCTGCGCACAGCCGCCCGGCCCCGTCCGGCCAGCCGGAGAACGGGACCCCGGCGGGCGGTCCCGCCAGGCAGCCGGCCGGCGCCAAGACCGGCAAGGCCGCTGACGACGAAGAGTGGTGGACGGCCTAGCCGCACCGCCGCACTGCTGAGCGCCCCCCGCCCCCTGATCCCGGGCGGGGGGCGCTGGCGTTCGGGGGGCGCACGCGCTCGGGGGTGCTCGCGTTCGGCGGGGGCGCTTGCCCTCGGCGGGAGGCGCCTGGGTTCAGGGGTGTACGGTCTGGCCGCCGTCCACCACCAGCACCTGGCCGGTCATGAACGACGAGGCGGCGCTGGCCAGGAACACCGCCGGGCCGGCCATTTCCGCCGCCCGCGCCCAGCGGCGCAGCGGCACCGTCGCCACCGTGGCCGGGCCGGCGGCCGGGTCCTCCCACAGGTGGCGGTTGAGGTCGGTCGCGGTCCAGCCCGGGCACAGTGCGTTCACCCGGACGCCCTCGGCCCCCCATTCCACGGCCAGCGACTGGGTCAGCGAGATCAGCCCCGCCTTGGCCGCGCCGTAGGCAGCCAGGAACGGCGAGCCGAGCAGGCCGGCCACCGAGGCGACGTTGATGACCGAGCCGGACCGCCGGTCCAGCAGATGACCCGCGAACGCGTGGCAGACGTAGACGGCCGAGTCCAGGTTGAGCCGGAGAAGCTTCTGCCAGCCGGGCAGCCGCAGGTCGCGAAAGCCGGTCACGAAGTTCGAGCCGCCGGCGTTGTTGACCACGATGTCGACCTCGCCGAGCTGGTCGATCGCAGCGGTGACCGCGGCCGTCACCTCCGCTTCGGCGGTGACGTCGGCGGGGATCACGACGGCCTTGCGGCCGATGGCGGTGATCTGCTCGGCGGTATCCGCCAGCCCGTCCCGGCTGCGGGCGACCAGCGCCACGTCGGCGCCCGCCTCGGCCAGGCCTACGGCGATGGCCTGGCCGATCCCCCGGGACGCGCCGGTGACGAAGGCGGCCTTGCCGGTCAGGTCGAACAGGCTCATCGGCGTCCATCCGTGGGAGATCGGCGGGCGGGCGGGCGGTCCGCACCTTGGCCGGCTGCGGGGGTGCTGTCAACCCCCGGGCGCGGTGCTGGCCCAAAACGGCGAATAGCCGATAGGCAGGTAAATGCCGCAATACACTAAATCCCCGCCGGGGACGATGCTCGCGGTCCGCCGCTGAGCGGCGCCGCTCCAGCTGGACCGGGCCCGGCTCCGACCGCCACGAAGGGACCGCGCCGGTGACCGAGCATCTGGTCGGCCACCCGGCGGGCGGGCCCCTGGGCGGCGGCCTCCCGGACGGCCCGCACCTGGCCCAGGGGCCGGAGGGCAGCCCGGTGGCGCCGGGCCCGGCCGTCCCGTTCAGCAGCGCCCTGATGGCCTGCCAGCCGCAGGGCGGCCCGCGGCCGGTGCCGGTGCTGCGGCTGAGGCTGCCGCACCTGATCATTTCCGTCGAGCCGGCCGGGCCGGGCATCGATCAGTACCTGCAGACCGTGCGCAAGCGGCTGAAGGCCCGGCGTTACGTCTTCGAGCAGGCCTTTCCCGCCGAAGTGGCGGGCAACCCGGACGGCCGCGGCCAGTGGGTCGCGCCGAAGGGCAACAAGCAGAACCGCCAGCTGCAGCTGTGCGCGGTGACCGGCGGCGTGGCCATCATGATCACGGCGAGCCAGGCCAGCGCCGGCTTCATCCAGGCCGCCGGCCCGGTGCAGTTCGCCCATCCGCCGGTGCCCGGCTTGCTGCCGCTGGTCCGGCTGCCCGCGGTGGACAGCTCGGCGGTCGAGGAGCGGATCACGCTGGTGCACAAGGGCGGGCCTGGCCCGGGCATCAGGCTGGCGGCGATCGTCACCGCCCGGACCGTGACCGGTTCCGCGGACGGCTACGCCGCCGGGGCGCTGGCGCGGCTGCGGCAGCGCTCGCCGGACCTGGCCATCGGCGAACCGGAGCCCGACGTGTTCCTCGGCGGGCACTACTGCGTCCGCCGCACGCTGCTGCACAGCTCGGCCTCGTTGCGGGCGGCGACGCAGAACGAGTTCTGGTGGGCCGGCGTGGTGGCCGGGCGGGGCGTGCAGGTCTCCGCGCTCGGCCTGAACTCGATCATCGGCCTGCCGCCGGCCGCCTGGCTGCGCGACCTGATCAGGCCGGCGGCATCCGGCTAGCCCGGTCGCAGCTAGCCCCGTCACCACCATGAGGAGCAGACATGACGTCACCGCAGTTCGACCCCGGGCCGGGCCAGGGCTACGGCTCGTACGGCCAGCAGGGCTATGGCGACCAGGGGCATGCGCAGCAGGGGCACGGCCCGCAGGATTACGGCCAGCAGCCCGGGTACGGCCAGCAGCCCGGGTACGGCCAGCAGCCCGGGTACGGCCAGCAGGGCGGCTATCCGCCGCAGGCCGGGTACGGGCAGCCGGGGTACGGCCAGCAGCCGTCCTACGGCAGCGCGGCCGGGACCGGCAGCACGTTCGGCGAGCCCGGCGTGACGATGCCGCCGGTGCAGCTCCCGCCGCCCGCGGCGGGCTCGCTGTCCAACATCGCCCGCAAGCGCGGCATGCGGCAGATCCTGATCGGCGCGCTGATCCTGGTGGCCGGCATCGCGGTCACCGTGGTCACCTATTCGGCCGCGTCCAACGGCGGCAGCTACTTCATCGCCTACGGCCCGGTGATCATCGGCATCGCGATGGTGATCCGCGGCATCCGCACGCTCTCGCAGGCCGGCAAGCTGCGCTGAGCTGGCGGCGGCCCGGCCGCTACCGGTGCGTCCGCGGTCCCGGGCCGGGCCGCCGCGGGCGGCGCTGCCAGCAGGCGCTGTGCCAGTGCCGCCGCTCGGCCGGTCCCGGCGACTGCGCCGGCCAGGTCACGACATGCGCGGTGCCCGGCCAGATCTCCTGGTCGCAGCCCGGGCACCGGTAGGCCTTCGCGGCCGCTGCCCCCGGCACCTGGCGGACGACCCAGTCGCCGTCCGGCCAGGCCTGGACCTGCGGCGGGCCCAGCCGTGCCGCCGCCGCATCGGCGGCGGCCGGCGCGCCGCGATCACCGGACGGGCGCAGCCCGCCGCGCGGCCGGCGGGGCAGGTCTGCGGGCAGCCGCCGGGCCCTACGCGGGCTCACGGGTCCTGCCGCCGGTCATGACGATCTCCTTCGCTGACGACCTGCTGCCGTGACATGACGCTGGCGGCGGGAAGCATTATTCCGCGCCTCCGGACCGCCGCCGGGCCCGGGCCGCCGCGAGGTAAAGCACCCGCCCGCGCGCGGGCAAATCATCGTCACTGCGGCCATCCGGGCGGCCCCCCGGGCACGCGGAGACGCACGGCGGGATGCGAGGAGCGCGCCGTGCTGGAGCCGCAATCGATCTGGCTGTTCCTGCTGCTGCTCGCCGCCAGCCCTCGGTGACCGTGCACCTAATCCCGGACGCCGGCCACACGGCGCCCGCCTGGCGGCAGATGCTGGGGCCGATGCTGACCTGGATGACCAGGGGCCTGGCGCAGATCGCCGCCGAGAAGCGGACCCTGCTGGCCGAGCAGCACAGCGGCCGGCCGCAGCACCCGGCTGGCCGGCCCGCGGCGGGAGCCAGGACGGCCGCGGGGGGCGCGGCGTGCGCACGCCGCCCCGCGATCCGGTACCAGCCGGGTGCGGGCCTGACGGCAGCGGCCGGGCTACAGTTCTGCGGTGCGCATCGTCATCGCCCGGTGCAGCGTGGACTATGCCGGGCGGCTCTCGGCCCATCTGCCGCTCGCGACGCGGCTGCTCATCGTCAAGGCCGACTCCTCGGTCCTGGTCCACTCGGACGGCGGCAGCTACAAGCCGCTGAACTGGATGTCGCCGCCCTGCCGGCTGGCCGAGGAGCCCGGCCGCTGGGTGGTGACCGGCAAGTCCGGCGAGACGCTGACGATCACGATCGAGGAGATCGTCAGCGACGCCCGCTACGACCTGGGCGTCGACCCGGGCCTCATCAAGGACGGCGTGGAATCGCACCTGCAGGAACTGCTGGCCGTGCAGCTGCACCTGCTGGGCGAGGGATGGCGGCTGGTCCGGCGGGAGTACCCCACGCCGATCGGCCCGGTGGACCTGATGTGCCGGGACACGGCTGGCCTGAGCGTCGCGGTGGAGATCAAGCGCCGCGGCGAGATCGACGGGGTGGAGCAGCTCACCCGGTACCTGGAGCTGCTGAACCGCGATCCGCTGCTCGCCCCGGTCCAGGGCGTCTTCGCCGCGCAGGAGATCCGGCCGCAGGCCAGGACGCTGGCCGAGGACCGCGGCATCCGCTGCATCACGCTCGACTACGACACCATGCGGGGCGTCGACGACGGCGCGCTGCGGCTGTTCTAGTCCTCCTCCGGATCTCGGCACCGTCCCGGCGGACGGGCGGACCGCGGCCGGAAGACGGGTCTCGGGACGGTGACAGGTGCGTCACAATGCCCGGCATGCCTGTCCGATATATACGGAAAATGTAGTTTGTCGGCCATATCCTGGTGATCGAGCAGCTGCCAAGCGCCAGCGATCATGGGAGAGGCGTGCTGGGAGGCCAAGTCTGGCTGCGGGTACTGGGGCCGGTCGAGATTCGCGACGGCGGGGCCTGGCTGCGGCCGCCACGCCCGCAGCTGCGCCTGCTCGCTGCCCTGCTCGGGCTGTCGGCCGGCCGGGTGGTGCCCGCTGGCGACCTGGTCGACGCGCTCTGGGAGAGCATGCCGCCGCCGTCTGCGCGCGCCAGCCTGCAGATCCTGGCGACCCGGTTGCGGAAGGCGATGACCGGCGTGCCGGGCGCCTCGGTCGACCGCTACGGCGACGGCTACCGGCTGCAGATCAGCCCGGGCCTGGTCGACGTGCATCAGTTCCGGTCGCTGGTGCGAGCCGCCCGGCAGACTGCCGACGACAGCCAGGCGACCGGGATTCTGGACCAGGCCCTGGAGCTGTGGCGGGGCAGCGCCCTGTCTGACGTTCCGGCCACCGCAGCGGCGGAGGCAGTCCGGGCCGGGCTGGCCGACGAGCGGCTGGCCGCGATCCAGGCCCGGTTCGAGCGCCTGATTGCCGCCGGGCATCATGCGGAGGCCGCCGCGGAGATTCCCCTGGTCCTGGCCGGCCACCCGCTCGCCGAGCGGCTGGCCGGAATGCTGATGATCGCCTGGTCGCGCTGCGGGCGGCAGGCCGACGCCCTGCGGGTGTTCCGGGACCTGCGCGGCAGGCTCATCGCCGAGCTCGGCGTCGAGCCAGGCGCTGAGCTGCAGCAGTTGCACCGGCAGATCCTGCGCGGAGATCCGGTACTCGACCGGGTGCCTGCCCCCACCCCGCACCAGCTGCCGGCCGCTCCTGGGCATTTCACCGGCAGGCAGCGGGAACTGGCGGCGCTGACCGGCTGGCTGGACGCGGGCGCCGGCGCGGCCGGGCCGGTGCTCATAGCGATCAGCGGACCTCCCGGCGCGGGCAAGACCGCGCTGGCCCTGCAGTGGGCGCACCGGGTCCAGCACCGGTTCCCGGACGGCCAGCTCTACGTCAACCTGCACGGTTTCGGCCCGTCGCCCGATCCGGTCTCACCCGCCGAGGCCATCAGCGGCCTGCTGGAGTCACTGGGCATGAGCGTCAGCCAGGACGACGCGCGGGTGGAAGCCAGGGCCAGCGCGTACCGCAGCCGGCTAGCCGGAAAGCGGATGCTGATCGTCTTGGACAATGCCAGGGACGGGGCTCAGGTGCGCCCGCTGCTCCCCGCCGGAGCGCAGTGCGCGGTCCTGGTTACCAGCCGCAGCGAGCTCAGCGGGCTGATCGCGGCCGAATGCGCCCAGCCACTGCGGCTGGACGTGCTCAGCGAGCCGGAGGCACGGCAGCTCCTGGCCCGCCGGATCGGAGCCGGGCGGGCCTGCGCGGAGCCGCGGGCGGTGTCCGAGCTGATCTCGCTGTGCTCGCGGCTGCCGCTGGCCCTGTCCATCGCCGCGGCCCGGGCGGCGAGCCGGTCCGATTTCCCGCTGACCGCGCTGGCGGCCGGGCTGCGGGACAGCCACAGCCGCCTGGATGCGCTGGACGCGGGCGACCGGGCCGCGGACGTCAGAGCCGCCTTCTCCTGGTCTTACCGGCTGCTGAGCGAGCCGGCCGCGCGGATGTTCCGGCTGCTGGGGGCGCATCCCGGCCCCGATATCCGGGTTGCGGCCGCCGCCAGCGCCGCGGCGGTCCCGGCCGGGACCGCCCGCTCCGCCCTCCGCGAACTGGCGGCCGTCAACCTCGTCCAGGAGCCGGTTCTCGGCCGGTTCGCCCTGCACGATCTGCTCCGCGCATACGCCGCCGAGCTCAGTGCCGAAGACGAGAGCCGCAGTGCACTCCAGCGGGTCCTCGACTATTACCTGCACACGGCGCGCGCCGCCGTGCGCCTGGTGTACCCGGCTGACCGTCAGGTCGCCGTCAGCCCACCGCGCCCGGGTGCCGTGCCGGAGCACTTCCGCGGCCGGGATCAGGCCCTGGCGTGGTTGCGCGCCGAGCACCAGGTGCTGCTGGCCGCGACCGCATCCGCCGCGGGGCGCGGCTTCGATGCCCATGCCTGGCAGATCCCCGCCGTCCTCAGCGACTACTTTGCCCGCCGCGGCCACTACCTGGACCGGGTCCAGTCGCAGGAGCAGGCCCTGGCCGCGGCGGGCCGCATCGGCGACGGCGCTGCGCAGGCCGCCGCGGGCCGGAGCCTGGGCGACGCCCTGATCCGGCTCGGTTCGTGGCAGGACGCTGAGCGTCATCTCAGGGACGCGCTCCGGCTGTGCCGTGAACTGGGCGATTGCGCGAGCCAGGCCGCATGCCACTGCACCTTGTCCCGCCTCTTTGACGCGCAAGCCGACCATGCCCGGAGCCTGCATCATGCCCAGCGCGCGTTGCGCCTGTACCGCACGGCCGGCGACCGGGCCGGGCAGGCGTTCGCGCTGAACGGCGTCGGCTGGGATTTCGCGCTGCTCGGCAGGAACCAGCAGGCGCTCACCTACTGCAAGCAGGCCCTGGCCGCGCACCGCAAGCTCGGCAACCGGTGCGGCGAGGCCGCCACCCTCGACAGCCTCGGCTACTGCTACCACCAGTCCGGGCACCTGGACCAGGCCGTCGCGTTCTATCAGCAGGCGATCAGCGCCTATGCGGATGTCGGCGATAATTACCACCGCGCCCACACGCTTATCCGGCTCGGCGAAACCCACCGGGCAACAGGAAACAGCAAAACTGCGCATGCCCTCTGGGGAGAGGCGCTGACCATCCTGACGGAATTGCGTCATCCCGACGCGGCCCGCGCGCGGGAGAAGCTGCGGAGCCAAGTGCCGGCCCCGGCCGGCCCGGGCGGCGGGCCGTCCCGGAATGCCTGGAGGCTTCATCCGCTGAAAGCATGAAGATCTCCAGGCACCCGGTGCGCCGGATTTACCTGGTGTAGTACCAGTACTCGGGAAGCAGGGTGTACATCGTGCTGAACGTGACGTTGTGCAGCTTGCTGGTGACCGCGTTGATCGTGTACGCGCTCGGCGGCCCGCTCGGTGCCCAGATGAACGGCAGCTGCTCCGCCGCGAATGTGGCGAACTGATCGAACACGGCCAGGCTGTTGCTGGTGTGCGTCTCGCTGATCAGCTTGTCCATTTCCGGGTTGGAGTAATTACCGGAATTGGAGCCGGCGCCGGTGGCGAAAAGCGGCTCGCCGGTCGGCTCGAAGCCGGGACCGTCGTAGCTCCAGCCGCCGTACGCGAATACCTGCACGTTGCACTTAGGCCCCATGGGCGCGCAGGGCAGGGACTCGCCGATGATCGTGTTGAACGCCTGGGACTGAACCGTGACATCCAGGCCGGCCTTGGAGGCGTCGGACTTGTAGGCCTGCCACATCTCGCTGGTGCTCGGCGAGCCGCTGGCGTAGACGTAGGTGAGCTTGAGCTGCTGGCCCTTCGGGATCCCGGTCCCGCATCTGGCCGGGTCATGGCAGGTCATCACGCCGCCCGTCTCGGCCCAGCCGTGGCTGGTCAGCAGCGCCCTGGCCTTGGCGATGTCGAACGGGTAGGGCCCCTGCCCGCCGTTTTCCTTCTGGATCGCCGGCGTCCAGGGGTTCGCTGGCGCGTTCGGCGCCGGTCCCGATGTCGTCTCGCCGTACCCGCGGAAGATGGCCTTGATGATGCCGGGCTGGTCCATGACGTACTGCAGCGCCTGCCGGATGTACAACTGCCGGACCATGAATCCCACTTGCGGGTTGTTGAAGTTCGGCTGGGCGAAGGTGATCCCGTAGGACTCGAATGGCTTGAGGTAGAACCCGCTGCCCAGCGGATCGGTGGCCGGCAGCGCCGAGTGGGCGGGCTTGGGCGCCAGGTCGTCCGACGGAATGTAGCCGGTGTTGACCAGGCCGGATTTCAGCGCGGTGTACTCGGCGGAGTCCGAGGTGAACGGCTCGAATTTGATCGCGGAAAGCCGGGGCTTGACCGGGCCGGAGTACGACTTGTTCGCCGCCATCGAGACGTGGCCGTCGGTGCTGAAGCTGGTCAGCTTCCACGGTCCGTCCACTACCGACCACAGCGGGCTGGTCGCGTAGCTGGACGTCTGCTTGGCCTGCGAGTTCAGGAATGCGTAGACGGCCTTGCAGCGGGCCCAGTGATCGGCAGCGCTGTCGGTCGCGCAGCCGCCGCTGCCCGGCTTGGCCCCCAGCTTGGTGACGTCCCAGGCCAGCGGCATCGGATTCAGTTCCGACAGCTGGTTATAGGTGAACCAGGTGCTCGCGAACGGATGCGTCAGCTGGATGGTCAGCGTGTTCTGGCCGGTCACCCGGTAGGAGGCAACATTGTCCGGCAGCAAGCCGCTGACGTAGGCGTACCAGTTCAGCTTTTCCGCCTTGGCCATGTTGAGGAAAAAGGCCACGTCCTGCGCGTCCACGGTCTCGCCGTCCGACCATTTCCAGCCCTTCATGGTCACCGTGACCGTCTTGCCGCCGTCGCTGAACACCGGGAGATTGGCGGGCGACAGCTGGCTGTTGATCCCGACCGAGGTGCTGGCGTGGCTCCCGAACATATACAGCGGCCGGTACATCAGCCACTGGAACTGCTGGTCGTTGTAGACGCTCGCCTGCGTGATCGCGTAGAAGGGGAAGATCCAGTTGTAGGTGATCCCGGAGGGCAGCGCGATCGTCGCGGTGCCTCCCGCTACCGGCTTACCCCCGGCAGCTGACGAGGAGGACGGGCTGCCGCCGGAGCTGCATGCGGCGATCAGCAAGGCAGTGACCAGTCCCGGCGCGATGAGCGCCAGCGGGCGTATGGCCGGGCGCCAGCGCCGGCGTTCCGGGCGCTGCCACGAGCGGTCAGGTGATGACGATCTCATTGAGCAACCTCCCGTTCCGGACTGCCACCTCAGCACGAAAGGCTGCCTGCACCGCCCTGCCGGCGCCTTGCCAAACAATTGCCATCGGCGGCCAGCCATTTGCCCGGGATTCTGGCTGCCCCGTATCCTGCCCGGCTGACCCCTGTGAACTGGAGACCAGATGACGATCTCGGCCCGCCCGCTGGCCTACCGCGACGGCAGCACGCCGCTGTCCGGCGTGCTCTACCGCGACGACGCCCGGCCCGGCCGCCGGCCGGGCATCGTGCTGGTGCACGGCGGCGCCGGGCTGGACGACCACGCCAAGGGCCAGGCGGCCCGTTACGCCGGGCTCGGATACACGGTGCTGGCCTGCGACATGTTCGGCGACGGGGTAGCCGGGGACCGCGACCGGATCATCGGCTGCCTGACCGCGCTGCGCGACGATCCGGCGCTGCTGGCCCGGCGGGGCCAGGCCGCCCTGGCCGTGCTCGCCGCCGACCCGGGCACCGCCGGGCGCCTGGCGGCGGTCGGGTTCTGCTTCGGCGGCCTGGCCGTGCTCACCATGGCCCGCGCGGGGGCGCACCTGGCCGGCGTGGTGAGCATCCACGGCACCCTGGCCACCCCCGCGCCCGCCGAGCCGGGGTCGGTGCGGGCCCGGATACTGGCCTGCCACGGCGCCCAGGATCCGCACGTCCCGCTGGCCCAGGTCACGGCGTTCGCCGGGGAGATGGACCGGGCGGGCGCCGACTGGGAGCTGGTCATGTACGGCGGCGCCAGGCACGGCTTCACCCACTCCGGTGCGGCCTGGAAATCGGTACCCGGCGTCGCCTACCACGCCGAGGCCGACGCCCGCTCATTCGCCGCGGCCCGTGCCTTCCTCACCGAGGTACTCACGGCCTGACCCCTGATACCAGCGGATGACGGCGCCAGGCGACCGCCGGATGACGACGGGGCCGCGGGCCGCGGACATCCTCAGTGCTAGGACACGTTCACTTGCCTTGAGGAGGATCCGATGATCAGCGCGATCGTAGTCAGCGCTGTCATGGCGATCCTGGGTGCGGTGGCCGCCGCCGTCCGGCATCTGGTCGCCCGCCAGGTCGCTCGCGCCGCGCGGCCGGGCCTGACCGCGCTGCCGCCGTAATACCAGCGGACGAGGTACCCGCGATCCCGCCATCGCCGGCCGCCGCGGCGGCTTGCGGCAACCTCGCCATCTTGGCCCCGGCGCCGGCCCAAGCCGGCTATCGCGGGTGATCCGTCGCCAGGGCCATGACCTCGCCGTCGGTCAGGGACATGCCGGCCGCGTATTCGGCTTCGAAGGCCGGGGCGCCCATGGCGGAGCGCAGGCGCTGGCAGTCGAGGTCGCGCAGGTTCCCCTCCAGCGGCTCCAGGGTCTCGCCCAGGTCGGCGAGCGCCCGCCCGGCGGCGCCGTGCAGCCGCGCCGACCAGGCGGGCCGGGTCCCGCCGCGCCCGGCCATGGCCAGGCCGATCAGCGCGTAGGCCGTGCTCGCGGTCATCCGCAGGCGCGCGGCCAGGTCGAGCGACTCGGCGAACAGGGCCCCGGCTGCCTCCGGCGCGCCGCCGAGGTACTCGGCGAGGCCGAGGTTGAACGTCTCGTAGACCACGCCATACCGGTCGTCCAGCGCGCGGGCGATCTCGAGCGACTCCTCCAGGTGCCGCCGGGCGCGGTCCAGGTCGCCGAGCGACAGCTCGGCGTACCCGAGGTTGCCGGCCATCGTTCCGGCCTGGAGCTGGTCGCCGGCCCGGCGGTAGAGCCGGAGCGATTCGGCGGCGTCCCGTATCGCGGCCTTGTGGTCTCCTTCGATGTCCACTGCGAACGCCCGGGCGGCCAGCAGGCAGGCGGTCAGGTGCGGCTCCCCGAGCGAGCGCGCCAGGCCCAGCCCTTCCTCGATCAGCGGCAGCACGGCATCCGGCTCGCCCTGGCGCAGCAGCACGTAAGCCTGCACGTAGAGCAGGTCGGCCGTGAGGAAGGCGTCGCCGGCCGAGCGGGCGACAGCCAGCGCCTCCGTGCAGTACTCCGCCGCCTGCCGGTAGCCGCCGGTCTGGTCGAGCAGGAACGCGGCCGCGGCGAGGGCCCGCGCGCGGATGAGTGTGGCCTGCCGGGCGGCCGGAGCGGCGAGGAACGCGCGCAGGGCGTCGGCTCCCTCCGCGGCGTGCCCGCGTGCCTTCCAGAACACCCGCAGCGCGGTGACCAGCCGCAGACCGGGCACCGGGTCCGGCTGCGCCAGGCTGAAGGCGATCGCGGCGCGCAGATTGTCGAGCTCGAGCTCGAGCCGGTCCAGCCACCCGGCCTGGCCGCGGGAGATGAGCTGCGGGGCCGCCGATTCCGCCAGGGCCAGGTAATGATCGCGGTGCGCGGGCTGCGGGCCGTCCGCGGCCGGGAGGCCGCCGGGCTGGCGGGCCGCGTACTGCCGGACGGTCTCCAGCAGCCGGTACCGGCCCGGCCCGGCGCCGGTGTCGTCGAACTGCACGAGGTTCTTGTCCACCAGGGCGCCGAGGTGCGCGACGGCCTCGTCCGGCGGCACGTCGCCGCCCGCGGCGACGGCCTCGGCGGCGGCCAGGTCGAACCCGCCGGCGAACACCGACAGCCGCCCCAGCACGCGTCTCTCGGCGGCGGTCAGCAGCTCCCAGGACCACTCGACCGTGGCCAGCAGCGTCTGCTGGCGCGGCAGGGCGGTGCGCGCACCGCCGGTCAGGAGGGCGAAGCGCTGGTCGAGCCGGGCATCCAGCTCGGCCAGCGACATCATCCGCAGCCGGGCCGCGGCCAGCTCGATGGCCAGCGGGATGCCGTCCAGCTGCCGGCAGATCCGCCCGGCCAGGGCGGCGGCAGGCTCGCCGGCCGCCAGCGGCGCCCCGTGCTGCGCGGCGCGCTCGGCGAACAGGCGGACCGCCTCGCTGCTGCCGATCGCCGCCGCGGCGTCGTTCTCGCCCGGGGTCTGCAGCGACGGGACCCGGTAGACCCGCTCGCCGCCGACGCCCAGCGCCTCGCGGCTGGTGGCCAGCAGCACGATGCCCGGGCAGTCCCGCAGCAGCGCGTCGGCGAGCTTGGCGCACGCGCCGATGACGTGCTCGCAGTTGTCCAGCAGCACCAGCAGCCGCCGCCCGCCGATCGCGGCGGCGAGCGTGTCGATCAGCGGCAGGCCCGGCTCATCCCGGATGCCCAGCACGTTCGCGACGGTCACCGCGACCAGGTCCGGGTCCTGCAGCGGGGCCAGGTCGGCGAACCACACTCCGTCGCCCGAGCCGTCCACCAGCCCGGCGGCGACCTGGAGGCCGAGGCGGGTCTTGCCCGCGCCGCCGGAGCCGGTCAGCGTCACCAGGCGGGATGACGCGATCAGCGCCCCGACCTCGGCGAGCTCCGCCGCACGGCCGATGAAGCTGGACGCCTGGGCGGGCAGGTTATTGCGCAGCCGCGGATTGTCGAGCGAGCGGAGCGGCGGGAACGCCGCGGGCAGGCCGTCCGCCTCCAGCTGGAAGAGCCGCTCGGGCCGGGTGAGGTCCTTGAGCCGGTGCAGGCCGAGGTCGCGGAGCGCGGCACCCGCGGGCAACGAGTCGCCGAGCAGGGCCGCCGTCGCGGCCGACAGCAGGATCTGGCCGCCGTGGCCCGCGGCTGCGATCCGCGCCGCCCGGTGGACGCTCAGGCCGACCAGGCCGGTCTCGGTCTGCCTGGCCTCCCCCGAGTGCAGGCCCATCCGGACCCGGACCTGCTCGCCGGCCGGCCACGGGCTGGACAGCAGCGCCCGCTGCATCTCGATGGCCGCGGCGGCGCATGCGCTGGGCGAGGAGAACACCGCGAAGAACGCGTCGCCCTGGGTGTCGACCTCCTGGCCGCCGTGCGCGGCCAGGCTGGCCCGGATCAGCCGGTGATGACCGGCCAGTACGCCGGCGTACGCGTCTCCGAGGCGCGTCAGCAGCGCCGTGGAGCCCTCGATGTCAGTGAAGACGAAGGTGAGCGTGCGCGCAGCCAACAGCCATGGACTTCCGCCTGGCACCGGCGCTGAGTGCGGCAAACACGGTCACCAACCCCCCGGGGCACGCCGCAGGTAGCGTACTTCAGCCCCCCGCGCCCCGTCGACCCCGGGATGCCGCGGCCGGCCCGGCCGCGGGCGGCACCCGCCTGGTCACGACCCAGCGGTGCTTGCCGATCTGCCGGTCCCGGGTGAAGCCGAGCTTCTCATAGGTCGACAGCGCCCCGTTGAACAGGAAGCCGGCGGGCACCGAGCCGGCGTCCTCGGGATACCCCTCGACGGTTCCCCCGCCGAGGACGGCGATCATCTCCACCGCGCCGGCCAGCGCCGCGGCGGCCACCCCCCGGCGCCGGTGCCCCTTGCCGACGTAACAGCAGGCGATCCGCCAGTCCGGCGGGGCCTGCTGGCCCTTCTCGTACGCGGCCCGGTTCTTGATCCGCGGCAGCTCCGCGGGCGGCCCGAACTGGCACCAGCCCCGGCAGTCCTCGCCCTCGAAGACCAGCGCCGCATGGGCTGTTCCCGCGCGCACGCGGGCTAGCTTGCGGTCGCGGTTCTGCTCCGCCGTGGCCCTCCGGTCGGCGTCCTCGGGGTGGAAGCCCATGCACCAGCAGCCGCCGAAGATGCCGTTGTTGCGCTCCACCAGCGCGGCGAACGCGGGCCAGGTGGACTCATCAAGCGGCCGGACCAGGTAGGTGAGCTCTGCCATGCCCCCAACGTAGCGCGCCGCATGCGGCCCGATCCGGGGCCCGGAGCCGCGCGTCCTGGCATGCTCGGGCCATGGACAAGGCGCTGGCGCCCGTGCGCGACCTCACCGATTCTGCGCAGAACCAGGCGGTGCTCGACGTGGCCGGCGCGCTGGCCGCGGACCGGATGACGGCGGCAGATGCCATCGCCCGCCATGGTCGGGCGGTGGCGGCCGAGGCGACAGCCGCGGCCCGGTCGCGGCAGCGGCTGGCCGGGGTGGCCGGACGGGCCGGCCCGGTCCACCTGACCGTGGTGTGGGCCATGTACGGCGAGACGGGCCGGATGGTGCCCCGGGCGGTGCATCCGCACGGGGAGGATTTCGTCCGGGCCAAGGTCAGCCAGCTCGACTGGCTGGCCGCCGGCCTGCCCGGAGTCACCTGGAGCATCATCGCCTGCGACGACGGCTGCCCGGACCGGCCCTCCAGTGCCGATCTCATGACCAGCATCGCGGCAGCCGAGGGCTACCCGGCGCACGGCCACCGCAGCGTGACCGTGCTCAGGCTGGCCGACGAGATCGGCAGCGGCCACCCGATCAGCCCGGCCTTCGGTGCGCTGACCTCGACCGAGCAGTCCCGCAAGGGCGGGTCGATCCTGGCCGCGCTGGCCGCCGCGGTCGGGGCCGGGGCGCCGCGGCCGGGCGGCGCCGGCCATCACCTGGCCTGCTACACCGACGCGGACCTGTCGGCGAACCTGGCCCAGCTGGGCTCGCTGGCCGCGCCGGTGGCGGGCGGTGACGGGGTGGTGGCGGCGCTCGGCCAGCGGTACGGGATCGAGGGAGCGGTGCTCGTCCGGCCGGACGGCCCCGTCACCGAGCCGCGCAGCACCGGCGACAAGCCGGACAAGATCATCGTCTTGTTCCGCCACTTCGTCCGGGCCATGCTCATCCCGCCGCTCGCCGGGGTGCTCGACACCCAGGCCGGGTTCAAGGCCTTCGACGCGGCCGCGCTCGGCCCGGTGCTGGCCCAGATGACCTCGTTCAACGAGACCTTCGACGTCGAGCTGCTGATCCATCTCGCCCAGCGCTACGGGGCGGCCGCCCTGGCCGTCGAGCCGATTGTCTTCACCGAGGATTTCGCCGCGACGAACTTCCCCTCCGTCGACCCCGGGCCGCGGCACCTGGCGATGGTGCACCAGGTCGTGGAGCTCTACGACCGGCTCGTCGCGCCGGTCGCCCCGGTGACCGGCGCGGCCGCCGACCTGCTCGCCCTGCTCAGGGACCTCGACCTCGACGGCTACGTCCGGCTGATCGGGCAGCTGCGCGCCGAGGACGCCGGCGACCCGGCGCTGTTCGGCCGGCGCTGGGACGTACCGCACCTGCGCGACATCCTGGGCCGCTGACCAGGACTACGCGCCCCCGTGCGCGGGCCTGCTGGCGCCGGTCCCGCCGGGCGGCGCCCGGCGGGACGTCCTGGCCCCGCGGGCGCCGCATCCGGCCGTGCGGCCAGCGTCACGGGCGCGCCTCGTACACCAGGTTGAACGGCGTCTCCGCGACCCGCCGGAACCGGGTGAAGCCGCCGGCCGTGACGACGTCCCTGATCCTCGCCTCGCCGGCCTGGGCGCCGAGGGCCAGGCCGGTCTCCTGGGCCAGCGACGCGGGCGTGCACAGCAGCGTGGAGAACGCGTAGTAGGCCCGGCCCACCGGGTTGAGGTTCTCCTCCACCCGGTCGCCGGCCATCGGCTCGACGATCATCCAGGTGCCGTCCGGCTGCAGCGTCTCGCGGACGTGGCGCGCGGCCGCGACCGGATCGCCCATGTCGTGCAGGCAGTCGAACATGGTGACCAGATCGTAGCCGGATCCGCTGTAAGCGGCGGCCGGCGCGGTCTCGAACCGCACCTGGGCGGTCACGCCCGCCTGCTGCGCATGCTGGCGTGCGGTCTGCACCGACCCGTCGTGATAGTCCGAGCCGGTGAACGACGAGTTCGGGAAGGCCTGCGCCATCAAGATGGTCGAGGCGCCGTGGCCGCAGCCGACGTCGGCGACCCGCGCGCCGCGCTCCAGCTTGGCCACCACGCCGTCCAGCGCGGGCAGCCAGCCAGCGATCAGGTTGGCGTTGTAACCGGGCCGGAAGAACCGCTCGCAGCCCTCGTGCACGTCGTGGACGTGCTCGTGCCAGCCGAAGCCGGCGCCGGTGCGGGCCGCTTCGGTGATCTTCGGCGAGTCGAGCACCGAGCCGAGCGCGATCTGGAAGAACCCGGGCAGGTAGGCCGGGCTATCGGCGTCGGTGAGCGCCACGGCCTGCTCGGGCGGCAGGGTGTAGCGCCCGCTGTCGGGGTCGTAGTCCACGTAGCCCCCGGCGGCCTGGGCGTTCAGCCACTCGCGGACGTAGCGCTCGGCGGTCCCGGTGCGCCCGGCCAGCTCGGCGGGCGCCAGCGGGCCCGCCCCGGCCAGCGCCCGGTACAGGCCGAGCCGGTCGCCCAGCACGACCAGCGCCGTGTTCAGGGTGGCGCCGACCTCCTCCACCGCGCGGAAGACGAACTGCATCAGCTTGTCGCCGTCCACGGCGGCGGGCGGCGCGGCCGCGCCGATCTCGGTAGTGCTCATGATGTACCTCCCAGAGCCAGGTTTCCGGCGAGCGTAGGTCCGCGGCGGCCGGTATCGCTTCCGGGGGGGCACCTAGTCTGCGCGCCGGGAGGCGCCTGGTCTGCGCCGGCCTGTGACCCGCCGCATCAGGTGCCTACAATCGCGCCATGCTGCTGGGCCGCGCACGCGAGCGGCAACGGATCGAGCAGGCCCTGGCCGGGGCCCGGTCGGGCGTCAGCGGCGTGCTCGCACTGGCCGGGGAGCCCGGGATCGGCAAGACGGCACTGCTCGGCTACGCCGCGGAGCAGGCGGCCGGCCTGCGGCTGCTGCGGGCCCGCGGCGTCGAGTCGGAGGCGCAGATCCCGTTCGGGTCGCTGCTGGAACTGCTCCGCCCCGCGCTGGCCCTGATCGAGCGGATCCCGCCGCCCCAGGCCGCCGCGCTGGAGGAGGCGCTGGCGCTGCGCCCGGCCGCGGCCCGGGACCGGTTCGCGGTCGGCGCCGCCACGCTGAGCCTGCTGGCCGCCCAGGCCGATCAGGGCCCGGTGGCGGTGCTGATCGACGACGCGCACTGGCTCGACGGGTCGAGCGCGCAGGCGCTGCTGTTCGCCTTCCGGCGGCTGGTGGCCGACCCGATCGCCGTGCTGATCGCCGTGCGGGCCGGAGAGCCGTCCCTGCTCGACGGCGCCGACCTGCCTGTGCTCCAGATCGGCGGCCTGACCAGCGACGAGGCCGCTGAGCTGGTCCGCGGGCTGGCCCCCGAGGCGGCCCGGCGGCTGCACGCGGCGACGGCCGGCAACCCGCTCGCCCTGCTCGAGCTGGCCCGGGACGCGCCGGACCTGGCACTGGCACCGGACCTGGCGCTGGCGCCCGAAGGCGCCCCGCTGCTGGTGCCCGCCCGGATCGCGCGCGCGTTCCTGCACCGCGCCGGGCAGCTCAGCCCGGCCGCCCGGCGGGCGCTGGTGCTGTCCGCGGCCTGCGACACCGGGGACCTGCCCACGATCGCGCGGGCCGCGGGCCGGCTGGGGATCGACCTGCGGGCGCTGACCGCGGCCGAGGGGGCGGGGCTGATCACGCTGCACCCCGGCACGGTGGAATTCCGCCACCCGCTGGCCCGGTCGGCGGTCTACGCGGGCGCGCCGGCCAGCGAGCGCCGCGAAGCGCACCGGGCGCTGGCGGCGGCGCTGCCCGACCGGGACCTCGACCGCCGGGCCTGGCACCTCGCCGCGGCCGCGGCCGGCCCGGACGAGACCGCAGCGGCCGCGCTGGAGCAGGCCGGCCCGCGGCCGGGACCGCAGCGCGTACGCGACCGCGGCGGCGGCGTTCGAGCGGGCCGGGCGGCTCAGCTCCGGTACCAGGCGGCAGGCGCAGCTGCTGCGCGAATCGGCCGAGGCGGCCTGGCTGGCCGGGTACACCGACCGGGCGGTCGCGCTGCTCGGCGAGGCCCGGGCCGCCGCCAGCGACCCGGCCGCGCTGGTCGCGATCGACGAGCTGCGGGGGCACATCGCGACCCGGTGCGGGCCGGTGCTGCGCGGCCACGAGATCCTCACCGCGGCCGCCGGGCAGGCCGGCCCCGAGCGGGCGGTCGCGATGTTCGCCGAGGCCGCCATCGCCTGCCTCTACGCCGGCGACCCGGCGCTGATGCTGGCCGCCGCCCGGCGGGCCGAGGAGCTGCTGCCCGCGGCCGCCTCGGCGCGGGCCCGGTTCCTCACCGCGATGAGCGCCGGGATGGCCCTGGTCCTCGGCGGCGACGCCGCGGCCGGCGCCGAGGCGATCCAGCGCGCGGTCACGCTGGCCGAGCAATCGGCCGAGCTGCGCGACGATCTCCAGCTGATCCCCTGGCTGGCGCTCGGCCCGCTCTTCTTGCGGCAGACCGGCGGCGGCCGCCCGCTGCTCGGGCACGTGCTGCGCACGGCCCGGGCGAGGGCCGCGGTCGGCGCGCTGCCGTTCGTGCTCAACCTGGTGGCCAGGGACCAGGCGGCCTCCGACCACTGGGCCGCGGCCGCCGCCACCTACCAGGAGGCGATCGCGCTGGCCCGCGAGAGCGGGCAGCAGGTGGAGCTGGTCTTCGGCCTGTCCGGCCTGGCCTGGCTGCAGGCGCGCCGCGGGCGCGAACCCGAATGCCGGGCCTGCGCGGCCGAGGCGCTCAGCCGTGCCCGCGAGCTCGGTGCGGGCCTGCACGAAGCCTGGGCCACGGCGGCGCTCGGCGAGCTGGAACTGGCCCTCGGCGACGCGGCCCGCGCCGCCGGGCACTTCGAGCACCAGCAGCGGCTGCTGCGCCAGCGGGCAATCACCGACGCCGACCTGTCGCCGGCCGCCGAGCTGACCGAGGCCTACCTGCGGCTGGGCCGGGCCGCCGAGGCCCGGCAGGCGGCGGACGGCTATCTGGCCGCGGCCCGGGCCAAGGGCCAGCCCTGGCCGCTGGCGCGGGCGCTGCGCAGCCAGGCACTGCTCGCCCCCGAGGCCGGCTTCGCCCCGGTCTTCGAGCAGGCGCTGCGGGTGCACGAGCAGACCCCGGACGCGTTCGAGACCGCCCGCACCCGGCTGGCCTATGGGGAGCGGCTGCGGCGGTCGCGCAGCCGGGTGCTGGCCCGCGACCAGCTGCGCGCCGCCGCGGACGCTTTCGAGCAGCTGGGCGCCCGGCCGTGGGCCGACCGGGCCCGCGCCGAGCTGGCCGCGACCGGCGAGAAGCGCCGCCAGCGGGATCCGAGCACGGTCGAGGAGCTGACCCCGCAGGAACTGCAGATCGCGCTGCTGCTCACCGCGGGCCGCACGACCCGGGAGGCCGCGGCGGCGCTGTTCCTCAGCCCGAAGACCGTCGAGTACCACCTGCGGCACGTGTACGGCAAGTTCGGCATCCACTCCCGCGACGAGCTCGACCGCAAGCTCGCCGCGCAGGCCCCGGACGACACCGCCGGCGGCTGACCGGCAGCTGCCCGGCCTGCCCGGCCGCGGGCGGCGCTAGACGGCGGGCGGCACCCCGAAGGCGTTCAGCACGAACGCGACCAGGCTGTAGTACCCGCACAGCGCCACCAGCTCGACCATGCCCGCATCGCCCAACATCGCCTGCGCGGCCGCATAAGCGGCGGCGTCGAGGTGCCCGGTCCGCGCGAGCTGGCGGGCCGCGGCGTGGACCGCCCGGTCGGCGGGATCGGTGAAGGCCGGGTCATCGCCGCGGCCGATGGCGGCGACGGCCGCGTCCGGCACGCCCTGGGCGCGGGCCATCCGCGCGTGCTCGTGCCATTCGAAATCAGCTTCCCAGCGGGCCGCCACCGTGACGATCGCGATCTCGGTCAGCCGCGGCCCGAGCGAGGTGCCGAACCGCAGCGCCGCGCCGAGCGCCGACAGCCGGGCACCGGCCTGCGGGGCGTGCACGAACGCGTTGAACGGGCCGGTCAGGTGGCCGCCGGCGTCGACGACCCCGGCGCCGCGCGAACCGGTGATCGCGTCCCAGACCTGGCGGCGGGCGGGGTCGAGGTCGTCGTAGCGCAACAACGGGAGCCGGCTCATGGCCCGACCCTAGCCAGGCCGGCCCGGCGGCCGCTGCCCCGGCGGCGACGTTTGGGCGCCGCAGCGCGGGTAGGGCAGAAGCTCTGTGGACGAACCTCACCGGGCTCCCGGGCCGGGGGCCGGGGCAGAGAGCGCGGGCGGCGCCCCGGCCACCGCGGCGCTGATCCTCGCCCGCCAGGACCGGATACCGGTCTGGACGCTGCCCGGCGTCTACCTGGTCATCATCGGCGTCGGCTACTTCTTCACCTTCTTCGACATCGCCGACATCGGCTACGCGATGCCCGCCATCAGCATCCAGTTCGGGCTGTCCAGCGGCGAGGCCACGTTCGTCGCGCTGGCCGTCGGCCTGATCGGCTACGCGGTCGGGTCGATGCTGATCGGCGGGCTGTCCGACCGGTACGGCCGGTTCAAGATCTTGCTGGTCACGATCGGGATCACCGCGGCCGGGTCGTTCCTGGACGCCACCGCGACCGGCGTGGTCACCCTGTCGCTCTGGCGGTTCGTGACCGGGATGGGCGTCGGCGCGGACCTGAACCTGGTCTCCACCTACGTCGGCGAGCTGGCCCCGGCCCGCCAGCGCGGGCGGATCACCAACCTGACCTTCCTGCTCGGCATCATCGGCCAGGCCATCACCCCGTTCGTGGCCCTGGCCCTGGTGCCGAATTACACCTTCGGCTGGCGGCTGCTGTTCGTGATCGGCGGCGTCATCGCCGCGATCGGCTTCGCCGCCCGGTTCGAGCTGCCCGAGTCGCCCCGCTGGCTGGCGCTGCACGGGCGGACGCAGGAGGCCGAGGAGATCGTGGCCCGGATGGAGCGCCGGGCCCGGGCCAAGGGCATCGAGCTGCCCGAGCCGCAGCCGGCGCAGGCCGGACCGGAATCCGGCCGGATGTCGTTCGGCGCCTTGCTGAGCCAGCCCTACCTCGGCCGCCTGGCCGTGCTGGTCGCCATGTGGTTCTTCTGGTACATCGGCAACTACGGCTTCCTCGGTGACGCCGCCACGCTGTTCGCCGCGCACGGCCACGACATCGGCAGCTCGATCCTGTACCTCGGCGTCGGCGCCATCGGCTACCCGGTCGGGGCACTGATCATGGCCGCGGTCGCCGACCGGGTGGAACGGCGGCTGCTGATCTTCGCCTCGACCCTGGTCTGGCTGGCCGGCATGATCGTGGTCGGCACCCTGGCCAGCGGGGCCGCGCTGGTCACCGGGTCGTTCCTGGCCGCGCTCGCGCTCGGGCTGTACCTGCAGGTCGCCTACACCTACACCGCGGAGTCGTTCCCGACCCGGGGCCGGGCCAGCGGGTTCGCGCTGTCGGACGGGCTCGGGCACGGCGGCGGGGCGGTCGGCGCGCTGGTGCTGCCGACCGTGGTGGCCTCGGTGTCGTTCTTCGCCGGGTTCGCCGGCATCGGCGTGACCGGCGCCATCGCCGGCCTGATCGCGCTGCTCGGCCCGCGGTCCAGCGGCCGGCCGCTGGAGGACATCTCCCGGTAGCGCCGGAACAGGTCAGCGCCCCAGCAGGTGGGCGTTCACCGCCCGGGCCCGGCCGGCCAGCTCGCTTATTTCCGCAACGAGCACGCCCTGGCCGCGCAGCCACTCCGCGCCACCGCCCGGGACGAACAGCGGAGGCTCCCGCCAGGCCAGCACCACCCGGCCGATCCCGGCGGCGGCAATCAGCTCCGCGCACGGCCGCGGCCGGGACGCGCGGCGCAGGCACGGCTCCAGCGAGCTGTACAGGGTCGCCAGCGCCAGCACCTCGCGCGGCAGGCCGGCCTCTCCGGCCCGGGCCAGCGCCACCTCCTCGGCGTGGTCGGCCGGGTCGCGCTCCCGTGAGTAGCCGGTGGCGATGACCCGCCCGTCCGGGCCGGCCAGCACCGCGCCGACGCTGAAGGCCGTCTGCGACGGCGGGCAGCGGCGGGACAGCTCGATGGCCTGCCCGAGCCAGCGGGCGTCCGCGTCCCGCTCGCCGGGTGGCCACTGCTGGCTGGCTCGTGGCGGCATGATTGCCCTTCCCGCTGGCAGCCCGGGTGCGGCTACACGCTACCCGGGGCGATCCCGGCCGGTGCTTTACTGCTGTGGACGGCGCGGTCGGCGGCGCGATGACAGCGGGACGGTGGTGCAGGTGATGAGGACGTCGGCGTGGGCCCATCAGGCGGCCGGACGGGCCGCCACCTTCGACTCGGTGAACCCGGCCACCGGCGAGGTGATCGGGGCCTTCGGCGTGGCCGGGGAGGACGAGGTCGCGCGGACCGTGGCCCGGGCCCGGCAGGCCGCGGCGTGGTGGCAGCCGCTCGGCTGGAAGGGCCGCCGGCAGCGGCTGCTGGCCTGGAAGTCGCACATCATCCGGTACTCCGGGCGGCTCGCCGAGCTGGTGCACGCCGAGACCGGCAAGCCGGTGGCGGACGCGCAGCTGGAGATCTTGCTGGCCGTCGTGCACATCGACTGGGCCGCCCGGCACGCCCGCGGGGTACTGCGGCCGCGCCGGGTCGCGAGCGGGCTGCTGGCCCTGAACCAGGCGGCCACGCTGGAGTACCAGCCGCTCGGCGTAGTCGGGGTGATCGGGCCGTGGAACTACCCGGTGTTCACCCCGGTCGGCTCGATCGCCTACGCCCTCGCGGCCGGGAACGCGGTGGTGTTCAAGCCGAGCGAGCTCACCCCGGCGACCGGCAGCTGGCTGGTCAGCGCGCTGCGCGAGGTGGTGCCGGAGGAGCCGGTGCTGCAGCTGCTCACCGGCGGCGGCGAGACCGGCGCGCTGCTCGCCGCGAGCGCGGTGGACAAGATCGCGTTTACCGGGTCGGCGGCCACCGCGCGCACGGTGATGGCGGCCTGCGCGGCCAACCTGACTCCGCTGGTCGCCGAGTGCGGCGGCAAGGACGCGCTGCTGGTCGCGGCCGACGCCGACCTGGACGCCGCCGCCGATGCGGCGGCCTGGGGCGCGATGTCCAACGCCGGGCAGACCTGCGTCGGGGTGGAGCGGGTGTACGTGGCACGGGAGGTCTACGAGGCGTTCTGCGCCAAGCTCACCGAGCGGGCCGGGCGGCTGCGGCCGGGCGACGACCGGGCGGCCGACTACGGCCCGATGACGCTGCCCGGCCAGGCGGAGGTGATCGAGGAGCACGTGTCCGACGCGCTGGCCCGCGGCGGGCGGGCGCTGGCCGGCGGGCTGGCCGCGATCCAGCGGCCGTACGTGCAGCCGGTGATCCTGGCGGACGTCCCGGAGGAGAGCAAGGCGGTGACCGACGAGACGTTCGGCCCGACCGTGACCGTCACTCCGGTGGCCGACCTGGCCGAGGCGGTCCGGCGGGCCAACGCGGGCCGGTACGGCCTCGGCGGCGCGGTGTACAGCGCCAGCCGGCGCCGGGCGATGGCCGCGGCCCGGTCGCTGCGGTCGGGGATGACCTCGGTGAACTCGGTGATCTCGTTCGCGGCCGTGCCCGCGCTGCCGTTCGGCGGTTCTGGCGACTCGGGGTTCGGGCGCATCCACGGCGCGGACGGGCTGCGCGAGTTCTCCCGGGCCAAGGCCATTACCCGGCAGTGGCTGCGGCCGCCGGTGAACCTGACCTCGTTCAGCCGGACCGAGGAGGACATCCGCACGGTCATGAGGCTGGCCACGCTGCGGCACGGCCGCCGCTACCGCTAGCGTGCTGCTCCCGGCGCGCGGCCGGGCCTTCCCGGGTATCCGGTCGCGGGCCCGCAGCCGGGGTGACGGCGGCCGGGTGATCCGGGCGGCGGGGCGGCGGCGTATCCAGGGTGCGCGCCCGGCCCGCGGGCGCCCGGGAGGGCAGGATGCTCGCGACGCTGGAACGGGCCCGGCCGGGCGCGGCGGCCGTCCGGCCCGCGGCGGCCGGGCCGGGCCTGGCCGCCGGGCAATCCCCGGCCGCAGGCCGTTCCACCGCCGCCGGGCATTGCCGGACGGCACTGCCACGCGTTAGCGTCCGTGACGTGCAGGACGCCGACGCGCGGCTGGCGGCCAGGCTGGCGGCCGGGGACGATCACGCGCTGGCCGAGATCATCGACCGGCTGGGCCCCGCGGTCTACGGCGGGGCCATGCGCGTGCTGGGCGACGCCTGCGGTGCGCAGGACGTGGTGCAGGACGTGTTCGTCGAGCTGTGGACCCGCCCGGACCGGTATGACCCGTCGGCCGGGCCGCTGCGCGCCTACCTGAGCGTGCTGGCCAGGAACCGGGCCGTGGACGTGCTGCGCAGCGAGCTGCGGCGGGCCGCGCGCCAGCAACGGCACGTGCAGCTGGTTCCGCCGCAGCCCGGGCTCTCGCCGCCGGAGCAGGTGCTGGCCGCCGATACGGTCAGCCGGGTCCAGGCGGCCGTCCGGCTGCTGCCCGAGGCCCAGCGCCGGGTCGTCGAGCTGGCCTACTTCGGCGGGATGACGTGCCGGGAGGTGGCCGCGGCGGTCGGGATCCCCGAGGGCACCGTCAAGTCGCGGCTGCGGCTGGCGCTGGGCAAGCTGGCCGCAGCCCTGGACCGTCAGCTGCTGGAGCCGTCATGACCGGCGCCGCTGGGGGGAACGCTGGGGGGAACGGGGCCGGGCCCGGGCTGCCCGCGGGGCTGCGCCAGCGGGTGCTGACGGCCTCGCTGCAGGCCAGGAGGGCCGGGCGGGCCGTGCCTGCCGTCGCGGAGATCTCCCCGGTCGAGGCGTTCCGCCGCGCGGCCGCCGCGCTGGACGCCACGCTCGG
The DNA here is from genome assembly GCA_963846005.1 of uncultured Actinomycetota bacterium. Taxonomy (GTDB): domain Bacteria; phylum Actinomycetota; class Actinomycetes; order Streptosporangiales; family Streptosporangiaceae; genus CAVSUR01. Next base: position 127,420 of record CAWJUH010000007.1, on the reverse strand, counting down.
CGTGCTGGCCGCCGCGGACTGGCGCCGTCCGGCGCTGCGCGGCCTGGACGTGCAGGGCCTGGTCGGGCACCTGACCGGGGTCGAGGAAGACGTCCGGCGGGCGCTGGCGGGCGATCCCGCGGTGGCCGAGGCCGATCATCGCGCCGCCACCGAGGCGGCTGTCCGGCGGCAGGACGGCGTGCCGCCGGCCCGGACCCGGTCGCAATGGCGGCGGGCCGCGGCGGCCGTCGCAGCCGAGGCCGAGGCCGCCGTCGCGGCCCAGGCGCCGGCCCGCGCCGCCGGGCGGCAGGGCCCGCGCGGGGAGGCCGGCGGCCGGGACGCGGCCGGGGTGATCGCGATGCACGGCCTGCGCGTCCCGCTGGACGCGTTGCTGGTCATCCGGGCCTTCGAGCTGTGGACGCACGAGAACGACATCCGCGCGGCCGCGGGCCTGCCGCTGTCGGCTCCCGATCCGCCCGTGCTGGCGCTGATGACCGACCTGGCCGTCCGGTTGCTGCCGCTCGGCGCGTCGCGCACCGGGCTGGCCTCCCCCGTCGCGTTGCGGCTGGTGCTCACCGGGCCCGGCGGCGGCACGTGGGACGTGGACCTGCCGGCGGCCGCCTCGGCCGACCACGACCAGGACGAAGCCAGCCAGGGCCGGAACGAAGCCGAGCCGGTGCGGATCGTGGCCGGCGCAGTGAAGTTCTGCCGGCTGGTCGCCGGCCGCGCCGCCGCGGCCGACCTGGACGCCGAGATCGCCGGCGACCACGGCCGGGCGGCAGGAGTGCTGGCTGCCGCAGCCGCGCTCGCGCTGGACTGACGCCAGGTGCGCCGGCTGGCCGGGCAGACCGGCCCGGCGGCCCGGCCCGGCCCGGCTGCGTGTTCACCGGCTCAGGGCGGTTCACCCGGCCCGGGGTGAACCGCGCCCGCGGCCGGCGACGTACAACGGCCAGAGACCGCGCACAGTGCGGCACAGGGAGGGATGCACCACCGAGGCCGTCGACTCGGCCGACCAGTTCTAGCCGCGGGCTGTTACCAGCCGCCGATGCCCCCGGCCGCGGCCGCGCCCACCCCCCGCGCGGCCGCGGCCGGGCCCTTTCCCGGGGATGTCGCTCAGCTCCCGGGTGTGACTGAGCTAACCCTATTAAAAAGATCGGAATACTTGACTAAGCGGTGCGGGCAGCGGGACATTGAGGCGAGGACTTCCGGAACACGAAAGGTGCCTGGCATGACCCAGCTGCACGACCGTCCCCCGGCCGACCGCGCCGCCGGACTCGCAGGCCCGTACCGCCACCTCGAGGTCCGGCAGGTCGGCGGCGTGATCGGCGCCACCGTCAGCGGCCTGCGCGCGGGCGGCGGCCTCGCGCCGGAGGCAGTGGCCGAGCTGCGCGCCGCGCTGCTGCGCCACCGGGTGGTGTTTCTGCGCGGCCAGCACCACCTCACCGACGAAGGCCAGGTCGCGTTCACCCGGCTGCTCGGCCCGCTGACCCGCCCGCACCCGACGGTGGCCGGCGACGGGCAGGCCGTGCTGCCGATCGACTCCGAGCAGGGCAAGGCCAACAGCTGGCATACCGACGTCACGTTCGTCGACCGGGTGCCGGCCATCAGCGTGCTGCGGGCGGTCACGCTGCCGCCGTACGGCGGCACCACGGTGTGGGCGAACACGGTGGAGGCCTACCGGCGGCTGCACCCGGCGCTGGCCGCCCTGGCCGGCCAGCTGCGCGCGGTGCACTCCAACCTGTACGACTACGCGGCGGAGCGCCCGCAGCTCGGCGGCGTGGACGTCAGGGAGCAGGACTACCGCGCTGAGTTCCGCCACCTGGAGTTCGAGACCGAGCACCCGGTGGTCCGGGTGCACCCGGAGACCGGCGAGCCGTCGCTGCTGCTCGGCCACTTCGTCCGGTCCTTCACCGGGCTGAGCACGGCCGACTCCGCCGAGCTGTTCGGCGTGCTGCAGCGGCACATCACCCGGCTGGAGAACACGGTCAGGTGGACCTGGGCCGACGGCGACATCGCGATCTGGGACAACCGGGCCACCCAGCACTATGCCGTGGCCGACTACGACGACCTGCCGCGGCTGATGCACCGGATCACGGTGGCCGGTGACGTCCCGGTCGGCATCTCCGGCGACACCAGCGCGGTCCGCAAGGGCGACGCCAGCGCCTACTCGGCCCTCGCCGCCTGACCCGGCCGCCCCGCCGGCGCCCGGCCCCGCCGGCGCCCGGCCCGCCGGCGCCCGGCTCGGCGAGTTCATGATCTCGGTAACTTTTCAGGCGCATGTGCGGAGAAGTTACCGAGATCATGGACATCGGGCGCCGGCGCGAAGCGCCGGGGGCGGGGCGCCGGGGGCGGGGCTGGCGGCTGCGTTACGGTGGGCAACATGGCCAGCCGGGATCCGCGGGTGGACGACTACATCGGCACGCTGCCGGACTGGCAGCAGGACATCTGCCGCGAAGTCCGCACTCTCGTGCACGAGGCTGACCCCGGAGTCACCGAGACCATCAAGCGGGCCCGGCAGCCCTACTTCGTGCTGGACGGCAACATCTGCGCGCTGCTGGCGGCCCGCGATCACGTGAACGTCTTTCTCTACGACGGCGCGATCGTGCCCGACCCGGAGGGGATCATCACCGGCGGGCACGGTAACTCCACCGCCCGCACGGTCGCCGTCCGCCGCGGCGAGGCCATCAACGCCTCCGCGCTGACCGCGATGTTCCGCCAGATCATCGCCAACAACCGGGCCGGCGGCTGGCGCAAGGTCAAGGCCCGCCGGGCCAGGCCGTTCTAGCGGGCTCGCCGGGACCGTCGATGCCGGCTCACGGCCGGGCCCGGCCGCCCTGCGCTCACGGGCGGGCGCGGGCCAGCGGGATCTCGACCGGGTAGAGGCCGTCGCCCTCGGTGCGCCTAGGCTGGCTCATGCTGAAGGCGGGCTGGGCCATGACCCGGGGGCGGGTTCCGTGATTCGGGCTGGCGGAGTGGAACACCAGCGGGTGTGCCAGCACCACGTCGCCCTCATCGGCGACCACCTCGGCTATGCCCGGCCAGCCCTGCTGACTGAGGATGGCGGTCAGGGGCTCGTCGAAGTCGCCGGCCTCCAGCCCGCCCGGCTCCGCGTCCCAGAGGATGCGGGCGGCCAGGTGGTGCGAGCCCTCGGCCAGCAGAGTGCCGCCGCCACCGGGGGCCACGGCCGAAAAGCAGAACAGGTTGAGCAGTGCTTGCTCGGGCGACCAGGGATGGTGGCGGAACCAGCCGCCTTCGACATGCCAGCTGTCACCGTAGGGGACATCGTCGAAGCCGGGGAAGCTGACCGGCCACCAGCCCATCTCCCGGGTCATCACCCACCGGCCCGGGCCCGCCAGCTGGTCCACGGCAGCGCGGAACCGGCCGGTCAGGGCGCCGGTGTAGGGCGGTCCGGTCATCATCTCCTGGAGCCAGACCTGAGGCCGGGTCCACTGCTCCGGGCGCTCCAGGTCGATCCCGATGCGCTTGCCGAGGTCCCGCCGCACCGCCTGGGCCACCGCCGGCGCGAAGGCGTGCCGGAGCAGCGTCCAGCCCCGCTCGATGAACTCATCGAGCTGACCGCCTGACAGAGGCCCGCCCGCCACGGCAGGACGCTACCAGGGCCGGGCCGGAAGCCGGCCTGACCGCAGGCGCGCTAGGCGGCGCTGCCAGGGCGGGCGCGCGCGGCCTGCACGGCGGTCAGCAGCCCGGCCAGGGCGGCCGCCTGCTCGCGGATCTCCCGGATCGCGGTCGTCTCGTACCGCACGCCGCGCAGCGGCGGGCCGAGCGCGAAGATGGCGCGGGAGGGAGTGCCGCCGGCGTCGATGACCGCGCCCTCGGCGGTGGCATCCAGGCCGAGCCGCAGCGAGTCCGGGCGGGCCAGCCCCGAGCCGAGCAGATCGGCGAGCAGCGGGTCGGCTGCGGCGGTGACGTCGGCCGCCGGGCCGGTGGCGTTGATCAGCCAGCCCGCGGTCAGCTCGGCCGCCCCCGCCCCGGTCCCCGATCCTGTCCCGGAGTCCGGCCCGGCGCCCGGCCGGCCTGCGCCCGGCCGGCCTGCGCCCGGCGGCCGGGCCGGCCGGGGGGAACAGGCCCGGCCCGGCCCGGTCGGCCTGCGCCCGGCCGCGCTGCGCTGGGCCGCACCCCAGCGGGCGGGAGCGCGCCGGCCCGGGCGGGGCCGGGCTGGAGGCCGGCCAGCTGCACGCGCAGCCCGCCCACGGTCTCGGTGACGCCGGTGATCCGGCCGGTCTGCACGGTGAGCTGGCCGGCGCAGCGCAGCGCGGTGATCCGGCGGGCCGTCGCGGGCGGCACCCGGTGCCGGTGTACCTCCCAGTAGCGGGCCAGGTGCCGCAGGAACAGCTTCCGGTCGGCGTCCGGCAGCCGCTGCCACAGCCCGGGCAGGTAGGGCCGCAGCCCGTCCACCACGTCCTGCCAGTCGTCCGGCCGGGACCGCATCGCCATCCGGACCTGCCACAGCAGCTCGGGCAGCCGGACCGGCCCCGTTTTGTCGCCGAGCACCGGCAGCCACAGCGGCCGGGAGCGGGCCGGCAGGCCCCGGTGCACCCGGGGCAGCAGGCCGTGCCGGGAGATGGCGTGCACGGGCGCGCGGTTGCCGCCGCTGGTGATCGCGACGGCGGCGTCCAGCATGGTCAGGCCGGTCCCGGCGATGACGACAGGGCTGCCGTCGGCGGCCTGCTCCAGCGCGCCGGGCGCCCACGGATCGGTGATGATGCGCGGGCTGGCCGGGGCGGGGAACGGCAGCGCCGCCGGCAGGTTGCCGGTGGCCAGCACCGCGTAGTCGGCGTCCAGGCCGCCGTCGGCGAGCATCAGCCGCAGCGCCCGGCCGCGGCTGGCCGTCCGGATCGCCAGCACCTGCGAGCTGACCCGGATCAGCCGGGCGAGCGGCTGGGCCCGCCGTTCGGCCTGCCACAGCGTGTCCTGCAGGTAACGGCCGTAGGCCCGGCGGGGCAGGAACGCGCCCGCCGGGTCGCCGTCACCGTCCGCCGCGGCCGTGCTGCCCTCCAGCTGCGCCCAGCGGATCAGGTGATCGGGGTCGTCGGCCAGCGCGCTCATCTGCCGCGCCGGGGTGTTCAGCAAGTGCGCCTCGTGGCTGGTGCCGTAAGCCTGGCCGAGGCCGTGCCGTCCCGACCGGTCGATCAGGACGATGCGCATCGCGCTCCGCCGCGCGGCCGCCGCGCGGAGCAGGTGCACCGCGGCGAGCGTGCCGCTGGCTCCCCCGCCGACGATCGCGACGACCGGCCCCCGGCGGTCTGCGGCAGTGATGTCGTACATGACGCGAACTTAACATATATTCCTGATAGATTAAATAGGCAATAAGCTCTGCGGTGCCCCGGACGACGGCCGCGCCAGCAGGCTGGCCTGGCCGCGGGCAGGCCATCAAACGCGCCCTCGATGTCACATTGCGCCTGGTGCCCGTGGATGTGACATTCAGCGGCACCGGGGCCGGTGAATGTCACATCCACGGGCAAGGGAACGCCACAGCGGGCCACGCTGCGCCGGTCCGCCCGCCCGGTCCCCACCCGCTGAATGGTCCGTTCAGCGGGTGGGGTGCCGCTCCAGCGCTGCGGCCTCCGGCGGATCGGGCGGGGTCGCGTTCGCGTGCGGCCGGGCCCGGCGGGCGTCAGGCGACGGGCTGGCGGACGGCCGGGGGGCGCGCCCCGGCGTACTGGTTCGGCGGCTGCGGCAGGCCGTAGTGCTCGCGCAGCGTCCGCCCGGCGTAGTCCTCGCGGAACAGGCCAAGGCGGCGCAGGATCGGGAGCACCTGTTCGGCGAATTCGGCCAGGCGCGAGGGCAGCGCGGCCGGCATCACGTTGAACCCGTCGGCCGCCCCGCTGGTGAACCACTCCACGATCGTGTCCGCCACCTGCTCCGGCGTGCCCGCCACCGTGCGGTGGCCGCGGCCGCCGCCGAGCCGGCCGATGATCTGGCGCACGGTCAGCCCCTCGCGCCGGCCAAGGTCGGCGATCAGCTGGTAGCGGCTCTGCGCGCCCTCGACCGGCGGCCGGGCGTACACCTCCTCCGGCAGCGGCTGGTCCAGCTGGAGCCGCTCGGCGGGGATCTCCAGCACCCGGGCCAGCTGGGCCAGCGCATACTCGGGCACGATCAGCTGCCTCAGCCTGCCCGCCCGGTCCTTGGCCTCCGCCTCGGTGCCGCCGAGCACCGGCACGATCCCGGGCAGGATTTTGACCAGGTCAGGGTCGCGGCCGAGGCGCCGGGCCCGCTGCTTGATGTCGGCGTAGAACGCCTGCCCGTCGGCCAGCGTCTGCTGGGCGGTGAAGATCGCCTCGGCGTAGCGGGCCGCGAACTCGCGGCCGTCGGGCGACGAGCCGGCCTGCACCAGCAGCGGCCGGCCCTGCGGCGAGCGCGGCACGTTCAGCGGACCGCGCACCCGGAAGAAGCGGCCGGCGTAGTCAGCCGGGTGGATCCGGCTGGTGTCGGCGTAGATGCCCGCCGCCTTGTCGCCGAGCTCGGCGCCGTCCTCCCAGCTGTCCCATAGCCGCAGCGACACCTCGACGAACTCGGCCGCGCGCTCGTACCGCTCGGCGTGGCCGGGCCGGTCCTCCAGGCCGAAGTTCAGCGCGGTCGACCGCTCGGCCGTGGTCACGATGTTCCAGCCGGCCCGGCCGCCGCTGACATGGTCCAGCGAAGCGAACCGGCGGGCCAGGTTGTAGGGCGAGTTGTAGGTCGTCGACGCGGTCGCGATCAGCCCGATCCGGCTGGTCGCGGTGGCCAGCGCGGTCAGCAGCACGGTCGGCTCCAGCGCGCCGGCCGGGCGGTGCCGCGGGCTGTTCCACAGCGCCGGGTTTTCGGCCAGGAACACCGAGTCGAGCTTCGCCTGCTCGGCGATCCGGGCCAGGTTGCGCCAGTGGTCGGTGTCGAAGTTGGCGAACGGGTTGCTCTCGGGCAGCCGCCAGGCCGCCTCGTGGTGCCCCGAGCTCATCAGGAACGCGTTGAAGTGCAGCTGCCGGCGGCTGCTGCTCATGGCCTCTCCTTCCTGGGTGATCCGTGCGGGTGATCAGCCGCGGGCGGGCTCGGTCAGTGCCGGGACGACCCTGGCCAGGGCGGCGGCGACCTGGTGTGACCACGGGCCGAGCACCCGGCCAGGCTCGGCCAGGTCCGATTCGAGGAAGGCCAGCCCGGGCCCGGGCACGGAGGCGCCGAGTTCGAGCAGCAGCGGGCGCAGGTGCACGTCCACCGCGAGCGCGTGCTGCGGCGCGCCCATGACCAGGACCGGCAGCGCGGTCACCCCGGCCAGGCCGCGGTGGCCGTACCGGTCAAGGAATGCCTTCAGCAGGCCGGTGTATGTGCCCTTGTAGGTCGGGCTGGCCACCAGCAGCAGGTCCGCCGCGGCGGCTTGCTCCAGCGCGCCGGCCACCGCGGGCCCGGCGTCGGCCAGCAGCAGCCGCCCGGCCAGGCCGGCCAGGTCGATGACCTGCTCGCCCGCGGGCAGGCCCGCGGCCTCGCGGACGGCCGCCGCGGCCTGCCGGGCCAGCTGCAGCGTCCGGGACCGCGGCCGGGGGTTGCCGGCCAGGACCACGAAGCTCATCCCGGCCTCGTCAGGCGCTCGCGGCGAGCAGGTCGGCCCCGGATCCGGCGGCCTCGCGGCGGCGGATCAGCGGCAGCACGCCCTCGCCGAACCAGTACGCCTCTTCCAGGTGCGGGTACCCGGACAGGATGAACTCGCTGATGCCGAGCGCGGCGTACTCCTCGATCAGGGCGGCGACCTGCTCATGGCTGCCGACCAGCGCGGTGCCCGCGCCGCCGCGCACCAGGCCGACGCCGGCCCACAGGTGCGGGTAGATCTCCAGGTCCTGCGCCGACCCACCGTGCCGGTAGGAGGCGTGCAGGGCGCGCATCCGGTCCTGGCCGACCGACTCGCTGGCCGCCAGCACCTGCTGCGCCCTGGCGATCTCGGCCGGGTCGAGGTAGTCGAGCAGGCGGCTGGCCTCGGCCCAGGCGTCGGCCTCGGTATCCCGGGAGATCACATGCAGCCTGATCCCGAACCGCACCTCGCGGCCCTGCCCGGCGGCCAGCCCGCGGATCCAGTCCAGCTTCTCGCCGACCTGGTCCGGCGGCTCGCCCCAGGTCAGGTACACGTCCGCCCCGGCCGCCGCGACCGGCCCGGCCGCCGGGGACGACCCGCCGAAGTAGACGCCCGGCACCGGGTCGGGCGGCGCCAGCACGGTCGCGCCCTGCACCTGGTAGTAGCGGCCGTCGAAGTCGAACGGGGTGCCGCTCCAGGCGCCGCGCACGATCGCCAGGAACTCCGCGGTCCTCGCGTAGCGCTCGTCGTGCGAGAGCTGGTCGCCGAACCGGCGCTGCTCGCCGGCCTGGCCGCCGGTGACCACGTTGAGCAGCAGCCGCCCGCCGGAGATGCGCTGATAGGTGGCGGCCATCTGGGCGGCCAGCGTCGGCGAGGTCAGCCCCGGCCGGAACGCGACCAGGAACTTCAGCCGGCTGGTCTCCCGGGTCAGCGCCGCGGTGACCAGCCAGGCGTCCTCGCACCAGGTGCCGGTCGGGGTCAGCACGGCCTCGAAGCCGAGCTGCTCGGCCGACCGGGCCACCTGGGCCAGGTACTCGATGTCGGGCGGGCGCTCCTGCGCGGCGGCGCCGCGCAGGTGCGGGGCGGCGCCGGCCAGCCGGCCCGGCGGCAGGCTGTGGCCGCGGCCCATGATGGCCCGGCCGTCGCCGGTAGTGGGCAGGAACCAGTGGAAGTGCAGCGTCATGAGGAACTCCCGACTGCGTCATTGAAGGCGGTGTCCGCGTACTTGGCGAAGTCGACCTTGCCCGGGATCAGCCCGGCCGCGGTAAAGCCGTCGGCGACGGACTGCTCGGAGCTGATCACCGCCGGGGTGATCTTGACGGGGGTGCGGACGTCGTCCTTGGTCGCCTGGCTCATGATCGACGTGGGCAGGCCGGTGGCCTTGGCCCAGACCGCGGCCCAGGTCGCCTGGTGGGTTCCGGCCCAGACGTAGGCCTGGTTGAGCAGCCTGAGGTAGTCCTTGATCGCCTTGGCCTTGGCCGGGTCGGCCAGCGCGCTGCGGGAGGCGACCGCGAACGAGTACGGGCTGCCGTAGCCGGTCCCGTTGACCAGCACCCGGGCGTGGTCCTGGCCGGTGACCTGCTCGATGTAGGGCGACCAGATGTCCCAGGCCTGCACGTGCCCGGTGGTGAGCGCGGCCAGGCCCTCGGCCGGCTGCAGGTAGTCCAGCGTCACGTCGTGCACCGAGATGTGCGCCTTGTTCAGCACCGTGAGCAGGTGGTAGTCGGCGGAGCTGCCCTGCGCGACGGCGATCTTGGCGCCCTTCAGCTGGGACACCGAGTGGATCGGCGAGTTCTCCGGCACGACCAGCGCGGACGCATTGGGCCCGCCGGAGACCGCGCCGACGATCGCGACGTTCTCGCCGCCCGCGGCGGCGAAGACCGGCGGCGCGTCGCCCACGCTGCCGATGTCGACCGCGCCCGAGCCCATGGCCTGCAGCATCGGCGGGCCGGAGGTGAAGTCGGACCAGCTGACCTTGAACGGCAGCTTGCTGATCAGCCCGGCCGCGGTGAGCAGGGCCTGCGATCCCGAGCCGGCCTGGTCGCCGACGTGCAGGGTGACGTTGGACAGGCTGGTCGTGGCGGCGCTGCCGGAGGAGCCCGAGCCGCCGGAGGAGCCCGAGCCGCCGGAGCCGGACGAGCCGGACGAGCCGCAGCCGGCCGCGGCCAGGCCGATGACGGCCAGGCCCGCCAGGACGGACAGTGCGCGGCGCGGCCGCGCCGCGCCCCGGCCGTGCTTGTTGCTGATCATGGTGTTCCTTCCGTGCCCACGCCGAGTTCGGCGAGCAGGCGGTCGCGCAGGTCAGTGAGTTCGTGGTGGTCGCGCTCGCGCGGCCGGGGCAGCGTGATCCGCTCGCTGAGCGAGATCCGGCCGTCGGTCAGCACGAGCACCCGGTCGGACAGGGCGATGGCCTCGTCCACGTCATGGGTGACGAGCAGCACCGCGGGCTGGTGGTGGGCCCACAGCCGCAGCACCAGCCGGTGCATGGTGATCGTGGTGAGCGCGTCCAGCGCGCTGAACGGCTCGTCCAGCAGCAGCAGGCTCGGCTCGCGGACCAGCGCCCGGGCCAGGGCCGCGCGCTGTGCCTCGCCGCCGGACAGGGTCAGCGGCCAGGACCGGGGGTGCCCGCCGAGGCCTACCTCCTCCAGCGCCTCCCGCGCGACCGACTCCGGGTCCTGGCCGCCCAGCCCGAGGCTGACGTTGGCCAGCACCCGCCGCCACGGCAGCAGCCGCGGCTCCTGGAACGCCACCGCGGTGGTGCCGGTGACCGCGAGGTCGCCGGTGACCTCGCGGTCCAGCCCGGCCAGCGCGCGCAGCAGCGTCGACTTGCCGCTGCCGCTGCGGCCGATCAGGGCGACGAACTCCCCCGGCGCGATGTCCAGGTCGAGCCCGTCGAGCACCCGGCGGCCGCCGAACTCGCGGGTCAGCCCCCGGACCGTGGCGGCGGGCTCGGCGACGGCCGTCCCGGCCCCGGCGGTCAGTGGTCCAGCAGTCCGCGGCGCCATGCCAGCGCCCTCCCTTCCGCCAGCCGGACCAGCCCGTCGGTGAGCAGGCCGAGCGCGCAGTACACGAGCAGGGCGACGAAGATCACGCTGTTGTTCAGGAAGGCCTGGCCCTGGTTGATGATGAAGCCGAGGCCGGCGTTGGCGTTGATCTGCTCGGCGACGACCAGGGCCAGCCAGGCGACGCCGAGGCTCTGCCGCAGCCCGACCAGGATCTGCGGCAGGGCGCCGGGCAGCACGATGTGCCGGATCGCCGCGGCGCGGCCCAGGCCCAGCGTCTGGCCGGCCTCGGCGAGCTTGCCGTCGACGTTCCTGATGCCCGAGAAGGTATTCAGGTACAGCGGGATGGCAGCGCCGAGGGCGATCAGCAGGATCTTCGGCAGCTGGCCGATGCCGAACCAGACGATGAACACCGGGATGAGCCCGAACAGCGGCAGCGTGCGCAGCATCTGCATGAGCGGGTCGACCGAGTTCTCGCCGAGCCGGGACAGCCCGGCGACGATCCCGAGCAGCAGCCCGGCGGCGCCGCCGAGGGCGAAGCCGATGGCCACCCGCTCCAGCGACACCAGCATCGCGCCCTGCAGCGTGCCGTAGGCGGCCGAGCTGGTGGTCACCAGGGTGACCGCGGTGTGCCAGACGGTGGTCGGCGGCGGGAGCTTCTGCGCTGAGACCAGGCCGGATTCGCTGACCAGCTGCCAAGCGGTCAGGAAGACCAGCGGGCTGATCAGCCGGTACCAGGCCTGACGGCGCCTGCGGCCCCGGCGCCCCTGACGGCCCGGGAGCTGCGGAGCGGCCGGGACGCTGGCGGAGCCGGGCTGGCCGGCCGGGCCGGCCTGCGCGGTATCGGCCTGCACGGTAGCGGCCTGCGCGGCCGCCGTCTGGCCGGCCCGGGCGCGGTCCTGGCCGGACGGCGAATCCGGGCCGGCCGGGGATCCGGGCTCGGGGTGCCTGCGGCGGCCTGCGCCTGCGGCGTCGCGCACGGTGCCGGGCAGCAGGCTGGCGGGGGGGTTACCAGGCAAGGGGACCTCACTGGTGTCGGCAGGAGGCACCGCGCGCAGGCGGCAGCAGCGCCGCCGCGCACGCGCGGGCTGGACGGAAAGGGGAACGGTGCCCTGACGGGGGGCTGGCGTCAGTGCCAGGCCGAGCCGCGCACCGGCCGGCAGATCGCGGCCGCTTGCCTGCGCAGGTCGACGTAGCGGCGCGAGACCAGAAGCTCGGTGCGGGCCATGACCCCATCGTGGAGTCATATTCCTAGTAAGTCAATGGGTAAAATAGAGAGCAGTGCCACATTGACAGAGCAGCGCCACATTGACACCGTGCCGCCCCGGCGGCTGTACTACGCCCGGGCGGGCGAACTCATCGCGGCGCTGGAGCCGATCGCCCAGCCGCCGGCCCCCGCCGTGCTGGCCGAGACGAGATGACCGGTCACGCCTGGTCAGGCTGGCGGCCGGCCAGGCTCTGCCGGTGCCGCTGCGCGGCCCGGGCGAAGGCCCGGCTGGTCTGCTCGCCCCGGCGGATGGGGACCGGGTCACTCCCGGCCGGCATCTCCGGCTCGCCCAGCGCGCGCAGCCGGTCGCCGACCCGGTCGGCTTCGCGCAGGAAATCCCGGTAATACTCGGGGACCAGCCCGGCCCCGTCGCCCGGCGGCTGGCCGGCCGCGGCCGCGCCAGCCGGCCGCGCCGCCGCGGCGGCGGCTATCACCGGGGACAGGTCCGGCAGGTCAGTCCGCGGCGCCGCCCGGGACGCGACGTCGTGAAATGGCACCGCCCACGCGTCCCGCCTGGTCAGCGGCGGCGCGGCCGGCGCGAACAGGGCGCGCAGCGTCGCGGGCAGGCTGGCGTGGTCGTGTACCCGGCTGACCAGCGTGCCCGGCTCGATCAGCGGCGACACCAGCACGGTCGGCACCCGCGGCCCGAGCATCGTGAAGTCGAACCGCTCGGCCCGCCGGTGCTCGATCGCGTGCTGGATCTCCGCGCCGGGCCCGCGGCCGTGGTCGGGCGCGGGCACTCCGGTGGGCGGCGCGCAGTGGTCGTACAGCCCGCCGTGCTCGTCGTAGGTGATCATCAGCAGGGTCCGCGCGAACAGCCCGGGGTTGGCCCGCAGCGCCTCGTACACGCTGGCGATGAGCGCGTCGGCGCGGGCGAAGTCGGTGTCGGCCGCAGGGTCGAACGCGGCATAGCCAGCCAGGGTGACCAGGTTGTTCTCCGGATGCTGGCTGTCGCTGACGTCGGGCGTCCCGATGAGCGGATCGTGGTCGAGCTCATGCAGCGGCGGATGGTGATTGGGCTCGATGAACGAATAGCCGGGCAGGTCGCCGGCCGCGGCGTGCGCGGCGAACCGGGCCGAGGGATACCAGTTGGCGTGCCGGGCCGGCGTGTCCCATAGCGCCGGGAACGCCCAGGCCTGCGGGGTGTCGTCGTGATAGACGCGCCAGGTGGCCCCGTGCTCCTCGATCAGCTCGAAGATCGTCTTGTTGGCGTACGCCCGGATCTCGATGTCGGTCTCGCCGTCGGAGGTGGCGGCGTGCAGGTAGTTGCGGTTCGGCCAGGTCTCCCCCGGCACCGAGCAGAACCAGTGGTCGCAGACGGCGAACTCCAGCGCCAGCCGGGCCAGGGCGGGCACCTGCCCGGGCGGCTGGCACAACATGATCAGCGGCCCGCAGCCCTCCGCCGTCGGCGCCCCGGCCTGCTCGCGTTCGAGGGCCAGGTTCAGCGCCGGGCCGAGCAGGCCGCCGAGCCGCGCCTGCGCGAGGCCGCGCGCCTTGCGCTCGTAGCTGATCACGAACCCGTCGTTGCCGGCCGGGCCGCCGGCCGGGTGGCCGGTCAGCCCGAGCTGGGCCATCACGGCGTCGTGCGAGTGGTCAGGCCCGAACGGCAGCACCTTCTTGGCGCCCGGGGCGGCGGCCACCCTCGGCCCGCCGTCATACCCGGCGCACTCGTAAGGGCCGCCGCGGCGGAGCCCCTCGAACTGCGGGTCAGGATGGGCGAGGTAGCCGAGCATGTGGTCGAACGAGCGGTTCTCCAGGCACAGCACCACGACATGCTCGATTGCCATCCCGCACGCTCCCGGCCGCCAGGCGATAGGGCAGCCAGCGGGGCGACTGGCCACCCGGTCCTCGCGTCGCCAGCCAAGCGCCGGGCCCCGGGCGGTGTCAAGGCCGCCGCGCTGAGGGCCCGGGCCGCGGGCGGCACCGCGCCGCACTTCTCGGCGGGCAGCTAGCCGTCGCGCCCGGCCGGCGGCGCGGCGGGCTCGAAGTTCAGCGCGCAGGAGTTAATGCAGTAGCGCTGGCCGGCCGGGGCCGGGCCGTCGCGGAAGACGTGCCCGAGGTGGCCGCCGCAGCGCCGGCAGAGCACTTCGGTGCGCCGCATGAGCATGCTGTAGTCCGGTCTCAGCTCGACGGCCTGCGCGATCGCAGGCGCGGAAAAGCTCGGCCAGCCGGTGCCGGATTCGAATTTCGCATCCGACCGGAACAGCTCGTTGCCGCAGCCGGCGCAGCGGTAGCTGCCGTCCGCGCCCGCGTGCACGTACTCGCCGGTAAACGGCCGCTCGGTGCGCCCGCGGCGCAGCACGTCGTATTGCTCGCGGGTCAGTTCCTGCTGCCACTGCTCGTCCGGCTTGCGGACTTCGGCCGCAGCGGCCCGTCGGGCCTTACCCCGGAACATCGGTTTCTGCCTCCTCGCGGCGGCCCCGGCGGGGCAGGTCCCGCGGTCCGGGCACCGCCAGTGGCTGTAACGCGCAGACCAGGCACGGTGATGCCGCGCCCGGTCTAGTGGCCGTGCCGCGGGAAGCGGCGGTCCCAGCTGCGCTCACGGATCAGCTCGCCGTCGCGGCGCAGTTCCCGGCGGAACCGGTAGCGCAGCGAGGTCTCGTCGCCGGCCAGCTCCAGCACCGAGGCCAGGACGAGCAGCCGGCCGGGCAGGTGGATCTCGGTCCTGGCCTCGCCGCGGGCGGAGGCCAGCGCGGGCCGGTCGTCGTGCACCTCGTAGCGCAGGTATTCCTCGTCGGTGACCCGGCCCCATCCGAACTCGCTGCCCGAGCTGCCCCGCCACGAGAGGGACGCCGTGCCGGCGTCGTCGCGCTGCAGGGTCCAGCGCACCGGCACGATCTCGCCCCACGAGCGCACGCCCGGCGCCTGCTGGGGCGGAGCAGGCTCGGCGAAGCGGGGCCCGGGCACGACGGCGCCCGGGGCGCTGGCGTCGCCGCCGGGGACCACCGGCATGATCAGCCGGGTGGCGGCCGGGCCGAGCCGGAGGGTAGCGGTGGCCGGAGCGGGCGCGGGCCAGATCATCGGCCACATCGCGTTCGAGACCGCCAGCCGGATCCGGTGGCCGCGCGGGAACATCCACGAGGTGACGTGCAGGTCCAGCGGCAGGCCGTCCCCGCTCCCGGTGCCCGGCCCGGCATGCCCGTGCCGGGTCCCGGCCCGGGCTCCTGACCCGGTGACGGGATCGGGCCCAGGGCCGGCGCCCGGTGCCGCGGCGGGCGCGCCGGCCGCGGCGCCCGGCGCCGCGGTGTCACGCAGCGGGTCGGGGCGGCCGGGACGGCCCGCGCCGGTGACCAGGGTGACCGTGCCGTCCGGCGCGACGTCGGACAGCCGGGCGAACCAGGGCAGCGGCCCGGCATCCGCGCTGCCGTGGATCTGGACGCGGGGCGGGCCGAGGATCTCCAGGCCGGCTTCCAGCGGCGGCGAGTCGAACACCAGGCTGAACGCGTCGGCGCCGCGCTGGTCGGCGGTCAGCTCGCCCCACCAGTGCCCGGCCTGCACCCCCGCCGACGGCACGTACCGCAGCCGCTGCTCCGCCGCCGGCGGCGGCCCGGCCGACAGCGCGCGCTCCGGCCCGCAGAACCAGGTCCGCCACTCGGCGCGCCGCGGCGGCAGCGCGTCCTCGGCCCGCCACCGGCCGGGCACCTCCGCCAGCTCCACGTCCGGCCGGTGCCAGTGCCGCACGTACACGGTGACCGGCGGCTCGCCCATCAGCCCGGTGTCGATGCCCTTGAGCCAGTGATCCCACCAGCGGGCCGCCTGATCCCGCCATTCGATCGCCGGGCCGGGCACGGCGTCGTGCGGCAAGGCGTGGTTCCACGGCCCGATCAGCGCCCGGACCGGCCCCGGGCAGGCGGCCAGCATCCGCGGGATCGAATCCCGGTACCCGTCCAGCCAGCCGCCGACCAGGAACGCGGGCACCGTCAGCCGTCCGTAGTCCGGCCGCAGCGAGGCCCGCCGCCAGTACGGGCCGTCCTGCTGCTGGCCCAGCCAGGTCATCAGCCACGGCTCGGAGTCGACCCGGCGGCGCAGCGTTGCCTCGTCCAGCGGGAAGTCCGGCGCGGGCGGCAGGGCGTTCAGGTGGTCGATCATCAGCGCGTACTCGTCGAGGTGCAGCAACCCGTCGATGTAGTGCACGTCGTCGTGGAACAGGTCATCGGACGCGTCCACCGCGATGATGGCCTTCAGGGCCGGCGGGCGGCGCAGCGCGACCTGGATCGCGTTGAACCCGCCCCAGGAGATCCCCCACATGCCGACCGCGCCGGTGCACCACGGCTGCGCGGCCAGCCAGGCGATCACGGTCTCGGCGTCGCGCTGCTCGGCCTCGGTGTACTCGCCCGCGGGCAGCTCGCCGCCGCTGGCGCCGGTGCCGCGGATGTCGACCCGGGCGCCGGCGTAGCCGCGCTGCGCCAGGTCGGAGTACAGCGGATAGTCGCGGGCCAGCATCGCGTCGTCCTTGCGGTAGGGCAGGTACTCCAGCAGCGCGGGCACCGGCACGGAATCCGCGTCGCCGGGCAGGTAGAGCGTGGCGGCCAGGCTGATCCCGTCCGGCATCGGGATCTGCGCCTGCCGGGTGATCACGCCTGCACCCCGGCGCCGCCCCCGGCCGCCGCGCCGGCCGCGCCGCCCCCGGACCCGGGCTCGTGCCCGGTCCCGATCGCGCGCTGTAGCAGCTCGACGAACTGGCGGACGCGCAGCTGCTGGACCTGCGGCGGCGCCAGCCCGGCCCCGAACAGCCCGGGGTCGAGCTCCTGGGTCACGATCGCGTCCTGGAACCGGTCGACCAGCCAGCCGGTCAGCGAGACCACCAGCGGCCGGTCCAGGTCGGCGCGTACCTCGCCGCGGGCGATGCCGAAGTCGATGAACTCCTGCATGCCGTAGGGGTCCTCGCGGACCAGGAACTGGGTGATGCCGCGCTTGAGCGCCAGGTCGGAGCAGTAGTTGCCGAGCAGGGTGACCCGGTAGGCGGTCAGGTCGTCGCGGATCAGGTGCGGGGTGCGCTCCAGCCAGTAGCCGAGCACCGCGAAGAACCCGCGGGCGAGCACGCCGGGCGGCGCCTCCAGGTACCGGCGGAAGGTGCGGGCCGCGGCCGCGTAGGCGGCCATGAACAGCCCGGCCTTGCTGGTGAAGTATCCGAATACCGCGCCCTTGGCCACCCCGGCCTGGCGGGCGATGGCCTCGATCCTGGCGCCCTCGTACCCGTGCGCGGCGAACTGCTCCATGGCCGCGGCCACGATCGCCTGCTGCCGCGCCCGCTGCCGGCCCGGTGCCCGCAGCGGACCCCTTGCCGTCTCGTCCGTCTCCAGCAACTGACCGTGGGTCATCTACCCTCGCTCACGCTTGTTGCGGGTTATTGACATGATAAAACCGGCATAACCATACTTCACAGCAGTAGGTTTGCCGCAAGCTGACCAGGAGTCAAAAAACCTTATGGAGACCAGGACAGCCGCCAGGCCCGCCGGGCCGGCGGTGCGGCGCGAGTTCGACGCGATCGTGGTCGGCGGCGGCCACAACGGCCTCACCGCCGGGGCCCTGCTGGCCAGGGCCGGGCTGTCGGTGCTGGTCGCCGAGCGGCGGGAGATCATCGGCGGCTGCTGCGTCACCGAGGAGATCGCGCCCGGCTGCCGGGCGTCGACCACGTCCTACATTGCCTCGATGCTGCGGCCGGAGGTCATCCGCGAGCTGGCGCTGGCCCGGCACGGGCTGCGGATGGTCGGCTGCGAGCCGGGCGTGCAGGTCGCGCTGGAGGACGGCTCGGTCCTCGCCGACTGGAACGACGAGGACCGCACCGCGGCCGAGATCGGCCGCTTCTCCCCCGCCGATGCCCGCGCGTTCCGCGCGGCCAGCGCCGAGCTGCGGCGGCTGGCCGCCGCCTTGCAGCCGCTGCTGACCCGGCTGCCGCCGGACACCCGGGCGGGCGGCTGGCGGGGCCTGGCGGACCTGGCCGCGATGGGCTGGGCGCTCCGCGGCGTGCGCGGCCGGGACCTGCCGGGGCTGACCCGGCTGCTCACCGGCAGCCTGGGCGAGTTCATCGACGCGCGGTTCACCTCCCCGCAGGCGCGGGCGCTGCTGCTGGCCAACAACCTGTACGGCAAGCACGGCGGGCCCTACCAGCCCGGCACGCTGATCGGCCTGGTGTTCCACCTGCTGTCCGGCGGCGAGCAGGAGGTGCAGGGCTTCTTCGGCCACGTGCTCGGCGGGATGGGCGCGATCAGCGGCGCGATCGCCGCGGCCGGGCGCGAGCACGGGATGGCGGTGCGCACCGGCACCGAGGTATCACAGATCCTGGTCCGCGGCGGCCGGGCCGCGGGCGTGGTGCTGGCCTCCGGCGAGGAGCTGGCCGCGCCGGTGGTGCTGTCCGGCGCCGACCCGAAGCGCACGTTCCTCGGAATGGTGGACGCGGCCGAGCTGCCGGAGGACTTCCGGGCCGCGGTGGCCGGGATCAAGATGGACGGGCCGTGCGCCAAGGTCAACCTGGTGCTGGACACCGAGCCGCGGGTGACCGGGATGCCGGCCGGTGCCGGGCCGGGACGGCGGGCGCTGTTCACGCTGCCGCCGGAGGCGGCCGTCGCGGACGCCTGCTACGACCAGGCCAAGCGCGGCGAGCTGGCCGGAGCCGGCGAGCTGTTCGTGGACTGCGTGGTGGCCTCCAACGTGGACGATTCGCTGGCGCCGCCGGGGCGGCACGTGCTGACCTGCTTCGTGCAGTACGTGCCGTACCGGCTGGCCGGCTCGACATGGGACTCCGAGCGGGACGTGCTGGGTGACCGGGTGCTCGAGCGGATCGCGCAGTTCGCGCCGAACGTGCCCGCCGCGGTGGTCGCCCGGCAGGTGCTGACCCCGGCCGACCTGGAGCAGGCCTACGGGCTGACCGAAGGGAACATCTTCCATGGCGACATCCGGCCCGACCAGCTGTTCCACATGCGGCCGGTGCCCGGCTGGGCGCGGTACGCCACGCCGGTGCCCGGGCTGTACCTGTGCGGGGCCGGGGCGCACCCGGGCGGCGGCGTGACCGGCGCGCCGGGCTACAACGCGGCCCGCCGGGTGCTGGCCGATGCCCGCCGGGACGACCGGGCCGGGCGAGCGGGCCGGGGCGGGCGGGGCGGCGCCCGGCTGCGGAGCGCGCGGTGAGCCCGGCCTCGCAGCCGGGGGCGCGCGCGCCGGACGTGCTGGTCGTCGGGGCCGGGGTGATCGGCGCGGCGACCGCGTTCCACCTGGCCCGGCTCGGCGCCGGGCAGGTCACGGTGCTGGACCGCGACACCGCCGGGTCCGGGATGTCCAGCCGGTCGTCGGCGCTGATCCGGATGCACTACTCGTTCGGGCCCGAGGTCGAGCTGGCCGTGCGCGCCGACGCGATGTTCGGCGACTGGACCGCGCTGACCGGCCAGCCGGCGTTCGTGCGGCGCACCGGCTTCGCCCGGATCGTGCTGCCCGGCGAGGAAGACCAGCTGCAGGCCAACGTGGCCATGCAGCGGGCGCTCGGGGCGCGGGCCGAGCTCGTGGACGGCGCGGAGCTGGCCAAGCTGGCGCCGGGGCTGCGCACCGGTGACGTCAGCCTCGCCGCGTGGGAACCGCACGGCGGCTACGGGGACGGCGCGGTGGTGGCCGGGGACTTGCTGACCGCGGCCCGCGCGCTCGGCGCCCGGTACCTGCCGCACACCTCGGTGCTCGCGCTGGAGCGCAGCGGCGACCGGGTCACCGGGGTGCGGACGGCCACCGGGACGCTGCACGCCGGGACCGTGGTGCTGGCCACCGGGGTGTGGTCGCCGCCGCTGCTGCGCGGTGCCGGGCTGGACCTGCCGATCGAGACCGAACGGCACACGGTGGCCGTGCTCGCGCACCCGCCGGGCGGCGGCGCGACCGTGGCCTGCATCGACTCGGTGACCCGGACCTACTTCCGGCCCGAGGCGGGCGGCACGATGACGGTCGTGGGCGAGTTCACCGGCGAGCGCGGCGTCGCGCCCGACCAGCCCGCCACGGCGAGCATCGGCGCCGCGGCGCCGCTGGCCGGCCGGGCCGCGCAGCGGGTGCCTGCGCTGGCCGACGCGGGGATCGCCCGCGGGATCACCGGGGTGTACGACATGACGCCCGACGCCCGGCCGATGCTCGGCCCGGTGCCGGGCGCGCCCGGGCTGGTCCTCGCGGCCGGGCTGTCCGGGATGGGCTTCAAGATCTCGCCCGCCGTCGGCGAGAGCCTGGCTGCGATGATCGCCGGTGACGGGGCGGGGCCCGGGGCTCAGGCCGGGACGGGCACCGGGGTCGTGAGCCTGGCGCCGTTCCGGCCCGGCCGGTTCGCCGAGGGCCAGCCGATCGTGGCCCCGTACCCCTACTCCGACGACTGACCGCACCCGGCGACGGGCCGCGCCGCCCGGGCCCGCAGGGCCAGCCGACTTCAGCCAGGAGGCCGCCGTGATGGAACCGGTGGAGGAGATCCCGCTGGCCCGTAGCCTGCCGCGGGCCAGCTTCACCGACGAGGCCCAGTTCGCCCGGGAACGGGAGGCGGTGCTGTTCGCGGACTGGTTCTGCGCCGGCCGGTCGGAGAGCCTGCCGGAGCCGGGCGATTACCTGACCGCCGACGTGGCGGGCGAGAGCATCCTGATCCGGCGCACCGCCCGCGGCGGCCTGGCCGCCTCCTACAACGTGTGCCGGCACCGCGGGTCACGGCTGGTGCCCGCGCAGCCGTGCCAGCCGGCCGCGGACTTCGGGCCGTCCGGGCGGTTCGGCCGGGCCATCCGCTGCCCGTACCACGGCTGGACCTACGGGCTGGACGGGCAGCTGCGGACGGCGCCGTTCCTGGCCGGCGACTTGCGGGCGCACAAGGGACGGCTGGGGCTGCACCCGGTGCAGGCCGGCGAATGGGGCGGCTTCGTGTTCGTGCGGCTCGGCCCGGCCCCGCGCGAGGGCCAGGCGGCGGGCGCGGACGCGGACGCGGGCCCGGGCGCGGACGCGGGGCCGCCGCTGGCGGACTGGCTGGGCGGGGTGCCGGGCCGGCTGGCCCGGTACCCGCTGGAGCGGCTGCGCACCGCGCGGCGGCTGGTCTACCCGGTGGCCGCGAACTGGAAAGTGATCGTCGAGAACTACAACGAGTGCTACCACTGCGGCCCGGTGCACCCCGAGCTGTGCGAGCTGGTGCCCGCCTTCCGCCGCGGCGGCGGGGGCGCGCTGGAGTGGGACGACGGCGTGCCGCAGCGGCCGGGCACGTTCACCTTCACCCGGTCGGGAGTGAGCGACCGGGCCACGTTCCCCGGCCTGTCCGCGGCCGAGCGGACCCGGCACAAGGGCGAGCTGCTGCTGCCGAACCTGATGATCAGCCTGTCCGCCGACCACGTGGCCGCGTTCACGCTCTGGCCGCGGTCGGCGCGGCACACCACGGTGGTGTGCGACTTCCTGTTCGCGCCGGAGGAGATGGCCAGGCCCGGGTTCGATCCCGGCGACGCGGTCGGGTTCTGGGACCTGGTGAACCGGCAGGACTGGGAGATCTGCGAGCAGGTGCAGGACGGGATGACCTCGCGGGCGTTCACCGCGGGCTACCTGGCGCCGATGGAGGAGCCGAGCGCCGACGTCACCCGCTATATCCGGCGGCGGCTGGGCGGGCAGGATAAGCCGGACGGGGGGGGCGGGCAGGATAAGCCGGACGGGCGGGGCGGGCAGCAACGGCCGGACGGGCCTGAAGGGAGCGCGTGATGGCAGCACGGCGGGACGTCGTCGTAATCGGCGGCGGGCACAACGGGCTGGTCGCCGCGGCCTACCTGGCCCGCGGCGGGCTGGACGCGCTGGTCTGCGAGCGGCGCGAGGTGGTCGGCGGGGCCGCGGTGAGCGAGCACCCGTTCGGCCCGGACTTCACCGTGACCTCGCTGTCGTACGTGGTGTCGCTGCTGCCGCCCGCCCTGGTCTCCGACCTGCAGCTAGCCCGGCACGGCTACCACGTGTACCCGCAGGGGCCCTATTTCGCGCCCCGGGCCGACGGCCGGTACCTGCGGCTGCCCGCCGGCCCGGCGGCCCGGCGGGCCGAGATCGGCAAGTTCTCCGCCGCCGACGCGGCCGCCTATGACGGCTACGAGGCCTACCTGGCCGGGCTGGGCAAGATCCTCGGGCCGCTGCTGGAGCAGATACCGCCGCGGCTGGGCTCCCGGCGGCCAGGCTGACCTGGTGCGGCAGGGCTTGTTGCTGAAATATTTGCGCGGGATCGGACCGCGCGAGGCGGTGGACGTGACCCGGCTGCTCACCGGCAGCATCGCCGACCTGGTCGAGCGTTACTTCGAGTCCGACGCGCTGCGCGGCCTGCTGTCGGTGTCCGGGGTGATCGGCACCTGGGCCGGCCCGCGGTCGGCGGGGACCGCGTACGTGACGCTGCACCACCACATCGGCGGCACCGACGGGCAGGCCGGGGCGTGGGGCTTCCCGCGCGGCGGGATGGGCGGGGTCACCGGCGCGCTCGCGGCCGCGGCACGCTCGTTCGGGGCGCAGATCCGCACCGGTGCCGAGGTGGCGCGGATCCGCACCCGCGACGGCCGGGTCACCGGGGTGACGCTGGCCAGCGGGGAGGAGATCGACGCAGGCATCGTGATCACCACTGCGCACCCGCAGATCTCGTTCCTGCGGCTGCTGGACGAGGCGGTGCTGCCGCCGGAGTTCGTGGCCGACATCCGCGGCTGGCAGACCCGCAGCGGCACCGTGAAGATCAACCTGGCGCTGGACCGGCTGCCGGTCTTCGCCTCCCATCCGGACTACGACCCGCAGGTGCACGGCGGCACGATCGTGCTGGCCGAGAGCCTGGACGACGTGGAGACCGCGTTCCAGGATGCGGTGTCCGGCCACCCGTCGGCCCGGCCGTTCGCCGATATCTGCATCCCGAGCGTGTTCGACGACTCGCTGGCTCCGCCGGGGCAGCACGTCATGTCGATGTTCACCCAGTGGGTGCCGCACGGCTACGCGGACAAGCCCGACTCCGAGCGGCTGGCCGGCTACGCCGACCGGGTGGTCGCCCGGATGGAGGCCGTGGCGCCCGGGTTCACCAGCTCGGTGCTGCACCGGCAGGTCATCGGGCCGCAGCAGATGCAGCAGGAGTACGGCCTGATCGGCGGCAACATCTTCCACGGCGAGCTGAGCCTGGGCCAGATGTTCCACGCCCGCCCGGCGGCCGGCTACGCCGACCTGCGCACCCCGGTCGCCGGGCTGTACCAGGCCGGCTCGGCCACCCACGGCGGCGGCGGCGTGACCGGCATCCCGGGCCGCAACGTGGTCCGCCAGATCCGCGCCGACCAGCGGGCGGCCCGCTGGCGCCAGCGCGCCGCCCGGACCAGGACGCGGGCCGCCCAGGGTCGCTGACCGGACCGGTCAGCGGGTCAGGGGCCGCTGACCGGATCGCCCGGCGGGTTGCTGACCGCGGTCAGGTGAGCTGGCCGGGGACCACCAGGCCGGTGTGGGGCATCCCTGCTACCGGGGCGATCACCATGTGGGTGCCGCTGATGGTGTTCGCGTTCCTGTTCGGGCTGTCGATGGACTACGAGGAGTTCATCCTGACCCGCATCCGCGAGGCCTACGACGCAACCGGGGACGCCCGCTTCGCGGTCACCGAGGGACTGGGCCGGACCGGCCGGCTGGTCACCAGCGCTGCGGCCATCCTGATGCTGAGCTTCCTGTCCATGTCCACCGCGCCGATGACCGACCTGAAGATCCTCGCCACCGGCCTCGGCGCGGGCATCCTCGTCGACGCGGTCGTGATCCGCTGCCTGCTGGTGCCGGCCATGGTGGCGCTGTTCGGCCGGGCGAACTGGTGGATGCCCGCCCGGCTGACCCGGCTGCTGCGGGTCCCGGCCGGCCCGGACCGCCCGGCCGAGGCCGAGCCCGCCGCGCCGGTCCCGGTGCTGACCGCCGGCCGGTAGGCCGGGACCGCGCCCCGGCGGGGCGGCCGCGGCAGGTACCGCGGCCGCCCCGTTGCGGCGTTCACCGGGACGGGCGGCCCGCGGCGGTCACGCGCAGCCCGCCCCGACGATGATGCAGTCATACACGGCCAGCTCCGACGGACAGGACCGGCATGCGCGCATGCCGGTCTTGCGACTTGCTGGCTGCCACCGGCCGTGCCGCTGACTGCCCCGCGGCCGTCCCGCCTGGCGCTGACATCGTAGCGAGGACCGGGCCGGGCAAGCCGGAAGCGGCCGGGCAGGCCGGGAAAGGCGTGGTCCGGGGAAGGCGCGGGTCCGGGGAGGGCCCTTGCGGGAAGCGGCGCGCTCCCGGCCCCGCGGCGAGGCCGGGAGCGCGCTCCCCCAGTGTGCGCCGGGCCGGGTTTCGGCGGGCCCCCGAGATCCGCCGATGACCCTCCGGCCGGCACGCGGGCCTGGCTCTCGGCCCGCAACCCAGGCGTTTCGGCCTGGACCGGATAGCCTCCCTCTGATGACCCAAACCAGGTCTGTGGTCACCGAGAGCGATCATCCACCGGGTTCTCACCCTGCCACAAGACGGTCACATTGTGAATACCCCAGGTCAGATTGGTTTGTGTGACGTTTGCCGGCGCCTAACATTGGAGCAGAGTCATAACCCTCAGTAGCCGCAATACGGACACGGCTGTCCGGACATCGTGGGTATCCCTGTCGCCGGCCGCGGCCCGCTACCGTGGGTCCATGGCGCGAAACACCAGCGAGAACCCGGTCGTCCTGTCCCGCATCTACACCAGGGTCGGGGACGACGGGACCACGGCCCTCGGCGACGGCAGCCGGGCCGCCAAGACCGACGTGCGGCTGGCCGCATACGCCGACGTGGACGAGGCCAACTGCGCGATCGGGGTGGCGGTGACGCTCGGCCAGCTGGACGCCGGGATCAGCGCGCTGCTGGCCCGGATCCAGAACGAGCTGTTCGATGTCGGCGCGGACCTGTGCAACCCGATCGCGCCTGACCCGGCCTATCCGCCGCTGCGGATCGGCCAGGGCTACATCGACGCCCTGGAAGCGGACTGCGACACCTGGAATGCCGGCTTGCCCACGCTGCGCAGCTTCGTGCTGCCCGGCGGGACGGCCGGCTGCGCGCTGCTGCACGGTGCGCGCACCGCCGTGCGCCGGGCCGAGCGCGCCACCTGGGCCGCGCTGGCCCAGCACGGCGACACGATGAACCCGCTGACCGCCAAGTACCTCAACCGGCTGTCCGACCTGCTGTTCATCCTGGCCCGGCGGGCCGCGGGCCAGGACGGCGAGCTGCTGTGGAAGCCGGGCGGCGAGCGCTGATCCGCGGGCGCTGTGCTGCCCCCGGGGGGAAACCCTCAGCCGATCTAGTCGAAGCCCGGCTGATCGCCGGGCGGCGCGGCCTCCAGCCAGGCCAGGAACCCGGTGAGCGCCGCCTCGCTCATGGCCAGCTCGACCAGCAGCTTGCCGGGCCCGGCCCGGCTGCTGCCCGGCGCGCCGCCGCCCGGCGGGCCGCTGGCCTTGCACTCGATGACCACCACGTCCCGGCCGAGCCTGGCCATCTCGGCCGACCCGGCGGGCCGCCGGGACACGATGCTCAGCCCGGGCCGGGCGAATACCTCGCCGGGTCGCATCCGCGCGCTGAACGCGCTGTACCAGTGCAGCTCATCGGGCTGGTAGACGGCCAGGCCGAGCTGCCAGTTCTGCTCCGGGCCGCGGCGCAGGCCGCACTCCACCGAGCCGCCGCCGTGCTCCAGCAAGGTCCGCCGGCTCGCGATGCCGATCGCCGCCAGCAGGCCCGCGACCAGGATGAGGATGAGCACCCATCCGGCATCGAACGCCAGCCCCCCGCCCACTTGCTGCGCTCCCGGCCGGCCTGGTCAGGACTGGTCGCCGGCCGCCCGCAGCAGGGCCCGGGCGTAGCGGACCTCGTCGGCCTCCTCACCGCCCGGCCCTTCCTGCCCGGATCCCAGGGCCTCGTCCAGCGCGGTCTGGGCGGCGGAGCGGTCCACGTCGGTGGCGAGCTGCGCCTGGCGGGCCAGGATCGAGACCCGGTCGCTGGCCACCGACAGGAAGCCGCCGAGGATCGCGGCCTGGACCTCCTCGCCGGCCGATCCGTCCTGCTCGGGCAAGATCCGCACCAGGCTGCCGGCGGCCAGGATGCCGAGCACCGGGGTGTGCCCGGTCAGCACGCCCAGGTCGCCGTCCAGGGTCTTGGCGATGACCCGCTGCGCGGCCCCCGACCATAGCTCGCCCTCCGGCACGACGAGCTCCACCTGCAAGGTCACTGTGCTACCTCCGCGACTCCGTCACGGTGCTGGCCTTGCGCGACTCCGTCACGGTGCTAGCCTTGCGCGACTCCGTCACGGTGCTAGCCTTGCGCGACTCCGTCACGACCGCTCCAGCTCCTTTGCCTTCTTCTCGACGTCCTCGATGCCGCCGCACATGAAGAACGCCTGCTCGGGCACCGAGTCGTACTTGCCCTCGGCAATCGCCTTGAACGAGGAGATCGTCTCATCCAGCTCGACGAACTTGCCCTCCTGACCGGTGAACTGCTCGGCCACGTACATCGGGTGCGACAGGAACCGCTCGATCCGGCGGGCCCGCTGCACCGTGACCTTGTCCTCCTCGGACAGCTCGTCGATGCCGAGGATGGCGATGATGTCCTGCAGCTCCTTGTAGCGCTGCAGGATCCGCTGCACCTCGCGGGCCACGTCGTAGTGCTCCTGGCCAATGTAGGCGGCGTCCAGGATCCGGGAGGTGGAGTCCAGCGGATCCACCGCCGGGTAGATGCCCTTCTCGGTGATGGCCCGGGACAGCACCGTGGTCGCGTCCAGGTGGGCGAACGTGGTGTGCGGCGCCGGGTCGGTGATGTCGTCGGCGGGCACGAAGATCGCCTGCATGGAGGTGATCGAGTGGCCGCGGGTGGAGGTGATCCGCTCCTGCAGCTGGCCCATCTCGTCGGCCAGCGTCGGCTGGTAGCCCACCGCGGAGGGCATCCGGCCGAGCAGCGTGGACACCTCGGAGCCGGCCTGGGTGAACCGGAAGATGTTGTCGATGAACAGCAGCACGTCCTGGCCCTGCACATCTCGGAAGTACTCGGCCATGGTCAGCGCGGCCAGGCCGACCCGCAGCCGGGTGCCCGGCGGCTCGTCCATCTGGCCGAACACCAGCGCGGTGTCGGCGATGACGCCGGACTCGGTCATCTCCAGCAGCAGGTCGTTGCCCTCGCGGGTGCGCTCGCCCACCCCGGCGAACACCGACACGCCGCCGAAGTTCTTCGCGACCCGGCGGATCATCTCCTGGATCAGCACGGTCTTGCCCACGCCCGCGCCGCCGAACAGGCCGATCTTGCCGCCGCGCACGTACGGGGTGAGCAGGTCGATGACCTTGATGCCGGTCACGAACATCTCGGTCTTGGGCTCGAGCTGGTCGAAGTCCGGCGCGTTCCGGTGGATCGGCCAGCGCTCCTCGACCTCCAGCGAGTCGATGTCCACGTCCAGGGTCTTGCCCAGCACGTTGAACACGTGGCCCTTGGTCACGTCCCCGACCGGCACCGAGATCGCCGTGCCCGTGTCGGCCACCTCGGCGCCGCGGATCAGCCCGTCGGTCTGCTGCATCGAGATGGTGCGCACCACGTTATCGCCGATGTCCTGGGCGACCTCCAGGGTCAGCGTCTTGGTCTCGCCGCCCAGGGTGGCCTCGACCTCCAGGGCGTTGTGGATGCCGGGCAGCTGCTCGGCGGGGAACTCGACGTCGACAACGGGGCCGATGACCCGGACGACGCGGCCGGTGCCGGGGCCCTCGGTCTCGTCGCGGGCGGTGTCGTTCTCGGCGGTAGCAGTCATGCTGATGCTCACTTACTCCCTGAGATGGTCTCGGCCAGCGCGTTCGCACCGCCGACGATCTCGCTGATTTCCTGGGTGATCTCGGCCTGGCGGGCCTTGTTGGCGTCCCGGGTCAGCGATTCGAGCAGGTCGTTGGCGTTGTCGGTCGCCGACTTCATGGCCTTGCGGCGGGCGGCGATCTCCGCCGCGGACGCCTCAAGCAGCGCGTGGTAGATCCGGCTCTCCACGTACCACGGCAGCAGCGCGTCCAGCACGGCCTCGGCCGACGGCTCGAACTCGTAGATCGGCAGCGGGCCGCCGGCCGGCTCCTCGGTGGTCTCCTCGACCTCCAGCGGCAGCAGCCTGCGCACCACCGGGGCCTGGGTCAGCATCGAGACGAACTCGGTGTAGACGACGTGGATCTCATCCACCCCGCCATCTTCGGCCGGCCGTTCGAACGCGTCCATCAGCTCGCGGGTGATCTCCGTCGCGTTCGCGGGCGACGGGGTCTCCGAGAACCCGTGCCACTGCGCGGCCATGTCCAGTTCGCGGAAATTATGCCAGGTGATGCCCTTGCGGCCGGAGACGAACGGCACCGCCTCCACGTCCTGGCCGGACAGCAGGGACTTCAGGCCGGCCGCCTCGCGCAGCACCGCGGCGTTATAGCCGCCGCAGAACCCGCGGTCGCTGGTGAGGATCAGGACCGCGGACCGGGACCGCTGCTGCGGCGCGGTGGTGAGCGGGTGGTCGATCTGCGCCGACCGGCTCACCACCGCCGACACCGCGCGGGTGATCTCGCGGGCGTACGGGGCGGCGGCGCGCACCCGCTGCTGGGCCCGGATGATCCGGGACGAGGCGATGAGCTCCTGAGCGCGGGTGATCTTGGCGGTGGACTGGACCGTCCTGATCCGCCGCCGGACCGCGCGAAGCTGTGCTCCCATGCCGCCTGACCGCCCTACTTCTCCGCGGCCGGCGCGCTATCGCCGGATGCGCCCCGGCCCGGACCGTCGTCCTGCGGCGTCCCCTGGTCCTTCCCGGTCTCCTGCTCGTCCTTCCCGGCTTCTTGCTTGTCCTGCCCGGCCTGCTGATCCTTTGCGGTTTCCTGATCCTGCCCGGCGGGCTGGTCCTCCTCCGCGGCCGGGGTGTCGGACCGGACGTGGCGGCGGACCTTCTCCTGTTCCACGTCGTCCTCGTCGGCCGGCTCCTCGGGCTCCTCCTTGCCGAGCAGGCCGCCGCCGGTCAGCTCGAAGCCGTCACGGAACTCCTCGACCGCGTCCTTCAGCGCCGTCACCGTGTCGTCGGGCAGCTCGCCGCTCTCCCGGATCGTGTCGAAGATGCCCGCGTGCGAGCGCTGCAGGAAGTCCATGAACTCGCTCTCGAACCGGCGCACGTCGGACAGCGGCACGTCGTCGAGCTGGCCGGTGGTGCCGATCCAGATCGACACCACCTCGCGCTCGACCGGGAACGGGCTGTACTGGGGCTGCTTGAGCAGCTCCACCAGCCGCGACCCGCGGTCCAGCTGGGCCCGGGAGGCCGCGTCCAGGTCGGAGGCGAACGCGGCGAACGCCTCCAGGTCGCGGAACTGCGATAGCGCGAGGCGCAATGTGCCCGCCACCTTCCGCATCGCCTTGACCTGGGCGTTGCCGCCGACCCGGGACACCGAGACGCCGACGTTGATGGCCGGGCGGACGCCGGAGTTGAACAGGTCGGTCTCCAGGAAGATCTGCCCGTCGGTGATCGAGATGACGTTGGTCGGGATGTAGGCCGACACGTCGTTGCCCTTGGTCTCGATAATCGGCAGGCCGGTCAGCGAGCCGCCGCCGAGGTCGTCGGACAGCTTGGCGCAGCGCTCAAGCAGCCGGGAGTGCAGGTAGAACACGTCACCGGGGTAGGCCTCGCGGCCCGGCGGGCGGCGCAGCAGCAGCGACACCGCGCGGTAGGCCTCGGCCTGCTTGGTGAGGTCGTCGAAGATGATCAGCGCGTGCTTGCCGTCGTACATCCAGTGCTGGCCGATGGCCGAGCCGGTGTAGGGCGCGATGTACTTGTAGCCGGCCGGGTCGGACGCGGGGGCGGCGACGATCGTGGTGTACTCCATCGCGCCGGCCTCTTCCAGCGCGCCGCGCACCTGGGCGATCGTGGTGGCCTTCTGGCCGATGGCCACGTAGACGCAGCGGACCTGCTTGGCCTCGTCGCCGGACTTCCAGTTGCCGACCTGATTGAGGATCGTGTCGATGGCGATCGCGGTCTTGCCGGTCTGCCGGTCACCGATGATCAGCTGGCGCTGGCCGCGGCCGATCGCGGTCATCGCGTCGATGGCCTTGATGCCGGTCTGCAGCGGCTCCTTCACCGGCTGGCGCTGCACCACCGACGGGGCCTGGATCTCCAGCGCCCGCAGCTCGGTGTCCTCGATCGGGCCCTTGCCGTCCAGCGGCTCGCCGAGCGGGCCGACCACCCGGCCGAGGAAGCTGTCGCCGACCGGCGCGGCCAGCACCTCGCCGGTACGCCGCACCCGCTGGCCCTCGTCGATGTTCTCGAAGTTGCCGAGGATGACGACGCCGATCTCGCGCACGTCCAGGTTCAGCGCCAGGCCGCGGGTCCCGTCCTCGAACTCGAGCAGCTCGTTGGCCATGGCCGAGGGCAGGCCCTCCACCCGGGCGATGCCGTCGCCGCACTCGATTACGGTGCCGACCTCCTCGGTGGAAGCGGCGTCCGGCTCGTACGCCTCGACGAAACGCGCCAGCGCGTCCCGGATCTCGTCGGGCCGGATTGTCAGCTCCGCCATAATTCTCGCGTCTTTCTCGTGGTGATCATCAGTCGGACGTTGTCGTCAGCGCGGCAGCGCAGCCGGCCGGCCAGGTCAGGCCGCCATCCTGCGCCGCAGCTCGGCCAGCCGGCTTGCGGTGCTGCCGTCGATCAGCTCCTCGCCGACCCGGATGGATAGGCCGCCCAGGACCTGCGGGTCGATCACGATATTCAGGTGTACATCGTGGCCGTAGGCCGAGGCCAGGGCCGCCGCCAGCCGGGTCCGCTGCCGCGGCGTCAGCGGCGCGGACACGTGCACCTCGGCGACGAGGCGCTCGCGCCGCTCCGCGGCCAGCCGGGCGAACTCTTCCAGAGTTGCATCCAGGCTACGTCCCCGCGGCTCGGTCGCCGCCTGGGCCACCAGCCGCTGCGCCTGCTTGGTCGTCTTGCGCTTGAGCAGCGCGTCCAGCAGCTCCTGCTTGTGCTCGGCGGCGAGGAACGGGCTGGACAGCGCCAGCCGCAGGCTGGGGTTGGCGCTGACGATCCGGCCGAACCGGAACAGCTGGTCTTCCAGGTCGTCCAGCTTGCCCGCCGCCTCAGCCGAGGTGACCAGCGCGATCACGCCGAGCTGCTCGATCGCGTCGGGCAGGTCACCCGGCGCCGACCAGCGCTGCCGCCCGGCCTCGGCGGCCAGCCCGGCCGCGGCCGGGCTGGCCTTGCCGTCCAGCAGTGCGTGCGCCAGGTCGCCCCGGGCCTCCGCCGGGCGGGACGGGTCGGACAGCGCCCGCCGCACCGCGCCCTGGCGGTCCAGCAGCCGGGTGATCGCGAACAGCTCGTCGCCGAGCTGGTCGGCGTCGGCCCCGGGGTGGCCAGCGCTGCCCTCGATCGCGGCGGCCAGCTGCTCCCGGCAGGCCGCCAGCGATACCCGGCTCGCGCCTCTCATCGCGAGGCCCCGGCGGCGGCGCTGTCGCGGCTTTCCAGGTCCTCCAGGAAGCGGTCGACGGTCCGGCGCTGGCGGGCCTCGTCCTCCAGCGACTCACCGACGATCTTGCCGGCCAGCTGCACCGAGAGCGTGCCGACCTCGGCGCGCAGCGACTGCATCGCCTGCTGCCGCTCGGCGGCGATCTGCGCCTGCGCCGACTCCCTGACCCGTGCGGCCTCGGCCTGCGCGTCCTCACGGGCCCGGCCGACGATCTGCGCCGCTTCCTCCTTGGCCGCCTCGCGCATCCGGGCGGCCTCGTGCCGGGCCTCGGCCAGCTGGGCCTGGTAGCGGTCCAGCGTGCGCTGGGCCTCGGCCTGGGCCTCATCGGCCCGCTTCAGCCCGCCCTCGATCGCGTCGGTGCGCTCGGCCATGGTCTTGCTGATCCGCGGCAGCAGCACCCGGCCCAGCACCGCGAACACGATCAGGAACGCGAGGATGCCGATGATCAGCTCGGGCAGATCCGGGATCAGCGGGTTCTTGTTCGGCACGACACCCGCGGCGAGTCCGATCACGGCTTGTCCTCCTGCCTCACGGGAAACCTCATATCGCCAGTCCAGCCGGATCAGGTCGCGCCGAAGATGAACGGCACGACCAGGCCGATCAGGGCGAGCGCCTCGGCCAGCGCGAACCCGATGTACATGTTGGACTGGATCAGGCCGCGTGCCTCGGGCTGGCGGGCCATGGCCTCCACGCCGTGGCCGAAGATCAGGCCGATGCCGACGCCCGGGCCGATGGCCGCCAGACCGTAGCCGACGGCACCGAAGTTGATCTGCAGCTTCGAGGTACTACCACTACTGCCGGCGGCCACGTAGTGCACCAGGTGCAGGGCTAGCAGGGTGTGCATATCCGTTCCCTTGCAATCAGGCCGGCGGATACGCGCCGCCAGCGGGTTTGGGCGACCGCGGGCGCGCCGGTGCGCGGCCGCGGGCTGTCCGTTCTGCGGGCCGGCATCAGTGGCCCGGTTCCAGCGCGCCGCCGATGTACTGGGCGGTCAGGATCGTGAAGATGAAGGCCTGCAGCGCCTGGATCAGCATCTCGAACGCGGTCAGCACGATCGTGAGGATGAACGAGGTGGCCGAGAACAGCAGGCTGACCGACGCGGAGAACAGGTACCAGGTGGCCAGGGTGAAGATCAGCAGCAGGATGTGCCCGGCGAACATGTTCGCGAACAGCCGGACGGCCAGGGTGAACGGCCGGACGATGATGTACTGCAGGATCTCGACCGGCGCGAGGATCACCAGCACCCCTCCTGGCACGCCACTCGGGATCATGTTCCGGAAGTAGCCGCCCAGCCCCTGGTGCTTGATGCCCAGGTAGTTGTAGGTGGCATAGACCATGAGCATCAGCCCGCCCGGGAAGGCAATCAGCGCCATGGCCGGGAACTGCGCCACCGGGATGATCTCCATCAGGTTCATCAGCCAGATGAAGAAGAACAGCGAGACCAGGAACGGCAGGAAGTTGTCGCCGCGCTTGCCGATCATCGGGCGCAGGATCTGGTCCCGGACGAACGTGATGCCCATCTCGCCGAGGTTCTGCGCGCCGCGCGGCACCAGCTTCGGCTTGGAGAACGCGGCCCAGAAGAACGCGACCACCACGAGCGCGCAGACCAGCGCGAGCAGCATCGGCTTGGTGAAGTGGAACCCTCCGGCCGAGAAGAACGGGAAGAACTCGAACGTCGGCGTCGGGTAGTTGGGAGCCGGGTAGCCGCAGGTGGTGTGGGGGTACACGTGGCTGTTCGACTCGGTGCATTTCGTCGCAGCGAGCACCAGCAGATGGTCAGCGGCCAGCACGTCTTCCTCCAGCTTCGCGGCATCCGGCGCCAGCCGGCCCGGCGCCGGTGATGCGTGCCGCCGCAGCGGCCCGGCGCGCCGTCAGGCGGATAGTAGCGGTCCGGCTCTCGGCGGCGCCGGGCAGGGCGGCCGAGGTGGACTGGCCTTGCTGGCCAGGGCAGGTCAGGACCGGCCGTACTTCAGCACGATCAGCAAGATGGCCGCGGCCAGGCCGAAGAACAGGCCGGCCGGGAACAGGAACGACAGGCCGGTCCAGTAGCCGGTCAGCCAGCCGAGCCCGCCGTAGACGGCCATGCCCGACAGCAGGTACCCGAACAGGCTCCAGCCGACGCTGCTGCCGGACGGGCCGGGATCGGCCTCGATCTTGCGGCCCGCCGGCAGGCCGTACCGGAACGCCGACGGGGCCGGCGGCGCGGGCGGCGGCGGCTCCGGCTGGCCGTCCGGCGGATCGCCCGGCCGGGCGGACATCACGGCTGCCCGGGCGGGCGGGCAGGCGGGTGCGGGCAGCCCGGCGGGCGGGCCGCGCTACGCCGTCCGTCTGCTGAGCGGTCGCCACCGGTCATCCCTTTCCCGCGGTACCGGGGCGCGCCGCGGCCCAGTCCTGGTCGGACATGGGCTGGACGGACAGGGTCTTGAGCTTCATCGACCAGAAAACCTGGGCGGCGCTCCAGACCAGGATGCAAGCCAGCGCGGTGAGGCCGAACAGCCGGGTGCTGAACAGCGTCGTGGTGTGCAGCTTCACCACCAGGATCATCAGCACCAGGATCTTGACCAGGTAGGTGACGATCGCGGCGATCATCATCGCCTGCGGGCTGCGCCGGGCGGCACGGCCGACGACCGCGATGCTGATCGCGTAGAACACGGTCACCAGCGCCACGCCGAGCAGGGCGCCGATGAGTCCCTTGACGCCGCCGACGACCGCGCACAGCGCGACCATGACCGCGGCAGCGGCGGCGGTCACGGCCGCCGATCTGCGGACGATCTGGGCGTACTGTGCCAGCATCTGTGAAGGCTCCAGCGGGAGTCGAGGCGGTAGCTGCTCGGGCAGCTATTACCGCACGGGAAAGGCTTGCGTGTCCAGATGACACCAAGGAGCCGGACGGGCGCGGCCGCCGCGCGCCGTCAGGCAAGCGCAACGTACCACGGGCCTGCCCACCCCCTCTGACCGGGTGCTTGTGAAAGATATCACAAGCTCTGCTGCCGTTGCGGGACAGGGGTCAGCGAACGGGCAATCCGCAGGTCAGTCAGGAGGCCGGGCGGCCGCGGGAGCGGTCGCGAGATCGGGCCGGCCCTGGGCCCGCTGGCCCGCGCCGTTCAGCGGCTGGCCTGCCGGTAAGGCTGCGCCGTGAGTCGGCTGGCCGGCCGGTGAGGCTGCGCTGTTCAGCGGCTGGCCCGCGCCGGAGGCAGGCACAGCCGGGGCGGAGCGCGGGGCGAGGTCCGGCTTGGCCGGCGCGGCGGGGGCAGCCGGGACAGCCTGGGCCACCGGGCCGGGCGGCGCGGCGTGCCGGGCGCCCGGCGTGCGCCGCCACCAGCGCAGCCGCGGCATGGACAGCAGCAAGAGCACGATGATCGCGGCCATCGTGGTCAGGGCCAGCACGAACAGCTGGGTGCGCACGATGGACTGCAGCACCACGGTGCCGCAGAACAGCGCGGCCCACAGGTACATGATCAGCACGCTGGAGCGGTGCGAATGGCCGATGTCCAGCAGCCGGTGGTGCAGGTGCTTGCGGTCGGGCGCGAACGGCGACTGCCCGGCCCGGGTCCGGCGCACCACCGCCAGCAGCATGTCGGCATACGGGATGACCAGGAACGCGGCGGGCAGCAGCAGCGGCAGCACCTCGGGGAACCGGTTCACCGTGGTGCCGTGGTGCAGCATGCCCGGGTTGGTGAGCACGTGCGGGTCGATCGAGGTGATGCTGGAGGTGACCACATACGCCAGCAGCAGGCCGAGCAGCATCGCGCCGGTGTCGCCCATGAAGATGCGGGCGGGGTAGAAGTTGTGCGGCAAGAAGCCGAGGCAGATGCCGGCCAGCAGCGCCGAGACCAGGGCCGGCGCCGCGGATGTGGCCAGGTGCAGCACGCCGGTCAGCGTGTAGTAGTAGACAAAGAACGCCACCGCCGCGATGGTCACGATGCCCGCGGCCAGCCCGTCCAGGCCGTCGATGAAGTTGACCGCGTTGATGGTGGCCACCACGACCAGGACGGTGAGCGCGATCTCCTGCGCCGGGCTCGGCAGGAAGGCGCCCCCCTTGGGCAGCGGCAGCCAGGAGATCTCCGCGCCGCTGTAGACGACCAGTACCCCGGCTGCGACCTGGCCGGCCGCCTTGGCCAGCGGGCTGAGGCCCCAGCGGTCGTCGATCACGCCGACCGCGACGATCACGGCGCCGGCCGCGAGCAGGCCGCCGAGAGTGTGGCTGCCCTCGAACGCGCTGCGCAGTCCGGTCAGCCGGGCCGCCACCAGCAGGCCGGCCGCCAGGCCCGCGTACATGGCCACGCCGCCGAGCAGCGGGATCGGCACCACGTGCACGTCCCGGTCGCGGGCCTCGTGCAGGGCCCCGGCCTTGAGGGCCGCCCTGCGCACCAGCGGCGTCAGCAGATAGGTGACGGCCGCGCTGATCAGCAGCGTCAGCACGTACTCAGACATCGTGGCCGGCACCGCGATTCATAGACCCGCCGCATAGTCAACAGGCATCAGGCCCACTTTAGAGCAATGTCCTGGCCGCCACGCGGCGCGCGGCTCCGTCACGGCGTCCCGTCAGTCGCCCATCGCCACGGCGGCTACCTCGCGCAGCCGGCCGATCGGCACGGCCCCGGCCCGCAGCAGCCGCGGCATGCCCGCGGTCAGGTCGACGATCGTGGACGGGACCGCGTCTGCGCACTCGCCGCCGTCGAGGTAGACGGCCACCGAGTCGCCGAGCTGGCCGCGCGCTTCCGCGGCGGCAGTGGCGGCCGGCTGGCCGGTGAGGTTGGCGCTGCTAACCGCCATCGGGCCGGTCTGGGCGAGCAGTTCCAGCGCGACCTCGTTGTCGGGCATCCGCACCGCCACCGTGCCCTTGGTCTCGCCGAGATCCCAGACCAGGCTGCGGCTGGCCCGGCACACGATGGTCAGGCCGCCCGGCCAGAACTCGTCGATCAGTGCCTGGCCGTACGGGCCGAGGTCGTCGACCAGCGCCGTCGCGGTCCGGGCCGAGCCGACCAGCACCGGCGGCGGCGCGTCCCGGCCCCGGCCCTTGGCGGCCAGCAGGCTCGCCACCGCCTCGGGGCGGAACGCGTCCGCGCCGATCCCGTAGACGGTGTCGGTGGGCAGCACGACCAGTTCGCCGCGCAGCACCGCGGCCGCGGCCGCGGTGATCCCCTCGGCGCGCGCCTTCTCGTCGCTGCAGTCGAACCAGGCGCTCTGGTAGCCGTCACCGGAGTCTGGCTGGTCCTCGGGCTGGCTTTCGCTCACAGCGATCATCCTGTCATGCGCCGGGCCAGGTCGCGGTGACGAACCGGTCCCTTCGGGCCAGGTCGGCGTGATTGCGGGTATCGGCCCAGCCGCGCTCCTCGGCGAACACCCAGTACACCGCGGGGCCCTGCGGGGCGCCGTGCTCGACGGCGATCCGGCCGCCCGGCCGCAGCAGCCGCCGCGCGGCGGCCTCGATCACCCGGATGGCGTCCAGGCCGTCGTCACCGCCCCACAGCGCGGCGGCCGGGTCGTAGTCGCCGACCTCGGGCGGCAGCCCGGCACTGAGCGGGACGTAGGGCGGGTTGCTGACGACCAGGTCCACCCCGCCGCTCAGCTCGGGCAGGGCCTCGGCGAAGTCGGCCGCGTGCAGGTGCACCCGGCCGCGGGTGTGCGGAGCGGCCGCGGCCAGCCGGGTGATGTTCCGCGCGGTCCACTGGCGGGCCAGCGGGTCGGCCTCCACGGCGTGCACCTGGGCCCGCGGCACCTCCTGCGCGATCGCCAGCGCGATGGCGCCGGACCCGGTGCCGAGATCGGCCGCCACCGGCTCGGCGACGTTCATCGCGGTCAGCGCGTCGATGGCCCACCCGGTCATGACCTCGGTCTCCGGGCGCGGCACGAAGACGCCCGGCCCGACCTCGAGTTCCAGGTAGCGGAAGTAGGCCAGGCCGGTGATGTGCTGCAGCGGCTCGCGGGCGGCGCGGCGGGCGATGTCGTCCCAGAACCGGGGGTCGAAGTCAGCGTCGGCGATCCGGTGCAGCTCACTGCGGGATACGCCGTGCAGGTGCGCGGCGATCAGCTCGGCGTCGGTGCGCGGGGATTCCACCCCGGCCTCCGCGAGGCGCGCCGCGGCGACCGCGATCTCATCCAACAGCATGCTCATCCGCGGCCGGCCCGGCTCACTCCGCGACTGTTCTCACCGGGCGGCTCATTCGCCCGCCGGGCCAGCCAGCTTGCTGGCCCGGTCGGCCGCGGCCAGCGCGTCGATGACCGCGTCCAGGTCCCCGTCGATGACCTGGTCCAGGTTGTAGGCCTTGAAGCCGACCCGGTGGTCGGAGATCCGGTTCTCCGGGAAGTTGTAGGTCCGCACCCGCTGCGAGCGGTCCACGGTCGCGACCTGGCTGCGCCGCTCGGCCGCCGCGGCGGCGTCGGCCTCCTCCTGGGCGGCCGACAGCAGCCGGGCGCGCAGGATGCGCATCGCCTGCTCCTTGTTCTGCAGCTGGCTCTTCTCGTTCTGGCAGGACACCACGATGCCGGTCGGGGCGTGGGTGATCCGTACCGCCGAGTCGGTGGTGTTCACGCTCTGGCCGCCGGGGCCGGACGAGCGGAACACGTCCACCCGCAGGTCGGCCGGGTCGATGTGCACCTCGACCGGGCTGGCTTCCGGCAGGACCAGCACGCCGGCCGCCGAGGTGTGGATCCGGCCCTGCGACTCGGTGACCGGAACCCGCTGCACCCGGTGCACGCCGCCCTCGTACTTCAGCCGGGCCCAGGCGCCGTCGCCGCCGCTGCGCCGCGACGCCTTGACCGCCACGGTCGCGTCCTTATAGCCCCCGAGGCCGGTCATGGTGGAGTCCAGCACCTCGGTCTTCCAGCCGTGCCGCTCGGCGAACCGCAGGTACATGCGCAGCAGGTCGCCGGCGAACAGGGCCGATTCCTCGCCGCCCTCCCCCGCCTTCACCTCGAGGATGACGTCGCGGGCGTCGCTGGCGTCCCTGGGCAGCAGCAGCTCGCGCAGCTGCTCTTCCAGCCCGGCGCGGCGGGCGGCCAGCTGGCCGGCCTCGGCCGCGAACGCCGCGTCCTGCTCGCCCAGCTCACGCGCGGCGGCCTCGTCGGCCGACACCTGCTGCCAGTCATGGTAGGCGGCCACGACCGGGCTGATCTCGCTGTAGCGGCGGCCGATCTCGGCCGCCCGCTCCGGGTCGGCGTGCACCGCCGGATCAGCCAGGTCCAGCTCCAGCTTGGCGTGCTCGGCGGCCAGGTCGGCCAGCCGGTCAAACATCGGTGATCTCCCCAGGCTTGTCGAAGCCGCCGCCCGGAGGCCGGGCGGCGGCTTCGCAGGACGGGGCGGGGCGGGCAGCAATCAGCCGGGGACGGCTACTTGCTGTCGGCGGCCTTCTTGCCGAACCGGCGCTCGAACCGGGCGACCCGGCCGCCGGTGTCCATGATCTTCTGCTTGCCCGTGTAGAACGGGTGGCAGTTCGAGCAGATGTCGGCGTGGATGACGCCGTTCTTCGCGGTGGACCGGGTGGTGAAGGTGTTCCCGCAGGTGCAGGTCACCGTCGTCTCCACGTAGTCCGGGTGGATCCCAGGCTTCATCGGTTTCTCCGTCTCCTCGCGGTCGCCGGGTCGCCCGCCGCATGCTGCCGCGAGAGCGTGAACCGGTACCGCCTCTATCGGGGGCACCTCGTAGCGTGCCAGGTCGTGCAACGCGGGGCGGCCGCCCGGCATTCCTGCCCGGGACGGCCGGCCCGCTGACGGCTTATTGCGCCACCGTGGTCTTCTGCACGTGCAGCAGGAACTCGGCGTTGCTCTTGGTCTCCTTCATGCGCTCCATGAGGACCTCCAGGGCCTGCTGCGGCTCCAGCGCGTGCAGCACCCGGCGCAGCTGCCAGACGATGCGCAGCTCTTCTGGCGCCAGCAGCAGCTCTTCCTTGCGGGTGCCGGAGGCGTCCACGTCGATCGCCGGGAAGATCCGCTTGTCGGCCAGCTCGCGGCGCAGCCGCAGCTCCATGTTGCCGGTGCCCTTGAACTCCTCGAAGATGACCTCTTCCATCCGCGACCCGGTCTCGATCAGCGCCGTGGCCAGGATGGTCAGCGATCCGCCGTGCTCGATATTGCGGGCCGCGCCGAAGAAGCGCTTCGGCGGGTACAGCGCGGCCGAGTCGACGCCGCCGGACAGGATCCGGCCGCTGGCCGGGGCGGCCAGGTTGTAGGCGCGGCCGAGGCGGGTGATCGAGTCGAGCAGCACGACCACGTCGTGGCCCATCTCGACCAGCCGCTTGGCCCGCTCGATGGCCAGCTCGGCCACGGTGGTGTGGTCGTCGGCGGGCCGGTCGAAGGTCGAGTGGATGACCTCGCCCTTGACCGTGCGCTGCATGTCGGTGACTTCCTCCGGCCGCTCGTCGACCAGCACGACCATGAGGTGGCACTCGGGGTTGTTCTTGGTGATCGCGTTGGCGATCGCCTGCAGGATCATCGTCTTGCCGGCCTTGGACGGCGAGACGATGAGGCCGCGCTGGCCCTTGCCGATCGGGGCGACCAGGTCGATGATCCGGGTCGTCATGAT
Source organism: uncultured Actinomycetota bacterium (assembly GCA_963846005.1). Taxonomy (GTDB): domain Bacteria; phylum Actinomycetota; class Actinomycetes; order Streptosporangiales; family Streptosporangiaceae; genus CAVSUR01. The sequence goes on along the minus strand of CAWJUH010000007.1, from coordinate 87,648 downwards.
CGTCGGGTCGGTCTCCAGCCGGAGCCGGTCCTGCGGGTACAGCGGGACCAGCTTGGAGAACTCGGGCCGGTTGCGGGCCTGGTCGGGCTCCAGGCCGTTGATCTTGTCCAGCCGGACCAGGGCGTTGAACTTCTCCCGCCGCTCGCCGTCGCGGGGCTGGCGGATCGCGCCCTCGATCACGTCGCCCTTGCGCAGGCCGTAGCGGCGCACCTGGGACAGCGACACGTACACGTCGTTGGATCCGGGCAGGTAACCGGTGGTGCGGACGAATCCGTAGTTGTCCAGCACGTCCAGGATCCCGGCGATCGGGATCAGCACGTCGTCCTCGCTGATCACCGGCTCGGCGTCGCCGCCGCCGCGCTCACGCCGGCGGTTGCCGTTGCGGTTGCGGAACCGGTCCCGGTTGCGGCGGCCGCCGCCGTTGCCGTCACGGTCGTCGTCCCGGCCGCCCTGGTCACGGTTGTTCTGCTGGTCACGGCCGCCTTGCTGGTCGCGGCCGCCGTCGTTGCGGGACTCGCGCTGGTCGCGGCCACCCTGGCCGCCGTCGCGCTGATTGCCGCGCTGGCTGTTGTCGCCGCGCTGGCCGGCGTCGCCGCGCTGGCCGGCGTCGCGCTGGCCGCCGTCACGGGACTCGCGCGGGGCCTCGGCGCCGTCGCTGGCCGCCCTCGGCTGCTCGTCCTGGCCGCCGTCGCCGCGGCCGCCCGAGCCGTCGCGGCGGCCGCCGCGCCGCCGCCGGTCACCGCGCTGGCCGTCACCGGCCTGCTGGACATCGTCCCGGGGGGCGGTCACGACCGGGGCCGCGGCCCCGATGGCCGCTCCGTCCTGCCGCGGCGTCTCGCCTATTCCGCCTGCCTGGCTGCTGCCCAGGCCCGATCCGGTCGATGTCTGTGTGTCCATGGCGTCCTGCTCACGCTGGCGAGGGGCGCCGGCTCCCGCAGGCGCGCCCCGCTGGGCTGAGTTGTCGGTTGGCTGGTCCTGGCCGGCCGGGTCCCGGTCCGCCGGGCGGCGCCCGCGCGAGCCGCGGCCGCCGTCGGCTGCCGTGCCCACGGTCACCGGGCCGACCGTCACGGTCGCGCCCGCGGCCTGGGGGGCCGGGCTGCCCTGGCCGCCGCCGCGGCGCTCTTCGATCGCCGCGATCAGCTGGCCCTTGCGCATCCGGCCGGTTCCGGTAATGCCCATCGACTGGGCGAGCCGCTGCAGTTCGGGCAGCAGCATGGCCGGCAGCCCGCCGCCAGAGCGGCGGGCTGAGCCGCCGGACGTGCCGGTCCCGGCAGATCCGGCGCTGGCGCCGGAGTCCGCGGCCGCCCCGGCCGGGCCGCCGGCGGCTCCCGGCCAGGAGCCGGCCGCGGCCGGGGCCGTGTTCCCGGCCGGGCCCGCGGCGCCGGAACCCGGCGCGGACGGGCGCTCTTCCGGCACGTCAGGCGTGGCCGAGAACAAGTCGATGGTTTCGCTCACAGGGGTCCTTCCCAGGGTGCGAGGCTGCGCCGCTCAGGCAGCGCGCAGCAACTCGCGGTCGCGTATTAATCGCTGATGCAGCCACGCTGAACTGCGTGGCGAGTTGTCCTGCCTGCTGCCATCCCCGCGCTTCCCCGCATATGGCCGATTCCCGCGGGCAGGAGCCGCCACCTGCGCTGCGCGCCGCGTGCGGCGCCAGGCAGACAAGGGCTTCCCGCGGTGGGTAGATGCCGTCGAAGGCTGCTGACCGGGACCGGCTGAACAACGAGCCGACCGGAAAGCGTGCAAGCACCGGTCCCCCACTGGGGGCATCTGGTGCAGCGTCTAGCTTAACACCCTCGGAGCCCACGGCATTCCTTCGGGACAGTGTGTTCATGCGAAGAGGGGCCGGCTGCGCGGGCACGGGCCGCCAGGAAGTCTGCCGGGCGGGCAGGTCCTCACGTCCGCGCGGGCCGCGACGGGCACCGGCAGGTACATGGCCGGCGACCAGCCAGCGCGAACGAGATGGGGGCGTGCCTGAGCTTTCGACATCCAGGAACTTCGTCGAGATCAATACCCGTCCCGGCGGCCGTTGAACCGCCGGTGATCAGTCATCCGCCGGACAGCGGAATAGTGCTGATGTCCCGCGAAGGTACTGCACGCCGGCGGTTCCCACAAGTGCCGGGAACCTGGTCACAGCCGGACCGGCGCGATGTCACAGCCGCGGCGGCGCGACACCAGCGCCGCCGCGGCGCGGCGTCACAACCGGCCCGGTGCAGCCAGCCCGAGCAGGCCCAGCCCCGCCGCCAGCGCGCCGCGCACCGCGTCGGCCAGCCAGAGCCGGGCACTGATCATCCCGGCGCCGCGGGCCGCCCGTGATCCCCCGTAGGGCAGGGCCGGGCACCGGTCCTGGCAGCCGGCCCACCGGCCGGCGATCCGCTCCAGGTGCGCGGTCAGCTCGTGCGGGCGGCCGCGGCGGGCCGCGCCAGCGACGCGCTCCGGCAGCCAGGACAGGGCGTCGAGCAGGGCGCGCTCGGCCGGATCGGCCAGCAGGCGCGGCTGGATCTGCGCGGGCGGGCCGCGCCGGAAGCCCAGGCTGGCGGCCCGGCGCAGGGTGGCGGCCGCCTCGGCGTGGGCGTAGCGGACGGCGAATTGCGGGTGAGTAAGGTCCTGGCAGGCCCAGGCCGCGGGGTCGGGGTGCAGGGATCTCGGGTCGGGGGCTGCGGCCAGCGCGTAACAGACGGCGCCGGCGCCGGCGAAGCGGAGCGCCTCCGATACCGGTCCGGGCGGGGCCGCCCGGACCGCCTGGCCGGCGCGGCTCGGGTGGCCGGGCTGGCCAGGGGGCTCAAGATCACCTGCTGGCGTGATCGCGGCGCCCGCGGCCGCGGCCAGCCGTGCCGTGACCGTCTCCCGCTGCCAGGCCCAGGCCTGCGGCCAGCCCTGCGCCGCGGCCAGGTCGCGGCGCGGCGGGGCGGCGTGCCGCCGGCCGGCCAGGGCCTCGCTGCGGGCGCAGCCAGGCCCGGCCAGGGCGATCCGGGCGGCCAGCGCGACCAGGGCCGAGTCGGTGATCGTGATGGTCAGGTAACCGGGACCGGTCACGGCGGCGGAGTGAATGCCAGGCTGGCCGTCCAGCCTGCCTGCCAGCAGCCGGGCTGACCCGGCGGGCTCTCCGCTGGTCAGCCCGGCCAGGCTGAACGGCAGCGAACTGGAGTAGGTGCCCGGAGCGCCGCCTGCGGCGGGCGGCGCCGGGCGCCAGGAGCCGCTCGCCGTCAGGGCGCCGGCCCCGGGCGGGACCGCGCCATCCGTGACGGCTTGCCGGAGCGTCGCGGCCAGCAGGGCGCCGATATCGCCGGTGATCACTGCATGGGTGCTTCCTTGATCGTGGCGGCTTCATGGCGGCTTCCCGCAGCGCACTCGCCACGATCATGGACGAAGGCACCGCGCCTGGTCAGTCGAAGACGCTTGCGGGGGCTCCGGCCAGCTCCCGGACGACGCGGATCATCTCGGCGGGGTCGAACGGCTTGGTCAGATAGGCGTCGACGCCGATCTGGCGGCCCCGGTCCCGGTCGTCCTCCTGCGCCCGGGCCGTGATGAGCACGACCTTGATCTCGGAAGTCTCCGGGTTTCGCCGCAACTGAGTGGCGGTCACCCACCCGTCCAGCCGGGGCATCATCACGTCCAGGGTGATCACGTCCGGCCGGATGAGCGCGACCCGGTCCAGGCAATCCTGGCCGTCCACGGCCGTGATCACGTCGAACCCCTCAAGCGTGAGGTTGACGGCGATCAGCTGCCGGATGACCTCGTCATCGTCAACGACCAGCACCCGGCCCAGTCCCTGGGTCACCCGCCTGAGGCTATCCGCCCGGCTGTGGCCGTGCTCGGTGAATGGTCTTGTGTCCGGAGATACGTCAGGCTGGTACTCTGACTCCGGCCCGGGCTGGAGAATGACCCGCCGGGCAGGTGCGCCAGCCCCCATAGCTCAGGGGATAGAGCAACGGCCTCCGGAGCCGTGTGCGCAGGTTCGAATCCTGCTGGGGGCGCATAATTCGAATACTTTAGCAATCTTGAAGCGCACCAGGCTCAGACTAGTGACCTGCGGAAACGCGGAAGCGTTCCGGTATCGCGCCCGACCAGTGCCCGGGCGAGGAGCCTCCGGCTACGCACGCGCTGCTCAGAGGCGTTCAACGATAACGGCCGCCAGACCGTTGCCGTGGCCAAAGACCGTTGCCTCTGCTGAAATAACCCCAGCCCAGGCTGGCAGTCCGGGCAGTTCACAGGGCCGCCCGGGCACGATTACCAAGCGGCGGGCGATCCGGCAGTGCCGCAGCCTGATTTGCTGATCACAAAGAGCAGCGGCACTCACATGGCGAGGCGCGCCCGTACCCGCCGTTACGCAGGACATCCGGGCGTGGCGGCCTGACCGCTGATCGGGCGCCGAACTGGATGCTCTGCACCATTGGACGGTGGTGCCGCAACGTGTGGGCGTGCGCGAAAAGAGCGCGGGGTCGGCCCGCAGGATCGCTGGAAGGCTGCGCAAGATCACTTATCTCACCGTCATCGACACGGCCGGCTGGCATCGCCTTCAGCGCCCAGCAGGACATCCAGGTCATGACGCGGGTGCCGCGCACCACCACTGCGGGCCGGAGCTGACCCGGTCCGGGCTGGAAAACGCCACCTACCCGGCTGGCTCGCTGATCCGGTACCCGACGCCGGGCGTGGTGGAGATAACCGACGGATCGCCCAGCTTGCGGCGCAGCCGTCCGATGGTCACGGTGACCGTGTTGGTGAACGGGTCGGCCTGCTCGTCCCAGACCTGCTCGAGCAGTTCCTCTGCGCGCAGGAAGGCCGGGGCAGCGGCCAGCAGTGCCTCCAGCACGCCGAACTCCTTTACCGACAGGTCCAGTTGCCGCCCGTCGCGGGTAACCGTGCGGCGCAGCGGATCAAGCTCGATCCCGGCCGTGCGCAGCAGCCGGGACCGCGCTGACGGCTGCCGCCGCGCCAGGGCGCGGATGCGCAGGACGAGCTCGGGAAAGTGAAACGGCTTGCCGAGGTAGTCATCGGCGCCGATACCAAGCCCGGTGACCCGGTCACCCGGCGCTCCGGCCGCGGTCAGCATCAGCACCATCGCCCGCTCACCGCGGTCGGTGATCATCTGGCAGAGCACATCGCCGTGGATGCCCGGCAGGTCCCGGTCCAGGATCACGACGTCGTAGGGGTTGAGATCGAGCTTGGCCGCCGCCTCGAGGCCGTCGTGCGCGGCATCCACCGCCATGCCCTGATCCCGCAGGCCCTCGACCAGCACCTCGGCGAGCGACGGGGAGTCCTCGACCACCAGCACCCTCATGCAGGCCCGCCCGTGATCACGGCCGACTCGGCCGGGGCGGCGGCCGGCAAGTCCACGCAGGCTCGCAGCCCACCGCCGGGCCGGGCGAGCAGCCTCAGCCGGCCGTCGTGTGCCTCGGCGATCGCGGCCACGATCGACAAGCCCAGGCCCGATCCCTTGTCCGTGCCGATCCGGTCGGCCCCGAGCCGCCGGAACGGCTGGGACAGCTCGCCGATCTGCTGCGGATCCAGGACCTGGCCGCCGTTCTCGACGATCAGCCTGGCCCGTCCCGCTTCGGACTGCGTGGTGACCTGCAGCCAGCCGCCGTTCTCGTTGTGACAGACCGCGTTGCCGACCAGGTTCTCTGCCATCCGGAACAGCAGTACCTGGCTGCCCCGCACCCACGCGCCGCCCGGGGCCGTGTGGTCCTGGACGGTCAGGTTCCGGGCCATGATGGCCGCCTTCTGGTCCGCGAGGGCAGCGCCGGCAATGTAATCAAGCGGCAGGACGGCGTGGTCGGGCAGGTCCCGGTGCTGGGCGCGGGCCAGCACCAGGAACGCCTCGAGCAGGATGTCGATCCGGTCCAGCTCGGCCCGCAGCAGGCCGGCCAGGGCGATTGTCTGCGGTGGCGCCCCCTCCGGCTTGGCCACTGCGACATCCAACGACGCCCGGAGCGTGGCCAGCGGCGTGCGCAGCTCGTGCGACGCGTTGGCCACGAACCGGCGCTGTGCATTGAACGCGGCCTCCAGCCGCTGCAGCAGTCCGTCGATGGTGTCGCCGAGCTTCTTCAGCTCGTCATCGGGACCGGCGACGGCGAGCCGCTCGTTGAGGTTGTGCGCCGATATCTGCTGGGTGGCCACGGTCATCGCCCGGACCGGGCGCAGCGCCCGTCCGGCCAGGATCCAGCCCATGGCCGCGGACCCCAGGGTCATGAAGCCGAGCGCGATCGCCGAGGCGATGAGCAGGTTGCGCGAGAACGCCGACTGTGTGGTCCCCGCTTGCGCGGACAGCTGATCCCGCAGCTGCCTGATGACCGCGTCGGCACTGGCGAGCTTTGCCGCCGCGGATTGCGGGGCAGGCCCGGTGGAGCTGGAACCGGTGACTTCCGTCGAGGAACGGAAGACGGCGAAGCCGCCGGCGATAGCCAGCAGCACGGCACCCGAGACGAGGAACAAGACGCCGTAGAGCGCGGTCAGGCGCAGCCGCACGGTACGGCGCTCCAGACCCGGTATGCGAATCCCCCGGCGCGGCCGGTCAACATCCCGGTGCTCCTCCGCCCGCATTCGCCCTCCTCATGCCCGGGTTCGTCGTGCCTGCCGGTCATGTTGCCCTGGCCAAGGGCTTGCCCAGTTCAGAGGCTCGAACCCGGTCCCAGCATGCCTGGTCGGGCCTAACAACGAGATAACAGCATCTGTGCGGCCCATGTTATGGCCGCCTCAGTAGAACAGATCACAGCAGGTCGCACGGCTGGCAGGCCCGCTTCCCAGGGCCGGGCCACGCTGCTGGCGAGGGTGACCGCTGGAGAAAAGGATCACAAATGCAGGCGACGATCGAAGTCAGCGGGCTGCGCAAGCGATTCGGGCCGGCACTGGCGCTGGACGGGATGACCTTCACCGTCCGGCCTGGCCGGGTGACCGGCTTCGTCGGCCCGAACGAGGCCGGCAAGTCAACCACCATGCGGGTCATACTCGGCCTGGACGCGCCCGACGCGGGCAGCGCACTGGTCGCCGGGAAACCGTACGCGCGGATCCGGCGGCCGATGAGCCTGCTCGGCTCGCTCCTCGACGCGGCGGCGCTGCAGCCGAGCCGCAGCGCCCGCAACCACCTGCTGTGGCTGGCCCACTCGCAGGGGCTGACCGCCAAGCGGGTCGACGAGGTGATCGAGCAGGCCGGGCTGGTTACCGTGGCCCGGCGGCGGGCAGGCGGCTACTCCCTCGGCATGCGCCAGCGGCTGGGAATCGCCGCTGCCATGCTCGGCAACCCCGCGGCGATCATGCTGGACGAGCCCTTCAACGGGATGGATCCCGAGGGCATCGTGTGGATGCGGCAATTCCTGCGGTCACTCGCTGCCCAGGGCCGGACGGTACTGGTGTCCAGCCACCTGATGAGCGAACTGCAGGACACCGCGGACCACCTGGTCATCGCCGGCCGGGGCAAGGTCATCGCCGATACGACCGTCGCCAGCCTGCTGGCCGCCGCGTCCGGCGACCGGGTGACCCTGCGCACGGCTGCGCTCCGCCGGCGGCGGCTGTGCTGGAGGCCGCGGGGGCCACCGTCGCCGCCACCGGCCAGGACACGCTTGCTATCTCGGCCTGCCGGCCGAGCGGATCATCGCGTTGCTCAGCGAGCAGGCAGTGCCGTTCTCGGAGGTGGCCGCCCACCGCGCCACGCTGGAGCAGGCCTACATGGAGCTGACCAGGGAGGCGGCCGAGTTCCGTCCCGCCGATCCGGTCACCGGTCCGGCCGGGGAGGTCGCGCGATGACCACGGGTACCGTCTCCGTTCGCCACTCGCGTTCGGCCGCCGGGGCTGACGCCGGGCGCGCCGGGTTCGGCCCGCTGCTGCGGTCGGAGTGGACCAAGTTCCGCACGGTGCGCGGCTGGGTGATCGGCGTTTTCCTCGCCGCGCTGCTGATCGTGCTCGTCGGGCTGTTCGCCGCCGGGAACGGCAGCAACACCTGCCAGACCAACGGCGGGCCGGTGCTGAGCGGCAAGGCATGCCTGCCCTACATCCCGCACGGCCCGGGCGGCGAGGTCGTCACCGACAGCTTCAACTTCGCGCACCAGCCGCTGACCGGGAACGGCAGCATCACCGTCCGGGTGCTCTCGCTCAGCGGCGCGCACCCGGACCTCGGCAACGCCAGCAGCGTGCCAGCCGGCGGTTCGGGGCCGGCCATGACGCCTGGGCTCATGCCCTGGTCCAAGGCCGGGATCATCATCAAGCAGAACGCCAGGCAGGGATCCGCCTACGCCGCGATGATGGTGACCGGCAGCAATGGCGTCCGGATGCAATACGACTACACCGGGGACATCGCCGGGCTGCCCGGCAGCGTGTCCGCCGCGCACCCGCGCTGGCTGCGGCTGACCCGGGCCGGCGACACGATCACCGGCTATGACTCAGCCGACGGCACGCAGTGGACGAAGGTCGGAACCGTCCAGCTGACTGGCCTGCCCGCAACCGTGCAGGTGGGCATGTTCGCGACCTCACCGAACTACACCCAAACCTCGACCTCATTCGGCGGGTCGAGCAACCAGGGCGCCCCCAGTCAGGCCACCGGAGTGTTCGGTGACGTCACCGCGTCCGGCACGCCAGGGGGCGGCCCGTGGGCGGCCGCCGCGGTCGGCGGCGGCGGCCCGATCAGCGGCCCGGGCGTGCCGGCAGGCCAGGGCGGGCCGGGCACCGGAGCCCGGGGGGCCGGATTCACGCACACGGGCCGCAGGTTCACGGTGACCGGGTCCGGTGACATCGCGCCCGTGGTGCCTGGAGCCGGCAGCGGGCTGCCGACCGCGACCATCGAGCAGAGCCTGGCGGGCGCGTTCATCGGGCTGATCGCGATCGTGGTCGTGGCGGCGATGTTCGTCACCGCCGAGTACCGCCGGGGCTTGATCCGCACCACGCTGGCCGCGACCCCCCGGCGCGGGCAGGTGCTGGCGGCCAAGGCGATCGTCGCGGCGGCGGTCGCGTTCGCCGTCGGCCTGGCGGCCTCCGTCGCTGCCGTCTCCTTCGGCGTGCCGCTGGAACGGAACAATGGCTCGGTCGTGCTCGCGGTTTCGGCGCTGACCGAGGTGCGGGTGGTGGTCGGTACCGCGGCGATGCTCGCGGTGGCCGCGGCCTTCGCGGTCGGTCTCGGCGCCATGCTGCGGCGCAGCGCCGCGGCGATCACCATCGCGGTCGCCACGGTCGTGCTGCCGTTCCTGCTGTCCGCCTTCAACATCCTGCCGTCCGGCCCGGCCGCGTGGCTGCTGCGCATCACACCGGCAGCGGCCTGGCCATCCAGCAGAGCGTCCCGCAATATCACCAGGTGACCAGCGTGTACTCGCCGGCCGCGGCTACTATCCGCTGCCGCCGTTCGCCGGCTTCGCGGTGCTGTGCTGCTGGGCCGCAGCGGCGCTGGCCCTGGCCTACGTGTTGCTGCGCCGGAGGGACGCATGAGCTCGCTGATGACGGCCGAACGCGCGGCGACGATGACCGGCCGGCGAGCGGCGGACTGGGCATGAGCGACGCGCTGCACGCCGAGTGGACCAAACTGCGCACGGTCTCCGGGCCGAGCTGGCTGTTCCTCGGGATCGTGACACTGACGGTCGCGGTCAGCGCCGCTGCCGTCGGAGCAACCAGCTGCCCGGCCAGCATGCAGTGCACGGCGGACCCGGCCAAGCTCAGCCTGGCCGGCGTGCAGTTCGGCCAGGCGGTAGTGGCGATCCTGGCGGTGCTGACGGTCTGCAATGAGTACAGCACCGGCATGATCAAGGTCACGCTGACGGCCATGCCGCGGCGGCTGGAGATGTACGCCGCCAAGGCGATCATCACCGCGGGCGTGGTGCTAGTCGCCGGCGCAGTGGCGGTGCTCGGATCGGTGCTGGCCGGGAACCTGATCCTGCCCGGACACGGTTTCACCACCGCCCGTGGCTTCCATCCGGTGTCGCTCAGTTATGGCCCGGTGCTGCGCGCCGCAGGCGGATCGATGCTGTACCTGGTCCTGATCGGCCTGCTGAGCCTGGGCATCGCGGCCATCGTGCGCGACTCGGCGGTGTCGATCGGGGCCGCGCTTGCCGTGCTGTACCTATTCCCGATCATGCTCGCCTTCGTCTCCAATCCGACCTGGCAGCACCGGCTCGACCGCTGGACGCCCGCCAACGCCGGGCTAGCCATACAGGCCACGACCGGCCTGCGGAAGCTCCCGATCAGCCCGTGGGGAGGGCTGGGGGTCCTCGCCATCTGGGCAGGCGCGGCGCTGCTACTCGGCGGCCTCACGCTCCGCCTCCGGGATGCATAAGTACGGAAACGGCCTGGTACGCGGGTGGTACCGCACCAAGCCCGCGAGGCAACCAGACGGGAAACCGTTGTCTCGCGCTGCGGGCGCGCGTCTAGTCGATTCGATGACGCGGATCGCGGCCCGAGATACGGACTCCAGGTAAATCCCTGATAAGCGCGGGAACTGGCTGGACCGTCTTCGAGGTTAGCCAGGCCCCTGTTAGGTGATCACGGTACGCGTGACCTCAACTCCGGACGAGGAGCGCAGCAACCTCCTCCGCAGAGCTGGCCATGTGCTCCCAGCATCGGACGCCGCATCGATCACAACCCAGGGGCCAGTGCCCGATGCGTGCCCGGACCGACCACCTGCGAGCATGTTTCCGCAGGCCAGGAGCGTACAGGTCAACCCTCTCCGGAGCCGTGTGCGCAGGTTCGAATCCTGCTGGGGGCGCCACCCGATATCCAGGCTAAAGCCGCTCTGATCTGCGGCGATACCGGTTCCCTGCCGCGCGAGCGGATGCAGCCCGATGCCACCCGTAGCGGGCGTGCGCGGCTAGCTGTGGACCAGACGTGGACCAGGACCCTCACGATCAAGACTCCCCCAGCCAGCGGTCGATGCGCTCGAACCACACCTGGTCGCGGCCGTCGATGCACTTAGCGTAGATCGTCAGCTTCCCGTCAAAGCGCGACGAACCCAGCCAACGGAGGCGGCGTGACTGGCCATAACGTTATCCACGACACATTTACGATCGAGCGAGCCTATGACATGGCGCCTGCTAGCGTGTTCGCCGCCTTCTCGACTGAGGAGGCAAGGAACAGCTGGGGTGATACCGGCGACCTAGAGCAGCCCGAGGACAAAGGTGATGACGACGTCACCGAGTACGACTTTCGGGTCGGCGGGCGGGAATGCTTCACGACTGAGTGGCAGGGCACGACCTACCGCTACGACGGCCGGTACCACGACATTGTGACCAGCAGCCGGATCGTGTACAGCTACGCCATGTAGGCCGACGATGCTCTGATCTCGGTGTCTCTGGCCACCATCGAGTTCGCCGAAAGCGGCGACGGAACCAAGCTCACCTGGACCGAACAGGGCGCCTACCTGGACGGGTATAACGGAGCGGACGCCCCTGAGATGCGCAAGGGCGGGACGATCGAGATGATCGAGGGCCTGACCGCCTATCTGCAGCGCCAGGGAACGCACTGAGGAACGGGGGCACAGCTGCTTTGCCAGCAACCGCCGAGTTCGAAGCCAGCCACCGCAACGAGATCAAAAGGTATCCTGACCAAGCCATCAGCCCTGTCCGTCAAAGCGGGGCAACCTCAGCACATCAGCTGACGGACGAGTGTCGCGCATCACCCGACGGAGTACATTCGCGTAGCCCTTCGATCTGTTTAGACCTTCTCCACGGGGTCAAGGGCACGCCCTCCGGACGCGCCAGCCGGCCGAGGCCCGGCCTGGGGACAACCGAGCGGGATGCGGGTGATCATGCAGGGAACGTGTACGGCAATTGAGCTGGCATCGCGGGTCGTGTGCAAGGGGCTATTGTCCGGCGCTGGGCGGCAGTTCTGCCTGCTGCCTCCGCGCTTGGGAGCGCCCGGCGCGGGCAACTGCCGCCATGCCGGTACGCCCCGCACTCGGCCGTCGCCAGCTCGTCGCCGATACGCCCCCGCAAGACCGCATCCATCGGGAGCGGGCGGGCCGTCCTCTCGCGGGCCGCAATCGTGCCACCGTGCAAGATCACCGCTCAAGGGCGCTCCGGCCTGCGGCCTCCGCGTCGCTACGCGATGGCGCAAGCGCCACCCCCTGACCGCCGGTCTTCCCCAGAGGAAAGCGGCGCCTATAAGAAGGATGGCAGCGTGACGAGCAAGCGAGTATGGGCAGGCAGGTCGTGGCGTCCACCCACAGGTTCGCCGCTGTCGTGTGGGGTGGGGCTTCGTTGATGGTGGCACGTTGATCTTCAGCTCGGCGGCCTGCTGTCCGTGCAGTCCGGTCCGCCCGGACGCTGTCCGGTTCCGCACCAGCGAGCTGCCGTTGAAGGGGGCGGCGGCCCGAACGTTCAGCGTGAACCTTGCCAGCCAGGCCAGCTCTTTACCCCGCCGGGGCCGCCACGTGACGAAGGCGGTCTGGGGTTCAGGAAGATTTTCTGCTCGCAGGTATGCGGATCGGGGGGCCGCCGGAGTTAAAGGGGTGTGAGCAACGAGCAGACGGAGTTCGCGAAGTTCTTCCGGGCCAGCTGGGAGCCCTGCCTGCGAGCGGTGGTGGCGGTGGCGGGCAGCCCGCAGCTGGCCGAAGACCAGCTGGCTGAGGCGTTCGCTAAGGCCTGGGTGTCGTGGCGTAAGGTCCGCCGCCATCCAGCCCCGCGGGCGTGGGTGGTGCGCACCGCGCTGAACACCGGGGCGTCGTGGCGGCGGCGGCGCCGCGAACTGCCGCTAGCCGACCACGACCTGACCGCTCCCGGCGACCTCGACGGTGGCCTTGATGCCACCCTGCTGTCGGCGCTATGGCGGCTGCCTGCCCGGCAGCGTGAGGTGATCGCGCTGCGAACCTTCCTTGACCTGGACACTGCCGCCATCGCCAGCCAGCTGGGGATCGAGGCGGGAACGGTCCGGATGCATTTGTCCCGGGGTGTGACGGCGCTGCGCCACGAGCTCACCCCCACCAAGACCATGGAGGCCGGTCAATGAACATCCACGATGAAATGAGCGACAACGAGGTGCTGCGCGCCGCGTCCGAATCCCTGTCCGCGATCCCCATGGCCAGCCCTCCCGATGTGCGGGCGATCATGGCCAGGGGCCGCGCGCGCCGCCGCCGCCGGCGGCTCTCCGCGGTCGCGGGCCTGTCGGTGGCGGGCGTCGCCGCTGGTACGGCGCTGGCTCTCGGCCTGACCGGCGTGCAAGGCCCGGCCCGGACGTCTGGCACGATCCGGACCGCGTCGTTCACGCTGGCCAGCAACGCCAACGGCACGGCCACGCTGACCATTAACCCGAAGGAACTGCTCGACCCTGCCGCCCTGCAAAGCGACCTGGCGCAAGACGGCATCCCGGCGAAGGTCACCTCCGGCAGCTTCTGCTCCTCCGATCCCCACCCGGCCGGCTTCTCGCAGGTCGTCTCGGTCAACTGGCCCCCTGACGCGTCGCCATCGGGTGTGCAGCCCACCATCACGATCGACCCGTCGGCCATGCCCGCGGGCGCCGAGCTCAGCGTCGGCTACTTCCAGCTCAGCTCGGGCCCGGCCGCGGGCGAGCAGCAGGCCAACGTCGTGCTCATCGACACCAGCTCCTACACCTGCACGATCACCCCGCCTGACCCCAACGGTTCACCAACCGGCTACGGCGAATCTGACAGCTTGGGACTGCTGTACGGCGGCCCCGGCACGGCCGGGTCGTAATCAGCCGCGAGCCGCAACGGGCCCTTCCTGCCCCGGGACGCCGACCGGCGCCCCGGGGCACCCGTGAGCCCCCGGTCGCCCATAATCGGTCAACGCCAGGAGGCGCCTTTGTGAACTGCACAAAGGCAGATAACGACGCTGCCAGATACGACCTTCTTAGCAGCCGGTCGGGCCGCCGTGGACCAGCCGCGGTCCAGCTAAATCGTGACACGGCCACCATCGCTGGTCAGAGGGCTGGCCTGTCGCGGCCTCCGGAGCCGTGTGCGCAGGTTCGAATTCTGCTGGGGGCGCTGGTAGAGAATATTTTCCGAACCCGGCCCGAATGCGCCTCCAACCCTCATGCAGGGCCGTGACCTGCGGAAACGCGGTCGAGAGCGCACCTGCACCCCGTGCGTTCCCCGGAACACTACTCCGGCCAGAGAGCCGCAGGTCAATGCCGACAAGGCAAGCGCAGACAAGGCCGTGTGCCAATGCCACGCCGAGGCTTCCGCCGGGTCGAGGCGGGTCCAGAACCTTCGTCCCTGGCGAATGACTACGGCAGGCCTTCCCGTATTCACCGGCGCCTGGTCTGATCGCACTATCGCGCTCGAATGCGGCGGTCCTGGCAACGCCAGCTGCTTGCCGACGGTCGGTCTATCCGGTGACGTGAACAAGTCCGGGCCGCAGCGCAAACTTGTGGTCACGCCCTGACGGCTCCTGCCGTGAAGACAAAAGTGCCCGCCGAATCACCCCCTCATTCGGTGATGACCGGTCACCCAGCTGAGGGCGAGCCTGGGTCGTAACCCAGGTTCGCCACGGGGAATGGCCTAAGGCATTCGCAATCCTCAGCCCGGTCACCGGCCTGCACCCGCGCGGCGCCGGTCGCGCTCCGGCCGCTGTCCCGCGGCCGCCCGGTTTGCGCTCCATCGAGGCGTCGTCCAGGCTGATCTTGAACCAGTGCCGGACGACGACAGCGGACTGCGAGAAGGCGAGGACATGCTGCACGCCGCTTCCGAGAAGTTCTGACCTCCGGCCGGGGCCGTCCGTCTGACCGCTACGACAAGTATCGCGAACCTCTGTTACCGGAGCAGGCAGACCCTACAGCCGCCGGTGTGCTCTGGGTGCCGCACCATCTGTCGCAGGCCCGGCGTCCGCTGCGGCGCCCTGCGCCTCGTGGGCTGATGCGGGCGCGGCTGCATCGCGGATCATTGGGCTCTGGGTATCGTCTTCCGGAACCCCGGTCCGGCCGACCGTGGCCAGGACAGCCACGGCCAGCACTACCCCGAGGACTGCGGTGGCCGTGTCGGGGATCGTGTACGGGCCGGAGAAGCCGGACACGGCCGCTTGCGGCGTCGACGCGGCGCCGATCAGCAATGCTGCCCAGACCGCCCAGCGCTGGCCGCCCTGGCACCCGCGCGCGGTTCGGATGCTCAGCGCTGCTGCGGCCAGGCCGGTCACAACCAGCCCGGCGGCCCACGCGGAATACCGGGCGGCCACCATGACGAGGCCGCATCGGGTGAGGTCCAGGGCCGCCACGGCAACCAGCATCACGGTGATCAGGCGCCGGGCGCGCCGGCTGACTGCGGCAGGCGATGTCGTCCCGCTGTCGGCGCCGGCGGCCGGGCTGCCCAGGGGCAGGCGACGGTTCGTCAGCACGCGATCTCGTCGTCCTCTAGCAGCTGCTGGCGCAGCGCGTGCAGCGCATAGTGCAGCCGTGATCTGGCCGTGCCGTGTGGTATGCCGAGCTGGTGGGCCACGGTGGCCGGGCTGCCCCCGTGGTAGAAGGTTTCCACCAGCACGGTGCGGTGCGCGGGCGACAGGTGCTCGAGCGCGGCGGAAACGAGTTGCCGGTCCAGCACCTGGTCCAGCCCGGGGTCGGTCCCGGCCTCCTCGGCCGGCTGCGCCTGGATGGCTATCGGCCGTGACCGCGCGGCCCGGTCAGCGTCGATCAGCAAGTTGCGGGCGACCCGGAACAGCCACGGCCTGATTGGCCGGTCGTCGGCGCTCAGCCGGGGCAGGTGACGCCAGGCCCGGATGAAGGTTTCCTGCACGATGTCATCCGCGCTCGCCGGGTCGGGGCAGAACCGCTCGACGTAGCCGTGCAGGGCCTTAGCGTGACACGAGTACAGCTCGCGGATCGCGGCATCGGCGTCGCAGGGCAGCTGGCCGCAGGGAGCATCCGTGGTAGCAGACATGCCTACTATCACGGATAGTAGAGTTGGTCCGTTCAACCGAGTCGTCCCGAGCCGGCGCCGTCGGCACTCCGGCACTGGCGAGCAGCTTCCCGGAGCGGGCACGGCCGGTCCTGAGCAGGGTAAGTCGTCCCAGCGGGGAGGCAACCGGCTGGGCCTGCCGAGGCTGCTGGCAGAAAGAATCCGCATGCCGCTCGAACCGCTACCTTATTCTATTCGTGATAGTAGGTGGCGGCGGAGTGCCGCCATGATGGCGTCCGGGAGTGAGGGATGCGACGATTCGGTGAGCTGGAAGCTGTGATCATGGACCGGTTGTGGGAGCTGGGCCGCCCGGCGTTGGTCCGCGAGATGGTTGATGACCTGCACGAAGACCGGGCACTCGCCTATACCACCGTGATGACCGTGATGGACAACCTGTACCGCAAGGGGTGGCTGCGGCGGGAGCGGGACGGCCGCGCGTGGCGCTACGAGCCCACCGGTTCCCGGTCCGGCTACACCGCTGCGCTGATGAACGACGCGCTGGCCACCAGCGCGGACCGGCGCACGGCGCTCACCCATTTCGCGCTCCAGATGAGCCCGCACGACGCTGCGCTGCTGCGCGCGGCGCTCGACCAAGCGAGCCGCGAGCCTGAGGCAGGCGAGGCTCGGTGACCATTGCCGCGGTGCTGGTTGCGTACGCGGCCCTCATCGGCACGCTAGGCTCCAGGCTGCTGGGCCGGGCCAGCTGGACGGCCCGGGCGCCGCTGCTGGCCATTGTCACCTACCTGGCCGCCGGATGGTCGGTCGTTGCCGCGGCCGGGCTGGCCGGCCTGACGCTGGCGGTACATGCCCCCGCCATCAGCGGGGGGCTGAGTCACCTCATCGGAGCCTGCGTGCTGCGGCTCCGCGCCACCTACGGAACGCCGGGCGGTGCCACCGTGGCCGGGCTCGGCCTCACCCTGGCGGGCGCTGTCGCGGCCCGCACCACGCTCACCGCGCTGACTCACCTCCGCGCCGCCGGGCGCCAGGCGCTGCAGCACGCGGAGACCGCGCGGCTGGTCGGCCATGCCGAGCCAGCCCTGGGGGCCGTGCTGGTGGAACATTCCGAGCCGACCGCCTACTGCGTCGCCGGCCGGTATCCGACCGTGATCTTGACCACTGGCGCGGTGCAGATGCTCGATCCTGCCCAGCTGGACGCGGTCCTGGCGCACGAGCGAGCTCACCTGACCAGCCACCACCATCGGCTGATCGCCATGGCGCGGATCGGCCGCCAGGTACTTCCGTTCCTGCCGCTGATGCGGGATGCGGAGGCGCAGGTAGCGCGGCTGGCAGAGATGCACGCCGACGATGCGGCGACCCGGGCCAGCGATCCACGGTCGCTCGCCACCGCCCTGGTCGTTCTCGCCACGGCCGGCAATCCCGCTCCCGCCCTCGCCGCGGCTGCCACCGACGCGGTGCAGCGGATACACCGTCTGCTAGGCCCCGCCGAGCCATTGGGCCGCGCCCGCCGGCAGCTGCTCCGCACCACCGCCGCAGCGCTCGCCCTGACCCCGGTACTGCTGGCGCTGGCCCCAGCCGTACTTGCACTCGCGCTAGGCCGGGCTCCCGGCTGCATAGCAGGCCAGCACGATCCTGGCCCGCCATGCCCGGTTGCACCCGCCGTCCAGCGGGTCCTGTTTCGCTGCGACGGCCTGCAGCAGCGTCGGCCCGGCAGCCGGCAATGAACAACATTCCGGCCAGCCTCGTGTTGCCAGGTATGTGGATCCATCGCCAGAACGGACTGCCCAGCGCGCCCACCGGGCGGCAGGGCCACCCGACGGACGCCCCGTCCCGACGCCGCCGCTGGCGGCCACGTCGCCGCCGGAACCGCGGGAACGCCCGGCCCGAGCCCGGCACAGCCGCCGTCCGGGGCCAGACCGCGGCCGTGCGGATCACGCCCGGCGAGCCCGCGGCCGTGCAGACCGCACCCGGCGAGACGGTGGCCGCCGCCATGCAGCTGGCGATCGGGCTGCTCACCGCGAGCCTGGACTCGCCCGCGCTCGAATCGTGGGCGGTCGAGGCGCTCACTCCGCACGACGCGGACGGCATGGCCAACTTCATGGCCGGCCTGCACGTGGTCTCCGAGCTGCTGCTGCGCGAGCTGTGTGAGGCGACGGAAGAGCCGCCGGAAGCCACCCTGCAAAGGCTTGCGTTCCTGGCGGAACGCTGGCGGGGGACCCCCTCCGCGGGCTAGCGCAAAGAGCGGTACCGAGCAGGAGCAGCCACCGACGGCCACCCGGCGCTGCGCAACTGATCATCAGCTGCCGCAATGAACGGCTGCCATCTCCTAGCCGTGTTAGTAGAAGAGTCGGCTGAGGATCCCGGGAAGGCCCGGACATGCTCAACCGGCAGTGGTGACGGCCTTGTCACCGCGAACCTGAGGAGCTGATTAGCTTGGCGGATCTGTATGCGACCGCGACCGGTCTTATGGAGCGCTCGGCGGCTGCGTACGCGTCCGGGGTGCCGGAAGACGCCTCAGACGGCGGCTTGTTCGGGCCTGCCAGCGTCGCCTGGCGGGTGAGCGCCGATCTGGCCTCGCCGGTGGCGGGGCTACGAGCCCTGCTGATGCAGGCGCTGCATCCGCTGGCGATGGCCGGCGTCGACCAGCACAGCGGCTGGCGCCGGGATCCGGTCGGCAGGCTGGCCGCCATCTCGGGTTATCTCGCCACCATCACCTTCGGCGAGCGGGCAGCGGCCGAGGCGGCCGCGGCCCGGGTGCGGCGCATACATGCTCACGTCCGCGGCACCGACCCGGTGACCGGACGCCGGTACGCGGCCGGCGACCCGGCGCTGCTGCTGTGGGTGCACGTGGCGCTGATCCAGTCCGGCCTGGTCGCCGGCTGGGCGTTCGGGACGCCGCTCTCGGCGCAGGACAGTGACCGCTACGTTGCCGAGATGATGGCCGCGGCCGAGCTGCTCGGCGTGCCCGGGCCGCTGGTCCCCGCCAGCGTCGCGGACCTTGAGCGGTACGTCGCTGAGATCCGGCCCGAGCTGCGCTGCACGCCAGCGGCACGGGAGTCGATGGCGTACCTGCTCGATCCGCCGGGCCTGGACAAGGACCTCGCCGAGTTCTGGCAGGATGTCCGCGACGCCGCGATCGGCCTGCTGCCCGACTGGGCGCGGGAGATGTACGGCTACGCCGCGCCGCCGCCGCTGACCCCAGGCCGCCGGACGGAAATCCGGCAGTCGCTCGGCGTCCTTGACGCGATCATGCTGGGCGAGCCAGGGGTGCTCGAGGCGCGGCAGCGGATCACCCTGCGGATGCGCGCGGCGAGGCCCGCATGAAGCGCGCCAGGCTGCTTGCCACGGTGCTGGCGGGCGGCACAGCCGCTGCCCTCGTGCTGGTCCGGCTGCGCCGCAGGCCCCGGCGAGGTCGCCCGGCCGCTGCCCTTGTGCTGGGCAGGCTCCGCCTCCCGACCCGGCGGCTGAGCTTCGACCGCGGCCTGGCGGCACTCCGGCTCGCCGCTCGCGGCGGGTTGCGCTATGCGGGCAGCGCGCCGCGGCTGTTCGCGGCCGCGGGCGAGCAGCGCCAGCTGCTGCGGCAGGACCTGGCGCTGCAGACCGCGCAGGATGTCGCCGACACTCTGGGCGCGATGAAGGGCGTCATGATGAAGATCGGCCAGATGGCCAGCTACGTCGACGACGGCCTGGCCCCCGCGGTCCGCCACACCCTGGCCCGGCTGCAAGACAGCGTTCCGCCGATGAGCGCGCAGCTGGCCGCGGCCGTGGTGGAGGAGGAACTCGGCGCGCCGCCGGAACGGGTCTTCGCCCGCTGGGACCCGCAGCCGATCGCCGCCGCCTCGATCGGCCAGGTGCACCGCGCGGTCACCCTCGACGGCCGCGCGGTCGCGGTCAAGGTGCAGTACCCGGGCATCGCTGAGACCATCGCGGCCGACCTGCGCAACGTCGCGCTGCTGCGCCGGATGCTAAAGATCACCGCCCCGTCCCAGGACGTCGACGCGCTGCTGACCGAGCTGCGGGACCGGGTCGGCGAGGAACTTGACTACCGCCGCGAGGCCGCCAACCAGCGCCTGCTGGCCGCCTACTACGACGGGCATCCCACCATCCACGTCCCCGCCGTCATCAGCAATCTGTCCACCCGCAGGGTGGTGACCAGCGAGCTGTCCGGCGGAGCCCGGTTCGCCGAGCTGGCCGGCTGGCCGCAGCACGAACGCGACCTGGCCGCCGAGACGATCTACCGCTTCGTCTTCCGCAGCCTCTACGAGGTCCGCGCCTTCAACGGCGACCCGCACCCGGGCAATTACCTGTTCCATACCGGCGGCCGGGTTACCTTCCTCGACTTCGGGCTCGTCAAGCACTTCACGGCCGGCGAACTGCAGCCGCTGCTGCAGATGGCCCGCACCGTCTGCGTCGAGCACGATGACGAGGCCTTCCGCCGCATCCTGGAGAACGCCGGGTTCCTTCGCCCCGGCGCGCCGCTCAGCACCCAGGCGGTCGTCGAGCACCTGGCCGTCTTCTACGACACCATCCGCGAGCCAGGACCGCTGACCATCACCGGCGACTATGCCTCCTCGGTGGTCCGGCGCTTCTTCGACCTGCGCAGCCCGGTCGCCGACTACATCAGCCTCCCCCGGCCCTACGTGGTGCTGCAGCGGATCAACCTGGGCCTGTTCGCGGTGCTCGGCGAGCTGTCGGCCACGGCCGACTGGCGCTCCATCGCCGAGGAGATCTGGCCCTTCGTCCAGGGGCCGCCTTCCACGCCGATGGGAGCAGCCGAGGCCGCATGGCGGGCGCAACACCAGGCGATCGCGGCGTGACCGGCCTGCGCGGGACCCTGGGTCCTCCGCGCAGTGAGCAACTTTCGCGGCTGAACCAATCCCGTCTACTATGCGTGTTAGTAATGAACAGGACCACGGGAGCCGGCCGGGCCCGCGACAGGACACCAGGGCCGCGGAGCCGTCGGCTGGCTCACGCGCCAAGCGAAGGAGACGCCCGTGACCACGGTGACGCCCGGCGTTCAGCCCGGACCCGGCCGCCAACCGCGACTGGCCGCTGGCAGCTGGCGGCTCGATCCGGCCAAGTCGGATGCATCGTTTACTGCGTGGTTCGCGGGGCGGCCCGTGCGAGGACGCCTTCCCCTGACCGGCGGGGTGCTGATCACCGAGCCGATCGAGGATTCAACAGCGCGGCTGGTCGCCAGGGCGAGCGCGGTCAGCACCGGGTCAGCGGTGCTGGACCGGCTGCTGGCCGGGCCCGGTTTCCTGGACGCCGGGTCCTTCCCGGAGGTCAGCTTCCGGACTGAGCAGCTGGTCTGGGTCCCGGCCGGGTGGCGGGCCGTCGGCCGCCTGCAGGTCAAGGGCACTGAGCATGAACTGGCCTGTCAGCTCGATCTGCAGGTCGGCGACCCACGGCTGGGCGACTGGCCGGGGGTCGTGATCACCAGCAGCTGGGTAATCGACTCCAGGTGGGTAACCAGCCAGTGGATCCCCGCACTTAGCCGCCGCATCGTGATGACGTGCTCATCTTCTCTCGAACCGGACATGTGAGCGGCTGGGTGTGATGATTGGCCCGCACCGTGCGGGCCGTAGCCCTGCGACCGCCGCCCGGCGGTTCGGACGGATGCAGTCTTCGCGCTCACAGCCGGGATCCGGCCCCGCCGCGTCGCGGTGCGCGCTGCAGCGGCCGGGCGGATAGTCCACGTCGGCCATGAGCTTCGCGGCGTGGCCGCGCTACGGATGCGTGGACGCTGCATTGCCGTGAGCTGCGCGGCCGGATTCGGACTCACGACGTGATCTCGGGTGCCAGGTGACGCCAACCGCCTCGAGCCGAGTGTGATCCAAGTCGCACTCGCCGATTCATTCCCGCTGAACCGGCCAAACCTCCTATGCGTGTTAGTAGTTGAACACGCCACTACCGCCCCTTCGAGGCACCAGGCCTGAAGGGGAAGGCCGACAACAGGAGGACAGCAATGGTTGAGCGCATCGCCCGATGGCAGCCGGATCACAGTGCGGCGGTGACCGCCCGCGCGATAGGCGCACTGGCGCTGGTCGCGCTCGCGGTGATCCACGTGGTCGATCTGCCGGGCACACTGGGCCCGACCCCGCTGGTCGGCATCGGATATCTCGGCATCATCTCGGGGGCGGTCCTGATCGGCGGGGTGCTGATCGCCCGGCCGCACTGGCTGGCCTGGACCGCCGCGGCCGCTGTGGCGGTCTCGGCCATGAGCGGATACGTGCTGACCCGCGCGCTGGGCGGGGGTTTCCTTGGCGATCACGGCGATGTCGGTAACTGGCGCTGCCCGCTGGGCATTGCCGCGCTCAGCGTGGAGTCGGTGATCATCCTGCTCGTCCTGCTCGTCGCGGCCGGCGCCTGGCAGGCCCGGATCCACGCCGCGCACCTGGCTGTGAGCGCTCGGCCTGCCGAGCGGCGGGTGCCCGAGCACAGCCACGCCTGATGATCACGCGCTGGCCGCCAGACCCCCGTTAGACCCTGCCCGGCATGCTGCCGGGCACCTGGAAGGAGCAGCAATATGCGTACGTCCCAGCCCGGCCCGCCCGGCCAGGCACCCGCCCCGTGGCGACGGTGGCTGCTTCCGGCGGCTTTCGCAGCGGGTTATCTGACGCTGCTGACCCTCACGCGCGGTGCAGTCCCGGGCACGGCGCTGACCTATACCCGGTTCCTGGCCGATGTCGGCGCCGGGACGGTTCGCACGGTGACCATCGGCCCGGCGGGCCAGGTCACCGGCAGCCTGGCCGGCGGCCAGCCGTTCACGACCACCATCCCGGTCGCGCTCGGCGACAATGGCCTCGCCGGTGACCTGGCCGCCCACCACGTCCAGGTCACCGCCACCGCCGCCGCCACGGCCTCCCCGCTGCTGTCGGTGCTGACCGGGCTGCTGCCGCTGCTGTTGATCGGCGGCGTGCTCTATTTCGTCATCCGCAGCGCCCGCCGCCAGGCGGCGGGGGGCGTCGGCGGTCTGGGCGGTCTGAGCGGCCTGACCAAGGCGAAGGCGCGAGTCATCGACGGCCAGCGGCCGGCCACCCGGTTCGCCGACGTGGCCGGCTACGCCGCGGTCAAGACCGAGATCGGCGAGATCGTGGACTACCTGCGCGACCCCGGCCGTTACCACCGCGCCGGCGCGCGCGGGCCGCGCGGCGTGCTGATGGCCGGGCCGCCCGGCACTGGCAAGACCCTGCTCGCCCGCGCGGTCGCCGGCGAGGCCCACGTCCCCTTCTTCTCGGTCTCTGGCTCGGGGTTCGTAGAGATGTTCGTCGGCGTCGGGGCGGCCCGGGTCCGGGACCTGTTCGAGCGGGCCCGCACCCGCGGGCCGGCGATCGTGTTCATCGACGAGATCGACGCTCTCGGCGCCCGCCGCGACCATGGCGGTTTTGCCGGCAGTGACGAGCGGGAGCAGACCCTTAACCAGTTGCTCGCCGAGATGGACGGGTTCGACGAGTCCGGCGGGGTCGTGGTGCTGGCCGCCACCAACCGCCCGGACGCCCTGGACCCCGCGCTGCGCCGGCCCGGCCGGTTCGACCGCGAGGTCGTCGTCCCGCTGCCCAACCGGACCGAGCGGCGCGCCATCCTGGCCGCCCACGCCCGCGGCAAGACCCTCGAGCCAGGCAGCGATTTCGACCAGGTCGCCGCGGCCACCCCCGGATTCTCCGGCGCGGACCTGGCCAACCTGGTCAACGAGGCCGCCGTTACCGCGGTCCGGGCCGGCCGCACCATGCTCACCGCCGCCGACTTCGCCAGCGCCCGCGACCGGGTGCTGCTCGGGACCCGGCACACCAGCCCGCTGACCCCCGCCGAGCTCGCCACTGTCGCCGTCCACGAGGCCGGCCACGCCCTGGTCGCCGCCTTGTCCCCGCACGCTGACCCGGTCAGCCGGGTCACCGTCCTCGGCGCCGGACAGGCCCTCGGCTACACCGAGACGCTCCCCGCCGACGACCGCCACCTGTACGGGGAGAGTTACCTCGCCGACACGCTCGCCGTCCGCCTCGGCGGCCGGGCCGCCGAGCGGCTGATCCGCGGTGAGGCCTCCACCGGTGCCTCCGACGACCTGGCCTCCGCCACCGCCCTGGCCACCCAGATGGTCCGCGAGTTCGGGCTCAGCGACAAGCTCGGACCGGTCAGCTACAACGGCCAGTCCGACGGGCACGCCGCCCTCGGCCCGCGCGGCTACTCCGAGCACACCCAGTGGCTCGTCGACCAGGAAGTCGCCGACCTGCTGACCAGCGCGGAAACGCGCGCGCGCGGCCTGCTCACCGAGCACAAAGAGGCCCTCAACCAGCTCACCGCTGCGCTACTCGAGCAGGAAACCGTCAGCGGTGACCAGGTCCGCGCCCTCGCCCAGGCCGCCGGCCCCGCTCCCCTGCGGACCCGCACGCCTGCATCTCTTCCCGTCGGCACGCCCGCGTCCCTCCCCGGCCGTCGGCAGGCCCGCGTCCCTCCCGGCCGGATCCACCCCCGCTCCCGCGCCCGCGGTCAGCAGCCAGTCATGACCATGAGCTTGAGGACATCCGCAAGCCGGCTCCGTGATGCGCGCGCCGTGGGATCGGTCATGCCCGGTCCACCGCGGCCCGCCGGGCGGTCTGCGCCCGGCGGCGCGGATGCCGGGGCAGCCGGTCCTGGGCGCCGTCAGGTGCGGCTGATCTTCTCCGCCCTGATGCTGGGCATGCTGCTCGCCGCGCTCGATCAGACGATCGTGGCCACCGCGTTGCCGACCATCACCGGCGATCTGCACGGGCTGGACCACATCGGCTTTGTCGTCACCGCCTACCTGCTAGCCGTGGCCGTCGTCATGCCCATCTACGGGAAGATCGGCGACCTGTTCGGGCGCAAGCCGGTGTTCCAGTTCGCGATCGTGGTCTTCCTGATCGGCTCGGCGGCATCAGGCCTGGCGCATTCGATGGACCAGCTGATCGCGTTCCGCGCGGTGCAGGGGGTGGGCGCAGGCGGGCTGATCATCGGCGCGCAGGCGATTATCGGAGACGTGGTCAGCCCGCGGGAGCGCGGGCGATACCAGGGCCTGATCGGAGCGGTCTTCGGGCTGGCCTCGGTGATCGGGCCGCTGCTCGGCGGGTTCTTCGTGGACAACTTGTCCTGGCGGTGGATCTTCTACATCAACCTGCCGATCGGCGCCGTGGCGCTGATCGTCACCACCATCGTGCTGCGGCTGCCCAAGCCGCTGGGGAAGCCCAGCATCGACTACCGGGGCATGGCCCTGCTCGGCGGCTCCGTGATCAGCGTGGTGCTGCTCACCAGCTGGGGCGGCACCACTTATCCGTGGACATCGCCGGTGATCATCGTGCTGGGCGCGGCCACCCTGGCGCTGGGCGCGGCCTGGCTGGTCTCGGCCCGGTACGCGGCCGACCCGGTCATCCCGCTCCGGCTGTTCCGTGGCCAGAGCTTCCGCATCGCGTGCGCGATCTCGCTGATCGTCGGGATCGGCATGTTCGGCGCGATCGCCTACCTGCCGACCTACCTGCAGATCGTCACCGGCGCGAGCGCGACCGGCTCCGGGCTGCTGCTCTTGCCGCTGATCGGCGGGCTCCTGGTCACCTCCATCACCTCCGGCAGGCTCATCGCCAGAACCGGCCACTATAAGGCCTACCCGGTAGCCGGGACGGCGCTGGCCGCCGCCGGCCTTTACCTGCTGTCCACCCTGGGCGTGCGAACCTCGCACCTGGCCTCCAGCCTGTACCTGCTGGTGCTGGGCCTGGGCATCGGCCTGTTCCTGCAGGTCATGGTGCTCATCGTGCAGAACACCGCGGCGCATCGCGACCTGGGCGCGGCAACCTCATCGGTCAATTTCGCCCGGCAGGTCGGCAGCAGCGTAGGAGTGGCCCTGGTCGGGGCGCTGTTCATCCACCGGCTGGACGGCCAGCTTGCCGCCCGCCTGCCGGCGTCAGGGGCCAGCCACCTCAGCCCGGCGCAGGTCAGCGCGATCACGCCGCAGGGCCTTGCGCACCTGGCCGTCCCCCTGAGGCACATCATCGCCTCAGCGTTCACCGCCGCTCTCCCGCCCATCTACGCCTACCTGATCCCGCTGCTGGCGGCGGCGTTCCTGCTCGCGCTGATGCTCAAGGAGATCCCGCTGCACACCCGGACCGGCCAGGATGCACCGGATGCCGCACCGGCCGCCGCCACCGGCCAGAGCACGCCGGCAGGGCGCCGGTCAGGTCGCCGCGGTCACCATCACCCGGCGCGCCGCGCCAGGGCGCCCGGTCCCGCCACGTGCCGCGGCCCGGCCGAGCGCGCGCGACCGCCCTGGGCCGGCGGCAGGCCTCGCGGCTGCCCTTACCCGCCGGAAGATGCCGCCTGGCGGGTGAACCGCGCGCCTCTACTATCCGTCTTAGTAGTATAGGCAATCAATACTGACAGGAGTGAACCATGCGACACCCCAAGATCATCATCTCCGGCATCGCCCTGGCCGCCGTGGCCGCCGCCGGCGGCATCACCGCCGCCTCGGCAGCCACTTCCCCCTCGGCCAGCCACAGCGGCGCAGCGACCGTGCGCACCGCATCCGTCACCGTCGGAGGCAAGACCGAGACCATCCTGGTCAACGGCCACGGCCTGCCGCTGTACTTTTACAAGCCCGACACCGCAGCCAGATCACTCGTCAGCGGCACCCTGGCCCAGCTATGGCCACCGCTGACCTCGGCCGCACCCGCCGCCGGACTGAGCGGCAAGGTCTCCGTGCTGATGGACTCCCACGGCGACCAGGTCACCTACAACGGCCACCCGCTGTACACCTTCGCTGACGACCACGCCGGCCAGGTGACCGGCCAGGGCGTCGAGGACTTCTTCGTGGCCACCCCCGGCCTGGCCGCAATAAGCACCTCCCCTATTTCGGGAACGGCCCCCGCCGCCCCGTCCGGCGGCATCGGCTACTGACCCCGCCAGCTGGCCGATCCGCTGGCCTCCGAACCTTCGGGCGCAGGCCAGCCGGGCAGGGGGCGCCGCAGTAATGCCCGGGCCTCCGGCCATGTCCATCGCAGCAGTGAATCGCCCAGCACCCGCGCCATGCGGGCTTCCAGCAGGCGCACGGCCCTGCTGGAAGCCCGCATGGCCACAGACAGGCAGACATGACACTCACCAGACCCGCCTCGGCCGACCAGCGCCGGATACCTCTGCGGCCGCCAGCGCCGCGCCAGGCAGCCCCGTCCGCCGGACCGGGCACCGCCCCGGCTCCCCGGCATCGGGCCAGCATGCGGCTGGTCCGCGTCGCGGCCGCAGTCGTCGCGGTGGCGGCGCTGGCGGCTGCCGGGGTGACCAAGCGGGCCGCGGTGGCCGCATCGTTCGCGGTGCTGGGTCATCTGCACTGGCTCTGGATTCCAGCCGCCATCGTGCTCGAATCGGCGTCCATGGCCGCGTTCGCGATCATGCTGCGCCGGCTGCTCGCCGCCTGCGCCGCCAGCGTCGGCCTCCGGCCCATGCTGGCCACCGCCTATGCGGCCAACGCGCTGTCGGTCTCAGTCCCCTTGGCCGGACCCGAGCTAGCCACGGCCTTCACCTACCGCCGCTTCACCCGGCAGGGTGCCGACGCGCCGCTGGCCGGCTGGTCGCTACTGGTCGGCGGGGTGATCTCCACCGCCGCCGGCGTCCTGATCGTGGGCGGCGGCGGCCTGGCGTCCGGGAACATCCTGGCCACGGCGGCCGCCGTTCCCGGGGCCGTGCTCGCCCTGGCCGCCCTCATCGGGGTGGCCGCCGCCACGCGCCGGCCGGGGCTGCGCGGCGCACTCGAACGGCCCGCCGCCTGGGTGCTGCGTCACGGGTCCCGGCTGGTGCGCCGACCCGCCGGCAATCCCCGCCAGACCATCCGGGCCTGGGCTGACCGGCTGGGCTCGCTCCAGCTTCCGCTGTCCGGCTGGATGACGGTGACAGGCCTGGCGCTGGCCAACTGGCTCGCCGACGCAGCGGTCCTTGCCGTGGCCATCCACGCCGCCGGCGCCGCCGTGCCCTGGCACGACCTCCTGCTGGTCTACAGCTCGGGCATCGCCGCGCAAAGCCTCAACATCACACCCGGCGGGCTCGGCGTCACCGAGGGAACCCTCGGCCTGGCCCTGGTCGCCACGGGCCTGCACGCCAGCCAGGCGCTAGCCGCCGTACTGCTCTACCGCCTGGCCAGTTTCTGGCTGGTTGCTCTGGCCGGGTGGCTGGTCCTGCTCTGGCTGCAATACCGCAAACGTTCCCTACGTGACTCCGGAACCGCCCGAAACCACGCCATCGCGCGCGCGACCGCCCCTGAAACAGGACAGCGCCATGGCCGCTGACATCGAAACGGCTCACGCACCAGGAAAGCTGGGACCTCACGAGCTGGTACTGCTGCACGGGCAGCCGGGCTCGCCCGCTGACTGGCTGCCGTTGGCCAGACGGCTGCCGGCTCAGCTCCATGCCGTCGCGGCAGACCGGCCGGGATACGGCTCCAGCCCGCTGGCCGCCGGCGGATTCGCTGCGAACGCGCGCGCGCTGCTCGATGACCTGGACTCGCGTGGCGTCAGGCACGCGGTGCTGGTGGGACACTCCTACGGAGGCGGGGTGGCGTTGTCGGTGGCGAGCCTGGCGCCGGAACGCGTGGCAGCGGTGGTCCTGCTGGCCAGCATCGGCCCAGGGTGCGTGAACGGCTGGGACCGGCTGCTGGCCGCGCCCGGCGCCGGGCAGCTGTGCGCCCTGGTGGCGTGGCGGCTGACGCCATGGATGGCCCGGGCCCGGCTGGCGCGGATCAGCCGGCGGCAGGGCCGCCCGCTACGCCCGGACGAGCACGTCAACTGGCAAGTCTGGGGCCGCGCGGGCCGGGAGTACCGCCCGCTGTGGCGCACATTCCTGACCGAGCAACGCGCCCTGCTGCGTGAACTGGGCGAGCTGGAGTCCGCCATCCCGTCGATCCAGGCGCCGGTGCTCCTGCTTGCCGACCCTGACGACACCCAGGTTCCCGTCGGCACCGCCCGCAGGCTCGCGCAGACCCTCCCGGACGCTCGCCTGCAGCTCGTTCAGGGCGCGGGTCATCACCTGCCCAGGCGCGCCTCCGGCGTAGTCGCCGATGCGATCGTGGCGTTCCTGGCCACGGTGGAAGAACGCAGCAGCCCAGGATGAGGCGCTCCCCCACCTCGCCGGGCTGGCGGCTTGAACAACGCAGCGGTCCTAATCGTGTTAGTACAACGGGACGTCAGATCGGCTGACCCAGTGCCATCAGCCGGAGGAAGGAAGGTCAGGTGCCGAACACCCGTCATGGCCATGGGGGGCGCCAGTCAACCAGGCCGCGAGGCTCACAGGCCGCGAGGCAAGCCCGCGAGCGGATCGCCGCCGAGCGAGCCGCTCAGAAGCGCGCCGAAAGACGCCGTGCGGTTCCTGGTGCCGATCGCAGCAGTCAGCGCCGTCCTGGCTATCGTCGGGGCGCTGGTCGGCGTCAAGCTGAGCTCAGGTCCCGCGTCCGCTGCGACCGCCAGCGAGTCGCCGGCCTCCTCCGCCGTCGTCCGGCAGGTCACCGCCGTTCCAGCCGGCGTGCTCACGCGGGTGAGCCCAGGCCAGGCGGCCACGCCGCTGCAGACAGTCAAGGCGGCCGGCCCGCCGCTGACTATCGGCGGCAAGCCAGCGATCGTCTTCGTCAGCGAAGAGTCCTGCCCGTTCTGCGCAGCCGAACGCTGGCCGCTGGCCGTCGCGCTGGCCCACTTCGGCACCTGGAGCCACCTCGGCTCCACCACGTCATCGGCCACCGACATTTACCCGAACACGGCCACGCTCTCGTTCCGCGCGGCGCATTACAGTAGCGCCCAGCTGACGCTGCGGACGACCGAGCTGGCGGACAATGCCGGGCGCCCCCTGCAGGCCCAGACCCCGCTGGACACCAGGCTCATCGGCAGCTACGACGTGCCCCCGTACGTCAACAGCGTCGACCAGTCCGGAGCCGTCCCGTTCCTCGACATCGCCAATCACTACATTCTGGCCGGGGCGCAGTACGACCCGCAGGTGCTCGCTGGCCTGTCCGCAGCCCAGATCGCCAGCCAGCTCAGCAACCCGTCGAGCCCGGTCGCGCACGCAGTCGACGGATCCGCCAAGGTGATCATCACGGCCATCGACCAGGTCCTGCACGACCAGGCGGCCCGCAGCTAGCGCTGGCCGGGGCGGATCCAGCAGAGCCGCGAGGCCAGGCATCTGGTTCTGCGCGCTGGGACGCCCAGCCGAGGACCTGCCGACCGCCGAGGAGGCCGTCACCATCCGCCGGGAGCTGGCCACACTTATCGCCGGCGGTTCGGTTGCCCGGTCGTCTCAGTAGCCGAGACCGCCGCCGGGCGGCCACGGCGGCTAGGGCGATGCCGGCGATGAGGATTCTCGGGTGCCGCATGGTCAGCTGCAAGCCGCCGATCAGCAGCAGTGCCAGTAGCCCGATCAGCACCGACAGCAGCGAGGAGGGCATGCGGCGGCGGTGACCTGGACGTGATGAGCGGCCAGGTCACCGCCGAGGCCATTGCCGCCGAGGGCGACCGGGATGGTGGTGGAGGTGAACGGCTGCCGTCGGCCAGGCTGCCGGTCACCTGGCGCGCGGCTGTGACCCTGCTGCCGCTACGCGCGTGATGGGGTGGTCCCCCGGGTGGCGTCTCCTGCTGGGTGGCCGGCGCGTCGCCGATACATAGTGGTGGTTGTCACGGCCGGATATCGTCAGCCCTCCGGCGTGCTTCGCCCGGCTGATAGGCGGTCAGGTTCGCCTTCCTGCTGGGTGCCCGCGGTACGCTTCCCGCCAGGACCGCGCATCCGGGTGGTGTGCCCGTTGGCGAGCGGTGCTGGCGCCGGGGCTGTAAGGGTCACCTGATCGGGCGCAGGGATGCCGGGGACTGGTACGGCTGCTGCCTGGGTCCGGCGGTCACCGAACCCGGACGCGAACGCGTCGAGTGCCCTGGTCAGCTCGCTGGGGATGAGCCAGGTGTGGTTGCCGTCGCCGCTGGCTATCTTGGGCAGTGTCTGCAGGTACTGGTAGGCGAGCAGCTCGGGGTCTGGCCGTCCCAGATGGATCGCTTCGAATACAGTGCCGATGGCCTCGGCCTGCCCCTGAGCGACAAGTATCTGGGCCTGCCGCTCCCCTTCGGCGGTCAGGATCGCCCCTTGCTTGGCGCCTTCGGCGGTGAGGATCTGTGACTGGCGACTGCCCTCCGCGGTCAGAATCGCGGCGCGCTTGTCGCGCTCGGCGCGCAGCTGCTTCTCCATCGCGTCCTTGATGGAACCGGGGGGGTCGATGGCTTTCAGCTCGACGCGGTTGACCCGGATCCCCCACTTCCCGGTGGCCTCGTCGAGGACTCCGCGCAGCTCGCCGTTGATCTGCTCGCGGGAGGTGAGGGTGCGCTCCAGGTCCAACCCGCCGATCACGTTGCGCAGCGTGGTGACGGTCAGCTGCTCGATGGCCTGGATGAAGTTCGCGATCTCGTAGGTGGCTGCTTTCGGCTCGGTGACCTGGAAGTACAGGACCGTATCGATGTGGACGACGAGGTTGTCTTCGGTGATGACCGGCTGCGGCGCGAACGACACGACCTGTTCGCGCAGGTCCACGCGGGCCCGCACCCGGTCGATGAACGGCACGACGGTGTTGAGGCCGGCGTCCAGCGTCCGGCTGTAGGAACCCAGCCGCTCGACGACATAGGCGCGCGCCTGCGGCACAATCCGGACCGTGCGCCCGAAGCCAACGACCATTACGGCGGCAACGGCGATGACGATGACGACTAGTGTGATCATGACCTTTCCTCTGGATAGACCAGCGCGGTCGCGCCGTCGATCTCAAAAACATCGACAGCCGCTCCGGCCGGGATGACTTGCCCGGGCGCGAACGCGCGGGCTGACCAGACCTCACCGCCGATACGCACCCGGCCGTGATACGCGTCGACCGGCTCGATGACCAGGGCACTCCGGCCGACAAGGGCGGCGACCCCGCTGCGCGGGCCGGGCCGGGCAGCCCGGCGGTGCCGCAGCACCGCGGGCAGCACGACAGCCACCGACACGCCGCCGGCGACCGCGAACGCTGCCGCCTGCCCGGCCGCGCCGACCCCCAGCGCCGCGGTCACCGACGCCGCCACGGCGGCGACGGCCAGCAGCCCGGCGGCGACCCTGAGAGTGAGGAACTCGACGAGGCTCAGGACAGCTGCGACGATCACCCAGACCAGCCAGCCAGGCATCTTTCACACCCCGCCCTGGCTGATGCTCGGGCGCCGACGGCCGGTCACCGTGCGGAATGTCATGCCGGCCAAGCTCACCAGCTCCTCTACAGGTTTCCGCGGCGACTCAGTCACCGCCGCTGTGCGATCTGGGCATGTTCGGGCTTGCCCGGCCATCCTCAGCCGACTCATCTACTAACACGGATCGGACATAGCAGTTGTTCATCGCTGGCAGGCTGACGATCAAGTACCCGGGCATCGCTGAGACCATCGCGGCCGACCTGCGCAACGTCGCGCTGCTGCGCCGGATGCTAGAGATCACCGCCCGTCCCAGGACGTCGACCGACGAAGTGAGAATCCGCGCCGCCATTGCCACTCTGTCCGGCCCGCAGCGCCAGGTGCTGGCCGAGGCCTATTACCGCGACCGGTCGGTGGCCGAAACCGCGCGCATACTGCAGATCCCGCCCGGCACCGTGAAATCACGCACCTACTGCCGCAGCCGGGGCGGGGGAGATGCCGCCGCGGAACCCCGGGGAGTAGGCCAGGTGGAACCCGCGGGTGGGCACCGTCGCGCCTAGTTGCGCGAAGAGCCCGGCGGCTGAGAGCGTCGCCCGCCAGACCAGTGCGTACTCCGGTGGGGGAGTCAGGTTGCGCAGTGCCGGGGCGAAGCGCGGCTCGGTGAAGTGGGCCATCAGCCTGCGCAGCCAGGGCCGGGAGTAGGTGAAGCTGTCGGCGGCTCCGGTGGCCACGATGGGGTGCAGTAGCTCGAGGATCAGCCGTGGATCGACCTGGGCATCGGGGGCAAGTGCCCCGACCTGGCGGGCTAGGCTGATCGCGGTCAGCCCGTCTCCGGCAAGCACTGCGGCCGCGAGCTCCCCGATCGGCGCCGGTATGCCGCCGGGCGTGGCGGCGACTGCGCCGAAATCCAGCATGCCGAGCCGACCGCCGGGGAGCAGCAGGAAGTTGCCCGGGTGCAGGTCAGCGTGCATCCAGCCGGTGCACGCTGCCGGCGCGTAGATGGCGTGCCCGAGCAGCCGTGCGGCCAGGTCCGCTGCGTCGCCGCTGTCGAGCTCGCGCCAGCCCGGCGGAAGCAGGTCCGTGTGCCCTTCTAGCAGAATGGATAGGCTCGCCCCTTCCAGCCAGCCGGTGATAAGCACCCGTGGCGTCGCAGCGTACACGGCGGGGACGGTTACGCTGGTCCGGCCCGTTGGCTCGCGTACCCCCGCAGTGCGGGCTTGGGCAAGTGCCTCCGGGATGCGGTGCGTGAAGGCGGCCGCGACCTCCGTCTGGACACGCCCCTCGCGCACATAATCCAGCTCCTCGACGATGCGCCCTGCGAGCTCGTCCGCCAGCCCGGACACGTTCAGTTTGGTGAGCCGGGCCATCACTCGCGCCAGCAGGCGGGCCTGGCGAAGGTCTGAGCGCAGTGCCTTGTCCACGCCCGGATACTGCACTTTCACCGCCACGTCGACAATTTGGCCGGCGTCGTCCATCCATCGTCCGCGATGCACCTGGCCGATGGAGGCCGCCGCTGCCGGTAGGTCATCGAATGCCACCAGCCGCTTCTGCCAGCCCGGCCCGTAGGCAGCGGCGAGGTCAGCCGCCACCACCCGGCGGGCGACGTCGGCCGACATGGCCGGCGCTTTGTTAGTAAGCCGCCGCAGCGCCGACCGGTACGGCGCCGCGACCTCCTCCGGCATCGCCGCTTCGAACACCGACATGGCCTGACCCAGCTTCGCAGCCCCGCCCTTGAGCTCGCCCAGGGTGGCGAACAGCTGCTCGGCGGTGCGGGCCGCGACCTGGTCGCCAGCCGCCCGGGACAGCCGGCTGGCGGCGGCAGCGGTGCGCCCGGCATGCCGCAGCGGCAGCATAGCCAGCCGGCCGGTGCGGCGCAGCCCGCCGGTCGGCAGGACCGGCCGCTCCTTTGGCCCCGTTGCTGCCTCCATCGGGCGCTGCGTGCGCGGGTGTCCGTCGGTCATCTCGGTCATCCTCCTCATGTGTCGATTCCTGAGCGGCTAGTGGCCTGGCGCGCCCCGCGGACGCGGGTGCTGCTCGGGTGCCGCATGGTGCCGCATGGTGAGCTCCTGGTGCTGCCGACTAGCTACTAACACGGATAGTAGAGATCTGAAGTTCACCCGGCAGGCGGGTCACGGCCGGTCTGGCCGGCAACCAGAAGACGCAGGCCTCGCCCGCGAACGCCAATAACGATCAAAGGCCCGACCGCCGTCCTGACGATCAGGCCCCTGACCCGGGCCGCTGAGCAGGCTTGAGGAGGCGTCGGGCCGAACAAGACGATGTTGCGCGATCGCCTGGCAGCCATTTCGGCAGCGGAAGCAACCGGTGCAGGTCCGGCCGGGTGGTGCGCTGGCCTCTGCCCGTGCCGCTCGCACTGTTGTGACAACGCCGCACTGTTGTGACAACGCCGACCGCGAAATTAGTCGATCCGAGGTCCGTCCGCGCGGGCGATGCGTTCGTACGTGTCAGCGCCGAAAGGCCGACGAGGCGGCGCCAGGCCGGTCAACACGGTAGATGTAATGCAGCGCATCATCAATCGGGTTGTCGGGCGACATCGGGCCTTCAGCGACCCGCTTCAAGCCAGCCTTCTCCAGCGCACGCCAGGAGGCCACATTGGCGGCCACCACGGCGACAAGCACCGCGGGCACATCAGAATACGAGTTCCAGGTGTCCTCGACGGCCGCAGCGATCATGCGGGATCCGAGACCGCGACCGCGCAGCGCTGGGTCCGCGATGAAGTAGTCAAGCTCGACGGCGCCGACTGGCACCTCGATAACTGCCGAGAATTCCGTGAGATCCTGGGGGTAGTCGCAAATCGCCGAGCGCTGCAGCAGGCCGATTGGCCGGCCGTCGAGGAGAACGAGGAGGTCTTCCCCCGGCTCCTCGCCTCGCGTACTCGCGCCGAAGTCGCGCTCGACCGCCTCAAGGGCGGTCTCATGATTCCACCACCGGGCGACCTGGGGCTCTCGTAACCACTCGGCCAGCATGGGAAGGTCCCCGGCAATCAACGGCCGCCACGACAAGAAACCATCGCTGATCCTCTCCACCGTCACAGCGTAGATCCCGGAGGAGAATCGTCCTGCGCGATGGTCTGACGCTAGCCCAGCCCGGACAAATGGTGATCCGGAACATGCGCGGAACGACCGGCGGTGACGGCCACGATTTACCGCGCTGATGAGCGGACGCGGGCAGCCGAACTAATCTGCGCCTGCCGCATGGCGAGCCGCCCCGGCGGCTCACGGCGTGCTCCGCCAACTTTGTCTGTTGCTCCCTTGCCGTTCTGCGATGGGCCCTGTCCGGGCCGTGGTGACACCGGGCGGACCGGGGCGCTGCTGCTATTTCGGTGCGAAGTTATACAGGCCGCTTGTCTCGGTGGCGACGAAAAGGGTGCCCTGTGCGAAGACTGGCTGGCCGAACACGCGGCTGGAGCCGACCGGGAGGGCTTTTAGCCTGGCGCCGGTGGCGGCGTTGATCAGGTAGGCGCCGGGCGTGCTGCCGGCGGGGCAGAGGTAGGTGCCGGCGGCCAGGACGCCGGCGCTGTCGAGCGAGGGCGTGCCCATCACCGCGCACGGCAGGCCGGTCTGCCAGATGAAGGCGCCGGTGGCCGGGCTGACGTGGCGGATTGATCCGCCGTAGCTGGTGCCGCCGATGGTGGTGTCGTCCCCGCCGATGTACAGGGTGCCGGCCCGTCCCAGACGGAGCTGGCCAGGCACGAGTCGTCGGAGTGGGCGGGGGCGCCGATGGTGTCTGCCCATAGGGGCGCGCCGCCCAGCGCGCTGGCGGCCAGCGCGTAATAGCGGCCGTTCTTGTTGCAGGCGCCCACGTCCGGCGGGGGGCTGCCGGCCCCGAACAGGGTGGGGGAGGAGCCGAAATCCCAGTCGTGGCCGTGGCCCGCCGTTCCTTGCGCCTGCCAGGCCCCGAGGAACGCCAGCGAGGAGGATAGGTGCACGATCGACAGCGAGTGCCCGATCTGGTTGCCGGAGGGGCAGCTGTTGATCGTCGGGTCGCATTCGTTGCCGGTGGACACCCAGACATCGCTGCCGCTGGAGGTAGCGGCGGCGCTGGACCAGATGCTGCCGCCGACCGATCCGCCGGGTACGGTATGCCACGTGTGCAGCACTCCCCCGGTGTGCTGGTCGACTTCCACCAGGCCGCCACGGATCAGCGGATCGTCGCAACCCGATGACAGGCCCACGTAGATGTGGCCGCCGACCACCGTCGGCGACGACCAGTTGTAGTAGGCGTCGGGATCGGACGTGCTCGCCGGCCCGATCTCGGTCTGCCACACCAGCGCCCCGGTCGCCCCGTCCAGGGCGTAGAGATAGCGAGCGCCCGAGACGTAAACCGTGCTCGTGCCGGTAACCGGGTCGGGCACTACCGCTGCCGTCGCGGTGATCCCGCGCGCGGGGCACGTGCCCTTCGGCTCGGTGTCCAGCTGGCGGCTCCACACCACCGTCCCGGTTGCCTCATTCAGCGCATAGAATCTGCCGCTTTCAGCGCCGATATAGACCCGCCCGGCCGCCACGGTCGGGCTCGCGTCCAGCCGGGGCGACGGCTCGCCAGTGATGGCCGGCGGCTGCCAATGCCACACCTGGCTCGCCGACGCCGCGTTCGCCGGGGTAAACGCCGTGGCAAGGCTTACCGAACTGTGCTGCGGTCCATGCAGATACTGCGGCCAGTCAACAGCCGCCCCCGTCGCAGCAGCAATTGCCGGACGGGCAACCGCGGCGGGCACCGACAGCAGCAAGCCCGCCGAACCTAGTGCTGCAAGCAGGACCCGCACCCGGGTGCCACGTTGCGCCATTGCCCCATCTCCCCTTGACGTGCTGCGCACCTGCTGGGGCCTGAGTATCCGCCCGGCAGCTAACCGCCGCTACCGTCCTGCGGGTAGTAATCATGTGACCCGATAAAGCGCGCGAAGTCACACTGCTGAACCTGGTCATGGCATGCAGCAGCGGGAAGTCGCCGAGCCGCTGTTCAGGCCCGGCAAGGTCAGCTCTCTTGGGTGCCGGCGGTCAGGAACTGTGCGGGGGCTGGAGCTGGGGGTCGGCCAGCAGGGCTAGTTCCCACAGGGTCTTGCGGAATGCCCGCATCCGCCGTGTCCCTACTCTCGCTTTCCACTCGGCCTCGATCCGGGCTTCCGCCGCCCTGGCGCAGGGAAGCCCGCTCTCGCCGCGGGACGTCAGCTGGATCAGGCGTGCGCGACCGTCTGTGGGGTCCGGCACCCGGTGCACGTACCCGGCTGACTCGAGGCCGTTCACTAGCGCCAGAGCGGTCTGCTTCGGTATCCGAGCCCGTTCCGCGAGGACCACCAGCCGGGTGCCATCGTGGTCGATGCCGGCCAGCAACCGGGCCTGGGCGCGCGTGAGGTCCGGGAAGCCGGCGTCGGCCATGGCGCCGAAGACCCGGTCCTCGGCAGCCCGGTAGCTGATGAACATCAGCCAGGCGGACGAGATCTGACGCTCCAAGAGACCGCCTTCAAGTAGTACCGGTCAGGACTATTTTTGATACCAGACTGGTACTATATCTTCCGCCGAAGGGGTACCGCCATGGACGACACCGAAGTCTGGCCGGCAGTGGGCCGGCGCCGCCGCGCGATCGTGGAGATGCTGACCGCCCTCAGCCCGTCCCAATGGGACACGCCCTCGCTGTGCGACGGATGGAAGGTCAGGGACGTCGCCGCCCACCTGACGATGCCGCTGCTCGGAATGCGCCAGCTCGCGCTGCTCGCCGTCCGGCATCCAGGCAGCACCAACCGCCTGATCCGAGACGGATCAATCGACCTGGCCCGGCGCTACGGGACACAGCAGCTGCTCGAGCGCCTGGCGCAGCTGGCAGAACTGCACCGCGCGTTCCCCGGGCTGACCTGCCGCGAATCGCTCATTGACGCCATCGGCCACACTCTGGACATGTCCATCCCGCTGCGCCACGACATCCGCATCCCCGCGGTCGAGGTAGCCGAGGCGGCGAACCGGGTGGTGTCCTACCAGGGCCGCGGCAACGCGAAGGTCTTCCGCTCCCTGCCCCTCGCGGGATTCCGGCTCACCGCAACTGACCACCAGTGGTCCACCGGGACCGGCGCCGAGGTGGCCGGGAGCATGAATGACCTATTCCTCCTGCTCACCGGGCGCACAGTCCGGATTGCCGAACTACACGGCCCCGGAGCCGCCGAGCTGCGCCGAGCGGTCACCGCCTGACCGCGCGGCAGACCCGGCACACCCGCAACGCCTCACGCTCCCCCCCGCGGCCCTCACCGCGTGAGTTCGCATTCGCACTGGGCGGCACTTGACGCACAGCCTCTTGACACTCAGCCCGCCCCCGGACTAAGTTTACAAGTATCTACTTGTACAAGTAACTACTTGTATATTTGAGGAGGCCGGCATGACCAGCAACTCCAGCACGCGGACCGAGGACTACAGCGCGGTCCTGAACCTGCCCGTCAGCCCGGAGGCCGTGGCGGCGCTGTTCGCCTCCGCCGACGGCGTCAGCCGCTGGTGGGGCCCGACCGAGGGCGACGCAACGGCCGACGGCACGCTCATCACCCGGTTCGGCGATCACGGCGTCAACGCGACCCGCGTACAGGAAGCCGGGACCAACCGCATCGTCTGGGAGCCCATCGCAGCTCCCGGGACCACCCCTACCGGACACACACAAGAGTGGCTCGGCACCACCATCGAGATCGACATCCGCCCCACCGACGCCGGCGCCGAACTCCGCTTCCGGCACATCGGACTCACGCCGCGGCTCGACTGCTGGGACGCCTGCCAAGACGCCTGGACGTACTTCATGTCCAGCATCGAGACCTGTGCCAAGACCGGCACCGGCACCCCGTTCGGCTCCTGAGACGCCTGAGACCTGAGACCCTGGCCCGATGGCCGAACGGAAGCAGCCGGCGCCCGCAGCCCCCGACGCGGTACTGCGGGCGCTCGCCGACCCGCACCGCCGGGAGATCCTGCGCCTCGTCCAGCACGCCGAGCTGCCCGCCGGGCAGATCGCCGCGGGCTTCACCCTCACCCAGCAGGCGGTCAGCCTGCACCTCGGCGTGCTCAAGCAGGCCGGCCTGCTCACCGAACGCCGCGAGGGATCCCGCCGCCTCTACACGCTTCGCCATGAGGCGCTCGAGCCGGTGCGCGAAATACTCTCCGAATTCTGGCCCGACGCCCTCCGCAACCTGAAGAAGGCCGTCGAGACGGCCCACCCCCGACCACCGAAGAGGTAGCCGTGACCGGCGAGATCCGCAACGCAGTCATCGTCGCGACCGAGCACATCAAGGCACCGCCGGAGGTCGTCTTTCCGTACTTCACTGACCCGGCGCTCATCGTCACGTGGATCGGCGAACGGGCTCAGCTCGACCCGCAACCCGGCGGCGTATTCGCGCTCGACATGGGCGAGGTCGCCGCGCACGGCGCCTACATCATCGTCGAGCCTCCGCACCGTGTCGTGT
Source organism: uncultured Actinomycetota bacterium (assembly GCA_963846005.1). Lineage (GTDB taxonomy): Bacteria > Actinomycetota > Actinomycetes > Streptosporangiales > Streptosporangiaceae > CAVSUR01. The sequence continues at coordinate 48,278 of CAWJUH010000007.1, read as the reverse complement.
TCAGCTGGGGCATCCCCGGCAACGAGATGCTGCCGCCCGGCGGATCCACCGTCGAAGTCGTACTGACCCCCGACGGCGACGACACGATGGTCGTCCTCACCCACCGCGACCTGCCGTCCACCCACCTCGACAGCCACCGCACCGGCTGGGAACACCAACTCGGCCTGCTGCGCGTCGCGGCCGAATGACGAACTCGGCCGTCGCATCGGCTCCGCTGATAGCAATGCGTCATAGTGACCGGCCCTATGAGCGGGCCGCCATCCGCCAGCTCGTTAGAGGCAGGGCGAAAACGCCTAGACGGGTGCCCTGATGGCGGACAGCCGGGCAGCTCGCGCTCCGGTGACGCGATGACGCCGGTACCCCGGCAATTGCTGCGGGGTACCGGCGCCTGGGTGCTGCGCGGGCAGCGTAGTTACTTGGTGTCCGCCTCGACCAGGCGCTCGACGAGCTCGTCGACATTGCCGGTCTTGGGCAGGTCGCGCTGGCCCAGCAGGTCGCTGAGCTCGGCCTTGGTCAGGTTCTGGTAGCGCTCACGAGCCTTCCTGGTCTGCTCGCGCTCGGCCCTGCGAGCCTCGCGGGCCAGTTCCTGCCTGGCCTGCTCGGCCTGCTCGGCCTGCGCGCGGGCGGCCTGCTCGGCCTGGCCGGCCTGCTCGTGCACGAGATTGCGGGCCGACTCGGCCTGCTCGCGGACGAGGCCGCTGACGGACTCGGCGTGCTCGCGGGCGGCGCCGGACAGCATGCCCGCCGTCTCCACCCACTTGACGGTCAGGTCACGGCTGATGTCCACGGTCCGCTGCACGAACTCGAAGTAGCGCTCGACTACCGGGACCAGGTCGATCTGCGGCAGGCCCGGGAGCATGCGCTCGCTCAGGGTTTGCGCGCTCTGGGCCCAGACGTCGGCGAACTTCTCTGCCGCACCGGTCGCCTGGCTCGCCGCGGCGCTGTAGCGCTCGGTCGTGCTAGTCATATGTACCCTTTCGCTGGTGTCCGAATTCAGTACCTCCGAACGATCTTGCTAACTATACCAAGCAGTGCTTACTAAAGCAAGCAGGTCTGGCGACGCTAACGATCTTGAAGATCGCAGGGCCGCCGCGTGCCCGCATGGACGGCTGGCCGCAGTTGACGCCACAGGACAACAAGCAACCTGCACTCATCCGGTGGGGGGCGTCTTGTGGCGGCCACCGGGGTGATGGTGCTCAAGCTCGGCGGCCACGGTGGCGGTGAGCTCGGCCCAGCTCGCCTCGAATTTGGCGAGTCCTTCTCGCTCAAGCTGGTCGGTTACGTCGTCGAAATCGATGCCGACGGCCTTCAGCTCACCGAGGAGGCGGATCGCCTCATCGTAGCTGCCGGAAATCGTGTCGCCTGCGGGCTCGCCGTGGTCCGCGAATGCCTCAAGGGTGGCGCCAGGCATGGTGTTCACCGTGCCCGGCGCGGCCAGTTCGGTCACGTACATCGTGTCGGGATAAGCCGGATTCTTGACTCCCGTGGATGCCCAGAGCGGCCGCTGGGGCCGGGCGCCCAGCTGGGCCAGCTTCTGCCACCGCTCTGATCTGCTCAGCTCGCTGAAGGCCTGGTACGCCAGGCGTGCGTTAGCAACCGCAGCTTGCCCGCGCAGACTGGCGGCGCGTTCGGAGTCAGCGCGGTCGAGGCGCGCGTCAACTTCGGTATCGACCCGGGAGACGAAGAATGAGGCGACCGACCTGATGCCGTCCAGCGGGAGGCCTGCGGCGCTGGCCTTCTCCAGCCCGGTGAAGTACGCGTCCATGACGGCGCGATAGCGCTCGAGAGAGAAGATGAGCGTGACATTGACGCTGATGCCCTCGCTGATCGCCTGCGTGATCGCGGCCAGTCCTGCACGGGTGCCGGGGATCTTGACGAAGAGATTGTCCCGGCCGACCGCGGCTCGCAGCCTGCGGGCCATCTCGGTGGTCGCTTCCGCATCCCGCGCCAGCCGGGGGTCTACCTCGATGGATACGCACCCGTCAAGCCCTGCAGTCCGGTCGTAGACGGGCGCCAGGACATCGCAAGCACTGCGGACGTCATCGGTGGTCACGGCGAAGACCGCGGTCTCCGGATCGCTGTCCTGCTCCGCCAGTGCCCGAAGCTGGTCGTTGTACCGGTCGCCGCTGGACAGGGCCGAGGCGAAGATGGTGGGGTTCGTGGTCACGCCCACCACATGGCGGTCAGCGATCAGGGACGCAAGCTTCCCGCCGGCCAGGAGCTCGCGAGACAGATCATCGAGCCAGACCGCCACACCCAGGCCAGACAGCTCAGCAAGCGGATCATGATCGGCGCGATTAGTCATGCAGACCTCCGTTCGAAATGATCATGCAGCAGATCAGTGCAGCAAAGAGGCGTGCCTGATCCGGGGATCGAGACGCTATTGCCGGGTCCTGACTGTGCTGGCTCGGATGCTGACTGTGTGCTGCCATGCACTGCGCCTGCCCACGACCACGGTCTGGTAACCCCGACGATGCCTCGGCAGTCCCGGGTAGCCGCGTCCGGGCACCCGGCAGGGCCGGCGGGCGGCGAATGTTAGCTTAGTTTAGTGTTATTTCATTCCTGGCTCGGGTTACCGCGGTTTCCTGGAGGGAGCGGGCCGGCACCGTGAATGGCATCACGACCTTCGTCCTCCGGCACCGCCGGCTCGTCGGCCTGTTCTGGCTGCTGATGCTGCTGGTCGGCGGGTACGCATCGGCTACCTTGAGCAGTCACCTGAGCCAGAGCTTCGAGATCCCCGGCACGCGCAGCGACCAGGCCGACGCCGCGATCCTGGCCCGGTATGGCAGTGGCGGCAGCGAGACCCCGCTGGTGCCGGTCGTGCGGCTGCCGCCCGGGACCACGGTGAGCCAGCCCCGCACCCGGGCCCAGTTGCAGGCAGCCTTCGCCGCGGTGGCCCGGCTCGGCACCTCAGGCGGGCATGCAGGCCGGGTCGTCTCTTATGTCTCCACCGGCAACCGGGGCTTCGTCTCCGCCGACGGGAGGACAACTTTCGCCCTGGTGTTCACGCCCACCAACGGCAACCCGCAGCAAGATCCGGTTATCCCCGCCGTGACGGTCAGCCGCGCGCTGGCCAGTCACCTGCCGCGCGGGACGCAGGCAGAGGTGACCGGGATCACCCCGCTCACCGACGCGGGGCGCGGATCAGGCGGCGGGGTCGGCGTGCAGGGCGAGATCCTCATCGGCGCCCTCGGCGCCCTGGCCGTGCTCGCGTTCGTCTTCGCCTCGCTGCTGGCGTTGGTCCCGCTGCTGGTCGCGGCGGTCTCGGTGACGGCCGCCTTCCTGGCCATCCTCGGCCTGACCTATCTCACCGGCATCAGTTTCATCGTCCAGTACCTGGTCGGCCTGATCGGCCTCGGTGTCGCGATCGACTACTCGCTGCTGCTGATCACCCGCTGGCGGGAGGAAATCGCGCACGGTCACGACAACCCCACGGCGATCCGCCTGGCCATGAGCACGGCCGGACGGTCCATCGTGTTCAGCGGCGTCACCGTCGCGCTCGGCCTGCTGGCCCTGCTCGCGCTGCCGATCCCGTTCATCCGCAGCATCGGCCTCGGCGGGATGCTCATCCCGCTGATCAGCGTGGCCGTCGCCATCACCATGCTGCCGGCGCTGCTCGCCGGGGCGGGCCGGCGGCTGGACTGGCCGCGGCTGCGCGACGAGAACGCTCCCCCGCGCGGCTGGACTGCTTGGGCCCGGCTCGTGGTGCGATGGCGCTGGGTGTCCGCGGCGGCGGCCCTGGCGATCCTGGTCCTGCTCGGGGTGGCCGCCCTGGGACTGCACGTGGGTGACGCGAGCGTGAACTCGCTGTCCCAGCAGGGCACCGCGCGCCGTGGCGTGGTCCTGCTGGAGCAGGCCAGGATCCCGGCCGGCGTGCTGACCCCGATCGAGGTCTTGCTGCCGCCGCGCGCGGGCCCGGCACGGGCGCTGGCGGCCGCATCCGGGGCCGGAGGCGTGCACGCCGTGGTGGCGCCGCCGGGACCTGACTGGCACCGCGGCGGCACTTCGCTCGCCGAGGTGCTCCCGGTCGCCGACGGGGCCAGCGCTGCTGGCCAGGCCACGGTAACCGCCGTACGCCGGGCGGTCGCGGCCGCCGAACCTGCCGCCCTGCTCGGCGGATACGGGCCGGGACTGGTGGATCAGGTCAGCTCCCTCTACGGCGACTTTCCCTACGTGCTCGCCGGGCTGATAGTCATCACGTTCATCCTGCTGGCGCACGCGTTCCGGTCGCTGCTGCTGCCGCTGAAGGCCATCGTGGCCAACCTGCTGTCGGTGGCCGCCGCGTACGGGGTGCTGGTGCTGGTCTGGCAGGACGGCCACGGCTCGCAGGCGATCTGGGGCCTGCCAGCTACCGGCGCGATCACCACCTGGATCCCGTTGTTCGTCTTCGCATTCCTCTACGGCCTGTCGATGGACTACGAGGTGTTCATCCTGACCCGGATGCGTGAGGAACACGATAAGACCGGCTCCACCGACCAGGCCGTGATCACCGGCGTCGGGCGGACCGGCCGGCTGGTCACCTCGGCCGCCCTGATCCTCTTCCTGGCCATGGCCGCTCTCGCCAGTGCACCATTGACCTTCCTGAAAATCTTCGCCACCGGCATAGGCGCGGGGATCCTGCTCGACGCCACCGTAGTCAGGTCGCTGCTGGTACCCGCGCTGGTGTCGCTACTCGGCCGGTGGAACTGGTGGCTGCCCCGGTGGGCCGCCCGGCTGCTGAGGGTTCCGCCCTCCCCGGTGGCCGAAGCGCCCACCCAGCAGCCGGTGACGCGGGCCCCCTCCTAGCGGCCGGGTCCTGGGGACATCGCGCTCCCCCGCAGCTCGGCCCTCTCCGCCCCGACCGGGCCAGTACCGCCGCCCGGCCGGCTGCTGCGGCCGGCTCACCGTGGCTGGGCAGCACGGGCGAGATGGTCGAGGGTCCGCTCAAGGAGCCCGGTGGCCCGGCGCAGGTCGGCTGAGGCCGAGGGCGGCTCGTCGTTCAGGCGGTCAGCGAGCTGTCGGGGAATCTGCGGAAAAGCCGGTGCCGCCTGCGCGGTGCCGATCAGGGCTGCGGTGCGGACCACCAGCGGGTCAACGGACCACAGCACCTCGAAGGTCCGGTCCCGGTCTCGGACCTGGTCCTGCCCCGGGTGCTCCCATGCCGTCACGCACGCCGGGTGGTCGGGCGCGTCGCAGATCAGTGCCCACTCCCGCCGCAAGGGAGAGTCCGCGGCAATCGAGATCTCCGCGGCCGGGCCGGGCAGCAGCCGACTGCGCTCGAAATCGGCGAAGATCATCGTCTGCTCGGCGGTGCGGGCCAGGTCGGCCCAGCGCGACGCGGAGTGCTGGTAGAAACGCTGACGCTGGAAGGAGCCGAGCAGGACCGGCCGCTGGGCGCGGGCACAGCACTCGTCCTCGATCGCCCGGGTCAACGCCAGCAGGAGTGTCTTGCCCAGCACGTGAGCATGGAGGCCGGGGTGATGGCGGCGGACTCCGGCGAAGATGGACTGCCCGGGGGCGCCCCCGGCGGCAGCGACGGCGCGAGCCATCGCGGCGGGCAGGGACAGGCCGCCGGCGCGGTGGCGCACGACGGCGGCGAGCAGATCGCAGTCGGCTTCGGTATAGCGGCGCTGCCCGGTCGGCGAGCGCTGCGGGCGGGGCAGGCCGTAACGCTGCTCCCAGTTCCGCAGGCCCGCGACCGGGATCCCGGTCCGCCGGGACACCTCGCTGATCGGCAGCACAGCCCGGCTGGCGCCGGCGCCACCGCCGGGAACCTCAGGGTTCGTCATGCTGATGACCGCCATTAATCAAGATGCTTAGGTCAGCTTAGCCAGCTGGCCCTCCGGCACTGCCGGAGTGATACCAGCTGCGTGGCTGCTCCGGACCCTGGCTGGTCCCTGGCAGCGATCCCGTCGGGATCGTCGCGCCGGAGGCGTGAGCCGCCTCTTGCCAAGGGATACCAGAAAGCTCCTCCTCAGTCGGCGGTTTCCCGCGCGGCTGGCACGGAACCGGCAGGTAAGCGCGGCGCCGCAGCAGCGCATTGTCACCGAACCGGGCCGGGCGGCGGGCTGGCGGGAGCCAGCAGCGTGCCGCCATGCCGATACCGAGCTTTTTTCCCCATCGGATCGACCGGCGCAGCGGCAACCGGAATCCAGCAGGCCAACGACTTGTGCGCCCGCCGCACGCGCGGTGGCGGGAAACCCGGGCTGCTCAAGCGGGACGCTCAGGTTGAGCAGGATGATTAAGTTTGTTTCATCGTAGTGATGAGGGGAAGTCTCGATGGAATGCTAGTACGCCAGGGGCACCCCCCTGTGGGGCATGGGGCGGCCGACCAGGCCGGCAGCGCCCGCGCCGGGGACCGTCAGGGAGCAAAACCGTCGCCCGGGTGGGCGCTCCGGCCGGACACAGCAGCACGGCTGGACCGGACGATGCGCGACGCTGTCACGGAGCTGGCCGGACCGCTGGAGGATGCGCTGCTCCGTGTCATTGAGGCTGGCGGTAAGAAACTGCGTCCAGCGCTGACGCTGGCCGTCGCGGCTGCCGGAGGCCGCACTATCGAGGATCCCGGGGTGCTGGCGGCTGCCGCCGCAGTGGAGCTGCTGCACTGCGCCACGCTGGTGCATGACGACCTGATTGACGGCGCGGCGGCGCGGCGGGGCGTGGCCACGCTCAGCGCACGGGAAGGATGCGGCGCCGCGGTCGTCGGCGGTGATCTGCTGATTGCGGCGGCCAGCATGCTGGCTGGAGGAGTGAGCCAGGAGGCGGGCCTCCTCATGGCTCAGACTCTGGCCGGGCTATGCCGTGGCGAGGCCCTCCAGGACCGGCTGCGGTATGACGTCTCGGCCTCGGTCGATCAGCTGATGGAGGTGACGCGGCTGAAGACGGGGAGTCTTTTCCGGGCTGCCTGCCTGCTGGGCGCGCAGACATCTGATGCCGGACCGGGATTCAGCGCCGCGGCGGCCAGCTTCGGGATGGATCTGGGGATCTGCGTCCAGCTTGTCGATGATCTGCTGGACGTAGTGTCCAGTCCGTCGCTGGCCGGCAAGCCGGTCGGCGCGGACTTCCCTTCCGGCACGCTGACGCTGCCGATTGCGCTGGCCATCCGCGACTGCCCGGAGCTGACCGGGCTGCTGCGGCCCGGCCTGGACGCCGGGGGGCGTGACCGGGCAATGAGCCTGCTGCAGGACGCCGCCGAGGCCTTGAAGGAGACCGTGACCACGGCCCGGGCCTATGCCGTCAGCGCCGGGGAGCACCTCCTCCGGCCGTCCGCTAGCCATGGGACGGCGGAGCTACTCGCTGGCTGGCCGCTGGCATACCTGAACGGACAGCTCCACACCAAGGTGAGCGAGCGGCACGAATGGCTGAGCGCGCCGCTAGCGAGCGCGGCATCGTGACCGCGGCGCAGTCCGCGGTTCCCGCCCGCGCTCTGGCCGCCGGCCTTACCCGGCTGGTGCGCGGCGGCTTGCGGGGAGTGTGGGTGCGCGGTGAGCTGCCCTCCGACGGAGTGGTCTGGGCGGCCAACCACCACAGCTGGTGGGATGGTTTCGTCGCCTTCGCGGTCCTGCGGGAACAGCACCGCCCGGCTGCGCTGCTGATGGACGGGGATAACCTCAGCGCCTTCCGGTTTCTGCACTCTGTGGGAGTCATTTCCGCGCAGCGCCCACGGCAGGCCCTGCAGGTGCTGCGCGAAGGCCGGGTGCTGGTCATCTTTCCCGAGGGCGAGCTGCGGCCTCCCGGGCCGGTGCATCCGGTGGCCCGGGGCGCGGCCTGGTTGGGGCGTATCGCCCCGGCCGCGGTGGTGCCAGTTGCCGTCCGGGTGATCAGCCGCGGTCACCAGTACCCGGAAGCCTTGGTCGACATCTCTGCGCAGGTGGCCCCCGCGGATCTCCGGTCCGCCCTCGCGCAGCGATTGGGCGAGCTTGACGCCGCACTCGCTCGCGCCGACCCGCGGCTTCCGGTGCCAGGATTCCGGCGTGCGGTGGCCGGCCGCGCGAGCTGGGACGAACGGATCAGCCGCTGGGCTCAGGTGGTCCGGCGATGATGATCTTGCTGTTTCGCGCGGTGACCGGCTTTCTGCTGCTCAAGTTCAGCGTTCTGCTGCTGAACATGGCCCAGTTCCCCGTCCTGCGCCCGCCGGGGCATCGTCGTGCCTTCCCGGCGGGGAGCGCATGGCCCTCAGGCGCCGGCTTCGGTGTCGCTGCTGGTTCCCATGCGCGATGAAGCAGCGGGCCTGGCGGCGACGATGCCCGGGATACTCCAGCAGAACGCCGATGAGATCGTCATTCTCGACGACGAATCCGGTGACGGTTCAGGACCGCTAGCCGGGGCGCTGCTGGCCGGCTGCGGGCGGGCCCGGGTCGTGACCGGGACCCCGGCGCCAGCCGGCTGGGTCGGGAAGAGCTGGGCCTGCCATCAGCTGGCCTTGCAGTCATCGGGGTCATTGCTGGTGTTCTGTGACGCCGACGTGCAGCTGGGCAGCGGCGCCCTCGAAGCCGTGATCGCGCAGATGCAGGCGCAGCGCGCCGACGTGTTCTCGGTGTTCCCCCGGCAGATCACCGCCACTGCCGGCGAGCTTCTCATCACCCCGCTCATTGACGACGTGCTGCTGTGCTTTCTTCCCTTCCCCCTGCTGTCAGCGAACGTGGCTTCGGCGGCCACCGCCAATGGCTCTCTGCTGGCGTTCACCCGGCAGGCTTATGACCGTCTCGGCGGTTTCGCCGCAGTAAGGGGTGAGATCACTGAGGACCTGGCCATCGCGCGCCGCACCAGGGCCTCGGGTCTCAAGCTCGGGCTCGCGCTCGGCGGTGAGCTAGCCGCTACCCGGATGTACGACGGTTACCGCGAGGTCATCGAGGGAATGGCCCGGGGCCTGCTGCCGGCGGCGGGAGGATCCCGCGGCCGTCTCATCGCAGGCACCGGGTGGCACCTGCTGGCCTACACGCTGCCCTGGGCACTGGCGGTGCGGCGGCGGGCCTGGGCCCTTCCGCTGCTGCTGGGGGTGGCGGAACGGGTTCTGGTGGAGGCCAAGACCGGGCGGCAGGCGTGGTGGCAGGCACCGCTGACGCCGCTGGCGCCACTGGCGGCGCTCCCCATCCTGGCCCGGGCGCTGCGCGGCCGCCAGCGCTGGAAGGGCCGGGTCTATCCATGAGCCTGCCGATGCCCCGCACCCAGCCGGGAGTTGGTCATCTCGGCCGCTGGGGCCGCGATCCGCTGGGCCTCATCGAGGAAGGCGCCCGGCTCGGGCCGGTGTTCGGGCTGCGCCTGTGGCGCCGCACCGTCCTCGGGTACTCCCCGGCCTGGAACCGCTTCGTGCTGGGCGATCTGGCGACCTTCCGCAGCCGGGGCAGCATGAGCGGCCTGTCGCCCTACCTCGGCGCGGGAGTCGTTCAGCTCGACGCGCCGGCGCACCGGGGGCGGCGGCGGGAGCTCAACCCGGCTTTCGCGCGCGGGCCCATCGCCAGCCTGTCCGGCCAGGTCTCCGAGGTGATCGCCCGGCGCCTGCCCACCGGGGCGTTCGAGGCGGTGGCATGGTCAGCGGCGCTCATGCGCGAGATCCTCGGGACCACCCTGCTGGGCGGCGGCGTCGCGCCGCAGCTGCTGGCCGACTTCCTCCGCCCTCTCGATCGCGGGCTGCCGGCCCCGTTCCTGCGCCGGCCGGTGCTGTTCCGCCGCCTCAACCACGCCGTGCGCCAGCAGATCGCCGCGGCGCCGGAGGGAACACTGGCCGCGGCCTTCCGTGATCTGCCCGATGGTGTGGATGAGCTGCGGGTGGCGGTGAGCGCGGGGTACGACACCACCGCGCACACTCTGGCATGGCTGCTTGGCCACGTCGCGCGGCAGCCCGAGCTCCTGGCCCCGGAGCTCCGCTCGGCGGTCATCGATGAGGTGCTCCGGCTTTACCCGGCCGGCTGGATCGGCAGCCGCCGGTGCGCCGCGGACACCGAATTCGCCGGCTTCAGCATCCGCCGGGGAACGCTCGTCCTGTACAGCCCGTATCTCACCCACCGTGATCCGCAGCTCTGGCCCGATCCGCTGAGGTTCGCACCCGGGCGTTTCGGGCAGGCGATACCGGCCTGGGGCTTCATCCCGTTTGCGGCCGGCGAGCGGACCTGCCTGGGCCGGTCCTTTGCCCGCCTGGTGCTCAGCGCCGTCATGGACGCACTGGCCGGCGCCGACCTGCGCTTTACCGCCGGGGACCTGCGGCCGCGGGCCGGCCTCACGCTCGCCCCGGCCGGGGCCGTGCACCTAGAGCTACGCCGTGCCCCTAGAGCTACGCCGGTGACCAGCGCAAAGGAGCGCCGATGAGGCACTGGACCTACCTGCTGCTGCTGCTGGCCTGCCTGGGAGCCACGGTCCCGCTGGAGTGGGTGTTCCACCTCCGGGTGCTCCGGCGCCCCGCCACCCTGATCGCCGCCCTGGCGCCTGGATTCGTCATATTCCTGGCCTGGGACCTGTATGCCATTCACCGGCACCAGTGGAGTTACGACCCCCGCCGGATCATCGGCGTGCACCTGCCCGGGGGCGTGCCGCTGGAGGAAGCGCTGTTTTTCGTGATCATCCCCGTCTGCGCAGTGCTGACTTTTGAGGCCGTGAAGCGCCGCCAGGCGGCCAGAGTTCCGGCCGGGCAGCCGCCGGCCGGGCCGGGCGAGTCAGCGTGAGCTACACCGCCCTGGCCGCCCTCGCCGTGATCGGAGCGGTCAGCGTGGACCAGTGGGTCCTGCGGACCCGGCTGCTGCGCACCCGCAGTTTCTGGGCCTCCTACGCGATATTGCTGTTCTTCCAGCTCATCACCAACGGCGTGCTGACCGGGCTGCACATCGTGCGTTACAGCCCGGCCGCCATTCTCGGCGTCCGGCTGGCTTACGCCCCGGTCGAGGATCTGGCGTTCGGTTTCGCGCTGATCACCTTCACGCTGTGCTGCTGGGCGTGGCTCACCGCCAGGGCAGCCACGCCCCGCCGCCCCCAGGACATGAAGAATGCTATGACCGAGCCCGGCTCCCGGGCCCGCGCCCGGCTCCGCCCGGACGCGGGCGCCGGCGGGATCGCCGCGATCATCGCCGCCGCGTGCTACAGCTCATTCCTGCTCAGCGCATGGACGCACGCGTCCCGGCTGACCAGTGGCGGCTTCATCAGCGAGCTCGAAGCACCCGGCCAGCCTTATGCCTGGTTTTACCGGTGCACTGACATCGCCGCCGGCCTGGGCATGCTCACCGCCGCCTGGGCGCTAAGCGCCCTCATCGCCGGCCGCCGCTGGTCAGCCGCTGCTGTCGTTCTGCTGGCCCTCACGGGGGCTGGCTCGGTTCTGGACGGAGCCACCAGCATGCGCTGCGACCCGGGCATCAGCGCTCAGTGCGCTCGCGGGGAGCACACGGCCAGCGGACTGATCGGCCAGCTCAGCGCGTTGCACACCGACTCCGGCCTGCTGGGGTTCGCGGCCAGCGCCGCCGGGGCCATCGTGCTGGGCGCGGTCCTGGCCGGCGGCTGGAAGAGCTGGGGCCGGCTGCATATCTTGCTGGGGGTCAGCATCGCCGGCTGCGGCATTGCCGACCTGGTCCTGCTGCTGACCGGCGGCGGCATCGGAACTGCTGAACGCGCGCGCGTGCTCCTGACCTCCGCCTGGCTGCTCACCGTGGGTGCCTTCTTGCTGCGACGGCCCGCCGCCCGCGAGCTGCCCCGGTACCCCTTGCCTGCCCGCAGGCCACAGCACGTATCGATGAGCACTGGCCGGAACGGCGGAGCGGTATGAGGAGTGCTGTGCGGCTGGTCCCGGGCCGGTCTGATCACGTGGTGGTGATCGGCGCGGGCCTGGGCGGCCTGTCGGCGACATTGCGCTTGCTAGGGGCGGGGCGCGCGGTGACAGTGATCGAGCAATGCGCCGGGCCGGGGGGCAGGGCCGGGGTGCTGCGTGACGGCGGATACCAGTTCGACACCGGCCCGACGGTCCTGACCATGCCCGGGCTGATCGACGACGCCCTGGCCTGCGTAGGCGAGCGGCTGGCCGACCGGGTGCAGCTGACGCCCCTGGACCCGGCCTACCGGGCGAATTTCGCCGATGGGTCCGTGATTGACGTCCACACCGATACGGCGCAGATGGCGGCCGAGATTAGCCGGGTAGCCACGTCAGCGGACGCCGCAGGATATCTCCGGCTCGTGGATTTCCTGCGCAAGCTGTACCGCCTGGAGATCGGCAGCTTTATCGACCGCAACATGGACAGCAAGCTCGAACTGGCCGGCCCGGCGGGCCTGCAGCTGCTAGCTATGGGCGGCCTCCGGAAAATGGCCCCGAAGATCGGGCAGTACCTGAAAGACGACCGGCTGCGCCGGATTTTCTCCTTTCAGGCCATGTACGCCGGGCTCGCGCCGCAGGACGCGCTGGCCATCTATGCCGTTATCTCCTACATGGACACCGTGGCCGGCGTGTACTTCCCGCAGGGAGGCATGAACGCCATACCCCAGGCGCTGGCCAGCGCCGCCGCGAAACACGGCGCGGAATTCAGGTACGGGACCCGCGCCGACCGCATCGAGGTGACCGCCGGCCGCGCCCGGGCCGTGCACACCTCCGACGGCGAACGGATCGCCGCTGACGTCGTCGTGGTCAACGCTGATCTGCCGACCGGCTACCAGCAACTGCTTCCGGAGCGATACCGCCCGCGGCGGCTGAGCAAGCTGCGGTACTCGCCGTCCTGTTTCCTGCTGCATGCCGGATCGGCCGCGAGCTATCCCGGCCTGGCCCATCACAACATTTACTTCGGGGCCGCGTGGCGCCAGACCTTCCGCGAGATCATCGACCGCGGCCAGCTGATGAGCGACCCCTCTTTCCTGGTCAGCAACCCCAGCCGGACCGACCCGTCGCTGGCCCCGCCGGGACGTCATACCTATTACGTCCTTTTCCCGACGCCGAACACGCAAGCACCGATCGACTGGGCCGTGGCTGGCCCCCGCTACCGGGAGGAGATCGTGCGGACGCTGCAGCGCCGGGGGCTGGACGGTTTCGGCGCGGACCTCGACACCAGCGCGACCGTATCGCCGGCGGACTGGCAGGCCCAGGGCCTGGCCGCGGGCGCACCGTTCGCGGCCGCGCATACGCTGCGCCAGTCGGGCCCGTTCCGGTTCCCGACCCTGGACCGCGGCATAGAGAACCTCGTGTGGTGCGGATCCAACACCCAGCCCGGGGTGGGGATCCCCATGGTCCTGCTGTCAGGAAAGCTCGCCGCCGCCCGGATCACTGGTTCAGCATGAGTGCTCAGCCAGCGGTGCGCGAGGTCACGGCAGGACGGCTCGCGCAAAGGGAACTGCAGGCCGCCGCGATCACCGGGCCCGACCTGCGAGCCGGATATGAGCACGCGCGCCGGCTCAATGCGGCGAATGGCAGGACCTATTACCTGGCGACCCGCCTGCTGCCCCGGGCCAAGCGGCCCTACGTGCATGCCCTGTACGGCTTCGCCCGCTACGCCGACGACATCGTCGACAACCTCGATCCCGCGGTAAACGCGCAGGACCGCGCCGCGATATTCCAGTCGTGGAGCGACCAGTTCCTGCGCAGCCTCCGCACCGGAGAATCCAGCGATCCGATTATCAGGGCCGTTATCGACACCATTCACCGGTGGAACATCCCGGTGAGTTATTTCGCCGACTTTCTTCATTCCATGCGCATGGACCTCACGGTCACCGAATACGAGACCTATGACGACCTCCTCAACTACATGTGGGGTTCAGCTGCCGTGATCGGGCTGGAGATGATGCCGATTCTGGGTACCTCCGACAACCACGCGCCGCCGGCTGCGGGCATCGAAGCCCGCGCTATCGACTTGGGCGTGGCCTTTCAGCTGACCAATTTCATCCGGGACATCAGCGAAGACCTGGCCCGGGGCCGGATCTACCTGCCCCAGGATTCGCTGAAGGCCTGCCAGGTGGACCGCGGGCGGCTGGAGCATGCCCGCCGGACTCAGACTACGGATCAGCCCACCCGGGACCTCATCGCGCTGGAAACCGAACGGGCCCGGGCCCTCTACCGGTCCGCAGCGGCCGGGATCGAGCTCGTGCACCCCAGCTCACGAGACTGCCTTCGCACCGCCGCCACCCTGTACAGCGACATTCTGACGGTCATCGAGCACTCCGGCTACGACGTCTTCAGCCGCCGCGCGTCCGTCCCGCTGCGACGGCGGATGCGAGTCGCCGCCGCCGGTCTCATCCGAGCGCGGCTCGCCCGCAGAGGCATCGCGGCGACCTAGTCGAGGGTCCGCACTCGCCGGGCCAGGGAAGGCGTACTGGATGCCGATGGCTCCGGCAGTCCGGATGCGATCTGCGGCATTGTCCCTCCACCGATGGCGGCCCGCTGGCCGTAAGCCTCCAGGAGAACCTGGTGGCCGAGCGCATCGTGATCTCCTCCTACCAGGAGATCATCCGCTGGATCGGGGACAGCGACCCGACCGCCGGCCCTGTCAGCCCAGCGCCACATCGGCGGTCCGTCAGGACTTGGCGTGCCGCACGGAGACGTGCGCACAATTAAGGCAACAAGGCCGAGGGCGTTAAATCTTGCGAGCATCGCGTCGGTGCCGGTGCTTTACCGGTCCGCAAAGCGGGTAGCTCACCGGCTTACCGGAAGGACGGCGATCCTCATGACCGACCAGGACCCGGCAGGTCAGCAGCCAGCTCGCCAGCAGTCCCCCGAGCCGTTGCCCGTGACACCCTCCGATGAGACCGGGCGGCCCGAGGGACTGGCGTTCGACGTCGAGCCAGGCGCCGACCTGACCGGCGTGCCGACCGGGGACCAGATCCCCCGTCACCCCGGCGCCTCCCGCACGCAGGAGACGGTCACTGAGTCCGGCGAGGGCGTGGGCCTGGCCGTCCCCGGCGATCAGGGCACGGCAGACGAGGAGTAGCAAGCGGCAAGTCGCTGGCTGCCTCATCCCGCCGGATACAGGGCCTTTCGGGGCCTGCAGCACCAGAGCAGTTCGGTCTGCACCGGCCCCAGAACGACTCGATCACCGCGTCGCCGCCATGATTCAGCTCGCCGTCCCCCCGCGGCGCCCGAGTGCGGTGTCGGCCTCGGTGACCTGGGCCGCGGCCGTCGCGCGCAAATCCTCGAGCAGGTCGGCCTGGCGGCTGGCCCGGGCGATCAGCTCATCCAGCCGCCCGGCCGCCAGGCGGCTGTCCCGGTCGGCCATCACCCGCAGCGTGCGCCATCCGGCGGCCTTGCCCTCGACCCCGAGCCGGAGCATTTCCAGCTCCTCCAGGTTACTGAGCAATGACCGCGTCCGAAGGTGGCCGTTGGGCTTCAGCCGCCCGGCCTTCTCCCCGATCCAGGCGGCGTAGACCTTGTAGCCGCGGGCCGGGATGTCCAGGGCGGCCATGATCTCCAGCAGTGCCGCCCGGTCCTGCGCGATCTCATTCGCAACGCCGGACAAGGTGCCGACCGGGGCGGGCACATGCCCGGAAGCGGCCATCCGCCGCGCCAGCTGCGCGCCTGCCGTTGCTCCGGCCAGATGGTCGTTCAGATAAATAGCCAGGAGACTGGGTCCTGACTTCGCTCTGGTTCCTGCCATGGCTCCTCCCGATCCGGTGCTGTCCTGTTATCTGCCTTGGACCGACGGGCCTATGCATGCGGGACCGCAGCAGACTAGGGCGGCGGTCACTGCCAGACGCGGTCAGACGCGGTGATCCCTGCCAGGCGGCGCGCCGCGAGACCCTCCCGGCCGCCGCGCCCGCGCGTCGGTGTCGGGCCGCTCCCTGTTCCGGCCTTCACGATCGCGCAGGTTTGAATGCGCGGGCCACAGGTAGTTTCCCTTCTGAATCATTTTTTGGCTCCCGCCCTGGACCCTGGTGGCAGCTTCTGGTTGCAACCGGAGGTCGTCATATGTGTATGCCCGGGCTGCGGCGCGAAGGCCGCAGGAGCCAGCTGTCTAGCCCGCGGGAACAGGCGGGTGCCGGGCAACGGGCAGACCGTGAGATGCGGGGGGCCCTCGGCGCGCGAAGTGATGCCGCGCAGTATGCGGCTGCCTCCGGTGGCTGGATGCTGCTGGGAGCCTGCCAGGATGAAGATCCTGAGCTTTTCTTCCCGGTCGGCTCGCGTGGCCCGGCTTTTTCCCAGGTGGAGGCGGCCAAGGCCGTGTGCGGCCGGTGTGCGGTCTCCCTGGAATGCTTCGCGTTCGCCGTGCGGACCGGGCAGGAGGACGGCATCTGGGGCGGGACCACCGGGGAGGAACGCCGGGCAATGGGCCGCGAGGCGATCCGGAGTACCCCGGTCCTGCCCGCTCAGGTTCCGGCCATCCCGGCCAGCGGGCAGGTCAGTCCGCTCGCTGTAGTGCTCAGCATTCTGACCGGGGAATCACGCTGACACCGCCTGGTCACGCGGACCTGGCCGGTCCCGTCGCGGCGGCGCCAGCGCCAATCCCGGCAGGCCGGGCGGCGGCGGCCGGCCGGGCAGTGAGTACGCGGCGCTGTCGCGTACTGTGCGGGCGGCTGGCCTGCTGCGCCGCAGGCCGGCTTATTACTGCGTCAAGATCAGCGTCAATCTGATCCTGGTGGCGGGTGGCTGGGCGGTCTTCGCCGAACTCGGCCGGACGTGGTGGCAGCTTCTGGTCGCGGTCTTCCTGGCGGTCATGGCCACTCAGGTCGCGTTCGTCGGCCATGATGCCGGCCACCAGCAAGTCTGCCGGTCCCGGCGCGGCAATGACCTGATCGGCCGGATCCACGGCAATCTGCTCACCGGCTTGAGTTACGGCTGGTGGACCGCCAAGCACAACCGTCACCACGCCCACCCTAACCAGGAAGGCCGTGACCCTGATATCGCCGGCACGGTCGTGGTCTTCACCCCTGGCCAGGCCCGGGCCCGGACCGGGGCCGGGGCGTGGCTGGCCCGCCATCAGGCCCAGCTGTTCTTCCCGCTGCTGCTGCTGGAGGGCATCAACTTGCACCTGGCCGGCGTCCGGGCGCTGAGCCGCCGCCGCGGCACGCGGGTCCGGCTCGCCGAGGCGACCCTGCTGGCGGTGCATTTCGGCAGCTACCTGACCGCCGTGTTCGTCCTGCTTTCCGTGCCGCAGGCGCTGGCTTTCCTCGCCGTCCAGCAAGGAGTGTTCGGCCTGTACATGGGATCCTCGTTCGCGCCCAACCACAAGGGCATGCCCATCTTGGGCCGGGACGAGAAACCCGGCTACCTGCGCAGCCAGGTTCTCACCTCGCGCAACATCCGCGGCCACTGGCTCACCGACCTGGTAATGGGCGGCCTGAACTACCAGATCGAACACCACCTGTTCCCCTCCATGCCGCGGCCGAACCTGCGCCACGCCCAGCAAACCGTCCGGGCATTCTGCGCCGAGCACCGCATCCCCTACTGCGAAACCAGCCTCCTGGACTCCTACGCCCAGATCCTCCGTCATCTCGGCAGCCTCACCAGCACCTGACCCCTGCTGACCCGTCATGATCCGCTTGAGGTAATGCGCCGGGCTGAGCGGCTTCGCGGCAGCCGGAGGTTGGCGGCCCCGCCAGGGCCGTTCAGCTGATCAACGTCGTCCAGCGTCTGACGTGCGCGTTGCCTCGTGCGGTCCAGCTCGCCGGGGGTGACCTCGCTGGGGTCCAGGAAGACCTGGGTGAGTTCGGGCATCCGCTCGCGCATCTCCACCTCAATGTTGGTGCACACCAGTTGGACCCGCTTGGCGATCAGGTCGTCCTCGAACTGCACCCGGGCGGCGACCAGCACGCTGTCCGGCCCGAGCTGCATGGTGAGGATTTCCCTGACGCCGGTAATCTCGGGGTGGCTGGTGATCGTGGCGAACGCCGTGGCCCGCACCACTGGATCGGCGGATTCACCGATCAGCAGTTCCTTGGTGTCCCGGCCGAGGATGACCGCGACGTAGCCGAGCAGGACGGCGATCACGAGCGAGGCCGCGCCTTCCCACGCCTCCACTCCGGTCAGCTGGTGCAGCGCCGTGCCGACCGCCGCCGTCAGCACGCCGATGACCGCCACCGAGTCCTCGCCTGCGACGGTCTTGACGGTGGGGTCCGGGCTGCGCAAGACGAAGATGAGGAAGGCCCGGTTGGCGTGGCGGGCCTCCTGCCGCACCTGGGCCGCGGCTTTGCGCAGCGACGCGCCTTCCAAGATCAGGGAAACACCGAGCACGACATAGATGATCACGAATTCGAGCAGTGAGGGCTGTTTCGCCGTGCTGCTGGACAGCAGCGCCGATATTCCCTGGTAGGCGGAAAACGCCGCCCCCGAAAGGAAGATCCCTATCGCGGCGATCAGCGCGTAGAAGAACCGCTCCTTGCCGTATCCGAATGGATGCGCTTGGTCAGCCGGACGCGCGGACCTGCGCAGTGACACCAGCAAGAAGACTTCATTCATGGTGTCCGCGATCGAGTGCGCCGCTTCCGACAACAGCGCCGCGGAACCGGTCAACAACCCAGCCGCCAGCTTGATGACCGCGACCCCGACGTTGGCCGCCAGCGCCAGCACCACGGTGCCCCGCGTCTCGTCCGGCACGCTACCGGCCCCCTGACCTGACGACAGGCGGCACGCATCGCCAGAAGACAGATGCTGCCATTACTCCAAGCCTTCGAAGTAGTGCAAGACGATGACCCGCCGCTGCGGTGGCGGCAGCGTCTCGACCGCAGCGGTCACCGCGTCCGCCGCCGCGCCGTATGCCCGCGGTCCGTGCCGGTTCGCCAGCTCGGAATAGGCGTCGAGGTACCCCTCCAGCGTTTGCTGCACCAGGCAAACGTCTCTGGTCTTATGCCTGGCAGGCCGACATCTGGAACAAGCCGCATTCTTGTGCCCCCGCATGTGGATGACTCCGCCGCCGGGGTCCAGAGCGGCCGGTCCGGTCCAGAACCGCTGGCGGCCGTGTTCTGTCTCACCATCTAGCTGCTTCCCGGGGCACCGCGCTCGAACCATCTGCCGCGGCGACGACAGCGCCACCAGCTCGCTCTCGTTCTGTCCGCGGAAAAGGTTTGCGACGTTTTTCGCCGATGAGTGTCTAACTTAATAAGGCCCGCTAGTACAGCGGTGCTTGCCGGCAGGACAAAGGGCCCGCCGGCGAAGTAGTCAGATCAGGTCTTTTGCGGAGTGGCCTCAGAGCCGTTGCCGCATGTCTTGATCTCAGGCGATGCGCTTCAGGCCCCGGCTGTCGTGCAGCAACCCGAAGGGATGCCCGGCTGCCGGGTTTTCCATGCCCAGAAGCGGAGTGCGTTTATGCCCGTAGCCGTTAATTATGGTGCTGGTATTTCCAGTGCCTGGTCGAATGTGGCCACGTTCTTTCCCAAATTCGTGGTGTTCCTGATCATCTTGGTGGTCGGGTGGCTGGTCGCCAGGCTTCTCACGAAGGCGATCTCCGCCGTGCTGACCAGGGTCGGTTTCGACCGGGCCGTGGAGCGCGGCGGGGTGAAGAGGGCGCTGGAGCACAGCAAGTACGACACCTCCGACCTCCTGGCCAAGATCGTCTACTACGCGCTGATGCTGTTCGTGCTGTCCACCGCGTTCGGGGTGTTCGGCCGCAACCCGGTCAGCACCTACCTGCACGCGGTGATCGCCTACCTGCCGCTGGTATTCGTGGCGATCATCATCGTCATCATCGCCGCCGCGATCGCGGCGGCGGCTAAGGCCCTGATTCAGAACAGCCTGTCCGGGGTCTCGTATGCGAAGACGCTCGCCAGCCAGTACGCCAGCACGGCCGATGGCGCCGGCAACGGCAGCGGCGGCCGCGGCGCGACCCGTTACTAGCCCCTGCTGGCCGGCATCTGGCCGGCCCCTGATCCCCGGGGGCGGGGCCAGTGAGAGTCACCCCCGCCCCCGGCGCCACCGGTACGACCCCTGCACTACCCAACAGAAGGAGCACGGCATGACCACCACCCAGGATCTGCAGAACATGCAAAGCCAGACTGCAGTCGATGTAAACGGCGAGAAGCTCGGCAAGATCGGGCAGATCTACGTCGATGACCAGACCAGCCAGCCGCTGTGGGTCACCATCGCCACCGGCATGTTCGGCACCAAGGAAAGCTTCGCCCCGCTCTACGGATCCCAGAGCACCGGCAATGGCTTGCAGCTGGCCGTGACCAAGGACATGGTGAAGGACGCCCCTGGCGTCGAGGCCGATGGCCACATCGAGGACTCCGAGAACGATGCCCTCTACACCTACTACAACGGCTACCTCGGCAGCGCCGCTGCCTCCGGCACCTCAGACCAGGGACAGTACGCGGGGGACAGCCGCGAGGATCTGTCCGGCCAGCAGGGCGTCCAGGGCAGCGACACCTCCGGCCCGACTACCGATGACGCGATGACCCGCTCCGAGGAGCGGCTGCACGTTGGCACCGAGCAGGCCGAGTCCGGCCGGGCGCGGCTGCGCAAGTACGTGGTGACCGAGCAGGTCACCCAGACGGTGCCGGTCAGCCACGAGGAAGTCCGCCTCGAGCGCGAGCCCATCACCGACGCCAACCGCGGCGACGCGATGTCCGGCAGCGACATCAGCGAGGAAGAGCACGAGGTCACCCTGCACGCCGAGCGTCCCGTCGCGGCCAAGGAAACCGTCCCGGTTGAGCGCGTCCGGCTCGGCACCGAAACCGTCACCGAGGACCACCAGGTCAGCGAAACCCTCCGCAAGGAGCAGATCGACGACCCCGACACCGAACTGCCCGGCACCAGCCGGTAATAGCACCAGCGGCAGGCGGCGGCGCTGACCGGTCACCCCCGCGAGGGCGCGGCCACCAGCGCCGCCGCCCGCCTGCTCATCCGCCCGTCCCGCCCCTCAAGGGAGAGCACGTGAATATTGACAAGGACCAGATCTTGCAGCTGCTGCACAGCCAGGGCCAGCACGACCAGGCCAGCCAGGCCAGCAGCGAACTACCCGACAAGGTTGACACCGGCAACGCCGAGCACGCCGGGATGCTGTCGAAGTACGGCATTGACCCCAGCAGCCTCGGCGACAAGCTCGGCGGCCTCGGCAAGAACCTCTGACCGGCCGCCAGGGCGGCCCGGGGACCGCTTCTCCGGCAGCTGACCCGCTGCCTTCCGGCTCGCGGTCGCCCTGAACGGCTAACCCGGCCGGGGTCAGCCCGGAATGGGAGGTGATGCGGCGTGCAGGCGTTTATTGTCGCCGTGGAGTACCGGGGTGCCGGGCTCGGCGCTGGGACTTGCGGTCGCCGCGTGCCGGTCTGCGAACACGCCTATGATCTTGCGACCGCCACCCTCGCCGGGCATCCTGCCACCGAAGCGCCCCGGATCGGGTTTCCTTCTTGCCAGCGTGGCTGGAACACCGTGCCGCAGACCGCCCGCTGCCGCAACTGTGACACCGTGGTGCAGCTCATCGTCCGCGGCCTCATCACCGCCGCCATCTCCGCAATCACCACCCGGGTCCCCCGAGATGGCCAGGCTCTGTAGGGCGGCCGCCCACCCCGGAGCGTGGCGGCTCAGTCCAGGACGTCGTCGACGGTGACGTTGACGGTGATGTCGCGCAGGTCGGTCTTGGCGCGCAGTTCGGTGATAGCGCGCCGTTGCACCTGCCGGGCGATGTGGTCCAGCGGCTGGCCGTATTGGGCGGCGATGGCCAGGTTGACGACGGCAGCCCGGCCGAGCACGCCAGCGGCCGAGTCCGGGTGCCGGTGGCCGAGCGTGGCGGCGCGCGCGGTGCCGGCGGCGGCTGGCTGGGTGCTCTGGCCGAAGGCGACCTTCACTCCGGGGACTTGGCCGGCGGCTTCGCGGGCGATGACGGCGATGACGCGGGCTGCGATGCGGATGATCCCGCCGGACCTGGAGTCCAGGGTGTACCAGATGTCCGCGGTGAGCCTGCGGATCTGGGCGGTGACGGCGGCCCGCAGCGCGGCGGGGACGAGGACGGGAACGGCTGCCTGGCGGCGGACCGGTTCCCAGATCCGCGCGAATTCGTGCAGGGCGGCCTGGCAGTGCACGCAGTCGCGCTGGTGCGCGGTCAGCTGGCCGGCCCGGCCGTCGGCGGCCTGCTCGAGCAGCTCGTCGACTTCGGCGCCGCAGGCCAGCTGGGACACCGAACTGCTGAGCAGGAGCTCGACGTCGCGGATCGGCTGAGCGGCAGCATTCATGGCCGGTTCACCTCCAGTCCCTGAGTGTCCTGGTCAGGGCGCGCCGGCCCCGGAACAGGTGGCTGCGGACGGCCGGGACGGTGCTGCCGGTGATGTCCGCGATCTCGGCGTTGGACAGCCCCTCGAAGTGATGCAGCACGATGGCGACGCGCTGCGGCGGCGGGAGTGCAGCGACGGCCGCGGTCACCGCACTGGCGGTCAGCCCGCGCTCCACGTTGCGGGCAGTTTCCTCCTCAGGGTCGGTGACGTTCTCCAGCAGGTCAAGTGACGCGGTGCGTTTGGCGCGGGCTATGTGGTTCAGCGCCCTTCTGGTGACGATCCGGTACAGCCAGGTGGAGAACTTGGCGCCGGACCTGAATTCAGGCAGGTGCTGCCAGGCGGCGACCAGGGCTTCTTGGGCGATGTCTTCGGCATCGTGCTGGTTGCCGACCAGCCGCAGCGCGACCCGGTAGGCGAGCTGGCCGTGCCGGTCCACCAGCACGGCATAGGCGTCCAGGTAACCTTCCCGCGCCCGCCGGACGAGGTAATCGTCCTCGGCCTCTGAGGTCACGGCTCTCCCGCGTTTCCGGCGTGCGCCGTAACCGCTGGCTGGCGACCGCTCTCGATAGATGACTGAGCGCGGCTCAGCCCGGCCGGACCGGGCTCCGGGGCGGCTGCCCTGGGCACCTAATGCCCAGAACCCGGAATATAGCGGAGCCGGCGGCCGCTGGCCACCGCGCCCGCAGCGATGACGGCGGCGCCAGAAAAAACTTGCGACGCCCGGGCTCTCCTTGGTGTCTAACCCATGACGCAGATGCGCCACTCCCCGGCCCGGCGGTGCTTGCCGGCGTGCCCCTGACAGAAAGTTGCGCCATGTCTCAGCCTGAAACTTCCGTACCCCAGCGGCGCGGCACTGCCGGGACCAGCTCTCCTGCCGAGCGCCTGGTTACTGACGGCGGCAAGATCACCGTCGCGGACAGCGTGGTCCAGAAGATCGCGGGCATCGCCTGCCGGGAGATCAGCGGCGTGCACGCCATGGGCGTGTCCACCAGCCGGGCCTTCGGCGCGGTCCGCGAGCGCCTTCCGGGCAGTTCCGGGCCGAGCGTGGCGCAGGGTGTCGGCGTGGAGGTGGGCGAGACGGAGGCCGCCATCGATCTCGACATCGTGATCGATTACGGCGTCAGCATCGCCGAGCTCGGCCGCAGCATCCAGCGCAACGTCAAGCAGGCGGTCGAGCGGATGACCGGGCTGAACGTGGTTGAGGTCAACATCAACATCGATGACCTGTATCTGCCCGGCGACGATGAGCAGGACCAGGACACATCCGCACGGGTCTCGTGACCGGGGCAATCCCTCCGGCTGCCTGGCCCGCAGCCAGTGCTGGTGGACGGCGTCGACGTCGATGCGGCCGCGGCCGCCGTGCGCAGCTGCAGCGCGGTGGATGACCTGGTCACCGGCACCGGGCCGGCGGGCGGGGTCGTCACCTATCTGCCCGGCCGCCAGGTCGCGGGAGTGCAAGTACGGCCCGGCTGGCTCAAGGTGGCCGTCCGCGGCCGATGGGGAATCCCGGTACCCGAACTCGCCCGCCAGGTCCGCGCGGTCCTGCTGCCGGTCGCCGGGCCGCGGCGCGTCGAGGTGGTAGTCGCCGACCTGACCGATGCTCCCGGCGAGGCTTTCGCACCGGAGCTTCCGGTCACCGGGCCGGTTCCGGCCGCGGGACCGGTCCCGCTACCGGGCGGCCCGGCGGCTGCGCCGCCGACTGAACTGTGAAGGTGATGACGACATGACCACCCGGGTAACCCTCGGCACTTTGTCCGGCCTGGCTCTCGGCCTGGCGATCGCGTTCGGCAGCTTCGGCCAGATGCTGATCGTGGCCCTGTTCGGCATCATCGGCTACATCGTGGCCAAGGTGCTGGACGGCGATCTGGACCTGAGCCCGTACCTGTCTCGCCGGCGCGGCAGCCGATGACGGCAGAGACCGCCGAGCGCCCGGCTGAGCCAGCGCCCGCGCCCGGCCGCAACGAGCTCGGCACGATCAGCATCAACGACCGGGTGATCGAGAAGATGGCCTCCCGGGCCGCCGCCGAGATCCCCGATGCGGGCGCCGCGGCCCCGCGGGTGCTCGGCCGGTCGCTGGCAGCTGCTCCTGGCGGGATCGGCATCCGCCAGACCAGCCTCGACGCCCTGCCCCGGGCATCGGCCGACGTCGACGGGTCGATCGTGGCGCTGACGGTGACGCTCAGCGTCCGCTGGCCCGCGTCGGTCCCGGCCGTCACCAAGTCCGTGCGCGAGCGGGTCCGGGACCGGATCGCCGAGCTCACCGGCATGAGGGTGATCGAAGTATCCATCTCGGTCACCGACCTGGTGACCTCGCTTCCGGCCCCGCCCCGGGTGCACTGACAGGACGCTGACGATGAGACTGGCCAACCGGGTCCTGGCGGCCCTGCTCAGCCTGGCGCTGATAGTGATCGGCGTGCTGCTGGTGATCGGCGTGGTCGCCGACCGGCTCGGCAACCGCACGGCCGGCGTCAACTGGCATCCGGCCTACGCCTGGGCCGGACGCACCACCTGGGAGTCGGGTGCCCTCCGGGTGGCGTGTGCCGTGCTGATCGTGCTCGGCCTGATCTTGCTGATCGCCGAGCTCAAGCCCGCCCGGGCATCAAGAATCGCCGCCGCGCCGGGGGACGCGGGCGCGGCGGGCATCAACACCGCTTATACCCGCCGGGGCGTCGCCGCCGCCATCAAGCTGGCCGTCAGCGACCTTGACGGCGTCCGCGGCGCCGCCGTCAAGGTGCGGCGGCGCAAGGTCACCATCGGCGCCACCTCGGTGTTCCTCGACAAGGCCGACGCTGACGACCTGCGCCAATCGATCGCTGCGGCCGCCGGCGACCGCCTGGCCAAGCTGAGCCTCCGCCGCTCCCCGTCGGTATCGGTGCACGTCACCACCAGGAGCCGCTGATGCACGCCGAGCGCACCAACCGGGTGGCGCTGCTCCTGCTGGCGCTGCTGCTCATCGGAGCAGGGGCCGCCGCCGGCGCGGCGTCGCTCGGGGTGTTCGGGTCATTCACCGAGCACAGCAAGCTGATGGCCAATCCCACCGGCCGCTACATCGGCGCCCAGGGGGCATGGCTGTGGCCGACCGCCGCTGCCGTCGCGGTCATCATCGTGCTGCTGGCTTTGCGGTGGCTGCTGGCCCTGATGTTCTCCACCGACCGCACCGGCGATCTGCCGATCCGCGCCGAAGGCCAGATGGGCCGCACTACCCTCGCCCACGGCGCACTGACCGAGGCAGTCTGCGGCGAGATCGAAGGCTACCGGGGGGTTGACTCGGCCCGGGCCCGCCTCATCGGCGACCCCGCTGACCCGCAGCTCGTCGTCACCGCCGTCCTCGAGCAAACCGCCGATCTGGTGGCCCTGCGCCAGCGCATCGAGGGCGGCGCTCTCACCCACGCCCGCGCCGCCCTGGACAACCCGTCCATGCCCATCCAGCTCGACCTCACCGTCACCGCCCGCCGCTCGGGCCGCGTCAGCTGACCGGCCGCGAGTCGGTGTAGGCGGGCTACAGGCTGGGGAGCTGCAGGCCGTTGTAATACCAGAGCGCGGAGCTGTACCACAGCACGCCGAGGATGAGGGCAACGCCCCCGCCCGCCGCGGGCAGCGCCCATCCGGGCAGCCGCTTGCTGCGGACCAGCAGGACCTTGGCGGTAAATGCCCCGTAGAAGAAGCAGCCTGCCACGGAGTGGACGGCCACCCGGACGCTGGTGAATTGCACGCCATAGGCCACCAGGCAATGCACAGCGATCGGCAGGGTCAGCGCCAGCAGTACCATTCCGCCCACCCGGTGCAAGGTGGGCACGACGGCCGGCGGCGTGGGGGCCAACGGCAGCCGTCGGTACATCCACAGCGCCAGCAGCACCTGGAGGAGCGCCAAACCCATGGCGATGCTGGCCAGCAGCGACTTGGGCCGGAACGGGTCCGCGCCGAACAGGCTGAACGCATAGTCCGGCCGGTGCAGCCGTCCCGCTGCGAACAGCACGACCGTGACTGCGCCCCCTGCCAGGCCGGCGATCACCAGCCGCCGGGCGGCCGGGCGGCCACGTTGCTCCTGCGGTGCTGTCATCTCATCCCCTGCCGCTACCCAGGGAAGCACTGTCTCGTGATTGACCACGGGCGCGGCAGCGTGGCGGTTCAGCCACCCGGTCCCCACAGCCGCGCCGGCTCGCCACCGGCCGCCGCTAGCCGCCCAGGTTGCGAATGCGGCCGGCTATCTGCGCCGTGCCCGCGGCTCATCCCTGGCGCAGGCTTACGGCACCCGTGGGGCGGTCAGCGCGCTCGCTATCTCTTGCGTGGCCTGTTCCCAGCCGCGCAGGGACGACCGCCGCTGTTGTGCGGCGGCCCGTAGCCGGCGTCGGCAGCGTTCGTCACCCAGCCAGCCTCCGAGCGCGGCGGCGAGGGCCACGGGATCGCCGGGAGGGACCAGCTGGCCGGGGCGCGTACCGTCCGCCGTGGAGCCGAGCGCTTCCGGCAGCCCGCCGACGCTGGCGGCGATGACGGGCAGGCCGTGAGCGAGCGCCTCGGTGACCGTCATCCCGTAGGTCTCCGAGCGGGACGGTGCGACGAGCAAATCGGCCGTGGTGTACACGTGGCAGAGGTCGGCGCCGGTCAGGACGCCGGTGAGCTTGACCCGGTGGCGGTAGCCGAGGCGCGTGATGCGGATCCGCAATTGCTCGACAAAGTCCGGGTCGCGGTCGAGCGATCCCGCCAGCAAGCAATGCCAGTCCCGTTCCGCAAGCTCGGCGAGCGCCTCGACCAGGAGATCTTGCCCCTTGTGGAGGCCGAGGACCCCGACACAGATCAGGCGGCCACGCACGGGCCGGTGCGGGGCCGTGACCCGGTCGACGCCGGGCCGGGCGACGTGCACCCGGCGGGCCGGGATCGCGTACCGGGCCAGAACCTGCTGCCGGGTCCACTCGCTGGTCACGATCACGCTGGCGGCCGCGCGGAGCACGGCTCGCTCGGAGTGCCGCGCGCTGGCATCGTGGCGTGCGTCGAGGGCGGTGGCCAGCGGCATGTGCAGCAGCACTGTCATGCGTGTCCGGCCAGCGTGCGGAAGCAGCTGCTCGGCGGCCGGCGAGGCGAGGAGACCGTCGATCAGGACGGTCCCACCGTCCGGGATGGCGGCGAGAATGCGGCCCAGGGCGGCGGGGGCACCCGGGCCGGGGACCGGCTGCGTCACGGCGACGGTCGTGACGAGCACGTCCCATCCGGCCTCGGCCAGCCCGGCGCAGACGCGGCGGTCGTAGATGTTGCCGCCGGTAGGACGGTCAGGATCTGCAAACCCCTCGGGAACGATGACGTGGACCCGCACGATGTTCCGCCCTCCCGTGCTTGCGGCACCCAGCCAGCCTGCATCCTGCGGCCGGCCCTGAACCACACCCGCCGCCGATCCGTCATACCTGGCACAAGGTGGTACGCAGAAACAGCAGATGCGGTTCGGCCGGGATGACCGGCATCGGCCCGACTGAGACAGGATCAACGAGCACCATTGCTGACGGCACTAGAGCAGGTTCGAGCGGCCGCCTTCCCCGCGGATGAGTATGTCGGCCAGGAGAGCTTCATGCGGGCGACGGAGGTCCGGGCACTGGCTCGTCAGGCCCGGATCGGTCCCGGCGTCTCAGTGCTCGACCTGGGCTGCGGCGTGGCCGGCCCGGGCCGGATGATCACGGCGGAGTCAGGATGCGAGTACCTGGGTGTCGATTGCTCCGCCCGCTCCCTGGCCAGCGCCAGGGAGCGGGCTGGAGATCTCCCCTGCCGCTTCGAGCAAACCCGCATCCCGCCCGTGCCAGCGGGCCGTTTCGAGGTGGTAATGCTGCTGGAGACGATGCTGGCCTTTGCCGACAAGAGTGCCCTGGTGGATGACGTGGCGTACGTGCTGAACCCGGGCGGGCGTTTCGCTTTCACGGTCGAGGAAGGCCGGCCGCTCACCTCGCGGGAACGGGCGCAGATGCCCGGTGCCGATACGGTCTGGCTCGTCGAGCTGGCGGAATTGACGGACGTGCTCCGCGCGGCGGGGCTGGCCGTGACCTGGCAAGACGCGTGCACCTCTGTTCATCACGCGATAGCGACGGAGCTGCTGCGCTGTTACCGGGCTGATGCGCAGCAGATCGCCGATCAGATCGGGATGCAGGCCACCGCCGACCTGATCACCGCCCATCAGCTGTGGAGTAGCTGGCTCGGAAGCGGGCGGGTGCGCAAGTTCGCGATGGTAGCCGAGAAGCTATGACGTGCATCGGTGAGACCGGGATGACGTTCGGCAATGCCCGCTACCTGGCCGCGAAGACGACCGTGGATGACCGGGCGCTCAACCGGCATGTACTGGCCGAGCTGCGCCGCCTGATACCTGCGCGCCGACCGCAGGTGCTGGAGGTCGGTGCTGGCCTGGGGACAATGGTGGCCCGGCTGATGGACTGGGGGGTGGTCGGGGCCGGTGAGTACGTCCTGCTGGACGCGGATCAGCAGCTGCTGGACTATTCCTGCCGGTGGCTGCGCGGTTGGATGACCGCCCGGCGACTGCGCAGCGAGCTGCTGCCGGATGGGCTGCAAGCGGGTGATCTCCGGGTACGCCTGGTCCACGCCGAGCTCGGCAGTTATCTGGAGGCCGGTTATGGGGCGCCGGCCGATGTGCTGATCGCCAACGCCGTCCTGGACCTGGTGGACGTCCCGGCTGTTGCTGCCCGGATTGCTGCGGTTGCTGCGCCCCGACGGCGTCTACTGGTTCACGATCAACTACGACGGCGAGAGCACCTTCGCGCCCGGTCACCCCCGCGACGACCAGATCATGCAGGCTTACCACCGCGACATGGATGAGCGCATTCGCTACGGCCGGCCGGCCGGTGAAAGCCGAACGGGCCGCCGCCTGTTTCATTACCTGCGGGCGGCGGGCGCGCCCGCGCTGGCGGCGGGCTCGTCGGACTGGGTCGTCAGCGCCGGCCCGGATGGGAAATACCCGGGGGATGAGGCGTATTTCCTGCGCGCCATCCTTGGCACGATCCGCGGGGCGCTGCGGAATCGCCACGACTGGGTGGAGCCGGCGGACCTGGACGACTGGCTGGCCGAGCGCGGCCGGCAGCTGGCGGCGGGCGAGCTGGTCTACATTGCTCACCAGCTTGATTTCGCGGGCCGCCCGCCCGGCTAGCGCACCGCCGTTGCCGGCGAGGACGGCCGGCCCGGCTTCCCGCAGTTGCCGCAGCCGGGCCGGCATCGCCTGTCGCAGCGGGAGCCACCGCGGTGCCGCAGAAAGGGAAGCTCGAACACGGCGGCGAACAAGCGCCGGGCGCGCCGGCCCGAGGCCCAGCGAGAATCCCGACAGCGCGATGAACGTGATGACCGCGGATCGCCGTAGATCATCCAGGCCGCCCAGAACGGGGCGGGATTGGCGGGGTAGCCCGGCCGGGCGCGCTCGAAGATGTGAGCGAGCCGGCGTGCCGGTGCGGCCCGGAGCCGCGTTCGAGGCCCCCTGACAGCAGATCATGCCCGCCGCGCCGGGTCTTGGCGGCCAGGTAGGCGGCGTTGCTCTCGGTAAGGTGCAGCGCGGTGGGGACCTGGCTGGCGATCATGATCCCCAGCCGGGCCAGCTGAGCGCGCTTGTCGGGGTTGTTGCTCAGCAGCCCGATGCGGCGGGCGCCGAGCGCATGCAGCATCTGGGCCGCGCTGGTGTAGTCGCGCTCGTCGGCCCGGTGGCCGAGTGCGAGATTCGCGTCGTAGGTATCCAGGCCGCCATCTTGCAGGGCGTAAGCGTCGAGCTTGTCATACAGCCCGATGCCGCGCCCTTCCTGGCGCAGGTACAGCACGTACCCGCCGTGCTTGGTGATCCGCTCGACCGCTTCGCGCAATTGCGGCCCGCAGTCGCAGCGCTGGCTGCCGAACACGTCACCGGTGAGGCATTCACTGTGCAGGCGCACCAGCGGCGGCCGGGCCGCGGCGGGCCGGCCGAGTTCGAGGGCCACGTGGTGCTGCGCATCGGTCAGGCCGGTGAAGCTGACAACAGTGGCAGTGGTTGAGTAGCCGTCAGCGAAGAGCAGCGGGATGCGAATACGACGGCGGATCACTGCCGCCTGGACCGCTCCGGTCACGGGACGAGCCGTTCGGCCCCGCGCCAGGCCGAGGGCCTCGTCAGCGGCGCCGGATCGGGTCGTCTCGATTCGCTCGATTGCGCCGGGACGCGACGGCGGCGAACGGCGTCCCCCAGGAGCAGCCCGGCACCGGGGGCAACGGCGGCCAGCATGAGTACCGCATAGAGGGTGGCGACCGTGACCCCGGTGGCCGCGCCGAGCCCGGCTGCGCCGAAGGCCCAGGCGGCGGCACCTTCCCTCAGCCCCCACCCGCCGACGCTCAGGGGGATCACCATGGCAGTCTGGACCACCATCAGCAGCGCGATCAGTTCCCCCAGCGGCGCGGAGCAGCCAGCAACCCGGGCCGCGATGACGAACGTGACCGTATGCCCGGCGACAACCAGCACCGAGGCCAGCGTGAGCCGGGGCCACACGCCGGGGGCCCGCAGGCGGCGCAGATCGTCGGTGACGGCCCGGGCGGCGCGGGCCGTCCGCGATCCGCCGCGGTGAGCAGCGCCGCGCACGACCAGCACAGCACATCCGGCTATGCCCGCCACGCCCGCCAGAACGTAGGGCAGCGCGGGCCGGACCGGCGGCAGCAGGGTCGTCAGCACGACGGCCGTCACTACGGCCTGGATGACCTGACCGCACAGCCGTTCCCACGCCACGGCGCGCAGTCCCCGCACCAGGTCTCCAGCTCGCCGGCCGTAGGCGACCGCCCGGTGCACGTCGCCGAGCACCCCGCCGAAGAGCACGGAGTTAAGGAACAGGGAACGGTAGTAGGCACCGACCGCGCCCTGCAGGCCAATGCCGACGCCGAGTGCCCGGGCGACGATCCGCCACCGCCAGGCCGAGCACAACGTGGTCAGGGCAGTGAGCGTGACAGCGGCCCCGGCCGCCTGCCAGGTAACCGCGCGCAGCCCGTCCTTGAACGGCGCCGCGCCCAACTGCCGGACGAGAAACCACAGCACGGTTACGCCGGCGGCCAGGCGCAGCAACGACGGGCCGAAGCGGCGCACGGCCGGACCGGCCGCGGCCGGAACTGAGTACAAGCCAGCCACACCGGTTACACGGGCCGGCCGGGCACATAGTTCAACCTTCAGGCTGCGGCAGCACGGCGGGCCGGCGGCCGGCGGCAGTGAACCAGCGTGACCGCGGCCCCGTTGTCCCAGGAGGGAATGGCGCCTGATGGCCACGGAGACGGAGGCACGCACGGTGCATACGACTCAGCCTGCGGACGAAGGCACGCTGCCTGCGCATAGGCCCGCGGGCAAAGCCGCGCGGCCCGCGATCCGGCTCGCGGCGATTCTGGGGACGCTGGCCACGGCCGCCCTGCTCGGCGTGGTCTCGGCGACATCGGGTCTCGGCGTGGCCGGCTGGATCGCCGGGCTGGCCACTGGCTCGGCGGGCGCCGCGCTGCTTGTCTCTGCCCGCATGCGCAGCGACCAGCCGGCGATATTCCCGGCGGACTGGGTCACCTTGGCCCGGATGCTGCTGACCGCCGGGGTTGCCGGACTGGTGGCCGGCTCGTTCGGCAGGCCGGCGGCGGTCACGGCGCTGGTCACCCTGTCCGCCGTCGCGCTGGCCCTCGATGCAGTGGACGGGCAGGTGGCGCGCCGGACCGGCACCGCCACCCTGCTGGGGGCGCGTATTGACGGCGAGGTCGACGCGTTCCTCATCCTGCTGCTCAGCATCGCCGTGTCCCAGGCCTACGGCGGCTGGGTGCTGGTCATCGGCGCCGCACGTTACGCCCTGCTGCTGGCGGGCTGGCTCATCCCGTGGCTGGCCGCGCCGCTGCCACCCCGGTTCTGGCGCAAGGCCGTGGCCGCGGTGCAGGGCATCGTGCTCACCGTCGCCGTATCCGGGCGGCTTGACCACCTCACCGGAATGATCGCGGTCGGCGCCGCGCTGCTGCTCCTGGCCGGGTCGTTCGGCCGCGACGTGATCTGGCTGTACCGGACCGGCGCCGGCCCGCGCACCCGCCGGGCTGTCCGGCTGGCCCTGCTCGTGCTTCCCGTAATGCTCGTGTGGGGGGTGCTCGTGGCGCCCGACCGTCTCTACCAGCTCACCCCGGCCGCCTTCGTCCGCATCCCGCTGGAGGGGCTGGTCCTGGTCGCTGTCGCCATGATGCTGCCGGCCTGGCCGCGACGGATCCTGGGCGCCGTCAGCGGGCTGCTGCTGGGCCTGCTCACTATCGACAACATCGTCAGCATGGCGTTCTACGAGGCGATCGGGCGGGGATTCAACCCGGTACTAGATCTGGGCGACATCGGGCCGGCCGCT
The DNA here is from genome assembly GCA_963846005.1 of uncultured Actinomycetota bacterium. Classification (GTDB taxonomy): domain Bacteria; phylum Actinomycetota; class Actinomycetes; order Streptosporangiales; family Streptosporangiaceae; genus CAVSUR01. Next base: position 15,879 of record CAWJUH010000007.1, on the reverse strand, counting down.
GGGGTGGTACGCGACGCGATCGGCGGGAGGCTCGCCGACGTCGCGATCGTTACGGTCTGGCTCAGTCTCATCTTGATCGTCGGCACCATTACCGCATCAGCGATGCACATCGCCACCGTGGCCGCCCGGCATCGGCGCACCGCAGTTCGCTCGCTCGCCGCCCTCACTGCGGCCTGGGCGCTATGCGCGGGCCTGTCGCTGCAATTCGTGCCGGGGTCCCCGGTGGCCTCGACCAGCGCCGCCGGTCTGATCGTCGCGCAGGTGCACGGCACCCAGACGGCACTGCTGGACCAGCGCCGTTTCGATCGCGCCCTCCACGGCTCCGATCCTGAAGCCAGTGTTCCCGCACCGGACCTGCTCACCGGGTTGCGCGGTAAAGACGTGATCATCGCCTTTGTCGAGAGCTATGGCCAGGTGGCCGTCCGGGGCACCAGCTTCTCCCCGGGCATTGACGCCGTCTTGCGCCGGTCCACCGCGACGCTGACCGGGGCCGGCTGGTCCGCGCGGAGCGCCTGGCTCACGTCCCCGACCTTTGGCGGGATTAGCTGGCTGGCTCACTCCACTTTGCAGTCGGGGCTGTGGGTCAACACCGTAGGGCGGTATTCCGACCTCCTCGGCAGCCGCCGGTTCACCCTCAGCGACGCTTTTCGCAAGGCCGGCTGGCGCACCGTCAGCGACGACCCGTCCGACGACCCCGCCTGGGCGTCCGGCACGTCCTTCTACCACTACGACCAGCTCTACAACCGGCACAACGTCGGCTACCACGGCCCGGCCTTCAGCTACGCCGCGATGCCCGACCAGTACACCCTGGCCGCGTTCCAGCGGCGCGAGCTCGCCGCTGGCCACATGCCCGTGATGGCCGAGATTGACCTGGTCTCCTCGCACGCCCCCTGGGCGCCGTTGCCGACCATGGTGCCCTGGGACAAGGTCGGCGACGGCTCGGTATTCGATCCCATGCCCGCACGAAGCGAATCCGTGCTCAAGGTGTGGAGCAACGCGGGCACCGTGCGCCAGTTCTACGGCCGGTCCATCCAGTACTCGCTCCAGGCCCTCACGGGGTGGGTCACCGAGCTCAAGGACCCGAACCTCGTGCTCATCATGCTCGGCGACCACCAGCCGGGAATCACCGTCAGCGGTAACCGGGCCAACCACGAGGTGCCGATCTCGATCATCGCCCGCGATCCTTCCGTGTTCAGGCAGATGGCCACCTGGCACTGGCAGGACGGGCTACTGCCCGGGCATGTCGCTCCGCTAGAACCGATGGACGCCTTCCGCAACCAGTTCCTCGGCGCCTTCAGCAATGCCTCGTCCCCCACGGCGCCGGCCCAGAGAGCCTCAACATCCCGGACCGCCACGGTGAGCGTGGCCTCCGGGCGGTGACACCTTCTGCCGGGAAGACCGCCCGGTGAATCAGGGAAGGTGGCTGGTGTCGTTCACGCGATGGACGGCCGCAAAATCGCGATCGTGCCATCGGATCTCATTAATGCAAGCGGAGCCGAGGTAAAGGCGGTAAAGGGTCCCCAGCGGGACGCCGAGAGCCTGGCATAGCAAGATCTTTATCGGGGTTACGTGAGTGACCACCAGCACAGTCTGACCGCCGTGCTCCCGCAGCAGCCGGTCGCAGGCCCCGCTTACCCGGTGCGCGGTGGAGGCGAAGCTTTCCCCGCCTGGCGGTGCCTGTCCGGGATCGCGCCGCCAGGCTGCCGCGGCCCCGGGCCATCGCTGCTGGATTTCAGCCAGGGTGAAACCTTCCCAGTCACCGAAGTCGGTTTCACGAAGGTCGTCATCGATGAGTGCGGTCAGGCCAAGCTCGCCGGCGGCGATGGCGGCGGTGGCGGCCGCGCGCTGCAACGGCGAGCTGACTACGGCGTCAATCGGGGCGCCGGCGGCTATGCGGCGGGCCGCGGCTTGAGCCTGCCGGGTTCCGTTGGCGCTCAGCGGAAGGTTGCGGAGCCCGCTGAAGCGGTGTTCTGGTGACAGCCGGGTATCGCCGTGCCGCAGCAGGACGGTGGTGGTGGGAGGCGCTGTGGGATTATCCCAGCCCAGTGTCATGTGGCTGTCCCGCGAGGATGACGAACGTGTCGTGTCAACTGTCCCCATGACAGCAAGACGAACATTCCAGCGGAACGGTTCAGCGGCCAGCCTCGCAGGCGGCCAGGCAGAACATCAGCATCGTGCGCGGTATCCGCCGAACGCGACGGGAGTTTCCCACACCCGCACGGCCAGTGCCTCGCCGCCTGCGGCGGCGACGGCGGGCGAGAGGATGTCATGCACCCAGCGGGCGAACACCTCGACTGTGACCGCCTCGGCCCCAGCTGGGCGGACCTCCTCCAGGTTGCGGCCCTCGATCCGGCTGGTCAGCTCGGTCAGCGCCGCGTCCAGCACATCCAGATCGCAGACCATGCCCCGGTCGTCGAGCTGCTCGCGGTCCACCACGACCTCAATCCGGTAGTCGTGATCATGCAGTTGCCCCTCCGGCCCGGGCAGTCCCGGCATGATGTGGAAAGCACGGACGCTCCGGCTCAACCCGACTTCACAGGCCACCGGTAGCGCTCCTGTCGTAGTCAAGAACAGCGTGCATCAGGCCGGGCGTTTCCTGATCGACGGCCCGGAACGCCTCGGCTGCGCGGCTGAAGGCGAAGACGTGAGTGCACAGCCGCGCCAACGGCAGCTCGGTCATCAGCTCCGCCGCCTCCCGGCGGCGCCGGGACCGGGTCCATCTTCCGGACAGCCCAGCCGGCACCGTGGAAACCTGACTGCTGCGGATGATCAGGCGCCGCCGGTGGAAAGCGCCGCCGAGCGGCAGCACCACTGGCCTGGCGCCGAACCACGAAGCGATCAGCAAGGTTCCCTCGTGGGCCAGCATGTTCAGCGCCATCGCTGGCGCATCCGGATTGCCGCTGGCGTCAATGACCAGGGAGACTTCCTCTTTCGCCAGTTCCTCCGGCGCTGCGGCGGTGGCGCCGAGGCTGGTGGCCATGGCGCGGCGCCACGCCTGTGGCTCGGCAAGCAGCGGTCGCCACCCAGAGCGCTGCAACAGCAGGCTGGTCAGCAGCCCGAGCACGCCGGCGCCAAGAACGATGACCCGGTCGCGATATCCGGCCCCGGCATCCAGCGTCACCTGCAACGCCGTCTCGACGAGCGGGAACAAGGTTGCGGACGCCGGATCCAGAGCAGGCAGCGCAATCAGGTCACTGGCCCGCGCCGCGAATACGTCCTGGTGCGGATGGAACGCGAAAACCGCCTGCCCGGACTCCGCCACCTCGCCGACGCACGCATACCCGTAGGCAAAGGGATAGGAGAAGGTACCGCCAAGCCCGTCGATGGTGTCGTCCAGCGCCATGGTGGCGGGGACCTCGCCGCGGTACACGAGCCGTTCGGTGCCAGCGCTGATGCCAGAGCACAAGGTGCGGACGAGGACCTCACCGGCCGCCGGCCGCGGTGCGGGCACGTCCCTGATATCCACGCAGCGCGGTGCGGTATGGAAGAGCGCGCGGGCGGGCACTCAGGCAATTTTACCCGCGACCAATCCGCCTCCGCAGCTGGCCTACCCTGCTGCAGCCGAGCCGCTGCGGGAACCGGCCGCGACGAACGCGGTTCCGAAGCACAGCTCGGTCCAGGAGAGATCGGCCAGTTCTTCCTGCATGGCTGCGCGAATCGCCTCCCACGGACGGCGCATGACCCACTCATCGATGGCGGCGAAAGGCCGCACAACTGCGGTTCCGAGCTGCGCTAGCCACCCGGGCGTGCCGCCGGGAACCTTGAGATCCAGCACAACCCAGCGTCCGCCTCCGGACAGGGCCGCGGCACCGCGGGCGACGACCTCCGCGCACTCGGGCACCTGCGACAGGGCGTACGTGGACAGGATCGCGTCGGCCCGGGCCGGGAAATCGAAGTCGGCCAGGTCGGCTTGCACGAGGCTGATATTGCTCCAGCCGCTCGCCTCGATCCGATCCCGGGCACGTGCGAGCATCGCGTCGGTGAGATCGACGCCGACGATCCGGCCGCCGGGACCGATCACCTCCTCAATCAACGGGAAGTTCAGACCTGTGCCGCAGGCAACATCGATCACGCTGTCACCTGTGCGAAGGCCGAGCGCTCGGACGGCCCGGAGGCGTTGTGCCCGCTGGGGATAGCCGGGCGCGGGGTAAAACCGGGAGGTGATGTCGTAGTGCTTCGCTTTCTTGCGGTATGTCTCGATCAGGCGCTGTCGCGTGCGGTCGGTCTGGCTCACGGTGTGCTCCTCGATCTCTCCGCGCCGCCCCGCGTCGCGGACTCGACCGCAGCCTTGATCGCCGCCATTTCGAGGTCGCTGACGCGCTGGATTCTGCCCTGGAGAGCACGGCCGGGGACCGCGCGCATGATGCCTGCGAGATCGACCTCAATCCACATCATGGCGTCGGTCTGCCTACCGTCCACCGGGCCGAGTTCCATTCCCCAGCGCGCCGCGGAAGTACCCATGGGCCCGGCGAACGCCACGTAGCGAGGCGCCTCGACCGCGGTCACCTCCTGGCTCCGGCCGCGAGACAACCCGAGTATCATCTTCGCCCGCTGCTCCACCCGCGAGCCGGGCTGAAGCCGAGCCCCTCCGCGGACCTGGCATTCGAGAACCGTTGGCGCCCACTCCGGCCAGCGTCTGACGTCACAGAGATACGCCCACACCTCAGGGACGCTGCTGGCGATTTTTATGCGGCTCTCGGTTCTGATTGTCATCGGGACCTTGTGTTAATCACTTTCCGGTCGCGCAGCCCGGGTGCGCGATTGAGCTTCCTGCATGATGTCCTCCTCCTGACATCTGAGGCAGCGCACTGCGAGGAATGGTGCAGCCTGCCGCCTGGCGCCCTGTACTACGGGCCGGCCGCCCGGCTGGTTCAGATCCGGCGGTGAACCGGGGAGGCGACCGGGCCCTCGGGGATAGCCCGCTCCGGGTTGCGGGCTCATGCTCGGTCCCGGTCAGCGGAACGCGCGACCCAGCAGGCGCGTCTAATTCGTGCTGGCCCCCCGGCACGCTAGGAGTCGCTATGAGCAGGTTGCGGATCGTCATCGTCGTGGCGGCGGTGTCCCTGGTGGCGGCCTGCGCGGCCGGTTCCCGGCCAGCAGCAGCGCCGCACGGCCGGGCTACCGTCCCCCCCGCCTCCGCGCACCGCGTCCACGAGTCGGCCCGGTCGCAGGCCGTCAGGTTGCCGGCGTACGGAGGCCGCCTGGCCTGCGGTAGCTCACTGTCCGGCGAGGCAGGCAATGGCACGCGCCCGCGCGGCCCGTGCACCCCGCTGTTGCCGATCCTGCGGGCCCCGGCGCACTCGCGTCATGGGCAGTCGCATGCCGTTTATTTCCGCAGGCCATGCTGGTGTGCCGGTTAGCACCGCACGAGCCAGGCACCTGGGCATGACATGACACCGCGGACCTGTGCCGACCTGGAACCTTCTGGCCGGCACCGGCCCGCGGCGTGTGCCTGGGCTCAGCCAGCCCGGCACGGTAGCGTGGCGAGGTCCCTCCGGAAGTCGTTGTAGCGCTTGGTGATGGTGCCGAACGGGCTCGACGGGTAGCTGATCGCCCGCAGCGGGCCGTATTCCGCGTGCGCGCTCCCGCCGAACTTGTTCGTGGTGCCCGGGATATAAGGGCCGCCCTCCTGCCACATGCAGCCCAGAGGCGTCTGCCGGGTGCTGTAGAAGGGGTAGAAGACCGAGTTCGGCGGCGGGTTCACGCATCCGGTCCCTGGATGCGGGTCGCTGGGATTGAGCAAGTGCCGCTGGCAGAAGGTGGCCACGCGGAATGCGGTGTCGTCCGACTCGTCTCGCGAAATGTCAGACTCGAACGCCATCGAGGTAAAGTTCTTTCCCTTCACGGTCGGGCTGGTGAACAGGAACGACTGCGGGTTCAGCAAGTGATCGGCGGCCGGGTTGGCGATTGAGCCCGGCCAGGTGAAGTTGTACGACACGCCGTCGAAGTCTCCGTCGGTGTCGAGGCAACCGCCGATCTTCACGGCCAGCGAGGCTGACGCGGGCAGGCAGAAGTCATCATCGCCTGCCGGGTCAGGTCCTGCGTTGTCAGCGTCGTTGGTGTCGGCGCCGAGCGGCTTCAGGCACGTGCTGTTCGGGTCGGTGCCGACCTTGGCGCAGTACTCGAAGTGCCCGATCTCGTCGGAGAACGCGACATTGTAGGTGTGAGCGGCGGCGACGTTGCGGGTCGCCGGCGTCGAGGTGCTGAACTCGGGGTGGAAGTTGTACGGCTTGACCGTGCACTTGGTGGCGCTCGGATTGAACACCACGTTGCCGAACCCGTTAGCGGCGCTCGCCGTCATCGAGCCGGTGGTATGCGTGGTGTGGTCACTGATCGCGATCCGCAGCCCGCTGGCGGTGTCGAACATGCGCACCGTGATGTTGTCGCCCGAGTTCATCAGGAAATCGCGCTTGGCATTCGGGACGAAGTGCTCGGGGTGCTGCGGGTTCGCGGGCGCCGTCGCCACGCCGTTCTTAGTGAGGAACGCGAAGTTCACCGGCTCCGGCCCGACCGTGTTCAGGCAGTCGGTGTTGTCGAACTGGCCGGTGTTGACGTTCTCGGAGAACGTGTCAATGTTCAGGGCGGCGCACCATTGCGTGGCCGTGCAGCCTATGCCGGCCGGCCACGGCGCCCAGCCCGGCGGGTAGAACTGCATCTCTTCGTAAGCCTGACCCGGGCCGAGGCCGAAGTACCGGGGGCTGCTGGGGTTCTGGCTATTGAAGATGTTCGAGTCGCTGTCCGGCTTGCAGGGCGCAGTGGGATGACCGGTGAGGGCCTGCCCGTCCGGATTGGGTGATCCCTGGCTGTCGCACATCACCATGCCCAGCCAGAACGTGGGGTGCAGCTCGAAGTTGTAGGTCCCGCCGCTGCCATTCTGGCGGGGCCTGGTCGGGGGATCTTTCGGCAGCACCATCTGGTAGGTGACGTTATTGCCCGAGCCGGGCTGGTGGGAATAGAACAACGTCGCCGGCTCGTCGTGGCCGATATAGCCGCTGATGCGCGCGCCATCCTTCTTGGCCTGGTCGTAGCCGGCGAACTCCTCCCAGTTGAGCGCGGGCTCCGTGCACTCGATGCCATTGGTCCCGCACCAGTGCTGGCGGCCGGCGGCCTTGGTGGTCGCGTTCGCCGGGGGTCCCGCAGCAGCCGCCGAAGCGGACCCCAGGGCCGGATTGACTGAAACTAGGCCAAACGACGCCGTGATGATGGCTGTTGAGACAGCCACTCCGAGCACGTGCTTCATCGCATCTCCCTCGAAGAGCCCTTCAGGCGCCTCCCTTATACTGCCGGGGAACCAGGCAGCGCAACGCTTGTGACAAATTCTTGCAAAATCGCCGTCAAGAGCCCCGGCCAGCTGCCGCTACCCGATTTCAGCACCGCGCTCAAGGCCACGCCTCGGGTGTGACACTGGAACTGCCCTGCTACTGGGCGGGGACAGTGACTAGGATCTTGCCGTCCGCGGTGATGACGAAGCTGCGCACCCGGGCTGCTGGCCATGGCACGGACGCCGGATACCAGGCGCGCTGGTGGTGCACGGTGCTGGTCCAGCCGCCAGCGGTAATGGACCGGCCGCCGCTGTTCACCACCCGGAGCCGGCAGCGCGTCCGGCAGCTGCACGGCAGCGACCAGCGTTGCGCTCAGGCCGTGTGCTCCGAGAACCCCCGGTCAAAGGGCACTCCTGGCATGCTAAGTCCAGGTCGGCGCCGGGTAAGCCGACCGGGGGGCTGCTGCGTTTAAGAAGCGTGAGCCAGGAACAACGGGAGTTCGCAGAGTTCTATGCGACCAGCAGGGATGTGTGCCTGCGGGCGGTAATCGCCGCTGCTGGTGATGCCGCGCACGCCGAGGACATGGTCGCGGAAGCCTTCGCCCGGGCCTGGGCATCCTGGGCCAAGGTCCGCCGGTACTCGGCGCCGCGAGGATGGGTCGTGCGCGCCGCGCTGAACACCGGCGTCTCGTGGTGGCGCCCCCGCCGCCGGGAGGTCCCGCTCGCCGCGCATGACGCCGCCGCGCCCGCCGATCCGGCCGGCGGCGTGGATGCCGCGGTCCTCGCCGCGTTGCGGCGGCTGCCGGCCCGCCAGCGGGAGGTTGTCGCGCTGCGGGTCTTCCTGGACCTGGACACCAGGGCCACCGCCCAGGTTCTCGGGATCGCCCCCGGCACGGTCACCGCGCACCTGTCCCGCGCAGCGACAGCACTGCGGTGCGAGCCAGCCCTGCACAACCTGGTCGTTCCTTCCCGCGCCCTTCCCACCCACGATGGAGGTCAGCAGTGAATGACATCGATGACGTGCTGCTCCAGGCACGCGACGCCCTGTCCGGAGCCCGCATGAAGACCCCGGTAGAGGCCATCCTGGCCAACGGCCGGTCCCGGCGGCGCCGCAGGCGGCTGGTTCAGCTGTCGGCTGCAGGCGCCGCCGCCACCGGATGCCTGGCCCTGGGCCTGACCGCGGTCGCCGGCTCCGGCGGCCCCGCCCCGGCACCGGGGACGATCCGCACCGCGGCGTTCACCCTCACCCGCAACGCCAACGGCACGACATCGCTGAAGCTGAACCAGCATCAGACCTTCGACCCGGCCGCGCTCCAGCGGGCCCTTGCCCGCGACGGCATCCCGGCGCTGGTCCACATCGGCATTTTCTGCAAGTCGACGCCCGCGCCGCCCAGCAGCGGGGTCGTGTCCATCCGGCTCCCCGACGGCAGCCCGGTCCCGTACACCGGCCGCCGGTCGCCGGTCCCGCCGGATGCTCTGACCGTGATCAATCCTGCCGCCATGCCGTCCGGAACCGAGCTGAGCTTCACCTACCTCCATCACCACCACGTCCTCACCGAAGACCTCATCTACACCGCCGCACACACCTGTAGCCCCACCTGACCGGCCGAACCGCCCCGGCAAGGTAGTGTCCAGCCCTTCCGCCCCGGCCCGGCCTTCATCGCCAGGCCAGGGCACACCGGCGGGTCGGAAGCCTTGGGCGAGCACAGCTCCCAGACAAGGTCAAGGGACCGTTGGCGTGCCTGTAAACGCCCCGCCGCAGGGCCGCGCTGGCCGGACCGCGCTGATGGTTATCGGCCTTGATCAGGCCAAAGGACGGTTGTCCTAGGCCAGAGACGGTGCTGGACACCGCTGAGACTGACCGGCTGTGTGAGCTGGCCCGCCTGGCAGGGCTTGCTCGCCCAGCACGGGTGACGCGGGCCGGGCCGGACTGGCCCAAGCTGACCGGGATCCTCACGGCGACGGCTCCCCTAGCCAGCGGTCGATGCCTTCCTGCCGCCGGGGCGCGATCAACGGCCGTGACTGGCGGCGCCCGGATTTGCAGCGCAACTACGCGGACTACTTTCCTACCCACCTCCAGCACCGGATTGCCGCCAGCCCAGGGCACTGACGCTCACCCAAGAACCATCCGCTCATGCCATCGGCCTGGTGATCTGCGCGGCGCGCAGCTGGACTCGAAGCCTTGATCATCATCCAGTCGGCAATTCGGCAGACAGTTCGCCGAGATAACTCCGCCGCATGCTCCAATCACTGAGGTTGCTCGCTAACGAGCGCGCCGACCCGCCGTTAGGCGCGTCAATCCCGCTCTGGCGAGGCGTCGCCGGTACCGCCCCGAACTGGTTGGTCTGAGCGCCAATAGCGTCCGGTCGTGATGCTGGGATCTGTGATCCGATAGCCGACGCCGGGGATGGTCTGGATGGGCGGGGGGTCGCCGAGTTTGCGGCGGAGCCGGCTGATGGTGACCTGGACGGTCTTGGTGAACGGGTCGGTGTTCTCGTCCCAGGCCCGGGCGAGGAGGTCTTCGGCGCTGAGGGTGGCGGGGGCTGCTTTGAGGAGGGTCTCGAGCACGGCGAATTCCTTGACCGAGATGTCGAGCTGGCGGCCGTGGCGGGTGACGGTGCGGCGGAGCGGGTCGAGTTCTATCCCGGCTGCGCGCAGGATGCGGGGCTGGGCGGCGGGCTTGCGGCGGGCCAGGGCGCGGATGCGCAGCACGAGTTCGGGGAAGTGGAAGGGCTTGGGCAGGTAGTCGTCGGCGCCCAGGGCCAGGCCGGTGACCCGGTCGCCGGGGGCGCCGGCGGCGGTGAGCATGAGGATCATGACCGGGTGGCCGGCTGCGGTGATCGTGCGGCAGATGGTGTCGCCGTCGATGCCGGGCAGGTCCCGGTCCAGGACGAGCACGTCGTAGGGATTCAGGTCCAGCTTGGAGGCGGCGTCCGCGCCGTCGTAGGCGACATCGGCGGCGATGCCCTGGTCGCGCAGGCCTTCGGCGATGTCGTCGGCCAGCCGCCGGACATCCTCGGCGACCAGGACCCTCACCGGGCGCCTCCCGCCGCGGCCAGCTGAGCTGGCGGCCCGGTGCTGCCGGCGGCGGGCAGGTCGATGACCGCGCTGCAGGCCTCCTTCGGGGCGGGCGTGCAGGCGCAGCGTCCCGCCGTGGGCGGTCGCGATCGCGTCGGTGATGGACAGTCCCAGGCCGGTTCCGGCCGCTGACCCGGTGCGGTCGGTGCCCAGCCGCCGGAACGGCTGGGTCAAGGTGGCGACCTTGCCGGGGTCCAGGAGGGGGCCGCCGTTTTCCACCAGCAGCCGCACGGCGGGCCCGTCGCGGGTGATCTGGGTGCGGATCCAGCCGCCCGGGTAGTTGTGGCGGACGGCGTTGTCGATGAGGTTGGCGGTCATCTGCGCCAGCAGGACGGGGTTCCCGGTGACCACGGGCGCCGGCGCCGGCCGGGGTGTGCCGGACGTCCAGGCCCATGCTCGCGATCAGCCCGGCCCGGGCCATCGATCGCGCTGGTGAGCAGCGGGCCCAGGGGATGGTGTTCCTGGTCGTCGCTGGCGCCGTGCTGGGCGCGGGCCAGCAGCAGCAGGTTCTCCACCAGCCGGTCGGCCTGGTCGAGCCCTTCGCGGAGCTTGCCCGCCAGCACCGTCAGCTCAGGGGGGACCGGTCCGGGCTTGGCGGTGGCCACATCCAGCGAGGTGCGCATCATCGCCAGCGGGGTGCGCAGCTCGTGCGAGGCGCTGGCGGCGAACCGGCGCTGGGCGCCGAAGGCGGTCTCCAGCCGGTGCAGCAGGCTCGTCGATGGTGTCGCCGAGGTCTTTGAGCTCATCGCCGGGGCCGGGCACGGCCAGCCGCCCGCTCAGGTCATCGGCGGAGATCGCCCGGGCGGCGGCGGTCATCGCCCGCAGCGGGCGCAGCACCCGCCCGGCCACCAGCCAGCCCAGCACGACCGAGACCACCGTCATGACGGCCAGCGCGATGGCCGACTCAGCCAGCAGCTGGTTCAGCGCGGCCGCATGCCCGGCCGCGGCCTGAGCTTGCAGCTGGGCCGGGGAGTAGCACACGGGGTGCTGAGTCACCGTGCAAAGGCGCCCGGCGCGGCTGCCAACGGGAGTCGCGATGGCGGGCCTGGGCCAGGGCCAGCTGCGGGCCAGGATGTTGGTGATCGTCAGCAGCCCGGCACCCGAGGCCAGGAACAGCGCGCCGTACAGGGCGGTCAGCCGCAGCCGCACGGTACGGCGCGGCAGGCCCGGCCGCCGGGCCAGTCCGCTGAGATGACGCAGCGTACTCATCGGCACTCCCTGGCTGTGGTTCCGCGCGGCCGGCGCCCGGGCGGGCCGCAGGCACGGCGGTGCCTTCCCACCAGGATGCCCCGCCGCAGGTAACAGGGTGTTAACAGCTCCTGTTTGACCCGTGTTACCGCATGCGTGCGAGCCTGCGGACAGACAGCCTAAACGGCCCGCGGCCAGCCCAGGTGGCCCGGCAGCGGCGGTGGAGGCGCTGACCGAGCTGTGCGAGGTGAAAGAGATGAACGGGGCAAACGACGGGGTTCCGCAACGGCGATCGCGGTCACGGGGATGGCGGGGGCCTTCCCGGGGAGCCGCCTTGCGGCGGATAGGCGGGCTGGCGGCTGCCGGCGCCGGGATCGCCGTGCTCGTGGCGGCATGCGGCGGAGGTTCGCACCCGGCAGGATCGGGTTCTAGTTCCTCCCCGAACTTCGCGGCGGAGGTGAACTCATACGCGCAGTGCCTGCGCGCGCACGGACAGCCGAACGTATCTGTCTCCAGCGACCCGGGCAGCTCAAACTCCAGCAGCACCGTGATGACCTTTCACGGGTTCGCTATCGAGGGCGCTAACCCTGCCTTGCCGCAGGTACAGGCGGCCATGCACGCCTGCCAGCATCTGCTGCCGCAGGGCTCACCGCCGCCGACCGCGGCGTTGCACCAGCAGTTCCTCCGGGTGCTGAGGTCCTCCAGGTGCATGCGCGCGCACGGGTACCCGAACTGGCCGGACCCGCGGGTGGTGAACGGCTACGTCGGCAACCCCTATCCCGCGCCGGGCTCGGGCTTCGATACCCAATCCCCGCAGTTCCAGGCCGCGGCGAAGACCTGCGGCGTGTCGGCGCCGTCCGGGTGACGGCAGCGGCAGTACCCGGCCCGGGAGCGCGCGGGCGTATTCGCGGCGGGCCCGCGCGCTGCCGGGGTGTCCTCTCCCCCAGGACAGGCCCGTTACGAAAGGTGGCATGCGGTTATGAGCAGTACTGAGGCCCGTGATCAGGCCGCCGGGGCGGCCCCGTCGCCGCAGCCGGCCAGCGGCAGCAGGGCGGAGGGGCCCGGGCGGGTTCCTCCCGGCGGGCACGCGGAGGGCCCGGGGCCGCACCCGGCCCGGCGCTGGCTGGTGACGGGGGTGGCGGTCGTGCTGGTGGCGGCTGCCGTGGGGGCGGTGCTGGCCGGCGGCATCCTCGGTTCGCATTCCTCGCCTGGCGCGGGCAGCCCCGCCGGGTACAAGACCGGGACCGCCACGGTGACCCGCCAGTCGCTGACCAGCCAGACGCAGGTGAACGCGACGCTGGGTGATGCCGGTTCGTGGAATGTGGTGGTCCCGCAGAGTTCCTCGTCGTCCTCCGCCTCGGCGCAGGGGGCGTCTGCCGGGAGTAGTTCGGGGTCGTTCACCTGGCTGCCGGCGGTGGGCCGGACGGTATATCAGGGGCAGCGGATATATGCGGTGTCGGGGGCGCCGGTGGTGCTGCTGTACGGGGGCATCCCCGCCTACCGAGATCTGTCCGAGGGCATGACCGGCGCGGATGTGACCGAGCTCAACCAGGACCTGGTGCGGCTGAGGCTGGCGGCCAGGCTCCGCGCTGGGCCCCCGGTCCGGGTGGGACTACTACAGTGCCGAGACCGCCTACGCGGTCGGGTTGCTGCAGGCCAGGATGGGCCTGACAGAAACCGGGGTGCTGAGCCTGGGGGAGGCGGTGTTCCTGCCGGGGCCGGCGCTGGTCACCGGGTGGGGGACCAGCGCCACCCTGGGCGGGGCGGCCGCGCCGGGGACGGTGGTGCTGACCGCGTCCTCGACCACCCCAGTCGTGACGATCGCCTTGGACCCCGCGCAGCAGGGCGAGGTTAAGGCCGGCAACCCGGTGAGTGTGACGCTGCCCGACGGCAGCGTCACACCGGGAGTGATCTCCCAGGTCAGCCGGGCTGCCACGGTGCCGGCGTCGGGTGCGGGCGGCACCGGAAGCTCCGGGTCGGCCAGCGGCTCCGGCGGTGATTCCGGGAGCGGGTCAGGGTCGTCCGGGGCGACGATCACGGTGCTGGCCTCGCTCACCCACCCCACGGCGGCGGGGCAGCTGAACTCGGCGCCGGTGAACGTGACGATCACCACCGGCCGCGTCGCCAGCGCGCTGACGGTGCCGGTGACCGCCTTGCTGGCGCAGACCGGCGGCGGGTACGCGGTCGAGGTCACCGGCCCCGGCGGGCATCATCTGGTCAAGGTCGTCCCCGGGCTGTTCGACGACGCCGCCGGGCTGGTGGCCGTCACCGGCAACCTGACCCCTGGCCAGCATGTGGTGGTGCCGGGCACATGAGCACCCAGACATCCGAGCCGCCCGCCCGCCCCGGCCCTGGCGGGGGGCTGGTGCTGGAACTGCAGCAGGTGACCAAGATCTACCCCGGGTCCCCGCCGGTGCACGCACTGCGCGGCGTCACCCTGGCGGTGGCGGCCGGTGACCTGGTCGGGGTGCTCGGCCCGTCCGGGTCCGGCAAGACCACGTTGCTGCACGTGGCCGGCACCCTGGACCGGGCCAGCGACGGGACTGTCAAGGTGGCCGGGCTGGAAGTGAGCGGGCTGAGCGACCGGGAGCTTGCGGGGCTGCGGGCCACCGCGATCGGGTTCGTGTTCCAGCAGTACTTCCTCGCCGAGCATCAGAAGATCCTGGACAATGTGGCCGACGGGCAGCTGTACGCCGGCACCGGCCTGGCCGACCGGCGGGAGGCCGCCGCGGTCGCGCTGGAGCGGGTCGGGCTGGCGCACCGGCTGTCGGCCCGCCCGACCCAGTTGTCGGGCGGGGAACGGCAGCGGGTCGCGATCGCCCGGGCGCTGGCCGGGGCGCCGCAGATCGTGCTGGCCGACGAACCCACCGGCAACCTCGACTCCGCCACGGGCGCCGCGATCCTGGACCTGCTCACCGGGCTCAGCCACGCCGGGACCACCATCGTCGTCGTCACCCACGACCCCGCCATCGCCGCCCGCATGAACCGGCAGGTCCGGATGCTGGACGGAAGGATCATCTCCGACACGGGGGGACTGTCATGAGCGCGCACTCACCCGCCCGCCCGGGGCCGGCCCGGCTGCGGGGCGCCGACCTGGGCCGGCTCGCTGCGATCGGGCTGCGGACCCGCAAGCTGCGCGCCACCTTGTCGGCCCTGGGGATCGCCATCGGCGTCGCGGCGATCGTCGCCGTCCTCGGCCTTTCCGCCTCCTCCGCCGCCGGGCTGAACGCGGAGATCGCCGCGCTGGGCACCAACCTGCTGACGGTCCAGAACGGCCAGGGGCTCAGCGGCCAGCCCACCGAACTGCCGCTGCACGCCCCCGCGATGATCAGCCGCCTCCCCGGGGTGTATGCCGTCCAGACCACGGGCGCCACCAGCGCCAGCGTCTACCGCAGCCCGCTGATCCCCGCCGTCAACACCAACGCCCTCAGCGTCGACGCCGCCAGCCTGGGCCTGCCTGCCGCCGCCGGGACCAGCCTGGCCCAGGGCCGCTTCCTTAACGCCGCCACCCAGCACGAGCCGGACTGCGTCCTCGGCGCCGCCGCCGCCCAGCTGCTCGGCATCGACCACATCTTCCCGGGCGAGCGCATCTGGGCAGGCAACATGTGGCTGTACGTCACCGGCATCCTCAAGCCCGACGTGCTCGGCCCCGACATCGACTCATCCGTGCTGGTCGGCTACCCCTTCGCCGGGCGCTATCTCGGCTTCGACGGCCACCCCACCACCATCTACGTGAAGGCCGTGGACAGCCAGGTCAACCGGGTCGACAACCTGCTCGCCGCGCAGTCCTACCCGGAAGACCCCACCGCCGTCGACGTCTCCCAGCCCTCCTCCGCCCTGGTCGCCCAAGCCGCCGCCAAGGCCGCCTTCAGCTCCCTGTTCCTCGGCCTGGGCGCCGTCGCCCTCCTGGTCGGCGCGATCGGGGTGGCCAACATCATGGTCATCTCCGTGCTGGAACGCCGCAGCGAGATCGGGCTGCGCCGGGCGCTGGGCGCCACCAAGGGGCACATCCGCACCCAATTCCTGTCAGAAGCCATCCTGCTGTCCCTGATCGGCGGCATCGTCGGCATCGCAGCCGGCGCGATCGCCACCGCGATCTACGCCCACGCCAAGGGCTGGGCCACAGTCATCCCGACCGAGGCCTGGGCCGGCGGCATCGGCGCCACCATCGCGATCGGCGCGCTCGCCGGTCTCCTCCCCGCGCTGCGCGCCGCCCGCCTGTCCCCCACCGAGGCCCTCTGGAGCATCTGAGCCGACGACCCCGCCCGCGCCGGGATGCGCTGGTCGGCCCGCCAGCGCGGGGCAGCGCGAAGTGCGCATCAGCTGCTGGACGCCAAGACCGGGCGGGCCGG
>CAWJUH010000006.1:0-134790 GCA_963846005.1 uncultured Actinomycetota bacterium | reverse complement strand
CCAGCGTTGCGCTCAGGCCGTGTGCCTCCGAGAGCCCCCGGTCAAGGGCACTCCTGGCCTGCTAAGTCCAGGTCGGCAGCCGGGTAAGCCGACCGGGGGGCTGCTGCGTTTAAGAAGCGTGAGCCAGGAACAACGGGAGTTCGCAGAGTTCTATGCGACCAGCAGGGATGTGTGCCTGCGGGCGGTAATCGCCGCTGCTGGTGATGCCGCGCACGCCGAGGACATGGTCGCGGAAGCCTTCGCCCGGGCCTGGGCATCCTGGGCCAAGGTCCACGGTACTCCGCGCCGCGAGGATGGGTCGTGCGCGCCGCGCTGAACACCGGCGTCTCGTGGTGGCGCCCCCCGCCGCCGGGAGGTCCCGCTCGCCGCGCATGACGCCGCCGCGCCCGCCGATCCAGGCCGGCGGCGTGGATGCCGCGGTCCTCGCCGCGTTGCGGCGGCTGCCCGGCCCGCCAGCGCGAGGTTATCGCGCTGCGGGTCTTCCTGGACCTGGACACCAGGGCCACCGCCCAGGTTCTCGGGATCGCCCCCGGCACCGTCACCGCGCACCTGTCCCGCGCAGCGACAACGCTGCGGCGCGAGCCCAGCCCTGCACAACCTGGTCGTTCCTTCCCGCGCCTTTCCCACCCACGATGGAGGTCAGCAGTGAATGACATCGATGACGTGCTGCTCCAGGCACGCGACGCCCTGTCCGGAGCCCGCATGAAGACCCCGGTAGAGGCCATCCTGGCCAACGGCCGGTCCCGGCGGCGCCGCAGGCGGCTGGTTCAGCTGTCGGCTGCAGCGCCGCCGCCACCGGATGCCTGGCCCTGGGCCTGACCGCGGTCGCGGGCTCCGGCAGCCCCGCCCCGGCACCGGGAGACGATCCGCACCGCGGCATTCACCCTCGCCCGCAACGCCAACGGCACCACATCGCTGAAGCTGAACCAGCATCAGACGTTCAACCCGGCCGCGCTCCAGCGAGCCCTTGCCCGCGACGACATCCCCGCCCTGGTCCACATCGGCATCTTCTGCAAGTCGACGCCCGCGCCGCCCAGCAGCGGGGTCGTGTCCATCCGGCTCCCCGACGGCAGCCCGGTCCCGTACACCGGTCGCAAGTCGCCGGTCCCGCCGGATGCCCTGACCGTGATCAATCCTGCCGCCATGCCGCCCGGAACCGAGCTGAGCTTCACCTACCTCCATCACCACCACGTCCTCACCGGAGACCTCATCTACACCGCCGCACACACCTGTAAATCCACCTGACCGGCAGAACCGCCCCGGCAAGGTAGTGTCCAGCCCTTCCGTCCCGGCCCGGCCTTCATCGGCCGGGCCGGGGCACGGCGGCGGCGAGAATCGTGGGATGCGCAAGCCGCAGCGTGGTACCTGGACCTGCAGTCGGCACGGTAGGGGTTACAACCCGATGACTGCGAGCTTGAGTGACGCCGACGAGCACGACGACCAGATCATGCAAGCAGCTCACGACGCGCTGCGGCTGATGCGAACGAATGGCGCCAGCGTCGGCATCATCGACCTCTTCGAAGACACCGTCGAGAGCGGCCGTCGCCATGTCGAACGGAGAATGGTGAGCTTCGGCCGGGAAAGGATCGTCGTGTCGGCGAACCTCACCGCTGAGGGTCCAGGACAGCATGGAAATCGAGGACCCGGACGGGCAGCGGCCGGCCCGGGTGCGCAAGGGCGATGACCACGCCACTGCGCGAGCGCTGGGCCGTCATGCTCGACGATGGCCCGGACCTGCACGTCCAGGGCAACATCGCTGACCACGAGTACGCCATCGAGAGTGACGGGCGGCGGGTCGCCGAGGTGTCCAAGCGGTGGTTCCGGGTCCGGGACACCCACGGAGTCGAGGTGAGCCCGGGCGAGAACGACATCCTGGTACTGGCGACCGCTGCGGTGCTCGACACTATGGCCCATCCGGACCGGTGCCGCCGGCAGTTCGGCAAACAGTCCGCCCTTCTGCTATCAACGAAGCTGACCTGCGCGTTCCGGGCGCCGAGCGGAGGGCTGAGCAACTGGGCGCTGGCCAGGCCACTGTGGGCCCGTGCCTGTTGGTGCTTGTCACCGCACTGGATCGCCAGGGCCAGCGCGGCGGCATGCCGGGCGCTGGCTTGGCTGATCTGGCTCGCGGCGAGGAGCGCTTCGCCAAGACCGTTCAGCGCCTCGGCCTGACCAGAGCGATTGCCGGCCTGGCTATGCAGAGCCAGCGACTGCCGGAGATGCCCGATGGCCTGCTGGCGGCGGCCCTGCCGCAGCTCGGACATGCCCAGGCAAGCCAGGGCCCGGGCTTGGCACAACCGGCTGCCGATCTCGCGGCCCAGCCCCAGGGATCGCCGGAGTGGGCCGGCGGCCTGCGCGTACGGCCTTGCCGCAGCTCGAGTTCGCCGAGGTTGCCTAGCACATGGGCTTCGCCCGACCGGAACCCGGCGTCGCGGAACAGCGCCAGTGACCGCCGCAAGTGTCCGGCAGCCTGCTCGTAACGACCCTGTCGCAGGTCAACGATTCCGAGATGCTGCCGCTCACGGGCTTCACCGGCGTGGTCGCCGACGTCCCGGTAGATGGCCAGCGCCCTCTGGTGACACCCCGCCGATTGCTGGTAACGGCCCTGGCAATAATCGGCCATGCCGAGGTTGCCGAGCGCGCGGGCCTCACCGATCCTGTCACCGTCCTCACGGCATAGGGCCAGGGCCAGCTCGAGATGGCTGGTGGCCTGGCGGAGACGGCCCTGGGCAGCGTCGGCAGCACGAGCATCGTCAGTGCCGTCGCTTCGGCAGTCCGGTCGCCGACCTGCGCAGCGGCGCGGCGGGCATGATTGTGCATCGCGGCGGCGTCGGTGAAGTGGCCGACATCTAGGTAACGGAAGATGGTGGCGGCCAGGCCGATGGCGTGGCCGGGCCATTCGTGGTCGGCGGCATGCGCGGCGACCGCGACAAGGGTGGACCGCTGCGCGTCTAGCCAGGCCAGCGCTGCGGCAGGGCTAGTGACGGGCGGGGCAGGACAGGCGGGCGGGGGCGTCGCGGGCTGGTCAGGGTCGGCCGGGAACAGAGTCCGGCCGCGACGGCGGCGGTGGCCAGGTAATGGTCGAACAGCCGGGTCAGCGCTGCCCGTCGCTCCGGCTCGCTGTCCTGGTCAGTGGCCTGTTCGGCGGCGTAGGCCCGGAGCAGGTCATGCATGCCATAACGGCCGGTCCCGGTGAGCTGGATCAGGTAGGCGCGAGCCAGCTGGTCCAGCAGCCGGCGAGCACGCCGGAGCGTGGTGCCAGTGAGGGCGGCCGCGGCGTAAGTGTCAAAGTCGGCGCCGGGGTGCAGGCCAAGCTGCCGGAAGGCCCGCGCGGCATCGTCATCCAGGTGGCGCAGCGACCAGGAGAACACGACCCGGACTGCGGTCCTCGGGTCCCCGGCAGCGTCCAGCAGGTCCAGCCGCTGCTGCTGCTCAGCCAGCTCGGCCGCGACATCGGCCAGCGGGACGCCGGGTGCGGAGGTTGCGCGCTCGGCGGCCAGCCGCAGAGCCAGCGGCAGCCGGGCGCAATGCCCGGCCAGCGCCATCGCTGCTTCAGGTTCAGCATCTACCCGCTGACCGATCAGCGCCCGCAACAGCGCCACCGCCTCGGCTGGCGGGAGCAGGTCCAGGTCCAGTCGGCACGGCGCCGTCCCTGGCCACCAGCCCCGTCAGCGCACTCCGGCTGGTCACGATCGCCGCACACGACGGGCTGCCTGGCAGTAGTGGCCGAACCTGCTCCGCTTCTCCGGCGTTATCGAGCACGATCAGCATCCGCAGGCCGGCCAGCAGGCTCCGGTACCGGGCCGCACGCTCTTCGGTCTCGGCCGGGATGTCCTGCTCGGCCACGCCCAGGCCGCGCAGGAACCCGGCCAGGGCGTCAGCGGCCGATAAGGGCTGGCCGGGGTCATACCCGCGCAGGTTCACATGCAGCTGCCCGTCCGGGAACCGGTCCGCCATCTGATGCGCCCATTGCACGGCCAGCGCCGTCTTACCCACCCCGGCCGTCCCGGCGATCGCCGAGATCACCAGGGTCCGTCGCGGCTGCCCGCTGGCCCGCTCCAGCATCCCGGTCAGCTCGGCCAGCTCGGCTGCCCGGCCCACAAAATGCCGCACCGGG
Organism: uncultured Actinomycetota bacterium; assembly: GCA_963846005.1. Classification (GTDB taxonomy): domain Bacteria; phylum Actinomycetota; class Actinomycetes; order Streptosporangiales; family Streptosporangiaceae; genus CAVSUR01. Next base: position 130,676 of record CAWJUH010000006.1, on the reverse strand, counting down.
CCCGGCACCTCCCGTGGCACCACCTGTCCCGGCCCGCCCGGTGCCCGGGCACCGGGCGGCGGCAGTTTCCCGGACCCAGAACCCGCCAGGATCGGGCTGGCAGTGAGGACTTGCCGGTGAAGCTCGCGCAGTTCGGCTCCCGGTTCGGCCCCCAGCTCGTCGACCAGCATCCGCCGCGCGCGCTGATAGGCGGCCAGCGCTTCGGCCTGGCGGCCGTCGCGGTACAGGGCCAGCATCAGCAGGGCGTGCAGGTGCTCGCGCAGCGGGTGGGCCGTGGCCATGCGTTCGAGCTCGGCGATGACCACGGCGTGATGGCCCAGGCGCAGCTCAGCCTCGATCCGCAGCTCTGCCGCCTGTAGTCGCAGCTCCGCCAGCCGCGGAACCTCGCGCAGCGCCAGCGCCTGCGAATCCACGTCGGCCAGCGGCTCGCCGCGCCATAGCTCCAAGGCCGCCCGTGCCTGGTCAGCCGCTGCGTCCCAGGAACCGCCTCGCGCAGCAGTGCGCGCGCCTTCGAGCAGGACTTCGAACCGGGCCACATCCAGTTCCCCGGATCAACCTGGATCACATAGCCGGGGGCCTGGGTGATGATCCGGGCCTGGTCTGCATCCCCCAGCACGCGACGCAGCCTCTTCACGTAGTTCCGTACGGTCGCCGAGGCTGACGGCAGCGGCGCGGGCCCCCAGAGTGTCTCGGCAATCTCGCCGACTGACACCACCCGGCCGGCATTGAGCAACAGCACGGCGAGCAACGCCCGCTGCCTGCCCCGCGGCACCGGCAAGGCCGTACTGCCGCGGCGCACCACGACCGGCCCGAGCAGGCAGAACTCCAGCTTCGCCGTCATGCGACCTCCGCCCGGCTCCGGTGCCCCGAGCTAGCGCTACGTGTTCGCTACCAGATTGCCACGGCCACACGGAAGACTAACCGCCCATGACACGCAAAACGTGGCAGGCCGGCTGGCAGCCCGCGCGGGCGGGTGATGCCGGTCCCGTCGACGGGTTCGCCGTCGGAACCGGACCGGAAGGCAAGGATGCCTGATGTCGCTCAAAACTCCCCAGGGACTGCTGCTGATCGCAGGCGCCGCGTCCGCACTGGCCCTGCTGCCAGCCGCCGCATCCGCAGGGACTATGCCCGGGCGGTACACGACGATCGACGTGCCCGGCGCGACGGCCACCACCGCCGTGGGTGTCAACGACGAAGGAGTGGTGTCCGGGTTCTATGAAGACAGCAGCGGGAACGACCACGGGTTCCTCGACCGGAACGGCACGTTCACCAGGGTTAACATGCCTGGCGCTGCCGATACGGTGGCAACCGTTATCAACGACCTCGGGGTGGTGGTCGGCTACTACACCGACAGCAGCGGCGACGCCCACGGGTTCGTCGACCGGCACGGACACTTCACCACGGTCAACGCCCCGGGCGCCGGCGCCGGCATCAGGGCAGGGCACGTTTGTCGCAAACATGAACAACCTCGGCGTGATCGCGGGCTTCTCCATCGACTCCGGCGGCGTGCAGCACGGGTTCATCGATCGGAATGGCAGGTTCACCACGATCAACGAGCCGGATGCGGGCACCGCATCTGGGCAGGGCACAAGCGTGGGGTACGTCAACGACTTCGGGCAGGTCACCGGGAGCTACACCGAGAGCAATGACAATACCGTCGCCTTTGCGGGGCCCCTCGGCAAGCTCACCACGGTCAGTGATCCGCTCGCGCCGGCGTTCAGCACGCTCACCGCGGCCATCAACGACACCGGTGTGGTCGCCGGTGAATACTTTGACGCCAATGGCGTCGTCCACGGATTCGTTGAGCTGCGCGGCGTGTTCATCCCGGTCGAGGATCCGGCTGGCACCGAAGGCACGGATCTCACCGGAATCAGCAATCTCGGCGTGGTCGTCGGCTTCTACATTGACAGCAGCGGCGTCACCCACGGGTTCGAACTGAGGCTGAAAGCGTGGACACATCGATTGGGCTGATGCCTTAGGTCCCTGCGTGCGGTCCGGTTGATGCCCCGTTCCAGGTCGCTGACTGACCGCGGGCTCAGCCCCGCCTGCTCGGCCAGCTCCTCCTGCGTCAGCCGCGCCTCGGTCCGCAGCTGCCTCAGCAAGTCAGCGAACCTCAGCCCAGGCTCCACGTCTGCAGAGCCTACGTCGGCGCAGCCACCTGCGCCGCGGCCGCAGCCCGAACTGGCAGATATGCATTAGGTGATCGCCGCCCGTTCAACCGCAGAGAGAGGCGATTGTTCTGCGCGCCGGGGCCTTTCGCCGGCGGCTGTCAATACTTGCCGCGTGTCGCTTGCGACCTGGTTGTTCTTCCCGGTCAGCTCGCCGAGCATCTGCATGATTACCCGGAATCCGTCGTGGACGGAGCTGATCCATGTCGGTCGGCACCGCCGTGACCCTCTGGGCCGTCCTGGTGTGCCTGCGGCGGCGGTGGCCGTCCTCTCTCGTGAATGCGGCGCTCGGCGGGCCCGATGCGGTGCGCTCCCCGGTTTGCGCCCACCACCGTGGGCGGCTAAATTAATTCACTAAGCGACTAGTGGAAGTAGTATTTATGATTGAGTTCGATCTTGATGAGCGGTCGGGGGTTGCGACGTATCTGCAGCTGGTTCAGCAGGTGCGTGATGCTCTGCGGCTCGGCTTGCTCGAGCCGGGAGAGCAGCTTCCGACGGCTCAGCAAGTGGTCGCGAAGCTGGCCATCAACCCGAATACGGTGCTCAAGGCCTACCGGGACCTTGAGCGTGATGGCCTGGTGCGCGCCCGGGCCGGGCAGGGGACGTTCGTGACCGGGTCGCTGCCCGGGACCGACCGCGCCGTCCAGGCCCAGTTCCTCGATGCGATCACCCGGTGGCTGCGGTCGGCGCGGTCGGCGGGCCTGGGCCCGGACGATATCGAGGCGATCTACCGGACGGCATACCGCAGTTGCTTCGCCGAGGGCGCGGCATGACTACGGCCTTGCAGGCGAGCGGGCTCGGCAAGCGTTACCGGCGGCACTGGGCGCTGCGCGACTGCGACCTGGCTGTCCCGGCAGGCCAGGTCGCCGGGCTCGTCGGGCCCAATGGTGCCGGGAAGACGACATTGCTGCACCTGGCCACCGGGCTGCTGGCGCCGACAACCGGCACGGTCAGCGTGCTGGGCGGGCGGGCCGGCGCCCCGGCGCAGCTGGCGCGGACTGGCTTCGTTGCCCAGGACGCGCCGGTCTACGCACGCCGGACGGTCGCGGACCATCTGCGGATGGGAGCCTGGCTGAACCCCGGGTGGGACGGGAGGCTGGCCGCGGAGCGGATCGGGCAGCTCGGTCTGGAGCCGCACCAGCGGGCCGGAGCGTTGTCGGGGGGGCAGCGGGCCCAGCTGGCCCTGACCCTGGCCCTGGCTAAGCGGCCGGAGCTGCTGATCTTGGATGAGCCGATCGCCAGCCTGGACCCGCTGGCGCGCCGCGAGTTCTTGCGGGGCCTGATGGAGTTCACCGCCGCGCATGAGGTCAGCGTGGTGATGTCCAGTCATCTGATAGCCGAGCTGGAGCGGATCTGCGACTACCTGATCGTGATGGCCGACTCGCGGGTGCGGGTAGCCGGGGAAGTCTCGGGGCTGCTGGCTACCCACTGCCGGCTGTCAGGCCCGCGCCGGGACCCGGCGGCGCTGCCGGCCGGCCAGCACGTCATCACGGCCAGTCACACCGACAAGCAGAGCACGCTGCTGGTCCGGGCCAGCCAGCCCGTCCGCGATCCTGCCTGGACGATCCGGCCAGTCAGCCTGGAGGATCTGGTCCTGGCTTATCTGGGCCGGGCCGCTGACGGGACAGCTCCTCGCCGCGCCGAGCTGGGGATCGTCCGGTGATCCGGTTCACCTGGCTGCAATTCCGCGCCCAGGCCGCGGCGGCGGCGGCCGTGCTCGCAGTCGCCGCGGTCGTGCTAGTGGTCACCGGGCTGCACGTGGCCCACTTGTTCGCCGCCAGCGGGCTCACCGATTCTTGCCTGATGGCCCCGCCGGGCAGCCGCGCGGCCTGCCGGGCCGGGCCGTTCCTGGGCCGGGCTGCCAGTTACCTGACCGCGGCCCGGTACCTCGGCTATGCCGTGTATGCGGTGCCCGCCATTCTCGGGGTCTTCTGGGGGGCGCCGCTGGTTACCCGCGAGCTCGAGACCGGCACCTCCCGGCTGGCCTGGACCCAGAGCGTCACCCGCACCAAATGGCTGGCCGTCAAACTCGCCATCGCCGGCCTGGCCAGCATGGCAGCTGCCGGGCTGGCCAGCCTCCTGGTGACCTGGTGGGCCAGCCCCATCGACGCGGTCAGCCAGAACCGGTTCACGCCAGTGATCTTCGGCGCGCGCGGCATCGTCCCGCTCGGCTACGCGGCCTTCGCCTTCGCGCTGGGAGCCACCGCCGGAATCCTGATCCGCCGCGCCCTGCCCGCGATGGCCGTTACCCTCATCACCGTCACCGCCGTCCTGATCGCCGTACCCGTGTGGGTCCGGCCGCACCTCATCACACCGGACCGCGCCGCCCAGGCCGTCACGGCAGCGTCGCTCAGCGAACTCGGCTCCACCGGGAACGGCCGGCTATACACGACAAGGCAGCCCTCCGACATCCCCGGCGCCTGGATCCTCTCGCCTTCCCCGTCCTGTTACAACACTGCTTCCTGCCAGATCGTCACCGCCGCAGGGCGGCCGGCGTCCGCCCTGCCCGCCCGGGCTTGCGGGAACATGATCCAGCCGCCCGCTCCCGGCTCCTCCCCCGGCACCGGCCCAGCCGCAGGCTCGTCTCCGGGCCTTCCCGCGGGCCACGCCGGGGCGTGCGCGACCTACCTCGCCGGCCTGCACCTTCGCCAGGTAGTGACCTACCAGCCCGCTAGCCGCTACTGGGCGTTTCAGTGGTATGAGACCGTCATCTTCATCCTCCTCGCACTCGGCCTGGCCGGAGTCTGCCTCTGGCGTGTCCGCGACCGCCTCACCTGACCGCGCCTCTGCCCGGGCCGCCAGCGACCTCCAGGAAGCCATAGACCATGAACGCCCGCAATGTGCCAGGAATAAGCCGCCGTCGATTCGCGACAGCTGCAGCCGCCGGGCTGGGAGCCGCCTGCGCCACAGGACTCACCGCATGCACCAGAACCACCGGTGACGGCCGGGCGCCGCAGGGCCGCGGGTTCAGCGACACGGTATTCGAGGCCTTCACGACGCACCGGCTGGTCGGCATCGGAGAGGTCCACCAGACGCGGGCCCCGCAAAACCACTTCGACGCGCTGACCCCCCTGCTCACCGACCCGCGGCTGCCCCGCATAGTCGATGACATCGTGGTCGAATTCGGCAATGCGCTCTACCAGGACACGATCGACCAGTTCATCGCCGGCCAGCCCGTCGACGATGCGAGCCTGCGCCCCGTCTGGCGCAACACCACGCAATCACCAGTGACGACCTACGACGCGCCCGTCTACGAGCAGTTCTTCCGGACGGTCCGGGCCGTCAACTGGACACTGCCCCCCGGCAAGCAGATCCGCGTGCTGCTCGGCGACCCGCCCATCGACTGGCCGACGATCACCAGCATCAGCGAGATCCAGGCCTTCGGCGGCGAGCGGCGCACCGCCTATCCAGCGTCGCTGGTGGAAAAGCAAGTGCTAGCCAAAGGTCATCGCGCACTGATCTGCTACGGCTGGTGGTTCCTCCTGCACTCCACCCCGCACAGCCTCATCGGCGAAATCGAGCAACGGACCGGCGAGCGGACCTACACGATCGCAGACCTCCTACCGCTAGATGGCGACCCAGGCGGCCTGGCCACAAGGCTCGCCCGCCAGCCGCGGAACACCACCATCCCGACCGCCGGCACCTGGCTCGGAACCCTCGATGCAGGACTGGCACCGCCATCGGTGCAGCTGACCCCGAGCGGGCCGCCGGTCAACCCCTGGTGCGGCACGCGGCTCGGATCGCTCATCGACGCCGGCTTGTATCTCGGCCAGCCTGGGGAACTCACCCAGTCATACCCCAACCCGGCTGTCTTTCTCGATCCTGCGTACTGGAAGGAACTGCAGCGGCGCAACACCCTGACCGGCAGTCGCGTAGATCTGAACAGCTACCGGCAGGAACAGCCGGCGGTATACCCGCTGCTCAAGCTCCCGCCCTCACAACAATGCGGCCGAGCCCCCAAGGCGAAATGACCGGGCGGCCCGACTAGCCTGGCGAGAAAGTGCCCCTGACTCCCGCACAGCCGTCTGGATCATCCGCAGACCGAGAACCTAGCCCGCCCGCGCTGGCCGCTGCCAGCCATTCCCGGCGCTGCTGCTGCTGGACGCCAAAACCGGGCGGAGCAGGCTGGCCTCCGCCCGGTCTTGCCGGTACTGGTGCTACGAGCTGAACTTGGAGGGCTGCGACGAGGCGATCCCCTGCGCCAGCACGGCAGCCGTGCCGGCCATGTGGTTCTCGGCCGCCATCAGGTCGGCGCTGGCGCTGGGGCTCCCCGCCAGGATCGCCTTGATCGCGGTCTCCAGCGTGGAGACGTGACCCTTGAGGTCGGCCTCGCCTGCGGCTTGCGGCAGCTTGGTGGCGCCAGAGACGAACGCGGCGAACTGTGTGATGTACCCGTTCAGGTCCTTCTGGGCGGTCGCCACCTGGGCCTTGTTCTTCGTCGCCACGCCGAGGGTGTAGTGGACGAAATAGCCGATGTGGGCGTTCCAGAGCTTCAGGAACTTCGCCTGGGCCGCGCTGCCGTAGACGCTGCCGATCGCGGCGCCTAGCTGGTTGGTGTTGGTCTGCAGCGCGGCGATCGCGCCCTTGACTTCCGGAGCGCGGAGGTTGCCCTTGTTCACGGCAGCCGTCTGCACCACGAACGCGGTCGCGGCCACGTGCTGGACGAGCAGGCCGGTGAGGGCCCCTCGCAGCGTCGAGCCTGTGCCGGTCACCGAGCCGGAGATCTTCTTGGAGGAGACGATGCCCTTGGCGAGCACCTGGGCGGTGCCGTCCATGTGCATGGCCGCCATCGAGATCTTCTGGCCCGCGTCGGGGCTCTTGGCGACGATCGCGTTGATCGCGGTCTCCAGCGTGGAGACGTGCCCCTTGAGGTCAGCCTCAACTGCGGACTTCGGCAGCTTGGTGGCGCCAGAGACGAACGCGGCGAACTTCGTGGTGTAGCCGGCCAGATCCTTCTGAGCGGTCGCCACCTGCGCCTTGTTCTTCGTCGCGACGCCGAGGGTGTAGTGGACGAAGTACCCGATGTGGGCACGCCAGAGCTTCAGGAACTGAGCCTGCGCGGCCGAGCCGTACACGCTGCCGATCGCGGAGCCGAGGCCCTTGGTGTTCTGGTCGAGGGTCGCCAGCGCGGCCTTGGTGGCGGTGGAAGACGGACCCTTGGTGATAGCGGTCTGTACGACGTTCACGGTCAGGTCGACGTGTTCGCGCAGAAGCTGGTCCAGCCCCGCATACAGCTGCGCGGCTGCCGTGTTGGTGACCGAGGCCTTAGACGGGCTCGGTGACATTGAGTTCATCCCGGCGGAGGCCGAGGATGAGGCGGCGGGCTTGCCGGCCGAGCCACTGCCGCTCACGCTGCTGCCTCCGCACGCAGCGGTCGCAAGGCTCAAGGCCGCAACGCCGAGCCCGGCGCGAACTAGAAGGGTTTTGCGCATTGCTGGTCCCACTTTCGGATCGTTGAGTGCTCGTCCGAGAGTGTTCGCGGGCCGGCGCCGCGTGGTTCAGGTGCGGCCTGACCTTTCTGGTCAGGCCGTCTGCCCGAGCGCAACCGGCCGCGACGGCTTGGCCGGGATCGTCCGGCCATGCTCGAGACTGACCGCGAACGCCCAGGTGCTGCCAAACGGCGCCGCCAGGCTGCCGATCTTGATCGGCGCGTTGCGGCCGCTCCGGATGTCAAAAGACCCCACTGCCAGCGGCGTGTGCGCCCCGGTGATCTGCCAGAGCACATAGATCTGCCGTGCCGCGTCGTCGGCCGGCAGCGCCGCCGGGATCAGCCACACCGATCCGGACTTGACGATAACCTTGGCCGCCTGCCGGTGGCCGGCGGCGTCGGTCAGCGTCACCTCAGAGCACTGGTGCGCCTGCTCGCACGCGGCCAGCAGCCGCGGAGACGCCGGGTTGCTGGCAGCGCTCAGCCCGGCCCAGATGCCGCCGCCTGCCAGTACCACGGCAGCTGCCGCGGCTGTGGCGTACCTGACCAGGCGGGAGCGGCGGCGTGCCAGCGGGATAATGCGCGCGCTGTTGCCCGGCTCTGCGGCCTGCGCAGCCTGGCCAGGCGGTACTTGCTGGCCGCCGGCCGCTGCCAGGCTGTCGTGCTGAGCCGCGCCGGCCTGCCCGCGAGCCGCCGGGCTTGCTGCCGCGCCGCGCTGGTCGCGTGCCGCCGTACTGGCCGTCGCGGCGTGCATGATCCGCGCGGCGAGGTCCGGGCTCGCCTCGGCCGGCGCGGCCAGATCGGCCATGGCCGCCGCCACCTCCGCGTAACCAGCCAGCGCTTGCTGGCAGCGGCCGCACTGCTCGGCATGCCGGAAGAACTCTGCTTCCTCGCCTGGCTCAAGGGCGTGCAGGGCGTAGCCAGCTGCCAGTTCGTCGAATCTGTCGTGCTCAGGCCGCTGACCGGTCACGGTGCTTCCTCCCCTGGCAGGCTAGCGAACGGGGCAAGCCGCAGCCGCAGCCGCCGCATCGCAGCGAAGGTGCGGGTCTTGACCGTGCCCAGCGGGACCCTGGTGAGTTCAGCTATCTCGCTCTGGGTATGGCCGCCGAAGTACGCCAGTGTCAGCGCCTCACGCTGCCCCTCTGGCAGCTCGCTGACCGCTTTCCTGACGTCGGCCGCCTGCATCTGCTGCCAGCTGATGGCGGCCGGGTCGTTCTCGTGTTCCTCGACCAGCTGCTGCGCTGCATGCGCGTCCTGCCGTCGCCGCTGAGAGGTCTCCCGCCGCACCAGATCCACCGCTTTATGGTGCGTCAGGCTCAGCAGCCAGCTGCGCACGCTTCCCTTCGCCGGGGCGTAGGCGGCGGGCTGGCGCCAGAATCCGGTAAAGGCCTCCTGCACCGCGTCCTCGGCCAGCGTCCCGTTCTGGGTGACCTGGCGGGCGAGGCGGTAGCAGGCGTTACCGTGCCGCTGGTAGAGCTCCGCGAGGGCGCCGGTGTCACCCCGGGCGAGGCGACCGGCGAGGTCGCCGTCATCCGGGCCATCGCGGTCATCCGCGGGGGCAGTATTGGCCACAGGGACTGGCATCACCTTAGTATTCGAGCGGGATGGCCAGCCGGCTTGGTCATAATGGGCTATTCCCCGCGCCGCGGCTGTCACGACACCATGAACACGCCGGTCATTCCGGCGCTCTGGTGGTACTGGCAATAGAAGGTGTACTTTCCCGGATGCGGAAATTTAACCGTGAAGATGATGGTGGCGCCGCCGGGATCGCCGGTGACCGTTTTCGACGTTACCTTTAGCGACGGTATGACAATATTGTGCGGATAGGCACCCATATCCTTGAGCGTGATGCGTACGGTGCCGGCCTTCACGCGGACGGCCATCGGCGAGAACTTGAGCGAGTTAGTCCCCTCGATGGTGACGTTCTGGCTGCTTACCGGCGAAGAGCTGCCAGAACTCGCCGAGCTGCCGGCGACAGGAGCGCTGCCCGAGCCCGAGGAGCCGCCGGTCCCGCAGCCCGCTACGGCGATCGCCGCCAGTGCAGCTCCCGCGACCAGAGCGCCGCGTAGCCGTCCGGTCATTTGTGCCTCCATCGGTAACGCACCTCTCCTAGGAATCCGCCAGCGGCAAGAACGGTGGCAGCCGCAGCCGCGATGGCAGCCGTAGTCTTTTCCGGGAACCACGCTGGCTCGTACATGTTGGGCAGCGGGCCGAGCTGGCCCACGTCCACGTACCGGTACAACAGGATCGCCCCGAGCGCCGCCGCCGCCACCAGGAACGCCAGGGCGAACCCGGTCCGGCGGCCCACGACCAGCACGACCAGAGCTGCCACTGACGCTGCGACGGTCATTGCGGTAAACAGCTGGCCTTCGCTGACGGTGGCCCGGATCCCGCTGTAAATCGGGGCGAGATCGGCGTGCGTGTACGCGACTACCGCGAGCGCAGCTGCGACCAGCACCCGCAAGATCAGCCGGGTCACCGAGCCGCCCGGCACGCGGCGGCTGATGCTGGCGACCGCCATCACGCGGCCTCAGCGCGCTCGACGGCTGGCTGCAGCGCTGGGACCGAGGGCACGGCGGCAAGCCGCGGCCTGGCCATGCTGGACCACATCGCCACCGCGGCGAGGGCCAGCAGCGGCCCGGTACTGGGGTCGGTGGCCTGGCCGGTGCCGACTCCGCCAAGACCCTCGGCCAGTACCCACACGCCCAGTGCGACAGCCAGCCCGGCCAGGCCGGCCGCAAACGGCCACCTTCCGGGCCGCAGCGCGGCGGCTGCGATGGCGGCGAACAGCACCGCCAGGATCACGGCCGCCGCCGGCCCGTAGCCGCCTGCCACCCCGGCCAGCCAGCGAGACGCGGCCGCCAGCGGACCGGGCACCCCGTCCAGGCTGCTGGTGAACGCGGACGCCACGGCACTGCCGGAGATGCTGCCGGGGAGCAACTGGAGGACGGCGAAGCCGATCCAGAGCACCGCCCAGGCCGGCCGGAGCCAGCGGGCAGGCGGCTCGGCTGAGGCATCCCGGCGCGGCCAGGCCGCGACAGCGAGCACGGCGTACAAGAGGGCCGCGCCGGGCGCGCCGAGGAGCAGGCCTTCCTGCCCGGACAGCAGCCCGCCGACGCCTTCGCCGAGCACCCAGACGCCGGCTGCCCAGGCGATTGAGGCAACCAGGGTCACGCGGCTGGTCCGCCGCCAGAGCAGGCCGATGCCCAGCGCTAGCTGGATCGCGGCGAATATGACGTTGAAGGCCACTGGATGACTGCCGACGACCGAGCCACCTGTCGACACCAGCGCGCGCACGAAGCCGGGCTGGCCGGCTCCGGCATGCGCAAGTATCTGGGTGGCGAAAGTCTTGCTGAACATCACCGGCTGAAGCTGCAAGGCCCCGTCAAGCAGCCACAGCCCTCCCAGCCCCAGCTGCAGCCCGCGTTTGCTGACCCGCATCGGTTTCTCCTCAGCGTCGGCGCCGTCCTGACACCACGCCATTCGCCGTCGGGCGTACAACGGTTCATGATCACCAGATGGCGGCTCCGTGCCGGCCTGCCAGGGGGTGCGGTCCCAGCCGTAACCGTGCTTGAGGTGGCCTAGCCGAGTGCGCCGTCATTCCCGGCCCGCGGCGTTGAGACACAAGACGACCGCGACGATCGCGCCCTCCCCGATCCCCTCCGCCCGCTGCACCGCCACCTTGACGGGCACCAGGTAGCGCCCGTCCTTCGGGAACAGCGCAGTGGTGAACTCGGTGCCGCCGATGGTGACGCGGACCGGTACCTGGCCCCAGTAGATCAGGCCGCGGGCTGCCTCCTTCAGATCCTCGCTTTCCTCCGGCGTCATGGCCACGAAGAGATACGGCGCCGGCCCGCGCCACTCGATCACCTCACCGTCGAAGCTCCACTCCATGCGCCCATCATCGGAGATGTGCCCACGCGCCAGGGACGCGGCTCCATACCGGAAGAGTGCCGGTCTCATGACAGGACGCGCAGGAGCGCGCTGGCGTCACTCAGCGTCCGGCGAGGATTCAGGGCTGGCATGTTCCTGCCCTGTCTGGCCGGGATCCTCCAAGTCTGGCGCGCGGCCGCGCGGCCGGCGCGCTGTTCGCGCGGTGATGATCCAGGTGCGCGCCCCGAACAGCACGCCGTCGCGGGTCATGTGCCCGGCGAGGGTTTCGCGCAGCCCGCGCAGCGCGTCCTCGGCGGCGGCCGGATCCAGCCTGGCCAGCATGTCTTTGTTGGCCCGCAAGCCGGTAACGAAATCGTAGGCCTGCGCGCTGTCCGCGCCGTAGTAGACGGGCTCGCGCACGTCGGCGAAGGCGACGTCGGTGAACCCGGCCGCAGCCAGTATCCCGGCCGTCGTGCGCTGGTCGGCGAGTGAGAACATCCGGGCGCCCCGGGCGGGAGCGCCGCCGATCGCCTGGTCGATCTCGCGGTACCACTCGTTGCGCTCGGGGGCTTGCCAGGCCAGCAGCGCCATGCGCGCGCCGGGGCGCAGCGCGCGCCCGATGTTGGTGAACGCCGCCACCGGGCCGGCGAAGAACATCACGCCGAAACAGCTGATGCACACGTCATAGCGATCCGGCCCGAGGTCGTCCACCTGAGCGTCGGCCAGCCGGTAGGAAACGTTGCGCAGACCTTCCCGGTCCGTCAGCCGCCGGGCCAGCTCGAGCACAGGCGCGGAAATGTCCACGCCGAGGATGGTTCCCGCAGCTGCGGCGCGGCCGGCGGCGCGGGTGGACCGGCCCGTCCCGCAGCCGATGTCGAGCACATGCTCGGCGGCACCGATGTTCGCGGTGGCATGCAGCCGCTGTTCATGCAGGCGCGCCTCGGCATCGAACAGTTCGGCGTACCTGACCCGGAACTCCCCCGCGGCCTGGTCGGCATTGACCCACGCCCGGGCATTCGGCCCATCACCCATCCACACCACCATCCCGCGGCTCTCGCTCCTGCCTACCCGGCTCATACTCCCTCCGGGCGCTCTGAACCGCCCGGGCAAGTCCGGAGGCCCGTCATGTAGTCCCCGTGCACGGATGGGGCGTTGATGGCGCGCGAGACCTCAACCACTGGATTACGCGGAGTTCTACCGCAGGTCTGCCAGCGAATGCCTGCGCACCGTCCTGGCCAGTGTCGGTGACCAGCACGCGGCGCAGGAACTTGTTGACGAGGCCTTCGCCAGGGCCTGTGCGTCATGGCGCACGGTCAGCAAGCATCCGGCGCCGGCCAGACCGGCACCGGTGGCCACGCACACGACCGCCTACGTCGTCAGCCACGTCACCCGGGCACTTGACGCGGTGCCGGGCAACACCGTCGTGTTCACCCAGCGGCCCGGCCACATAGAGTCGTGGGGGGACCTAAAGGGCCAGTCGCGGCTCGAGAGCTTCACGCCCGCCGGACAGCCCATATCGGACAGCGGAATCTCTTTCAGCGGCCCTGCCACGCGGCTGACGCGCACGACAACCGACGTCGATTACCAGAACAAGACCTGGTGGCGTTCTACCTCTTTCTACGGGAACGGCAACGTACCCGCCACCGCGTGGAACTGCAGCAACGTTGGAACCGACGATATCGACTGGAACCCTCGCGAAATGGCCGCCCAGCTCCACACGGCGCTATCCTGCGGCGACCTGAAGGTCGTCGGCGGCGGCACGGTCGGCGGCGCCCCTGCCGTCAAGCTTTCCGGATCCTTGAGCGGTAGCGGCGCCGTGACCTACTGGGTGAATGCCACGACCTATCTGCCGTTCCGCTTCCAGGCCCACCGCACCTTTCAGATGAAGCTGCAGTGGCTGCCGCCGACAGCGGCCAACCTGGCTAGGTTGAACGTCCCGATTCCGGCGGGCTTCACCCAGGTGCCGCCGCCCAGGAATTAGCCGGGCTGCTGTATCCGCTCGCCAAGCGCCAGCCGGTGGCCGCCGGGCATCTCCACCACGAAGTCGCGCAGGCCCCACGGATGGTCGGTCAGGCCCGTGATCACCCGGACGCCGTGCGCAGCGCACCGCGCAAACAGCTCTTCGGCGCCGGTGACGCCGATGTAGGCGGCGGTCGTGGCGTTGATGCCGGGGTTCGCCGATCGGACCAGGGCGAGCCCCACAGCGTCGCGGCGCAGCAGCATCAAGCCCATGTCCGGCTCGTCGACCTCGACCTCGAATCCGAGCACGTCCCGCAAGAAAGCAGCGGCCGGCGCCAGGTTCTCCACTTCCAGATTGGGACGGCAGCTCACAAAATCGGTCACGGCGGCATGCTAGCCGCTCGCCTGCATTCACCTCGGTTGCGGCAACGCCGAACGGGACGTCCTGAGCATTGCCAATGACCAGCGTCCATCACCTGCGTCCGGCGCACAGTCGGCGATCCGGCGCCTGCCCTTCGCCGAAGCCGCTACGGATAGTGAGCGGTACCGGTCAGCGAGGCATGCCGAGCCGCCGTCCGCGCGGCCGAGGGTGTTCAGTGACCGGGATGCCGCGGGGCGCGGGCAGGGATGTTCTGTGCGGCCGGTTCGCAGCCGGCCTGCCCGGTGGCGGGAAGCTGATCGCGTTCGCTGAGCCAGCCCTGGATCAGGTAGTGCTCGATCGAGTCGTGCCGCTGGCCGGCGTTCGCGGCGCGTACCTGGTCGCGGGTGAACCAGCGCGCCTCTTCCAGCTCATCGCCGTCCACGTCGATCGCCTCGGTCAGCGCCCGCGCCCGGAAGCCGATCATGATGCCGGACGGGAACGGCCACGGCTGCGACCCTCGGTAGCTGACATCGCTTACCGTAACGCCGGTCTCCTCCCCGACCTCGCGGCGGACCGCCTCCTCAAAGCTCTCGCCGATCTCCACAAAGCCGGCCAGCGTGGCGAACGAGCCCGGCTTCGCGCCGCGGTGCCTGGCCAGCAGGCAGCGGTCCTCGCGCCCCGGCTTGGCCGGCGCGGTCACCAGCGTGATCACGGCCGGCTCGATGCGCGGGAACAGTAGCCGGCCGCAGCTCTCGCAGGATCGATGGTGGCCGCCGTGGCGCGCCTGGGTCGTCCCGCCGCAGGCGCCGCAAAACCGTTGTTCCCGGTGCCAGCGAAGCAAGCCTTTGGCGTAGGCGAGCGCGGCCGCATCCGGTCCGCTGAGGCCAGCGAACAACGCACGGATGTCCGCCGTGGCGGTCGCCCCGACGACAGACAGGGCGGCGGCCTGCTCCAGCCCGGACAAATCCGCCGCAAACACCGCGCCTTCGGCGCGCACTCCCAGGAACACCGGCTGGCCGCAGGCAGCGAGCCGGGCCGCCTCCTCCGGCGCATACCGGAGCACCTGGCCGGCGCGGCCGGTCAGGCAGCTGTCCCGCCACATCGGGATGATGGCCGTGGCCGGCTCGGCGAGCAGCCCCGCGATCCAGCGCTCATCGGCGCGGCGCGACCCGCCGCGGTCCAGTCCGCTGGCGGCATAAGGCAGATCGGGCACGGGAATCACCGTACGCTCTGCCAACTGCCCCAGGGACGGGTCATGGTGATCATCGCCAACTCCCGGCCGGCCGCCTCCGCGGCGACAGGCGCGCGGCCGGGCCGGGCAATCCCGCGGGTCTTACGGGACGGCGGCTCACAGGCGCTCCGTCCAGCCTTATGGCGTTCCGTATGAGGTAAACCGAACGGGACAATGCTCAACCGCCAGCTTGACTGTTGCGCCGTATCGTCACTATGGTCAAGTATGTGCTTGACCATTTGGATCTCGGCCGCGCCTTCCATGCGCTGTCCGATCCCAGCCGCCGGCAGATAATCGACCGGCTCGCTCAGGGGCCGGCCTCGGTCAGCGAACTGGCCCGACCGCTGCCGATGACGCTCGCCGCGGTCGTGCAGCACGTGCAGGTGCTCGAATCGAGCGGGCTGATCGAGTCGCGCAAGACCGGCCGAGTGCGCACGTGCTCGATCAACCAGGACGCGCTGCGCTCGGCCGAGCAGTGGCTCACCGACCGTCGCACCGTCTGGCAGCGCCGTCTCGACCGGCTCGGCGCGGTATTGGACGAGCAGGCAACCCGGGCACCACCAGCGACACGGAAGCGAGGACCTAGCAGATGAGCGTCGACAACAGCAGCTGGAGCATCGAACGCAACTACCCGCACCCGCCCGAGCGGGTGTTCACCGCTTGGGCCGACCCGAGCGCTAAGGTGCGCTGGTTCGACCTGTCTGGCAACGACGCCCCCGACTATCACGGCGACTTCCGCGTCGGCGGCATGGAGCGATTCCGCACTCCCCCCGGCGCGCGCCCAGCCTTCACCTACGACGCGCAGTACCGCGACATCGTCGAGAACGAGCGGATCGTCACGACCTACGAGATGTCGATGGACGATCAGCGGACGTCGGTGTCGGTGGCCACCGTCGAACTGCACGCCACGCCGGCCGGTACCCGCCTGGTATACACCGAGCAGGGCGCCTACCTCGACGGGCTGGACAACCCGGACTCGCGCCGGATCGGCACGACCTCTCAGCTCGACAACCTCGCCACCGTACTGAAGGAGCAGGCATGAGCGCCGAGCAAGAATTGCGCGGCCTGGTCGACGAGCGGGTGCGCGCGGTCCGCGGGCGGGATAGTGCCACGCTGGCCGCCCGGCCAGCCGGGGATGTCATCACCTTCGACGTGCTGCCGCCCCTGAATTCGCGCGGCAGCCAAGCCACCGTCGAGCACCTGCAGGCCTGGTTCGACGGCTACGACGGGCCGATCGACTACTCCGCGCATGATGTGCAGGTCAGCGCCCAGAGCGACCTCGGCTTCTGCTCGTTCCTCTACCACGTCGGCGGAACGCTCAAGACCGGCGACAAGGTGGACATGTGGGTGCGCGCGACGCTGTGCTGCCGTCGCATCGACGGCCGCTGGCGCATCGTGCACGACCACGAGTCGGTGCCCTTCGATCCCGCCACCGGACAGGCCCTGATCGGCCTCGAGCCACAATAGACCGCCTGGTCGACTAGACGCTGGCGCCGTCGAGCACGACGTCGATGATATTGCTGATGAAATCGTCGTCGATGCGCTCGCCGGTGAGGAGCAGGCGGACGTACAGGGGCCCGACCAGCGTGACGAAGATGTCGGCGGGTGGCATGTCGTTGCGTATCTCGCCGCGGGCGGCGCCCCGGGCGATGACTTCCTCGCCTACGCGGAAGCGGGTCGTCCAGATGGAGCGGGCGAGGGCGCCGATCGCGGGTGAGCGCGCGGCGTCGCCGACCATGGCGCGGATCCGGGCCCGGGCGCTGTCGGTGCCGATGTAGCCGGCGATGGTGCGCAGCAGCAGCTGGAGGTCGTCCCGGGTGCTGCCGGTATCAGGCGCCGGGATGGCCGTGGCGGCACGGTCGACGAGCGCGTCGGCCAGCAGCTCATCAAGACTGTTCCAGCGACGGTGGATGGTCGAGCGGTTCACGCCGGCGCGCTCGGCGATGCGGCCAGCGCTGAGGCCGCCGTATCCGCATGCGTCGAACTCATCCCGGGTGGCGGCGAGTATCGCCGTGCGGACCCGGGCTGCGCGCCCTCCCGGGCGTCTCCGTACGTCAGGCACTGTCTCCGTCATGTGCCTTATTTTAGTGCATCAACCTGTTGCTTTTAGCTAGAGTGCGGGCTAGCGTGGTTATCGCAACAGAGTGCCGCGACAGTGCGGGGCCGGCGGTCAAGATCAGTGCGTGAGCGGCCGCCCGAAATACCGCCGACTGAGGTCTAGGTCACGGCCGGTGTAGCGGGGAAGCGCCCCCCGACCCGCCCGAGCCTGTGACTAGCCCTCGCCGTCATCCGCTGCCGATACGCAGTTCACAGCGACGAACTGGAGATCCAATGTCCACTAACCGCGGCGAGTCCACCGAGTCCGAGCACCCAGGCGTCAGTCATCCTGGCGCGGAGTGCGGCTGCTCCGCGCCAGTCCTGGGGTCCACAGCGCGGCTGTCCCGGCGGGCGGTGCTGGCTGGCGGTGCGGCGATCGGGGCCGGGGCCCTGGCCGTAGGGCCGCAGGCCAGGGCGCGGGCCGCGACCGTGGCCGCAGCAGGGCCGGGCGCGCCCAGCCTGGAGCTGGGCGGCATGTCCGTTGTGCTGCTGGGGACGGCGGGAGGGCCGGTGCCCCAGTTTCCGCGCAGCATGACCAGCAATGCCGTCATCGTCGACGGCCACGCCTACCTGATCGACTCCGGCAACGGGGTGGTCCGGCAGATCGTCAACGCCGGCATCCCGTATCAGGCCATCCTGGACATCTTCATCACCCACCTGCACCCGGACCACATGTTCGACTACCTGCCGCTGTTCGTGTGCGGGCGCAGCATCGGCCCGCAGCCCGGCTTCCGTCAGGTAGTCAATACCTACGGTCCCGCACGGGCCGGGTCACTGCCGGCGGGCACGCCGGTGGCGGGCGTGACACCGATCAACCCGGCGCTGCCCACTCCCGGCCTGACCGACACCCACAACGGGCTGCTGGACGCCGACGCCTATTGGCTCAACCTGATCTACATCCAGGACCCGTCCACCGCCTTCCCGCTCCCGGGCCTGCCTTCCGATATCCGGGATCTGGTCATCCCGCATGACATCCCGACCCCCAGCGTGGGAGCCAGCCCGACCGGCAATCTGTGCCCCGCCATGACGCCGTTCACCGTTTTCGAGGACAGCCGGGTGAAGGTGACCGGGATCCTGGTTCACCATAAGCCGGTCTTCCCCGCCTACGCCTACCGGTTCGACACCGACTACGGGTCGGTCGTGTTCTCCGGCGACACCATGCCCGACACCAGCGGGAACATGGCCCGGCTGGCCAGCGGCGCCGACCTGCTCGTGCACGAAGCCGGCTACGAGAAGGACATGATCGCGCACGGCACGCCGCCCGAGCTGGCCGCGAACCTGCTGGGCTCGCACACCGACGTCACCCAGCTCGGCCCGATCGCGCAGCAGGCCGGCGTCCGCGCCCTGGCCCTGAACCACCTCATCTCACTGAACCCGCTGATCGCCTACCCGCCGCCGATCATCCCCGCGACCTGGGTCGCCCCCATCCGCAAGCAGTACTCCGGGCCCGTCTACGTCGGCCAGGACCTGATGCGATTCAGCATCACCAGCAGCGGCGTCACGATGACACAGCTGTAACCACATCCCGCGAGCCCAGAACACCCGCACCCTCACCCTAGGAGCCCATCGTGTCCGGCCCGCTGAAAGTCCATCACCTCAACTGCGCTCACATCACCACCATGAAGCTCGGCGGGCAGCACCTGGCCTGCCACGTCTTGCTGGCCGAGACCCCCGCCAGCGGGCTGGTCCTGGTCGATACCGGCCTGGGCACCGCCGACTACGCCAATATCTCCTCCCGCCTGGGCTGGGCCTTCGCCCACTTCTATGGCCGGCCCGCTGTGGACCCCTCCCTGGCCGCGATCGAGCAGATCCGGGCCAGGGGGTTCGACCCGAAGGATGTCCGCCACATCGTCCAGACCCACCTCGACCTTGACCACGTCGGGGGCCTGTCGGACTTCCCGCAGGCGACCGTCCACGTGCACGGCACCGAGCTCGCGGCCGCCCTGGCCCGCAAGGGCATCAAGGGACGCGGCCGGTACCGCCCGCTGATGTGGGCGCACCGGCCGCAGTGGCGGACGTACTCGGCCGAGGGAGATCCGTGGTTCGGGCTGGAGGCCGTCCGGCAGCTGGACGGGCTGCCGCCGGAGATCTTGTTCGTGCCGCTTCCCGGGCACACCACGGGCCACTGCGGCGTGGCCCTGGACACCGATCAGGGGTGGCTGCTGGACTCCGGGGACGCCTACTTCGACCCCCGCGAGGTCCACCAGGCCGAACGCGAGTGCGCGGTCGGCGTCGGCCTGTTCCAGAAGATCGTCACCACCGACAAGACGCTGCGGTTCCGCAGCCAGGACCGGCTCCGCCAGTTTATCGCCGGCCATCCCGATGTCCGCGTCTTCGCCGCCCACGACCCCGGCGGGCTAGCGCACGCGTCTTCTGTGCGCAACGTCCTGCGGGCCGCATAGGCAAAGGCCGCTGCGACCGGTCCCTCTCACCGGCTTTACCTGGACCTTCACCCAGTAACCGTCACACCACAGAAAGGTTGATCATCATGTCCGTCACCAGCTCTGCACCCGAGGCGATCCCCGCCAACCGGGCCGGCCTGCGTTCCGGCCAGGTTTCCGAACTCACGGTCATCATGCCCCTCAAGCCCGGAGGAGCCCAGCAGCTGCGGGAGGTCACCCGCAGCACCGAGGCGGTGCACCACGGCGTCGCGCATGTCGGTACCGTGCACGACCTGCGCTGGATCGTGTTCGACAACGACACCCGGGCGATCTTCGCCACCACCTACGACGGTGACTGGGACGCCTACATCGACGACTTCGCCGCCAAGATCCCCGAGCTCATGGACCGCCTGTTCAGCGTGGCCGAGGGCTATCCCGGCATCACCTCACCCACGATCAAGGACTTCATCGCCCAGCACCAGGTCACGGCCACGTCCTGGTACTGCGCCCACGACGACCTGCGGCTGCCTGACATCGCTCGCAACCAGCGAGTCGCCCAGGCAGTAGACGGCCTGCTTGATGCCATCAATCCCTGACCGTCCGCCGCTCGCCGAAGGAGCCAGTCATGGCCGCCCCGCCGGAGGTCATCAACCTTGCCGACCTGCAAGGCCTGGTGGTCTTCCGGCGCCCGGCGCCCTACTGGGGCACGCAGCTGCTGTTCCGCATCGACGACACCGGCCGCGGCCGCGGCCTGCTCGCCCTGCTGCTGCCCACCATCACCTCCGCCGCCGACTGGGCCGCAGGACAACGCGACCTCACCGTCGCCATCGCCCTCACGCACCCCGGCTTGTCGAGGCTAGGCGTGCCGCCCGCATCCCTGGCCAGTTTCCCCGTGCAGCTGCGCGAAGGAATGGCTGCCCGCGCCGCCCAGCTTGGTGACGCTGGTGACAGTGCCCCGGCTCACTGGGATGTGCCACTAGGCCGCCGCGAGCTGCACGCGGTGGTCTCGGTCACTGCCGCCACGAAGACCCGGTGCGCCGACGCGGTGACCGCGGTGCTGGCCCAGGCCGGACGGCCCGGCGGCGTCACCCTGCTGGCCCGCTTCGAGGTCGCTGCCCTGCCGGGGTCCCGCACCACCTTCGGCTACCGCGACGGCATCAGCTTCCCCAGCATCGCCGGGCTGCCGCCGTCCCCGATGACAGTGCCGGAAACTCCCCTGGCCACCGGAGAGTTCCTGCTCGGCCACCCCAGCGAAAACGGGGCCGTCCTGGCCATGCCCACCCCGGATATTCTCGGGCACAACGGCAGCTACATCGGTATCCGCAAGGTTTACACCCGCGTCGCCGCGTTCCGCCGGTTTCTCCGTGCCAACGCCGCCGGCACCGCCGGGGAAGAACTCCTCGCCGCCAAGATGCTGGGCCGCTGGCGCAGCGGTGCTCCCCTCGTGCTCGCCCCCAGCGCCGATGACCCGCAGCTGGCCGGCGACCCAGCCCGGGTCAACGCATTCACCTACGCCAACGACAGCCAGGGCCTGATCTGCCCGCACGGCGCTCACATCCGCCGGCTCAACCCGCGCGACAGCACCCTGGCCACCCTGACCGACGTCCGGATCCACCGGATCCTGCGCTACGGCGCGGTCTACGGGCCGCCCCTGCCCGATGACACCTTGGACGACGACGGCGCCGACCGCGGCATCTACTTCATGTTCCTCAGCGCCCGGCCAGATGTCCTGGAATTCCTCAAGAGCCAATGGGTCAACAACGGAAGCTTTATCGGGGCCGGCGGCGAAAAAGACCCCATCGCCGGCAACAACAGCCCCGAGCATGACACCTACACGCTGCCCTGGCGCCCGCTGCGCCGCCGCCTGCACGGGCTCGAACGCTTCACCGTCACCAGAGGCGGCGAATACGCCTTCCTGCCCAGCTTGCCCGCGCTGCGCTGGCTCACAACCCAGCAGTCCACCTGAGGACACCCACAGGCCAGCACCCTGTCGGCCGCAGCCCGCGAGCGGCTAGCAGGGCACCTCGTAGCGGGCCTGGCCACGACAACAGCCGGCCAGCCGTATCCGGCCGGTACGTGATCGAGCGGGCGCTACCCCAGCTGGTCGCGGCGGTGTGCCAGAGCGGCGGTCTCGGCGGTGTTGCCCGCGAGCTCGATGGCTTTGTCGTAGGCGGCGCGCGACTTCTGGCTGCGGCCGAGCCGGCGCAGCAGGTCAGCGCGGGCCGCGTGGTAGGCGTGATAGCCGGCCAGCTTGCCCTGAAGGCGATCGACGGCCGCCAGGGCCACCTGCGGGCCGTCAAGCTCGGCGACCGCGATGGCCCGGTTGAGGGCGATGACCGGCGAGGGGTCGAGCTGGACGAGCTGGTCGTAGAGGGCGACGACCTGCGACCAGTCGGTATCGCGCAGGTCGCGGGCAGAGGTGTGCACGGCGCTGATCGCCGCGAGGATCTGATAACGCCCCGGAGCCACGCCGGCGGCGGCAGCAGCCAGCCGCTCGCGCACCAGCCGGTGCCCCTCGGCGACCAGGGCCGCATCCCAGGTCCCGCGGTCCTGCTCCCCGAGGGTGACCAGTTCGCCGCTCGCCGAAACCCGGGCGGCGCGGCGCGCCTCGGTGAGGAGCATCAGCGCCAGCAGCCCGGCCACCTCGCCGTCCTCCGGCATCAGGGCCCGGATCAGGCGCGTGAGCCGGACCGCCTCGCCGGTCAGGTCATGACGCACCGGTTCGGTGCCGGGGCCAGTCGCCAGGTAGCCCTCGTTGAAGACGAGAAAGAGGACGGCAAGGACGCCGGAGACGCGGGCCGGCAGGTCTTCCGCGGACGGCACCCGGTAGGGAATGCGCGCCGCCTTGATCTTGGCCTTCGCGCGGGTGATCCGCTTCTCCATGGCCGTCTCCGGCACCAGGAAGGCCCGGGCGATCTCGGGCACGGTGAGCCCGCCGGCCATGCGCAGCGTCAGCGCCACGCGGGCCTGCATCGCGAGTGCCGGGTGACAGCAGGTGAAGATCAGCCGGAGCCGGTCGTCTTCGATGACGCCGGGAGGCCCGGGCGGGTCGTCGTCGTACAACAGCTGAGCCTCCTTCTGCTTGTCGCCGCGCTTGTTCTCGCGCCTGATCCGGTCGATGGCCTTGCGGTGGGCGGTAGTGGTCAGCCAGCCGCCAGGGCTGGGGGGCACGCCGCCGGCCGGCCAGCGCTCTACGGCGGCCGCGAACGCCTCGGCCGCCGCTTCCTCAGCGACATCGAGGTCACCGAAACGCCTGGCCAGGGTGGCGACCACCCGCGCCCACTCCTCGCGGTGGGCCCGGGTGATCGCCTCGCGCACGGCGGCCCGGTTCACAGGAACGGCCGCACCTCGATCTTCCGGTTGCAGGCCCTCGACCCCGCGGCGGCGAGCTTGAGCGCCACATCGAGGTCAGCGGCCTCGATGATCCAGAAGCCGGCCAGGTACTCCTTCGACTCCACGAAGGGCCCGTCGGTGAGCATCGCTTCCTCGCCCCGGTTGTCGATGACGGTCGCCGCGCTAGGCGCAGCCAGGCCGCCGGCGAACACCCAGTGGCCCTCGGCCTGGAGCCGGTCGTTGAACACGTCGATGGCGGCGTCCTCCTCCGGAGTCGCGAGGCCTGCCGTGTCATCGATCACCGAAACCAGGTACTGCATCTCCGATCATCTCCTCAGCTCCGGGCGCCCCCTGCGGGCGGCCGCTCACCTCAGCTACGAACGCCGCCGCCCCGATCCGACACCGCCGCCCAGATTTCCCGGCGACTTTCCGGTACGCCGGCAGTAAGCGACCCGGCGGCGCGAAGGCTTCCGGGCGACTGCGCCTGGCCGGGAACGCGGTCAGGCGGGCTGCCATAGCTCGACCCGATTGCCCTCGGGATCGGTGACCCAGCCGAACCGGCCGACGCCCTCCATCTGCTGGGTTTCGCTGGCCACGTCCGCTCCCTTGGAGCGCAATTGCGCGAGCATCGCATCCAGGTCGCGGACCCGGAAGTTGAGCATGGTCTGCTGGGCGCGGGACCCGAAGTAGCCGGTTTCGGGCTCGAACGTCGCGAACACCGTCGGCCCTGTCCCCTGACGCCACAGGCCGTTCTCGTCGGCGTCCAGGCCCAGGCTGTCGCGATACCACGCGCTCAGCGCGGCCGGATCGGCAGCCCGCAGGAAATATCCGCCGATTCCTAGTACACGCTCCATGCCGCCATCTTGCCAGGATGGCGATCAGGCGGCCTGGCACCACACCACACACACCACACCATCGCCGCTTCGCCCGTCTCGTCGCGGTGAGGTCGCCGGCCTGCACAGCCGGCCCCGTTCGCGAACCGGATGTCGAGAGAAAACTCTTGAGAATTTACTCTCGATAGCTTAGTATCGAGATATGCCTATCGAAGAAGTAGCCGGGCAGTCAGGGACGAAAGACGCCGTGTCAGCACCAGAGCAACTGCGCACCATCACGGACACGCGGACCATGCGAGCGCTTTCCCATCCGGTCCGCATCGCGCTGCTGGAGGAGCTGATCCTGGGCGGCGCGATGACGGCCACCGAGGTCGGCGAGCAGATCGGCGAGTCACCGACGACATGCTCGTTCCACCTGCGCCAGCTGGCCAAGTACGGGTTCGTAGAAGAAGCAGGCGGCGGCAAGGGCCGTGCCCGGCCGTGGCGGGTCTCCACGATCGGCTTCTCGCTGGCCGCCGGCCACGATGACCAGGCGGCCGAGCTTGCCTCCGGCGCGCTGCTCCGGATGCTCCGCGAGCGTCAGCTCGGCCGGTACCAGAACTGGCTGGAAACCAGATCCAGCTATCCGCGGCAATGGCGGGATTCCGCCGGTGACAGCCAGTACCTGTTCTACCTGACCGCCGAGGAACTAGAGCAGCTCAGCACGGAGATAGGCGCCCTGCTGATGCCCCGGTTCCGAGAGCGGCTGACCGACCCGTCACAGCGCCCGCCAGATGCCCTGCCGGTGGAGATGCTGGTCGTCTCCTACCCGGTTCAACCCCCATCCCCAGCATCCGGCCCTACGACACACGGAGCAGACTCATGAACCCAGACCTCATGGCAGCCCTGGCTCAGCACCGCATCCGCGAAACCCTGAGCGGAGCGGCCCGGCCCGCCTCCCCGCCCCGCAGCCAGCACGTGCACCGCGTCCGGCTGCGGCGCCAGATCGGCATAGCGCTGGTCGAGACCGGACTGCGGCTGCTGGCCACCACGCCCCCGGTCCCCGGAAGATAATCGTCCCGCGCTCACGGCGAGCCAGGCGTCAGGACGCCGCGCGGCTGCCGGTGTCGCCCGGGCCGCGGCGGGTCAGGCCGGCGGCGCGGGGTAGGCGTCGTGCCAGTTCCACCACTGGTAGGGCGGGGTCTGCGGGTAGCCCGCGGGCGAGTCCTCCCACTCCTCCTGCCGGCCGAGCGCGGTGATGTCGAGGTAGCTCCAGGTACCGCCCATCACCTCGTCGCCGCGGTTGTTGACGAAGTAGGTACGGAACACCCGGCCGCCGTCGCGGATGAACGCGTTGGTGCCGTGCCATTCGTCCACGCCGAAGTCGGCGTCGAAGCTGTCGGTGATCGTGTACCAGGGCATCGTCCAGCCCATCCGCTCCTTCAGCCGGGCGATTTCCGGCTGCGGCGCGCGCGAGGCGAACACCAGCGTGGTGTCCCGCGCGTTCAGGTGGGCCGGGTGCGCGACCTGGTCGGCCACCAGCGAGCAGCCCGGGCAGGCGTGGCCGGGCCAGCCGTGCACGCCGGGCTCGAAGAAGGCCCGGTAGACAATCAGCTGGCGGCGGCTGGCGAACAGGCCCGCCAGGCTCACCCGGCCCTCCGGCCCGTCGAACGCGTACTCGGCATCCACCGGCAGCCACGGCATCCGCCGCCGCCGCGCGGCCATCGCGTCCCGCGCGCGGGTCAGTTCCTTCTCGGCCACCAGCAGTTCCTGGCGCGCGGCCTCCCACTGCGCTGCGCTGGCAATCGGGGGGTTCTCCATTGTGGTGTCTCCTTCTCGCTGCGGCGGGGCCAGTCAGGCCTCCGCGGTCTTGTCCAGGTGCTCCTGCAGGGCGCCGAGCGGCCCGTCCCAGTCCCGGGCCAGCGCGGCCAGGAACTGCTGCGCCACCTGCATCGGCGCCGAGCGCAGCCGGTACCGGACCCGGCGCCGCTCCCCCGGCTCGGCCGTGACCAGGCCGGCCTCGGCCAGCAGGTTCAGGTGCTTGGCGATCGCCTGCCGGGTGATCGGCAGGCGGCCGGCCAGGTCGGTCGCCGTGGCCGGGCCCGCCGCGGCCAGCGCGGCCAGGATCGCGCGCCGGGTCGGGTCGGCCAGGGCGGCGAAGACCTGCTCCGCGATCGCCTCAGCGGCGCGATCGTCAGGCGGCATCGAGGTAGCTGACCAGTTCGCCCAGCTCGCTGGCCCAGCCGTCGGTGTTGCCGTCGAAGGCCTTGCGGTAGGCATTCTCGGGCAGCTGCGCGAACCCGCTCTCGGTCACGGTCAGCCGGGTGCCCGTTCCGGCCGGCTCGAGCGTGAACTCGACGTAGGTCCGGCGCGGGTCGTCATCGGGCAGCCCGTAAATGTGCCAGGTGTACCCGAACGCGACCGGCTCCTCGACCCGCTCCACGCGCATCTCGGCGGTAAACCCGTGACTCCAGCTCATCCGCGCCTCGCCGCCCGGGCGCAGGTCGATGGCCGCCTCGTTGCCGAACCAGGTGCCGAGGCCCTCGGCCGTGGTCAGCGCCGCCCACACCTTGGCCGGCGGGTGCGCGATCTCGACGGTGCGCTCGATCCGGTCGGGGAATCCCATGACTGCCTCCGCATAAAGTAGCAACCGATTAGTTGCTACTTTATGGCAACCAGATGGTTGCGTCAATAGCCATCATGCCGGCCGGCCGCCGCCCGTTCCCGGGAGTGACCAGCCAGGGGGCGCCGGCCGGCGGACTGCGGAACCAGGCGGCGAGGCCGGCGCGTCGAAGGACCAGTCCGCTTCGAGAGGAGCTGCCATGAGCACGCGGAGCTTGTTGCCTCTCATGCTGGCGCTGCTGCTGCCAGCGTGCGCCGGTCCCGCCGCCCGCCAGGCGGCCGATCGCCAGGCCGCCGGGCATCAGGAGGCCGTGATGCGGGCTGACCGGGTGCGGGGCCGCCTGGACGGCACGATGGTCAGGGAAGGCGGCCCGCTCGGGCCCGGCGGGCAGCAACCGTCCCGGCAGCGGATCCCCGGCGTCATCACGATCACCGGCGCCGGGCACCAGCCCCGGCGAGTGCGGGCCGGGCATTCGGGCCGCTTCTCGATGCTGCTGCCGGCCGGCCGGTACCGGCTGTGCGGGGCCGCCCCGCGCAATGCCGGTCCCGGCGGCGCCGCGGCGAGGTGCGCGCTGCCCCGGCAGGTGACGATCCGGCCGGGTCGCACCACGACCGTGACGGTGATCTTCGCTGTTCCCTAGAGTGGGGGCATGAGCGAAGCGGCCGACGGCGGCGAGACCGGCCTGCTGGTGAGCTACCTGGACCGGCAGCGCGAGCACGTGCTCGGCATCCTGGAGGGCCTGGACTCCGCGGCGCTGCGGCGGCCGGTGCTGCCGAGTGGCTGGACCTGCCTCGGGCTGGTGCAGCATCTCACGCTCGACGTCGAGCGGCTGTGGTTCCGCGGCGTGGTCGCCGCCGAGGACATCGACCTGGAGAACGGCGGCAAGTCCGCCTGGCAGGTCGGGGACGCGGTGCCCGCCGGGAACGTGCTGGAGGCTTACCGGCGGGAGTGGCGCCGGGCGAACGAGATCATCGCGGCCACCCCGCTGGACGCGCCGCCGGAGTACTGGCCGGAGGAGATGTTCGGCAGCTTCCGCATGCACAGCCTGCGGCAGATCATCCTGCACGTGATCGCCGAGACGGCGTGCCACGCCGGGCACCTGGATGCGGCCCGCGAGCTGACCGACGGGCAGACCTGGATGGTCCTGGACTGACCCAGCCGTACTACTGTGGTCGCGCTCCGGAAAGGCCACGCTCGGGACGCCCCGGGAAAGGAAGGTCACGCCGATGACGCAGGGAGCCCGGCTCGGCTCAGCGGTGATCTTCGTACGGGAGCTGGAGAAGTCGGTGCGGTTCTACCGCGACGTGCTCAGCCTGGAGGTCGTGGACCGCAGCACGACCGCCGCGCTGCTGCGCGGAGCCGCCGGGTCGCAGCTGGTGCTGCGGGCCATGGGCGGCACCGCCGCGCACACCCTCGGCAACGTGGGCGTGCAGTTCCTGGTCTGGAACACCGCCAGCCAGGCCGAGCTCGACGCGTGCGAGAGTGCGCTGCGCGAGCGCAGCGCGTACCGGGAGACCCGCCGCACCGGCGCGGTCACCGCCGTCGCCGGGCACGACCCGGACGACATCACCGTGATGATCTCCTATCCCGGCTCCGACCAGGTGCCGATGCAGGAGATCCCGGTCACGGCCTACGCCTGGTAGCGGCGCTCTGGCCGGGCGTCATGGACGGCCGAGGACGGTGATGTTGAAGATCCTGGCCTGGAAGGTGCCGGATGAGTCGGCAGGCAGCCGGGTGAACCAGATCAGCACGTAGCGGCCGGTGGCCGGCCTGGCCAGGCGGGTGCCCACCACGCCGCTCCCGTGCACGGCCCGCGCGACCGGATGCAGGGCGGCCAGCGACGGCACCGAGCCGACCCGGATCTGGTACTGCACGCCCGGCGCGGCGCCGAGCCGGACCCGTACCTGGGTGACCGTGACCGTCCGGCCCATGTTCACCATCAGCCCGGTCCCGGAGTACAGGTTGCCGAAGGCGGGGCTGGTGTACCAGGAGGTGTGCCAGGACGACCGCAGGCTGCCGTCGATGGCGAACCGCGCCAGCTGCGGGCTGTCGCCCTGGCCCGGGCCGCGCATGCCGAACGCGCTGGCGCCGGCCGCGGTCAGTGCCCGGGCCTGCCCGGCGGCCTGGGTGTGCCGGGCGGCCGGGCTGCTGGGCGCGGGAGAGGATGACGGGCGGGCAGCGGTCTTGTGGCCGGCCTGCCGCCCGGTCTTGTGCCCGGCGGGCGCGGTGGCCGCATGCGCCGCGGAGGCGTTGCCGGACCCGGCATGCCAGATCAGCCAGCCGATGGCGATCATGATCACCAAGACCAGGACCAGGGCGAGCGCCAGCACCGCGCGCCCGGCCGGGGTCGACCGGCTGGGCCGGCGGGCCAGGGTGGCCGGGGTACTCCAGCGCAGGCCGCCGATCGGGCCGCCGCCGTCGGACGGGCTACCGTCGCCGGGCTCCAGGAACTCCGGGGGCGTCTCCCCCGGCTGCCAGGGCCGGGGGCGGCGCGGCGCCGCCGGGCGGCGGACGCGCAGCTTCGGCAGCGCGGCGCGGAAGGGCGGGCGGCCGCCGCCGTCGTCCAGGTAGTCGTCGGCAGGCGGCATCTCGTAGCCGGCGGCCGAGGGATAGCCCGCCTCCGGCACCGGGAACTGGGTGGTCTGCGCGCCGCCGGCAACGGCGGGCTGGCCGCTGTCCGCAGCGTTGCTGGCGGCGGGGGTGGTCTGGCTGGCCACGGGCGGAACGTGGCTGGCTGCGGCGGCGGGCCAGCCAGCGGCAGTAGCCTCGCTATCAGCGGACGGCGCCCAGCCAGCGGCAGTCGCCCCGCTATCAGCGGACGGCGCCCAGCCAGCGGCAGTCGCCCCGCTATCAGCGGACGGCGCCCAGCCAGCGGCAGTCACCCCGCTATCAGCGGACGGCGCCCAGCCAGCGGCAGTCACCCCGCTATCAGCGGACGGCGCCCAGCCAGCGGCAGTCACCCCGCTATCAGCGGACGGCGCCCAGCCAGCGGCAGTCACCCCGCTATCAGCGGACGGCGCCCAGCCAGCGGCAGTCACCCCGCTATCAGCGGACGGCGCCCAGCCAGCGGCAGTCACCCCGCTATCAGCGGACGGCGCCCAGCCAGCGGCAGTCGCCCCGCTATCAGCGGACGGCGCCCAGCCAGCGGCAGTGGCCTGGCCATCGGCAGAAGCGCCCCCGTCGGGGGCGGTGGGCTGGCCGTCGGCGGACGGCGCCCAGCGCGCTGCAGTGGCCTCGCTGTCAGCGGACGCGCCCCAGTCTGCCGCAGCGGCCTGGCGGCCGGCCGACGGGCTCCAGCCTGTCGCCGGAGCCTGGCTGTCCGGGATCTGGCCGTCAGCGGGGCTGTCCGGGATCTGGCCGTCAGCGGGCTGCACCCAGCCTGCGGTCAGGGCCTCGCTCTCGGCTGCCGGGGGGCTCGCGGCTGCCGGGGGGCTCTCGGTCACCGGGGCCAAGCTCGCGGCCGGGGCCCAGCCGGGCGCTGTCTGCTGGCCCTCACTATCCGGCCACCGGTCTCGCTCAGGCAGGTCCCGGTCGTGGCCGCTGGCCGGCCAGTCCGGCTCGGGCGGGGCCTGGTACCCGCTGGCCGGCCGGCCGCCCGGGGCGCGTGGCGCCTGGGAGCCGCTCCGCCGCCAGCCGTTCCGGTAACCGCCGGGGGCCAGGCCATCGGCCCAGGTGTGATAACCGCCGGCCGGGGTCTCCTCTGGCACAGCCGGCGCCTGGTAGCCGCCGGCGGGCCAGCCGTCAGCCGCGGCGGGGGCCGGGGGCCAGCCGTCAGCCGCGGCCGCGGCCGGAGCCGGTGCCGGGGGCAGGGTCGGGGTCTCCGGCCAGCCCGGCGCCGCGGGAGCCGGCGCGTCCGGCCAGCCCGACGGCGCCTGTGGCGGGACCTGACCCGCGGCGGGCGGCCACGCGCTCCCGGCCGCCGGAGCGGCGGGCCGCGACGGCTGGGTGCGCGAGCGCGTGCCCGGCCTGCGGTAACGCCGGACTGGTGGCGGCGGCGGCTCGGGTTCAGGCTCGCGGTACCTGGCGTCGAACTCGCTGACCAGCGGGGCCGCGTCGGTGCCGACCACCGCGGCAATGCTGCGGATATCTCCCCGGGCGTAGAAGTCCCCGCCGCAGGGAGCGAAGTCATCCTCTTCCATGCTCTGGATGATCAGCTCCCGGATCCGGGTCCGTTCGCTGACCTGAGCGACGGTGAGACCCGCCTCGCGCCGTGCCTGCGCCAGGGCCGCGCCGATGCTCACGCCATACCTCCTCGGTCCCGCGCACCGGGGCGCCGCCGGACGCCGCGGCGCTGACGTCAGTGCCCGCACCTCCACTATGCCCGCCATGGGGCGGTGCCCTAACAGGCCGGACCCGGGAGAATTACGGATGCACCCGGCAATCCGGCGGCGGCCACGCGGGCGGCCCGCCCCGGCCCGGTGCCCCCCCGATCGCGCCCCGCACGGCGAAAACCGGGTCTCTTTCGAGATCGTGGCCACCGGGAATGGCGCGCGCCGCGAAATATCTGCCCTCCCGTAACGGCGGGCAGGGTGCGCAGATGCACTACCTTGCTGGCCTTGCCGGCGCTCGGCCGGCTCGGGCCGTGGGGCGTGCCGGTGCACACCACCTGGCTGGCCGCGGTGATGTTCGGCGTGCTCGGCGCGGCCGCCGAGGGCCCGGCCGCGGTGACGCGACTCGGTGCGGCGGACTGGCTGGCGGCCGGCTACCTGGCGGCGGCGGGGACGGCCGCGGCGTTCGTGCTGTGGTGCTCCAGCGTGCGGCGGCTGGTCAGATCGCGTCCCAGGGCACGGCCTCGTAGCTGGCGCGCACCGTGGCCAGGAACTTCTCGTCGAGCGGGATCTCGGCGGCATCGATGCGGTGCACCGGCGCGACCCCGTGTGAGTTCGTTACCACGGCGGCCGTGATCGCGGGGAGGTCTTCCAGCCGGACCGGGGCCCGGCGGGCCGGCAGGCCGGCCCGGGCCAGTTCCGGCTCGATCAGCTGCATCGTGATGCCGGCCAGGCACGGGGCGTCCGGCCAGGTCACGGTGGTGCCGTCGAAGAACGCGATGTTGGTGATGCCGCCCTCGGCGATGACCCCGCCGGGCCCGGTGAGCAGCGCGCTGTCGTACCCGCGGGCGGCCGCCAGCCGGATGTAGTAGCTCTGGCCGAAGTCGCCGAGATGCTTGAGGTGGGCCGCGGGGCGCAGGTACGGCACCGGCAGCAGGCTCTGCGGACGGCCCGGCGAGCCGCTGCGGGCGCACCGTGACCGCCACCGCGGGCTGGTCTGCGGCGCCGGGCTGGTAGACCATGACCCGGACCGACGCGTCCGGCGTGCCGCCGAGCGCGTGCCGGATGTGCCGGCGCACCAGGTCGTGGTCGAGGCCCGCGCCGAACATTTCCCGGGTGGCCGAGTCCAGCCTGCTCAGGTGCAGGTCCAGGCCGCGGGTGGCACCGCCGCGGACCTGCATGGCGGTGAAATGGCCGTAGCCCGACAGCGCCAGCGCGGCCAGGCCGGCTGCGCTCGCCGGGCCGCCGTCGATTTCGATCCGCAGGCTCATGGCCTCACCGTAGCCGCGCAGCTGGCCAGGCCCCGGACGTGGCCCGCTCGATGCGGGTTCCTTGCATCCGGATAGCAACCATTCACCATCCAGTCACTGCACCGCCGGTGACCGGATACGCGACAATTAACCCGCCTGCAGCACATGCTGCCGTCGTTCAGCCTGGGCAGAATGCGGCACCGGCCGGTTCTGGAAAAGACCTCGAAGGGCCAGGGGATGTAGGCCAGATGTCGTGCCTGCACCGCAGCGGGATCCCGCGCGGCCACCGCCGGCCAGGGCCGGCATTACCGCTGCCCAGCCGAGCGGCCCGCGCCCGGCGGTGCCTGATCGCCGGCGGCGCGGGGGCCGGCCGGACTCCCGCGCCGCGCACCGCGGCGCAGGCCGGCCGCGAAGCCCCGCGACGGGCATGGCCGGCAAATGGCGCCGCAGGCGGCTCCGGGTAACCGTGCTCGAAGCCCTGTCCTATCTGGGCGCGATACTGCTGGCCGTTACGGTGGGCTGGTCCGTATTCATGATGGCCTACGGATCCCCGGGTGTTCTGACGGGCCTCAACAATCGCTGCGACCGGCTGAGCCTGGCCTGTAACACGCTGTCCGGATTCGCTATCCCGCTGCTGTCCGTGGCGCTCGCGTCCGCGGTTTTTCTCTTCTACCGGCTGCGCGTCGTGAAATCACCGATAACCCAGAAGGCGAGAGACCGGCCGGACGAGCTAGTGCAGACAGCCGGACCGACTACCGGCACGATCGTCGGCCGCGACGAGCTCTGTCAGGTGATCATGGAGGACATCCGGGATCCGCTCGCGCGGCGGCCGCATCTGGTGGTCGGCGGGGTGGGCACCGGCAAGACGGCCGTGCTGGTGCGGCTGACCAAGCTGCTCGCCGACCACGGCGCCGTTCCGGTGCCCATCCGGCTGCGGGATGCGCAAGACGACCTGGACTTCCGGGAAATGGCCTGGAACCGGTTCCGGAGCTTGGCCGAGGGCATCGTGCTGTCCGCCGGCGAAGCCGAGAAGATCTGGCGCCAGCTCCGCAAGGACGATCAGATCGTCGTGGTCGCGGACGGCCTGGAAGAGGCGCTCAGCGAGGGCAGCGCGAAGGCCGACCGGGACAACCTCATCCGGCTCGCGATCCACCAGGCCCGCGAGCTGGGGCTGCCGCTGGTCATTGCGTCACGGCCGCACGAGCCGCTGCGCGGCGCGGACGCGACCATCATGGAGCTGGAACCCCTGAGCGAGGAAGCTGCTCTCGACTACATCAGCGAGTACGCCAGCAACGAGGATGCGCGGCGGCTGGATTGGCTGGTGGAGACCGCGGGCCTGACCGAGCTGCCGCTCTACCTGCAGATCACCCGGCAGCTTTGCCTGCATGACCGGCTCGATCACCTCACTGCCGGCCGCGGCCGCAGGAAGCTCGACACCCGCAGCATTGACCGCTCTGAGCTGCGGCTGAACCTGCTCGACACCTGGCTGGAAGCCCTGTTCGACGGGCACCTGATGCCGGCCATCCCGCTCAGCCGGGCGGAACGGGAGGCGGGCGTGGAGTGGCTGTCGGCACTTGCCTGCATCGGCCTGCTACGCGACAGCATCGACGTCAAGTTCGACGACTACGCCAGCCGCCCGGGCGTGCCGCGGCGCGGGACCGGTGTCCGGAGCCGGTACCCGGAGATCGACTCGAAGGTAAAGACCGCGGTCGCAGCCAAGCTGCCGCGGCGCAAGCTGGACATCAGGCTGGCGGTGGCCTGGGCTGACCGGCTCAACCTGGCGGACGCGCACGGTGACGGGCTGAGGTTCCGGCACAGCATCATGCAGGCTTACCTGGGGTCGCGCTTCATGCGGACCGCACTGCTGGACGCGGAGTTCAAGAAAGACTTGTACTCCGCGCTGAGGAATCCCGGGCGGGAGCTGCTCATAGCGCTGGTGCTGTACTGCCGCCAGGAAGCCGCGACCGCGCGGGAGCCGGTCAGGCCTCAGCTGGAAGCCGGACCTGAACCAGCGGCCATCACAGCGGCCTCGCCGCCGCGGCCGGCCGCGCGCCCGGCGCAGCGCCAGGTCGCCCGCACCCGCCGGGCGCCGGTCCCGGCACCGCGTCCCGTGCCGGGGTCCGGGAGCACGGCGGAACCGGCGGCCGCGGGCCCGGCTGCGCCAGCTCCGGGCGCAGCGGGACCTGACGTGCCCGCCGGACCGCCGCCCGGGGCAGACGGCATAGCGCCGGGGACGCTGAAGCCGGCCGACGTGGCCTCGATCCGGGAACTTCTGAAGGACCGGGCCTGGGCCGCCACCGAGGATGTGAAAGCCCTCGACCTGTACGCCGCCGCGCTGGAGATCGACAGCTTCCTCGATCAGCCGAGTACCGACCGTATCGCCGCGAAGATCGCCGAGCGGTGGCCCAATATCCGCGGCGGCGACCAGGCGACGATCGACGAGGCGAAGCTGGGCCTGGTCCGGCGCTTCGGCGACGCGATACGGACGATCGAGGACCGGCGGGCCCGGGCCCGCGCTGACTCCGGCCAGCCGCCCGGCGGTCAGTCAGGTGACCTGCCGCAGCGCGCCTACGGCCAGCTCTTCCTGATCGGCTGCCGTGAGCTGTCCTATCCGATCCGCCTCGCCATCGCCCAGGAAACCGGCGCGGGCGGCGACAGCGCGTGCGCCGCCCTGCACGACACCCGCAGCGCGGCCGCCCTGGCCGCGGCGACCGAGGACTTCATGTGGCGTGACCGCACGATGGCAGCCTGGCTGGCGCCGCTGCTGGTCGGCTCGGCCGATCAGCGGGCCCGCGACGCCCGTCACGAGCTGGAGGCGCTGCTGGCCCAGGTGGGCCGCAACGAGCACGACCAGGGCAGCGGCCCGCTGCCGATCGCGGTGGAGATCGCGCTCGCCCAGGGGTTCAAGTACGCCGCGAACCGCCTGCGCCGGCATCCGCACGGCGGCCCGGGAGCCCGGGTCTACCTGGCCGAGCAGGCGATGGCCATGCTCGAGCGGGCCCGGTTCTGGTTCTCGCAGGTCACGCTCATCCATGCGTTGTGCCTGTGGGAGATGCCAGACCCGGACGCCCGGCGCTCCGCCCTGAGACAGGAGCGTGACCGCGACGGCCGCGGGAATCAGCCCGGCCGGCGCGGATCCGACCCGGAGGCCGTCGTCGGCCACTGGCTGCGGATCGCCAGCAAGCGCCGCCACCCATTCGTGTCCGGCGCCGCGGAGCTGGCCGCGGAAGCCCTGCGGACGAGGCAGCCAGAGCGATACCTGTGGATCGACGAGAGCGGCGTCGTCTCCCGGGTCGGCTCGGGTGCCGCGCAGGGCGCGACCTACCGCAAGCACAACCTGTGGATTCCGCCGTCGACCGGATGGTCCGGCCTCGATCCGCGCGCGCAGCAGCTGGTGGCGAACGCGCTGCTGCTGCTCAACCTGGCCGAGCGAGGACAGCAGCCAGAGCAGCTCGAGCGGCGGCTGCAGCGCGCCGACCGCGGGGAACTGCCGCCCTGCCTGACCGCGAACCGGGAGCCGCTGGATCCGACCAGGACCGTGGGCGGCGCCGATACCTCGGCGCCGGGCACGAACTGCCTGGACGGCTGCCCGTTCCGGTTGTGCCCGTATCCGCCGAGCGGCGTCCAGCCGCATCGTGCTGAGCTGAGTGAGGCGTTCTGCCACGGCCAGCAGGCGCTCCTGCGCGGCCGCCAGGCCCGGGCCGCGGCCGGGGCGTGGCAGTCGTCGGTGCCGGCCGGTGAGCTGCGGCGCTTCTGGGAGAAGATGGCGGACCGGGCCCGCGGCGATGGCGCAGCGCCCGAGCTCTACTAACGCGCAGGCGCTCGGCTCAGGACAGTCCCGGGCGGACCAGGCCGGTTTCGTAGGCGATCACGACCAGCTGGGCTCGGTCACGGGCGCCGAGCTTGGCCATGGCCCGGCTGACGTGGGTCTTGGCGGTCAGCGGGCTCATGAACAGGCTCGCGGCGATCTCGTCGTTGCTCATCCCGGCAGCGACCTGGGCGAGGACCTCTTTCTCCCGCTCGGTGAGCGCGGACAGGGCGGAGGAGTCCAGCGGGCGGGCCGGGGCGCGGCCGGCGATGCTGGAGATCAGCCGGCGGGTGACTCCCGGCGACAGCAGCGCGTCCCCGCGGGCCACGACCCGGATGGCGTTGACCAGGTCCTCGGGCTCGGTGTCCTTGACCAGGAAGCCGCTGGCGCCCGAGCGGATGGCCTCGAACACGTATTCGTCCTGCTCGAAGGTGGTCAGGATGATCACGCGCACGCCGCTCAGCCCGGGGTCGGCGGCGATCCGCCGGGTGGCCTCCAGGCCGTCGGTGCCCGGCATGCGGATGTCCATCAGCACCACCTCGGCCTGCAGCGAGCGGGCCAGCTCGACCGCGGCCGCGCCGTCGGCGGCCTCGCCGACCACCTCGATGTCGGGCGCCGATCCGGCCAGCACGCGGAAGCCGGCCCGGACCAGGGCCTGGTCGTCAGCGAGCAGGACCCTGATCACGGCTGGCTCGCCACCGGCCGCGGCGGCGCAGCCGGCGCCGCCTGCGGGGCAGGCTCCGCGGGCCGGCCGGTGACCGGCAGCCGGGCGCGGACCGCGAACCCGCCGCCGGGCCGCGGGCCCGCCTCCAGCGTGCCGCCGAGCGCGGCGGCCCGCTCGCGCATCCCGGCCAGCCCCGCCCCGGCCCCGTCGCCCGAGGCCGGCACCGCCGCCCCGGCTTCGTTCACCACCTCCACCTGCAGGAATCCGTCCGCGTGCCGCAGGGTCACGGTCGCGGCGACCCGCCCGGCGTGGCGCACCACGTTGGTCAGCGACTCCTGCACGATGCGGTAGGCCGCCAGTGCGACCGGCGGCGGCAGCGCCTGTCCCGGGGCGGCATCCAGCCCGGCCCCGGCGGCATCCAGCCGGACCGGCGTGCCGGCTGCGGTGGTGGCCGCGGCCAGCGCCGCGATGGCCTGCAGGTCAGGTTCCGGCACCGACGGGCCGCCGCTTCCGTCAGCGTCGTCGCCGTCGGCCTGGCGCAGCACGTCGAGGATGGCCCGCAGCTCGCGCAGCCCGGACTTGCTGGCGCTTCGGATCGCCTGGATGGCAGCGGCGGCGCCGTCCGGGTCGGCGGCCAGTTGCATGCTCGCCGCCGTGGCCTGGACGTTGATCATCGCCATCGAATGCGCGACGACGTCGTGCAGTTCGCGGGCGATCCGCATCCGCTCGGCGTCGACGCGGCGGCGGGTCTCCTCC
Source organism: uncultured Actinomycetota bacterium (assembly GCA_963846005.1). GTDB lineage: Bacteria > Actinomycetota > Actinomycetes > Streptosporangiales > Streptosporangiaceae > CAVSUR01. The sequence goes on along the minus strand of CAWJUH010000006.1, from coordinate 93,664 downwards.
TCGCGGGCCCGCTCGGCCCGCGCCGCACGGTCCCGCTCGGCGGCCAGCCACTGGCGCCGGGCGGCGACGTAGGCGCCGAGCGCGCCGGCCGCGAGCAGCTCGGGCCACATCGTCGCGTTCGGGCCGCCGAGCCAGCCGAACGGCCCGAGCAGGCCCTCGGTCACGAAGATTACGGCCGCGGCGGCCAGCCCGGCGGCAATCGCCACCCGCCACGGCCGGGTCAGTGCGACCCAGAACAGCGCGACGATGACCGGTACGAGCGCGGCCCCGTCGATCTGGCCGAGCGCCGCCCACCCGGCCGCGCCGGCCACGGCGAGCCAGAATACGGCGGCCGGCCGGGCGTTGCGCCAGGCCAGCGCGAGAGCCGGGAGGGCCAGCAGCAGGTAGGCCGCGAGCGGCGGATGACTGGCCAGGTGCAGGCCGCCGTAGTGGTGCCGGGGGTTGGCCTCAGCGTAGGCGCCCGCCACGGTCAGCACGGTGACCAGCGCGACGCCCGCGGCGCCGCGCCAGCGCCGGGCCCGGCGGACTGCGGTCTCAAGGCTCATCGCCTGGAGCGTATAACGGCAGCTGGCGGGCGCCATCGTCGCGGCGGAGGCGGCCGGCGTACTCCGCAGGGAGTAGCGCGCTGCGGCCGGAGCAGCAGCCCAGCCGCCGCCACCGGGATGACGCCGGATGACCGCCGCCCGGGAGAGCCTGGTCTCAGCCGCGCCGCCAGGCGCTGCGAGTGAGACGAGGAGAACACCGATGATGACCACCGCTGCTCCCGCCCTGGCGGACACCAGGCAGATCCGGGCCCGGGCGCTGGCCGCCGCGGGCGGCGCGCTGGCCGCGGCGCTGGCCTGGGTCGTCGAGGTCCCGGTGCTGGGCATCCACCTGACCTTCCGGTTCGGCCCCGGCCGGGGTGCGGTCTTCGGGCCCGGCCACGCGCCGATGTTCGGGCCCGGCCGCGGCCTGATGGCCGCCACCGGTCACGTCCAGACGATCGGCGCCGGGCAGGTCATCGGCGTCAGCCTGGCCGCCGGGCTGCTCGGCTGGCTGCTGCTGGCCGTACTGGAGCGGTTCACGCCGCGGGCCCGGGTGGCGTGGACCGGCGCCGCCGTCGCCGCGGCGGCCGCGTCGCTGGCGCTGCCGCTGATCGCGGCGACCACCACCGCCGCCACCCTCGGGCTCATCTCGCTGCACCTGGTCGTCGCGGCGGCGGTGATCCCGGCCCTGGCCCGCACCGCGCGGTCCCGCTGACGGCCCCCGTCCCGGATGCTGCGGGTGCTCCCGCCCGCCCGTCGTGCGGCCCATAATGCGGTATGGCACACCAGGGAACGGCCGCGCCGGTGCACTGGCCGGACGAGACCGACGAGGTAATCGGCGGTGACCTCACGGCCGCCGTCGGTTACCTCACGCCCGCAGGCGGCGCGGTGGTCACCGCGGTGGCCACGGTGGGCGTGCGGGACCGTGCTGACGGCAAGCTGGGCTTCACCACCTCGCTTGGTTTCGGCAAGAAGCTGGAACGGATCATCGCCAACCCGCAGGTGGCGCTGGCGTTCCACTCGCGGGAGCACGGGTTCTCCGCCCGGCCGCTGTTCGTGCTGGCCCAGGGCCGCGCAAGCGTGGACCTCACGCCGTCGCGCGAGCGGCTGGAGGCACTGGTCCCGCAGGCCGAGCGGTTCCTCGGGGAGGTCAAGCGCGGCCCGGTGTGGGACCGGCTGCTGCGCGAGTACTACGCCGAGCGGGTCTTCGTCGACGTCGCGGTCGAGCGCATGGTGACCTGGCCGGACCTGGGCGGCTGCGGCGAGCCGCAGGTGGCCGGCCAGCCCTGGCCGGGCGGGGCAGAACCGCAGCAGCCGCCGGGGAACGGCACCGGCCCGCGCACCGACACCGGCCGGGACGCCAGCAAGATCGCGGTCCTGCCGCACCGGGTGCTGGCCTACCGCGGTGCCGACGGGCGGCCGGTGGTGGTGCCGGTGGAGCTGGCCGGCCACGACGCCGCGGGCCTCCGCCTGGTCGCCGGGGCCGGGTTGCTGCCGCCGGGCGGCCGGCGCGCGGGCCTGCTGGCGCACGCCTACCGGCCGCAGCTGGTCGGCCTCGGAACCCGGGTGTTCACCGGCTGGCTGGAGGTGACGGGCGATGGCGCGGCGGTGTACGCGCCGCACACAGTCCGCGGCTTCATGGCGCCGCCCCGCAAGAACCTGCTGCTGATCTCCAACGGGCTGATGGCCAAGGCCGGGCTGCGGCAGGCCCGGCGCCACGGCACCGCCGCCCGGCTGGAGCAGCTGGCCGCCCGGGCCGCCCGGCCCTGAGCCCAGGCCGGCGACCACGGCGCTGCGCAACCGCCCGGCCACGGCGGCGCGGCCGCGGCCGCGCCGGACGCCGGGCTGACTCGCGGCGGCCGCCGCTTTGCCGGACACTGGGGTCGTGCCCCGCGACGCGGCCCAGCCTGGCGCGGCGGGTGCCGCCGCCGGGCCGGGCCGTCCCGCCCGCAGCGCCCGGCCGGCCCCGCCGGGCTGGCGGCAGCGCGTCCGCCGGGCCTGGCCGGTGGCCAGGTACGTGATCGGGCTCGGGCTGGCGGCGCTGGTGCTGGAGCAGCTGGCCGACCAGAAGAGCGAGCTGACCGGGGCGACCACCGCGCTGGCCCAGCTGAACTGGGCCTGGGTCGCGCTGGGCGTGCTGGCCGAGGCGGGGTCTTACCTGGCCTTCGTGCTACTGCAAGGCCGGCTGCTCGCGGCCGGCCGGGCTCGGGTGCCGACCGGGCCGCTGGCGGGCATCACGCTGGCCGCGAACTCCATCACCAACTCGATGCCGGCCGGCACGGTGATCGCCACCGTGTTCTCGTACCGGCAGCTGCGGCGGCGCGGTGCCGACGAGGCCGTATCCGGCTGGACGGTCGCCGCGACCTTCGTGGTGGCGTCGGTGACGCTGTCCGCGGTCGCCGCGGCCGGCGCCCTGATCGCCGGGACCGAGGGAGCGAACCTGGACCTGGTCGGCGTCATCGTGGGCGTGCTGCTGCTGACCCTGGCCATGGCCGCAGTGTTCGTGCAGAAGAGCGCCCTGATCCGGTGCGTGTCCGCGCTGGTCCGGCTGAGCCAGCGGCTGACCGGCTACCCGCGCGGGGAGAGCGCCGTGCAGGCCGGCCGGATCATCGCCCGGCTGGCCGCGGTGCGGCTGACGCGGGGGCAGGCCGCGGCGGCACTCGGCTTCGGGCTGGCCAACTGGACGCTCGACTGCGGGTGCCTGGCCGTGGCGTTCCTGGCCGTGGGTGCCTCGGTGCCGTGGCATGGCCTGCTGCTGGCCTACGGGGCCGGCCAGCTGGCCGCCAACCTGCCGATTACGCCCGGCGGCCTCGGCGTGGTGGAGGACAGCCTGACCTTCGCCATCGTGGCCTTCAGCGGGCCGGTGGTGGCGACGGCCATCGCGGTGCTGCTGTACCGGCTGATCAGCTTCTGGCTGGTGCTGCCGGTGGGCTGGTCGTGCTGGGCGTGGCTGGAATGGACGGCCCGGCGGCATCCGATGGCGGGGCTGCCAGCCGTGCCGGAGGAGGCGCCGTGACGCCGATGATCCCGCGCGCTTCCCGGCCGCCGGGCGAGCCCGGCAGGCCCGGCGGCCGGCCGGCCCGGCAGGCAAGCGCCGCGGCCGGGCGGGCGCGGCGCTCCTCGCCGCCGGGCTGGCCGTCGTGCTGGCGGCCGGGCTGACGGCGTGCGGCGCGGGCCGCGACGCCTTCGGCACCGGGGCCGCCCCGTGCTTCATGGCGCTGCCCGCCGCGCGGCGCGCCACCGACGGCCGCGGGCGGCTCGCGGGTGTGGCGCTGACGGACCGGGCCCGGCTCACCCGGCGCGCCAACCGGGAGCTGTATGACCTGCTCAGCCTGCTGCCGCGGCGGGCTGCGCGCGACGTCTGCGTGGTGGCCTTCCGGGGCCGCTTCACCCCGGGCCAAGTCAGGCAGGCGACCGGGCCGCCGCCCGGCGGCGCCGCGCGGTTCGCGATCGCGGTGGTCCGGGTGCCGAAGCCCGTCCTGCTCGGCACCTTCCTGGTGCGCCGCCCGCCGATTGCAGTGAACCGCTCGCACGTGAGCCTGTGACGGCGGCCGGCGAGGCCCGGCCCGGCGGCCGTCAGCCGGACCGGCCGGCGGTCAGCCAGGCCGGGCGGCGGCGGTCAGCCTGCCGCCGAATACGTGACCAGCGTCTGGTCCGGGTGGTCGGCCACGACCAGCACCACATGCGCGTACTCGGTCACGCCGAGCCGGGGGTGGCGCAGCTTCTTGGTCCCGCTGCCCACCGCGGTCACGTCGTGCCGTGGCCACCAGCGGCGCACCTGCTCGCTGTCGCGCTGCAGCCCGGTGATCAGCTCGGCGAAGTCCGGGTCACCGGGATAGCGGGCGGCGGCCAGCCGGAACCGGCCGAGCATGGCCCGGGCCTCCGGCTCCCACTCCGCGTAGACCTCGCGGGCCTCGCTGCTGGTGAACATCCAGCGCACCAGGTTGCGCTCGGCGGGCGGCCGCGCGTCCCAGTCGGTGAACAGCTCGCGGGCGGCCGGGTTGGCAGCCAGCACGTCCCAGCGGCGGCCCTTGACGATCGCCGGCGCCGGGTCGAGCCGCTGCACCAGGGCGGCCACCCCGGGGTCGATCCGCTCCGGCGGCGGGCCGCCGACACCGGGGCCGGCCCCGCGGCACCGTCCGGGCCGTAGGCGAGCACCTGCAGGTAGCGCCGCTCGGCGGCGGACATCCGCAGCGCCGCGGCCAGCGCGTCCAGCACCGGGCCGGACGGCCGCACCGGGCGGCCCTGCTCCAGGAACGTGTAGTAGGTCGCGGACAGGCTGGCCAGCTGCGCGACCTCCTCGCGGCGCAGGCCCGCCGTGCGCCGCCGCGGGCCCGCGGGCAGGCCGACGTCGGCGGGGGCGAGCCGCTCACGGCGGGACCGGAGCAGCTGGCCCAGCCCCCGCGGATCTCCGCTGGTGGTCATCACTTCAGCCTACGCATGTCATTACCAGTAACAAGGTGCTGTGGTTACCAGTCTCAGCCAGGCTGAGGATGAGGGCCATGGCTATCAGCAGCACGCAGATCGAGATCAGCGCCGGCGACGGGACCGTGCTCCCGGCCTGGGCCGCCCGGCCGGACGGGCCGCCGGAGCGGACCGGCGTGATCGTGGCGCACGAGCTGTTCGGGGTGAGCCCTGACATCCGCGCCGTGACCAGCGACCTGGCCGAGCGGGGCTACCTGGCCGTCGCGCCGGAGTTCTACCACCGCCACGCGCCGCCGGGCCGGTGGCTGGCCCGCGACGACGCCGGGCGGGCGGAGGGCTTCCGGTACCTGCACCGGCTGACCCGTGATCAGGCCCTGGCCGACTCGGCCGCGGCGCTGGCGTGGCTGCAGGCCCAGCCGGGCATCGAGCGGGGCGCCATGATCGGATTCAGCGCCGGCGGCCATCTGGCCTACCTGGCCGCGTGCCGGCTGCCGCTGGCCCGGACCGCGGTGCTGTACGGCGGCTGGCTGGCCGGGACCGGCATCCCGCTGAGCCAGCCCGAGCCCACGCTGACCCTGACCCCCGGCATCAGCGGCCGGCTGCTCTACCTGGCCGGAGCGGACGACGCGCTCATCGGCGCGGGCGAGCGCGCGCAGATCGAGACGGCGCTCACCGCGGCGGGCACCCGCCATGAACTGGTCACCTACCCCGGAGTGCAGCACGCCTTCTGGTGGCCGGGCACGCCGCCGTTCAGCAGGCCGGCCCGCGACGACGCGTGGGCCAGGATCCTGGCCCTGCTCGGCAACTGAGCCGCGGGCGGCCGGGCGATACGCTGCCCGGCATGAGGATCCTGGTCATCTGCCGCCCGCGTCCCGGCGTGACCCGCGACGACATCGCCCCGCACGCCGAGGCGGAACTGGCCGGACTGGCCCGGCTGCGGGCCGAGGGCCTGCTGGCCGAGGCCTGGTCACCGGGCGGGCCGGGTGCCGTGCTGATCTTCGAGGCGGAGCGCGAGGCCGCGGAGGCGGCCGTGGCCGGGCTGCCGCTGCGCGCGGCCGGCCTGATCGAGGCCGAGATCATCGAACTGCACCCGTTCCCGTTCGGCGACTGAGCGAGACTGCGCTGCGGCCGGACCTGGCGCCCTGAAGCCCCGGACGGCGCGGGCAGAATGAGCCCATGACCGACACTGATCAGCGGGACATCACCTGGCAGCAGTCCGGCGACTACGCCGACATCCGGTACGAGACCACCGGCGACGGCATCGCCAAGATCACTATCTGCCGTCCCGAGGTGCATAACGCCTTCCGGCCGCAGACCCTCATCGAGATGTCCGACGCGCTGACCGTCGCGCGCGAGGACACCTCGGTCGGGGTGATCATCCTCACCGGCGAGGGCGGCAGGGCGTTCTGCTCCGGCGGCGACCAGCGGGTGCGCGGTGACAGCGGCTATCAGACCGACCCGGACAGCGTCGGCCGGTTCCACGTCACCGACCTGCACGTGGCGATGCGCCGCTGCCCCAAGCCGATCGTCGCGATGGTGGCCGGCTGGGCGATCGGCGGCGGCCACGTGCTGCACGTGGTGTGCGACCTGACCATCGCGGCCGATAACGCCAAGTTCGGCCAGGTCGGCCCCCGGGTCGGGTCGTTCGACGGCGGATTCGGCGCCAGTTCCCTGGCGCAACTGATCGGCATGAAGAAGGCCAAAGAGGTCTGGTTCTTGTGCCGCCGCTACGACGCGCAGCAGGCGCTGGAGATGGGCCTGGTCAACGCCGTGGTGCCGCTGGCCGAGCTGGAGGCCGAGACGATCCGGTGGTGCCGGGAGATGCTGGCGCTCTCGCCGTTCGCGCTGCGGCTGATGAAGGCCAGCTTCCACGCCGCCGAGGACGGCTACGCCGGGATCCAGCAGCTCGCCCACGACGCCAACCTGCTGTTCTACGGCTCCGAGGAGGCCAAGGAAGGCCGCGAGGCGTTCAAGGCCAAGCGGCCGCCGGACTTCGGGCAGTTTCCCCGCCGTCCGTGAGCTCGCCGGGCCGGCCCGGCCGAGCGGCCGCCGCCGCGGCCCGGCGGATGTCACAATCACGGTGAGCTGGTGCCGGTGCTGTCACCGGCACGGGGTTCGCAGTTCGGGGGTTCGCCTTAGCCCGGGGAGGACCTGATGACTGAGCAGACCCGCGCGACACCGGCCGTCAGCTGGGAGCCCGCCGCGGCGGGGGTGGTCGTGGTCACGCTGGACCACCCGCCCGCCAACGCGCTCAGCCCGCCGGTCCTTGACGGCCTGCACGCCGCCATCGACGCGGCCGCGGCGGCCGGCGACGTCAAGGTGATGGTGGTGATCTCGGCGCTGGACACCTTCTTCGCAGCCGGCGCCGACATCCGGCACATGGCGGGCATCGACGGCCAGGCGTTCACCGCGTACGGCGACGCGATGCGCGCGGTCAACGACCGGCTGGCCGCAGCGCCGTGGCTGTCGGTGGCCGCGGTCGACGGGCCCGCCCTCGGCGGCGGCCTGGAGCTGGCCATGGCGTGCACGATGCGGGTCGCAGGCTTGGCCGCCCGGTTCGGGCTGCCGGAGGTCAGGCTCGGGCTGATCCCCGGCGCGGGCGGCACCCAGCGGCTGCCGCGCCTGGTCGGCCGGGGCCGGGCGCTGGACATTATGCTCACCGGCCGCCAGGTGCCGGCCGCTGAGGCACTGGCCATGGGCCTGGCCGACCGGCTCGCCGAGGGCGGGGCCCGGGCGGGCGCCCTGGCCCTGGCCGCGGAACTGGCCGCCGCGTCCCGGCCGGCCCAGCTCGCCGCCATCCGGTGCGCCGACGCCGCGCTGGCGATGGCGCCCGCTGACGGGTTCCGCTACGAGATCGCCCAGGAGCAGGCCCTGTTCGAGCACGGCGAGGCCGCCGAGGGTATCGCTGCCTTCCTGGACAAGCGCCCGCCCCGCTTCGCCTGACGCGGCCGGCTCTCATGATCTCGGTAACTTTTCCGCAGATACGCCTGAAAAGTTACCGAGATCATGAGGCCGACCCGCCGGTGCGCTGTCTCTAGGCTGGGCGTGTGAAGAGCCTGGAGACGGCCTATCAGACGCCGAGCACCTGGCCGGGCTCGGCGCGCTGCCCATGCTGGGCCTGCAAGAACGTACGCGGCGGTGCTGGAGCTGGAGAACCGCGGCCAGGCCCTGCTGACCCGCACCGCTGACATGCCCGAGGCGCTCGCCGCGTTCCGGGAGAAGCGCCCGGTGAGTTCACCGGCCGCTGACGCCGCGCTGAATCCGCTTGCCCGCAAGCAGCCCGGCGGCGAACGGCGGGCCGGACGGCACGGCGGTCAGTCGCCGCGGTAGGCGGAGAAGTCCGGGCTGCGCTTCTCGTTGAAGGCGGCGATGCCCTCCTGGGCCTCGGGGGTGCCGGTGAACATCTTCAGGCTGGAGTAGGCCACGTGCCCGAGGCCGGCGAAATGCTCGGTGTCGGCGTTGAACGACTGCTTGAGGATCTTCAGCGCGGTCGGCGACAGCCGCAGGATCTCATCGGCCCACGACCGGACCTCGGCGTGCAGCGTGTCCAGCGGGACCACGGCGTTCACCAGGCCCCAGTCCATGGCCTGCTGGGCGCTGTACTGGCGGCACAGGAACCAGATCTCCCTGGCCCGCTTCTCGCCGATCGCGCGGGCCATCAGCCCGGTGCCGAACCCGGCGTCGAACGAGCCGACCCGCGGGCCGCTCTGGCCGAACCTGGCGGTGTCGGCGGCGATGGTCAGGTCGCACAGCAGGTGCAGCACGTGGCCGCCGCCGATGGCGAAGCCGTTGACCGCGGCGATGACCGGCTTGGGCACCTCGCGGATCACCCGGTGCAGCGACTCGATCTCGAACAGGCCGCTCTCGGACGGGCCGTAGTCGCCGGTCTCCATCCGCTGCTTCTGGTCGCCGCCGGTGCAGAACGCCTTGTCGCCCGCCCCGGTCAGCGCCACCACGCCGACCTCGTCGCTGGCCCAGGCCCGCTTGAACGCCGTGATCAGCTCGTCGACGGTCTGCGCGCGGAAGGAGTTGTAGCGCTCCGGGCGGTTGATCGTGATCCAGGCCAGGCCCTGGTCGGCTTCGTAGCTGATGTCGGTGAAATCCTCCATGGCCGCGCGGCTCCCTTCCGTGTCCGGCTCCGTATTCGGCCTGACCATTGACAGACTGTACTCTGCGAACGATCGTTATCAACCGGCGTCCGGGGCCAGCCCCGGGCCTCCGGTCGCGGGGCCTCCGGTCAGCCGGTCAGCCGGTCAGCCGAATGCTGCGCCGAACCGGGCGCGCAGGCCCGCCAGCCGGCTGGCGGGCTCGTTGGCGAACACCAGGCGCAGGTAGCGGCCGCCGCCCGGGCCCCAGCCGTCCATCGGCGTGGCCGCGACCCGGCCGCGCTCGAACAGCCGTTGCGACGCCTGCCGCGGGGACAGCCCGAGGGCCATGGTGTCGATCAGCAGCGACCAGCCGCCGTGCGGGCGCACGCACGGATAGCCCGACAGCTGGTCCAGGATCACCTCGCAGCGCTGCTGCCAGGTCCGGGTGGCGGCGGCCACGTCGGCGGCCGAGCCGGGATCGGCCAGCGCCGCGGCGACGGCCTGCTGGGCGATGCCGACCTGGCAGACCACGTTGGTCAGCCCGACCAGCGCGACGTCGGCGAGGACCGGCGCGGGACCGACCACCCAGCCGACCCGCCAGCCGATCATCCGCAGTTCCTTGGACGCCGAGCCGACGGTCACGGTCGCGGCGGCCAGGCCGGGGTGCGCGGCCGGGTGGGCGGGAGGCTGGCCGTCGAACCGGATCCGCTCCATCGCCGCGTCGTAGACGACCACCGCGCCGTGCTTCGCCACCGGGCCGGCGATCGCGTCGTAGTGCCCGGCGCCGAGCACGGCCCCGGTCGGCATGACCGGGCTCATCAGCAGCACGGCGGCGGTCTGCGGGCCGATCGCGGCGGCCAGCCCGGCCGGGTCGGTGGCCCAGCCGTCCGGCCCGGCCACGCTCGGCACGTGCCGGGGCACCCCGCCCGCGAGCCGGATCCGGTTGACCAGCCCGGCGTAGACCGGGTCGGCCAGCACGACCTCCTGGCCGGGCTCGACCGTGGCCAGCAGCACGTTGAGAATCCCGTTCAGCCCGCCGGCCACGCTGACGCACTCGGCGGCCGGGTCGTAGCCGCGCCCGGCCATCGCGCCGACGTGCGCGGCCGCCGCCTCGCGCAGCGCCCGGTGCCCCTGGAAGGGCAGGTAGCTGTTGGCGTCGTCGCGGTCGATCGCGGCCCGGGTGGCCTCGCGGGCGATGGCAGGCGGCGGGATGTCGGTGTCCAGGTTCTCCAGCCGCAGCATGTCCGGGTCGGCGGCCGCGTCGGCGGCATCCCCGACCTTGTCCACGCCGATGCCCGGTATGTGCGCCAGCCGCGAGACCGTCATGGCTGTCCTTCCCGCCGGGCCTGTCTGCTCCGCGCCGGAACGCCAGCCCGGCCGGGCCGGTCAGGCCGTCAGCCCGCGTCAGCCGTCGGGCGGGGCGCCGCGGCCCGGTCGGCTACCGCCCGGACCTCGCCTGCCACCTGCGGCCACACGGCCGCGGGAAGATCATGCCCCACACCCGGCAAGATCACGAGCCGGGCGCCCCTGATCGCCGCCGCGGTAGCCCGGGCCGCGCCGACCCGCAGCACCGGATCGGAGTCGCCGTGCAGCACCAGGGCCGGCACGTCGAGCTCCGCGAGCTTGCCGCCGTGCCACTTGGCGCCGGCCTGGCGGGACTGCGCCGCGGTGTCGCGCACGCCGCTGGTCACGTCACGCTCGATCCTGGCCCGGGCCGCGGCCTCGTCGAACGGGTACCCGGGCGAGGCGATCATCCTGGCCAGGGCCAAGCCGAGCGCGATGTCGCCGTCGCGCCCCTCCGGAAATCTCAGCCGCGTCATCTTCGCCACCGTGCCGATCCGGACGTACCGGCTGCCGCCGGCTCCGCTGACGTCGCTGGGCAGGGAGGCGCACGAGGTGATGCTGCGGACCCGGCGCGGGTAGCGCAGGGCGATCCGCTGGGCGACCTGCCCGCCCATCGAGTGCCCGAACAGGTGCGCGGACTCCCAGCCGAGCGCGTCCAAGACCGCGGCCGCGTCGTCGCACATGTCCTCGGCGGAATAGGCGGCCGACCGGCGGCGCAGCACGCTGGTGACCGGGCCGCCACCGGACGAGGGGAAGTGCGTGGACTCCCCCGCATCCCGCTGGTCATACGCGGCGACCTGGAACCCGCGCTCGGCCAGCGCGCCGACCAGCCCGTCCGGCCACCAGAACCGCGACACCGCCAGCCCCATGACCAGCAGCAGCGGGTCACCGCCGGCCCCGCCGAGGTCCTCATAGGCGAGCCGGACGCCGCCGTTGCTTGCGTACCGGGTCCCGGCCGGCTGGTCGGTGGTCATGACTGCCTCCCTGTTTCGCAAACGTTGTTCGCGAACTAATCTAGAGGCCGGGCAGACTATTTGCAAACGCCGTTCGCAAAAGAAGGTCAGCGAGGGGAGGCCACAAGGTGCCGACACCGCCAGCCCGGCCGGGCCAGGCGACTCCGGCCGGCCGGCCGGCCGGGCACACCCAGGCGGAGATCGTCGCGGCCGCGATGGCCATCGCCGACGCGGACGGGCTGGCCGCGGTGTCGATGCGGCGGGTCGCGGCCGGGCTCGGCACCGGGGCAGCTTCGCTGTACCGGTACGTGGCGGGCCGGGACGAGCTCATCGACCTGATGACCGACGCGACCGGCGCCGAGTACGAGCTGCCCGCGCCGGACGGCGACTGGCTGGCCGGCCTGACCGAGGTCGGCCGCCAGGCGCGGCAGATCATGCGACGGCATCCGTGGCTGGCCGCCCAGGTCAGCGTGGGGGCGTCGCTGGGCCCGCACGGCCTGGCCCTGCTGGAGCACGTGCTGGAGGTGCTGGCCGGGCATCCGGCGCCGGTGGCGGCCAAGGTCGAGGCGTTCGCGATGCTGACCGCGCTGACCGCGCTGTTCGTGCAGAACGAGCTGGCCGGCGGATCAGAGCGCCAGCAACGCAACGCCGCCTACCTGCAGCAGGCCCTGGCCAGCGGCCAGCACCCGCGGCTCGCCGGGCTGCTGGCCGCGGACCCGGCAGCGCCCGCGGCGGACGCGCCGGCCGGGGCGTCCGCCGCGGCCGGGGCGTCCGGCGCGTCCGGCGGCGGCGATCCGGCCGGCCAGGCTGAGCTGTCCGGCCGGTACGCGGACTTGCTGCGGCGCGTGCTGACCGGCCTGCTCGGCCCGGACACCGTGCCCGGCCGCCCCGACCGCCGGGGCCGGGCAAGGGCGGCGCGGCCGGGGCCGGGCAGGTCACGGCTAGCTGATCAGGCCGGCCAGGCGGAGGGCCAGGTGCAGGCGCAGGCGGTCCTCGCCGCGGGACAGGTCCAGGCCGGTGAGCGCGGCGGCGCGGTCGAGCCGCCAGTACAGCGTGGTCCGGTGCAGATGCAGCCGCGTGGCGGCCTGCTGCGCGCTGGCGCCGCAGTCGAGGTAGGCGCGGGCAGCCTCGCGGTAGAGCCCGGCGCCGTCCGCCAGCAGTGCTGACACGCCCGGGCAGATCCGCTCCAGCCCGGCCCGGTCCCGGCTGAAGTGCTGGAACACGGCGTAGGCGCCGAGGGCGGACCAGTCGGCGTAGCGGCCGTAGTCCGGGACGATGGCGGCGATCCGGGCGGCGTAGCGGGCGTCGGGCAGGGCGGCGTGCGCTCCGGTCAGCTCCGCAACGCCGCCGCGGGCGCCGGCCGCCAGCGGCGGCCCGGGCGCGGTGCTGACGGCGCGGCGCAGCTCAGGCAGCTGGCCGCCGGCGGTGATGGCGACCAGTTCGCCGTCGCCCGGGCTGGCCAGCACCGCGAGGCCGGGCGCCAGCCGCAGCCGCAGGTCCGCGGACACCTGCCGCAAGTCGGCCGCGGGGCGCAAGTCCGCCGCGGGGCGCAAGTCGGCCGCCTGGTCCCGGTCTGCGAGGGCGGCGGCCGGGAGGTCGCTGACCGGAGGCAGCGGGCGGAGGACGGCCACGGCGTAGGGCGGCCCGGGCAGGGCCGCCTGCTCGGCGAGCACGTCGGCGGCGCGCCGGCGGACGGCGGGGTCGGCGGACAGCAGGCCGTCGGCCAGGTCGGAGCCGACCGCGAACTGGTCGGCGGTCCAGGCCGCCCGCTGGGCCAGCAGCTGCGCGGCCTGGCGGGCGGCGGCGCGGGCCAGCAGGGTCTGCTCCGCGGTGAGCGCGGGCTCGTCGATCAGCCACAGGAAGCCGAGCAGGCGGGCGCCGTCGGCGAGCGGGAAGCACATCCGGGGCAGGACCGCCTGGCTGGCGTCGCCGGGGATGGGAACCGGCTCGCGGGCGGTGAAGATGCCGTACCCGGCCAGCCGCCGCCGCAGCGGCGCGCTGGTGCGCCGCTGCAGCACCGCCTCGACCCGGCTCGGGTCGAGCAGCCCGGTCTGCGGGCTGACCGCGACCGGGCGCAGCGCAGCGTCGTCGATGATCACCGACCGGCCGAGGGCGCGGGCCAGCTGCTCGGCGGCGTGCTGCAGGTGCTGCTCGAACATGCCCCTCCCCGGAGCCTGATGCTCCTGCAAATGTAGGACATATAAGCGAGATACTCCTGCGGTCGTCGCAACCGGAGAGATCACCGGTGTGGCACCTTGTGAGGACCAAAGCTTTTATGCCCGAGGGAGGCTCATGTCCGTAGACACCAGCCCGGCCGCCGGCACCGAACTCATGCCGACGCTGGACGGGCGGCAGTACACCGACCCGGCGGTCTTCGCCGCCGAGTGCGAGCGCATCTTCGAGCGGCAGTGGTACTACGCGGGCCGGGCCGATGAGATCCCCGCGCCGGGGCGGTTCATCCGGCGCCAGGTCGGCCGCGAGAGCGTGCTGCTGGTACGCGGCAAGGACCGGCAGATCCGCGGCTTCCTCAACGTCTGCCGGCACCGCGGCGCGCAGTTGTGCCTGACCGAGGCCGGCGAGACCGGCAACGCCATCCACTGCCCGTACCACAACTGGATCTACGGCCTGGACGGCGCGCTGATCACGGCGCCGAACTGGCGGGCCATGGCTCAGCTCGACAAATCGAGGTTCGGCCTGCACCCGGTGCACGCGCAGGTCTTCGAGGGGCTGATCTGGGTCAGCCTGGCCGGGGACCCGCCGCCGCTGGCCAGCCAGCTAGCGCCGCAGATCAGCTACCGGCTGGCGGACTACGGCAAGTTCGAGCGGTATGGCCTCGGGGAGCTGGCCGTCGGCGGCCGGGCCGAGTACGACGTGGCCGCGAACTGGAAGCTGATCTACGAGAACTTCCAGGAGTGCTACCACTGCGGCCACATCCACCCCGAGCTGGTGGAGACGATCCCGCAGTTCTCCTCGCCGGCCATGGGCATGAGCGGGTACGACACTTCCGGCTACCCGATCGCCGCCGGCCGGGCCTCGTTCTCGCTGACCGGGCAGACCGTGCTGCCGCGGCTGCCGGGATTGCGGCCGGAGGACGAGGGCCTGTTCTACGGCATGGTGCTGCTGCCCAACTGCTTCGTGTCGCTGACCAGCGATCACGTGATCGTGCACCGGTTCGAGCCGGTGTCGGCCGACCGGACCCGGGCGGTGTGCGAGTGGCTGTTCCCGCCGCAGACGCTGGCGGACGCCCGGCACGACGTGGGCGACGCGGTGGCGCTGTTCGGCAAGGTCAACGAGCAGGATTTCGCCGCCGCGCAGTGGTGCCAGCCGAACATGAGCTCGCGCGGCTACGCCCGCGGCGGGGTCCTGGTGCCGAGCGAGCAGCTGGTGATCACCCGGTTCTACGACTGGTACCGGGCCCTGCTGGCGGCATGACCGGCTGGCCGCGTGACCGGCCCTATTGCGCAGGAATGGGCAAATTTCAAGTCTTGTCGTGTTCATCACCCCGGGCGTAGCGTGGGCGCGCATCAAGATCGCGATAACGGCGCGGTCTTCCGGATCTGGGGGGTTGGTGGCTCATGCAATTTCGGCGCAGCATGCTAGCGGGCGGCTCGTTGCTGGCCGCGGCCGTCATGGCGCTCGGCGGCGCCGCGGCAGCGAGCGCGGGGACGCATCCCGGCGCGGCCCAGCGCGAGGCGGCGGCCAGGGCGCTGGTGTCGCACGTGACCGTGCCCGGCACGTCCCGGCACCTGCTCGGCGGGTCGTCGCGGGTCAAGGGACTGACGCAGGTCAAGTCCGGGAACTGGTCCGGCTACGCCGACACCGGCAGTGGGTACAGCAAGGTGACCAGCTCGTGGACCGAGCCCTCGGTGAAGTGCACGTCCACCACGAGCCTGGCCGCGTTCTGGGTCGGCATCGACGGCTTCACCTCCGGCTCGGTGGAGCAGGACGGCACGATCGCCGAGTGCTCGGGCGGCACGGCCTACTACTGGGACTGGTGGGAGCATTACCCCGCCAACTCGGTGCAGACCGTGCACACGATCAAGCCCGGCGACAAGTTCACCTCCACGGTGACCCGCTCGGGCACCAAGTACACGGTGACGGTGACCGACAGCACCGAGAAGGCCGACAGCTTCACCAAGACCTTCACCTGCTCGGCGTCGGCGTGCAAGGACACCAGCGCCGAGTGGATCGCCGAGGCGCCGAGCGGCTCGAACGGCATCTACCCGCTGTCGAACTTCGGCACCTGGAGCACCTCCGGGGCCGCGGTGTCGACGACCACCAAGTCGGGCACCATCAAGACGTTCCCCGACGACGAGATCACCATGGTCAACAGCAGCAACCAGGTCAAGGCCCAGCCGGGCGCGCTCAACTCGGGCGGCACCGGGTTCAGCGTGACCTGGAAGCGCAGTTCGTAGCCGGTAGCGCTGTCCCCGGCCGCGGGCCGGGGACAGCCGCCGGCGTGCGCGCCGCGACAGCAGCAAGGGCCCTGCCGGGCGCGAACCCCGGCGGGGCCCTGGCGCGAGGAGCGTGGTCATGACACGGCAGTACCGGGCGATCGTGATCGGCTGCGGGGCAGTCGGCGCCGCGACCGCGTACTGGCTCAGCCGGCCGCTTGGCGACGGCGTGCTGGCGCTGGAGCAGTACCGGCACGGGCACGCCCGGGGCGCGTCGGAGGACCATTCCCGGGTCATCCGGCACGCCTACAGCCGGCCCGAGTACACCGCGCTGACCCCGGCCGCCTACCAGAGCTGGAACGTGGCCGAGCGCGGCACCGGGCTGACCCTGGTGCACCGCACCGGCGGGCTGATCCTGGCCCCGGAAGGCGGCACCGGCGCGGCCTACGTGGCCGACGCGGCGGCCGCGATGAATGCGGCCAGGCTGCCGTTCGAGCAGCTCACCGAGGCCGAGGTGATGCGGCGCTGGCCGCAGTGGCGGCTAGCGGGCCCGCATGTCGCGCTGCACGACCCCGAATCGGGGATCCTCGACATCCGCCGCGGCACCGCCGCGCACCTGGCGCTGGCCCGCGAGCGCGGCGCCGCGGTGACCGACCAGGCTCCGGTCACCGCACTGGCGGAGACCTCCGCCGGGGTCACGGTCACCGCGGGCGGCGAGCAGTACACCGCGGCGCGGGTGGTGCTGGCCGGCGGGGCCTGGAACCCGCTGCTGCTGGCCATGCTCGGCGCCGAGCTGCCCATCACGCTGACCGAGGAGCAGGTGACCTACTTCGCCACCCCGCACGTGCGCGACTTCACCCCGGACCGGTTCGGCGTGTACGGCTACATCGCCCACGACGGCCTGTACTACGGCTTCCCGGTCTACGGCGAGGTCGCGACCAAGATCGGCATCGACGGCGCCGGGCCGGTGGTCACCCCGCAGACCAGGACCGGCCAGCGCGACGAGGAGCGGGTCCGGCGGGTGCGCGAATTCCTGGACCGGCATCTGCCCGGCGCGGCGGGCCCGGAGCTGTACACCAGGACCTGCTGCTACGACTTCCCGCCGGACCGGGACTTCATCGCCGACTACGTACCGGGGTCGCAGCGGGTGCTGGTGTGCGCCGGGGCCGGGCACGCGGGCAAGTTCGCGGCGCTGCTCGGCCGGATCCTGGCCGAGCTGGCCCTTGACGGCACGAGCCGGTTCGCCGTCGAGGCGTTCAGCGCGGCCCGGCCCGCGATCACCGGCACCGGCGAGGCGCCGGTGCGGGCCAACTCGATGTGACCCGCGCGCCCGGCCGCGGGCGCCAGCGCCGGCGGCGCCGGGTTAGCCGCCGGACTGCTGCTGCCTGGCCTCCTCGACGGTGAGCTCGGCCGCCGGGTCGGCCTCCAGCCGCGCGCCGGGGATCGGCTGGCCGCTGCGGACGGACTTGCCGTAGGTGCCGTCGTCCAGCCGCGCCAGCGCCCGGTCCAGGGCGGCGAGCCGGTCCCGCAGCGTGCCGGCGACCGCGTCGTCCATGCCCTGGGCAGTCAGCGGCTGGGCGGCGTCGGCGTAGTCGCCGGGCTCGTTCTCCTCCTCGCGGTCCTCCACCGCCGCCACCTCGGTGCCGGCCAGCAGCTTGACCACGTCCTCCCGCTCGTCGAGCAGCAGCTTCCTGGCCCGGTCGGAGTCCATCGGCGTCCCTTCTCGTCGGTGCTGATCCCGCTACCCTACGGCCGCGCCCCAGCGCCCCGGCCCCGGGCCGGTCCTCCGGCCGCCCCGCGCCCGCCCGCACCCGCCCCGCGGCGGGGCAGCGGCCGGGCAGCCCCGGCCATCGGGCAGCATGGAAGGGTGAGTCACCCGGCGGGCAGCGCGATCAGCCCCGGCGCGATCACGGTCAGCGGCAGCGCGCTGGGGGCCGGCCGGGATCCGCGGGCCGGCGCGCTGGCGGACCTGGTGGCGGCCGGGAACGTGGCGGTACTCAGCGGCGCGGGCCTGTCCACCGAGTCGGGCATCCCGGACTACCGCGGGCCGACCGGGCTGGCCCGCCGGGCCGAGCCGATGACCTACCAGGCCTTCACCGGCGGCCCGGCGGCGCGGCAGCGGTACTGGGCGCGCAGCCATCTGGGCTGGCCGCGGATGGCGGCGGCGGCGCCGAACGCCGGCCACCGCTGCGTGGCCGGGCTGGAGCGGCGCGGGCTGCTGGCCGGGATCATCACCCAGAACGTGGACGGGCTGCACCAGGCGGGCGGCGCGCGGCAGGTGACCGAGCTGCACGGCAGCCTGCACCGGGTGATGTGCCTGAGCTGCGGCGAGCGGACGACCCGGCGCGAACTGGAGCAGCGGCTGACCGCGGCCAACCCCGGCTGGGCGGCCCCGGTGCGGGCGATGAACCCCGACGGTGACGCGGTGCTGGCCGACGCCGGCACCGGGCGGTTCACGGTCGCGGACTGCCGGCGCTGCGGCGGCCTGCTCAAGCCGGACGTGGTGTTCTTCGGCGAGAACGTCCCGTGGCCGCGGGTGCAGCAGTGCTACGAGCTGGTGGCGGGCGCGAGCGCGCTGCTGGTTCTCGGGTCGTCGCTGACGGTGATGTCGGGGCTTCGGTTCGTCCGGCATGCAGCTCAGCACCAGATCCCGGTCGCGATTATCAACCAGGGGCCGACTCGGGGTGACCAGCTGGCCGGGCTGATCCTCGACGCGCCGCTCGGCGCCGCGCTCACCGCCCTGCTGAACGCCATAACTACCCAAGGTTACCAATAGCTACTTTGGGTAATCAATGCTGGAGTGACCACTGCTATCCAGCGTGACCTGACTGACGCCACGATCGGCGACATTCTGGTCGAGCGCGACGTTCTCACGGCCAGCGAGCGGGACTGGGCGCTGGCCGCCCAGGCTCGCACCGGCTCGCCGCTGTGCGTCATCCTCATCTCAGCCGGCCTGGTGCACCGCCTTGACCTGCACAAGGTACTGGGCGACATCTGGGACGCCCCCTACGTCGACCTGGTGGCCGAGCCACTGGACGGCGAGCTGCTGGCCGGGCTGGACCCGGACGTACTGATCAAGGAACGCTGGGTGCCGGTGCGCGCCCTGCCGGGCGGGCAGACCCTGGTCGCAGGCCCGCTCGCCCCGACCCCCGAGGTGATCGCCTCGCTGGAGCGGGCCGTCGGCGGCCCGGTGCGCTACCACATCACTACCGACTGGGACATCCGCTACGCGCTGCAGCGCGCGCTGCGCGACGTGATCCTGGACCGGGCCGCGCTCGGCCTGTGGCGCCGGGCCGAGAGCCAGTCGGCCCGGCGGGCGCTGTTCACCAGCCAGCGGATCGGGGTCTTCGTGCTGCTCGCGGCGGTGATCGCCGCCTTCGTATGGACGCCGCGCACGGCCGTGCAGGCCATGACCGTGGCCATCGGCCTGGTGTTCCTGGCCGGGGTCGCGTTCAAGTTCGTCGTCTGCATGGCCGGCGCCCGGCGCGAGCGGCACCAGGGGGTCACCGCGGAGGACGTGGCCGCGCTGCGGGACGACGAGCTGCCGTCGTTCACCGTGCTCGCGCCGATGTACCGCGAGGCCAACGTGATCAAGGACCTGATCACGAACCTGGCCGACCTCGACTACCCGGCGGACAAGCTTGAGGTGCTGCTGCTCCTGGAGGAGGACGACACCGGGACAATCGAGGCGGCCAAGGCCGCCGGGCTGCCGCAGTGGATGAACCTCGTCATCATCCCGGCCTGCCCGCCGCAGACCAAGCCGAAGGCGTGCAACGTCGGCCTGTTCTTCGCCCGGGGCGACTACCTGGTCATCTACGACGCCGAGGACAAGCCGGATCCCGACCAGCTCAAGAAGGTGGTCGTCGCCTTCGAGCGCGGCGGCCCTCAGATGGTGTGCGTCCAGGCCGCGCTCAACTACTGGAACGTGTACGAGAACTTCCTCACCCGGATGTTCACCGCCGAGTACTCGTTCTGGTTCGACTACATGCTGCCCGGCCTGGACGCGCTGCGGCTGCCGATCCCGCTCGGCGGCACGTCCAACCACTTCCGCACCGAGGCGCTGCGCCAGCTCGGCGGCTGGGACCCGTTCAACGTCACCGAGGACGCCGACCTCGGCATCCGCGCTTCCGCCCTCGGCTACACCGTCGGCGTGGTGAACAGCACCACCTACGAGGAGGCCAACCGGTCGCCCTACAACTGGATCCGGCAGCGGTCCCGGTGGATCAAGGGCTACATGCAGACCGTGCTGGTGCACACCCGCCGCCCGGTCGCCCTGGTGCGCAGCGCCGGGCTGCGCCAGACGCTGGGCTTCATGCTGCTGATCGCCGGGACCCCGCTCACCTTCTTGTTCGTGCTGCCGCTGTACGCGCTGTTCGTGATGTCGCTGCTGGTGCCCTCGCACCTGTACTCCGAGCTGTTCCCGGGCTGGGTGCTGTGGGTCGGGCTGGTGAACCTGGTGGCCGGGAACGCTCTGATGATCTACGTCTGCATGATGGGCGCGTTCAAGCGGCAGCGGTACCGGCTGGTGCTGTGGTCGCTGCTCAACCCGGTCTACTGGATCTTGCACTCGATCGCGTCCTACAAGGCGCTGTGGCAGCTGATCACCCGGCCGCACTACTGGGAGAAGACCGTTCATGGCATCAGTTCTCTTGCGGCCTGCCCGGCCGCTGCCGACCAGCCGGCCGACTAGCGCCGGATCCGGGCTGCGGTGGCGGTCAGCAGCCTGGCTGCTGTCGTCGCTGCCGCTCATCGCCCTGGCCTACTGGGCCTACCGGCAGGGATACAGCCAGCGCGGCCTGGCCTTCATCGAGCACCGGGCGGCGCTGACCGCGGCCGGCGGCATCCAGCTCGGCGGCCTGAAGTACGCCTACCCGCCGCTGCCGGTGCTGCTCGCGGTGATCCTGCCGGGCGGCCAGCTGGGCCTGGCCGTCTTCACCTGCCTCTGCTCGGGCGCCGCGCTCACCTACGTCGGCGTACGGCTCACCCGGCGGCTGCCGGTGACGGTCGTGGCCGTGCTGCTGCTGCCGCTGGTCGCGGTGCCCGCTATGTGGTACGCCGCCTCGCAGCTGCTGACCACCGTGATCGGCCTGACCTTCCTGGCCGTTGCCCTGGACGGGTTCATCAGGTTCGCCGCCTACGGCGAGACCGACGGCGGGTTCACGGCCGGCATCGCGCTCGGCCTGTCGTACTGCGCCGATCCGGGGGCGCTGATGTACGGCACGGTGATGGTCCTGTTCGCCCCGCTGATCAGCCACATCCGCTACCAGGATGACAGCCTGGCCACGGCCAGCATCGGGGCGGTGCTGTTCTTCCCGATCATGGCCGTGGCCGCGAGCTGGGCCTTCCTGGTCTGGCGGTTCTCCGGCACCTTTCCCGGCTCGCTGCACTACTCGCCGGCCGCGCATGTGCTGGCCTTCCGCAGCGGGATCTGGCCGGCATTGGGCCATGCGGCGCTCACCGGGCTGACCGACCTGGTCCACGTGCCGCTGTACCTGCTGGCCGGCTGGGCCCTGTTCCGGCGCCGGCCGGTGGCCGCCCTCGGCCTGGCCTTCCCGGTGGTCGCGCTGGTGACGGCGCTGTGGCTCGGCTTCGCCTATAGCGCCGTCACCGCCTACTTCATGTTCACCCTGCTCTCGCTGACCATGATCACGCACTCGCGGCGGGCCCGCCGGTCGGCGCGGCTGCGCTGGCTGCTGGCCGGCGCGGCGGTCGCGCAGCTGGCGCTGGCCATCTGGTGGGCGCCGACGTCACCGGGCTTCATCGCGTGGTGGCACGCGGTGGCCGGCTAGGGCGCGATGTCGGCCTTGTAGCCCGCGCCGTAGGCGGTCGGGGCGCCGTCGTAGCTGGTGATCAGCCCGGGCCCGGCCGAGCAGCTGAAGTCGGCGTTCCAGGCCCAGGCCAGGTAGCTGCCGCCGTGGGCCTTCATCCAGCTGGTCAGGTTGCCGACGTAGCCGGCGGCGCAGTCGTTCTCGCCGATCTCGCCCGCGATGACCGGCACCTTGGCCAGCACCGGCGCGATCTGGCTGTTCCAGCAGCCCGTGTTGCTGCAGCGGTTGAAGTTGTACGAATGCCAGGACGCGACCAGGTTGTGGTCGGGGTCCTTCGGCTCGTGCGCCAGCCACCCGGTCAGGTCGTTGGACCAGGCCAGCCCGCCCAGCATCAGCACGTTGCCCGCGCCGGCCGACCGGATCGCGCTCACCAGCGGCTGCATGCCCGCGACCAGGTAACTGATGCCCGGGCAGCGGCCGCCGTGCTCCCAGCAGTTCCAGCTCGCCGCTGGCGTCTCGCCGCTGGCCTGCTCCGGGTACGGCTCGTTGAACACATCGAAGATCACGCTGTTGTTGCCCTTGAACGTCTGCGCCACCGACGTCCAGAACCTGATCGACTGGCCGATGTCGGGCATCGGCTTCTGGCACCTGGCCTGGGTGGTGGTACAGCCCGCCCCCGCGCCCGTGTACTGCCCGTCGGTCCAGTGCAGGTCGAGGATCGGGGTGATCCCGTTTGCGTCCAGCAGCGCCACGTATTTCTTGACCTGGTTCTGGTAGCGGGCGCCCCGCCAGGACCACGGCACGTAGGACTCGCCGTTCCAGCACGCTTCGTTCAGCGGGATGCGGACCGCGTTGACGTTCCAGGACTTCATGGCCGTCACCGAGGCCTGGTTCATCTGGCCGTCCCAGACGCCGTGGCCCCCCACGCACATGTACTCGCCGCCGGACCGGTCGACGCCGTGCAGCACGACCCGCTGGCCGCTGGCATCGGCCAGCTCGTTACCCGAGACGTGCAGCTGCGGCGCGGCCGTGGCCGACGCGGCAGCCGCGCGGGCGCCGGGGATCTGGGCGAGCAGGCCGCCGGCGGTGAGCAGGCCGGCGCTCGGCAGGCCGGCGGCCAGCCTGAACCGCTTCGGAGTAAATGGCCGGGGTCTCATGATTTCCGCCTTTCTCCGCCCGCAGACATTGTGGCGAGAGCGGCGGCGGCGCACCGCAAGAATGAGGATTTTCGGCAGAATCACGCTAGTAACGCGGGAATGTCACTACTATCACGGCTGAATCACGCGGACGGGACCCCGGCGCGCGCCGGGCGGGCCTTCCCGGACTAGGAACGGGCAGGCAGCTCGCCCGCCGGGAGCTCCCCGCCGGGGTACGGCTCGTCGCCG
Organism: uncultured Actinomycetota bacterium; assembly: GCA_963846005.1. Classification (GTDB taxonomy): domain Bacteria; phylum Actinomycetota; class Actinomycetes; order Streptosporangiales; family Streptosporangiaceae; genus CAVSUR01. The sequence continues at coordinate 70,783 of CAWJUH010000006.1, read as the reverse complement.
TCGATCTCGGCCGATCCCATCACCCGCAGCTTGCGCCGGGCCCGCTGGTAGAACGTGGTCCGGCCGAGGCGCACCACCCGCGCGACGGCCGGCAGCAGGGTCAGCTGGACCGCGTCGCCGGGCCGCAGCAGGCCCGCGACCTGGCCGTCCGCCTCGACGACGAGATCGCCGCTGTCCGCGAGGATCTCCAGCACCAGCGCCTCGCCGCCGGCCAGGAACAGCGCCCGGTTGAACGCCGAGTGCGGCGCGACCGGGATCACCAGCAGGCCCTCGGCCCGCGGCGAGACGATGGGGCCGCCCGCCGAGAAGGCATAGGCGGTGGACCCGGTGGGGGTGGCGGCGATCACCGCGTCGGCGGCGTAGCGGACGAACGAGTGGTCCTCCACCCGGACGGCCACGGCGGCGCTCTTGTGGCCGGGACTGCGGACCAGCGCGATGTCGTTGAACGCGACCGTGCGCTCGTCGCCGAACACGGCCTGCACGCCGGCCCGCGGCTCGACGGTGAAATCGTGCCCGTCGATGGCCGACAGCGCGCCGGCCAGCTCGGGCACGTCGATCTCGGCCAGGAAGCCCAGCCGCCCGAGGTTGACGCCGAGCACCGGCGGGCCGCCGCCGCACACCAGCCGCATCGCGCGCAGCATGGTGCCGTCCCCGCCGAGGCTGATGATCAGGTCGGAGCGGGCGGCCAGCTCCGTGTGGCCGGCCGTCTGCACCGGGCCCGGGAAGCGGCCGGACTCACCGGGCAGGCCGAGCATGGTGACGTTGCGGGCGGCGCTCCAGTCCATGATCTCCGTTGCCGCCGTTCCGCTGTCCCGGGCCGGGTGCAGCACCAGCCCGACTGTGGCGATCAATCCCATTCCCGGCTCCCGGTCAGCTCGGCGGTCCCGGATCCGGACCCGGATCCGGCGGTCGCGGTCTGGCCGGCTGGCGGGTCCCAGCCGGCGGTGGCGGGCAGCAGCGGCGCCTGGCAGGGCGGCCCGCCGGCCACCAGGATCCGCGGCCGCCCGTACTGCGGCACGGTGACGATCATCGCTGACCGCGTCCCGTACAGCGGCGAGTGCACGCAGGCCGCCCAGGTGAAGGCCGGCCGGGCGGCGTCGCCCGCGCCCGCGGGCGGCGCGTGATCGCGCAAGATCGCCGCCAGCGGGCCGGCCAGCCCGCCGGGACCATCCGCCGGCCCCGGGCCGCCCGGCGGGCCAGCCGGGCCGGAGCCCGCGGCCTGCCAGGCGGCGACCGCCTGCGCGGTGCGCCCGGCCACCTGGGCGGCCTTCGCCGACGGGGCGCCGAGCGGCTCGTTCTCCAGCACGTGGATGCCGGGCGGCAGCGCCCGCACCGCGGGCCGGGACCCGGCCGTCAGGTCCAGGTAGTGCAGCGACTCCCGGTCGCCCGCCAGCATCCAGCAGGGGTTGTAGTCCTCCGGGCGCACCGCGGCGGCGGCCCAGCCTGCGGCCGCGGCGGCGGACTCGCGGCGGGCCAGCGCGATCGGCAGCTCGCCCCGGGACCGCCGGGCCGGATCGCGGCCCTGCGGCGCGGGCCGGTTGGTCAGCCCGGCGACCAGCCCGGCTTCGCTCACCGCCAGCCAGGTCCCGCCCGCCGCCAGGTCCTGGCCGCCGAGGATCCGCGGGCCGGCTTCGCGCAGCACGGTCATCGGCGTAGCCGGGCGGTCGTAGCGCTCGTCCCGGTTCGCGGCGACGATCAGCGGCGCGCCCTCGACTACCTGCCAGAGCGCGATGAGCAGGCACACGGCTTGACGTTACCCGGGCGGGCGGGTGCCGGGCCCGGCGCCGGGGTAGCACTTGGGGCGCGGCCGCTGCGAGCTGCGCCGCCCGGGCGAGGACAATGGTGGCCGGCCGGCCGCCGGCCCGGCACGGACGTCGCACAAGGGAGCTGCATCACCATGGACAACCTGCATCGCGAGCTGGCCCCCGTCTCCGACGAGGCGTGGGCGCAGATCGCCGAGGAGGCCGCGCGGACCTTCAAGCGAAACCTGGCCGGGCGCCGGCTGGTGGACGTGCAGGAACCCGGCGGGGAGAAGCTGGCCGCGGTGAACACCGGCCGCCTGGCGGTCATTGAGCCCCCCGGCGACGGCATCACGGCTCAGCGGCGCGAGGCGGTGCCGCTGGTGCGGCTGCGGGTGCCGTTCACCCTGGACCGCGCCGAGGTCGACGACGTGGCCCGGGGCGCGCAGGACTCCGACTGGCAGCCGGTCAAGGACGCGGCCCGGCTGCTGGCCTTCGCCGAGGACCGGGCGGTCTTCGACGGCTATCCCGCGGCCGGGATCCGCGGCATCCGGCCGGCTTCCTCCAACCCGGTCCGGGACCTGCCGCAGGACGCGCGCGGCTACCCCGAGGCGATCGCGCAGGCGCTCAGCGCGCTGCGCACCGCGGGCGTGAACGGCCCGTACGCGGTGGCGCTCAGTGCCGCGGCCTATACCGCGGTCACCGAGACCAGCCACAACGGCTACCCGGTAATCGAGCACATCCGGCGGATGTTCAGCGGCGAGATCGTCTGGGCGCCGGCCATCGCCGGCGCGGTGGTGCTGTCCGCCCGCGGCGGCGACTTCGACCTGCGCCTCGGCCAGGACGTCTCGATCGGTTATCTCTCGCACACCGACACCGAGGTCCGGCTGTACCTGCAGGAGAGCCTGACCTTCCTGACCTACACCGACGAGGCCGCGGTCACGCTGTCCGGCGCGTAGCGCCCCGGCCCGCCCGGGCCGGCCCGCAGGGCGGGCTGGTCGTGGCCGTCTGGCCGGTTATAGCGCCAGCTCGTAGGTCTGGCTGGTCATCTCGTGGCCGAAGCTGTGGCTGGGCTCCTGCCGGGTCAGGGTGAAGCCGGCCGCACGGTAGATGCGGCCCGCGGCCACCAGGGGGTCATTGGTCCACAGGGTCATCCGCCGGTAGCCGGCCCGGCGGGCGAAGCCGACGCACTCGGCGACCAGCCGCGCCCCTGCGCCCTGGCCGCGCGCCGCCGGGGTGACCAGGAGCACGCGCAGCTGGGCGGTCTCGTCGTCGGCGCGCACGCAGAACACGCAGCCCGCCCGCTGGCCGCCGGCCTCGGCGATCCAGGCCGCCTCCCGGTCCGGGTCACGGTCGGCCGCGTAGCCGGCCACGATCCGCGCGACCAGCGCCTCGAAGCTGGCGTCCCAGCCGAACTCGCGGGCGTACTGCTCGCCGTTGGCCATGATCACCCAGCCGAGGTCGCCCGGCTCGCCGAGCGGGCGCAGCGTCACCGTCATGCCCGGTTCACCGCCATGACCGGCCACCTCCTGCACTGAAACAATCGTTTCGGTGCAGGGTACAAAGTCGTGAAGTGAGTCTCTGAACTGCGATGTCGTAACAACAGGCAGGGCGTGCGGCGGGTCCGCGGGTGGCGGGCAGGGCCCAGGCGGAACGATGGAGGTTCTCACGCTCACCGTGGTCTGCCACGAAAGACGCCCGCCCGCCGATGACATCGTCCTGCATCCCGGGACGTGGCGATCGAGAAGATCCTGGCGGCGCTGGGGGCGACCGCGGACGGGCTGGGCAACCCGTGCGCGACTCCCTGACCCGCGGGCCGTGCACGATGCCGACCGTTGATGCCCGCGACGGTCGCCGCGGGAATCAGCCCTGGAGCGTGATCACCACGCCGGTGTCCGCATAGGGAAAGGGGCCTTTGCCCAGGTGTCGCAAACGGTCCATCAGCCGGCTGATTGGCACCATCAGGCCGTACTTGGCCTTCACTCTGGAGATGATCGTCTCGAAGTCCGGACCGGAGGTCACCAGCTCAACGGTGCCGGTCACCGGCGTGGTGCCGGCTTTGACCCGGCCTCGGACGTCGCTCGGCTGCAGTGTCACGCTCGGGTTGTTCCGTAGCCGCTTGGCCTTGCCGGAGGCCGAGGAGGTCAAGACACCGACCTGGCCGCCGTAGAGCGGGACGATCCAGGTCGCCGTCGCGACCGCCAGGCCCGTCTTGCGGAAGGTGGCCACGGACACGTACTTCTCCTGCGAGATCGTCTGTCCGGGGTTGCTGCCAGTCATGTCCTTCTCCTTTCAGTAATGTGATCTCTCCGAGATCGGGATCTGGGTTCGGTGCAGGGACGAACGGCGAAACCAGCAGAGGACACCTGCAGCCCTGGAATTGTCAGGCGGGCCCGGACCTCACGTCGAGGAGACGGGACATAAGCAGCCGCCGTTCTCCCTCGGTGGGCGCCAACGCGGCGGCGGTTTCCAGCTCCTCGGCGGCCTCTGCCGTCCGGCCAAGCCGTCGCAGGTTGTCGGCCAGTGCGGCGTGCCAGAGATGGGACCGCTCCATGCCGACGATGGCCCCTAGCGCAGCGAGCCCGTTGTGAGGCCCGTCGCGCTCCGTGATCGCAACGGCCCGGTTGAGCGCCACCACTGGGTTGGCTGCGACCGACCCGAGCAGGTCGTAGAGCTCGATGATCCGATCCCAGTCCGTCTCGGCCCAGCTCGTAGCGGTGGAGTGAGCCGCAGCCAGGTGAGCCTGAAGCTGGTAAGGCCCCGCCTTACCGCCCGACCAGCTGACAGCTCTTTGCAACCACCGAGATCCTTCCGCGATGGCTTCTCGGTTCCATCGATCGCGGTCCTGATGGGCGAGGGTCACGACGTGGCCCGCGGCGTCGCTTCGCGCCGGAGTGCGAGCTGAGGTGAACAACAACAGAGCCAGCAAAGACAGCACCTCGGGCTCGTCGGGCATCAATTCCCCCAGCAACCGGGCCAGGCGAACGGCTTCGGCCTCCAGATCCACCCGGGTCATCGAGTCCCCGCCGGTTGGGGCGTGGGCCTCGGTGGCGATCAGGTACACCACGGCCAGCACCGCGGCCAGACGATCGGGGAGCTCCGCGTCGGAGGGAATGACATAAGGGATGCGCGCGGTGGCGATCTTGGACCTGGCCCGCACCAGGCGCTTGGCCATGGTGGCCTCGGGCACCAAGAAGGCTCGGGCAATGGCATCGACTTCGAGGCGGGCCAGCGTGCGCAAGGCCAGGGCCACCTGGGCCTCTCGGCTGAGAGCGGGGTGGCAACAGGTGAAGACGAGGCGCAGCATGTCGTCTCGCAACTGGCTCTCGGTCTCCATCGCGTCGATCACCTCCGCTATCTCGTCTTTCGCACGCTCCGTTCCCCATCGGTACGCCGCGGTCTCCTTGCCCGCTCTGGCCGACTCGCGTCTCAGCAGATCGAGCGCCTTGCGCCGTGCCACCACGGTCAGCCACGCCCGGGGGTTGTCCGGGATTCCCGAAGCGGGCCAAGCTTCCAGAGCGGCGATTGTGGCCTCGGAGAGGGCGTCCTCGGCCACCGGCAAGTCGCCGAGGTAGCGGACCAGGGTGGCGAGTACTCTCGGGCCTTCCTCCCTGAGCACCTTGACCAGGGCGGCGCTGGCGTCCATGGGGGGGCGCCTAGGCGTGGTGTGGCGCGATCGGGCGGAGTTCGATCTTGCCCCTCCAAGCGGCCGGGATCTGGACTGCCCAGCCGATCGCCTCGTCAAGATCGGCCGTTTCCAGCACGAAGTAGCCGGCCAGGACCTCTTTTGCCTCCGCGTACGGACCGTCTGTCAACATCACGTCGCCGCCCCTGCCGCCCGAAACGGTGATGGTGGTCGACATCGTCACCGGGTGAAGCGCCTCACCGCCGCGCATCACCCCCGCTTCGGTAGCCCGCCGAGCGAACTCCGTGTACTCGGGAGAGAACTCGGTCTCGGGAGGCTCATCCCAGTACCGGTCCCGGTCGTAATAACACAAGGCCACATACAGTGCCATCGACAGAACTTCCTTCCTCTACTCCGCGGCTATCTCACGTCTACTAGACGATCAAGGATGTGCCAGGAGGACAGGGCGGCCTTAACGCGGCCGAAACACTGCTCGCCTACTATCGCGCTGTCATGCCGTTCTCAGCTCAGCCGCGCGGGCGGCCGATGACCCGCCGCGACAAGCGCGTCGTGGCGATCGCGGCCGGGCTCATCGTGGCCTCGATCGGCGGGGCCGGCGCTGGGCGGCGCTGCGGCCCGGCAGCTACGACCAGTCCCGGGACGGCTGCATCACGGTCAACCTGCCGAGCAGCATGGGCGGCAGCCTGCTGCACGAATGCGGCGGGCAGGCCCGGCGGACCTGTCATCAGGCATTCGCCGCGGGCACGGCCGCCGGCGGGCTGACCCGGCCGCAGTGCAGGCTGGCCGGGCTGGCGCCCGGCCGGTCCCCGGCGGCCACGGCCACCTCGGCCGGCTGACCGGGCCGGGTGATCATCCAGGTCACCGGGCTGCGGACGGCAGGCAACGGGCCGCGGACGGCAGGTAAAAAGCCGGCCGGAACGGACCAGCCAGCCCGCCGCCGCGCATAGGCTCGGAAGCTGCCACTGCGATGGCCGCCGGGCGCCAGCCCGGGCGGCCGCGAACACGGAACAAGACAAGGAGCATTGATGAGCAGCGGCGGCCGGCGGTTCGACGTCAGCGCCCTCCAGGTCATGGCCAGCGTCCTCGCCGCCGTGACCGGTGCCATAGCAGCTTCCTATCTCGGCGTGGCCGGGACCATCATCGGCACGGCGATGATGAGCGTGGCCGGCACGGCCGGTTCCGCCATTTACCGGTTCTATCTCGGCGCCGGCAAGGAACGGCTGCAAGCGAAGGCCGCCGAGCTCGCCCCGAAGACCATGGACAGCTCGCTGGCGACCGCGCTGAACCGGCACCGCCAGGAGACTGAGGCGGCCCGGGCACTGCGCGAGCAGGAGCCGGGCGGGCAGGCCGGCCCAGCCGCTGCCTGGGCGCGAGCCCAGGCGGCGAGCCGCGGTGCGGCACGGGCGGATGTTCCGCAGCAGGCGAGCGGGCTGCACGACAGCCCCACGCAGATGTTCCCGGCCGTGACCGACGACCCTGGCGGCTACCGCCAGGGCGCCGGCGGGGGCGACAGCACTCATGACCGGCGCACCGCAGCCTTCCGGGACGGCGAGACCGCCCCCTGGAGCTCCGGCGCCGGCCCGGCCGCCTACCGGAACGGCAACGGCACGGCTCCTTACGCCGCCCCGGGGCACGGCGCCGCCGGCTATGCGCCGGGCGGCGGGTACGGGCCGGATGACCCGCAGGCCACGGCGGCGTTCGGCACCGGCCATCCGGGCTACGGCACCGGCGCCGGTGACCTCATCCCCGGCACCGCGGGCCACGGCGACGGGCGCGGTCCCGGCGGGCGCAGCGGGCACCATTCAGGCCGGCCGGGCTCCCGGCCGCGCTGGGTGGTGATCGCCCTGGCCTCGCTGGCGGTGTTCGCGGTCACGATGACCGGCATCACGGTGTTCGAGCTGGCCGTCGGCAAGCCGCTGGAGGCGGTGGTCTACCACCGCAAGGCAACGGGCACCACGCTCGGGCACGCGGTGAGCCCCGGCTCGTCGCGTCACAGCGCCAGGCCCGGGCCGGCGACCGGCCACCGGGCGTCGCACTCGCCGGCCGGGACGCCGGCCCCGTCGGCCACTACCCCGGCGCCAGGGGCCAGCCACTCCGCCAGCCCGACCCCGGCCGGCTCGGTCAGCCCGAGCGTCTCCGCGCCGGCCCAGGGGCCGCGCAGCAGTTCCCCGGCCGCCCGGGCCGGGCAGTAGCCAGCGCAGGGCGGCCTGGTGCGCGCGGCAGTCCTGGCCGACATTCACGGCAACCTGCCCGCGCTGGCCGCGGTGCTCGCCGAGGCCGAGGTGGCCGCGGCGGACGCGGTGGTGCTGCTCGGTGACGTGGCGCTCGGGCCGATGCCCGCCGAGGTCCTGGACGTGCTGGCCGGGCTCGGCGGGCGGGCGGTGTGGGTCGGCGGCAACTGCGAGCGCGAGATGGTCACCGCATTCGACGGCGAGCCGGTGCCCGGGCCGAACGGCGACGCGGCCCGGGCCAGCGCCGCGCTGATCACCCGTGCGCACCGGGACCGGCTGGCCGGGCTGCCGCTGACCGTGACCCTGGACATCGACGGGCTCGGCCCGACCTTGTTCTGCCACGCTACCCCGCGCTGCGACGACGAGATGCTGCTGGCGGACAGCCCGCCGTCGCGCTGGGAGGCAGTGCTGGCCGGCGTCGGGGAGGGCACCGTCATCTGCGGCCACACGCACATGCCCTTCGACCGGCTGGCCGCGGGCCGGCGGGTCATCAACGCCGGCAGCGTGGGCATGCCCTACGGGCACCCGGGCGCGAGCTGGGCGCTGCTCGGCCCGGCGGTCACCTTGTGCCGGACCCGTTACGACGCCGCGGGCGCGGCGGATGTGATCGGCGCTAGCCGCTATCCGGGCGGGGCAGACTGGGCTCGCGAGTACGTGCTGCGGCAGTACTCCGACACCGAGGCGCTGGCGGCATTCACCGCAATAGCCCGGGAACAAGACAATTCCGAAGCACCGGTCCCGCCACCCTGACCGGATTTACCGCACCGGCCGGCAGTCAATAGCGGCCGCAGAAACCTATATTTATTGAAAATGCGGCAGGCCGCGGTGACAAGGTGCCTGAGCTGCGCTCGAGTCGGCGAAGGCCCAGCGGAACGAGTCATTTGCGCGCCGGGATCACCTGGCGGCAGTGCTTTCTGATTTGCATGTCATAAGGCATTGCGAACGCGCAGCCGGGGTAAACCGGTTATCGTGAAAGCGATCGCCAGGACCGCGATCAGCTCGCTGGTCGTGCTCAGCACCACGCTGATCCTCGTCATCAGCGTGATCGCGGTCATCGGAGCGCTCGGCGCCAGGAGCTCGACCCAGCGGGCCAACGCGATCGCGCAAGACGAGCTGGCTACCTCGACCGTCACCAGCCTGCTCGGGCACGACATCGTCACCGCCTACACCACCGGCGAGCAGGCATGCCTCGCCAGCCGCCAGGCAGTGCGGAGCCGGCTGTTCGGGTCGCTGTACTCCAGCCAGCTGCCCGACATCGACTCCGACTTCGACACCCTCGGGGACCTGCACGAAGACGACCCGCCGGCCGAGCGGGCCGATTACCAGCGGTTCGTCGGGCAGTGGCTGCGGCTGCGCAACCTGTTCAGCCCGGCCAACGTGTCGGCCACCGCACTGGCCGCGCTCGCCGCCCGGATGACCGCGGCGTACCAGCCCGTCAGCCAGCACATCGAGCGGCTGATCCAGATCGAACGGGCCGACGGGCAGGCCGGCGAGCAGCGGGCCGCCGCCGCCGCGACCCGCACCACGATCGCGGTGATCGTGGTGGCCGTGATCGGCATCCTGGCCGGCCTGGCCTTGCTGTTCGCCGCGATCTCCCGGGTCCGCAGGAACATGAAACCCGGCCAGGACCAGGCGGAGTTCGGCGACACCCTGCAGATCGCCGGCGATGAGGAGGAAGCCCACCGGCTGTTGCAGCGGCATCTTGAGCGGTCGCTGCCGGGATCGGCCGCCGTCGTGCTCAATCGCAACAACAGCGCCGACCGGCTGGAAGCGGTCACTCCGCTGCCGGCCGGCTCGCCGCTGTCGGGCACCCTGCGCGGCGCCGGCCCGCGGTCCTGCCTCGCCGTCCGGTCGGGCCGGCCGCACTGCGAGGAGGAGGGCCGCAGCGCCCTGCTGGCCTGCCCGGTGTGCGCCCGGTGCCCGGGCACCTCGTCCTGCGTGCCGCTTACCGTGGGCGGCGAAGTCATCGGGTCGGTGCTGCTGTCCCGTCCGCACCAGTTCACCGAGGCCGAGCAGGCGCAGATCCGTGAATCGGTCGGCCAGGCCGCTCCGGTGCTGGCCAACCTGCGCAACCTGGCCGTGGCCGAGATCCGGGCCGCGACCGACAGCCTCACCGGGCTGCCGAACAAGCGGGCGGTCACCGACGCGCTGAAGCGGATGTACGCGCAGGCTTTGACGGCCGGGGCACCGTTGTCGCTGCTGCTGATCGACCTCGATCATTTCAAGCACATCAACGACGAGCACGGGCACCCGGTGGGTGACCAGGTGCTGGCCAACGTCGGCGCCAGCTTGCGCGGCGCGCTGCGGGCCTGGGATTTCGCCGGCCGGGGCGGCGGCGAGGAGTTCACCGTCCTGCTGCCCGGCGCGGACCTGACCGCTGCGCTTGAGGTCGCCGAACGGGTCAGGGCCGCCATCGCGGAGGTCACCGTGGCGGGAACCGAGGCGTCGGTCACCGCCTCGATCGGCGTCGCCGTCTTCCCCGAGCATGCCAGTACCGCCGACCGGCTGGAGCGTCTCGCCGACGCGGCCCTGTACCTGGCCAAGCGGCACGGCCGGAACCGGGTGGAGGTGGCCGAGCCCGGCGCCGGAGCCGAGCCCGCCGCCGCCGGAGCCGGGTTGCCCGCGCCCGCCGACGTGGCCTGACCGGCGCGCGCCCGCCCCGGGACACACTCGCATCGGCCGGCTAGGGCATGCTGGCGGCCATCACCGCAACCCGGACCAGGACGGCGCGAGCATCGATGAGCACCCCCGCAGAGCCGATCAGCCAGCTGCGTTCGCGGCGCTCCTGCCTGGCGGTGCCGGGCAGCAACCCGCGCTTCCTGGAGAAGGCCCGGTCGCTGCCGGCCGACCAGGTGTTCCTCGACCTCGAGGACGCGTGCGCGCCGCTGGCCAAGGAGAAGGCCCGGCACATGATCGTGGACGCGCTGAACGAGGGCGGCTGGGAAGGCAAGATCCGCACCGTGCGGGTCAACGACTGGACCACGCACTGGACCTACCGGGACGTGATCACCGTGGTCGAGGGGGCGGGCCAGAACCTCGACTGCATCATGATGCCGAAGGTGGCCGACGCCCGGCAGGTCAGCGCGATGGACCTGCTGCTGACCCAGATCGAGAAGACCATGGGCTTCGAGACGGGCCGGATCGGGATCGAGGCCCAGATCGAGAACGCCCGCGGCCTGGTCAACGTGGACGAGATCGCCGCGGCGTCGCCGCGGACCGAGGCCATCATCTTCGGGCCGGCCGACTTCATGGCCTCGGTCAACATGAAGTCGCTGGTCGTCGGCGAGCAGCCGCCCGGCTATCCGGCCGACGCCTACCACTACATCCTGATGCGCATCCTGATGGCCGCGCGGGCCCACGATCAGCAGGCCATCGACGGGCCGTACCTGCAGATCCGCAACGCAGCCGGGTTCCGCGCAGTGGCACGGCGCGCGGCGGCGCTCGGATTCGACGGCAAGTGGGTGCTGCACCCCGGCCAGATCGCCGCGGCGAACGAGATCTTCTCCCCTTCGCAGCAGGACTACGACCAGGCCGAGCTGATCCTGGACGCCTACGACTGGCACACCTCGGAGGCCGGCGGCGCCAAGGGCTCAGCCATGCTCGGCGACGAGATGATCGACGAGGCGTCCCGGAAGATGGCACTGGTCGTCGCGGGCAAGGGCCGGGCCGCCGGGATGGCGCGCACCGCCAGGTTCGAGCCGCCGCAAGCCTGAGCCTCCGGCCTCCGCGCGGTTCCCGCCGCGGAGATCCAGAAGATGATCATCGCCCGCCGCCGGCCGGAGGATGCCGCATCCCGGCTAGCGCGGTCAGCTGGCCGGCGGGCGATCGTGCCGTTATCCCTCGCTGGCCGCGTCTTCCGCCCGGTCCTCCGCCCAGGTGTCGTCACCCGACGGGGCGTCGATGACCGGGACCGGGTCCAGGCCTATCCGCTCGGCGATCCGGGTCAGCAGGACGTCCTGCGCGGCCAGATGCCCCTCGACGTGAGCCATCTCATGCAAGGTCGCGCTGGCGTCATGGAACGTCGCTTCCGCCCGCTTGTCGGCGGCCGCGGCCTGCACATTCTGCCCCACCATGATCACCGACAGCAGGACCAGCTGAAGGAATGTCTGCGCGAACCAGGTCACCACCGCCGGTGCCCCGGACCGGATGGCGGCCGGCAGGCTGATCAGGTCGAACAGCGCGAACGCATAGGCACACCACATGCTGCCCACCACGCGGGTGACGACCATTGCTACCCGGGTGTTGAAGCGGGTGATCGCGGTGCCGCGCGGCAGCAGGTCGGCCACCTTCACCGGCCGGTCGGCGAGCCTGGAGGTGATCCGTGGGTGGCGAATGTGCTGGTAGATGGTCATGAGTTGCTCCTTCGCGCAGCCGGAGCCAGTGAATCCTCCGCGATGTGAGTCTGCCCAAAGGGCGCTGCCTGCCCGCATGAATGTGACATCGAGCAGGACCCGTGACCATGAACGTCACACTGATGAGGTAGCGGGCGGCTGCCAGAGGCGGAACCTTATCCCCTGGTCGTCGGCGCACTCGGCGAGCAGCCCGTAGGGCTTGCGGTCGGGCTCGCCCGCGCGGCCGCCCGCCGCCCTGACCCGCTCGACCGCAGCCTCGAGGTCGTCGACGCGGAAGGAGAGCTGCACCTCCGGCTCCGCTTCTTGCGACGGCAAGATGGCCAGCGGCGGGCTGACCTGGCCGGCCCGCCAGGCGCCGGGGTGCCCGGCAGAGAACGGGACCTGCAGCACAGCCTGGTAGAACTCCATGGCCCGGTGCGAGTCGCGGGCCGTGATCGTCACGTTCGCGACGTCGCCCTGGCGCATCCTGGCCTCCGCCGGCGGCGGCCTCAGCAGCATCCAGCGGTGCCCGAACGGATCGACGATCACCGCGCCGCGGCCGTAGGGCTGGTCGGCCGGCTCCCGTTCCACCGCGGCACCGCCGCGGCGGGCCCGCTCGGTGCTCACGTCGACGTCGCCGACCTCCAGGTGCAGGGTGTGGCTGAACGTCGCGGGCGAATCAGGCGCGCGGACGGGCACGTCGGGCCACAGACCGGAGGCCTCGGAAAGCATCAGCACCGCATCGCCGATGACCACCTCGGCGTGGCCGATCGTGCCGTCCGGGTTCACGTGCAGTTCGCCGCGGGGCAGCGCGCCGAACACCTCGGCGTACCAGTCCACGGCGCGCCGGGCGTCGGACACGACGATGTAAGGGGTCAGCGCCGCGGGGCGCACGGGCTCGCGCCCGGCCCGGGCTGCGGCCGTCGGCTGGGACATGGTTCCTCCTGAAGTGGCGAAGACCTCCCGGGTCAGCCGCCTCCGCAGCCGCCCGGCGAAGCCGGGATCGGGATCAGCCGGCCTGACGGGCTCGCGCAGCGCCTCGAACGGATCAGTCATGGCGAGCCCTCCTCTCCCTCGCAGGCCTGGCGGAACGCGGCCCTGGCCCGCACCAGCAGCGCCTCGGTGGCGTGCACGCTGCGGTCCAGGTGCCGGGCCACCTCGGGCACCGGCAGCCCGTCGAGGTAGCGCAGCGTGAGCGCGGCCCGGTGGTGCGCGCCGAGCTGGCCGAGCACCTCGCGGGCCCGGATCCGGTCGACGACTGTCTCCCACGGGTCGTCGGCGCGATCCGGCACGCTGTCGAGCAGGCGCAGCCCGCGCTGCTCCCGCTCGGCCCGCCGCCAGTGGTCGGCGAGCTTGTGCCTGGCCACCCCGATCAGCCAGGGGACCGACGGACCGGGCGCGCCCGGCTTGCGGACCGCGTGCACGGCGGCGAGGAACGTCTCGGCCGTGAGATCCTCGGCCAGGCTGGCATCGCCGCACCGGGCCAGCAGGTAGCCGTAGACGTGCGGCAGCGCATCGTCGTACAGCTGCAGCAGCCCGAGCGCCGGGTCGGGCCGCACCTGCGGGCGGGTCACACCCACATAGTCGTCCGGACGGCCGGCCTCTCCGACGGGCCGGCGCGGTTTTCCCCGCACCGATACCCCACGATGATCACCGCGGATACTCGTATTGAGTTCCGATGCTGCAGCTGGTGACCCCGCAGACCGCCCGCGGCTGAGGCCGCCTGGCCATGCGCGGCGGGCTGATTCGGGTCCCCGCCCATGCTGCGGTTGCGCAGCGGGCACAGCCGCGGCCGAGCCGCCTTAGCTGTCGGTGGAGTCGATCATCACCGGCGGGCCGTCGCGGCCGTCGATGTTGTCGTAGATCCCGGGGAAGGTCTGGAACTCGCCGCTGGGGTCGTGCCGCAGGTGGGAGCGGTTGAGAGTCAGCTTGCCCCAGCCGGAGTCCACGACGTAGAAGACGGCGCCGCCGCCCTCGCGCGCGCTGTTGCCGTGCATGACCGTGCCGGCGATGAGCGTGTTGTAGTCCGTGCCGTCGGTGTAGATCGCGCCGCCGCTGCCGCCGCCCCGGGTGCCGTGCGCGGCCGGGTTGGCTCCCCATCCAATGGCCTTGTTGCTGCTGAAAATGCTGTTCAATACGTCCCACTGGACGCTGATGCTGCTCAGCGCGCCGCCGTTGGAGCAGCGGCCGCCGGTGAAGGTGTCGCCGGTGATGTACACCGGGCGGGTGCGGTACTGGGCGAGCGCGCGGATGGCGCCACCGCCGAGATCGGGGCCGTGCCCGTAGCAGCGGTTGCCGGTGAACCGGGCGTTGACCGCCTTGAACTGGCCGCCCTCGGCGTAGATGGCGCCGCCGCCGTCCACCCCGCCGTACCAGCACCGGGGCGCGTTTGCCGTGCAGGCCGCCTGACGGGCACCGCTGTAGCCGCCGGAGAAGGTGATGTTCTGCACCACGATCCGCGGGTACGGCTGGTTGACGCAGTCGGGCGTGGACCACTTCCCGGCGCAGGTGTCGGAGAACAGGATCCGGCGCTGGCCGCCGCCGCTGAGCGTGACCAGCCCGCCGCCGTCCAGCACGACCAGGTGCCGGGTCTTGGGCACGCTGGCGGTCGCGGTCATCCGGATCGTGACCGGCTTGGCGCCGCAGCGGAAGATGATGATCCCGCCGGCCGCGACGGCTCGCACCACCGCCGCGGACGTGCAGCTGGCGGCGGTGCCGTGGCCGATCACGCGATCCGGATGCCGGGTGCTGACCGCCCGGCCCGCGGGGGGCACCGGGAAGTGCCCCCGGGGATTGCCGAAGCCGGGCCGGGCCCCGGCCAGGGCGGCGCGGGCCGGCGCGCCTGTCACCGGCAGGCCCGCCGCCGCGGGCGCCAGCGCGGCGGCCAGGCCGCCCGCCGCCGCCAGGGCTGTCATCACGATTAACAAACGCCGCATCTGCCGCACGGCGCCCCATGGTAGTGCGGACCGGGCGGGCTCCGGGCGGTATTGCCGCGGCGCGGCGGAGCCGGTGCCCGTTCCCGCGCCGGCGCGGATGGCCTTGATCGGGAGAACGGGCGGCCCTAGCGTTCGCTCAACCGCGCCGGCGGCCGGCCGCGCGGGCGAGCGAGGGAGGCCAGCGATGCCGGCGGTGGGCTGGAAGCTTGTCTACGGCGGCCGGACGCCGCCGCCGGGCGCGGTGGTCCGCCCGGGCGAGCGGCTGTCGTCGCTGCGGATGGCGGGCCTCGGCGCCCAGCATGTGGTGGCCATGTTCGGGGCGACGTTCGTCTTCCCGGCGGTGATGGGCCTCAGCCCGAACCTGGCCGTGCTGATGTCGGGCGTCGCGACGATCCTGTTCCTGCTCATCGTCAGCGGCAAGGTGCCGTCCTACCTCGGCACCTCGGCCTCGTTCGTGGCGGCGGTGGCCGCCATCCGCGCCCAGGGCGGCAACTCGGCCGACGTGACCGGCGCGATCCTGATCGCCGGGCTGATCCTCGCCGCGGTGGGCGTCATCGTGCACTTCGGCGGCTCGCGCTACGTGCGGGCCGTGCTGCCCCCGGTGGTGACCGGCGCGGTGGTCATGCTGATCGGCTTCAACCTGGCCACGGTCGCGACCACCACCTACTTCCCGAAGGACCAGTGGGTCGCGCTGCTGACCACGGCGTTCCTGATCGGCATGGCCGTGCTCGGCCGCGGCTTCCTGAGCCGCATCGCGGTGTTCCTCGCGCTGGTCTTCGGCTACCTGATCTCGTGGATCGCCGACCGGTTCTCCACCGTCCAGGCCTGCACGGCGGCCGGCAAGTGCGCCGCCGCGCACCGCATCGACTGGACCGCGGTCGGGCACGCGTCCTGGATCGGGCTGCCGAGGACCGTGGTCAGCCCCACGTTCGGCACGCTGACCGGGCCGCACCTGCCGGCCTTCCGGCTGACGTTCATCCTGCTGGTGATCCCGTCGGTGATCGCCTTGCTGGCGGAGAACTCCGGGCACGTGAAGGCGGTGTCCGAGATGACCGGCGACGACCTCGACCGCTACCTCGGGCGGGCCTTCATCGGCGACGGCGTCGGCACCGCGCTGGCCTCCGCCGTGGGCGGCTCGCCCACCACGACCTACGCCGAGAACATCGGGGTGATGGCGGCCACCCGGATCTACTCCACGCTCGCGTACTACATCGCGGCGGCGGTGGCGGTCGTGTTCGGGTTCTGTCCCAAGTTCGGCGCGGTCGTGGCCGCCACGCCCGGCGGCGTGCTCGGCGGTATCACCCTGGTGCTGTACGGGATGATCGGGCTGCTCGGGGCCAAGATCTGGATCGAGAACCGGGTCGATTTCGCCGACCCGGTCAACCTCGTGCCGCTGGCCGGCGGGATCATCGCCGGGATCGGGAATCTCACCATCAAGTTCACCAGCACGTTCTCGATCACCGGTATCGCGGCCGGCACGCTGATCGTGCTCATCGGCTACCACGCCGTGCGGCCGTTCGCCCGGCGGCCGCTGGACGAGCCGCAGGGCGCGGGCCGGGCCTACGAGGGCGGGGACATGATCATGACCGGGAACGTGGAGACCCCGCACGGCCGGATGCTGACCAGCCAGGACGAGGAGGAGCCGCCGCCATCCGGCCCGGGCTCAGCCCCGCCCGGCACGGGTCCGGACCCGGCGGGCTGACCGGCCAGCGTGCTCAGACGAAGAGCGGCTCGGCGGCCGAGCGGCGCGCCAGCCCGCTCATCGCGGCGTCGTCCGGGGCCTGCGCGAGCCGGCTGGCCGCGTCGAGCACCTTCGGGAGCAGGTCCAGGTCGCCGACGCTGTCCAGGAACACCCCCGGGCGGCTGAGCGCCCACCACACCGCCAGGTCGATGTCGTCCTGCTCCTGGAGCGGCTCGTACCAGGTCGCCCGGGTGCGCGGCCGTCCCAGCCAGGGCCGCCGGGCAATCGACTTGATGGTCTGGATCGCCACGTTCCGCTCGCGGCAGGTGCGGTACAGCGCCTCGAAGTTGCCGGCGTAGTAGGAGTTCTGCATGGTGACGTAGTTGTAGGGCAGCAGCACCGAATCGAAGTCGAACCGGTCCAGGCTGCGCCGGTGGGTGGCGGCGATCTGGGCGCCGTGGCCGGTGACGCCGATCCAGCGGATCAGGCCCTCCTCCCGCGCCTCGACGGCGGCCTCGATGGCGCCGCCCGGGCTGAGCGCGATGTCCCACTCGATCGGGTCCGCCAGGGCGTGCAGCTGCCACAGGTCGACGTGGTCGGCGCCCAGCCGGTCCAGGGACCGGTGCAGTTCCTCGCGCGCGCCCTCCTTGGTGCGCTCGTCGGCCTTGGTGGCCAGGAAGAACCGGCCGGGCTCGCGCTGCAGCCAGGGCCGGATGCGCACCTCGGCCTCGCCGTAGACCGAGGCCACGTCCAGGTGGTTCACCCCGTAGGACAGCAGCACGTCCAGGGTCTCGTCCGCGGCCCGCTGGGACACCTCCGCCAGGGCCGCGCCCCCGAAGATCACCCGCGTGCTGCGATGGCCGGTACGGCCGAACTCCGCCAGCTCGATAGGCATGGGTTCACCCTAGGCCCGCGCCCGGCCCGGCCGGCCATCAGGTCGGGGCAGCCCGCCCGCCCGGCGCAGGCCCGGGCCCGTCTTCCAGGCTCAAGTACTCAGTGACCGGAGCCTGGTCGGTCACGCGCGGCCTAGCCGGTCCAGGACCTCGCCCCATCGGGGGCTGGCCGGCGTGCGCCGGAAATCCGGTTGGCGCGGGCATCGCTGCGCGGCATGCTGGCCGCTATGGCCTTGATTACCTGGGGCCCGGAGATAGCCGGGGTCTACGACCGGGTGTACGCGGCCAAGTTCGATCCGCTGGTGCTCGACCCCATGACCGGCTTGCTCGCCCGGCTGGCCCGGGGCGGGCCCGCGCTGGAGTTTGCGGTCGGCACCGGGCGGGTGGCGCTGCCGCTGGCCGCGCGGGGGCTCGCCGTGCACGGCATCGAGCTGTCACCGCACATGGCCGGGCAGCTGCGCGGCAAGTCCGGGGCCGAGTCGGTCCCTGTGACCATCGGCGACATGACCACGACCCGTGTGCCCGGCGCGTTCCGGCTGGTCTACCTGGTGGCCAGCACCATCATGAACGTCACCACCCAGGTTGAGCAGCTGGCGGTTTTCGCCAACGCCGCCGCGCACCTGGAGCCCGGCGGCTGCTTCGTGCTGGAGGTCCTCGTGCCCCAGCTGCGCCGGGTGCCCCCCGGCCAGGCCGGCTGGGTGTTCACCCTCGAACCTGATCATGTCGGGATCGAGACCTTTGACGATCCCGCGGCCCAGATCGCCTGGTCGCATCACTGGATGGAGGTGGACGGGCGCCTGGTGCGCCACTCCGCC
Source organism: uncultured Actinomycetota bacterium (assembly GCA_963846005.1). GTDB lineage: Bacteria > Actinomycetota > Actinomycetes > Streptosporangiales > Streptosporangiaceae > CAVSUR01. The sequence goes on along the minus strand of CAWJUH010000006.1, from coordinate 52,511 downwards.
CCCTACCGGTACGTGTGGCCGTCCGAGCTCGACCTGATGGCCAGGATCGCCGGCTTCGGGGTCCGCGACCGCTGGGCCGGCTGGGAACAGGCGCCGTTCACCTCCGCCAGCCCCGGCCAGGTTGCGGTGTTCGAGAAGCTGCCCTAGCCGCCGGCGCGCGCAGCGCCCGCTACGCCTCGAACCGAAGACTGCGGCGGCTCAGGGGTCCCGCTCCGCTAGGCCTTGTCCGCCGGGCCCGGAGACCGGCGGGCCTGGAGGTAGCCGCGATGACCGCGCCGAACTCGCCGTCTGGCCGGCCAGGTCAGCCGGTCAGCCGGTCAGCGGGCGGCGGCGCGGCCGGCTGGCGCGAGCAGGCCGCCGAGGACCAGCGCGAGCATCCGGTCGGCCTGGCCGGGATCGGCGGCCATGTCGGCCGCCATGCTCACCCCGTGCACGAGCCGCAGGACGTCGCTGCCGCGCACGTCCTCGCCCACGGCCCCGGCGGCCTTGGCCCGTTCCACCAGCATGTCGGTGGCGCCGTGCAGCACCTCCCGGCTGGAGGACAGCAGCTCGGAATCCCGGTCCATCACCTCCAGCAGGGCCGTGGTCAGACCGCGCTTGGCCCGGCCGAACCTGACGATGGCGGTCATCCACTCGGCCAGCGCGGCTGCGGGCGAGTCCGCCCGGGCCAGCTCGGCCGCGCGGGCGCCGAGCACCTCGACCTGGTCGCGGTAGACGGCCTCGAGCAGCGCCTGGCGGGTCGGAAAGTGCCGGTACAAGGTGCCGATGCCGACCCCGGCCCGGCGGGCGATCTCCTCCAGCGAGACGTCGTCTGTCCCCCGCTCGGCGAAGGCCGCGGCGGCCTCGGCGAGCAGCCGCTCGCAGTTGCGGCGGGCGTCGGCCCGCATCCCCGGGCGCTTGGGCCTGGCCGCCCGTGCGTGCGCGGCCTCCGGCGCATGCGCGGCCTCTGGCGCGTCCGCGGCCACGGGCGCGTGCGCGGCATCAAGCGCGTCCGCGGTGCCGGCCGCTGCGGCCTCGGTGCTCATCGTCTCCTGCCCTTCCGGTGCCCGCGCACCCGGCGCGCCGGACCACTGACTTGCAAAGCGGAGGTACCCTCCGTATAGTTGCTTCCGGAGGCAACCTCCGGATTCAAGGATAGCTCGCCGGAACCGCGGTGGCGAGCGATCCGCCCGGCGGCCCCCGGCCCCCGGCCGGGCCGCCCCAGACAGCACATCGGAAGGACTCTTGTGCCCGTCTTTCAGGCAACCCGATCCGCAACGACCACAACCCGCCATCACCCGCAGCACGAGCGCCCCGCCGGGCGGGGCATCAGCCTGGCCCTGGTCCTGTGCGCCCAGCTGATGATCGTCCTGGACATGACCGTGGTGAACATCGCGCTGCCCCGCATTCAGCACGGCCTGCACATGTCCGCGGCCAGCCTGTCCTGGGTGCTCAGCGCCTACGCGCTCACCTTCGGCGGCCTGCTGCTGTTCGGCGGCCGGCTCGGCGACATCCTCGGCCGCCGCCGGGTCTTCATGACCGGCCTGGCCGTGTTCACCCTGGCCTCGCTGGCGGGCGGCCTGGCCACCTCGGCGCCGCTGCTGCTCGCGGCCCGCGCCGTCCAGGGCGTCGGCGGGGCGCTCGCCTCGCCCGCCGTCCTCGCGCTCATCGTGACCGGCTTCCCCGAGGGCCGCGAGCGCACCCGCGCTCTCGGCGTCTTCACCGCCGTGGCCATGGGCGGGGCCTCACTCGGCCTGGTCGTCGGCGGCATGATCACCGAATGGGCCTCGTGGCGCTGGGTGCTGTTCATCAACGTGCCGATCGGCGCGCTGGTACTGCTCGCCGCGCCCAGGTTCCTGCCGGAGACCGCCCGCCAGCCCGGCCGGTTCGACGTGGCCGGCGCGCTGACCTCCACGGCCGGATCCGCGGCCCTGGTGTACGGCTTCATCCGGGCCGCATCCAGCGGCTGGTCGGACCGGCTCACCGTCGGTGCCTTCGCCGCGGCCGCCGTGCTGCTCGCCGCATTCGGGATCATCGAGGCCCGCTCGGCGCACCCGGTGACCCCGCTGCGGCTGTTCGCCGACCGGGACCGCGCCACCTCCTACCTGGTCCGGCTGCTGCTGGTGGCCGGGATGTTCGGCATGTTCTTCTTCCTCACCCAGTTCCTGCAGGAGGTACTCGGGTTCAGCCCGCTGCGCACCGGGGTCGCGTTCCTGCCCATGACCGCGGCGCTGTTCGCAGTGTCCCGGCTGGCCCCGCGGCTGGTGCCGAGGTTCGGGCCCAAGCCGCTGATGGTGGCCGGGCTGGTGCCGGTGGTCACCGGCATGGCCTGGCTGACCCAGATCACCCCGGCTACCGGCTACCTGGCCGGCATCGCCGGGCCGATGCTGCTGCTCGGCACCGGGATGGGGGTGGCGTTCGTGCCGCTCACCATCGCCTCGCTGCACGGCGTGGCACCGCAGGACTCCGGCGCGGCCGCCAGCATGGTGAACGTCATGCAGCAGGTCGGCGGGGCCCTCGGCCTGGCCATCCTGGTCACGGTGTTCGGCTCCGCCACCCGGGCCGGCCGGGCGGCGGCCGTGACCGTGCCCGAGGTGCATCAGGTCATCACCCACGGCATGGCCAGCTCGTTCACCATGGCCGCGCTGTTCGACGCCGTCGCGCTGCTGCTCGTGGCGCTGGTGCTGCGGATGCGCCAGGCCGCCCAGCCGGCCCTGCAGCCGCTGGACTGACCGGCCCGCCCGCCGCCCGCCCGCGCGGCCCCGCCCGCGCTCACCCGTCCGGCCCGCGCCGGCCTGCCGTCAGGCGGGCCGGCGCGGGCCGAGCACGCAGAACTCGTTGCCCTCGGGGTCGGCCAGCACCACCCACGGGTCGGACGGCGACTGCCCCACGTCGGCGTGGACCGCCCCGGCCTGGAGGAACCGGCGCACCTCGGCGTCCTGGTCATCGGGCCGGAAGTCCAGGTGCAGCCGGTTCTTGGCCTCCTTGGACTCGGGTACCCGGACGAACAGCAGCCCGGGCAGCCGATCAGGCGCCGGGCGGATCTCGTATTCCTCCGGGTCGTCGTTGACGACCACCCAGCCGAGCATCTCGGCCCACCAGGGGCCGAGCGCCGCTGGATCCCGGCAGTCGACGTTGACCTGCTCCCATTCCAGGCTCATCGCGCCACCCTAGCCAGCCCGGTCCAGCAGCCGCTCGGTAGCGGCGTCCGGGACGCCGCCGAAGTACTGGTCCAGTACCTGGCCGAACACCGGCTCGTCCGGGGCAGCCCGGGCGAACAGCGTCATCGATGAGCGCAGCTTCATCGCGTCGATGCCGCCGAAGACCTGCTCGGCGGTGCGGCCGTGCAACTCCGCCACCAGCCGCGCGCACGCGGCCAGCCGCGGCCCGAGCACCGGATGGCGCAGGTAGGCGCGAGCCTCGTCCAGCGAGCCGATCGCGTAGTGGCGCGAGGTCGCGCTCTGCCCGAGGCCGGCGATCTGCGGGAACACGAACCACATCCAGTGGCTGGCCTTCCGGCCGGCCCGCAGCTCGGCCACGGCCCGGTCGTAGCTGCCGCCGGCATCCTGAGCGGCGGTGAAGCGTTCCAGATCAAAGAGATTGTCCATGAGCCTTCCCGGGGAGCTGAGGAATCCATGATGGACCCCGAGACGGCCGTCGCGGCCGGCGGCCAGGCCGGCCTGCGCGAGATCAGCGCGCTGGTGCTGGTGCTGCACGGCGGCAGGTCGGCCAGCCGCGAGCCGACCACGGCGGCGCAGCCCGCCGTGCTGCGCATGGCCCCGCTCGCGGCCGCCATCCGCCGGGCGGTCCGCGGCAGCGGCGCGCAGGTCGCCCGGCCCCGGTTCGCGGTCCGTGGCTGGAACGGCGCGGAGGCCTCGCCGGCCGCCGACCTGGCCCGGCTGCTGGCGCAGGCGGGACACCGCTTCGGCCAGGTCCCGGTGGTGCTCATCGGGCACTCGATGGGCGGCCGGGCGGCGCTGCGGGCGGCCGGGCACCCGCTGGTCACCGCGGTCGGCGCGGTCGCGCCGTGGCTGCCGCCGGGCGAGCGGCCGGCCAGCTCGCGGGACGGCGGGTCCTGCTGGCGCACGGCGACCGGGACCGGGTCACCAGCGCGCCGGGCACCTGGGCCTACGCCGGCCGGGCCGGCGCCGCCGGAGCGCGGGTGACCGCGATCGAGGTGGCCGGGGGCGAGCACGCGATGCTGCGCCGGGCCGGGCTGTGGCACGGCCTCGCGGCCGAGTTCACCCGGGCCGCGCTGGGCCTGCCGCCCGGCGATGCCCGGCTGCGCGCGCTGCTCGACCAGCCCGGCCCGGCCCCGGTCCGTCTCTAAGCGGTCCCGGCTTCATGATCGGCCTGGCGCTGGGTGCGGGCCGGCGGCTAATCCTTCGCGCGGACCACGCCGGCGGCGTGGTCGGGGACGAACGTCTGCATCTCCATCGCGGTGCGGACATACCCGCCGGAGGCCGGCCGCTCGGGCAGCGTGAGCGGCAGCCGCTGCACGTCGTGGTAGGGAATCGTGGTCAGCAGGTGCGCGATCATGTTGATCCGGGCGCTGCGCTTGTCGTCGCTGTCGACCACGTTCCACGGCGCCTCGGGGATGTCGGTGTGCACCAGCATCTCGTCCTTGGCCCGCGAGTAGTCCTCCCACCGGCTGACCGACTCCAGGTCCATCGGGGACAGCTTCCAGCGCCGCATCGGGTCGTTCAGCCGGGAGAAGAACCGGTGCTCCTGCTCCTCGTCGCTCACCGAGAACCAGTATTTGCGCAGCAGGATGCCGTCCTCCACCAGCAGCCGCTCGAAGATCGGGCACTGGTGCAGGAACCGGTGGTACTCCTCCTTGGTGCAAAAGCCCATGACCCGCTCGACCCCGGCCCGGTTGTACCAGCTGCGGTCGAACAGCACGATCTGCCCGGCCGCGGGCAGGTGGGCGATGTAGCGCTGGAAGTACCACTCGGTCCGCTCCCGCTCGGTCGGCGCGGGCAGCGCCACGATCCGGGCGAGGCGCGGATTCAGGTACTGGGTGACCCGCTTGATCGTGCTGCCCTTGCCGGCCGCGTCGCGGCCCTCGAAGATGACCACGATCCTGGCGCCCTCGGTGCGCACCCATTCCTGCAGCTTGACCAGCTCGGCCTGGAGCCGGTACAGCTCGGTCTCGTACAGCTGCTTCGGCATCCGCCCGGCGCCGTGCTTTCCGGCCTTCTTCGCCGGGGCCTGCCCGCTGGCCTGCCGCTTTCCGGCCGCGTCCGCAGCCTTCTTGCCCTTGCCGGCCATCACGCTCCTCCCGCCGTCGCCCAGTCTCATTGTCCCCCGCCGCCGGGCCGGCGCACCTGCGCGGACCGCCCGGGCTCAGGACGCGACCGGGCGCTCCCCCGCGGCGGCGGCCAGCTGCCCGGCGTCGAAGCAGGTCCGCTCGCCGGTGTGGCAGGCCGCGCCGACCTGGTCGACCCGGACCAGCACCGCGTCGCCGTCGCAGTCCAGCGCGACTGACTTCACCCATTGCTGGTGCCCGGAGGTGTCGCCCTTGACCCAGTACTCCTGGCGGCTGCGCGACCAGTAGGTGCACCGCCCGGTGGTGAGGGTGCGGTGCAGCGCCTCGTCGTCCATCCAGCCCAGCATGAGCACTTCGCCGGTGTCGAACTGCTGCGCTATTGCCGCCACAAGGCCGTCCGCATTGCGCTTGAGCCGGCTGGCGATGGCCGGGTCCAGCCCGGCGGCGCCCGCCTCGATTCTCATGGTCGCGTGCCCTCCATGCTGAGGCCGGCCGCGGCGCCGGCCAGCCGGACCGGGTACCCGGCCGCGGCCAGTTCCTGCTTGACCGCGCCGATGGTGAGCACCCCGAAATGGAACAAGGTGGCGCTCAGCACGGCGTCCGCCCCGGCCGCCACCGCGGGCGGGAAATGGCGGAGCTGGCCCGCGCCGCCGCTGGCGATCACCGGGACTTCCGCGGCGGCGCGGACCGCGCTGATCAGCTCGGTGTCGAAGCCCGCCTTCGTGCCGTCGGCGTCCATTGAGTTCAGCAAGATCTCGCCGGCCCCGAGCCCGGTGGCGCGCCGCACCCAGCCGATCGCGTCGATCCCGGTGCCGCGGCGGCCGCCGTGCGTGGTCACCTCGAACCCGCTGGGGCAGTCCGCGCCGCCGCCGCGCCGGGCGTCCACCGAGATCACGATGCACTGGGAGCCGAACCGCTGCGCGGCCTCGGTGAGCAGCTCCGGCCGGGCGATCGCGGCGGTGTTCAGCGACACCTTGTCGGCCCCGGCCCGCAGCAGCCGGTCCACGTCGGCCACGCTGCGCACTCCACCGCCCGCCGTCAGCGGGATGAACACCTGGTCGGCGGTCCTGGCTACCACGCCGGTCATCGTGTCCCGGCCGCTGCTGGACGCGGTGATGTCGAGGAACACCAGCTCGTCGGCGCCGCCGGAGTCGTAGGCGGCGGCCAGCTCGACCGGGTCGCCGGCGTCGCGCAGGTCGCGGAAGTTCACCCCCTTGACCACCCGGCCGCCGTCGACGTCCAGGCACGGGATGACCCGGACGGCCAGGCTCACGGGCCGACCTCCGCCAGCGCCTCGCCGAGGGTGAACGCCCCGGCGTACAGGGCCTTGCCGACGATCGCGCCCTCCACCCCGGCAGGCCGCAGCGCGGCGATGGCGTGCAGGTCGGCCAGGCTCGACACCCCGCCGCTGGCGATGACCGGGCGGCCGGTGCGGGCGCAGACCTGGCGCAGCAATTCGGTGTTAGGCCCGGTCAGGGTGCCGTCGCGGGTGACGTCGGTGACGACGTAGCGGGCGCAGCCGTCGTCCTCCAGCCGGGCCAGCACCTCGGTCAGCTCGCCGCCGTCGGAGGTCCAGCCGCGAGCGGCCAGCCGGCTGCCCCGCACGTCCAGGCCGACCGCGATCCTGTCGCCGTGCTCGGCGATGACCCGCCGCACCCAGTCCGGGTTCTCCAGCGCCGCGGTGCCGATCACCACCCGGGCGCACCCGGTGGCCAGCGCCCGCTCCAGCGAGGCGTCGTCGCGGATGCCGCCGGACATCTCCACGCTCACCGTGAGCGCGCCGGTGACCTGCGCGAGCAGGTCAGCGTTGGACCCGCGGCCGAACGCGGCGTCCAGGTCGACCAGATGGATCCACGCCGCCCCGGCCTGCTGCCAGGCGAGGGCGGCGGCCAGCGGGTCGCCGTAGGAGGTCTCGGTGCCGGCCGCGCCCTGCACCAGCCGGACGGCCTGCCCGGCCGCCACGTCCACGGCCGGCAGCAGGATCAGGCCGCCGTCCCCGTTCCCGCTGGGCGGCCGGCCGTCAGTGTCGCTCATCTCAGTGTCTCCAGCCAGTTCGATAGCACTAGCGCGCCCTCGTCCCCGGATTTCTCCGGGTGGAACTGGGCGGCCCACAGCGGGCCGTTCTCCACTGCGGCGATGAACGGCTCGCCGTGCACCGCCCAGGTGACCAGCGGCGGCCGCAGCCGGCCCGACGGCTCGATCGGCAGCGACCGGGCCGCGTAGGAGTGCACGAAGTAGAACCGGGCCTGGCCGTCCAGGCCCGCGAACATCGCCGTGCCGTCCGGCGGCGACACGGTGTTCCAGCCCATGTGCGGCAGCACCGGCGCGGTCAGCCGCTCCACCACGCCTGGCCACTGGCCGCAGCCCGCGGTCCGCAGTCCGTGCTCGGCGCCCTGGTCGAACATCACCTGCATGCCGACGCAGATGCCCAGCACCGGCCGCGAGCCGGCCAGCCGGCGCCCGATGATCAGCTCGCCGCGGACCTTGTGCAGCCCCGCCATGCAGGCGGCGAACGCGCCGACGCCGGGCACGACCAGCCCGTCGGCGGCCAGCGCGGCCGGCCCGTCGCCGGTCACCTCCGCCTCGGCGCCGGCCCGCTGCAGCGCCCGCTGCGCGGAGCGCAGGTTGCCGGAGCCGTGGTCCAGCACCACGACCCGGGGGCGGCTCACCGGGCCGCCTCGCCAGCCCGGCGGCGGGTCACAGCACGCCCTTGGTGCTGGGGATGCCCGGCGCCCGCGGGTCGGGCTCGGCCGCCGTGCGCAGCGCCCGCGCGAACGCCTTGAACTGCGCCTCCACGATGTGGTGCGGGTTGCGGCCCGCGAGCACCCGCAGGTGCACGCACAATCCCGCCGTGATCGCCAGGGACTCGAAGAAATGGCTGGTCAGCGTGGTGTCGTAGGTGCCGATCAGCGGGGGCATGGACTCCGGCTCCGAGTGCGCCGCGTACGGGCGGCCGGACAGGTCGACCGCGGCGGAGGCCAGCGTCTCGTCCAGCGGGATCAGCGCGTCGCCGAACCGGCGGATCCCGGCCTTGTCGCCGAGCGCCTCGCGCAGCGCCTGGCCCAGGGCCAGCGCGGTGTCCTCCACCGTGTGGTGCGCGTCGATGTAAGTGTCGCCGCTGGTCCGGACGGTCAGGTCCAGGCTGCCGTGCTTGCCGAGCTGGGCCAGCATGTGGTCGAAGAACGGCACCCCGGTGTCGGCCTCGGTCACCCCGGCGCCGTCCAGGTCCAGCTCGATGAGGACCTGGGTCTCCTTGGTGATCCGCTCCACCCGGCTGGCCCGCCGGGCCGGCCCGCCCCCCGCTGCTTGCTGATTCGCTTCTCCGCCCGCTGCGCGTGCGCCGCTCAGTGCTTGCTGATTCGCTTCTCCGCCCGCTGCGCGTGCGCCGCTCAGTGCTTGCTGATTCGCTTCTCCGCCCGCTGCGCGTGCGCCGCTCATGTTGCCTCCTGCAGTTGCGGGGACCGGGCTAGCACGCCGTCCAGGGCGGCGCGGAATGCGGCCATCTCGCCGGCGGTGCCGATGCTGACCCGCAGCCACTGCGGCGGCCCGACCTCGCGGACCAGCACGCCGGCGTCCAGCAGGCCCTGCCAGACCGCGCGCCGGTCGGCGAACCGGCCGAACAGCACGAAGTTGGCGTCCGAGTCGGCTACGGCCAGCCCGCGGCCGCGCAGCCAGCCGACCAGCTCGTCCCGCTCGGCCCGCAACCGGTCCACCCCGGCCAGCAGGCCGGGTGCGTGCGCCAGCGCCACCCGGGCCACCGCCTGGGTGAGGGCGGACAGGTGGTAGGGCAGCCGGACCAGCTGCACCGCGCCGACCACCCCGGGGCCGGCGGCCAGGTAGCCGACCCGGGCCCCGGCCAGCGCGAACGCCTTGGACATGGTGCGGATCACGACCAGCCGCGGGTAGCGCGGCAGCAGCGCGAGCGCGGTGGCCGCCGGGTCGCGGGCGAACTCGGCGTAGGCCTCGTCCACCACGACCATGCCCGGTGCCGCCTCGCACACCGCCTCGATGACCGGCAGCGGCAGCGCGGTCCCGGTCGGGTTGTTCGGCGAGGTCAGGAAAACCAGGTCCGGCTGGTGCGCGGCGATGGCGGCGGCGGCCGCCGCGGGCCGGAGGCCGAAGTCCCGCTCCCGCGGCGCCGCGATCCAGCGGGTGCCGGTGGTCTGGGCGATGACCGGGTGCATCGAGTAGGACGGCTCGAAGCCCAGCGCGCTGCGCCCGGCTCCGCCGAATGCCTGCAGCAGCTGCTGGATGACCTCGTTGGAGCCGTTGGCCGGCCAGGTGTGCTGCCCGGTCAGCCCGTGGCCGAGGTAGCGGGCCAGGTCCTCGCGCAGCGCCACCGCGTCCCGGTCGGGGTAGCGGTTCAGCCCGGCGGCGGCCTGTGCGGTCGCGGCCGCGATCTCGCGGATCAGCCGGTCCGGCGGCGGGAACGGGTTCTCGTTGGTGTTCAGCCGGACCGGCACGTCCAGCTGCGGCGCGCCGTAGGGCTGCTTCCCGGCCAGGTCGGCCCGCAGCGGCAGCGCCTGCGGCGCCGTCACCGGCCCGCCCGCGGCGCGGCCGCGCGCCGGGCCGCCGGGAACCCGGGCCCGGACCGCGGCGACGTGCGCGGCCAGGTCCTCGGCCCCCCCGAGCGCTTCGATGTGCGGGGCGACCTCGGCCAGCGCGGCCTCGTCGTACTCGACCACGTGGATCCCGCGCAGGAACGCCCCGACGGCCAGGCCGCCGGAGTGCCGGGCCGTGCCGCCGGTCGGCAGCACGTGGTTGGAGCCGGCCAGGTAGTCCCCGAGCGACACCGGGGCGTACGGGCCGACGAACACCGCCCCGGCGTTGCGGACCCGGCGGGCCAGTGCGGCGCCGTTCTCGGCCTGGATCTCCAGGTGCTCGGGTGCCCAGGCGTCGGACACCGCCAGTGCCATGTCGAGATCGTCGACCAGCACGCAGGCCGACTGGCCGGCCAGCGCGGCCAGCACCCGGTCCCGGTGCCGGGCCGTGGCGGCCTGCTGGGTCACCGCGGCGTCGACCCGGCCGGGCAGGTCGGGATCGGTGCTGATCAGCAGGCACGCAGCCAGCGGGTCGTGCTCGGCCTGCGCGATCAGGTCGGCGGCCACGTACTGCGGGTCGGCGGTCTTGTCCGCGATGATCGCGATCTCGGTCGGGCCGGCCTCGGCGTCCACCGCCACCTGGCCGGCCAGCAGCCGCTTGGCCGCGGCCACGTACACGTTGCCCGGCCCGGTGATCACGTCCGCCGGCGCGCAGTCCGCCGTGCCGTACCCGAGCATCGCGATCGCCTGCGCGCCCCCGGCCGCGTGCACCTCGGTGACGCCGAGCAGCGCGCAGGCGGCCAGCACCGACGGGTGCGGCAGGACGCCCTGGCCGGCCTGCGGCGGCGAGGCCACGGCGATCTCGCCCACCCCGGCGACCTGGGCCGGGATCACGTTCATGACTACCGAGGACGGGTAGGCCACCAGCCCGCCCGGCACGTAGACCCCGGCCCGGCCGACCGGCACGTACCGCTCGGTGACCCTGGCTCCGGGCCCGATCTGCGTCACCGCGTCCGGCGGCCGCTGGTCTTCGTGCACCAGGCGGGCCCGGCGGGCGGCCTCCTCCAGCGCGGCCCGGACGTCCGGGGCGAGCCGCTCCAGCGCGGCGGCCAGTGCCGCGGCGGGCACCGGGGTGGCGGGCAGCTCCACGCCGTCGAACCGGCGGGTGCAGTCGCGGACCGCCGCGGCGCCGCGCAGCCGCACGTCCTCGCACACCGGCCGGACCGCTCTTACCGCGGCCTCGACGTCGAGCCGGGCGCGGGGCAGCGTCCCGGCCAGCGCGGCGGCGCTGAGCCCGGCCGGGGCGGTGCCGCGCAAGTCTATCCGGGCAAGATCAACGGAGGGCTGCACCCGTCCAGGGTAGCGGGGAAACGCGGGGTGACGGCCAGCCGGCCAGCGCGGGGAAAGGTGCCCGCGCCGGGCCTGAGCACCCCGGCGGAGCAGCGAGGATAGCAAGGTGGAGACGACGGAGACGACGCCGGGCACGCGCTGGATCGACCTGGACGGCGCGGTCAACGTCCGGGACCTCGGCGGCCTGCCGGCGGCCGGCGGGCGGCGCACCGCGGGCGGGCGGCTGCTCCGCGGCGACAACCTGCAGGACCTGACCGCGGCCGACGTGGAGCTGCTGACCGGCACGCTCGGCGTGCGCACGGTCATCGACCTGCGCAGCGAGTACGAGGTGCGGTCCGAGGGGCCGGCCCCGCTGACCCGGGTGCCCTCGGTGCGGCACCTGCACCACTCGATGCTGCCCGAGGGCGGCGAGGCGACCGACGCGGTCTCCGACGCGCTGGCGCTGCAGATACGCCGGGACGGCGCGGCCTCCCGGTTTCCGGCCGACGTGGTCTGCGGCTACTACCTGGGCTACCTGGAGGACCGGCCGGACCAGGCGCTCGCGGCGGTCCGGGCCATCGCCGCCGGGCCCGGCGCGGCGCTGGTGCACTGCGCGGCGGGCAAGGACCGGACCGGGGTCATCGTCGCGCTCGCGCTCAGCGTGGCCGGGGTGAGCCCGGAGGTAATCGCGGCCGACTATGCCGTGACCGCGGAGCGGACCCCGGCGATCCTGGCCCGGCTGCGCTCCTCCCCGACCTACGCCGCCGACCTGAGCCTGCGGCCCGACGACGAGCACGCGCCGCGGGCGCAGACCATGCTGATGTTCCTCGGCGAGCTGGCGGCCCGGTCCGGCGGCGCACCGGACTGGCTGGCGGCGCAGGGGTTCAGCCCGGCCGAAGCGGACCAGTTGCGCGCCCGGCTGCTCGCCGCCTGACGTCCGCCGGGCGCACCCGGCGGGCGGCGGCCCTGGCCGTCGCGGGCCCGCGACGGCCGCGCGGCCTGGGCCGGCCGTCACGACCGCCAGCGCAGCCAGACCAGCGCGGCCAGGTACGACAGCCCGGCAATCGCGCCCAGATTGGCGAAGGCCTGACCGCTGCGGCCGTGCGCGATCTCCCACGCGAACGCGGCGATCACCGCGATGATCAGGACTATCCCGGCGAAGGCCGTGGCCCTCAGGTCAATGGCCCGCCAGCGCTCGTCGGCCGGATCGCCGCCGAGCACCCGGACGGTGTCGCTGCGCCGGCCCGCGACCAGGATCGCTGCGTAGCCGGCCATGATCGCGAAGAACACCGCCCCGAGCCCGGGATGGCCGCCGATCGCGGCCGCCGCCCACATGACACCGCCGAGCAGCACCGACAGCACGGGCAGCGCCCACCGGCGCCCGGCGCCGCGGCTGCGGCCCGTCGTGCTAGCAGGTTCCGTTGACATGGAACACCTCCTCGACTCCGCGCCCGAAGTACCGGGCCAGCAAGATCGCCAGCGTCAGGGACGGGGTATAGCGGCCGGTCTCGATCGAGTTGATGGTCTGCCGCGACACCTGCATCGCGGCCGCGAGCTGCGCCTGGGACAGCCCGCGGCCGGTACGCAGCGCGCGGACGTCGTTGTGCACGGCGGGCTAGCGGCCGCGGCCGGGAACGCCGCGACCGGGGCTGCCTCCGCCGGGGTTGCCTCCGCCGGGAACGCCGCGGCCGGGGGTACCTCCGCCGGGGTGGCCGGCGCCGGCCGGCGGCCCGGCCGGCAGCGCGCGGTCCCGGCCAGCGCGCCCGCCGCGGCCAGGACCGCGACGGAGGCGCCGGTCATCCCGTCGCCGGTCACCCGGCCGCGGGCCACCGCCAGGGCGACGGCCGCCAGCACGGCGATCAGCGCGGCAAGCGCGGCCCAGCGCGCCGCGCGCTCCATCCTGCGGTACATGACCCGCCTCCGACTCGTGGAAAGCTTGCTTGACATTGACAAGCTAACTTGACACTAGCCCGGGTGTCAAGCGAGCTTGTCTAGCCGGCGGGGTCAGCAGCCGCTATGGGGTGCGGCGGGTGATCACGCCGGACCACGGCGGCAGCACCAGGTGGCCCAGGTCCGGCGCGATCGTGCCCGGCGTGGCCAGCAGGATCTCCGGTGGCGGGCCGTCCAGTGCCACCGGCTCGTCGCTGAGATTCGCGGTCACCGCCAGCGGGCCTGCCTGGTAGGCCCACAGCCCGGGCGGCGCGGCGAGCTGGGCGTACTCGGCGATCCCGGGGGCGAGTTCGGCGCGGCGCAGCGCGATCAGGCTGCGGCAGAATGACAGCGTCGAGCCCGGGTCGGCGCGCTGCGCGGCCACGCTGCCGGCCGGGTCGTCCGCCAGCGGCAGCCACGGCCGCGCCCCGGCCGCGGTGAAGCCGCCGCCGGGGGTGTCGTCCCAGCGCAGCGGGGTCCTGGCCCGGTCCCGGTTGGGCCGGTCGGCGTGGCCGCCCAGCGTCATCTCATCCCGCTGCAGCTCCGGCGGCACGTCCACGTCGGCCATGCCGATCTCGTCGCCGTAGTACAGCACGGCGGTGCCGGGCAGGGTGGCGAGCAGCAGCAGCGCGAGCCGGACCTTGCGCTCGTCGCCGTCGCACCAGCGGGTCGGGAACCGGCCGATGTCGTGGTTGGAGGCCATCCACACCGGGCAGGCGCCCGGCGGCAGCGCGGCCAGGGTCTTGCCCACCACGTCGGACAGCTGCTGCGCGCTGAAGCCGGAGTAGGCAAACGGGAAGTTGAAGGCCAGCTGCAGCTCGTCATTGCGGCCGTAGTAGGAGGCCAGCAGGTCCGCGTCGCCGACCCAGGTCTCGCCGAGCAGCAGCCGCTCGGGCGCGTACTGCCCGGCGATCACCCGCCAGTCCCGGTACACGCCGTGCACTTCCGGCCGGTTGGAGTTGTACACCGGCTGCAGCCCGAACCGCCCGTGCAGCTCGTTGCCTGCCTCCAGCGGCGGGTTGTCGCGCAGCTGCGCGTCCTTGTACAGCCCGTGCGCCACGTCGATGCGGAACCCGGCCACGCCGCGGTCGAACCAGAACTTCAGGATGTCCGCGAACTCGCGGTGCACCGCGGGGTTCCACCAGTTCAGGTCGGGCTGGCTGGGCAGGAAGTTGTGCAGGTAGTACTGGCCGGAGGGCGCGTCCCACTGCCAGGCCGGCTGGCCGGTCGAGTCTTTCCAGTTGTTCGGCGGGCCGCCGCCGGGAGCCGGGGGCGCCCATACGTAGTAGTCGCGGTGCGCGGAACCGGGCCCGGACGCCGCGTCCGCGAACCACGGGTGCGCGGAGCTGGTGTGGTTGGGCACCAGGTCGAGCAGCACCCGGATGCCGCGCTGGCCGGCCTGCTCGATCAGCGCGTCCAGGTCGGCGAGCGTGCCGAGCTCGGGGTGCACGCCGGTGTAGTCGCTGACGTCGTAGCCCCAGTCGTCGTCCGGCGAGGGCATGGTCGGGGACAGCCAGATCCCGTCCACGCCGAGCCAGGCCAGGTGATCCAGCCGCTCGACGATGCCGGGCAGGTCACCGTAGCCGTCGGCGCCGGAGTCCTGCCAGGACCGGACGTAGAGCTGGTAGAGCACGGCACCGTGCCACCACGGGCTCACGGCGGGCATGCGCGCCTCGATTCGCCATCGTCGTTACCGGAACGGGGCGCAGTGGCCCGCGTGAACTCAGCTGCCGGACGGCACGGCCCCGCAAACCCCGGGTCCCGGGGGCCGCGGGGCCGCGCTGCCGGCTGACCTGCCTCAGACCCAGATGGCCAGCCCGTTCTCCGGGTCGAAGAACTGGATGCCGTCGGTGTCGATGGCGAAGGTGAACTGCTCGCCGGGCTTGACCCCGGCCCGCGGCTCGACCCGGGCCACGCCCTCGCCGGCCGCGGTGACTTCCTCGGCGTCCTGGTCGTGGGCCCCCTCGGCCTGGACCCGCCGGGCGTCGATGGTGAAGTGCACCATCAGCTCAGAGCCCAGCGCCTCGACCAGGTTGACGTCGCCCACCAGGCCCGGCCCGTGCCGCCCCTCCCCGGCCGCCGGCAGGTGCTCGGGCCGCAGCCCCACCACCACCTTCTTGCCGCCGAACGAGCGCAGGCCCGGGTGCGCCGCCAGCACCGATTCCGGCAGGTCGATGTCCTGCGACCCGATTTTGATGCCCTGGCCGCCCTCGTTCATGGTGGCCTCGTACAAGTTCATCGACGGCGAGCCGATGAACGCGGCGACGAACAGGTTGTCCGGCCGGTCGTAGAGGACCTGCGGGTCGTCGCACTGCTGCAGTTCACCCGAGCGCATGACCGCGACCCGGTCCCCCATCGTCATCGCCTCGACCTGGTCGTGGGTGACGTAAATGGTCGAGACGTTGATCCGCTTCTGGATCCGGGAGACCTCGGCGCGCATCTGCACCCGCAGCTTGGCGTCCAGGTTCGACAGCGGCTCGTCCATCAGGAACACCGAAGGCTCGCGCACGATCGCGCGGCCCATTGCCACCCGCTGCCGCTGGCCGCCGGACAGCTGGCCCGGCTTGCGCTCCATCCATTCGGTGAGGCCCAGGATGTCCCCGGTCTCCTTCACCTTCGTCGCGATCTCGCTCTTGGGCAGCTTGCGCAGCTTGAGCGCGAACCCGATGTTCTCCGCCACCGTCATGTGCGGGTACAGCGCGTAGTTCTGGAACACCATCGCGATGTCCCGGTCCTTGGGCGAGACGTCGTTCACCGGCTTGTCGCCGATCTTCAGCGTGCCCGAGGAGATGTCCTCCAGCCCCGCCACCATCCGCAGCGCCGTGGTCTTGCCGCACCCGGACGGGCCGACCAGCACCATGAACTCGCCGTCGGCGATGTCCAGGTCCAGGTTCTTCACCGCGTGGAAACCGTTTGGGTACACCTTGTTGATCTGATCCAGGCTGACCGTGGCCATGTCTGCCTCCCTATCCCTTGACCGCGCCCGAGGTGAGCCCGGAGATGACGAATCTGCGGAACATGAACACCAGGATGCCGATCGGTATCACCGCGACCACGCTGGCGGCGAACCAGACCCCGTAGGGGGTGACGAACGGCGTGGAGTAGTTCGCGATGCCGACCGGGATCGTGTAGAAGTTGTTGTTGCTCTCGAAGGTCAGCGCCATCAGGAACTCGGTCCAGCAGGCCGTGAAGCAGAAGATGCCCGCGGTGAACAGGCCGGGCAGTGCCTGCGGCAGCACGATCGACCACACCGTGCGCAGCGGGCCGGCCCGTCGATGCGGCCGGTCTCCTCCATCTCCTTCGGGATGCCGAGGAAGTAGTTGCGCAGGATCCAGATGGCGAACGGCAGGTTGAACGCGACATAGGGGATGATCAGGCCCTGGAAGCTGTTCAGCAGGTTCAGCCGCCGCTCCAGCAGGTACAGCGGGGCGATCAGCGCGATGGCCGGGAACACCGAGATCATCAGCAAGATGACCATGGTAGAGAACTTGCCGCGCATCGGCAGCCGGCCGAGCGCGTACCCGGCCAGCGTGCCGAGCACCAGCACCAGCGCGGTGGCGATGAGCGTGACGATCAGCGAGTTGCGGAAGTAGACGCCGAAGTCGCTGACCTGGAACGCGTCCTTGTAGTTCACCGTCGTGGGGTTACTCGGGAAGAACTGTGTGTGGGTTGAGGTCAGCCCCAGTGGTCCCTGGAAGCTGTTGATGACCATCCAGTACAGCGGCAAGATCACGAAGATCGCCACCAGGATGGCCGAGACCGTGACGCCGTTGATGTATTTGTGCCAGCCGTGCCTAGTGCGCGAGCGCATTACGACCCCTCCTGTCCGACCTGCGACCGGAACACCTTCAAGGTGGCCAGGCAGCCGAGCAGCACCAGCAGCGCCGTGGTGGTGGCCACCGCGGCGCCCGGGCCGAACGACAGATCCTTGAACATGACCTGGAAGCCGAGCAGGGCCAGCGGGTTGGTCGCGTTGCCCGGTCCGCCCTGCGTCAGCACGTACGGCAGGTCGAACAGGCCGAAGGCCTGCAGCACCCGGAACATGACGGCCAGCGCGATGGTGGGCCGCAGCAGCGGCAGGGTGATCGTCCAGAACGTGGTCCAGCCGCTGGCGCCGTCCATCTCGGCCGCCTCGTAGACGTCCCCGGGCAGCATGACCAGGCCGGCCAGCACGATGATGGCCACGAACGGAGTGGTCTTCCAGATGTCGGCGACGGCCATGGCCAGCTTGGCCGACCAAGGGGAGCCCAGCACGTTCTGCACGCCGAGCACGTTGGTCAGGAAGCCGTAGGTGGGCTGGTAGATGTAGCCCCACAGCTCGGCGTTGATCACGGTGATCATCGACCACGGCAGCAGCAGCAGCGCCATCATCCAGCCGCGCCCGGCGACCAGCCGTTCCAGCACCAGCGCGATGCAGGTGCCGAGCACCAGCTCGACCACCACGGTGAAGATGGTGTAGCTGACGGTGAAGATCAGCGCGCCGCGCCAGATCGACGACCCGAACACCAGCGAGTAGTTGCTGAACCCGAAGCCGCTCAGGCTGAAGCCGCTGCCGGAGACGTGCACGTTCGACAGGCTCATCGCCACCGAGTACAGCATCGGGAAGATCGTGACGCCGGCGATGACGATCAGCGCGGGGGCCGAGAACAGCCAGCCCATCCGGGCCAGTTTCCTGGTGTTGACATCACGGTGGCCAACGGGCGGGGCGACCGTCGCCCGCTCGCTGACCGGTACGGTCGTGGCCATTCGTCACTCCTTTACGACAGCAGCCAGGTCATATCGCCCGGATCTCACCCGCCGGTGCCGGGCCCCGGGCCGGGGCCCGGCGGAGGCTTGCGCGCCCCGCCGGGCCCGGCGCCCG
The DNA here is from genome assembly GCA_963846005.1 of uncultured Actinomycetota bacterium. Taxonomy (GTDB): domain Bacteria; phylum Actinomycetota; class Actinomycetes; order Streptosporangiales; family Streptosporangiaceae; genus CAVSUR01. Next base: position 34,603 of record CAWJUH010000006.1, on the reverse strand, counting down.
GTCTCCGGTGCTCCCTTCGGTTATAGCCCGCTGGCCTTGGCTGAAAGCGCGGACTGGACGGACGTGCCCGCCGTCTTCAGCGCGTTGGCCGGGGTGGCCGAGCCGGCCAGCACCGAGTTGATGTTGTTGTAGATCGCCGTGCTGACCTGCGGGTAGTTCGGCGTGCCCGCCGGCCTCGGCACCAGCTTGGTCTTGGTGATGATGCTCAGCACCGCGTTCTTGCTCATGATGTTGGACATGTTGCGCACCGCCGTGGTGGTCGGGATCAGCGAGTAGTCCTTGGCCAGGATCTCCTCCGCGGCGTTGCTCGACATCCACTTGATGAAGGTGAGGTCGGTCTTGATGTGCGTGCTGTGCGGGTTGATGTACAGGTTCCAGCCGCCGATGTTGGAGTAACCGGGGGTGGGCTGGCCCGCGAAGGTCGGCAGCGGCTCGACGCCCGCCTTGCCGACGATCTTGGACTCGGACGGGGTGTTGGCGTAGGCGTTGGCGTAGTCCCAGTTCCGCAGGAATACCGCCTGGCCGGCCGCGAACGCGTCCATGGCCTGCGCCTCCTCGAATGAGGTAATCGACGAGGGTGTCACGCCGGAGGTCACCAGTGACCGCATGAACGTGGCCGCCTTGACCGCCGCCGGCGAGTCGAGCGTCGACTTGGTGTAGCTGCTGTTGGTGACGGAGCCGCCGGCGTCGGTCAGGTACTCCATGTAGTTGCAGGTCAGGCCCTCGTAGTCGGCGCCTTCCCAGACGAAGCCGTACTTGATGTGGGCCTTGGCCTGAACCTCCTTGGCCTCGGACTCCAGCTGCTCCCAGGTCTTCGGCGGGGACAGGTGGTACTTGGCCAGCAGGTCCTTGCGGTAGTACAGGAAGCCCTGGTCCTCGAACAGCGGCGAGCCGTACACCTGGCCCTTGTACGAGGCGCCCGTGACCAGGGCCGGCTTCGAACCGGGAGAAGTAGCTCTTGGGCAGGTACTTCGACAGCGGGATGGCCAGCCCGTGCTCGCCGAACTGGGCCTGCGAGATCACGTCGCCCATGAACACGTCCGGTGAGGACGAGCCGCCGGAGATCTGGTTGACCAGCGTCGCCCGGTTGGTGTCGGTGTTGGAGTTGGCTTGGATCAGGTTGACCTTGATCTTCGGGTACGCCTTCTCGAACGCCTTGATCAGCACCGTGCGGGTGTCGGTGGCGCCGGCGCTGGCGATCGGGCTGGCCGACCAGCTGATGGTGCCCGAGGTGGCCGAGCCGCTGGCGCTGCTGCTGCCGCCGCCGCCGCTGCTGCTGCCGCCGCTGCTTCCGCCGCAGGCCGCCAGGACCAGGGCCCCGGTGCCGGCCGCCGCGGCGATCCGCACAGAGGACCGGCTGGCCCAGCTGACGGGGATCTTGCGTGACATGTGCACTCCCTTTGTCGGACTGGATCTGAGTACTGCGCTGTGGCCGCCGCGCGGCGGCCGGTTCCGGATCTTTCTCGTGCGGGCGGGCCGCTCCCGGCGGGGCCGCCTAGGTGCCCGTCAGCGCCGTCGCTGCCGGTCCGGCCCGGGCCGGCCGCAGCGGCCGGTAGTTCAGCCGCGCGGTGGTGGCCCTGGTCACGATGGTCAGCGGCAGCAGCCGGCGCAGCGGGCGGGCCTTCTGGCCGCCGAGCACCGCGCACAGCTGGCTGGCCCCGCTCGCGCCGCTCTCGCGCAGCGGCTGGTGCACGGTCGACAGGCCCAGTTGCGCCGCCGAGTCGATGTCGTCGTAGCCGATGACGGCCAGGTCCGCGGGCACCCGTCGGCCCGCCCGCTCGGCCGCGGCCAGCACGCCAAGCGCCTGGGTGTCAGATGCGGCGAAGATCGCCGTGGGCGGCGCCGGCAGGCGCAGCAGCTCGGTGGTCATGGCGGCAGCCTCCGACGCCGCATGCTCGCCGAGGCGCACCAGGTCGGGTTCGTAGCGCAGCCCGCCGGCGGCCATGGCCCGCCGGTATCCGAGCAGCCGCCGCCGGGTGGACACGAAACCGAGGTGCGCGTCGTGGCGATCGCCGATGAAGGCGATCCGCCGGTGCCCGAGGCCGATGAGATGCTCGGCGGCCAGCTGGCCGCCCTCGATGTCGTTGACGATCGTGCACGGCACGCCCGGTGCCTCGGTGTCGACCATGGCCAGCGGCAACCGGGCCTCGCTGATCGCGGCGAGCTGATCGCGGCGCAGCCGCAGTGACATGATCACCGCCCCCTCCGCCCCGTGCCGGGCGGTCAGCGCGGACAGGTGGCGTTCCAGCTGGGCAGGCGTCTCCACGTTGCACAAGATCGCGTCGTACCCCTGCTTCTCGAGCACACCAAGGGCGCCGACCAGACGGGCAGCCGACGACGGACGGGTCAGGAAGGGCACCAGCAGTACCACTGTTCCCGGGCTACCGCGCGACAGCCTCGTCGCCAGGCGGCTAGGCCGGTAGTTCAGCCGCCGCATCACGTCGGTGACGCGCTGCCGGGTGGCGTCGCGCACGTTCGGGCTCTCATTGAGCACCCGCGAGACCGTGCCCACGCTTACTCCGGCAGCTGCGGCTACCTCGGCGATATTCGTCCGGTGCGCCGGGATCAGCAGCTTCACCCCCAAAGCAGGAGGACCGCTTGGAACCGCTTCAACTGAAGTGCTACTCGCAAGCGGCTGATCCCGTCAATACTTTCAGTTGTAACGTTCAGGTCACCATTGCGAAATAAGACGCGGATACGGTGCCCGGCCCGCGGCCGCGGCAGGGCCGGTGACCTGGGTCATCCGGCCAGGGACGAGCGCTATTCGACGATCTTGGAGATCGGCAGTTCCAGGATGTCCCGGCCGCCGGCCGCCTTGAGCGCGGGGATGAGCGTGTTGACGCCCCGCTTGGGCACCACGGCCTCGACCGCGTGCATGTCGCCGCGGGCCAGCGAGGTGATCGTCGGCGACGACATGCCCGGCAGCAGCTCGGTCACCGCGGCCAGCTGGCCGGCCGCGACGTTCAGCTTGAGCAGCACGTTCCCGCGGGCCCTGATGGCGCCCCGCAGCAGCAGCGCGATGTCCTCCATGGCCGCGCGCGAGTCCGTCGCGGCGTGCGCCACCGGGTTGGCGATCAGCTCGGTGTAGCTGGTCAGCAGGGTGTCGAGGATCCGCAGCCCGTTGCGGCGCAGCGACGAGCCGGTCTCGGTCAGGTCCACGATGGCGTCCACGATGTCGGGCACCTTGGCCTCGGTGGCGCCGTAGGACGGGATCACCACCGCCTTCACCCCGTGCACCTCCAGGTAGCGGCGGGTCAGCGCGGGGAACTCGGTGGAGATCCTGATCCCGTCGGGCAGATCGGCCGCGGACTGCCAGGCGGCCGCGGCGGGCACGGCCAGCACCACCCGCACCGGGTCGGAGGTCGCCTTGGAATACTGCAGCTCGCCGAGCGAGGTTACGCCGGCACCGGTCTCGGTGATCCAGTCCCGCCCGGTGATGCCGAAATCGAACAGGCCCTGCTCGACGTAGGACGGGATCTCCTGCGGCCGCAGGAACCGGACCCGCTCGATCCGCGGATCGTCGATCGTTGCGTGGTAGTCGCGGTCGGAGGAGCGCCGGACGGTGAGGTCAGCGGCGTCGAACAGCTCCAGCGTGGCCCGCTCGAGCGAGCCCTTGGGCAGGACCAGGGAAAGCACGCGAATTGCCCTTCGGTCACAACGGGATGCGCCGCCGACTCTAGCCGACCCGGCCCGCCGGCCCCCCGCCTCGACCTCGCGCGCGGTATCAGCGGCTTCGCCGCTGGCCGCAGGAACGCTGGCCCAGGCCGCGGTATGGCAGGCGTTCGCCGTGCTAGTCCCGCTGTGCGCCGTGGTGCTGGCCTGCGCCACCCGGGTCTTCCGCCGCGCCGTGGCCTAGCGGGCCGGCCGGGCCAGCGGCACCGGCCGGCCGCGCGATCCGCTGGAAGTACATCCCGCCGAGGGCCGCGGCGAGGGCGGCGGCAGCCCAGGCGATGCGCGGCGGCGGAAGGCCCGCCGCGGGGACGCCGCTGGTCGCGGCGGCGACCAGGATCAGGGCCGCGATGCCGACGGCCGTGCCGAGCTGGGCGGCCGTGTTGACGATGCCGGACGCGGCGCCGCGCCAGCGGACCGCCACGTCCGTGCCGAGGCTCGTCGCGGCGACCGACGACAGCCCGATGCCGAGGCCCGCGACCGCGGCGCAGGCCGGCGGGCCGGAGGCCTGGCCGGCCACCGCGACCAGCGCCAGGTCCGCTGCCGCGATCAGCAGCAGGCCGAGCGCCATCACCCGCTCGCGGCGCAGCCGGCCGGCCAGCCGGGCCGCCAGGGCGGACCCGGCGATGACCGCGAGGCTGAACGGCAGCAGGCTGGCGGCCGCCTGCAGCGGGCTGCGGTGCAGGGTGTCTTGCAGGTAGAGGGTGACCAGCGTGATCACCGAGCTGGTGGTGGCCGTGTTCAGCAGGCCGCCGGCCGCCCCGGACCGCAGCCGCGGCGACCGGAGCAGGCCGGGCGGCAGCAGCGGCGCCGCGGCCCGGCGGTCCACGGCGGCGAAGCCGAGCGCGGCGGCGGCGCTGACCGCGAGCAGCAGGCCGCCGGCCAGCCCGCCGCCCGGCCGGGTGATCACCGTGGTCCCGATCACGAAGCTCATCACGGCCGCGGTGACCAGCGCCGCGCCCGGCAGGTTCAGTGACAGCCCCTCCCCCGCACCCGGCCCGGTGGCCGGGACCTCGCTCCCGGGCCCGGCGGGCACCGTGGCGGCGATGACCGCGGCCAGCAGCGCGGCCATCGGCAGGTAACCCCAGAACACCAGCCGCCAGCTGGTCAGGTCGGTGACGACCCCGCCGATCACGAACCCGCTGGCCCCGGCCGACGCCCCGGCCGCGCTCCACATCGCGATCGCCCGGCGCCGGGCCGGGCCGTCCGGGGTCACCGTGGTCAGCAGCCGCAGCGCGGCGGGCACCGACGCGGCCGCGGCCGCCCCCTGCAGGCACCGCCCCGCGGCCAGCCAGAGCACTGAGTCCGCCGAGGCCGCCAGGGCCGCGCCGGCCGCGAACACGGCCAGGCTGGCGAGGATCGTGCGGCGATGCCCGAACCGGTCGCCGAGCCGGGCCCCGAACATCAGCAGGCCGCCGAACAGGGCCGAGTATCCGGTTGCCACCAGGCTGCCGAACGACTGCGGGGCATGCAGATCGGCCAGCATCGCGGGCAGGCTGGTCACCACCACGGTGACGCCGAGCACGTCCACGAACTGCACCAGGCACAGGGCGGGGACCGCCGCCCGCGGCCGCCCGGCGGAACGCCGGCCGGCGCCGCGGCGGATACCGGTGCCGGTCATCAGGACCAGCTAACCGGCTGCAGGCCGGGCAAACGGCACCTGCCTGGCCGCAGCCGGTGAAACCGGTTCACGGCACTCCGGCGAAATAGACACATGTGTACTTGCGCCGCACGGGATTTACGTCACACTCGGTGCTAACGTGCTTGCCACCCACCGGCCGGACGGACGGCCGGCGGGCGCCCGCGCCGCCGCCGGCCCGTAGGGGATGAGATGGCAGAACAGTCGATTCCTGCACAGTCGGTGCAGCAGCACCTTCGCCGCGACGTGGGCCTGCTCCCGCTGTTCATGGTGTCGGCCGGCTCGGTGATCGGGTCGGGCTGGCTGCTCGCCACGCTGAACGCCTCGAAGGTGGCCGGCCCGGCCGCGATCATCTCCTGGATCATCGGCGTGGTCCTGCTGATCGGCATCGCGCTGGTCTACGCCGAGCTGGGCTCGACCTACCCGATCTCGGGCAGCACCGCCCGGTTCACCTGGATCCACGCCGGCACCCTCGGCGGGTTCTTCTGCGGCACGTTCTCCTACCTGCAGGCCATGGCGGTCGCGCCGATCGAGGTGGTGGCCTCGATCGGGTACGTGAACGCGAAGTGGTGGCACGGCCTGCAGAACACTCAGGGCCTGCTCACCCCCCTGGGCCTGGTGGTCGCGATCGTGGCCATGTTCCTGTTCACGGCGCTGAACCTGTTCGGGATCAGGTGGATGGCCCGGACCAACACGGTGGCCATGTACTGGAAGATCCTGGTCCCGGTGGGCACCATCATCCTGATCATCAGCCAGCGGTTCCACGCCTCGAACTTCACCGCGGGCGGCGGCTTCATGCCGTTCGGCATCAAGGGCGTGTTCATCGCGATCCCGCTCGGCATCGTGTTCGCGCTGGAGGGCTTCGAGCAGGCCGCCCAGCTGGCCGGCGAGGCGCGCAACCCGCGCCGGGACGTGCCGATCGCGGTGGTCGGCTCGATGATCATGGGCGCGATCATCTACATCGGCCTGCAGATCTGCTTCACCGGCGGGCTGGAGCCCTCCAACCTGGCCCACGGCTGGTCCAACCCGTTCGGCAACGCCAACGCCAACTTCGGCCCCTACTACTCCCTGGCCACCTCGGTCGGCCTGGGCTGGCTGGCCACCGTCCTGGTCATCGACGCGATCATCTCGCCCGGCGGCACCGGCCTGGTGTACCTGAGCGCGACCTCGCGGCTGTCCTACTCGCTGGCCAAGACCCGGTTCCTGCCGCCGGTGTTCTCCAACATCAACAAGCGCGGCGTGCCGTGGTTCAGCATTATCTTCGGCGGCGCCTTCGGCTGCCTGCTGTTCCTGCCGTTCGGCAGCTGGGCCAAGCTGGTGTCGGCGATCACCGCCGCGTCCTCGTTCATGTACAGCTTCGCGCCGGTCGCGGCGGTCTCGCTGCGCCGCAGCGACCCGGAGCGCCCGCGCCCCTACCGGACGCCGCTGCTCGGTTTCCTGGCCCCGTTCAGCTTCGTGGTGTCCGGCTTCATCATCTACTGGAGCGGCACCTCGAACGTGATCAAGCTCGATATCGCGGTCGCGTTCTTCCTGATCCTCTACATGATCGCCCGGCGGATCGACCCGCAGCAGCAGCCGCTGGACTTCCGGGCCGGGGCCTGGGCGGTGCCGTGGGTGCTCGGCCTCACCTACCTGTCGATCACCGGCGGCTCCTACGTCGGCAGCTACACCAAGGTGTTCGGCCTCACCGTGCCCTACCACATGCCGTTCTGGTGGGACCTGGGCATCATCGCGGTGTTCAGCCTGGTCATCTTCTACTGGGGCGTGCACAGCAGCCTGACCCCGGAGCGGGTCCGCGAGCACGCGGCCGAGGCACAAGCCGATGCGCACGCCGAAGAATTGGACCTGGGCGTCCCCGAGGCCGTCTGACGCTCGGCCGCCGCCCGCCCGTGGCGGCTCCGGCCTGCCCGGCGCCCGCCGGCCATCCGGGGCGGCTGGCCGGACCCGCGGGCGGCGGGCCGCTGAGGTCCCGTGCGTATCCGGGCAGCTGGCGGGCAGAGTCCGGCCATGACGCAGTGCAGCCCGCCCCAGCCGGACGCACTGGCCGCCTGCCGCGGCAAGCGGGACGTGCGCCGCAGCGGCTCCGGGCGAAAGCGCCGGGCGCGCTCGTGACCGGCCCGCTGGACGCCGTGCCCGCCAGCCTGGCCGGGCGGCTGCGGCGGGAGCGGGTGCCGGCCTGGCGCGCGCCGATGCTCGCGACCCTGACGCAGGACCGGTTCTCCGACCCGGACTGGATCTTCGAGCGCAAATTCGACGGCATCCGGCTGCTCGCCTTCCGGGACGGCAGGCAGGTCAGGCTGTGTTCCCGCAACTCCCAGCCACTTGAGAGCAGCTATCCCGAGGTCGCGGACGCGCTCGCGGCGCAGGCCTGCTCCCGCTTCGTCCTCGACGGCGAGGTCGTGGCATTCGAGGGCCGCCGGACCAGCTTCGCGCGCCTGCAGGGCCGCTCCGGCCTTCACGAGGCCGCGGCGGCGCGCGCGTCCGGGATCGCGGTCTACTACTACGTGTACGACCTGCTGCACCTGGACGGCAGCGACATCACCGCGCTGCCGCTGACCTGGCGCAAGCGGCTGCTGCGCAGCGCGCTCAGCTTCCGCGGCCCGCTGCGGTTCACCCCGCACCGGGTGGGCGCCGGCGAGCAGGCCTACGCCGAAGCGTGCCGCCGCGGCGACGAGGGCGTGATCGCCAAGCGAGCCGATGCCGGGTACGCCGGCGGCCGCTCGGCGGACTGGCTGAAGTTCAAGTGCGTCCGCGACCAGGAGTTCGTCATCGGCGGTTACACCGCTCCGAAAGGCAGCCGAGCCGAGCTCGGCGCGCTGCTGGTCGGCTACTACGACGGCGGCGACCTGGTGTACGCCGGCAAGGTCGGGACCGGCTTCACCGGGCAGACGCTCCGCCAGCTGCACCAGCGGCTCGGCGGGCTGGAGCAACCCGGGCCGCCGTTCACCCGGGGCCGGCCGTGGCCGCGACGCGACCTGGGTGGCGCCGGAGCTGGTCGCGCAGATCGGCTTCACCGAGTGGACCCGCGACGGCAGGCTCCGCCATCCGCGCTACCAGGGCCTGCGCCATGACAAGGCTGCGGCCGAGGTCGTCCGGGAGACCCGGTGAGCCCGCGCCGGCAGGTGGAGATCACCCACGCCGACCGGGTGCTGTTCCCCGCCGACGGCATCACCAAGGGGGAGGTCGCCGAGCACTACCGGCGGGTGGCCGGCGTGATGCTGCCGCACCTGCGCGGCCTGCCGCTGACGCTGCAGCGCTTCCCCCGGGGCATCGGCGCGCCGGGCTTCATCCAGCAGGACATCAGCGGCAGCGCACCGCCGGACTGGCTCGGCCGGGCCGTCGTCGGCCGGGACGACGGCGGCAAGGTCGAGCACGCCGTGGCGAGCCTGCCCGAGGACCTGCAGTGGCTGGCCAATCAGGACGTGCTCACCGTGCATGGCTGGCTGTCACGGACCGCCAGCCTCGGCGCCCCGGACCGGATGGTCATTGACCTGGACCCGTCCGGCGCCGGCGCCGGCCCCGTCCGCGACACCGCCTGCGCCGCCCGCGACCTGCTCGCCGACCTCGGGCTCACCGCGTACGCGCAGCTCACCGGGTCGCGCGGCGTGCACGTGGTGGTGCCGCTGCAAGGCGGCGCCGACTTCGACGCGGTGCGCGGCTTCGCCCGCGAGGTCGCCGGGGCGCTCGCCGCTGACGACCCGGCGCACCGCACCACCGAGGCCCGCAAGGCAGCCCGCCGCGGCCGGCTCTACCTCGACGTGATGCGCAACGGCTACGCCCAGACCGCGGTCGCGCCGTATTCGCTGCGGCCCCGGCCGGGCGCCCCGGTCGCGACCCCGGTCGACTGGGACGAGCTGGCCGCGCCGGGACTGCGCGCCGACCGCTACACGCTGCGCACCATCGGCCGCCGGCTGGCCGATCGCGGCGACCCGTGGCGGGACATGGCCCGGCACCGGCGCGGGCTGGCCGGGCCGCAGCGCCTGCTGCGCAAGATCCGCGCGGACCAGGCCGGAGCGGACCAGGCCGGAGCAGATGAGACCGGATGAGCACGGCAGCCACTGAGGAGGCCCGGATGGCAGGCACGGTGACCAAGCAGGCGCGCCGCCAGGCCGCCGAGCTGCTGACCGAGCACGGCCAGACCTATGCGGCGCAGGCCGGCATCCGGCTGCGCGACAAGCCCGCCCCGCTGTACCAGCTGATGGTGCTCGTGACGTTGCTGAGCAAGCCGATCGGGGCCGACCTCGCGGTGGCGGGCACCCGCGAGCTGCTGCAGGCCGGCTACCGGACACCGCGGCACATGCTCGCGGCGAGCTGGCAGCAGCGGGTTGACGCGCTGAGCCGCGCCCATTACCGCCGCTTCGACGAGAGCACGGCGACCAGGCTGGAGCAGTCAGCGACCTGGCTGCTCGGCACCTACCGCGGCGATCTGCGCAAGCTCGCTGCCGCGGCCGGGCAGCAAGCCGCGGCCGTGCACGGGCGGCTGCAGGACATACCCGGCATCGGCGCCACCGGCGCGTCGATCTACCTGCGCGAAGCGCAGGCCGTCTGGCCCTGGCTGCGGCCCTACACCGACGACCGGGTCACCGGCGCCGCGCGCCAGCTCGGCCTGCCGCACACCCCGCGGGCCCTGGCCGAGCTGGCCGGGACCCAGGACCTGTCCGCGCTGGCCGCCGCGCTGATCCGCGGCGCATCATGACCGCCGCCTTGTGAAACGCGCTAGCCGACGTCGAGGGCCAGCAGGTCGGCGTCCGTCTCGCGGCGCACGATCTCGCGGGCGGCGCCGCCGGCCACGGCGACCACGCCCGGGCGCGGCACGTGGTTGTAGTTGCTGGCCATGGACCGGCAGTACGCGCCGGTGGCCGCGACCGCGATCAGGTCCCCCGGGATCAGGTCACCGGGCAGCCAGGCGTCGCGGACTACGATGTCGCCGCTCTCGCAGTGCCGTCCCACCAGGCGGCACAGCATGACCGGCGCGCTGGACTCGCGCGAGGCCAGCGCGCAGGTGTAGGCCGCGTCGTACAGCGCCGTCCTGATGTTGTCGCTCATCCCGCCGTCCACGCTGACGTAGGTCCGCAGCCCGTCGACGTTCTTGACCGTGCCGATCTCGTACAGCGTGACCGTGCCAGGCCCGGCGATGGCACGGCCGGGCTCGACGGTCAGCTGCGGCAGGTCGAGGCCGGCCATCCGGCACTGGCTGGCCATGATCTGGCGCAGCCCCGCCGCGATCGCGGCCACCTCACCGGGATCGTCGGCCGGGGTGTAGGCGATGCCGAACCCGCCGCCCAGGTTCAGCTCGGCGATGCTGATGCCGTACTGGTCGCGGATGCGCACGGCCAGCTCCAGCACCCGGTGCGCGGCCACATCGAAACCCGCGGTGTCGTAGATCTGCGAGCCGATGTGCGAGTGCAGCCCGGCCAGCTCGAGCTCCGGGCAGCCGAGCACCTGGCGGACCGCCTCGTCGGCGGCGCCGGAGGACAGCGAGAAACCGAACTTCTGGTCGTCGTGCGCGGTGGCCACGAATTCGTGCGCGGCGGCCTCGACGCCGGTGGTCACCCGGACCAGGACCCGCGGCCGGGCGGGGCCGGCCGCGGCCGCCGCGGCCAGCCGGCCGATCTCGGCCAGCGAATCCACCACGATGTGGCCGATGCCGGCCTGGACGGCGCGGTCCAGCTCACCGGGCAGCTTGTTGCTGCCATGCAGGGTTATCAGCTCCGGCGCCACCCCGGCCTGCAGCGCGATCTCCAGCTCGCCGCCGGTGCAGACGTCGACCCCGAGGCCCTCCTCGCTGACCCAGCGCAGTACCGCGCGGCTGCAGAACGCCTTCGCGGCGTAGAACACGCCGGTGCCGGGGCCGAAGGCCTGCCGGAAGTCCTCGCAGCGGCCGCGGAAGTCGGCCTCGTCCAGCGCGAACAGCGGAGTGCCGAACTCGCGCGCGAGCGCGCGCACGTCCACGCCGCCGATCTCCAGCGCGCCGCCGGAGCGCCGGGCCGTGCGCGGCCAGATGGCGGGCGCCAGCGCGTTGACGTCGGCCGGGGGCGGGCCGGGCTGCTCGGGGGGCAGCATGTCGGCATGCCACGGGCCCGCCGGGTGGGCAACTCGGCTCACGGCCGTTCTCCTTGGCTTGTCTTCCGGGGGGCACGATCACGCCGGGAGGCCGGCGGCGACAAGATCCTAGCCGCGCCCGGGCACCGCCCGGCGGCGCTTACGGCGCTGGCGGCGGCGCTCGCGGCGCTGGCGGCGGGACTGATCGCGGGCGGCGCGGTGTTGATCCCGGCGTGACCGACCGGCAGGCGCCGCCGATCGCCTACTCCAACCTCAGCCCGCGGCCAGTCGGGCCGCTCTACCGCGCGGCGGCGGTGGCGCTGCCCGGGGTGCGCGCGGTGCAGGCCCAGATCGAGCCGTACGCACGGGCCTGGCAGCAGGCCAACGCGGCGGCCCTGGCGGCGGGCCCGGCAGGCGGGGCGCTGTGGGTGGCGCTCGGCGACTCGATGACCCAGGGCATCGGCGCGTCCCGCTTCGACCGGGGCTGGGCCGGCCAGCTCGGGACGCGGCTGGCCGGGCGCGGGCATCCGGCACGGATCGTGAACCTGTCGGTCAGCGGCGCCCGGGTGGGCGACGTGCTGGCTGATCAGCTGCCCGCGATCGCGCGGCTCGGCCTGCGGCCGGACCTGGTCACCGTGCTGATCGGCTCGAACGACCTGATGCGGCGCCGGCACCGGGACGCGCTGGCCGGGTTGTTCGGCGAGTTGCTGGACCGGCTGCCTGGCCGGTGCCGTGATCGCGAACTTGCCGAACCCGCGGCAGGCGGCCCGGGAAGTCAACGCCCTGCTCGGCCAGGCCGCCGCGGGCCTGCCAGGCCAGGCCGGCCGGGTCGCGGTCGCGGACCTGCGCTCGGGCGGGCCGTCCTCGTGGCGCGGCCGGCTGGCCGCCGACCACTTCCATCCCAACGACGCGGGCTATGCCTCGCTGGCCGCCGCGTTCGCCGTCCCGGCGCTGGCCCGCCTGGCCGGCACCGCGCCCGCCCGCGGTTGAAGCGCCGGATCAGCGCGGAGGATATGTGCCGCTGGCGTTAACGAATCTTCCGCGCTGATTCAGGATGTGACGGGTATGACGGGAGATGCGGTCGGCGGGCGGCGGCGGAGCAGGACGGCGCCGGCGGCGCCGGCCAGGGCGATGGCCGCGATGACCAGCCAGCCGTGCCGGAAGGCGGCCAGCCGCGCCGCGGGCGTGGCCGGGGTGCCGAGCACGGCGACCAGCACCGCGACCCCGATCGCGAAGCCCACCTGGCGCAGCATGTTGACGACGCCGGAGCCGGTGGCGAACGAGGCCGGCGGCAGCGCCGACGCGCCCGTGGACATCAGCGTGGGCAGCGTCAGGCCCACCCCGATGCCGGTGGCCAGCATGCCGCCGAGCACGTGCCCGTAATCCGGCGTCATGCTGATCGCGGCGGCCCACCAGGCAATGCCGCCGGCGAACACGGCCGAGCCGAGGGCGGTCACCGCGGCCGGGCCGAACCGGGCGATCAGCCCGCCGGTGACGGTGAAGGAGATCACCGGCACCATGACCGGGCCGGGCGCGATGGCCAGCCCGGAGCGCAGCGCCGACCAGCCCCAGCCGTCCTGCAGCCAGAGCACGACCGACAGCAGCATGCCGCCGAAGGCGATGGAGAACAGCAGCATCACCGCCGAGGCCCCGGTGAACGGCCGGATCCGCAGCAGCTCCGGCGCGATCAGCGGATTGCGGCTCCGGGCGCAGTGCAGCGCGAACAACGCCAGGACCGCGGCCGAGGCGGCCAGCACGCCGATCGTGGCCGCCGAATCCCAGCCCCAGCCGCCGCCCTTGACCAGGCCGAGGGTCGCGCCGCCCACCCCGGCGGTGACCAGCAGCGCGCCGAGCACGTCCGGGCGCGGGCCCGCGTGCCCGGGCACGTGCGGCAGCCGCCGCCAGCCGATCAGCAGCGCGGCCAGGCCGATCGGCACGTTCACGAAGAAGACCCAGCGCCAGCTGATCGTGACCAGCAGGCCGCCGGCGACCGGGCCGAGCGCGGCGGCCATCCCGCCGGCCGCGGTCCAGGCGCGGACCGCCCCGGCGCGCCGCTGCGGCGGGTAGGAGGCGAGCACCAGGCCGAGCGAGGTCGGCGTGAGCAGCGCGGCCCCGGCCGCCTGGACCAGCCGGAAGCCGACCAGCATGGCCACGCTGGTGGCCGCGCCGCAGGCCGCCGAGGCGGCGGTGAAGATCGCTACGCCCAGCAGGAAGCCGTGCTCGCGGGCCCGCCGGTCAGCCAGCCGTCCGGCCAGCACGAGCAGCGCCGCGTAGACGATCGCGTACCCGTTCAGCACCCAGGACAGCGCGCTCAGGTCCGGCTCGTGCAGCTCGGCGGCGATCTGCGGCAGGGCCACGTTGACGATGAACAGGTCCAGGCTGGCCATGACCACGCCCGCGGACACGATCACCAGCACCTCGCGCGGCGCGGCCGGGCCGCGCCGCGCGAGATCAGGCGCGCTGACGGCTTGCTGGCTTAGCGAATCCATAGCCAGACCATACGGGGCTGACTAACGTGAACGCAAGTCAGCTACACTGATCTCGTGACCGCCGCAGACAGCCCCCGGGCCGCGGGCCCGGGACCCGGCCCGGCCGGGGATCCGGCCGGGTCCGGCCATACGCTCACGCTGACCGGCCCGCTGCAGCCGCGCTCGGGCTGGCAGGCCGTGCACTGCTCGATGCGCAAGGCCCTCGAGGTGGCCGGCAGTCCCTCGGCCCTGATCCTGCTGCGCGAGGCGTTCTACGGCACCAGCCGCTTCGATGACTTCGCCGAGCGCGCGCAGCTCAGCCAGCCGGCTGCCGCGGCGCGGCTGCGCGAACTAGTCGGCCACGGGCTGCTGGAGCGCTACCCCTACCGCGAGGCCGGCCAGCGGACCCGGATGGGCTACCGGCTGACCGGCAAGGGCGCCGGGCTGTTCCCGGTGCTGGTCGCGCTGATGCAGTGGGGCGATGAGTGGCTGGCGCCCGCCGGGGCGCCGGTGCTGCTGCGCCATCACGGCTGCGGCGCGCCGGTTGCGGCGCAGCTGCGCTGCTCCGCCGGGCACCAGACCGCCGTCGGGGACCTGGACCTGGCCGCGGGACCGGGCCGCGGCGCCGGCCGCCCCCGCGACAGGGCCGGGCGAACCTCGTGACGGGACCCATCACGGGCAGCTGACCCGGTGTGGGACCCATTACCTGGTTGCCGGCGGGCTGGCCGCTGGCAAGGCCAGGCATGGCAGCCGGTCACCGGGGTACTGCTCTTGCTCCATGAACGCCGTGCAGAAGCTGCAGCACAATATCGACGCCACGCAGCAGAACCAGCCGTTCCTCGGTTTCTTCATCGGTGCCTGGAAGAAGTTCAGCGACGACCAGGCCGGGTACCTGGCCGCGCTGGTGTCCTACTACGCGTTCGCGTCGATCTTCCCGCTGCTGCTGGTGCTGTACACGGTGCTGGAACTAGTGCTGCGCAACGACCACCATCTGCAGGAAAAGCTCTACAACTCCGCGCTCAGCCAGTACCCGCTCATCGGCCAGAACCTGCATCACAAGACGTCGGTAGCCGGAGCCGGAGTGGCGCTGGCCATCGGCCTGCTGCTGACCTTCTACGGCGCCCGCGGGATTTCCAATGCGATCCAGAATGCGCTTAACACGGTCTGGGGCGTGCCGTTCTACCGGCGGCCGAGCTTCCCCGGATCGCTGCTGCGCAGCTTCGGGCTCATCATCGTGATCGGCGTCGGCCAGATCGTCACGGTCACGTTGTCCGCAGCGGTCAGCAGCGGGCATCTGCTCCCCGGCGCGGTCGCCACGAAGATCGGCGCCGATGCGGTGGCGCTGCTGCTCAACATCGGGATGTTCTGGCTGGCGTTCCGGGTCGGCACCGCCAAGGAGATCGCCACCCGGGACATGCGCCTCGGCGCCATCATCGCCGGGATCATCTGGACCGTGCTGCAGACGTTCGGCAACCTCGTGCTGGTGCACGCCGGGAAGACGCATTCGGGCTACGGGATCTTCGGGGTCGTGCTCGGCCTGCTCGCGGTGTTCTACCTGCAGGCGCAGTTCACCCTGTACGCGGTGGAGTTCAGCGTGGTGCGGGCCCGGCGGCTGTGGCCGCGCAGCATGTTCCCGCCGCCGCTGACCGATGCCGACGTGCACGCCTACCAGAGGTATGCCTCCTCGCAGCAGCGCCGGCCCGAGCTGGTGGTGGAGATGCGCCGCACCGATGTCACCGATGCGGCGATGACGCACCCGGTGACCGCCTCCGGCGAGCCGCTGCCGCGCCTGGCGCGCGGGCCAGGGCGCCGGCGGCAAGGGTGCCGACGGCAATAAGGCTGTCTCAGGCAACACGGCTGTCTCAGGCAATAAGGCCGTCTCAGGTGCCGCGAACGGCGCCGGGCCGTCGCAGCACGACGGGGCCGGACACTGGGCGCGGCCGGGCAGATTCTCAGCGCGGTGGCCGTCGCGCGGGCGCTCAAGCGCCGCCGGCAGCGGACCGGTGAGCCGGAGCGTAGCCGGGCGGCCCGCCAGCCCGGCGGGTAGGCTGCCCGGTGCCATCGCGGTCACGCCAGCCGGGCCCGGCCGCGCCGCTGCTCGCGCGGCACCGGCCGCGCGCCGCCGAGGGAGACACCGTGCCGCTCTTCTCCAACCAGCCCGCCGGCGATCCGGCCACCTGGGAGCCGCAGGCCGCCGACTCGCGCCTGGCCCACACCGCCGGCGGCGAGGTCGGCGGGGTGTTCACCTCCGACCTGTCGGTCTCGGAATACGCGCTGCTCGGCGAGGCCGGGTTCGAGCCGCTCGGCTTCGTGGTGGGCTCGTCGATCTACCACGTGGGGCTGCAGGTCGGCCGCTGGGGCCAGAACCAGGAGCTGCAGGTCCTCACCCAGGCCATGTACAACGCGCGGGAACTGGCGATGAGCCGGATGCAGGCTGAGGCCGACAAGCTGAGCGCCGACGGCATCGTCGGGGTCAACCTGCGGTTGCAGATGTACGCCTGGGGCCAGGAGGTGCTGGAGTTCGTCGCCACCGGCACCGCGGTCCGCGCCCTGCCCGGCGGCAACGTCCCGGCCGGCACGCACCGGGCGCCCGACGGCCGCGCCTTCGGCTCCGACCTGTCCGCACAGGACTTCTACCGGCTGCTGGCCTCCGGGGCGGTCCCGGTCGCGTTCGTGCTCGGCACCTGCGTCTACCACATCGCGCACCAGTCGATGATGCAGTCGCTGCGCCAGACCGGGCAGAACCAGGAGATGCTCCAGTTCACCCAGGGCATCTACGAGGCCCGCGAGCTGGCCCTCGGCCGGATGCAGTACGAGGCGGCGCAGGCCCAGGCCTCGGGCATCGTCGGCGTCAGCATCACGGTCTCCAACCACGTCTGGGGCGAGCACGCGACCGAGTTCCTGGCCACCGGGACCGCCATCCGCCGCCTGTCCGAGGAGCACCGGCTGCCCGCCACGACGCCGAAGCCCACGTTCACGCTGGGCCTGGACCGCTAACCGGGCTTCCGGGGCGTCAGATCGGCTCCCACTCGTGGGCCGGCACGTTGCTGTTCATCCGCTCGATGTAGCCCTGCGTCATCTGCCGCATCGCCTCGTCCCGGGTCAGGCCGGCCGCGGTCAGCGCGTTGACCGCCTCGACCTGCCAGGTCGCGCCGTTGCGCCCGGTCAGGCAGCGCTGCTCGATGATGCCGAGCAGCCGCCGCGAGTCGACCTCGTCCACGCCCCATTCGGCCAGCCCCTCGGCGGCCATCGGCAGCAGCCGCCGCAAGGTCAGCTCGGTGACCGGCACCTGCCCGAGACCGGGCCAGTACACGTGCGCTTCCAGGCCGTGCCGGGCCCCCTCGACCAGGTTCTCGGCCGCGGCCGAGAACGACATCCTCGACCAGACCGGGCGCTCCATCTCGGCCAGCGTGCGGACCACCCCGTAGTAGAACGCGGCGTTGGCGATCACGTCGGAGACGGTAGGCCCGCCGGGCAGCACCCGGTTCTCCACCCGCAGGTGCGGCTGGTTGTCCACGACCGCGTACACCGGGCGGTTCCACCGGTACACGGTGCCGTTGTGCAGCGTCAGCTCGGCCAGCTCCGGCGCCACCCCGCGATCCAGCGAGGACACCGGGTCCTCGTCCTCGACCAGCGGCAGCAGCGCCGGGAAAAACTTCAGGTTCTCCTCGAACAGGTCGAACACCGAGGTGATCCAGCGGTCGCCGAACCAGACCCTGGGCCGCACGCCCTGTTCCTTGAGCTCCTCCGGCCGGGTGTCGGTAGCCTGCTCGAACAGGGTGATCCTGGTCTCGCGCCACAGCTGCTTGCCGAACAGGTACGGCGAGTTGGCCGCCAGCGCGACCTGCACGCCCGCCACCGCCTGGGCCGCATTCCAGTAGCTGCTGAATGCCTCGGGCGACACCTGGAGGTGGAACTGCACGCTGGTGCAGGCCGCCTCCGGCGTGATCGTGTCGGCGTGCGTGATCAGCCGCTCGGGCCCCTCGATGGCGATGCGCATCTCCTCGCCGCGGGCGGCGAACATCTGCTCGTTCAGCAGCCGGTAGCGCGGGTTGGCCGACATGGCGTGCTCGCCCACGTCGCTCTCCCGCAGGGTCGGCAGGATGCCGACCATCACCAGCCGGGCGCCGGCCTCCAGCGCCCGCTTGTTGGCGTGATTGAGGCTGCGCCGGACCCGGTCCTCCAGCCCGGCCAGCGCGTCGCCGGCCAGCGGCCGCGGCGGCAGGTTGATCTCCAGGTTGAACTGGCCCAGCTCACTGGCCCAGGCCGGGTCGGCGATCGCCTCCAGCACCGAGGCGTTGGCCATCGACGGCCAGCCGTCGGTGTCGACCAGGTTGACCTCGATCTCCAGGCCGACCTGCTGCGGCCCGGAATCGAACCGTGACTCGGCCAGCATGCGCGCGAAAACGTCCAGGCACAGCCGCACCTTCTCGCGGTAGGCGCGCCGATCCTGCTGGCTGACGACAATGGCCGGGACATCCCTGCCCATCGGACCCTCCTGGTGCTGTCAATGGGCCGGGTCTTCGTACCCCACGTTCGCACGGAACGCTTGATCTGGCCAGGTGCGACCCGCTCAGAACTGATCCCGGCCGGGCGGGCGGTCCCAGTCAAGCAGCGGCCCGTCCGGCACGATCCGGCTCGGGTTCAGGTGCGGGTGCGTGCGGTAGTAGTGATTCTTGATGTGCGAGAAATTGGTGGTCTCGCGGAAGGCCGGGCGGGCGTAAAGGTCACGGGCGTAACCCCACAGGGCCGGGTAGTCGGCAATCCGGCGGATATTGCACTTGAAGTGCGAATAGTAGACGGCGTCGAAGCGGGCCAGGGTCACCCACAGCCGCACGTCGGCCTCGGTCAGCGCGTCCCCGGCCAGGTAGCGCTGCCCGGACAATCGCTGCTCCAGCTGGTCCAGGGTGGCGAAAAGCGCGGTCACGGCCTCGTGGTAGGCCTGCTGGGTGGTGGCGAACCCGGCCCGGTAGACGCCGTTGTTGACGCCCGCGTAGATCATGTCGTTGAGCGCGTCGATCTCGCCGCGCAGCGCCTGCGGGTAAAGGCTGACCGCCGGGTCCGACCACTCGCCGAATTGGGTATCGAGGTCGATCGTGATGTCGGGAAAATTGTTGCTGACGATCCGCCCGGTGACCCGGTCCCACAGCACCGGCACCGAGATGTGACCGTCGTAGCCGGGCTCGGACGCCTCGTACGCCTCGCGCAGCAGCGCGAACCCGTTGACCGGATCCAGGCCGTGGCCGTCGCCCTCGCGGAAGGCCCAGCCGCGGCCGTCCCGGACCGGGTCCACCGCCGACAGCGAGATCACCTGCTCCAGGCCCAGCAGCTTGCGGACGATCGCGGTGCGGTGCGCCCACGGGCAGGCCCAGGAGATGTAGAGGTGATAGCGGCCCGGCTCGGCCGGGTAGCCGCTCGACCCGTCGGCCGTGATGCGGCCGCGGAACGGGTAGGCGGCCCGGACGAACTCCCCGCGCCCCGCCGGGGCAGGAGGCTTCTTGCGCAGGTAGTCGCCGTAGTCGCCGAACTCGGTGAAGTCGGCCGGGCTGGCTTCGCGCGGCCGCTCGCTGATGCTGGTCATGACCCTCCTGAACTAGCGTGCAATTGCCGTTATCCCCCCGCAACATGGTGGTACGCGCGAATAATGAGGCAACCAGGTGACCTGGGCGCCGGCCTTCGCTCAGGCTGCGCGCTCCGCCAGTCTCCGGGCCTCGGCTCGGTTCGCGCTGGCCAGGGCCTCAGCGTCGGCGGTGCGCAGCTCGTCCCGGGCCACGACGGTGCGGCCGCCGACCAGCAGCAGCTCAAGCGGCGCCGGCGGGCCGAGCACCAGGGCGCATACCGGGTCAGCAATGTCGGCGTGCCCCAGCCCGTCCAGCCGCCACAGCGCGATGTCAGCAAGCTTGCCGGTCTCGAGCGAGCCGATCTCATCCGGCCGGCCAAGGCATCGCGCTCCGCCGGCCGTGGCGATCCGCAGCGCGTCGCGGGCGGTCAGCGCCTGCGGCCCGGCCCGGGCGCGCGCGAACAGCACCGCCTGGCGCAGCTCCGCGGCCAGGCCGCCGTGCTCGTTGGACGCCACCCCGTCCACGCCCAGGCCGACCGGCGCCGGGGCGGCGAGCAGCTCCGGAACCGGGGCGATACCCGAGCCGAGCCGTCCGTTGGAGCTCGGGCAGTGCGCGGTGCCGGTCCCGGTCGCGGCGAACTTGCCGATATCGCGCCCGGATAGGTGCACGCAGTGCGCCAGCCACACGTCCTCGCCCAGCCAGCCGAGCGACTCGGCGTAGTCCACCGGGCGGGCGCCGAAGGCGTCCAGGCAGAACTGCTCCTCGTCTTGCGTCTCGGCCAGGTGGGTGTGCAGCCGTACGCCGAGCTTGCGGGCCAGCGCGGCGCAGTCGCGCATCAGCTCCCCGGTCACCGTGAACGGCGAGCACGGCGCGATGACGACCCGCAGCATCGAGTCGAACCCGGGATCGTGGTAGCCGGCCACGGCCTGTTCGCAGGCGGCCAGGATCGCGTCGGATTCCTCGACGACCTCGTCCGGCGGCAGGCCGCCGGACGACCGGCCGAGGTTCATCGCGCCGCGGGCGGGATGAAAGCGCAGCCCGATCCGCCGGGCCGCCGCGATCTCGGCGGCGAGCAGGTCGCCGCCTGCGGCCGGGAAGACATAGTGATGGTCCATCGCGGTCGTGCAGCCGGACAGCGCCAGCGCGGCCAGGCCCGCGCTGGCGGCTGCGTACTCCCCCGCCTCGTCCAGCTGCCGCCACACCGGGTACAGCGCGGTGAGCCACTGGAACAGCGTGCCGTCCTGGGCGTAGCCGCGCGTCAGCCACTGGTACAGATGGTGGTGCGTGTTGACCAGGCCGGGGGTGGCCAGGCAGCCGCGGGCGTCGACGCGGGCGGCGCCGTCGGCATGCGGGGCGGGCCCGCCGCCTACCGCGGCAATCCGGCCGTCGCGGATCACGACGTGGCCGCTCGCGTGCTCGGTGCCCGCGGCGTCGACGGTCGCCACCGCGCAGCCGTCGAGCACCAGGTCGGGTCCTCGCGCCGGCACGGCTAGGACCCCCGGTAGGTCGAGTACGCGAACGGGCTGAGCAGCAGCGGCACGTGGTAGTGCGCGGCAGCGTCGGCGATCTCGAACGTCACCGTCACCTCCGGGTAGAACGCGCGCACGCCGGCCCGGCCGAAATACCCGGCCGTGTCGAAGCGGATCCGGTGTACTCCGGCGCCCGGCGCGCCGAGCTCGCGGATCCGGCCGTCAGCGTCGGTGCTGCCGCTGGCCAGGGGCTGCCAGTCATCGGCGGCCCGGGACTCCGCGATGACGGCCACCCCGGCGGCGGGCCGTCCGGTCGTCGCGTCCAGCACGTGCGTGGACAGGCTCACGGCGCCTCCCGGTTCGCTTCTCCGCCCGCTGCGCGTGCGCCGCTCAGTGCTAGCCGGTTCGCTTCTCCGCCCGCTGCGCGTGCGCCGCTCAGTGCTAGCCGGTTCGCTTCTCCGCCCGCTGCGCGTGCGCCGCTCACGGGGCCTCCTCCGGATGCACCAGCCGGGTGAGCCGCAGCCGGTTGATCTTGGCCAGTTCGGCGAGCACGACGCCGTGCTCGGTGTCCGGGTCATGGCCGAGCCGCTCCCGGCAGATCGCCAGCAGCTCGCCGGCGCTCAGGCCGGCCGCGCACACCAGGTAGATGTGCCCGAACCGGTCCTCGTAGGCGGCGTTCGCGGCGGCCAGGCTGGCCCGCACGTCGCCCGCGGCCGCGGTCACCCCGGACTGCTCCTGCCGGGACCAGCCGTGGCCGCGCTCGCCGATGCGCGGGTGGCCGGCCAGCGCCTGGCCGAGCCCGCGCGCGTCGAGCGCGAGGGTCGCGGCGTCGGACGCGGCACCGAGCGCAGCCTCGCCGGCGTACGGCCGGCCGGCCACGATCGCGTCCACCCAGGAATCGGCCGGGCAGCAGGCCCGCAGCGCGGCGCGCAGCGCGGGTTCGGCCGCATCATTGATCGCAGGCAGCATGTCCGTCATTCATCCGTCGCGGCCGGGCTCACTCGGCTCCTCGTCCTGCAGCCGGGCCGGGACGCCGCCGTGCGGGACGTCCACCGCGACCGCGCCGTCGCTGATCGCCTCCTGCACCGCGCCGACGTGCTGGGTGCTCCGCGTCCAGTGGTTGAACACCAGGTTCAGTATGAATACCACGATCACCGTCGCGGTGATGCTCGACCCGAAGATCACCTGGAAGTCCTTGGGGAACTTGCTGTAGAAGTTCGGGTCGAAGGCCGGCAGCAGGCCGGCGGCCAGCGACGCCGCGACGATCAGCAGGTTGTGGTTGCCGGTGAAGTTGACCTTGTGCAGGGTCTGGATGCCGACCGCGGTGACCATCGCGAACATCACCGTCGCCGCGCCGCCGATGACCGGCCCGGGCAGGTCGGCGATCACCTGGCCGACCTTGGGGATCAGGCCGAGAACGAGCAGGAACACGCCGCAGACCGTGACCACCCAGCGGCTGCGGATCCCGGTCAGGCTGACCAGGCCGACGTTCTCGGCGAATGCGGTGTCGGGGAAGGAGTTGGTGAACGAGGCGAGGACCGCGGACAGCCCGTCGGTCGCCAGGCCGCGGGCCAGGTCGTTGGGCGTGAGGTCCTTGCCGACGATCTCCCCGACGGCCAGCATGTCCGCCGTCGACTCGGTGTAGGTCACCACCATCACGATGCACATGGTGATGATGGGCGCGGCGGCGAACCGGGGGGCGCCGAAGTGGAAGAAGCCCGGCGCCCCGACCCACCGGGCGGCGCCGACGTTGCTGAAGGTGACCAGGCCCATGAATGCGGCGACGACCGTGCCGATGGCGATGCTCAGCAGCACCGCGATCTGCCCGACGAAGCCGCGGAAGAACCGGCTGATCCCGAGGATCAGCAGCAGCACCAGGCCGGCCAGCGCGATGCGGCTGATCCCCCCGTAGTCCTTATCACCCGGGCTGCCGTAGATCAGCGAGATGTCCGCGCCGATCAGCGACAGGCCGATGATGCAGATGACCGTGCCGGCGACCAGCGGCGGGAAGAAGCGCACGACCATCGAGAACGGCTTGGCGACCAGCAGGCCGAAGATGCCCGCGATCAGCATCCCGCCGTAGACGTACCGCAATCCGGACCGGCCGCCGTAGGTGGTCGCGATGATGATCATCGGGTTCAGCACGGTGAACGTGGCGCCGGCCACCACCGGCAGCCGCACGCCGAGCAGCCGGGAGATGCCCGCTGACTGGATGATCGTCGCGATGCCGGACACCATCAGGTCGGCGCTGACCAGGATCGCGATGTCGCGCGAGCTCAGGCCGACGGCGGGCCCGACGATGAGCGGCACCGCCACCGCGCCCGCGTACATGATGAACAGATGCTGCAGGCCGAAGATCGCCAGCCTGGGCAGCGGCAGCACCTCGTCGACCGGATGAACGCCCGGGCCGGACCATCGCCCGCGCCAGCCGAGCCTGTGATCGAGCGACATGTGGCCTCCTACACCGCCGCGGTCATATTTCCGTATAGCGGATAAAGATTTTCGCTATGCAGATAAGCTAACCGGCCAGCGGGCAGCGGTCAAGGGGTCGCGCGGCCCGGTTCGGCAGCAGTTATCCCGGTCCGGGCAGGGCGGAGCCGCTGCCGCGCGGCAGCGGAAAACCAGCGGCAGGACGGCGGGTCAGGCGGTAGCTTCGGCACCGCCGAGCGCGCCGAGGACGCGGGCGGGCCCGCCGAGCTCGGCCGCGATCTGCCCCGCCGCCCGGCGCAGGACCGGTGCGGCCCTGGCGACCACGTCGTCGCCCATCCGCGGCAGCGGGCCGGACATCGACAGCGCCATCGCCCGCGGCGCGTCCGGCACCCGCACGGCCACGCAGCGCACGCCGAGCTCCTGCTCGCCGTTGTCGACGGCATAGCCCCGCTCGCGCACCCGGGCCAGGTCGGCGAGGAACTCGTCCGGATCGGTGATGGTGTGCTCGGTGCGCCGCGGCATCCCGGTGCGCCCCAGCAGGCTGCGGACCTGCGGGCCGGGCTCGGCGGCCAGCATCGCCTTGCCGACCGCGGTGCAGTGCGGCTTCACCCGGCGGCCGACCTCGGTGAACATCCGCATGAGATTCTGCGACGGCTGCGCCTGCGCGACGTAGACGACCTCCTCGCCGTCGAGCACGGCCAGGTTCACCGACTCGCCGAGTTCCTCGACGACCGAGCTCATGTACGGGTGCGCGAGCGTGCCGAGCCGCTTGGTGCTGCTGTCGGCGAGGCGCATCAGCCGGGGCCCGAGCGAGTACTGCCGGGAGGGTTCCTGCCGTACGTAGCCCAGGTCCACCAGCGTGCGGACCAGCCGGTGGATCGTGGCCAGCGGCAAGCCGGCGTCACTGGCCAGCTGGGACAGGCCGATCACGCCGTCGGCGTTGGCCATCGCCTCCAGGATCGCGAACGCCCGGTCCAGCGACTGCACGCCGTTACGGGAGCGCCCGCCGGGGACCTCGTCAATAGCCACCGCCACTCCTCATCGCGCGAACGGGCTGGTCGTCAAAAATGATACTAGTCTTCCGTATCCCGGAATTAGCAGGTGCTTATCCTTTGACGGCGACCCCGTCGATCCACACCCCGGCGACGTCGTGCGGGTTGGCCAGGGCGAATACCTTGCCGACTGCGGCGTCGGCATCCGCCGCATGCCGCAGGCCGATGTCGAGGTCGGTCCCGGGAGCGGGCTGCACCCAGACGGCATCGAAGCGCTTGCCCGGGCTCAGGTCACCGACCTGGTCGCGCAGCCCGAGCACGTCCGCGCCGGACGCGGTCGCGAGCTGCAGCAGGTGCGCGGGCGTCAGCGCGGTGCCCTCGCCGCCGAGCAACCGCTGCACGAAGTACGCCTGCAGGCCCTCCTTGAACAGCGACAGGCCGGTGCCCGCCCCGACGTCGGTGCCGAGCGCGACCCGCACGCCGTGCGCGAGGTGACGGCCGAGCGGGAACAGCCCGCTGCCCAGCGCGCAGTTGCTGGACGGGCAGTGGGCCACGGTCGCGCCGGCGGCGCCGAGCCGCTCAAGCTCGGCATCGGCGGGGTGGACGTTGTGCGCGAAGACGCTGCGCGGGCCGACCAGGCCGTGCCTGTCGTAACTGTCGAGGTACCCGGCGCCGAACAGCTGCTGCACCTTGGCGATCTCTGCGATGTTCTCGTTGAGGTGCGAGGTGAGCCAGCTTCCCGCCACGTCGGCGTGCAGCGCGCCGCACGAGTCGAGCAGGTCGTTGCTGCAGGACAGCGAGAACCGCGGGGTGACCGCGTACCTGGCCCGGCCGCGGCCGTGCCAGCGATCGGCCAGCGCGCGGCCCTCTTCGTATCCGCGCTGCGCGGTGGTGTGCAGTTCGGGCCGCAGCAGCCGGTCGCTGACCACCAGGCCGCTGGTCATCCGCAGCCCGGTCTCGCCGGCGGCCCGGAACAGGGCATCGACCGCCGGCGCGAAGTGCGAGCCGAAGACCAGGGCGGTGGTCGTGCCGGATGCGGTCAGCGCCGTGACGAACTCGCGCGCGACCGCCTGGGCATAGCGGGCATCGGCGAGCCGCGCCTCCTCGGGCAGCGCGCACTGCGTCGAGCCATTCGAGCAGCGGCATGCCGAGCGCGCCGATGACCCGCACCTGGGGGTAGTGGACGTGGGTGTCCACCAGGCCGGGTAGCAGCAGGCCGTCGCGCAGGTCGACGACCTCGTCTCGCGGGTGCCGCGCCGCGACGCTGGCGAACGGGCCGCGGTCGGTGATCGCGCCGCCGGTGACGGCGAGCCCGGCATCGTCATCCGCGCGCAGGGCCGCGCCGGCGAAGACGTCATCGGGGGTGTCGACGACCTGCGCGCGGTAGATGGTCACGGCAGGCTCCGCGTGCGCTCGCCCGCGCGCTCGCGCTCGAACTCCCGCAGCAGGTCAGCGGCGACGCTGACCGCGATAGCCGCGGGTTCCTTGCCGGCGATGTCCGGCAGCCCGATGGGCGTGGTGATCCGCGCGATCGCCTCCGGCGGGTGGCCGCCCTCTCCGGCGAGCCGGCGCCGGAAGCGCGCCCACTTGGCCGGCGAGCCGATCAGCCCGATCGAGCCGAACTCGCCGCCGCGCAGCACCGCGTCGCACAGCGCGGCATCCTCGGCGTGGTCGTGGGTCATGATCAGCACGTGGGTGCCCGGCGGCAGCTCGCCGAGCACGATCTCCGGCAGCACCGGCACGCTGTGCACGTGCACGCTGCGCGACCGCGTCGTCGAGCACGGCCAGCCGCGGCCCGGCCAGCTGCTCCGGCCGGCTGTCGACCAGGTGCAGGTCGAGGTCGTGCCGGGCCAGGATCCGGGCCAGCTCCAGGCCGACGTGCCCGACGCCGAAGATCGCCACGGCCGGCACGCACCGGCAGCGGCTCGAGCAGCACGCTGACCTCGCCTCCGCAGCACTGCACGCCGTGCTGGTAGGGCGCCTTGTCCGACAGCGCGCTGCTCAACAGCTCCGGGACCGCCGCCCCGGCCGCCAGCATCTCGCGGGCCCGCTCGACGGCGACCGCCTCCAGGTTGCCGCCGCCGATCGAGCCCCAGGTCCGCGCCGTCGCGACGACCATCTTGGCCCCGGCGGCCCGCGGCGCGTGCCCGCGCACGGCGGCCAGCGTGACCAGCACGCCCGGTTCCCGCCCGGCCCGCAGCCGGGCGGCAGCGTCCAGCCAGCCGCGGTCAGGCATGGCGGGCCGTCCGAGCACCTGTTCCGAACGGGGCTTCATCGGGTGCGCGCCGTCGCCCGGCTGGGGCGGCACCCGGCCGCTGCCGCCCTCGTCGACGTGGCCGTGCGCGGTGTGCTCGCGGGCCTGCTCGACCGCCCAGTACACCGCCTCCGGCGTGGCCGGCGATGCAAGGTCGACGCTGATCCCGGCCGGCCCGAAGGCCGCGGCCGCCTGGCGCAGCGCCTCCCGCACCGAGAACGCCAGCATCAGCGGCGGCTCGCCGACCGCCTTCGACCCGTAGACCGCGCCTTCCTCGGTGGCGTTCTGCAGCAGCGTGACGTTGAAGACCTCCGGCATCTCGGAGAAGCTCGGCAGCTTGTAGGTGCTGGCCGCCTGGGTGAGGAACCGGCCGCGGCCCGCGCCGTCGCCGGTGTCCCAGCGCAGCTCCTCGAGCGTGAGCCAGCCGGCGCCCTGCACGAAGCCGCCCTCGATCTGGCCGAGGTCGACCAGCGGCGACAGGCTGTCGCCGACATCGTGCACGATGTCGACCCGCCGGGTGCGGTAGGCGCCGGTGAACCCGTCCACCTCGACCTCCGCCGCGGCGGCACCGTAGGCGAAGTACTTGAACGGCGAGCCGCGGAAGGTCGAGGAGTCCCAGTGCAGCCCTTCGGTGCGGTAGTAGCCGGCCGCGGACAGCTGCACCCGGTGCAAGTAGGCGCTGAGCACCAGCTCGTCCCAGCCGCAGGCTGTCCTCGCCGCCGAGCGCGCGCGCCACTGCCGTCGACGATGCGGATATCGGCCGGGTTCGCGCCGAGCACGGCCCCGGCGACCTGCAGCAGCCGGGACCGGATCTGCTCGCAGGCGTTCTTCACCGCGCCGCCGTTGAGATCCGCGCCGGAGCTGGCCGCGGTCGCCGAGGTGTTCGGCACCTTGTCGGTGCGAGTCGGCGCCAGCCGGACCCGTTCCAGCGGGATGCCCAGCGTCGTCGCCGCGACCTGGAGCATCTTCGTGTGCAGGCCCTGGCCCATCTCGGTGCCGCCGTGGTTGATCAGCACCGAGCCGTCCTTGTACACGTGCACCAGCGCGCCGCCCTGGTTGAACGCGGTCAGGTTGAACGAGATGCCGAACTTCACCGGCGTGACGGCCAGGGCCCGCTTGACGTGCTCATGCGCGGCGTTGAACCGCTCGATCTCGCGTCGCCGCGCGCCGACCTCCGCCCGGTCGGTCACCTCGTCCCAGATCGCGGTCATCCGCTCCGGGTGCCGCACCGGCTGCCCGTACGGAGTGGTCTGGCCGGCCCGGTAGAAGTTGCGCCGCCGCAGCGTCATCGGGTCCAGGCCGAGCAGCGGCGCGCACCGGCCGAGGATGTCCTCGATCACGAGCATCCCCTGCGGGCCGCCGAAGCCGCGGAACGCCGTGTTGGAGGTCTTGTTGGTCTTCGCGATCCGGCCGTTCACCCGCACGTCGGGGATCCAGTACGCGTTGTCGATGTGGCACAGCGCGCGGGCGAGCACCGGCTCGGACAGGTCCAGGCTCCAGCCGCCGTCGGCGGTGAGCGTCGCGTCCAGGGCCTGCAGCAGGCCCCTGTCGTCGAATCCGGCCCGCCACTGCGCGTAGAAGCCGTGCCGCTTGCCGGACATGGTGAGGTCCTGGGTCCGGTTCAGCCGCAGCCGCACCGGCCGGCCGGTGAGCACCGCGCCGAGGGCCGCGATGGCGGCGAACCCGTGCGGCTGCATCTCCTTGCCGCCGAAGCCGCCGCCCATCCGCAGGCACTGCACCGTGACCTCGTTGCTGGCCCGGCCGAGGACGTGGGCGACGATCTCCTGCGTCTCGGACGGATGCTGGGTGCTGCTCTGGATGAAGACCTGCTCGCTCTCGTCGACATACGCCAGCGCGGCGTGCGTCTCCAGGTAGAAGTGCTCCTGGCCGGCGAACTCGAAGTCACCGCTGAACACGTGCGCGGACCGGGCGAATCCGGCCTCGACGTCGCCGCGGGCCAGCTGCGGCTGCGCGCCCTGGTAGCTGCCGGCCGCGATGGCCTCGCGCACCGTGACCAGCGCCGGCAGCTCCTGCGTCTCCACCTCGACGGCCAGCGCGCCGAGCCGGGCGGCCTCGAGCGTCTCGCCCAGCACCCAGCAGACCGCGTGGCCATGGAACATGATCTCGGCCGGGAACAGCGGCTCGTCGTGCTTGACCCCGGCGTCGTTGACGCCCGGCACGTCGGCGGCGGTAAGAACCCGGACCACGCCGGGCACGGCCAGGGCCGGCTCGGTGCGCAGCGCGGTGACCCGGCCGTGCGCGCACGGGACCTGGACCGGGTAGGCGTGCAGCACGTCCTTGGTCCGGTGGACCAGGTCATCGGTGTACAGCGCCGCGCCGGTGACGTGCAGCGCCGCGCTTTCGTGCGGGATCGCGACGCCGACGGACGGGTGCTGCGGCCGCTCGGACAGCGCGCTCATGCCGGCACCTCCCCGGCGGTCTCGGCGTGCAGTTTGAGCAGGCTCTGCCGCAGCATCGCCGCCCGGTAGCGCGCGCTGGCGCGATGGTCGTCCAGCGGCGTGCCCGCAGACTCCAGCGCCGCCGCCGCGGCGCGCGCCGTCGCGGCGGTCCACGGCCGGCCTTCCAGCGCAGCCTCCGCCTCGCGGGCGCGGATCGGCGTCGCGGCCACGCCGCCGAGGCCGATCCGCGCGGCGCGGACCCGGCCGTCGCCGATGTCGAGGGCGTAGGCGACCGCGACGCTGGAGATGTCATCGAACCGCCGTTTGGCCATCTTGTGGAAGGCAGTGACCGGCGCCAGCGGGAGCGGGATGCGCACCGAGCGGATCAGCTCGCCGGCCCGGCGCACGCTCTGCCGGTAGCCGGTGAAGTAGTCGGCCAGGGCCACCTCGCGCTCGCCCCCGGCGTCCGCCAGCACCACGCTCGCGTCCAGCGCGAGCAGCGCCGGCGGCGTGTCGCCGATCGGCGACCCGGTACCGAGGTTGCCGCCGAGCGTCGCGCCGTTGCGGATCAGCCGGGATGCGAACTGCGGGAACAGCTGATCCAGCAGCGGCACCCGGCCGGCCAGCCGCCGCTCGATCTCGGTGAGGGTCAGGGCGGCGCCGATCTCGATGTGATCGTCGCCGACGATGAGCTCGCGCAGCTCGGGCAGCCGGTCGATCGGCGATGGCAAAGTCGGCGCGGCGGCCGCGCAGGTTGACCTCGACGCCCCAGTCGGTGCAGCCCGGCGACGACCACGGCGTCGGGATGCTCGCGCAGCAGCCCCAGCGCCCCGGCCAGTGACGGCGGCCGGACGAACGCCGCGGCCGCCGGAGGCGAGCTCGGTCGCGGCCGGCCCGGGCGCGGGTGCGGCCGACCGGGCGGCAAGCGTGTCGCCGGGCTCGGGCGCGCCGAGAGCGTAGGCGGCGTCGCGGATCGGCCGGTAGCCGGTGCACCGGCACAGGTTGCCGGACAGGGCGTGCAGGTCGAAGCCGTTCGGGCCGTGCATCGCCCCGCCGTGCCCGTTGGCCGTCGGCCCGGCCGGGCCGGTAGTACTCGGCGGCCATGCTGCAGACGAACCCGGGCGTGCAGTAGCCGCACTGCGAGCCGCCGCGGACGGCCATCTCGCGCTGCACCGGGTGCAGGTCGCCGGGCGTGCCGAGCCCCTCGGACGGTGACACCTCCTGGCCGTCGAACGCAGCGACAGGCAGCAGGCAGGCATTGATCGCGATCCATTCGGTGGGCTGGCGATTCCCGGGCCGGGCGACGAGCACCGAACAGGCGCCGCATTCGCCCTCGGCGCAGCCCTCCTTGCCCCCGGTCAGCCCGCAGCCGCGCAGGAAATCCAGCAGGGTGGTGTGCGCCGGAACGCCGGACAGCGCGGTGCGCCGGCCGTTGACGCGAATTTCCTGCGAACGTCCATCCTGGTGACCATCACGGCTTTTGCCGCCACGGTCATCGGGCCTAACCTGGGTACCTTGATCAAGTAGCCGCCATGGCCCGCGACTTTCCGACGCCCCGCCACCTTGATGAACCGCTCCGCGTCTGGGGCCTGACCATCGCGCAGTGGGTCGGGGTGTGCGTCGCAGCCGTGTGCACCTACGGGGCCTGGCTGGTCGTCGGACCAGCCGGTCCCTGGGTCGTGCCCCTGCCCCCGGTATGGGCCATGGGACTGCGCATCTTCTGCGCGGGCCTCGTGGGAGTGGCTGTCTTCATGACAGTCTACTTGCTCACAGGAACGCCTCCGGCAGAGCCCTTAGGGCGGCAGTATGGGGGCTATCTGTGCCGGCGGCATCGCTACCGTCCTACGGCGGCAGCACCAAAGAAAAGCAAGGGACGAGAACCGAACGACAAGCAGACATGAAAGCACACGTCTGCGCCCTGGGGGAACCCTCCTGCTCCGTGGCAGGCGCGTTTCTCCCAGGCGCGCATCATCATACGGACGCAGGAACTGCGTCCTCAAGACCGTATGGATCGAAGAAAGACCAGGAGACATGACCTGTACCGCGCGTCCCCTACGCGCCCACTTGCGACTATGCCAGGCCCATCCATGGGCGGCTACCTTGCTTGTCCAATCAGGCACCTGTCGTCGCTAGGAGGCGAGTATGCCAGAACCTCCTCCTCCTAGCCGTCACTCAATCGGCACTCTCGCCGGCAAACGAACGCGTCGTGCCAGCGCTCCGCCGCATGATCCAGCTCGCTCTCCAGATGCGCGTGACGGGGTGCAGCTGGAACGTACTCGATCGCTCATCGCCAAGCACTGATCCCCGGATCTCGGTCCGCTTTGGCGATACCATTCTTGCCGCCGGCCATACAGCCGTGCCCAACCTTGTCTTGCGCTATTACGCCACTGTGGGTATGAGCGAGGCTGAACTGGTCTGCACTCTGCAGATCTGGAGTTACTGGTGGACGGACCATAGTCCCTTTCCGTCGGTGGCACGCCTGGCCACGCGCATGGCCAAAACGCCACGCATGATCAAGATGTACGTGGAGAGCCTCCAGGAGAAGGGCCTCCTGCGCGTCGTGGAGCGCTTCGACTCCTCCGGCGGTCAACTCACCAACGAGTATGACTTCAGTCCGCTGATCACACGCGTGATCACCCAGGCACGGCGCGATGGAACGCTGGAGGATACGCACGAGCCCGCCGATGTCGTGCGCCGTGTCCGTCCATCCACGCCTCCACAGGATTGTTCTGGGGCCATGGCAGACGCTGCGGCGGCGGCGCACAGAGGGGGTGAAATTCTTTCATCCCCTCTGTGCAGGCCACTGCACCCCCCGGTGAAAAATCTTTCACCCCCCGGGTGAAGCCACTTTCACCCCCCGGATGAAGCCAGTTTCACCCAAAGAAGACGAAATCAAAGAAGACGAATCACAAGAAGATATCGATTCGATGCCCTCCGCTCTGTCCCATCGTTGCCGCACCATCGCGCTGCTGCTCCGGACAGGGTGCCCGTGCAGACTACCCCATGCATGATGCAGAGACCGAGGTGCCAAGAAGAATGGGAGATCACTCTGTCTCCAGCGGCAATCGTCGTGCTCACGCACGCCCTACCAGTTCCAAGGATGGACACCATGATACCGAGTGCCTTTGAGAAACGTCCGTCAACGAGCCTCTCGACATTGCCAGACCGGCAGACCGGCACGACCAAGCGCTGATAGAAGCCATCGCCGCGCTCGCCAAAGAGTTTGGGGATGAGGCATCATGTGCCGCAAGCGTCACCCGCATCCGGCATCTGTACCAGGCAAGTGGGATGTCACTTGCGCTGTTCCTGGATCGGTTGGCCGAGGCTGCCAGGAGGACACGAGCTCGCCAAGCGACGATCACCACACGGCAGCGCCACACCCTCAGGCCCAACTGCATGCCCTACCTCTTTGCCGTGCTGGAGCACTTGCCCGACGAACAAACCGTGCAATCACCCGGTCTGCACCAACGTCCTCACTGCTTGACGAAACGCTCGAACCCACAAGACTTTGGAGCAGCTCGTTACACCGGAGGAGCGTACGGCGTCTGCCCGTATTGTCTGTGCAGCCCCTGCGATCCCGATTGTCCCGCGCCGCATCAAGACAGCACGGCTCGGGAACAACGTGTTGTCGATCATCTCTCATCGGTGCAAGCACTCATTGGGAGGTCCGGCAAAGAGGAGATGGCTCTATGAAGCTGGCGAGCGTGGCACTCCTGTGGCGGCCTACGATCACCTCCTTGGAGACGTCGTGCATGGGTCATGCGGCGGTTGCGGGATCCAGCAAACATTGGGAACTGGGCAGATGATGGCTACGGCAGCCAATCTTCGCGGAGCGACGATATTGCCGTCACTGCCCTAGACATCTTGGGGCGAAAAACATCGTGCGCCTGAGTCAAGTTCATGCGACGAGTTTAGCCTGATCGATCCAGCGATCAACAGCCACCGACAGTTGGTCGAAGTAGGGGCGGAGCGTGGGGTCGCCGGGCGGGGCGGAGGGGACAATACGGGCCAAGCCGGGACGCAGGATACGCGCGTAGACACGCGTGAAGAAGAGGGCGGTGCGCAAGCCCGCGTCGGTGACACGATAGCGGTGGGTATGCGGAAGAGGCGCAATCAGCCCGTGCAAGCGCAGGCGGCGCAGGTCATAGGTCAGTCTGCCCGGCGTGAGTTGGCTGGGCTCAAGGCCCAGGAGTGGCGCGAGGTGCACACGCACGTCTGTGCTGGTGAAGCCGTTGGGCAACAGACAATAGAGGACCAAGACGCTCAGGAGCGCGTGCACGCGCGGATCGGCGAAGGGCAGCGCGGCGACGCGTTGGGTGCCGACCACCTGGGGGCGGGTCACCTGGCGGAAGGTCTCCTCGCCGATGAGGCAGTCGTGGCTGAGTTGTTGGACGTCAAGCAGACGTCGGTTGGCTGCAAAGCCGACAGCCCGCAGCGCGGGCAGATTAGCCAGCCGTTTGCCGATGGCGAAGTCCCGGGTATCGTTGATGGTCGTCTCGG
Source organism: uncultured Actinomycetota bacterium (assembly GCA_963846005.1). Taxonomy (GTDB): domain Bacteria; phylum Actinomycetota; class Actinomycetes; order Streptosporangiales; family Streptosporangiaceae; genus CAVSUR01. Next base: position 1,180 of record CAWJUH010000006.1, on the reverse strand, counting down.
TGCGCAGGGCGCGGCCCTCCTTGTGATACTGCTTGATCCGGCTATGCTTGTAGTCGGCGTAGAGGGATGGTATCACGCCTTGCGTGATCACGCGGGTGCGGAATCGGTAGCGCTCTTTGGTTTGCTTGGTGATGCGGCGGTCGAAGATGAGCTGCACCTGATCGGGGCGGCCCAGGTCCAGGTTCTCCCGAATGATCTCTTCGAACAGGATGCGCCCCGTCTGCGGGCGGTCGAGCACCTGGGTGAGGGCGAACTCTGCTTGCAGAATGGAGACATCGTAGCGGAAGCCCGCCGCACGCTCCTCGGGAGTGAAGGGATGGGGGACGCGCGCCAACCACTTGCGCAGCAACCCGTCGATGATCGGCGCATCCAACCCATCGCAGATCGCCTGCATCCGCACCGGATCGGCGCAGGAGAGCAGACCATTGTCCAGCGTCTCGTAGGCGATGCCTGCCCGATCCAACTGCCGCTTGAGGTACTCATGCCCGTTCAGGCAGAGCTTGGCGTTGTAGGGGAAGTATGAGCAGAACTTGAGAAAGAACGGCCCAAAGTCCCGGTCCACGGCGTAGATGTAGTACTGGTTCACCAGGGCCGTCGACTTGACCAGCCAGGCATACGGCTGGCCGGTCTGGGCGTTGCGCCGCCGCTCCGTGCGCCACACCACGGCCTTCTCCTGGGCTTTGCCGATGAAGAGCACCCCTTCCTGCTGGGAGAAAGCCGCGAGATACGTCTGCGCCACCTCATCCTTGCGTTGGCCGGGCGCGAAGGTGATGAGGGGCACCCCTTGCGTCTGCGCGAAGCATTCCAGAGCCTTGACAAAGGCCGCCGTGATGGGTTCCATCAATGCCGAGGAGGCAAAGGTCGCCCCGTGCAACTCGCGGAAGAAGCCGACCACGCCTAGCACGCGTTGCAACTTGGGCACATAGACGTTGAGGTAGAGACGATCGATACTTTCCACTTCCAAGGAGACACGTTCCCGCAGAATGTGCGCGACCGATTGTGTGCTGCTCATCGTTCCTCTCCGCGAGGTGTGCCTGCTTTTCGAATCTCCATGACCCCGTGACGGCCCCCTCTACAAATGGTGTACCGTACGCCCTGTATCGCTGCAACCATACGGAGACTCTGCCGCAGGACGGTGCATGGCTCGTCGGTCTGAGGCAGGGCCTCGTTAGTTCTACGT
>CAWJUH010000005.1:0-351603 GCA_963846005.1 uncultured Actinomycetota bacterium | reverse complement strand
TCCTCCCCTTATGGCGTATCCTGTCCGAAAGTCCAGTTGACAGAGACCTTTCTTTCGTCTATACTTTTCAATGTGAGTGATTACTCACATACATTGTGAGGAGAGAATATGGCGGGAGAAACGCGACAGAAGATCCTGGATGCGGCTGAAAAGTTGCTGCTCTTGAAGGGATTGGCACGTGTGACGACCAAGGAGATTGCGCGCGAGACCGGCCTCTCAGAAGGCGCGCTCTACCGGCATTTCGATCATAAGGAGGAGGTCTTCTTCGCGCTGATGGCCAGGCATCTGCCTGCCTTCCACGAGACGTTCCAGGCGCATCAGGCAGGCACCGGTACTCCAAGCGAAAACCTGGCTGCCATTGCACAGGCTACCCTTCACTACTACGAGCAGATTGTCCCGATAGGAGCGTCCTTCTTGGCTGACACGGAGCTGCTAGCCCAGTTTCGTGCGACGATCCAATCACTGGGGATCGGTCCACAAAACATCTTTGAACTGGTTGCGGCCTATATCGAGGAGGAGCAGCGGCTGGGGCGCATCGGAAAGCAGGTACCCGCTCTAACCGTCGCAATCTTGTTGCTGGGACCCTGCTTTCATTGGGTGTTCAACCGGTTATTCCTGGGCGCTGACCCTTTCGACAAAACGGAGCAGCAATTTACTGAGGAGTTGGTGCAAGGGCTGGCTACCAGTATCCTGCCTTCCTGACAGAGGATCCCTCAAAAAGTTCTTCCTCTTGCGGTGGGTATTCTGATCAGTCAACAGGATAAGCAGATGACATATAAACCCTTAAAGGAAAGAAAGATAACGACATCATGAGCGAATATACGACCCAAACCACACGAAGCAAGCTAACCACACCCGGCAAAGGTCATACGACGATTTTAACGAGCTTTCGCCGCAATGGTATGGGAGTCGGCTCTCCCGTCGGCACCATAGCCTCACAGGGTAAGCTCTACTTCATGACCCCGGCGCATACCTGGAAAGTCAAGCGCCTGGCCAACAATCCCCGGGTCACCGTTGCCCCCGGTACCTTCAAAGGGGAAGCACTCGGCCCGGCGATTGAAGGGACTGCGCGCCGCCTCACGGGCTCAGAGTTCAAACGGGCACGGAATCTGTTATGCGTTGGGGCGTTGGGCCACTTCTGGGGCTTCATCTTCGACCTACGATACCCTGGCGATAAAACGGCGGTCTACGAAATCTCACTGGTTGCCGAGGGCGTGGATCAGGAGATGGCAGCATCTACTCGTTTCCAGCGCTGACGTGTCGGAGAGGAGGAAGACGGACGATGGGATAGGTTTTGGTTAGCCTGGCACCCAAGGGGCGGCCACACTGGCAAAAGCAGAAGTCCAGGAGTTCACGAGAACCCTGGACTTCTGCTATCTGCTTAGGAGGCGCGATGGTTGAGGATTTTTCTAGAGCTGCTGTTTAGGGCTGGCAGTTCCACTCTCTCCAACTGTATCCATCGCGAACGAAGATTTCGTGTGCGGCTGCGATATTGGCAGACGCATTAAAGGGCGATTGACCTGCTTCTGAGGTGGTTGCCCATGTGCCCGGCATGATCTGGAAAAGGCCAGATGCGCCGGATGGATTGTAAGCGTTAGGATTCAGGCCGGACTCACAGGTGGCGACGTTGATGGCACTGGCCCATACGAACCAAACGCTGCGTTAATCATAGCCGGGATGTTGCCGCTACTGACCGGTGTTGGCTGTGGAGTAGCGGGCGGTGGTACACTCGTCGGCTGTACCGGAACAGGTTGTGCCGGAGTGTTCTGGATTGGAGCAGGGTTATTGTGTACCGGCTTTGGTATGCTTCTGGCAGCTCCATGAACAACGATGCAGATGGTCTGACCCCTGTAGATCAGATTGGCATTGAGAATATGGTTGTCCGTTGCGAGTGCTGACCAGCTTGTGTCATAGCGATCTCCAATTCCACTGAGTGTATCGCCTGCCATTACGATGTAAGGGCGTTCACTCTTTGAACAGGTACTACTCGTTTGTGCACTTGCGTTTGGTGCGGCCACAATGAATATTGCGACTAAGGGGAGCAGTCCAAGAACGACGAAACTAAGCAACTTTCCTACGAGACTTCCTACAAGGTACCGACGTAAGCACATCTGAATGTGCTGATATGTTTGCATATATCTTCTTTCTAGAGAAAATGTGCAAACCTCCGCAAGCAGTTGTTGTTCCACTCCTGTGTGCTTCCAGGCACGAAAGACACGCGCTTCCGGCGCATATTATTTCGTGGGGAACGTGTGTATAATAACATGGTTATGTTGATGGATAGAAATATGTGGTGATATGTAGCCAAGAAGTACTATTGATGAAAGGGGAATTGAGGAGAAAAGGGAGTTGAGGTCGAGGAAGGGATAAGGGTGAGGTTATGGATGGGGAAAGGCTGGAAGCTACTCTCTCATCATAAATAGACGCTTTGTGCTAGTTAGAGCCAACTAAAACAAGTATTTTCGTCTTAATTTGAGCACAAAGTACCCTGATTTAGTGAGTAGTCTCCTTGATAGAGTGCTGTCAAAGCCTGCTTTGCTGGCTCTAGCTCTGCTATCTCCGTTCAATTAACTGGCACAAAGCGTATAGGTGTATCGGAGCGATTTTTGTTAAGGTATACTATGAAAAACAGATCATGAGTAAACCAAGGAAGAACAATCTTTGAATGAGCTAAGTTTGTGTATAGGTGTAAGCTACCATGAGAAGATAGGTGATGGGATTACTATCAGGTTTGTTGCTCAACAAATACATAAACCTTACAACGTTTCAGAAGTAGGTCCATGAACGAGGCTAAAAATGATAGCTTACTCTGCTTTGGCTATTGGTACTGGTCGGCTTTCTGTAATATTGAGTCGTTCGGGCGAGATCATAATACTGTGCTCTTCTATACAGATATCTACGACTCTACCGAAGTTCGGGGAGGCATGTCATCGCCTATCGAGCCGATGGCGTCAGGGCTTAAGCTTCTGCTTCTAATGTTAACTCCAGTTAAGTAGATCGTACGTTTAATTTAGCAATGATTTGACATCGTCATCTTTCTCAATTATCCTTAATATGTAAATGCTCTTTTACTGATCTTTTTTGAAAACCATTGAAAGGTATAATAAGGTGGTTGATTTCGGGCTTCTCTTTCTACAGCAGTTACACTATTGGTTAGTAGCGCTTCTAGCTGGTTGCCATTTGTACGCGATGCATTTCTGAATCAGGGAGCCGATAGTGTAATAGGCAAGACCTTGCAGAGTGGGCGTAAGCGGCTTCATCTCGATGAAAAGGAACAGCTGAAGCATCTGAAGAGAGTTTTAAGAAATGCAGCTGAACGAAGCATACTGAAATTTAGCGAACAAGAAGACAGGGACCAATTACGCGATATATTAACTATTCTTTCTGAACAAGGATCTCACTTTGACGCCTTATGATGGTACCAGGAAACTGGACAGGTCAATAAGATAAAATGACTGTATCGAGAAGTTGGTGAGAAAGAGGAAAACAATGTCAGTGCAACGGAAACGATACAGTACCGATCTGAAGACGAGGGTCGCCTTGGAGGCCATCAAAGGGCAAAAAACAGCCAATGAGATCGCCGCTGAGTACGAGGTCCATCCCACACAGATTGCCCAGTGGAAAAAACAAGCACTCGATGGCTTGCCGGAGGTGTTCTCACCACAAGCAGGCAAGCGTGAAAAAAGCGAAGAAGCCCTCATCGCCAGTCTTTACCAGCAAATCGGCCAGTTGAAAGTGCAGGTAGACTGGTTGGAAAAAAAATCAAAATCACTGCATTGAGGCGAAACGCGGCTGATTGAGCCGGGACATCCAGAGCTGAGCATTGTCCAACAGTGCAAGCTGTTGGGTCTCGCGAGGTCGAGTTACTATTACGAGCCGGCGCCCGAAAACGAGGAAAACCTGATGCTGATGCGACGGCTTGATGAGCAATACACGCGGACTCCCTTCTATGGAGCCCGCAAGATGGCAGCCTGGTTGCACTCAGGGCTATCCAGTGGAACGCAAACGCGTGCGGCGGTTGCTGCAGCTGATGGGTCTGGAAGCGATCTATCCCAAACCGCACACAGTTTGCCTGGCCCAACGGCTCAGCACTATCCGTACTTATTGCGAGGAATGAGCATTGCGCGCTGTAATCAGGTCTGGAGTTGTGATATCACCTACATCCGCCTGCAAGAGGGTTCATCTACTTGATAGCCGTGATCGATTGGTTCAGTCGCTACGTGTTGTCCTGGGAGATCTCGATCACGTTGGATACCGGCTTCTGTCTGGAAGCGTTGGATCGAGCTTTGCGCGTCGCGTCGCCGGAAATCTTTAACAGTGATCAAGGGGTGCAGTTTACCAGCAGCGAGTTCACCAGTCGGCTCAAGGCAGCAGACATCCGTATCAGTTGGGATGGGCGCGGACGGGCGTTAGACAACATTTTTGTGGAGAGGTTGTGGAGCAGTGTGAAATACGAGGAGGTGTATATCAAAGATTACCAGGGCGTTTCAGATGCGGTGAGGAACTTAGGTGAATACTTTACGTTTTATAATCATGAGCGCTTGCATCAAGCACTCGACTATCAGACACCAGCACAAGTGTATTTGAAAAGGTAATAGGCAGGTTTCTCGAACAGTTGAGTTTTGTCTTATTTTTGCCCAGAAACTGTCTTGACTTTTGGTACCACCATACCTTTCGTGCAGAGATAATGCAACTTCTTACATTATCGGACTCTCCCAATCTCGAAGTTCTTTCGGAACTTTATAATCACTCATTGCGTTTTCGTAAGCTTAGTCAGCCTACTGCTCCTCATGACGTAGATGCGTTACCCTATCTTAGAGTTTTTTTTGAAATGCTAAAAGAGGAGCTTTACAGTGATACATTATTCCATGACCATATGCGTGATGCTGTAAGTTCCCATATAATGCTGAATATCCAGCGGTCCTGCTCTGAAGTGGTTGAAGCACTTCGCGTGATAGGTGGTGTATTGGTTGATGATTATACTACAGAACAGTTTGAACGAGATCTATATGCTTACATTACTTACGTAGAAAGTACACTTAGGCGTCTTAAATTAGTTGGTGTTGTTCCTAAAGACCGGGGGTCTGAAAATGTGGATCCTGAGCTAGAATTAATTTTTGTACCACTACGAATTGCTCCACTTGATTCAGAGAAATCTCAGGATAAAACCAAAATCTATAATAGCTTGGCTTGAAGATTCTCCATGTTTAGTTCTCCTTGGCGGTCCCGGTTCAGGTAAATCAACCGCAACTCGTTTTCTTGCCTGGAGCCATGCTATAGTAAACCTTCCCGCTTCTTCCCATTCCATTTCTAATAATCAACTACTTTCTGATAAACCACTTCCTTTAAGGATTGAGCTTAGACGATTAGTAGAGGATCGAAGACAGTATCCAGCTTACGACTTTTTAGATTACACTACTCATATCTTGTTGGGGCGTGCTGGTGTCCATATTGATCGTCTCATGTTCGAAGAGTTGCTAGAACGAAGATTAATGCTGTGTCTTTTTGATGGGCTTGATAAAGTCGCAACGTTAGATGATCGGCAAAGGCTAATCACTGAAATTGAGGAATTCGCGCGTTGCTATCCTGGCAATCGTATAGTAGTGACTTCAAGACCTGTCGGTTATGAGTTAGCTCGTTTTTCTAAACAGTCTTTTTCTCATGCTCAGGTTAAGGAATTTGACAATCGGCAAATTCGTATGTTCTTAGCGCGTTGGTATGCTCACGTACTAAAGCTAGTGCCTATACCTCCTGATGACCGACAAGAATTGGAATCGCTCTACAAAACTTTGAAAGATAATCCTCGGCTTCATACATTGGCTTCTAACCCATTGCTACTAACTGTTATTACTGCATTACACCGATATGAGCGTTTACCTGACAGAAGAATATTAGTTTATGATCGCTGTGCGGAACTTTTGTTAGATACATGGGCAAAACTAAAAGGTACTGATGCTCGTTGGAAAGATATGAGAACGGGTAAGGAAGATCAAAGAGCGTGTGTGGCACATCTAGGGTTTGTCCTTCATGAACGATCACAAGAGACTAACGTAAGTACAGACAGTGCGAAGGATTATGCTAATGATGTAACCTCAAGATTTCTAATGAAACAGATAGAATATTATCTTGACAACAGAGGACTCATTTCTGAGGTAGCTGAGCAACGTACCGAGGCGGAACGTTTTCTTAACCTTATGCAAATTGAAGCTGGCCTAATCGTTGAAAGAGGAAAAGATGAAAACGGTGATGATCTCTATGGTTTCGTACACAGAACTTTTCAAGAATATTTTGCTGCGGTTGATGTCAATGAACGATACCTAGAAGACGAAAATCCCATAATTATCAGCCAATTTATAGCAGATCATTTGCATGATCCTCATTGGCATGAGGTGATTTTGTTATTATTAGGAAAACTCAGGCGCAAGCCAGTAACTGCTCAACTTCGTCAAATATTGGAAGGTAAAAGTCGTCTGAGTCATTATACCGAAATTCTGCACCAAGATCTCTTTTTTGTCTGTACTTGTTTAGTAGAGGAGATATCAGTCGATAATGAGTTAGCTGAATTTGTTATATTACGTTTGACCGATTTGATAAAGAGTTCTCCTTTCCCTTCACAAATTGATAGGCTTTTCAGCTTCTTGCCTCATTAACTTATACGAGACAGTATTCCAAGCTAGGGCGAGAAGAACTGAAAGAGTTAGTTACGCAGGACATCATTACTGATATATCTCAAAAGGTAGAAGCTATTCGATTGCTCTATGAGGGTCAAGCTCAGAATTCACCAGAGCGGCAACAAGCTCTTCAAGAGCTAATAGCGGTGTTGCAGCGAACTGACCTCACCGTTGAGCAGCGAGTAGAGACGGCTCAGATATTTTGCCAGTATAGCAAGTATGACTCGCCAGAGTGGCAACAAGCTCTTCAAGAGCTAATAGCGGTGTTGCAGCGAACTGACCTCACCGTTGAGCAGCGAGTCAAGGGAGCTGAGATCCTTTATCATTATAGCTCCTATAACTCACAGGAGCAACAGCAAGCTCTTCAAGACCTTTTGGAGATGGTGCAGCGAACTGATCTCACCGTTGAACAGAGGATAGAAACGGCTCAGATACTTTTATCGCCTTGGCCAAAGTGGTTCTGATGAAAGGTGGCAATCTCTTCAAGAACTAATAGCGTTGTCGCAGCGAACTGATCTCACCGTTGAACAGCAAGTTAGGGTGGCTCTTGCCCTCAATTTACCCAATTTAGAAGACACACAGGAGCAACAGCAAGCAATTCAAGAGCTTGTAAGGCTGTTAAAGCAAATTGACCTCACCGTTGAGCAGCGAGTCAAGGTTGCTGAGGCCCTTTATCAGTCTAGCTCCTATGACTCACCAGAAGAACAGCAAGCTCTTGAAGAGTTTGTAAGGCTGTTAAAGCGCAACGATCTTACCGTTGAGCAGCGAGTAGAGGTCGCTAAGACCATTTATCGATCTAGCTCCTATGACTCGCCAGAGTGGCAACAAGCTCTTCAAGAGCTAATAGCGGTGTTGCAGCGGGTGGATTCCACCGTTGAACAGCGAGTAGAGGTAGCTGAGGGTTTTTATCGGTCTAGCTCCTATGACTTACCGGAAGAACAGCAAGCAATTCAAGAGCTTGTAAGGCTGTTAAAGCGAACTGATCTCACCGTTGAGCAGCGAGTCAAGGTTGCTCAGGCTATTGATCAGTCTAGCTCCTATGACTCACCAGAGTGGCAACAAGCTCTTAAATCGCTTGCCAGACTGCTACAGCGAGCTGATCTTACGGTCGAGCAGCGAGTTAATGTCGCTCAGGCCCTTTATCAGTCTAGCTTTCCTGACTCACCAGAAGAACGACAAGTGGTTCAAGAGCTTGCCGAGATGATGCAGCGAACTGATCTCACTGTTGAGCAGCGAGTCAAGGTTGCTCAGGCCTTTTATCAATCCAGTTCTTATGACTCACCAGAAGAACGACAAGTGGTTCAAGAGCTTGCCAAGATGTTGCAGCGAACCGACCTCACAGTTGAACAACGGGTACAGGCCGCCGTAGAACTTTACAGTGATAGCCAATTAGGATCACCAGAAGAACGACAAGCTCTTCAAGAGCTTACCGAAATGTCACAGCGAACCGATCTCACTGTTAAGCAGCAGATAAAAGTAGCTCGAACCCTTTATCAGTCTAGCTCTTCCTCTAACACACAGGGGCACCAACGAGTAAGTCAAGAGCTTATGGGGATGTTGCGACGAACTGATCTCACAGTTAATCAGATGGTAGAAGTGATCCAGGTGCTGTATCGTCATCAGTATGGATCACAACAACGTTGGATGGCTCAAAAGCTAAGAAATATCATACAGGATATAAATCTTGTCTTTGAGCAAGCCATGAATGTTGCATATGCCCTCTATGAGAGTGTTGCAATAAAGTCTTTTCGTCGCTGGATAATACAATGGCTTATGGATAAGAAGGATGCTCTTGCTTTGACCGTTGAGCAACATGTAGAAGTAATTCGGATAATTCATCTATGCAGTTTAGGTGATTCACCAGAAGATCAACAAGTGGTTCAGGAACTAGGGGAGATGTTGCAACGAATCGATCTCACTGTTGAGCAGCGAGTTAAGGTGGCTCAAGCGCTTTATCAATGTAGTCCTCCTGATTCCGGAGAACAACGTCAAGCAACTTTGCTACTTGTCGAGTTATTGCAGCAAACAAGTCTGACGGTTGAGCAGCAGATAATGATAGCTCAAGCTCTGTATTTATGTAGCAAATATAAATCTGAGGAACGCCAGCAGGTAATGCGGAAATTTGTAGAGTTTCTGACGGAGCAAAAATTGGCAGTAGATCAACGACTCAGAATTGCCTGTTTTTCCCTTACTGTAACAGAAGCAAACTATGCTGATAGAATATGGTCGATACGCGCAATATTAACGCTGGTAGATAAAGAAATTGCGAGAAGCTGCATTAAGAAATGCTGGGTATTCGTAGATGATGAAACTAAGGTATCTGATATTCCGTTTATTGCTGAACTTGCCAAAGAAGAAATATTATCATCAGAAATTCGTGATGCAATTTATGTCTCCTTAGAAAATATAATTCCTAAATTCGGTAATGAAGACCATCATGGTTAACATAACTTAATAAATCGTATCGTTTTAAATAGTACAAGCTCTTGTGCTCTAATCTTCTCTAGAGGCATTGACTACTTGCCTCATTTGGTCGTACCTTTTTGAATAGTTGTGTGAACTACCTTCTCAAGGGTGTTTATAGTGGGGACCTGTGATTTTGCGCGTTCCTGCCTTAACAGATTATCGCGCTATTGAGCATCATTTCCCACTCTTTCCCGCATTGCTTTTCAATAGGCTCTATGGTGGTACCAAAAGTCAAGACAGTTTTTCAGGGCAAAAATAAGACAAAACACAACCGTTCAAGAAATGCCTAGCTAGCTTTTGAGATACACCTGTCCTGGTGTCCGATAGTCCAGCGCCTGGTGCAACCGATCTTGATTATAAAAGGTAAAATAGGCTTGTAAATTCCGCATTGCGTCTGTAACTGTCTGATAGTCCTTGATATATACCTTATCCGCCGCCACATAGTCATTGTACAGCGCCGTTGTGTACAACAGCCGCATCTGCGCCCCGATCTCGCAGATCTTCAAGCAACGCAGCTGCAGCTCCGGCGTGTCGGCATGCTCGAGCACGATCTGATACCCGCGCTCCCCATGGATCTCATCCGAAACGATATGCAGGTCGAAGAACTCGACCTCCTCATCGCTGAACCCATACTTCTCCCGCAGCGTCGGCGTCTGCCGCCGGTAAATCGACGGCACCTGCAACTCGAGCCCAACCACCAGCCCGGCCACCGCCACGATCGGGTCCTCCCGCATCGCCACCGCATAGCACCAGCTCTGCAGCCCGCGGGTGGTCGCCGACATATTGTCCGGGTCCTTCACCCGCGCCGCGTGGTCCCGCAAGCCTCGGCAAACCGGATCAGCAAGTCGGTATGCCGGTCACCGCCGATCTCCTCCTCGTACATGTTGCTGAGCAGGAAATCCTTCGCCTCGGTCATTTGATCCGGCATGCGCACGTACACATAGGCAAGATAATCCGCGAACGGCCCCACATAATGGTAGTGGTTCTCCGCCCAGCGCGACAAATGTGCCCGGCTGAGCTTGCCCTGCGCCCAAAGAATACTGAACGGCGACTTGTTCGCGCTCTTGCCTTTGATGGCGTCTTCCAGCGCGGTGCGGAACTCGACCGGGTTCATCAGCTCGGGCATGGCGGCACTCTCCTCTGCGTCGACCATCGATCTGCCGAGCGTCAGTATACGGAAGTAAGCCGCCTGGTTAACCTCCTTGCAAGAGGCTTTCGCGCCCGCTCAGTGCACTGCAGCGAGGATCGCCGCCCGGTCGCCCGGCAAAATCTCGGCCTGGTTCAGCATCGCCGCAATCTCCGGCGCCGGCATCCCCAGCGTCTGATGCGCGTCGGCAACCGACTGCGCCGCCTTCTCCAGGATCGCCTTGTGCGCCTGATACAGCCGCAAATTGACGGTGAAGTTCTTGATCCGCTGCTGGTTTTTCGCGATCTCTTCGACGTAGGCCCGCCGCATTTCAGGATCCTTGACGTCCTTGGGATCGACCCCCGGCGCATACTGGTTGCCGGTCGGACCCGGCGGCACGATGTTCATCGTCAGCTTCCGGTTCGGATCGAAATCCGCATCCATGTCGCGCTTGAACCGGAACAGCACGGCGACCCAATCATGCACCCGCGCCCGCGCGACGCCCAACCCGGCCTCCGGGTCGGCCGCCGGCTCTCCGTCATGCAGCGCCGCCGCCTCCGCCGCCTCGCTGAGCGCTTCGGGGCTGCGGCTGCGGTCGTAATCGGCCAGCTTGTGCTCGACATCCGCATCGGGCGCGGAAACGGTGCTCTGTGACATGGGACGAACCTCCATCCGCGTTTGGGCAGGGGCCGGGCTGCCTCCGGCAAGCAGCAGCAGCCCGGCAACCGGCAAAAGCCAGGGCAGCCGAAGCATCAAGACAATGGCGCGGTAAAGCTCGCCCCGCCCTTGGTGAGCGTCGACGTACCGTCCTTCGTGGTGGTCACGTGCTGCACCACGCGCCCGATCAAGCCCTTGCCCGACCCGCAATGCCAGTGCCACGGGATCGACCACGACATCTCCCCGGTCCAATCCGTCAGCTTGAGACCCGGGATGTAGCCGGACCAGCAATGGTCCTCGGCGCTCGTCTCGGTCCCCTTGCCGCTCACGACCTTATCGGTGCACGGCAGCGGCTGCGTATTGGGGCTATGCCCCTCCCCGTTTTTGGCCGACCACGAGCCGCTCGCCTTGGCGCCGATCTCGTCCTCAATGAACGAGCAGGCCAGGAAGTTCACGTCGTCCGGCCCGAGATAGATCAGGCCGCGCAAGCCGACATTCGGCACGCCGAGATTGTAATGCTCGGTCGCCGTCCGATCGAGATGTGCGGTGCTCGGCGCGATCACCGTGAACTTCAACGTCTGCTTCTGTGCTGCCGACCTCGACCGTCACCTCCACCTCGCCCGGCCGCGGCGGCGCCGTCATCGTCACCTTGGAGCCGCTCTTCGCGCTCAGCTTGGCGCCGGACGCGTCCCATTTCCCCGGTCCCGGAGTAACCGTCAGCGTCACCTTCTCGCCCACGCCCAGCTTGGTGCGCGCCCGGTTCGCCGGCTGACTGACCTCGGTTTCGCTCTTCAGCGTGATCGGCCCGCTCGGCTCGGCCGGTCGGCGGCGTATCCTTGCCCCTCACCTTGTCGGCGACTTTCTCCGCGCCCTCGGCGATCGCCTCGCCGGCCTTCTCCGCCTTCTCCACGACCACGTCGATGCCGCCTTCGACCTTCTGCTCGACGGCCTCGGCCCCGATCTTCACGTCCGACCAAACGTCGCCGGCGAAATTCTCCACCGTCGTCGCAGCGTATTTTAGGTCATCGATAAAACCGCCCGCCGCCGCAGCGGACGGGGCCGCCGCACCCGCGGCGCCAGCAGCGCCCGCATACGTCCGAGGATCGACCTGGAAGACACTCGCGACCCAAGTGTCACGTTCGTCAGCGACCGTGTCCGACATGTGAACACTCTCCACGTTCGACGGCGAGTGTACAAACGCAGCGGCAAAATGTCAATCTTTCGAAACGAATACGCCCCCTTACGCCGCCCCTCGCGTGTTCACATACAGCGCATAGATCGACTGGCTCGCCGCCATGAACAGGCGGTTCCGGCGCCGGCCGCCGAAGCACAGATTGGCGCAGCGCTCCGGCAGCGCGATGCGCCCGATCGCCGCGCCCTCCGGATTGAAGATCATCACCCCGTCGAGCTCCGGCGTGCCCATCCCCCAGCCGCACCAGAGATTGCCGTCCTCGTCCAGCCGGAACCCGTCCGGCGTGCCCCCCGGCCCGGCATTGATGACCACGCGCCGGTTGGTAATCCGCCCATCATCCTGCACGTCATACGCCACGATCTCGCGCGGCTCGGCCCGGCTCGCCACCAGATAGAGGATCTTCTCGTCCGGCGAGAACGCCAGCCCGTTCGGCCCCGGAACCGCATCGTCGACAACGTCGGCCTTCCCCGTCGCCGGGTCAAGCCGATAGACGCTGCCCGGCAACTCCTGCTCCGCCCGCTCGCCCTCATAATCGCTGCAGCAGGCCGAACGGCGGATCGGTGAACCAGATCGAGCCGTCCGACTTGACCACCACGTCGTTCGGCGAGTTGAGCCGCTTGCCCTCGAACTGGTCGATCAGCACCGTGATCTGCCCGTCATGCTCCGTCCGCGTGACCCGGCGGCCGCCGTGCTCGCACGTCACCAGCCGCCCCTCGCGGTCGCGCATATTGCCGTTGGCAAAATTGCTCGGCCGGCGGAAGTCGCTGAGCAGCCCGGTCACCTCGTCCCATTTGACGATCCGGTTGTTCGGAATGTCGCTCACCAGCAAATGCCGCGCATCGCCAAACCACACCGGCCCCTCCGCCCAGCGCAGCCCCGTCGCCAGCCGCTCCACCGCCGCCAGCGGCAGCCGGTACTTGGCAAAGCTCGGATCAAGGACCTGAACGGCCGGATCCGGATAAAAACACGAGGGTTTCCACATCGCCAATTCTCCTTGATTCAAGCGCGATACCGGGCAATCGCAGCCTGGTCGAGCGGCAGCCCCCAACCCGGCGCCTCCGGCACCACGATCTCGCCGTCCCCCAACTCCAGCTCCCCCGCATACAGCGGCGAGAACCACGGCATGTGCTCGAGCCACGTCGCGTTCCCGAGCGCCGCCAAAACCTGGATCGACATCTCCGGAAACATATGCGACGACACCGGAACGTCGAACGCGTCCGCCATGTGGCCACCCGCAAGAACTCCGTCACGCCCGCCGACCCGCTGCAGATCCGGCATCAACACGTCAGCCGATTTCAGCTCCAGCATCCGCCGGAACCCGTAGCGCGTGTACTCCGTCTCCCCGCTGGCGATCGGCGTGTCCAGCGCCGCGGCCACCCGCGCGACGCCCTCCAGATCATAGGCCGGCAGCGGCTCCTCGAACCATGTCAGCTCGTATGGCTCCAACAGCCGGCCCAGCCGGATCGCCTGGTCCACCGTCAGCTGCTGGTTGGCATCCGCCATCACCGCCATCTCTAGCCCGACCGCCTCGCGCACCGCCTTCACCCGGGCCGCGTCCTCGAGCGCCGTGGGCTTGCCGAGCCGCATCTTCACCGCCCGGAACCCCTGCTCGACGAACCCCGCGCCTCCCGCTGCAACGCATCGATGCTCGAGGACAGCCACAACCCGGCGCTGGCATAGGCCGGCACGCTGCTCCGCCGCGCCCCGATCAGGCGATGGATCGGCAAGCCGGCCAGCTTGCCCCGGACGTCCCAAAGCGCCCCGTCGATGGCGGAGATGCCCACCACCGACACCCCGGTGTGGCCGACGAAATTGATGTCCCGCCAGGCCTCCGACCAGAAGCGCGTGCTGAATTCCGGATCGAGCCCAACCACCAGCGGCTCCAGGCTGCGGACCATCTCATCGATCACCGCCAGCCGCTTGTTGTTGAGCGTGAACACCAAATTCTCGCCGATCACCCCCGGATCGGTATCCAGGAACACCAGCAGCACGCCCGTCGTCGTGATCGGACCGAGCCCGCTCATGATCGGCGCCGGCAGCGGCACCGCCAGCTTCTCGGTCCGCAGCGCAGTGATCACGGCCATGCCCAAACCCCCCAAGAAACAAAGTCATTACGCAGCGTTCCGGCGCCGAGATAAGCGTGCTCCAGCCGCCGCGCCAGCCCCGGCTGCTCGCCGGCGCCTCCAGCACGATCCGCCCCTGCGTCATCGCATAGGCCCGGTCCGCCGCGGCCAGCGTCTTCTCGACCAACTGCTCCACCAGCATGATCGCCGTTCCCGCCGCCGCAGCCGGGTCAGCACGGCCAGCACGCGGTCCACCAGCACCGGCGACAACCCGGCCGAAGGCTCGTCCACATCAGCAGCTTCGGCCGCCGCACCAGCCCCTGCGCCACCGCCAGCATCTGCTGCTGCCCGCCGCTCAACGCGCCCCCGCGATCCTCCCGCTTGGCCGCGATCTCCGGAAAGCCTCCAGCGCCTCCTCGACCCGCACGCCCGCTCGCCGCGCGGCAGCCCGTACCCGGCCAGCGCCAGATTGTCCGCCACCGTCAGTTGCGTGAACACCCGATGCCCCTCGACGACATGCACCAGCCCGCGCCGCGCACAGTCCCGCGGCGTCGCGTCCCGCAGCGTCGCCCCGCCAAACTCGCGTCCCCGCCGGTCCACGGCAGCAGCCCGGACAGCGCCTTCAGCAGCGTCGTCTTCCCCGCCCCATTCGGCCCAAGCAAGGTCACGATCTCCCCCGCATAAACCCGCAGGCTCAGCCCATGCAGCACCCCGATCTTGCCGTAGCCAGCCGCCAGATCCCGCACCACCAGCAGGCGCGCCACCCGCAGACAATGCCTCAGCCATACCCAGGCGCCAGCGCGAACGCCCCGTCCTTCTGCGAGTTGGCCTGCGACATCACCACCTCGTCCTGCGGATACCCGTTATGGTCCTCCGGGCTGAACGTGTAGTCGCCGAAGATGCCGGGATAGCGCTTCACCGTATTCCAATCGGCAATGATCGCCTCCGCCGTCATCGTGTTCTTCTGCTGCACCGCCGCCGCAACCAGATTAACCGCATCGTAACCGCAAGCGACCCACCATAGGCTCGTATCGCTGAGGTCGATCTTGCCCTTGATCTTGTCGACGAAGTCCTGCGTGCGCGAAGGCAGTTTGCCGCTCGCGTCGAAGCTGCAGGTCTTGTAGCCGACCATATAGACCTTCTCCCAGTTGCTCGGCTTGTCGAGCAGGTTGCGCACCTCGCCCGCCCCCAGCGACGGATGGCCCACGATCGGCACGTCCCACCCCATCGTCGCCCGCACGTTCATCAGCCGCGACAGCAGCCCGACGCTCACCGTCCACACCACGATTGCCTTCGCCCCGGCATTGCGCGCCCGCAGCATGTCCGGCGACACGTCGGGGTTGGTCGCATCGATCTGCGCCCGGTACACCGTCTTCGCCCCGTCCTTGGTGAACGCGTCCACCGTCGCCGTGACCGCCGCCGTCCCATACCCCGTCGTGTCGCCGAACACGGCGACGTCGCTCACCCCGAGCTGCTTCATCGTGTAGCCGCGGACCGCGTTGTCCCATTGCGTGTTGGAGGGCGCGAGGCGGAACGCGTTCGGGTATTTCGCCGGGTCGATCAGGCTGTCGACCACGCAGGGATGGATCAGCGGCAGCTTGGACCGCGCCATGATCGGCGTGATGGCAAGCGCCTCGCCCAATTGGTCGGCCCCCAGACCGCGTTCACCTTGAACCGGTTGATCAGTTCCTGCGTCGCATTGACCGCCTTGGTCGGATCGCCCTGCGTGTCTCGGGTCACGATCTCGATCTTATGCCCCTGGACTCCGCCCGCGGCATTGCGCTCGTCGGCCGCGAAGATCACCCCCCGGTTGAACCCGATCGCCGGGGCCGAGCTCGGCCCCGTGAGTGCGGCCAGCCAGCCGATCTGCAGCGGCAAACTGCCCTGCGCGACGGCCGCGCGCCCGAACCCCGTTGCAGCAGCGGCGCCGAGCACGAGCCCGCGGCGTGTGGTCTGGACCATGGTTCCCTCTTTATGTCTTGTTGCACCCAGTATAAGCCGCCGGTCGACGCTGGCCGCCAGGGTGGGCCATCACGTCCCTTGCGCCGGCCCCGGCAGGCCGCCTAATTTGCGTAGTACACTTATTCGGGCATCTGCATGCGTCCGAACGCTTGAGGGATGCGCATCAGCTACGACCCGAAGAGCGGGCGGCAACGCTAGCCAATCGGGAGCTCGATTTCGAGGACGCGGCCGAACTGTTCGCTGGCCGGACCGTGACCCGGCAGGACGAGCGGTTCGATTATGGAGAGGACCGCTTCATCACGGCGGGGCATCTGCGAGGCAGGTGCGTCGTCTTGGTCTGGACGCCACGTGATGAAACGCGGCGGATCATCTCAATGAGGCACGCCGATGCAGACGAAGAGAAAAACTGGTTCGGTCCCCTGGACGGACGCCGATAACGCCCCGCCCCTCACCGCCGTCATGCCCCGTGACGCCGAGATATTCGAAGGCGACCGGTTCGTTTCACGCGGACCTGGTCGCCCCAAATCGGCCGGCCGGAAAGAATTGATCAGCTTCCGGCTTGACCCCGATGTACTCGCAAAGCTGCGCGAAGCTGGCCCAGGATGGCAATCGGCCGTCAACCGCATCCTGCGCCAGGCGCTAGAGCTGGATCAGAAATAACCTCCGAAGGAACGATATCGATGGAATTCACCGGGCGGCGCGTGCTGGTCATGGGAGCAAGCCGCGGGATTGGGCGCTCGATCGCGCTCGCCTTCGCGCGCGAAAGCGCATCGGTCGCAATCTGCGCCAGGGGCGCCGAAGCCCTCGAGGCGACCCGGCGCGAGCTGGAAGCCGCCGGCGCCACCGCCTACGCCGCCCCGGTCGACCTCGCCGTCGCCGCCGATATCGACCGCTTCATCCCCGATGCCGCCGCCGCCCTCGGCGGGATCAACGTGCTCGTCAACAACGCCTCCGGCTTCGGCTCCACCGATGACGAGGCCGGCTGGGCCGCCGCCATCAACGTCGACCTCATGGCCACCGTCCGCGCCAGCCACGCCGCGCTGCCCTACCTCGAGCGCGCCGCCGAGGGCGCCATCGTCAACGTCTCCAGCATCTCCGCCCTGCGCGCCACCAACCGCAACCCGCCCTACGGCGCGATCAAGGCGGCCGTCGATCATTACACCTCAAGCCAAGCCCGCATCCTGGCTCCCCGCGGCATCCGCGTGAACGCCGTCGCCCCCGGCTCGATCGAGTTCCCCGGCGGCTCCTGGGAGCGCCGCCGCACCCAGGACCCTGGCCTGTACAACGCGATCCTCGGTCAAATCCCCTTCGGCCGCCTGGGCCGCCCCGAAGAAGTCGCCGAGCTCGTCCTCTTCCTAGCCTCCCGCCGCGCCAGCTGGATCACCGGCCAAAGCATCGTCGTCGACGGAGGCCAGCTCCTAGGCTCCTAATCCGCCCGCAAAGCCCACTTCCGCCCCCGGGAGAGGGTTGGGTGAGGGTGGCGCTGCCTCCAACACCCACCCCGGCCACGACACGAGCTGACCCGGTCCGCCCCTGCAAACTGAAGCCACTACATCCTCTTTCAAATGCGCCGCCGGAACCAATCCTGGCACCCCGTGTTAGGTTTGCAGCCGGGCCCGCACCCCGGGGACGGCGGTCAGCGCCCGGGCCGGGCCGTCCCGGCGGGTCAGCCAGTGCACCGTGCCGCGCACCTCGACCGCGCTGCCCTGGCCGGCGTAGTCGCAGGCCAGCTCGCCGAGATGGTCCTCGGCGCTGACCAGCCGGGGCGCCCGGGCGGCCTGCGGGCCGGTGCGCAGCTCGACCCGGGCGGGCTGCGAGGCGGGGTCCAGGCTGTCCAGCCACCAGATCTCCCCCGCGCAGTGGTAGACGACCCGGTGCCCGTCGGTGCTCGGGTTGCGAGCGTAGAAGCCGTCGTGGTCGGTGTGCCGCCGCAGGTCAGAGCCGTCCGGGGCGCAGGAGTAGATGTTCGCGGTGCCCTCGTGGTCGGACAGGAACGCCAGCCGGCCGCCGATCAGCATCGGGCTGGCCAGCCAGCCGCCGAGCTCCGCCATCAGCCGGGTGTAGGTGGTGCCCGCCGGAGACCGGTGACCGAGCCACAGCCGCCCGGCGGTGCCGCCCCGGTAGCGCTTCCAGTACGCCGGGTCCCGGCCCGCGCTGCCGGTCAGCAGCGCGGCCCGGTCCGCATCCAGGGCGATGTCGGCAGCCGGGCCGAACGGCAGCCGCCGCGGCGGCTGCGCCCCGCTGGCCGGAACCGCGTACGGCACGGTCAGGTGGGTGAACGGCTGCCCGGCCGCGCTGACCGCCAGCACCTCGCCGTCCGGCGTCCAGCCGCGGACCCGGGTCGTGACATCGCCCCAGTAGGTCAGCCGGCGGCAATCCGCGCCGTCGGCCGCGGCGGCGAAGACTTCCGGCGGCCCGTCCCGGCGGCTGGTCCAGGCCAGCGCGGCGCCGTCCGGCGCGATCCGCGGGAAGCTGGCCGGGGCCCGGTCGGCGGAGATCCGCCAGGCCCGGCCGCCGTCGGCGGGGCCGAGCCAGACGTCGTCGTCGGCGACGAAGGCGATCAGGTCGCCGTGGATGTGCGGGTAGCGCAGGTAGCCGGGTGCAGTCACCGGCACATGGTAAGCGGGTCCCGGGCGCGTCAGAACGGAGCGAGCGTGCCCCGGCCGGCCTGCTCGGCCTTGCGCCAGGCCAGCGCCGCGGCGGCCAGGTCCTCGACGGCCAGCCCCAGTGACTCGAACACGGTGATCTCATCGGCGTCCGTGCGGCCCGGCGCGGCCTGAGTGAGCACCTCGCCGAGCTCCGCGCGGATGTGCCCGGGGCCGATCGCGCCGTCGGCCACGGCCAGCAGGAAGTCGCCGGACTCGGCGGCGGCCGACTCCCGGCTGTCGGCGAACAGCGCCGCCGCCGCCACCGTCGCGCTGTCCAGCTCGCGCGCCGACGGCAGGCACGCCCCGACCGCGTTGACGTGCGTGCCCGGCGCCAGCCAGCCGCCGCGCACGACCGGCTCCGCCGAGCTGGTCGCGGTGACCACGATGCCGGCGCCGGCCACCGCCTCCCGCCCGGTGGCGCACGCCACCACCGGCACGCCGAGCTCGCGCCGCAGGTCCTGCGCGCACGCCGCGGCCCGGCCGGCGTTCCGGCCGGCCACCCGGATCAGGGCCAGCTCCCGGTCCGCGGACAGCGCCCGGGCGTGCGCGCGGGCCTGCACCCCGGTGCCGACCACGGCCAGCACGGCGGCTTCCGGCCGGGCCAGCAGCCGGGTCGCCACCGCCGACACCGCCGCGGTCCTGATCTCGGTCACGGCCGAGGCGTTCAGCACCGCCACCGGCTCCCCGGTAGCCGACCTGGACAGCAGCACGATGCCCTGGTGGGCGTCCAGCCCGGCCGCCGGGTTGCCGGGCGTGATGCAGATGGCCTTGAGCCCGTAACCGGCCGCCAGCGCCGGGTCGCCGCCGGGCAGGTAGGCCGGCATCAGCGCCATCAGCCCGGCCGCGCCGTCCGGGCGGATCACCGTCCGCAGCGGCTGGTGCGCCTCGCCGCGGGCCCGCGCGGCCAGCACGTCGGCGCATGGCCTGCGCGCATTCGCCCGGCGGCAGCAGGTCGTGCACGTCGCGGGCGGACAGCACCCGCAGCGGCGCCACCTCAGCCCTCGCTGGCGCTTTCCGCGGGGTGGGCGGATCCCGGCGCACGGGCGGGCGCGGACGCCGCGGCGGCGCGCGGCGCGATGGTCAGCTCATCGGGCGGGCGCTCGGGCGCCGGGCGGCCGACGATCCGGTATACCGCCGACCCGTCTACGGTCTCCTGCTCCAGCAGCAGCTCGACCAGCCCGCCGAGCTCGGCGCGATGGGTGCGGATCTGGCCCACCGCATCTGCCTCCGCCTCCCGCAGCAGCCGGGCGACCTCGTTGTCGATCATGGCCTGGGTTGCCTCCGCGAAGGGCCGGCTGGACATGCCGGCCCCCCCGCCGCCGAGGAACACCGAGCCGCCCTCGGGATAGCCCACCGGCCCGAGTGCGCTCGACAGGCCGAACTCGCGGACCATCTTGGTCGCCAGGTCTGTGGCGCCGGCCAGGTCGTTGGCCGCGCCGGTCGAACCCTGGCCGATTTCCACCAGCTCGGCGGCCCGGCCGCCGAGCCGGACGGCCAGCGACTGCTTCAAGTAGTCCTCGCCGTACAGGTGCCGCTCGACCAGCGGGAGCTGCTGGGTCACGCCGAGCGCCTGGCCGGCCGGCAGGATCGTCACCTTCTCGACCGGGTCGGCGTGCTCGGACAGCGCGGCGACGAGCGCATGCCCCGCCTCGTGAATGGCGACGGCATGCTTTTCCTCGGGCAGCAGGACGTTGGAGCCCTCCCGGCGGCCGATCAGTATCCGGTCCCGCGCGCCGGCGAAGTCAGCCGCCGTCAGCACGCTGCGGTTGTCGCGGACCGCGAAGATCGCCGCCTCGTTCGCCAGGTTGGCCAGGTCCGCGCCGGAGAATCCGGGCGTGCCGCGCGCCACGACCTGCAGGTCCACATCATCGGCGAGCTTCTTGCCCCGGCAGTGCACGGCCAGGATCGCAGCCCGCTCCGACAGCGTCGGCAGCGGGATCGTCACCTGCCGGTCGAACCGGCCGGGCCGCAGCAGGGCAGGGTCCAGGATCTCGGGCCGGTTGGTCGCGCCCAGCACCACCAGTCCGTGGGCCATGTCGAAGCCGTCCATTTCCGACAGCAGCTGGTTGAGCGTCTGCTCACGCTCGTCGTTGGATACCACCGCGCCCGTGCCGGCCCGGCGCTGGCCGATCGCGTCGATCTCGTCCACGAAAATGATGGCCGGGGCGCGCTTGCGGGCCTCGGTGAACAGGTCGCGGACCCGGGCCGCGCCCACGCCGACGAACATCTCCACGAAACTGGACCCGGTGACCGAGAAGAACGGCACCGACGCCTCGCCGGCCACAGCCCGGGCCAGCAGCGTCTTGCCGGTCCCCGGCGGGCCGATCATCAGCACCCCGCGTGGCGCCATCGCGCCCGCCTGCTGGTATCGCTCAGGATTGCGCAGAAAGTCGATGACTTCCCCGATCTCGGCCTTGGCGCCCTCATAGCCGGCCACGTCGGTGAACTTGGTCTGCGGCCGCTCGGCGTCGAAGACCTTCGCCCGGGACCGGCCGACGCCGAGGACGCCCTGCAGGCCGGCCGCTCCCCCGCCAGCGCCGCGGGCCATCCGCCGGAAGAAGTAGAACAGCAGCAGCAACGGCAGCAGCAAGATCAGCCAGGACAGCAGCTCGGTGCCCAGCCCGGAACTCGGCGGCGCCGCGGTCACCGACTTGACTCCGTCGGCGGTCAGCTGCTGGCTCAGGGCCGTCGTCGGCGCGCCGGGGATGATGGTCGTGTACTGCTTGCCGTTCGTGAAATCCCCGCTCGCCTGGGTGTTCGCGCCGTTACTGCCGCTGGCGAAGGTCACCGTCTTGATCTTGTGCGCGCTGGCGTCGGCGGTGAACTGGGAGTAGGTCAGCTGGGCCGGCGAGGAGACGTGCAGCGCCGGCAGGAACAGGTACAGGGCGATCATGGCCAGGATGGCGATAGGCCACAGCCAGTGCCGCCAGCTGGGCGGGGGCGGCGGGGCCGTGCGGACCGGCTTGTCGCCCGGCGGGGGCGGAATCGGCTGCTTGCTCATGACTCATCCTATGATCGGCGCCGCGCCACCCTGGCCGCCGCCATCACGGCTCGCCGCCGGCCAGCCCGTCAGCGGCCGGCCGGGCCGGACGCCAACTGCAGGATCTGGTTGACGGTGGCCTGGATCTCGGCCTGCCGCCCGGGCATGTCCTTACTGGCGAAGTTGTTCAGCAGCGCGAGCACCTGGTCCTGGCCGTGCAGGATGTCGAGCTGCTGCTTGCCCATCTCGTGCAGCGCGATCAGCGTCTCGTGGTCGGCGATGGCCCGCTTGTCGCTGGCCGCCTGCGCCCGGTTCGCGCTGACCTGCAGCGAGATCATGATCGATAGCTGGGGCAGGTTCAGGATCGTCAGCAGCAGCGGCCACGGGGTCTTGTCGAAGCCGACGATGTTCCCGGCGAACAGCCACAACACGATGCCGATCGTGATCCCGAGGAAGACCCACATCGAGCCGCAGACCTTGTTCACGGCGTCGGCGATCTTGTCCAGGATGCTGCTGCCGCGCACGTGCTCGGAGGTCACCAGCCGGGGCCGGTGCTCGGCCGGCGCCTCGCGGATCTGCCGGACCCGCTCGCGCAGGTGCGTCATCGCCTCGGTGTTGGCCCGGACCGCCGCGGCGTCGGTGGGCGGCTTGTGCCCGGGACCGGGCGGCGGCGCGGTCGCCGTGGCGGTCCCGGTGGCGGTGGCGGCGCCGTCCGGAGCGGCGGCGGGCGGGGTGTCGGTCATGGCCGTGGCCTTTCTGCACATCTGCGCGGGCCGGGAAGCGGGTTTCCGGTCCCGGAGAGCGGGACGGCGATCTCGGGCACAACCTAGCCCCCGGGTAGCGTCGGGAACATGGAGATCATCGTGAACGGCGCCGCGGCGCAGGCGCCGGACCAGCCGGAGGCGACCCTGCTCGACGTGCTGCGCGACGGTCTCGGCATCACCGGGCCGAAGATCGGCTGCGGCGAGGGCGCGTGCGGCGCGTGCACGGTGCTGATCGGCCGCCGCCCGGTCGCCGCCTGCACCACCCCGGCGTCCGCGGCGGCCGGCCAGCGGGTCACCACGGTCGAGGGGCTGGCCGAGGACGGGATCCTGCACCCGGTGCAGCAGGCCTGGCTGGAGGCCGGCGCGATGCAGTGCGGGTACTGCACGCCCGGCTGGCTGACCGCCACGGCCGCGCTGCTGGCCCGGGTGGCCGACCCCGATGACGAGCGGATCGCCGCCGAGCTGGACGGCCACGTCTGCCGCTGCTGCACCTACCCGCGGATCCGGCGGGCGGTGCACCGCGCGGCGGAGCTGATGCGCCACCCCGAGCAGCTGCAGCCCGTCCCTGAGCCGGTCCTGGACGTCCCGGGCGAGCTGGACCCGGGTGACCCCGGCCCGGGCGGGCTCCCCTGGGACCAGGCGGTGCGGGCGGCCGACCCGTTCTTCGGCCGGATGCCCGACGGGCTGGTCACGGTGGTCGCGCCGGACGGCGGCCCCGAGCCGGGCGGCCCCGGCGGGTCCGACGACGCCTGGGTGCATATCGGCGCCGACGGCGCCATCACCGCGTTCACCGGCAAGGTGGAGGCCGGGCAGGGCACCAGGACCGCGCTGTCGGTGCTGGTCGCCGAGGAGCTTGCGGTCGAGCCGGCCCGGGTGCGGATGGTCATGGGGCAGACCGACATCTCCCCGTTCGACTGGGGCACGTTCGGCAGCCGGTCGATGCCCTACGCGGCGCCGCCGCTGCGCGCCGCCGCCGCAGCGGCCCGCGAGGTGCTGATGGAGACGGCGGCCGGCCGGTTCGGCCTGCCGCCCGCCGTGCTGACCGCGGCAGGCGGGATCATCGCCGGCCCGGATGGCGCCCCGTCGGCCGGGTACGGCGACCTGGTCGCCGGGATGCGCCGGGTCGAGCGGGTGCCGCCGGACCGGCCCGTCACCGCCCCGGCGGACTGGACGGCCGCCGGCCAGCCGGCCCGCGCGCTCGGCGGCGCGGACGTGGTCACCGGCCGCAAGCGATTCCCGGCCGACCTGCGCGCGGCCGGGATGCTGCACGGCGCGGTGCTGCGGCCGCCCGGCTACGGGGCGGTGCTGCGCCGCGTCGACCCCGGCCCGGCGCAGGCCATGGACGGCGTGCAGGTGGTCCGCGACGGCGACTTCATCGGCGTGCTGGCGCCCAGCCGGGCCGCCGCCGCGCGCGCGGTCGCGGCCATCGAGGCGGACTGGGACACCGAGCCGCAGCCCGCCGCGGCGGAGCTGGAGGATTACCTGCGCGCGCACCTGGTGCCCGGCGAGGGCCGGATGGCGGCCTGGCGGCAGGAGGCCGGCGACCCGGACGCCGCGCTCGCCGCGGGACCGGTCCGGGTCGCCGCGACCTACACCGCGGCCTACATCGCGCACGTGCCGCTGGAGCCGCGCTCGGCGCTGGCGGCCTGGCGGGACGGCCAGCTGCACGTGCAGACCGGCAGCTCGACCCCGTTCCGGGCCCGCCAGGAGCTGGCCGCCGCCCTCGGCCTGCCGCAGGATGCGGTGCACGTCACCGTGCCCGACTACGGCGGCGGCTTCGGCGGCAAGCACGGCAGCACCGTCGCGCTGGAGGCGGCCCGGCTGGCCCGGGCGGCCGGGCGGCCGGTCAAGGTGCAGTGGAGCCGGGCCGAGGAGTTCCGCTGCGGCTACTTCCGCCCGGCCGCGGTGATCGACGCAGCCGCCAGCGCCGGCCAGGCCGGGATGATCACCGGCTGGTCGATGACCGACATCCTGGCCGGGCAGATCGGCCTGCCGGGCCCGTACCGCATTCCCGCCCAGCGGCTGGTGTTCCAGCCGGCCCGCTCCCCGCTGCCGCGCGGCTCCTACCGGGCACTTGCCGCCACCGCGAACAACTTCGCCCGCGAGTCGCTGATCGACGAGCTGGCCGCCGCGGCCGGCGCCGAGCCGCTGGAGTTCCGGCTGCGGCACCTGGACGACGAGCGGATCGCCGCGGTGCTGCGCGCCGCCGCGCAGCGGCTCGGCTGGGCACCGGGCCGCCCGCCCGGCCTGCCCGATGGCGCCGGCGCGGGCCTGGCCTGCGGCTTCGAGAAGGGCGGCCGGGTGGCGACCGCCGCGCAGGTGACGGTGGGCGGGCGCGGCGAGCTGACCGTGCGGCGGCTGGTCACCGCGTTCGACTGCGGTGCCGTGGTGAACCCCGACAACCTGGCCAACCAGATCGAGGGCGCGGTGATGATGGGCCTCGGCGGCGCGCTGTTCGAGGCGGTCGACTTCGCCGGCGGCCGGCTGCTGAACGGCTCGATGGCGGCCTACCGGGTGCCGCGGCTGTCCGACCTGCCCGAGGTCGAGGTGGTGCTGGCGGACCGGCCGGACCAGCCGCCGGCCGGCGGGGGCGAGACCCCGATCATCGGCGTGGCCCCGGCGATCGCGAACGCGGTCTTCGCCGCGTGCGGGACCCGGCTGCGCTCGATGCCGCTGGCTCCCGGCGGCCGGGTGCCAGGGATCTAGCCGCCCTAGCCGCCCTAGCCGAGCCTGGCCCGGCCTAGCCGGGGTCGCGGCCGGCCCCGGCGTGCCGGTCGAGGAACTCGTACACCTCGGTCTCGTCCACGCCGGGGAAGCTGCCGGTCGGCATGGCCAGCAGCACGTGCGAGTGGGCCCGGGCCGACGGCCAGGCCATGCCCTCCCAGCGGGCGGCCAGCACCGCCGGCGGGCGGCTGCAGCACTCGCCGTCGGGGCAGGCCGAGGCGGCCCGGGTCCGGGTGTCCCGGCCGCGGAACCAGCGGGAATGCTCGTACGGCACGCCGAGGGTGATGGCGAAGTTGCGCTCCCGGCCCGGGTCGACCTGGGCGACGCACCAGTAGGTGCCCGACGGGATGTCGGAGTACTGGAAGTGCGGGCTGAACCGGTCCGCGGCGGCGAACACCTGCCGGCCGGACCACAGCCGGCACATCCGCTGGCCCTCGATCGCGCCGGCTGCGTCGGCGGGGAACACCACGCCGTCGTTCTCGTACGCCTTGTAGATGATGCCGGTCTCGTCGTTCTTGACGAAGTGGCACGGCAGGCCGAGATGGTGGGTGGCGAGGTTGGTGAACCGGTGCGCGGCCATCTCGTAGGAGACCGCGAACACGTCCCGCAGGTCCTCCACCGACAAGTCCCTGGCCTCCTTGGCCCGGCGCAGGAACGAGGCCGCGGTCTCCTCCGGCATCAGCACCGCCGCGGCGAAGTAATTGGCCTCGACCCGCTGCCGCAAGAACGCGCCGAAGTCGGCCGGCGCGGAGTGGCCGAGCACGAAGTGGCCGAGGGTCTGCAGCAGCACCGCCCGCGGCGTGTGCATGCCGAGCGACTCCTGCCGCAGGTAGATGCGGCGGTTACGCAGGTCGGTCACCGACCGCGCGGACCGCGGCAGGTCCGGGGCGTACTGCACGGAGAAGCCGTGCTGGCTGACCGCCGACAGCAGCATGCCCTGCGACAGCGCGCCGCCGGAGTAGCCGGCCGCGGCCAGCGTCCGGGCCGCGGCGTGCTCGATCTCGGCGTAGTAGTTGCCGCGCTCGCGCATCTGGGTGCGCAGCACCGCGTTAGCCGCCCTGGCCTCCTCCGGGGTGGCGGCCGTCTTGCTGCGCTGCTTGCGCAGCTCGGCGTGCAGGGCCAGCACGTGCTCGATCACATCGCTCGGCACCCGGGCGCCGGCCCGCAGCCCGCCGAGGCCGAGCGCGGCGAACTGCGGGTCGCGCTGCGCCTGCTCCAGTGCCACCTCCAGCTGCGCCCGGCGGCTCGGCGGCTGGCGGCGCATCAGCTCGTCCGCGGGCACCGACAGCGCGGCGGCCAGCGACTCGATCAGGGACAGCTTCGGCTCGCGCTTGCCGTTCTCCAGCAGCGACAGCACTGAGGGGGCCCGGCCCACCTGCGCGCCGAGGTCGGCCAGCGTCAGGCCGCGGGCGCGGCGGACATGCCGCAGCCGCTGACCGAACATGCTGAGATCAAGCGGCGATGTTGGCAAAGATCTCGATTCTTCGCCCGCGAAATTTGTCACTTCTTCACTTTAGCGGAAAGATCGCAACCGTTCAGTGCTAAGGTCACTGGATTTTCGCGGAACTTGCCCGGCACGCTGGAGACCGGACTACGGGGACCAGATGCATCAGCAGGAGGCCGGGATCACCATGAGCGCGATGAACGGGCGGGACGGCAAGGCGGCACAGCTCCGGCACGAGTGGCAGACCGATCCCCGCTGGTCGGGCACCGAGCGCAGCTACAGCGCCGCCGACGTGATCCGGCTGCGCGGATCGGTCACCGAGGAGCACACCCTGGCCCGGCTCGGCGCGGAACGGCTGTGGTCGCTGCTGCAGCGGGACGGTTACGTGAACTCGCTCGGCGCGCTGACCGGCAACCAGGCCGTCCAGCAGGTCCGGGCCGGGCTGCAGGCGATCTACCTGTCCGGCTGGCAGGTGGCCGCGGACGCGAACCTGGCCGCGCAGACCTATCCCGACCAGAGCCTGTACCCGGCCAACTCGGTGCCCCAGGTGGTGCGCCGGATCAACAACGCGCTGCTGCGCGCGGACCAGATCACCTGGGCCGAGTCCGCCAACGACGGCGCGCCGCACTGGCTGGCGCCCATCGTGGCGGACGCCGAGGCCGGCTTCGGCGGCGTGCTGAATGCCTTCGAGCTGATGAAGGCCATGATCGCGGCGGGCGCCGCGGGCGTGCACTGGGAGGACCAGCTCGCGTCCGAGAAGAAGTGCGGTCACCTCGGCGGCAAGGTCCTGATCCCGACCGGCCAGCACATCAAGACGCTGAACGCGGCCCGGCTGGCCGCCGACGTGTGCGGCGTGCCGTCGCTGATCGTGGCCCGCACCGACGCGCAGGCCGCCACGCTGATCACCAGCGACGTGGACGAGCGGGACCGCCCGTTCATCACCGGCGACCGCACCGCCGAGGGCTTCTACCGGGTCCGGGGCGGGCTGGAGCCCTGCATCGCCCGCGGCCTGGCCTACGCGCCCTATGCCGACCTGCTGTGGATGGAGACCTCCAAGCCCGACCTGGAGGTCGCCCGCCGGTTCGCCGAGGGAATCAAGGACGTCTACCCCGGCCAGATGCTGGCCTACAACTGCTCGCCGTCGTTCAACTGGCGCGCGCACCTGGACGAGGGCACGATCGAGAAGTTCCAGCGCGAGCTGGGCGAGATGGGGTACAAGTTCCAGTTCATCACGCTGGCCGGCTTCCACGCGCTGAACTACTCCATGTTCGACCTGGCGCGCGGCTACGCCGAGGAGGGCATGCCCGCTTACGTCCGGCTGCAGGATGCCGAGTTCGCCGCCGAGCCGGACGGCTACACCGCGACCCGGCACCAGCGCGAGGTCGGCACCGGTTACTTCGACCTGGTCACCTCGGCCATCAGCCCGGACGCCTCGACCACGGCGCTGGCCGGCTCGACCGAGGCGGAGCAGTTCACCGGCGCGCACTGACGGGCCCGGCCGAGCCCCGGCGGCACCGGCCGGGCCCGGCCGGCTCCGGTCAGACGACCGTGCAGTTCAGACAACACTGTGCAGTTCAGACAACGGAGTATCCGCCGGGCAGGGCCGCCCGGCCGGTGAGCGCGCGCAGCAGCAGCGGCCCGTCGCCGAGGACGACGGCGATCCGCGCCGCCAGGTCCGTGGCGGCGCTGACCACGGCGGGCGGCAGCCCGGCCGGCACCCCGGCCGCCGCGGCCAGGTCCAGCCCGTGCACGGCCAGCTCGAACGTGCGCGTCGGCAGGTAAGCGCTCAGCCGCATGCCGCCGCCGAGCGTGGTGATGACCGGGTCGCCGGCGGTGCCGCGCACCCGGCGCTCGGCCTCGGCCGCCAGCCGGCCCACGCTGGCCGCCGGGTCCGCGCCCAGCTCGCGCCCGGCCTGACGGCCGCGCTCGGCGACCGCGGCGGCGCCGAGTGACGCCGCCGCGGCCCGGACCCAGGCGTAATACTGCTCGGGGGTGGCGATGACGGCCCGCTCGGCCGGCTGGTCCAGGTAGCTGAGCACCGTGGTCAGGGACCGGCTGGCGTGCCCGGCCAGGGACCGGATGTCCCAGTCGCCCAGCCCCGGCTGGTCCCACTGGCCCGGCCGGATGCGCCTGGCCAGCGCCGCGAACGCCGCGGCCGCCTCGGCGTAGACGTCCCGCTCGTTCATCGTCAGGCCGGCCCGGTTCGGGTCAGGCCGGGTCCGGCGGCGCGGGCCCGACCAGGTCCGGCACGCCCGGGCCGGCGGACCGGCCGGACTCGGGCGGCTCGGGACGGTCGACGTCCACCCGGGACGGCCACCAGTTCCACCGGCCGAGCAGCACCACGGTCGAGGGAACCAGCAGGGTGCGGACCAGGAAGGTGTCCATCAGGATGCCGAGGGCCAGGCCGAGGCCGATGTCGCGGACCTGGCTGCCGCCCGACCCGCTCCCGCCGACCAGGGTGAAGACGAAGAAGGTCCCGGCCAGCACCAGGCCGGCCGAGGTTACCGTGGTCCCGGTGAGGCCGACCGCGCGGACGACCGCCTCGCGCAGCGGCAGCTTGTGCGCCTCCTCCCGGATCCTGGTCATCACCAGGATGTTGTAGTCCTCGCCCAGGGCCAGCAGGAAGATGAACATCAGGAACGGCATGAAGAACACCAGCCCGCCGCTGCCGCCGATCTTGATGAACACCAGCACGGCCAGGCCCAGCGCGGCCAGGTAGGAGATGCCGACCGACACGATCAGGTACAGCGGCGCGATCAGGCTGCGCAGCACCAGCGCCAGCAGCAGCCCGATGGCGATGATCGCGACCGGGATGATGTGCTTGAGGTCGGAGTTGGAGATGCTGCTGATGTCGTACAGCGCGGGCGCCTCGCCGCCGACGGCGCTGTCGGCGGCGCCCGCCGAGGCGGCGACCCGCTGGGTCTCGGCCCGCAGCGACGGGACCGCGTGCATGGCCGCCGTGCTGCCGGGGTCCATCACCGTCGTGCTGCCGCGGGAGGCCGCGAGGCCGGTCTGGTACAGCACGGTCCGCCCGTCCGGGCTCACGTAGTTGGCCGTCGCCCGGTATACCAGGTACGCCCCGGCGGGCAGCTTCGAGCCCGCCGGCGGGGCCGCGGGCGCGGTAGTGGCCGGGCCGAGCACAGCGTGCAGCCTTGCGTACTGCGCCGGGGTCAGCGTCGCGCCCGCCGGATTGAGCGGGCCCGCGACCTGGGTGAACAGGCCGCTGCCGCGCAGCTGGGCGGAAATCGACGCCAGCACCTGCGGCCGCTGCCACACCGGGGCGGCGAACTTGAAGATCAGCGTGGTGGGGTTGGCCGCGGACTGCGGGAAGTACTTGGTCAGCAGGGCCTGGCCGGCTGCCGAGTCGCTGCCCTTGGGCGGCGCGGTGTTGCCGCCGAAGCCGGCCGCGGTGTAGCCGAAGACGGCGACCGCCAGGGCGCCGAAGAACACCACGCCCGCGATCAGCACCGGCACCGGGCGGCGCACGATCCGGCCGGCCACCCGGCCCCAGACGCCGGTCTTGCCGCTGCCCTGGATGTTCCACGGCAGCAGCTTGGGCCGGCCGAACACGGCCTTGAACACCGACCGCTTGACCGCCAGCAGCGACAGCCGCACGGACAGCAGGGCCGGCAGCAGCGTCAGCGCGGCCAGCAGCATGACGCCGATGGCGATCGCGAACGGCACGCCGAGATCGGAATAGAAGGAGAAGCTGGCCAGCAGCAGGGTCAGCACGGCCGCGATGACGGTCGCGGCCGAGAACGCGATCGACTCGCCGACCCTGGTGACCGAGACGATGATCGCCTCGCGCGCGGCCGGCCGGGACCGCAGCAGGTCACGCCCGATGCTGCCGCCGGTCCCGGAGGCACCGGGGAAAGGCGCGCCGGCGGCCTCGTGCTCCGGCCGGGCGCGCAGTTCCTCGCGCACCCGGAAGACCAGGAACAGCCCGTAGTCGGTGCCGGCGCCGAGCACCAGCACGATCAGCAGCAGCTGGGCGATGGGCGAGACCTGCAGGCCGTGCTTGGCCGCCTCGGCGACCAGCGGCCCGGCGATCGTGACCGAGATCAGCGCCGGGGCCACCGTGGTCAGCGCCAGCGTCAGCGAGCGGAAGATCAGCACCAGCAGCACGATGATGAACACCAGCGACAGCGCCTGCACCTTGCTGGACGTGTTGCCGGACGCCTTCTGCTGGTCGGCCGCCGCCGCCAGCGCGCCCGCCAGGTGCGCGTGCAGCCCGGTCGGCAGCCCGGCCCCGCTGATCGCGGCGCGCAGCGAGTCCACCAGCGTGGTGATGGCGCTGGCGTTGCCGTTGGACTGCTGGGCCAGCACGATCAGCTGCACCGCGTGCCCGTCCGCGGACCGGCCGGAGTTGACCACCTTGCTCACGCCCTGGACCGCGCGCAGCCGCAGCGCCAGCCGGGCCACCGCGGCGTTGTCCGCCGCAGTCAGCGGCCCGGCGGGCCGGGCGGCCACCAGCGGGACCGGCTGCAGGCCCGCCGTGCCGAACGGGGCGTCGAGCTGCGCCGCGTGCTCGCTCGGGGCGCTGGCCGGCAGGAACTTGGTGTTGTTGTTCTGGGTGACGCTGGACAGCGAGGGCAGCCCGGTGACCGCGGCGATCGCGGCGACGATCCAGGCGGCGATGACCAGCCAGCGCAGCCGGACGGCGAACCGCCCGATCGCGGCGAAGATGGTGTCGACCTGCATAGCACCAACCTAGCGGGGCTAGCCGGCCGGCGGGTCCGCGGTGTCGGCCAGCTCGTCGACGGCGTCCGCCAGCTCCCGCAGGGACGGCAGCGAGGCCAGCAGGGCGGTGCGGCTGGCCTCGGTCATGCCGGTCAGCGCGGCCCGCAGGATCTGCGCGTTCACCTGCTGCCAGGCCATCACCGCCTGCTGGCCCGCGGTGGTCAGCTCGATCAGCGCGGTCCTGCGATCCCGGGACCCGCCGGTGCGGGTGATCATGTGGCCCCGGAGCAGGCCGTTGACCAGGGTCGCCACCGAGCTGGGGGCCAGCCGCAGCGACCGGGCCAGCTGGCCCGGTCGCAGCCCGGGCGTGTCGGCCAGCGCGGACAGCAGTTCCAGCTGGGCCACCGACAGCCCGCCCGGCAGCGAACCGTCCCGGCCCCTGGCCCGCGCGGCGCGGCGCATGGCCCGCCGCAGCCGCGCCACCCCGTCGGCGAGCTGCGGCTCGGCTTCCGCCGTCGAGTCGCGGGGCGGCCCGGCGGCGGAAGCGTCCGCTGCCGCGGTATTTGCGATGGCCGGGTTAGCTGAATGCACCGGAGCCTCCTGGCTCGATCAGGGACCGCCCCGCGAGCCCGACGGCGCCGCCGCGGCCGAGCGGGCGGATGAGCAGCGCCATGACGGCCGCGACGGCCGCGGCGGCGGCCAGCACGGTCAGCGCCGGGCCCGGGAGCGGCCGGCCGTCGGCGCCCGCCGGCGCGACGTGCAGCGCGAGCGTCACCAGCGCGATGCCCAGGGTGGTGCCGATCCCCCGCGCCATGTTGACCAGCCCGCCGAGCACCGCGGCCGAGCTGCCCGGTGAGCTGCGCATGATCACGGCGTTGTTGGCCGGGATGAACAAGCCGAGCCCCAGCCCGGCGAGCGCCAGGCAGGCCAGGATTCCTACCACATCGGTCGACATGAACATCAGGATAACCAGAGCCGCACTGCAGCAGGCCGCGCCGGTGAACCCGCGCTGGCGGTTGGTCATCCGGGCGGGCAGCACCGCCTCCGCCGACAGCGCGGACAGGCCGAACCCGGCGGGCAGGGCGGACAGCAGCAAGCCAGTGCGCAGCGCGCTGCCGTGCCCGGCCAGCATCTGCGGCAGCAGCACCAGCGGCCCGAAGAGCGCGAGGTACCCGCAGCAGGCTCCGGTCAGGCCGAGCGCCACCCGGGCCGAGCGCATCAGGGCGGGCGGGATCAGCGGGAACCTGGCCCGCCGCTGGCGGCGCCAGAACGCCACGGCGAACAGCGCCGTCGCGACCGCCAGCCCGGCGGTGGCCAGGCCGGGCAGGGCCAGGCCGCCCGCGGCCGACAGCGCGAGCAGCAGCCCGGTCGTGGCCATGGCCAGCAGCAGCGCGCCCGGCCAGTCGAAGGAGTCGGTCCGGCTGAACTGGCGGGTGCGGGGCAGCAGGTAGCGGCCGGCCACCACGGCAGCGCAGCCGACCGGCACGTTGATCCAGTACACGTACCGCCAGCCCGCGGTGTCGGTCAGCAGGCCGCCGAGGGTCGGCCCGAGGCCGAGGCCGATGGACTGCGCGGCGGCCTGCACGCTGAGCGCGAGCCGCAGCCGCGCGGGCGGCACGCTGGTAGTGACCAGGGCCACGCTGTTGGCCTGCAGCATGGCCGCGCCGGCCGCCTGGACCAGGCGGCAGATGATCAGCACAGTCAGCGACGGGGCCAGGCCGCAGGCGGCGGAGGCGATGGTGAAGACGACGAAGCCGTACCCGTAGATCAGCTTGCGGCCGACCGCGTCCGCGGCTCGCCCGGCCGGGGCCAGCAGGGCCACCAGGACCAGCAGGTAGGCGAGTGACACCCACTGCACCGCAGCCAGCGGCGCGCCGAATTCGTGCTCCATCGGGCGGAACGTGAGGGTGACGATGCTGGCGTCGAGCTGGCCCATGAACGCGCCGAAGCAGACCACCCCGACCGCCAGCCACGGGGCCCGCGGGTTGCGCCGGACCGAGGCCGGGCGGGCCGCCTCGTGCAAGATACTTCTGTCACCGAACATTTAATCTCATGCTAGCAGCCGCCGGCTGCCCAGCGGTAACCGCGGGACAGGCATTATCGGCAATCGGCGCGTCTGGTGAGCTGCCCGCCAATACCCTGCGGACAGTGCTGGAGCAGTGCTGGTGACGCAGGCCGTCGCGGCCGCCCTCAGCCCCGGCCGGCCTGGTCCGGCAATGCCGAATTTTGGCTGGTTAGCACGGGACATGCCGGGAGCGGTGCTGGCCAGGACGGGTTCGGCCCGCCAGACTCGTGCTGGGGAGGTCCGAGCTTCGCCCTGCGCGGCCGGGCAGCCGCGGCCGGGCCGCGCGGAAAGGACGCCGATGCAGGAACTGCGCCTTATCGCGGTGAGCGAGGATGGCAGTTTCGCGATCCTCGACGTCCCCGGCCGGGGCGGCCGGTACGCGCTGCCCATCGATGACCGGCTCAGGACGGTAGCGCGAGGCCAGTTCTCCCGGCTCGCCCAGTACGAGATCGAGGTGGAGAGTCCGTTGCGACCCAAGGAGATCCAGGACCGTATCCGGGCTGGCGAGAAGGCAGACGAGATTGCTGACGCGGCAGGGGTCCCGATCGAGCGGGTCCGCAGATTCGAGGGCCCGGTCCTGGCCGAGCGGGAATTCCGGGCCCAGGAGGCGCAGCGCGTGACGGTGCGCAGCTACGGCGACGGCGGCCCCGGGCCACGGCTCGGTGACATCGTGGCCGAGCGGCTGGCCGAATTCGGCGCCAGCACCGACGACACCCGCTGGGACTCCTTCAAGCGGCCGGACGGCAACTGGCAGGTCCTGCTGGAGTACTCGGCCCGGTCCGGGCAGCATCAGCTGGCCGAGTGGGTCTTCGATCCGCGCAGCCGGCATGTGTCGCCCACCGACGACGAGGCGATCCGGCTGTGTCTGCCCAGGTCGGAATGGCCGGCCCCGCCTCCGGGCAGCCGCGTCCCCGCCACCGCGACGGTGACCCCGATCGGCTCCCGGCTGCCGCACCCGCAGCCGCCAGAGCCCGGTCCTGGCCAGGACCGGCAGGCCGGGCGGGCGGCCGCGCAGGCCGAAGCGCAAGCGGCCGCGGCCGCCGGTCACGCGCGCAGCGTGCACCCCGCGGCCGCGGGCAGCACCCGTTCCGGCCCGTCGGGCCCGTCCGGCCCGGCCATGATCCCAGAGCAGGCGCGCGGCGCCCGGGCTGCCGCGCCGGAGACCGCGAACGCACAGCTGCAGGCGCCGGGCGCACGGCCGCAGGCGCAGGATGCACAGCCGCAGGCGCGGGATGCACAGCCGCAGACCACCCCGGCCGCAGCGGCGCGGGGCGCCCAGCCGCCCGGCCAGGAGGCGGCGGGTTCCCGGCCGCAAGGCCGCGGGCAGGAAAGCGCCGGTCCCCAGGCCCGGGCCGCTGCGGAGCAGGCCCCCGGGGTGCCGCCGCAGCAGCCGCCCGGGCAGGCCGACGCACCGCAGCCGGATCGGCCGGCCGGGCGGTCCGCCCGCCGCGCTGCGGGCCGGTCCCGGCGGGCATCGGTCCCGTCCTGGGACGAGATCATGTTCGGCAACACCCGGCAGCACGACTGAGCGCACCGCCCGCCCGGGAAGTCACGGCCGCGAGTTCGCAGCCGGCATTAACGGTATTTGGCGCAGCCATAAGCGCGCCGCCCGGTGATGCGGTTTTTGGTGTGGCCGCGCTGACCAGCGGCACGAGCAATACGCGCGTCGTTACTCCGGTCCCGGCGGGTTGTGCGGCAGCCGGCAGGCCCGCAGATCACACGATCGTAAACTTCCCGAAATGCATGACGTGGGCCATACCGTCCCGACACAATTGTTAGCGGGCGATAAGCCTCTCAATATCCAGAGCGCCAGCAGAGCCGGGGGAAGACTCGCGTCGGTGACCGCGCGGGCTTGAGCGGGCGCTACGCCGCAGGTCATGCCGCGATGGATGTGTGATGATTAAGTTCGTTATCGGGCTTGCCGCAGTGGTGACCTTGATCATCGTTATTACCTTGCTGGCGATGCGCTTCCTGCATCCGGCGCACGACGAGCCCGGCGATTCCCCGCGCAAGAACCGCCGCAAGTCGATGCCGCCGATCGACGAGCCGCGGCCATCGCGCCGCGGGCGCGCTGGCGAGCAGGACCGCGAACTGGACGACGATTACGGCTATCCGGAGGACGCGGAAGACCTGGCAGATGCGGGGGATTTCGGCTACGCCTTGGACGCCGGGGACGAGCCGGCCTGGGAATACGCCGACGACGAGCCGGCCTTCGGACGCCCAGCCTTCGGACACCCGGGCCCCGGGCACGGGTCCGAGCTCGACCAGCCCACCAGCGTGCTTGCGGCGGCCACCGGGCGTTCGCCGGGCGGGCGGGCGCCCGCCCGGCCGGCGAACGACCCGCCCGGCCTGGCGCTGGAACGTGCGCCCGGCAGGACCGCCACCGCCGTTGACGAACTCACCCCGCCGCCGTGGCCGGCCATCCCGGCCGGCCGCACCGGCCCTGGCCCCCGCGGTGCAAGCGCAGGCCCGCGCGGTCCGCGCGGCTCGTCGCGCGGACCGGGGTCCGGGGGGCCCGGTTACGGGCGGGGCAGCTCGGGACCGGGTGCCCCCGGCTCCGGGCTCGGCCCGGGCGGCCACGGGGCCGGAACCCCGCGCGGCGGCCTGAGCGGGCCTCAGCAGCGCCCCGCGGCGGCCCGGCCTGCCGCCGGCGGCCGGAATAGCGCGCCGGAGGCGGGCGGCGACTGGCCGGGTAAGGACTGGGATTCGATGTCCGACGTGGATTACTGGGCTGAGCTGGTGGCGGACAAGCCGCTGGCGACCATGGCGCAGCCCGCGGGCACAGCCGGTCCTGCCAGCACAACAGGTCCCGCGAGCGCGGCTGGTCCCGTCAGCACGGCCGGTCCTGGCGGCAAGCAGTACCGCGGCCCGGCCTCCGGCCCGGACCAGTACCCGGCCGTGCCGGATGACGCGCGCGGTCCCGCCGGACTGCCCGGGCCCGGGTCCGGCCGCCCCGGGAGCTTCCCGGCCGCATCCGGCGAGCCTGCGACGCAGGCCCTGCCGGTTGCGGCGCAGGCCGACCCGCCGACCGACCCGCTGGCCCGTGCCGTGGGCGGCCGTTACCCGGCGCCCGTCCCGGCCGACGACGACCCGCTGACCAGCCCGACGTTCCCCGGCGCCCGGCCCCGGTCCAGCCGGCCGTCGGGTCCGGGCCGCTACGACCAGCCGGCCAGGCGGCCTTCGGGTCCGGGCCGTTACGACCCGCCGGACGGCCGGCCTTTCCGGAGCCGGCCGCTACGGCCCGCCGGCGGGCCTGCCCTCAGGCCCGGGCCGCTACGACCCGGCAGCTAGCGGTCCCTCCGGTTCCGGTCGTTACGACCCGCCCGCCGGCCGGCCTTCTGGATCCGGTCGTTACGACCCGCCCGCCGGCCGGCCTTCTGGTTCCGGCCGCTACGAGCCCGCCCGCAGCCCGGCCTTCTGGATCCGGCCGCTACGACCCGCCCGCCGGCCGGCCTTCTGGATCCGGCCGCTACGACCCGTTGGTCAGCCCGGCCTCCGGTCCGGACCGCTACGACCCGGCGTCCTCCGGTTACGGTGGCGGGCCGGGCGCAGGCGCGCACCCGCCCGGGTCCTACCGGTCCTCCCGCCCGCAGCCCGATGCCGGTGTCCGTGACAGCGGCTACCGCCGCGATGACCGCCCGGAAGCCGACTACCGAGGCTCCGCCGACTACCGAGGCTCCGCCAGTCCGTCGGGCGGATACGCCGGACCGCGGACAGGCCTGGACGCTCTGGCCGCGCTGGGGACCAGCGATCCCGGCTACCGCGACCCGGACTACGGCCGGGCTGGCCGGCCTGACCCCGGCTATCCGGCCCGCTCGCCGCGGGGAGGCGACTCCCGGTCCGCGACCGGCGGACTGGACCCACGCGATCCGCTCGGATGGCCGGCGCCGGGACGCGGGTCCGGTGACCGCCTCTCAGACGGCGGTTCCCTTCCCGGCCGCTCCCCCCGGGGCAGCGCCGAGACCGGCGGTACGCCGTACCCGGGCACCAGCGGCGCCTACTACAGCGGTGCCCCGGACAGCGCAGGCGCCTACCGCACCGAGCGCTACCGCAGCACGGACCGCTACCCCGGCCCGGCAGGCTCGGCCGGGACCGGCGGCTACGACAGCACCGGCGGCTACGACAGCACCGGCGGCTACGACAGCACCGGCGGCTACGACAGCACCGGCGGCTACGACAGCACCGGGGGTTACAGCAGCACTGGCGGTTATCAGAGCACCGGCAGTTACGACAGCACCGGCGGCCCCGACAGCACCGGCGGATACGCGAACACCGGCGGGTACGCGAACACCGGGAGCTACGACAGCACCGGCGGCTACCGCGCGGGCGATGACTACCGGGCGAGCGATGACTACCGCGCGGGCGATGACTACCGCGCGGCCGGCAGCCACCGGGCAAGCGGCGGTTACTCCGATGCCGGATCCGCCCGTCCTTCCGGCTACCTGAATGGCCGCGACGACCCGGCCGGCCCGGGCCCGGCCCGTTACCCGGCCGCGCCGGACGGCAATGGCCAGCGAGGTTCGAGTTATCCGGCCGGCATCGGTTACGGTAACGGCGGGAGTCATCGCGGTCCGCAGGGCTACGGCAACGGCGCCGGGACCAGCGCAGGATCACGCCAGGACCGCGGCGGCTATGCCGCGCGCAATGGCCGCCACGACTCCGCGTCCTACCCGGCACCGGCCGATGACGCCGACGCGACCGATCCGCACCGGATCTACCGCGGCGGTTATCCGGGGCGGAGCCAGGGCTGGGGCTGACCGCCGTACCAAGGGCTTGACAAGACCGGCCGGCACGCGCTGACAATGTGCCGACCCGCGAGGCAGGTGAGATGCAGGACGCCGTCCGAGATCACGCGCGTAGCTATTTCTTGCAACGGCTGGCGAATGAGCTGGATACCCAGGGATTTCACGCCAGCGTGAAGACCAGCTACCCGGCCGCGCTGCACGTGTTCATCCCCGGTGCGTCGATGCTGGCGGAAAGCATCGACTGCATTCCCGGCACCGACAGCAACGGGCGGCTGTGCTGGTTCTACCGGTGGTCCTGGGGCGAGGTGCTGCACGACACCGAGGACCCGCCCGGCGCCGCGGCCAAGATCGCCGAGGTGCTCGCGGCCCGCTGAGCCGCTAGCCGCCGGATCCCGCCGCGAGTCCGGCGCGCCCGATCGCGGTCAGGGCGAGCCTGACCGCCTCCGCTGCTGTCCCGGCCCGGACTGGCCCGCCTTCCGGGCTGCGCGCGGCCCCGGGCATCCCGGCGGGACCGGCCACCTCCCAGCCGCCGAGCGCGATCACCGGCCGGCCCGTCCTGACCGCCAGTGCGATCTCGCTCAGCGTCCCCCAGCTCCCGCCGATCGCGATGACCGCGTCGGCGGCCCGGACCAGCAGGCCGTTGCGCAATTCGCCGAGACCGGTGGCCAGCGCGACGGACAGGTACGGGTTGCCGGCCGACCGGTCGGAGCCCGGCAGCAGGCCGACGGCGGTGCCGCCGCCGGCCGCCGCGCCCTCGCAGGCGGCAGCCATCACCCCGCCGAGGCCGCCGCACAGCAGCACCACCCCGGTCCGGGCCAGCTCCCGGCCCACCTGCCGGGCCAGCTCGCGGTCCCGCGCGCCGGCCCCCTCGCCCGGGCCGGCCACGGCGATGTACGGCGGGCTGCCCGGCACGGCGCCTCCCTCGGCCCGGTTTCTGGCGACGAGGCCATGGTCCCAGGAACCGGTGCGGCCCGCGGCCGTTAAGGTGGCCCGAGCCGGGCTGGGCGGCCCCACCGGACGCACCTCCCGCAGAGAATCCCCCGCCAGGAAGGACCCCGATGCGCGCTGAGCCCGCTGCGATCACCGAGCTGGAGGTGGGAACGACCCGGGTGCGCACGCACGTGCTCGAAGCCGGGCCGCGGGACGCCGCCGCGCTGGTGCTGATCCACGGCAACGTCTCCAGCGCACAGTTCTTCGCCGGGCTGCTGGGCGAGCTGGGCCGCACCTACCACTGCCTGGCCCTTGACCTGCGCGGCTTCGGCCGGTCGGCGGCCCGGCCGGCGGACGCGCGCCGCGGCGTCCGCGACTACGCCGACGACCTGCATGCGCTGCTGGCGGAGAGCGGCCTGACCGGCACCGGACAGCCCGTGCACCTGCTCGGCTGGTCGCTCGGCGGCGCGGTCGTGCTCCAGTACGCACTCGACCACCCCGGCGCGGTCGCCTCGATCGTGCTGGAGAGCCCGATGTCGCCCTACGGGTTCGGCGGCACCCGGGACGCGCAGGGCACGCCGTGCTGCCCCGACTTCGCCGGATCCGGCGGCGGCACCGCCAGCCCGGAGCTGGTCCGGCGGCTCGCGGCCGGGGACCGCGGCGATTCCGACGCGGCCTCCCCGCGCCGGGTGCTGACCACCCTGTACGTGCGGCCCCCGGTGACCTTCCCGCCCGGCGTGGAGGATGAGCTGGTCGAGGGCATGCTGCAGATGGCCACCGGCGACGAGTTCTACCCCGGCGACGCGGCGCCGTCGCCGAACTGGCCGGGCACCGGGCCGGGCGAGCACGGGGTCAACAACGCGATCTCGCCGCGGTACTGCGACGTCTCCGGCTTCGGGGAACTGGCCGGAGGCCCTGACGTGCTGTGGATCCGCGGCGACGCCGACCAGATCGTGTCCGACACCTCGCTGGTGGATCTCGGCTATCTCGGCCAGCTCGGCGCGGTGCCCGGCTGGCCCGGCGCGGACGCCTATCCCCCGCAGCCGATGATCGGCCAGATGCGGGCGACGCTGGACCGCTACGCCGCGAACGGCGGCCGCTACACCGAGCACGTGCTGGCGGACTGCGGGCATTCGCCGCACCTGGAGTACCCGCGCGAGTTCACCGGCCTGGTGGCGGGCTTCCTGGCCCGGTGAACTCGCCGCCACCGGCGAGCTCGCCGGTGGCGGTCAGCCGCCCGGCGGCGTCGCGCACGGCGCAGCGCAGCGTGCCCGGGGCGGCGCCGCGGGGCCGCCAGCCGGACGCCCGCAGCCCCTGGCCCTCGAACAGCGGCGCCACCAGCCGGTAGGAGAAGCCGCACCGCGGCGGCTGGGCTGCCTGCCGGGCCGCCTGCCGGCCCAGCTCGGCCATGGCCAGGGCCTGCAGCGGGCCGTGCACGACCAGGCCCGGGTAGCCCTCGGCGGCCCGGGCGTAGTCCCGGTCGTAGTGGATGCGGTGCCCGTTGTAGGTCAGCGCGGAGAACCGGAACAGCAGCACCGGCCCGGGGTCCAGCCCGAAGTGCGCCGCGCCTGCCTGGTCCGGTGCGGGCCCGGCCGGCTGCGCGGGAGTTCCCGGCTCCGGCGTGCCGTAGCCGGGGCGGAGCGCATCCCGGTAGACGATGTCCTGCTCCTCGGCCACCGCGACCACGCTGTCCTGGCTGATCTCGGTCCTGACCGTCACGAACTCCAGGCGGCCGGACCGGCCCTGCTTCTGCGCCGAGCCGGACACCCAGGTCCGCCGCGTGGCCGGCCGCCCGGTGCGCAGCGGCGCCTGCCGCCAGGCCCGGCCGCCGGCGAACATCCGGCGGCGGCCGGGACCCGGCGGCAGCGGCACCCCGCCTGCCGCCCGGTGCCCGTCCGGGCCGAGGTCAGACTGCGCCGGGCGGTCGAGCAGGTACGCCCAGTGCCACAGCAGCGGCAGCCCGGCCGGGCCGCCGGGATCGGGCAGCGGCACGCCGAGCAGCCCGGCCAGCGCCTGCGCCGGCCCCGGGACCAGCAACTCGGTCAGCTCCGTCACCCCGGCCATCCCGGCTGGCGCAGGGCCGGGCGGCCCGGTCACTGCGCCGCGTCCGGGGCGGGCAGGCCGAGCTCGGACCGGATCGCGCCGGTGTGCTCGCCCAGGGCCGGGACCGCGCCCATCCGCGGCTCGCGGCCCGGCACGGTCACCGCCGGCAGCAGGGCCCGCACCGGCCCGCCCGGAGTGGCCACCTCGCGCCACCGGTCCCGGGCGGCCAGCTGCGGGTGGCCGGCCAGGTCGCCCGGCTCGCGCAGCCGGGCGTTGCCGATCCCGGCCCGGTCCAGCAGGCCGGTGACCTCGTCGGCCGGGTACCCGGCCAGCGCGGCCTCGATGATCGCAGTGAGCTCAGCGTCGTGGGCCATCCGGTCGGGATTGCTGGCGAACCGCGGATCGGCGGCCAGGCCGGGCTGGCCCAGCACCTGGTCGCAGAACACGGCCCACTCCCGCTCGTTCTGCAGCCCGATGAACACCGTCGCGCCGTCCCCCGCGGCATAGGGCCCGTACGGGGAGATCGAGGCGTGCCGGGCCCCGGTGCGCAGCGGCGGCCAGCCGCCGTAGCCGCTGAAGTAGTACGGCTGGGTCATCCACTCGCCGAGCGCGTCCAGCAGCGAGACCTCGACGCTGGTCCCCGTCCCGGTCCGCTCCCGCTCGTACAGCGCGGTGAGCACCCCGCTGAACGCGTACATGCCCGCGGCGATGTCGGCCACCGAGATCCCCGCCTTGGACGGCTGCTCCGGGGTGCCGGTGACCGCGAGCAGGCCGGCCTCGCACTGCACCAGCAGGTCGTAGGCCTTCTTGGCGGCGTAGGGACCGCCCGGGCCGTAGCCGGAGACCGAGCAGGTGATCAGCCGCGGGTGCCGCTCGCGCAGCCCGGCCGGGTCCAGGCCGAGCCGGGCGGCCGCGCCCGGCCGCAGGTTCTGCACGAACACGTCGGCCCGGGCCAGCAGCGCGCCCAGCACCGCCCGCCCGTCCGCGGTCTTCAGGTCAGCCACGATGCTCTCCTTGCCGCGGTTGAGCCAGACGAAGTGGCTGGACTGGCCGCGGACCGCCCGGTCGAAGCCGCGGGCGAAATCAC
Source organism: uncultured Actinomycetota bacterium (assembly GCA_963846005.1). Lineage (GTDB taxonomy): Bacteria > Actinomycetota > Actinomycetes > Streptosporangiales > Streptosporangiaceae > CAVSUR01. Next base: position 309,356 of record CAWJUH010000005.1, on the reverse strand, counting down.
CGCCCGGCCGCTCCACCTTGATCACCCGGGCACCGAGGTCGGCCAGCTGGCGGGTCGCGAACGGCGCGGCGACGGCCTGCTCGGCCGCGACCACGGTCAGCCCGGCCAGCGGCAGCGAGCCGCTCATGGCGCCACCGTGTTGCGGCGGATGAGCTGGCGGGCGATGACGCCGCGCTGGATCTCGTTGGTGCCCTCGCCCACGATCATCAGCGGCGCGTCGCGGAAGTAGCGCTCGACGTCGAACTCGGTCGAGTAGCCGTAGCCGCCGTGGATGCGCACCGCGTCCAGCGCGATCTGCATCGCGGCCTCGGAGGCGAACAGCTTGGCCATGCCCGCCTCCAGGTCGGCGCGCTGGCCGGAGTCCAGCACCCGCGCCGCGTGCAGCACCAGCTGCCGGGCCGCGGCCAGCTTGGTGGCCATGTCGGCGAGGTAGTTGCCGATCGACTGGTGCTGCCAGATCGGCTTGCCGAACGCCTCCCGCTGCTGGGCGTAGCCCAGCGCGTCCTCCAGCGCGGCGCGGCCGACGCCGACCGCACGGGCCGCGACCTGGATCCGGCCCGTCTCCAGCCCGCGCATCATCTGCGCGAACCCGCGGCCCTCCCGCCCGCCGAGCAGCGCGCTGGCCGGCGCCGTGAAATCGGTGAACACCAGCTCGCAGCTCTCCACCCCCTTGTAGCCGAGCTTGGGCAGGTCGCGGGACACGGTGCAGCCGGGCCCGGGCTCGGCGAGCAGGATGCTGATCCCGGCGTGCGCCGGGCTGGCCGCCGCGTCGGTCTTGCACAGCAGCGCGATGAGCTGCGAATGCCGGGCGTTGCTGATCCACATCTTGGACCCGTTCACCAGGTACGCATCGCCCTCGCGCCGGGCGGTGGTGCGCATCGCCTGCAGGTCCGATCCGCCGCCCGGCTCGGTCAGCGCCATCGTGGCGCGGATCTCGCCGGTGGCCATCCGGGGCAAGTAGGCTTGTTGCTGATCATCGGTGCCGAACTCGAGGATCAGCCTGGCCACCACGGTGTGGCCGCCCATCGCCCCGGCCAGGCTCATCCAGCCGCGGGCCAGCTCCTCGGTGACCAGCGCGTAGCACGGGGTGCTGACCGCGGCGCCGCCCCACGGGGCCGGGATGGCCAGGCCGAAGACGCCCAGCTCCTTCATCTGCGCGATCAGCTGCTCCGGGTAGGCGTTGGCGTGCTCGAGCTCGCGCGCCACCGGCCTGACCTCGCGGTCGGTGAACTCGCGCACCAGCTCGACGACCGCGCGCTCCGCGCCGTCCAGCTCGATCATGATCGTCCCTTCCGGCCGCCCTGGTGCGGCCCGGGCTCATGCCCGCTGACATCACGGTAGGGTGCCGTGCGAGGCAAAGGGAGGCACGGGTGACCATTCCGCAGGCGGGCAGGCTGGCCAATGTCCGCTACGACATCCGCGGGCCGGTGCTGCGGCGAGCTCGCCACCTGGAGGCCGAAGGGCACCGGATCCTCAAGCTCAATATCGGCAACCCGGCCCCGTTCGGGCTGGACGCACCCGACGCGGTGCTGCGCGACGTGGCGCACAACATCGTCGAGGCGCAGGGCTACAGCGACGCGCGCGGCATCCACTCGGGACGGCTCGCGGTCGCGCAGTACTACGAGCGGCGCGGCGTGCGGGGGGTCGGCCCGGACGACGTCTTCCTCGGCAACGGGGTGTCCGAGCTGATCGTGATGGCGCTGCAGGCGCTGCTGGAGACCGGCGACGAGGTGCTGGTGCCCGCGCCCGACTACCCGCTGTGGACCGGCGGGGTGAGCCTGTGCGGCGGCCGCGCGGTGCACTACCGGTGCGACGAGCAGGCCGGCTGGCAGCCCGACCTGGACGACATCGCCGCCAAGATCACCGGCGCCACCCGGGCCCTGGTGATCATCAACCCGAACAACCCGACCGGCGCGGTCTACTCCCGCGAGACCCTGCTCGGGCTGCTGGACCTGGCCCGGCGGCACGGGCTGCTGGTGCTCACCGACGAGATCTACGACCAGATCCTGTACGAGGGCGCCGTGCACGAAAGCGCGGCCGCGCTCGCCCCCGACCTGCTGGTGCTCACCCTCGGCGGGCTGTCCAAGACTTACCGGCTGGCCGGGTTCCGGTCCGGCTGGCTGGCGATCTCCGGGCCGCGGCACGAGGCGGCCGGGTACCTGGACGGGCTGGAGTTGCTGGCCAACATGCGGATGTGCCCGAACGTGCCCGCCCAGCACGCGATCCAGACCGCGCTCGGCGGCCGGGTGGACATCGCCGAGCTGCTGGAGCCCGGCGGGCGGCTGCGCGAGCAGCGCGACTTCGCCTGGCGGGCGCTGAACGAGATCCCCGGCGTGGACTGCGTGAAGCCGGCCGGGGCCCTGTATGTGTTCCCGCGCCTCGACCCGTCGGTATACAAGATCACCGACGACGAGCAGATGGTCATCGACCTGCTCGACCAGCAGCACCTGCTGCTGACCCACGGGTCGGGGTTCAACCTGCCCACCACCGACCACGTGCGGCTGGTGTTCCTGGCCTCGGTGCCGATCCTGGAGGACGCCATCGGCCGGCTGGCCGACTTCCTCAAGGGGTACCACCAGTAGGCTCTCGCGCGGGGCGCCTAGTACGGCAGTCTCCATTCGTACGGCAGTCTCCATTCGAGGTTTGACCAGCGGCGGAGCGTGGTGAGGCAGGTGACCACACTCCGCAGCGGACTCAGCGCCGCCGCCAAGCCCTCGCCCGCTGCTACCGCCAGCGCACACGTGTCACCCGCGAAGCCCAGGACCCAGGTCAGCTAGCGGACAGCCACTGCTGCGCTATGGACAGAGGGCGAGCGGTGCGTACCTTTCCTTGAACATCCGCTCGCCCTGGCCGCGCAGCATGTCGTTGCGGGTGCGCGGCGGGACGTTGAAGCTGTCCGCTACCGCGCGGCTTTGCTGCTGCACCCACCTGACACGTGGTGCGCGGCGGCGGGTGTAGGCCGCGAGTGCATGGTTGAGGGTCGGCTCGGTCCGCAGGACCTCGGCGAGCACGCTGGCGTCCTCCATGGCGAGGCTGCCGCCTTGGCCCATCAGCGGCGAGCTTGCATGAGCCGCATCTCCGATCAGCACGACCCGGCGGGTGTGCCACCGCTCCTGGTCGACCCATTCGATGGCTGAGCAGTGGATCTGAGCGTCGTCGTCAAGCGCGGCCAGGTAATCCTGCACGGCCGGCCCGAAGCCAGCGAAATGCTCGCGCAGGCGGCCGAGCCTCCCCTCGACCGGGTCATAGCGCCGCTCCTGGGTGACGTGACCGAACCCGTACGTGCAGTCATCGCCCACCGGGCACAGCCCGAAAAAGCACCGATCTCCCAGCCAGAACTGGACGTTGGGCGGGCCGGGAAGCCGGACCGGGGCAACGCTGCGCCACGAGATATGACCGGCGAAGACCGGCTCCACCGGACCGAACACCAAGGCGCGCACGGCCGAGCGGATCCCATCGGCCCCGACCACCAGGTCGTAGTCGCCCGCCGAGCCATCGGTGAAACGCACCGACGCGCCACCGGCGGTCTCGCCGATCGAAATGACCGAGGTGCCGAGCCGACACCGGACCGGCTGTGCGCCCGCTACCAGCACATCCTGAAGCCGGGCGCGTGCGATACCAACTAGCGGGCCGACGTCGGCCCACACGCTGTCAAGGTCGACCTGGCAGAGCACACCGCCTTGATCGTCAGCGAACAGCCAGCTGCCGATGACACAACCAGCACCCACTACCCCAGCGTCCAGCCCCAGGCTCTTCAGGACCCGCAGCCCGTTGGGCTGCACCGACAAACCGGCACCCGCGGTGTTCCATTCCCTTTCCAGCTCGACCAGCTCCACGCCCAGACGATCACGGTGGAACGCTGCGGCCAAAGTGAGCCCGCCGATGCCGCCGCCGACGATCAGGACACGTCCGACATGGCCCATGTGACGCCCCAGCGATCTGGCCTCGGCATAGCCGCTCACCCCACCATTCTTGCCTCTTGCTTCCCCGCTCGGGTGGTGGGCCCGCATCATGCTCCGCACCGGCCCAGCCGACACCAGGCCCCCGCAGGCACCACCAGCACGCACGACCGGCCCGAGACGCTGAAAATACCCTGGTCAGCTAGCGAATGGCTGCTGCCGTACGAATGGCTGCTGCCGTATTAGGCTGGATTTCATGACGCAGCTTGCTGAGCAGCAGAGGGGAAACTCCAGGGAGCACCGGGTCTGGACCGAGCCGTGCCAGCGCCGGGTCCGGGTGTTCTTCGGCGGCCAGCCGGTCGCCGACAGCACCCGGGTGCTGTACCTGTTCGAGACGGGGCACCTGCCGGTGTACTACTTCCCGCGGGATGACGTCCGGTTCGACCTGCTGAAGCCCACCGACCACCACACGCACTGCCCATACAAGGGCGACGCGTCCTATTACTCGGTCGTGGCCGGGGAACGCCGGGCGGAGAACGCGGTGTGGGCCTACCCGGAGCCGATCGACGCGGCCGCCGTGCTGGCCGGCTACGTGGCGTTCTACTGGAACAGCGCCGACGCCTGGTTCGAGGAGGACGACGAGGTCTTCAAGCACCCGCGCGACCCCTACCACCGGGTGGACGTGCTGAACTCCTCCCGGCACGTGCAGGTCAGCGTCGGCGGCCTGGTGGTCGCGGACAGCACCCGGCCCCGGCTGCTGTTCGAGACCGGGCTGCCGGTGCGCTACTACCTGCCCAAGCTGGATGTCAGCCAGCACCTGCTGGTGCCGAGCGAGACCCGCTCGGTGTGCCCGTACAAGGGCCAGGCCGCGTACTGGTCGGTGCGGACACCGGACGGGCTGGCGCAGGACGTGGTGTGGGGGTACCCGGCGCCGATCGCCGAGGCGCCCAAGATCGAGAACCTGCTGTGCTTCTTCAACGAGAAGGTCGACATCACCGTCGACGGCGCAGCGCAGGAACGGCCGCAGACGCCCTGGTCCTGAGCGCGGCGGCCGGCAGGGAGGCAGGACCAGGTGACGCCCGGCCGGGACCGATGGTGGCGCAGTGGCGCTGCAGACGGTGCCGGTAGGCCAGCCGCATGAGGCCAGCCGCATGAGGATCGCGGTCGTCGGCGCGGGCATCGCCGGGGCTAGCTGCGCCTACGCCGCGGCCCGGCGCGGCGCCGAGACCGTGCTGATCGACGCCGGGCTGGACGGGCGGGCCACCGACGCGGGCGCGGGCATCATCTGCCCGTGGACGACCGCGGAGCCCGATCCGGCCTGGTACGAGTTCGGCTGCGCCGCGGCGGCCCGGTATCCGCAGCTGCTCGCCGAGCTGGCCGCCGGCGGCGAGGCTGACGTCGGCTACCGGCAGGCCGGCGCGCTGCGGCTGGCCGGGCCGGGCGAGGACCCAGTCGAGCTGGCCCGGCAGATCCGGGCGCGGGCCGCGCAGTTCCCGCAGGCCGGCGAGATCACCGTGCTGGCCGCCGGCGCCGCCCGGGCGGCGTTCCCGCCGCTGCGCCCGGATGCGGCCGGCCTGCACATCAGCGGTGCGGCCCGGCTGGACGGGCGGCGGCTGGCCGCGGCGCTGCGCCGGGCCGCGGCCCGGGCCGGCGCGACCGTGCGCGCCGGCCGGGCCGAGCTGGCCTTCCGCGACGGCCAGGAGGGTAGCGAGCGGCGGGACGGGCGGGCGGGCCGGCCGGATCCGCGGCCGATCCAGGGGGTCCTGGTAGACGGCGAGCTGGTGGCGGCGGACGCCGTGGTCGCGGCGGCGGGCGCATGGACCGGCCAGCTGCTGGCCCCGGTCGGGATCCGCGTCGCGGTGACCCCGCAGCGCGGCCAGATCGTGCACCTGTCCGTCGCGCCGGCACCGTCCTCGGACTGGCCCGTCGTGCTGCCCGGCCGGTCCGGTCACTACCTGCTCGCGTTCGACGACTCCCGGGTGGTGGCAGGCGCGACCCGCGAAACCGGCGCCGGCTTCGACTACCGGGTCACAGCGGCGGGCCTAGCCGAGGTGCTGGCGCAGGCGCTGGCGGTGGCGCCCGGCCTGGCGGGCGCCACCTGGCTGGAGACCAGGGTCGGCTTCCGCCCGGCCGGGCCGGATCCCCGGCCGCTGCTCGGCCCGGTACCGGGGACCGGGGGCCGGCTGGTCGTCGCCACCGGCCTCGGCGCCACCGGGCTGACCACGGGCCCCTACGCCGGGCAGATCGCGGCCAGCCTGGCCCTGGGCGAGCCGGCCGCCCTCGACCTGGCCCCCTTCGATCCGCTCCGCCCGGGCTCGGCTGCCGCCAGCGCTTAGCTTGTCGCTTAACCTGCCCGGCTGGAGCGTGGGCGTTTCGCGGTGTTCTGCCGTGTGGTCCCGGCGTGTCGCGGTGCGTGAGCACGGCCTCCGCATGATCATTTGTTCCCGCCGAAGGACAAAGATCACGAACGAAGGCCGTGATGAACAGCTGGCCAGACGATGATGGAGCCGGGCCACTTGCCGTGCTGTCGCGATTCCGGCGGGAGTTGGCTGCCTGCCTGACCGCACGGGGGCCCGGACGGCGATGAGATCGCGGTCACCGCCGCCCAGGTCCGCGACGTGATCACCCGGCTGGCCGGCGCCGGGCACTGGCGCGAGGGTGACCCGCACATCCTGGTCATCTTCGACGCCGGCTACGACCGCGGCCGCGCGGGACCGGGTGCACGCCCGGCTGACTCATCGTGGCCCCTGGCTGGATCACGACGGCCCGCTGCCCGTCATTCACGGCACCCTGATCCGTCTGCAGGTGGATCACCTGCCTGGTAACCGGGACCTCGGCTGGACTGCCCCAAGATCCGCGATCACGCCGCCGCCGACCGCTGGACCTGGCTGATCATCACCTGCCACACCCAGCTCCGCCTCGCCCGGCCGCTCGCCGCGGACCTGCGCCTGCCCTGGGAACGGCCGGCCCCGCCGGGCCTGCTGACCGCGGCCCGGGTTCGCCGGGGGTTTGGGAACATCCGCGCGACAGCCGCCCGACCAGCCGGTGCGCCGAAACACGGCAAGCCCGGCCCGGGCGGCCGCCAGGGTCAAAGAACCGCCGGCCCGCCCCCGCATGACGTCGGCAAGACAACGAAACGAGAGCGCAGGCACAGCGCACGACGCCAACGCGCAGGTTAAACGACAAGCTTAGTGAGCGTCTGATTATTCTGAGTCTGCCCTGGCCACGGCGGTCTGGCCAGGGCTGGCCCGGGCCGACTGCACCGTCAGGTCCGGCAGATCCTGGGCGGCCTGGGACAGCTCGCCGTGCGTGATAGCAGTCAACGTGGCATCAAGTCGCGCGTTGAGTTCATCGAGTGTGAGCCGGCCTTGCGCGAAGTGCTCGCCCAGGGCCGCGGCGGCCGCGTCCCGGTCAGCATCGCCCACGCGCACGTGGGGTGCTGGTGGCTGATGATCCTGCCTGGCCACCCGGGGCAGCCGCCGCAGCACAGTGGAGTAGCGATCCAGCGCAGCCAGGCCGTCGCGGGTGAGCGCGACGGTGGCCTGGGCTCTGTCGCCGCCGGTCTTTTCGGTCCGCACGTATCCGGCGTGGTCCAGTTCGCGCAGGCGGGTGGTCAGGCTGCCGGGTGTGAGCCCGGTCATGTTCTGCAGCCGGGTGACGGAGAGCGCGTCGCCGTCGGGCAGTGCCGCCAGGGTCGCGACGATGCGCAGCCGCTGCGGGTTGTGGATCTGCGGGTCAAGTGCGGTGCTCATGGTCGGCCGTGCCTGCCGTCACAGGCCGCCGAGCAGGCCGCGCAGCGCCTGGGTGTAGGTGCCGAGTGCGGCCCGGCCCTCGCGGGTCAGGGTCACCGTGGTTTTCTGCGCGGACCCGTTCCTGGTCTTCTCGCTGCTGAGGTAGCCGGCTTCTTCGAGCTTGCGCAGCTGGATGATCAGGTTGCCGGGTGTCAGCTCCAGCATGTTCTGCAGCCGGGTGAAGGACAGCCCGTCGCCGTCGGGCAGTGCCGCCAGCGTCGCGACGATCTTCAGCCGGGTGGGCACGTGGATCAGCGGGTCAAGCCCGTCGTCGTTCATGGCGTGGTGTCAGGCGCGCTGCTGCCGGGCGCGGACGGCGGCGTTGCTGAGGAGCGTGACGCACAGGCCCACGGCGGCGACCGCCCACGACCCGGCCGGCCCGGCGAACGTGCCCGCGATTCCGATGACGACGAGCGAGAGGCCGGTAGCGAGGTCGAGCCAGTTTGCCCGTGCCGCCGAGATGGCAGCCCAGGCCAGGCCGGGGATGACCAGCACCGAGGTCGGGTACCAGGCGAAGGTCACTCCGGCGATGCCCAGCCCGGCCATGGCCACGACCGCGGCGGCAAAGGCCAGCACCAGCACGATGATCTCGCCCTGACTGAACCGGGACCGCCCGCTCACCCCGGCCGTCGCGCGCCTGCGGACGCCTACCGTGGCGGCGAAGTTGACGACAACGAACGCGACCAGGACGGGGATGTCCGCGGCCGTCGGCCCCCGGTACGGGTGCTGTCCGCGCACCGAGAGCCAGATCGCGCCGAGGGCGGCCAGGACCATGACCGCCCTGGTGGCCAGCAGCCACGGCGGCGAAGGCTGGAACCTGCGGCGTGCCTGCCGGGTGGCCTGGTCCAGCAGGACAGCGGCCTGCCGGGGGTCGAGGCTGCCGTCCTGGCCGGCGGTGGCGGCATCAGGTGCTTGATTCATGGTGTCCTCTCAATCACTCGGCTCTATGCCATAAAGCAGACACTGCTTTACGAGGTAAAGTCAAGCGTTCCGGCCCAGAACTTTATGACGCAAAGTCAAGAGGTGGCTGGCCGGGCTGGAGCCAGTTCGCCCGCCGGAGCCGGCGTGCTGCTGACCAGAGGCCGTGAGGGCGCACTCAGCGCTCGGGGGCGGGCGCGAGGTCCTGGCCGACGCGAACCTGCCGGTGCCCGGGCGGTTGGCGCCCATCTTCGCCGACCCGGTGATCTCGCCGTCCCGGACCGCGACCACCGTCTGGCCCGGCGGCGGCTCCATCCACCAGGGCCTGGCCTGCTCCTCCGACTGGTCTTCCGGGAACGGGTAGGTCTTGCCCTCGGCCATGATCGCGGCGTAGCAGGGGTAGATCAGCGGCCAGTCCGCGTCGCCCGCCGGCCTGATGAGCACGACTGGCGAGGGTAACAGCTGCAAGGCCGCTGCAAGCCGCGGCCGGGACGATGGGCTTCTCATCGGGCGAGCGCCGCGGAGGGCCGCATGTCACCATCACCGGCAGTCGACACATTCCTCAAGGCCATCGAGGCCGCCGCCATCGCGGACTGCGACGCGTGGAGCGACGACGCGACGCTGGACGCGACCGTGCCCGACTGGCGGCTGCAGGCGGCGGGCCCCGACGCCATCCGTGCCGAGTACCAGCGGTGGTTCGCCAGCCCGGGCGCGTTCAGCGAGCTGCGCCGCGGCGAGCTGGCCGGCGGCGGCGCGGAAGTGGTCGAGTACACCCTGAGCTGGACCGAGAACGGCGTACCGCACGCGGCGCACCACATGCACCTGCTCACCGTGCGCGATGATCGGATCGTGGCCGACACGGTCATGTGCGGCGGCCGCTGGCCGGCCTCGCTGCTGGCGGAGATGGAGGCGGCCCGTGACGACAGCTGACATCGCCGGCCTGATCGCTAGCGCGACGCAGCGCGAGCCGCTGGACGGCAGCGCGGGCAAGTCGGGCGCCCGGCTGGAGCGGCTGGTGATCGGCGGGCACCGCTACGTGCTCAAGCATCTCGACCTGGCCTCGGACTGGACCATGCGGGCCTCGGGATGCCTGCCAGGCGCGCCGCTGGTGCTGTGGCAGCGCGGCCTGCTGGACCGCCTCCCCGGGTGCTTCAACCAGCCGGTTGTCGGGGTGCTGCGCGAGGACCCTGGCGGGCCGGGCCCGTCCGGCGGGTGCGCGGTGCTGATGCGCGACGTGTCGGCCTGGCTCGTGCCGGTCACCGACGAGCCGATCAGCCTGGATCAGCACCTGCGCTTCCTGCGCCACATGGCCGCGCTGCACGCGGCGTTCTGGGACTGCGGCTCCGAATGCGACATCGTCCCGCCGATGCACCGCTACCTGGAGCTGTCCCCGTGGCTGGCGCAGGCCGAGGCCGCCGCGGGCGGCGGGCACCTGGTGCCGCGGCTGGTCGGCGAGGGCTGGCCGCGGCTCGCCGCGGTGGCCCCGGCCGCCGCCGCCGTGGTGATCCCGCTGGCGAGCGATCCGGGCCCGCTGGTCCAGGCGCTGGAGGCCACCCCGCGCTCGCTCGTGCACAGCAACTGGAAGCTGGACAACCTCGGCACCGACGACGCGGGCCGGACCGTCCTGCTCGACTGGGAGCAGCCGGGACGCGGCGCGCCGCTGGCCGACCTGGCCTGGTACCTGGCGATCAACTGCCGCCGGCTGCCGCAGGGCAAGGAGGACTCGATCGCCGCCTACCGGGCGGCGCTGGAAGCCGGCGGGATCAGCACCGGGCCGTGGTGGGACCGGCAGCTGGCGCTGTGCCTGCTCGGCGCGCTGGTCCAGTTCGGCTGGGAGAAGGCGCTGGGCGGCTACGACGAGGAGCTGGCGTGGTGGGAGAAGCAGGCGCTGCTGGCCGCCCCGCTGCTGGGCTGAGCCAGGCCGCGGGCCGGGCGATGCGGGCCGGCTACCAGGCGGCCGCGCCGTCCTGGGCCGCCGGGCCGGGCCGGATGTACGAGGCGCTCGCGCGGGAGCTGCTCGCCAGCGCGGGCCTGCCGGTCGCCGGCCGCACCGTGCTGGATCTCGGGTCCGGCACCGGCGCCGCCTGCCGCGCGGCGCTGGCCGCGGGCGCGCGGGCCGTGGTGCCGGCCGACCTGGCGCCCGCGATGCTGAGCGGCTGCCCGCCGCAGGCGCATCCGGTGGCGGCGGACGCCCGGGCGCTGCCGTTCGCCGGCGGCTGCTTCGACCTGGTGGCGGCCGCCTGCTGCCTCGGCCACCTGCCCGACCTGGAGGCCGGCCTGCGCGAGATCAGGCGGGTCGGCGGCGCGCTGGCCGCCAGCTCGTTCGCGCCGGGCTGGACGCATCCGGCCAAGGCCGCGGTGGATTCGGTGCTGGCCTCGTTCGGTTACCGGCCGCCCGGCTGGTACGCGGAGTTCAAGCAGCACGCCGAGCCGCGGGCCGGTGATCCGGACGCGCTGGCCGCGCTCGCGGCCGCCGCCGGGTTCGGCCGGGTGAGCGTGCGGACGGTGACGGTGGCAACCGGGCTGAGCACCCCCGCCGAGCTGGCCGGATGGCGGCTGGGCCTGGCGCACGTCGCCCCGTTCGTGCGCCGGCTGGACCCGGCGGCGCGGGCCGGGCTGCGGCGCGCCGCGCAGTCCGCCGTCGCCGGCACCGGGCCGCTGCAGGTCAGCATGCTCGTGCTCGCCGCCCGCTGACGGCCCCGGCCGGTCAGCGCCGGGCGGCTGGCCGCCGGCGGGCGGCCTGCGCCCGCCATTGCTCCAGCCGCCGGCCTGCGGCCTGCTGCAGCACGTCCGCGTAGCCGCCGGCCTGCCCGGCCAGCCGGGCCGCGTGCCCGGCCGCCGCGTCCAGCCAGGCCAGGCACGCCGAGCGCCGCGGCCGCCAGCCCGGTCCACCACCACGCCTCGACCGCGGCGGTGGCCTGGATCCGCCCCAGGGCCGCAGCAGCCGCGCCGAGGCTGGCCGGCTCGCCCAGCTCGCTCCGGGCCAGCTCGGCCAGCAGCCGCGCCGCGCTGGCATACCTGGGCACGCCCAGGTCGGCAGCCCGCGCCGCGAGCCCGGTAGCCAGCGCCAGCGCCTGGCCGCCGTCGCCGCACAGCAGTTCCAGCCGGGCGCTGACCAGCTGATGCTTCAGCTCCAGCCGCCACCCGAACACCAGCTCGCCGTCCAGCGACCCGGCGGCCTGCGCCAGCCGGGCCCGCGCGGCGTCCGGGTCGCCTGCCTCGACCGCCAGCTCGGCCAGGTCCTGCAGCGCGGCGATCGTGACATCGGCCGTGCCCTGGCCCTGCCCGGCGGCCAGGGCCTGCAGGTGATGCTCGCGGGCCTGGTCCGCGGCGCCCAGGCTGCGCAGCACCCAGCCGGCGAAGTTCACGCCCGGCCGGCGAACCGCGGCACCTGCCGCCGCTCCACCTCGGCGGTGTACCGGGAGAACGCGGCCAGCGCCTGCGCCGGGCGGCCGGTCATCGCGCGGACATGCCCGGTGAACAGCAGCGCGTGCAGCGCGGCCGCGGTGTGCGCGGCGCCGGCCTGCGCCCGCGCGGCCGGGTGCAGCAGGGCCAGCGCCTCCTCGCTGCGGCTCTGGTGGGCCCGCAGCACCCCGAGCCAGGCCGCGGCGGTGACCCGGTCGGGTCCCTCGGCCAGCGCGAACGCCTCCGACAGCAGCGCCTCGGCGCGGGCCAGGTCACCCGCCGCGTGATGGGTCCGGCCGCCCACCGCCAGGCACCGGGACCGGGTGACCGGGTCGGCGGCGGCCAGCGCGCCGTCCGCGGCGAACTGCGCGGCCTGGCCGAACCTGCGGCCGAAGTAGCACGCCCAGGCCCCGACCTCCAGCGCGGCCGGCCCGGCGGCCGCGGCCCGGCTGACGTCCCGCAGCGCCGCCGGATACCGGCCGCGGCGGGTCCGGACCCGGGCCCGCTCCAGCCAGCCCTCCGGGTCCGGGTGCAGCCGCAGCGCGTCGTCGAGCAGCGCCTCGGCCGCGGCGTGGTCGAACCGCTCGGCGGCCTGCGCGGCGGCCTCGCGCAGCGCCCGTGCGGCGAGGGCCAGGTCCCCGCCGAGCCGGGCGTGCCCGGCCACCGCGGCCGGGTCGGCCGCCGACCGCTGGGCCAGCACCCGCCCGGCCTGCCGGTGCAGCAGCGCGGCGCGGCCCGCGGAGGCGCTCGCGGCGAGCGCCTCCCTGACCAGCTCGTGGCGGAACCTGAAGCCCGCGCCGTCCGCTGTCAGCAGCTGGCGGGCGACGGCCTGCTCCGCCTCGTCCAGCAGCTCAACCGCCGGGCGGCCGAGCAGCGCGGCGAGCAGGTCGATGTCCAGCTCCGGCCCGATCACCGCGGCCGTGCGCAGCATGGTCCCGGCGGCGCCCAGCTCGTCGCAGCGGCCCGACACCGACTCGACCAGCGAGGCGGGCAGCTCGGGCCGGGCTACCTGCTGGGCCAGCTCGGTCAGGAACAGCGGGTGCCCGCCGGAGCGCTCGAACAGCTCGTCGGCCCGGGCCGTCCCGGTCAGCTGCGCGGCCGCCGCCCGGCCCAGCACGTCCAGGTGCACCCGGGCGGTGGCCTGCAGCGGCTGGCCCTCACCGGACCGCGCCGCGGCCACGACCGCGGCCGGCACGTTCTCCCGGCGGAGGAACGCCAGCCAGTTCGCCAGCGGCGGCCCGGCCAGGTGCGCGTCGTCGATCAGCACGGCCACCGGCCCGGCCGCGGCCAGGCGGCCGATCAGCCGGGCCAGCGCCGCGTACAGCACGGCCGGGCCGAGCATGCCGTCCGCGAGCACCGGCGGCAGCCGCGGCGGCCCGCCGCCGAGCACCGGCTCCAGGATCGCGGCGTCGTCGTCCAGCAGCCGGGCCCGGTCCGGCGGCCCGAGCCTGCGCAGCAGCGCCGCCAGCGCGCTGAGCACGGCGTCCAGCGGCATGGCCTGGTCCAGCGTCCCGCAGGAGGCCAGCAGCACGGTGTCGCCGGCCGCGGCCCGCCGGGTGGCGAAGGCGCGCAGCAGGGCGGTCTTGCCGATGCCGGCCTCCCCGTCGACCACTACGACTTCCGCGCTCCCGCCCCGGGCCCGGGCGGCCGTGGCGTCCAGGTAGGCCAGCTCGGCGTCCCGTCCGACCAGGCTGTCCCGCCCGGCTGGCCCGGCCCCGGCCAGGGCGGCTCCGGCCAGCCCGGCGGCAGCCGGCGGCGGCGCGGCCAGCTCGCCGTGCAGGATGGCCGTGTACAGGGCGGTGGTCTCCGGCGAGGGATCGGTGCCCAGCTCCTCGGCCAGCCGCTGGCGGGCAGCACCGTAGGCGGCCAGCGCCGCGCCGGCCGGCCGCCGGCCACGCAGGCGCGCAGCAGGATCCGCAGCGCCGCCTCGTCGTATCCGTCCCGGTCCAGGGCGGCCTGCGCGGCGTCGGCCGCCGCCATCCAGTCACCGGCTTCCAGCAGCGCGGCGGCCGCCACCTGGCGGGCCCGGGCGGTGAGCCGGTCCAGCTCGGCCAGCTTCAGCGCCGCCCAGCCGCCGGGCAGCGGCGGCGGCCCGTAGCCGCGCAGCAGCGACAGCGCGACCCGCGCGGCGGCCGCGGCGCCCGCCGCGTTCCCCGCCTGCCGCCTGCGGTCCGCCTCGTCGGTGAGCGCGGCGAGCTCGACGGCGTCGAGCCAGTCACAGCGCAGCCGGTAGCCGCCGTCGCCGCGCTCGATCCGGTCCCGGCCGACCACCGCGCGAAGCCTGCTGACCAGCACGGCGAGCTGGTCGTCGGGCCGGGCCGGCGGGGCGTCTTCCCACAGGGCCTCGATCAGCACGCCGGCCGGGACCGGCCGCCGGCGGCCAGGGCGAGCACCCGCAGCGCCTGCCGGCCCTTCCTGCTGCCCACGGCCTGCGGCTCAAGCCCGTCCACGGCGAAGTCGCCCAGCACCCGGACAGCCAGCGACTTCATGCAGGTATCAAACCTCCGGGCCGCCGCTACCGCCAGTAGCTGCCGCGGGCGGCTCCCGCCAGCCGGCAGATCGCCGCGGCCGGCCGCCACTGCAAATCCGCTGCAACCGCGCCCGGGCAGGCTCGCTCCCGTCACATCCCGGCCGGCCGTCACCCCGGCGGCCCGCTGACGAGTCGAGGGAGCACGTCATGAGCACACCCGCAGAGCACAAGAGCTTCACCGCCGCCGACGAGACCCGCGAGTTCGGGCGCGGCGCGCTGGAGCTGCTCAAGATCGGCGGAGCCGAGATCGGCCGGCTGACGCTGCAGCCCGGCTGGCGCTGGTCCGAGCATGTCAAGCCGCTGGCGGGAACCGAGCTGTGCGAGGCCCCGCACTTCCAGTACCACGTGCAGGGCACGCTGCACATCGTGATGGCCGACGGCACCGAGTTCGACGCCCGGCCCGGCGACGTCACCGCGCTGCCGCAGGGGCACGACGCCTGGGTGGCCGGGGACGAGCCCGTCATCGTCGTCGACTGGTACGGCGCCAGCAACTACGCCCGCGGCTGACCGCGGCAGAGCCCGGACAGCAGCGCGGCGGCCGCGCGGGCGCAGGGTGCGGGCCGTGACGGCGGGCGCGCCTACACTCGCGGCATGCAGACGGTCTACCAGGCGGCGGGCGGCGAGGACGGGCTGATCCGGCTGGCCGCGGCCTGGCACGCCCGGGTGATGGCCGACGAGGTCGTCAGCCACGCGTTCAGCCACGGTTACCATCCCGAGCACACCGAGCGGCTCGCCGCCTACTGGGCCGAGGCCCTCGGCGGCCCGGCGGCGTACTCGCAGCGCTACGGCGACGAGACGGCGGTAGTGCGGATGCACAGCGGCAACGGGCCGCACGAGGAGATGGACCGGCGCGCGATCGCGTGCTTCGATCAGGCGCTGGCCGACACCGGGCTGGCCGCCGGCGAGCGGCTGCGCGCCGTGCTGCACGACTACTTCGCCTGGGCGACCGTCACCACGATGGCGCGCTACCACCACAGCGCCGATGACGTGCCGGGCGGCCTGCGCATCCCGCACTGGTCGTGGGACGGCCTGCAGGCCGGCGGCTAGCCCGCCAGCAGCGTCGCGGCCAGCGCGGCGCTCAGCCAGCGGGTGTACTGGGCGTCGGTCCAGCCGCGCTCGAGCACCAGGCTCCGGTACAGGTGGCCGTCCATGACGGTCCAGCACAGGTCGGCCGCTTGCTGGCGGCTGATGCCGGGAGCCAGCCCGCCCCGCGAGGCCAGGTAGCCGGTAAAGGCGGCCGCGCCGGCCAGCCGGTCCCGCTTGGCGACGGCCAGCAGTTCGGCGGCGGCCGCGTCCACGTCGGCCGCGGCGGTGAGCACCTCGCCGATCAGCACCACGCGGGCCGAGGTCTCGGTGACCATCTGTGCCCACAGCCCGAGCGCGCGGCGGGAGTCGGACTCGGCCTGGATCGCCCTGACCGCGGGCCGGTCGGCCATGGGCACCGGCTCGTCGTCCCCGGTGATCGCCCAGTCCAGGGCCAGCTTGAGCAGGGCGGCCTTCCCGCCGACCGCGTTGAAGACGGTCCGGCGGCTGACGTTCGCGGCCCGGGCCACCGCGTCGATCGTGGTGGCGGCATATCCCTGGCTGACGAACAGGTCATGAGCAGCGGACACGATCGCCCGCCGGGTGCGCCTGGCCTGCTCGTCGCGGACCTGGGAGCGGTAGCGCCTGGCCGGCTCGCTCATCGCGCTGCCCTCCGGTCGTTGACGTCGCCGGCATTTAAATGCACCATAGATGCATCCACTACACTACGAGTGTATCGAAGTAGGTGCCAACATGCGCGTTGCCATCATCGGCGCCGGGCCGGGCCTGCTCGCCGGGGCCGGCCTGGCCCGGCGCGGTCACCGGGTGCTGGCCGTCGAGCGTGACCCCGGGCCCGGCGCCGGCGGCAGCTGGCCGCGCCGCGGGGTCATGCAGTTCCATCACGCCCACGGCTTCCGCGCCCAGGTCGCGCAGGCCCTGGAGGCCGAGCTGCCCGCCGCCATGCAGCAGTGGCTGGCAGCCGGCGCCGAGCCCGTCTCGCTCGACCGGCCCGCCGGGCCGGTGCTGGCCTGCGTCCGGTCCCGCCGCGAGACATTCGAACGGGCGCTGCGGGCGGCCGCGCTCGCCGTGCCCGGCCTGCAGCTCAGCCAGGGCCACGCCGATGCGGTGATCAGCCGGAACGGGCGGGCCGCCGGCCTCCGCGTCGACGGCCGTGAGGTGGCGGCCGACCTGGTGATCGACGCCTCGGGCCGGTCCGGCCGGGTGACCCGCGGGCTGCGCGGCCCGGCGGCCAGCGGCGGCCCGTGCGGCATTGCCTATGTCGACCGGACTTACCGGCTGCGGCCCGGCGCCGAGCCCGGGCCGCTGACCAACCCGATCGCCTGGCAGGCGGACCTCGACGGCTACCAGGCCATCATCTTCCCGCACGAGCGCGGCCTGTTCTCGGTTCTGCTGGCGCGCCCGTCCGGCGACCCGGTGCTGGCCCGGCTCCGGCACGAGCCGGCCTTCACCGCCGCCTGCCAGGCCATTCCCGGCCTGGCCGACTGGGTGAGCCCCGGCCGGTCCCGGCCCGCATCGCCGGTGCGGGCGGGCGGCCCGCTGCTGAACGCCTACCGCGGCCAGGCCGGCCCGGACGGCCGGCTGGCGCTGCCCGGCCTGGTGTTCGCCGGTGACGCGGTGGCCACCACCACGCCCACCTTCGGCCGCGGCATCACCACCACTGTGCTGCAGGTCACCGAGCTGCTGCGGCTAATCGACGAGCACGGGGCCGACACCGAGGCCGCCGCCGGGAGCTTCGACCGCTGGTGCGCCGAGCACATCAAGCCGTGGGTCGACGACCACGTCCGGATGGACGAGGCCGCCGCGCGCCGCTGGGCCGGCCAGGACGTCGACCTGAGCCGCCCGCTGCCGTCCGACCAGGTCCTGGCCGCCGCGGCGTCCGACCCGGCCATCTTCCCCGCCTGCACCGGCTACCTGGCCATGACGTCCCTGCCGTCTTCGCTGGACGCGGTGCAGGCCAGGGCCCGCGCGGTGTACGCGACCGGGTGGCGCCCGCCGTTCGCGCCGGGCCCGGACCGCGCCGAGCTGGCCGGGATCGTGCGCGCGGCACTGCCCGCCGAGCTGGTCCCGGCCTAGCGGCTCCCGCCTCGCGGCTCCCGGTCTAGCTGGCCCGGGCCCAGCTGGCCTGAGCCCGGGCATGACCGGCGGCCCGCTTGGCGGACCTTGCGCTGCGCTTGTTATAGTTCGCAAGAGGCAGCTGAGGGTGGTCCGCACTAAGGGGAGAACATGCCAGACAGCCCGCAGAAGGTCGCAATCGTCACCGGTGCCGCGCGCGGCATCGGCGCCGCCACCGCACGCCGCCTGGGCGGTGACGGATACGCGGTGGCCGCGCTGGACCTGCAAGCCAGTGCGTGCGCCGCCACGACGGAAGCCATCATCGCGGCGGGCGGGCACGCGATCGCCGTCGGCGCCGACGTCAGCCAGCGGGATCAGGTGCAAGCCGCGGTCGACCAGGTTGCCGCCGAGCTCGGCCCGCCGGTCGTGCTGATCAACAACGCCGGCGTCATCCGGGACAACCTGCTGTTCAAGATGTCCGACGAGGACTGGGACACCGTGCTCGGCGTGCACCTGCGCGGCGCGTTCCTGATGAGCCGGGCCGTGCAGAAGCACATGGTCGGCGAGCAGTACGGCCGGATCATCAACCTGTCCTCCAGCTCTGCCCTCGGCAACCGCGGCCAGGCGAACTACTCCGCCGCCAAGGCCGGGATGCAGGGGCTGACCAAGACGCTCGCCATCGAGCTGGGCCAGTTCGGCATCACCGCCAACGCGGTGGCGCCGGGGTTCATCGCCACCGACATGACCGCGGCGACCGCGGCCCGGATCGGCATGAGCTTCGAGGACTTCCAGGCCACGGTGGCCGCCCAGGTGCCGCTGCGCCGGATCGGCCAGGTCGACGACGTCGCGAACGCCATCTCATTCCTGGCCAGCGACGGCGCGGGCTATATCTCCGGGCAGGTGCTCTACGTCTCCGGCGGCCCGCTGAACTGAGCCGGGCCAGGCCCCGCGCGGGAGGGCGGAAAACGGTAGGTAGCGTGGCGGTATGAGCATTGACGAGGGCGCGCTGACCGCCGGAGCCTACGCCGACGCGGCCGGGCTGGTCGCCCGCTCGGCCGCGGCCTTCGCGGCCGCGATCCCGGAGCACCCGGCCGACGACGGCTACTTCGGCCCGGGCAGCGTCACCTGGCGGATCAGCGGCGGGCTGACCTCGCCGGTGAGCGGGCTGCGGGCGCTGCTGGTGCAGGCGCTGCACCCGCTGGCCATGGCCGGGGTGGACCAGCACAGCGGCTGGCGGCAGGACCCGGTCGGCCGGCTGGCGGCCACCTCCGCCTACGTGACCACGGTCAGCTTCGGCGACCGGGCCGGGGCCGGGCGCGCCGCCGCCCGGGTCCGCCAGATACACCAGCACGTGCGCGGTACCGATCCGGTGACCGGGCAGGACTACGCGGCGGGCGATCCCGCGCTGCTGCTGTGGGTGCACGCCGCGCTGGTGGACTCCGCGCTGGCGGTGGACGCGCTGTTCGGTGACGGGCTGAGCCCGGCCGATGCCGACCGCTACGTGGCCGAGATGACCGCCGCCGCCGAGCTGGCCGGCGTCCCCGCCGGGATGGCGCCCGCCAGCACCGCCGGCCTCGCCGCCTACCTGGATTCGGTCCGGCCGCAGCTGCGGGCCACCCCGGCCGCCGCCGAGTCGATGGCCTACCTGCTCGACCCGCCGGGCCTGGACCCGGACGTGGCCGGGATCTGGCAGGACGTCCGCTGCGCCGCGATCACCGCGCTGCCCGGCTGGGCCCGCCAGATGTACGGGTACGCCGAGCCCGCGCCGCTGACGCCGCAGCGGCGCACCGAGGTCCGCCAGGCGCTCGGCGTGCTCGACGTCACCTTCCTGGCCGAGCCGGGCGTGCTGGAGGCCCGGCAGCGGATCAGCCTGCGGGCCCGCGCGGCCCGGCGCGGGTGAGGCGGCCGGCTGCGGCGGTCCTGGCCGCGTGCGCCGCGGCGGCCGGTGCCGCGCTGATCTCTGCGGCCCGGCGGCGGCCCGGCCGGTCCCGGCGGGTGGGGGCGCTGCGGCGCAGCCGCGGGCTGGCCGCGCTGCAGCTGGTCGGCCGGGGCGCGGCCCGGTACGCCGGGAGCGCGCCGCGGCTGTTCACCGCGGCCGGCGAGCACCGCCAGCAGCTGCGCAGCGACCTGGCCCTGGAGACCGCGGAGGACGTGGCGTCGACGCTGGGCGCGATGAAGGGCGTGCTGATGAAGCTCGGCCAGATGGCCAGCTACGTCGACGAGGGGCTGACCCCGGCGGTGCGCCGCACGCTCAGCCGGCTGCAGGACAGCGTCCCGCCGATGAGCGCGGAGCTGGCCGCCGGGGTGATCGCCGCAGAACTGGGCGGCCGCCCGGAGCAGGTCTTTGCCCGGTGGGACCCGGAGCCCATCGCGGCCGCCTCGATCGGCCAGGTGCACCGCGCGATCACCCGCGACGGCCGGGCGGTCGCGGTCAAGGTGCAGTACCCCGGGATCGCCGAGACCATCGAGGCCGACCTGGGCAACGCGGCGCTGCTGCGCCGGATGCTGCGCATCACCGCGCCGAGCCAGGACGTCGACGCGCTGCTGGCCGAGCTGCGCGAGCGGGTCGCCGAGGAACTGGACTACCAGCGCGAGGCGCGCAACCAGGAGCTGATCGCCGCGCACTTCGCCGGGCATCCGACGATCACCGTCCCGCACGTGCTCGGCGAGCTGTCCGGCCGCCGGGTCATCACCAGCGAGCTGGCCGACGGCGCGCGGTTCGCCGAGCTGGCGGACTGGCCGCAGCACGAACGGGACCTGGCCGCCGAGACCATTTACCGGTTCACCTTCCGCAGCCTGTACGACCTGCGCGCGTTCAACGGCGACCCGCATCCGGGCAACTACCTGTTCCACGGCGGCGGGAAGGTCACGTTCCTGGACTTCGGCCTGGTCAAGCACTTCAGCTCCGCAGAGCTGCTGCCGCTGATGCAGATGGCCCGCCAGCTGTGCGTCAACGACGACCCGGAGGCCTTCAGGGCCAGCATGGAGGAAGCCGGCTTCCTGGTCCCCGGCGCGCCGCTGCCCACCGGCGAGGTGGTCGAGCACATGGCGGTGTTCTACGACACCATCCGCAAGTCCGAGCCGGTCACGATGACCGGCGAGTACGCCTCGGCGGTGGTGCGGCGGTTCTTCGACGTCCGCAGCCCGGTCGCCGGCTACGCCCGCATCCCCCGGTCCTACGTGATCCTGCAGCGGATCAACCTGGGCCTGTTCGCCATCCTCGGCGAGCTGACCGCCACCGCGAACTGGCGGGCGATCGCCGAGGAGATCTGGCCGTTCGTGCAGGGGCCGCCCGGCCACCCCGATAGGCGAGGCCGAGGCGGCCTGGCGCCGCGCCCGCGCGGCATGACGCCGGCGCGGCCCGCGCGGCCCGCCCGGCCCGGCCCGTCCGGCCTGTTCGCCGGGCTGTGCACGCTGGACATCATCCAGCTGGTCAGCACGCTGCCCGGCCCGGACGAGAAGATCACCGCCCGGCGCCAGACGGTCGCGGCCGGCGGCCCGGCCGCCAACGCGGCCGTGACGTTCGCCGCGCTCGGCGGCCGTGCCGTGCTGGTCACCGCGGCCGGCGCGCACCCGCTCGCCGACGGCATCCGGGCCGACCTGGCCGCCGCCGGAGTGCGGCTGGTAGACGCGGCCGCCGGCTCCCCGGCCAGCCCGCCGGTGTCCTCGGTCTTCGTGACCGAGGGCTCCCCCGGCCGGTCGGTCGTATCGCTGAACGCGGCAGGCCGCGCGGCCGCGCCGCCCGCGGACCTGTCCGCGCTGGCCGCCGCGGCCGGGATCGTGCTGGTCGACGCCCATTACCGGGACCTGGCCCTGGCCGCGGCCCGGGCCGCCCGGGAGGCGGGCGTGCCGTCGGTGCTGGACGGCGGCAGCTGGCGGGACGGCACGCAGGAACTGCTGTCGCTGGTGGATGTGGCCATCTGCTCGGCGGACTTCCGCCCGCCCGGCATGTCCGGCCCCGGGCCGGTGCTCGGCTACCTGCTCGGATGCGGGGTGCGCTGGGCCGCGGTGACCAGCGGCGCCGGGCCGGTCCGCTGGGCCGGGCCGGATGGCCTGCGCGGCGAGGTGCCGGCCGTCGCCGTGCCGGTAGCCGACACGGTAGCGGCCGGCGACGTCTTCCACGGCGCCGTGGCCTGCCACCTGGCCGCCGCGGGGCAGGGCAGCCCGGCGCCGGGCCGCCCGGCGCAGATCACCCGGGCGCGGTGGCAGGCCGCGCTGGCGTCAGCCGCCGCGGTGGCGGCCCGGTCCTGCCGGTTTTTCGGCACCCGGGAATGGCTGGCCGGCTGGCCGCCCGCCGGGGCGCCCTTTCCGCCATAGGCAATACTTCTGGCATGGCAGATCGCAACGTCCTCGGGGGTTCCCTGGAGCCGTGCGGCACCGACCCGCTGACCGGCTTCTACCGGGACGGCTGCTGCAGCACCGGCCCGGAAGACATGGGCAGCCACACGATCTGCGCGGTGGTGACGGCCGAGTTCCTGGCCCACCAGCGGCGCATCGGCAACGACCTGACCACTCCGGTGCCGCACTACCAGTTCCCCGGCCTGGTGCCGGGCGACCGGTGGTGCGTCACGGCCGCGAACTGGCTGCGGGCGCACCGGGACGGGGCGGCGGCGCCGGTCGTGCTGGCCTGCACCCACGAGCGGGCGCTGGAGATCGTGCCGCTGGACGCACTGCGCCGGTACGCGGTCGACGTGCCCGCTGACCCCGGCCCGCTCGACCAGGGCTGATACCGCTAGCCGCCGCTGCGGGCGGCGCGGCGGCCGCGCCCCGGATCGGCCGGCGCGCCGTCGCGGCCCGGCCGGTCCCGCGGGTCGGCCCGGCGGGACGGCGCCGGGTGCTCGACCAGCGCGATCACCCGGCTGGCCAGGAAGCGCGCCGTCCGGACCGCGGTCCCGCCCCGGGTCAGCTCGCTGACCTCGATCAGGCCGCGCCGGTTCACCACCTCGACCCGCCGCCCGGCCCGGGTGGCCAGCACTTCGTAGGTGCGGATCTCACCGCCGGCGTCGACCACGATCTCGACCCGGTCGCCCTTCACCGGGCACCGCCCGGCTCCCGGGGCCACGCCCAGGGCCGGCGGGGCTGGCTGCCTGTCATGGCGGAAATGTACCCGGCCGGTGCGCAGCCGATGCTCCTTCCGGCTCAGTCTCATATTGATGCAGGCCGGCGGCGATCAGCTCGCCGGCCGCCGGGTAGCTACCGGTGCATGACCCCGGCCATCGTGAAGTGGATGCGGGACATGGAGCAGGCCTGGGACGATCACCACGCGGCGGTGGCCCGGGGCGATCTCGGCGCGGCGCTGGCCTTGCTGGCGGCCCGGCCCTCCGTGCGGCAGCTGCCCGCGATGACCGGCGGGTCCGGGCGCGCCGAGACCGAGCGCTTCTACGCCGAGAACCTGCTGCCGCACCTGCCCGCGGACCTGGCCGTGACCCGGATCTCCCGCACGGTGGACCGGTTCCGGCTGGTCGACGAGGTGACCGTGTCGTTCACCCACGACCGCGAGCTGCCCTGGCTGCTGCCCGGCGTCACGCCGGCCGGCCGGGCCGCGGACGTCACCGCGATCGCGATTGCCGCGTTCGAGCGCGGCCTGATCCGGGATCAGCGGATCTTGTGGGACTACGCCGCGCTCGCCGCCCAGCTCGGCATCCCCGGCCTGGTCGCGGCGGGCTGAGCCGGCGCCCGGGCGGCCGGATTCCGCCCGCTGACTCAGCCGGGGCCGACCGCCGCGGGAGTGAGCGCCTGGCCCAGCCAGGCCCGCCAGCCGCGGCTGGCCGTCCCGGCGTCGAAGGAGTCACCGTAGGCGTGGTGGCTGACGGCGACGGTCATCCGGAGGGCCCACCGGCCGTGGAAGCGGATCAGCGCATCCGCGGTGCGCACGCCCAGGAAGTTCGCGGTGGCGTAGTCGACCACCCCGTCGACGGTCCCGGCCCCGGGAAGCTCGATGCGCACGTCCGCGCCGGGCCGGGCCGGCGCCGCGATCCCGGCCGCCGCCAGCAGGACGGGCCAGGCCTGCGGCGCCGCTGAGCAGGCCGGGCCCGCAGCCTCGGCGTAGACGGCGCGCCGCCCGGCGAAGCGGGCGTGGTACTCGGCCAGGGTGAACAGGTACATGTCCCAGCCCGCCGAGGTGAGGGGCTGGTACTCCTCGCTCCAGTCGTCCCCGGCGAAACCACTGTGCACGAAGCGCAGCACCGTGGTCCCGCCGTCCCTGGCCTCGATCAGGTACTCGAAGGCGTGCACCGACCCGTCGGCGGCGGCCGGCGTCCGGATGGCGAGGCGGCGCCCCGGCTCGAAGGCCGTGACCAGCTCGCTGTCCGGGTCGACCGGCGCGGGCTGCAACCAGGCGGCCAGGCCGGCCTCGGTGGCGATGCTCTCCCACACCTGGGCGGGTGTTGCCTTGAGCGGGACCTTCTTGCTGATCTCGAATTCTCTGGGCATGTCACGCCTCCTGTCCGCCGTGCCCGCCGGCCGGCTGGCCGGGTGCACGGCCAGCACGATGCGGTGCTCGCGGCCCTGCGGGGCGTTCTGGTCGTGATAGCGGGCGGCGAGCGCGGCGACGGCCGCGGCCAGTTCCCCGGTGAACTCGGCCCGGTCGGCGGCCGACGCGAAGCGGATCTCGCCGTCGAGAGCGAAGGTGGCCACCCGCTGGCCCGCCCGCTCGGCCCCGGCCAGCAGCTCGCCGACGTCGCGGACCAGCTGGCCGGCCAGGGCGAGCAGCCAGCGGGCCGACCGCCGGTCCGGGGCGCGGCGCGGATCGGGGGCGACGGCGTCCAGCGCCGCGGGCGAGATGACGTACGAGGCCGCCGTCGCCCGCAGCACCCGCTCGGTGCAGTTCCCCTTGCGGCGCTCTTCCACCAGCTCGATCAGCCCGTGCTGTTCCAGCCGCCGGAGGTGGTAGTTGACCTTCTGCCGGGGCAGCCCGAGCCGCTCGGCCAGGGCCGCCGCGGACGCGGGCCGGCCCAGCCCGGCCAGCAGCCGGGCGCGGGTGCGGTCGAGGGTGGCCTCGGCCGCAGCCGGATCGGAGATGGCGGCAACGTCCAGCACGCCGCCCATCCTGTCTTGGACAAATTATCTTGTCAAGACAAGCTATCTATTCGGCACCGCGAGCCGCAACCCCCGTGATCGTGTGCGTTTTTCAGTTGCTGCAACTGAGAAACGCACACAATGACGCGCGCGGCGGTGGTCAGCCGGGCTTGCGGGCCAGGACTATCTCGGTATCACCGGGCCAGTCCCAGAAGATCCCGCCGGGTGACCGGCTGGCCAGCAGCGCCCGCACCTCGGCGCAGAAGTCGTCCAGGCGGTCGCCGAACAGGTGCGGCGCCGAGGACGACAGCGACAGGAAGCCGGACAGCACGCTCTCGCTGTCGCGCAGCAGGCCGGCGATGCCCGGGGCGAAGAACTGCTGCGGGACGCCGAAGCGGGTCCGGGCCAGCACGTCCTCGAAGCGGTGATTTCGCTGCGGCGCGATCCCCTGGCCGGCCCGCCGGGTCGATCCGAGGTAGTTCGCCACCACCGCCCTGATCTCCTCGTGCGGGATCGAGGGCACCCCGGGGTCGGGCGGCCGCGGCCGCCCCGGCACCGTGTGCACGATGAGCGCCAGCGCGCCGCCAGGCTCCAGCATGTCGTAGACGGCCTCGGCCACCGGCAGCTCATCGGTCCAGTGGAAAGACTGGCCGAAGGTCACCAGCCGGTACGGCCCCGGCGCGGCCGCGGGCAGGGCCTCGGCCAGGCCCTGGACCCAGCGGATGTTCGGCACGTGCTGTTCCCCGGCCGCGCGGCGCGCCTCCGCCAGCATGCCGGGGTCCGGGTCCAGGCCGACCGCCTGCCGGAACAGGTGCGCGAGCCGGACGGTCAGCACGCCCGGGCCGCAGCCGGCATCCAGTAGCCGGCCGTGGCCGTCCAGGCCTGCCTCCCGGGCCAGGACGGCTTCGAGCTGCGGCGAGTAGGCGGGACGGCCGCAGCGGTAGTGGGCAGCGGCGCCGAGGTAGATGGTCGGGTCATACGGCACCGCACCAGTATCGCCAGGTCCGCGACGGGCCAGGTCTGGCCAGGCCGCCGCCGCGGCCGCCTCGGGCCCGCCCGGCTGGGCGCGTTTATCCTGAAAGGGCCAGCCGGGCGAGCGTGATCACCAGGCTCCGTACGCCGGACCCCGTTCGCCGGGCTGGCCGAGCTGACCGAACCGGCCGACCGGAGGCGCCCGTGGCGATGAAACCGCAAGGCCCCGGCGCGGGATGGGCAGGCGGCCAGGGCCACTTGCGGGCCTCCGACGCCGACCGCGAGCAGGCGGTCGAGGTCCTGAAGACCGCGTTCGCGGAGGGACGGCTGACCAAGGCCGAGCTGCTCGGGCGCGCTGGCCAGGCGCTGACCTCGAGGACCTACGCCGAGCTGGGCGGGGCCACCGCGGACATCCCGGCCCGGCGGGCGCCCGCGCCGCCGCGCCAGCTGGCCCCGCGGCGCCAGGCCGTTCCGCCGGACCGCGCCCGGCAGGCCAGCTGGAAGGTCATCGCGTGGGTGGTCAGTGCGGTCATCGTCGTGCCCGGGCTGGGCATCGCCTTTTTCGCCACCCAGTACGGCAGCTTCTTCATCATGCTCTTGTTCGGCTCCGCCGCGGCGGCCTGGACCGGCTCGCCCGGCCCGGAAAATGGCCGCCGCCACGTGCTCTGAGCCAGCGCGGGCGGCGGGACGGCGGCGGCTGGTCAGCGCCGCAGGCCGGTACAGCTGAAGGTGGTGGCCAGCCGCTCGGTCCCCCACCAGTCGCGGAACCGCACGGTGAGCGTCCCGTCCGGATGGTCCCGGCAGTGGCGCAGCCAGCGGCCGGAGACGTGCTCCCAGGACGAGGCCCGCCCGGCGAAACGGCGGACCGGGTAGCGGAAATCGGCGGCCCAGCCGGCCGCCAGCACCGCCACCAGCACCGCGACCGCGGCCAGCGCCTTCGGGCGGGGCCAGTGCCCCTTCGCGTAGGAGTCGGCCGCCACGATCAGCGCCGCGTCCAGCAGCAAGATCGGCACGGTGGAGTACCGGGCACCGTGCTCCACCCGGACGGTGACCCGCTGGCCCGGGCCGCCCCAGGCCAGCGCCGAGGTGATCACCGTGAACACCAGGCCGGTGACCACGGCCGTGGCGATGAACACCTTGCACCGCCGCGGCTGCGTGATCACCGCGGCCACTAGGACGATGCCGATCAGGCCGCCGACCAGCGCGGTGGCGCCGGCCAGGCCGATGAGGTGGCGCAGATGCCAGGAGAAATGCCAGCCGAGCGCGGGCAGCAGCACCTCATGCGCGTAGAAGTACGCCGCGTTCAGCGGGTTGCGCGGCTGCAGCCGGGACAGGTGGCTGGTCATGATGATCGTGAGCTGCAGCAGCGAGCCGAGCGCCCAGCCGGCCGTCGCGGCCTGCTCGCGCGGGCGCCGGGGCACGAGCAGCAGCCGGGCGGCGAACAGCGGGGCGTAGACCAGGCCGAGCGAGCTGGACGCGGCGGCGGCGAAGCCCACGACGGCGCCGGCCGCCGCGCCGGGCCAGCCGCGCGGCCGCCACAGCGCGGCCCAGAACAGGGCGGCGAGCAGGTACCAGATGGTGTTGACGCCGTTGTCGGCGATGTCGAGCTGCGCCACCGGCAGCAAGATCACCGACAGCCCGGCCAGGACCCGCAGCCAGCGCGAGCTGACCTGGCCCGCGCTGGCGTGATAGGCGAACAACCCGCACGCCGAGGCGGTCACGGCGCCGCCGAGCGCGAACGCGACCGAGGCGTGCCGGATCGGCAGCAGCGCGGCGATCTGGCCGATCAGCCGCGGCATCAGCTGCAGGTACCCGCCGTAGGACTGCAGCAGGTGCCAGGGATGCGCGAGCGCCCAGGGCAGGTAGATGTCCGGGTCCTCGGCCCACACGCTGTCCCAGACCGGCCGGCCGCCGACCCGGGCCAGCATCACCGCCGCGCCGAGCGCGACCAGCAGGACCTGGAGCAGCGCGAGCGCGCTGCCCGCCAGCGCAGACCGCGGTGCCCGCCCGGCCGGGGCCGGGAACAGCTCGGCCAGCAGGGCGCGAGCGCGGTCACGGGCCGCCGGCGGCGCGGGCGCTCCCGGCGGAGCCTGGCGGGGAGCGCCGAGCTCAGGCGCAGACACGGCTGGAACCTACCACCATCGGCGGCGGCCACGGCAACGGCGAGCGGCCGCTGTCATGATCGTGTGGACTTTTCCGGTCGTGAAACTGAAAAACGCACACAATCATGAGCCGGCCCCGGCCCCGGCGTCGGCCAGTTCGGCGATGACCTGGGCGTGGCATGGCAGCGGCACGCACCAGCAGCCGAGCCGGCGCCCGCGCAGGCCCGGCAGCAGGGCGAGCAGGTCCGGCCGGCCCAGCAGGTGCCCCCGGTAGGCGGCGAGCACCTCCTCCCGGCTGCCGTCCGGCCCGGGCCGGAACGGGCTGGCCAGCGGGGAGCCGGCCAGGTGCCACCCGCCGCGGTGCATCGGCCGGCCCACGTAGAGCACGTCGGCGTAGTCCGGGTCGCCGCGGTGCCCCTTGAGGTTGACCACCGTCGTCGCCGTCACCGGACTATCGTGCCGCAGCCCGGCCGCGCACCGCAGCCCCGCCGCACCGCAGCCCCGCCGCACACCGCCGCCCCGCCGCACCGCAGCCCTGGCGCGGCAGCCGCGGGCAGCGGCCGGCTGACCTCGACGGGTGGACCGCCATCGCGCTGCCGCCGCCGAGGCGGACCGGCTCCGCCACCGCCTGGTACCGGTCAGGCCCGAGGACTTGCAGCGCGGTGGCGTCGCCCGGGTAGTAGTCCAGCGGCAGGATCGGCCCGGTCGACAGCGCGAACTGCTCGCCGTATTTGCTGGTCAGCTGATGGGCCAGCGCGCTGTGGTAGAACAGCGGCTCGGCCAGCGAGGTCGGCGAGTTGCGCTGGCTGACCCGCGGGGCGGCCAGCGCGGCCGGCAGCGACATGCCGAAGTCGACGTGGTTCAGGATGATCTGCAAGATCGTCGTGATGATCGTCGAGCCGCCCGCCGCGCCGACCGCGAACACCGGCCGGCCGCCGCGCAGCGCGATCGCCGGGCCCATGCTGGAGCGCGGGATCTTGCCGCCGGCCGGCAGGTTCGGGTCGTAGGCGCCGGGGGCGGCGGGGGCGAAGTCGAAGTCGGTCATCTCGTCGTTGAGCAGGAAGCCGTAGTGCGGCACCGTCTCGCCGCTGCCGCCGAAGAAGTTGATCGTGTTGGTGTAGGCGACGATGTCGCCCTGCTTGTCGACGGTGACGATGTTGTTGGTGTGCTGGCCCTCGCTGCCCGCGGACGCCGCCGCCGCGCTGCCCGAGCAGCCGTGGTAGGGCGGGTACGGCTTGCCGGGCGCGACCGGCGAGGTCAGTGCCTTGTTGCCGATCAGGCACCGGCGGGTGGCAGCGAACGCGGGGCTGAGCAGGCCGCGCACCGGCACATGCACGTACCGCGGGTCGCCGACGTAGGCGTCGCGGTCGGCGTAGGCCAGCCGGGAGGCCTCCAGGTAGTGGAACAGCGCGGTGACCCGCGGCTCGGCCGGCAGGTGATAGCCGCTGAGGATGTTCAGCGCCTCGCCGACGGTGGTGCCGCTGCTGGACGGCGGCGGCATGCTGTAGATGTCCAGCCCGCGGTAGCGGACGTGGGTCGGCGCCTGGACCCGGGTCGAGTAGTGCCGCAAGTCGCTCATGGTCATGAAGCCCGGCAGCTGGACCTGCTGCTGGCCCGGCGTGAGCACCGGATGGTCGTCGGCCGCCACGATGGCCCGGCCGAGCGGCCCGCCGTACAGGTAAGACGGGCCGTAGCGGGCCAGCAGCCGGTAGGTCCTGGCCAGGTCCGGATTGCGCAGCCAGGTGCCGACCGGCAGCGGCTGGCCGGAGCGGGTCAGGAGCAGCTTGCGGCTGGCCGGGTAGGCCTGCAGCATCGGCAGCTCGGACTCGGTGAGCTGGCGGAAGTCGAAGTTGGTCCGGAAGCCGTGCTCGCCGGCGGCGATGGCCGGCTGCAGGTCGGCGCCCAGGCTGCGCAGCCCGTAGCGGCGGACGGCCGTCGCCCAGGTCGCCACCATCCCCGGCACGCCGGTCGACAGCGGCTGGTTCGAGGCGTAGGTGTAGTCGAGCGGCTGGCCGGTCTTCGGGTTGATGAACATCGTCTTGGTGCAGGCGCCCGGGCAGGTCTCCCGGCCGTCGATGGTCACCACCCGGTGGCTGCGGGCCAGGTAGATGACCATGAACCCGCCGCCGCCGGGCCCGGCCACGAACGGGATCGTCACGCCGAGCGTGCTGGCCACCGCCACCGCGGCGTCGATCGCGTTGCCGCCGTGGCGCAGCACGTCGATGCCCGCCCGGGTCGCGTCGGTGTCCATCGACGCGACCGCGCCGCCGGACCCGGTCGCGACCGGCTGCTTGCCGCTGCCCGCGGCCCGGGTTCCCGCGGCGGACGCGGCCGCCGCGGCGGTCCCGGCGGTGGCCGCGGACGACGCGGCCAGGACCGCGGCGGTCAGCACTGACAGGGCGGAAATTCCGGCAACACGACGGCGCATGACCACCTCAGCACAAGTCCGGTCGGATGAGCGCAATCACGACTAGTCGTTCGTACTCCCCGGCCCGGGCAGCGTCAACCCCGGCGCGCGCCCGGGCGGCGGTTCACCCCGCGGCCGGGCCTGCCCGGCGCAGCCAGGCGGCGATCGCGTCCTGCCAGGACCGCAGGTAAGCCGGGTAGCCGTCGGCGAACTCGGCCAGCCGGCGCTCGGCGGGGCCGCTGAGCGCAGTCAGCTCGTAGCTGACCTCGGCCTCGGTGTGCGGGCCTGCGGCGCGCAGGGCGACGGTCACGGTGCCGGCCTGCTCGCCGGGGGTGACCCGGGCGTAGCTGATCCGCTCACCCGGCTGCCGGCTGGTCACCAGCCAGATGGTGAGCCGGCCGTGGCCGCTGGTCTCGAACACCGTGCCCGGTTCTGAGTCGTCGGCGGCGGGGACCGGGAAGCGCGGCTGCCAGCCGTGCGCCCAGTCCTGCTCGCCGCGCGGGGTGAACAGCCGGAACGCCGCGGCGGGCGGGAGGGCGACCTGGACGCGGCCGGTGAGCCGCCGCCGCGCGCCGGTCACGGCTGCTCCGTCAGCTTGTGCGCGTCGGCGGCGGTCAGGGTCAGCCCGTAGACCGCCTTGAGCTGGCCGATCTTGGCCAGGGTGGGCGGCCCGAACGGCGCCTGTCCCTCGAAGGCGTGCAGCACGATGCCCTCGACCAGG
This sequence comes from uncultured Actinomycetota bacterium, assembly GCA_963846005.1. GTDB lineage: Bacteria > Actinomycetota > Actinomycetes > Streptosporangiales > Streptosporangiaceae > CAVSUR01. Next base: position 278,498 of record CAWJUH010000005.1, on the reverse strand, counting down.
TCGCCGAGGGACAGGCCGAGGTATTCGGCCAGGCCCTTGAGCACCTTCAGCGTGCCGCGCTCGATGCGGAGTCCGGTCTGTACTCGCTCGATTGTTACCACGGTAACAAGATAACATAGGGGACGGCGCACGGGCTGGCCCGCTCGGGCATGCTGGCCGCATGCGGGTGATCGGGATCGACGCGTGCCGGGCCGGCTGGGCGGCGGTGCTGGTGGACGACGGCCGGGTGGCCGGGGTGCTGGCCGCCGCGGCCCTGGCGCCGGTCCTCGCCGCCTGGCCCGGCGCCGCGGCGATCGGCATCGACATGCCGCTGGGCCTGGTCCGGCGCGGCTGGCGGGAGGCCGACCGGCTGGCCGCCGCCCGGCTCGGCCGCCACCGCAGCCGGGTGTTCGCCGTGCCGCCCGCGCCGGCCTGGGACGAGCCCGACCACGCGGCGGCGGTGCGCCGCTGCCGTGAGCTGACCGATCCGCCCGCCGGGTTCAGCCGTCAGGCGTGGAACCTGAAAGACAAGATCAGGGAGGCAAACGAGCTGGACTCCGGCGGCGCCGTCCCGATGCGCGAAGTCCACCCGGAGCTGGCGTTCGCCGCGCTCGGCGACGGCCTGCCGGTCGCGGCCGGCAAGAAGACGTGGAACGGCCAGATGACCCGGCGGCGGCTGCTGGACCAGGCCGGCCTGCGGCTGCCCGACGACCTGGCCGGCGCGGCGGCGCACGCCCGGACCGCGGCGCGGGCCGGCGGGCAGCTCATCCCCGCCGGGCTGGTGCCGCCCGACGACATCCTGGACGCCGCCGCGGCAGCCTGGAGCGCGGGCCGGATCGCCCGCGGCGAGGCGGTCAGCCTGCCCGACCCGCCGGGACGCGACCAGGCCGGGCGGCCGCTGGCCATCTGGTTCTGAGCGGGCTCAGGAGCGGTAACCGCGATGGGCCGCCGGATCGCCGCTGACGGCGGGCAGCCCGGCGGCCCGCCAGGCCTGGAAGCCGCCGTCGGCATCGGTGGCGCGGCCGAAGCCGAGCTGGCGCAGCGAGGCGGCGGCCAGGCTGGAGGTGTAGCCCTCGTCGCACATGATGACGACCTGGTCGTCCAGCCCGGGCGCCTGCGGGAGCCGGGCGGCGGAGGCCGGATCCAGCCGCCATTCCAGCACGTTGCGCTCGATCAGCAGCGCCTGCGGCACCCAGCCGTCGCGGCGCAGCTGGGCATCGGTGCGGATATCGATCAGCACCGCGCCCGCGGCCAGCGCCGCGGCGGTCTGCTCCGGCCCCAGCCGGTCCAGTTCGCGGCGCGCATCTGCCAGCATGTCGTCAATGGTCATGCGCGTCATGCCGGTCTCCTCCAGGCGGGTCGGAAGCGGTCCGGTGCCGCGGCCCGCCCCGGAGCCGCCGGATGCGGTTGCCCGCCCGGCAACAGGGCAGACGCCATGACGGACAGGGCAGCGCCAGAGGGAGAGAGTACTGCATGACATCGGAAGCGACCGCTGAGATCGGCGTGACCGGCCTGTCGGTCATGGGCCGCAACCTGGCCAGGAATCTGGCCCGGCACGGCTACACCGTGGCGCTGCACAACCGCAGCCCCGAGCGGACCCGGAGCCTGGTCGCCGAGCACGGCGACGAGGGGACGTTCGTGCCGAGCGAGCCGATGGCCGACTTCGTGGCCTCGCTGCGGCGGCCCCGCGCGGTGATCATCATGGTCAAGGCGGGCGATGCGACCGACGCCGTCATCGACGAGCTGACGCCGCTGCTGGACGACGACGACATCCTGATCGACTGCGGCAACGCGCACTTCACCGACACGCTGCGCCGGGAGAAGGCGCTGGCCGCGGCGAACCTGCACTTTGTCGGGACCGGCGTGTCCGGCGGCGAGGAGGGCGCGCTGCACGGGCCGAGCATCATGCCCGGCGGCTCGCAGCAGGCCTACCAGAAGCTCGGCCCGATCTTCTCCTCGATCGCGGCCCAGGTGGACGGGGTGCCGTGCGCGACGCACGTCGGCCCGGACGCGGCCGGCCACTTCGTCAAGATGGTCCACAACGGCATCGAGTACGCCGACATGCAGCTCATTGCCGAGGCCTACGACCTGCTGCGCACCGGCCTGGACGCCAGCCCGGCCGAGATCGCGGAGATCTTCCGCGAGTGGAACAGCGGCGACCTGGACTCGTTCCTGATCCAGATCACCGCCGAGGTGCTGGCCCACACCGACGCCGCGACCGGCCAGCCGTTCATCGACATCGTGGCCGACCGGGCCGAGCAGAAGGGCACCGGCCGGTGGACCGTGCAGTCCGCCCTCGATCTCGGCATTCCGATCACCGGCATCGCCGAGGCGACCTTCGCCCGGTCGCTGTCCGGCCACACCGACCAGCGCGAGGCCGCGCAGGGCGCCTACCAGGGGCGGGCCGCGGCCGCCGGGCTGCCGGGACTGATCGATGACCGCAAGCAGTTCACCGAGGACGTGCGGGCCGCGCTGTACGCCTCGAAGATCGTCGCCTACGCGCAGGGCTTCGACCACATCGCGGCGGGCAGCGCCGAGTACGACTGGGGCATCGACCCGGGCGCGATGGCGACGATCTGGCGCGGCGGCTGCATCATCAGGGCCAAGTTCCTGGACCGGATCCGGGAGGCCTACGCCGGCGACGCCGGCCTGGTCAGCCTGCTGACCGCGCCCTATTTCGCGGACGCGGTCGCGGCCGGCATCTCCAGCTGGCGGCGGGTGCTGCGGCTGGCGGTCAGCGCCGGGGTGCCGGTGCCGACGTTCTCCTCCTCGCTGGCCTACCTGGACGCGCTGCGCGCGCCGCGGCTGCCCGCCGCGCTGATCCAGGGGCTGCGCGACAACTTCGGCGCGCACACCTACCAGCGGGCCGACCGGGAGGGCACCTTCCACACGATGTGGGCCGAAGACGGCCGGGAGGTCGAGGCGTAGGCCGGTGGCCCGGCCGGGCGCTACAGTGTCGGCCCAGCGGTTACCTCAAGCGAGCCCAGCGCCCTGATCACCGGAGGCCAGGACCGATATGCCCGGCTACGTCGCGCTGCTGCGCGGGATCAACGTCGGCGGCCGCAACAAGGTCGCGATGGCCGACCTGCGCGACCTCGCGGCCTCCCTCGGCCACGGCGATGTTGCCACCTACATCCAGAGCGGCAACATGGTCTTCACCAGCGCGGAGACCGACACGATCGCGCTTGCGGACGCGCTGGAGGCCGGGATCGCGGAGCGGACCGGCGTCCGGGCGCCCGTGATCGTGGTCTCGGCCGCCGAGCTGGCCGGGGTGATCGAGGGCAACCCGTTCCCGGGCGAGGACAACCCGAAGGCGCTGCACGCGGTGTTCCGCCGCGACGACATGCCGGCCGCGGGCGCCGAGGCGGTGGCGAAGGCCGCGCAGCTGGCCCGGGAGGCCGGCAGCCGGGACGAGGCGGCGATCGTCGGCCGCACCCTGTACCTGCGCACGCCGGACGGCCTCGGCCGCAGCGACCTGGCCGCGCGGCTGTCCCGGTCGGCCGCGCAGGCGGCCGGCACGGCCCGCAACTGGGCGACCGTGACCAAGCTCAGGTCGATGCTGCCCGGAGACTGAGCAGCCAGCCCGGCGACCCGGTCAGCCGGGCGGTCCCGCCCCGCGGTCGCCGCGCAGGCTGCCGATGCCCAGCGAGCCGTCGCCCGCGGCCGGCGATCTCGCGGGCGGCCTGGCCGCGGACGGGTCGCCGCGGCCGGTCCCGGCCGGGTCTCCGGCGCCGCCGCCAGCGGCCGGCGGCGCGGGCTGGTCGTCGAGGAAGTCGGCGGTGGGCACGAAGAACAGGCTGCCGGTGACCGCGGCAGAGAAGTCCAGGATCCGGTCGTAGTTGCCAGGCGGGTCGCCGAGGAACATGTTGCGCAGCATCTGCTCGATCACGTCCGGGCTGGCGGCGTAGGCGATGAAGTAGGTGCCGAACTCTTCGGCGGCGAGCGAGCCGAACGGCATGTTGTCGCGCACGACCTGCCGCTGGCTGCCGTCCGGGCCGGTAATCGTGTTCAGCGCGACGTGCGAGTTCGACGGCTTGTCCGCGTCCGACAGCTCGATGTCGGACAGTTTGCGGCGGCCGATCACCCGTTCCTGCTCCTCGGCCGGCAGCTGATCCCAGGCGTCCAGGTCGTGCAGGTACTTCTGCACGACGACGTAGCTGCCGCCGGCGAAATCCGGGTCCTCGTCGCCGATCCGCACCGCGGCCACCGCGGCCGCGCCGGACGGGTTCTCGGTGCCGTCGACGAAGCCCAGCAGGTCGCGCTCGTCGAAGTACCGGAAGCCGTGCACCTCGTCGGCCACCTCGGCGCGGCCGGCCAGCCGGCTCATGATCTGGCGGCCCAGCTCGAAGCACAGGTCAGGCCGCCGGGCCCGCAGGTGGAACAGCAGGTCGCCCTGGGTGGAAACGGCCGAGTGCACCGCCCCGGCCAGGGCCGTGAACGGGTGCAGCCCGGCCGGGCGCGGGCCGCCGTACAGCCGGTGCCACAGTCCGGCGCCGATGCCCGTCACGCAGCTCAGCCCGTCCTCCGGAGCGCGGAACGCCACCGACCGGGTCAGGCCCGCGAGGTCGGCCAGCAGGTCGCGCACGTCGTCCTCGGTTCCCGGATGCACCCCGACGACCAGGAACAGGGCCGCGAATGCGGGCGGGGCCAGCACGGCCTGCGGCTGGCCCGGTGCCGGCATCGCGTCGCTTGGCAGTGTCACCGCGCTCCTTTCGCCGTGCCGACTCTAAATCCGCGCCGCCCCGCGGCGGGGCCGGCCCAGGCGAAAACCCGTTGCCTACCGGCCCGGCCCCTTGCTGTAATGCGGTGTTCCGTTTGTTCACGCCGACCGCCAGGGAGCCCGGATGCGAGCTGCGTCACTGCCCGCACCGGTCCTGACCGTTTCCTGGCCAAGGGACACGACCCGACGTGAGCACGCTGAACCTGGGCATCCTGGCGCATGTAGACGCCGGTAAGACCAGCCTGACCGAGCGGCTGCTGTACGCCGCCGGCGTCATCGACGCGATCGGCAGCGTCGACGACGGCAGCACGCAGACCGACACTCTCGCGCTGGAGCGCCAGCGCGCCATCACGATCAAGACGGCGGTCGTGTCGTTCGCCGCCGGCGGCCGCACCGTCAACCTGATCGACACGCCCGGACACCCCGACTTCATCGCCGAGGTGGAGCGGGTACTCGGCGTGCTCGACGGCGCGGTGCTGGTCGTCTCCGCGGTCGAGGGCGTGCAGGCCCAGACCCGGGTGCTGATGCGGGTACTGCGGCGGCTGCGCATCCCCGTCCTGCTGTTCGTCAACAAGATCGACCGGCGCGGCGCCGACCCGGCCCGGGTGCTGGCGGCCATCGCCGGGAGCCTCACCGGCGCGGCGGTGGCGATGGGCGCGGTGCGCTCCCCCGGCACGCCCGGCGCGGCGTTCGCCGGCTACGGGCCGGGCGACCCGGCGTTCACCGCGGCTTTGCACGAGCGGCTGGCCGAGCACGATGACGAGCTGCTGGCCGCCTACGTGGACGGGACCCGGCCGCCGTTCCGGCGGCTGCGCCGGGCGCTCGCGGCCCAGGTCCGCGCCGGGCTGGCGCACCCGGTGTACTTCGGCTCGGCGATCACCGGGGCCGGCACCGGCGCGCTGGCCGATGCGCTGGCCGGCCTGCTGCCGGCCAGCGGGGGCGACCCGGGCGGGCCGGCCGCGGGCCGGGTGTTCAAGATCGAGCGGGGCCCGGCCGGGGAGAAGCTGGCCTATGTGCGGATGTTCACCGGCACGATCGCCGTGCGCGACCGGGTCCGGTTCGGCGCCGGCGGCGACGGGCCAGGGCCGGCCGCCCGGGTGACCGGCGTCAGTGTCTTCGACCGCGGCCCGGCGCGGCCCGCGCCGGCGGTGCGGGCCGGGCAGATCGGACTGCTGCGCGGACTGGCCGCGGTCCGCATCGGGGACACGGTCCAGTCCGCGGCCGGCGGCGGCGTCCCGGGCGGTCAGGGCAGCGGGCCCGGCGGCGACAGGGCCGGGGCGGGCCGGGCGGTGAACGGGACCGGGCCGCAGTTCGCGCCGCCGGCACTGGAGACCGTGGTGACCCCGCGCGACCCGGCCGGGCGGGGCGCGCTGCGGGCCGCGCTGGCCCAGCTCGCCGAGCAGGACCCGCTGATCGGCGTGCGCCAGGACGACGTACGCCGGGAGGTCACCGTGCTGCTCTACGGCGAGGTCCAGCAGCAGGTCATCGCGGCCACGCTGGCGCAGGACTTCGGCATCGAGGTCAGCTTCGCCGTCCCGGCGACGATCTGCGTCGAGCGCCCGGCCGGCTCCGGCTCGGCGGCGGAGTTCATCGGCACGCCGCCGAACCCGTTCCTGGCCACCGTGGGCTTGCGGGTCGATCCGGCGCCGGCCGGGTCCGGGGTGAGGTGCGGCCTGGAGATCGAGCCCGGTGCGCTGCCGCGGGCATTCCGCACCGCGATCGAGGAGACCGTGCGCGGCACGCTGGCGCAGGGCCTGCACGGCTGGCAGGTCACCGACTGCGCGGTGACGCTGGTCCGGTCCGGTTACTGGCCGCGGCAGAGCCACGCGCACGGCACGTTCGACGCGAGCATGTCGAGCACGGCCGGCGACTTCCGCAACCTGACGCCGCTGGTGCTGATGGACGCGCTGCGCCGGGCCGGCACGGTGGTGCTGGAGCCGGTGCACTCCTACCGGCTGGAGGCCCCGGCCGGCGCGGTGAGCGGCCTGCTGCCGGTGCTGGCCGGGCTGCGGGCGGCGGCCGGGCCGCCGGAGCCGCGCGGGCAGACCAGCGTGCTGCGCGGCCAGATCCGCGCGGCCCTGGTGCCGCGGCTGCGCCGCCGGCTGTCCGGCCTGACCCGCGGCGTAGGTGACCTGGAAGTGGCGTTCAGCCACTACCAGCCGGTCCGGCCGGACCGGGGCCAGGTCCCGCAGCGCCCGCGGACCGGCCGCAGCCCGCTCAACCGCGAGGAATACCTGCTGAGCACGGCCCGCGGGCGGGACGTCAGCCCTGGTCCTCGGCTTGGCGGAAGAGCGTGAGCGCCGGAGCGCCGAAGTGGGCGCTGTAGGAGGCCCAGTCGTAGTCGTGTGACCGCCGCCAGCCGCGGGCGACCGTGATGGCCTGCACCGGCCATGCGCCGGGTTGCGGGCCCGCCGCCGCGGCGGCCGCGGCGGCCGCGGCGGCCGCGCTGCCGCCTGCCACGACCGCGGCGGCCAGCGTGATCGTGGCGGCTGCCCGCCCGCGTCGAGATCCTGCCGGGATGCGCATGAGCTCACCTAGGTTCGCCGGTGCAGCGGCTTGACGGGCTCAGTCCACCAGAGTGCGGTCTGGCTGGTCGCGGGGGGCCGGCCGGTTCTTGCGCCGCGGGATCGTGCGCGCGGCATCGGAGTCGCGGATCCGCAGCGAGCACGCCGTGGCCGTCAGCGCGGCAGCGGCCGCGACCAGGAACGCGATCCGGTAGGCGGTGAGGTTGGCCACCGGATGGCCGCCGACCATGCGCACCGGCCCGACGGCCACGATCGCCGTGGTCAGCACGGCGACCCCGATGGCGCCGCCGAGCTGGCGGACCGTGTTGAACATCGTCGAGGCCCGGCCGGTCGACTCCGGCGTGATCGTGGCGAACGCCGCCGCCTGCACCGGCACGAATACCTGCGCCATCGCGATGCCCAGGGTCAGCATCAGCAGCCGTGCCCACCACAGGCTGGTCCCGGGCCCGAGCAGTGCGAGCAGGCCGATCGAGGCCGCCACCCCGACCAGCCCGCCTGTGATGTGCCGGCGCGGGCCGAGCGTCGGGTACAGCCAGCGCGTCGCCAGCTGAGCCCCGCCCATGACGCCGAGCGCCTCGGGGAACGTGCTCAGCCCCGATCCGAGCGCGCTAAGACCGCGACCGTCCTGGTAGTACAGCGAGATTGCGTACAGCGTGCCCAGGAACGCCACCGAGGCCAGGACCATCACGCCGCTGCTCGCACGGAACAGCCGGTTGCCCAGCAGCCGCAGGTTCACCATCGGCTCCGCGGTGCGCAGTTCGACGACGATCATCGCGGCCAGCAGCACCGCGCCTGCGGCGATCGTGGCCAGCACGTCGGCCGAATGCCAGCCCTTCACCGGGCCCTCGGAAACCCCGTACATCAGCAGCCCGAGGCCGAGCCCGGACAGCAGGAAACCGGGCAGGTCGAACCGGCCGGGATGGGGCTGCCGGCTCTCCCGGACGAACAGCGCGCCGAAACCGAAGGCCGCGGCGCCGATCGGCACGTTCACGTAGAAGACCCAGCGCCAGGACAAGTCGGTGGTCAGCAGCCCGCCCAGCACCGGGCCGAGCGCGGGCGCCAGCGTGGTCGGCACCGTGAGGATCGCCGCGGCCCTGACCCGCTCCTCCGGCGGGAACACGCGGTACAGCATGGCCATTCCGACGGGCGCGAGCATGCCGCCGCCGGCGCCCTGCAGAACCCGGAACGCCACAAGCTCGCGCAGGTCAGTGGCGATGCCGCAGAGCGCGGACGCCCCGGTGAACACCACGATCGCGATTAGCAGCACCCGCTTGCCGCCGAACCGGTCACCCAGCCACCCCGAGGCGGGGATGAACACCGCCAGGCTGACCAGGAACGAGATCGAGATGCTGTCGACCGCCGTCGGGCTGACCTGGAATTCGCGCCCGATCGTCGGCAGCGCGACGTTGACGATCGTAGCGTCCATGATCGACATGAACATGGCCGCGACGAAAACGACGCCGACCGCCGTCTTCTGGCTGATCCTGGCCACTACCTGTCCTTATTCGCGAAGAGTCCCCGCGCCCCCGCTTACAAGGCGCCAGCGGTGGCGGGAATTCCGGCTGGCCCGGTGGGCCGCCCGGGACGGCCTGCTCAGCGGGGCCCGGTGACCTCGGCGAGGCGGCGCTCGAGGTAACGGCGCTCGGATTGGGTGCTGGCCTGGCCGATTGCCGTCTGGTACGCCTCTGCCGCCTCGGCGGGCCGGTCAAGCCGGCGGAGCAGGTCGGCGCGGACGGCGGGCAGCAGGTGATATCCGGCCAGCTGCCCGCCGGCGGCCAGGTGGTCGGCGATGGCCAGGCCGGCGGCGGGGCCGTCGGCCATGCCCACCGCGACGGCGCGGTTCAGCTCGACGACAGGAGAGGGCACCAGCGCGGCCAGCCCGGTGTAGAGCCGGGCGATCGCCGCCCAGTCGGTGTCCCCCGGCTGGATGGCGCGGGCGTGGCAGGCGGCGATCTCGGCCTGAATCCGGTACGCTCCCGGCTGCGCCCCGCCGGGCAGGGCGGCCAGGATGGCCAGGCCCTCGCTGATTTCCGGGTGGTTCCACTGGCCGCGGTCCTGGTCGGCCAGCGGCACCGGTGCGCCCGAGGCGTCGGTTCGCGCCGTCCGGCGCGAGTCGTTGAGCAGCATAAGCGCGAGCAGGCTTACCGCCTCCGGCTCGCCGGGCATGAGCGCGGTCAGCAGCCGGGTCAGCCGGATGGCTTCCGCGGACAGCTCGGGGCGGATCAGATCGGGCCCGGAGGAGGCCGTGTACCCCTCGTTGAACAGCAGGTAGAGGACGGCGAGCACCCCCGTCAGGCGCTCCGGCAGCAGGCTGGCCGGCGGTACCCGGTACGGGATCCCCGCGACGCGGATCTTGCGCTTGGCCCGGACCAGCCGCTGGGCCATGGCCGGCTCGGCGACCAGGAAAGCCCGGGCGATCTCAGCCGTCGTCAGCCCGGTCAGCGTGCGGAGGGTGAGGGCGACCCTGGCCTCCAGCGGCAGCGCCGGATGGCAGCAGGTGAAGATCAGCCGCAGCCGGTCGTCGGTGATGTCGCCTGCCTGCGCCGCGGGCGGCTCCGCGGCCGGGGATAGCCGCAGCACCTGCCGGAGCTTCTCCGCTTCGTTCGCGCGGCGGCGCAGCACGTCGACGGCGCGGTTGCGGGCGGCGGTGGTGAGCCAGGCGCCGGGGCGGGCCGGCACGCCGTCGCGGGCCCAGGCCTGCAGGGCGCGGGTGAAGGCGTCCTGGGCGCATTCCTCGGCCAGGTCCCAGTCGCCGGTCGTCGCGATCAGCGAGGCCACGATGCGTCCCCATTCCTCGCGGAATACGGCCTCGACCGCGGCCTCGGCGCGGCTGGCAGCTGCCATCAGTCAGCCCTCCTCGCTGCCCGGCCAGAATAGGCGCGCCGGGGTGTCGATCCGGCGATCCCCCGTTCGTCGTCGGGGTGAAGGGCGGCAGGCAGCAGGCCGCCACGACGAAGGGAAGCGATCATGTACCAGCTCACCAGCCTCGCGAAGTCAGTCCAGCACGACCAGCTGCGGACCGCGGAGCGCCGCCAGCAGCCCGGCACGGCCTATGCTGCCCGGCGGACGGCGGACCGGCGCGGCGGTCCGGCCCGGCGGCTCGCGGGCCTCGTTGCCTGGCGCGGGCGCCGGCAGGCCCAGGCGCACTGACCAGGCGCACTGACCAGGCCCGCTGAGGAGGAACGGATGAAGTACCTGAATTTCGTCGCGGCTGACGCCCGGCCTAGCCAGGAACAACTGGCCGTCATGCAGCGCGAGATCCCCGGCTGGATCGGCGAGACGAAGCGGCGCGGCCAGCGGCTGCTCGGCCGGCCGCTGGATCTCCCCCACACGGCGGCGACGGTGCGCCCGCGCGAAGGCGAGGTCCTGGTCACCGACGGGCCGTTCGTAGAGGCTAAGGAGTTCATCGCGGGCTTCGACCTGGTCGACTGCGCGGACCTCGACGAGACGATCGAGCTGGCGGCGACGGCGCCGGTGTCCTGGTTCATGTCGATCGAGATCCGGCCTTTCACCGCCGGGCCGTGGCTGGGCGAGGCGGCGTTCGCGTTCGGGCGCGGGGAGGACGGCGCGGGCAGCCCCTATGCGCTGACGGCCTGGACGGGCGGGACGTCGGCGCCGCCACCTTCCGATCCGGCCGTGACGCGGGCGGCCGGCACCTGGCGGCAGGACCTGCTGGCGCGCGGCCGCTACCTGCTGGGAGGGGTGCTGGCCGGCGCCGACAGCGCCACCACGCTGCGCGTCCGCGACGGCCAGAAGCTGATCAGCGACGGGACGTTCATCAAGACCGGCGAGTTCATCACCAGCATCGACGTCGTCAGCTGCCCGGACCGCCAGCAGGCCGTCGAGCTCGCGGCCGCCCACCCGCTCGCCCGCTACCAGGCGATCGAGGTGCGCCCGTTCGAGCCAGGAGGACCGCCGCCCGCATCCTGAGTCAGGTCTTCTGCAGGGCCTCGCGCCGCAGCACCTGGAACAGGGTGGGTGTTCCTTCCGAAGTGGTGACCGCGGCGACCTTGCGCACGAACCGGCTGCCGGCCGCCTGGTCGAGCATGCTGGCCGCCAGGCCGGCCCGGCTGGTGAAGATGCCGGGTGCCTGATCCTCGTGCAGTTCGTAGGACGTGACGCCGGGCGAGTCGAACAGCCCAGACGGGCGCATGATCGTCCACTCCAGGTCGCTGCCGCGGACCAGGGCCTCCATCCGGCGCATGTCGGCGTAGGTCGTCTTGCCGATGGTCGCGGTGACCAGCGGCTGGATGACCCGGTTGAGCAGGAATCCGCCGCCGGCGTGACGATGCGGCTCGGTGGCGCTGGAGCTGACCACGATCAGGCGCTTGATCCCGTGGCGGGACATGGCCGCGATGATGTGGCCGGCCCCCTGGCTGTAGCTGGTGATCTCCTGGCGGGTGAACGGCACGCCTAGTGCCGACAGCACGGCATCGGCGCCCTGCACCGCCCGGTCCACGGCCGCCGCATCGTGCACGTCCGCTGCGACGACGGCCAGCCGGCCGTGGCTGACCGGGAACTGCGCCGGGCGGCGGGTCACCGCCGCCACCTGGTGCCCGGCCGCGAGGGCCTGGCCGGTCAGCAGCCGACCGGTCCGGCCGCTGGCTCCGAATATGACGATCCTCATCGCTGCTCCTTTGCCGCAGCCGGGTAACGCTTCCGGTCTGCAACGACGGAGCAGCCTGCGGAAATGTGACAAACCGCAGGTCAGCGAGCCCCGGGGCCGAACTGCCTGGCGATGGCGTGCAGGTGGCAGATCCGCCCGTCTCGCTCGTCGAGGCGGACCACCGCGAGGACCTGGCCGCCGCGGCGGGCGACCACGCCGGGCCGCCCTTCGACGGCGAGCGGCTCGAGCGTGACGCCTGCGGACGGCCCGAAGAAGAACAGGGCGCGCTGTGCGACCGAGGCGGCGCCCCGGGCGGTCGGCAGCGGCGGCAGGCCGAGCACGGTGGCCAGCCCGGCCACGCGGGGGTCGAGCAGGCCGATCAGCCCGTCCAGGTCGCCTCCCGCGCAGACGGAGATGAACCGGTCCGCCAGGCCGGCTGCCGCCTCCCGGCCGGCCGCGGGCGGCGGTGCGCCGGCGCGGAGCGCGCCGGAACGGATCGACAGGCGCGCCCGGCGGGCCAGCTGGCGGCACGCCGCCGGGGTCCGCCCCGTGATCTCGGCCACCGCGCCGAAGGGGAACGCGAAGATGTCGTGCAGGATGAACGAGGTCCGCTCGGCCGGGGATAGCCGGTCCACGACAACGGCCAGCGCCCGGCGTACTTCGTCGTCCAGGGTCAGCCGGTCGGCCGGATCGGCGCTCCGCTGGCCGGTGTCGGGCAGTTCCTGGGTGACGGTCGTCCGGCGGGCCTCGGCCGAGCCGAGCCGGTCCAGGCACAGCCGGCGCGCGACTACCACCAGCCAGCCGCGGACATCGCCGATCTCATCAAGGTCCGCTCCGGCCAGCCGGGTGAACGCCTCCTGCACGATGTCCTCGGCCTCGGCAGGCCGGCCCAGCATCCCGGCGGCGACCGCGAGCAGGTAGCCGCGGTCGGCCTTCCAGGCCGACCGGACCTGCGCGTCTCGCGACGGCACCATCGTCCTACCGGCTCAGCTTCACGCCGGTCAGCTGGCGTTGCCGTGATCCGGGGCCCTGGAGGTGCCGCAAGCCCAGGTAGCCCAGAATCCCGGCGACGGCCAGCACCGCCCCGGCCACGAGCAGGGCGGACTTGAAGCCGAGGAGGAACGAGGCCAGCGCCGGGTCGAGCGCATGCCCGCCCAGGTAGGCGGCGGCCGCATGCACCTGGCCGCCGGCCACTTGCGGGCCGGTCTGGGCGGCCCGCCGCTGCCCGGCTGCGGACAGAGCGCTGGCCTGGCGGTGCCAGCTGGCCAGCGTCACGCCGGCGCCGACGGATCCGAGGATGGCCAGTCCCGTGGCCGTGCCGATCTGCCGGCAGGCGTTGAACAGGCCTGAGCCGATCCCCGACGACCCCGCAGGAACGCCAGTCATCGCCGCAGCGGACCCGGCCGGGACCATGAGGGCGAAGCCCACTCCCACCAGGACGTAGCAGCCAGCAGGCCAGGCAAACGGCGTCGCCTGCGTCAGCTGGCTCATGCCCAGCATGCCCGCGGCGGCGATCAGGCACCCGAGCCCGACAGCCGGCGCCACCGGCAGCCGCCGCCGGATCCGTTTGCCGGACTGGGCCACGACGAAATACGGGATGCAGAAGAAAAGCCAGGACAGCCCGGTGCGCAGCGGCGGCCAGCGGTCAATGTTCTGGGAAAAGAGCGTCATGTAGTAGATGAATCCGGCGAAAGCCAGGTAGGCCAGAAGGTACACGGTGCAGGCCCAGGCAAAGCTCGGGGTCCGCAGCAATCCCGGCGGAACCATCGGTGACGCGGCCCGGTGCTCCCACGTAAAGAAGACGGCGATGACCGCTGCGCCGGCGGTCACACAGGCGGCCACGGTGAGCGAATGCCAGCCGGCGTCGGAGGACTGGACCAGTCCGAAGGTCAGCAGCAGCAGGCCGCAAGCGCTCAGGGCGACCCCGGCGGTGTCGAAGGGGCGGGGCACAGGCTCCTTGGACTCCGCCACCGCGACCTGCGAGATAACCACGGTCGCGATCCCGATCGGGACGTTGACCCAGAAGACCGACGACCAGCCGAACACGCTGAGCAGCAGGCCGCCGGCCACGCTGCCGCCCGCGACGGCCAGGCCGCTGACCGCGGCCCACAGCCCGACGGGACCGGTCCTGGCCTGCGGCGGATAGGCCTCGGCGATCAGTGCAAGGGTCAAAGATGACATGACAGCGCCGCCGATTCCCTGGATCACCCGGAAACCGATCAGCATTCCGCCGGAAACCGAAAGGGCGCAGCCGGCCGAGGCCAGCGTGAACAGGCAGACCCCGCCCAGGAAAAGACGCTTGCGCCCGAAGTGGTCGCCCAGCGCGCCGCCCGTGGGAATCAGCGCGGCCAGGGCCAGGGCATAGGCACTCACCACCCATTCCAGGCCGGCGGGCGAGAGGTGCAGCTCGTGCTGCAGCGAGGGAAGGGCGACGCTCACGATCATGACATCAAGCACCATCATGACCTGGGCGGTGCACGCCGCAGCCAGGGTCAGCCGCTGCCTGCGCGCCGTGCCCAGGCTCATGCGAGCGCCCGCCGCCGCGCCCCGGACGCTCCCCGCCGCATGCCAGATCCGCCGCAGTATGACATGCCGTCTCCCCGTTAACCGCTGCGCCCGGAATCGGCGTGACCCGGTGTGCCCTCCGTCCGGCTGCTTCTCATGAAAGCGACGGGCACCAGGTTTGTCCACCAGCAGCGGTCTCGGCTGGCGGCAACGGGTCAGCGCCCCGCTCGTTACGATGCTCGTGACGATCTTGCCGAATGTGCCCGGCCCGGGTGGCACTTGGCGCTGGCCGCGAAGGCGAAAGGATGTCCGCCATGCCCGAGGAGCGGATGGTCGAGCTGGTGCAGGCCGCGCTGGCGGAGTTGGGGATCAAGGACGAGGTGCTCGCCGCCGGCCAGTTCAGCCCGCGCGGCCAGACCGGGGGCAGGTTCGCCGGAGGCCTGGCCGGCGGCGAGGCCGGAGGGTTGCTCGGCGGGGCGGGACAGGCCATCGGCCTGGGGGCGGGCTCCCTCGCCGGCGCGCACGCCGCGGGCGCCCGTGCCGGGCTGCCCGACAGGATGCTCGTCGGCGTCACCGCCACGATGGTGTACGGATTCGCCGCGCCCACCAGGCACAGCGAGCCCACGGCGGTTGTCTTCCAGGTGCCGCGGGCAGGCCTGAGCGTGCGGGTCCACCAGCGGGTGAACGTGCGCGTGCTGGAGCTGATCGATGACGCCAGCAGCTCGCGTGTCGAGCTTGAGGGCAACCGGCTGCCGGTCACGCACTCCAAGGACGTGATCGACACTCTCGGTGGCTGAGATCCTGCCGCGGGCCGGCCCGGATGCCAGCGCGCCCGGTGCCGCCCGCGGGCGCGGGGCGGCACCGGGCGCTCCGGTGCGGGTGAAACGGGTCAGGTGCTGCGCTTCCAGGCGACCTTGAACGCGTCGCCGCCGGTGAGCGCGGACGGCTGCGCCTCGACGTTGCCCGAGCCGTCGACCATCGTGATCTCGTCGTCGCTGAACGTGGAGATCACGCCCGACCTGGAGCCGGATTTGACGCTGGAGCTGCCCAGCGTCCAGGTGTGGAAGTCCGGCAGCGGGTAGATGCCGTTCGATCCGCTTGGCGCTTCCGCGATCCACTCCGCGCTGGAGTTCTTGCAGCTGGAGCAGGTCTCGGTCTTGGTGAAGCTGTCCGCCGAGGCGGTCGAGTCGGTCACCTGCAGGGTGTATTTGGTGCCGCTGCGGACCACCGAGGCCCGGATGTGCTGGCCCGGCTTGAGCGTCGTGCCGACGATCTGCACGGCGTTGGCCGGGTACATCTCCCACCACGTGTAGTAGTAGGCCTTGCCGCCCGAGCACTCCGCCAGCGAGCCGTCCTGCTCCACCGAGCCGCTGGTCAGGCCGTCGATGCCGACCCAGAACGCGGCCAGTGACGTGGTCGAGGTGCAGCTGACCGACGGCTCGTACCAGTTGCCGGCCACCGAGGTGTAGGTGGTGCCGCCGGTGTTGTTGTCGGCGTAACCGGACCAGTTGTTGCTCTGCAGCTGGGTCAGGGCCTTGATCCGCTTGCTCGTGCCCGCCACCGCGTGATCGGTGGCGTGCTGCCCGATGTGCAGGTGCCGCAGGTAATGCAGCGCGGCAGCCCGGGCGGTGGCGCTCGCGCTGGGCGCGGGGCTGGCGCTGGCGGCCGGGCTGACGGCCACCATCAGGCCCACGGCCGGCAAGCTCACGCCCAGGAGGCTGAGCATCAAGCGGGGGCGAAAACGCATACAGTGCTGCCTCTCGTTACGGGTGGCCAGTTGTGCCACATTCGCGCCGATCGTAGTGGCGGGCGCCGGCAGGCACGCGGAGGTTGGCCGCATCGGCGGGTCAGCGGGCGGGCGGTCCGGCGCGCAGGATGAAGCCGCGGGCGTCCCGCAGCACCGGCTGCCGGGCCAGGGCGCGTGCGGTGCGCGGCCGGAGCCCGTCGCTGCGCGCGTTCAGCACGATGAACGAGCGGGCCGACAGCAGGTAGCCGGCGAGGTAGCGCTGGAAGGCCCGGTTGTCGGCGCGCGGCAGGCCGTGCCCGGCCGGGCCGGTCCGGAACAGCGAGGCGTAGCTGGTGCCGCGGATGTCGGGCTGCAGCGGGCAGCCCGCGCGCAGGTCGCTGCTGAGCCGGTTCATCTGGATCAGCGCCTGCGGGTCGTCGGCGGCCACGCACCCGGCCGGGGCGGCCCGCGCGAGCTGAAGGCCAGGGAAGTGCCGGCCGTCCTTGCTGATCGCGGTGCGTATGCCGCCGGTCAGGATGACCGCGACCACCACCAGCAGGGCGGCCGGCGCGGCCGCCGGGCGGGGCGGCAGCCGCGCCCCGATCCTGGTCACGGCCACGCCGAAGACCAGCGCTATCGGCGCGGCGGTGAGAGCCGCGTAGTGATGGAAATAGGACGGGCTGGCCAGCAGCACCAGCAAGTTCACCGCCAGCACCGCGACCAGGACCCGGGTGTGCCGGTCGTACAGGCAGAGCAGGGCCGCGGCGGCCAGCAGCACCAGCGCCGCCATGGTCGCGGCTGCTATCAGCGCCGGGTGGCCGGTGAAGAAGATCTTGACGCCGAGGATGCTGACCATCCGCTCGTTCCACGGCTCCAGCGTCGGGGTGCGCCGCAGCTGGTCCTCGATGATCATCTGGAACATCGGCCCGCGGGCGAGGATCGCGAACGGCAGCAGCACGGCGCCGGCCGCCGCGCAGCCCGTCGCGGCCACCCGGAGCGCCGCGCGCGGCGGGGCCGTCGCCAGCTGCCAGGCGGCGATGGTCGCGAACGGCGCCACGTACCAGGCCTTCAGCACGCAGGCCAGCCCCAGCGCCGCGCCGGCCGCGAGCTGCGCCCTGGCCGCGGGCGGCCGCGGTGTCTTCAGCAGCAGCACCAGCGCGACGAGCAGGGCCGTGCTGCCCAGCGGCTCCAGCATGGTCGACTGCTCGCTGTAGACCGCGGGCATCCAGCACGCGTACAGCAGCCCGGCCGCGATGGCGGCAGCGCGGCTCCAGCGCCTGGCCAGGACCGTGACCAGGGCCGCGTTGAGCGCGCCGACGGCCATGAACGCCAGCCGGGCGAACGCCATCCCGGCCGGGTCGGAGGTCAGCCGCCCGAAGAACGCGAACGGCGCCAGGACCAGCGCGATCCCCGGCGGGTGCAGCAGCACGAAGTCGCGGTAGGGCACCCGGCCGAACGTCAGCGCGTCGCCAGCCGCGTAGTACACGCCGTCGTCGTAGCGGCCGAACGAGCCCAGGCCGCCGCCGAGCAGCACCGGCGTCAGCCGGATCGCGAACGCCAGCACGGCGATCGCCGCGATCAGCGGGCGATCGGAGCGCCGGGGCGCTTGCTGAGCCTGCTCGGGGGGTGTCCGGACAGCAACGGCCATGGTGTCAACTTCTGCTCTGGGTGACGGGGTAGAAACTCAGAGTAACGGCGCGGTCGCGGCGCCGTCGGCCGGTTGGCGAACTGTCGCGGTCCTGGTGAAGTGCGGTGCAAGGGCAGGTTCTCGCCGGCAAGTACCCTTGGCCGGTGTTCTCGCCCGGAGGCCCGTCTGCCCGTGAACTGGCGGTGCAGGCGCTGTCGTCGGTCGAGGGCGGCTATGACCTGCTGGCGCCCAAATTCGACCGCACGCCCTTCCGCACTCCCGACGGCATCCTGGATGCGACGGCCGGGGCGCTGCGCCCGCTTGGCCCGTTCGGCCGCGGGCTGGACGTGTGCTGCGGCACCGGCGCGGGGCTGCGCGTGCTGCGCTCGGTGTGCCGCGGGCCGGTTGCGGGCGCCGACTTCAGCGCGGGCATGCTGGCGCAGGCGCGCCGAGCGCACCCGGGTGCCGGGTGGGTGCGGGCCGATGCCCGGGCGCTGCCCTTTACCGGGGCCTTCGACCTGGCGGTCAGCTTCGGGGCCCTCGGGCACTTCCTGCCCGCCGAGCGGCCCGCGCTGCTGGCCGGGGTGTACCGGGCGCTGCGGCCGGGCGGGATCTTCGCCGTCCCGCTCGGCGCGGCGCCGCCGGTCACTTCGGCCTGGTACTGGGCGCTGCTCGGGTTTGACCTGGCCATGCGGGCCCGCAACGCAGTGTGGCGGCCCCCGTTCGTCATGTACTACCGCACCTGCCCGCTGCCCGCGCTGCGCCGCGACTTGACCGCGTCCGGGTTCGCCGTGAGCACTGTCGCTCTGACCGCCCTCGGGCAGCGCGGCGACGGCAGCCCGCCGGGCTGGCTGGTCGTGGGGCGCAAGGCCAGTTAGCGGCGGGTGTAGCGGGCGATGATGACGCCCTTGGTCGTGGTGACGCTGCCGGTGAGCCCGAACTCGGTCAGCGGGGCGGGACCCTCGAACAGCCGCGCGCCGCTGCCGAGCGTCAGCGGGCAGATCAGCAGGACGTAGTGGTCGATCAGGCCGGCCGCATGCAGGCTTCGCACCAGCGACGCGCTGCCGACGATGCCCAGGTCACCGCCCGGCCGGGCCTTCAGCCCGGCCACCAGATCGGCGGCGTCGCCGCGCAGCAGGACCGAGTGCTGCCAGGCATCCGCATCGGTGAGCGTGGTGGACACCACGTACTTCGTCGTCGGGTTCATCCGCGCGGTGACGGGGTTGCCGTCGGTCCGGTCTGCCCACACGGTGATGAAGTCCTGCCAGGTCCGGCGGCCGAGCAGCATGTCCCCCGGCCTGGCCATGGCCGCGGCCATCTCGCGGCCCATCACCTCGTCGTCGTATTGCGGGCCCCAGCCGCCGTGGGCGAAGCCGCCGCGGGTGTCCTCGTCCGGGCGCGCCAGGCCCTGCACGACGCCGTCCAGGGTGATCCACATCGTCGCCGTGATCGAGCGCATCGGCCTGCTCCTTTTCGTGCCGCGGGCCGCATGGCCGCGGCCCCGTTATCTCTTGCACGAACGCCTGCCTGCCGATTCGACATTTTTCTTCGGGCGTGCAGGACAGCCGGCTCACGATCAGCCGGCGACGGGCCGCGCCCCTGGTCATCCCGGGCCGGGGCGCGAGCGAAGAGCGCGGCCGCCGTGAGCAGGGCGACGGCCAGGCCGGCGCCCAGGGTGAGCAGGACCAGGGCGGGCGCCGGGGACGAGCCGACCGTGAAGACCGGCATCAGCGAGGCGTGGAAGGCGGTCGCGGCCACGGTCGCGAGGCATTCCGGTGACGAGCGCCGTCTCGGCGATGAACCCGCCGCAGGTCAGCTGCTTGATGACCTGGCGGGGCCGGGAATCTGGTCACGAGGGCCAAGGTGTGAGGCCCATCGAGCCATTGGTGACATCGCCAGGCGAAAGATCGCGTCCTGGGTTCGGCCGGGCAGGCAGCCGACCGTCCAGATCGCTCGCCCGCCGCTGCCGACCACGGTGCGGGGCTTCGGCTTGCGGGCGCCGACGGCGCGGATCATGGCCTCTGACATGCGCCGCGGGGAGGCTGATGGCCTGTCGGAGAACCGGTCCGCCAGGCGGCCATGGCGGAACGGAGGGCCGCCTCCGCGGGGTAGATCTCGCTGGTGGTCGCAGTATCGGCGTGCTGCTTGTGTTCCATTCCGGACGAGATGTAGGCCGCCTCGATCATCGCCACCCGTATGCCGAGGTGAGCGACCTCGCGGCGCAAGCTGTCGGTCCACCCTTCGAGGGCGCATTTCGACGCGGCGTAGCCAGCGTTGAACGGAATGACGGTGTGCGCCATCAGCGCGGTATTGACCACGACCGTGCCTTTTGCGGCCCGTAGCAGCGGAAGGAAAGCCTGGATTACTCGCACGGCCCCGAAATGGTTGACGTCCATGACGCGCTGCTGCGTCTCGAGCGGGCACTCCTCGCAGGAGGTGGCTCCCGACATGGCCGCGATGCCGGCGTTGCTGATCAGCGCGGTCAGGCCTTGCGGACCGACGTCGTCTAGCACGGTGTCTCGCGCGCGCAGCACCTGGCCGGCGTCGGTCACGTCCAGCAGCAGCGGCACGCACTGCGCCGGATCGGCGGACGCTGAGGCGACCCGGCGGCCGTCGCCGAGGTTGCGCACACCGGCGAAGACCCGGTATCCGAGCCGATTGAAGCGCAACGCGGCATCACGTCCGATGCCGCTCGATGCACCGGTGATGACTACGGATCGCACTGGGTGGCCTCCTCGGCAGATATTTGCAGCCTCGATCATCGCCCACCTCACCCACCGTTACCGGCACATCGCTGAACCGCCGGCCGCCGGCTGAACGGCCTAATCAGGCAATCCGTGCCTGATCATGTAGGCCGGGTCTCGATCCACGGCGATAGTGACCTGGACGACGGCGCGGGTGTGACGCGCCGTCCTCCTGCCTGCCCTCAGGCCGAACTGGACCACTGTACCGGCGTGGAACTGGACCTCGCCGCAAGTCCGGTTCGCCCTTAGTGTGGAGCGAGTTCATTGCGGACGAGGGCGCACCTGAAGCCGATCAGCCGCCCCCCGGCTACACCCTGGAAGGTTCGCCATGCGAAGAGTGATCCTCTACATGACCACCACCGCGGACGGCTTCATAGCCGGTCCCGACAACGAACTGGACTGGATGCTCGGCACCCCGGACCAAGAACTCAATGACGACATCATTGCCTTGCTGAGGGCATCCGACGCTGGCTTCCTCGGCTATCCAGTAGCCCAAGGCATGATCCCCTACTGGGAGAGCGCCGCTGCCGACCCATCGGCATCACCGGCAGCCCGCGACCTCGCCACCACGATCAACGGTCTGCACCGCATCGTCATCTCCAACCAGCCTGTGGATCTGCCGTGGGCCAACTCTGAGCTGATCGTCGCTCCCAGCGACGACGACCTAGTCGCCGCAGTCACTGAAATCAAGCGGCAACCCGGCCGCGATATCGGGGTGCCCGGCGGGGTCCGCACCGCACAACGGTTTGCTCGGCTCGAACTCATCGACGAGTACGTCCTGCAAGTCCATCCCCGTGCTATCGGGGTCGGCCAACCGCTATTCACCCAGAGAACCGAGCTGGAGCTGGCCGCCGCGAAGACCTACGACTCCGGCGTCGTACGCCTGCGGTATCAGAGCAACCGTTCATCCGTCGATTGAGGCCAGTCTCGCGACGTGGGCGGAAGCGGCGTGACCTGGAGCTGCATCGCGGCAGCTCTCATCGCTTCGGACCTGCCGGTGACTTCATGTGCCCGTGGACGGACAACCTTCTGAGCTGCGGGGTGGCCCCTTGAGTTGAGTGTCTGGACCGCATCTGGACCGGGTAGCTCAGTTCGGCAGAGCGCACGTGGTCTGCCTGGACGACTTCGCTAAACCGGCCCAGCAGCTCAGAGCTTAGCGTTTACGATGGTCAGTAAAAAAGTAAGCAATTGCGACAAATGGATGGATGATAAGCATGCCGATTATCCACCAAGCTTTTGCTTTATCGGTAATCTCTTTATTAATGGCTGCATCAACAATCATCCATATTTCAAAAGCGAAAATTAATAAGGCAACCACAATAATAATTGGCAGCCATGCACCTAGGTGCAATATATGGTGTCTATACATACATGTATCATAGCGGCGCGGGCAGCTGCGCCAGGCCCAGGACGGCGAGCAGGTCAGCGGCCGTTATTGCTGATCTTCACGCTTTAATCCTCAAACCGCCACGTCTCCTCCCCCGTCCTCCCGATAGCTGCCGGATCCTTGCCGTGGAAGATCACCGTCAGGAGTCGCGCGTAGCGCTGGTGACACCCACGCGCCCGTGCCAAGAGCCCGGCCAGGGCCGGGCAGCCTGGCGCGCCGGAGGCGCGCCTTGAAGACGGCGCAGAAAGTCTGCGCAACCCAACAACGCCAGTGGATCAGCTTCCGAGGCGGAGCTGCGGAGACGCCGCTATCACGGGATCAAACGTGTTCTAAAGTTCATCTAGTCGGCTCTGTTAGCCGCGCTCTCCGCTCACATCACGACATACTTCCGCTGCCGTATGGCCGCAGGACGCGGTTGCCCCACATACTGGTGGGGGTCACCCGGATGAAGTGCGCAGGCACCCCCTCAATCCACGGCTCAAGTCCGGCGCCGATGATCGGCGCGCGCTCGGCCTCGGTATCCAGATGATGCGCCGCTCCCCGCACCAGCACGATCCACCCTTCGCGCGCCTCCAGATCGATCTGGTCGGCCTCCACGGCAACCTTGTACTCGGCATGCGCAATACCAGTACGCAGGTCTTCGTCAAAGAGGGCGGGGTCCCACGTGCCCAAGACAATCGACTCGCCGTCGATCCTGTACACCGTCGGCAGCGCCGTAGGCCCATACCGGCTGTTATAGACCAGACGCCCCAAACCACCGTTGGCGAGCAGCTGCATGCATTCGGCCTCACTCAGGGGCTCCAGCACACTCCAGGCAGTCACTTTGGGGTTGGACGACGCAGAACCGCTGGGAGAACTGAGATCGGCTTCATGATCTGGCATAACTCCAAACCCTAGCCGCCCTGCCCAGCGATGGCACGCGGGCTGGGCGCGTCGGTCGAGAAGTCAGCATGCCTGCCGTCATCGCAGTTAGTACCAGGGCTTAAGCCTCAGCTTGTGCCGGCCAACCTCTCGCCAACCTTCCGGGTTGCTTCCATCGCAGTTCCAGCGTCGGCTGCCATCCTCAGATCTATAGCATCGACGAAAGAAGCTCAACAAATGCTTCATCAGCGGGTCAGAAGGTGACCGTCGACGAGGCGTCCTCCACGACGTACAAGAAGGAGACGGCCTCGACCTCGCCGAGTGCCATTACAACAGGCGAGGCCGTCCTCGTACTCGGGACGGTCAACTCAACGACCATCACGGCCACGCAGGTCACCGCGCAACCGGCTGGTAGCGAAGGATCTGCGGCTTCCTTGGCGGCAGGGGTGGCCTCCTTCCAGCAGGGTGCACCGAGCACGTCAAAGACGGCCGGTCAGATCCCGGCGGACTACGCTCAGGGGTCGCGGACGCTCGCCAGCGGAACGACAGCGAATAAGGCGACGGAAGCTGCGCTGGCCGCCTACCCGGGGGCGTCGTCGACCGTGTTGTGGAGCTGAGCGGCGGCGGGTATGAGGTCCGCTACATCGGCGTCAACTGGCCGCACCACGTCTTCGTCAACCAGGACTTCAAGGTCATCGGCGCCAACGACTAGCCACCCCGATCTCCGAGGTCTCCCGCTGGCTTGGCCACAAGTCCATCACGACCACGGTTGATCTTTACGGCCACCTCGTGCCGGGAGGCTAGCGGCCGGGCCCGCGACGCGCTCGACAACGCATTCCGGTCAGCGCTTGTGTACCCGATGTGCACCAGGTGATCTTGAGTATTGCTGAACCCCAGGTCAGAGGCTCAGGCGGCGGGCGAGTCGGCCTGTAGGCCGGGTCTAGATCCTGGGGTCTTGTGACCTGGAGCAACATGGGCGGAAGGCGCGTGACCTGGAGCTGCGATCGCGGCCACTCTCATCATCTCGAGTCGGTCGCTGGCTTCATGTGCCCGGAATGTGCCCTGTGATCTTGTGACCGGCTGTTTAGAAGATCGTCTATTGAGTAGGGAGAACCAGCGGATCGCCAAGTTGAGCGCAGTCTGATTGAGCGTGAGTGACCGTTGATGCGCGTATGGATCGCGCTGCTGTGGCACGAGTGTGGCACAGCGCCAAGTGCTGGTCCGGTTACGCCGAACACCAGTCTTGCTACTAAGCGTACCTATAGTATTGCCCACCGTGAAGAAGCTCGTTCTTGCCCTGCCTGCAATGCTGGCCCTCGCCGCCTGCGGGACGGCCTCAGCAGCGCCGCCCGCCCGCCCCGCCGCCTTCACGGCAGCGACGCGGCCGCTGTGGTGTCACGCCGTCGTGAGCAATCCCCGGCCTGCGCGCTACACCACGACAGTGGTGCGCGTGCGGACCCAGCCCTCGGTCAAGGTATTCACGGTCGCCTTCTTCAAGACCATCCACCGGGCCTACTTCGCCCATGCCAGTACTAACGGGCGCGCCAATGTCACTTATCACGTCAGCGGGGCAACCTATGGCCGCCGGGTTCCGGTTGTAGTGACCGTTGTGCAGCGGCATCGCGCCGCCACTTGCACGACATCTTTCACGCCGCGCCGGAAGCGGGCCCATCCTGGATCGCCGAGCCCGTCCCCGACGCGTAGCTCCCCTGCGCCCAGGCCCTCGGCTAGTTCGCCGTCGCCCAGGCCGCCACACAGCTCACCGCCGATCAGCCCGCCGCCAGCAGGCTGCTATCCGCGTGCATCAACCGGAAACTGCTACCGCGCTGGCGAATACTGCCCCGAAGCCGATCACGGCATGCACGGCATCGACGCAAACGGCAACCCGATCATCTGCGAGGACAACGACGGCTGGCGCTGGGAACCAGCGTGACACTAGCCGGAACGTCTTCGGCTCCGCGTATGAATAACAGAGCCGCTGGTCTGGCAAAGGATCTACGCTCGGCGGATGGGATTCCTATCACGGCTGTTCATCCCGCGCGGCGTGCGCCGGGTGATGCATCCCGGCCGTGCGGTGAAGCGGGCCGTCACGCCGAAGGCGGTCAAGCGGGCCCGCCGAGCGATGCACCCGGTCAGCAACGCCGTCTACGGCGTGGAGCGGTCGCTGAACACCAAGCCAAGGCCGAAGTCCAAGGCGCCGGTCTATCGTCATGGCACCTGCCCGGTGAATCACCGCACGCCAGAAGCGGCAGCGCAGTGCGGTCGCACCGGCTAGCAGCGTCGACCAGATTTCATAACCTCGGCACTGGCTCAGCATGGCTCCCATGCGCCAGCCGTCGTTTGTCCGCGGGTTGACCGTCGTGTCATTCCGGTGCTTCCGCTTGTGCCCTGGTCGCTGTCCCGGCAGAACCCGCCCGCCTCGTAGCAAGTCCCCTGATCGCTGAGCGAACCCCTGCTTGCAAAATCCGCACCATGTGTCCGGCAACGTATCTGGCCTGGGAAACCCGCTCCCGGCCGTCCGCAGGAGGCCGCAAGCATCCGAGTTCGTTGGTGTCAGTGGTGGGTGTCGACCGGCCTCTTCGTCCCGGAGCCAGCTATCGATGTGAACTGCCTCGGTCAACTTGCGGCTGGCCAGCGCGGCATCATCCATCAAGGTCGGTGGGCGTCCGTCTTTGTCGGTGGCGATAGTTACTCACTTGGTTACTCGCCCCTGGACCGTCAGGGCGCGGCGCGGGTGGTCCAGGTGAAGCTGCCTGCCTCGGGGAGCTGCCGGGCGAGGGCCTGGGCGACCTGGCGGCCGAGGGCGTCGGCGTCGCGGGCGGCCATGTCAGGCTCTACCCATCCTTCGATTTCGACCCGCAGGGTGCGGCCGGTCCAGCGGGCCCGGGCGTGGGCATGCTCGACCCCGGGCACCGACCCGGCGGCCGTCTCGGCGGCAGTAATGACGGACGGGTCGATGCCGTCAGCAAGACGGTGCACGACATCGGCAGTGACCTCGTAGCCGACGTGGCAGATGAACGCGGTGACCGCGAGCCCGGCCACCGGGTCGCCCCAGGACTGGCCGAGAGCCACGGCGATCAGCCCGGCCAGCGCTCCGGCGGAAGATAGCGCATCTAGCCAGGAATGCCGGGCGTCGGCGATCAGCGTGGCCGAGCCGATCCTCCTGCCGATGACAGCTTGTAGCGGGCCACCACCTGGTTGCCGATGATACCGATGACCGCTCCGGCGATGCCCGCACCCACGTCGGTTGTGTGGCCGTGCTCGACCAGCTTGCGGATGCTCTCATACCCGGCGAACAGGGCGCTGGCCCAGATCACCACGGCGATCCCGATCCCGGCCAGGTCCTCGGCGCGCTCCAGGCCGTAGGGGTAGCGTTCGGTCGGCGGCCGCCGCGACAGCCGGAACCCAGGAACACCACGGCGCTGGTCGATACATCGGACAGGTTATGAATCGCATCGCCCAGCAGCCCCACCGAGCCGGTCACGATAGCCAGGGCCAGCTCGATCAAGCCGGTCGCGGCCAGCCCGATCGCGCTGACCGCCACCGCCCGGTTGGCCGCCCGGCGGTCCTTCGCGTCGTCGCGGATGCGCGGCAGCGGGAACTCAGCAGCCGGGTCGCGCAGCCCGGCGGTCTTGTGCATCCAGCCAGGATGGTCGCGGCCCGCCGTCAAGGCAACTTCGGCCCTGTGATGCCCAGGACATGTCTGCGGCTGTTTCGCATCTGCGCCCAGGTCGCTGTTGTCGAGGTGCTGCAACGGGCCTGCTCATGCATGCTGACTGTCATGAGCGACCCGCACCCTGGCCATCATCATGATCATGCGGGCGGCCACGACCACGATCACGCCCACAGCAAAAGGGCGTTGTCGCGGTTGCGGCACTTGCTGCGCCCGCACTCCCATGAAGCCGCGGACAAGGTTGATGCGGCTATGGAGGCCAGCGCCGAGGGCATGCGGGCGCTGTGGATCTCCTTGGCCGTGCTCGGTGCCACTGCGGTCATCCAGGCCATTGTGGTGGCGGTCTCCGGGTCGGTGGCGCTGCTGGGCGACACGCTGCACAACGCCGTGGACGCACTCACCGCGGTGCCGCTGGGCATCGCTTTCCTGGCGGGCAGAAGGCCGCCCACCCGCCGCTACACCTACGGGTACGGGCGGGCCGAGGACCTGGCCGGGGTGGTGATCGTCGTCCTCATCGCCGCGTCCTCGGCCCTGGCCGCCTACGCGGCGGTGACCCGGCTGGCGCACCCGCACCCGGTCTCCAGCCTGGCAGCGGTTGCCGCTGCCGCGCTGGCGGGGTTCGCGGGCAACGAGCTGGTCGCCCGGTACCGCATCCGGGTCGGCCGCAAGATCGGCTCAGCCGCGCTGATCGCCGACGGGCTGCATGCCCGCACCGACGGATTCACCTCCCTCGCCGTGCTGCTCGGCGTCAGCGGGATCGCGCTGGGCTGGAACTGGGCCGACCCAGCCGTCGGTCTGCTGATCACCGTGGCCATCTTGTCCGTGCTGTGGCAGGCCGGCCGCGAGATCTACCGGCGGCTGATGGACGCCGTCGACCCCGCCTTGGTCAGCCAGGCCGAGCACACCCTGCATGCCACTCCCGGGGTGCTCGGCGTCGGCCAGGTCCGCTTGCGCTGGATCGGCCACCAGCTCCGCGCCGAGTGCGAGGTCATAGTGGACGCTGACACCAGCGCCATCCAGGCTCACCAGGTGGCAGTCAACGCCGAGCACGACCTGCTGCACGCCCTGCCCCGCCTGGCCGCCGCGCTCGTGCACGCCGACCCACAGCCCCGCGCAGGCGCCGATCACCACGCCATCCTCGCCCCGCACCGGTAAACAGAGTTCGCGACCTGCTCAAAGACCTCGCACCGACCACTTAGCCCCCGTTCTCCTGTTAGCTGCCGAGGTCTTGCCGTGGAAGATCACTTGCAAGGGTCTGCGGTTGTTGACATCGAGGGCCGGCCGATGAGAACCAGCGCGCCGGTGCGTCGGATTCGGCGAGGCGGGCACGCGGAAGGAGTTGGCCGTGGACATCGTCAGCTCAGCTGATGCCACCAAGATCGCCTACGACAGGCTGGGCGGCGGACCGGCCCTGATCCTGGTCGATGGCGCCATGCAAGCTCGCTCGTCGGGCTCCAAGCCGGAGCTGGCGAGGCTCCTGGCGTCGCACTTCACGGTGTACTGCTATGACCGGCGGGGCCGGGGAGACAGCGGGGACACTCAGCCCTACGCGGTCGGGCGGGAGATCGAGGACCTCGCGGCGCTGATCGAGGCTGCGGGCGGAACGGCCTGCCTGTACGGCCACTCCTCGGGCGCCTCGCTGGCCATGGAATCGGCAGTAGCGCTCGGCGCGCAGGTCAGCAAGCTCGCCATGTACGAGCCTCCCTACAACGATGACCCTGCCGCCCGCAAGGCCTGGAGACAATACATCAGCCAGCTCACCGAAGCGCTGGCCGCTGATCGCCGCGGGGACGCGGTAGCGCTGTTCATGGCATGTACCGGGATGCCCGCCGACCAGATCGAGGGTATGCGCAAAGCGCCATTCTGGCCCGGCATGGAGGCCGTCGCGCCGACGCTCGGCTATGACCACACCGCCATCCTGGGCACGGACGCAGCAGTGCCCGCGCAACGAGCGGCGCAGGTCGGAGTGCCCACGCTCGTGATGTACGGCGACGCGAGCTTCCCCTTCATGAGCGACACGGCCCGGACGCTGGCCCGGGCGATACCGCACGCCGAGCTGCGCACCATGCCAGGCCAGAGCCACAATGTCAGCCCTGAAGCCCTCGCTCCCGTCCTGGTCGAATTCTTCGCCTCATAAGGAACGGCGGCCAGGCAGTTCGCGCAGGCTAACGCATTCTTCCCCGTCCTCCTGATAGGTGCCGAGGTCTTGCCGGGGAAGATCACTGTCAAGGGTGGCGCTTGCGCCATCGCTTTAGCGACGCTCCCTTGGGCGCGCCCTTGACAGTGATCTTTCACGGTAAGAGACTGCCCGGCGACCGGAGGACGGCCCGGACATCCGTACGGGCGCGGCGCTGCGGGACCGTTGCGGCCCGGTACCACCTGCCTGCGGGTGCGGGGCTGGCGACCGGCGGCGGCGCCCGCGACCGGAGGGCTACCGCCCATAGGTCGCGGGCAGGCCGCCGCCCCGGAGTCGCCGAGCAGCCCCGCCGCTATCCCGCAGCTCCAGACGGCCGACCTCACGCCGCCTCACGACTCCCGCGGCGCGTCGCGATTCCCGCACGGAATCGGCCGGGGGCCGGAACGGCCCGGCGCGCCGTGGCGCGCCCTTGACCCTGTGGAGAAGGTCTAAACAGGTCGAGGGGTTACGCGAGTTGCGGGCTGGGGCCTGATCCGCCGAAGGTCGGGCCCGTGGGCCATAGCTCGGTCATCTGGTCCGGTGTGAGCGGGTCCCGGTAGGCCGCTTCCAGGACGCGGCGTTGTGTCTCGGCTGCTGCTCGGGACGCTCTGGACAAGGCCTTCCGGTCGGCCCGGCCGGGCCGCTGAGTTTCAGATGTGCCCGGAATGTGCCCTGGCGAAGATCACGCTAGACAGCGCCGCAGGTCAGCGGCTCAGGCGGCGGGCGAGTCGGCCTGTAGGCCGGGTTCTGTGCACCCGCTCGCGCGGGCCGGCGGCCATCCATCTAGGACTGCCGTTGCCGGCAGCCTCGTGCGGCCTACCCGCGAGCATCGGGCGGGCCGCCCTCGAACGCTCGCGCGGGTCCCGCAGCTACACCGAGCGCGGTTCCCTTCTTGGCCTTGCTCCGGGTGGGGTTTACCGAGCCGCCCGGATCACTCCGGGCGCTGGTGGTCTCTTACACCACCGTTTCACCCTTACCCCCGGACGGACCGGGGGCGGTCTGTTTTCTGTGGCACTGTCCCGCGGGTCACCCCGGGTCGGTGTTACCGACCACCCTGCCCTGCGGAGCCCGGACCTTCCTCGGCGCTCCCGGCGTACCGGTCAGCGCCGCGGCCGCCCGGCCGGCTCGCCCGCCGCTGCGATCAAGCTTAGGGGCTGAGCGCGGGCCAGGCCAGTTCCGCCGCCGCTCAGCGCACGCCCAGGACGTCCTGGAGCTGCGCGGTGTCGACGTATTGCTGTCCAATGCCAGCGAAATGCAGGCATTGCCAGCGCGCCTCAGGCATCCTGCGGGGACCTGCACTGGATTGAGGCACCGTGCTTTCCGGACCGCGCGTCAGTCCGCGCCGGGCGCCGAGGCGGCCGTGACCATCTCCGGCTCCGGCACCTGGCGCCGCCGTGCTCGCGCTTCCCGATGAGCTTGAACGCCAGCGGTAGAGACCTGCATGTGCTCGCTATTCGTAGCGCAGCGCGAGGAAGTCCGGGCCGCGGCCGGCCGGCGTCATGTCGAGGACATTCCACACCGGCCAGATTGAATCCACGTGGCGGGTTTCCTCGCCCTCGGTTCCAGGCGCGAACAACAGCTCCGTGCCCCACCGATGCCGAAACCCGCCGCTGTCGCGGGTGAACACGTTCAGGAACGGAAGCTGGGCACCTTCTGGCGTTTCCGCGCGGTAGTCGCGGTTGTAGGTGTTATGCCGGGAGGACAAAAGCCTCAGATGACGCCAGCCGCGATCATGGGCGAAGCTGCCGATCCGGGCCGGATCTGACTTGGCGACCACGACGAGGCTGAGCCGCTGGGCGAGATGAGGCGCAGCACCGTCGAGCGAATCGAGAATCGAGGTGCACGATGGGCACGGTGTCTCAGCCAGTGGCAGCCGTGCCATCTCGCCCTCCGCAGGCCCCGGCCTGGTGTCGGCCGCGGAGCGCGGGAACATGAAGCTATAGATGACCAGCGTGTCCTTGCCCTGCGCACACAACTCCGAGAACCTCACCCGCCCTCCCCCAACCGCCTCCTCGAAGACGTAGTTCTCCGGGACAGCACCACCAGGAGGGAGCGCGCGGCGCTGCGCGGCAACCCGCTCGGTCATCCGCCGCAGCTCGATCTCCGCCTCCAGCAGCCGGTTGCGCGCCAGCCGGTATTCGCCTGACTCGCCGGGGAACTGGGTGACCGGGTCTGCGGACATGCGGTCGGTCAACCCTCCTCCCCTTCGTGTTGTCACAACCGGGTGCCCCCGCTGGGAGTAAACCTCTCATATCTAGAGCCAGCCAACGACTGCCCTAGGGCGCGGGCGCGAAGGCCGGGTCGCGCCCGGTCCACGCGATGAACTCCGCCGTCTGCGACGCGCCGTCCGCGGCCTGCTTCTCCGCCGCGAACACCCGCGCGCTGCGGATCTGCTCCGCGGGCACCGCGCCGAGCACGCCGCGGGCGAACTCGATCGCCTCCGCCGGGAGCACCATCGCCTGGCCCGCGCTGGCGCCGAGGTCCCAGGCGTGCACGAACAGGTCGAGGGCGGGGAAGCTGAGGCCCTGGCCGACGCTGCGCCGGCCCATCGGCGAGTCGACCTGCCGCGCCAGGTCCACCCCGTCCAGCGCGCTGGCGGCCGGCCCGGCCAGGGCCTCCCACCAGGCCGCCGGCGTGCCGTCCACCGCCGCGCCGGGCGGCTCGGCCGGCGACCAGGCGGGCCGGGCGCCGTGCAGCAGCGCCGTGCCGAACCGGGTGGCCTGCCCGACATGGCCGAGCACGTCCAGGGCCCGCCAGCCCTCGCACGGCGAGGGCCGCTGCCAGTCGGCGGCATCGAGCCGGGCCACGGCGTCACCGAAGAACCGCAGGCCGCGGCGGAAGGCTTCATCAGGCTGCCAGGTCACGAAGCTCAGCCTGCCACCCCGCGGGCGGGCCCGCAGCGCGCCAGGCCGGCCGCCTGCTCACCGCGATCTGGGCTAGCGTCGGGCCATGACGATGGGCGGTCTGGATCCCGGGCTCGACGCCGCCGGGAACTACCGGACCTTCGCCCGCGAGTGCGCGGGCCGCTGCCCGCCCTACCAAGCCCTCGCCGGCGCGGTCGCCGAAGACGGCCTGGTCCTGGGCTTTCTCGGCGCGCTGCCGGAGGAAAAGCGCCAGCCCAACCTGCTGTTCGCCGCATCCAGGTACCTGCTCGGCGTCCCGCCGGACATCGCCGCGCTCCGCGGCCTGGTCCGCCGCGACGGCGACGGCCTGGCCGCGGTGATGCTGGCCCGGCGCACCCAGACCAACGAGCCCGCCCGGTGCGCCACCCTGCTGCCCGCCCTGGCCGCGCTGCCGCAGCCGCTGGCCCTGATCGAGGTGGGCGCGAGCGCCGGGCTGACCATGCTGCCCGACCGGTACTCCTACGACTATTCATCCGGGCCGGGCGGCCGCCGCGTCGACGGGACCGATCCGGCCGCGCCGCTGCTGCGCTGCGCGGTCACCGGCCCGGCCCCGGTCCCCGCCCGGGTGCCCGCCGTCGCCTGGCGCGCCGGGCTGGACCTCAGCCCGCTGGACGTCACCGACCCCGACGACGTGCGCTGGCTGCACTGCCTGGTGTGGCCGGGCGAGGGCGACCGGGATCAGCGCCTCGCCGCCGCCATCGCCGCAGCCCGCCGTGACCCGCCGCCGCTGCACCGCGGCGACCTGCGCACCGGCCTGCCCGCGCTGGCCGCCCGGGCCCCGGCCGGCGCGCGCCTGGTTGTCTACCACTCGGCCGTGCTGGCCTACCTGCCCGCGCCGGACCGCCGGCAGTTCGCCGGGACGGTCCGCGGCCTGGGCGCGGCCTGGCTG
Source organism: uncultured Actinomycetota bacterium (assembly GCA_963846005.1). Lineage (GTDB taxonomy): Bacteria > Actinomycetota > Actinomycetes > Streptosporangiales > Streptosporangiaceae > CAVSUR01. The sequence continues at coordinate 246,177 of CAWJUH010000005.1, read as the reverse complement.
TCCAACGAGGCGCCGGGCGTCGTCGAGGGCCTGCACGGGCCCGGCCGCGGCGGCATGCCGTTCCTGCTCGGCCGCGACGGCCGCGTCCCGCTCGCCTACGCCGACGGTCACGGATCATGGCTGCACTGGATCGCCGGAGCGGGCTGAGCCTCAGCCGGGCAGCTCCCGCGCCCGGCGGCCGCGGCTGCGCAGGTGAGCGGTGTCGTTCAGGGTGCGGACCAGCGCCGGGCCGTCGGCGAACCAGTCGATCTCGGACAGCGAGGCCACCGACAGGTGGATGCGGAACAGCGTGGCCGGCGGCGCCAGCAGCGCCCGGCAGGCGATCGTCTTGATCGGCGTGACGTGGCTGACCAGCAGCAGCGTCTGGCCCGGATACGCGGCCAGCAGCCGGTCAAGCGCGCCGAGCACGCGCAGCGCGGTCGCGGCGAAGCTCTCCCCGCCCGGCGGCGCGGCGTCCGCCGCGGCCAGCCAGGCCGACATCTCCTCCGGCCACTGCGCGGCGGCCTCGGCGAAGGTCATTCCCTCCCATTTGCCGAAGTCGGTCTCGACCAGGTCGTCCTCGACGACCAGCGGTGCGCCGGTGGCCTTGGCCGCGGCCTCGGCGGTGCGCAGCGCCCGGCGCAGCGGCGAGCTGGCCACCACCCCGACCCCGCCGCGCGCCGCCAGCCGCCGGGCCGCGGCGGCGGCCTGCCGCCGCCCGGTGTCGGTGAGCGGGATGTCACCGCGCCCGGCGAACCGCCGCTCGGCGGACAGCGGCGTCTCCCCGTGCCGCAGCAGCAGCGTGGTGGTGGCCTGCCCCTGCGGCGGCCCCCACCCGCCGGCGCCGGAACCGGCGGGCGGGCCGGCGGCGGGTTGCGCCGGTTCCTGCCGGGGGGAGGCAACAAGCTGGGCCGCCCGCCGGCCCCCGCCGGCCGCGGCGTCCATCGCCTCGTTGGCCAGCCGGTCCGCCCGGGCATTCTCGGCTCGCGGCACCCACATGTAGATGACCGCGCCGAGCCGGTCCTGCGCGTCCCGCGCGCTGCCCGCCAGCTCGCGCAGCCCGGCGTCCTTGACCTTCCAGCGGCCTGACATCTGCTCGACGACCAGCTTGGAGTCCATCCGGACCTCGACGTCCGCGCCCGGCACCAGGTCGGCGGCCGCGGCCAGCCCGGCGACGAGGCCGGAGTACTCGGCGACGTTGTTGGTGGCCGTGCCGATGGCGTCGCTCAGCTCGGCCAGCACCTCGCCGGAGCGGGCGTCGGCGACGACCGCGCCGTAACCGGCCGGCCCGGGGTTGCCGCGGGATCCGCCGTCGGCCTCGACCAGCAGCTGCCGGGTCACAGGCCGGACTCGGCGGTGCGGACCAGGATGCGGCGGCACTCCTCGCAGCGCACCACCTCGTCCTCGGCCGCGGCCCGGATCGCGCGCAGGTCGACGGTGTTCAGCGACAGGTGGCAGCCCTCGCACCGGCCGCGCCGCAGTGCGGCCGCGCCGACCCCGCCGTGCTGCACCCGCAGCCGCTCGTACAGGTCCAGCAGGTCGGCGGGCACGTCCGCGGCGACCGCGGACCGCCGGCCGGCGGCCTTGCCGGACTCCTCGGCCAGGTCGGCCAGGGCCGCGTCGCGCCGCCCGGTGACCGCCTCGATGTCCGCGGTGACCTGCTCGCGCTCGGCCGCCGCGGACTTCCGGCCGGCCTCGGCCCCCTCCCGCCGCTCCATCACGTCCAGGACGATCTCCTCCAGGTCGTCCTGGCGGCGCAGCAGCGAGGCGATCTCGGACTGCAGGTTCCCCAGCTCGCGCGGCGAGGCCACCTGGCCCGCCTCCAGCCGCGTGCGGTCCCGGTCGATCCGGTTGCGCACCTGCTCGACGTCCGCCTCGGACTTGGCCTGCTCGCGGTGCAGGTCGCCCTCGCGCGCGCTGACCGCGGCCAGGATGTCGCGCAGCTCGCCGTCCCGCTGCTGCAGCCGGGCCAGCTCGGCGTGCTCGGGCAGGTTGCGCCGGGTGTGGTCCAGGCGGCCGAGCTCGGTGTCCAGGTCGGCGAGTTCCAGCAGCCGCTGCTGCGCGTCGGGGGAAGCTTTCACGCAGGCCACGTTAGCCTGCCCGGCCGGTACTGTCGCCCGCAGCCGGCCGGGCTCCGGGATCAGTGAAATCCCGCGCCTGGCCGCCGGACTGCGGTAAACCTGCGGCATGGACCTGCCGCGGATCAGCCGTCCCTACATGCCCGGTTACGGGATCGCCGGGCCGGAGGAAGGCAGCGGCCTGCTGCCCTGGTCGTGGGCGGCCGAGCGGCTGACCGCGGCGCGCAATTACTGGGTCGTCACGGCCTGGCCGGACGGCCGCCCGCACTCGATGCCGGTCTGGGGCATGTGGGACGACAGCGCGCTGTGGTTCACCACCGCGGTGGGCTCGCGCAAGGCGAAGAACCTGCGGGCCGACCCGCGCTGCGTGGTGACCACCGAGGACGCCAGCGACCCGGTCGTGATCGAGGGCCGGGCGGAGATCGTCACCGCCGCGGGCGCCATCCGCCGGGTGCTGGACCTGATGAACGCCAAGTACGGCACCGACCTGCAGCCCGACTTCCTCGACCCGGCGGTCAACGCGACGGTCAGCGTCCGGCCGGGCACGGTCATCAGCATGCGGCACGGCGACTTCACCGGGTCGCCGACCCGCTGGCAGTTCGGCCCCTGACGGGTCCCTCAGTCAGGCAGGCCCGCGGCTCAGCAGCCCGGGGCGGGCCGTCCCGCGCGGTCAGCCGGGGACGCGCAGGCTCAGCAGCATGACCGCCGGGGTGGTCGGCTTGGGCGACCCGGCGGCCGGCTCGACGGTCAGCCCGATCGCGCTCCCGGCCCCGAGCCGCGACACCAGCATCGGGGTCACCATCCCGCCGTGCTGCGGGGCCAGCATCCCGGCGGGCCGGGCTCCGGCCGGCCCCATCACCCACAGCTCGTACCGGCGGGCGGACGGCAGCGCATGCAGCCCCGCCGCGGTGAACACCAGCCTGCCCTGGGCGTGCGACATCACCACCGTGGCGGTGCCGCCGGTGCTGACCTTCGTCCGCATGGTGGCGGCGTCGGGCGCGTCCAGCACCCGGGTGACGGCCATGCTCTTCCCCTGCGCCAGGTTGAGCCGGTGCCGGGCCCCGCCGACCAGCAGCACGGCGGCGACGATCATCACCACGAGCACGGCCGCGGCGGCGGCCGGGAGCAGGGGCAGCGGGCGGCGCCCGGCCGCGGCCCGGCGCCGCCGGACCGGGCCGGCCGTCCGGCCCTGCGCTGGCTGGCCGGCGGATCCGGCCGGCGGCAGCGGCCCCGGGCCGGCCGGCTGCGGCGCCAGGTCGCCGGTCACCGGCGGCAGCTGCCGGGTCTGCGCGGCCGCCTGCATGGCCATGGCCTTCAGCCCGGGCCGCGGCACCACCGCGGCCGCCGCGGCCAGCCGGGCCGTGGCCTCCCGCAGCTCGCGCACCTCGTCCTGGCAGGCCGGGCAGGCCGTCAGGTGCTCCTCGAACCGGGCCCGGTCGGCATCGGACACCGCGTCCATCGCGTATGCGCCCACCAGCGTGTGGGCGTCAGCGTCGCTGGCCTGCATCAGAACACCCCCATGCAGTCGCGGAGCCTGATCAGCCCGTCCCGCATCCGGGTCTTGACCGTCCCGGCGGGCAGCCCGAGCAGCCCGGCTACCTCGGCGTAGGTGTAGCCGTGGTAGTAGGCCAGCGTCACCGACTCGCGCTGCCGCTCGGTGAGGGTGTCCAGGCAGCGCCGCACCCGCTCGGCGTCCAGGCTGGCCTCGACCGTCTCGGTGACGTCGTCGTAGGCGATCTGGGCCCGGGCCGCACGCCGCTCGCGCTGCGCCGACCGTTCCTCGGCCCGGACCCGGTCCACCGCCCGGCGGTGCGCCAGCATCATGATCCACGCCGCCGCGCTGCCCAGCTCAGTGTCGTAGCGGGCGGCTTCGCGCCAGACTTCAAGCAGGGCTTCTTGCATCACTTCCTCGGATTGCGCCGGATCGCGCACCACCCGCCGGACCACCCCGAGCACCTGCCCGGCCGTGCGGTCGTACAGGACGTCGAAAGCCTGCTGGTCACCGCATGCGACCGCGGCCACCAGCTGCTCCAGCGGCAGCGGTCCAGGCGCCGGGACGGGCTGCGGCCCGGCGGCGCCGGGCTCACGGCGGCGATGCGGCATGCTCACATTGTGTATTCGCCGCCGCCCGGGCGAAAGCTTGGCGCAGGCCCGTGCCAATCTTGATCAACTCCGGGCGGCCGTTTCCAATACCAGGCCGGCCCGGTGACGAATCATGAATGTGACAAGCAGCGAGGACGCCCCGGAGCCCGCCCGCCCGGCCCGTCCTGCCGGGCTGACCTGGCGCGGCGCGGCCGCCGGGGTGCTGGCCGGGGCGCTGGCGCTGTGCGCCGGGCAGCTGGTGGCCGCGTTCACCTCGCCGGACGCCTCGCCGGTGGTCGCGGTCGGCAACCTGTCGATCGACTTCACCCCGCCGCCGGTCAAGAACTTCGCCATCGCCGCGTTCGGGACGCACGACAAGCAGCTGCTGGTCGGCGGGATCCTGGTCGTGCTGGCCGTGATCGCAGCCGTGATCGGCGCGGCCGCCACCCGCAGCCTGCGGCTCGGCCTGGCCGGCCTCGGGATGTTCGCGCTGATCGGCGTGGTCGCCGCGGTGACCCGGCCGGGAGCCGGCCCGGCCAGCGCGCTGCCGTCGCTGATCGGCGCGGCCGCCGCCGCCGCGGCGCTGACCTGGCTGGTCCGGGCGGCCTGGCGGGTGACCGTGGCCCGCGCCCCAGCGGCCCTGGCGGCCCCCGCCGCGCAGCCCGCGGCCGGCCAGCCCCGCGCCGCGCAGCCCGCGGCCGGCCAGCCCCGCGCCGCGCAGCCTCCGGCCCCGGCGGACAGCTCCGGTCCCGGACCTTTGCCGCCCGATCCGGGGGCGAGCTGGGCACCGCCGGACGGCCCCGGCGCGGAAGCCGGGCCGCCGGCGTCCCCGCCCGGCCGCCCGCCCGCCGGGCCGGCCGCGCGAGGGGCACGGTGCCCCGCCGCCCGGACCGCCGCGCCGCGGATTCCTGGTGGCGGGCGCGGCGGTGGCGGGCTCGGCCGCCGTGGCCTTGCCGTCGGCCGCCAGGAGCTGGAACGCGCCAGCGTGGCCGCGGCGGAGCGGCACCTGCGGCTGCCCGCCGCTCCCCGCCGCGCCGCCGCGCTGCCCGCCGGGACGGACCTGCACGATCCCCGGCCTCGGCCCGTTTATCACCCCGAACGCCGCCTTCTACCGGGTCGACACCGCGATCGTGCTGCCCGAGATCGCGCCGTCCAGCTGGTAGCTGCGCATCCACGGCATGGTCTCGCGGGAGATCGTGCTGGACTTCCACGAGCTGCTCCGGCAGCCGCTGCTGGAGGACTACATCACGCTGACCTGCGTGTCCAACCCGGTCGGCGGTCCCTACATCGGCAACGCCAAGTGGCTGGGGGTCAGCCTCGGCCGGCTGCTGCGGCAGGCCGGCATCAAGGCCGGGGCCGACCAGCTGTACTGCACCTCCTCCGACGGGTTCACCTCCGGCTCGCCGGTGCAGACCGCGATGGACGGCCGGGACGCCATGCTCGCGTTCGCGATGAACGGCACGCCGCTGCCGGTTCAGCACGGCTTCCCGGTCCGCATGGTGGTGCCCGGCCTGTACGGGTACGTGTCGGCCTGCAAGTGGATCACCGACATCGAGGTCACGAGGTACGCGCAGAACGCCGCCTACTGGGCACAGCGCGGCTGGTCGCAGCAGGCGCCGATCAAGACCGAGTCGCGCATCGACGTGCCGACCGGCATCGGCACGCTCAAGCCCGGCAAGGTGACCGTGGCCGGGGTGGCCTGGGCGCAGCACAAGGGCATCGACGCGGTGGAGGTGCGGGTAGACCAGGGGCCCTGGCGGCAGGCCAGGCTCGGCGCGGTCCCGGGCATCGACACCTGGCGGCAGTGGGCCTGCGACTGGAACGCCACCCCGGGCGGGCACCTGATCGAGTCCCGCGCCACCGACAAGACCGGCTACACCCAGACCGCGGTCCAGGATCCGCCCGAGCCCAACGGCGCCAGCGGCTACCCGATGGTGAACGTCACCGTCGTCCGCTCAGCCAGCGCCGGCCCGGCGTGACGTGCCGCCCGCCGCGCCGCCGCGGGCGTCACAGTAGCTGGTCGCGGACCTGGCCGTACATGTAGGTGCCGAGCCAGCGGCCCATCTCGTCGAAGAAGCGCTGCCGGTCGTCGGCCGGGCGCGGCTCGCCCGGCCGGGCCTCCGGCCGGATCCCGATACGCCCGGCCGTGCCCGGGTACACGCTGATCCGCCCGGGCGTCACCGGCCGCACGCTGGCGCCGATCCGGCCGCCCGCGGCCAGCCTGGTCCCGGACCCGGACCGGCCCGCCGCGGCAATGTCGGTCACCGTGCCGCTGGCCCCGCCCCGGGCGGCCAGGCCGGAACCTCCGGCGCCCCCGGCAGCCCCTGACCCGGCGCTGATCCCGGAGCTGCCGGGCGCCCCCGCGGTTCCGGAGCCCGCACTGTCCGGGGCCATGCGGTCCGCGGCCATGAGGTCCCCCGCCATGCGGTCCGCGGCCGAGGCCGCAGCCGCGGCCGGCCGGGCGGGCTCCGGGCCGAGCCCGTCGGCCAGCCGCAGCCAGGTGACATGCGCCCCGAGCTGCACCGAGCCGCCGCCGCGGTGCCCGCGCTTGCGCGCCTTGCCTTCCCGGCCCGGCTCGCCGGCGGTGCCGCCGGGCGGGGAGATGACCAGGACCGGGCAGGTGATGTCCAGCGCCCCGGGGTCGCGGCGGCCGAAGGCGGGGCTGGTCAGCACCAGCGCGTCGGCCGGGCGGTCCGCGCGCCGCGTGTCGCACCACAAGGCGGCCGCGACGGCGCCCGCCGCGTGCGCGCTGACGATCAGCGCGTCGATGCCCTCGGCCTCGCGCAGGTAGGCGCAGGCGGAGTCGATTGCCTCGAAGCAGGCCCGCAGCGCCTTGCCGCTCAGCCGCTTGCCACCGTCATGCCGGTCGTGCCGGTCACCGTCCTCGCGCGGGCGCAGGTCCGCGACGTAGAAGTGGAAGCCGCGCTCGGTATACCAGTCGGCCAGGTCGTCGGGCACGAACGCGTCGTCGGCGCAGTGCAGGTAGAGCACGGCCCGGCGGCTGGGCCGGGCCGAGGTACGGCGCAGCACGGACAGCGCGTGCGCGGCGGCGGCGTCTTCGCGGGCCGGGCGGGGCGGCACCTCGACGGCCTCGTAGCCGGCCGTGCCGCTGTCCCGTTCCGCGATGAGGCCCATCGAATCCCCCGTCTCCGCGGCCCGCCGCCGCCAGGATCGCCGTCCGGCTGCGCTCAGCCCGGCAGCGCGCGCCACGCGGGCACGCCTGCAAGGCGCGCGAGCGCCTTCCCCGTTGTCCCCGGTCACTCGGCCGCCCCCCGGCGGCCGCCCGGTCGTCACGCGGCTGGAGTCCAGCCGCCGCATCCGCACACCTGCTGCTGGCCCCCGCCAGCGGGACGAGGTGTATCCGGAGCGTCACGGTAAGTGTCGCATCGTAAGCGGATCAGCGCGCGGAAAACACGCAAGCGCCGGCGGCAAAGATGGCGGAATACATACCTGGCCCCGAACGCCAGCAAGGCCCCTGCATGTATGAGATGCAGGGGCCTTGCCGTGCCGGAGGCTGGCGCACCGATTGCTCGGCGGCTCGGGCCCGACCGGTCTCCCGCCGGTACCGGCCACTCCGTCCTCAGAACCGGTTTCCCGGCCTTCGGGCGGCTCCCGGAGTGACCTCCGGGGCGTGTCCGTCATTCGGCGGTGAGAGATTTCTACTGCCTCGCGGTGCCGCCGCACAAGCCCCTTTTCGCAGGTCAGGCCGAAAACTTTTGTTGTGCACAGGACATGTCCGCCTTATCCCCCGCGCGGCGGGGTTTTCCACCGGTCATCCACAGTCCGGTGCACAGGCCCGGCCGCCCGGCCGCCGGGAGATACCGCGGCCGGCCCGGTTCTCAGCAGTCCCGCAGCCGCCACAGAAGCTCCGCAGAAGCACCGGCCGCATGATGGACGCCATGACCGGAGACAACGACCAGATGTACCCGCCAGGCCGCCGCGACCGCGGCGGCCTGCTGCGCGCGATATCGGCCCGGCAGCAGGCCAGCTCCCGGCTGCGCAGCGTGACCGCCGGGGTCGGGGTGGCCAGCGTGCTCGGCGGCGTGGTGGTGGCGGCGACACTGCCCGGCTCCGCGCACTCGGCTTCGGCCAGCACGTCAGGCCAGGGCTCCTCGGCCAGCTCGGGCTCCGGCAGCTCCGCCGCAACGGCGCATCACGACCATCTGCGGCGCTCGTCCGCCCCGGCCAGCAGCTCCGGCACGAGCGGGTCCGGCTCAAGCTCAAGCTCAAGCTCCGGGTCAGGCTCCGGCAGTTCTGGGTCCGGATCCGGCAGCTCGGGTTCCGGCGGCTCCGCGGTGTCCGGCGGCTCGTGATGACCGCCGGGCCGGCTACAACAGGGCCGGTGGGCACAGACTCAGCGGGCCCGGACCTGGCCGGGACGGAACCGGCGGGCGCGGACTGGCGGGCGCTCGGCACGCTGGTCCGGCTGGCAGTCACCGACCCCGCCTGCCTGCAGGCCGGCCGGGAGCTGCTGGCCGCCGACCTGGCCGAAGTGGACGCCGCGTGCAGCCGGTTCCGGCCCGACTCGGAGCTGATGCGGCTGGCCGGGCCGGTCGACCGCGGCGAGGCGGTCCCGGTCAGCCCGCTGCTGGCCGAGGTGATCGGCGTGGCCCTGCGGGCGGCGCTGCTGACCGACGGCTGCGTCGACCCCACGGTCGGCGCGGCCATGAGCGCCGTGGGCTACGACCGGGACTTCGGCCTGGTGCGCAGCGACGGCCCGCCGCTGCGGCTCACCGTGCGCGCAGCGCCCGGCTATCACCAGGTGGACCTGGACCCCGCGACCGGCGTGCTGCGGATGGCGCCGGGCATCCGCCTCGACCTCGGCGCGACCGCCAAGGCGTGGGCCGCCGACCGCAGCGCCACGCGGCTGGCCGCCCGGCTCGGCTGCGGCGTGCTGGTCAGCCTGGGCGGCGACATCGCCGTGGCCGGCCCGCCGCCCGGCGGCGGCTGGGGCATCCGGGTGCAGGATGTCGTCGGCCGCCCGGACGAGCCCGCCACCGGCCCGAGCACCGTGGTGTCGGTCAGCTCCGGCGGGCTGGCCACCTCCAGCACCACTGCCCGCCGCTGGCAGCGCGGCGGGTCGGTGCTGCACCACATCCTGGACCCGCGGACCGGGCGGCCGGCCCGGCCAGCCTGGCGCACCGTGTCGGTCGCCGCGGCCAGCTGCGCCGACGCCAACGCCGCGAGCACCGCGGCGATCATCAAGGGCGAGCCCGCGGTGGCCTGGCTGGACGGCCTCGGGCTCGCCGCCCGCCTGGTGAGCGAGGCGGGCGAGGTGCACCGGCTGGGCGGATGGCCGCCTGACCAGGACTGACGCCGCCGGGCCGGACATCAGTCCCGTCCGGCCCGTGACCGGTGTCATGGGCGGCTCGTGTAATAACTCGTGGCCGGCGGCCCACGGCCGGGGCCACGATGGAGCTATGACAGTCACAGATGCCAGTCCCGGACGCTGGCCCGCGACCGCCGGCCAGCTGCCGCCGGCCATCGAGCTGGCCGGCCTGCACAAGAGATTCGGTCCGGTCACCGCGGTGAACGGCCTGGACCTGACCGTCGCCGCGGGCGAGATCGTCGCGTTCCTCGGCCCCAACGGCGCGGGCAAGACCTCTACCATCGACATGATCCTCGGCCTGTCCGAGCCGTCCGCGGGCACCGCCACGGTGTTCGGCACGGCTCCCCGCCAGGCCATCAGCCGCGGCCTGGTCGCCGCGGTCATGCAGACCGGCGGCCTGATCAAGGACCTCACGGTCGGCGAGACCGTCCGGTACACCGCCAGCCTGTTCAGCCATACCCGCCCGGCTGAGGAAGTGCTGCGCCGGGCCGGGATCAGCGAGATCGCCGGGCGGATGGTCGGCAAATGCTCGGGCGGCGAGCAGCAGCGGCTGCGCTTCGCCATGGCGCTGCTGCCCGACCCCGAGCTGCTCATCCTGGACGAGCCCACCACCGGCATGGACGTGGAGGGCAGGCGCGGCTTCTGGGCCGCGATCCGCCAGGATGCCGAGCGCGGCCGGACGGTCCTGTTCGCCACCCACTACCTGGAGGAGGCCGACGAGTACGCCGACCGGATCGTGCTGCTGCGCCGCGGCCAGATCGTCGCGGACGGCACCTCGGCCCAGGTCAAGGCGCTCGCCGCCGGCCGGACGGTGCGGGCTACGCTGCCCGGCGCCAGCGTCGCGGTGCTGCGCGGCATCGACGGCGCGGACAGTGCCGAGACCCGCGGCGACACCGTGCTGGTGCACGCCAGCGACAGCGATGCGGTCGCCCGGTACCTGCTGACCCAGACCCCGGCCACCGACCTGGAGATCACCACCCGCGGCCTGGAAGACGCCTTCATCGCCCTCACCGGCGACGACACCACGAACGGAGCAGCCCGATGAGCACCGGCCAGCTGACCGCGCCGGACCTGACCAGCCGCCGCGCGCCCGCCCTGGGCGGCTTCAACCCCACCATCCTCGGCCTGGAGATCCGCCGCCTGCTCCGCAACCGGCGCACGCTGATCTTCACCGTGCTGCTGCCGTCGGTGCTGTTCCTGATCTTCGGCCTGAACGCCCAGTACGCCAACCAGAAGGCCGGCGTGGGCAACGTCTCCGCGTTCATCCTGATCAGCATGGCGCTGTACGGCGCGGTGCTCGCCACCACCAGCGGCGGGGCCATGGTCTCGATCGAGCGGGCCGAGGGCTGGAGCCGCCAGCTGCGGCTGACCCCGCTGTCCCCGGCCGCCTACATCGTGATCAAGATGCTCACCGCGATGGTGCTCGGCCTCGGCTCGGTCGTCGTGGTGTTCATCGTCGGCAAGGCCACCGGCAAGCCCGCCATGCCGGGCGACATCTGGATCGCCAGCGCCGCCTCGGTCTGGGTCGGGTCGCTGGTGTTCGCCGCCTTCGGGCTGTTCATGGGCTACTTGCTGCCGACCGCGAACGTGATGCAGATCCTGTCGTTCGCGCTGCTGCTGTTCGCCTTCGGCGGCGGCCTGTTCATCCCGCTCAGCCAGTACCCGCACGTGCTGCAGACGATCGCGCACTACACGCCGCTGTACGGGCTCAACCAGCTGGTGCACGCGCCGCTGCTGAATCAGGGCGTGCAGCTGTCCTGGGTCCTCAACGCCGCGGCCTGGCTGGTGATCTTCGCGGGCGGGGCGGCCTGGCGGTTCCGTAAGGACACCGCGCGGGTCTGACGGCATCCGGTGACCCAGCCGCACGATATCGGGGTGCCCGGCCTGGCCGGGCACCCCGGCCGGCTGCGCTGGAACGCCCGCTACGCCGCCGGGTCCGGGCCGGGCTTCGCGCCGCACCCGCTCGGCGAGTTCCTGCTCGGCGCCGGTGCCGGAGCGAGCACCGGCGCCGGCCTGCCGCCCGGCACTCAGCCGCCCGCCACTCAGCCGCCCGCCACTCAGCCGCCCGCCACTCAGCCGCCCGGCACTCAGCCGCCCAGCCTGCAGCTGCCCGCCGGCCCGGTGCTGGAGCTGGCCTGCGGCACGTCGGGCAGCGCGCTGCTGGCCGCGGCGGCGGGCCGGGCCGTCACCGCCGTGGACGTGTCGGAGGTGGCGCTGCAGTCGCTGGCCGCCGAGGCGGCGCGGCGCGGAGTGGCCGGGCTGGTCACCGCGGTGCACGCGGACCTGCCCGCGTGGGCCCCGCCGCCCGGCGCCCGGTACGCGCTGGTGCTGTGCACCCGGTACTGGGACGCGGCCGTATTCGCGATGGCCGCCGCCGCGGTCGCGCCCGGCGGCCTGCTCGCCTGGGAGGCCTTCACCGAGCAGGCGCTGGCCGCGCGGCCTGGCATGTGCCCGGACTGGTGCCTGCGCCCTGGCGAGCCGGCCTCCTTGCTGCCCGCCGGGTTCACCGTGCTGCACCAGGCGGACCTGCCCGGCGACCGCGCCGCCCGCCGCCTGCTCGCGCGTTACCTCTCATAGCCCGCGCAGAGGGTTCTTAGCGGGAGGGCACGGCCGCGGCGGGCAACCTGACTGGCATGAACGCGAACAGTCCTGCCCGCGGCCGCACGGCGGCCCGGCCGTCACGGCCGGCCCGGCCGTGAACGGCATCATCTCCAGCACCGCCTTGTGGTACGCCAGCCGGGCCACCGGCGTGGTGGCGCTGGTCCTGCTGACCGCCGTCGTGGTGCTCGGCGTGCTGGTGAACCGGCAGGGCCGGCTGCCCGGGCTGCCCGGGTTCGCCGTCACCGGCCTGCACCGCAACATCTCGCTGCTGGCCGTGGCCTTCCTCGCCGTGCACATCGTGACGGCGATCGCCGACCCGTATGTGAGCATCCGGGCGGTGGCGGCGCTGGTCCCGTTCACCTCCTCCTACGAGCCGTTCTGGCTCGGCCTGGGCGCGATCTCGATCGACCTGATCGCCGCGCTGGTGCTGACCAGCCTGGTCCGGGCCCGGATCGGGCGGCGGGCCTGGCGCGCCGTGCACTGGCTGGCCTACGCCGCCTGGCCGGTCGCGCTGGCGCACAGCCTCGGCGCGAGCGCCGACGCCCGCCACGGCGTGCTGCTGGGCCTGGCCATCGGCTGCGCGCTGGCGGTCGCCGCCGCGGCTGCCTGGCGGATACTCGGCCGCGCCGCGCAGACTCCCGTCGCGCACCGCCCGGCCGGGGTGCTGGCCGGCCGTCCCGATGACCGGAACCGGATGAGAGCAGGTGCCCGATGAGCGCCCCGGCGACGATGATGCTGCCCCTGGCCCGGCCCGATGGCCGGCCCCGGTACCGGGTGCCTCCGGGCAGGCTGCCGCGACTGCTGGCCGCCAGCCCGGGCGAGGGGAACCCGCCGGCCTGCGCGGTCACACCGACCTGCTCGGGCCGGTGCCCTACCGCGGCCGCCGCCGGCTCATCGGCGAGATCGCGGCCGCAGGCCTGACCGGGCGCGGCGGTGCCGCCTTCCCGGTGCACCGCAAGATGGAGGCGGTGGCCGGAGCGGGCCGGGACCCGGTGGCGGTCGGCAACGGCGCGGAGGGCGAGCCGGCCAGCGGCAAGGACCGCTGGCTGCTGTGGCACGCGCCGCACCTGGTGCTGGACGGCCTGCAACTGGCCGCGGAGGCGGTCGGCGCCCCTGCGGCGGCCCTGTACGTGCACCGCGACTCCGCCCTGCTGCGCCACCTGGACGTCGCGCTCGGCCAGCGCGCGGCGGCCGCCGCGGACCGGGCCGCCGTGGAGCTGGTCGAGGCGCCGTCCCGGTTCCTGGCCGGGGAGGAATCCGCCCTGGCCAGCCGGGCCGGCGGCGGCCCGGCGCGGCCCGGCAGCAAGCGGCCCCCGGTCTACCTGCGCGGCATCGGCGGCCGCCCGACCCTGGTGCAGAACGTGGAGACCCTCGCGCACATCGCGCTGATCGCGCGGCTCGGGCCGGACTGGTTCCGCTCGGTCGGCACGGCGGCCGAGCCGGGCAGCATGCTGTGCACGGTGCTCGGGCCCGACGGTGTCAGCCGGGTGGTCGAGGCGGCGCTCGGCACCCCGCTGGCGGCGCTGGCGGACTGCTCGGCGGGAGTGCAGGCGGTGCTGTGCGGCGGCTACCACGGCGCCTGGCTGCCGGCCGCCGAGGCGGCCCGGCTGTCGCTGAGCAACGCCGACCTCAAGCCGGCCGGCGCGTTCGCCGGCGCCGGCGTGCTCGCCGCGCTGCCGGCCGGCTACTGCGGCCTGGCCGAGACGGCCCGGGTGGCCCGCTACCTGGCGCTGGAGTCGGCCGGCCAGTGCGGGCCGTGCTTCAACGGGCTGCCGCGGATCGCCGCCGCGCTATCCGGCCTGGCCGGTCCCCGGCCCGACCCGCGGCTGCTGGCCGACCTGCGCCGCTGGGCCGGCCTGGTGACCGGGCGCGGCGCCTGCCACCACCCCGACGGCACGGTCCGGTTCGTGCGCAGCGCGCTGACCGTGTTCGGCGGCGAGATCGACCTGCACCTGGGCGGTCGCTGCAGCGCCGCGCACGAGCCGGGCCGGGCCGGGTTCCTGCCGCTGCCGACGCAGCCGCCGCAGGGCGAAGCTGACTGGAGATGACGGCCATGACCGGACGTGAGCTGAGCGTGGACCGGGTGGCGTGCTCGGGCCACGGCGCGTGCGTCGAGCTGCTGCCCGAGCTGATCACGCGAGACGAATGGGGCTACCCGGTACTGGCCCCCGGGCCGGTGCCGGCCCCGCTGCTGCGCCAGGCCCGGCGGGCCGCCGCGGCCTGCCCGGCGCTCGCGCTGCGCCTGGACCGGCTCTCCGGCGGGCCAGGCCGGCGGCGGGCCGCCCCGGTTCAGAAGAAACCCAGAGCTGCCGCATAAGGTGCACGGACCAGGGCCGGGCAGGGTAGGAGCATGAGCATCATGACAGCAGTCAGCCAGCCGCCCGCCGCGGCCCAGCCGGGCCGTCAGCCGCGTGCGGGGACGATCAGCCGGCCCGACGGGACCCCGGTGCGGGTCCTGGTGGTCGACGACGAGCCGAGCCTGGCCGAGCTGCTGGCCAGCGTGCTGCGCTACGAGGGCTGGGAGATCCGCACCGCTGCCGACGGGAGCAGCGCGGTCCGCACGGCCCGGGAGTTCCAGCCCGACGCGATCGTGCTCGACATCATGCTGCCCGACTTCGACGGCCTCGAGGTGCTGCGCCGGGTCCGCGGCATCCTGCCCGGCGTGTGCGTGCTGTTCCTGACCGCGCGCGACGCGGTCGAGGACCGGGTCAGCGGCATCACCGCGGGCGGCGACGACTACGTGACCAAGCCGTTCAGCCTGGAGGAAGTGCTGGCCCGGCTGCGCGGCCTGCTGCGCCGGGCCGGCATCGCCCGGGCCCGCAGCGGCACCGAGCTGAGCGTCGGCGACCTGGTCATGGACGAGGACGCCCGGGAGGTGCGGCGCGGCGGCGAGGAGATCGAGCTGACCGCGACCGAGTTCGAGCTGCTGCGCTTCCTGATGCGCAACCCGCGCCGGGTGCTGTCGAAGGCCCAGATCCTGGACCGGGTCTGGAACTACGACTTCGGCGGCCAGGCGCACGTGGTCGAGCTGTACATCAGCTACCTGCGCAAGAAGATCGACGCCGGCCGCGAGCCGCTGATCCACACCGTCCGCGGCGTCGGGTACGTGCTCAAGCCCGCGGGCTGATCGTGAGCTGGCCGGGCCGGGCAGCGGGCAGGCTGGCCGTGCGCACGCTGCGCGGCCGGCTCATCGCAGGCGTGCTGGTGCTGCTCGCCCTGGCCTGCGCCGCGGTCGGCGCGGTGACCTACGCGCACCTGCGCTCGGTGCTGACCGGGCAGCTCAACACCCAGCTGGTGCAAGCCGGCCAGCAGTACAGCATGTGCCTGCACCCGCAGGCGCACGAGCAAGGCTCCGGCGGGCTGTTCGGGGCGCCGGGCGGTGGCAGCCCGGCCGCGGGCGACGGCGACCAAGACATCGACAACAAGGGCGGCCCGAACAGCCCGGCCGACTGCACCCAGCAGGTGCAGAACTACGGCATCCTGACCGCCGCCATCTCCGGCGGCGCCGTCCGCCACCCCTACTTCGCCGCGCGGGGGGACAGCCCGGACCCATGCCGGCTGAGCGCCGCGGACGAGCGGGAGCTGGCGTCGCTGCCGCCTGGCGGGTCGCCCCGCGCGGTGGAGCTATCCGGCTACGGCACCTATCAGATGGCCGCGGTCCGCACCCCGTCCGGGGTCTACGTCACCGGCCTGTCGCTGAAGTCGACGGACAGCACGCTCAGCGCGGTGGCCATGGCCGAGCTGGCGGTGTTCGGGGCCGCGCTGGTGCTCACCGGGATCCTCGGCACCGCCTGGGTGCGGCTGTCGCTGCGGCCGCTGCGGCGGGTCACCGCGACCGCCTCACGGGTGGCCGAGCTGCCGCTGGCCGCCGGTGACGTGGAGCTGCCCGACCGGGTCCCGGACGCCGACCCGAGGACCGAGGTCGGGCAGGTCGGCGCGGCGTTCAACCGGATGCTCGGCCACGTCGAGGCCGCCCTCGGCCGCCGCGCGGCGAGCGAGGCCCGGCTGCGCCGGTTCGCCGCGGACGCCAGCCACGAGCTGCGCACCCCGCTGGCCGCCATCCGCGGCTACGCCGAGCTGGGCCGCCGTGATCCCGGCCCGGTGCCCGAGACCGTCGCGCACGCGCTCGGCCGGGTCGAATCGGAGTCGGCGCGGATGAGCGTGCTGGTGGACGAGCTGCTGCTGCTGGCCCAGATCGACGCCGGCCGCCCGCTGGCCAGCGAGCCGGTGGACCTCACCCGGCTGGCCATCGAGGTGACCAGCGACGCCCGGGTGGCGGCTCCCGGCCACCGGTGGATGCTGGAGCTGCCGGGCGAGCCGGTCCTGGTCCGCGGTGACGACCACCGGCTGCACCAGGTCTTCGCCAACCTGCTCAGCAACGCCGCCAAGCACACCCCGAAGGGCACCACGGTGACCGTGGCGCTGGCGGCCGCGCCGGACAGCGGGACCGGATCCGGCCCGCCAGGCCCGGGCCTGGTCGAGGTGAGCGTGACCGACGACGGCCCCGGCATCCCCGCCGAGCTGCAGCCCGCCTTGTTCGAGCGGTTCGTGCGCGGCGACAGCTCCCGGTCGCGCACGGCGGGCAGCACCGGGCTCGGCCTGGCCATCGTGGACGCCGTGGCCATCGCCCACCACGGCAGCGCGGAGGTGTCCAGCCGGCCAGGGCGCACCCGCTTCGTGGTCAGGCTGCCGCGGCTGGCCGGCGACGGCGGTCAGGCCGGGGACGCCCCGGCGGCCGGCCAGGCCAGGCGCTGCCCCGCCGGGCGGGGACGGCCGCGGCACTCAGGCCCGTTCGCCGTCCTCAACCTGACTGATGATCTCAAGCCCGGCCGTCATCTCGGCGGCGCCAGCGGGTCCGGGTGCAGCCGGGCGGTGCGGATCGCGGTGCCGCCCGCCCGGCTGCGCGCCGGTGCGGTCAGCTGGACCGCAGCCAGGTGTTGCTGAACCCGCCGCTGGAGTTGATCGAGCTGGTGGTGTCCTTGTCCCGGCCGCTGTTGTCGACCATGGTGATCTGGACCGGGTTGTGGCTGGCCATCGACGTGCCGTTCACCGTGGAGCTGCCGTAGGTGACGGTGCCGAAATCGGCCAGCGGCAGCACGCCGCTATTCGACGACGGCGCCTCGGTGATCACCTCGGCCGAGGACCGGGCCAGGCCGGACTCGTTGACGACGGTCTTCTTGGTCCAGCCGCGGGTGCTGTCGGTCAGCACCAGCGTGTAGGTCTCGGTGCCGGAGAAGGTCACCGACGCGCTCATGTGGTCGCCGGGCCGGACGGTGTTGGAGTAGTTCACCGGGTAGGCCGGGTACATCTCATACCAGCCGTAGTACTGCGGCGTGCGGCCCGAGCAGTCGGAGTCGGTGCCGGTCTGCTCGACCGAGCCGGAGTTGTACCCGTCCAGGCCGACCCAGAACGAGGCGTACTGGCTGCCGCCCGGGCAGGTAGCGGTCGGCTGGGTCCAGTTGGCCGAGACGCTGCTGAACGCCCGGCTGCCGCCGGTGGCCGCGTAGCCGGACCAGTTGGTGCTCTGTGCGGTCGAGCGGCTGCGCGCAGCCGCGCCGGCTGATCTGGCCGGCTTGATCACGCCGCCAGGCCGGAATCCCCCCGGCCGGGCGGGGGCGGCGTGCGCGGGCCGCACCGATGCGGCAGCGCTGCCCGCCGTGGCCAGGGCGGGCACGGCGGCCAGGGCCGTGATCACGACGGGGATGCACCAGCGACGTAGCATGAGGTCTCCTTTGGCCTGTTGCGCGGTCTGCGGCGCGGCATACGTCTATTCCGGTTTTGCTGCGACGTAGCCGGACTGAGCCGGAACCGCTGGGCGACGGGGGGAACGTAACGCCGCCCTTAGTCATGGTGAAACCATGAGGAAGTAAAGGTTAGGCAATCTAGTGACGAAGGGAGACGAAGAACTTCCTATCCGTCACATCTCGCCTCGTCAGGCTCATCCGGCGCGCCGGAAAAGGTACAGCGCCTCATGTCCCCAATGCTGGGATCGCTGGCGCCCTCAGGGCTGCCCTGCCGGTGCTCTCTGGCGCCCTTTCCGGGGCGGTCCCGCCGCGCGCCGGTTGCGGCCCGGACCGGGCCGGGCGCTACCGTACAAGTCACCCGATGCCGGAAGGAGCGGTGCATGACGCCTCCTGCGACGGCGCGCAACCGGTTCGCGCAGCGCCTGTTCACCCCGCTCCCGGCCCGCTACGACCGGCTCGCCGAGCTGCTCTCGTTCGGCCAGAACGGCCGCTGGCGCCGGGCCATGGTGGACCAGGTCGTGCCCGGCGCCGGGGCGCGGATCCTCGACGTCGCCTCCGGCACGGCCGGCGTCGCGCTGCAGCTCGCGGCGCGCACCTCCGCCACGGTGGCCGGAGTGGACCTCACCGAGCCGATGCTGCGGCAGGGCCAGCGCAACGTGGCGGCGGCCGGCCAGTCGGGCCGCATCGCCCTGGTGGCCGGGCGGGCCGAGCAGCTGCCCTTCCCCGACGCCGCGTTCGACGCGCTCACGTTCACCTACCTGCTGCGCTACGTGGACGACCCGGTGCAGACGCTGCGCGAGCTGGCCCGCGTGGTCCGGCCGGGCGGCACCGTGGCCAGCCTGGAGTTCGCCGTGCCGCCGGGACTGGTCTGGCATCCGGTCTGGTGGCTGTACACCCGGCTGCTGTTGCCGGCCGGCGGCCTGCTGACCGGCGGCCGGGAGTGGTACCAGGTGGGCAGGTTCCTCGGGCCGAGCATTTCCGGCCACTACCGCCGCTACCCCATCCCGTGGACCGTGCGCGCCTGGCACCAGGCCGGGTTCGAGCAGGTCGGCTTCCGGGTGATGAGCCTCGGCGGCGGCCTGGTCATGTGGGGAACCCGGGCGAGTGGCTGAGGGCACTCCCCGCCCGGCCTTCTACGCGGCCCGCCAGGGCCGGTGGCGGGACTGGTGGACACTGCTGCACCCGCCCTACACCGCCTGGCACCTGAGCTATGTCGTGCTCGGCGCCGCGCTCGCCCCGCACGTCAGCCTGACCCTGCTGCTGCTGACGCTCGGCGGCTTCTTCCTGGCCGTCGGCGTGGCGGCGCACGCCCTGGACGAGCTGCACGGCCGGCCGCTGCGCACGGCCATACCCGGGCCGGCCCTGGTCGCCGCGACGGCGATCGGCCTGGCCGGGGCGGTGGCCCTCGGCGCAGCCGCGGTGGCCCGGGTGGGCTGGGTGCTGGTGCCATTCATGATCGCCGGGCCGGTGCTGGTCATTGCCTACAACGCCGAGCTGCTGCGCGGCATCGTGCACACCGACCTCGGTTTCGGCCTCGCCTGGGGCGCGTTCCCCGTGCTCACCGCCTACGCGGCGCAGACCGGCGGGCTTGCCGTGGCGCCGGTACTGGCCGCCGCGGCGGCGCTGGCGCTGTCCCTGGCGCAGCGCTCGCTGTCCACCCCGGCGCGCCTGCTGCGGCGCAGGGCCCAGGCCGTGACGGGCTCCGTCACGCTGGCCGACGGCACCCGGCGGCCGCTGGACCAGGCCGTGCTGCTGGCCCCGCTGGAGCAGGCGCTGCGGGCCATGTCGTGGGCGGTCGCCCTGCTCGCGGCCGCGCTGGCCGTCGCGCGGCTGGCCTGAGCCAGCCACCATCCAGCTCCCCCGTATTTTCCTGCCGCATTAATTGCCGACAAGGCACCATTTCACTCGCCCATTATCGGGGCCGCTATTTCCGGCAGGAAGAACGGGCTTTAAGCTGGGCGGTATTCATCAGACGGCGCTTTTGAAAGGCGCCCTTGAATATTTCGCGAGAATGCCATGAATGCACCGGATTCGCTGAATACCGGATATGCCCCCCGGCATAAGTCCGGCCGTCCGCCGGGCGGCCCGCCTGCCCGCCCGGCCATCCGCTCGGCCGGGCTGGCGGCCAGCCGGTACTGGCGGAAAATCCGGCCGGCCGCGGCCGGGCCGGCGGCCGCCCCCGCGGCCGTGCCCGCGAGATCGGCGCGCACGGCCTGGGGCGCGCTCGCACGGCCGTGGCGGATCACGGTCGCCGCCGCGGCGGCCGTCGTGCTGGTGGTGACCGCCGTCATGCTGGTGGTGACCGCCGGCCCGCACCCGGCCCGGCCGGCCTGCCGCCACCCCGGCGCTGCTGGCTGCGCCGCCGCCCGGCTGGCCCGCCGCCGGGCCGCGCCCGCCGTCACCGTGCTGGCCGGCGCCGCCTACCGGCTCCGCCGGCCGGCCGCGGTCAAGGTAGCCGCCGGTCACGTCTGGGTCACCAGCGCGCGCGGCAGCTCGGTCACCGAACTGGACGCCGCCACCGGCGCCCGGGCGGCGGTGCTGCCCGCCGCCCGGTACGGGTTCTCCGGCCCGGGCGCGATGACCGCGGGCTACGGCCATCTGTGGATCGCGAACCCGCGCTCGGATGCCGTCATCCAGGTGAACTCGCGGACCGGAGCCTGGCAGCGGCGGCTGTCCGCGGCCGACCGGCTGAACCGCCCGGCCGCGCTCACCGCCGCTGCCGGGCGGCTGTGGGTCGCGAATTCCGGCGGCAACTCGGTCAGCGAGATAGCTGCCGCCAGCGGCCGCCTGGTCAGGCTGCTGCGGGGCCGTCGGTTCCATTTCGCCCGCCCGAGCGCGATCGCGGCCGGCCCGGGCCGGATCTGGGTGGCCAGCGCGGCCGGCAATTCGGTGACCGAGCTCGACGCCGCCACCGGGCAGCCGCTGGCCACCTTGTCCGGGCGCTGGTACGGCTTTGCCCGGCCCGCGGCGCTGGCCGTCAGCGCCCGGCGGCTGTGGGTGGCGAACTACGCGGGCCGCTCGGTCACCGAGCTGGACGCCGCGACCGGGGCCCTGATCCGGGTGCTCCGCGGCCCGCGGTACCGGTTCGCCGGGCCCGCCGCGCTGGCCGCCGGCGCCGGCAGCCTGTGGGTGGCGAGCCTGCGCAACAGCTCGGTGACGCAGGTCAGCCTGGTCACCGGCGCGCTGATCCGGCGGCTGGCCGGCCGCCGTTACGGCTTCGCCGGCCCCGACGGGCTCGGGGCCGGCGACGGCCGCATCTGGGTCGCGAACCGGGCCGCCGGCTCGGTCACCGTGCTGCGGCCCTGACCGGGCCGGCCGCGGCAGCTTGCGGCACCGCAGGCTGACCCGCAGCAGGCTGTCTCACAGCAGGTTGCGCCGCTGCAGGTGGCTCAGCGCCGCCCAGCCGGCCGGCGCGGGCAGGTAGAAGGTGGCCAGCCGGAAGACCAGCACGGCGCCGAGGGCCTGCGAGCCCGGCAGGCCGGCCGCGATCAGCCCCGCCGACAGCGCAGCCTCGACCGCCCCGATCCCGCCCGGGGTCGGGAACACCGAGCCGATCGCGCTGCCGGTCAGGTAGACCACGGCGATGCTGGCGATGGCCACCGAGCCGCCCAGGGCGCGCACCGAAGCGTCCAGGCAGGCGATGTAGGCCACGGTGAGCAGCAGCGCGCCGCCGATGCCCTCGGCGAGCTTGGCCGGCCGCTGCGCCACGTCCAGCAGCCGCGGCACGATCTGATTCAGCGTCGGGGTCACCCGGCTGCGCAGCAGCCGCCGGCCGCGGCATCGCCAGCACGATCCCGGCGGCGGCGGCCAGCACGGCCAGCGCGATCCACACCCAGGCGGGCGGCCGCAGTGACTTGGTGGCGCGCGAGGTGCCGGTCAGCGCGGCGAAGATGATCAGCAGCAGCATGTGCAAGACGAACGCGACGACCTGGGAGGCGCCCACGCTGGCGGCGGCGTCAGGGGCGCTGACCTGCTGGCGGCGCAGGTAGCGGACGTTCAGCGCCACGCCGCCGACCGCGGCGGGGGTGACCAGCGTCACGAACGACCCGGCCACCTGGACCAGGAAGGTCCGGGCCACGCCGATCCGCTCCAGCACGAACCCGGTCAGCTCGAACGTCGCCCCGAAGTAGGTCAGCACCGACAGGGCCAGCACGACGATGGCCCACAGCGGGCTGGCGCTGCGCAGCAGGCTGGTGTTCACCTTGGTGAGCTGCCCGATCAGGATGTACGCAGCGATGACCGTGGCCACCATGGTGATCACCGTTCGCGGCCGGACCCGGGTCAGCTGGGCCGGCTCGAACTCGGTCTCGCTGGCCGGGCCGAGCAGGTGCTTGCGCAGCTCGGGCAGGATCTCTTTGTGGCGGCGGATGGCCATCCGGGTGCTGCGCTGCAGCGCCACCGGCTGCAGCAGCGGGACCATGGCGGCCAGCTCCTCGTCGCTGAGCTTCTCCGCGGCCACCGCAGCCGCCCGGTCCGGCCCGACCAGCAGTGCGGTCTCGGAGAGCAGCTGAGTCAGGTCCAGCCGGAGCTGCAGGTCGCTGGCCGCCACGTCGCCGTGGCCGGGATCGAGCAGCATGACCTCCTCGCCCCGGCCATTCGCGGTGAACAAGATCCGGTCGGCGGTCAGGCTGCGGTGGGTGACCTGGTTGTGGTGCAGCTGCAGCACCGCGTCCCAGACCTTGCGCAGCTGCTCGTCGGTTGGGCCGCCGTCTTGCTGGGCCAGTGTGGTGCCGTCGTGATGGTCGTTGGCCAGGGCTGCGGTTTCCGGGCCGACCCGGGCCAAGGCCCGCAGCCGCGGGGTCGCCACGCCCGCGTTCTCGACCGCGTAGGTGAGCAGCGCGCGCCGTTCGACCGCCCGTTCCACCGTCAGCGGCCCGGCCCACGCCACCTGCGTCTTGAGCCGGAGCCGCCGGTACAGCCGGTACAGCACGTCGGCGGCCTGCTGGTCCCGGTCGAAGACGGTGACGTCGCGGTGGCTGCCGTCGGCGATCGTCGCGGTGTAGCGGCGGCCCTCGGGCCGGGAGTCCCAGATCCGCCGCATCGCGGACACCGGGGCGTCGACCCTGCTCAGCACCGCGGCGATCTGGGCGGCGGTGGGCCGGTCGGAGGGGGTGCCGAACAGGTACCGCAGGCCGGAGCCGACCGCCGATCCGGTCAGCAGGGTCAGCAGCAGCGACAGCAGCGTGGTGGACTGGGCGGCCAGGCTGCCGACGAAATAGAAGCCCAGCGTCACCCAGTACGCGGTGCGCCAGCGGCGGCGGCCGACCAGGCCGACCACGGTGATGAAGGCGATCAGCCCGGCGAGGTAGACATCCAGCACCGATCCGCGCTGCGCGTGCGCGTCCGAGAGGGTCAGCGCGTCGTAGAGGCGGCGGGCGAACGCCTGGCGCAGCAGGGCGTTGCAGACCGACACCAGCACGGCGGCCACGATCCCGGCCCCGATCGCCTCGGCCAGCGGCCGGGCCTGGCGGCGCACCAGCATCCGGCCGGCCAGCGCCAGCGGCAAGATCAGCAGCGCGATCTCGGCCAGGTAGCGGATGACCCGGTCCAGGCTGTACAACAGCCCCCGCTCGGCGAGCAGGCTGGCCCCGACGACGTTGGTCTCCAGTCCCTTGAGGGTGGCCTGGGCCGCCAGCGCCAGCGCGAGCACCAGCACGATCTCGATGCACACCAGCGCGCACCGCAGCGCATCCGCGGGCAGCCGGACCCGCGGCGCCAGGTGGTCGTCAATGGTGACCGCCGCGGTCAGGCCCGGCGCGGCGCCGTGAGCTGATCCCTGATCAGCTCCGTGGCCTGCGCCGGGACCCGCGAAACTGGCCGGAGGCCCCGCCGGGCCGTCCGGCGGCAGCTCAGCCTGCGACGACGTCACACCCAGATGGTTTCACCTTGCCGCAAACCGGCAAACACCAGGCCGCCGTGGCGCGCCGGAATTTAGCCGGGCAGCAGCTCCCGGTACAGCGCGGTCGTCTGCGGGTGCGGCTGGCCGTCGGCGGCGATCTCGGCGATTGCGTCCAGGCACCGGCTCCAGGCTTCGCGGATCCCGGTGGAGTTGCCGGCCGCGTGCTCGGCTCGCATCAGCGCCCGCCATAGCTGCTCGGCGCCCGCGTCCCCGGCCAGCCCGGTGCGCGCCGCCCGGGCCGCGGCGGGCGGGTCACCCGCCTCCAGTTCCAGTTCGGCCAGCAGGTCCGCCGCGTCGACCAGCTGCGCCCGCACCGTCTCGGTCAGCGCCGGGTCCAGCCACCAGTAGTCGCAGCCGGCGAACGGCTGGCCGCGCAGCAGCCGCAGCGCGCTGCGCAGGCACGCTGCGTCCCGGCCGGCGATGCCGGCCTCGGCCAGCTCGTCGAACTCCGCCCAGTCGAACCGGGCCTCCGGGTGCAGCGCGTACTGCCCGGAGCCCAGGTGCTCGATCCATTCCCGGCCGCCGGGCGCCCGGCCGAGCTGGCGCCGGGTGCGCACGATGAGCTGGCGCAGCGAGTCGCTGGGCCGCGGGTGGTCGGGATCGGCGCCGAGCAGGTAGCACAGCTGCGGGTTGGACAGCCCGTCCCGGCCGTTGAGGGCCAGGGCGAGGACCAGCTGGCTCTGCGCCGGCTGCAGCGCGGCCGGCTCGCCGTTGATCGTGAAGCTGCCGAGCACCCCGATCCGCAGGCTCGGCAGCGCCGGCCCGGGATCCGCCGCGCCGGGATCCGCAGCGCCGGGCGGGACGGGATCCGCGGCCACCGGCTCCGCGGCGACGCGCAGGAACGGCTCCCCGGCCGCGGGCAGCGCCGTCTCCTCTATGAGCACCGGGCTGAGCTGGAACCGGGCCCCGCTGGCGGCCAGCTCCCCCGCGAAGTCCTCGCCGCCCGCCCCGGACTCGCCCGCCCCGGCCTGGTCCGCCGCGGCGGCCCGGCCGTTCGCCGCGGCCCTGCCCTCAGCGCCCGGCGCCGCGTGCTCGCCGGGGTCCGGGTCGCCGGCGTCCGGCTCGTCCGCCGCCAGCACCTCGTCCGACGCCGGCCCGCTGCCCGGGACCCGCGGCGGCCAGGTCGAGCCGTCGTAGGGCGGGTCGCCGGGACCGACGTCCCCGTCCAGTTCCGCGGTCGCGAGCACGCTGCCGATCGCCGCGTAGCCGGCTTCGGTGAGCGGCCGCGGCCAGGCTTGCAGGCCGAGCGGCCAGACCAGGGCGGTCATGCCGCCCGGCTCGCCCGGCGCGGCGGTCAGCTCGATGCTGGCCGGGGCCTGGTGCCCCTCGGGGACGGCGGTCCCGCCGGGCACCAGGGCGGCCAGGCCGGCCGGCTCGGCGCAGAGGTCGAGCAGCAGCGAGAACTGCGCCGGGGTCGGCGCCGTGCGGCTCACCATCAGCGTGAGCGCCCAGTCCTCGTCGTCGGGCTGCTCGATCCGCAGCTGCCGGAGGTCGGCGCTGTCCGCGTCCCCGAGCCGGCGGCGCAGCGTCACCGCGCGGGCGGCCAGCAGGTCCAGCGCCTCGTCCAGGCTGTCGCACCAGGTGGTGCGCTGCCCGGCCCCGGCGATCTCGCCGAAGCCGACCAGCACCAGGTCATACCAGCCGGCCAGCTCGCTGACGGCCAGCTCCGCCCCGGCGCTGGCCAGCACCTGCCCGGCCAGCTCGGCCGGACCCTCGACCGTGGTCACCCGCAGGTGCTCCAGATCCACGAGCAGCTGGCCGTCCTGGGTGGCGCCCACGGTGAACAGGCCGGGCAGCGGGTCCCCGGCGTCGGCGCGCAGCATCGGCGGCAGCGCATCCGGCGGCAGCGGCAGCCGCCAGGTCAGGCCCTGGTGGCCGCCGGGCACGGTGAACGGCGCGGGCGGCGGCTCACCTGCCGGGGCGGCCAGCAGCACGTCCAGCCCCTCCGCGAAGACCCGCACGCCGGTGATCTCCGGCAGCGGCTGGCCCGTCGTGACCAGGCTCGCGCCGAGGCCCGCGAGCGCGGCCCGCAGCGTGGTGGCCGGCTGCAGGCCGGCCACGGCCCGGGCTGGCTGCTGCGCGCGGATCTGCTGCTCGGCCAGCACGGCGGCCGGGTCCGCGGGCAGCGGGATCCGCCGCCCGCGGCGGCGGTCCTGGCGCTGCCGGTGCCGCAGCCGCGCCAGCGAGGCCACCGTCCCGCCCGCCAGCATGCCCGCCGCGAACACGGCCAGCGGCGGCAGCTGCAGCGCGTCGCTGATGGCGCCCGGGGCGGACGCGGGCCGCGGGGAGGCCGCCGGCCCGGACCGGGCCGGGGCGGTGGCGGGCGGGGCGGTGGCCGCGGTCGGTGCCGCGCTGGTGGTGACCGTCCCGGTGGCCGCGGCCCCCGGGCTGCCGTCCGCGGCCGGGTGCGGCCGGGCGTACCGGTGCTCGCGGGAGGGATGCGCGCCGTGCGCGGCGCCGTGCCCGTTCGCCCCGGAACGCGCGGGCCCGGCCGGAGGCCGGGCGGCCGGCGCGCTGGCCTGGCCGCTGCCGGCCTGCCCGCTGCCGGCCTGCCCGCCGGCCGCCGTCCCGGTGTGGCCGCCATGCGCCGGGACCTGCAGTACCCAGCCCGGCCAGATCACCGACGGGTCGGTGAACTTTCTCCCGCCGCCCATCTCGTGGCCCATGTTGAGCTGCACGATCTCGCGGAACCGGTCCCCGTCCCCGAGGTAGCGCCGGGCGATTGTCCACAGGCAATCGCCCGGCCGGACGGTTACCACCTGATAGAAGCCCATGCTCATCACCTGCGGATCCGGCGCTCCGGTCCCCCGCGGAGCAGGAGATCCGGCCCGATGGCCTGCGGACGGCGGCTGCGGCGCGGCGACGGGCACCGCGGCCGGAGCCGCCGCGCTGACCGACGCCAGCGCGGCGGGCTGGCTGGCGAGCAGCGCCGCGGCCGGGCCGCCGAAGGTCAGCAGGGCCAGCGCCACCAGCCGCCCGGCGGCGCCCTGCACTGCGCCGAGCCGCAGCCGCGGCGCGGCCCTGCCGCGCACCGCCGCCTGCGCCTCGGCCAGCACGGCGACCGTGAACACGGCCCACGCGATCCAGCTGACGTCGCGCACCGCGGCCAGGAACAGCCAGCCGCTGTCGCGATGGGCCAGCGCGCGCCCGATCCGGCTCCAGCCGTCGATGTGCCCGGGAAGGGGCGAGCCGCCCAGCTGGTAGAGCAGCACCGGCAGCCCGATCACCAGCGCGAGCAGCGTGACCAGCGCGGCCAGGCCGCGGATCCGGTCGCGCCGCCGGCCGCCGCTCACCGGCTCGCTCCGGTCACGCCGGTCACCAGCACCGCGGTCGCGGTCTCGGTGACGGTGAACTGGTTGATCCCGATCAGCGACAGCACCCGGGTGGGCTGCCTGATCGTGACCGTGACCCGGATCGAGTTCCGCCCGGCGGGCAGGGCCACGCCGTGGTAGCCGGCCCCGGCCAGGTATTGCTGGGCGACGGCGACCGCCCGGGACGGGTCGACGGAGAACCGGCCGGCCGAGTACGCCTGCCCGGTGTTCACGATGCCCGCCCCCGCCCGCGCCGCCTCCTGCGCCGCGGCGGTCGCGTTCTGCGCCGCGTCCAGCTTCGCGCCGCCGTCGATGACCAGGCCGGCCAGCGCCAGCAGGGCGACGAACAGCGCGGCCAGCATCAGCACCAGCGATCCCCGCTCGGAGCCGGAGCCGGCGCCGCGTTCCGCGTCGGACCCCGGCGCCGGCCCGCCGTCCGCTGTCCGCATCGCCATCCGGCCAGCGTGACGATCGGGTGTGACAGTCACTGTGACATCACCGTCCCCGGTAGGGGTCGAGCGGCGAGGAGAAGCTCGCCTGCAGGGTCTTGCTGCCGGGCAGGCCGGGCACCGCCAGGTCGGATAGCGGCACCTGGCAGGACACCGCCGCGCGCACGCTGGCGGGCTGTCCGACCGGGACGCCGAAGCCGGTCACGTCGACCCGCACGACCGGGGCGGGCGAGCAGCGCAGGCCCTCGCTGGCCAGCTCGGACTGGGCGCTGGCGGTGGCCGCCGCGATGGCCTGCTGCGGGGACCGGGCGATCGACGCCTGCCGGGCGGCGTCCCTGGCCGCGGCCTGCACCGAGCCCTCGGCCAGCGCGGTGCGCCCGGCGGCGAGCATCAGCCCGAACAGGGCCAGCAGCACCGGGGCGAGCAGCACCAGCTCCAGCGGGGCGTTCCCCGCCTCGCGGTCGCGCGGCTCCGCGGGCATTTTCGCGTGCGTCTCCTTGCTGGCCGGGCGGCCGGGCTAGCCGGCCGGGAACGGGACGGGCGGCGGCTAGCCGGCCTGGCCCGGGGTGGTGAACTTCTCGACCGGGACCGCGGCGCTCTGCCGGACGCTGATATGCACGAGCGGGATCAGCGACGGCACCGCGCCGCTGACCGTGACGACGATCGTGCTGGCCGTGGTGCCCGCCGCGGAGGCGGCCGGGCTGAGCAGGTAGCCGGGCGCTGCGGAGCGGGCGAAGGCCAGCGCGGTCCGCGGCCCGGCGCCGGGCGCGGCGCCCAGCACCCGGGCGGCGTCGGCGCCCTGCCGGGCGGCGCCGAGGGCGGCCTGCCGGGCCAGGTACCACACCGATGCCTGCACGATCGTCATCAGGCCGACCAGGAACACCGGCACGATCATCACGTACGACAGGGTCAGCGCCCCGTCGTCCCGGCGGCCTGCGATGGCGCGCATGTCAGGGCAGCTTGGCGGTCTCGGCCCTGATGGCGTGGTTGAAGAACACCCCGGCGGCGACGGCCGCGGCGACCAGGATGCCCGCGATGACGATCCACTCGAGGGTCAGCGCGCCGGCTTGCCGGTCGGCGGCCCGCACCGCGGCGATCCGGCACCGGGCGCGGGCCAGCAGCATGCTGGCCATCAGCAGCAAGGGGTCCACGGGCTTCTCCTTCAGGCACGGCCGGGCGGCGGCAGGCGTTAACGCGGGGGCCTATCCCGCGCCCAGCGTCCGGTAGATGACGGGAAAGACCAGCAGCAGCAGAAAGCCGGCGCCGAGCAGGGCGATCGGCACCACCATCGTGGTGCTGCGCGACCCGGCCCTGGCCCGGTCCGCGGCCAGCGCCTGGGCGCGCATCGACGCGGCCCTGGCGGCCAGGGTCTCCAGGATCTTGGCGCCCTCGTGCCCGGCGACCTCGGCGATGTCGGCCAGGTCAGCGAGCTCGCTCACCCCGGTCTGGGCGGCCAGCGCGGCAAGCGCGGTCCACGGCGCAGCGCCGGCCCGCCGGGCGGCGTCCAGCGCGGCGGCGATCCGCTGGAACGCCCAGCCGCGGCCGATCTCGGCGGCGGCCTCCAGCGCCTCGGTCGGCCCCGCCCCGGCGCCGCGCTGCAGCGCGACCAGGTCCAGGTAGCTGGTCATCGCGTGCCGGAAGTCGGCCCGCCGCTCGGCCGCGTTCACCCGGGTGACCAGGTCGGGGGCGAAGAACAGCACCACGCCGAGCAGCAGCGAGCCGGCCAGCGGCACCGGCACCGACACCGGGGTTCCCGCCGCCGCCAGCAGCGCGGTGAGCACCGGCACAGTAGCCAGCCCGAGCAGCCCGCAGATCACCTTGCTGGCCAGGAAGCTCTCCCGGTCCTGGCCCAGCAGGGCCAGGTCGGCGGCGGGCACCGGCAGCCACGGCAGCGCCGCGCCCGCGTTCGCGGCCGCCTGGCGCAGCGGTGACAGCCCGCCCGCCGGTCCGGTCCCGGGATAGCCGGCCCCGGGATAGCCAGGACCGGGCAGCGCGCCCCCGGGCAGTGCCTGCCCGTGCCGTCCCGGCCCGGGCAGGCCGGCGCCGGGATAGCCGCCGAGGTAAGACGGGCCCGGGTCGAGCCGGGCCAGCGCGGCGTCCAGCCGCGGCGCGGCCGGGACCAGTTCGCGCGCCACCAGGAAGACGCCGAGCCCGGCCAGCGCCCCCGCGGCGAGGATCCACAGGCTCATCGCGGCCTCCGCAGGCCGGCCAGGGCCGGTCCGGTGCCGTCCGGCCGGGCCCGGGCCGCCCAGGAGCCGGCCGGGCGCGGCTCGTCCAGGAACCGGCCGGGCGCGGTGATGCTGCCCAGCCGGTGCAGCCACGCCAGGCCCCCGGCGTACAGGGCCAGCACCAGCGCCAGCACCACCTGCCCGGCGACGGTCCCGTACGGCGCGGAGTAGGTCCGGTTGATCACGGCGAACACGGTGAAGGCCAGCACGAAGCCGGTAATCCATTTGACCGTGGTGCGGTGCTGGGCCCGCTCGGCCTCGATGTCGCGGCGCGCCGCCACGTCGCGGGCGAGCATCACCGCGAGCGCGCTGAGCACGTCGCGGGCCGCCCCGCCGCGCCGCCCGGTCGCGATGATCAGCGCGGCCGCGATCCGGTCGCCGGCCGGGTCGTCGATCTCGGCGGCGAACGCCCGCAGCGCCGCCTCGGTGCCGGTCCGGGCGCGCAGCCGGGCGGTCAGCGCCGCCACCGGCGCCGCGACCGCGGCCGGCGCCGACCGCGCGCTGGCCTCCAGCGCGTCCTCCAGGCCGCGGCTGGCGGTGAGCATGTCGGCCAGCCGCCGGATCCACTGCTCCAGCCCTTCCAGCATGGCCGTGCGGCGCCGCTCGCCGCTGATGAAGTTCAGCCGGGGCGCGAACAGCACCGCCAGGGCGGCGCCGATCCCGCCGACCGGCCACCGGGTCAGGGCCAGCACGATCAGGCCGGCGGCCAGCGCCAGCAGCACCTGGCGGCGGCCGCGGGCGGAGACGGCCAGCCGCAGCCGCGGCGGCGGCACCCCGGGGACCTGCGCCCGGCCCGGCAGCTCGCGCCACAGCAGCACCACGCCGGCCGCGACCAGGGCGCCGGCCAGGGCGGCCAGGGCGGTCACCGCCCGCCTCCGGACGCGGTCCTCGCCATCGCCATGGCCCGCTGGCGGTCTAGCAGCGCGGGGTCGAAGCCGGCCGCGGCGAGGCGCTGCAGCATCCGCGGCGACGGGGTGTGCGCGGCGACCGCCGCGCCGCCCGGGCCGCCCGGCAGGAACAGCCGGTTCGCGGCCGGCCGCTCGGTGTCCCCCGGCGGCATGACCTCCAGGATTTCCGACACATACCGCACGGTCCTGGTGCCGTCGTAGCGGCGGCGGATGTGCACGACCAGGTCGACGGCCATCCCGACCAGGATGTGGATGGCCCGCTCGGCCAGCGACAGCCCGCCGCGCAGCGCCAGGATGAGGATGCGGTCGAATGCCTCGGCCGGCGAGTTCGCGTGCATCGTGCACATCGAGCCCTCCTGGCCGGAGTTCATCGCCTCCAGCATCGGCATGATCTCGCTGCGCCGCACCTCGCCGACGATGATGCGCTGCGGGTTGTGCCGCAGCGCGTGCGCGACCAGGTCATGCAGCGAGATGGTGCCCGCGCCCTCGGAGTTCGGCTCCCGCGCCTCGAACGCGATCACGTCCGGGTGGGCGGCCATCGTGTGCAGGAACAGCTCGTACTCCGACTCCAGCGTCGCGACCCGCTCGCCGGGCGGGATCTCCCCGGCCAGCGCCCGCAGCAGCGTCGTCTTGCCGGCGTTCACGCCCCCGGTGACGACGATGTTGCACCGGGCCCGGACGGCGGCGGCCAGGAAGCCTGCCGTGGTCGGGTCCACGGTGCCGAGCCGCACCAGGTCGCCGAGGCTGACCTCCAGGTGGCCGTGCCGGCGCAGCGACACGCACGGCCGCGGCGTCACGGCCATGGTCGCGGTGATCCGGGCGCCGCCGGCCAGCGCCACGTTCACCAGCGGCGCGGCGGCGGAGAACTCCCGGGAGGTCTGCCCGCCCCGGGCGGCCCAGTTGCGGATCAGCCCGATCAGTTCGGAGTCGCTGGCCGCGACCGGCGGGCCGGTGACCCGCTCGCCGGTCGCGTACGTGACCCACACCTGGTCGCAGCCGTTGACGTCGACGTTCTCCACCCGCGGGTCGCGCAGGTAGGCGGCCAGCGGGCCGAGCCCGTAGCGCTGGTCGTACACCGCCTGCGCCAGCGCCTCCCGGTCGGAAGGGGACGGCACCGGCGAGCCGGTCCGCGCCTGGTGCTCGGCCCAGGCCCGGACCGCGTCCCTGATCAGCGGCAGCACGTCCGCCGGCGCGGCGCCGTCGGCCAGCCGGTCCGCGATCGCGGCCAGCACCTCGCGCACCCCGCTGCGCAGCCGCGCGCCGGTCAGCCCGGCCGGGGCACCGCCGCCGCCGGGACTGGCATCGCTGCCGCCCGCCGCGGGATCCGCCGGCCCGCCCGCGCGCTGCGGGCCGCGGCCGTACCAGGCCGGATCCGGCGGGATCCAGGTGGCCGCCGGGCGCTCGCCGGCTCGCTGGTCGGGCGGCCCGAAATCGCCGGTTTCCTGCTCCAGGTAGCGGCCGCTGTCCGGCAGGCGGCCGCTGTCCGGCAGGCGGCCGCTGTCCGGCAGGCGCTCGCGTCCGGCAGGCGGCTCAGCCGTCCGGCAGGCGCTCGCCGTCCGGCAGGCGGCCGCTGTCCGGCAGGCGCTCGCCGTCCGGCAGGCGGCCGCCTGCCGCGGGGTGATCTGCCTCCGGGCTGGGGTCGGCGTCCCAGCGCACGTCGGTCACCGGGCCGCCTCCGCGGCCGTTCCGGCCTGGCTGGCGCTGCCCGCCCCGGGGCCGCCGGCCCGCTCGCGCAGCCCCCGCCCGGCGGTGGCGGCCGCCCGCACCAGCGGCCGGGCGGCCAGGCCGCGGCGGCTGCCCTGCCCGTCCGACAGCGTCGCGGCCGTCTTCCTGTCCTCGGGCAGCACGGCGGCGACCGGCAGGCCCAGCGCGCGGCTGACCTCCCGGGCCGGGTGCGCGCCCTCCCCCACGATCAGCAGGGCCAGCCGCTGCCGGCCGCCCAGCATGTCGGCCAGCATCTCCGCGCGCGCCCGGGCCCGGCTCACCTGGCGCAGCGAGGGCCGCAGCACCAGGACGGCCAGGTCGCAGACGGCCAGCACCGGGGCCACCGGGGATCCGGGCTCCAGCCGCCCGCAGTCGGCGATGACGTCGGCGGTCACCCCGGCCAGCGCGGCCGCGAGCACCGGCCAGGACGGCGCCAGCGCCGCGGCCTGCCGCGGGTCGGAGATCCCGGCCAGCAGCAGCCGGCTGCGCTCGCTGTCGAGGTCGGTCAGCTGATCCCACAGGGCCCGGGCCGCGGTGTCGGCGCTGCCGCCGGCCTCGATGGCCAGCTGCAGCAGCCCGGTGCTGGCGGGCAGGTGGCCGCCGAACAGGCCGGCCAGGATGTCGCCGCCGGCCGGGTCGCACTCGGCGATGATGACCTGGCTCGGCCAGCCGAGCGCGAGCGCCAGCGCCGAGGTGGTGACGCCAGGCGCGCCGCCCCCGGAGACCAGGGCGTACAGGCTCACCGCGGGCTCCGGCTGGTGACGTAGACCGCGATGTCGCCGGTCGCGGCCTGCTGGGCCAGGCTGGTGGCCGACCCGGTGGACACCAGCAGGTCCACCACGTCGAAGCCGTCCTGGTCCGGTGCCCCGGTCACGGCCTCGACCACGCCGGGCACCGGGTTGCTCAGCGCGGACGCCCCCGAGCCCGAGCCCGACCCGCCGGGCGTGCCGGAGGTGGGCACGACCGTGATGCGGTCGCCGGCGGCCAGCCCGCTGGCCGGCAGCCCGGACGGCCGGACCGCGATCGGCACCAGTGCCTGCCCGGAGCCGGGCGGCTGCGAACTGGTCACCTCAGCCGGGGCGAGCAGGCTGCCCGGCCGCAGCGCGGTCGCCGCCACCAGGCCGATGACCTGGTGCAGCTGCGCGGCCGGGATGACCTGCACGCCGGGCCCGGCCGCCACCGAGGTGGTGCCGACGTCGGCGGCGGTGATCGTGGCGCCGGCCGGCACGGTCGCGGTCACTACCAGCACCGGGACCTGGTGGTTCTCCCGCTGGTAGAGCGCGGCGCTGCCGAGGATGCCCGCGCCGATCAGCGCGACGGCCAGGGCGATCATGGCCGGCCGCCGCCGCCGCGGCAGGTTGCGCAGCTGGGCGGGGCCGAGCGGCCGCGGGGCGCCGTTGGGCTCGGCGTCCGGGCCCGGATGGTAGACGGTGCCGTAGCCGCTCTGCTCGCCGGTACTCATCCGCCCCTCACCAGCGCCTGGCCCTCGGCCACCCGCTGCGCGAACGGGTAGCCGACCTGCTCGGCCGGGTTGATGGTCCCGCCGGTCCCGCCGGACCCGGTCCAGGTCACCCGCCAGGTGACCGCGACCGACGCCCGGTAGGCGGCGCCCGGCTGGCGGGCCGAGGACTGGCTGTAGGTGTAGGTGCAGGCCCGGGCGGCCGGTCGGGCGCGGGCGTAGGAGACGCCAGGTCCGGCGCAGCCGGCCGCGGGCAGCCCGCCGCCCGGGTAGAACGTCAGCCGCTGCGGCGTGGCGGTCACGGTGGCCCACACCCCCGCGGCGCTCGCGGTCACGCTGACCGGGTGCCACGAGGCGGCCGGCACCCAGTACCACTCGGGCAGGCCGACCAGGCCGTCCCGGCCGAGCGGCGGCGCGGTGCCGGGGCGCAGCGGGGGGACCCGCAGCCGGCTGAGCGCGTACTGCATCATCTCCTGCGGCGTGACGGCCGGCTGAGCCTGGCCGTGGCCGCGGCCTACCAGCGTGACCCCGCCGAACGGGCTGTGCCCGGGGCAGGTGACGGCCTCCCACTTGCTGCCCTTCGGCGCGGCCGGGCAGGCCCAGGTAGCCGGTCTGGTCCGAGGTCAGCGGGGCCAGCGTGCAGGACAGCTTGGTGCTGGCCGGGGCCGGCGCGCTGCTGCTGCCCCCGCTGCCCGGGCTGCCGGGCGAGCTGCTGCCGCCGCTGCAGTGCAGCACCCAGCTGTTCGGCGCCTGGAAGGAATAGGAGCAGCCCGAACCCGCGCTCCCGGCCCGGGCCGGGCCCGCGGCGAGGGCGGGACCGGCCAGCACCGCGCCCGCGAGCACGGCCGCGGCCAGCATCCGCCCGCCCGCCCGCCCGGCCGGCATCTGCCCGCCCGCCCGGCGGGCCTGCGGGCCGCCCGGCCGGCTCAGGCCGCGCATGGCACCTGCACCGGCTGCAGGGTGCGCACCCGCCAGCGCCCGCCGGAACGGCCGAGGGTGACGTAGGTGTTCATGCCCGGCTGGCCGAAGCTGCCCGCCACCACCTGGCCGGTACGGTCGTTCTGCGCGCCGAACTGGCTCAGGTCCAGGCAGTCGTGCAGCAGCGCGCGGCGGCCGTGCACGGCCACGCTCAGCACGTGCGTGACCGCCCCGCCGTAGCCGATCTCATGCGCCGCCCAGTCCCGCTGGAAGCCGCGGACCGTGCTCGCCGCCAGCTGCGGGGCGAAGTACGGCGCGAGGATCGCCCTGGCCCGGGCCGCGCTGCGGCTGCCCCAGCCCTGCGCGTAGGCCTGCCAGGATCCCTGGTAGGCGGCGATGACCTGCTGGCGCGCCGCCTGCGGCCCGCCCGGCCCGCCGGGCAGGCCCTGTGCCGCCGGGGCGGCCGAGGCGGCGCCGGCGCCCTTGCGGGGCAGCACGGCACGCGGCTGCGCCGCGGCACAGCCGGCCGCGGCGGCCGCGCAGGCCGCGGCGGCGCCGAGCGCGGCGGCGCGGACGGCCGCAGAGCGGGCCTGCGGGCGGCCTAACCAGCCGGTACGGGCGGCGGGGAGCAGGCCGCCCGCGCGGAAACGGGGCATACTCGTGCGCTCCAGGGCGGCCAGCGAGCCGGCCGTGAGGTTTGCATCGGAGTTGCCAGCATTGCGCAGCCTGCAACCGATCCACAACCCTTTGCGACTGAAAACTCGGACAACCCGGACCGGCCAGTTCATGACCAGCCGCAACTGGCCGCGGCGGCCATTAGCCCCCCATATCCCTTCGTGCAACGCCACTCTTCCGCGGAACGCCATCTTTCCGGGGAACGCAGCATCTCCTGGGGGATGTTTTTCTGTGCGCCGCCGGACCCCGGCGGCTAAGGCCGCGCCGGCGTGGACCGGGCAGGAGGCCGCCCCGCCCCGGGCGGCCGAGCGGCCGGAGCACCCGGATGAGTCTCTTGCAGAAAATAGTCTGCATTACGGCGAATCGAGTTCAGCTACCTGCGCGACCACCTGGAACTGACCGCGGGGAACCTCTCCCAGCACCTCGCGGTGCTAGAGAGCGCCGGGCTCATCACCATCGAGAAGGGCTACGCCGGAAAGCGCGCCCGCACGTGGGTCACGCTCACCAAGTCAGGCCGGGCCGCCCTGGCCGCGGAGATCAGGCAGCTCAAGCTCCTGATCGGCCAGATCGAGCCGGGCGGCGGGCCGGCTGACCAGGCGCGCACGACCGGGGCGGGCTAGCCGCCGATACGGCCGGACCCGGCCGCGATGATCGCGGCCAGCGCCCCGGCGGCCAGGAACGGGCCGTAGGCGATGCGCTGGCTCAGCGTCGCCCGCCGCAGCACCAGCAGCACGGTGCCCCAGACGGCGGCGAGCACGAAGCCCGCCGCCGCCCCGGCGGCCAGCGGCACCCAGCCGAACCAGGCCAGCGCGGTGCCGGCGCTGGCGGCCAGCTTCACGTCGCCCAGCCCGACCGCGCCGCGCCCGGCCAGCGCCAGCAGCAGGAAGAAGCCGGCCAGCGCCGCACCGCCGGCCCCGGCCCGGCCGAGCTGGGCCCAGTGGCCGCTGACGGCCGCCGCCAGCAGCAGGCAGGCCGCCACCCCGGCGTAGGCGGCGCCGGTCAGCCGGTCCGGCAGCCGCCTGGTCGCCGCGTCGGTGACGGCCAGCGCGATCGCGCAGGCGGCGAACCAGCAGGTCGCGGCCAGCACGGCGGCCGGCCGCACGGCCGCGGCCAGTAGCCAGAACAGCACGGCGCCCGCCGCCTCGGCGGCCAGCGGCGGCACCGGCCGGGCGCCCGCCGCGGCCAGGTAGCCGCGGGCGGCCGACCGCGCCGCCGCCCCGCCCGCCAGCCCGGCCGCCGCCGCGGCGGCGGCCACCGGCCATGACCACATCACCCGGCTATTGTCGGCCCGGCCCGGCTGCCGGCCCGCCCGGCCCGGTCTGTACCGGCGGCTGCGGGCCGGCCTGGCCTGCGCTGGCGGCCGGCCGGGAGCCAGCTAGCCGCAGGCGGCCGTCACGGCTGGAACCGGTAGCCCATGCCCGGCTCCGTCAGCAGGTAGCGCGGCGCAGCCGGGTCGGGTTCCAGCTTGCGCCGCAGGTTGGCGACGTACACGCGCAGGTAGTTCGTCTCCTCGCCGTAGGCCGGGCCCCAGACCTCATGCAGCAGGTGCCGCTGGGTCACCAGCCGCCCGGCCTGCCGGGCCAGCACCTCAAGCAGCTGCCATTCGGTCGGGGTCAGCCGCACGTCGGCGCCGTCGCGGACAACCCGCTTGGCCGCGAGGTCCACCGTGAAATCCGCGGTGCGCACGACCGGCTCGTCCGGCGCGGGCGAGGCGCGGCGCACTGCGGCGCGCAGCCGGGCCAGCAGTTCGTCCATGCCGAACGGCTTGGTCACGTAGTCGTCGGCCCCGGCGTCCAGGGCGGCGACCTTCTGGCTCTCCTGCCCCCAGGCCGACAGCACGATGATCGGCGTAGCGGACCAGCCGCGGACGCCCCTGATCACATCGGTGCCGTCCATGTCCGGCAGCCCGAGGTCCAGGATCAGCACATCCGGCCGGTCGCGGGCGGCAGCGGCCAGCCCCGAGGCCCCGTCGGCCGCGGTGGACACCTCGTACTGGCGGGCGGTCAGGTTGATCTGCAGCGCGCGCAGGATCGGGGGCTCGTCGTCGATGACCAGGACCCGGGTCACGGGCCGGCCGCCACGCCCGGCGGCCGGGGCTCCGGCGGCGGCGGCTCCGGCGGCGGCTCTGGCTGGGCCGGCGCCGCCGCGGGCAGCGTCAGCCGCATGGTGAGCCCGCCGCCGGGGGTGTCGGCCGCCGCCAGGCTGCCGCCGATGATCTCCGCGAAGCCCTGGGCGACGGCCAGGCCGAGGCCGACGCCGCCCGCCTGCTGACCGGCCGGCGCCAGCCGCCGGAACGGCTCGAAGATCCGCGGCTTGTCCCGGTCCGGCACCCCGGGCCCGGAGTCGATGATCTCCAGCAGCACCGCCTCGCCAGTCCCGCTGGCCTGCAGCACCGGCAGCAGGCCGGGCGGCGAGTAGACCAGCGCGTTGGCGAACAGGTTGGCCAGCACCCGCTCCAGCAGCCCGGGATCGGTGCGTACCAGCGGCAGCCCGTCCGGTACGGCCAGCCGCACCGCGGCGCCGCCGTCCAGCCCGAGCAGCGCGACCGGCGCTACCTCGTCCACCGAGGTCGGCCGCAGGAACGGCTGCAGCGCCCCGGTGGCCAGCCTGCTCATGTCCAGCAGGTTGCCGATCAGCGCGTCCAGCCGGTCGGCCGAGCGCTCGATCGCCGCCAGCAGGGCCGCCTCGTCGGCGGGCGCCCAGTCCACGTCGGTCTGGCGCAGCGTGCTCACGCTGGCCTTGATCGAGGCCAGCGGGGTGCGCAGATCGTGGCTGACCGCGGCCAGCAGCGCGGTGCGCATCTTGTTCCCGGCCGCCAGC
This sequence comes from uncultured Actinomycetota bacterium, assembly GCA_963846005.1. Taxonomy (GTDB): domain Bacteria; phylum Actinomycetota; class Actinomycetes; order Streptosporangiales; family Streptosporangiaceae; genus CAVSUR01. The sequence continues at coordinate 207,993 of CAWJUH010000005.1, read as the reverse complement.
GCTTCGGCCTGGGCCGCCTGGGTGCGCAGCCGGTCCCGGTCGAGCGCCGCCGCGGCCTGCGCCGCGAACCCGTCGAGCAGCCGCCGCGGCCAGGGCCGCGACTGGCCGGTGACCAGCAGCTCCAGCTCAGGCCGGACCCGGCAGCAGGTCTCCGGCAGCGTCCCGGCGCTCAGGTCAGCCGGGCCGCTGGCCGCCACCAGGACCCACCGCCCGCCGGCCAGCTCGCGCAGCTCGGCGCAGCCGCCCCGGGTTCTGGTCAGGTGATCCAGCACGGCGGCCGGGGTATCCGCGCCGCTCAGCACGGTCTGGGCCAGGGCCAGCAGCTCGGCGGCTTCCTCCGAGCTGCGGGCCGCGAGCCGGGCCCGGTGCGCGGCCAGGTGCACCACGCTGGAGACCGTGACCGCGACGGTGACGAACAGCAGCAGCGCGAGCAGGCTCTGCGGATCGGCGATCGTGAGCGTGTGCACCGGCGGGGTGAAATACCAGTTCAGCAAGATGCTGGCGGTGATGGCGGCCAGCACGGCGGGCCAGAAGCCGCCGACGATCGCGACCGCGACGACGACGACCAGGTAGATCAGCAGGTCGTCGGCCAGGTGCGGGCGCAGCGCCGCGAGCACCGCGGTGAGCAGCGGCAGGCCGGCCACCAGCAGCACGCCGGCCACCAGCCGCCGCCCGCTGATGCCGCCGCTCCAGCCCAGCGGCACGGCCGGCCACCCGGCCGCCGTCCGCTGGTGCCCGGCAAGCCTCATGATTCCAGTGTGGACGACGCGGCGGCGGAGCGCACCACGGGGCAGCGGTCGCGGATAATCGCTGCTGTGTCCGCTGCCGGTCACCGTCCGCCGCCCGGCGGCGCGCCCCGGCGGCCTGGCGACAGGAGGACCCGTGACCGCGACCGCCGACCGCAGCCCCGCCCCCGCCTCGGCCGCGCGCTCCCCCGGCACGTTCGCCGACCTCGCCGCGCTGCGCGATTGCTGGCACCCGGTCGCGTTCGCCGCCGACCTCACCGACAAGCCGCTGGCAGCTGACCTGCTCGGCGAGCCGCTGGTGCTGTGGCGCGGCCGGGACGGCCAGCCGCGGGTGATGTCGGACCTGTGCGTGCACCGCGGCACCGCGCTGTCGCTGGGCTGGGTGCGCGGCGACGAGCTGGTCTGCCCCTACCACGGCTGGCGGTACGCGGCCGACGGCCGCTGCGTCGCCATCCCCCAGCTGCCCGACCCCGGCCGGGTGCCGCGCAAGGCCCGGGTTGGCGCGTTCGCCGCGCAGCAGCGTTACGGCCTGATCTGGACCTGCCTGGGCGAGCCGCGCTGGCCGCTGCCCGAGGTGCCCGAGCTGGAGGACGGCGGCTACCTGCTGACCAGCGCGGGTCCCTACCGGTGGGAGTGCGACGCGGCCCGCCAGGTGGAGAACTTCACCGACTTCGGCCACTTCCCCTGGGTGCATCCCGGCCTGCTCGGCGACCCGGACCGGCCGGTGGTGCCGCGGCACGAGGTGCGCACCGAAGGGCACGTGCTGCACTATTCGGTCGTCCGGCCGGAGGCGCCGAATACCGACGACTTCCCGGTTTTCGGCAACGAGCAGTCCGGGCCGCCGGAGCGCCGCAGCCGGTACGAGCTGCACCTGCCGTACACGATCGTGCTGCGCCTCGGCTGGGGCGGCGAGCGCGGCATGGTCTACTTCTTCGCCTCGCAGCCGGTCGCGGCCGGCCGGTCCGCCGGGTACGTGGTCATCGGCCGTAACTACCACACCGACCAGCCCGATCAGGTCATCCGCGAGTTCGAGGACACGATCTTCGGCCAGGACCAGGTGGTGGTCGAGTCGCAGCGGCCCGAGCGGGTGCCGTTCGACCTCGCCGCGGAGCTGCACCTGAAGTTCGACGCGGTGGCGGTCGCCTACCGCAAGGCGATGCGCGCGCTGGGCCTGTCCGCGCCCGGCTAGCGGCTGGCGCTGGCCGGGCGGCCGGAGCCCCGCACGTCGCGGTCCAGGATCTCGGCGGCGCCGCGGACCACGCAGCGCAGCGGGTCGTCGGCCACGACCGCGGGAATGCCGGTGGCCTTCTCGATCCGGTCGGCCAGCCCGGGCAGCAGCGCCCCGCCGCCCGCCACCCGGATCTTGCCCCGGACCACGTCGGCGGCCAGGTTCGGCGGGATGTCGGACAGCATGTCCCCCACCGTGTCGACGATGGCCGTCACGGAACGCTCCAGCGCCGCGGTGACCAGCGGGCAGGCCACGTTCTCCACCCGCGGCGTGCGGCTGGCCGCGTCGACGCCGACGGCCTCCACCGGCTGGGCGGCGGCGCCCAGCATCCCGATCGTGGTCTTCAGGCTGCGCGCCGCGTCCCGGCCGAGCAGCAGCCCGAGCTTGGTGCGGGCGGCGTGCACGATCGCGTCGTCCATCGCGTTGCCGGCCGTGCGCAGCGACTCGGCCCGGACCACGTTGCCGCCGGCCAGCACCGCGACCTCGGTGGTGCCGCCGCCGATGTCCACGATGAACGCGCCCGCCCCCGCGGCCAGGTCGAACCCGGCTCCGGCGGCGGCGGCCACCGGCTCGTCCACGATCTGCACCGAGCAGCGCGGCCGCAGCGCCGCCGCGGCGGCGGCCAGCGAGCGCCGCTCCACCCAGGTCGCGCCGCCCGGCACGCAGATCACCGCGGCCGGGCGCAGCAGGGTGCGCCGCACCTTCGCCTGCCGCAAGAAGCCCTGCAGCATGGCCGTGGCCGCGGCCAGGTCGGCGATGACCCCTTCCCGCAGCGGGTGGATGACCTCGACGTCCTTGGGCTCCTTGCCCGCGAGGGCGTCGGCGCCCGCGCCGAGCGCGGTGACCGTGCCCGCCACCGTGTTCAGCGCGATGGCAGATGGCTCCTCCAGCACGATCCCGCGGTCGGTGACGCTGATCAGTGTGTTGACCGTGCCGAGATCGATCGCCACGCCCGCCCGCAGCCGCATGAAGTCCGCCCTTTGGTGAAATGCTGATGACCATCACCAGTATGGGGGTGCGCGGGCATAGTGCGGGGGTTGTCCGCATCTACTCCTGCGGGCCCGGCCCCGATCCGGCCCGCAGCTCGTGCCGCAGCGCCATCAGCACCAGCTCGGCTTCCTCGGCGGTGAGCTCGGAGGACATCGGCAGGGCCAGCACCTGGCCGTCGAGCTGCTCGGTCACCGGCAGCATCACCGTCCCCGGCTGCGCGCCGCCGCCGGCCAGGTGCAGCGCCCGGAAATACGGCTTGGTCTGCACTCCGCAGCCCGCCAGCCGCCGGGCCAGCTCGTCCCGGCCGGGCGCGGCAACGACCCGCATCACCCAGTGCACGTAGGAATGCTCGTCGCCGGGGACCGGCGCCTGCGCCGTCAGCCCGGCCAGGCCCGCCACCGCCTCGGTGTACAGCGCGGCGATGCGGTTGCGCCAGGCCGACCAGCTCGGGCAGCACCGCGAGCTGGTCCAGCGCGTAGATCGCGTGCAGCTCGTCCATCCCGGCCGACCGGGTCCAGCCGGCCGGGTCGGCCTCGAGCGCGGCCGCGGCGGCCGCGGGCATGACCACGGCGCCGCCCGCCCCGCCGGCCGACAGCACCTTGGCGAAGCTCATCGAGTAGGCGTGCGCGTCGGCCTGGGTCGCGACCGGGGCGCCGCGGTACCTGCTGCCGAGCGACGCCGCCGAGTCGCCGACCAGCGGCACCCCCGCTTCGGCGCAGACCGCGCGCAGCGCCGCGTAGTCGCACGGCTGGCCGAAGGTGTCCACGCACACCACCACCCGCACCCGGCCGGCGGCCAGCTCGCGGCGGACCTGCTCCGGGTCGAGCGTCCAGCTGCCGGGGGTGACGTCGGTGTAGCGGAGCCGGTAGCCGAGCTGCAGCAGCACCTCCGCGGTGGCGGGGAAGGTGAACGAGGGCAGGACCGCCGCGTCGCCCGGGGCGGCGGGCCCGGCGGTCGCGGCCACGGCCAGCCGCAGCGCCGCGGTGCCGGACTCGGTGACCAGCACGGTGTGCCCGTCGCCGAGGCCCAGCTCGGCGGCCAGCCCGGCGGCGAACTCGCGCGACCAGCGGTTGCCGTGCTTGGTCGCCCCGGTCCACAGCGCGGCCTGCATCCGGGCGCCGACCTCGTCCGGCCGGGCGGCGCGCGGCGGCCGGACCACGCCGATGGGCGGGTCGGCGACCGGCCGGGGGTCGGCTCGCAGGCTCTCCACCATCTCCTTCAGGCCCGGGCTGACCGGCATGATCGGGTACCCGGCGCGGGCCAGCCGGGCCGAGTCGACCACGCCGCAGCTGTCGCCGGCCAGCGCCGGCCGCAGCTCCAGCGGTGAGCCCGAGCCGCACAGCTCGCGGATCTCCTCGGCGACCTCGGCCAGCCCGGCCGGGTCGCCGCCGACGTTGTAGACCCCGGCGGGCAGATCGCCGGCCACGATCCTGGCCACGTCGCCCACCGGGACGAACGTGCGGGTCGCCTCGGTGACCGGCAGCGGCAGCCCGGCCAGGGCCTTGCGGATCAGCCGGCTCATGAACCGCTCCTGGCCGATCCCGTACACGTTCGCCAGCCGCAGGATCCGCACCCGGCCCGCGCCGCAGCCGCGCAGCACCAGCCGCTCCTGGGCCAGCTTGGACAGCGCGTACACCCACCGCCCGGTCGGGTCCGCGGCGGCCAGCGCCCGCCCGGCCGGGGCGGCCTGCCACGGCGGGACGGGCCCGGCGGCGAGCGCCGCGGCCTGGTCGCACCACCGGTCGACCTGGTCGATCGTCCAGGGCAGCCGCGGCTCGGTGTCCTCGCGCAGCGGCGCGGGGGCGCTGCCGTACACCTCGATCGAGGACAGCAGCGTGACCGGCCGTCCGGCCAGCGCGGGCACGATCCTGGCCGTGGCCACCGCGTTGCTGACCGGCAGCGTCCACGGCCAGACCGGCCGCGGGTCGCTGGAGCCGAGCAGGATGGCGGCCGGGCCGGGCGGCAGCCCGGGCAGCTCGCCGGCCAGCACGTCGGCCTCGGCCCAGCGCGCGCCGCGGGCCAGCAGGTCCCCCGGCGGCCGCCGCCGGTCGACCAGGGTCACGTCCCGCCCGGCCGACAGCAGCTCGGCGGCCACGGCCCGGCCGACGAAGCCCGATCCGCCGAACAGCACGAAGGAGTCCGCCATCAAGCCCTGCCCTCTGGTTCGGTTGCGGTCACCCCGGCCATCCCGGCGGCCCGCTCAGTCCGGGCCGGCCCGGCCGCCGGCGCCCGGTGCCCAGCAGCTGCTTGCCGATATCGGCCAGCACCGGGTGGCGGGCCAGTTCGCGCTCGGTGTCCAGCTGGCCGTCGAAGTCCTCCGCCAGCCGCTGCGCGAGGGCCGCCCGGCCGAGCGGCGCGGCCGTGGTCAGCAGCCCGCTCACCTCGACCTCGGCCAGCCCGGCGGCGGTCAGCGCGGCCCGCAGCCGGCCGGCGTCCAGCAGGTGCATCTGGGCGCGGTGCGGGCCTTGGGTCCAGGTGCCGACGGGGGTGCGCAGCCGCTGCACGGCCTCGCCGTCCTTGCCCGCCGCGAGCAGCTCGATGACCAGCCCGACGAGCGAGTCGACCAGCACCGCGACGGTGCCGCCCGGGCGCACCCAGCGGGCGAACCGGCCGATCACCGCGGCCGGGTCGGGGGCGTACTGCAGCGATCCCATCGCGATGACCATGCCGGCCGAGCCGTCCGGCAGCTGCGCGGTCTCCATCGGGCTCTCGACCAGCGTGAACCGCGGTCCGAGGGCGGCCCGGCGCAGCTCGGCGATCATGCCGGGGGCCTGCTCGATCCCGATCACGTCGTAACCGAGGCTGGTCAGGCGGCCGACCCACCGGCCCACGCCGCACCCGGCGTCCACGACCGGCCCGCGCGCGGGCAGCAGCGCGCGGACCCGCTCCCAGGCCAGCGTGTCGTAGGCGAGCCGGTGCGGTGCCTCGAAGTGCTCCGCGTAGCCGGGTGCGAGAGCCGAGTACAGCTCCTGGCTGGAAAGCACGGGGTTTATTCCTCCGCCCCGATGTGGCGCCGGCCCGCCCGCCACAGCAGGTCCTCGACGTAGGTGCGCGGCAGCCAGCGCAGGTTCAGGCTGTAGTTGCTGCCGCAGCCCACGCAGTCCTTGCGGAACAGCCTGGCGTGCTGCTGCCGGTAGTGCGGCGAGCCGATCACGGCGGCGATCCGCTGCTCGCGCACGCTGGCCGCCGGGTCGTGGCCCCAGCAGCCGCCGATCTCGCCGCGCGAGTGGATCATCAGCTTGAGCTGGGATTCCGCGCACGGCACGTCGGTGCGCACCACATCGGCGAAGTGGCCGGGGATGTACTTCAGGTCCGAGTAGCGCGGCAGCCAGCCCGGGTCGGCCCGCTTGACCTCCTCCAGCCGCCGCAGCGCGCTGGTAAGGTCGGCGTCCGCGACCTGCTTCAGCCGGCCGACTTCGGGGGCGCGGAACAGGAACGTGTGGTCGGTGGCGAGGTTCAGGTACAGCCGGACCTGCAGCTGCTGGGCCAGCCGGGCGATGTCGGGCAGCGTGTCGACGTTGTCGCGCATGACGGTGAAGTTCATCCGCACCTTCAGCCCGTGCTCCTCGCGCCGCTCGATCAGCGCCCGCAGGTGCGTGGTGGTGGTCTCGAACGCGCCGAGCCGGCCGCGGATCTTGTCGTGCACCAGGCCGCTCGGCCCGTCCACCGAGATGTTGAAGCTGCGCACCCCGGCGGCGAGCACCTGGTCCATGACCGGCGGGGTCAGCCGGATCCCGTTGGTGTTCAGGTGCATGTGCCGGATCCCGGCCTCGCGCGCGTAGCCCATCAGCTCGATCGCGTCCGGCCTGATCAGCGGCTCGCCGCCGGTGAAGTTCACCTTGACGATCTTCAGCGCGACCAGCTGGCGCAGCACATCCTGCCACTCGGCGGTGCTCAGCTCGCCCTTGGTGTTGTCCAGCCAGCAGGCGCAGCTCTTGCAGCGCAGGTTGCAGTTCTCGGTCAGGAACAGCTCGGCGACCAGCGGCCGGACGTGCAGCCCGGGCGCGAGGTAGCGCTTGACCGCGAGCTGGGTGAAAAAGCTCGCGAGCTGGACTCTTTCCGCCGCCGTCTGCGCCGCAGTCACGCGAGCCTCCTGGCCGTGATGAAGATGTTCGCCGAGCTGAACAGCTCGCCGTCGAGGTAGATGGCCCGCTCCGCGAGGGCCGCGGCCCGGCCGCGCAGCAACAGCGCCGGGACGTGGAACCAGCGCCAGAACAGGTTGGCGCCGGTCACCGTGACCGGCTCGAAGCCGGCCCGCGCGAGCAGCGCGAGCAGGTCAGCCGGGCGGTAGTTGGTGTGCTCGCCCCGGGCGGCCGACATGTCGCCGCGCAGCCCGTTGGACAGGTCTTCGAACCGCTCGGCGTAGACCTCGCGGCCGAACCGGGCGGTGTACACCAGCCGGTGCAGCCGCGGGAATCGGAATTTGGCGTTGTCGGGGTCGAGGAAGGAGAACACGTGCCGCCGCGGCGCGGTCAGCACCAGCAGGCCGCCGGGGGCCAGCACCCGGCGGATCTCGCGCAGCGCCGCGGCCTCGTCCGGGACGTGCTCGATGACGTCGAGCAGTGACACCGAGTCGAACGAGGCCGCCGGGAAGCCCAGCCCGCCGTCCGGCGGTAGCTGAGTCAGCGGCAGGTCCGGGCACCGCTGCGCCAGCGCGGCCAGGTAGCCCGGATGCGGGTCGGCGCCGCGGCAGCTCAGCTTGGTCGTTTGCGCCAGCGCAGTCAGGAACTCGCCCTCGCCGCAGCCCAGGTCCAGGTGCGCGCCGGTCCGCCCGGCCAGCTGCTGCCAGGCGAAGGCGTACCGGCGCAGGTGGTGGCGGGCAAACGGGTTGGCGGCAGTCGGCTCAGCGGGCACGGGTCCCTCGCCTGTCCCCGCCGGTCCGCGGGCCGGCGCCCGGGCGGCAGAGCCGCGCGGCCAGCGCGTCCAGCGTGCCGATGATCTGCGCCGGCGTGGCGGCGGGCGCGACCGGCCGCTCGCGCAGCAACCGCTCCTGCTGCGCGTCGTGCCCGGCGACCGCCGCGGGCAGGGTGGCCACGTCCCAGACCGCGATCACCGGGCCGCCGGTCTCTTCCTGCCGCAGGTAGCGCACCTGGTGGTCGTTGCCCATCTCGCCGCGCGCCGCCTCCCGGGCCACCGCGACCGGGACCTTGTGCATCCGCTGCACCAGTCGGACGGTGTTCCCGGCGTGGGTGATGACCACGTCGGCCTTGCGGATCATCGCGTCCAGCTCGTCGAAGGATACGAACGGGCTGTGCGGGCACGGCGGCGTGAGTGCCGAGGTCCCGGTCTGGGCGAACACCTCGTGCTCGCCGCACAGCGGCGCGATCGCGCTGATCAGGCGGTCGAACGGCCACGGGCCCATGCCCACGGTGACCAGGATCTGGGCCATCAGTACAGCTCGCCCAGCAGCACGGCGCGCGGCCGGGAGGCGACCAGGCCCGGCCGCTGGACCAGGACCGCCGCCGACAGCCGCCCGCACAGCTTGCTGGCCACGCCGGTCTCGCCGACGATGTTGAACGTCTCCAGCCACAGGGCGGGGATGCGCAGCAGCCGGGCCGCCGCGAAGATCCCGACCGCGACGCCGGAGCCGGCCGATACGATCAGGTCAGGGCGCTCCTGGCCGAGGATGCGCAGCGCCCGGCCGATCGCGGCCAGCACGGTCAGCGGCTGCCGGGCCGACTGCTCGGGCTGCCAGTGCACCCGCTGCCCGTCCAGCAGCGACTGCGTGTCCTGCGCCCGGACCGCGACCCAGCTCACCTCGTGCCGTTCCCACCAGGGGCGCAGCGCGAGCAGGTCGAGCAGCACGCCGCCGCTGCTGGAGACCAGCAGCACGCGGTAGCGGCGGTCGTCATCGGCCGCGGCGGGCTGCTGCCCGTCGCCGGCCCCTTGCGGCGTGGTCGTCGTGGCCCCCGGTATGAGTCTGGGTTAACGGCTTGGCTGGCTGTCGTTTTGTGCTAGCTATGTTGTGCTAGCTGTGCGGCTTAGCTAGCTGTGCTGTGCGGCTTGGCGATGCGGCGGCGCGGCGCGGACTGAGCTGGCCGGACTGCTGGCCACGCCGAAGAAGCTCCCGGCCCCCGCACCGGGCGTTCAGACTATCCGGATACGGCATGATTGTCCTGGCAAAACGTGTTTTCCGGTAGCTCGCGGGCGCGGCTGAGCCGGCCCCGGGCCACGGTCCTGGCGGCGCGCCAGGCGGGCCGCTCGGGCCTGGTGGCCGCCCGCCGGCTGTCCGGCGCGCCAGGGATGCTGCCCGGCCTGCTGATCGTCGGTGCGCAGCGCGGCGGCACCACGTCCATGGTCCGGGCGCTGGCCGCGCATCCCGCCCTGGTCAGCGCCGCGCGCTTCCAGGAGGTGCACTACTTCGATACCGGCTATCAGCGCGGCCAGGACTGGTACCGCAGCCACTTCCCCCGGCCACGGCCCCGGGTGCGGCCGGGCCTGCCCGGGCCGGCGGCGCGGCCGGAGCCGCGGTCCCGCTGGCGTTCGAGTGCAGCCCGTACTACATGTTCCACCCGCTGGCGCCGGCCCGGATCGGCCGCGACCTGCCGGGGGTGAAGCTGCTGATCATGCTGCGCGATCCGGTCGAGCGGGCCTACTCGGGCTGGGCCCACGAGACCTCGATGGGCTTCGAGACCGAGCCGTTCGAGCGGGCCCTGGAGCTGGAGGCCGGCCGCCTGGCGGGCGAGGCGGAGCGGATCGCGGCCGAGCCCGGCTACGCCAGTCACGCGCACCAGCACTATTCCTACCGCGCCCGCGGCGAGTACGCCGGCCAGCTCGCGCGGCTGGAGCAGGCGGTCGGCCGGGACCGGATGCAGGTGGTGGACAGCGAGGCGTTCTTCACCGGCCCGGACCCGGTGTACGCCGGGGTGCTGGGCTTCCTCGGCCTGCCGGCCTTCGAGCCGGCCGCTTCGCCCCCGCAACGCCAGCCCGCGCGCGCCCATGCCGCCCGTGGTCCGCGCCGCGCTGGAGGAGCACTACCGGCCGCACGATGAGCAGCTGGCGGGCTGGCTGGGCCGTCCTCCGGCCTGGCGCCGGTAGCCCGCTGAGTTCCAGCCAGCTGACGCTCTTGCCGGATCAGCTGGCCGGCCGCTGCGGGTTCGCGCGGGAGCGCGGTGGCCCCGGAGGTTTGTCAGACCCCGTCGCTACTATCGAACCTAGCTTCGATGATGGACGTGGCTCTGGGACGAGACGGTGGCTCAGGGCAAGACCCGGTCACGGGCCGAGCAGACGGCGCGCGGCGAGACGGCACGCGACTAGACGGCGGGAGGTGACGGCGGATGGGCGAGCGGGACCATGGGCCCGGCGGCACCGTCGCCGGGGCGCTGGCCGGCCTCAGGGACTGCCTGTCCCTACTGGCGCGAGCCGACGCGACCGAGCTGACGGCGGCCGGGCAGGCCGATTGCCTGCGAGCGCTGGAGGCAGCCGAGTCCATGCACACCGCGGCCCGCGCTGCGGTGCTCACCGCCTTCACGAACGGGTCCGGCTACGAGGACGACGGGCACGGCTCGGCCCGGACCTGGCTGACCTGGCAGGCCCGCGTCACCCGCGGCGCGGCGTCCGGGGCGATCGGCTGGGCCCGGCGGCTGGCGGCCCACCCGTCCGTCCACGGCGCCCTGGCCGCGGGCCAGATCTCCGCGTCGTGGGCCAGGAAGATCTGCGACTGGTCCGACCTGCTGCCCGAGCCGGCCCGGGCCGACACCGACGTGATCTTGCTGGCTGCCGCGGCGGCCGGCGCGGACCTGGCGGACCTGGCCCTGCTGGCGGCGGAGATCCGGCTCCGGACCGCTGGCCCGGACGCCGGCGACGACGGCTTCGACGAGCGCGGCCTGCAGCTCGATACGACGTTCCGCGGCGCGGGCCGCCTGACCGGCGACCTGACGCCGCAGTGCGCGGCAGCGGTCCAGGCGGTGCTGGATGCGCTGGGCAAGAAGGCCGGCCCCGAGGACATCAGGACCAGGCGGCAGCGCCAGCACGACGCCCTCGAAGAGGCCTGCCGCCGCCTGATCGGCTCCGGCAACCTGCCCGACCGGTCCGGCCAGCCGGCCCAGATCCAGCTGCACATGACCCTGGACGACCTGATGCGCTGGCGCGGCTACGCCCCAGCCTCCGCCGGCGCTCCCGGCTCCGGCCCCGGCGTTCCCGCGCCCGGCTTCTCCGGCCCCGGCGCCCGCGGGCCTAGCTCCCCTAGGGGCGCTCCGTTGGCTAGCCCGTCCGGCGAGCGGGCCCGAGATGCCGCCACGGATAACCGCGCGAGAGCGACCGCGGCCGGCCCCGGCCCAGCCGCCGGGCCGGGGTGGGTGTGTGACGCGTCGATCGTGCCGATGGTGTCCGGCCGCCTCGACCCGGCCGTGCTGAGCCGGCTCTGCGCCGAACTGGCGGGGCGCAACCCGGGCCGCGCCGGCCGTGCCGCTCCGGCCTGCCGCGTCCCGGGTGGCCCGGGCCGGCCGGAGGATCCAGCGCAGCCGGGAACGCCGCCGCCGGAAACGTCGCTGCCAGCGAGGATGCGCGTCAGCAGCGGACCGGGCGGGCGCTGCGCGACCTCGTGACCGAACATGCGATCGCGTTGCTGTCCGGCCCGGGCGGACTGGCCGCGACGCTGCGCTCCGGCGCGCCCGACGATCTGGTCACCTCGGCCTCGCTGCCGCTGGACGTCGGCGCCGTGACCGAAACCATCCCGGCGCACCTGCGCCGGGCGGTGATCGCGCGCGATCAGCATTGCCGGTTCCCGGGCTGCGACCAGCCGCCGGCTGCCTGCCAGCCGCACCATCTCATCCCGCGGGCCCGCGGCGGCAGCACCAGCCTGCGCAACTTGCTGCTGCTGTGCAGCTTCCACCACCTGATCGCGGTGCACCGCTGGGGCTGGGTCGTCACCGTGCAGCCGGACGGCACCGTCACGGCCCGCAGCCCGGACCGGGCCCGCAGGTTCCGTTCCCACGGCCCGCCTGCCGCCGCCTGAGCAGCACGGCGGCGGCGACCTCAGACCGGGGCAGCCGGTTCGGGTTCGGGGTCGGGGTCAGGGTCGGGGGCGGCGAGCGGGCTGCGGGGCAGGCGGGGGCTGACCAGCAAGGTGGCCGCCGCGGCCGCGGCGGCCAGCGCGAACGCGACCAGGATTCCGGCCGGCAGGGCCAGCCCGGCGGAGCGGGTGGCGGCGATGGCCGCCCCGCCCGCGCCGATGCCGAGCGCGGTGCCGAGTACGTCGCACAGGCTGATCGACGCCGAGACGTAGCCCTCATGGCCGGGCGCGGCCTGGCTGAGCGCCATCAGCGTGGTCGGCGCGTAGGCCAGGCCCATGCCGAGCCCGGCGACCGTCCAGGCTGCGATCCCCTCGGCCACCGGGACCGACGGCTGCAGCATCAGCGCCATGCCCGCCTGCCCGGCCACGATCACGGCCAGGCCCAGCCGGACCAGGCGCGGACCCGGCCAGCTGCGGCTCAGCCGGGCCTGGATCCAGGCGCCGATGGTCCAGGACACGGTGGCGCCGGTGACGGCGATGCTGGCGATGGTGGTCGACTGGTGCCGGGCGGTGGTGATCGCGAGCGTCACGAATGCGTCCGCGCCGAAGAACGCGAAGGTCAGCAGGCCGCGGGTGAGCACGGTCGCGGGCAGCCCGGCCCGGGCCGTCAGCGCCCCGGCGGGCAGCAGACGGCGCAGCAACGGCGCCCCGGCGGCCACCCCCGCGACCACCAGCGGTACGCCGATCAGCGGCCTGCTGACCAGCAACGTCAGGCCGCCCAGCAGCACCGCGGCCGCGACCGCGACCAGCACCCCGTCTGTCAGCCGCTGCCCGGGCGCGGGCGGGCCGGCCTGGCCAGGCGCGGGCAGGCCGGCCGGCTGCAGGCGCGCGCCGGCCAGGGCGCCCGGGGCGGCCGAGGCGGATCAGGGTCGGCACGGCCAGCGAGCTGGTGACCACGACGACCGGGATCAGGCCGAGGAACACCCAGCGCCAGCCGGCCAGCCTGGCCACCTCCGCGGCCAGCGCCGGGCCGGCCAGGCCGGGCGCCACCCAGGCCGTGGACAGCATGGCCATCATCTTCGGCCGCAGCTCATCGGGCAGGGTCCGGCCGATCACCGTGTACGCCACCGCCGGGACCGCTCCCCCGCCGATGCCCTGCAGCGCACGCCCGGCGACCAGTACCGGCATGCTCGGCGCGGTGCCGGCCACGACCAGGCCGACCACGAACAGCAGCACGCCGCCGATGTAGGGCAGGGCCGGACCGCGCTGGTCGGCTTGCCGTCCGGCCGCGACGATGCCGATGATCGTGCCGAGCTGGAACGCGGTGAACGCCCACCCGTACAGGCCGAGCCCGTGCAGGTCGCGGGCCACCACCGGCATCACGGTGACGACGGCCAGCGCCTCGGCGGCCACGAACGTGATCGTGAGCACCAGTCCCCCGGTCAGTGCCCGCCGCTCGGCCGCCCACAGCCCGCCGGCCATCGTCCTCCCTCTGCGCGGGGACGGCGATGCCTTCCCAGCCGGGCCCCGATCGGTACCCGGGCCGCCGTCCTTTCTTGCGGAGCCTAGGACCTCAACGCGGGTTCAGGTCAAAGCGGCCGCCGCCGCCGATACCGGCCCGCGCCCCACCCGGGCAGCAGGGCTCCGCGAGCGCCCGCCTGGCTGTCGCAAAGTGAGACCACGTGTGACTTGCGCCACCCCGGACACTGAGGCAGGGCCGGTGGGGTCGCGCCCGTGCGCGGTCATGCCCTCGGCCGGCCGGCTGAGCGGCGAGCTTCTTGGAGGTAGGCCAGTGGCGGATGCAGCGGCACCGAACGGCGGCCGAGAGCAGGTTTTCCGCCTGATCTACCGCAGCCAGAGCCGGATCCCGGCCGGGGACCTCAGGGTGACGCTCGGCGACATCTTCAGCAAGGCCCGCTCCCGCAACAAGAAGAAGCAGATCACCGGGGCGCTGCTGGTGTCCGGTGACTGGTTCGCCCAGGTCCTGGAGGGCGACGAGAGCCTGGTCCGCGCGCTGTACGCCACCATCAGCCAGGACGCCCGGCACGACCACGTGACCCTGCTCAAGACCCAGCCGAAGGCCAGCCTGCTGTTCTCCCGCTGGTCCATGGCCCGGGTTTCGGCGGACGGGTCAGCCGACATTCCGCTGATCGCCCACACCGACGGGATCTCCCCCGCCGCCGGGCGCAAGATCACGCCGGAGCAGGAGTCCGTGCTGCGGTTCATGCGGGAAGCGACCGCGGCCGCGCACACCCAGTTCTGACCCCGCTGGTCTGACCCGCTGGCGCCTGGCCCGGCTGGCTGCCCGGCCAGCGCCAGCGGATACCGCCCGTGCCGCTACCGCGGCACCCGGCAGACCGCGCCGCGGTCGGCGCCGGTGACCAGCGCTGCGTACTTGGCCAGCGCCCCTGAGGTGTAGGCCGGCGCGGGCCGGGTCCAGCCGGCCAGCCGCCGGGCCACCTCGGCGTCGCCGACGCCCAGCTCCAGCCGCCGCTGCGGGATGTCAAGCAGGATCGGGTCGCCGTCGGCGACCGCGGCGATCGGCCCGCCGTCGAACGCCTCGGGCGCGATGTGCGCGACGCAGGCGCCGAAGGTCGCGCCGGAGAACCGGCCGTCGGTGATCAGCACCACGTCCTGGCCCAGGCCCGCGCCCTTGATCGCCGCGGTGACGGCCAGCATCTCGCGCATCCCCGGCCCGCCCTTCGGGCCCTCGTTGCGGATCACCACGACGTCGCCCTTGCCGACGCGGCCGGAGGTGACTGCGGTCATGCAGTCCTCCTCCCGCTCGAACACCCGCGCGTGCCCTTCGAACCGCAGGTCCTCGATGCCCGGTGTCTTGACCACCGCGCCGTCCGGCGCCAGGTTGCCGCGCAGCACGGCCAGCCCGCCGTCGGGCTTGAACGGGTTCTTCACCGGCCGGACCACGTCACCGTCCGGGTCGAGCGCGTCGGCCACGTTCTCCGCCAGCGTCTTGCCGTTCACCGACAGCGCGTCCCCGTCGACCAGGCCCGCCGACAGCAGCTCGCGCAGCACCACCGGCAGGCCGCCGGCCTGGTCCAGCTCGCTCATGATGAACCGCCCGGCCGGGCGCATCGACACGATGTGCGGAGTACGCCGCGACACCAGGTCGAAGTCCTCCAGGGTGAACTCGACGCCCGCCTCGTTCGCGATGGCCAGCAAGTGCAGCACCGCGTTGGTCGAGCCGGCCGTGGCCATCACCACCGCGGCCGCGTTCAGGAACGCGGCCCTGGTCATGATCTGGCGCGGGGTCAGCCCGGCCGCGAGCTCCGCGACCACGGCCTCGCCGGTGCGGCGGGCCAGGTCGGTCCGCTCCGCCGACACCGCGGGCGCCGTGGCCGAGCCGGGCAGCGCCATGCCGAGCGCCTCGGCGCACGCGGACATGGTGTTGGCGGTGTACATGCCCGCGCACGACCCGGCGCCCGGGCAGGCGGCCCGCTCCACCGACAGCAGGTCGGCGTCGCTCATCTCGCCCGCGGCGTGACTGCCGACGGCCTCGAACACATCCTGGATGGTCAGCGTCTTGCCGAGCGCGTGGCCGGGCAGGATCGTGCCGCCGTACAAGAACGCGGCGGGCACGTCCAGCCGGGCGCAGGCCATCAGCATGCCGGGCAGCGACTTGTCGCAGCCGGCGATCGCGACCAGCGCGTCGAACCGCTCGGCGTGCATCATCAGCTCCACCGAGTCGGCGATAACCTCCCGGCTGACCAGCGAGGCCTTCATGCCCTCGGTGCCCATCGAGATGCCGTCAGAGACCGCGATCGTGCCGAACTCGAACGGTACCGCGCCGGCCTGCCGCACGCCCTCCTTGGCCGCCTGCGCCAGCCCGTTCAGGTGCAGGTTGCACGGGGTGACCTCGTTCCAGGACGAGGCCACGCCGACCTGGGCACGCTGCAGGTCGTCCTCGCTCAGCCCCACCGCCCGCAGCATGGCCCGCGCCGCGGCCCGCTCCGGGCCGGTGGTCAGCGGGCCGGAGCGCGGCCGGGGCAGATTCTGGCTCACTCAGACCTCCGAAGTTCCGGCCCGGCGGCACCGAGCGCGACTGGGTCACGACCGTCACCGGCCGGGCGGATCGGCCCCTTAGCGAGAGGCATGGCGCCGGCCCGCAGCAGGCCGTAGCTGACGCCGTCGGCCAGAGCCTCCCACGACGCGGTCACCACGTCGTCGGAAACCCCGACGGTGGTCCACTCGCCGGCGGCGTCGGCCGAGGTGAGCATGACCCGGGTCACCGCGCTGGTCGCGGCCCGGCCGTCCAGGATCCGGACCTTGTAGTCGACCAGATGGATCTTCTCCAGCGCCGGGTACAGCCCGACCAGGGCCCGGCGCAGCGCGCCGTCCAGCGCGTGCACCGGCCCGACGCCCTCGCCGGCCTCGACCTTGCGGTCCGGCCCGAGCCGCAGCCGCACCACGGCCTCGCTGCGGTCGGCCCCGGCCGCGTCCCGCTCGATCACGACCCGGTAGCCCTCCAGCTCGAACCAGGACGGCAGCGCCCCGGCGATCTTGCGGACCAGCAGCTCGAACGAGGCGTCGGCCGCCTCGTAGGCGTAGCCGCGGTGCTCGGCCTCCTTGACCTGGTCCAGCACGGTCGTGGCCAGCTCGCCGGACAGGTCCAGGCCCAGCTCGTCGGCCTTGGCCAGCACGTTGCTGCGCCCGGCCAGCTCGCTGACCAGCACCTGCGCCCGGTTGCCGACCACGGCCGGGTCGACGTGCGAATAGGCGTCCGGCCGCCGGGCGATCGCCGAGGCGTGCAGCCCGGCCTTGGTCGCGAACGCGGACGAGCCGACGTAGGGCTGGCGGGACTCGAAGGGCAGGTTGGCGACCTCGGCGATGTTGCGGGCCGTGGCCGCCAGCGCGCCCAGCCGCCCGGCGGGCAGCAGCTCATGCCCGCGCTTGAGTTCCAGGCTGGCGATGACCGAGAACAGGTCGGCGTTGCCGCACCGCTCCCCGTAGCCGTTCGCCGCGCCCTGCACGTGCAGGCTGCCCGCGCCCACCGCGACCACCGAGTTCGCCACCGCGCAGGCGGCGTCGTTGTGGAAATGCACCCCGACCCTCGGCGCCGACGACGCCGCGATCCGGGCCACGATCCGGCTCACGTCGTCGGGCAGCGTGCCGCCGTTGGTGTCGCACAGCACCAGGGTGTCCGCGCCCGCGCTGGCCGCGGCGGCCAGCACCTCCAGCGCGTAGCCGGGATCGGCGGCGTAGCCGTCGAAGAAGTGCTCGGCGTCGAACACGACCCGGCGGCCCGCGGCGGCCAGGTAGGCCACCGACTCGGCCACCATGGCCAGGTTCTCGTCCCGGGTGGTGCGCAGCGCCTCGTCCACGTGCAGCGTCCACGCCTTGCCGACCAGGGTGATGATCGGCGTCCGCGCGCCCAGCAGCGCGGCCAGGTTCGCGTCGTCCTCGACGGTCCGGCGCGGCGCCCGGGTCGCGCCGAACGCGGCCAGCGCCGCGTGCCGGAGGTTCAGCTCGCCGGCCCGGGCGAAGAACTCGGCGTCCTTCGGGTTCGAGCCGGGCCAGCCGCCCTCGATCACGTCCACGCCGAGGCCGTCCAGCGCGGCCGCGACGGCCAGCTTGTCGGCCACCGTCAGGTCCAGGCCGACCTGCTGGGACCCGTCCCGCAGCGTGGTGTCGTAGATCTCGACCTTCGGGCTGCCGGCCGTATCTGACGGCTGCTGGCTGAAAACGGTGTTCTCCGCGGTCATCTACGCCTCCACCGTCTCACCCAGGCGGGCCAGCAGCGCCTGCGCCCACTGCGCCGTGGTGCCCGGGGCGCCGGCTTCCAGCACCGCCGACACCGCCGCGTCCAGGTCCGCCCCGGCCTGCTCCTCGCCCAGGTGGTCGAGCATCAGCGCGGACGACAGGACCGCGCCGGCCGGGCTGGCCAGCCCCTTCCCGGCGATGTCCGGCGCCGAGCCGTGCACCGGCTCGAACACCGAGGGGCCGGTGCGGTCGGGGTTGAGGTTGCCGCTCGGCGCGAGGCCCAGGCCGCCGGCCAGCGCGGCGCCGAGGTCGGACAGGATGTCGCCGAACAGGTTGTCGGTGACGATCACGTCGAACCGCTTCGGGTCGTCGACCAGGTACAGGCAGGCCGCGTCCACGTGCGCGTAGTCCAGTGTCACCCCGGCCTGCGCGGCGACCTCGGTCGCGGTGCGCATCCACAGGTCGCCGGCGTGGGTGAGCACGTTGGTCTTGTGCACCAGGGTGAGGCGGCCGCTGCGCCGGGCGGCCAGGGCCGCGGCGTACCGGACGCAGCGGGCCACCCCGGCCCGGGTATTCAGCGACTCCTCGGTCGCCGACTCGAACTCGGTGCCCTTGTGCACGGTGCCGCCGGCCCCGGCGTACAGGCCCTCGGTGTTCTCCCGCACGATGACCAGGTCCAGGTCGGACAGCTCGTGCTTGCCGACCGCGCCGCCGACGCCGGGCCGCAGCTTGGACGGCCGCAGGTTCACGTACAGGTCCAGCTCGGCCCGCAGCCGCAGCAGCAGCCCGCGCTCCAGCACGCCCGGCTTGACCTGCGGGCTGCCGACCGCGCCGAGCAGCACCGCGTCGGTCTTGCGCAGCTCATCCAGCACCGGGTCCGGCAGCACCTCGCCGGTGGCCAGGTAGTGCTCGGCGCCGAGAGTGAACGGCCGCCATTCGACGCTGAACCCGCGGCGGGCCGCGGCCGCGTCGACGCACTGGCGGGCGACCGCGGTGACCTCGGGGCCGATGCCGTCCCCGGGCAGGTGCGCGACGACGTAGCCGCGCTCCGATACGTTGCCCGCGCTCATGCCCCCGCGGTTCACGACTCCGCCTCGTCTACCGCGGTGCCCAGCCAGCTCATCATGGCGCGCAGCGGCTTGCCGACCTGCTCGACCTGGGCCGAGTTCGCCTCGGCGCGCAGCCGGCTGAAGTTCGGCCGGCCGTTGTCGTCCTCGGCGATCCATTCGCGGGCGAACTCGCCGGACTGGATGTCGGCCAGCAGCTTGGCCATGGCCTGCCGGGTCGGCTCGGAGATCACCCGCGGGCCGCGGGTCAGGTCGCCGTACTCGGCGGTGTCGCTGACCGAGTAGCGCATGCCCTTCATGCCGCCCTCGTACATCAGGTCCACGATCAGCTTGAGCTCGTGCAGGCACTCGAAGTAGGCCACCTCGGGCTGGTAGCCGGCCTCGACCAGGGTCTCGAACCCGGCGTTGACCAGGGCGGTGACCCCGCCGCACAGCACGGCCTGCTCGCCGAACAGGTCGCTCTCGGTCTCCTCGGTGAACGTGGTGACCAGCGCGCCGGCCTTGGTGCCGCCGATGCCGCAGGCGTAGGAGCGGACCAGGTCCCAGGCCTTGCCGGTGGCGTCCTGCTCGACCGCGATCAGCACCGGGGTGCCCTGGCCGGCCTCGAACTGGCGGCGGACCAGGTGCCCGGGCGCCTTGGGGGCGACCATGGCCACGTCCACGTCGGCGGGCGGGGTGATGTAGCCGTAGCGGATGTTGAAGCCGTGCGCGAAGAACAGCGCGTCGCCGGCCTTCAGGTTCGGGGCGATGGCCTCGGCGTACAGCGAGCGCTGCACGGTGTCCGGGGCCAGCACCATGATGACGTCGGCCCAGGCGGCGGCCTCGGCGGGTGTCTGCACGGTGAGGCCGGCGGCCGTGGCCCGGGTCGCGGACCTGGAGCCCGCGGGCAGCCCGACCCGGACCTCGCAGCCGGAATCGCGCAGGCTGAGCGCGTGCGCGTGGCCCTGCGAGCCGTAGCCGAGCACGGCGACCTTGCGGCCCTGGATGAGGCTGAGGTCGGCGTCGGAGTCGTAGTAGACGGTGGCCATGACGGAACTGATTCCTTTCCGCAGGTGACGTTCTGCAGGTAACTTTCGGCAGGTAACTTTCGGCAGGTAACAGGGCTGCTCAGGCGCCGACGGCGGCCAGCCCGGGCGGTGGTGCTCCGGCCGGGCCGGAGGCGGGATCAGTACCGGTCTCGCCGCCGGTCTCGGTGCCGGTGATGGTCTCGCGGCCGCGGGCCAGCGCGACCCGGCCGGTGCGCACCAGCTCGCACGGGCCGTAGGTCTCCAGCATGGCGAGCAGCGCGTCCAGCTTGCCGGGGCCGCTCACCGACTCCAGGATCAGCGTGTCCGGGGTCAGGTCGACCACGGCCGCGCCGAACACGGCCGCGACCTCCAGCAGCTGGCTGCGCACCTGCGGGCCGGCCGGGACCTTGATCAGGGCCAGCTCGCGCTCGACCGCGGCGCCGTCCTCCAGCTCCACCACCTTGAGCACCCGGACCAGCTTCTCCAGCTGCCTGATCACCTGCTCGACCGGCGTGGACGCGCCGTCGACCACGATCGTCATCCGGCTGACCCGGTCGTCCTCCGTCGGGCCGACCGCGAGCGAGGTGATGTTGAACGCCCGGCGGGAGAACAGCCCGGCCACATGGGTGAGCACGCCCGGCTTGTTCTCCACCAGGACCGACAGGGTGTGAGTGCTCATCGGCTCGTCCTTTCAGCGGGCAGCGCCCTCCCGGAGTCGGAAATCTCGCTCATCTCGCGCAGCCGGGCGGCGCGCTGCTCGGCCTCGGTGAACTCGGGGCCGAGCACGATCTGGTCGTTGCTCTGGCCGGCCGGCACCATCGGGAACACGCCCTCCCGGTCGTGCACCCGGAAGTCCACGACCACCGGCGTGTCGGTGACCGCGAGCGCCTTGTCGAGGGTGGCGTCGACGTCCTCGGGCCGCTCGCAGCGCAGTCCGGCGCAGCCGTAGGCCTCGGCCAGCTTGACGTAGTCGGGGATGGCGGTGCCCAGCTCCACCTCCGAGTACCGCTCGTCGTAGAACAGCTCCTGCCACTGCCGGACCATGCCGAGGAAGCCGTTGTTGAACAGCATGACCTTGATCGGCAGCTTCTCGATCGCGCAGGTGGCGAGCTCCTGCGCGGTCATCTGGAAGCAGCCGTCGCCGTCGATCGCGACCACCGTCTCGCCCGGCCGGCCGACCTGCGCGCCCATCGCGGCGGGCACCGCGAAGCCCATCGTGCCGAGGCCGCCGGAGTTGATCCAGCTGCGCGGCTTGGTGAACGAGTAGTGCTGCGCGGCGTGCATCTGGTGCTGGCCGACGCCGGCCACCACGACCGCGTTGCCGCCGGTCAGCGCGGACAGCCGCTCGGTCACGTACTGCGGCTTGAGCGGGCCGCCCGGTTCCTGGGTGTAGCGCAGCGGGAACTGGCGCTTCCACCGGTCGGTGACCGCGATCCAGGCCCGGGTGTCCGGCGGCCCCTCGGCGGAGACCAGCCCGGCCAGCGCGTCGCGCAGCCCGGCCACGGCGGGGCGCAGGTCGCCGGTGATGGCCACGTCCGGGATGCGGTTCTTGCCGATCTCGGCCGGGTCGATGTCGGCGTGCACGATCTTGGCGCGGGGCGCGAAGTCGGCCAGCCTGCCGGTGACCCGGTCGTCGAACCTGGCCCCGAGCGCCACCAGCAGGTCGGCCTCCTGCAGCGCGGCCACGGCCGGGTAGCAGCCGTGCATGCCCGGCATGCCGAGCGCGAGCGGGTGCGGGTCGGGGAACGCGCCGCGGGCCATCAGCGTGGTGGTGACCGGCGCCTGGGCCAGCTCGGCGAGGGCGAGCAGCTCGGCGTGCGCGCCGGACTTGATCACCCCGCCGCCGGCGTACAGCACCGGCCGCCGGGCGGCCCGCAGCAGCCGCGCGGCCTGCGCGATCGCGGCGTTGTCGGGCGCTCCGGGCAGCTTGTAGCCGGGCAGGTCCAGGGCCGGCGGCCAGTGCCAGGCCCCCTCGGCCTGCAGGATGTCCTTGGGCAAGTCGACCAGCACCGGGCCGGGACGGCCGGTGGCGGCGATGTGGAACGCCTCGGCGATCGCGGCCGGGATCCGCTCCACGTTGGTCACCAGCTCGTTGTGCTTGGTCACCGGCAGCGTGATGCCGGTGATGTCGGCTTCCTGGAACGCGTCGGTGCCGATCATCGGCGTGCCGACCTGGCCGGTGATGGCGACCATCGGCACCGAGTCCATGTAGGCGTCGGCGAGGGCGGTGACCAGGTTGGTCGCGCCCGGGCCGCTGGTGACCATGCACACCCCGGTGCGGCCGGTCGCCCAGGCGTAGCCCTCGGCGGCGTGACCGGCGCCCTGCTCGTGCCGGACCAGCACGTGCCGGAGCGTGGATGACCTGAGCGGGTCATAGGCGGGCAGGATGGCGCCGCCGGGCAAGCCGAAGACGACGTCGACGCCCTGCTGCTCCAGGCTGCGGACGAGCGCCTGGGCTCCGGTGAGCTGCACGGGATGTTCCTTCCTGAAGGTGGCGCTGGCTATCGGGGTGGTGCTGCCAACAAAAAACCTCTCTGCCGTCTCGGCAAAGAGGTGGTAGCGCGAACCCGGGGAGCGGTTCGCGCTACGTGATGAGAATTACCAGGAACTGATCGGGCCGGATCACGGCGATGGTCTCCCTCGGGGGCGTGGCTGCCGGGCACGGGCGCGGGCCCGCAGGCCGCCCGTGTCGCTAGTCGTGCAGGCCGCAGCCCGCGCGCTGACACTTGGGGAACACCATACCCCACGATCGGCGCACGGCGGCCGCTTTCACCAGGCATTAACCGCCAGCACCGGGCATGGGCCGGGCGTCAGCCCGGCAGCGCGGGCAGCCAGTCAGGCCGCCGCGCCTCGTGTGCCGTGATGGCGTCCTCGTGCCGCAACGTGACCGCGATGTCGTCCAGGCCCTCCAGCAGCCGCCACCGGTCGTAGTCCGCCAGCGCGAACGGCTCGCTGATCCCCGCCGACGGCACCGACACGGCGCGCGCCGCGACATCCACCACGACCTCAGCGGCCGGGTCGGCGGCCAGCGCTGCGAAGATCCTCGCCACCGCGTCCGCGCCGGCCTGCGCCGGGACCAGCCCTGAGCTGACCGCGTTGCCGCGGAAGATGTCGGCGAAGCTCGGCGCGACGACGGCGGCGAAGCCGAAGTCCTGCAATGCCCAGACCGCGTGCTCGCGGGACGACCCGCAGCCGAAGTTGGCCCCGGCGACCAGGATCTTGGCCTGGCCGGCGTCCGGGTGGTTCAGCACGAACGACGGGTCCTCGCGCCAGGCCCCGAACAGGCCTGGGGCGAAGCCGGTGCGGCTGACCCGTTTCAGCCAGGAGGCGGGGATGATCTGGTCGGTGTCGACATCGTGCCGGTCCAGGGCCACGGCCCGGCCGGCGACTTGCTTGACGGCCTTCATGCGAGGTCTCCGGGTGCGGCGAAGCGGCCGGCCACGGCGGTGGCCGCGGCGACGGCGGGCGAGACGAGGTGGGTGCGGCCGCCGGGGCCCTGGCGGCCCTCGAAGTTGCGGTTGCTCGTCGAGGCGGAGCGCTCGCCCGGGGACAGGATGTCGCCGTTCATCCCGAGGCACATCGAGCAGCCGGCCGAGCGCCACTCGAACCCCGCATCGGCGAACACCCGGTCCAGGCCCTCCGCCTCGGCCTCGGCCTTGACCAGGGCCGAGCCGGGCACGATCAGCGCCCGCACGCCGCCGGCGACCTTGCGGCCGCGGACGACCTCGGCGGCCTGCTGCAGGTCCGCCAGCCGCCCGTTGGTGCACGAGCCGATGAACACCGTGTCCACGGCGATGTCGCGGATCGCGACGCCGGGCTGCAGCCCCATGTAGGTCAGCGCCCGCCCGGCGGCCTGCCGCTCGGTCGGGCTGGCGAACGAGGCGGGGTCGGGCACCTTGTCATCGATCGACACCGACTGGGCCGGGTTGGTGCCCCAGGTGACGGCCGGGCGCAGCGCGGCCGCGTCCACCACGATCTCGCGGTCGAACTCGGCGCCGTCGTCGGTGACCAGGCCGCGCCAGTCGTCCAGCGCCCGCTCCCAGGCCGCGCCCTTCGGGCTGTGCCGACGGCCCTCCAGGTAGCCGAACGTGGTGTCGTCCGGCGCGATCATGCCGGCCCGGGCGCCCCCCTCGATGGACATGTTGCAGACCGTCATCCGGCCCTCCATCGCCAGCGCGCGGATCGCCGCGCCGCGGTACTCGATGACCGAGCCGGTCCCGCCGCCGGTGCCGAGCGCGCGGATGATGCCGAGCACCAGGTCCTTGGCGGTGCAGCCGGGCGCGAGGTCGCCTTCCACGGTGACCGCCATCGCCGCGGGCTTGACCTGGCGCAGCGTCTGGGTGGCCAGCACGTGCTCGACCTGGGTGGTGCCGATGCCGAACGCCAGCGCCCCGAACGCGCCGTGGGTGGAGGTGTGGCTGTCCCCGCAGACGATCGTCAGGCCCGGCTGGGTTACCCCGAGCTGCGGGCCGATCACGTGCACGATGCCCTGGTCCGGGCTGCCGAGCGCGTGCAGGGTGATGCCGTGCCGGGCGCAGTTGGCCCGCAGCCGGGCGATCTGCTCGGCGGCCAGCTCGTCGGCGATCGGCTTGTGGGCGTCCTTGGTGGGGACGTCGTGGTCCATGGTGGCCAGGGTCAGGTCGGGCCGCCGGACCCGGCGGCCGGCCAGCTCCAGGCCCTCGAACGCCTGCGGCGAGGTCACCTCGTGGACCAGGTGCAGGTCGATGTGGATCAGGGGCGGCTCGCCTTCGGGACTGGCCACCAGGTGGCGGTCCCAGACCTTGTCGAAAAGGCGTGCGGTCACATTCGCCTCGCAGCAGTGGGCAATCGCGTCATCCAGGCTGGCCGGGAGGGGCACCGGACCGGTCTCATCCGGGTCACGGACGGCGCGGATGGCCGGGCCGGATCTCGAATAGTGAGATAACCTGTTCAGGATATGAATAGCCTACGGGAGGCTGTCCCCGGCGGCAACCGGATCACGGCGGTCGGCGTGCTGGACCGGGCGGTCGGCCTGCTCGGCGTGCTGGCGGACGGGCCGCTGCCGCTGCGCGCGCTGGCCGAGCGGACCGGGCTGCCGCGGCCCACGGCGCACCGGCTGCTGGTCTCGCTGGAGGCGCACGGCCTGGTCGCGCGGGGCGACGGCGGCGCGTTCCGGCTCGGGCCGCGGCTGACCGAGCTGGCCGTGCGGGCCGGCCCGGCCACCGAGCTGGCCGCCTGGTCGGCCCCGGTGCTGGCCCGGCTGCACGCCGAGACCGGCGAGAGCGTGCAGCTGTATGTGCGCTCGGCCGACCGGCGGCTATGCGTCGCGGCCCGGGACGCCGGCGCGGGCCTGCGCGACAGCGTGCCGGTCGGCGCGCTGCTGCCGCTGGACGCCGGCTCGGGCGGCAAGGTGCTGCTCGCCTGGTCGGCGGACGCGGCCCGGTTCCCCGCGGCGACCGCGGCCGAGCTGGCCGCGGTCCGCCGCCGCGGCTGGGCGCAGAGCGTCGCGGAACGGGAGGCCGGGGTGGCGAGCGTGAGCGCTCCGGTGCTGCGCCATGGGAGGCAAGAAGCCGCCCGGCCCGCCAGCCCGCCCGCCGGGACGACCGCCGCCGGGGACGCGATCCTCGGCGCGCTGTGCGTCTCTGGCCCGGTCAGCCGGCTTGGGCCGTCGCCCGGCAAGAGACTGGCCCCGCTGGTCACGCAGGCCGCAGCCGAGCTGGCCGGCCTGGCCGGCCTGTCCTGACCTGCGGCCTGGTCAGCGCAGCCGGTCAGGCCGGCCTCGCCGGGGCCGCTCCCCTGGCCTGCGCGAGGCCGGACGGGGCCGCGAAAGGCCGGCCTCGTGATCGTGGACCCTTCCGGCAGATAGACCTGAAGATGGTCCGCGATCACGAGGCTGCCGGGCGTCAGGCGGCATGCTGGCCGGTCTCGCCGCCGTTGTCGCGGCGGTCCATGGCCATCTGCACGGCCTGCTGGGCCTGCGCGGCGGGGTCAGGTCCCGCGGCCGGGGCTGGTGCGGGGCGCGCGGGCCGGCGGCGGCGTGCTCGGGGGTCGGACATGGCACTCTCCTCATGCGGGAAACGATCATCGCTGCAGGGCGTGCCAGCTGGCAGATGGCCGGGCCGGGTCAGGCTGATCGCCGGGCTGCGGCATCGCGGGCGACGGCGCGCTCAGCGGCGAGATCAGGGAGATCGGATCGGATGCCTGACGGCTGTTCCGATCAGCTGCCTGACGGCTGTTCCGATCAGCTGCCTGACGGCAGGCGGCCAGCGCCTCATCCCGTAGCGGGTGCTGGCCTGCCCTGGATCAAGTCCCGCTACGGCTGCTAAGGATGAGTACGTAGCGCCGCATGACTGACCTCATCGTAACCGATCGAGCACGGGGCCCTAGATGAGCACACCGAGCACCGTCAGCCAGAGCCAGCACGAGGCGGCCGACCTGGCCGTGCTGGAGGAGATCCAGCGGCGGGTGCTGTGGCTGGCTACCAGGATCGTGGACGCGGCCAACCACGACCGGGACACCGGCGACGGGGTCAAGGTCGGCGGCCACCAGGCCTCCAGCGCCAGCCTGGTCACCGCGATGACCGCGCTGTACTTCAGCTACCTGGACGCCCCGGACAAGGTCAGCGTCAAGCCGCACGCCTCGCCGGTCTTCCACGCCATCCAGTACCTGCTCGGCAACCTGGACCGGTCCTACCTGCCGCGGCTGCGCGCGTTCGGCGGCCTGCAGTCCTACCCCAGCCGCACCAAGGATCCCGATACCGTGGACTTCTCCACCGGCTCGGTCGGGCTCGGCGCGGCCGCGCCGCTGTTCGCCGCGGTGGCGCGGCGGTACGTGGACGCGCACTTCGGGCCGCGGCCGCGCAGCCGGTTCGTG
This sequence comes from uncultured Actinomycetota bacterium, assembly GCA_963846005.1. GTDB lineage: Bacteria > Actinomycetota > Actinomycetes > Streptosporangiales > Streptosporangiaceae > CAVSUR01. The sequence continues at coordinate 181,432 of CAWJUH010000005.1, read as the reverse complement.
GCCCTGCTCGGCGACGCGGAGCTGGACGAGGGCAACATCTGGGAGGCCGTCTCCGACCCGGCCACCGAGGGCCTGGGCAACGTGCTGTGGATCATCGACGTGAACCGCCAGTCGCTGGACCGGGTCGTGCCCGGGGTGCGGATCGCCCAGTGGGAGCAGCGGTTCGCCGCGTCCGGCTGGCATGTGGTCGAGGCCAAGTACGGCAACCGGCTGCAGCAGGCGTTCGCCGGGCCGGGCGGCGAGGCGCTGCGCGGCTGGATCGACGCGATGCCGAACGAGCACTACCAGTCGCTGTTCGGCCTGGACCCGGCGGCGCTGCGCAGCCGGTTCCTGGACGGCGCCCCGCCGCAGGTCGAGCAGCTGTGCCGCGGCATCGGCGACGCCGAGCTGGCCGCGCTCGTCACCGACCTGGCCGGGCATGACCTCGGCGCGCTGCTGGCCGCGTTCGCCGAGTGCGACGCGCACGCCGGCCAGCCCAGCGTGGTGTTCGCCTACACGATCAAGGGCTGGGGCCTGCCGATGGCCGGCCACCCGCGCAACCACTCCGCCCTGCTCAGCACCGAGCAGGTCAGCCAGATGCGCGACCGCCTGGGCCTCACGCCCGGCACCGAATGGGACCGGCTGGACCCGATGACCCCGGCCGGGCAGTGGGCGGCGGCCCGGCGCGAGCACCTGGCCCAGCCGCCCCCGACGTCCGCGCCGGTGATCACCGTGCCGGACGCCGCCGGGCTGCGGGCCGCCAAGCCGATCGCGACGCAGGAAGCCTTCGGGCGGCTTCTTGTCGATCTGTCCCGGGACCCCCGGGTGCGGCCCTACCTGGTCACGGCCGCGCCGGACGTGGCCACCTCGACCAACCTGGCCGGGTTCATCAACCGGACCGGGGTGTTCAGCCCGGACCAGCGCCGGTCCTGGACCGACGACATGATCCTCAAGTGGGCCGAGGGCCCGCAGGGCCAGCACATCGAGCTCGGCATCAGCGAGATGAACCTGTTCCTGCTGCTCGGCCAGCTCGGCCTGGCCTTCGACCTGTCCGCCCAGCCGCTGCTGCCGGTCGGCACCGTCTACGACCCGTTCGTGCTGCGCGGCCTGGATGCCTTCCTGTACTCGGTGTACTCGGGAGCCCGGTTCATCGTGGCGGGCACCCCGTCCGGGGTCACGCTGGCTCCCGAGGGCGGCGCGCACCAGTCGACCATCACCGCCTCGGTCGGCCTGGAGCTGCCGAACGTCACGTTCATCGAGCCCGGCTACGCGGTGGCGCTGGACTGGCTGCTGTGCGGCGCGCTGCAGTCGGTGGCCGGGGCCGGCGGCCAGGACGCCTCCGCCCCGGCGCCGCCGGGCGGGTCCGAGGATGGCTCGTATTACTTCCGGCTCACCACCCGGGCCATCGACCAGCAGCCGTTCGCGGCGGCCCGGGAGCGGCTCGGGGACGCGGTCCTGCGGCGCCAGGTGCTGGCCGGCGGCTACCGGCTGGTCGACGCGGGCGAGGCCGCGCAGGCCGGCGCGCCCGCGGTGTCCCTGGCCGCGTCCGGGGCGGTGCTGCCCGAGGTGCTGGCGGCCGCGGCCGAGCTGGCCGACGAGGGGGTGGCCGCCTCGGTGGTGGACATCACCTCGGCCGACCGGCTCTACCGGGCCTGGCAGCGCACGCTGCGCCAGGGGGTGCGGACCGCGACCACCCCGTCGGCGGCCGGCGCGCTGCGCGCCGCGTTCGGCGGCCGGGCCCCGGTGGTGACCGTGCACGACGCGGCCTCGCACACGCTGAGCTGGCTGGGCTCGGCGCTGGGCGTGCCCGCGGTCAGCCTGGGGGTGGACGCATTCGGCCAGTCCGGCTCGGTCGCCGACCTGTACCGGGCGCACGACCTGGATCCCGGCTCGATCGTCAACGCCGCCCTGGCCGCCTTGTCCCTCAGCTAGCGCTGTCCCTCAGCTAGCGCTGTCCCTCAGCTAGCGCTGTCCCTCAGCTAGCGCCGGCGCCGTCGGGCGCGGTCAGGATGACCGGGCCGCCGGCCGTCACCGCCACGGTGTGCTCGGCGTGCGCGGCCCGGCTGCCGTCCCCCGACCGCAGCGTCCAGCCGTCGTCGTCCACCCGGTAACGGTCGTCCCCGCCCGCCATGAACCACGGCTCGATGGCGATGACCAGGCCGGGGCTGAGCTTGAGCCCGCGCCGGGCCCGGCCCTCGTTGGGCACCGACGGCGCCTCGTGCATGGTGCGGCCGACCCCGTGGCCGCCGAAGTCGGTGTTCAGGCCGTAGCCCGCCGCCCGGGCGATCGCGCCGATCGCGGCCGAGACGTCGCCGAGCCGCCCGCCGGGGACCGCCGCCGCGATCCCCGCGGCCAGCGCGGCCTGCGTGGTCTCGATCAGCCGGACATCGGCCGGGCGGGGCGTTCCCACGGTCAGCGAGATGGCCGCGTCGCCGGTCCAGCCGCCGAGCGTGGCGCCGCAGTCGACGCTGAGCAGGTCGCCGTCGCGCAGCCGGTAGCCGGTCGGGATGCCGTGCAGCACCGCGTCGTTGACCGACGTGCAGATCACCGCCGGGTAGGGCGTCTGGGCGAAGCTGGGCTGGTAGTCCAGGAACGGCGAGCTCGCTCCGGCGGCGGTCAGCACCGACCGGGCCACCTGGTCAAGCTCGCTGAGCCGCACCCCGACGGCCGCCTTCGCCCGGACCGCGGCCAGCACGCCGGCCACTACCTGGCCTGCGGCCCGCATGGCCTCGATCTCCGCGGGACTCTTCAGTTCGACCACGCCGCCTCCGCCGGTGCGCCCCCGTTTCCGGCATTATCGCCGCCGGATCTGACCTGGCGCAGGCGCCCGTCTCATCCGGTCAGGGTGCGGGGCCGGGCGGTGGTGGCGGGCGCAGGCCCGGCCGGGACCGGCTCGCCCGGCACCGCCTCGCCTGCCCGCCCGGCCGCGGCGGCCGGCCCGCGGGCCGTGGCCGCCCGCGGCCAGTAGGCGAAGGCGAGCAGCACCAGCAACGGGCCGGTGTTCGGGTCGGTGCCCTGGCCGGTCGCGATCGCGCCGAAGTTCTCCCCGAGCACCCACACGGCCAGTGCGGTGATCACGGCCAGGATGAGGACCGGCCGGACCGCCGCGGGCACGAAGATCCCGGCGGCGATGACCGCGAAGATCACGGCCAGGGTGATCGTGATGGCCGCGCCGGAGCCGGCCGCCGCGGCCACGCCGCGGTCCATCGCCGCGATCCAGCCGGGCTCGCCATCCGCCAGCCCGCCGATGCTCCCGCGCAACGCGCCGCTGGCCAGGCTGGACGACTGCAGCAGCAGCAAGGCTCCCGAGCCCCACACCGCCAGCCAGGCGATCTGCGCGAACCGGCGGCCCAGCGGGCCGCGGCCGGCCACCGAACCGCCCGTTCGCGAGTCCTCAGCCTGCTGGCGCCGCGGCCAGGCGAGCACCGCGATCAGCGCGTACAGCAGCGCCGCGCCCGGCGCCCCGGTCAGCGGCGAGGCGGTCCCGCTGAAGAGCATTCCCATGCCCTCGCCGACCCACCACACGCCGATCCCCCACGCGAGGCTGCCGGCCAGCGCGGCGCGCACGGCGGGCCGCCAGAACAGGCCGGCGGCCAGGGCCAGCTGGACCGTGGCGAAGACGGCGTTGGTCAGCACCGGGCTGTGCTCGATCAGCGACCCGTAGGACATGACCGGAGTGGAGACGAAGGCCGGGCTGCCCATCCCGGCCGGCTCGATGATGGCGGCGGCGAAGCCGCGGCTGAACATGAACGGCTGGTACTGCAGCGCCGCGTCCAGCAGCCAGGCGGCGCCGAGGGCGAGTTGCAGCCAGCGCCGCGGGCCGGCCGACACCCGGTCACCCGCCCAGGCGACGAGACCGGCGCCGGCCGCGGGGCGGCGCGCGAACGTCCGCTGGTCCGAGGCCGGCAGGAAGAAGGTGGCGAACGCGGCCAGCGACCCGCCGCCGGTGACCCACAGCCCAGGGCCGCCGCGGATCAGGTCCATCGATCCGCTGAGCGCCCGCACCGTGGTCGACAGGCGCACCAGCAGGTAACCGGAGAACGCCAGGATGACGAAGCCCGTCAGGCCGATAGCCCACCGGCTGCGGGTGTCACCGCGGACCAGGTGGGCCAGCCCGGCCAGGGCCAGGATCACGGCCAGCACCAGCATGATCTTGCCGTTGGAGCCCCGGATCCCGGGAATGGAGATCAGCCCGGCGAACGCCTCGGCCCAGGGCAGCAGCACGCCGGCCACGACGGCGCCCGCCCCGGCGATCGCGGTCAGCCCGACGGCAGCGCGCCAGCTGCGCAGGACGCCGCCGCCGCGGCGCCGGTGCGCCTGCTGGGTGGTGCTGGTCATGTCGTGACTCTCCCTTGCCGTTGCCTGGTCAGGGCCTGGTCAGGCACCGGACCGGCCCCGGCCGTTCCCCCCTCGGAAGACGGCCAGGGCCGGTGCCCGGCCGGTCCCGGCCGCCTGTCCCCTCCACAGGCGGCCGGAACCGGAGCCTGGCTGGTCCCGCCCGCCTCCCCCCTCGAGAGGCGGGCGGGACCAGCAGTCCGGCGGCTAGCGCACCGCGAAATAGAGGAACAGGTTGGTCGGGATGTTGCCGGTCACGTGCGTGCTGGTGCGCTGCAGGTAGCGCAGCTCCCAGTCGGTCTTGTGCGAGACGATGGTGTTCCAGGTCTTCTGGCTGGTGACACCGACCACGTCGACGTTCCACCACTCGGACTGATGGCTGTTGGCGGTGGCCACGATGTGGCTGTGCGCGGGCAGCGGCACGTTGCCGTCCTTGCTGCCGAGCACCGCGGACAGGTCGATCGTGGACGGGTGGTCGATGCAGTGGCCGGCCGGGCACTGCAGGGTCGACTTGGCCGGGGTGAACCCAATCGGCACCATGACGTACAGCGGATCGAAGGTGCTCGCCGGCGTCTGGGTGTAGTTGGTGCCGGCCTCGCAGCCGGAGGCGGCCTTGCTGGCCGGGGGGCTGGCGCAGGAGAAGTTCTTCGAGTAGTAGAACCACACCGTGCGGCCGTGGTACCAGCCGCGGGTGAAGCCCTTATGGCTGTGACTGGTGGCGGCGGTCATCTGCATGCCGCTCATGGCCGAGGCAGGCGAGGCCGAGGACGCGAACGCCGTCCCCGAGGCCACCGCAGCCCCAGTCGCGAGCAGGCCGGCTAGCGCCACGCCTGCCCATCGCGTGCCCGTCATCCGGGCACGTCCTGATCCGAACATGCAATCCCCCTCCGGGATCCGGACCCGCCCTGGTGACGACGCCCGTTTGCGGGTTGTTCGGGGCGAGGCAGGAGGCGGATTGGATCACGCCGGAATTTGTTTCGCGGGTCAGTGCGCGGGCGCACGCGGCGGCCTGGACTCAGCGGCGGCGCTTACCTGGCGGCTTGCCGGGCAGCTGGCGCATGAGGTGCGACGAGCCGGTTACCGCGGGCCGGTGTCGAGCTGTTCTGCCTGATCAGCGGATCGTGATCTCAATGAGCGGCTGGGGGGTGGCACACTGCGGCCATGACCTACGTGGCGGCGGCCGATCGCTATGACCAGATCTCCTACCGGCGCTGCGGGCGCAGCGGCATCCGGCTGCCCGAGGTGTCCCTCGGCCTGTGGCAGAACTTCGGCACCGGGGTGCCGCTCGACCGCCAGCGCCAGATCATCCGCCGGGCCTTCGACCTGGGCATCACCCACATCGACCTGGCGAACAACTACGGGCCCCCGTACGGGAGCGCGGAAGCGAACTTCGGCGAGATCCTGCGCACCGACCTGCACGGCCACCGGGACGAGCTGATCATCTCGACCAAGGCGGGCTACGACATGTGGCCGGGCCCCTACGGCGAATGGGGCTCGCGCAAGTACCTGCTGGCGAGCCTGGACCAGTCACTGGCCCGGATGGGGCTTGACTACGTCGACATCTTCTACAGCCACCGGCACGACCCGGACACCCCGCTGGAGGAGACCATGGGCGCGCTGGCGACGGCCGTGTCGTCCGGCCGCGCCCTGTACGCGGGCATCTCGTCCTACTCGCCGGAGCGGACCGAGCAGGCCGCCGCGATCATGCGGGCGCTCGGCGTTCCGCTGCTCATCCACCAGCCTTCATACTCGCTGCTGAACCGGTGGGTCGAGCGCGGGCTGCTCGACGTGCTGGAGCGTGCGGGCATCGGGTGCATCGCGTTCTCCCCGCTGGCCCAGGGCCTGCTGACCAGCAAGTACCTGGACGGTGTGCCGGCCGGGTCGCGCGCCAGCCGGGACGGGTCGATGCCGGGCGGCCAGCTCAGCGAGCAGAACCTGGCGCATGTCCGTGCCCTGAACGAGATCGCCGCCGCCCGCGGCGTCTCGCTCGCCCAGCTGGCGATCGCCTGGGTGCTGCGCGACCGCCGGGTGACCTCCGCGCTGATCGGCGCGAGCAGCATCGCCCAGCTGGAGGAGAACGTTGCCGCCGTGCGGCAGCCGCCGCTGACCGCCGCGGAGCTGGATGCCATCGACACGCACGCCGTGGAGGCCGGCATCAATATCTGGTCCGCTTCCAGCGCGGGGTAGCTTCCAGCGCGGGGTAGAGCGCGCGGTAGGCGGGACGCCCGGGCCGGGCCGGCCCCGCCACGACCAGGCGGAGCTGGCAGGTCAGCCGGGACCGGCCCGGCGGGCCCGGGATGGGCCGGCCGGTCAGCCGCGCGGAGCGCGCCGGGTCCCGGGCTGGCCGGTCAGCTGCGGGCGGCCCGCTGGGCGTCGAGCTGGTGCTGCGCCTGCGCCAGCACCCGGGTGACGTCGGCCCCGAACTGGGCGTCGCACGGATGCTCTGGCCGGCCGCACTGCGCCGCCGCGATCAGCTCAGCGACGGCGATCGCCAGCGGCTCGCGGGCCGAGGGCGCCTGCGCCGGGGCGGCGAACCGGCCGGCCTCGCCCCAGACCATCAGGTCGTCCGCCGCGGCGGCCGGCGGGGCGCCCACCGACAAGGTCGCGGTGCTGGACGCGCCGCTCGCGTGGTGCAGGATCAGGTGGCACAGGTCGCCGCGGCCGCCCTCGGCGGTCACCGCGGTCACCGGGCCGAGGCTCGCCCACAGCAGCGACACCGCGTGCGGGCCGACGTCCCACAGGCCGCCCTTCTCCCGCCGCCAGGGCGTGTTGAACGGGCTGTCGTCGTCCAGCGCGGCGCCCAGCCACAAGGCGTGCCCGCCGCCCAGCGGATGACGGCTGACCTCGGCCAGCCAGGCCCGCACGTCCGGCTGGAACCGGGCGGTGAAGAACACGACCGACGCGACGCCGGCCCCGGCCACCGCCGCGGCCAGCTCGGCGGCCGCTGCCTCGGTGGTGGCCACCGGCTTTTCCAGCAGCAGGTGCCGTCCGGCCCGGGCGGCCCGCACCGCGATCGGCTGCTGCACGTCCGGCGGGACGCTGAACGCGACGGCGTCGACCTGGCCGAGCAGCTCGTCCACGTCCGCGCAGGCCACGGCATCGTGCTCGGCGGCCAGCGCGGCTGCGGCGCGCGGATTGCGGCCCCAGACGGCGGCCAGCTGCGCGCCGTCCGCGGCGGCCAGCGTCGGCGCATGGGTCACCTGCGCCCAGTAGCCGGTCCCGATCAAGCCGAACCGCAGCGGCCCCGCCGCTGGCCCGGCTGTCCGCGCTGGCCCGGCTGTCCGCGCTGGCTCTGTCATCAGCCGCCTCCGGTGTCCCGGCCCCGCCGGTTGCGGCAATGGCCGGCCATCGACGGTGCACATATGTGCCGCCGACGCTAACAAATCTGCACCGCTCAGCCGGCCCGCGACGGGCGCGGAGCAGGGACCGCCTGTTCCGCGCCGCCCGGGCACGGCAGATCCCGGCTCCGGCGGGGGGACACGGAGCCGGGATCTGGTCCGGGCCTTTGGCCGCGGCCGGGTTAACTACGGCGAGGCCGGTGCGAGAAGATCCTGATCACCACGAACGCGATCAGCGCGATGACCAGCCAGGGCACGACCAGGTGCGCCAGCGCCGGGCCCATGATGACCGCGGCGAGCACGACCAGCAGCAGGAACAGGCCGCGGTGCCGCCGGTGCCAGGGCGCGGCGCACACGCCGGGCGGCGGCCCGGCCAGCCCGGGCCCGCCCGCCGGAACCGGGCCGAACGCCGGCCCCGCGGCCGGCCCGCTCGTTCCGGGGCCGCCACCGGGCAGGTCGGCGAACAGGCCGTCGAAGTCGGCCCGGGTCTTGGCCTTCATGGCCTGGTCCAGCCGCTCCTCGAACTCGGCCTGGTCGAGCCGTCCGTCGCCGTAGTGGCGGGACAGCCGGTCGGCAACCTCGGCACGCTCGGCATCCGACACCCGCATGCGCGGGTCAGCGGGACCGGGACGGCGCGTCGAGGGGCCTCCCGCCCACGGCGGCCTCGTTGATGTCGACATAGCTACTTGCCTCCTTGGCGGCGCGCCGTTGCGCACCGGTTAGCGGGACTGCCCGGGCCGGGCCAGGAATTCGCTGGCGATGGACTGGTCGGTGCCCTCTTCCGGGATGAGCAGCCAGCCCGCCAGGTACAGCGGCAGGCCGGCGCCCCCGGCGAAGGTCAGCACGACCAGCACGATCCGGACGATGGCGGCGTCCACGCCGAGGTAGCGGGCGATGCCGGAGGCAACCCCGGCCAGCATCCGGTCGTGGACCGGCCGGCGCAGGGCCTGCTGCCAGCCCGCCGAACCGGACCCGTAGTAGCCGCCGGCCTGCTCGCGGCCGTCCTGGTCGTACGGGCCCTGGTCGTACGGGCCCTGGTGGTGCGGGCCCTGGTGGTGCGGGCCCTGGTCGTAGGGGTTCCGCTCCTGCGGCCCCTGGTCGTGCGGGCCCTGCGCGTGCGGGCCGCGGACCTGCTCCTGGTCGCGGGGCTCCTGGTCGCGGACCTGCTCCTGGTCGCGGGCGGTGTGGTCGTCGGGTGTGGTGGCGGTGTGCGCGGTTGTGGTGTCCATGACTCCAGCGTGCGGCGCGGCCGCGCACGCCGGTATCGGGAACGTCCCGGCGCCGACCCTGAGATCGGGCCCGGGCCGGATCAGGGACAACCCTGATACACCCACTCCGGATATGGCGCGATGATGGAACGGTGGAACAGCAACCAGGCGGCCCGCGCTCCGGCGCTCGCGGCGGCTCCCGCCGCGGTCCGGACAGCCCGACGGAGGAATTCCGGGCCGGGACCCCGGCTGGGGAGTTCCGCGCGCCCGGCCCCGGCCGGCCGCCTCGCCCGGACGGCTCCGGCTCCCCCGGTCCCGAGCCGACCCACCCGGCCGAGCTGAGAGGCCCGGGCAGCCCGGGCCATCCCACCGTTGAGTACGGAGCGCCCGGCGCCAGCCCGGGATACGCCCCCGGCTACGGCCGTCCCGGCGCTGCTGGTCCTGGCCAGCCCGGCGAGCCCGGCCGCGGGCAGCCTGGCGACGGTGGCTACGGGCAGCCCGGCGACGGTGGCTACAGCCAGCCCGGCGCTGCTGGCTATGGCCCGCCCTGGGACGACAGGCCCTGGCGGGGACCGGGCGGTCCTGGCGGTCCTGGCGGGCCGCCGCAGGGACCGTGGGGGCGGCCCGGCCGGTTCGGCCAGCACGGCCGCTGGGCCCGCGGGCCGCGCGGCAGCGGCCCGTTGCGGCGCCAGACCGGCAACCGGATGCTGGGCGGCGTCGCGGCCGGCATCTCCGCCCGCACCGGCCTGGACGTGCGGGTGGTGCGCGCCGCCTTCGTGATCGCCGGGCTGTTCAGCGGGTTCGGCCTCGCCGTATACGTGGTGGCCTGGCTGTTCCTGCCCGCCGCCAGCGACGGTGCCTCGGTCGGCAGCCGGGCGCTGGCCGACGGGCGCGGGCTGGCGCTGGCCGCCGCGCTGTGCTCGGTGCTGATCGTGATCCTGATCGCCGTGTCCCGGCTGAACGCCGGCTGGGTGAGCACTTACGGCTGGGCCCTGACCATCAGCACCGGCGCCCTGGTGCTGCTATGGCGCAACGCTCCCGCCGACGAGCAGGCCACGGTGCGCCGGATCGCCGAGCCGCTGCTCGGCCTGACCGAGACGCACCGGCGGTCGTCGCTGGTGTGGCGCGGGGCCATCGCCGTCGCGCTGCTGCTGATCGGCATGGCCATGCTGTATGCCCCGCACAGGAAGCACTCCACGCTGTGGCCGCTGAGCGCCGCGCTGCTGGTGCTGGTCGCCCTGCTGGTGATCCTGGCGCCGTGGTGGCTGCGCATCGCCCGGGACCTGGCCGAGGAACGGCAGAAGCGCGCCCGGGCCGAGGAGCGCGCCGACATCGCCTCCCGGGTGCACGACTCGGTACTGCAGACGCTCGCGCTGATCCAGCGCCGCGCCGACGACCCGCAGCAGGTCATCCAGCTGGCGCGGGCCCAGGAGCGGGAGTTGCGGTCGTGGCTGTTCGAGAACAAGCCGCCCGGCTCGCTGGACGGGGACAACCTGTCGGTCGCCGCCGGGGTGCGGATCATCCAGCGCGAGATCGAGCAGCAGCACGGCGCGACCGTCGAGGCGGTGACCGTCGGCGACTGCCCGCTCGACGATGACCTGGGCGCGCTGCTGGCCGCCGGCCGGGAGGCCACGCTGAACGCCGTCAAGTGGTCAGGCGCCGATGTGGTGTCGATCTTCGCCGAGGTCGAGCCGGGCGAGGTCTCGCTGTTCGTGCGCGACCGGGGCCGCGGTTTCGACCCGGATGCGGTGCCCGCGGACCGCAAGGGCCTGGCCGAGTCGATCCGCGGCCGGATGGCCCGCCGTGGCGGCACCGCGACCGTGCGCACCGCCCCCGGCGAGGGCACCGAGGTCGCGCTGGTCATGCCGCGCCGGGCCGGCGAGCGCCAGCCGAGCCCGACATGACCGGGCCAGGCCCGGCCGGAGGAGGCAGCAGAGCAGGCAACAGGGCGGGCAACGGGGCGGGCGCGACCGGGGCAGGCCCGGCCGGGGCCGGGCCGCGGGTGTTTCTCGTCGACGACCACGGCTTGTTCCGCTCCGGCGTGCGCTCGGAGCTCAGCGGCTCTGTAGAGGTGGTCGGCGAGGCGGGTGACGTCGAGTCGGCCATCGCGCTGATCAGCGACCGCCTGCCCGACGTGGTGCTGCTGGACGTGCACCTGCCCGATGGCGGCGGCCAGGCCGTCGCCGCGGCGGTCCGGCCGGACCATCCGCAGGTGCGCTTCCTGGCCCTGTCGGCCTCCGACGCGCCGGAGGACGTAATCGCCGTGATCAGGGCCGGGGCCCGCGGCTATGTCACCAAGACGATCTCCGCCCCGGAACTGGTCGACGCGATCCGCCGGGTGGCGGCCGGGGACGTGGTGTTCTCCCCCCGGCTGGCCGGCTTCGTGCTGGACGCCTTCGCCGCGCAGCCGGGCGCGGCCGCGGCCGCGCCCGCGCTCGATCCCGAGCTCGACCAGCTCACCCCGCGCGAGCGCGAGGTGCTGCGGCTGATCGCCCGCGGCTATACCTACCGGGAGATCGCCCGCGAGCTGTTCATCTCGGCCAAGACGGTGGAGACCCACGTGTCGTCGGTGCTGCGCAAGCTGCAGCTGTCCACCCGGCACCAGCTGACCCGGTGGGCCACCGAGCGGCGCCTGGCGTGACCGCCCGGCCGCTCGCTGGTCAGGGGCCGAACTCCCACAGCAGCCGGTAGTAGCGGGTCCGCGCCGGATCGGGTGCGATGCCGTAGGCGGCCAGCAGCGTTTCCTCCCAGCCCGGGCCGTAGTTCCACTGCGTGCTCCAGGTGGCGATGGCCAGGTCGGCCCACCGGTCGGCGACGCCGAGGTCGCCGAGGTCGACATGCCCGGACCAGCGGCCGTCCGCGCCGATCAGCGTATTCGGCGCGCAGCTGTCGCCGTGGCAGACCACCAGCCGGTCGATGTCCGGCGGGTCAGCGAGCAGGCCCAGGGCCGCGGACAGGCGCACCGGCTGGAAGTCCTCGTGAATGTCCGCCGGGCCGATCAGGCCGGCCGCGACGCGCTGGCGGGCGACGGCCAGCCGGTCGCGAGCCGACCAGGAGAACGGGCAGGATGCGACCGGCAGCGCATCGTGCAGCGCGCGCAGCCCCGAGCCGATCGCGGTGACGGCGGCCCGCGGCCGCGCCCGCCACGGTTCGCTGACCGCGCTGGCACCGGGCAGCGCCGCGGTGACCAGCCAGGTTCCGGCCTCGTCCCGCCCGGAGCCGAGCAGCCGCGGCACCGGGCTGTGCGGCACCGCCCAGGCCAGCCTGGCCGCCTCCGCGGCCAGGTCGAGCCCGCTCCCGGCCGGCGCCCACTTGGCGAAGCAGCGGTCCGGGTCCGCGCCGATCTCGTAGGTCCGCCCGCCTGCCTGGTTGTGCCAGGCCAGCCGGGCGGGCCGGCCGGCCGCTGCGGCCAGCACCGCAGCGGGCACGGGCAGGTCCGGCGGCTGCGCGCCCGCCGGCATCGGCCGGCCAGGCTGCCACCCGGCTGCCGCCGGCTCGGAGTGCATCCGCCCTTTCTACCGCGGCGCGGGCGCGCCGCCGGCGCGGGCCATCTGCGCCGCGCGCAGCTCGGCGTGCATCTCCCACGGGGCGCGGGGCAGCACGTGACCGGTCTCCAGCAGCGACTTGAGGTTGGCGCAGACGGCAGGCCAGCCGGCCGAGATCGCGTCCAGGGCTTCCTGGCCGGCCAGGTTCGCGTGGCTGACGGTGAGCCGGACGATCTCGTGGTAGGGCTCGATCTCGAAGGTCACCCGCGACGGGCCGCCGGCCGGCGGCGGGCCGGGCGCGTCGAAGGTGACCGTGAGCCGCCGCGGCGGGTCCGCCTCCAGTACGGTGCCGACCACGTCGGCGATCCCCGATCCGTCGGTGCGCCGGTGCTCCCAGGCCGAGCCGGCCTGCCAGTCCGAGACGTTGCTGTGCCCCCAGTACTGCGCGGTCAGGTCCGCGTCGGTGAGGGCCTGCCACACCCGCTCGGGCGAGCTTTCGATGTAGGTGACGTACACATAGTCCGGCTGGCCGGCCATGATGCCCTCCTCTGCTTGTCGCTTGACGGTGCTCAGCGCGCGCAGGCGCGGCTGCTCGAACGCGGCAATCCAGCGCTGCGAGGCCTCCCACAGCGGGACGGGATTCAGGTAGTGCAGTTTCTCCCGGCCGTGGCGGACGGTGGTGACCAGGTTCGCGGCCTCCAGCACGCCGAGATGCTGGGTGGCGGATTGCCGGGCCATCGCCAGCGGCCCGCACAGCTCGCCCAGCGCCTGGCCGTTGCGCTCGCGTAGCCGGTCCAGCAGCGCCCGCCGGGTCGGATCCGCCAGCGCCCGGAACACCAGGTCATCCGTGCTCACGCGCCCATTATGCAGGTAATTACCTGCATAATGCAAGCGGGCCGCGCAGTCCGGCGCGTTCATCAGCCTGGGACTGGTGCTCTGAGCCGGCCGGGTGATGTCAGCGGGCGGAGTTAGGCTCGCGCGAGCAGACAGGGCCAGGTGGAGGCGCGGATGGACGTCGAGGGCGCAGGCCGGCCGGGCGCGGGCCAGACGGGTGCGGGCCAGGCGGCCGGGACCGGGCCGTGACGCCGCAGGAGCGGTACGAGGACCTGATCGACGAGCTGGCCGGGACCGACGGGGTCGAGCCGCCGGCCGGCGGCAGCGGTTTCGGGCGCAGCGCGCTGCGCTTCCGGCGCAAGATCTTCGTCATGCTGGTGCGCGGCCGGCTGGTCGCCAAGCTGCCCGCCACCCGGGTCAGCGAGCTGGTTGCGGCCGGGCACGGGGATCATTTCGACGCCGGCAAGGGGACGCCGATGCGCGAGTGGCTGGCTCTCGCTCCTGGGTCCGCCCTGGCCTGGCCGGACTTGGCCCGCGAGGCGCTGGCCTACGCGCAGGCTCGCTGACGCGGGCAAATCCGCCGGCCCGCTGCCCGCGGCCGCGGTCAGGAGCGGTCGCGGTCGCGGCTGCGGTCAGGAGCGGCCGCGGTGGCGGCTGCGGGCGGCGGCGGGCTTTACTGTGGCCTGGTGTACGACCACGATGCCGACGACATCGAGACGCTCGGCTGGGCCGAGTTCATCACCCGGCAGTGGGAGTCGATCTTCGCGGGGTACCGGTCGTGGACCGGACTGCGGCGGATCGGCCGCCGGTGGAGCGACCTGATCGAGGCCGGGCTCGGCTGCGACCAGCAGACGGCTGACCGGCTGGTCCGCGCCGAGGTGATCGACCGCGCCGACCGCGACCTCGAGGGGTCTCGCCGGCCCGCCATGCTGGTGCAGGCGATGTTCGCCGTGGTGGCGGACCTGCCGCGGGCGATCGGGGAACTGGCCGAGTACGGCGAGATGCCCGCCGGGCAGGCGCGGGACCTGCTCGCCGCGCACGCCCGGCTGCTGGCGCACCTCCGCGCGCTCGGCCTGGGGTCCGCCGGACCGGGCGGTGAGCCCGGCGCCCGGCCGGGCAGTGAGCCCGATGCCCGGCCGGGCGGTGAGCCCGGCGCCGAGCCGGACGCCGAGTATGCCTGACGAGGCCGGGCCGGCCAGCGCCGCCCGGCCGGTGCTCACCGGGCCGCGCGTCACGCTGCGGCCGGGCGGGCCCGCCGATGTCCCGGCGCTGCGCGCCATCCGGGCCGAGCCGGCCGGTCACGGTCATGCGCCAGTACGAGAGCGGCCCGGACGGCAGCTTCCACGACGGCCTGCTGATGGGCTTGCTGCGCGGCGAGCTGGTCACGCCCTGGTAGCCGCCCGCTGTGCTGCTCAGGCGGAACCGCCCGGGACTCAGGCAGCCCGGGACTCAGGCAGCCCGGGACTCAGGCAGCCCGGGACTCAGGCAGCACTGGACTCAGGCAGCACTGGACTCAGGCAGCACTGGACTCAGGCAGCACCGCGCAGCCCGCCCGCCACCTTCCCGGCGATCAGCTCGAACGAGCGGATCCTCGCGCCGATGTCGTACACCATCGCGGTCAGCATCAGCTCGTCCGCGCCGGTCCGGCCCAGCAGGCCGGTCAGCCGCGCCCGGACCGTCTCCGGCGACCCGACGGCCTGGACCGCCAACCGCTGGTCGATGTGCTCGCGCTCGGCGTCGGTGTAGGGGTAAGCGGCGGCTTCCTCCGGGGCCGGCAGCGCCGCGGTCAGCCCGGCCCGCTGCCGCAGCTGTGACAGCGCGGCCGGGCGGGCTAGCCACTGCGCCCGCTCGTCGGTGTCGGCGCAGACTCCCTGCACGGCGACCATGGCGTGCGGCTGCTCCAGCACCGCCGAGGGCTGGAACGACTGCCGGTACAGCGCCACCGCGGGCTCGGTGTTAGCCGGGCTGAAGTGGTGCGCGAAGCAGAACGGCAGGCCGAGCAGGCCGGCCAGCTGCGCGCTGTACCCGCTGGAGCCGAGCAGCCAGATGGCGGGCATGTCGCCGCGGCCCGGCGTCGCCACGATCGGCACCGACGGGTCGGCCCCGGTGAACAAGCGGATCAGCAGGCCAAGCTCGGCCGGGAACTGCTCGGCGTTCAGCCCCTCCATGGTGCGGCGCAGCGCGAGGGCGGTGCGCTGGTCGGTGCCGGGTGCCCGGCCGATGCCGAGGTCGATCCGGCCCGGGTGCAGCGCCTCCAGGGTGCCGAACTGCTCGGCCACCACCAGCGGGGCGTGGTTCGGCAGCATCACCCCGCCCGAGCCGACCCGGATCGCCGAGGTCGCCGCGGCCAGGTGGGCGATCAGCACGGCCGGGGCCGAGCTGGCAATGCCGGGCATGTTGTGGTGCTCGGCGACCCAGAACCGCCGGTAGCCCAGCTCCTCGGCCCGGCGGGCCAACTCGGTGGTGGCCGCGAGCGCCTGCCCCGCCGCGGTGCCCGCTTCCACCGGGGCCAGGTCCAGAACCGACATCGGAACGTCTATCACGTAACCGGCAACCGGCCGCCGCGCCGCTTTCTTCCGCCGGGCCGGCCCGGAGCGTGTGCCGCGGACCGGGCTGCGGTAAACAATGGCTGGGCAGCCTTGAGATCGCGACGAGCCGATACCGCTGGAGGTAGCCGATGCCGACCACCCCGCTGCGCGAGCGCCCGGCCTGGAAGGCGCTGGAGCAGCACCACGCCGAGATCGAGGGCCGGCACCTGCGCGAGCTGTTCGCCGAGGACCCCGGCCGGGCTGAGCGGATGAGCGCCGAGGGCGCCGGGCTGTACCTGGACTACTCCAAGAACCGGATCACCGGCCAGACCCTGGAACTGCTGCTGCAGCTGGCCGCAGAAAGCGACCTGGAGGCCCGCCGCGACGCGATGTTCGGCGGCCAGCGGATCAACGTGTCGGAGGACCGCGCGGTGCTGCACGTGGCGCTGCGGATGCCGCGCGGCAGCTCGCTGGTGGTGGACGGCACCGACGTGGTCGCCCAGGTGCACGAGGTGCTGGACCGGATGGCGGCGTTCGCGCGCCAGGTCCGGTCCGGCGAGTGGAAGGGCTACACCGGCCAACCGATCCGCAACATCGTCAACATCGGCATCGGCGGCTCGGATCTGGGCCCGGTGATGGCCTACGAGGCGCTGCGCTTCTACACCCGGCGCGACCTGACCTTCCGGTTCGTCTCCAACGTGGACTCCACCGACTTCGTCGAGGCCACCCGGGACCTGGCGGCCGGCGAGACGCTGTTCATCATCTCCTCCAAGACCTTCGGCACGCTGGAGACGCTCACCAACGCGCACTCGGCGCGGGACTGGGTGGTGGGCGAGCTGGGCTCGCCGGACGCGGTGGCCCGGCACTTTGTCGCCGTGTCGACAAACGCCGAGAAGGTGTCGGCGTTCGGCATCGACACCGCGAACATGTTCGGGTTCTGGGACTGGGTCGGCGGCCGGTACTCGATGGACTCGGCCATCGGGCTGTCGACCATGCTCGCGCTCGGCCCGGACGGGTTCGCCGAGCTGCTGGCGGGCTTCCATGACATGGACGAGCACTTTCGCACCACGCCGCTGGACCGCAACCTGCCGGCCCTGATGGGCCTGCTCGCGGTGTGGTACCGCGACTTCTTCGGCGCCCAGACCGCGGCCGTGCTGCCCTACGACCAGTACCTCAAGCGCTTCCCCGCCTACCTGCAGCAGCTGACGATGGAGTCCAACGGCAAGCACGTGACGCTGGACGGGGCGCACGTCGACTACGACACCGGCGCGGTCTACTGGGGCGAGCCGGGCACCAACGGCCAGCACAGCTTCTACCAGCTCATCCACCAGGGCACCATGCTCATCCCGGCCGACCTGATCGGCTTCGGCCAGGCCCTCAACCCGCTCGGCGACCACCACGACATCCTGTCCTCGAACGTGTTCGCGCAGGCGCAGGCACTGGCTTTCGGCAAGACCGAGGCGCAGGTGCAGGCCGAGGGGACCCCGGCGCCGGTGGTGCCGCACCGGGTGATGGAGGGCAACCGCCCGACCAGCACGCTGCTGGCGAAGGTGCTGACGCCGCGGCTGCTCGGCGCGCTGGTGGCGCTGTATGAGCACAGCGTTTTCACCCAGGGCACGATCTGGGACATCGACTCCTTCGACCAGTGGGGCGTCGAGCTCGGCAAGGTGCTGGCCGCGGCGATCATCCCCGAGCTGACCAGCGAGGCCGAGCCGCAGCTCGGCCACGATCCGTCCACCAACGCGCTGATCCGGCGCTACCGCGCTCTCAAGCGCGCACACTGACCGCTCCGCAGGCCCGAACCAGAAGGAGAACGCAGATGGCAACTGACACGCCCATGCAGCTGGGGATGGTGGGCCTCGGCCGGATGGGGGCCAACCTCGTCCGGCGGCTGATGCGCGACGGGCACCGCTGCGTCGTCTACGACGTCAACTCGGAATCGGTCCGCGGGCTCGAGGGCGAGGGCGCCACCGGGGCCAGCTCGCTGCAGGAACTCGTGTCCAAGCTGGACCAGCCGCGGGCCGTCTGGCTGATGCTGCCGGCCGCTGTCACCGACAAGGCGCTGGACGAGCTGACCGGCCTGCTCGAGCCGGGCGACACGGTGATCGACGGCGGCAATTCCTATTACCGCGACGACATCGCCCGGGCCACGCAGCTGGCCCCCAGGAAGCTGCACTATCTGGACTGCGGCACCTCCGGCGGGGTGTTCGGGCTGGATCGCGGCTACTGCCTGATGATCGGCGGCGAGGACGAGCCGGTCGAGCGGCTGGACCCGATCTTCAAGACCATCGCCCCGGGCGAAGGCACCGCCGAGCCGACGCCCGGCCGCAAGAAGGAAGGCGGCACGGCCCCGCAGGGCTACTTGCACTGCGGTCCCGCTGGCGCCGGGCACTTCGTCAAGATGGTGCACAACGGGATCGAGTACGGGATGATGGCCGCCCTCGCCGAGGGCCTGAGCATCATCGAGCACGCCGACATCGGCGCGGAGCAGCAGCGGCAAAAGCAGCACCCGGCCGACGCGGAGACGGCGCCGCTGCGCAATCCGGAGGACTACCCGTACGACATCGACGTGGCCGAGGTGGCCGAGGTCTGGCGCCGCGGCTCGGTCATCAGTTCCTGGCTGCTCGACCTGACCGCGGACGCACTGGCCCGGTCGCCGCAGCTGGACAAGTTCGCCGGGCGTGTCTCGGACTCCGGCGAGGGCCGGTGGACCGTGATGGCCGCAGTTGACGAGGGCATCCCGGCCCCCGTCATCACCGCGGCGCTGATCCAGCGGTTCGAATCCCGCCAGCTCGGCCTGTTCACCGACAAGGTGCTGTCGGCGATGCGCAGCGAGTTCGGCGGCCACGCCGAGCAGGCCGACTAGCGGTGTTGCCCCGGGGGACGGCCCCCCGGGATCCCCCGCGCCGCCGGTCGCTCGGGCCATAAGGCCCTCGCGCTGCGGCTCAGCTGCGCAGCGCTGGTAGCCGCAGGCGGTTAAGCCACGGATGCCTGGTAGATCTGCTCGATGGAGGACTCCAGGGTGGCGTTGAACTGGTCGTCGGTCTGGCTCTCGGTCAGGCCCTCCAGCAGGGCGCGGGAGAAGCTGGCGATCAGGGTGTGGTCGCGCGCGAGCAGGGTGCAGGCCTCGTCCCGGCTGTAGCCACCGGACAAGGCGACGACCCGCAGCACGCGCGGATCGGCCGCCAGGTCGCCGTAGCGGCCCGGCTCGGCCGGGATGGTGAGCTTCAGCATCACCAGGGCGCCGGCCGGCAGGTCCTTGAGGTGGGCGGCGATGGCATCGTGCAGCATCGTCTCGGCCTGCTCCTTGTGCGGGCTGGAGATGCTGACCTCGGGCTCGAGGATCGGGACCAGGCCTGCGGCGCGGATCCGGGCGGCGTAGTCGAACTGCTGGGCGACGATCGCGGCGATCCCCGCCTCGTCGGCATCGGAGATCACCGACCGCATCTTGGTCCCGAAGATCTGGTGCGCCGGCCCGCTCCAGCAGGTCATCGAGGGTGTCGATGGGCTTCATGAGCTGCACGCCGTCCTGCTCTGCGGCGAGGCCCTTGTCGACCTTGAGGAACGGCACCACGTTCCGGGCTTCCCACAGGTAGCGCGCCGTCGGCAGGCCGCCGACCTCGCGTTCCATGGTCTGCTCGAACAAGATCGCGGCCAGCACGCGCGAGCCGTCGAACGCGGGACTGGTCAGCACCCGGGTCCGCATGGCGTGGACCAGGTCGAACATTTCCGCGTCCGAGCTGTAGCGGTCCTGCTCGACGCCGTACTCAGCCAGCGCCTTGGGGGTGCTGCCGCCGCTCTGGTCCAGGGCGGCGAAAAATCCCCGGCCGTCCCTGATCTTCTCCAGCTGCCTGTCGTCCATGTAGTCCTCGTAATCCTCAAATCTGGCTCGGGCAGGATCTGCCCGGCTGCGGCCAGGACAGTCAGCTCAGCACCCGCTCCTGTACCTCGTCGCCGCGGGCGATGAGGACGACGCTGACCAGGGCGGGCGGGAACAGGCCGTGCTCGACCAGGCCCGGGGTCGCCGACAGCCGCGCGGCCAGCTGGGCCGGGTCGCCGATCTCGCCCCCGTAGTCGGCGATCACGCCGCCGTCCGGGCTGGTCGGCACGTCCCGCAGGGTCACCGGCTCCAGGTGCCGCATGGTGGCCTGCAGGCCGTACTCGGCCAGCTCCAGCGGTACCGGCGGGCGCAGCGCGGCAACCGGCTTGGACGAGTCGGCGATGACCACGAACCGGTCCGCCGCGGCGGCCACGATCTTCTCCCGGGTGTGCGCGGCGCCGCCGCCCTTGATCAGCCAGCCGTCCGGGGCGACCTGGTCGGCGCCGTCGATGGCCACGTCCAGCCCGTCGATGGTGGCGAACGGCTCGACGTCCAGGCCCAGCCGGGACGCCTCCTCGCGGGTCTGCGGTGAGGTGGCCACGCACCGGATCGACAGCCGCCGGGCCGCGAGGAGCGGCAGCAGGTGCCCCACGGTGGACCCGGTTCCGAGGCCCACCAGCATGCCGTCGCGGACGTATTCGGCGGCTGCCTGCGCCGCGGCCTGCTTCTCACGATCAGGATTCACGCCGCCCAGTCTGGCACTCCCCCGGCCGTCCCGCGGCGCCACGGGCGCCTGCGCCGCGGTCGCCCGGCCCGGTGGTGGCGGTGCGTAGCATTCCGCGAGAATTTCCGCCGCTTATGCGCGAGATCGGCAATCAACGCCGCAATTACGCTCGGTAATTGGTTATTGACGGGCCGGCCGGACCTGCTTATGTTCCGATTGGTGTCCTGACCAGGGCATCAGCAAGTCACCCGGATCCCTGCCCGCGCGGCCCCGCCAGGCTTGCGCATGCCCGGATCCGGGCCTTTCCGAGGAGGAGCCCTTGCCTTCCCAAGCCGCTCACCGACCCGCCCGGCAGCGCCGCCGGGCCCGCGCGGGGCTGCTGCGCGTCCCGGCATTAGCCGCGAGCGCGCTCGCGCTCGCCGGCCTCAGCTTCGCCGCGACCAGCGCCGCGCAGGCCGCCACCGCCCGGCCGCACGCGGCCCGGGCCGGCACCGCACAGGCCGCCGCCAGGACCGCGCCCCGGCACAAGCCCTCGGCCGCGGCCCGGGCCGCCGCGCTCGCGGCCGCCCGGCACGACTACCGGCGGGCCTGCGCGGCGGTGACCACACCCGGCCGGATGGCCTGCAACGCGCTGATCCGCGACAGCGTCAGGCAGCGCTCGGCGGCCAGCCTGGCCCCGGCCGCGGCGCCGGCCGGTGACGGCTACGGCCCCAGCCAGCCTGCAAAGCGCCTACAAGCTGCCGTCCTCGACCGCGGGCAGCGGCCAGACGGTCGCGGTGGTGGACGCCTACAACGACCCGAACGCCGCCGCTGACCTGGCCGCCTACCGCTCGGCGTGGGGGCTGCCGGCCTGCGGCAGCGGCTGCTTCTCGGTGGTGAACCAGAACGGCGCGGCCAGCCCGCTGCCATCCGCGGCCGGCAGCACCGGCTGGGACGTGGAGGAGTCGCTGGACGTCGACATGGTGTCGGCGATCTGCCCGAACTGCCACATCGTCCTGGTCGAGGCCAACAGCCCGACCACCGCGAACCTCGGCACGGCCGTCAACTCGGCGGTCAGCCTGGGCGCCAAGTTCGTGTCCAACAGCTACGGCGGCTCCGAGTCGTCCTCGGACCCGACCTACGACACCGAGTACTACGACCACCCGGGCGTCGCGGTCACCGCGTCCGCCGGCGACAGCGGCTACGGGGTGGAGTACCCGGCGGCCTCGCGCTACGTCACCGCGGTCGGCGGCACCTCGCTGACCACCGCGTCGAACGCCCGTGGCTGGACCGAGACGGTGTGGGGCAGCAGCTCGGCGGCGAGGGCACCGGCTCGGGCTGCTCCGCCGACGACGCCAAGCCGTCCTGGCAGACCGACACCGGCTGCGCCAAGCGGACCGTCGGCGACACCGCGGCCGACGCCGACCCGAACACCGGCGTGGCGGTCTACGACACCTACAGCCAGGGCGGCTGGCTGGAGGTCGGCGGCACCAGCGCCGCCTCCCCGATCATCGCGGCCACCTACGCCCTCGGCGGGACGCCGGCCTCGGGCAGCATCCCGGCGTCGTACATCTACGCGCACACCTCCAGCCTGTTCGACGTCACCTCGGGCGCCGACGGCAGCTGCTCGCCGGCCTACCTGTGCACCGGCGAGACCGGCTACGACGGCCCGACCGGCTGGGGCACTCCGGACGGGGTGACCGCCTTCACCAGCGGCTCGGCCACCGGCAACACGGTCACGGTCACCAACCCGGGCAACCAGAACGGGACCGTGGGGACCGCGGCCAGCCTGCAGATCACGGCGACCGACTCGGCGTCCGGCCAGACCCTGACCTACAGCGCCACCGGCCTGCCGGCCGGGCTGTCGATCAACGCCGGCACCGGGCTGATCTCCGGCACGCCGACCACGGCCGGGACCTACTCCGTCACGGTCAAGGCCACCGACACCACCGGCGCGTCCGGCTCGGCCTCGTTCACCTGGGCGATCGGGTCCAGCGGCGGCGGCTGCACGGCGGCCCAGCTGATCGGCAACCCGGGCTTCGAGACCGGCAGCATCACGCCGTGGAGTTCCACGTCGGGCGTGCTGGCCAGCACCTCGGAGGGCGTGCCCGCGCACTCCGGCTCGTGGCTGGCCTGGCTGGACGGCTACGGCGGCGCGCACACCGACACGCTGTCGCAGACGGTCACGATCCCGTCCAGCTGCAAGACCGCGACCTTGTCGTTCTGGCTGTACGTGAACTCGAACGCGGCCAGCCAGCCCGCCTCGGACACCTTCACCGCGCAGGTGCTGAACTCCAGCGGGACCGTGCTGGCCACGCTGGGGACCTACTCCAACAAGAACGCGGGCAGCGGGTACGTCCAGCACTCGTACTCGGTCAGCTCCTTCATCGGGCAGACCATCACGATCAAGTTCACCGGGAAGGAGACCCTCGGCGGCGGGTACAACACCAACTTCTTCGAGGACGACAACGCGCTGAACGTCAACTAGGCCCGGGGTCCGGGCGAGGCGCACCGGAGTCGGGGCTGGCGGCCGGCCAGCCCCGCCTCCTGGCGTCCCGGCCAGGCCGGCCCGCCCCGCGCTGTGGTTTTCTGCCGCGGTCGGGGAAGATGAACGAGTACTAGCCGGCCAGAGCAGCGGGGAGGCGACGCGGATTGGTCACGCTGGCGGCGAATCAGGTCTTCGTCTCGCGGCTGTCCGGCCGCCCGCTGCTGGACAGCGACAGCCTGCCGGTCGGCCGGATCCGCGACGTGGTCGTCCTGCCCACCGCCGGGCGCGAGCCGCCGCGGGCCATCGGCCTGGTCGCGACCCTGCACCGGCGGCAGATCTTCGTCAACCTGGGCCGGGTGGCCGAGATCTCCTTCGAGGGGGTCAGGCTGCGCGGCGGCACCGTCGACCTGCGCCGGTTCGCCCGCCGGGCCGGCGAGATCATGGTGTCCGAGCTGTTCGACCGGGCCGTCAACGGCGGCGTGGTGCTGGACGTGGCCATCGCCGCCTCCGAGCGCCGGCTCGGCGGCTGGGAGGTCTCCGCGGTGGCCGTGGGCCGCGGCCGCGGGCTGCGCCACCACCCGGCCACGATCGTGCCGTGGACCGACTGCCCCGAGCTGTTCGAGGCCGGGGCGCAAGACGAGCAGCTGGTCGAGCTGCGCGAGCTGCACCCGACCGACCTGGCCCACGCCGTGCTGGCCATGCCCGCAGCCCGCCGCCGCCAGCTCGCCGAGGCGCTGCAGGACGAGGAGCTCGCCGACCTGCTGGAGGAGATGGAGGAGGAGGACCAGGTCCGGTTCCTGGCCCTGCTCGGCATCGAGCGCGGCGCCGACGTCGTGGAGGAGATGCAGCCCGACGACGCGGCCGACCTGCTGGCCGAGATGCCCGCCGAGCAGCGCGAGCGGCTGCTGGCTGCGATGGAGACGGTCCAGGCGGCGGACCTGCGGCGGCTGCTGCGCTACGACGCGACCACGGCAGGCGGGCTGATGACCTCCCAGCCGCTGATCGTCGTCCCGGAGACGCCGGTCGCCGAGGTGCTGGCCATGATCCGCGACCCGGAGATCGCGGTGACCGCGGCCGCCCAGGTGTATGTGTGCGAGCCGCCGATGACCACCCCGACCGGCCGGTTCCTCGGCACGGTCGGATTCCAGCGGCTGCTGCGCCAGCCGCCGTCGCTGCCGGTGGGCCAGTGCGTCCGGCAGAGCAACTTCGTCCGGCCCGACATGGCGGAAAGCGAGCTGGCCGCGCGGCTGGCCGGATACAACCTGGTCGGGGTGGCGGTCTGCGACGACGGCGGGCGGCTGGTCGGCGCGGTCACCGTCGACGACGTGCTGGACCGGCTGCTGCCCGACGACTGGCGCAAGAAGGGAGGCTGAGCCATGCCCGTGTGGTCACCGCTGTTCCCCCGCCGCCGGCTCGCGGACCGGTCCGACCTGTCTGCGCCGCGCGGCACGGTGCCGCGGATGGCCGGCCGCTACGACGCCGAGGCTTTCGGCCGGTTCTCCGAGAGCATCGCCCGGTTCCTCGGCACCGGCCGGTTCATCGTCGGCCAGACCGTGATCGTCATCGTCTGGATCGCGCTCAACGTGTTCCTCGTGGCACTGCGCTGGGATCCTTACCCGTTCATCCTGCTGAACCTGGCCTTCTCCACTCAGGCCGCGTACGCGGCGCCGCTGATCCTGCTGGCCCAGAACCGGCAGGACGACCGGGACCGGGACACCATCGACCACGACCGGGAAGTCGCGGCCAGGACCCAGGCCGACACCGAGTTCCTGGCCCGGGAGCTGGCCGCCGTCCGGCTGACGCTCGCGGACGTGGTCACCACCGAGGACCTGGGCGACCGGCTGGAGCGGCTAGAGAGACTGATCGTCGAGACCCGGCCGTCACGCAATCACGTCCCCGCATCCGACTTACCCCGCTACTGAGCTGCGCTCTTTTCAGCGGCCCGCCGGGGCCGCTACCGTCAGCCTGGCAAGGCCTGCGGCCGGCCGGAACACCAGCGGAAGGACAGTCATGACGCGCACGCCCGAGGAAGTCTTCGCCCACCACGTCCAGGCACTCGGCGCCGGTGACCTGGACGAGATCGTCGCCGACTACGCCGACGACGCCGTCCTCATCACCCCGGCCGGCACCCGCCGCGGCAAGGACGGGGTACGCGCCGGCTTCACCCAGCTGCTCGCCGACGTACCCAGCGCGGACTGGTCCCTGCCGACCCAGATCTACGAGGGGGATCTGCTGTTGCTGGAGTGGACTGCCGACTCCGTCGTCGACCCGGGTCGACGACGGCATCGACACGTTCGTGTTCCGCGACGGCCTGATCCGCGCCCAGACCGTCCGGTACACCCTGCAGCACAAGTCCTGAGGCCGCCGCCGCCCTGGCGGCGCGCGCCGCAGAGCTGAGCAGCCTCAGCCGGGAGCGCCGTCAGCCAGGGCCGGGCGGGTCACGCCACGTCACCGACCGGATCGAGGGCACGGCCAGCACGGCCAGGCTGCTGGCGAAGCCCCAGGCCGCGCCGGCGCCGAGCACCACGCGGGCCCCGGCCAGCGCGGCCGCCGGCCCGGCCGCGGCGAAGGCCAGCGGGCCGAAGCCGAAGGCGCCGACCGTCTGGAACGCGCTGACCCGGGCCAGCGCGCCCGCGGGCACCTGCTGCTGCTCGGCGGTGCCGGCGAAGGTCAGCCCGACGGCCGACCCGGCCCCCGCGACCAGCGCCCCGGCCGCGACGGCCGGGGCCGGGGCGGCCGCGGCCAGCAGCAGGCACGGCACCGGGTAGCCGAGCGTGGCGATCGTCGCCACTACCAGCGGGCGGTGCGGGCGGCGGCCGAGCGAGAGCAGCCCGCCGGCCACCGACCCGGCCCCGTAGCAGGCCATGATCATGCCCCAGGCCCGGGCGCCGCCCCCGCCCTGGTGCGCGAGCACCGGCCCGAGCAGCAGGAACGGCCCCCACACGATCAGGTTGAACAGGGCGAACTGGACCGTGCCCACCCACAGCCAGGGCCGGGAGGAGAACTCGGCCCAGCCCTGCGCCAGGTCGCGGCGCAGCGGGCGCGGCGCCTGCCGGGCCCGCGCGGCGAGCCGCAGCAGGCTGAGCGCCGCCGCGCTCACCGCGTAGGTCGCGGCGTCCGCCGCGATCACCGGGCCCGGGCCGAGCGCCGCGACCAGCAGCCCGGCCAGCGCCGGGCCGGCCACCCGGGCCGCCGACTGGGCCAGCCCGAGCAGCGCGTTGACGCTGCCCAGCTCGGCGGCCGGCGCGATGGCGACGGTGAGCGCGGGCCGGGCCGGCGTGAAAACCGCGTCGCCGGTGCCGATCACGGCCGCCAGCGCGGCGAATGCCCACACCGGCGGCCGGCCGCCAGCACCGCGGCGGCCAGCCCGGCCTGCGCAGCGCAGCGCAGCAGGTCGGCGGCCAGCATCAACCGGCGGGCCCCGAGCCGGTCGGCGATGACCCCGCCGCCGAGCATCAGCGCGACCTGCGGCACGATCCCGGCCGCGAACACCAGCCCGAGGCTGGTCGCCGTGCCGCCGTCGTCCAGCACCGCGAACGCGATCGCCACCGAGGACATCGCGGTGCCCAGCAGCGACGTCGCATAGCCGAGCAGGAACCGCCGGAGATTTCTCTCGCGCAGCACCGGGAAACGCTTTACGGACGAACCGGGATGCCGTTTTACCGCGGTGTTCGCAGCCGCGCCTTCCGGGCTATTTACTGCGGTGCTTGCTGCACTACCCCGGGCCGCCTGAACTGGTGGTTTACTGCGGCCGATGGGCCAGTTGCCAGGGCTTACGGGCATGAATAACAGCGTGGCAGATTCTTGTCTTACCGGCCAGATCCCGGGCCCGGGATAAGGATTCTTGCTTATTTGCGCGGGCCTTCTTGCCGCAGTAAATAAATGCCCGGCCGCGCGCTCGCGGGCCGGCCGGGCCTGGATGGTCCGATGGCCGGGCTAACGATCGTCAGCCGGGCGGGAGGGCGCGGCAGGGGCGGCGGGCGCACCGGGCACAGCGGGCGCAGCGGGCAGGGCCGCGCGCGGGGTGGCCCGCTCGATCGCGCCCCAGCCGGTATCAGCCGCCCGCTCGGCCCGTTCGGCCCGGCCGCCGCCGCGCAGCCCGAACAGCCGCTTGGCGTACAGCAGGTAAGCCACGATCGCCACGTTGAGTACCAGCGTGACGATCTTCAGCGCGGACACGCTCTTGGTCAGCTCGTAGATCTCGTACGGCACGAACACCACGGTGGCCACGAACGTCAGGTACTCGGCCCACCGGCGGGAGAACCACAGGCCCACCGCCTCGGTCCCCTCCAGCAGCGCGTACGCGGCGACCACGGCCGCGGCCAGCCGCAGGTCGGTGATGCTGACCGCGAACAGCCGCTGCAGGTCGTGCACGATGCCGTGGCCGCTGTTGTTGACCGGGCCGCCGAGGCCGCCTTGCAGGTCCCTGAGGATCCTGGTGAAGTCGGCGTTCAGCGTGGCCTTGTTCCCGGCGAACAGGAACAGCGCCACGGCCAGCGCGGCCAGCACGACGAAGTGCAGGATCCGGTCCAGCGCGATCAGCCGCAGCACGTACCGGTCGCGCAGCGGCTTGCCCCGCAGCGGCAGCGCCACCTCCGCGCGCTGCGGCGGGTAGCGCACGGCGGGGTCGCGCGGCGGGGCCAGCGCGACCCAGGAGTCGCACCGCAGGCACCGGTACCAGCGCAGCCCGCCGGAGTCGCGGGCGAACAGTCCGTCCCCGGGGCGCAGCGCCGCGGCGTCGGTGCCGAGCAGGGCGTGGCCGTGCAGGCCGCAGCCGATCAGCTCGTACCGCAGGGCCGGCCGGTACCGGCGCGGCCGCTCGGTCCCCGGCGGCGCCGGGACCGGCTCCGGGGCCACGGCGGGTGATCCGGCGGCTGACGGAGCGCGGCCGTCCGGCGGTCCCTGGTCGCCGGCGCTCACCGGGCGGCCCCGGCGGCCGCCAGCCGCGGGTCGGGCCGCTGCCCGGCCCAGGTGCCCCGGATCCAGGCGTGCGCCGGATCGTCGCAGATCAGCCAGGCTCGCTCGGCGCCCGGGCCGGCCATCACGTTCAGGTAGTACATGTCGTGGCCCGGCGCCGCCATCGACGGGCCGTGCCAGCCGTGCGGGATCAGCACCACGTCGCCGCTGCCGACCTCGGCGAGCAGGTCCACCGGGCGCTGCGCGGTGCCGTACACCCGCTGGTAGCCGAAACCGGGCCGCGGGCCGTCCGCCGCCGCCGGCCCGGGCGCGATCTGGAAGTAGTAGATCTCCTCCAGCTCGGCTTCCCCGGGCCGCTGCTCGTCGTGCTTGTGCGGCGGGTAGGACGACCAGTTCCCGGCCGGGGTGATCACCTCGCAGGCGATCAGCCGGGCGGCCTCGAAGGCCTCCGGGGTGCAGAAGTTGTTGACCTGGCGGGTGCACGATCCGGCGCCGCGCAGCTCCACCGGGACCGCGGACGCCGGGCCGTAGCGCGGCGGCAGCCGCCAGGCCCGGCCGGCCCGGGCGGATGGCAGCGCGAACCGGCCGCCGGCCGCCGAGGAGATCCGCGCCCCGGCGGCGGGCGGCAGGTAAGCGAAGTCGGTCAGGCCGGCGAAGACACCGGGGCGGCCGGCCAGCTCGAAGCGCTCGCCCTCGCAGCTGACCACGGCCGACCCTTCCAGCGGCAGCACCAGCATCTCGTCCTCGCCGGTGCTCAGCTCACGCGACCCGCCCGCGGCCAGGGCCAGGATCTTCAGCCCGCTGTACTCCCAGCCGGCCTGGCCGGGGGCCAGCGACAGCTCGTAGCCGTCGCCGGCCAGGGTCCCGGCCGGACGGTGCAGCCCGGTGTCCACTGGCCTGCCGGTCAGCGGTCGTAGCGAGTGGGCGGGAACTCCTCCCGCTCGGTGCCGGGACCCAGCTCGCCCGCATCGACCTCGCGGCGGATCTCGGCCCGCTCCTCCTGGTACTGGTCCGACTGGGTCACGTCCGGCGCGGGCGGAGCGTCGGTGGCCGGCGGCACCTCGTCGGGGTCGTAGGCGTCCAGGCCGGTCGCGACCCGCTCTTCCTCGGTCAGCCGGGCCAGCTGCTCGTCGTCGAGCCGCTCCGGCGCTTTCGCGTGCTCGCGCCGGTCGGGACGGAACTCCTCGCTGTACTGCTCGGTCATCTGCCCTCCCAGGGATCTCGCCAAGACCGCGTACTCCCCCGGGCGGCCCGCTTCACACCCGCCGCCCGGGCCGGGCACCAGCCGCCAGCCGGTCCAGAGCCCTCAGCCCGGGAGCTGAGCCCTCAGCCCGGGGAGCTGAGCCCTCAGCCCGGGAGCTGAGCCCTCAGCCCGGGAGCTGAGCCCTCAGCCGGGAGCTGAGCCGTCGGCGGCCAGCGCGGACTCCAGCCGGGAGTGGATGCCGGTGAGCTGGTCAGCACCGATGATAGTGAACACGCGCAGCACCGCCGGGGAGGCAATGACCAGCCGGAACGCGCAGCCGCCTGCGACCGCCTGGCGGTGCGCCAGCATCACCGCCCGCACCCCGGCCGAATCGCAGAACGTGGTCGCGCTCATGTCCGCGACCATGGTCGCGGGACGCTGCGCGACCAGGGCCAGCAGGCTCTCCTGGACGGCCGCCCCGTTCGACATGTCGATCTCTTCTGGCAGGGTGACCACAGCCAGACGCCCCCGCCACTCGGCGGGCAACTCTGCTGCCTGCATCATCAATCAGCTGCCTTACCGGTAAGGGAAGCGGGCCAGCTAGCGGCCCGCCCGGGGTACTGTACAGCCGCGAAGCGCTACCGGCGGGCATCTTAGCCGCGCTCTTCCCGCGCCGGCTTACGGTCGCAGCCGGCCGAAATCACGCTAAGCCCGGCGCATGAAATTTCCGGCGGGCGGGTAGTCGCGGAAGAACATAGGGCTCCAGCCGTGGCGGCACGGGCGGCGGGCGGCGGCGCGGCGGTTGCGCACGGAGGGGGCGGTCGGCTGATGAGCGAGGCCGGGAACCCGGACTCGGTGTTCCCCGGGCCCAGCACCATGGCCGCGCTGATGCGCGCGCATGACTGGGCATCGACTCCGCCCGGCCCGGTGCAGGACTGGCCCGCCGTCCTGCGCGACGCGACCAGGATCTGCCTGACCTCCCGCTTCCCCATGATCGTCTGGTGGGGACCCGACCTGCGGTTCCTCTACAACGACGACTACCTCCCGCTGCTCGGCTCCAAGCATCCGGCGCTCGGCCGCAAGGGCCGCGAGGTATGGAGCGAGATCTGGCACATTATCGGGCCGATGCTGGACGGAGTGCTGGCCACCGGCCAGGCCACCTGGTCGGAAGACCTGCTGCTGCCGATGAACCGGCACGGCTACTGGGAAGAGACCTACTGGACCTACTCCTACAGTCCGATCTATGACGACGACCGCGCCGTCCGCGGGGTGTTCACCGCGGTTTCCGACACCACCGAGCGCGTGCTCGGCGAGCGGCGGCTGTCGGTGCTGCAGAGTCTCGGCGCGCGCAGCGGCACCGCGCGGACCATGGACGAGGCCTGCGCGCTCGTCGGCGCGGCGCTCGGCCAGGCCCAGTCCGACGTGCCGTACTTCGCCCTCTACCTGGCCGGCGACGAGCCCGCCGGCCTGACGCTGGCGGCGGTCACCGAAGGCGCGCGGGCCCAGGCCGCGCCGGAGCACTGGCCGCTGGCGCAGGCCCTGGCCGCCCAGCAGCCGGCGGTGCTGGGCGGGATACCCGCAGCGGCCGGCGAGCTGCCGCGCGGCGGCTGGCGTGACCCGCCCGCCGAGGCCATGGTGCTGCCGCTGCCGGGCGACACCGGCCAGCGGCCCATCGGGGCGCTGGTGCTCGCGGCCAGCGCCGGCCACCGGCTGGACGACGGCTACCGCACGTTCATGGAGCTGCTCGCCCGCCAGGCCGCGGCGCTGATCAACGGCGCCATCGCCTACCGGCTCCAGCAGCAGCGGGCCGAGGATCTCGCCGAGCTGGACCGGGCCAAGACCGCGTTCTTCTCCAACATCAGCCACGAGTTCCGCACCCCGCTGACCCTGATCATGGGCCCGGTGAGCGAGCTGCGCTCGCGGCTGGACCGGGCCGACGACGATATCCGCGAGGACCTCGACGTCGTGTACCGCAACGGGCTGCGGCTGGGCAAGCTGGTCAACGCGCTGCTCGACTTCTCCAGGATCGAGGCCGGCGGCAGCCAGGCCCGGTACGAGCCGGTGGATCTCGGCTCCTGCACCGCCGAGCTGGCCAGCGTCTTCCGCGCCGCGTTCCAGCGTGCCGGGCTGGCCTTCGAGGTCGACTGCCCGCCGCTGGCCGAGCCCGCCTACGTGGACAGGGAAATGTGGGAGAAGGTGGTACTGAACCTGCTGAGCAACGCGCTGAAGTACACCTTCGCCGGCTCGGTGACGATCTCGGTAACCGCCGAGGGCGACCACGTGACGCTGCGGGTCGCGGACACCGGCATCGGGATCCCGGCCCAGGAGATGCCGCGGCTGTTCGAGCGCTTCTACCGCGGCGCGGCGGTCCGGGCCCGGTCCAACGAGGGCAGCGGCATCGGGCTCGCCCTGGTCAAGGAACTGGTCAGCCTGCACGGCGGGACGATCTCGGCGGCCAGCGCGCCCGGCTCGGGCTCGGCCTTCACCGTGCGGCTGCCGCTCGGGCGGGCGCACCTGCCGGCCGGCAGCGTGGTGTCCGCGCCCGCCGGGTCCGCGGCGCCGATCGGCGCCGAGCCGTTCGTGGAAGAGGCCCTGCAGTGGCTGCCCAGCCCGGGCGACGGCGCGGCCGCGGGAACCGTGGCGGGCGGCACGGCCGGGACCGTGGCAGGCGGCACGGGCGGGACCGTGGCAGGCGGCCTGGCCGGGGAGGAAGCCGGGCTGGCCGGCTCCCGCCCGGGCCGGACCGGCCGGCCGTGCTGATCGCGGACGACAACTCGGACATGCGCGAGTACCTGCAGCGGCTGCTGGCGCCCGGCTACGACGTTACCGCCACCGCCGACGGCGAGGCCGCGCTGGCCGCCGCCCGGGCCGCGCCGCCGGACCTGGTGGTCAGCGACGTGATGATGCCCGGCCTCGGCGGCCTGGACCTGGTACAGGCGCTGCGAGCCGACCCGCGCACCGCCGCGGTGCCGGTGCTGCTGCTGACGGCCCGGGCCAGCCAGGAGGCCGCCGTCGAGGGCCTGGAGGCCGGCGCCGACGACTACCTGGTCAAGCCGTTCGCGGCCCGCGAGCTGCTCGCCCGGGTGCGCGCGAACATCAACCTGATCCGGCTGCGCAACCAGCAGGCGCAATGGCGCGGCGCGCTGACCGAGTCGCTGCAGGAGGGCTTCTTCGTCTCCGCCGCGGACGGCTCGCTGGTCGAGGTCAACTCCGCCTTCGGCAAGATCCTCGGGTACGGCCAGGAATCGGCGCCCTACCCGCTGCCGCATCCCTGGTGGCCAGATCCGCAGGCCGACCCGGAGGGATACCGGCTCGCCGCTGATACCTTCAGCGCCCGCCACGCCGGCGCGGAGAGCAACGTGGTGCTGCCGCTGCGGCACCGGAGCGGCCACCGGGTCTGGGCCGCGTTCAGCTTCACCATGATCGACGACCCGGCCGGCGGCGGCCAGCTGCTGGTCGGCACCGTCCGTGACGTCACCGCCGAGCGGCTGGCAGCGCAGCGCGAGGGGGCCGTGGCCGCGATGACCAGCCGGCTGTCGCAGGCGGCGACCGGGGAGACCGTGCTGGCGGAGGGGCTGGCCGGGCTGCGCGGGCAATGGGACGCGCCGCGGGTACTGGCCGCGGTCTGGGAGGACGCCGGGCCGCCGGTGCTGGCCTCGGTGCCGCCGGGCGCGAAATGGGAGGCGCTCGACCCGCGGCTGCAGCAGACCATCGAGTCGGTGCGCGAGCAGCCGCCGCTGCTGATCACCACGACCGGCGGTGACCCGGCAGGCGCCGGGACCGCCGTCGAGTACTCGGGCAGCGCGGCCGCGGTCTGGATCGAGCTGGACCCGGGCCGCCCGTTCGGCGTGGAGGACCGGACCCTGCTCGCGCTGCTGTCCGGCAGCCTCGGCCTGGCGCTGAACCGGGCCCGGCTGCTGGACCAGCAGCGCGGCGTGGCTCTGGCCCTGCAGCACGGCATCCTCGGGCCGGTACCGCTGCCACCGGGGTTCGCGGTCCGGTACGAGCCGGCCACCCCGCCGCTGGAGGTGGGCGGCGACTGGTACGACATCGCCGAGCTGGACAACGACCGGATCGTCATCATCGTGGGCGACTGCGTCGGCCGCGGCCTGGCCGCGGCCAGCGTGATGGGCCAACTGCGCAGCGCCTGCCGGGCCCTGCTGCTCCAGTCGGGCGGCCCCGCCTACGCGCTGACCGCGCTGGACCGGTTCGCCGAGCTGCTGCCCGGCGCGCTGTGCAGCACCGTGTTCTGCGGCGTGCTCGACTCGGCCACCGGCCGCCTGACCTACGCCAGCGCCGGTCATCCGCCGGGCATCTTGGTGCACGCCGACGGCTCGGCCGAGATGCTGGAGCAGGGCCGCTCGCTGCCGCTGGCGCTCGCGCCGGGCCATCCGCGCAGCCAGGCCATCGCGCAGGTGCCGCCAGGCACCAGGCTGCTGCTGTACACCGACGGGCTGATCGAGCGGCGCGGCCAGCCGCTGGACGAGGGAATGCACCAGGTCAGCGAGCTGATGCGCGGCGGCCGCGACGTGCCCGTCGACGACCTGGCCCAGCAGATCCTGGCCCGGATGCAGCCCGGCCGCGGCTTCGAGGACGACGTCGCGCTGCTGCTGTACTTCCGGCCCGCGCCGCTGAACGAGGTATTCCCCGCCGACCCGGACGAGCTGGCGCCGGTCCGGCGCAAGCTGCGCGCCTGGCTCGGCCAGCTCAGCCTGGCCGCCGAGACCGCCCAGGACCTGCTGATCGCGGCCTGCGAGGCGTGCGCTAACGCGATCGAGCACGGCTATCACGGCCAGCCAGCCGGCCCGGTGCGGATGTGCGCCGAGGTGGCCGGGCCCGGAATCCGGGTCACCGTCAGCGACCACGGCCGGTGGCGCGCCCCGCGGCAGGTGCCATTCCGCGGCAATGGCCTGAAACTGATCCGGGCTACCATGCAGGACGTGACGATCACCACCGAGGAGACCGGCACGAGCGTGCAAATGCACGCAGCGGCGCGCTAGGCCATCGATTCCTGACGGCCAGGCGACGGCGCAGCGGCTGCGCCGCGGCGAGGACACGTACAATCGCCTAGCGAATGACAGCGCCCCGCGCAGGACGGCGCGGCACCGCCGCCGGCCGCCCCGCGCAGGACGGCGCGGCACCGCCGCCGGCCCGCGCGGCACGGACCCGGACGATGCTGAGGGATGCGGCATGATGGAGCGAGCAGGCCAGGCCGGCCAGTACCGGCACGAGGCCCTGCTGTACTCGGGCCGGGACGAATTCCTGTCCGGGACGGCCGCGCTGATCCGCCGCGCGGCGGCCGCCGGCCAGCCGGTGCTGGCGGTGCTGAGCCCGGGCCAGCTGGACCTGCTGCGCGCCGAGCTCGGCCCGGCCACGCCGGGGGTGCGGTTCGCCGACATGGCGCAGGCGGGCGGGAACCCGGCGCGGATCATCAGCGCGTGGCGGGCGTTCGCCGACGAGAACGCGGACGCGGAGCTGCTATGGGGCATCGGCGAGGCGGTGTACCCGGCCCGCTCGCCAGCCGAGCTGACCGAATGCCAGCTGTACGAGGGCCTGCTGAACATCGCGATCGAGGCGCAGACGCCGCTGCGCCTGCTGTGCCCCTACGACGTGCAGGCGCTGGCCGCCGACGTGGTGGCCGCCGCGCGCCGCTCGCACCCCTACCTCAGCTCCGGCGGCGAGGACACTGGCTCCGCCGACTTCCGGCCGTTCGACGCGGTCGCCGAGTTCGCCCGGCCGCTGTCCCCGCGTCCTGGCACCGCCGCCATGCTGCCGTTCGCCCTCGGCGGGCTGCGGGAGGTGCGGGCGTTCACAGCCGACCAGGCCCGGCAGGCCGGGTTCGGCGGCGACCGGGTGCCGGCCCTGGTCGCGGCGGTCAACGAGATCGCCACCAACAGCCTGCAGCACGGCGGGGGGCACGGCCAGGTCTACGGCTGGCCGGCCGACGGGATGCTGCTGTTCGAGGTCGCCGACCAGGGGCACTTCGCTGCCCCGATGGCCGGGCGGCTCCGGCCGAACGGCGACTCCGGGGCCGGCTTGTGGCTGGCCAATCAGATCTGCGACCTGGTGCAGATCTGCGCGACGCCCGCCGGCACCTCGGTCCGGCTGTACTTCCGCAGCTGACCCGGCTGCTCAGCGGGCGCGCCGCCTCAGCCGGCGCGCTGCCAGCGGCCCTCGGCCCGGTACTCGATGTGCGCCGGGTCCCGGCGGCCGAAGTCCGCCAGCGGTGCCTGCTCGCTGTCGCCGCTCGGGTCGTAGATCCGGCCGATGGCGAGCACGCCGCCGTCCGGGCCGGCGAGCCGGAAGAACCGGCCGGCCTCCAGCGCCTCGCACCGGTCCGCCGGGTCCGCCCCCTCCGGGCCGAACGCGCCGACGGCGGACGGCTCGGCGCCGTCGTAGCCGGCCACCGGATCCTCGGTGATGACCCAGCAGTAGGGCGTGGTGAGCGAGGAGAACTCGGCGATCAGCCCCGCGGGCACCACGTCCTCGGCCGGCTCCGGCCCGGTCGCGGCCGGGACGGGGCTCTCGCGCGTGGGGGCCGGCTCGGTCATCGTGTCTCCTCTGCCTATCGGGTCGCCTGACCGGGCGGCGCCGTCTTGCCGGGTGCCATCTTGCCGGGCGGCGCCGTCCTGCCGGGCGCGCCTCGCAGGCGCCGCCTCGCCGGCGCCGCCTGGCCCGGCGTGGTCACCAGGGCGCTGTACCCGGCCCGGCGGCCCTTGAACATCATCCCGCGTCCCCCCGCAGGACGGCGGCCGGGCCCTCTCCCGTCACACCAGTCACATGGCCGATGAGCGGAAGATTTGTGAGCCTCCGCGACGCAAATCCTCCACGCTAATGCGGGTCAGCGGGACCGGACAGTTCCGCGGCACGGGCCGCGACCGCGGCGGCCAGCTCGCCGTCCTCGCCGAGCGCTGGGTCCAGCCAGCGCAGCACCCGCGCCGCCGCGGCGCGGGCCGGGCCGCGGGCCAGCGGCACCACGTCGGCCGCCCGGGCGTCGCTGACCGGCGCGCCGAGCCCGCGCAGGTGGCACAGCCAGCCGGCCAGGATCGTGATCGCGCCCGGCGGCAGCGCGCCGGCTGCCCGGCCGGCGCGCAGCACCGGCAGCACCCGGGCCGGCAGCTTCTGCGAGCCGTCGGCGGCGATGCGGGCCAGCTGGTCGGCCATCCGGGCGTTGCCGAACCGGTCCGCCAGCGCGCCGCGGTACGCGGCCAGGTCGGCGGCCGGCTGGCCCAGCTGCCCGGCCGCCTCCGACCACCATTGCTCCAGCCAGGCCCGGACCTGCTGATCGGCGAAGGCAGCAGCGACGGTCCGGTGCCCGCGCAGCGGCCCGGTATAGGCCAGCAGCGAGTGCGCGCCGTTGAGCAGCCACAGCTTGCGCTGCTCAAACGGCACGATGCTGGCGGTGAGCCGCGCGCCCGCCTGCTCCCACCGCGGCCG
Source organism: uncultured Actinomycetota bacterium (assembly GCA_963846005.1). Taxonomy (GTDB): domain Bacteria; phylum Actinomycetota; class Actinomycetes; order Streptosporangiales; family Streptosporangiaceae; genus CAVSUR01. Next base: position 145,177 of record CAWJUH010000005.1, on the reverse strand, counting down.
GCCCGCCGGGAACTCGCCGGCCAGCACCCATTCGGCGAACGGCTCGGTGACTACCGGGCAGCGGTCGGCCCGGCCGGTCGCCGCGGCCACGGCCCGCTGCTCGGCCGGGCCCGCCCGCGGGGTGATCCGGTCCGCCACGGTGGACACCACCGCGGCCGGCCCGTCCAGCACGCGGCCCAGCCCGGCCAGTCCGGCCAGGTCCGCCACCACCCGGGCCGCCAGCGCCCCGTTGCCGGGCAGGTTGTCGCACGGGATGACCGCCACCGGCCCGGCGCCGGCCCGCTGCCGGGCCGCCAGCCCCGCGGCCAGCCGGGCCGGGGCGGTGCGCACCGCCGCGCCCGGGTCGGCGCGCAGCGCCTCGATGTCGGCGCGGACTTGCGGCCGCCGTGCGTCCAGCCCGCCGTCCGGGCCGGACAGGTAGCCGGCCTCGGTCACCGTCACGGTCACCGCGGCCAGCTCGGGCCGGGCGAAGTAGCCGAGCCAGGCGGCGTGCTCGTCCGCCGCATGCACCGCCGAAAGAGCGCTGACCAGTTCGAACTCGTCTTGTTCCGGGCCGCGGGTGATCAGCGTGTAGCGGCCGTCCTGGGCCCGCAGCGCCCGGGCCAGGCCGGGGTCCCGGCCGGTGAACGCCGCATAGCCCCAGTCGCCGCCGTCCGGCGCCCGGCCGGTGTACCAGGCCTGGTGGGCGCGGAAGAAGCCGCCGAGCCCGAGATGCACCAGCCGGACCGGCGGCCGCCCGCCGCCGCCCGCGCCGTGTCCCGCCATCCTCCCTATGATGGGCCAGGGTCCCGGCGGGGCCGCAGGGCCCCTCGGGGACGGCAGGGCCCTCGGGGGCCGCAGGGCCCCTCGGGATGGCAGGGCCCCTCGGGAACGGCAGGGCCCCCCGGGGGGGCAGGGCCCCGGCGGAGGATGGCAGGGCCCGGTGGGGTGGCGAGCCCCGGGCAGTGGGCTGGCCGTCCCCGGCGGGAACGGCAGGGACCAGGCGGGACCGGCAGGGACCCCGGCGGGAGTGGCGGATGGCGGCGCAGATCGGCGGCCCGCAGGTCGTGCTGGACGCCGCCACCGTCCGGGAGTTCGTCACCGGGCAGCTCGGCGCCGCGCCGCTGGACGGGCGCAGCGTGTGCGTGCTGGTGCCCGACGCGACCCGCAGCGGCCCGCTGCCGCTGCTGCTGTCCGCGGTGCACGAGGCGCTGCACGGGCGGGCCCGGCGGCTGACCGTGCTCGTCGCGCTCGGCACGCACGCGCCGATGAGCGAGCCGGCGCTGGCCGCGCACCTGGGCTACCCGCCGGGCGCGGCGGCGCAGCGCTACCCGGGCCTGGACATCCGCAATCACGAATGGGCCGACCCGGCCGCGCTGGCCGGCCTTGGCACGATCCCGGCAGCCAGGGTGGCCGAGCTCTCGGAAGGCCGGCTGCGCCGCCCGGTGGCCGTGCAGGTGAACCGCGCGGTCACCGAGCACGACGTCACGCTGATCGTCGGGCCGGTGTTCCCGCACGAGGTGGCGGGCTTTTCCGGCGGCACCAAGTACCTGTTCCCCGGCGTGTCCGGCCGCGAGTTCATCGACGTGTCGCACTGGCTGGGCGCGCTGATCACCAGCGCCGAGATCATCGGCACGCCGGGCATAACGCCGGTCCGGGCGCTGATCGACGAGGCCGCGGCGCTGGTGCCGGCCGAGAAGCTGGCGCTATGCGTAGTCACCGCGCCCGGCGGCGGGCTGCATTCGGCCGCGTTCGGCCGCCCGGCGGCCGCCTGGGCCGCAGCGGCCGCCGTCTCGGCGCAGGCGCACATCCGCTACCTCGCCGCGCCGGTGCCGCGGGTCCTCTCGCTGCTGCCGCGCCTGTACGACGACATGTGGACCGGCGCGAAGGGCTTCTACAAGGTCGAGCCGGTGGTCGCCGACGGCGGCCAGGTCGTGGTGTACGCGCCGCACATCACCGCGCTCAGCGCCACCCACCCGCAGCTGCTGAAGATCGGCTACCACTGCCGGGACTACTTTGCCGGACAGTGGGACCGGTTCTCCGGCTACCACTGGGGCGACCTGGCCCACTCCACCCACCTGTTCGGCGCGGGGAGCTGGGATGCCGCCCGCGGCGAGCGGGCCCGGGTGCGGGTGACGCTGGCCACCGGAATCCCCGAGGAGGTGGTGCGGTCGGTGAACCTGGACTATCTCGACCCGGCCGCGGTGGACCCGGCGGCCTGGGCGGCCGATCCCGGCACGCTGGTGGTGCCCGACGCCGGCGAGGACCTGTACCGGCTGGCACCGGGCGGCTCAGCCTGGCCAGCCGTAGCACCTGGTCCAGGCCGGTGACCTGGATGACCCGCAGGACCGCGCCCGCGGCGTGCCGCACCTCGACCTCGCGGACCTGCTGGCTGAGCGCCAGCAGCATGGCGATGCCCGAGCTGTCCATGAACTCCAGCCCGGCCAGGTCGATTGCCACCCGGCCGGACCGGCCGGCCAGTGCCGTCTGCACGGCCGCGCGGGCCCGGGCGGCATTCGACAGGTCCAGCTCGCCGGCCAGCCGGATCACCGGCATCCCGGGCTCTTCCGCGCAGTCGATGACCAGCCCCGGCGGCTCCGGCGGGCCGGCCGTGGGCAGTTGCGCCCCGTCACGCCGATCAGCCACGGATCGCACCATACGGCCCCGGCGGGGCCGGGCCGGCCAGGATTCCCCAATCGTGCCCGCGCCCGCGCCGCACGAGCTCACCGCGCTGCCTGCCGGGCCGGGCGGCTAGCGCCGGGCACCCTCGCGGGCGGAGCCCGCCATGAGCCCCGCGGGCGCAGGCCGCCGGACCACTCAGTGCAGCTGGGCCTGCCAGTCGGCGGGGACCCGCCCGGCCGGGCCGGGCACCGGCTGGTCCTCCGGGTGATGCTGCGGCGGGGCGAGCGCCGGGCCGCTCTCGTACATCTCGCCGGACGGGTAGCTGTAGAACCACTCCTCGCCGGGCTCGAAGCTGCGGATCAGCGGATGCCCGGTCGCCGCCGCATGACCGGTGGCGTGCTGCGCGGGCGAGGTGTCGCAGCAGCCGATGTGGCCGCATTGCGCGCACCGCCGCAGGTGCACCCACCAGCCGCCGCCGGCCTCGCAGTCCGCGCAGCCGGCGCCGCTCGGCGGCACCGACGGGTTCACCCCGGGGGTCTCGGTCATCGTCTCCTCCTGCAGCCCGGGTCGTCCGGGCAGGCTCAGTGCGCGAGCGGCGGGGCGCTGCGCAGTCTCCGGCGGCTGGGCAGTCTCCGGCGGCTGGGCAGTGTCCGGCGGCTGGGCAGTCTCCGGCGGCTGGGCACGGTGTCCGGCGGCTGCACGGTGTCCGGCGGCTGCGCAGGGTCCGGCGGGCCGCGGCGAGCGCCTGCGGCACGCTGTCGCAGATCCGGAAGATCTCGTCCATGCCGGTCAGCGCGAGCAGCCGCCGGACCACCGGGCCGCCGAGCACCAGCCGCAACTCGCCGCCGCGGGCCTGCATGCGCTTGTGCGCCATCAGCAGCGCGCTCAGCCCGCTGGAGTCGCAGAACTCGGTCGGCGACAGGTCCGCCACCAGGACCTGCCGGCCGGACCCCGCGGTCTCCAGGGCCTCCCGCAGCCGGTGCGCGTTCCCGATGTCGACCTCGGCCGGCACGGTCACCACCGGCACGCCGCTGGCCGAGGTGACCCGGAACTCCTGCTCGGATGCGCTTTCGGTCATCTCTCACCGTTCCGCGGGGCGGGACGCCCGCCAGCCGCCGCCCGGACATACTAAACGGCCTGCCGGCGCCGCTCACCGGCGGCCGGGCCAGCAGCCCGCCGAGCGGCACGGCCCGCCGCCGGGCGGCACGACTAGCCGCCGAGCGGCACCTGCCAGTCCAGCCGGGTGCCGCCGCCGTCGGCCGGCCCGGCCGTGAACCGGCCGCCGAGCAGTTCCGCGCGGTCGGCCAGGTTGGCCAGCCCGCTGCGCCGCCCGCCCGCCGGCAGGCCGCGGCCGTTGTCGGTGACGACAAGGGTCAGCTCATCGGCACCGGCTTCCCCGGTCACGTGGACCCTGGTCGCGCCGGCATGCCGGGCCGCGTTCGACAGCGCCTCGCGCAGCACCCCGAGCACGTGCTCGGCGATCAGCGGCGGCACCCGGCTGTCCAGCGGCCCGGCCAGCCGCAGCGTGGGCGCGAAGCCGAGCACCGGCGCCGCCTCGTCGGCCACCGCCAGCAGCCGGCCGCGCAGCGGGGCCGCGTCGTCCCCGGGCCGCGAGTGCAGCGAGAAGATCGCCGACCGCAGCTCCATGATCGTGTCGTCGAGCGCATCCACCGCGGCGGCCACCCGGCGCCCGTTCTCCCCGTCCCCGAGGCGCGCGGACACCATTTCCAGCGCCATGCCCGTGGCGTAGAGCCGCTGGATGACCAGGTCATGCAGGTCACGGGCGATGCGGTCGCGATCCTCGAACACCGCGATCTGCTCGGCGGCGCGGCGGTGCTCGGCCAGCTGCAGCCCGACGCCGGCCTGGGCGGCGAAGGCCATCAGCACGTCGACCGCCCGCGGCGGCAGCGGCGGCGCCCCCGGCGCCCGGCCCACCGTCAGGATGCCCTTGACGTTGCCCGGCGGCCCGAGCGGCAGCACCACCGCGGGGCCGAGCCTGAGGTGCTCGCGGGCCACCCGTGCCGCCCGCCCGTCGGTGCGGAAGTCGGCCAGCCGCATCGGCTTGCCGGTGGCCAGCACGGTTCCCGACGCCGACCGGGAGACCGGCAGCGCCAGCCCGAGCGCGGACTCCGCGCCCTTGCCCGCGGCATGCTCGATGATCAGCCGCTTGCCGTCCCCGGCGGGCAGCGCCAGCACCACCAGGTCCGCCCCGGCCACCTCCAGGGCCAGCTCGGTCACCAGCGCCAGCACCTCGGCCGGCTCGGCGCCCGACAGCAGCCGCTGGGCGGTCTCGGCGCTGGCCCGCAGCCAGCGCTGCTGGCGCCGCGCCTCGTCGTAAAGCCGGGCATTCTCGACGGCGACCCCGGCCGCGGCGGCCAGCGCGGTCAGCACGGCAACGTCCTCGGCGTCGAATTCGCCGCCGCCGCGCTTCTCGGTCAGGTACAGGTTGCCGAACACGGCGTCGCGGACCCGGATGGGCACGCCGATGAACGTCTTCATCGGCGGGTGCCCGGCCGGGAACCCGGCCGAGCGCGGATGCGCCGCCATGTCCGCCAGCCGCAGTGGCTGCGGGTCGCGGATCAGCTCGCCGAGCAGCCCGTGGCCCTTCGGCCAGTGATGGATGGCCGCGATCTGCTCGTCGTCCATTCCCACCGGCACGAACTCGGTGAGCTCACCCTTGTCGCTGACCACCCCGAGCGCGCCGTACGGGGCGTCGACGAGCTCAACGGCGGCCTCGACGACCTGCCGCAGCACGATCTCAAGCTCCAGGTTCCTGCCCACGGCGACCACGGCCCCGAGCAGCGCGCTGATCCGGTCGGGAGCGCCCGCCACGGTCTCGAACCGGGTGCGCAGGCCGGCGAGCGGGTCGCCGGGCCGCCGGGCGGCCGGCGGCTGGTGCTGACTGGGTGTCACGCTCCCATCCCCTGCCGGCATCTCGGTGTGCCTGATCCCTGATCGTACGCCGCTGGCGGGCAGCGGCCGCCGGAGCGGTCAGCCCGGCAGTGACGGCACCCGCTCCGCGCTGATGATGAGCACCAGGCGGGTGCCCCGCCGGCTGATATCCAAGATCACCTCGTCGGCCATCCGGTGCATCAGCATCAAGCCGCTGCCCCGGTCGCCGCGGTTGTGCACGCCCTGCCGCCACCGGCCGTGATCGCTGATCTCCGCCTGGACGCGCCCGTCGGGCCGCCGCGCCAGCGTGATCTCGGCCGGACCGGGCGGCTGACCGTGATAGGCGTGCTCCAGCGCATTGGCCAGGGCCTCGCCGGTGGCGGCCAGCAGGGCCTCGGCGGGGCCGGCCTGAGCTGCTGACCGGCTGCCCACTCGCGGACCGCGGCGCGGGTGGGCGCCAGGTCGTCCGGGTGGCGCAGGGTGCACCGCAGGGTCTGCGGCGCCCCGGCGGCCGGGCTGCCGCGCAGCTGCAGGCAGGCGATGACCACGTCGTCGGCGAGCGCCTGCCCGGTGGTCATCTCGGCGAGCAGCACGTCGCACCAGCGCTGCGCGTCCTGGCCGCGCTGGGCCTGTGCCCGCGCCGCGAGCTGGCGCAGGCCCGCGTCGATCGGCATGTCCCGGCGCTCGACCAGGCCGTCGGAGTACCACACCAGCATCGCCCCGGGCGGGACGGCCACCTCGGCCTGAGCCCGCCGCGGCCCGCTGCGCCCGCCGCCGAGCCCGATCGGCATGGACCGGCCGTCCTCCAGGTAGCGGGCCTGCCCGCCGGCCACCAGCAGCGGCGGCGGATGCCCGGCGCTGGCGTAGGTGATGATGCCCTCGGCGGGCTGGTACTCGGCGTAGCCGACGGTGGCGAAGTCGGTGCCGGTGATCTGCGGGCAGGCTGCGTCCAGCGCCGCCAGCAGCTCGCCGGGCGGCGTGCCGCCGACCGCGATGTAGCGCAGCAGCTGCTGCAGGTGGCCCATGGCCACGGCGGCCTGCAGGTCGTGCCCGACCACGTCGCCGACGGCGAAGCCGATCCGGCCGCCGGGCAGCTCGAACACGTCGTACCAGTCCCCGCCTACCTCATGGCGCTGCTCGCCGGGCCGGTAGCAGGCGCCGATCCCGACGCTGGGCAGCTCGGCCGGGATGACCGGCAGCAGGGCCCGCTGCAGCTCGACGGCGATGCGGTGCTGGGCGGCGTACTCGCTGGCGTTGCTGACCGCGATCGCGACCCGGGTGGCGATGTCGGTGGCCAGGCTCAGGTCGGCGTCGGTAAACGGCGGCCCGTCGCTGGTCGCGGCGATCGTCAGCACCCCGATCCGGGCGCCGTGGGCGACCAGCGGGGCGCCGATGATGCTGCGCACGCCGATCGTGCGCAGCACCTGGCCTGCGTCCGGCCCGGAGGCAGTGAGCAGGACCTCGTCGACGGAGAACACGGCGGCCCGGCCGGTGCGGAACACGATGGCGCTGGGCGCGCCCGAGTCCTGCGGGATCACCCGCCCCGACCCGGGTACGAGGGCGGCGATCTGCGGGGTCATGATCCGGCGCAGCACGTTCTCCTCGGCCAGCAAGACCGAGCACAGGTCGCCGAACAGGCCGTCGAGCAGGTCGCCGAGGTTGCGCACCACCCCGACCGGGTCGAGTGCCGAGCTGACTGCCGCGGTGACCTGGGCCAGCAGTGCCAGCCGGTCCCGGCGGGACTCGGAGGCGGCCCGGGCCGCCTGCTCGGTCTCATACAGCCGGGCCCGGGCCAGGGCCTGGGCCGCGGTGCCGGCCACGGTCTCGGCGAACGACAGTTCGTCGGCGGTCAGCTCGCGCGGCACCGGCCAGTACACCGCCAGTGTCCCGATCGGCACGCCGCCGGCGATCAGCGGCACGGCCAGGCAGGCCGCGATCCCGGCCGCGGACCTGGCCGGGGCCACGGCCGGGAACGCGCCGTCCAGGGCGGCGGCGTCGCGGTACCAGACCAGGCGCCGCTCGCGGAAGGCCTGCACCGACGGCGACTCCCGGCCGGGCTCGAGGGGCGCGAAGTCCCCGGCCACCGACGAGATCAGGTCCCTGCGCACCAGCCGCAGCCGCTCTTCGCCGGGCCCCGCCTCCATCACCGCCGCGCCGGCCGCGCCCATGGAGCGGCGGAAATGCCCGGTCAGCGTGGCGGCCACGTCGGCCACCGTCAGGTCGCGGGCCAGCGCCGCGGTCAGCGCGGCCAGCCGGTCGGCCCGCGCCGCCGCGGCCTCGGCGGCCTGCTCGGCCGCGGCATCGCGCACGAAGCACACGCACAGCAGCGGCTCGGCGCGCAGCAGCGCCGCGCCGATCTCGACCGCGACCGGGGTGCCGTCCTTGCGCCGGTACTCCTTGCGGTACGGAACGCAGCGCTCCTGCGCCAGCAGCTGGCCGATCGCGGTGTCGTCGGCGGCCGTCCACCGGGCCGGCGTGATCGCCCGCCAGTTGATCTGGCCCGCCGTCAGCTCGGCGCGGGTACAGCCGATGATCCGCAAGAAGGCGTCATTGGCCTCGACGATCTCGTCGGCGGAAGCAATGACCACGCCGATCAGGTCCGACTGCACCAGCCGGCGCACCGTGGCGGGCGAGTCGAGCGACTGCTCCAGCGACATGCCCGCCGGCGAGGTGCCCTCCCGCGACGTGCTGCCCTCCGGTGACGTGGTCTCCGGCGGCTGCCGCCGAACGGTCATCTGGCCCTCCGCGACGGGTAATGATCGGCAAGCGACGACCATGCTAGATGAGCGCGCGGCCCGGCAGCCATTGTGCCGCTGCCGCTTTGCCGCCGCGCTGCAGCGGTCAGCGAGTCCGCTGACCCTTTTCGCCCGTTATCATGCCGCCTGTCGGTCTTACTGAGGGTAGCGACACGCGCCACGCCGAGCCGGCGGGCCTCATTCCGGGGTCTGAAGCTCACGCTGGGTTACCGTGGACATGTGTGCCGATATGACGTTCCGTGGCCGCCTGCGATGGTTGCCCGGCTCGCCGTGGCCGCCCGGGCCGCCCGCCAGGTGGCTGAGCGTGACCGCCGCAGGGCGGGTACCCGCCAGCCTGGCCGTGGCGGCGCGAGCCCGGTGACGGGCGCATGAGCCCGGAGGTGGCCGCGTGAGCGCAGCGCGCGGGCGGCGGCGCCGGGCCGCCGCGCCGCCCGACCACGCCGGCAGCACGCTGTGCCGCCTGCTGGTCGATCACCCCGAGGTCACCGCGGTCGAGATCCTCGGCCAGGACGAGACCGACGACGGCACGATCACCTACTGGCTCGCCGTGTCGCTGCCGGACGGGCGGCAGTTGCTCATCGACGTCGAGGACGCCGGGCAGACGGCTGCCCCGGCCCGCCGCCCCGCCTGAGTCCTCCCGGCCAGCGGCAGTCCGGAGCAGCCGCGGCGGCTGCCGGCGGCTCAGCTCGGCGCGGGCGGCGGCCGGTTGTCGCCGGCCCGGAAGATCGCCTCCGACGGCTTGGCGATGACCGACAGCGGGCGGGCCACGTCCTCCAGCGACTTGCCCTCGGCGTCGACGCCGAGGAACGCCGCCACCAGGCCGCCGAGGATCATCGCGCCCGCGCCGATCAGGAAGCCGACGTACAGGCTGTTCGGGTCCTTGCCGGTGCCGATCAGGTGCCCGTACAGGCTGGAGCCGAGGGAGCCGAAGCACTGCGCGATCGCGAAGAACACCGCGATGGCCTTGGCCCGCACCTCCAGCGGGAACACCTCGCTGACGGTCAGGTAGCCCGCGCTGGCTCCGGCCGAGGCGAAGAAGAAGATCACCGACCAGCACAGCGTCTGGGTGGTCGCGTCCAGCGCGCCCGCCTTGAACAACTGCGCGGTGACGACCAGCAGGATGCCCGCCAGCAAGTAGGTGCTGGAGATCATCTTCCTGCGCCCGATGGTGTCGAAGAGCCGCCCGATGGTCAGCGGCCCGAGCAGGTTGCCGGCCGCGAAGGCGAAGAAGTACTTGGGCACGTCGTTGGGGCTGACGCCGAAGAAGAACTGGAGCACCAGCCCGTAGGTGAAGAAGATCGCGTTGTACAGGAACGACTGGGTGATCATCAGCGTGGCGCCCAGCACCGACCGGCCGGGGAACTCCTTGAACAGCACCCGCAACAGGGCCAGGTAGCCGATCTGCTCGGTCGGGGTGATCTCCAGTTCCTTGCTGCTGTCCACCGGCGGGACCGCGTCCTGGCCTTTGGTCCGCTCCACATCGTGCTCGATCTCGGCGATCGCGGCCTCGGCCTCCTCCTCCCGGCCGTGCATGATCAGCCAGCGCGGGCTCTCCGGCAGGTTCCGCCGGACGAAGATGATGACCAGCGCCAGCACCGGCCCGAGCAGGAAGGCCAGCCGCCAGCCGAGCGCGGACGAGAAGTTGTTGAGCGCGTACAGGGTGACGGCGGTGCCGATCAGGGCGCCCGCCCAGTAGGTCCCGTTGACGGCCAGGTCGACCCGGCCGCGGTACTTGGCGGGCATCATCTCGTCGATAGCCGAGTTGATCGCCGCGTACTCACCGCCGATACCGGAGCCCGCCAGCACCCGGGTGGCGTACAGGAAGATGAACCAGTGCCCGCCGACCGGGGTGGCCGCGGTCAGCCCGCTGCCGATCAGGTACACCCCGAGCGTGATCATGAACAGGTTACGGCGGCCGAGCTTGTCGGACAGCTGGCCGAACACCAGGGCCCCGATGACCTCGCCGATCAGGTACCAGGAGGCGATGGCGGCCACCCCGCTGGCGGACATGTGCAGCGTGCTCTTCTGGGTCAGGTCGGCGCCGACGTTGCTGGCGATCGTGATCTCCAGGCCGTCCAGCACCCAGGCCACTCCGAGTGCGATCACCATCCGGGTATGGAACTTGGCCCACGGAAGGCGGTCGATGCGCGCCGGGATGAGGCTGCGGATGGCGGGATTGCGGACTGTGCCGGTGTCAGCGGTCATGACTGTCCCTTCGCCTCGGCTGAGCAAAGAGATACCGCCATGACGCGAATTCATGCGCGGATCAGCTAATCTTCCGCGCCGGATGCGGGCCGGCGGCCGGTCAGCAGCGCCCGCGGCCAGCTCAGCAGCGCCCGCGGCCAGCTCAGCAGCGCCCGCGGCCAGCTCAGCAGGGCGGGCGGCCCGGTCAGCAGCGCCCGCGGCCAGCTCAGCAGGGCGGGCGGCCCGGTCAGCAGGGCGGGTCGACCAGGAAGCCGCGGGCCCGCCCGGCCAGCGGGCCGCGGATGCCGCCGAGCGTGAGCCCGGTGCGGTACTGGTACACCGCCACCCACGCGGTCCGATCACGCAGGCTGATCTGCTGGTTCGGCGCGACGATGGTCAGGTCGCCGCGAGCGTCCGCGACCCCCGAGGCCAGGGGGGTCGGCGTGACGTACTGGCCGCCGCAGAAATCTTGCAGCAGGCCGTAGCGCTGGCCCGGCCGGGCATGCTGGCCGTGCACGATGAGCCAGGTGAGCGGGGCCGCCCCGGGGCGGGGCGCGATCGAGACGGCGGCGATCGTGAAGGTGCCGCCGGCCGAGTCGGGAAAACTGCGCACCGCGCTGCTGGCGTAGCCGGGCACGGTCGCCGCGGCGGCCGAGGTACCCGGCCTGCGCGCTCGGCGCAATTGTGCCCGCAGCGCCGATATGGTGTGGTCCCGGTGCGCGGCGACCGCCGTGGTATAGCCGAGGGCGCCCAGGCATACGGCAACGGCGGCGGCCGCCGCGACCAGCGCCCGGCGGCCCCGGCTAGCGTCGTCCCAGTAGCGCCGCCAGCGGGACTGGCGCTGCGGGCCGGACGACAGGATCTCCGGTGGTCCGTCCATCACCTGCTATCTTCCCCCGGCCCGTCCGCTGCCTGACCTTTACCCGCGGCCTGCACTTCGGCGGGTGCCTGCGCTTCGAGCGCGGCCAGCCGCAGCTCCAGCTGATCGACCCGGTGCCGCAAGATCTCCAGCTGGGCCTGGTCGGCCAGGCGGCGCTCGATGCTGCGCCGCAGCCGCGGCGACGCCTGCGCGCGTTCCGCCACCAGCGCCAGCGGGACCAGCCGCTGCGGCCCGTGCGGCCCGTCCGCCAGCCGGGACGGAATCTGGCCCGTCCGGTACCAGTTGCGCAGCGCAGCCCGCGACGCGCCGGTCTGCGCGGCCGCCCGCTCCAGGGTCACCCATTCCGAGCTCTCCAGCCCGGCGGCCAGTTCGAGCTCAAGCTCCCAGGCATCGAGCCGGTCTTCCCAGTCCACCCGCCAGTCCACCCACCCACCCACCCACCCAGCTGCCTGCCCGCCGCCGCTCACCCGGCATTCCGGCGAGAACCGTAGCCCTATTACTAACACTGTATTGACACTGTTACTAGTGCGGCCGAGAGTGAAGTCATGTTCGAGCGCTTCACCCGCAAGGCCCGCCGGGTCGTGGTCATGTCCCAGGAGTCGGCCCGCAACCTGCAGCACAACTACATCGGCACCGAGCACCTGCTGCTCGGCCTGCTCAGCGTGCCGGACAGCATCGCCGCGCGGGCCCTGGCCCGGATCGGCCTGACCCAGCAGGACGCGGAGCAGGCGATCCTGCGCAAGATCGGGCACGGCAAGCGGGCGCCCTCTGGGCACATCCCGTTCACCCCGCGGGCTAAGAAGATCCTTGAGCTGGCCCTGCGCGAGGCGCTGCAGTTCGGCCACAACTACATCGGCACCGAGCACCTGCTGCTCGGCATCCTCAGCGAGGGCAACGGCCTGGCCGCGCAGATCCTGGCGGCCCAGGCCGGTGATCTGGTCCAGGTGCGAATGGCGGTGCTGGACCTGCTGCCGCTGGCCGCGCCCCGCGACACGGTGCCCTGGCCGGTCCGCACCGGCTCCGGCGAGCCGGATGCGCCCGATGGGCCGGACGCAGGCCGCCCGGCCCCGGACGAGGTCCGGGCGACCCCCGCCGCCCAGCTCGGGCTGGGCCAGGCGGTGCGGCTGGCCGGCGAGCAGCCGGTCGGCTCGCATCACCTGGTGCTGGCCGCGCTGAATGACCCGGCCAGCGCGGCGGCCCGGGCGCTGGCAGGCCTCGGCGTCGACCTGGACCAGGCGCGCCAGGCGCTCCAGGCCGCGGAGGTGGCCGGCAGCAGTGACGAGCGCCCGCACGAGGCGGGCGGCCGTCAGCTGCTGATCCGCGTCGAGGCTGGCCGGCTGGCGGTCGAGACTTCCGAGCCGGACCTGCTGCAAGCAGCCCAGGCCGCTGCTGCCAGCCTGGGCGAGCGCGCGGACGGCGGGATCATCCGGGGCGACCTGCCTGAATGCGCGAGCCTCGGCGCCGTCTGGACGGCCCTGCGCGACAGCCTCGACGAGATCGGCCACCGCGCCGCCAGCCCGCCGGCCAGCGACGGCCCCGCGAAGCATCCCCGTCCGTGATCGCGGTGGCTCGTCGCGAATCCCGCCTATTGATCGCCACGGTCATGGGACCCGCCGGCCGGAGCGGCGGGCAGGACGAGGGCGGTGAGCAGCCGGGCCAGCTCGGCGTCCGGGTCCCGGGTCAGGCCGGTGTGCACCGGCCCGGGCTGGACGACGGTGCTGCGGGGCGCAGTCAGCCAGCGGAACCGGCGGCCGATGTCGGGCTGACCGGCCGGGCCGGCTTCTGGCCGCTGCTCGCAGACCTGGGTGACGGCAGCCAGGGCGCGCTCGATCGCGGCCAGGTCGGCGGCCGGGTCCAGGGCCAGCACGCGGGTTGCGTCCAGCGCCACCCGGGCCCCGAGGTAGCGCAGCGGCCGGCAGTACAGCACCACGCCGGCGTTGATCAGCTCGCCGCGGTCGACCCTCGGCACCACCCGCAGTACCGAGTACTCGAACGTGTGCCGCCCGCCGGTCATGACCGCTCCCCGTCGCCGGCCCGCGCCGGGGCGCCGCCATGCGGCGCTGAGTCGCCGGCCTTTGCCGCCGGGCTGCTCCCCCGCTGCGCCGGGCCGCCGCCGTGGCGCGGTGAGCGGGTCAGCCAGCCCGGTGGCCGCGGGCGGCCGGGATCTCGCCGGGCCGGAGCCGGGTGCCGGGCCGTCTCGGCCAGCCCGGGCAGCCAGGCCGGCCGGGCCGCCAGCCGGGCGGCCAGCTGGCGGACGTGCGCCGCGCGGATGGCCTGAGGGCTGTCCAGCCCCGCCTCCGGGTCCGGTTCCAGCCATTCGTCCGGCACCGCGGCGGCCGCCGCGCCCAGCACATCGCCGGTGATCAGGCCCGCGAGCCGCGCGTCGGCCTCCTCGACCTGCGGCTGGCAGCGCAGCAGGGCGTGCTCGGACGCGTTGTAGGGCCGGGCCGCCGCCGCGGCCGCCCCGGCCCAGCGGTGCTGGTAGGTCAGCGTGGCGCCGTGGTCGATCAGGTACAGCCGGCCATGCCAGATGAGCATGTTCGGATTGCGCCACGAGCGGTCGGCGTTGCCGGTCAGGGCGTCGAACCACAGCACCCGGCCCGCCAGCCCGCCGTCCACCGACCCGGCCGCGGCGTCGAAGTCGACCGAGCCCGGCAGGAAGTCCACGCCCAGGTTGAGGCCGCCGCTGGCCCGCAGCAGGTCCTGGATCTCCGGGTCCGGCTCCCCCGCGGCCAGCTCGGGATCCAGCCCGACCGCGGCCAGCTCCGGGACCGCCAGCCCGCAGGCCGCGGCCAGCCGGGCGCTGATCACCTCGGCGGCGAGTGCCGTGCGGCCCTGCCCGGCGCCGCGGAACTTGACCACGTACATCCCCAGGTCGTCGGCCTCCATCAGGGCCGGGAGCGAGCCGCCCTCGCGCAGCGGGGTGATGTACCGGGTCGCGGCGATCCGCGGCAGCGGCGCGGCGTCTTCAGGCGCGGCGTCTTCAGGCACAGCCACCGAGCCTACGCTCAAGATCGGCCCGGCCGGGCGCCGCCGTGCGCCACCCGGGGCGGCTGCGCGGCCGTGCGCGCTATGCGTTTGGCTGGACCGGTGAACGGGACGCATGAGTAGCCGGCCGCGGCCCGGGCCCGGCGGGGCGGCCCGGCGCGGCGGCGAGGTGCTGAGCCTGGCCAGCTTCGTGCTGCTGGGGCTGCCGGACGGGATGCTCGGCACCGCCTGGCCGGCGATGCGGGTCACGTTCGGCGCACCGGTCGGCGATCTCGGGCTGATCCTGCTCGCCACCACCTGCGGCTCGATCGTCGTCACCGCCTTCGTGGGCGCGCTGATCCGGCGGCTCGGCGTGCCGGCGCTGCTCACCGCGGCCGGGCTCAGCGCCGCAGCGAGCGCAGCCGGCTACGCGCTCGCCCCCGGCCTCGGCCTGGTCCTCGGCGTGGCCGTGCTCACCGGCGCGGCCGCCGGCCTGATGGACGGCGGGCTGAACACCGCGGTCGCGCTCGCGGGCAGGTCCCGGCTGCTGAACCTGCTGCACGGTTTTTACGGTGTCGGCACCGCGATCGGGCCGCTGATCGTCACCGCCGCGATCCTCACCGGCAGCTGGCGCCCCGCCTACTGGGCGCTGTTCGCGCTCAACGTGATCATCGCGTCGTGCTGGCTGCTGCGGCGGCGCCGCCAGGGACGGCCAGATCCCGCCGGGCCGGCCGCGGCGGGACCGCCGGCCGGGCCGCAGCCGGCCGCGCCGCTGTCCCGCCGCCGGTACGGCGCGGTGCTCGCGACCGGGATGACCGTGTTCTTCGTCTACACCGGGCTGGAGGTCGCGGCCGGGCAGTGGGAGACCAGCTACGCCCGCGGTCACCTGCACCTGCCGCCATCCGCGGCGGGCCTGGCCACGTTCGGCTACTGGGCCGCGCTGACCGCGGTGCGGATCGGGCTGGCGCTGGTGCCCCGGCTCGCGGTCCCGCGGCTGGTGACCCGCTACGGCGGCCTGGTCGCGCTCGCCGCCGCGGCGGTGATCTGGTGGCAGCCCGGCATCCCGGCCACCGTGGCCGCCTTCGTGGTGCTCGGCGGGGCCCTGGCCGGGATCTTCCCGGCGCAAGTCACCCTCACCCCGGCCCGGCTGGGCGACCAGCGGGCCCAGCACGTCATCGCCTGGCAGGTCGGCGCGGCCGCGGCGGGCGGCGCCGGGATATCCGCGCTCATCGGCCTGCTGATCGGGGTGGCCGGCTTCGCCGTGCTCGGGCCGGCGCTGACCGCGCTGGCACTGCTGCTGGCCGGGCTCGAGCTGGGCCTGACCCGGCTCGCGCCGCCGGCGGGCTGAGCCGGCCTGGCGGGCCTGCTCTGGCCGCCCGGCCGGGCCGCGCCGCCGGCCCTTGCCGCCGCCGGCGTCCCCGGCGCTTATCGTGCACTCATGACGCACCCGGCGCCGCACGGCGCAGCCGCAGCGCAGGCCCAGGACCACTATGACGTGATCATCGTGGGGGCGGGCCTGTCCGGCATCGGCGCCGCCTGCCTGCTGCGCGAGCACCGCCCGCAGGCCGCGTTCGCGATCCTGGAGGCCCGCGAGGCCAGCGGCGGCACCTGGGACCTGTTCCGCTACCCGGGCGTGCGGTCCGACTCGGACATGTTCACCCTGGGCTACTCGTTCCGGCCGTGGCCGAAGGCCCGCGCGATCGCCGACGGGCGCTCGATCCTCGACTACATCCGCGCCACCGCCGCCGAGCGCGGCGTCGAGAGCGCGATCCGGTTCGGGCACCGGGTCGTGGCCGCCGACTGGGACAGCACCGCGGGGTACTGGCGCGTCACAGCCGAGCGCAGTGACGGGGCCGGCCCGCTGCGGCTGACCTGCTCGTGGCTGTCGGTCTGCTCCGGCTATTTCAACTACGAGCAGGGCTACCGGCCGCGCTTCGCCGGCGAGGAGCGGTTCGGCGGCCCGGTCGTGCACCCGCAGCACTGGCCGGAGGACCTCGACCTGGCCGGGAAACGGGTGGTGGTTATCGGCAGCGGGGCCACCGCCGTCACCCTGGTGCCAGCGCTGTGCGACCAGGCCGCCCACGTCACGATGCTGCAGCGCACGCCGAGCTACATCGTGTCGCTGCCCGCCACCGACCCGGTGGCGAGGGCGCTGGAGCGGTGGCTGCCCGCCCGGCCCGCGCACTCGCTCGCCCGCTGGAAGAACGTGCTGTTCACCACCGGCTTCTATTCGCTCGCCCGGCGCCGCCCGGCGGCCATCCGCGAG
Source organism: uncultured Actinomycetota bacterium (assembly GCA_963846005.1). Taxonomy (GTDB): domain Bacteria; phylum Actinomycetota; class Actinomycetes; order Streptosporangiales; family Streptosporangiaceae; genus CAVSUR01. The sequence continues at coordinate 128,631 of CAWJUH010000005.1, read as the reverse complement.
TTCATCCGCAAGACCACGGCGCGGGCGCTGCCGCCCGGCTACGACGTCGGCACCCACTTCAACCCGCCCTATCAGCCGTGGGATCAGCGGCTGTGCCTGGTGCCGGACGGCGATCTGTTCCGGGTGCTGCGCTCGGGCCGGGCCGACATCGTCACCGACCGGATCGCGGCCTTCACCGAGGCAGGCCTCGAGCTGGCCTCGGGCCGCACGCTGCCGGCCGACGTCATCGTGACCGCCACCGGGCTTGCGCTGCTGCCGGTCGGCGGCATCGGCCTGAGCGTCGACGGCGCGCCCGTGGTGCTGCCCGACACGGTCTGCTACAAGGGCATGATGCTGTCCGGGGTGCCGAACTTCAATATGGTCATCGGCTACACCAACAACTCCTGGACGCTCAAGGCCGACCTGGTCAGCCGGTATGTGATCCGGCTGCTGAACCACATGCAGGCCCGCGGCTACGACCGGGTCATCCCGGTGCCGCCGGCCGGCGAGCTGGCCGACCAGCCGCTGCTCGACCTGACCTCGGGCTACATCCAGCGCAGCCTGGCCGACCTGCCGCGGCAGGGCCGCCGGGCCCCGTGGCGGCTGTACCAGAACTACCTGCGCGACATGGTGCTGATGCGCTACGGCAGGCTGGCCGACGAGGGGATCAGGTTCTCCCGCGGGCCGCTGCCGCCGCCCGCAGCACCTGGGCCCGCCGCATCAGGTTCGCGGCCAGCGGAGCCGCAACCCAGCACAAGTACGCGTACTGGGTGAGGAACGCGACCGGGATCGAGGCCGCGAACAGCACCGCCACCGTGATCAGCCGCAGCGAGCCGTGCGGCGGCACCGGCGGGGCGCTGGGCCGCAGCAGGCCGTCGGTCCGCAGCAGCCGCATCAGCCCCAGCGAGGTCAGCGCGACGAGCACCTGGACCGCGGCGTACAGGCCGAACCGCACCCCGAAGCCGCCGTTGCCCGCCAGCACCCGGGCCGCGAACGGGATGACCACGATGAGGAACAGCCAGAACATGTTGAGGGTCATCAGCCGGCCGCTGAGCCGCGCGACGAACCGGAACAGCCGGTGGTGCAGCCGCCAGTAACCGCCGATGACCAGGAAGCTGATGCCGAAGGCCAGGTAGTCGCTCTCATGGGCGCGGATCGACCGCAGCACCTCGGAGTTGGTTGAGCCGTGCGGCAGCGGCAGGCCGAGGGCCAGCAGCGTGATCGCGATGGCCACCACCGCGTCGGTGAAGAAGATCATCCGCTCGGCGGAGAACAGCTCGATCTCCGCCGCCAGTTCCTCGGCCTCTGCGCGCTCCTCCGCCATCTCGGATTCCGCCCCAGGGCGGTCTACTTGCGCCGCGGCAGACGCGCCCGGGACGCGCTCGTCGGGCGGCTGCGTCATGGGCGGGGGCACCTTCCGGTCGGCGTGGACCGGACGTTACCAGCCGCCGTCTGGCCGTTGCCTCCGCGGCAATGGACAATGGAAGGTGACGGCGGCCGGGCGGGACGCCGCGACCTGCCGGCTTCGCCCGGACCGGGCCGCGCCGCTGGGGAGGGCGCTGCCATGGCTGACTCGGATCACCCGGCAACCCCCGCGGCAGCGCCCCCGGCCGCCAGCGGGACGGTCGTGGTGCCGATGCCCGCGGAGATCGACTTGAGCAACGCGAACGGCGTCGGCAGCCAGCTCTACGCGGCGCTGGAATCCGGCGCGGTCGTGGTCATCGCCGACCTGACCGGCACGGTGTACTGCGACTCGACCGGCATGCGCAACATCTTGCTGGCCCACCGCAACGCCACCGCGCTCGGCGTCGAGCTGCGGCTGGCCGTGCATGCCGACCAGCTGCTGCGGGTCATGGAGCTGATGGCGATCCCCGACATCATGGGCGTTTACCCGACCGTGCAGGCCGCGCTGAGCACACCGCGGAACTGACCGGCGGGCGGCCGGCCCGCGGGACCCGTACCGGTCCGGCTGCGGTCCGGCGCCGGTAAGGTGGAACGCGGCCCGCGGCGGTGACGCGGCGGGCCCGGCACGATTCAGGCGAATGCGGCGTGGCGTACTGGGTAGCCGCTTACGCTGGGTGAAGACCCGCGGGCCTGGCTGGCTGGCCGGCCGCTGCCACGCTGTGTCAGCGCCAGCCCGCATCCGGGACCCGGCCCGGATGCTCACTCGCCCGCCGCCCATGGAGGTTGCCCCGGTGGCACAGGTGTCCGTCGACCCGGCAGGCCCCGCTGAGCCAGGCGGCCAGGCCGGGCAGGCGCCGTCCACGGCGCCTCCGGAGCACCCGAAGGGCCCGGCCGAGGGACATGGCCTGATCGAGCGGGTCATGAGCACGGTGATCCGCAGGCTGGCCTGGAGCAGGCTGTCGGAGCCGCGCGTCGCCGTGACACTGGCCGGATGCGGGCTGCTGCTCGGCATCCTGGTCGGCGCGCTCGCGCCGAACACCGAGACGCTGTCCGCGATCCGGCTGCCGCTGTCGAATCTGCTGCCCCCGCTCGGCTACGGCCTCGGCCCGGACATCCTCGCGACGGTGATGCTCTACACCGGCGACGTGCTGACCTGCCTGGGACTGGCCGGGATGCTATGGGCGCACAGCCAGGGCTGGCGGCCGAACCCGCGGCACCTGTGCTACGCGGCGACCGTGGTCGTCGCCATCATGGTCTGCCTCACCCCGGTCGGCTCCTCCGACACCGCCAGCTACGCCGCCTACGGCCGGATCGCAGCCCTCGGGGCCAACCCGTACCTGACCCATCCCGGCCAGTTCTTCAGCCACCACAGCACGTACTACCTGATCATCGGCTCGGTCTGGAAGGGCCAGCCGTCGGTCTACGGGCCGATCGCCACCTGGGTCCAGACCTTCGCCGGGGTCATCGGCGGCGCCAGCACGGCGACCACGGTCTGGGTCCTGATGATCCTCAACGGGCTGGTCTTCCTCGGCGTCGGCTGGCTGCTGCTGAAGACCTCGGACGACCCGATCCGGGCGACGCTGTTCTGGACGGCTAACCCGGTCCTGATCCAGCAACTGGTCGGCGGCGGTCACCTGGACACCTTCGTGGCCGCGGCCGCGATCTGCGCGATCCAGGTCGCCCGCCGGTTCACCGGCCTGTGGGGCGACGTGCTGGTCGGGGTGCTGATCGGCGTCGGCTGCGGAATCAAGATCAGCGCGGTGCTGATCGGGCTCGGGCTGGCCTGGCCGCTGCTGCGCCGGCGCGAGTGGATGCGCACGGCCAGGATCGCGGCGGTCTCGCTGGCCACGATCGCCGTGCAGTACAGCTACTACGGCGCGCACTGGATCGACGCGCTCAAGCCGATCTTCGCCGGCTCGAAGTGGGCCATCCTGCCCTCCCCCTGGTGGTTCCTCAAGGGGATCGGCGAGCTGGCCGGCCAGACCGGCACGATGGTCACGCTGATCACGTTCTTGTGGCCGGTCGCGATGGTGGTCGTGGCCTGGCTGATCTACCAGCGGATCTCCTCCGACCAGCCGAGCGAGGTGGTCGCGCCGTTCGCGCTGACCTTCGCCTGGGTGGTGGTCGCCCCCTGGGTGTTCCCCTGGTACACGGCGCTGGCCTGGGTGGCGCTGACCCAGGTTCCACGTAACCGGATGACCCGGTGGATCACGATCGTCACGGTGCTGCTGGCCATCTGGCATTCCAGCGGCGGCCAGGCCACCACGGGACAGGTATGACCGTTGCGGCCACGGCCCGGCCTGCCGGGCCGGGTTCCCGGCCTGCCGCCGCGGCGGCGGGCCTGGCCGCGCTGGCCCGCAGGCACTGGCTCGCGGCCGCGTTGCTGGCCGCCGGGCTGATGTTGCGGATCGCCGTGCTGCTGGCCTACCGGCCCGCGCTGTTCTACATCGACTCGCAGCGCTACCTGCAGAACGCCGACGGCATGGACCCGGTCGGCTACAACGCGCCGCTGCGGGCCATCCTGGCCGTCGCGAACTTCAACGCCGTGGCCGCCGCGGCGCACCTGCTGGGCCTGGCCATCGCCGTGACCTTGTACGCAGTGCTGGTGCGCCGCGGCACGGCCCGCTGGCTCGCCGCCCTCGCCATGGCGCCGGTGCTGCTGGATGCCTATCAGCTGCAGAACGAGCAGTCGGTCATGCCGGGCACCTGGTTCGAGGCGCTGATCGCCGCCGGCCTGGCCGTGCTGGCCTGGTCGCCGCGGCCCGGCTGGCGCCGGGTCGTGCTCGGCGCCGTGCTGCTCGGCACGTCGGCCACCGTGGGCCAGGTCGGCGAGGCGCTGCTGGCGCCGCTGGTGATCTACCTGCTCGCGGCGGGCGGCGGCTGGCGGCGCGCCATCGGCCGGGCCGGGCTGGCCTGCGCGGCGTTCGCGCTGCCGATCGCCGCCTACATCGCGGGCTCCGGGCTGATCTCAGGCCAGTACTTCCTGTCCCATACCGGCGTCACCTCGCTCTACGGCCGGACCGCCGCGGCCGCGGACTGCGCCACGCTCCGGCTGCCCGCCGCCGAGCGGCGGATGTGCCCGTCCCCCGCGGATCAGGCGCGGGGCCCGGACTGGCTGGAGTACAACGCGGCGTCGCCGGTGGAGAGGTACTACTACGACGTGCTGCCGCGCGGCCAGGTCGACGCGATGCTGTCCGATTTCAGCCACCGGGTGATCAGCCAGCAGCCGGGCCGGCTGCTGGCCGCCTACGGCCGCGATGTCGTCAAGCTGTTCGCGCTGACCCGGCACACCGACACCGGCGACACCCCCATCGCCCGGTGGCAGTTCCAGACCTCGTTCCCCTACTTCCCGCCGCACACCTCCCGGGCCTTCGTCGGTGCGCAGATCGCCCGCTACGGCGGCGGCAAGCCGGCCGTCTGGGCCCCGGTGGCCCGCTTCCTGCGCGGCTACCAGCTCGACGGCGGCTACACCCCGGGCCCGGTGTACCTGCTGTGCGTGCTGGCGGGACTGGCCGGCTCGGCAGCCCTGGCGCGCCGCCGAGTGCGGGCCGACGAGACCGCCCGCGCGCGGGCGCTGGCCTGCCTGCTGTTCTCCGCCGCCGCCGTGTTCGTGCTCGGCGTCTCTGACCTGTTCGAGTTCTCCTGGCGTTACCAGCTGCCCGCCCTGATCACCCTTCCCCCGGCCGGCGCGCTCGGCCTCGCCGTACTGGCCGGCCTGCTCCGCGCCCGGCCGCATGACCGGGTGAACCTTCCGGGTCCTGAAACGGGAAAGCCCGCCCGGTAACCGGCGTAACCCCGGCCGCCATCGCGATGAGTTTCACGGCCGGGCCCGGTCTAACGGCGTGGAACCTGTCAGGCGGGAGAAGCAGTCACGGCAGGAGTGAGGTGCATGGCGTACCGGGTCCGGGGCCCCGCAGTTGCTGGCGTGATCTTGACGGCCGCGGCCGGGCTGGCCGCCGGCGGCTGTGCGAGCAGCGCCGCGCCGAGTACGGCGAGCTGTTCGGCTCATCATGCGGCAGGCCGGGCCGGCAGCGCCCCGGGGGCGGCGGCGGCCCCGGCCTGGACGCTGCCGGGCGGCAACCTGCAGAACACCCGGGATGTGCCCAGCGCGATCACCAGCTCCGACGTGTCCGCGCTGGGCGTGGCGTGGTGCGTGCCGGTCGAGTCGACCGGTGCCTCCCGGGCCGCGGGCCTGGCGGACAGCTACGCCACGACGCCGGTCGTGGTCCACGGCGTGGTGTACACCCAGGACCTGGAGTCGAACGTGATGGCGATCAGGCTCGCCACCGGCAAGGTCTTGTGGACGCACAACTACAACTCGGAGAACGGCGGCCCGGACGGCGTCACCGTGGCCGGCGGGACCGTGTACGCGGCCACCGACCGCGCCGCGGTCGCCCTCTCGGCGGCTACCGGCCGGCAGCTGTGGAGCCGGACCCTGATCGGCAACGACCGGGAGGGCATCGACATGGCCCCCGGCTACCACGACGGCACCGTGTACGTCTCGACCGTGCCGGTCAACCCGAACAAGGGCGAGTACCTGGGCGGGGCCCGCTCGGCGCTGTGGGCGCTGAACGCGGCCACCGGCGCGCCGGAATGGTCCTGGGATGAGGTGCAGAACCTGTGGGGAAACCCGGCGGTCAACTCCGGCGGCGGGCTGTGGGACCCGCCGTCCTTCGACGCCCGGGGCAACCTCTACCTCGGCATTGCCAACCCCGGCCCGATCGGCCAGGACGGCTGGCCGCGCGGCTACCCGTGGGGCACCAGCCGGCCCGGCCCGGACCTGTACACCGATTCGGTCGTCAAGCTCAGCCCGCGGGGCAAGCTGCTGTGGTACTACCAGCTCACCCCGCACGATGTGTTCGACTGGGACCTGCAGAACTCCCCGGTGCTCAGCACCGCCCGCGGTCAGCCGGTGGTGATCGACGGCGGCAAGGCCGGCATCCTGATCGAGCTGAACGCGCAGACCGGCAAGCTGGTGTGGAAGCTGCCGGTGGGCGTGCACCGCGGGCCGGCCGATGCCGGGCTGCTCACCGAGCACGCCACCCCGTCCTCGCAGGTAGCGCTGCCCGCCAGGTTCGAGCTTGAGCCCGGCGTGTTCGGCGGGGTCGAGTCGCAGCTGGCCTCCAACGGGACCACGACGTTCGCTGCCGTCAACGACCTCGCGGTGCCCATGACCGAGAAGGGCGCGGCCGAGAGCTCACAGGCGTTCCAGGCTTCGCTGTCGAAGGCGGCCGGCGAGATGATCGCCGTCAGCCAGGACAGCGGGAAGATCGCGTGGGATGACAGGCTGCCCGCCACCCCCTACGGCGCCGCGGCGGTGACCAACAACGTCGTGTTCACCACGACCTACAACGGTCACCTGTACGCGTTCAACGCCGCCACCGGCGCGATCTTGCTGGACAAGCCGCTGTCGGCCGGCTCGAACGCGCCGGTCGCCATCGACGGCGACTACCTCATCACCGGGGCCGCCGTGCCGGGATCGGGCCGCGCCCTGATCATCGCCTACAAGCTCGGTGCGACCGGAAAGCTCCCCTCCACCGTGCACTGAAGCCCGTGATCGGGTGGACTTTTCAGCTCCTGAAACTGAGAAGTCCACACGATCCCAGAGGTCAGCGAATGCTGCCGGGAGGGGTCAGGCGGCGAACGCCCGCGGTCCGTGCCACGGCGCGGTCTCCGGCCGGCGCCGAGCCCGGCCCGCCGGGCCAGTTCGGTCGCCAGCAAGCACGCCCGCATCGCCGCACCAGGCGGATGACCACGAGTAAGGCCGCTGGTCACCGGCAGCGCCGCGACCACTCCGCCCACCCCGGCGTGCCCGCCCACGCCGCGAGTCCAAGCCCTGGCCCCGGTCCGCCAGGCTGACTGCACCCCGCCCGCACCGGCGATCACCCGCGGCGCTGCCTTGCTGGGCTACCGGACGGCGGTGCCGATCAGGCCGTTCCTGGTGACGAGGGAGGCCAGCTCGGTCTCGTCCAGGTCGCCGGCGCCCTCCGCCGCCAGCGGCAGGACCAGGTAGCGGGTCTCGGAATTGGCGTCCCAGACGCAGATCTCGGTGCCCTCCGGCAGCTCGACCCCGAACTCGGCCAGCACGGCGCGCGGCTCGCGCACCGCCCGGGACCGGTAGGCGAAGCTCTTGTACCAGCCCGGCGACGGCCCGAGCAGTGCCGTCGGGTAGCACGAGCAGAGCGTGCACACGATCATGTTGTGCACGGCGGCGGTGTTCTCGACCACCTTCAGCAGGTATCCCCGGGCGCCGGCGCCGAAGCCGAGCTCGGCCGCCGCCGCGTTGCCGTCGGCCAGCAGCCGCCCGCGGTAGCCGGGATCCTTCCAGGCCCGGGCGACCATCCGGGCGCCGTTGACCGGCGAGGCCGAGGCGAACACCTGCTCCAGGATCTGGTCGAGTTCGGCGTCGGTAGCCAGCCTGGCTGCGATCAGGCGCTCCTCCAGCCTGCGCACCCGGGCCGCCACCGGCAGCTCGCCGTGCTCGCCGCTCATGACATTTCCTGGTTCGCTTCTCCGCCCGCTCCGGGTGCGCCGCTCACGGCCTCTTCCAGGTAGGACTCCCACAGGTCGAGGATCACCGAGTGCGAGCCGGATCCCCACAGGCCGGCCGCAGGGAAGCGGACCGCATAGACCGGCTCGGCGCGGACGACCCCGCGGACCGCCTCGTCGGGCAGCGGCCAGGCCGGCCGGATCTCGACGATCTCGCCGACGTGCCCGCGGGCGTACCGCGGCAGCCTGGTGTGACCGTCGCGGTCGGCGGTCCGGGCGCGCACCCGGGCGCCCGTGGCGAACCTAGTCATCAGCCAGCAGTCCCCGCTCGGCGAGCAGCATCTCGGCCGCCCGCAGCCAGCGCTCGTAGTACGACATGGCCAGGTACTCGGCGGGCGGGATGCGCTCGATCGCGTCGCGGAGGTCATCGAAGGCACTGTTGATCACCCCGCGCCGCTGCAGCACCCGGACGATGGCGTACACCCGGGCTTCCCAGTCGGCGTGAAAAAACCGCCCGTCGTCCTCCACCGGGACCGGCCCGAACCCGGTCTGCCCGCCCATATCGTGCACCCTGCTCACCGGGCCCACGCTACCGCGGCCGCAGCCCGGCGGCCCGGCCCCGCCGGTCTGCGGGGCCGGGCCGGCCAGCGATGCGCCCTGGCGGCCGGGGGCTAGGCCTTGGCCTGCATGCTGCTGCGGGCCGGATTGCCCTGGTCGGCGGCCTTGGGGTCCTTCTCCCCCGCCTTGGCCCGCACGCCGGCCTCGATCTTGTCGCCGAGGTTCTTGTCGACGTTGCGCCAGTAGCCGAACGCGCGCTGCAGCACCGGCTCGGTCACGCCGTTGAGCAGGTGCCCGACGACGTTGTCGATCAGCCGGCCGCGGGCGTCGTCGTCGAGGACCTCGCGCACCATCGTGCCCGCCTGGCCGAAGTCGTCGTCCTCGGCCCGCAGCGTGTACGCGGTCCTGACCATCTCGCCGTCGGAGTACCAGCTGGCCGGCCGGTACTTCTCGCTGTCAGCCTGCGGGCCGCCCTTGGAGTTCGGCGCGTACACCGGGTCGGTGACGTTCCTGACCCGCATGGCGCCGTCCTTGCTGTAGGAGTGCACCTCGGCTTCCGGTGAGTTCACCGGGATCTGCTTGTAGTTCACGCCGAGCCGGGCCCGGTGCGCGTCGGAGTAGGAGAAGCCGCGGGCCAGCAGCATCTTGTCCGGGCTGAGCGCGATGCCCGGCACCAGGTTGTTCGGCTCGAACGCGGCCTGCTCCATCTCGGTGTGGTAGTCGGTGACGTTGCGGTCAAGCACCAGCCGGCCGACCTCGGTCAGCGGGTAGTCGGAGTGCGGCCAGACCTTGGTCAGGTCGAACGGGTTGAACCGGTAGGTCTTGGCCTCCTCGAACGGCATGATCTGCATCTTCAGCGTCCAGCTCGGGTGATCGCCGCGCTCGATCGCGTCGTACAGGTCGCGCTGGTGGTAGTCGGTGTCGGCGGAGGCCATCTGGTCCGCCTCGTCCTGGGTGAAGAACTCGATGCCCTGGTCGGTCTTGAAGTGGTACTTGACCCAGAACCGCTCGCCGGCGGCGCTGACCCACAGGTAGGTGTGCGAGCTGTACCCGTTCATGTGCCGCCAGGTGCGCGGGATGCCCCGGTCGCCCATCAGCCAGGTCACCTGGTGCGCGGACTCCGGCGACAGGGTCCAGAAGTCCCACTGCATGTCGTGGTCGCGCAGGTTGTTGTCGGCCCGCCGCTTCTGCGACCGGATGAAGTGCTGGAACTTCATCGGGTCGCGGACGAAGAACACCGGGGTGTTGTTGCCGACCATGTCGTAGTTGCCCTCGGCGGTGTAGAACTTCAGCGCGAAGCCGCGCGGGTCGCGCCAGGTGTCCGGGCTGCCCCGCTCGCCGGCCACGGTGGAGAACCGGATCAGCGTGTTCGTCCTGGTGCCGGGCTGGAACACCGCGGCCTTGGTGTACTGGCTGACGTCGCCGGTGACCTCGAAGTAGCCGAAGGCGCCCCCGCCCTTGGCGTGCGGCTGGCGCTCCGGGATCCGCTCCCGGTTGAAGTTCGCCATCTGCTCGATCAGGTAATGATCATGGAGCAGAATCGGGCCGTCCGGGCCTACGGTGAGCGAATGCTCATCGCTCTCGACCGGGATGCCGGCATCCGTGGTCGTGGCCTGCGGCTGAGTCTGCGTCACTGCCCTGCCTCCTCGTGGTGCTGCGTGTGTGCCCCTGGCCACTGCCCGCATTGGGCCGGGGCACACACGGCTTACCCGGCCGGGACGGCGATCGCGGTGATGACCAGCCCTGCTGCGGCCAGCCAGCGGCCGCTGAACCCGGCCAGCGCGCGGCCGCCCAGCACCGGCCCCGGCACGGTGAACTCCGCGGCGAACGTGCCCGCCGCGCCGTCATCGGCGCTGATCGTGACCGCGGCGTCCGCGAAGTCCAGCCAGCGCCCGGTCAGCGGGTACCACGCCTTGTAGACCGATTCCTTGGCCGAGAACAGCAGCCGGCCGAAGGACGGACCGCCCGGCGCCGCAGCGGCCAGCCCGGCCAGGTGCGCCCGCTCGGCGGCGCTGGCCACCCGCTCCAGCACCCCGCCGGGCAGCGGCCCGTCCGGCTCGGCGTCCACGCCGATCGCGGCCAGGTCGGCCCGGCGGGCCACCGCGCAGGCCCGGTAGCCGTCGCAGTGGGTGATGCTGCCGACCACGCCGTCCGGCCAGCCGGGCTCGCGGCCAGGCCCCGGCACGATCGCCGCGGCGGGCACGCCGAGCCGGGCCAGGGCCTCGCGGGCGCAGGCCCGGCCGGTGGCAAACTCGCGGCGGCGCTGGCCCGCCGCCCTGGCCACGGCGGCCTCCTCGGCCGGGAACAACTCCGCGCCGGGCCGGTCGCCGAACGCCTCCACCGCGACGGCCGCGGGCGGCAGCAGCCGGTCTAGCACGGCGCGCCCCGCGTCCCGGCCGGGCCGGGCGCCCCGGCTGGCGGCGGCAGGATCTGCCGCGGCGGGCCGGGCGCGCCCGCCCGGCGGCTCCACTCCCGCGGGTAGCCGTAGGAGACCTCCTCGAAGCGGACCCCGTCGTGCCAGGTCGTCCGCGGGATGTGCAGGTGCCCGTACACCACGGCGGCGGCCGCGAACTCGGTATGCCAGCCTGCGGTCGCGGTGGTACCGCACCACATCGCGAACTGCGGGTAGCGCAGCACCCGGGTCGGCTCGCGGACCAGCGGATAGTGGTTGACCAGGATCAGCGGCGCGCCGCCGTCGCAGGCCGCCAGCCGCTCCCGGGCCTGCGCCACCCGGGCCCGGCACCAGTCCTCCCGGCTCGGATAGGGGTCGGGGTGCAGCAGGTACTCGTCGGTGCAGATCACCCCGGTCTGCCGCGCGTAGGCCAGCCCGGCTGCCTTGGTCGCCGTCCCGTCCGGCAGGAAGGTGTAGTCGTAGAGCAGGAACAGCGGCGCGATGGTGGCGGGCCCGCCCGGCCCGTCCCACACCGGGAACGGGTCCTCCGGGGTGGCGATGCGCAGGCCCCGGCACAGGCCGACCAGGTAGTCGTAGCGCGCCTGGCCGCGCAGCGGCACCGGCTCCCGGCCCCTGGTCCACAACTCGTGATTGCCGGGCACCCAGATGACCTGCGCGAACCGCTCGCTCAGCAACTGCAGGGCCCACTCGATGCCGGCCGTCTCCTCGCCCACGTCCCCGGCGAGGATCAGCCAGTCCCCCGGCGCCCCCGGCACCAGCGCGGCCACCGCCTCCCGGTTGCGCGGATGGCCGACGTGCAGGTCACTGACGGCGAGCAGCCGGGGGCCGCCGCTCACCGGCCCGCGCGCCCGCGCCGCCCCGCCGCCATCGCCCGCTGCGCTCCCTCGCCGTGTCCCCGGTGCCCCGTCCACAGTAGTGATCCCTCAGCCGGGCCCGGCGGCCGCGGTCTCGCCGAGCAGGTCCAGCACCAGGGCCAGCGGCGGCCAGGCGGCCCGGCCGCGGCGGGTCACCGCGAACGCCCGCAGCCGCACCTCCGGGTCGCGCAGCGGCCGCAGCGCCACGCCCCTGATCAGCGGCTGCCCGGCGGGCAGCAGGCCCACCCCGAGGCCGGCCACGATCATGTCCTGGACCAGTTCCAGGCTGTCCGCGCGGTGGGCGATGCGCGGCTGGAACCCGGCCAGCGCGGCCACCGCCCGCACCGCGTCCTCGTCCGCGGTGTTGCGCGAGTTGACGATCCAGTCGCTGTCGCGGAACCCGGCGAACACCTGCGCCGCGCTGACTTTGGGCCCGGCCGCGCCGCGGCGCGGCCGGGCCGGGACGCCGAGGTCCCACCGGGTCGTGCCGAGCGGGCGGGCGGCCAGGGCGGCGTCGAGGCCGGCCACGGCCAGGTTGTAGTCGTAGCTGAGCGCGAGGTCGACCTCGTCGGCGGCGAGCAGGGCCAGCGCCTCCGGCGGCTCGTGCTCGTGGATGCGCAGCCGCACCGCCGGGTGCCGGGCGGCGAGCAGGCCGGCCACCGGCAGCAGCACCCGGCGGACCGCGGTCGCGAACGCGGCCACCCGCAGCGTGCCGGCCGGCGCCGCGGCCGGGTCGAGGTCGGCCCGGGCGGCCTCCAGCGCGGCCAGGATGGTGACCGCGTGGTCGGCCAGCCGCCGCCCGGCCGGGGTCAGCCGCACCCGGCGGCCCTGCGGCTCGGTCAGCGGCGTGCCCGCCTCCCTCGCCAGCGCCGCGATCTGCTGCGAGACGGTCGAGGTGGTGACGTGCATCGCGTCGGCGACCGCGTGCATGGAGCCGAGCCGGGACAATTCCAGCAGCAATTCCAGGCGGCGCGGGTCCACCCCGGCATTATTCATTATTGCTGAATAATATGTCCACGAATCTCACGTGGACGCGAACGATCGGAGCGGGTGTACTAGCGGTCATGGACGTCACCACTGCCGCCGGCCCGGCCCGGTCGCGGGCCCGGGCCGGCACCGCGATGGCCCTGGGCTCGATGACCTGCGTCCAGGTTGGCCTGGCGGTCTCGGTGCACCTGTTCGGGCAGATCGGCCCGGAGGGCGCGGTGTGGCTGCGGCTGGCCTGGGCCGCGGTGATCATGCTCATCGCGGTGCGGCCGCGGCCGTGGCGGTTCCGCCGCCCTATCTTGCTGGCCACGGTCGCGCTCGGCGTGGTCACCGCCGGGCTGACCATGCTGTTCATGGCCGCGGTGGCCAGGATCCCGCTCGGCATGGCCAGCGCGCTGGAGTTCCTCGGCCCGCTCGGCGTCGCCGTGGCCCGCAGCCGCGGCGGCCGGCTGCTGGCCTGGCCGGCCCTGGCCGCGGCCGGGGTGCTGCTGCTCACCCATCCCTGGCAGGGCGCGGCTGACCTGCCGGGCATCGGCTACGCGCTCGGCGCGGCGCTGTGCTGGGCGCTGTACATCCTGCTGACCCAGGCGGTCGGCGACGAGGTCGCCGGGCTGGCCGGCCTCGCGGTGTCGCTCACCACGGCGGCCCTGGTGGCGACCGCGGTCGCCGGTCCGGCGGTGATCCCGCTGCTGACCCCGCGGCTGCTGGTCACCGGCTTCTGGCTGGCGCTGCTGCTGCCGGTCGTCCCGTTCAGCCTGGAGATGTACGCGCTGCGGCGGCTGACCACCTCGGCGTTCGGCACGCTGATGTGCCTGGAGCCGGCCATCGCGGTGGCCGCCGGGCTGGTGCTGCTGCACCAGGTGCCGCGGCTGTGGGCGCTGGCCGGGGTGGCCTTCGTGGTGGCCGCCGGGGTCGGCGCAGAGCGGACCGGGGCGCGGCAGGCTGGCGGGCAGCCGTGCGCTGAGGAACCGGTCCCGGCGCCAGTCAGCTGACCGGTGCCGGCCCGGACCGGTTTCGCGCGGCCGGCGGTGAATGGGTAACGGATTGTTATTAATGAAATGTGCGAGTTGATTGCGGTCTTACCTGCGCATAGCTACTGTCCCGGCTGGGACATCATCGGATCCGAAACGAGATGGGGCACTAGTGCGAGCTCGACTCAGAACCCCGGCGGTCGCCGCCGGGAGCGCCACCGTCCTGAGCCTGGCCACGATCGCCAGCATCGCCGGCCTGGCGCCGGCCGGTGCCGCGGTCAGCGCCCGGACTCCGCTGGCTGGGTCGGCCCTGGTGGCCGCCGCCCGCCAGCACCCGGCCGGCGCGGTGAGCAAGTCCGCGCCGATCAGCTTCGAGCTCGTGCTGAAGCTGCGGGATGCAGCCGGGGCGAAGGCGCTGGTGCGTGCCGTCAGCACGCCCGGCAGCGCCAGCTACCGGCACTACCTGACCTCGGCCGGGTGGGAGGCGCGCTTCTCCCCCACCGCCGCTACCGTCGCGACCGCCCGCAAGTGGCTGGCCAGTGAGGGCTTCAAGGTCGGCGCGACCTCCGCCGACCGGATCACGATCTCCGCCTCCGGCTCGGCGGCCCGGGTCGAGAAGGCGTTCGGCACCGGCCTGGCGAACTACACGGTGAAGGGCCGGGTCATCCGGCTGGCCACCAGGAAGCTGTCACTGCCCAGCTCGGTGGCCGGCTCGATCTCGGGCGCCATGGGCATCAACCAGACCATCGCCAAGCCCGCGGTTGCTGCGGCACCGGCCGCGCGGACCGAGGCCAGCGCGACGGCGAAGGGCACCTTCCCGCCTCCGCCGAGTGCCTTCATCACCTCGCCGCCGTGCAGCCGCTACTACGGCCAGAAGGTGCAGGCGGTCAAGCCGCCCTTCGGGCACGGCTACGCCAGCCGCCAGCCGCTCGACGTGTGCGGTTACAAGCCGGGCCAGCTGCGCTCGGCCTACGGAGTCGGCTCGGGCAACGCCGGCCAGGGCGCGACCGTGGCCGTCATCGACGCTTACGGCTCGGCCACCATCGCCAGCGACTCGGCCCGCTATTTCAGCATGAACGACCCGGGCAACCCGTTCTCCCGGGCGCATTTCAGCGAGCTGAACGCGCTGCCGTTCAACAACGAGTCGCTGTGCGCCGCCTCGGGCTGGGCCACCGAGCAGGCCATCGACGTCCAGTCGGTGCACTCGATGGCGCCGCACGCGCACATCCTCTACGTCGGCGCGAAGAACTGCCTGAACGGCCTGTTCACCGCCGAGCAGACCGTCGTCGACCACCACCTGGCCAATGTGGTCACCAACTCCTGGGGTGACGACGCGGGCGACCTGCTGGACGACGTGGCGACCAAGACCGCCTACGACGACGTGTTCATGATGGCCGACGCGACCGGCATGACCGTCCAGTTCTCCTCCGGCGACAACGGCGACAACTTCAACCTGTTCGGCCTGTCCTCGCCCGACTTCCCGGCGGTCAGCCCGTACGTCACCGCGGTCGGCGGCACGACGCTGTACATCAACGCCAAGGGCAAGCAGTCCGGCCAGATCGGCTGGGCGACCGGCCGCTCGTTCAAGTGCACGGCCAACGTGGTGGGCGGCCTGCCCGGCTGCACCAAGGCCGCGGTCGGCCACTGGCTGCCGGTCAGCTACGACGGCGGCGGCGGCGGCTTCACCAGCTACGACTTCACCCAGCCGGCCTACCAGGCCGGGGTGGTGCCGGCCGCGCTGGCGGAGCGCAACGCGGCGCTGACCGGGACGACCAAGATGCGGGTGGAGCCGGACATCTCGATGGAGGCCGACCCGGCCACCGGGTTCCTGATCGGGCTGCACGAGATCTTCCCGAACGGTTCCGTCCACTACGGCGAGACCCGCTACGGCGGCACCAGCCTGGCCTCGCCGCTGCTGGCCGGCGTCATCGCCGACGCGGACTCGGCGGCCGGGAGCGCGGTCGGGTTCGTCAACCCGGCGATCTACGCGCTGCACTCCGCCGCCGGAGCGGAAGCCGACATCGTGCCGGCCCGCAAGCAGGCCACCCTCCGGTACGACCACGCGTTCACCTACGTGCCGGGCGCGACGGGCAAGCTGGAGCAGTTCCGCGAGAACACCTACGAGGGCGTGATCACCTACTGCGACGCGACGGGCAACTGCGCATCGCGGGACAACACGCTGACCACGGCCAAGGGCTACGACAGCATGACCGGGCTGGGCTCCATCGGGCCCTACTTCGTCACTGACCTGGCCAAGGGCTAGCCGCACTACCGATCACCGGCCGCCTCCGGCGGGCGCGCACCGCGCCTGCCGGGGGCGGCCGGCGTGTGCGCAAGATCCCGCGGGTGCGCAAGATCCCGCGGGTGCGCAGATCCCGCGGTGCGCAAGATCCCGCGGGTGCGCAAGATCCCGCGGGTGCGGAGTCCTGCGGGCGCGGGAGCCGGGCGCGGCCCGCCGGTGCTCAGAACTTCCAGGGCCGGGGCGGCCGGTAGGCGGCCGGCCGCAGGCCGGCGGCCAGGGCGGGCTCGACCAGCTGCCCGCGGGGCCGGTCGAGCCGGTCCTGGCGCAGGGCGTCCAGCGGCCCGGCCAGCTCCAGGCCGGCGAATCCGGGCAGCCAGTGCTCCGGCTGGTAGTCCAGGCCGAGGTCGCAGTGATGCAGCTCGACCTCGACCAGGCGGCGGGTGAGGACCTCGGCGGCCGGGAACGGCGCCGAGCCCATGATCCGCACCGGGAACTGCCAGGCGCGGGCGGGCAGCCGGAAGCAGATCGTGCGCAGCGCCGCCGCGGCGGCGGCCAGCTCCTCGCTGAGCCGGTCCGCGGGCAGGCCCGCCCCGGACTCGATGCCGGCCTCCCGGGCCTGCGGGCTGGGGTAGGCCGGCCGCTGCTGGCCCGACCGGGCCCCGATCAGCAGGTTGCGCAGCGCGTCGGCGTTGCGGGCCAGGTGGGACAGCACGTGCCCGCGGGTCCAGCCGGGCAGCAGCGAGGGCTCGCGCAGCTGCGAGTCGGCCACCGCCCGGGCCGTGCTGAGCACCCGCTGGGTCGCGTCGTCGGTCAGGTCACTGAGCTGGCGTAGCGCGGCGTCCACCCGCCCACTGTAAGAGGCGGCTGCCCGCCGGCGGCCGAACGGGCCGCGGCCGGGACCACCGACCCGGCGCCGCCCGGCCGGGCGCGGGCGGTGGACAATAGACGGCTGACGCCGCCGCAGCCACCGGGAGCCGCCATGCCACGATCCGCCCGCCCGCCGGATCCCGCCCTCCCGGGCGGCCCGGCCCTGCGCTGCGGGGCGCGCGGATGACCGGCCTGCTGGCCGGCCGGGCCGCGGTGGTGACCGGCGCGGCCCAGGGCATCGGGCTGGCCATCGCCCGCGCCTTCACCGAGCACGGCGCCCGGGTGCTGCTGGCCGACCTGGACGCCGGCCGGACGGCGCAGGCCGCCGCCGGCCTCGGCGGCGGCGCGGTGGGCACCGGCTGCGATGTGACCGACGAGGACCAGGTCGAGGCCGCGGTCCAGCGCGCGGCCGCGGAATTCGGCCGGCTCGACATCTGGGTCAGCAACGCCGGGATCACCCGGGACGCATCGCTCAAGCGGATGACGGCGGCGGACTTCGACGCGGTGATGACCGTGCACCTGCGCGGCACCTGGCTGGGCTTGCGGGCCGCGGCGGCGGTGATGCGCGAGGCCGGGTCCGGGTCGGTCATCAACATGTCCTCGCTGTCGGGCAAGAGCGGCAACCCGGGCCAGACCAACTACAGCGCGGCCAAGGCCGGCATCATCGGGATGACCAAGGCGGCGGCCAAGGAACTGGCCCCCCGCGGGGTGCGGGTCAACGCGATCGCGCCCGGGCTGATCCGCACGGCGATGACCGCGGCGATGCCGCCGGACGTCTTCGCCGCCCGCGAGGCCGGCATCCCGATGCGCCGGGCCTGGCCAGCCGCACGAGGTGGCCGGGGCCGCGGTCTTCCTGGCCAGCGACCTGTCCAGCTATGTCACCGGCGCGGTCATCGAGGTCGGCGGCGGGCGGCTGATGTGACCCCGGCGGCCGGACTACAGGAGCAGCTGATGCAAGGAGCACCCGGATGAGGCGGGCCGCGATCGTCGCGCCGCTGCGCACCGCGGTCGGCGGGTTCGGCGGCACGCTGCGCCCGCTGCCCGCCCAGGACCTGGCCGCGGCGGTGATCCGCGCCGTGGTGCAGGCGTCCGGGGTGGACCCGGCCCGGATCGAGGACGTGGTGCTGGCCCAGTCCTACGCCAACTCCGAGGCGCCGTGCATCGGGCGCTGGGCGGCGCTGCACGCCGGCCTGCCCGTCGAGGTGCCCGGCCTGCAGCTGGACCGGCGCTGCGGCGGCGGCCTGCAGGCGGTGGCCACGGCCGCGATGATGGTGCAGACCGGTGCCGCCGACCTGGTGGTGGCGGGCGGTGCCGAGAGCATGAGCAACATCGAGTACTACACGACCACGGCCCGGTGGGGCAGCCGGGCGGGCAACACGGCGCTGTACGACCGGCTGGACCGGGGCCGCGAGCGGTCCCAGCCGCTGTGGCGGTTCGGCCCGATCAGCGGGATGATCGAGACCGCCGAGAACCTGGCCGTCCAGTTCGGCATCGGCCGGGAGGCGGCTGACGAGTACGCCGCGGCCAGCCACCGGCGCGCGGCCGCCGCCTGGGCGCAGGGCCGGCTCGCCGCCGAGGTGGTACCGGTGGAGGTGCCGCAGCGGCGCGGCGACCCGGTGACCTTCGACCGGGACGAGGGCGTGCGGCCCGATTCCACCCCGGAGTCGCTGGCCCGGCTGCGCCCGGTCACCGAGGGCGGCACGGTCACGGCGGGCAACGCGGCCCAGCAGAACGACGCCGCCGCGGCCTGCCTGGTCGCCGCCGAGGACAAGCTCGGCGAGCTCGGCCTGGAGCCGGCCGCGTTCTGGGCCGGCTGGGCCGCGGCCGGCTGCGAACCGGCCACCATGGGCCTCGGGCCGGTGCCGGCCGTGGCCCGGCTGCTGCCCAGGCTCGGCCTGAGCCTGGACGACTTCGACCTGATCGAGGTGAACGAGGCCTTCGCCGTGCAGGTGCTGGCCGTGCTGCGCAGCTGGGACGTGACCGCCGCGGACCTGGACGGCCGGCTGAACGTGAACGGATCGGGGATCTCGCTGGGGCACCCGATCGGCGCGACCGGGGCGAGGATCATGGTGACGATGCTGCACGAGCTGCGCCGCCGCGGCGGCCGGTACGCGCTGGAGACCATGTGCGTCGGCGGCGGGCAGGGCGTCGCCGCGGTCTTCGAGGCGGCATGAGCGGCCCGGCTGACCCGGCTGACCCGGCTGACCCGGCGCCCGGCGCGCTGGCGGCCGACCCGCTGGCGCAGATCGGCTCCTGGCCGGCCCGGTAGCCGCCGCCGGGGTGGCGGCCGCGGCCGGCGTGCTGGACGTCCGCGGGCCCGCTGACCGGCCGTTCCGCTGGGCATCGGTCAGCAAGCTGCTGGTGGCCCTGGCCGCGCTCGACGGCGTGCAGCGCGGCCTGCTCGACCTGGACGAGCCCGCCGGGCCGCCCGGCGCCACCGTCGCGCACCTGCTCGCGCACGCATCCGGGCTCGGGCTGGACGGCGATGCCGTGCTCAGCCAGCCCGGCCGCCGCCGCATCTACTCCAACCGCGGCATCGAGATCGTGGCCGGCCTGCTGGCCGCCCGGGCCGGCAAGCCGTTCGGCCAGCTGCTCGCCGATGAGATCTGCCTGCCGCTCGGGCTGCTGAGCACCCGGCTGGACGGCTCGCCGGCGCACGGCGCCGTGGGGCCGCTCGCTGACCTGCTCACGCTGGCGGTCGAACTGGTCAGCCCGTCGCTGGTCGACGAGGACCTGCTCGCGCGGGCCACCGCGGTGGCCTTCCCCGGCCTGTCCGGGGTGGTGCCCGGTTTCGGCCGGCAGCCCCGCTGCGACTGGGGCCTCGGGTTCGAGATCAAGGACAGCAAGATGCCGCACTGGACCGGCCGGCGCAACTCCCCCGCCACCTTCGGGCACTTCGGCCGGTCCGGCAGCTTCCTGTGGGTGGACCCGCAGGCCGGGCTGGCCTGCGCCGCGCTCGCGGACCTGGAGTTCGAGGAATGGGCCCGGCAGGCCTGGCCGCGGCTGTCCGACGGCGTGCTGGCCCGCTATGCCCGCAGCGCCCGGCGGGCCGGAGGAGAGCCGTGACCCTGATCGCGCTGGAAGAGCACATCCTGCCCGGCGCCCTGGCCGACCAGGTGTGGACGCAGGACCTGCCGGAGGCAGTGACCGGGCGGCCGGGGCTGCGGGCCGCGCTGGCCGACGTCACCGGCCGGCGGCTGCCGGTGATGGACCAGGCCGGGATCGACATCCAGGTGCTGTCCCCGGTGGCCCCGGGGCCGCAGGCCGCCGGGCCGGAGGACAGCGTCCGGCTCACCCGCCAGCTCAACGACGCGCTGGCCGCGGTCGCAGCGGAGCATCCGGCCCGGTTCCGCGCCCTGGCCAGCCTGCCCACCCCGAGCCCCGCCGCCGCGGCGGACGAGGCCCGCCGGGCCGTCCGCGAGCTCGGCATGTGCGGCGTCATCGTGCAGGGCCACACCCACGGCCGGTTCCTGGACGCGCCGGAGTTCGGCCCGCTGCTCAGCGCCGTCGAGGAGCTTGGCGTCCCGGCCTACCTGCACCCCACGTTCCCGCCCGCGGCAGTCGCGCAGGCGTACTACGGCGGCCTGCCGGACGCCGCAGCCGGGCTGCTGGCCACTTCCGCCTGGGGCTGGCACGCCGAGACGGGGCTGCACGTGCTGCGGATGGCGGTGGCCGGGGTGTTCGACCGGCATCCCGGACTGCAGGTCGTGGTCGGCCACATGGGCGAGAACCTGCCGTTCTCGCTGGCCCGGGCCGACGAGGTGCTGAGCCGCTCGATGCCGGGCCCGCGCTCGCTCGCTGACGTCGTGCGCGCTCACGTCAGCGTCACGATCAGCGGGTACGCCACCGTGCCGCCGCTGCAGTGCGCGCTGGCGGTTCTCGGCGCCGACCGGATGCTGTTCGCCGCCGACTACCCGTTCGGCGACCCGGTGCGGCACGCCGGGTTCCTCGCAGCCGCGCCGATCAGCCCGGCCGACCGGGAGAAGATCGCGCACCTGAACGCCGAGCGCCTGTTCGCGCTCTGACCTGCCGCCCGGCCCCCGGTGCCAGCGAGCCGCACGGCCGCCCGTGAGCGGGCTCACGGCCCGGCCTGCCCGAGGCTAGCCGTTCAGCTGGCGCTGCAGGGCCGGGCAGTTCACCCCGGACGGGGCCGGCTGCGGCCACCTCACGATCAGCCGGTAGCCGCGATAGCGCGGCGTCAGCCGGAAGATCCGGGCCAGCTGCGCGGTGATCTCCTGCCGTCCGCAGGCCTGCAGCGCCCCGCTGCGGCGGGCCCTGGCCAGCGCGACCGCCTTCGCCCGGGCCAGCGCGGGCTGGGCCGAGAACGACACCACCGGGCGGTTCAGCAGCGAGTCGAGCACGCCGGTCAGGCTCTGCGCGACCGCGTCCAGCGGCCCCTCCCGCACCTGCACCCCGTCCACCGAGCTGATGTAGGTGGTGCCCGGGCCGACCGACGGGTCGGGCAGCGCGACGGTGATGGTGTGCGCTTGCTGGTCGACCGCCGCCGTCCGTGATCTCAGCGCAGTGAAGTCAATCAGGCCGTACACCGCGACCTGCGCGTGCACGGTGGTGGTCTTGTGCACCAGGAACGCGCTCACCTTGTTGACCACGCCGCTGCCCGGGACCTGCGACGGCAGCAGCCGCAGCGCGACCGGGACCGAGACCTGCACGTCGTAGACCATGGCGTCCGAGCGCAGCCCGGCGTGCCGGGTCTCCAGGCCCAGCTGCCGGATGCTGTTCAGCCGGACCTGCTGCACCCGGGTGCCGCCGAACAGGAAGGTCCCGGCGCAGACGACGGCGGCGGCCACCAGGATGCACAGCGGCCCCAGCACCGGGCCGCGCGGCTGCTTATGCAGCCGCCAGCCGATCGCCGCTAAGGCCAGCAGCGCCAGTACGCCGCTGGCGTACTCGGCCCAGCGCGCGATTGCATATGCGGCCGACAGCATCCCATTCAGCTCCTCACGCCGGCAACGGTGCGCTCGCCGGAGTCGTTTAGTTACTGCCCGGCAGCCGCGCGGGCATGCACCGGCCGCTGTGCACCGGCCCCTGGCCCCCGGCCGGGCCCGGGCCCGGCGCGGCCGCCAGACTGAAATCCATGCCGCCAGGAACCGACCCGGCTCCCACCGCCCGGCTGCTGCTGCGCCGGTGGCGCGACTCCGATCGCGGGCCGTTTGCCGAACTCAATGCGGACCCCCAGGTCATGCGCTACTTCCCGGCGACGATCGGCCGCGCCGCCAGCGACGCGCTCGCCGAGCGGATCGAATCCCGGTTCGCCCGGTACGGCTACGGGCTGTGGGCGGTGGAGATCCGGGCGACCGGCGAGTTCATCGGCTTCACCGGCCTGAACCCGATGCCGCCCATCCCGGTGAGCGGGACGGGCGGGATGGAGATCGGCTGGCGGCTGGCCCGCCGGGCCTGGCACCAGGGCTACGCCACCGAGGCGGCCCGGGCGGTCCTCGCGGCGGCGTTCGGGCCGATCGGCCTGGACCAGGTGTGGTCGATGACCGCCGTCCGCAACGAGCCGTCCATCGCGGTCACGCGCCGGCTCGGCATGATGCAGGCCGCCCGGTTCGAGCACCCCGGGGTGCCCGCCGGGAGCCCGGTGCGCCCGCATGTCCTCTACCACCTGGCCCGCCCGGCCTCACCAGCCCGCCCGGCCTCACCGGCCTGCCCGGCCTGAGCGGCCCGCCCGGCCGGAAGCCGCAGCCGCCGCGCCAGGTGCCATGGCCCGGCGCTTAAGCCGTCGTCAGCGCGCAGGTCGGCGGGGTCGAGGTAGCGGCGGAGCTCGGCCACGGTCCGGACGTAGGCCACCAGGTAACCATGCTGGCTGACGCGCAGCTGGGTGCCCGGCCAGGGATCGGCAGGCCCGCGGCGGCGGCCGGTGCCCGCCAGCCGCACGACCTCGACGATCCAGCCGTCATCCGTCCGGTATTTCACCCGGTCAACTCTAACCTCACTAGTCTCAAGACCGGCAAAGCGTTCATCAGGGTATGAATAACCGACGGCATGCCGCGTAGTAGCGTGAACCCGGCCGGATCGCTCGGGTACCCGGCCGCGGTGACGCCGCCCCGGCCGGCCCGACGGCCAGCGACCGGACAAAGGGATCCATGACTGACGACGCGCCCGGCGCCCCCGCGCCGGTTCACGCCCTGTTCTACCAGCGCTACGCCGGGGACGACGCGCTGCTGCGGCTGTCCGGGCTGCGGTTCGCGCAGCTCGGCGTGGCCGCCGAGCTGTACGCCGACCTCCCGGCCGACCTGGACAAGGTGCTGCCGTACCTGCCGCCGCATCCGCGGCTGCCAACCGTGCACCTCAGCCGCGGCATCGACCTGCTGGAGGACAGCGGCCGGGCGCTGGTGCGCGAGTTCGCCGGCCGGTTCGCCGGCCGGGTGGCCGGCCTGGTCGTGCACGACCGGGCCGGGATGGCCGATCCCGGCCCGGGCTGGCTGGACGCGATGGCGGAGCTGAGCGAGTTCATCGCCGCCCGGCCCGGCGGTCCCATGGTCTACCTGGAGTACGCCGCCGACATGGATCCGGCCCGGTTCACCGGCATGATCGCCCGGCTGCACGGGACCGAGCGGATCAGCGCCTGCGTCGACGTCGGGCACCTCGGCCGGCACGTGGCCGCCGCGCAGTTCGCGGCCGGGAACCCGGGCCTGCGGCTGGCCGACCTCAGCCCGGGTGACGCCCGGCTGCCCGGCCTGGCCGCGGAGGTCCAGCAGGCGGCCGGCGCCGCGCTGCCCGGCGTGCAGGAGGCCGTCCGCGCGCTCGGGGCGCTCGGCAAGCCGGTGCACTTCCACCTGCACGACGGGCATCCGCTGGTGCCGGGCCTGGCCGACCATTTCACCTTCCTGACCCGGCTGCCCGTCCCGTTCGAGTACCAGGGCCGCCGGTCGCTCGACATGCTGTACGGGCCGGCCGGGCTGGACGCGCTGGTGGCCACGGCCATGACGGCGTGCGCGCCGGGCGCGGTGTCGCTGACCCTGGAGGTGCACCAGGTGGAAGGCCGGCTGCCGCTGGCCGACGCCGCGGGCCTGTTCGGCCACTGGCAGGACCTGACCAACGCCGAGCGGACCAACTACTGGCTGCACGTGCTGGGCGAGAACGCGATGCTCGTGCAGCGCAGCCTGGCCGGGCTCGCCGCCCCCGCTCAGCCGCCGGCGCTGGCCGGGATGCGGAACAGGTGACTGGAGGCTCCTGGCCCCGCAGGCTGCCTCCGGGGAGCTGGTCCGGCGGCTGGCGGCGGAGCCGTCACCGCCAGGCCGCCTGTCCGCTCAGAGGCCGGGCCGGCCGCGGTGATACCGGGAGCGCGGTGATGCCTCCGGCCCGCAGGCTGCCCGGGCCCGGCCGCCGGCGCTCAGCCGCTGTCCTGCGCCGCGGGCAGCCACCCGGTGAGGGTGGTCCCTGCCCCGGGCGCGGACCGGACGCGCAGCGTGCCGCCGAGGGCGGCCAGCCGGTCGGCCATGCCCTGCAGGCCCGAGCCGCGCGGCGCGCTGGCCGGGTCGAACCCGGTCCCGTCGTCGCTGATGGTGAACTGCAGGCCGTTCTCGCGGGCTGCCAGCCGGATGCTGGCCTGTGCGGCGCCGGCGTACTTGGCCACGTTCTGCAGCGCTTCGAGCGTGCAGAAGTACACCGCGGACTCGGTTTCCTGCGGGTAGCGGCCGATGCCGCCGGCGTCGAGGCGGACCGGCAGCGGGGCCTTGCCCGCCTGGGCCGCCAGCGCGGCGGCCAGGCCCCGGTCGGCCAGCAGCGGCGGGTAGATGCCGCGCGCGGTGTCCCGCAGGTCCGCCAGTGCCGCCCGCACGCCGTCGCGCAGCAGCCCGGTGATCTCCTGGACGGCGTCCCGGTCGCCGGCGGCCTGGTCCAGCAGGCTCAGCTGGATGTTCAGCGCGACGAGCTGCTGCTGCGCGCCGTCGTGCAGGTTCCGCTCGATCTTGCGCCGCTCGGCGTCCTGTGCCCCGACCAGGCGGCGGCGGGAAGCCCGCAGCTCGTCGATGGTGGCCCGCAGGTCGGCGGTCAGCGCGGCGTTGCGCAGCACCAGCCCGGCCTGCGAGGCCAGGTGGCGCAGCAGCTTGTCGTCGGTAACGGTCAGCGGTTCGCTCGGCGGCTTGGCCAGCGCCAGCGCTCCGAGCAGCTCGCCGCCATGCCGCACCGGCACCGCGGCGGTCGCGGGCCGCAAGTCGGGCAACCCGCCGCCGGCGGGCAGCGGGACCGGGCGCAGCTCGCTGCGGCCGGGCGGCCAGGCCGCCGCCGGGCGCAGCTCGCTCCCGGCCCGGATCCACGCCTGCGCCTGGTCCGCCCCGGTCGCGGCGGCCAGCACTGACACCAGCCGGTCCGCGGCCACGGCGACGTCCAGCTGCCCGGACATGTCCTCTGCGAAGTCGGCCAGCGCCTGGTAGGGGGTGGCGCGCCTGCCGTAGACGACCCGGTTGGCAAACCGCTGCAGGCGATGGCGCAGCGGCTGGAACACCAGCGCGATCAGCACCGCCGAGGCGACGGTGAGCAGCGGCCCGCCGCGGTGCCCGGCGAAGGTGCCGATGCCGAGCACGATCCCCGCGTACACCACCGTGACCGCCGCCGACAGCAGCCCGTAGGCCACCGCCCGGCTGATGATCAGGTCGATATCGAACAGCCGGTGCCGCAAGATCGCGATGGTCATCGCCGCCGGGATCCCCAGCAGCGCGATGACCGCCACGGTGTTGTAGGCCAGGGCAGTCAGCCCCGGCTGATGCGTCCAGATCGCGAGCATGGCCATGAGCAGGGTGGCCACCAGGCCGACGGCGGCCAGGGCCAGCCACTTCATCTGCTGCCGGAGCGCGCGGTGGCCTGCCCGGTACCGGATGGCCATCGACGCGAAGACCACGGCCATGAACATCGCGTACACCACCGACAGGCCGTTGAGCGTGCCGACCAGCGCGATCCGCAGCACGGACGGCAGGTGCGCGACGGCAAACGGCTCGCGGAAGGCGGCGGACATCCCGCCCGGCGCGGCCAGCTGCACCTGGTGCGGGCGGATCGCCAGGCCGGCCGTCAGCAGCGCGGTCAGTACCAGCCCGGCCACGGCGGCCTGGCCGCCACCGCGGCGAGGGCAGGCTGCCCGTCGGGAAGTTCAGGAACATGAACGCGATCGCGAACATCACAGCGACGAAACTGCACTCGCTGAGCGCCCCGGCCTGCCGCGCGGCCGGCACCGCCCCCGGGAACGTGACGACGCCCAGGATGCCGTACACGGAGCCCAGGGCCAGGAAGGCCACCAGGGCTCCCTCAGCGAGCATGAGCCAGCCGACCAGGTTCCCGGCCCGCCGCACGATCAGGGCGCCGAGCGTCGCGTAGGCCACGGCCGCAGCCGTATCCGCAGCGCTGTAGGGAAGGTCGGTGCCGCGGAGGCTACCGCGGGCGAGCACGGTCAGTACCGCGCTCGCCAGCACGGCCGCCATGATCGCCGCCCAGGCCGCCATGCTGGTCCGGGCCGCCCGCCGGCCGCGGCCGGTGCCGCGGACATGACCTGGGCCTGCCTCCGGCCCGGTCCGCCCGCCCGGTACTCCGGTTACGGTCATGGCTGCTCCGTCAGGCGGCGCGGTCAGGCGGGGCGCCGCCGTGACCTGGCGTACAGCCACGCCGCGATAGCGATGATCGCCAGCCCGTCGGCGGCGTGCAGGCCGCCATAGACGGCGTGCTGATCTGCCAGGGCCGCCAGCAGGCTCTGCACCAGCGAGGTGAGCACGACGAGCACGCCGGCCCCGGCGGCGTCCCGCGCACCGGGCCGGGCGGCCAGGCAGCACACCAAGATCAGCACGGCCACGCCGCCCAGGGCGTAGCCGAGGTCCCGGTGCGGAGCGAACGCGCTGTCCCCGGCGGCCCCGCCCAGGCTGACGTCCTGCAGCCTGAAGACCCCCAGGCCGGCCAGGAAGATCTGGATCGCGCAGAGCCCCAGGAAGCCCAGCAGCAGCCAGCGGTACCCGCGCCGGGCCGCGCGGCGCAGCGGGTCGTCCGCGGCCGCCACGGGATGGCCCGGCGCGGCGGCAATGTCGTGATCGGTCATCGCTCAGCCCCCTCGTCAAGGTCTTGGCGCTGTTCACGCTAGGAGCGGGCCGCGACCGCGGACACCAGGTCAGCCGCGGCGCTTGGGTGAGGCAGTCCGCAGTCAGCCTGGCGGCCTGCCTCACTTCCCGGCCGCGCCAATGCGCACCACACTGGGACTATGCGGAAGATCAGCGTGGTGCTGGCCGTGGCCGGCGGCTGCGCGCTGGCCGCGTCCGTGGCGGCCTATCTGGCCGCGGGCAACCTGGCCGGGGCCGGCTGGATGCTGATCGGGCCCACACCGTTCTACCTGGCGGGGCTGCTGACCTCATTCCGGGACGCTGGGGGGCGGGCAGGCGAGTGGCTGCTCGCCTCCGGCGCGCTGTTCTGCCTGCAGATCTGCTGCGATGACCTGATCGTTCCCGCCGCGGCCGGCGGGCTGGCCGGATGGGTGGCCGCGGTGGTCAGGGAATGGTGCGGCACCGGCTGCGTGCTCGCGGGCCTGGCGTTCGTCGGGCTGTTCCCGGACGGCACCATCCAGCGGCGCAGCGAGCGGCTGACCCTGGCCGCCGTCGCGCTGGCGGCGGCGGTGACGCCGGTGCTGCTGCTGGTGGCCGGGCCGTCCATGCACGCGGGGCTGTTCGGCAACCCGGACGAGGCCGCCATCACCAGCCCGCTGTACCTGCCCGCCGCCCGGCCGCTGCTGCCCGCCGCGGTCGTCGTCAACGACGGCTTCCCGGTCTTGGTGCTGCTCGGGCTGATCCTGCTGTACCGCCGCTACCAGCGGTCCGGGCCGGAAGCCCGGCGCAAGATCCGCTGGATGCTGGTCTATTCGGCCGGCGCCATGGCGCTGTTCGCCTTGCTCACCGCGCTGTCGTTCGTGCCCAGGCCCGGATGGCTGCCGCAGGGACTCGTCGTCGTGCTGTGGGTGCTCACCGTACTGTTCGTCCTCGGCCCGCTGGTCATCACGCTGTCCGAGGACGGGATGCTGGGCATCGACCATCCGGACCGCCGGGCCGCCGTGCACCGGGTGCTGCGGCTGATGATCGCGGTCAACTGCGCGGCCGCCGCCGCGACCGTGGGCTTGCTGGCCAGCCAGGTGCTGCCGGCCGGGTCGGCCATCCTGCTGGCCGTGGGCGCTGCGCTGGCCCTGCAGCCGGCCCAGCGGCGGCTGGGCCGGCTGGCCGACCGCTGGATGTTCGGTGACCGGCTGGACGGCTACGACGTGCTGGCCCGGTTCGGCGCACTGCTCGAAGCCGCGTCCGACCCCGCTGACCTGCTGCCTGAGCTGGCCGGTGCCATCCAGCGGGGCCTGCACCTGCGCTGGGCCCAGGTCCGGCTGGACGTGGCCGCATTGGACGACGCGCCGCTCACGGCCGGGGCCGCGGGAATCAGGCCGGACGACCCGGCCGAGCCGGTCCTGGCCGTGCCGCTGGTCCACGGCGGCGAGCGGATGGGCCAGATCGAGTGCGGACCCCGTGCGGACGGCCCGTTGCTGGCCGAAGACCACGGCCTGCTCGCCAGCCTGGCCGGCCAGGCCGCCACCGCGCTGCGCAACCTGCACCTGGCCGCGGAACTGAATGCGCAGCTGCGGGTGATCCGTGCCCAGGCCAGCCAGCTGGCCGCCTCCCGCGCCCGGGTCGTGCAGGCCACCGACGCCGAGCGCCAGCGCATTCAGCGCGACCTGCACGACGGTGTCCAGCAGGACGTCGTCGTGCTCACCGCCAAGCTGGCCCTGGCCAGGGAGAAGCTCCGGCGCGGTGACCCGCGGGCCGACGAGCCGCTTGCCGAGCTGCAGCGCGACCTCGCCGGCCTGCTCGGCCACCTGCGCGACTTCGCGCACGCCATTCACCCGCCGGTGCTGGCCGACCAGGGCCTGCTGGAAGCCATCGAGGCGCAGGCCGCGCGGCTGCCGGTCGAAGTGGTGATCGAGGCCGAGCCGACGCTGCGCAGGGTCCGCTATCCGCAGCACGTCGAGGCCGCAGCCTGGTTCGTGGTGGCCGAGGCACTGACCAACGCGGTCAAGCACGCCCGGGCGCGCCGGATCATGGTCGCTCTCGCCCAGCCGGACGGGAGCCTGGCCGTAGAGGTGCGCGACGACGGCTGCGGGTTCGACCCGGCCGCGGCCCGAGGGCTCGGCCTGGCCGGGCTGGCCGACCGGATGTCCACGGTGCAGGGCACGCTGCGCATCGACAGCGTTCCCGGCCGCGGCACCACGCTGCGCGCCGAGATGCCCCTGGTCCTGGCGGAGGCCGCCGGTGCCTGAGCCGCTGAGGGTGGTCATCGCCGACGACAACTACCTGGTGCGGGAGGGCACCCGGCGGCTGCTGGAAGACTCCGGCGAGGTCACGGTGGCCGCCGCCGTCGGCTCGGCGCCGGAACTGCTGGCCGCGACGGCCCGGCTGCTCCCGGGCGCCGTGCTGACCGACATCAGGATGCCGTCCGGGCCGGGCGCGGGGCGGGATGGCAGGCCCGCGATGGAGGGCATCGACGCGGCGCACACGATCAAGGCGACCCTGCCCGGGGTCGGTGTCGCGATCTTGTCCCAGTACGCCGACGAGTCGTATGCGTTCGAGCTGTTCCGCAACGGCACCGCCGGGCTGGCCTACCTGCTCAAAGACCGGGTCGGCGAGCTGCACCAGCTGCTGGCCGCGCTGCGCGAGGTAGCGGCCGGAGGGTCGGTGATCGACCCGGCCGTGGTCGACGCGCTGGTGTCACGCCGGGTCCGGCTGCGCGAATCGCCGCTGGCCCGGCTGACCCCGCGCGAGCTCGACGTGCTGCGGGAGATGGCCCAGGGGCGGGGGAACGCCGGCATCGCCCGCGAGCTGCTGCTGTCGGAGTCCTCGGTGGAGAAGCACGTGAACGCGATCTTCAGCAAGCTCGGCCTGTCCGGCGAGCAGCGGGTGCACCGCCGGGTGGCAGCGGTGCTGACGTTCCTGCGCGACGCGGGCCTGCACGCACCGGGCTGAGCGGCATACCGCCCCGGTCCTTGTCAGCGCGGCCCTTGATCGAGCACGCTGACCTGGTGGCTGCCGATCTTGCCCAGCGAGCCGGGGCGGCGGCTCCGCTGGTCGCCGCGGCGCTGCAGCAGTGGTACGCGGCCGACGGCCATGCCGCCCGCACCGGCCTCTACCGCTACGACGACCCGGCACTGGCCGTCCGCTGGCCGGACTGGCGCTCGCAGCCGGCCGCTACCCTGGCCAGTGCCGCGGTCGCCGCGTCCGGCCAGCGCCGCCGGATGCAGAACACGGCCCGCTGGTGGAACAGCGCCAACGCGATCACTGCCGTGATCGGATACATGGCCGCCACCGGTGACCGCGGCTATCTCGAGCCGGCGGTGGCCCGCACATTCGCGGCCGCCCCGGGCACCCGCCGGCCGGTGCGCAGCCGGATCGACCTGCGCCTGGCCTCGGTGCTGAGCCGCGCCCGCTACCCCGGGTTCCTCAACGGCTTCTACGACGACGAGGGCTGGTGGGCGCTGGCCTGGATCGACGCCTACGACCTGACCGGCGACGCCCGCTACCTCACCGCCGCGGGCGAGATCTTCGCCGACATGGCCCGCGGCTGGGACGGTGCCTGGGGCGGCGGGATCTACTGGGGCAAGCACGACGGCGCCCCGGACCGGACGGGCGCGTTCGCGGTCCCGCGCGGCTGGACCGGGCCGTACAAGAACGCCATCGCCAACGAGCTGTTCATCGCGGCCGCCGCCGGGCTCGGCCTGCGGCACCGGCGCCGCGACCCGGCCGGCCCGGCGCACCGCGAGTACCGGCAGTGGGCGCAGCGCGGCTGGGAGTGGTTCAGCGCGCCGCCGCCCCGCGGCGTGGCCATGATCAACGAGGCCGGGCTGGTGAACGACTCG
This sequence comes from uncultured Actinomycetota bacterium, assembly GCA_963846005.1. Lineage (GTDB taxonomy): Bacteria > Actinomycetota > Actinomycetes > Streptosporangiales > Streptosporangiaceae > CAVSUR01. The sequence goes on along the minus strand of CAWJUH010000005.1, from coordinate 97,988 downwards.
CCCAACCGCCAGGGCGTGAACGACAACACGCTGGCGATCTGGTCGTACAACCAGGGCGTGATCCTCAGCGGGCTGGCCGACCTCGGCGAGCTGGCCGGCGACCCGGCGTACCTGGCCCGGGCGGAGCAGATCGCCGCCGCGTTCATCGCCCAGCCGTGGCACGTCCGGCCGCGGCCGGCCCAGGGTAGCGCCCCGGCCTCGCCGCCTACGTCCTCCGGCGTGATCGGCGGGATCTTGCACGAGCACAACGACTGCCGCCCGGATGGCGGCCCCCTCGGTCCCGGCCGCCCGCTGCCCGGCGTGGACAGCACCATGTTCAAGGGCATCTTCGTCCGCCACCTGGCCCGGCTGCACGCCCGCACCGGCACCGCGGCGTACCGGGACTTCATCGAGGCCAACGCCGCGTCCGCGCTGGACCACGTGAACGACCGGCACCAGTTCGGCTGCAACTGGGCCGCCCCGCCGGACACGGCCGACTTCGTGCGCCAGACCGCCGGCCTGGACCTGGTCAACGCGGCCCTGCTGGTGAGCGGGCCGGGCCCGGCGTGACCGCGGGCGGCCCGGCCCCGGCGGCGTATGCCGCGCCCGCCGAGGGTGGCCGCGCGCCGCGGCCGGCGGCACAATGTGGGTATGCGCGACGGAAGCTACCTGAGCCCGGCCGGCCCGCGAGCGCGGCTGGCGCCGCGGGTGGAACTGGCCCGCGGGCACTGGCTCCGCGAAGAGGCAGGCGGCTCGGTCCGCACGGCCGGCTGGTGGGAATCGGTGACGGTAACCTGGCCGGCGGCGGCGCCGGCGGATCCCGGCCGCGGGCATCCGCTGCTGCGGCACGCGGCCGTCACCGCGATGGACGCCATGGCTCCGGTCCTGGCCGGGCTGGCCGCCGCCGGAGCCCAGCGGCTGATCACCAGCCGGTTCCGGCCCGCCCTGGCGGGCGGCGGCCGGAGCTCGGTGCGGGCCGCAGCCGCCCGCGCGCTCCCGGCAGCTCGCCGGGCGCTGCCCGCGGCCCGCCCGCCGGACTAACCGCCGGTGACCGGCGCGGCCACCCCCCGGTGGTCGTTGACCGGCCGGGTTATTGACTGGCCGCGGCGGCGGCGCGGGCGGTTCAATGGCGGCGTGCAGATCGTGCCGATGACCGCGCAGTATGCCGCCGAGATCGTCACCTGGCGGTATCCGGCGCCGTACGACACCAACGACATGACCGGCGCGGACCCGGAGTTCCTGGCCGACCCGGCCAGCGGTTTCTTCGCCCTGGCCGGCCCGGCCGGGCTGATGGGGTTCCGCTCGTTCGGCCCGGACGGCCAGGTGCCGGGCGGGCACTACGACGATTCCGCGCTCGACACCGGCGGCGGGCTGCGCCCGGACCTCACCGGGCAGGGCCTCGGCCGGGCGGCGGTCAGCACCGGCCTGGCGTTCGGGCGGCAGCGCTTCGCCCCGGCGGCGTTCCGGGTGACGGTCGCGGCCTACAACACCCGGGCCCTGCGGGTGGTGACCAGCCTCGGATTCCGGGTGATCGAGAGCTTCCGCGCGGCCGCCGATGGCCGTGAGTTTCAGCTGCTGGTGCGCCCCGAGCCGCCGTCCTAGCGGAGGGCGGAGGTCTCACCCTGGCCGCCGGGCCGCCCCGGCCGCCAGGCATAGCGGTACAGCGTGACCGGCGCGCCGCCCGGCCGGGCCCATGCCGCCGGGCCGGATCCGGTCAGCGCGAAGCCGGACCGCTCGTACAGCCGGCGCGCGGCATGCAGGTGCCCGGCCACCTCCAGGACCAGGCCCAGCCCGGCGGCTGCGGCCGCGGCCATGACCTGGCCGAGCAGGGCGGCGGCGATGCCCTGCTGCCGCGCGGCCGGGATCACGAACAGCCGGCACACCTCCGCGGCAGGCCGGCCGCGGAGGCCGGCCGGCGCCCGCCGCAGCGCGACATGGCCGGCCACCGGCCCGGACGGGGCTACCGCGACCCACGCGCGGATCAGCCGCGCCGGCGTCAGCCAGCGGACCGGATCGGCAGGCCAGTTGCTCGGATAGCCGCCGTCCCGGTGCGCGGCGGCCAGCGCCTGCGCGCAGCCTTCCAGGTCGGCGTCCGCGCGCTCGCGGATGACCAGCCCGCCCGCCGCCCGGTCAGCTCCGCCGCTCACCGGATGCCAGTCCGGTCACGGCTCGGCGGGCGGCGCGCTGCCGGTGATCGTCGCGCCGAGCATGGCCCCGCCGTCGACGACCAGGGTGTGGCCGGTGATCCAGGAAGCGGCGTCGCTGGCCAGGAAGACCGCGGCGCTGGCGATGTCAGCCGTCTCGCCGATGCGGCCGAGCGGGATCCGGCGGCCCTGTTCCTGCTCGCGGCCCTCCCACAGCTCCCTGGCCATGTCGGTCTTGATCAGCCCGGGAGCGATCGCGTTCACCCGCACTCCGGGCGCCATCTCGGCGGCGAGCTGGCGGGTCAGCTGGACCACCGCGGCCTTGGTCACATTGTAGAAACCGATCATCGGCTCGACCATGAACGCGCCGATCGAGGCGATGTTGATGATTACCCCGCCGTGCTCGCGCATCGAGGCGTGCCAGGCCTGCTGCGCCCAGGTGAGCACCCCGAGCTGATTGACCTGAAACGTCTTGCCGGCCCGGGCGGCGTCCAGGCCGGCCAGCTCGCCGTAATACGGATTGGTAGCCGCGTTGGCGACCAGGATGTCCACCCGGCCGAGCCGGGCCACGGCGTCGGCTACGCACGCCTGCGCCTCCGCCTGCCGGCCGGCGTGCGCGGCATGCCAGACGATCTTCCCGGCCAGCCCGCGGGCGGCCGCCTCCGCGGCGACCCGCTCCAGCGCGGCCGGCTTGCGCGAGGAGATCATCACCTGCGCCCCGGACGCGGCGAATCCCTCGGCGATGGCGCGGCCGATGCCGCGGGACGCCCCGGTGACCAGCGCGGTGCGCCCGGCCAGCGGCTGAGCCGTGGCGGCCATCAGTCAGTGCTCCGCACGCGAATCCTCCTCGCTGATTATCCTGTCTCGTCGGTTGACCCTACGATCCCCGGCCCGGCTGGCGCGGGGTTCCCGGCCGGGCACGATCACTGCTGTTACCGTGGCCAGACGGGGGGGAAGGCGGAGAATGAGCCGATTCGCGGTCCGGGACTTCCCGGCACCCGGCCTGAACATCCGCCCAGCCGGGCCCGGTCCGCTGAGCGCGGTCTGCCGCCAGGCCGCAACCGCCGTGGACGGCCAGGCCAGCGTGCCGGTACCGGAAGGCTGAGCGGTGCAGGTCGACATGATGTTCCCGGCCGGCGCGCTGGCCGACATCCGGGCGGGCGCGGCGCAGGCCGAGCAGGCCGGCTACGCCGCGGCCTGGACCAGCGAGACCCGGCACGACCCGTTCGTCGCCCTGGCCCTGGCCGCGACCGTCACCGAGAAAATCCAGCTCGGCACCGCGATCGCGGTCGCGTTCGCCCGCAACCCGATGTCCACCGCAGTGCTGGCCAACGACCTGCAGCTGCTGTCGCGCGGGCGGCTGCTGCTCGGCCTCGGCTCGCAGGTCAGGGCGCACATCACCCGCCGGTTCAGCATGCCGTGGTCCCAGCCCGCCGCCCGGATGGCCGAGTACATCCGGGCCCTGCGCGCGATCTGGGCCTGCTGGAACGACGGCACCCGGCTGAACTTCCGGGGCGAGTTCTACAGCCACCACCTGATGACGCCGTTCTTCAATCCGGGGCCGAACGAGTTCGGGCCGCCGCGGGTGCTGCTGGCCGCGGTCGGGCCGCAGATGACCGCGGTGGCCGGCCAGGTCGCGGACGGCTTGCTGTGCCATGGCTTCACCACTGAGCTGTACCTACGGGAAAGAACACTCTCCGCGCTGGCCGCCGGGCGGGCCCGCTCCGGGCGGGACGACTTCGAGATCTGCGGCTCGCCGCTGGTCGCCACCGGCGGCAGCGAGGAAGCGCTGGAGCGGGCCCGGCGGGCGGTGCGCGAGCAGATCGCGTTCTACGCCTCGACGCCCGCTTACCGGCCGGTGCTGGAGCTGCACGGCTGGGGCGGCCTGTCCGGGCAGCTGCACGGGCTGTCGCTGCGCGGCCAGTGGCAGCAGATGGGCGAGCTGATCAGCGACGAGGTACTGAACACCGTCGCGGTGACCGGCGAGCCCGGCCGCGATCGGACCCGAGCTGCACCGCCGCTACGGCGACGTGATGGCCAGGATGACGCTGTACGCGCCCTACGACCTCGACCCGGCCATCGCCGCCAGGGTCGCCGCCGACCTGCGCCAGGCCTGACCGCGAGGCCTGACCGCGCGGCGCGGCCGGGCCGGTGTCAGTGGCCCGTGGTGGGGTGGGGCGCATGCGGCTGGTGAAACCGCGGGCGCTGCGGCCCGGTGACTGTATCGGAATCGTCTCGACCTCCTCCCCGGTGGGCGCCGCCGACCTGGACCGGCTGACCGGGTACCTGCGCGGGCGCGGATACCGGGTCGCGGTGGCGCCCGGCACGCTGGACCGCTGCGGCTACCTGGCCGGCCAGGCGGAGCAGCGGGCGGCGGGCGTGCGGCAGATGTTCGCCGATCCCGGCGTGGCCATGGTCATGCCCGCGAGCGGCGGCACCGGCGCCGCGCACCTGGTGGACCTGCTGGACTACCGGCAGATCCGCGAGCAGCCCAGGCTGTTCACCGGGTTCAGCAACCCCTCGGTGCTGAACAACGCGCTGCTGGCCGCCGCGGGCCTGCCGAGCGTGCACGGGGTCAGCGGATTCCAGTTCTTCGGCTGGCCGGACGCCGACGAGCCGACCGAGTCGGCGTTCTGGCAGATGGTCACCGGGCCCGTCGCCGGGCGGGAGATCGCCGGCCCGGGCTGGCGGGCCTACCGGGCCGGAAGCGGGAGGTTCAGCGGCCCTGTCGTGGGCGGGAACCTGTGGGAGGTCTGCGCGCTGGCGGGATCACGGTGGATGCCGCCCACGGCGGGCGCGATCGTGCTGCTGGAGGTGCTGGACGCGACGTTCGAGCAGGTGGACCGGATGCTGACCCAGCTGCGGCTGGCCGGCACCTTCGACGGCATCGCGGGGCTGGTCATCGGCGCGCCCGCCGACTGGGAGGCGGAGGACGCGCCGGACGCCGGACCGGACGAACTGGTGCTGCGCTGCGCCCGCGGCAGGTTCCCGGTCATCACCGGCGTCGAGTTCGGCCACCAGCAGGCCAAGATCCAGTTCCCGGTCGGCTGCCGGGTCGAGTTCAGCCTGGGCGGCTCGCGGCCGGTGCTGCGCTACCTGGAGGACCTGGTGGCGGCGCCCTGACCGGTCAGCCGGGGAGCCGCTAGCCGAGCACTTCGTGCGGGTAGCGCTCCGCGCGGTGCTGGAAGTCCAGGATGGCCTGGTTGCGGATCACGCCGTCGTGCATCTCCACGGCCCGCCCGATGACCGGATCGGCGAACCAGGCGTCCGGGCCGTCCAGCACGACCGGCAGGTGCGGCAGCAGCGCCTGGCTGATCTCCCAGGTGGCGGAGTTCCACAGCAGCGAGGGGCTGTGGTCGACGGCGTAGTAATGCACGTTGCGCCCCACGGTGAACATCGGCTCATCGAACGACGTCGGCCGCGCCCAGCTAAACCCCATGCCCGCGTCGCAGGACACGTCCACGACCAGCGCGCCGGAGCCGAAGGCGCCCAGTTCCTGCTCGGTGACGAACATCAGCGGCGCGCCGGTGTCTTGCAGCACGCAGTTGACCACGACATCGAAGCCGGCCAGGTACTCGGCCACCGGCACCCGGCCGCGGGTCCCGGTCAGCACCCGGCAGCGGGCCGGGTCGGCCGCGTCCCGCTCGAACTGCACGATCCGGGCCGAGTGGATGGGCGAGGCGACGGCGGCCACATTCCGGTGGGTCAGCACGTGCACGTCGTTGATCCCGGAGGCGTTCAGCCCGGTCACCGCGCCCCGGCCGGTCGCGCCGAAGCTGATCACCGCGGCCCGCATCGGCCGGCCGTACATGCCGGTGAGGCCGAGCAGCTGCAGCGCGTGCAGCACCGAGCAGTATCCGGCCATCTCGTTGTTCTTGTGGAACACGTGCACGCTGAACGACCCGTCGCTGTGCCAGTGGTGCATCGCCTCGAATGCGATCATGGTCAGCTTGCGGTCGATGCCCAGCTGGGTGATGTCGGGGTTCTGGACGCAATGCGGCCACCCCCACAGCACCTGGCGCTCGCGCATCTGGGCCAGGTCGGCCGGCAGCGGCTTGGGCAGCACCACCACATCACAGTCCGCCAGAAGCTGATCGCGGGGACGCAGCCCGGCGACCAGGCCGGCCAGCTCGGTGTCGGGCACGCCGAATGGCCCGCCGTAACCGCTCTCCAGGTAGATGCGCTGGCGCAGGCCGGCGCCGATCCGCTCGACGTGCGCCGGGTGAATGGCCAGCCGCTGCTCGTGTTCCTTCCGCGAACTGGCCACCACGCCGAGGGTGAGCTGGTCCACGCGGGCCTCCCGTCAGTTCCGTGCCCGGCCGCGCGGCCGGCACCATGACCGTAGCGTGCCGCCGCGTAGGCTCGCCGCCATGGCCTACGACACCGAGCTGGCCGACCGGATCCGCCTGGTCATCGGCGCTGCCCCGGACGTGACGGAGAAGAAGATGTTCGGCGGCCTGGCCTTCCTGGCCGGCGGCAACATGGCCATCGCCGCCAGCTCCGGCGGCGGCGCCATGGTCCGCGCCGATCCGGCCGAGGGCGACGCGCTGGTGGCCGCGGGGCGGGCCGTCCTGGTCGAGATGCGCGGCCGGCTGATGCCCGGATGGCTCCGGGTGGAGTCCGCTGACCTGCGGGAAGACGCTCAGCTCACCGAGTGGGTGAACCGCGGCATCGGGTACGCGCGCTCGCTGCCGGCCAAGCGCTAGCCGGGCGCTTGCCCGGCGGCCGGCTGTGCGGCCGCGCCGGGTGTGCTTCGATGACGCACATGCCGCACGATCTGCTGCACCCGGCCAAGGCCCGTCCTGGTGACCGGATCGCCGTGCTCTCGCCGTCGTTCGCGGCCGCCGGGGCGTTCCCCGCGGTGCACGAGCAGGCGATGCGCCGGCTGGCCGAGGTCACCGGCCTGGTCCCGGCCGAGTACCCGACAACCCGGCAGGTGGGAGCCTCCGCGCAGGCCAGGGCGGCCGACATCAACGCGGCCCTGGCCGACCCGTCGATCCGCGCCATCCTCGCGGTCATCGGCGGCGAGGACCAGATCACCGTCATCCCGCACCTGGACGCCGGGCTCGCCCGGCGCGACCCGAAACCCTTCCTCGGCACCAGCGACAACACCAACCTGCACCACTGGCTCTGGGCCAGCGGGGTGGCGAGCTTCTACGGCGGCTCGTCCCAGGTCCACCTGGGACCGGGCCCCGGCGTCGATGACGTCCACGCCCGGTCCCTGCGCGCCGCCCTGCTCGACGGCGGGGTCCTGGAGATCACCGACCCGGGCGAGTCGGAGGACATCGGCATCAGCTGGGATGACCCGCGCGCCCTGACCAGCTTCGGCGAGCGCGAGTCCACCGAGCCGTGGACCTGGCACGGGCCGGCCCGCTCGGTGACCGGCCGCTCCTGGGGCGGCTGCATCGAGGTCATCGAGTGGATCCTCGCCGCCGGCCGGTTCCGGTCCGGGCCGGAGGCGCTGGACGGCGGCGTGCTGCTGATCGAGACCTCCGAGGAGCTGCTGCCGGCCCGGGAGGTCGGGTGGATCGTCCGCGCGCTCGGAGAGCGCGGCATCCTCGCAGCGGTCGACGCGGTGCTGCTCGGCCGCCCGCCGGTGTCCGATTTCACCCGGCAGCCGCCGGCCGGCGAGCGGGCCCGGCTGCGGGCCGAGCAGCGCGACGTCGTCACCGGCCTGGTCAGCCGCTACAACCCGGACGCCGTGGTGTGCGCCGGCATCCCGTTCGGGCACACCCGGCCGCAGTGGATCCTCCCGCACGGCGGGATCATCACCGTGGACGGCACCGCGCGCCGCGTGCTGGCCGACTACTCCTGACGGCCGTGACGCGGGCCCGGGCCTGCGCCTCGCCGATCTGGCCGGCTTCCGGCTGGCGGTGCACTCCTGGGGCGAGGGCGCGGATGACCTGGACTCGCTGCTGCGCGCGGCGCAGGCCCCGGCGGTGCGGGTCCGCTGGAGCCTCCCGGGCCCGCGGGCTGGCAGCCGGCCCGGCTTCTGGCTGATCTACGGTGTGCTGCAGCGGAACCGGCGGACAGGCCGGCGTCCAGCGGCCAGCCCGCCCCGGCTACGCCCAGGAGGATGCGCATGCTGCCCACGGCAGAGCTTCACGTTCACATCGAGGGCACGCTGGAGCCCGAGCTGCTGGTCCGGCTGGCCGGCCGCAACGGGGTGGCGCTGCCCAGCAGCGACCCGGAGGTGCTGCGAGCCGGGTACCAGTTCACCAGCCTGCAGTCCTTCCTGGACATCTACTACCGCAACGTCTCGGTGCTGCGCACCGAGGCCGACTTCCGCGACCTGGCCGTCAGCTACCTGGCCCGGGCCGCGGCCGCCGGGGTGCGGCGGGCGGAGATCTTCTTCGATCCGCAGCAGCACCTGGCCGGCGGCGTCCCGCTGGAGACCGTGTTCGCCGGGCTGTCGGCGGGGCTGGCCGAGGGCCGCAGCGCGCACGGGATATCCGCGGACCTGATCATGTGCTTCCTGCGCGACCGCGGGCCGGACGAGGCGATGACGATGCTGCGGGCGGCGCTGCCGCACCGGCAGCACTTCATCGGGGTGGGGCTGGACTCCGCCGAGGTCGGCTACCCGCCGGCGCTGTTCGCCGGGGTGTTCGCGGCCGCGGCGGCCGAGGGGCTGCACCGGGTCGCCCACGCCGGCGAGGAGGCCGGCCCGGAGTATGTCTGGCAGGCGCTCGACCTGCTCGGGGCCGAGCGCATTGACCACGGCATCCGGGCCATGGAAGATGCGAGCCTGGTCCGCCGGCTGCGAGATGACCAGACCCCGCTCACCGTCTGCCCGCTCTCGAACGTGGCGCTGCGCGCCGTGGGGTCGCTGGCCGGCCACATGCTCCCGGCCATGCTGGCCGAGGGGCTGAAGGCCACGGTCAACAGCGATGACCCGGCCTACTTCGGCGGCTACATCGACGCCAACTTCGCCGCCGCCCGCGACACCATGAACCTGACCTGGCCGCAGCTCGTGACCCTGGCCCGCAACTCCTTCGACGCCTGCTTCGCCACCGGAGAACAGCGCAGCCGGTGGATATCGGAGCTAGAGGCCGCGGCAGGCCGGGAAGCCGCACCGCGGAACCAGCACGGACTGGGCGGCGTCTAACGGGCAGCCGGGAGAAAGGGCTGGCCATGCGCATGCCGATCAGGACCGCTGTCCCGCTCGTGAGCGTGACGGCGGCTGCCGCCGTCCTCGCCTCCTGCGGAAGCGTCCCGGCCCCGGCCAGCGCGCCCGGGCCGGGCGGCAGCGTCCCGGTGTCCCCCTCGGCCCGGCCGGCCGGCGGGCGGGCCGGGGCGGCGGCGCTGGCCGGGCGGATGCTGGCCGGGGTGCGGCTGCCGTCCGGCTCGCGCCGCTGGCATGGCCGCATTGCGCCCGGGCTGCGGACGGACGGGGGCCTGCTGGGCGGCCCGGGCAACATGCTCGGCCGCAGCCGGTTCTTCGTGCTGCCGGAGGCGCCGGCCGCGCTCGCCCGCCGCTGGCGGATCGCGGTCCCGCGCGGCATGGCCCTCGGCAGCAGCGGCACCGGCGGGTCACCGGCCGGGGTCACCAGCGAGGAGGTCAGCTACACCCTGCGGTCAGTGCCCGCGGGCATCGCCCAGGCCCAGCTCGTGCTGACGGCGGTCCCCGCCCGCGGCGGCGGGTCGCAGGTGGCCGCCGACGCGCAGGTGACCTGGTATCCGGCCCGCACCGCCGCCGAGTACATCGACCCGGCCCGCTACCACGCGCTGATCATCGTGGTGCACCGGCTCAACGTCCGGCCGGCCGCCGTCCGCAAGGTCGTGACGTCACCGGCCCTGATCGCGCGGCTGGCCGGCCTGCTGAACCGGTCCCCGGCCGATCCCGGCGGGGCGATGAGCTGCCCGGCCGAAACCGCCAGCTACCGGCTCGGCTTCGCGGTGCGCCCGGGCGGCCCGGCCTTGATCGTGATCACCTCGCCGGGCGCGCCGTGCGGCGGGGTGGCGGTCAGCGCCGGCGGCCGGCCCCAGCCCGCCCTGGACGACCGCGGCCTGGTGGTCGCGTTCGCCGACCGGGTACCCGGGATCAGCTCCGGGGCCGCCGCGCACGGCGGCTAGCGCCGCCCGTCAGCCCTCCGGGCGCGTGGCCAGGATCGGCGGCGGCGGCAGCGGCCGGCCATGATCTCCGCGAAGAACGCCAGGCCGTCCAGCCGGCGGGCCGCGGCCGCGGCGGCCGCCGGGTCGTCCCACCGGTAGGTGCGATGGCGCTCGGGCGGGCCGGTCACGCGGCACGCTCCTGCGCCACCAGCGGCAGCGAGACGTCGATGGTGACGTACGGCCCGCAGGACCGGGACCTCGCCCCGGGCAGCCGCGCCCCGATCAACCCGAGCATGGCGTAGTTCTCGGCCAGGACCTCCATGGTCAGCCCGGTCGCGCCGCGGGCCTGCGCCCGGCCGGCCAGCGCCAGCATCAGCGCCGACCCGATGCCGCGGCGCTGCTGGTCGTCGGCGACGACCACGCCGACCTCGGTGACCACCGCCCCGGACGGGCCGCGCAGGTCGGTGGCCATCGCGTGCCCGGCGATGAAGCCGTCTCGCACCGCGACCAGGGCGTCGGCACGGTCAGCGCCGCAGCCGCCGGTGCCGGTCATCCGCCGCAGGGCAGCCGGGGTGACGCTCGGCGCGCCGGTGAAGAAGCGCAGGTACCGGCTGCGCGGCGACAGGCCGGCCAGGAACGCCGCCAGCGCGGCCTGGTCGCCGTCGCGGGCCGGCCGCAGCACCGCAGCGGCCGCTCCCCCGGTGCGCGGCCCGGGCCAGCACCCCGCCGCCGGGGTCAGGCTCATCTGAGTTCGTTTCACGAACTTAGCTTGCGCTAAGGTTGCTGAGTCTGTCAACCAGACTTAGCATGCTGGGATGACACCCTCGCGGGACCACGAGTACGACCCGGCGAACTGCACGATCGGCGCCGCGGTCGGCATCATCGGGGAGAAGTGGACGTTCCTGGTGCTGCGCGAGGCGTTCAACGGCTTCCGCCGGTTCGCCGACATGCAGCGCCGCACCGGAGCGCCCCGCCAGGTTCTTTCCGGGCGGCTGGACCGGCTGGTCCGCGAGGGGATACTCGAACGGATCCTCTACCAGGAGGCCGGCCAGCGCCGCCGGCACGAGTACCGGCTGACCGCGAAGGGCCGCGACCTCTACCCGATCATCGTCGCGCTGATGGAATGGGGCGACCGGTACGCAGCCGGCCCGGCCGGGCCGCCGGTCGTGCTCACGCACCGGGACTGCGGCGAGCCGGCCGGGCTGCAGCTGGCCTGCCGGGCCGGGCACGTGCTGGACTCGCCGCGCGAGGTCACCCCGCAGCGCGGCCCCGGCGGAGTCCGCCGGACCGCCTGACCGGGCGGGCCAGGAAGGGGCGCCCGCCGGCCCGCCAGAATGCCGGCATGACGACCCATTGCGAGCGGGCCTTCGACCTGGCCGCGCCGGTAGTGCGGTCCTAAGGCGGCGCGGGGAAGGCCTGGTGCAGCCGGACCGCGATCAGCTTCTCCACCAGCGGCGCCGGGAGCGGCTCGTCGACGGCGAAGCGCAGCGCACCGGACGAGGTGGTGTACCCGGCCAGGTCGGCGGCCAGCTCGGGAAACACCGAGCCGCTGTGCGGCAGGTAGCTGAGGTGATTCTTGAACGCGGCGAACCCGGCAACCGTCTTCCCCCGGACCCGGAACGCGGGCAGCCCGTAGGACATGCCCTGCTCCGCGTCGGGCAGCAGACCGGCGATCGTCTGGCGCAGTGCGGCCAGCGTCGACCGCTTCGGCTCTTCCAGCCCGGCCAGGTACTGATCGATCTCCGCTGCGGACACGGACCCATTGTGCTGGACCAAGTCGCTGAGGCGAAGACACGACCCGCGGCAAAGACCTCGGGCAAGAGGCGGCCCGGCTATTTTAGGCCAGGGCAGTCGGCGCGACCCGCTCACCACCCTGGCCACGACGGTGCGGCACGGCACCGACGAGGGCGTGACCGCCGTCTTCGGCGATCAGCCACTACGAGCGGGCTCTGGTGCCCGCCGGGTCGTACAGCGGGCCGTCCTCACGCCGGGCCGGGAACCGGGCGGTGGCCACGTCCACGACGAAGTCCCGCTCGGCCGCCAGCGCGGACGGCAGGTACGCGGAGAAGATGGCGCGCCCGGCCGTGTGGCCGTAGCCCCCGCTCCGGACCGTGGCGGCGAGGTCATGGCGGTCGTGCGTGAGCAGCTCACCGCCGTGCACCATGGCCTCGGGACCGGCGGAGAACCAGCACAGCGTGCGGGCGGCGCCCTCGTCGCGGGCCCGGCGCAGGGCGGGGCCGGCCAGCAGTCCCGGCTTGTCCGGCCGGACCGCCGCGGACAGCCCGGCCTCGAACGGGCTGGTGCGGGAGCCGATGTCGGTGCCCCAGGCCGGGTACTGCTTTTCCAGCCGCAGGGATTCGAGCGCCCGGTACCCCACATCGCGCAGGCCCAGATCCTCCCCGGCGTCGAGCAGCCGGTCGTACAAGCCGGGCAGGTACTCGGCCGGGAGGTGGAATTCCCAGCCCAGCTCCCCCGTGCGGCTCACGCGCAGCGCCCGGGCCGGCGCGTGGCCGAGGTCGAGATGCTGCGCCGTCAGGTACCCGAACGCGCCGTTGCCAAGGTCGGCCCGGGTCAGCCGGGCCGCCACCGCCCTGGACTGCGGACCGCACAGGGCCAGCACCCCGAACGCCGAGGTGACGTCGCGGACCTGCACCGACCCGTCGCCGGGAGCGTGCTGGAGCAGGAAGGCCAGGTCGTGGCGGCCGAGCCCGGCCCCGGTGAGGAAGTAGAACCGCTCCGGGCCGAGCCGGGCGATGGTCGCATCGGACTCGATGCCGCCGCGGGCGTTGAGCAGCGGCGTGCGGACGATCACGCCGGCGGCGACGTCCATGTCCGCGGCGGCCAGCTTCTGCAGCAGTCCGAGCGCGCCCGGGCCGCAGATCTCGTACTTGGCGGTGCTGCTGGCGTCGGTGAGCCCGGCCCCGGTGCGCGCCGCCTGGTGCTCGGCGGCCACGAACGCGAAGGCGCGGCCGCGGCCGAAGCCCGGGGTCTCGGCCTGGCCGTCACCGAACCAGTCCGCCCGTTCCCAGCCGGACCTGGCCGTAAAGACCGCGCCGCGCTCCCGCAGCTGCCCGTGGAGGGCGCTGACGCGCTGGCCCCGCGGGCCGCCGGGCGGCCGGTTCGGGTAGCCGATCTGGTAGTAGCGGGCGTACGCGTCGATGCAGCGTTCTTCCAGGTCGCCGGCCACGTTGCCGGAGCGCCCGAAGCGGCGCACGTCGAACGGCCACAGGTCCAGGCCCGGATCGCCGTCCGCGATCCAGTTGGCCATCGCCCATCCGGCCCCGCCCGCCGCGGCGATGCCGGCCGAGAACCCGCAGCAGTGGAACAGGTTGTCCAGGTCCTCGGTGACGCCCATCAGCGGCTCGGCGTCCGGCGAGAACGGGATGGGCCCGTTCACCCAGGCCCGGATGCCCAGCTCGGCGAACAGCGGAACCCGCGCGGCCGCTCCGCCGGCCAGCGGCTCGAACCGGTCGTAGTCCGGCGGGAGCAGCTCGGGACCGAGACCGGCCGGGATGCGCCGCCACGGCACCCGGGTGCCGTCCTCCCAGCCGCCGATGACCAGCGCTCCCGGCTCGGGTTTGAGGTAGAAGCGCGCGTCGGGGTCGCGCAGCGTCGGCAGGTCCCGCGGGACCGCGCCGGTCTTCTCGGTGACGACGTACTGGTGCTCGACCGCGCTGACCGCCAGATCGGCGCCGGCCATCCGGGCGGTCTGCGCGCCCCACATGCCCGTGGCGTTCACCAGCGTCTCGCACTCCACCCGGCCCTGGCCGGTCGTGACGCCGGTGACGCGCAGGCCGGCCCGCTCGATGGCGGTGACCGGGCAGTCCTGGACGATCGTCACCCCGGCCGCCCGGGCCCCGGCGGCGAAGGAGTGGGTGAGCTGGCTGGGGTCGGCGTATCCGTCGCCGGGGATCCAGCTGGCGCCGAAGAGCCCGTCGGCGCGCAGCAGCGGGAAGAGCCCCGCCGCCTCCCGCGGTGAGATGAGGTGCACATCGAAGCCGAAGCTCTTGCCGGTCACGGCGAGGCGCCTGATCTCCTCCCACCGGCCCGCGCTGGCCGCGACCCGCAGGCTGCCGACGGCGCGCCAGCCGGTGGGGTAGCCGGTCTGCTCCGCCAGCGCCTGGTAGGTCTGCACGCTGCGCCGCATCAGCTGGGTCAGGCTGGCCGAGGTGCGGAGCTGGCCGACCAGGCCGGCCGCGTGCCAGGTGCTGCCGTGGGTGAGCTTGCGCCGCTCCAGCACGGTGACGTCGGTCATCCCGCGCCGGGCGAGATGGTAGGCGATGCTGCACCCGATGACCCCGCCGCCGATGATCACCACCTGGCTGCGGTCAGGAGGGGTCACCGGCGGGCGGCCAGCGCGGCGGCGGGCCGCGGCGCCTGATCCGGACGGCTCATGCCCGCATCCAAGCACCCGGGCGGCGGATAAGGAATCTCAGCAGAAGCTGACCAGGACGACGTAGACGGCGGTGCCGGCAGCGACGCTCAGCATGGTGCGGCGGCCGAGGGCGAGATGAACGCCCGCGGTCACGGCGATGGCGGCCAGCGCGAACCAGGCCGCCTGCGGCCGGGCCGCCTGCGGCTGCGCGGCGATCGCGCCCCGCCAGGTGAACAGGGCGCACAGCGCGAACTGCAGGCCCCTTCAGCGTGAGATCGACCAGCACTACGAACGACCGGCCCGTCGCGGCCGCCCTGTGTCTCAGAATTGAACAATTCGCTGTCTTGAATCGTTCGTGTTTGTGGGCTAGGTTCGGCGTCGTGCCCGTGCCCGTCCCCCAGCCTGCGACGCCCGCCGAGGAACTGCGCGGCGCCGGCCTGCGGGTGACCGCCGCCAGGATCGCGCTGCTGGAGATCGTCCGCGGCGGCGGCCATCTCGGTGTCGAGGCCATTGCCGCCGGGGTGCGCGAGCGGGTCGGCAGCGTCTCCGTGCAGGCCGTGTACGAGGCCCTGCACGCGCTGACCGCGGCGGGCCTGGTGCACCGGATCGAGCCGCCCGGCAGCCCGGCCCGGTTCGAGGGCCGGGTCGGGGACAACCACCACCATGCCGTGTGCCGGTCCTGCGGCACGGTCGCCGACGTCGACTGCGCCGTCGGCGCGGCGCCGTGCCTGACCCCGTCCGGCGGCCACGGCTTCTCGGTCGACGAGGCCCAGGTCATCTTCTGGGGCCTGTGCCCCGCCTGCTCCGCCGCGCAGAGCACGCCGCCATCCTGACCTTCTGCCGCTCCATCACCGCTCACCAGGAAGGAAACCATGTCTGAGGCCGAGAACCACGACCCGCTCGTTACCGAGGACGAGCAGCCGGAAGCCGGGGGATGCCCGGTGGCCCACGGGCTGACCGACCCCACGATGGGCAACCCGAACCGCGACTGGTGGCCGAGCCGGCTCAACCTGAAGATCCTCGCCAAGAACCCGGACGTGGCCAACCCGATGGGCGCGGGCTTCGACTACGCCAGCGCCTTCAGCAGCCTCGACCTTGCGGCCGTCAAGCGCGACATCGCCGGGGTGCTGACCACATCGCAGGACTGGTGGCCGGCCGACTTCGGCCACTACGGCCCGCTGATGATCCGGATGGCCTGGCACAGCGCGGGCACCTACCGCATCAGCGACGGCCGCGGCGGCGCCGGGGCGGGCCAGCAGCGATTCGCGCCGCTCAACTCCTGGCCGGACAACGTCAGCCTGGACAAGGCGCGGCGGCTGATGTGGCCGGTGAAGAAGAAGTACGGCAAGGCACTGTCCTGGGCTGACCTGATCGTGCTGACCGGCAACGTGGCCCTGGAGTCGATGGGCTTCACGACCTTCGGCTTCGGCGGCGGCCGGGCCGACACCTGGGAGCCCGAGGAGGATGTCTACTGGGGCCCGGAGACCACCTGGCTCGGCGACGAGCGCTACTCCGGTGACCGTGACCTGGCCGAGCCGCTCGGCGCGGTGCAGATGGGCCTGATCTACGTCAACCCCGAGGGCCCGAACGGCAACCCCGACCCGCTCGCCGCGGCCCGCGACATCCGCGAGACGTTCCGCCGGATGGCGATGAACGACGAGGAAACCGTCGCGCTGATCGCCGGCGGCCACACCTTCGGCAAGACCCACGGCGCCGGGCCCGCTGATGCGGTCGGGCCCGACCCCGAGGCCGCCCCGCTGGAGCTGCAGGGCCTGGGCTGGCGGAACAGCTACGGCACCGGCAAGGGCCGGGACGCGATCACCAGCGGCATCGAGGTCACCTGGACCCCGACCCCCGTCACATGGGACAACACCTTCCTGGAGACCCTGTTCGGCTTCGAGTGGGAGCTGACCGCCAGCCCGTCCGGCGCGCACCAGTGGCAGCCGAAGGACGGCGCGGCCGCCGACGCCGTGCCCGACCCGGCCGACCCGTCGCGGCGGCGCCCGCCGACCATGCTGACCACCGACCTGTCGCTGCGGATGGACCCGGTGTACGAGCCGATCTCCCGGCATTTCCTGGAGCACCCGGACGAGTTCGCCGACGCCTTCGCCCGCGCCTGGTTCAAGCTGACCCACCGCGACATGGGCCCGGTCGCCCGCTACCTCGGCCCCGAGGTCCCGTCCGAGGTGCTGATCTGGCAGGACCCGGTGCCGGCCGCCGACCATGAGCTGATCAGCGCGGCCGACGCCGGCGCGCTCAAGCAGCAGGTCCTCGGCTCGGGCCTGACGGTGGCCCAGCTGGTGTCCGCCGCGTGGGCGTCCGCCTCCTCCTTCCGCGGCAGCGACAAGCGCGGCGGGGCGAACGGCGCGCGCATCCGGCTGGAGCCGCAGCGCGGCTGGGAGGCCAACAACCCCGATCAGCTGGCCACCGTGCTGCGCACCCTGGAGGGCATCCAGCAGTCCTTCAACGCCAGCCAGGCCGGCGGCAAGAAGATCTCGCTGGCCGACCTGATCGTGCTGGCCGGCGCCGCCGCGGTGCAGAAGGCCGCGAAGGACGCCGGCTTCGACGTCGAGGTCCCCTTCACGCCGGGCCGCACCGACGCCTCGCAGGAGCAGACCGACGCCGAGTCGTTCGCCCCGCTGGAGCCGAGAGCGGACGGATTCCGCAACTACGTCGCGAAGGGCCAGCGGCTGCCCGCCGAGTACCTGCTGCTCGACAAGGCGAACCTGCTCACCCTGAGCGCGCCCGAGATGACGGTGCTCGTCGGCGGCCTGCGCGCCCTCGGCGCGAACTACGACGGGTCCGGGCTCGGCGTCCTCACCGCCACCCCGGGGATGCTGACCAACGACTTCTTCGTCAACCTGCTGGACATGGGCACCAGCTGGCAGCCGGCGTCGGAGACCGCGGCCACGTTCGAGGGGCGGGACGCCGTCACCGGCGAGGTCAGGTGGACCGGCAGCCGGGTCGACCTGGTCTTCGGGTCGAACTCCGAGCTGCGGGCGCTGGCCGAGGTCTACGCCAGCGACGACGCGAAGGAGAAGTTCGTGCGCAACTTCGTCGCGGCGTGGGACAAGGTGATGAACCTGGACCGGTTCGACCTCGCCTGACCGGTGCTGCCCGCCCCCGGCTCGTTACCCGCCAGGCCGAAGGCGCACGGCTGACCGGAAGCCCCCGCATACCGGGCCGTACAGTGACGCGGTGAGCTTCCCCGGATCGGGCGCCGTGCTGGTGAGCGACGGGGGCCTGGCGACCCAGCTGGCGGCGCGCGGGCACGACCTGTCGGACGCGCTGTGGTCGGCGCGGCTGCTGATGGACGCGCCCGGGGAGATCACCGCCGCGCACCTGGCCTACTTCCGGGCCGGCGCGGTGATCGCGACCACCGCGAGCTACCAGGCATCCTTCGCCGGGTTCGCGGCCCGCGGCCTGGACCGCGGCGAAGCCGCCCGGCTGATGCGCCGCAGCGTGGAGCTGGCCCGGGCCGCGCAGGCGGAGCTGGCCGGGGACGGCACGGCACGCTGGGTCGCGGCCTCGGCCGGCCCCTACGGCGCGGCGCTGGCCGACGGGTCGGAGTACCGCGGCCGCTACGGGCTGAGCGTCGCGGAACTGGCGGCGTGGCACCGGCCGCGGCTGGAGGTGCTGGCCGGGGCCGGCCCGGACGTGCTGGCGCTGGAGACCATCCCGGACGCCGACGAGGCCGAGGCGCTGGTGAGCGTGATCAGCGGGCTGGGGATCCCCGCGTGGCTGTCCTACAGCATCGACGGCGAGCGCACCCGGGCCGGCCAGCCGCTCGCCGCGGCCTTCGCGATCGCGCGGGACATGCCGGAGATCGTCGCGGTCGGGGTCAACTGCTGCGACCCGGCCGACGTGCCCGCGGCGATCACGCTGGCCGCCGGGGTCACCGGCAAGCCCGTGATCGCCTACCCCAACAGCGGCGAGGACTGGGACGCCAGGCGGCGGGCCTGGACGGGGCAGCCGCGCCGCTCCCCCGGCCAGCCCCGGCAGTGGGCCGCCCTGGGCGCCCGGATCATCGGCGGATGCTGCCGGGTCGGTCCCGCCGAGATCGCCGGGATCGCCCGGGCCGTGGCCGGCGGCTGAGCGCCCGGGAGGCGGATCGTGTCGTCGCCCGGCCCGGGCCGGTGACCAGCACCGCAGTCCCGGCGGAGCGCCGGGTGCTGGCCCGCTGGCGCTGGACCATCACCGGCGGGTTCGGCCTGGGCGGGATCACCGTCTCGGCCTGGGGCCCGCGGCTGCCGGCCATCAAGGCCAGCCTGCATATCGGCACGGCCACCATCGGCCTGCTGCTGGCGGGCGTGACGATCGGGGCCATCCTCGGGCTGGCCGCGGCGACCCCGGTGCTGCACTGGCTCGGCAGCCGCCGGTCGGTGGCGGCATCGCTGCTGCTCACCGGCGCTGCCATGGCGGGGATGGGGCTGGCGCTGGTGCTGCGCTCGGTCCCGCTGCTGGCGGTGGCCTTCATGGTCACCGGGGCGGGGATCGGCGTCCTCGACGTGCTGATCAACGTGGCGGGCTCGGCGATCGAGCGGGCCGCCGGGCGGACCCTGATGCCGATGATGCACGCCGCCTGGTCCGTCGGGGTCGCGGCCGGCGCGGGCATCGGCGCGGCCTGCGCGGCGCTCGGCATCACCCCGGCGGAGCAGTTCACCGCGGAGGCCGTCCTGATCGCCGCGGGGGCCTTCGCCGCCCTCCCGGGCATCCCGGCCGGCCCGAGCCCGCCCCCGGAGCCGCGCCGGGCCGGGGCCAGAAGCTCCGCCGGTGGCTGCGCAGCTGGCTGGACTGGCGGCTGCTGCTCATCGGCGTGGTGATGCTCGGCTGCGAGCTCGGCGAAGGCTCGGCGAACAGCTGGCTGTCGCTGGCGATGCGCAGCGACCACGGGCAGAGCGCCACGGTCGCGGCGCTGTTCCTCACCGCGTTCGCCGCCGCCGAGGCGCTGACCCGGATCTTCGCCGGGCCGGTGGTGGACCGCCTCGGCCGCGTCGCCACCATCCGCGTCACCACCGCCCTCGGCGTGATCGGCATGGCGGTGTTCATCCTGGCCGGGAACCCGTGGCTGGTGCTGGCCGGCGTGCTGCTGTGGGCGGTCGGCGTGTCGATGGGCTTCCCGCTCGGCATGTCCGCGGCCGCGGAAAGCGGGCCCGAGCCGGCCGCCCGGGTCAGCGTGGTCGCCTCCATCGGCTACTTCGCCAACCTGGCGGGCCCGCCGGCCATCGGCCTGCTCGCCCAGTCGGCCGGCCTGCTCGGCGCCATGTGGCTGATCGTCGCCCTGTTCGCAGCCGCCTTCGCCGTGGCCGGCTCCTTCCGCCCGCGCCCGCTCGCCGGGGGAAGACGATCGTTACCGGAGCCGGCGTAGGGGTAGCGGACCGCGATGAGCCGGCCAGCGTCCCCGCGGGCCGGGCCGGCAAACCCGGGCCTCCCGCCGGTGTTTGCCGGTGTCGCCGGCCGGGCACTGATCGTCCTCATGCCACCGCGCGCACGCCAGGTCCCGGCCCGCCGCCGGGTGGCAGCCTGGGCGGCCTGGTGGGCCGTGCTGATGTCGTTCTGGATGATCCTGGACGATTCGGTCGCCTGGGCCGAGGTGCTGGCCGGCGCGGCGGCGGCCGCGCTGGGAGCGTCCTTCGCCGAACTGGTCACCTACCGGTCGTCGGCCCAGCTCTGGCTGCGGGCCCGGTGGCTGCTCCCCGCGTTCCGGCTGCCGGCGCAGGTGGCCAGGGACACCGTCATCGTGTTCGCGGCACTGTGGCGCCAGCTGGCCCGCGGCGAGGAGCCGGCCAGCCGTTTCCGCGAGCTGCCGGCCCGCTACGGCGACGACTCGGCGGAGGGCATCACCCGGCGGGTGCTGCTGATCGGCGCCCGGTCCCTGGCGCCGAACTCGTTCGCCCTCGGCCTGGACGCCGAGCGGGGCGTGCTGGTCGTGCACGAGCTGGTCCCGGCTGCGGAGCAGCAGCGATGATCCCGTTTGTCATCGCGGCCATCGTGATGCTGGCGGCCGTCGTCCCGTGCGGGATCGTGCTGGCCCGCGGCCGGCTGATGGACGCCGTGGTGGCCTACGAGACGATCAGCTCGATCGCGGTGCTGGTGCTGATCTTGCTCGCCGAGGGGTTCGGCCGGTCCGGGGAGTTCGAGCTGGCGGTACTGCTGGCCGTGCTGCTGTTCGGCAGCGGGCTGGTGTTCGTCCGCTTCCTGGAACGGTGGCTGTGATGGTCAGGGCGGTGCTGGCCGACGTGCTGCTGGGCCTGGCCGCCGCGGTGGTGCTGGCCTCGTCGGTCGGCATCCTGGTCATGCGCGACACCTACCAGAAGATCCATTACGTGACGCCGGCCGCGCTGGTCGCGCCGGTGCTGGTCGGACTGGCGGTGCTGGCCCGGTCGGGCTGGACGGTGAGCACCGGGCAGACCTGGCTGACCGTGGTGCTCGTCGCGGTGGCCGGCCCGTACCTGGCGCATGCCACGCTCCGGGCCGCCCGGGCCCGGGAGGAGCGCGGCCGGGAACAGGGCGCCAGCCGGAAGCCCGCCGCGCCCGGAGCGGCCAGCAGGGCCAGGACCAGAATTGACTGCGCTCGCCGGCGGCGTGCTGACGCCGTACACGATCCCGGCGGGCGTGATGGACGCGCTGCAGGTGACGGTGCTGCTGCTGGTCGCCGCGGGCGCGGCCTTGGTCGCGCTGACCAGGGACCCGGTGCGCCAGGCGATCGTGCTTAGCGGCTACGGGCTGATGCTGGCCCTGTTGTTCATGGCCTTCCAGGCCCCGGACGTGACGCTGTCCGAGCTGACCGTGGGCGCGGTCGCGCTGCCCATCCTGCTGCTGCTGACCCTGGCCAAGGTCCGGAGGCGGGAAAAATGACGATGCGCGTGCGGCGCTGGGCCTTCTTCGCCGGGATGGCCGCCCTGGCCGCGTTCTACCTGTGGGGCCTGTCCGGCCTGCCCGCGTTCGGCAGCTACCCGGGCCCCTACGGCGACATCATCAACCGGATCGCGGTCGGCCAGACCAACGCCACCGGGGTGGTGTCGGCGGTCAACTTCGAGTACCGCGGCTTCGACACGGTGGGTGAGGAGTTCATCTTGTTCGTCGCGGCCGCGGGCGTGGCCACGGTGCTGCGCGAGCTGCGCGGCGAGCGCGAGGGCGCGGCCGAGGACGAGGCCAGGGACTGGGTGACGGCGCCCACCACCGACGCGGTCCGCACCGCCGCGCTGGCGTTCATCGGGCCGGTGCTGGTCATGGGCTGGTTCCTGGCCTCGCACGCGCAGACCAGCCCGTCCGGCGGTTTCCAGGGCGGTGTCGTGCTGGCCACCGGGTTCGTGCTGATCTACCTGGCCGGCCAGTTCCTGCAGTTCCAGCGGGTCAGCCCGGCGGACATCACCGACGTGGTCGAGGCCGTCGGCGCGGGCGGCTTCGCCGCGGTCGGCCTGACCGCGCTGTTCCTCAGCCTGCCCTACCTGGACAACTTCCTGCCGCTCGGCTCGTCGCCGGGGGCGGTCGACGCCTCCGGCACGATCGCGCTGATCAGCCTGCTGGTCGGCATCGAGGTGGCGGCCGCGTTCATCCTGATCGTCGGCGAGCTGCTGGACCAGGCCCTGCTGGTGCGGGCGGAGGCCTGATCATGAGCTTCTTCCCGTTCGCGATCGTGGTCTGGATCCTGGCCGTGGGCCTGTACGGGATCGTGACCAGCCGCCACCTGGTGCACCAGATCGTCTGCCTGATCGTGGTGCAGTCCTCCACCTACGTGCTGCTGCTCGCGGTGGGCTACAAGACCGGCGCGATCGCGCCCTACTTCTCCGACGTCCCGGTGCACACTCCCGCGGTGGACCCGGTGGTGCAGGCCCTGGCCCTGACCGACGTGGTGGTCGAGGCGGCGGTCACCGCGCTGCTGCTGGCCTTCGCGGTGCAGGCGCACAAGCGCTTCGGCACCCTGGACCCGCACGAGCTCGTCCAGCTCAGGGGCTGACCGCTCCGCCATGGACCAGCTGCTGCCGCTGCCGGTGGTCATCCCGCTGCTGACCGCGGCGGCGCTGTCCGCGTTCAGCCCGCTGCTGCGCGGCCGGCGCCGGGTGCTGGACACCGTGGCCATCGCCGCCGCCGCGGCGGTGACCGTGATCCTGGTCCTGATCGCGATCCGGGCCGCGCACGGCGACTCGGTGTACTGGTTCGCGGGCTTCCGCCCGTCGCGCGGCGTGGCGATCGGCATCGACTTCGACGCGGGGACGCTCAGCACGGGCCTGGCGGTCCTGGCCGCGCTGCTGGTCACCGCCTCGATGGTCTTCTCCTGGCGGTACTTCGACGATGTCGGCGCGTACTACCACGTGCTGATGCTCACGTTCCTGGCGGGCATGGCCGGGTTCTGCCTGACCGGCGACATCTTCGACCTGTTCGTCTGGTTCGAGCTGATGGGCGTATCCGCCTACGCGCTGACCGCCTACCGGCCCGAGGAACGCGGCCCGCTGCAGGGCGCGCTCAACTTCGCGATCACCAACAGCGTGGGGGCCTACCTGTCGCTGTCCGGCATCGCGCTGGTGTACGGGCGCACCGGGGCGCTGAATATGGCGCAGATAGGCCAGGAGCTTGCCCGCCAGCGGCCGGACGGGCTGACCGTGGCGGGGTTCGTGCTGATCATCGCCGGCCTGGTGATCAAGAGCGCGATCGTGCCGTTCCATTTCTGGCTCGCCGACGCGCACGCGGTCGCGCCGACGCCTGCCTGCGTGCTGTTCTCCGGCGTGATGGTGGAGCTGGGCCTGTACGGCATCGCCCGGGTGTACTGGACGATGTTCGGCCAGGCGCTCAGCCACCCGGCCGTGATCACCCGGACGTTCATGACCTTCGGCCTGCTCACGACGGTGGTCGGCGCGGTGTACTGCTTCCGCGAGCGGCACCTCAAACGGCTGCTGGCGTTCTCCACGATCAGCCACGCCGGCCTGTTCCTGGCCGGGATCGCGCTGCTGTCGCCGCTCGGGCTGGCAGGCGCGGCCGTCTACGTGGCCGGCCATGCGCTGGTCAAGGCGGCCCTGTTCCTGTGCACCGGCATCGTGCTGCACCGGCTCGGGTCGGTCAACGAGACCTGGCTGCACGGCCGCGGGCGGCGGCTGCCGTGGACCGGGATCGTCTTCACCGTGGCCGCGCTGGGCCTGGCCGGCCTGCCGCCGTTCGGCACCTTCCTCGGCCAGGGCTGGATCGGGGCAAGCGCGTCCGCCCACGGCTGGGTCTGGGTCAGCGCGGTGTTCGTGGCCTCCTCGGCGGTCGTCGGCGGGGCCGTGCTCCGGGTCGCCGGCGGGGTGTTCTGGGGGCTGGGCGACCCGCCGCGTGAGGACCCGGAGACGGCCCGGGAGGCCTCGGAGGAGACCGGCGAGACCGACCGGGGCAAGGGGCTGAGCCCGCTGACCATGCTGCTGCCGGCCACCCTGCTCGCCGCGGGCGGCGCGGTCATCGGCCTGCTGCCGCGGCTCGGCCGGTTCGTCCAGTCCGCCGCGGTGCGGTTCGAGGACCAGGCGGCGGGCGCGGCCACCGTGCTGCGCGGCGCGCACGTCGCGCATCCGGTGGCGGCGCTGGCGCGCGAGAGCACCGCCGTCTCGGCCGCCGATCTGGCCACCGGGCTCGGGTCGGTGGCGGGCGGCTTGTTGCTGGCCTATCTGGCCCTGTACTGGCGGCGGCTGCCGGTGCTGCGCGGGTGGCGGCCGGCGCCCGGCGGGACTCAGATGCTGAACCGGTTCCAGAGCGGGGTGGTCAACGACTACGTGACCTGGGCCGTACTCGGCCTGGCCTGCCTGGGCGGCGCGCTGGCGCTGGCGATCCGGTAGCGCGGTCCGCGCGGCCGCGGCGGCCCGGGCGCTCGCCCGGCGGGCGGGCGGTGGCCAGCCACGCGCCGGCCGCGATCAGCGCCAGCCCGGCGATGACGCCCGCCGTGAGCTGCTCGCCGAGCACGGCCACGCCCAGGACCAGCGCGACGACCGGCATCAGGTAGGTGATGACACCCGCCTTCTCCGCCCCCGCCGCGTCGATCAGCAGGCAGAACAGCCAGTAGGCGAGCCCGGTGTTGACGATGCCCTCCGCGGGCTGCCCGCGGATGTCCAGCCCCAGCAGCGCGACCACTCCCGCGAAGCCGGTGACCAACCCGGCGAGCTGGCGGCGCCCAGGAAGGTCCGGCCGAACACGACGATGGCGGGGCTCAGGTGCTCGACGGACAGCCGGATGAACAGGAAGGAATTCCCCCAGATCACCGAGGTCAGGATGAACAGCAGCAGGGCGCGCCGGCTCATGGCCGGTCCTGGCCGTGAGCCGCGGCACCCGGCCACGGCGCAGTGCGGAAGATCACGCTGACCATGGCCGGGCCTCTTCCCCGTGACGTGGCCGCTATGCCGCGCTTTGCCCAGGTCATGGCCTCCCGCTGCGGCCCGGCCGGGGACCGCCGCGAGACCGGCCCGGCATGAAACGGGCCGGGCCGGGAAGTGAAGCGGCCCTCGACCTGCGACGACGGATCGCCGCGGGCCAGGAGGAGGAACGATGACGCTGTTCTGGATTTCGATCGTTGCCGGCGTCGTGATCGTGGCGCTGGCCATCGGCATTCCTTACTTCATCACGCACCGGCGGCTGCGCCCGCACGACACGGCCGGGGCCGGGGATTACCTGGCCGAGCGGGACGAGCTGGCGGCGGCCGCGGCGCCCGAGCCGGCCGGGCCCAACATCTGCCGGGAATGCGCAGGGACCGGACTCGCGAACGGGGCGGAGTGCCCGGCGTGCGGGGGGACCGGGAAGGTGACGGACCAGGTCAGCGGAGCCTGAGCCCGGGTGGCGGGCGGGCTCTGGTCATGACTGCTACCACGCGGGCACCGTTCACGGCAGAGCCGCGCGCGGGCGGGCTGACCGCGGCACTGCTCGCCGGGCAGGCCGGGCTGCGCCTGATGGGCGAGGCCGATGCCAGCACGATCGGCATACTCCGGGAGGCGATCAGCGCGCTGCCGGAAGACGCCGCCGAAATCCATCTGCAGCTGATCAGCCTGGAGTTCATCGACGCGCGCGCCGCCGGGGAGCTTGTCGCCCTGACCCGGCGGCCCCCGCGTCCGCAGCTAATCCTGCATTACCCGCCGCTGCTGCTGCCGCGGCTGATCAGCATGCTGTGGCCGGAGGCCTGGGATCAGATCATCGTCGACAACTCCCGCGGGGTGGTGACAGAACGCGGAGACGCATTCCTGTACACGGGCACCGCCCTGCGGCCCGCCCGCGGCGCGGACGTAGCCGTGAACCATGGCGCCGGCCCAGCCCCCTCCGGGGAGAACGGCCGTGCGCGCCGGCGTAACGGGCGCGGGGCGCACCGGCCGGCGCACGCGCGCCCCCGCGCCGACGGCTCATGAGCCTGCCCTCCGGCAGGCACGGTGCGGAATAGGCGCCCCGCAGCGGGGTAGCGCTCGCCGGTCACCGCAAGCCCGGCTAGAAGGAGACTTCATGACCCGCTACGGCTACTTCCTGTCCTGCGAGGAATACCCGCCCGCCGAGCTCGTCCGCCAGGCGCGGCTGGCGGAGCAGGCCGGGTTCGATGCGCTGTGGATATCGGACCACTATCACCCGTGGCTGGACGAGCAGGGCGAGGCGGCCTTCGTCTGGCCGGTGATCGGGGCGATCGCCCAGGCCACCTCGCTGCCGGTGACCACCGCGGTCACCTGCCCGCTGGTCCGCCTGCACCCGGCCGTGATCGCTCAGGCCGCGGCCACCTGCGCACTGCTCAGCAACGGCCGGTTCACACTCGGCGTCGGGACCGGCGAGGCGCTGAACGAGCACATCACCGGCCGCCGCTGGCCGTCAGCCGAGGAACGGCTGGAGATGCTGGAAGAGGCGGTGGGGATCATGCGCGACCTGTTCGGCGGCAGGCTCGTGACCCACCACGGCCGCCACTACACCGTGGACACCGCCCGGCTGTACTCGGTTCCCGATTCCCCGCCGCCCATCTACATGTCCGGGTTCGGGGAGAAGTCGGCCCGGCTCGCGGCCCGGATTGCCGACGGCTACATATGCGTGCAGCCGAACGCGGACCTGGTCCGGTCGTTCCGCGAATCCGGCGGGGGTGACAAGCCCGCGCAGGGCGGGCTGAAGGTGTGCTGGGGCCCGGACGAGGCGAAGGCCCGGCAGACCATGCACCACCTGTGGCGCACCGACGCGGTGGCCGGCGAGGCCATGCAGCTGCTGCCGCTGCCGCGCCACTTCAGCGAGCTGGCCTCGGTGATATCACCGGACATGATCTCCGCGGCCTGCGGCCCGGATCCGGACGTGCACGCCAGCGCCGCGCAGGAGTTCGCCACGGCCGGCTTCGACGAGGTGTACATCGGCCAGGTCGGCGGCGCCCCGGAGGAATTCTTCGAGTTCTACGCCCGCCAGGTACTCCCCCGGCTGCGCGCCGCCTGAGCCTGGCTCCGTGAGCAGCGCGTATGGCGCGCCTGGCCGGGCCGCTGGTTTAGCAGCGCCGTCGGCGGACAGCGAGCCAGTCACACCGGCCACGACTAAGGAGGAGTTTCATGAGCAGCGAGTTCGACAGCCTGAAGGACGACGCCGAGCATCTCGCCCAGCAGCATCCCGACCAGGTGCACGAAGGCGAGCAGAAGGCGGAGCAGGAGCTGGGAATCGGTCAGGGGCAGTCGTCCGCCCAGCAGCAGGGCGGCACCGGGCAGAACGCGCCGGACGACAGCTCGCAGGCCGGCGGCCAGGACAGCGGCCAGCAGTAAGCCCCCGCCGGCGCTGCCGTCGCGCGGCGCTCACGCATCTCCCGCCTCGTCAGCCCGGCGCCGCCTGGCTGCGCTGGCGGGCGAGAGCGCTGAGCGCCCCGGCGGCGGCGCCGCCGGCCAGCGCGCCGGCCGCGGCCAGCCGGGCGTAATCCGCCGGGCCGGGGGCTGCCGGGCGAGCGGGCCGGACCGGCTCGCCGCGCCCGGCCGCGGCCAGCACCTCGGCCAGGTGCACCGGCACCCGGCCGGCGCCGGACTGCTCGATCTGGGTGCGGCAGCTGAATCCGTCGGCCAGCACCAGCGTGCTTGCGGCCGCATCGCGGACCGCGGGCAGCAGGACCCGCTCGGCGCAGGCCATGGACACCTCGTAGTGCCCGGCCTCGAATCCGAAGTTGCCGGCCAGCCCGCAGCAGCCTGAGTCGAGCACCTCGACGTCGATGCCCGCCGCGCGCAGCAGGTCCCGGTCCCGGTCGTAGCCCATGATCGCGTGCTGGTGGCAGTGGGTCTGCGCGATCGCCGTGCCGCCGGCCCGCGGCGGCCGCCAGCCCTCGCTGCGCTCGGTCAGCAGCTCGGCCAAGGTGACGGTCTGATCGCGCAGCCGCTGCACGTCCCGGTCGCCAGGGAACAGCTCCCGGGCGTCGGACCGGAACACCGCCGTGCAGCTCGGCTCCAGCCCGACCACCGGCAGCCCCTGCCGCAGGTACGGCGCCAGCACCGTGACGGTCCGGCGCAGCACCCGCCGGGCCACCCCCAGCTGGCCGGTGGAGATCCAGGTCAGGCCGCAGCACAGCCGCTGGCGGGGCACGATCACCCGCCAGCCGGCCGATTCGAGCACCTCCACGGCGGCCTGGCCGACGGCCGGGGCCAGGTGATTGGTGAAGGTGTCCGGCCACAGCACGACCTCACCGCGCAGCCCGCCAGCGCCCGGGTCGCGGCCCGCCGCCCACGCCTGGAAGGTCTCCCGGGCGAACAGCGGCACCCGGCGGCGCCGGTCGATGCCGCCGGCCATCGTGATCAGGTCCCGCAGCAGCGGCGCCTGGGTCGCGGCGTTGACCAGGCCCGGAGCCCGGGCGGCGAGCCGGGCGGCGGCCGGCAGCCAGCCCATCGAGTAGTGCGCGCGCGGCCGCAGCCGCCCCTGGTAGTGGTGGGCCAGGAACTCGGCCTTCATCGTGGCCATGTCGACCCCGACCGGGCAGTCGCGCTTGCACCCCTTGCACGCCAGGCACAGGTCGAGCGCGTCGCGGACCTCGGCGGAGCGCCAGCCCGCGGTGACCGGCGAGTCGGCGTGCCCCTCGAGCATCTCGAACAGCAGCCGGCTGCGGCCGCGGGTGGAGTGCTCCTCTTCCCGGGTGGCCATGTAGGACGGGCACATCACCCCGCCGCGGTCGTGGCGGCACTTGCCCACCCCGACGCAGCGCATGACGGCCCGCTCGAACTGGCCGTCGTCGTCGGGGTACCGGAACCAGGTGTCGTAGCCGGACGGGGCCCAGTCCGTCCCGAGCCGCAGGTTCTCGTCGATCAGGTAAGGTGCGACGACCTTGCCCGGGTTCATGTGGTTGCCGGGATCGAACACCGCCTTGAACCGCCCGAACGCCTCGACCAGCTCGCCGCCGAACATCTTGCCGAGCAGCTCGCCGCGGGACTGGCCGTCGCCGTGCTCGCCGGAGAACGACCCGCCGTAAGAGACGACCAGGTCGGCGGCCTGTTCGATGAACCGCCGGAACTTAGCGATCCCCGCCGCCGTGACCAGGTCGAACGGGATGCGGGTGTGCACGCAGCCCTGCCCGAAGTGGCCGTACAGGGCCGAGCCGGAGTAGCCGAACTCGTCGTACAGCGCCATCAGGTCCCGCAGGTAGTCGCCGAGCCGCTCCGGCGGGACCGCGGAGTCCTCCCAGCCTTCCCAGGTCGGGGGCATGTCCGGCACCCTGGCGGTGGCGCCCAGGGCCACCTCGCGGACGTCGGCGAGCTGCTGCTCGTGCCCGGGGTCGTCGTAGAACCGCACCGACGGCTCGTGCTCGGTGCCCTCCAGGTCGCTGAGCAGGGCGCGGGCCTTCGCGTCCGCTTCCTCTTGCGAGTCGCCGGTGAAGATCACCATCAGCCAGCCGCGGCCGTCGGGCAGCAGGTCCAGCGCCGCGGTGTTCATCCGCCGTTCCCGCTCGAAGCTGATCAGCCGCTCGTCCACGCCTTCGAGCTGCTCAGGCTGGTGCGGCGCGATGCGCGGCACCGCGTCGGCCGCGGCGGCGATGCCGGGATAGCCGAGCACGACCAGGGTGCGGGCGGCCGGGACCGGCACCAGCCTCAGCTCGGCGCGCAGCACGGTCACCAGCGTGCTCTCGCTGCCGGTCAGGGCGCGGGCCAGGTCGAACCCGGCCTCGGGCAGCAGCGAATCCAGGTTGTAGCCGGACACCCGGCGCGGGATGCGCGGATAGCGGGCCCGGACGAGATCGCCGTACCCGGCGGCCAGCTCCCGCAGGGCCCGGCAGATCTCCGCCCGGCGGCCGCCGGCCGCGGCGATCTCCGCGTATTCCGCGTCGCTGACCGGGCCGGCCCAGAAGCGCTCCCCGTCGTAGGTGAGCACCTCAAGCCGGAGCACGTTGTCGGCGGTCTTGCCGTAGGCCTGGGCGGTCGCCCCGCACGAGTTGTTGCCGATCATGCCGCCCAGGGTGCAGTGATCGTGAGTGGCCGGGCGCGGGCCGAACATCAGCCCGTGGCCGGCCAGGCCCCGGTTCAGCTCGTCCAGCACGATGCCGGGCTCGGCGATGCAGGTCCGCGCCGCCGGGTCGACCGATACCAGCCGGTGGCAGTACTTCGACCAGTCGATGACCACGGCCACGTTGCACGCCTGGCCGGCCAGGCTGGTGCCGCCGCCGCGGGACACCACCGGGGCGCCGTGCTCGCGGCAGACCGCGACCGCCTCCGCCCCGGCGTCGACCGAGCGGGGCACGACCACGCCCAGCGGCACCTGCCGGTAGTTCGAGGCGTCGGTGCTGTAGGCGCCGCGGCTGCCCGGGTCGAACCGGGTCTCGCCGTCGACGCGCCGGCGCAGGTCGCGCTCCAGCGCCCGCACGTCGACCTGCGCCAGGTCCGGGCGCCGGGTCACCGGATCCGGCAGCGGCGTCCCGGTCACCGCCGGACCAGGGCGGTAGGCACGGCCAGCACTCCGGATGCGATCTGCGGCATTGTCCCTCCACCCGATGGCGGCTCACGGGCCGTAAGCGACCCCGGCTACCCGGGGCCTGGGGCGGCAAACCCGGATGTTCGCGATCCCGCCCGCGGGTGAGCGCGACGGCTGCCCGCACCTCGCTGGAAGGCGACCTCGGGCACCAGATTGCGCAGGCGGAAAGCGATCCGGGGATCCGCCGCCGGCTCTGACGAGCGGGCCGCGCGGCCGCGGCCCCGCGGGATCCCGCAGGTGATTAAGCGCCGGGCGCGCGGGTAGCGCCGGGCGCTCACGCGAACCGAGACGGACAAGGAGCATCATGAAGGCAGTTGTGTACAACGGCCCGCGGGATGTGTCGGTCGAGCAGGTGGACGATCCGCGCATCGAGAAGCCGCAGGACGCCATCATCAAGATCACCACCGCCAACATCTGCGGGTCGGACCTGCACCCCTACGAGGGGCGGGCCCCGCTGGACAAGGGGATGGTGCTCGGGCACGAGAACATGGGCGTGGTGGCCGAGACCGGCCCGGGCCTGGACCGGATCAGCGTGGGCGACCGGGTGTCGGTCCCGTTCAACATCGCCTGCGGCACCTGCCGCAACTGCGTCGCGGGCTGGACCTGCGCGTGCCTGCGCGCTAACCCGTCCGGCCAGCCTACGGCGGGCTACGGGTACCCGATGATGGGCCCGTACTGGGGCGGCCAGGCCGAGTACCTGCGGGTGCCGTGGGCCGATTTCAACTTGCTCAAGCTGCCCGCCGGCACCGAGCACGAGAACGACTTCACCATGCTGTCGGACATCTTCCCGACCGGTTACCACGGCACCGAGCTGGCCGGGGTGTTCCCGGGGGCCACGGTGGCGGTCTTCGGCGCCGGGCCGGTCGGGCTGCTGGCCGCGCACAGCGCCGTGCTGCGCGGGGCCGCGCAGGTATTCGTGGTCGACAAGGAGCCGGACCGGCTGGCCCTGGCCGAGCGCTACGGCGCGACCCCGGTGAACTTCGCCGACGCCGACCCGGCCGAGTTCATCACCGACGCCACCGACGGGGCCGGGGTGGACTGCGGGGTCGAGGCGGTCGGCTACCAGGCCCACGACCAGGCCGGGCAGGAGCACCCGGAACTGGTGCTGGACAAGCTGGTCGAGGTGGTGCGGGCCACCGGCCGCATCGGCGTGGTCGGCGTGTACAACCCGGAGGACCCCGGCGCGGCCGATGAGGGCGCCAGGGAAGGCCGCTACGGGTTCAACTACGGCCTGGTGTTCGACAAGGGCATCGCGATGGGCCACGGCCAGTGCCCGGTCAAGCGCTACAACCACCAGCTGCGCGACCTGATCATCCGCGGCAAGGCCCGGCCATCGCTGATCGTCTCGCACGAGCTGCCGCTGGACGAGGCGCCGGCGGCCTACCAGAAGTTCGACGCCCGCGAGGACGGCTGGACCAAGGTGCTGCTGCACCCGGACGGCAGCCGCTGAGACTGACGGCCGGGCCTGCCGGTCAGCTCTGCTGCGCCTCGGCGGCGCTGCGGCGAGCCTCCGGGTGCCCGGCCTGGGCCGCCGCCTCGCGCTCGGTCTCGGCGTTGATCTCGGCGCCGAGCAGGATCGCGATGCCGGTCAGGTACAGCCAGAAGATCAGGATCACCACCCCGGCCAGCGCGCCGTAGGTCTTGCTGTACGAACCGAACTTGGACACGTAGAACGAGAAGCCAACCGAGGCGGCCAGGAAGATCACCGTGCCGATCAGGCCGCCCGGGCTGACCCACTGCCATTTCGGGGTCTCCCGTTTGGGCCCGAAGTAGTAGTAGCAGGAGAACAAGATCGTCAGCAGGATAATCGTGACCACCCAGCGCACGATCGTCCACAGCAGGAGGAACGCGGTGCCGCTCACCGGCAGGTGCCCCTCGATACCCGAGCCGAGCGAGGCGCCGAACACGATCAGCACGGCGGCGGCGCCGCCGAAGATCACCGTGGCCAGCATCAGCGGCACCGAGTACAGCCGCTTGCCGAGGAACTTGCGGTCCTTCGGCACGTCGTAGGCGATGTCCAGGCCGGTCTGCAGCACGGTCATGGCGCTGGAGACGCTCCAGACCGCCACCACGATGCCGATGATCAGCGCGGTGCCGCCCGCCGCGGCCCGCTTGTGCGCCGCCGCCAGGGCCGTGTTCAGCACGCCCGATGCCCCCGGCGGCAGCGCCTTGCCCACGCCGTGGACCAGGTGACTGACGGCACCCGGGCTCAGGTGCAGCAGGCTGACCAGCCCGATCGCGGCGATGATGGCCGGGAACAGGGCCAGGAAGAAGTGGTAGGCCATCGCGCCCGCGGTCAGCGTGCAGCGGTCGGCGACGAACTCCTTGCCGGAGCGCTTGAGCGTGTTGCGCCAGCCGGCCTGGCCTATCTCCAGCGGCGAATCCGGGCCGCCGGACACCTCTTTCTGGGGCGGGATCTCCTCGCCGGCCGATCCGGACATGACGCGCCTCCCTGGCTGCTGTCGTACGTGCGCAGACGCCGAGGCTGCCCGGCGGTTTTGCCGGCAAACACGCCACCATCCGATTCCGCCGGGCAGCCGGCCCGCTTGCGCTTATCAGCCGGGCATAGTCTCCCCGCGGCTGAGGTCACGCTCGAGCGTCTCGGTCAGGGCGGCAAGAAGCGGCGACGACCGGGCCGTGGCGCGAGCCGCGGCTTCGGCGGCGGCCTGCCGGCCGGTGGCCGACAGGCACCAGGCCCACCAGGTGTCCAACGTGCGCGAATCGCCGGCCTGCGCGGCCGTCAGCACGGCGGGCCAGCACCAGGCGGCGGCTTGGCTGCTGACCTTGCCGCCGCCGTCGACCGGGTCGATCACCAAAGCCGGCACGCCAGCGAGCAGCGCCAGGACCATGCCGTGCAGCCGCGTCGTGATCACTACGTCCAGCCGGGCCAGCAGCGCCGCCACCGCGGCGGGAGTGGAGCACATGCGCCAGTCCCGGATGTCGAGGCGAGTGTCCACCAGCACGGGCGCGCAGTTTTTCTGCGCCAGCCACCGGCTCAGGCCGCCGAGTACCTCGTCGTGCCGGCGGCGCTGGCCATACTCGCCTTGCCCGGACGCCAGCGCCACGCCTGCCGCTGGCACCGATGAGGCGGGCCGCGGCGAGCTGGTGGGCCGGCCAGGCGGCCGCCACCCGGTCCCGGCGGCCGCCAGGTCGAGTTCGCTGCGCAAGCCCGGCCCGTCCCGGGCGAGCATCACATCGAAGCCGGTTGCCGCCGGGTCGGCCGGGTCAACCACGGACACGCCGGCCGCGATCCGGCGGCAGCGGGCGTAGCGGCAGTGCAGTGCCGCGACCTGCCAGCCGCTGACAGGTCCGCAAGTGAAGACCAGATGGCTGTAGCGGTCCGGGGCCGCATCTGGCAGCGTCAGCTGCCCGGGCCGGAAGACCGGGGACCATGCGGTGTCGTGCGGTATCCCGGCCGCGGCCAGCGCCGCAGC
Organism: uncultured Actinomycetota bacterium; assembly: GCA_963846005.1. Taxonomy (GTDB): domain Bacteria; phylum Actinomycetota; class Actinomycetes; order Streptosporangiales; family Streptosporangiaceae; genus CAVSUR01. The sequence continues at coordinate 64,116 of CAWJUH010000005.1, read as the reverse complement.
CACGGCCTGTTCCGCCAGCACGTCGCCGGCCGTGGCCTCGCCGTGCCGGAAGCTGAACCAGCCGCAGACCAGGACGCGCGGATCCCGGCCGGTCACCGTGCGCCGCTGGCGGGCTGGGCGGCGAACCAGGCGATGGTGCGGCGCAGGCCTTCGTCTGCGGGGATGGCGGGCTGCCAGCCGAGCTTTTCGCGGGCCAGGGTGATGTCGGGGCAGCGGCGGGCCGGGTCGTCGGCCGGGCGGGGAATGAACTCGATGCCGCTGGCCGTGCCGGTCAGCCGGATGACCAGCTGGGCCAGGTCCAGGACTGTCATCTCCTCGGGATTGCCGATGTTGACTGGCCCGGGGACATTGCCGGCCGCCATGGCCATGATCCCGGTCACGGTGTCGGACACGTAGCACAGCGACCGGGTCTGCCGGCCGTCCCCGGCCACCGGCAGCGGCAGGCCGGCCAGCGCCGCGGTGACGAACGCCGGCACCGCCCGGCCGTCACCGGCGCGCATCCGCGGCCCGTAACTGTTGAAGATCCGCACGATCCCGGTGTCCACTCCATACCGGCCCCGGTAGGCGGTGGTCAGCGCCTCGGCGTACCGCTTGGCCTCGTCATACACGCTGCGCGGGCCGACCGGGTTGACGTTGCCCCAGTAATCCTCCGGCTGCGGGTGCACCAGCGGGTCACCGTAGACTTCGCTGGTCGAGGCCAGCACGAACCGCGCCCCCCGGGCCCGGGCCAGCTCCAGCGCATGCCGGGTGCCGTCCGCCCCGGCCCGCAGCGTCTCCACCCCCAGCCGCAGGTAATCCGGCGGCGACGCGGCCGAGGCCAGGTGCAGCACTGCGTCGATCTCGCCCGGCACGTCCAGCCCCTCGGACACGTCCTGCTCGGCCAGCGTGACCGACCCGCCCCCGGCGGCCGCGGCCGCCTGCGCCAGATGCTCCCGCGACCCGGTCGCGAAGTTGTCGACGCACACCACCTCCGCCCCGGCGGCGGCCAGCGCCCCGCACACGTGCGTGCCCAGGAACCCGGCCCCGCCGGTCACGACCACCCGCCGCAGCGGCCGGGCTGCGGTCATGCCGGCCCGCCGCGGGCCGCCGCCACGATCTGGCTGGTGGAGTGCACTCCGGTGTAGGGCAGCAGGACCACCTCGCCGCCGTGCCTGCGCACCACGGCCGCCTCGGCCAGCTCGCCGCGGGCGTAGTCGGCGCCCTTGACCCACACCTGCGGCCGCAGCCGGCCCAGCACCGCGGACGGCTCCGGCTCGTCGAACACCACCACGGCATCGACGCTGCCGAGCCCGAGCAGCACGCCCGCCCGGTCGGCCGCGCGGACCAGCGGCCGGCCCGGCCCCTTCAGCGCGCGCACCGACGCGTCGGAGTTGAGGCAGACGACCAGGAAATCACCGAGTCCGCGGGCCTGGCGCAGCATCTGCACGTGACCGGCGTGCAGCACGTCGAAGCAGCCGCCGGCCGCCACGATCGAGCACCCGGCCGCCCGGGCCCGGCTGACCGCGGCCCAGCCGTCCTCCTCCCCTGCGCCGCTGCTGCCGATACCGCGGGGGCCGCCCGCCGCACCCGGCGCGTGCTCCGCGTCCTGCGCCCGCGGCCGGGGAGCGCCTGCGTGGTAGGTGCGGCCTGGAGTCGCCGCTGCACCGCCGGATTGCACGTACCCGGTGGCGCTCCGCACGGCCGTCTCCACCGCCTCGGGCAGCACGGCGCCGCCGCGCAGGGCGACCGCCGCGGCAGCGGCGAAGCAGTCGCCCGCGCCGCACGTGTCCCCCGCGGGCCCGCCGCGTCCCGCTCCGGGGATCAGCAACGGCGCGCTGTCGCCGGCGGACAGCAGCGCGCCGCCGGGGCCGAGCGTGACCGCGACCGCCGTCCCCCAGGCCCGGGCCAGGCCCGCGGCGTCGCGGGCCGCCTGGCCGAGCGGCCGGCCCGCGACGGCGCGGTCACCGGGCAGTGCGGCGGCGAAGGTCCTGGCCTCGGCCTGGCTGGGGGTGGCCAGCCGGGTGCCGGCGGCCACGGCCGGGCCGCGCGGATGCGGATCCCAGACGACCGGGATCTCCCGCCCGGCCCGGGCGAGCAGCGGGGCCAGTGCCGGGTGCGCGGCCATTCCCCGTCCGTAGTCCGAGATCAGGACGGCGCCCGCCGCCTCCAGCGCGCACCGCGCAGCGGCGGGCAGCGGGCCCGGGGCCAGCCGGCCGTCCCCGGCATCGAGCCGCACCAGCGGCTGGCCGGCCGCCCGGACCCTGATCTTCGCGGGGGTCGTGCCGTGCAGCGGCAGCGCGATGACCTGTATCCGGCCTGCGGTCAGGGCCCGCAGCCGCTCGGCGTGCGCGTCCCGGCCCAGTGCCGTGACCAGCACGACCTCGGCGCCGCTGGCCGCCGCGAGCGTCGCGGCCAGGCCGGCGCCGCCGGCCCGGTGCCGTTCGGTCTGGCAGTCGACCACGGGCACCGGGGCGTCGGGGGCCAGGCGGCCCGCGCTGCCGTCGATGTCGACATCCAGCAGGGTGTCCCCGATCACGACCAGCGGGCCGTTTCTCATCGGGGCGCCCTGGCCATCGCCGGCGCCGTCCCGGCCTGCTCGCGCACCGCCGCGTCGACGGCCGCGCACAGGATGTGGATGGCGGCCAAGTGCACCTCCTGGATCGTGCAGGTGGCGGCGGCACGGACTCCGATCGCGTCGGAGCAGGCCGCGGCCAGCGGATTGGGGGCAGGCCCGGTCAGCGCCCAGGTGGTCATGCCGAGGCCGGCCGCGGCCTGCGCCGCGGCCACCACATTGGCGCTCGATCCGCTGGTGGACAGGCACACCAGCACGTCGCCGGGACGGCCGTGCGCGCGGACCTGGCGGGCGAAGGCCTCGCCGGGGCCGTAGTCATTGCCGATGGCGGTCAGCGCGGCCGGGTCCGCGTGCAGCGGCAGGGCGGAGAAAGGCGGGCGGTCGTCGGCGTAGCGGCCGACCAGTTCGGCCGTCAGGTGCTGCGCCTGCTCGGCGCTGCCCCCGTTGCCGCAGGCCAGCAGGCGGCCGCCGCTGGTGAGGACGAGCGCGGCGGCCTTGCCCCACACCTGGAGCCTCGGCACCTCCCGCTCGAAGGACAGCAGCGCGTCGCTCAGCAGGCGCAGATGCTGGCTCGTCACGACCTCACCCCGTCCGATTCCCGCCCCGCCCCGGCGGTGGCGCGCACCCAGGCGTACACGGCTTCGGTCTCCGCCGCGATCTGCTCCCAGCGGTACCGCCCGCGTGCCTGCCGGGCGGCGGCCGCGGCGAGCGAGCGGCGCCAGTCCGGCCAGGCCAGCAGGTCGCGCAGCCGGGCGGCCAGCGCCGCCGGGTCGCGTGGCGGCACCAGCAGACCGGTCGTCCCGTCGGACACCGTGTCCAGATGCCCCCCGACGGCCGAGGCCACCACGGCAACACCGCAGGCCATGGCCTCCAGCGTCACCATCCCGAACGGCTCGTACCACGGGTCGCACGCCACCACGTCCGCCGACCTGATCAGCGCGGGAATCTGAGCGTGCGGCACCTGGCCGGCGAACCTGACCCGGTCCGCGACCCCCGCCGCCGCGGCCGCGGACCGCAGCCGGGTGATCTCCGGGTCGGCGTCCAGCAGCCGCGCAGGCGGGCCGCCGGCCACCACCAGGTCGGCCTGCGGCAGCTGCGCCAGCGCCGCGATGATCGTGTCGGTGCCCTTGCGCGGCACCTGCCGGCCGAGGGTCAGCACCCGCAGCCGCGGGCCGTCGCCCGCGGCGGACGGCCACCGCCGCGGCCGCGCCGATGCGCCCGGCCACAGGCCGCCGGCGTCGGCCGGGCCGTCCGGGCGGAACCGGTCGCAGTCGACTCCGCAGGGCACCACGTAGGTGCGCTCCGGGGGGACGCCGTAGCCGGCTAGCTCCCGCACCTCGTCGGTGCACGTGGCGATGATCGCCGCGGCCCGGCGGCCGACCTCGCGCTCGGCCGCGATGCGCTCCGGCGGGCTGGTGTCGGCCCGGGCCTGATGCCGGCGCTTGACCCGGCCGAGCGCGTGGAAGGTCTGCACCACCGGCACGGCGCCGTCGGCCGCCCGTACCGCGGCCAGCCCGCTCATCCAGAAGTGCGCGTGCACGACGTCCGGCGGCGCCGCGGACCAGCGCTCGCGCAGCCACGCCCCGAATTGCGGCATGTGCACCGCCAGCTCGTCCTTGGGCACGTGCCGCGGCGGGCCGGCCGGGACATGCTCGACGGTCACGCCGGGCGCGAACGGCACGACGGCGTCCGGGCCGGCCTCGTCGCGCCGGGTGAAGACGGTGATGTCGTGCCCGCGTCGGGCCAGCCCGGCGGCCAGCGCGGCCACGTGCACGTTCTGGCCGCCGGCATCCGCACCGCCGAGCGCCGCCAGCGGGCTGGCGTGTTCGGAAACCATGTGTACTCGCACAGGTGCACCCCCGGTCGTCCGGTTAAGGACCCCGAGCACTAACCCAGTGTGAGTAACTAAAACATGGGGTCAAACCGGGGCAAGTTGTCAGCCACCGTCGCAGACGGCCCCGGCTGGCCTTCCCGGCGGCCTTGTGGCCTGCCTGAATAAACCATTACCGCTGGCCGCGGGATGGCCCGGTGCCGCAGTGCGGCCAGCCCCGCCACGGGCGCATCGCTACCGCCAGTGGCGCTTCCGCCGCCAGCTATGCCGGCCGGGGATGTTTGCCGGGCAGCGCGCCGGGCAGCCGCTCAGGCCCGCGAGGGAGGTGAGGCTCGTTGCGCGTGCTCGGGATCAACTCGGTGTTCCACGACCCGGCCGCCGCGCTGCTGGTCGACGGCCAGGTAGTGGCGGCGGCGGAGGAAGAGCGGTTCAGCCGCCGCAAGCACGGCAAGCGGCCGGTGCCGTTCTCGGCCTGGGAGCAGCCGGCCGCGGCCGCGGCCTGGTGCCTGGCCCAGGGCGGCATCCGCCCGGACGAGGTGGACCTGATCGGGTTCTCGTTCGACCCGGCACTGGCCCGCCCGGCTGCCGACATGGGACTGGACGATCCGTGGGACCACCTGCGGATCAGCTACGCGCAGCAGGCGCCGGACTTCCTGGCCGATGCGCTGCCGGGACTCGATCCCGGCCGGGCGAGGTTCGTGCCGCACCACGTCGCGCACGCCGCCTCGGCCGGCCTGGCCGCGCCCGGCCGTGACTGCAGCGTGCTGGTCTGCGACGGCCGCGGGGAACGCGACTCGCAGCTGTCCGGCCGGTACCGCGGCGGCAGGCTGGAGGTGCTGGCCACCCAGCCGCTGCCGCACTCGCTCGGCCTGATGTACGAGGAGCTGACCGCGCACCTGGGTTTCCTGCGCTCCAGCGACGAGTACAAGGTGATGGCACTCGCTTCGTACGGCAAGCCGCGCTTCGCCGACCAGGTCCGGGCCTGCGTGGCCGTCACCGACGGCGGCTTCCGCGCGCACCGGGTCGACTGGGGCGCGCTCGCCCCGCCGCGCCGCACCGGCGAGGAGCTGACCGCCGCGCACGCCGACCTGGCCGCCAGCGCCCAGCGGGTGCTGGAAGACGTGCTGCTGGCGCTGGCCGGGCGGCTGCACGACCAGACCGGTGACACCATCCTGGCCATGGCGGGCGGTACCGCGCTGAACTGCGTGGCCAACACGGTACTGGCGCAGCGCGGCCCGTTCGGGCAGGTGTGGGTGCAGCCGGCCGCCGGGGACGCGGGCACCGCGCTGGGGGCCGCCCTGCACCTGGCCGCGGCCGCGGGCGAGCCGGCCTGGTCGATGACCGGCGCGGATCTCGGCCGCGGCTTCACCGACGCCGAGGTCGAGCAGGCGCTGCGTACCGCGCGGCTCCGCTACGAGCGGCCGCCTGACCTGGCGGCGGCGGTGGCGGAGGCACTGGCCGCCGACGCGCTGGTGGCCTGGTTCCAGGGCCGCAGCGAGTACGGGCCCCGGGCGCTCGGCCACCGGTCGTTGCTGGCCCATCCCGGCCGGCGCGCGAACCTGGCCCGGCTCAACGACGTCAAGGGCCGCGAGCAGTTCCGGCCGGTGGCGCCGATGGTGCTGGCCGGGCGGGCGGCCGGGATCTTCCGCCGCGGGCCGCTGCCCAGCCCGTACATGCTGTTCGTGCACGACGTCGAGCCCGGCTGGCAGGACAAGATCCCCGCGGTGGTGCACGTGGACGGCACCGCCCGGGTGCAGACCGTCGATCCGGCCAGCCAGCCGCTGCTGGCCCGGCTGCTGACCGAGTTCGAGCGGCGGACCGGCCTGCCGGTGCTGGTGAACACCAGCCTCAACACCGCGGGCCGGCCGATGGTCGACGACGTCAGGGACGCGCTGGAGTGCTACGGCTCCACCCCGGTCGATGTACTCGCCATCGGCCCCTTCCTGCTGCGCCGTGCCCCGGCCGGCCAGCCGTGATCCGTTACACGGTGGTCATCCCCACCATCGGGCGGTCGTGCCTGGCGCAGTGCCTGCAGGCGCTGGCAGCGGCCAAGGGTCCCGACCCGGAGGAGATCGTGCTGGCCGACGACCGGCCCCGGCCCGACGGGCCGCTGGAGTACGGCGGCGGCCGGGCCGGTCCCCCGGTGCGGGTGGTCAGGACCGGCGGCGCCGGGCCGGCCGCCGCCAGGAACGCCGGCTGGCACGCGGCCGGCACTCCGTGGGTGGCGTTCCTGGACGACGACGTGCGGGTCGGCCCGGACTGGAAGCAGCAGCTCGACGGTGACCTGGCCGGCCTCGGTGACCGGGTGGCGGGCTCGCAGGGCCGCATCACGGTGCCGGTTCCGGCCCGGCGGCTGACCGACTGGGAGCGCACCACCGCGGGCCTGGCCGGCGCCAAGTGGATCACCGCCGACATGGCCTGCCGCCGCGCCGCGCTGGCCGACTGCGGCGGATTCGACGAGCGGTTCCCCCGCGCCTTCCGCGAGGACGCCGATCTCGCGCTGCGGCTGCTCGCGGACGGCTGGGAGCTGGCCGCCGGCCAGCGGCAGACCGAGCACCCGGTGCGCCCCGCGTCGCCGTGGATCAGCGTGCGCGCCCAGCGCGGCAACGCCGACGACGCGCTCATGCGGGCGCTGCACGGGCCGTCCTGGCACCGGCGGGCGGCAGCGCCGCCCGGCCGCCTGCGCCGGCACGCGGTGATCACCGGGGCGGCGGCCGCAGCCGCCGGCCTCGCGCTGGCCCGGCGCCCCCGGGCCGCCGCCGTCGCGGCCGGGCTCGCCGCGGCGGGCACCGCCGAGTTCGCGCTGGCGCGGATCCTGCCCGGCCCGCGCACCCGGCGGGAGGTGGCGGTCATGGCGGCCAGCAGCGCCGTCATCCCCGGGCTGGCCTGCTGGCACTGGCTGCGCGGCACGTTGCGCTGGCGCCGGGCGGCGGCCTGGCCGCCGCCCGCGCGGGCCGTGCTGTTCGACCGCGACGGCACGCTGATCGAGGACGTGCCGTATAACGGCGACCCCGCCCTGGTCCGGCCGGTGCCGGCCGCCGCGGCGGCGGTCGCGGCGGCCCGGCGGGCAGGCGCCGCCGTCGGGATGATCACCAACCAGTCGGGGATCGCCCGCGGGCTGCTGACCGCCGCCGCCGCCCGGGCGGTGAGCGACCGGGCGGCCGGGCTGACCGGGCCGTTCGACGTCATCGAGATGTGCCCGCACGCGCCGGGCGACGGCTGCGGCTGCCGCAAGCCCGCGCCGGGCATGGTGCGCGCCGCGGCCGCCGCGCTCGGCGTGGCCCCGCACGAATGCGCGGTGATCGGCGACATTGCCGCCGACGTCGCCGCGGCCCGCGCCGCGGGCGCGCGCGGGGTGCTGGTGCCCGCCGCCGGCACCGATCCGGCCGACGCCACCGGCGTGCGCACGGCACCGGACCTGCTGGCCGCGGTGGCCATGGTCACCGGCGGCCGGGCACCGGCGCCGGTCTGGGCGGAGCCGTCCGCGCTGGGGCCGGCATGACCGGGGCGCGCGGAAACCGGTCACGCGCCGGCGGGGCCGGCCCCGCCGGGCGCCATGCGCTGGTGGTCCGGCTGGACAACGCCGGCGACGTGCTGCTGGCCGGGCCCGCGGTCCGCGCCGTGGCCGCGCACTGCGGGCGGGTGAGCATCCTGGCCGGGCCGCGCGGCGCCGCCGCCGCGCAACTGCTGCCCGGCGCCGGCCAGGTGCTGACCTGGCGGGCGCCCTGGGTCGACCTGGATCCGCCGCCGGTGACGCCGGGCGAGATCGCCGCGCTCGGCACCCGGCTAGCCGCCCTGGGCTGCACCGATGCGCTCATCTTGACCTCGTTTCACCAGTCGCCGCTGCCGACCGCGCTGGTACTGCGGCTGGCCGGGATCGGCCGGATCGCCGCGATCAGCCCGGACTATCCGGGGTCGCTGCTGGATGTGCGGCATCAGCTGCCGGATGACTTGCCCGAGGCCGAGCGGGGGCTGTCGCTCGCCGCGGCCGCGGGCTTCGCGCTCCCCCCGGGTGACGACGGCCGGCTGGCCGTGCGGCGGCCGCTGCCGGACGTGAGCGCGCTGACCGGGCCGGGTCCCTACGTGACCGCGCATCCCGGCGCCACCGCGCCGGCCCGGCGCTGGCCGGTGGCCAGCTGGCGGGCCGCCGTAGCCGAGCTGGCCCGGCGCGGCCGGCGCGTGGTGGTCACCGGCGAGGCCGGCGAGCGCGGCCTGACCGCGGCGGTCGCGGAAGCGTGCGGCGCTACCGACCTCGGCGGCCGCACCAGCCTGGCCCAGCTGGCCGGGGTGCTGGCCGCCGCGGACGCGCTGGTGGTCGGCAACACCGGCGCGGCGCACCTGGCCGCGGCCGTCGGCACGCCGGTGGTGTCGCTGTTCGCGCCGGTAGTGCCGGCCGCGGCGTGGGCGCCCTACCGGGTACCGTGCGTCGTGCTCGGCGATCAGGACGCGCCCTGCCGCGGCAGCCGGGCGGTGCGCTGCCCGGTGGCCGGGCACCCGTGCCTGGCCGGGGTGACCGCGGCGCAGGCCTGCGATGCGGTGCAGCAGCTGGCGCCCCGGCCCCGCGCGGCGGCGGCCGGGGCAGCGCGGCGGGCCGGGACACCGGCATGAGGATCCTGCTGTGGCACGTGCACGGTTCCTATACGACCGCGCTGGTGCAAGGCCCGCACACCTACCTGCTGCCGGTGACGCCCGGCCGGGGGCCGGACGGCCGCGGCCGGGCGCAGACCTGGGACTGGCCGGCCAGCGCGGTGGAGGTGCCGGCCGGGCGGCTGGGCGACGCCGACTTCGACGTCGTGATCTTGCAGCGGCCGCACGAGGAGGAACTGGCCGCGCTGCTCACCGGCCGGCGGCCGGGCCGGGACGTGCCCGCCATCTACCTGGAGCACGACGCGCAGGCCGGCGATGTGCCGCTGACCCGGCACCCGATGGCCGGGCGAGCTGACCTGCCCGGCCTGCACCTGGTGCACGTCTCGCATTTCAATGAGCTGTTCTGGGACAGCGGCGCCACCCCGGTCACGGTGATCGAGCACGGCGTGGTCGACCCGGGCGCGCGCTGGACCGGGGAGATCGCCCGGGCCGCCGTGGTGGTGAACGAGCCGCTGCGGCGCGGCCGGTACGTCGGCACCGACCTGCTGCCGTTCTTCGCCGAGCAGGCCGGCCTGGACGTATTCGGGATGCAGGTGGCGGACCTGCCGGAAAAGCTGGGCGCGCCCGGTATCCGGGGCTATGAGAACCTGCCGCAGGAGCAGATGCACGACGCGCTGGCCCGCCGGCGCGTCTACCTGCACCCGGTGCGGTGGACCTCGCTCGGGCTGTCGCTGATCGAGGCCATGCACCTGGGCATGCCGGTGGTGGCGGTGGCGGCCACCGAGGTGGCGGACGCCGTGCCCCCCGGCGCGGGCGTCGTCTCGGCCAGCCGCCAGGTGCTGCGCGACGCGGTCCGGCGGCTGCTGGCCGACCCGGCCGAGGCCGCGGAGCTGGGCCGCGCGGCCCGCGAGGCGGCGCTGGCCCGGTACGGGCTCAAGCGCTTCCTGGCGGACTGGAACGCGCTGCTGGCCAGGGTCGCCGGGCCAGCGGCCGGGGTGGCAGGCCGATGACGGGCCCGCGCCCGGCCGTGCTGATGCTGCGCGCCCTCGGCCTGGGCGATTTCCTCACCGGGGTACCCGCTTACCGGGCGCTGCGCGCCGCCTATCCCGGTCACGACCTGGTCCTGGCCGCCCCGGCGGTGCTCGCCCCGCTGGCCGCGCTGACCGGCGCGGTCGACCGGGTGCTGCCCGCGGCCGAGCTGGCGCCGGTGCGCTGGGCGGCCCCGCCGCCGGCGCTCGCAGCTGATCTGCACGGCAGCGGGCCCGCTAGCCACCGCCTGGTCACCGCGCTCGGCGGCGCGGCCACGATCATGTACGCCTCGCCCGCCGCGCCGGACGTCGACGGGCCGTGGTGGGACGACGGCGAGCACGAGGTCGCCCGCTGGTGCCGGCTGCTGCGCTGGCACGGCATCCGCGCCGACCCGGCGGACCTGCGGCTGCGGCCGCCCGGCGCGGCGCGTCCGGCCGTCCGCGGCGCCGCGGACGGCCCGGTCGTGGTGCACCCGGGCGCGGCCAGCGGCAGCCGCCGCTGGCCGCCCGGCCGGTTCGCCGCGGTCGCGCGGCAGCTCTCGGGCCGCGGGCACCGGGTGGTGCTGACCGGCTCGCCCGTCGAGCGCGGGCTGGCCGCCGGGATCGCGGCCGCCGCGGGGTTGCCCCCGGCCGCAGTCGCCGCCGGGCGCACCGACCTGGCCGGCCTGGCGGAGCTGGTCGCCGGGGCGGCCCTGGTGATCAGCGGCGACACCGGGGTGGCGCATCTGGCCACCGCCTTCGGGACCGCGTCGGTGACGCTGTTCGGCCCGGTGTCGCCGCAGCTGTGGGGGCCGCCGCAGCAGTCCGGCCGGCACCTGGTGCTGTGGAAGGGGGCCGGTCACCGTCCCGGCGATGCGCACGGCGCGGACCCCGATCCGCGGCTGCTGCGGATCAGCGCGGCCGAGGTGATGGCGGCGGCGGACACGCTGGTGCCCGGGCCGCCGGCGGCCCGGCCGCTGGCCGGCCAGCCGGGGTAGCGACGGCCGGCCGGCGCACGACAGGCCGGTCAGCAGGACGGGCCGGTCAGCCGACGTAGCGCCGGGCCGGGGAGCTGCGCCGTGACGCCTCCAGTGACCTCAGGCCCGCCTCGACCGGCGCCGGGATGACCCGGCGCTGCGCCAGCACCCACGGCAGTCCGGCCGCCGCCCGGGCCAGCGCGGCGGCGGTCGCCGTGTCTCGCGGCGAGGCGCGCAGCACGTAGCCGGTGTGCCGCAGCGCGCCGGGCAGCGGGCGGCGCAGCCAGGCCGTCCACAGCGTGTTGCGGATGCCGAGCATCCGGCGCGCCCGCGGATCGCGCGCGGCCGACGCCGCGTGGTGCACCCGGACCCCCGCCGCGTAGCACATCCACCAGCCGGCCGCCGCCAGGTCCAGGCCGAACAGCTCTTCCTCGCCGCCGAGCCACAGCCGCTCGCTGAAGCCGCCGACCGCGCGGAAGGCGGACACGCGCGCCATCGAGGCCCCCGCCATGATCGACAGCAAAGCCGGCCCGGGCAGCCAGGGCGGGGCGGCCAGCGGCGAGCCGGCCAGCTCGGGGGTGATCGGGTCGGGGGTGCCGGACGGCTCGACGATGATGCTGCCTGTCACTGTGGCCAGCGCCGGGAAGCGGTCGAGCAGGCCGGCCGCCCTGGCCAGCGCTCCCGGCTCCCACCAGGTGTCGTCGTCGCAGAATGCCACGTACGGCGCGGTGACCAGGCTGACCGCCCAGTTGCGCCCGGCCGCGCCCAGGTTGCGGTCAGCCCGCAGCACCCGCACGCCGGCGAAGCCGGCCGCGGCGTCCGCCGAGCCGTCGGCCGATGCGTTGTCCACCACGTAGATGACCGGGCGCTCGGGCAGCGCCGTCATCAGCCGCAGCGTGCGGGTCAGCTCGTCGCGCCGGTTCCTGGTGATGATGACCACAGCCGCCCGGGGGTCAGGGGCCGGCCCGGTCATGGCGGCGCCGCCGCATGCGGGCGTCCCGGCGCCCGGTAGTCCCAGCCGGCCGCCCGCCACCGGGCCGGGTCGAGGACGTGACGGCCGTCGATGACCGTCCGCTGCTCCGCGGCCTTGCCGAGCACCTCCGGGTCGGCGTCGCGGAACTCGGCCCAATCGGTCAGCACCAGCAGCACGCGCGCCTGGGCGGCCGCTCCCACCGCCGAGCCCGCGAATTCCAGCTCCGGGTGCGCACGAGCGGCGCGGGACATGGCGGCCGGGTCGTAGACGGTGACCCGGGCCCCGCGCGCGGCCAGCTGCACCGCGACCGCCAGCGCCGGGGACTCCCGGATGTCGTCCGAGCCAGCCTTGAACGCCGCGCCCAGCACCCCGACCGGCTGCCCGTCCAGGCTGCCGCCCGCCAGCTCCTCGGCCAGCGCCACCACCCGGGCCCGGGCCCGGCGGTTGACCGCGTCCACCTCCCGCAAGAACGCCAGCGACTCGGCGGTGCCGAGCTGGGCCGCCCGGGCGAGGAAGGCATGCAGGTCCTTGGGCAGGCAGCCGCCGCCAAAGCCGATGCCCGGCCGCAGTCCGCCGGGTCCGATCCGTTCGTCGGCGCCGAGGATCTCCGCCAGCGTGAGCACGTCCGCTCCCGCCTGCTGGCAGACCTCCGCCATCGCGTTGATGAAGGAGACCTTGGTGGCCAGGAAGGCGTTCGCGGCGGTCTTGGCCAGCTCGGCGGTGGCGTAGTCGGTGACCAGGAACGGCACGCCCGCCGCGATCAGCGGACCGTAAACCTCGCGCAGCACCATCTCGGCCCGGGGGCTGGCCACGCCGGCCACGATCCGGTCCGGGTGCAGGGTGTCGGCGACGGCATGGCCCTCGCGCAGGAATTCCGGGTTCCAGGCCAGTTCGGCCCGCTCCGCCGCCGGCGCGGCGGCCGTGATGCGGCGCGCCAGCTCGCCCGCCAGGCCAACCGGACCGGTTGACTTGCCCACCACCAGGCAGGACCGCTCCAGCCGCGGGGCGAGCTCGCCCGCGCAGCGCAGCACCTGGGAGACGTCCGCCCCGGTGCCGGGCGGCCCGGGCGGCGTTCCGACGCAGATGAAGTGCACGTCGCCGAACCGGGCGGCATCGCTGTAGCTCGTGCAGAACCGCAGGCGGCCCGCGCGCAGCCCGTGCCCGACCAGAGGGCCGAGTCCCGGCTCGAAGAACGGCACCCGGCCGGCCGACAGCTCGGCCACCTGCCGGGCGTCGGTGTCCACGCCGAGCACCTCGAAGCCCAGGCTGGCCAGGCAGGCGGCATGGACGGCGCCGAGATACCCGGTGCCGAGCACGGTGATCCGGCGTACCTGTGGCGCTGTCATGCACTGCCCTCCGGCCAGCCGTCGCGACCTCACGTCACGGCAGCCACCGGGGCGGCCGCCTCCGCTTTGCAGGGCGGGCCGACTACCCCGTCCGCGCGGGCTCAATCAGCCGGACCATGGCCTCGATCCCGGGCGGCAGCGGCTGGCGCTCTCGCAGGGCCCGCGGCAGCAGCGGCAGCAGGGCCGCAAGCGCGGCGGCCGCGGTGCGGTCGCCCGGCAACCGGGCGGCCAGCCGGCCGCATTCGGCCAGCACCGCGGCGGGCGGCCGTCGCAGCAGCGAGATCAGCACCCTGTTGCGCGCCTCCAGCCGCCGGCGCCCCGGCGCGTCCCGGTGCGGCGACGGATGATGCAGCGCCACCACCCCCGGCGCGTACACCGCGGGCCAGCCAGCCGCGGCGAGGTCCATCGCGAGCAGTGCCTCCTCGCCGCTGAGCAGCAGCAGCTCACTGAAGCCGCCCACGGCCAGGAAGGCCGACCGGCGTACGACCGCGGCGCAGGCGAGGAAGCCCAGCACCCGCGGCCCCGGCAGCCCCGCGGACGGCAGCGGGCTGGCGGCCAGCAGCCCGTTGATCGGGTCGTCGGCCTGCTCGGCGCCCACCCGCGTGCGGGCCGCGACCAGGCCGAGCCCGGCCCAGTCGTCCAGCAGCCGGGCGGCCCGGGCCAGCGCGCCGTCCTGCCACCAGGAATCGTCGTCACTGAAGGCGACGAACCGGGTCCTGGCCCGGGCGGCCCCGGCATTGCGGGCCGCAGCCCCGCGATTGCGCGGCAGCCGCAGCACGACCACGCCCGGATGCCGCGCGGCCACCGCGGCGGGGGTGCCGTCGGTGGAGGCATTGTCGACCACGATGACCGGCGGCCGCTCCGGCAGCGCGGCCAGCATGTCCAGCGTCCGGCACAGCCCGGCCGCCCGGTTCCTGGTGGCGATGACCACGGTGACGGCGGGCGGCGCGCCGCGGCCGGCGGCCGTCCGGCCGCCGGCCGCTTCAGGCGCTGCGGGCGGGCGGCCGGTCACCAGGCTTGGCGGAACGGGGCGATCTCGGTCAGGAAGGCCCGGCTGAGCGGGTCGGCGGCCAGAGCGCGCACGTCCGCCGACCGGTAGAGCGGCCGGCCCGGTAGATCCGGCTGGCGCTCAGCATGCCCTCGGCGGCCAGCTTCTCGATGTGCGCCGAGGTCACGGCCAGGCCGGTGACCCGGCTCAGCAATTCGGCGCACCGCACGGCGCCGAATTCCTCGGCGTGCCTGAGTTCGGCGGCGATCGCCGGCCAGCGATCCTGGATCTCGCGGAGGGCGGCCGGTGACCATCTCTGACCGTCCATGTCCGCCAGCGGCAGGATCCCAAGCTCGCGGGCGTGCCGCAGGGCCCCCTGCGGGATCCTGGCCGCCGCGGCCACCTCCGGCAGGCTCAGGCCAGGCTCCGCCAGCCGTAGCGCCCTGCCGTCTTGCCGTGGCGACCTGCCGTCCTGCGCGCCGTGCCGGTGCGGGGCAAGCATCACTCGTGTCCTCCCTCTTCCTCCTCTTTCTCCCCGTCGCGGCGCACAGGCTCGAAGACACCGGCCCGGGCCGGTGTCTTCGAGCCTGTGCCCGCGCTGCTAATGGTAATAAGCGGCTCGGGCAGCAGCGTAACGGTCAGCATCAGGCCCAGGACCGAGGCGGACGGCGCAGGCATGCCATCGGTGGTGCTGCCCAGGCGCGGGGGCGAGCGGGACGCGCCGGCCATCCGACCGGCCAGAGCCGGCGCCCCGATGCCGCCGGGAATCGCTAGCGAGCTTCCAGCAGGGCCAGGTCGCGGACCGCGAAGCGGTAGTGCTCGATCTCCTCGTCCAGCACCACGCTGAGGCAGTCGATCACGGTGCGCTCCTCGTCCGGGTACCCGGGAGCGGGCGGGCGCGGGCACGGCCGGCCCAGGTCGTCGTCGGTCAGCCCGGCCACGATGCGCCGCATTACCGCCATCCGGTCCGCGCGGGCGGCGTCGATCTCGGCGTAACCGGGCTGCGCGGTCAGGTCGATGCCGAGCGCGGCCGCGTCGGCGGCCGGGTACCAGGTTTGCGGCAGGCCGAGCGGGTGGTAGGGCATCGGCTCGTCCAGCACCGTGCGGCTGGCCCAGGCGTCGGTGATGAAGACCAGGTGGCGCAGCGTCTGGCCGAACGACCATTCCTCGTTGACCTGCTCGGCCAGCGCGGCCGCGGGCAGCCGGCCTGCTCGCCGGCCTGTGCCCACAGCCGCTCGATCGTGTCCCACAGGGCGCGGACGTCGGCGGCGTTCTGCCCTTCGCGGAACTGCACCCGCTCGGGGTGGCGCCGGTCCAGCTCGGCGCTGACGAAATCGGTCACGTCCACGCCATTAACGGTGACGTTGCGCAGATAGCCGGAAATGCTGACGTCGGCCAGCCAGCCGTCCCGGATGGTGACTCCGGTCAGGTCGCAGTCGGTGAACCGCGCCCCGCGCAGGTCCGCGACATCGAACCGGGCCCCGCGAAACTGCGTGCTGCCGCCGCCCTCGCCTGCGGAGAACCGGTGCGGCCCGAACTGCGCCTCCGCCGGCTCACCGGATCCCGCCGGACCCGGGAGCGCCGGATCGCTGCTTGCCGTCATGGCCGGATGCTAGCGCCGATCCCGGGCGGAATCCGCCAGGAAATGAAGGGCGGGTTTCCTGGCCGGTGTCCGGGACAGGGAACACGGCCATGACCGGACCCCGGCAGGGCGGCCTGCAGCGGGATGCTGTCGGCCTGACGTCGGTGCTGTTCATGTCCGTCACCGACATGGCGCCCGCCGCCGCGGTGGCGTTCTCGATCTTGTTCGCCGTCCCGTACGCCGGCGGCAGCACGCCGCTGGCGGTGCTGCTCGGCCTGGCCGTGCTGATGCTGGTGACGGTCTCGATCGGCCAGCTCGCCAAGCAGCTCCCGTCGGCAGGCGGGCCGCACAACACCTTCGCGGTGTTCGGCGCGCATACCGGCAAAGCCCAAGGCTGGGGCTCGGTCATCCCGGGCGTGCTGTACGCGGTGTTCGGTTTCACCGAGCAGGCCCCGGCCGAGCGGGAATCCGGCTGAGCGGGCGCCCGGAGTCGTCCGGCCCCGCGGTCGCCGCCGATGCGGGCGGCGGGGCCTTCCGCCGGGATGCGCCGACGCTGCTGAGCTACGGCGCGCTGGCCGCTTTCGCGTTCTGGCTGTACGCGTTCGGGCCCGCGCTCGCGCTGCTGCGGGCCGAGCTGGGCTTCTCCTATGCGGTGCTCGGCGCCTACGCGGCGGTGTGGGCGGCCGGCGCGGCGGTGGCCGGGCTGTCCTTCGCGGCGCTCGCCCGCCGGCTGCGGCGCGGCGCGCTGCTGTGGGGCTCGGCGGCAGCGGCCGCGGCCGGCGCGGGCCTGTTCACGCTCGCCCGCGGCGTCCCGCTCACCATGCTGGGCGCCGCGGTGCTCGGGCTCGCCGGCACGGTCGTGCTCGCCTGCACCCAGGCGATCTTGTCCAGCCGCCACGGCGAGCGGCGGGACCGGGCGCTGACCGAAGCCAACGTCGGGGCGGCCGCGTGCGCCGTGCTCGCCCCGCAGCTGCTCGGCCTGGGCCAGGGCACCCCGGCCGGCTGGCGGGCGGCGATGGGGCTGCCCGCTGCCGCGTTCGGCGCCCTGTACCTGCGCTACCGGCACGAGCGGCTGCCGGCCGTTCCTGCCGCCTCGACGGCGGGCGGGCGGGGCCGGCTGCCGCTGGCCTGCTGGCTGCTGGCCGCCCTCGTCGCCGGCGGCGTCGCGGCCGAGTTCTGCGTGGTCTACTTCGGCGCCGAGCTGCTCGCCGTGGCCGGCCTGCCCGCCGCCCGTGCCGCCACCGCCCTGAGCAGCTTCTACCTCGGCATCCTGGGCGGCCGCATCGCCGGGGGGTGGCTGACCCGCCGCGCCGGGCGGGCCGTCGCGCTGCTCTGCGTCTCACTGGCGGTCACCGCCGCCGGGTTCGGGACCTTCTGGCTGACCACAATGCCCTTCCTGGCCATCACCGGCCTGTTCGTCTGCGGCCTCGGCGTCGCGAACCTCTATCCGCTGTCGGTCGCCCTCGCCCTGGCCGCCGCGCCGGGACGCGAGGACGCGGCCAACGCGCGTACCCAGCTGCTCAGCGGCGCGCTCGTCATCGTGGCGCCCTACCTGCTCGGCGGCCTCGCCGACCGGGCCGGGCTGCGCGCGGCGTTCGGCGTCGAGCCGGTGCTCATCGCGGCCTGCGCGCTGCTGCTGGCCGCCGGGCTCCGGCCCCGGCTCAGAGGATGAACGGGATCAGCATCTTGGTCGAGCGCCGGTAATCCGGGTACGAGCCGGGGAACAGGCGGGCCATGTTCCGTTCCTCTACCACGGCGCTGTAGCTGAAATAGCCGCCCAGGAACACCACCGCCACCAGCCAGTAGAGGCTGACGGCGATGGTCGTGCCGATCATGGCCAGGATGATGCCGGAGTAGATGGGATGCCGGACGCTGTGGTACGGGCCGGAGGTGACCAGTTCCGGGTCGGTCTTCTGCGACATCGGCATGCCCCAGTTCCGGCCGAGGTAGACCCGGGCCCACACGGCCAGCCCTAGTCCGAGCGCGAAGACCGCCAGGCCGATGCCCTGCAGCCACGGGTTGCCGGTGACCGCGTGCTGGTGCAGGAAGCGGACCCGCAGCAACAGCAGGACGACGAGGATGATCGCGACCCGGACGCCGGCGAACCGGGCCCAGTTGGTCCGGCCGGGCTTCGCGCCGGCAGCCACGATGAACCAGTAGGCCCAGAAGGCCAGCCAGCCCGCGAAAATAACGAAGTCGACGACATGCATGCGGCACCTCACCGCCAGGCTACGCCCGCGGGCCGCCGCGGCCGTGCCGCCGCGGGCTGCCGCGCGTTAATCCTCAGCCAGCAGCTGCGCGGTGGGCAGGCGGCCGAGGAACCGGGCGGGCAGCAGCGCGGCGGCCACGGTCACGAGCACCGAGGCCAGGACGGCGGCGGCCGCGGCGAGCAGCAGGCGCAGCGGGAACTGCCCGGCGAACGTGGCCGCCGCCGCCAGCCCGAGCACGGCCCCGGCCAGCGAGCCCGCCAGGCCGAGCACGGCGCCCTCACTGACCACCAGCCGCGCCAGCGCGGGCTCCGGCCAGCCGAGCGCCCGGATGGTGGCGAATTCGGCGGCCCGCTCACGGATGCTGATGAAGAGCACGTCGGCCACGGCCAGCACCCCCAGCACCACGGATGCGGCGACCGACACGTAATCCACGCCGCGGACCTGGACCGCGACCGCGTTGCCGAGCAGCGACCCCACGATGGTGCCGCGGAAGGCCGCCGTCACGCCGGTGAGCAGGGTGAGCGCGGCCACGCCGATCGCCAGGCTGAGCGCGCCGGCCAGGCTGCGGCCCGGGGTGCGCAGCACGTTCATGACCGCCAGCCCGGTGATCCCCCTGGCGTGGCGGCTGCTCCTGACCGCGAGCACCGGCGGCCGGATCGCGACCACCGGAGCCGAGCGCGAGGCCAGCCAGGCCGGGACCGCGCCGGCCACCACCGCCAGGCCCATCGCAGCCGGGACGGCCAGGATCGCCCGGACCGGGGAGGCGCGCAGCTGCAGCGCCGCCGAGAGCGGCAGCGAGAGCGCACCGCCCGCGGCCCCGGCGATCAGGCTGATGACCGCCAGCTCCCCGAGCACGGTGGCGAACAGCCGGGGCCGGGTCCAGCCCAGGCAGGCCAGCACGCCCAGTTCCTGGCGGCGGCCGCGGACCGCCGCGGTGGCCGAGTTCGCCACGAACAGCGCGCAGACCACCAGGATCAGCGTGAACAGCACCACGCTCTTGGCGTCGGCCGCGGAGAGGATGGCCACCGCCACCCCCTTCTTGACCCAGCCTTCTGACAGCCGCAGCGGGGGCTGCCCGAACTTCCCGGCCGGCAGGCTGATGGTGGTGGGGGCCGGCGAGGAACCGGCGACGATGTCCACGGTCAGGCGGGTGCGCACCGCGATCTGCTGCGCGACTTCCTTGATCCGCTCCAGCGACACCGGGTTGGGCCCGGTGACCCCGGCCACGCGGACGCGGATCACGCTGATCGGGTCGGCGGCGTGCAGGTTCCCGGTGAACTCGGCGCTGTTCTCCAGCGCGGGCAGCGCCGACAGCGTGGTGATGAGCTGCACCGGCTGGCTGACGTACCCGCCCAGGTTGAGGCTCGGCAGCAGACCGTGCCCGCCCAGGGCCCGGCGGGCCGCCGCGTCAGCCGGGGCGGCAGCCACCGGCTGGTACGGCCCGAGCGGCACCTGCGACAGCGGGTCGAACGCAGCGACCTTGTCCGGGTCGAACAGGCCCACGGCCCGCGGGAACGGGGCGAGAGCTGCGGAGACGCTGTCGGTGAACTCGTGTTCGGTGATGGCCCGGTATGCGGTCGCCGCCTCGTCCATCGGCGGCCCGCTCAGCCCGGGCACGGCGTACCTCCACACCGACGCCGGGTTGCGCGCCCGGACCGGCGCGAGGCTGCCGTCCGGCATGCGCTGGTACCGGGCTGGCCCGACGCTCCAGTAACCATTGGGGCTCTGGCTGAAGTCCTGGTAGCCGGATCCGGAAAGCAGGGACACCAGCTGCCGGTAGGCCTGCCCGGCGGTAATCTTCGCCGTCACGACCGTCCGGCCGGGCACGGCGGCGTCCGTCCGCATCGCGCCCGGGTCGAGCCGCGGCGGGCGCGCCGGGCCGGGCAGCCGCTGGACCCTGACCGCCGCGTACTCGCCCACGCCGCTGCGGCCGGCGGCGAGGACCGGGAAGGGCAGTCCCTGCGTTCCCGCGCCTGGCGCTGTCGCCGCATGCTCGCCGAGGTAGCGGCCGGAGATGACGGCCCGGTTCAGGCCGTCGAGCCGGGACTCCGCGGCCGGGTCGATGGCCGCGACCAGCATGGGGAACTGCCAGTCGACCGCGAACCCCGGCCGGCGGGCGGTCAGGCCCTCCCAGCTGCCCTCGCCGAACAACCCGTTGGCCCGCGACCAGCACCACAGGCTGGACTGGCGGGCGGCGCCGAACGGCGGGCCGGACGCGCTGAGCGGATAGCCCTGGCACACGCTGGCCTTCGACCCGCCGGGGAGCCGCTCGTAGGCGGCCTGGCCCCCCAGGCGGTTGCTGGTGAGGTAGACGTAGGACGGCGGCTGCGGGATCCGCACGCTGCCGCCCGCGCTCACCCACGTCGTGGTGACCCGGTACAGCTGCCTGGTCCGGGCATGTGCCGCGGCGGCCGGCAGCCGGACGCCGACCGGCACGTCGGGCAGCAGGTAGCCCGCCATCGCGATCGGCGCGGCTACCTGCACGCCGGGGAGCTGCCGGATCTGGTGGTACTGCGCCATGGAGATGCCGCCGTAGATGCCGGACAGGAAGTTCGGCTGGACGGTGCCGGTCCGGGATTCCAGCTGCGTCCGGGCGCCCTCCGGGCGGACCAGGATGTCGTAGGCGGGACGGAAGTGCGCGGTCACCGCGCCGATGGTGCGCAGCTGCGAGGTCCGGGTCGCGGCGGTCAGCACCGTGAACGCCGTCACCGCGACCAGCATGCCGGCCAGCAGGGCCGCCACCCGGGCGCGCCGGTAGCGAAGCTGCGACCAGGCGAGCCGGTGCACCGGTGGCGCCCGCTCAGCCCAGCTGGGCGGCACGGCGGATGACATCGTCCACCGGGTAGCCGTCGGCCAGGTCGATGTCGTCGGTGATCGCGCCGTCCCGCAGCCGGATCAGCCGCTCGCTGCGGGCCGCGATCTGCAGATCGTGGGAGGCCAGCAGGATCGTCATCCCGTGCTCTTCCCGCAGCCCGGCCAGCAGGGCCATGATCTCGGCGGCGCTGGCTGAGTCGAGGTTGCCGGTCGGCTCGTCGGCCAGCACCAGCGACGGGCGGTTGACCAGGGCCCGGGCGATCGCGACCCGCTGCTGCTCGCCGCCCGACATCCGCGACGGAAGGGACTGCCCGCGGCCGGCCAGGCCGACGGCGGCCAGCAGCCGCCGCGCGCGGTCGCGCTTGTCCCACCGGGTCCGGTAGGGCAGCACCGGGGCGATCACGTTGTCCAGCGCGGTCAGTGCCGGCAGCAGGTTGTAGCGCTGGAACACGAACCCCACCGTGCGCCGGTAGGCGGCCAGCGCAGCCCCGCGCAATCGGGTGATGTCGGTGCCGTCACTGAGTACCGCGCCGGCATCTGGCTGCTCTATCGCCCCGATCAGGTGCAGCAACGTCGACTTGCCCGACCCGGAGGCGCCGGTGACGGCCACGAACGAGCCGGCCCCGATGCTGAGGCTGATGCCGTCGGCCGCGGCCACCCGCTGGTCCTTGCTGATCCCGTAGTGCTTGCTGATGCCGCGCAACTCGAGAGCGGCTCCGCCGCGGTGCTGCTCAGCCACGTCCGGCTCCCTGCCCTGGCTGGTGGCGTTATCCGGCCTTCGCGCGCTGCCGTGCCGCGCACTGGCACTGACCCCGGTCTGCGACTACTGTCGGCCCATACCTAGTGACAAGGCAAGGTAAGAGACCGCATCGTTACCTGGTCACGAGGTAAGCCCGCTACGCCGAGCAGCGCCGGAGGCCAGCACATGCCGCTTCAGCATGCCGTGCTCGCCCTGCTGGCCGCCGGGCCGGCGCACGGATACCAGCTGCGCGGCAGCTTCGAGCAGGCGGTCGGCGAGCAGTGGGGCGGGCTGAATATCGGCCACCTCTACCAGATCCTGGACCGGCTGGCCCGGGACGGGCTGATCGAGACCGAGCGGCAGCCGCAGCCGGTCAAGCCGGACCGGCTGGTGCACCGCATTACCCCGGCTGGGCGCGCGGAACTGGACAGCTGGCTGAGCCAGCCGAGCGTCCGTCCCCGCGGGTACCGCGACGACTTCTTCCTCAAGGTCATGGCCGCCGCCGAACTCGGCGACGCCGCGCTGCTCGCCGAGGTGCTCAGCCGTCAGCGGCTGCACCTGCTCCGCGAGCTGCGCAGCCTGGCCGGGGCGGCCGCCATGACCAGCGGCTCGCCGGTCGTCTCGCTGCTGATCACGGCCGCCGAGCTGCATGTCCGCGCCGATCTCCAGATCGTCGACGCCGCGGAGGCCGGATGGCCGCCCGGCATCCCCGCCGCGCGGCCCGCGGCGGCGCCCGCTGATGCGGGCTCGCCGGCGGCTCAGACACCGGCCTGAGCGCCCGGAGTGCTGCGGGGTGCCCGGAGCCCTACGGAGTGCCCGCGGCGAACCGGGCCTTGACCTCCGCCTTGAGGACCTTGCCGACCTTGGAACGGGGCAGGTCGGGCCAGATCTCGACCTGCTTGGGGGCCTTCACGCTGCCCAGCCGCTCCCGGACGAAGGCGCGGACCTCATCGCCGGCCACGGCCTGCCCGGGGCGCAGCTGCACGACGGCCGTGACGCGCTCGCCCCACTTGCCGTCCGGCAGGCCGATGACCGCGCAGTCCTGCACGGCCGGGTGGGCCAGCAGGACCTGCTCCACCTCGGCCGAGTAGACGTTGAAGCCGCCGGTGATGATCATGTCCTTGGCCCGGTCCACGATGAACAGGTAGTTGTCCCGGTCGAGGTAGCCGATGTCCCCGGTGTGGTGCCAGCCGTGCCGGGACGCCTCGGCCGAGGCTTCCGGGTTCTTGTAGTAGCCGGCCATGACCAGCGACCCGCGGATCACGATCTCGCCCCGCTCGCCCGGCCCGAGCAGATGGCCCGCATCGTCCATGATCGCGACGGTGGTGAGCGGGGTGGGGCGCCCGGCGCCCGGCAGCCGCTCGGTGGCCAGCGAGCCGTCGTCACGGAAGTGCTCCGCCGGGGCCAGCGTGGAGATCATCATCGGGGCCTCGGACTGTCCGAACAGCTGGCCCATGACCGGGCCGATCCGGGTGATGGCCTCTTCGAGCCGGCTGGCCGACATCGGCGCCGCGCCGTACCACAGGCATTGCAGGCTGGTCAGGTCGGCCTGATCCAGGCCCGGGTGGTCGAGGAGCATGTAGATCAGGGTCGGCGGCAGGAACGTGTGCGTGATCTTGTGCTGCCCGGTCAGCGCCAGGAACCCGGCCAGGTCCGGCTGGGGCATGATGACGACCTCGCCGCCGAGCGACAGGACCGGGAAGCACAGCACGCCCGCCGCATGGGTGAGCGGCGCGAGGGCCAGGTACCGCGGCCGCGGCCGGAACGGGTAGCTCATCAGCGTCAGCGCGGACATCGTCTCGATGTTGCGGCCGGTCAGCATCACGCCCTTAGGCCGCCCGGTGGTGCCCCCGGTGCCGACCAGCATGACCAGGTCGCTGGCGGGCTCGGCCTGCCAGGGCTCGGCGGGCTCGGGGCCGATCCAGTCCCCGAACGGCACTGCGCCGGGCGGGTCACCGTCCAGGCAGACCAGGGCGGCCAGCTTGGGCAGGCCGGGCACGATCCTGGCGACCAGCGGGGCGAACGCGGCCTGGAAGATCAGGCAGCGGCAGTCGAAGAGATCCAGCAGGTCGCGGTTCTCCGCCGCCTCGTTGCGCGGGTTGACCGGGCACCACACCGCGCCGGCCCGGGAGATGCCGAACACGCAGCTGAACGCGACCGGGTCGTTCGCGGACAAGATGGCGATCGTGTCGCCGGGGCCGAGCCCCGCCCGGTCCAGCGCGCGGGCAATCCGCCAGGACAGCCGCTGGACGCCGGCATAGGACAGGCTGCGCCCGGCCGTGGTCAGGCAGGGCGCCTGCGGGCCGAGGGATGCGCCCTTGTCGAGGTAGCCGGTCAGGCGCATGTGCTCGTCCCTTCAGGCCGCGCGGGAACACCGGCCGCGCATCGCTGCTACATGCCCATGCCGCCGTCGACCGGCAGGCCGGCCCCGGTGATGAAGCGGGCGCCGTCGGAGGCCAGGAACACCACCGCGTCGGCCATGTCGGCCACCTCGCCGAGCCGTCCCAGCGGGGTCTGGCCGACCACTTCGCCGACCGCCGCCTCCGGGCTCGCGAACAGGCCGAGGGACGCCACATCCTGGGCGAGCTGCGCGCCCATCTCGGTGGGGACCAGGCCCGGGTAGACGCAGTTGACCCGGACCCCGTAGCCGAGCTGGCCGGCCTCCATCGCGGCTACCCGGGTCAGCCGGTCCACCGCGGACTTGGTGGCCGAGTAGACGGCGATGCCGGGGAAGGCGATCGTCGCGGCCACCGACGCGACGTTGACGATCGCGCCGCCGTGGCCCGCCGGGCCGCCCGGGCGCATCGCGCGCAGGCCGTGCTTGATGCCGAGCGCCGTGCCGAGCACGTTCACCTCCAGCATCCGCCGGGCGTCCTCGGCGTCCAGGTCCGCCAGCAGGCTGGTGATCTCCACCCCGGCGTTGTTGACCAGGATGTCCAGGCCGCCGAGATGGCCGACGGCCGCGGGGATGGCGCGCTCCCAGCTCGCCTCCGCGGTGACATCGAGCGGCACGAACCCGGCCTGCGCGCCGGAAGCCTGCAGGGCATCGGCGCAGGCCTTGCCGAGGTCCTCGCGGATGTCGCCGACGACCACCGCCGCGCCCGCGCGGGCGAGCGCCTGGGCCATTCCTTCCCCCAGTCCGCGGGCCCCGCCGGTTACCAGGGCCTTCCGCCCGGTCAGGTCGTACACGCTCATCAGGCACCTCAATCCGCGACGTCGCCGGCCCGGCTCGGGAATGTGACGTGGCTCATAGCCTGGCCAGCCGTCTTGACACTTGTCAAGAGTTTGTTGGACTCTCGTCCAGAGAACGCTGGCCGATCGTCAAGTGGCGGCCGGGCCGTCCGGCCTGGCCGCTAGCCTGACCTCGCCGGCCAGGATGGGAACGCGTCATTGACCGAGGTAGCAGAGCGGAACCGGGACCGCGTCGCGCGCCGCCAGGTGGACAAATTCGCCGGGCGGCGGGCGCAGCTTGCCTCGGCCGCCCTGCAGACCCTGGCTGAGCTGGGCTACGCGCGCACCAGCCTGCGCGAGATCGCGAACAACTCCGAGTTCTCGCACGGGGTCTTGCACTACTACTTCAGCGACAAGCTTGAGCTGATCACCTACTGCGTGCGGCAGTACAAGACCGAGTGTGTCCGGCGATACGACAGCATCGTCGCCACCGCGGATTCTGCGGCCGAACTGAAACGCGGATTCGGCGCCGCCATGGCCGCGACGCTGCGCGAGGACGCGGCGATGCACCGGCTCTGGTACGACCTGCGGAACCAGAGCCAGTTCGACCAGGCGCTGCGCGCCGACGTGGGCGAGATCGACCAGAGCCTGGAGCGCATGATCTGGCGCATCGCCGGCAAGTTCGCCGACCTCGCCGGGGCGCCGCTATCGGTGACCCCCGGCGTGGCCTACGCGCTGTTCGACGGGCTGTTCCAGCATGCGCTGATCAGCCACCTGGCCGGCCACGCCGGCGCCAGCCGCGAGCTTGAGCGGAACGTGTCCCGCCTGCTGGAGTCCCTGGCCGGCTGACGCTCGGTCGCGGCGGCGCCATCACTCCGAGGCTGAGCTGATCCGCGAGGGCATCCGCCGGGTCCTGGCCGAGCACGCGAGCCTGGACCTCAGCACTTCACCGCCATGCGGCCGCTGACTGGCGAGGCGAGTGTCAGTGTGCTTCCCCGCGACGATCAATTCTGACGCCGCGCACCAGCCCGCAGGGCGGTGAGCGCTTGACTTAAAGCGCTTGAGGTTTGCTTAGCTGCCGTCATGACGGCTTTGACGATCCAGGACGTGGCGCGGCGCAGCGGGCTCAGTGAGCCGACGCTCCGCTATTACGAGGAGGTCGGGCTGATCGGCCCGATCGGCCGGGACACTAGCAGCGGTCATCGCCGCTACAGCAGCGCGGACGTCGACACGCTCCAGATCCTGGCCTGCCTGCGCGCCATGGGCATGGGCATCGAGGACATGCGCACCTACCAGGCCAACCGGGCGCGCGGCCGCGTCGCGGCTGCCGAGCAGCGTGACCTGCTGCTGCGTCACGCCGAGCGGGTCGGGGCGCAGATCGGGACGCTCCGGACCCACCTGGACTACCTGCGCGAGAAGGCGGCCGTGTGGGACGCCCGCGACCGCGGCGACGAGCTGGCCGAAGCGAGCGCCTGGGAGCGCGTCCGGGACGCGGTCAGTCGCATGGCGGCGGCGCGATGAGCCCGGTCCTGGTCACCGGCGGTTCTGGCTACCTGGGCACGCAGCTGATCGCCGCGCTGCTGCGGGACGGGACCGCGGTGCGCGCCACGGTCAGGTCGGCGGGCCGTGAGACCGCGGTGCGCGCGGCCGTCCGCCGCGGCGGCGCCGATGATGCCGGCCTGGAGGTTACCGTCGCGGACCTCACCGCTGACGACGGCTGGGCCGCCGCGGCGGGCGGCTGCGCGGAGGTCTACCACGTTGCGTCGCCGATGATCCAGCCAACGGACCCGGACGAGGTGATCGTGCCCGCCCGTGACGGCACGGTCCGTGCCCTGCGCGCCGCCCGCGATGCCGGTGCCCGGCGCGTGGTGCTGACCTCGTCCTTCGCGGCGATCGGTTACACGCCCAAGCCGGGCGCCGACTACACCGAGGCCGACTGGACCGACCCGGACACCCCGGGACTGCACCCCTACCCGCGTTCCAAGGCGGTCGCGGAGCGCGCCGCCTGGGACTTCATCGAGCAGGAGGGGGACGGCACCGAGCTGGTGGTGATCAACCCGACGGCCATCTTCGGGCCGACGCTGACCGCCGAGGTGCGCTCCACGCTGCAGCTGGTCAAGGCGATGCTGGACGGGGCGATGACCGTCGTGCCGCGCCAGCGCTTCGGTGTCGCTGACGTGCGCGATGTGGCTGACCTGCACATCAGGGCGATGACCGCGCCCGGGGCGGCAGGCAAGCGCTTCCTGGCGCTCGCGGACGGCCCGACGATCAGCTACCTGCAGCTGGCCCAGATGCTGCGCGACCGGCTCGGCCCGCTGGCCGGGCGGGTACCGACCGGGGAGGCGCCCGGAGCTGAGCTGCCCGACCTGGTCATCCACAACGACCGCGCCCGCAACGAGCTCGGCTGGCGGCCGCGCCCGGCCGGCGCGACGATCGTGGAGACCGCGGAAAGCCTTCGGGATCTCGGGCTTCTCGGTGCGCCTTCATGACCGCCGCCGGCAGGCCCCGTCTATGTTGGCGTGATGGCCGACGATGCCTGGGCCAGCTTGGCTGACCGGTTCGCCGATGAGGCCTATGCCTCGGTGAAGGGGTACGTGCGCACCTACGTAATGCACCATCAGCTGCTGGAGCACCTGCCGCCGCCCCCGGCAGCTGTGCTCGACGTCGGCGGCGGCGCGGGCCACCAGTCGTTCCCGCTGGCCCAGGCCGGCTACGAGGTGACGCTGCTGGACTCGTCGCCGGCCATGCTGGGCAAAGCCCGGGAGCGGCTGCCGCGGCTGCCCGCTGAGGCCCAGCACCGGGTGACGCTCGTGCAGGCCGAAGGCGAGCACGCCGGCGAGGCGACGCGCGGCCAGCGGTTCGCCGCGGTGCTGTGCCATGGCGTGCTCGGTTACCTGGAGCAGCCCGGGCCGCTGGTCAGCCAGCTGTGCCAGTGCGCCGCAGACGGCGGCATCGTCTCGATCATGACCGGCAACGCCAAGGCGTCGGCAGTGCGCCCGGCCCTGGAGCGGCGCTGGGATGACGCGCTGGCGTCGTTCGACGCCAGAACCGAGATCGGCGTGCTCGGAGTGCCCGGCCGGGCCGGCACGGTGGACGAACTCAGCGAGCTTGTGCGCGGCCACGGCGTGGAGCCGGTGCGCTGGTACGGGGTATGGCTGTTCGTCGACTGGCTCGAGTTCAGCGGCGCTGAGCTTGACCCCGGCGACGCGCAGCAGGTGGCGGCGACGGCCGCGGTCGAGCTCGAGGCGAGCCGGCGAGACCCCTACCGCCAGCTCAGCCGCGTCTTTCATCTGGTGGGACGCAAGAGGGCTCCGATGCGGCGCCGCGGCGGCGGCGGCCAGGGCTGACGGGCTGAACCGCTGGCCGCAGCTGGCGCACTCGTAGCCGGAGTTCTTGCTCAGCTGCCGTTTGGCCCTGGCATCGCAGGAGGGGAGATCATACGCTGATCAGCACCCTGGACCCGCCGGGCCAGGCGAGTGGCGGCTGGTGATCAGCCTCAGAGCGCGGAGGGTGGCAATGGCGCATCCACACGAGGACTTGCTCAGGCGCGGGTACGAGGCGTTCGCCTCCGGAGACATGGACACTGTCCTGGCCATCTTCGACCCCGGCATCGCGTGGCACGTCGGGGGATCCAACCAGACCTCGGGTGACTACCACGGCCACCAGGAGGTCATGGGCTTCTTCGGCAAGCTGATGGAGCTGAGCGGTGGCTCCTTCCACCTGGACATCCATGACATCGTGGCCAACGACAGGCACGGCGTGGTGCTGGTAACCGCCCGCGGCGAAAAGGACGGGCAGAAGCTGGAGGCCCGGGAGGCCAACATCTGGCATCTGGCCGACGGCAAGGCCACGGAGTTCTGGGCATTCGCCGAGAACCAGGCTGACGTCGACAAGTTCTTCGGCTGACCCGCGGACGGAGCCGACGCCCCGGACGGGCTCCCAGGATTATCTGGACGGGTGGGCCATGGTGTCGAGCACGGCGGCGGCGGCCAGGATCAGAACGTCGTTTTCTCCCGGGGCCACTTCGACTCCGTAGGTGTCGCGGACCCGGAACCACCGTTTGGAGACTTCAGCGACCTTTGCGTCATCCCGCTCGATCCGGTACTCGTGGTCGACGATGTTGCCCTGGACGTGCAGGTCCGGCCCGTCCTCAAGCCTGACGATCCACCGCTCGCGCAGCGGCGTGACCAAGGCTTTCTTGACGATGGCGATCTGGTTTCCCTCGGGCCCCTCGATCCCCATGCTGTCTTTGATGCGCAGCATCCGCTCCTGGATCTTGCACAACTCCCGCCCGTCCATGTCCTCAAACAGGATGGTCTTGCGGATCCGCATAGCCTTGCCATCCAGCCTGAACACCCGCTCGCCACGGTCGTTTTCGATCACGTAGTCGTCGCCGATGGAGAGCATGCGCTGGCGCATCTGGTACCGCGTGGCCTGTTGATCAAAGCGTCGCTGCTGCCGCCTCTTCCTGCCGAACAATGCCCTAGCCCCGATCGTCCGCACTGCCGATTCGTGATGCCAGCCCTCAGTATCCATCGCGGCCGCCGGGTGCACATCACCCGTGCCGGCAGCGCCAGCGCAGAATGCAGCGGCAGCCCAGGTCGAAGGGCTCATTGCCCCGGCCTGGCAATCGTGGCCAGAACTGGCGCAGTCCGGCCGCGGAACGGCAGGTCAGCTGACTTCCCTGGCGGCTTCCTGGATAGCCTGGTCGACGTCCATCGCGCTCACGCCAAGCTCCCGGGCAATGTGCTTTTCGGCTTTCAGCGCGGCCTTGTTCAGAGCCTGCTGCACCTTGCTCTCCCCGACGATGACGAGGGCCGCCTGTCCCTGGTCGATGATCTCCCCGAACTCCTTGACGTCCGCCCGGGACATGCCACGCCACAAGTGACCGCCTACCCCGCCCACAGCCGCGCCCACGATGGCGGAGCCGATGATCGCGGGCGGGAACAAGATGCCGACCACGGCACCCACCGCCGCGCCGCCCCATGCCCCGTGCCGGGCGGCCGTCTCGTCCTTGTTGACATGGACCTTGCCCGCGTCGTCCTTGGTGACCACCGCGGCGTCGTAGGTGCCGACCGCACCAGCGGCATGGAGCTCCTTGATTACCTGGTAGTCGCCTCGCGCCGCCGCCTCGCTCGGATAGGTGCCGATGTAGATGAAAACTGCGTCGGGCTTCGCCATCTCGTCGCTCCCTTCTGACCGGCCGGATACCGCCGCTTAGATTGTTATAGCGTCACGATGTTGAAGTGGGGGTCGAACTCGTCCATCAGCCCGGCCAGGGCCGCCAGCACCGATGCGCCGCCGTCAAGGCTACGAGGGGAGAGCCATCGCCTGCGAGCCCGGTCTTTCATCATGGCCTGCGAGCGATGAACACGTACTCCCGGCTGTCGTCATCGAACGGCTCACCGGCGAAGCCGCCGTAGAGCGCCGCTACCTCCAGGCCGGCCACATCGAGGAGCCCGAGCCACTCGTTCTTGGTGGCCCACCACAGCGAGCTTGTGGCGCCACCGTCGAGGATCATGTCTATCCGGTTGTCGCCCACCGCGTACCGGTTGATGTACGGCACAGGTTCCTGCTGGTGCTGGCCATCGAGCCGCGCTGCGATGCGATGGTCGAAGGCGAAGGCGTTCCACGCGAACCGTCCTCCCGGCCGGAGCGAGGCGGCGACCCGTTCAAAGGTGCCGCGGCGGTCGGCCCAGGTCGGCAGGTGCAGCAGCGCCCGGAACGGGCAGTAGATCAAGGCCGCAGGCTCATCCACGGACAGATCGCGCATGTCGCTCTCGTGCAGGTCGAGCTGGACTCCCGCCGCGGCGGCCCGGGCCCGGGCCTGGCTGAGCATCGCCGGGGAAGTGTCGATGCCGATGACGCGCTGGCCTGTTGCCTGCGCTACCGGGATCGCGACGCGCCCGTTGCCGACCGCGAGCTCGACCAGCGGCCCGGCCGCCTGGCGGGCAAGCTCGACGTAGAAGGCGACGTCGGCTGTCATCTCAGCCGACCATTCCTCGTAACGCTCGGCGAAGGCCTCATCCCAGCTCACCGGCCAAGGCTGGCACGCCGGGACTATGCTCAGCCAGTCATTTCGGCCTGGCTCAGCCGGTCAGTGTGCCGGGATCGCGAAGGAGCACAGCCGGTTGAAGCGGATGCCGCACGGCTACACGAACCTGACGATGACCGATGGCGCGGCGGTCACCAAGTCCTACCAGGGCCCCGATGCTGCGATCCGGTGTGCCCGCGAGTCGCTGATACTGACGACGCTGGCCGGGCGGCTGCCCGTCCCGCCAGTGCTAGACCGTCACCGGACGCAATTGCGGCTGGGTCTTGTGCCGGGCCGCCACGGCCAGGAGCTGATCGATGGCGGCCACGCTGAGCAGGTCTTTCGTGCCTGCGGCCTGCTACTGCACCGCATTCAGACGATCGATGCGGCCGACGTTCCCGCTCTGGGTGGCGGTAGCCGCCAAGGGGTCTTGGTGCACGGGGATTACGGCCCGCAGAACGTCTTGCTGGATCCGGCTTCCGGTGAGATCACCGCGCTGATGGACTGGGAATGGGCGCATGCTGGTGATCCGGTCGAGGACGTGGCCTGGTTCGAGTGGATCATCCGCATGCATCACCCCAGCCAGGTGCGCTTCCTCGGCGCGTTTTTCGGCACCTATGGCCGCAGCCCGGCGTGGACCCTGCGCCACCGGGCGATGATCGCCCGGACCCGGGGCATGCTTGCCTTTTCCGAGCGGCGCCAGGCCAGCGCCCCGGACACCCGCCAGTGGCAGCAACGCCTGCAGGTCACTGAGGACTGGTCTGAGTAGCGCCTCTTGTACCTCTGATCTACTGCTGAGCAGGTCGCGCTCGGAGGGCCAGTGCTACATCAGTCCGGGTGCACGGCTTGATCAGTCCGGGTGCCCGGCTAGCTGGCGCACCGGCGCGGTCCGGCCCGCGGTGACCGGCGCTCGTAATCGGCAGCAGGCGATCACAGCCATGCGGGCGCCAGTCCAGGCGGGAGTGGACTGGGCGGATGCCGGGACGCGGAACTTGGAGCGCAGGGACGGCGCGATCTGCAGCACGCTGACCGGCGGCGCGATTCGCGCCGGTGCCGGTGGGCGCAACTGGGTTCGAACCAGTGACTTCTCGCTTGTAAGGCGAGCGCTCTACCGCTGAGCTATGCACCCGGAGCCGCCTCGAACCCGGGAATCCCGGGACGCCGCAAGCGGACCGGCCCAGCGTACCGCCCGAAGCCGGTTTACTCGGTCCGCAGCACCTGGGCTACCCGCAGCCGCGCCGCCGAGCGGGCCGGCCAGGCCGCTATCAGGTTGGCCAGGACGAGCGTGACCGGGCCCACCGCGAGCATCAGCCACAGCGCGAACGGCGGGACGTACTGCACCGGCGTGTAGTCGGCCACGGCCCGCCACAGCAGCCGCCCGATGATCAGCCCGATCGGCACCCCGAAGATCAGGCCGGCCACGGCCAGCACCGTCGACTGGGTGGCCAGGATCAGCCGGCACTGCCCGCCGGTCATGCCCATCGTCCGCAGGATCGCGATGTCGGCCGCCCGCCGCCGGGCCACCGTGACCAGCGCGTGCCCGACGGCGGCGGCGGCCAGCAGGGCCAGGAAGATGCCCAGCACCAGCGGCAGCGTCTTGACCTCGTTCAGCTCGGAGACCTCTTGCGGCACCTGGGCCGGGCTGAACTGCATCCCCTTCAGCTCCGGCGCCTGCCGGGTCACCTGCGCGGCCAGGGCGGCGCCCGCGCCGGCTCCCCGGGCCGCCGGGGTCAGCGTGACCAGCACGATGTCGAACTTGAATCCGGTGAACAGGGACTTGTAGCCCGCCGGGGTCAGCCAGCCGCCGTCGGCGTAGCTGTTGTGCGGGCCCTCGGGCACCAGGCCCGCGCCGGCCACCGCCAGCACCCGGGTGCCGGCACTGCCCGACAGCCGCACCCGGCTGCCGACATGGGCGTGCAGCGCGGCCAGCGTGCGCGGCGCGAGCAGCACCTGGCCCGGGCCGCGGGGCATGTGCCCGCTGAAGACCACGACCGGCACCGGCTTAGATCCACGCTGGTAGGAGAAGAGGGAGACCGAGTCCGCGCCCCCGCCGGTGGTGGCCACGTCGGTGCGAGCGTCGTCCACGCCGGTCACCGAGCGCAGCCGGTCCAGGACCGCGATCAGCTTCCCGGTCGGGCCGAAGTCGTGGTTGCTGAAGCCGGTGAAGGCGCCGTACTGGAAGGTCTGCCCGAACCGGGCCGGGTTGGCCGCGGTCGCGCTGACCGCGTGCGCGAACGTGAGCGCCGCCACCACCCCGAGCACGCCGGTGACGGCGCCGATCAGGGCCGGGCGGACCGGGACCGCGGCCCGGCCGCGGCCGGGTTCCAGCGCGTACCGGGCACCGATGACCACCGGGGTCCTGGCCCCCGACTGGGCCAGGGCGGCGGCGATGGCCGACCGGCGGGCAGGCCGGTCATGTGCGGCCGCCCGCACGGCGGCATAGCCGGCCGCTACCGCGCCCGCGCCGACCAGCACCGCGATGGCCGCGGCCCCCGGGCCCAGCACGATCCAGTCCGCCGACGCCCCCGGGGCCGGCTCGAAGACCGAGGCGGTCCCGATCGGGAACCAAGGGGACACCCCGAAGGCCAGGGCTACCGCCAGCCCGGCGCCGGCCAGCCCGGCGATCGCGGGCCCCGCGGCCACGCAAGCCACCGCCAGCCACGGCGGCACGCCCAGTCCCCGCAGCACCTGCAGGTCGGCCGCGCTCGCCGAGGCGTACCGCGCCAGGGCCTGCCCGATCAGGAACGCCGAAGCCAGCAGGGCCGCCCCGGCTAGCGCCAGCAGGCACCGGGACTCGAAGCTGATCTGGTGCTGATAGGCGGCGTCCTGGCTGCGCAGGTCCCAGATGTCGATGTTGGCCCGGCCGGTGACCCGGGTGATGTCGCGCCGCAGCTGCGGGATCGCGGCCTCGCCGCCGCGCAGCCGCACCAGCGCGTTGATGTAGTTCGGGTTGGCCGGATCGTGCTGGTTGCCGATGACGTACGCCGGGTAGCGGGCCTCGACGGCCGGCGAGACCAGCACGGTGCCGGGGGAGTGCGGGCCGTCGACGTACCAGGGCGAGCGGATCACCCCGACGACGCGCAGCCGCACCCGTGGGCCGGCCAGCTGGCTGGGCGGCGGACTGTTCGCGTCATATACCTGCCGCCGGGAGGGCAGCAGCACCGTCACCGAGCTGCCCACGCCGCGGTGGAAGGTCGCCACGTACTGCCGGGTGACCACGGCCTCCAGCCGGCGGGGGTTGAACACCCGGCCCGCGTACACGACCGGCTTCTCGACCGTGCGCAGCACCTGATCGTTCGCGGGCGGGAACGTGGCCACGGACTCCGGCAGCCCGGCCAGGGCGGCGTTGTAGTCGACCACGAAGGTGGACACCCCAGCCACCTCCGGCAGCGCTTCGACCCGGCGCCAGTCGAACCCCGGCTGGTTGGGCAGCACCGCCACGGTGGCCGGCTTCGTCTCCGCCCACAGCCGGCCGATGGCGCTGGCCCCGCGCCGCGCGCCCGCGGCGGCCGCCCCGACCGTGCCGCCGGCCAGGCCGACGAGCAGCGCGAGCACCGCCAGCGACAGCAGCCGCCGGCGGCCGTCGGCGCGCAGCCAGGTCCCGATCACCCGCAACTGCGTACCTAGATCGCGCATGCACGGCCCCCGTCCGCTCGGCGGCAGCCGCCGGACCGGCGGCTGCTCGCTGGGAGCTATTCAGCCATGAAAGCGCGCCGTCTGCGAGTGAGCTAGCACCACGCCCGCCCGCCGTGGTGCCCTCCGGTCAGTACTGGTGACTTCGCTGCGTAATTTTGCCCGCACATCACCAAGATCATGAAAGTGCCCGGCATCATGGCTCTTGACCGCGCTGGCGGCCCGCACGTCGAATCGGGTGTCGGGCAAGATCGCGTCCCCCGTCCACCGGCGAGGCAAGGAGAGCTCGATGCGCATCCCGGCACGATCCGGACCCGGGCAGGCGGCCGCTGCGTTCACGCTGGCCGCGGCGGTCGTGACGGGGGGCAGCGCGGCGGCCCCGGCCGCCGCGGCGGCCGGCCCCCCGCCGGGCACCGCGGTCGTCCATGCGGTCAGCCCAGCCGCCCAGGCCGCGGCCAGGACGTTCTGGACCCCGCAGCGGACGGCGGCCGCCACGCCGGCGCCACGCCAGGCTTCCGGGCCCGGCTCAGGCACATCAGCCGGGCCGCCGCCGGGCACCCCTTACCCCACCGTGTTCGACGGGGTACCGACCGTCGGGGCGCTCTTCTTCACCACCGGAACCAGGGAACATTTCTGCACGGCGAGCGTGGTGCACAGCCGCACGCAGAACCTGGTCCTCACCGCGGCCCACTGCGTCTACGGCAGCACATACGCCAGCCACATCGCATTCGTCCCCCGGTATCACTACGGAAGGAAGCCCTACGGCGCATGGCCGGTGCGGGCCATCACGGTCGCTACCGGATGGCAGCGGTCACACGACCAGAACCTCGACTTCGCGTTCCTCGCAGTCGCCCCGCCCGCCGGCACCCACCGGCCGATCCAGGCCGTCACCGGCAGCCTGCAGCTCGGCATCAACCAGGGTTATGCCCACCCCATCGAGGTGATCGGCTACAACAACACCGGCAACACCGCGATCAAATGCGCGACCCACAGCTTCCGGTTCACCCCGCACCAGATGAAGTTCTTCTGCCACGACTACCAGGACGGGACCAGCGGCGGGCCCTGGATCCTCGGCTTCAACTCCGCCACCGGCACCGGCACCGTGTTCGGCGTCATCGGCGGCTACGAGCAGGGCGGCGACTACGACTGGGCCTCCTACAGCGTCTACTTCGGCAGGCCGGCTCTCAGGCTGTTCCGGCAAGCCGAGCATCAGGACTGAGGCCCGGCCGGCCGGGCTAGCGGATCCCGGCCGGGCGGCCGAGGACGCGCGCGAGGGCCAGTTCGACCTCTTCGGCCAGGCCAGGCGCCACGGCCGCCGCCCCGGCGGCCACGTCGCCGCCACGGGCCCCGGGTCCCTGAGCCGAGCCGACCGCGCCGCAGTCGCGGCACTCGGTCTCCCCCAGCCGCCGGACCAGGTGGATCCCGCCGCACACGGCGCACCGGTCCAGGTCGGCCGGCCAGTCGTAGCCGGCCTGGCAGCCAGGGCAGATCAAGACCTGGCGGTCGTCCCGGACGCCGCGCTTCCACGGGCTCTCGCCCCGGGCCGGGTCGACCTGGCGGGTGCCGCAGCGATAGCAGGGCATGCAGCGCTCTCCGATGGGTGTGCGGGCGCCCAGAACGGCAGCCGCCGCGCTAGTCCAGCGCGGCCAGCGCCTTCTGGTACTCGGCGATATCGCGCGCCTGCGGGGCCGGGTTCACGACCTTCCACCGCACGACGCCGTCCTTGTCGATGATGAAGGTTCCGCGCAGCGCGGAACCCCGCTTCTCGTCGAAGACACCGTAGGCCCTCGCCACCTCGCCGTGCGGCCAGAAATCCGACAGCATCGCGAAATCGTAATGCTCGGCGTCCGACCAGGTCCGCAGCGCGTACTTGGAATCCACCGAAACCGTGAGCAGCTCGACATCGTCCCGGCTGACCTCGGGAAACTCGTCCCGCATGGCGCACATCTCGCTGGTGCACACGCCGCTGAACGCCAGCGGGTAGAAGACCAGCACTACGTTCTTGCGGCCGCGCAGCGCGGACAGCCTGACGGGCGTACCGTGCTGGTCCGCCAGCTCGAAGTCCGGTGCCTGGTCGCCGACCTCAACCGCCATGACGGGGATGTTCCTCTCGCGCGGGGATCTGCGGGGTGATCTTGCCAGTGGTGACTCTGCGGCAGGAGCAATAAAGGAGAAGGGCGGGCGGCCCGCGCCGCGGGCAGTCACGGTGCCGCCGGGCTCAGCCCGGCCGGCGCTTTTTCAGTCTGCCATCAGCATCAGAGCGGCGCCAGCGCGGGCAGCTGAACCCGGTGCGGCTGGACCCGTGCCGCCAGGCCGCCACCGCCGGCGGGCCCGCCGGTTCCGGGCCGCGGCCCGGGCCGCCCCGGCGCTAGCGGCGGGACTTGGGGGCGACCAGCCGGGTCGCCGACCAGCGCGGCCCGGCGCTCACCGTCGAGGTCTGGGACAGCCCGGCCGTGGGCGCCGACTCGCCGATCTCGCTGGGCTCGACATAGCCGTCGCGGCCTGACTTGGGCGTGAGCAGCAGGATGTAGCCCCCGTCGGCGAGCGGCGTCTTCGCATCCACCAGCGCGTCGACCAGATCGCCGTCCTCGTCCCGCCACCACAGCAGCACCCCGTCGACGACGTCATCGAAGTCCTCGTCGACGAGCTCGACCCCCTCCAGGTTCTCGACCGACTCGCGCAGCTGCTCGTCGCAGTCGTCGTCATAGCCGATCTCCTGCACCACGTGGCCCGGCTTGACGCCGAGCCGCTCGGCCAGCTCACGCTGTTCCTGAGCCTGGCCTGCGGTCGCGCTCACTGAAATCCTCCTGAACCCTTTCCGCCGCCGCCCGTCCCGGCTGCCGTGGCCAGGGCGGCCGGGCAAACGGGCCGGCCTGCGCCGGCGTCTCCTTGATCGGACAGTCCACACTGGGCAGGCCCGGTGCGCAAGTCACAATCGGCACAGAGAATGAAATGCCTGCTGGACTGACTCCCCCGGCCGGCCTTGTGGCGGCTATATGCCCGTATTTATACCAATTTCACAACAAGCTCAGCCGGCCGGCACCCGCCCCTCGCGGTTGTCCTACCCAGCTCGCGCCGCCTGGCACACCGGGCAGGCCAGCCGGGCCGCGGCGGTTACCGGCGAGTAGAGATGCGTGACCGGCCCCTGCGTTGGAGGATGAGAAGGAGTCACGACCATGACATCCGCGGCGAGGCTGCCGCGCCACCCCTGATCAGGCCGGACGCGGCCCGCCGCCGCGCCGTTGAAAGGCAAGGAACCGCACGTGCCCTCCGGACGCCAGCGCTTTTCCATCATCAGCGACGGCCTGCCCTCCCAGCTGCCGGACATCGACGCCGACGAGACCCGCGAATGGCTGGAGTCGTTCGACAGCGTGGTCACCGCCAAGGGCCGCTCGCGGGCGCGCTACATCATGCTGCGGCTGCTGGAGCGGGCCCGTGAGCAGCAGGTCGGGGTGCCGGGCCTGCGCAGCACCGACTTCATCAACACGATCGCCCCCGAGCGCGAGCCGTGGTTCCCCGGCGACGAGTTCGCCGAGCGGCGCATCCGCGCCTACATCCGCTGGAACGCCGCGATCATGGTGTCGCGGGCCAACCGGCCGGGCCTCGGGGTCGGCGGGCACATCGCCACCTACGCCTCGGCGGCCAGCCTGTACGAGGTGGGCTTCAACCACTTCTTCCGCGGCAAGGACCACGGCGAGTCCGGCGACCAGGTGTTCTTCCAGGGCCACGCCGCCCCCGGCATCTACGCCCGGGCGTTCCTGGAGGGCCGGCTGACCGAGCAGCAGCTCAACGGGTTCCGCCAGGAGCTGTCGCACTCCGGCGGCGGCCTGCCGTCCTACCCGCACCCGCGGCTGATGCCCGACTTCTGGGAGTTCCCCACCGTGTCCATGGGCCTCGGCGCGATCAACGCGGTCTACCAGGCCCGGTTCAACCGTTACCTGCTGGCCCGCCAGCTCAAGGACACCAGCCGGTCGCACGTGTGGGCGTTCCTCGGCGACGGCGAGACCGACGAGCCCGAGGTGCTCGGCGCGATCGGGCTGGCAGCCCGCGAGGAGCTGGACAACCTGACCTTCGTGGTGAACTGCAACCTGCAGCGCCTCGACGGCCCGGTGCGCGGCAACGGGAAGATCATCCAGGAGCTTGAGGCGCAGTTCCGCGGGGCCGGCTGGAACGTCATCAAGGTGATCTGGGGCCGGGACTGGGACCCGCTGCTGGCCCAGGACACCGACGGCGTGCTGGTCAACGCGATGAACCAGACGCCGGACGGCCAGTTCCAGACCTACTCGGTCGAGCAGGGCGGCTACATCCGCGAGCACTTCTTCGGCACCGACCCGCGGCTGCGGGCGATGGTCGCGCACATGTCCGACGCCGACATCCGCAACCTGTCCCGCGGCGGTCACGACTACCGCAAGGTCTACGCCGCGTTCAAGGCCGCGACCGAGCACGTCGGCCAGCCGACCGTGATCCTGGCCCACACGATCAAGGGCTGGACGCTCGGCCCCGACTTCGAGGCCCGCAACGCCACCCACCAGATGAAGAAGCTGACCGTCGCCGAGCTGAAGGGGTTCCGCGACCGGCTCTACCTCGACATCCCCGACTCCGCGCTGGAGGCGGAGCTGCCGCCGTACTACCACCCGGGCGAGAAGTCCGACGAGATCCTGTACATGAAGGAGCGGCGGGCCGCGCTCGGCGGCTACCTGCCGCGCCGGGTGGTGCGGGCCAAGCCGCTGCCGCTGCCGGACGACCGGCACTTCAGCGAGCTGCGCCGCGGCTCGGGCAAGCAGGCCGTCGCCACCACGATGGCGTTCGTCCGGCTGCTCAAGGACCTGATGAAGGACCCGGAGACCGGAGCCAGGTACGTGCCGATCATCCCGGACGAGGCGCGCACGTTCGGCATGGACTCGCTGTTCCCGACGGCCAAGATCTACTCCCCGAGCGGCCAGTCCTACGACGCCGTGGACCGCAACCTGCTGCTGTCCTACAAGGAGTCCGAGCAGGGCCAGATCCTGCACGAGGGGATCAGCGAGGCCGGCGCGATGGGCTCGGTCGCCGCGGCCGGCACCGCGTACGCCACCCACGGCACGCACATGATCCCGGTGTACGTGTTCTACTCGATGTTCGGCTTCCAGCGCACCGGCGACCAGATGTGGGCGCTCGGCGACCAGCTCGGCCGCGGCTTCCTGCTCGGCGCGACGGCCGGCCGGACCACGCTGACCGGCGAGGGGCTGCAGCACAACGACGGGCACTCGATGCTGCTGGCGTCGGTCAGCCACGCCTGCGTCAGCTACGACTGCGCCTGGGCCTACGAGCTCGCGCACGTGGTGAAGGACGCGCTGCGGCGGATGTACACCGCGACCGGGGAGCACCCGGACGGCGAGAGCATCTACTACTACCTTTCCGTCTACAACGAGCCCTACGTGCAGCCGGCCGAGCCGCCGGATTACCCGGGCGGGCCGGAGGCCCTGGCGGCCGGGGTGCTGCGCGGCCTTTACCGGTACGCGGCCGCGACCGCGGCCGGGGCGGACGGCGAGCAGGGGGCGGACGGCGAGCAGGGGGCGAGCGGGCAGGACGGTCACCGGCCGCGGGCCCGGATCCTGGCCTCCGGGGTGGCGCTGCGCTGGGCCCTCGCGGCGCAGGAGCTGCTGGCGAAGGACTGGGGGGTGGCGGCCGAGGCCTGGTCGGCGACGTCGTGGACGCAGCTGCGCCGCGACGCGCTCGCGGCCGAGGAATGGAACATGCTGCACCCCGACGCCGATCAGCGGGTGCCCTACCTGCACCAGGTGCTCGACGCGGGCGGCGGCCCGGTGGTGGCGGTCAGCGACTGGATCCGGGCGGTGCCCGACCAGATCGCCCGCTGGGTGCCGGCGCCGTTCGCCTCGCTCGGCACCGACGGCTGGGGGTTCTCCGACACCCGGGCGGCCGCGCGCCGGTTCTTCCACGTCGATGCGGA
The DNA here is from genome assembly GCA_963846005.1 of uncultured Actinomycetota bacterium. Taxonomy (GTDB): domain Bacteria; phylum Actinomycetota; class Actinomycetes; order Streptosporangiales; family Streptosporangiaceae; genus CAVSUR01. The sequence continues at coordinate 23,723 of CAWJUH010000005.1, read as the reverse complement.
GTCGATCACCGTCGCCGTGCTCTCCCAGCTCGCCCGGCTCGGCGAGGTCAAGCCCGAGGCGGTCGGCCAGGCCATCGCCAGGTACCGGCTCGACCTGCCGGTCAGCGAAGTCCTCTGACCGGCGGCAGGCCCGGTAGCGGCCGGGCCGTGGCAGGCTAGAGCGGTGGTGGCGAGCAAGCGGGGCGGCGGGCGCGGGCGCTCGGAGGCTGCCGCCGCTCCCCCGGGCCGCCCGGGCCGGGCCGGCCGGGCCGCGGCAGCCGGGCGGGTGCGGGCCGGGACGATCCGGCGGCTCGAGCAGTCCATGGGGACGCTCGGCACCGCCGCCATGGCCTCGATGGACAAGCGGCTGCCCTGGTTCGCCAAGATGTCGGCCGAGCACCGGTCCTGGCTGGGCCTGGTCGCGCAGGCCGGCGTGGCCGCGTTCGTGGACTGGGTCAAGCACCCCGAGCGCAGCCGGCCCGCCGTGGCCGGCGAGGTGTTCGGCACCGCGCCGCGCGAGCTGGCCCGGGCGGTCAGCCTGCAGCAGGCCGTGGAGATGCTGCGGGTCATCATCGACGTGGTCGAGGCGCAGACCGACGAGCTGGCCGAGCCGGGCGGCGAGGCCGAGCTGCGCGAGGCGGTGCTGCGCTACACCCGCGAGATCGCCTTCGGCGCGGCCCAGGTGTACGCCCGCACCGCCGAGGCCCGGGGTGCCTGGGACGCCCGGCTGGAGGCGCTGGTAGTCGACTCGCTGATGCGCGGCGAGGTGGACGAGGGCCTGCAGTCCTGGGCCTCGGCGCTGAACTGGTCCTCGTCCCCGGTCGCGGTGATCGCCGGGAACGCCGACGGCAGCGAGCCGGAGAGCCTGATCGACGAGCTGCGCAAGATCGCCCGCCGGTCCCGGCTGGACCTGCTGGCCGGGGTGCACGGGCACCGGCTGGTGGTCGTGCTCGGCGGCACCGCCGAGCCGCTGGACGCGGCGGCCCAGCTGGCCGGCCGGTTCGGCCCGGGCCCGGTGGTGGTGGGCCCGCCGGTAGCGGACCTGCAATCGGCGGTGACCTCGGCCGGCGCGGCGCTGGCCGGGCTGCGCGCGGCGGCCGCGTGGCCGGACGCGCCGCGGCCGGTGCCCGCCGCCGACCTGCTGCCCGAGCGGGCCCTGGACGGCGACGAGAGCGCCCGCGCCGAGCTGATCGCGCAGATCTACGAGCCGCTGCTGGGCGGCGGCAGCTCGCTGCTGGACACGGTGATCACCTACCTGGAGCAGGGCAACTCGCTGGAGGCCACGGCCCGGATGCTGTTCGTGCACCCCAACACGGTGCGGTACCGGCTGCGCCGGGTGACCGAGCTGACCGGGGTGCTGCCCGGCGAGGGCCGCGGCGGGTTCTCGCTGTGGATCGCGGTGGTGCTCGGCCGGCTGGCCGGCCGATAGCCGCGGCAGGCCCCTCAGCAGGCACTGGTGACCGTGCGGTACCAGGCCGGTCACGCACCGGCAAAGCACAAGTGAACAATCTTTGTAGATTTCCGCTAGAGCCGCCCCGGTAAAGTTCGTGCGGTTCGGCATGCGTATGGCGGACTTCTACAGTGCAAGCTGATGGGAATGCTCTCATCGCCGCGCCCGGTCAGGGTGCGCAGGCTCCCGGGTTCCTGGCCCCGTGGCTGGAGCTGCCCGGCTTCGCCGGCCGGCTCGCCGCCTGGTCACGAGCTCACCGGGCTCGACCTGGCCCGGTACGGGACCGTGGCGGGCGCCGAGGAGATCCGCGACACCGCGGTCGCCCAGCCGCTGCTGGTCGCGGCCGGGCTGGCCGCCGCGCGGGCCCTGTTCGGGGGCCTGGGCCAGGCGGCGCATATGTCGGCGGCCGCGGCCGGGCACAGCGTCGGCGAGCTGGCCGCCGGGCGCGCTCGCCGGCGTGCTCAGCCCGGAGGAGCCATGCGCCTGGTCGGCGTCCGCGGCCGGGCCATGGCCAGCGCGTCGGCGGCCGAGCCGACCGGCATGACCGCGGTGCTCGGCGGCGACCAGCGCGACGTGCTCGCCGCCCTGGACGCCTGCGGGCTGACCCCGGCCAACGTGAACGGGGCCGGCCAGATCGTCGCGGCCGGAACGATGGCGCAGCTCGCCGCGTTCGCCGCCGGCCCGCCGGCCGGGGCGCGGCTGCGGCCGCTGCCGGTGGCCGGCGCCTTCCACACCCGGCACATGGCAGCCCGCGGTCGAGCGCGCTGCGCGCCGCGGCCGCCGGGTTGCGCCCGGCCGACCCGGTGCTGCCGCTGCTGTCCAACGCCGACGGCGCGGTCGTGCGCACCGGGGCGGACTGGCTGGAGCGGATCGTGAACCAGGTAGCCGCCCCGGTCCGCTGGGACCAGTGCATGGCTGCGATGCCCGGCCTCGGCGTCACCGCGATCATCGAGCTGCCGCCGGCCGGCACGCTGACCGGGCTGGCCCGCCGGGCCCTGCCCGGGACGGCGCTGCTGGCCCTGAAGACCCCGGCCGACCTGGACGCCGCCCGCGCGCTGCTGGCCGAGCACGCCGACGCCCACGCCGACAGCCACCCGCCGGAGTGGCGGCTGCTGGTCGCGCCGCTGGCGGGCACGTTCCGGGCGCAGCCGCAGGCCGCGGCGCCGGGCACCGAGATCGGCAGCGGCGCCGACCTCGGCCGGGTGGAGATGCGCGGCGGCGACCAACCGGTCATCCCCGGTTTTCCGGCCACGATCATCGAGTGGCTGGTCGAGGACGGCGATCCGGTCAGCGCGGGGCAGCCGCTGGTGCGGCTGCAGCCCCAGGGCAGCGAGTGAAAGGCGCCGGTGCGGCTGCAGCCGCAGGACAGCGAATGAAAGGCACCGACGGTATGCGAGTGACGCAGGGGGCCCCCGGGGCCCGGGTCCTGGCCTTCGGCGGTTACCAGCCCGCCCGGGTGGTGACCAACGACGAGCTGTCCCGCTCGCTCGACACCAGCGACGAGTGGATCCGCAGCCGGGTCGGGATCGCCAGCCGCCGGATCGCCGCGCCGGACGAGACCGTGGCCGACATGGCCGTCGCGGCCGGCGGCAAGGCACTGGCGGGCAGCGGCCTGTCCGCCGCCGACATCGACCTGGTCATCGTGGCCACCTGCACCACCGAGGTGCAGATCCCCAACACCGCGGCCAGCGTCGCGCGCCGGCTCGGCATCGCCGCGCCGGGCGCCTACGACCTGAACGCCGCCTGCGCCGGCTTCTGCTATGCGCTCGCCAACGCGGCCGACGCGGTGCGCACCGGCACCGCCCGCCATGTGCTGGTGATCGGGGCCGAGAAGCTGTCCCAGTGGGTGGACTGGACCGACCGGTCGACCTGCATCATCTTCGCCGACGGCGCCGGCGCCGCGGTGGTCGGCCCGGTGACCGAGGCCGAGCCGGTCCCCGGCATCGGGCCGGTGGCCTGGGGCAGCGCCGGCGAGCTGGCCGACAAGATCTACGTCACCGACCGCAACTCCTCCATCTTCCAGGAAGGCCAGGCGGTGTTCCGCTGGGCCACCACGGCGCTGCACCCGGTGGCGCTGGAGGCCTGCGAGCGGGCCGGGGTCGAGCCGTCCGAGCTGGCCGCGTTCGTGCCGCACCAGGCCAACCTGCGCATCATCGAGGCCATCGCCCGCAAGCTCGGGGCGCCGCAGGCCCGGGTCGCCGACGACATCGTGACCGCGGGCAACACCTCGTCGGCGTCGATCCCGCTGGCGCTGTCCCGGATGATCGAGCGCGGTGAGCTGGGCTCGGGCGATGCGGCCCTGCTCATCGGGTTCGGCGCCGGGATCTGCTACGCCGCGCAGGTCGTCACGCTACCCTGACCGGCGGCCCGGCAACCGGGCCGCGCATCCGCATAGTCAATTCCCGATCGAAGGAGAGTCACCGCAGATGGCCATGACCGACAACGAGATCCTGGCGGGCCTTGGGGAGATCATCGACGAGGTCGCCGGCGTGCCCGCAGACCAGGTCACCCCGGAGAAGACCTTCGTCGACGACCTGGACATCGACTCGCTGTCGATGGTGGAGATCGCCGTGGCGGCGCAGGACAAGTTCGGCGTCGAGATCCCCGACGACCAGCTCAAGGACCTCAAGACCGTCCAGGACGTCATCGACTTCGTCAAGCGCGCATCGGTGTCGGCCTGACCGGGACGCATCCAGACGCGCCGCCGCGGGCCGGCCGCCCGCGGCAGCGCGTCACTCAAGACAGGGAGCGCAAGCGCTGTGGGCACTGACCGGACCCGCGTCGTCGTCACCGGGATGGGCGCGATCTCGCCGCTGGGCGGTGACGCCCCCGACACCTGGGCGGGGATGCTCGCCGGGCACAGCGGCGTGGTCGCGCTGACGGAGGCCTGGGCGCAGGCGCTGCCCGCCAGGATCGCTGCCTGGGCCGCCGTCGACCCGGCCAGCAGGCTGGAGCGGGTGCAGGCCCGGCGGCTGGACCGGTGCGAGCAGTTCGCGCTCGTCGCGGCCCGGGAGGCGTGGGCCGACGCCGGGCAGCCGGAGGTGGACGCCGAGCGGCTCGGCGTGGTCGTCTCCAGCGGCATCGGCGGGGTGGCCTCCACCCTGTCGGCCTACGACACGCTGAAGGACCAGGGCTGGCGGCGGCTGTCGCCGTTCACGGTGCCGATGCTGATGCCCAACGGCTCGGCCGGGTGGATCAGCCTGGAACTCGGCGCCCGGGCGGGCGTGCACACCACGGTGAGCGCGTGCGCCTCCGGTGCCGAGGCCATCGGCTACGCGATGGACATGATCAGGGCCGGCCGGGCCGACGTGGTCGTGGCCGGCGGCACCGAGGCGGCGATCATCGAGCTGAACATCGCCGCGTTCGCCGCCATGCGGGCGCTGTCCACCCGCAACGACGAGCCGTCCCGGGCCTCCCGGCCGTTCGACAAGGGCCGGGACGGCTTCGTGCTCGGCGAGGGCGCGGGGATGCTGGTGCTGGAGTCGGCTGAGCACGCCGCCCGGCGCGGCGCCCGCGTCTACGCGCGCGGCCGCCGGCGTCGGCTACTCCGCGGACGCGCACCACATCGCCCAGCCCGACCCGGACGGCACCGGGGCGCGGCTGGCCGTCCGGCGGGCGCTGGCCGACGCGGGCCTGGACCCGAGCAGGTGGTGCACGTGAACGCGCACGCCACCTCGACCCCGGCCGGGGACGTGGTCGAGTGCCAGGCCATCGCGGCCGCGCTCGGCCCGGCCGCCGACGGGGTGGTGGTCTCGGCGACCAAGTCGATGACCGGGCACCTGCTCGGCGGCGCGGGCGCGCTGGAGTCCGTGGCGGCGATCCTCGCGCTGCGCGACAAGGTCGCGCCGCCCACCGTGAACCTGGACGACCCCGACGACGGGATCGGGGTGGACATCGCCACCGAGCCGCGGGAACTGCGCGCGCGCGGCAGGGCGCCCATGGCCGTGCTCAACAACTCGTTCGGCTTCGGCGGGGCGAATGTCGCACTGGCCTTCACCGCCGCCTGACCCCGCCGGGCCTGCCGCCCGGCCGGGTCCGGGCGAAGCCCGCGAGCCGCACCGATCCGAGGAGAGCAACGTGACCGTCGTCGACAACCGAGTTCCCGCCACCCGCCACCCGGTTCCCGCCGCCAGCGGCGGGCCGCCAGCGGCGAACGGCCGCGGGCCGGCCGCCCCGGCCGCGCCCGCCGCTCCGGCGGCGGCGAACGGCGCCCCGGCGGCCCGCGCCACCACGCTGACCCGCGACCCGGTGGCCCGGCTGGAGCAGCTGTTCGACCCCGGCACGCTGGAACTGCTGCAGCCCGCCGACGACAGCGGCGTCTGCGCCGGGTCCGGCCGGATCGACGGCCTGACCACGGTCGCATTCGCCAGCGACCCGCGCAGCCAGGGCGGCGCCCTCGGCACCGCGGGCTGCCTGGCGATCGTGTCCGCCTACGAGCGCGCGATGGCGCTCGGCGCCCCGGTGCTCGGGCTGTGGCACTCGGGCGGGGCCCGGCTGCAGGAGGGTGTGGAGAGCCTGCACGCGGTCGGCGCGGTGTTCGCCGCCATGACCAGGGCCTCGGGCAAGGTCCCGCAGATCTCGGTGGTGCTGGGCGCGGCGGCCGGCGGTGCGGCGTACGGCCCGGCGCTGACCGACGTGGTGATCCTGGCCGACCACGCCCGCATCTTCGTCACCGGCCCCGACGTGGTGCGCAGCGTGACCGGCGAGGACGTGGACATGGCCCGGCTCGGCGGCCCGGAGCCGCACAGCCGCCGCTCCGGCGTCGTGCACGTGGTGACCGCCACCGACGCCGAGGCGCTGGCCCGGGCCCGCGAGCTGGCGCTGCTGCTCGGCGCGCCGGGCCGCATGGGCGCGCCCGGCGGCAGCGGGCCAGAGCACGGCGGGCCGGGTACCGACTTGTCGGCGCTGCTGCCCGAGTCGGCCCGGCGCGCCTACGACGTGCATCCGGTGGTCAGCGCCCTGCTCGACGGGCCGGGCGTCGAGCTGCACCCGCGCTGGGCGCCCAACATCGTCACCGCGCTCGGCCGGCTGGACGGCGCGACCGTGGGCGTGATCGCCAACAACCCGCTGCGCCTCGGCGGCTGCCTCGACACCCACTCGGCGGAGAAGGCCGCGCGGTTCGTGCGGATGTGCGACGCGTTCGGCGTCCCGCTGGTCGTGCTGGTCGACACCCCCGGCTACCTGCCCGGCGTCGGCCAGGAATGGGACGGCGTGGTCCGCCGCGGCGCCAAGCTGCTGCACGCGTTCGCCGAGGCGGTCGTGCCGCGGGTCACGCTGATCACCCGCAAGGCCTACGGCGGCGCCTACATCGCGATGAACTCGCGCTCGCTCGGCGCCACCCGCGTCTTCGCCTGGCCGGGCGCCGAGATCGCGGTGATGGGCGCGGTGGCCGCGGTCCGGATCCTGCACCGGCGCACGCTGGCCGCGACGGACCCGGGGCAGCGCCACGACGTGGAGGCCGAGCTGGCGGCCCGGCACACCGAGCAGGCAGGCGGCCTGCCGCGGGCGGTCGAGCTGAGCGTGGTGGACGAGATCATCGAGCCGGCCAGCACCCGCCAGGCGGTGATCGAGGCCATCGCCGCCGCCCCGGCCTGCCGCGGCGCGCACGGCAACATCCCGCTGTAACCGCCCGCGCCGGGCGCCGCGCGGTCAGGCGGTCAGGCGGCCCGGGCGCCCGCCGCCAGCGACTCGCGCAGCTTGGTCCGGCCGCGGTGCAGCCGGGACATGACGGTGCCGATCGGGGTGCCGAGCAGCTGCGCGATCTCCTTGTAGGAATAACCCTCGACGTCGGCCAGGTAGACGGCGGCGCCGTAGCTGCCGGGCAGCCTGCGCAGCGCCCGCATCACCTCGGAGTCGGTCAGGCCGTCCAGCGCCTCGTCCTCCGCCGACCGGGCCAGGCGGCCCGGCTGCACCGGGCTGCCCAGCTCCGCGACGTCGGCCCACGGCGCCTGCGCGGGCTCGCGGCGGCGCTTGCGGCAGCTGTTGATGAACACGTTGGCCAGGATCCGGTGCAGCCAGGCGCGCAGGTTCGTGCCCGGCGTGAACGTGCCGAACGCGGCGTACGCGCGGGTGAACGTCTCCTGCACCAGGTCCTCGGCGTCCGCGCGGTTGCGGGTCATCCGCAGCGCTGCCGGGTACAGCTGGCTGCGCAGCGGGAACACCTCGCGCTCGAACACCTGGTGCTGGTCCGCTAGCTGAGCCGCACTGCTCATCGGATCCCCCCGTTCTGCTGCTCTCGGCCCGCCGCGGCAGCTGACCGGTCCCGGTCCCGCTCCCGGGTACCGGCAATCGTTTGCATCAAGCTATCCGCCTGCTCGCCCTCGTCCTGCGCAGCCATCATCGCCTCGTCCGGGCCCGGCTGGCCCTGCGTGCTTCCCCCCGGCGGCCGGCAGGTTCCGGCTGGCCGCCTGGCCCGCCCGCTGCCGGGCGGCCCGCCCGGCGGGCGGTCACTCTCCGTAACTGTGGACTGTAGGCAGCGGCAGCTGGCTCTGTCAAGCGCGGCCCGCAACCCTTACGGCACCGAGAGTGCGATCGTTTGCCGAGGGTAATCGAGTGGCTACTTTCAGTGTTCCCTCAGCCGCTCGCGGCATGCAGCCAGCGGACCGGCGCGCCGGCGCCCGCGTGCCGGAACGGCTCAAGCTCGTCGTCCCACGGCTGGCCGAGCAGCAACCTCAGCTCGGCTGCCAGCGAGCCGCCCAGCGCCGGATGCCGCATCGCGGGCCGCTCGCCGTCATCGGCCCCGGTCCCGCTATCCGCCGGATCCGCAGTCGGTTTATCGACAACAAGCTCCGCCGGTTTGCCGGTAACAGGCTCTGCCGATATACCGGCCATTGACACGGCCGATGGGCCGCCCATCAGCCCGGCCAGGGTCAGCGCCGCCCGGAGCCGCCCCTCGGGCACCAGCACGTCGCCGTTCGCCGCGGTGACGGCGCAGAAGGTGCCGAGGCCCGGCGTGTAGCTGTAGCGGACCGCGTCGCAGCCCGGGCTGGCCTCCTCGGTCACCTCGAACCGCAGCCGGTTCCACCCGGCCAGCGCCGAGGTGATCGCTCCCGCGGCACCGGGCCTGCCTTCCCAGTCCAGCTCGGTGCGGAGCATCCCGGGCGAGGCGGGCTGGTCGGCCCACGGCAAGGTCACGGGCACGCCGAGCACCCCGGCGACGGCCCACTCGATGTGCGGGCTCAGCGCCGGGGGCGCAGAGTGGACGTGCAGCACGCCACGAACAGTCACCAGGGCCTCCCTGCCAGCGGACGAGATTCGCCTTCCCCAACGGACCTGCGCCGCTGACCGGGCCTGACGGCTGCATAAGCGCCATGCCACAGTCCTGCACTGTCATTGTGCCTGAGCCATTCCCGCAATGCCAGTACCCGTCCGGCGCCCGGCGCGTCGCCGCCGCGCGGATCTGGGTAAACCGGAGCGCACCGTGATGAGATGACCCTGTGATCTCGGCCGAGGGGACGCGCGGGCCGGCTCGCGACGCCGCCGCGCTGCTGCTGGCCGGCGAGATGTACGGGCTGCAGCTCGACCAGCTCGCCGTGGTGCTCGGCGTGCCGCCGCCGCGCGCCCGGGCCGTGGCGTCGTCGTGGCGGTCCCGCGGCCACGCCGATCTCGCCCGCCTCGGGCCCGGCCCGGCCTGGGTCTGGCTGACCCGCGCGGGCCTGGCTCGCTGCGGGCTGCCGTACCAGGCGGCGCCGCCCGCGTTAGGCCGGCTCGCGCACATCCGGGCGGTCACCGCGGTCCGGCTCGCGCTGGAGCCGACCGCGGCCTGGCAGGCGGCGGGCGGCTACTGGCGCAGCGAGCGGCGGCTGCGAGCCCGGATGGGCGGCCGGGTGGGCTTGCGCGAGCATCTGCCCGACGGCGAAGTGCACTGGCCCGACGGCACGGGCGTGCCGTGGGCCGGCGAGTGCTGGGCGGTCGAGGCGGAGCTGACCCGCAAGACCGTGCGGCGGACCGCCGAGATCATGCGCGAGCTGCTCGGCCGCACCGGCGACTACGGCAGCCCGGCGGCGCAGGCCCGCGAGCCCGGGCGGCCGCCGCGGCACGCCCGGGTGCTGTACGTGTGCGCCCCGGCCGCGCGGCCGGTCGTCACCCGGGCGCGGAGCACGCTCGGCCCGGCGGCCGGGCAGATCGAGATCCGGGCGCTGCCGGACGCCGGCCACCTGCCTGCCCCCGGCCCGGGGCCGGGCCGGTGAGCCGCCTGCGGAGCGGCCGCGGCGGCTACCGCCGCGGCGGCGGGCTGGCGCTGCGCGTGACCGCCGTCGTGCTCGCCGCGGCGGCCGCGGCCGCCCTGCTCGCCGCGGCGGCGCCGGCCTCGCTGATCGCGGCGGGCGCGGCCGGCGCGGGCTGGCTGCGCGGCTGGCCGCCGCGGCGGCTGTACGGCGCCGCACTGTGGTGCGGCCCGATGGTCGCGGTCTGGCTGGCCGTGACGGCGGTCCGGCATCCCGGCCCGCTCGGCGTGCTCGCCAGCCCGTACCGGGTCTGGCCGCAGTTCTGGCGGCTGGCCGCGGCCGGGCGGCTGGCGGCCGCGGCGGTGACGGTCGCGCCGGCGGCGCTGCCGCTCGGGCTGGCCGGCGGCGGCCTGGCCTGGTCTTACCGGATCCGCGCGATGACGACGGGCGCGGGCGGCACGGCACCGGACTCGGCCGCGGCGTTCGGCGCGCGCCAGTGGCGGCACCAGGCCGCGGCGGCCCGGGCCCGGATCGCCGCGCCCGGCTCGGTCCCGCTCACCACCCGGCGCGGCGACCTGGTCGCCGGGGCGGTGATCCGGTCGGTCGGCCAGCGGGCCGGCCCGCTGGCCCGGCTGCCGTACCCGCGGATGCGCGCGCACCAGGTCGTGATCGGCACCAGCGGCAGCGGCAAAACCACACTGATCCCGCTGCTCACTATGCTGCTCCCCCGTCTCAGATCCCCTTGCGCCGCGATGACGCGTGCTGCCCGGCTTGCCAACCGCCGCCAGCGCGGCGGCGTGCGCTCAGAGGCAGTGTGAGGACAGATCGCCGAATAGGAGCGCGTAAGCGCATGCCAGGGCATCCGGCACGTCCACGCGCCGAGTTACGCAGTTCTGCGCGCATTCTTGTGGAGGAGCCGGGCCGCGGCCTGATGCGCCGAGGGTCCAGTCGGTGCTTCGCTGTCATGCCCGGCCGGGGGACGCTGATCTGGCATGGGACCGGGCCGGGCGGGAGCCGACCTTGTACCTGGGGGGTGGCCAGGAGGTATAAATGCCTCGTGGTGACGTGTCCGCGGTGCGGTGCGTCCCGGGGTGATGACGACCGGTTCTGCGAGGACTGCGGCGCTCCTTTGGGGCGGTGCCCATCATGTGGTGAGCCGGTCACACCGGGAAAGCCGTTCTGCCGTTCGTGCGGGCAGCAACTGTCTGATCGGGCGCCGGCACCGCCGGTGAGGACGTCAGCGCCTCCGGGCGCCGCCGTAGCGGCTGCTGGGCCGGTGGCGGAGCGGCGGGTGTGCTCGGTGCTGTTCTGCGATGTGGTGGGTTTCACGCCGCTGTCGGAGTCGCGGGACCCGGAGGCGGTGCGGGAGCTGCTGTCGCGGTATTTCGGGGTGGCGCGGACGGTGATCGGCCGGTATGGGGGGGTGGTGGAGAAGTTCATCGGGGATGCGGTGATGGCGGTCTGGGGAGCCCCGGTGGCCGCGGAGGGGGACGCCGAGCGGGCGGTGCGCGCCGCGCTGGATCTGGTGGGCGCGGTCGCGGACCTGGGCGCGGAGGCGGGCGTGCCGGGGCTGGCGGCGCGGGCCGGGGTGGTCACGGGCGAGGTGGCGGTGACGCTGGGTGCCGCCCATGAGGGGATGGTGGCCGGGGATCCGGTGAATACCGCGGCCCGGGTGCAGGCGGCGGCCGAACCCGGGACTGTGCTGGTGGACCTGGCGACCCAGCGGCTGGCGGGCGGGGTCGGGTTCGCCGACGCGGGTGAGCACCGGCTGAAGGGCAAGGCGGAACCGCAGCGTCTGTGGCGGACGGTGCGGGTGCTGGCCGGGGTCGGCGGGTCGCAGCGGGTCGATGGGCTGGAGGCGCCGCTGATCGGCCGGGACGCCGAGCTGCGCACGATCCGGGAGCTGTTCCACGCCGCCGCCGAGCGGCGGGTGCCGCGCATGGTGCTGGTGTCCGGGCCGGCCGGGGTGGGCAAGTCGCGGCTGGACTGGGAGTTCCGCAAATACATCGACGGCCTCAAGGATGAGGTGTGGTGGCACCAGGGGCGGTGCCTGTCCTACGGGGACGGGGTGGCGTTCTGGGCGCTGGCCGAGATGGTCCGTCAGCGGCTTTCCATCGCCGAGGAGGACCCAGCGGAGGTCGCGGCGGCCAGGCTGGTGGCGAGGCTGGAAGAGTTCCTCACCGACCCGGATGAGCGGGCGTATATCGGGCTGCGGCTGGGCCGGCTGCTCGGGGTGGCCTTCGCCGGGGATGGCGGGGTGCCGCTGGGCCAGGAGGAGCTGTTCGCCGGGTGGCGGCTGTTTTTCGAGTCGCTCGCCGCCGAGGGACCGCTGGTATTGCTGGTGGAGGACGCCCACTACGCCGACGCCGGGCTGCTGGACTTCCTGGATCATCTCATCGACTGGGCCCGGGACCTGCCGATCTTCGTGCTGGTGTTTGCCCGCCCCGAGCTGGGCCAGGTGCGGTCGAGGTTCGGCGCCGGACGGAACCGGACCACGCTGACCCTCGACCCGCTGGATGCGGCGTCGATGGACATGCTGGTGGATGCCCTGGTGCCCGGCATGCCGCCGTCCGCCCGGGCGTCGGTGACGGCCCAGGCGCAGGGTATACCGCTGTTCGCGGTGGAGACGGTGCGGTCGCTGATCGACCGTGACATCGTCCAGCCGGTGGAGGGCGTGTACCGGCTGGTCGGCGATGTCGGGGAGCTGGCCGTGCCAGATACCCTGCACGCGCTGCTGGCCGCCCGCCTCGATGCCCTGGACCCGGGCGTGCGGCGGCTGGTGGCCGACGCGGCGGTGCTGGGATCCACCTTCCCGGCCGAGGCGCTGATCGCGGTCTCCGGGCAGGACGAGGCCGTGGTGCGGACGGCGCTGGCGGAGCTGGTGCGCCGGGAGGTGTTCACCGTGTCGGCCGACCCACTGTCCCCGGAGAAGGGCAGCTACGGCTTCGCCCAGAACATGCTGCGCCAGGTCGCCTACGACACCCTGTCCCGGCGCGACCGCAAGGCCCGCCACCTGAAGGTCGCCGCCCACCTGCGCGCCGTCTTCCCCGGCGACGGCGAGGAAGTCGCCGACGTGATCGCCCGCCATTACCTGGACGCGCTGGACACCATCCCCGCCGACCCCGATGCCGGAGAAATCCGGGAGCAGGCGATCGCGGCGCTGATCCGGGCGGCCCAGCGGGCCGGGCGGACGGGCGCACTGGCGCCGGCCGCCGCCAGCTACGCCACCGCCGCCCAGCTCACCCTGGCGGGGGCCGCCGGCGGGCAGCAGGCAGCCGCCGCGGCGTTGTGGGAGCACGCCGCCGGTGCCGCCCTCACCAACGCCGACTACGCCGCGGCGGTCGAGCAGGCCGGCCACGCCGGGGAGCTGTACCGGCAGGGCGGCGATACCCGCCCGGCCGCGCGCGCCCAGACCATCGCCGGGGAGGCGCTGCGCCGGTGGGGACGGCACAGTGAGGCGCGCGAGCAGCTCACCGCCGCCGTGGCGGTGCTGCGGGAAGACCCCGACACCGATACCGTCCAGGCCATAGGCAACCTGGCGAAGCTGGAGCTGGACGCCGACGCACCCGCCGCGGACGCGCTGTCCGCCGAGGCGCTCGCTCTCGGCCAGGCCCTGGCCGTGGACGACGCCACCATGGCCGGCCTGTTCACCACCCGCGGGCTCTGCCACGCCTACGCGGGCCGGGCGCCGGAGGCAGCCGCCTACTTCCGGGAGGCCGCCCGGCTGGCCGCCCAGGCCGGCGACAACCTCCCTCTCGGCCAGGCGCTGGTCAACCTGTCCGACGCGGTCACCGGCACCGACCCCGCCGCCGGCGCGGAGGCCGCGCGTACCGCCGCCGCCCACCTGCGCCGGGCCGGCGCCCGCCACTACCTCGCGCTCGCGGTCGCGAACCTGGCCCAGGCGCTGCTGATGACCGGCGACTGGCACACCGCCGAGGCCGAGCTGGCCCAGGCCATCGACGCCGACGGCCTGGCCGACATCGAGTTCCTCTCCTGCTACCAGGCCTGGCTGGCGGCGCTGCGCGGCGACATCCCCGCCGCCCAGGCGACCCTGGCCGGGCTGGGCGACCTGCGGACCAGCGAAGACCCCGAGAACCAGGCGCTCATCGCGGCCACAGAAGCATTCACCGCCGCCGCCCGCTGCCAGCCCGCCGCCGCGTTGCGCCACGCCCAGACCGTCCTCGGCCACGCCGACGCCCTGGAGATCAGCAACGAACACGTGCGGTGGGCCTGGCCACTGGCCGCCCGCGCCAGCCACGACCTCGCCGACACCGCCGCCGCCGCCGAGCTACTGGCCCTGCTCGACCGCTACCGGCCCGGGCAGCTGGCCCCCATGCAGCGCGCCGAACGCGACCTGGCCCGCGCCCGCCTCGCCGCCAGCAGCGGAGACCCGGCCGCTACCGCAGCCTTCGCCACCGCCATCAGAATCATGCGCGAGCAGAGCACGCCCTACCACCTCGCGCACGGCCTGCTTGACAATGCTCAGTACCTCACCTCCCTGGGAGACACCGAAGCCGCCGAAACGGCCATCAGCGAGGCCCGCGACATCGCCGCGCGGTTGGGCTGCCAGCCGCTGCTAGACCGCGCCGCCGACCTGACACGCGAAAGACCCGGAACAAGGCCCAAGACGGCGCTGAAGTAAGGGGTGCCTGCCGGTGCGACCTCACCACCGGCTTGCCAGCGCAGATTAGTCACCCCCTGCCGATGGCTGCGCCGATGTGGCGTACAGGAAGATCACCGCGATGGGGTATGCGGGGTCGGAGCGGCTAACCTGGCAGGCGGTCGCCGAGATCAAGGCGGCCTCGCACGTGCCGCCGACCGCTCTGACCTGGGATGATAAAGTCCATCTAACGATCTTTAATGTTGGAAGTTAGGGGTGGTGACGGCTGGCCTGGCGTGCGGTATGCCGGAGGCATGAGGTATGGCGAGGGTGGTGGGCTGACCGCGGCTGAGCGGGCCCGCCGGGAGCAGGTGCGGCTGGCGGCGGCGGACTTGATCGAGGCGGGGGCCAGTGACCGGGAGGTGGCGCGGCGGTTCCGGGTGTCGCGGATGTCGGCCAACCGGTGGCGGCGGGCGCTGGCCGCTGGTGGCCGGGCGGCGCTGGCTTCCAAGGGCGCGGGCGGTGCCCGGTGCAAGCTGACCGCGAGCTCAGCTGCGATGAGCTGGCGGCGGTGCTGGAGGCTGGGCCTGCCGCGCAGGGCTGGGAGGATCAGTGCTGGACGCTGGCGCGGGTCACCGATATCATCTGGCGGCGGTTTCGGGCGGAGTACACCCTGGCCGGGGCGGATCTGCTGTTGCACCGGATCGGGTGGAGCGTGCTGTTCCCCGCCCGCCAGGCCGCCGAGCGGGACGAGGCGGCCGATCGCGGCTTGGCGGCAGGAGGTGTGGCCGGTGGTAAAAGGACCGCGGCGGACCTGGGCGCCTGGCTTTGCTTCGAGGACGAATCAGGCCAGGGCTTAAGGCCGCCGAAAGGCGCACCTGGGCCGGCGCGGCCACACCCCGGTGGTGACGGTGACCGGCGGCAGTAACAAGCGCGTCTCGCTGGCCGCGCTCATCGCCATCAAGCCCGGGTGCCGGCCCCGGCTGATCTACCGCGTGCACAAGACGCCGCCGCGTGGCAAGGACCAGCGCAAAGGCTTCACCGAGGCGGACTACGCCCGGCTCTTCGACGCCGCGCACCAGCAGCTCACTGGCCCGCTGGTGGTCGTGTGGGACAACTCGAACACCCACCTCAGCGCCGCGATGACCAAGCTGGCCGCGGCCCGGGACTGGCTGACCATCTTCCAGCTGCCGCCGTACGCGCACGAGCTCAACCCGGTCGAGCTGGTCTGGTCGCACCTCAAAGATCCCTGGCCAACCTGGCCAAACGCAACCTCGCCCAGCTCACTGCCCTGGTCAAGACCCGGCTGCGGCGGATGCAATACCGGCCCGGTCTCCTCGACGGCTTCCTCGCCAGCACCGGGCTCGACCTTGCCTTTTCGTGACGCCCACGATGACTTATCCAGGCACCGATGCCAGCCCAGCTACGCTCGTTTGCGTGATCGCTGCCTGGGAGCCCGCGATGGCGGGCGTGCTGCGACTGCCTTCGGGCAGGCTCGTCCGCGGCCGGGGACTCCGCCGCCCCCTCCCCGCCGGGCTGGAGCCGACCTTCGCCCTATATCTGCTAGGCCGGCAGCCGCCTCGCGTCCCCTGGGAGGCTCGCTGGATCCGCTGGCCCGACTTCTGGCTGCCGGCCGACCGCGCTGCCGCCGCCGCTGCGCTGCGCGAGGCGTGGGCGCGAGCCGAGAACGAACGCGTCGAGATCGCCTGCGCCGGCGGACACGGGCGAACCGGTACGGCACTGGCCTGCCTCGTCGTCCTGGACGGGCTGCCAGGCCGCCAGGCGGTCGCCTATGTCCGCCAGCACTACGCGGCACAAGCTGTGGAGACGCCCTGGCAACGCCGCTACGTCGCCCGCTTCCGCTAACGCCCTGCCCTCATCCGCATCCGCTCCCCGGGCCGCCGCGCCAAACCTCGCGGACGCCGGGCGCAGCCTTGAGCGGGGCCTGAACCGGGTCTTCGCCAAGCGGCCAGCTGGGCACCCCAGCCGCCAGCAGAGCCAGTAACTTCCGCCATTAAAGATCTTTTAGCCAAGCCGGTGACGCCAGCCACCGCGGTGGTCTCAGTTTCAGGCCACAGTTCATGGCCGCAACTCGCGCACGCTTGCGATCGCGTCTGGGTGTTCGTGCCATGCGGCTGCGGCCCCAGATTTCACACGTTCTGCATCTGGTGACCGTCGGGTACCCGGGTACGTTCTTGAGCGACCCTCTCGACTGGCCGGCCGGGGCCGTCGACTGGCGGCGGGGCCGCTGGGCATGGCGATGCTATTCACCGGCCCGGAAGGTGATCATGAGCCAGGAATTGTTCGACGGACTCGACGAGACCGCGCGCGACGAACTGCGCGCGCAGTTGCGGCCCCGTGTGCTGCCGGCCGGCGCGGTGCTGTGCCAGGCGGGGGACCGCGGTGGCGGCCTCTACCTTATCGAGCGCGGATTGCTGCACGTGATCGACGGCAACACCGGAGCGCTGCTCGGGCGGCAGCGGGCGGGTGATGTCGTCGGGGAGGTCGCGTTGCTCACCGGCGAGCCGCGGTCGGCGACGCTGCTCGCGCGGGTGCCCAGCGCGGTGTCCGAGCTGTCGCAGGAGGCGTTCCTGGCCGTTGCCGCCCGCCACCCCGTGCTGCTGGCCAATCTGGCCAGGATGCTGAGCCGGCGACTGGTCGAACGCACCACAGCCGCACCCGCCCGCATCACCGCGCTGCTGACCGAGCCGGCTGGCTGGGCAGGTGCGGTGACCGCGATCACGACGGCCCGGGCGGCCAGTGCCGCACCGCTGACCGTGCTCGATGCGACCGGTGCTGAAGCCGGCCCAGGCCGCGGGACGACCGGGCCCGGTAGCGGGATCACCCCGACACACGAGCTGCTGGCCCGGCTTGACGCCGGCGCTGCCGCCGGGCCGGTACTCCTGCACGTGCGCGCCGACCGCGACGACCTCGCCGAGCTGCTGGATCACTGCGACCGCACGGTGGCCGTGCTGCCCGCGGGCGGCACACCTGGCGCGGCGCTCGCCGCGCTGCCTCCGGGCGAGGTGAACCGCGTCGCGCCCACCGTGGACCCAGCCTGGCTCGGGCGGAGGCTAGCCCGTGCGTCGGTCGGGGTCGCGTTCGGGGCGGGCGGGGCAAAGGGGTGGGCGCACGTCGGCGCGTTGCGCAGCTTGCAGCGGGCCGGTTACGTCGTCGACGCGGTCGCCGGCAGCAGTATCGGCGCCTGGGTCGGGGCGTGGGCGGCGCTGGGCCACGACGCGGGCGCCGTCGAGCAGCTGCTGCGGGACCGTTTCGACGGCGACGCCGTGCAGGCGATGTTCCGCCGCGGCGGCGCCGAGGGCACCGCGGTGATGGCGCGCCTGGCACGGGAGACAACCGCGGACGCCGGGTTCGCTGACCTGGCGATGCCGCTGGCCGTGCTGACCGCAGACCTGGCCGCTCAGCGCCCGGTGCCGCTGACCGAGGAGGGGGTGGCGGACGCGCTGGTCGCGGCGATGACGGTGCCCGGGCTGTACCCGCCGGTGCGGCGCGGTGACCAGCGGCTGGTTGACGCGGTGGTCCTCACCCCGGTCCCGACCGCCGCGCTGGCCGGGGTCGACGTCACGATCGCGGTCAACCTGCTGGGCCGTCAGGCGCTGCCGGCGTGGCCGGGTGCGCCGGAACCGGAGCGGGCCGCGCGCGACCGTGACCCGGTGGTGGAGAGCCTGGAACTGGCCTCGTTCGGCGCGGCCGCCGCCCAGACCGCCGCGGCATCTGTGCCGGTCACCCCGCGGTTCGGGCCCGGCACCTGGCGTGACTTCCGGCACGCTGACCGGTTCCTCGCCGCGGGCGAGGAGGCCATGGAACAGGCGCTATCCGGGTTGCGCGCCCTGGCCCGCCCAGGGCCATAGCGCCGGCGGTCCACGCCCATCTCCGCGAACATGCGGGCCCGCGCTCGAGATGCTCACGGTCGCTGGTCCGGATCCCCGATCTCGGTGTGCGCGGCGGCCGCCGAGTACCACGTCTGCGTCCGCTCGGCGTGCTCCGCAGTGCCGACCGGCTGGCCTGGCGTGCGGAGGCCAGTGCACGCGCCCGCTCGTCCGGGGCCGCCCGCTCAGCGAGGCGCACCGCGGTCTCCAGCCGGGTCTGGCGCAGGTCGGTAAAGGAGAACCCGCGCAGCCCAGCTCGGCGGCGACCCGCTCGGCCTCCTCCAGCACCGCCACGGCCGCCGGGCGACGTGGACCAACATCGCCGCAGTGGTCATCGGGCGGCGGCTGTTTAATCCGACCAATGGCTGGGGCGGCCGCCCGGCCATCGGCGAGGCGGTGTTCGTGGTCACCCACCAGGAACCGGCCGACTGGCTCTACCCCGATGCACCGTATACCTTTGTGACCGACGGCCTGGAAAGCGCGATCACGCAGGCCAAGGCGTCCCCCGGCTCGTAATCTCCTGCTCGCCGGGAGCGGCCGCCCCCCAACGTAGCGGGCAGACCCCGGCCAGCGCCGGAACTCATCGCAATGAGGGCGGCCCCGTCGCCCGCGAGCAGGCACCCACGCCGCGCCGAACGACTGTTCGGGCTCGACCACCCTGAAGAGCGTCCGCGCCGGAATGTCGCGCAGAGCGGCGGGTAGGCGCGCGGTTATCACGGGCCGGCGTGTGGTTGGCAGCCTGGTTTCGGTTCACCGTGCGGGGCGATGACCCGCATGTATGCAATGCCGACGGCGCTGAAAGGCGCACGCTTGCGGCGCGGTGGGGGTGGCCGGCAAGCAGGCTATGACGTATATCGTGCAGCAGCGGCAGGCGTTCGCAGGGGCCAGGCATCCGGCGGCGTGCCGCCGGCGGGATTGGGGTGCGCGCAAGCGCCGGTCGCCTTGGCATCCGGCGGTGCGCAGGCTGCAAGAACCTGTCCGCGCTCACCGGGCCCGCTGCGTGGCCCGGATGGCCGGTGAATGGTATCGGGCCTGGGCCGGGTGCCTACTGTGATGAGCTTCGTTGCCTTGGCCGGCCGGTTGCTGGCCGGTGGCGACGTGGGCAGGCCTTGACCGGTACTGTGATCGTTTCGGCAGCGGGGCCGCGGCGGGCCGTGTCCTGTCCCGGTAGATGCTTGACACGCCGGTCCCACCAGATGCGTTACAGGTGGCCGTGATTCGGCTTCGCTGTCGCATGTCGTTTGCGGGCGTCATGGGGCGGGAGGCCGGGATTGGCACTGGTGGAGTTGTCGGTTGTCGAGCAGCGTTACCGGGCGGTGCTGGAGGCAAGGGCCGGGATGCCGGTTACCGAGGTCGCAGCCCGGTATGAAGTGTCCCGGCAGAGCGTGCATGCCTGGATCCGGCGCTATGCCGGGGGCGGGCTGGGCGGTTTGATGGACCGCTCGCGGCGGCCGGAGTCGTGCCCGCATCAGGTCGTCCCGGAGGTGGAGGCGGTGGTGTGTGAGCTGCGCCGGGAGCATCCGCGGTGGGGCCCGTTGCGGCTGGTTCATGAGCTGGCCAAGGCCGGGGTGGTGCCGGTGCCGTCGCGGATGAGCGTGTACCGGGTGCTGGTCCGGCACGGACTGATCGACCCGCAGCCGCGCAAGCGGCCCAAGGAGAGCTATGTGCGCTGGGAGCGGGAGGCGCCGATGGCGCTGTGGCAGATCGACATCGTGGGCGGGGCGTTCCTGGCTGATGGGACCGAGGCGAAGATCGTGACCGGGGTCGATGACCATTCCCGGTACTGCGTGATCTGCCAGGTGGTGGCCCGGCCGACGGGCCGGGCGGTGTGCCTGGCGTTCGCCGCCGCGCTGGCCAAGTTCGGCGTCCCGGCCGAAGTGCTCACCGACAATGGCAAGCAATTTACTGATCGTTTCGGCAAGAGCGGGGAGGTGCTGTTCGACCGGATCTGCCGCGACAACGGGGTCATCCACCGGCTGACCGCGCCCCGGCATCCGACCACCACCGGCAAGGTTGAGCGGTTCCACGGCAGCTTGCGCCGTGAGCTGCTCAACGACAACGTGCCGTTCCCGCACCTGGCTGCCGCGCAGGCCGCGGTGGATAAGTGGGTGAGCGAGTACAACACCACCCGCCCGCATCAGTCGCTGGATATGGCCAGCCCGGCGGAGCGGTTCAGCACCGCTGCCGCCAAGTCCGAGGAGGAACTGCTGCCGCTGCGGCTGCCCGCCATTCTCGCCGTGGCCCCGGTGCCCTCGCCACCGGCCAGCCAGTCCGGCGGGCAACCCGCCGCTGCGCCGCCGGCCAGCGGCCAGCCCTATGACGGCGGGCCGGTGGAGTTCGAGCGTGTCGTCCCGCCGAGCGGCAACATGCAGGTGGCCGGGCGGCAGTTCTGGCCGGCCCGCACCGGGCCGGGATCACGATCACGTTCTGGGCCGACACCGAGGTGATCCACCTGAGCACGGCCGGGTCCCGGGTCAAGTCGGTCCGCTCCCACCTGGCCCCCACCGACCTGGCCAGGCTCGCCGCTGACGGCGCCCGGGCCGCCGGGCCGCCGCCGCTGCCACCGGCCGAGCCCGGGTCAGCGATCGAAGTCGAACGCGTCGCCAGCAGCATCGGCCACATCAGCCTGGGCGGCAGGCAGCTGCTGGCCGCGAGGCCCTGGCCGGACGGCTGCTGGGCATCCGCATCGAGCCGAACACCCTGACCTACTTCGACCCAGTGACCCGGGAGCTGCTGCGCACCCGGCCTAACCCGCTGACCTGGGACCAGGCCCAGCGGCTGCGCGGCGCCCGCCGGGCCGGGCCACCGCCAGCCCCGGCGACCTCGCCGGTGACCGTGCGGCGCCGGGCCAGCAACAGCGGCGTGATCATGGTGGTCGGGCAGAAGATCGCCCTAGGCCGGATCCACGCCCGCAAGATGGTCTCGGTCCGCGTCAACCCCGACACGATCACCATCGAGATCGGGGCCGACGACATCCGCACCGTCCGCCGGACCACCGACCAGCCGGTCCGTAACCTGCAAGCCCAGCGGTCCCGCAAGACCGCCAATGTTTCCTAGGCCACCTGGAAAGCATGTGCTGGGACAGATCCGTCAAGCATCTGGTGGGACTAGACAGCGGACTTGTGCGGCGTGATTGCTGCGGCACTTGGCGGTCTCAACGGTCACTGCGCCTGGTGACTCGGTAGCGTGGCGTCCTGGCCGAGGGCCACCGGCCTCACCCGCAGGTCAGTGTGGCGCAGGAACCCGTTCACGAGCCCGGCAGGGCCGCCGAGGCAGGTCCAGTCGTCATCCCACAGCGTGGAAACCAGCCATGAGCGATCGGCGGGGAACATCAGGTTGGGCAGGGCGCCCTTCCAGAACGACCAGTCGCCGCTGCGGCGCCAGGTGGCGGCTTGCTCCGGCCCCGCCTCGACCAGCACGTAATGCCATCCGTAGTACAGGGTCACCTGCGGCGCGTCGGGGAAGACGATGTCATCGGCGCCGGTGTCGAGATACCCGAGCCACCACGGCTGGCCTGGTGACTGCTCGCTCAGCAACGCGAGCACAGCCCGGTCGTGCTCGCCCTGTCCTTCGTCCCCGGGTGGCAGCACGATGGTGGCGTAGGCCTCGAAGACCGGCGGGATGGCGGTGGTGATGGTCCGGCCCATGGAAGTGCCGCGAGTGATCCACGCGACCTCGCCGCCGGTCCCAATCCGCCAGGTGTTGCCGTCCTTGACCCGCATGACCTCGCCATCAGCGGGAATGCTCAGCGGCGGGGCGGGCGGCGACCCAAAGGCGACGGCACGGGTTCGGGCATCAGGACAGTCCTAGCTTGCTAGGGGGAGAGCGCTGGCTGTCCGTGTTCGAGGTAGAGCGGGGTCCCGGCCGCGTGAGCCTGGTATGCGCTGACCAGCCGTCGGGCCAGGCGGGGGATCGGATATTTGGGCAACTGGCTGACTGGCACCCAAGCCCACTGGTCTAGCTCGTCGCTGGCGAACTGGATGCGCCGTTCGTCGTCATCGAGGCCGCCGCAGTCGAAGATGTAGAGAATCTTGTCGTCTTCCTCCACGTGGGGCGCCCAGTCCACTATGAGCAGCCGCTGGGCTTCTCGCTCGATCCCCAGCTCTTCTTTCAGCTCGCGGCGGCAGGCAGCGGCGGGTGACTCGCGGTCTCGAGGTACCCGCCGGGGATGTCCCAGCCGTTGCCGTAGGTCTTATGGACCAGGAGCACGCGGTCGCCGTGGACGAACAGCGCCCCGGCGGCGATCCGGGCGTGGCGAATTTGGCTGCGGGATCGCTCACGTGCCCACTGTACGGCCCGTAGGTCAGCCGGAGCCGGGCCGATCCGGCCAGCTCCAGGCTCGGCTTGCTGCGTTGCTGGCGCATCCAGGTCAGGACCAGCTGGCGGCTGATGAAGTGATGGCGCACCTGTTCGGGTGCCATCCGCTCGGCGTCAAGGATGACCGCCAGGCCGTAATCGCGCCGGTTGCGGGCGCTGTAGGCGCGGGCGACTTCCAGCGCGTGGCGGACCCGCCGCTCGGTCGGCAGCCCAGAGGTGTCCAGCATCGGGCCGATGTCGAGCGCGATCTGCACGTCGCCGAGTTCCATCGCCGTGTTGACCTGGTGGATCGCGACGTTGGTCGGGCCGAACGCGGTCCACATGTGGTTGGCGTCAGCGCCGAGCCGACTTGCAGCTTCCTGGGCCTCGTGCAGGAATGCCCGGGTGGTCGGGCGGTCTTCTGCCCGCGACGCGGCCATGGCACCGGTAAGGAACAGCGAGCCATATACCGACAGCATCGGCCCCTCTGCCATGCCTAGGTCGGAACCGAGTACCCCGGCGGCCCGATCGACCAGCGACACGGCGGGCTGGAACCCGCCAGTGGCCAGCAGGGTGTGCGCGACCGAGCGGAACAGCGAGCCAAGCACCACCCTGCTGTCGTGCCGCTGCGCAGCAGTCAGCCCGCGCTCGGCAGCGATCCAGGCCAGGTCGCCCTCGCCCAGCTTGGTCAGGACCGATGCGGCGGCCTGGTAGCTGAGCGCCAGCAACTCGTGGGCACGGACCGCGGGCGTCGCCGCCTGCTGTCCTGGCTGCTGCCACGGTGTCCTGCAGCAGCCCCCGGGGCGTGAGCCGTGACGTACCCGAACCGTGAGTGCTGGTAGGCGTCGAAGATGTCATCGACCTGCCGGGCGAGCTGGTCCAGCCTGACTTGCCTTTTGTTGTCGGCGCTGGCCAGCAGAGGTGATAGCTGGCTGTAGTCCATCAGGACCGCGCGCAGCGCGGGAACGGTCTGGGTGCGGCTGTCGGCGGTCCAGTCCAGGATCACCGGCTCGCCGATCAGGTCGCCGATGGAACATCCTGCACCTCTCCAGGCAGCGGACCACGATAGGCGGTCCAGCTGGATGCGGTCTTCTTCGCCCGCTGTAGCCAGTCGGCTGTCCGGCCGATCAGCCCAGCGAGAACTTCCTGGGACATCCCCCGGCGGCGCCGGTACCAGGCGACCCGCTCGCCGACGGTCAGGTTCTCCGTCATCCCGCGCACGGTTCAACCTTTCCCGCGGCCGTGGTGAATGCACCCTAGAATAATTTTCCGGTTCGCCGCCCCGAACCGGCTTGACGCTGGTGGCCACGGCCCAAGCGGTAGCGCAAGGCGCGCTACCAGTC
>CAWJUH010000004.1:0-388264 GCA_963846005.1 uncultured Actinomycetota bacterium | reverse complement strand
ATCTTCAGGTGCGGCAAACGATCCGGTTGTGATCGGCCGCAGCTCCGAAGCGCTTACGGTGGTGATGGCCGAATCGAAATCTCCGAGATGGGCGACATGCCGCTCATCGAGCCAGATGTTCTCCGGTGAAACGTCGCGGTGGATGAGGCCACGGGCGTGCAGGTGAGCCAAGCCGCGGCACAGCTGGCGCCCGAGGCGCAGGATGTCGCCGAGTGGCAGCGGCCCTGCCTTGTGCAGGTAGTCAGCGAGAGTGCCTCCGGCCAGGTACTCGAACACCATGTACTCGGCGGAGCCGTCCGCGCTGATCTCGTAGTCGTAAAGCGACACGATGTTGTCATGGCTGCCGATGCGGCCCAGCACCCTGGCCTCACGCGCCGTGCCCTCGGAGTCAGCGGCCACCGCCTCGGGCTTCACCAGTGACAGCGCCACCAGGCGGCCGACCTTTTCGTCGTGTGCCAGATATGTGCGCTTGCGGTCACCCTCTCCCAGCAGCCCTGCAATCTTGTATCGGCCTACGAAAGTGCTGCCAACCTCAAGTTCTGCCGTATCGCTCATGACCGCTCTCGTCCGGAGATCGCCTGCTCCGCAGCTGCAGCCGCCCTAGCAAGATTCGTCCAGGGTAGACCTAAACCGTTCCGAGGAGACAAGAACACCTTGGTTGGTTAACGGTGCCGACAGGCCAGCCCCAGAAGCGGCGCCTTCACCCAACGGGTGAGCGGCGGGCGCTGCCGCCACAGCAGGCGCCGCAAACGGGACAGCAGCAGGATGACTGCCTGCGTCGCGGCACATCATCGTCAGGCGCCGCGCAACAGTAATCGGCCCACCCGAGATGCCGAGTTAGCGGTAGCTATTGTCACGGCAGAGCTAGAAATCTGTTCTTAGTCATCCTGTCATTGACGTCATGTTGCAATTCTGTCCATTCTCTCGCCAAGAAAATGTCCGCTCTATTGGTTACCATGGTCATGATCATTAGCCGCTTAGACAATTGCAGCTAATCTGATCTTGGACTGGCGCCGCCGGTAAGTTGATCAGACGTCGTGATCGCGCGTCATCGGCTGCCCCAACTGTCGAATCCTGGCGGCAGAAGGTGCGGCTCAAGGTCCTCCTTTGTGATGGTTCTGTCCGGGCTAGCGATTTCGTGAGGAATCCGTGATTCTCGGAGCTGGACGCCGGTGAGATAACCGCAGGCGGGGCAGTAGTACATCCGTTCTTCTGGTGGCGACCCGGGTGGCTTGGCGTCGATGCGCTGGACCAGATTTGTCGTGCGCTCAGGCTTTTTTTCTAGAATGCGCGGCGTCGGCGGTGCGCTGATCACTCTCACGGCAGGCGGCCTGGGTTGCTGGAATGCGGCCTTTGGGGCCGATTTAGCCTGTGCCTTGCGCTGGCTCTCTACAGCTTCGTAGTTGAGTTGCGCGAGGATTTTGCGGGATGGCTGCAGTCCCATGGCGGAGAACTGGGCCTCGCTCGCGGGCATCCACCGGATCTCTGTCTCGTCGCCGGGGCACGGTGGCCAGTGCGCACTCTGGAAGTTGCAGCCGTCCGCCTTTTTGGCGGTCGTGTGATCGCTGGGCTTTCCGCAGATCAGTCCGAGCCGGTCCTTGTCCAGGTCGAAGAGCCAGCCTGGCTGGCCGATTCGGTAAAGAACCTGCGGGATCCACATCCCCGGCCGCCAGACCCATGAGACGGCTATGGCGTTGCGGTCGTGGTCTCGTTGCCGGTCGAGGCATTCGCCATCTCTGATTTCGCCCTGCTGGACTTCGATCGCGATCTGGACGCCGTGAGTCATGGTGATGGCAACATCGCTGCGCCGACGGCCGTCGGGCGTGTATTCCTCAACGCGCGCCGAGGCGGCTCCGGCCTGATCGGCGAGAGCCCTGAGACGGTGCTTTACGGTGTGATGCCATACCGTCTCGGGGGCGTGGCCGCCAGGAGGGGCCAGGCCAGGCGGGTGCGCGAAATGCGATCTGCGGCGACCGCAGTCCCGGCCTTTCGGTACGAGCGCTATTATTCTGTACTCCCCTGAAGTATCGGTTTCTAGATAGCACAGATAGCAGATCAGAGAGCGGTCTCCGTTGTGACCTTTCTCGTACCACTCCCAAACTTCTCTCTCGCTGATATCTACTGTTCGATGAGCCGACAGGTCATAGCCAATTACAAGCAGGTCTGACATTCTGATACTCCTCTGACGACGGACAGGCTGATCCCATGCGCATAGAGATGGGACCTCTACCTCGTGCCGACCAGTCGCTAGCGGAATGATCAGATGAGTGTCAGGTTTATTGCGCCGCTATAATGAGAGAGCCAGAAGGCTGGACCTAAGGTCAGAAGATGTAAATGTCGCATGCGGCGAAGATTTATTTGCAAGAAGGTTATTTGAGTGCCAGCGACCAACTATAGGTCGACGGCGATAGTATACGCCGTTACGGGCGCGCTTGACCCTCTGCGCAACGGCCAGCGTCTGAGAACTGAGGGAGTGATCACTCATCGCCGGTAGCTCAACGACGGCCACGTCACTGGTGAGTTGAGGCACCGGGGCGACGGGTGATCACACAGCAGTCTCTTGACCAAGTCAATGGGTTAGGCTCAGCGCAGCCTCTATGACTTGAAGGCAGGCTGGTGGCGACATCGGACTCGACTCAGCGGCTCGCGGAGTGGTTCTTGGCCTCTCGTGAAGCTGCTGGCCTGACGACGTATGAGCTGGCGGAGCGTATCGGGATTACGCAGAGCCGGACGTCGAGGCTGGAGCGCGGGCTGGCGCCGGTAACGGCCGACCTGATCCAGGCTTGGGCCGCGGCGACAGGAGCCGATGCTAGTCAAGGGCAGGCGCTGGCCGAAGCAGCACGCCAGGGCGCAAAGTCTAGCCGTAGCAGCAGTCGCAAGCTGGAAGCGCAACACGGAGACCTAGCTGAGATCCGCCGGACGATGACGTCCTACAGCGAGTTCGCGCTGACCGCAGTGCCCGAGTTCCTGCAGATCCCCGCTTACGCGACGGCGATTGCCAACGCGGAGAAACCGTCTTCGGCTTCCGATGGCCTAGCGGTGTCCGCAGCCGTCGCACGGCAGATGAACGATCAGAGCATCTTGTACGAGCCGAGCCGGGCGTTCGCTTTCGTGCTGTCGGAATCCGCGCTCCGTTACAAGGCCGGCCCGCCAGAGGTGATGCGCGCGCAGGCAGAGAAGATCACTAGTGTCGCGACGCTGCCGAACGTCTCAGTGGCCGTGTTGCCGTGCCCGGCAATTTCGGAGTTGGTCATCCGGTCGGGGTTCGCCATCTATGAGGCCCCCGAGGATGCCTTGGTCGTAGTGGAGTTGCTCGCCGGCCAGACGGTGTTCGCATCCGGAAGCGGATGTGCAGCGCTACCGTGATGAATTCGCCGCGATCCGCAAGGCCGCGGTGACCGGGCGGAAAGCCGCCCAGATCATCGGCAGCGTCGGCCGGTCGTGAGACCGGCTGCAGCGGACGAGCGGCATCGGCAGTGCCGGCGCGGAGCGCCTCATCGACTGACGGCATCAGTGCAAGGGTCCTGGCTGGTGCCCGGCGCGATGCCATCCAAGGCAGCGTTCAAGGCGTACGCCAGCAAGGAGGCAGCGTGCGCGGCTGACGTCAGATGCGTGCAGCTGGTCCCACCATTCGCAGTGATCCGCCCAGCTGCGATCTGGGCATTGAGCCAGTCAACGAGCTGGGCTGTGAAGCGGCTGATCCTGGCCGAAGCCACAGCCAGCGCTCCTGTGGCCGCGTAGACAGTCGGCAGTTCAGTAAGGCCAGCGGGCTGCGTTCCATCCGCTGCGGAGTTCAGGTAGCGGACTGCCTCGGCGACCAGCCAGGCCGCCGCGGCGGTCTCCTCGTCGTCATGAACGCCGGGAAGGGCCGACAGTGGGCCGTCCAGCCGTTCGGTGACCAGGTCGGTGATCTCCTCGAGCGGTAGCAGCTGTCCGCCAGGAAGCCGGAGCGGATCGGCCGCCGGCAGGGTACCGCCTTCGCCGGATGCCCGGGTTCCCTGCTCGTCATCCTGCGCCTTAGCCTGCCGTGAGCAGCGGCCAGCGCTGGCCGGGGGATTCGCTCATGCTCACGACATTGCTCGCTGAGCAGCGCAACCGACAATGAATCGGTAGTGCAAAGCGATGCAGAATGGTGCAAGACTGGAGTTGGCCATTCACTGCGAAAGGCGGGCGAGGTGACCGAATTACCCCGCTGGACCGGCGGCGATATCCGGGCATTCCAACAGGCTGCTGGGCTGACCAACGAAAGGATAGCGGCCCGGCTTGGCGTGTCCGTGCGCACGGTGGCGAACTGGCGGAAAGACACCAGCGTCGTTCTGCCCGACCTGGCGCAGCGCGTGCTGGCCGAGGCGCTGGATGGCGCGCCAGAGCGAGTCCGCCACCGGTTCGATCAATTGCGCACTCGTCCGGCACCGGCGGCTAGCGAGGTCGACGAAGCCCTCGCCGTAGCGGCGCAGGAGGCTGACGCCGAGGCAGCCCTGCTCGCGGGCAGCATTGACCCGGAATCGATCGACTGGCTCTGGGAGCAGTCGCTGGAAATCGCCCGGGCGGGTAACCGCCCGGCATTCGAGACCTTCCGCGCCGCGCAGAGCGTCCGGCGCAGCGCGCTGGACCTGGCGCAGCGCACCCGGCATCCCGGCACGCTGGCTGACTTGTACGTGATCTGCGGCCAGGCTTCGCGCGCTGATGGCCTCGACCGCGTTCGACCTTAACCACTGGGACGTCTCGATGTCCTTGGCCAGGTCAGCGGTCTCCTATGCCTCGCTGGCGGGCCATGATTCGCTTCGGGCATGGACGACGGGCCTGGTGGCCTCGCTGGCGAACTGGCGCGGTGAGCCGGACATGGCGCTGCGCCACTTCGGGCGGGCGATCGACGCGGCGCCGCGCGGTGCCCCGCAGATGCGGCTGCGGTATATCGCGGCCCGCTCGTATGCGCTGCTCGGCGACGAAGCCGCGGCTCGAGCCGTCCTCGGCGAGACGCTGGCCGATCAGGACGAGGCCAGCCAGCACGCCGACCCGCTGAGCGAGGAAACCGGCGGCGAGTTCGCGTTCAGCCAGCCCGCGCGGCCGCCTGCGCCGCAGCCGCGTGGCTTGACCTAGGCCGGGGCGATGAGGCCGCCGAGGCGGCGCAGCTGGCGCTGACGGAGCTGACCGCCGTCCCCGCGGCCCGCCAGTCGCTGTCCCAGGTCAACGGCGCGCGCATCGACTTGGCGGCCGCGCACCTGCTCAGCCATGACCGCGACGGTGCCGAGGACGCGATCGAGCATGTGCTCGCCCTGCCGGCGGACATGCGGAACATCTCGCTGGCAGGCCGGATGGCCCGCGTCCGGGACGTCCTGCTGGCGCCCAATGGGCCGGGGACACCCAGGCGCAGCAACTGGCCGACTCGATCACGGCCTGGCTGTCTGAGCACCCGCCCGACTTCGCGCACCGGTAGGCGGAGCTAAGCGACCCGGGCGAGGATCTGCTGCTCGCGCTCGCGGCTCAGGCCCAACTCGGCCGCCCGCTCGTCGCCGAACTGGGCTCCAGTCTCCAGCATCCACGACCAGGTGTCCGCCGACCGTCGCTGCCAGCGGACGGCATGCCAGCCCAGCTTCTACTGCCGTGTCCGCGGCCACCTTCCAGACCCCGGGGAACGTCCGCCACAGCGGAATCTCCGACCATTGCCGCACTTGCTGGGCAAGCAACTGGTCGTCGGACACCCATACGAACTCGGCGTCCGAACCAGTGGCGTCGCGCGCAGGCCTGCAGCATGCCGCCGAACGTCTCCCGGTCTATCGGGGCCGCCACGTTGTAGACGCCGGGCAGCTCGTGCTGCGCGGCGTGCAGCGCGAACGCGGCCAGGTCGCGCACGTCGACGGGCTGGATCGACCGGTCCGGTGATCCGGGCGCGAGCACCCGGCCGCCGTCGGCGACCCGGCGCAGCCACCACGGCAGACGGCCCACGTACTCGCGCGGGCCGAGCACCACCCCGGGCCGCAAGATCACCGACCGGTGCGCCCCGAACGTCTGGATCACGGCCTGCTCGCAGCCGGACTTCTGGTAGCCGTACTGGGTCGGCCCGTCCTCGGTGTCCTCGCCGTAGTCCGGCCCGGCGTCCGGCGGGCATTCGAGCACCACCGAATCCTCTGACAGCGGCTTCACCGGCCAGTCCCGGTACACGCTGACCGTGGACAAGAACACGTAGCTGCCGGCGACCGGTTCCAGCAGCTCAGCGACGGCAAGCGTTTCCCGCGGCACGTATCCCGAGGTATCCACCACGGCGTCCCACGGCCCGGCCGAGGCGAGCTGTGCGACCTCGTTCAGCCGCGTCCGGTCACCACGGATCGCGACCGTGCCCGGCACGTCCGGACCGGACTGGCCGCGGTTGAAGGTGGTGACGTCCCAGCCCTGCTCCAGTGCCGCGGACTGCGATCGAGTAGCCGACGAACCGGGAACCGCCGAGAATGAGCAACCGCATGCCGTCATCGTGCCCTATCGGACGGGCGCTCAGCTCGCCAGCCGCGTCCGGCCGCGGTCGAGAGCGCCTTGCATCCACCGGGCCCAGTCCGTTTCGATCTGCCCGGTCATCGCAGAGCGGAGCTCGCGCCGGTCCTCGTCCAGGTTGCCAGGAGCCGGGTCGCACAAGGTCAGGTAGGCACGTTCGGAGACGGCCAGGAAGATCCGGGCGAAGTCGCCGGTCTCCAGCTCCTGCAGTCCGGCTTTCCAGTCCACGCCGAGGCCTGGCCAGGACTGGCCGTTGCTGGTCAGCAGCCGGGTCATGTCGGAGAACCAGACCAGCCGGACCGCGCGCTTGCGCGCGAACAGTTCGGCCCCGTCCAGGATCTGCCGCGCGTCCTCGGACAGCCCGTCGCGCGGGATCAGCGCGGGCGCGACGACGGCGGCTTCCAGCGCGCCGGGCGGTCCTGCGTCGATGCCCCAGGCCAGCCAGCAGGCAGGCCGCAGCAGTTCACCGGACCGGGCAACGTCGGCGTCATCGGGCATCGTGGTCAAACCTTCTGTCGGCCTGCCCTCCATGATGCCCCAACGGGCCGACGTCAGCCCGCCTCCGGCGCCTCCGCTTGTGCCTGCGCGGCACGTTCCACTTCGGGCGCAGGCCGCATCTCGGGCTTGGGCGGCTGCAAGATGGCATCGCGCTGCCGCTCCTGCCAGGAGGGCCACGCTTCGCCGAGATCCTGATGGTCCGGATCCTCGGCAGGAACGCGCACGCTCTTGCGCTCGTCGAGCTTCTCCCGGACCGCGCGCCGCTCGGCTGCCAGCTGGGCAATCCACTCCGGTGCCTCATAGGTCTCCGCGCCAGGGATCAGCTCCAGCAGCGAGTGCTGAGCGTCCGTCACAACAGGTTCGGCGGAGCGGAGCGGTTCCAGCTTCTGGTCGGGGTGGCGGCGCCGGTATTCGGCGTCGGCGGCCAGCGCCTGGCGGCGGCTGTCGCGAGTGGCCAGTTCCCATTCGCGCCGGGCCTCCATCTGCTCGGCCAGCTCGGCCTCCTGCGCGCGGTAGGCGGTGTGCATCGCCTGGTAGGAGCGAGGCCAGGATGCCGTGCCGGATCGCGCGGTCGTCCTGGCCTCGTTCCCGCGCGACCTTCTCCTCGGCCTGAGCCCGGATGGCTTCCAGGCCGGCGGTGTCCGCGCCGCCGCGCACTTGCCGCAAGTCGCGGCCGACGTGCCGGGGCGCCCACGCGGTCTCGGTCTCGTAGGTGCCGCGCATGTGCAGCAGCGATCCGTCGGGCAGGCTGCGGAAGTCCGGCCCGTCGGCCGGGCGCATCGACGCGAACGCGGCATGCCAGGCCGCTCGCTTGTCGGGGCTGTCCCCGGTCGGCTCGGGACCGATCGGCTCGGTCGGGTGGTCGTAGTTGTACAGCTCCCGGTAGGCGCCGACGTCGGAGGCGCGGCGCTCCCATTCCAGCCGGTCCAGCGGATCGTCGGGAACAGGGCCGAGCGCCTGCAACGCCCAGCCGGGGGCGTGCTGAGCGGCGTGCTCGCCGATGCGCTCTTTGCGGGCATCCATCGCCCCTGCGAGCTGGCGCAAGAACTCCTGCCGCTCCGGGTCGGCGGCCTGCGGCACCCGCTGTGACCAAGGCTGAGGCGGTCGCGGCACGAGAGAGCTGGTGCGCTGCCGGATCCGGAAGTCCAGCACACTGGGCAGATCCCGGGTACCGGCCAGCGAATGCTCGCTGACCGCCTGCCGGATTACCTCCCGGGCGTCCAGTCCGGCGGCCTCGGCACCGCGCAACGAGCGCCACAGCCAGGTGGCCTGCCGGGAGTCCAGCTGGTCGCCGGCCCATTCGGGTGGCAGTTCGGCGCGGATCAGCTGGCGGTACCGGTCCGCGTCCAGCCCGACGGTCTCGCCCTGCCAGTACGCGTGAAGCTTGGCCAGGTGGTCAGCACTGGCCAGCTCGGCCCGCTGAGTTTCCAGCGCCGACTCTTCGGCGGCGTCGCGGTCCAGGATGTCGGCCATCACGGCGATGAACGGCCGTGCCCCGGGGCCGGGCTTGGCGTCCGCGCTCGCGGGCGGCTCGCCGGCCCGCTCGCGCTCGGCCCGCTCGCGGCGGCCGATCTCCGGCGCTGCCCGCGTCCCCGCCTGCGGTTCGGCCTTCTTGGCGGGTTCGGTGAACGCGACCGCCCAGTTCCCCTCGGTCCCCCGGGTCATAGCGACATACATCCACTGCCGGGACTCGGTGCCGGCCAGCAACCCGATCCCGGACTGCACCGTGCGGCCCTGCGCCGAGTGCCCGGTGACCGCATACGCGAGATCCGCGGTCGCATAGCCGCGGTAGGCGAACGCGTGGTCGGCGAACCGGCGCTGCCCGGTCTCCGGGTCGCAGTCCAGCGCCAGGCGGACCATCATGTGCCCGTCGCCGACCGACTCGACCAGCAGCGTGTCCCCGTTGGCCAGCGTCCGGCCCGGCACTCCCGCCTCCAGCGCATGGTCGTTGTCCCGGCAGATGATCAGGTCACCTGCCGACGCCCGCGCCCCGTCGGCCAGCTTGGCCTCCCGGCCCGGCTGGACGATGCCGAGGTGGATCAGGTCGTCGCGGATCAGCCGGGAGGCTTCCCGGCACCGCGCCCGGTCGTGGATCATCAGCAGCGTGTCCCGGCCAGCCAGGTAGCTGGCCACATACCGGCGCACGGCGGTGGCCATCGCCTTGTCGGGATCGGCGCCGGCCAGCCGGCCGTGCTCGTCGTAGACCTCCAGCACCGCCGCGTCCCCGGCACGCAGCTGCAAGCTGGCGTCCCGCTCCCACTGCTCAGTGAACCGGACCGCCTCGGCGAGCTGCACATGGCCGAGGCGGCGGGCCAGCAGCATCATCCCGCCGCCGGACTCGACCGCTTCCAGCTGCTGCTGGTCGCCGGAGATAAGCACCTTGGCGCCGTTCGCGGCGGCCAGGCCGACGATCTGCTCCAGGTCGGGCATCGACATCATCGACGCCTCGTCCACCACCAGCAGCGTGCCCGGCCTGATCTGCCGGACCGGCCGCGCGTTGCGCTGGTCGCGACCGTGGCCGAGAAACGCCGCACTGTTCTGCGGCCACCTCCACACCTGCCGACGCCAGCACATTGCGCGCCGCTTGCGCGGTGGCGATGCCGATCACCTCACCCGCGCCGGCTGCGCGCCACGCACGCGACGCCTCCGCCAGCGTCCGCGTCTTCCCGCTGCCGGCCGGGCCGACGATCACCTCGACCGTCCGGTCAGAGGTCAGCGCATGGAACAGCGCCGCGCCCTGATCCAGCCGCAGCCCCGACCCGGTGGCCTGGCTGCGCGACACTTGCGCCCGCTCGAACAGCCGCGCCTCCAGGTCGGCCGCCTCGGCGCCCAGCAGCCGCGCGGCGAGGTCGCGGTCCAGGCGCGGCCCACCCTGCCGTTGCGCGGATCGCAGCAGCCGTTCCTCCAGGCTCAGTTGCACCCGGGTCGCGTATCGCGCCGTCCCGGGCCGCGTGTAGACACTGCGACCGTCCAGTTCCCGACGCAGGTAGCCGGGCAGCGGCGGCCATTGCGGCGCCTCCAGGCAGACCACCTGCTCGAAGTCCCCGGACAGGGCCTGGTCGGCCAGCCCTTCCAGCAAGGCCACGGCGGCGGCCGGTTCCATGTCCCGGGTCTGCGCCGGCAGGATGTAGGCCAGTTCCTTCATCAGATCCGACCGGGTCCATGTCGAGTGCTTGCCCTGCACCACCGACAAGGCACGTTGCGCCGCGCGGATCAGCTCCTCCCGCTCTAGCGGAGAGCCAGCATCGCGCGCGCTCTCAGCGGCCGCGCCCGGGCGAAGGTCGGAGATGCGCGGCGCGACGGAGGCAAGTCCCGGGCCCCATTGCGCGTCCCAGCGTTCCTCCCACTGCGCGCACAGCGCGTCCCAGTTGATCGCGCCTTCGCCCTTGCCCTGGCGCGTGGTCAGCGTCACCTCGTTCTGGATGAACAGCAACTCGCGCTGGTTCGGCTCGCGGCCGTACTTGGCCGTCCACGCGGCCACCGCGTTCGGCAGCTCCCCGGCGATCGACGCCGCGCGGGAGGAGTAGGCGTCCATCTGCGCCTGCGTCACGCCGGTCAGCTCGTTGCCGATCCCGTCCTTGCGTGGCGTCCACGCCACGCCGAATTCGCGCGACAGCCCCGCCTCGGCGTGCGTCGCGACGATGCCCTGGACCGCGCCGAGCACGTGCCGCAAGGTCGCGGTGTCCAGCGCGCGGTGCTTGCCGTCGCGGACGGTCTCGACGATCCGCGCGA
The DNA here is from genome assembly GCA_963846005.1 of uncultured Actinomycetota bacterium. Lineage (GTDB taxonomy): Bacteria > Actinomycetota > Actinomycetes > Streptosporangiales > Streptosporangiaceae > CAVSUR01. The sequence continues at coordinate 377,548 of CAWJUH010000004.1, read as the reverse complement.
TCTGGTTGTGGATGTGGTCCTGCGGATCGCCGTCGCGGCTGGTGCCCTGCAGCCAGCTGGTGACCGTGATCAGCGCTTCCTCGAACCGGCCCAGCTCTTTCCCCTCGACCCGGGCGCCGTGGTAGCCGGTCCGGGTGATCCCGGCCCACTCCTGCACGTACTCCAGCCCGGCCCGGTTGGCGGCCTGCACGACCTCCTGATAACGCCGCTCGGCATCGGCCCAGTAGCGCGGCGGCCTGCTCGTCGCCGGCCAGCCGGGCCCGGCGCTCGTTCTCGCGGATCGAAGCGTGGAACACGCTGATCGACTTGGAGAAGCTGACCGTCATGTCGGTGTAGGCCGGGGCGGTCCTGGCCCGCCGGGCCGCCTCGCGCTCCAGCTCGATCAGCCGCTCGGCGGTGGCATGCGGCTCGGCCGCCTTCAGCTTCACCAGCCAGTCGGCGAACGCGTCGTAGTTCCCCGGGGACCGGCCCATCCGCTCGCCGGTGCGCGGGTTGATCTGCCGGTACACCTGCTCGTACGGCCTGCGCTCGACCACCTGCCCGTCGGTGAAACCCAGCGCCCGTGCCCCGGGCCCCCACCACCGGCCGGGCGGTTCACCTTGCTGAGCCGCGTTGATGTAGTAGCCCCGGCCGACCGCTCTGGCTGCGCTTTGGCGCCTTGGCCCTTCCACACGTAGCCCAGGTCGTAGCCGGACACCGCGGTGACAACGACGGCCAAGCGCCCCTCCGAGAGCTCGAATTAACGATCTTGAATTACCAAGATCACTGGAAGTGCAACGGTCTGTTGGTTGGAAATGGGTCGGGCAAAGCGACAGGAGCAACAGCAAGCGGGCAAGGGTTGAAGATCAACAAGAGGATTTGCAAAGGGCTTTTCTGCAAGCTCAAAACGACGGTGAACAAGGGGCTGGCAACGGATCGTGGGGCAAGCTCGGCGGCCCGGAGGCCGGGCGGAACGGCGACGTCAGGACGCCTCGCGCGGGCGGCCGATCGATCGAGGCGAACCCCGCCGCTCCCCGTCCCCGCGCCGCCTCATCCCGCGGCCTCCCGGGCGTCGCGCGCCGCCTGCCGGCCAGCCGGGCGGTCGCCAGCCTCCTCAGCGGCTACCTCGCGCCCGCGAGGCTCGGCGGCCGGGAAGAACTCGACGGGGCCGCCGGTGTGAGTCGCCCTCTCGCGGCTGGCCGAACGCCGCCCGGCCGCCGGGTCCCCACCGCCGCTCCTCCAGCTCCGCATGGCTGGGGCCGCCGCGGGCGATCGGCCGGGCGATCTCGTTCCACTGCCGGTCACGTTCGGCGGCCTCGTCGGCGCGGCCGCGGTCGTAGGCCTCCTGCCGTGGCGTCGGCCCGGCCGCGCTCGTACGCCGCCCGCTCGCGGGCGATCTGCGGGCCGATCTCGTCCCGGTCGGTAGCCCGCAACAGCGCCGCCAGCTGCGCCCGCGCCGTCGCCAGGTCTGACCGGCTGCGGCTCAGCGCCTCGCGCAGCCGCCGGATCTCGCTCGACCGCGCTCAGCGGCCCGCGCCGGGCCGGCGCGGCGCCCTGGTCGCGCTGTCATCGCCGCGCCCCGGCCCGGTAGCCGTTGCGGCCGGTGGCGTGCTCGCACCGGCTGGTTTCCCGGGCCAGCTGCTCGGCGACGGCGGGCAGCAGCCGGGTCTGCCATTCCGCCTGCCCGGCCAGGGTCGCGGTGGTCCGCCGGTGCTGGAGGTAGAGCACCGACCACAGCTCGGACAGCCAGTCGAGCGCGTACAGGCACAGCGGATGCTGCTCCCAGCAGTCGCCGAGCGAGGCGCTCAGCCAGCCCAGGCCCGGCCGGTATACCTGCTGCACCCAGGCCCGGAGCTTGGCGATGGCCTGCTCGCGCTCCGCGCCCTCCAGCTTCCAGAACCGCGGCGACGCCGCGGGCCGGTAGAGGCGCTGCTCCCCGTCGGCCGGGGCCAGCTCGTCCAGCCGGGCGGCGAGCACGGCGACGGTCCCGCCGAGCCCCTCCACACCGTGCAGGATTTCCGCCTGGTCGGCCTGCGCGGTCTTGACCGCGTTGGCGAGTTCGGTGAGGGCGGCGATCCGGTCACGGATCTCGCTGGCATGCCCGGCTTCCCGGTGGTCGAGCGCGGCGACCTTGTCGGTCAGGGCGGCGAGCTGGTGCAGCACGGCGGTCATGGCGTCGGGTTCGGCCATGGTCAGCTCCACGGATAGTTGTGCTGCTCGAGGTCGGCGAGGATCTCCGCCACGCTCGGGTCCGTACCGTCGGCCATGACGAAGCCCTGGTCGGTCGGGTCGATCGGCGCGGCCGCGACGGCGAGCCGGGCGATGGCGACGCCGCGCCGGCGGGCGTGCTTGTAAGCGCGGTCCTTCCACGCCATGGGCAGGCGGGCGAGCACGGGGGAGAGGCCGCCGCGGACGATGAGGGCGAAGCCGGCCGGGAGCTGGCGGATCATGTCGGGGGTCATGACCGGGTGCCGGGTGTCGTGCTCCTGGCCGTGCTCGCGGTAGGCGGCCTCCCCGCACAGTTCGCTGGCCGTCCGCAGCGTGACCGGGTCGGTGATGCCGGGGAGGAAGACCTTGACGCCGGAGGTGTCCATGACGGCCTGGGCGCCGTCGTGCTTCCACCGGGTGCGCAGCTGGGCCTCGCCGTGCGCGACGCTGATGATCTGGATGCCCTTGCCGCCGGAGTCGGCCAGCCAGGTCGGCAGCGGCACCGGGCAGGTCTGCGACGATCTCGTCCAGGGCCATCAGCAGCGGCGGGTCCAGCCGCCCGCCGGGCGCGGCCTGGCCGATCTGCGCGGCCTGGTAGTGGATCTCGCCGGCCATGGCGGCGAACAGCGCGGCGACCGGGCTGTCGTCGTAGTCGGCCTCGGCGATCAGGTAGAGGGTGCCGCGGCGGGCGAGGAAGTCGGCGATGTCGAACTCGGGCTCGGAGTCGCCCGGCAGCACCGACAGCGACAGCAGCGGGTCGGCCATGAACGCCAGCGCCCGGGTCATGACCATGCGGATCGTGGCGGCCGTCTTGGCGGCCTCGCCGCGCAGCTGGGCCAGGTCGGCCGCCAGGTCGCTCGGCGCCGGCGCGCGGGCAGGATCTCCTCGGCCTGCTCGGCGCTGCCGAGCGCCCACCGGGCGACCATGCGCATGTCCCCGCCGGCCAGCGCGGCGGCGTGGAACAGCGACGCGCAGATGGCTGGAGGCGGTGGAGGTCCAGAAGCTGCCGTCCTCGGTGCCTTCGGTGCTGACGGCGTTGGCGAAGCCGTCGGCGCGGCGGATGGCGGTGGCCAGGTCCAGGCAGCCGTCGATCGGGTTCCACCGGAAGGTCGACGGCACGCCGCCGATGCCCTGCGGGTTGAACACCTCGACCGGGCCGACGCGGCGACCGGATGCCGGAGGTCAGCTCGAACACGTCGTGCTTGGTCGTGGTCGACACGACCGGCCCGGGATAGTGCATGATCACCCGGGCCAGCCAGCCGGTCTTGCCGGTCCGCGGCGGGGCCATGACCAGCGTGTGCTCTTCGAGCGGGATGCGCAGCGCGTGCCGCCGCTGGGCCCGGCCCAGCAGGATCGAATGAGCCCGCGGGTAGAGCAGCCGCTGTCCGGTGGTCAGCGACCGGCGCGACCTGCCGGACCGGCGGAACGCCGCGAACCGGCCCCAGCGCAGCCACAGCTGGAAGAGCGTGGCGTGGCCGCGGCCCGGCCGCAGCCGCAGGTGCAGCCGGATCCGCATGCCCCGGGCGCGGTTGCGGGGGAGTCGGCGGCCGCCGACCCGGCCCTTCGGGCTGAAGTGCCAGTAGGTCAGCAGTAGCAGGCAGATGGCCAGGAGCAAGACGGGGAGTTTCATGAGGCGCTCCCGTCCTGCGCGGCCAGCACGTGGCGGCGCAGCGCGGTCCGGGCGGCGCCGGTGTCGAGGCCGACTTCGGGCGCTAGCTCGGAGCAGACCCGGGAGACGGCGCTGACCGGGAAGTCGGCCAGCGGGCCGTGCCGCTCGACGACAAGCGCGAGGAACCGGGCGGTCTTGGTCCCCTCGCGGCCCCCAGTGATCGCCTGCGGCCTGTGACCTGCGATCGGTATCGGCGCGCTGACGGGCTGCCAGTGGACTGCGGCGCTCTGGGACTGCTGCCCGCCAGTCCGGCATCGGCGTGGCGGCGAGAATGCAGCGGCGAAGCCCGCGGACCGTGGACGGCGGCGCCAGCACCAGCCGCAGCAGGTAGAGGATCGCCCGCGTCGAGATCCGCGCCGGTTCGCGCCAGGCCGAGAACCTGTCCTTGTCGCCCAGGTAGTGCCGCCGGATGACGGTGATGGTCTGGTCGACGACGGCGGCCAGGAACAGCGGCGGGAGCACGTAGGCCAGCACCGACCGCGGGCTGCCGGCGTTGGAGGCGGCGTAGTTCATCACCGCCGACCCGGCCGCGCAGGCCACGATGAACACGCGCACCGCGCCCGCGGGCAGCCCGGCGCGGGCCAGGCCCAGGCCCAGCAGGCTGAACACCGCCATCCCGGCGTCGAGCGCGACCGCCTCGATCCAGCTCGCCAGATCGTCGTGCTTGACGCTCAGCACGTACCGGTACTGGGCGGCCAGGCTGATGACGAACAGCCCCGCCGCGAGGACGAACAGCAGCCCGACCGCCGTGCCGATCATCACCGACCCGCGGCGCCCCCGGCGCTGGTAGTCGCGCAGCCCTCGGCTGATATTGGTCAGGAACTCGGGAGTCAGCCGCCCGGTGCCGTCGTGGACGCGGGCCACCCGCAGGCCGCTACTCCGGCGCATCGCCGTTGTCCTTCGCCAGCCGCGTGATCTGAGCCGCGATGTCCGCCGAGCCAGGCAGCCCGCCGTCGAGGATCTCGTCGACGACCTCCCCCAGCCGCTGCCGCCGCATCGCGGCCGTCTGCCGCAGCCTGGCGTCCACCGGCAGGCTGATCCGAACCGTGAGCTGAACGCTCATCTGCCCGCTCCTCCACGAACTTGGTGACTAGTGACTTGACTTGAAGTCTGACTTCAAGTCATTCTTAAGTCAAGTCAAAGTCACACGCGTCGGCTAGAGGAGCAGCGATGGCAGACCAGGCCGCAGCGCTCCGGCGTCCACGTCGGGCAGCACAGGACGGCGCACGCCAGCAATCAGCCAGCGGGGGAGTCGGACGGCAGGCAAGAGCGCCGTTCAGGTCCACCGTCCCGAGCCGCATCCCGATCCGGGACTTGCGGCGAAGGGCTGGCAGCTGTGCGGCTGCCATGACCCCGGCATCTACGTCCGCGACCCGGGCCGTGCGCCGCGACCAGGCCGAGCCAGAGCGGGAGGCGGGGTGACCGCGGCAGACGGCGGGGCCGCCGCCCGGCAGACAGCGGCCAGCGATCGCCTACGACGCGGCCCGCAACTCGATCCTGCGGATCGCCCAGGAGCAGGGCGCGCGAGTGGGGGAGCGGCCGATCTGGCCGGGCGCCGCAGTCACGATGCGCTATGCCGAGCCGCTGGCCGGGATCCGCGCCGCGGTGACCCTCCAGCACGCCGCCGCAGCGGGCCGCCCGCGACTACATCCGGCTGCCCGCGAAGACAAGGCCAGCTGGCAGCAGATCGGCGAGGCCCTCGGCCTGGCCGCCGACGGCGAGCGCAAGGGCTACGACCTGGCCGTCGCCGCCTACGAGCACGCTGCTCGGCAAGCCGGATCCGTGGCATCAGCCCAGCTTCGGCTGGACCTGCGCCGACTGCGGCCAGACCATCTCCGACCGCGGCCCCTACGAAAGCCACCCCGACGACAACGAGCACGGCCACGGTGACGACTGCCCGCGGCTCGCCGCGGACGTCGCGGCCTGGCAGGCCGAACGAGACGCCTGGGAGGCCGGGGAATGACCAGACTCCGAACTGATCCCGGCCGAGCACCTGGGCTGCCTGTGCCCGTGCGGCGGCGCGCACCTGACCCAGCAGTCCATCGACCGGCAAGCCGCCTCCGGCCACGCGGTCGTGCGCTGGATCGCCGCGGCCCGCCAGGCGCGGCTCGACCGACATACGTCGCCGGGCTGGCCCGCGACCGGGCCGCCGCGCGAGCCGCCGACCGGGAGGCCGGCCGATGACCGAGCTCAGCGCACCGCGACGCGATCGTCACCGAGCTGTCCCCGGCCGGAGGCGGCCGCAGTTCCTCGGCCAGCTGGTCCGCGGCTACCAGTCCGCCTACCAGGCCGCGGCCGAGGCCTACGGCAGCCACCGGCTACCTGCCCGCCCGGGCGATGGCCGAGGACCTGGACCGGCTGGCCCTGGACGAGCACTGGGCCAGCTACGCCACCGGCCTGCGCCACCCCGGCGAAACCACCACCGCCTTCCAGCACCGCGCCCAAGCCGAGCAGGCCGCAGCCGCCGAGGCGGCGGCGATGGCCTGTCCCGAGTGCGGCGAGGACGCCCAGCCGCAGCCGCCCGCCGACCTGGTCAACTGGCAGGCCCACGGCATCGACCCGCCCGGCTGGTCGCACCGCGACGGCAGCGCCCTGTGCCCGGTCGTCGGCCCGTCCGGCGGCTACCAGCCCGCCCAGCCGGCCGCGGCCCGGCCCGAACCCGATCCGCACACCGCGCGGCTGGACCCGCCCGCCACCATGCGCGCAGCCGAGCGCGGCGCCTGGAGCCGCATCCCGGCCAGGCCGTCGCCCAGCCCGGCCAGGCGGGGGAGCGGGACACGATTCCCCGCCAGCACGCCGCCGCCCTCATCCGCCGCCTCGACGTCACCGGCACCGGCCCGGTCCTGCGCGACCAGCCGTCCAGGCCAGCTCGGGCCAGGCCCGGCAGGCCGACCGGGAGGCCGGAGAGTGAAACACTCCGCCAGCACCGCGCCGACCGGCATCGGAACCCAGCGTCGGCTCCGCGCCCTGGCCGCCCGCGGCTGGAGCCCCGAGCCATCCAGGCCGCCACCGGCCTGCCCGCCGACGACATCCGCCGCGGCCTGGCCGACCCGCGCCGCATCCCGGCCAGCCTGCCCCCGGCCGCCGCCCGCGCCTACGACCAGCTCTGGAACACCCCGCCACCCGCCCGCACGGCCGCCGAGCAGGCCGCCGCCGAAGCCAGCCGCCAGCATGCCCAGCGGTGCGGGTGGGCGCCGCCGATGGCCTACGACGACGACACCATCGACCTGCCCGACGGCGGCCCCGCCCCCGGCTGGCGGCGCACCAGCCGCACCACCATCCCCGCCGCCGACCTCGCCGAAGACGCCCGCTGGCTGCGCCAGCACGGCGGCTACCGCCACGCCGCCCCCGCCGAGCTCGCCATGCGCCTGGGCGTCACCAAAGCCGCCCTCGACAAGGCCCTCGCCCGCACCCGCCAAGCCGACCGCGAAGCAGGATGACCATGAAGACCCGAACGCCGGTCCGGGCCAGCAGTCATTCGGGTCGCCCAGCCCGCGCCTTCGCAGGCCGCGGTCCGGACGAGAAGCTGACGATCGCCGAAGTCTGCGCCGAGCTGAAGATCTCCCGGTCGACGTTCTACGACTGGCGCGCCAAGCGCCGCGCGCCGCGGTGCATCACGCTTCCCAACGGCAGCCTGCGCATCCGCCGCCGCGACTTCGACCGCTGGCTCGGCTCGCGCGAGGACGCCGCCTGATGGAGACCACCTACGACGTCCGCGTCTACAAGACCGAGATCTACCGCGGCAACCAGAGTAACCAGCTACACGGGTCGCTGGAAGACCGGCGGCACGGGCTTGGCGCCGAACGTTCCGCAATGCCGCTCAGGCTGACGTCTTCCGCGGCGAACTGCTCGCCGCGCGCCCGCAAGGGCGAGGCGTTCAAGCCTGGCGACCGGCGAGCCGGTGTCCTGGCAGCGCGATGCGCCAGGCACGAGCTGGTACGAGTTCAGCTGCGCGTACGTCGACATGAAATGGAAGCGGCATCGGCCAAGTACCGGCGGGCCATCGCCCATGCGCTTGCCGCCGCGTCCCGGCCACTGATGCTGACACTCCATGACCGGCCTCACCGATGCCGCGACGTCCGCAGCGCCTCGCTGAACTTCGCGTACAACACTCGAAGCACCGCGACGAGGCTGCGCCAGAGGATGTCGCCGACATCTCTCGATGGCTGAAGTGCCAACACCAGCGAGTTCAAGATCTCGCGGACCCGGCGCTCAGCCGACAGGTCTTGGCCGCGGCGACCATCCCGGCTGGACGGCAGCCGCGCCGCTCCGACATCGGTCCGCAGGAACCGCGCGGTCTTGATCAACGCTCTCGACTACGCCGTCGAACTGCGACCTGCTCGACAGCAATCCGGTGAAGCAATCAAATGGCGCGCGCCGAAGACTACACCGCGAGATCGACCGCCGAGTCGTCGTCAATCCCGCGCCAGGCGAGGGCACTCCTGGCAGCGGTCCGAGCGCAGAAGCCCAGCGGGCCGCGGCTGGTCGCGTTCTTCGGAGTCCTCTACTACAGCGGGCTTCGGCCCGAAGAAGCCGTTGCCCTGCGCCGCCAGGATCTTGCGCTGCCCAGCTCGTCGATGCGAACCAGATGGACGGCAGTCGAATCGAACTGGACGATCAGTGGGGCGAACTCCATCTCCGCGCGGCGCAGGCCTGACGCCGGAAAGCAGTGGACCGATCGACGGCGCCGGCCGCGACAAGCCGCGGCCTGAAGCACCGAGCAGAAGGCGAAAGCCGCCGAGTGCCGATGCCCGCCACCGCTCGCCGAGCTGCTGCACGAGCACCTCGCGGCTTCGGCGGCCAGCCCGCGGAACTCGTCTTCCGTGGTGTTCAAGGCCGTCCGCTCGCGACGGTCACCTACCGGCGGGTCTGGGACAAGGCGCGGCGCAGCGCTCTGACCGAGCAGAATACCAGATCGCCGCTCGCCCGGCGACCCTACGACCTGCGCCACGCATGCCTGTCAACCTGGCTCAACGGGGGAGTGGCTGCCACCCAAGTCGCCGAATGGGCCGGCCACAGCGTCGAAGTGCTCCTCCGCGTCTACGCCAAATGCCTGGACGGTCAAGATGAGGTCGCGAAACGCCGAATCGCAATAGCTCTGGCTATCGATGATTAGCTCCATTAGCATCCATAACGCCGAAATAGGTGCTTGTCTAGGTGTCACGTAATTTCTCAACTTGCGTGTGCAGGTCGACCGCTCTGCGCACTCTGATGACATGTGCCGGGGGATTACGGGCTCCCAAACGGCGTATTGCTTGCGCAGTATCAAGAATTCAGCTTTCTAACTACGCTCAGCGCCACGGCAATCCCAGGCCCGACGTCATGCGGGACACGTGACAAGGATGATTTACTTCTAGGGTTTGCAAGCCGAGATCATCCCAGCTCCATCATGTTCAGGGTGGCACCGCCAGCCTTAAAGTAAAGTCGCCAGAAGCGCTTCATGTCGGCCAGCGATTTAGGGGACATCTCGAGTGCACCTGTCGCGGCGCCGATTACGGTTACTGTTGCCCCTGAAAGGCCATCTGGAATTAGGTGAGCTCCTTTGAGTTGGGCCAGCAGCTGCCGGTTGTGCGAGGCGTCAAATGTGCGACTATAAAAATCCCGGAACGGCCTTGATCCTCGACCATGTCAGATAGCACGTAGAGGTGGGTTTGAGGTCGGCCCGCGGCAGCTAGCCCGGCGTTGGTGAAGCCCCAAAAGGTCGTGTCCGTTTGGCCTGCCGAGGGTGAGCCAGGCCGCACGCTACCAAACGACCAATGGCCTTCGTCAGGTCCGTGTGGCGGCTGGCTCGGCAGCTTGGTCATGGCTCGAGTTGCCGTTAAGGCTGACTGGGCCGAACGAGATCTGGGGACACTCCTCGGCTTGCGAGTTCGCTGACACCAGGCTGCCGTCGACCGCCTGTGCTGGGCAGCCGTACGCGACCTGCGTGATAAATGGCAGCAGCCAGTTGGGTCGGACGAGCCCCGCGTGCCTGATGCTCAAAGTGACGTCGATTTCGACGATGCAAAGCCCTTGGGGTGTCGTAGGGACCCCGGAACCTTGCAGCCACTCAATGCGGCTGTTAGCAGTACCACAGCGACGACAGCGCTCGTCACCGTACGGTGAGAAGTTGCCATCCAGTGCCTCTGGTTTCAACGGGGGAGAGTCAGTGGTGACCGTTAGCAAACGGTGCTGGGACACTGACGTCAGCGGGATAGCTGGTGACCCAGCCCGGCAGAGGAACAACTGGCCGCCGTGCCTCGATCAACGCTGCTCGGGTGTCCGGGTCAGAGCACGCTGCTGACCTCACCGAGATATCGGCTCATGGCAGCCTGCCCGCTGCCTGTATTTGCCTAGCTTCATCGGCCCACGATGCCTGGCACTGATGGAAGGAGGCTGTGTTGAGCGCGTCGGTGATGTTCTGTATAGACGTCGTGTAACGCATCTTGCGAATGGCAGTGCAGGTTCGTTCCAGCTTCCTCGTTGCCACGCTGGTCGCCCGGGTATCACGGGATCATGCAGAATGTAGCCCTCGATAGCGCCTAGACTGACGATCAGCCGACCGAGCGCAAGGAACAGTTCCTTGGCGAGCTGCGGTGAGACCGTGATTACTTTGATGTGGCCTTGACCAGCACTTTTTAGAATTGAATTGACGTTCCCGGCAACGATGTCACCCCGAATGGGAGCTAGCTTTGACTGCACGACCAGCAGCGCGGCAATAAGTGCAGACGCGCCCACCACCGCAACGACCCGCCGCTGCCATGACCCGAAATTGGACTGCGCCGCTAGCCATCCACCCAGGACCGCGCCCAGCGACAGCACAATGGCTAGCACCGCCTGGGTCATCAGGATCTGGTTCCCGGTAGTCCCATGGCGGTCCCGACGGGAGCGGCCAGCAGTCCTTCGGCGAGGCCTCCGGCAAATAGGAAGACCGCGACCGTCAGAGACTTTTTCGAGCGGCCGCTGAATTCTCGCTGGGGTATATGGCCAGCAGTCGCTCGCGGGCTGCCTTCTGAGTTTCCTCGGCCTCTGCCACCTCATCGAGCCGGTCGGAGTATTCGGCCTCGGCGGTGACTGTGGCTACTGACTGGCGGCCGATAGCCGTGAGGATCGAACGCACGCTGGCCCGATACTGCTTGCCAAGGTCCTCCAGTTCGACGAGCGTCGCATTGGCGATTTCCTGAAGGGCGGGCAGAATGCTTCCGCCGAACGAACGGTCCAGTGCCGGTGGCCGGTCACGCACGGCTAGTTCTGAGGCTCGCTGATTGATGCGACCGATTGCAGCTTCCGCAGTATTTGGGTCTGGCGCACGTCGGTTATTGTTATTCGCATGGCGTAGATACTCCTTGACAAGGCGTCTGCACCTTCAAAGTTCAGCAGTTCTACTTGCTCCGGCGGCCAGCATGCCGGTTAAAGGCCGCGAGATAGATGTCCCGCTGCGCTTTGCCGATTTCGGTTTCGGCGTCTTGCTCAGCGGCGGCCGACCGCTTCATAGCCTCGATAGTCTCCCGCAGGCTGGCTTCCTCGGTCGCCAGGCGATGTAGCTGCTCGGTCAATGCCTGCCGCTGTTCTATAAGCCGGGAGTTTTCACGGATGGCGACCGCAGTGGCATCCACCGCTGTCTCCGGCTTCTGAGTGCAGAGCTGAGGTTCCGGCAGTGCATGCAGCATGTCACTGAGGAAATTTAATCGGCACTGACGTGGGCGAGCGCTTGCCGACGGTTGTTCAATGTCATGTGCGGAATTGACGGCGATGAGCTTGCGCCGGGCGCTGGCCATGGATTCATACGTTCTAGCCCTGGAAGGCGGCTGATCCGCCTGCGAGTGCCCTCTCGCGTCGCGCCATCCGATCCACGTAAGGTGCACGCGAGTCCAGGGGCCTAGCTGGTTACGCGTCCCCATTTCTCCTCCCGGCCGCCGGTGTTGTGAGGGATCGGAGAACTCCCGAGCCCCAGCCAGTCCAATCTGCGACCCCATCAAGAAGGGCTCAGTACTTGAACCTGGACCACGCGGTTGTCCACTGTAACCAGTCCGTCAGGCCATGTCAATTCGAGTCGCCGCAGGAAGAGGCTAGAATTCGCTGGTTCGTTCGACCTGGGGAGCCGATTATGGGCAAGTCCAATAGGCGAGATGACACTGGGCCCCCAGGGCTCGGGGCCCTATGCTGAGCCAGCATGTCCACGGTGGGGAGCGCTAGCAATGTCGAAGCACGGTGCAGGATCGGAAGCGGCGCCTGAGCCGGGAAGACCTGTCCTTAGTACTCAGCGAGATCGGGCGTGGCAGGCTGGCAAAGACGCGGGCCAAGCTGGCTAACTCCAGCGAGGCGCGCATGCTCCTGGAATCGGGCCTGAGCCTGCTGCAGGACGATCTGCTCCTGCACACTGGGCCGAATTTCGATCAGGGGGACCGATCGCGGCTTTTTGAGTCGCTGTCCAGGGAACGGATACTCGAGCACGCCAAGAAGTATCACCGCGACCAAGGCGAATTGCTTAGCGACGACAAATTCCGTTACCTCTGGGAACGAAAGGGTCGTTATACCGAGGACCTCATCGCTTATCTGTTCCGCAGCGGCGCCTTCCAAGAGCACCTCGGTGCAATAGGACGCGCGGCCCGTGGCCTGCTCGCAAGCGCAAGCCTAAAAGACACGATTCAGCAGCTGGCAGCTTTAGAGGTCGATTCGACACTTAACGATCCTATTACCAGTCTGCAGACGATCGTTCAAGCTGCAATGCCCAGACATCCGAAGGTCCGACAATACATTAAGGCCCAATACGAACTGCTATTGCCTGCCTGGGCCGATATGTACCAACAGGTCTGCGACGCATACGGACTCCGACTCAAGCCGGGTATCACCTGGTTTGATATCGCGCTACTCTTCAACGCAGTCGTGGAGGGGACTCTCGTGCGTGCGCGGATCGACGGGGCTGAAGCAAGATTGTCCAACGGCGAGGGCGTCCTAGCGGGCGCCGTTTTCACCATGATTCCTGCTTTGCTAGATGGACTGCAGCCCGACCTCGGCCTCATGTACCCCAAGGACTCACCAAGCTCGGACCTGCCGAGGCCGGCTGAGCCAGAGGCCTGTGGTACCTTGCAACTCCCATAAGACGCAGCAATTCCCGGTTGCACCTGTCGCCGAAGCATGCCGTTTGCAGCCGCCACCGAATATGAACCAAGCTCCGGACGGAGAAAATCCGGAGCCACCAATGCCGTGGGGTCGGTCGCAGCCCGGGCTTATCATGGATCTGAACCGGCTTTACCGCGAACAGGCATACGTCTTGCCCCGCTCGATTCTGGCCACAAGGTCCTGAGCCAGTTCGGACGGGCTGAGCCAGGGTCTTGGACATTAGCGGACTGGATCGGCGGAGACGGATCATTCGCGCCTCGAAGGTAGACTTCGCACGCAATTGGTGGCAGCGCAACGGAACATCCGGACTATGGGTCGACTGCGTTCGCCCTGGAGCACGATCAGTGTGGCACTCGCACGCGGGACGCCCGGATCTGCGTGCCTGGACTGGTCATCACCTGGAGCGTCCATGAGCCGCGCAGATCGGCGGCTACGTGCGCTCGCCAATTTGTCGTCGTACTGTGCAAGCTAACCGTTGCCGAGACCAGTGAACGGGTCCCCGAGGTGGCTTGTTCCCCCACGGCGCTGCTGATCAAGTACAAGGCGGTCCCAGATTCCGCACTTCGCTGCCAGCTATGAGCGCGCTCAGCGTCACGCGCAGCTGGAGTTGCTGACGCTGACTGGCCAGCTGGAGGTTCGGCCAGGCCTCGGTCCCGTTGCAGGACAAGCCGCTCCTGGTCGGACTTCCCGACCGCATGGGACAGTCCCCGGTAAGACCTGACTTGTGACACGTTAGTGCGCACGATCTCGGCGCCGCGGATGCGGTCGAGAGTCTCGCCAGAACCTCGTGCAGGAGTTCTGGAGAGCTCGCTGTCGTTCCTGCCGGGCGGCTAGATTTCATCCCATGGACATCTGTCGATTGCGGCCGCAATGACGCCGGTGAACTCCTGGTCCTGGGAGATCGTCAGCTTGCCGACGCGGCTGACCGGCGCCCAGCCACGCGCGTTGCACAAGATCATCCCGTCGTAGCTGGCCAGGTCTTGCACGCGGACGGACCCTTCGGCTTGCGGAATGCCGGCGGCCGTGAGCTGGCGCCGCAGCACAAGCATCGTGGTGCCCTGCAGCTTCGGCGCGTCGGGCCAGATCACCGTGCCGTCCCGCCAGAACCCCACGTTGGTGATGGTGCCCTCCGAGATTATGCCCGCCTCGTCCACCAGCAGTCCCTCGTCAAAGCCCGCAGCCAGCGCGATCTCGCGGAACCGGCCCTGGCCCAGCTGCCGACGTGCTTGAGCCGGGCGAGGGGCCGCTGGAAATGCAGGGCAGTCATCGACTGCGGGCGGCGCGGCATGTCCTGCGGCTCGCGAACAGTGACGATCTGACCGGCCCAGTAGCCGTAGACGCGAACGCTGGCGTCTAGCTGGCCGCCCAGAGCATGCCGGATGCCGGCCCGGACTCCCGCACCGTCAAGTGCCCGCCCGTACACGTCACGGTGCGCCGCCTCCAGTCGCGACAGGTGCAAGTCCAGACCGCGCGTCCGGCCCCCGCGCACCTGCATCGCGGTGAAATGACCCCACCCGTCGTGTTCCAGGAGGGACACGGCCGCCTCGTCGGCTGCGTGGCCGTTGACCTCGATCGCGAGGTAATCGCTGAGCATTCGGCAGATCCTTTCGAGCCGGCTACGCGGTTGCCCCGGACGCTGTCCTGGCCGCTCCTGCACACGCCACCCAGCCACCTTACGGCCCCGGTTAGTGCACAGAATCACTCCATGCGAACTATGAAACCGCAGGTCAGCAAGCCGCGGCTGTACCGGCCAGCCAAACCTGTCACAAGTCAGGTCCCCGGTAAGAGAACCGCAGGCGACACTGTGCTGATGACACCCACGGAGATTTCGGTCATAGTCCAGCCCACCTGCCGCGCTGACACGGCGCAGGCAGAGTGCGACTTCTCACCTCATCGGCACTACCGGGTTCTGCGATGACCGGGCCAGAGCATTACCGCGAGGCCGAGCGGCTGCAGCGCCAAGCCGCCGAACTCGTCGGCTCCTTCGAAGGCGCCCGGCAGGCATCGCAAGCCGAACGAGACCACAGGGCCGCGGTGCTCGCCGCCGCCCACATACACGCGACCCTCGCCCTGGCCGCCACGCTCGGGCTGAGCGCGCATCTCGACCATGCCGACGCCCAAGCATGGCGCGAGACAGCGGCCACCCCGCTTATGCCCTGACGGCGTATGGATGCCTGCCCTCTTCGCTGTCGGCGCACCCACGGTGCCGAGCAGAGCGGCGGCAGCGCGTGCCAGCCGAGGCTCCCACTCGTTCACGCAACGTTAGTTCAGCAGCCGGACCGTAGTCTCTTGCTCTGAAGCAGAGGCTCACGGCCCTGGCACTACTCGCGGCAGACCCGGATGTTCAGCAGGCTAATACTGCTGGGCTTGCGCCGTCGGCGCCCACTGGTCCTTACGGTGTTCGTATGGCGAGCGAAGCGGACCATCCAGGCATCAGATACGTGGTCTATCCGGTCCACCTTGACGGCACGCCTACTGGTGCCAAGCCTAGGCTGCGACATGACCCTGATTGCGGTCACTTCGAATGGGGAGACGGCACCGTACTGGGCACGCCTCAGCTAGCCACCGACGAGCAGATGCGGACCCTGCGCGCCTGCAAGAGCTGCATTGAGACTCGTCGCGGACCGGGTAGCGGTGACAGTCCCCGTGACGATGGGGACGGCCGAACCGGCGGAATCTGTCCGACCTGCAACCAGGCGATGCCCTTGACCGGGATCTGCGACAACTGCGTCTGAGCGTCTGGGCAGCGGATGATTACGCCAACTGCTCTATCGATGCGCCCTCCAGACGGCATAAACGCGGGCGGTAGTCTGCGCAGCCTGCCGGAGACCAGCCTCAGCAGCCGCCCTGTATGCGGCAGAAGCGGATGAGTATCATGCTGTCCGCATTGCGGTTTCTGGTCCCTCGTGCGGCAAGTCAGCGGAGGCCGACTTGCCTGGTGCTTCGACCTGACGGATTGCGTCATGTGCAGCCTCAGTCAGAATTGAGTTGCGCGTCGGCAAGACCTTGCAGAACGGACTCGACGACGATCATGGCGCGCCAGGTGACGGGAACGGCCTCGGCGATTGCACGTAGTCGCTGAGCCTGTTCGGAAGTCACCCAGTCGAGCAGCACTCTGCGTGAGATACGTCGGCGAAGCTCGAATCGCTCATCCTCGGTGGCGAGCATTTTAAGCGCTTTCTGCAGCCTATTCCTGGCTTCCACAGAACTGTGGGTCAGATAATTGCGACTTTCACGCAGAACCTTGATACGTGCAACGACGTCATCGGGAATAGCATCTAGTTCGGCTTGGGCTTCGGAAGGTAGCCACGAATCCGTGTTGCGCGGGCCTCCGTCCTGCCCAGAGAGCATCCTGTCCAAATACATGTCACTGAGCGCTGCGGCCAGGTTCGGCGGATTCTGATCAAGCGCTTCCCTTTGCGGGCGTGGGAGCCCCCCTTGTTCTCGTCGACGCAAAGCAGCATTCGGATCGAGAGCAATAGCATTGCGGAGCCATTCACGCCGCGAATACTCGAATTCCTGTGAATAGCTTCTAATAAATTGCTCTGTAATCGCTGAGATCTCAGATGAGGCGGATTGTTCAATTTTAAACAAGAAGCGACGAAGCTCATCCTGTGCCTTGTGCAGCGCGAGCGCACCGATCGAGGAAGAGACGGCAATACCACTTCGACTTAGGGCAGTCCTTGTGCCAGAGGCTAGTACCATTCTCTTCGCGTTATTCCAGGTCACATAGCGCAGACGGATCGAGGGAGGGGAGGGCCGACGACGCCCAGCTCGCTCTTCACTATCGATCCAGTCTCTGAAAGTCTCGAATGTCGTTGCCTGTCCTGTTACTGCTGCCTGTGCCAGGAAGTCGACAACGGCCTTAGCGTAATCGTCTTCACTAAACCTGAGGAGGCCTCGTTCTCGGCCACGGCTACTGGGTGTAAGACCGAGGTAACGGAGGGCTTCCGCCCAGTATCCACTGCCGAGGCGTTTCATTACAGTTTGACTGGTAGGCGGCCACGGCATTACGCCCTGAGCGGAAACGAGACCGAGAGCACGAAGGATATCCCGCCGTACCTCGTCGTACCGCTGCTTGGTTATGGTCACTGCGGGATTATCAATGATGTAAGCACGCGCGGCCGCTACCAGCATCAGAATCTCGGCCCTGGTTCCCGCAGACAGCCCCTGCTGATCAAGAACGGCAGCCACCTCTTGCGCCTCCGCCAGATCGATCCTACGCAGTGCGCTAATTAGGTCTGCCTTGAGGTTAAGGCTGCGTGCGAGCACGTACCAGACCGCAGATTCGATTGCGACCGTTGGGAATGCATATTCCTGAATATTAACATCGAAGATCACGTCGGCTTTTGTCAGACTATCCCGGACGACCGACGCTGGGCTGTCGGACACAAGTAGACTAAACCTGCCCTCGATCTCCGCCCGAGCGCAGCCCGATGTAGCAAGCTCGACTATTACGTCCTGATACTGGTCTAGGAAGGCTTGTACTCTTGCACTCTGCTGTTCGTCGCGCAACCCGCGACGCACGGCTCGTGCAGCTTCCGCTTCCGCTCCGCCAAGGCGCCGGATGATCTGGTGGACGCGTTGCCGCGAGAGTCCATACTTGGTGGCCAGCTCTTGCATGGAAGCGCCACCCGCGTACAAAGCCACAATCCGCTTGTCCCGGTTAACAGAATCGGAGGTATTGAAGACACTCACTCCCTTCTCAGTCACTCACAGCCTGTATCCAATTCTAACTTCTGGGTGCATTTCTGGCACGGAACCCGGGTAGAGAGGAGCAGATGGCGAGGTCCGAGCAAGGCGTCGCACGAGGCCTGGCGGGCCACGAGCAGCACACCGGCAAGGCCTGCGCCAGGCAGAAGCGTATCCGCGAGCCGTGTCCGGATGTCTCGACCTGCCAGACGTCCTCTTCTCGGCAGATCAGGGCGACTCCAGCGCGCGAAGAGCGAATGCTTCTGCGCGCCCTGACTGGTGATCGCCGAGCAGTCGTTCGCCGCGCCGAACGGCGGGTAGGCGCGCTGTCGATGGGGATTGGCCGCTGGTCCCCTGGGGCGGCGCTCAGGCGTTCCGCACGCAACAAGTTGCCTCGGCTCCCGAGCTGTCTCATTCCACTGATTCGAGAAAGATTCTCTTTGTGAAGCCGCCGCGTCGGCTGCGCTTGTCGTTGGCTGTCGCGATGAGCTGCGGCCAGGTCATGCCTGTTGTGCCAGTCAGGGCGCGGAGTACCTCCAGCACGTCGGCCAGTTCACCGGGAAGGTCGTCGGCGGTGGCGCGGGCCGCCTCTTGGGCCTCTTCGGTGAGCTTGGCCAGCAGTGCCTGGTGGTAGCTGGCCTTATCCAGGACTCGAGTCACCGGCCGACGGCCATCGGCCTGAATGATCTCGGGGATCCGGTCACGTACCAGTTTGCGATAAATGGCGGGCATGGCCAGGAACCTAGCCCGCTGTGGCCATCCTGCGACCCGCTGCGGCTAGGAAGGCGTCAGCGCGGCGGTGGGCGGTGGCGCAGTGATCGCGTCATGATTCACCTGTGACGTCGACGCCGCCGGTCCAGCCCGGTGCTAGCGCTGGGTTCGCCGAGCGGCTGCTAGAGGTTATTGACTCCGGCCGTCGCACCGCCACCTACAAGCTGGCATTACTGATTGCCCTGCTGGATTTGTGCGCCCGGCACAGCAATGCCGCCGGGCGGGCGCCCGACGAGTTGTATACCCGCGACATCGCCGAGCAGGTCGCGGTCTTGTACTGGCCGCAGGTCATGCCATATGCCGTGCCTGGTACCAGCACGGCAGTGGAGTTGCGGCAGATCACCTTGCCCCGGGCGGCGATCATCACGGCGGTCAGCGGGTTCCGTCATGCCGCCGTTGCCGCCGGGGTCGCCTCCTGGCACCTGGCTCGTCGTCTGCTGCCCGGCGCGTATGAGGCGATGCTGGATCAGGTTGAGGTCACCGTCGCCGAGCAGCCGCTGCCCCGGTTACAGGCGGTCGGGTCCGCCGACGCCGTCTTCCCGTTCCTTTATGACCTCGGGTGGGGGCCGCGGGAGTCGTTCTCGGTGGCACGGTTGCGCCGTCATGGCGCCCGGGGGCCGGCCGTCCGACTGCTTCCGGGAGCCGGTGATGAGCTCCTGCGGCTCGGGCCGCTGATCCGGCCCTTGGTCGAGCTGCACTGGACCAGGATGGTCGCGGAACTCAACCAGGTGGCGGCCGTCGAACTGGACTTGCACCGTCACCTGTTCGGATCCGGGCGGGTGATCCCGCCTAAGCCGCTGCGGGACGGCCTCGCCGCGTTGCAGGACGGCCGGTGCTTCTACTGCGGCCGCGGCCTCGGCGCCGCCCCCGAGGCCGACCATTTCATCCCGCGGATCCGCTGCGGAATCGATGCCGTTGAGAACCTGGTGATGGCCGACCGGCGGTGCAACAACGACAAACGCGACCTGCTCCCCGGGCCGCTGCATGTCGCCGCCTGGGCTCGCCGCAACCGGCGTTACGGCCCGGCGCTCACCAGCTTGGCCGTGGCCAGCCGGTGGGATTCAGAACCCGCCGCAACTATGGCTGTGGCCCGGTCGATCTACAGCCACCTGTCCCCTGCGGGCGCCCCGCTATGGCTCGGCATCAAGAGTGTCGCCAACGCCGGCCCAGTCTCCGCCCTAACCGCCCTGGCGTAAGGAATCAGCGACGGACTGCGGCAGTGGCGGCGGGCAGCCGGGCCAAATTTCAGCACGTATTCAGCACAGAGAGCCGCAGAGCGCCGTCTCGAGCCGGTGCCAGCCGGACACCAGCTTCGATGCTCAGCCGCTCAGCGTCGAGCGGCCGACCGGCGCCAACGATCGCAGAATCGCAGGTCAGACCACGTATGACCACGTCAGCACCGGGGTGGGCTACCATGCAGCGAGTCACCCGCCGGTGTAGCTCAGTTGGCAGAGCAGCCGTCTTGTAAACGGCAGGTCAGCGGTTCGAATCCGCTCACCGGCTCCACGCCAAATCCTTGATCATCAGCGCCAGTCGCGCGCACACTTCGATTGCTTGCCACCACTCCTGTCATGTACTACATGCTGTAGTGACCAGGGGAGAAGGTGATCGATGACCGGCCAGCTCCACGCGAGCGTGGCCGGCGGCGGCATCGCCGGCCTTACCGCTGCGCTGTCGCTCGCGCAGGCCGACTGGCAGGTCACCGTCCTGGAGCGCGCGCCCGCCTTCGGCGAGATCGGCGCGGGCCTGGCCCTGACCGCCAACGCCCTGGCCGCCCTGAGCGCCATCGGCCAGGACGAGCCGGTCCGCCAGGCGGGATACACGGTCTACATCGCCGGCACGCAGGACCAAGACGGCCGCTGGCTGATCCGCCGGCCCGATGGCCACCCCGAGCTGACCCCGGTTGTCACCCTGTGCGCCATCCACCGCCAGCGCCTGCACGCCGCCTTACTCAAAGCCGCGCACAGCGCAGAGAACATCGAGCTCATCACCGGTGCCGCGGTCACCTCCGTCCGGCCGGGCGTAGCAGGCGGCGCCCAGGCTCAGATCACCTGGCACCAGTCTGTGGCCGACTACCCGACCGACGCCGAGCACCCCGCCGATACCCCGCACACCCCCGGCGCCGACCGCGCCACTAGCGCCGACACCACCGGCGCCGACCACACCACCAGCGCCGACCACACCACCGATGTCGAGCACATCGCAGAAACCGGCCTCATCGTCGCCGCCGACGGCGTCCGCAGCGCCGTCCGCACCCAGCTCTTCCCTAATGTCCGCCCGCACTACAGCGGCAGCACCAGCTGGCGCGCGATCGTCGCGGACACCGCCACCGGCGACCAGTTTGCCCAGATGTGGGGCCCGGAGACCGAGTTCGGGGCGCTGCGGATCAGCCCGGACGAGGTCTACTGGTACGGCTACTTCCGCCACCCCGAGAACACCCCGTTCACCGACGAGCTGACCGCAGCGGGCGACCACTTCCGGACCTGGTCCCGGCAGGTCCGGGACCTGATCGCGGCCACCAGCCCGGACCGCCTCATGCGCCACGACGTCTACCACCTCGGCGCCGCGCTGCCCCGCTACACCTGGGGCCGGGTCGTCCTGATCGGTGACGCCGCGCACGCCGTGCTGCCCACCATGGGCCAGGGTGCCGCGAGCGCCATCGAGGACGGCGTTTGCGTCGGCCGCCTGATCGCCGCGCCGATCGCAGCCGGGCATGACATGGCCGCCGCGATGAACGCCTTCGACCAGGCACGCCGGCCGCGCTGTCAGCACATCGCCCGGATGTCGTTGCTGACCGGCCGGTTCGGCGCAGACCTCGGCGGCGGTTGGCGCCAGACAGCCCGCAACCAGCTGCTGCGCTTCGTCCCCGCCGCCGCGGCGCTCAGGACCGGAATGGCCATCGTCACCTGGACCCCGCCCACCGCCACCGCCGACACCCCACCCGCCGCCAGCCCCGAGACCCGGCCTGCCGCCAGCCCCGGCACCCCGCCCGCAACCAGCCCCGGGACCCGGCCGGCCGCCAGTCCCGCACCCGGCCGCGCCGCGCCGGACCGTAGTTCGCGCCGGACCGTAGTTGTAGGAGCACGCCGTGCCGCCGCGCCGCCTCCCATCAGCCCCGCCGGGCGATAACTTGAGATCATGCCGGCCAATGAACCGCGTGCGCTGTTCATCGCGATCGGCGGCTGGCCCGGGTCCGGCAAGAGCACGCTGGCCGCCGCGCTGGCCCGCGAGCTTCACCTGCCGCTGCTCGCCAAGGACGACATCAAGGAAGCCCTGATGGACGGGCTCGGCCCGCCGCCGGCCGTCGGGCAGTCCCGCGCGATGGGCCGGGCCGCGGTGCTGATCCTGTTCCGCATCGCCCGCGGCTGCCCGGGCGCGGTGCTGGACAGCACCTGGTACGACTACGCGATCCCGCTCGCCGCGGCGCTGCCCGGCCGGGTCGTGCCGGTGCGCTGCGCGGTCCCGCGCGAGACCGCGCAGGCCCGCTACCGGGCCCGGACGGCCAGCCGCCATCCCGGGCACCGGGACGCCGAGCGCAGCGAGGCCGAGCTGTGGGACGATCCGCCCGGCCCGCACGGCCTCGGTCCCGTCCTCGACGTCGACAACACCGCCCCCGTCGACGTGCCCGCGCTAGCCGCGCAGCTCAACCGGTTCAAACCGGCGGCCGCGGGCTCCGGCCGCGGCCGAACCAGGGATTGACCGGCGCGGAGCGGGTAGCCGCA
Organism: uncultured Actinomycetota bacterium; assembly: GCA_963846005.1. Taxonomy (GTDB): domain Bacteria; phylum Actinomycetota; class Actinomycetes; order Streptosporangiales; family Streptosporangiaceae; genus CAVSUR01. The sequence goes on along the minus strand of CAWJUH010000004.1, from coordinate 355,405 downwards.
AAGGCGGGAGCAGCGGGCCAGCACCGGGGACCCCGCCAGCAGCGGGCCCGGCAGCAGCCTGCCGGAAGGGACTGTTGATGAAGCGCGCGCAGCTCACTCCGGCGGTCCGGCGATGACCGTCAGTGACGGCGGCCTGCCGGTCGTGATCATCGGCGCCGGGCTGGCCGGCCTGGCGTGCGGCCTGGACCTCGCCGCCGCGGGCATCGGCGTGCAGATCCTGGAGGCTTCCGGCGCGCCCGGCGGCCGGATGCGCACCGACCGGCAAGACGGCTTCCTGCTCGACCGCGGCTTCCAGGTCTTCAACACCTCCTACCCCCAGGTCAAGCGCCGGCTTGACCGGCGTGCCCTGCAGCTGCGTCCCTTCACCCCCGGCGTGCTGTTGCACACCGCGGCCGGGCGGCTGCGGTTCGCCGACCCGACCCGCCGGCCGAGGCAGGCGGCCGGGATGATCCGCGACCACCTGGCCGGCCCGGCCGACCTGGCCGCCCTGGCCGGGCTGAGCGCCGCCGACATGCTGCTGCCGGCCCGGATGATCACCCGCCGCCCGGAGCGGACCACCCAGGCCGCGCTGACCGAGGCCGGCATCTCCGCCGAGCTGATCGAGCTGTTCTTCCGGCCGTTCCTGGCCGGGGTGTTCCTGGAGGACCAGCTGCAGACCTCAGGCCGGTTCTTCCACCTGGTGTGGCGCAGCATGCTGCGCGGCACGCTGACCCTGCCGCGCCGCGGCATGCAGGCCGTCCCTGACCAGCTCGCCGCCGGGCTGCCCGACGGCGCGCTCCGGCTGGACACCCCGGTCCGCCACCTCACCGCCGACGGCGTCGCGCTGGCCGACGGCACCGAGCTGCCCGCCCGCGCCGTGGTCGTCGCCACCGGGCCGGGCGAGGCCGGGCGGCTGCTGCCCGACACCGAGACCGGCGCGACCCGCACCGTGACCACGATGTACTACGCCGCGCCGGAGCCGCCGCTGCGCGAGCCCACCCTGCTGGTCGACACCGAGCGCCGCATCCTCAACACCGCCGTGCTCAGCGAGGTCACCCCGGGCTACTCCGCCAGCGGCCGCGCGCTCATCTCCGCGTCCGCGCTCGGGGACGCCGCCGCCGAGCCGATGGTGCGGGCCCGGCTGGCCGAGCTGTACCAGGCCGACACGACCGGCTGGGAGCACCTGAAGACCTACCCGGTGCGTGGCGCGCTGCCGGACATGACCGCCCCGCACCCGCTCAGCCGCCCGTGCCGGGTCGGCCCCGGCCGCTACGTCTGCGGCGATCACCGGGCCACCGGCTCGGCGCAGGGCGCGCTCGCGTCCGGCACCCGCGCCGCCCGCGAGATCATGCGCCAGGTCAGCTAGGAAAGGGCGAGAAAAGAGAAAGACGGGGAGGCCAGAAGCTGCCCGCCTCAGCTGGCCTCCCGGCGGCGATCGCGCCCGCCCGTCCGCGCGGCTGAGCAGTGCTCGCACCGGCAGCCCCAGTTCCGGTAACCCGAGGCGGTGCCGTGCGGGACCTCGGCGAACAGCCGGTCCTGCAGCGAGGTGACCCAGGCCCGCCGGGCCGCCGAAGCCGCTTCCCGGCACAGCTCGCACCGGCAGCCGTAGTTGTTGTAGGCCGAGGCGGTGCCATGATTGCGCCCGCCACCGCGGATGCCGCTAGCGGCCATGCCCGGCCGGCAGGGCGGCGCGGCCGCGGACGCGGCCGGGGCGACGGTAGCGGTACATAGCCTGCTCTCTCATCATGTTGGTGCATATATGACGCTTTGCGGGGCCATCGGGTGCACGCCGCGGCCGGCCCGTCCCGCGGACGCCCCCGGGCGGCCCGGGCGGGCCGCCCGGCTACCCTGTGGCCGGGGCCGTCTGCGCGGCCGGGCCGCCCGCCGGGCCGGCCACGTCGGCGGCAGCCCGCCGCTCGATCACCGGCCGCGCCGGGCGCCAGGGAGGACCGCGTGCAGTACCAGACATCCCGGATCGTCGCGGGTCCGGCGCTGCGGCTGTGGGCCCGGCCGGTGGTCACCGGCGCGCGCCGCATCCCTGAGTCCGGCGGCGCCATCCTGGCCTCCAACCACCTGTCCGTGGTCGACACCATCTACCTGCCGCTGATGCTGGAGCGGCCGGTCACGTTCACGGCCAAGTCCGAGTACTTCACCGCCACCCGGCTGCGCGACCGGATCGTCGGCGCCTACCTGCGCGGCACGCACCAGCTGCCGGTCGACCGGACCGGTGCCCGGGCCGGCCAGGCCATGCTGGACACGGCGCTGGAGCTGCTGCGCCGCGGCGGCCTGTTCGGCATGTATCCCGAGGGCACCCGCTCGCCGGACGGCCGCCTGTACCGGGGCCGCACCGGGGTGGGCTGGCTGGCGCTGGAGTCCGGCGTGCCGGTGATCCCGGTCGCGATGGTCGGCACCGACAAGGTGCTGGCGCCCGGGAGCCGGCTGCCCCGGCCGGGCCGGATCGAGATCCGGATCGGCGAGCCGATGACCTTCGGCCAGTACGCCGGCCAGCCGCCCGCCCGCCAGCGCCGCGCGGTCACCGACGAGATCGTCCAGGCCATCGGCAAGCTCTCCGGCCAGGAATACGTCCCGATGTACGCCTCGGCCCGCAAGGAACAGCTCGCCGCCGGCCGCGCCGCCACAGCCCGGGCGGGCCCGGGTTCGGCTCGGGTCTCCGCGCCGAGTTCCGCGCCCCGCCCGCAAGGACAGCTCGCCGCCGGCCGCCTCCGCCACAGCCCGGGCGGGCCCGCGTTCGGCTCGGCTCTCCGCGCCGAGTTCCGCGCCCCGCCCGCGCCAGCCGCCGCCCAGGGACCGTGACCGGCCCTAGTCATCGTGTGGAGTTTTCCGTTCCTGAAACTGAGATCTTCACACGATAAGCGGCGAGCCCTCTCGCCCTCGTTGCCTGGCGGCCTGATTCAGCCGGGGTCGCGCGGGACGGCGGGAGGGTCGCCGCGGTCGCCGGGCGGGGCCGGCGCCGGGAGCCATCGCGGCGTGACGTCGAGTTCCTCGTCCGCGGGCCCGGTGCCGGGTGACCCGGCAGGCTCCAGGGCGGCCCGGATGCGCCCGGCCCCGCTCCCCGCCAGCGCCCCGGCTTCGCGGCCGGCCGGGTTCCCGGCGGGTGACTGGCCCGTCCCGGCCGACTCGAGGGCACGAGGACCCGCGGCGCTTGATGACCAGGGATTGGCGTACCCGCCCGAGGGCTGCGGCAGCGACGCGGCCGACGCCGCCCAGGAGATCTCCCCCTCCGGTTTCGGCGCAGGCCCCCAGGGCGGCGACCCGGTGACCCGCGGCGCCCGGGCTGCGGGGCGGGGCACGCCGACCAGGCCCCCGGCCGGGCTGTCCGCGCCGTAACGGGCGTCGTACTCGCCGCCGCTGTCGTCGCCCAGGTTGCCGCTGCCGAGGCCCGCGCCGCCCAAGTCGGCGCCACCCAGGCCGGCACCGCTCAAGCCGGAGCTGCCCAGGCCGGAGCTGCCCAGGCCAGCGCCGCCCGGCCCGGCGCCGCCGCCCAGGTCACTGGCGCCGCCCGTCCGGCCCGCACGGCCTGCCCGGCCCGTTTTGCGGGCCCGGCCGCGTCCGCTGGTGCCGCCGTGAGCGGAACCAGGGCGGCCCGAGCGGCCGGTGGCGATGCCGCCGGTCTCGTTGCGGTAGCTGCCCGGGGCTGTTGCGCGGTCGGCCGCCAGGCCGCCCGTGCCGCTGAGGTAGCTGCCCGGGGCGGTTGCGCGGTCGGCCGCCGGGCCGCCCGTGCCGCTGAGGTAGCTGCCCGGTCCGGTCGCGCGGTCGGCCGCCAGGCCGCCGGTACCGCCGCGGTAGCTGCCTGGCCCGGCCGGCCGGGCCGCAGCTCCGGCGCCGGACGCGGCCCGCCTTCCGGCGGGCACGATCCGGGGCCGGGCCAGCGTGCCGGTGCCCGCCGGGCGCAGCCCGCCGGATCCGCCCGGGGCGGCCGCGGTCAGCTCCCGCGGCCCGGTGCCGGCGCTCTGCGTGCTCACCCCGTACACGAACCGGTCCGCGCCCGCGGCGCGGTCCGCCCGCGCGGCCCGGCGCCGCCGCCACCACCGCGCCAGCGCGAAGGCCGCCACCAGCAGCAGCAAGATCACCAGCAGCCCGGCGCTGAGCACCGCGTAGCGGCGGATCCGCGGCGTCAGCACCTGCCGGGCGGTCGGCACCGCGGGCGGGGACGGGCTCACCCGCGGCCGGGCCCCGGCGCCGGCTCGCGGCACCGGGCCGGCCAGCTTGGCCGCCAGGCCGAGGGCGCGGGCCGCGTTCACCGTCCCGGCCCCGAGGCCCGGCGCCCGGCGGCCGGGCGGGACCTGGCCCGCGCTGCCGGTGAGCGCGGCTTCGACCTGGGCCGGGGTCAGGGTCGGGAACTGGGCCTTGACCAGCGCGGCCACCCCGGCGACCAGCGCGCTGGCCGCCGTGGTGCTGGTCACCGTGGCGTAGCCGGACGGCGAGGCCGCGGCCGGGACGGCCGCGGTGACCCCCGCGCCGGGCGCGGTCAGCCGCACGTACCGCAACGTGCTGGAGGACGGCGCCCGCGCCCCGGCGCGGCTGGCCGCGCCGGCGGCCAGCACGCCGGGATAGGCGGCCGGGTAGTTGACCAGCCCGGTGCCGAGGGCGTTGTCGCCGGCCGGGGCGACCAGGGTCACGCCCTGGCGGAGCGCGTAGCGCACCGCCGCCCGCTCGGCCGCGCTGCCGTCCGGCGCGGTCACCGGCACCGGCGGCGGCGTGACGCCCGGCGTGGTCACCCGCCCGGGATTGGTCGCGCCGGGGGCCTGGCCCGGGTCGAGCGGCAGGTCGATCACGGTCGCGCCGTGCCGCACCGCGTAGGTGATGCCCGCGGCGATGGCACCCGGCAGCGCGGCCCGCGCCGCCGGGCTGGCCAGCAGCGGATCGCCGCTGGTCACCGTGACCCGGACGGACAGGATCCGCGCTTGCGGCGCGATCCCGGCCAGCCGCCTGGCCACCCGCCCGGCACCGGCCTGCCCGGTGATCAGGCTGGCCGCCTCGCTGCCCTGGACCCCGTAGAACTGCTGGCCCGGCCGCCGCCCCGAGCGGGTCAGGTCCGGTCCGGTCACCACCGCGCCCGGCGCCCAGGCCGGGCTGGCCGGGATCCCGTCGGCCAGCACCGCGACCAGCACGCCCGCGCCCTCGGTGGAACGCCACGCCTGCACGGCGCCGAGCTGGCGCAGCCACCACTGCACGGCGGGCGGCCCGGGCGGTGCCTGACGTGCGGCGGTCCCGGCCGCCTGCGCCGGCGCCGCGCCGTCCGGCCCCGCGCCCAGCCCGAGCCAGGCTGACGCCAGCGCCATGACCAGCACGGCCATCGCGGAATGCGCAGACCGCCGCGACACGTCGATCCCAGCCTTCCGTGGGGGTTTACCCGAAGTGTGTCACGTTGACGGCGGCTGTGCCCCCGGACCTCCGGTTGGCGGGATCAGCCCTGGTGAGCGGCGGACAGCCGGACGTGCGCGCCGGGCGGCAGGCCGAGCTGCTCGGCGGCATCCCCGGCGTTGACCGCCAGCGAGATCAGCCCGGCGCTGTCGGTGAACGCGACGATCTCGCCGGGCGCCACCGCGGCGAAGGTCTCCAGGTAAGGGACGGTCAGCTGGCGGCGGCCGCAGCGGACCACCAGCGACGAGCCGAACCCCGCGCCGAGCCGCCCGAGCTGCGCGGCCGGGATGGACAGCTGCACGTTGCCGAACCTGTCGACCGACATCACCTCGCCCTCGGCCTCGCTGCCCTGCACCCGGCTGGTCGGGGCGGGCAGCGTCACCAGCTCGTCCACGTCGAGCCCGGTCCCGGCCGCGGCCAGCTCGGTCCCGGCCGCCAGCTGCGCGGCCACCGGCATGAAGATGTCCCGGCCGTGGAAGGTGGTGGACACCGGGTGCAGCCACAGCTCCCCGTTGGTGAGCTGGACGGCCTGCTTGGCCCCGCCGAGCGCCGCGACCGCCCAGGACAGCACGCCGTTGTCCGGGCCGACCAGCAGGCTGTCGCCCGCCTGCACCGCGATCGCGCGCCGGGTGGTGCCCACCCCCGGGTCGACCACCGCCACGTGCACCGCGGGGGGCAGGTACGGCACCGTCTGGGCCAGCACGGCCGCGGCCCGGCGCACGTCACCGGGCTGGACCAGGTGCGTGATGTCGATGACCCGGGCGGTGGGCGCGATCCGCGCGGCCACCCCGTGGCAGGCGGCGACGAAGCCGTCTTCCAGACCGTAGTCCGTGAGGAACGTCAGGCAGTCGAAGGAAGTCACGAACCGTGAGCGTACGTCGCACGGGGGCTGGCGCATAGAGCCTGCCTACGATGGGATGCACTAAACGACCCTGGAGGCCACGGTGGCGGCGCTGACAGAGCAGGAAACGCGCATCCTGGCCTTCGAGCGGAGCTGGTGGCGCTACCCCGGCGCGAAGGAGCGGGAGATCCTGGAGGTACTCGGCATGCCGGTGACCAGGTACTACCAGCTCCTCAACGAGCTGATCGACCGGCCGGAGGCCGCCGAGTTCGACCCGTTGCTGGTCACCAGGCTGCGCCGGCAGCGCGGCCGGCGCCGCCGGATGCGCTCGGGCCGGGCCGAATGACCCCGGCCGCGCCGCGCGCCGCGCAGGCCCCGCAGCCGGACGGCGAGCCGGGCCGGGCCGGGCTGGCCGCCCTGCTCGCCGCCCCGGACCGGGCGCTGATCGCGCTGGACTTCGACGGCACGCTGTCGCCCATCGTCGCCGATCCGGCGGACGCCCGGCCGCTGCCGCAGGCCATCGAGGCGCTGCGCGCGCTCGCGCCGCGGGTGGGCACGCTGGCCGTGATCACCGGCCGCCCCGCGGCCGGGGCGGTCAGGCTGGGCGGCCTGGACCAGGTGCCGGGGATCTTCGTGCTCGGCCACTACGGCCGCCAGCGCTGGCACGACGGCGAGCTGACCGCGCCGCCCGCGCCGCCGGGCGTGGCCCAGGCCAGCCGGGCACTGCCCGCGGTGCTGGCCGCGGCGAGCGCCCCGGCGGGGGTGTGGACCGAGGACAAGGACGGCGACGCGGTCGCCGTGCACACCCGGCGGGCCAGCGACCCGCAGGCCGCGCTGGAAGGGCTGCGCGGCCCGCTGGCGGTCCTGGCCGAGCAGACCGGCCTGGTCGCCGAGCCCGGACGGCTGGTCATCGAGCTGCGCCCGCCGGGCAGCGACAAGGGCGCGGCGCTGACCGGCCTGGTCGCTCAGCGGCAGGCCGGCGCCGTGCTGTACTGCGGCGACGACCTGGGCGACGTGGCGGCCTTCCGGGCGGTGGCGCAGCTGCGCGAGCGCGGGTTGCCCGGGCTGGCGGTGTGCAGCGGCTCGGCGGAGGTGGCCGCGCTCGCCGAGGTCACCGACCTCACCGTCGACGGGCCGTCCGGGGTCGCGGACCTGCTGGCCTACCTCGTTTCTGCTTTTTAGCCGGCTAGCCGGCGGCCAGGCCGGCCAGCCGGTCCGGTTCCAGCGCGGCGAGCTGGCCGGCGAACCACGCGGCGGGCGGGTGCGCGGACGCGGCCCGGGCCAGCTCGGCGGCGCGGCGGGTGCGCTCGGCGTCGGGCATCAGCAGCGCCTCGTGCAGCGCATCCGCGGTGCCGGAGATGTCGAACGGGTTGACCAGCAGCGCCGCCGCCCCGAGCTCGGCGGCGGCGCCGGCCTCCCGGGACAGCACCAGCGCGCAGCCGCGCTCGGACAAGATCGGCCCTTCCTTGGCGACCAGGTTCATGCCGTCCCTGATCGGGTTGACCAGCAGCACGTCAGCCAGCCGGTAGGCGGCCAGCGAGCGCGCGTAGTCGTCGTTGACGTGCAGCATCAGCGGATCCCAGTCCGGCGTGCCGAAGTCGTCGGTGATCTGCGCCGCCACCCGCTGCACGCTGGCGGTGTACTCGCGGTACTCGGGCAGGTCGTGCCGGGACGGGTAGGCCAGCGCCAGGTGCACCACCTGGCCGCGCCATTGCGGGTGCGCGGTGAGCAGCTGCCGGTAGGCGGCCAGCCCGCGGACGATGTTCTTGGACAGCTCGGTGCGGTCGATCCGGACGATCAGCTTGCGGCCCGCGGCGGCCTCGGCCAGCCGGGCGGCCCAGCTGCCCACGTCCGGCTCGGCCGCGCGCGCGGCCAGTTCCCCCCGGTCCACCCCGAGCGGGTGCACGCCGACGCCGGTGACGTGCCCGCGGTGGGTGACGGTCTGCCGCTCGCGGTCGATCGCGGCGCCGAGGAACTGCTCGGCACAGTCCAGGAACGCCTCGGCCCAGCGCCAGCACAGGAAGCCCGCGTGGTCGGCGCCGAGTATGCCGTCCAGCAGCTCGCGGCGGATCGGGCCCGGCAGCATCCGGTAGTAGTCCGGCGGCGCCCACGGGGTGTGCGAGAAATGCGCGATCCGCAGGTCGGGGCGGGCCTCGGCGAGCATCCGCGGGGTCAGCGACAGGTGGTAGTCCTGGACCACCACCCGCACGTTGCCGGCCCGGGCCGGGCCGGCCGCGGCGGCCAGCGCCGAGGCGAACGACCGGTTGTAGGTGCGGAACGACTCCCACTCCCGGTCGAAGGCCATGTCGAAGTCCGGCTGGTTGGGGGTGTCGTAGAGCATGTGGTGCACGAACCACAGGGTGGAGTTCGCCACCCCGTTGTAGGCGCGGTAGAACACCGCGGGCGGGATGTCCAGCATGCACACCGCCGACCCGGGCCCGGCGCCGTCCAGGCTCAGCCGCCCGCCGTCCGCCCGCCGCGCCGCCGCCCGGTCGGCCTCGGTCAGCGCCGCGCACACCCACAGCACGTCCGCCTGGCCCGCCACCGCGGACAGCCCGGTGATCAGGCCGCCGCTGCCGCGGCGCGGGGTCAGGGTCCCGTCCTCGGCCAGCGAGAACGACACGGGCCCCCGGTTGGAGGCGATCAGGACCCGCTGGCCGGCCGGTGATCCGCTCATGGTGGCGCCAGGCTACCGGCCCGGGCGCCTGGCCAGCCCGGGGGCCGCGGACGTGCACACTGCGGGGTTGCCGGTTAGAGTGCTATGCACAACTTCATAACGCTCATCCAGAGGGGTGGAGGGACCGGCCCGGTGAAGCCCCGGCAACCATCGCGTTGACTGTCACGCGACAGGTGCCAATTCCGGCCCGCGGCAGATTGCCGGCGGGACAGATGAGGAATGAGGCCTCGCCTGTGAGCACGTCCGCCCCCACCCGTTTCGGCTACGCCAGCCACCTGTCCTGCCGCAATTGCGGTCACACCTGTGAGCTCGGCGCCCAGCACGCCTGTACCGAGTGCTTCGGCCCGCTGGAGGTCGGCTACGACCTGCCCGCGCTGACCCGCGCGGACATCGAGGCGGGCCCGCAGAACATCTGGCGCTACGCCAGCCTGCTGCCGGTGCCGCCGGGCATCGCGCAGGTGCCGAACACCGAGCCGGGCTGCACCCGGCTGATCCGCGCCGACCAGCTCGCCCGCGAACTCGGCGTGCGCCGGCTGTGGGTCAAGGACGAGCGCGGCAACCCCACCCACTCGTTCAAGGACCGGGTGGTGGCGGTGGCGCTGGCCGCCGCGATCGAGATGGGCTTCAAGGTGCTGGCCTGCCCGTCCACCGGGAACCTGGCGGGCGCCGTGGCCGCCGCGGCCGCCCGCGCGGGCATCAGGTCGGTGGTGCTGATCCCCGCCGACCTGGAACCGCAGAAGATCCTCGGCACCGCGGTGTACGGCGGCACGCTGGTCGCCGTCGAGGGCAGCTACGACGACGTCAACCGGCTGGCCTGCGAGCTGGCCGACGACCGGGACGACTGGGCGTTCGTCAACGTCAACGTCCGCCCCTATTACGCCGAGGGCTCCAAGACCATCGGCTACGAGATCGCCGAGCAGCTGGGCTGGCGGCTGCCGGAACAGGTCGTGGTGCCGGTCGCCTCCGGCGCCCAGCTCGTCAAGATCGACAAGGCGTTCCGCGAGCTGGCCGGGCTCGGCCTGGTGGACGGCGGCGAGTGCCGGGTGTCCGGGGCGCAGGCCACCGGCTGCTCCCCGGTCTCCGCCGCGTTCCGCGACGGCCGTGACACCGTCTCGCCGGTCCGGCCCGCCACCGTGGCCAAGTCGCTGGCCATCGGCAACCCGGCCGACGGCCCGTACGTGCTGGACGTGGTCCGCCGCACCGGCGGCGCGGTGGCCGACGTGACCGACGCCGAGGTGGTGGACGCGATCCGGCTGCTGGCCGCCACCGAGGGCATCTTCGGCGAGACCGCCGCCGGGGTGACGCTCGCGGTCACCCGCAAGCTGCTGGCCGCCGGCCAGCTCGACCCGGACGCCGAGACCGTGATCATCAACTCCGGGGACGGCCTGAAGACACTGGACGCGGTGGCCGGGACGCTGCCCCCGATCACGCCGATCCGCGCGTCGCTGGCCGCCTTCGAGGCGCTGGAGGCCACCGCCATGGGCGGGCCCGCGGCGGGGTGACCGCGAGCCCGCGCGGGTGACCGCAAGCCCGCTGCCGCGGTTGGACCCGCTGTGTCCAAATAACGGAAGCAACTGGGCGCCGCGGCCAGGTCACGTTGTAAAGTCTGACTCGGTCGCGCTGTTGTACGCGGAAGAGGAAGGCATGGCCGGCCAAGGCCGTAGTTAGCTTCGCGATCGACGGGCCCCGCGTGACAAGAGCGGGGCCTGAGGCCCGAGCGAAGTTTAGGGAGTTGTTGGTAATGGCTCAGGGCACCGTCAAATGGTTCAACGCGGATAAGGGCTACGGCTTCATCGCGGTCGACGGTGGTAGGGACGTCTTCGTCCACTTCTCGGCAATCCAGGCGGATGGCTACCGCAGCCTCGAAGAGGGGCAGCGCGTCGAATTCGAGATCACGCAGAGCGCGCGGGGTCCGCAGGCGGAGGCAGTCCGCATGGTCTGATAAGCCGATACCTCGTGAAGGGCCCGGTCCCGGTGCGGGACCGGGCCCTTCCTGCTGTCCGGGCCGCTTTCCTGGCCGGTCGCTCAGCTTGCACTCTCCCGGTCAGAGTGCTAAACAAGGCGTTAGCACTCTCGGGGTGAGAGTGACAATGCAGTGACGTGATCGGGGTGACGAGGCCCATCGCGCGGCAGGCAGGGACTGACCGGCGGTGCGGCCGTCCGTCGCGGGCGTCGGCCCGGTCGGCACGCAAGGCATAAAAGTTCACGGAGGACTGGAAAGCCTATGGCAGCGAAGATGATCGCGTTTGACGAGGACGCCAGGCGCGGCCTCGAGCGCGGCATGAACCAGCTAGCCGACGCCGTGAAGGTAACCCTCGGCCCGAAGGGCCGGAACGTGGTCCTGGAGAAGAAGTGGGGAGCCCCCACGATCACCAACGATGGCGTGTCCATCGCCAAGGAGATCGAGCTCGAGGACCCGTGGGAGAAGATCGGCGCTGAGCTAGTTAAGGAAGTAGCCAAGAAGACCGACGACGTGGCCGGCGACGGTACCACCACGGCGACCGTGCTGGCCCAGGCGCTGGTCCGCGAGGGCCTGCGCAACGTGGCCGCGGGCGCCAACCCGATGTCGCTCAAGCGCGGCATCGAGGCGGCGGTCGAGCGGGTCAGCGAGGAACTGTCCAAGCAGGCCAAGGACGTGGAGACCAAGGAGCAGATCGCTTCCACCGCCTCCATCTCGGCCGGTGACCCGGCCATCGGCGAGATGATCGCCGAGGCCATGGACAAGGTCGGCAAGGAAGGCGTCATCACCGTCGAGGAGAGCAACACCTTCGGCCTGGAGCTGGAGCTCACCGAGGGCATGCGCTTCGACAAGGGGTACATCTCGCATTACTTCGCGACCGACCCCGAGCGGATGGAGGCCGTCCTCGACGACCCCTACATCCTGATCGTCAACTCCAAGGTGTCGGCGAACAAGGACCTGCTGCCGCTGCTGGACAAGGTGGTGCAGTCCGGCAAGGCGCTGGTCGTCATCGCCGAGGACGTGGAGGGCGAGGCCCTGGCCACCCTGGTGGTCAACAAGATCCGCGGCCTGTTCAAGTCGGTGGCCGTCAAGGCCCCCGGTTTCGGCGACCGCCGCAAGGCCATGCTCGGTGACATCGCCATCCTGACCGGCGGCCAGGTCATCAGCGAGGAAGTCGGCCTCAAGCTGGAGAACGCCGACACCGACCTGCTCGGCAGCGCCCGCAAGGTCGTCGTGACCAAGGACGAGACCACCATCGTCGACGGCGCCGGCGACGCGGAGCAGATCTCCGGCCGGGTCAACCAGATCCGGGCCGAGATCGACAACACCGACTCCGACTACGACCGCGAGAAGCTGCAGGAGCGGCTGGCCAAGCTGGCCGGCGGCGTGGCCGTCATCAAGGCGGGCGCGGCGACCGAGGTCGAGCTGAAGGAGCGCAAGCACCGCATCGAGGACGCGGTGCGCAACGCGAAGGCGGCCGTGGAGGAGGGCATCGTCGCCGGTGGCGGCGTGGCCCTGATCCAGGCCGGGCAGACCGGCTTCAAGAAGCTGGACCTGGCCGGTGACGAGGCGACCGGCGCGCAGATCGTGCGCCGCGCGCTGGACGAGCCGCTCAAGCAGATCGCGATCAACGCCGGCCTTGAGGGCGGCGTGGTGGCCGAGAAGGTGCGGTCGCTGGAGGCCGGTCACGGCCTGAACGCCGCGGACGGCGAGTACGTCAGCATGTTCAAGGCGGGCATCATCGACCCGGCCAAGGTCACCCGGTCCGCGCTGCAGAACGCGGCCTCGATCGCGGCGCTGTTCCTCACCACCGAGGCAGTGATCGCGGAGAAGCCGGAGAAGGAGAAGGCGCCGGCCATGCCCGGCGGCGGCGGTGACATGGACTTCTAGCCGCTCGCGGCGAAGTCCAGCCGTCCGGGCCGTCAGGCCCGGCAGGTAACTCAGCAAGGGGTCCCGGCCAGCCCGCCGGGGCCCCTTCGCTGTTGTTTCGGCGCTAACCTGATCGTTACGGGCCAAGCCGCCCTCCGCAGGACACGAAGGACCGGCTGCACATGAATCCCCCCGCTGAGCAGCTCGTCCGCGACTACCTCAACCAGGTGTCGCTGGCGAGCCGCGGGCGGCTGCGCCCGGCCGAACGGCACGCGCTGCTGGTCGGCACCCGGGCGTCCATCGACCGGGCGCTGGGCATGTCCGGGCTGGCCGACGCTAATGCGGTCCGCGGCATCATCTCGGTGCTGGGGGACCCGGCTGATCTGGTCGGCCGGTACCGGGACAGGCTCGACTCCGGGCCGGGCAACGGGCATCGCGACGGCGGGGCCGGCGGCGACTCCGGGGCGGGCGGCGACGGCGACGGCGGGGCGGGCGGCGACTCCGGGGCGGGCCGCGATGGCGGAGCCGGCGGGCTGCGCGAGCCGGGGACGTCGGTGACCGGGCGCTGGCTGTCCGGGGCGGAGCTGCCACCGCGGCCACGGCGGCGGCCGCGCCGGCCGCGCCGTCTGCCGGGGTCCGGGCCGCCGAAGCGCCGACTGCGGGAAGGCCAGCCGCGGGAAGGCCTGCCGCGGGAAGGCCCGCCGCGGGAAGGCCTGCCGCGGCAAGGCCCGCCGCGGGAAGGCCCGCCGCGAGAAGGGCCGCCGCAGGAGGGTCCGTCCCCGGCCGAGGGCCGGTTCCCGCCTGCGGCCGGCCCGGAAGGCGCCGCCGCCGGCCCGATCGCGGCGGCCGCGGTCCCGGCGCCTGACGCCGGGTCGCCGCGCAGTCAGCTTCCGGTCGGCCGCCGGCAACCTGGGCGCCCCAGACGCCAGCCCGGCGGTCGCCGCTCCGGGCGACCCCGATCCGGCCGGTGCTGCTCCGCGGGCCCCCGATCCGGCGGGTGCTGATCGGGCGGGTGCTGATCGGGGTGACCCCGATCCGGCCGGTGCTGGTCCGGCGGGCGCCGCTCCGGGCGACCCCGATCCGGCCGGTGCTGATCCAGCGGGCGCTGATCGGGGCGACCCCGATCCGGCGGGTGCTGATCCAGCGGGCGCTGACGGGGGCGACCCCGATCCGGCCGGCGCTGGTCTCGCGGACGACACGGGGCCCGAGGGCACGCCGGCGTTCCCGTCGTCACGGCAGGCCTGGCCCGGCAGCCGCCCGCGGATCGCCCCGCCGCAAGAACCCGCTCGGACCGGCGCAGCGCAGCCGGAGGCAGACCATCCGGAGGCGCAGCATCCCGGGGCAGAGCATCCGGTGGCGGAACAGCCCGGGGGAGAGCTGCCGGGGGCAGTACGACCGGAAGCAGCGCAACTGGCCCCGGAAGCAGCGCAACCAGCACCGGACGCAGGGCAGTCAGCAGCAGAGCATCCAGCAGCAGAACAGCCCGCAGCGGAACAGCCCGCAGTAGAACAGCCTGCGTCCCCGCGGCGGGGGCCGCCGCGCTCGGGCCAGCCGGGCCCGCGCCGCCGCCCGCCGGGGACCGGCCAGGGACGCCCGGACCGGCCGGGTGGCCGGGACGGGCCGGGTGGCCGGGACGGGGCCGTCCGGCGGGACGGCCAGGCCCGGCGGGACTCTTCCGCCCGCCGCAGCCCGGGCACCGGCCCCTACGCCCGCCGCCCGCCCGGGTCGCGGCCGGCCACCGGCCCGGGCCGGGCCGGTGCGCCCGCCGCGACCCGGCCGTCCGGGCCGCCCGGACGGCCGGAGAACCCGGCCGAGTTCGCCGAGCTGGTGGCCGGGCTGGCCCGCGAGCATCCGCTGGAGATCGGCGCTGTCGTGCTGCTCGGCCTCGGCGGCCTCATCTTCCCGCCGATCTGGCTGATCGGAGCGCTGCTGGCGCTGTCGTCGCGGGCCTGGGATATCCGCGACAAGTGGACGGGCGTGGCGGGCCCGGTCGCGGTGGTCATCATCGGCACCTGGGTGCTGGTCACGGTCGGCCACCATCACGGCTCGTTCTCCGGCTACCTATCGAGCGCGTGGCTGATCGGCGAGCGGCTGAGCCGGGCCGCGGCGGTGCTCGGCGCGGCTTACCTGGCCTGGCGGCTGCGCCGCGGGCCGCGTGAGCTGACGCCGCCCTGGCACCGGCCGCCCGGAGCCGGGTAAGCCAGCCGGGAGGGGAAGCCAGCCGGGAGGGGAAGCGAGAGAGCCGGCCGGACCGATAGCCTTATTCAGCGCAGTAAGGTCGCAACCGTAGTTTCCTCTTCGCGTAAGGGTCCCGCAGGTGCCAACTGGCAAGGTCAAGTGGTACGACGCCGACAAGGGCTTCGGCTTTCTCACCCGTGACGACGGCGGTGAGGTTTTCGTGCACTCCAAGGCCCTGGAGCCGCCGGGCACCGCGCTGCGGCCGGGACAGCGAGTGGAATTCGGGGTGGCGGAGGGCCGCCGGGGGACCCAGGCCCTCCAGGTGCGCGCGATTGAGCCGCCGCCCACGGTGTCCAAGGCGAGCCGCAAGGACCCGGAGCAGATGACGGTCATCGTCGAGGACCTGATCAAACTGCTCGACGGGGTCTCGAACATCTACCGGCGCGGCAAGCACCCCGAGGGCCGGGAGGCGCGGAAGATCGCCGCCGTGCTGCGCGCGGTCGCCGACGACGTGGACGCCTGACCGGGCCGGACTCAGTGCGGCTGCGGGGCGGCCCGCCGCCGCTGCGCGGCCAGGGCCCGGTTGCGCCGCCCGGCCACCAGCAGGCCGAGGGTGGCGGCCAGGCCGGCTGCCGCGACTGACAGCCCGGCCACCCCGCTGGAGGTCAGCGACAGCGCGAGGCCGGCCAGGCCGCCGATGACCCAGGACAGCTGGTTGAGGGTCTCGGAGACCGCGAACGTCGAGGACCTGATCTCCTCGCCGACCTCGCGCTGCACCGTCGAGTCCAGGGCCAGCTTGACCAGGGCCTGCGCGGTCGCCGCGACGAACGCCACGGCCAGGGCCGTCCACAGCCCGAAGAACCAGGCCCCGATGGCCGACACCAGCATGGCCGTGCCCAGCATGCCGAACACGATCAGGTGCGGGCGCTTGGCCTTCAGCTTGGACCCGACTGCCGTGCCGAGGAAGCCGCCCGCGGCGACCGCCGCGGCCAGGGCCCCGAGCGCGGCGTTGTGCGGCAGCCCGCGGAAGTGGTCGGCGCGCAGCAAGAAGGCCAGGAACAGCAGCATGAACCCGGAGAAGGCGCGCAGCGCGGCGTTGCCGCGCATGGCCTCGCCCACGACGGGGCCGACCAGCCGCAGCGGCCGCAGGCCGCCCCGGTTCTTGCCGGGCAGCGGCCGGGTGCTGCCGTCCCGGGCCTGGAACCCGTTGCCGTCCGCCGGACCGCCCCGGCCGGGCGGGCCCGGAGCGCCCGCCCGGCCCTGGGAACCCGGCGATCCCGGCGATCCGGGCGGACCCTGCGAGCCGGGATCGCCGGGCGGCATCATCGGCCGGCCGCCCGGCGCGCCGGGATAACCAGGTCCCGCGCCCTGGCGGTAGTCGTGCGCCGGATCCGGATAGCCGTTCTCGCTGGCCGGGTAGCCCGGCGGCCCAGCCGGACGACCGCGGCCCGGGTAGCCGGGATCGCCATAGCCGGGATCGCCATATCGAGGATCGCCGTACCCGGACTCGGCGTACCCAGGGCCGCCGTACCGGGGATCGGCGTACCCGGGGCCGGCATACCGGGGATCTGCGTACCCGGGGCGCGGGGCACCGGGCCCGGCCGCGTTCCGCGGACCCGGGATGGTGTCTGCGGAACTGCCCGCCCCGGCCCGGCCGCCTGGTCCAGCCGGGCCGGCTGAGTCTGGGGCCCCGGCTCCGGCCGGGCGGGCCCGCGGCTCCCCGGCGTCCACGCTGCCGGGCAGCCGGACGCCGATGACCGTGCCCGCGATGTACACCAGCGCGCCGAGCCGCAGGACCCAGGCGGCGCTGCTGGTGTACTCGATCCCGGCGGCCAGCACGACCCCCAGGGTGGAGGCGATCAGCGAGGCCAGCGTCATCCGCGCGTTGGCCGAGACCAGGGTCAGCTGCGGCGGCAGCAGCCGCGGCGCCACTGCGGCCCGGGTCACCGTGTAGACCTTCTGCAGGATCAGCACGCCGAACGCGGCCGGGAACAGCGTCACCGGATCCTGGTGCAGCGCCGCCGACATGCCCCAGCACAGCAGGCCCCGGGCCAGCAGGGTGCCGGCCAGGATGAAGCGCCGTCCCTGCTGCACCCGGTCCAGCACCGGGCCGATGAACGGCGCCAGCACCGCGAACGGGGCCATGGTGATCAGCAGGTACAGCGCCACCTGGCTGCGGGCCTGGGTGAGCGAGGTGTTGAAGAACAAGGTCCCGGCCAGCGACACGGCCACGAACGCGTCGCCGACGCTGCCCGCGGCGGTCAGCTCGATGAGATGGGACAGGCCGGTCGTCCCGGCGCCGGAAGCCCCGGTCAGCCGGTGCACCGTGCGGCCGGCCCCGCCCGCGGCGGCCGCGCTGGCCCGGGCCGCCGACTGGCCCGCGGAGACGAACGAGTGGCTCGCCCGCCTCGCACGCGCCCCGCGGCTCGGTGCTCCCATGCCCTTAGTATCGAGCCTCGCGCCGCCGGGCACGATAGCTGACCCCGCCCGGGCGCGGCCCCCCTGCGCCGATGCCCCCCGGCCCCTGTGTCTCTCCCGCCCGCGTCATCGTGTGGGATTTTCAGTTCCTGAAACTGAGAGAACTACACGATCACGATTCCCGGCCGGGCGCCGGGCCGGCCGGGATGGCCGGGATGGGCAGGCCTGGCTTTTCTGGTGCGGGCACTCCCCTCCATAAGGTTCAATTACTGGTCGTGAGCCCGCAACGTACCCGCGCCCCGGAACCGGACCAGGCCTGTGCCGATGCGGTCGACCTGGCCCGGGCCGCCGCCGTGGAGCTGGCCGGCCCGGACCGGGTCGGGCCGGCCGACGGCCTGCAGGCCGACGGCGACCGGCTGGTCACCCACCTGTTCCGCTGCGAGGACCCGGCCTACGCCGGCTGGCGGTGGGCGGTGACCGTGGCCCGGGCGTCCCGGGCCAAGGCCGTGACGGTCAGCGAATGCGTGCTGCTGCCGGGCCCCCGCTCGCTGCTGGCCCCGGACTGGGTGCCGTGGAGCGAGCGGGTCCGCCCCGGCGACCTCGGCGTGGGCGACCTGCTGCCGGCCAGTTCCGACGACGAGCGGCTGACCCCGGCTGCCGTGCTGGAAGGCGCCGACGGGGTGCTGGACTGGGAGTCGGTCGGCGAATGGGCGCCGGGCGCGGCTCGCCGGACCCCGGCAAGCTGGCCGAGCTGTCGGTGCTGGCCACCGCCGGGGCCTACGCGGGGCCGGTCTTGCGGCGCGACCGGGTGCTGTCCGCGATCGGCCGGGACGACGCGGCCGAGCGCTGGTACTCCGGCGCCCGCGGGCCCGGCACGCCGCTGGCGAGCGCCGCGCCCGGGCCGTGCGCGACCTGCGGTTTCCTGGTGCCGCTCAGCGGCCCGCTCGGCCAGGTCTTCGGCGCCTGCGCGAACGAGTACGCCCCCGACGACGGCCAGGTGGTGGCACTCGACCACGGCTGCGGCGCGCACTCGGAGGCGGCCAGCCCGGTCACCAGCGCCGCCGGCCCGGGCCCGGTCGTCGACGAGATCGGCTACGACCTGGTGGACATGCCGGGCGTGTCGATGGCCGACACCGTCTTCGAGACCCTCGACCACCAGGCGGACTAGCGGAACCCGGCCGGGCTCGCGCGATCCGGCCGGCCGCCAGCGGGGCTAGCGCGCCCCGGCGCGGCGGCGGCCGGCCCGCTCCCTTGAGCGCTTGAGGAAGGGCACGTAGACCAGGCCGAACAGGCCGAGCACGGTGCCGAACGCGCAGGTCCACAGCCACCAGCGGTCGGCGGGCGCGAGGTGCGAGCGCATGATGAACACCACGATCAGCGCAATGGCCCAGCCGGCGGTGATGCCGCCGGTGATGAACTCGTCCCGGCCCTCGAGCGGGGGCGGGCAGGCCTGCTGGGTCGGGCCACGAACGCCAGGTTAGCTCATGGTTCGCGGCTGCCCTGGCGGGCGGCGGCGTGATGTACTGGGGTGCGCGCCCGGCCGGGCCGCCGCGTCCGCCTGCTGGCTTTTGACGGAATACCGGCCTTCCGTTTAAAGTTAGCGAAAGTAATGACTCAGGCTAACGAACATGACTCTACAAAGGACCAGGTCCGACGCGGGCCTGGCCACCGTACTCCGGATCTCGGTCAGCCGGCTGGCGCGCCGGCTGCGAGCCGAGCGGCTGGCGGGCGGGGTGGGCCGGGAACTCTCCGACACCCAGTTCGCCGCCCTGGCCGCGCTGGAGCGGCACGGTGCGATGACCCCGGGCGAGCTCGCCGAGCACGAGAAGGTCCAGCCGCCGTCCATGACCAGGGTCATGGCCGTGCTGGAGGAGCGGGCGCTGGTGATGCGCGCCCCGCACGCGACCGACCGGCGCCAGGTCATGCTGACGGTGACCGACTCCGGCCGGGAGATGGTGCAGCAGTCGCGGCGGCTGCGGGAGGCGTGGCTGGCGGTCCGGCTGCGGGAGCTGAGCCCGGCCGAACGGGCGACGCTGCGGGCCGCGGCGCCGATCCTGGAGAAGCTCAGCCAGTCCTGACCCCGCGGCGGCGCACGTTCAGCTCGCTGCGGAGCCGCAACTACCGGCTGTTCGCGGCCGGCCAGGTGGTCTCCAACACCGGCAGCTGGATGCAGCGGGTCGCACAGGACTGGCTGGTGCTCGACCTCACCCATAACAGTGGCTGGGCGCTCGGCGTCACCACCGGGCTGCAGTTCGCGCCGATGCTGGCCAGCCCGCTGGGCGGCGTCATCGCCGACCGCTACCCCAAGCGGACCATCCTGATGATCACCCAGGCGGTGATGGGCGCGCTCGCGCTCATCCTGGGCCTGCTCGCCCTCACCGGCTCGGTGCGGATCTGGCACGTGTACGCGCTGGCGTTCGCGCTCGGCCTGGCCACCATGGTCGACAACCCGACGCGCCAGTCGTTCGCCGTCGAGATGGTCGGCCGGGACGCGATGGCCAACGCGATCGCGCTCAACAGCGCGGTGTTCAACCTGGCCAGGATCGTCGGCCCCGCCGTGGCCGGGCTGGTCATCGCCGCGGTCGGCACCCCGGCCGCGTTCCTGGTCAACGCGGCCTCCTACGCGGCGGTGCTGGCCGGCCTGAAGCTGATGCGCCCGGCCGAGCTGCACCGGGCCACCCCGCTGCCGCGGGCCCGGGGCCAGCTGCGCGCGGGCCTGGACTACGTGCGCGCCAGGCCCCGGCTGTGGCTGCTGCTGACGCTGCTGTTCTTCGTCTCCACCTTCGGGATGAACTTCCAGGTCACGATCGCGATGATGGCCCGCGGCGTGTTTCACACCGGCGCCACCATGTACGGCATCGCCTCGGCCATGTTCGCGGTCGGCGCGCTCGGCGGCGCGCTGTTCGCCGCCCGCCGCGGCCGGCCCACCCTCCGGCTGGTGCTGGTCACCTCGCTGGCGTTCAGCCTGCTGGAGATGGCCAGCGGGGTGATGCCCTCGTTCTGGCTGTTCGCGGTCTCGCTGATCCCGGTCGGGCTGGCCATGCTGACCTTCACCACCGCCGCCAACTCCACCACCCAGCTGTCCGCCACTGCCGAGATGCGCGGCCGGGTCATGGGCCTGTACATGCTGGTCTTCCTCGGCGGCACCCCGCTCGGCTCGCCGCTGGCGGGCTGGGCGGCGCAGGCGTTCGGCCCGCAGGCCGCCGTCATCGCCGGCGGCGTGATATCGCTGGCCGCGACCCTGGCGGTCACCTTCGCGCTGGCCCGCCGCCGCGGCGAGCGGATGCGCAGCTACCTGCGCCCCGCCCGGCTGGCCCGGGCGGTCGCCTGATCCCGGCGCCGGTGCGCGCGTGCTGCTGCCCGCTGTGACAGCCTGAGACTTATGAGATCAGGCCGCCGGGCAGCGGCCCGCGGCGCGCCGCCCCGGTCCGGCCGCGCTGCGGGGGAGTAGGCGCCGGTGCGGCTGTTCGTCGCCATCGCGCCCCCGGAGCCGGTGCTGGCCGGGCTGGACGCCGAGCTGGCGCCGCTGCGCCCGGGCTGGCCCGGGCTGCGCTGGACCGGTCCCGGCGCCTGGCACGTCACGCTGGCCTTCCTCGGCGAGGTGAACGAGGCCGTCCTGCCCGACCTGGGCACCCGGCTCGGGCGCGCCGCCCGCCGCCATGACGCCCCGGTCCTGTCGGTCGCCGGGGCGGGCGCCTTTCCCAGTCCCCGCTCGGCCCGGGTGCTGTGGGCCGGCATCGACGCCGGGCCGTCCGGCGGCGCGGGACTGGCCGCCCTCGCCGCCTCGGTCGCCGCGGGCGCCCGCCGGGCCGGGGCGCCGCCGCCCGACGAGGGCCGCCGGTACCGGCCGCACCTGACCCTGGCCCGCTGCCGGCTGCCGGCCGACGTCCGGCCGCTGGCCGGCGCGCTGGCCGGCTACGCCGGGCCGGCCTGGACCGCGGGCGAGATCCACCTGATCGCCAGCCAGCCGGCCGCGGGCCCGGCGGCCCCGCCGCGCTACGTCACCGAGGGCTCCTGGCCGCTGCGCGACCGTGAGCGCTCATGATCATGGACTATCTTCCGCAGATACCGCTGAAGATGGTCCACGATCCCGGGTGTGCGGCTTCGCCGCTCACCCGCTCACCCGGCCAGCCGCTCGGCCGCGTAGTCGATGCAGGCGGTCAGCGCCTCCACGTCGGCCGGGTCCACGGCCGGGAACATGCCGATGCGCAGCTGGTTGCGGCCCAGCTTGCGGTAGGAGTCGGTGTCCACGATGCCGTTCGCCCGCAGCGCCGCCGACAGCGCCCTCGCGTCGACCGAGCCGTCGAAGTCGATGGTGCCGACCACCGCCGAGCGCTGCGCCGGGTCGGCGACGAACGGCGTGGCGTAGGGCGCCTTGTCAGCCCAGCCGTACAGGCACTGCGCCGACGCCGCGGTCCTGGCCGTGGTCCAGGTCATCCCGCCCTGCTCCAGCATCCAGTCCAGCTGCTCGGCCAGCAGCACCAGCGTCGCCACCGCCGGGGTGTTATAGGTCTGCTGCTGGCGGGAGTTGGCCATCGCGGTCTGCAGCGACAAGAACTCGGGGATGTAACGGCCGCTGGCCGCGATCCGCTCGGCTCGCGCCACCGCGGCGGGCGACATCAGGGCCAGCCACAGGCCGCCATCAGAGGCAAAGCACTTCTGCGGCGCGAAGTAGTACACGTCGCACTCCGCCGGGTCCACCGGCAGGCCGCCGGCCCCGCTGGTCGCGTCGACCAGCACCAGCGCGCCCTCGTCCGCGCCGGCCACCCGCCGGACCGGCATCGCCACCCCGGTGGAGGTCTCGTTGTGGGTCAGCGCATAGACGTCGGTGCCGGGCTCGGCCCGCGGCTGCGGATGGGTGCCGGGCGGCGAGGAGATCACGGCCGGCTGGTCCAGCCACGGCGCGGCCGCCGTGGCCTTGGCGAACTTCGCCGAGAACTCGCCGAACGACAGGTGCTGCGCGGCCCGGTCGACCAGGCCGAAGGCCGCCACCTCCCAGAACGCCGTCGTGCCGCCGTTGCCGAGTATCACCTCATAGCCTGCTGGCGGGTCAAAAAGGGTTTCCAGGCCCGCGCGCACGCGCGCGACCAGCCCGCGCACCGGGGCCTGCCGGTGCGAGGTCCCGAGCAGGTCCGCGCCGGGGCCGGCCAGCGCGGCGACCTGCTCGGGCCGGACCTTGGACGGCCCGCAGCCGAACCGGCCGTCGGCGGGCAGCAGGCCCGGCGGGATCACGATCCGGCCGGGCTCAGACATCGCGGTCGAACACTTCCTCGGCGCCGGGCACGTCGCGCACCGAGCGGCTCTTCGGGCCGGTGTAGCGGGCGCTCGGCCGGACCAGCCGGGCGGTGCGCTTCTGCTCCAGGATGTGCGCCGCCCAGCCCGCGGTGCGGGCGCAGGTGAACATCGAGGTGAACATGTGCGCGGGCACCTCGGCGAAGTCGAGGATGATGGCGGCCCAGAACTCCACGTTGGTGGCCAGCACCCGGTCCGGGCGGCGGGCGTGCAGCTCGTCCAGCGCGGCCTTCTCCAGCGCCGCCGCCACCTCGTAGCGGGGCGCGCCGAGGTCGCGGGCGGCCCGGCGCAGCACCCGCGCCCGCGGGTCCTCGGCCCGGTACACCCGGTGGCCGAAGCCCATCAGCCGGTCGCCGCCGTCGAGCACCTGCTTGACGTAGGCCTCGGCGTTGCCGAGCCGCTCGACATCCTCGATCATGCCGAGCACCCGGGCCGGCGCGCCGCCGTGCAGCGGGCCGGACATCGCGCCGACCGCGCCGGACAGCGCCGCGGCCACGTCCGCGCCGGTGGAGGCGATCACCCGGGCGGTGAAGGTGGAGGCGTTCAGGCCGTGCTCGGCGGCCGAGGTCCAGTAGGTGTCGATCGCCTTGACGTGCCGCGGGTCCGGCTCGCCGCGCCAGCGGATCATGAACCGCTCGGTGATCGTGTGCGCCGCGTCCACCTGACGCTGCGGCACCATCGGCAGGCCGAGCCCGCGGGCCGCCTGAGCGACGAACGACAGCGCCATCACCGAGGCGCGGGCCAGGTCGTCACGAGCCTGCTCGTCGCTGATGTCCAGCAGCTGGTGCATGCCCCAGGCCGGGGCCAGCATGGCCAGCGCGCTCTGCACGTCGACCCGGATGTCGCCGGAGTGCACCGGGATCGGGTAGGGCTCGGCGGGCGGCAGCCCGGGCGCGAACTCGTTGTCGACCAGCAGGCCCCAGACATGCCCGTAGGAGACATGCCCGGCGAGTTCCTCGATGTCGACGCCGCGGTAGCGCAGCGCGCCGCCCTCCCTGTCCGGCTCGGCGATCTCGGTCTCGAACGCGACTACGCCCTCAAGGCCGGGTACGAAGTCGGCCATCTGCAGAAACCTCCGTCTTGACGCTCGCGCTGCCGGCCGGCCGGGATGGCCCCGCCGGAAGACGCCGCGTGCCGGGCACGGCGGCGGTCCGCGCTCCCCCTTGGATAACCAGTCAGGCTTATTCAACCGCGCGCCGGCGCGCACCCGGTACTCAGGGAGGCACTGCGGCGGCCGCGGGCGTATGTGAGGATCAGGGACCGTGGACGCTGACACCCGGTCGCGGGGCGCCGCGGGCTGGCGGGACCCGCTGGCGGGGGGCCTGGACGCCGCCCAGCTCGCCGCCGACCCGCTGGAGATGTTCGAGCGGTGGATGGCCGACGCGGTGGCGGCGCAGCTGCCCGAGCCGACCGCGATGGTGCTCGCCACCACCTCCGCCGAGGGCCGGCCCCGGGCCCGCACGGTGCTGCTCAAGCACCGGGACCGGGCCGGCTTCATCTTCTACACCAACCGCACCTCGCGCAAGGCCGCCGAGCTGGCGCAGGTGCCGCGGGCCTGCCTGATGTTCGGCTGGCACGCGATCGGCCGCCAGGTGATCATCGAGGGCATGGTGGTCCCGCTGACCACCGAGCAGAGCGAGCCGTACTTCCGCTCCCGGCCGCGGCCGTCGCAGCTGTCGGCGTGGGCCAGCCGCCAGTCGTCGGTGATCAGCTCCCGGCGCGAGCTCGACGACGCCTTCGAGCGGCGGGCCGCGCAGTGGCCGGAGGGCACCGAGGTCCCGATGCCCGGGTTCTGGGGCGGCTACCGGGTGGTGCCCGAGCTGTACGAGTTCTGGCTCGACGGCTCGCCCGGCCGGATGCACGACCGGTTCCGGTACCGCCGCGAGGGCGGCGACTGGGTCGCCGAGCGGCTCGCGCCCTGACCTGACCTGCCCGCCCCCGCCCGGCCGGGTCCCGGCCGGGTCCCGGCTGCGTTGGCCCAGGCCGCCGGGCGGCATAGCATCGTCGGTGGGGGACGGCGGGAGGACGCTTGACGGCGCACGGGCTGATCGACACGACCGAGATGTACCTTCGCACGGTCTTCGAGCTGGAGGAAGAAGGCATCGTCCCGCTGCGCGCGCGCATCGCCGAGCGGCTGTCGCAGACCGGCCCGACGGTGAGCCAGACGGTGGCCCGGATGGAGCGGGACGGGCTGCTGCGGGTGGAGGGCGACCGGCAGCTGTCGCTGACCGAGGACGGCCGGCTGCTCGCCACCCGGGTCATGCGCAAGCACCGGCTGGCCGAGTGCCTGCTCGTCGACGTGATCGGGCTGCCGTGGGAGCAGGTGCACGTCGAGGCGTGCCGGTGGGAGCACGTCATCTCCGAGGACGTAGAGCTGCGGCTCACCGAGCTGCTGGACAACCCGGTCCGCTGCCCGCACGGCAACGTGATCCCCGGCCTGGCCGAGCTTGGCGTGCCGGAGGCCGCCGCAGAGCGCGCCGAGCAGGCCGCGTGCGAGCCGGACGCGGCCATGACCATGGTCGCCGCCCGGCACCCCGAGCCGGTTGTGGTGCGCCGGATTAGCGAGCAAATCCAGAGCAATCCCGCGCTGATGCTTAGACTCAAGACCGTCGGGATACAACCCGGGCGTGAGATTATGCTCGCGGCCAGTGACCACGGTGTGCGGGTGACCGGTGAGGACAGTAACGGGGAGACGGCAGCGGAGCTGCCCGGCGACGTTGCCGCGCACCTATTCGTCAGCAAACCCTGACCGTTCCCCGGGCCCGGCGGCCCGGTGAACGCGCGCCCGGAGGCAGCCCTCGCCGGGCTGGACGCCGACGCCGTGCTGCGCCAGATCGAGACCGCGGTGATCGTGATCGACCGGGACGGGCGGCTGCAGTACGCCAACCCGTTCGCGGTGAGCCTGTTCGGCTTCCCGGACGACGCGGCCTACCTGACCGGCCGGCCGCTGTCCGCGCTCGGCTTCGAAGAGGGAGCGCCGAACCGCACCCAGTACCTGATCGACCAGGTGCTCCGCGGCCGGGCCTGGGAGGGCACGCTGGCCGCCCGGCGGGCCGACGGGACCCGGGTGTTCGTGCGGGCGCAGGCCGCCGCGCTGCGCGGCCGCGCCGGGCAGATCACCGGCATCGCGATCGTCGCGCACGGCGCCTCCGGGCTGGGCAGCCAGCGGGCCGGCAGCCGGATCGGCCTGCTGGAGCGGATCGGCGAGCGGCTGGCCGGCTCGCTGGAGCTGAACGTGACCTTGTCGCAGGTGGCGCAGACGCTGGTGCCGCAGTTCGCCGACCACTGCTTCATCGACCTGTTCCAGGGCGACAAGCTGGTCCGCCGGGCCCAGCTGCACGCCCGCGGCTGGACCCCGGCGCCGGGCACCTGGCCGGTGACCGGGGAGCGGGTCAGCTACCCGCCCGGCAACTTCTGCCAGGTGGCGATGGAGCGCACCGAGCCGGTCGTGGTCTCCGACATGGACGACGACCGGTTCGCCGCTGCCGGGCCGCGGCTGCGGGCCGTGGCCGAGCAGGTCGGCCTGCTGTCGGCGGTGGCCGCGCCGCTGGCCGCCCGCGGCGAGCTGCTCGGCGTGATGAGCCTCGCGCTGTCCAGCCTCAGCCGCCGGGCCGAGCGGCGCTACAGCGCCGACGACCGGGACCTGGTCGGGGCGATCGCCAGCCGGGTCGCGGTCGCGATCGACAACGCGATGCTGTTCGAGGAGGAGCGCCGCACGGCGCTGGCCTTCCAGACCAGCCTGCTGCCGCGCGACCCGCCGCCGCTGGACGGCCTGGAGGTGGCCTACACCTACGTGCCGGCCAAGCCGCTGGAGACGCACGGGCAGGGCATCCAGACCCAGGTCGGCGGGGACTGGTACGACATCATCCCGCTGTCGGCGGGGCGGGTCGGCATCGTGATCGGGGACGTGGAGGGCCGCGGCGCCCGGGCCGCCGCGGTGATGGGCCAGCTGCGGGCCGCGCTGCGCGCCTTCGCCCAGGACGACAAGCCGCCGGCCGAGATCTTGCGGCGGCTGGATGACTGGTGCCGCGGGCTCGGGCCGTCCTGGACGGCCGCGGGGCCGGGCGACCCGGCGGACCCGCCCACCGTGAGCTGCACCTACCTGGTGTACGACGCGTGGTCGCGGACGCTGACGTTCGCGAACGCCGGGCACGCCCCGCCGATGCTGGTCACCGCGGCGGGCATCGGCCAGCTCGACATCACCCACCAGGGGCTGCTGCTCGGCGCCCGCGGCCGCGGCATGACCGGGCTGCCGTCCTACCAGGAGGAATCACGCCAGCTCGAGCCGGGCGCGACGCTGGTCTTCTACACCGACGGCCTGACCGACCGGCGGCAGCGGGCCGCCGGGGGCGGCCTGTACTCCGACGCCGAGGTGGCCGAGTTCCTGGAGGAGGCGGCCCGGCGGTCCGCGCACGCCAGCGTGGCCGAGGTGGCCCTGGCCGTCCAGCACGCGGTGCCCGGCGACATCGACGACGACATGGCCGTGGTCGTGGTGCGCACCGCCGCCGCCGACCTGGCCTCCTGGGAGGGGCGCTTCGGCGCCGAGCCGGTCTACGTGTCGCAGGCCCGGCGGGAGGCCCAGGCCACCTTCCGCTCCTGGGGCATGCAGGACGAGCAGGCCGAGCTGGCCTGCCTGCTGGTCTCCGAGGTCGTCACCAACGTGGTGCTGCACGCGGCACCCGCGCCAGCCCGCCGGCCGCAGCTCGCGCTGGCCGAAGGCGGGGCCAGCTGGCCGCCCGCGCTGGACGAGTGGGACGATGCGCCGCCGGGGCGGCCGGCCCAGGCGGGCGCCAACCAGTTCACGCTGCGGCTGCGGCGCGGCCGCGACTCGGTGTGGGTCGAGGTGTTCGACGCCGACCTGCGGCTGCCGCGGATCCGCACCGCCGGGGAGACCGACGAGGGCGGCCGCGGCCTGTACCTGGTCGACCAGCTGGCGACCCGGTGGGGATCGCGGCCGACCCGCGACGGCAAGGCGGTCTGGTTCGAGCTGCCGATGCGCGGCGACCGGCCCTGACGTCAGTGCCCGGAGGCGGCGAGGGCGTACAGGGCCAGCACGATCAGCACGAAGCCGACCGCGACGCTGGTGACGGTCTTGCTGGTGACCGGCAGGCCGACCCGGCGGCGGACCCGGACGATGATCCATACCGCCAGCACGGCCAGGAATCCGAGCAGGATCAGCCCCTGGGTCATGGTCGTGCCTCCGCGGTCGCCCTATTGCCGAGCATAAAGGCAATAACGGCCGCCGGCAGCGCTGCGGCACGACGTGATGGCCGGGCGAAGCCGGCCCGGGACTGGCTAGGCGGCGCCGTCGGCCGGGACCGGGCGGACCACCGTGAGCGGGGTGGTGCCGAGGATGGCGGGCACCGAGGCGGCCGCGTCCGGGCCGAGTACGCTCTCGTGCAGCCGGCGCAGCATGGTGACCTGGCGGGTCAGCGCGTCGATCCGGTCGGCCACCAGCGCCGCCGCGCTCTCGCGCTGGCTGGCCGTGACCGACCGGCCGATGGCCAGCTTGGCCAGCGGCCTGACCTCCTCCAGCCGGAAGCCGAGGTCCTTCAGCGCGAGCGCGGTCTCCAGGTAGCCGCGGTACTCGCGCGGGTACTTGCGGGTCCCGCCGGCCGACCGGTTCGGCTCGGGCAGGATGCCGAGTTCCTCGTAGTACCTGATCGTGCGGCTGCTGACCCCGGCGTCCTTGGCGAGCTGCCCGATGCTGACCAGGCCCGCCGGATCCTCGGCGATCTTCGTCATCTTTCCGGCTACTCCCCGTGATATGTCCGGCTGCCGTGCGGTTCGCCCCCGATACGGCCGTGACCTCCGCTGATGACGCACCGCAATCAGGTTTTCCCGGCGTCCTGGTTCCCCTCCCGCCGAGGTAATCACGGATAGTAGTCGACCCGGTACGGTGAGCGCCGGGGTTTGGCCAGTAAGGAGGCTGGCCTGCGGGGGTACGCTCCGATTGACCGGAGGAGGCCGGATGTCGGAGGCATACATCGTCGGTGCCGTGCGCACTCCCATCGGCAGGCGGGGCGGCGGCCTGTCCGCCGTGCATCCCGCCGACCTCGCCGCGCACGTGCTGGCCGAGCTGATCAGCCGCACCGGCGCGGATCCGGCCGCGGTAGACGACGTGATCATGGGCTGCGTGTCGCAGCTCGGCCCGCAGACGATGGACATCGCGCGCACCGCCTGGCTGTCGGCCGGGCTGCCCGAGCGAGTGCCCGGGGTCACCATCGACCGCCAGTGCGGCTCTTCGCAGCAGGCCGTGCACTTCGCCGCCCAGGCGGTGCTGTCCGGCACCCAGGACCTGGTCGTCGCGGCCGGCGTGGAGAGCATGAGCATGGTGCCGATGGGCTCCACGGTGCTGCTGCCGCGGGAGCACCAGATGGCGCCGCTGTACGGCCGCCGGTGGCGGGAACGGTACGGGGACCAGGAGATCTCCCAGTTCCGCGGGGCCCAGCTGATGTGCGAGAAGTGGGGCCTCAAGCGGGCCCAGCTGGAGGAGTTCGCGCTGGAGAGCCACGCCCGGGCGGTGCGGGCCATCGACGAGGGGCGGTTCGGCCGGGAGATCGCCCCGGTCGGCGAGACCGCCGCCGACGAGGGGCCGCGGCGCGGCACCACGCTGGCCAAGATGGCCGAGCTCCAGCCGCTGCGCGAGGGCTGGGAGGTGACCGCGGCGGCCGCGTCGCAGATCTCCGACGGGGCGGCCGCGGTGCTGATCGCCTCGCCTGCCGCGGTGCGCCGGCACGGGTTCACGCCGCGGGCCCGGGTGCACGCGCTGTCGGTCGTCGGATCCGACCCGGTCTACATGCTGACCGCGCCGATCCCGGCCACCGAGGCGGTGCTGGACCGCGGCCGGCTGGGCATCGGCGACATCGACGTGTTCGAAGTGAACGAGGCGTTCGCGCCGGTCTTGCTGGCCTGGTCGGCGGAGACGGGGGCCTCGCTGGAGAAGGCGAACCCGAACGGCGGCGCGATCGCGCTCGGCCACCCGCTGGGCGCGACCGGCGCGATCTTGATGACCAAGCTGCTGCATGAGCTGGAGCGCAGCGGCGGCCGGTACGGCCTGCAGACGATGTGCGAGGGCGGCGGCCAGGCTAACGCCACGATCATCGAGCGCCTCGGCTGACCGCCGCCCGGCCCGGTGAGGGCACGCGGGGGCGAGGTCGGAGAACAACCAGGGGAGGCAAGAAGCCGGGCCGCAGGGAACCCGCCGCGCCCCGGGCAGTCCGGCCGCAGACGGCCGGCCCGCACCGCGGCCGGGCCCGGCGGGCCGGGCGGCCCGGCCGGCCCGCACGCTCGCTCAGGCAGGATCGGACGGGCCTGCACGCTGGCTCAGGCAGGCCCGGGCGCCCGGAGGACCCGTTCAGATCCGGGAAAACTCCGCACGATCACGCCCGGCGCGATGCTGAGAGCTCTTTGCCGCCGGGAGGAAATTTGCAACTTGAGTAAGAGGTTATATGCTGCAGGACATGACGATAACCTGGTCCGGGCGGGCCAGGTGGTGCAGGAAGGTGATTCTCATGCTGCTTACCTCTTTCGACCCCAGGACGGCCGAGTTCGACCGGCTGGCCCAACGGGCCTTCGGCCCGGCGAGCTGGGGCCGCTCCGGCTCCGGGCCGGTCATGCGGATGGACGCCATCCGCCGCGACGGCGTGGTCGAGCTCCGCTTCGACCTGCCGGGCATCGACCCCGAGAGCATTGACGTGACGGTCGACCGCGGCCTGCTCACGGTCAGCGCGAAGCGCTCCGAGGAGTACGCCGAGGGCGAGAAGCCGTTCGTCCGCGAGCGGTTCATGGGCTCCTACCGGCGGCAGCTCCAGCTGTCCGACGCGGTCAGCGCCGACGAGATCGAGGCAGGCTACGATCGCGGCATCCTGACCGTCCGGCTGCCGCTGGCCGAGCAGGCCAAGCCGCGCAAGGTCGAGGTCAAGGCGCCGGCCCGCACCGAGATCACGGCCTGATCGCTGACGGCCTGACGGTCCGTCCGGAACGCCGGGGGCCCGCGCGGTGACCGCCGCGCGGGCCCTGCGGCGATCCGGGCGGCGACAGGGCCGGCCGACGGCGCCGGTCACTGGCTGTGAGCCTGCTGGAGGTGCACGATGGCGCGGCTGCCGCTCGATGACGAGAACCTGCCGCTGTTCACGGTCGGGCAGGTGTCATCGATGCTGGAGATCCAGCAGGCGTTCTTGCGGCGGCTGG
Source organism: uncultured Actinomycetota bacterium (assembly GCA_963846005.1). Lineage (GTDB taxonomy): Bacteria > Actinomycetota > Actinomycetes > Streptosporangiales > Streptosporangiaceae > CAVSUR01. The sequence continues at coordinate 324,613 of CAWJUH010000004.1, read as the reverse complement.
ACGAGTTCAGCGTGGTCCGGCCGTCGCGCTCGCCGGGCGGCCAGCGCCGCTATACCCGGCGCGAGATCACCATGGTCCAGTACGTGATCGGGCTGGTGGACGAGGGGATGACCCTGCCCGGGATCCGCCGGGTGCTCGAGCTCGAGACCCGGGCCCGCCAGCTCGCCGCCGACCGGCAGCGGCTGGCCGGGGACCGGGACAGGCTGCGTGCCGAGCGCGATGAGCTGCTCCGCCAGCGCGACGAGCTGGCCGCCCGGTGCGACGAGCTGGCCGCCCGGTGCGACGAGCTGGCCGCCCGGCGTGACGCGCTGGCCCGCCGGGCCCGGTCCTGAGCTTCCGGCGCCGGGCGGGCCGGGTCAGGCGCGCGCGGCCCGTTGCGGCATCGCGGCGGCAGGGAACGACGGCGTGACGGCGCCCCCGGGTGCCCGCGGGCTAGCCGGGACTGGCTGCTGTCTCCCGGCTCACCGGGACTCGGGCTGCGGCGCGGAGACGTCGGTGCGGTAGAAGTTGAGGTAGGACCGGGACGGGGTGGGCCCGCGCTGGTCCTGGTAGCGCGACCCGTAGATGGGCGAGCCGTACGGGTTCTCGGCCGGCGAGCTGCACCGGAACAGGCACAGCTGGCCGATCTTCATTCCCGGCCAGAGCTTGATCGGGAGCGTGGCCACGTTGGAGAGCTCCAGCGTCACGTGGCCGGAGAAGCCGGGGTCGATCCAGCCGGCCGTCGAGTGCGTCAGCAGGCCGAGCCGGCCCAGCGAGCTCTTGCCCTCCAGCCGCCCCGCCACGTCGGCCGGCAGCGTCACCACCTCGAAGGTCGAGGCGAGCACGAACTCCCCGGGGTGCAGCACGAACGGCTCGTCGGCGGCCGTCTCCACCAGCCGGGTCAGGTCCGGCTGCTCGACCGCCGGGTCGATGTGCGGATAACGGTGGTTCTCGAAGACCCGGAAGAACCGGTCCAGCCGGACGTCGATGCTCGACGGCTGGATCAGCTCGGGGGCATAAGGATCGAGCCGGACCCGGCCGGACTCGAGTTCCGCCTTGATGTCACGGTCGGAGAGCAGCACCTAGGCAACCTACCGCTCGACCGCGCCAGCGACCTTGAGGTCGATGGCCCGGGACGGCGCGGGCCGCCCGTTCGATATGGGCCAAATATGTGTTATGCCGTAATTCCGAAGCTGCTCCGCAGTCGGATCTCTTCTGTAGCAAAGCGAAACATGTTCGGTCATCGGCTTTTTAAGTTGTTTACCTTGTAGACCCTAAGCTGTTGCCGCGCGTCTAGTTACTGATTATCTTTTGGCTAATACGGCTGATGTCCGATTGGCCGGTGGTGCTGCTGTGCCAGGAGGGGCGCAGCAAGGGGCGGGGCCTGGTAGGTGGCCGGCGGGTCTGGCCAGGCTGTAGGCATTAATGGGGAGCGGGCATCGGTGCACGGCGGTTCGGAACTCACGCATGCTGGCGCGGCCGGGGACACCGCGCAGATTGCGGCGCGCGGCCAGGACGACGAGGAAGCACGCGCGCTCCGCGAGCTGTGCCATGACCTGATCGAGCCGGCTGCCTCCATCAAGCTGCTGGCGCACGTCGCCGGATCCGCATCCGGGGCCGATCCGACGGTGCAGCAGCGGCTCCAGCTGATCGCGGCCGAAGCCGGCCGGATCGCCGACATCTGCGGCCAGCTGCTCAACCGGCCGGTATCGCAGCGACCAGCCCGGCTGGACGAGCTGGCCGAGGAATCGGCGGCCACCGCGCGGCTGCGCTTCGGCGGCGCGATCGAGGTCAGCACCGAACCGGTCCTGCTGACCGTGCCCCCGGCCGTGGTGGCGCGCATCGCCGGCAACCTGCTGAGCAACGCCTGCCGCGCGGCCGGGGACTCCGGCCGGGTCCGGGTCGAGGTCGCCCGGCATGCGGCCATGGCCCGGCTGGCCGTCTCGGACTCGGGCGGCGGCCTGCAGCCGGGCGAGGCCAGGCTGCGCGCCCGGCCGTCGCTCGGCCTGGAGATTATCGGCAGCCTGGCCCTCGGCTGCGGCGGCAGCGTGCACCTGGGCGGCAGCGACCTCGGCGGCCTGTGCGCGACCGTGCTGCTGCCCTGCCCGGCGGCCGGCCAGAACGGGGCGGCAGCCCGATGAGGATCGTGATCGCCGATGCGCACCGGGTGTTCGCCGAGGCGCTGACCTTGCTGCTGCGCCGGGCCGGTCACCAGATCATCGGGTGCGCCACCGACCTGAGCTCGGCCGCGGCGCTGATCGAGGCCGAGCAGGTCGATGCCTGCGTGATGGATATCAGCCTGCCCGGGGCCGGCGAGCTGGGCGCCATCGCCCAGATGGTCAGGCAGGCGCCGCGGACGGCGGTGGTGCTGCTGGCCGGCGCGCCCCAGGCCCAGGCCCAGGCCCAGGACCTGTGCGGCGCGCTGAATGAAGGGGTACGCGGAGTCGCGCTCAAGAGCGACGATTTCGTCGAGATCCTCCGCGTGCTGACGGGCGCGACCTCCAGCCGGGTGCCCCGCCGCGGGCCGGCCAGCGCGGTGCTGTCCATGGCCGCCCAGACGTGCCTGGGCCCGGCCGGCCGGACCCGGCCGGCTGAGGGCCGGATGCAGTTCCTGACCCAGCGCGAGCGGGAGGCGCTCACCCGGCTGGTGCGGGGCGAGAGCACCACGGCCATCGCCAAGGCCATGGGAGTGCGGGTGTCGACCGCGCGCTCGCACGTGGACGCGGTGCTGACGAAGCTCGGCGCGCACTCGCGGCTTGAGGTGGTCGCGCTGGCCGTGCGCGAGCGCCTCGTCGACGTGGACTGGCCGGCTGCAGCGCCCGGGCACCGGGATCCCGGGTCCCGGGCCATGGGCGACTGATGGCGGTCCGCCTGCTGATCGTCGACGACCACCGCGTGTTCGTGCAGGGCCTGGAGGCGGTGCTGGCGGCGCAACCGGACTTCGAGCCCGAGGCGGTCAGCCACCCGGCGCGAACGCTCAGCGTGGCCGCCGTCCGGCTGCCGGACATTGTGATCATGGACGTGCGGCTGGGCGATATCAGCGGCATCGACCTGACCCGGCAGCTGATGCGGTCGCTGACTGCGCCGCCCGCGGTGGTGATGCTGACCGCTTACGCCGACGTCGCGACCGTCATCAGCGCCGTACAGGCCGGCGCGGTCGGTTTCGTGGCCAAGGACGCCTCGGTGGAGCAGCTGATCAGCGCGGTCCGCTCGGCGCTGGCGGGGGGCAGCTGGCTGCCCGCGCCGCTGCTGGCCCGGCTGGTCAGCGCTCATCCCGGCCCGGCCGAGGCGCCGCAGCTCAGGCTGATCGGCCAGCTCACCGCCCGGGAGCGGGAGGTGCTCGGCCTCATGGTCAGCGGCCTGGACCGGGCGGGCATCGCCGGCCGGCTCTCCCAGTCCCCCAATACGGTCCGGACCCATATCCGCAACGTCACGGTCAAGCTCGACTGCCACAGTGCCCTGGAGGCGGTGGCGGTGGCGCTCAAGGCGGGCCTGCGCCCGGAGTGATCGCCGGGGCCGGCGCCGGCCGGGCCAGGCGGCTGACGACCGCGACCGTGCGCAGCACGATCATCACGTCCAGCCAGAAGCCGCGGCGGCACAGGTAGTCCAGGTCGATGGCCAGCTTGGGATGCAGCTGATAGCCGATGTAGTAGTCCTCGGGATCCGCTGCGGCGCTGTCATCGGCGGCTTGCGCCTCGGTATAGAAGATCTGCCCGGGCCCGGTCAGCCCGGGCCGCACGTCCAGGATCTGCACCTCGTCGGGCCGGTAGCACCGCAGGAAGCGGGGCACCTCGGGACGCGGGCCGATCAGCGTCATGTCCCCGCGCACCACGTTGAGCAGCTGCGGCAGCTCGTCGATCTTGGATGCGCGCAGCAGCGCGCCCACCTTGGTGACCCGGGGATCGGCGCGCTCGGTGATCAGCGGGCCGGCCCGGTCGGCACCGGTGACCATCGAACGGAACTTGACCATCATGAACGGCCACCCGTCCCGCCCGGCCCGTTCCTGCCGGTAGAAGACCGGCCCGCGGCTGGTCAGCTTGACGGCCAGCGCGGCCGCGGCCAGCACCGGCGAGGCGATCAGCAGCGCGAAAGCCGCGACGGCGACGTCCACTGCCCGCCGGGCCGCGGTGTCAGGCTGCGGTCCGGGCAGCGCCGCGCGGGCGCCCGCGGCTGGCATCCCGGCCTGGCGCCATCGCGGCGCGGTGCGGCGCTCGTGCGGGCCGGACCGGACCTGGCGCGCGAGCCGGCGCGCCAGCCAGGTGAGCGTGAGCGTGCTGGCCAGGTAGGTGATGGCCGAGGTGATCGCGCCGCCCATGGCCCCGAGCCGCGGGATCAGGATCAGGTCGAGGGTGACCGTGATCGCCGCTCCGACGCCCATGCCCACCGAGTTCAGGCCCGGCCTGCCGCAGCCGAGCAGGTAAGCCGAGGAGACCGCGGCGGCGCCCTCGATGGTCAGGCCGATGATGATGACCTCGGCGGGCCAGACCGCGGCCTGGAAGTCATGCCCGTACAAGATGGGCAGCGCGACCCAGGTGGCCACCGCCAGCAGCGGTGCCATGGCCAGGGTCAGGGCGGCCGCCCGGGGCAGCAGCTTGCGGAACTCGGCGGTCGACTGCTCCGGGCCGAGGCGGGCGAAGCGGGGGTAGAGCACGTAGTTCAGCGCCGTCGGCACCAGCCGCATCAGCTCGGCGAACTTGGACGCGATGGCGTAGATGCCGGTGACCGCCGGCCCGGCCAGCGCGCCGAGCAGGATGAAATCGAACCGCAGGTTCATCAGCCACAGCATGTTGCCGAGCTGGCCGCGGCCGCCGAAGGCGGCGATCCGGCCAGCCAGCGGCAGCGACGGCCGCCCCCAGTCGGCGAAGAAGCGACGGCGCTGCAGGCGGGCCAGGCCGGTCAGGGTGGCCAGGGTGCCGGAGATCAGCAGCGACAGCACCACCGTGGAGATCCCGTGGTTGCCGCGAAGGTAGATCACCGCCGGGTAGACGAAGACGAACCACAGTTCCTCAAAGACGATGACCAGGTTGGCGCCGGCGATGTCGCCGCTGCCCTGGCAGCATCCCTTCGCGGTGACCGTGCCGAGCTGGGTGATGACCAGCAGCCCGACGATCAGCACCAGCCGCAGCGGCAGCTGCCGGAAGAACAGCTCGTGGAAGGGCACCGCGCAGGCCAGCCAGCTCCCGGCGCCCAGGGCCGCGCCCGCGGCGGCCATCAGCGCGATGGTGGGGCGCAGCCGCCGGTCCCTGGCCTCGGGGCCGGCCAGGAAGTACGCCGACGCGGTGGGCAGCCCGGCGGACAAGATCACCCCGAACAGCCACGGGAGCACCCGGATCAGCGCGTACTCACCGACCACCGCCGGGCCGCCGGCCCGCGCGATCATCAGGCTGGCCAGCGAGACCGCCGCCAGCGCACCGCCTTGCGCGCCGAGGTTGGTGATGGCGTGCCGGGACAGCTGGCCGTAGCCGCTGCCCTTGCGGCTGATGGTCATCCTGGTCTTAATGGTCACCGGCCGCGCCTCGCATCCTTGCCCACGACCGCCACGATGGCGAGCAGCGCCCAGAGGAAGCGGAAGTGCAGGATCTCCTCGTAGAAGGAGTTGACGGACAGGGCCAGCAGCCCGGCGACCAGCCCGGCCGGGCGCGGCACCACCGCCGCGTACCGCGCCGACAGCGGCCGGCGCAAGATCGGCCCAGCCCGGGAGATGGCCGAGCCCACCAGTAGCAGCAGCCCGAGCAGCCCCGCCGTGCCGCGCTCGACCAGCGCGGCGAGGTAGTCGTCGTGCGCCTCGTTCGCGTACGGGTACAGCCACATCCCGAGCAGCGGCTTGGTGGTGGCCGGGCCGAGGCCGGTCACCCCGTCGGTGAGCCGGTACAGCTGCCCGGTCTCGGTGATCAGCTGACTGCGCTCGGCGCTGCTCTGCGCGCTGCGGCCGATGGAGTTGACCAGCAGGGACTGGTTGCTGGTGGCCGCCCAGGTCCGGATCGAGTTCAGCGGGAACGCGGTGAAGAAGCCGCCCGCGAGCAGGGCCACGGCGAGCGCCACGGCCACCGTGCCGGCCCAGCCGTACCGCCGGTAGCACCGGACCAGGATGAGGAAGAAGATCCCGATCAGGCAGGCCAGCGTGCCGCCGTTGGACTCGGTCAGGGCCAGGGCCCAGGCCAGCATGATGTAGCCGGTGATCCGCATCCAGCGCTTGCCGGGCGTGCGCGCGGCGTAGACCACGAACAGCGTCGCGTCCCAGTAGGTCGAGGCGTAGTTCGGGTCGCCGAAGGTGAACAGGACCCGGTTCCCCTCCGTCGGCTGCAGGCCCTCAAGGAAGGTGATGTGGCCCAGCCAGGCCACGATCACCACCCCGGCCCAGAAGATTCCCGACCAGCTCCACGCGGCCAGCGCGACGCGCAGCGCCCGCGGGGCCGTGAGCACGTTGACCACCGTGGTGCACCAGGCGAACAGCAGCACGTCGTCCGCCAGGGCCAGCAGCGAGGTGCCGGGCAGCGGGCCGGCCAGGCCGGACGCGGCGCCGGCCGCGATGAAGATGAGCACCGGGAGGCAATAAGGCGCGCGCAGCCGGCGATGCGCGCCGGTGGCCCAGAACGCCGCGGTGACGATGGAGGCCACGGTGAGGAGGTCCACCGGGGAGCTGTTCCCGGGACCGACCGGATGCAGGATCGGCTGGAATACGAACGCCAGGGTCAGGGTGATCATGGCGATCCGGGCGGAGGTGCCCCGGCGCGGGCTCGGGCCGCCGACCGGCTCCAGCACCGGCCGCGGGCCGGGGTCCCGGTGCAGCGCCCGCTCCAGCGTCATGGTCATGGCTGCCCCCCGGCCGCCGCCAGGCGGCGCAGCAGCAGCAGGTGCTGCCGGGCGAAGTCGGGGTGGTCCGCCTCGGCGGCGATGCAGGCGACCTCGGCCAGCACCACGTCGCGCCAGCGCTCGGCCGGGACGCCGAGCCGCCGCAGCCCGTCCGCGACGAACCCGCGGGCCAGTTCCGGATACCAGCCGGCGCCGTCGACGGCGTACTCGATGCCCGCGCCCCACGGCCCGGCGCGCAGCCCGGGGTGGCCGGCCACCCGGCGGCCAGGCCGGGTGTGCCGGTCCAGGTAGAGCGAGTAGCTGATCATGAACCGGGCCAGGTCGCGGCTCGGCGGGCCGTCCTGGCGGGAGCACTCCCAGTCGATCACGCCGCGGACCTGGCCGCCGTCCAGCAGCAGGTTGCCGGGCCAGAAGTCACCGTGCATGACAACCTGCGGCACCTGGTGGCCGGCCAGCCGGCCGTGCAGCGCCGCCAGCTCGCGCAGGTCGCCGCTCAGTCCGGGCTCGGCAGCGAACCGCCGGGCCAGCGCGCCGGCCGCGTCGCCGAGCGCGGCGGCGAGATCGGCCCGGCCGCGGGCGGTCCGGGATTGCAGCTGGGCCAGCCACTGCCCGGCGGCCCGGTAGTCGGCCCGCACGGCGGCGGGCCGGGCGACGTGCCGCCAGGTGTGATAGGCGGCGAGCATGATCTGCCCGGTCAGCGCGGTGGTGACCAGCACGGGCCGGCCGTGGTGCTCGGCGATCGAGGCGATCCGCGGCACGGTCTGGTCCAGCGGCCCGAGGTCGCGGCGCCCGAGCTGGGCGAGCCGGCCCGCCTCGTACTGCACGCTGCGCACCGCGACGTCGGTGGTCGGCACCTTGGCCACGTAGCCGGGCCGGTCCGCGCCGGGCGCGAACAGCAGCATGGTGACCTTGGCGTTCGGGTCCTTCGACATGGCCAGGCACACGACCCGGCCGTCGGCATCGTCGATCAGGTCGGCCAGGGTGCGGCGGCCGGCCAGGGTGGTGGTCACCGCCGCCGTCCGACCAGCACCACGCTGCCCGCCCGCAGGGCCGCGGCCAGCGCCCACACCGGCCGCAGCCGCAGCAGCCGCAGCCCCGCGGTCACCGTCATGCTGACCGCCGGGCCGGTGCCGGGCGGGACGGACAGCACCGAGTCGGCGACGTAGCGCAAGATCCCCGGATCGGGGCTGGCGATGATCACCGGCCGGTGCCGGGAGGGGATGGCCGCGTAAGCGCGCAGCCCGTCCGGGCTGGCCTGCGGAGCCGGGCTGCGCAGTAGCGCCCAGGGCGGCGCGGCGGCCGCCAGGCTGCGCTGGCCGCCCGGGTCGGCCAGCGCACGGCGCAGCCTGCGCGCCGCGCCGGCCCGCCGCTGCCCGCCGCCGGCGGGCAGCCAGACGGTGCCCGGGGGCAGCAGCACGCTCCAGGCGGCCGGCTGGCCGGCGGGCTGGCTCATGACAGCACGGCGAAGGGCCTCAGCCGGGCCACCGGCCGGACGATGCCGTGCCCGGTGAGAATGCCGAGGGCCTCGTTGACGCCCTGGTCGTCGAGTTGCGCCACTTCCTGCGGGGCGGCGCCGTCGTAGCGGTAGCGCGCGGTGGTCCGGCCCTTCGGGTCGGGCCCCGACCGGCCGGACTCCTCGAACGCCTTGATCAGGGTGCCGGAGCCGTGGCAGGCGGAGTACAGGCTGCGGTGCGCGCCGGTGCCCGGCACGCAGACGTAGGAGGAGGTCCGGTTGGTGCCCGGCAGCAGCAGCGGCTGCCCGGTGCGGGAGAAGGCGGGATGGCCGGCCATCATCTCGGCCGGGAACGCCCGGCAGGAGTTGTGCCGGTGCACGAAGGCGGCCTGGCCGCCGACTTCCTCCTGGTACACCGAGTTGTGCGGCGAGTCGACGATCAGCCGGGTGGTCGCGCCGAGCGCGGCCGCGGCCATCTCGCGCAGCGCCGCGTAGGTCGCCATCCGGTAGGCGAAGCCGTAGTTCATGGCCAGCCGGGTGGCCAGCAGCGCGCGCTGCCCGTCCCGGCCTTCCGCCGGGATGGACGGGCAGCCGTCGGCGAAGTAGGCCGCCAGCCGCTCGGTGAACTGGGCCCGGGATCGCGCCGTGAGCAGGTGGGTAAGCGGCTTTTGCATCGCCATCTCGGCGTGCAGTAGCCGGGACCCGGCCTTGCGCCGCGCGTACAGCGCGCCGAGCTGCCCGGTCAGCACGCCGCCGCCGTTGTGAAACTGCACGGTGACCTGGCCGGCGTGCAGGCCGAGCTGCTCCGCGGCCTCGTGGTCGAGGATCTCCTCCACTTCCTGCAGCTCCAGGAAGTGAGTGCTCGGGCCGATGGTGGCGAACCGCAGCCTGCTCATCTGGACCACCAGCCAGGGCAGGTCCTTGCGCGCCTGGCGGGACCCGCCGAGTTCGTCGATGTCCAGCCGGCCCCGCTCTTCCACCCGGTCGAGCTCGGCCTCGGACAGGTCGTAGCGCTCGGCGGCGAAGTCGGCGCCTTCGACCGCGGCGCGCAGCACCTCGGCGTAGCTCAGGTCGCGCCGCCAGCCCGGCGGGCTGGGGAAGCGCTCGGCCACCTGGCGGTAGAACCCGGTGACCGCGCGGTCGCCGGGCCGCTCGATGTCCAGCGTGACGAGCGCCATGCCGCAGTTCAGCGCGGCGTCGGTGAGCGTCGGCCGGATCGCGCCCTGGGTGGCGACCGCGATGCTGGAGGGCATCTCGGACTTGCTCTTATGGCAGAAGTCCGGCAGCACCACCGGCGGTGCCGCCAGGTCGGCGGTCGCCGTGCCCGTGCCAAGCCGGCCCATCAGCTGCTCGTCGGCAGGCATCGCGGCGCTGTCGAACACCGTGAACGGGCTGCCGTGCATGTCGCGCGGTGCCGGTCCGGTGAGGACCTCTATCTCCATCGTGTTCCTTTCCGGGGCGGTGCCTCGGTCAGCGGTCCGGCAGGGCGGCCAGGGTCGCGCAGACCCGGTCGATGTCGGCGTCGGTCAGGCCCGGGTGCATCGGCAGCGACAGCAGCTGCGGGAACAGCCCGTCGGCGGCCGGCATCCGGGCGCACTCGTCGGTGCCCAGCAGCCGCTGGAAGTAGGGCTGGTGGTGCACCGGGATGAAGTGCACCGAGGTGCCCACCCCGGCCTCGGCCAGCCGGTCGGACACCACATCCCGGTGCAGCCCGAACTCGGGGCGGATGCGCACGATGTACAGGTGCCAGGCGTGCGTGCCGCCGGCCGCGGGCCGCGGTGGCAGCCCGATCCCTGCTACCCCGGCCAGCTGCCGGTCGTAGCGGGCGGCAAGCTGCGCGCGCCGCTGCTGCCATCCGGCCAGGGCCCGCAGCTGGGCCCGGCCGATAGCGGCCTGGATGTCGGTGAAGTTCGCCTTCAGGCCGGTGTCGTCGACCGAATAGCGCCAGCTTCCCGAGCGGTGGTAGCGCCGCCAGGCGTCACCGCTCATCCCGTGCAGCCGCATCCGGGCGAGCCGGGACGCCAGCTCGGCGTCGGTGGTGGTGATCGCGCCGCCCTCGCCGACCGGCAGGTTCTTGGTGGCATAGAAGCTGAAGCAGGCGGCCGCCGGGCCGGCGCCGACCGGGCGGCCGCGCACCGCGGCGCCCAGGCCGTGCGCGGCATCCTCGATGACCCGGCTGACCGGCAGGCTGGCCGCGGCGGCCAGCTGCTCGCTGTCCACCGGGTACCCGGCCATGTGCTGCACCACCATCGCGCGGGCGCCGCTGCGCCCGGCGGCGGCCGCCACCGCCTCGGGCGTGACGGTCAGCGTGGCCTCGTCGGCGTCCACCAGCACCGGCCGCAGCCGGGCGTGGGCGATGGCCTGTACCGCTCCGCAGAAGGTGAGCGTGGGGGTCAGTACCGCCGATCCGGCCGGCAGGTCCAGCGCGGTCAGGGCCATCTGGATCGCCGCGGTGCACGAGCTGACGGCCACCGTGTGCGGCGCCGCCACCCACTGCGCGAACTCGCGCTCGAAGGCCTGCGTCTCGGCCCCCATCGTCACCCAGCCGCTGCTCAGCACCTGCAGCGCCGCCTGCTGGGCCTCGCCGGTGATGGTGGTGCGGCAGAACGGGACCGGCGGCTGATCTGCCGGCGGGGCGGGCGGGGGGATGCTGATGCTCGCGGCGGCCGGGTTGCTGGCGAGGGTCACGTCCTGGCCGCCTGTTCCAGCGCGGGGGCGGGACCTTGCGGCGGCACCTGGAGGGGCAGCAGATAGGTCTGGTCCAGCACCGTCCCCAGGGCCTGCGGGGTCAGTTCCGCGCCCAGCCGGGCGCGGCCGGCGGCGCCGAGCCTGGCCGCGGTGGCGGGATGGGCCACCAGATGGGCCACGGCCCGGCCGAGCAGGTCCGGCCGGCCGGGCGGGACCAGCAGGCCGGTCTCCCCGGCCACCACGATGTTGGGGACGGCGTTGACCGTCGTGGCCACGACCGGCCGGGCCGCGCCCATCGCCTCGACGATCGCGCACGGCAGCCCCTCGTACCGGCTGGCCATCGCGAAGACGTCCAGCCCCGGCAGCAGCGCGTCCACGTCGCTGCGCTCGCCGAGGAACGCCATCCGGCCGCTGAGTCCGCGCCGGCCGGCCAGCTTCTGGGTCGCCGACCGCAGCGGGCCGTCGCCGATCCACACCCCGTACACGTCGTCGCGGCCAATGTGGGCCAGCGCGGTGACGAAATCGTCGGGAGCCTTCTGGTAGTCGAGCCGGCCCACGGTGCCGACCACGTGCATGCCCGGCGGGATGCCCATAAGCCGCCGGGCCTCGGCCCGGTCGCTCGGTTGCGGGGCCGGGCCCGCAGCCACCGCGACGCCGATCGTGCGCACCTTCTCCGGCGAGGCGATCCGCCGCCGGATCGCCTCGGCCGCCACGGCCGGCCCGACCGCGAGGAAGGCGTCGGTGAAGCTGCCCAGGTACCGTTCGATCCGCATATAGGCGGTACGGCGCGGCCAGGACTGGAACTCGTGGAAAGGAAAGCCGTGATAGGTGTGCACCACCCGCGGGACTCCGGCGTGCCGGGCCGCTACCCGGCCGAGCGCCCCCGCCTTGGAGCTATGGGTGTGCACGACGTCGTAGCGGCCCTCGCCGATCAGGGTCTTGAGCGCCGCCAGCGCGCGGCGGTCGTCGCCGGGGGCGATCTCGCTGCGCAGCGCGGCCAGCACGGTGACCTTGAAGCCGGCCTCCTCGGCCTGCTGCACGAGCCGGTTGCCGCTGCCGATGATGAACTCGACCTCGTAGCGGTCCGGGTCGAGGGCTTGCGCCCCGCGCAGCGCCACCCCGCCCGCCCCGGCCATGAACCGGGTCACGACCTGTGCCACCCGTGTCCGCGAGGTCATCTGCCCACCTCCGCTTCGGTTGCTGCGCCGAGAAGGCTGTCCAGCGTTGCCCCCGGCCGGTCGCCGAGGATGATCTGGGTGCACGGCAGCCGCCCGGCCAGCGCGCCGGCGACCTCGGCGACGGCCGGGTGCGGCTGGCCGGCGCCGGTGCCGAGCGCCAGCGTCGCGGCAAACGCCCAGTACCGCCGCAGCTCGCCGGCCATGTAGGTACCGGCGGCCAGGTAGCGGGCGGCGTCCTCCGGGGGGCACGCCGTGGCGGCCGGCCCGCCTGCCCCCCGGCGCAGCACCACCAGCAGGCCGGGGGAGAGCTGCCCGGCCCGGGAGGGCCAGGGTGCCTCGCGGCGGCCGTGCGGCATGCGGCGCCCGGTAGCGGCGCCCGCATGCGGGCCTGCTGCGGGGACCCGCCGGGGTTCGAGCAGTCCCCAGGCGTCCTGTCCGTCGCTCACGCACACGTTGTCGCTGGTGGCTGTGCCACCGCGGTTCAGTTCCGCGTTGACCAGCGTCGACTTGCCGATGCCGCCCGGGCCCGCGATGAGCACGGCGCGGCCGGGGCCGGCCGTGCAGACCGAGGCGTGCAGCGGCACCCGGCCGCGCTGCTGGGCCTGCCACAGCGCCGGGTACTGGAGCAGCACGGCGCGGATCAGCAGCCGGGCGCGGGCGCGCAGCAGCGCGGCCGCCGCCCGGCCGGTCGCCGCCGGCCGCCACCGCGCGGTGACCTCCAGGGCGTCCCCGGTCGTGCTGACCAGCAAGTCGAGGCCTGAGGAGCAGGCATTGCGCACGATGACCTCACCCGGCCGCCGCCACGCATCCCGGGTGAGCAGTTCCCAGCCCGCGGTGCTGAAGGCGGCGGCCGTGTCCTGCACCGTGATCCGCACCCCCGCGGCGCCGCCCGGCGCCGCGGGCTCACCGCTGAGGCCCTCGGCCAGCACGCCGGACAGCCAGCGGTGCGCGCACGCGATCTCGACCCGCTCGCCCGCGGTGCTCAGCGTCGCGCGCATCAGGCCTCGTCGGGGTAGGGCGAGCTCATGGCCGCCGCCAGTTCGGAGGGGGTGGCCTGCGCCGGGGTGTACTCCGGCATCAGGTCATCGAGCATCGCCCGGACCTGCTCGTCCTCGCCGTTCCCAGCCGCCGCGTACAGCTTGTCCAGCCGCCCGGTGAAATCCTCGGGCAGCCGGATCGGCCTGGCCGCGGTGATGGACGGGTTGACGGTCGGCAGGCGCTCCTCGTGCTGGCCGAACAGCGCCTCGTGCAGCTTCTCGCCTGGCCGCATGCCGGTAAAGCGGATCTGCACGTCAGGGACGTGCAGCTGCTCGGCGTAGCGGCGGACCAGATCGACGATGCGCACCGGCTCGCCCATGTCGAGCACGAACGTCTCGCCGTACTCGGCCATCGGCGCCGCGGACAGGACCAGGCCCACTGCCTCTTCCACGGTCATGAAGAACCTGGTCACTTCCGGGTCGGTGACGGTGACCGGATCGCCGCGGCTGACCTGCTCGGCGACCGCGGTGAGGAACGAGCCCCGGCTGCCGAGCACGTTGCCGAAGCGCACCGAGCACACCTGGGTGCACTGGCCGGAGTGCGCCTGCACGACCATCTCGGCGAGCCGCTTGGTGGCGCCCAGTACCGACCGCGGATCGGCGGCCTTGTCGGTGGAGATCAGCACGAACCGGCCGGCGCCGCTTTCCCGGGCTGCCTGCACCAGGTGCTGGGTGCCGAGGACATTGGACTTCACGCCCTCGCCCGGGTAGCGCTCCAGCAGCGGCAGGTGCTTGTGCGCGGCGGCATGGAACACCACCTGGGGCCGGACGGCGGCAAACACCTGCCCGATCCTGGCCCGGTCGCGGATGTCGGCGATGACGACCTCGGCACTGTTGAGCAGCGCCTCGCCGTCCAGTTCCAGCTGCAGCGTGTGCAGGTTGGACTCATCGTGGTCGAGCATGTGCAGCGAGGCGGGCTGGTAGCTGCGGATCTGGCGGCACAGCTCCTGCCCGATGGAGCCGCCCGCGCCGGTCACCAGCACCCGGGCGCCAGCCAGCATGTCGCGGGTGGGAGTCTGCAGGACCCGGCGCTCCTGGCGGCCGAGCAGCGCGCTGAGCTTGATGGTGCGCATGTCCGCGGCCCGCGCGGCCCGCTCGACCGCCGACAGGAACGAGGGCAGGAAGCGCACCCGCGCCCCGGTGGCCGCCGCGTCCCTGATCAGCTTGTTCTGAGCCTCGGCCGGCAGCGAGGGGATCGCTACGACGACCGCCTCCAGGGCGTGCTCACGGACTATGCGCTGCAGCTCGGGCAGCCCGCCGAGAACCGGGATCCCGGACACCGACCTGACCCGGGCGTCGTCGTCGAGGCAGGCCACCGGCCGCAGCCCGTAGTCCGGCGAGCGGCGCAGGTCGCGGATCAGCGTGCGCGCGGCAGCGCCGCCGCCGACGATCAGGGTGCGCAGGCCCGGCTGGTCGGGCCGGGAGCGGTCCCGCGCCCACGGCGCCGGCCGCCGGCGGTCTTGACTGATCCCCCGTGCCGTCTTGAGCTGGCTCATAGTGTTGCCCCCAGGTGCGTTCTCTCGCCGTCGGCCATGACCCCGTTGGCCACTGCCTCGTCGGACGGCCCCCCGTCGTCGGCGCCGATGTCGGCGTCGGCGACGTATCCGTCCGCGGCTTCCTCCTCCTCGCCCGGCTGTGCCGGCGCGCCGCTGCCCAGCGTCAGGACCCGCGGGGTGGCGGACCGGCGGGCGGACTTGATGCGCTGCATCCCGATTACGCCAAGCAGCGGCCATCCCGTGGTCACGCCGAGATCCACGGCCTCGTCGAGCGTGGCCCGCGGCGAGAACCGGGCCAGCACCAGGACGAGGGCGGGCTCTTCGGGCCTGGCCCGAAGGGTCATATCCGGCAGCGCCGCCACCCGCAGGTCCCCCCGCGGCGAGCTGGCCAGCAGGTGCGGGCTTACCGAGCTCAGGGCACCGGAGGGGGTCCTGGCTTCGCCGCCCGGGACGTGCGCGGTCAGCGAGGCGATGCCCGGCACCCGGGTCCCCCCGCGGGATGCGAATTCGTCATCGGGTGCCCCGGCCGCCAGTTGCAGGCTGCGGTTGAGGCAGGCCGCCAGCCCGGTGAGCTGGGCGGCCGGAACCGGGCCGGTGAGCACGAGCGTCCGCGCGCCGAGCCGGTGCGCGGACAGGTCGAGCCGGGTGGCCAGCTCCAGGTTCGCGCTCACCTCGCCGTGCTTGCTGACCTCGGCATCGCCGAGCAGGACCAGGCTGAGCTCGCGGGCGGCTGTCCCGGGATCGGCCAGCGTCGGCCGGGACAGCTCGCGGATCGTGGCGATGAGCAGCCCGATCACCAGGCCGAGCAGGGCCGCCAGCGCGCAGTACGAGGCGACATGCCGGGACTGGGAGATCGCGTATTCGGGGGCGCTGATCACTCCCGCGCCCTCGTTCACCGTGCTGCTGGCCAGCACCTGCTGCACGGCCGCGGCGTTCGCGGTCAGCTGGTTGCCCACCGTGTTGAGCTGGGCGATCAGTGACTGGACCGGGGCGCTGGTGCCCGGCAGCCTGGTGTCGGCGAGCTGCTTGAGCAGCTTCTGCTTGGCTGCGTTGAGCTGGCCGCGCTGCGAATTCAGCGAGGTCAGTTCCTGGCTGGTCTGGGTGCCGAGCCCGTTGAGCTTGGCCACGACCAGGTTGGCGATCGCCCGGCCGAGCTGGATCGCCGCCTGCGGATCGGGGTTGGTGACGGTCAGCGTGACCACCGCGGACGTGCCGAGCGAGCTGACCGTGATGTCGTGCCGGGATACCGTCAGGGCGCTGGCGCTGACCCCGGTGGTGCGCAGCGCCGCCTGCACCAGCGAAGGGCTGGTCGCGACGGCGGTCACCTGGCTCAAGATCGCCGTTACCTGGGTGTCCGCCTGGGGCTCGGCGGACTGGGCCTGGACGCTCGCGGTCGCGGCGTAGGTGACCGGCCGGGTCAGCAGGTACGGGGCCAGCGCCAGCACCGGCAGCACCGTCAGGACCAGCAACATCCAGCGGTGCCGCCAGAAGATGCGCCGCATCGCCTCGTTTGCCTCCACGGCAGCAGTCACCCCATCTCGAAGTCGTGACGGCCTTAAACGTAGGGGCCGGTGATCGCCGCAGCCTCGGCCAACAAAGGGTTTCGTTCTACGTCGTTTGCATGAGTGGGGCGGTCGCCGCGGCTGCCTATGCTCGACGAATGCTCTCGCTGACCCGACGAATGCGGCCGCCCGGCCGCGGCCGTGGCCGGCTGCTGGCCGTGGTCGGCTGCTGCGCCGCCGCTGCCCTGATGGCCGGCTGCGGCGCCTCGGCCGCGGGCGGCCCGGCCGCCCGCTCGCCGGGCACGGCGCCGGCCGCCGACCCGGGCTCCGCGGTGTCGGCGCGGACCGGCCAGCGGCTGACGAAGATTCTCGTGATCATGGAAGAGAACCACAGCATCCAGCAGGTTTTCCCTGGTCACATGCCCTATCTGTGGCGCCTGGCGCGCCGGTACGCACGCGCGGTCTCGTGGAGTGACGTCGGCCATCCGAGCTTGCCGAACTACCTCGGCATCTTCGGCGGCTCAGCGTTCAACCAGCCGCAGGACTGCCTGCCGGGACTGGGGTGCGACTACCCCGGGCCGTCGGTCTTCGGGCAGGCCATCGCCCGCGGCGAGACCGCGAAGTCCTACGAGCAGTCCATGCCGGCGCCCTGCGATAAGGCGCTGACCGGCAACTACGACCCGAACCACAATCCGTGGACCTACTTCCCTGACGAGGCGCGGCTGTGCCTGGCCGATGACGTCCCGGCGGGGACGGTCACCAGCGGCGCGCTGATCTCCGACATCCGCCACGGCACCCTGCCCGACGCCGGGCTGATCACCCCGAACCTCATCGATGACGCGCACAACGGCACGCTGGCCGATGCCGACCGGTTCCTGCGCACCTGGGTC
The DNA here is from genome assembly GCA_963846005.1 of uncultured Actinomycetota bacterium. Lineage (GTDB taxonomy): Bacteria > Actinomycetota > Actinomycetes > Streptosporangiales > Streptosporangiaceae > CAVSUR01. The sequence goes on along the minus strand of CAWJUH010000004.1, from coordinate 307,577 downwards.
CCGCGGCTGATGTCGGGACCGGACTGGCGGGCCGGCCGGCTGGTGATCGTGGTCACTTTTGACGAGGGCGAGACGACCGAGCAGGTGCCGGCCGTCATCATCGCGCCCGGCCTGTCCGGCGCGGTGCTGCGCCAGCGGGTCAGCCATTACGCGCTGACCCGCTTGATCGACCGGGTCACCGGCGCGGCGCCGCTGCGCCACGCCGCCACCGCCGGCAACCTGGCGGGGGCGCTCGGGCTGCGCGCGGGCGGGTGAATCAGGGCCGGGAGGCCGGGCGCGGACAGCGCTTCGGACCGGAAGCTGTGAAGGAGCCGTGAACGTGAACCAGCCGCCACCGGGGCGCGGCCGCATCGTCTTCGTCGGCGCGGTGCACGAGGCGCTGCCCGCCCTCGCCGCGCTGCTCGACGGCCCGGCTGAGGTCGCCGAGGTCGTGACCACGCCCGCGGCCGGCAGCGCGCCCTCGGGCTACGTGGACCTGGAGCCGCTCGCCGCGGCCCACGGGGTCCCGCTGCGGCGGTGCGCCGACCTGAACGCCGAGGACGAGGTCGGCCACATCCGCTCGCTGGCGCCGGACCTGATCGTGGTGGTCGGCTGGACCAGGCTGCTGCGCGCGCCGCTGCTGGCCGTCCCGCCGCGCGGCTGCATCGGCTTCCACGCGTCCCTGCTGCCGCGCTACCGGGGCCGGGCCCCGGTCAACTGGGCCATCCTGCGCGGCGAGGACGTGACCGGCAACACGATGATGTACCTGGACGCGGGCACCGATACCGGCGACATCGTCGACCAGCGGCGCATCCCGATCGGCCCGGACGACACCTGCGCGACCGTCTACCAGCAGGTGGCAGCGGCGGGGGCGGCCATGCTGACCGAGCACGTGCCCGCCCTGCTGGCCGGCACCGCGCCGCGCTGCCCGCAGGGCGCCGCCGATGGCGGGCTGCTGCCCAAGCGCACCCCGCGGATGGGGATCACCGACTGGAACCGGCCTGCCCGCGCCGTGCACGACTGGATCCGCGCCCTGACCGTGCCCTACCCCGGGGCCTTCGGGTACCGGGCCGGGCGCAAGGTCATGTTCTGGGCCTCGCACCTGGCCGCCGGCGCCGCGGACGGCGCCCCCGGCCAGGTGCTCGGCTATCACGGCGATGCGGTGCTGGTCGCGGCGGCCGGCGGCCGCGTCGCGGTCACCGCCATGTCCGGTGCGGACGGCAAGCCCGAGCCCGCCGCGCCGTGGGCCGCCCGCGCGGGGCTGCGCGCCGGCGACCGGTTCGATGCCGTCGACCCGGTGACGGCGGCCTGGGCGCTCGGCCTCGGCCCGGCGCCGGCGCAGCTGCCGCCCGCCGGCGATCCGGCCGCGGCCCGCCCGGGCCCGGCGGCCGCCGCGCCGGCCGGGCGGAGGTAGCGCGGTGGCGGCGAGCACGGTCGTGGTCATCGGCGCCCATCCCGACGACGAGATCCTCGGCGCCGGCGGCACGCTCGCCCGGCACGTCCAGGCCGGGGACGAGGTGCACGCGGTCGTCGTCGCCGACGGGGCGGGCAGCCGCTACCCGGACGAGATGATGGGGGCGCTGGAAAAGGATGCGCGGCGGGCCGCCGAGACCATCGGGTTCGCCTCGCTGCGGCTGCAGGCCCTGCCCGACCAGCGGCTCGATACCGTCCCGTTCATCGAGCTCACCCAGCTGATCGAGAGCGTGCTGGACGAGCTCGGCCCGCAGCTCGTGTACACCCACTTCCCCGCCGACGTGAACGCCGACCACGGCCTGGTGGCCCGGGCCGCCTGGACCGCGTGCCGTCCCTACTACCGGCCCGGCCTGCGCCGGTTCGCGGTGTTCGAGACCCCCTCATCTACCGAATGGGCCTGGCCGGCCGGCGACACCGCGCTGCAGCCGAACTACTTTGCCGACATCACGGCCACCCTGGACACCAAGATCGCCGCGATGGAGTGCTACGAGAGCGAGCTGCGGGACTATCCGCACCCCCGCTCCGGCCGCGCGCTGCGCGAGCGCGCCGCGTTCTGGGGCAGCCAGGCCGGGCGGGCCGCCGCCGAGCCGTTCCGGATACTCAGGGAGATCGAGTGAACCGCCGCCTGCGGCTGCCCGCGGCCCTCGCCGCGGCGGCCTTCTGCTTAATCGCGACCGGCTGCGGTGCCGCCCGCCCGGCGGTCGGCCTGCATTCCGCGTCCAGCCGCGAGGCTGCCGCGGTGCACTACCCGGTGCACAGCTCGCTGCAGTACCGGTACATGACCGATACCCCCGACGGGCAGCAGACCAAGCCGTACGGCTACGACCTCGTCGATGTCGGCCCCTATCCGAGCCTGATCAACAAGCTGCCCGCGGGCCAGCGCGCGCTGGTCTGGATCGGGAGCTACCTGCCGGCCAGCTGCACGTTCGCGCTCTCCGACACGGTGGTCAAGGCGCTGGTCCGCCCGCTGGCCGGCGACCCGAAGGTGGCCGGCTACTACCTCGCTGACGAGGCTGACGACGCGGTTCCGGCCTACGGCGGGCACTGCCATCATGTCGCGGCGCAGATCACCGCCCGCAGCCGCCTGGTGCACCGGCTGGCTCCCGGCGCCTTCACCTACGAGGTGGTCACCGAGGCGGGCAACTTCGCGGCGTTCGCCAAGGCCACCGACGTGCTCGGCACCGACCCCTATCCGTGCGTGCGCGGGGCGGGCTGCGACTGGTCGCTGATCCCGCGCTACATCGCCGCGCTGCACGCGGCGCACGTCGCCCGCTACTGGGCCGTGCTGCAGGCCTTCTCCGCAGAGCAATGGCGCTACCCGACCGCGCACGAGCTGCAGATCATGATCGGCCAGTGGGAGCACTCCGACTGGCAGGGGGAACAGACGTTCGCCTGGGATTACGCCGGCGGCTCGCTGGCCGCTCACCCGCGGCTGCTGGCCGTGCTGCGGGCGCTGAACCTCGGCCAGCTGCGCGGGCACGCCCGCGGCTGACCGGGGCGCCTGCATCTGGCGTAGCCGCGGCTACGCCAGATGCAGGATGGCCGGGACCGGCCCGCGGCATAGTATGCGCCCCGCGGCAGGTTGCCGCGCCGGGCCGGATCGGCAGGACCGGGGTGGGGGATCGGTGCGAGCACAGGCAGGTCTCGGGCTGCGCCGGGCCGGCGCGGCCGTCGCGCTGCTGGCCGGCGGGCTGATCAGCAGCGTGGCCGCCGCGGCGCCCGCGCTCGCCGCGACCGTGCCGTGCACGGCCGCCAGCCTGGTCGCGGCCGTCGCGGCCGCCAATGCCACCAACGGGACGATCACGCTGACCAGCGGCTGCGTGTATACGCTGACCGCGGCTAACAACTCCACCGACGGCGGCACCGGCCTTCCGGTCATCACCGGCCAGGTCACGGTGGCCGGCGGCGGCGCGACGATCACCCGCTCGACGGCCGGCGGCACGGCCGCGTTCCGGATCTTCGACGTGGCATCCGGCGGCAAGCTGACGCTCAGCTCGGTGACGCTGTCGAACGGGCTGGCTAACAACGGCGCGCAAGGCGGCGGCGCGATCTACAGCCACGGCACGCTTGCGGTCTCCGGCTCGACGTTCACCGGCAACTCGGCGCCGGCCACGACCGGGACCTCCGGCGGGGCGATCAACAGCAGCGGCACGCTGACGGTGACCACCTCGTCCTTCACCGGCAACACCGGCCAGGAGGGCGGCGGGGTCTTCAACCAGAAATCCGCGACGATCACCAACAGCACGTTCAGCAACAACAAGGCCACGATCTACGGCGGCGGCGCGCTGCTCAACGCGGCCGGCAGCGAGACGGTGAGCGGAGACACCTTCACCGGCAACACCGGCCCGGGCGGCGGCGCGATCGACAACGACACCACGCTCAAGATCTCCGACAGCACGTTCTCCGGCAACACCGGCGGCAGCAACGGCGGCGGCGCGGTGGAGAACTTCGGCGCCACCACGATCACCCAGTCCACCTTGGCCGGGAACACCTCGCCCTACGGCGCCGACATACTCAACTACACCGGCTACACCCTGTCGATCAGCATGAGCATCGTGTCCGGCGGGCTGAGCGGCAGCAACTGCGGCGGCCAGGCCCCCGTCACCGACGCCGGGTACAACATCGACTCCGGGTCGTCGTGCGGCTTCTCCGCGGCCGGTCACTCGCAGAGCAACACCCAGCCGCAGCTCGATGCGCTGGCCGCTAACGGCGGTCCCACCCAGACGATGGCGCTCCCGGCGGGCAGCCCGGCGGTGGACGCCATCCCGGCCGCCACTCCCGGCTGCCAGGGCAGCACCGACCAGCGCGGGACCAGCCGGCCGCAGGGCAGCGGCTGCGACACCGGCGCCTACGAGCTGATCAAGGGCTCCGGCGACACCCAGCCGCCGACCGTGCCGACCGGGCTGGCCGCCACCTCGGTCACCGCCAGCTCGGTGTCGCTGCAGTGGAACGCCTCGACCGACAACGTCGGCGTCACCGGCTACACCATCTACCGCAACGGGACGGCGATCGGCAGCACCGGCGGCGCGAACGCCACCAGCTACACCGATGCCAGCGTCTCGCCGTCCACCAGCTACCAGTACACCGTCGACGCCTTCGACGGCAGCGGCAACCACTCGGCCCAGTCCGCCCCGGTCCCGGTGACCACGCCCGCGCCGTCGGGCGTCCAGGCCGGCCAGAGCGGCGCGGTCTCCACCGCCAGCCGGGTCTCCAGCACCACGATCACGCTGTCCCAGCCGGTGCATGCCGGCGACCTGCTGGCCGGCTGGTTCGGCCAGTACGACGCCGCCGGCCAGGTGCAGGTGTCCGACAACGTGAACGGGGCCTGGACCCGCACCGCCGCCTCCACCACCTTCGCCAGCGGCGGCGGCGACCTGGCGATGTTCTACCTGCAGAACACCAAGTCCGCGCCGAACGGGCTGACCATCACGATCTCCGCGTCCAGCGCCACCTACCTGCAGGGCGCAGCGGCTGAGTACAGCGGCGTGGCCACCTCCGGCGCGCTCGACCAGGCCGTGGCGGCCAGGGGGAACAGCGCCGCGCCCGACTCCGGTGCTACCGGCGCGGTCGGCGCGGGCGAGCTGGTCGTCGGCGGCATCATCACCGGCGGCTCGCCCGGCTCGGTCACCCCGGGCTCCTCGCAGGGGCAGGCGTTCACGATGCGGGCGCAGACCAGCTCGGGCGCGGCCGACCTGGAGGACATCACCGCCAGCGCGGCCGGGACCCAGGACGCCCGGGCCACATTCGGCTCGGCCACCGACTGGTACGCGGCGGCGGCGGTGTTCCATGCCTACGGCAGCGGCGACACCCAGCCGCCGACCGTGCCGACGGGCCTGGCCGCCACCGCGGTCAGCTCCAGCTCGGTCCAGCTCAGCTGGAACGCCTCGACCGACAACGTCGGCGTGGCCGGGTACACGGTGTACCGGAACGGGAAGCCGATCGGCACCACCGGCGGCTCCGTGACCTCCTACACCGACTCGACGGTGGCGCCGTCGACCAGCTACAGCTACACCGTCGACGCCTTCGACACCGCCGGGAATCACTCGGCCCAGTCCGCCTCCCTGCCGGTGACCACGCCGGCCTGCCCGGCAGGCGCGCAGTACGTGCAGGGTGCCTCGTCCGGGACCGGCAGCAAACTGGCCAGCATGACGATTACCTTGTCCAAGCCCGTTTCCGCCGGTGATCTGCTGGCGGGCTGGTTCGGGCAGTACGACTCGGCCGGCCAGGTTCAGGTGTCGGACAACGTCAACGGGGCGTGGACGCGCAGCAGCGCGGCGACCAAGTTCGGCAGCGGCAGTGGTGATATCGCGATGTATTACCTGCAGAACTCCAAGGCGGCGCCGTCGGGGCTGACGATCACGATCAGCGCGGCGAACCCGACCTACCTGGAGGCGGCGCTGGCCGACTACTCGGGCGTGGCGACGACCGGGGCGCTGGACCAGACCGCGGTGGCCACGGGCAACAGCACCTCGGTGAGTTCCGGTGCGACCGCCGCCGTGGGATCGGGGGAACTGGTCGTCGGCGGGATCATCACCGGCGGCTCGCCGTCCTCGGTCACCCCCGGCTCGTCGCAGGGCCTGCCGTTCACCGTCCGCAGCCAGACCGGCTCGGGCTCGGTGGACCTGGAGGACATCACGGACAGCGCGGCCGGAACGCAGGCCGCCACCGCCACGTTCGGAGCGGCCACCGACTGGTACGCGATGGCCGCGGTATTCCACGCCGGCTGACGGCGCGGCCCAAGCCGGACCGAACCGGGACATCCGGGCGGGTCCTTATGCATGGTGAGTAGGCGCTCCTACCTCATATGCCGGTTTCACCGGACCGCAGCGGAAGTAAGTTACCGGCGTTGGCGGTATTTGCCGCTCTCTGGCTGCCCGGTACGGGCCCAGCACAAGGGTGGAGTTCTCGGTGAAACTCAGGTTGCGCGGCATGGTCGCGTCCACGGCCGTGGTCGCGCCGGCCTTAGCGCTCCTCACGGTCGCCCAGCCCGCTTCGGCTGCGATCACCTGCACGGTTCCGGCGCTGGTCAGCGCAATCAACACCGCGAACGCCAAGCCCGGCGGCTATTCCATCTTGCTGGCCAGCGGCTGCACCTACAACCTGACCGCAGCCAACAACGCCACCGACGGCGGCACCGGCCTGCCCGTCATCACCGGCAAGGTGACCATCGTCGGCAACAAGGACACGATCAAGCGGTCCGCCGCCGCCGGGACCCCGGCGTTCCGCATATTCGACGTCGCCGCGGGCGGCAGCCTCACCGTCAGCGCGCTCACCCTGTCCAACGGCCTGGCCAACAACGGCGCCCAGGGCGGCGGCGCGATCTTCAGTCATGGCACCTTGTCGGTGACCAGCTCGACCTTCACCGGCAATTCATCGCCGGCCACTACCGGGACCTCCGGCGGCGCGATCAACAGCAGCGGGACGCTGACGGTGAATACCTCCACCTTCACCGGGAACACCGCCCAGGAGGGCGCGGGCGTCTTCAACCAGAACGTGGCGACGGTCACGAACAGCACGTTCTCCGGCAACACGGCCACGATCTACGGCGGCGGCGGGATGGTCAACGGCGCCGGCACGCTGAATGTCGCCGACGACACCTTCACCGGCAACAGCGGCCCCGGCGGCGGCGCGCTCGACAACGACGCGACGCTGCACGTGACCGACAGCACGTTCTACAACAACACCGCGGGAGCCAACGGCGGCGGCGGCATCGTCAACTTCGGCAACGCCACCGTCCAGCAGTCGACCCTGTCCGGGAACACCGCGTCCTACGGCGCGGACGTGCTGAACTACACCGGGTACACGATGACGATCGGCATGAGCATCGTGGCGAACGGCCAGGGCGGCAGCAACTGCGGCGGCCAGGCGCCGATCACCGACGGCGGGTACAACATCGACACCGGCACTTCCTGCGGGTTCTCCGCGGCCAGTCATTCGCTGAGCAGCACCCAGCCGAACCTGGACGCGCTGGCCTCCAACGGCGGGCCGACCCAGACCATGGCCCTGCCGGCCTGCAGTCCCGCGGTCGACGCGATCCCCGCGGCGACGCCCGGCTGCACCGGCACCACCGACCAGCGCGGCACCACCCGGCCGCAGGGCAGCGGCTGCGACATCGGCGCTTACGAGCTGATCCAGACCTCCGGCGACAAGACCCCGCCGACGGTCCCGGCCGGCCTGGCGGTCACCGGGGTGACCTCCCACTCGGTATCGCTGAAGTGGAACGCCTCGACCGACAACGTCGGGGTGACCGGCTACACGATCTACCGCAACGGCGCGGCCATCGGGACGACCGGCGGCCCGAACGCGACCAGCTACACCGACATGACCGCGTCGCCGTCCACCACCTACAAGTACACGGTGGACGCGTTCGACGGGTCCGGCAACCACTCGGCCCAGTCGGCCGCCGTGTCGGCGACCACGTCCAAGCCGGGCGGGATCACGTACGTGCAGGGCGCCTCGACCAGCACCGGCGGCGAGGTGGCCAGCGTCACGGTCACGCTGACCCAGCCGGTCGACGCCGGTGACCTGCTGGTGGGCTGGTTCGGCCAGTACAACTCGGCCGGCCAGGTGACGGTGTCCGACAATATCAACGGGACGTGGACCCGGTCCGCCGCGGCTACCACCTTCGGCACCGGCAGCGGCGATCTGGCCCTGTACTACCTGCAGAACTCCAAGGCGGCGCCGAACGGCCTGACCATCACGATCAGCGCCGCGAACGCGACCTACCTGGACGCGGCACTGGCTGACTACTCCGGGATCGCGACCTCTGGCGCGCTGGACCAGACCGCGGTGGCCAGCGGCAGCGGCACCGCGGTCGACTCCGGCCCGACCGCGGCGACGGCGGCGGGCGACCTCGTGGTAGGCGGCGTGATCACCGGCGGGTCGCCGTCCTCCATCACGGCCGGCTCGTCGCAGGGCCTGCCGTTCACCATCCGCAGCCAGACCAGCTCCGGCTCGGTGGCGCTGGAGGACATCGAGTCCGGGGCCGCCGGGGCGCAGGACGCCCGCGCGACGCTGGGGGCCGCGACGGACTGGTACGCCGTGGCGGCGGCCTTCCACCCGGCTCCCTAGCCTGCGCGAGCCGGTCAGCCGGGGCGGCCCGTCCGCTGGCACACGCCAGCCGGCGGGGCCCGCCCGGCGGGCCGCCCGCGGGGTCTTGCGGCGGCAGCACGCCGGCCCGCTGAAGTCCAGTACTATGTGCAGGCACGGGCCAGCGCACCGCAGGCGCACGGCTCAGCGCGGGTGTAGTTCAATGGCAGAACGTCAGCTTCCCAAGCTGATAGTGCGAGTTCGATTCTCGTCACCCGCTCCACCACGAAGGCCCAGGTCGGGAACCATCCCCAGCCTGGGCCTTGATCGTCTCCAGAGACGCTGGCGGGCTCGCGGGCCATTAGCGGGCCATTAACCCACCGGGGCCAGCACGCCCGCCGGGCCATCATCATCACCGTCCTCGCCGTCGCGCTCGGCCTGGACATGCCGGTTGATCGCGTCGGTGATCGCCTGATCGGCGCCACGCGCCTGGTGCTGATAGATCATCGCCGCGCGCTCGCTGTCGTGCCCCATCCGGGCCATCAGGTCCCGCAGGCCCGCGCCGCTGGACGCCGCGAAGTGATTGCCGGTGTGCCGCAGGTCGTGGAAGTGCAGGCCCTCGGCGCCGACCGACCGGACCGCGTATGGCCAGCCGGACAGCTTGTTGAAGTTGCCCCGCCGCAGCGGTCCGCCTTGGACGCCGGGGAACACCAGCGCTCCGGCGTCGGCCTTGGTGAAGATCGCCAGATGCTCGCGCAGGGCCGGGATGATCACCTGGGGGATGCCGACTGCCCGGCGCCCGGCCCGGGACTTGGGCGGGCCGAGCAAGATCTCCCCGGTGGACCGCTCCACGAAGGCGGCCCGGACGCGGACCATGCCCGCAGCCAGGTCAAGATCACAGCGGCGCAGCGCCGTCACCTCACCCCATCGCAGGCTCGCCAAGGCGGCCAGCAGCACCAATGCCCGGTACCGGCGGTCATGGTTACAGTCAGCTCGCCCATCATCCGCCATCGCCCAGAGCGCCAGCTCGGCCGCCGTTCGCGTGCCGTACATCTCGGATGAGGTGCGCATCTCGCCGTGCCGCCGGAACCGGAGCCGGTACCCAGCCGGGGTCTTGCGGATGTTGCCGACCGGGCGGCGGCCGACCAGCTCGGCCAGCGCGAGCACCTGAGCGACGGTGAGCACGGGCCGCTCCGCGGTGTCCTCATCACCAGCTCCCCGGATCCGGCACGGGTTCCGGGTGAGGATCTTGTCCTCTTCGACCGCTGTCATGAGCACTGCGCGCAGCAGCCGGTATGCCTTCGCCGCGACCGACACTGACACGCCCTCGGCCAGCAGGCTTGCCCGCCATTCGCGGATCATCGCCGTGGACAGCTTGCCCAGCGGCACGCCGCCCAGGTAGGGCGCGATGTGCTTGCGGAGAAGCCAGCGGTACAGGTCCACGGTGCGCGGGCGCAGCTTCGGCCGCTGCGTGATCCATGCCGAGGCGTAGTCGGCGAGCTTGACCCGGCCGCGTTCAGGGTCGGCCCACTCGCCCGCGGTGATCTGGGCCTCGATTAGCACGAGCGCCCGCTCCGCATCACCCTTGCGCTCGTAGGTCTCCGACCCGGTACGCATCCGGCCGTCCGGGCCGGGGTAGCGGATCTGGAAGCGGCCGGATTCACGCCGCCGGACGTTGCCGAAACGACGATGGCCATTGGTGTTAGCCATCAGGCCGCCCCCCTTGTGATGGGCCGGAGCTGGATGACCTCAAGCGGATCGACCCGTCCGGCCTCGATGAACTCGGCGAGCGTCCGCTCACTGATGCGGACATGACGGCCGACCCGCACGAACTCGATACGCCGCTCGGAGATCAGCCGCCTGGGGAATCGTTCAGAGGTGCCTAGCAGCTCGGCGACCTGGGCGACGGTCAGCAGCCGCGCAACCGGCTGTTCCTGCATCTTGGTCACTACGCCGCCTCCTTGCTGGTTGCCGAAAGATTGCCGGTGACTTGTTCGGCCCGTTTTCGGGCTTCGGCGAGGGAGGTTTTCCAGCGGGCGCGTTCGGCCAGGACGTGCAGCATCCGCCGCCCGTGGGGCATGAAGTCGCGGTCTGCGGGGGTGACTTGTTCCCACCGGTAGCGGGCGGTGTCGGTGTCGTCGGGCAGGCCGAGCATGTCCAGCAGCCAGGCTTTGCGGTCGGCCCGGTGGTCGGCGAGGGTTTTGCCGGACCATTTGCGGGAGACCAGCACGCGCCGCCCGGCGTAGCCGAGGTTGTCGGGCCGGTGGGCTTTGCCCGGGCAGGCGCCGGGCTGCTGGCCCTTGCGGGCTCCTTGGGGCTGGATGCCGTAGCGCAGCCAGTTAGCGCACCGGCGGCGAGCACGGCTCGTAGCGCAGCGCGTCGATCAGCCGCCCGGCGTGGTCTTGCTGGGCGGCGGTCGTCGCGGTGTGGCAGCCGGAGATGTGCTTGGTCAGGTATTTGGTCAGGTAGCGGATGCACCGGCCGGAGTCTTTGGAGCCGGGCAGGACGCCCTGGGCGTCGAACATCGGCCCGAACCGCACCACATGCCGGGGCTGGTCGGACGGCCCGATGGCGTCGAGGGCCTGGTCCCAGGTGGGCAGGACTTCGCCGGTATCGGGGTCCACGTACTGGCCGGACGGTTCGTGCCAGATGGGCAGCCGGTCCCCGTCGAAGAGCACTTCGTCAGTGCTGGGCCACCAGACTTGGTGGTAGGTGGCGGCGATGACCTGGCGCAGGTCGGCGCGGGGGATGGTGCCGCGCAGGGCCAGGTGCAGGTGCGGGGCCAGCCGCCGCTGCGGTTCGACCGCGCCGTAGTACTGGACGTCGTAGCCGACGTAGCGGCGCAGGTTCTGGATGAACCGGTCGGCCAGGGCGGGGAAGTGGATCGCATCCCGCGCGGCCCGCCGGTAGTCATAGGAGACGGGGCTGACCGGGGTGCCGTCCTCGCGGACCCGGCCGTAGCTGTCGAGGGTCAGCGTCAGGAACATCGACGGCCGGTAGGTCGTGCCGTCCGGGGTGGTGTAGACCTTGCCGGTGGTGCGCGGGCTGACCTTGCGGCGAGGCAGGGCCGGGGCGTCCTGGCGGCGGCGGGTGGACCGCTGGCGGCGCGCCTGGCTGGCGGCCGGGGTCGGGCTTGCCGCGGATGCCTGAGCGGCGCAGCTCGGCGTCCAGCTCGCCGATCGTGTGGTCCAGATCGGCGGTGTCCTGGCCGTCGGCGGCGGCCTGGTCGCGGAGCTGGCCGAACTCAGCGCGGGCGGTGAGCAGCCACGCCTGCCAGTCATCGGGCGGGGCAGGCCGGTCAACAGGCTCGGTGTCACGGTGCCAGCCGTCGGCGCACTGCTCGGCCCGCAACGACTTGCACCGCTCCGCGCAGGCGGGGCAGGTGGCTTCCATCGGCGACCCGCACGGGACGAGGACCTGTTCGGTCTGCCCGGTGTCGAGGTTGGTCTTGCGGAGCTGGACCGGGCGGATGCACCCGCCTGCCGATTCGGCCAGCATCTTGACCGCCTCGGCCGCGAGCGGGTGAGTCATCCGCTCGGCCCGGGTGGTGCGCTCAGTCATCGGCGCCTCCCTCAGTGAGGCCGGGGGCGGGGGCGGTCCAGCCGCAGTCAGGGCAGTCCAGCCGCCACGGACCAGTGCCGGGGTCGGTGAGGGTCAGCGGCCAGCCGCAGGCCGGGCAAGGGTCATCGGTCTTCCAGACCCGGATCGGGGCCATCACGCAGCACCCGCCTCACCCGACGGCAGCACGGCGGGCGGCAGCTCGGCCGGGACCACCGCGGCGGCCATCGCATCAATGTCGTCATCGGACACCCACGCCGCTCGCACCCGCACCGGGTCGGGGTCGGATTCCAGCCGCACGTAGGCCACGCCCGCGCCGGTGGCGGGATCGGTGGTGATGAGGTCGGCCAGGCCACCCCGGTCCCGGGCCCCGTCGCCCAGCACCATGTCGACCTGTTCGGGTTCGTCGAGGCGCATGGCGATCCGGTCGGGGAACAGGTTGCGGATCGACATGACCTCCTTCCGCGGATCCTGCAACGCCGCGATCACGCTATAGCCCACCGCGCGGCCCTGGGTGGTGAGAGTGGCCAGGGCGGCCATGACCCGGTCGCGGAGCTTGCGGTCGGGCTGGTAGGCGGTCAGGAACGCCACCTCATCCACCAGCACGATCACGAACGGAGACTCGGCCGTGGGGGCGTGGTCGCGCTGCTTACCCGCCAGCCGCCGGGCGCGGGCCTGCATGTCGGCCACCGCGGATTCCAGCATGGTCACGATGGCTAGGGCGTCGGCGGCGTAGGCGCCGTACCGGTCGAAGATGGCCCGGCCGTAAGCCAGCTCCATGCCCTTCGGATCGGCGGCCAGGACCCGGGCGAGCCCGGCGGTCATCAGGCCGAGCAGGGCGCGGATGATCGACCACAGCAGCGACGCTTTCCCCGCCCCGGTGGCTCCGGCGATCAGGACGTGGGTGCCCTGGACTTTGACGAGCCACGGGGTGCCGTCTTCGCGGCGGCCGACCGGCAGCGCCCGCAGATCGGCATGGGATCGGATGGGCAGGGCGGGGATGATGGCGGCGAGGGCGTCGCGGCGGACCAGCTCCAGCACCACCCAGCCGGGCCGGGCGGTGCGGATGCGGCAGAGGATCACGCCGAAGCTGTGGGCCAGGTTGTCGGCCCGCAGCGAGAAGTCGGCGGCGCACTGGCCCGAGACGAGGCGGACCAGCACCCGGTCGGTGTACCGGGTGGAAGTGACCTTGCCGAGAACCGGGAGCAGCAGGCGGCCCCGGTACATCGGCGCCAGGCGGGAGATGGTCATGACCGCGGCCCAGTGCCGTCCGTACTGCCAGCGACGCCACTTGCCCAGCGCCGGGCGCGACACGAACCGGGAGAACGAGCCCGGCCAGCGCCACCGCCACACGGCGAGCACAGCGGCGAGCGCGAGCAGAAGTACGACGGGGCCGGGCCAGCCCATCACCTGCCAGGCCAGCAGTCCGAGCAGGGCGGCGGTGTCGGCGATCGGGTGGCGGGCGAGGAACTGGATCAGGGCCCATAGGCCGCGGATGAGCTGGGCGATGGCGATGATCCAGCCGGGGGTGTGGAAGACCGGGGAGCGCCAGACCGGGACGGCGAACGGGTCGGGGTTGTTGACCTGGGCGATCTGATCACCGGAGAACGACGAGGACATTCTCACCGTGGCACCTCCGATCCGGTGCGCAGCCCGGCGGCCTGGGCGCGGGCTTCGGCGGCGACCTGGCGGGCTTCGTCGGTGCCCACCTCGTCGGCAATCCGGGTCAGCAGGTCGGCCTTGCGGTCCAAGAGCGCCAGCACCGCCTCGGGCATCGCCTTCAGGGCCGGAGGGTGGAGCTGGTCAATCAGGTCAGCGATCTCGCCGGGCGCGACCCGGGATGGCTGTCCGGGCGGGTGGCAGGTCATGATGGGGGCCTTCCTGGGTTGCAGATCTCGGGGAGAACTGGTGGGAAGCCCCGGCCGGTGTGCCAGCACCGGCCAGGGCCACACCCGGCTGTCACCGGGCGGTGATGACCGTTTTGGGCAGCGGGGGCAGGCCGCGCCAGGTCCGCTCCACCTCGGTCGCGTACCGGGCGGCGGAGGCGGCGAGCTGGCGGGCGAACCGCACATGATCGGGCCCGATCCGCTCCGGCAGCGTCAAGGTCACGACCAGGCCGGGGTGCGGGGCCAGGATCGACAGCAGCGGGGTACGGGCCGGGTAAGACTCGAACGCCACGCACGACCGGGCGCCGACCGGCACCGTCACCGTCGTGATCCGGCGGGCGGCCATCAGGCCACGTCCTTGTGCTGGAGCGGGCGGGCGGGCTTGAGGCCGGTGGCGCGCAGTGAGAACGCCATCCGGGCCTGGCACCGGTTGTTCTTGCCGTTGCACCGGCCGTTGTCGACATACGGGGTGACCATCAGCCCTTCGAACTCGACCGGCTCGAACGGCTGGCGGGTCGGCGGGACGGGCATCTTGTCGGCCAGGATCTTGACCACGACCTCGCGGGACCGGCCCGCCAGTTCGGGGTCGAGGTCGGAGACGCGGCATGAGTAGACCGGCTGTCCGGTCATCTTGTCGCGGGCCGGGGACCGCTGCCGGGTGGCCTCGTCGTAGTCCATCGCCTCGGCGATGGAGTCGGGCACCAGGCAGCAGCCATGGGGGAACGCGTCGGCCATGTGATCGGCAGCCGCAGTCCGTTTTTGATCAACGTGCTCACCTTCTCTTGTGGGTTGCTGAACTTGCTGCTTTGTGCGTGTGCCGCGAGGCGGGCCCCGGGGCAGGCGGTGCAGTCGGAGCGCGGTGGTCATGTGGCATCGCCCAGACGGCGGGCGGCCTGCTCGGCCTGGGGCACGGTCAAGATCACTCGTATGCGGTAGTCGCGGTAGCCCGCTTCCACGACTGCGGCGGCCTGGCAGTCCAGGCGGTCGCGAAGCTCGCGCACGGCATTAGCGGCGCGGTCGGCCGCCTGGGCGTGGTCGGCCCAGGGGCCGGGCACCCGGCTAAGGTCGGCTGCCCACTCGGCGCCCGAGGGCCCGGCGTAGATGAGGTAAGAGCCCTGGGCCCGCAGTGCGGTCACCGGGCGCAGCGGGCGGCCCGCTTCGCTGGGTGCCAGCGCGTAGACCGTGCCGGGCTGGATCGGCGGCCCGGTCATGGCCGGGAGCCTTTAGCGGCGGCCGTCCGGCGGTGGGGAGCCGGCCGGACGGACGGAGGACTGGCCATCATCTGCTATGGCTCCTTACCATTAGGTGCTAGGGGGTCTAAGCAGAGACTGGCATGAGCATACCGCTACCGTCAAGCCCTCCTAACCGATAGCCTGATATCCCCTCTAGCACACGGAGAGCCAGATGGCTGACGAAACCTCTGAGCTGGGCGAACTCGAAGATCCCGCGCTGAGGGCCAAGCGGGCGAGTGAAATGATCATCCAGCATCAGGCGCACATGGCCGAACTCGCGCGCATCCGCCGCGAGGCCATCGACGACATGCGCAAGGCCGGGATGTCTCAGGCCGAGATCGCCAAAAGCCTGGGCATGACCCGCGGCCGGGTCGCCCAGCTCGCTACCTCTGGGCCGCCGCCCGAACGGGCCTTCTTCGGCACCGCCGACCTCACCGTGGCACTGGGCACAAAGAGCGAGGCGCCGAAGAAGTCCGGACCGGCCGGGCCGACCGTCTCCCAGGAAGGATTCCGCGCTTACGAGCACCTGAAGGAGCTGTGCGCGGGCCTGTCGCTGGAGGCGGGGTATGAGTTCATCCCGCCGCCGGGCATGGTCCGGCTCAACCGCGACAACCTCGTGGTCATCTGCGGCCCGCGGCTGTCACCTTTGCTGGCCCAGGTCCTGGAAGCCGACCCGGTGCTGGCGTTCGCCGACGACGAGCAGGGCTGGCACCTGGCCGACAAGACCACCGGCACCACCTACCGGTCCCCGATGGATGAGGGGCAGCCTTCGGACATCGGCTACCTGGCCCGGCTGCCCCGGCCGGACGGCAAGGGCACCTTCGTGCACCTGGCCGGGATCCACGCCGTCGGCTCCGACGGAGTGGTGCACTACCTCGCCCAGCACCTGCCCGAGCTCTACAGCGAAGTCCGCAACCGCCGGTTCTCCATGCTGATCTCCTGCGAGTTCGACCCCGAGACCCGGGAGATCACCGCCAGCAAGCAGCTCACCGGCCCGATCCGCCACGAAGGCAGCTAGCCATGCAGGTGTCCCTGGCCACCGAGGCCGGAACTGCCGAAAAACCGAACGAGGACTTCGCCGCCGCCACGGCCACCCTCGCCATCGTGCTGGACGGGGTGACCCAGCGGGCGGGCCTAGATACCGGATGCATGCATGACGCGCACTGGTTCGTCGGCCAGCTCGGCCCCCGGCTGCTCAGCCACGCAACCGAGCCGCAGACCACGCTCACCGATGCGGTAGCCGTGGCGATCAAGGAGGTCGCGGCGCTGCACTCAGGCACCTGCGACCTGACTCATCCAGGTACCCCGGCGGCTGCCGTCGCCGTGCTACGCGAGCAGGCCGCGGTGATCGACTATCTCGTGCTCGCCGACTGCGTGCTGCTCGCCGACGGGCCTAGCGGGCTGCACCTGATCAGCGATGACCGGATCGAGCACATCGCCCAGGACGCCAAGCACGCCACCGAATACGAGGCCACCGGCTCACCCGAGCACTCTCGGCTCATGCGTCAGCTCGTCACCCAGCGGCTCCGCCAGCGCAACCAGCCCGGCGGCTTCTGGGTCGCTGCCGCAGACCCCGACGCTGCCGATCACGCCCTCACCGGGACCTGGATCCGCGGCGACATCCAGCGGGCAGCGATCTTGAGCGACGGAGCGTCCCGCCTGGCGGACTTGTTCGCTCTCGCCGACTGGCCCGAGCTGCTCGACCAGCTCGCCCGTAACGGACCCGCCAGCATCCTGCGCGCTGTCCGGCAAGCCGAAGACTCCGACCCCGACGGGCGCCGATGGCCACGCTCCAAGCGCAGCGACGACGCCACCGCTATCTACTGCCAGCTCACGGGCCCGGACAAGCCAAACAGCGAGTAGCCGACGGCAACCGCAGCACTGTCACACGCCACAAGTTGCCGAATTGTTCCTTATCTAGATCAAGCGGCGCCGCTGTGCGGCGCCGGGCCCGGCGTCCGCGGCGGCCTCCGGCCTGGGGAGGCCCCGGCCGCCGCACGCCGGGCCCAACCAGCAGCGAGCCACGGACCTACAAGCGGGTAATCCGGCCGCCCCCGGTTCAGGGTTGATGCGTCTTCCTCGGCTACCAGTGTCCAGCTCGCGGCCACCGCGTCAATGGCGCTCCCTGCGGTCGCGTCGCAGGCGATTCGGCTGCGCCGAACCATTGACCCGGCGACCGCTCCCGTGGGATCGGCGCCTGCGAGGAAGCGGCCAGGACTAGGACCCGCCGATTCGGCATGTTCCTGGACGAGTTGTCTTTTAGCTTCCTGTGCACCTTGGGGTTGCGTACACCAGCCTCACCCCAGTTGCAGCCTGGGTAACCTGGCCGTGGATCCGGACGTGCATGGCCACGCCATCGATGAGCTGCACACCGGCTCCTGCGGGAAGACCTGCAGGGTGAATGACAACAACTCCGAATCGGTAGTGGCCCGGGGCTTGGTCCGGGGCTGGATAGTAAGAGAAGACCCGGGAATAGAAGGCCAATCCCCCGCGGTAAGCCTCACACGGAGTGTTCGCGTCGAAAGTGGCGAGGACGTTGGCGGGGATGCCGTCAGCGCGCAGAGCCCGCTGCAACCTCGCTGGGTGGCGCAATCTGCGGATGGTGACCCGGACGCTGCCATCGGGCTGCCTGCTGACCGTCCAGCCCGCTACCTGCGCCTTGACCGTGCGGCCGGGCTGGTGACCGGCAGGCGTGAATGCGATCACGGCGATTATCACGGCGGCTGCTACGGACAGCAGCGCCGCCATCCCGCGAGTCCGGCGCCGGGTTTGGACCCCGCGGCCGCGGCTGACGATCTGCTCCAGCGGAACGGTCATCGAGATTGTGCCTCGCTGCTCTCGCATAGTCGCAATCAGCTCGTTGTCGTTCATGACGAACTCTCCTGCTGTTGTTCGGGAAGAAGATCACTGCGCAACGCGGTGAGGGCACGGGCCAGGTGGGCCTGGACCGTGCCCGGCGCGATGCCGATTACCTGCGCGGTGTGGGTGATGTCCAGATCGAGAAACAGCCGGAGTGCGACAACCTGCCGTTGCCGGAGGGGAAGCTGTAGCAATGCCGCCATGATTCGCGGATCGACCGAGCTGTTCTCGATGGTTGCAGGGGGGAAGAGGCTTGCCACGGCGCCAAGATCAGCAACTGGTATTTCCCGGCGCTGACGCCGCCACCGGGATATGTTCGCGTTCAGGGCCGTCCGGATTACCCAGGCGACCGGGGCCGGATGCCTGCTGACCGTGCGCCATGATGCCCAGGCCCGCGCGAAAGCTTCAGCAACATGCTCCTGAGCCAGATCTCGGTCACCGACGCTGAGCCAGACAGTGAACAAGCACTCATCCTTGGAGCTGCGGTAGAACTCCGCGAAGTCCAGTCCTCCGGTTGCCACGTCCATACAACGCCGCGACCCCCACGCGCTGGTTACCTGGTTCGCAGAAAATCTGACCGGAGCCCGAATCGGGAAGGCGCTCAGCAAGGGCACGGACGACGAACTCGGCCGCCCGGCCGTGTTCCCGATACGTGCCCGGCCGGGCGGCCGCGGCTCTTAACGACCAGCCGCGGTTAGCGGCCACGAGCGCTGAGCAGCCAAATGCTAGTCGATCACAGCGCCGAGATCGCCTCCCAAGTAGTAGGTCGCCCGGGGTGGGCTGGATCAGGGGCTGATTCCCGGGCCGGGTACCAGGGCCCGTCGCAGGATTGCCTCCTCTTCCCTGACGGTCCGGAATTTGCCGTTGCCGACCCAGACGCTTTCGGTTCCGAGCAAGCGGTAGTCGGCGCGGCTGACGATGATCTCGTTCAGGAAGGGCTCGTTGGGGTCGGGCATCCGGATGACAAAGGCCATTCCCGGCCGACCCGCCAGGTCTACCACGTGGCGATCTACCGAGACTGCGGGCAGGTCGCCGAGTGCGAGGTACAGCTCGGCGGTGAGCCGCGGCGGCATCACGTAAGAGGTGAGCAGCTGCTCGATCTGCCTGAAAGCCCGCAGCGAGACGGTCCTGGCGCCTGCAAACGGGCTGGGCAGCCTGCTCAGGTAGCGGTCCAGTGCCCGCGGGCTGCGGGGCAGGCGGCTCAGCGCCGCGTAGCTGACCCATCCCGATCGGCCGGTCTGGCCTGCCGAGATGGCTGGCTGGCCGTGAAATAGGACGACATTGGGCGGCTCAATGAACTGAGAGAAACGATGACACCCATGGTGCGGGATGCACACTCGGGACGGCCGCAGGTATACGAGCTTGCCGTGGAAGCGGTAGGCCGCCCTGGTGGGGTCGGCGGTCATCCACACCGGCAGCTGCATCTGCCTGCGCGGCAACAGCCGCCAACCAATGTTGCCCTGCTCGAGTTGCCAGTACACCCACTGGCCGGGCCGGATCTGCGGCCCGGCCGCGGCGGCGGCCGCGGTCTTAAAGGCCAGTTCCCGTACGGCCAGGCCCCCGTCACGGCGGGCCGTGCCAGGGCTGGCGACCTGGACGGCGATGACCGCGGCCGCGGCCAGCATCGCGAGGCCCCCGGTCACCACGGCCAGGCGGGACCGCCGCAGCAGGACCAGGCGGGCAGCAATGTCCCGGCCGCGCTGTTTCCTGCCGGTGCCGAACAGCACGAGACGATGCCTGGACCCGGCCAGGTCTCCGCGGGCTGGTGAGGCCGCGGCCGTCAGGGCCGGATCGAGCCGGGCGCGGGCACGCTGGCGGATCTGCTCTGCCTGCTCGGGTGGCGGCGGGCGCAGCACGGTGAACATGCCGATCTCATCCATCGAGGTTCCTTTCCTCGCGTGCCGGATGGGTGCCCCCGAGCTGGGAGCGGGTCCGGACCCGGATCCGATTAAGCCGCGAGCGGACGGCGCTGACCGTGATGCCCAGCGCGGCTGCCGCCTCGGCGTAAGTCAGCCCGGCCCAGGCGATGAGCAGCAGCAGTTCCCGGTCGCGGCGCGGCAGGCCGGACAACACCCGGGTCAGCTGGGGCCGCAGCTGCTCGGCGGTCACCTGCTCGGCGGAACGGCCGCTGAAATCCTCAACAAGCGCCTGCACCGGCATCGCGGCGAGCATCCGCAGCTGCCGGGCCTCATCTCGCCGGTGCCTGCCGATCTGCCGGGCCGCGATGCCGAACAGCCACGGCCGGGCGTCGGGCCGGGAGATGTCGTAGCTGCCGCGGCGGGCAAAGGCAGCCAGGAAAGTCTCCGCCGTCACATCCTCGGCCATGTTGGGGCCGAGCCGGGCCGCCGCGTATCGCACGATCGCGTCTGCATGCCGGTCAAAAATCGCCGCGAAACACCCCGGATCGCGCCACGAGCACTCGATCAGCGCGGCATCAGTCAGCTGACTGACCGGCCCGCTCGGCGCAGATGGGCATGGTTGGCCTGGCCGTACCGGGGCAACCCGAGCGTCAGGCCGCGGTCCGGCTGCCCGAGATGCCGCAGATTCGCTCACCAGTGACACCCTCTCCCGCGGCTGATCTCACTCTTACTCACCCGCAGAGCACCAACCCGTTTCGCCGGTCGCGGGATGGATTCGTCTCAAGGAAGGAATCTGATCATCCGTCACCATCAACCCCGGGCAAGCAGACCGTGCCTGGCTCACCCAGGGGCAAGATCCTTCATCCAATCGGGGCTGCGGCATAGTCAGCTCAGCTTCAGTTCGGCGATTGTTCCTGAGGCGCTCGCGGGCGGCCGGGAACTGGTCCAGGCATAGGTCAAGTACAGGCCTTGACGGCAGCAGTTCGCCTAATAGCAACGGCGGCCTCCGGAGCCGTGTGCGTGCCCGATACGTGCGTCCGATCGAGTGCGCGCCCAAGGTTCCTGGCGGTCAGTCACAGCTAACCGCAGACGGTCGCTGAGCAGCTAAGTCCTGGTCAGCAGCAGCGGCGAAGATCGCCTCATGAGCAATAGGTCACGCCGGGCCATTAGTGGGCCATTAGCCAAGGTGACAAAGGGGCAGCCACGGTCACTCAGAACCGCGCGGACAGCCAGCTCAGCACCCCCCGGCAGCGACGATCGGTGCACTTCCCAAGCTGATAGTGCGAGTTCGATTCTCGTCACCCGCTCCACCTTAAAAGGCCAGCTCAGGCACATGATCACTCGGCCAGTTCAGCCGATGGCGGCGGCGATGAGCTGGTTGCGCTCAGCGGGGCGGTGCTCGCAGACGAGCGCGGCCCAGGAATGCGGCTAAGCGGCGGGGAGCAGCTCGGCGATGAGGCCCCGGACATAGCCGCGGATCTGGTCGCGGATCGGGCGGACGTCGGGCAGGGCGAGCCCGGCGGGATCGGAGAGGTCCCAGTCGAGGTAGCGCTTGCCGGGGTAGACCGGGCAGGCATCGCCGCAGCCCATCGTGATCACCACGTCGGCGGCCTGGATCTGGCCGGCCGTCAGCGGCTTGGGGAACTCCCGCGAGATGTCCAGGCCGATTTCGGCCATGGCCGCGACCACCGCCGGGTTCAGCTCGCTAGCGGGCTGGGATCCGGCGGAGGTGACCCGGACCCGGCCCGCGGCTTCGTGGTCGAGCAGTGCGGCGGCCATCTGGGAGCGGCCCGCGTTGTGGGTGCAGACGAACAGCACCTCGGGAGCTTTCGTCATGGCCTGGCTTCCGGTGGTCAGGTGGCCGGCTTGACGGCTCGGACGATGGCCGAGTGCAGGCCCGGCGCCGCCTCATGGGTGAAAATCACCGAGGGTCCGGCGAACCCGGCCGCCGCCAGGCCGTCGAGATACTCTGAGCGCGACAGCGCCCCGGCGATGCAGCCGACATAGGACCCGGCGGCCGCCCGGTCAGCCGGGGTCAGGTGGTCCTCGGCGACTACGTCGGAGATGCCGATCCGGCCGCCCGGGCCCAGGACCCGGAACATCTCGGCCAGCACGGCGGGCTTGTCTGCGGACAAGTTGATCACGCAGTTGGAGATCACCACGTCCACCGACTCGTCATCGAGCGGGAGGTCTTCGATCCGGCCCTTGCGGAACTCGACGTTGCGGGCCCCGGCCTCGGCGGCGTTCTTGCGCGCGAGGCCGAGCATGTCGTCGGTCATGTCCACGCCGTAGGCGAACCCGCTCGGCCCGACCCGCCGGGCCGAGAGCAGCACGTCTATGCCGCCGCCCGAGCCCAGGTCCAGCACCCGTTCGCCCTCGCGCAACTCGGCTACGGCCAGGGGATTGCCGCAGCCCAGGCTGGCCTTGACCGCGTCGCCGGGCAGCCCCGCGGTTTCATCGTCACGGTAGAGCGGGGCGCCGAACTGCCCGGAATCCCTGGCGGCGGCGTGCTGGCCGCCGCAGCAGGTGACCGTGTCACAGCAATCCCCGCTCGCGTCCTGGCCCTCCGCGCAACAGGACGACCCGCAACCGCAACCCGGAGCATGTCCGTGGTCCAGGACCATGCGGGCTGCCTGCGCATACCGCGAGCGCACGAGTTCGGCCAGTTCCGTGGTTTCCTCGGCCATCAGATCACTCCCTTGCATAGATGACTGTCGATGCCTACTGTGCCCCGGAGATAGACAGATGTCAATGCGTTCGGCATACTGGCTTCGTGACCAGCGCACTTGCCATTCAGAGCACCGGGACTGCCACCGCCGTCTGCTGCACGCCGCTACTGCGCGAGCCGCTCGGCGCCACCGAGGCAGAGGGGCTGGCCCGGATCCTCAAGGCGCTGGCCGACCCGACCCGGCTGCGGCTGGTCTCGATGGTGGCCGCGCACGAGGGCGGCGAGGCGTGCGTCTGCGACCTGACCGCACCGCTCGGCCTCACCCAGCCGACCATCTCCCACCACCTCAAGATCCTCGTCGACGCGGGGATCCTGGCCCGCGAGAAGCGCGGCGTGTGGGCCTATTACTCACTCGTCCCCGGCGCTCTGGACGCACTATCAGTCGTACTCAGCACCACCCCGGTGCAGCTGCTCGCGTAGCACCAGCCGTGCGGCGCCGTACTGCCGGCGCGGCGGGAATCCGCGAACCGCTGAAGACCACCAGCGGCAAGAACACCATGCCATTCCTGCAGCTGCTCGCCCGCCCGTAGCCGGTGCCGAAGGGTCGTCAAGGAAGGTGATCATCCTGGCCCAGAACCGCTCGGCGGCCTGGGCGTTCGGAACGAACTGGGCGGCCGGGCTGGCGGTGTAAGCCGGGCGCAGCGACCACAGCAGCCCGGCGGCGCCTGGCCACGTGGTAGCTGCCCGAGACCGGCGCCTGGGCAGCCAGGTTCACCGTTCCCGCCGCCGTGGCCCGGAATACCGCCGCGATTCCCACCGGCGGCCACGGTCATCACGGGCCTGAGCCCGCACGGCGACAGTCCCCCCGGGCGGCAGCCCGCTGAGCTTGATCTGCCATGGCCCGTCGAAAGCAGCCGCCGCCGGGCCGGCGGCCAGCGTGACATGCTGCGCACCGGCCGGACCGCTGCTGCATCCCGCGGACAGCAGCGCTGCCGGGACCGCCAGCCCGGCTACCCGCCATCGCAATCCGCGCACGCCAGGCAAGCTGCCCGTGGTGCTGGCTCCCACTCGGGCACCCGCGAGGCCGGCCGGGCCGGCGCAGCCGCCGGCGGCGAGCGCCATGATCTCGCGGTTGATTGCGCCAGGTGAGCAGTTCCTGACCGACAGCGCGGCGTGCGCACCGGCCGGCCAGCTCGGGGGCTGGACCACCGCTAGTGCCGTCAGCGTCCCGTCCGGTCCGGCGCTGCCGATGGCGATGGTGCGGCCGGCACCTTGCAACTGGCGCGGGCTCGCGTGGAACAGCGTGACGACCGTGGCGCCCGATGTGGTCACCCGAACCCGGGTGCTCGCGGACGTGGCGACGGTGAAGCCAGTGGCGGCAGCGTCCGATACGTGTCCCCGGACAGTAGCGATGCCCGGCACCGTCAGCGACGGATGGCCGCCGACGACGACATAGTCGGCCGCGATCCTCCCGCCGGAACCGGTGCCCGCGACGACGACTGCGGCCCCGTCAGTGATGTCGCCGAGCAGCGCTCCGGATGCGGCCAGCTCGGTGGTCGCCGTCGTGGTCACGGTGACCAGCTGGCCGCTGGCCGTCTTGATGACCACGTCGGCGCCGTGCACGCGCTTGAGCGTTCCGCCGGCCTGCTCGAGCCGGGCACACCCGCTGACCGAGGTGAGAGCGGCCCCCGATCCTGGCCGGGTCACGTGCACGTGCACCAGCCCGGCCGCGATGCCGACGGCCAGGAGGAGCACAAGCGCGGCTGCCGCGCTGCCGGCTACCGCCAGGGCTCGCCTCCAGGGAACCGCCCGCGCCTGCCCTCCGGTGCGCAGCAGCCGGGCAGGCTGCGGTACCTCAGCCGCCCCGGCGGCCAGGTCACGGACCCCGCCGGCCACCAGGCGCCACCGTTCCGCCTCAAGCTGGCATGGCCCGCAGCCGGCCAGGTGCTCTCGGGCCTGGCTGCCAAGGTCCTGGCCGGTGACCTCGGCGATCAAGTCTTCGAGGTCAAGGTGAGTAGCGCTGGCGTTCACAGGTCCTGGCCTTTCTCATCAAGGATCCGGTTCAGCGCGATACGCGCCGCGGACAGGCGGCTCTTCACGGTCCCGACCGGAATCTCCAGCACGCCGGCGACTTCGGCGAGGCTGAGTCCGGCGCCGAAGACGAGGCCCAGCAGCTCGCGATGAGGCGCTGCGAGTCCCTGGATCGCAGCTCTCACCTCGGCCAGTTCCGCGCGGTCCAGGGCCATCGCCTCCGGTCCCGGATCCGAGCCCGGCAAGTCGGCCAGGCTGGCGTCGTCCACAACCCGCAGCCGCCGTCCGCGCAACCGGTCCCGGGTCTGCCGCCGGGCAATCGCGACCACCCAGGAACGCGCCGACGATTCGCCCCGGAACGAGGCCGCCCCGCGCCAGACGGCGAGCATCGTGTCCTGGACGATCTCCTCAGCCAGCACTCGCTCACCGGTCACCAGCAGGACCTGCGCGAGCACGACCCTGCCGTGTTCGTGGTAGAACGCGGCCATCGCGTCCTCGTCGCCCTTGCCGATCCTGTGCAGGAGCTGAGCGCCGTCGCACGCAGGGTCGCGTCCGGCGGCGAAAGCTGCTGCACCGGAATCCCGGCGCGGATCGCTCATCATTGACCTCTCCGAAGTCGCCGCTTTGGAGAGTGAGTAGCAAGGACCACCGGCTAGGTTCGCCCGATCACGACATTTCTCGCGAGCGCACGCCCGGCCGCAGTACTACGCCGGTGGCTGTTTGCGGACGCGGAAGCGAAGGATGGTGAGGTCTTCGGCCTGCGTGCTGCCGAGCGGTTCCAGGTCTATCCTCGCCAGGCCCGGGGTGGAGTAGAACCGGGTGCCGTCGCCGAGCAGCACCGGCAGGACATACACCACGATCTCGTCCACGAGTCCCCGCCGCAGGCACTGGCCGGCCACGTCGGCGCCGAGGATCTCCAGGTTCTTGCCGGCCGCGGCGTTCAGTGCCGCGGCGACCGCTTCCCCGATGTCACCGCTGAGGTAGGTGACACCGGGGTCCGGCGGGTCCGGCGGCCTATGGGTGAGGACGAACACAGGCCCGGAAAGCGGGTAGCCCTCGCCCCTCGCTGCGGTGCCCCGCTGCTGGGCGGCTTTCATCCTGCTGCCGGCCTCATCGGTCCGCCGGCCGATGAGCATGGCGCCGGTGGCCGCCGCGGTCTCGGTCAGCCAGGGCGCGTCCGGCGCCATGAAGTCGAAGATCCAGTCCATCGCGTCACCGGGACCGGCGATGAAGCCGTCCAGCGACATCGACCTGGCCACGACCACCTTGCCGTTCATCTCACGACCGCCGAGCCATCGAAGCCGATTGCCACAGCCGCCTCCCCCTCTCTTGTCGCGGGCTTGACCCCGCGGTCCGCGGTGACGACATTACGGGCACCCGGATCGGCTCAGGCCCGGGCCGGTGCGGAGCGATCGATGGTGAGGTACCAGCAGCCGCCCGCGAGATTCAGCGCCGCAATAACCAGGAAGAAGGCCGCCCATCCGTAGACGCCGTAGGAGAGGCACGCGAGGCCGGCGGCGGCCGCGACACTGCCACCGGCAACACGCGTGACCCCGTAGAAGCGGAGGCGGCGGTACTCCCACGGGTGGATCAGGCGTTGCAGGCCGGGTCGCGGGGGAGTGAGCCACCATCTGAGCAGGCGGGTGCCTGCGGTTCTGTCATGGTGCGCGTCCATGGGATGTCTCCTGTGGGTCTGGGTGCCCGGCCACTCCGGTCGCCTATAAAAGTGATATCACTTTGATAGATAGTGGTCAAGGGCGGGCGGCTCGCACCGGTCGCCTGGTCCTTGACACGCCCCTAGGCGGATTCTTCACTGGTCAGCTAGCTGCGGGATTGGTCCCGTCGCGCTCTGAGCAGCGGGAGCCTGTTCCGCGAGGGCAGAGGGCAAGCATGAGCGAATACACGATCAGGCCGCTGGGTCCCGGCACCTGGGACGCCTTCGCCGCGCTGGCCGCCAGGCACAACGGCGTGTGGGGCGGATGCTGGTGCACCTGGTTCCACACGTTCCACGCCGAGAAGGAACACACCGCCGAGGGTAACCGCGGCCTCAAGCAGCGGCTGGTCAGCGAGGGGCGTGCGCACGCTGCGCTGGTGTTCGACGGAGACACGGCGGTCGCCTGGTGCCAGTACGGAAGCCCGGAGGAGCTGCCGAACATCAAGTACCGCAAGGAGTACGAGGGCAGCCCCGGCGAGCGGCCAGTATACCGCCTGACCTGCTTCTTCGTGGACAGGGGCTATCGCCGTAAAGGCGTCGCGGAGGTGGCGCTGCACGGGGCGCTGGACCTGATCGCGCAGGCGGGCGGCGGCGTAGTGGAGACGTATCCCCAGGACACGCTGGGGAAGAAGACCTCAGCGTCATACCTGTACAACGCCACCCGCAGCCTGTTTGAGCGGGCAGGCTTCAGCTACCAGCGCCCGCTGGGCAAAAACCACTGCGTCATGCGCAAGACCGTTCCCGCGAGTGAGCAATCTTCGGGCTGCTAATGATGGATGACCCTGAGCAGTAGCAGCACGACCAGGAGCACGACCGCCGCAGCGACCAGGCAGCCCATGACGATCACGACGGCATCGGTCCAGCCGACCAAGTGCAGGCGGGCTATGCGCGCTTCAGCCCGTGCCTGCTGCCGGCGCTGGGCCTTGCTCCGCTTCCGCTTCCGCCGGAATCCCGGCGGGGCCGGCAGGAGCAGGCGCCGCTGCGGCTTGTAGGCCGAGATTCTCGGATCATTGAGGTCATCCACCGGGACCTCCCAGCGCAGCCGGCTCTGCCTGCATTATGACGCAGTCAGCGGAGCTGAGCAGCTCCGCTCGGCCAGCCTGCTTCAGTCCCGCTATCGTCCGGCGGATGGAGCTTTTGCGGACCGGGCGGCTGCTGCTGCGGCCCTGGGACGACGCTGATCTGGCGGCATTCTTCGACTTGTACTCCCGGCCGGAGGTAATGCGCTGGCTGGGCCCGCACCCGCGCCGCCCGCTGGCGACCGGGCAGGAGGCAGCCGGGCGGCTGCGGCGGTGGCAGGCCCGCCAGCGGGACCTCGACCCGCCGCTGGGATGCTGGGCGATCGTCCCGCAGGCTCCCGGCGCGGCCCCGCAACCGCCGGCCGGGACCGTCCTGCTGCTGCCGCTCAGCGACGCCAGCGGCCCGGCGGGCCTGATCGAAGTCGGCTGGCACCTGCACCCGCAGCATCAAGGCCAGGGGCTGGCCACCGAAGCGGCCGGGGCGATCCTGGCCGCCGCGGCCCGGGCGGGCATCGCAGAGGTCCTGGCCCTGACCGATGAGGACAACACCGCGTCCCAGGCCGTCGCCCGCCGGCTGGGCATGCACGACGAGGGCCGCACCAGCCGCTGGTTCGGCCTGACCACCCGCCAGTACCGCAAGGTCCTCAGCGGGGACCAGCCCGGCCAGCGTCAGTAGCGCTCGACCAGGTGCGCCCGGCTCGCGGGCAGCTCATACGGATCAGGCCAGAAGTCGGTGATCCGGCTGATCAGCCCGTCCTCGTCCAGCGCGAAAAAGCACAGGCCGGGCTGCGTCCCGGCCGGGCTGGTGAACGACACCCAGCTCGCGGCGTGCGCTCCCTCGCCGACGATCCGCTGCACCTCCAGATGCCACTCGCCGGGAAAGCCCTCGCTGTTGAAGCGCAGGTAGGCCTCCCGGCCGCGGACCCGCTCCCGGGTCTGCGGTCCCTCGTAGACCACCTCGTCCGCGACCAGGCGGCCGAACGCCGCCCAGTCCCTGGCCTCTGCCGCCGCCCAGTAGGCGGCCACCACATCGTGCGCATCAGGCATGCCGCCACCGTAGGACCCGGCCCCGACAGTCCCGCCGCCCCGGCCGCCGGCGAGCCCAGGACAAGCCCAGGACAAGCCCAGGACGAGCCCGGGACGACTCAGGCCAGGCGCAGCAACGGCAGCCGCACCCGGGACGGGTGATCCGCGTCGTGGAAGATCTCGAACCGGCAGCGCGCGGCCCGGGCGGCCGAGCCGAGCGGCTCGCCGGTCCCGAAGTTGCGCGCGAACCGCGGGAACGCCCCGCCGCTGACCTGTAACCGGATCCGGTGGCCGGCCGGCAGCCGGTAGGCGGTCGGGAACAGCTCCACCTCCGCGGCCAGCACGCCATCCTCCCCGGCAAAGACGCCCGGGCCCGGCGCCGTGCGCGGGTCGAGCCGCCGGATGCCGTCGACCACGCTGCGCGACACCCCGTCCGGGGCGACGTCGCAGACCCGCACGAACACGTCCGCGTGCCGGCGGCTCGTGCGCACGAAGATCGTGGCGGCCACCGGGCCGACGATGTCGGTGCCGGCCGCCAGCGGGTCGCTGGTGTAGGTCAGCACATCCGGGCGGCCCTCGATCGCGTTGTTGCGGGCCTGCTTGCCGGGCGGCTGCAGCAGCGGCCCGCCCGCGGTCGGGGCCGGGTCGGACGGGCCGCGTAGTCGCGCAGTTGCTCCATCGCGAACAGGTCCCACCAGCCGCTCACCATGCTGACCGGCGGCAGCCGGGTCAGGTCCGCCTCGTGATGGTCCGCCTCAGTCCAGAAGTCGTCCCCGGGCGCCGCGTGGCCGGTGAAGTCACGCCAGAACGGCACCGGGGCGCCGGCCACGTCGATGTCGGCGGCCTGCAGCGGCACCTTGCGCAGGGCGCGGCGCACCCGGCCGAGCTGGACCGGGTTGGGCATGGCGGCGAGCATGCTGATGCGCTCCTGGCGGCCGACCTGGCCGGTCCAGGACAGCGCGTTCTGCAGGCCCGGCGCGCCGTGCTGGTAGAACGCCGAGGTGATCTTGGCTGCGGTCACGTCCATCGCGGCGCAGGCCAGCGGCGGGTCGGCGTAGGGGGCGAGCGCCCACTGGGTGTGCCCGAGGTAGCTGGGGCCGGCCGTGGCGACCTGGCCGTCGCACCACGGCTGCTCGCGCAGCCAGGCCACCGTGGCCAGCCCGTCGGCCCGCTCGGTGGTGAACGGCCGGAACAGGCCGCCGGACCCGAACGTGCCCCGGGTACTGTGCAGGAAGACCTGGAATCCGCGCCGTGCCAGCGGCGCCGCGAAGATGAGCGTGCCTATCCCGGCCCGGCCGTAAGGTGATCGTACGAGCACCACCGGCAGCGGCCCGGCCGCCCCGGCCGGCTGGTAGTGGTCGGCCAGCAGCGTGACCCGTCGGGCATCGGCACCGGCACGTCGCGGCGCAGCACGTAGTCCGCGGCCGGGCCGGGCAGGCCCAGCGCGAGGTCTGCAGCCCGGCCGGTGACCCGGGAGAACGGATTCATGAGCCAACCTCCGCTGGTGCGGCTGCCAGTGCCGGCCCGGCCAGGTTACCGAGCGGGCCGCGCTGCCTGGCGAGCAGGAGACGGAGGATGATCTGCGCGTGGCAGAGGACGAGCGGCCGGAGCCGAACCTGTCCGTGGGCGCCGCGGCGCTCGCGGCAGGCTGGACCCACCGGCACCGTGATGTGTCCGGCGGCTGGCTGCGGCCGACGGTATTCGGGGCCGTCGACGGCCTGGTCACCAACGCCTCGCTGATCGCCGGACTCGGCGGCGGCGGGGCCGGGCGGCACGCGATCATCCTGACCGGGGCGGCGGCGCTGGTCGCCGGAGCGTTCTCGATGGGAACCGGCGAGTACGTCTCGGTCACCAACCAGAACGAGCTGGTGCACGCCGAGGTGGCCCTGGAGCGCGCGATGCACGCCCGGTTCCCCGCCGCCGAGCAGGCCGAGCTGGTGGAGAAGTTCCAGGACCTGGGCGCGGACGAGCAGACCGCGGTGCAGATGGCCGCGGCGGTCTCCCGCGATCCGGACACCGCGCTGCGCGTCCACGCCCGCGACGAGCTGGGCGTGGACCCGCAGGAGCTGCCCTCCGCCGTGCTCGCCGGGATCGCGTCCCTGCTGGCATTCTCCTCCGGCGCGCTGATCCCGCTGCTGCCCTACCTGTTCGGGCTGCACCTGCTGGCGGTGTCGCTGGGCATCGCGGCGGCCGCCCTGTTCACCCTCGGGATGAGCGTCGGCAGGCTCACCGGCCGGCCGCTGCTCCGCTCGGGGCTGCGCCAGCTACTGCTCGGCGCGCTCGCAGTCGCGGTCACCTTCGGGGTGGGCAGTCTCATCGGAGCCCAGGTGTCCTGACCCGCGTCGGCCGCCCCGGCCCCGCCTGCCCGCGCCCGGCGGCAGTTCGAAAAACGGATATTTGCTGCCAAATGCCGTACGGTAGAGGGCCGGGACCGATGCGGCGCGTGTGACGCGCGAGGGGGAGTTCATGAAGTTCAGTGATGTGGACCTGGCGCGCCTGCTGATCGCGCTCGCGGTGCTGCTGGTCGCCGCGCACGGAGCCGGCAGCCTGTTCGCCCGGTTCCGCCAGCCGCGGGCGATCGGCGAGATCGTCGGCGGCATCGTACTCGGGCCGACACTGCTGGCCCGGTTCTTCCCCGGCGTGATGCACTGGATCTTCCCTGTTTCCGGGCCGTCCGCGGCTGCTCTCGGCGCGGTCTACCAGCTCGGCCTGCTGCTGCTCATGTTCGCGGCCGGGGCCGAGATGCGCCGGCTGCTGCAGCGCGACGCCGTGCGCACGGTCGGGCTGATCGCCTCGTTCGGGCTGGTGCTGCCGTTCGCGGCCGGCCTCGGCCTGGTCGCGGCCCTGGGCGTCGGCAGGTTCATCGGGCCGGCGGGCAACCACACGGCGCTGATCCTGGTCTTCGGCATGGCGGTCGCCGTGACCAGCATCCCGGTGATCTCGCGCATCATGCACGACCTGGACCTGCTGCCGACCCGGTTCGCCCGGATGGTGCTGTCAGCCGCGGTGGTCGAGGACATCGTGCTGTACGTGGTGCTGGCCGTCGCGGTCGGCCTGGTCCAGAGCACTGCCGGCTCGGCCTTCGGGCTGCCCGCGGCCCTGCACCTGCACGGCGTGCTGGCCAGCGGGATCTACCACTCGGTCGCGGCCGTCGCCTTCCTCGGCGCGGTCCTCGCCGGCGGCGGCCGGGTCTACCAGGCACTGCTCGGGCTGCGCGGGAACCCGCTGGCCCGGATCCCGGTCGCCTTCCAGCTGCTGTGGATGCTGGCCCTGGCGGCGGCCGCGCTCGCGCTCGGCCTGGTCCCGCTGTACGGGGCCTTCGTGGCCGGCACGGCGGTCGCGGCGGCCGACAGCAGCCTGGCCGTGCGGGACCGCAACGCGCTGTCCGGGGTCTCGTTCGGGTTCTTCGTCCCGGTCTACTTCGCCCTCATCGGCATCCAGCTGAACCTGGTCGACGACTTCAGCCTGCCGTTCTTCCTGGCCTTCCTGACCATCGCCTGCGCGGCCAAGGCGGCCAGCGTCTACCTCGGGGCGCGGCTGTCGCGGGAGAACCGGTTCGTGTCCGCGAGCCTGGCGATCGCGATGAACGCCCGGGGCGGCCCGGGCATCGTGCTGGCCTCGACCGCGTTTGCGGCCGGCATCGTCAACCAGGGGTTCTTCGTCAGCCTGGTCATGCTCTCGGTGGTGACCTCGCTGCTGGCCGGCTCCTGGCTGGAGCGGGTGGCGCCGCGTCTTGGCGCCCCGGCGCCCGCTCCGCGCCCGGCCGCGGCCGGTCAGCCGGGTGACCTGCACCCGGCCTGATCCGGTCAGATCCAGGTGTGGAACCACATCCGGTCGTACCACGAGGTGTAGGGGATGATCTGGCCGGCCAGCAGCGGGTACAGGTAGGCCAGGTTGGCCAGCACGGCGAGCATGTAGCCGCCGCTGACCACGGCGCCGGTGACCCGCCGGGCCGGGCCGGCCCGGGACGGCCCGATGATCATGCCCAGGCACAGGGTGATGGCGATGGCCAGGAACGGGTCGAAGACGATCGCGTAGTAGAAGAACTCGATCCGGCCGTCGTGCAGGGCGAACCATATCCACGGCAACCAGCCCGCGGCCACCCCGGTCAGCACCGCCCCGGCCCGCCAGTCCTGGCGGGCCAGCCACCAGGCCAGGCAGGCCAGCAGCGCGAGCGTGCCGCCCCACCAGATCAGCGGGGTGCCGATGGCCAGCACCTCCTGGGAGCAGTTGGCGGCTCCGCAGCCGTGCGGTGAGACGTAGTAGAGCGAGATCGGGCGCTGCAGCACCAGCCAGCCGAGCGGGTTGGACTGGTAGGTCTGGTGCACCCGCAGGCCCAGGCCGAAGCCCAGGATCGACTTGTTGTAGGCAAGCCACGCGGACAGCGTCGAGGTGTGGTGGCCGGCCAGCGCGGCCCCGTTGCGGTTGTAGCCGGTGCTGGTGGCGAACCAGCCGGTCCAGGACGCGACGTAGGCCGCGGCGGGCAGCACGATCGCCCACAGCGGGATCAGCCAGCCGGTGCGCAGCCCGGCGGCGCCGGGCCGGGGATGGCCGGACGCCCGCCACGCGCTGATGTCCCAGGCCAGGGTCAGCCCGGCGAAGGCCGGCAGGTACCACACGCCGTTCCACTTGGTGGCGCACGCGCATCCGAGGCACAGCCCGGCCGCGATCCGCAGCCAGCGGAAGCCGGGCTTGGCCCCGTCGCCGAGCCGGATCCGGTACCGGTCCCGGTCGATGACCAGCAGTCCGAAGGCAGCGAGCACCCAGAACATGACCAGGATGTCCAGGATCGCGGTCCGCGACAGCACGATGGCCAGGCCGTCCAGGGCCAGCAGGAGCCCGGCTGCGCAGCCGAGCAGGGTGGAGCGGGTCATCCGCCGGGCGATCCGCGCGGTCATCAGCACCGCCAGCGTCCCGGCCACCGCGACCGAGAACCGCCACCCGAACGGGGTCAGGCCGAACAGCCACTGGCCGCCGGCCATCACCACCTTGCCCAGCGGCGGGTGCGCCACGTACTCGGCCGGCGAGACGAGAATCTTGCTGGCGTCGCCGTGCAGCAGCAGCGGGTTGACCTTCTTGGCGTGGTTCCACTCGACCCCGTGATGCAAGATGCTGTACGAGTCGGGGACGTAGTAGGTCTCGTCGAACACCACGGCGTGCGGAATCCCGAGCCGCCAGAACCGCAGCACTCCGCCGAGCGCGGCCACCAGCAGCGGCCAGGCCCATCCCCGGAGACGGCCGTCCGGCATCGGCGGCACGAGATCGGGGTGCTGGCCGTAGCCGGGCGACTCGGCGACGTCCGGTGCGGCGAAAGGCTTCATCGACCGGAATCCTATGGCCGCACCGGCGTACTGGTCAGGCCAGCACCGTCATGCCGGTCAGGCGGTTGCCGCCATGCCGGTCAGGCAGGTGCCGTCATGCCGGTCAGGCGAGCGGCGGCGCCCCGGGCGGCCGGGCGGCCGGGCCGAGGCAGATGTCCGGACGGCGATCCCATCCGACGATCCGGATGATCTTCTCCAGGTAGCCCGGCACCCGGGTCAGCACGACATCGCCGAGCTGGCCAGGCTGGCCGGCCTGGCCGGGCTGACCGGGCGGCCCAGGCTGGCCGAGCGGCCCGGGCCGGCCAGTGTCCTCGCCGCCGCCGAGCCGCAGTATCACCCGCAGGCTCGCCAGGTCGCAGTAGCTCACCGCGGCCATGTCGACATAGAACTGCCGGTGACCAGCGGCCAGCTGGCCCAGGGCCGCGGCCAGCGCGGCGCGGTTCTGCTCGTCGATTTCGCCCGCCAGGACGACTCCTGGCGGCCCGTCCGCCACCGGGACGATGAGCAGCACGCCGTCGTCGTAGGCAGCATCCGGGGCCAGGGCCAGGCCCGGATCTGCGTTGCCCCCAGCCAAGGTCCGTCACCTCCCGCGGGATGTTCATGCGGCAGCGCCAGCCCGTGTCACGGCCGCGTCCGGGCGCACGCTCCCAGTCTCTTCAAATTTAACACTAAAAATAACTAAAACAATCCCGTCTCGTGAATGCCGGTCCGGGATGCGGGCCGCGCGCGAGCTCTCGCCAGCAGGGCATCGCAATGATGGGCGGCCCGCCGAGCGGGCCCTGGGGTGGTGGGCGGACCGCCGAGCGCGCCCTGAAATGATGGGCCGGACCGCCGAGCGGGCCCTGGGGTGATGGGCGGCCGCCGAGCGCGCCCTGAAATGATGGGCCGGACCGCCGAGCGGGCCCTGGGGTGATGGGCGGACCGCCGAGCGCGCCCTGAAATGATGGGCCGGACCGCCGAGCGGGCCCTGGCGTGATGGACGGCCGCCGCGCCCTGAAATGATGGTGGCCCGCCGAGCATGTCCCGGCGTGATGGACGGCCGCCGAGCGCGACGCGCATGGCGTCAGGTACTGGCTCGGAGCAGGCAATCACCCTGCCGGGCAAGAGGCGCGGACCCGGAGGCCAGGCCGGCCCAGCGCCAGCGGGCTCCTGCGGGCTGACGGGGCGGCGCGTCCCGGCATACCATCAGGCACATGGGCTTCCCCTGACTGTGACCGCATCGCCCGGCCCGCGAGCCGCGTGATCCTGCCCGTCGCCCCCGGCGCGGGCTGATTCGGCGCGGGTCACCGCGAGACGCTCCTCCTCCTCCTCCTCCTCCTCCTCCTCCCCTCCGCGGCGGCGCGTTCGCCGGCTGCCTGGCCTGGCGCGGCGCCGCTGGCAGGCTGGACTCGGGCGTTTGGCCGGTCTCGGCGGCTTGCCCGGCCGCGGCTCCCTGCTGGCGGCGGCGCTGGCCGTCGAGCTAGTCGATGAGCTGGCCGACGGCGCCAAGAGCGCCGCGCTGCCGCTGATCCGGCATGGCCTGTCGCTCAGCTACGGCCAGATCGGCCTGCTGGCCGCGGTGCCGCTGATCGCCGGCAGCCTGCTGGAGCTGCCGTTCGGCGTCATGGCCGGGCAGGGCCGGCGCCGGGTGCGGCTCATGCTGGCCGGCGGCCTGGTGTTCGTGGCCGCGCTGGCCGGGACCGCCGCCGCCCGCTCGTTCGCCGTCTTGCTGGCCGCGTTCGTGCTGTTCTACCCGGCCGCTGGCGCGTTCGTCGGGCTGGCCCAGTCGTCGCTGATGGACGCCGACCCGGCCCGTCAGGTGCCGAGCATGGCCCGATGGAACCTGGCCGGGTCGGCCGGGGCGGTCTGCGGGCCGCTGCTGCTCGCGGCGGTGCTCGCCGGAGGCGGAGGCTGGCAGGCCTGTTACCTGCTGCTAGCCGGGCTGGCCGCAGCCGCATGGCTCGCCATGTGGCGCGCCACCCGGCCGCCGGGCTGGCCGGTGCAGGCGGCCCCCGGCGGCCCGGCCAGCGGTGACCGCGCTGGCCGCGCTACCGGCTCGGCCGCCGGCGCTGATGACCCAGCCGGCGACGCCGGGTCCGCGCCCCGGGGCGGACCCGCGACCACAACCAGGCCGGGCGGGGACGGGCCGGGGGCGCCGGCGCGGGCGGCGCTGAGCGTGCTGCGGCGCCATCCGCGCGCGGTGCGGTGGGTGCTGCTCGCCGAGGTCGCCAACCTGCTGCTCGACGTGCTCACCGGCTTCACCGGGCTGTACTTCACCGCCGTCGTGCACGCCACCGCCGCGCAGGCCGCGCTGGCCGTCGCGGTGCGCCTGGGCGCGGGACTGGCCGGCGACGCGCTGCTGGTCGCCGTCAGCGAGCGGGCCAGCCCGCAGGCGGTACTGCGGGCCTGCGCCGCCGCGGCGGGGCTGCTCTACCCGGCGTTCCTGCTCGTGCCCGGCCTCGCGGCCAAGCTGGCGGTGCTGGCCGCGCTGAGCCTGGCCACCGCGCCGTGGTACCCGCTGCTGCAGGCGGGCCTGTACGAGAGCCTGCCCGGTCACAGCGGGCTGGCCGTGTCGCTGTCCAGCGCGGCCGCCCTGGCCGGCGGCCTCGGCCCGCTGGCCGTCGGCTTCGCCGCCGAGCAGGCCGGGCTGGGCTGGGCGCTGGCCGCGCTGGCCGTGGTGCCGGCGGTACTGCTCGCCGCGCTGCCGCGCCGGGCTCGGGCCGCCCGGCGCAGGCCGGAGCCGGGAGACTAGCGATCTAGCGGGGCCCACTGGTGCGCCCGCGCCGCAGCCGCTGCGGCATATGTCCGCCACCGGTGCATCCCGCCAGGGCCAGGCCGCCCGGCGGCGCGAACAGCCTCCCGGGTCGCCGAGTTGCCCGGCGTCCCGGTGCTGGCCGGCCTGTTCGGGGTCGCGGCCGCGCTCGGTGCGCTCGCCCTCACCGGCTCGGCCTAGCCTCCGGCTGGCCCGTTTGCCTCCCTGGCCGCGGATCCCGGGACTGCGCCCGCGATCCGCGGCAGCGGCAACTGCTCAGTAGCGGAAGAAGCAGATGCCGCCGTGCCCCGGCTGATAGGCGCAGTTCTGCGCACCGCCGTAGGTGTCGCTGGCCACCCACAGCCCGCTGTTGGTGAGCAGCATGTCGTCGGCGCCGTAGCCGCGGGCGCGGCCCGGGTTGAACACCACCGAGCCGCCGTTCTGGCTCAGGCCCACCATGCCCTGGGCCGCGATCGCGCCGGAGCCGGCCGAGTTGCAGCCGTCGGGGTTGTCGGCCCAGCGCTCGTGCCCGCCGAAGTAGGCGATGCCCTTGCCGGCCGCGGTGGAGTACAGCGAGTCACAACCGGTGTAGTTGATCCACTGCGAGTGCACGCTGGCGTAGGTGGCCGGGAAGGCCGCCGCTGTGTCGCACAACCCGCCGGGGGAGTGACTGCCGAGCGGCTTGTTGCCGGTGGTGGCGGTGTAGATGGTCGACCCGCTCGGTGACCAGGCCGCGGCGCGGGCGTAGAACGGCTCGCTGGTCCCGCAGTGGCCGTAGAACTGGGTCGCATTCCAGGCGGTCAGCGAGGCCTTCCGGCTGCCGAGCGAGAGCATGAAGATCTGCTCGCGGTGCTGGCCGCCGACCGAGGTGAAGTCGCCCTCGGCGAGCAGCTTGGTGTACGCCGAGCTCATTTGCTGGTTGAAGACCCGGGTGGGGTTCTCGGTCGCGCCCGAGTACCGGTAGTTGCCGCTGATGTGCAGGTTGATGTACCGGTCGTTCTCGCCCGTGGTGGTGTTCAGGCTCACGTAGTAGTCGTGCGATGAGCCGTTGATCTGCGTGAACGTGCCGCCGGTGAGCAGGTGGTCGGCGTGCCGGACCACCGTGTCGACCTCGCCGTTCGCGCTGTGCCGGAACGCGGTCCGCAGCGCGCCGGTCGACGTCTTCACGGCGACGATGTTGCGCGCCGATGCGCCGCGCACGGTGGTGAACTTGCCGCCGAGGAAGGCGGTCGAGCAGTCTCCGGTCAGGGCAATGGAGTTGACCGGGCCGTTGGGGTGCGGCCGCCAGTTCGAGATCGCGTACGGCGCACTGGCCTGGAAGCTGAAGGCGTTGGTGCGGTGCACGGTCTGGCCGTTGTAGGTCAGCGTGGTGAAGTTGCCCACCGCGTACATCATCGATCCGCACTGGACCAGCTGGCGGACCTGCTGGGTCGGCAGCCCGCCGCCCACCGCCAGGGCCGGCGTGCCCGACGCCGGCGTGCAGGACACCGCCCCGGAGGGCGAGGAGCATGCGCTAACCCCGGCGGATGCTGCGGAGGCCACCGCGGCGAACGGCATCGTCCCGGCAGCCCCCAGCATCGCGGCCGCCGCCGCGATCCCCACCGTCCATCCCGTTATCCGCCGTCTCATCGGCACAGCTCGTCGCCTCCCGGCTCGCAGGTCTCCCCTGATTTCGGCTAAGCGCCGAGTTTAGGGCCGTGAGGTGGCATGTACAGCCGATTGTGACCGGTCTGTTGCCGTTTTTATCTACCCGGCCCGGCCCGGGCGGCGGCAGGTGCGCCGGGCAGGCGGCCGGCCTGCGGCGCGCGGGGCGGGCGTGCTTGGCTGGGCGGGTGACGACAGCTGATTTCTGCGGCCGGGTCCGCGGCGGCGAGGTGGTGTTCGGCGGCTGGTCGGTCATCGCCGACCCGGTCGCCGCCGGGCTGCTGGCGGGCACCGGGCTCGACTACGTCGCCGTCGACCTGCAGCACGGCGCCGCGACCGAGGCCAGCCTGCCCGCGCTGACCGCGGCGATCCGGCTGGCCGGGGCGGCGCCGCTCGGCCGGGTCCGGCACGCGCACCCCGCCGACATCGGCCGTGCACTCGACCTGGGCTGCGCCGGGGTCATCGTGCCCAACGTGCAGTCGGCCGCGCAGGCCCGGGAGGTGGCGGGTGCCTGCCGGTTCCCGCCCGACGGCTATCGCTCGGCCGGCGGCGTGCTGGCCGGCCCGGACCCGCTCTGCCTGATCATGGTCGAGTCGGCCGAGGCCGCCGCGGACCTGGACGCCACCCTGGCGGTTCCCGGCGTGGACGGTATCTACGTGGGGCCGCGGGACCTGTCGCTGTCCCTGGGCTGCCCGCTCGACCCAGGCGATGCGGTGCTGCGCGCGGCGCTGGAGCGGATCTGGGCCCGCTGCGCGCAGGCCGGCAAGCCCGCCGGCGTGCACGCCGCCGACGGTGGCACCGCGCGGCTGTACCGGGAGAATGGCTGCCGGCTCGTGACGGTCGCCGCCGACGGGGCGGTGCTGCCGCGGGCGGTCAGCGCCGAGCTGGCGGCGGCCCGCGACGACTGACGGGGCACCTGCGAGACCTGATGGCCGCCCGGGCGAGACGACGGGCTGACGGACGCCCGCGAGAAAGGTGACTTATGAGCAATCCGGAGTGGTCCGCCGTCGATGCTTACTTCGACGGCCTGTTCGCGCCGCCGGGCGGCGCGCTAGCCGAGGCGGCCGCCGCGGCGGAGGCAGCCGGGCTGCCGCCGATCAGCGTGTCCGCCAGCCAGGGCCAGCTGCTGCATGTGCTGGCCCGCGCGGTGCGGGCCCGGCGCATCCTGGAGATCGGCACGCTGGGCGGCTACAGCGCGATCTGGCTGGCCCGGGCACTGCCGCCGGACGGCCAGCTGATCACGCTCGAGCTGGACGAGCGGCACGCGGAGGTAGCCGCCCGGAACCTGGCCCGGGCCGGGCTCGACGGCGTGGCGCAGGTCCGGCTCGGTCCGGCGGCGGACACGCTCGCCGAGCTGGCCGGCGCGGGGGCTGAGTCGTTCGACCTGGTGTTCATCGACGCCGACAAGAGCGGGTATC
This sequence comes from uncultured Actinomycetota bacterium, assembly GCA_963846005.1. Classification (GTDB taxonomy): domain Bacteria; phylum Actinomycetota; class Actinomycetes; order Streptosporangiales; family Streptosporangiaceae; genus CAVSUR01. Next base: position 268,130 of record CAWJUH010000004.1, on the reverse strand, counting down.
CCGGCTATCTGGACTGGGCGCTGAAGCTGTCGCGCCCCGGCACGATGATCATTGCCGACAACGTGGTGCGCGGCGGCGCGGTCGCCGATGCGGGCAGCTCCGACCCGGCCGTGGCGGGCGTGCGCGAGTACCTGGAGCGGCTGGCCGCCGATCCGCGGGTGGTGGCCTCGGCGTGCCAGACCGTGGGCAGCAAGGGGTACGACGGCTTCTCGGTGGCCGTGGTCGTCGGCTGACGCGGCCTGCGGGAGGAGGGGCTACGGCCCGGTGCAGGCTCCGCTAGCGCCTTGATTTGCAGTATCGCAGTGATTCAGTAAGGCAGTAGGGTTGCGGCCGCCGGGGACGCCGTGGCTCGCCGGGCTCGCGGAGCCGGTCAGCGGCAGGCAGCCTGGGCGGCGGTCCGCTGGCCGGAGCTGCCTGGCCCGGCCGATCCGCCCGATCCGCCGCCGGACGCGGCCGCCTGTGGCGCGGAGACGGTGTAGCCGTTCACGCCGAGCAGGATCCTGATCCTGGCCAGCCGCGGCCCGGCGCGCAGCTGCGCCCCCGGCATCACCTTGTGCACCAGCTGGGCCTCGGCGCGCTGCCCGGGCGGGTACTGGATCACCGTCTGGATGATGTTCTGCTGCGGCCAGGTCAGCGCGGACCCGTGCACCCGGAACCCGAGGCCGGACAGCTCGTTGCCGGTGCTGGCGGACAGCCCGCCGATCATCGTGCCGTTGTAGACGTCGACCGAGACCTGGCCGCGGGCCGGGCCGGCCTGGTGGTGCCGCCGGTGCCGCGGCGCGCGGTGATCGTGGCTGAGCGCGGTGAACAGCGCGCCGGCGGCCTTCTTGTTCCACAGCACCGCGGACTGGCCGGTCTTGGTGAGGTAGTTGGTGCTCGCCAGCGGGACCGTGCTGAACGAGACGTTGCCGGGCCGGATGCCGCGCATCTGGTTGGCCACGCTGGTCAGGTTGAAACCGTCGTCGACCTTCACCGCCGCCGACACGGCCGACAGGAACCGGGCCAGCCGCACCGGGTCGGTCAGCGTGCCCGAGCTGACCGCCTCGCTGAGCAGCGAGGACAGCAACTGCTGCTGGTCGCCGATCCGGGCCAGGTCGGACGCGGCGAACGAGTGCCGGTCGCGGGCGAACTCCAGGGCCGTGATCCCGTCCACGTGGTGCCGGCCGGCGCTCAGGTGCAGGCCGCTGTAGGAGTCGTCGACCGCGTAGGGCAGGCAGATGTTGACGCCGCCGAGGGCGTCGATGACCTTGACGAAGCCGAGGAAGTTGACCTCGATGTAGTCGTTGATGGTCAGCCCGGTGGCCTGTTCCACGGTCTTGACCATCAGCGGCGGGCCGCCGAGGCCGAACGCCGCGTTGATCTTGTTCATGCCGTGCCCGGGGATGTCGACCCAGGAGTCCCGGGGCATGCTGATGACCTTCGCCCAGCGGTGGCTGGCCGGGATGTGGGCCAGCATGAGCGTGTCCGAGTTAGTGCTGACCGCCGCGCCGACGTGCAGCCGCAACTGCTGGGCCCGGGTCAGGCCCGAGCGCTCGTCGACCCCGGCGACCAGGATGTTCAGCGCCCCGCTGGAAGGCGTGCCGGTCGTGCCGGCGTTGACCCGGCCGATCGCGCCGCTGACATAGCTGGTCAGCACCCAGGCGCTGCCTGACAGCAGCATCACCACGCTCGACAGGGCGCCGAGCACGGTCAGCAAGGTGCGCTGCTGGCGGGCCCGGCGGGCGGCCGGGATCCGGTCCAGCAGCAGCCGCTGCCCCGCCGTGGGCCCGGGCCGGAATCCGCCGTCGGCGGGCTGGCCGGATCTGCCTGCCCGGCCGGAGCCGCCGAGTCCGCCTGCCCGGCCGGAGCCGCCGGTTCCGCCTGCCCGGCCGGTTCCGCCTGCCCGGCCGAAGCCGCTGAGTCCGAAGCCAGCCATCAGCCCCGACCCGCCGGCCCGCCCAAAGCCCGCTGCGCGCCCGGAGTAGCCCGCGAGCCCCGATCCGCCCGTGTTACCGGGCCCGCCCGCGCGCCCGAACCCGCCGGCCCCACCGGGACGAGCGGCCGGTCCGGAAGCGGTAACCGGCCGGCCGCTGGGGGCACGCCCGGCGCCGCCGGGCTGTCCAGACCCGGCGGGCCGCCCTGACCCGCCAGGCCGTGTGGACGCGCCCGGCCGTGCCGGCCGCCGGCCGAGCGGATACCAGCGGCCGGCCCGGGACCCGCGGCCTGGCCTGGGCGCACCGCATAGCCGGGGCCGTCCTCAAGCGCAGACGCGCCCGGGCCGACTGCGCCGCCGCGCCGCGGGGACGCGGGGGAGCGGCGCGCAGAAGGATAGAAGCCGGGCCTCGGGCCGGGGACGTAGCCTGCATCGCCAGGCTGCGGCGCGGAGGGCCGCCGGGGCGGCGCGCTCCGCTGGGTCCGCACGCTTCCGGGCGCTGAGGCGGGCGCGCCGCGCCCGCGCCCAGCCGCCTCGCCCTTGCGCCCCGCGGTGCGGTCGGCGTCCTTGCGTCCTGCGGTGCTGTCGGCCCGTCCGGGCACATCACCCCGTCCGGGCGTCTCGTCCCAGCTGGGCGCCGCGTCCCAGCCACGGGCCTCGCCCCCGCCGCGGGCTTCATCCCGCCCGGCTGCCTCGCCCCGCCTGGCTGCCTCGCCTTGCCCGGCGCCTCGCCCTGCCAGGCTGCCTCGCCTGGCCTCTGCCTCGCCTGGCCTGGCTGCCTCGCCCTGCCTGGCTGCCTCGCCTGGCCTGGCTGCCTCGCCTTGCCTGGCTGCCTGGTCCTGCCTGGCTGCCTCGCCTCGCCCGGTCGCCTCGCTCCGCGATGGCATCTCGCTCGCGACGACGTGCCCCCACCCGGCCTCGTTGGCCCATTCGGCCTCGTCCGCCCTCGCGGGCCGGCCGGAAGCGTCTTGCGCGGAGCCGCCGGCGTTGCCCGGCTCGGATGGGCTGGCGCCGTCCGGCTCGGGCACGCCGAAGCCGCGGCGCGCGCCGCCCCCGCCGCCGCTATCGGTCATTTGTTCCCCTGAGCGCCATCTCCGGCAGGCTAGCGCTGGGTTGTCCAGGGGCAGAGGACCTGCGCCGGCGGGTCCGCCATTTTGCCCCGGCCAGGCTAATTGCCTGGTCCGCGCTTTACCGGACGCCGTGCTCAGCGCCGGGCGGTCTGCAACCCCGCGCGGCTAATCCCACCGGTGCTGCCCAGCGCCAGCGGCGGCCGTGCGTGCCGAGCCCGGCCCGCCCGCAGTCCGAGGCGGGCCGGGCGGACCCCTTGAAAGTCACATCCACGGGCACCAGTGCCCGTGGATGTGACATCCAGGGGGCTGTGGGACAGCACTGGCTCTTATGCCAGCCGCTGTAGTCGGCCACGCCTTGCGTTCGCTGACCGGTCAGAACACACCCGCTGACGATCCAGCCAGCGGGTCAGTCGCCGCTGAACGGCCCGTTCAGCGGGCGGGGCGCGTGCGGGCGGAACCGGCGGCGGGCAGCCGCGGCGGGTGGGCCCGAGGCCGCGGCTCGCGGGAGGGGCAGCTGCCCGCGGCCCCGCGGATGAATCTGGCGGGTGGCTATCGCGGCCCACGGGGATCAGGCAGGTGACTAGGCGCGGAAGGTTGGGTACTATCGAGTAAGTTACTGGTGAGTAGGAAACGCCGCGGGGAGTCCGGGGAGAGGCATGTCGCATTACAAGAGCAATCTTCGGGACATTGAGTTCAACCTGTTTGAGCTGCTCGGCCGCAGCGACATACTGGGCCGCGCCCCGTTTTCCGAGGTGGACGAGGAGACCGCGCGCGGCATCCTCGCCGAGGTCAGCCGGCTCGCGGCCGGCCCGGTGGCCGAGTCCTACGTTGACGCCGACCGGCACCCGCCGGTGTTCGACCCGGCCGCGCACTCCGTGCAGTTGCCCGCGGGATTCAAGAAGTCTTTCCAGGCGCTGCTCGACGCGGAGTGGTACCGGCTGGAACTGCCACCCGAGCTCGGCGGCACGACCTCGCCGCGGTCGCTGCACTGGGCGCTGGCCGAATTGATCCTGGGCGCGAACCCGGCCGTCTGGATGTACGCCAGCGGCGCGTCGTTCGCGCATGCGCTGTGGCGGATGGGCACGCCGGAGCAGAAGGAGTTCGCCAAGCACGCCGCCGACGGCCGGTGGATGGCGACGATGGCGCTGACCGAGCCGGACGCCGGCTCCGACGTCGGGGCCGGGCGCACCAAGGCGATCGAGCAGCCGGACGGGACGTGGCACATCGAGGGCGTCAAGCGCTTCATCACCAGCGCCGAGCATGACCTGTCGGAGAACATCTTCCACCTGGTGCTGGCCCGCCCCGAGGGCGCCGGTCCGGGCACCAAGGGGTTGTCGATGTTCCTGGTGCCCAAGTACCTGACCGGGCCGGACGGCTCGCTCGGCGAGCGCAACGGCGTCTACGTCACCGGCGTCGAGCACAAGATGGGCCTGAAGGCCTCGACGACCTGCGAGCTGACCCTGGGCGCCGAGCACCCGGCCGTCGGCACCCTGGTCGGCGGCGTGCACGACGGAATCCGGCAGATGTTCGTGATCATCGAGTTTGCCCGGATGATGGTCGGCACCAAGGCGATCGCGGCGCTGTCTACCGGCTACCTGAACGCGCTCGACTACGCCAAGACCCGGCTGCAGGGCGGCGACCTGGCCCAGATGATGGACAAGGCCACCCCGCGGGTGACGATCATGCATCACCCGGACGTGCGGCGGATCCTCATGCTGCAGAAGGCCTACGCCGAGGGCATGCGCGCGCTGGTGCTGTACACCGCGACGTTCCAGGACACCCAGCAGGAGGCCGATGCCCGCGGCACGACCGACTCCCGCGCCGCTGCCGTCAACGACCTGCTGCTGCCGCTGGTGAAGGGGGTCGGGTCCGAGCGTGCCTACGAGCTGCTCACGCTCTCGCTGCAGACCCTGGGCGGCTCCGGTTACCTGCAGGACTACCCGATCGAGCAGTACATCAGGGACGCCAAGATCGACAGTCTGTACGAGGGCACCACCGCGATCCAGGGCATGGACCTGTATTTCCGCAAGATCGTCCGCAACGACGGCCAGGCGCTGAGCTACCTGCTCGGTCAGGTGCGGGAGTTCGCGGCCGCCGATGGCGGCAACGGCCGGCTTAAGACCGAGCGCGCGGCGCTGGCCAGGGCCGTCGCGGATGTCGAGCAGCTGATCGCGGCGCTAAACGGGTTCCTCGGCGCCAGCCTCAGCCAGCCGGAGCAGATCTACCGGGTCGGGCTGAACACCACCCGGCTGCTGCTGGCCCTCGGCGACCTGGTCATCGGCTGGCTGCTCGGCCGCCAGGCGGAGATCGCGCTGGCCCGGCTGGACGAGGCCGGGATCAGCGCTTCCGACCGTGCCTTCTACACGGGCAAGGTGGCCGCCGCGCGGTTCTTCGCCGCCACCGTGCTGCCGCGGCTGGCTGCCGAGCGCGAGATCGCCGAGGCGACCACCCTCGAGGTGATGGAGCTGCCCGAAGAGGCATTCTGAACTCCGCGCCCGCCGGTCTCTGCCGGGCCCGGCAGGCGCCGGAGGGATTCGCGCGCCAGCGTGATCCCCGGTCCGGTGACGGGCGGCCGGACCGGATCTCACCGTCAGATCTCGAACTGGACCGCCACCCGCTGCCGGGCGATCGGGTTGAGCACCTGCTCGATCACCGCCCGGTGCGCCGGGTGATCGCGGTAGGCCAGGTACCCCGCCGCGTCGTCGAAGTCGGCGACGATGGCAAAGTCGGCGTTGCCGGCCACGATTCCCGCGTCCGGCCCGCACTTGTAGGCGCGCAGCTCGGGGATTACCGGCGGCAGCGCCTCCAGCTCGGACTTCACCTGCTGGCGCTGCTGTCCGGTGGCTTCGCCGGTGAACGTGATCAGGACGACATGCCGGATCATCGGTCTCCTCGGGATACAGCTGCGGTTGCGGCTAAGCCAGGGCGAGCATGCGCACCGGGTCGGTCAGCATCGCGCCGATATCACGCAGCGCCGCCGCGCCGAGGTCGCCGTCGACGATCCGGTGGTCGAACGACATGCCCACGGTGGTGACCTTGCGCACCGCGAGCTGCCCGTCGTGCACCCACGGCGCGTCCTTGACCTGGCCGAAGGCCAGGATCGCGGTCTCGCCGGGGGTCAGGATCGGGGTCCCGGAGTCCACCCCGAACACGCCGACGTTGGTGATCGTGATCGTCCCGCCGGACAGGTCGCCGGGAGTGGCCTTGCCCGCCCGCGCGGTCTGGGCCAGGTCGGCCAGCGCCCGGGCCAGGGCGGGCAGCGGCAGCGCCTGCGCGTCCTTGATGTTGGGCACCAGCAGGCCCCGGTCGGTCGCCGCGGCGATGCCCAGGTTCACGTAGTGCCGGACGACGATCTCCGCGGCCGCCTCGTCCCACGCCGAGTTGATCATCGGGTACCGGGCCGCGGCGACCAGCAGGGCCTTGGCCACCAGCAGCAGCGGCGAGACGCGCACTCCCTCGAACTCCGGCATGTCCCGCAGCCGGGCGGTGGCGGCCATCGTCTCGGTCACGTCGGCCTGCAGGAACATGGTGACGTGCGGGGCGGTGAACGCGCTCGCGCTCATCGCCGCCGCGGTGTGCTTGCGCACCCCGCGGACCGGGATCCGCTCCTCGCGCGGCTGCGCTGCGGCGGCCGTGCCGTCGGCGGCCAGGCCGGCCGCGGCCGGGCCGGCCGCCGGGGTAAGGCCCGGGCCGCCCGGGTACGCGGCGGGACGGGCCGCCGCTTCCTGCACATCCTGCCGGGTGATGGAGCCATCCGGCCCGGAGCCGGTCAGCCCGGCCAGGTCGATGCCGAGGTCCCTGGCCATCTTGCGGACCGGCGGCTTGGCCAGCACGCCGCGCGCTCCGGCGGCCCCGGCCGCGGTGGCGGCCCCGGCCCCGGCCGCGGCGCCGGGCCGCTGAGCCAGCCCGGCCGCGCTCCGGTCTGCGGCGGCCGCGCCGGGCGGCGGCGGGGTGAGCGCCGTGGGCGGCACCAGCACGGTCGGCGCGGGCGGCGAGCTCAGGTCGGGCGCCACGGCCAGCCCGGCGCCCGGGTTCCCGGCCGCAGTGCGCCCGGCCGGGCCACCCGGCGCCGGACCCTGGCCCGCGGCGTCCTGCCCTGCGGCGTCCTGCCCTGCGGCGTCCTGGCCCGCGGCGTCCTCTCCCGCGGCGTCCTGGCCCGCGGCGTCCTGGCCCGCGGCGGCTCCTGCCGCCGGGGCGCCGGCGGCGGGCTTGCGCGGCCGGCGCGTGGTGGAGCCCAGCTTCACCCCGTAGCCGACCAGCACGGCCTGCCGCTCCTCGCGCGGCGGCGCGCCGCCGCCCGCAGGCGGCACCATGTCCGCCGCCGGGCTGCCGGCCGGCACGGCGGCCGCCACCGCGTCCGGCACCGGGCCGTCCGCGCCGGCCCCGCCGCCGCCCGGCAATCCGGCCCCGGCCGCGCCCACCCCGCCCGGGCCCGTCTCGCCCGCCGCGGCCTCGCCGGGCGGGGAGCCCCCGTCCGCCGGGCCGGCCGCCGCCTGCGCCGCGTCCGCCCCGGTGAATACCGAGATGATCGGCGTGCCGACGTCAGCCGTCGTCCCCTCGGCGGTGAGCAGCTCGCCGACCACGCCGTCGAACGGGCACGGCAGCTCGACCACGGCCTTGGCCGTCTCGATCTCCACGATGATCTGGTTGACGCGCACCGGGTCGCCCGGCTGCACGTGCCACTTGACGATGTCCGCCTCGGTCAGGCCCTCGCCTACGTCGGGCAGCTTGAAGAGCCTCAGCTCCGCCATCTGCCGCCCCCTCAGAACGCGAACGTGCGGTCGACGGCGTCCAGCACCCGGTCCAGGTCGGGCAGGTAATGCTCTTCCAGCTTGGACGGCGGGTACGGGATCGAGTAGCCGCCGGCCCGCAGCACCGGCGCCTCCAGGTGGTAGAAGCACTCCTGCGTGACCCGCGCCGCGATCTCGGCGCCGAGGCCGCCGGTCACCGGGGCCTCGTGCACGACCACGCACCGGCCGGTCCGCCGCACCGACGCGAAGATCGTCTCGGTGTCCAGCGGGGCCAGCGAGCGCAGGTCGATGACCTCCACCGACCGGCCGTCCTCGCGCGCGGCCACCGCCGCCTCGGCGCAGGTGCGCACCATCGGGCCCCAGGCGAGCACGGTCACGTCCGAGCCGCTGACCAGGGTCCGCGCCTGCCCGAGCGGCAGCGCGCCCGCCGCCCCGCCGGCCAGGTCCACGTCGGCCTTGTCCCAGTACCGGCGCTTGGGCTCGAAGAAGATGACCGGGTCCTCGCACCGCACCGACTGCTGGATCATCGCGTACGCGTCCGCCGGGTCGCCGCAGGCGACCACCCGCAGGCCCGGCGTGTGCGCGAACAGCGCCTCGGGTGACTCGCTGTGATGCTCCACCGCGCCGATGCCGCCGCCGAACGGGATCCTGACCACCACCGGCAGCGTGAGGCTGCCGAGCGAGCGGTAGCGCATCTTGGCCAGCTGGCTGACGATCTGGTTGAACGCCGGGTACACGAAACCATCGAACTGGATCTCGCAGACCGGCCGGTAGCCGCGCAGCGCCAGCCCGATCGCGGTGCCGATGATGCCCGACTCGGCCAGCGGCGTGTCTACCACGCGGTCCTCGCCGAAGTCCTTCTGCAGGCCGTCGGTCACCCGGAACACGCCGCCGAGCTTGCCGACGTCCTCACCCATGATCAGGACCTTGGGGTCGTCCTCCAGGGCCTTGCGCAGCCCCTCGTTCAGGGCCCGGGACAGCGTCAGCGTGGTCATCGTGCCGCCCCCTCCGCTACCTCGGCGACCTCGAACGACTCCAGGTAGGCCGCAAGCTGCTCGCGCTCGGCCGCCACCAGCGCGTGCGGCTCGGCGTAAATGTTGTCGAACATGCTCAGCGGCTGCGGGCTCGGCATCTCCTGGCAGCCCTTCCTGATCCGGGCGCCGACCTCGTCGGCCTCGGCCGCGACCTGGTCGAAGAACTCCATGTCCGCCAGCTGCGACCGGATCAGGTACTGCTTCACCCGCTCGATCGGGTCCTTCAGCTTCCACGACTCCAGCTCGGCCGACAGCCGGTAGCGGGTCGGGTCGTCGGTGGTGGTGTGCGCGCCCATCCGGTAGGTGAACGCCTCGATCAGCGTCGGGCCCTGGCCCTCCCGGGCCGCCCGCAGGGCCTCCCGCGTCACCGCGAGGCAGGCCAGCACGTCGTTGCCGTCAACCCGCACGCCGGGGAAGCCGAACCCGTGCGCCCGCTGGTAAAGCGGGACCCGGCTCTGCCGCTCCAGCGGCTCGGAGATCGCCCACTGGTTGTTCTGGCAGAAGAACACCACCGGCGCGTTGGTGACCGAGGCCCAGATGAAGGCCTCGTTGACGTCGCCCTGGCTGGTGGCGCCGTCGCCGAAGTACGCGATGGCCGCCTCGCCGTCCTCGCCGACGGCGCCGTCGCGCTGGATGCCCATCGCGTAACCGGTGGCGTGCAGCGTCTGGCTGCCGATCACGATCGTGTACAGGTGGAAGCGGTGCTCCTCGGGGTCCCAGCCGCCGTGGCTGACCCCGCGGAACAGCTCAAGCAGCTTCATCGGGTCCAGCCCGCGGCACCACGCCACCCCGTGCTCGCGGTAGGTCGGGAAGGCCATGTCCCGCGGGCCTAGCGCCCGGCCCGAGCCGACCTGGGCGGCTTCCTGGCCGAGCAGTGACGCCCAGATTCCCAGTTCGCCCTGCCGCTGCAGCGCGATCGCCTCGAAATCGATCCGGCGGACCAGGACCAGATCGCGGTAGAGCGACTTGACCTCATCGGCGGAAATGTCCAGCGGGTAATCCGGATGGTCCACCCGCTGGCCCTCTGGGTTCAGGAGCTGAATTGCCTCTCCCGATTCGACCGGTCCGCCGAAGCGGTGGGAATCAGGAGCAGCTCGCCCGGCGACTCTGACGGTCACGTGCCACTCCTCGCAGATCTGGGCCGGATGCCAGGACCTTAGTCCCCAACCAGGTCCTTACCCACCCGGCGTGCGGTTCCGCTGCGACAGTACCCGCCCGGGCTGAGCGACGGTCAAGTGAGTGTGCCTGGCGTCGCGTACGCTGCGTGCCGTGGCCAGAGTTGTCGTCGACGTGATGCTGAAGCCGGAGATCCACGACCCGCAGGGCGAGGCCATCACCAGCGCCTGCCACCGCCTCGGGTTCGGCGAGGTCGCAGGGGTGCGGCAGGGCAAGCGGTTCGAGATCGAAGTGCCCGGGGCGGGCGGGGAAGCGCTGGCGCGGATGGCCGAGCTCGCGGCCGAACTGCTGGCCAACCCGGTCATCGAGGAGTTCACTGTCCGCGGCGGCTGAGGCGGCTAAGGCCCGCGCCGTCGCGGCGCCCCGGCGCCGCCCTAAAGCGGCCGCTGCGGACCCGGCGGGTAATTGCGCGATCAATATTGTTATCGCGAAATGCCCGCCAGGAACATCATGCGATCATGAAAATCCCGGTCCGGGCGGCCTGCCGCAGTGATCCTGGCCACCCCGTATGCGCACTGTTCGTCCAGAGATCGCCTGAGTTCAGGATTACCGGGCCCGGCCACGGGAAACCCTCACAATGTGAATCAGTGTGACCGGCAACCGGCGGGGGCTGAGGAGCGAATGCGAACTCGGGTGGGGCATTCCGGGGAGCCGGGGGACGGCGTTCGGTTCTGCCTCGTGTTTCCGCGCGAGGCACTGAGCATTCCGGTGATGCGCCGGGTCCTCGGGGACACGCTGACCCGGCTGGGCGCGGACGAGGACAGCGTGGCCGACTTGCTGCTCGCGGTCACCGAGGCGTGCACGAACGTGCTGCGGCACGCGGGCCCGGCCCCGCGATACGAGATCGTGGCTCGCATCGGCCAGGACGGCTGCGAGCTGGAGGTCGTCGACAGCGGCCGCGGCTTCGACCCGCGGCGGCTGCCCGGCGCGCCGTCCGCGCTGCGCCGCCCGCCGGGCCGCCCGGCCATGCGAGCCGGCCGCCGGGCCGGCGAGCACCCGCACGGGGCCGCCGCCCGGCGCGCCCTGGCCGGGCCGATCCCGCTGCTGTCCCGGCTGGGGCGCCGGGCGTCCGGCCTGCGCACGGCGCAGGAGCGCGCCGTGGCCGAGCTGCCCGAGTCCGGCCGCGGGCTGGCGATCATGCGGGCCTGCGTGGACGACGTGCGGCTGCGCAGCGGGCCCGGCAAGGGCACGGTGGTGTCGATGCGCAAGCGGATCGAGTTCCGCGAAGACGCCCCGCTCACGCACCTGCCGGAGTGGCAGCTGCGCGACGCCGGCTGAGCCTGCTGGCTCGCCACGCCGGCTGAGCCTGCTGGCTGATGACCGCGGCCGGGCCAGCGATCCCGGCGGTCCCGGCGGTCCCCGGCAGCGCCGTCCGGCCCGCTGACCCGGCGCCTGGCCCGCTGAGCCGGTATCTTGCGGGCATGCGCCGCACTCGAGGATGCCGGTGAGCGGCCGGCGACGCCGGTGACGGCCAGGGTCGGCGTCGTCACCTTCCCCGGGTCGCTGGACGACCGGGACGCGCTGCGGGCGGTGCGGCTGGCCGGCGCGGAGCCGGTGCCGCTGTGGCACGGCGACCGCGACCTGCGCGGCGTCGACGCGGTGATCCTGCCCGGCGGCTTCTCCTACGGCGACTACCTGCGCTGCGGCGCGATCGCACGGTTCGCGCCGGTGATGGCCGAGCTGGTGCCGGCGGCCCGGGCCGGGCTGCCGGTGCTGGGCATCTGCAACGGATTCCAGATCCTGTGCGAGGCGCACCTGCTGCCGGGCGCGCTGACCCGCAACGCCGGCCTGCATTTCGTCAGCAAGGTCGTCAGGCTGCGCATCGAGGCGGCCGGCACCACCTGGACCGGCGGCTACCAGCCCGGTCAGGAGATCACCGTGGTGCTGAAGAGCGGCGAGGGCGCCTACGTCGCCGACCCGGCCACGCTGGCCGGCCTGGAGGCCGGCGGCCGGGTCCTGGCCCGGTACTGCGGCGCCAGCCCCAACGGGTCGGCCGCGGGCATCGCCGGGGTGATCAGCGCGGACGGCAACGTGGCCGGCCTGATGCCGCACCCCGAGCACGCCGTGGCCGCGCTGACCGGCCCGTCGGCCGACGGGCTGGGCTTTTTCACCTCGATCGCCGCGCACGCCGCCCGGCTGGCCCGCCCGCAGCCAGGAGCGGCCCGGTGACCGGCGCGCAGGCGGGCGCCGGTCAAGACACAGTGACCGGCGCGCAGGCGGGCGCCGCACAAGACACAGTGACCGGCCAGGACACCGTCACGCAGGCCGCGGCCACGCCGGCCCGGCCGCAGCCCTACGCCGAGCTCGGCCTGACCGGGCTGGAGTACGAGCGGATCACCGCCGTGCTCGGGCGGCGGCCGACCGACGCCGAGCTGGCCGTCTACTCGGTGATGTGGAGCGAGCACTGCTCCTATAAGTCCTCCCGGGTGCACCTGCGCCAGCTCGCGGACACCGCGCCGGACGCCGGAGTGCTGCTGGCCGGGATCGGCGCCAACGCGGGCGTGGTCGACATCGGCCAGGGCTACGCGGTCACGTTCAAGATCGAATCCCACAATCACCCGTCCTACGTCGAGCCGTTCCAGGGCGCCGCCACCGGCGTCGGCGGGATCGTGCGCGACATCCTGGCCATGGGCGCCCGGCCGGTGGCGGTGATGGACGCGCTGCGGTTCGGCCCGGCGGGCGCGCCCGACACCCGCCGGGTGCTGCCCGGGGTGGTCGGCGGCATCTCCTTCTACGGCAACTGCCTCGGCCTGCCCAACATCGGCGGCGAGCTGGCCTTCGACGCCTGCTACGCGGGCAATCCGCTGGTCAACGCGCTGTGCGTGGGCGTCATGCGGCACGCCGACCTCAAGGTGGCCGCCGCCACCGGGGCCGGCAACCAGGTGATCCTGCTCGGCTCGGCCACCGGCCCGGACGGCATCGGCGGCGCCTCGGTGCTCGCCAGCGCCTCGTTCGGCGGGACCGGCGAGGGCGCGAAGCGGCCCAGCGTCCAGGTCGGGGACCCGTTCACCGAGAAGCTGCTGATCGAATGCTGCCTGGAGCTCTACGCGGCGGGGCTTGTTGCGGGCATCCAGGACCTCGGCGCCGCGGGCGTGGCGTGCGCGACCACCGAACTGGCCGCCGGCGGTGGCGCGGGCATGAGCGTGCGGCTGGATGCCGTGCCGCTGCGCGATCCGTCCCTCGGCCCGGCCGAGATCTTGATGAGCGAGTCGCAGGAACGGATGATGGCGATCGTCGCGCCCGCCGACGTGCCGCGCTTCCTGCAGATCTGCGGCCGGTGGGACGTGCGGGCCACGGTCATCGGCGAGGTGAACGACTCCGGGCGGCTCACGATGAGCTGGCACGGCGAGCCGGTGGTCGACATCCCGCCGGGCAGCGCCGCCGACGACGGGCCGGCGTACCAGCGCCCGGCGGCCCGCCCGGCCGGGCAGGACGCGCTGCAGGCCGACCGGGCCGCCCGGCTGCCCCGCCCGGCTGACGCGGCGGGGCTGCGCGCCGCGCTGCTGGCCGTGCTCGGCTGGCCCGGCATCGCCGACCCGGCCTGGGTCACCGAGCAGTACGACTGCTACGTGCGCGGTGACACGGTGCTGGCCGCGCCGCACGACGCGGGCGTGCTGCGGATCGACGAGCAGACGAATCTGGGCATCGCGCTGGCCACCGACGGTAACGGCCGGTTCGGCCGGCTGGACCCGTACGCGGGCACCCAGCTCGCGCTGGCCGAGGCCTACCGCAACGTGGCCGCCACCGGCGCCCGGCCGCTCGCGGTCACCAACTGCCTCAACTTCGGCTCGCCCGAGGACCCCGCGGTGATGTGGCAGTTCACCGAGGCCGTCCGCGGCCTGGCGGACGGCTGCCGGGCACTCGGCCTGCCGGTGACCGGCGGCAACGTCAGCTTCTACAACCAGACCGGCGCCGAGGCCATCCACCCCACCCCGGTCGTCGGCGTGCTCGGCGTGCACGACGACGTGCGGCGCCGGCTGCCCGCCGGGTCGGCCGAGCCGGGCCTGGCGCTGGCGCTGCTCGGCGTCACGCGGGCCGACCTGGACGGATCGGCGTGGGCGCAGGCCAGCCACGGCCACCTGGGCGGCCTGCCGCCCGCGCCGGACCTGGCCGCCGAGCAGGCGCTGGCCGCCGTGCTGCACGCGGCCGCGGCCGGCGGCCTGCTGGCCGCCGCGCACGACCTGTCCGACGGCGGGCTGGCCGTGGCGCTGGCCGAGTACTGCCTGGCGGCCGGGACCGGCGCCGCGGTGACCCTCCCGGGCGCCGGCGGCGGGAGTGCCGATGACGGCGGCGGGCGGCCGGATGCCTGCGCGCTGCTGTTCAGCGAGTCACCGGCCCGGGTGCTGGCCGCCGTCCGGCCGGACGCGGCGGCGCAGTTCAGCGCGCTGTGCGCGGAGCACGGCGTGCCGCTGGCCCCGCTCGGCCGCACCGGCGGCGAGGCGCTGGAGATCAGCGCGGGGGCCGCCGGCCGCTTCTCGGCCGGCCTGGACGAGCTGCGCGCGGTGCACCAGGGCACGCTGCCGGCCCTGTTCGGCTAGGAGGTCCACCACAGGGCGAGCAGCTGGGTCCACGGCCGCCCGGGAGCGCACGCCGCCAGCCCCGCCGCGCGGCCAGCCGAGCCGGCCGTGCCGACGGTGATGCAGCGCCCGCTGGCCAGGCTGGCGAACTGGTAGTAGATGTACCCCGCGACCTGCTCGCGGCCGGTGGCGCGCCAGCGCTGGCTGGCGCCGAGGTCGCACCGGCGCAGCGCCAGCGACGGCGCGCGCCGCGTCCCCGCCGAGGCCAGGCACTGCCCGTTCCGGGCGTAGATGAAGATCCAGGTCCCGCCGGCCATCAGGTCCCCGGTCCACTGCGGGTTGCCGGCCGCGAGTTCGGCTGCGGGCACCGGGGCAAAGTCAAGACCAGATGAGGAGGCAAGAAGCTGCTGCGCCGCGGGCACCTTCCCGGCGGCCGGCGGCCCGCCGCTGACCAGGCCGGCGGTCTGGACGCTCTGCACCCGGCGCGGCAGCGCCCGCGCGGGCCGGGCCGGGCGGGCGGCGGGGGACAGCAGCACCACGCTGGCCGCGACGGCGGCCGCGGCCAGCACGACGGCGATCCCGATGATCCTGGGCGTCCAGGAACCTCGCGACCTGCGGCGGGGCATGCTGCGCTGACCTGGCATACGAAACGATTATCGGAATATGCGGCCGGATATGGCAAGATCGCGGCGAAACCCGGACACAGGTGCATAACGGGCAACGCCGGCCGGCTGTGCTCGCCCGGGCCCGCCGCCCGCGCTGGGCCGCCCGCGCCGGCCTCGCTCACGCCGGGTCTCCCCGGCTGAGGGGCATGATCTCGGTAACTTTTCCGCGGATGGAACTGAGAAGTTACCGAGATCATGAAGATAGCGCCGGGAGCGCCGGGAGCGCCGGGAGCGCTGGGCGGCTGCGCCGGGAGCCGGCGGTGCCGGGGTGGCCGGCGGCGGCTGTCGGCCCGGTGCGCTAGCGTCCCAGGGCGATGCCCGCCCGACAGCCCGATCCGGCCCGGCTGCGCGCCGCGCTCAACGAGCAGCGCGCCGCGCTCGGCGATCCTGCGTGGACCGGCCCGGATACCCCCGCCGCGCTCGGCGCGGCCTGCGCCGCCGCGGTGCTGGCCGCCCTGGACGCGGGCGCCGCGCCGCGCCGCGGCGCGCTGCGTGGCGCGGTGAGCTACCTGCTCGGGCTGCTGGCCGGGCAGGTGCCCGGCCGGGCGGTGGAGGTGCGGGTACCGCCGTTCGCCGCGGTCCAGTGCGTGCCCGGGCCGCGGCACACCCGGGGCACGCCGCCGAACGTGATCGAGACCGACCCGCTCACCTGGATCGCGCTCGCGACCGGGCGGACGGCCTGGGCGCAGGCCGTGGCCGGCGGCGCAGTGCAGGCCAGCGGCCCGCGGGCGGACCTGTCCGGCTATCTCCCGCTGGCCGGCTACGGCCGCCGCGCCGCCGGGCGGTAGCCCGCCGGGGCTGGCCGGGGACGACCTAGACTGAGCGGGTGATCAAGCCCGACGGCCGCCTGACCGGCGATCTCGATCCCTCCGACCGGCCGCCGCGGGACGCATGCGGCGTGTTCGGGGCCTGGGCCCCGGGCGAGGACGTCGCCAAGCTCGCGTACTACGGCCTGTATGCGCTGCAGCACCGCGGCCAGGAGTCGGCCGGGATCGCGGTCAGCGACGGCTCGCGGATCCTGGTCTACAAGGAAATGGGCCTGGTCGCCCAGGTCTTCGACGAGTCCAGCCTGAGCACGCTGCAAGGCCACATTGCCGTCGGGCACTGCCGGTACTCCACCAGCGGCTCGTCGGTCTGGGAGAACGCGCAGCCGACGTTCCGGTCCACCCCGGCCGGCAGTGTCGCGCTCGGGCACAACGGCAACCTGATCAACACCCTGGAGCTGGCCGAGCTGGTCGGCCCGGAGCCGGGCCGGGCGGGCGGCGGCGTGCGGGCCACCTCCGACACCGATGTGCTGACCGCGCTGTTCGCCACCCCCGGCGCCCAGCCCGCGCTGCCCGGCATCCTGGCCGGGGTCGGGGACCGGCCGGCCGGGCCCGGCGCGGCCGGGCAGCAGGCCTGGCCAGACGGGACCGACGGGACCGATGCCACCGGGCCCGGCCGGGAGGCCTGGACGGACGGAGCTGGCCGGGCGGACTGGGCCGGCGGCGAGGGCTGGGCGGGCATCGAGGCCGCCGCGCTGGCGGCGCTGCCGCTGGCCCGCGGGGCCTTCTCGCTGGTGTTCATGGACGAGCGCACCCTGTATGCCGCCCGCGACCCGCACGGCTTCCGGCCGCTGGTGCTGGGCCGGCTGGCCAGCGGCTGGGCGGTGGCCAGCGAGACCGCGGCGCTGGACATCATCGGCGCCACCTTCGTCCGCGAGGTCGAGCCGGGCGAGCTGATCTCGGTCGACGAGCGCGGCGTGCGCTCGCAGGTCTTCGCCCGCCCGCAGCCGAGCGGCTGCCTGTTCGAGTACGTGTACCTGGCCCGGCCGGACACCACCATCGCCGGGCGCAGCGTGCAGGCGGCCCGGGTCGAAGTCGGGCGGCGGCTCGCCGCCGAGCACCCGGCCGAGGCCGACCTGGTCATCCCGGTGCCCGAGTCCGGGACCCCGGCCGCGATCGGCTACGCCCAGGCCAGCGGCATCCCCTACGCCCAGGGGCTGGTCAAGAACTCCTACGTGGGCCGTACCTTCATCCAGCCCAGCCAGACCATCCGCCAGCGCGGCATCCGGCTCAAGCTCAACCCGCTGCGGCACGTCATCGCCGGCCAGCGGGTGATCGTGGTCGACGACTCGATCGTGCGCGGCAACACCCAGCAGGCCATCGTGGCCATGCTGCGCGAGGCGGGCGCGGCGCAGGTGCACGTGCGCATCTCCAGCCCGCCGGTGGCCTGGCCGTGCTTCTTCGGCATCGACTTCGCCAGCCGGGCCGAGCTGATCGCCGGCAGCCTGTCGCCGGAGGAGATCTGCCACGCCATCGGCGCCGACAGCCTGGGCTTCATCTCGCTGGACGGGCTGACCGAGGCCACCACGGTGCCGGCCGGGCAACTGTGCCGGGCCTGCTTCGACGGCCGCTACCCGGTGCCGGTCCCGCTGGCCGAGCGGGGCAAGCACCTGCTGGAGGCCGTGCCCGCCGCCGGCCGGGCCCGGTGACCGCGGGCGGCGGCAGCTACGCCGCGGCCGGGGTCGACATCGAGGCCGGCGAGCGGGCCGTCGGCCTGATCAGGGACGCGGTCGCCCGTACCGGGCGCCCCGAGGTGGTGGGCGGCCTCGGCGGTTTCGCGGGCCTGTTCGACGCGTCCGCGCTGCGCGGCTACGCGCGGCCGCTGCTGGCCACCTCGACCGACGGCGTCGGCACCAAGGTGGCGATCGCCCAGCGCCTGCGCCGTTACGGCACGATCGGGCGTGACCTGGTCGGCATGGTCGTCGATGACCTGGTCGTCTGCGGCGCGGAGCCGCTGTTCATGACCGACTACGTGGTCTGCGGGAGGCTGGTGCCCGAGCGGGTGGCAGCGATCGTGGCCGGGGTGGCGGACGGCTGCGTGCTGGCGGGCTGCGCGCTGGTCGGCGGCGAGACCGCCGAGCATCCCGGCCACCTGGGCCCCGATGACTTCGACCTGGCCGGGGCGGCCACCGGGGTGGTCGAGGCCGGGCGGCTGCTCGGCCCCGGCCGGGTCCGGCCCGGTGACGTGGTGATCGCGCTGGCCTCCTCCGGGCTGCACGCCAACGGGTTCTCGCTGGTGCGGCGGATCGTGGACAGCCCGTCCGCGGGACTGGCGCTGGACCGCCAGCCGTCCGAGCTGGACCGGGAGCTGGGCGCCGAGCTGCTCGAGCCGACCCGCATCTACGCCCGGGACTGCCTGGCGCTCGCGGCGGGCTGCGACGTGCACGCGTTCGCGCACGTGACCGGGGGCGGCCTGGCCGCGAACCTGGCCCGGGTGCTGCCGCCGGGCACCGGCGCCCGGCTGGAGCGGCCCAGCTGGTGCCCGCCGCCGGTGTTCGGGATGCTGGCCGGGCGCGGCCAGGTCGAGCGCGCAGAGATGGAGCGGGTGTTCAACATGGGCGTCGGCATGGCCGCGGTGGTGGGGGCGGCCGCCGCTGACCGGGCACTGGAGCTGCTGGGCAGCCGGGACGTGCCCGCCTGGATCCTGGGCGAGATAACTGCAGAGCCCGCCGTCACGGCAGATTCCGCCATGGCTGCAGAGCCCGCCGCAGTGCAGCTGACCGGCGACTACGCGGGCTGACTACCGGTAGGCCGGGTCCTCGTCGTCTTCGTCGAGGTCGCCGTCGGCGAACTCGCCCTCATCCTCGTCATCCGCACCCGGATACCGGTCGGACCAGCCGGCATGATCCCCGTCGCCCGTATCGCTACCGGCGCCGATCTCAGCCCGCAGCTGGTCAAGATTCATGTCTCCGCCGCTGTACTTGAGCTGGCGGGCTACCTTCACCTGCTTGGCCTTGGCTCGGCCGCGCCCCATCGGCTCGACCCCCTCGAACGTGCGGGGCCGCTCTCGGGCCCCTGGTCAGCCGCCGGGTGGTGGGTGACCCAGGCGGGCTGGTGGTTACGGGCTTGGTGCACAGCCAATCTGCCCGCCATCCGCCGTCCGCGGGCGCATAGCACGACCGACCCTCTGTACACAGACAACCGTACCTGGTTTGGGCGGCTGGCGCTTCCGCCGGCGCTACGAGCGCCGGTCAGCCGCCCAGCCAGAGCCCGCGCAGCCGGCCCACGTCGGCGATCCGCCGCTCGGCCAGCCGGTCGGCCGCCACCGCAGGCGGCACCGCGTCCTTGTCGGCCAGGGCCAGGATCTGGCCGGTGGTGCCGAAGATCCTCTCCGCCCGGGTCCGGGCCCGCTCGAAGCTGAACCCGGCCAGCTCGTCGGCGACCTGGATCACGCCGCCGGAGTTCACCACGTAGTCGGGCGCGTAGACGATGCCGCGGTCGGCCAGCAGCTTCTCGATCCCGGGATGGGCGAGCTGGTTGTTGGCGGCGCCGCAGATGACGCGAGCTGACAGCGCTGCCGCCGTGTCGTCGTCCACGGCCCCGCCGAGCGCGCACGGGGAGTAGACGTCCAGCGGGGCGCCGGTCAGCTCGGCCCGGCTGGCCGCTATCCGCACCTGCGGGTGCCGGGCGCGGACCTGCTCGGCTGCGCGCGGGCTGACGTCGTAGACCACGATGTCGGCGCCGTCCTCGGCCAGGTGCTCGACCAGCCGGTGGCCCACCTTGCCCACGCCCTCGATGCCGACGGTCCGCCCGGCGAGGCTGGGGCTGCCCCAGACGTGCTGCGCGGTGGCGCGCATGCCCTGGAAGACCCCGAAGGCCGTGAGGACCGATGAGTCGCCGGCCCCGCCGTTGGGCACGGTGCGGCCCGTTACGTGGGCGCACTCGCGGGCCACGATGTCCATGTCGTCGCTGTTGGTGCCGACGTCGCACGCGGTGATGTAACGGCCGCCGAGCGACTGGACGAAGCGGCCGTAAGCCCGCAGCAGCGGCTCGGACTTGTCGGTTGCCGGGTCGCCGATGATGACAGCCTTGCCGCCGCCGAGGTCCAGCCCGGCCAGCGCGTTCTTGTAGGTCATGGCGCGGGACAGATTCAGCACGTCGGCCAGCGCCGCGTCCTCGCTCGGATAGGGATAGAAGCGGGTCCCGCCGAGTGAGGGCCCGAGCGCGGTGGAGTAGATCGCGATGATGGCGCGCAGCCCGCTGGCGGGATCCTGGCAGAACACCACCTGCTCGTGGCTGTCACGGCCGCTGCCCGCCCGCAGCGCGGCGGGGGTGTCGGCAGCGCTTCCCGCGCTGGCGAAGACGTTGGTCACGGCGGCTCCCGGGCATGTGGCCCGCGTCGTCGCTGAGGCGGGCGTCCCGATCAGCGTAGTGCGGCCGGGGTGATGTAGGAGACCGGGCGGGACGATCTGCGGACGCGTGCTCTTCTGCTGTGCGCCGCAGTATGTCACGATTGGTCATGCTGTCCTATGTCGGCACGATGCGACCGAATCGGCCGGTTTCCCGGCGCCCCGGGCGGGCGCGGCGGACCGGCCGGAGCGGACCGCAGCGGGCAGGCGCCAAGGGCGGCATCAGCCGCAAACCAGGCCGAAGTCGCCAGACTTCACCGAGAGCGCTGACTGGTGTGGTGTGGGGGGATCTTCATGTGGGGAGTCTTGGTTACTCCCTGTTAATGCCCGCGGGCTCGCTGGCTGCCGCCAGAGGCCCGGCGGCAGGGCCCGGACCGGGGCATCTGCCGCGGGTGTCGCGCGGCCGGGGTGTCGCCGGCCTTGGCGCGCGCGTCCGGGCGCGGTCTGGCAAACCGCCTGCTGCCTGCGGATTCTTCCTGCTCGGCCGGTCCTACAGACCATCGGCTTCCGGAACCGACGGGAGGCGGAGATGACTTTTCCGAATCTGCCCGTTGCGACGATCCGTGTCGCTAGAATCACGCAGCGTGACAATATTCTCCGGGGCGACGGGGTGACTCGGAACGAAAGTTTTGCTCCCGGTGGTCGACTTGTTACGTGTAGTGATGGCAATATGGTCTCTGGGGGCCATATGGGACATCCATCGCAGGCTCCCCGATGGAGCCAGGAATAGCCCAAACGCAGGATCGCAGTACCGGTCCAGGAGGAGAGGCCGCTCATATGTCCGCACGCACACCAGAGGCCGAGCCGCTGCTAACCCCGGCGGAGGTCGCAACGATGTTCCGGGTTGACCCGAAGACGGTAACCCGGTGGGCAAAGGCAGGGAAGCTGACGTCGATCCGGACGCTCGGCGGCCACCGCCGCTACCGGGAGACCGAAGTCCGCGCCCTGCTGGCGGGAATTCCGCAGCCCCGCTCGGAGTAGCGGCCAGGCCGCCCGCGCGCCCCGTGCGCGGCGGCCAGCACACGCACCACAGCTTAATAACGTAAGGGGGGTCGGCCCCGGCGGCATGCGCCGTGCAGGGGGGCGTCAGCCGGACAGGCGCAAGGCAATCAGCGTCGCTGCCGCAGACAGCCGGGGTCGACCGGCCTCCCGGACTGCCCGCACCGGCAGGTCGGCGGCCGACAGTTCACGCACTCAGCTAGCCGCCCGCCCGCACGTACCCGCCCGCCCGCACGTACCCGCCCCGCCGGCCAGACCTGGCCGGCGTTTCGCATTTCCGGGACCGGCCGGTCATGGTTCCGGGACCTCCGCCCGCTGAGTTTCTCGTTCCATGATCGTGGCGGCTCTCGTGCGGAAAGCCGCCATCAAATCACCATGATCATGAATCCGGTGCCGCAGCTGGCGCGGGGCTTGCGCGGCTTAGCACCGGCGGCCAGCGCGGCCTAGCCGGCGCGCTGCTAACTCTTAGTAATCTTTAGCAACTTCTTGTAATCTCCCCTGATAGGGCGGGGGGTCAGACATACTTGTCGCGATGCCGCAGCCCGCTAACTGCTGTCAGCGGGCTGCGGCATGTGCAGGCGTTCGTGCACCACCGAAGACCGCGAGCAGAAGACAGTCGGTGACGTACGCCACGCCCCGGGGGACCCGCCATCCGGCGGAAGTGGGCAGTCGCTTCAAGGGGAGGAACGCACCATGCGCGATCCGGATGTGGTCATGCGGGCGCAGCAGGCAGCGGGGGCGCTGGAAAGGGCCTGGCGTCGGTGGCGGACCATGCACGGCCTGGACGCGGAGCCGCTGCCGCCGGTGTCGAGTTACGTCGGCTACTCGCTGGAGGAGCCCTGGGGGCAGCCGCGGGTGGTCTTCGGCCTCGGCGCCGAGGACGCCGAGCGGCTCACGGCCCTGCTCGACAAGCACGAGTGCTACGGCCTGATCAGCCCGCGCAGCGGGACGACAGAGAACCTGATGGCCACGCAGCCACGGGCCGCGACCGACCGCGGCCAGCGCCGGGCCGCCGCCGCGCCGGGTGCCATCGGGCCGAACGGCATCGCCCCGGCCGGGACTGCGCCGGGCAGCAACGCGCTGAAGAGCAACCCGCTGGGCAGCACGGCGCTGGATGGTACTGCACGAGATGGCGCTGCACGAGATGGCGCTGCACGAGAGAGCACCGCAACCGGCAGTGCCCGGCCGGGCGGCACCAGGCCGGGCGGATCCGCGCCAGCTGGCATCGCGCCGGCTGATGCCATGCGGGGCGGATCCGCGCCAGGCCGCACCGCGCCGGATGGTGCCGCGGCGGGCCGTACCGCGCCGGACAGCGCCGCGCCAGGTCGCGCTGCGCTGGGTGGCGCTATTCCGGCTGACCCAGCCCGGGCGGCTGGGCCAGCGGGCAGCACTCCGGCAAGAACCGCACCCGGCGACACCGCGCAGACCGGCCAGCAGCCGGGCGTCGGCCACCCGCGCGTCCCGGCCCAGGCGCCGGCGCCCGCCGGGCCGGTTGCGACCCCGCCGCAGGCCAGGACGGGAGAGGGCGGCGAGCCGGAGACCAGCATGCGAGAGACCGGTGCGCGAGAGGCCAGCGGCGGCCGGCCAGCGCCCGGACCGGGCCGTCCGGCTGGTGGCCGGCCGAGCCGGCCGTCGGCGCCGACCCGCTGACCTCGCCGGACTTTAATGCCGACCCGCTGACCGCGCCCCATGGCAGCGCGCAGCCGTGGGCGGACCGGCCCGGGGCGCCCGGGTCGTGGCAGGACGCGCCGGTGTTCCGGGCCGCCGCAGCGGCTCGGCAGGCCGCGGCGCGCCAGGAAGCGGTCCGCCAAGCCGCCCAGCAGCAGGCCCGGCTGGAAGCGGCCCGCCGCGCCGCGGCGCAGCCCGGCTCCGGCCGGCCCGGCCCGGGGGCCTCAGGCACGGGCCAGTCCGCTGCCAGCCAGCCCGGTGGCGGCCTTCCCGGTGGCGGCCTTCCCGGTGACGGCCTGCCTGGAAACGGTCAGCTAGATCGCCGCCAGCCCGGTTCTGCCCAGCCCGGTTCTGCCCAGCCCGGTTCTGCCCAGCCCGGTTCTGGCCGGCCGGACAGCAGCCAGCCTGAGGAGGCGCAGCCGGGAGCATCGCGGCCGGCCGCTCAGCCCGATTCCGGGCCGTCGGATTCTTCCTGGCGGCAGCCGGCCCGCCCGGCCGCCTGGCAGGACACGAAGCGCCTGACCCCGGCCGCCTGGGCGGCCGCCGGCCTAGATGGCGGGCGCGGTGCGCACCCGGCCGGCCCGGCCGTCAGCAACGGCAGCGCGCTGCGCGGCGTCAGCGGCCCGGCGCCGACGGCCAGTGACTCGCCGGCCGGTGCTGGATCACCGGACGCTCACGGCTCTCCGGCTGACAGCGGCTATGCGGCCAGTGACGGCTCCCCGGCCACGCCCGGCTTCGGGCCCGGCCCGGCGGCCGGGCGGCCCAGCTGCTGGGCGCGGCCCGCCATCTCTGCCGCGAACAGCCAGCCGCAGCCGGGTCCCGCTTCGGTCGCAACCGGCCCGTGGCCGGTGAACCTGGCCGACTCGCGGCCCGCGGCGGCACCGGCGGACAGCCGCGTGCTTGGCGCGCCGCCGGCGGTGCCCGAGCCGCCTGCCGCCGATGGTGCCGCGGACACCCAGCCGGACCTGAGGCTGCCGCGGCCGGCCGGTGCCGGTGCTCGGCGCGGCCCGTGACGCAGCGGCCCGGCGGGCCGGGCCGGGCACACCTGGCACGGCGGCGCGCGGTGCGTCCGGCCATCCGTACTCCAGTCCCGCATTCCCGGCCCGGTACGCGCCGCCCATCCCCGGCGCGGGCGCCGCACCGAGCCCGGGTGTCGCTCCGGGCGCGGACGCCGGTCCGGCCGCGGCGGCCATCCCGGGCGCACCGGCGTCCGCAGCGCCGTCGGCGGGCGCAGCGCCGTCGGCGGCCGCAGCGCTGTCGGCGGGTGCGGCGCTGGCCCAGCCAGCCGAACCCGGCGCCGTCACCGCGCCTCCGGTCCCGCCCGTGCCTCCGGTCCCGCCCGCGCCTCCTGGCTCGCCCGTGCCCCCTAGCCCGGCTGTGCTGGCCGGCCCGGGTGCACCGGCCGGCCCTGCCGGGTCGGCTGGGGATGCGGAGGCGAACCGGCCGCAGCAGCGGCCGCCCTGGTCGGCCGCTCCGGACGGCAGCCAGGAAGCAGAGCCGCAGACCGCGGTCGTGGCCTTCCGGCCGCGGCCCTCGTCCCGGCCAGATCCCGAGCCCGGCCGGCCAGACCGGCGCGGGTCCTCGGTCGCGGCCGACATGAACACCTGGACCTCGGGCGAGCTGCCGGGTCAGGCCGCGGCGAAGGACACGGCGGTCTGATCGCGGGTAATTCGGCCTGACCGTCTCGTGACAACGGGGACGCGCCGCCCGGGCGCGTCCCCGTTGCGCTATCCGGCCCTGGTCAGTGACGCTGGCTCAGCGGGCCTGCCCGCCGACCGGAGTTTGGCCGGCAAGCTGGCGTTTCGCCGGATTTCAGGGTGTACTCAGTGCACCGCCGCATTGCCGGCGCGGCGACGGCCGGTTGTCCGGCCGCAGCCCGGTGCCCCGGGAGGAGGCTGCCGATGAGCCCGGACGACGCGCCCGCCACCCGGCCAGGTGGCCGTGCGGAGCGCTGGCCGATAGGCCGGGCCGCCCCGGCCGCCCGGGGCTGGCTTGGCCGGGGCTGGCCGCGGACCCGGCGGCCGGTGCTGCTGGCGACGGTGGCGGTGCTCGCCCTGCTGGGCGGCGCCTCGGCCGCACTGGAGATCATCGGGCCGGACGGCCCGTCTGTAGCCAGTACGGCTGCCGTCCGCCACGACACGAAACACCCCGGCGGGACCGGCCTGCGGGCCGGGCTGGCGGGCCCGGGCGCGGCCCGTAGCCGGATCCTGCACGGCCAGTTCGTGCGCCCGGCCCCCGGCGGCGGGTACCAGACCGTGCTCATCCAGTCCGGCGTGATCACCGCAGTCAGCCAGAGTGCCATCACGGTCCGCAGCGCGGACGGCTACCGCCGGACCTACCAGGTCACTGGCTCGACCCTCGTGGACGCGCAGCGCGGCGGCATCGGCTCGGTGCACCAGGGCAACTCCGCGGCGCTGCTGGCCGTCGGTACCGGACGGACGGCGACGGCCGTGCGGATCCGGGACCTGACCCTGCTGCGGCGGGCTGGGCAGGCCCTGGGCAACCCCCACTAACCTCGTCCAGCGCACATACGCCCCCGGGAGCCACGCCGCCTCCTCCGCCGGCGCGCCGCGCCCCCCGGGCTTGGCTTCCATGATCTCGGTAACTTTTCCGCAGCTGGACCTGAAAAGTTACCGAGATCATGGAACGCACCGGCAGCGCCGGTGGCGAGGGGCCGGGCGGTGTCTGAGGGGTGCCGCACAATGGGCTGGTGCAGATGGCGGTCGCGCCGGGTCCCGGGCGCTCCGGGCTGCTGCGCGAGGTCGGCGCCGACGGCCGCAGGGCCGGGACCGTCACTGAGGTCAGCGACCTGCCCGCGGCAATCGCCGCCCGGGAGCAGGCCGGCGAGGTGCGGTGGGTCTGGCCGGACACCGCCGAGCTGTACCCGCGGCTGCTGGCCGCCGGGACCCGGGTCGCGCGCTGTCATGACGTGGCGCTGTGCGAGGGGCTGCTACTCGGCCGGGACGGCCGGCTGGGCGAGCCGGCCACGCTGGAGGCCGCCTGGGCCCGGCTGCGGGGCGGACCGGTGCCGCAGGCGCGCCAGGACCCGGCCCTGCTGCCGCCCGCGGGGCTGACTCAGCAGGCGCTGTTCGAGCCGCCAGCGTCCGGGCTGACCGCGGAGCCGGCCGCGGCCGTGCTCGATGCACTGACCGCCGTCTACGCCGCGCAGCTGGCCCAGATCGGCGCCGATGCCCAGCCTGGCCGGCTCGGCCTGCTGGCCATGGCCGAGTCCGCGGGCGGCCTGGCCGCGGCGGAGATGCGGGCGGCCGGCCTGCCGTGGCGCGCCGACGTGCACGACGAACTGCTCACCGAGCTGCTCGGCCCGCGGCCGCCGGCGGCGGCGCTGCGTCCGGCCCGGCTGGCTGAGCTGGCCGGCCAGATCTCCGCCGCGCTCGGCGGCCGTCCGGTCAACGCCGATTCACCTGCTCAGCTGATCCGGGCCCTGGCCGGCCAGGGCATCCGGGTGCCCTCCACCCGGCTGTCGGTGCTGCGCGAGGTCGAGCACCCGGTGATCCCGCTGCTGCTGGAATACAAGGAACTGTCCCGGCTGCACGCCGCTTACGGCTGGAGCTGGCTGGACAGCTGGGTGACCGGCGGCCGGTTCCGGCCGCAGTACGTCGTCGGCGGCGTGGTGTCAGGCCGGTGGGCCTCCCGCGGCGGCGGCGCGCTGCAGATCCCGCGGCTGCTGCGCCGGGCCGTGGTGGCCGATCCCGGCTGGGTGCTGGTGGTGGCCGATGCCGCCCAGCTGGAGCCGCGGGTGCTGGCGGCGCTGGCCGGCGACCGGGCGTTCGCCGCCGCGGCGGCCGAGGGCGACCTGTACGCCGCGCTGTCGGGAGCGTTCGGCGGCGACCGGGCAAAGGCGAAGGTCGCGCTGCTGTCGGCCATGTACGGCGGGGCCGGCGGCGAGGCCGGCCAGCTGCTGGCCGTGCTGCGCCGCCGGTTCCCGCAAGCGTCCGGATATGTCGAGGCGGCGGCGCGGGCGGGCGAGGAGGGCAAGGTGGTCCGGTCCGTACTCGGCCGCACCTGCCCGCCGCCGTCGGCGGACTGGCGCGCCATCACCGGTGAGTCACCGGATCCGCAGGCCGAGCGTGATCCCGCCGCGGGCCGGGCGGCCCGGTCCCGCGGCCGCTTCACCCGCAACTTCGTCGTGCAGGCCAGCGCCGCGGACTGGGCGCTGGTCCTGCTGGCCGGGCTGCGCGCGCGGCTCGCCCAGCTGGCCGGCCCGGAGCG
This sequence comes from uncultured Actinomycetota bacterium, assembly GCA_963846005.1. Lineage (GTDB taxonomy): Bacteria > Actinomycetota > Actinomycetes > Streptosporangiales > Streptosporangiaceae > CAVSUR01. Next base: position 240,935 of record CAWJUH010000004.1, on the reverse strand, counting down.
GCCCGAACTGGTCTTCTTCCAGCACGACGAGGTGCTCGTGCACTGCCCGGAGCCGATGGCCGGCGAGGTCGTAGCCGCGGCGCACGAGGCCGCAGCCGCGGCGGGCCGGATGGTCTTCGGCCCGACCGGGGTGCGGTTCCCGCTCAGCATCAGCGCGGTGCCCCGGTATTGCGATGCGAAATAACCAGGCGTTAAGGCCACAATGCTTACCGTGTAACCGGCTAGGCGTTAACGCCATCCACGGGTAGGGATGACCGATTCGGTTCTGCGCTGCCGCCGTTACGAGCCGCTATTCCGTGAACGGATTCCCCGTTGCTGGCTCCGGGTCAGACCTTGGCCCCTATGATCACGAGTGCGCAATACCGCCCCGTTAGGAGGGTTTTCCGGTGAGAGGATTCAGGAACTTCCTGATGCGCGGGGACGTCATCGTCCTCGCCATCGGCCTGGTGATTGCCCTGGCCTTCAGCAACCTGATCTCGGCGTTCACGACCTGGATCATCAATCCGATCGTAGCCGCCGCCGAAGGGAACTCGAAGAGTCCCGGACTGGGCTTCCACATCACCAGCAATCCCGCGAGTTTCGTCAACATCGGCAAGCTGATCTCAGCCATCATCTACTTCGTCATCTTCATGGCCGTCGTCTACTTCGTCATCGTCATGCCGTACAAGAGGCTCCAGGCCCAGCGCGGCCAGGTGGTGTTCGGTGACCCGGCCCCGGTCAAGACCTGCCCGGCCTGCCTGTCCAGCGACCTGCCGACCGGCGCGGCCAAGTGCAAGTACTGCGGCACCGAGCAGCGGTCCGCAGCCGCCTAGCAGACGGTGAAATCTGTTGCGGCCAGCGGTGACGGGCCGCAACATGAGGCATGCCCTGGACACTGACCGACGAGGTGGAGCAGTACCAGGCGGCCGCCGGTGAGTTCCTGGCGAGCCGGCCAGTGCGGCACACCGTCGAACTGACGGTCCTGGCCGCGCTCCGCACCCTGGGCTCAGCGGTGTTCGGAGCCGAGCCTCCGGTGTTCGGCTGGTGGACGGCCGAGGGCGAAATGGCGGCGGCCATGCTGCAGACGCCGCCGTACCCGGTCCTGCTGACCTCGGCGACGCCTGCCGGTGCTGCCGCCGACCTGGCCGAGGCACTAGCGGCCTGCGGCCGCGATCCCGGCGGGGTGAACGCCGCGCCGCGGGATGCCTACGGCTTCGCGGCCGGCTGGACTGCAATCACCGGTGCCACGGCGCGTGAATTGCGCCGCACCCGGCTCTTCCTTCTCGGCGAGCTGGTCACGCCGAGCCCGCCACCAGCCGGCCAGGCCAGGATCGCCGGTTCCGCTGATCTGCCGGGCGTGCAGGACTGGGTGGCGGCCTTTGCCCGGGAGGTCCATGACCGGCCCGGCAGCCAGACGGTTATCGCCGAGCGCGTCCAGCAGGGCCGGATGCTGCTGTGGGAGGCGGACGGCAGGCCGGTCGCGCTGGCCGGGCTGACCGGAGCGGTGGCCGGGGTCAACCGGGTCGGCCCGGTCTACACCCCGCCGGAGTTGCGCCGCCAGGGATACGCGGGAGCGGCGACGGTGGCCGTGAGCCGGCTCGCGCTCGACCAGGGGGCCGATGAGGTCGTGCTGTTCACCGACCTGGCCAACCCGACCAGCAACGCGCTCTACCAGCGCCTCGGATACCGGCCGGTGGAAGACCGGCTGATACTCGAGTTCACTGCCCCGGCTGCGGGATCCGCCAGTCCGGGCGGGGTGATCTAGCCCAGGGCGCTCCAGCGCTGGCGGAGCCGCTCGATGATCCTTTCCGCCTCCGCCTCGCTCACCTCGACAAGATCATCAGTAGCCTCCGCCCGCTCCCACTCCACGATCAACGGCGTGAATTGCCAACTAAGGCTCCGGCCCAGGGCTTCATCGTGAAATCCGCGAGATCCAGACCGGACTCGCCTGACAATGCCCGCCGGATCATCGATACTCGCTTGATCATCGATTACGGCGAAATAGGTTATAGTCTGGTTCATTCGTGCGATCCCTTGCGGTAGTCAGCTATCCGGGCCGCGTTCTCCGGTACCTGCAGCACTTCGCTCGCCTCGCCCTGGAACTCGTACAGGTCTTGGCGTTCTGCGTCGCTGGCGACGGGGTTCCGCAGGCGCTCGTAAGCGGCATGCGTAAACTGTTTCGCCGCGAAGCTTTCTCTGGTGTGGAACTGGATCTCGACGGGTTGTTCCCCGGCCGCTATCCAGCGGGTATTGATTCCCTTGTACTGATCGTTCTGCCAGTAGTTCCGGACGAGCTTGAGCTCGTATCCCATCTCATTCAGGATGCCTGCCGAGCGGCGATAGTCCGCTATATAAGTTCTTGGGTTCAGGGTGAAGGTATACCGCAGCGAATCGGGCACGCCATCGGTGATGTCGGTGAGCGGCCGGTCAGGTTTCGCGTAGAGTTCGGCGGCCACCTTCTCTTTGTAGCGGTCTTCGCCTTTAAGGCGGTGCTCCAGGCCGACGAGGCGGGAACCGGGAACCGCCGCCTCGACCGCGCGCAGCGCGCGGGTCACGGTCGGCTCGGCTTCCCTGACCCGGTCCAGCGCGTGCCCGGCGACCAGATTCTCCTCCGCGTTCAGGTACTGCCCCGCATCGCCTCGCCACGAGCCCGGCTCGTCGCCCGCCCGGCCCGCCGGCTTGCCCTCGGCTGGCTTGCCCTCGGCTGGCTTGCCCTCGGCCGGCGGCCAGCGCTGCAGATGGTCCTCCCACCGGGCGCGCAGCCCGGGTAACGCCTCCGCCCAGGTCCGCGTCTCGCCGTCCGGGGCGGCCCGCGGGCCCGGCTCCTCCGGCGGCAGTTCCAGGTCGCGGAGCCGGACCGCGTCCGCGCGGCGGCGGCCGTCCTCGGCGTACGGGGACGACGGATGGCCGGCCGGCAGCCGGTCCAGGCGCTGCCTCAGCTCGGCCCGCGACGCGCCGTGCCCGTGGTCGGCCCCGGCCGCCCGCAGCTCGCCGGGCGGCTCGTACCGGGCCGGCCCGGCCGCGTCGGCCGGGGAATCTGCTCTGGCGATGGGCGACATCGTAGGAAGACCGTGCAGCCGTGTGAACCCCGGTAAGAGTGATCAGCGAGAACCCGGCTGGCCGCCGGGTGAACGCAGCAAGCCGGCTGGCTGGCAGTCTGGGAAACGGTCCGCCGGGCGAGTTGCAGGCCTGCGGCCGCACAGCAAAGCTAGGGTCAAAAGCAAAGCTAGGGTCAACAGCATTTCGGCCGCGCGGGAATGCGCTGGCGGGCGGGGCCGCCGGCCAGCGACCGGAACGTGAGCGTGCCGCCGGAGGGAGCACCGCCACATGCACACCGGGGACCCGGCCGACATCATCGCTGAGCTGTTCGCGAGCGAGGGCGCCGCCGATTATCTGGGTGAGCCGGTGACTCAGGCCGAGCACATGCTCCAGGCGGGCGCGCTGGCCGAGCGGGACGGGGCCGAGGACGCCCTGATCGCGGCGGCGCTGCTGCACGATGTGGGGCACTTCACCGGGGCGGTGTCCGGTCAGCAGCTGATGACCGGCACCGACAACCAGCACAGCGACGCCGGGGCGGCATGGCTGGCCCAGTGGTTCGGGCCGGAGGTGACCGAGCCGGTCCGGCTGCACGTCGACGCGAAGCGCTACCTGGTCACCTGCGTGCCCGGGTACCTGGCGAAGCTCTCGGCCGCCTCCGCCTACACCCTGAGCGTCCAGGGCGGGCCGATGGAGGACACCGAGGTTGCCGCCTTCGAGGCCAACCTGCATGCCGCCGCCGCGTGCCGGGTGCGCCGCTGGGATGACGCGGCCAAGGACCCGGGCGCGCAAACGCCGCCGTTCGGCCACTTCCGGCCGGCCCTGCGACGGCTGGCCTGGCCATACCGCGCCCCGGGCAGCCGGGCCGGCGAGGCCGGCCATGGTAGGCATGCTGGCATGAGCCTCGACGTCACCGTCCGCGGGATCACGATCCCGGCGGACGAGCTGACGTGGCGGTTCTCCCGGTCACCCGGCCCGGGCGGCCAGTCCGTGAACACCACCGACAGCCGGGCCGAGCTGTCCTTCGACGTGCAGGCCAGCGAGAGCCTGCCGCCAGTGCTGAGGCAGCGCGCGCTGGCCGCGCTCGCGGACCGGCTGGCGGACGGCGTGGTGACGGTGACCGCATCGGAGTTCCGCTCCCAGCTGCGCAACCGGGAGGCCGCCGCCGCCCGGATGTCGGAGCTGCTGACGCAGGCCACCGCACCGCCGCCGCAACCGCGCAGGCCGACCCGGCCGAGCCGCGCGGCGCGGGAACGGCGGCTGGCTGACAAGCAGCGGCGGTCGGAGACCAAGCGGCTGCGCCGCGCCCCGGACGAGTGACGCACCTGCCCATTGTGGGCGATATGCCCGGTCCGTTAGCCTCGGGCGATGGCGCAGCAGCGGATGATTACAGACGGCGGGCGGGCGGGCCGGGGCAGCCGGGCCGCGCACCTGACGGGCAGCCTCGTCGCGGCGGCCACCGCGATCGCGCTGTGCGCCGCCCCGGCCGCCGCGTCGGCCGGCCGTCCCGGGCCGGCCTCCCGGGCGGCCGCGTCCCGGGCCGGCCTGGCCGCGCCGCTGAGCCGGGCCGCGGCAGCGGCGGCCGGCCGGGCCGCCTGCGGCCAGCCGTCCGCCCGGCCCCGGGTCACCGCCACCGCCCGCGCCGCGGCCACCGCGCCCGCCCCGGCTGCGGTCATCCGGGTCGACCAGGTCGGCTACCCGGCCACGGCGCCCAAGCTGGCCGAGATCATGACGACCGGCCGCCCGGCGGGCGCGCGCTGGCTGCTGGTCCGGGCCGGCTCGTGCGCGGCCGCCGCCTCCGGCCTGTCCCGCCGGGACCTGGGCGCGTGGAGCAAGCGCTACGACCGGGTGTGGGCGGTCACGTTCACCGCGGTGCACCGGCCGGGCCGCTACCGGCTTGCGCTGGCGGCCGATCCGTCGGTGGTCTCGCCCTGGTTCGGCATCGGCCCGGCGGCCCGGCTGTACGCCCGGCCGCTGGCCAGCGCCCGGTACTTCTACGAGAACGAGCGGGACGGCCCCGATTTCGTCCGCACCGCGCTGCGCACCGCGCCGGGGCACCTGAACGACCGCAGCGCGATGACCTTCCGCACCCCGCCGGTGGACGGCAACGGCGACTTCCGCGGCAGCCTGCGCCGGTTCGCCACCGGGGTGCGCATCAACGCCACCGGCGGCTGGTTCGATGCCGGCGACTACCTGCATTTTGCGGAGACAACAAGCTATACCGAAGCGCTGATGGAGCAGGGCGCGATCTCCTTCCCGCGCCAGCTTGGCCCGGGGGCCGCCACGAGCTTGTACGGCGAGGCCAGGTTCGGCATGGACTTCCTGCGCCGGATGTGGGATCAGCGCACCCGGACGCTGTACTACCAGGTCGGCACGGGCGAGGCCAACAACTATTACTTCGGCGATCATGACATCTGGCGGCTGCCGCAGGCTGACGACAGCTACCGGGGCACCAACCCCCGCTACCGCTACATCCGCCACCCGCCGGTGTTTAGGGCCGGCCCGCCCGGCGCGCAGATCAGCCCCAACCTGGCCGGCCGCTGGCCGCCGACTTCGCGCTCTGCTACCGGCTGTTCCGGGCCGCCGACCCGGGCTACGCAGCCGGCTGCCTGCGCTCGGCCGAGACCGTCTACGCGCTGGCCGATACCCGGTGGCGGGGCCAGCTGATGACCGCCATCCCGTACGACTTCTACCCGGAGACCAGCTGGCGCGACGACATGATGCTGGGCGCCACCGAGCTGGCCCTGGCGGTGCGGGACGCCGGCCGGCACGGCGGCGTCCCGGCCGGCCTGCCGGTCAGGTCGGGCCTGGCCTACCTGCGCGACGCGGGCCGCTGGGCCCGCGAGTGGGCGCACGGGAAGGCCGCGGTCTCCGACACGCTCAACCTCTACGACGTCAGCGGCCTGGCCGACTACGAGCTGTACCTGGCCATCGGGCCGCACGCCGGCGGGCAGCTGGCGGCCGCCCGGTCCTCGGCGCTCGGTAACCTGCGCAGCCAGCTGGCGCACGCGGACGCGATCGCCAGGTCCGACCCGTTCGGCTTCGGGTTCGCCTGGAACCAGTGGGACACGACCAGTCACGGCGCCGGGCTGGCCGTGCTGGCCAGCGAGTACGACGCGGCGACCCGCAGCAGCGGGTACGCGGGCCGGGCACAGCGCTGGCTGGACGACATCCTCGGCGCGAACGCGTGGGGCGTGTCGCTGATCGTCGGCGATGGCACGGTGTTCCCCGAGTGCATGCAGCACCAGATCGCCAACCTGGCGGGCTCGCACGACGGGCGGCCGCCGGTGCTGGCGGGGGCGGCGGTCGAGGGACCGAACTCGTTCGCCGCGACCGGCACGGTGCCGAACATGCGGCCGTGCGCGGCGACCGCGGCCGGCGGCGTGCCGTACTCGGCGTTCAGCGGCCATGGCGCGCTGTTCGCCGACAACGTGCAGTCCTATTCCACCGTGGAGCCCGCCATCGACCTGACCGCCGCGACGCCGCTGGCCTTCGCCTGGCAGGAGGCGGCGGCCGCCGGCGCGCGGCCCGGGCCCTAGCCGGGCGGGCGGCTCACCCGCCGCGGCCGGGCGTGCGCCTCACCCCGCGGCCCGGGCCCTAGCCGGGCGGGCGGCTCACCCGCCGCGCAGCGCCTGCAGCCGGGCGGCGGCCTCGGCGAGGACCTCGTCCTTCTTGCAGAAGGCGAACCGCACCTGGGTCCGGCCCGCGGCCTGGTCGTCGTAGAACACCGAGTTGGGCACGGCCACCACGCCGCAGCGCTGCGGCAGCGCCCGGCAGAACTCCAGCCCGTCGCGCTCCCCGAGCGGGGCGATGTCGGTGGTGATGAAGTAGGTCCCGGCCGGCCGGTACACCTCCAGCCCGGCGGGAGCGAGCCCGGCGGCGAGCAGGTCCCGCTTGCGCTGCAGCCCGCCGGCCAGGCCGGCGTAGAACGCGTCGGGCAGGCCGAGGCCGGCCGCCACCGCGTACTGGAACGGGCCGCCGCTGACGTAGGTCAGGAACTGCTTGGCGGTGCGGACCGCGGTGACCAGCTCCGGGGTTCCGGTCACCCAGCCGATCTTCCAGCCGGTGAAGGAGAACGTCTTGCCCGCCGAGCTGATCGACACGGTCCGGCCGGCCATGCCCGGCAGCGTGCCGACCGGGATGTGCTCGCCGTCGAACACGATGTGCTCGTACACCTCGTCGGCGACCACCAGCAGGTCGCGCTGCACCGCCACCTCGGCGATCGCGGTCAGCTCCGCCCGGGTCGCGACCATGCCGGTGGGGTTGTGCGGCGAGTTCAGCAGGATCAGCCGGGTCCGGCCGGTGACCGCGTCCCGCAGCGCGTCCAGGTCGGGGCGGAAGCCCGGCGGCCGCAGCGTGACCGGGACCCGGCGAGCGCCGGCCATCGCGATGCAGGCCGCGTAGGAGTCGTAGTACGGCTCGAAGGCGATGACCTCGTCGCCGGGCTCCAGCAAGGCGAGCATGGCGGCCGCGATCGCCTCGGTCGCGCCCGCGGTGACCAGGACTTCGCGGTCGGGGTCCAGCGCGATGTCGTAGAAGCGCTTCTGATGCTCGGCAATGGCCTGCCGCAGCTCGGGGATGCCCGGCCCCGGCGGGTACTGGTTGCCCCGGCCGGACAGCACGGCGTCGGCCGCGGCCTGCGCGACCTCGCGCGGGCCGTCGGTGTCCGGGAAGCCCTGGCCGAGGTTGATCGAGCCGGTCGCGACGGCCAGCGCCGACATCTCGGCGAAGATCGTCGTGCCCATTCCGGCCAGCGCGCGGTTCAGCAGCGGTCGGCTCATCGGCTCCTCCCGGGATGCGACGCGGACGGGCGCGACAATACCCCGGTCCCGGCGGCCCGCCGCCAGCGGCGTGCGGGGCGGCCGGAGGCCGTCAGCGCGCGGCGGCCCCGAGCCGGACGGCGGCCGCGGCCTGCGGGGCACCGGGGCCGAGCAGGCCGAGCGGGCCGGGGACGGCGAAGGCGAACCTGACGCCCCACCGCGAGCCGAGGCGGCCCAGCCCGGAGTGCACGGCCAGGTAGGGCGGCCGCTGTGAGCGCAGGAACGCCAGCATCCGGGCCGCCTGCTCCCGGGACCCGGCCGGGCCGGTGACCGTCGCGGCCGGGAGCGGGACGGCCTGGCTGGCGCCCGGCCCGCCGCCGCCGAGACTGACCACCCGGACCGGTGCCGCCGCAGCCAGTACCGCGAGCGTGACCAGCAGCCGGTCGTCCGCCCGGCCGTCGCGCAGCTGGCGGGCCGCGGCGGGGGCCGCGGTCACCGACCCGCCGGCCAGCAGTTCGTGCCCGGCCTGCTGCCGCTCCTGCCGGTCCGACCGCAGCGCCCGCAGGTAGGCGGCGGAGCCGCCGGGAGCGACCACGCGGACGTCGATGCGGGCGCGGCCCGAACCGAACCTGGCCAGTACGGCCGGCGCGTACACCGCGGCCAGCCGGGCTCCGAACTGGCTGCGCACGGCGGCGGTCGCCACGACCAGGCTGGCGCCGAGCGGGTCGGCGGCGGCCGCCGTCCCGAGCGTGACCAGGTTCGCGGCGGGCAGGCCCGCGACCCGCAGCGCCGCGCACATCGCCGGATCGCAGGCCACGATCGCGGCCGGCCCGGCCTGGCGCCTGACCCAGGCCGCAGCCGCCGCGCGGACGGCCGCCGTGTTCGCGCCGGCCAGGCCCGGGCCGCCGCGGGCCTGCCCGGCGGCCGGCCTGACCGGCGCCGCGCCCGGCCCGGCCCGGCCCGCCGCGGACGGCAGCCCGGCGGCCGACACCGCTACCGCGACGGCGACGCCGACGGCCACCAGCCACGCGGCCATCCGGCCGCGCCGTCGCAAGGCGCCACGGCGGCGCCCGCCCTCACGGTGCCCGGCCCGCGCCGCCGGCCCCGGCTCGTCCCCGCGGCCGTGCCGCCGTAAGGCGCCGCGGCCGCGCCGGCCCGGCCATCGGGTGGCCGGCTGGCCCGTAGCCGGGCCGGCGGGCCGGGCCAGCTGGCGCAGCCGGAGGCCAGGGGCATCGCCCGGCGGTTGCGGCCGCCGCAGCCGTCGCAGCGCGCGTCCCGGGTGCTCGCCGGGCGCTTGCGGCCGGGCCAGCCGCCGCAGCGTGAGCCCGGCGGTCTCGCCCGGCGGCTGTCGCGGGCTGGCCGGGCGCGCCGAGAGCCCGCCCCGGGCTCGCTGATACGGCCGGAGCGCGCGGCGGGCTGGCCGCGGCGGGCTGCGGGCTGTCGGCCAGGGACGCCTGGGCGAAGCAGCGCTCGGCTTCGGCGTAGTCGCCGCCCGCTTGCGCGAGGATGCCGAGGCTGTGCCACACGCCGCCCGCGCCGGCCCGGTCGCCGGCCTCGATGTACAGGACCAGGGCCTCGCGGTAGCAGCCGGCCGCCTCGCCGTGATCGCCTTCCGCCTCGGCGATCGTGCCGAGCTGGCGCAGCAGCCGGGCATGCCGGACGGCGGCCCGGCCCGGCAGCCGGCCCAGCATGTCGCGCAGCAGGCTTGCGGCCCGGTCGTGCTCTGCGCCGGCGTGCAGCTGCGCGCCGAGCGACTCGGTCAGCGCGCACGCCTGGTCGAGGTCGCCGGCCGCGAGCAGGTGATGGCGGGCCTCCAGCAGGTCATGCAGGTCACACTGGCGGCTCTGCGGCCAGATCGCGGCCCGCCACTGCCAGTACTCCGCGGCCTGCCGGTGCGCCCGGGCGCACCGGCCGGGTGCGTCCCGGCCGGCCAGCCGCTGCAGCTCGGCGGCGGCCCGCGGAGTCAGCGACAGCCGCTCCGCGCCGTCCTCGCCGGCCTGCTGGATCAGCAGCCCGGCCGCCTCGGCGGTGGCCACCAGCCCGGCCAGTGCTTCCGGTTCCGGTGCGGGCCGCTCGGGCGGGCCGGAAAGGAACAGCAGCACGCTGCGGTCGGCCGGCGCCCGGTACACCGACAGGGCGGCCAGCAGGTCGCGCAGCTGCGGGTCCAGCTCGCTGGCCCGCCCGCCCGCAGAGCCTTCCGCCGGAAAGGCCGCCCCGGCCGCTTGGGCTGTCATCAGCCTCACGTTCAGTCATCCTCCGATTACAGATACCGGAGTTTTATAGCACGCCAGGAGTTGCCCGAGGAACTCATTGATAAAGGAGATCAGGCCCATTGCCGCAGCCAGCGGGCATGGCCGGTCATTCCGGACTGATACCCGGCGTAATAGTCGCTTGCTGACCGTTCTTCACGGGTTTCACGCAGCTTGCGCCGCAGCACGCCGGTCGTGCCGGGCCGCTGGCGGAAGGGGCGTCTCGCCGGGAACCAGGCCGTAGCGCGCAAAATGCGGGGCGGCTTCCCCCCGGAAGCCGCCCCGCATTCAGAGCCCGGGCGCGCGCCGCGTGCCGCGGCGGCGCAGGCCGTAGTGTCTAGATGGGGTGGACCTGCTCAGCCTGCGGGCCCTTCTGGCCCTGGCCGGCGGTGAACTCGACCCGCTGATTCTCTTGCAGGCTACGGAAACCATCCATCTGGATCGCAGTGTGGTGGACGAAGACGTCGGCCGTGCCATCGTCGGGTGCGATGAACCCGTAGCCCTTCTCCGCGTTGAACCACTTCACGGTGCCCTGAGGCATGTACTTTCTCCTACTTCGCTGTCCGGCGCGACCCCAGGAGGGATCACATACAACCACGACCATCGAACACCATCACGGCCCGCAGTGTTCCCCGACCCTGCGACTTCGCCCCTCCGAGGGGTGAGCGGGGTGCCCCAGAACCGGACACAGCGGCTGTAACTGCCCGGTTCTCGCCGCCCGGGCGCCCGGCCGCCCGCCTGCCCGCGCATTCCCGCAAGCGGCTGAGGCTGCCTTCAGCTCACCCGCAGCCAGGCCTGCTGGGCTGAGAGCAGTCCGGTCCCCGGACGGACCGGACAGCGCAACGGAAGGAGCGCCGATGGTCACGATCTCCCCGGCCAGCCCGGCCAGCTCGCCGCGGCCGGTCACCGAGCCCGTTCCGGCCGCGGCTCCCGGGCCGGCGGTGCCGCAGAGCCTGCCGCAGTGGCGCGCCCTGCTCGAACGGCACTGGCAGCGCCGGCTGGAGCGGCTCACCGAGCTGTCGCTCGCCTACTACGAGACGGCGGAGCAGGCCGGGCCCGGCGGTCATGCTCCGGGCGGCACGGCCCAGCCCCGGGCCAGGACGCTGCTGCGGCAGGCCGTGGCCCAGCGCCGCGCGCTGGCCGAGATCGAGGCCGCGCTGGGCCGCCTGGGCACCGGCGCCTTCGGTCACTGCGAGCAGTGCGGCCGGGTCATCCCGGCGTCCTGGCTGGCGCAACAGCCGCAGGCCCGGTACTGCGCCGCGTGCGACCGCTGACCGGGCGGCCCGGGCGCGGGTCCCGGCAGGCGTGCCGGGCGGATCAGCTGGCCGGGTCAGGACACGCGCAGCGCGTTGCCGTCCTCGAAGAAGCTGGTGTCGCCGCCCACCAGCGTCTCGGTGCCGGTCATCGTGATCGTGACGGTCTGGCCGATGTAGCTGGTGAGCGGCACCGTGTGCTCGGCGTAGTGGCGGGACCGGTTGCGGTTGGAGAAGCTCGCCACGGTGACCGGCGCGGCGCCGGAGGGACCGGTGACCGTGACCGTGAAGGTGTCGCTGGCCTTGCCGGGCGGGTCGGCTGAGGTGATCTTCAGCCAGAACGACAGCGTGGCGGCCTGGCACCCGGCCGGGATCGTCACCGTCTGCGCGAGCGTGTCGATGTGCGTCGTGCCGAAGCCGTCCAGCCAGGCCAGCCAGGAGCCGGTGCGGGCCCGGACCGCCGCGGACGAGCGGGTGATCACGTCCTTCGAGCCGGTCCAGGGTGCCCGCTTGCCGGTCTCGAAGCCAGCGTTGCCCAGTAGCTGGCGGGCGGGGCAGCCGGCCGCGGCAGCGCCGGAAGCGGCCGAGGCGGCGGGCAGCCCGGTGAGCGCCGTGACGGCGAGCCCGGCGGCGGGCACCAGCGCCCGGACGGCAGCAGCCCGCGCCCGGGGCCGCGCCCGGCGGCCGGGTCCGGGAAACCCGTCATGACCGGGAATGCGGCTACGGCCGGGGATGCGAGGCAGGCCGGGAATGCGCGGCCGGCCAGGAATGCGGCCCAGGCCGGAAATGCGATACGAGCCGGAAATGCGGTACTGGCCCGGAGATGCGCATCTCGGGCCGGCGGCGCGGCGGAACTGGAGTCGCACGGGGGCTCCTGTCGATCAGCGGGCCCGCTGAGCGGCGGCCGGAATTGCACTGCCGGGCCGGCCGGGCCATCAGGCGCCAATGGGGGACAAGAGCCATGCTGAGCGACAGCAGACTGCCTGGTCATGCGAACGGGTAAACATCCAAGTACGTAGTGTTATTACCGCTAAGCCGTCTTCAGTGCTTCGGTGGCTTCCCGAATCACGAGATTCCCCCTTCCGCGTGCTGAAATGCTTTACCCGCAAGAGAATCCGCAGAAATTACGCGACACGCGTTACTCAATTCATAGCGTGATTCTGTGCTAACACCGTCACGCCGCCCGCGGTATTCAGGCATCGTGGTGTGCCGATAGCACCCTGCGGACGAGCTGGTTGCCGTCGGCAACCGCGCCGCCCTGACCCGCGGCAGGCCCGTGCGCCACGGCCGGCCCTTCCCGGTGCCCGGCCGCGGCTGGGGTGGAAACCGAGCGCGCGCCGCGTGCCCGACCCCGAGGTTCGCCTTGTCCATCCCCTGGGCTTCCGGCCGGAACACTGCAAGTCCCCGCGCGGCCCGCGGGCGCATGGCCCGCCGCCGCACCCCCGCCATGGTCGCCGCCAGGATCGCGGTCGCGATCACCGTGACCGCGGTGGCGGCCGGTGCCGCCGCCGGCGTGCTCGCCGCCCCGGCGGCCGTGGGCGGCCCGGCGGCCGGGCCCGCCGCCGCGCACCGGGTCATCATCCTGGACGCTGCGGTTGTCCCCGGGGCGGCCCGCCGGCCCGGCGCCCGTGGTTCCGGCGCCCCGGTCAGCGGAGGCGGGGCCACGGCCGGAAGACCGAGCCTGTCGCCACGCCAGATCGCCCGCGGGATGCTGCGCAGCTTCGGCTGGGGGACCTGGGAGTTCAGGTCCCTCAACAAGCTCTGGAGCCACGAGAGCGGCTGGCGGGTGCGCGCCGACAACCCCTACACCGGCGCCTACGGAATCCCGCAGGCCGTGCCCGGTTCCAAGATGGCCAGCGCCGGGGTGCGCTGGCGGACCAGCGCCCGGGTTCAGATCCGCTGGGGCCTCGGCTACATCAAGCTGGTCTACGGCTCGCCCTGGCACGCCTGGCAGCACGAGCTCGGCACCGGCTGGTACGGCCACCGCGCGAAAGCCTGAGGGTGCTACCAACCTGAGGCAAGAGGACCTGACCGCATCGTGAACGGCGACCCGAAGGCCGGGGTCGCGATCTTCCGGCTCGGCCTCGCCCACGCCAAGCTGGCCGCGGGCGCGCACTCGGTCCGCGCCACCGGCATCGTGCTGCGGCTGACCAAGACCGCGGCCGGCGCGCTGAACGCGTCGCTGGGCACGTTGCTGTTCAGCGGCGGGCTCGAGTTCGGGACCGCCGCCACCACGCTGCGATTCTGATCCGGCCCGGGCTGGGTGCCGCAGGCCACGGCGCCCGGCCCGGCATCCGGCCCGGCTCAGGCCTGCGGCCGGCGGGCCGCCTGGCGGGCGCTGGCCAGCAGGCTGGCGATGGTGTCGCCGGGCTGGCCGATGAGCACGGTCACCCCGGGCCGGGCGGCCTCGATCACGCGCGCGGCCGCGGCGGCTGTCGCCCGGGCCGGGGCCGTGACGGTGGACAGCACGACCAGCCGGGCCCCCGCGTCCTGGCTGAACCGGGCGATCTGCCCGGCCGGCAAGTCGGCCGCCAGGTGGTGCACAATCCAGCAGTCCTCGCGCAGGCAGGCGGTGGCCATCAGGGCCGGCAGCCCGTGCCGCTCCCCGGCCGGGGTGGCCACCACCGCGACCCCGCGCGGCCGGCCGCGCGGCTGGCCGGCCCGGGCCCCGATCAGCCGCTCGCAGATCGCCGAGGCCCGGTGCTCGACGGCGATCGAGACCTCGCCCGCCTGCCACTGCGCGCCGATCCTGGCCAGCGCCGGCGAGATGATCTTGTCGCACAGCTCGGCCAGCGGCACCGCGCCCGCCAGCCGCCCGAGGTCGGCCCGGGCCTGGCCCTCGTCCCCGGCCACCAGCGCCGCGTGCAGCCGGCGGCCTGCCGGGCCCAGTCCCGGACCCGGATGGCGGTGGCCGGCGGCTGGCCGAGATTGCGGCGCTCGGCGAAGGCGGCCAGGTCCGCCGGGCTGATCTCATAGCCCCGGCCGACCTTGCGGGCCGGCAGCTCCTGCGCGCGGACCCAGCCGTAAGCCGTCTGGTAGTGCACGCCGAGCTGTTCGGCGGCCTCGTTAAGCCGCATACGGGAGCTCCGGTCCGGGTAGCCGCGCGGGTCGCTTGAGTTAGCGCTACTTAGTATAGATTTACCCGCCAGGCCGCGTCCCGCTCCTGACCGGCCGGGCGCGTTCTGGCTGGCCGGCCGCGTCCCGCCGGCCGCGTCCCGCTGGCCGGGCGCGTCCCGCTGGCCGGGCGGGTTCCCCCGCTGGCCAGCGTGTGGTGGCCGGCCGGCCGCGCACAGGCGGGGGCGGCCGCGCTAATGCTGGCCGGGACCCTCGTCCCCCGCCAGCGGCCGCCAGCCGCCCGGGTCCACGCCGCCCGGCACCTCGGCGGCCGGGTCGTACGGCGTCCGGGTGTACACGAACGAGCCGAGGTCCAGCCACCGCACCCGCCCGGCTTGGTCCCGGACCGCGGCCAGCGGCTCCCCGGCGTGATAGCCGTCCAGCCCGGTCCAGGTCCCGCCGGGTTCCGGCCGGAACCGCGAGCTGCGGTCCGCCCGCCCGGTCTGCGCCAGCGTCAGCAGCGGCCCGTCCTGGCTGAGGGTGTACGGCACCGGCCCCCAGTACCAGGTGCCGAGCAGGCCGTCCAGCCCGCCGCCGGGCACCGCCGGGCCCGGGCCCGCCGGCGACCACGCCGCGGCCGGGCCGCGCTCACCGGCGTCCGCGATGGCCTGCAGATCGTCGGCGAACTGCGGGCTGAACCCGGCCGTGGAGTTGGCGGCGGCGATTACCGCGTCGCTGTTGCCGGCCTCGATCTGCAGGATGGCCACGAATCCGGGCATCGACCCGCTGTGCCCGTAGAACCGGCGGCCGCCGGAGTTCCACAGCTGCAGGCCGAGCCCGTAGCCGGAGTCCCAGGGCTGGCCGGGCCGGTCGTCGACGGCGTGCGGCTCGCGCATCTCGGCGAGGGTGTCCGCCGCGAGCAGGCCGCCGGTGTCGCCGGCCAGGAACCGGGCCCAGGCGGCCAGGTCGCCGGTCGTGGTCCACAGCTGCCCGGCCGGCGCCATGGCCCCCGCGTCGTGCTCGGGCTCGGGCAGCACCAGGTCAGCGTGCGGATGGACGGCGAGCCCGCGGGCGCAGGGCGGCTGCGGCCGGGTGGTGGTCCTGCTCATGCCGAGCGGCACCAGCAGCTCGGTGTAGATCACCTCCGGCCAGGGCAGCCCGTGCGCGCGGGAGACCAGCTCGCCGAGCAGCGCGTAGCCGACGTTGCTGTAGTGGAACCGGCGCCCGGGCCGCCACCGCAGCGCGCCGGGGCCGAGTGAGCCGGCCGCCAGCTCGGTGAACGAGCCCCCCGCGGTGCGCTCCCACCACGGCCCGGCCGTCTCGGCCCGCAACCCCGAGGTGTGCGACAGCAGCTGCGCGATGGTGGCGCCGGCCGCGTGGCCGGCGCCGGGCAGGTGCTCGCCGGCCGGGTCGGTCAGCCGCAGCCGCCCGGCGTCGCGCAGCCGCATGACCGCCGCGGCCACGAATGTCTTGGTGATCGAGCCGGCCCGGTACTGGATGTCCGCGCCGTCGCCGCCGGCCGGGGCGCCCGTCACCCCGGCCGAGCCCGCCCGCGCGGCCCAGCCGAGGCCGCCGCCGCTGACCAGCGCGGCCGCCACCGACGGCAGCCGCTGGCCGGACTGCTCGCGGTCCAGCCGGGCGGTCAGCTGCTGGCGGGTTGTGGCCTGAATCATGGTCGCCGATCGTATCGGTCCGGAATGTTCGCGCACCGGGGCGCGGTTGCAGCGGGGGAGAGGCAACAAGCCGATCCCAGATATGAGAGGAAGTGCATGTCGGACCAACTGCCTGCCCGGCGGCGAATCGCGCTGATCGCGCACGACAACATGAAGCGGGACATGCTCGAATGGGCCCGCTACAACGCTGCCCTGCTGGCTGGCCACGACCTATACGCAACCGCCACCACCGGGCGGCTGGTGCAGCAGGAGCTCGGCCTGCCGGTCACCTGCTTCCGCAGCGGCCCGCTCGGCGGCGACCAGCAGATCGGCGCCCGCATCGCCGAAGGCGAGATTGACCTGCTGGTCTTCTTCTGGGACCCGATGGAGTCCCAGCCGCACGACCCGGACGTGAAGGCGCTGCTGCGCGTCGCGGTAGTGTGCAATATCCCGGCCGCCTGCAACCGGGCCACCGCGGACTTCATGATCTCCTCGCCGCTGATGCTCCAGGGCCACGTCGGCGAGGTTCCCGCCGCGGATGCCGCGGTGACGGGGCTGCGCGCCGTCTGAGTGCCGGCGGCGGCGCTTACGGCGCCTTGACGCTTGCGGGAGGCATCGCTTGCCCTACCAGACCCCCGGGGACGATGTCGTCGCGATCATCGACGCCCCGCCCCGGCCTGCCGTCCAGCTCGCGCCCGGCGGGAACTACGCGGCCCTGGTCAGCTACCAGCCGCACCCGCCGGTCGCCCAGCTGGCCCGGCCCTACCAGGCGCTGGCCGGGCTGCGGATCGACCCGGCCATCGCCGGGCGGCGGCGCACCCTGCGGCTGACCGGCATCAGCGTGCTCAGCCTGCCCGGCGGGCAGCAGCGGGCGATCCCGCTGCCGGACGGTGCCGGCGTGAGCGTGCCCGCCTGGGCGCCGGACGGGCGCCGGTTCGCCCTCACCGTGGACGAGCCGGACGGCATCAGCGTCTGGGTGGCGGACGCGGAGGACGGCACCGCCGCCCGGGTGCCCGGCGTGCGGGTCCGCGACGTGCTGGGCGGCGACCCGTCGTCGGCGGGCACGACCGTGCGCTGGTCCCGGGACGGGCGCACCCTGCTGCTGCTGGCCGCGCCCGATCCCGCCCCGCCGCTGCCGGAGGCGCCGATCGAGCCGCAGATCGAGCAGGCCGAGGGTAAGCACAGCCAGATGGCCACCTACGCCGACCTGCTGCGCACCCCGGCCAGCGAGGACCTGTTCGAGGCCCTCGCCAGCACCGTCCCGGTGCGCGCCGACCCGGCCGCCGGAGTGGTGGCGCGGCTCGGCCCGCCCGGGCTGTACACCAGCGTGCAGGAGTCGCCGGACGGGCGCTACCTGCTGCTGCACCGGGTGCAGCGGCCGTTCTCGTTCCGGGTGCCCTACCACTACTTCGCGCGCCGGGTCGAGGTGCGCGCCGCCGCCGCGGGAAACGCCGGGGCCGCCGGCCACCCGGCCGGGGGGAACGCCGGGGTGGCCGGCAGCCCGGCCGGGGGAAACGCCGGGGTCTCCGGCAGCCCGGCTGGCGCGGCCGGCGACCTGGTCGCGGTCATTGCCGACCTGCCGGTCAGCGACGAGGTGCCGCGGCACGGGGTGCCGACCGGCCCGCGGATGGTCTCCTGGGCCGAGCGCGATCCGGCCGCCCTGGTCTGGGCCGAGGCCCTGGACGGCGGCGACCCGATGGCCAAGGCCGAGCACCGCGACCGGATCATGACCCTCGCCGCGCCGTTCGACGGTACGCCGCGCGCCTGCTTCGGCCTGGCCGAGCGCTGTGCGGGCTGGCTGGACACCGCTGAAGAGGGCTTGTTGCTGCTCTATGAATTTGACCGTGACCGGCGCTGGCAGACGGCCTGGCTGTGCCGGCCTGGCCGCGCCCGAGCGCAACCGGGTGCTGTTCGACCTGTCCGCCGACGACGCCTACGGCGACCCGGGCTCGCCGATGATGGCGCGCAACGCCGACGGAACCAGGACCATGCTGCAGGACGGCCAGTTCGCCTACCTGCGCGGCGACGGGGCCACCCCGGACGGCGACCGGCCGTTCCTGGACCGGCTGGACCTGGCGACCGGGCAGGCGCAGCGGCTGCTGCGCAGCCCGGCGGACGCGCACGAGCAGGTGATCGGGTTCGTGGCCGGCCGCCGCGACCAGGTGCTGGCCTGGCGCGAGTCGCCGTCGCAGCCGCCGAACCTGTGGCTGGTCCCGCTCGCCGGCCCGGCCGCGGCGCGGCCGCTGACCAGCTGGCCCGACCCGCACCCGCAGCTGACCGGCATGACCAAGCGGCTGATCACCCCCGACCGCGGCGACGGCGTGCCGCTGTCCGGCATCTTGCACCTGCCGCCGGGGCACGACCCGCAGCGCGATGGCCGGCTGCCGCTGGTGATCTGGGCCTACCCGCTGGACTACGGCAGCGCCGCGACGGCCGGCCAGGTCCGCGGCAGCACCACCCGGTTCACCCGGCTGACCGCGCTGGACCCGGTGTGGTTCGTGCTGCGCGGCTACGCCGTGCTCGCGGATGCCACCATGCCGGTCATCGGCGACCCGGAGACGATGAACGACAGCTACATCGAGCAGATCACCGCCGCGGCCGCGGCGCACGTCCGGGCGCTGGACGAGATGGGCATCATCGACCCGGCCCGGGTGGCGGTCGGCGGGCACAGTTACGGGGCGTTCATGACCGCGAACCTGCTCGCCCACACCAGCCTGTTCGCGGCCGGCATCGCCCGCAGCGGCGCCTACAACCGCAGCCTGACCCCGTTCGGGTTCCAGACCGAGCGGCGCAATTTCTGGGAGGCGCCGCAGGTCTACGACCAGGTGTCGCCGTTCCGCTACGCCGACAAGATCGCCGCGCCGATCCTGCTGGTGCACGGCGAGGCGGACGCGAACTCAGGTACGTTCCCGATCCAGTCGCAGCGGCTGTTCCAGGCCGTGCAGGGTACCGGGGGCACCGCCCGGCTGGTGCTCTTGCCGCATGAGAGCCACGGCTACCTGGCCCGCGAGTCGGTGCTGCACCTGCTGGCCGAGCAATTCGGCTGGGTGCAGCGGTGGCTGCCGCCGGCCGGCGGCAGCTCACGGGCCGGCGGCGCCAGCTCACGGGCCGGCGGCGTCAGCTCACGTACTGCTGAGCCGCCGACGGATAGCTGACGATCTCCTGCTCGGTGAACCAGACGCCGATCTCCCGCTGCGCCTCGGCCACGTTGCCCGAGGCGTGCACCAGGTTGGCCACGGCCATCTTGCGCGCGTTGGCGTAGGCCCGGCTCTGATGCGCGAAGTCGCCGCGGATCGTGCCCGGCGCGGCCTCGTCGGGATAGGTGGCGCCGACCATCTTGCGCACCAGGGCCACCGCGCCCACGCCCTCCAGCACCAGCGCGATCACCGGCCCGCTCTGCATGAAGTCGGCCATCAGGTTGTACACGTCCGGGCCGAACCGCTCTTCCAGGTCGAAATAGTGGCGGCGGGCCAGCCCGGCGTCCATCCGCACCATCCTGGCCGCAACGATCTTGAGTGCCACGTCCTCGAACCGGGCCAGCACCCGCCCGGACAGGCCGCGAGCCACGGCGTCGGGCTTGAGCAGCACGAGCGTCCGCTCAATCCCGGTGTCGTCAACCATGTGATCCCCTCATGCGCAACTGAATCGTCCGTTCGTCAGCAGGTGAGCAAGCCCGCACAGCCTAGCGGCCGGGCCGGCGGCGCGCCCCGCGCTGCTCATCGCCGGCTGCGGGCCGCCCGGCGCGGCCGGCCGCGGGTCCCGGTCGCGGGCGGCAGGACCAGACCGGGCGATCAGCGCATTCGGGGCAGAGTGCCTGCTGCCGCCGCGGTCGGCCGCTATTCTCCAATTGTGGCAGGTTAGATGGCCGCGCCCAAGACGGCGGCGGGGCCGGAACGGGCGGATCATGATCCCTCCGGCCGCGGGGGATCGGTGAGGCGGGGAGCAGTGCAGGATACCTGGGCGAGCCGGGACCTGCCGGTACTGCGGGCGACCGTGGACCTGCTCGAGGAGAGCTTCATGGTCACGGTCAGCGATATCGCCGGCCGGACCGGGCACGAAGCCGCCGAGGTGTCCCGCGCGCTGGAGGCACTCGACCCGGCCTACGTCGACTTCCGCAAGACGGCCACCGGCGGCGATCCGACCTTCTGGTATGTGCTTAAAGCCACGCCCGAGGCCCGGCGCGCGGTCGGCCAGTGGCCCACCGCCGACAGCCTGGTCGGCCAGCTGGCCGCCGAGCTCGGCGCCGCGGCCGGCCGGGAGGGCGATCCTGAGCGTAAGGGCCTGTTGCTGTACGCGGCGCGGCTGGTGGGGGACACCCTGCGCGAGGTGGCCGTGACGGCGGCGACCCGGGTGCTGGAACCCGGCCCCGCGGCCTGCCCGGAACCCGCGGCCGGCCCGGAGTCCGCGGCCGGTTGGAGATCAGCGGCCGGATCCGAGCCCGCGGCTGCCGGACCCGGGCCCGCGGCCGCCGGAGCTGGAGCCGCATCCGGTTCCCGTCCTGCATCCGGCTCGGAGCTGGCCTCCGGCCCCGGAGCCCGGGATTGGGAAGCCCGGGACCTCCGAGCCCGGGAGCCAGCAGCCCGGAGGCCGGGAGCGGAGCCCGCGCTGACGGCCTGGCCCGGCCCTCCGGGGCTTCCCGGGACGGCGGCGCCCGCTGGTGCTGGCGCGCAGCGGGCTGCTGGCCCGCGAGCGGCCGCAGGCCCGGCGGGATCGCGGCCGGGAGAGCAGTGGCCGCCTGCGGGGGCTGGTGCGGCGGACTCTGATTCAGCGAGGGCTGGTGCGGCGGCACCAGCGGGGCCTGGTCCGATGGGGCCGGGTTCGGCGGGGCCTTACCTGGCGGGACCCGGCCCGGCCGGAGCTGGTCCTGCGGAGCGCGGGCGGGTGCCGCAGCTGCCTGCCGCGGGCACGCAGCATGGGCGCCGCGCGCTGACGGCGAGCGCGGAGACCGGGCGGAGCGGGCCGGCGGCCAGCGCATCCCGTGCGCTGCGGCGCAGCCGGGTGCCGCGCTTCCTCTCCGGCGGCTCCGGTGGTTCCGGTGGCTCCGGCGGCGGGAACGCCGAGAGCGGCGCCGGAGCCGCCGGGCCGCCCGCCCGTGACGGCCGGCACGCCAAGGGCCGGGACCGGGACCACGGCAGCCCGCTGCCTGCGGCGACTGGCTGGCCAGCCGCAGGCGGAGCCCCGCGAAGCGAGCCGGCCCCGGATCAGGGCACCGCGGCCGGCGCGCAGCCGGCCCCGCCGTGGCGGGACTCGCAGCCGGTCCCGCCGTGGCGGGACTCCCGGGCTCACGGCGAAGACTGGGCCGGGGACGAGGACCAGGAGCGGGACGATGACCGGGACCGCGGCGGAAGCCGGGATCCCGGCCGCCAGGGCCGGGCGGCCGGCGGTCCGCCACCGCTGCCGACGCCAGGGCCGTCCTCAGGCGGCTGGTAACAGCCGCAGGCCCGCTGGGCCCGGGGGCACGACCTTTCCCTACTTAAATCTTCCGCTTACTAGGGAATGCGATACGCTGAATCAGCGGGCCGGGCATGCCACCTCATGCCCGGCCCGTATCTTCCCCAGCCAGCCGCCGCGGAATCGTCAGCCGGCCGCCGAGCCTGGCCATATGAGCGTCGGCCGGCGGCTGGCGGCTCGAGCCGCCCGATGGGGGTGCCCGCCGGCTGAGCCGCCCGATAGGGGGTGCCCGCTGGCTGCGTCCCGTGATGGGTGGCCCGCCGAGCAGGCCAGCCCCGCCGAGCGCGGGCCGGGCTGACCGATAGGGGTGCCCGCCGGCGCGGGCCGGGCTGATCGATAGCGGTGGCCGCCGGCGCGGGCCGGGCTGACCCCGCGAATGTGACGTTCAGGGTCACCGGTGACCCTCGATGTCACATTCACGGGGTTCAGCGGGGTTGCTGCACCCGGTCGCGCACGCCGAGCTTCATCAGGTCAGGCGCGCCCGGCCGGGGGCGGGTCCGCTACGAGGCCGGGGGCGGCGCCAGGGCCGGGCGGCGCCGGGACCGGAGGCGGCGCCGGGGCCGGAGGCGGTGCCGGGTTACTTTGGCGGGCGGATCGGGGCGATGGTCTGCTCCGCCGGGTGGCGCGGGCCCGACCACAGCGCCGGCACCGCGTGCAGATCGCTGATGACCGCGTAGGCGGCCTGCTCGTAGTTGACCCGCCAGCCGACGAAGTGGGGCCAGGCCGCTTGCGGGCTGCGCTCGATCGGGAAGTCGACCTTGCGCATCCGGTCGACCGCCGCGGCGAATTCCTCGTAGCTCAGGCTGATCCCGGCGGACACGTCGGGCTCTCTCGGGATCGGGTGACCCAGGGCCCGGGCGATCTCGGCGAAGCACTGGAAGCCGCTGCGCAGGCACAGCCGGGCCGGCACCTCCGGCGCGGCCTGCGGCGACAGCGCCAGGAACAGCGCGGCCGAGTCGAGCACCGCGAGCAGCGCGACCGCCCAGGACGAGTAGGGCCGCGGCGAGCGGAACCTGACCAGCGGCAAGTAGGTCGTGTGGCTCTCGGCCACGTCGGCGGCCCACCGCTCCCACACCGCGAACAATTCCGGCAGCGTGTCGATGGTCGAGACCCCCGAGCCGAGGGCGTAGTGGGTCCTGGCCAGCAGCTCCGGCCCCCACGACGGCACCCCGGCCCGGGCGTTCAGCAGCGCCACCTCGTTCTCCCGCTTGTTGAACGAGGAGTACAGCGTGGGCAGGTAGGCGATCTGCAGCGTCACGGTGACGATGCCGGTGAGCGAGGCCACGTCGACGATGGTCCGCTGGCCGGCCCGGACGCGTTCTCCGCGCCGATCTCCCACAGCGCGGGCCCCGCGGTGGTGAAGGCGTGGGTGATGTCGCTGACGAACGGCCACAGCAGCAGCGAGTAGCCCACAAAGAAAATCCCGAGCCAGACAAGAAGCTGGCCGAGCAAGATCGCGGCCGCCTGGGTGGCCAGCAGCCGGTCCCGGCGGCGGTAGCTGGAAACCGCGCTGACGCCGATCCGGTAGATGCCGTTGACGATCCGGTCCACCAGGCGGGTCAGCCAGCTGGTCAGCGGCCGCGGCACGATGAGCGTACCGATGACGCTGGAGGCCGCGGTCAGCACGAGCAGGCCGCCGACGATCGCGGCGGCGCACCGGGCGATCAGCGGCACCCCCATGACGAGCCTCCCCTTTGATCGGCAATGAGCCGAAGATAGCGGCTGGGGACCAGCCGCCTGCGACGCCGGGCGGCCGGAGCAGTCAGGACTCGCCCGCCCCGCCCCGCCCCGCTTCCCGGCCGCCGGCAATGGCAAGCTGGCTGCACCGGGCTCGCGGCCCGGGCCGCGGGGTCGCTGCCCCGCGGCTGGCCTGGCCGGGGCCCGCCCGGCCCGCACCGACTCAAGGAGACGCGATGCCTACCCGTACCGCCCGCACGACATGGACCGGTGGCCTTCAGGACGGGAAAGGCACGGTAGCGCTGGTCAGTTCAGGCGTCGGCAGCTATGAGGTCAGTTTCCCCAAGCGGGCTGCCGACGAGGCGGGCGGTACCACCAGCCCGGAGGAGCTCATCGCCGCCGCGCACACGTCCTGCTTCGCGATGCAGTTCTCCGCCCTGCTCGGCGAGGCCGGCGGCAGCGGCCAGTCGCTCGACGTGAGCGCGGATGTCTCGCTCAGGCCGGACCCTGCGGGCGGTTTCCGCATCAGCGACATCAAGCTGACGGTAAGCGGGTCGGCACAGGGCGTCAGCGCGGAGGAGTTCGCCAGGATCGCCGAGGACGCCAAGAACGCCTGCCCGGTCAGCAAGGCTCTGACCGGGACAGACATCACCCTGGAGGTCGGTTCGGCCGGAAACGGGTGACTCCGGCCGCTACGATGGCGGCGTTGCCGGGCCCGAAATACACGGCCTGGGGGCGTCGGCGTCGTAACGTCGTCTTCATGTTCGCCCGGTAGAAAGCTGGGGTGAGGGTGCCTGCACCCCGGCCGCGCGCCACCCGCCGGTGGCGCGCGGCCACCTTGCGTTCGGGCTCGGCGGATGTGCCGGGTCCGGCGGCCGCGGCGCAACCGGTTCCCGGCGGAGAAGGAGTAGCGCGTGCCACCAGCGGCGGGACCCGGCCCCGAAGCCGAGCTCGGCCAGGACGACTGGGGGTACCGACCGATTCCGGCCGCTCGCTACCAGGACGCCGGCCTGCCGGCTGCGGCGCAGCGCCGCGGCCCGTCCGCCACGGCGGCTTATGCCGGCTACGGCGATGACCCCGGCTACGACGATTCCGGCAGTCCGGACCCGGCCGGGCCCGCGTCGTCCGGGGATCAGGGCCTGGGTGGCCGCCCGGGGCGGCACAGCTCGCAGGCTCCGCCGCTGACCCGCCCCCAGTCACAGCCGGTCCCGCCCTCGCCGGAGGACGAAGCCGCCGGTTACTCCGCCTATGCGGGCTACTTCGGCGGCCGCCGGGCCGCCGGTGACCGCCGCGGAGCCAGCGCCTCGGGGAACGACCGCCGCGGAGCCAGCGACTCGGGGAACGGGGCGGCCGCGGGCCGCACGGCCGTCGGCGGCGCCAGCCACCGGGCTCCCGCCCCGGCCGCCGGGCCGCCCGGCCCGGTCCGGGAACGGCCCCGGCACGCTGGCGCGGACTGGGACCGGCGCGGCGACGCTGGTTCCGTTTCGTCCGGGCCCGTTTCGTCCGAGCCCGTTTCGTCTGAGCCCGTCCGGTCCGGCCCCTTCCGGTCCGGGCCTGCGGCGCGCGGCGCCCCGGATCCGGCCGGACCGGGTCGTGCCGGTGCCGGCTACGGCCGTGACGCCGGCGGCACCGACGCTCTGGGCACCGACGTCTACGGTGCCGATCTCTACGATGCCGATCCCTACCGGCCAGCCCGCACCAGGCGCGGGCAATCCGGGGTACCGCGTTCCGCGCCGGAGCGGTCCGGGCGGCAGCGGCCCGGGTATCCCGGGGCTGAGCGTCCCGGCGGGGACGGCTCCGGGCTCTCTGGCGGCCGGTACGGCCGGACCGGCTCGGGCCGCCTGCCGGCAACCTCTCCTGACCGGTACGGCTCAGGCCGGCCCGGCCCGGACGGATACGGCCAGGACCGGCCCCGCCCGGTCGGATACGGCCAGGACCGGCCAGGCCCGGTCGGATACGGCCAGGACCGGCCAGGCCCGGACGGATACGGCCAGGACCGGCCAGGCCCGGACGGATACGGCCAGGACCGGCCAGGCCCGGACGGATACGGCCAGGACCGGCCAGGCCCGGGGGGACGGTCAGGCCCGGAGGGATACGGCCAGGCACGGCCGGGCGCGAACGGATACGGCCCGGGCCGATCCGGCGGGGACGGGCACGGCCCGGACCGATCCGGCGGGGACGGGCACGGCCCCGGCCGTCCCCGGCCGGATGGCGGCCGGCCGGGAACGGCCCGGCCGGGTTACCGCCGCCCGGCGGCTGACGCCCAGCAGACCGATGTGCTGGATCCGGCTCGTACCGGCCGCAGCCGCCCGGCGACCCCCCGGCCGCGACCGGGCGGCGGCGGGCCAGGCGGCCGCGGCCCCGGCGCTCCGGGCCCCGGCGGCCGCGGCGCAGGCCCGGGCGGCGGAGGCTCTGGCGGCACAGGCCATGCCGGTTCTCGGTCCGGCTCCGCCCGGGGCGGATCGGGCAGCCGCGGCGCAGGCGGCCGCGGGCCGGGCGGCCCCGGGCCAGGCGGCCGCGGCCCTGGCGGTCCCGGCCGCAGGCCGCCAGGCCCGCCGGACCGGGCTCAGGCCACGGCGTCCCGGGCCGCGGCGGCGCGACGCGGCCAGGCCGGCCCCGGGACCCGCCGCGGCCGGCGCACGGCGCCGGACCTGCCGCCGCTGCGCCAGTTCTGGCGGCGGCACGTGCTGCTGATGCGCGTGCTGTCGGCGATGGCCGCTACCTTCATCCTGATCACCGGCTGGTCCGTCGGGCACGCGCTGACCGTCCCCGGCGGCGGCACGCTGAGCGAGCGGCTGGCCGAATGGGCCCGGGACCACTACCTCGGCCCGGTGGTCACCTTCGGCGAATGGCTGAGCTACAACCCGCCGAAGAAGGGCGGCAAGCCGTCGTTCGCGCTGACCGGCCCGGCCGCCGGCAGCAAGACCAGCCCCAAGCATCACAAGCAGGGCCCGCAGTACCTGCCCGCACCGCACCGGCTGACCTCGCTGGCCGGGCACCCGCTGCGCGGCGAGGGAAAGTGGCGGGTCCTCGGCACCGCGCACGGCGTGCCGGCGATCTACGGCACCTACCTGCGGGAAAGCAAGACCTACTCGTCGTACGTAGCGGGCGTGGTCTCGATGAACCCGCAGCTGCTGCGCTTCGAGCTGCGGCCCGGCACCGAGGACCCTGGCCTCGGCGTCAACTGGAGGGCTGCGCCGATCATCCTGCCCCGCTCCCGCAAGGGCCTGCTGGCCACGTTCAACAGCGGATTCAAGATCGCGTCGTCCGGCGGCGGCTTCTACCTCAACGGGCACCGCGACGGCGCGCTGACCAAGGGCACCGCCTCCGAGGTGTACTACCGCAGCGGCAAGCTGGCCATCGGGGTCTGGGGCCGGACGCTGCGCATGACCCCGGACGTGGTGGGGGTGCGGCAGAACCTGAAGCTGATCGTGTCCGGCGGCAAGATCCCCGGCTCGGTCGACAGCGATGTCGAGAGCAGCTGGGGCGCCACCCTCGGCGGCAGCTACTACGTGTGGCGCTCGGGCCTCGGGATGACCGCCAACGGGCGGCTCATCTTCGTCTACGGCCCGGCCCTCAACGTGCGGATGCTGGCCACGCTGCTGCGGCACGCCGGTGCCGTCACGGCCATGCAGCTGGACATCAACCCGGACTGGATGTCGTTTATGTACTATCTGCCGAAGAATCATCCGGCCAACCCGACCCCGGTGAATCTGCTGCCGAACCAGTTGCAGCCCGCCGACCGCTACTATTCAGATTCCAGTCGCGATTTCACGGCGGTCTACGCTAAATGACTTTGCCCAGCCCGGCGGCCGGCACCACCCAGGCCAGCCGACCCGATCCCGCGCGCCCGCGCGGGCCCCTGCGCATGGCGCGGGCGGCCCTGCGCACCGCGCGGCCCCGCCAGTGGCCGAAGAACATGCTGGTGTTCGCGGCCCCGCTGGCGGGCGCGTCCCTCGGCCGGGACGACGGCCTGGCGTACGCGTTCGCGGCGGTCGGCGCGTTCATCGCGGCCTCGTCCGCGGTCTATTACGTCAACGACGTGGTGGATGCCGAGCGGGACCGCCAGCATCCGTACAAGCGCAACCGGCCGGTGGCCTCCGGTGACCTGCCCGTGCCGGTCGCGCTGGCGCTGGCCGTGGCCTGCATGGCCGTCGGCCTGGGCGTGGGGTTCTGGATCCACGAGCCCGGGCTGGTCGGCGCGATCAGCGCCTACCTCGCGCTGAGCTTCCTGTACTCGCTGGTGCTCAAGCACGTGCCGGTGGTGGAGGTCGTGTTCGTCGCGTCCGGCTTCGTGCTGCGCGCCCTCGGCGGGGCGGCCGCGACCCATGTCCCGCCGTCGGGCTGGTTCCTGCTGGTCTGCAGCCTGGGCGCGCTGCTCGTGGCGCTGGCCAAGCGGTACACCGAGCTGACCGTGCTGGGCGAGCAGGCGATCGCGCACCGGCCGGTGATGCGCTGGTACACCCCGGCCGCGGTCCGGCTCGGCCAGCGCGCCGTCGCGGTGGCCATGATCGTCGGCTACGTGCTGTGGGCCCTCACCGAGCACGACCTGTGGATGCGGGCCTGGCACCTGGCCAGCGTGGTGCCGCTGGCCGCCGCCATGGTCCGGTTCGACAAGCTGACCGCGCGGGCCACCAGCAAGCCGGTTGAGGACCTGATCGCCCGCGATCCGGTCATGGTCGTCTTCGAAGCAGCCTGGCTGATCATGTTCGCGGTGGGCCTGTCATGACCGCGCCCGGGCCGGCGGGTCCGCCGCGGCGATTCCCGCCGGGAAGCCGCTGCGGGTCCTGCTGCTCGGCGGCACCAGCGAGATCGGGCTGGCCATCGTGTCGGCGCTGGCGCTGCCGCCCGGCAGCGAGGTGATCCTGGCCGGCCGGGACGAGGAGCGGATGGCCGCCGCGGCCAAGCAGCTGCCCTGCGCGGTCGCCACGCTGCGCTACGACGCCACGGCCCTGGACACGCACCAGGCCCTGATCGACGAGGCGTTCGCGGGCGGGTCGCTGGACCTGGTCATCTCCGCGGCCGGGGTGCTGATCGACCAGCAGCTGCTGGACGCGGACGTGGGCCGGGCGGGGCTGCTGGTCGAGACCAACTTCACCGGGCACGTCACCACCCTGCTGGCCGCCGCGGGCCAGCTGCGCCGCCAGGGCCAGGGCACCATCGTCGTGCTGTCCTCGGTGGCCGCGGTCCGGCCGCGCAAGGCCAACTTCGTCTACGGCGCGGCCAAGTCCGGCCTGGACGCCTTCGCCCGTGGCCTGGCCGACTCGCTGCACGGTACCGGCGTGCGGGTGCTGCTGGTCCGGCCCGGGTTCGTCACCGGCCGGATGACCGAGGGCATGTCATCCGCGCCGCTGTCCAGCACCCCGGCGCAGGTGGGCGAGGCCGTCGCTGCCGCGCTGCGGGGCACGTCCGGCCAGGTCTGGGTGCCGCGCGCGCTCGGCCCGGCCGCGGTCGCGCTGCGGCTGCTGCCCCGGCCGCTGTGGCGGCAGCTGCGCCGCTGACCGGCCGCCAGGCCCCGCGCGCAGCAGGTATACCTGTACCCGTGCGTGTGCTGGTGGCCGAGGACGACCGGGGCCTGCGCGAGGTGCTGGCCCGCGGCCTGCAAGAGAGCGGCTATGCGGTCGACGCCGTTCCCGACGGCTCGCAGGCGCTCAGTTACCTGCGCGTCTACGAGTACGCGGTGGCCGTGCTGGACTGGCGGATGCCCGCCATGTCCGGGCTGGACGTGCTGGCCCAGATGCGCCGCGAGGCGATGCCGATCCCGGTGCTCATGCTCACGGCCAGGGACGCCCCGGCGGACCGGATCACCGGCCTGGATGCCGGCGCCGACGACTACCTGGTCAAGCCGTTCGACTTCGGCGAGCTGCTGGCCAGGATCCGGGCGCTGCAGCGGCGCCCGCGCATCCCGGCCGCGGCGGAGCTGGCGCTCGGCGACCTGATCTTCGACCCGTCCGCCCGCGAGGTGCGGATCGGCGGTGCCCGCCGCTCGCTCACCGCCACCGAGCTCGGCATCCTGGAGACGCTGCTGCGCCGCTCGCCCGCGCCGGTCGAGCGCCGCTCGATCGCCCAGCATGTGTGGGGCAGCGAGGCGGACGCGATGGGCTCCAACACCATCGACGTGCACCTGGCCCGGCTCAGGGCCAAGCTGGCCGGCGGCCGGGTCAGGATCGAGACGGTGCGCGGCATCGGCTACCGGGTCATCGCCCGGTGAGGCGCCAGCGCCGGCCCGTGCCCGGACGGCTCGCCGCCGCCGGCCGGGTGGCGGCGGCCGCGACGCTGGTCATCGGCCTGGTCTACGGCGGGTGCGCAGTGGCGCTGAACATGCTCGTCCAGCACCGGCTGCTCAGCGCGGTAGACGCCCGGCTGGCCGAACGGCTCGCTGACGTCCGGCTGGCCGGGCCCGTGCCCGTCATCCGGCCCCGGCCCCGGCCCCGCGACGACGACGACTCGGGCCCGCCGGTGCTGCTGTGGCGGGCCGCCCCGGGCGCCCGCCCGGCCGCCCTGAGCGCGCTGGCCCCGCCGTGGCCCGCGCACCTGGCGCTGCGGCCCGGCCAGCCGGTCAGCGCCGCCGCCGGGCCGGACGTGCTCCGGCTGCTGGCCGTGCGCCGCGGCCGGGAGCTGCTGATCGCGGGCCAGAGCCTGGCCGTGCCCGACCATATCTTCGCCACGCTGGCCGAGGGCGAGGCACTGGCCGCCCCGGTGCTGCTGCTGGCGATGTTCGCCGGCGCGCTGATCATCGGGCTGCGGGCGCTGTCGCCGGTGGAGCAGTCCCGGCGGCGGCAGCTGGAGTTCACCGCCGACGCCTCGCACGAGCTGCGCACCCCGCTGAGCGTCATCAGCGCCGAGACCAGCATCGCGCTCAGCAGCCCGCGCAGCGCGGCCGAGTACCGCGGCGCGCTGCAGCGCATCCGCGGGGAGAGCGACCGGCTGGCCGGCATCGTCGAGGACCTGCTGTGGCTGGCCCGGTTCGACTCGCGGCCGCCGCCGCCGGGAGACGAGCCGCTCGACCTGGCCGTGATCGCAGCCGGCTGCGCGGCGCGGTTCGCCCCGGTCGCCGCGGCCGGGGACGTGACCATCTGCATCGGCCCGGATCCGGGCCCGCCGGGCCCGGGCGGGCCGGGCCCGGGCCGCCGGGATGACGAGGCGGAGCCGGCCTGGATCACCGCGCCGCCGGAATGGATCGACCGGCTGGCGGGCGTGCTGCTGGACAACGCCTGCCGGCACGCCGGGCCCGGCGGCAGCGTCCGGATCAGCGTGCTGGCCCGCGGCGGCACGGTCAGCCTGACGGTGGAGGACAGCGGCCCCGGCGTGCCGGAAGACGAGCGGCCCCGGCTGTTCGACCGGTTCCACCGGGCCGGCGAGCGGGGCGGCGGGGCCGGTCTGGGCCTGGCCATCGCCGACTCGATCGTGACCTCCGCCGGCGGCCACTGGCGGATCGGGACCTCCGGCCTCGGCGGCGCGCTGTTCGAGGTGTCCTGGCGCCGGGCGGCGGCCCGGGGCCGCGGCCTGCCCGCCGCGCCGCCGCCTGCCCGGCCGCCGCCGCCGGGCCCTGACGGCCTGATTGCCGGGCCGCCGGCCGCGGGTGAAGCGCCGGGACCGGCCGGATCGCCGACCGCGGCCGGGCCCGCGGCGGCCGGCCCCGGCGTACCGCCGGCCAGCCCGGGCGGGTAGCGGGCCGTCCGGGCGGGAACAACGCTGTTTTGGCACTGAACCCGAAGGGCGGGCGGGCGTGGCGCAGGGGTGGGCTTATACGGGCGGACCGCGCTCGTCGGCGGCAGCGGCCGGCGCGGTGACGCTGGTCGAGGGCGTGACGTTCTGCATCTGCGACCCCGGCGGCGACATCTCGCCGGGCGGCGAGCGCGGCCTGTTCTTCCGCGACACTCGCTTCCTGAGCCGGTTCGAGCTGGAAATCGACGGTGAGCCCGTCGACCCGCTGACCGTGACCTGCCCGACCCGCTACAGCGGCGTGTTCACCGGCCGCCGCCCGCCGCGGCCCGGCCGGGCCGACAGCACGCTGCTGGTGGTGCGCCGCCGCTACGTCGGCCACGGCATGATGGAAGAGATCACCCTGCGCAACCTCAGCCAGGAGGCTGCCGGGGTGATCGTGACCCTTACCGTGGACGCCGACTTCGCCGGGCTGTTCGAGGTCAAGGAGGACCGCGTCCGGCCCCGGGAGGGCACCGGCGGCACGGCCAGCGGCTCGCAGCTGCGGCTGCATTACCGGCACGGCCGCGGTTCCCGTGCGGTCACGGTGGCCGGCACCGGCGATCCGGCCGCGTCCGGGCAGCGGCTGAGCTGGCAGGCGGTGCTGCCGCCGCGCGGCGAGTGGACCGCCACCGTGCAGGTGCTGCCCGCGCTGGACGGCGCCGAGGTGCCGCCGCGGTACCGGCCCGGCCAGCCGGTCTCCGACAGCGACCCCGCGACCTGGCTGGCCCAGTGGCGGCGCGCCACCCCGGTGGTCAGCACCACCGACAAGCGGCTGAGCGCGATGCTGGCGACCAGCGCCGAGGACCTCGGCGCATTGCGGATCTTCGACTCCGACCAGCCCAACCGCAGCATGGTCGCGGCCGGGGCCCCGTGGTTCATGACCCTGTTCGGCCGGGACGCGCTGCTGACCAGCTGGATGCTGCTGCCGCTCGACCCCGGGCTGGCCGTCGGCACGCTGCACACGCTGGCCCGGCTGCAGGGCAGCAAGACCGACCCGCTGACCGAGGAAGAGCCCGGCAAGATCCTGCATGAGGTCAGGTCCGGGCCGGGCAGCGGCTTCTCGCTCGGCGGCGGCAGCGAGGTCTACTACGGCAGCGTCGACGCCACCCCGCTGTTCGTGATGCTGCTCGGCGAATTGCGCCGGTGGGGACTGGCCCGGGCCGAGGTCGACGCGCTGCTGCCGCACGCCGACCGGGCCCTGGAGTGGATCGGGAACTACGGCGACCGGGACGGCGACGGTTTCGTCGAGTACCAGCGCGCCACCGACCGGGGCCTGTCCAACCAGGGCTGGAAGGACTCCTTCGACGCGATCAACTTCGCGTCCGGCCCGCTGGCCGAGCCGCCGATCGCCCTGGCCGAGGTGCAGGGCTACGCCTACGCGGCCTACCTGGCCCGGGCGCACTTCGCCCGGGAGGCCGGTGAGCAGGAGCCGGCGCGGGGCTGGTCCGACCGGGCCCGCGCGCTCAAGCGCGCCTTCAATGAGGCCTTCTGGCTGCCTGACCGGGGTTATTACGCGATTGCCCTGGATGGCAGCAAGCGGCCGGTGGACGGCCTGGCCTCCAATATGGGCCATTGCCTGTGGACCGGCATCGCCGACGAGGATAAAGCCGCCGCGGTGGCCGCCGGCTGCTCGCGCCGGATATGTTCACCGGATTCGGAGTGCGCACGCTATCGGCGTCGATGGCGGCCTATAACCCGATGAGCTACCACAACGGCTCGGTCTGGCCGCACGACAACGCGATCGTCGCGGCCGGCCTGATGCGCTACGGGCAGGTGCAGGCGGCGCAGCAGGTGGCCACCGCGGTGTTCGACGCGGGCGAGTGCTTCGGCGGGCGGCTGCCCGAGCTGTTCTGCGGGTTCGACCGGTCCGATTTCGACAGCCCGGTCCCGTACCCGACGGCCTGCTCGCCGCAGGCCTGGGCCGCGGCCGCCCCGTTGTACCTGCTGCGCACGCTGCTGCGCTTCGACCCGTGGATACCGTTCGGCAGGCTGTGGTGCGCCCCGGCCGTGCCCGAGCGCTACCTGCCGCTGCGGATCGCCGGGGTGCAGCTGGCGGGCGGGTCGCTGAACTTCGACGTGCGGCCGGAGAACTGGAGCCTGACCGGCCTGCCGGACGGGGTCGAGCTGGTGCGCAAGCCGCGCCGCCCGCTCACCGCTGGCCAGGCCGGCTGACCCTCCGGCCAGCCTGGCTGATCTCCGGCGCGCCCGGCGGCCTGCCCGGTCCGGCTAATACGCGCCGCCTGGCCTCCGCCGCGTCCCCGGCAGCCGCTTTTCCTGAATGGGTCCCAAATATCAGGAGCGGAGAGTAGTTTTCTCCCCGCGCGGCAAATGGCCGCCGTAATTGTCAAGCGGTCAGGTAAAGATCGAATACCTGGGAGGTAAAGACCGGCAGCCTGCGGAATGGGACCTATCAGGAGCGGGGTACGAACGGCACGCAAGTGAAGTCCGGCTACCCGAAAGCAAGGAGTCCCACGTGAGCGCGCCAGCTTCGACGCTCCTCCGAACGCTTGAGTTGGCCGCGGCCCCTGAGCGGCTGCGCATTGCCATGATCGCTCCGCCCTACTTCGAGCTTCCGCCCGCCGGGTACGGCGGCGTCGAGGCTGTCGTAGCCGACCTCGTGGACGCCCTGGTCGACCGCGGGCACGAGGTCACCCTGATCGGGGCGGGCCGGCACGGAACCCGGGCCCAGCACTTCCTCTCCACCTACGAGACCGGCCCGTCCGACCAGCTCGGCGAGCCGCTGCCCGAGGTCGTGCACGCGGCCAAGGTGGCGCGGATGCTCGACAGCCTGGACGTGGACGTGGTCCACGACCACACGCTGACCGGGCCGCTGCTGGCCCGCGGCCGGCGGGTCCCGACCGTGGTGACCGTGCACGGCCCGACCTCCGACGACCCGGGCGAGTACTACCGGGCCCTCGGCGAGACCGTCCGGTTCGTCGCCATCTCCGACGCCCAGCGCAATTCGGCGCCGGACCTGCCGTGGGCGGCCACCGTGCACAACTCGATCCGCCCCGGCACCTTCCCGTTCAAGCGGGACAAGGACGACTTCGCGCTGTTCCTCGGCCGGTACTGCGAGGACAAGGCGCCGCACCTGGCCATCGACGCCGCGCGCCAGGCCGGGCTGAAGATCGTGCTGGCGGGCAAGTGCACCGAGCCCGCCGAGCGCGCCTACTTCGCCCGCGAGGTCGAGCCGCGGCTCGGCCCGGACACCGAGATCTTCGGGGTGGCGGATGCCACCGCCAAGCGCGACCTGCTGTCGCGGGCCTGCTGCCTGCTGTTCCCGATCTGCTGGGAAGAGCCGTTCGGCCTGGTCGTGATCGAGGCGATGGCCTGCGGCACGCCGGTGGTCGCGATGCGCCGCGGCGCGGTGCCCGAGCTGATCCTGGCGGGCCGGACCGGCGTGATGGTGGACCGGCCGGACGAGCTGCCGGGTGCCATCACCGCCGCCCGCGAGCTCGACCCGGCGCACTGCCGCGAGCACGTCGAGGCCTGCTTCGCCACCGAGGTGATGGCGGCCGGCTACGAGGCGGTCTACCGGAAGGCCCAGCCGGTGCTGCTGGACCAGGCCATGCGCTCGGCCTACGACCCGGCCGGCGTCCGCGCGGCCAACTGACGCGCCGGCTGGCTGGCTCACCAGGCCCGGCCGCCGCTCCCGGCCCTTCCCGGCCGGCCGCGGCGGCCGGGCCTGCGCATGTCCGGTGCGCATGTCCGGTGCGCATGCCCGGGGGCAGGACCGGGCCGGCCCGCGCCGGACTAACGGCAGGGCTGGAATCGTTGCCGCCAGGGAACAATGCCGGTGGAACCGCGCGAAGGGGACGCCATGACAGCCAGCCATTCAGCACAGGACGCGGTCGCGCCCGCCCCGGCCGACCTGCGGCCGCTGCAGATCGAGGCCAACGGGATCAACGTCATCAGCGACGCCGAGCGCAAGGGCAGGCCGCGCGACCTGTTCTGGCCCTGGTTCGCCGCCAACGTCTCGGTGCTCGGCCTCAGCTACGGGGCGTTCGTGCTGGCCTTCGGCATCTCGTTCTGGCAGGCGCTGATCGCCGGGCTGGCCGGCATCATCGTGTCGTTCCTGCTCTGCGGGTGCATCGCGGTAGCCGGCAAGCGCGGCTCGGTGCCCACCATGGTCCTCGGCCGGGCCGCGTTCGGCGTGCGCGGCAACAAGCTGCCCTCGCTGATCTCCTGGCTGCTCACGGTGGGCTGGGAGACCGTGCTGATCATCCTGGCCACGCTGGCCACCGCGACCGTGTTCGGCCGCCTCGGCTGGGGCTCGGGCACCGCGACCAAGGTGATCGCGCTGATCATCGTCACCGCGCTGGTCGTGCTCGGCGGCGTGATGGGCTTCGACCTGATCATGCGGATGCAGACCGTGATCACCGTGGTCACGGCCGTGCTGACGGTGATGTTCATCGCCCTGGTCGCCGACAAGATCGACTGGCACACGGTCTCGTCGATCCCGTCCGGCTCGGCCGAGAAGGTCATCGGCGGGCTGGTGTTCATGATGACCGGGTTCGGGCTGGGCTGGGTGAACGCGGCGGCGGACTACTCCCGCTACCTGCCGCGCCGGGCGTCCGGCCGCGGCGTGATCGGCTGGACCGCCTTCGGCTCGTCGGTGGCCCCGGTCTTCCTGCTGGTGTTCGGCCTGCTGCTGGCCGGCTCGTCGGCCAAGCTGTCGTCGGCCATCGGCGCCGACCCGATCGGCGCGCTCACCCAGCTGCTGCCCACCTGGTTCCTGGTGCCGTTCGCGATCGTCGCGGTCCTCGGCCTGGTCGGCGGGGCGGTGCTGGACATCTACTCCTCCGGCCTGGCGCTGCTGACGGTCGGGCTGCCCGCCCCGCGGTTCGTGGCCGCGCTGATCGACGGCACCGTCATGATCGCGGGCACCATCTACGTGGTCTTCATGGCCGGGCACTTCCTCAGCCAGTTCGAGGGCTTCCTGATCACCCTCGGGGTGCCGATCGCCGCCTGGTGCGGCATCATGCTCGCCGACATCGCGCTGCGCCGCCGCGACTACTCCGAGCCGGACCTGTACCTGCGCTCGGGCCGCTACGGCGACATCCGGCTGCTGCCGCTGGCCGTCATCGTGGTGGCCACCGCGGCCGGCTGGGGCCTGGTCACCAACACCTACGCCAGCTGGCTGACCTGGCAGGGCTACCTGCTCGGGCCGGTCGGCCTCGGCGGCAAGACCGGCAGCTGGGAGTACGCCAACCTCGGCGTGCTGGTCGCGCTGGTGCTGGGTTTCGCGGCCGCGCTGGCCTACAGCGGCCCGGCCATCCGGGCGCAGGAGGCGGTGCCGGCGCTGGAGCCGGCCCCCGCGGGCCGGTGACCGCCCCGGGCGGCGAGGCCGGGCCGGGCTGGCTCGCGGTCATCGACATGCAGCGGGTGTTCGCCGAGCCGGACAGCCCCTGGCGGGCGCCCCGGTTCGGCCAGATCACCAGGCGGGTCGCCGCCCTGGCCAGCTTGTTCGCGCCGCGGGTGACCTGGACCCGCTTCATCGCCCCTGACCGCCCGCAGGGCGGCTGGGCGGACTACTACCGGCAGTGGCCGTTCGCGCTGCAGCCGCCCGGCGCCCGGCTGTACGAGCTGGCCGACGGGATCGGCGCGCCGGGCGGCGCCACCCTGGACACGACCACGTTCAGCAAGTGGGGCCCGCAGCTGGCCGGCCTGGCCGGCCCGGGCGGGCGGCTGGTCCTGGCCGGGGTGTCGACCGACTGCTGCGTGCTGTGCACCGCACTGGCCGCGGCGGACGACGGCATCCGGGTCCAGGTCGTCGGCGACGCCTGCGCCGGGGCCACCGACACCAGCCATGTGCAGGCGCTGGACATCATGCGGCTGTACGGCCCGCTGATCGAGGTGGTCAGCAGCGCGGACCTGCTCGGCCCGGGCGGCGCCGGGCCGGGCCAGGACGCGGGTGACTGACCGCCAGTCCCGGGCGGCCGGGGCGCTGTACGGGCTGGCGATCGGGGATGCCCTCGGCATGCCGACCCAGTCGCTGCCGCGCGAGCAGATCGCGGCCCGGTACGGGCCGCTGGTCAACGGCTTCGCTCCCGGTCCCCCGGATCACCCGCTGGCGGCCGGCCTGCCGGCCGGGTCGGTCACCGACGACACCGGGCAGGCGGTGCTGCTGGCGCAGGTGCTACTGGACGGGCACGGCCGGGTGGACCAGGCCGAGCTGGCCCGGCGGCTGCTGGCCTGGGAGGCCGCGATGCGCGAGCGCGGCTCGGCGGACCTGCTCGGCCCCTCGACCAGCGGCGCGCTGCGGGCGCTGGGCGACGGCGTGCCGGCCGCGCAGGCCGGGCGGTTCGGCACCACCAACGGCGCTGCCATGCGCATCGCCCCGGTCGGCATCGCCAACCCGGCGGCGCACCTGTCCGCCCTGGTCAACCAGGTCGTCGCCGCGTCGATGCTGACCCACAACACCGGGCTGGCCCTGGCCGGCGCGGCGGCCGTGGCCGCCGCCGTCAGCGCGGGCGTCGACGGGGCCACCGTGTCGCAGGCGACCGGCGTGGCGGTGACCGCGGCCCGGCTGGCCGCGCACCGCGGCCACTGGGTCGCGGGGGCCGACATCGCCGCCCGCATCCGGTGGGCCGCCACGCTCGCGGCCCGCCGGCCCGCCGGGCAGCTCATCTCCGTGGTCAACGCCCTGGTCGGCACCAGCCTGGCCACCCAGGAGTCGGTCCCGGCCGCGTTCGCGGTGCTGGCCGCCTGCCCGTCGGACCCGTGGCTGGCCTGCCGGGTGGCTGCCTCGGTCGGCGGTGACTGCGACACGATCGCGGCGATGGCCGGCGCGATCGCCGGGGCCTGCCACGGCGCGGACGCGCTGCCGCAGTCCGCGCGGGACCTGGTCAGGCAGGTCAACGGCCTGGATCTGGACCAGCTGGCCGCCCGGCTGCTGGCGCTGCGCGTCCCGGGCCGCCCGGTGCCGCCCCCGGGGCCGTCCCGCCCGGAACCGGCGTGGCCGGGCTGACTGGGCGCTGAGCGCGGAGAAAACCGCTACCCGCTAAGTCTTCGCCTCCACGGTCTTGTCCGGCATAGCCAGGCCGGGCGGGCTGCCGGGCGGGCGGGCGGGTCAGGTGCGGCCGGCCTGACCAGGCGGCCTGACCAGGCGGGCGGGTCAGGTGCGGCCGGGGCGGTACCGGTACTCGTAGGCGATGATCTGGTCGCGCAAGTCGACCGGATCCTCCCCGTGCACCATGACCGGCGGCGTGGCACCGCGGATGCGGGCGTGCCACAGCCGGTTCATGCCCCGCCAGGCCTCCCAGGCGGGAAATTCCCGGGCAATGTCCTCGGCATCGAGATCCTCTTTCATGGCCGACATTGTAAAGCCATGACAAGCTATGCTAAGCCCTGCCCTATCTGGTTTCCGCATGTCGGAGCCGGTTAAGTTACCGGCGTGAAGATCGATGAGACGTCGCCCGAGCACAGTTACCGCCAGCTGGCGGAGCTGTTGCGGGCCCGGATCATCGCCGGGGAGATCACCACGGTGGTCCCGTCGATCACCGAGCTGACCGAGGAGACCGGCCTGGCCGTCGGCACCGTCCGCCGGGCCATCAAGATCCTCGTCGAGGACGGACTGGTCCGCACCGTGCCCGGCCGCGGGACCTACGTCGCCGACTCGGTGCGCACGAAGCCGCCGGGCAGCTCAGCGCCGCCCAGCGGCAGCCGCGCCCAGGACAGCCCCCGCGCCCAGCACAGCTCGCGCGCCCCGGGGAACAGCCAGCCCGCTCGCCCGGGCCGCCCGCACGGCCACGTCCGGCACTAGCCGGCCGCCGCCCCGCCGCCTGTCTCCGCGCCACCGCCTGCCGCGCCGCCGCATGCCCCCGCCGCCTGCCGCAGCGGTGCCGTCCGCCGTCCCGCGGGGCCGGGCCGGCTCCGGCGGCTCAGTAC
This sequence comes from uncultured Actinomycetota bacterium, assembly GCA_963846005.1. Taxonomy (GTDB): domain Bacteria; phylum Actinomycetota; class Actinomycetes; order Streptosporangiales; family Streptosporangiaceae; genus CAVSUR01. The sequence continues at coordinate 202,227 of CAWJUH010000004.1, read as the reverse complement.
CCTCGGAGCCGTGCACCCGCCACCAGACCCGAACCGGATCAGCCGGATCAGGCGGTACGGTCCTGGCCGCCTGGCGGCGGGCTGCGATCGTGGCCACGCTCAGCTTCCTGGACGAGATCACCGCCGCGGCCCGGGCCGGGGAGGCCGCCGCTTCCCGGCCGGGCTGACGCCAGGAACCGGGCGAAACCGGCAGGCAGAACCGAAGACAAAAGGAAGGAAGCCGTCATGCCCCAGCACGACGCGCGCAGCCAGCTCGGCCAGTTCGGCGTCTGGCGCGGATCCGGCCTGGTCGACGCCGATCTGGCCGTCGCCCTGGAGCGCTACGGTTACGGGGCGCTGTGGCTCGGCGGCTCGCCGGGCGGCGACCTGCGGATCGCCGACGAGCTGCTGGCGGCGACCAGCACGCTGGTCGTCGCGACCGGGATCGTCAACATCTGGCAGGACCCGGCCGCCACGGTGGCGGCCTCGTTCGGCCGGATCGAGGCCGCCTTCCCCGGCCGGTTCCTGCTCGGCATCGGCGCCGGGCACCGCGAGGCCACCCAGCAGTACGCCAAGCCGTACGACGCCATGACCGGCTACGTCAGCGAGCTGCTGGCCGCGGGCGTGCCGCCCGGCCGGCTGGTGCTCGCCGCCCTCGGCCCGCGGATGCTGCGGCTGGCCGCCGAGCAGGCCGGGGGCGCGCACCCCTACCTGGTCACGCCCGAGCACACCCGGCAGGCCAGGTCGGTGCTCGGGCCGGGCCCGCTGCTCGCGCCCGAGCACAAGGCAGTGCTGGCCGCCGACCCGGAGCAGGCCCGGGCGATCGGCCGGGCCCGGGTCCGCACGCCCTACCTCGGCCTGGTCAACTACACCAGCAACCTGCGCAGGCTGGGCTGGAGCGAGGCAGACCTGGCCGGCGGCGGCAGCGATGCGCTGATCGACGCGCTGGTCGCGCACGGGACCGCGGAGCAGACCGCGGCCCGGCTGCGCGAGCACCTGGCCGCCGGCGCCGACCACGTGTGCGTGCAGCTGCTCACCGCCGACGGCGGCGACCTGATGACGGGCTACCGGGAGCTGGCCGCCGCGCTCGGCCTGTGACCGGTCAGCCAGCCGCCGGCCGGTCCTTTTTCGGCAGCACGCTGACCACGTACTCATAGGAACCCAGCGCCGCCTCCAGCAGCTCGTCGTCGGGGATGGCCCCGCCGATCCGCAGGCTGTTCCAGCCGGACCGGCCGATGTAGGCCAGCTTGCCGGCATCGCCGGGATAGCGGGCCAGCCACTCATCGGCCGCGTCCCGGCTGCGGCCGCACTTGAGCCCCACCGTGGCGCCGCCCTCCGGCCCGAAGAAGGCGAAGATCTTCGCGCCGACCTTCACCACGACGTCGCCCTCCCACGGCTCGTCCTGCCACGCCCCGGGCCGGGCCAGGCACCAGGACAGCAGCTCCGCGCGGGTCATCCCGGCCCCGGCCCGCGGCCTGGGCTCACCCGGCGCGCTCATGCCTCCAGTATCTCCGGCAGGAAAATCATGGTCAGCAAAATGCCGCCGCGGGACGCGGCCTGCCGGGCCGCGGCGGCGGCCCGGCAGCCGCTCGGGCACGGCCGCGGTGCGGCGGCCCCGGGCCGGGCGGGGCCGCGACCGGGCTGGCATCATCGGAGGTATGACCGTCGTGAAGATAAACGCGATTACCGTCCCGGCTGACAGCGGGGACGAGCTGGCCCGCCGGTTCGCCGCCCGCGCGGGCGCGGTCGACAGCCAGTCCGGCTTCGAGGGCTTCGAGCTGCTCAGGCCGGCCGACGACCGGACCACCTGGCTGGTCGTGACCCGGTGGCGGGACGAGGACTCGTTCCAGGCCTGGGTGAGGTCGCCCGCCTTCGGGCAGGGCCACCAGGGCGCCGGCGGCCACGGCGGGGACCGGGCCGCCCCGGTCGGGGTCAGCAGCGAGCTGTGGTCGTACGAGGTGGCCGGCGGCTCGGCCGGCAAAGCCGCCGCGGCGCAGGCCGCCGGCCCCGGCGTGCTGGAGGTACTGGGCGAGGAGGAGTGCCGGCGGCTGATCGCGCCGGGCGGCCTCGGCCGGCTCGCCTACAACGGCCGGTACGGCCTCACCGTACTGCCGGTGAACTACAAGCTGCACGAGGGCAGCGTGGTGTTCCGCACCGAGGAGGGCGGGACTACCGACGAGGACCTGCGCACCGGCATCGCGCACGCCGAGTACCGGGTGACGTTCGAGATCGACCAGTTCGACGCGAGCGCCCGCACCGGCTGGAGCGTGCTCATGCAGGGCTCGGCGCATCACGTGGACGACGAGGACGAGCGGGAGACCGTGCGCCGGTCCGGGGTCGAGCCGTGGGCCGGCGGCCCCCGCGAGATGTACGTGCGGATCACCCCCAGCGAGATGACCGGCCGCCGGGTCAGCCGGTCCTGACCGCCGCGGCCCGGGCCGGGCCGCGCAGGAAGGAGGCCGTCATGGACGCCAGCGAGCTGCGGGCCGTGCAGCAGCCGCTCAAGGACGCCTACTCCGGCGACCCGCAGGCCGCCCTGATCACCCTGCATGCGCAGGGCCAGCTCGGCACGGAGGACATCAGCTGCTCGGTGACGACCGGGCAGGCCCTGGCCAAGGCCGGGCTGCACCCGGCGACCGGCGGCGACGGGACACTGGCCTGCTCGGGCGACATGCTGCTGCAGGCCCTGGTGGCCTGCGCGGGCGTGACCCTGCGGGCGGTGGCCACCTCGCTCGGCGTCGAGGTAACCGGCGGCACCGTGCGCGCCGAGGGCGACCTGGATTTCCGCGGCACGCTCGCGGTGGCGAAGGACGCGCCGGTCGGCTTCACCGCCATCCGGCTCAGCTTCGACCTCGACACGGGTGCGCCGCCGGAACAGCTCGCGACCCTGCTGAAGCTGACGGAGCGCTACTGCGTCGTCTACCAGACCCTGGCCCGGCCGCTCGCCCTGTCGGCCGCCATCGGCGAGGTGTAGACCGGCCGCAGCCGGGCAGCCCACGATATTCGGGCGGTCCGCGCCGCGGGCTGCCACGCTCACCAGGGAACGGGGAGCCAGGATGTCGACAGGCGACAAGGCCAGCAACAAGGCGCAGGAACTCAGGGGCCAGGCCAAGGAGAAGGTCGGCGAGGCCACCAACGACGAGGGACTGGCCGCCGAGGGCCAGGCGGACCAGGACTCCGCGAACCTCAAGCAGGCCGGCGAGAAGATCAAGGACGTCTTCAAGCGCTGAGCAGTTTCAAGCGCTGAGCAGTTCCCGGTGCTGCGCCGGGCTCCGCTCTCGCTGCCGGAAGCGATCTAGTTGCTGCTGTACGGGGTGTAGCGCAGGCCGGCGGCCGGGGCGGAGGTCAGCGACCTGAGCATCGTGGTCTCCCGGGCCAGCGCGGACCGCTCGGCGCTCAGCCGGGCCAGCGGGCCCGGCTCGGCCAGCAGCGCCTGCTTGGCCGGCACGTCCGCGATCATCGCCGCGGCGACCAGGTAGGACAGGGTCAGCGGATCGTCGGGCAGCTCGGGCAGGCTGATCCGGCTCGCGCCGCGGGCGGCCAGCGCCTCGACGTAGCCGGCGAACGCGCGCTGCACCGCCGAGACGGCCGCGGCTGCCCCGGTTTCGTCCGCCTGGTCGTCATCCGCCGCCTCGTCCAGGTAGCCGACGGCGCCCTGCAGATACACCGCCGACTCGTCCAGCGCGTCCAGCCGGAACCGGCGGGCGCCCACGGTCACCAGCTCGTATCGCCCGTCGGGCAGCTCGCTGACCCGCCGCAGCCGCGCCGTGCAGCCGATCTCGTACAGCGAGGAGACCCCGTCGATGCCGGTCTCCCGCCCCTGGCGGATCGCGATCACGCCGAACTCCCGGGGCTCGGGGCCGTCCAGCAGGTCGCCGACGAGCTGGCGGTACCGGTCCTCGAAGATGTGCAGCGGCAGCAAGACGCCGGGGAACAGCACGGTGCCCAGCGGGAACAACGGCAGCTTTTCGCTCATGCTGGCGACACTATGCGGCCCTGGCGGGCCCGGCCAGGCCGGCCTGCGGAGGGTATTCCTGCCGGTCCGGGCCTGGGTATCCGGATTTACCTGGCCGGGTGTTCTCCTATCGGTTGCGCGCAATGGCGGGGGATTGGCAGGTTAGTGGCGACTACGCTCGGCGGGGGCATCCGCTGCGCGGTCCGGGGGTCCAGAGGCGGGGGTGGGAGGCGCAGTGCTGCTGGAATCTGGCCAGGGCGCGGCCGGCAAGCGTAACGCCGGCCGGCCCGCCCAGCGGGCCGGGCAGCGTGACCTGTCCGCCCGCTACGACGCCTACGCGTCTCAGCTCTACGACTTCTGCGCCGGCGTGCTGGCCGACCGGTCCGCGGCCGTCACCGCGGCCCGGGAGGCACTCGACACCGCCGCCGCGCAGCCCGGTGAGCTGCCGGGCGGGGAGCAGCTGCGGCAGTGGCTGTTCGCCCGCGCTCACCGGGCGTGCGCCGCGGCGCTGGCCCGCGGCGGCCGGGCCGGCCAGCGCGGCCGCGGCCGGGACGGCCTGTTCAGCGCGGCCGCGGCGAGCGAGGCGTCCCCGCGCCGCCGGGCTTCGCTGGAGATCCTGGCCGAGGTGCTCGCCGAACTGACCCCGCCGGACCGGGAAGTGCTGTTGCTGGCCTTCCGGCACGGGTTCGCCGACGAGGATCTGGGCCGGGTCCTGGGCCTGCCGGACCGGCGGGCGGTCCGGCTGCTGGACGACGCGGCGGCCCGCTTCGACCGGTCTGCTGCGGCCGCCGTCGCCGAGCGGGCCGGGTGCCTGGAGCTGCGGGACCTCGGCGCGGCCCACGAGCCGCCCGGCCCGCGGCTGCGGGCCCGGCTGGCCCGGCACGCCAGTTCCTGCCCGGACTGCTCGGCGCTGCGCGACGAACTGGGCGCTTCCCCCGAAGCACTGGGCGGCGTCCCGCTGCAGGCCGCCCCCGCCGAGCTGGGCACGGCGGCCGCGCCCCGGCCGCCCGCGGACCAGCCTCGCCGGGCGGACCAGGGCCGCCGGGCGGAAGGGCGCCGCCGGCCCGACCACGGCCGCCGGGCAGATCAGGATCGCGGCCCGGAAGAGGGCCTTCGGCCCGGCCAGGGCCCCGGGGCGGATCAGGGCCGCCGGGCCGCGCCGGCCACCCCGGCCGGGGAGCCGCCGCCGCGAGACAGCGGCCGGGCCGCAGCGGCGGCCGGCGGGGCCGCAGCAGCCGGTGCCGCCGCCGCGGGCCTGGCCGCCGCGGGTGCCGCCGCCGCGGACGGTTCCCTGAGCGGCGGTATGCCCGGTGGCCCGCGAGCGGGAGGGCACGCGCCGGGAGGCCAGGCGCCGCTGACCGCGCGACCGGACCTGGCCGGATCGCCGTCGAAACCGGATACCTCGATCTGGGCCAAGCCGGCCCCGGAGGCCGGCCAGGTTGCGGGGCCGGCTCCGGAGGCCGGCCAAGCTGCGGGGCCAGCCCCGGAGGCCGGCCAAGCTGCGGGGCCAGCCCCGTGGGCCGGCCAGGCTGCGGCACCGGCCGCCGGGACCGGCCAGGCTGCGGCGCCGGCGCCGCCCCTGCCGGAAACCGGCCGGACCGCGGACCTTCCGCTTTCCCCCGCCGGTAACCGCTCGGCTCTCGGCGACGCGGACACCGGCCGGCTGGCCGCTGACCGCCGGGGCACCGGCTGGACGGCCGCCGGCCGGACCGCGGCCGGCGGCGCGGCGGGCCTGGCCGGGAGTGACCGGGCCGGCGCTACCGGGGCCGCTGCGGCCGGGCTGGCCGGGTTCGGCCCGGCAGAAGCTGACCGGCTAACGGCCGACCGCGGTCCGGGCGGCAAGCGCCGCAGGGACCCGGCCGGACCGCCGGGCGGCTTCCTGGCCGCGGACCCGGCGGCCGAGCCGTTCCCTGAGCAGCCCGGGCGGCGCCGCCGCGTGGCCATCGCCGCACTGGCCTTCTCGGTGGTGCTGGTCTTGCTGCTCGGCGTCGGCGTGCTGTACAAGCTCACCTCGAGCCCGGCCGCCCCGCACCACGGCAGGGCCCGGCCGGCGATCAGCGCCACCCACGCCGCCTCGCCATCCGCGACAAAGCCGGGCCGCACGCCGGCCCGGTCGCGGCGCCGCGGGTCCGCGCCGGATATTCCGGTTCCCGGAGTCTCGCCGGTCGCCGGGGTGCCTCCCGCGCCGCAGCCGTCCGGTGCTTCGCCCGCGCCGCGCCCCCGGCAGAGCTCGCACAAGTCATCGCCGCCGTCGCACTCGCCGTCTCCGACGCTGACGCCGACACCCACTCCGACAGTGACCCCGACCTCGACGCAGACACAGACACCAGGACCGTAAGCGGGTCTCGCGTACAGACCGGCGGCCGCGAAGACCGGCGCCATGGCATCAGCCGCCCGGCAGGCTGAGCAAGCGGCCGGGCCGTGCCGCCCAGGGCGCGGGCCGGGCTACCCGGAACTGGGCTGAGGTGGCGAGCAGGCTTCAGGAGCGCGGGTCGCCCGGCTCCGCGGCGTGCGCCAGCAAGCCCTGCAGGGCGGTCATGCCCCGGCTGAGAAAATCGCGGACCACCTGCGGGCTGACGCCGATGGCCTCGCCGATCTGCTCGTCGGTCAGGTCGGCGTAGTAGCGCAACACCAGCGACTCGCGCTGGCGGGCCGGCAGTTCCTGCAGCGCGGCGACCATCAGCGGCTCGGCCGGCTCGCCGCCCGCACCGCCCCGCAGCGGTGACCCGGCGGCGAAGCCGCGCGACGCCTGGCTGAACCGGGCCCGCCGGATGACCTCCTGCAGCAGGCCCGGCCAGGCGTCCGGGCCCTCGTGCAGCTGGCGGGTCGCGTGCAATGCGACGAACGCGTCCTGGACGATGCCCTCCGCCGTCGCGACGTCGCCGGTCAGCAGGGCCGCAAGCTGCGTGAGCGGCCGGTAGTACCGCTGGTAGAGCACGGTCATGACTTGCTCATAGTGCCCGGTATGACCCCTAGAACTGACTGGCCGCAGCCGTCCGCTCAGCCGGCCTGCCCGCCGCGCGGCGCTGCGTGGCGGCGCATTCCGCTCAGCTTGCCCCATTTGCGCCTCCAGGCTCCCTTGCCTGTGGTAACCAGACTGCTTCACACCGCCACGACATGCCACCCCCGAGCTGGCCCGATATAAAGTCACTTCTGTCCTAGAAGGGCTTCGGGGCCGGGGGGACGAGGGTTTGGCGGGTTTTCCCGGATTACTGACCGGCCGGCGCCCTGCCTGATACAGATGCCGGCCTCGCTGCCGGGCCGGTATAACTGCCGGGTGCGCAGCTGGTGCCCGCGAGCCGCCGGGCCCGGGTCGTGAACCGGGCCCGGCAGCTGGCCGCCCGCCCCCCGGTGCTGTGCGTGCTGGTCACCGCGGCCGGGGTGATCGTCTGGCTGGTCTTCTTCCCGCGGGTGGGCACCGACCTGTCCGCGCAGGTCATGCGGGCGCAGTGGGCGGCCAGGTACCCGGGAGCGGCGTACCTGTTCAGCTGGTACGGCGGTGTCTACCCGGCCAGCTATGCGCTGCTCACCCCGTACCTGATGGCCCTGGCCGGAGCCCGGCTGGCGCTGGCCGGGGGGGTCTGCGCCTGCGCTGCGCTGCTCGGCGCGTCGTTCGAGCGCTGGCCGCTGCCGCGGCCGCGGGCCGCGGCGCTCTGGGCCGGGGTCGCGTTGTGGCCGCAACTGACGGCCGGGCGGACCGCGTTCGCGCTCGGCATCGCGGCCGCGGCAGGCTGCGCGCTGACCGCGTCCCTGGCGCTGGGCGAGCCGGCCCGGGTCCTCCGGCCGGGCGGCGCCGCGGCCGGCCCGCCGGTACCTCCGGGCCGCGGCGCCGGGCCGGCCGGGAACGCCGGGGCGCCGGCACCGCCCGGCCGGCGGCGGTGGTGGGCGGCGACCGCGATCCTGGCCTTGCTGGCCACCCTGCTCAGCCCGGTCGCCGGGCTGTTCACCGGTGTGCTGGCCGCCGCGCTGGTGCTGACCGGGCGGCTGCGGGCGGGCCTGCTCATCGGCGCGGCGGCCGGGCTGCCGCTGCTGGCCATGGCGGCCTTCGGTGACGGCGGCGTGCAGCCGATCGGGCCGCAGAACGCGGTGCCTGCGCTGCTGTCCGCGGCCGGCGTGCTGGTCTTCGTGCCCCGCCGGTGGCGGGTGATCCGGGCCGGCGCGCTGGTGTACGCGGCCGGGGTGGCGCTGGTCTGGGCCGTGCCCACCCCCGTCGGCTCGAACGTGGAGCGGCTCGCCGAGCTGCTCATCGGCCCGCTGCTGGCCGGGCTGGGGAGCCTGCGCTGCCGCTGGCTGCTCGCCGCCGGGCTGGCGGCCGCGGCGTGCTGGCAGGTGGTCCAGCCCGGCACCGACCTCGCGCACGGCAACGCCCCGCCGGCCGCGCCGCAGACCACGGCGCTGGCCACCGAGCTGCGGGCGGTGGGCGCGGGCACCGCGCGGGTCGAGGCCGTGCCGCAGTACGGGCACTGGGAGTCGCAGCAGCTCGGGCTGACCATGCTGCTGGCCCGCGGCTGGGAGCGGCAGCTGGACACCGTGCGCAACCCGCTCTTCTACCACGGCGTGCTCACCCCGGCGGCCTACCATGCCTGGCTGCGGGCCAGCGCCGTGCGCTACGTGGCGATCTCGGCCGCCGTCCCGGATTTCGCCGCCACCGCGGAGACCGAGGTCATCGACTCAGACCCGCCGTACCTGGTGCCGGTCTGGCACGACGCCTACTGGCGGCTGTACCGGGTCACCGGCACCCTGCCGCTGGCCAGCGCGCCGGCCGTGGTGGTGCGCACCAGCCCGGCGCAGATCACGCTGCGGATGAGCCGGGCGGGCCGCTGCGTGGTGCGGGTGCGGTGGTCACCGTTCCTGCGCGTCACCGGCTCCGCAGCGGTATCCCGCCGCGGCCGGTGGACTGGGCTCGCGGCCCGCCGGGCCGGCGTCTACGTCCTGTCGGCTCCGTACTGACCGGCGCTGCGCCGCCCCCGCCAGTGGCCCGCCCGGCCCGGCCCGGCAGTTCAGCGGCCCTCGGTGAGCACGCGCGTGATCACCGCGGCGAGGTCGGCGGGCCAGATCTGCTCGCCGGTCGACTCGATCTCGGCCAGGGTCCACCACCGCCAGGCCGCGATCCCGTCCGCGGCGTGCATCGCGGCCACGCCGCGGATCTCGCGGGCCGGGTACCCGGTCCTGGCCAGGTACAGCCGCTCGCGCTGGCGGACCAGCCGGCCGTCGTACTCCATGGTGAGGGCCCGCCGCTGCAGCTCGCCCAGCAGCTCGATGTCGGTCCAGCCGGTTTCCTCCGCCAGCTCCCGCCGGGCGGCCGCCGGGTGGCCCTCGCCCGGGTTCAGCCCGCCGCCCGGCGTCGTCCAGTGTGAGCCATTGGGCGGGCCGTCGTCGTAGCGCATCAGCAGGACCCGGTCAGCGGGGTCGAGCAGCAGCACCCGGGCGGCCCGGCGCAGCGGCAGCCCGCCCGGGCCGGGCGAGCCGGGGCCGGGGCGGGCGGAGCCGGGCGGACCGGGATCGCGGGCAGGCTCGCAGACCGGCATAGCGCTCATTGTGGCAGCCGGCGTTCTATAGATTTGAGGCGTGCGGGATCAGCCGACGGACGGGCCTGGCGTCGTGCTGGTGGCGATCGACGGCTCCGACACCTCGATGCGGGCCGGCGCCTACGCGGCCGGGCTGTCCCGGCGCCAGCACGCGCGGCTGGTGTGCCTGTACGTCCGCAAGCTCAGCGCCGCGGCCGGGACCGGCGCCGGGGCGGCGGTATCGCTGCGGCAGGCGCAAGACCTGATCGCCGCGGAGCTGCGCGCGACGCTGGAAGAGCACAGCGCCCGGCTCGGTATCGACGCGCAGTTCGTCGAGCGGGCCGGCAACCCCTTCGCCGAGATCGTCCGGCTGGCCGACGAGCTGCAGGCCGACGCGGTGATCGTCGGCGCGTCGACCAAGGCCGGGCACCGGTTCGCCGGGTCGCTGGCCCTGCACCTGGTCCGGGCCAGCCGCTGGCCGGTCACCGTGGTGCCCTGACGTGCCGGCGCCGGCCCGGCTGCGGTTCGGTCCCCGTCCGGTCACCGTGCAGGACGCGCAGGTCGTCGCCCTGACGCTGACCGCCGGCGCGGTGGACGCGGTCTCCTTCCTCGGCCTGGGCCATGTCTTCAGCAGCGTCATCACCGGGAACCTGGTGCTGCTCGGGCTGGCCGCGGGCACCGGTGCCGGGACACTGGCCGTCAGCGGCGGGACGGCCGTGGCGGGCTACTGCGCCGGAGTACTGGCCGGCGCCCGGATCGCGGCCGGGGGAGCGGACGGCCCGCAGGGCGCGGGCGGGGACCCGCGCGGTGCAGCGCGCTGGCCCGCCGGGGTGCAGGCGGCACTCGCCGCCGAGCTCGGCCTGCTCGCCGTCTTCACGGCGGGCTGGGAACTGGCCGGGGCCGCCCCGCGCGGCGCGGCCCGGCTGATCCTGCTGGCCTTGCTCGCTGCCGCGATGGGCGGGCAGAGCGCGGCGGTGCGCCGGCTCGGCCAGGTCTCGACCACCTATCTCACCGGCACCGCGACCGGGGTGCTGGCGGGCCTGGTCACCGGCAACCGGCCGGACGGGCGGTGGCGCAGCGTCGCCGCGCTGGCCGCCGTCGTCGCGGGAGCCGCCTGCGGCGGCGTGCTGGCGGTCTTCGCCCCGGCCTGGGCCCCCGCCGCGATCGGCGTCCCGATCGCGGCCGTGGTCGCGGCGGCCGGATCGGGCCGGTGGCGTCCTGTTGTCAGGAGGGACTGACAACATGACGCCGGGCGCTCCGGGCGGCGCCGCCCCGGAGCGCCTGCTCAGTGCCGGCGGTCGCGGCGGAGCTGGTCGAGCACCGGGGCGGGTCTCTCGGCGGTCACCCTGATCATGGCCCGGACCGCCTCGGCCAGGGTGACCCGCGGCACGTCCAGCGCGACCGCGGCCGAGTCGGCCCACTGGTTCAGCTGCCGGTACAGCTCGGGGCTGAGGTCGAGGGTGATGCGGACCGGCTTGGAGCGGATGGCGGTCTGGCCGGCCGGGGCGGCGTCCGGCTCGGCACGCCGGGCCGCCGCGGCGGCCATCTGGGCCTTGCGCTGCTCGCGGTTCACGACCGGACCGAGTTCACCGGGGTGCAGCGGGCGGTCAGCTCCCTGGCCACGTGCCGCCATAGATCGCGCCCGGCGCCCGGGATCGGCACGCCGAAGCTCTGCGCGTAGACCTCCAGCCGGGGCACGGCGGTCTCCAGCACGTCGTAGCCGAGCCCGGCCAGGGCCTCCCGGGCGTCGGCCGTGGAGTTCGCCCGGGTCACGCAGCGGTTGAGCAGGACGGCGGCGCGCGGCGGCGTGCTGCGCACCGCCTCGATCTCGGCGATCTCCTCGCGCACCGGCGCGGTGCGGTTGATCTCGATCGGGCTCGGCGCGCACGGGATGAGGATCTCGTCGGCGTAGCGCAGCGCCGAGCGGGCGATCGCGGCGTGATCCTCCAGCTGCGGCGCGTCGATGATCACGACGTCATCCGCCTGGGCGATCTCGGGCACCCGCCGGTGCAATTCACGCGACGGCAGGGCCACGATGCGGAACGGGAACGCTGCCTGCGGCGGCATCCCGGGTGCCATGGCCGCCAGGTCCGACCATTCGAGCGCGCTGCCGGAAGGATCGGCGTCCACGAGGAGGACCGAGTTCCCGGCCGCGGCGAAAATGTGCGCGAGCCATACTGCCGACGTCGTCTTTCCCGTGCCCGGCTTGAGGTTCGCCAAGGCGAGAGCTAGACCCGTCATCCACGCAGTATTACAGCGCCCGGGGTGTTCCGGTAGCCGGTCGGCAGGCAATCTGCCGACCGTGGGTGCCTCGTAACTGCTGGTCACGGACGCGGAGGGTGACCGGCCGGGCGGTCCGGGCCGGCCGCCAGGGGCCCGGCCGGGGCGCTGGGACCTGCCGGAGGGCCTGAACCGGATGTGCCGTAACGCAGTAACGCAGTGCTCTCGCCGGCAGCGCCTTCCGCGGCCGGAGGCGCTGGCTGGTCACCAGCCGCAGGCCGGGATGCCGGATCGTGACCCGCAGTCTGCGGACGGCACGGGCGGGGTGAATTGCATGACTGTGATTAACGGAATGCAGCTGGGCTGGCACGTAATGCCTTAACTAAGTCTTCATTACTCCGAAGATAAGCGATTCAGGGATGAACGAGACATTCGTCCGTTAGCCTGAGCCGAGCATTGGCGAGCGATCAAAGCTGCCCCGGGGTGCCAGGAGGGAGTGCCCTTATGCCCGAGCTACCCATGGTCGGCAGCGAGTTCGCTGGCTACCGCATACGCTCCGTCATCGGCCGGGGCGGGATGAGTGTGGTCTACCAGGCTGACAACTACCGCCTGGGCAGCGTCGTAGCGCTCAAAGTCCTGGCTCCCGAGCTGGCCACCAACGATCTGTTCCGCACGCGGTTCCTGGAGGAATCGCGCATCGCCGCCTCGCTCAACCACCCGAACGTCATCCCCATCTACGACATGGGGCCGAGCGACGGCCTGCTGTACATCGCGATGCGCTACGTCTCCGGCACCGACATGCGCGCGCTGCTCAACAAGCAGCCCAGGCCGCTGCCGCCGGAAGAGGCCGTGTTCCTGCTCGGCCAGGGCGCCCGGGCGCTGGACGCCGCGCACCGCAAGGGACTGGTCCACCGCGACGTCAAGCCGGGTAACTTCCTCATCGAGAACGGCGGGGACGACGACCCCGACCACGTCTACCTGTCCGACTTCGGCATTACGAAGTACTCGATGTCGCGCAGCGGGCTGACCCCGACCGGCGAGTTCCTCGGCACCATCGACTACATCGCGCCGGAGCAGATCCGGGCCCTGCCGGTTGACGGCCGGGCCGACCAGTACTCGCTCGGCTGCATCCTCTACGAATGCCTGACCGGGCACCTCCCGTTCGAGAAGGAGCGCGACGCCGCGATCATCTGGGCGCACGTCGAGGAGATGCCGCCGCTGCCCAGCACCGTGCGGGCCGACCTGCCGGCTGAGGTCGACGACGTGTTCGCCCGGGTACTGGCCAAGAACCCCGAGGAGCGCTACCCGACGTGCCGGGCGTTCGTCGACGCGGCCCGGACCTCGCTGGCGCTGCCGGTGACCGCGCCGCGGTCCGTCAGCCGGCCGCACGCCGTCCCGCCCGGCGCCGGGGCCATCCCGGCCGCCGGGTCGGCCACCATCTCCCCGCAGTCGGCCGGTTTCGCCGCCGGGGCGGCCGGGCTGGCGAGCCCGGACAACGCGATGACCGAGCACTTCTTCCGCGGCGGGCCTGCGGTGTCACCCGGCGCCCCCGGCCCGGCCCAGCGGCCGGCCGGGCCGCCGGGCTCGCCGCAGCAGCGGCCGGCGCCGCCGCCGCTGCCCCCGGCCCTCGCCTCGCCGCCGCGGCGGCCGCGCCGCCGCCGCTGGCCCTATTTCGCGGCCGCGGCCGCCGTCCTCGTCCTGCTCATCGGGGCGCTCGGCGGCTACTTCCTGTTCGGCCGGAGCAGCCCGGCGAAGGACGCCGCGGCGGGTTCGTCCGGGCACCGGGGCCAGGCCATGAAGAGCATGCACGTCAAGCCCAGCACCCTCGATAAGGCCTTGTTGCTGACAAATAAGAGCAGCAGCGCGACCGGCGACCTGCCGCCTTCCGCCTGCCATCAGCAGGGCACGACCACGGTGATGTGCATGCGCCCCAAGCCCGCGATCGACGAGGCGGTGTTCCGCACCTACCCGTCGCTGATGAGGCTGTACTCCGCCTACGTGGCGCGGGTGAAGGCCCTGTCGGGCGGCACGTTCCAGGCGAACGTCAGCGACTGCCGGCACGACCAGACCCAGGGCGAGGTCAGCTGGAACCACATGTACCAGCACCCGAAGAAGTACTCGCTCGCCCAGTCGATGTCGGGGAAGCTCAAGGACGCCCAGGCCGTCGGCCGGGTGTTCTGCACCTTCACCGGGGGCCTGGAGTACATGGTGTGGACCCAGAACGACGGGCACCTGCTCGGCGAGGTCCGCGGCGCGCCGCACCAGGACGTCTGGCTGTGGTGGGTGCCGGTGCACCACAACATCGCCCTCGGCGGCATCAGCATGAAGAACATGAAGATGCCGGGGTCGCACTAGGGAGCAGCGGTGCAGGGCGCCCGGCCGGGGCTGGCGGGCAGCCCGGCCGGCGCGGGTATGCGGTCTAGTGGAACTGGCCGGGCTGGTAGTCGCCGGCCGGCTGCTGGACGATGACGTTCATCCGGTTGTAGGTGTTGATGAAGGCGATGGTCATCACCAGCACGAGGAGCTGGTCGTCGTCGTAGTGCTTGGCCGCGTTCGCCCAGGCCTCGTCGGTGACGCCGCCGGCGGCATCGGCGATGCGGGTGCCCTGCTCGGTGAGCTCGAGCGCGGCCCGCTCGGCCTCGGTGAAGACCGTCGCCTCCCGCCACGCGGCGACCAGGTTCAGCCGCTGCTGGCTCTCGCCCGCGTGCAGCGCCTCCTTGGTGTGCATGTCGGTGCAGAAGCTGCAGCCGTTGATCTGGCTGGCGCGCAGCCGCACCAGCTCCAGCGTCGCGGGCGGCACGGCCGAGTCCTGCAGGACAGCCGCCGCCGCGTTCATGTGCTTGATGACCTTCATCGCCACGGGACTGGCGAGGTAATCGAGACGGGCTTCCATCGTCATCTCCTTGCGCTCTTCCGGACCCGGCGCGAGCGGCCGGCTGCCGGATGGTGCTTTCCTCTCACCCCGTCCGACGACGCAGCCCGGCGGAATGTCAGGCGGACGGATGCCAGGCGGGCGGGATGCCAGGCGGGCGCCAGCCTCACATTCCGGCGGGCTGCCTCGTCGGAATAGGTGACGGCGGATTACCGCGGGGAAGGGAGGCCACCATGACCACCCCATCCGGGCCGGCAGGCGGCCCGCCCGGCCCGGGCCTGCGCGCGATCATGAGCGAGCGGCGCCAGCTGATCAACCTGGCCTACCGGCTGCTGGGCTCACTCGCCGAGGCCGAGGACGCCGTGCAGGAGACCTACGCCCGCTGGTACGCGATGTCGCCGCGGCAGCAGGGCGCGATCTCGTCTCCCGGCGCCTGGCTGAGCAGGGTCGCGAGCCGCATCTGCCTGGACATGCTCGGCTCGGCCCGGGCCCGGCGGGAGCGCTACGTGGGCGAATGGATCCCCGAGCCGCTGCCCGACCCGGCGGAACAGGCCGCCGGATCCAGCAGCGCCGGGGCGGACCCGGCCGACCGGGTGACCCTGGACGAGTCGGTCAGCATGGCCTTCCTCGTGGTGCTCGAGTCGATGACCCCGGCCGAGCGGGTCGCGCTGATCCTGCACGACGTCTTCGGCTACTCGTTCGGCGAAGTGGCCGAGATCACCGGCCGCACCCCGGCGGCGTGCCGCCAGCTGGCGTCCTCGGCCCGGCGGCGCATCCGCGAGACGCCGGCCCCGCCTGCCCCGACGGCCCGGCAGGCCAGCATCGTCCGGGACTTCAAGCAGGCGTGGCAGGCGCGGGACATCGAGGCCCTGGTCGGCCTGCTCGATCCCGGCGCCACCGTCGTCGCCGACGGCGGCGGCCTGGTCAGCGCCGCGCTGGAGCCGATCGAGGGCGCCGACCGGATCGCGCGCCACGTCATCGCCCTGGCCAGCCGCGTCGGCGCCAGCGTGACGCTGCTGGAGCGCACGGTCAACGGCCAGCCAGGCCTGGTGGCCCAGCAGGACGGCGCCATCGTGACGGTGTTCGCGTTCGACGTGGCAGGCGACCGGATCCGGCACATCTGGGCCGTGCGCAACCCCGACAAGCTCCGCCCCTGGACGGCAGGCTGACCGGGCCGCCGCCAGGCGATGGTCATCAGCCGCCAATGAGGCCGTAGATGCCGTCGGCCATCATGATCACGCCCGCGGTGGCCAGCACGGCGGCGAGAATCGCCCGTCCGTTCGCCCGCAACCAGCCGTTGAAGGCTGTCAGATAGCGCGTGGTGGGGCCGGGCGCCAGCAGGTACAGCCCCAGCGGCAGCCACACCAGCAGCACGTTGATGACCACGACGAGGGCCAGCGCGCCCGACGTGAGCGCCAGGCCGGCGCGGGTGGTGGCGATGACCTGCAAAGCGGCGATGAAGCTGGCTCCCGGGGCGAACACGAGCACGCCGACGAGGAACGCAGTCGCCGGGGCCGGCCTGGCGATCAGGCGGGACATGAAGCCCTGCCGCTGCTGGCCGGGGCCGGGCGGCTGCCGCTTGCGCCGCACGACCACCACGACGGCCGCCGCGGCCAGCAGGACACCCAGGCCCAGCCGCAGTCCGTAGCGGGGAGTGTGGTGGCCGGGCAGGCTCAGTCCCACGCTGCGCAGGACGCTCAGCACGACCACGCCCATGACCAAGCTCATCAGCAGGGCGCCAAGCAGGTAAAACGTGGTCGTGACGCGGGGCTGCTCTGAACCGAGGTAAATGGCGGCCACCAGCAGGGCGGTGGGGGAAATGGCCGCCAGCAGCGCCAGCGCGGCCGCTTGCTCGATCACTGCCTTCTCCTACCCGCTCCCGCCCTCGTCTCCCCCGAAGCCGCGCCGTCCGCGCGCCCAATCCACCTTGCCCGGCCTCCGCGGGCACCGCTTCACCCCTGCCGAGTGACCGGGCAGCGTACCGCTGGTGCCGCCCGCCCGGCGCTGTGAGGGCTGTGGGCGCTTGCTTGCGAGGAGCCCTCCGCTGCTAGCTCACCCGCGCCGGGTGGTTCACGGGTGGTGGTGACGGGCGCATTGTGCCAGGAGAGGGAGTGTAGCCGCGGGGGTACGCCACCGGCAGACGCCGTGGGGCCGCCGCTTTCCTGCGCGATCCGACGGCGCCCGCACGCGAAAGGGATAGCAGATGACGACGCCCACTGCTCCCGGGTCAGCCGACCCGCTTGCGCTGCTGCGAAGCCGGAGGTACGTAGCGCTGCTCGCGCTGGCGGCCTTGCTCGGTGCACCGATCGCGGCCATCGCCTACGGCTTCCTCAAGCTGGTCGCGCTGCTGCAAAGGGCCGTATTCACCACCCTTCCTCCGGCGCTCGGCTTCCACGGCGAACCGCTGTGGTGGCCGCTGCTCCCGCTCGCCGCCGCCGGCTTGCTGGTGGGGCTGACGATCCGCTACCTGCCCGGCAAGGGCGGGCATTCGCCGGCCGACGGGTTTCGCGCCGGCGGCCACATCCGGCCCGCCGATATCCCCGGCGTATTCCTGGCCGCGCTGGCGACGCTGTCGCTAGGCGCGGTGCTGGGCCCGGAGGCGCCTCTCATCGCGCTGGGCGGCGGCCTGGCTGTCCTCGCGGTGCACTTTTCCCGGCGGGACATGCCAGAGCGGACCCTCATGGTGGTGGCGGCATCGGGCAGTTTCGCCGCCATCGCCACGCTGTTCGGCTCCCCTCTTGCGGCCGCCTTCCTGCTGATGGAGGCGGTCGACCTGTCCGGCGCCATGCTGGAGATCGCCTTGCTTCCCGGCCTGCTCGCGGCCGGGATCGGGGCGCTGATCTTCGTGGGCCTGGACTCGTGGACCGGCTTCGGGAGCTTTTCGCTGGCGATCCTGCACCTGCCGCCGTATTCCCACCCCGACGTGGCTCAGTTCGGCTGGGCACTGGTACTGGCGCCCGCCGCAGCCGTACTGGGAACGGCGATCCGCCGGCTCGCGCTGGCCGTGCGGCCGCATGTCGAGCGGCGGCTGGTGCTGATGACCCCGGTGGCCGGGGTGGCTGTCGCCGGGCTAGCCATCGCGTTCGCGGCGGCGACCGGCAAGGGTTCCTTGGAAGTGCTGTTCTCCGGGCAGTCCGCGCTCGGACCCTTCATAGGGCAGGCCGCCAGCTACTCCGTGGGCGCGCTGCTGCTGCTGGTGGCCTGCAAGGGACTCGCCTATAGCGTGTCGCTGAGCAGCTTCCGCGGCGGTCCGGTTTTTCCCGCGATGTTCATCGGTGCCGTCGGCGGCACCGCCATGTCGCACCTGCCCGGGCTCCCGCTGCTGCCCGCCGTGGCGATGGGAATCGGGGCGATGTGCGTCACCATGCTGCGGCTCCCGCTCACCTCGGTCCTGCTGGCCACCCTGCTGCTGGCGTCGGACGGCCTGGCCGTGGCGCCACTGGTGATCGTGGCCGTGGTCATCGCCTACGTGGTCTCGGCGAGGCTGACCCCGGCCTCGGCCACGGCCGGCGGCGCCGCCCCGCCGCCCGCGCCGGGCCCGCAGGAAGCGGTGCCGCTGCCCGGCACCGGGCCCGCCGCGGGAACCTGACGGCCGCTCACAACCCCGGGCGCGGCGCGGGACCGCCGCCTGGGCGCAGCAGCCAGCCGGCGGCGGATGCCGGGCCGGCTGCTGGCGATCAGGCGCTGCTGCAGCCATTCCGCATACGACCAGGAGTCGTCGATGCGCAACTCGACGCCTGCCGGCAACCCCTGGCAGAACAGGAACGCGGCGGTGGCTTCGAGCTGGCCGCGCAGCAGATCGGGGGGCCCCGTTGCTTCCAGGGCCAGCGACCACCACGCCAGGCCGTGCGCACGGACCTTGGTGAGCTCCACCGCGCACCGCGCTTGCCCGGCCGGGTCATGCGAGTTCGCCGCGATCCGCCCGGGATGCAGGGGCAACCGGCTGATGTACCGCGTCTTATCGACGGTCCGCCAGCCGTCGCCGTGTTCCAGCATGACCGGGCGGATCGGAAAGGACCACTTCTGCCAGCACTGCAGGCGGCCGCGCGGCTGGCCCGGCACGCCGAGCATTCCCGGGCTGCCGCCATACACCTTTGTCTCCAGTGCCCGGCCCGCCCGTACCTTTACCGACATCTTGCTCATGCCAGGTCCGAGGAGATAGCTGTCCCGGCGCCATTCACCCTCCGGCCGGAATCGGCTGAACCATTCCGTCATCGCGTCGTGCAGCTCGCCGGGCAAGATCCATCGCACTTCCAGGCTGGGGACCGGCTGCGTAGCCGCCGTGTTCTCCGGCGGTGCGAAGGTCGTCGCGGCGTGCCCCTGACATTGCTGCTGCCGGTTGACGGTGCCCATACCCGGGATGCTGGCCGTCTGCATCCGCCGGGCCATCCCCCGTGGCGGGTGAGCGCGGGCGGCGGGGCCAAGAGCGGCCTTGGACGAGCCGTGCCGGTGGACCCGGCAGCACCCGCTGAGCCGGGCTCAGCCGGCGGGCGGGTTCAGCTGAGGGTCACGGGCGTCTGACGACGGTCAGCAGCACGGCGGAGTCCCGCCGTGCCTGCAGGCTGTGCAGCGGCGGATCATGCTGGCCTGCTCGCGGCGGGTGGCGTGGTCGCCTCATGCAGACAGAGGCAGAAAGGGTGACCCGCCGGATCCGCGTACACCCGCCAGTTCGCCTCCGGCCGGATCTGGTCCGTCCGCTCCAGCACAGCCGCGCCCAGCGACAGCACCAGCTTCTCGTCCGCCTCGATGTCGCTGACGTCGAAATCCAGGTGGAACTGCTGCGGCCGCCCCGGATCCGGCCACCGCGGCGGCTGGTAGTCCGCCACCTTCTGGAACCCGAGCGGAGTCCCCTCGAAGCCGTGCACCTCCACCCAGCCCTCGTCGTCTGGGTCCACCTCCACCATCCCCCCGGTCATCGCCGCGTAGAACTCCGCCAGCACCCGAGGATCCGGGCAATCCAGCGCAACCATCTGCAGTTTGCGGATCATTGAGCGCCTCTCAGCTCCGATCACCGTCCGGCCGGCCGGCTTTGATGGCGAACTCAGGGCCTGCTTCAAGCCCGTGGATCCCGGCTTTGATGAACGGCGCGGCCGCGCCGGTCGCAAGCTCGGCGTTCGTCATCGTGCGCCACTGTGCCAGGACTCCGCAAAGCCGTCGAACCGTTTCCCTGGCCGGCCCACTGCCTTCGTCGCGACCCTGATGGCGGCACGGGCCTGACCGGACCATAGGCCGGCCGGCCCACTCAGGAGTCAGCTAGGGCCGGGGCAGCCCCAGCACCAGGACCGTGACGCATAAGTGCATGAAGGTGCGAGTCGGGTGGCAGGCGGAGGGGGACTAGAATAGTTACTCGATTCGCTCAAGTTACTCAGATGATTCGTGAGGTCTTCGAATGACAGACGGCGCGGATACTTTTGGCGCACGGCTACGTGCCTTCCGGCTGCTGGCCGAATTGTCGCAAGAAGACTTGGCGGAGCGTTCAGGGGTAAGCGTTCGGACGATCAGTAACTTGGAGCAAGGACACATCCGCAAGCCTTTTAGGAGCACATATAAGTGTCTTGCTGACGGGCTGGAGCTGAGTGGGGCGGCCCGGGCGGAGTTCCTGGCCGCGGGCAAGTGCCAGGGCAGCGGAGTGGTCGGCGTCCGCTCGGAGCAGGCGGGTGCGCCGGCTTTTGTTACCACAGGCCTGCCCTTGACCGTGCCCCGGCACTTGCCGTCACAGGTGTCCTGTTTTGTCGGACGCCGCGCTGAGCTGGCTGAGTTGTCACAGATCCTCGGCCAGGCTAGGGGAGTACCGTCAACAGCAGTGATCAGCGGATCTCCGGGAGTCGGGAAGACCGCGCTGGCGCTCCGGTGGGCCCATGATGCTGCGGTGCGATACCCGGACGGCCAGCTGTATGTTGACCTTCGCGGTTATGGTCCTGACCACCCCGTCCGCCCCGCAGATGCGCTGGCTTCCCTGCTGCGCGCGCTCGGAGTGGCGGGGCTGAATGTTCCGGAGGGAACGGCCGAGCGCGCGGCGGCCTACCGAAGTCTGCTCGCTGGCCGGCGAGTGCTGGTAGTGCTCGACAATGCCAGCAAGTCAGCGCAGGTACGGCCGCTGCTGCCAGGCACTGAAGCCTGTGCGGTTCTGGTGACCAGCCGGAACCCGCTGGCCGGGCTGGTGGCCCGGGAGGGGGCGTCGCGCCTCGAACTTGATGTGCTTTCCGCCGAAGAGGCGGTTGATCTTCTACGTGGCTTGATTGGCTCGCGCGTGGATGAAGACTCCCCGGCGGCGGCGGCGCTGGCCAGTTATTGCTCCCGGCTGCCGCTGGCGCTCCGGGTGGCTGCTGAACTTGCTGTTGCGCGCCCGTTGCTACCGCTGGCCACGCTGGCCAGCCAGCTGGCTGATCTCAGGCATCGGGTGGGCTTGCTGGATGCGGGCGGTGATGAGCAGACGGCTGTGCGGAGCGTGCTGTCGTGGTCGTACCAGCAATTGGATTTCAAGGCCGCGCGGGCTTTCCGGCTGCTGGGTCATTATCCTGGCACTGATTTTGATGCCTATTCTGCTGCAGCCCTGGCCGGCCTGACCGTGGACGGCGCCAGTCGGCTATTGGATGAGCTTAGCCAAGCCTATCTTATAAGGCCGTCAGGCCCGGACCGGTATGTTATGCATGACTTGCTCCGCGCGTATGCCCGTGAGCTTGCTGCCAGTGACCGAATTGACGGCGGTGACATAGAGCTCGCAACGGAGGAAACGCGGGCCGGGCTTACCGGCCTATTTGACTATTACCTGCAGACCACTGTAGCCGCAGTCGGAACGCTGTTCGGACCGGCCCACCTCAAGCGGGCGAATGGGCATCGGGCGGGCGTCTCCCTTCCCGTAGAAGGCGAAGTGCCGGCGCGCGCATGGCTGGAATCCGAGCTGGGCAATATGGTCGCCGCTAGCGCGCAGATGGCTGAGGATGGCTGGCCGGCCCTAGCGTGCCGCCTCGCATCGGCGATTTACCATTATCTCGAGCGGACCAGCCGGGCCGCCGAGGCGATCACAATTGAAGGCCACGCTTTGCGAGCTGCTCGGCGCACAGCAGACAAGGCGGCGCAGGCCACCGCGCTTGAGCACCTCGGTCATGTCTTTCTGATGCAAGGGCGCTACCGTCTGGCCGCTGACCACCTGCGGCAATCCGTGACAATATTCCGGCACACCGGTGACCAGTCCGGCGAATCCACCGCACTAGGCACCCTCGCTGTTGTCCACCGGCGTCAGGGACGTTATCGGCAGTCTGCCGCCCAGCAGATGCGTGCGCTAGCGCTGGCCCGCCAGAGCGGCAACCAATGCGCCGAGGCGCTGGCCCTGATGCGGCTCGGTGTTGTTGACCGCAACCGTGGCAAATACGAGCAGGCTCTCGCGCATACCCAGGAAGCATTGAACGTCAGCCGCCAGCGGGGCGATCCGGTAAGCGAAGCCGAGGCGCTGACGCGACTTGCCGTGGCCGAGCGATACCTGCGCCGCTACGAGGAAGCCGCAGAGCATCACCAGATGGCGATCACCTTGTTCAGGCACAATGGCGACCCGGCCGGTGAAGCCGAAGCGCTCAATGGTCTTGGCGAACTCTTCTTTGCGGTGGAACAGCATAAGCAAGCCCTTATCCACCACGCTGACGCTCTGCACCTGGCTGAGGAAATCAGCGACCTGAATGAGCAAGCCCGCGCTCACCGTGGTCTTGCCCAGGCGCACCAAGCGGTCGGCGACACTCAGGCCCTGTCTCATTTCGAGGAAGCGATCAGGCTATTCGCTACGCTTGGCGCACCTGAAGCCCGCCAGCTCCGAACTCAGCTCAGCGCAGCCAATGGCGACATCAGCCGTTAGGCCTGCGGCCGCGCAGAGGCTCCGGCCATGGGTAAGTGGCCGGCAACTAAGCGAGTTGCCCGTCAGGGTTATCCCTGGCCCACTCAAGGCCGCTCTCCGGCAGGCCCCTCCGGCAGCGCATCGGCCAGGTAGCCCGCCAGGTCAGGTGTCTCAGGCCTCAGCACATGACGTATCCAGGCAGACCGCTCGTGGCCGAACGGCGCGAGTTCCCAGATGCAGCCCATCCACGGCCGGTCGAGGATCATGAAATTCTCCGGATCCTCATCCTCGCAGCCGAGCTCAGGTATCCCGGCCACCGCCGCGTGGCATTCCACGACATTGCTCCAAGTCCAGCTGTAGGCGATCAGGTAGGCGGGGATGGCGGCGCCTTTGTGCAAGATGACCCAGCCGCCAGGCGGAGTCTGGTCATCAGGCTTCGGCAGCAGGCGGGGCAAGAACCGGTAGGCGGCTTCCTGGATCCCTTCAGCAACCTGACCGTCAACGGCACTAACGTGATAGCGCTTCACCCACCGGCCCGCCGCCTCGATGACGCCAGGCACCCGCAAATACTTCTCCGAATAGGTCATCTCCAGCCAGGCCAGGCAGTCCACTTGACGGCCCGGCTCCCTTTCCTCTAGTCAGGACTCTTATCTGCTTTTCTAGCATATGGAACTGACGCCTTTCGCAAGCTGCCAGTCATCCGGGGAATTTACCTGCGGCGATCGAGGCGCGCCGATTTCCGGGTCACGTTGGCGTGTAGGTGAGTATCACGACGCCGTTGCTGTGCTGTGTGACATCGATCAGGTTCAACGACGGGGCTGACTTGATGTCCTCGAATAGATGCTGGCCCTTTCCAACGGCGACGGGCGTGAGCAGCAGGTGGAACTCGTCTATGAGCCCGTGCTCCATCAGCGTGACGTCCAGCGGGCCGTTCCCGTACTTAATGATATTCTCGCCAGGTTGCTGCTTTAGATCGGTTACGAACGAAGCCACGTCTCCGTCGATAACGGTGGCATTCCAAGTGGTCTCGTGAAGGGTGGCCGATGCCACATACTTAGGGATACTGTTCATCCGCGCAATGAACTGGCTGAAAACCTCGGAATCGCCGCCGCTCATGGCGGGATATGCCACAGAGAACACTTCGTATGTTGACCGGCCGAGAAGCAGTGCGTCCGCTTCCGACAGTTCCTGCATGGCGTAAGCCTTGTGTTCCTCATCCAGGTACGGGAACACCCAGTCATTAATCGACCCGATTTCCCCGCCGAGGGAAACGTGTGTTGTTTCGATTAGCTTCCTCATGTCCTTCCCCTCTTTCTCATATGACCTTCGATGCCAGGGTTATGCCCTTACCTGGCAGCAACCTGCTGACCTAGCTCAGGCTCTCCTGTCCCAGCCCGGCAGATCAAGGCTGAGACCTGCCGCCGTCACGCGCTGTGCTCGCCTGGCGCCGTCGGGACTCCGACCCCCGCCTTCGCGCGTTTATCGCCACCGCCCGCCAGCACCTGCTTTCTCGGTGAGACTGACCGGCGCATGATGCGCGAGGACTCGAGAATGATCGATATGGATGAGTCCGGGTCACATGGCGCCGTCTTCCTCAGCCAGCTCGCCCGCCAGGACCTCGAGGAATCGCAACCTGCCATCTACGACCAGCCCATCAGTCTGCGGCTGCTCCACCAAGATCCCGGCTCAGGTGCTGAGCACTATCTTGTCCGATACCCTGCAGGGCTGCGCGCGCAGCGTCACCGCCACTCCGCTGCGCACACCATCGTGGTGATCGAGGGCGTCCTGCACGCAGACGACCAGGTTCTTCCGGCCGGTTCATATGCCCACTTCCCGGCGGGGACATTGATGCATCATCAGCCGGCGCCAGACCAGGACTGCCTCTTCGTGATCATCTTCGACGGCCCATTTGACGTCTACCCGGCGTGAGCGTCCTTGTTGTCCCGCCGTCGGGACAATCTGGGGTGCACGCTGGGCCAAGTTCGCGCCGGTGCAACCGCTTCGCGCGTCGCTGGACCGAGGGAGAGTTCGGAGGGGCTCGGCGCAATCGCCTGTTCATCTGCGCCTCCACGTCATCCCTGTGACGGCCATGAGGGAGACGAAAGCCGGATCCAGCGCGGAGGTGCGGGCGGGCTGGGTGCCGGTTCGCCGACCTGGCGCCAGCAAACCTGCCAGCAAGTCTGCCGGTTAATTTCCTGGTTCGGCTGGCATAGCCGTGAGAATGTGACCGTCGGATGGGGCATCGCGCGCCGCCGCGCGGGGCAGCGAGCAGGCCAACGCCCAGGCCGCCGAACGGTTCTGGGCCACAATGATCACCTTCCTTGATGACCTTCCCAGGACGGCCGTCCCCTTGCGCTGCCCCTCACCTGGAACGGAAGTATCACCGCCATGCGGGCCATGCAGGAGCACGTGACTAACACATGACACGCCGGATAGCCGTCGGGGCACCTCATCGTGAAGTCTCCGCTCGAGAAGGAGGAACCCATGCCGCTCTTGCCGCCGCTCAAACCGACCGACTGGAACGCAGCGCAGTGCGTCAGGTGCGACCACCCGCGAGCATCCCATCGGGATCAGCAAGGCGGCCGCTGCCAGGCCCGGCTGAGCTGGCGGCACGCGTGGGGCCGATGCCCGTGCCACAGCTACGTACCGCCAGGCACCACCCCAGAGGCTGCCGATCAAGACCCGAGCCTGCATCCGGCCTAGAGGATTGGCAGTATGCCGACCTGGCCAGCGCGGGCGATCTGATAGCTGCAGGCGCGCGCTTTCTCCGGACACCTGTTCCTTGGCGACGCTGGCCGCCGGGAGAAAAGGGGGCAGTCCCGGTCAGTATTCGCCCGCCGTCGGTAACGAATATTGCCGGTTAGATTGCCGGTGATTTCCTGTTCGCGGTGACGTCGGCAAGATACTGTCGGTCGGGCTAGCCCGGCGCCGGAACTTCGCTAGCGATACAGCCCTGGCATTGCCGCAAGCGGCCGCTGATCTCTGCAGATCGCGGTTTGACCGGGCAAGCGGCCGACAGCGTGAGTTCGGCGCTCAGCAGGGTCTACGGTCTGTACCCCATGATCGGGATACGATCTCAAATGATTGGAGGCCGGATCAGTGAGTGAGCTTCAGGGTATCGCTCGGTTCAGATTTCACGAGGGCAAGGTCGAGGAGTTCAAGCGCTTGTCTTCTCGGCAGATGGAGATTGTGCGGGCCAAGGAGCCCGGAACGCTCCAATACGAGATCTACTTCAACGACGATCAGTCCGAGGCCGTCGTCCTCGAGCGGTACAAGGACTCCGAGGCGCTCATGGAGCACATGGCGAACCTTGGCGACATAGGAGAGGCAATCTTCGCTACGGGATCGGTGTCCGGCGAACTCCTCGGTGAGCCGAGCGCAGAGCTGAAGGCAAAGCTCGGTGATGGCCCACCCGGTCTCTTTACGTCCTTCCTGTCAATGTGACACCGCTCGCCACCTGTTGCGGGCGCTCATCTTGGCCTAGATGGTGGCGGGTTGCGCGGGCGAGCGCGAGCGCGGCCCATTGCTCAACAGAAAGGCCGGCTCGCCTGGCAGCGTGCTGGCAGCTTTGCAGCTGCCAGCTTGTGACCTGAATAGTGAGGTTGGCCGTTGCGCGCTCTTCGGAGCCCGCTAGCGGAGGCTGGCCAGCGTCACGCCCGTCGAGTTGCGCGCTACCCTCACCCGCAGAGCGCTCGCGGATGCTGGCGCGCACCTCACGGCGCAGCTGACGGACTGGCCAGGAAAGCTCTTCGGCCTTGCGCAGCCAGAAGTCCTGTTCCGCCTGCGGCAGGGCAGCCACCTCCGCGTGATGGCCGAAGCTCAGGCTGTGCCGTCGACGGGACAGCGAAATCCGCCGCGCGACCCAGGCATAATTGCGCAGCGTCTGATAATCGAGCGAGGTCTGCTCGACCGCATCACGGTAGCGGCCGTTGTAGGCGTGCTCCCCGTGGAGCAACCAGTCACCGAGACACCAGGCTGACGACGTATGAATATCCGACAGCTTCCTGCCGACCGCTAGCCACCGTTCAAACGGCAGCTGCCCTGGCACGCGCAAGCCCTTTCCCGGTAGCACCACTACGTCACCGCCGAGAGCACGAGCATTCGCCGGACCGCGAGCAGCCAGCCCCGTAACTGCGGCCTCGCGCCCCGCTGGCGAAAGCACTCTTACCGGCTCCTCTCCTAGAGCGCCTGAACTAGCCACGGTTTCTTGAGTCAGTCTCAGCGACCACAGCGGCTCTGGCCATGCAACCAACCGGCAAACCACCGGCAAACAAGGCAAGCGCCGCGCACCTCAGCCAGCCTCGACCATGAACTGCCCAATGGCGGCGAGGACGATGGGCGCGTCTTCCGACGGCGGTGGGCCGCGTTCGTTGTCTCCTCACGCCCGTCCGTACCAGATGCGGGGTGTGGTCGGCATACCGGTCAGGGTCGCCGCCGCATGCTGGATCTGGCCGGGCGTGTTGTACAGGTGCGGGGACAGGCGGATGTTGCCCGCGCGGAGGGCGGCGTCGACGCCGGCATCGGCCAGGCGCCGGCAAGCCGCTTGGTTGCCGGCGGGGTCGGCGGCGCTGACGACGACGATCGCCGCCCGCCGCCCGGCGTCGGTGGGGCTGATGAGGCGGTAACCGCTCCCGTCGAGCAGCCCGGTCAGCTGACCAACGAGCGCCTGGTCATGCCCGGCGATCGCCTCGATGCCCTGGGCCAGGAAGTACTCCAGCGCCGCGGCCCAGGGGATGAAGTTCAGGAAGTTCGCGGTGCCGAAGACGTCGTAGCCCCGGGCGCCGAGATCGTCGCGCAGACGATGCTCGCCCTCCCGGTTGAGGTCGAGCTCGACGCCGTCGGGCAGGGCAAGCCAGTAGGCCTGGACCGGGCGCATCGTCTCGAGGACGTCGGGGCGGATCCAGGCGAAGCCGGTGGCGTAGGGGCCGCACAGCCACTTGAAGCCCGAGCAGGAGATCGCGGCGACCGGGTGCCGCCGGATGTCGAACGGCAGCGCGCCCAGGCCCTGCGTCACGTTGAGGACCAGATGCGCCCCGGAGCGTTCGCATACCTGGTGCAGGCCGGCAATGTCGGCGACGTGGCCGGTGAGAGAGCGGACCCAGTTGACGGCGACGACACGGGTCCGCGGCGACAGCTCCTGCTGCAGGCGCTCGGGCTCAAGCACCGGCCCGCCGGGCTCGAGCTGGCGCACGGTCACGCCATGGCGCTCGGTGACCAGCCAGGGGAACACGGTCGCCGGGAACTCGTCGGCCAGCACGAGGACCTCGTCGCCTGGCCGCCAGGGCAATCCGTTGGCCAGCACCTGGAGCCCCCATGAGGCGCTGTTGCCGAGGATGATCTCCCGTGCAGGCGCGCCGATCAGGCGGCCCAGCAGCCCGCGCAGCCGCCGCGGGACATCGACGAACGCCTCGTCGCTGATCCGGTGCGGCGCCAGCTTCGCCGCCAGCGCCTCCCCGCCGGCCTCCGCAGCCAGCCGTGGCAGCGGACCCTGGTGCGCCGCATTCAGCCAGATACGGCCGTCGAAGTCGCCGAAGCCGTCGGCGTACCCGGCTGAGGACCGGCCGGCCGGTGTCTTGATGCTGTTCATGCGCGGTCCCCATTCCTGCGTCTGGGCCGGGACAGCGCCTCCGCGGTGCGCGGGGCACCATTTTATATACCTAATGCATGCATATAGTTGCCCCGGGGGCACCGTGCTGAAACACCAGGCCGCGGCACGGCGGCGCTGGCAACCGCCGAGCGCTGGTTTGCCGTCCGGCGCCACTGGATAGATACCTAGCGCATGCATACATCTCGCCGCGCCTCCCGTCAGGCCAATCTCCTGGGCGCGCTTGCCGTCGCCGTCGTCGACCGGCTGCACGAAGCGAGAGCCGACGATGACAGCCGCGGCCTGACGGCGACCGCTGCCCTCAACCATCTACGCCTGCGGCCCGGGCAGAACATCGACTTCCTGGCCCGGCTACTGCACATCTCGCATCCAGCCACCGTCCGCCTGGTCGACCGGCTTGAGGCTGAAGGCCTGATCAAGCGGCGGCCGGACCAGAAGGACGCCAGATCACGGGCCCTGGTTCTCACTCCTGCCGGGCAGCGGGCGGCACAAGCCGCAGCCAGCAAACGGCTCGAAATCCTCCACCAGATGCTCTCCCCGCTGAGCGTGGCCGAACGGCGCCAGCTCGAGCCCGCAATCGAGAAACTGCTCGGCGCACTGACCAGTGACCGCTGGGATGCCCGCCGCATCTGCCGGCTCTGCGATATCCCGGCCTGCCAGATGCCGGGCTGCCCCGTCGACCAGGCGATTCCCCAGCCGGGCCTGGCCATTCACGCTGCCGCGGTCACCCCGCGGTAAGAAGTGGCAGGCATGACGCCGGGTGGTAGCGCCGTCGCGCCCAGGAAGACCGCGACAGCGCTCGCGGGCAAGGTCCTGGACGTCGATGGCGGCGCCTTTACTTAGTTGTTACCTAAATCGCGAATTTTCATGATGCACCGGTCGTTGACACCGTAGGACCCTCTTCAGCGGCGATCACGGGGAGAACTGAATACGCGTCCCAGAGGTGAAGCATGCCCAGGAAAAGCCATGAGTCTGGTGCTCTGACGCCTGCCGTCTTTCTGCCCGACAATTTCGAGTTCGGCGAGGTGCCAAGCACTGAAGGCAGTGCGCTAACACCTCCCAGTCAGCCAGTTCCCAGCTTAGGCCCGCTGACCGCATTCACTGGCACATTCCACGGTCACGGATTCAACACCATCTTCCGGCCAGATATCGGCTCCCCTACCAAACTACCCATCCCGGTGAGTTCCGATAACCTTCTGGAACTTAGCTTGGTCAGCCAAACGCTGTCCTTTTCGCGACCGCTCGGATCGGTGCCCAATCGCGGCGAGATAACACCGGACATCTTCCTCAACGGCGTCACGTACCTGCTGACCGTCCGCGATATCACCGACCCGGCGAGGCCCGTCGGCATCCACTTCGAGCCCGGGCTGTTCATGAACATCCCCGCGACCAAGGACCCTGCTGAAAAGAACATCGTGGTGCGGATGGCCTCGATCCCGCACGGCACTACGATCTGCGCCCAGGGGCCATGGCGGACGTTCAGCGGCCCGCCCTCGGTCCCGCCAGTCAGCATCACCCCCGACATCGGGCCGTTCCCCAGTCAGGTCGCCAGCAACTCGCGCACCGCACGGATCCCGCAGGACCTGACCCGGTTCATCAAGGACGGATCCATCACCCAGGCCATCCTGGACGACCCGAACACCGTCCTGCGCAACGCCACCGCCGGTCAGACCATCCTGTCGACCACCTCCCTGAACCTCCCCGCGGCCCCGCGTAGCCCGCTATTTGGCGGCGGAATTGACAACATCGCCTTCCTCCTCGGCGACCAGACCGCGACCCAGCCGAACGCGCAGGTCACCAAGATGGACAGCTTCTTCTGGATCGAGACCGTCCAGCACGCCATCACCGTGCCGAGATGGTCTCCCGGCCAGCCGCCCCTGGCTATTCCCGCTCAGGCCGCCACCGGGCCCGCGCCGGTGTTCCTGGTGAAGCCGCCGACCGCGGTCACCCGACCGCGCCAGATCAAGGTCACCTCGCATCAGATCCAGTACTCCCAGTTGGTGATCCTGAATTTCAACGGCATTCTCTGGCCGCACGTCTCCGTGGGCACGCTCGTTCCTGACAACCTCATCCCCGTCCCCGCATCACAGTTGGCGCAGTAAGGGCGGCGGCCAATGGATGCAGGTGTGTTCCGGAAGGACTATCCGTCAAGGTTCGAGTATCGCTTTCGCGCCGGAACGGTGATTTATGACGCTGGGCAGCCGCGCGTGCGAACGGCATGGGCGGCGATTGGCTACGGGAGCGTGCATGAACAGCAGACACCAAGCCGAATCCGCAACCGGGCTCAGGCAGCAGGCGGACGGTCCCGGGCGCCGCAGCTTCCTGCAGCAGGCGGGGCTGGCCGCCGTCGTGGTCGGCGGGCTCGAGACACTGGGAATTTCCCAGGCAACGGCCGCGGCCGCCACCCCGAAGCGATCCACCGTTCCCGCCAGCAAGAACGTAGGGGCTATCTACCCGCGCACGGGCAGACCCGGACCGGACAGCTCGTGCGACATCATCTGGTACTGCTCTTCTGGTAGCTGCGACTCGGGACGCCCGGACCAGGAGGGGAACTATTTCTGGTACGACCCAGGCAGCGGCGAGTATGGCGGCCCCGTGCGCGCACGGAGTATTTGCGCAACTCACGCACAGCGCATCTGAGCCTCACACGGGGCAGTCCCGACGCTGCTGGGCAATGCGTTGCTCAGAAGCTGCTTGCCCGCCGTGCCTGCCCGTCGTCCGGCTGCACGACTTGCCTCATACCGCGGCCAGCTTGCTGCTGGCTCAGGTGCCGTGAGCTGGGATTTTACCTGGTGGGGCTGCCCGGCCCGGCTGATGAGCTGTCGGCGCGGACGCTTCCGGCGTTCTTCGGTGTCGTGGAACTGCTGGTGCGGGCAGGCGTGACGACCGTAGCCGAGGCGGCATTCCAGCACCGGCTGTGGCGCCCTGGCCCAGAGTTGCTGCGCGAGCTGGCCGAGATCCGCATCGTGCACTGCACGGTGGATGCCGATATCGCTGTCGCCCGGAGCCTGCAGCGCAGTGCAGAGAGCCCGCTGCGCCGCGCGCATGCCGATCCGCGGCCGCAGGACTCGGCGGATCGTATCCGTCAGCAGCGCGCCTTCGACCGGGTGTTGGTGCACGCGCCGTCGATCGAGGTGGACACTACACACGGCTACAAGCCTGGACTCGAGGAGAGAAGGCGCCTGGCGCGTGAGGACGGCCCGGCCCGGCGCTCGTGCGGCGCGGTCATCGTGGCTGCATAGCGGTGTGCCGATCCCGGAAGCATCGGCACCTGTTTCGCCGGGGCGATGCGATCATTGCATCATGCGGGCTGATCTGCCGGGCGGGACGGTGACATTTCTGTTCACCGACATCGAAGGCTCGACAGCGCTGCTGCACAAGCTCGGCGCTGAGCGCTACGCCGCCGCCCTGGCTGAGCATCGGCGGGTGTTGCGCGGGGCGTTCGCGAGCTATGGCGGGGTGGAGGTGGACACCCAGGGTGATGCGTTTTTCTATGCATTCCCCGCTGTTCCCGGCGCCGTGCTAGCCGCGGCCGAGGGTCAGCGGGCGCTGGCCAGCGGACCGATCCGGGTGCGGATGGGCATGCACACCGGAACGCCGTATCTGACCCCGGAAGGCTATGTCGGTGCGGATGTGCACCGTGCCGCCCGGATCGCTTCGGCCGCTCATGGCGGTCAGGTTGTGGTTTCTGCCTCCACCGCTGCGCTGGCCGGGTCCGGTGAGCTGAAAGACCTGGGACATCACCGGCTCAAGGATCTGTCCGCGCCGGAACGGATCTACCAGCTAGGCGCAGGCAAATTTCCGCCGCTGAAGAGCCTGTATCGCACGAACCTGCCTGTTCCGGCAACGCCGTTTCTAGGCAGGGAGCGGGAGCTAGCCGAGGTGGCGACACTGCTGAGCAGCCCAGCTGCCCGGCTGATAACGCTGACCGGGCCGGGAGGGACGGGCAAGACCCGGCTCGCCATGCAGGCAGCGGGCCGGTGTTGCGAGCACTATCCCGACGGGATCTACTGGGTTTCGCTAGCGGCGCTGACAGACCCAGAACTGGTGCTTGAGGTGGCGGCGGCGTCGCTGAACGCCACGGGTGACGTTCAGGCTTGGATCGGGGCCAAGCAACTGCTGCTGCTGCTCGACAACTTCGAGCAGGTCATAGGGGCTGCGGACGGCCTCGCCAGCCTGTTGTCGAGCTGTCCGCATCTGACCCTTCTGGTCACCAGCCGCGAGCCGCTGCACCTGACGGGTGAACAGCAATACCCGGTGCCTCCGCTCGCCCCCGAGGAAAGTGTCGAGCTGTTCATGACCCGAGCGCGGTCAATAAATCCGCAGTTCAAGCCGCATTCAGCCATCCAGCAGATCTGCAGCCAGCTCGATGATCTCCCGCTCGCACTTGAGCTGGCAGCCGCCCGGGTGAAGGCGCTCACCCCAGATCAGCTCCTGCACCGCCTAGCCGAACGGCTGCCGCTGCTCACCAGCGGCGCTCGTGACGTGCCAGAGCGGCATCGCACACTGCGGGCCACGATTGCCTGGTCCTATGACTTGCTGCCGCCCGGCGAGCAGAAGCTGTACCGCTGCCTGGCGATCTTCGCAGGTGGCAGCACGCTCACCGCGGCCGAGGAGGTGGCGGGGGCTGACCTGGACGCGTTGCAGTCGCTGCTCGACAAATGCCTGCTGCAGCGTGCCGGGGAGCGGTTTTGGATGCTGGAGACGATCCGCGAGTACGCACTCGACCGGCTTCGCGACGCGGGCGAGCGGGACGCTGCAGGCCGCCGACACGCCGAGTACTTCCTGGCACTGGCGGAATCGGCGAATCTGACGGACGAAGCCATGGAAAAGGGGCAGCGTCACGAGCTTGTGATACCCGAAGCGGCCAACCTGCGGGCGGCGATCGACTGGGCGGTTGACGCCGGCGAGACTGAACTTGCCGCATCGATCACGGTGGCGCTGGAGCAGTATTGGGTGACCAACAGCCCATACGAGGGCCTCCGGCGGCTCGATCATCTGGTGCGGCTCAAAGGCGCAGTGCCGCCATTGCTGGCTGCCCGGCTGCTGCGCGTCCACGGCGGCGCCGCCATCATCGTGGGCGAGTTCGAGAAGGGAACCCGGTCGTACGAGGAAGCGCTGGAGCAGTTCCAGGCAATCGGGGATGAAGAAGCAGTTGCCCAGATGTTCTGCCGCCTTTCGTTCGAGGCGTCCCGGCTCGGTGATTCAGACCGTGCCCGGGCCCTGTGCACTCGGGCCCGTCAGCTGCCTCACTCCAGGGGAGTGGAGGCTCAGCTACTGACCCAGCTCGGCGAGTTCGCGTTCGCGGAGGGGCGTGGGCAAGAGGCACTAGAGTTCCTCGCGGAATCGGCGAAGCTGGCCAAGGCGGCAAGGTTTCGCTGGTGGGAGTTGGGCGCTGTGGCAGACATGGCTGAGTATGCGCTTCGCCTTAACCAACTCGATGTCGCGGCTGAGCATGCCCGCAACGCACTGCGCATCGCGCATGCCATTCAAGACCGCCAACATGCCATTTACGCGTTGACGCTGCTTGCGTGGCTGGCCAGCAAGAACGGGCAGCCAGTCAGAAGCGGCCTCCTCTGGGGAGCCGTTGAAGCAGAGGCGCAACGGGGGCCCATTGGGCTGTGGGAAAGAGACCGAGACGAATACGCGCGGCATGTCATGCAAGCCACGGCCGCGTTCGAGCGAGCACGAAAGAAGGGGCAACAGCTGACGCTAGAACAGGCGGTGAAGGAAGGCCTCAAAGCCTGACGGGCAGGAAAAGGGGTGGTCAGGAGCGGATCGAACCCGCGGCCTTCGCTTTTCAGCGCAACGCGGCCGCCAGATCAAGGCCGCGGCACGAGCTAAGGAGACACCATGTCCGACCGACGCCGCCGCCTGCGGCCTGGGCATCCAGGCGCGTGGCCGGCACAGCCATTGCCCTGCTCGCCATCTTCCCGGTGACGGTAACGGTGCTCAACCTCATCCAGCTCGGCCGCTATGACCTACTCAGCGACGCCGTGAACCACTCGCGGAATGGGCGGAAGTACATGCCGTTGGCGAAGCTGGCCCAGGGCGTCGATCAGCGGGTGGTGATGGAGATCCTCGGCCATTCCCAGATCAGCATGACCACTCGCTACACTCACGTCCTGCCCGACGTCATGACGACGGCCGCCGACCGCATCGGCCAGGCGCTCTGGGGCTCGTCATGAGGGTCAACTGCAACCCGGCCTGCAACCCGGCTTGAGCGGCATGAGACACCGGGGAGAGTAAGGCCAGTCAGAGGGGTGGGGCGCCTGGGGCTCGAACCCAGAACCCACGGATTAAAAGTCCGCTGCTCTACCATTGAGCTAACGCCCCGTGGCGCCCGCCGGGCGGCCGCCATCGGTCGAAGCGTACCGACTCTGACGGGGTGCTGGCGGTCCGCGGCCGCGATCCGGAGGCTGGCCCGGAGTAGCATCGCGCCACGTGCACACCGCGTTCTTCGAGCCTGCCGGGCCCGCCACCTACTTTGCCACCGGGGCCACGGCCGGGCCATGGACTCAGCATGCCCAGCACGGCGGGCCGCCATCGGCACTGGCCGCCAGGGCCCTAGAGCAGCACGAATCGGACGGCAGCCAGCGGCTCGCCCGCGTCACCATCGACATCCTGCGGCCGGTGCCGCTGGGCAAGCTGACCCTGCAGACCCGGACGGTCCGGCCCGGGCGGCGGGTTTCGCTGTTCGAGACCGTGGTAGCGGCCGAGGGCCAGGACGTGCTGCACGCCCGGGGCTGGCGGATCGCGCTGTCATCGGCCGAGCTGCCCGAGCACGCCCGGCCGGTGCGGACCGCGCCGCCGCCGGTCCCGGCCGAGCAGCCGCCGCCGTCGTTCCCCGGCAGCCACGACGGCGGTTACTTGTCGATGATCGACTGGCGGTTCCTTGACGGCGGCGGGTTCGACAAGCCGGCCCGGGCCCGGGCCTGGACCCGGCCGCGGATCCCGCTGATCGCGGGCGAGGACACCTCGCCGGTGTCACGGGCGATATTGGTCGCCGACTCCGGCAGCGGGGTCAGCTCGTTGCTGGACCCGACCCGCTACCTGTTCATCAACGTCGAGCTGTCGGTCGCCTTGCACCGGGACCCGGCCGGCGAGTGGCTGCTGCTGGACGCGGCGACGACGATCGGCGACACCGGCACCGGCGTGGCCCAGACCGTGCTGTCCGACCAGGAAGGCCTGTCCGGCATCGCCCTGCAGACCCTGCTCGTGGCGCCCCGGTGACCGGCCGGCCTGCCCGGGCCGTCGGCCAGGTGATCACCAGCCAGATGGGCGTTCCTACGATCGCCTCGAGCTGATCGTGATCTAGCCCGGTCCCGGCGCTGGTCCGGCTTGGCCCGCACCGAGCGACCAGCCGGGCGGCTCTGCGGACCTCAGGAGTAGGCCGGGCGCTCGCCGCGGAGCCTGGCCACGTAGCGGTCCGCCGAGCGGCGCACCGCCGCGGCCCCGTCGGCCAGCACGATCTTGCCCCACCAGCCGCCGTACACCCGGTCGAAAGTGAAGCGCCCGGCCCGGCGGGCGATCTCCAGCACGGTCTCCTCGTCCAGCGGGATCTGGTTCGGGTAGCTCCACATGAAGCTCACCCAGGCCCGGTCCTGGACCACGGTGATCGTGTCCCCGGTCAGCAACGCGCCGCGGCCGTCCGACCCGGCTGGCCAGTGCAGCACGGCCGCGCCGTCGAAATGGCCGCCGATGCGGGCGAGGGTCAGGCCGGGAAGCGGCTCGGCCTCGTCGTCGAACAGCTCGATCCGCGGCGAGGGCCGCTGGATCCACCGCTGGTCGGCCCGGGGGAGCAGGATCCGGGCGTCGAACGCGTCGGCGAAGGCCACGCTGGCCGCGTAGAAGTGCGGGTGCGAGATGCAGATCGCGTCGATCCCGCCCAGCCCGGCGATTGCGTCCCGGGCTGCGTCGTCCAGCACCGAGATGCAGTCCCACAGCACGTTGCCGTGCGGGGTGCGCACCAGCAGCGCCCGCTGGCCGATCGCGAACGACGGCTCGGCGCCGACGCCGAACAGGCCCGGCTCCTCCTCCCGGACCACCACCTTGTGACCGGCGGCCAGCTCCTCCATCGTGGTCCATTGCTGGCCGTCCCAGCCGACGTACTGGCGCTCGTCATCGCAGATCGGGCAGGCGACCGGCGGCTCGGCGGTGTCGGGGTACTGCACGCCGCAGGTGCGGCAGATCCATGCGGGCACCGCGCATCGCCTCCCGGGTCCGGCCGGATTCGCCCTGCCGGGCAGTCTACGGCCGCCCGGCTCGGGCGCCGCTGAAGTACGCCGCGGGGGTCTGGCCGGTCTCGCGACGAAAGGCCGCGACGAACGCGCTGGCCGATTCGTAGCCGGCCCGGCGGGCCGCGGCCGCGACCGGCTGGCCCTCGGCCAGCGCCGGGAGGGCGGCGCGCAGCCGCAACAGCGCCCGCCAGCGGCCGAAGGTCAGGCCCGTCCCGGCGGTGAAGCCGCGGGCCAGCGTCCGCTCGCTGGCGCCGGCCTCGCGGCCCCATTCGGCCAGCGTCCGCGGGTCGGCCGGGTCGTCCAGCAGGGCCTGGGCGACCTGGCGGGCGGGTCCCGGCCCGGGCAGCCGGACGTCGACGGCGGCCATCGGCACCGGGACCAGCAAATCAGCCACCAGTGCCTCGGCCCGCTCGCGGTGCCCGGCTGCCAGGGCGGGATCTTCCAGGTAGCCGATCAGCTCGGCCAGCAACGGGCTGGCCGCCACCGGGGTGCACTCCGGCCAGGCCACCGGGCAGCGGTCCGGCTGCAGGTACATCGACCGCATGGTCGCCGAGCCCGCGGACAGCGTCTCGTGCCGGATCCCGGCCGGGATCCACAGCGCCCGGGTGGGCGGCAGTACCCAGGCGGTGGCGGCGGTGCGGACGGTGAGCACGCCGCTGGCGGCCCAGGCCAGCTGATGGTCGGTGTGGGTGTGCCAGTCGAAGATCCGCCCGGCGGGCATGGGGAACGTCACGACGGCGATGGCCGCCGGGCCCCGCTCGCACGCGTCAGGCTGACCGTCTCGCGACACGAACTGGCAGCTTACGCCGTTGGCCCGGGCGGCCCGCGGCCGTAGCGTCGCCGCCATGAACAACAATCACGCGCAGGTGTGCGCCAGCCCCGAATGGGCTGAGCACATCCAGCAGGACATCCTGCCCGTCCTGACCAGGGACGTCAGCCTCGGCGAGGAGATGCTCGAGATCGGCCCGGGACCGGGCGCGGCGACCGAGTGGCTGCGGCACCGGGTGCGGCGGCTGACCGCGGTGGAGATCGACGCCGAGGCGGCAGCGAAGCTCGCCGCCCGGTATCCCGGCGGCAACGTCGAGGTCGTCACCGGCGACGCGACCGATCTGGGCTACCCGGACGGCTCGTTCGACTCGGTCGGCTGCTTCACGATGCTGCACCACGTGCCGACCGCCGCCCGGCAGGACCAGATCCTGGCCGAGGCGCTGCGGGTGCTGCGGCCCGGCGGGACGCTGATCGGCTCGGACAGCCTGGCCAGCGTCAGCCTGCACCACTTCCACGAGGGCGACCCCTACAACCCGGTCGACCCGGCCTGGCTGCTCGGCCGCTTGCAGACCCTGGGGTTCGGCGCCATCACCGTCACCGTGGACTCGACGGTGAAATTCGCCGCCCGCAAGACTGACCCGGCCGACGCCGATGAGTGCGCGGCCGACGGGCCGGCGACGGCCAGTCGATGACGACGCGCCCCGCCTCGGCGGGGTTGGTGCGCAGCCAGTGCCGGGCGAACGGGCACAGCGGCACGATCCGCAGCTGCTCCCGCTCGGCCTCGTCCACCACGGCGCTGACCAGCATGCCGCCGATCCCGCGGTGGTCGATTCCCTTGGGCACCTCGACGTGCAGCAGCACGATCTGGCCGTCCTGCCGCTGATAGAGCAGCTCACCGCGCTGGCCGTCGACGGTCAGCTCGAAGCGCGACTGCTCGGCATTATCGGTGACGTGCAGCGATTCCGGAACGCTCACCCTGCCATGATCCCACCTCCGGCCCGCGCCCGTCCGCTCACTCCGGCAGGCCCGGGCTGAGCAGCGCCTCGGTGCCGGCCGGGGCGAACCCGGCGGCCAGGAACGCCCGCGCGCTGCTTGTTGGCCGCTATCGGGGCCAGCCATGCGGCCCGCGGTCAGCGGTAGGCGGCGATGCCGGTGACGGCCTGGCCGATGGCGAGCGAGTGGATCTCCTCGGTGCCCTCGTAGGTGAGGACGGACTCAAGGTTGTTGGCGTGCCGGATCACCGGGTACTCCAGCGTGATCCCGTTGGCGCCGAGCACCGTGCGGGCCGTGCGGGCGATGTCGATCGCGCTGCGGACGTTGCTCATCTTGGCCAGGCTGACCTGCTGCGGGGTGATCTTCCCGGCCTCCTTCAGCCGGCCGAGGTGCAGCGCGAGCAGCTGGGCCCGCTGCAGGTCGGCCACCATCCAGGCCAGCTTGGACTGGGTGAGCTGGAACGAGCCGATCTTCTGGCCGAACTGCTCGCGGGTGCGGGCGTACTCGGCGGCCGCCTCGAAGCAGGACCGGGCCGCGCCGGTGACGCCCCAGCAGATCCCGAACCTGGCCTCGGACAGGCACGACAGCGGGCCCTTCAGCCCGGTCACGGCCGGGAGCACGGCGCTGCCGGGCAGCTTGACGTCGTCGAAGTACAGCTCGGAAGTGATCGAGGCGCGCAGCGACAGCTTCTTGTGGATGTTGCGGGCCGAGAAGCCCTTGGTGCCGCGCGGCACCAGGAAGCCGCGGATGCCGTCCTCGGTGTTGGCCCACACGACCGCGATGTCGGCGATCGACCCGTTGGTGATCCACATCTTGGCGCCGGACAGCACCCAGTCGGTGCCGTTCTTCTTGGCGAACGTCTTCATGCTGGCCGGGTCGCTGCCGTGGTCGGGCTCGGTCAGGCCGAAGCAGCCGATGGCCTCGCCCGCCGCCATCCGGGGCAGCCACTCGTTCTTCTGCTCCTCCGACCCGAACTTCCAGATCGGGAACATGGCCAGCGACCCCTGCACCGACACCAGGCTGCGCAGCCCGGAGTCGGCGGCCTCCATCTCCCGGCAGGTCACGCCGTAGGCGACCGGCCCCATGCCCGCGCAGCCGTAGCCCTTCAGGTGCATGCCGAGCAGGCCGAGCTTGCCGAGCTCTGGGGCCAGCTCCCGGGGCAGCGTCCCGGCCTCGAACCAGTCCGCGATCTCCGGCATGATCTTGTCGTCGGCGAAGTCGCGGACGGTGTCGCGGACCAGGCGCTCTTCCT
Source organism: uncultured Actinomycetota bacterium (assembly GCA_963846005.1). Taxonomy (GTDB): domain Bacteria; phylum Actinomycetota; class Actinomycetes; order Streptosporangiales; family Streptosporangiaceae; genus CAVSUR01. Next base: position 163,011 of record CAWJUH010000004.1, on the reverse strand, counting down.
CGGTCAGCTGGTCGTCCACGGCGAGCAGGTCGGAGACTACTTCGGTGCTGCGCGGCATGGCGTGGTCCTCTCGTGCTTCGTCCCGCCGCCAGCGTATGCGCGGACCCGGGTACGTGTCTTGACCGGCCTGCGTGCGGCATGATGACGGATATGAGCAATGTCAACGGCAGCGGCAAGGTCCTGCTCCGGCCCCGGCAAGGCCGGGTGCTCGCCGGGGTGTGCGCGGGCATCGCCAATTACTTCGGCCTGGATTCGACTCTCATCCGGCTGGCCCTGGCCGTGATCACGGTGTTCACCGGCGGCTTCGGGGTGCTGGCCTACCTGGTCGCATGGGTGGTGATCCCGGAGGAAGGCGAATCGGGGTCGATTGCCGACAACCTGATGAGCAAGTACCAGAAGTAGCTTGCGGGCCGGCGGGCGCGCGGGCCGGCCGAGCCGCCCGGAGTTGGCCCTTTCGCTTTGCCGGGGGCCGCGCCCGTCCCCTATGCTGGAGCGGTCCCCGACGGCGGGCGCCACGGGCAAGGCGGCGGTGACCGTCAAGCCCCCATCGTCTAGCGGCCTAGGACACCGCCCTTTCAAGGCGGCGGCACGGGTTCGAATCCCGTTGGGGGCACGGTCGGCTAGGGCGCCGGCAGCTTGGTCCTGTAGAGCAGCTAGGAGTGCTCGCCACCCTGTCAAGGTGGAGGTCGCGGGTTCAAATCCCGTCAGGACCGCTCGGTTCGGAGTTCGTGGCCGGTTACAGTGTGGTCAGTGCTCCAGCCACGGTCAGGTAGCTCAGTTGGTACGAGCGTCCGCCTGAAAAGCGGAAGGTCGGCGGTTCGACCCCGCCCCTGACCACCGTTCTGACCAGGTAATTCCCCTGGTTGAAGATCCAGTAGGCTCCGCATCAGGCGTCGTCAGTCTCATTCTGTTGGAGGCATGCCCTAACTGCGGCGGCCTGGGCAATGACTGCGATGGGCGCCCATGCTTTAACTGCCGAGGCACAGGCCGCATCGTTTTGCGTCCCGCCGGTTCTCGGGGAGACGGCACTCGGTTCCGCCATCGGAGTCGGCGTTGCCGGCGTTCTGCCGCCAGAACCGGGCTGTGATCCGAGCCTGGGTCAGCGACTTCCCGGCAACGCTTGGCGCCCGGGCGCCAGGAAGGGCATGCAGCATGCGGAAAGTTGTTCGCCATCGCCGTGGCCATGCCGGGGGCATGGCCGTTTTGACCAGTTTTCTTATACCATGCGGCCGGCGAGCGGCACCGTACCGGCGTTCCCGGCCATATGGCCGGCCAATCCGATCCGGCCGGTGACGGTGGCTCCCTGGCCGGGGGAGGAGTCGACCTGGCAGGTGCCGCCGAGCGCGGCCAGCCGGTCACTCATGTTGCGTAGTCCTGATCCGGTCGGCGCGGCGGCCGGGTCGAAGCCGGGGCCGTCGTCGGCGATGGTGAACGTGACCTCGTCGCCGGAATCGGCCATGGCGACCCGGACCGCGGACCCGGGTGCGTGCCGGGCGGCGTTCTGCAGCGCTTCCACGCAGCAGAAGTAGATCGCCGTTTCGATCTCCGGCGGGTACCGGCCGACGCCGTCGGTGCTGACCTCGACCGGCCCGGGTGCCTTGCCGGCCTGGGCGCGGACAGCGGCGGGCAGCCCCTGGTCGGCGAGCAGGGGCGGGTAGATGCCGCGGGCGAGTTCGCGCAGGGTCTCCAGCGCGCCGCTGGTCTCGGCCTTGAGCTGTGCGACCAGTGCCCGTTCCCGTTGCTCGTCGTGGCCGGCCAGCGTCTGCGCCACGGCCAGCGTGTCCGCGATGACGAGCAGCTGCTGCTGGGCGCCGTCGTGGATGTCGCGCTCGATCCGCCGCCGTTGGTCGTCCGCGGCGGTGACGATCCGCAGCCGCGAGGCCTGCAGCTCGGCCAGCCTGGCTTGGAGCTGCCGGGTCAGGCCGAGGTTGTGCAGCACCAGGCCGGCCTGGGCCGCCAGGTCGGACATGAGCTTGCCCTCGACCGGGGTGAGGGTTTCTCCCGGCCGTTTGGCTACCGATAGCGCGCCGAGCGTCTCCCCCTGGTAGTCCACCAGCGCGACCCGGCCGGCCCCGGCGATGGCGGGCGGCTGGCCGTCGGCCAGGGCCAGCCGCAGCGGCGGCCCGGTGCCGGCCAGCTTGCCCCCGCCACCAGCCCGGCGCCGTCTTTCAGCCACACCACCGCGCGGCCGGCGCCAGTGCCTTCGGCCAGGATCCGGGCCATCCGGGGCAGGACGTCGTCGGCGGCGTAGGTGCCGCCCATCCGCCCGGCGAACTCGCTGAGCGCCTCGTAGGGGGTGGCCCGCCGGCCGTAGACCAGCCGGTTGGCCAGCCGCTGCAGCCGCTCCCTAACCGGCTGGAACGCCACTGCCACCACCGCGGTCGCCAGGATCGAAAGGCCCAGGCCTGGCCGCGAGCCTGCACCCACCGAGCTGGATCCGATCGAGCCGATGCCGACCACGACCAGGACGTACACGACGGTGATGAACGCCGCCAGCGAGCCGTAGACGATCGTCTTGCTGATGACGAGGTCGATGTCGTACAGGCGGTACTTCAGGATCGCGATGCCCACCGCAGCCGGGATCAGCGGAAAGAACACGGCGAAGGCGATCACCGGCTGCGGGATGAGCAGAGCTGCAACCCCGAAGGCCAGTGCCGCTACCGCCGCCGCGTAGGAAAACCATTTGAGCTGAAGCCGCTCCTCCCCGGAGGAACGCACCAGCCGGACGATGACCGCGGCCGCGCCGGCCAGGAACAGCAGCGCCTGGAGAATCTGGTTCTGGTTGTAAGCAGTGGCCAGCGCCGGCGCCGGGACGATCGTGACCGGATCGTGCAGGTGCGGGAAGTTGCTGGGGAAATTCACCGCTGACACCGCCACGCTGGCGACGCCGAACAGGGCGGAGAGAATGGCCAGCCACACGACCGGCCACCAGCGCCGCGACGGCGGCCGGCCATCCGGGAACAGCAGCGGTAGCAGGAACAACAGCGGGGTCCCCGCCTCCAGCAGCAGCGTGAACGCCCACCCGGCCCAGGCCGCACCCGGGCGCGGTGCGCTCGCGTACGCCTGCGCGGCCAGGCTCAGCGCGAGTACCAGGCCGTCGGCGAGGAACAGCCAGCCCATCCGGTTCCCGGTCCGGGCCGAGATCAGCGCACCAACCAGGCTGAGCGAGACCGTGACCGGGAAGAGGAGGATGCTCCCGCTGGCCGGGCCCAGCAGCAGCGTGGCCACCAGCAGCGCGGCGGTCAGACAGGACAAGCCCCAGGCCAGCCAGGACCGCTCCGGCGGCCTCACCTGGCCACCTCGAGCACTCGGCACGGGAGCCGCCCGGCGACCGTAGTTCCGGCGCCGGGCGCGGACCGCACGTCGAGTGAGCCGCCGTGGGCCTGCAGCCGGTCCGCCATGCCCTGCAGGCCCGTCCCGTAGCCGCGGGACTGCGGGTCGAAGCCCGCGCCGTCGTCGGTCACCTCGAACCGCAGGTCGGGCCCGAAGGCGGCTAGCCGGACCTCGGCCCGGGTGGCGCCCGCGTACTTGGCGACGTTCTGCAGCGCCTCCAGGACGCAGAAGTAGACGGCGGCCTCGGCGTCTTGCGGGTACCGGCCGACGCCGTCGGCGGTCACCACTGTCGGCACCGCGGCCTTCCTGGCCTGCGCCTCCAGCGCGGCGATCAGTCCCATGCTGGCCAGCAGCGGCGGGTAGATGCCGCGGGCCAGGTCCCGCAGGTCCTCCACCGCGCCCGCTGCGTCCTGGCGGAGCTCGGCCAGCATTTCCCGCTCACCTTCGGTGTCTGTGCCGATCATCGATTCGGTGATGGACAGCTTGATGGCCAGCGCCACTAGCTGCTGCTGCGCGCCGTCGTGGATGTTGCGCTCGATCCGGCGCCGTTCCTCGTCCTGCGCCGCTACCAGGCGCAGCCGCGAGGCCCTGATCTCCTCCAGCCGGGCCAGCAGCTGCTCCCGCAACCCGGCGTTCTTGAGCACCAGGCCAACCTGGGCGGCCAGGTCGGCCAGCAGCCGGTCCTCGGTCGGCGTCAGCGATTCCCCCGGCCGCTTCGACATCGACAGCGCCCCCAGCACCTCGCCCTCGTAGCGCACCGGCAAGACCCGGTCGGCGCCGGGGTACGCCGGCACATCGGCCGCGGTGGCCCGCGCCGGCGGCAGCGCCGGTGCGCCGGCCAGGCAGCGCCGTCGTGGAACACATCCCCGGTCTTCAGCCAAACGTCCGCGCGGGTGGCCCCGGTGCCCTCGGCCAGGATCCTGACCATCCGCGGGAGCAGATCCTCGGCCGCGTAGGCGCCGGCCATGCGGCCGGCGAAATCGGCGAGGACCTGGTAGGGGGTGGCCCGCCGGCCGTAGACCAGCCGGTTGGCCAGGCGCTGGACCCACGCCCGCACCGGCTGGAAAGCGATCGCCACTACGGCCGTGGCGGCGATCGACAGGGCCAGGCTCGGCCGCGCCCCGCGCTGCGCCAGCGACCCGATCCCGACCACGATCGCCACGTACACACCGGTGATGAACACGGCCAGCGCCCCGTAGACCAGGGTCTTGTTAATGACCAAGTCGATGTCGTAGAGGCGATACCGGAATATCGCGACCCCGATGGCGATCGGGACCAGGGCCAGCGTCCCGCTGCTGACGGCATTCTCGAGGTTGCTGGCGGCGTTGCCGCTCAGGCCGACGATGTTCTCGATCACTTGGACGGCCAGGTTCGCCGCCGCGATGAGCCCGCCCGCGTAGACGAGCCACTTCAGCTGCTCCCGCTCGACCGAGCGGGCCCGCCGGTACCGGAAAACCAGCGACACGATGGCGGCCACGCCGGTCACGATGACCAGCAGGCTGATGCGTGCCAGGACGGCGAAGACCTGCCCGGCCGGCCCGGACAGGCCGATCGGGCTGGGGGAGCCGGAGGCGATGCTCGTGGGCGCGAGGGTGTTACCGAGAACCCAGCCCGCCATTCCGGCACCTGCGGCCCACGCCACCGGCCGCCACCGCCGCGAGGGCGGTGACCCGGTCGGGAAGAGGAGCACGACGAACACCGCGAACCCGAAGCCGAAGAAGAACAGCCAGCCCAGCCAGTTACCCCAGATCCGGGTCCGGGAGAATTGAAGCAGCAGCAGTGTGCCGCCGCCGGCAACCGCGTAGGACAGGCCAGTGGCGGACAGCAGCCAGCCGATGGGGTTGGCCGGGCGCTTCCAGGCGAGCAGGGCGCCAACGCTGGCGAAGCCCAGGATGAGCGACGCTCCGGCCACGCCGTTCAGTGCGTTTCCGGTGCCGGCGCTCAGCTTCGGTGGCAGCGGGTGAACGTGGCTGTAGATCAGCGCGGTGCCGGCCGTCGCCAGGGTCAGCACCCAGATGCTCAGCGCCCCCCAGAACGCGGTCCGCGGTTTCATGGTGCGGCTGGCCGAACGTGCCTCGCCTCTGTAGTCCGGCGCCATTTCTCACCCCTTACCGGTGATTATGTCGCTGGCCGCGGACGGGCAGAAGGATGCGAGCCACCAGGTCAGAGGGATGCCAGCATCACCGGCCCCAGTGCACGCGGCTACGCGGTACGCATTTAGGGGCGAGAGCGTCGGCTGACCCGGGTCTGCCCCGGTGGCTGACGACCACTGGCGCCGGGCCGAGCTCAACGGCTAGGCCCTCGCGTAGCTGCCAGTAGAGGAGCCGGATAAGGATCCGAAGGCCTGCTGACCTATAGGCACCGCAGCCGGACCTCCTGCCGCATAACACGCTCTTATGTACGCGCGCCCAGGTACATCGGCGTCGATCGGCGTGTACCGCAGGTCGCTGAGCAGCTAAAGAGACCCCTGTGGCCGGTCCTGCACGGTGATCCTTAATCCTGAAAAGCGGAAGGTCGGCGGTTCGACCCCGCCCCTGACCACCAGTTTGGGACTAGGTTCCGGTTCCGGTGCTCTGACCAGCGCAAATGCTGAGCTGGTGGTTTCGTGCCCTGCCCCTCCGAGTAATCATGACTACCCGTGCGTGACCGTCGTCGGCCGCTCGCTATCGCACGCAGCGATGAGTGGGGTGCCGTTGTACCGTGTTCCTCGCCGACCGTCGCCGAAAGGAGGCTGCAGTGCCGAAGGTGGTCGCCGACATCTCTATGTCGCTCGATGGGTTTGTGACTGGGCCGGGCGCCGATGAACAGCATGGGCTCGGTGATGCACCGGAGCTGCACACGTGGGTCGTGCAGCAGGACGCGGTCGACACCGAGATCCTCGAACGGGCGACGGCGCAAAGCGGTGCCGTGGTAATGGGGCGGCGGCTGTTCGACGTCGTCAACGGCCCTGATGGCTGGAACGAGGAGATGGGATACGGCGCCGATCAGACCGGGACGCCACCGTTCTTCGTCGTCACCCACTCGCCACTGCGAGACGTCCGGCTGGAACGTGAACTGGGGATGCGCGTCACCTTCGTCAGTGATCTGGTCGCCGCGATCGACCAGGCGCGGGCCGCCGCGACCGATGATGATGTCGTGATCATGGGCGGCGGCGAAGTCATCGGCCAGGCGCTCGAACAGGGCCTCGTCGACGAGCTGCGGCTGCACCTCGCCCCGATGGTGCTCGGTGGCGGCACGCCGCTGTTCACACCAGGGACGCGCCAGATGTACCGGCAACGCGACGTTCGCGCGTCGCGGAACGCCGTGCACCTCACCTACGAACGCGTGTAGATCGAAGCGTGATTTTTGCTGAGACGCCAAGCCACGCTTCCCGCCGGCGCAGGCTGATTGAATCAAGCTACGACCCGATCGGCCATCGATCGCTTGATGCTAGCAAGATGGTCATCTCTTGTTAAAGCACAGGTCAAGAGAGTAGCTTGAACCATTCGCGCAGGCCGTGTCGCGCCCGTCCGGGCTCACTGCAGGGGGGTTGGCAATGAGGCGTTGTCGTTGGTGGCGTGGCACCGGGATGCTGGTCCTGCTGGTTCCCGCGGTAACGCTGCTCTTGGCGGGGGCGGGGGCGGGGGCGGGGGGGGAGCAGCGGCGGCGGCGACGCTGAACGTCTGCCCGAGCGGCTGCCCGTACACCCAGATCGCGCCCGCGGTCGCGGCCGCTAAGAGCGGCGACACGATAAGGGTCGGGCCTGGCACCTACCGTGGCGGTATCACGATTAATGTCAGCGTGCGGCTTGCCGGGGCGGGACCGGGGTCTACGATCATCCGCGGCGGCGCTCATGTGCTGACGATCGGCGCCTTCGGCGCATCGAGCGAGCCGGTCGTGTCGATCTCCGGTGTCACGATCACCGGCGGCCGGGCCCGCTCTAGCCCGGAGTCAAAGCCGCTCGCCGGCCGTAATGGCGTGGTGGCGGCGGGCGGTGGCGTCGAGATCCCGCCGAAAGCCCTACCGACGGGCAGTACCGCTACCGGCGGCGCGACGGTGACGATCTCGGACAGCGTGATCACCGGTAACCGCGCCGATCCGGTGAGGGCCGTTCCTTCGGGTATCCGGTGTCCGGGCGGTTTTCCGGCCGGGCAGTGCCCGTTCGCGCAGGCGGCTGGCGGCGGCATCGACAGCTGGGGGTACCTGAGGCTGGTGCACACGGCTGTCATCGGCAACACCGTCGGCCAGGCGGCGGGCCTGCCCGCGGTGCCGAGCGATTCGGATGGGGCCGGGATCTACAGTGCGCAGGGCAGCGTGACGCTGGCCAGGACGCTCGTGGCGGGCAATCATGCCACCGCGGCCATTCCGAATGGCCGCTTCGCCGAAGGCGGCGGGGCCTTTGTCGGCTTTCCCTTCTCCCCGGTGAGCGATTCGCTCACGGTCAGGGACAGCATTGTTGCCCGCAACAGCGTGAGCCTGACCAGCAACCTGCCCAAGTTCGCGGCCGGGCAGCTCATCGGCCTGGGCGCGAACTCCGGCGGCATCCATGTCGGGGACGACGTCCCGACCACGGTCGACAAGACCGCGATCACCGGTAACTCGGTGACAAGTACCGATCTCCGCGGCGAGGCGGGCGGAATCGACGTGGCCATGATCGTGGGCGACAGCCCGGTCAACATGAGCAACAGCCTCATCTCCGGCAACAAGCTGTTCTCCGCGGTGGCGACGACAGCCGACACCGGAGCTGCGGGTAGCGCGCTTGAACTCGACGGCGGCGGGATTGTCAGCAATACGCACATCACCGGCAACACCACGACGATCGTGAGCCCGGGCGGTGTTGCAGGGAACGCCGGCGCCGGCCTGGCGGCGCTCAACTTCAACAGCGACGCCCGGCTCGTCACCGTCCGCGGCGGCGTCATCAGCGGCAATACCGCCATAGCGAAGACCTCGACGGGCTCAGCGACCAGTCAGGGCGCGGGGATCTTCAACGACAGCCTCCTTAATCTGTACGGGGTCAAAGTCACCGGCAACACGGGCCGGGCCATCGGGCCTGCCGGCGTGGCGCAGGGCGCAGGGATATGGAACGGCACCGACATTTCCGGCCCGCCGGTTCAGCTCACGCTGGATCACACGGTAGTGATCCGCAACTCGCTCACTGGCAGCCCTGGCATCACGCTGCAGGGCGGCGGGCTGTTCACCGAGCTTCCGGTCACGCTGCGCCACTCCCGGATCGCGCTGAACCGGCCCGACCAGTGCTTCGGCTGCGCAAGCAAAGCCTCCTCACCGGGAAACTCCAAGATCACTGGGCAACGCCGGAACCCGCAAACAAGCCCCGGCCTGCGCCCAAGCGGATAACCGAGAACTCGCAACAGCGCAGCGAGGGCGATCAACTGGAAGGCGTCCGGACGCGGCCCGCGCCTTGCCGACCTCGCTTACCTGATCTGGGGCACGGGTTCGTGGAACCCGCGCCGGCCGAACCAGCAGCGCATCGGCGCTGCCGTCAGCGGCTACCGCCGGCACGTCGAGCCGACCGAGGAGGAACTCGACCGGCTTGAGGCGGTCATGTACATCCGGACGCTCTACCTCGCCTGTTTCGGTTACCGCCGCGCCGTCGCCAACGGCCAGACGTTCAACGAGTGGGGCTTCATCCGGCCGCGGGAGTACTTCAGTGCAACCGCGGCCGCGACCCGAGCCGCGTTCGGACGGTAGTCGCCTGGGCGGCAAAGGAATGATCCTGATCCGCCGGTCACGCACCCGGGCCGGGCGGCCCTAGCTCGTCAGGCTCGCGACGGCAGGCGTATACCGCGGGCCTTATCTTGAGCGGCCTGCGTCAGTCTCGGACGGTCTGGCGGGGGTCTATACAGGTGAGGGCCACGTCACGACTGGGAGAGATGCGGGTGGAGTGGGTCAGGAACCGGGCAGCCAGCCGCGAGTTTGAGCGCTTCGCGGCGGGGGTGTCAGGCTCGCTGCTGTACACCGGGTTCCAGCTGACGGGCAACGCCAAGGACGCCGAGGACCTGGTCCAGGAAGCCCTGCTGAAGGTAGCGCGGCGCTGGCACCGGGTGCGGTCAATGGACCACCCGGGGGCTTATGCCCGCCGGGTCCTGATCAACCTCATTCTGGATGACGCCGACCGCCGCACCCGCCAGCGAACCGAGCTGCAGCCTCAAGACGGGGCGGATGAGCCGGCCGATGAGATCGCAGCCCTGGCGCTGCAGAAGGTCGATGACCTGGCTGAGTTCGGCTGGGCGCTGGCCCAGCTGCCTGCCCGCCAGCGGGCGGTGCTAGTGCTGCGCTACTGGTCGGACCTGCCCGTCGCTGAGGTCGCCGACATCCTCGGCTGCACCGAAGGCACGGTGACCAGCAGCGCATCTCGGGCCGCTGCCCGGCTGGCCGAGATCCTCACCCGGGCTGAGTCGCCTGCGATCAGGCCCGGCACGCCGCACGCATGAAAGGACGCACCTGATGCCCACCGAGGAACTTGAACGCGAACTCCGCCACGCCTTCGCCAGGCAGGCGGCCGGATACCAGGACGCCGGCGCTGGCCCGGCAGCGGCTGCTGCAGCGCGACTACCGGCCCCGGACCAGCTACCGGCGGCTCGCTGGAGGCATCACCGCCGTCGCGGCAGCCGGAGCTGTGGTGCTGGGCCTGGGCCTGTCCGGCGTGCTCGGCACATCCGCCCCCCGCGGTTCCGGCACGATCCGCACCGTGGCCTTCACCCTGACCCGCCACGCCAACGGCACCGCGACTTTGACCATCAACCCGCGGGTGCTGTTCAACCCCAGCACGCTGCATAGCGACCTCGCCCGGGACGGCATCCCGGCGAAGGTCACCACCGGCAGGTTCTGCTCCACCAGCCCGGCCCCTGGCGGATTCTCGCAGGTCGTGACGTTCTCCCCGCCGTTCAAGGGCGACAGCGACCACACGCAGGTGCACAACCCGACTGTCATGATCAACCCCGCGGCCATGGCCGCCGGAAGCGAACTCAGCGTCGGCGCCTTCCGGAGCTCCAGCGGATATGACACTGCGCTCGCGCTGATCAGCACGAACTCCTACACCTGCACCAGCACCGCACCCACGACCCTGGTGCCCGGCGGCGCCCTGCTGCACTGGAACGGCACCGCCGGGTCGTAACGGCCGCTGGCCCACAACAGACTGATCGGTCCGTCGCCGGGACGACCAGGAGAAACGCCAGGTGGTGAAGCTCAGCTGACGGCGCGGCCGCGGCGCGGGAGCCGGATGGTGATGTCGAGGCCGCCGGCCTGGCACGGCGGTGGCCTGCACGGTTCCGTTGTGCACGGAGGCAATGGACGACACCAGCGCAAGGCCCAGCCCGAAGCCGTCGTGACGGGTGCGGTCGTCGAGCCGGGTGAATGGCAGGAACAGGCGCTCGACCATATCGGCCGGCACGACTTCGCCGGTGTTGACGATGCGCAGCACCGATTCCGCGTCGCGGGTGGCGGTCGAGATCTCGATGGCCCCGCCCGGGAGGTTGTAGCGCTCGGCGTTGTCGAGCAGGTTGGCGACGAGCCGTTCGAGCAGCACCCTGTCGCCGGTCACCGGGGCTTCGCCCAGCTTGGTGAGGGTCGTGACGCCGCTCGCGGTGCGGCCCTCGAGTGCGTCTTCGGCTACGACGGCGAGGTCGAGCGGGTCGGTGAGAGCGCGGGCCTGGTCGCCTCGCGCGAGAACCAGCAGTACCTCGATGAGCCGCTCGGAGTGATCAACGGCCTGGCGGACATCGGCGGCCATCGATAGCAGCTCGGCGCGGGTCGGCTCCGGTTTGGCGAGTACGACGTCCATCGCGGTGCGCATAAGGGTCAGCGGCGTGCGGAGCTCGTGGCTGGCGTTGGCGATGAACTGGCGCTGGCTGGTGAACGCGCGGTCGAGCCGGTCGAGCATCGTGTCGAAGGTGTCTGCCAGCTCGCGAAGCTCGTCCCGCGGGCCGTCCAGGCCGATGCGCTGGGAAAGATCGTGCTCGGTTGCGGCGCGGGCGGCGGCGGTGAGCTGGTGCACCGGCCGGAGGATGCGCCCGGCCAGGATCCAGCCCGCAAGCGCTGCGAGCAGTGTGACGCCGGCCAGGGTGAGCAGCGAGTAGGTCAGCAGGTGGGCCAGCGTCGTGCCGCGCTGCGCGGCCTCGCCGGCCTGGACGCCGTGGGCGTAGAGCGCGGCGCACTGGTTCAGCGCGCGCGGGCCGCCGCGAGTCCGCGCGGCGACAACGCACTTCCCGATCGCGGTCTGGATCGCTGGCGGGATCCGGGCGGTCGCTGTGCTGTGCAGCGTGCGGGCGACCAGGAGATAGGTCACGAGCACCATCGCGGCTCCGCCGGCCGCGAACAAGGATCCGTACAGCAGCGTCAGCCGGGACCGGGCGCTGAGCTGGATTCTCACAGGCGGTAGCCGACGCCGACCACGGTCTCGATGAGCGGCGGGTCACCGAGTTTGCGGCGCAGCCGGCCGACGGTCACCGCGACGATGTTGCTGAACGGGTCGGCGTGCTCGTCCCACACATTCTCGAGTAGTTCCTCCGCGCTGACCGTGGCACCATCGGCGGCCGCCAGCCGGTCCAGCACCCCGAGCTCTTTGCGGGTCAGGGTCAGCGGCACGCCGGCCCGGCTGGCGCGATGCCGGGCGCGATCGATCAGCAGGTCGCCCCGCTGCACCACTGCGGGCGATCCCGGGCCGCGCCTGGCCAGGGCACGGATGCGGGCAATGAGCTCGGCGAAGGCGAACGGCTTGCCGAGGTAGTCGTCCGCGCCCAGTTCCAGCCCGTCGACCCGGTCCTCGACGCCGGCGGCTGCGGTGAGCATCAGGATGCGCGCGGGCGAGCCGCGCCGCACCAGCAGCTTGCAGATCCGGTCGCCGTGCACGCCGGGCAGGTCGCGATCGAGCACGACCACGTCGTAGTCGTTGCTCATCGCGTTCTCCAGGGCCGCGGCGCCGTCGTGCACCACGTCGACGGCGAAGCCAGCGTCGCGCAGGCCCTCCCCGATCCGGCTGGCCAGCGCAACGTGATCTTCGACGACGAGCACCCGCACTCGCACATTGTGAGCCGGCCCGGATGACATCCGCTTAACAATCACTGTTCGGCTCGTGTCACCGGCTGCCCGGTACGACTGGAGAGCCGCGGCCGCGGACCACCGCGAAGGAGCAGCCCATGAAGCAGACAGCAATCATCCTCCTCACTGCCGCCCTGGCGCCGCTGGCCGCGGCCTGCACCAGCGGCCCACCATCGGCCGGGCCCGGCGGCTCACCGCATGCGGGTAAGTCAGCGACGTCCTCGTCAGCGGTCGCTTACTCGGCCTGTATGCGTGCCCACGGAGTCCCGAGCTTCGCGGACCCCGGTAGCAACGGCCAGGTGCCCAAGGCCGACCCGCAAGTACTCGGGGTCAGCGGTTCGCAGCTTCAGGCGGCCCAGCGAACCTGCCGGCACCTTTACCCGGCCAGCGGCAGGACGCTCAGCACCAACTCGCTCCGGCAGTGCTACGAATCCGGCGTCTGTCCACAGGCGCTGGCACAGCAGGCGCTGGCCGCCGGGCTGAATTTCGCCCAGTGCATGCGCTCCCACGGGGTGGCGAACTGGCCCGACCCCACCATCGATTCCCAGAGACGTCCTCTTTTCGATATCGCCGTACCGGGCGACCACGGCTTCGCCCCGGGGCGCGGATTCCCCGATTCCCCGCCAGTTGCGGCAGGCGGGCAGGTCAACACCAAGATCAACGAATGCGAGCGGCTCCAGCCAGCGGGCGCGCTGCTGGCGTGGGGTTGACATGGTTACTGACGCTGCCGCAGGGAAGCCGGCGCGCCGCCCCAGCAGGCGCCGTGGTAGGCGTGCCACGATTCTGACCCTCATCGCCACTGCCGGGCTGGTCCTGCTAGCGGGATGCGGCAGTGGGAGACCGTCACCGGCCGACTCTGCCGGCGCACCGGATGCGGGCAGCTCAGCGAGCACGCACACCGGACTCGCCTATTCCTCCTGCATGCGCGCGCACGGAGTGCCGAGGTACCCCGACGCCAGCGGCGGCGATGAGCTGCCGAGCGGGCTGCCGAAGGTCAGCCTGCAGCAGCTCGCCGTCAGCAGCTCGGTGTACCAGGCAGCCCAGCGGGCCTGCGCGCACCTGCTGCCGGACGGCGGCCGGATCAGCCAGGACCAGTCGCAGCGGGACCTGCAGGCCATGCGCGGCTTCGCCCGGTGCATGCGCTCTCACGGCGTGCCGACCTGGCCGGACCCCAGTGACGATCCCACGGCAGGCTGGGGTTTCAACCTGGTCCACGTCCAGGGCTTCGACCCGAACTCGCAGCAGATCGACAGCAAGATGACGGAATGCTCGCGGCGGCTGCCCGCAGGCATCGGCGTTCCCCTGGCCCGGCCGGGCCTGCCCGGATGACCGGCCGGAACCCCGCCCCCGGACAGGGCCCGGGCCCGGGGCGGCGGCCCCGGCCGGGCTGGCTGGCCGCGGTTATCGTGGCGGTGCTCGCCGCCGGGCCGGTAGCGGCGTGGCTGTCCGGGGCCTGGCCGTCCGGAGATTCGCCCGGGAACGCGCCGGGGGCCATCGCACCGGCGGCGACGGCGACGGTCATCCGGGCGGATGTCGCGGCGACGACCCCGGTGACCGCGACGCTGGGTTACGCGGGTTCCTGCACCGTCACCGGGCAGGGCGGCGGCACGCTGACCTGGCTGCCGCCGGCGGGCCGGGTGATCCGCCAGGGTGAGGCCCTGTACCGGGTCGACAACGGCTCCCCGGTGGCACTGCTGCAGGGCCGCGTGCCGGCCTGGCGGGCCCTCGGCGAGGGCCTGGCCGGCACGGATGTGGCGCAGCTCAACCACGACCTGGTGGTTCTGGGCTACGCCAGCCGTTCAGCCGCCGGCGCCGCGGGCTGGGACTACTACTCCGCGGAGACGGCGCAGGGGGTGCAGCGGCTGGAGGAGCACCTCGGGGTCGCTGATCCGCCCGGGACCCTGTCGCTCGGATCGGTGGTGTTCGAGCCGCAGCCGATCCGGGTCAGCCGGGTGACCGGGCGGCTGGGCGGCCCGGCGGCCGGCCCGGTGCTGGCGGCGACGTCGGACCGGCACGTGGTGATGGTCGAACTGGGCACCTCGCAGGAGGGCGAGGTCAAGGTCGGCGACGCGGTGACCGTGGCGCTGCCGGACGGATCGGTCACACCGGGCGCCGTCTCCTCGGTCGGCCCGGTGGCCGCCACCTCATCCGGGCAGGGGCAGGGCCCGGCCGCGACGATCCCGGTACTCGTGCGGCTGGCGCACCGCCAGGCGGCGGGCGGCCTGGACCAGGTGCCCGTCACGGTGAACATCACCACGGCAACGGCGCGCGACGTGCTGCTGGTGCCGGTGACGGCCCTGGTGGCCCAGTCATCCAGCGGCTACGCGGTGGAGGTCATCGGGCCGGAGGGCACACAGCGGCCGGTGCGGGTGACGCCCGGGATATTCGACGATGCCAATGGCCTGGTGCAAGTGACCGGAGCGCTGAGGCCCGGGCAGCGGGTCGTGGTGGCGTCGTCATGACCGCCGGCCCCCCGGCCGCCCGGACGGCCGGGACCACGCCGGCCAGCGGGAACGAGCCAGGCGGCGCCGCGGTACTGGAACTGGACGCGGTCTCGAAGACGTATCCGGGGGTCCCGCCGGTGCGGGCGCTGGACCGGGTCAGCCTGGTCGTGGCCGCCGGTGAGCTGATCGCCATCGTGGGGCCATCGGGATCGGGTAAGTCCACCCTGCTGCACCTGATGGGCACCCTGGACACGCCCACCAGCGGCACCGTGCGGGTCACCGGACTGGACGCGGCGGCGATGAGCGACCGGCAGTCATCGGCCCTGCGGGCCGCCCGGGTCGGGTTCGTGTTCCAGCAATTCCACCTCGCCGAGCACCAGACCGTGCTCGGCAACGTCGCCGACGGTCTGCTGTACGCCGGCGTCCGCCACAGCGAGCGGCGCAGGCTCGCGGCCAGCGCGCTGGAGCGGGTCGGGCTCGGCCACCGGACTCACGTGCGGCCGGCTCAGCTGTCCGGCGGGGAACGGCAGCGGGTCGCGATCGCCCGGGCGGTCGCGGGTGCGCCTCCGGTAGTGCTGGCGGACGAGCCCACCGGCAACCTCGACTCCGTCACGGGCGGGTCCATCCTGGCGCTGCTGGGCGAACTGAACACGAGCGGGACGACGATCGTCATCATCACCCACGACCCGGCGGTCGCCGGCCGGGCGAGGCGGCGCATTGAGATGCTCGACGGGCACGTCACCGCCGATACCACCTCGCCCGGTGATCGGCCGGCATGACCACCGCATCACCGCATCCCGCGGCCAGCCCGGCGGCGCCATCCCCGGCGCGGCTGCGGCCTGCTGACCTGGCCGCCCTGGCCGGCATCGGGCTCGCGACCCGCAAGCTGCGCGCTGCCCTGTCGGGGCTGGGCATCGCGATCGGCGTCGCCGCAATCGTCGCCGTCCTGGGTCTGGCGGCTTCATCTCAGGCCGCGCTGCTCGCCAAGATCGCCAGACTCGGCACGAACCTGCTGACCGTGGCCAGCGGGCAGGCCTCCTCCGGCGGCACCGCCGAATTGCCATTGGCGGCGCCGGGCATGATTGCCCGCCTGCCCGGGGTCACCGCCGTGCAGGAGACCGGCATGATCAGCGGCGCCAGTGCCTACGAGTCGCCGCTCATACCCCGCATCGAGACCAACGCCCTCAGCGTCCAGGCCGCTAGCCAGGGCCTGCCGGCCGTGGCCGGGACCCGCGTCGCGCAGGGCACCTACCTCAACGCGGCCACCGCGCGGGAACCAGTCGCGGTGCTCGGTGCCACTACGGCGCAACTGCTGGGCATCGACCGGATCCGGCCGGGCACGCGGATCCAGGTCGGCGGCCTGTGGTTCTACGTCACCGGCATCCTCAGCCCAGCCCTCTATGCGCCGGAGATCGATTCCGCGGTCCTCGTGGGCTTCCCGGCCGCCGAGCGCTACCTGCACTTCGGCGGCCACCCGGCACAGATCTACGTCCGCACCACCCCGGACAACCAGGCCGTCACCACGCGGGTAGACAACCTGCTCGCCGCCCAGGCCAACCCGGAGAATCCCAGCCAGGTCGACGTCTCCCAGCCGTCCGGCGTGCTCACCGCCCAGGCCGACGCTAAAGGCGCCCTCGACACCCTCTTCCTGGGCCTTGGCGCCGTCGCGCTGCTGGTCGGCGCGATCGGGGTGGCTAACATCATGGTCATCTCGGTGCTGGAACGCCGGTCCGAGATAGGGCTCCGCCGCGCCCTGGGCGCCACCCGGGGCCAGATCCGCGCCCAGTTCCTCGCCGAAGCCATCCTGCTGTCCCTGGGCGGCGGCACCGGCGGGATCCTCCTCGGCGTGATCATCACCGCGGCCTACGCCCGCGCGCACCGCGAGACGATCCTGATTCCGCCCCAGGCCTGGGCCGGCGGTCTGGCGGCCGCGCTGCTCATCGGGGCTCTGGCCGGCCTGCTGCCCGCCATCCGGGCCGCCCGGATGGCACCGGCGCAGGCGCTGCTGTCCGTATGACCAGGACCGGCCAGCTCAATGGTCAACGCCAGGACCGCCCGCGGGCCCGGTCCCGGCCACGATCCCCGGGGCGATCCGCTTCTCGATGACCTTTACCAAGGCGCTGGTCATGCCCCATCAACTATCTTGTCCATGGCCAGCACACACTCTCTGTAAGCGGGCGGCTACCAGCGTATCGTCCGAGGGCACCGGCAAAAGGACCGTTCGATGACCAACCCGCCAGACTGGCCGGGACCTGCCGAGGACCTCGGTCCGCAGGCCCGGTCTGGTCCCGGCCAGCCTGAACCCGATCCGGGCGCCATGACCGGCATCGTCCTGCGGCCCATCGGATCGCCGATGCCGCTTGGCTACTTCACGGTGGCGATCGACTCGGTGGTGGTCAGCACGCTGCAGTGGGGAGTACTGCCGGCAGCCGCCATCCGCGCGGTCGCGCTCGTCGTGTTTCCCGCGTTCGTGGTCCAACTGATCGCCGGGCTGTTCGCTCTGTGGAGCCGCGACAGCATCGCTGGCACGCTCATGATGAGCTTCGCTACCACCTGGCTGGTGGAGGCCTCCATCTATTACGTCAACCCGCCCGGTGCCGCCGACGCCCTCGGCATTTTCTTCATCGTATTCGCGGTCTTCGCCGCGTTCATGCTGGCCAGCGCGCTGGCCAGGCGTGCCTTCGCCGCGGTGATCGCGGTGGCCACCCTGCGGTTCCTGGTGGCCGGAATCGCCGAACTCACCGGCAGCCGGCCGGTGGCGCGTACCGCTGCCACGCTCGGCTTCCTGCTCGCCGCGGTATCGCTCTACACCGCGTTCGCGCTGCTGCTGGAGGATTCCCGGGGCCGGGAAATCCTGCCGATAGGACGCTCTGGCGCGGCCCGGGACGCCACGCACGGCAGCCTGGCCATGCAGCTGAGCGGCATAGAACGGCAGGCCGGCGTCCGGCGCGCCCTGTAAGACCGGGACGGGCACGCACGCTGCCGGTCACCTCACCGTGGCGGGTGCGGACCGGTCACGGAGCGGTCGCCTGCTCCTCGGCTTCGATCAGCTGGGATACCGCCTCGATGAGCGCGAGGTGGGTGAAGGCCTGGGGGAAGTTGCCCAGATGCTCGCCGGTGGAGGTGTCGATCTCCTCGGCGTAGAGCAGGAGCGGCCCGGCAAAGGACAGCAGCTTCTCGCACAAGGCCCGGGCCCGTGCCACCTCGCCGATCATGGCGAGCGCCGTCACCAGCCAGAAGGAGCAGATGGTGAAGGTGCCCTCCTTGCCCGCGAATCCGGTGTCAGTCGTATCGGTGCGGTAGCGCAAGACGAACCCGTCCTCGGTGAGTTCGTCGGCGATGGCGAGGACCGTCGCCCGCACTCGGTCGTCATCCGGCGGCAGGAACCCCATGAGCGGGATGAGCAGCAGCGCGGCGTCGAGATCTTCGGTCTGGTAGTGCTGACGGAAGACCCCGCGGGCCGAGACGCCCTTCTCCAGCACCTCGGCTTTGATGTCATCGGCGGTGCTCCGCCACGCCGCAGCACGCTCCTCCTCGCCCCGCTGCTCGGCGAGCCGTACGCCCCGGTCGACCGCCACCCAGCACATGACCTTGGAGGCGGTAAATTCCTGCGGCTCGCCGCGGACCTCCCAGATGCCCTGATCAGCGTCATGGCGGTGCGCGACTGCCTGGTCGACAAGGGAGGCGATGGCCTCCCAGACCGGCTGAGCCATCTGCTGAAGCACCTTCTTGACCTGCGTCTCGACCGAGTCGAGCAACATTCCCCACATGTCGAGCTGCAACTGGTCATAAGCGCCGTTGCCGACCCGCACCGGGCGGGAGTTGCGCCAGCCGGACAGATGGTCCAGGGTGCGCTCAGTGAGGTCCCGCTCGCCGCCGATTCCGTACATGATCTGCAGCGCGACCCCGTCGGACGCTCCGCCGACCGGCATGCCGCCGAGCACGGCGTCGAGGACGAAGGCGAAGAAGTTGATCGCCTCCCAGTCGAAGCCCAGCCGGTACAGCGAGCGCAGCATGAACGACGAATCGCGGATCCAGGTATAACGGTAGTCCCAGTTCCGCGCGCCGCCGGGAGTCTCCGGGAGCGAGGTGGTAGCCGCCGCCATGATGGCCCCGGTCGGGGCGTAGCTGAGGCCCTTGAGAGTCAGCGCGCTGCGCTCGATGAACTGGCGCCACCGGTGGTCGGGAACGTGAGCGGTCTTCAGCCAATCCCGCCACGCCTGCGCCGTGGTGGCTACTGCAGCCGCCGCCTCCTCGACTGTCGTGATGGCGTCGTCTCCCCAGCTGAGCGCCACGAAGGCAGTGTCGCCCCGCTCCAGGGCGCTGCGCCCGATGCAGCGAACGCCGAGGATACCCAGGCGCATGCTGCTGGTCAGCGAGAGGCTCAGGTCACTGTCCTGAGGGCGTACCGTCTGCGGCCGCACGGTCATGGCTCCGTAGCCATCGCCGGAGTACTCGAAGGAGCCGCTCAGCGTGCCGTACTCAAAACTCGGGGAGCAGTCGATCTCGATCTCCACCCGCCCGTCGATGCAGGTGGCCAGCCGCAGCAGGGTGCCGGTGGCGATCGTGTCACCCGGGGCGCGCCGGTACTTCTCCCGCCGGGAAGTCTCCGTATCCGGGGCCATCACCAGCAGGTCATTGACCACCAGCCAGCCGGTCGGGGTATGCCAGGTGGTCTCCAGCACCATGGTGCCGGGGATATAGCGGCGGACGTGGGGGATCTTCGCGTTATCCGGGCCGAAGCGGAACGACCCGGCCCGCCGGTCGAGGACCGCGCTGAACAAGCTCGGCGAGTCCGGCCGGGGCAGGCAAAACCACTCGATAGCGCTGTTCGGCGCGACCAGGCAGTTCACCTCGCAGTCCGACAGGAAACCGTAGTCGGCAATAGGCGGGAATTCGTTCACCTTGCTGGCCGCCTCTCGACTCGGGCCGGAAAGGGTTCCTCGCGAACGGGATGGGGACGCTCTGACTGCACCCTAACCAGACGGCCACCGCGGCACATCACCCGCAGCGGGTAGGCATTCTGGCCGCTTGAGGCCTACACTGCCGCCCCTGAGTCACCCTGGATTGATGGCGTCATGCGTCGTCAGCCGAGCTTCGCCTCGGCAACGGCCAGGGCGGCAGGGGCCTGTCCGGTCTGCAGCCGCAGCTCCGCCTGGCCGCCGCGGCCGGGATAGAGCGCGGAGATGTCATAGGACAGTCGCAGGCCGCCGTCATCTGCCAGTGCCCTCAGCCCGGCAGCCCTGGCCTGTTCCCAGCTGACGTTGACGAAGGGGCTGGGCGGCCGCCGGTCTGGCGTACCGCCGTAGACCAGCAGCCGATCCTCGGTCATCGCGAATGCCAGCAGGTACTTCCCCCGCCAGTTACCGCGCCGCCCGGGGGCGCGGTAGTGACGGAAAATGACGTCGGCCGGCACACCTTCCTCGATGACGAGGATGCCTTCAGCAGCGACCTGGCTGCGCAGGTCGTCGGGCAGCTGCCCCTTCGGCCGTGCCCCGCGCGCGAATATTCCCACGTCGAGAACCATATTCCCAGTCGGCCCGGCCGGGGCTCTGCCACGTGCATCCCGCACGGCCTCGGCCGGGATCTGGCGATTGACGGTCGCTGGTGATCGCACCACGATTGTGACCACTGACCCCTTCGCTGGAGGAATGCATGATCCTGATCAACATCAAGCTGCAGATCCGGCCCGAGAAGATGGACGAGTGGCTGGCGGTCGCCGATTCCTACGCCAAGGACGTCAACTCCGAGGACGGCTGCCTGTTCTTCCAGTTCTCACGGAGTCTCACGAACGAAAATGAGTTCGTCTGCATCGAGGGCTTCAAGGATGCCGACGCCGGCGCCGCGCACGTCAAGCACTCTTACGTGAAGAACTTCTTCGACACCGCGCCCGGCCTGGTGGCCACGCAGCCGCAGATCATCTACATCGACACCCCGCACGACGGCTTCAGCCCGATGGCCGAGATCCAGCCCCGCTGACCCGAGGCTGGTCAGGTCCACCCGGCGCGCGATCACGACAGGTCACGCCGTGCGGGCCGGGTAGGCTGTCGGCCGTGAGCAAGACGCCGCGCTCCGCGCAGCCGGGGCAGGCCCGCGGGCTCACGAAGAACATGGTGCGGGTGCCCGGCGGCAGCTTCCTCATGGGCTCGGAGGATTTCTATCCCGAGGAACGCCCGGTGCGCCGCGCCGGCGTGGACGGCTTCTGGATCGACGAGCACCTGGTCACCGTGGCCGAGTTCCGCCGGTTCGTGCAGGCAACCGGGTACGTCACGGTCGCCGAGCGCCCGCCCGACCCGCGGCAGTACCCCGGTGCGGACCCGGCCCTGCTGCACCCGGGGTCGCTGGTCTTCCGGCAGCCCGCCGGACCGGTGGACCTG
This sequence comes from uncultured Actinomycetota bacterium, assembly GCA_963846005.1. Classification (GTDB taxonomy): domain Bacteria; phylum Actinomycetota; class Actinomycetes; order Streptosporangiales; family Streptosporangiaceae; genus CAVSUR01. The sequence continues at coordinate 141,821 of CAWJUH010000004.1, read as the reverse complement.
AACGACGTCACCCAGTGGTGGCGCTACACCCCGGGGGCCAGCTGGCGGCACCCGGCCGGGCCGGGCAGCAGCCTGGACGGGCTGGACCGGCATCCGGTCACCCACGTCGCGGCCGAGGACGCCGACGCGTACGCGGCCTGGGCGGGCAAGGAACTGCCGACCGAGGCCGAGTGGGAGTTCGCAGCCCGCGGCGGCCTGGAAGGCGCGGTCTTCACCTGGGGCGACGACGAGGCCCCCCGCGGCCGGGTGATGGCCAACACCTGGCAGGGCAGGTTCCCCTGGCAGGACCTCAAGACCGGCCGGTGGCGCAGGACCACCCCGGTCAAGAGCTTCCGGCCGAACGGGTTCGGCTTGTACGACATGGCCGGCAACGTGTGGGAGTGGACCAGCGACTACTTCGCCGCGCGCGCGGCCGGGCCCGCCCGGCGCGGATGCTGCGTGCCCCGCAGCCCGCGGGCTGCCGCCGCGGCCGCCAGCCTGGTCCCGGACCAGCCCGGCGGGCACATCCCGCGCCGGGTGATCAAGGGCGGGTCCCACCTGTGCGCCCCGAACTACTGCTTGCGCTACCGCCCCGCCGCGCGGCAGGGCGAGGCGGTGGACACCTCGACCTCGCACCTGGGCTTCCGCTGCATCGTCCGCGCCGCGGACGGCGGCGGCGCGGACGGCGGCGCGCCCTAGCGGACGATCTTCAGCGCGAGCTTGCGGTTGCCGCCGTTCTGGCCGACCAGCGCGAACCACAGCGGCAGCAGCCCGTCGACGGTGGCCGTCGCGCCGGCGTCGCCGACCAGGGCCGGCTCGAGCCCGACCGCGCTGATGAGCTCTTCCGTCACCGCCCGCGCCTCGGGATCGGCGGCGAAGAACAGGTTCGTGCCGGGCACCGGGTCGGCGAAGTTCTCCCAGCCCAGCGTGTTGAAGGCGCGCACGTACCGGGCTGACGGCGCGGCGTCGGCGATCAGCGCCCGGCTGTCGTACTCCGTCCCGCCGCCGATCCGGTTCACCGCATCGATCACCACCTTGCCCGTGAGGGCCGCGCCCAGCTCGCGCACGACATCGGGCACGGCCTGGCCGGGGACGGCCAGCACGACCACGCCGGCGTCGCGCAGTGCCTCGCTGTAGCCGCGCACGGGCGCCCCGCCCGGGCCCTCGCCGGAGCCGTCGCGGGCTCCGTAGGTCACCTCGTGCCCGGCCGCGCGCCACTTGCCGCCGAGCGTGCCGCCGATGTTGCCCTTGCCGATCACCGCTATCTTCATGGTCGCGAGCAACCAGTGTGACGCCCGCCTCATTCCCGCCCCGCGCCATGCTGCCGTGCCGCCCGTCAGGTCACAGCGCCCAGGGCTGGATCGAGCCGATCCTGAGCAGTCCCGGGGCCGCCCGGGAACCTACCGGGAACTGAGCAGGATCGGATAAGCGCCCGGAGCCAGCGGGCTCCTATATTTGCTGCGGCAGCCGTCCCGGAGCTGCCTTGAACACGGCATATTCCACTCGGAGAGGCGAGGCGCATGAAGACGATGACGTGCCAGCAGATGGGCGGTCCCTGTGACTTGGCGCACCACGGGAACACCGCCGATGAGGTGATCAAGGCACAGGATAAGCACCTGCGGGAGACTGTCGCGGGCGGCGATGAGGCTCACGAGAGCGCCCTGAATGACATGAAAGGCCGGTGGAAGCGCCCCATTTCCGGGATGGGCTGGTACCGGGCGACCAAGCGCGCCTTCGCCGATCTCCCCGAAGACTGAGCCGGCCGGGCCTCGCCTCGTCAGCCGGCCGCCAGTTCCTCCGGCGCCCGCATCCGATAGGCATCGGTCACCAGCTCAGCCAGCCGGGCGGCGTCCACCTGGTCCAGCCGCAGCATCACCAGCGGCCAGCCGTCGTACCCGGACGTGGTGAAGAACCGCTGCGGCTCGCCCAGCAGCAGTGCCTGCTTCTCGGCCTCGTCCCCGACGTACAGGACCGCGATGTCGGTGCGCAGGCGGCGGCGCCCGCCCGCGATGCGCTCGGGGTAGGACCAGACGAAGCCCTTGCCGCCGACCCGGAAGTCGAACCCGTCGCAGTCGATCTCCTCGACGTGCGGCAGCGCCAGCGCGAGCCGGCGCACGTCGTCAGCATCCGCCATCGGAGCCTCCCGGGTCGCCGCGGCACTGAGCACAGGCTAAGAGGGCCGGCCGACAGCGGGGCCCGATCCGCCCGGGCGGATCGGATGACCCCGGATCCGGGAACATCACGACGTGTGGTGAACGTGATGATTACCGGCGGATCCGGCTTCCTGGGCTCGCGGCTGGCCGGGAAGCTGCTCGCCGCGGGCGAACTCGCGGTGGCGGGCCGCGGTCCCCTCCCGGTGGCGCAGGTCACGCTGGCGGACCGGGCGCCCGCGCCGCCCGGCCTGGCCGCCGATCCCCGGGTGCGCGTGCTGCCGGGCGACCTGGCGGACCTGCTGGCGCCCGGCGGCCCGGCCCGGGCGGTGCTGGCCGCGGCCGATGTCGTCTTCCACCTGGCCGCCGCGGTCAGCGCGGAGTGCGAGGCCGACTTCGATCTCGGCCTGCGCTCGAACCTGCAGGCCACCGAGTCGCTGCTGGCGGCCTGCCGGGCCGGGGGCCGCAACCCGGTGGTGGTGTACGCCAGCTCGGTGGCCGTGTTCGGCCAGTCCGCCGGCCACCCGCTGCCCGCCGTCGCCGGCGATCACACCCGGCCCAACCCGCAGTCCAGTTACGGCACGCAGAAGGTGATGGGGGAGTACCTGCTGGCCGACTACACCCGCCGGGGACTGCTGCGCGGCCGGGCGGTGCGGCTGATGACCGTCAGCGTGCGCCCGGGCCCGCCCAACGCCGCGGCCTCGGGCTTCCTGTCCGGCATCATCCGCGAGCCGCTCGCCGGGCAGCGGGCCGTCTGCCCGGTCGGGCCAGGGACCGCGGTGGCGCTCGCCTCGCCCGCCCGGGCCGTCGACGGCCTGCTGCGCGCCGCCACCGCCTCCGGCCGGGCCTGGGGCGGCCCGAGCGCGGTCACGCTGCCCGCGCTCACCGTGACCGTCGGCGAGATGGTGGCCGCGCTGGAGCGGGCGGCCGGCCCGCAGGCCAGCGCGCTGATCGACTGGGTGCCCGACCCGGCGGTGGCCCGCATCGTGGGCAGCTGGCCCGCCCGGATCCAGGCGGACCGCGCCTGGCTGGGACTCGCCCCCGACCCGGACTACGACTCGGTGATCAGGCTCCACCTGGCCGAATCGGCTCGCCCGTAGCCGCCTCCGCGATGCTGGTGGATTGGGGGCGGCGGGCGGGTACTGAAGGCATGTGACAGAAGTTGCGCGATCGCCGGTCGCGGTTCGCCGCGCGTACTACGAGGAACTGGGCCCGGGCCAGCGGTCAGCGCTGCTCAGCTGGCTGGCCTTCACCGGCACGTTCGCCGGCTTGCGGGCGCTGACCTACAGCATCAGGGACGGCAAGGGGCCGTTCCGGAACATCAGCGTCGGCGGTGAGCACCTGCACCACTACATGTGGGGCATCGGCCTGCTGTCGGGCGTCGGCGCGGTGGCCGTCCACGGTGACGAGCAGCACCGCCGCCATCCGGCGGTGGCCGTCAGCTACGGCTCCGGGCTGGCGCTCATCACCGACGAGTTCGCCCTGCTGCTGGACCTGAAGGACGTGTACTGGGCGCGGCAGGGCCGCATCTCGATCGACCTGGGCATCGGCGGCATCGCCCTGGCCGGGTCGTATTTCGCGGCCCTGCCCGTGCTGCGCAGGCTGCGGCGGGACAAACAGGCAGGACAGGAGCCGGCTCATGAGCAGCAGCCCGGAGGCGGACTGAGCCGCCCGGCAGCCGGTTAGCCGGCGGGCCGAGGAGCCGGCCTGGCCGTGCGGCCAGATCCGCCCGCGCCGCCGGCCTGGCCGGAAGGGACGCGCGTGCCGGGCAGCTGCGGCCTGGCGGACGCGGTCCGCAACAGCGCCGGGAGCATGCGCAATTCCCGGGCGTAGGCGGCCTTGTAATGGCGGACCGCCGCGGTGAGCGCCTGCTGGTTGGCGCTGACCAGCTGCTGCTCGTAGCCGGCCTGGACGGCGAAGTAGATGCCGCCCAGATCGCTCTGCCGGGTGCAGCCGGCGTCGGCCACGGCGGCGGCGATCTGGTCCGAGCCCGCGCTGGCGGCGGGCGCCGGGCCGGCTCCGGCCGGTCCCGGCCGCAGGCCGAGCGCAGATTCCTCCTGGTCGCCCAGCGCATTCGGGCTGGGGGCGCTGAAACCGTTCCGCGCCATGCAAGCCGACCAATCCTTCACCGCCTTCAGCACGGCCGGGTCGGTGACCACGTCGCTGCCGATGTCGTTGTTCAGCGTCTCGACGATGGCCAGCGCATGCGCGAACTGGGCGTCGTTGAAATCGAGCACGATGTTGACGCACTTGCCCGCCGCCTCCAGGGCGGCGTCGGGCAGGTTGCCCGCGGGCGGCCCGTAGGACTCGCCGGTCTGGGCGGCGGTGCCGCCGGTCGGCGCGGTAAAGCCCTGCTGCGCTGCCGTCGCGGTGCCGAGGTAGCCCCACGGGCCGAACGCCTGGCCGAAGCTGAGCCCGCGGTTCGCCCGGATGGCCAGCGGGGTGCTGGCGGCGTACTGCGCATAGCCCGCCGCGGTCATGCATGCGGTGTGCAGGGCTGAATACGTCTCCCCGGGCGCCAGGCCGTCGTTGACGCTGGCCCCCAGGCCCGCGTACGGCGTGAACGCCTCGGCGGACAGGGCCGCCTGCGCGGAGGCCGGGGCGGCCGGATGGCGGACGGCGGGCCTGGTCACGGTGGCGACCGGCCCTTTCGGCCCGGCCGCGGTGCAGGCGGCCGCGCTCGCGCAGCACAGCAGCAGGCCGAGCCCGGCCCTGATGCGCATGATCGCCGTCTCCTGTCAGGCGGACCGGCTGGGCGCCGGGGAAACCCGCGCGCGCCGGGCGTTGAACGGCTGCGCCTTCGCGGTCCGCAGCAGGACCCGCAGCTTGCGCAGCTCCCGGGAGTAAGCGGCGCGGTAGCGCCGGACATCGGCGGTCAGCGCCTGCTGGTTGGCGCTGACCAGCTGCTGCTCATAGCTGGCCTGGACGGCGAAGTAGATCCCGCCCAGGTCGGAGGACCGGGTACAGGCGGCATCGGTGACGGCCGCGGCGATCTGCGCCCGCTCGGCCGAGGGACTGGGCACGGCCGAGAAGTTGATCGGCCCCCCGCCGTACATGGTCTGCATTTCCTGGTTGAACACAGCCGTCGGCTGGCCGAAGTGGTAGCCGTTCCTGGCCATGCAGGCCGCCCAGATCCGGGTGGCCCCGCGCACGGCCGGGTCCTTCGCCACGTCGTTGCTGATGTCATCCGCCAGCGTAGTGATGCCCGCCAGGGGCCCGTTCTGCGCGGCGTTGCCGAAATCGGACACGATGGTGGCGCACTTGCCGACCGCCGTCTGCTCAGCCGCGGGCAGGCTGGGGATAGCGACCGGCTGGATGTCGACTCCGAGCTGGCTCAGGCCGGCGCCGGGGTCGAGGCGGAAGCCGGACTGGCTGGCCTGCGCCGCCCCCAGGTAGCCCCAGCCGCCCCAGGGCTGGGAAAACGCCAGGCCCCCGGGACCGCCGACGCGGATGCCGAACGGGACCAGCCCGGCGTTGACGCTGGGGTATCCCTGGGCGGCCATGCAGGCCTGGCTGAGCGAGAACGTCGACTCGCCGGGGGCCAGGCCGTCGTTGTCGGCCACGCCGAGCGCGGCATAGGGGGTGAGCGCCTCCCGGGAGAACGCCGCCTGGGCCGAGGCGGGGGGCCGGCCGGCCGACCTTCGGCGCTGTCACGGCCAGATTCGGGCCCTTCGGCCCGGTGGCGGCACACGCGGACAAGACCGCGCAGCAAGCCAGGGCGCCGAGGCCGGTGCGGATGCGCATCGTCGTTCCCTTCTGTCGCGGGCCGCGGCTCAGCCGTGCCGCAGCGCGGCCAGCGGGCTGGTCCGCGCCGCCCGCAGCGCCGGGTAGGCCCCCGCCAGGAAGCCGATGACGCTGCCGAGCAGCGGCGCGGGCAGCGTGTAGGCGGGGTTGAGGATGGCGGTCCAGTCCTTGGCCGCCGCGAACGCCACTACGGTGCCGACGCCGAGGCAGGTGCCGACCAGGCCGCCGAGGGTGCCGAGCGCGGTGGATTCGGCCAGGAACTGCGCGGCAATGTGCCGCGGCCGGGCGCCCACGGCCCGGCGCAGGCCGATCTCCTCGGTCCGCTCCAGCACGGCGACCAGCGTCGTGTTGGCGATGCCCACCGCGCCGATCAGCAGGCTGACCAGGGCGAGGATCAGGAACAGCCCGGTCAGGTCGGTGCTGACCTCGCCTTGCAGTTTCTGCGGATTAGACGGCGACGTCACGACGAGACGGCCGGGGTCGGTGGGCAGCTCGGCGGCGGCGATCTGGCGGGCGACGGCCTGCGCCGCCCCGACCCTGGTCGCGACGACCATCTGCGCCTCGTCTTCGTTCCCGATGCCGGGGACCGGGTTGCCGTAGTCGGCCAGCGCGGTCCGCTCCGGGATGAGCATCGCGCTCTCGCTGTTCACGATCCGCTGCGCGCTGCTGTACACGCCGACCACCGTGTACGCGACCCCGCCGGCGAACACCGCGGGATGGCTGGCCAGCCGGGCGGGGGAGATCCCGAGCGCGCTCGCCGTGGTGGTGTCGATCAGCGCGACATGCTGGCGGCTGTCGTTCTCGTAGCGGGTCAGCGGCGAACCGGCGACGAGCTTCAGGCCCATCGCGCGGACCGCGCCCGGCGAGGCGGCCAGCAGGCTGATCGTCTGGGAGCTGGCGGCCGACAGCGCGAGCGAGCCGGTGAAGGTCGCGCCGTCCGGCAGCTGCACCGGCCACCAGACCCCGGCGGCCGTGACCCCGCGGATGCGGCCGGCGACCGCGTCCGCATCGGCCGGGAAGCCGATCGGCGGGTTGGCGTAGGGCGGGGCGACGTCGTTGGCCGGCCCGTTGTCCTCCACCGTCACCGTGGTGTCCTCCAGCACGGTGAACTGCCGCGAGATCTGGCCTGCGCCGGTCGCGGTCAGGCCGAGCACGGCCACGAACGCGCCCACGCCGAGGATGGTGCCGAGCATGGTCAGCACCGACCGGCCGGGCCGCTGCACGATCCCGGCGACTGCCTCGGCGGATGCGTCCCGCGCGGTCAGCCGCGGCGGCAGCAGGCCGGCCGCCGGGCTAGCCACGGCGGGCCCCGGCCTGCTCAGACAGCACCCCGTCGCTGATCGCTATGGTCCGGCCCGCGTGCCCGGCCACCTTCTGGTCGTGGGTGATCACCACGATCGTGAAGCCGGACTCGTTCAGCTCGTCCAGCAGGTCCATCAGCGCGGCCGCGTTCTGCGAGTCCAGGTTCCCGGTCGGCTCGTCGCACAGCAGCAGGCTCGGCCGGTTGACCAGGGCCCGGGCAATCGCCACCCGCTGGCACTCGCCGCCCGACAGCATGGTCGGCAGCGCGTCCAGCCGGTGCCCCAGCCCGACCGCGTGCAGCGCCCCGGCCGCCGCCCGCTCCCGCCCGGCCCGCGGCGTCCGGTTGTACAGCTCGGCGAGGGCGACGTTCTCCAGCGCAGTCCGGTAGGGCAGCAGGTGGAAGGCCTGGAAGACGAACCCGATCCGGCGGCCGCGCAGCGCCGAGCGGTCCCGGTCGCCCAGGGCCGCGGTGTTCACCCCGTCCAGCAGGTAGGCCCCCCCGGTGGGGGCGTCCAGCAGGCCGAGCAGGTGCAGCAGGGTGGACTTGCCCGAGCCGGACGGCCCGGTCACCGCGACGTAGTCGCCGGTCCCGATCACCAGGTCCGCGGGGCGCAGCGCGGCCACCGGCGGCGGCCCGGGGTAGGTACGGGCCAGCCCGCGCAGCTCGATCACCGGCACGCTCATCAGCCGCTCACCACCACGCGGTCGCCGGCCTTCAGCGCGCCGGAGCGGGCCGGGGTCACCTGCACGTACCCGTTCTCCGACAGGCCGGGCGTCACCCGGACGTCGGCCCGGCTGCCGCGCGCGCCCGCCACCGTCACGTAGCTGGAGCCCGACGCGGTGCTGACCACCGCGGCCACCGGCACCGTCAGCACGGGCCCCTCGGTGTGCCCGGTCTGCACGGTGACCAGGACGTTCTCGCCGTTCAGGGCGGCAGCCAGCGGCTTGGACGGGTGCACGGTGACGGGGATGAACGCGGTCTCGCCCGAGCTGCCGGAGCCCGACGAGCCGGAGCCGGACGCGCCGGAGCCGGACGAGCCGGAGCCCGACGCGCCAGCGGACCCGGCGGACCCGGTGCCCGAGGCAGCGGACGCGGCCGCTGAGCTGGCGCCGCTGCCGACGTTCACGATGGCTCCGGTCGGGGTGAGGGTAGTCGCCGTGCCGAGTTCGGTCACGGTGCCGCGGGCGCGGATGCCGGTGAGCTCGTCGTAGATGGTCACCTTCAGGCCGCGCTTGAGCTGCCCGGCGTAGGCCGGCGGCAGCTCGCCGGTCAGCGCCAGCGACCCGCGGGCGGCCAGTTCCAGGAACGGCTGGCCCGGCTGCTGGCCGGCCGCCCCGTTGACCGCCACCACGGTCGCGGGCAGCGCGGGCAGGAACACCACGTCCGAGGCCGGCACCCCGCCGTCGGACGGCGGGGTGTAGCCGAGGTGCTCGTAGTACAGGGCCACCGCGTCCTCGGTCGCCCCGCCGAAGTACCCGGCCAGGTCGCCGTTGTCGTAGTAGCCGAGCCGGGCCAGTGCCTTCTGCAGCTCGGTCACGTCCGGGCCGCTCTCGCCCGGGACCAGGTCCCGCCAGGCCGGCACCGAGCCCGCCAGCGCGAACAGCGGCTCGCCGTCGATCTCGGCGAGCTGCTGGCCGTTGCGGATAGTGCGGCCGGCCGCCACCTCCAGCCTGGAGATGTACACCGCGGACCCGCTGCTGCCGCCTGCCGCCGATCCGCCGGCGGACGAACCGCCCGAGGCGCCGCCCGACCCGGTCCCGGTGCCGGACGAGGAATCCGACGGGGCGCCGGGATACACGTCGTACTCGGTCGCCGGGTACACCACGCCGCGCATCTGCACCGACGAGGTCAGCACCTGCGACACGACCAGGGCCGTGGTCTGCGTCGGCGCCGGGGCCGCGGTATCGGCGGCCAGCTGCTGCGGCGACTTGACGAACGAAGCGCCGATCAGGCCGCCGGCGGCCAGCAGCGCCGCGGCGATGCCCGCCCCGAGCAGCACGCGCCGCCGCCGCGCCAGCCGCGACCGGCTCGGCGGCGGCCCGCTGCCGCCGGGGCCGCCGTCGCCCGGGGCGCCGTCGCCCGGGTCGCGGCCGGCGGCCGGAGTGCCAGCCTGGGTCACGGGATCCTCCGAGTGCTCTGGTGACCATCCAGGCGCCGCAGCAAGCCGAGCGCGGCTGAGCCTGGCTTGAGGAAACCCTCTACGGTGCCTGTGCGGCGTCCGCATGACCCGCATGTGAGTTTCGTGTCAAACCCCGGGCGGCCAGGGGCCATGCGGCCGGCCGGGCCGGGGAGTGCAGCTAGGGTGGCCTGCGGGATTCGGAGGGAGCAGCATGCCTGACTCGATCGCGCTCATCTCGGCCGCGCTGGACTGCCCGGACGCGGGGAAGCTGGCCGATTTCTACGCCGCCATCACCGGCGGCGCGGTCACCTTCCGCGACTCGCGGTGGGCCACGGTCAAGAGCCCGGGCGGACGGCTCGACTTCCAGACCTCACCCGGCTACGCCCCGCCGGCCTGGCCCGACCCGGCCTCGTCCATGCAGGTTCACCTGGACTTCCTCGTCGACGACCCGGACGCCGCCGAGGCCAGGGTGCTGGCCGCGGGCGCGGTCAAGCACGATTTCCAGCCCGGCGACCACTTCCGGGTCTACCTCGACCCGGCCGGCCACCCGTTCTGCCTGTGCACGGAGGACGAGCCCGGGGACGCCTGACCGGCGCATCAGGGCCGGCCGCGCTCCTGCCGCGGCGGCCGCGGCGATGCGGTCAGGCCGCGGCGGCCGCGGCGATGCGGTCAGGCCGCGGCGAGCACGCCGACCCGGCGGCCGGTAGTCAGCCGGCTGTCCGCGGTGCCCACGTAGGAGCCCGAGGTGGGCGCGACATCGGAGTAATCCCGGCCGGTCGCCACCATCACGTAGCCGCTGCCGGCCCGGCGGCCGTTGCACGGGTCGAAGGCGAGCGCGGCGGCGGCCGCGCCGTGCGGCACGATCACCTCGGTCCAGGCGTGCGTGCCTCCCTCGCCGAGCAGGTGACCCGACACGTACCGGGCGGGCAGCCCGAGGATCCGGCACACCGCGAGCATCACGTGCGCCGAGTCCTGGCACACGCCGCGGCCGGCGGCCAGCGCCTGCGCGGCGGTGGTCCGCACCGTGGTGACGCCGTGCTGGTAGCGCACCGACTCGTGCACGAGCTGGCAGACCCGCTCGGCCCGCTCCGCCGGATCGCCCGCGCCGGCCCGCGCGCCCCGGGTGCCCCGGGGGTCGCCGGCCGCCCGCGCGGCCAGGTCGCGCAGCCGCGCATCCGGCGCGGTGAGCCGGGTCGGGACCAGCAGGGCCGGGCTGCGCAGGGCCTCGGCGGGCAGCACCGGCGGCCCGTCGCCGCGCACCCGCTCGACCACGGCAGCCAGCCGGAACTCGACCGTCTGGGCCACCCGCTCGGCCCGCCACCAGGTGATCACGTTGCCGTGCCGGTCCCGGCTCAGGTACCGCCGGGCCCGCGCGCCGGCCGCGGTCAGCGCGTGCGCGCGCCGGTGCTGGCTGCCGTGCCGGGACGGCGGCACCACGACCAGCCGCTGGCGCAGCGCGGCCACCGGCTCGGCGTAGTCGTAGCGGAAGCTCTGCTGCAGGAGGTAGGTGACGCGGTCGGCTGCGTCCAGGTCCAGCGCCCGGTGGTCGAGCAGCGGCGCGCTCAGCAGCTCGGCGTTCAGCATGACCCCGTTGCCTCCTCGGCCAGGACCGTCATCGACTCCAGCAGCGGGCCGCCGAAGGTCGTCGCCATCGCGACGTCGGAGGCGTCCCGTCCGCGGCCGATCACCACCCGTCCCTTGCGGCGGGCGTTGTTGCGCGGATCGAAGGTCCACCACCGGCTGCCCAGCCAGACTTCCATCCACGCGGCGAAATCCATCGGATCCGGATTCGGCGGCACGTCCATGTCCGGCAGGTAGCCGAACACGTAGCGGGCCGGGATGTTCAGCGCCCGGCAGAAGGAGATGGCCAGGTGGGTGAAGTCGCGGCACACGCCGCGGCCGGCCGCGTTGACGTCCGCCGCGGTGCTCAGCGCGGTCGTGCTGCCGTACCGGAACTCCAGGTGCCCGTGCACGTGCTCGCAGATGGCCTGCACCCGCCGGTAGCCGCGCGGCAGGCCGCCGAACCGGGACCAGGCCTCGTCGCCCAGCACGTCGGGCAGGCAGTACCGGCTGGGCAGCAGGTAGATCAGCGCGGCGTCGGGCAGGTCGGCGGGGGCCAGCTCAGGAGCGCGCTCGTCGGCGTCCTCGGCGGCGTCCGGCACGTCCGCGACCGCCCGGTAGCGGAACCGGGACCGCCCGGCCGGCAGCACCGCCCGGGTGCACGGGTTGCCGTACAGGTCGGTGTAGCCGCTGACCGCCGCCGGCGGGTCGGCCGACCAGCGGCCGCCGCTGACCCGGATCCGCTCGTCGGCGGCCGGCTGCACCTGGAAGATCACCGGCGTGCCGATCTCGGCCAGGTAGCCGAACTCGCAGCCGATGCGGATCCGCCGGGTGGTCACCTTCCCCATCCTGCAAGACCGATGTTTCCGGACGGTTACGGCGGGCGCGGCGCGAGACGGCCGCCGTAGCGGCCTGCGCCTGCGTGCCGCCGCCGGAGCGGATGAACGCCGCGCGCCGATACAATCGCCTGCTGTGACGCAAACGCCGCCCGGGCCGCCGCGGGTCCGCTTCGCTCCCTCGCCCACCGGCGTGCTGCACGTCGGCGGCGCCCGGTCGGCGCTGTTCAACTGGGTCGTCGCCCGCCAGTCCGGCGGCACCATGGTGCTGCGGATCGAGGACACCGACGCGTCCAGGAACCGGCCGGAGTGGACCGAGGGGATCGTCAGGTCGCTGGACTGGCTCGGCATCAGCCCCGGCGGCTACGAGGGACCGTACCTGCAGTCCGGCTTTGCTGCCCAGCACGCGGCGGCGGCGGCCCAGCTGCACCAGCAGGGCCGCGCGTACTACTGCGACTGCACCCGCGAGGACATGATCGCGCGCACCGGCGACTCGCACCGCGGCTACGACGGGTTCTGCCGGGACCGCGCGCTGGCCGCCGGTCCCGGCCGGGTGCTGCGGTTCCGCACCCCGGACGAGGGCACCACGGTCGTGCGCGACCTGATCCGCGGCGAGCCGGCGTTCGACAACGCCCTGCTGGAGGACTTCGCGATCGCGCGCGGCGACGGCTCGGTGCTGTTCTTGCTGGCCAACGCGGTGGACGACATGACCCAGCGGATCTCGCTGGTGATCAGGGGCGAGGAGCACCTGCCGAACACCCCCAAGCAGCAGCTGCTGTGGAAGGCGCTCGGCCAGCAGCCGCCGGACTGGGCGCACCTCCCGGTGCTGGTGAACGAGCAGCGGCGCAAGCTGTCCAAGCGCCGCGACAGGGTCGCGCTGGAGGACTTCAGGGACGAGGGCTACCTGACCGCGGCGATGCGCAATTACCTGATGCTGCTCGGCTGGGCTCCGCGCGGCGACGCCGAGATCGTGCCGTGGCCGGTCATCGAGGAGCAGTTCCGGCTCGCCGACGTCAATCCCTCACCCGCATTTTTTGACGTCAAGAAGCTGCGCGCATTCAACGGCGAGTACATCAGGGCGCTGCCCGCGGCGCAGTTCGCCGCGGCCTGCGAGCCGTGGCTGGCCGCGCCTGCCGCGCCGTGGCCGCCGGAGCGCTTCGACCCGGCGGCGTTCGCGGTGCTCGCGCCGCTGGCGCAGACCCGCGTTGCGGTGCTGTCGGAGATCACCGCGATGGTGGACTTCGCGTTCCTGCCCGGCCCGGTCTTCGACGAGGCGTCCTGGGCCAAGGCCATGAAGGGCCAGGCCGGCCCGATCCTGGCCGCGGCGCGGCAGGCGTACGCGGCCGCCGACTGGCACGCCGGGCCGCTGCGTGAGGCGCTGGAGAAGATCGGCGCGGACCTCGGCCTGTCGCTGGGCAAGACGCAGGCGCCGGTGCGCGTCGCGGTGACCGGCCGGACGGTGGGGCTGCCGCTGTTCGAGTCGCTGGAGGTCCTCGGCCGGGAGGAAACCCTGCGCCGCCTGGCCGCGGCCGCGGACCGGCTCGCGGCCGGGTCTCCCGCCTGACATCAACCGTCGCTGCGCAGCAAAGCCGCAGCGCGAGGGCCTTTGGCCCGAGCGACCGGCTACGCGGGGGGATCCCGGGGGGCCGCCCTCCCGGGGCAAATGAGCCGGGCGCTCACGCCGAGGGCGCAGATGATCACGGCCATCGGCAGGTCGGTGCGCGGGCCGGCGATCCCCACCAGCGGCGCGGCGGCCGCGCCGACGGCGAACTGGGCCAGCCCGAGCATCCCCGACGCGCTGCCGGCCACGTCCGGGTGCGGGGCGAGCGCAAGAGCCACCGCGTTCGGCAAGATCAGCCCGATGCTGGCGACCAGCACGAACAGCGCCGGCAAGATCAGCGGCAGCCCGGTCCCGGTCAGCGCGGCGGCCAGCAGCGCGACGCCGCCGGCCGCCGAGCCGGTCAGCCCCAGCACCAGCAGCGAGTGCAGCGGCCACCGTCCGGTCAGCCGCCGGGACAGCTGGCCGGCCGCCACGATGCCCAGGCCGTTGAGGGCGAACAGGGCGCTGAACAACTGCGGCGAGATCCCGAACTTGGCCTGGAGCACGAACGGAGACCCGGAGATGTAGGCGAACATGGCGCCGAAGGCCAGCCCGCTGGCCAGGCCGTACCGGATGAACCTGCGGTCGGCCAGCAGCTGCCGGGCGACCGCGGCGGTGTCCCGCAGCCCGCCGGCCCGGCGCCGCCCCGGCGGCAGCGTCTCCGGCAGCCCGAGCGCGGCCGCGGTCAGCAGCGCCACCCCGGTCAGCGCCAGCACCGCGAACACGCCGCGCCACGACGTCACCCGCAGCAGCTGCCCGCCGATGACCGGGGCGGCGATCGGCGCGGCCCCGTTCACCATCAGCAGCAGCGCGTAGAACCGGGCCATCTGTTCACCGGAGTACAAGTCGCGGACCATCGCCCGGGCGATCACGATGCCGGCCGCCCCGGCCAGGCCCTGGGCCAGCCGCAGCACCAGCAGCACTCCGATGCCGGGCGCGACGATGCAGGCCGCCGAGGCCGCGGCGTAGACGGCCACGCCTGCCAGCAGCGGCCGCTTGCGGCCGCGGGCGTCCGACATCGGCCCGGCCAGCACCTGACCGGCCGCCAGCCCGATCAGGCAGGCCGTCAGGCTGAGCTGCGCCGCGGACGGGGAGCAGTGCAGGGCCCTGGCCATCGACGGCAGCGCGGGCAGGTACATGTCGATCGACAGCGGGGCGAAGGAGCTCAGCGCGGCCAGGATCAGCAGTAGCCGGGTGCCCCGCCCGGCCGGCCGCCGGGCAGTGGCGATTATCGGGTGCCGCCCGTCGCCGCGGCCGCCGCGGGGTACCCGCGCCGGGCCGGGCCGGCTGCGCGCCCGGCCCGGCGCGGGCCGTGGCCGCCCGGATCGCGGAACTGGCGGCGGTAGGAGTTCGGCGTGGTCGCGCACCAGGCGCGGAAGTGGTGGCGCAGCGCGGTCGCGTTGCCGAACCCGGTCCGGCCGGCAATGGCGTCCACGGTCGCGTCGGTCTCCTCCAGCAGCTGCTGGGCGAGCAGGATGCGCTGGCCGGTCAGCCAGCGCTGCGGGGTGGTGCCGGTCTCGGCCACGAACCGGCGGGCGAAGGTCCGCGGCGACATCGCGGCCCGGGCGGCCAGCTGCGGCACGGTCAGCGCCTGGTCCAGGTGGCGCTCCATCCAGCTGAGCACGTCGCCGAGGGTGTCGCAGTCGCCGCCGGGCAGCGGCCGCTCGACGTACTGGGCCTGGCCGCCGTCGCGGTGCGGCGGCACCACCATCCGGCGCGCAATCGCGTTCGCGACCCGGCTGCCGTGCTCCTTGCGCACCAGGTACAGGCAGGCGTCGATGCCCGCCGCGGTGCCGGCGCTAGTGATGACCGGCCCGTCCTCGACGTACAGCACCGACGGGTCCACCTTCGCCGCCGGGAACATCGCGGCCAGCTGCCCGGTGTGCCGCCAGTGCGTGGTGCAGCAGCGGTTGTCCAGCAGGCCCGCCGCGCCGAGGGCGAACGCCCCGGTGCACACGCTCAGCACCCGGCCGCCGCGCTGCACGCAGCGGCGCAGCGCGGCCAGCACCGGCTCGGGGAAGTCCGCCCGGCCGCCGCGGTCCGGCTCATGGTTGATCGCCGGCACGGTGATCAGGTCGGCTTCCTCCAGCCGGGGCAGGCCGTGCGGGGTCTGCAGCGAGAACCCGGTGTCCGAGCGCAGCGGGCCCGGCTCGCCGGCCACCACGGCGAAGTCGTACACCGGCAGCCCGTCGTCGCTGCGGTCGGTGCCGAACACCTCGCACACCACGCCGAGCTCGAAGGGGGAGAAGCCGTCCAGCACGACGGCGGCCACATTCGCGAGCATGCTGCCATCCTGCCGCAAGATTGGCAGGATGTCACGGTGAGGTGCCCTTTCTGCCATTGTCAGCACTCCGGCTCATCGGCGACACTGGAGGCATGAGCACGAGCAAGACGTTCCATGACGACCAGGCCGGGCTGGCCGGAGCCGGGCTCCGGCTGCTGCAGCGCATCCGCACCGCGCTGGCGGAGTGCAACGACGCTCAACGGCGGATGATGGAGCTGAACACCTCGGCCGATTTCTACCTGATGAAGCCGGCCACGCCGCCGGACACCTACGCGGAGTTCCTGATGCGGACGGCCGGGTACCTGCGGCACGAGCCGTCGGCGCAGCGGCGGGCCCGGCAGGGCCGCCGCGGCGGGCCGCGGCCGGCGCCCGGCCATTGAGCGGCCGGGGGCCGCTGGTCTTCGACGGCCACAACGACCTGGCCTGGGCGCTGCGCGAGGCCGGGCCGCGCGGTACCGCGGCCGACCTGGCCGCCGGGACTGACTTCACCCAGACCGACCTGCCGCGGCTGGCCGCCGGCCGGGTCGGGGCGCAATTCTGGTCGGTGTACGTGCCGGCCGAGCTGGAAGGCGCGGACGCGCTGCTGGTCACCCTGGAGCAGATCGACCTGATGCGGCGCGTCATCGCCCGCTACCCCGGGGCTCTGGAGCTGGCCCTGACCGCGGCGGACGCGGAGCGGATCATGGCCGCGGGCAAGGTGGCGTCGCTGCTCGGCGCCGAGGGCGGCCATTCCATCGCGGGGTCGCTGGCCGCGCTGCGCGCCCTGTACCGGCTCGGCGTGCGCTACCTGACGCTGACCCACAACCGCAACACCGGCTGGGCGGACTCGGCCACCGACGAGCCGGACGCCGGCGGGCTGACCGGATTCGGCCGGGCCGTGGTCGGCGAGATGCAGCGGCTCGGGATGCTGGTCGACCTGTCGCACGTCGCGCCGTCCACGATGGCCGCCGCGCTGGACGAGGCCGCCGCGCCGGTGATCTTCTCCCATTCCAGTGCGCGGGCGGTCTGCGACCACCCGCGCAACGTGCCGGACGAGATCCTGGCCCGGCTGCCCGGCAACGGCGGGGTGTGCATGGTCACGTTCGTGCCCGCGTTCGTCTCCCCGGCGTGCCGCGCATGGGAGCTGGAGCTGGCCGCCGAGGCCGGCCGCCGCGGCCTGGACTACCGGGACATGGCCAGCCGCGCCAAGCTGGGCGACTGGGCGGCCGCGCACCCGGCGCCGGCCGCGACGGTCGCCGACGTCGCCGACCACGCCGACCACGTCCGGCAGCTGGCCGGGATCGATCATGTCGGCCTCGGCGGAGACTACGACGGGGCGGGCGAGATGCCCGCGGGCCTGGCCGACGTGTCGTGCTACCCGGCGCTGCTGGCCGAGCTGCGCGGCCGCGGCTGGAGCGAAGCCGACTGCGCCGCCCTGGCCAGCGGCAACATCCTGCGGGTGCTGCGCGAGGCAGAGCGGGCGGCACGGCTGCTGCGGCCAGCCGCCGGCCCGCAGTAGCGTCGGAGTATGCGACTGGGCGTTCTGGACATCGGATCCAACACCGTTCACCTGCTGGTGGTGGACGCGCATCAGGGGGCCCGGCCGAAGCCTGCCTACTCGCACAAGGCGGAGCTGCGGCTGATGGCCGCGCTGGACGCGCAGAACCGGCTCAGCAAGGAAGCCGCCCGGCAGCTGCACGACTTCGTCGCCGCGGCACTGCAGATCGCCGAGGACAAGGGCGTCTCGGAGATGCTGGCCTTCGCCACCTCAGCGGTTCGTGACGCCGCCAACTGCGACGAGGTGCTGGCCGAGATCGAGGCCCGGACGCAGGTGGCCATCCGGGTGCTGACCGGCCAGGACGAGTCGCGGCTGACGTTCCTGGCCGCCCGCCGCTGGTTCGGCTGGTCGTCAGGGCGGCTGCTGATGCTGGACATCGGCGGCGGGTCGCTGGAGATCGCCTCGGGGGTGGACGAGGAGGCCGGGGTCGCGATGTCGCTGCCGCTCGGCGCGGGCCGGCTCACCCGGGACTGGCTGACCGGCGATCCGCCGGCCGCCGACGAGGTGCGCCAGCTGCGCAAGCACGTGCGGGCGGAGATCGCCCAGACCGCGGGGCAGGTCCTGCGCGACGGCCGCCCCGACCACGCGGTGGCCACGTCGAAGACGTTCCGCCAGCTGGCCAGGATCGGCGGCGCCGCGCCGTCCAGCGAGGGCCCGTACATCCGCCGGGTGCTCCAGCACGCCGACCTGACCGCGCTGGCCGGGCGGCTGGCGGGCACCTCGGCCGCCGAGCGCGCCCAGCTGCCCGGCGTCTCCCGCAGCCGGGCGCCGCAGCTGATCGCCGGCGCGATCGTGGCCGACGCGGCGATGGACCTGTTCGAGCTGACGGAGCTGGAGATCTGCCCCTGGGCGCTGCGCGAGGGCGTAATCCTGCGCCGCCTCGACGTGCTGCCCGGCTAGCGCCAGCCGCCTGCCGCGGGCTGGCTCGCTAGTCGGTGACCAGCCACATCTGCACCCGGGTCCCGCCGAGCGGAGCCCGGTCGACGCGCAGCTCGCCGCCGGTGGACTCGGCCACCCGCCGGGCGACCTGCAGGCCCGAGTTCCCGCTGGCGGCCTGGAGCACCCGCCGCGGGTCGGCGATGCCCGGGCCGGCGTCGGCGAAGGTGATCACCGCGCCACCGTCCCCGGCGTGCAGGGCCACCACGAACCGGGTGCCCGCGGCGGTGTGCTCGAAGATGTTGCCGAGCAGCGCGTCGGCCGCCGCGGCCAGGCCCGACCGGCTGACCGGCACCCGCACCGGCCGGTCGGCGCCCGCCAGGCTGTGGCGGCGGCCCTCCCGGTCGGCCAGCGGGGCCCACGACGCGAGCCGCCCGGCCAGCACCTCGGCCGCGTCGCAGCTCCGCTCCTCCGATCCGGCCGCGGCCGGCGCCCGCACGGACTGGGCAGGCGGCGCGGCCCGCGGCGAGCCGGCCTGCGCCGGCAGGCCTGCGCCGGGCCGGCCTGCGCCAGGCCTGCGCCGGGCGGCCTGCGCCGGCAGGCCTGCACCGGCAGGCCTGCGCCGGGCCGGCCTGCGCCGCGGGCCCGATCGCGGTGGACGGCTCGGACGGTGACGACTCCGGTGACGGCGGCGACGGTGACGGCGGTGACGGCGGCGACGGGGCTGACGGAGACCGCGCCGACGGCGGCCCGGCGGGCGATCCCGGCCCGGGCGCCTCCGGGGCCGGCGCTTGCGAGGCTGTCGTCCCCGCGGCGGGCGATCGCGGCCCGGGCGCCTCCGGGGCCGGCGCTTGCGAGGCTGTCGTCCCCGCGGCGGGCGATCGCGGCCCGGGCGCCTCCGGGGCCGGCGCTTGCGAGGCTGTCGTCCCCGCGGCGGGCGATCGCGGCCCGGGCGCCTCCGGGGCCGGCGCTTGCGAGGCTGTCGTCCCCGCGGCGGGCGATCGCGGCCCGGGCGATCCGGGCGCAGGCGAGCCCGGCCCGGGTGACCCAGGTGCGGACGGCGCCGCCGTGGCCGGCGCGGCCGAAGGCTGCACCACGGTGGGCGGGGCCGTCCCGGGCGCGGGCTCGGGCGGGATCGTCTCGGCCTGGCCCTGTTCCGCCGCGGCCGGCCGCCGCCGGGTCAGGGGCTGGAAATCGGGGCCGAGAAGCTGGTCGAGCCGTTCGGCCAGCGCATTCATGACCACCGCCGCGGACCTGACCTCCGGCGGCCCGGCCACCGGGCTGCGCGCGGTCAGGTCCCCGGCGGCCATCTCGTCGGCGGCCGCCCCGAGGTCCCGGACCGGCGCGGTCAGCCGCAGCCCGATCCGGTCACCGACGAACACCGAGGCCGCGATCAAGCAGACCGCCACGCCGGACATCGCGATCCACGACGACACGACGCCGTGGTCGACCAGCGAGTCCGGCAGGAAGATCTCGATGACCGCCCACTGCCCATGGCTGATCGCGACCGGCTGGAGCACGACGTAGCCCCCGGTCACTTGCGTGCTCACCGCCTGCTGTTCCTGAATGGCGGACTCGATGACGGCCGCGCTCGCCCGCTGGGGCCCGCGCAGCATACTTTTCGTCGCGGCGAGGTAGATCGAGATCTGGTGGCCCAGCGACATCCGGTCCACCGAGGCCTGCACCACGGACTTGCTGGTGGATACGGCCAGCACCGGCTCGATCGTCGCCGCCTCGACCTGCGCCGAGCTGAACGCGCGGTCCCGGGCGAAATCGTTGACCAGGATGGCCAGCGGGACCAGGAACGCGGCCGCGACCATGGCCGTCACCGCGGCGCAGATGAACGCGAGCCGGGCCCTCACCGCGGCCGGCTTTCCGTCCGGCCGGCCGCCGCGGCGCGGCATGAGGGCATGCCGCCGGCAGGCCGGACGGCGGGCTGAGCCGCCGCAGGGCCGGCGAGCGGGGGTATCCGGACCATAGATAAGACCGTATGCAGTGCGGGCCTCAGCTGCGACGCCGTCGGGCCGATCCGGTGCGGCGGGCCCGCCCCCCGGTATCCCGGTATGACGCGCCTCCCGCCGGTCCGGCGCGACGAGGCCGGGCTTGCGATCTCGCTTCGCCGCCCGGCCCCGCGCCTGTGCCGCCGGCTAATCCTGGGTGACCCGGCGGCCGGCGGCCTCGTCGCTGGCCGCGTGCTTGACCGGGGCGCCATGCCGGGCGTCTTTTGCCCCGTTGTCCGGGCGGGCAGCGGCGGGGCGGGGCTCGGCGGCCACCACCCGGGCCGGGCCGGCCTGCGCTGGGCTGGTGTGAGCCGGGCTGGTGTGAGCCGGGCCGGTGTGAGCTGGGCCGGCCTGGGCCGGGCCAGCCTGGGCCGGGCCAGCCTGAGCCGGGCCAGCCTGAGCCGGGGCACTCTGGGCGGGCGCCGCCCCCGGCCGGGCGGCGCCTTGCGGGGCGATGGCCGCCTTGGCCGGGCCGTTCGCGTGCCAGGCCGTCCGGGCCCGGCTTGGGCTGGTGGCCGAGGGCCCCGGCGACGGCCTTGTTGACTTCGTCTTCCAGCGACCCGCGCGAGTTCTCGCCCGCCACCAGGGTGGTGACCACGTCGCGGATCTCGGTGAGCCGGCGTATTGCCTCGGTGTGCCGCGAGGTGAGCAGGTTCAGCCGCCGCTCGGCGCCGTCGTGGATGGCGGTCGCCCGCGCGGTGGCCTCGTCCAGCTGCTGCTTGGCCTGTGACTTGGCCTGGGTGACGGTGTTCTCGGCGTGCTTGTTCGCGTCCGCGACCACCCGGTCCGCCTCGGTCCGGCTCGCGGTGCGGACCTTCTCCGCTTCCGACCGGGCGGTGGCGACCGAATGCTCGGCCTGCTCCTGCGCGGCGCTCAGCATCCGCTCGGCCTGATCCTGGGCTTCGGACCTGATCTTGTCGGTCTCGGCCTTGGTCTCGGCACGCTGCTTGTCGGTCTCGGCCTTGGCGGCGTCGCGCAGGCGGGTGATCTCGTCGCCCGCGCGGTCGCGCTGCGCCTTGGCCTCCTCGTCGGCGAGCTTGAGTATCTGGCCGACCCGCTCGCTGATCTCCTCGTGCGCGGGCTTGTCCGCCGCCTCCTGGCGGAGCTTGGCCACGTCGTGCCGCAGCCGCTCGTTGTCGTCGATGGCCTGCGACAGCCGGTCTTCCAGGTCGCGGATCTGGCTGCGGCTCCTGGCGACGAACTCGTCGACGCGGCGGCGGCTGTAACCGCGCATCTCGCGCTCGAAGAGGTCCTCTGAGCCGACGTCGCCGCCCGGGAGTTCGCTGTGCTCACTCATGGTGTCACCCGTCAGGTGGTTCAGGCAGACCCTGGGCGGCCGCCCCCGGGGCACGGTACCGGGAGGACCGGGGCGGGCAGGATCTACGGATGGTAGGCAGTAGCTCTACTGGAATGCGCGGCCCCAGGGCTGGGGTTTTCACGGTATTTCCGGCACGACTATTGTCCTGAAGACCCAGGACGCGCAACCGAAACGGCCGTAGCTCCCGTTTTGTCGGTTTCGGCGCGGCCAGCCGGCGGAGCGGAGGCAGACATGGCAACGGGCGGCAGCATCGGCGCGCTCGGCGACGCGGTGCCGCAGGTGCACCCGGAGGCATGGATAGCCCCCGGCGCGGTGGTCGTGGGCCGGGTCCGGCTCGGGCCCGGGACCAGCGTCTGGTACGGATCGGTGCTGCGCGCCGACGACGACACGATCGACGTCGGCCCGGACTGCAACATCCAGGATCTGTGCTGCCTGCACGTCGACCCGGGCGAGCCGGTGGTGCTGGAGGAGCGGGTCTCGCTCGGCCACCACGCCACCGTGCACGGGGCGCACGTCGGCGCCGGGGCGCTGATCGGCATCGGCGCTATCGTGCTCGGCGGCGCCAGCATCGGGGCCGGCACGCTGATCGCGGCCGGCGCGGTGGTGCGTCCCGGGGCCGTGATCCCGGCCGGGGTGCTGGTCGCCGGGGTGCCGGGCAAGGTGGTGCGCGAGCTGACCGAGGCCGACCGGGCCGGCTTCGCGGACACCCCTGAGCACTACCGGGCCCGGGCAGCACGGCATTCCGGCGCCCGCTGGGCCTGACGTCGTCACCCGCACACGGGCCGGCCGGAACCTGCGGGTTAGGCCGGCCAGGCCACCCGGGGTAGCCCGCGAAATGACCCTATCGGGCCATGCCGCCGCGGGCCGCCGCGCCGTACGCTGGAAGGGCAAGCCGGCGGCTGTGCCGTCCCCGCATTCCCTCGCTGCTGCCGCGGGGCGGAGCGTTCGCGGGTAACGCCCGGCCGGCGGGCTCTCAGCTCGATGGGGAGGTGGGCGCGATGCGCGATTATCTCGACTTCCGTGTCCACGACCGGGTTGCCCTAGACGAGATAGAGCTGTATGCCGAGGTGCTCAGCGCCGTGGCCGCCAGCGAGGAGCCGCTGACCCCGGCCGAGCTGGACGAGGCCCTCGGCCTGCGCCGGGACAGCCGCGCCCCGGCCCGGGCCGGCTGCTAGCCCGTCGCCAGCCGCCAGCCCGGAATGAGCCGCCGGCCGCGGACACCATGCCAGCAGCCGGCCGCGGTCAGCCGCCGGTCGCGAACATCACGTCGCTGCCGGTGTGGGTGAAGCCCAGGGACTGGTACATCCGGATCGCGGCCGTGTTGGACTCGTCCACGTACAGCATTGCCTCCACCAGCCCGCGCGAGCGCAGGTAGCGCAGCCCGACCAGGGTCAGCGCCCGGCCGAGGCCGGAGCCGCGCTCGGCCGGGTCCACGCCCACCACATAGACCTCGCCGATAGGGTCGTGCGCGCCCGCGCCCGGCTCCTCGCCCTCGCCGTGGATCTTGGTCCAGTGGAAGCCGACGATCCTCGCGTCCCGCTCGGCCAGGAAGAAGCCGGCCGAGTCGAACCACGGCTCACGCTCACGCAATTCCAGGTCGGACCGGGTCCACGCGCCCTGCTCGGGATGCTGGGCGAAGGCCCGCGCGTTCAGGTCGGTCCAGGCGTCCTCGTCCTGCCCGGGCCGGAAGGCCCGGATGCTCACGCCGCCCGGCAGCACCGGGTCGCCGATGCGCGCCCGCAGGGACCGGCGCATCTGCCACAGCGCCCGGCTGCGGTGAAAGCCCGCGGCGGCCGCCAGCGCGCCGGCCGCGGGCAGGTCGCCGTGCGCCCACAGCCGCAGCGGCCGGCCGCCGGCCGCCGCGGTCAGCTCCTTGGCCAGCGCCAAGCCCAGCCCGTGCCCGCGATCAGCCGGGGCGACGACCAGCTCGCCGCTCGGCCCGGCCACCGGGTCGGTCGGGTCCAGGTGCGCGTACCCGGCCAGCCGCCCGCCGGAGTACACCAGCACGTTGCGGGCCCGCGGATCGCCGCCGTAGCGCAGGTGCAGCATGACGTGCTCGGACAGCGGGCCGACGCCGTCGGCGCCGGCGGCCTGCCCGACCAGCTCGAGCACCTGGGCGGAGGTGCCGGAGTCCAGCTGGCCGGTCGTGCGCAGCTGCGGCCCGCGGCCGGTCATGACCGCCCCCGCAGGCCCGCTCCGGCCGCCGCCTCGCGCCCGTTCCCGGCCTGCCCTCCGCCCGCCGGGGCCCCGTCTTCCCGGCGGGCTTGCTCGCCGCCGGCGTCCTCGTGGCCGGTGCCTTCGGCGGCGGCGTCCGCACGGCCGGGGCCGGCGGCGCTGGCGTCCGGGCCCGGCGGCCTGCTGTCCGGCCGGGGCGGCACGAACCGGTACCCGACGTTGCGTACCGTGCCGATCAGCGCCTCGTTCTCGGCGCCGAGCTTGGCCCGCAGCCGCCGCACGTGCACGTCCACCGTCCGGGTGCCGCCGAAGTAGTCGTAACCCCAGACCTCTTGCAGCAGCTGGGACCGGCTGAAGACCCGGCCCGGGTTGTGCGCGAGGAACTTCAGCAGCTCGAACTCCTTGAACGTCAGGTCCAGCGACCGTCCGCCGATCCGGGCCGAGTAGGTGGCCTCGTTGATGACCAGCTCGCCGGAGCGCAGCTCGTCGCTGGCCTCCGGCACCAAGATCGTCGCCCGGCCCACCGCCAGCCGCAGCCGCGCCTCCACCTCGCCCGGCCCGGCGGTGTGCAAAATCAGGTCGTCGGCGCCCCAGTCGGCGCTGATCGCGGCCCAGCCGCCCTCGGTGACGATGGCCAGCAGCGGCATGGTGACCCCGGAGCCGCGCAGCTGGCGGAACAGCGCGCGTGCGGCGACCAGGTCCCGGCGCGCGTCCACCAGCACGGCGTCGGCGGCGGCCCGCCCGGAGGCGGCGGCCGGCTCGGGCGCCGCCACCCGCACGTCGTGCGCGAGCAGGCTGAGCGAGGGCAGGATGTCGGCGGCGTGCGAACTGGCGGCCGAGAGGAGCAGCACGTTGCTCAACCAGCCCCACCTCCAGCCGTGCGGCCCGGGCGGGCCGCGCCGAACTCCTGCCAGAAACCCCGGGGGCAGCGCTGGCCAGGGTCGTCCATGAGTGAGGATATCTGACATGGCCATCGTGACCTTGCGCTACTGGGCGGCCGCCAGGGACGCGGCCGGCGTCGCGGAGGAAACCGTGCAGGCGCAGACCCTGGCCGGCGCACTCGCCGCCGCCCTCGCCCCGCCGGGCGGACCGCCGGGGCAGGGCGGCGGCCGCGAGCGGCTGCGCGCGGTGCTCGGCCGGTCGTCGTTCCTGGTGGACGGGCAGCCGGCCGGGACCAGGGAGCCTGCCTCGGTGCGGCTCGCCGACGGGGCGGTGATCGAGGTGCTGCCGCCGTTCGCGGGGGGATGAGCCGGGCCGGGCGGGCCGCCGGCGGTTTTCCGCCGGCGCTGGTGAACCACGGCGCCCGGCGGGCCGTAGTGGAGGGTATGGCGGGCGCAGAGGGCGGCCAGGGTACGGCCCGGCCGCGGCCGGTATCCGACGAGGCGCTGGTGCGCGCCCTCTACGCCGAGCACGCCGCCCCGCTGCTGCGCTATGCACTGCACCTGACCAGCGGGGACCGCCAGCGGGCCGAGGACATCGTGCAGGAGACCTTGCTGCGGGCCTGGCTGCACCCGGCGGCGATCGCCGACCGCCCGGCCCGGCCCTGGCTGTTCGCGGTCGCCCGTAATCTCGCCGTCGACGCGCACCGGGCCAGGAAAGCCCGGCCGCCGGAGGTGGGCGAGGGGGCCCTCGCGCTGTTCGCGGTGCCGGACGCGGCCGACCGGGCGCTGGAATCGTGGGCCGTGGCGGACGCGCTGCGGGCGCTGCGGCCCGAGCACCGTAGCGTGCTGATCGAGACGTATTACCGGGGCCGCTCGGTGGCCGAGGCCGCAGCTGTGCTCGGCATCCCCGCCGGGACCGTCAAGTCCCGCACGTTCTATGCGCTGCGGGCGCTGAAGCTAGCGCTGGAGGAACGAGGGCTGGTGCCATGACCACCCTGGAATGCCGGGAAGCCCGGCAGTTGCTCGGCGTCTACGTCCTCGGCGCGATCGAGCCCGCCGAGCGCGAGCTGCTGGACCAGCACCTGACCCAGTGCCCCGCCTGCCGGGAGGAGCTGGCCGGCCTGGCCGGCCTGCCCGCGCTGCTCAGCCGGGTGCCGCGGGCCGACGCCGAGATGCTGGCCACGGCCGGTGATGAGGACCTGTGGCTGGCCGAGCCGCCGCCGGAGCTGCTGAACTCACTGCTGCGCCAGGTCGCGGCCCGCCGCCAGACCCGCCGCTGGCGCGGCCTGGCCGCCGCAGCCGCCGCGGCGGCCGTCGCCGCGGGCGGCGGGGTGGCGGCCGCACTGATCGCGCTAAGCGGGGGCGGCCCGGCCGCGCCGGTGAACGTGGCCAGCGCGACCGACTCCGCCACCCACGTCAGCGCCGTGGTGGACTACCGCGGGTCCGGCCCGGGGACGGCCATGAAGGTCCAGGTCGGCGGCATCGCCGCGGGCACGACCTGCCGATTCTGGGTGATCACCCGGGCCGGCCAGCGCGAGGTCGCCGGGCAGTGGACCGTGCAGCACAGCTACGGCACCGAGCACTGGTACCCGGTCCGCGCCGCGGTGCCGCCGGGCAGCGTCCGCTCGTTCCAGATCACCGCGGCCCGCCACGTCCTGCTCACCATCCGCGCCCGCTGACCTGACCCCGGCGGCCGGGCCGCGGCGGGAATGGCGGGGAGCGGGCGGTGGTTAGCCCGGTCGTGATGACCGGCCTGATCGTCTGCATCGCAGCCCTCGCCGTCGGCGGCGGCGCGGGCTTGCTGTACCGGGCCCGCAACGGCCGGGTGCGCGCGGTGCCCGCGGCCCGCGAGGCCGGGCCGACCGCCACCGCCCCGGCCGGCACCGCGCCGGGCGGCACCGCGCCGGGCGGACCCGCGCTCAGCGCGGCGGAGATCGGGCAGCCGCTGGGAGAGCGGGCCACCCTGGTGCAGTTCTCGACGTCTTTCTGCGCCCCGTGCCGCGCCACCCGGCAGGTGCTGGCCGAGGTGGCCGGGATGACCGACGGTGTCGCGCACGTCGAGATCGACGCCGAGTCCCGGCTGGACCTGGTCCGGCAGCTGGACGTGCGGCGCACCCCGACGGTGCTGGTGCTCGGCCCGGACGGCCGGATCTCCCAGCGAGCCAGCGGCCAGCCACGCAAGGCCGACGTCCTTGCCGCAATCGGGCAAGTGAGCAGGTAGCACCCATTAGCTATACTTCTGATCGGATAAGCAGACAGTGACACAGCGTAAGTTCGCGCATAACATCAGTGCCCACCGTGCCTGGCCGGAGCGGCACCGGTGAAGGGATAACGGCAGATGCAGATCGATCCCCGCGGCCCGCGGTTCGTGGCGCTGGTCACCATGGTCGTGTTCGTCGCGGTCCTGATCACCAGCAGTGCCTGGCTGCTCGCGGTGCAGGCGCTGGTGTTCGCGGCCGGCACCTTCTTCGGCATCCAGCGCAACCCGTACAGCCTGTTCTTCCGGCACGTGATCCGGCCGCGGCTCGCGCCGCCTGCCGAGCTTGAGCCGGCCGCGCCGCCGCGGTTCGCCCAGGGCGTCGGGCTGGTGATCTCCGTCATCGGGGTCATCGGCTACGCCGTCGGCCTCACCCCGCTCGGCATGGTGGCCGCCGCGCTCGGCCTGATCGCCGCGTTCCTCAACGGCGTGTTCGGGCTGTGCCTGGGCTGCGAGATGTACCTGATGATCCGGCGGGTCTGGCCGGGCCGCCAGCTCGGCGCCGGCTGATCCCCGCCCCGCCCGTTCGCGGCCGGGCTGCCCGGCCGGATCCCGGGCTGACTGACTGACCAAGGCTCATTCACCAAGGAGGTTCCCATGAGCCGTTCCGACGTGCTCGTCGACGCCGACTGGGTCACCGCCCACGGCAGTGATCCGGGCGTCGTCCTCGCCGAGGTCGACGAGGACACCAGCGCCTACGACTCCGGCCACATCAAGGGCGCGATCAAGATCGACTGGAAGAAGGACCTGCAGGACCCGGTGCGCCGCGACTTCGTGGACCGGGCCGGCTTCGAGGCGCTGCTGTCGGAGCGCGGCGTCTCCGATGACGACACCGTGGTCCTTTACGGCGGCAACAACAACTGGTTCGCCGCCTACGCCTACTGGTACTTCCGGCTGTACGGGCACCGCAGCGTCAAGCTGCTCGACGGCGGCCGCAAGAAGTGGGAGCTGGATTCGCGCGAGCTGGTCACCGACCTCCCGCAGCGGCCGCGGACCGAGTACAAGGCGGCCGAGCAGGACCACTCGATCCGCGCCTTCCGCGACGAGGTGGTGGCCGCCATCGGCCAGCGCAACCTGGTCGACGTGCGCTCGCCGGACGAGTTCGCCGGCCGCCTGCTCGCCCCCGCCCACCTGCCGCAGGAGCAGGCCCAGCGCGGCGGCCACATCCCCACGGCGAAGAACGTGCCGTGGTCCAAGGCGGCCGCCGAGGACGGCACGTTCAAGGCCGACGACCAGCTGCGCGCCCTGTACGCCGGCGAGGCCGGGCTGGATTTCAGCCAGGACACCATCGCCTACTGCCGGATCGGCGAGCGCTCGGCGCACACCTGGTTCGTGCTGCACGAGCTGCTCGGCCAGCCCCGCGTGAAGAACTACGACGGATCGTGGACCGAGTACGGCTCGCTGGTGGGCGTGCCGATCAAGACCGGAGATGAGTCATGACCAGCGCACCGGACGGCTGCGGCGTCCCCGCGGGCGGGGTGACGCTCGGTGCCGCCGAGGCCGCCACCCAGGCGGTCATCCAGGGCCGGGTCAGCCACAACGGCACCCCGGCCTCGGTCGGCTACGCCCGGCTGCTGAACGCCGGCGGCGAGTTCGTGGCCGAGGTGCCGCTCGGCGCCGACGGCGGGTTCCGGTTCTTCGCCGCCCCCGGCCGCTGGACCCTGCGCATCCTCGCCCCCGGCAACATCCGCGAGGAGCGCACGGTGACCGCCGCGACCGGCCAGGTCACCGAGGTTGACGTCCCGATCTGAGCCGGGAGCCGGGCAGCCGCCCGCGATGGCCCGCCGCGGCCGTCGCGGGCGGCTGCCTTTGCCCGCCACAAGCCGGGAGAGGTGTTTCCCTACCCGCCCGCTGCATTCGGCTGAGTGGACATCTTCTGTTCAGTTACTCGTAACCTTCGCGCCCTAAGACTGGGTGTGGCGGGCCACGGCGGCTGAACTGAGCCAGGCCGCAGACATCGGGCAGGCCTACACCACCCACATCAGACGAGGCGGATCATGTCGGCAGACGCGGACCCGCGCGGCGTGGCCATCCCGGTGCCGGGAACGCAACCAGTCGCAATGAGCAGCACGGCGACCAGCCAGACCGCGGCCCCGGCGGCCAGCGGCCAGGCAGTGATCAAGACCGTCGATCTCACCCTGAGCTTCGGCTCGCGGGCGATACTCACCGGCGTGTCGGCGGACGTCCGGCAGGGCGCGATCACCGCGCTGATCGGCCCGACCGGGTCCGGCAAGTCCACCCTGCTGCGCACCTTCAACCGGATGAACGACAAGGTCAGCGGCTATAAGCACGAAGGCGACGTGGTGCTGGACGGGCGCAGCATCTGGCATCCGAGCGTGGAGGTCATGTCGCTGCGCCGCCGAGTCGGCATGCTGTTCCAGCGGCCCAACCCGTTCCCGATGTCGATCATGGACAACGTGACCGCGGGGGTGCGCGCGCACAAGATGGCCAGCAAGGCCGGGATGAAGGAGGTCGCGGAGCGCAGGCTGACCGAGGTCGGGCTGTGGGACGCGGTGCGCGACCGGCTGAAGGACTCGCCGTTCCGGCTGTCCGGCGGCCAGCAGCAACTGCTCTGCCTGGCCCGGGCGCTGGCGGTCAGCCCGGAGGTGCTGCTGCTCGACGAGCCGACCTCCTCGCTGGACCCGGTGACGACCGAGTCGATCGAGGCGCTGCTCAGGACGCTGGCCCCCGGCATCACGGTGATCATCGTGACCCACAACCTGGCCCAGGCCAGCCGGGTAGCGCACCGCACGATCTTCCTCAATGACGGCCGGATGGTCGAGCACGGCGAGACGCGCGCGATGTTCGACCCGCCCGGAGCATGAGGAGACCGCCCGTTACGTGACGGGCCGGTTCGGCTGACCAGCCCGCCCGGCGGGGAAGACGGCACTCTTCCCCGCCGGGGGCAAGAGCCGCGCGCCAGCGCGGACCCTCATCGCACGCAGCCGCGTGCGAGCCGCATACCGCACGCGACAGCGTGCACAACTGAAGGAGTATTCCCACGGTGGACAAGAGAATCCGCCTGGCGCTCACGGCGGCCGCCCTCGTGCCGCTGACCGCGCTCGCCGCCTGCGGCAGCAGCGGAAGCACTGGCTCAGGTTCCGGCTCATCGTCGGCCGCCAAGCCGGCGAACTCCAGCGGCAAGTCGATCTCCGAGACCGGCAGCACGCTGCTGTTCCCGCTGTTCGGCTCGTGGCAGTCCGACTACAGCACCGCCAACCCGAGCATCACCATCACCTCGGGCGGCACCGGGTCGGGCACCGGCATCGCGGACGCGAGCCAGGGGCTGGTCAACATCGGCGCCTCGGACGCCTACCTGTCCAGCGCCGACATGTCGCAGTACCCGGGCCTGGTCAACATCCCGCTCGCGGTGGCCGCGATCAACGTCAACTACAACGTCAGCGGGGTCAAGAAGCCGCTGAACCTGGACGGCACCGTGCTGGCCCAGATCTACAGCGGCAAGATCACGACCTGGAACAACGCGGCGATCACCAAGCTCAACCCGGGCGTTAAGCTCCCGGCCGAGAAGATCGTCACGCTGCACCGCGCGGACAGCTCGGGCAGCTCGTTCCTGTTCACCTCCTACCTGAACGCGCAGGACCCCAAGGCCTGGGGGACCTCGGACGTCGGGACCACGATCACCTGGCCGTCCGCGCCGGGCGCGCTGGCCGAGACCGGCAGCGGCGGCATGCTGAGCGCCTGCGGCTCGACCAAGGGCTGCATCGCCTACATCGGCGTGAGCTACGCCGCCAAGGCGACCGCGGCGGGCCTGGGTCAGGCCGCGCTGGCCAACAAGGCGGGCAAGTTCGTCTCCTCGACCCCGGCCGCGATCAAGGCCGCGCTGGCCAGCTTCCCGAACGCCCCGGCCAGCGGGTCGCAGTCGCTGATCGACACCTCGGCGGCAGCCGGCTACCCGATCATCAACTACGAGTACGCGATCGTGAAGAAGAAGCAGCCCAGCGCGGCCGAGGCCAAGGCAGTCACGGCGTTCCTGAGCTGGATTCTCAGCACGGGCCAGGGCTCGAAGTACATGACGGCGGTCGACTTCCAGCCGCTGCCGGCCAGCACGCTGTCCACGGCCAAGAGCCTGGTCGGCTCAATCAGCGGATAAGCAGATGGCATCATCTGCGCCCATGGTGCAGCCGGGCGGCGGGGCGGACAGCCCGCCCCTCGCCCGGCCGCCCGGCCGCGGGCTGCGCGCGTGGCTGCGCAACGGCCAGGTGCTTGCCTGGCTGGGGCGCGGCGGGGCGATCATCCCGCTGCTCATGCTGCTGTTCATCCTGGTCACCCTGGTCATCAAGGCCATCCCGGCGATCAGGTTCGCCGGCTTCAGCTTCTTCACCAGCAGCACCTGGAACTTCGGCTCGCAGTACGCCAAGCCGGTGACCAGCGACGGCGTCACCCACCTGCAGGGCGAGCACTACGGCGCCCTGCCCGAGATCGTCGGCACCCTCGCCACCTCGGCCATCGCGCTGATCATCGCGGTGCCGGTGTCGATCGGCGCGGCCCTGGTCATCGTGGAACGGCTGCCGCGCCGGATCGCCAGCTACATCGGCATGTTCCTGGAACTGCTGGCCGGCATCCCGAGCGTGATCGTCGGCCTGTGGGGCGCACTGACCTTCGGCCCGGTCATCGCCAACCATGTTGCCCCGCTGATCGCCGATAACGTGCCGGACGTGCCGGTGCTCAGGTTCTTCAGCGGTGACACCGGCAACGGCCAGGGGCTGCTGACCTCCGGCCTGATCCTGGCGATCATGGTCATCCCGATCGTCGCCTCCACCGCGCGTGACCTGATCCGCGGCGTGCCGATCCTGCCCCGCGAGGGCGCGATCGCCCTCGGCATGTCGGATTCCGAGTGCGCCCGCCGGGTCACCCTGCCCTGGATCGGCAGCGGCCTGATCGGCGCCGTCGTGCTCGGCCTCGGCCGCGCGCTCGGCGAGACGATCGCGGTGGCCATGGTCTGCGGCGTGGCCCTCGGCCAGCTGCCGGGCAACCTCTACGCAGCCATGATCACGATCGCGGCCAACATCGTGCAGAACATCGACACCGCGATCACCGATCCGATGGATGTCTCGGCCTTCGCCGTGCTCGGCCTGATCCTCCTGGTAATCACGCTGGCCACCAATATCTTCGCCCGGTACATGGTTCGCCGGGTGTCCGGCACCGCGCTTCCCGTCGGCAGGGGGCTGTAGCGATGAGCGCAACGAACCAGGCCGCACCGGGGCCCGGCACCACCGGAACCGGCTGGCCGGAAATCCCGGCCCGCCGCAAGATCGGCAACGCGGTGTTCTGGTCGCTCGGCTTCCTGGCCCTGGCCGTGGTGGTCGGCCCGGCGCTGTGGCTGGCCGGCGGGGTGATCGTCCGCGCGCTGCCGGACTTCTCCTTCTACGTCCTGTTCCACAACACCGTCGGTGACACCGGCGGGCTGCGGCAGGCCATCATCGGCACCATGATGATCACCGTCGGGGTGCTCATACTCGGCGGCACGATCAGCATCCTGACCGGTCTTTACCTGTCGGAGTTCGCCCGTGGCCGGGACCGCAGCCTGCTACGCGGGGCCTACGAGGTGCTGTCCGGGATCCCCTCGATCGTGCTGGGCCTGGTCGGGTTCCTGACCCTGGTGACCGGGCTGCACTGGGGCTTCGGCCTGCTGCCCGCGGTGCTGGTGATCTCGGTGGTGACGATTCCCTATATCACCAAGGCCACCGAGACGTCGCTGGCCCAGGTCCCGGTCGGCTACCGGGAGGGCGCTGAGGCGCTCGGCATCGCGCCGACCTGGACGCTGCGCCGCATCGTGCTGAAGTCGGCCACGCCGGGGATCGTCACCGGCCTGCTGGTGGCGATCGCGATCTCGGTCGGCGAGACCGCGCCGCTGCTGCTCACGGCGGGCTGGAGCGATTTCACCCCGTCGCTGACTCTGACCCACTCCCCGGTGCCGTTCCTCACCTACGCCGTGTGGAGCTTCTGGGACTCCGGGACGAACACCGGCCGGATCCTGTCCTACGACGCGGCGCTCATCCTGCTGGTGTTCGTGCTGCTGATCATCATGATCGGGCGCGTGATCGTCGCAATCTCCCGGCGGAATACGGAATAGGTGATCGCGTGCCCGGGGCCAGCGGGGGGGCTGTCCGCCGGCCTGCTGTCGCGGGACCGTTCGAGGCGAACGACACGGTGACCGGCGCGGCCGGCCGTCCAGGTGCTCGCCGACCGGCTGGCGGCGGCGCTGGTCCACCACGAGCCCGGCTGGCGGCTGCCCCGGCACACGGCGCTGGCCCGCCGTTACGACGTGAGCACCGTGCAGCTGGACGAGGCGATCTCCGAGCTGATCCGGCGGCACCTGATCCGCAGGCTGCCCGACGGGCAGGTCTACCGGAACAGCCCGGCCGAGTACATCCTGTCGCTGGAGGGCGTGGCCGGCCTGTCGTCGCAGCTGGACCCGATGGGCGGCGAGCTGACCTGCCGCAGCCGCCACACCTCC
Organism: uncultured Actinomycetota bacterium; assembly: GCA_963846005.1. Classification (GTDB taxonomy): domain Bacteria; phylum Actinomycetota; class Actinomycetes; order Streptosporangiales; family Streptosporangiaceae; genus CAVSUR01. The sequence goes on along the minus strand of CAWJUH010000004.1, from coordinate 108,724 downwards.
TGGCGCCGGGTGCCCGAGGACATCGGCTGGGTCCTCGGGGTGCACCCGGCCGACCGGGTGTGCGTCGTGCGGCTGTTGTGGGCGGCGGGTGGCGAGCCCGCCGCCCATGCGACCACCTACCTGCCGCCCGCGCAGGCCGCGCGCATCGCCGCCGCGGATCCCGGCGCGGCGGACGCCGGCGTTCGGGGCCCGCTGCCGCTGGCCGCGGCCGGCGGGCAGCCGGCCGCGGGAACCGGCGGGGTCAGCGCCGGCCGCCCGGCCGCCCTGCAGATGGAGATGCAGCCGCCGCCGCCCGCGGTGGCCCGCAGCCTGCGGCTGTCGGCCGGCCAGCCGGCTGCGATCGTGACCATCCGGTTCGACGACCGGGACAGCGGCGACCCGTCCGCGCTGACGGTCACGGTGCTGCGGCCGGACATGTTCCGCGTCGTGGTGTCGTCCGGGACCGGCCGGCTGCCCGGCGGCGGGGACGACGGCCCCGGGCTGACTTTCGCCGGCGCCTGGACACATGCGGTGGAGGACTGGGAATCTTGACCCGATATGCCTGCCCCCGCCGGCCCGGCGAGCCGGATGGACCGCCGAGCTCGCCCGCAGCCGCCTGACGACGACTACCGCCGCTCCGAGCTGGTCGCCGCGGCGGCGGTTGCGGTGTTCCTGGCGCACCTCTTATTCGCCCAGGTCACCCTGGTCCTGGCCGTGGCGTTCTTCGCGGTCAGCCGGATCAGCCGGTGGCGGCCGCTGTGGCTGGCCGTACCGGCCGGCGCCGGGCTGGTCTGGGCCTGCGCGATCGGCCCGGGCCGCGCCCTGGCCGGGTTCACCGCCGGGCCGGGCCAGGTCGCCGGGTACCTGTCCGGCACGCTCGGCCACCCGGCCGCGCTGCTGCACTTCTCCCGCGGCTATGCCGGTGCCGGGCACTGGCTGCCCCGGCAGTTCCCGGTCGCGCTGATCGCGGCGGCGGCCGAGGCGCTGGCGGCCCAATGGCTGACCGGCCGCCGGTCCGATCAGGCCGGACCGTACCGGGCCGGCCTGATCGTGGCGCTGCGCCGCCGCCGCACGGCCGCGGCGCTGGCCGCCGGGGACACGGTCACCGCGACCGGCGCCTGCCTCGGCCTGGAGCCCGCCACCGGCCGCCCGGCTGCGATCACCTGGGGCCAGGCCCGGCGCGGCGTGCTGGTCACCGGGCCGGACCCGGCCGCCCTGGCCCAGACCGGCGCCGCGCTGGCCGGCGCCGCGCTGCGGCGCCGTAAGGCCATGATCGTGATCGACCTGGACGGCCGGGCGGCGCCCTGGCTGCCCGCCGCCTGCGCCGCGGCCGGGGCGCCGCTGCGCACGTTCGGCCCGGCCGGCCCGGGCTGCTACGAGCCGGTGCGCGGCTCCCGGCCTGAGCGGACCGCCGGGCTGGCCCTGGCCATGATCGACTGGTCCGGCGTGACCGACGCGCACCGGCGCTCCGGCACCGCCTACCTGACCGATGCCTGCGCCGTGCAGGCCGCCGTGCCCGCGCCGGGCGGGCTGCCCGTCCTCGACGACCTGGCCGGCCTGCTGCAGCCGGGCGCGCTGCGGGCCCGGGCCGCCGCGATCCCGCCTTACCACGGGCGGGCGCGGGTGCTGGCTGACCGGGCCGGGGTGTCGGCCGCGCTGCTGGCCGCCGATCCGGCCGCGGTCGCGGCGCCGGCCGAGCAGCTGGCCCGGCTGCGCGACTCAGCGCTCGGGCACTGGCTGCGGCCCGCGCCGCCGCCGGACGGAGCCCAGCCGGAGCCGGTCAGCGCGATCAGCCTCAGCCAGGCGGTGCGCGAGCGCGCCGTGGTGTCGTTCGCGCTGGACCAGGCGGTGCACGGCCGGGCCGCCCGGATGATCGCGGCGCTGGCGCTGACCGACCTGCTCGACCTGCTCGGCGAGCTGCAGGCGATGGGCGTGCGGACCGACTGCCTGGCCTGGATCAGCGGCTGCGAGTCGCTGCCGGCCGGGCAGCTGGCCGAGCTGGTGCAGCGCGGCGGGCAGACCGGGACGGCGGTATTGCTGACCACCACGTCCGCCGCGGCGGCGGCCGGCTTGGCCGGCGCGGCCGGCGTGGTGGCGGTCCGCGGCCCGGTCAGCGAGCCGCTCGGTACCGCCCTGGCCGGCCAGGGCGGTATCGCTTCCGGCCTCGACCTTGACACCGGCGGCAACGGCACGGCCCCGGCCGGCCTCGGATCCGCCGCGGGCGGCGGCCCGGACGCCGCGGTGGCCGGCCCGGCCGGTTCCTGGCTGGCCCATGACGACAGCGACCACGGGACGACGGGGAGCTGGCGCGCCGGCCCCGGCGCGGCGCTGACCCTGCTGGTGCGCGGGCCGCGCGGCCGGCTGGTCACGGCCAGCCGGGCGGTTGCCGTCGCGGGGCGGCCGCGGTGACCGGCTACGGCCAGGACGGCGGCGTGCTCACGCCGGCCGCGCCGCCGCCTGCGCCGCCCGGCGGCGCGCTCGACCCCGGCCGGATCTACCTGGGCTGGCAGCATGCGCTGCTGCGGCCCGATCCCGGGCCGCCGCCGCGCCGCCCGCCGCCGCCGGACTTCGAGCAGGTGAACCCGGCCTGGGAGGCCGCGCAGCGGCGCGAGTACCGGCACCTGACCCGCCCGGCCCGGCGAGCCGCGGCGGCCTGCGCGGGGCTGGCCGGGCTCGCCGCGCTGGCCTGGCTGGCGGGCTGGGTCAACCCGGCGCTGGCCGTGCTGGCGCTCGCCGCGGCGGCGGCCGGCGGCACGGCCAGCGGCCGTGAGCTGCGCACCGGCGCGCTGCGGCTGCGGGCACAGCTCGGCGCCGAGCGGGACCGGGTGGCGGCGATCCGGGCGATCCAGCAGAACCGGATGACCGCGCGGCAGGAGCAGCACGCCCGCGCCTACCGGGCCTGGCAGCAGCGCCGCGCGGCGGCGGCCCGCCAGCCGCAGTGGTTCGCGGTGTCGCTGCCCGCCGACGTGGACCGGGTCGACGTGGCGGGCGGCACGCTGGCCGGCTGGTCGGCGCTGCTCACCACGATTGCCGCGCCCAGGCTGGCGGCCGGCGGCGAGGTCACGGTGCTGGACCTGACCGAGGGCGCGGTGGCCGGCGACCTGGCCGCGGTGGCCCGGCGGTCCGGGATCGACCCGCTGGTGTGGGTGCTGCCCGCGGACCTGCCCCGGCTGGATCTCGGCACCGGGCTCGGCCACCAGGCCCTGGCCGACGTGCTCGCGCAGGCGGTCAGCGCGAGCGAGCAGCCCGACGCCGGCGGTCCCGGCGGCGCGGGCGGAGCGGGGGGCCCGGCCGACGCGGCCAGGGACGCGGCCATCCTCAGCCGGGTGCTGGGTGCGCTGGCCGCGGCTGGCCGCGGGCCGGCTCCGGATGAAGAGCCTGACCTGCGCCAGCTGGTGGCGGCGCTGCGGGTGCTGGCCGAGATCGATCCCCGGGCGGCCCTGGACTCCGGGTTGCTGACCGGCGCGCAGGTCCAGCGGATCAGCGGCCTGTTCGGCCGCGGCGCCGCCGAGCGGGTGGTGCTGGAGCGGGCCTGGGCGCTGGAGACCCGGCTCGCCCCGCTGGAGCTGCTCGGCTCCGCCCCGGCGGCACTGGCGCCGAGCCGGCTGCGGGTGGCCTGGCTGGACCGCCGGTCGCCGGTGACCAGCAGCCGGATGCTCGGCACCTACCTGGCCGTGGCGCTGACCCACCTGCTGCGCCAGTCCAGCGCCGGCCGCCGCTGGGACCACACCCTGTTCGTGCTCGGCGCCGAGCGGCTCGGCGGGGTCGTGCTGGACCGGCTGTGCGACGCGGCCGAGATCTCCCGCACCGGGCTGGTGCTCGGCTACCGGTCGCTGCCCGGCCAGGTGACCGCCCGGCTCGGCCGGGGCAGCGCCGCGGTGGCCTACATGCGGCTCGGCAACGGCCAGGACGCCGCCGCGGCCAGCGAGCAGATCGGCACCGAGCACCGGTTCGTGCTGGCCCAGCTCACCGACACCGTCGGGGATTCGCTCACCGGCACCACCGGCGACTCCTACACCAGCACGGTCGGCACCGCAGGCTCGGTCGCCGATTCGGTGTCGGTGAGCCTCACCGCCGGGCGCAGCCGCGGCCGGGGCCGCAGCAGGCACGGCGCGTTCGCCCCGTTTGCGGACTTCACCGGCTCGGCCAGCCGTGACGTCAGCGCATCGCGGGCCGTCTCGGACTCGGTGTCGGTCACCGAGGGCATCAACGCCGGCACCTCCTGGGGGGTCTCGACCTCGCGGGCGTTGTCGGCCAGCACGTCGCTGGCGAGCTCGGCGCAGCGCTCCCGCGAGTTCCTGGTCGAGAAGCACGAGCTGCAGCAATTGCCGCCCAGCGCGGTCATCGTCACCCACGCGGCTCCCGGCGGCCGCCGGGTCGTGCTCGCCGACGCCAACCCGGCGATCATCGCCCTGCCCACCGCGACGCTGGCCGGCCTGGACGAGGTCAGAGCCGCGGTCGCGGCTGGCACCTGGCCGCCCCCGCCCCGCCGCCCCGCCCCGTCCGCAGCTGCTGCGGCCGCCGCTGCTGCGGCTGACCCCGCCGCCCCGGCCGAAGCTCGCCCGCCGGCCGATCCCTCCCTGCCCCCCGAGCCAGCCCGCGTCCCCGAGCCAGCCCGCGTCCCCGAGCCAGCCCGCGTCCCCGAAGGGCAGGCGGGAAAGGACGGCGGCGCGGGCCAGGCGGGGCTGTCCGAGGCGGCGCCGCGGGCCGGGGAGGCAGGCGCAGCGCCGGTCCCGGCGGCCAGTCACGGTCCTGGCCGCCGCGGGCCAGCCGCCGCGGCGGCCGACTTCGGCTGGCGCCCGACCGCCTCGCCGGAGCAGGCTGGCCCGGAGGAGACGACCCTGGACTTCCCCCGGCCCGACTTCACGGCCGAGGATTACGGGCCGCCGGACGATGGCCGGCAGGACTACGGGCCGGACGATGGCCCGCCGGGCTACGGGCCGCCGGACGATGGTCAGCAGGACTACGGCTCGCCGGACTACGGGGCGCCGGACGATGGCCAGCCGGACTACGGCCGCCGGACTACGGGCCGCCGGAATATGGCCCGCCGGACTACGGCCCGCCGGACTATGGGCCGCCGGAATACGGCCCGCCGGACATGGCCAGCCGGACTACGGCCCGCCGGACGATGGCCAGCCGGACTACGGGCCGCCAGGCTTCGGACAGCCTGATGCCGGCGCGCCCGATGCGGGACCGGCAGGCTTCGGCCCGCCGGGCTTCGGGCAGTCAGACTTCGGCCCGCCGGACCCGGGCGGCCGCGGGCCTGCGGCCGGCCGACCCGGACAACCCGGACGACCCGGACGACCCGGACGCCGGGCCGCCGCCGAACCTCGGCCCGCCGCCCGAGCGCCTCGACTGGCGCAAGCGCCGCACCTAGCGCCCGCCTCCGGCCCGTCCGCCACCCGCTCGATGTCACATCCATGGTCACCAGACACCATGGATGTGACATCGAGGGTGTTCTCCGTGGCCGCTTCCGCCGCCAGGCCAGCCCAGGGCCGGCCCGGCGGCCGGGCCGGACCCGCTCAACGGTCCAGCCAGCGGGCCTGGTGCCGCTCAACGGTCCAGCCAGCGGGTGCCCCCAGCATGCAGCTGGCCGGGCTGGCGCGCTTGGCGCGCTCGGGCCGCGGGCCGGCGGACCTAAGATGAGCGGATGCGGCGCGAGTTCCGTCAGGTCGATGTGTTCACCACCGAGCCCTACCGGGGCAACCCGGTCGCGGTCGTGCTGGACTCGGCCGGGCTCAACACCGCGCAGATGCAGCAGATCGCCAACTGGACGAACCTGTCCGAGACCACGTTCGTGCTGCCGCCCGAGGGCGGCGAAGCCGATTACCGGGTGCGGATCTTCACCCCGTCCGGGGAGCTGCCGTTCGCCGGGCACCCTACGCTCGGCACCTGCCACGCCTGGCTGGAAACCGGCGGGACGCCGCGCCAGCAGGACCGCATCGTGCAGCAGTGCGGCGCCGGGCTGGTGCCGCTGCGCCGGACCGCGGCCGGTCTCGCCTTCGCCGCGCCTGAGCTGCTGCGGTCGGGACCGGTCGAGGAGGCGCTGGTGCAGCAGAGCGCGGCCGAGCTCGGCCTCAGCCGGGCCGCGATCACGGACGCGAACTGGGCCGACAACGGCCCGGGCTGGGTGGCGCTGCTGCTGGAAAGCGCGGACGAGGTGCTCGCGCTGCGCCCGGGCGCGGTCAGCGCGGACATCGGCGTGGCCGGGCCGTATCCGGCCGGGGCGCCGCAGGTGATCGAGGTCCGGGCCTTCACCCCGCAGGTCAGCGGGTCCGGCGAGGACCCGGTGACCGGCAGCCTGAATGCGTCGCTGGCCCAGTGGCTGCTCGGCAGCGGACGGTTGTCCGCACCCTACGTGGCCAGCCAGGGCACCGTGCTCGGCCGCCGCGGCCGGGTGCACATCGACCAGGACGGCGACGGGACCGTCTGGGTGGGCGGCGGCACCCTCACCTGCGTCGGCCGGCCAGATCGACATCTGACCGGGCGGCGCCGCCATCCAGCTGAGGCCCGGCGAGGCCCGGGCGGATCGGGTTTCCGCGGCGTTACTTCCGGGCGGATCCGGGCCAACTCGGTGGCAGCGCGCGGGGCCGGCTGGTAGGCACACCCTATGAGACACCCTCTGTCAACCTCAGGCGGCAGGTTTGAGGGCGCTTGCCTTTTGCCGGTTGGCCGTGTGGATGGCTTCGTCGTAGAGGACGCCTTTGTCCAGGCAGTGCCACAGGACCTCGAGCCAGCGGTTGCCGAGCTTGCGCAGCGCGCAGTGGTGGTTGTTGCCGGCGGCGGTCTTCTCGTCGTAGAACTCTCTGGCCCAGGCGGATTGCTGGAGGCTGCAGAAGGCCCACTGGTGGACGGCCTCGCCGAGATGCCGGTTATAGGCCAGGCGGCGGGCGACGACGAACTCGCTGCGGCCGGACCTGCGGGTGACGGGTGCTCGGCCCGCCGTAGCATTGCAGGGAGTTCGGCGTGACGAACTGCTCGAAGTGCTCGCCGATCTCGCCGGCGACCCGGGCGGCGAGACGATCACCCAGGCCAGGCATGCTCAGGTAGATCTCGCCGCCCGGGAACGCCTTCCCCGGGTCAGGGTCCTTCGGGGTCTTGTCCCGGCCGTAGCGGGGCGCGCCGAGCAGCAGCTCACCCATCCGCCGTTCCCACGCCCTGCGCTGGGCGCGGAGCAGCAGCAGCTGGGCGGCGGCCAGCCGCGATGGTGCCGGCCTTGGCGCGGGCCAGCTCGGGCCGGGCCGCCAGCCGGGGCGCGGCCAGGGCCGTGGTGACGCGGTCAGCGAACCGGCCCGGCCAGCCGTGCCGGGCCGAGCGGGCGAAGGCCTCCAGCTCCTCGCGGCTGGCGGCAGCCAGCGCGTCAGCAGAGGGCCAGCGCTGCAGCAGCTTGAGGAATACCGCCGCGCCCAGGTCGCCGCCGGCGATGTCGACGGCGGCGGGGAAAACAGACAACAGGTCGGCGCGCAGCCGGTTGCCGATCCGCCGCTCGTCGCGGGCCGCCCGCTCGTCATCACGGGCGATGGCGCGCAGCTCGGTGCCGATCTCGCCATGCGGGATCAGCTTGCGCAGCTCCAGGTAGGCATCCAGGGCCATCAGGCAGCAGATCCGGGCATCCGCGGCGTCATCTTTCTTCTTCGCCGGGCCGCGGCGGCGCGCCACCAGGTCCGGGTTCACCGGCAGCACCGTGAACCCCGCATCCACCAGCGCCTCGACCAGCAGGCCGTGCCGAGTCTCCAGCACCACCCGCACCTCGGCCGGGTCGGGCTCCAGCTCCAGGCACCGGGCGACCAGCCGCTGCACGCCTGCCGGGCCGTGGCCGATCCGGAACTGCTCGATCACCCCTTCACCCGGCACTGCCGAGCGCCACGTCGTGAAACGACTCGGCCCAGTCCACCCCCACACCAAGCACACCTGCCTCCCATCAGGTTCGCGATCACGGACGGTGGAGGCGCTGCGCCGTGCTGATGGACCAGTCCTTGAAGGACAACACCCTCGATGGCTTCCGGCCTCCGCCGGTCACCCCCGGGGACGCCGTCTCATTTCAGTCCTCAAAGGACAAGCCCCGCAAGCGTTCCCCGAGGGCTCCCGATGAAGAAAGAAGGTAGTGCCATCAGCCCTGCGCCAGCCATCGGGGGAGGAGCCGTCGGGCCCTGGTATCAGGTCCAGGCGGTCATGGCCAGCTGCCTGGGCGGTACCGCGGACGCCGACTACGCCGCGATCTTGCCGGCCGCGCTGAACGCGGCGCTGCACGGCCGGCCGTTCGTGGCCGGCTGGCTGTCACGCGGCGGCGGCGCCCCGCTGGAGCTGCTCACCAACGCGGGGCCGCTGCCGCCGGCCGGGTGGTCACGCGAACCGTCACGCGAACAATCGAACGGGCCGCTGGACGGCCAGCACGCCGGGCCGGCCGAGCTGCTGTTCCCGTGGGGGGCGCGCGGCGTGCCCGCCAGCCCCAGCCTGCTGGCCGACCTGGACCGCCTGGTGTGGGCGCCGTGCCCCGGGCGCCAGGCGCCGTGGCGGCCCGACCAGCCTGCCGCCGGCCTGGCCGCTGGCCGGCCGGGCCGCGAGCACGACCGCGACACCGGGCCCGGCGGCGCCCTGCCGCCGCCCGGCCCGGCGGCGCCGTCCCGGTTCGAGGCCGCCCTGACCACGCTGATGGCCCGGCCGTTCGGCTGGCTGATCGTCGCCGAGCCGACCGACGTGCTGGAGGCCGAGACCGCGGAGCTGCGCGCCCGGCTGGACGTGCTGCACCGCTACGACGAGGAGAACGCCCGGTTCGACGCCGACCGGGTCCGGCACCGGCTGGCCGAGCTGGACGCCTTCCGCGAGGCCGGGCTGTGGAACGTGCGGGTGCTGGCCGGGGCGGCCAGCGCCGCGGAGCTCAGCCTGATCGCCCCGGTGCTGGTCGGCGCGGCCGACCTGCGCGCGCACCCGTACCGGCTGCGCACCGGCGAGGGCGCGCACGATTTCGCCGACGCGCTCGCGGTCACGCTGGCCGATCCGGCCGACGGCGCGCAGGTGCCGCTGCGCACCACGGCCGGGCCGATGGCCGCGCTGATCGGGCTGCCGCGCCGGGAGGTGCCGGGAATCCGGGTGCTCGAGGCCGGGTACTTCGACGTGACCAGCGAGACCGCCCCGGACGCCGCGATCAGCCTGGGCGCGATCCTGGACGGCCAGGACCGGCCGGTCGGCGAGTTCCACGTGCCGCTGGCCACGCTGAACCGGCACGCGTTCGTGGCGGGCGCGACCGGGCCCGGCAAGTCGCAGACGGTCCGGCACCTGCTCAGCCAGCTGACCGGCGCGGGGATCAGCTGGCTGGCCATAGAGCCGGTCAAGTCGGAGTACGCGGCGATGGCCGGGCGGATCGCCGGCCGCGGCCAGCTGACGCTGATCAACCCGGCCGACCCGGCCGCGGTGCCGTTCTCGGTCAACCCGCTGGCTCCCGAGCCGGGTTACCCGGTGCAGGCGCACATGGACATGGTGCGGGCGCTGTTCCTCGCCGCGTTCGACGCGCACGAGCCGTTCCCGCAGATCATGGCCCAGGCGCTGCAGCGCGCCTACGCCGACTGCGGCTGGGATGCGGTCACCGGCGGCCTGCCGGCGCCCCGGCCCCGCCGGCCGTGCCCACCCTGGCCCGGCTGCAGGCGGCCGCGCTGGAGGTCATCGAGGAAGTCGGCTACGGCCGCGAGCTGCAGGCCGACGTGCGCGGCTTCGTCGAGGTCCGGCTGCGGTCGCTGCGCACCGGCTCGGCGGGCCGGTTCTTCGAGGGCGGCCACCCGGCCGACATCGGCGCGCTGCTGCGCGGCAACGTAGTGCTGGCCATCGAGGACGTGGCCAACGACGAGGACAAGGCGTTCCTGATCGGCACGCTGGTGATCAGGATCACCGAGCACCTGCGGCTGCGCGCCCGGGCCGAGCCGGCCGGCGGACTGCGGCACGTGATCGTGCTGGAGGAGGCGCACCGGCTGCTGCGCGCGGGCCGGGAGGGGCCGTCCGGGCATGCGGTCGAGCTGTTCGCCGGCCTGCTGGCCGAGATCCGCGCCTACGGCGAGGGTGTGGTGATCGCCGAGCAGATCCCGGCCAAGCTGGTCCCCGACGCGGTCAAGAACACCGCGCTGAAGATCTTGCACCGGCTGCCGGCGCATGACGACCGGCAGGTCGTCGGCGCGGCCATGAACCTGGACGCGGACCAGTCCCGGCAGGTCGTGTCGCTGCCGCCGGGCCTGGCCGCGGTGTTCGCCGACGGCATGGACCGCCCGGTCCGGATCGCGGTGCCGTTCGGCGGGGACGGCGAGCGCCCGCCCGCGCCCGGAGAGCTGGCCGGCCCGCCGGTCACCGGCCGCCGGTCGGCAGCGTGCGGCCCGGCCTGCACCGGCGGACGAGCCTGCACGCTGCTGGAGCTGCGGGCGGCGGACCTTCTGCTCAGCGCACCCGAGGACGCCTGGCTGCGGGTCTGGGCCGAGGCCCTGGTGCTGGCCTACCTCACCAACCGCCCGCGGCCGGCGGTGCCGGCCGGGCTCCGCCAGCGGTGGGCGGCCCTGGACGGCCGGCTGCGGGACTGCCTGCTGGCCAGCACGCTGGACCGGGCGCTGGCCGGCCGGGCGCCGACCGTGCGCGAGCACGCCGACCCGGACGGCCTGGCCGCGGAGCTGGCCGCCACCGCCCGGCGGATGCTGGACGGCGGCAAGGGCGCGGGCACGCTGCCCGGCACCGGCTGGGTCATCCCGCAGCTGCAGTGGCTGCACGAGATCGACCGGGTCTGCCCGCTCGCCGACACCCCGCCCGACCCGTTCGCCCCCGCGCCGCCGCTGCTTTACCCGCTGCCCGGGCTGGCCGACCGGCCCGACGTCAAGGTCGGCCAGCGGGTCACCGGGCTGCGGCGGCACCCGCTGTCGATGGAGCTGGCCCGCAACCGGCTGCCCGCCTGGACGGTGCTGCTCGGCGAGGACGACCAGCGCGGCTTCACCGACGACCTCGCCGCCGTGATGATCGGCGCCAGCCATCGCGGCCAGCTGCGCCAGGCAGCAGGCGAGATGGGGGTGGCGGGCTGGCTGGAAGCCGTCTTGTCCTGGCCGCGCCGGTTCATCGTGGGCGACGACGAGCTGGCCGGCGCCGGCGCGCCGGGGGCAGGCCGCGGGTGAGGATAGCATCGGCGCCCATGAGCAAGCTCCCGCTGCGCGCCCGGCTGGCCACCACGATCGGCGGCGCCGCGGGGCGGGTATCGCGGATGGCCGGCCGCGGTGACGGCTCGGTCATCGGCGGCGTGGTCGGGCTGCGGTTCGAGCCTGACCTGCTCAGGCTGCTGGCGGCCGGCCGCCAGATCGTGCTGGTCAGCGGGACCAACGGCAAGACGACCACGACCCGGCTGACATCGGCCGCGCTGGCCTCGATGGGGCAGGAGGTGGCCTCCAACGCGTTCGGCGCGAACATGGAGGCCGGGCTGGCCTCGGCGCTCGGCCGGGCCCCGCACGCCCCGTACGCGGTGCTGGAGGTGGATGAGCGGCACCTGCCCGCGACCATCGAGGTCACCCGGCCCAGGGTGGTCGTGCTGCTGAACCTCAGCCGCGACCAGATGGACCGGGCCGCCGAGATCTGGCTCATCGCCCGGCGCTGGCGCGAGGCGCTGGCCGCCCATCCGGGGGTGCGGGTGATCGCCAACGCCGACGATCCGCTGGTGGCCTGGGCGGCCAGCGGGACCACCGGGGTCACCTGGGTGGCGGCCGGCCAGCGCTGGCACGAGGACTCCTGGTGCTGCCCGCGGTGCGGGTCGCACCTGAGCCGGGACGAGTCGGGCTGGCGCTGCCACGAATGCTCGTTCGCCCGCCCCCCGGCCCGGTGGGTGCAGGACGGCAACGCGGTCATCGACCCGGGCGGCCAGGTGCGCGAGCTGGCGCTGAACCTGCCCGGCCGGGCGAACCGGTCCAACGCGGTCATGGCCCTGGCGGTGGCGGACTGCTTCGGCGCGGGCGCCGAGCAGGCGCTGCCCGCGCTGCGCGGCGTCCGCTCGGTGGCCGGCCGCTACACCACCATCGGGCGGCGCGGCCGGTCGGTCCGCCTGCTGCTGGCCAAGAACCCGGCGGGCTGGCTGGAGGCGTTCGACGTCCTGTCGCCGCCCCCGGCGCCGGTGCTGCTCGCCGTCAACGCCCAGGTACCCGACGGCAAGGACACCTCGTGGCTGTGGGACGTCGACTACCGGGTGCTGCGCGGGCACCGGGTGCTGGTGGCCGGCCAGCGCCGGATCGACCTCGCCGTCCGGCTGGAGGCCGACGAGGTGGCGTTCGAGCTGGCGGACGGTATCGATGACGCGATCGGCCGGGTCCCGGCCGGCCCGCTCGACGTGATCGCCAACTACACCGCGTTCCAGCAGATCAGGGCGGCCCTGGGGAGGACGCAATGAGCCATCCTGCCGGGCGGCCCTCCGCCTTGCGGCTGGTGTGGGTGTACCCGGACCTGCTGTCCACCTACGGCGACCGGGGGAACCTGCTGGTGCTGCTGCGCCGGGCCGGGCTGCGCGGCCTGCCGGCCGAGGCGACCGAGGTGAACTCGGACCAGCCGGTGCCCCGCGAGGGCGACATCTACCTGCTCGGCGGCGGCGAGGACCTGCCGCAGATCCTCGCGGCCCGGCGGCTGCGCGCCGACGGCGGGCTGCCCGCGGCGGCCGCTGCGGGCAAGGTCATCTTCGCGGTCTGCGCGGGCTACCAGCTCACCGGCAGCGTGTTCGGCGGCGTCGACGGCGAGCCGGAGGAGGGCCTGTCCATCCTGGACATCAGCAGCGGCCGCGGCCAGCGCCGCAGCGTCGGCGAGATCCTGGCGGATGCCGATCCCGCGCTCGGCGCGGGCCGGCTGACCGGGTTCGAGAACCACCAGGGCGTCACCACGGTCGGCCCGGCGGCCCGGCCGCTGGCCCGGGTCACGCTCGGGGTCGGCAACGGCGAAGGCACCGAGGGCGCGTACGCCGGCAGCGTGTTCGGGACCTACCTGCACGGCCCGGCGCTGGTACGCAACCCGGCGCTGGCCGACCTGCTGCTGCAGCGGGCGGCGGGCCCGCTGCCGCCGCTGCCCGAGCAGGCCGAGGCGTGGGCCGCCGGCTGCGCGCCGAGCGGCTGGCCGCCGTCGGCGGCTGAGCCGCCGGGCCGGGAGGAACCGCAGCCAGGCCGGGCTAGTACACCAGCGCCTGCGCGCCGTCTTGCAGCACCTCGGCCAGGAATGTGGTGGCCCCGGCGATCCGCACGCCCGTGGCCACGTCGTCCGCGCTGATCTCCCGCCGCGCCGCGCACTGGGAGCACAGCGTGACCGTCCCGGCCTCCAGCACGCTGGCCAGCAGTTCCGCCAGCGGCATCCCGTGCGGCAGCTCGACGTCCTTGGCGTTACCGGGCAGCGCGAACCACGACGCCTCGCCGGTCAGCCACAACGACACCGGCACGCCGCTCGCGGCCCCGGCCGCGGCGACCGTGAGCGCCTGGTTGCACCGTTCCAGGTCATCTCGCCCCACGGTGATCTTGACTACCAGAGACCGGGCCATGCCCATCAGACTATGTGCCGCGGGCGGGCCACGCTGTGCGGGCCGCAGGTCTGCCGGCCGTAACCGCGAACGTCCCGTTCAGCGGGCTGCGGCGCCCGCTCCGCGTGCCGCGGCGGCGGGCGGGGCGGCCGCGCTTACACTCGCGGCATGCTCGGGGAGATCAGCGGCCTGATCCTGATCGCCGCCTGCGCGGCCGTGGCGCTGGTGCTGGCCGCGGGCAGCTGGCGGCTATGGCGCGCGGCGGAGCCCCGCCCGGTGGTGCCGCCGCCGGCGCCGCCGGCGGACTGACCGCGTGCCGGTCGCTAAGGTGACCGGATGGACCGCCAGAGCGACGCCCCTGCCCCGCATCCGCTGCTCACGCCGCTGCGTTTCCTGATCGGGCACTGGGAGGGCGCGGGCGTGGTCGGGTACCCGACCATCGAGAGCGCGAATTTCGGCCAGGAGCTGTCATTCAGCCACGATGGCCGCCCGTTTCTGGCCTACTCCTCGCGCACCTGGCTGCTCGGCGAGGACGGCACCATCGGCCGGCCGCTGTCGGCCAAGGCCGGCTACTGGCGGCCGCAGGCCGACGGCGGCCTGGAGGTCCTGCTGGCCCACCCGACCGGGATCGTGGAAATCTACCTGGGCACCATCTCCGGCACCCGGATCGAGCTGGCCACCGACGCGGTGGCGCGCACGGCCTCGGCCAAGGAAGTGACCGCCGGCCGGCGCCTGTACGGGCTCATCGGCGCCGACCTCGGCTACGCCTACGACATGGCCGCCGTCGGCCAGCCGCTGCAGTCACACGCCTCCGCGCAGCTCAAGCGGGTCAGCGCGGGCTGACCGCCTGGTGCCGGTCAGCTCTGGCGCAGCCAGTAGACGCTGAACCCGCCGTCGTGCACGGAGGTGGGCCTGGCCACGACCGGATGGCTGCCCTGCTGCGACACCTGGAGGATCTTGGTGGTGCTCCAGTCCCGCGCGTACATGCCGCCGCGGGTGCCCTTGGTGGTGGTGACCGAGACCCCGGTGTAGTTAGCCGCCCCGTAGTCGGCCAGGTTGGCCAGCCGCAGCTGGCCCTTGCCGTTGACCAGGGTGGGAGCCTCGCTGATCACCTCGGCCGACGAGCGCAGGCAGCGGACCCGGCAGCGCAGCGAGATCCGGAAGTGCCTGCGGGTGGTGTTGTTGGCCAGGGCCAGGGTGAACTTCCGGCTCGACCGGTTGTAGTACACCGACGCGGTGACCGACTGGCCGGCCGCGACCCGCAGGCCGATGCGAGTCTCGGGCTTGGGGAAGAACTCATACCAGGCGTGGTAGACGGCCCTGGTGCCGAAGCAATCGGCCTCGATCCCGTCCTGCTCGACCGAGTGATCGGAGAACCCGTCGAGCCCGACCCAGTGCGAGGAGTAGCGGCTGCCGCTGGCGGCGTTGATGCCGCAGTTCAGGTAGGGCACGAAGAAGGTGGCCCTGATCGCGCGGAAGGTACGCCGGGTGGCGGCGTCGCCGGCCCAGTTGCCGGACTCGACCGTCGGCTGGTACTGCCCGAGCGCCAGCGCCTTGGCCTGCGAGCCGGTCGCGGGGATGATCGGGTGCCCGGGGTAGGTGGCGGGGGCGGCCGCGGCCGGGCGGGCCTGGCGGGCCGGGCTCGCGGGCGCGGCAAGCGCCGGGCTGGCGGCGGCGGCCATGGCGACCAGCGCGGCCGTCCCGGCGGCCGCGGCAACGGTCCTGACGATCATCGGCTTCACGTGAGGGATTCCTTTGCGCTCGGGTGATGAAGGTCCGCCGCCCCGGCCAGCCGGCTGGGGGCCGGCGCGCGGTCCCGGGCTGGCGGGAACGGCCGGGCACGCACACGGACCGACCCTACTGCGGCTGAGAACTTTGCGTAAGTGATTAGTAACAGCTAGTGATTACGGTGGGCACGAAAAAAGCCCCCGGGCCTTTCCTGCCCGGCCGCTCACGGGAGCGGCCGGGCAGGGACCGGCTGGACGAGGGCCGGTCAGCCCGGGGGTCGGTGTCTGCCGTGTATTCGCCGGCCGCCGCCTTGCGGCGCCGGATCCTCCCGGCCGCCTGCGGCGGCACGGAGCATCCCGGCCGGTACTGAGCGCCGCGCCGCAGTCAGCGGCGGCGCTCCACGGGACGGCGGCTAGCGGACAGCCACCTCGCGAGTCCGACATCTATGCATACTGTTGGACCACCTCCTCTCCCGCGATAGCCGAACGGTACGTCAGGCCGCGCCGATCAGGCAAGCGCGTTACTGGCGGCTCACTAGACTCGGGATATGTCGCACGGGTGGGACGACACGCTGCGGGCCAAGGGCTACCGGGTCACCCCGCAGCGCCAGCTGGTGCTGCAGGCTGTCACCCGCCTCGACCACGCCACCCCGGAGGAGATATACGCCGAGGTCCGGCAGACCGCGCGCGGGGTGAACGTGTCGACGATCTACCGGACGCTGGAGCTGCTGGAGCAGATCGGCCTGGTCACCCACACCCACCTCGGCCACGGCGCGCCGAGCTATCACCTGGCCAGCGAGGCGCAGCACGTGCACCTGGTGTGCCGCCAGTGCGAGCGGGTGACCCAGCTGCCGCCGGCCGTGGCCGCGCCGCTGGCCGCGGCCCTGGAGGCCGGGCAGGGGTTCGAGACCGACGTTACGCACCTGACCGTGTTCGGCCGGTGCGCGGACTGCCGGGCGGCCGCGGCCGCCGGCCTGGTGCCGGCGCCGCAGGCCGCGCGGCCGGCCGCGGCGGGACCGGCCGCGGGCCAGCCGGCCACCGCATAACCTGGCGGCATGCATAGCCCCCTTCTGGCCGAGCCGGGCGCGGTCGCCGCGGATCCCCCGGACGCTGGCGTGGCCGCCCACTACGGCGACCCGTTCGCCGAGCAGCGGGCCATGACGCAAGCGGCCGCCGTCACCGACCTGTCGCACCGCGGCGTGATCACGATCTCCGGGCGGGACCGGCTGTCCTGGCTGCACAGCCTCACCACCCAGCAGCTGGAGGGACTGGCGCCCGGCGCGAGCGCGCAGGCTCTGGTGCTGTCCCCGAGCGGTCACGTCGAGCATCACCTCACCCTCACCGACGACGGCAGCACGATCTGGGCGCATGTCGAGCCCGGCACCGCCGGGCCGCTGCTGGAGTTCATGGCCGCCATGCGCTTCCTGCTCGATGTCGAGCCAGCCGACGCGACCGGCCGCTTCGCCGTGCTCCGGCTGAGCGGGCCGGACGCCGCCGCAGCGCTGGACGGCCTGGACGGGCCGGCCGCCCCCGCCGCGGTGATCACCGGGCCGCTCGGCACCGACCTGATCGTGGCCCGCGACCAGCTGGCGGCCGCCGCCGCGCGGCTGCGGGACGGCGGCGCGATGCTGGCGGGCACGCTGGCCGCCGAGGCGGTGCGGATCGCCGCCCGCCAGCCCCGGCTCGGGCTGGACACCGACCACCGCACGATCCCGCACGAGGTGGGCTGGATCGAGACCGCCGTGCACCTCAGCAAGGGCTGCTACCGCGGCCAGGAGACGGTCGCGCGGGTGCACAACCTGGGGCACCCGCCGCGGCGCCTGGTGCTGCTGCACCTGGACGGCAGCGAGGACCGGCTCCCGGCGCACGGCGACCCGGTCGCGGACGGCGGCCGCGAGGTCGGCTTCACCGGCTCGGCCGCCCGGCACTACGAGCTGGGCCCGATCGCGCTCGCCCTGGTCAAGCGGACCGTGCCGGTGCAGGACACGCTGACCGCGGCCGGGCTGCCCGCCGCGCAGGAGGTCATCGTGCCGCCCGACGCGGGCGCGAACGTGACCGTGACGCTGCGCCGCCCGCGCGGCGGCCTGGCCGCCCGCGGCCGCGGCTAGCCCCGGGGTGCCCGGCCGGCCGCCCCGAGTAGCCTGGCCCGGCAGGACGAGACCGGATCCCCCCGGAGGTCATCAGCTGTGCTGCGCCGTGCCCTGCTGGCCGCGTCGGCCAGCGACCGGATGCGCCAGGCCGTCATCGCCGCGCCGGTTACCCGCGACATCGTGGCCAGGTTCGTCGCCGGGCACACCGCGGACGAGGCCCTGGACGCCGCGTCCCGGCTGCTGGCGGACGGACTGCTGGTCAGCCTGGACTACCTGGGCGAGGACACCACCGAGCCGGAGCAGGCCGCGGCGGTCACGCAGGAGTACGTCACACTGCTCGCCCGGCTGGCCGAGCGCGGCCTGGCGGCCGGCGGCCGGGCCGAGGTGTCGGTCAAGGCGACGGCGGTCGGGCTGGACCTGCCCGGCCACGGCGAGCAGACCGCCGCCGGGAACCTGGCCCGCATCTGCGCCGCGGCCAGGAACGCGGGCACCACCGTGACGCTGGATGCCGAGAGCCACGCGAACACCGGACTGGAGCGGCAGCTGCTGGCCGGGCTGCGCGAGGACTTCCCCGATCTCGGCGCCGTGGTCCAGTCCTACCTGCGGCGCAGCCCGGAAGACTGCGCCGCGCTGGCCGGGGCCGGGTCGCGGGTCCGGCTCTGCAAGGGCGCTTACAGCGCCGCCGAGGACGTGGCCTTCGGGGCGCGGGCCGAGATCGACCGGAGCTACGCGCGCTGCCTGCGGATCCTGATGAACGGCTCGGGCTACCCGATGCTGGCCACGCACGACCCGCGGCTGATCGAGATCACCGGCGCGCTGGCCCTCGGCGCCGGCCGGGAGGCCGCCAGCTTCGAGTACCAGATGCTCTACGGCATCCGGCCCGCCGAGCAGGCCCGGCTGGCCGCGGCCGGAGCGCAGGTCCGGGTCTACCTGCCCTACGGCGACGACTGGTACGCCTACCTGGTCCGCCGCCTCGCCGAGCGCCCGGCGAACCTCGGCTTCTTCCTGCGCTCGCTCGGCTCAAAGAGCTGAGCGGTGCTGGCCCGGGGGGCGGCCCCCCGGACCCCCACGCGGTGCTGGCCCGGGGGGCGACCCCCGGACCCCCACGGCAAGGTTGCCGTTCGTCGTGGGGGCTTTCCGTTGTCTCGTCATAGCCATCGCTTCGGGCTCGGCGGGCCCTCGCGGCCGGCTCCCGTTCGGCTGGGGTTCACCCGGGGCAGCGTCATCGCTTCGGGCTCGGCGGGCCCTCGCGGCCGGCTCCCGTTCGGCTGGGGTTCACCCGGGGCAGCGTCATCGCTTCGGGCTCGGCGGGCCCTCGCGGCCGGCTCAGGCGGATAGCAGCAACCGCCTGCTCGGACCCGGCGGGCCCTCGCCGGCGATTAGGCTCCTGGGCATGATCGCGGTGCTGGGTGCGGGAAAGATGGGCGAGGCGCTGATCTCGGGCATGCTGCGAGCCGGGGTATCGGCCAGCGGGGTGGCCGCGGCGGTGCGCAGGGACGAGCGAGGCAAGGAGCTGCGCGACAGCTACGGCATCGAGGCGGGCAGCGCCGTTATCGCGGCGCGGGAGGCCGGCACGCTGATGCTGACGGTCAAGCCGCAGGACATGTCCGGGCTGCTGGCCGAGATCGCGCCGGTCGTGACGCCCGGGCAGCTGGTCATCTCGGTCGCGGCCGGCATCACCACCGGGTACATCGAGCGGCGGCTGACCGGCGAGGTGCCGGTGGTGCGGGTCATGTCGAACACCCCGGTGCTGGTGGACGAGGCGATGAGCGTGATCTCGCCGGGCCGCCATGCCACCGAGAAGCACCTGCGCCGGGCCGAGGAGCTGCTGCGCCCGGTGGGCAAGGTGCTGCGCATACCCGAATCCCAGCAAGACGCCGCGACGGCGCTGTCGGGCAGCGGCCCGGCGTATGTGTACTTCCTGGTCGAGGCCATGGTGGACGCCGGGATCCTGCTCGGCATGCCGCGCCAGACCGCGCTGGAGATGGTCCGCCAGGCCGTCTTCGGCGCGGCCACCATGCTGCGTGACTCAGGCGAGCACCCGGTGATCTTGCGCGAGGCGGTGACCTCGCCCGGCGGCACCACGATCAGCGCGATCAGGGAGCTGGAGCGGCACGGCGTCCGGGCCGCGTTCCTGGCGGCCATCGAGGCGGCCCGCGACCGCGGCCGCGAGCTGGGTGCCGATTAGCCCAGCCGGCCAGGACAAAGGCCGGCCGCCCGGCCGGGAACGGCCGGCCGGCGGCCCCGGCCGGAGGGCCGGGATGAGGTGCCGATAGGTGCCGGGATAAGGCACCCATCGGCGGGCTTGCCCTTTTCCGCACAGGACTTACCCTGGAGACAGGCGTGACTGGTGCGCTGAATCTCGCTAGGCGTGCACGGCCCGCGCCGGAAGAGGGCATCCATGGCAGCAGAAGCGACTCCGCTCAGTGACGTCAGGTTTCTGACCGTGGCTGAAGTGGCCACCATAATGCGCGTTTCCAAGATGACCGTTTACCGTCTCGTGCATTCCGGCGAGCTGGAGGCGATCCGGGTCGGCCGTTCCTTCCGGGTACCCGAGCAGGCGGTGAACCAGTACCTGCGGGACGCGTTCGTCGGAACCGATTAACCACCCGCCCATCCCGCCCGCGCCGCAGGCCGGGGCGGGCGGGCGAAAAGCCCATTTCGGCCCGGCGGTCCAGCCGCGGGCCGCGGCAGCGGTAGTCTTTGACGTTGGCGTGTGCGAGCCCCCCGGCGGGGCGTGCGCGTAGGCATGCCCCACCCGGATAGCAATCGAGGATGGTCTCGTGGGCTCAGTGATCAAGAAGCGCCGCAAGCGCATGGCCAAGAAGAAGCACCGCAAGCTGCTGCGCAAGACCCGCGTACAGCGCAGGAACAAGAAGTAGCGTGCGCTGGGCGGGCGCTGCCCGCTCGGCTTCCCGGACCGCGCCGGCAGGCGGATGAGCCAGCCGGGGCCAGGCGCGCCCGGTGAGCAGTGGCTGCGCAAGCTGGCGGACGTCGCCGGGCTGGCGCGGCGGCGGCTGGCCGGGGAGCACCACCCGGACGAATCGGGCTTCGATCCCGAGCTGAATTCCGCCGTGCTGATGCCGGCCGCGCTGGCGCTGTACCGCCGCTGGTTCCGGGTGCAGATGACCGGCCTGGAGCACGTGCCCGCCGCGGGCGCGGCCCTGGTCGTCGCCAACCACTCCGGCGTGCTGCCGTTTGACGCCATCATGCTGCAGGCCGGGGTGTTCGGTGAGCACCCGGCGCACCGGAACCTGCGGCTGCTCGGCGCGGACCTGGTCTACGCGCTGCCGGGGCTGGCCCAGCTGGCCCGGGCCAGCGGGCACGTCCGGGCCGACCCGGCGCAGACGCACCGGCTGCTGTGCGCCGGGGAACTGGTCGGGGTGTTCCCCGAGGGCTTCAAGGGCATCGGCAAGCCGTTCAGCGAGCGCTACCAGCTGCAGCGCTTCGGCCGCGGCGGGTTCGCCGCGACCGCGCTGCGCGCCGGGGTGCCGATGATCCCGTGCGCGATCGTGGGCGCCGAGGAGATCTACCCCATGATCGGCAACGCGGAGCACGTGGCCCGGCTGCTCCGGCTGCCCTACTTCCCGGTCACCCCGCTGTTCCCCTGGCTCGGCCCGCTCGGCGCGATCCCGCTGCCCTCCAACTGGCTGGTCGCCTTCTGCCCGCCGGTCCCCACCGCCGGCTATGCCGCCGCGCAGCGCCGCGACCCGGAGACGATCGCGCAGCTGGCCGGCCGGGTGCGCGGCATCATCCAGGCCAGGGTGGACGAGTTGCTGGAGCAGCGCGGGCCGGCGTTCAGCTGACCCGCCGGGGCGGGAGTCAGCCGGCCGCGCGGCGGCGCCGGATGGCCAGCCCGGCGGCGACGCCGCCGGCCACTGCGCCCGCGCCGGCCGCGGCCGGCAGCGCGAGCATCGTCGCGCGGCGGCCGGACCGGAAGTCGTGCACCGGCCAGCCCTGCTCCCTGGCCACGGCGCGCAGCTCAGGATCGGCGTTCACCACGTGCGGGTGGCCGACCAGCCGCAGCATCGGCAGGTCGTTGGCGGAGTCGCTGTAGGCGCTGCACCGGGCCAGGTCCAGGCCCTCGCGCTGCGCCAGCGCGGACACCGCCGCGGCCTTGGCCTCGCCGTGCAGCAGGCCGCCCGCCAGCCGGCCGGTGTAGACCCCGTCGCAGCTCTCGGCCACGGTGCCGAGCGCGCCGGTGAGGCCGAGCCGCCGGGCAATGATGTTGGCCAGCTCCACCGGCGTGGCCGTCACCAGCCAGACCCGCTGACCGGCCTCCAGGTGCCGCCGGGTCAGCTCCCGGGCGCCGGCCCAGACCCGGTCGGCCATCGTGTCGTCGTATATCTCCTCGCCGAGCGCGACGATGCCGGCCACCTGGTGCCCGGCGACGAAGGCGAGCGCCGCCTGCCGGGCCGAGTCGATGTGCCCGGTGTTCTCCAGCCCGCGCAGCCGGAAGGCCAGCTGTCCCCAGGTCAGCCGGACCAGGTCCTGCGGGCCGAACATCTTGCGCGCCGCCAGGCCGCGGGCGAAGTGGTAGATGGAGGCGCCGCGCATCAGCGTGTTGTCGACGTCGAAGAAGGCGGCAGCCGCCGGGTCGGGGATGCGCGGCGGCTGCTCGACCACCGCGGCCGCCGCCGAAGCGGCCGCCGCGGCCAGGTCGGCGGGCGCGGGCCCGGACCGCCGGGTCATCCGGCCGCGCCAGGGCCCGCGGCCCGGGCCGGGGTCGCCGCCGGGCCGGGCCTGGCGCAGCAAGCAGCCGCCTCATGGCATCCGAGGCTACCGGCGGTCACCAGCGGCCCGCGCGGGGTCGCGGTGCAGATCGCCGGCCCCCCGGGGGAGGCAGTCCGGTCGCATCATCGGCTGGCGTCGGGCACCATAGTCAGCAATGTCCATGCACTTGATCGCGGCCTTCCTCGGCTGCCTGATCGCGGCCGTGGCTACCGGCATGCTCGCGGTCAGGTGCCGTCGCGTCCCCGGCATAGCCGTGGTGGCCTGGGCTGTTGCCGCGGCCGGGCTGACCGCGTCGCTGGCCGCGCAGGCGATCGGGGCGCATAACGGCTACGGGACCGGTGCCTTCCGCGTGATGGAGCTGGGCGCCGCCGTCGTCGCACCGCTGGCGCTGTGCCTGGGCCTGGCCGAGGTGGCCGGCCGGACGCTGGCCGTGCGGTTCGCGGCCCGGCTGCTGCTGCCCGCGCTGGCGATCATCGCCCTGGTGGTGCTCGGGACCGACCCGCTCAGCGGCACGGCGTTCACCATGGCCTGGCCCGCGCCCGGCACGTACTACCAGATCATTCCCAACCTGCTGCTGGCCGACGCGCTGGCCCCGGCGACCGCGCTGGTCGCGGTGCTCGCGATCGCCTGCACCGCGCTGCGGGCGCGCCGCGTCCCGGCCTGGCGCCCGGCCGCCGGGCCGGTGTGGGCCGCCGGGCTGGCGGCTTTGCTGCTGGCGCTGCCCGGCCTGTACGCGCTGCTGGCCGGGCACGGCAAGATCACCAGCTCAGTCGGCCCGGCGTTCGTGTTGTTCTGCCTGGCGGCCGCGGTGCTGGCGTGGCTGGCCGGCGCCCGGCTCGGCCGGGTCCGGCTGGCCGAGATCCACGACGGCGCGGCCGCGCCGGACCACGGGCCGGGACCGGGCGAGTGGGAGGACACCGGTGCCTGGCCCGCCTACGACCGGCAGGCAGGCCCTGGCGAGGCAGACGGCGACGAGGGCTACGACGACGAGGACTACCCCGCCGCGGCGGGCAGCGGCTACGCCCCCTACCCGCCGCAGGACGGCTACCCCGGGGCCGGCCAGCCGGTGAACGGCTCCGGCGGCCCGCAGTGGGATGAGCCCGGCTACGACGAGGCCGGCCGCTACGACGAGGCGGATCAGCAGGAGGACTCCGGCCAGGCGCCGCCCGGAGCGCCCGGCTACGGGCCGCCCGGGCCGCAGGCCCGCGACGAGAACGGGTACGGCGACGAGAACGGCTATTACGCGGGCCTGTTCCGGCCCGGCCCGGCGCCGGCGGGCCGCGGCGCCGCCGAGCCGGGCATGGCCGGGCTCAGCGGGGCCGACGCCCGGGCCCGGGAGCGGATGTTCGGCCAGATCACCATCTACACGCTGCTGGAAGACCGGGTGGCCGACTTCGACGAGCTGGCCGACCGGCTGGTCGAGCAGGTCATGGCGGCCGAGCCGGACACCCTGGCCTACATCCTGCACGCCGTGCCGTCCGCGCCGATGCAGCGCATCCTGTACGAGGTCTACCGCGACCGGGCCGCCTACGAGGGCCACCGGCACCAGCCGCACAACATGCGCTTCGAGCACGACCGGGCACCGCTGGTGCTGGCCACCAACGTGATCGAGCTCGGCCTGCAGCAGGCCAAGGTGCTGCCGTTCCCGACCGTCTCCGACCTGTTCGGCGAGCCTGCCTACGACACCTCAGGCTTCGAGCGGCCGGATTTCCGCAACGCCCCGCCGCTGCCGGTCCGCTCGGACGAGATGCCCGGATCGCCGCGGTGACCGCGGCGCCAGCCGCCGCGCCCCGGGTCACGCTGCTGTCCCGGCCCGGCTGTCACCTGTGCGAGCAGGCCCGGGCCGTGATCGAGCGGGTGACCGCCGAGCTCGGGGTGGGCTGGGAGGAGCGCGACGTCGACGCCTCGCCGGCCGACCAGGCCGCTTACTCCGACATGGTGCCGGTCGCCTTCGTCGACGGCGTGCAGCACGACTTCTGGCGCATCAGTGAAGACCGGCTGCGTGCCGCGCTCGGCGCCGGGCCCCGCCCGGCCGCCGGCCCGGTTAAAGCGCAGGTAAACAGGGCCAAAGGTCCCCGGGCCCGGGGGCGTCCGACTTTGTGCAAACGTTCACAAGAGCGTACCGTGAGTCGGGTATGTCAGCGCGCGGGCGCCGCCGGCCCGCGCGAGGCGCAGCATCGATACTCAGGAGCGCCGGCGCATGTCCCGCCGTCCCAGGTCCGAGCACGGCAGCCACGGCATCCCCGAGGCCACGATCGCGCGGCTGCCGGTCTACCTGCGGGTGCTGTACGCCCTGGCCGACCGCGGCATCGCGACCGTGTCCAGTGAGGAGCTGGCCGGCGCGGCCGGGGTCAACTCGGCCAAGCTGCGCAAGGACCTGTCGCACCTGGGTTCCTACGGCACCCGCGGCGTCGGCTACGACGTGGACTACCTGGTGTATCAGGTGTCCAGGGAACTGGGTCTGACTCAGGACTGGCCGGTGGTGATCGTGGGCGCGGGCAACCTCGGCCGGGCCCTGGCCAACTACGGCGGCTTCGCCTCGCGCGGGTTCCGCATCGCGGCGGTGCTGGACGCCGACGGCAGCGTAGTCGGCCAGCGCATCGCCCGGCACCGGGTGCGCAGCGCGGAGGAGATCGAGGCGGTGGTGGCCGAGCATGAGGTGTCGATCGGCGTCATCGCCACTCCCGCGACGGCGGCGCAGCCGGTGTGCGACCGGCTGGTGGCGGCGGGCGTGACGAGCATCCTGAATTTCGCGCCTGTCGTGCTCAGCGTGCCGCCGGGCGTGGATGTGCGTAAGGTCGACCTGTCGATCGAGTTGCAGATTCTCGCATTCCACGCCCAGCGCCGGGCAGTAGTGCGCCTGGCGGACGGCCCGCCGGGCCGGTGGCCGCCGGAGGGCAGCGGGCTCGGCCCGCTCGGCCAGGCGGGCCTGCTCGGGGCCAAGGGCGGGAACGGTGACATCGGCGTGACGGCGGAGGCGGTGGCGAGATGACCCTGCTCGTGATCGGGCTCAGCCACGCCAGCGCGCCGGTCGCCACCCTGGAACGCGCCGCCTTGCCGGCTGAGCAGCAGCTCAAGCTGGCCAGCGACGTGCACTCGGCGCCGGGCGTGGACGGCGCGGCCGTGCTGTCCACCTGCAACCGGGTCGAGGTCTACGCCGACGCCGGCACCTTCCACGGCGGCGTGGCGGCGGTCAGCGAGCTGCTGGCCCGGTACACCGGGATCCCGCTGGCCGAGCTGACCGGCCACCTGTACGTGCACTACGCCGACCGGGCGGTGCAGCACCTGCTCGCGGTGGCGTGCGGGCTGGAATCGATGGTGATCGGCGAGAGCCAGATCCTCGGCCAGGTCCGCCGGGCCTTCGCCGCGGCCCGCGAGCACGGCACGCTGAGCCGCGGCCTGTCGCAGGCCGGCGCGCTGGCGCTGCGGGCCGGCAAGCGGGCGCACGCGCAGACCGCCATCGACCAGGCCGGCCCGAGCGTGGTCTCCGCGGGCCTGGCCGCCGCGCTGGGCCGGCTGGAGCGCCGCGACCTGGCCGGGCTGACCGTGCTGATCGTCGGGGCGGGCGCGATGAGCGGGCTGGCGGCGGCGACCGCGGCCCGCCACGGGGCCGGCTCGCTGGTCGTCGTGAACCGCACCGCGCGCCGGGCCCGGCAGCTGGCCGGCTCGGTCGGCGGCACCACGGCGCCGCTGGCCGGGCTGTCCGGCCAGCTGGCCGCCGCCGACCTGGTGATCAGCTGCACCGGCGCGGCGGGCCAGGTCATCGGGGCGCAGGACGTGGCCGCCGCGCTCGCCGCCCGCGACCCGGCGGCGGGCCCGCTGGTGCTGCTGGACCTGGCCATGCCGCGGGACGTGGCGCCCGAGGCGGCCGGGCTGCCCGGCGCCGCGCTGGTCAGCCTGGCCGAGCTGGCGCAGGCCGGCCTGACCGGAGAGGCGGGCCGCGCGGCCGGGCGGGTCCGCCAGATCGTGGCCGAGGAGTTCGCCGCCTGGGCGCTGGCCGGGCGGGCCACGCAGGTCGCCCCGACCGTGCTGGCGCTGCGGGCCAAGGCCGCCGGGGTGGTGGAGGCGGAGACCGCCCGGCTCGGCCGCCGGCTGCCGGGCCTGGACGACCGGGCCCGGCAGGAGATCGCCCAGGCGATGCACCGGGTCGCCGACAAGCTGCTGCACGCGCCCACCGTCCGGGTCAAGGAGCTGGCCGGGTCGCCGGGCGCCGACTCCTATGAGGCCGCCCTGCGGGTGCTGTTCGACCTGGACCCGGCCGCGGTGCGCGCCGTGGCCGCCCCGGATCCCGGGCTGGCGGGCTGGCCGGGCTCTGGTCCCGGGCCGGCCGCCGGGGACCAGCCGGGAGCGGCGTCATGACCGCCGCCCCGCTGCGCCTCGGCACCCGCAAGAGCCCGATGGCGATGGCCCAGTCCCGGGCCGTGGCCGGGCAGATCACCCGGCTGACCGGCCGCGCGGTCGAGCTGGCCGGCATCAGCACGCTCGGCGACGCCAGCCAGGCGCAGCTGACCCAGATCGGCGGCACCGGGGTGTTCGTCAGCGCGCTGCGCCGCAGCCTGCTGGCCGGCCAGGTCGACCTGGCCGTGCACTCGCTGAAGGACCTGCCAACCGGCCGCCAGCCCGGCATCGTGCTGGCCGCGGTCCCGGCCCGCGACGACCCTCGCGATGCCCTGGTCGCGGCGGGCGGCGCGAAGCTGGCCGACCTGCCGCCCGGCGCCCGGATCGGCACCGGGTCGCCGCGCCGCGCCGCGCAGCTGCTGATGCTGCGGCCCGATATCGCGCCGGTGCCGATCCGCGGCAGCGCGGGCACCCGGCTCGCCAAGATCGCCGCCGGCGAGGTCGACGCCGTGGTGCTCGCCTACTCCGGGCTGGCCAGGATCGGGCGGCTGGACGCGGTCACGCAGGTCTTCGAGCCAGATGAGATGCTGCCCGCGCCCGGCCAGGGCGCGCTCGCGGTCGAATGCCAGGACGGGCGGCCGGAACTGGCGGACCTGCTCGGCCGGGTGGAAGACCCGCCGAGCCGCGCGGCCGTCACCGCCGAGCGTGCCCTGCTCGCTACGCTGCAAGCGGGCTGCACCGCTCCGGTCGGCGCTTATGCCGCCGGGAACGAGACCCTGCGGCTGCGGGCGGTTGTCGCGGCCGCAGCCGGGGAGACGGCACTGCGCGGGAGCGCGCGCGGCCCGGCGGCCGAGGCGGAGCGCCTCGGCGCCGCCGTGGCCGCCGACCTGCTCGCGCGCGGCGCGGGACGATATACGAACGTGCCCGCGGGGCACATCACCAGCGGGGACGAAAGCCCATGAACCCCACACAGTCAGCGCCGTCCGGGGGCCTGGTGGCCTTCGTCGGCGCCGGCCCCGGCGACGCGGGGCTGCTCACGGTCCGCGCCGCCCAGCTGCTCGAGCGCGCCGATCTGGTGATCGGCGCGGCGGAGCTCACCGGGCGGCTGGCCGCCGCCATCGGCGGCCAGGCGAGCGTGACCGAGGCCGGCGAGCCTGCCGCTGACGGCAAGGCGCTGATCAAGGCGGCCCGGGCCGGCCAGCTCGCGGTGCGCGTCTTCGACAGCGACCCGCTGCTGTTCGGCACCGCCGCGGCCGAGGCGGGCGCGTGCGCCAAGGCAAAGGTCGCCTTCGAGATCGTGCCGGGCGTCCCGGCCGCCACCGCGGTGCCGGCCTATGCGGGCATCCCGCTGACCTCGCCGGCCAGCGGCGACGTGCGGATCATCCACGCCGCCGAGGTGAGCAAGCTGACCGCGGGCCCGGGCACGCTGATCGTCCTGGGCGCCGAGGCAGGCCCGGTGGACCTGGGCAAGATGCTGGTCGCGGCGGGCTGGCCCGAGTCCGCGCCGCTCGCGATCACCTGGAACGGGACCACCACCGACCAGCACACGGTGCTGGGCACGGCCGGATCGGTGGCCGCCGACCTGAAGGCCGCCGGGGTGTCGCTGCTGACCGCGCACGGGCCGGCCATCGCGGTGGTCGGCGACGGCGTCACCGCGCAGCGGGCCCTGTCGTGGTTCGAGACCAAGCCGCTGTTCGGGTGGCGGGTGCTGGTGCCGCGCACCAAGGAGCAGGCCGCGGAGGTATGCGACCGGCTGCGCGCGGCCGGCGCGGTGCCCGAGCAGGTCCCGACCATCGCGGTGGAGCCGCCGCGCACCCCGCAGCAGATGGAGCGGGCGGTCAAAGGCCTGGTCACTGGCCGGTACCAGTGGATCGCGTTCACCTCGGTCAACGCCGTGAAGGCGATCAGGGAGAAGTTCGAGGAGTACGGCCTGGACGCGCGGGCCTTCGCCGGGGTGAAGGTCGCGGCCGTGGGCGAGCAGACCGGGCAGGCGCTGCGCCAGTTCGGCATCATGCCGGACCTGGTGCCCTCGGGCGAGCAGTCGGCCGAGGGCCTGGCCGCCGACTGGCCGGCCTACGACGACGTGCTGGACCCGCTCAACCGGGTGCTGCTGCCGCGGGCCGACATCGCGACCGAGGCCCTGGTCGCCCGGCTCACCGAGCTCGGCTGGGAGGCCGAGGACGTCACCGCCTACCGGACGGTCCGGGCGGCCCCGCCGCCGGCCCCGATCCGGGAGGCCATCAAGGGCGGCGGGTTCGACGCGGTGCTGTTCACCTCGTCGTCCACCGTGCGGAACCTGATCGGCATCGCCGGCAAGCCGCACGCGGTGACGGTGATCGCCGCGATCGGCCCGCAGACGGCCAAGACCGCGGCCGAGTACGGGCTGCGGGTCGACGTGCTCGCCGGCCGCCCGTCGGCGACCGCGCTGGTGGACGCTCTGGCCGCGCACGGGGCGGGGCTGCGCGAGGCTGCCGTGGCGGCGGGCGAGCCGGTGCGCAAGCCGAGCGAGCGGCGCCGCGGCGCCCGCCGCCGGATCAGGTAACGGCGCCGATGACCGCCCGCTACCCGCAATCCCGGCCGCGCCGGCTGCGCGGCACCGCCGCGATGCGGCGGCTGGTCGCGGCCACCCACGTGCGCCCCGCCGACCTGGTGCTGCCGCTGTTCGTCAAGGAGGGCATCAGCGAGCCGCACCCGGTTGCCTCGATGCCGGGCGTGCTGCAGCACACCCGCGACAGCGCCCGCAAGGCCGCCGCCGAAGCCGCCGCCGCGGGGGTCGGCGGGCTGATCGTGTTCGGCGTCCCGGCGGTGAAAGACGCGCGCGGCTCGGCCGCCGACGACCCGGACGGCATCGTCCAGCTCGCGCTGGCCGACCTGGCCGCCGAGGTGGGCGGGGACACCGTGCTGATGGCCGACCTGTGCCTGGACGAGTACACCGACCACGGGCACTGCGGGGTGCTGACTCCAGACGGCGTAGTGGACAACGACGCCACGCTGGCACGGTACGCCTCGGTCGCGCTGGCCCAGGCCGCCGCCGGCGCGCAGGTGGTGGCGCCGAGCGGGATGATGGACGGCCAGGTGGGCGCGATCAGGTCCGCGCTGGACGGCGGCGGCTTCACCGGCACCGCCATCTGCGCCTACGCGGCCAAGTACTCCTCGGCGCTGTACGGGCCGTTCCGCGATGCCGCCGAGTGCGCCCCGCAGTTCGGCGACCGCGCCTCCTACCAGCAGGACCCCGGCAGCACGGCGGAGGCGCTGCGCGAGGTCGCGCTGGATGTCGGCGAGGGCGCCGACATCATCATGGTCAAGCCCGCGCTGGCCTACCTGGACATCATCGCGGCGGTCGCCCGTGAGGTGCGGCTGCCGGTGGCCGCCTACCAGGTCAGCGGCGAGTACTCGATGGTCGAGGCGGCGGCGGCCCACGGCTGGCTGGACCGGGACCGGGTCATCGCCGAGACGCTGACCGCCATCCGCCGGGCCGGCGCGGGCATCATCATCACCTACTGGGCGGTGCACGCCGCGCGGATGCTGGCCTGAGCCCCCCGCCCGGCGTGCCACAATCGTTCTCAGAGGTGTTCTCAGCGGGCGTGCTCAGCAGGAGCGGGGAGAGGAGCCGATGGTCGAGACGGTGCTGCGGTCCCGGCGCCGCCGGGCCACCGGGCAGCGGATCGCGACCGCGGCGGCCCGGTACGCCGGGCTCGGCTGGCCGGTGTGCGCCGGCGAGTTCCCGCCGGCCCGCGGCCGCGATGCCGCCGGCTCGCCCCGCGCCTGCTCGTGCGACCGGGTCGGCTGCCCCGACCCGGCTGCCCACCCGGTCTCGCCGGCCTGGCAGCTGCAGGCCAGCACCGACCCCGGCCAGGTCGCCGGCTGGTGGCTGGCGCAGCCGCGGGCCAACATCATCCTGGTCACCGGCCGCACCTTCGACGTGCTGGACGTGCCCGCCCGGGCCGGACTGGCGGCCGTCGCCCGGATGCGCGAGTCAGGGGTCACGCCCGGCCCGGTCGCGGTCAGCGCCGGTGACCGGGCGCTTTTCTTCGTCGCGACCAGGGGCGCGCCCGACTCCGAGGACGAGTGGTGGTCGTGCCACCTGGACTGCGAGCCGGAGATGATCGGCGAGGTGACCGGGCTGCGCTGGCACTGCCGCAACAGCTTCGTGCTCGCCCCGCCGTCCCGGCTGGCCGGCGGCCAGCAGGCCCGCTGGCTGCGCCCGCCGGACGACGCGCCGCAGCGCCCGCCGGACGGCCTGCGGCTGCTGGAGTTCCTCGCCGACGCCTGCGAGGAGGCGGGAACTCGAGCCGGCCCGAGTCCGCCGGGCTGTTCTCGCGGGCCGAGAAGGTACTGCCCGGCGGGGTGAACTCGCCGGTGCGGGCGTTCGGCTCGGTCGGCGGCACGCCGGTGTTCATGACCTCGGGCCAGGGTGCCTGGCTGACCGACGCGGACGGCCACCGGTACGTGGACCTGGTCTGCTCCTGGGGGCCGATGATCCTCGGCCACGCCCATCCCGGCGTGATCGCCGCGGTGACCGGGGCCGCGGCCCGCGGCACCTCATTCGGCACCGCCACGGCCGGCGAGGTGGACCTGGCCGAGGAGATCATCGCCCGCGCCCCGGTCGAGAAGGTCCGGCTGGTCAACTCCGGCACCGAGGCCACGATGACGGCGCTGCGGCTGGCCCGCGGATTCACCGGGCGGCGGCTGGTAGTCAAGTTCGCCGGCTGCTACCACGGCCACGTCGACGGGCTGCTGGCCGCGGCCGGGTCCGGGGTGGCGACCTTCGGCCTGCCCGACTCGCCCGGCGTCACCGGCGCCGCGGCCGGCGAGACGATCGTGCTGCCCTACAACGACCCGGACGCGGTGCGAGAGGCGTTCGCCGGCCGCGGGCCCGAGATCGCCTGCGTGATCACCGAGGCCTGCCCGGCGAACATGGGCGTGGTGCCGCCCGCGGCCGGCTTCAACGAGCTGCTGGCCGCGCTGTGCCGGGAGTACGGCGCGCTGCTGATCATGGACGAGGTGCTGACCGGCTTCCGGGTCACCCGCTCGGGCTGGTACGGGCGCGAGCGGGTAGCCGCCGACCTGATGACGTTCGGCAAGGTCATGGGCGGCGGCCTGCCCGCGGCGGCGTTCGGCGGCCGGGCCGAGATCATGGACCGGCTGGCCCCGGCCGGCCCGGTCTACCAGGCGGGCACGCTGTCGGGCAACCCGCTGGCCGCGGCGGCCGGGCTGGCCACCCTGCGGGCCTGCACGCCCGAGGTCTACGCCCGGGTGGACGAGGCCGCGGCGGCCGTCGCCGGGCTGGCCGCGCAAGCGCTGACGCAGGCCGGGGTGCCGTTCCGGCTGCAGCAGGCCGGCAGCCTGTTCTCGGTGTTCCTCGGGCTGGCCCAGCCGGTCCGCGATTTCGGCCAGGCCCGGGCCCAGTCCGCGCCCGCCTACGCCGCGTTCTTCCACGCCATGCTGGACGCCGGGGTCTACCTGCCGCCGTCGGGCTACGAGGCGTGGTTCTGCTCGGCCGCGCACGACGACGAGGCGATCAGCGTGATCGCCGCGGCGCTGCCCGGCGCGGCCCGGGCCGCGGCCGCCGCGCTGGCCTGAGCCGCGGCCGCCGGCGTTACATCAAGATCAGCCGGTTGCGGCCGGTAGGCTGCGAACACTATGAGCAAGCCCGACCATGACTGAGCCTTCCGCGACCGGGCCGGCCGCGACCGGGCCGGCCGAGACCGGGCCGGCCGAGACCGGGCCGCCGAGCCGGGAGCCGGCCTGCGCCGAACGCGATCGTGCATCTCGTCCGCCACGGCGAGGTAGCCAACCCGCGCGGGGTCATCTACGGCCGCATCCCGGGCTACCACCTGTCCGAGGACGGCCGGATGATGGCCAAGGCGGCGGCCGACTTCCTGGCCGGCCGGGACATCACCGTGCTGCGCTCGTCCCCGCTGGCCCGGGCGCAGGAGACGGCCGAGCCGATCTCCGCCCAGCTCGGCCTGCCGGTCGAGACCGACGACCGGCTGATCGAGTCGTGGAACCACTTCGAGGGGATGACGTTCGGGGTCGGCGACGGCTCGCTGCGCAAACCCCGGCACTGGTATTACCTGCGCAACCCGCTGCGCCCGTCCTGGGGTGAGCCGTACCAGCGGGTGGCCAGGCGGATCCTCGCCGCGGCGGCCGCGGCCGCGCAGGCGGCGGACGGGCACGAGGCAGTGTGCGTCAGCCACCAGCTGCCGATCTGGGTGGCCCGGCGGGCGGCTGAGGGGCGCCGGCTGTGGCACGACCCGCGGCGGCGGCAGTGCGCGCTGGGTAGCGTCACCAGCCTCATCTACACCGCCGGGAAGGTGACGGCCGTCCGCTACGCCGAGCCGTCCGGGGGCGACGCCGGCCAGGTAGCCGGGGCGTGACCGGGTCCCGGCCGCCCGCCCGCCGGCAGGCCCGTCCACCGGCCCGGCCGCCCCGCCGCCGGGCCGGGGCCCGGCGTCCGGCACAATGGTCCGAGGTACTACCGGCTGTAGGAGATCATCGGCTTGTTCTGCCCGCCACGCCCGCCCCGCCCGCCGCGCCGGCCGCGCGCGCGGCCGCCGCGCGCTGGCGGCGGCCGCGCTGACCGCCGCGGCCGGGCTGGCCGCCGCGGGCTGCGAGGGCGGCGCGATCGGCGCGTCCACCGTGGCCAGCAACGGCAAGAGCTTCGTGTCCGGGGCCGGCACCGCCACCACGTTCGCCCCCGGCTCCCGCCCGGCCGCGCCCGCGGTGACGGGCACCTCGCTGACCGGCGGCAAGATCACCCTGGCGTCCTACCGCGGCCGGGTCCTGGTGCTGAACTTCTGGGGATCGTGGTGCACCCCCTGCCGCGAGGAGGCGCCGGCGCTCGCCGCGCTGGCCCGGCACTACCGGTCCGCGCCGGTCCGCTTCCTCGGCGTGGACATCAGCGACAACGCCGACGCCGCGAAGGCGTTCATGCGCACCTTCAACCTCAGCTACCCGAGCCTGAGCGACCCGGGGGACACGATCGCGCTGGACTTCCACGGCTCGCTGCCGCCGAACGCCATCCCGAGCACGCTGGTCATCGACGCGCGCGGCCGGGTGGCCGCCCGGGTGGTGGGCGGGGTGTCCTACCGGGGGCTGGAGGCGCTCATCGGCAAGGTGGCGGCCGGAAGATCATGACCAGTCAGCCCGCCCCGGC
Organism: uncultured Actinomycetota bacterium; assembly: GCA_963846005.1. Lineage (GTDB taxonomy): Bacteria > Actinomycetota > Actinomycetes > Streptosporangiales > Streptosporangiaceae > CAVSUR01. The sequence continues at coordinate 75,199 of CAWJUH010000004.1, read as the reverse complement.
GGTGACCCCGTGACCGGGCTGCGCGCCCCGGCCGGGGCGCCCCCCGGCGCCCCCGCGCCCGGGCCGGCCGCCTCCGCCCGCGGGGCCGCGGGCCACGCGGGCGGCTGGCTGCGCTGGGCGTGGCGCCAGCTCACCTCGATGCGCACCGCCCTGGTGCTGCTGTTCCTGCTGGCGGTCGCGAGCGTGCCGGGCTCGGTGCTGCCGCAGCAGGGCATCGACCCGGCGGCGGTCAGCCAGTACTACGCCGCGCATCCGGCGCTGGCCCCGTGGCTGGCCCGGCTGTCGCTGTTCGACGTCTTCGCCGCGCCCTGGTTCGCGGCGATCTACCTGCTGCTGTTCGCCTCGCTCGCCGGGTGCGTGCTGCCGCGCACCTTCCGGCTGCTGCGCGGCATCCGCCAGCCGCCGCCCCGGGCGCCGCGGCGGCTGGCCCGGCTGCCGCACGCGGCCAGCTACGCCACCGCGCTGGCCCCGGGCCAGGCCACCAGCGCCGCGGCCGCGCTGCTGGCCGCCCGCCGGTTCCGGGTGCGCACCGGGGACGGCTGGGTCGCGGCGGAGAAGGGCTACCTGCGCGAGATCGGCAACCTGCTGTTCCACATCGCGCTGCTGGCCCTGCTCGCCTCGGTCGGCCTCGGCGGCCTGTTCGGCTACAAGGCCAACAAGCTGCTGGTCCAGGGCAGTTCGTTCGGCAACACGCCGACCTCGCTGGATGTCTTCCGGCCCGGCCGCCTGGTCTCCGGCGCCGATCTGGCGCCGTTCTCCATCACACTGCGGCACTTCACCGCCAGTTACGTGACCGCCGTCGTGCCGCAGCAGGGCCAGCCGGTCAGCTACCAGGCCGCGCTGAGCTACCGCCCGTTGCCGCAGGACCCGGCCCGCCGCTACGACCTGCGGGTCAACCACCCGCTGGTGGTGGACGGGGTCCGGGTGTTCATCATCGGGCATGGCTACGCGCCGGTGTTCAGGGTCACCGACGGGGCCGGGCAGGTGGTGTTCGACGGGACGGTGCCGTTCATCCCGGTCGACCAGACCAGCCTCATCTCCGCGGGGGTCGTGAAGGTCCCGGACGCCAGCCCCGAGCAGCTCGGCTTCGCCGGGGTGTTCCTGCCGACCGCGGTGGACGTCAGCGGCCGGCTGGAATCGGCGTTTCCGGCCGCGCTGCGGCCGCGGGTCAGCCTGGTCAGCTACGCCGGGAACCTGGGCATGAACAGCGGCCCCTCGCAATCGGTCTACCAGCTCGACACCAGCCGGATGCACCGGCTGCCGATCGCGCCGCAGCCACTGGCCCCCGGCCAGTCGATGCGGCTGCCTGGCCATGCGGGCACGCTGACGTTCGCCGGGTACCGGCCGTGGATCAGCCTGGCCATCACCTACGACCCGGGCCAGGCGCCGGCCCTGATCTCGGCGCTGACGGCGCTGGCCGGGCTGCTGCTGTCGTTCATGGTGCGCCGCCGCCGGGTGTTCGTCCGGGCCTACCGCGGCGCGGATGGCGGCACGATCGCGGACCTCGGCGCGCTGGCCCGCTCGGACGCCGCAGGCGGCCTGGAGGCCGAGTTCGCCGAGCTGTCCGGCCAGTTGCGCGACACGCTGGCGGGTACCGCCCGCGGCCCGAGCGGGCCGGAAGAAACCATTGATCAGCAAGAAGCCGGGCCGCAGCAGGACGCTGCCGTCCCGGCCGCTCCGGCCGCCGCTCACCCCCCGGCGGCCGCTACCCGTTCCTCCCGGCCCGGCAGCGGGCCGCCGCCGGACGAAGGGCAGTGAGGCTGCAGTGCACGTGAACATCGGACTTGCCGATCTCAGCAACGGAGCCCTGCTGGGCGCGGTCATCCTGTACGCCCTCAGCATGCTGTGCTACGCCTGCGATTTCGCCTTCGCCCGGCACCGGCTGACCGCCCCGGCCCGGCCCGCCGACCTGCGAGCCGCCGCCGCGGCGGTCCCGGCGGCCAGCGCGGCCGTCCCGGTTGCCGCGGGCCGGGCCGGCGCGGACGCGGTGCTGGCTGCTGACGACGCGGTGCTGGCCGGTGACGAGGCACTGCTGGCCGGTGCCGCGGACGCCGGGCCGGCGGGCCGCGCCGCGGATCCCGGTCCCGGCGGGCCGCCCGGCGCGGCCGGGGCCCGGCCGGCCCGCTGGCCGGCCAGCGGCTGGCTGCGCACTGCGTTCGGCCTGGCCTGCGCCGGGCTGGTGCTGCACCTGCTCGCCATTGCCGCCCGCGGGGTCTCCGAGCACCGGGTGCCGTGGGGCAACATGTACGAGTTCATCATGGCCTTCACGGCCATGGCGGTGCTCGCGCTGATCGCGTCCTCGGTCTGGCTGCGCGCCTACTACCTTGGCCTGTTCGTGCTGCTGCCGGTGGTATTCGCGCTGGCCCTGGACGTGACGATCATCTACACCCCGGCCGGGTCGCTGGTGCCCGCGCTGCAGTCCTACTGGATCGCCATCCACGTCACGGCCATGATCGTCGCCATCGGGCTGTACATACTCGGTGCCGTGGTCACGGTGCTGTACCTGGTCGTGGACCGGCACCAGCGCCGGGCGGCGGCCGGGCTGCCGGCCCGCGGCGCCGGGATCCTGGCCCATCTGCCCGGCACGCTGGTGCTGGACCGGCTGGCCTACCGCAGTGTGCTGTTCGCCTTCCCGGTGTGGACCTTCGGCGTGATCGCCGGCGCCATCTGGGCCGATCAGGCGTGGGGCCGGTACTGGGGCTGGGACCCGAAGGAAACCTGGTCGTTCATCACCTGGGTGGTCTACGCCGGCTTCCTGCACGCCCGGGCCACGGCCGGCTGGCGCGGCCGCCGCGCGGCGTGGATCCAGCTGGCCGGGTTCGGCTGCCTGCTGTTCAACGTGATCGGCATCAACCTGTGGGTGACCGGCCTGCACTCCTACGCCGGGATGGGCTAGAGCGCCGGTCCCCGTACCTTCACGGTGACCTTGCCTGGGCCGGGGACCTTGGCTTTTGCGCTCAGCCGGTGTCGCCGGTGCCGTGGATCCGGCGGTGCAGCTCCAGCAGGAAGGCCGGGTCGTCGTCCGGCCCGATCGGGCCGGACGAACCGGTCTCGGAGTCGCCGCCCGGCAGCGCGCTCTCGGCCGGGACCAGCCCGGCCTCGGCGGACAGCCAGGCGGGGTGGCGCCGCAGCGCCTCGCGCTGGCTGAGGCGGCCGCCGGCTGCTCGGCCGCCCGGCACGCCCGCGTCCCGCCAGCAGCCAGGCCATCGCCCCGAACACCCACAGCACCGCGACGATGACCAGCCACGTCTCCTTGGACGGGCGGCCGAAGGCGTACCACGGCGTGCGCGCCACGTCGATCAGGCAGGGCAGGACCAAGCCGGCCGTGACCGCGGCGACGGTCACGATCAGCGGCAGCATGGCGGCAGCCTAGCGGGACATCCCACCCAGGTGAGCGGATTACGGCAAAGTTACGGTATCAGGCCAAATGACCGGAATCGGTGACCCTCAGTCGCAACGGGCAGCGAGGAGTCACTGGTGGTGACGCCTGGCCCGGTTACGGCATAGCCTGACGGCGGATCTGACCGGACGCGAACACCGCACACGGCGGGAGAACGGCATGTGGCAGCGGTTAGCGGACTGGGCCGGGCGCTGGCGGCGCCGAGGCGCGGCCCCGGCCCGCCGCCGGCCTGCCGACCAGGCCCGCCAGGCCCGTCCGGCTCGCCCGCCCAGGCCCCCGGGCCCGCCCAGGCCCCCGGGCCCGCCCGGCCCGGCCCGGCCGCCCGGCGCGGCGCCCGCGAGCGGGCCGCCGGCCGGCTCTCCCGCCAGCGGCTCTGCAGCCAGCGGCTCTCCCGGCAGCGGCTCTGCAGCCGCCGGATCGGCCACCTCCGGATCCGGCGGGCCGGCGGGATCCGCGCCTGGCGATTACGCGGCCGGCGATTACGCGGCTGGCCGGCCGCAGCGGCAGGTTCCGCGGCCGGCCCAGCCGTCCCGGCTGGCACCGGGCCCCGCGCCAGCGGCCCGCCCGGACCCCGGCCGCCTGGCTCCCGCCCGTCCGGCACGCCGGGAGCGCACCGCCGGGCGGCCGGGCGGGCCGAGAGCCGCAAGGACACTGAGTCCAGCAAGGACACTGAGTCCAGCAAGGGCACTGAGTCCCGCAAGGACACTGACGGGCGCGCGGGTCCCGACGGGCGCAGGAGGCCGGGCGCGCGCAAGGGGCCAGGCCGGGGGAGCGGTGCCGGATCCGGCGCGGCGGCCGCCGCGCAGGCCGGCCCGGCCCGGGCCGCGGTGCGGCTGAACCCGGCCGACGAGGCCGCCGCGGCGCAGGAACAGACCCAGGCGCAGCCGCGTACTGCGGGGCGGACCAGGGCCGCCGACGGGCGGGCCTGGTATGAGATCGCGCAGTACAACCGGACCGTCCCCGGCCAGCGGCATTGCGGGCCGCTCGAGCAGATCATGGTCCGGGAGTGGGCGGCGGACACCGTGCCGCCGGCGCAGATCGTCGAGGCGGTGGACCGGCTGGCCGAGCTACCGCAGCTGATCAAGGAGCGGCTGGCCGGCCACCTGGACGCCATCTACCTCGGCCCGGGCGGCGTGCCCGACCTGGACGATATGGGCAAGCTGGCCGGCGTGCCGCTGCCGTCCGGCCGGGCGACCTGGGACGCCTGCGCGGGCGCCTACGGCGACCGTAAGATCATCGTCGGCTCCCGGCCGTCGCCCACCCCGGACGTGATGTGCCACGAGATCGGGCACGCCCTCGACGACCTGGACGGCGGCGAGGGCCGCTGGCAGTCGGACTCGCCGGAGTTCGCCGCGCTGTACCAGCAGTGCCTGCCCGCGCTGGTCAGCCCGTTCCACCGGCAGCCCGGCGTGCTGGGCCGCCGGGAGTTCTTCGCCGACTCCTTCGCGGCGATCGCGTCCAGCCAGCGGCCGGCGCTGGTGGACATGCTCGGCGGCGATACCAGGGCCGCACTGAACGTCATGCTGTACTTCAACGTGCGCTACGGCATCTGATGAGGACACTGCCATGGACGTAATACGGCTGCCGAACGGGAACCTGCTGGTCCCCGAGTCGGCGATCAGCGACGACGGCCGGGTGCTGAGCGACGCCTACGTGGAGATCGGGCCGTCAGACGCCGAGTACGAGCGGCTGTCCGCCGGGGCGCTGACCCAGCAGGAGGCGGAGGACCGGCGGCAGCGCTGGCGCGACGGCGACGAGTCGCTGCGGCGGCAGTTCCTGGATTTCCTCGCCCGGCGCGGCCACCCGGGGCACGGCCCCGGCGCGGGCGGTCCCGAGGAGCGCAGCGGCGGCAACAGCAGCGGCGGGAAGAGCGGCGGACACGAGTGAGGATGCCTGCGGGCGGCTTTAGGCGTTGGCGTCGGCGACCTGGCTGCCGTCCCCTCCGAGCAGGGCGCGCACTTCGGATTCACGGAACCGGCGGTGGCCGCCGGGGGTCCTGATGCTGCTGATGCGGCCGGACGCCGCCCAGCGCGTCACGGTCTTCGGGTCTACCCGGAAAAGCGCCGCGACCTCTCCCGGAGTGAGCAACCGCTCACTGTTGCGGTCCATCGGTACCCCTTCTGATCCTTGTGCAGGCGTGTCCTAAGTGTCGCGACAAACATAGTTTTTATCCTTAGATTCCGTAAAATCGGTTCTGGGATTTACGGAACGGGTGTGCCGGTCCCGCTGATCACCCGGCCCGTACCCCCGCTCACCTGGGCGTTTACCAGCCGCCGGGCGCCACGGCGGGCCGCGGCGGCCGATCGGCGCGATAGGCTGGGACCCGCCATGCACGCGACGCTTGCCTATACCGCGATGCGGCTTTTGCTGTTCCTCGCCGCGCTCGGCGTGCTGTACCTGCTCGGGGCCCGGGCCTTCTGGCTGATCGGGCTGGCCCTGCTCACCAGCGGGCTGCTGAGCTTCCTGCTGCTGTCCCGGCAGCGCGCGGCCATGTCGGGCGCCCTGGCCAGTTCGGTGCGCAGCTTCCGCGAGCGGCTCGACGCCGGCACCAGGGCCGAGGACGACGACTGACCCCGCCCCGGCTCGCCGCCCGCTGGCCCGGCTCCCGGCGGCTCAGGCTCCCGGTGCCTCAGGCTCCTGGCGGCTCAGGCTGCTGGCGGCTCAGGCTGCTGGCTGACTAGCGGTCAGTCCTGCGCGGCCAGCCAGCCGCCCGCGGTCAGCATGGCCAGCACCGCCTCGCTCGCCTCCGCCCGGCTCATCGCGGCGGTGTCCACCACCAGCTCAGCGTCGTCCGGCTCCTCGTACGGATCGGAGATGCCGGTGAACTGGCCGATGAGGCCGGCCCGGGCCTTGGCGTACAGGCCCTTGCGGTCGCGCGCCTCGCACACCTCCACCGGCGTCGCCACGTGGATGAGCAGGAAGTCGCCGGCCTGCGAAACCATCTCCCTGACCTGAGCCCTGGCCTGCGCATACGGCGCGATCGGCGCGCAGATCGCGATGCCGCCGTGCCGGGCCACCTCGGCGGCCACGAAGCCGATGCGCAGGATGTTGAGGTCCCGGTCGGCGCGCGAGAAGGTCAGCCCGGCCGACAGCAGCTGGCGGATCAGGTCGCCGTCCAGCAGCGAGACCCGCCGGTCGCCGCGCTCGGCGAGCACGTCACGCAGGTCCCGGGCGATGGTGGACTTGCCCGAACCGGACAGCCCGGTCAGGAACAGCACGAAGCCGCGCCGGGACCGGGGCGGCCGGGCCCGGCTCAGCTCCCGGGCCACGGCCGGCGGCGCGAGCCAGGCCGGCAGCTCGGCCCCGGCGTCGAGCAGGTCGCCGAGCTGTCCGGCCGACAGGTCCTCGTGCTCGGTGCCCGGCTCGATCAGCGACAGCGGCCGCCACACGTCGGCGCGCGGGTCGTACGCCCAGTCGCCGGAGGGCAGCACCGGGATCGGGGCGGCCTGCGCCGCGGCGGTCACCGCGGCGGGGCCGCCGCGGACCGGCGAGCTGTCGGCCATCAGGTGGGTGGCGCCGTAGGCGGCGGCGACGATCGCGGCGGCGGCCAGCTCGCTGGCCTCGTCCGCCGCGGGCACCCGCCGGGCCAGCGGGACCGGGACGACCATGGTGCCGGCCGGCAGGCTGGCCGCCGCGGCCAGCACCGCCCGGACCAGCGCCTCGGGCTGGCCGACCACCTCGGCCGGGCCGGCCACCTGGGGCAGCAGCAGCACCCGGGCCTTCAGCTGGCCGGCCGCGTGCCGGAGCTGGCCGATCAGCCGGGCGGCCACCGGGCCGGTGGTGGCGAAGGCCAGCACCGGGCGGTCGCCGAGCTGCTCGCGGGTCTGCGCCGGGGTGAGCCGGAGCCGCCGGAACGAGCCGTGCTCGGGCGCGCGGTGCCCCGACACCGGCCCGGCCAGCCGGACCATGCCGCCGCCGGAGATCGGGGTCCGCTCGGTGATCTGCAAGACCGCCAGCGGCACGCCCTCGGGATCGGCCAGCACCAGCTGCCCGGTGTCCGGGCTGACCGCCTCGGCGGGCAGGTCCAGGGTGACCGGCACCGGCCACGGCGTGCCGTCGGCCAGCGCCCCGCGCTGCGCGACCGACTCCGCGTCGGCCGCCGTCATGAACCCGGTCAGCGGCGCGAACGCGCCGGACAGCAGCAGTTCCAGGTCGCCGAGCTGGCTGTCGCTCAGCCCGGCAGAAGTCAGCCCGGTCAGATCCGCCGTGACCCCGGCCTCCGCCTCAGCCCGCACCCTCGCCCACCGCGCCCTTCCGCTCCGCCCGCTCCGCCCGCTCCGCGGCCCGCTGTGCCCGCGCCCGCCCCGCGGCGCGCCGACGGCCCGGCGGGCTCCGGCCGCCGGGCAGACCTGAGGCTACACGGCCGCCTGCGGCCGGTCACCGAAGCCAGCGCATAGCCGGCGGCGCTGGCCGGTAAACTAGAACACACTCGCGTTCCGCCGTCCGGCCGCCGCCCGTCGCGCCGGCTGGAGCGCCCGCAGGGGCCGGCCTGCCCGGCGCGAGAGCTTCGTGCTGCCCAAACGACTACCCCTGGATGTCATGAGCCTCACCGGTCTGCTGCCCGCCGTCGCCGAAGACCCCCTGCTTCGCCAGGCCCTCGAACTCGCCCGCCAGCCCGCAGCCGGCGGCGCGGACCTGGTCGCGCCGCCCGCGCTGCGCCCGGTCATCGCCGCCGCGCTGGCCGGCGCCGTGCCCGCTGCCGCCGCCGGCCCGGAAGATCCCGGCGCCGGCCCGGAAGATCCCGCCGTCGGCCGGGCGCCGCTGGTGCTGGCGGTCACCGCCACCGCGCGCGAGGCCGAGGAGCTGACCGAGGCGGCCGGCTCGCTGCTCGGCGAGTCCGCGGCCGCCTACTTCCCGGCCTGGGAGACGCTGCCGCACGAGCGGCTGTCGCCGCGCTCGGACACCTCCGGCCGGCGGCTGGCGGTGCTGCGCAGGATGGCCCACCCGGGCGCCGCGGACCCGCGGTCCGGCCCGCTGCGGGTGGTGGCCACGCCGGTGCGCGGGCTGCTGCAGCCCCTGGTCGGCGGCCTCGGCGAGCTGGAGCCGGTTGCGCTCGCCCCCGGCCAGAGCGCCGACCTTGAGGACGTGCTGACCCGGCTGGTCGAGATCGGCTACGCCCGGACCGAGCTGGTCGGCCACCGCGGCGAGGTCGCGGTGCGCGGCGGCATTCTCGACGTGTTCCCGCCGACCGAGGAGCACCCGGTCCGGATCGAGTTCTGGGGCGACACGGTCGAGGAGATCAGGTCGTTCCGGGTGGCCGACCAGCGCAGCCTGGAACCCGCCACGGCGATGTGGGCGCCGCCGTGCCGGGAGCTGCTGCTGACCCCGCAGGTCCGCGCCCGGGCCAAGGAGCTGGCCGACCGGTACCCGGGACTGGCCGACATCCTGGCCAAGCTGGCGGACGGGATCACCGTCGAGGGCATGGAGGCGTTCGCCCCGGTGCTCGCGGACCGGATGGAGCTGCTGCTGGACTACCTGCCCGCCGGGTCGGCCGTGCTCGCCTGCGACCCGGAGCGGATCAGGACCCGGGCCGGCGACCTGGTCGCCACCAGCCAGGAGTTCCTGGAGGCATCCTGGGTGAACGCGGCGGCCGGCGGCCAGCTGCCGATCGACCTCGGCGGCGCCGCGTTCCGGCCGATCACCGAGATCCGGGCCGCCGCCGGGGCGCTGTCGGCCGGCTGGTGGACGATCACGCCGTTCGCGGCCGGCCAGGATGCTGCATCCGGCCCGGACGCGGCGGCGGCCGGCCCTGGGGCCGGCCTGGCCGAGCCGGACGACGAGGACAGCTGGGGCGCCGGAGGCCGGCCCGCGTTCCGGCTGGACGCCGCGGCGGCGCAGTCCTACCGGGGCGACACCGACCGGGTGCTGGCCGACGTGCGGGGCTGGCTCGGCCAGCAGTGGCGGGTGGTCCTGGTCACCGAGGGGCACGGGCCGGCCCAGCGGCTGGCCGAGCTGCTGCGCGGCGACAACCTCGGCGCCCGGACCGGGGACCTGGCGCAGCCGCCGGAGCCGGGCGTGGCGCAGGTCGCCACCGGCCTGCTCGGCACCGGCTTCATCTGGCCGTCGGCGCGGCTGGCCGTGCTGTGCGAGGCCGACCTGGCCGGCCAGCGGCCGGCCGGCAGCCGGGAGCCGCGGCGGATGCCGAGCCGGCGCCGCGGCGGCATCGACCCGCTGCAGCTGACCCCCGGCGACTACGTGGTGCACGAGCAGCACGGGGTGGGCCGCTACCTGGAGATGACCAGCCGCACCGTGCAGGGCGCGACCCGCGAGTACCTGGTCATCGAGTACGCGCCGGGCAAGCGCGGCCAGCCCGGCGACCGGCTGTACCTGCCGACCGACCAGCTGGACGAGGTCACCCGCTACTCCGGCGGCGAGGCGCCCGCGCTGCACCGGCTCGGCGGCGCGGACTGGGCCAAGACCAAGGGCCGGGCCCGCAAGGCGGTGCGCGAGATCGCGGCCGAGCTGATCCGGCTGTACTCGGCGCGCACCGCCTCGCCCGGGCACGCGTTCGGCCCGGACAGCCCCTGGCAGCGCGAGCTGGAGGACGCCTTCCCCTACGTCGAGACCCCCGACCAGCTCGCCGCCGTCGACGAGGTCAAGCGGGACATGGAGAAGTCCGTCCCGATGGACCGGCTGATCTGCGGCGACGTCGGCTACGGCAAGACCGAGATCGCGGTGCGGGCCGCGTTCAAGGCCGTCCAGGACGGTTACCAGGTGGCGGTGCTGGTGCCGACGACCCTGCTGGTCCAGCAGCACACGGCCACGTTCTCCGAGCGGTACGCGCCGTTCCCGGTGAAGGTGGCGCCGCTGTCGCGGTTCCAGAGCGACGCCGAGGCGGCCGCGACCTTGCGCGGGCTGGCCGACGGCAGCGTGGACGTGGTGATCGGCACCCACCGGCTGCTGTCGCCCGAGACCAGGTTCCGCCAGCTCGGCCTGGTGATCGTGGACGAGGAGCAGCGGTTCGGGGTCGAGCACAAGGAATACCTCAAGCGGATGCGCACCCAGGTGGACGTGCTGTCGATGTCGGCGACGCCGATCCCGCGCACGCTGGAGATGGGCGTGGCCGGCATCAGGGAGATGTCCACGATCCTCACCCCGCCCGAGGAGCGCCACCCGGTGCTGACCTTCGTCGGGCCGTACGAGGAGAAGCAGATCGGCGCGGCGATCCGGCGCGAGATGATGCGCGACGGCCAGACCTTCTTCGTGCACAACCGGGTGTCCTCGATCAGCAAGGCGGCCGCGCGGATCGCCGCGCTGGTGCCCGAGGCCCGGGTCGCGGTGGCGCACGGCCAGATGAACGAGCACACGCTCGAGAAGATCATGGTCGACTTCTGGGACAAGAACTACGACGTGCTGGTCTCCACCACGATCGTGGAATCGGGGCTGGACATCCCGAACGCCAACACGCTGATCGTGGACCGGTCCGACGCCTACGGGCTGTCCCAGCTGCACCAGCTGCGCGGCCGGGTCGGCCGCAGCGCCGAGCGCGGCTACGCCTACTTCCTGTTCCCGCCGGAGAAGCCGCTATCGGAGACCGCGCACGAGCGGCTGGCCACCGTGGCCCAGCACACCGAGATGGGTGCGGGCATGTACGTGGCGCTGAAGGACCTGGAGATCCGCGGCGCGGGCAACCTGCTCGGCGGCGAGCAGTCCGGGCACATCGCCGGGGTCGGCTTCGACCTGTACGTGCGGATGATCGGCGAGGCGGTGCGGGAGATGCGCGGCGACGGCCCGGCCGAGCGGCCGGAGGTGCGGGTCGAGCTGCCGGTGGACGCGCACATCCCGCACGAGTACGTGCCGGGGGAGCGGCTGCGGCTGGAGGCCTACACCCGGATCGCCGCCATCGACTCCGACGCCGACATCACCGCGGTCGCCGAGGAGCTGGCCGACCGGTACGGCCCGCTGCCCGATCCGGTCACCAGCCTGCTGGCGGTGGCCCGGCTGCGGGCGGTGGCCCGCCGGGCCGGCCTGACCGACATCACCCAGCAGGGCAATCACATCCGGTTCGCCCCGGCCGAGCTGCCGGAGTCCCGCCAGGTCCGGCTGCAGCGGCTGTACCCGAGGACGCTGTACAAGCCGGCAGTGGCTACGATGCTCGTGCCGGTGCCCAAGGCCGGGTCCGGCGGGCGCGGCGGCTCGGGCCCGGTGCCCATCGGCGCGCCGCCGCTGCGTGACACCGAGCTGCTCGCCTGGTGCGAAGAGCTGATCGGATCGGTACTCGCCCCGGACGATCCCGCTACCGGGAACCTGGCGGGAAACACGGCCGGGAGCCCGGCGGGAAGCACAGCGTGAGAAGGGACATCGTCGTGGTCCGCTCCAGCGTCAAGGTAGCCGCGGCCGTGCTGGCCGCCGGCCTGGCGGCCGCCGCGTGCGGGTCGGTGCGGATGGGCGCCGCGGCGATCAGCGGCGACCAGCGGATCTCATCGGCCGCCCTGGCCGCCCAGGTCGCCAACCTGACCACCGCCTACGAGGCGGACCAGGGCAAGGTGCAGATCTCCTACACCAAGGCGCAGATGCCGCGGCTGGTGCTCAGCTGGCTGCTGCGGTTCCGGATCCGGGATGAGATGGCGCGGCGGGAGGGCCTGCACATCACCGCCGCGGACGGCCAGCAGGCGCTGCGCTCGCTGGCCGCGCAGATCAAGCAGCAGAGTGCCACCGCCACGCTGGCCCAGGTGGCCGTGGCCAACGCCATCCCGCCGGACCTGATGACCGACCTCGGCCGCTACCAGGCGGTGCAGAACGAGCTGATCGACCGGTTCGACGGCGGGAAGCTGCCCAGCAGCACCACCCGCCAGCAGGCGCTGCAGGCCCGGTTCAACCACGCCCAGTGCCTGGCGTCGAAGAACCTGGGCATCTCGGTCAACCCGCAGTACGGGCGGCTGAACTACGCCCAGCTGACGGTGGTGGCCGCGACGAGCGGCCTGTCCGGCGCGCCCGGCGCGGCCCCGGCGGCGATCGCCCCGGCCGGCTCGCGGCCGTCCTGCTAGGCGGCCCGGTGGCGGCAGACAGCCCGCCGGGCACCCGGCTGCTCGCGCTGGTCGCGATCATGGACCGGCTGCGCCGCGAGTGCCCGTGGGACGCCCGCCAGACGCACCAGTCGCTGGCCCCTTACCTGCTGGAAGAGACCTACGAGGCGCTGGCCGCGCTGGAGGACGGCGACCCGGCCGCGCTGCGCGAGGAACTCGGCGACGTGCTGCTGCAGGTGCTGTTCCACGCCAGGATCGCCGCCGAGCGGACCGACGGCACCGGGTACACGATCGACGACGTGGCCGACGGCATCGCGGCCAAGCTGACCCGCCGCCACCCGCACGTGTTCGGCACGGTCGAGGTGGACGGCGCCGAGCAGGTGTCGGTGAACTGGGAGGCGATCAAGGCCGCCGAGCGGGCCGCGGCGGGCGGCGGCCCGGCGTCGGCCATCGACGGGGTCCCGCTCGGCCAGCCGGCCCTGTCGCTGACCGCGCAGCTGGTCCGCCGGGCCGGGCGGGCCGGCGGCTGGCCGAGGCGGCCGGGCCGGATGACGCGGGCAGCGGGCCCGGCGCCGAGCTGTTCGCGCTGGCCGCCCGGATGGCGCAGGCCGGCCTGGACCCCGAGCTGGAGCTGCGTGCCGCGGCGCGGGCCTACGCGGACCGCATCCGGGCCGCCGAGCAGGCGGCCGGCCCGGCGTCCTAGCCGCCGCGCCCGCGCCGCATGCCACGCTGCAGATCACCCGGAACAGACGGCGCGCCCGCTGCGCGCCGCCGCGGCCGCTCCATTAGGCTCGCAAGCGGATTGCCGTCATGGTCCGGCAATAAGCCGTCCTGCCCTGCCCAGCCGTCCGCCTACCCGGCCCGCCCACTCACCGGAGCAGTTACCGTGGCCTCCTTTACCGAAGCCGCCACCCTGGCCGCCATCGAGGGCGTCTACGCTCGCCAGATCCTCGACTCGCGCGGCAACCCGACCCTGGAGGTCGAGGTGGTGCTGGACGACGGCAGCACCGGCCGGGCCGGCGTGCCGAGCGGCGCATCGACCGGCGCCTTCGAGGCCGTCGAGCTGCGCGACTCCGGGGCCGGCTACGGCGGCAAGGGGGTGACCAGGGCCGCGGACATGGTCACCGAGGAGATCGGCCCGGCGCTGGCCGGCTTCAACGCCGACGAGCAGCGGCTGGTGGACCAGGCGATGATCGACCTGGACGGCACGCCGGACAAGTCCCGGCTCGGCGCGAACGCGATCGTCGGGGTCAGCCTGGCCGTGGCCAGGGCCGCGGCGCAGTCGGCCCAGGTGCCGCTGTTCCGCTACCTGGGCGGCCCGAACGCGCACCTGCTGCCGGTGCCGATGATGAACATCCTGAACGGCGGCGCGCACGCCGACAACAACGTCGACGTGCAGGAGTTCATGATCGCGCCGGTCGGCGCGGCCACCCTGGCCGAGGCGGTCCGCTGGGGCGCCGAGACCTACCACGCGCTGAAGGCGGTGCTCAAGCGGCACGGGCTGAATACCGGGGTCGGCGACGAGGGCGGGTTCGCGCCCGACCTGGAGCACAACAAGGCCGCGCTCGACCTCATCGTCGAGGCCATCAGCCAGGCGGGGCTGCGGCCGGGCGAGGACGTGGCGCTGGCCATCGACGCGGCCGCCACCGAGTTCCACGCTGACTCCGGCTACGCCTTCGAGGGCGCCACCAGGACCGCGGCCGAGATGACCGCCATCTACGCCGACTGGCTCGGCAGCTACCCGATCGTGTCGCTGGAGGACCCGCTGGCCGAGGAGGACTGGGCCGGGTGGCAGCAGCTGACCGCCGAGCTGGACGACCGGGTGCAGATCGTCGGCGACGACCTGTTCGTCACCAACCCGGTCCGGCTGCAGCGCGGCATCACCGAGCGGTCCGCCAACGCGCTGCTGGTCAAGGTCAACCAGATCGGCACCGTCACCGAGACCACCGACGCGGTGACGCTGGCCCGCCGCAGCGGCTTCGCCTGCATGCTCAGCCACCGCTCCGGCGAGACCGACGACACCACGATCGCCGACCTGGCCGTGGCCTACGACTGCGGGCAGATCAAGACCGGCGCCCCGGCGCGCGGCGAGCGGGTGGCCAAGTACAACCAGCTGATGCGGATCGAGGAGCGGCTGGGCGACGCGGCGGCCTACGCGGGCCGGTCCGCGTTCCCGCGCTCGGCGGCCGGCGGCCGATGACCGGTTCCGGCGACCCCGGCCGCAGCCGGCGCCGGCCCAGGTTCACCAGCCGGGCCGCGGTCCTGGCCATCGTGTTCTGCGCGATCTCGCTGAGCCTGGCCTACCCGGTCCGGGAGTACATCTCGCAGCGGCGGCAGATCGCCGAGCTCACCGCCCAGCGCGGGCAGATCAACACCGAGCTGCGGCACCTGTACGCCAGGCGCCGGGAACTGGCCGACCCGGCCTACATCGAGCAGCAGGCCAGGACCCGGATGCACATGTGCCTGCCCCAGCAGACCTGCTACGTCGTCATCGGCCGCCAGCACGCCAGGCCGGCGGCCGCCGCGGCGCACCTGGCCGGCACGGCGTGGTACCGGCGGGTGTGGACGTCGGTGCAGCACGCGGACACGGTGCCGCGGCCGGCCGCGCACCATGGCCGGCCAGCACAGTGAACAGGCCGGTGACGGGGCAGTGACGGGCGCAAGTCCCGCCGACGCCGCCGTCGTGGGCCGCCAGCTCGGGCGCCCGCCGCGCGGGCTGATGTCGGTCGCGCACCGCTGCCCGTGCGGCCTGCCCGACGTGGTGCAGACCGCGCCCCGGCTGCCCGGCGGCACCCCGTTTCCCACCTTGTACTACCTGACCTGCCCGCGCGCCTGCGCGGCCATGTCCCGGCTGGAGGCCGCCGGGGTGATGCGCGAGATGACCGGCCGGCTGGCCGCCGACGCCGGGCTGCGCGCCGCCTACCTGGCCGCGCACCGCGACTACCTGGCCCGGCGGGACGCCGCCGCGCAGGTGGCCGGCGTGGCCCCGCTGCCGCCTGCCGCGGCCAGCGCCGGCGGGATGCCCGAGCGGGTGAAGTGCCTGCACGCGCTGGCTGCGCACGCGCTCGCCGTGCCCGGCGCCAACCCGCTCGGCGCCGAGGCAGCCGCCGCGGCCGGCCCCTGGTGGCAGGACGGCCCGTGCCTGCCGCCGGACGGGGAGCCAGCGCGGTGAGCGGGGCGCGGCGGGTGGCGGCGATCGACTGCGGCACCAACTCGGTGCGGCTGCTGATCGCCGACGTAGACCCGGGCCGGCGCGAGCTGACCGACCTCACCCGGCGGATGGAGATCACCCGGCTCGGCCAGGGCGTGGACGCCACCGGACGGCTCGCGCCGGACGCGCTGCAGCGCACCCTCGCCGTGCTGGCGGACTATCAGCGGGCGATCCGCGGGGCGGGCGCGGCGGCGCTACGGATGGTCGCCACCAGCGCCACCCGGGATGCCGCCAACGCAGCCGAGTTCGTCCGCGGCGTCACCGGCATCCTCGGCGTGCCGCCCGAGGTGGTCAGCGGCGAGGAGGAGGCGGCGCTGTCGTTCGCCGGCGCGACCGCCGGGCTGCGGCCGGGCCCGGGCGGCGGAGGCGGGGCAGGCCGTGCCGGGGCAGGCCGTGCCCGATCCGACAGTGCGGCCGCGCCGTACCTGGTCACCGACATCGGCGGCGGCTCGACCGAGTTCGTGCTCGGCGACCCGGCCGATGCCGGGAGCCTGGCCGCCATCTCGGTGGACATCGGCTGCGTCCGGATCACCGAGCGGCACCTGCGCTCCGACCCGCCGTCCGCCGCGCAGGTCACCGCGGCCACCGCCGACATCGACGCGGCGCTGGCCGGCGTCCGCGCCGCCATCCCGGTCGGCCGGGCCGCTACCCTGATCGGGCTGGCCGGCTCGGTGACCACGGTGACCGGCATCGCGCTCGGGCTGCCACGCTACGACCCGGCCGTTATCCACCACGCCCGGCTCACCGCGGCCCAGGTGCACCAGGTCTGCTCGGCGCTGCTGGGCCAGGCCCGCGAGCAGCGGGCCGCGATCGGCGTGATGCATCCCGGCCGGGTGGACGTGATCGGCGCGGGCGCGCTGATCCTGGACCGGATCATGACCGTGCTCGGCTTCGGCGGCCTGCTCGCCAGCGAGCACGACATCCTGGACGGCATCGCCTGGTCGATCGCCGGCGGCCGGTAGCGGCGCCGTGCCGGCGCAGCAGCCGCCCGGGCCGGACCCGGACCCGCGCGGTCCCGTCCCGCCCGGCACCGGCTGGCCGGAGGACCCGGCCACCGCGGCGACCCCGGTGGCGGCCAGCCCGCAGCAGGTGGCCGAGCTGGCCGCGACCGCGGGATCGCTGGACGAGCTGGCCGCCCGCCAGTCGGTCTGCCGGGCCTGCCCCCGGCTGGTCAGCTGGCGCGAGGAGGTGGCGGCGACCCGGCGGCGGGCGTTCGCCGCCGAGCGCTACTGGGGCCGGCCGGTGCCGGGCTGGGGCCCGGCGCGCGCCGCGATCCTGATCGCGGGCCTGGCCCCGGCCGCGCACGGCGGCAACCGCACCGGGCGGATCTTCACCGGCGACCGCAGCGGCGACTTCCTGTTCGCCGCGCTGTGGCGGTGCGGCCTGGCCGCCCAGCCCGGCTCGGCCCGGGCCGGCGACGGCCAGCGGCTGATCGGCGCCCGGATGGCCGCGGCGGTGCGGTGCGCGCCGCCGGCCAACAAGCCAGAGCCCGCCGAGCGGGACGCCTGCGCGCCGTGGCTGGCCGCCGAACTTGACCTGATGTCGGACCGGCTGCGGGTCATCGTCTGCCTGGGCCAGTTCGCCTGGCAGGCGATCTGGCACCAGCTCGGCGCGGCCGGCCTGCCGGTGCCGCGGCCGCGCCCGGCGTTCGGGCACGGCGCGCAGGCCGCGGCGGGCCCGGGACTGACGGTGCTCGGCTGCTACCACCCGAGCCAGCAGAACACCTTCACCGGCCGGGTGACCGGCCCGATGCTGGACGAGGTCCTCCGCCGCGCCCGCGAGCTGGCCGCGGCCGGCCCGGCGGCACCCTGACCCAGCCGCGGCTGCGCCCCCGGCCGCCGGAGCCGGCGCGACCGTCCCATTACTCTGTGTTATATGGAAGCCAGAATGGTTACGGAATGTATCGTAATTCCGTAACCTGCTCAAATAGATTGCCGACATCCCGGCGGAATCGGGCAATCTTCAACGGCTAATCTGGATTCATCGCAACGGTGCGAGGTATTATCGCCACGCCCCCGTAGCCCAAGGGAAGAGGCCGGCCCCTAAAAGGGTCCCCAGTGTCGGTTCGACTCCGACCGGGGGTACCAATGACCAGCAAGGATGCCAGGCTGACTGAATGACCGGTCAGGGCTATCGCGCTCTCGCGGCAGAACGGGATTCTGGTTTCTGACTTTAGCGGCCGTTGCTAAAGTGCGCGCAATGCCCGCTGGAGTATCGGGATGGACGCCTAACCAGGTGAAATGCGGCCGGGGACAGCGCGGGCCCGCCGCGCAGGGCGTTCTCATCCGCTGTGGTCCGGCCCGGCCCGGCTGATCCTGATGCGGACGATGACCCGCTGCTCGCGGCGCATGGCCGCGCGGTAGTCGTCCCAGTCGGGATGCTCGCCGGAGACCCGGCGGTAGTACTCGACGAGCAGGTCCATGGCCGCGGGCAGCGGGATGAGCTCCGCCACGCCGTCCACCTGGATCCACTCGCCGAAGAACGCGTCGGTCATGACGCACAGCGATGCACTCGGATTACGGGTCAGGTTCCTGGCCTTCATGGCGGTCTGCCGGGTGCTGATCAGCACCCGGCCGTCGTCGTCCGCCGTCGCGGTGACGGGGGAGAGCTGCGGTCGCCCGTCGGCCCGCACGGTCGCCAGGACCGCCCGGTGATGGGCGCGGAGGAACTCTGCGGCGCGGTCGGCGTCCACCAGCCCGGTCAGGCGCTGTTGAGCCTGCTGCGGCGCTGGATCTCGTACTCGTGCACGATCGCGCTGGCGTAGCCGTGCGACAGGCCGTGCTCGTCGGCCAGCCAGTGCGCGCGCTCGTTGCAGCGCAGGAACGCAGGACCGGACTCTAGGTGGCTGAACCACTCTCGGAGGTCACGACCGGTGACCAGAGGGATGCGGGCGATCAGGTTCTTGTGCATCTCCGGAGAGTGGGTCATTGACAAGTGGCACCTCCAGGCGAGTCCTCTTGCAGTCGAGACTGCCCTACGCGCCGGCCCCTGACAACCCCCCGGACGTGACCAGACCGTAATGCGCTGTTTGCCGCGATGTCAGCCAGCCCGGCCGCCCTCCGCGCCGCAGCTCAGGAAAGCCGCTCGAAGATCATCGCCATGCCCTGCCCGCCGCCCACGCACATGGTCTCCAGGCCGAAGGTCTTGTCGTGGAACTGCAGGCCGTTCAGCAGCGTGGAGGTGATCCGCGCGCCGGTCATGCCGAACGGGTGCCCGAGCGCGATCGCGCCGCCGTTGACGTTCAGCTTGCCGATGTCGATGGACAGGTCGCGGTAGGACGGGATCACCTGCGCGGCGAACGCCTCGTTGATCTCGGCCAGGTCGATGTCGTCGATGGTCATCCCGGCCCGGTGCAGCGCCTGCCGGGAGGCCTCCACCGGGCCGAGGCCCATGATCTCGGGGGACAGCGCGGTCAGCCCGGTGGCCACTATCCGGGCCAGCGGGGTGATGCCCAGCTCGGCGGCCTTGCGGTCGCTCATCACGATCACCGCGGCCGCGCCGTCGTTGAGCGGGCAGCAGTTGCCGGCGGTCACCGTGCCGTCGGGCCGGAACACCGGCTGCAGCCCGGCGAGCTTCTCCAGCGTGGTGCCGGCCCGGGGGCCGTCGTCGGCGCTGACCGTGCTGCCGTCCGGCAGCGTCACCGGGGTGATGTCGCGCGGCCAGAAGCCGTTCGCGGCGGCCTTCTCGGCCAGGTTCTGCGACCGCACCCCGAACTCGTCCTGCTCGGCCCGGCTGATCCCGCGCAGCGCGGCCACGTTCTCGGCGGTCTGGCCCATCGCGATGTACACGTCGGGCAGCTGGCCGTCCTCCCGCGGGTCGTGCCACACCGGCGCGCCGCCCTGCCCCAGCCCGGCGCTGCGCTCCTCGGCCGCGGCGAAGGCCGGGTTCTTGGTGTCCGGCCAGCTGTCGCTGCTGCCCTGGCCGAACCGGCTCACGCACTCGACCCCGGCGGAGATGAACGCCTCCCCCTCGCCGGCCTTGATCGCGTGGTAGGCCATCCGGGTGGTCTGCAGCGACGAGGAGCAGTAGCGGGTGATGGTGGTGCCGGGCAGCGAGTCGTGCCCGAGCAGCACGGCCACGGCCCGGGCCATGTTGTAGCCCTGCTCGCCGCCGGGCAGCCCGCAGCCCAGCATCAGGTCGTCGATCTGGGCCGGGTCCAGCTGCGGCACCTTGGCCAGCGCGGCGGAGATCATCTGCGCGGCCAGGTCGTCGGGCCGGATGGCGGTCAGCGAGCCCTTGAACGCGCGGCCGATCGGGGAACGGGCGGTGGCGACGACAACGGCCTCGGTCATGGTGGCTCCTGCGAGACGGAAGTTAACTGGTTAGTAGCTTAGTCAACCCCGGCAGGCCAGGCCCCCGGCGCTCCCGGCTGGGATAACGTCGGGGCGAGCGCCCCGGCCGGGCCGGGGCCGGGCGGGCAAGGGCCAGGCTGGCCGGGCATTACTAAGCAGGTGTGATCATGCAGGTGCACGAGTCCCTGATCGACCTGATCGGCGGCACGCCGCTGGTCCGGCTGCGCCGGGTGACCCGGCCGCTCGGCGGCCGCGGGCCGGCCGTGCTGGCCAAGGTCGAGTACTTCAACCCGGGCGGGTCGGTCAAGGACCGGATCGCGCTGCAGATGGTCGAGGCGGCCGAGCGGTCGGGCGCGCTGCAGCCCGGCGGCACGATCGTCGAGCCGACCTCCGGCAATACCGGCGTGGGCCTGGCCATCGTGGCGGCGGAGAAGGGCTACAAGTGCCTGTTCGTCTGCCCGGACAAAGTGGGCCAGGACAAGATCAGCGTGCTGCGGGCCTACGGCGCGGACGTCGTGGTCTGCCCGGGCGGGGTCGCGCCCAGCCATCCTGACTCTTACTACTCGGTCTCCGACCGGCTGGCCGCCGAGACCCCGGGCGGCTGGAAGCCCAACCAGTACGCCAACGCCGAGAACCCGGCGTCGCACTACGCCAGCACCGGGCCGGAGATCTGGGCGCAGACCGAGGGCCGGGTCACCCACTTCGTGGCGGGCATCGGCACCGGCGGCACGATCTCGGGCGCCGGCCGGTACCTGAAGGACGTCTCCGGCGGCCGGGTCCAGGTGATCGGCGCCGACCCGGAGGGCTCGGTGTACTCGGGCGGGACCGGCCGGCCCTACCTGGTCGAGGGCGTCGGCGAGGACATCTGGCCGGAGACCTACGACAAGTCCATCTGCGACCAGATCATCGCGGTCAGCGACGCCGACTCGTTCCTGATGACCCGCCGCCTGGCCCGGGAGGAAGCGCTGCTGACGGGCGGGTCGTGCGGGATGGCGGTGGTGGCCGCGCTGCGGGCGGCGCAGCAGGCCGGCCCGGAGGACGTGGTCGTGGTGCTGCTGCCCGACGGCGGCCGCGGTTACCTGTCCAAGATCTTCAGCGACGAGTGGATGGCCGACTACGGCTTCCTGGCCGCCGAGACCGCCGGGCCGCTGGTCAGCGACGTGCTGGAGCACAAGACCGGCGGGCTGCCCCCGTTCGTGCACGCGCACCCGGACGAGACCGTGCAGACCGTCATCGAGGCGCTGCGCTCGTTCGACGTGTCCCAGCTGCCGGTGCTGGCGGCCGAGCCGCCGGTCGCGGTGGCCGAGGTCGTCGGGTCGATCGTGGAGCGTGACCTGCTGGACGCCCTGGTGTCCGGTGCGGCCCGGCCGGGCGACCCGGCCGGCGAGCACATGTCACCGCCGCTGCCGATGGTCGGCTCCGGCGAGCCGGTGAGCGCCGCGGTCGCGGCGCTGGAACGGGCCGGCGCCGCAGTCGTGCTGGTGGACGGCAAGCCCAAGGGAATGATCACCCGCCAGGATGTGCTGACGTTCTGGGCCGGCCGCCCGGGCTGACCGGCCCGGCCGGCTGGCTTTTCCGCTGACCACGATCACTATCAAGGACGATAGCCATGCAGATATCCCGTTCCGACGGCTTCGAGACGCTGGCCATCCACGCCGGCCAGGAGCCGGATCCGGTCACCGGCGCGGTGATCCCGCCGATCTACCAGGTCTCGACCTTCGCCCAGGACGGCGTCGGCCAGCTGCGCGGCGCCGCGCTCGGCGCCGGCGGCAGCGCCGGCCCGGCCCGCTGGATCGAGGGGTATGAGTACTCCCGGTCGGCGAACCCCACCCGCGGGGCGCTGGAGGAATGCCTGGCCGCGCTGGAGGGCGGCACCCGGGCGCTGGCGTTCGCCTCCGGCATGGCCGCCGAGGACACGCTGCTGCGCACGCTGCTGCGGCCCGGCGACCACGCGCTGATCCCGCACGACGCCTACGGCGGCACCTACCGGCTGTTCGACAAGCTGCTGCAGCCGTGGGGCGTGAGCTACCAGCCGGTCCCGGCCCCCGACCTGGACGCGGTGCGCGCCGCGCTGGCGGCCCGGCCGGCCCGGCTGATCTGGGTCGAGACCCCGTCCAACCCGCTGCTGTCGGTGGCCGACATCGCCGCGGTGGCGCAGGCCGCGCACGAGGCGGGGGCGCTGCTGGTGGTGGACAACACCTTCGCCTCGCCCTACCTGCAGCAGCCGCTGGCGCTCGGCGCCGACGTGGTCGTGCACTCCACCACCAAGTACCTGGGCGGCCACTCCGACGTGGTCGGCGGCGCGCTGGTGGTCGCCGACGCCGCGCTGGCCGAGGAACTGGCCTTCACCCAGAACGCGGCCGGCTCGGCCGGCGGCCCGTTCGACGCCTGGCTGACGCTGCGCGGCATCAAGACCCTCGGCGTGCGGATGGACCGGCATTGCGCGAACGCGCAGCGGATCGCCGAGATGCTCGCGGGCCACCCGGCGGTGTCCCGGGTCCGCTACCCGGGCCTGCCCGCCCATCCCGGCCACGAGGTGGCGGCCAAGCAGATGCGCGGGTTCGGCGGCATCGTGTCGTTCCAGCTGCGCGGCGGCGAGCAGGCCGCGGTCGATGCCTGCGGCCGGACCCGGGTGTTCACCCTGGCCGAGTCGCTCGGCGGGATCGAGTCGCTGATCGAGCACCCGGCCCGGATGACGCACATGTCGGTGGCCGGCACGCAGCTCGAGGCGCCCTCCGACCTGATCCGGCTGTCGGTCGGCATCGAGAGCGGCGAGGACCTGCTCGACGACCTGAAGTCCGCGCTGAGCTGATCGGTCCTGGCCCGCAGCCGGGCCAGCAAAACCCGGGCAATAAATGACCGCGCCGGTGGCGAATTCCTGATGTGAGATTCCCGCTTCAGGAAGGAACCCCCATGACAGCATCCCGGCGCATTACGGCCGCCGCCGCGGCCGCCTCGGCCCTGGCCGGCTTCCTGCTCGCGGCCGGCCCCGCGGCCGCAGCCGTGCGGCACGGCGATCCGGACGGCAGTGGCCGCGCCGTGTTCGTGCAGAACGACAATCTGGCCGGCAACCAGGTGATCGCCTACCGCCGGGCCGCGGGCGGAACGCTGGCGCAGGCGGGTACCTACGCCACCGGCGGCCTGGGCGGCCAGCTCACCGGCTCGGTGGCCGACCACCTGGCCTCGCAGGGATCGCTCGTCTACGACCGTGCTGACGGCGTGCTGTATGCGGTGAACGCGGGGAGCAATACCGTCTCGGTGTTCGCTGCCCGCGGCGACCGGCTGCGGCTGCGCCAGGTCATCGGCTCCGGCGGCAGCTTCCCGGTCAGCGTGGCGGTGCACGGCCATCTGGTCTACGTGCTCAACGCGCTGCGCGGCGGCTCGGTGCAGGGCTTCCGGCAGGTCCGCGGCCGCCTGATCCCGATGCCGGGCTCACACCGGCCGCTGCACCTGGACCCGGCCGCCACGCCCCAGTTCGTGAACACCCCCGGCCAGGTCGCCTTCACCCCGGACGGCTCGCGGCTGATCGTGACCACCAAGGCCAACGGCAGCGACATCGACGTGTTCGGGATCGGCGGGGACGGCCGCCCGTCCGCCCGCCCGGTGGTGAACTCCGAGCCTGGCGCGGTGCCGTTCGCTATCGCCTTCGACCAGCCCGGGCAGGTGGTCATCGCCGAGGCGGGCACCAACGCGCTGGCCACCTTCACGCTGCACCGGGACGGGAGGCTGACCCTGCTCGACCAGGCCGGCACCGGCCAGCAGGCGACCTGCTGGGTGTCGGCAGACCACGCGGCGCTGTTCGCCAGCAACGCCGGCAGCAGCAC
Organism: uncultured Actinomycetota bacterium; assembly: GCA_963846005.1. GTDB lineage: Bacteria > Actinomycetota > Actinomycetes > Streptosporangiales > Streptosporangiaceae > CAVSUR01. Next base: position 51,506 of record CAWJUH010000004.1, on the reverse strand, counting down.
GGTCAGCAGCTACGCCGTTGACGGGCGGGGGCAGCTGACCCTGGCCGGCCAGACGGCGACCGACGGGGGAACGGTCGACTCGGCCGTGTCGCCGCACGGCCGCTTCCTGTATGTGCAGGCGGGCGTGAACGGCGACGTGGACGAGTTCGCGGTGTCCGGCTCGCGGCTGACTCCGATCGGCAGCGTCACCGTGCCGGGCGCGGCCGGCGGCGAGGGTATCGCGGCGGGCTGAGCCCGCGGCGGGCCGGGCCCCGGCCAGTTCAGGGCCCGGCCCGCCAGGCCGCTGGTGAACGCTCAGCCGTTCCAGACCATGAGCACCAGGATGACCAGCCAGATCAGGTTGACCACGCCGCCCATCATCGCGATCCGGCCGCGCTCCACGCTGGCCACGGCCGCGGCCGGGGCCCGGCGCGGCTGACCGGGCACCGCGGCGTCCCCCGCGGCCGAGTCCTCAGTGACGACGCCGCCGGCCTCGGACACGGCCTCGCCGGGAACCGCGCCAGGCCCGGCCCCGGCGGCCGGCTGCGCCGCGGGGACCGCGGCGGCCGCGGCCGCACCGGCCGATTCCAGCGCCCGGATGGCCTTGCGCTGGTCCCGCACGACCAGGACCAGCAGCACCAGCGCCACCACGTACAGCGTCATCGACGCGGTCAGCCACGGCTTGCTGAAGTCCTTGTGCTGCTGGGCGGCGATCAGGCCCATGACCAGCACGCCGAGCGAGGCGAAGCTGAACACGACGGTGATCCGGGCCAGGTAGCGCGCCACCGGCAGGTCACGGCGGCGCAGGTACCTGGGGGTGGAGGAGATGGCCAGCGCGACCGGGCCGATCGCGAAGATGACGAAGGCAATGTGCAGCCACAGGACCAGCCGGTCGGTGAAGGACATGGCCTGCATCCTAGAACCCGGGCACGCTCAGCAGGCTCAGGCGGCCGGCGCCGGGCCGGCCGCGGCGGGGCCGGCCGGGCGCGGCGGCGGGGCCGGCCGGGCGCGGCGGCGGGGCCGGCCGGGCGCGGGCGGGCGGGCATCAGCCGCCCGCCCGCGCCCGCGTCAGTCCCGCGCGGCGGACTTGCTGGAACGCCAGGCGAAGAACAGCAGCGCGAGGCCGATGACCAGGCAGACCAGGCCGCGGATCAGGTGGTTGCCGTGGCCGGCCTTCACGTGGCTGCCGGCCGTCATGAAACTCGGCAGCGAGTTCCCGGCGAACAGGTACAGGGCCCCGACGATGATGCCGATGACCCCGATCACGGCCACGATGATGGCCATCGGGCGCCGGCCAGCCGCGCCGCCCGACGCACTCGCAGAACTCACATCCACTCCTCGGGATTTGTGCGCAGATTTGCCCGGGCACGATCGCGCCCGCCTGCGGAGATTACCTGCCGCACGCTACTACGCGCGACCGGCGGCTACCGCTGCATCACCTGCTAAATAACAAAAATCTGCCTAGTCCGGCCGAGATCCAGGCGGTGCCTGCACTGGCCCTGCTGCCGCCCGGGCTGGCCCGTCTCAGCGCCCGGCCTGGCGGCGGGAGCGGAGGAAATCGCGGACCACGTACTCGCCGAGGCTCTCCGGCCGCGGCCGCAGCACCCGGCCGCCGTTGCGGCGCGCCACCTCCTCCACGAACGCGGTCAGCCGCTCGTCATCGACCAGCATGAAGACGTTCATGGTGGCCCGGCGCCTGGTCATCTTGTCGACCTCGGCCAGGGTCAGCTCCAGCGTCTCCGGCGACGGCGGCCAGTCGAACCACGGGGTGCCGTCCCGGCGCAGGTGCGCGGTCGGCTCGCCGTCGGTGACGACCAGGACCACCGGGTTGTGCTCGGGCCGCCGGTCCAGGAACCGCCCGGCGAGCACCAGGGCGTGGTGCAGATTGGTGCCCTGCACCATGTCCCAGCCCAGCCCGGCCAGCTCGGTCTCGCGCAGCTCGCGCGCGTAGTTGGAGAAGCCGATCACGCAGATGGCATCCTGCGGGTAGCGGCTGCGGACCAGGGCGTGCAGGGCCAGCGCGGTCTGCTTGGCCGCGCCCCAGGTGCCGCGCAGCGCCATCGAGTAGGACAGGTCGACCAGCAGGCAGACCGCCGCCGAGGTGCGCCGCTCGGTCTCGGTCACCTCGAAGTCGCTGACCGACAGCCGGACCCGGGGCAGCCGGGCGGCCAGCCGCGCCGCCGGCGCTTCGGTGCCGCCGCGCTGCGGTGCTTCCGTGCCGCTGCGCAGCGGTGCTTCCGCACCGCTCCGCAGCAGTGCATTGCGCACGGTGGCGCTGGCGTCGATGGCCTGCTCGTCGCCGAACTCCCAGCGCCGGGTGCTGCCGGTGATCTCGCCGGCCTGGCCCGCCTCCTGCTGGTCGTGGTCACCGGCCCGGCCCTCGGGCAGCTGCGCGAACACCCGGCGCAGCGCCGTCTCGCCCAGCCGCCGCACCGCCTTCGGGGTCAGCTCCAGCTGGCCGTCGACCTGCTCCAGGTAGCCCTGCCGCTGCAGCTCGCGCTCGATCTGCCGCAGCGCCTCCATGTCGTCGACCGCCTGGCGGCCGAGCGCGCGCCGGATGGCCTCCTCGTCGATGTCGTCCAGCCGGGCGCCCGGGTAGTCCTGGCGCAGCGCGTCCTCCAGGTCGCCCAGGTCGGCCAGCTCGGCCAGCGCGGTCGTCGCGTCGGACAGGCCGAGCGGCTGCTGGCCGGACATCGAGGCCCGCGGCTGGCCCTCGGCGAAGTCCGGCCGCCTGGCCCGCAGCGCATCGGCCAGCCGGGCCATCTCGGCGGCCAGCCCCGCGTCCTCCAGGGTCTGCGCCATCAGCCCGGCCAGCTCGTCCCGCTGCTCGTCGGTCAGCGAGTCCAGCAGCCGCTGGGCCGCCGACATCCGCCGCACCAGCGAGTCGACCAGCTCCTCCAGGTTGGCCGGCGAGTCGGGGAACATCTCGCCGTAGCGCTGCATGAACTCGTCGAAGTCAGCCTGGGTGTGCTCGCCGCGGGCGTCGGCGTCGAGCATCTGGTTCAGCGCCGCCATCATGTCCTTGACCCGCTGCATGCCCTCGACGTCCGGCTCGGCCAGCGTCTGCTTCATGCCGCGGAACTGGCTGTCCAGCACCTCCCGCCGCAGCAGGTCCTTCAGCTGCTCGAACGTCTGCCGGGCGGCGGGGGACTGCCACTGGTAGTCAGCCAGCTCGCGGATGGCCTGGGCGGTGTCGGCGGGCACCGAGTCCAGCTCCTGCTCGCGCATCCTGGCCTGCTCGCTCGGGTCGGGGAACAGCTCGGCCCGCTCCTGGCCGATCGCGGTGTCCAGCAGCGCCCGCACCTCGTCCAGCACGCCGTCCAGCCGGCCCCGGCTGCGCAGCTCGCGCTGCCGCTCCCGGATCCGGCGCAGCAGGTCGTCCAGGCCGCGGTGCCCGGACATGCCCCTGCGCAGCAGGTCGCGCAGCGCGCTGGCCGGATCGGTGCCGTCCAGCACCGAATCGCCGAGCGCGTCCACCGCGCCGCGCACGTCGTAAGGCGGTTCCAGCGGGTCGGGCCCGTCGTGGTAGGGCCCGTACCGGAACTGCCTCACGTGCGGTACACCGAACCGCCGTCGGCGGTGTCCTTGGACAGCCGCCGCATCAGGTACAGCCCCTCGAGGGCGAACTCCAGCGCCGCGGCGGCCTGGCCGATCGACTCGCCGCCGTCGCAGTGCAGCCGGTCCATGATCCGGGCCAGGCCCGGCACCTCGCCGATCCCGCGCAGCAGGTCGGCGGCGGGCATCAGGTCCCCGGACTCGACCGTGCCGCCCTCCTCGAACCGGGCCATCAGCCCGGACAGGTCGGCGCTGCCGAGGGTGGCCCGGAAGGTGTCGGCGACGGCCCGGCGCAGCAGGTGGTCAAGCACCTCCTGCTCCCGGCCCTCCTCGCTGACCTCGAACTCGACCTTGCCGCGCAGGGTGGACACCACCACGGGCAGGTCGCACACCCGGGCGACCGGCTCGTCCTCGCCGGTGATGGCGGCGCGCCGCACCGCGGAGGCCGCCACCGCCTCGGCGGCGGCGATCGCGAACCGGGCGGATACCCCCGACCGGGAGTCCACCGCGGGGGACGACCGCACCAGCCGGGTGAACCGGGCGATGATCTGTACCAGGTGCTCGGGCAGCACCGCGCCGGGGTCCTGGCCGTCCCAGGCGGTCTCCGACTCCTGCCGGATCAGCGCCAGCTCGGCGTCCAGCGAGATGGGGTAGTGGGTGCGGATCTCCGCGCCGAACCGGTCCTTCAGCGGCGTGATGATCCGGCCCCGGCTGGTGTAGTCCTCCGGGTTGGCGCTGGCCACCAGGACCAGGTCCAGCGGCAGCCGCAGCGAGTAGCCGCGCACCCCGATGTCACGTTCCTCCAGCACGTTCAGCAGCGACACCTGGATCCGCTCGGCCAGGTCGGGCAGCTCGTTGAGGCAGAACACGCCGCGGTTGGTGCGCGGCACCAGCCCGTAGTGGATGGTCTCCGGGTCGCCGAGGGTGCGGCCCTCGGCCACCTTCACCGGGTCGATGTCGCCGATCAGGTCGCCGACGCTGGTGTCGGGGGTGGCCAGCTTCTCGCCGTAGCGGTCGCTGCGGTGCCGCCAGGCGACCGGCAGGGCGTCGCCCAGCTCGGCGGCCAGGCGGCGGCACCGGGCACAGCCGGGCGCGTACGGGTGGTCGTTGATCTCGCACCCGGCGACCGCGGGCGCCCACTCGTCCAGCAGGCCGGTCAGGGTGCGGATCAGCCGCGTCTTGCCCTGCCCGCGCTCGCCCAGCAGGATGACGTCGTGCCCGGCGATCAGGGCCCGCTCCAGGTGCGGCAGCACCGTGTCGCCGAAGCCGACGATGCCGGGGAAGGCATCCTCGCGGGCGCGCATCGCGGTGAGCAGGTTGGCCCGCATCTCGGCCTTGACGGTGCGAAACTCGTGCCCGCTGGCGCGCAGCTCGCCGAGGGTGGCGGGGGACGGCGCGGGCGTGGACGGACGGGCGGCGGGCGACCCGGCGGCCGGGTCGTGGCTCGTAGGCTGCACGCTTCGACACTATGTCGGCGGCTGCGGCAGCGGCGAATCGGGGCGGCGGGGCAGCGCACGGCCGCAGCGCCGGTGCGACACTGGCCGTCATGAGCGTTGCGGGCATGACAGTGCGGCTGTCATGACGGTGTTCCTGGCATGACAGTGTGGCTGTCATGACGATGGCGTCGCACGCAGATCCCGGCCCGCCCGCGCCGGACGGCCCGGCGGCCGCGGCGGCGAAGTCAGCGGCGGCGAAGTCAGCGGCGGCGAAGTCAGCGACGGCACAGTCAGCTACGACAGCGTGCTGGCCGCGGCCGGCGTGCTGCGCGACGTCGCCCGGCCGACCCCGCTGCTGCTGTCCCGGGCGCTGTCCGAGCAGGCCGGCGGCCCGGTGTACCTCAAGTGCGAGAACCTGCAGCGCACCGGCTCGTTCAAGCTCCGCGGCGCCTACCTGCGGATCGCCCGGATGACGCCGGAGCAGCGGGCCCGCGGCGTCATCGCGGCCAGCGCCGGCAATCACGCGCAGGGCGTGGCGCTGGCCGCGTCCCTGCTCGGCGCCCGGGCCACCGTGGTCATGCCGTCCGGCGCGCCGCTGCCGAAGATCGCCGCCACCCGCTCCTACGGGGCGCAGATCGCGCTGCACGGGCTGACGGTCGAGGACGCGCTGGCCCGGGCCCGGGAGCTGGCCGCCGTCACCGGCGCCATCTTCATCCACCCGTTCGGGCACCCCGACGTCATCGCCGGCCAGGGCACGGTCGGGCTGGAGATCGCGCGGCAGTGCCCGGAAGTGGCTACCGTGGCCGTCCCGGTCGGCGGCGGCGGGCTGGCGGCCGGGATCTCGGTCGCGCTGCGCGCCGCCCGGCCGGCCGCCCGGGTGGTCGGCGTCCAGGCCGAGGCGGTGGCGCCGGTTCCGCCGTCGCTGGCGGCCGGCCATCCGGTCGCCGTGCCGTGCGGGGTGACGATGGCCGACGGCATTGCCGTGGCCCGCCCCGGCGAGCTGGCCCTGCGGCTGCTGGCCGGGCCCGGCGCCCGGGTGCTGACGGTGACCGAGGAGAACCTGTCCCGCGGGCTGCTGCTGTGCCTGGAGCGGGCCAAGCAGCTGGTCGAGCCGGCCGGCGCGGCCGGGGTCGCGGCGCTGCTCGAGCATCCCGCCGAGTTCGTGCCGCCGGTGGTCGTGGTGCTGTCCGGCGGCAACATCGACCCGCTGCTGCTGGCCAAGGTGCTGCGGCACGGGCTGGCCGCGGCCGGCCGGTACCTGTCGCTGCGCTGCCGCCTGCCCGACCGGCCCGGCGCGCTGGCCACCTTGCTGGCCGAGGTGGCCGCGCACGGCGGCAACGTGCTGGACGTCGTGCACGAGCGGGCCGGCGCCGACCTGCGGGTGGACGAGGCCGAGGTCATGCTCCAGGTGGAGACCCGGGGCCCGGAGCACTGCCGCGAGGTCATCGGCCAGCTGCGCACGGCCGGCGACGAGGTCAGCGCAGGGCCGGCCGGCGAGGGCCGGCGTAGAGGTTGCCGCGGCGCTCCTGCTCCCGCTCGATCGCCTCGAACAGCGCCCTGAAGTTGCCCTTGCCGAACCCCTGCGAGCCGTGCCGCTCGATCAGCTCGAAGAACACCGTCGGCCGGTCCTGCACCGGCGCGGTGAAGATCTGCAGCAGGTACCCGTCCTCGTCCCGGTCGGCCAGCAGGCCGAGCTCGCGCAGCTCACCGGGCGGGACCCGGGTGTCGCCGGCCCAGTCGCCGAGGGTGTCGTAGTAGGAGCCGGGGGTGGCCAGGAAGCTGACCCCGGCGGCGCGCATCCCGCGCACCGCGGCCACGATGTCATCGGTCGCCAGCGCGATGTGCTGGACGCCGGGACCGCCGTAGAACTCCAGGTACTCGTCGATCTGCGACTTGCGCTTGCCGGCCGCGGGCTCGTTGATCGGGAACTTGACCTTGCGGCTGCCGTCCGCCACCACCTTGCTCATCAGCGCCGAGTACTCGGTCGCGATGTCGTCGCCGACGAACTCCTTCATGTTGGTGAAGCCGAGCACCCGGTGGTAGAAGCCGACCCACTCATCCATCCGGCCGAGTTCGACGTTGCCGACGCAGTGGTCGATCTCGGTGAAGAACGGCGCGCCGGCCGGGGCGGCCGCGGCCGGCATCCCGGCGCCCGCCCGCCCGGCCGCGATGTAGCCGGGCAGGTAGGGGCCGGCGTAGTTGTCCCGCTCGACCAGCGTGTGGATGGTGTCGCCGTAGGTCGCGATGGCGGCCAGCACCACCTTGCCGTGGTCGTCCTCGTGCACCTGCGGCGCGGTGACCCCGGTAGCGCCGCGGGCCAGCGCGTACTCGTACGCCGTCTCGGCCGACGGCACGCCGATGGCCAGGTCGACTACGCCGTCCCCGTGCGCGGCGACGTGCCGGGCCAGGGCCGTGCCGGCCCGCACCGGGCCGCGCAGCACGAACCGGGCCGACCCGGACTCCATCACGTAGGCGGCCTCGTCCCGGCAGCCGGTCTCCGGGCCCCGGTAGGCCACGCACCGCATGCCGAACGCGCTGGTGTAGAAGTGCGCGGCCTGGCGCGCGTTGCCGACCGCGAAGACCACCGCGTCCATGCCGGTGACCGGGAACTCGTCGGGTCCGGGGGCGGGGAAGGCGTCAGCGGTCATCGCGGTGCTCCTGTCCGTGGTCGAAGTCCGGGCGCAGGCTTCCCCGGCAGGATCCGCCGTATCGGCAAGATGCGCAACAGTAGGCTTGTGTGCTAGGCAAATTGCCTAGCCTAAGAGGGCTTATTGCCGAATATCTGTGCAGTATGAGGGCTGACGTGCGGCATCCGGGACCGCGGGACGGGAGGCGGCCGTGCTGGACGAACTGGACGCCCGGCTGATCGCGCTGCTGGCCGGCGCACCGCGGATCGGGATGCTGGAGGCGTCCCGGCAGCTGCAGGTCGCCCGCGGCACCGTGCAGGCCCGGCTGGACCGGCTGCAGGCCCGCGGCGTGATCACCGGGTACGGCCCCGAGGTCGACCCGGCGGCCATCGGATACGGCGTCACCGCGTTCGTGACGCTGGAGATCCGCCAGGCTGGCGGCCACGACGAGGTGGCCGCCCGGCTGGCCGGGATCGCCGAGGTGCTGGAGGTGCACACGATCACCGGGGCCGGGGACATGCTGTGCCGGGTGGTGGCGCGCACCAACGCCGACCTGCAGCGGGTGGTCGACCTGATCGTGGACGTGCCGGGGGTGGTGCGGACCGCGACGGTGATCGCGCTGGCCCAGCCGGTCGGCTACCGGGTGCTGCCGCTGGTGCGGGCGGCTGCCGCGGCCCGGCCCGGCCGCCCGCCGGGCGGCTGACCGGGGGCCGGGCTCAGCGCAGTCCAGGAGGCTCAGCGCCGTCCGGGAAGCCCAGCGCCGTCCGGGAAGCCCAGCGCCGTCCGGGAGGCTCAGCGCAGCGCGTCCTGGCCGGCCCCGGCCAGCTCGGCCGCGATGCTGGTCACGGCCGCGGTGAGCTCGGCCTGGTCGGTGCCCTCGGCGGCCAGGAACATCCAGCAGATGTTCACCCCGCCGAGCGCCATCGCCGCCCGGGCCCGGTCGGGCAGCGTCGCGCCCGGGCCGGCCATCAGCTCGGTCAGCGCGCTGAGCCGCTCCCTGAACACATCACTGCGGCCCTTGGCTGCCGCGAGGCTGTGCACGGCCGCCTGGTTCTGGTGCAGCATCCGGAACGTCTGCTGGCCGGAGGCCACGATGCCGGCGTAGCGGCGGACGATCTCGGCGGCGGTGGCCGGCCCGCGCGGCTGGGCGGCGGCCCAGCCGATCAGCGCATCGAGCTGGGCGGTGTAGTCCTCCAGCAGGCTGGCGACGATGTCCTCTTTGGACCTGAAGTGGTAATAGAGCGCGGCCTTGGTGACGTCGAGACGCTCGGCGATCTCGCGCAGCGAGGTCTTCTCGTAACCCTGCTCGGCGAACAGCTCGAGCGCCACCTGCTGGATGCGCGCGCGCGTGCCGCCGTGGCCGCGCGCCCGCGCGTCGCTGCCGTGCGCTGCGTCGTTCATCCCGTCGCTTCCGCCTCGCCGGATGCCGTAAATCTACTTGACGGCCGGTAAGCTGGAACCCTACCCTGCCGTTACGAAGGATGCTAGCCGGTCGGCAAGTAGGTGGCGAGCAGCCGGCGCGGCCTGACCGGACATCCGTTATCTCCCGACATCACCCGGAAGCGGATCTCGACCATGACGGAAACCCAGGCAGCGGCCGGGCCCGCGCCGGACCGCGGGGCCCGGCGCGAGGTGCTGATCGTGCTGCCCGGCCTGCTGCTGGCCCTGATCGTCGGCATGCTCGACCAGCTCATCGTGTCGACCGCGTTGCCGCGCATCGTCGGCGACCTGGGCGGGATCACCCACCTGTCCTGGGTCGTCACCGCCTACATCCTGGCCTCCACGATCACCACGCCGCTATACGGCAAGCTCGGCGACCAGTACGGGCGCAAGCGCTGGCTGATGACCGCGATCGTGATCTTCCTGATCGGCTCGGCGCTGTCCGGGCTGGCGCAGAGCATGGGCGAGCTGATCGCGTTCCGCGCGCTGCAGGGCCTCGGGGCCGGCGGCCTGATGGTCGGGGCCATCGCCACCATCGGCGACCTGGTCTCGCCGCGCGAGCGCGGCCGCTACATGGGCTACATGATGGCCGCGATGATGCTGGCCATGGTGGCCGGGCCGCTGGTCGGCGGCTACATCACCGACACCCTGTCCTGGCGGTGGATCTTCTACATCAACATGCCGGTCGGCGGCGCCGCGCTGATCTACCTGTGGCTGACGCTGCACCTGCCGTACCGCAAGATCCAGCACAAGATCGACTATCCCGGCGCGGCGGTGCTGGCCGTCGCGACCACCGCGATCGTGCTGCTGACCACCTGGGGCGGCTCTCAGTACGCGTGGGGCTCGGCGCAGATCCTCGGCCTGATCGCCGTCGCGGTCGCCGCCACCGGGCTGTTCCTGTACATCGAGACGCGGGCGGCCGAGCCGGTGCTGCCGCTGCACGTGTTCCGCAACCGGAACTTCACCGTGGCCAGCTCGATGAGCTTCCTGCTCGGCCTGGCCATGTTCGGCGCGCTCACCTTCCTGCCGCTGTACCAGCAGACCGTGCAGCACCTGTCGGCGACCGGCAGCGGGCTGATGCTGATCCCGATGATGATCGGGATGACGATCACCTCGCTGATCGGCGGCCAGATCATGTCGCGCACCGGCCGGTACAAGGCCATGCCGATCATCGGCGGCGTGATCATGTCGGCCGGGCTGTTCCTGCTGACCGGGCTCGGGCCCGACACCAGCCGGCTGCGGTCCGGGCTGTTCTTCGTGGTGCTGGGCATCGGGATGGGCTTCTTGATGCAAATCACCTCGGTCATCGTGCAGAACAGCGTGCAGCAGCGCGATATCGGCGTGGCCAGCAGCTCGCGCGCGTTCTTCCAGCAGATCGGCGGCTCGATCGGGGTGTCGATCTTCGGGGTGATCTTCGCCCGGCGGCTGACCGAGGCGATCACCGCCCGGATCCCCGGCATCCACCTGAACGCGCCCGGCGGCTCGCTGGACCCGACCATGGTGAACCGGCTGCCCGCCGCGGTCCGCGGTGACGTGTTCTACGCGATCGCGCACGCCATCCAGGGCGTCTTCTGGTGGACCGTGCCTGCTGCCGTGGCGGTGTTCGTGCTGGCCTGGCTCATCAGGGAAGTGCCGTTGCGGGCCAGCACGGCCGCTCCGGTGGAGCCGGAGCCAGCCGCCGCGGCGCAGGCCGCCGAGATCGTGGCGGCCGAAGCCGCAGAGGCCGGGGCCGCGGGGGCCGGGGCTTCCGGGGCCGGGTCAGGTCACATGCCGGCGTAAGGGACCGCTTCGAGTATCTCCACCGTCGCCGAGCGGCCGTTGGGCAGCGTGTAGGTGGCCTTCTCGCCGACCTTCTTGCCGGTAATCGCGGCGCCGAGGGGCGAGCGGGGCGAGTACACGTCGATCGGCGTGCCGCTCTCCTCGCGCGAGGCCAGCAGGAACGTCACCTCGTCGTCGTCGCCGTCGAACCTGATCGTGACCGTCATGCCCGGGCCGACCACGCCCTCGGTGCGCGGCGGCTCGCCGACCTTGGAGTTCTCCAGGATCTGGGTGAGCTGGAAGATCCGGGCCTCGCGCTTGCCCTGCTCCTCCTTCGCCGCGTGGTACCCGCCGTTCTCCCGCAGGTCGCCCTCGTCCCGCGCCGCCTCGATCTTCTTGGCGATATCGGTGCGGCCATCACCCGAGAGGTAGTCCAGCTCCGACTTCAGCCGGTCGTACGCATCCTGGGTGAGCCAGGTGACGGTCTCGTCGCGGGTTTCGGTCACGGATACTCCTTGCATGGCGGTGGGAGCTTGCGCTCCGCCAGGCCCGGGTCCGGGCCCCTGGGGGTAAACCTTGAGGCTAACAAGGCTCTGCGACTGCTTCGAGCCTGTCAATGGGGACGCCAAGTCTAAATCGGGCGGGAACCGGACCGCCAGGACGGGCGGCCGGCGGCCGCCCGGGCGCGCGGCAGCCAGCGGGAATGTGCTGGCCGGCCGGCCGCGTTGTGCGGCACAGTTACCTGACCCAGACCGCGCCGGCCGAGCCGGCGCGGGCCCAGACAGGGGGATTAGAGCCTGTGTCCGCCGTAGGTCCCGAGCTGCCCGCCGGAGCTGCCCCGCTGCGGCTGATGGCGGTCCACGCCCATCCCGACGACGAGTCGAGCAAGGGCGCCGCCACCATGGCCAAATATGCCCGCGAGGGCACCGAGGTGCTGGTCTGCACCCTGACCGGCGGCGAGCGCGGCGACATACTCAACCCGGCCATGGACCGGCCCGAGGTGCGCGCGGACCTGCCCGCGATCCGGCGGGCCGAAATGGCCCGGGCCCGGGAGATACTCGGCGTGGGCCAGCGCTTCCTCGGCTTCACCGACTCCGGGCTGCCCGCGGGCGACCCGCCGCCGCCGCTGCCGGACGGCTGCTTCGCGCTGCAGCCGCTGCCCGTGGCGGCCGCGCCGCTGGTCCAGGCGGTCCGCGAGTTCCGCCCGCACGTGCTGCTCACCTACGACGAGAACGGCGGCTATCCGCATCCCGACCACATCAAGACCCACCAAGCGGCCGTGGAGGCGTTCGAGGCGGCGGCCGACCCGGACCGCTACCCGGGATCCGCGCCGCCGTGGCAGCCGCTGAAGCTCTACTACTTCGCCAGCTTCCACAAGCAGCGCTTCCTCGCGCTGCACGAGGAGATGCTGCGCCGCGGCCTGGAGTCGCCGTACGCCGAGCGGCTGGAAAAGTGGCAGGAGGACCCGGCCCGGCGGCCGCTGGAGATCACCACCAGGATCCCGTGCGGTGACTACTTCACGCTGCGCGACCAGGCGCTGCTCGCGCACGCCACCCAGGTCGACCCGCACGGCGCCTGGTTCTCCTGCCCGGTCGACGTGCAGCAGGCCGCGTGGCCGACCGAGGATTATCACCTGGCCCGCTCCCTGGTGGATACTGGCAGCCCAGAGGACGACCTGTTCGCCGGGATCCGGGAGAAGGTGAGAACGTGACCGTGCTCGCGGTGGCCGGCGGCACGGACGCGCCGGGCACGCTGAGCTTCCTGGTCATCTTCGGGATGGCCGTGATCTTGTTCTTCGTGTTCCGGTCGATGTCCAAGCACCTGCGCAAGGTAACCGGCCGCCCGCCGCGCGGCGGGGCAGCTGCCGCCGCGACGGAGGATGGCGGCCCGGCGGCGCCCTCGGCCGGGCCGGGAGCGCCAGGTACCTCCGTGCCGGGCCAGGGAGCCGATGGCATGCCGCGCGGCCCGCGCGGATAGCCGTTCCGGCCCCGGCCGGCCCGCGTGAACCCTGTTACTCATAGGCTGATCAGGGAAGTACTCATTGCCGCCAGGACCTTCCCGCCCGGAAGCTTTACCGCCGCGGGTTTTGCCGCCGTCTCGTTTTCCCGCCAGAAGGATCGGTGATCAGCAGTGGCTGCGATGCATGCCGAGGTGCCGGCCGCCAGTGTGCCGGACGATGCGTGGCTGCTGGACGTACGCGAGGACGGCGAGTGGACGGCCGGGCACGTGCCTGGCGCCGTGCACGTGCCGATGGGCCAGGTGTCGGCCCGGGCCGGGGAGATCCCGCGGGATCAGACCGTCTACGTGATCTGCCGGTCCGGCGGCCGGTCCGGCCAGGTGGCTAACGCCCTGGCCGGTGCGGGCTGGCAGGTCGTGAACGTGGCGGGCGGCATGCAGGACTGGGCCGCGGCCGGGCGGCCGATGGTGGCCGAATCGAGCGCGGCCCCGTTCGTGGCCTGAGCTGCGCTGACCGGGATGGGGCGACCGCTTCACGCGAGCGACGGCACCGTCACCGCCATCAGCCCCGACACTGCCGCGCCTACCACAGCCGCGGACCCCCGCCGCCCACCGCCGCCTGACCGGCCGGCCAGCCGCCTGAAGGGCGGACGGCCCGCGGACCGGCCGCGGCAAAGTACCTGGCCTGGCTAGCCGCTCACGGGCCTGGGGGCGTCAGCGGTACGAGCCCGTGCTGTCTGTGCCGGTTGCTAGCGTGCTGTCAGGCGTCCCGACTGGAGTTGCAGCACATGCTCGTGATCCACGGAGTCTGGGCCTACGGCGTGCTGCTGCTGTGGGCGGAGGACTCCCGTAACTCCTCGGCATCGTCCGCGGCCCGAGAGCGGCAAGGAACCGCTGAGAGTCCGGACCGCGCCGCTGTGAAGGACGCCGCGCTGCAGGGCGCCGCGCTGCAGGGCGCCGTTCCGAAGGGCACCGGCGCCGCGAAGGGTAACGCCGTCCAGGATGCCGCCGTCCGGCGCGCAGCCGGCGCCGGCGCCGCTACCCCCGTCCGCCGGGCGTCGCGAACACCTCGGCCGCACCCGTTCGCCGCGGCGCCGGGTCTGCTGGCCGAGGCCATCAGCGCTGCCGCCGGGCCGATGGCAGCAGACCTCATCGGCCAGGCCGACGACGATGAGCTGATCCTCTGGCTCCCCGCCGCGGCGGGCCGCCCGATCGCCTCGCCGGAGCTGGCTGACGATACCCCGGGCACTCCGGGTCCAGCCGCCGGGCGGCGCGTGCTGTCGGGATGGCGGGTCCCGGCGCTCGCCGTTGCGCCGACCGCGGCAGCCGCCATCCTGGCCGCCCTCACCCAGCGCGACCCCATTGCTGGCGCCGACCCGCCCGCCGTCACTGGCGCCGACCCGGCCGCCGTCGCTGGCGCCGGCCCGGCCGCCGTCGGCGGCGCCGACCCGGCCGCCGTCGGCGGCGCCGACCCGGCCGTCATCGGCGGATCGCTGCGCTATCTCGCCGCGCTGGCCGCGCTGGCCGCAGACCTGACCGCGCGCGGGCGGGTCCTGCCCGCTTTGGTCAGCAACGACGACGACGGCAGCTACGCTGCGCGCTGGCGGCCGGTGCTGGCTGGCAGTGACGCCCAGCGGGCCCAGGAACTGGCCGCCGCGATGCCGCCGCTGTGCCGGGCGACCGAGCCGTCGGGCACGTCGTCGGCGCTCGTCCTCACCGAGGTCCTTGAGGCCCTGGCCGACGCCGCGGCCCGCGCCCGGCTGGCACCCGGGCCATTGCTGCCGGCCCGGCGCGGCCGGCGGCCGTCAGCGACCTCCCTTGCCGAGCGCTGGGCGGCCGCGCTGACCAGCGCGGACGGCATTATCGCGGGTGCCTCCGAAGACGACGAGCCGGAGGCGCAGAGACTCGCCGCCGACCTGGCCGCCTGGCATCGGGCCGCCCAGCGGCCAGCCGGCCCGGTCCGCGCCTGCTTCCGCCTGATCGAGCCACCCTCGCCTGAGCCGCCCGAGCCATCAGCATCCCCAGGGCTGACCGAGCCGGCCGGGCCGGCCGAACCAGCCGGGTCTGAATCAGCCGAGCAGGCCGCCAGCGCCGACGAGTGGTCAGCCGAGCAGGCCGCCAGCGCCGACGAGTGGTCAGCCGAGCAGGCCGCCAGCGCCGACGAGTGGACCGTGGAGCTGGCGCTCCAGGCCACCGACGATCCCAGCCTGCTGCTGCCCGCGGCCGACATCTGGTCCGGCGCCACCTCCGGCGGCTGGGCCTCGGCCGGGATCAAGCATCCAGAAGACGAGCTGCTGGCCGGCCTTGGCGCCGCGGCCCGGCTGTTTCCCGAGCTGACCGGCGCGCTGCGCGCGCGGGCCCCGGACGAGGTCGGGCTGACCGCCGACGGCGCCTACCGGTTCCTGACCCAGACCGCGCCGCTGCTGTCCGGCGCCGGGTTCGGCGTACTGCTGCCCGACTGGGTCCGCAGGGCCCGGCTCGGTCTCAAGCTCACCACCCGCTCCCAGCAAACCGCCGGCGCCAGCGTGACCGAGTCCAGGTTCGGGCTGAACGACCTGGTCAACTTCCGCTACGAGCTGGCCGTCGGCGGCGAGCCGCTGAGCCAGGACGAGCTGGCCGAGCTGGCCCGGCTCAAGGTCCCGCTGGTAAGGCTCCGCGGCCGGTGGGTCGAGCTGGACGAAACCCACCTCAAGGCGGCGCTGAGGTTCCTCGAGCGTGACCAGGCCGGGTCCATGACCGCGGCCGACGCCCTGCTGGCGGGCCTCGGGCAGGCCGGCGACACCGGCTTGCCGGTCGAGCAGGTCGACGCCGACGGCTGGCTCGCCGACCTGCTCTCCGGCGAGACCGACCGCCGGCTCGCCCCGGTGGCCACCCCGGCCGACTTCCGCGGCGAGCTGCGTCCCTACCAGGAGCGCGGCCTGGCCTGGCTGTCCTTCCTCGGCGATCTCGGACTCGGCGCGGTCCTCGCCGACGACATGGGCCTGGGCAAGGGAGTTCAGATGATCAGCCTGCTTGCGCGCGAGCGCAACGAACGCCAGAACGAAGATCTGGCTCGCAACCGGGAAGCGGGCCCCGCCGCCGGCCGCGGGCCCACGCTGATGGTGTGCCCCATGTCCCTGGTCGGCAACTGGCAGCGTGAAGCCGAGCGCTTCACCCCCGGGCTGCACGTGTACGTGCACCACGGCGCGGACCGGCTCACCGGCGACGACCTGCTGCAGGAGCTGGTCAAGGCCGACCTGGTCATCACCACCTACGGCGTGGCCGCCCGCGACCAGCAGCAACTGGCCCAGGTGCGCTGGGCCCGGGTGGTATGCGACGAGGCGCAGAACATCAAGAACGCGGCCACCCGGCAGGCCCGGGCGGTGCGGGCGCTGCCCGCCGGAGCGCGGGTCGCGCTGACGGGCACGCCGGTGGAGAACCGGCTGTCGGACCTGTGGTCGATCATGGAATTCACCTCGCCGGGCCTGCTCGGGCCGGCCGAGAGGTTCCGCACGAAGTTCGCCGTCCCGATCGAGCGCAACGGGGACGAGACCGCGGCGCAGCGGCTGCGCCAGGTGACCGGGCCGTTCATCTTGCGGCGGCTCAAGACCGACAAGGCGATCATCTCCGACCTGCCGGACAAGCTGGAGATGAAGGTCTGGTGCAACCTGACCCCCGAGCAGGCCACCCTCTACCAGGCCACGGTGGCCGACATGATGGCCAAGATCGAGGCCGCGACCGAGCCGATCGAGCGGCGCGGCCTGGTCCTCGCCACGATGGCCAAGCTCAAGCAGGCCTGCAACCATCCCGCGCACCTGCTCGGCGACGGCTCCCGGCTGGCCGGCCGGTCGGGCAAGCTGGCCCGGCTGGAGGAGATCTGCGACGAGGTGGTCGCGGCGGGGGAGAAGGCGCTGTGCTTCACCCAGTACGCCGAGTTCGGCCGGATGCTCCAGCCCTACCTGGCCGCGCGGCTGTCGGTCCCGGTCCGCTACCTGCACGGCGGCACGCCGAAGAAGCAGCGGGACGCGATGGTGGCCGCCTTCCAGGAAGAGGCCGACCCGGCGATCTTCCTGCTGTCACTCAAGGCCGGCGGCACCGGGCTGAACCTGACCGCGGCCAGCCACGTCATCCACGTCGACCGGTGGTGGAACCCGGCCGTGGAGGACCAGGCCACCGACCGGGCGTTCCGCATCGGCCAGCGCCGCGACGTGCAGGTCCGCAAGTTCGTCTGCGTCGGCACGCTGGAGGAGCGGATCGACGCCATGATCGAGGAGAAGAAGGCGCTAGCCGAGCGGATCGTCGGCACCGGCGAGAGCTGGCTGGCTGAGCTGTCGGTGGCCCAGCTGCGCGACGTCGTCGCGCTGTCCCCGGACGCGGTGGCGGCATGAGGCGGGCAGGCTGGCGGCACGAGGCAGCAAGGCCGCCCGGATGAGCCCGCGCACCGGGCCGCGGCGGGACCGCGCCCCCGATTTCTGGCGCGACCAGGCACCGTCCCCGCGGATCGCCGCCGACGGGATCAGGGCCCGCAGCAAGCGCGGGCCGATCGGCGCGCAATGGTGGTCGCGCCGGTTCACCGGCGTGCTCGAATCCTGGGGCATGGCGGGCCGCCTCGCCCGCGGCCGCAACTACGCCCGGGCCGGCCAGGTCCTCGGCTTCGACATCTCGCCCGGCTACGTCACGGCCCAGGTGCAGGGATCGCGGCCTAAGCCCTACCGGGTGCGCATCCAGGTGCTGCCGCTGACGACCCCGCAGTGGCAGCGGGTCACCGCGGAGCTGGCCGCGCAGGCGCTGTTCCGGGCCGGCCTGCTCGCCGGGGAGATGCCGCCGGAGATCGAGGAGGTGTTCGCGGCCTGCGGCACGCCGCTGTTCCCGCGCTCGTCCCGGGACATGGAGATGTCCTGCTCGTGCCCGGACTGGGAAGTGCCGTGCAAGCACCTGGCCGCGGTCTGCTACGTGCTCGCCGAGGCGTTCGACGACGACCCGTTCGCGATCCTGGCCTGGCGCGGCCGCGGCCGCGAGGACCTGCTCGCGGCGATCCGGGCCGCCGCGCCGGGCTACCTGCCGGCCGGCGCCCGGACAGCAGGCGGTGATCAGCCAGAAGCCGGGCCGGCACCGCCGGTCATCGACGTGGCGGACCCGCCGCTGGCGGACGCGCTGGACCGGTTCTTCGAGCCCGGCCTGTCCCCGGCCCGGCTGCGCGCGCTGCCGCCGGCCCTGGCCCCGCCCGACCTGCTGCTGCGCAGCCTGGAACCACCCGCGCTCACCGTCCGCGGCCAGACCCTGCCCGCCCTGCTGACTCCTGCCTACGAGGCATTCGGTCAGGCAGCGGACCCCGCAGGCTAGTTCCGCGACGGCAGGTCGTGCGATCCGCCGACCAGCTCCTGCAGCCAGATCTTGACCCGGATCACCGGGGCCCGCAGCCGCTGCTCGCGCCAGGCGGCGCGGCTCAGCTTGCCGGGCCGGGCGCCGTAGCGCCAGCGGGCCCACGGCGACCCGGGCCGGGCCAGCCGGATCGCGGCGATCATCAGCAGCGGCGGCACGAACACCCCGAACAGGCAGGTCCAGATCTTGCCCTTCAGCAACGTCACCGCGGCCGCCACGAACAGCACCGCGATGACCCACGTCAGCGTCAGGCTGACCGGCCCCCAGCGCAGCCTCGCGACGCTGCTCAGCCCGACCGGGACGACCCCGATGAGCAGCAGCGCCGTGATAGCGGTGGCCATGAACACCGCGTCGATGGACAGCCGTCCCTCGTTGCTCCAGTAGACGTCGCGCAGGTGCAAGATCAGCGCGAACTCGTCCAGCACCAGCGCCATGCCGAAGCCGAACACCACGGCCGGCCCCGACCGCCAGGCCAGCGAGTGCACCGGCGCGGCCAGCTCGGCCACCCCGCCCGCGCCGACCAGGACGACCCCGAAGACCATGTGGTGGATGTGCACGGCCCCGGCCGTTACGTTGCCGGGCCACCACCGCACCTTCGCGCGGATCAGCCGGGCGGACAGCCGGATCAGGGCGAACCCGGTCAGGAACGCCACGAAGAAGCAGAACAGCGGCAGCCGCCCGGTCGCTACGACCCGCTGGGAGAACCATCCGGACATCGGGCTCAGGGTAGCCGGTGGCGGGGCTCCCGCCCGGTCAGCGGCTGATCGCCGCGACTGTGGCCCCCGCGGCCGCCACCAGGTCGGCCGGGGCCAGCTCCAGTTGCAGGCCGCGGCGGCCGCCGCTGCAGTACACGGTCGGGAACTCCAGCGCGGTCGCGTCGACGACCACCGGCAGCCGGCGCCGCTGCCCGAGCGGCGAGATGCCGCCGGTGACGTACCCGGTCGCGCGCTCAGCCGCGGCCGGCTCGGCCATGGCTGCCTTCTTGCCGCCGACGGCGGCAGCGAGGGCCTTGAGGTCGAGCTGGCCGGCCACCGGGACCACGCCGACCGTCAGCGCGCCGTCGACCTGGGCGACCAGCGTCTTGAACATCCGCGCGGGCGCGACGCCGAGAGCCGCGCTGGCCTCCTCGCCGAAGCTGGCGGCCCGCGGGTCATGCTCGTAGGGATGCTCGGTGCAGGCGACGCCGAGCCGGGCGAGCAGCGCGGTCGCCGGGGTGCCGCCGCCCGCCGGGCCGGGCTGCCTTCTGCTCACCGCCCTGACGCCTAGCGGCCGGCCGCGGTCGGCGGTCCCGCCGGGTAGCGCAGGCCGACCAGCCCGGCCAGCTCGGACAGGGTCAGCTCGAACATCGGGGCCGCGTCGTCCAGCGCGAAGTGCAGGTGCCCGTGCACCTCCAGCGTGACCATGCCGTACAGCCGGACCCAGCAGCGCAGGAACACCAGCAGCGCGCCCGCAGGCAACTCGGTGCCGAGCTGGCCGCGGTAGCGCTCCAGCTGGGCCAGCAGGCCGGGATCGATCTGCCCCGGGGCGGGCACGGCGAACGGCTGGCCCCGCCACAGCTCGCCGAACAGGGCCAGGAACGTGCCGGCGAACTTCGTCGCGCAGGCCGCGATGGCCGGATTGCAGTCCTTGAGCGCGGTCAGCGCGGGCAGCGGGGTGCCGAACAGCAGCCCGAACTCGGCCGGGTGGCCCAGCGACCAGCGCCGGAACTCGCGGCAGGCCGCGATCATCTTGGCGGTCAGGTCACCGTCGCTGGCCGCCCCGGCCGCGTTGATCGCCCCCTGGATGTCGTCGGCGATCTCGCTGAAGATGTCGGCGACCACGTGCTCCAGCAGGTTCTCGTGGCTGTCGAAGTAGCGGTACAGCGCCGGCGCGGTCATGCCCATCTCCCGGGCGATGGCGCGCAGCGTCACCGCCTCCGGCCCCTGGCTGACCAGGATCACCCGCGCGGTGCGCTTGATCTCCTCGGTCGTGGCCAGCCGGGCCCGGTCCCGCCGGCTCGGCGCCTGGACCACCTCGGCTCCTCTCCCGCCCGGCGCCCGCCGCGTGAACTTGGCGTAAACGCACTTGACTTCAGTTAACAGTGTATGCGAAGTTAACGACAGTAGCTAGTAAACGGCGTTAGCCATCGTGATCATCCATAACTTTAGCGCCTTCCGTAGTCCGCATTCCGGATGCGGGGAACCCGTGGAGGAGATCATGTTCGAGAGCTGGGGACGGCTCATGTACCGCCGCCGTCGGCTGGTGCTGATCCTGGCCGTGGCGGCCATGGCCTTCGCCGCGGTCTGGGGCACCGGGGTGTTCGGCAAGCTGCAGAAGGCCGGCGGCTTCACCGCGCCGGGGAGCGAGAGCCAGCAGGCCGCGAACCTGGCCCAGCGGGCCTTCGGCCGGGACGGCGGCGACGTGGTCGTGCTGTACTCCAGCAAGACGATGACGGTCGCCGACCCGGCGTTCCGGTCCGCGGTGAGCGCCACCCTGGCCGCGCTGCCGCGGGACAAGGCCGTCGCCTACCAGACCTACTGGACGACCCGGCAGCCCCGGTTCGCCGGCCACGGCGGCCACGTCACCTACGCCGCGATCGAGCTGGCCGGGCACACCGACGCGGCCCGCACCGCCAGCTACGCCGCGATCGAGAACAAGCTGGCCGCCCCCGGGCTGACCACCAGGGCCGGCGGCCAGATCCCGGCCGAGTCCGCCATCAATCACCAGGTGACCTCCGACATCGGCCGGGCCGAGGGCCTGTCCATGCCGGTACTGCTGATCCTGCTCGCGGTGATCTTCGGCAGCCTGGCCGCGGCCAGCCTGCCGCTGGCCATCGGCGGCATCGGCATCCTCGGCTCGTTCACCGCGCTGCGGCTGCTCACCCTGGTCACGCCGGTGTCGATCTACTCGGTCAACATCACCACGATCCTGGGCCTCGGCCTGGCCATCGACTACGGCCTGTTCCTGGTCGGCCGGTTCCGGGAGGAACTGCACCGCCAGCCGACGACCGAGGCCGCGGTGGCCAGGACCCTGGCCACCGCCGGCCGCACGGTCGCGGTCTCGGGGGTCACGGTCGCGGCGGCGCTGGCCGGCCTGACCCTGTTCCCCGAGACATTCCTGCGCTCGATGGGCTACGGCGGGGTGGCGACGGTGCTGGTCGACATGGTGGCCGCGCTCACGGTCATGCCCGCGCTGCTCGCCGTGCTCGGGCCGCGGGTGAACGCGCTGCGCATCCGCCGCGCGGTGCGCCGGCCGGCTCAGGATGAGCTCAGCGGCGGCTGGTACCGGCTGGCCCGGTCGGTCATGCGCCGCCCGGTCGCCTACGCGGCCGTGATCGTGGTCGCGCTGCTCGCGCTGGGCGCGCCGTTCCTGCACGTGAGCTGGGGCGGCACCGACGCCCGGGTGTTGCCGGCCACGGCCGCGCCGCGGGTGGTGCAAGAGGCGCTGAACCGCGACTTCCCCGGTAACGTGACCGCCCCGGTCGAGTCGGTGGCCGAGTTCACCGGCCCGGTGGCGGGCTCGCCGCGGCGCGCGGCCGCGCTGGCCGCCTATACCGCGCGGCTGCGGGCGGTGCCGGGCGTGACCGGTGCGGAGGTCACCGGGCTGCGCGGGGACGTGGCCCGGGTGGACATGCGGTACGCGCCCGACCCGCTGTCGGCGCAGGCCCGCGCGATCGTCAGCCGGGTCCGCGCGGTGCCCCCGCCGGCCGGAGCCCGGGTCTACGTGGGCGGCCAGACCGCCCAGCTGGCCGACGCGCTGTCCAGCCTGGCCCGGACGCTGCCGTGGATGGCGCTGGTGATGGCGGGCGTGACCTTCATCCTGCTGTTCCTGGCCTTCGGGTCGGTGGTGCTGCCGGTGAAGGCGATCGTGATGAACCTGCTGTCGCTGTCGGCCACCTTCGGCGCGGTCGTGTGGATCTTCCAGTACGGGCACCTGTCCGGGCTGCTGCAGTTCACCCCGGCCGGCACCATCGACCCGACGATGCCGATCCTGATGCTGGCCATCCTGTTCGGCCTGTCGATGGACTACGAGGTCTTCCTGCTGTCCCGGATCCGGGAGCGCTACGACCAGACCGGCGACAACGTCACCGCGGTGGCCAGCGGCCTGCAGCGCACCGGCGGGGTGATCACCAGCGCGGCGCTGCTGCTGGTCGTCGTGATCGGCGCGTTCTCCGCCTCCGGGATCACGTTCATCAAGCTGATGGGCGTCGGGATGATCATCGCGCTGGTGGTGGACGCCACGATCGTCCGGGTGCTGCTGGTGCCGGCCACGATGCGGCTGCTCGGCCGGGCGAACTGGTGGGCACCGGGCCCGCTGCGCCGCGTGTACGCCCGGTACGGCATCGCCGAGCGGGACGAGCCGGAGCCGGCCCGGTCTCCGCCGGCCCCGGCTGGCGCCTAGCCGCGGTCAGGCGCGGTCGAGCTGGGCGACCTCCTCCGCGGTCAGCTCCAGGTCCCCGGCGCGGGCCGAGTCGGTGATGGACTCCGGCCGGCTCGCGCCGGGGATCGGCACGACCACCGGGGCCTTGGCCAGCATCCAGGCCAGCGTGACCCGCTGCGGCGAGACGTCGTGCGCGGCGGCCACGGCCGCGAAGACCGTGTGCTTGCTGCCCAGGTCGCCGGCCCGCCCGATACCGCCGAGCGGGCTCCACGGCAGGAACGCGATGCCGACCTCGGCGCAGCGGGACAGCTCGGCCTCGCTGCCGCGATGGGCGGGGGAGAACTGGTTCTGCACCGAGGCCAGGCCGGCCTCGCCGAGCACCTCGCGGGCGGTGTCGATCTGCGCGACGGTGGCGTTGGAGATCCCGGCCATCCGGATCTTGCCCGCGTCCAGCAGCTCCTTCAGCGCGCCGACCGACTCGGCGTAGGGCACCTTCGGGTCGGGCCGGTGCAGCTGGTACAGGCCGATGGCCTCGACGCCGAGCGCCTTGAGCGACGCCTCGGCGGCCTGGCGCAGGTGCGCGGGCGAGCCGTCGATCTGCCAGGACCCGTCGCCGGGGCGGATGTGGCCGCCCTTGGTGGCGACCAGCACGTCACTGGCGTCGCCGCCGTAGGTGGCCAGCGCCTTGGCGATCAGCCGCTCGTTGTGGCCGGCCTCGCCGGCATCGCGGTGGTAAGCATCGGCCGTGTCGATAAATGTGACGCCGGCGTCCAGCGCGGCGTGGATGGTGGCCAGCGACCGGGCCTCGTCCGGCCGGCCCTCGATCGACATCGGCATCCCGCCGAGCCCGATCTCGCTGACCGTGACTGAGCCGATCTTCCTGGTCCGCATGCTGCAACTCCCTGGGTTGTGAGATGGCGGTGCCGTCACCCAGAACTAACCAGCTGGCCGGGCTGGCATGCCCGCGTGGTGATAGCGGGCACTGGTCACGGTCATCACGAAGACAGATCACCATCGGCAGCCGCCATCAGATCGGCGACAAACCCGCGGGCCGCGGCCGACAGCCGCCGGTCCGCCGGGGTGGCCACCGACACGGTCCACTGCAGCTCCGGGCCGGCCACCTCGGGCATGGCCAGCCCGGCCGCCGTGGCCGCCGTGGCGGGCAGGAACGTGACCCCCAGCCCGGCGCGGGCCAGCGCGGCGGCCGCGGTGAAGTCGGGGATCTCGAACATCACCTGGCGGTCCAGCCCGGCCGCGCCGAAGGCCCGGTCCACCACCATCCGGTTGCCCCAGCCGAGCGGGAAGTCGACGAACGGCTGGCCGGCCAGCTCCGCCAGCGGGACCGGCCCGGCGCGGCGGGCCAGCGGGTGCTCCGGCGCGCAGGCCAGCACCAGCGGCTCGCGCGAGACCGGCCGCACGGTCAGCCCGGCCGGCGGGGCGGGCAGCGCGGCCAGCGCCAGGTCCAGCGACCCGGACAGCACGTCGCGGGCCAGCCCGGCCGAGCCCGCGGCGGCCATCCGCAGCCGCACCGTCACCTGCGGGTGGCTGGCGTGGAACCGGGCCAGCATGGCCGGCAGGTCCAGCCGGCCGGTGGACACCATGGTGCCGACCGAGACCGTGCCGCGCAGGCCGCCCTGCGCCGCGCCGACCGCGTCCCGGGCCGCCTGGGCGGCCGCCAGCGTCGCCCGCGCTTCGGGCAGCAGCGCCTCGCCCGCGCCGGTCAGCGCGACCCGGTGCCGGTCCCGGTCGAACAGCGCGGCGCCGAGCTCGTGCTCCAGGTTCCTGATCGCGCTGGACACGCCGGACTGTACGACGTGCAGCCGCCGGGACGCGCGGGTGAACGACAGCTCGTCGGCGACCGCCACGAAATACTCCAGATGCCGCAGCTCCATGGCCCTATTATCTCTGGCAGAGATTCTGGTCAGCACAAGTTGTCGTTGGCACAGATCACCATCGCCCGGTAGACCTGGAAGAGCACGAGATTTCCCGCCACCAGCCGACCGGGAGGCCAGCCCCCATGCCCGCGCACGTCCAGTCCGCCCGCCCGCCGGCCGGGCTCCCCGCCAACCCCCTCGATGTCACAACCACGGGGACTGGTGCCACCGGATGTGACATCCACGGGGTGACGGGCCGCGAGGAACCGGGGCAGTCCGCGGCGCGGCGCCGCTACCGGGCCGGATTCTGGATCACCGCGTACGCGTTCACGGTCACGATGGCCTTCTCGGCCGTGCCGACCCCGCTGTACGTGCTGTACCAGGCGCGCGACCACTTCGGCCCGCTGCTGGTCACGGTGATCTTCGCCGCCTACGCCGCCGGGGTGATGGCCAGCCTGCTGCTGGCCGGGCACCTGTCCGACTGGGCCGGCCTGCGCCGGATGGCCGCGATCGCGGTCGGGCTCAACATGATCTCCGGAGTGGCCTTCCTGGCCTGGCCGTCGGTGCCCGGGCTGATCGCCGGCCGGGTGGTGTGCGGGGTCAGCATCGGGATGCTGACCGCGACCGCGACCGCCTACCTTGGCGAGCTGCACGCCGCGGCCGCGCCGCAGGCCGGCCCGGGCCGGGCCGAGCGGGCCGCGGCCGCGGCCAACCTCGGCGGCATCGGCCTCGGCCCGCTGCTGGCCGGGCTGCTCGCGCAGTACGCGCCGGGCCCGCTGATCCTGCCCTACCTGGTCGCCGAGGCGCTGATGCTGGCCGGCGCGATCGGCCTGATGCTGGTGCCCGAGACCGTGCGCCGGCCCTCGCCTCGCCCGGCCTACCGGCCGCAGCGGGTCCGCGTCCCGGCCGGGAGCCGCGGGCTGTTCGCCGCAGCCGGGCTGGCCGCCGCCGCGGAGTTCGCCCTGTTCGGCCTGTTCACCTCGCTCACGCCCGGCTTCCTGGCCGGCACCTTGCACGACCGGTCGCACGCGCTGGCCGGGGCGGCGGCGTTCGCGGTGTTCGGCGCGGCCGCGCTGGCCCAGCTCGCCGCGGGGCGGGCCGGGCTGCGGCTGCTGCTCGGCGGCGGCCTGGCCGCGCTGGCCGCCGGGCTGGTCGTGATCACCGCGGCGGTGTGGCTGCCCAGCCTGGCCCTGCTGCTGGCCGGCGGCGTGCTGGCCGGCGCGGGCGCGGGGGCCGCGTTCAAGGGCGGCATCTCGGTGGTGAACTCGATCGCGCCGGACGGGCACCGCGGCGAGGTGCTGGCCGGGCTGTTCCTGTTCGCCTACGTCGGGCTGACCGTCCCGGTGCTCGGCCTCGGCCTGGTCAGCCAGCTGCTGGCCGCGCCGGTCGCCGTGCTCGGCTTCGCCGTCCTGCTGCTGGCCGCGGTCGCGGCGGTGAGCGTCCCGCTCGTGCGGCAGGCAGCGCAGCCCTGAGCCGCGCGCCGGGCCCTGCTCGCCGGGACCAGCCCAGGCTCAGGCGGCCTGCAGTGCTTTCCCGCCCGGCCCGCGGAACGCCCGCACGGTCGCGGCGGCCGTCACCGCGGTGACCACGGCCAGCACGCCGACGCCGGCGATCCAGCTGGGCGGCATCGCGGTCGCGATCAGCCCGTTGTCACTGTGGAACAGCGCCGGGCTGGCCGCGCGCAGCGCCAGGCCCCAGGTCAGGTCGGCGATGGTCACGGCGGCCATGCTCGCGGTCAGCAGCGCCATCGGGATCCGCTCGGCCCGCAGTAGCACGTCCGGCAGGTCGGCCCGGCGCAGCAGCGCGACGGCGCACCCGGCCCAGACCAGCGCGACGGCCAGCCCGAGCACGCCGATCGCCGATGCCCCGGCCAGATTGGGCGCCGCGTGCACCGGCCCGTGGCCGGCCAGCCCGACCGCGATCCGCACCGCGGCCACCCAGGCCAGGACGGCCAGCGGCGGCGCGGCCAGCAGCGCGGCCAGGTCCGCGCGGCGCTGCGCGAAGGCCTGCCGGGCCGCCACCGCCAGGATCGGCAGCCCGCCTGCAGCCACTGCGAGGCCTGCCAGCAGCGCCGCGGCGGCCAGCACGTAGAACGAGGCCCCGACCGCCGGGTGCTGGTGCCGGGCGGCGATGAACGCAGGACCCTCGGTCATCTTCTGGTAGCCGGCGCCGGCGATGCAGAACGCCACCACGGCGCAGGCCGCGACGCCGACGGCGCCCCTGATCCGGTCGGGCATGGCGGTCCTCCCCGCGCCCAGTGACGAATGCAGCCGGGCGTCCACCGCGCCGGACACGATGCTCGCGGCCAGCCGGCCGTGGCGGGCCAGCCGCCGCCTGCGGCCCCCGCCGCCGGACGGCCCGGAGGTACCGCCGTCGGACGACGGCCCGGAAGCGCCGCCGCCGGGCGGCGACATCTGCGCGGTCAGGTCGGCCAGCAGCGCCTCGTACTCGGCGCCGTAGCGCTCCCGCCACCGGGACGGGTACAGGCTGAGCGCCAGCCGGGCGTACGGCGGCACGAAGCCGTCACCGCCGCCGCCTGCGCCCGCCTGGCCGGCGCTCACGCGGGCCGTCCCGGGGCCGCGAGCCCGCGCTGGCCGAGCTCGGCCAGCGCCGCCATCCGGGTAACCTGCCGGGACAGCTCCTGCGCCCCGGCCATGGTCAGCCGGTAGGGCCGCCGCCGCTGCTGCGGGGCAAGGGCCTCGATCAGGCCGCGCTCCTCCAGCCGCCCGATCGCCCCGTACAGGGTGCCCGGGCCGAGCTGCACGCCGACCTGCCCGGCCACGTCCTTGATGATCGCGTAGCCGTGCTTGGGCCCGTCGGCCAGGCTGGCCAGCACCAGCAGCGAGGGCTCGGCCCACCGGCCCAGTTCATCGGTCACCGGCAATCCTCCCTGTCGCTGGCCGGGCGTTCCCGGTAGTACGCGACACGATACTACACGACACGTACTAGTCAGAGCCAGTCGCGGCGCCGGAACACCACGTACAGGACGACCGCGGCGACGACCATGATGCCCACCGACGTGGCGAACCCGGCCGCCCGGCTGAACCCGGGGTAGGGCACGTTCATGCCGTAGAAGCCGGTCACGAAGGTGGGCACCGCGACGATGGCCGCCCAGCTGGTGACCTTCTTGGTGATGATGTTCATCCGGTTGCCCTGGATGGTCAGGTTCGTCTCCAGGATCGTGGTCACCAGGTCGCGCAGGCTCTCGGTCCACTCGGTGGCGCGCAGCACGTGGTCGTAGACGTCCTGGAAGTAGGGCTGCATCGCGTCGTCCACGACGTGCAGGTCACGGCGCATCAGCGCGTTGACGACCTCGCGCATCGGCAGCACGTACCGGCGCAGCAGCACCAGGCTCTTGCGCAGCTCGAAGCTGCGCCGCTGGACGTCGGTGTCCCGGGCCGAGTCGTCGAACAGCCGGTCCTCCAGGTCCTCGATCGAGTCGTCGAGCGACTGCACGGCGGTGAAGTGGCTGTCCACGATGTTGTCGAGCAGGCCGTGCAGCAGGTACCCGACGCCGAACTTGGCCAGGTCCGGGCTGGCGTCCCAGTAGCTGATCACCGAGCCGATATCCAGGCCGTCGTCCTTGCGCACCGTGATCAGCGCGTTACGGGTGACGAAGGCGGAGACTTCGCTGGTGGCCAGCTCGCCGCTCGCGGTGTCCAGGTGCACCCCGTACGCGGTCAGGAACAGGTGCGACCGGTACCGGTCCAGCTTCGGCCGCTCGTGGTCGAGCACCGCGTCCTCGACCGCCAGCGGGTGCAGCCCGAACTCGGCGCTGAGCACCGCGAGGTCCTGCCGGTCCGGGTCGCGCAGGTCCAGCCAGAGCACCACGTCGCGGTCGTCGATGTAATTGCTGATGTCATCGACGGGAAAGCCCTCCAAGTCCAGCGTGCCGTGCCGGTACAGCCGGGTGCGGGCCTGGCACTTGGTCGGGGTCTTGGTGCTGATCGCCGTGCCGGCCGTGCGGTCCGGGTCGCCGCCGGCGAAGGTCTGCCCGGCGGCATCGGTGCCCTTCGGACTGGGTCCGGGTTCGGTCATGCTGGCCTCCTGGGATGCGCTTGGATCCCTTCTGCCCGGGGCCCGGGGCAGCACCCATCAGGTTCTCACCCCGGCCGCCGCGGCGCGGGAGCGGCCGGCCGGACGATGACCAGGCTGCGGCCGCGGCGGTCAGCCGGCCCCGAGGCCGAGCAGCAGCCCGCCGTCGGCGACCGCGGGCGAGGTGGTGACGAACATCAGCACCCCGTCGGCCGGGGCGGTAACCGACTGGCGGACCTGCGCGCCGTCCAGGCTGCTGACCGTGCCGAGCGGCTGGCCCTGCGCGACCGGCGCGCCCGCCCGGGCGGCCGGCTCCGACCAGCCGCCCTGATCGGCGTACAGCCACAGGAACCGGCTCAGGTGCCGCGGCCCCGGCCCGGCAGCGGCGCCGCCCGGCCCGGCGGCCGGCTCGCCGGTCATGCCGAGCCGGGCCAGCACGCGGTCCAGGCCCCGCTGGTGCGCCGCCACCGCGGCCGGCTCGACCAGGCCGCAGCCGCCGGCCTTGGCGATGATCGCCGGGATGCCTTCCTGCGCGGCGGCCGCGCTGGTGGTGCCGGCCACCGCCCGGTCCGGCCCCGGCTCCTGCCGGATGACGTAGCCCAGGCCGTAGCACCGCGCCAGCTCCCGGGACCGGTCCTCGGCCGGCCCGGCGTCGTACAGCGCGAACGGCTCCAGCGCCTCGACCAGGTCGCCGGCGTGGACGTCGACGACCGCGTCGGCGCCCTGGATCAGCCGGGTGAACGCGGCGTGCGCCAGCCGGTCCGCAGCGGTGCCGGCCGGGTTGCCGGGGAAGCACCGGTTCAGGTTCTTGCCGTCGCCGGGGACCACGAACGGGGTGCGGGCCCGGAATGCCGGGATGTTCAGCACCGGGACGGCGCGCACCCGCCCCGCCAGGTCCCGCTTGGCCAGCTCCGCGGTCCACCGCCGGACCGCGGCCATCGGCGCGTACTCGCAGCCGTGCACGCCGGCCAGCACGGTCAGCCGCGGCCCGGTCCCGCCGCTGATCTCGATCACCGGGACCTCGTGCCCGGCCAGGTCCCAGGTGGTGCGGGACACAGTGGTGCGGGAGACAGTGGCTCGGGAAGCAGTGGCGCGGGAAGCAGTGGTCGGCGGCATGGTCAGTCCTTTCCCGTCGGCGGATGCCGATGGTTCCGGCCGCGAGATGGCCGGATGGCCGTCAGGCTCATGAACGTGACCTCCAGCATCACTGGAGACTATGGATGCGACATTCAGCAAGCTGGCCGCCGGGGTGCCAGCATGAGGACCCCGCCCGGCGAGCTGGCCCTGGGCCGGCGGCGCGCGCGGCGGCCTGCCATGTCGCGTTCGAGCCGGGGGCTGCGGCGCCTGCCTGCCGCGAGGCGGAGGAGGGCGGCACGCGATGAAAGTGTTCCTGTCCAGTGACATGGAGGGGACCGCAGGGGTCGTCGACTGGCAGCAGTGCGTCGGCGACGGCCCGGAGGCGGCCGCGGGCCGCGCGCTGCTGCTGGCCGAGGTGAACGCGGCGATCGGGGGCGCGCTGGCCGGCGGGGCGACCGAGGTGGTGGTGAACGACTCGCACTCCGCCATGCGCAACCTGCCGCCCGCCGCCCTGGCCGGGCAGGCCTCCTATATCTCCGGCAGCCACAAGCCGCTGTACATGATGCAGGGCCTGGACGCCACGTTCGGCGCCGTGCTGTTCGTGTCCTACCACGGCTCGGCCGGCGCCCCGGCCGGGCTGTCGCACACCTACAACCCGCGGGCGATCACCGAGGCCCGGCTGGACGGCACGGTGACCGGCGAAGCCGGCATCAACGCGCTGGTCGCGGCGCACTACCGGGTGCCAGTGGTGCTGGTCACGGGGGACCGGACGGCGTGCGAGGAGACCGCCGCGCTGATCCCCGGCGTACACGCCGCGGTGGTGAAGGAGCCGGTCAGCCGGGTGGCGGCGCACAGCCTGCATCCCGAGCAGGCCTGCGAGCTGATCGCGCAGGCCGCGCAGCGCGCGGTCGCCGCCGCGGCGGCCGCCGCCCCGCCGCCGCTGGGCTCGGCCGTGCTGGAGGCCAGCGTCCGCACCACCGACATCGCGGAGGCAGCCGCCTGGGTGCGCGGGGTCGAGCGGGCCGGGCCGCGCGAGCTGCGGTTCACCGGGCCGGACCCGCTGTCGGTGTACCGGTCCTTCTGCGCCGCGGTGCTGCTGACCCGGACGATCGCGGAGGTGGTGTGACCGCCAGAAGCGCACAAAAGTCATCACGATCATGGATGGGATTCTCGCTGCGGCGTGATTGCGCCGTTCCGGCCGGAGAATCCCGTGATCCGTCCAGCTGCCACGCGGGTTGGCGCCGGCTTTCTCCGGGCTTTTTGCAGACGGCCAACAGGTTATTCACCTAACCTGTTGGCACGCGGCTGCTGTCCGGTTCTTTGCCTAATTAAGTTAGTAGGCTCCGGCGGCGGCCGGAAATAAAGACACCGCAGCATTTCCCGACGACCGAACGCGCCCACGCTCGCCCCGGAGGAAACATGCGCCCCTGGCCCTGGACCACCCGAGCCGCTCTGGCGGCGGCCCTGTCCGTGCCGTGCTGCCTGCTCGCCCTGCCCGCCGCCTCGGCCCGGCCTGCCGCCCACGCGGCGCCCGCCGCCCACGCTGCAGCCGCCCTCGCCCGCGCCGCCGCGATCAGGAACAGCCTGCGGCTGGCCGCCGCCGGTCCGGCGCCGGTCGTGACCGACTCGGCCGGCCTGCGGTCTAAGGCCGGCCTCGCGGCGCCGGCCCTCAGCCGGTCGATGGCGCTGGCCAACGCGGCCAAGCAGACGCAGGCCAGAGCCATGATCAGGACCCGGACGGCGGCGATGGCGGCGGCTGCGCCCGGCCGCAAGTGCACGACCGCGGCCTGCCGGGCCCGGATGCCGGTGGCCCGCAGCCTGCCCGGCAGCCAGCAGGCCCAGGTCCGCAACTACTGGTGCGGCCCGGCCACGGTGTCGGAGATGCTCACCCAGCTCGGCGTGCGGGTCAGCCAGCGTGCGGCCGCCCGCCAGCTCGGCACCACCGGCGGCGGTACCGACTGGTCCGACGCATCCGGGTACCCGGTGCCGAGAGTGCTGAACGCGCACCAGAAGCGCAACTCCTACGTGGCGGTCGCGCTGCCCTGGTCCCCCACCGCGAAGCAGACCAAAACCTATGAAATAGATCTGGTAACCGATATCAGCCGTGGTGCCCCGCTGGCCGGAAATGCCTACGAAGTCGCGGGCGGCCCGCACCTGACCGGCAACCCGCCCGACCAGACTATTTTCCACTGGTTCGATATCCGCGGATATTCGCGGTCCGGCGCGATCACCAATTACGAGGATTCCGTGCACGGCGCGTCCAGCATCGGGTGGAGCACCGGGGTGCCCGCCTATTCCTCGCTGTCCTCGCCCACCATCGCCGCGATCCTGGGCGCCCGCGGCTACGACTGGTAACTCGTGCCGGCCGCAACCTCGCTCCCGGCGGCACGGCTCCCGGCGGCACGGCTCCCGCACATGCGGCTGCGGGTCGCGCGGCTGGCCGCCGGGCTGGCGGCCGTGGCCGTGGCGGTCAGCGCCTGCGCCGGCGGAACG
Organism: uncultured Actinomycetota bacterium; assembly: GCA_963846005.1. Classification (GTDB taxonomy): domain Bacteria; phylum Actinomycetota; class Actinomycetes; order Streptosporangiales; family Streptosporangiaceae; genus CAVSUR01. The sequence goes on along the minus strand of CAWJUH010000004.1, from coordinate 19,556 downwards.
AGCGGCGGCAGGCCGCCCGCGGCCGCGTCCTCGCCGGCCTGCCCGGCGCCGGGGGCAGGCCCGGGCCAGGCGGCCGGTCCGGCCGCCGGTGCGGCCCGGGTGCTGCGGCTGTGCCGGCGGCGCCCGGCTGCGGGCCTGCGCGCCGACCTGGACCGGGCTGTCGGGCGGTCGCTGCACAGCGAGATCGTGCCGCTCGGCACCTCGGCCTCGGGCCGGACTGCTTACGTGTCGGCCTGGTCGGCGGCCTTCTCCGGGGTGGCCGCGCTCGATCTGGCCAGCGGCCGGCTGCGCCGGATCCTGCGATTCGCGCAGCCGCGCACCGACCAGGCCGACGGCGCGGCCGACGGGGCCTGGCTGGTCTTCGCGCAGACCTATTCGCTGACCTCGCTGGACCGGTTCACCATGTACGCCTGGAATGCGGCGGACGGCCGGCTGCGCCGGATCGGCGGCTCGATCGCCGGCCCGCACGGCGTCCCGTGGCCGAGCCCGTGGCACGCGCCCGCGGTGAGCGGGCACTACGCGGCCTGGGCACAGGGCTACGGGCCGGGCGGCGTGGTCGAGATCAGGCTGGCCGACCTGGCCACCGGCCGGGTCATCACGATCCGCAAGGGCCACGTGCAGCCGCCGTTCTTCGACGGCGGGCTGGTGGTCTGGCCGGAGTCCGACCGGCCGGATACCCAGACCACGCTGCACGCCTACCGGATCTCGACCGGGCGGGCGGCCGCACTGCCGCCGGTATTGCGGGCCGTGCACGGCACCGAGTTCGTGACCACCGACGGGATCAGGACCGCCTACCTGAATCCGGGGCTGACCCGGCTGTACTACTCGGCGTCGCCACGCCAGCCGGCCCGGCCGGCCCTGACGCTGCCGGCCGGGGTCAGCTTCTCGGCGGTGTCGCTCGGCGCGGGGTCGCTGTCGTGGACCACCACCCGGGCCACCTACCTGGCCAGTACCGCGACCGGCAGCTACGTCCAGGTGACACCGCGCAACGGCTACGCCACCGGGTCCGGGCCGGTCGTGCTGGTCTCCGACCCGCCCGCTGCCCGCGCCGCCCATCCGGCGCTCGCCCTGCACGTAGTGCGGCCAGGCGCCGTGCACTGGTCCGGCTGCCGTTAGCCCCCGGGGCCGGCGCGGCCGCCGACGGTGCTCTTGCCTGCGGCGGCCCCCTCGGCGGCGGCCCCGTCGGCGGCGGCCCCGTCAGCGGCAGCTCCGCCTGCGACACCGCCGGGCCGGCACTGCGGGCAGAGACCGAACAGCTCGACGGTGTGGCCGACGTCGGCGAAGCCCGCTTGCTGCGCCACCTGCTCGGCCCAGCGCTCGACCGCCCGGCCCTCGACTTCCACGCTGCGCCCGCAATTGCGGCAGGTCAGATGATGGTGATGGGCGTCGCTGCGGCAGCGCCGGTAGAGCGTCTCGCCGCTGGCACCGGAGATCGCGTCCACCCGGCCGTCCTCGCTGAGCACCTGCAGGTGCCGGTAGACGGTGGTCAGCCCGATGTGCTCGCCCCGGCCGCGCAGCTCGGCGTGGATCTGCTGGGCGCTGCAGAAGCCCGGCAGGCCGTCCAGTACGGCCGACAGCGCCTCGGCCTGGCGAGTTCCGCGCACGCGGGTACCGCGGCCTGCCGCGGGGCTGCCGGGCCGGGAACTGGTCACACCTCGCACGCTAGCAGTTCGGGGCCGGTACCCTGCCGGCCCGGCAAGCGCCCCGGGAGGCCGATCCGGCCGGGACCGGGGCCAGCCGGAGAACCGGTGTCAGGCCGGGCAGAGGACGGGATCAGGGGCCGGGCCGGGAACGGGGATGAAGGCCGGGCACAGAATAAGGACATGGCTGACCGGCTGAGCGACGCGACGAGTCCCTACCTGCTCCAGCACGCGGGCAACCCGGTGGACTGGTGGCCCTGGTGCGACGAGGCGTTCGCGGCGGCCCGCGAGCGGGACGTGCCGGTGCTGCTGTCGGTCGGCTACTCGGCCTGCCACTGGTGCCACGTGATGGCGCACGAGTCGTTCGAGGACGAGCCGACCGCCGCGCTGGTGAACGAGCACCTGGTGCCGATCAAGGTGGACCGGGAGGAGCGCCCGGACGTCGACGCCGTGTACATGACCGCCACCCAGGCGATGACCGGGCAGGGCGGCTGGCCGATGACCGTGTTCATGACCCCCGACCGGGAGCCGTTCTTCTGCGGCACGTACTTCCCGCGCGAACCGTTCCAGCGGCTCGTGCTCGCCGTGTCGGACGCCTGGCGCAAGGACCGCGGCAGCGTCACCGGGCAGGCCCGGCGGGTCGCGGCCGCGCTGGCCGAGCGGGCCGGCCAGCCCGGCGCCGGGCTCGCGGCCGGGGAGGCCGGCCCGGGCGGGCTGGCCGCCGCCTGCGAGACGGCGGTGACCGGCCTGGCCGCGGACTACGACGAACGGCGCGGCGGGTTCGGCGGCGCCCCCAAGTTCCCGCCGTCGATGGTGCTGGAGTTCCTGCTGCGGCACAGCGAGCGGGCCCGCGGCGACACCGCGGAGCAGGCCCTGTCGATGGCCGTGGCCACCGCGCAGGCCATGGCCCGCGGCGGCATGTACGACCAGCTGGCCGGCGGCTTCGCCCGCTACAGCGTGGACGACACCTGGACGGTGCCGCACTTCGAGAAGATGCTCTACGACAACGCGCTGCTGGCCCGGGTGTATGCGCACCTGTGGCGGCGCACCGGCTCGGACCTGGGCCGCCGGGTGGCGGCCGAGACCTGCGCGTGGATGATCGCCGAGCTCGGCACGGCCGAGGGCGGGTTCGCCTCGGCGCTGGACGCCGACAGCGAGGGCGCCGAGGGGAAGTTCTACGTGTGGACGCCCGGCCAGCTCACCGAGGTGCTCGGTGACCGCGACGGGGCCTTCGCCGCCGGGGTCTTCGGGCTGGACGGGCCGCCGACGTTCGAGCACGGCACCTCGGTGCTGCAGCTGCGCGCCGACCCTGCCGACCCGGGCCGGCTGGCGCGGGTGCGCCCGGCCCTGCTCGCCGCCCGGGCCAGGCGGGTGCGTCCCGGCCGGGACGACAAGGTGGTCGCGGCCTGGAACGGCCTGGCCATCGCGGCGCTGGCCGAGACCGGGCTGGCGCTGGAACGGCCCGAGTTCATCGCGGCCGCGCAGGCGGCGGCCGGGCTGCTGGCCCGGGTGCACCTGTCCGGCGGGCGGCTGGCCCGGACCTCGCGGGACGGCCGGGCGGGGCCGACCGCCGGGGTACTGGAGGACTACGCCTGCGTGGCCGACGGCCTGCTGGTGCTGTCCGGGGTGACCGGCGAGGCCCGCTGGCTGGCGCTGGCCGGGGAGCTGCTCGGCACCGCGCTGGCCCGGTTCTCCGGCGGCTCCGGCGGGTTCTTCGACACCGCCGACGACGGCGAGCAGCTGATCTACCGGCCCGCCGACCCGGCCGACGGCCCCACCCCCTCGGGCAGCTACGCCCTGGCGGGGGCGCTGCTCAGCTACGCCGCGCTCACCGGCTCGCCGCGGCACCGCGCCGCCGCGGTTGACGCGCTGGCCACGGTGCCGGCGATTGCCGGGCGGTATCCGCGGGCGGCCGGCTGGGGGCTGGCCGTGACCGAGGCGATGCTGTCCGGGCCCGCGGAGATCGCCGTGGTGGGCCCGGCCGGGGACGAGCGGACGGCGGCGCTGCACCGGGCCGCGCTGCTGGCCGCGCCGCCGGGCGCGGTGCTGGCCCTCGGCCGGCCCGCCGGGCCCGGCCCGGATGGCGGCGGCGCGGCGGGCGAGGCTGAGATCCCGTTGCTGGCCGGGCGGACCCTGGTCGGCGGCGCGCCCGCCGTCTACGTCTGCCGCGACTTCGCCTGCCGGCTGCCGGTCACCGACCCGGCCGGGCTGCCGGCCGTGCTGCGCGGCTGACGGCGCCGGCTCGCCGGGCGCGTCCCGGCTCGTGCCATACCGGTCCTGGTGGCGTCAAACCGGGCCTGGTCGCCGCCCCTGACCTGGGGTGTCGCGGGCCCACTGCGAATCACGGCCCATGCCGTGCGAACGGCACGTTTCCGGTGCGCGGAAAGCCGGCATAACCTAAGCGGGCGGGCCGGCCCGGTCTGGACGTCTGCGCCCGCGTCAGGCAAGGTGGGGAAAGTGCCCAGTCCGGGGCAACCAGGACGGTACGGGCATGGACGGCGAGAGATAGAGATACCGCGGCGCGGCGCCGCGGCGGCCGGTGAAGGGGGTAGCGGTCTTGCGCGGCTGGACCTGGCGACTGCCGGCCCTCGCGGCCGCGTGCGTGGCGGCGGTGGCCGCGGCCGGTCCCGCCTATGCCCGCACGCTGCCGCCCAGCTCCCGCGGCGCGGTCTCCGCGCACCAGGCGCCCCGCGGCCAGGCTCGCACCCGCCAGCAGGCCGCCGCCGGGATCAGCGCGCCGTCCGCCCGGGTCACGGCGCTCACCGGGACGCGTGCCGCTTCCGCGGTCGCCCCGCTGCGGCACCTGCGGCAGGCCGACGTGCTGGTCGTCGCGCCGAAGTCGCTGCCCGCGGCCACCGCGGGCCAGCTGCGGCGACTGCCGGGCGTCACCGCGGCGCAGCCCGCTGACGCGGCCCGGATCCGGGTCAACGGCACCTTCATCGCCATGCTCGGCGTCGACCCGTCCGGGTTCCGCGGTTTCGCCGCCGGCCCGACTGCCCGGTCCGCCGGGCTGTGGCGCAACGTGGCCGACGGCGGGATCGCGCTGTCGTACACGATGGGCAGCCAGGACAAGGTCAAGCTCGGCCACACGGTCAAGGTGGACGGCGCCCGTACCGAGCGGCTGCGGGTCGGCGGCTTCGGCACGGTCGGCATCTCCGGCGTGGACGCCGTCGTGTCCGGTCCGGTGGCCCGGTCGCTCGGCATCCCGGCCGGCAACGCCATCGTGATCAGCGCCCCGCACGCCGACCTGAGCACGCTCATCAAGCGGATCAAGCGGGTGCTGCCGCACCGCGCCGAGGCGGTCCCGCTCGTGGCCCAGCGGGCCGTGACCGGCACCCCGGCCGCCGCCGGGACCGCGGGCGCGGCCGGTGCCGCCGGCTCGGCCAGTCCCGGAACCGTCGGCGCCGTCGGCGCGGCGCTCAGCCGGGCCGAGCTGATCCGCTTCCTCACCGCGGCCGAGAGCCGGGTCGGGATGCCCTATGTCTGGGGCGCCGCCGGGCCGCGGGCGTTCGACTGCTCGGGCCTGGTGCAGTGGTCGCTGGCCCAGGCCGGGGTGGTCATGCCGCGCGTTGCGGCCGCCCAGGCGATGACCGGCCCGAGGGTGCCCGTCCGCGACCTGCGCCCCGGTGACCTGCTCTTCTACCACACCGACCCGACCGCGCCCGACTACATCTCGCACGTGGCGATCTACCTCGGCAACGGCGAGATGGAGCAGGCGCCCGAGCCCGGCATGGACGTGCAGATCGTCCCGGCCGACACCGGCAGCGAGTTCGCCGGCGCGATCCAGATCGACCCGCGGATCGCCGCCTCGGTCGCCGCCAGCCCGGTCGGCTAGCACCCGCCCGATCTCCGCGCTGCCCCGGTCACGCCCGGCCGCCCGTTAGCTGGCCGCGGCGTCATCCGGCCGCGGCTTCGTCCGGCCGCGGCTTCGTCCGGCCGCGGCTTCGTCCGGCCGCGGCGTCGTCCGGCCGCGGCGTCGTCCGGCCGCGGCTTCGTCCGGCCGCGGCTTCGTCCGGCCGCAGCGTTATCCGGCCGCGGCGTGATTCCGCTGATGGCGATCGCTGGCCCGGTTGCGGCTTGTTGCCGCCAAGTCGTAATCTTTATTACATGAATACAAAGAACGCTGCCACGGATCCGGCCGAGGGCCTGCGCGGCTGGTTCACCGGCCGCCTGCCCGGGCACTGGTTCACCGCCGCCCCGGAGGTCACCGTCGACCGGGAGGAGATCACGGTCATCGGCGTGCTCCCCGACCCGGAGACCACGGAGGGCGCCAGCGAGGCCGAGGCGGCCGCCGCGGCCGAGGGCCGCAGCCGCCGGTTCCGCGAGGAGACCCGCCAGCACCGGATCGACATCGCCCGGGAGGCCGAGCACAAGTTCGGCCGCAAGGTGTCCTGGGGCGTCACCTGCGCCAGCCGCACGGTCATGTTCACCACCTTCTCGGTGCCGGTCATGACCAGGCTGCGCCAGGCCGAGCGGATGGTGCTGGACACCCTGGTGGACGCGGGCGTGGCCCGCAGCCGCAGCGACGCGCTGGCCTGGTGCGTGCGGCTGGTCGGCGAGCACGAGGACGCGTGGCTGGCCGAGCTGCGCGAGGCGCTGCGCCGGGTCGAGCAGGTCAGGGCCGAGGGCCCGCGCTCCTGACGCCGGTGCCCGGCCGCGGACCGGCTGGACGCTGGTGATCGCCACTCCCATCCGCTGACCTCGCTCGCGGGTGCTCCCGGCTGAGCCGGCCAGCGCCGGTTCTCCGATACGGTGCTAGGTGGAGGCCGACGGGGCCCCGCGCTGGATTGCGCCGTGCCGCCCCGGTGTCATCCGGACCGGCAGCGGCGTCGGTGCGACGCCCGGCCGCAGCGAGGAAGGTTGCCAGATGGGTCTGCGCGATCTTGTCTACCGGGTGTACGAGCACCGGCTCGAGGCGTCGCTGTCGCACGGGGCGATCCCGCGGCACGTCGGCGTGATGTGCGACGGCAACCGGCGGTGGGCGCGGTCAGCCGGGCTGGCCGACGTCAGCAGCGGCCACCAGGCCGGCGCGGAGAACATCTTCGAGTTGCTGCAATGGTGCCGCCAGGCCGGCGTCGAGGTCGTCACCTTGTGGCTGCTGTCCACCGACAACCTGGACCGGCCGCCGGCCGAGGTGGAGTCGCTGCTGCGGATCATCGAGGACACCGTGCGCGGGCTGGCGGCGCAGGGCTGGCACCTCAAGCCGGTCGGCGCCCTGGACCTGCTGCCCGCCGAGACGGCCCAGGTGCTCAAGGACGCCGCCGGCGCGACCGCGGGCAACACCGGGCTGCTGGTCAACGTGGCCGTCGGCTACGGCGGCCGCCGCGAGATCGCCGACGCGGTCCGGTCGCTGCTGCACGAGCACGCCACCCGCGGCACCTCGATCGAGGAACTGGCCGAGGTGCTGGACGTCGAGCACATCGCCGAGCACCTGTACACGGCCGGCCAGCCCGATCCCGACCTGGTCATCAGGACCTCCGGCGAGCAGCGCCTCAGCGGGTTCCTGCTGTGGCAGAGCGTGCACTCCGAGTTCTATTTCTGCGACGCGTACTGGCCGGCCTTCCGCCGGGTGGACTTCTTGCGCGCGCTGCGCTCCTACGCGGCGCGCCAGCGCCGGTTCGGGGGCTGACCAGCAGGATCTTCGGTCTCACCCGGACCGGGCGGGATCGCCCGGCTGGCGCTTGGGTACGCCGGGGATGTGAACAACCCGTGACGGTACTTCCTGGACCGGCCCGATCGAAGGTACCTTCTGACCATGACGGGCGGTGCGTATCCGCCCGCCGGGAAGGCCCTCGAGATCCTCGAGCTTCGCGTCCTGGTACGCAGGCGAGATGAGCGAAGGGCCGGCGCCCGGCCCTGCGCTGGCCGGTCCCGGTCCCGCCGACACATCTGTGTCCGAACGCGGCGCCGCCGCAGGCGCCCAGGGGAGAGCGAGTGGCCACATCCGCGCCGCGCCGGGATTCCCGGCGCATGACCGACCGCACCGACGGCACCGCACGGGAGCAGGAGGAATCCCGGCGGCTTTGTTATGTCCTCGACACCAGCGTCCTGCTCGCCGACCCAGCCGCCATCGGCCGCTTCGCCGAGCATCGCGTGGTCGTCCCGGTGGTCGTCATCACCGAGCTGGAGGCCAAGCGGCACCACCCCGAGCTGGGGTATTTCGCCCGCCAGGCGCTCGGCTACCTGGACGATCTGCGGGTCACCTACGGACGGCTGGACGCCGACCTGCCGGTCGGCGAGGACGGCGGCACGGTCCGCGTCGAGCTGAACCACTCCGACCCCTCGGTCCTGCCGGCCGGCTTCCGGCTCGGCGACAACGACACCCGGATCCTGTCGGTCGCGCGCAGCCTGGCCGCGGAGGGCGAGAGCGTCGTCCTGGTCAGCAAGGACCTGCCGCTGCGGGTGAAGGCCTCGGCGATCGGCGTCAGCGCCCAGGAGTACCGGGCCGAGATGCCCGCGGACTCGGGCTGGACCGGGATGGCCGAGGTGGATGTGACCCCGGCGCAGATCAGCGAGCTGTACGACGCCGGGCGGCTGGAGGCGCCGGCCGCGGCCGAGCTGCCCTGCCACACCGGGCTGGTGCTCAGCTCGGGTGCCGCGGGGGCCGGCAGCGCGCTCGGCCGGGTGCAGCCGGACAAGTCGGTGCGGCTGGTGCGCGGCGACCGGGACGTGTTCGGGCTGCGCGGCCGCAGCGCCGAGCAGCGGATCGCGCTGGACCTGCTGCTGGACCCCGAGGTGGGGATCGTCTCGCTCGGCGGCCGGGCGGGCACCGGCAAATCGGCGCTCGCGCTGTGCGCGGGCCTGGAGGCGGTGATGGAGCGGCGCCAGCACCGCAAGCTGGTGGTGTTCCGGCCGCTGTACGCCGTGGGAGGCCAGGAGCTGGGATACCTGCCAGGGTCCGAAGCCGACAAGATGAATCCGTGGGCGCAGGCGGTGTTCGACACCCTGTCCGCGGTGACCTCCAAGGACGTCATCGACGAGGTGCTGGCCCGGGACATGCTCGAGGTGCTGCCGCTCACCCACATCCGCGGCCGGTCGCTGCACGACTCGTTCGTGATCGTCGACGAGGCGCAGTCGCTGGAGCGCGGCGTGCTGCTGACCGTGCTGTCGCGGATCGGCGCTGGGTCCCGGGTGGTGCTCACGCACGACATCGCCCAGCGCGACAACCTGCGGGTCGGCCGGCACGACGGGGTGGTGGCGGTGATCGAGAAGCTCAAGGGCCACCCGCTGTTCGCGCACGTCACCCTGGTCCGCTCCGAGCGGTCGCCGATCGCCGCGCTGGTCACCGAGATGCTGGAGGACGCAGCGCTCTGAGGACGGCGGGAACTGAGGCCCGGGCCGCCGGCCCGGGCCTCAGTCGCGCAGCAGCGCTTCCGCGACGGCCAGGTCGCCCGGATAGGTGATCTTGATGTTGCGCTCGCTGCCCGGCACGGCCCGGACCGGGATCTGCGGCAGGTAGCGCAGGACCAGACCGCAGTCGTCGGTGGCCGTGGCCGCGCTGAAGTCCGGGTCGGCCGCGGCGCGCTCGTGCGCGCGGGCGATCACCGACAGCCGGAAGCCCTGCGGGGTCTGGCAGCGGGCCAGCGCGGCCCGCGGCAGCATCCGCGTCAGCGTGCCGCCGGCGGTCTCCGCGATCGTGTCGGCCGAGGGGACCACCACCCCGACCGCCTCGCAGCGGCCGAGCTCGGTGATGCAGTCGGCGATGATCCGCTGGCCGACCAGCGGCCGGGCCGCGTCGTGCAGCAGCACGTTGCACTCCGGGCGCCCGGCCAGCACCCGCAGCGCGCTGCGGGTGGAATCGGCCCGGGCCGGGCCGCCGGCCGTGATCGTGGTCAGCTTGGCGTAGCGGCCGGTGCGCAGGATCCGCTCGGCGTGCCCGGTGAAGCCCGCCGCCATGATCACGATCACCTCGGCCACCCCGGGGGCCGCGTCGAACTCCGCCACCGAGCGCTCCAGCAGCGTGACCCCGCCGAGCGCGAGCAGCTGCTTGGGCAGCGCCTGCCCGGGCAGCGCCTGCCCGGATAGCGCCTGCCCGGATAGCGCCTGCCCGGGCAGCGCCTGCCCGGGCAGCGCCTGCCCGGGGCCCGGGGTGAACCGCTGGCCGGTCCCGCCGGCCAGCACGACCGCCACCGTCTGCATGCCCGGACCTTACCGGGCCGCGGAGGGCCGGACCGCCCGGCCGCGGGGCGATGGCGCCGCCGCGCCGGGCGACCTGCGGCATTCCGGGTGAATCGCAATCGCGAGGGTACGCTCAGTGAAAGATCTGCCGCCCCAGGCGGCGCAGCTGACCGCCATGACGCTCCAGCGTGCTGTGCGGAGGGACCGATCGCAGCCGGACTGAACCCGACGGCCGGGCGGCCGGACGAGGGGATCGCCGATCGCGGTGATCCTGCGGCCCGGCCTGCCGGGGCCCGGTCCGGCCAGGCCGCGGCGGGTGCCACGGGGCGGGCGGCGCATGACGGGCCGGCGCACGGCGCGGGAGCGCGCCTCAGCTGGGCCGGGATGGGGGCAGGCTGGGCCGCCCGGCGGGCGCTGACCCCGGTCGCCCTCACCGGCGTCGTGCTGGCGCTCGCGGCCTGCGCGGCGGTCTGGTTCTCGGCTGGCCAGCCCGCCGCCAGCGCGATCGGCGCGGCCGTGCTGGCCTGCGCGGTGCTGGCCGGCGCGGTGGCCAGCCAGCTCAGCGGCGGGGAGCGATACGCGCGCGGCACGTACTGGATGCTGGACGCCCCGCGGCTGGTCCCGGCCGGGCGGCTGGCGGGCGAGGTCCTGGTGCTGGCCGGGCTCGCGGCCGGGGCCGGAGCGGCCGCCCGGGCCGGGGCCAGCGGCGGGCTGGCCGGCGCTGGTGTGCCTGGCGGCGCCGCCGGAGGCGGTGCCCTGGCCGGCGGCGGGTGGCCGAGTCCGTGGCTGGCGGCGGTGGCCGTGCTGGCCCTGCTGTCGGTGCGCGACACAATGCGGGCGTGCGGCCGCGGCCGGGATGCGGCCGGCGCTGGCCAGGCTGGCCATGAAGCCGGCCAGGCGGCCAGGCGTGCTGCCGGTCGCGCTGCCAGTCACGGGGCAGGCGGCGGGCGGGACAGCAGCGGAGCCGCAGGCCTGCTGGCGCGTGCTGCGCTGACCATGCCCTCGGCCGGGCAGCTGGCGCTGATCGCCGTGACCGCGATCGGCTGGGGGCCGCGGATCGCGCTGCTGGCGCTGCTCGGCTGGTCGGGGCTTGCGGTCTGCGCCGGCCTGGTCCTCTTCGCCCCGCGGCGGGGGCAGGCCGCCGGGCCGCCGCTGCCGCGCCCGCGGCGGCCTCCCGAGCCCGCCGCGGGCGGGCTGGCGGATTTGCTCGGCCCGCCCGCGCCGGTGCCGCCGGCGCCGGTGCTGCCGGTGCCGGCCGCCCGGCCAGCGCCGGACTGGCCCGGGCCGGCGGAGTCGCCCGGAACGCATGAATGGGACGAACCCGATCGTTGCGGGCCGGCGCCGCGGGATGAAGCGACCCGGTGGGACGAGCCGGCGCAATGGGACGAGCCGGAGGAGCAGCCGGAGCCGATCGGGGCCGAGCCGATCGGGCCGGGGGCGCCCGGGACCGCGGCCGCGCATCCGCCTGAGGTGATCGCCGCCTGCCGGGACGACGGCCCGGCGGCGCGCTGGCTCGGCCGCCTGGTCCGCGGCAACCTGATGCCGCTCCCGCCCGCCGTGACCGGCGTGGCGGCGGCGGCCCTGCTGGCCGCGCTCGGGCTGCGCGGCCTGCCCGGCCTGATCATGCTGACCCCGCCGGTCGTGCTGATCCTGCTGGCCGGTCCCGGATCCAGCCATCCGCACGACGGCCGCAGCGACTGGCTGGTGCCGGCCATCCTGTGCGGCGGCCAGTACATCTACCTCGTGGCGGTGGGCTTCGCCGCCTTCGTGCCCGGCCCGGTGGTGCTGGCCCTGGTCGCGGCCTGTGCCCTCGGCCAGGCCGACCGGGTCCGCGGCGGCGCTGCGGACGACCGGGCGGCCCGGCCGCTCGGCGCCGGGATGGGCTGGGAGGGCCGGATGCTGATCGTCGGGCTCGGCGCGGCATTCGGCATCGCCGCGCTGGCCAGCCTGGGCCTGACGGCCTACTTGCTCGGGCTGCTGGGCTGGAAGCTCGGCGGCAGCGGGCCGCAGCCCCGGCTGGCCTGGGCGGAGCAGGACAGCTGATCATCGGCGGCCGCTGCTGACCGCGGCCGGAAGGCGCTAGCGGCAGCCGGGCGGCCCGGGCGGGGCTGGCGGCGCGGCCAGATCGGCGAACTCGTCCTGCCACTGCGCGTACCAGCGGGCGAACCACGGCACCCGGGCGGCGAGCGGCACGATGTAGGTCACCGTCTGGGCGTAGTAGGCGCGCTGCCGGGCGGGCGGCAGGTTGCGCAGGGTCTGCACGTTGCTGGCCCGGTCGGCCAGCTTGACCAGCAGCGCGTCGGGGGGTGCCGCGGCCAGGCCGCGCAGGTAGGCCTCCTTGGCCGCGGCCCGGCTGGTCCCCGGCCCGGCCGCCGGGATGGTCACCCATCCGACCAGCTCCGCCACGTGGCCGCCGAACTCCGCCTCGATATCCGCCCGGGTGCATCCGGTGTCCTCGATCACGTCGTGCAGGACGGTCGCGGCCAGCACGTCGGCCCGGGTCACGCCCGCCCCCTCGGCCAGCACCTCCAGCGCTTCGAGCAGATGCTCGGTGTAGGGAGCGCCGGTCGGGCGCAGCTGGCCGCCGTGCCAGCGCGCGGCGAACCGGTAGGCCGCCGCGACCCGGCCGGCGTCGGGGATCGCCAGCCGCGCGCGCAGTCCCGGCTCGGCCTGCGCGAAAGTGTGCCAGCGGGTGAACAGTTCCATCCGGGCTATTGTCGCGTCCTCACGGCCGGCGGTGCTGGCCCGGGGGAGGACCCCCAGAGCCCCCCGGCCGATCGCATCGGGCCCCGCGGGCCCTCACGACCGGCGGTGCTAACTGTGGCCGTCCGGCCCGGAGAAGGCGCCGCTGTCGGCGCACACGTTGGCGCCCGCGGTGATGCCGCCGTACTTCTTGCTGAGGCCGCTGACGGCCGGGGACGCCGACGGCGAGGGCGCGGCCGGCGGCGAGGCCGGGGCAGACGGCGACGCGGACGGGCTGGCCGCCGCGGACCGCGACGGCGAGGCGGTGCCGCCCTGCCGCGGCGCCAGGCCCGGGTAGCGGGAACCGACGATCAGCTGAATCGTTCCGGCGGCCAGCGCCCGGTCGCGGCGCAGCACCGAGCCGGGCACCTGCGCGCCGAGCGTACGGGCGGCGCCCTGCGTGTGGCCGGAGTACTCGATGACCGACCGGGTGTAGCCGAAGCTCGCCGCATCGCCGGTGCCGGTGACCCCGAACCCGCGGCGGGCCAGGGCGCTGGCGGCCTGGGCCGCCACACCGCTGCGGCCGGAGCCGTTCAGCACCTCGACGTGCACGCTGGAGGCCGGCACCGAGGCCAGAGTCGGCGGGCTGCCCGCCCCGGCTCTGCGGCCGCTGCTGCGCGGTACCGCCTTGTCGCGCTCGATCGCCATGAACAGCCGCCGGGCCTGCGGCTGCGGCCACTGCACCCAGTTGGGGTTGCCCGGGTAGGCCACGGCGGGGGCCTCGATGAACTGGACCGAGCCGGCCGAAAGGCCGCGCAGGCTCTCCACGATGTTGATCATCGTGGAGAGGTTCAGCGTGTCGTCGGTGGTCATCGCCCGCGCCGCGTCGGTGACGACCGAGTAGATCCTGGTCGGGCTGGACAGCAGGTGGCTGTGCATGACGCCCTGTACCAGCGAGGCCATCAGGTACTGATCACGGCGGATGCGCTGCAGGTCCGAGCCTTCGCCGATGTAGCGGACCCGCCAGAACGCCAGCGCCTCCGTGCCCCAGATGTGGTGCACGCCGCGGGACAGGTGCAGCCGGGACTTCGGGTCGTGAATGGCCCACGGCAGGCACACATTAACGCCGCCGACGTCGTTGATGACTTTCTCGAAGCCGGTGAAGTTCAGCGAGATGAAATGATCGATATGAATCTTCGTCGTCTGCTCGACGGTCTTCCACAGGCAGCCGGGGCCGCCGAACGCGAATGTGGAGTTGAGCTGCTCGACCTGTCCGGGCTGCGCCTGCTGGCCGGTGAAGCCCGGCTCGGGCGAGCAGGCCAGCACCGGGACTACCGAGTCACGCGGCAGGCTCAGCACAACCGCGTCGCGATGCCCGGGCGACAGGTGCATGATCATGATCGTGTCCGAGCGCTGGCCGCTGATGCCCGCCCGGCCGCCGATCGCGCCGTTCCGGCCCGACCGGGAGTCCGACCCGATCACCAGCACGTTCATCGCGTCGGTGTTGTACACCGGGGGACGGTGGTGGCCGAGATCGAGCTTGCTGATGTGCACCCGCTTGATGCTGTGCCACACCTCGCGGTACTTGGCGTAGACGGCGAGCGCGCCGGCCACCAGTGCGGCCGCCAGCACGACCGAGGTCCAGGCGGCGATCCGCCGGCCCCGGCGCCGCGGCGGGCGCGGCCCCGGCTGGCCGCCTCCGCGCCGCCCGGGCAGCCGCCATCGCCGGCGCGGTGGTTGTCCGCTCTCCCCGGGAGGCGCGACATCGGTGCTGCTCATCGTTCTCACCGATGATCTTTCCGGCGTCCGGGAATCTAACCGTCCGGGCGGAAAAGCGGGAAAAGTATTTACCCAGGGTAAATACCTACTGTATTGGACGGAGAAATAGGAAGTACCGAGGGGTGAGGTCCGGTCAGGACGCGAAGGCGGACTTGTCGTTGCAGACGTTGACGTTGCCGGTCAGGCCGCCGTAGGTCTTGGTCAGGTGGCTGACGCTGGTCGAAGAGCCGTGCTTGCCGACCGCGTTCTTCGGCTTGAGCGAGGTGAACGCGGAGCCGAGGATCAGGTTCACGGTGCCGGGCGTCGCGGCCGGGTCCTTCTGCAGCTTCGCGCCCGCGATCTCCGCTTTGAGCGTCTCCGCAGCGGCCTTGTCCTTCGGCCCCGAATACTGGATGACCGAATTGGCGTAGCCGAAGCTCGGGGCGTTGCCGTTGCCGGCCACGTGGAATCCGCGGCTGGTGAGCTGCGCCGACGCGGTGCCCGCGATCCCGGCCACGCCCGAGCCGTTGAGAACCTCGACGTTGACCCTGTCCGGGCTGATGGTCGCGACGGTCTGCGTGCTCGGGGCGGCCTTGCCCTTCTTGATCTTCGTGACCTTGACGTTGTGGGCGATCTCGTAGAACAGCTGGTTGTCCTGCGTAGTCCACTCCACCCAGGCGTTCGGGTTGTCGGGGTAGGGCACCACGGGCACCTCGATGAACTGCGCGGCGTCGCTGGACAGCCCGCGCAGGCCGGAGGCGATCTGCAGCATCCGGGTCAGGGTCAGCCCGCTGTCGGTGGTCATCGCCTTGGCCGCGTCGCCGATGATGGTGGTCAGCCGGGTCGGGCTGGCCAGCAGGTTGCTCTTCTCGATGCCGTGCAGCAGCGAGATCATCAGAAACTGGTCCCGCTGGATGCGCTGCAGGTCCGAGCCCATCCCGAGGTCCTCGCGGGTGCGCCAGAAGGCGAGCGCCTCGCGGCCCCAGATGTGGTGGCGGCCCTTCTTCAGGTGCAGGCCGGACAGCGGGTCGTTGACCGACTGGGGCAGGCAGACGTTGACGCCGCCGAGATCGTTGATGACCTTCTCGAAGCCGACGAAGTTCAGCTCGATGAAATCGTCGAGCCGGATGTGCGTGGTCTGCTCGATGGTCTTCCACAGGCACCCGGGGCCGCCGAAGGCGAACGTCGAGTTAATCTGCTCGACCTGGCCCGGCTGGGCCTGCTGGCCGGCCGCGCCCGCCTCCGGCGCGCACCTCAGGATGGGCACGACCGAGTCGCGCGGGAAGCTCAGCACGACGATGTGGTGCGGGCTCGGCGTGATGTGCACCACCATGATCGTGTCGGAACGCTGGCCGGTGATCCCGACCCGGCCGCCGATCCGGCCGTTCTTGCCCGCCCGGCTGTCGGACCCGATGACCAGCAGGTTCAGCGCGTTGCCGAAACCGCGCGGCCGGTTGGTCAGGTCCGCGCTGACGCTGACCCGGCTGATGCTGTCCCAGATGTCGCGGTACTTCAGGTAGGCGCCGAGCGAGCCGGCGACCAGCACCGCGGTCAGGAAGACGGCCACCGCGCCGGTGATCTTCATCCGGCGGCTGTACCGGGGCCCGGAGCGGGCCGGCCCCGGCTCGTCCGGGAAGCCGCCCTGCGATCCGCCCGCCGCGGCCCGGCGACGGCCGCGCCGCGGCCGGGGCCAGCGGCCGGCGTCGTGGTCGCTCATTATTCCTCCGGGGGCGGGGGCGGGATGTCGGTCGCCGGGGTGGCGGCTTGCCCCGGGACAGCGCCCATGGTACGGGCTCCCGGCGGTGCGGCTGACCGGACACGGCAAAGATCAGGTCAGGATCCGCGGCGCCGGAAGGGACAGGCTGCGCAACCCCGGAGGCCTGCCGGGAACCAGGGCATACGGACGCTATCGGGCCGGCCCATGGCCGGCGGGGGGCCGCAAGCCCGGCATGAACAGCGGGCCCGCGAGCTCGCCTTATAGTGGCAGCCGTGCGCTTCGCAGCCCGGCTCGGCCGCGCCACGGCCGCGGTCAGCCAGCGGGCCCGGGCCGCGGTGCAGCCCGCCGCGCCCCGGGACGACGCGACACAGCCGCAGCAGCAGGAGCCGCAACAGGACACGCAGGCCGGGCAATCCGCAGACGCGCCGGCCACTGACGTGCTGTCTGCGGATGCGCTGTCCGCAGACGCCGTGTCCGCAGAAACAGTGTCCGCAGAAACAGTGTCCGACACTGCTCGGGCGACAATCGAGTCCGGGCCCCCGGCGGCCGGCGCGGACGAGGACCCGGGCGGCGCCGGTCCGGCTGACGGCACTACAGCGGCTGACGGCACTACACCGGGCGGCAGTGCGGCCGCGGAGAGCCCGGCGGCGGAGAGCCTGGCGGCGGAGAGCCTGGCGGCGGAGAGCCTGGCGGCGGAGAGCCTGGCGGCGGAGAGCCTGGCGGCGGAGAGCCTGGCGGCGGAGAGCCTGGCGGCGGAGAGCCTGGCGGCGGAGAGCCTGGCGGCGGAGAGCCTGGCGGCGGAGAGCCTGGCGGCGGAGAGCCTGGCGGCGGAGAGCCTGGCGGCGGAGAGCCTGGCGGCGGAGAGCCTGCGGGGCGGCGGAGAGCCCGGCGGCGGAGAGCCCGGCGGCGGAGAGCCCGGCCGCGGAGAGCCCGGCCGGGGCTGAGGGCGGCGATGCGGCCGGCGCCGTGGCCGAGGACGGCCAGGCGCCGGAGGCGCCGGAGCCGCCCAGGGCCGCCGAAGAGCTCGCCGCCTCGGCCTTCGCCCGGTTGTCGCTGCTGCCCGCCATCGCGGTCATGGCCTGGCTGATTCCCGGCCTGCCGCTGCTGCTCGGCGGCGTATTCGATCCGGTCCCGGCCCTGATGATCTCGGTGCCGCTGGCCGTGTTCCTGGCCGTCGCCGGACTGCGCTGGCTGCCGGTCCGCTGGCCGCGGCGGATGCCCGGGCCGGACCGGGACCGGTCCTGGGCGGCCTGGTGGGCGCTGATCGGGACGGCCGTGGTGGCGGCCAGCTTCATCGCCTGGCAGTTGCTGGAGAACTCGCCCGCGATCATGAGCGCTCGCGCGCCCGGCGCCTACCTGCAGACCGGGTACTGGATCGCCCAGCACGGATCGCTGCCGATCCCGCAGTCGCTGGCGGCCTTTGGCGGGCCGCACAGCGGCCTCCGGTTCGCCAGCGCCGGCTTCTCGGCCCGCGGCAGCTCGGTGATCCCGGACGTCACCCCCGGGCTGCCGCTGGTGCTGGCCGCTGGGTTCTGGACCCAGGGCATCGCCGCGGCCGCCGGGCTCAGCCCGGTGCTCGGCGGCCTGGCCATCGTGGCCTTCGCGGGGCTGGTCGCCCGGCTGGCCGGGATCCGCTGGGCGCCGGCCGGCGCGCTGGTCCTGGCCCTGGCGCTGCCCGAGCAGTACGTGAGCCGGTCTGCGCTGCCCGAGCCGCTCGTGCAGATCCTGCTGTTCTGCGGCCTGTCGATGACGGTGGACGCGCTGATGGCCCCGGCCGGGCCGCTGAGCGGGTGGCACCGGGCCGCGCCTGCCCGGTGGCCCGCCCTGTTCGCGCCGCAACGGCTGCTGGCCCTGCTCGGCGGCCTCGCGCTCGGCCTGAGCTTCCTGGTCAACGTCGGCTCGCTGGCCCCGTTGCTGGCGGCTATCCCGTTCGCGGGCGTGCTGGCCGCCCGGCGCAAGCCCGCCGTGGTGCCGTTCTGCGCCGGCCTGGTCATCGGGGCCGGGTACGGGCTGGCCGGCGGTTACCTGCTGGCCGGCCCCTACTTGAGCTCGGTCAGCGCCGAGATGGCGCTGACCGGCACGGCAGCCACCTGGCTGACCGCGCTGACCGTGGCGGTCATCGCGCTGCTGCGCCGCCCGGCTATCCGGCACGCGGCCGGGCGGGCCGTGGCGGCCAGGCCGCTGCGCTGGCTGCCCGAGGCGGCGGGCCTGCTGGCCGCGGCCGCGCTGGTCATGCTGGCCATCCGGCCCTACCTGCAGACCGTGCGCGGCGCCGGCAGCCGGATGGCGCTGCACTTCATCGCGGCCCTGCAGCAAGCGCAGCACCTGCCGGCGGACCCGACCCGCCGGTACGCCGAGGACACTTTGTACTGGGTCATCTGGTACGTCGGGGTCCCGGCCGTGCTGCTCGGCGGCTTCGGGTTCGCACTGCTGGTCCGCCGGGTCATCCGGGCGCTGCTCGCCTGGCATGGCCCGGCCGAGGCCGAGCGCAACTGGGCGCTGCCCCTCACGATGATCGGGGCCGGCTCCGCGGCGGCCTTGTGGCTGCCCGATATCACTCCTGACCAGCCCTGGGCCAGCCGCCGGCTGCTGATCATGGTCATCCCGGGACTGGTCCTGTGCGCCCTGTGGGCGGGAGCCTGGCTGGTCGGGCTGTCCCGGGCGCGCGGCGCCGGGCGCCCCACCGCGACGGCAGTCGCGGTGTTCTGCGTGGTCGCGCTGGCCCTGCCCGCGGCGGCCACCTCCTTCGGCCTCGGCGTCAGCCACCGCGGCCGCAGCGGCGGGCTGGCCGCCAGCTCGGACGGGCTGGCCCTGCGCGCCACCGGGACCGGGCAGATCGGCGCCGTGCGGTTGCTGTGCGCGTCGATCCCGCCGCATTCCGCGGTGCTGATCGTGGACCAGCAGACGGCCGCGCTGCTCGCCCAGGTGGTCCGGGGCTCGTGCGGGGTGCCGACCGCGTGGCTGCCCGGCACCAGCGCCGTCGCGGCCGCCCGCGCGGCCGCCGCGATCTCCCGCGGCGGGCGGCGGCCGGTGCTGCTCGGCGCCCGGCAGGCCGAGCTGACCGCGCTCGGCGGCAGCCCTCAGCTGGTGATGAACCTGCGCACCACCCAGGATCCGCACTCGCTCACCCAGCCGCCGGCCGGGCCCGAGCCGGCCCGCTACGTCGTCTGGCTGGCGGCGCTGGGCACCCCCGCCAGCGGGGCCTGACCGGGACCTGAACCGGGACTTTGCGGCCGGGCCGGCTCATGGCGCGCCCTGGCCTGCTGATTTGCCTCCGGGCACGTCTGCCCCTACAGTGAATGCACACGACGCGGGGTGGAGCAGTTCGGTAGCTCGCTGGGCTCATAACCCAGAGGTCGCGGGTTCAAATCCCGCCCCCGCTACCAGGCAAAACGGCCCTCCAGAGATACTCTGGAGGGCCGTTTTATTGCCTTTGCGACCAGCAGGCGGGTAAGTCCGCCTTGTTGGGTCCGAGCGCCTGGGCGATGAGTCCGGCGATCATCTCCGCGGCGGCCCGGTCCTGGCCGGTGGACTTGTGGGTGTAGCTCTGCTGGGTGACGCTCTCGTTGGCGTGGCCGAGCCGATTGGTGAGGATCTTGCTAGTTCCCAAGCTGATGGTCCGGCGCCGGCGGTCGGCAAAC
>CAWJUH010000003.1:0-1775184 GCA_963846005.1 uncultured Actinomycetota bacterium | reverse complement strand
TGTTGGCGGCTCGCTGGTCAGCAGCAGCTCGGGCCGGGTCATCGGGATGGACACCGCGGCCGCGAGCGGGCCCGGCGGCGGCGCCCGCAACGCCGGCTTCGCCATCCCCATCAACCGGGCCCTGGCCATCGCCCGGCTCATCGCCGCGGGCCGGGCCGGGGCGCGGATCCACGTCGGCTCGACCGGCTTCCTCGGCGTGCTGATCCCCTCGCAGCGGGCCAGCCAGCTCACCAGCCCGGCGGCGCAGCGGCGCCGTCAGCTCCAGCAGTACGCCGGCGGGGCCGCGCCCGATGCCGGGGCCGGGTGCATCTCCACCAACCAGACGGCCGGGATTCCCTCCTCGGTGGCGCCGGCCAGCGCGGGAGCACTCGTACTCGGCCGGCTGTGCGGCACCCCGGCCAACCACGCGGGCATCACGGCCGGCGACGTGATCACCAGGGTGGACAGCCACCCGGTGACCACGCCAAGCTCGCTGACCGCCGTCATGCAGCAGTACCGGGCGGGCGCCCGGGTGGCGATCACCTGGGTGGACCTGTCCGGCCGCAAGCGGACCGCGACGCTGGTGCTCGGGCAGGCGCCGCCGCAGTAGGCCGCCGCGTCAGCCGGCCAGCCAGGCGGCCATCCGGTCGGCGGCCACGGTCACGTCACTGATCTCGACGTACTCGCCGCGGGTGTGCGCGAGCTGGGGATCGCCCGGTCCGTAGTTGACCGCGGGAATGCCCAGCACGTCGAACCTGGCCACGTCGGTCCAGCCGTACTTGGCCCGCGGCTCGCCGCCCATCGCGGCGGCGAACGAGGCCGCGGCGGGCTGGTCCAGCCCCGGCCGGGCGCCGGCGGCGACGTCGGTGACCACCACGTCCCACCCGCGAACACCTCGCCCAGATGCGCGGCCGCCTGGCCGGCGTCCCGGTCGGGCGCGAACCGGTAGTTGACGGTCACGACGCACTCGTCCGGGATCACGTTGCCGGCCACCCCGCCGCTGATGCCCACCGCGTTCAGGCCCTCGTGGTAGGTCAGCCCGTCGACGACGGGCTGGCGCGGCTCGTACTGGCGCAGCACGTCCAGGATCGGCTCCGCCGCGTGGATGGCGTTGCGGCCCATCCAGCACCGCGCGCTGTGCGCCCGCTCGCCGGTGGCCCGCACCTCGGCCCGCATCGTGCCCTGGCAGCCGCCCTCGATGACCCCGCCGGTGGGCTCCAGCAGCACCGCGAAGTCGGCGTCCAGCAGCTCCGGGCGCTCGCGGCTGAGGCCGCAGCAGCCCGTTGCGCTCGGCCTCGACCTCCTCGCAGTCGTAGAAGACGAACGTCATGTCCCGGACCGGCTCAGTGCTGCGCGCGGCCAGCCTGAGCTGGACCGCCACGCCGGCCTTCATGTCGCAGCTGCCGCAGCCGTACAGCAGCCCGCCGTCGGTGCGCGACGGCAGGTTGCCCGCTACCGGCACGGTGTCGATGTGGCCGGCCAGTGCCACCCGCTCGCTGCGGCCGAGGCTGGTGCGCGCCACCACGACGTTGCCGCTGCGCTCGGTGTCCAGGTGCGCCAGCCCGGCCAGCGCGGCCTCGATCGCGGCCGCCAGCGCCGCCTCGTCACCGCTGACCGAGGGGACGTCCACGAGCT
This sequence comes from uncultured Actinomycetota bacterium, assembly GCA_963846005.1. Taxonomy (GTDB): domain Bacteria; phylum Actinomycetota; class Actinomycetes; order Streptosporangiales; family Streptosporangiaceae; genus CAVSUR01. The sequence goes on along the minus strand of CAWJUH010000003.1, from coordinate 1,773,570 downwards.
GGGCGGTGATATCGGCCGGGTCCCGGGAAAGATCAAGCTGCACGGCGGCAGCATAGTCCGGCGGGGCGCGGTACCGGCGGCCGGATGCCGGCGGGCCAGAGGCAGGGAGGCAACAGTGAGCGCGGACCAGGCAGGTACCGGCCAGCGGCGGGAGGCGGCGCCGCTGCATGTCGACTCGGAGGCCGGCTGCGGCAGGTCATCGTGCACCGGCCGGGCCTCGAGCTCAAGCGGCTCACCCCGGCCAACGCGGCCGAGCTGCTGTTCGACGACGTGCTGTGGGTCAGCGAGGCGCAGGCCGAGCACGACGCGTTCGCGGCCGCGCTGAGCCAGCGCGGCGTGAGGGTGCACTACTACGGCGAGCTGCTGGCGCAGACCCTGGCCATCGGCCCGGCGCGCGAGTACGTGCTGGACCGGGTCTTCGACCCGCGGATGCACGGCCCGCTGGCCGTGGACGCGGTCCGCGGCGCGCTGGAGGGGCTGGACGCACCGGGCGCTGGCCGAGTACCTGATCGGCGGGCATGACCAAGCGGGAGCTGACCGAGCTGGCCCCCGAGCCGCGGTCGCATCGCCTTCCACTCGCTCGATCCGGACGACTTCGTGCTCGCCCCGCTGCCCAATGCTGCTCTACCAGCGCGACTCGGCCTGCTGGATCTACGGCGGGGTGTCGCATCAACGCGATGCGCAGGCGGGCCCGGCGGCCCGAGACGATCCTCGGTGAGGCGATGTACCGCTGGCACCCGCTGTTCGCCGGCCGCGGCTTCCGGGTCTGGCTGCACGGCGCGCAGAGCGCGCCGGCCACCATCGAGGGCGGCGACGTGCTGGTGATCGGCAACGGCGCCGTGCTGGTCGGGATGAGCGAGCGCACCCAGCCGCAGGCGGTGGAGATGCTCGCGCACGCGGCTGTTCTCGGCCGGCGCCGCGGCCCGGCTGGTGGCCATCGACATGCCGAAGTCCCGCGCGTTCATGCACCTGGACACCGTGCTGACCATGGCTGACTACGGCGTGTTCGTGAAGTACGCGGGCATGGGCATGCTGCCCAGCTACACCGTCGAGCCGGGTGCCAGCGCGCGCGAGCTGAAGGTCACCGACCATCCGCCGGAGGACATGCACGCGGCCATCGCCGCGGCGCTGGACCTGCGCGAGATCACGGTGCTGACCGCGACGCAGGACGTGCACGCGGCACAGCGCGAGCAGTGGGACGACGGCTGCAACGTGCTGGCGGTCGAGCCCGGCGTGGTCGTGGCCTACGAGCGCAACGTGACCACCAACGCCTACCTGCGCGACCACGGCATCGAGGTGATCACGATCCGCGGCAGCGAGCTGGGCCGCGGCCGCGGCGGCCCCCGCTGCATGAGCTGCCCGATCGAACGCGACGCCTAGCGGCTAGCGTCACGCACCGCTTGCAAGATCGCCGCCACCGACGGCCGGCCGGTGCTGGAGGCGCGGACCGCGGCGTAGATTTCCCTGGCCCGCTGCGGCCCGGCAGCTCGCGCACCACGACCCGCCGCTCGCCCGCGGCCAGCACCAGCCGCGGCAGCGCCGCGATGCCGATGCCGCGCGCCACCAGGCTGAGGATCGTGGCCAGGCCCTCGAACTCCCACGGCTCGGGCGCGCCGCCGCTGCCGTCGGTGAGCAGCTGGTCCACCGCCTGGCGGGACGGCTCCCCGGCGGGCGTGGCCAGCCACGGCTCGGAGCGCAGCGCTTGCAGGTCCACCGGCTGCGCGGGATCGGCGGCCGGATGCCGGCGCGGGACCACGAGCAGCAGCGGGTCGCGCAGCAGCGGGTAGAACCGCAAGCTCCGCCGGCTCGGCGTCGGCCAGCCGGCCGGTCCAGTCGTCGACCAGCGCGATGTCGACCTGCCCGGCCCGCACCTGCCGCAGCGCCTCGGCCGCGCGGCAGCTGGCGCAGCACGAACGTCAGCCCGGGCGTGCCGCGCACGCAGCTGGTCAGCGCGGGCGCGAAGGCCACCGCGGCGGTCGGGAAGGCGGCGATGGCTGACCCGCCCGGCGGGCTCGGGCCTGGCCAGGTCCGCCTCGGCCTGCTCCACCCCGGCCAGGATGCCCGGCCGCGTGCGCGGCCAGCCGCCGGCCCGCGTCGGTGAGCTCGGCCGCCCGCGCGGTGCGGTCGAGCAGCGCGGTCCCGGCCTCCCGTTCCAGCGCGGCCAGCTGCTGGGACACCGCCGACGGCGTGTAGCCGAGCGCAGCCGCGGTGGCGGCGATCGTGCCGCGCTCGGCGAACTCGCGCAGCAGCCGCAGCCGGTGCAGGTCCAGCATCAGTCAATCTTATGCTTTGCAGGAGATTTCCGAGCGTGACCTGATGCTCGATCCCGGGCAGAATGACAGCCAGGCACCGGTCCGCGGACGCGGCCGTCCGGCACCGGCCGCCGCGCCGTGCTGCGCACGCCCGCCTCGCACTAACCCCCGCACCGAGAGGACTTCACTATGCCCTGGGCCGGCCCGGGCCGCTGCCGCACCCGCACTCCGGACGCGGCGGCCGCGTCCCGGTCTCCCCTACCCTGGCCGCCGGCGAGGCCCTCGCCGCCCGCCGCGCCGCGGCCAGCCCGTGCTGCCGCTCGCGTTCGGCGAGGCGGGCCTGCCCGTGCTGCCGGAACTGCGCGAGGTGCTGGCCGCCGCGGCCGGCCGCAACGCCTACGGGCCGGTGGCGGGCCTCGCGGGCCTGCGGGCCGCCGCTGCGGGCTACTGGGACCCGCCGCGGCCTGGCCACCAGCCCGCAGGACGTGGTCTGCGGGCCGGGCAGCAAGGCGCTGCTGTTCGGGCTGCTGATGGCCGTCGGCGCCGACGTCGCGATGCCCGAACCCGAGCTGGGTCAGCTACGCCGCGCAGGCCCGGCTGTCCGGCGCCCGCGCGCACCTGGTCCCGGTCCCGCCCGGTGAGGGCGGCGTCTGCGACCCCGGCCTGCTCCGGCAGGCCGTCGCGGCGGCCAGGGCGGCGGCCGGCGGATCGGCGCGGTGGTGGTCACGATGCCCGACAACCCGACCGGCGGGAGCGCGTCCGCCGCGACCGTCCGCGCGCTGGCCGAGGTGGCGGCCGAGCACGACCTGGTCATCATCTGCGATGAGATCTACTCCGACCTGCGCTACGACCTGGACGAGCGCAACAAGCCGAGCGAGCGCAGCAAGCCCGGCGAGCGCAGCAAGCAGGCCGGACCGGACGGCTCGCTGGGCCGCCGAGCGGACCGTGATCACCACCGGGCTGAGCAAGAGCCTCGCGCTCGGCGGCTGGCGGATCGGGGTGGCCCGGCTGCCGGCCGGCTCGGCCGGGCGCGAGCTGCGCGACCGGCTGCTCGGCATCGGCAGCGAGATCTGGTCGGCACCGGCCGGCCCGGTACAGCAGGCCGCCGCCTGGGCCTTCGCCGAGCCGCCCGAGGTCACCGGGCGGATCGCGGCCAGCCGCGGGCTGCACGCCGCGGTCGCCCGGGCGGCCGCGGCCCGGCTGACCGCGGCCGGGCTGACCATGCCGCCCCCGCAGGCGGCGTTCTACCTCTACCCGGACTTCGAGCCATGGCGCGAGCACCTGCGCGAGCGGGTCGGCCTGCGCACCGGCACGCAGCTGGCCGGGCACCTGCTCGACCACTACGGCATGGGGGCGCTGCCGGCCAGCGCCTTCGGCGAGCACGAGCGGGCGCTGCGGCTGCGGCTGGCGACCGGCCTGCTGTACGGGGACACCGACGGCCAGCGCGAGCAGGCGCTCGCCGCCGCCGACCCGGTGGCGCTGCCGTGGATCGCCGCCGCGCTGGACCGGCTGTCGGAGGTGCTGGCCGGCCTGGGCCCGGCCGGGACCGGGCAGGCGGGCCGGGCCGCCTGAGCAGGCCAGCCGCCGGCCCGGCCGGTGCGCGGGCGCCGGCCCCGCTAGAGCCCGCTAGAGCCCGCTAGAACTCGCCAGAGCCCGCTAGAAGGGGCCCAGCTGCGGGCGCTTGGCGGACAGGCCGTCACCGCTGGACACCCCGCGCAGCCGGCGCGACACCCACGGGGCCGCGTGCTCCCGGGCCCACTGCGCGTCGCCGCGCCGGGCGGCCAGCCAGGCGGCCGCGGCCGGGCCGGCCAGGGCCGGACTCGCCGGCAGCGGCTCCCGCCAGTCGGCGCCGGGCGGCAGGCCGGCCACCTCGGCGGCCCGCAGCGCGACCCGGCGGTGGCCGTCCGGGCCCAGGTGCAGCCGGTCCCCGCACCACTCCCGCGGGTCGGCCAGCACGTCCATCGCCCACAGATCGGCCAGCAGCAGCCCGCGCCGGGCCGCGATCTGGCGGATCCGGGCGTTGAAGGCCGCCGCCTTGCCGCGGATCATCCGGACCACCGGGAACGGGCGCGGGTCGAAGCCGGTGAACAGCAGCACCTGCGATCCGGCCGCGGCCAGCTCGCCCACCGCGGCGTCGAGGACGGCGGCCAGCTCGTCGGGGTCGGCGCGCGCCCGCAGCAGGTCGTTGCCGCCCGCGGCGATGCTGACCAGGTCCGGCCGCATGGCGGCCGCAGCGGGAACCTGGCTGGCCGCGATCTGGCCGAGCAGCTTGCCGCGGATGGCCAGGTTCGCGTAGCGGAACTCCGGGACCTGCCGGGCGGCGATCGCGGCGAACCGGTCGGCCCAGCCGCGCCAGCCGCGGCCGTCTGGCTGCGGGTCGCCGACTCCCTCGGAGAAGCTGTCGCCGAGCGCGGCGAACGAGCTGATCACGGCCATGAGCGCGCCGAACCTCCCCGCCGGTGGGCCGCTGTGCCTGCCGGTCCAGGCTAGCCGCGCCCGCGTCCGGCCGCCGCCGCCGGCCTGCTGCGCCCCCGGGGGGCTGCTTCTTGCCTCACCCGGAATTTCACTTAAATGCGGCTCGCGTTAATTATCCGCAATGCCGGATGATAAGACCATGGGATTTGCCGTAAATTTGCACCGGTATCCCGACCTGAGCCTGACGAATTCCTATGGACCGGCCCGGGCCCGGCGTGTACAAAAAGGCAGCACGCCGGCCGCAGATATTCTCCAGGCATAGTCAATCCGGCGTAATGAGCCGGCCAGGCCCGGAATACCTGGGAGTCCTTGTTCATCATGAGCGCCACTGACGAGGAGGCGCAGCCGCGCGATATCCCGGTCACGGCGCTCAGCGAATCCGGCCTGGCCGCCGCCCGGGCCCTGCTCACCATCCCCGCGCCCGCCCTTCCGCTGGAGGAGACCGACCGCCATGGCGACGTTCCCGCACGCGTTCGAGCTCATCGGATACGGGTCGGCCGGTCTGACCGCCGTGCTCGTGGCGGTGCTGCGGACCTGCTGGCGGCGCGGAAAGCCACTCCAGGAGCCCTGAGCCAGCACTACGACATCCCGGCGGTGAGCTACCGGCGCGGCGCCGCCCCGGCGCTGGTGGTGCTGTCGATGATCTGCGCGGGCGCGTGGGCCGCCGACCATGCCGCGTTCACCGAGGTGCACCAGGACTACCTGCCGCTGCTGCCGCTGTGGTTCCTGACGTTCACGCTGTCGGCGCTGCCGCTGTTCCTGACCTGGGCCGACAAGCCCTACAAGGTCACCACCCGGCAGCTGCGCCAGCTCGCGGAGCTGCGGGTGGTGGTCGCGGTGCCGGTCTACAACGAGGACCTGGCGCTGCTGGACCGCTGCCTGTGGTCGCTGGCGAACTCCAGCCGCCCGCCCGAGGTCATCCACGTGGTCGAGGACGGTCCGTCGGTGGACTACGGCCGGCTGCGCGAGCACTGGCTGGCGCACTGCCCGCGGATCCGGTGGACCGTGCTGGCGCGCAACCGGGGCAAGAAGCGGCGCCCAGTCCGTCGTGTTCACCGCGCACCCGGACGCCGACATCTTCATCACCGTGGATTCCGACACCACGCTGGAGCACCGGGCCATCGAGGAGGGCCTCAAGCCCTTCGCCGATCCCGGCGTGGCCTCGGTGGCGGGCATCGAAGAGGTCTACAACAAGCGGGCGAACTGGCTGACCATGGCGGCCGCGGCCCGCAACACCTACTCTCAGCTGGTCTCCTGGGGCACCCAGTCGGTCTTCGGCGACGTGCTGATCAACCGGGGCACGTTCGCGCTGTACCGGGCCCCGGTGATCAGGGAGATCGTGCCCGCCTACGTCGGCGAGACGTTCCTTCGGCCGGCCGGTCCGGCTCGGCGACGACTCGATGCTGACCCTGTTCTCGCGGGCCCGGGGGCGCACCGTGCAGCAGTTGTCGGCGTTCAGCCTGCCCATGTACCCCGAGACGCTCAGCCATCATCTGCGGCAGTGGACCCGCTGGTCGCGCGGCGGGTCGATCAGGAACTACTGGCGGATCAGGTACCTGCCGGTCACCTCCTGGGGCTGGTGGTGGACGGTGCTGTCGCTGTACTTCACGGTCGGCTCGCTGGCCCTGCCGGCGTTCTTCGCGCTGACCTGGCCGCGATCGGCGAACCTGCTCGGCTACCTGCTGCTGTCGGCCATTTTGTGGGCGTACGCGGCCAGCCCGCACGTGCTGCGGGTGCGGCGGCAGGGCGAGAGCGGCTGGTTCCGGGCCGGGACCATGCTGGCCTACCCGGCCGGGCTGCTGTGGTCGTTCTACTTCCTGCGGCCGGTGCGGCTGTACGGCATCGCGACCTGCCTGAAGCAAGGCTGGGTGACCCGGCAGGCCGGCGTCGAGGTGACGGCGGAGGGGCGGCTGCGGTGACGGCACGGGACTTGCCCGGTGAGCGCGGCGCAGCGGCGGGCGCGGTGAGCGCGGCGCGGCGCGGCCCGGGCCGGCGGCGCCGGGCCCGGTCGCCGCAGGCGGCCGTCCGGTCGCTGGCCGGCAAGGCCGCCGCCGTGCTCGCGCCGGCGGCCGCAGCCGCCGTGGCGATGCTGACGATCCTGCACGCCGGCGGCGGGTCCGCCCCGGTCGCCCCGTCCGCGGACCGGGGCGCCGCGGCGGCGCCGGCGCCGGTGCACGCCGCGCTGACCGGGCCCTGGTACCTCGGCGTGCGGGAGCAGGGCGCCCCGCAGTCCTGGGCCAAGGTGGCGCAGTTCACCGCGGCGACCAGGACCCGCCCGGGCATCGTGGTGACCTACAACGGCTGGCGCCAGCCGTTCCCCGCCGCGGCCGCACGGTCGGCGCGCGCGCACGGCGCGGTCCTGCTGGTGCAGATGGAACCGTGGGGGGCGAACCTGAGCCGGCTGGCCCGCGGCGGCTACGCGGGCTACCTGCGGTCGTTCGCGGCGGCGGTACGCCGGTTCGGCCACCAGGTCATCATCAGCTTCGGCCACGAGATGAACGGCACGTGGTACCCGTGGGGGGCCGGCCACGTGCCGCCCGCCACGTTCGCGGCGGCCTGGCGGGACGTGGTGACCACGTTCCGGGCCGCGGGGGCCGACAACGTGACCTGGCTGTGGATCATCCACCACACCCGGTACCCGAAGTTCATCCGGGCCTACTGGCCCGGCAGCCGGTACGTGACCTGGGTCGGGCTGGACGGCTACTACCTGTTCCGCAGCAACAGCTTCGCCAGCGTGTTCGGCGCGGCCGCCCGGGCCGTGCGGACGTTCACCCGCAAGCCCATCCTGCTGTCGGAGACTTCCGTCGGCCCGGGCGCGCGGCGGGTCCCGGCCAAGATCCGCGACCTGTTCGCGGGCGCGCGGCGGCTGCATTTCATCGGGCTGGTCTGGTTCGACGTGGCCCAGCACCGGCCGCCCTATCACCAGGACTGGCGGCTGGAGGGCCGGGCCGGGGCCGTGGCGGCGTTCCGCCGGGCCGCCCGCGCGGCAGCCGGCCCGGCGGACGGCGCGGCGGCTGGCGCGGCGCGGGCCGGTCACTCCGGTCAGTCCGCGCACTCCGCGCAGGCTGGTCACTTAGGTCAGCCCGGCCAGCCGGGGCGATAGCGCGTTCTATCGCGACACCGGGGCCCGGACCACCCCACCTCAGCGAGATTACACAATGTAGGCGTACAATCACTGTTAGCGACTAGCTCGCTCGGGGTACGGGCACACCCGGCGAGCAGGGCTCGCCCGGCGGCGGGATAGCCGGGCCGGCCAGGCCGCTTCCGGGCACGACCAGATCTATCGGGGGGAAACAGATGGCCATAAAGCGGTTCGTCCGCTCGACAGCCCTGCTCGGGGCGTCCGGGGCCGTGATCGCGCTGGCACCACTGGCCCAGGCCCGGCCAGCGCCGCCACCAGCCAGTACGCCTTCGGCGCCAACGCCTTCGGCACGCAGGTCAGCGCCAGCCTGGTCGGCGGCGACGTCACCTCGGGCCGGTCGGCCAACGTGACGCTCGGCTGCACCACCAGGTCGCAGCAGGTGAAGAACTCGACCGCCGGCGCCAACCTGACCACGATCTCCAGCACGGTCGGGGCGGTCAGCACCAAATTGACCACTAGCCGCAACCCCACCACCGGCGTCTACTCCGATACCGCCGATTCCACCGTAGGCGCGGTCAACCTGCTGGGCGGCGCGGTGACCGCTGACGCGGTCAAGGCCGACGCCTCGGCGTCGGAAGGCGGGTCCAGCCCGGCCGCGAGTGCCTCGGTCACGCTGACCAACCTCAAGGTCGGCGGCGCGACGGTCACCAACCCGAAGGCCAACGACAAGTTCACGGTGTCGGGCGTCGGCACGGTGGTCATCAACTCGCAGAAGATCGTCAAGACTAGCGGCCGGGCGCTGGCCAACGTGGACGCCATCGTCATCACGCTGTCGACGGCCAACACCCTCGGGCTGCCCGCCGGGGCCACGGTCACCGTCGGGCACGCCATGGCGACCGTGGGCGGGCCGGTCAGCGGGCTGCTGAGCGGCTCGTCGTTCGGTTCCTCGATCACCGGCGGTCCCGTGACCTCCGGGCCGTCGTTCCAGGCCTACGTCACCTGCACCGGCACCGGCGGGGCCACGGTGACCAGGACCGGCACGCTCGGCACGATCGGCAGCAGCCCGGTCTCGGCCGGCCTGGTCACCGACACCGCCAAGGGCACCGACAATGCCACGACGCTGTCGGCGGATACCACCTCCGACGTCGCCAACCTCCGCGTAGCCAACACTGGCCTGCTGGCGGACCTGGTGTCGGTGGACGCCATCCACGTCGCCGCGCACGCCGACGTCGCCAACGGGACGCTGAGCGACTCGGGCAGCACCACGGTCGGCACGCTCAAGCTGCTCGGGGTCACGGTCACCTTGCCGCAGACGATCCCGGCCAACTACAACGTGAGCCTGACCGGGCTGACCGGGCTGACCGGCGCGACCCTGACGCTGAACAAGCAGATCGTGGGCAAGAGCGGCCTGCAGGTCGAGGGCCTGGTGCTGACCTTGCCGGCCGTGGGCACGATCGTGATCGCCTCGGCGAGCGCTTACGCCTGAGGCCAGGCCGGAAATCCGGCCCGGCAGTAAATAAACAATGCGGCCGCCTCCGGTTACCGTTCCGGGCCGGGGGCGGCCGCTTTACCCGGCCTGCGAGCCGCGGGAACCGGGCTGGTGCGCCGTGAGCGGAACATTCACGGATTACCTGCGGGCCGGCGGCCGCCGGGCGCGCAAATAGCGGCCCCCGGCCCGGGATTATTTCCTGGCCTGGCCGGGGACGCCATTTTCCCGGTGCGGCGGGCGGCCATGACCGCCGCCCGCGGCACATTGCCGTCGGGGCCGGCACCCGGCCGGAAATCATCAAGCTCGCGCTGCTGCTGCCGCGGCTCGGCGGCCGCTGATCGTGGTCAGGAACCCGGCCGAGCGGCCCGAGTCGGTTGCGGCCGGCTTCGCCCACCTGGCCCGGCCCGGGCCGCGGATCGGCGACCTCGGCCGGGCGCTGATCGGCGACGCTGGTGTGCCCGGCCCGGCTGGCCGGGGTGCCGGCCCGGCTGGCCGGGTGCCGTGCCCGCACCGGGGACGGCCGGGCAGCGAGCGGATCCTCAGCTGTGCGCGGCGGTTCCTTGCCTGACCGCGATCAGCGCATAGGCCGCCAGTGTGACCGACACCCCGAACACCATGATCAGCGCGGTGACCAGCGTGTGCCCCCAGGAGAACGCCCCGCCCGGGCCCATGTCCTGCACGAACCAGGCGGTGGTGAGGATGCGCAGCTGGCTGACCACGACGAGCAGCACCAGCGCGACCGACAGTGCGGCGAGCGGGCCCGCCACCCGGCGCCGCATTCCCACCAGCACCGCGGTGGCGACCAGGAACGGGACCACCAGGATCGCGACCGTGCCCTCGGGCGTGATCTCCAGCGCGAATATCCGCCCCGGCGGCACCACGAACCAGAACGTGGGACGGCCCGGCTCGGTCCCGGTGACGGCCGCCGTGCCCAAGCCGATGACATGGCTGGCCAGCCAGGCCTCGAAGCCGCGCACCTGGGCGCGGCCGGCCAGCAGCGCGGCCGCGAGCACCAGCAGCGCGGTGACGGCCGCGCCGCGGCCTATGCTCCCGGCCCGGTGCGGCTGCGCGGCCCGGTGGCCCGGGCGCCGCGAGGCGGGCTGGACGCCCGGGCTTACGTGACCGGCCGGGCTCGCCTGGCCGGCCGGGGTCGTGGCGTCGGCCGGCTGAGCGTCGCCGGCTGGTCTCGTATTGACGGCCGGGCTGACGCCGGCGGCTGACACGGCCGGGCGGCTGTGCCGGCCGGCCGGGACCGCCCGGGCCGGGCGGGGCAGCCGCGGCGCCCGGATCGGCCGGGACGGCCGGGACAGACGGCTGGGCCGCTCAGATGCCGGGGCAGGCTCTTGCCGGCGGTGCCGCGGTCCAGCCGGGCGCCGGGGCAGGGACTGCGCGGTCACCGCGCTGGTTCCTGCCGCGGTCCTGGCACCGCCACCGCCGGGACGCCCGGCAACTCGGGCCGGGCGCTGCCCAGCGCGAGCGCGACGGCATGCGCCCGGTCGTGCGCGCCCATCTTGCGGAAGATCGACTTCATGTGGCTCTTGACGGTGTCCTCGGCGATGCACAGCCGCTGCGCGATGGCCCGGTTGTGCAGGCCGGCCAGCAGTTCGCCGAGCACATCCCGCTCGCGGCGGCTGAGCCCGCACTGGTCCGCCACACTGGCGCCGGCCTCGGGCTGGCTGCGGCCGAGGCGCTCGTCCAGCACCTGCTCCCCCGCCATTGCCTGCGCCAGCCGGGCGGCGAGCACGTCCGGCGGCGAGGATTTCAGCAGGTAGCCGCGGGCGCCCGCGGCCAGCGCGGTCCTGGCCAGCTGCGGGTCGTCCCGGGTGGCCAGCAGCACCACCGTGGTCGCCGGGCTGACGAACCTGGTGCGCCGGCACAACTCGGCGCCGCTGTGCCCGCCGATGTGCGCCTCGCAGATCAGCAGGGCCGGGCGCACCCGGCGGACGAGCTGGTCGGCGGCGGCGACGGTCGTGGCCGCCGCCACCAGCGAATAGCCGGGCATGGCCGCGAGCATCGACCGCACGGCCATGTGCATCAGCGGCGCGTCGTCCGCCAGCACCGCCCTGATCGTGCCGGCCGGCCGCGCGGCCCCGGCTGGCCGGGCCACGGCAGCGGCCCGCGCCGCTGCCGCAGCAGACCGCCGGCCGGCCAAAGTGGCCGTGCCCGCGCCCACATGCCGCGTGTAAGTCACCGCTACTGCCCCCGTCCCCCGTGCTGACCCGACGGTAGTAGAGATGTGGTCACTGTCCGTAACGCGACACGTCACCCGCAAGAGTGGTTTCGCCAACGGGCCACCGGTGGCGGCTTAGGGTGAGACGGTGAGCGTCCCGCACCCCCCGGGCGCCCCTGGCGTCCCCGCGAGCTACCACGAGCAGCCCCCGCCCGCGCTGCTGTTCGACCTGGACGGCACCCTGATCGACAGCGTCTACCAGCACGTGCTCGCCTGGCGGACGGCGCTGTCCCGGCTGGACATCGACCTGTCGGTGTGGCGGATCCACCGCCGCATCGGCATGAGCGGCGGCCTGTTCGTCTCCGCGCTGCTCCGGGAGACTGGCCGGAGCCTGTCACCGGACGACATCGCGATGCTGGGCCGGGCGCACGCCGAGGAGTACCTGGCCCAGGCGGCCACGGTGCGGGCGCTGCCCGGGGCGCCGGAGCTGCTCGCCGCGCTCACCGACAGCGGCGTCAAGTGGGCCATTGCCACCAGCGGCCGCCGGGAGACCGCCGGGCCCGCGCTGGGCCTGCTCGGCCTGCCCGCCGACGCGCCGATGATCACCCGGGACATGGTCCGGCACGCCAAGCCCGACCCGGACCTGTTCCTGGCCGCCGCGGCCCTGCTGGAAGTCGAGCCGCGGCACGCGATGGTGGTCGGCGACAGCGTGTGGGACCTGCTGGCCGCCCGGCGGGCCGGGTCGCTCGGGGTCGGGTTGCTGTCCGGCGGCTACGGCCGCGAGGAACTCGAGCGGGCCGGCGCCTACCGGGTCTACGCCGACCCGGCCGAGATGCTCGCCCGCGCCGACGAACTAGGCCTCCGCGGCCTGGCCTAGCGCCCCGCCAGTACCGCACGGCCGCCGCCCGCGCCACAGCCTCCGCCCGCGCCACCGGCCCCCGCCCGCGCCGCCCGGTCCCGTCCGCGCTACATGAGCGCTCACCCGCGCCGGACATGCTCCAGCCAACGTCCCGCAGAACGTGCTCGGCGGGGCACGCATCACGGCAGGGCCTGCTCGGCGGGCTGCCCATCACCGCGGGGCCGGCACGGCGGGCTGCCCATCCCGGGTCACGCGGGCCGGCGCCGCGCCGGCGGGGGCCTCCCGGCGCCTCGCATGGGTTCTGTTAGGAAAGGCGGCCGGGTCGCATGGGCTGCGCATGGACGGGGGTTTTCGCCTGGTCAGGGCGGTTGTATGTGGGCGTCAACGCAATGCCTGGGAGGGCGCCGTGCAAGACCTGATCTACATCGGCCTGACGGTCGTCGTGTTCGCCGTCCTTTACCTGCTGCTGAAGGGGGTCGAGCACTTTGAGCGCTAGCAACTGGCTCGGGCTGATCGTTGGTATCGCCCTGACCGTCTACCTGTTCCTCGCCCTCGTCCAGCCCGAGAGGTTCTGATGTCCGTCGCTGCCGCTGGGTGGTTCCAGCTCGTCCTGCTGATCGTCGCGCTCGGCGCGTGCTACGTGCCGATCGGCAATTACATGGCCCGCATCTTCACCACCGACAAGCACTGGCGAGTCGAGCGGGGCATCTACAAGTTGATCGGCGTAGACCCGGCCGCTGACCAGAAGTGGTCCGTCTACCTGCGCAGCATGCTCGCGTTCTCCGCGGTCAGCGTGCTGTTCCTGTACGGCATGGAACGGCTGCAGCACTACCTGCTGCTCTCCCTCGGCCTGCCAGGCGTTCCCCCGGCGCTGGCCTGGAACACCGCCGCTTCGTTCGTGACCAACACCAACTGGCAGAACTACTCCGGCGAGACCACGATGGGCTACGTCGTGCAGATGTCCGGGCTCGCGGTGCAGAACTTCCTGTCCGCCGCGGTCGGCATCGTAGTCGCGATCGCGCTGGTACGCGGCTTCATCCGGTCCAGGACCGACAAGCTCGGCAACTTCTGGGTTGACCTCACCAGGATCACCCTCCGGTACCTGATACCCCTGTCCGTTGCGGGCGGCCTCATCCTGGTCGCCGCGGGCGTGATCGACAACTTCCACGCCAACCAGGTCGTCACGACCGTGGTGCACGGTCACCAGACCATCACCGGCGGCCCGGTGGCCTCGCAGGAGGTCATCAAGGATGCGGGCAACAACGGCGGGGGCTTCTACAACGCCAACTCCGCGCACCCGTTCGAGAGCCCGAACCCGTTCACGAACTGGTTCGAGATCTTCCTGCTGCTGCTGACCGCATTCTGCCTGCCGCGCACCTTCGGCAAGATGGTCAAGGACAACCGGCAGGGCTGGGCACTCCTCGCGGTCATGGCCATCATCTGGCTGGCCGCCGTCGGCGGCATCAGCTTCTTCGAAGCCCAGGGCGCGGGCGCCGCACCTCAGCTGGCGCATGGCGCGATGGAAGGCAAGAACGTCATCTTCGGCACGCCGGGATCGTCGCTGTTCGCGGCCTCGACCACGGTGACCTCGACCGGCTCGGTGAACTCGTTCCATGACTCCTTCACCGCCTTCGGCGGCGGGATCACGGTCTTCGACATCGCCCTCGGGGAGATCGCGCCTGGCGGCGTGGGGGCCGGCCTGTACGGCATCCTCGTGCTCGCCATGGTGACGGTCTTCGTCGCCGGGCTGATGGTCGGGCGGACACCGGAGTACATCGGCAAGAAGATCCGGCCGGTCGAGATGAAGTACGCGGCGCTTTACTTCCTGACGCTGCCGGTCCTCATCCTGAGTGCCACGGGACTGTCGATCGCGCTGAAGACACCGCGGGCGTCGATTCTCAATCCTGGCCCGCACGGGCTAACCGAGATCTTGTACGCCTTCACCTCGATGGCCAATAACAACGGATCGGCCTTCGCCGGCCTGACCACCAATACCGGCTGGTACAACACCGTCGGCGGCATCGTGATGCTACTCGGCCGGTTCGCGCCCGAGATCTTCGCGCTCGGCCTGGCCGGGTCACTGGCCAGGCAGCAACCCGTGCCGGCCAGCGCCGGCACGCTGGAGACGCACAAGCCGCTCTTCGTGGGGATGCTCGTCGGAGTCATCCTCATCCTGGTCGGCCTGACCTACTTCCCCGCGCTCGCTCTCGGCCCGTTCGCAGAAGGACTGCACTGACATGTCTGTGACCACCACGCCCGGAGTTCCGGACACCGCGCGTAAGAGCGCCGCTGTCCAGCAGAGCCGGATCGGCGGCGGGCTGCTCGACCCCAGGATGCTCTGGCGGTCGCTGCCCGGCGCATTCAAGAAGCTTGACCCTCGGGTCCAGCTCAAGAACCCGGTCATGTTCGTCGTCGAGGTCGGCGCGGCCCTCACTACATACACGGCCATCACCAGTCCGTCGGTCTTCAACTGGACGATCGTGGTCTGGCTCTGGCTGACCGTGGTCTTCGCCAACCTGGCCGAGGCCGTGGCCGAAGGCCGGGGCAAGGCGCAGGCGGAAACGCTGCGCAAGACCAAGCGCGAGACCATGGCCCGGCGCCTGATCGGCTGGCAGCCGGGTCAGACGCAAATCCGGGTCGAGGACGTGCCAGGAACCCGGCTGGCGCTGGGAGACCATGTAGTCGTCGAAGCCGGCGAGATCATTCCCGGCGACGGCGACGTGGCCGAAGGCGTTGCCTCGGTCGACGAGTCGGCAATCACCGGTGAGTCGGCGCCGGTGATCCGCGAGTCGGGCGGCGACCGGTCCGCGGTCACCGGCGGCACGCGGGTGCTGTCCGACCGGATCGTCGTAAAGATCACGTCCAAGCCGGGCGAGACGTTCATCGACCGGATGATCGCGCTGGTCGAGGGTGCTCAGCGGCAGAAGACCCCGAACGAGATCGCGCTGAACATCCTGCTCGCGGCGCTCACGGTCATCTTCATGCTCGCGGTCGTCACCCTGCAGCCGATGGCCTTCTACTCCAGCGCCCCGCAGAGCCTGGTCATCCTGGTCGCGCTGCTGGTCGCGCTGATCCCGACCACGATCGGGGCGCTGCTGTCGGCGATCGGCATCGCCGGCATGGACCGGCTGGTTCAGCGCAACGTGCTGGCCATGTCGGGCCGCGCGGTCGAGGCCGCGGGCGACGTGAACACGCTGCTGCTGGACAAGACCGGCACGATCACCATCGGTAACCGGCAGGCCAGCGAGTTCCTGCCGATCGGCGGGGTGAGCGAGGCCGAACTGGCCGACGCCGCCCAGCTGTCGTCGATGGCCGACTACACGCCGGAGGGCCGTTCGATAGTCGTGCTCGCCAAGGAGCGGTACGGCCTGCGCGAGCGGCACGAAGGCGAACTTCGCGGCGCGGAGTTTATCGAGTTCACCGCCCAGACCAGGATGAGCGGCGTCGACCTGTCCGACGGCCGCCAGGTGCGCAAGGGCGCTTCCAGCGCAGTGCGGGACTGGATCAGGCAGTCGGGCGGCGCACCGTCCGAGGACCTCGGCCAGATCGTTGACGGCATCTCGTCCGCGGGCGGAACCCCGCTGGTTGTGGCCGAGCGCTCCAACGGCACGGCCAGGGCCCTTGGGGTGATTCACCTGAAAGACATCGTCAAGGTGGGAATCGCCGAGCGGTTCGCCGAGATGCGCAAGATGGGCATCAGGACCGTCATGATCACCGGTGACAACCCGCTCACCGCGAAGGCGATCGCCGACGAGTCCGGCGTGGACGACTTCCTCGCCGAGGCCACGCCGGAAGACAAGATGGCGCTGATCAAGAAGGAGCAGGAGGGCGGCAAGCTGGTCGCGATGACCGGCGACGGCACCAACGACGCCCCGGCGCTCGCCCAGGCCGACGTCGGCGTGGCCATGAACACCGGAACCTCCGCCGCCAAGGAGGCGGGGAACATGGTGGACCTGGACTCCAACCCGACCAAGCTCATCGAGATCGTGGAGATCGGCAAGCAGCTGCTGATCACCCGGGGCGCATTGACTACCTTCTCGATCACCAACGACGTGGCGAAGTACTTCGCCATCATCCCGGCCATGTTCGAGGGCGTAATCCCCGGCCTGGCCAAGCTCAACATCCTGCACCTGCACAGCCCGGAATCGGCGATCACCTCGGCGATCATCTTCAACGCGCTGATCATCGTGGCGCTGATCCCGCTGGCGCTGCGCGGCGTGCGCTACCGGCCGTCCTCGGCCGCGGCCATGCTGCGGCGGAACCTGTGGATCTACGGCGTCGGCGGCCTCATCGTCCCGTTCGTCGGGATCAAGCTCATCGACCTCATCATTCAGTTCATCCCAGGATTCGGCGGTTGATCGACATGTCGCGTCTTCCCTCCACCGTGCGCCAGCTCGTCGCGGCGCTGCGCGGTCTGGTGATCTTTACCGTGATCTGCGGTATCGCGTATCCGCTGGTCATGTTCGGGATCTCCCAGGTCGCGTTCAACAAGCAGGCCAACGGCTCGCTCGTCCAGTTCCATGGCCGAGTTGTGGGCTCCAGCCTGCTGTGCCAGGAGTTCACCGACGCCAAGGGCAACCCGCTGCCGGAGTACTTCCAGCCGCGGCCATCAGCGTCGGAAACCTCGGCCACCAACCAGACCGGCGGGTGCGACCCGCTGGCCAGCGGCGCGTCCAACCTTGGCCCGGACAACCCCGTCCTCGTCCAGGAAATCAGGCAGCGCATCAAGGCGATCGAGAAGTTCGACCACGTGCCTGCATCGGCCATTCCGCCAGACGCGGTGACGGTGTCAGCCTCGGGCCTTGAGGCTTACATCTCGCCGCAGAACGCGGCGATCCAGGTGAACAGGGTCGCCGCCGCAAGGCACATCAGCCCGGCCAAGGTCGCGGCGCTGGTCCGCCAGTACACCCAGGGCCGCACGCTGGGGTTCCTCGGCGAGCCGGGAGTGAACGTGCTGCGCCTGAACATCGCGCTGGACCAGAACTACCCGGTGTGAGGCCAGCAGCTGGCCGCGGTGGCCAGACCGCGCGCCCGGGCCGCCGGCGGCTCCGGCCGCCCGCGCGGCACCGGGCCGCCGGCCGGGTACATATGTTGTGATCACGACGGGCAAGGGGGGCCACGGTGACTACGGGCCCTGACCGGCAGGAGGACGGGCGGCAGGCATGACCAGCACCGGCGAGAGCGCGGACGGCTCGGGCCGCGAGCGCGGCCAGCTGCGGATCTACCTGGGCGCGGCGGCGGGCGTCGGCAAGACGTTCGCCATGCTCGGCGAGGGCCACCGGCGGGCCGAGCGCGGCACCGACGTGGTCGTCGGATTCGTCGAGACGCACGGCCGGGCGCACACCACCGAGCAGCTCGCCGGGCTGGAGGTTATCCCGCGGCGGACGATGGCCTACCGCGGCACCACGTTCACCGAGATGGACACCGGCGCGATCTTGGACCGGCGGCCCGAGGTGGCGCTGGTGGACGAGTTCGCACACACCAACGTGCCGGGCAGTCGCCACGCCAAGCGCTGGGAGGACGTCGCCGAGCTGCTGGACGCCGGCATCGACGTGATCTCCACCGTCAACATCCAGCACCTGGAATCGCTGAACGACGTGGTCGAGAAGATCACCGGCGTGCCGCAGCGGGAGACCGTGCCTGACGCCATGGTCCGGGCCGCGGACCAGGTCGAGCTGGTCGACATGACCCCAGAGGCGCTGCGCCGCCGGATGGCGCACGGCAACATCTACCCGGCGCACAAGATCGACGCCGCGCTGACCCACTACTTCCGCACCGGGAACCTGTCCGCGCTGCGCGAGCTGGCGCTGCTGTGGCTGGCCGACAAGGTGGACGAGGGGCTGCAGCGCTACCGGGCGGCACACGACATCTCCGAGACCTGGGAGGCCCGCGAGCGGGTCGTAGTCGCGCTGACCGGCGGCCCCGAGGGCGACACCTTGATCCGGCGGGCGGCCAGGGTCGCGGCCCGGTCGGCCGGCGGCGACCTGCTCGCCGTGCACGTGGCCCGCTCCGACGGGCTCACCGGAGCCAGCCCAGCCGCGCTGGCCGAGCAGCGGCGGCTGGCCGAGTCGCTCGGCGGCACTTACCACCAGATCGTCGGCGACAACGTGCCGGAGGCGCTGCTGGCCTTCGCCAGGGCCGAGAACGCCACCCAGCTGGTGCTCGGCGTCAGCCGCCGCAACTGGCTGTCGGCCCTGCTGACCGGGCCGGGGGTGAGCTTCAGGACGGTACGCGGTTCCGGCGACATCGACGTGCACATCGTCACCCACGCGCACGCCGGGCGGGGCCGCGGCCTGCCAGCCGCGCGCAGCAGCCTGTCGCTACGCCGCCGTCTGACCGGATACGCGCTGGCGGTGGTGCTCGCCCCGCTGCTGACCATGCTGCTGGCCGCGGCGCGCCACCAGCTGAACCTGACCACCGACGTGCTCGCGTTCCTGACCGCGGTGATCGCGGTCGCGCTGGTCGGCGGGTTCGTGCCCGCGGTGCTGGAAGCCGTCGCCGGGTTCTTGCTGCTCAATTACTACTTCACCCCGCCGCTGTATAAATTCACGATCGCCGAGCGCAACAACGCGCTGGCCCTGTCGGTGTTCGTGCTGGTGGGCCTGGTGGTCAGCTCGGTGGTCAACAACGCGGCCCGGCGTACCCAGCAGGCGGCCAGGTCCGGCGCGGAATCGGCGATGCTGGCCACCACCGCAGGCAGCGTGCTGCGCGGCCAGCAGGCCCTGCCGGCCATCCTGGACCGGGTCCGGGAGGCATTCGCGATGGAGTCGGTGACGCTGCTGGAGCAGGCCGGCCCGCGGCCGCCGGACCCGCTCAGCTCGGCGGGCCTGGCCGGGAAGTGGACCGCGGTCGCCGTCGCCGGCGGCCCGCCGGTCACCAGCCCGGACCGCGCCGACGTCGAGGTACCGGCGAGCGACACACTGTGCCTGGCGCTGCGCGGCCGGCCGCTGCCGGCCACCGACCGGCGCGTGCTCGGTGCCTTCGCGAACTATGCCGCGGTCGCGCTGGACCAGCAGCGGCTCGCCGCGGAGGCGCAGGCGGCCAAGCCGATCGCGGCCGCAGACCGGATGCGCACCGCCTTGCTGGCCGCCGTCAGTCACGACCTGCGCACCCCGCTGGCTTCGGCCAAGGCCGCAGTGACCAGCCTGCGGTCGGCCGACGTGGAGTGGGACCCGGAGGACTACGACGAGCTGCTGGCCACCGCCGATGAGTCGCTGGACAAGCTGGCCCGGCTGGTGGACAACCTGCTGGACATGAGCCGCCTGCAGGCCGGGGCCCTCGCGGTGTTCCCGCGGCCGGCCGGCCTGGCCGACATCGTGGCCCGCGCCCTGGATGACCTCGGCCCGGTCAGCCACGAGGTCATCGTGGATATCGGCGACGACGTGCCCGAGGTCAACGCGGACCCTGCGCTGCTGGAGCGGGTCATCGCCAACCTGACCGCCAACGCGCTGCGCTACTCGCCGCCGGGGCGCCCGCCTGCGCTGGCCGCGAGCGCGCTGGGCGGCCGGGTCGAGCTGCGGGTCATCGACCGCGGTCCTGGCCTGCCCGAGCAGGACCGGGACCGGGTGTTCGTGCCATTCCAGCGGCTCGGTGACACCGACAACACCACCGGGGTCGGCCTCGGCCTGGCCCTGTCGCGCGGCCTGACCGAGGCCATGGGCGGGACGCTGGAACCCGAGGACACCCCAGGCGGCGGACTGACCATGACGATCTCACTGCCGGCCTGGCCCGGCCCGGACCGCGACCTGCCGTCCGAGCCCGCCGCGATCAGGCCCGCGGTGGCCGCGCCGCATCCGGACCAGCCGGACGCGCGCACACCGGACGCAGTCGAGCCGGGCGCGCACGAATCCGCGGCCCGCGAAACGGATGCTGACGGGCCTGCTGTGGCACGGTGAGGGACATGACCCGGGTCCTGGTCGTCGACGACGAGCCGCAGATCCTCCGGGCGCTGCGTATCAACCTGCGGGTCCGCCACTACGAAGTGCACACCGCGGGCACCGGCGCGCAGGCCCTGGAACTGGCCGCCCGGCACCCCCCGGACCTGGTCATCCTGGACCTGGGCCTGCCCGACCTGGACGGCGTCGAGGTGATCGGCGGGCTGCGCGGCTGGACCGACGCGCCGATCATCGTGCTGTCCGGCCGGGCCGACAGCACCGACAAGGTGCAGGCGCTGGACGCCGGCGCCGACGACTACGTGACCAAGCCGTTCGGGATGGACGAGCTGCTGGCCCGGATGCGGGCGGTCAGCCGCCGGACCGACGGGAGGAGCGAGTCCCCGCAGGTCCGGCTGGGCCCGCTGACCGTCGACCTGGCCGCCAGGCGGGTCGCCGCGCCGGACGGTGCCGCGATCAGGCTGACGCCGACCGAGTGGCACCTGCTGGAAGTGCTGCTGCGCAACCCGGGCAAGCTGATGAGCCAGCAGCAGCTGCTCACCGCGGTCTGGGGACCCGGGTACGCCGACGCGGCGGGCAACCTGCGGCTGTACATGACCCAGCTGCGGCGCAAGCTCGAACCCGACCCGGCCCGGCCGCGCTGGCTGCTGACCGAACCGGGCATGGGGTACCGGTTCCAGCCGGATGCGGACGCAGAGTAACCAGCGGCAGCATACTGGGCCTAGTAGCACAATGTTAAAAAGTAAATGCTGAGAGTTATCTGAAACCTATACCAATCAGCTGATGCGCCGGTCATCATGACTGCATGCGCTTTCGAACTTCTGCCGGTGTACTGGTATTTGTCCTAAGCGGCATCGTAGTGGCCGGTGCCGGGCCGGCCGCGGCCAGCTTGGCCCGCCCGGCCCGCCAGCCGGCCGGCCTGACCGCCACCGCCGGCACCTGGCAGCGCATCAGCTTCGACGGTGTCACGCTGCGTGCCCCGGCTGGCTGGCCGGTGCACCGGCTGGCCCGGCATCCGGGGGCCTGCCCCCGGCTGAATGTGCACGCCGTCTACCTCGGCGCGGCCGGCCCGCATCCGGTCTGCCCGCCCGGCCTGCACGGCAAGACCGAGGCCGTGCAGATCCAGCCCGCCGACCCGGCCCGGCCGGACGTGCGGGAGGCCAGGGTCGCGACCTCGGCCGGCGGCCGGCCCGCGCTGACCAACGCCGACGCGGCGGTGACTCACACGATCACCGAGGTCATCCCGTCCGCCGCCGCGCAGGTCAGCGTGACCTGGGGCACCGACCGGCCGCTCGCCGCCGCGATCGCGGCCAGCATCCGGGTGACCGGCCGCGCCGCCGCGCGGCCCGCGGTCGCCGCGGCGCTGGCCGCCCGGCCTGCTGCGATCCGCGCTACTGCGCCGCAGGGCGTGTTCCGCGGCGCGGGCTTCGACACCTGCGCGGCGCCGTCGGCGGCCACGCTGTCGAGGTGGCTGGCCTCGCCATACCGGGCGGTCGGGATCTACATCGGCGGCATCAACCGGGCCTGCGCACAGTCCAGCCTGACCGCCGCCTGGATCGCCGCCATCCGGGCCAAGGGCTGGCACTACTTCCCGTTCTATCCCGGCCTGCAGGCCTCCTGCGTGCTGGCCTCCGGCGACGCGCTCATCAACCGCGCGAAGGCGGCCAGCGAGGGCACCGCCGCGGCCGCCGACGCCGTGACCCAGGCCCGCAACCTCGCCATCCCGGCGGGCACCCCGATCATCTACGACATGGAGGCCTACGCCGGCTGCGGCAAGGAGGTCACCACGTTCCTGAGCGCCTGGGACGCCGGGGTGCGCGCCCGCGGTTACACCGCGGGGGTGTACGAGTCGTTCTCCAACATCGGCGACCTGATCGCCGCGGCCGGCACGATGACCGAGCCCGGCGTCATCGCCTACGCCGACTGGGACGGCAAGGCCACCACGACCAGCTCGTACATGCCGTCCACGATGTGGACCGGCAGCACCCGGATCCACCAGTACTCCGGCGGCCACAGCGAGCGCTGGGGCGGGACCAGCCTGGACATCGACAACGACCGGCTGAACGTCAACCTGGGCGGCGGCCCGGCCGGCCCGCCGCCCGCAGCCGGGCACGCCGGCTTCCGCCTCTCCGTGCACGTGAGCCCGGGCGGCTCGGCGCAATGGTTCGCCCGCAGCGCGGCCGGCACCCTGCTGCACTCCTGGCAGCATCCGGGTACCGGCGCCTGGTCCGCGGTGCAGCCGGCCGGCCGCTCGCCCGGCGGGCTGGCCGGCAACCCGGCCGTGACCGCGGACGCGGACGGGCGGCTGACCGTGTTCGCCCGTACCTCCGCCGGTCACCTCCGCAACGCCTGGCAGCAGCCGGGCGCGCCCGATGGCTGGAAGTGGGGCGGCCCGCTGCGGACGGCCAGCTCGCCGGCGGCGATGACCGGCGACCCGGCCGCGGTCCGGCTGCCGGGCGGCACGGCCGCGGTCTTCGTCCGCAGCGTCGGCGGCGCGGTGTACACGATCGCGCAGGCCCGGCCGGACACCGACGCCCGCTGGACCCCGTGGCATTCGCTGAGCGGGCAGTGTCACAGCTCCCCGGCCGCGTTCGTGACCAGGCGCCGCGCCGTCGAGGTGTTCTGCGTGACCTCCGGGCACCGGCTCGCGGTGGACTCCGGAACCGCCGCGGGCGGCGGGGTGACCTGGTCCGGCTGGGCGCAGGCCGGGGCCAGCCCGGGCCGGGTGTCCGGGGTGCCGTCGGTGGCTGCGGATGGCCGCGGCGAGACCGAGGTGCTGGTCAACGCAGCCGGGCGGATCCGGCGGGCCTGGCAGGCCGCGGCCGGCGGCCGGTGGACCTGGGCGCCCCCGCTCGGCCCCGCCGGGGCGGGCGGGAGGATCAAGAACTCGCCGTCGGCGGCCGGCTGGCCCGGCGGACGGGTCGCGGTCGTGGCCCGGCTCGCGGACGGCCAGGCCGGGCTGGCCGTGCAGCAGGACACGGCGGCCGGCGGCCGGTGGACGCGGCTGGCCTCGATCGGCGGGACGGTGGCCGGCAGCCCGGCAGGCTGGCTGAGCCCGAGCCGCGGCGCCGGCGGCGGCGCCGGGGTCGCGGCACTGAATGCGGCGCGCCAGGTCGCCACGGCGAGCTATTCGGGCGGCGGCTGGAGCAGCTGGGCCGAGCTCGGCGGCGGTTTCTGAGCCGGGCCCGGGTTCTGAGCGGCGGTCTCTGAGCAGACGGCCTAGTGGCCGAGGACCAGGAAGGCCAGCACGATCAGCACGACGGCCACCACCACGATGACGCCGGCCAGGGCGGCGATGTTGCGGCCGGGGGCCCGCATGGACCAGGCGTGCTCGCCGTCCCGGTCCGGCCCGGCCGCGAACGCCCGGAACTGGGCGGTGCTGGCCGAGATATCGGGAGTGGCACGGAACTCACCGGTGTTGGTGGGCAGCCCGGTGGCAGCGGGCGCGCTCGTGCCGCGAGGGTCGGTAGGGCGCTCGGACATGCCAGCGACTGTAGCGGAAACGGGCAGCCGGAAACCCGAGGTCGGCCAGATCCGGCGCAACGCAGCCGCCGCCGACAGGACCGGCCCGGAGGGCCCGGCGGCCGGTGCCGCCGGAGGGCCGGGCCGCCGGCGGTCAGCCCCCGGCCTGCGGGCCGGGCACGTCCGGGCGGCTGACCAGGCGTGACAGCACGATCACGCTGCGGGTCCTGACCACGAACGGCTGCGCGCTGATGCGCTCCACGACCTGCTCGAAATGGCGTACGTCGGCGGCCCTGATGTGCAGCAGCGCGTCGGCGTCGCCGGTGATCGTGCAGGCCGCGATGATCTCGGGGAACCGGCTCACCGCCGCGGCGATGTCGGCCGGCGAGGTGCGGCCGCGGCAGAACAGCTCGACGTAAGCCTCGGTGGTCCAGCCGAGCGCGGACGGATCCACCCGGGCCGAGAACCCGGTGATCGCGCCGCTGGCGCGCAGCCGGTCAACGCGGCGCTTGACCGCGGACGCCGACAGCCCGACCTGGGCGCCCACCTCGGCGTAGGTCGCGCGGGCGTCCCGGACCAGGGCGGCCACGATCTGCCGGTCGGAGTCGTCGAGTGCCATCACCGGTACTGTCTCAGAAACCGGCGGCGCAGGCCGGCTGGTACGCCCCGGACCGGGGGCCGGCGGGTCGCCGCGCCACCCGGATGCGGCACGGGCCGGCGGGGCGCCGCGCCACCCGGATGCGGCACGGGCCGGCGGGGCGCCGCGCCACCCGGATGCGGCACGGGCCGGCGGGGCGCCGCGCCACCGGGATGCGGCACGGGCCGGCGGGGCGCCGCGCCACCCGGATGCGGCACGGGCCGGCGGGGCGCCGCGCCACCGGGATAAGGTCACCCGCGGGAGGCAGCAGATGACGCGACTGGGCGGCATGTACGGTCCGGACCTGACGTTCCTCGGCGTGCCGCGGGCGGACCTGGCGGACCCCGCCACCTGGCCGCACACCGACATCATGATCATCGGGGCGCCGTTCGACGGCGGCACTTCGCACCGGCCTGGCGCCCGGTTCGGCCCGCAGGCCATCCGCGGGACCGATTACCTGCCGCACGACGGGTCGCGCCCGCATCTGGCCCTCGGCGTGGACCCGCTGGCCGAGCTGACGGTGGCCGACGCCGGGGACATCGAGATGCCCTCGGGCGACACCGAACTGTCGATGCGCCGGCTGGAGGAGGCCGTGCACCAGGCGTGCCGGCACGGCGCGATCCCGGTGATACTCGGCGGCGACCACACGATCGCGCTGCCGGACGCGACCGGGGTGGCCCGCCAGGCCGGCTGGGGCCGGGTCTCGATGATCCACTTCGACGCGCACGCCGACACCGGGAACACCCAGTTCGGCGCGCTCATCGGGCACGGCACCCCGATGCGGCGGCTGATCGAATCCGGCGCGGTGCGCGGCGACCGGTTCCTGCAGATCGGCCTGCGCGGGTACTGGCCCGAGCCGGAGACGCTGGCGTGGATGGCCGGCCAGCGGATGCGCAGCTTCGAGATGACCGAGGTGGTCAGCCGGGGCCTGGACGAGTGCCTGACCGAGGCGTTCGCGATCGCCACCGACGAGTGCGACGCGGTGTTCCTGTCGGTCGACGTGGACGTGGTCGACCCCGGGCTAGCCCCCGGCACCGGCACCCCTGAGCCGGGCGGGCTGTCCAGCCGGCAGCTGCTGGACGCGGTCCGCCGGATCACCATGGAGCTGCCGGTGGCCGGCATCGACGTGGTCGAGGTGGCGCCCCCCTACGACCATGCCGAGGTCACGGCGTTCCTGGCCAACCGGGTGGTGCTGGAGGCACTGTCGGGGATCGCCTGGCGGCGGCGGAAGCTGGCCGCCGACGCCGGGACCGGCGCGGCGCCGCGGCCGCCCGATGCGCCGCTGCTGTCCGGCCGCGGCTCCGGCTGCAGCCGGCCTGGCGCGGCCGGCCGCGCGGGTCCGGGCCTGCGCGTGCTGTCCCGTCAACCGATCGAGCCGGTGCCCGCCGCCAGGTGTGCGCCCTGGCCTACGGGGCGCCGCCCGATCCGCCCGCCACCGCGCGGCTGCTCGCCGCCCTCACTATCCAGGCCCGCTCTCGCCCCGTCCTAGCCTCCCTCCCGGCTGGCCTGGCCGGACGGGCCTTCCTGCTCCTCAGCCAGGCCCGCGCCGCGCTCGTCCCGCGCGGCGCCTATGTCCCAGGCCGATCCCTCAACGGCGGGCAGGCCGCCGATGATCGGAGCGACCGAGCCGTCCTCGCCGGCCGCCTCGCCTGTCTCCACCAGGTACCCGGGATCATGGGCGTCCGGGGAAGTCTCCGGTTCCCGCTGCCGCGACCGGGCCGGTTCTTCCCCGGCCGGCGGTACTCCGCTCGAATCGTCGCCAGTCATATGGCCATCTCCTTGAGCGAGTGTTACTCGCGGTCAGCTCCACCCCGGCAGGCGGCGGAGCGGTCAGGGCTTCTTGAGCAGGACCTCTCCCTCGAGGCCGTCGGGGTCACGGAAGAACACGCTCAGCGCCCCGCCGAAATCGTTGACTGTGCCGTCGCTCGCGCCCGCGTCCACCAGCCGCTCCCGGATCGTGTCGAACGCTTCGCGTGAGGCGGCCGCCAAGCCGACGTGGTCGATGCGCCCCCGGCCCCACATCGGCGTCTGCCGGTCAGCCTCGGTGTTACCGTCGATCACGAACACGTTCAGCTGGGTAGCGGGGCCGATGTCGATCACGGTCATCGTCTCACCCGGGCCATGGGAACGCGTCGGCCCGACCGCGGCGCCGAATACCTGCTCGTAGAAGGCACCCAGCCGGGCGGCATCCTGTGAGATCCAGGCCACGTGGTTCACGCCATCAAGCAGCATTAGCTCTCCTTGCCGACCACTCGATCGTAGTGGCGGCCAGGCGTCATCGACACGGACGTCTGGCCACGACCGAGGCGACGCTGGCAACATTAAGCCCGGCTCGCGATCCGCGGATCCGCGATGACTTTCACGGTCGCCGCGCGTCTTATCCATCAGGCGCTGTGAGCCAGGATGACTGCTGGAGGGCAGGGGCCTTATGGAGATCATCAATCTGGGTCAGGCGGATGGGCTGCCGCCGGTGGATTGGGCCGCAGTCACTGAGAAGCTCGATGCGGGGTCGGCGCCGGCTCCGGACGCGCTGAACTCCCGCACGACCTGGCTGTCCACCATCAACCAGGACGGCAGCCCGCATGTCACTGCGGTCGGCGCCCGGTGGCTGGACGGCACGTTCTGGTTCCAGACGGGCGCGGGCACGCGGAAGGGGCGCAATGTCGCGCGCGATCCGCGATGTTCGATCGCGGTGTCGATCCGCGACGCGGACGTCGTACTCGAGGGTGACGCTACCCGGGTGACCGAGCCGGGCGCAGTGGCGCGTGTGGCCAAGGCGTGGGCGGACAGCGGCTGGCCGGCCGAGCCCGACGACAGCGGATCGCGCATCACTGCCCCGTTCAACGCACCGTCGCTAGGACCGCCGCCGTGGAACGTGTACCGCATTGAGCCGCGCTCGGCGATCGTGGCGTGGTCGGCCGGGCCGGGCGGCTTGACTCGCTTCCGGTTCTGACGCTGGCCGCGGGCGCTGGCGGCGGCCGGGCTCGGGTTACGGCTGCTTCCGCACCCAGCTCACCACGATCATGAAAATGATCCGGTCTCAGGCGGGGACGAGCCGGGCGCATCCGGCGGCCCGGGCGCATCGTGGCCGGGCCAGTACGGGTCGCGCAGGCGGCGGCGCAGCAGCTTGCCGGCCGGGTCGCGGGGCAGCTCGGCGGTGAAGTCGATCGTCTTCGGCCATTTCATCCGGGCCAGCCTGCCCTCCAGCCAGGCCATGACCTGCCCGGCCAGCAGGTCGCCGGCCGGGACGCCGCCGGCCGGCTGCACGACCGCCTTGACCTGCTCGCCCCACTCGGGATCGGGGATGCCGAACACCGCCACGTCGGCGACCAGCGGGCAGGTGATGATCTCCGCCTCGATCTCGGCCGGGTACAGGTTCACCCCGCCAGAGATGATCATGTCGGCGCGCCGGTCACACAGGAACAGGTAGCCGTCGGCGTCGGTGTAGCCGATATCGCCGACGGTGAACAGGCGGCCGAGGCGGGCTGCGGCCGTCTTGGCCGGGTCGCCGAAGTACTCGAACTCCTGCTCTCCCATCCGCATGTAGACGGTGCCGGGCACGCCCGGCGGGCAGGGCCGGCCGTCGGCGCCGGCGACCATGACCTCGCTGACCGGCCACGGCCGGCCGACGGTGCCGGGCCGGGCCAGCCAGTCCTGCGGGGTAGCGATCGTGCCGCCGCCCTCGGTGGCCGCGTAGTACTCGTACACGCACGGGCCCCACCAGTCGAGCATGGCCTGCTTGAGGCCGGCCGGGCAGGGCGCGGCGGCGTGGATCAGCCAGCGCATCGACGACAGGTCGGGCCGGCCGCGGACCTGCTCCGGCAGCGACAGCAGCCGCTTGAACTGGGTCGGCACCATGTGCGTGCTGGTGACCCGGTACCGCTCGGTCAGCGCCAGCATCTGCTCGGAGTCCCAGCCGTCCATGCACACCAGGGTGTGGCCGAGGTGCAGCGCGCCGCCGCCGAACACCGTCACGGCGGTGTGGTAGTTCGGCGAGGTGACCAGGTGCACGTTCGGCGGGCCCGCGGTGATGCCGAAGAACTGCAGCAGCGCGGTGGCCGCAGAGACAGCCTCATCCGGGGCGGCGCCGGACAGCGGCCGCCGGACGCCTTTAGGACGGCCGGTGGTGCCCGAGGTGTAGTGCATGGTCGCGCCGGCGGTGCGCCCGTCCGGCGCGCTCGCCGGGTAGCCGGCCACGAGCCGGTCCGCCGGGGTGAAGCCGTCGACCGGGCCGCCGTAGCTGTACCGGGCGGCGGCCGGCAGCCCGGCCTGGTCCGCCGCGGCGGCGCAGGCCGCTCCGAACCGGTGATGGCCGAACAGCACCCTGGCCCGGCTGTCCCGGATGATGTAGGCGATCTCCGGGGCGGTGAAATGCCAGTTCACCGGGGTGAAGTACCACCCGCCCTGAAGCGCGGCCAGGTACACCTCGATCGCGGCGATGCCGTTGGGCAGCACCGCGGCGATCCCGTCCCCGGGCTGCAGGCCGCGGGCCCGCAGCGCATGGGTGAGCTGGTGCACCCGGCCCAGCAGGTCACCGGCCCGGTGCGGCGTGCCATCGGTGCCGACGACCGCGATCCAGCCCGGATCGCGCTCGGCCCGGCGCCAGAACCCCTCTGCTTCCACTCTGCCTCCGGCAGCTCAGCGGACGGCTTCGGTCAGCTCGCCGGCCGGCGCCCGGTCCGGCCGGCGGCGCCGCACCAGGACCAGCAGCGCGCCGATGACCAGTAGCACGATCCCGGCCGCGCCCGCCGCCGCGGGCACGGTCACCGTCGCGGCCCTGATCACCGAGTCGCGGCGGCGGGCCGCGGCAGCCAGCCCCCGGGCGCTGGCCGGCTGCATCCGCAGGTCACCGCCGAACAGCACCAGGGCCGTCTTGCCGTCGCTGCCGCGCAGGGTCAGCTGCTCGTCCCGGCTGATGTCCACCACCCGGCCCGACACCGGGTCCACACCGAAGGTGGTGACCGTCTGGTAGTACTCGCCCAGCATGACCGAAGCCTTCTTGCGGCCCACCAGGGTGCCCGGCAGCAACTGCGACGCGAACCTGACCGGGGGCACCCGCTCGGTGAAGATGTCGGTGCGGAGGCCGGCCACCGTGGCGCGGCCGGAATACCGGGCGGGCTCGGGGCGGCGAAGTACCGGGTCGAAAACGTCATAGGTCACGCTGCGAGTGCAGGCCGGCCAGGTGAACGCCTGGCCGGACCACACCGCGGGCGCGCGGCCGCCCACCGCCGCCGCGCAGCAGCGCACCAGCGCGCCGGTGGCCCGGTCGAAGCCCAGCCGCTCGGTCAGCGACTGGTAGGGCATCGCGTGGGTCTGGTCGTAGGCGTAGCTGAACTGGTCCCAGACGGCGCGGGTGGCGGTGCCGGCGGCCTGGTCGCCCTTGACCGTGACGGTCTCCCGCAGCGTGACCCCGGTCAGCTCGCGCAGCAGCGCGGTGGAGAAGTAGCGCACGTGCTGCCCGGTGTACTGGGTCACCTGGTACTCGTTCAGCGGGGCCCGGGCCGCGACCGGGCCCACGACACCGAACTGCACCAGCGCGAACACCGTCAGGAACGACCCGAGCCCGGCAAGCACCAGGCCGGCCCCGCGGCGCAGCCGTCCGCTCACGGCGAGCCGTAGTTGTACAGCGGCGCGTTGGCCGGGGTGCCGTTGACGCCGGCCAGCAGCACGTCATGGGCGACGTCGCCGGCCCCGAGGGCCAGCACCGCGCCGATCAGCACGGCGAACAGCAGGCGCACCATGTCGGTCCCTCACTCGCGGCGGGCCGGCCGCGGCCATCAGGCCGGCCGCGGCTATCAGCCCGGTCGCGGTCATCATACGGACCGGGCCGCGGCCGCTGCCCGGCCCGGGCGCCGCCGGCCGGCCCGGTAGCCTGGCCGCCATGTGGCGCGTGGTCAGCCCGATCCTCGACATCGCGTGCGTGCTCGCGTTCGTGGCCCTCGGGCGGCATACCCACCACCACGGCGACAGCCTGGCCGGGATCTGGCAGACCTCGTGGCCGTTCCTGGCCGGCCTGGCCGCGGGGCTGCTCGCAGTCCGCAGCTGGCGCAATCCGATGGCGATCATCCCGGCCGGGCTCGGGGCCTGGCTCGGCGCGGCGGGCCTCGGCATGATCGTCCGGGTGCTGGCCGGGCAGGGCACCGCCGTCGCGTTCATCTTCGTCGCGCTGGCCTTCCTCGGCCTGTTCATCCTCGGCTGGCGGATCGTCGCCCGCATCGTGCTCAGCCAGCTCAGGGCACCGGGCTGAGCTGCGCCGATAGCCCGCTCCCGGCCGCCCGCAGCGCAGCCGGCCTTGCCCAGGCTCCCGCCGACTGCCTAGACTGAACATTCAGTCAACCGCGTCAGGAGCGCGAACATGGCCCCACAACAGGCCGCACCGACCGACACTCCCGCCCGTCCCGCCGGCACCGTCCCCGCCGGCACCGTCCCCGCCGTCCCCGAAGCGCCCGCCGTCCCCGAAGCGCCCGCCGTCCCGCCGGCCGCCTCGGGGCCAGGCCCCGCGCCCGCCACCGCGGCTGGCCGTCCTCCGTCCACCACCCCCCGGCCCGCCGGCCCCGGCCGGCTGGGCCGCCTGATCGCCGAGCAGGAGCGCATCTTCGCCGAGCGCCAGCCGGAGTCGCTGCGGCTGGCGCGCGGCGCCGCTGGCGTGCTGGCCGGCGGCGTGACCTCGAGCTGGCAGATCACCCGGCCGCAGGCGGTATGGCTCAGCCACGGCCAGGGCTCCAAGCTTTACGACGTGGACGGCAACGAGTACGTGGACCTGCACGGCGGCTACGGGGTCTCGCTGGCCGGCCACGGCCACCCGGCGGTGGTGGCGGCGGTGCGCGAGCAGTCCGCTCTCGGCACCCACTTCGCCCAGCCCACCCGCAACGCGATCGCGGTGGCGCAGGAACTGTCCCGCCGGTTCGGGCTGCCGCTGTGGCGGTTCGCCAACTCCGGCACCGAGGCGACCATGGACGCGGTGCACCTGATGCGCTCGGTCACCGGCCGGGACCTGATCCTCAAGGTCGAGGGCTGCTACCACGGCCACCACGACTCGGTCCAGGTGTCGGTGTGCCCGGACGGCGAGGACGGCATCGGGCCCGCCGACCGGCCCGCCAGCGTGCCGTCCAGCACCGGCATCCCGCGCGCGATCACCGACCTGACCCTCATCGTCGGGTTCAACGACCTGGCCGCGGTGGCCCGGCGGCTGGCGGACAACCCCGGCCGGATCGCGGGCATGATCGTCGAGCCGGTCATGATGAACGCCGGCATCATCCTGCCAGATCAGGGATACCTGGACGGGCTGAAGGAGCTGCTGCACTCCCGCGGGGCGCTGCTGGCCTTCGACGAGGTGAAAACCGGGCTGACGGCCGGCCCGGGCGGCGTCACCGGCGCGAGCGGGGTGCTGCCCGACATCGTCTGCCTGGCCAAGGCCATCGGCGGCGGGGTCAGCGTGGCCGCGATCGGCGGCACCGCCGAGGTGATGGAGCACGTCGCGCAGGGCGGCTACGAGATGGTCGGCACGTTCAACGGCAACCCGCTGGCCATGGCCGCCGCCCGCGCGATGCTGACCGAGGTCGCCACCCCCGAGGCCTACCAGCGGCTGGAGGCGCTGCGCCAGCGCGCCGTCCGCGGCCTGGAGCAGGCCATCAGCGCGCACGGGCTGGCCGCCCGGGTGGTGTCGGCCGGCGCGAAGGGCTGCGTGGTGTTCTCCCCCGAGCCGGTGCGCGACTTCCGCGACTTCCTGGCCGTCGACGATTCCTACAGTCACCTGCACTGGCTCTGCCAGCACAACGGCGGGGTGTTCCTGCCGCCCTGGGGCAAGAGCGAGCAGTGGCTGATCTCGGTGCAGCACGACGAGGCCGACATCGACCGCTTCGTGGCCAACTTCGGCCGCTTCGCCGCCGCGATCGCCCCCTGACCAGCTTGTTACCCGGAAAGTCTTGCGCCCGCCCGCGCAGAGAGGTAGGTCTAAGCGTTAGCAAATCGCCCCTCATGCGTCATTCAGTCAGGGACGCCGCATCCGCCGCGCGCCGGCTGCTGCGGGAACCCGGATCATCCCCACGGAAGGGCGGGATATGCACCCGCGAGAGGGCTGGCAAGCCGACGGCACCCGCCGTCCTGCCCTCTCCCGGCGGGCCTTCCTGCAGCGGGCCGGAGCGGCCGGGCTGCTCGCGGCGGGCGGCGGCTCGGCGCTGTCGGCCTGCGACTCGTTCCTCACCGGCGGCGCCGCGCTGACGCTGCCCAGGCCGGACCGGCCGGTCACCTGGCCGACCGCCGGCAACGACCCGATCAAGAGCGGCCTGCAGCCCGAGGCCGGCGCCACCCTGGAGGTCTACAACTGGGTGGCCTACGTCAACCAGGCGTGCCTGAACCACTTCGCCAAGAAGTACAACTGCAAGGTCTCGCTGACCACGTTCAACACGATGAACGAGGCGCTGTCCAAGCTGCGCAGCGGGCTGAAGTTCGACGTGCTCATGGGCGCCACGGTGGACGTGCTCGGCCAGCTCATCGACTCCAAGCTGATCCAGCCGCTGAACCACAGTTACCTGCCCAACATCGCGCAGGCCTGGCCGGACTTCACCAACCCCTTCTACGACCGGCACTGGCAGTACACGGTGCCCTACACGATCTACACCACCGGCATCTCCTGGCGTAAGGACTACGTACACGAGAATCCCTACCGGATGCGCAACCCGTGGGCCATGCCGTGGCAGCCCAAGTACAAGGGCAAGGTGGCGATCCTGGACGACTACCGGGAGGGCATCAGCCTTGGGCTGATGAAGCAGGGCATCTTCGATCTCAACACCACCAGCAAGCACCAGATCGACTCCTCCCGCCAGCAGCTGCAGGACCTGGCCAGCCTGGTCGACGTGCACATCGACAACAACGACTACACCGAGATCCCGACCGGCCAGACCTGGATCCACCACTCCTGGTCCGGGGACATGGCCTCGGCGCAGTACTACATGCCCAAGGGCACGCCGGTGGAGGTCGTCGGCTACTGGTTCCCCGCTGACGGGCACGGGCCGGTTGCCAACGACACCAATACGGTGCTGCGCTCGGCTCGCAACCCGGTGCTCGCCCACCTGTTCCTGAACTACCTGCTCGACCTGCCGAACGTGCTGGAGAACATCAGCTTCAATGGCTACATGCAGCCGCTGAACGAGATCACGCCGCAGCGGCTGGTCACCGAGAAGCTGCTGCCGCCGAGCCTGATGTCCACCGCGGTGCTGCCGTCCTACTTCCGCCGCGGGGTCGGCGAGCTGCAGTTGCCCGCCGACGCCGACGCGCTGTGGCAGCAGGCGTGGCTGGTCGCGAGCAACGGGATCTGACGTGGCTTACCCGCACCTGCCCCCGGCCTCGGCCGAGCCCGGCCGCCGCGGCCTGAGCCGCCGCCGGGGCGCGGGGCGCGGGGACGGCCGCGGCCAGCCCTCGCGCGGCTTCTGGATGCTGCTGGCCGCGCCCGGGATGATCTGGCTGGCGCTGCTGTTCGTGGTGCCGTTCTACGCCGTGCTGGCCATCGGCGAGGGCAAGCTGAACCAGCTGACCGAGTCGCCGGTCGCGGTGTACAACCCGCTGCACTGGAGCTCGGCCAACCTGTCGAACGTGCTGCACGACCTGTTCGGCGCCGCCGCGTTCGCCGGGCCGATCGCGGTCCGCACGCTGATCTACGTGGTCGCCGCGTCGCTGCTGAGCCTGCTGATCGGCTACCCGGCCGCCTACTTCGTGGCCCGGTTCGCCGGCCGGCGCAAGGCGCTGTTCCTGGTGCTGCTGATCGCGCCGTTCTGGATCAGCTACATGATGCGCATGCTGGCCTGGATCGACCTGCTGCAGACCGACGGCTACGTGAACAAGGCGCTGACCTCGCTGCACCTGATCGCCACGCCGGTGAACTGGCTCGGCGGCAACGCGGTCACGGTGA
This sequence comes from uncultured Actinomycetota bacterium, assembly GCA_963846005.1. GTDB lineage: Bacteria > Actinomycetota > Actinomycetes > Streptosporangiales > Streptosporangiaceae > CAVSUR01. The sequence continues at coordinate 1,739,345 of CAWJUH010000003.1, read as the reverse complement.
TACTCGGCCTGGTCTACGGCTACATCCCGTACCTGATCCTGGTGCTGTACGCGGGACTGGACCGGATCAACCCGTCGCTGATCGAGGCCGGGCGCGATCTCGGGCTGTCCCGGCTGCGGACCTTCTGGCGGGTCACGCTGCCGTTGTCCCGGCAGGCGATCATGACCGGGATGCTCATCACGGTGCTGCCGATGGTGGGCGACTACTTCACTAACCAGCTGCTGTCCGGCGCGCCGAGCACCTCCATGATCGGGAACCTGATCGAGGGCCAGCTCGGCACGCCCGGCCTGGAAGGCCAGGGCGCGATCTTGTCGATGCTGCTGCTGCTGGTGCTGATCGTCCCGATGATCTGGTACGTCGTGTCCACCAACCGCTCGGCCCGGGAGGCCGGATGACCGCGCCTGCCGCCTCTTCGCCGGCCGCCGCGCTGCAGACCAGGGCCGGCGCGGCCGCGGCCACGGGCACCGGCCCCCGCCGGTGGCGCAACCCGTGGCGGCACGCGTGGTTCCTGGAGGGCTTCACCTGGCTGTACCTGGTCTGGTCGCTGGCCCCGATCGCGATCGCGGTGCTGTTCTCCTTCAACAAGGGCAAATCGCAGGCAACTTACCAGGGCCTGTCGATGCGCTGGTACTGGGCCGACCCGGTCAACTCGGTGTGGCACAACCCGCAGCTGCACAGCGCGGTGTTCGTCACCCTCAAGCTGTCGGCCTACGCCACGCTGATCGCGGTGCCGATCGGGGTGGCCTTCGCGCTCGGCATCAACCGCTGGTACGGCAAGGTCCCCGGCACGTTCAACTTCGTCATGATCCTCTCGTTCGTGGTGCCCGAGCTGATCTTCGGCGTGGCCATGTTCGCCGTGTTCACCCAGCTGTTCACCGGCATCGGCCTCGGCCTGCTGGCCGAGATACTCGGCCTGGTGACCTGGAACGTGAGCTGGCCGGCCATCCTGGTGCAGGCCCGGCTGGTCACGATCGGCCGCCAGTACGAGGAGGCCGCCGCCGACCTCGGCGCGACCCAGCTGCAGACCATGCGCAAGGTGATGCTGCCGCTGCTGACCCCGGCCATCTTCGCCAGCGCGATCCTGGTCTTCTCCAGCGTGATCGACGACTTCGTGATCGTGGACCTGCTGTCCTCCAACGCCAGCAACACGCCGATGTCGGTGATCATCTACTCGACTCAGCACGGCGGCAACGGCGGCCCCGCGCTGAACGCGCTGGCGACCATCATGCTGGTCATGTCGTTCGTGGTGGCGGGGCTCGGGCTGATCGGCTACCGGCTGATGACCCGCGGCCAGCGGGTGGCCGGCCAGGACGCCCTGATCGCGCTCGCGGGAGCGGAAGGCTAGCGGCGCCGGCGCTAGCCCGCCAGGGACGCGGCCTCGTCATCGGTGGTGTCGGCCGGGATGCCGCCCGGCAGCACCCGCAGCGCCTCCGGGGCCAGGAACGCGTGCACCGGCGTGCCCTGGGCGAGCGCGGTCTCCTGGCCGCTGCCGTTCTGCCGCAGCACCTGCAGCTCGGCCCCGGTGGCCAGGCGCAGGATGAGCTGGGTGGACGAGCCCAGGTAGACCAGCCGCTCGACCATGGCGGGCACCCGGTTGGGGCCGGGCGAGCCGTACTCCTCGACCCGCACCCGCTCCGGCCTGATCACCGCGTGCGACCGCTGCTCGCTGCCGTCGCCGCCGTGCTCGACCTGCAGCGTCGTCTCGCCCAGCCGGACCTCGCAGCCCGCGCCCGGCCCGCGGGAGACGATGTCGACCTCCATCAGGTTGGAGACGCCGAGGAAGTCGGCCACGTAGGTGTCGGCCGGCTCCTCGTAGACCTCGTGCGGCGCGCCGATCTGGACGATCTTGCCGTCCCGCATGACCGCGAGCCGGTCCGACATCGTCAGCGCCTCTTCCTGGTCGTGCGTGACGTACAGGAACGTGACGCCGACCTGCTCCTGCAGCGCCTTCAGCTCGACCTTCAGCGAGCGGCGCAGCTTGGCGTCCAGGGCGCCGAGCGGCTCGTCCAGCAGCAGCACCGTCGGCTTGAGCACCAGCGCGCGGGCCAGCGCCACCCGCTGCTGCTGGCCGCCGGACAACTGGGCCGGCTTGCGCTGGCCGAACGGGCGCAGCTTGACCAGGTCCAGCGCCTCGTTCACCCGGCTGGTGACCTCGGCCTTGGCGACCCTGCGGTTGCGCAGCCCGAAGGCCACGTTGTCGAACACCGACAGGAACGGGAACAGCGCGTAGCTCTGGAACACGGTGTTGACGTTGCGCTTGTGCGGCGGGACCGCCGAAACGTCAGTGCCGTCCAGCAGGATCTGGCCGGAGGTGGGCTGCTCGAAGCCGGCGATCAGCCGCAGCGTGGTGGTCTTGCCGCAGCCGGACGGCCCGAGCAGGGAGAAGAACTCGCCGCTGGCGATCTGCAGGTCGACGTTATCCACGGCCACCTCGTGGAAGCGCTTGGTCAGCGCGACCAGCTCGATCGTGCCACCGGCCATCGCGGCTACCTGCCCTTCTCGCGCGCCTTCCCGGCCTGATCGCCGCGGCCCCGGCCCGGAGTCCAGGCGAAGCCCAGCTGATCAGCAATAAACCGCATGCTTAGCTCAAAAGCGGCGACCGGGTCAACTGCCGGGTCGCTCAGCGCGATCTGCACGGTGAACCCGTCCAGCATCGCGGTCAGGCAGGTGGCGAACCGCCCGGCGTCCAGCTCGCGGAACTCCCCGGCCTCCTGGCCGGTCAGCACCAGCGAGGTGATGACCTGCCGCCAGCGCTCGTCCGACTTCTGCCGGACCCCGGCCACGGCCGGGTTGCGTGCCGCCTGCGCCCACAGGTCGAGCCACAGCTCCCAGGCGCCGAGCGGCTCCGGCTCGTCCTCGGGCAGGCACGTCATCGCGACGATCTCTTCGAGCTGGGCCGCGGCCGTCGGCAGCGCGGCCATCCGGCGCTGCCCGGCCGCGTACCAGACGTCCTCGTAGTAGCGGATCGCCTCGGTCAGCAGCTGGTCCTTGGTCTTGAAGTAGTAAATGACCAGGGCCGGGCTGATCCCGGTCCGCTCGGCGACGTCGGCGATCCTGGTGTCGGCGTAACCGCGCTCGGAGATGACCGCGAGGGCGGCGCGCAGCATCTGCTCGCGGCGCTGATCGGCGGTCCCGGCCGCCTCCGCGGTGCCAGCGGTGCCCGCGGTGGCAGCGGTGGCAGCGGTGGCATTCGCCTGGTTGGCCATCGCGGCAGTCCTCTCGTCGGCGAAAGCCCGTCCTCGTCGGCCTGCCCGGCACCCGGCAGTCCGGCAGGCGCGCCGCGGCGGCGGCCGGCGACGGCGCGCCGCTGCCTCTTGTCCTTACCGTAGCAGGTTTCTAGACTGAACATTCAGTCAAACCCTCCGGGCTCCGGCCCGGCGGGGCCGCTGACGCCGCCGGGTGACGCCGGCGCGACCTGCCGCGGACACGCCGCAGCAGCTTAACGGGAAGGGCGCATTGATGGCCGCAACATACGACGCGATCGTGGTGGGCGGAGGGCACAACGGGCTGACCGCCGCCGCGTATCTCGCCCGCTCCGGGGCGCGGACGGTCGTGCTCGAAGGCCGGCATAAGACCGGCGGCGCGGCGGCCACCGACGCGCCCTGGCCGGACGCGCCCGACATCAGGGTCACCCGGCTGTCCTACGTCATGTCGCTGCTGCCGCCGACCATCATCAACGAGCTGGAACTGGAGCGGCACGGCTACAAGGTCTTCCCGATGGGACCGTACTACCAGGCCTTCCCCGAGGGCGGCTCGATCAAGCTGTACGCCGACGACGCCCAGCGCAACCACGACGAAGTCTCCAAGTGGTCGAAGAAGGACGCCGACGCGATGCCCCGGTGGGACGCCTGGCTGGCCGGCCTGGCGGACGTGCTCGGCCCGCTGCTGCTGACCGTGCCGCCGAACCTCGGCTCGCGCGCGCCGCGCGACCTGGCGGGAACGCTCAAGCTCGCCTGGCGCAACCGCGGCCTCGACGTGCGCACGGTGGCGGACGTGACCAGGCTGATGACGATGAGCATCGCCGACCTGCTCGACGACTGGTTCGAATCGCCCCAGGTCAAGGGGGCCCTGGCCGTCAACGGCGTGATCGGCACCTGGGCCGGGCCGTATGAGCCGGGCACCGCGTACGTGATGGCGCACCACTCGATCGGCGACGTCGGCGACGGGCACCTGGGCAACTGGGGGTTCCCCGAGGGCGGCATGGGCGCGGTCGCGGACGCGATCGAGCGCGCCGCCCGCAGCCACGGCGCCGAGATCAGGACCGGCGCGCGGGTGGCCAGGCTGCTGCTCGACGGCGACCGGGCCGCCGGGGTGGTGCTGGACAGCGGCGAGGAGCTGCGGGCCGCGACCGTGGTGTCCACGCTGCACCCGCGCACCGCGTTCCTGGACCACGTCGGCGCGCAGCACCTGCCCGCGGACTTCACCCGCGACATCGAGACCTGGAAGACCCGCAGCGGCGTGGTGAAGATCAACCTGCACCTGGCCGAGCTGCCCGGCTTCACCGCTGACCCCGGCTCGGAGCAGCAGGAGCACCACACCGGCTCGGTGGAGATGGCGCCCACGATGGAGTACATCGAGCGGGCCTTCATCGACGCCCGCGACGGCCGGCCCGCGGCGCGGCCGTTCAGTGACGGGGTCATCCCGACCACGTTCGACAAGACGCTGTGCCCGGACGGCACGCACATCATGTCCCTGTTCACCCAGTGGGTGCCCGCGGACTGGAGCGCCGAGCCGCACGAGGCCGAGCTGGCGGCCTACGCCGACCGGATGATCGACTGCTACAACGAGCTGGCGCCGAACTTCAAGGCCTCGATCCTGCACCGCGACATCGTCGGCCCCTACGAGATGGAGCACGAGTACGGCCTGATCGGCGGCAACATCTTCCACGGCGAGCTATCCCTGGAGCAGCTGTTCCACATGCGCCCGGCGCCCGGCTACGCCGACTACCGGACCCCGGTGGGCGGGCTGTACTACGGCAGCTCGGCGACCCACGCCGGCGGCGGGGTCTGCGGCATCCCCGGCTGGCAGGCGGCGAGGGCTGCGATTGCCGACAAGAAGGCCGACCGCCGGTCCGACCGGCTGCGCAGGCTGACCCGCCGCTCGTGACCGCCGAGCCCGCGGCCGCCGGCCCCGCGACGGCCCAGCCCGGGGCTCCGGCGGCCGGGCCCGCGCTCGCGGCCATGCTGGAGGCGCGCAGCGTGGCGGTGGTCGGCGCGTCGGCCCGGCCCGGCTCGTTCGGCGAGCGGATGGTCACCGAGGTGACCAGGAGCCCGGCCGGGCCGCGGGTGCACCTGGTCAACCCGCGATACGCCGAGATCGGCGGCCTGGCCTGCCTGCCGTCGCTGGCCGACCTGGCCGATCCGGTCGACCTGGTGCTGCTCGGCGTGCCGGACACGGCGCTGGAGGACCAGGTCGCGCTGGCCGCCCGGCGCGGCGACCGGTCGGCCGTGGTGTTCGGCGGGGCGCACCAGCCGGGACTGCGGGCCAGCATCGCCGCGCTGGCCGGCGGCGCCGGGATGGCGCTGTGCGGCGCGGGCTGCATGGGCTTCGTCAACCTCAGCCACGGGCTGCGCGCGATCGGCTACATCGAGCCCGAGCCGCTGCCGGCCGGCCCGGTGGCGCTGGTCACGCACTCGGGCTCGGTGTTCTCCGCGCTGCTGCGCACCACCCGCGGCTTCGGCTTCACGGTCGCGGTCTCCAGCGGCCAGGAACTGGTCACCACCACGCCGGCCTACCTGGAGTACGCGCTGAGCCTGCCGCAGACCCGGGTGCTGGCCCTGGTGCTGGAGACGATCAGGGAACCGGGCCGGCTGCGCGCGGCGCTGGCCGCGGCCGCCGGGCGCGACATCCCGGTGGTGCTGCTCACCGCGGGCCATTCGGCCCGCGGGCGGGCGATGGTGGCGGCGCACTCGGGGGCCCTGGCCAGCGCGGACGGCGGCTGGGAGGCGCTGGTCCGGGCGTACGGCCTGCACCGGGTCGGCGACCTGGCCGAGCTGGCCGACACGCTGGAGGTGTTCGCGGCCGGCCGCCGGGCCCGCCGCGCGGCCGGCCGCCGCGGCGGCGGCCAGGACGGCACCGGCAGCGGGCACGGCGGCGGTATCGCCACCGTGCACGACTCGGGCCTGGAGCGGGCCCACGTCGCCGACCTGGCCGAGCAGCTGAACGTCCGGTTCGCGCCGATCGGCGCGCAGACCCGGCAGCGGCTCGCCGGGCTGCTCGACCCCGGCCTGGAGCCCGGCAACCCGCTGGACGTCTGGGGCACCGGCGCCGACACCCGCGACCTGTTCGCCGGGGCACTGCGGGCGCTGGCCGACGACGACAGCGTGTCCGCGGTGGCGCTGGCCGTCGACCTGGTGGCTGAGCTGGACGGCGACGACTCCTACCCGCAAGCGGTGCTGGAGACGGCCGCCGCCACCCGCAAGCCGGTCGCGGTGCTGACCAACATCCCCGGCGTGATCGACCCCGCGCAGGCCGCCCGGCTGCGCGCCGCGGGGGTACCGGTGCTGGAAGGCACCCGCCCGGGCCTGCTGGCCCTGCGCCACCTGCTCGACCACGCGGACCGGGCTGTCCACGCGGACGCGGCCGACCGGGCCGCCCCGGCCGGACAGGCGGAGCCGGGCGTGCTCGTGCCCCATGCAGACGACACCGCGGGCGGCCCGGGCAACACCGCGGGCAGCCTGAGCAACGCCGCGGGCAGCCTGAGCAACGCCGCGGGCGGCCTGAGCGATGCCGCGCGAGCGGAGCGGCGCGCGCGGGGGGCGGCGCTGCTCGCGTCCGGCCAGGCCGGCGGCGCGGCCCTGCTCGGCCTGCTGCGCGACTACGGCATCCCGGCGACCCGCGTGCGGGCCGCGGCCGGCTCCGAAGCGGCGCTGGCCGCCGCCGCGGCCATCGGCTACCCGGTCGTGCTCAAGACCGACGAGCCGGGGATCGGGCACAAGTCCGACGTCGGCGGCGTGGCTACGGGCCTCGCCGGGCCGGACGCGCTCGCGGCCGCGTACGCGGACCTCGCGGCGCGGCTCGGGCCGCGGGTACTGGTCTGCCAGACCGCGCCGCCCGGCACCGAGCTGGCGCTCGGCCTGGCCCGCGACCCGGCGCTCGGCCCGCTGGTCGTCATCGGCGCGGGCGGCGTCCTGGTCGAGCTGCTGGCCGACCGGGTGGTCGCGCTGCCGCCGGTCAGCACCGCCCAGGCGGGGCGGCTGCTGGCCGGGCTGCGGGTCAGCGCCCTGCTCGACGGCGCCCGCGGCGCCCCGCCCGCCGACCGCGCCGCGGTCGCGGCGGCCGTGGCCGCGCTGTCGGGCCTGGCCCTAGACCTCGGCGATCAATTGGAGGCGCTGGACATCAACCCGCTGATCTGCGGCCCGTCCGGCGCGATCGCCGCCGACGCCCTGGCCGTCCCCCGCCGGGACGGCCTCCGGCCCTGACCCCCGGCGATCCCGCAGCCTCTCCAGTCACAGACAGGATGAAGGCAGAAGATTTGTGAGCGCCGGCGGCACGAATCCGCACCATTAAAGGTAAAGCCCGGCCGAGCTGTGGTCGCGCACCCCGTGCATGTGGCATCGAGGGGCACCGGTGCCCGTGGTTGTGACATCCAGGGGGTGCCGCCCGCCCGCCCGCGGGCGGCGGACCGGCGGGCGGACGTGCGGGCGTCAGAAGATGACGTAGACCTTGCGGATCTTCTCGTGGATCTGCCAGGTGCCGGCCCAGCCGCGCGGGAACACCGCGGTGTCGCCGGGGCCGATGTCGCGCGGGTCGCCGCCGTCCGGGGTGACGGTCATCCGGCCGGCCACGATGTGCACGAACTCGTGGGTGTCCAGCTTCCAGTAGGACGGGCCGGGCTCGCACTCCCACACCCCGGCTTCTTGCTCGCCGTCCTGCCACAGCGTCAGCCCGCGGGTCGCCATCGGCTCGCCGGTGGCCTCCTCCAGCGGGCCCCAGTCCGCCAGCTCGGCGGTGACGGCGGCGGCCAGGTACGAAGTGGTGACGTCGGTCATCGAGATCGGTCCTTCCGGGACGGCGGTGGTGGCAATCAGGACAGGGTCAGGTGACCGGGCGCGGCACCGGGGAACGGCAGCGCGATCGGGTCGGTGGCGAGGCGGCTGGTGCCGTCCGGGCCGAACCGGTCCAGCCCGAGCGAGGCCACGTCGGTGACGTCGGAGCTGCCGGTCAGCGCGATGTCGGCGGCGGCCCGGGCCACCGCGGGGCCCCACATCATGCCGGCGCCGCCCGCGGCGGCCACGGTGACCCCGGCCAGCTCCCGCTCCGCGGTCCGGGCCGGGCCGATAACCGGCAGGTGGTCGGGCGAGTAGTCGATAGTGGCGGCCCAGGCCCGGCGCAGGCCGAGGCCTGCGGTGACCGGCACGAGCTGACCGAGCCGCTGCCGCATCTTGGCCAGGTAGGGCTCGTCGATGCAGGTCACCGGGCCGGGTGGCTCGTCCGGGTTGCTCATCCCGAACAGCATGCCGCCCTCCTCGGGCCGCCAGTACAGGCCCGCGGACAGGTCGAACACCATCGGCAGCCGGGACGGGTGCAAATCGGGGTGGCGCTCGGTCACGGCGACCTGGTGCCGGACGCCGCCGACCGGGACGGTGATCCCGGCCAGCCCGGCCACCTCGGCCAGTTCCGGCCCGCCGGTGAGCACGACCAGCGGCGCGGACACCGGCCCGGCGGCGGTCTGCACGCCGGTCACGGCGCCGCCGCCGGTGATCAGCCCGGTGCAGGCGGTCCGCTCCCGGATCTCGACCCCGCTGGCAGCCAGCGCGACCGTGTAGGCGAGCACGTTGCGCGGCGGGGACAGGTAGCCGTCCTCGGCGCAGAACGTGCCGCCGAGCGTGGCACCCGGCGCCATCGCCGGGTTGGCCGCGTCGACCTCGTCCGGCCCCAGCCAGCGCACCCGCAGCCCGAGCTCGTTCTGCATCGCCATCCGGGCCCGGGCCGCGGTGATGTCGCCTTCGGTGAAGCACGGCAGCAGGTAGCCCTGCGGCGTGAAGCCGGAGTCGATCCCCAGCTCGTCGTGCTGGCGCAGGTAGAACCGGCGCGACCACTCGCCGAGCTGGACCGCCCAGCGGGTGCCGCCCTGCGTGCGCACCACCCCGGCCGCGCGGCTGCTGGCGCCCTCGCCGAGCCTGCGCTTGTCGATCACGACCACGCGGCCGAGGCCGGCCTGGCGCAGGAAGTACGCGCACCAGGCCCCGACCGTCCCGCCGCCGACGACCACCGCGTCGGCGGTGTCCGGGTGCGCAGGCCCAGGCATTGGCATGGCGCCGATTCTTGCCTAGACTGAACGTTCAGTCAAGGTAGGAATGGCGTCACCAGCTGGTGGCCGCCGGCGGCGCGAGGAGCGAGATGTACGGCCTGTCCGAGACTGACCTGCAGATCCAGGCGCGGGCCGCGACCTTCGCCGACGAGCTGATCCCGTTCGAGGTCGAGGCCGAGATGAACGGCGGCGAGCTCGACAAGGAGCTGACCGCCCGGCACAAGGCCCGGGCCATCGAGCTCGGCGTGCACTCGGCCAACATGCCCGCCGAGCTCGGCGGCGGCGGCGCGACCGCGCTGCAGCAGGTGCTGATCCAGGAGCAGGTCGGCCGGGTGACCAACGCGCTGGGCTGGCCGGCCGCCACGCCGCCGTCCTGGCTGGCGCAGGTCGCCACGCCCGGCCAGCTGGAGCGCTACGTCAAGCCGGCCATCCGCGGCGAGCGGGAAGAGTGCTACGCGATCACCGAGGCCGGGGCCGGATCGGACGTGGACGCGATCGAGGCGACCGCCCGCCGCGACGGCGACGGGTACCTGCTGACCGGCGAGAAGTGGCACGTGACCTCGTTCAACACCGCCGATTACGCGTTCTTCCAGGCCAAGCTGGCCGGCCGCGAGCATGCCGGGCAGCACGCGATGTTCCTGGTCGACCTGCCCAGCCCCGGCGTGCGGGTGCTGCGCACCCCGGCCTACTCGCACACGTTCAGCCACCACCACCCGATCGTGGTGTTCGACAACGTCCGGGTGCCCGCGGCCAACCTGGTCGGCGCCGAGGGCGACGGCATGGGCTTCGCCTACGAGTGGTTCCGGTTCGAGCGGCTGATGGTCGCGGCGCGGTGCCTCGGCGCCGCCGGGCGGCTGACCGCGGAGATGACCGCGTTCGCCGCGCAGCGGCAGGTGGGCGGCCGGCCGGTCAGCGAGCTGGGCCAGGTGCAGGCGATGCTGGCCGACAGCCTGACCGAGCTGTTCGCGGCCCGGTCGCTGACCTACGAGACCGCCCGCGGCATCGACGCGGGCGCCGACGTCAAGATTGCGCACGCGCAGTGCTCGATGGCCAAGCTGTACGCGTCGGAGATGGCCGGCCGGGTCGCCGACCGGGCCGTGCAGGTGTTCGGCGGCCGCGGTTACATGCGCGAGAACGTGGCCGAGCGGTTCTACCGCGAACTGCGGGTGGAGCGGATCTGGGAGGGCACCAGCGAGGTGCAGCGGGCCATCATCGCCGGCCAGATGGTCAAGCGCGGCCCCCGCAACCTGGCCTGATCAGGCGGACGCGGCCGCCGCGTCGATCTCGGCCAGCACGGCGGCGCGGAGCGGCTCGGAGCAGAACGCGGCCCGCGCCCCGGTCCGCGCCAGGTCCGCCAGCCCGGCCGGGCCGAGCCCGAACGCGCGGTGGCAGGCCAGGTACTCGGCGTTCAGGTCGGTGTGGAAAATGCCCGGGTCGTCGGTGCTGAGCGCGACCGGCACGCCCGCGGCGAGCAGGGCCGGCAGCGGGTGCCCGGCCAGTGCGGGCACCGCGCCGGTGCAGATGTTCGAGGTGGGGCAGACCTCCAGCGTGACCTGATGCCGGGCGAGATAGGCCATCAGCCCGGCGTCGGCCGCGGCCGCGATGCCGTGGCCGATCCGCTCGGCGCCGAGCTCGCGCACGGCCGCCCAGACTTCGCCGGGGCCGGCCGTCTCCCCGGCGTGCGGCACGCTGTGCAGCCCGGCGTCCCTGGCGACCCGGAAGGCGGCGGCGAAGTCGGCCCGGGAGATCCCGGCCTCGGCGCCGCCCAGGCCGAGCCCGACCGTGCCGGGCGGCCGGTAGCCGACGGCGAACGCGAGGGTGTCGGCGGCGCCGGCCGGGCCCAGCTCGGCGTCGGCGTCGAAGATCCAGCCCAGCCCGACCCCGTGCCGCTCCCGGGCCAGGTCCCGCCCGTCGGCCAGGGCCGCGGCCAGGTCGGCGTAGGAGATGCCCGCCATCCGGTTGCGCGCGGAGGTGACCTGGACCTCGGCGTAGCGGACCCGGCTGGCGGCCAGCCGGGCGGCCAGCCCGTCGATCAGCGTCACGACGTCGGCGCCGGTCCGCACCAGCAGGTTCACCTGGTGGTAGACCTCCAGGAAGTGCGCGAACCCGGTGAATGCGTAGAACCGGCGCAGCGCCTCCGGCTCGGCCGGCACCCCGCCGCCGGGGTGCCGGCGGGCCAGCGTCAGCACGGTCTCCAGCGGCGCCGCGCCGACCAGGTGCAGGTGCAGCTCGACCTTGGGCAGCGCGGCCACGAACCGCTCGACCGCGCGGTCGTCCGCCGCCGCCTCGTCCGGTGCCATCGTCCGGCCCGGGTCAGCCGGGCAGGCTGGCCTCGATCGCGGCCGTCAGCTCGGGCGCCTGCGGCTCGGTCCGCGGCCGGAACCGGCCGGTGACCTTGCCGTCCGGGCTGACGAGGAACTTCTCGAAGTTCCACTGGATGTCGCCGGCCTGGCCGGAGGCGTCCGGCTCGGTGGTCAGCTCGGCGTACAGCGGGTGCCGGCCCGGCCCGTTGACCTCGATCTTGGCCATCATCGGGAACGTCACCCCGTAGGAGGCGGAGCAGAACGTGGCGATCTCTTCCCCGGTGCCCGGCTCCTGGCCGCCGAACTGGTTGCAGGGAAAGCCGACGACGCTGAACCCGCGGTCGCCGAAGCGGCGCTGCAGTTCCTCCAGCCCGGCGTACTGCGGCGTCAGGCCGCACCGGGAGGCGACGTTGACGACCAGCAGCGCCTGGCCCGCCAGGTCGCCGAGCGTGGCAGGCTGCCCGGACAGGGTGCGCAGGGGAATGTCGTACAGGCTCACGCGAGGATCCTCCATGATCGGCGCCGTGGCGGGGTTGAGCGGCCCTGGCATCAACGCCGGCCCGGCCCGGCGTGTTCCATGATCGGCCAGGTGCGCGCTGGCTGCCGCGGGCCCGGATAGGGCAGGGTGGGACCATGGCGGATCTTGACGCGACGACGGGCCAGGGGACGCTGCCGTGGTACGCCCGGCCGGCCGCCCGGGACTGGCGCACGGCGGCGCCCTCGCAGCGGGCCAGGCGGTTCCACGCCGGGCTGCCCGGCTACGCGCCCACCCCGCTGACCGAGGTGCCGGCCCTGGCGGCCGAGCTGGGCGTGGGCCGGGTGCTGGTCAAGGACGAGTCGGCCCGGCTCGGCCTGCCCGCGTTCAAGATCCTCGGCGCCTCGTGGGCGGTCGCCACGGCGATCTCGGCCCGCGCCGGGCTCACCGGGACGCCGGACCTGGACGGGCTGCGGGCGGCCGCAGCGGACCGCCCGGTCACGCTGGTGACCGCGACCGACGGCAACCACGGCCGGGCGGTGGCCCGGATGGCTGCGCTGCTCGGGCTGCCCGCACAGGTCTTCGTGCCGGACGTCACCCCGGCGCGGCTGATCGCCGCGATCGAGTCGGAGGGCGCTTCGGTCACCGTGGTCGGCGGGTCCTACGACGACACCGTGGCCCGGGCCGCGGCGGAGGCCGGCCGCCCGGGCGCGCTGCTGGTGCAAGACACCGCCTGGCCGGGCTATGAGCAGATCCCGGCCCTGATCGTCGAGGGTTACCAGACGCTGCTGCACGAGGCCGACAGCCAGCTCGGCGGCCCGCCGGACCTGATCGCGGTGCCGACCGGGGTCGGCTCGCTGCTGCAGGCGGTGCTGGAGCGCTACCGCAGCGCGGCCGGCCTCGGAGCCCCCGGGCCGGCGCCCAGCGTGCTGGCGGTCGAGCCGGACACCGCCGCGTGCATGCTGGCCAGCCTGGCCGCCGGGGAGCTGCGCACCATCGGCACCGCCGCGACGATCATGACCGGGCTGAACTGCGGCACGGCCTCCAGCCTGTGCTGGCCGGTGGCGGCGGCCGGGCTGGACGCGGCCGTCGCGGTCCCGGACGCGATGGCGGCGCAGGCGGCGGCGGACCTGGCCGCGGCGGGGATCTCGTCCGGGCCGAGCGGCGCGGCCGCGCTGGCCGGGGTTCGTGCCGCGCTGACCGGCCCGGGCGCCGCGGCCAGGCGCGCCCAGCTCGCGGCCGGACCGGAATCGGCCGTGGTGCTGCTCAGCACCGAGCGCGCCGGGGCTGACAGCGGTCCTGGCGGCGGCTAGGTCAGGTCGCGGCGGGCGCCGGGGCCGGGGCCGTCCAGAAGGAGTGACCCTGGTAGCCGCGGGCGACCAGCCTGACGAACTGGTACACCGCGTCCTCGTCCGGGGACAGCGGGCCGGGCCTGGCGTGCTCGGACGACAGGCCGCGCTGCACCGACTCGCAGGCGCCCCAGTCCTGGCGGTTGGTGATGTCCCAGAAGTCGACCGCGAAGGCCGGGTCGAAGCCGGGCCGCTCCAACGCCTCCGGCGCGAACGCCCACGAGCACTCGATCATGGTCCGGTCGACCGCGACCGGGGTGAGCCGGTGCGTCATCACGTAGTCGGGGTGCAGCGAGAGCAGCACGTTCGGGAACACGTTGACGTAGATGACGGTGCGCAGCCCGGCCGCGTCCAGGCCGCGCAGCGGCACGCCCCGGCTGGTCCCGTCCAGCGACATGGTCTGCATGCCGTCGCGCAGGTCCATCCAGCCGCCGACCCAGGCGCCGTCGGCCGCGTAGTTCTCGCCGCTGCGCGGCGGGCTGACCTTGCACAGCTCGGGGTGGATCATCGGGCAGTGATAGCACTCGTGGTAGTTCTCGGTGAGGATCTTCCAGTTCGCGGCCGAGTCGTAGACGTGGCGGCCGCGGACGACCAGCCGCTCCGGCTCGTACGGGGCGACGATCAGGTCCAGGCCGCGCAGCGCGCCGTCCAGCGGGCCCGCCTGGCCCGACCCGTCCACGAAGATCAGTCCGTGCCACTCGGCGGCGGGCAGCTCGACCAGGCCCCAGTCCGCATCGGCGAAGCCCGGCTCGCCCTTGAACCCGGTCGCTGCGCGCAGCTCGCCGGTCAGCGCGTACGCCCACGAGTGGTAAGGACAGACGACGGCCGGGCGCTTCGTTGCGGAGCCGCACGGCAGCAGCTCGTGCCCGCGGTGCCGGCAGAAGTTGGCGAACGCGTGCAGCGCACCGCGGTCATCGCGGGTCAGCAGCACGCTGCCCGCGCCGAGCCGCTCGGCCCGCTGATCACCGGGGCTGGCCAGCTCGGCGCTGAACCCGGTGCAGGTCCAGCCGCCGCCGAAGAAGTGGCGCTGTTCCCACCCGAAGACATCCGGGTCGGTATAAGCGGCGCTCGGCAGCATCCGGCTCTCGCCGAAGGGCATGACCGCGTCGGCGAGGCCGGCCGGGTCGAGGGGGGCATGCGGGTACGAGTGCTGACTGACCATACAGTTAAGGATAGGGAGGGCTGCGGCGGGCTGTCCAGAGCGCGCCTCAGGCGACGGGGCCAGGATAACGGGACGACGGGCCGGCGGACGAACCTCGCCGGCCGGCGGGCGGGCCGCCAGGTTGCCGGGAACGCGGTGATGCCGGCCATTGCCGCCCGGTCACGCCGGCCGGCCTGCGCAGGCGCAGCGAGCCTTTCAGCTGAAGGTTCCGCAGCTGAAAGGCTCGCGCGCGATGTGGAGGTGGCGGGAATCGAACCCGCGTCCTTCAGTACCTCGCCAGGGCTTCTCCGGGTGCAGCCTGCTGTGGTGGCGTCGGCCCCGGCGGTCACGCAGGCGAGCCGCCGACCGGGCCTAGCCGCTGTGTGATGTCCCGCCTGGTCCCGCGGCCGGGCCAGACGGTTGATCCTCCTAGCTGATGCCAGTCACCGGGCCGGAGGCGCTCCCGGGCTGACAACCCCTAACTCGCGGTCAGGCCGCGAGGGCGAGGTGAGTGCGCTTTGTGTTGGCACTTAGTGGTTGCGGTCACAGGATTAACGAGGTCATCACCGCGACCCTC
Source organism: uncultured Actinomycetota bacterium (assembly GCA_963846005.1). GTDB lineage: Bacteria > Actinomycetota > Actinomycetes > Streptosporangiales > Streptosporangiaceae > CAVSUR01. Next base: position 1,724,247 of record CAWJUH010000003.1, on the reverse strand, counting down.
GACCCGCTTCCCCTGGGTCAACTACCGAAGTCGAAGCCTGTCACCCCCTTGCGGATATCTGATCTTCCTAGGGTACCCGGTCGCGGCGGACCGCAACACGGGCCCGGGTGCAGGCAGCGGGGCAAGAAATACCCCCGTGGGCGCTGGCGGTGGCCAAGACGCGCCCACGGGGGTGACCGGCAGGGTTGAGCCGGTCCTGGCGCCAGGCCTCCCCCGAGTGAGGCCTGGTTCCTTTCCCCTGACTGTGGCGCACCCCCCCAAGTGTCACCGCAGTCACTAGGAAAGACGCTTGACCTCGCCCTGACGGTTGCTCTCAGTTATCAAAATCCCGGAAAAGGGCCCGCCAACATGACGCTAAGTAGCTAGCAGGCTCCGGAACGACCGGCTGGCGCCCAGCCTGCAGGCGCTCAGGCGCTCAAGCGCGCGGGCGGAGCTGGCGGGCAAACTGGCCGGCCAGCCGGGCGGCCAGTTCGCTGTGGCCGGAGCCGGCCACCAGGACCGCGTAGGCCACGGTGCCGCGGTAGCCGGTGAACCAGCTGAGCCGGACCCGCCTGCCGTGCCAGGACATGGCCGAGGTGCCGACCTGGCCGTAGACCGGGGAGCCGGCCGCGGCGGCCCGCCCGGCCCCGCGGGTCACGCTGTCGCGCATCAGCGTGCGCAGCCCGGCCAGGACCTGCGGGCTGAGCCCGGCCCGCGACTTCAGGCCGGTTCCGGCCGGATCGGTGACCAGGGACGGCGGATGCCACGACCCGGACTCGATCTCGCCCGCCGCGAGCGCCAGGGCCAGCGGGCTGACCCGGACGTCGCCGTCCCCGATCGTGTCCGCGGCCAGCCCGGCGTTGTCCGAGGGGGCCGGCATCGCGCCGGAGAACGCGGGCAGCGGCAGCTTCCAGCCGGATCCGATGCCGAGGTCCGCGGCGGTCCTGGCCAGCTCCGCCGGGTGCAGCTGCAGGTACAGGCCGACGAACGCGGTGTCGCACGCGTGCGCGAAGTCGGTGCTGAACGGCGGCAGGCCGCCGAGGCCGGGCTCCGCCGGGTCGTTGGAGAACACCTGCTGGCCGACGGTGGTGGTGGCGTCGCACGGGATCGGAGTGCTGATCTTGAAGCCGGCGCCGAGCAGCGCGGCGGCCGACACGATCGTGTAGGCCTGCCCGGGCCGGTACTGGCCGGACATCGGCTGCAGCGAGGGCAGCCCCTGACCGGTGTGCGAGGAGACGGCCAGGATGCCGCCGGACCCGGCCCGGACCGCGATGATCGCAGCCGACCGCCGCTGGCTGGTCGCGACCTGGTTGGCGGCGCGCTGCACGCCGGCGTCGATCGTGGTGCGGACCGCGGCACTGGCCCGGCCCGGCCAGCTGTGCAGCACCCGGATCTGCCCGCCGGCCGCCCCGTCGACCACCACCTGGGTGGTGGCCGACCCGGTGAGCCGCTGCTGGAACGCGCGCTGCAAGCCGGACAGGCCGGTGGTGCTGCCCGGCCGGTAGGGCTGGTCGCCGGCCCGCACGGTCTCGGTGCCGATGCCGCCGGTGATCGACGGGACGACGCTGCGGAACAGCCGCATCATCGTGCGCCGCACGATCAGGCCGGGCACCATCCGCAGCCGGACCGACAGCTCCCGGTAGTCGGCGGGGGTCAGCCGGTCCAGTTCCAGGAACGCGCCGTCCGGCGCCGCCTCGATCTGGCCGAGCAGGTCGGCCCGGCCGACGCCGATGACCGCCGACAGCGCGGCGGCCGTGGCCCGCGGGCTGGCCAGCGCCCGCGGCCGCACGCCCACCAGGTACACCGCCGAGGGCAGCGTCAGCGGGCTGCCCGCCGCGTCCAGCAGCTGGGCCCGGGCCGGCATCTTGATCCGCACCGCCAGCCGCTGCCCGGCGCGCAGGCCCGGCACGATGTCCGAGGGACTCCACTGGACCTTCCAGCCCGGCCCGGAGCGGACCAGGGTGAAGCGGCCCGAGTAAGTCCACGGCAGCCCGCCGCGGCCCAGCGTCATGGACGAGGTGAAGGTGGCCTTCGCCGCGTCGCCGTCCTGGTCGATCGGGCCGAGGTGCAGCGACCGGCCGGTGGCGCCCAGCTGCTGGTAGATCGCCGCCAGCGAGCGGGCCACCTGGCCGCGCTGGCCGGTGGTCATCGCCGCGGCCTGCCGGTAGTGGCCGGACTGCCAGGCCAGCAGGAACGCCTGCACGGTCGGCTCGGCCGACGGCGCAGGCGAGAAGCCGCCCGCGGCTCCGGTGGCCACCACGACGGCCACCAGAGCCCCGGCCGCGACCTTGCCCCTGCTGGCGCGAAGGCGCATCCGCTGCACCCTTGGTATCCCGACCCGCCGGTTCCCGGCGTGCTTGACTGCGGCCTGCTGCCCAGGCCGCGTGGTCCTATCCTGAGGCACCCGGCCCGCGTTGTCTCGTACCGGCGCTCCGTTGTCTGGGACCGGATTGCCGTGCGCCAGGTTGCCTGGGACCGGGTTGCCTTGCGCGGGATTGTGCTGCGCCGGGGTGTCCTGCGCCATCAGCGGCCCCGGCCGGAAGTGCGCCGCCGCAGTGCCCGCTCGACCTCGCGGGCCGCGTCCCGGCTGGCCAGGTCACGGCGCTTGTCGTAGCTGCGCTTGCCGCGCGCCACGGCCAGCTCGACCTTGGCCCGGCCGCCGCTGAAATACAGTGACAGCGGGATCAGGGTCAGCCCGCGCTCGGCGGTGGCCCGGGCCAGCCGGTCGATCTCCCTGCGGTGCAGCAGCAGCTTGCGGACGCGCCGCGGCTCGTGGTTGGTCCAGGTGCCCTGCAGGTACTGCGGGATGTGCACCGCGTGCAGCCAGGCCTCGCCCTCGGAGATCTGGCCGAAGCCGTCGGTCAGCGACGCCCGCCCCTCGCGCAGCGACTTCACCTCGGTGCCGGTGAGCACCAGGCCGGCCTCCACCGTGTCCTCGATCTGGTAGTCGTGCCGGGCCCGCCGGTTCCTGGCCACGATCTGGTGGCCGCCGCCGGATGGTTTCTTCTGCTGCGCAGGCGTCATACCCGCAGGTAGCGCCGCAGGGTGAGGAACGAGGTCGTGCCGCACAGCAGCACGCCGATGATCATTGACAAGATGACGACCTCGACCAGGTCGGTGGTGGACAGCTGCACATTGAAGGTGAAGTACTGCTGCAGGCCGTCCAGCCACAGCGACTTGACCCCGATCAGCAGCGCGGCCGCGATCAGCGCCCCGGACAGGCCCGCGATCATGCCCTCGACCAGGAACGGCAGCTGGACGTAGAAGTTGGACGCGCCGACCAGCCGCATGATCGAGGTCTCCCGGCGGCGGGAGAACGCCGACAGCCGGATCGTGTTCGCGACCAGCAAGATCGCGGCGATGATCAGGATGATCGCGATAACCACGACCGCGTTCCTGGCCCCGTCCAGCAGCCGGTAGAACTTGTCCAGGATCGCCGCGCTGTCACCGATCTGGTCCACGCCCGGCGCGCCGGTCACCGTCGCGGCCACCGTGGACTCGTCGGACTCGGCGTTCTTGAGCTTGACCTCCAGGGTGGGCGGGATCTGCGACGCCGACACCGTGCTGGTGAACGACGGGGTCTGCGCGAAGTCCTGCTTGAACTGCGCGAACGCCTGCTGCGAGGACAGGTAGCTGACGTGCGAGACCTGCGGCATCTTGTGCAGCTCGGCGATCAGCGAGGCCCGCTGCTCGGGGGTGACCGGGCCGCTCTTGCACTGCGGATCCTGCAGGTCGCCGCCGCCGCACAGGAACACCGACAGCTGTACCCGGCTCTGCCAGAACGTGCGGGTGTTGTTGACCTGCTTGACGAACAGCAGCCCGGTACCGAGCAGCGACAGGCTGATCGCGACGACCACGATCAGCGCGATCGTCATGGTCAGGTTCCGCCGCAGGCCGATCCAGACCTCGTGGAGCACAAATTGCGCGCGCATAACCGCCAGATCCCTCGCTAGTCGTCCCTCGCCGGCCGCTCAGTACGCCTGGCCGTAAACCCCGCGCGACTGGTCCCGCACCACCTTGCCGTACTCCAGCTCGATGACGCGCTTGCGCATGGAGTCCACGATGGCCGCATCGTGCGTGGCCATCACGACTGTCGTCCCGGTCCGGTTGATCCGGTCGAGGACCTTCATGATGCCGATCGAGGTCGCCGGGTCGATGTTCCCGGTCGGCTCGTCGGCTAGCAAGATCATCGGCCGGTTGACGAACGCGCGGGCCATCGCCACCCGCTGCTGCTCGCCGCCGGACAGCTCGTCCGGCATCCGGTCCTTCTTGCCCTCCAGGCCGACCAGGTCGATGACCTCGGGCACGACCTTGCGGATGAACCGGCGCGGCTTGCCGATCACCTCGAGCGCGAACGCGATGTTCTGGTAGACGTTCTTGTTCGGCAGCAGCCGGAAGTCCTGGAACACGCAGCCGATCCGGCGGCGCAGCTGCGGGACCTTCCAGTTGGTCAGCCGGGCCAGGTCACGGCCGGCCACCTGGATCCGGCCGTCGGTGGGCCGCTCTTCCTTCAGCACCAGCCGCAGGAAGGTCGACTTACCCGACCCCGACGGGCCGACCAGGAACACGAACTCGCCCTTCTCCACGTCGATGTCGACGTTCTCCAGGGCGGCTCGGCTCTGGTTCGGGTACGTCTTCGTGACGTTGTCGAAGTGGATCACTATCCATCACACGCGATTCGGGGGAGACTGTATGGTCAGGGCCTGCTCCGGGGCGGCTGCAGCCTGCATGCGGCTCGCCGGGCCGCGTTGGCACGGCGGCCCGCCAGGCCATCACCCGACCCGGTTTGGCCTCGGGCCAGTCTAGGGGGGAAACTGGTTCACAGCGTCCAACATCGTCGAAGTGACCGGGTAGGCTCCGGCCCCGGAGGAACGTGATGAGCTGCGAGCACCTGATCTGCGCCCAGTGCGCGGGACCAGTGGCCGAAGGCCGGTGCCCTGCCTGCCGGGCCGCCCGGAGCCACGTGCACCACTCGCATTTCCACCTGAGCGCGCCGCTGATCGCGGCCATGCTCGTCGTGCTGCTGCTGCTGATGCTGGCGGCTGACCACCTGGCGCACTAGCGGCTACTGGCCTGGTTACTGGCCCTGCTGGCGCAGCCAGCGGATCTCCGCCTCGATGAAGTCGTCGATCTCGCCGTCCATCACCGCCGTCGTGTTGCCGGTCTCGTAGCCGGTGCGCAGGTCCTTGATGTTCTGGTAGGGGTGCAGCACGTAGTTGCGGATCTGGGTGCCCCAGCTGCGGCCGCCGTCCCCGCGCAGCTCGTTCAGCTTCGCCGCCTGCTCCTCGCGCTTGCGCTCCAGCAGCTTGGCCTGCAGCACGGCCATCGCGCTGGCCCGGTTCTGGATCTGGCTGCGCTCGTTCTGGCAGGAGACAACGATGCCGGTCGGCAGGTGGGTAAGCCGGACCGCCGAGTCGGTGGTGTTCACGCCCTGGCCGCCGGGGCCGGATGAGCGGAACACGTCGACCCGGATCTCGTCCTCGCCGATGTCGATGTGGTCGGCTTGCTGCACGACCGGGATGACGTCCACGCCGGCGAACGAGGTCTGGCGGCGGCCCTGGTTGTCGTACTTGGAGATGCGCACCATCCGGTGCGTGCCGTGCTCGCCGCGCAGCGTGCCGTAGGCGTAGGGCGCCTTGACCGCGAAGGTGGTGGACTTGATCCCCGCCTCTTCGGCGTAGGAGGTGTCGTAGACCTCGGTCGGGTAGCCGTGCCGCTCGGCCCAGCGCAGGTAGATGCGCTGCAGGCCCTCCGCCCAGTCGGCCGCGTCCGCGCCGCCGGCCTGCGCGTTGATGGTGATCAGCGCCTCGCGGGCGTCGTACTCGCCGGACAGCAGGGTGCGGACCTCGAGCTGGTCAATCTCCTTGCGCAGCGCGGCCAGGTCGCGGGCCGCCTCCTCCCGGGCCGCGTTGTCCTGCTCGCTGTCGGCCAGCTCGAACAAAACCTCGGTGTCGCTGATCCGGCGGCGCAGGTCCGCCAGCCGGGACAGCTCGCCGTCCAGGTACGCGAGTCGCCGCGTGAGGGCCTGGGCCTGCTCCTGGTCTTCCCACAACTTCGGATCAGCCGACCGCTCCCGCAGGTCGTCGGCCTCCTTCCGCATGGCGTCGGGACCGAGGACAGCCTCCACGCTGGCGAGCGTCGCCGCTAGTTCCGCAAGTTCGCTCGCGGGGTCGGTTGCCATGGCGCAAAGCCTACGTCAGCTAGCATGTTCCCCCAGCTTCGGCTGCAGACCGCCACGCCGGGAAGGTGATCGTGAGCACGCGGCAGCACGTGCCGGACGCGCGGGCCAGCCCCGCTCTCACCGTGGATCAGGTACGCGCCGCGGCCGGGCGGCTGCGCGGCGTCGCGCACCGCACTCCGGTGCTCACCTCCCGCACCCTGGACCGGATGTGCGGCGGCACCGTGCTGCTCAAGGCCGAGCCGCTGCAGCGGTCGGGCTCGTTTAAGTTCCGCGGCGCCTTCAACCGGCTCAGCCAGCTCACCGCCGCCCAGCGGGAGCACGGCGTGGTCGCGTACTCCTCCGGGAATCACGGCGGCGCGGTCGCGCTGGCCGCCGCATTGCTGGGGGTCGGGGCGGACATCGTAGTGCCAGCAAACGGGCCGGCCGCCAAGCTCGCCGCCATCGAGGGTTACGGCGCCCGGCTGCACCGCTACGACCCGGCCCGGCAGCAGCGCGAGGAAGTCGCCGCCGGGCTGGCCGCGCAGCGTTCGCTGACTGTCATCCGGCCGTTCGATGACTACCAGATCATGGCAGGCCAGGGCACCGTGGGGCTGGAGCTGGCCGAGCAGGCTGGCGAGCCCGGCCCGGGGCCGGACCACGGGCTGGATCTGGTGCTCGTGCCGGTCGGCGGCGGCGGGCTGGCCGCGGGGGTGTCCACGGCGGTGACCGCATTGCGGCCCGGAGTGCAGGTCATCGGGGTGGAACCGGCCGGGGCCGATGACACCGCGCGGTCCTTCCGGGCCGGGCGCCGGGTCACGCTGGAGCGGGTGGAGACCAGCGCCGACGGGCTGCGCGCAGCTCAGCCGGGTGAGCTGACGTTCGCGATCAACTCGCGGCTGCTGGCGGATGTGGTGACCGTGACCGAGGAGCAGATCGCGGCGGCGATGCTGTTCTGCTTCGCCCGGCTCAAGCTGGTGGTCGAGCCGAGCGGGGCGGTGCCGCTCGCGGCGGTGCTGTCCGGGGTCGTGCCGGTGGCCGGGCGGCGCGCCGGGGTGGTGCTGTCGGGCGGCAACGTGGACCCGGAGACGTTCGCCGCCATGGCCGGGGTGATCGGGGCCTGACTCGTCACCCCGGGAACACTGGGTACCCGGGAACACTGGGTACCCGGGGACACTGGCTACCCCCGGGACTGTGTGCGGCCGGCGGGCCGGTAGACCAGCGCCCGGCCTGCCCGGTAGTCGTAGCGGAAGCCGGTATGCGTCAGGTACCGGCGGACGTCAGGATCCTTCGTCCACACCAGCACCCAGCCGATGCCGATACGGCGGGCGGAGCTGGCCGCCGCGGCCAGCTCCGCGCCGGACCACCGGTATTGATGCTTCTGCACGTCGATCAGGTCGCGGTAGAAGGGCCGGGCCAGGATCGCGGTCCGGGTCTGCGCCGGCACGCGGGCCAGATAGGCGTTGGCCAGCGGATGGCCATCGGCCGTGGCCAGGACCTGGGTCTGCGGCGGGAAGGCGTGCCCGAGGATTCCGGTGCCGCCGCGCAGGCCGAATGGCACGTCCAGGACGACCGACGCGGACCGGTCAGCCTGGATCGGGCGGTCCACCGCGGGCATCGTGGTGGGCATCGTGACCGTAGCCGCCGGAGCCTGGCCCAGCTCCAGCGCGCCGAGCGTCAGCGCGACGGCCAGCACCGGCCTGGCGTGCCGCCGCAGCCAGGTCACCGCATATCCGGCGAGCAGCGCGGCCGGCACCAGGCCGAGCTCGGCGAGCCGGGACGGCTCGCGGAACTGCGCCATGCCCGGCAGCCGGACCAGGTAGCTGAAGGGCAGCATCCCGGACAGCTTGACGCCGTGCGCCAGATACGGCGCCGGCGTGTAGGTGTGCGAGCCGATATGCAGGCTTGAGCCCAGCGCCAGCGCCGCTGCGGCCAGCCAGAGCGCCGCCAGCAGCCAGGCAGTGAGCCGCCGCCGCGCCAGGATCAGGCCCGTCAGGGCCAGCAGGATGAGCACCGTCCCGAACGTGTAGGCGTAGTTGCCGTGCGGGATGCCCAGCCCCAGCACGGTCACCCGCGGCGAGGGCTCGAACATGTAGGGCAGCCGCAGCCCGGTGAGGTAGCCGCGGATGGATTCCCGGATCTCGGGCCGGCCATTCGCCTGCTGCGCGCGGTAAATCGCCACCAGCTGCGGGCTGGCGACCGCCAGCGCGGTGACCGCGGCCAGGGCCGCCAGCAGCGGCCGGGCCAGCCGCGAGTCAGCGGGTGGCAGTACCGCCCGCCACCGCCGCGCCAGCGCCTTCGGCCCCCGGGCCGGAGGGCCGGTGGCGGTGGCGGCGGTGGCCGCGGGGGCGGCGGTGGCCGCGGGGGCGGCCTGCTGGCCGGAGACCGGGCGCAGCAGCCACGGCAGCAGCGCACCTGCCGCGGTCAGGCTGGTCAGAACCGCGGTCTCCTGGTCGACCAGCACGCTGGCCCCGACCACCGCGCCGAGCAGGACGGCCCGCGCCACGCCGGGCCGCCGCTGGAGCCGGACCGCCGTCTCCAGCGCCATCGGCATGAACAGCGCGCCGGCGGCCAGGCTGACATGAGTTCCGGACTGGTAGCTGAGGATGGCGCAGAAGCCGAACAGGCCGCCCGCCGCCACCGGTCCGATCTGGCCGGGCAGCCAGAGCCTGGCCACCCGGTACATCGCGTAGCTGAGCAGGCCCGGCATCGCGATGCTCAGCACGTCGAACGACACGCTGGGCCCGAATGCCAGCGTCACCGGCGTGAACACCGCACCCACCAGCGGCATCAGCGAGTGCAGCCCGAGCTGGGCTCCGGCCGGCGCCGCCTGGTAGGCCGTCGACCACGGCAGGGTGGCGTGCGTCACGCAGTGCGCCAGCCACCACAGCCCCCAGACGTAGCTGCCGGTGTCCAGCGTCGCGGGGAGCCGGTGCCCGGCCAGCCACCGGGCATGCGGCCAGGTGAGCACGACGCTCGCCGCCAGGTAGCCGCAGAGAACGAGCAGGTGCACCATGACCGGGCCGGGGCGGCCGGGGCGGCCGCGGCCGACCAGCGGGCCGGCTTTCGCGGACGACTGGCTGGCGCGGCGCGGCTGGTTCAGATCGCCGCGCGTGTCGTAGTCATGGTGAACCATAAGGAGACAGACGCTGCCCGCCGCTGGAGACATCACACTTTGGCCGGAGTCCGAGGATACCGGCTCTCAGCACGCGCTTCCCCCGCAAGTGGCGCGGGGCAGCCCGGCCGCGACGGCGGCCCGGCCGCCGGGCGGGCAGCCGGTCAGTCCGGCAGGGCGCTGGTGGAGACCAGGGTGCGGACGGCGCGGACCGCCACCGACAGGGTCGCGATCGTGAAGTTGTCGCTCTCCCCGATCTCGGTCAGCGTCTGGGTGGCGCGGCGCACCGCCGAGTCGTTGCGGGCCCCCCAGGCCGCCAGCCGGTGCTCGGGGCTGCCCTCGTCGGCGATCGTGAGCACGTCGGCGGCCAGCGCGGCGTGCGCGCTGTACAGGTCGTCGCGCAGCGCGTTGCGGGCCATCGTGTTCCACCGGTCGTCGCGCGGCAGCGCGGTGATCCGGTCGCGCAGCCGGGCGATCTCCAGCCGGTCGGCCAGGTCGAAGTACACCTCGGCGGTCTCCTCCACCGGGCGGCCGCTGCGGCGGGCGATCTCGACGATGTCGAACGCCGAGTACGCCGGGACCATGGCGGCGATCCGGTCGGCCAGCCCGGCGGGCAGCCCGCGGGACAAGAACGCGTCCCGGCACGACTCGAATCCGGACAGGTCCCGGCCGGTCAGCAGCTTCGGCAGGCCCTCGGCCACGGTCAGCACCCCGGCCGCGAAGAAATCGATCGTCGCGGCGATGTCGAACGGCGGCCGGCGGAAGTGCAGCAGCCAGCGGACGGCGCGCTCGGTCAGCTTGCGCCCTTCCAGCATGGCCAGGATCTGCGCCGAGGTCTCCACGGTGCCATCCAGCGCCTCGACCTGCTGCCAGAACCCGGGCATGTCGAAGACGTCCCTGGCCACCAGCCAGGCCGCGGTGATCTCCGGTGCCGAGGCCCCGGTCTCCTCGTTGAGGCGGAACACGAACGTGATGCCCGAGCGGTCCACCATGTCGTTGACCACGGCGGTGGTGATGATCTCGTTGTGCAGCCGGTGGCCGCCCATCCGGCTGGCGTAGCGCTCGCGCAGCGGGGCCGGGAAGTAGCCGGTCAGCACCCGGCGCAGGTACGGATCCCCGGGCAGCTCGGAGCCGAGCAGCTCCTGCCCGTTCGCGATCTTGGTGTGAGCCAGCAGCACGGCGAACTCCGGTGAGGTCAGCCCGGTGCCGGCCTGCCGCCGTTCGGTCAGCTCCCTGATGCCCGGCAGCACTTCCAGCCGCCGCCGGATCCGCCCCTCGCGCTCCAGCTTGCGGATGTAGCGGGCGTGCACGTGCAGCATCTGCGCGGCCTGCGCGCCCGATGCGGCCAGGGTGCGGTTCTGCTGGTAGTTGTGCACCAGCACCAGCGCGCCGACCTCGTCGGTCATCTGGTGCAGCAGCGCGCCCCGGTCCTGCGGGGCCAGCTCGCCGTCCCGGACCGCGCCGTCGAGCAGGATCTTGATGTTCACCTCGTGGTCGGAGGTGTCCACCCCCGCGGTGTTGTCGATGAAATCGGTGTTCACCAGGCCGCCCGCCAGCGCGTACTCGATCCTGGCCTCCTGGGTCAGGCCGAGGTTCCCGCCCTCGCCGACCACCTTGGCGCGCAGCTGGGCGGCGTCCACCCGCACCGCGTCGCTTGACCGGTCGCCCGCGTCGGCGTGCACCTGCCGGCTGGCCTTGACGTAGGTGCCGATCCCGCCGTTCCACAGCAGCTCCACCGGCGCGATGAGCATCGCGGAGATCAGCTGGTCCGGGGACAGCGCCGTGGTGCCCTCGGGCAGCCCCAGCGCCGCCACGGCCTGCGGCGACACCGGCACCGACTTTGCCGACCGGGGCCAGACCCCGCCGCCCTCGGAGATCAGCGCGCTGTCGTAGTCCGCCCACGAGGACCGCGGCAGGTGGAACAGCCGCTGCCGCTCGGCGAAGCTCGCCGCCGGGTCCGGCTCCGGGTCGACGAAGACGTGCCGGTGGTCGAACGCGGCCAGCAGCTTGATGTGCCGCGACAGCAGCATCCCGTTGCCGAACACGTCACCGGACATGTCGCCGATGCCGACCACGGTGAAGTCGTCGGAATCGACGTCCACGCCGAGGGTGGCGAAGTGGAAGCGGACCGACTCCCACGCGCCGCGCGCGGTGATCCCCATCTTCTTGTGGTCGTAACCCTCGGAACCGCCGGAAGCGAACGCGTCGCCGAGCCAGAACCCGCGTTGCAGCGCGATCTCGTTGGCCGTGTCGGAGAACGTCGCGGTGCCCTTGTCCGCCGCCACGACCAGGTACGGGTCGTCGCCGTCGCGGCGCACCACCCCGGTGGGCGGGTCGATCTCGCCGCGCTCCAGGTTGTCGGTCACGTCCAGCATGGCGCCGATGAATGTCCGGTAGCAGGCCAGCACCTCGGCCTGGTAGGCCTCCCGGTCGGCCGGGTCGGGCAGCCGCTTGCACACGAACCCGCCCTTGGCCCCGGAGGGCACGATGACCGCGTTCTTCACCTCCTGGGCCTTGGCCAGGCCGAGGATCTCGGTGCGGAAGTCATCGCGCCGGTCCGACCAGCGCAGCCCGCCGCGTGCCACCCGGCCGAACCGCAGGTGCACGCCCTCGAACTGCGGCGAGTAGACGAACAGCTCGAACTTCGGCCGCGGCGCGGGCAGGTCGGGCACGCTGGCCGCGTCCAGCTTGACCACCAGGTAGGGCGGGGACGTGGGCTGCTCGCGGAAGTAGTTGGTGCGCAGGGTGGCCGAGATCAGCTCCCAGTAAGAGCGCAGGATCCGGTCGGCGTCCAGGCTGGCGACCTCGTCCAGCTCACCGCGGATCTCCTCGGCGATCGCCTCGCTGCGCTCGGCCTCGCCGTCCTGGTGGTCCGGGTCGAACCGGGACTCGAACAGCCTGACCAGCAGCCGGATGGCCGCCGGGTTGGACCGCAGCACGTGCTCGAGGTACGCCTGGCTGAACGCCGTCCCGGCCTGGCGCAGGTATTTGGCGTAGGCGCGCAGCATGGTCACCTGGCGCCAGCTGAGCTGGGCGGTCAGCACCAGCGCGTTGAACCCGTCGTCCTCGATGTCGCCGCGCCACAGCGCGGCGAGCGCGTCCTCGATCAGGCCCCGGACCGACTCCAGCGGCACCGCGGGACGGCTGCCGGTGGCCGCGCCGGCCTGCTTCAAGCCGAAGTCGTAGATCCAGAACCGGGTCCGCCCGGCGAACTCGTACGGATGCTCGTCCACCACCTCCAGGCCGATGTGCGCCAGCCGGGGCAGCACGTCGGTCAGCGTGACCGGCGAGCCGGTGCGGTAGATGGTCAGCCGCCACACCCGCGGCGCGGCGTCCGCCCGGTGCGGGCTGCCGCCAGCCCCCTGCGGTGCTGCGGCGGCCGAGCGCGGCGCATCGGCCGCGCTGCCCTGCCCGTCGGCCGGCACGCCGCCGACGTAGCTTTCCGACTCCCACAGCTCGAAGTCGGTGCCCGCGCCCGACGCGATCAGCCGCCGGATGAACCGCAGGTCCGACACCGCGGCCGCGGCCGGGACGTCGGTCTTGTAGGTCTCCGGCACCGCGGTCGCGAGCGCGTCAAGCAGCTCCTGCCCGTCCCGGTCACCGAGCGCCGCCGCCGCCTCGGCCACCAGGTCGTCGTCCCAGGACCTGATGGCCGCGGCGATCTCGGCCTCCAGCTCGGCCGGATCGGTGTCGGTGAGCGGGCCGGCCCGGCCGGCCCGCACCACGATGTGCAGCCGGGCAACCGGAGATTCGCCGACCATCGCGGTGTAATCGGCCTGGGCCCCGTTCAGCGCGCGGCGCAGGATCGACATCGCCGCCAGCCTTGCCTTCGTGGTGTACCGGTCGCGCGGCAGGTAGACCAGGCAGGACATGTACCGGCCGTAGATGTCCTTGCGCATGAACAGCCGGGTCTGCGGCCGCTCGCGCAGCCGCAGCACCCCGGCGGTGACCTCGACCAGGTCGGGCACCGGGGTCTGGAACAGCTCGTCGCGCGGGTACACCTCGAGGATGTCGGCCAGATCGGCGCCGTCGTGGCTGTCGGCGGCCAGCCCCGCGGCCGCCAGCACCTCGGTCAGCTTGCGCCGCAGCACCGGGATGCGGGTGATGGTCTCGGTGTAGGCGACGTGCGTGTACAGCCCGAGGAACCGGTTCTCCCCCACCACCTCGCCGGCCTCGTTCAGCCGCTTCACCGCGACGTAGTCCAGGTAGCTCGGCCGGTGCACGGTCGAGCGCGAGTTGGCCTTGGTCAAGATCAGCCGCTGCGGGTCGGCGGCCCGGGCCCGCACCTGCGGCGGCAGCGTCGCGAATGAGCCCGCGCCGGGCTTGTCGTGGCGCAGCAGGCCGAGGCCGGTGCCCGGCACCCGCCGGAGCGACAGTCCGTCCGGCCCGCTGGTCAGGTCATACTCGCGGAAGCCGAGGAAGATGAAATGCCCGTCGGCCAGCCAGCGCAGCAGCGCGGCAATCTCGGCCGGCGACTCGGGCCCGCCCGCCGCGCCGTCCGGGCCGGGCGGCTCGCTGGCCGCCTGGGACATCGTCAGCCCATCGGCGATCTGCACGGCCCGGGCCCGCATCCGGGCGAAGTCCTCCACCGCGACCCGCACGTCCGACAGCACCCGCTGCAGGTCGGCGGCCAGCCGCTCGGCCAGTTCGCCGGCCAGCCGGGGCACCTCCAGATGGGTCCACGACTCGGCGATCTCGTCGTGCGCGGGGGCGGAGCCGCTGACCGGGCCGAGCACCTGGTGCAGCTTCCCGCTGACGTCCCGGCGGACCCGCAGCTGAGGGTGGATGACCAGCCGGGCGGAGACATCGTGGCTGGCCAGCGCCATCGTGATCGAGTCGACCAGGAACGGCATGTCGTCGGTGACAATGTCGACCACAGCGCGGGCCGGGTCGAACGCAGCCGGCCCGCCGGGGCGCACCCGGACCAGCGCGCGGCCCTGCGGCCGGCGCGCGGCGAACGTGGCGTGCTCGGCGGCCACCGCGGCCACCCGGTCGGGCCCGGCCGCGGCCAGGTCGGCCGCCACGGCGTGCCGGTAATAGGCACTCAGGTAGTCGCCGGGGTCGCCGACTCCGCCCGCGCCGGTGACGCGGCCGGCCGCCGCTGCCAGCAGGTCGTCCCTGGCCTGGTCCGGGTGGTCTGACATCATTGTCACTCCCTTGTCCCGCCTTGGTCCCGGTCGCGCCGCCGGCCGGGATCGTGCTCAGCTCATAGCCAGTCGCGCAATTCCCACAGCAACGGGTAGTAGCGCAGCGGCACCCGCCGGTGCAGATAGGGCGCGCCGGTCGACCCGCCGGTGCCGGACTTGGTTCCGATCTGCCGCTCCACCATCTGCACGTGCCGGGCCCGCCACAGCCCGCACAGCTCGTCGTGGGTGAGCAGGTCCTCGGCGAGCTGCCACTCCGAGTCCCGGCCCGCCCGGTCGCGCGCGACGGCCACCAGCGATTCGCGCAGCTGCTCGCTGTCGGCGGTCTTCAGGCCGCGCCCGGCCAGCAGTTCGGTGTAGGCGTCCCACAGTGACGGCTCGGCCAGCCGCCGGGCCAGCCGGCCGCGCTCGTCATCGGTCAGCGACCGGAACCGCCGCACGAATCGAGGATCCTTCGCCCCGGACAAGAATTCCAGCTCGCGGAACTGTACCGACTGGAATCCGCTGGCGGGCGCGAGCACCGACCGGAACTCCAGGAAGTCCTGCGGGGTCATCGTCTCCAGCACGTCGATCTGGCTGACCAGCAGCCGCTCGATCACGTGCGCCCGGCGCAGCAGCTGTCGGGCCCGCCAGGTCTGCCCGGCGACCATCGTGTCCCGGGCCGCGGTCAGCTCGTGCAGCAGCTGCTTGAACCACAGCTCGTAGGCCTGGTGGGTGGTGATGAACAGCAGCTCGTCGTGCACCGGCGGCTGCGCCTCCGGCACCTGCTGCGCCAGCAGCTCGGCCAGCCGCAGGTAGGAGCCGTAGGTGAGCCGCCCGCCCTCTTCGCCGAAGCTGCGCCCGCCGGTATCACCGGCACTCCCGGCACCGCCGGCCCCCCCGGCTCCGCCGTTATTCACCGGCGGCTCCGTCCGGCGCGAACCAGGTCAGCACCTCGGGGTTGGCCAGGGCGTCGGGATCGGCCGCCTCGGCCACCGGGGTGCCCTGCATGATCTTGCGCACCGGCACCTCGAGCTTCTTGCCCGACAGGGTCCGCGGGATGCCCGGCACCTGGTGGATCTCGTCCGGCACGTGCCGCGGCGACAACTGGCTGCGCAGCGCGGCGCGGATCTGCCCGAGCGCCTCGTCGTCGATCCGCTCGCCCTCCGCGGGCACTACGTACAAGATCAGCCGGCCGTCCTGGCCGAGGCGGCCGGTGTCGATCACCAGGCTGTCGGCGACCTGCGGCAGCCGCTCCACCACCCGGTAGAACTCGCTGGTGCCCATCCGCACGCCGCCCCGGTTCAGGGTCGCGTCGGACCGGCCGTAGATCACGCACCCGCCGTCGGGCAGGAACATGATCCAGTCCCCGTGCCGCCACACGCCCGGGTAGTCGGCGAAGTAGGCGTCGCGGTACCGGTCGCCGCCGGGGTCGTTCCAGAACCCCACCGGCATCGACGGCATCGGCTGGGTCAGCACCAGCTCCCCCACCTCGCCGGTCACCGGCTGCCCGGCCGGGTCGAACGCCTCCACCTTCGCGCCCAGGCAGCAGCCGGAGATGATGCCGGCCCGGACCGGCAGCAACGGGTTCGGCCCGACGAACCCGGTGCACAGGTCGGTGCCGCCGGAGAACGACCCGAGGATGAAGGCCGGCCCCGGTGCCGCGGGAGCCACGTTCTCGTACACCCAGCGGAAGCCCTCGGGCGGCAGCGGGGAGCCGGTCGACCCCACGCCGCGCAGGGCCGACAGGTCGCACCCGCGGGCCGGGCTGATGCCCTCCTTCATGCAGGCCAGAAGGTACGGCGCACCGGTGCCCGCGTACGTGACGCCGGCCTGCGCGATCAGCTCCCACAGCGCGCCGGTGTCGGCCGCGCCGGACGAGCCGCGGGTGGCACTGCCGTCGTAGGCCAGCACGGTCGCGCCGACGAGCAGGCCGCCGGCCAGGAAATTCCACATCATCCAGCCGGTCGTGGTGTACCAGAAGAACGTGTCGGCGCCGGACAGATCCTGGTGCAGGGCCAGCGCCTTGAGGTGCTCGAGCACGATCCCGCCGTGGCCGTGCACGATCGGCTTGGGCAGCCCGGTGGTGCCCGAGGAGTACAGCACCCACAGCGGGTGGTCGAACGGCACCTCGGTGAACCGGGTCAGCAGGCCGTCCCGGCGGTCCCCGGGATCTGCGGCCGGGATCTGGTCCCAGTCCAGCAGCTCAGGCCCGGACGGCACGGCCGGCTGGCCGGTGCCGGTGTAGGCCACGGTGATGACCGCCCGCAGGGCCGGCAGCTCGGCCGCGATCGCGGCCACCTCGTCGCGCCGGTCGTAGGTCTTGCCGTTGTAGGCGTAGCCGTCGACCGCGATCAGCACCTTCGGCTCGGTCTGGGCGAACCGGTCGATGACGCTGGCCGCGCCGAAGTCCGGCGAGCAGGCCGTCCAGATCGCGCCCAGGCTCACGGTGGCCAGCATCCCGATCAGCGCGTGCGGCGCGTTCGGCAGGTAGGCCGCGACCCGGTCGCCCGGGCCGACGCCGAGCCGTTCCAGCGCGCCGCGGACCCGGGCCACTTGCGCGTCCAGCTCGGCGTAGCTCAGCGTGCCGGAGTGACCGGCCTCCGAGCGGTAGATCACCGCGGTCCGGTCCGGCTCGGCGGCCGCGGTGGCCAGCGCGTTGCGGGCGTAGTTCAGCGTGCTGCCGGCGAACCAGCGCACGTCCGGCATCGGGCCGCCGGCCAGCTCCGGCGCGGTGCCGCGCTGGCCGAGCACGCCGAAATAGTCCCAGATCGCCGACCAGAACGCGCCGGGCTCGGTCACCGACCAGTGCCACAGGCCGTCGTAGCCGTCGAACCTCAGGTTGTGCTGGCCGGCCAGCCAGCGCTGGAAGCCGGTGATCCGGGCGGCAGCCACGGTGTCTGGCGTGGGTTCCCAGAGCACGTCGCCGTAGTCGTGGCCGGCGGCCGCGGTGTCGTTCCGCTCGTCAGCCTCGTCCCGCTGATCCGCCGCGGGCGGGCCGGCCTCGCCGTTCCCCGTGCTGATCTCATCGTCGCTCAGCTCCCGTACGGTTTCAGCATCTGGTTTTGCCCCGCCGGGAGGCTCCTCGTGCGACTTCTCCACGCGGCTAGACTAAGCCGTGCCGTGTCCGGCGCGGAGACCGGAATAGAATCGTCTGACCTCCTAGTGCAGGACCAGGCCCGGCGCAACCGCCACGTCCTCGTCCCATACCTGCGCCGACACCAGGTCGGGGGCAGCCGCCCGTAGGACCGGCCGGACCTCCGCCCGTGGGTGACCGAGCCGGGCAAGCTGGCGCAGTACGACGGCGTGGTCGCCTACCCGGCTGAGCCGGGGCGACAAGCAGTCCACGAACGCCATCGAGGCGTGGGCCCAACGTCACGGCAACCGCCAGCCAGCCGGCTGACCGGTACCCTCGGTCTAGCCTTCTTCGCCCGAGCCGCTAGGCGGCTCGACCATGCCGTGATCGGTGTGGTGGCTGCCTGTGCCCTTGGTCTTCCTGGCGCTCTCCGGTCGTTCCTGGCGGGTAGAGGCTTCCTCCGCGCTGATGTCCCCGCCGGAACTGCCCTTGATCTGCTGCCACCACTCCTGGCTGTAGCGCTCGGCCATCGCCGACTCCCTCCTGCCGATGGCCGTGCCTACCCGTGCACCCGGCATCAAACCGGCGGCTGTCCGGAACGGCCGGTTTCACGATCGCCATGAACGACGTCCGCCGGTCAGCCGGCGGTCACCGCCGGGGTCAGGTGATCGATGGCGGCCAGCACGGACGCGGTGTCGGTGAGGTCCGCCAGCACCAGGTCCGCGCCCGCCTCCCGCAGGTCCGCGGGCGTGGACCGGCCGCTGGCCACCGCGATGCTGGTCACCCCGCCGTTGCGGGCGGCCTCGACGTCGCGGCTGGAGTCGCCGATGTACACGGCGTTGCCGGCCCCGAACCAGGTCCGGTACTTGTCCTCGGCCCGGCTGCGGACCCGCAGCAGCTGGGCGCCCTTGGGGTAGATCTCCGAGCCGTAGCCGCCGATGTCGAGATCGAAGTGCCCGTCCAGCCCGAACGCCTCCAGCTTGACCACCGCGTTCGGCCGGATCGAGCCGGTCAGCACGGACTGCACCACGCCGGACAGCCGGGCGGCGGCGGCGACCGCGAGCAGCGCGCCCGGCTGGGCCCGGCCCTGCTGGGCCAGCTGGCCGCGGCGGGCGGCGAAGGCGCCGGCCAGCCGGCCGAGATAGCGCTCCAGCAGGTCGTCATCGCCCGCCGGGCCGGCCGGGATGTCGTTCAGGGCCAGCGCCTCGAAGAAGATCTCCGAATCGCTCTGGCCCGCCAGCTGCGGCAGCGCGACCAGCGGGCGCCCGGTGACCTGGCCGAACGCCTCGGCGTAGGCGTCCCTGGACACCCGGGCCACGTCGACGAGGGTGAGGTCGATGTTCCACAAGACCAGGCGGTAGATGACGTGCCCTTTCGGTAACTCGATAACCCGACGATTCCGGACTGGCCCCCTGGCCCGCGGCCCTTAGCCCATATGGGGATAACGGTAGTCGGTCGGCGGGGCGAACAGTTCCTTGATGGCGCGGGCGTTGACCCAGCGGATCAGGTTGAAGATCGATCCGGCCTTGTCGTTGGTGCCGCTGGCGCGCGCGCCGCCGAACGGCTGCTGGCCGACGACCGCGCCGGTCGGCTTGTCGTTGACGTAGAAGTTCCCCGCGGCGAACCTGAGCGCCTGCGTCGCGGCCGCGATGGCCTGCCGGTCGGTGGCGATAATCGCGCCGGTCAGCGCGTACGGCGCGATATCGGCCGCCTGAGCCAGCACCGCGTCGTAGTGGCTGTCGTCGAAGACGTGCACGGCCAGGATCGGGCCGAAGTACTCCGTGCTGAACATCTCGTCGGCGGGGTCGGAGCATTCGGCCACCGTGGGCTGGACGAAGTAGCCCTCGGCGTCGTCGGTGTGGCCGCCGGCCAGCACCGAGACCGAGTCGGTGCCGGCCGCCCGGGCCAGCGCCGCGGTGTGCTTGGCGAACGCGCGGGCGTCGATGACCGCCCCGCCGAACAGCGACAGGTCGCTGGCCACGTCACCGTAGGCCAGTTCCCTGGTCCGGTCGGCCAGGTCGTCGCGCGTGCGGGCCCACACGCTGCGCGGGACGTAGGCGCGGGAGGCAGCGGAGCACTTCTGGCCCTGGTACTCGAACGCGCCCCGCAGCAGCGCCGTGGTCAGCACCTCCGGATCGGCCGAGGCGTGCGCGATGACGAAGTCCTTGCCGCCGGTCTCGCCGACCAGCCGGGGGTAGCCGCGGTAGCCGGAGATGTTCTCCCCGACCGTCCGCCACAGATGCTGGAACGTGCGGGTCGAGCCGGTGAAGTGGATGCCGGCCAGGTCCGGGTGGGTCAGCGCGACCTGCGACACCGCCTCGCCGTTGCCGGTCACCATGTTGATCACGCCGGGCGGCAGGCCGGCCTCCGCCAGCAGGGCCATCAGGTAGTGCGCGGACAGCTGCTGGGTGGGCGAGGGCTTCCAGATCACCACATTGCCGAGCAGCGCCGGGGCGGTGGGCAGGTTGGCGGCGATCGAGGTGAAGTTGAACGGGGTGATGGCCAGCACGAAGCCCTCGAGCGGGCGGTATTCCAGCCGGTTCCAGCTCCCCGGCGCCGACACCGGCTGCTCGGCCAGCAGCCGCCTCGCGTAGTGCACGTTGTAGCGCCAGAAGTCGATCAGCTCGCACGCCGCGTCGATCTCGGCCTGGTAGACCGACTTGGACTGGCCGAGGATCGTGGCCGCGTTGACCGTGGCCCGCCACGGCCCGGCCAGCAGGTCGGCCGCCTTGAGGAAGATCGCCGCCCGGTCGTCGAAGGACAGCGCCCGCCAGCCCGGCGCCGCCTGCGCGGCAGCCTCGATGGCCGCGGTCACGTCGGCGCCGGTCGCCTCGCCGAGCTGGCCGAGCACGTGCCGGTGCCGGTGCGGCTGGACCACGTCCAGCCGGGCCCCGCCGCCGAGCTGGCGGCGGCCGCCGATGGTCATGGTCAGCTCGGCGCGCTCGCCGGCCAGCTCCTTGATCCTGGCCTCGATCGCGGTGCGCTCGGGACTGCCCGGCGCGTAACTGCGGACCGGCTCGTTGGCCGGGACGGGAACGGTGGTGACGGCGTCCAGCGCGTGCGGCGAGCCCAGCGCATCCATCGCATGCCTCCTTGCGGCCGCTGGAGCCGGCGGGTACCGGTGGATGCGGAACCGGCGAGCGGCAGCTTCATCGTCGCACGGCGGGCGCCGCGGGAGCCGGCTGAGGCCGGGGCAGCGTGATGGTGACGGCCAGCCCGCCCCGCGGCCCCGGCCCGGCCCGGGCCGCGCCGTAGTGGGCGGTGGCGACGGCGCTGACGATGGCCAGGCCCAGGCCGGAGCCGGGCCGGCCGCCCTGGCCGTCGGCCCGGTAGAACCGGTCGAAGATCCGGCCGAGCTGGTCCGCCGCGACCCCGGGGCCGTCGTCGCTGACCTCGATCACCACACGGTCGTCCCGCGCGGCGGCGGTGATCACCGCCGTCGCGCCGGCCGGGGTGTGGTCGCGCACGTTGGCCAGCAGGTTGTCGACCGCCCGGCGCAGCAGTTCCGCGTCGCCGATCACGACCAGGCCGGGCTCGATGTCGCGGCGCCAGCCGCGGCCCGGGCCGGCGGCCTCGGCCCGCTGCGCGCAGTCGGCGATCAGCGCGGACACATCGACCGGGTCGGCACGGCGCTCCGGGTGCTGGTCCAGCCGGGCCAGCCGGAGCATGTCGTCGACCAGGCCGCTCATCCGCTGCGCCTCGGCCGCGATCCGGCGCATCGCCTCGTCCACCTGGCCCGGCCCGGCGAGCGCCCCCTGCTGGTAGAGCTCGGCGTTGGCGCGCAGTGAGGCCAGCGGGTTGCGCAGCTCGTGGCTGGCGTCGGCGAAGAACCGGCGGGTGGCCTGCTGGCTGGCCTCGCGTTCCGCCACAAAGGCCTCGATCCGGGTCAGCATCCCGTTCAGCGCGGCCCCGAGCCGGCCCACCTCGGTGCGGGGATCCTGCGGGCTGACCCGCTCGGTCAGCGCGCCTGCGCTGATGTGGCCGGCCTGCGCGGCCATCACCTCGATCGGGCGCAGGCCGCGCCGCACCACCAGGCCGATGCCGACCGCGACCAGCAGCGCCGCCGCCACCGAGCCGATGACCACGATCAGCTGCAGCCGGCCGACGGTCCGGTTGAGCCCGTCCAGGCTGGTGGTGACGACGAAGGTGGCGTTGCCGATCCTGGCCGCCCCCAGCAGCAGCTGCGAGCGGCCGTTGCTGCTGGTGACGATCTCGGTGCGGTGGCTGGCCAGCAAGGTCCTCAGGTCCGCGGGCAGCTGCTGCGGCACCAGGTCACGGTTGCCGTTGATGAGCTGCACGCGCGGCTGGCCGGGGATCATCGCCTCGACGTAGTACTGGTCCAGCAGCGACGGCAGCAGCAGCGGCGGCCCGCTGAGGCCCGGCGCTATCTGCCTGCGCGGCACCGGTCTCTCGGCCGGGCGGCGGCTCGCCGGGTGCGAGAGGCGGTGGCCCCGCACCACGAAGTTCCCCCGGCCGCCGAAGATCCGGTACGCCCTGATCAGGCTGTTCAGCTCGGTCTGGGTTTCGCCCATCAGGTACCGGCGCAAGCCGGTCACCGCCGCGACGTCGAAGACGGCCAGGGTGACCAGGATCACCGCCATCACCCCGGCCAGCACCCGGGTGCGCAGCTGGGACCGGCGCAGCCGTCCCGGCAGCGCGCTGATGTCCCGCAGCCGGCCCGGCAGCGCGCCGCCGCGCCGCCGCGGGCTAGCCGTCATCGGCGCCGGTCATCTCGCCCGGCCGCGGCAGCCGCAGGCTGTACCCGACGCCGCGCTGGGTGTGGATCACGTCGGCCCCGCGGTCGGCCAGCTTGCGCCGCAGGTAGGAGATGTAGGTCGCGACCACCGTGCTGGAACCGCCGAAGTCGTAGTCCCAGACGTGGTCCAGCAGCTGGGACCGGGTCAGCACCCGGCCCGGGTTGAGCATCAGGTAGCGCAGCAGCCGGAACTCGGTCGGCGACAAGTCGACCAGCCGCCCGGCCCGCCTGACCTCGTAGCTGTCCTGGTCGAGCTCGATGTCGTCGAAGGTCAGCAGCGCGCTCGCGGCACCGCCGGTCCTGGTCCGCCGCAGCACCGTGCTGACCCGGGCGGCGAGTTCCTCCAGCCCGAACGGCTTGGTCATGTAGTCGTCGCCGCCGAGGGTCAGGCCGGCCACCTTGTCGGCCTGGGTGTCGCGGGCGGTCAGGAAGATGACCGGCACCCGGCTGCCGTCCCGGCGCAGCCGCCGCACGATCTCGAAGCCGTCCACCCCGGGCAGCATCACGTCCAGCACGAGCAGGTCGAAGCGGCGGTCCCGGGCCAGCCGGAGGGCCTGCGTCCCGTCCCGCGCGGTCGTCACCGTGAACCCCAGGAACCGCAGCGAGGCGGCCACCGCGTCGCACAGGAACGGCTCGTCGTCGACCACCAGCAGCTCGCCCTGGCCGGGTTGCGGGCTCGCTGGCTCAGCCATCACACCGCTCCTCGCGCACTCAGCCACCTTGACTGCGGCCACCTGACTGCGGCCATCTGACTGCTGCCATCTGACCAGGCCATCTGACCATGGCGAAGCTCCGGCCGGGCGTGAGTTGCGTGCGAGTTCCGTGTGAGCCCGCCTGCGGCTCAATCCGCCAGGTGCGGCAGCTCCTGGGTGGCGTACCACATGAGATCGTGCCCCTCGGCGCCGTCCACCGCGAACTGGGCGTCGTCGTCGCCCGCGTCCGCGGCCGGCAGCGCGGCGATCGCGGCTGCGATGTCGGCGGCGGCCAGCGGGGCGTCGACGTGCCCGGACACGATCTCGCGCAGGGTCACCGGCACCTTGATCTCGACCCGGGCCGGCTCGTCGAAGCCCGCCACGCTGACGATCGACTCGGCCGCCAGCTCCGCGGCGATCACCACCCGGCGCCGCGGTGCCGCCGGGTCAGCGGCCAGCAGCCGCAGTGAGGCCCGGGCGGCGTGCGTCAGCGCCACGTACTCCAGTTCCTCGATGTCACCGCTGGAATACCACTCGCGCAGCTCGCCGGTGACGGCGTAGCCGCGGCCCGGCGGCGGCCCCAGGGTAGCCAGCCGCACCAGCCGGGCCACGGCCGGCAAGGTGGCGGGCAGAAAGACGCGCACGGCGATTCCCCTCAGGCGGGCGGGCCGGCGGCAGCGGCCTGCCCGCCGGAGACGGTGGTCGGCCCGCCGTTGACGGTGCCCGGCGGTCCGGCAGCGGCGGATGGCCGGACGGCCGCCGCGGACCGCAGCAGCGCCGCGGTCACCGCGGCTACGGCGCTGTCCACGCTCTCGTGCTCCCAGATGCGCACGACCTGCCAGCCGGCCGCGGCCAGCGCGGCGTCGGCGGCCCGGTCGCGCTCCACGTTGCGGGTCAGCTTCGGGCCCCAGTACCAGGTGTTCGCGGACGGCTTGCTGCCGTGCCGCGGGCAGGCGTGCCAGAAGCAGCCGTCGACGAAGACCGCCACCCGCCGGGCGGTGAACGCGATGTCCGGCCGGACCCGCGAGCCCGGGCCGAGGTCGAGCCGGTAGTCCTTGCGATACCGGTAGCCCTGCCGGTGCAGCGCGCGGCGCAGCGCCAGCTCGGGGCCGGTGTCGGTGCGGCGGTTGGCGCGCATGTTGGCCGACCGTCCCGCGCTGGCCGGCTGCGGGTAGCGGGCGGAGGATGCGGGGGAAGGCGCCACGGCGTCTCACCCTAGGACAGCCGCGGCCCCAGCGGGATGCCGATGAGCTCGGTCAGTCGCTGCACGGTCGGCTGATACCGGTGGTGGTGCACGGCCAGGAACCCGATGGCGCGGGCCGCGGTCACATTCTGCTCGACGTCGTCGATGAACACGCATTCCTGCGGCGGCAAGCCGAGCAGCCGGGCGGTGTAGGCGAAGATCCGCTCTTCCGGTTTGCGCATGCCGACCTCGCTGGAGATCACCACCGCGTCGAACAGGTCATCAAGGAGCCGGCGCGGATAGCCGCTGCGGCCCCACGAGTTCGACAGCAGCGCGGTCTTCAGCCCGGCTGCGCGGACCCGGAGCAGCATGTCCTGCATCGAATCGTCGACGAACGCCGCCGCGAACATCCGGCGCAGCAGGCCGCCGGCTGGCACCGGGCTGCCGTCCTCGCGGACCAGATGGCTGGCCAGCTCGCGCTCGAACTCCTCGTCCGGGCACTCGCCGCGCTCCAGCCGGTGTACCGGGTTGTCGTTGTGGTCTTCCCCGCGCCCGGTCCGATACGCCTGCGGCAACCACAAGCGCATGATCGCCAGATAGCTCTCGCGGCTGATCCGCTCCCGCCGCAGCCAGGCCTCCACCGTGTCCAGGATCGGGTTGGTCAGCACCCCGCCCCAGTCGATGACCACGCCGCGGACCGGGCCGCCCGGAGCCGGGCCGGATCCGGCGGACTCGGCCGCGGTCTCCGCGTGCTCCGGATCCGGCTCGATCACCTCCGGCGGGAGCGGGCCGCCGGCCGCCGGGCTCATCGCGGCTCCGGCGGCAGCTAGCGCCGCTGCTCGGGCTGGCGACCGTCCCGCTGGCCCGAATCGAGCTGCTCGTCGACCTTGTCGCCGATCTTGCCGATCTGGTCGTGGTACTTGCCGCCGGTCTGCTGGTCGGCGAGCTTCTCCGCCTCGCTGAGGAGCTTGTCGGCGGTCTCCGGATGCTCGCCGGCCATCTCCCTGGCCTCTTCGGCCAGCTTCTTGGCGTTGTCGAAGAAACTCATGCGGGTACCCCCGGTGCTCGGACAGCAGACGCGATCAGGATACGCCGGGCGGCATTCAGGTGGTCTGGGTGACTTTGGACAGCCCGCGCGGGGCATCCGGGTTCACCCCGAGGCGGCGGGCCAGTGCTTCGGTCAGCAGCTGCCCGGGAACGATCAGCGCGAGCGGCGCGAGCCACTCCGGCAGGTCGGGGACGGGCAGCGCCCGGGTGCAGACCGCGGCCAGCTCCGGGCCGCCGCCGATGCAGAAGGCGGGCGCGCCGGCCCCGGTGACCCGGCGGGCCAGCTCGATCGTGCCCGCCAGCGTCGGCCCGGAATTGGCCGCCATCACGATCGCCGGGGTCCGCTCGTCCACCACCGCGATCGGGCCGTGCAGCAGGTCGGCGTAGGACAGCCCCATGGCCGGCAGGTAGCAGGCCTCCTTGAGCTTGAGCGCCAGTTCCAGCGCCGCCGCGTAGGCCAGGCCGCGGCCGGACACTACCGGGCCGGTGACCCCGGCCAGGTCTGACACCACCGGGCCGACGTCGGGCGGGGCGGCGAGCATGGCCTCGATCTGGTCCGGGACCGCGCGCAGCTGGCCCGGATCCAGCGCGGCGCCGAGGCCGACGGCCAGCACGGCGAGCGCCGCGAGCTGGGTGGTGAAGGTCTTGGTGGCCGGCACGGCCCGTTCCGCCCCGGCCTCGGTGACCAGGGCCAGGCCGGCCGCCGCGGCCAGCGGGGACTGCGCATGGTTGGTGATGGCGAGCGTCCGCGCGCCGCAGTCGGCCGCCCACTGCAGGGCCGCCACGATCTCCTCCGTCTTGCCGGACTGGGACAAGGCGACGGCGAGCACGCCAGACAGGTCGAGCCTGCTGCCGTAGGCGGTGGCGACCGACGGAGCGGCCAGCGTGGTCAGCCAGGCCGCGCGGTCTGCAGCAGGTAGCTGCCGTACACCGCGGCGTTGTCGGAGGTGCCGCGGGCGATGAACAGCACCTGCCGGGTGCCCGCCGCGGCGGCCGCGATCTCGCCGGCCCGCGGCAGCAGCGCGCCGATCGTCGCGCGCAGCGCAGCCGGCTGCTCGGAGATCTCCGCGCGCATGTGCGTCACGGCGCCCGGGTCGGTGATCTGGTCCACGCGGCCTCCCTCGCATCGCGCGCCGGCGCCGGGCACCGGCCACGGGCGGCGCGTGCCGCCCGGATGACGTTACGGTAAGCCGCTGAGCCGGGCACCGCCGATCCAGGTGCCCCGCGCACGCAGGTCGTCGCCCAGCCAGGCCAGGTCGGCCGCCGCGCCCGGCGCGAGCCGGCCGAGGTCGGGCCGGCCGATCAGGTCGGCGGGCACGACCGTGGCGGCCGCCACCGCGGCGGTCAGCTCCACCCCGGCGCTCACCATGTTGGCGACCGCGGCGTCCATCCGCAGGCCCGACCCGGCCAGGGTCCCGTCCGCCCGGACCGGCGGCTGGCCGGGACCGGGCGGCAGCTCGATCGGCTCACCGCCCAGCAGGTACCGGCCGGGCGGCATGCCCGCGCTCGCCGCGGCGTCGGTGACGAGGCAGATCCGGCCGGGCGCGGCGGCGAACGCGATGCGGCACGCCTCCGCCCCGACGTGGTGCAGGTCGGCGATCAGGCCGCTGGTGAGCCGCGGGTCGGTCAGCGCCGTGCCGACCACCCCCGGCTCGCGGTG
The DNA here is from genome assembly GCA_963846005.1 of uncultured Actinomycetota bacterium. Lineage (GTDB taxonomy): Bacteria > Actinomycetota > Actinomycetes > Streptosporangiales > Streptosporangiaceae > CAVSUR01. The sequence continues at coordinate 1,697,459 of CAWJUH010000003.1, read as the reverse complement.
GTGCAGCGGCCGCTGGGCGTCGAACAGGTGGGTGACCATCCGCGCCCCGGCCCCGGCGGCCTGCCGGACCTGATCGCCGGTGGCATCCGAGTGCCCGATGCTGACCAGCACCCCGGCCTGCGCCAGCTGGCGGATCACGGCCAGCGCGCCGGGCCGCTCCGGGGCCAGGGTCATGATCCGCAGCGCGCCGCCGGCGGCGGCGAGCAGGCCGGCGGCCGCGGCCGGGTCCGGGTCGATGATCCAGTCCGGGCGGTGCGCGCCGCGCCGCCGCGGCGCGATGAACGGCCCCTCGACGTGCACCCCCAGCACCCGCGCCCCGGCGGGCTGGCCCGCCACCGCCCCGCTCGCCGCCGCCCCGCTCGCCACCGCCCCGCTCGCCGCCTCGCCCCACCATCCCGCTCGCCGCCGCCAGCGAAGCGGCCAGGTCCGGCAGCAGCGCGGTGATGAACGTCGGCATGAAGGCCGTGGTGCCGGTCTGCGGCAGCCCGGCGCTGACCTGCGCCCAGCCGTCCGGCTCGGCCCGGCTGAGCTCCACCCCGAAGTAGCCGTTGACCTGCAGGTCGATCAGCCCGGGCACCAGCACGCCCGAGGTCAGCTCGACGTCGGGGCGGCGCGGCGGCAGGCCCGGGCCGACGGCGGTGATCGTGCCGCCGGAGAAGGTCAGGTAGCCCGGCTCCAGCATCGCGGCCGCGGCGCCGTCCGCCGGTATGACCCGGGGGGCGCTGACCACGGTGCCCCGCGCCTGCTCGCCGGGCCGGGTCACCGGCGGCTACCGCACCGACAGCGCAGCACTGTGGGCCGCCAGGAAATCGCGCACCTCCCTGGCCACCAGGTCCGGGCGCTCCATCATCGCGACGTGCCCGACCCGCGGCAGCACGACCACCCGGGCGTCGGGGAACACCCGGGCCGCCCGGGTGGACATGATCGGGTTCACCAGCCGGTCGTGGCTGCCGTGGATGACGAGGGCAGGCGCGGTGACCCGGGCCGCGTCGCGCCACAGCGATCCCGGGCCGATCCTGGCGTATTCGGTGACCAGGCTGCGGGCCGAGCGGACCAGGGCGTCGGCGGAGTAGTCCAGCGCGTCGCGGCGGAGGACCTCCTCGATCTCGGCGGCGCGCCGGGCCGGGTGCACCAGGGCCGGATCGCGGTACAGGTCGTGGAAGGACCGGGTGGCGCGCAGCTCGGCGGGCAGCCGCTGGAGCCTGCGCATCATCCACATCCCGATGCCGGGCGCGGTGACCAGGCCGAGCCGGACCGGGAGCGGGCGCGGGCGCAGGTCGGGCAGCGCGGGCGAGACCAGGGTCATGGTGCGCACCAGGTCGGGGCGGCGGCCGGCCACCCGGGTGCAGACGGCCCCGCCGAGCGAGTTGCCGATCAGGTGCACTGGCCAGTTGCCGCGCTTGGTGATGAGCGCGATCACCGCGTCGGCGTGCGCGGAGACCGAGTACCGGCCGTCCGCCGGGACGGGCGAGAAGCCGAATCCGGGCAGGTCGATCGCTACGCAGTTCAGTTCCTGGCCGGCCGCGCTGCCGCCGGGCGGCTGCCGCAGCAGGTCCATCAGGTCGGTCCAGTTCAGCGACGAACCGCCGAGACCGTGCACGAACAGGGCCGGATCCGCCCCCGGCACCGCCGGAGTGGCGCGGACGAACACGCTAACGCCGTCACAATCGACTATCTCGCCAGGCCAGGGCGCGATCGGGTCGGTCATGTGACCAGGTTACCCGCCGGTACAGCAGGGCCAGACGGTCAGCTGGCCTTGCGCTTGGTGCGGCGCTTGGCCGAGCCGGAGCCTGAACCCGAGCCGGATCCGGCCGGCTTGGCGGATTTCGTGCCCGCCGCGCCGTTCTTGCCGGTGCCGGACTTGGCCGCGCTGGCCGCCCGGCCGTTGCCGGACGCGGCTTGCCTGGCACGGGGCTTGGCGGAGCTGCGACTGCCCGGGGCGCGCTTGCCCGGGCCGGCCTTGGCCGAGCCGCCGCCGGCTGAGCCAGCACTGCCCGAGCCAGCGCCGCCCGAGCCGCCCCGGCCGCCCATGGCCGCGGCCAGGCTCGCCTGCAGCGCGTCGGCCAGGCTGGTGGGCTCGGCCTCGGGCTCGCCGGCTTCCTCCGGCTGGACCACGTCGCGGCCGTCCGCCTTGGCGTGCACGAGTTCGGCCAGTGCCTCGCGGTAGCCGTCCCGGTAGTCGCCCGGCTCGAAGTCCACGGTCATCGAGTCGATCAGGGACTCGGCCATGGTGAGTTCCTGCGAGCGCACCTCGATGTCGTCGTCGAGGAACGGGAAATCTGCCGCCCGCACCTCGTCCGGCCACAGCAACGTCTCCAGCACCAGCACTCCGTCGCGGGTGCGCAGCGTGGCCAGGGACTCGCGCTGGCGCAGCGCCACCTGGGCGATCGCCAGCTTCCCCGACTGTTCAAGCGCATCGCGCAGCAGCACGTACGCCCGAGTGCCGGTCGCATCAGGCTCCACGTAGTAGCTGCGGTTGTACAAGATCGGGTCCAGCTGATCGGCCGGGGTGAAGTTCAGCACCTCGATGTTGCGGGTGGTCGGCAGCGGCAGCTCGGCCATGTCCTCGTCGGTCAGGATCACCATCTCGCCGCTCGGCAGCTCGTACCCCTTCGCGACGTCCTCGTACGCCACTTCCTCACCGCAGACCGAGCACACGCGCCGGAACCTGATCCGCCCGCCGTCGGCCCGGTGCACCTGCCGGAACGAGATGTCCTTCTGCTCGGTCGCGGCGTAGAGTTTCACCGGGATCATGACCAGCCCGAAGGAGATCGCGCCCTTCCACATGCTGCGCATGGTTCCTCCTTACCCCGCCGGATCGGGTGCACATACATGCTGCATGATCCGGATTACGCACGTCAGAGCCAGGTTGGCCGATCAGGGGCCGGAGGGAATCCAGATTGAGTGACATGAGGCTGGAAGAGCCGGTGCCCGACGCCGTGGAGCAGCAGACCGACGCGATCCCCGGCGAGTCCGATTCCGGACCCGGCCCGGCGGGCGAGCGGCCGCTGGAGGCGGACGAGGCCGACACGGCCGAGCAGTCGCGCGACCTCGGCCCGGACGACGAGGAGTACCGCTAGCGCAGACCCTCGCTACGGATTCCGAAGGTTCAGGCTTCGGAATCCGTAGCACCCACGGATCTCGCCAGTGCCGCGAGCCGCTCCCTGGCGGCCGCCCTGGCGCCCGGCGGCAATGGTTAGCGGCCACTGAGTCGGTAAGATTACCGGGCAGGCAGCATCTGATTCTGCACGCACCGGAACCTTCGGAGTTCGTAGTGACCACATCGTCGCAGGCCCGGCCGTCTACCCGGCTGCCGAAACAGGCCAGACGACGCCAGCTGCTGGGCGCCGCCCGCGAGATCTTCGTCGCGCAGGGTTATCACCAGGCCGCGATGGACGAGATCGCTGTTCAGGCCGGCGTCAGCAAGCCCGTGCTCTACCAGCATTTTCCCAGCAAGCTTGAGCTCTACCTGGCGCTGCTGGACGAGAGCGTGGCCGACCTGGTGCGGATCGTGCGCGAAGCACTCGATTCCACCACCGACAACAAGCAGCGCGTGCCCGCCACGTTCCGCGCGTTCTTCGACTACATGGGCGGCGACGGCGAGGCCTTCCGGCTGGTTTTCGAATCTGATCTCAGCAACGAGCCGGCCGTCCGGGCCAGGCTGGACTCGGCCATGGACCAGTGCGCCGAGATGGTGCGCGAGTTCATCCGCGACGACGCCGGGGTCAAGGACGACGAAGCGCTGATGCTCGGGGTGGCCCTGGTGGGCATGGCCCAGGTCAGCGCGCGGTACTGGCTCAGCACCGACAAGGTCATGCCGAAGGGCGAGGCGGAGCAGCTGATAACCAGGCTGGCCTGGCGCGGAATCAGCGGCTGGCCGATCAGCCCGGAAAGCGGGTATCCGGGCGGCGCGGAGGCGGGGCAGCCGGTCCGGTCGTTAAGCTGACGGCCGTGGAAGTCAAGATCGGCATACAGTCGGTGGCCCGGGAGCTGGTGCTGGAGACCCCGGCGACCGCGGAAGAGCTGGAGCAGGCCGTCCGCGCCGCGATCGCGGACGGGTCGGTGCTGGCCCTGACCGACGAGAAGGGCGGCCGGGTGCTGGTGCCGGCCGACAAGCTGGCCTACATCGAGACCGCGGCCACCGGGCCGCGGCGGATCGGCTTCGGGGCCGGCGAGCGCGACGGCCCGGCTGGCCGGCGGCGGCCTCGTTGCCGGCCGGAGTGAGCCGCTAGCCGGAACCGCCGGCCGCCGCCGGGGCCGCGTCGAACCCGAGTGCCGCCATCCGCTGCGCATGCGCGTCGGTAAGCCGGGCGAAGATGCGCCCGACCTCGCCGAGCTGCGTGGTCTGGTCACCGGCGAGCACCATGGCCAGCGGCGGCCGGGCCGCCGCCACCCGCTGTGCCTGGCCGAGCGCCTCGCCGACCAGCCGCCGGGCCCACAGCGCCAGCCGCGCCTCCAGCTTGGGGTCCTCATCGGCGGCGTCCCGCACCCGGCGGACGACGAACTCGGCGTGACCGGTGTCGGCCAGGACCTCCTCGACCAGCGACCGGGTCCGCGGATCCAGGCGCTCGGCCGCGAGCCGGTAGAAATCCGCCGCGATCCCGTCCCCGACGTAGGCCTTGACCAGGCTCTCCAGCCAGTCCGCCGGGGCGGTCCTGGCGTGGTAGTCGTCGACCGGGGCCACGAACGGGGCCATGGCCTGATCCGGGTCGGCGGACATCTCCTCGAGCCGGCCGCGCAGCAGCCGGAAGTGCCCGAACTCGGCCACCGCCATCTCGGCCAGGGCCGTCTTGTCGGTCAGCGTGGCGGCCACCGACGCGTCCTCGGAGAGCCGGAAGAAGCCGGTCAGCGAGGCGTACGCCAGCATTCCGAGCAGGTCGAGCACGCCCTCGGCCGCCGGATCCTGGGCGCGGGCAGCTTGCTCCGGCACGATCCCGCCGGCGGCGTCCTGGGTGACCACGTGGGCAGCGTAACAACGTCACAATTCGCCCGCAGCGTTCCGGCGGGCGGCAGCGCGCCGCCCGCAAGCTCGTTCAGCCTGGCGCGGATGCCGCCGGGGCCGCGGCGCTTGATAGAATCGGGTTGGCTTCGAATATGGAATGCAGCAACGACCGTTGAGCGTTGTTTCTGTTCAGTAGATGAGTGCAGACGTGATGACCGCGCCTGCGACCCTGTGCAAGCTGATATGCCCGACTGCCTCCGGGCCGGTGAGATCCGGCCGGACGGCGCCTTCGCACGGATCATGCGCCCGCGCTGATCACGCTGCGGCTGGCGGAGCCGAACGGGATACGCAGTGCAAAGCCACCTGGCGCCGGTCGCAGGCCCACGATGGAGGCGGAACGCCCTGAGCAGCAAGATACCGGCCGCGCCGGACGAGCCCGCGGCAGATGGCGCCGGCACCGGCCGGCCGAGCTTTCTCCCGATTTCCCGGCCGCCGATCCCGCGGCTGCTGATTCTCCGGCCGCGCCGCCGGGCGCGACCCGGCCGGCCTGGCTCGGTCTGGCTCGGCAGCACGACGGTGACCGCCGGCCCGGCGGACGGTGCCAGCGTGGCCGCGGCCGGACCCGCTGCGGCCCCGGCGGCCGCGGCCAGCGCCGCCGCGATGACCACCGCGTCCACGACCGTGACCGTGGCGGGCCCGGGCGCGGCGCAGTCCGAGCCGGTCGTGACGCTGGTGGCCGACGAGGACGAGCTGGAGCCTGACGCGCTGGCGGCCGGCCAGGCCAAGGCCTTCCGCGACTTCGGCATTTCCGAGGACATCTGCGCCGCGCTGGAGGCCAGCGGGATCGTCACCGCGTTCCCGATCCAGGCGCTGACGCTGCCGATCGCGCTCGACGGGCACGACGTCATCGGGCAGGCGCGCACCGGCACCGGCAAGACCCTGGCGTTCGGCATCCCGCTGCTGCAGATGCTGGCGGGCACCGGGGACCGCAGGCCGAACGCCCCGCGCGCCCTGGTCGTCGTGCCCACCAGGGAACTGGCCATCCAGGTGGCCGACGACACGCGGATGGCCGGCACGCGCACCGGCGCCCGGGTGGTCACGCTGTACGGCGGCCGTGCTTACGAGCCCCAGATCGAGGCCCTGGCCAGCGTGGACGCGGTGGTCGGGACGCCCGGGCGGCTGCTCGACCTGGCCCGGCAGGGCCACCTCGACCTGTCCGGCGTGCAAGCGCTGGTGCTGGACGAGGCGGACAAGATGCTCGACCTCGGCTTCCTGCCGGACGTGGAGCGGATCCTGGCCCTCACCCCGCCGCGGCGGCAGACCATGCTGTTCTCGGCGACCATGCCCGGGGAGGTGGTGACGCTCGCCCGGCGGCACCTGCACCAGCCGATCCACATCCGGGCTGAGCACCACGACGAGCCGGTCCTCGTGCCGACCACCGAGCAGCATGTGTTCCGGGCGCACCAGATGGACAAGATCGAGGTGCTGGCCCGGGTGCTGCAGGCCGCCGGCCGCGGCCTGACCATGGTGTTCTGCCGGACCAAGCGGAGCTGCGACCAGGTGGCGGAGGCGCTGACCCGGCGCGGCTTCGCGGCTGCGGCGGTGCACGGGGACCTGGGCCAGAGCCAGCGCGAGCGGGCCATGCGGGCGTTCCGCAGCGGCAAGGTCGACGTGCTGGTGGCCACCGACGTCGCTGCGCGCGGCCTGGACGTCGACGACGTGACCCACGTGATCAACTACGAGTGCCCCGAGGACGAGAAGGCCTACCTGCACCGGATCGGCCGTACCGGCCGGGCCGGGCGCGAGGGCGTGGCCGTGACCTTCGTGGACTGGAACGACCTGCAGCGCTGGAAGCTCATCGACACCGCGCTGAACCTGGGGCACCCGGACCCGCCGGAGACCTACTCCACCTCCGCGCACCTGTACGAGGAGCTGTCCATCCCGGCGGGTGCCGGGAGCATGCTGCCCCGGAAGCAGCGCGGCCGGGCGGGACTGGAAGCCGAGGAACTCGAGGACATCGGCGAGACCGGCAAGAGCCGCTCCCCGGCCCGGCGTGACAACCGGGACAAGTCCGCGGACGGCGATGGCCAGCCCCGCCGCAACCGGGTGCGCCACCGCACCCGCGGCGGCGCCCCGGTGCCGGCCGCGGATGCCGCCGGGCACGAAGCAGACGGCAGCCCGGCGCACCGGACCGCGGGCAGCGGGCCGGCGGCCGGGCCGGGCCAGCCCGAGGGCGCGGCCGTCACCGGCCGGAGCCGCCGGCGGCGGCGGCGCCCCGGGCGCAGCGGGGCCGCAGCCGCCGGCTGACCGGTCCGGGCGGCCGGCCGGTCCCCGGTGTCTGGCCGTCCCCGGTGTCTGGCCGTCCCCGGTGTCTGGCCGTCCCGGTGTCTGGCTGGTCCCGCGTGACTGGCCGGTCCCAGGTGTAACGTCCGCCGCGGCGGGAAATCTTCTGTGCTGACCGCGCAAAATCTGGGCGAGTACGCCCCGGCCGTGACTGGGTAGGCTGCCACCCCGTGAGCACCCCGAGGTCTCTCGTGCTGCCGGACCGCGTCCAGCCGCGCACGATCAAGACCAGCCGCGGCGAGTTCGCCGCGCTGGAGGCGATGCCGGACCGCGGCGTCTGCGAGCGCAAGCCCGCGCTGCTGCTGCCCGGGTACACCGGCAGCAAGGAGGACTTCCTGCCGGTGCTGCCGCCGCTGGCCGCGGCCGGCCGCCGGGTGATCGCGATCGACCAGCGCGGCCAGTACGAGTCCGAGCCGTCCGCCGAGCCCGGCGACTACCGGCCCGACGCGCTGGCCGCCGACGTGCTCGCCGTGGCCCGCCAGGTGGCCGACGACGATGCGGGCGTGCACCTGCTCGGCCACTCCTTCGGCGGGCTGGTCGCCCGGCAGGCGGTGCTGGCCGGGCCCGGCGTGCCGCTGTCGCTGACCCTGCTCGGCTCCGGGCCGGGCAGCCTGCCCGGGGCGCGGGCAGCCCGGTTGCGCACGATGCTGGAACTGCTCGGCGCCGCCGGTCCCGCCCCGCCGGACCCGCAGCAACTGGATCCGCAGCGGCTGGCCGCCGGAATCAGGCAGCTGTGGGACGAGCGGCTGGGGCCGGAGGCCGCGGCGGCCGGGGTGCCGCCGCACATCCTGGCGTTCCTGCGCCGCCGCACGCTGCGCAACAGCCCGGTCGGCATGGTCATGATGGCCCGGTACCTGCTGGACTGGCCGGACCGGACGGCCGAGCTGGCCAGCCGCGAGGAGCTGCGGATCCTGGTCGTCTTCGGCGAGCTCGACGACGCCTGGCCGACGCCGGTCCAGGCCGCGATGGCCCGGCGGCTGCGCGCCCAGCGGGCCTGCATCCCCGGCGCGGCGCATTCCCCGGCGGTCGAGGCGCCGGCCACCACGGCCAGCATGCTCACCGGGTTCTGGAACGAGGCTGAGCGCGACGCGCGGGCCCGGCGCCGGGCGGCCGGCGGGGCGGCCGGACGGCCCTAGTCCTCGTCCTCGGGCCGGGAGTAGCCGCCTTCGGGCAGGCCGTCCCAGGGCCGCCGGGCCGGGGCGGCGGCGCTGCCCTCCGGGCAATGCGCCCGGTAGTCGCACCAGCCGCAGCCGGGCCCGGGGCGCGGCGGGAAGACGCTGGCCTCGGGCTGCCCGGCCGCGGACGCCTCGTGCGCCTGCACGCATTCGGCCGCGATATCCTCGGCCCGGCCCAGCTGGCGCTCCAGCGCCTGCGGAGTGTGCGTCCACGCCGCTACGGTGGCGCTCGGCAGGTGATGCAGCTCGACCCGCAGGCACGGCCGCCGCAGCACCCGGCCCGCGGCCAGCGCGTACAGGGCCAGCGGCATCGAGGACCTGGCGTCGGTCGCGTCCGGGACGTGCCGGCCGGTCTTGTAGTCCACCACGACCAGCTCGCCGGCGGCGGGCTGCCCGGCGCCGCGGCGGTCGTCCAGCCGGTCGATCCGGCCCGAGACCGCGATCCGCTCGGTCCTGGCCGCGACCGTGCGCTCCACCCCGGCCGGCTCGGCGGCCGGGTCCAGGCCCGCGGCGTAGGCCAGCACCATCTCCCGGGCCTGGTCGCGGTACCAGGCGGACTGCGCATCGCCGGAGAAGCCCTCGTTGATCCAGCCCTCGGTCAGCAGCCGGCCGGCCGCGGCCACGGTGCGCTGGGCCCGCGGCAGCCGCCACCAGCCGGCCAGCGCGTTGTGGACGCTGGCCCCGAGGCTGTTGTGCGCCCACGGCGGCCCCTTGCCCGGCGGCGGCCGGTCCAGGTAGCTCATCCGGTACCGGCGCGGGCAGTCCAGCCAGGTGCTCAGCCGGGTCGGCGTGCAGGAGAACAGGCGCTGCGGCATCCCCTCCAGGCTCAGCTGCTGCACGACGGCCCGCTAGCGCGGCCCGGCCGCGGGCTGTGCACCCGGGCCCGTCCCGGGCTGTGCACCCGGGCCCGTCCCGGGCTGTGCACCCGGGCCCGTCCCGGGCTGTGCACCCGGGCCCTCGGCTGTGCACCCGGGCCCGGCCGCACCCAGGAATCGAAGCGCTTCTCCGCGTCCGCGACGGTGAACTCCGCGCCGTGCCCGGCCAGCACCCGGGTCTGCCCCGGCAGCGTCAGCAGGTGCTCGCCGATCGCGCTGAGCTGGCGGGGGAAGTCGGCGTACTCGCCGTCGTGGGCCACCGGGCCGTCCTCGCCCACCACGTCACCGGCGAAGACGGCGCCGAGTTCCTCGCAGTACAGCAGCACCGAGCCGGGGCTGTGCCCGGGCGCGTGGATGACCTCCAGCGTCACGTCCGAGACGCCGAAGACGCCCTCGTCCTCCATCTCGATGCCCGGGGACGTGCCCGCATGTGCCTCCCGCCACCACACCAGGTCGGCGGGGTGCAAGGCCACGTCCGCGTCGTCGCGCCCGGCCACGTCGACGGCGGACCTGACGTGATCGGCATGACCGTGCGTGCAGATCACTGCCAGCACCTCGCGCTCCCCCACGGCCGACAGCACGGCGTCCGCCGCACCCGGGTCGATCACCACCACCTCGGCGTCGTCACCGACGATCCAGGTGCTCACCTGGCCGCTCACCTGGTCGATCCGTGCCTGCATCAGTTCCGCTCCTGTCCGCTGTCGGTGCGGGCGGCCGCCGGGCCGCCGCCGGTCACCGGCCGGGCGCCCGTGGCCGCCCCGGTCAGCCGCTCGTAGACCGCCCGCCCGGCGGCCTCGGTGCCGATCCGGAACCCGGTCAGCGCGCCGTGGTCGTCGCTGCCGGCCGACGCGACCAGGCCGAGATCGGCGGCCAGCGCGGCCAGCGCGGCCCGCTGCGCCGGGTCGTGCTGCGGATGGCTGACCTCGAGACCGGCCAGCCCGGCGGCGGCCAGGCCCGCGATCGCCTCGTCGGGCACTGCCCACCCGCCCGGCCGGCCGCGCGGGTGGGCCAGCACCGTGACCCCGCCCGCCGCCCGGACCAGCCCGACCGCGCGGACCGGGTCCGGCGCGTACCGGGTGACGTGAGCCCGGCCGCCGGTGCCGATCCACTCCGGGCTGAACGCGTCGGCCGGGGCCGCCACCACTCCCGCGGCGGCCAGCGCCCGGGCGATGTGCGGCCGGCCGACCACCCCGCCGCCGGCGATGGCGCTGACCTGCTCCCAGCTCACCGGGGCGCCGAGTTCGGCCAGCCGGGTCACCATGGCCCGGGCCCGGCCCAGGCGGCTGTCCCTGATCGCGGCCAGCTCGGCGGCCAGCTCCGGCTCGGCCGGGTCGAACAGGTAGGCCAGCATGTGCACGCTGTGCCCGTCCAGGCGGCACGACAGCTCCATCCCGGGCAGCAGCGTCAGCCCCGAAGGCAGCGCCGCCGCCGCCTCGGCGTGCCCGGCCACCGTGTCGTGGTCGGTCAGCGCGATGACGTCCAGGCCGGCGGCCCGGGCCCTGGCCATCACCGCGGCAGGCGCCTCGGTGCCGTCGGAGGCCGTGCTGTGGCTATGCAGATCCGCGCGCACGCACGCGAGACTAGCCGGGCAGCCGCGGCGACCGTGCCCCGTATGGCAGGTCCAGCTGCTGCCCGGGATCGCGCAAGTCCCTGAGCTGCAGCACATCGAGCATCAGCAGCCCGGCCGGATCCGGCCACAAGATCACCCACAACCAGGCGCCCAGCACCTCGCCGGCGAACGCCGCCCGGCCCGGCGCCGCGACGTGCCACAGCGGGAACTCGTGATGCCCGTAACTGACCGTCGCGTCCGGCGGCCCGGCGGCGAACCCCGCTCCCGGGTCGAAGGAGTCCAGGCCGGCGAACCGGGCGCCGAGGCCGACGCCCAGTTCCTCGGAGATGACCAGCATGTCGGCGGGGCCGCCCGCCGGGCTCGGCCCGGACAGCGCCACGATGCAGCCGCGGGTCCCTGTGCGCTCGTCGCCGGCCCCGGCGAACCCGGTGACCAGCCAGCCCGGCAGCAGCGGCCAGGGCAGCCAGACCGGCACGGCCGCGCCGCGCAGCAGCCCGGCCAGGCCCTGCGGCGAGGGGCGCAGGCTGGCCCGCAGCGGATGCACGGCGCCGTGCTGCTCGCACCGCCACGCACTGGACCAGGCGCTCGGCTCGCGCAGCTCCGCGCCGCAGCGCGGGCAGGTCATCGGCGCGTTCATGACCACTGACAGTCAACCCAGGCGGCGCGTTCGTCAAGCATCCCGGGCCGGCCGGGCCGCCCCGGTACCGGGCAGGCGCTGATACTGGATAGGTGGTGACGCGGGTGCCCTGCGTCGGGGCGGTGATCGCGGACGCCGGCCGGCGGCTGCTGCTGATCCAGCGCGGCCACGAGCCGGCCGCGGGCCTGTGGTCGCTGCCCGGCGGCCGGATCGAGCCCGGTGAGTCCGACGAGCAGGCCGTGCGCCGGGAGGTACAGGAGGAATGCGGCCTGGACGTGCGGTGCGGGCCGCTGCTCGGCGCCGTCGACCGGCCCGGCCCGGACGGCACCGTCCTGGAGATCCGCGACTACCGGGCCAGCGTGACCGGGGGCGAGCTGCGGGCCGGCGACGACGCGGCGGACGCGCGCTGGGCCGACCAGGCCCGGTTCGCGGCGCTGGAGGCCGCCGGACAGCTCACCCCGGGCCTGGCCGAAGCGCTGCGCTCCTGGTCCGCGCTGCCCTGGCTATAGCATGGCGTTATGCCCATCTTCTCGTCTCGTTCCGGCTCGGGTGCAGGCCGCGGCGCCGCCCGGCCGCCCGCCGGGCAAGTCACGCCGGAGCAGGTGACCCAGGCCCTGGCCGGCGTCCAGGACCCCGAGATCCACCGGCCGATCACCGACCTCGGCATGGTCAAGAACGTCGAGGTGGCCGCGGACGGCACGGTGACGGTCGCGGTGTGGCTGACCGTGTCGGGCTGCCCGCTGCGCGACACCATCACCCGGGATGTGACCGCGGCGGTGCGCAAGCTGCCCGGCGTGACCGGCGTCCGGGTCGAGCTGGACGTGATGAGCGAGGAGCAGCGCCGCGAGCTGCAGACCAAGCTGCGCGGCGGCCAGCCGGAGAAGGAGATCCCGTTCGCCAGCCCGGCTTCGCTGACCAAGGTGTACGCGGTGGCCAGCGGCAAGGGCGGCGTCGGCAAGTCGTCGGTGACGGTCAACCTGGCCGCGGCGCTGGCCGCCGCGGGGCAGAAGGTCGGGCTGCTGGACGCGGACATCTACGGGCACTCGGTGCCGCGGATGCTGGGCGTGACCGGCCGGCCGACCCAGGTCGAGCAGATGATCATGCCCCCGTCCTCGTACGGGGTCAGCGTGATCTCCAGCGGCCTGCTGAAGCGGGGCAACGAGCCGCTGCCGCTGCGCGGCCCGATCCTGCACCGGCTGCTGCAGCAGTTCCTGGCCGACGTCTACTGGGGCGACCTGGACGTGCTGCTGATGGACCTGCCGCCGGGCACCGGCGACGTGGCGATCTCGGCGGCGCACTTGCTGCCGGGCAGCGAGCTGATCGTGGTCACCACCCCGCAGCTGGCCTCGGCCGAGGTCGCCGAGCGGGCCGGGTCGCTGGCGGCCCAGCTGCACCAGCGGGTGGTGGGCGTGATCGAGAACATGTCCTACCTGCCCTGCCCGCACTGCGGCGAGCGGATCGAAGTCTTCGGCAGCGGCGGCGGCCGGGCCGTCGCCAGCGCGCTGACCCGGCAGCTCGGCACCGAGGTGCCGGTGCTCGGCGAGGTGCCGATCGACACCCGGCTGCGCGAGGCCGGGGACGCCGGCGTACCGCTGGTGGTGTCCGATCCCTCGTCCCCGGCCGCCCGCGAGCTGGGCCAGATCGCCCAGGCGCTGGCGGGCCGGTCCCGCAGCCTGGCCGGGCGGCAGCTCGGGCTGAGCCCGGTCTAGGTCGCCTCGGTGTCGTAGGGCGGGCTCTCCCCGAGCAGCAAGGGCTCGGGCAGCGCCCCGGCCGCATCCGGCAGGGCCTCCGCGGGCGCCGCGGTGACGTCGTCGTCCCACAGGTGCTTGCGGACGAAGGCACGCGGGTTCAGGTCGTTCAGGTCGAAGTCGCTGAACTCGGGGCCGAGGTTGTCCTGCAGGTCCGCGCGCGCCCGGTCGGCCATGGCCCGCAGGTCGCGCAGCATGCGGCCCGCCTGGCCGGCCATCTTGGGCAGCTGGTCGGGCCCGAAGATGATCAGGGCCAGCACGGCGAGCACGGCGATCTTCACGAAACTCAGCTCGAACACGCAGCGCTCCAGCGGTGACCGCGGTAGCCGGGACGGCCGCCGCGGTTCCAGGGTATCTGGCCGGCTACCGGAACGGATCCGCCCACGACATCAGCCGCCGCGCGCCCCGGGCCATCCGGGCCCAGAACCCGGCACCGCTGCCGGGCGGCAGCCCGGCTACGGCCCTGGTCACGGTGGCCTCCGGGGCGTCAGCGATCAGCGTGTACACGAAGCCGCGGGCCGACCAGGCCATGCCGCGCCGGTCCGGGTCGGCGGTGAGCACCGCCCGGCCGCCGGCCATGGCCCGGCGCCATCCCGGCAGCCGGGCAGGCAGCTCGCCGCGCTGGACGAACACCGAGATGACCGACAGCCCGTCGGAGTAGGACAGCCCGATGACCTTGCCGCGGCCGGCGCCGGTGCTGCTGGCCGCGAAGAGGGTCAGTCCGCCGAGCGCGTCGGGCAGCGGCCAGCCCGCCGCGCGCAGCCCGGCCAGCGCCCGGCGGCTGAGCTGGTCCGGCCACGGCTGACCGCCGGGACCGGGCATCGCGGTCAGGGCGCGGCGGCCGACCTGCAGGCTGACGAAGGAGCTGTCGCTGATGAGGTCCTGGCGCCGGGCGAAGACCTGGCGGCGCAGCGGCAGCCCGGTGGCGTCGTCCAGCCAGAACCTGGCGGCCACCGGGCCGCCGGGAGCCCGGGCCTCGACCACCCGGGCCGGGCGGCCGCCGGCCGATCCGGTTCCGGTGTAGACGAGCTGGTAGCGGGCCCGCATCAGCGCCAGCAGCGGCGGGGAAAGCCACAGGGCGCCGTCACCGGCCAGCGCGCTGTCCAGGTCCGCGGGCCGGGCCGGCTGGCCGCTTGCCGGGGCCTGCGACGCGACCAGGTCGGGACGGCCGGGCCGGTGCCAGACCTGCAGCAGCGAGCGGGTGCGCTCCGGGCGCTCGCGCCACAGCACCAGCTCGGTGCCGCGGTAGGGCAGCGCCGCGCAGGCCGCCGCGGCGTGCTCCATCAGCCGGCGTCCTTGCCGTGCGCTCGCGGTCACTTTCGCCCCGGCCGGCAGCGGCAGGCGCGGGCCGGCATCGCGGGCCGGGCCGCCGGTCAGCGCGACGGCGGTGGCGCAGGACCCCGCAAGGCCGAGCGCTACCGCCGTGCCCGCGATCTTCCAGTGCGACCGGAGCAGCAAGATCACGGAGCCAGGGACCGCCCGGCGCGGCCGGCCGCGCGCTGCATGCGCAGCGGGGCCTGCGCGGGCGGGCTGCCGGCCGCGGGCCGGGCCGCCCCGGCCGGGCCCGTCCGCGCCGGAACCGGCCCGGTCGTCATCTCGTGCTGGACGTAGTAGGTGTCCACCGACGGCGTGACCTTCGGGGCGGGCTGGGCCTGGCCGCCGCCGGCCATGAATACCGCCGTGCCCAGGCTGGCCAGCAGCACCAGCGCCCCGGCCCCGGCGTACCAGCCGGGCCTGGACTGCGGCAAGGGGGCCGAGCCGGCCGGTGCGGTGGCGAAGCGCGGCCAGTCAGCAGGCCGGAAGGCGCTGGTCCCGTCCGGCGCGCCCGGGCCGCAGGCCGGACGGCCGAATCCGATCTCCTGCTGGGCCAGGCCCATCAGCTTGCTGGTCAGCGAGTTGCTGCTCAGCGAGCCGTCCGCCATCGCACTGCCGAGCGTGTTCATCCGCCGCTTGAGGGTGCGCAGCGCCAGCACCTCGCCGCGGCAGGTCTCGCACCGGGCCAGGTGAGTCAGCACCCGGTCGCGCTCAGCGCCGTCCAGCTCGTCGTCGATGAGCGCGGAGATCCGCTGCCCGAGATGGCTCATCACTGGCCTGCCTGCGGCAGCGGTGCGCCCGGGCGCGGCCGGGGGGCGGACGCCGGGCGCGACGGGGCAGGCGGGGCGGCCAGGTGCCGGGGCCGGCGGTGCTCCAGCGCCTCCCGGAGCTGGGCCCGGCCGCGGTGGATGCGGCTGCGCACGGTACCGAGCTTGATCCCGAGGGTGTCAGCGATCTCCTCATAGGACAGGCCCTCGATGTCGCACAAGATGACCGCGGCCCGGTACTCCGGGGCCAGCGCCTTGAGCGCGGCCTGGATGTCGTCGTCGAGGTGCCGGTCGTCGAAGGCCTGCGCGGGCGTCGGCTCGCCGCCGTCCAGCCGGGCCTCGGACTCCTCGCCGAGGCCCTCGAACCGGATCCGCTGCCGCCGCCGGGCCATGTCCAGGAACAGGTTGGTGGTGATCCGGTGCAGCCAGCCCTCGAAGGTGCCCGGCGTGTAACTGGACAGCGAGCGGAAGACACGGACGAAGACCTCCTGGGTGAGGTCCTCGGCGTCGTGGCGGTTTCCGGTCAGCCGGTACGCCAGCCGGTAGACCCGGGCCGAGTGGTCGCGCACGACCTCGTCCCAGGTCGGGGGCGTCCATTCCGGCGCAACCGCCGGCGCGGACCCGCTGGAGTCCATGGCTTCCCCTTCCCGGCACCCGCTTGTGCCCGGCAGCCTGCTCGCCCGGCTATCAGCACCGCTATGGTGTGTCAACACCGGCGCGGCGAAAAGCCTTCCGCGGCCGCCGCCCGGCCAGTCAGGCCGCTGGGCCGCGGGCGGGCCGCTCCCGGCTGCACGCAGCGGCCCTAGGGCTAACGCCGGGCGCTGCGGTGCGGTTCCCGCATCCTGGCCCGGACCGCTAGGCTGCGGCCAGAAAGTGCGGGTCCTTTCTTTCCCCGGAGGTAGTCATCGCGATCGCAGATGCCACCCTCGGCTACGTCGCCGGGTTCCTGCCAGAAGACGAGCCGCTGCACACGGCCAGGGCCAACGCCGCGCAGGTCGGCGGGGCGGTCCCGGTCGGCCCGGTGACCGGAGCCGCGCTGCGCTTCATGGCGGCCGCGATCGGCGCCCGCTCGGTGGTCGAGATCGGCACCGGCTGCGGCACGTCCGGCATCTGGCTGCTGCGCGGGATGCGGGACGGGGCGGTGCTCACCAGCGTGGACGTGGAGCCGGACAACCAGCGGCTGGCCCGGTCGGCGTTTGTCGCGGCCGGCTTCGGGCCGGCCGGTACCGGCTGATCAGCGGCCGGGCGCTGGAGGTGCTGCCGCGGCTCGCGGATGGTGCCTACGATCTGGTGTTCTGCGATGCTGACCGGCAGGAATACCCGGAGTATCTGGCCGCCGCATTGCGGCTTTTGCGGCCCGGCGGGGTGGCGGCGCTGCACGGCGTGCTGGCCGGGGATCCGGCGGCCGAGCCCGACCCGGACGACGATCCGGAGACCGCCGCGCTGCGGCAGGTGTGCGAGCAGGTCCGGGCGGACGAGACGCTGGCGCCGCTGCTGCTGCCGGTCGGCAGCGGGCTGCTGGCCGCGGTCAGGCTGGCTTAGCCCGCGGCCCCGCCGTAAGCCGGGCGGCCCCTTCGCCGGCCCGGGTCCCGCCGCGCCGGGCGGCGCGCCCGCGGCGGGCCACGGCGGGGCTGGCTAGCCGACCGCGGTGTTGAGCGCGGCGCCGAGGGCCGCGGCCTCGTCCGGCGACAGCTCGACGACCAGCCGTCCACCACCTTCGAGCGGGACGCGCATCACGATGCCGCGCCCCTCTTTGGTGACCTCAAGCGGACCGTCACCTGTCCGCGGCTTCATCGCCGCCATCCTGGATCCCCTTCCCTGCAGTGGGGCCGCCCGGGCACCATGCGGGCCAGCAGGCACCGGCAGCGCGACGCCTGCCGATACCGGCCAGCCACAACCATGTCGATCAGTCTCTCTATTATCCAGGGTTAGGCCGCCCGGTGCTAACGATCAGCATTCACTGGGCATGCGGACCGCGGCCGGGAGAGAGACTGGACCGGGCTCAGGCGCTGACGGTGGCGTGCGCCAGCCGCTCGTGCGCGCAGATGATCTGCTCCGCCACCTCGACCAGGTCACACAGCTGCAGCTTGCGGTACTGCCCCGCCGGGTCCTTCCACGACACGGTGCCCCCGTGCCGCCATACCGTCAGGTGCCGGCTGATCGACAGCACCGAGATCAGGCCGCCCGGCTCGTCGATGCGCATCAGGCGGCCGCCGAGCCCCCGTTCGGCCAGCAGTGCCTCCAGTTCGTCCACCGCGGCCACCGAGCCGGGCTCGGGCCTGCCGACGCGGACCGAGCCCGCGCTGGCGGGCATCCGCTGCGCGAACCAGACGGCCTTGCCCGGCACCTTCCAGCTGCCGAGGCGCCCGCGAGAGGGGTGCTTGCCCCACCGGCCGCCGGATAGCTCGGCCACGACATACAGTCCGCGCCCGCTGACCGCGTCCGGCGAGGCCGGGCCGGGCAGCTCCTGGCCGGGACTGGTCCAGGCCGGATCGGAGTCGAAGATCTTGCACACCAGCTCGCAGCTGGCCCCCCGGCCGCGCAGGTACAGCCAGAACTCGGGCATCCCGGTGACCGGGCGCCGGTGGCCGCCGCTGAACTCGACGTTGCCCTGCGCGTGCAGCGTGTTGGCCGCGAGCTCGCTGGCCATGGTCACGCCGTCGTGCACCAGGTCGGCGGGCAGGCTGATACCCGCCAGCGCCTCGCGGAAGAACCGCCGGGCGGCGCTCGCGCAGGTGCCGTCCAGGGGAAGCGGCCGGGTGAAGCAGCCACCCGACCGGACACCGGCCTGAGCCAGGACGCTGCCTCCTGGTTCCGTCATCGCCAGAGCCTCAGCCACCGGAGCCGCGAGCAGACCGCCATCACCGACCGGCGTACCTGATGTACCGCGTCGATCGGGCCCGCTGTCGGCAGGCGACGGTAACATCGACGTCCGCCTTCCCGAGTTCGGCAATCTGTGAAACACAGATTATGAGTCATTTGCCCGTCTTCGCAACGACCTCAGCGCAAATGGACTTGTGCAATTACCTAGCGCAATGCCGGTTTTCGCCATTTCCGGCCGTTTCCTGGCGGGGGCGGCCGCGGCCCATGAGACCTGGCTGCGCACCGGATCCAGCCGTCTGGGGCCTAGGCCGGCGCGCACCGCGCGGATAGGGTTGACGAGCGGCGGAGGACCTGTCGGCTTCCGCCGTCGCCTTGAGACAGGCACAGCCAGTACCGGGGTTACGCCGGGCTGCCTCCCAGCGGAACCCCGGTACTGGCGCCGGGGGCACGTCAGGTGCGTGCTGGCCGCGGAGCGGCTCAGATGTCGTACTGGCCGCGCTTGGCGGCCGCCAGGAACGCGGCGAAGCGCTCGCGCGGCACGACGTGCGCACCGCCCTCGGGGCGCTTGCTGTCCCTGATGGCCACCACACCGGGCAGGTTGGCGGCGATCTCGACGCAGCCGCCGTTGGAGACGCTGCGGGTGGCTTTGCGCCACTGGGCCTGAGACAGGTCAATCATGGGATAACTCCAGCTTCTCACGGAGATAGGTGAGGTACGACGTGGTCTGCACCGGCTCCAGCGCCGCGTCGACCGCGTTGCTGAAAGCCTCGACGTAGCTCGCGATCTGGTCGGCGTGACTCACCTCCTGAATGGCGTAGTCCGATTCGGTAAAGACGACGGTCGGCTCGCCTTCCGGCAGGTCGAAAATGTTGAGCGGGGTGGTCATGCCACGCGGCGGGCCGTCGGCGAAACGCTGGATGCGCAGCTGGAGGTTCGGCCGTTTACCGCAGTCAAGCAGGTGCGTCAGCTGCTCGTACCGGTCCGCCTTGGTGCCCCACTGGTACATCAGCGACGCCTCGGTGATCACCGCGACCACCGCCGGCGCGGTATCACCAGCCCGGGTGATCACGTCCTGGCGGCGCCGCCTGGTCTCCAGGGCGTGCCGCTGCCACAGCGGCGAATGGGCCCCGTTGCGCAGCAGGGCCTCGGTGTACTCGGAGGTCTGCAGCAAGCCGGGCAGCACCAGCGGCATGAACACCCGGATCCGGGTCGCGTCGTTCTCGAAGCCGGGGAACTCGTTCTCGAAGATGTCCGGGTAGTCACGCCACCAGGGCCGGGCCCTGGCCCGCACGGCCAGGTCCTCCAGGTCGGCTGCCTCGTCCTCGGTGACGCCGTAGACCCGCAGCAAGTCCCGGATGTCGCTCATCTCCGGGCGCTTCCACTGGTTGGCCTCGAACCGGCCGACCTTGCCGCGGCCCCAGTTCAGCATGTCGCAGACGTGGTTGGCCGTGTAACCGGTGGACTTGCGCAGGTCGGCCAGCCGCTGGGACAGGCGGCGCTTGGCGACCGTCGCCCCGTACGCCTCGTCGCTCATCCGGGGTTGCCTCCCTGACGAATCTTGAAGCAGAGCCTACCGCTACCTAAGTTGTGAATCACAAAAATCGCCATTGATTGTTACCGTATGGCAATTTGCCGCTTATGAACATGCGACCTTTGCGCCCGGCGGCGGCGCCGTCGCGAGACCTCCGGGCTAGTGCGCCCGGGCCGCGTCGTCGAACTCGCCGTGCCGGACCCCGTCTAGGAAGCAGTCCCACTCGTGCCGGTCGTAGACCAGGACGCGGCCACCGGGATCCCCGGCCACCCGCAGCAGCACCCACTGCGGCTGCGGCCCGCCGACGAACGCGATCTCGACCGCGCCGTCGCCCCGGCCCGCCGCCTGCCACCGCTGCGCGGTCAGGTCGATGCCGAGGCTGTCGACCGTCGGCTTCACCGGTGGCGGGCCGGCCTGCTCACCCGGATCTGCCGACACCGCAGAATCCCCAGCGTGACCCGTCGCTGTCCGCCGCCTCGGGGTCCTCGCACCCCCAGAGGCCGAGGTGCACGAGCTGCGGCGCTGCCCCGTCGTAGGGCGGTACCAGCTCCAGGCCGTCGAAGAACCGGCCGATCTCGGCCCTGGTCCGCATGTAGAACTGCTCCGATGCGCGCGAGTACGCGTTCTTGCCGAGCTCGATGGAGCGCGGCGGCATGTTGTCCGCGGTTGCGTGCGACAGCGCCAGGTAGCTGCCCGGCGCCAGCTCGCGCAGGTACCTGGCCACCAGGCCCCACGGGTCGGAGCCGTCGGCCACGAAGTGCAGCACCGCGGTCATCAGCAGCCCCACCGGCTGGCCGAAATCGATCAGCCTGCGCAGCTCCGGCTCGGCCAGCAGCGCCTCCGGCTCGCGCAGGTCCGCCGTGATGAACACCGTGCCGCCTCCGCCGCCGGTCAGCTCGCCGGCGTGCGCGGCGACCGCGGGATCGATGTCGGCGTAGCAGATCCGCGCGTCCGGCACGACCTTGCCGACCACCTCGTGGGTATTGCCGACCGTGGGCAGCCCGGAGCCGATGTCGAGGAACTGGGTCACGCCCTGCCCGGCGATCCAGCTCGCCGACCGCTGATGGAACCCGCGGCAGGCCCAGGCGATGTCGGGCAGCTCGGGAATCGCGGCGAAGCCGGGCGCGACCGCGGCCCGGTCCGCGGCCGTGTTGTGCGTGCCGCCCAGCATGTAGTCATAGATCCGGGCCGGGCTCGGCCGGGCGGGATCCACGCCCGGCGGCAGGTTGCGCTCGTAGTCGGTCAGCTCAGGATCTTGCGCCGCCGTGCTCACGGGCGCCTCCGCATGCCGCAGTTCCCCCGCCGGGAACCGCTAGGCCGGCTGATATCGATTGCAGTGGAGCTGTCCGCCACCGGGGTTTCCTTTTCTGGTTGTGGCCCCCCTGACCCCCGGCTTTCAGTCTCGCATGCGCCGGCGGGATAACAAGGCCGGTTTGCCGCAGCTCCCCGATCTGGCCGCGGCCGCACTGCGGCGGGCGGCCGGCGGCGTCCGGTAGGCCCCGCGCCGGACGCAGTCCCGCAGATGGTCGTCGACAGCGCCGCTGGCCTGCAGGGTGGCATACGCGGTGACCGGCCCGGTGAAGACGAAGCCGGACTGTTTCAGCTCGCGCGACAGGGCCTTAGACGCGGGCGTCGACGCCGGGATGTCGGCCAGCGTGACCGGCGCCGGGTCCTGGCCGCCCGCGAACCGCCAGACCACGGCGGCCAGGCCGTCCGGCAGCCGGGCCGCGGCCCGTGCGTTCGTGATGGCCGCCTCGATCTTGGCCCGGTTCCGCACGATGCCGGCGTCGCCGAGCAGCCGCTCCACGTCGGCCGGGCCGAAGGCGGCGACGGCGGCGATGTCGAAGTCCGCGAAGGCGGCACGGAAGTTCTCCCGCTTGCGCAAGATGGTCAGCCAGGACAGCCCGGACTGGAAGGCCTCCAGGCACAGCCGCTCGAACATGCCCTGGTCGTCGCGGATCGGCCTGCCCCACTCGGTGTCGTGGTAGGCCAGGTAGTCCGGGGTGCTCAGGCACCACGGGCAGCGCAGCAGGCCATCGGGCCCGGCCGCCGGGCCGGTCATCACGACAGCGGTCCGCGGTCGCGCCAGGGCGGGCGCCGCCAGGCCGGCCAGGGGGCTCCGGCGGCCGGCTCCGCCGCCGAGCGCGGTTCGGTGCTCCCTGGCTGGCTCGCCCAAGGCGGACGGTCCCCGGGCGGACGGTCCCCCGGCTGGCTGCGTCTCGGCGGGCTGACCGTATCGCTGGCCTGGGTCTGCTGGTCTTCGCGCGGCAGCCGCGGCGCGCGCGTGGGCAGCGGCGGGGCCGCGCGGTTGCGGGAGGCCGGCGGCATCAATGGCGCAGGCCACGGGCCGCCGCGCGCGGCGGAACTCCCGCCCGCCGCCGGGCTGTCGCCTGGGCCGGGCCAATCCCGGCCGCCCGGCTCGTCCGGCAGTTCGGTCTCGCCCGGGAGTTCGGTCTCGCCCGGGAGTTCCGTCTCGCCCGGGAGTTCCGTCTCGGCCTGCGGGTCGGCTCCGGCCAGCCCGCCGGGAGGCCGCTGGCGCAGCCCGGGCGGTCGCGCCGAGGCGGCGCGGCCCGGCCCGGCGACCGGGGGCGGGGCGGCGAACCCGCCGGAAGCCTGGCCGCGCGAAGTCGCCGGGGCGGCCGCCGGCCCGATCAATGACCTGCTGCTGCAGCTCGATGAGCCGGCCGCGCAGCAACTCGATCTCGACGTTCTGCTCGCTCATCACCCGGGCGATCTTGGCCAGCGCGCTGTCGGTCGCCGCCATGTCGTAGCCGAGCAGGCTGACCGGCGGCCGGACCAGCGCCACGTCGGCGGCAGTGCTGACCTCGGGGTCGAAGGCGGCGGCGGACCGCGGGAACTGCGCCAGCTCGCCGCCGCGGCCCAGCCCCGCCGCGATCGCGGCCACCGCGATCGCGACCGCCGTTGCCAGCACGATCACGGTCACAGCGCAATCGTGCCATGCTCAGCCCATGACGGCGGCGGCACGGGGCGTGCTCGTGGCCGGCCGGACGGCGCTGCTGGCAATGGCCGACGGGCCGGATGAGGCCGCAGCCGCGGCGCGCGACGGGGCCGACCTGGTCGACCTCGGCCTGGCCGGCCCGGCCGAGGTCACGGCCTTCACCCGGGCGCATCCCGGCACCGGGGTATGCGCCGCCTCCGGCCCGGTCGCCCTGATCCGCGCCTGCCGGCTGGCGTTTCCGCAGCACTTGCTGCCGGAGGGCACGCTGCTGTGGTGCCGCGACCTGGGCCATGCCGAGGCGTCGGTGGCGAGCGGCCTGGCGCGCGAGCGGGTGGTCGTCACCGCTGCGCCGCAGGACGTCGCCGCGCTGGCCGCCGCGGGCTGGCCGGTCCTGGTCGACGCCGACCGCAGCGCCGCCGCAGTGGCCGCCGGGACAGCAGAGTCCGCAGTGGTCAGCGAAACAGCGGAGTCCGCCGGGACCGGCGAAACAGGAGGGGAAACCGCGGGGACCGGCGGCGCGGTCCCGGCGGCGGCATCGGTCGTGGCCATAGCGGCGGTGAGCAGCTGGCTGGGGGCAGCGATCGTGGCGACCCGGCAAGTCCGCGCGGTCCGCCGCGCCCTGGACATGACCGCGTCCATCCAGGGCACTCGCCCGCCCGCCGCGGCCGTGCGCGGCCTGGCCTGACCGCAGTGAACAAGGGCGGGCTCAATCGCCGGGATCGGCGGCGTTGTCATCGGGATCGGCAGGGTTGCCGCCGGGACCGGCGGTGCTGCGGCCGTGCTCCTCGACGATGATCCGGACGACCTCGGCCGGGTCGTCGGCCAGCTTGAACAGCTGCGGATCGGCGGCCGAGATCTTCCCCTCGGCGAGCAGCCGCTCGTGAATCCAGCTGACCAGGCCCGACCAGTAGCGGGTGCCGACGAGCACGATCGGGTACTGGGTGATCTTCTGGGTCTGGACCAGGTTCAGCGCCTCGAAGAACTCATCCAGCGTTCCGAAGCCGCCCGGCAGCGCCACGAACGCCTGCGAGTACTTGACGAACATGGTCTTGCGGACGAAGAAGTAGCGGAACTCGATGCCGATCCCGACGTGCTCGTTCAGCCCCTGCTCCAGCGGCAGCTCGATGCCGAGCCCGACCGAGACCCCGCCGGCCCGCTGGGCGCCGGCGTTGGCCGCCGCCATGATCCCCGGGCCGCCGCCGGTGATCACCGCGTACCCGGCCCGGGCCAGCCCGGCGCCGACCTGCTCGGCCAGCAGGTACTCGGGGCTGCCCGGCTCGGTCCTGGCCGAGCCGAACACGGTGACCGCCGGCCCGAGCTCGGCCAGCAGGCCGAAGCCCTCCACGAACTCGGCCTGGATGCGCAGCACCCGCCACGGGTCAGCGTGCACCCAGTCGCTGGGCCCGCGGCGGTCAAGCAGCCGCTGGTCGGCCGTGGTCTCCGGGATGTGCCTGCCGCGCAGGGTGGCCGGCCCTTGCCTGCGCTCTTGCGATGGGCGATTCACGAGGCCCTACGGTAGCGGGGCCAGCCGCCGGGCCCTCAGGCTGAAGCGCCGGGAAGGCACCATCTGTACGCAGCAGAGCCGCAGCGCGAGGCCTTATGGCCCGAGCGACCAGCTGCGGGGGGATCCCGGGGGTCGTCCCCCGGGGCAACTCAGCGCCGCCGCGCGTAGGCCACGTTGATCACGCCGATCACCAGCCAGATCACCAGGACCAGGAACGACTGGGCGGTGGAAAAGCCATGGCTGATGCCCGACGGGGTGGCGACGGAGTTGGGCCCGAGCAGCACGACCGCGGACGCGCCGATGCCGAGGCCCATCGAGCCGAGGCCGAGGACCACGGCGCCGAAGCCGCCGCGCCGGTCGGCCCGGGCCGGGCGGCGCGGGTACCCGGCATCGGCCAGCCGGGCGTCCACCCGCCGGTCCACCTCGGCGCCGATCCGCTCGACCAGGCTCTCGGCCACGCTCTGCTCGTACTCGGGGCCCAGCTCGCGGTGCACGGCCGTCGCAGCCGCGATGTCATCCCGGGTCATCTGATCCACGCAGACAAGATACATCGCGATTTTCGGCGGCGTCTAGCGTGCCAGGCAGCTTGTGGCGGCAAAATAACGCGGTTCAGGCATTGGCCCCGTGGTCGCGCAAGATCTCGTTGAGCTCCGCCTTGTCGTGGGCACTGCCGGCCGCCAGCCGCTTGAGCACCAGCACGCAGGGCAGGCCGAAGCTGCCGCCGGGGAAGGAGCGCATCCGGGTCCCGCCCACGCACACCGACCAGGGCGGCACCTCGCCGCGCGGCAGTTCCTCGCCCGTCTCGGTGTCGATGACGTGCGTGGACCTGGTCAGGATCAGTCCCGCCCCGAGCACCGCGCCGGTGCGCACCCTGGCCCCCTCCACCACCATGCACCGCGACCCGATCAGCGCCTCGTCCTCCACCACGACGGGGACCGCGTTCGGCGGCTCGAGCACGCCGCCGATTCCCACCCCGCCGGACAGGTGCACGTTCTTGCCGATCTGCGCGCACGACCCGACCGTGGCCCAGGTGTCGACCATGGTGCCGGAGTCCACGTAGGCGCCGATGTTGACGAACGAGGGCATCAGCACCGCGCCAGGTGCCACGTAGGCGCCCCAGCGCACGATCGAGCCGGCCACCGCGCGCACCCCGGCCAGGCTGGCGGTCAGCGGCACCCGGTCGTGGTAGCGGAAGTCGCCGACCCGCGACTCGGTCATCGGCATCAGCCGGAACGCCAGCAAGATCGCGCGCTTGGCCCGCTCGTCCACGACGACCTCGCCGCTGCCCGGATCCGGCCAGGCCACCCGGGCCTGCCCGGCGTCGATCTGGTCGACCGCCGCGACCACGGCCGCCCGGGCCTGCTCGTCGGCGGGCGTCAGGGCCGCCCGGCGTTCCCACAGCTCGTCGATAACCGGCGGAAGCGGCGAAGAAGGGGCACGGCGGCCGGCCGGCGGGGCGGAGAGGTTCATGTCCAGCGAGCCTAATGGGGGCGGCGGCAGGTAGCTTGCATGCGTGCCGGTAACCCGCAGCCGCCGCGGCCGCGCGGTGGCATTCGCCGCAGCGGTAGCCGTGGCCGCCTCGGTCGCCCTCTACCTGGGCTTCCGGCACGCTGCCCCGCTGCTGCGCAGCACCGGATCCGGCTGCCAGGCGCGGTCGGACGGCCAGGTCATCCCGCTGGCCGCCAGCCAGGCCGGCATCGCGGCCACGATCGCCGGGGTGGCCCAGCAGCGGGCGCTGCCCGACCGGGCGGTGACGGTGGCCTACGCCACCGCCTGGCAGGAGACCAAGCTGCAGAACCTGCCCTACGGGGACCGCGACTCGGTGGGCATCTTCCAGCAGCGGCCGTCGGAGGGCTGGGGGCCGCGGCGGCTCTTGCTGCAGCCGGTCTACGCGGCCGGCAAGTTCTTCGCCGCGCTGGCCGCCGTGCCCCGCTACCGCCAGATCGCGATCTACAAGGCGGCCCAGGACGTGCAGCACAGCGCGGACGGCACGGCCTACGAGCAGTACACCTACACCTCCGCGGTGATGTCACGGGCGTTCAGCGGCCGCGAGCCGCATGCCGTGTGGTGCTGGTACGGCGCCGGCATCAGCGGCCGGGCCCGGCTGAACGCCGCGGCCGCCGAGCTGCGCCGCACCTTCGGGCCGGTGCCGGTCACCGCCGCCGCGGTGACCCCGGCGGGCCGGCCGGTGCTGACCATCAGCGCGGCCCGGCCGCGGGACGCCTGGGCCGAGGCCGGGTGGCTGGTCTCGCACGCGCCGGAGTACGGGATCCGCCAGATCCGCTACCGGGGACTGCAATGGTCGGCCGCGGCGGGGCAGAAGGGGTGGCAGCGGCCGCGGCCAGGACGCCGGGTCAGGCCGCCGCCGGGCACGGTGGTGCTCGGCTGATAACCCGGCTGATAATCTGCGATCCCGCCCGCTTGCGGCGCGGACGAAAAAGGAGTTTGGACGTGACCTACATCATCGCGCAGCCGTGCGTGGATGTGCTCGACCGGGCCTGCATCGAGGAGTGCCCCGTGGACTGCATCTACGAGGGCGAGCGCATGCTCTACATACACCCGGACGAGTGCGTCGACTGCGGCGCGTGCGAGCCGGTCTGCCCGGTCGAGGCCATCTTCTACGAGGACGACGTGCCGGAGCAGTGGAAGGACTACTACAAGGCCAACGTCGAGTTCTTCTCCGACCTCGGCTCCCCCGGCGGCGCCTCCAAGACCGGGAAGATCAGCAAGGACCACCCGATCGTGGCCGCGCTGCCGCCGCAGGAGACAGAGCACTGACCCACCCGGCTGCGACCCTCGCGCAGCGGCTGCCCGCGTTCCCGTGGGACGCGCTGGCGGCCGACCGGGAGCGGGCCCGGGCCCATCCGGGCGGGATCGTCGACCTGTCCGTCGGCACCCCGGTCGACCCGGTCCCGCAGATCGTGCAGGAGGCGCTGGCCGCGGCCGGGAACACGCCCGGCTATCCCGCGACGGCGGGCACGCCCGCGCTGCGCGAGGCCGCTGCGGGCTGGCTGGCGCGGCGGCATGGCGTGCGGGTGGCGGCGGAGGCGGTGCTGCCCGTCATCGGCACCAAGGAGCTTGTCGCCTGGCTGCCGGCCCTGCTCGGCGCCGGCCCCGGCGACGTGGTGACGCACCCCCGGCTGGCCTATCCCACGTACGAGGTCGGCGCCCGGCTGGCCGGCGCCCGGCCGGTCGCGGCCGACGCCACCACCGCGCTCGGCCCGGAACGGGTGGCGCTGGCCTGGCTGAACTCCCCCGCTAACCCGACCGGCGCGGTGCTGCCCGCCGGGCACCTGGCCAAGGTGGTCAGCTGGGCCCGCGAGCGGGGCGCCGTGGTGGCCTCCGACGAGTGCTACCTCGGGTTCGGCTACGAGGCCGAGCCGGTCTCCGTGCTGCACCCGGAGGTGTGCGGCGGATCGCACGGCGGGCTCCTGGCGGTGCACTCGCTGTCCAAGCGGTCCAATATGGCCGGCTACCGGGCCGGCTTCGTCACCGGGGACCCGGGCATGGTCGCCAGCCTGCTGGAGGTACGCAAGCAGGCCGGCATGATCGTGCCCGCGCCGGTGCAGGCGGCGATGACGGCGGCGCTGGCTGACGACGCGCACGCCGGCCTGCAGCGCGAGCGGTACGCCCGGCGGCGCGCCGTGCTGCGCCCGGCGCTGGCCGCCGCGGGCTGGGTGACCGAGCACTCGCAGGCCGGGCTGTACTTGTGGGCGGCGCATCCGGAGCGGGATTGCTGGCAGTCGGTGCGGATGCTGGCGGAGGCCGGGATCCTGGTCGCCCCCGGCGAGTTCTACGGCCCGTCCGGCACCGGCCACATAAGGGTGGCGCTCACCGCCACCGACGAGCGCATATCCGCCGCAGCCGAAAGGCTGGCGACGCTGGCTTGACCGGCGCCGCCGTAGGCTGAGGCCCGTGTTCTGCATTTATGACACGCGGCACCGGGAGGTGCAGCCGGTCACCGGGCATGGCGGGGGCCTGCGGATGTATGTCTGCGGGCCGACGGTCTACCGGTTCGCGCATGTCGGGAACCTGCGCTCCTACCTGCTGGCCGACCTGATCCGGCGCAACGCGCGGCGGCACGGGCTGGTCGTCACCGTGTGCCAGAACATCACCGACGTCGGCCACCTGGCCGACGACGCCGAGATCGACCCCGGCGGCGAGGACAAGGTGCTGGCGCAGGCGCGGGCCGAGGGCAAGAGCGCGCTGGAGCTGGCCCGGTTCTACACCGGCGCGTTCTGGGCCGACTGCGCCGCGCTCAACATCGCCCCGCCCGACTTCGCGCCGCGCGCCTCGGAGTCGATCGGGCTGATGACCGCCATGGTCACCCGGCTGATCGAGACCGGGCACGCCTACGCCACCCCGGGCGGCTCGGTGTACTTCGACGCCCGCAGCTTCCCTGGCTACGGGGAGATCTCCGGCAACCGGCTGGCGGAGCTGCGGCCCGGCCACCGGCTGCGCGGCGGAGCCGACCCGGCCAAGCGCTTCCACGCCGACTGGGCGCTGTGGAAGGGCGCCGCGGCCGGGCGCGAGCTGACCTGGCCGGCGCCGTGGGGCACCGGATTCCCCGGCTGGCATACCGAGTGCTCGGCGATGTCGCTGCACTACCTGGGCGAGCACATCGACATCCACACCGGCGGCATCGACCTGCGGTTCCCGCACCACGAGGACGAGCGGGCCCAGTCCGACTCGGTGGCCGGGCACGAGGTGGTCGCGCACTGGGTGCACGGCGAGCACCTGCTGTTCGACGGCCGGAAGATGGCCAAGTCGGCCGGCAACGTGGTGCTGCTGGCCGACCTGGACCGGCGCGGTCTCGACCCGCTGGCGCTCCGGCTGGCGCTGCTGGAGCACCGCTACCGCCAGCAGATGAACCTGACCTGGGACACGCTGGCCGCCGCGGACAGGACGCTGCGCCGCTGGCGGGACCGGGTCGGCCGGCTGGGCCGAGGAGCCGAGCAAGCCGATGTGCGCCCAGTACACCGCCGATGTCGGGGCGGCGCTGGACGACGACCTGGACACCCCGGCCGCGCTGCGGGCGCTGCGGGCGCTGGAGCGCGACGCCTCGGTCCCGGCCGGGTCGAAGTTCGAATCGTTCGCGCACTTCGACCAGGTGCTGGCGCTCGACCTGGCCCGGGACGTGGGGCGGCCGCGGCCGGCGGCGGTGCTGCCGCCGGCCGCGGCCGGGCTGCTGGAGGCCCGGGCCGCGGCCCGGGCGGGCCGGGACTGGGCCGCCGCGGACCGGCTGCGCGACGAGCTGGCCGGGCTCGGCGTCACCGTCACCGACACCCGCGACGGCCAGGAGTGGTCGGCGCGGGCCTGAGGCCAGCAGCGCGGGCGGGGGCCGGCCGGGCCACCGCGGGCGGCTCGCGCAACGGATCGCCTGTTTGTTGCCTATCTATGCAACGAATCGGCGCCACATCGGCGCGCCGACCGGCTCACACCGGCCGCGGTGCCTCCTACCCTGGAGCCATCTGCCGTCACTGCAGCCACTATCGGTCAGGCCGCCGGGCGACGGGCGGCAAGCGGAGGCACGGGTAACGGGCGCCAGGGACGGAGGACGTCGTGAGCACCGCCGAGATCGCCATGAGCGCTCCCCCGGCCAGCACGCCGCCCGGCCCGCGGACCTACCTGATGTGCCCGCCGGACTTCTTCGCCGTCGAGTACGCCATCAACCCGTGGATGACCAGCGGCGTCCCGGTGGACGGCGAGCGCGCGGCGGGCCAGTGGCAGCAGCTGCGCGCCGCGTTCGCGGGCCTCGGCCACACCGTGCACACGGTCACGCCCGAGCCGGGCCTGCCGGACATGGTGTTCGCCGCCAACGGCGCCACCGTGATCGGCGGCAAGGTGCTCGGCGCCCGGTTCCGGTACCCGCAGCGGGCCGCCGAGGCCGCCGCCTACCTGAGCTGGTTCCGCGGCAACGGGTACCCGGCCGCGGCCGAGCCGGGCGTGGTGCACGAGGGCGAGGGGGACGTGGTCTTCGCCCAGGATGTGATCTTCGCCGGGCACGGCTTCCGCACCGATGCCGCGGTGGCCGCCGAGCTGGCCGCGCTGTTCGGGCTGCCGGTGATCAGCCTGGCCCTGACCGACCCGCGGTTCTACCACCTGGATACCGCGCTGGCCGTGCTGGACGCCCGCACCGCCGCCTGCTACCCGGCCGCGTTCGACGCCGCGGGGATGGCCGAGCTGGCCGCGCACTTCCCCCGGCTGATCGAGGCCAGCCGGGCCGATGCCGAGGTGCTCGGCCTGAACGCGGTCAGCGACGGGCGCCATGTGGTACTGCCCGCGCAGGCCACCGGGCTGGCCCGGCAGATTGCCGCGGCCGGCTTCGAGCCGGTGCCGGTCGACACCTCCGAATTCGCCAAGGCCGGCGGCGGCCCGAAGTGCTGCACGCTGGAGCTGAGATAGCCGGGAGGCTCAGATGACCACCACCCAGATCGCCACCGCGGCCGACCAGCTGCGCGCCCAGGCCGCGGCGCACAGCGCGCACAACTACCATCCGCTGCCGGTCGTGATCGCCACCGCCGAGGGCTGCTGGGTCACCGACGTAGCCGGCCGCCGCTACCTAGACTTGCTCGCGGCCTACTCGGCGCTCAACTTCGGCCACCGCCATCCCCGGCTGGTCGCCGCCGCGCAGCACCAGCTGGACCGGGTGACGCTGGTCAGCCGGGCGTTCGAGCACGACCAGTTCGGGCCGTTCTGCGCCGAGCTGGCCGCGCTGGCCGGCCTGGAGATGGTGCTGCCGATGAACACCGGCGCCGAGGCGGTGGAGACCGCGATCAAGACGGCCCGCAAGTGGGGCTACGAGGTCAAGGGGGTGCCCGACGGGGAGGCGGTGATCGTCGCCTTCGAGGGCAACTTCCACGGCCGCACCACCACGATCGTCAGCTTCTCCACCGACCCGGACGCGCGAGCGTCCTACGGCCCGTACACGCCGGGCTTCCGCATCGTGCCCTACGGCGACCTGGAGGCGCTGCGGGCCGCGATGGACGACAAGGTCGTCGGCGTGCTGGTCGAGCCGATCCAGGGCGAGGCCGGGGTGGTGGTGCCGCCGCCGGGGTTCCTGGCCGGGGTCAGGGAGCTGTGCTCCGCCCGCGGCGCGCTGATGATCGCCGACGAGATCCAGTCCGGCCTCGGCCGCACCGGCGCCACGTTCGCGTGCGAGCACGAGCAGGTGGTGCCGGACATGTACCTGCTGGGCAAGGCGCTCGGCGGCGGCATCATCCCGGTGTCGGCAGTGGTGTCATCGGCCGATGTGCTGGGCGTGTTCCGGCCCGGCCAGCACGGCTCCACCTTCGGCGGCAACCCGCTCGGCTGCGCGGTCGCCCGCGAGGTGATCGCGATGCTGGCCACCGGCGAGTACCAGGAGCGGTCGGCCCGGCTCGGCGCGCACCTGCACCAGCGGCTGGCGGCGCTGCCGCCTGAGGCGGTGCGCGCGGTGCGCGGCCGCGGGCTGTGGGCGGGCGTGGAGTTCGCGACCCTGCCGGGGCGGCAGGCCTGCGAGGAACTGGCCGAGCGCGGCGTGCTGGCCAAGGACACCCACGGCACCACGATCCGGCTGGCCCCGCCGCTGGTGATCACGCAGGACGAGCTGGACTGGGCGCTGGACCAGGTGGCGGCCATCGCCCGCTGACCGGCGGGAACCCTGGGCTGCCGGGCCGGGCCGGGCCGGGCCGGGGCCCGGCTGGCGGCACGGCCGGACCGGGCTTAGCGGCGGAACCGGGACGCCCGGGCGAAGGCGGTGAACGCGGCGATCGTCGCCGCGATCACCGCGGCCGAGCCGCCGTACAGGAACCACTTGCCCGCGGCGGAGTTGGTGATGATCACGCTGCCGCTGCCGGTCGCGCTGGCCAGCACGAACGCCGCCAGGAACCAGCCGGCGGCGGGGGCCAGCGCGCCGCCGGGGGCGAACATCCCCCAGCCGCCGAGCAGGCAGGTGGTGAAGATCGCCAGCGCGAAGGCCAGCGCCGCGGCCGGCGCCGGGCCGGCCGCGTAGAAGAAGCAGCCGACGACGGCCTCGGAGCCGCCCAGCACGAACAGCACCAGGTAAGCCGCGGCCGTGACCGCCGGCTCCCGGCGGGCCCGCTCACCGGGACCGCCGGGCCGGGCCAGGCGGCCCGGGATCATCTTCATGGCCCGATCCTCCCGGCTAGCCGACTTCCGCGAACAGGTCGGTCTCCCGGCCGCCCGGACCGGTGCCCGGGCCGCGCGGGCCGGCCAGCAGCGTGTAGTACTCCACCCCGAGCGCCCGCTGGCCCAGGTTATTGGACAGCGCGAAGAACGGGCCGTCGACGGTGATCTGGGTGGCGTGCGCCCGCATCGCCGCCAGCTTGGCGGGCAGGTAGGCCGTCGCGTCGATCTCGGTGGTCACCTGCTCGTCCGGTACCCCGAAGGGCAGGTCCGCGACCGGCCCGGCCGGGGTGAAGGCGGCCCCCGGCGGCGGGTCCGCGCTGCCGGGGGGCGGGCTCAGGTCGATCAGGCGCGGCAGCGCCGATCGCGGCATCGCGGTGGCGTAGAACTTGCGGACCAGGCCGCCGGACAGCTCGAACGCCCGCCAGGCGACCCGGTGCGCCTGGATGTGGTCGGGATGGCCGTAGAAGCCGTTGGCGTCGTAGCTGACCAGCACCTGGGGCCGGATCTCGGCCACGATGGCGGCCAGCTCGCGGGCCGCCGCCGCCAGGCCGGCCCGCCAGAAGCAGCCCGCGGCGTCGTTGGCGGCCAGTCCCATCATGCCCGAGTCGGTCCACCGCCCCGGGCCGCCGAGGAACCGGTAGCCGCTGACCCCGAGCGCCGCGCACGCGGCGGCCAGCTCGCCGGCCCGGTACTCGCCCAGCGCGGCCCCGGCGGCGGCGTCACCGTCCGCGGCGGCCAGGTGCGCCAGCTGCGGCGGGATCACCTCGCCGAGCTCGCCTAGCGTGCAGGTGACCAGCGTGACTTCGGCGCCCTCGGCGGCGTACCTGGCCATCGTGGCCCCGGTCTCGATCGACTCGTCGTCGGGGTGCGCGTGCACCAGCAGCAGCCTGCGGCCGCGGCGGTCGGTCATGGCCGCGAGCTTAGCCGCGGCCGCCGCCATGATCGCCGGGGCGGGGCCGGGCCGTCCTGGCCCGCGGGCAATACTGCTGCCTATGGCGGACAGCTTTCCCCGGCAGCACGCTCGGACCCAGCGGTTCACGCTGGGCCAGCCGCGCTCGTTCAGCATCTCCCCCGACGGCAAGACCGTCCTGTTCCTGCGCTCGCGGAATGGCACCGATCCGGTGACCTGCCTGTGGGCGCTGGACGCGGCCAGCGGGACCGAGCGGCTGGTGGCCGACCCGCGGCTGCTGGGCCAGACCGGCGAGGTGCTCGACCCGCAGGAGAAGGCGCGCCGCGAGCGAACCAGGGAGCAGGCGGGCGGCATCGTCTCCTTCGCCACCGACGAGGCCTTCGCCGCCGCCGTGTTCAGCCTGGCGGGCCGCGTCTACCTGGCCGGCCTGGACGCCGGCGGCGAGATCCGCGAGCTGGCGGTGCGCACCCCGGCCGTCGATCCGCGGCTCAGCCCCTCCGGCGAGCACGTCGCCTACGCGTGCGCGGGCGCGCTCCGGATCGTCAGCGCCCGCGGCGTCGACGACCGGGCCGTGGCCGATCCCGGTTCAGCCGCGGACGTCACGTTCGGGCTGGCCGAGTTCATCGCGGCCGAGGAGATGGACCGCACCCGCGGCTACTGGTGGGCCCCGGACTCCGCAGCACTGCTGGCCGCCCGGGTCGACGAGTCACCGGTGCGCTGGTGGCACATCAGCGACCCCGCCAGCCCGGACCGGCCCGCGACCGCGGTCCGCTACCCGGCGGCGGGCACCGCCAACGCGCTCGTCACGCTGGCGATCTTCCGGCTGGACGGGCAGGCGACCGAGGTCAGCTGGGACCATGCGCAGTTCCCGTACCTGGTGACCGCGGAGTGGGCGCAGGGCCACCCGCCGCTGATCGTGGTGCAGTCCCGGGACCAGCGCCGGATGCAGATCCTGGCGGTGGAGCCCGGCACCGGCCGCACCGAGGTGATCCGGGATGACACGGGCGTGCCGTGGCTGGAAATCGTGCCCGGCGTGCCGGCCTGGACCAGCGGCGGCCTGCTGGTCTGGACCGCGGATGACGCAGACACCCGCCGGCTGCTGGTCGCGGCGCCGCAGCAGCTGGCCGGCGGCAGCGCGGCTGCGGTGACGCCCGCTGGGCTGCAGGTGCGCGGGATTCTCAGCGTGGACGGCGACACCGTGCTGTTCGCCGCCTCCGGCGCCGAGCCGGCCGAGATCGGGCTGTGGCGCTACGGCCCCGGCGGCCTGCAGCAGGTAGCCGGCGACGCCTCGGGCGGCGGCGGCCGGGACGGCGGCCCGGGCCCCGGGGATCCCGGCCGCGACGGCGGCCCGCAGGTGCGCAGCGGGCGGCAGGCCGGCGGCACCACCGTGCTGCTGACCCAGTCGCTGCGGCACGACGGCACCCGGGCGGCCGTGATGAGCGGCGGAACCGTCACCGGCATCGCCAGCCGCGCGGAGTCGCCGTTGCTGCCGGTCCCGGAGCCCGACATCTTCGCGGCCGGCCCGCTGGGCATCCGCACCGCGATCGTGCTGCCGTCCTGGCACCAGCGCGGGTCGGCCGCGCTGCCGGTGCTCATGTGCCCCTACGGCGGCCCGCACGGCCAGATGGTGCAGGCCAGCCGGGCGGCGTTCTGGACCGCCCAGTGGTTCGCCGACCAGGGCTTCGCGGTGGTGGTCGCGGACGGGCGGGGGACCCCGGGCCGCGGGCCGCGGTGGGAGCACGCGGTGGCGGGCGACCTGGCCGGGGTGCCGCTGGCCGACCAGGTGGCCGCGCTGGAGGCGGCCGCCGCCCGGTGCGCCGACCTGGACACCGGCAAGGTGGGCATCCGCGGCTGGTCGTTCGGGGGTTACCTGTCCGCCCTGGCCGTGCTGCGGCGGCCGGACGTGTTCCACGCGGCCGTGGCCGGCGCACCGGTCACCGACCAGCGGCTCTACGACACCCACTACACCGAGCGCTATCTCGGCCACCCGGACGAGCAGCCCGAGGTCTACGAGCGCAACAACGCGCTGGCGGACGCGCACCGGCTGAGCCGTCCGCTGATGATCATCCACGGGCTGGCCGACGACAACGTGTTCGTCGCGCACTCGCTGCGGCTGTCCTCGGCGCTGCTGGCGGCCGGCCGGCCGCACACCTTGCTGCCGCTGACCGGGGTGACGCACATGGCCTCGCAGGAGGAGGTGGCCGAGAACCTGCTGCTGCTCCAGGTGGACTTCCTGCGCCAGGCGCTGGGCCTGGCCGCGCCGGGCGGTGTAGCGAGAGTCACAGCCGCGGCGGCCGATTCCGACAGCAGGTAGTGATATCTAGTGGAATAGGGTTCTCACTGCTCCGCGGGTCAGGTACGGCGCGCGCATCAGGCGAGCGCAGTGGTGCGGGGCGCTCTCGTGAGATGGGCGGAGACGTCTGATGACGCAGGCACCGGAAGCACCGGTCAAGACCAGGGCGCAGATCTCGGCGCGGACGCTGCGCACCGACAACTGGCTGAAGGCACCGCGGGTCACCGCCGCGCTGCTGACCCTGTGGGTGGCCTACGCGACCGTCCGGGTCTTCATGGGCGCCTACTACTGGGTGCCGCAGTACCACTACCTGACCCCGTTCTACTCGCCGTGCGTCAGCGGCGAGTGCGTGCCCGGCGCCAGCAGCCTGGGGCACTGGATCCCGGCCATCCCGCCGATCATCCCGTACGCGTTCGTGTCGCTGCCGTTCGTGCTCGGCTTCCGGCTGTCGTGCTACTACTACCGGCGGGCCTACTACCGGGCCTTCTGGCGCGCCCCCGCGGCCTGCGCGGTGCGCGAGCCGCACGCCGCCTACACCGGCGAGACCCGGTTCCCGCTGATCATGCAGAACCTGCACCGGTACTTCTTCTACGCCGTCATCCTGATCTCGATCCTGAACACCTATGACGTGATCGACGCCTTCCACGGCAAGACCGGCGGCGTCGGGTTCGGGCTCGGCACGCTGATCATGCTGATCAACGTGGTGCTGCTGTGGGCGTACACGCTGTCGTGCCACTCGTGCCGGCACATCATCGGCGGGCGGCTCAAGCACTTCTCCGCCCACCCGGTCCGGTACCGGGCGTGGACTCAGATCTCCCGGCTGAACGCCCGGCACATGCAGCTGGCCTGGACCACCCTGGGCACGCTGATGCTGACCGACCTGTACATCATGCTCGTGGCCAGCGGCACGATCAGCGATCTGCGGTTCTTCAACTGAGGCAGGCACCATGACTGACACCGAGACCGGACATCCCGCTGCGGAGCCGGCATCAGCCCCGTCCGCGGACGTGCGGCGGCTGCGCTACGACGTGGTGGTGATCGGGGCCGGCGGCTCCGGGCTGCGCGCCGCCATCGAGGCCCGGCTGGCGGGCAAGAAGACCGCGATCATCTCCAAATCGCTGTTCGGCAAGGCCCACACCGTGATGGCCGAGGGCGGCGCCGCCGCCGCGATGGGCAACGCCAACCCGCGCGACAGCTGGCAGGTGCACTTCCGCGACACGATGCGCGGCGGCAAGTTCCTCAACAGCTGGCGGATGGCCGAGCTGCACGCCAAGGAGGCGCCGGACCGGATCTGGGAGCTGGAGGCCTGGGGGGCGCTCTTCGACCGCACCAAGGACGGCAAGATCAGCCAGCGCAACTTCGGCGGGCACGAGTACCCGCGGCTGGCGCACGTGGGCGACCGGACCGGGCTGGAGCTGATCCGCACGCTGCAGCAGAAGGTCGTGGCCTTGCAGCAGGAGGACGCCACGGCCGGCGGCGACCCCGAGGGCATGATCAAGGTCTTCGCCGAGACCACGATCACCCGGCTGGTCCTGAGCGGCGGTGCGGTCGCCGGCGCGTTCGGCTACATCCGGGAGACCGGCGAGTTCGTGCTCTTCGAGGCCCCGGCGGTGGTCCTGGCCACTGGCGGCATCGGCAAGTCGTTCAAGGTCACCTCGAACTCGTGGGAGTACACCGGGGACGGGCACGCGCTCGCGCTGCTGGCCGGGGCCAGCCTGCTGAACATGGAGTTCGTCCAGTTCCACCCGACCGGCATGGTCTGGCCGCCGTCGGTGAAGGGCATCCTGGTCACCGAGTCGGTCCGCGGCGACGGCGGCGTGCTGCGCAACTCCGAGGGCAACCGGTTCATGTTCGGCTACGTCCCTGACGTGTTCCGGGCCCAGTACGCCGAGACCGAGGAGGAGGCCGACCGCTGGTACGACGACCCCGACAACAACCGGCGGCCGCCTGAGCTGCTGCCGCGCGACGAGGTCGCCCGGTCGATCAACTCCGAGGTCAAGGAGGACCGCGGCTCGCCGCACGGCGGGGTGTTCCTTGACATCGCCACCCGGCGGCCTGCCGAGGAGATCTTGCGGCGGCTGCCGTCGATGTATCACCAGTTCAAGGAGCTGGCCGACGTCGACATCACCGCCGAGCCGATGGAGGTCGGGCCGACCTGCCACTACGTGATGGGCGGGGTCGAGGTCGACCCGGACGCCCAGGCGGCCAGGGTGCCCGGCCTGTTCGCGGTCGGTGAGGTGTCCGGCGGCATGCACGGCTCCAACCGCCTCGGCGGCAACTCGCTGTCCGACCTGCTGGTGTTCGGCCGCCGGGCCGGCCTGCACGCCGCCCGGTACGTCGACAGCCTGGCGGGCAGGGGCGGCCGCCCGGAAGCCGGGCCGGCCGAGGTGCAGGCGGCGGTGGCGGAGGCTCTCGCGCCGCTGGAGCGCACCGGCGGGGAGAGCCCCTACCAGGTGCACGGCGAGTTGCAGCAGATGATGAACGACCTGGTCGGCATCATCAGGCGCGAGGAGGAGATGAAGTCGGCGCTGGTCGAGCTGGAGAAGCTGCGGGCCCGCGCCGCGGAGGTGAGCGTCACCGGCGGCCGGGCCTACAATCCCGGCTGGCACCTGGCCCTGGACCTGCGCAACATGCTGCTGGTGTCGGACTGCGTCGCGCAGGCCGCACTGGAGCGGCAGGAGTCGCGCGGCGGGCACACCCGCGAGGACTACCCGCAGATGTCGGCCGAATGGCGCAAGATCAGCCTGGTCTGCCGCCTTGACGGGGACAAGGTGACGCTGACCCGCCAGCCGCTGGCGCCGATGCGCGAGGACCTGCTGGCGCTGTTCGACCGCGCCGAGCTGGAGAAATACCTCACCGATTCCGAACTGCCCGCCGAGGCGCCGGCGGCGGCGGGCGCCGAGAACCAGGAGACCGAACAGTGAGCTACCAGGCGGCCCTGCGGGTGTGGCGCGGCGACCAGGGGGCCGGCCAGCTGGCTGACTACTCGGTCGAGGTGAACGAGGGCGAGGTCGTCCTCGACGTGCTGCACCGGCTGCAGGCCACGCAGGCCAATGACCTGGCCATCCGGTGGAACTGCAAGGCCGGCAAGTGCGGCTCGTGCTCGATGGAGATCAACGGGCGGCCGCGGCTGGCGTGCATGACCCGGATGTCGGTGTTCACCGAGACCGAGACGCTGACGATCACGCCGCTGCGCACCTTCCCGGTCATCCGCGACCTGGTGACCGACGTGTCGTTCAACTACGCGAAGGCACGGGAGATCCCCTCGTTCACCCCCGACCCGGCCGTCGGGCCGGGCGAGTTCCGGATGCAGCAGGTGGACGTGAACCGGTCGCAGGAGTTCCGCAAGTGCATCGAGTGCTACCTGTGCCAGAACACGTGTCACGTGATCCGCGACCACCCGGAGAACGAGGCCCCGTTCGCCGGCCCGCGGTTCCTGATGCGGGTAGCCGAACTGGAGATGCACCCGGCCGACCAAGCCGACCGGCGCACCATCGCCCAGGACGACTTCGGGCTCGGCTACTGCAACATCACCAAGTGCTGCACCGAGGTGTGCCCGGAAAACATCAAGATCACCGACAACGCGCTGATCCCGATGAAGGAGCGGGTGGCGGGCCGCAAGTACGACCCGCTGGTGTGGCTGGGCAGCAAGATCTCCCGCCGCGGCCGGGCCGGCACCCCGAAGCTCCCGGCCGCGGCTGACCAGGCGGATCCGGCTGCTGGCGGGTAAACTGCCGCGAGGCACCCCGCCAGGCCGCGCCGGTCCGGCCGGAATCCGGAGCCCGAGTGTCGGGACTTTCCGGCATATGCAAGGGATGCCGTCACTATCCTTGGACGGCACCCGCGATCCTGCCTGGCGCGAGCACGTCCTGGCTGCTGACTGAAGGGCCCTCATGACCCACCTGACCTACCTGGAGGCCGGCGTCGTCGGGCTGATCCAGGGCGTGACCGAGCTGTTCCCGATCTCCAGCCTCGGCCACAACGTGCTGCTGCCCGCGATCATCGGCGGCAGCTGGGCTCAGGACCTGAACGTGGCCAGCCCGGAGTCGCCCTACCTGGCCTTCATCGTCGGCCTGCACGTGGCCACCGCGATCGCGCTGCTCGTCTACTTCTGGCGGGACTGGATCCGGATCATCCGCGGCTTCTTCAGCTCGCTGTTCACCGGCCGGATCGAGACCGTCGACCAGAAGCTGGCCTGGATGATCGTGCTGGCCACCATCCCGGTCGGCATCGCCGGGCTGTTCTTCGAGCACGCCTTCCGGGTGCTGTTCGGCGTCCCGGTGCGGGCCGCGATCTTCCTGTTCATCAACGGGCTGATCCTCTTCGCCGGCGAGCGGTTCCGTACCCGGGCCTCCCGGCAGGCCGACGCCGAGATCGCCCGGCAGGACGGGCTGGCCGAGCCCGCGCGCGAACGGGCCACGGTGCCGGAGTTCGAGGAGGTACCCGACGGGGGCGGGCGGCGCATCGGCTCGCACGCCCCGGCGAGCGATCACCGGGCGGTCCGGCAGGACGAGATCGACCGCGGGATGGCCGCCGACCGGCGGCTGTCCACCATCGGCTACGGCCGCGCGGTGCTCATCGGCTCGGCGCAGATCCTGGCCCTGCTGGCCGGGATCAGCCGGGACGGCGTGGCGATGGTGTCGGGTATGTTCGGCGGGCTGTCCCGGGAGGACGCGGCCCGGTTCGCGTTCCTGCTCGCCACCCCGGTCATCCTGGCCGCGGGCATGCTCAAGGTCCCTGACCTGATGGGGCCGCTCGGCAACGGCATCCGCGGCCAGATCCTGTTCGGCAGCGTGCTGTCCGGCCTCGGCGCCTACGTCTCGGTGCGGTTCCTGGTCAGGTACTTCCAGACCCGGACGCTGACCCCGTTCGCGATCTACTGCCTCATCGTGGGCCTGGGCAGCGCGATCTACCTGACCGTGAAGTAGCCGCTGCGAGCGGCGCGGGCGGCGCTCAGGCCGGTCCGGGCTGGCGGGGCGGCCGGTGCCGCAGGCGGCTGCTGCGCGCCGCGGCCGCCAGCGGCACGACCAGCCACAGCACCCAGGCCCAGGGGACGGCGAAGAACAGCGGGATGGACAGCCCGAAGCCGGTCAGCAGCGCCGCGGTCTCCCAGCCCATCCGGGCCAGCTGGGGCGGCAGGCCGGGGGCCTGGCCGCGGGTGATCAGGTGCCGCCTGGCCGCGAGCAGGGCGGCCGATTCCAGCACCTGCAGCAGGGCGTAGGTGCTGAACCGCAGGGCATGGACAACGGTCGTTTCCGGCCCGCGGGTGGTGAGCAGCTTGGCCGCGAACGGGATCAGCACGATCGTCAGCAGCCAGCCGAAGTTCAGCAGGCGCAGCCGCCCGTCCATGTGCTCGGCGTACCGGTACAGGTCGTGGTGGCCGCTCCAGGCGGACGCGATGACGGCGAAGCTGAACAGGAAGGCCGCATAGTGCCCGCTCGCGTCCTGGACCGAGGTCCAGAACTGCGCGGCGGTGGCCCCGGACGGTACCGGCAGGTCGATGGCCAGCAGCGTCATCGCGATGGCCGCGACGGCGTCGCTGAAGAAGGTCAGCCGCTCAATGGCCCGGGCTTCATGCTCCTGCTGCGGGCTGGACACCCGAAGATCATCTCGCGCCGGCGGCCTCGCGGGTACGGCGGGCCCGCTGCCGGCCGCGCTCCTTGCCGTCCAGCACGGTCTTGCGCAACCGCACCGCGGCCGGGGTGACCTCGGCGCACTCGCCGTCCGCGCAGAACTCCAGCGCCTGCTCCAGGCTCATCGCCCGCGGCGGGATCAGCCGCTCCAGCTCCTCGCCGGTGGACTGGCGCATGTTGGTGAGCTTCTTCTCCTTGGCGATGTTCACGTCCATGTCGTCCGACCGTGAGTTCTCGCCGACGATCATGCCCTCGTACACCCCGGTGCCCGGCTCGACGAACAGCGTGCCCCGCTCCTGCAGCGCGAACATCGCGTACGCGGTGGCCGCACCGGACCGGTCCGCGACCAGCGAGCCGGTCGGCCGCATCCGCAGCGGCCCCGACCACGGCTCGTAGCCCTCGAACACGTGGTGGGCGATCCCGGTGCCGCGGGTGTCGGTGAGGAACTGGGTACGGAACCCGATCAGCCCGCGGGCCGGCACGATGAAGTCCAGCCGGACCCAGCCGGTGCCGTGATTGGTCATGTTCTCCAGCCGGCCCTTGCGGATGGCGAGCAGTGAGGTGACCGCGCCGAGGTACTCCTCCGGCACGTCCACGGTCAGCCGCTCCACCGGCTCGTGCACCTTGCCGCCGATCTCGCGGGTGACCACCGTCGGCCGGCCGACGGTGAGCTCGTAGCCTTCCCGGCGCATGGTCTCGACCAAGATGGCCAGCGCCAGCTCGCCGCGGCCCTGTACCTCCCAGGTATCGGGCCGCTCGGTCGGCAGCACCAGCAGCGAGACGTTGCCGACCAGCTCGCGGTCCAGCCGGTCCTTCACCATCCGCGCGGTGACCCTGGAGCCCTTCTCCCGGCCGACCAGGGGGGAGGTGTTGACGCCGATCGTCATCGAGATCGCAGGCTCGTCCACGGTGATCAGCGGCAGCGGGCGCGGGTCGTCGGGGTCGGCCAGCGTCTCGCCGATCATGATGTCGCCGATGCCCGCCACCGCGATGATGTCGCCGGGCCCGGCGTGGTCGGCCGGCACCCGGTCCAGCGCCTCGGTGCGGAACAGCTCGGTGATCTTGACCCGCTCGACCGAGCCGTCGCGGCGGCACCAGGCCACCTGCTGGCCCTTGCTGATCTCGCCGCTGAACACCCGGCACAGCGCGATCCGGCCCAGGTAGGAGGAGGCGTCCAGGTTCGCCACGTGCGCGCGCAGCGGCTCGGCCGGGTCGTAGGCGGGAGCCGGCACATGCTCGCGCAGCACCGCGAACAGCGGCTCCAGGTCCGGCGAGTCCGGCAGCGTCCCGTCAGCCGGGCGGGTCAGCGACGCGCGCCCGGCGCGAGCCGAGGCGTACACGATCGGGAACTCGATCTGCTCCTCGGTGGCGTCCAGGTCCAGGAACAGCTCGTAGCAGGCGTCCACGACCTCCGCGATCCTGGCGTCCGGCCGGTCGACCTTGTTGATGACCAGTATCACCGGCAACCCGGCGGCCAGCGTCTTGCGCAGCACGAACCGGGTCTGCGGCAGCGGGCCCTCGCTCGCGTCGACCAGCAGCAGCACCCCGTCGACCATGGACAGCCCGCGCTCGACCTCGCCGCCGAAGTCGGCGTGCCCGGGGGTATCCACGATGTTGATCACCAGGCCGCCGTGCCGCACCGCGGTGTTCTTGGCCAGGATCGTGATGCCCTTCTCCCGCTCCAGGTCACCGGAGTCGAGCACCCGGTCGGCCACGTGCGCGCCCGCGCGGAACGCCCCCGACTGCCAGAGCATGGCGTCGACCAGCGTGGTCTTGCCGTGGTCGACGTGCGCCACGATCGCGACGTTGCGCAGGTCGTCGCGAGTGGCGAGCGGGACGGCGGGTGCGGGCATGCGGGCAGGGCTCCTGATGGCTCGGGGACGGGCGCCGGGCCGGCGCCCGGGTCAAGTTTATCCGCCCGGCCCCGCGGCCCGGCTCATCCCGCCGCTAAGCCCGTCTTAGCCGCGCTGAGCAGGCGTAGTTAAGGCTTCTGCCCGATGCAGGCCCGGGGGTCTTACGGCGAGTCTGAATGAGCCGGAACGCAGATCGCGGTCCGGCAGGCAAGCCCAGGAGGAAGCCATGCCAGCGGCATATCCGATGATCTCGGTGCTCGCAACCGAGCACATCAGGGACCTCAGCACCGAGGCAGCGCTGGGGCGGCGTGCTCGCCAGGCACGCCGCGCCCGGCACGGCCTGGCCGGCCCGCAGGGCCGCAGGCCCACCCGGATCCGGCCCGCCATCGGCTGACGTGTCTGCGGGAGCGGGGTCCCCGCTGAAGCCGGGGCCCCGCGGGTACGTCCCCGCGGGGGCGGCCCGCGGGGACGTACCCCCGAGTAGC
The DNA here is from genome assembly GCA_963846005.1 of uncultured Actinomycetota bacterium. Lineage (GTDB taxonomy): Bacteria > Actinomycetota > Actinomycetes > Streptosporangiales > Streptosporangiaceae > CAVSUR01. Next base: position 1,653,967 of record CAWJUH010000003.1, on the reverse strand, counting down.
AGTAAATATGTAGAACACAGTTTCGATAAATGATAGGCTGGAGCCATGACAGGCTACCTGCCGCCTGGCTGGCCGGCCGGGGTGCACCCGCCGGGTAGCGAGGAGTTCGAGCAGACCGCGGTGAACTGGCTGCTGGAGATGGTACCGCCGGACTACCGGCTGCACGGGGTGCTGATGCGCTATCCGGTCGCGCTGGCCGCCCTGGCCCGCCAGCATGTGCACGCGTGCGTGCAGGGTGCCCGTGATGGCTACCGCACCGCCCGCGCGGACCTGGGCGGCCAGCTGCCGCCGCAGGTCATCGAGGCGGTGCTGAGCGTCTACCGCAGCGAGGGCACCCGGCTGGCCGCCGCGGCACAGGGCGTGGACCTGATCGAGCGCGCGCTGCGCGGCGAGGTGTTCGTCCCCCAGCTCGGCGGCCGCCAGGATGCCACCCGCCGGGTCACCAGCGGGCAGGCGCCGCAGGCCGCGCGCCCGGGGCAGGCTGCTCCGGGACAGGCAGCACAGCCGCCGCGGCCGGGCAGCCCGCGCCCGGCCACCCGGCCGCCGGCCCGGTCCCGGTCGCGGCGGGAACCGGCGTAACCGCACCGGACGAGGCGGGCGGCGAGGCGGGCGCCGCGCCGGTGATCTCGTCGGCCAGCCAGCTCGCGGTCATGTCCGCCCCGCCGAGGCGGAACCACACCGCCTTGCGGGTCGGCGTGTAGGTCACGCCCCAGGCGGAAGCCAGCACCGGCGGCAGGGCGAGGCCCCGGCCGCCGGTGCGCTCGGCGGCGGCGGCCTCCGCCGGGCGGGATGGCGCGAGCGGGGCCGGGCTGTAGTCGACCACGGCGACTTCCACGGCGCCGCCGACGCAGCGGCAGGCGACCTGCACCGTGGTCCTGGCGTGCAGCACCGCGTTGGTGACCAGCTCGCTGGTCAGCAGGACGGCGTCGTCGATGATCTCGTCCTGGCCGGGGTAGGCCCCGCTGAGCTGCCAGGACCGCAGGACGTCGCGGACGAATTGCCGCGCGGCGGCAGCCGCCTGCCGCTCAGGCTGGTATGCCGCCGTTGCGACAAGATCAGCGGTCGCCTCCACCCGTCCCCTCGCTGCCCCGTAGTGCCCGTGTCCCCCGGGCGGACCCGGCGCTCGTCAGCGGCTCGCGGATCGGCGGCGCCGGCCAGGGCCGTCACTATCGTGACAGACCGGGGCCCCGCCCGGCGGGCAAACGCCGGCCCGCGCCGCCTGGCCGGCCGCGGTCAGCGCGCCCGCCAGCCATGACCCGGGACGAATTCGCGCACCACCCGGGCGGGCACGCCGGCCACCACACAGTGGTCGGCGATCTTGCCGCGGACCACCGAGCCGGCCCCGACCACCACGCCGCGGCCGAGTACGGTCCCGGGCAGCACGACGGCGCCCGCCCCGAGCCACGATCCGGCTCCGATGCGCACCGGCGCATCGACCGGCCACTGGCGGCCGACCGGCTGATCGGGGTCGGCGTAGCTGTGGTTCTGGTCGGTGATGTAGACGTACGGGCCGGTGAACACGTCGTCGCCGATCTCCAGGCTGGCGTGCGCGACCAGGTGGCTGCCCCGGCCGATCACGCACCGGTCCCCGATCCGCAGCACCGGGCCGCCGAGCTCATGCCCGGGAGCCAGGCCCGCGCTCAGGCTCACCTGCTCGCCGATCATGGTCTGGTCACCGATCTCGATCCACGCCTCGCCGAAGACCGCGCCGGCCGGGAAGGCGATCAGCGAGCCGGGCCCGAACGCGGCGAACCGGCGCCCGGCCGCGGTATGCGCGGTGATCGTGCCGCCGCGCTGGAACGCGCGCCAGGCCGCGTGCACGAGCCGGGCCGTCACGGCCCGGCGCAGCTGCCCCTTGCTGGACATGGCCGACCACGCTACCGGGATGCCGGACCGGCGCGGTGCCGCCGGGCTGGCGCTAGCGGGCCGGGCGGCTGGCCGCGGCGAGCTGGCCGCAGGCGCCGTCGATCTCGGTGCCGCGGGTGTCGCGCACCGTGACCGGGATGCCGCGGACGGCCAGCCGCCGCTCGAACTCGGCCGCCACCTCCGGGTCGGACGCCGTCCAGCGCGACCCGGGGGTCGGGTTGAGCGGGATCAGGTTCACGTGCGCGAGCTGGCCGGCCAGCAGGCTGGCCAGCAGGTCGGCCCGCCACGCCTGGTCGTTGACGTCGCGGATCATGGCGTACTCGACCGAGACCCGGCGGCCGGTGGCGGCCGCGTAGCCGAAGGCGGCGGCCAGCACCTCGGCGACCGGCCAGCGCCGGTTCACCGGCACCAGCTCATCGCGCCGCTCGTCGTCGGGCGCGTGCAGCGACACCGCCAGCCGGACCGACAGCTGCTCGGCGGCCAGCCGCCGGATGGCCGGGACCAGCCCGACGGTGGAAACGGTGACCGAGCGCTGCGAGATGCCAAGACCGCCGGGGACCGGGGCGGTCAGCGCGCGGACCGCGGTCAGCACGCTGGCGTAGTTGGCCAGCGGCTCGCCCATCCCCATGAACACGACGTTGGAGACCCGGCCCGGCCCGCCGGGCACCGCGCCGCGGGCGAGTTCCCGGGCGCCGGCCACCACCTGGGCCACGATCTCGGCCGCGGACAGGCTGCGGGTCAGGCCCGCCTGGCCGGTCGCGCAGAACGGGCAGGCCATGCCGCAGCCGGACTGGGATGAGACGCACATCGTGACCCGGTCCGGGTAGCGCATGAGCACCGACTCCAGGTACGAGCCGTCCAGCGCCCGCCACAAGGTCTTGCGGGTCTGGCCGCGGTCGCAGGCTTGCTCGCGCTCGGCGGTCAGCAGCCGCGGCAGCAGCGCGGCGGCCAGCTCCTCCCGGGTCGCGGCGGGCAGGTCGGTCATCTGCGCCGGGTCGTCCGTTCAGCCGGCCGAAGTAGTGCCGGGCCAGCTGGTCGGCACGGAACCCGCGGTGGCCGAGCGCCTCGGCGGCGGCGCGCCGGCCGTCCGGATCCAGGTCGGCGAGGTGCCGGGGCGGCCGTCCGCCCCGCCGGGACGGCGGGGCGCCGATGGTGACCGCCTGGCGCGCAGCTGGCACTGCGGACCGTCCTTTCCGCTGAGCCCGGCGCGGGACCGGGACGCTGTCGCTGGGCCGCTCCGCTGGCTGTTCCAGCTGGCCTCCTGTGCTGGCCGGCCCGGCTGGCCCGTTCCGCTGCGCCGGCCCGGCGCGCAGATGCGGCAGCCCCGGGCAATCTCGGCACATCGGCGCCTGCTGCCCCGGCCGGATCAGTAGATTCTCTGGTATGCCGACGCTGCGCAGACCGACCAGCCAGTCCAGGGTATCCGGCGCTCCGGGCCGCCCGGCTGTCCTGCTGGAGAGCGTCAGCCCCTACGGCAGCCGCCGCCTGGCCGTCGAGTACGACGGCACGACCACCGCGGCCTACCTGCACGACGAGAACGCGGCGATCGCGGCGACCTGGGTCGGCAACCACCGGCGGGCCCCTGAGCACATCGACACCGCCCGGCTGAGCTCGGGACAGGCGCCGGAGATGCCCGCCGGCCACACCCGTCACCCCGACGGCCGGCCGCTGCTCGACCCGGCGTCGTTGCGCGCGCTGTGGCTGGAGGAGGGCGACGGGGTGGTCCTGCTCGAGCACGAGAAGCCGATCGCGGTGCTGGCGGGCTGGTCGGACATGGCCAAGGGCATCCCCGGCTACAGCCGCGACGTGATCGGCCAGACCCCGTTCAGCTGGTCGCTGGACGACGCGATGGAGGGCCTCGCGCCGCGGATCGCGGCCGCGGAGAATTTCTGGCGCTGGCGCGGCGACTCGGCCGCGTGGGCCGGCTTCCAGCAGGCGGTGCTGGGGCACCTGCTGCACCGGCTCGGCCCGGGCGCGCGGTACTGGGACGTCGGCGGCGGCAAGCAGCCGCTGGTCGGCGTGTCCGAGCGGCCGCCTACCTCTGGCCGGCCGTTCTGCGTGCTGTCCACGGTGGGGATGAGCTGCCAGCGGATGCCGGTGGTCGAGCAGACCGGTGCGGGCGCCGCCGGGCGGGCCCGGATCGAGCTGGCGCTGGCCACCACCATGCCGAGCACGGAGGCGGCGCGGATCTTCTTGTGGCTGGCCCAGTACCCGTGGCGCGAGGTGGCCTGGCTCGGCTCGGGCCATTGCGTGCCCTGGTACCACGAGGCCGCGACGTTCCCGCTCGGCGGCGGGCACGAGGCGATCTTGCTGCTGGCCGAGCCGGACGCGCTGCCCGGCCCGGAGGTGCCCGGCCTGTCGGGGTTCTCCTTCGGCGGAGACCAGGTGCGCTGGCTGTGGCTCATCCCGGTCACCGAGCGGGAGCGGCTGCTGGCCGCCGAGCGGGGCCCGGCCAGCCTGGTCAACCAGCTGGCCGCGCAGCGCCGCAGCTGGGTCGCGGGCTAGCTGGGCGGGCCCCGGATCCCGGGCCGCGAGCGCCGGCGGCCGGGCCGTGTCAGTGCCCGGGCAGGAACAGGCCGAGCAGCAGCCAGGACACCGGGGCGACCAGCAGCAGCGAATCGATCCGGTCCAGCACCCCGCCGTGCCCGGGCAGCACCGAGCCCATGTCCTTGATGGCCAGGTCACGCTTGATCATCGACTCGACCAGGTCGCCGAGCGTGGCCGCCGCGACCGCGGCGGCGCCGAGCACCAGGCCCGGCCAGACCTGCGCGTGCAGCAGCAGCGGCAGGCTGAGCCCGCCCGCCGTCAGGCACAGCACGAGTGATCCGGCCAGGCCCTCCCAGGTCTTCTTCGGGCTGATCGCCGGCGCCATCGGATGCCGCCCGAACAGCACGCCCGCGGCGTAGGCGCCGGTGTCGCTGCACACCGTGAGCAGCACGAAGATCAGCGCTTCGCCGGGCGCCGTCCGGCCGGGCCAGCATGAGCGCGACGGTGACCGCCATCAGCGGCAGGTAGCCGACGGTGAACAGGCTGGCGGTGGTGTCCCGGACGTAGCCGCCCGGGCCCCCCGGCAGCCGCCAGGCGAGCAGCGCGATCACGGTGATGGCGAGCGCGGCCAGCGCGGCCTGCGCGCCCTCCCAGTAGGCCAGCGTGACCATGGCCGCGCCGCCCGCCAGGATGGGGACCAGCGGCAGCGCGATCGAATGCGACCTGAGCACGTGCCGCAGCTCGGTCAGCGCCAGCGTCACGATGAGACCGACGTAGGCCAGGAAGACGGCCTTGACCGTGAACAGCGTGACGACCGCGCCGGCGCCCAGGACCACGCCGATGCCGATCGCCGCGGGCAGGTTGCGGCCGGCCCGGCCGGGCTTGCGCTCCGGCGGGCCGGGGGCGGGCGCCGGGGCGGGCGCGGGCTGCTCGTCCAGGTGCAAGCTATACCTCGAGAAGCTCGGCTTCCTTGTGCCGCAACAGCTCATCCACCTGCGCGACGTAGCCGTGCGTGATCTCGTCCAGGTCGCGCTCGGCCCGGTGGCCGTCGTCCTCGCCTTCCTCGCCGTTCTTGACCAGCTTGTCGATCGAGTCCTTGGCGTGACGGCGGATATTGCGGATCGACACCCGGCTGTCCTCGGCCTTGTGCCGGGCGACCTTGATGAACTCGCGGCGCCGCTCCTCCGACAGCTCGGGGAAGACCACCCGGATGATCGCCCCGTCATTGCTCGGGTTCACGCCGAGGTCGCTGTTGCGGATCGCCTTCTCCACCGCGCCCATCGACGACTTGTCGTAGGGCTGGATCACGACCATCCGCGGCTCGGGCATGTGGAAGGAGGCCAGCTGGTTCAGCGGCGTCTGGGTGCCGTAGTACTCGGCCGTGATCTTGCTGAACATCGAGGGGTGCGCGCGCCCGGTCCTGATGCCGGCGAAGTCCTCCTTGGCGACCGCCACGGCCTTTTCCATCTTCTCCTCGGCCTCGAGGAGGGTGTCGTCAATCACAGCAGCTCCTGTGCATCATTTCGGTCACCGGCCAGGCGCACGCCTGCTGGTCCCATCGTGCTCCAGCCCGGGATCTCACCGCTACGCCACGCCATCATCGGCTGAACCTGCTGACCAGTGTGCCGATCCTCTCACCGCGGACCGCCCGGCCCACGTTGCCCGCCCCCATCAGGTCGAAGACCACGATGGGCAGGTCATTGTCCATGCACAGGCTCACCGCCGTGGCGTCCATGAAGCGCAGCTCGCGGCGCAGCACCTCGGCGTAGTCGAGCCGGTGGAAGCGGACCGCCTCGGGCATGGTGCGCGGGTCGGCGTCGTACACGCCGTCGACCTGGGTGCCCTTCAGCACGGCCTCGGCGCCGATCTCCAGCGCGCGCTGCGCGGCGCAGGTGTCGGTCGAGAAGAACGGGGCGCCAAGCCCGGCCCCGAAGATGACCACACGGCCCTTCTCCAGGTGCCGGATCGCCCGGCGCGGGATGTAGGGCTCGGCGACCTGGCCCATGGTGATGGCGGTCTGGACCCTGGTCTCCAGGCCGAGCTTCTCCAGCACGTCCTGCAGCGCCAGGCAGTTGATGACCGTGCCGAGCATGCCCATGTAGTCGGCCCGGGACCGGTCGATGCCCCGCTGCGCCAGGGCTGCGCCGCGGAACATGTTCCCGCCGCCGACCACGGCGGCGACCTGGACACCGTCCCTGGCCACGGACGTGATCTCGCGGGCGATGTGGATGACGGCATCCGGCGAGATGCCCAGCGTGTCGCCGCCGGCGAACGCCTCGCCGGACAGCTTGAGCACCACCCGTTGCCAGCTCGGGTGGCTCTCCCCTGCGGCGGCGGGGCGGGGCTGCCGGCCGGCCCGGCCGGGCCGGCCGCAGGGCCGGCTACCTGGCCGGCCTGCTGATCAGCTCCGCCACCCTGCAAAGGCGCATCCTTCCGCTCGCTTCCGCCGGCTCGCCTGCCTGCCCCGGTGGCCTGTGCTCAGCCGGCCTGCCCGATCTGGAACCGCGCGAACTGCCGCACGGCGGCCTTGTGCTCGGCCAGCAGCTGCTTGACGCTCTTCTTCTGGTCATGCACCGTCGGCTGGTCGACCAGCGCGACGTCCTTGAAGAACGCGTTCAGGCGGCCCTCGACGATCTTGCCGATGGCCTGCTCGGGCTTGCCCTCGTCCCGGGTCATCTGCTCCGCGATCCGGCGCTCGTTCGCGACCACGTCGGCCGGGACGTCGTCGCGGCTGACGTACTGCGGCCGCATTGCCGCCACCTGGTGCGCGACGTCGGTGGCAACGGCCTCGCCGCCCTCATCCAGCTGCACAAGCACGCCGAGCGTCGGCGGCAGGTCCGGGCTGGACTTGTGCAGGTAGCTGGCCACGTAGCCGCCCTCGAACCGGGCGAACCGGCCCAGGTCCAGCTTCTCCTTCAGCGCGGCGCCGGCCTCCTCGATCAGCTGCTGGGTGGTCTGGCCGGGCTTGACCTCCAGCGCCAGCACGGCCAGCCGGTCGGTGGCGCCCGAGGCCAGCGCAGCCCGGGCGATCTCGCCCGCGACCTGCTGGAACTGGTCGGTCTTGGCGACGAAGTCGGTCTCGCAGTTCAGCTCGACCAGCACGCCGGCAGTGGTCCCGTCCAGCTCGGCGGTGACCAGCCCGTTGGCCGCGACCCGCCCGGCCCGCTTGGATACGTCCTTCGCGCCCTTCACCCGCAGGGCCTCGACCGCGGCTTCGAAGTCGCCGTCCGCGGCCACCAGCGCGTTCTTGCAGTCGAGCATGCCCGCGCCGGTCTGCTCGCGGAGCCGCTTCACGTCGGCGGCGCTGTAGTTCGCCATGTCCTCATCTCTCGCTATGTCGTCAGGGGCGGCGTCGTCCGGGGCGGCCCGAGCCGCGCCGGATGGCGCCGGCCGGATGCTCAGTTGGCCTCGGCCTGCGCCGCAGCGTCCGGGGCGGCCGAACTTGCGGCAGCCGATTCTGCCGCAGCAGAATCCGCGGCAGCCGAATCCGCAGCAACCGCGTCCGCGGCAGCCGAATCAGCAGCAGCCGAATCTGCCGCAGCAGAGTCCTTGGCAGCCGAATCAGCGCAGCCGAATCCGCCGCAGCAGAGTCCGCAGCAGCCGCGTCCGCGGCAGCCGACTCCGCCGCAGCAGAATCCGCGGCAGCCGCGTCCGCGGCAGCAGAGTCCGCGGCGGCGGAGTCCGCGGCGGCGGAGTCCGCGGCAACCGCGTCCGCGCTCTCGCCGGCCGGGGCGGCCGCGGGAGCTGCGGCCGGTACCGCGGACTCGGCGGCGGGCGCCGCCGGCTCGGCCGGGGCAGGCCCGGCGGCAGCGTCCGCCGCCGCGGGCGCGGGCCGGGCCGCTTCCGGCTGGGCCGCGGCGGCCGCGGCGCCGTTGCCGTTCGCGGCGGCGCCGTTGCTGCCGTTGGCCGTGCTGTTGCCGCCGCTGGCGGTGCTGCCCTCCAGCAGCTCGCGCTCCCACTCGGCGAGCGGCTCGGCCGTGCCGAGGTCGCCGTCACCGGGCGCCGCGGGCTTGTCCTCGCCCGCGGCCGCGCCGGCCCGGGCGATCAGGCCGTCAGCCACCGCGTCGGCCACCACCCGGGTCAGCAGCGAGACGCTGCGGATCGCGTCGTCGTTGCCGGGGATCGGGTAGTTGACCTCGTCGGGATCGCAGTTCGTATCGAGGATCGCGATCACCGGGATGCCCAGCTTGCGGGCCTCGCTGACCGCAATGTGCTCCTTCTTGGTGTCGACCACCCACAGCGCGCTCGGCACCCGGGCCATGTCCCTGATGCCGCCGAGCGAGCGCTCCAGCTTGTCCTTCTCCCGCCGTAGGTGCAGCAGTTCCTTCTTGGTGAGGTTCGAGCCCGACACGTCGTCGAAGTCGATCTCCTCCAGCTCCTTGAGCCGCTGCAGCCGCTTGTAGACGGTGCTGAAGTTGGTCAGCATCCCGCCCAGCCAGCGCTGGTTGACGAACGGCATCCCGACCCGGCGGGCCTGCTCGGCGATCGCCTCCTGGGCCTGCTTCTTGGTGCCGACGTAGAGCACGGACCCGCCGTGCGCGACGGTCTCCTTGATGAACTCGTACGCGCGGTCGATGAAGTCGAGGGACTGCTGCAGGTCGATGATGTAGATGCCGTTGCGCTCGGTGAAGATGAAGCGCTTCATCTTCGGGTTCCAGCGCCGGGTCTGATGCCCGAAGTGGACGCCGCTTTCCAGCAGCTGCCGCATGGTGACGACCGGTGCCATCCCGGTGTCCTTCCTGTCGTGCGCCGGGCCCGTAGGCCGCGGCGCGAGCCGGTTGCTCCTGGCGCCCGTACGCCCGCGCCGCGAGGCAAGCTCGCGGACCGGTGCGGAGCGTCCCGCCGGAGCCGTCGAGGCAACCGGCCGGCAGGCGGACGCGCGAATTCGGCCTCCGGAATGCGTGCATGCTGCGCACACCGGTCACGATGGCCGTGTCCGTATTCTACATGCCCGGCGCGGCCGGTGAGCGGGCTCGAGTCAGGCGCAGGCAGCGAGCGGCTCGAGGTCAGGCGCGAGGGTGCGCCTGCCGGTAGGCGGCCTGCAGCCGCTCGATCGAGACGTGCGTGTAGATCTGGGTCGTGGCCAGCGACGCGTGCCCCAGGATCTCCTGCACGCTGCGCAGGTCGGCGCCGCCCTCCAGCAGGTGGGTGGCCGCGGTATGCCGCAGCCCGTGCGGGCCGGTGTCGGGCACCGACCCGGCCGCCCGGATCCGCTGGTGCACCACCCGCCGGGCCGTCCGCGGGTCGATCCGGCGGCCCCGTGCGCCAAGGAACAGCGCCGCGCCGCTGCCCGGGCGCGCCAGCACCGGCCGTCCCTCCTGCTGCCAGCGGCGCACGGCCGCGGCCGCGGGGATGCCGACCGGGACCACGCGCTCCTTGCTGCCCTTGCCGAGGACCCGCACCGTCCCGCGGCTGCCGTCGAGGTCCCCGGCGTCGAGCCCGCACAGCTCGCTGACCCGGATGCCGGTCGCGTAGAGCAGCTCCACGATCGCCGCATCCCGCACGGCCAGGGCCCGGGAGACGGGGTCCGGGTCAGCTGGCCCCGGGGAGGCCGGGTCCGGGTCAGCCGGGTTCGGGGCGGCCGCCGGGTCAGCGTGGTCGAGCACGGCCCGGATCTGCTCCTGGCCGAGCACCTGCGGCAGCGGCCGTCCCGCCTTCGGGGTAGCGAGCATCGGGCCCGGGTCGGCCGCCAGCCAGCCGCGCGAGCACGCGAATCCGGTCAGCGCCCGGGCTGCCGCCGCGCGGCGGGCGATGGTAGCCCGCCCGTGCCCGGTGGCGTGCTGCGCCGCCAGCCAGGCCCGGACCACGGCGATGTCCAGCTCGCCGATGTCGTCCAGCCCGCAGCGGCGGGCGTGGTCGAGCAGTGACCACGCGTCGCCCCGGTAGGCGCGCACCGTATGGGCGGACAGCCCGCGCTCGGCGGCCAGGTGCCGCTCGAATGCGGCCAGCACTCTGGCCATCCGCTCCGGCAGCGGTTCGGCTTCCGGCCGGGGGCGGGCGCCGCGCCGGCGCCCGGCCGCCGCCGTCCGTGCCCCCGGCCGCGTCGTCACTATCTCAGTGTCGGCCATGGCGGGCCGCCTGCCGGGCAGCCGCCGTCGCAATCCGCCCCGTGTCGCCCGGCGAGGCGCAGCCGGCCGAGCGCGACCAGCGGCGACGCTGGCGGCACAACCGGCGGGCGCGCGGCGGGGCTCGTGCTGGGGCGGACATGGCCGTCACCTGTCCTTGCGGGCGCGCCAGCCCTGCTCGCACCGCTCAATGTGCCCGGCGGCGGCGAGCAGGCCCAGGCAGCGCAGCACGGTGTCCAGGTCGGCTCCGGCGCGCAGCGCGATCGCCGCGGGGCCGCGGCCGCCGCGGTGCGGCACCGCGGCCAGCACGGCGGCGCTGTCCTCGTCCAGCCCGGCCTGCGGCACGGCCGGGCCCGGCCCGTCGCCGCCGTCGCTGCCCAGCGGGCTGACCTGCTCCAGCACGTCGGCGGCGCCGGTGACGCACACCGCCGCCCAGTCGCGCAGCAGCTCGTGGCATCCGGCCGAGGTCTGCGAGGTCACCGGCCCGGGGACGGCCATCAGCGGGCGGCACAGCTCGCGGGCGTGCTTGGCCGTATTCAGCGCCCCGCTGCGCGACGCCGCCTCCACCACGACCGTGCCCCGGCTGAGGGCCGCGATCAGCCGGTTGCGGATCAGGAAGCCGGGCCGGGTGGGAGCCTGGTCCGGCGGGCATTCGGTGACTAGCACGCCGTGCCCCGCGATCTGCTCGAACAGCTCGTGGTGCCCGCGCGGATGAGCCTGGCTGAGCCCGCTGGCCAGCACGGCGACGGTCAGGCCGCCTGCGGCCAGCGCACCCCGGTGCGCGGCCGCGTCCACGCCGTACGCCCCGCCGGAGACCACGGCGCAGCCCCGCTCGGCCAGCGCGGCGCCCATCTCAGTGGCGACGAAGTTGCCGTAGGCCGTGGCGGCGCGGGCACCCACCAGCGACACCGAGCGCAGGCAGGCGTAGCGCAGGTCCGAGCTGCCCCGCAGCCAGAGCAGCACCGGCCGGGTGTCGCCCAGATCGTCGAGCTGGGTCGGCCACTCGGGATCGCCCGGAGCGACCAGGCGCAGGCCCGCCCGCTGCCAGGTCTCAACCCGGGCCGGCGTCGGGAGCCGGGTGGCCCGCCGCCGCCAGCGGGCCACCGCCCTGGATACCTGCGCCCCGCCCGAGCCGGGCAGCCGGAGCGCCGCCGGGTCGGACCGCCCGGTGATGACCGCGAGGATCTCCGCTGCGTCGTGCGCCCGCAGCAGGGCGCCCAGCACCGGGTCGCCGGGCTCGGCGGCGCAGCTGAGCGCGGCCCGGGCGGCCAGCCCGGCGGCGCTCACTGTCCCACTCCCAGCCACAGGCCGAGCGCGTAGCCGACCTGCGCCACCGCGGGCCGGTCCAGCCCGGCCAGGTCGGCCAGGGTCCACGACAGCCGCAGCACCCGGTCGGCGCCGCGCGCGCTGATCGTGCCGGTGTCCATGGCCCGTTCCAGCGGCCCGAGGGCCCCGGGTCCGGGCGGGAACCGTCGCCGCAATTCGCTGCCCGGGATCTCGGCGTTGAGCCGCCACGGGGTCCCGGCCAGCCGCGAGCGGGCCCGCTCGCGGGCCCGGGCCACCCGGGCCGCGACCGCCGCGCTCGGCTCGGTCAGCCGCCGGTCGCTGAGCAGCTCGGCCCGGCCGACCGGCAGGAACTCGACCTTCACGTCCACCCGGTCCAGCAGCGGGCCGGACAGCCGGGCCAGATACCGGCGCCGGGCCGCCGGGGTGCACGTGCAGGCCGACCCGGTCGCGGACGCCCGCGCGCACGGGCACGGGTTGGCCGCGAGCACCAGGGTGAAGCGGGCCGGGAACCGGGCGGTCACGCCGGCGCGGGCGATCATCACCTCGCCCGACTCCAGCGGCTGGCGCAGCGCGTCCAGCACGTCCCGGCTGAACTCAGGCGCCTCGTCCAGGAACAGGCAGCCGTGGTGGGCCAGCGAGGCGGCGCCCGGCCGGATGAGCCCGCTGCCGCCGCCCACTATCGCGGCCTTGGTGGCGGTGTGGTGCGGGGCGCAGAACGGCGGTTCGGCGACCAGCGGCCGCCCGGCCGGCAAGGTGCCCGCGACCGAGTGGATGGCGCTGACCTCCAGCGCAGCGGCGGGCTCCAGCCGCGGCAGCACCGTCGGCAGCCGTTCGGCCAGCATGGTCTTGCCGATACCAGAATTGAAGTACCGTTAGCTCATGCCGGGCTCCACCATCATCCTCGCGCGGATCAGCGAAGCGCGGGACGGTGATGAGCGGGGCGTCACGGACCAGCTGGCGGACGGCCGCAGGCTTGCCGAGAGGCTGGGCTGGACTGCTGGCCCGACCGCCACGCACGCGATCATCGAGAACGCGACATCGGCCTTCAAGCGGAAGAAGGTCGCGCTGCCAGACGGCCGCACCGAGCTGCGCACCGTGCGGCCCGGTTTCCGCGCCGCGCTGGCAATGCTCGCTGACGGGCGCGCAGACAGCCTGATCGCCTATGACCTGGACCGGGCATGCCGTGACCCTCGCGACCTAGAGGACCTGATCGACGTCATCGAGGGCAGCAAGCCGCGGATACCCGTCGAGTCCGTCACCGGGTCACTGCGGCTGGCGAATGACGCTGACGTCACGATGGCGCGGGTAATGGTTGCGGTGGCCAACAAGGCCAGCCGGGACACCGCCAGGCGTGTCTCCCGGGCACGGCTGCGGCTGGCAGCCAGTGGCCTGAACGGCGCGGGCGGGAAGCGGCCATACGGGTGGGACAGCGACCGGGTTACGGTGCGCCCGGACGAAGCCGCGGAGGTCAGGCTCTGGGCTGAGGCAATTCTTGCCGGGGTATCGCTGCGCCAGGTGACTGCTGCCATACGCGAACGCGGGGCAGAGACCGTGACCGGTGCCCCCTGGTCGACGGTCACAGTGCGGGACATTCTGCTGCGGCCCAGGAACGCCGGCCTCATGGTGCACAGGCCGGGAAGGACCGGGGGGCACAGTGGACCGCCGTACAGTGACGCCGACATTGTTGGCACCGGCCCGTGGGAGCCGATCCTGCCCGAAGAGATGTGGCGCGCGGTCTGCGCGATCCTCACCGACCCCTCACGCCGGGTCGGGCCAGGAGGAACGCCCCGATACCTGGGCTCCAGCATCTACTTGTGCGGCAAATGCGGCGACGGAACAACGCTGGTAGTCACCCGGTCTGATACGGGTGAGGCCCGGCACGCGCGCTACACCTGCGTACCGGAGCGGCAGAAGAATGACCTGCCCGCCGCGGACCGCCGCTGGCACCTGGCCAGGGCAGTAGCGCCGGTTGACAAACTGGTAGAGGGCACCCTGATCGCCCGGCTCGAGCGTCCCGACGCTGCAGATCTCGTACCTTCGGCCGGGGACGTGGACGTGGCCGGTTTCCGCGCTGAGGATGCATCGATCCGGGAACTGCTTAACGAGCAGGCGCGCCTGCATGCCAGGCGAGTCATCACGGGTGATCAGCTCGTGGCAGGGTCGCGGGAACTTCAGGGGCGCCTGGAGGCGGTCCGCGCTCAGATCGCCGCAGCTGAGCAGTCCTCGCCACTTGCGGCTATCGCCGGGCAGTCCGGTGTCCGCGAGATCTGGGAAGGCTTGGACATCGGTCACAAGCGCGCCGTGCTGCGCGCGCTCGCCGATGTGACCCTGGTCGCCGCTGCACGCCTGGGCAGCAAGTTCGACTTCAGCTCGGTACAGATCACCTGGCGTCAGTAGACGGGGCGATCTGTGGCATCCCCGGCAGCATCGGCCTGCTTCTACTGCCGTGGATTGTCGGCGCGCACGATCAGTTCGCGCATGGCGCGAACGACAGCCTCTGCTTCGTCAAGGTGGATGTAATGGCTAGCGCTGGCGACGATGACGTGCCGACTGTCCGATGACAGACCGGCTAGTTCCTCCTGCATCTGCATCCACGTTTGGCGCCGCTCGTCCGGCAGGTCGCCGGCGGTCAGAACGGTGACCGGGAGGCTGCCCAGCCTCGGCGGCGTGCCGCGGAGCCTGGCGAATAGCAGCAGCTCTCGCACGATCGCTCGGCGAGCGCGCGAGGAGAGGCTCGCGGCACGGTAGGACGCCGCGTACCAACGCGGCACCTCACGATCGGTGCACGCGTCCAGGTCTCGTGCCAGTCCCAGTGCGGCGCCCGCCCGGTACAAGCCAAGCGGGCGCAGGCTGTGCCTGACAGCTCGCCAGACCGCTGCGCGGTCGCCTCTGTGCCCAGTTGCCACGCGCATCCGCCCCCACTGGTCCTCATGGCTGGAGTCGATCAGCAGAAGCCCGGCCACGGCCTCCGGATAGCGGGCTGTGAATCGTCTGGCTATGACCCCGCCGACCGAATGCCCTACCAGGACAACCGGCAAGCCAATCCTGGCCGCAGTAAGTAGTCCTCGCAGATAAGCGCAGATCCGATCAAGGCCATAGCGACCATGGCCGGTAGGGTCGCTCCAGCCCAAGCCGGCCCGGTCGTAGGCACAGGCCATACTGCCGTCAGCGGCCAGCGCCGGCAGGATGGCTGACCACACCAGGGCACTGTCTCCCAGCGCTGAATGAACACGACAGCAGGCTCGCGGGTGCCTGCCTTGATCAGGTGCAACCCACGGCCGCCGACGTCGACTAACTGGCCTGGGGGCGGAAACCGGCACGAGTCGCGAACCTCGGCTATCGACTGGGCCATTGAACTGAGGAGCGTCAGCCCCACTGCGCACAAGACTCCGGCTCGGAGACGCCGGGCCGAACTGCTGTCACTTGTTAAGCAGCATGATCGCCTCACGTCGCGAAAACTAGCGCACAAGCCGCAAGGCTGTCGGGCACTGCATCGGGCGCTTACCGTCTATTTCCATCCGATGCCGGACGTCCTAGCTTCAGCTTCGCGGCCGTCGCCGAGCGAGACGTAGGCCATCAGATCTTGGTATCTCACGCCCTGCTGTTGGCAGGACTCAGTCACTGCCCTGGTCTCCACGTACCACTTGCCGCTCGCACCGGGCTCAAGGCGCAGGGGTATGGGCGACGACCAGGAAACCTGCTCCATGATCGCTAGATGGCTGCCGTCCGGAAGCCTGAGCCCCCCAGTTATCGACCGTCACGGCCGCCCGGCCCTTGTTCGCCGCGATGACCGTGACGTGCGGGCCACCAACTTGGGTACTCGGCCCCGTCCCGTAGGTAGGCATCGAAGCAGCCACCTTGACCTCGACGATCGCCCCACTGCGACGCCATGTCATCACTTGCCAGGCGAGCGACGCTCCAGCAATCAGGAGGGCGACAATCGACAAGGTGTCGGCGAGCATGTCGCGATTCTGCCCTGCTGCGCGCTCTTCGGTGCGATAAGACGCGGACGTGGCCCCGCGGCCGAGGGGTATCCGGCAGAACGAAGTGGTGAAGCTGACCGGCTACACCAGGGAGCGGAATCCGGCAGATCCGCGGCACTCTGGCCGCCTGAAAAACGGCTGAGGTTGCAGGAAACTAAGAAGCCGCCCCGACCGAGTGACCTGCAGTGGCATCGTCGCATGTCTGCGCAGGTCAGCGTAACGTGGTGGGGCGGCTTCTGATGCGGGTGCGCCAGTACGTGACCGGGCAGGACTGGCTGGACGCCCGCGGGACGCCTGGTGAGGACGCCGCACTGGACCGGTACGGCGAGGCGCAGGCACAGCTGCGGGGTTTCACTGAACGTGTCGGGTACCTGCGCAAGCTCCAGCAGCTGATCCGGCTGCGCGCCGAAGCGGCTCGGCGGGAGGGACGCGGATCGTGAGCCCTGCCGATCAGGTCATGGACGGCCGCATCTCGCGGCCAGGTCATGGAGCGTTGTGCGGCGCGAAGAAACGCCAGGGCGAGGGTTACTGCCGGAAGAGCGCCGGCTGGGGAACGCCTACACCGGACGACTAACTAACCCCTCACGCCCCGCAGGCGCCTGACCGGCTGGGTCCGGACCGGACAGCCAGCCATGTTCGCCGTACACGAGTGACTGCGCTGGGTAGCGTTAAGCCCCTCAGGCTCGCGCTGGACCCGGGGGACTCCATGATGATGGGTGAAAAGCCTGTGCCCGCGAATGCGGGCAAAGGCGGGATAACTGAGGTTGTGACCGGCGAGTTGGAAACGCCGTTGGTAGCTCAGCCCAGGAAGCCGCCGCCGCGGTCGCAGCCCAAGTGGGAGACCGTCGCCCGGGACAGGACTCGGACGGCAGTCCGCCGCTACACCAAGCCAGTGGAAGCACTGATCGCCCGGGACGCCAACGAGGGAGACACCCGGGTACTAGTGACCGACTTCTTGTGCGAGGGCCTCGGCTGGGACAAGTTCGAGGACCTGACCATGGAGTACCTGGTCAAAGGAGAGTTCGCCGACTACGGCCTGCGGATCGCCAAGCAGCTGATCGCGTTCGTGGAAGTCAAGCGCTGCACCACCAAGCTGGGCGCCAAGCATCTGCATCAAGTAGAGATGTACTCCGTCAACGAGGGCGTCGAATGGATGATCCTCACCAACGGCCAAGTCTGGCAACTGTGGCACCTGACCATGGGCCGCCCGGTCATCCTGGACCTGGCGTTGGAGGCGGACCTGCTCGGCGAAGGCGGCCCCGCCCACAAGGCGGCCACCTTGTTCTACCTGTCAAAGGAAGCTTTCCGGCACCGCGCGATCGATGAGCTCTGGAAGGTCAAGTCCGCGACTTCGGCGAAGTCCCTTGCGTCGGTCATTACCGGGGAGCGGATGCTGGAGGAGATCCGCAAGGAGCTTCGACGCCAGACCCGGCACAGCATCGATACCACGGAGCTACACGAGCTGCTGCTGTCAACCGTGATTCGGCCAGAGGTGCTCCCAGGCAGAAAGTAAACAGTTGTCCGAGTGCACCTGGCCATACAGCTGCGGCGTACTACAGTGCGTCAGTGACTAACTCCTCAGAGTGGCAACAATGGCGAGATCAGTTCGACCATTTGCAGAACGAGGTGATGGGTCTCATCACACTCCGCCTCGTCTGGCGTGAGATCCGCAGCATGATCGAAACGAACCCAGCCATTAACCGATCGGGATTCACAGAGAACTGGCTGACCCAGTGTTACTCGGTCTGTCAGCTCGTCGCTGTCCGGCGCCAGGTCGACATTCGTCAGGATGTCGTGAGCCTTCGGCGCTCGCTTGATGCACTGGCGCGTAAACCCAGCCTGGCTACCCACAGCTGGTTCGCCGGTGAAGTGGCTCAGAACGCTTATGCTGCGTCGCTGGCGAAGGAGTTCGACACCTTTGCGCCCGGTGGGCAACAGCAGGTGGTTAAGTCCCTGGTCAAGGCGGACAGCGATCGGCTCGTAAAAGAGGCTGATGGCGAAGACTGTGGTTGACCAGTCACTGGCCCACTTGGCTAACCCCAGTCGCGATAATCAACTGCCTACAATGACCTGGGGCGATCTCGACAAGAGTATCGACACGATTAGTGATCTTTACAAGAAGTACTACAAGCTTGCTCATCCTGGCCATGTATTGAGCCTCGGACCCGATCCTTCGACCGGCTGGGACGGGATGTTCGAGACGGCATGGAAACCTTAGCGCTTGGGATAATCTTCTAACGGTCCGCCGCCCGAACGCGCAAGCACGCGGCTGACGGTCTGGGAGTGCCAGCGGTCGCCCCGCTTCGGCGGGCGCCTACGGCATCCAGCAGGCGCTCCCCGGATCCAGGCCCGCTACGGCACCCCGCAGAACGCGTGGGCGCATGAGATGTCCTCCGGCTGGTACGCCAAGGGCACTCCCGGTGCGGCACCCGGCTGGGCGGTCGTCGGGGAGCGCGGCGCTGAGCTGGTGATGATGCACGGCGGGGAAACGGTCCTGCCGAACCAAGTCACCAGCCGGGTCCTGTCGTCCATCGGCCCTGCCCGGCTACGCGAAGGGCACCAAGGCCAACGCGAAGGACCTCGCGGAACTGGCGAAGCTCGTCGCGCAGCTGAACGCGAAGAAAACCGCAGCGAAAGGGGCGTCGGCACTCCAGGCGCCGATTGACCGCGAGGAACTGTGACTGCTCCAGCACCCCGACGCCGCGATTCGTGGATCGTCGGGGTGGAGAAGCTCCTCGCCGCGGACAAGCAGAAGCTGGCTGCCTACCGGAAGGCCACCGGGGCGCGCGAGGCTCAGCTGGCGAAGGAGATCAAGCTGCTCCGCGCGCTCACCGGAGAACTCCCGGGGACGAAGTACGGCGGCTCTCCCCCGTCCACCGGCACCGGCACCGGCACTGGCACGGGGACGGAAAGCGGGACGGGCACCACCACAACGCCATCGGGCCAGTTCGTGGGGACGATCCCCGGCGCCCCGGTGACGTTCGGCGGCGGTGACTTCACCGGCGGCGGCACAGGCGGCCTCGGCGCCACGAACGGGGCGGGCGGTTCACCTACTCGGGCGTCCCATCCGGCGCCGGGACGTACAGCATCGCGCCCGCCGCTGGCACGCCGGCAGCCGCGCAAGCGCTTGCCCAGAACTTGTCCGGGATTGGCACCACTAACGCTGAGGGGCTGCTCGGCCAGATCGCACAGCACGTCAGCCTGCTCGCCCCGCTGCTCCAGGCGGCCAGATCCGCACCCGCGCAGACCGGTGGAATGCTCGGGACCACGCTCAAATCCACTGCAAGGTGCGCGTCCTCATCCGCGCAGTGGAACTCGGAGCAGCCGGTCTTCTGACCGCGGCTTCCGTAGCGGCGGGGCCCGGCCACTCCGGCTTTGGCGCTACTGTCCGCTGGACCGGCAGGTCCACTGGCCGTATGGGTTTACCGCGGTGGAGAACTCGTAGATGAGCGTCACCTTGTGCGTCCCGCGGGCGCAGAGGTTGCGGGAGCCGCGGATCGTGGCGACCTGGAAGATGTGCGGCGGCGCGTTCGTGCCGAAGGGCGTCGGGTCGTAGAACCGTATTGAGACGTGATGGCCGAGGTTGTAGCACCGGCCGTCGTCGCAGCTCTTGAGGTGGCCCGTTCCCTCAGCCCCAGTGCGCCCCCAATGCTGCCAGCGGAGGCCATGCAGCCAGACCGCCGGGCCGCGGTTGAAGAAGTAGAACTTGTGCGGCCGGACCCGCGGGTGGTAGCCATACCTGCCCTCCATCGACGGCGCCCGGTAGTACAGGCGGTGCGCGCTGGCCGCTGGTGCCACAGTCAGGATCAGCGCCGCAGCGGCTAGTAGCACGGTAAGAGCTCTCTTCATGGTCATCCCCCATCGTTGCCGCGCCAGCGCTTGCCCCGTGCTGTGCGCGTAGCGTCACTTAGCGTTATGGTCGCATAGGGCATGCGTGACCCGCCTGCACAGGCACTGGGACGCGATCCGCGCTGCCCGCCGTACTCGGTGTCCTAGTGGGCGCCACCCGCCGCCGCGGCGCTGACACCCATGAGGGTGATCCGGCATGTGCCAGGTAGCGTCCGCTGCTGCCAGGCCGATTACCGGTCATGATGAGCGAGGACCCGACCGTCACCGCAGCCCGCGAGGCAGGACGTGAGCGCACGAGGCAGATGCAGGCAGCCGGGATCGAGTTGATCCCGCGCCACAAGCTCGCGTGGGCCACGCAGCTGATGTGCCCGCCGGAAGCCTCAGCACGACCACGCATGGTTTCAGGCACAATCAGGCCCTGACTACCCCGCCTCCCGGTAAGGCCGGACATGGCAGAACCGCACACGTCCGAATGCGGCCCCTTGGCGAAATCGCCGGCATCCTGGCAGACGCCGAATGGGAGATCGTCTGCCCGGACTGCGGTGATGCTGATGACCTGACGCTGGCCGAGCTGCCAGCCACTGCGCGCGCCGCCCGCGGCCCGTGCCGATCTGAGCTGGATGCACTCACCGCGCTGGACCGTCACCGCGGCGAGCGGACTCCGCGCACTATTCAGGCCGACGCACGCCGCCAGGGCTTCACCCGCGAGTACGGCGGCGGCCGGACAGAGCAGGCGCCCCGCCAGCCGTAGCCAGCGGGGCGCTCTGGTGAGGTACTCAGCTGCCCGCCGCGGAGAACGCAAGGTCCTCAGCGGCCGGGATATGCATCTTGAACTGGACCGGCCCGGTGAACCGTGCCGGGTCGCCGGCAAGCTCGGCGCCGCGGTTCAGCATTTCCCGGGCCAGACGGCCGGGACCGGTCTCAGGCCCCCCTTGGCGCTCCGGCAGGATGGCGAGCCAGCCGGCGGGTGCGGCGACCAGGGGACCGCCGTCCGGCCCGCAGTCGGCCGCGGCCACCGCCACCGCTACGCCGAAGGCAATTACCTCTGCCCGCAGGTCCGTGTCATCTAGGCCCGGGGCGAGGATGAGCGTGCTGTCGTACAAGCTCAGGAGCGCCGACCAGCACGGCGCGGGGATCCGGGCCAGTTCTCCGTCATCGTCAGTAACGCGCAGCCCGCCGTGCCCGGCCGCGGCGATCATCCGCGCCTCATGGGTCGGCATGGCCGAGAAGTCAAGCACTCCCTCCGGCACCTCCCGCTCGGCCTGCAGCTGCGTGTGCATCGTGTACCGCGGCGATCCTGGCGGCCACGTCCATGGTGGTCATGCCCCACGCTCCGGTGCTGCTTGCGAGATCGTTTCCTGCATGGATTCCGTCCTCCTCCGGGATCGGTGATCTAGGGCCGCCACGGCGCGCTGATCGCACCCGGCAGCCCTCCTTGCGCTGGCTGGCCAGTAAGGCAGCGACGGCCTCGCTGCGCCCATCAGATGGCCACCTCCAGGTCCTCGGCCCTGTCCTGCGGCTCATGGGCGGGCCCGGCGCCGCGGCCCGCAGAATCGCGCACAGCGGCGCGCTGGAGCGCCCGCTCCAGCCGGGCGGCGGTGCAGCCGATCCTGGCCGCCAGTGCCGCCGTGCTGGCGTCGCGGAAGCCGCCGAACCGGCGCAGCCAGGCCACGTCCTCGGCCACCGCCTCGGCGGGGATGGTGCGCGCTTCCGCTGCCACCCGTCCGCTGGGCGACCGACGTCTAGCTGGTCGTCATCACAGGCCATCGGCGGCGCCCATCCCGCCGCGTCGGCGGCGGACCTTGCCCGGGCTGCCGCGGTGGCCGCGACCTGCGCGTCAGCCAGGACCGCGCGCACCTTTGCGGCAGGCAACCCGGTGGCACGTGCCAGGGCGGCCGGGTATCAGCCCCGGGCGGCCAGGGCGCGCAGCCGGTTCGTGGCCCCTGCGGGCGTGACCGCGGTCACTGCCCGGCCTCGCGCTGCCGGGCGGCCGCCAGGTCGCGGGTGAGGTGCTGGATACAGGCATCGCAGCAGCCAGCCAGATGCTGCCAGCCGGCGAACTCCTTGTCCGGATGGCCGCAGTCGGCCGGGGCCCCGCCGAACAGCCAGTCGGCGACTTCGGCCGGGCTCACGATCCGGCCTCGCGGTCGGCATGCCGGGTAAGCGCGGCCCAGCGCTCATCCTCGGCTAGCTCGGCTATCTCGTAGGCGGTTGCGCGTGCGGCACGCCCGTCTATGCCGGGCTCGGCTGCCCGTGCTGCCCGGGCGGAGGCGTACTGTGCGGCATCCAGCTCGTGCAGCAAGGCCCGGGATTCGGCGAGCTCCAGGTCGGCAACAATTGCCCGGTCCTCGTAGTCGATGGACGCGCTCATGACCCGGCCTCCCGGTCCGCGGCGCGCTGGCGGTCTAGCTCGGCCTGTCGCCACGCCGCGACCCACCGCACGGCGGCCGAGCGGGACGCGGCCTGCCGGTCTATGGACTTCTGGCGCAGGTGCGCGCCGCCGCAGGGGCACTCACATCCGAGGTGACCGGCGTGCGCGGTGACGGCCATCCGGCCGCCGCTCATGACCCGGCCTCCCGCTCCCGCTCGTAATCCAGGTACTTGGGGTCGTCGTAGGGGTCAGGGCACCGGTCGGCCCAGCGCTCCTCCTCGGCCAGGTCGGCCAGCTCGGCGGCCATAGCCCTCGCCGAGCCGTACTCAGGGCTGCCGGTGACCTCGCGCGCTGCGCCTTCGGCGGCGTCCTTGCCCGCGTCCAGCTCGCGTATCAGGGCCCGGTGCTCCTCACGAGTCGGCTCTATGAACTTCACCGACGAGTCGCTGGTCATCTGGCCTCCAGTTGGCTGTACGGACATGGGTGCCTCCTTCGGGCATGGGGCCGGCTGGCGGCCGGCTTGTTCTGGCTGCTGCGCCTGCCGGATGACGGCCTGCCAGGCCAGGTCGACGTCGGTGGCGGTGTCGAACCGGGCGGCCCAGTCGGCGCCCAGTCCCTCGGTGGCGGCTTCCGTGGCAGCCTGATAGGCGGCCCA
This sequence comes from uncultured Actinomycetota bacterium, assembly GCA_963846005.1. Taxonomy (GTDB): domain Bacteria; phylum Actinomycetota; class Actinomycetes; order Streptosporangiales; family Streptosporangiaceae; genus CAVSUR01. Next base: position 1,631,404 of record CAWJUH010000003.1, on the reverse strand, counting down.
GCGGCCGTCCTCGAGCTGGCGGGTCAGTTCGGCGGTCTCTGCGGCGGTGAGCCCGGCGGTTAATGCCGGCCAGTCGCGGAAGTCGTAGGCAGGCACCTCGGCGGCGGCCGCGGAAGGTCGCGGGGACTGGGGGGCGGGAGCCTGCGGCTCTGGCTGTGCGGTCCGCGGGGTAACTCCGCATTCGGGACAGCAGCGGCTCAGGCCGCCCTGAGTCTTGATCTGCCGTTCCCGGGTGCGGGTGCCGTCCCATGTGCGGGCCATCCGCCAGGTGATGCCCGCGTCTTTGATCACGTTCATCAGCCGGGCACCGCGTCCGGCGGCGTGCTCGGCAAGCCGGGCGTCAAGATCGTTTGTCCAGCCGCAGTAGTGGCCCGCGTGCTTGTACCGCTGGTCAAAGTGGATCAGGTAGACCTGGCCGCTGCCCCGGCTGGAGTACGCCGGGCTGCGGCGGCGCGGTGCCGCCTCCTTGTCAGGCCGCCGCATTACTGCCGGCCTGGTGATGGGGTGCATCTGATCTGGCGCCGTGCCCGGCATTAGCCAGCAGCGCGCGCAGCGCCGTTTGCTGGCCGGGGGTCAAGGGCGGGGCTTCAGCGGCGATCTGGCGTGCCCGCTCAAAGACTTCCCGGCTCAGTTCGCCGCTGTCGGGCCGCGGCGGCCTCATGACGCCGCCTCCCTGTCGCGTTCAGGTTCTTTTGGGAGCGGCTCGGCCGACCGCTGAGCGCTGCGCAGCGTGGCCTGCACTTCGCGCTCGAGCAGCCCGGCGGCTTTCGCGGCCTCGGCCAGGCCGGGTAGCAGGTGATCATTGCCGTGCTCGACAACCCGGCACGCGGCCCAGTGCAATCCGGAGTTCCGGTTACCCTCGGGCTGCCTCGCAACCCATCCGGGCAGGCCCGCGTCCTGGCCGTCCTGCGCCTGCCGCTGTGAATGCTCTTGCCGGATCTGTGCCTGCGGCTCCAGGTGATCCCGGGCGGCCTGCCAGTCAAAGGCCCAGTCGCTGGGCCGGTGGCTCACAACGTGATACAGGCCCTTTTCCGTGCCGCTCGGCGCGGCCAGAATGTAGCCGCCCGTCGCCCGGTAGTCGATCAGCTGGCGGGGCAGGTGCCCGTTGCGCTGGTCGGTCCCCCGGTAGAACAAGTGCATGCCGCCGCTCGGGGTTCTTACCTCCGCTTTCGCCCCGGGCACCAGCTCGGCCCGCAGCAGGCGGTTGAGCGCCGGGAAACCGGACCGTTCTCCCTTGCGGTCGATGTCCAGCACGTCCGGGCCGTACGGCGCGCCGGTGCGGATGGCGACGTTGGCCGCCGGCACCCTGCTCCACCACCGCTCGATGTCGCGGTGACTGACCGTGGCGTCATTCAGCCCGTGCCGCGTGACCGGCTCTTTGCCGCCGGGCCGGCAGGGGAACACGTGCCAGCCCGCATCGGCGTAGGTGTGCGCGGCGCGCTCGCGTTTGTTCATCACGGCCGCCCGTGACCGCACGACTCGGCCTCCGCGGCGATCTGCGCGAGGTAGCGGGGCAGGGTGAGGGTCTGAAATTCGGCCTGCCCGGCCAGCAGGCCAGGGCCGCGGTCCTCAGTCAGGTACAGGTAGGACCACAGCTCCGAAAGGGTGTCCAGCGCGTGGCAGGCCAGCGGATGCTGCTGCCAGCAGGCAGGGACCTGCTGAGCAAGGTGGCCGTAGCTGGGCTGCAGGACTTGGGTCAGCCAGGACTGCAGCCGGGCAAGCGCGTCGCCGCGGGCTTCGTCGTCCAGCGCCCACCAGCGGACGGTGCGCGCCGGCTGGTAGCGGCCTTCATCGCCACGGCCAATGTCCTGGGATGACCGGGTGGCGGCCTGCTCCAGGCTCGCCACGCGGGGCACGAGATCTCCAGCGGCCCGGACGCTGCGCTCGGCGCGAGCTAGCCGGGAGTCCAGCGACCGCAACCTGCCGTCCACTTCCAGGAACCGGCGCCCTGTCTCCGTGGCGGCCGCCTGGTCGTGGCCAGTCACCGGGTGCTCCAGGGCGTGTCCGGCGCGCCTGCGGGCAGCGCCTGGGCCAGTTCTGGCCCGGGCTGGTGCCCGTTGACCTTGGCCAGCCGTGCGGCTAGCTCAATTGGCACCGGCAGCAGCGGCTCGGAAAGCTCGACCGGCATTGGTGCTGACGGCAGCCACAGCCGCGCGTAGCCACCGACCCGCGCCCGGGTGTAGGCGAGGCTGCGCCAGGCCTTCGGCAATTTCGCCACCACCGGCGACAAGCCGCCGCGGATCACCAGGGCCCGGAACGGGGGAAGCTGGCGGATCATCGCCACCGTCATCACCGGGTACGCGGAATCCTGCTCCTGTCTGGGCATCCGGTACAGGGCGCTGCCGCACAGATCGGAGGCGTGCTCTAGGGTGTCCGGGTCCTTGATCCCCGGAAGCAGCATGAGCGCGCCGGCGGTGTCCACGATGACCTCGGCGCCGTGCTGGCCCCACCGGGCGCGCAGCTGCGCCTCGCCGTGCGCCACCGTGGCGATCTGGCAGCCCTTGCCTCCGGAATCGGCCAGCCACTTGTCCAGCGGCACCGGGCAGGTCTGGGTGATCTCGTCTAGTGCCATCAGCAGCGGCGGATCCAGCCGGCCGCCCGGCATGGACTGGCCGATCTGCTGAGCGATCCAGTGCACTTCGTTCGCCAGGCAGGCGAACAGCGGCGCTACCGGCGAGTTGTCCTGCTCGGCCGAGGCGATCAGGTACAGCGTGCCGCTGGCGGCCAGGAACGCCGGGATGTCGAATCCCGCGCCGGGGCCGGGAAGCACTGACAAAGCCAGTTGCGGGTCGGCCATGAACGCCAGGCACTGGGACATGACCATGCGGATCGTCGCGTTCGTCTTATCCGCGGGGCCGCGCAGCTGCGCCAGTTCGGCTCGCCACACGCCAAGCGACTCGGCCTCCAGCAGCGCGAGCACCTCCGCGGCGGTCATCGTCGGCGGATCCTCGGCCTGCATCTCGCGCACAGCGCCGGCGAGATCGTGCCGACCACGCGCGGCCAGCACATGCTCCGCGTCCTCGGCGCTGCCGACCGTCCACGCTGTGACCAGCCGCATGTCCCCGTGAGCCAGTGCTGCAGCGTGCAGGAGGGCCCGGAAGTAGGCCTGCGCCTTCTGCGCCCACCAGGAGCCGCCCTCCATGCCTTCGGTGTCGATCGCCGAGCACAGCGCGGTGGCGCGGCGGATCGCCGTGGCCTGGTCAGCGCACCCGGCGATCAGATCCCAGCGGAAGGTAGACGGCACGCCTTCGCCGACAGCCTGCGGATTGAACACATAGACGGGCCCGCGCCGGGCCCGGATGCCCGCAGTCAGCCCGAAAATGTCCGCCTTGGTGGTGGTGGACAGAACCGGCCCCGGATAACGCATGATCATGTGGCCGAGCAGCGCTGACTTGCCGGTCCGCGGCCCGGCGAGGATGAGCACATGCTCTTCCAGCGGCAGCCGCAGCGCGTGCCGCCACTGCGCCCACCCCAGCAGCACGCAGCACAGCACAGGCCGGACCATCCGGACCCGCAACGGCACGGACGGGCGGGCGCGGCCTGATCCGCGCAGGATCGCCAGCCGCGACCACCGCAGCCACAACTCCCCCGCGGTCGCGTGACCAGGGCCCGGCCGCAGCCGCAGCCGCAGCCGGATCCGCAGCCGCCGCACGCGGTTAGACGGCATTGTGCTGTCGCCGCGCAGCCCGACCCCGGGCAGGACCTGACCCCAGAGCACCGCCAGCACGGAGACGACGGCGCTCGCGGCCAGCACGACCAGAACCAGCGTGCTCATGACCCACCGCTCTCAGCGAGGCGCTTCAGCTCGTCCCGTGCCTGCATAGCGGCGGCGATAAGGGCGTCCACCGATTCCGCGTCGGTGAGCACCAGCCGGCCAGCACCGAGCATGATCCGTGCATTCGGGACGCCGCTGCGGTCGTTGACCCACGCACCGTCGAAGCTGATGCTGCTGACTTCGGTGTCGGTCATCAGGTAGGCGCTCATCACTCGCACCCCCTCTCGGCCTGCAGCTGGCGGACGTGCGCGAGCAATTCACGCCGTGCGGTGCCCGGATGCAGGTCCACCTCGGCCGCGAGCGTCCCGGCGATGCCGGCGACGTCGGGCAGCGGCACCGCCGCCAGGTCGTGCCGCTCGGCGGCCAAGTCCAGGAGCCGGGCCGTCTTGCCAGTCCGTGCCCGCCGATGCACGGACGGCTGACCAGCAGCGAGGTCGGGAGGTGAATGCTCATGGCTGGCGGGTGCAGTGTCGGCCCGCGCCTGTAGCTGGAGCGACCGCGGATCCGCGCCGGGCAGCGGTGCCGCGGCCAGGATCAGACGGCGGATCCCCTCCGGGGTGGACACCGGCGCCAGCACCAGCCGCAGCCCGTACAGCACCACCACCCCGGCCAGGTGCCACACCGACCGGCGCCCGGGCGCGTCTGTGTCCGCGGGGCCGAGCGCGGCCCGGTGGATCACCGCGATCAGCCGGTCCGCCGTTGCCGCGAACAGCACCGGCGGCAGCACGTACACCGCCACCGACCGAGGGCTGCCAAGATTCGCGCCGAGCAGGTTCTGGATCATCGAGCCGGCCGCGCAGGCTGCGACTAGCAGCCGCTCGGTGCGGGCTGGCCGGCCAAGGCGGGCCAGGGCCACGCCGAGCACCGCGAAGATGAGCGCGGCCGCGTCCAGCCCGAGCGCCTCCAGTGCCGCCGCGGTGACCTGGCCCGGCCTCGCGGTCAGGTCGAATACGTCCTGCTGATGCCAGGACACATAGCCCTGGGTCACGGCCAGCGCGGCCAGCAGCACGGAGGCAGCTGCCAGCAGCACGCCGCCGAGCGTGACCCGCGGCGACGGAGGATGCCATGACCAGCGCGGCCGCGAGATGACGTCGGCGCCGTCGCGAGATACGTGAGCGGCAGTGACCTGGTGCCCAGCCCCGCCGGACTGGCGGAAGGCTTCGAGCAGGTCAGTCATCGGGAGTACCTCCTGCGGTCTGCAACTGCGCGGCGAGCTGGGCGCGGGACTGCAGGTGGGCCTCCAGTGCCTCGGCCAGCACGCGGCCAAGGGACCGCCGCTGGACCAGTGCGGTCAGGCGCAGCCGCTCATCCACGTCGGCGGGAATGCGGGTGTCCAGCCGGGTATCGAGGCGAGGCGGCGCCGGCAGGTCAGTCTGCTGATCAGTCACGGGCGGTCCTCCGTAGTCGCGCTCCGGGCACCCGGCCGGATTGCCGGATTACCATCACCTAACTTATACACCGTAAGTGTTCTAGTACACTAGTGACGTCGGTTTTCTTGCAGGGTCTTAACCTGCTTACTTGCATCCGCCGGTGGATGTGTACTTATACACTCGCAGGGGGTCTAACCGGAGGGAGCGACGACGATGCCGACTGTGGAGCGGCCGGACCCTCCGTATGTGCAGATCGTTGAGCATCTGCGGCGGCAGATCAGATCCGGGCAGCTTCGTGACGGCGACCTGGTGCCGTCGACCCGCCAGCTGGCCCGCGACTGGCAGGTCTCTGCTCCCACGGCCGCCAAGGCCCTCACGGCACTTCGCTCAGAGGGTTACGTCCGCGGTGTTCCCGGCACGGGCACAGTCGTGTGCGCGGGCGAGGCGCTGAACTACGCAGGCCGGGACCGGCTCCGCGCGGCCGCGCGCACGGGCCGTATCTACCCACCTGCTGAGCGGGCGGTGATCAGGTCAGCCGAGCTGGTGCCATGCCCGGCCGCCATCGCCGATGCGCTCGGCGTGGAGTCCGCCGCCGAGGTGATCCAGCGTCACAGGGTCACTTACCGCGATGATGTGCCCGTGTCGGCGTCCACCACCTGGATGCCGGGGGAGCTGGCTCTTGACGCGCCCCGGTTGCTCAGCACTGAGCGGATCGTTGAGGGCACGGTGGGATATGTGCGGCAGATGACCGGGCGCGCGGCGGTAAGGGGCGTCGATCAGGCATCCGCCCGTCCTGCGACGGCACAGGACGCCGAGGACCTCAAGGTGCCCGCCGGGTCCCCCGTCGCGTGCGGGTGTAACTGGTGGTACGACAGCGAGGGCAACGTGCTGGAATACGGCGAGAGCGTATCGGTGCCCGGCCGCTGGTCATCGCACGAATACGAGATCACCTGAGCTATGGAGCTATTGCACTCGGGCAAGATCCGGGATGTCTACGCGGACGGCGCGGACGTGCTCCTGGTGGCGTCGGACAAGATCAGTGTCTATGACGTCGTCCTGCCGACGCCGATCCCCGGCAAGGGGAAGATCCTCACGCAGCTATCGCTCTGGTGGTTTGAGCGCCTCGCCGGCGTCGTGCCCAATCACGTGATCTCGGCCGCGGCCGTGCCCTCGGAATGGGCCGGCCGCGCCATCCGCTGCCGCCGCCTGGACATGCTCCCAGTCGAGTGCATCGCCCGCGGCTACCTGGCGGGCCTCGGCCTTGATTCATACCGGGCCGCTGGCGCGATTTCTGGTGTCTCCCTGCCGCCCGGCCTGGCCGAGGGCTCGAAACTCCCTGAACTCGTATTCACGCCCACCACCAAGGCCACCGTGGGGCATGACGAGTTCATCACCGCCGATGACGTCGCCGGCCTGCTGGGCGCGGACATGGCGGCCGAGTTGCGCAGGATCACGCTGGAGGTTTACCAGCGCGGCGCCGAGCTGGCAGCTCAGCGCGGGATCATCATCGCGGACACCAAACTTGAGTTCGGACTCGCGCCGGGCGGCGAACTGGTGCTCGGCGACGAACTGCTGACATCGGACTCGTCCCGGTTCTGGGCGGCTGATGACTGGCAGCCTGGCCGCCCTCAGCGGTATCTCGATAAGCAATTCGTGCGGGACTGGTCGGCCACCGTCGCCGACTGGGACCGGACGCCGCCCGGTCCGCCGATCCCGGCTGACATAGTGGAAGCTACCCGGGGCAGGTACGTAGAGGTTTACGAGCAGATCACGCAAAGCCGGTGGCAGGAGGATTGACCATGGAGTTCTACGATCCGGACGCGCTGGTCGCCGATGTCGGGGAACTCCTTCGCAGCCGCGGCCTTGACGCCGAGCTCGTTGACGGCGAGCTAGCGTGGCGCGGCGCGTGCATGCTAATCCGCGGTCTTGGCGTGATGCCGGCGATCAATGCGGTTCACGCCTACCGCCGCTCGCTGGACGCAGGACCCTGGCCTGAAACCGACGACCGGCGCGCGGCCGCGGCGTCCTGAATCGCCCGGCTATCACACAGCTATCGTTCGCCGGTTTCGAGCCATCGCTGCCAGCGGTCACCAGTACCAGGCCGCCGCGGCCGGTCATGGAGAGTCGGCCTGTATCCGCTGCGGCGCTCCGGCTGGACGACCGGCCTGATCTGGGCCTGCGCAGCGGCGAGCCCACTGTTTGCGGCGGCCGCGCGGCGTGAGCCGTCACCGGCGGGATGGACGATCGCTATACCGGCGACGGTGAGAATGCTCAGGTCTAGTTCCCAGGTCACCCCGGACCGGGCGGCCCACACCGCGAAAGCGCCCTCCACATGCCGCCGGCCTCACCCTCGGTCATACCGGTGACGGTGCACAGATGGCGAAAGGCGGCAGCGTCCCTGCCCTGAGTCTGGGCGTAGCCGTAGTGGGTGGCGAGGTGGCAGTCGGTGCACAGGCAGATCAGGCACCGCAGCCGCTGAATCCGGGTGGCGCTGTCATACTCCCAGCGTTCATGCGCTTCCATCCACCGCCCGTGCTCGCGGTCGGGACCGCGGCCGCATGCCTCGCACTGCCGGCCAGCCCGGCCCGTGACCAGGCGGCGCACCCGCGCCCAGTCCTGGTCGCTGATGCACGTACGCCCGGCGGTAAACCAGCACGATGACGGCACCAGATCCACGAACAGCCCGGCGCCGTAGTCGCGGTCCTCGCCGGGCAGCAGCGGCGGCAGCGCGGGGCGCGCGGCCCACCGGGTCAGCGCAGGCATGCCGGACCGGGGCGCGTACCACCGCCGCGCTGCGGGATCCCAGCGGGCGCCGCAGGCTTTCGCGGCGTCCTTGTCGGCAAACGGCACGTCTAACCAGCTTCGGCTCATCCCGGCCTCCCCGGTAAAGCTCTCCTCTTGATGATGCGTCCGCTGGCTGACATTCAGGGCATCGCGGCGCTCAGATCATCGGGAGCGCAGTTGTAAACGCCGTAGCCGTCTGGGGTGACGGGATCGCCGGTGTGCTCGCCGCGCAGCCAGGCCCGCGCGTCGGCGGCGCCTTCTCCGGTCTGCGGGGCGGGCCATTCGCCCGGGCGAACCGCTTCACCGTCGGGGCGGCCCTGGAGCATGACGCTGGTGGCGGCGTCCAGGTAGCCGGGCGAATGTGCGCCGGGTCCGGCGAGCACGGCGGCCAGTTCGTCACGGACGCCGCGCAGGTAGGCGATGTCCATCTCCCAGGCGCTGGCGCTCCAGGGCGCTTCGGGGCCGCAGGGCGCGGTCGGCAGGCTGGCGCCGTACCGGGCCAGCGCCCGCTCGGCCCGGCCCAGCATGGCCGCGATCTCGTCATCGGCGCGCACGTAGCCGGGCCGGGCGCCGAGCAACCGGCCCTGGTCAGCCACGCCGGGCAGCGTGTCGGCGACCCCGGCCAGCCAGTTAAGGATCACCGCGGCGCTGTGGATCTGCTCACGCCGTGTCCCGTCCGGGTCGGCGCCGATCTGCGCGTGCCGCCGGTCGGTCTCATACAGCCCGGCCCGGGCCTCGCGGCGCATCGCCTCCCGGCTGGGTGGTTCGCCGGGCGGGGGCTGCAGCGTGATGGGTGACGGCGCGGTGCCGGTGAGCGCCCATGTCCAGGCCATCGCATCCCGGCCGGCCGTGGCGGGGTCGGCGGCCTCGCGGGCCTCGCGGACTGCTGCGACCAGCCGCGGGTCGCGGTCGCGCAGCTGCCCGGGCGTGAACACCAATGCTGGGTCGGTGCTCGTATCGCTGCTCATCCGGCTGCCTCCATCTCCGGCTCACGGTGCTGGGCCTGCAGCTGCGGGCTGGGCTCGACCAGCCGCTCGGGGGGCTGCAGCACGGCGTCACGGTCGCGCTGGGTAGCCGCGGCCCACGCTTGCGAGGGCGCCAGGTCAGGGTCGGGATTGGGTATTTGCATGGCGTCCTGCGCGTCCAGTTCGGCGTCCAGCCGGTCGGCCGCGGCGTCTATCTCGGCAGTATCGCGCTCGGGGCTGTCAGTCGTGGCGGAGGTGAGGCCGAGCCGGGCGGCGGCCGCCTGGTCGGCAGCGCGGGCCGTCTGCACCGGTTCCTGCTCAGGTGGCGGGACAGCCGCCGGCTCCGCCCGGGCTTCCGGTGAGGCCGCGGCCGCCGGTTCGGGGTCCAGCCGGTACCAGTCCGGCAGCCAGCCCGGCTGGCGCTCGGCCGGCGGTGCGCCGCGCTCGGCGTCCGGTTCGGCCTGCCGTCTTGCTGCGGCCTCGCGGCGCTCAGCTTCGGCGATCCGGTCGGGATCGGCGGGCTGGCCGGTCGCGCGGACGTGCTCGCCGGGGTACTGCCGGTCGAACTCAAGCTGGGCCGCGGCGGCCACCCGGCCCTGGTGCTCGGTCCGCACGGCCAGCTGCTCCTGCCGCTCCGCTAGCCGCTCCCGTACTGTCCGCGCGTCCCCTGCGTTCGCTAGCTGGGCCTCCCAGATTGCCTTGTTCGCGAGGTGCTGGCGTGCCTGCTGCGGCGTGTCCGCGGCCGCGGCCAACTCGCCGGCCCGCCAGGACTGCTCGCGTGCCTCCGCCTCCGCCTCGCGGGCAATGCGCAGGTCGTCGGTGACGTCCGGGCCCATCAGTCCGGCGGTGCGCTCTGCCATGGCCATGCGCGCCTCCAGGCCGGCGCGGTCCATGTCACGGACGTCGATGCCGTCCCAGATCGCCAGCGCGGCCAGCGCTTCCTGCCAGGCGGCCCGGTGCTCGGGGTCGGTCGCCTCCGGTTCCTGCTCGGCCACTGGCCGCGCCGGGTGATCCCACCCGTAAGCCTCCCGGTAGGCGGCCACCGCTCCCGCACGCTGTACCCACTCGGCCCGCTGCATGGGGTCAGCCGGGACGGCGCCGAGTGCCCGGACTGCCCAGGCCGGGCGGATCGGCTGCTGCGTGCTGGCCGAGGCGGTCCACCCGGGCGTCCATCGCCTCGGCCAGCTGCCGGGCGTAGGCGGAGGCGTCCGGGTCTGCCGAGGGCGGCACCCGGTCAGCCCACCGCTGCCCAAGTCGCGCAGGCTCGCCGCCTGCGGCCTGGCGGACCCGGAAGTCCAGCACGCGGGCCGGATCCCGTGCGCCGGTCATCGGCCGCTCCGCGGTCACCTCGGCCAGCAGGTCCCGGGCGTCATGGCCGGCCAGCTCGGCCGCGCGCAGTGACCGCCACAGCCACGTCACGGCCGGGTCGGCGAGCGCAGCATCGGCAACGCTGGCGGGTAGCACGTCGCGCACAGCCGCGGTGTAGGCCTCGCGGCGCATCTCGCCGGTCACATCGGCGAACCGGGGCGCCAGGACGGCCAGGCTGTCAGCGTCGGCCCACGCGCGGGCCTGCGCGTCGATCGCTGCGACATCCCGGCCGTCCCGGGATACCACCTGCGACAGCACGCTCACCGCGTCGCCCTCCATCGGCACATCCGCCAGCAGCCCCGGCATCCGCCCGGCCCGCTCAGCCTCCAGCTGCCGGGCCCGGGCCACCTCGGGCGCCGCCGCCGAAGGCTCGTCGGCTTCCAGCGGCCCGGCCACGTCGCCGGCGATGTAGGCATAGTTGGCATCGCGGCCGCGGGTCATTGCGCTGTAGGCGGACTGGCGGTCGTCGTGGCCGGTGATCAGCGCGTGCCCGGTGTCGGTGGTGATGCCCTGCGCCCCGTGCGCCGTGGTCGCGTAGGCGAGCACGGCGTGCTCGGCCAGCCACTCACGGCGCAGGCTGAACAGCTGGCCCCAGGTCTCGGCGCCCGCACCGTCGCGGCCGGTCAGCAGCCGCACCGTCACCCGCTCCCCTGCAGCGGAGACCACCTGCAGCACGTCACGGTTGATCAGGGACCGGCCGGGCACCCCAGCGGTCAGCTCGTTGTCGTTCTGCCGGCGCCATGATCCGGTCCCCCGCCGACGCGCGGGCTCCCCCGGCCAGCACGGTGGCCGGCCCGGCGCCGTCTACCCGGCCGAAGAAAATCAGGTCACCGCGGAACCGCCGGGCCAGCTCGGCCGCGTCCGCGTTGGCATGCGCGATCAGCACCGTCTGACGGCCCTGCATGTAGTCGGCCAGCGCCCGCCGGTACGCCTTCTCGGTCATCTCCTCGCGGGTGCCGTGCAACAGCCGACCCTGCCGGTGGTAGTCCTCCGCGGCGGAGGCATCCCCGGCGCGCAACCGCAGGCTCGCGTCCCGCTCCCACTCCTCACGGAACCGGGTCGGCTCGCCGAGTTGCACCCAGCCCAGCCGCCCGGCCAGCAGCGCCAGCACGCCGCCCGCCCCCGGCGCGGGCAGCTGCTCATGATCACCAGCCAGGATGACCTTCGCGCTCCGGGCCGCGGCGATGGCCAGCAGCCGGGCCATCTCCCGGGTGCCGAGCATGCTCGCCTCGTCAATAATGATCAGCGAGTCCGGCGGCAGCTCCTGGCGGTGCAGCGCGGTCAGGAACAGCGCCACGTTCGCCGCGTCTCCCGGCAGCAGGTCCGCCTCTGCGGACAGCACCCGCACCGCCGCGTTAGCGACGGCCAGGCCGACCACCTGACCGCGCGGGAACGCTGACCGCCACACCCGGGCGATCTCCGCGAGCGTGCGCGTCTTGCCGGTGCCTGCCGGGCCGGCCAGCACTGCGGCGCGCCGGTCGCTGGTCAGCAGGTGCCACGCGGCGGCGGCCTGGTCCATCCGCAGCCCGCACTCGGACACGGTTTTCACGTCCGCCGGGACATGCCGGGCCAGCTGCGCGTCCAGCACGTCCGCGGCCGCACCGAGCGCCAGTTCGGCTTCCTCGCGAGATACGCGCGGGATGTGCAGCCCCGCCTGCTGTGCCAGGCGTACTACCCGGTGCTCGCTCGCGATCGTGGCCGCGCTGGCGTACACCTCGCCGCCCGGCGCAGTGAACATGCTGGCGCCGCTGCTGCGCTGCCACCGGGCCGGCGGTGGCAGCATGTCCGGCGGGCCGACCGGCGCGACCGCCCCGCTGTCCCCGGCTAGTACCCGCTCGGCCAGCCGCGGCAGCATCCATGCCGCGCCTGCGCGGGTCATCGCGCCGACGCCGCGGGGCAGCGCACTGCCGAGCGCCCGGATCAGCTGCGCCCGGTTCCAGGTCGCCTGCTGGCAGTCCAGCCGGGCGACTGCGCCGCGCATCACCTGCTGCGCCGTGTCCTCCGCGAGCACCTGCGGCGCGCCTGCGCCGGGCTGCGCGGATGCGCCATCAGGGGCCGCGGCGCGTGCCTGCGCGCGTTCGCGCCCTGGGCCCTTGCGCGCCGACACCTGCGCCATCAGCGGCGCGAGCGCCGCGCCGTCCGTCTCCGCAGCGCGGCGCGCCCAGCCCGTCACCGCGGCGGCCAGGTCCAGCGGGCCCTCCTCCTTGCCCCGCCGGGTGACCTGCCCCGCCAGTTGCTTGAGGTGTTCAAGCGCGAAGTCATCCGGCGACCGCCCGTATTTGCGCTCATACTCGGCCGCCAGTGTCAGCAGGGCGCCGTCGATCTCCTGCCGGGTGCGTGTGCTGAACAGGTCCATCAGGGCCTGCGGGACGCCGGCGATCTCGCGCCCGCGCCCGTCCGCGCGCTCGGCCCACTCCACGCCGAACAGGCGCGACAGCGCCGCCTCGGCCACCGCCGTGGCCACCGCGCTCGCCGCCTGCGCCTCCCGGAAGATCATCTGGCCGTGAATTGTGCGCCATGCGCCGTCCCGCTCCCGGCGCACTTTATTGAGCACAAGATTATGGACGTGCAGCTGCGGGTCGCCCGCGCGGGAAGTGTGCTGTGCGAAACTGCCGATAACCCACTGGTGCGCGTCCTCCATGCGCACGCCGTTATAACCGCTGCGCGTAATCCCCGCGTGCTCCTGCAGGTGCTCCAGCCCGGCCGTGTTGCCCTCCAGGACCGCGGCCCAGACATCATTGGCCGCCGCCTGCCAGTACGCCGCGGCCTCCAGGTCCCCGGCCAGAGCCGCCGCTGCGCTGGCCGCCATTGCGCTCGCATGCAGCAGCGTGATGCTCTTCGACACGCTGAACGTCACATCGAAATACCCGGCCGCCCGCCGGGCCTCCCGCCGGGCACGTTTAGCCAGGTCGGCGGCCCGCTGCCCATCGGCGCCGCCAGGCAGCCGCGCCATCTCGGCCGCCGTAACCGGCCCCTCCCCGGGCACGGCGCCGATTTCCGCCCGCACCAGCCGGCTGAACCTGGCGCTGACCGACTCGCGGAACGACTGCATCCGCCTGCCCAGCCGCTCTCCAGTACGGATATCGGTGTGCTGGTCGTACAGCGGCACGAACAGCCGCTCATCGATAGTGCCTCCGGCCGGCAGGCCCAGGTCTGGGCACCCGGCGCCCGTCCAGATCCCCTCCGGCTCGCCGCCCCGCTCGGCGGGAGCCGAGTAGTACGCCGCGCCCGGCTCGCGGTGCCCGATCTGCTTGAACGGGTAGGTGGCATCCCGGCCGACAGCCACGGTCACTATCCCGGCCACCTGGCGCCACCTCCCGCCTTTACGATCTTGACTGGCCATGATCATTCGTAATGCAAAAGTCTGAACGGCTTTGCCGCTCAGGGCTGAGCATAAACAGGTGACGGGGCAATTGCGAAACTGTCGATTTGACGTAATGCCGGAATACCGTTAAGGGGAACCGCGAATTAGCGATGACGTTGTGCAGGTCCCTGGCAGCTATCAGGAGCAGGCTGCGCTGCGGTCAGCGCTCGCCAGTCTCCAGCCACTGCTGCCACCGGCTACCCAGATCCGCTCGCCGCTGCGGTGCCGGTGCCCAAACCGGAGCTGCCGACCGCGTGCGCACGCCCGCGATGCCAGCGGGCCCGGCAGCGCCGCGCCCGGCACGGTCGGCTGCGGTTCCGGCCAGGCGGACGATGGCCACCCAGGCGCGGGTGAGGATCGACAGGTCCAGGTCCCAAGGGCGCGCGGAGCGAGCCTGCCACACGGCGAACGCGGCTGTAGCGTGCTGGTCGGCCTGCGCCCGGGACGTGCCGGTGACCGTCTGGAGGTGTCCTAGCGCTTGCTCGGTACGGCCTTGCAGGTTGGCCGGGCCGAGGTGCGTGGTTTCGTGGCAGTCACTGCACAAGCACACCAGCCGCCGCAGGATCTGCGTCCCGGCCCGCTCGTCGTAGTTCCACCGCTCGTGAGCCTCCGGACGGCTTGCCGGACGGTGTGGTCGCGGCCGCCGCCGGGAACCGCTCGCTGTGCCAGGTCCTGGAGTGCGGTATGGGTCAGGGCGGCGCGGGCGGCCTGCCGGTCTGCGTCATCGCCGGTGAGCAGCAGCGCGCGCAGCCGGCTGGCCTGCCCGGTGCTGGCTATGGTGATCTCCAGGCGGGCGCCGAGCAGGATGCGCAATGCTTCCCGGTCGCCGTCGGCGCGCAGCGCCGGAATCCGAGTCGTGTCCATGCGCAGCCCGGCCAGCACCGCCAGATGGGCGTCGATGGGGTCGGACTTGCCTTTCCCGCGGCGCTGGCGGCGTGCGGGCTGCCCGCATTCGATGACCAGCAGCCCGGCAGCGGTCAGCGTCCGCGCCAGGCCGATCCCGTAACTGCGGCTGCCCTCGACCAGCACTGCCACTCGCGGCCCAGGTGCCAGCTCAGCGATGGCGGCCAGCAACTGGGTGAACCCGCTGCTGTCGTTGCCGATCCGCAGCTTCGCGATTGGCTTGCCGGTTACGTCGGCGATCTCCACTTCATGGCTGTCGCGGTGAGTGTCGATCCCGACGATTGCGTCGACTGCCTCTGTCAGCATGGTCATGCGGCCTCGTGTCTCCTTCCAGGGCGGGGGCCGAAGTCGGCACCGGCCTGGGTGGAGTCACCGGGTGGCACATCTGTGACGGGTCACGCCATCGGCGGACAGGCTTCTAATCAGGTCAACGCGGTGGGCCAGGCCGGAGCCGGCGAACCAGGGACAGGTCTAACGCAAGGCACGCCCACGGCGGCCAGATCCACAGCGAGTCACCCAGCCCGCCAGCACCGATCCTGGCGGCAATCCGCCCAGGACCGCCGGGAACGACACTCACAGATCCACAGTCCCGCGTACCCTTCCCGGATGCCATGTGGAGTCTCAAGCAAGGCCGGTGCCGCTGGAACGCTGGCCGGGAAGGTACGCCCGAACTTGCGGTAGTGCAGGAGGGATCGTCGGGAGAGGAACCGGGTCGGCCGGGGTCGCTGATCGATGAGATCGTGCGGGAGGGCGCGCGGCGGATGCTGGCCGAGGCGCTGCGGGCCGAGGTAGACGCGCATATAGCGACGTTCGCGCCGGAGCGGGACGAGAACGGCCGCCGGCTGGTGGTCCGCAATGGCCGCCACGAGCTGCGGGAGTGCTGACCAGCGCGGGCGCAGTGGAGGTAACGGCGGCGCGGGTCAACGACATTCTGCTGATCGCGGCGGCTTGAACAGCGGGTATTGTGCCGGCAGGTCCTTCCGGTAGTCATGCAGATTTACCGGGTTGCCCTGCAAGGCGTTCCGGCGCTGTAGTTCTCGCCAGTACGGCGGGTCGAGGTAGATGGCCGGGTTCGGCCGTGATGCCGTGAGTTCATGAGCTGGACCCAGATGGATTCCGGCGTCCTGGAGCGACCGCAGGGGCACTCCGCAGTAAGGGTTGAACGGCTTGCCGGGGTGCTGGGCCGATCCGGCAACTTCGACAACCGCGATTGTCAGCCCGGCATCGACAGAACCGAGCCAGGAACCCGCGGTCGGGATAACGGTGTCGCGCGGATAGCGGGCGAGCTTGGTGCCGAGCCCGCCGGGGTCACCGGCGAACGGCACGAGATCAGCGATCACGTAGACTCGTTCTCCGGACCGCTGCTCGATGATCCCGGTGAGGTTGTACCCCAGCCGGCGCAGCTTGGCGGGGATATGCAGCAGATGCGCTGCGCCATAGCAGAGCAGCGCCCGGTGTCCCTTGGCGAGCACCTCCCTCCTCACCAGTGCCGCCGCGTGGTTATCGCGCTGAGCCAAGAAGCCAGCCAGCTGGCCGGCGCGCGTGACCTTCGCCCAGTCTACCGGCGGGTCGCCGAGCAGCACGCGTATCTGCCGGTGAGCGGGCCGGGTCCAGTTCACGGCCCGCACCGTGCGGTAGAGCTGCTCATACACCGGCGCGTCCCAGGTTTCCAATGGTGACTGCGTGGTGTTCTCCCAGGCCGGGCGCAAGTCGGCGTCGGCGATCGATTCACCGGCGATGAACCGATCGACCACGGGCTGGTAGAGCGCGTTGCCGAACTCGACTACCACGTCATCGATCACCTCGGAAAGTCGCGGATCGTTAAGCAGCATCTCCAGAGCGTCGTGGTGGTTCTGCAAGTCGTGGGCCTCGCCGAGCCCGACCAGCCGGTGGCTTTTGAACGCTCTCAGGACTGTCTCAGTCAGCGTGCTGGCCTGTTCAGCCGGACTACTGCTTCCGCCGCAGGCAGTTGTGAGCGTAGCGATTGAGACCCCGCCTAGCCCGGCGCCAGCGGCAGCCAGGAACCTCCGCCGGTCCACTCCGGCGTCGTCGTGAATGCTCACCGCAGTGCTTCTCCTTCAACGCCATTTGATCAGACTTGTCCGGTTACCTGCAGGCAGGTCAGCTGCCGGTGCACTGCGGGCTGGCCTTCACTGGGGGGTCGATCGTTAGATCGACGCCTTGTCCGCGTGGTGACTGGCCGGGGTGGCCGGCGGCGATAGCAAGGCCAGCACCGGCCGGGAAGGCCGAGGAGTGGATGACCAGGACCCGGGGATTACCGTGGCCGGGGAGCGTCGTCCCCATGCTGTCCAAGAGATGACGATGCTGGCTCGAACTGCCGCTAAAACTGTAGGGCTGGCACGCCGGGTTCGACTGGCCGATGAAGGTGACGCTGACCGGGATGCCATCCGCCCGGAGCTTTCTTTGCAGCTTGGCCGGGTCACGCAGCTGGTGGATGGTGACACGGAAACCCCCGTCGGCCTGCTTAACCACCGTCCACGCGGCCAGCTGGGCGCGGGCGGGATGGCTGGGCCGATGGCCAGATGGCAGTAGCATGGGCACGGCCACGGCAGTTCCCGCCGCCACCGCCAGTGCTCCGGCCAGAGCCGGGATCCGGCGCCGGGCGGGTATGGCGCGGCTGCGGCTTACGATCTGCCCTGCCGGGATGTCCATGTGCACCCCGGTGACGGATTCTTTCACCGCGGTGATCAGTTCGTCGTCATTCATGATGAGCTCCTGCCGTCGTTCGGGCATTAGGTCGGTGCGCAGCGCGGCGAGGGCCTGGGCCATGTGAGCCATCACCGTGTTCGGGGTGATGCCGAGCACCTCCGCGGTGCGGTTGGTGTCCAGGTCAAGCAGCAGCCGCAGCGCGACCACCTGTCGTTGCCGGGCAGACAGCCGCATCAGGGCCGCCTTGACCCGCGGTTCGATGAGGCTGCCAGGGGCCTCTGGCCCGCGGGCAGGTCGGTGACCACACTGGGATCGGGGACCGATACCTCCCGGCGGCGGCGCCGCCACCGAGAGATTTTCGCGTTAAGCGCGGCGCGCACCACCCACGCCACCGAGGCCGGATGCCCGCTAACGGTGCGCCATGACGCACACGCCCGGGCGAAGGCCTCGGCGACGAGTTCCTCCGCTGTGTCCTGGTCACCAACGCTGACCAGGACGGCGCGAAGGCAGTCATCCCTGGACCTGAGGTAAAACTCCGCGAAGTCCAGTCGTTGGGTTCCCACACTCCTTCAACGCACAACCGGTGCCCGAGGGATTAGTTCTTGCCCGCTGCAGGCGCCGGGGGACCCACAGGCCGCCGAGGGCCACGAGAGCGAAGTACAGCCCGGTGGTGATCGCATATGCGGTCGTGGAGCGCCAAAATCGTGCCCTCGTGGCCATTGTCCGTAGTGCGGCCCGCCGGGCGTCCAGGGGCAGGCCGCCGTGGCTTGAGAGGAGCGTGGCGTCGCTTTGACTGGGATGTGCCCGCCGGCCTTGCCCCGTGGATGGTCCTTGCGCCCGAGCAGGCACGGAAGAAGCCGGTTCTCATGACCGCCCCTAGCAGTATCGACCCTGCCCGGTTCCTGCACGACCAGCTGGAGTCCGCGTCGCCGGACCTGCTGCGCCAGATGCTGGCCACGTTCATCAACGCGCTCATGTCCGCCGAGGCCGACGCGGTCTGCGGCGCCCCTTACGGGATGCCGGGCACGGACCGGGTGAATGTCCGCAACGGCTACCGGCACCGGGACTTCGACACCCGGGCCGGAATCCTGGACGTGGCGATCCCCAAGCTCCGCTCGGGGTCGTATTTCCCCGACTGGCTGCTGGAACGCCGCCGCCGCGCCGAGGCGGCCCTGACCAGCGTGATGGCAACCTGCTACCTGCTGGGGGTCAGCACGCGGCGGATGGAAAAGCTGGTGGAATCGCTGGGCATCACCCGGCTGTCCCGCTCCCAGGTCAGCGAGATGACCCGCGACCTCGACGGCCAGGTGGAGGCTTCCGGACCCGGCCGCTGGACGCCGGGCCTTACACGTTCGTGGCGGCGAACGCGCTGGTGCTCAAGGTCCGCGAGGCCGGCCGCGTCGTCAACGTCAACGCCCTGCTGGCGGCCGGGGTCAACGCCGACGGGCACCGGGAGATCTTGGGCCTGCAGATCACCTCGGCCGAAGACGGCGCCGGGTGGCTCGGGTTCTTCCGGGACCTGACCGCCCGCGGCCTGACCGGCGTCCAGCTGATCACCTCCGACGCGCACCGCGGCCTGGTCGAGGCCATCGGCGCGACGCTGCCCGGTGCCGCGTGGCAGCGGTGCCGCACCCACAACGCCGCCAACTTGATGTCCGCCACGCCGAAGGCATCCTGGCCCCGGGTCAAGACTCTGCTGCACTCGGTCTACGACCAGCCCGACGCCGCCTCGGTCCACGCCCAGTACGACCGGCTCATCGACGCCATCACCGCCAAGCTCCCCCCGGTCGCCGCGCACCTGGACACCGCCCGGCCCGATATCCTGGCGTTCACCAGCTTTCCCAAGGAGATCTGGCGGCAGATCTGGTCCAACAACCCCCAAGAACGGCTCAACAGGGAAATCCGCCGCCGCACCGACGTCGTGGGGATCTTCCCCGGCCGCGACTCCCTGACCCGCCTCGTCGGCGCCGTCTTGGCCGAGCAGCACGACGAATGGACCGAAGGACGCCGCTACCTCGGCCTCGACGTCCTCGCCCGCTCCCGCACCACCCTCGCACCCGACGCTGAGGAGGTGACCCCCGACCACGACCTGCAGGCGCTCAGCGCCTGACCACAACTAAAGGATCACGCGCTAACCGCGAAACACCACGCCACGGGACTTGACCCGCTCTGCACGTCGTCGCGCTCACCCAGGTGCGCATGCGCGACAGCACAGGACGCGCATACTACGACACCAAGATCACTGCCGAGAAGACCCATAACGAGGCAATGCGGTGCCTGAAACGCCGGCTGGCCGATCACCTCTGGTGGCTCATGATCACCGACGAACGGCAAGCGCAGACGGGCCCGGGAGGACACTCGGGGGCGACTACAACATCCAGCGCGGCTGGCCTGACCCCGGTCACCAGCTCTTCGGATAAGTCACTTCCCGGACCCGCCAAGACCAAATCTTAGAGCCCGGCCCCGGCTGCTTGACTGAACCGCCGACTTGTATAAGGCCTGCGGGACGAGCGTGTTGCTGACCTAACGTCTCGTACTGGTGCTGGCCGGCCTGACTCGTGAATCGCCTGCCGCCTTCGGGCTGGCTCTCCCGGGGTTTGTCGAGCTGGCCAGCGCCAGGCCGTGGTCTGACTCAACAGAGGATTGATCGCCTGCCCGGAGCTTGAAGTCGGCGTGTCGTCCACGGTCTCGTGTTGCTGACCGGCCGGACGAAAGGCATGCCAAAGATGATCATCATCGGAGTGGACCCGCACAAGCTGACGCATACGGCAAGCGCCTTAGATGTCGTTGCTCACAAGACCCGGCAGGCCATCCGCCGCGGCAGCTTCACCTCGGTCAAAGACCTCATCGCCGCCATCGAAACCTTCATCGACGGTGGAACGACCGCTGCCACCCGTTCACCTGGACTAAGACCGCCGACGAGTTACTCCCGCACTGCAAGCCCGGTAAGAGAACCACGTTCACACGACACTAGCGGTCAGATCACTTGGATGTGCAGATTGCACATCCAAGTGCGTATTTCTGCATCTCGAAGTCTTGCTCCAGGCACTAGCGGGCCCCAACCAGGCCCTTTCACACTTGCAAAGTGACCACCGAAGTAAACCACCAAGCCCGGTGGTGCGGCAATCGCCATTACGGATTACGACGTTGCCCCACCAAGCGTTCGGTGGCCATGCCGAAGCGGCGAGTGGCAGAACAGGCTCAATGGCGTGCGCAAATGATGTCGCAACACCGGTGGCGCCCAGATTCATCGCTCAATCCGGAACCCAGTGGGTGTTGAACAGTCGTGGCACCCGAATAGCGACTTAGGAGGCGAAGATGGCCTTGCCCAGTACCCAGAATGAGTTCGGCGGCGACCGACGGCCGCACAGGATTCCCCAACCGCAGAACGGGTCCCCCGGTCTGACGGAGAGCCGGCGCTGGAGGGCCTTTGCCCTGCTGGTGGTGGCGTACTTTATGACCATCGTGGACCTCACGGTCGTCAATGTCGCCCTTCCGACCATCGGGGTGAGGCTTCACTTTCCCGAGTCCGACCTGCAGTGGATGGTTACGGCTTACGGGCTGACCTTCGGAGGGTTCCTCCTCCTCGGGGGCCGAGCTGCCGATCTGCTGGGTCGCCGGCGGCTCCTTCTGGTCGGCCTGGCCGTTTTCACCTCGGCGTCGCTGGCGTGCGGTCTGGCCACCTCGGACACCTTCCTTATCGTCGCGCGCGGGATCCAGGGTCTCGGGGCTGCGATCACCCTGCCCGCTGCCCTCTCGATTGTGATGAACATGTTCCCCGACGGAGCCGAGCGCAATAAGGCCCTGGGCATCTGGGGCGCCATGGGCGCCATGGGCGCGACGATAGGAGTGCTCGCCGGCGGCCTGCTCACCCGCTATTTGGGTTGGCAGTACATTTTCTTCTTCAACGTGCCGATCGGCGCGGCCGTGCTTGCCCTTGGCCCGAGGATCGTGCCCGAGAGCCGGCTGCGCAGCGACCGGCGGCGCTACGACCCCTTCGGAGGCGTCACCATCACGGCCGCACTGGTGGTCTTGGTCTACGCGATCTCCCAGGCACCGCAGGTGGGGTGGGCCAACACTCAGACCGTGGCCATGCTCGCCGCGGCGGCGGCTCTGCTCGTCGGGTTTTTCGTCGTCGAGGCCAGGGTTGAGGCGCCCCTGTTGCCCATGCGGCTGTTCCGCCTGAGCACCGTGGCCGGATCGAACGCGGTCGGGTTCCTGCTTGGGGCGAGCTTCTTCACCTTCATCTTCATCGGCACCTTGTATATGCAGCAGGTGCTTGGCTTCTCGGCCCTCAAGACCGGCCTCGCCTGGCTGACGGCGTCTGTGACCTCGGTCGCCTTCGCGGGTCTCTCCCAGATGCTGGTCACCAAGACCTCGGCCAAGCTGGTCATGGCCTTCGGCATGGCTCTCATCGGGGGCGGGATCCTGTGGGCGACCCAGATCTCGGCGGACGGGAACTTCTGGCACGATCTGGCCGGACCGTTCTTCGTAGCTGGCATGGGCACCGCATTCGCGTTCATCCCCGTCTCGATCGGCGCCCTGGCCGGGGTCACCGAGCGGGACGCCGGCGTCGCCTCCGGCCTGCTCAACACCTCCCAGCAGCTGGGCGGCGCCATTGGAGTGGCGGTCGCGTCGTCCGTCGCCGCCTCGCACCTCCGGACCCTGGTCCATCACGGCTACGGAATGGCTGCAGCTCTGACCGGCGGTTTCGAGTGGGCCCTGTGGGTCTGCGGGCTGACCGGCCTGGTCGCCGTCCCCGTGACCTTCCTGCTCATCCGACGGGCCGAGCTGGCCAAGGCCGTCGCCCGCACGCAGGTGCGAGAGGCCGCCACGGCCGCAGCTATCGATTCGTAGCTCCAGAGGAGTCGGCTTGCGCGCCGCAGATTTCTGCTCACGCGCCGGCTGGACCGGAACTCATCTCACATCCAGTCAGCCAAACAACCACAAGAAACCAGGAGGCAACATAATGTCTGTACGCGAACTTTCAGGGACCACCGCCATCGTCACCGGCGCCAGCAAGGGATTCGGACGGGCAACCGCCATCGCCCTGGCCGGGCGCGGCGTCCGCGTGGTGGGCGTCGCCCGCAGCGCAGACCAGCTTAACGATTTGCGTGACCAGCTCGGGGACAGATTCACCCCAGAGATCGCGAACGTCACCGATCCGGCTCTGCCAGGACGGCTGCTCTCCGAGTACCGGCCCCAGACCCTGATCCTGAACGCCGGCGCCGCCCCGGTGGTCGGCCTGCTCCCCGAGCAGACCTGGGAAACGTTCAGCACCAACTGGCATGTGGACGTCCGCCAGGCCTTCAACTTCGCTAAAGCCATCCTTCTGGCTCCGCTCGAACCGGGTTCGGTGGTGGTCATCATCTCGAGTGGCGCGGCATTGCGTGGCTCGCCAGTCAGCGGCGGTTACGCCGGTGCCAAGGCGACGGTGAAGTTCATCAGCGCCTACGCCGCAGCCGAGGCCCAATCGCGATCTCTAGGATTGCGGTTTGTCGCCGTTCTGCCCATGCTTACTCCGGCAACGGGCCTCGGTAAGGTGGGGGTGGCGGCCTACGCGCAACTCGCCGGCATCAGCGTCGAGGCCTTTCAAGACCAACTCGGTCCGGTCCTCACGACCGAGCACCTCGCCAAGACCATTGCCGACATCGTCACCGACGACAGCTACTCCGACGCCGCCTACTCCGTGACCGCGACGGAACTCACCCCCCTTACATGAGTTTTATCGCCCTCCTATTCCGCAGTGGAGTTGCTCTGTACTCGCCGTCCCAATACTCCGTGGGTCGACCAAGCGAGCCCCGTAAGGCAGGAGTCCCGATCACCAGCCAGGAGGAGAAATGAACAGTCTGCTTGAGAGCGCCGTCACCGCCCACGGTGGCTTGGACCGATGGAATCAGGTGAAGTCGATCACCGTCGGCGCCTCGATCACTGGGGCCGTCTGGCACATGAAGAACCAGGGTGACGCGCTCACAGACGTTCGCTTCGAGGTGGATACGAAGCGGGAGCGGCTGACGTTGGATTTCCTCGGTCAGGACAGGCGGTCGGTTTTCGAGCCCCGCCGAGTCGAGATACGGCGCGGTGACGGCGGACTGATCGACGCACGCGACGACCCGGAGAAGTCGTTTGACGGTCATCAGCTCGAGACTCCGTGGGACGACATCCAACTCGGGTATTTTGTCGGGGAGGCCCTGTGGACGTATCTGAATACGCCGTTCCTCTACACCTGGCCGGGGTTCGTCGCCGAAGAGATCACCTCAATCGAGGTCGACGGAGAATCCTGGCGGCGCCTGAAGGTGACGTTCCCCGATGCCATCAAGAGCCACACCAGAGAGCAGATCTCGTGCTTCGGCCCGGATGGACTGCTGCGCCGCCACGACTTCACCATCGACGTCAACGCCGGGGCGCCCGCCATGCTCTACGCCACCGATTACCGCGACGTCGATGGCATCATCTTCCCCACCACGCGACGGGCCTGGCTGGACGAAGACCAACTCGTCCCGGCGGTGGCCATCGACATGGGCGAGATCACCATCCGCTGACGCCACGGTCCCGGACCGGATCGATCGTCATCTGTGTCAGGCCTTGGCCCCTGTGAGGCTTGGCCGGAATCACGAGATCAAACAATAGAAGGGAAACGACATGCGCAAACTGATCGAATCGGCTCTCGTCTCGCTCGACGGCGTCATTGAAGCACCTGAACGGTGGGCCAACTTCGATGACGAGGATGCGGCGTTGTCGATGGAGCAGCTCGGTAATTGCGACGCGTTCGTCATGGGCCGGGTGACTTACGAGAAGTTCTTGGCGAACTGGGGCCATGTCGCCGGCAACCCCTATATCGACCTCATCAACGCCATGCCCAAGTACGTCGCATCCCGCTCGCTGACCGAAATCACCTGGAATGCCACCCTTCTCGGCCCTGACCCATCCAGCGCGATCGCCCGGCTGAAGGACCAGCCCGGCAAGGACCTCATCAAGTACGGCACCAGCCGCTTCGACGACAGGCTCGTGCGAGACCGCCTGGTCGATGAGTTCCGTTTCTGGATCAGGCCCGTCGTGGCCAGCGCGGGCCAACGGCTGTTCGAAGACGTGGACACCTCAAAGCTCCATCTCACGCTCACCGACGAGAAGAGGCTGGAAAACGGGTCGGTGATCCTCACCTATGCGCCCGGCTGACCTCAGTCCGTAACCGGCGGCGAAACGTCAACCGTTTGCTCACGCCCCATGGCACGTTCGCAGGCAACGGCGTCTACACCTCGCCCGGCACGTTCGTGACTAGCGCCACCAAGCTACTCCGGTTCGCCGTCCGGTTCTCAGTCCTGGACGTCCTCGCAGCCTGTCGATCGAAGCCGCAGCGGCAAGCGGCGCCAAACGAGGCTGGGACCGGCAGTCTCGCTCGCCGGACAAGCACCCAGCCCACAGACACACACACGATCGGAGAAGGCCGATGCGAAAGATCACCGAATCCGCCGATGAGGTCGACGGGATCACGGCGCGGTGGGCGGCCACCGACGCGCCGGACGGCGTGGCACTGTGGCTGACCCATCTCGGCGGTTCCGCCGAACAGACGCAGCCGATGCTGACCCAACTGGCGGACCGCGGCCTGCTGGCAGTCAGTTTCGACCCGCCCGGGCACGGACGCCGCAGCGACGGACGCGACCCGTTGGAGCTCGGGCGCGAGGTACTCGGGGCCTTCCGCCGCCGGATGTGGCCGCTGGCGGAACGCACGGTGCTCGAGTCGCTGCGGGTGTTCGATTGGGCCGGTCAGCAGTTCGGAACCGCCGGCCGTCGCGTCGTTGGGGGCGTGTCGTTGGGGGGTGACATCGCGGTCGCACTTCCGGCATCGACGAGCGCATCACGCGCGTCACAGCGCTCGTCGCCGCCCCTGACTGGACGCGCCCCGGCATGCGGGTGCTCGGCGACCAGCAGGTCGTCCTCGACCAGGGTGAGGCAGACCGCTACGCGCAGTGGTTCTACGACGCTTTCGATCCGATCACCCATCTCGACGCCTATCGCCGCGATCTGGCGATCAGCTTCCTGTGCGGGGCGCGCGATCTGCACGTGCCCGCGAGGCCGCCCTTCGTTTTCGGGACACGCTGGGCGAGCACGTGTGGGTCGAGCTGTTCGACGGCCTCGACCACCTCGACACCGCCCGCGACGAGCGGCTGTACACCGCCGCGCTCGAGTGGCTGACGCTCTGATCTCCGGAGGCCGGCGGGGAGGTGCGTCCCCGTACGGAGGCGACGCTAGGCGGGCGTCGGCTGATGCTCAGATGTTCACCACTCTGTCCGGTGTCCTTCTATGGAATGCCACCGTGATCCTCACCTATGCGCCCATTGATCTCAGTCCGTAACCGGCGGGTCGGGATTTCCCATAAATCGACCTGAAGCTCGCACCGCGTCTGACATTCGTATTGGTCCCAACGCATGAGACAGGAGGTAGTAGCCGTGGCGAGCGCAAGGATCAGCGTGAGCATTACCATCAAGGCCCCGGCCGGGGCCATCTTCGCGGTCCTCATGGACCCGCGAAACATGCCGCGATTGACGGCACGGGCTGGGTCCGCGATCCCTCGACCGTCAACCCTGACGGCGGGGCAGATTTCCCGAATGGCCATGTACCACGCCAACCATCCAAATGGGAACTACGAGATGGCCAATCGAGTCCAGGTGTTCGATCCGCCTCATGCCATCTCCTGGGAGCCAGGGCACGACCCGGGCGACGGCAACCTCCGCTTCGGTGGCTGGATCTGGCGCTACGACCTGGCTCCGCTCGGCCCGCCCGAGACCGAGGTCAGGCTCTCTTACGATTGGTCGGCGGTACCCGAGGTGGTGCGCCAGCAGGGCCAGTTTCCACCTTTCTCCCCCGATCAAATGGACAATTCGTTGACCCGCCGCGCCGAACTGGTGGTTGCCTGAGCGCGAGGCCGCCGATCTGGGGCATGTCGAAGGACGCCGCGATGAGTTCCCTCTCCTCGTTGTGCTCGCCCTTATTCCGTGCTCTTTCCGTCGGCGCCCTCTGGCTCTTCGCCAAAGCGGCCAAGGGCTGACCCACCGGCGAATCCACCGGCCAGTGTCTTTGCCCGATGGCCGGCGGCGAGATCCGGCAAGCCCGTTAGCTGCTGTCCTTGAATGCTCTGCCAGGCGGTGGGGATCATCGACTCACAGCCTGGGCGGCCTGCGTGCAGGATCGGAGGCGGAAGTTCGTGGACAACACTGACCGAGGCAACAAGCCTGACCATGCTGATGGCGACCCGCGCCCGGCGGCGGTCACGTTCGTGACCACGGAGCACTTCACGCTGCAGGGTGCCCGCTCGTCGACGATCTCGGAGTCGACCGGCCGGGCGAGCGTTTTCCTCGGCGCGGTATCCGGCGGCCTGATTGCCCTCGGGCTTGTCGCCACCGCCGCCAAGACCGGCGTGGCGTTCTACGCGTTCGGGCTTATTCTCCTGCCCACGCTGGCCTTCGTGGGGCTGGCGACGTTCCACCGGGTGCTGCAGTCAGGGATCGAGGACCTTGCATACACGCGCCGCATCGCGCAGCTCCGCGACTATTACCTCGATCACGCTCCCGAGCTGGCCGGCTACCTGCCCAACCCGGCGGAACGACTGCCCGCCCCGGGACTGGGGATCGGCCTGTGGCAGCTATTCCTGACCGTCGCCGGGATGGTTGCCGTGATCACCGCGGTACTGGCCGGCTCGGCTGGCGGCCTGCTCGCGGCCGTAGCTTCTGGCCACTCGCTGGTAGCGGCGCTTGTCGCCGGCGTGGTCGTCGCCGCTGCGGCACTGACCGGGCTGATGCGGTATCAGAATTCGGCCTGGAAGGGGGGCAGCACGGCATCATTGTTCCCGGTGCAGAAGCAGAGCCAAACTGAAACCTCCTGACAGAGCGCCCGATCTGCCGGGCTCCGGCAGTCAGCTTGGTGGCCCAACGAAAGGCGTTCAGTGTCCCCGGGACGGTGCGGAGGACTGCGCAGGGTGTCTGGCAGAGCGCGGCGTAGCGCTGCTGCTAGCGAGTCGGCGGTGAGCCTCTGCGCGATGGCGGCGGCCAGCCGCCGGTCGCGTGCCGCCAGCTGGAAGACCTGCCCGCCGGAGGCCGAAAAGCTCCAGATCGCCAGCCTGACCGGGTCGACTCCCGGCAAGACGGCCGGCGAACGTGATCGCGGCCTGCCAGTCGGCGAGATGGTCCCTTCCTTCGGACTCGAAGGTGTCAGCGGCGAGGTTGTCGAGGAACCGGATCGGCCGGGTTTCTTGACCGCGAGTAGTTGAGCGGCCGACGGGCGCGTGAATCTATCGGTTTCGGCTGGTCGGCTCGGCTAGGGGATTCCTGCGGTGAGGTCGAACCAGGTGTCGGCGTGGCTGGTGGTGAGCCGCCCGCCTACGGCGTGATCCGGGCTGTGAGGTTTGGCCAGGCCGCGCCGCCGCAGTCTCCCTGGGTACGGCACTGTACATGATCGCGGCAGCTCATGGCCCCTGGCAAGCCAGGAGCTATGAGACCCGGCGACGTGGCTCCTGTCCTGCGGCAATCTTGCTGTCATCCCGGGCATGAAAGCGGGGAGCAGGTTAGCCATTTTGCTGCTCCCGGCCTGGCGCTGAGCCAGCGAGCCGCGGGTCGATGACCCGCTCGCCGCGGGCTACTGCCCGCACCGCGCTGACGAGGTCATCTGCCGTTCCGTCTTTGAGCAGGAACCCCGATACCCCGGCGCGCAGCGCCGCGTCCAGGTTGGCTGGTGCTTGCAGGCCGGTCAGGATCATCACCCGGCAGCCGGGCACCTGCCCGGCCAGCTGCGCGGCGGCGGTCAGCCCGTCGATGCCGGGCAGGCCCATGTCCAGCAGCGCCACGTCCGGGCGATGCAGCAAGGCGGCGGGCACGATCTGGTCACCTGATGCCAGCGCAGCGGCCACCTCGATGTCGGGCTCCAGGCCCAGCAAGGCAACAACCGTTTCGCGGACCACCGCGACATCCTCGGCGACCAGGACCCGGATCGCCGGCCGCCACCCGGCCTGCTGCCCCGTCTGCCGCGCCGATCGCGCGGGCACCGGCATGCCACCCATTCCATCAAGTTTCCACCACCAGGAAAGGCTGCGTAACCCGCGGACGGCACGAGGCCGGCTTGCAAACCACACCACTCGGGCATGCAGTTTGCATACCGGCCGTGATCCAGCGCAGCTGCCCGGCTCTAAGGCGCTGTGTGTCCGGCCCTACAAGCATTGCGGGCGTTACAGCCAGCCGGTTTCGGTGGCGATGCGGACCGCGTCGACCCGGTTGCGGGCGCCGAGCTTGGTGACCGCTGACGCCAGGTAGTTGCGGACCGTTCCGTAGGACAGGTACAGGCTGGCAGCGATCTCGGCCGGGCCGGCTCGGCCGCGAACCTCTGGAGCACTTCCACCTCGCGGGGGGACAGCGGGTTGTCCGGAACTTCCAGCGCCGCCAGCACCAGCGCCGGGTCAATGACCCGCTCCCCCCGGACGACCCTCCGGACCGCCGCAACCAGATCCCCGGCCGGGGTGTCTTTGACCAGGAACCCCGCCACCTGCGCGGCCAGCGCCCGGCGCAGGTTCCCGGGTCCGCCGAGCACCGTCAAGATCAGCACCTTGCAGTGCGGGAACTGCTCGCGTAGCTGTGCCGCCGCGGTCAGCCCGTCGGTGCCCGGCAGATCGATGTCGACCACGGCCACATCCACCCCATTGCCCACCGCGGCCGGCACGATCGCAGCACCGTCGGTGACCTCCGCAACCACCTCGATATCATCTTCCAGGTCCAGCACCGCCACCAGGGTGTCCCGCAGGATCTGCATATCCTCAGCCACCAGAACCCGGATTACCGCCGGGCCCACACCCGGCACCACCGGGCCACGCCCCGGGCCGGAATCGGCTGTCACCGCTGCGCTCCCCATCCTCTCCGGCTCCCGCGCTACCGCTGTCCGGGCATCCCGCCCGGCCACCGCTGCCAACGTGCCGATCTTGTCACCAGTCCTGCCCAGGCGTGCTGCGCGACGCACCGGCACCCTCCGCCGGCGGCATGCACATGCCGCTGCCCGGCCATCGCCACCGCCCGCCGGAGTCCGGCGCGCCCAGCAGCCGGGCGGCCCATGCCGACGACAGTGAGCATATGAGCCCTCCGCGGACTGCACCACGGCCAGGCCGAGACAGGTGCAAAGTGCACGCCGGCGGGCTGCGGAGCCGACACGCGGCGGGTGTTCCGGGCACTGGCCCGCTTCCCGCGGGACGGCCAGCACTGGGCAGTGGGACCGGCACGACCCGGCGGAGAGCCTCCGCGATACGCGGATAGCCCGTACCCACAAGGAGCAGACATGACAATCGCAGGTACGCGAGGACGGCACTCGCTCACCGTCGCCCAGACGCCAGACGAGGACCGCCTGACGGAACTGTTCTTCTAGTGGGGCCGGCAGCGGCACTCTGCACCTTCGGTCGCGTGTCACGAGCATTTCGGGTGCCGAACCGGACCACTGCAGCGCCATGCAACCGGGCCTTACCGAAAACCCGGCTGCCCTTGTGTTAACCTCTGATGAGGCAGATGTAACAGTGAAAATCTGAGCTCCCAGAGGACGGGGAAGGAGATCACATCCCCATGGGAACGATGTCGGCCGGTGACGTCCCCGGTGGTGGTGTAAATCCTCGGCCCTGACGGCGTGCCTGTGCACGCTGGGAAGGGCCATCGTGTGATGGTCAGCGAGACCACGCCAATGGTTCTCGCGAAAGGACACAGCACACGATGGCCCTGGACCAGTCTGCCCTGCTCGAAGTCCTGGAGGTACTTAAGGCCGCCGAGGTCGATGACCGGATCCGGCAGGCAGCCGAGACGATCTACCAGGCATTGATCGAGGCCGAGCTAAGCGCGGTGATTCCGGGACCGGCCGCTGACAGACTTGCCGTTCCGGTATGTGTTCCTGGACGCCACCTATTGCAAGGCCTGCGTCAATCACCGGGTCGTCTCCCAGGCCGTGGTCGTGGCCACTGGGGTCGCGGCCGACGGACACCGCGAGGTGCTCGGCTTTGATGTCGGTGACGGCGAGGACGGCGCGTTCTGGACCGCGTTCTTGCGGTCGCTGAAGACCCGCGGGCTGACCGGAGTTCAGCTGGTCATCTCCGACGCTCACTCCGGGCTCAAGGCCGCCATCAGCGCGGTGCTGCTCGGCGCTGCCTGGCAACGATGCCGGGTGCATTTCCTGCGCAACGTGCTGGCGCAGGTCCCGAAGGGATCGGCGGCGATGGTCGCGGCGGCGATCCCCACGATCTTCGCCCAGCCCGGGCAGGTTCGGCAGCTATGAAGACGCGCTCGCGCACTGCCGCCGCTTCTTCCGCTGGTACAACGATGAGCACCGCCACTCTGGGGTGGCCTGGCAGGTGCCCGCCGACGTGCACCACGGCCGCGCGCCGCAGCTTCACCAGCAGCGCGCCGCCATCCTCGATGCCGCTTACGCCAGCCACTCAGAGCGGTTCATCCGCAAGGCACCCCAGCCACCGGCACTCCCAGCCGCAGCATGGATCAACAATCCCGAGGAAAGCGAACCCGCGATGACGCTCGAACTCATCAATCCGCAGGGCCTGCCTGATCCCGGTACATACAGTCATGTCGCCATCGCGGCCGGAACCAGGATCGTGTTTATCGCCGGCCAGGAACCCGAGGACAGCCACGGCAGGCTCACAGGGCCGGGTGACCTCGCTGCCCAGGCCGGCCAGGTGTTCGCCAACCTCGGCGTTGCCCTCGCCGCCGCCGGGGTCACCCCCCGGCAAGTCGCCAAGATCACGATCTACGTCGTCGGTCATCGGCCCGAGTACCTGCCAGTCATCGAAGCGGCCAGAGTGACGCTGTTCGGGGACCACAAGCCACCCGACACGCTGGTGGGCGTCGAGACGCTGTCCCAGCCCGGGTACCTGATCGAGGTCGATGCGATCGCAGTGATTCAGTTATCAAGCAGCCTCAGCAAGGTTGACATCTTCCGCTGGTTCCTAACGCAGGGACTACAGTGACTCTTGCCCGGGATGTACCGGCGGCAGCCAGGAGGCCGCCGCTGCTGACCCGGCCCTTGCTGAGGTGCGCCTCTGTGATCGGGTCGTCGGTGGGTTTCTACCTCCCGCTGTCCGTGGTGCCCCGATATGAGGCATCTTCCGGGTCCGGCGTCGCTGCCGGGTTGGCGGCCGGCGTACTGCGACTGGCCGTTATGGCAGTCGAACTGGCCACACCCAGTCTGTTGAGGCGCCTCGGCTATCAGCTGTCGCTGGCCATCGGCCTGGCTCTGCTGGCTACCTCCAGCCTTGCCGTTGTGGCCGCGGTGAGCATGGTCCGGGACATAGGCTTCGCGATCACCACCGTGGCTGGCGGCGCGCTGACCGCATCGCTGATCAAAATTGCGGCGCGGCGAGGGACTTGGGCCTGATCGGCATCGTCGCCGGTGTCCCGTCGCTGGTGAGTCTCCCAGCGGGAGTCTGGCTGCCGGCCCGCTGGGATACAGCCCGGTGTTCGCCTCGACCGCGGCCGTCGCCTTGCTAGCCCTCAGCTCGGTGCCAGGGCTGGCCGGCCGCACCGAGGGGCGCCGGAACGCGGGCAGTATGCCGGGGTTTCTACGCAACCTCGGCTTGGGCCGACCAGCGTGGCGATCTTCTTCACGATCGTCGGCCAGTTTGTGCAGCTGCGCTGGGCGGCAGCGCATCACTCAAAGACGGAACGGCAGATGACCTCATCAGCGCGATGCGGGCAGTAGCCCGCGGCGAGTGGGTCATCAACCTGCGGCTCGCTGGCTCAGCGCAAGGCCGGGAGCGGCAAAGTGGCTAACCTGCTCCCCGCTCTCATGCCGGGGACGACGGTTAGCGGAACTCCGCGGCCACCTCCGGGTGACAACGGGGTGCCGACTAAGGACATGCGCGGGGCCTCATCCGTCCCGGCTTGCCGGAGCCTCGGCTGCCGCGATCATGTACGATCATGTAACAGTGCCGTAGCCAGTCGTGCCCGGGCGCCCGCCAGGTGGCGACGAGCCGGCCAGCGGTCAGCGGTCACCGCGGCGGGGGGTCCGGGCCACGTCCTGTCGTCGCGGCGCTTCTGCAGCATCCGCCCGCACGTTTTTCGTCGGGGAGGCACGGTCTATGGCCGGCGCCGTGCAACGGGGTACAGCGGGGTGCCAGCCGTGACGGGCGCCGCAGCGGGGCGGATGGCCGATAAGCCCCGGCGCGCCGCCGCGTTCGCTGTCGGGTTCTTGTGCGCGCTTTTGGTCGCCAGGGTGTGTACCGTCCTGACTGCGGGAGCGGCCAGCCAGGTGCCGTTCACGGTGGCGCTGTTCGTGCTGCCAGTCCTGTATGCCGTTCCTGGCACGCGGCGGGTGCTGGTCCGCTATCGCTGGCAGGTCCTGGTGGTACAGGCGGTACTGACGTGGGTGCCGTTCGCGGTATTCGGCGCGGGCTGGCAGGAGGGTATCGGAGGGCTGCTGGCGGGGCTGGTGTTGCTGACGGTGCGTGGGCGAGTGTCGTGGCTGCTGGCAGGCGGGCTGCTGGCGGCGGAGGTGCTAGTGCGCGCAACCCTGACCGGCCTGCCCATCGCTCCCGCCTGGTTCGGGGTCGTATACGTGGTGGACTATTACCTGGGTGATGCGCTCGGGTTCTTCGGGCTGGTCCGCCTGGGGCAGATCGTCGGGGATGTGCGGGAAGCCCGCAGCCAGGCCGCGGAGCTCGCGATCGCGGGCGAGCGGCTGGAGGCGGCCCGGTCGCTGCAGGCGGCGGTTGGCGAGCGCATCGCCGGGGCCGCCGCGAAGGCTGCGGCCGCGCGCCGATCTCTTGCCGGTAACCCCGGCCGGGCCCGCAAGCTGATCTCGGAAGCCGGCGTAACCGCCAGGGACGCGGTCGCGCAGGCACGCGCGGTGACAGTCGGCCACGCCCGGGCCCTGCAGGATGTGGCCATGCCATCGACCCCGGGCGTGATCATCAGCATCCGGCTGGCGTGGGTGGTCCTGGCTGGAACGCTGCTCGAGTACGCTGCGGAGACCGTCAGCTATGTCGTCGTATTCGGCGGTTACGGCGCGCGGCTCACGGCCCTAGCGATCGGCGACATTGTCCTGGTCGTGGTACTGCAGCTATATCATTCCTGGTCCGCGCGCGGCGGCAGCAGGCCCAGGGCATGGCCACTGACGCTGGGGCTGCAGGCCGCGCTAGTGTACGCGTTCCTGCTGCCCTTCGTCGCCGCCTTTATCGGCGTGGGCAGCGGATTCCTGGCCGGCTCGGTGCTGTTGATGGTTCCCGGCCGGTGGCGATGGGCCGGGTTCGCGGCAGTGGTCGCCAGCTGGTCCGTGCTGTATTCCTGGCTGCCGCTGCGTGGTTCCGGCATCATCAGCAGCCAGAGAGTTCCCTACACCTTCGTATATGCTGCGATAACAGTGGCTAGCGGCTTGGTGGTGTATGGCCTGTCGCGGCTGGCTGGCCTGGCCCGCCAGCTGGAGGAGCTGCGCGGCGAGCTGGCCCGGACAGCAGTGGCCCAGGAACGGCTGCGCGCCGCCCGGGACATCCACGACCTGCTCGGCCTGGGCCTGTCAGCTATCGCCCTCAAATCCGATCTGATCACCAGGCTGATCGGCCGCGACGATACCCGCGCCGCAACGGAAATCGCGGAGATGGAACGGATCTGCGCCACCGCCCGTGCCGACATCCGGCGGGTCACCAGCGGCAGCCAGCGGCTGTCGCTGGCCGCCGAGCTAGCCTCCGCCCGGCAGATCCTGACCTCCGCCGGAATCAAGGTCACCACAGATACCGGGACCTGGCCGCTGCCCGAACGCGCGGACGCCACGCTCGCGCCGGTGCTGCGCGAGGCCGTAACCAACATCTTGCGGCACTCCGCCGCGACCCACTGCACGATCAAGGCCACCGACGGCGACGGTACGCTGCGGCTGCGGGTCAGCAACAACGGCACCACCGGACACCCCGAAGCCAGCACCTCCACCAGCCCTGCCTCCCCCCGCGGTCATTCGGCCACGCCTTCGGCACGAGACGGCGGCGGCAGCGGCCTGGCCAATCTCACTGCCCGGCTGCAGGCAGCCGGCGGACGGCTCACCACCAGCCACGCCAGCGGCATGTTCGACCTCATTGCCGAAATCCCCTCAGCAGGCTTGCCCGGTCAGCAACCGTGACGAGGCTGACGCTGTTGCCGGTGCCGCATGCACCGCACTGATGCCTCTGGGGGACTGTGGATCCGTGAGTGCCATTCCCGGCGGTCCTGGGCGGATTGCCGCCAGGATCGGTGCTGGCGGGCTGGGTGACTCGCTGTGGATCTGGCCGCCGTGGGCGTGCCTTGCGTTAGACCTGTCCCTGGTTCGCCGGCTCCGGCCTGACCCACCGCGTTGACCTGATTAGAAGCCTGTCCGCCGATGGCGTGACCCGTCACAGATGTGCCACCCGGTGACTCCACCCAGGCCGGTGCCGACTTCGGCCCCCGCCCTGGAAGACATCCAGGAGCTTAAATGTCAAGCCGCGACGGGACTGTACTTTCAACGGCTCTGTCGCACTTTCGGTGGTGACGGCGGGTCAGGCTATGCCACGGTTTGTTAGCTCTGGCAGGGTCGGCGGCGTGTGACATCAGTGAACTGGCGGGGATCGTGTTCTCCGGGTTGTCAGCTTTAGTCATCGAGGACGTGATCGATCGGGATCGCGTGATCGTGGTCCGGGCGCGAACGCAGGCCCGGCCGGTGCCGTGCCCGCGGTGCGGCGTCCTGACCGGTCAGGTGCACGGGTACTACCGCCGGATGGTCGCAGACGTGCCCGCGGACGGGCGGCCGGTCGTGGTGCAGGTGCGGGTGCGGCGGATACGCTACCCGGCCCTGGACTGCCCGGTGCAGAC
Source organism: uncultured Actinomycetota bacterium (assembly GCA_963846005.1). GTDB lineage: Bacteria > Actinomycetota > Actinomycetes > Streptosporangiales > Streptosporangiaceae > CAVSUR01. The sequence goes on along the minus strand of CAWJUH010000003.1, from coordinate 1,596,371 downwards.
GTTCGGCGAGCAGGTCCCGGGGCTGCTGGACCGCTATCAGCGGCGCACGGTCCGGCTGGCGGGCCAGGCGGGTGAGGCGGTCCGGCGGTTAGCCGGCCGCGCCGGTGCCGGGCTGCTGGCAGCGCTGGGCATCCCGCTGTCACGGGATACGGCGTTGCGGCTGCTGCTGGCGCTCCCGCTGCCGGAGGTCGCCGTGCCGCGGGTGCTGGGCGTGGATGACTTCGCGCTGCGCCGCGGCCAGGTCTACGCGACCATCTTGATCGATGCCCAGACCGGGCGTCGGGTCGATGTGCTGGCCAGCCGCAAAGCCGGCGTGCTGGAAGCGTGGCTGCGTGCCCACGCGGGCGTCGAAGTCGTCTGCCGCGACGGGTCGGGGGCCAATGGGGAGGCGGTCCGCCGGGCGCTGCCCGCCGCGGTCCAGTCCGGTGACCGGTGGCATTTGTGGCACAGCCTGGGTGAGGCGGTGGGGAAGGAAGTGGCCGCTCACAGCGCCTGCTGGGCCGCCGCCGGGCCGCCGCTGACCGAAGGCCGGCATGCCCGGACGACCGCCGAGCGCTGGCGGCAGGTCCACGACCTGACCGACCGGGGCACCGGCCTGCTGGAATGCTCCCGCCGGCTCAGCCTTTCGCTGAACACGGTCAAGCGGTATGCCCGGGCCGCCGAGCCTGAGCGGATGATCCGCGCGCCCAGATACCGGGCCACGCTGGTCGATCCCTACCGGGAGCACCTGCGCGCCCGCCGCGCCGAAGACCCGGCCGTGCCCGTGCACCAGCTGCTTGCCGAGATCCGCGAGCAGGGCTACCCCGGCAGCATGAACCTGCTCTACCGCTACATCACCCAGGGCCGGGTCGAGGCCGACCGGCCCCACCTGTCACCGCGCCGCGTGACCCGGATGCTGCTCACCCGGCCTGACGCCCTCAGCGACAGCCAGCAGGTCCTGCTCGGCAAGCTGACCGCGGCCTGCCCGGAGATGACCAGCCTCGCCGGCCTGGTCGGTGACTTCGCCGCCCTGCTGCGGCCCGACCCTGCCAATGAAGCCAAGCTCAAGGACTGGGCCGAGACCGCACGCGCGGCGGATCTGCCGGCCCTGCATGCCTTTACCCGGGGCCTGGACCTGGACGCCCAGGCTGCGATCGCCGCCGTGACCCTGCCGTTTCACAACGGCCGGACCGAGGGCGTGAACACCAAGACCAAGATGATCAAGCGGCAGATGTATGGCCGGGCAGGATTCACCCTCCTGCGCCACCGCATCCTGCTCGGCTAACCACGAACCGTCACCACAGAAAGTGCGACAGAGCCGTTCCCGGGACAGTCCCGCGAAACGTAGAAGTGGGGAGCGTCCGGACTCGGGGGGCAGTGCAACGCTACGAGGGGAAGCCTCGGATCCCGACTGCGCCGGCTGTTAAGAGCGGTAGGTCAGGGGGCGGGGGAGGTAGCGGGTTTCCAGTTGCGTGGTCTCTTCGTGGCTCAGGTCTATCTCCAGTGCCTGGATCGCGTCGGTTAGGTGTTCGGGCTTGGTCGCTCCTACGATGGGCGCGGTGACGGCGGGCCTTGTGAGCAGCCACGCTATCGCGATCTGTGCGGGTGGCAGATTCCGCTGGCTGGCGACGGAGCGGACGGCGTCGGCTACGTCGAAGTCGGCGGCGCGGTAGGAGGCCAGGTCGTCGGCGCGGGCCCTGATCGTGCGCTGGCCGCCGCCGCGTTCGCGGGTGCCGGCGAGCAGCCCGCGCGCCAGCGGGCTGTAAGGAAGGTCCCGATTCCCTGGTCGAGGCAAAACGGGATCATCTCGCGCTCGTCTTCGCGGCTGATCAGGTTGTAGCGGTTCTGCATCGAGACAAAGCGCGTCCAGCCGCCGATCTGGGCGGTGTGCTGGGCTTTGGCGAGCTGCCAGGCTGCCATGAGTGATGCGCCGATATAGCGGGCCTTGCCGGCTCTGACCACGTCGTGGAGTGCTGACATGGTTTCCTCGATCGGCGTCTGGTCGTCCCAGCGGTGAATCTGGTAGAGGTCGACATAGTCGGTTCCCAGTCGTTGCAGGGATGAGTCGATGCTGGCGAGGATGTGCTTGCGGGACAGTCCCCGGTCGTTCGCCCCGGGGCCCATCGGGTAGTACAGCTTGGTGGCTACGACGAAGTCGTCACGGTGGGGGAAGAGTTTCCTCAGCAGTTGCCCGGTTATCTGCTCGCTGACGCCGCCGGAGTACATGTCGGCGGTGTCGAAGAATGTCACGCCCGCCTCAACCGCGTGGCGCACGATCGGCTCGGCGCCGTTGCCATCCAGAGCCCACCGCTGTACGGCGGGGTTTCCGTAGCTCATCATCCCGAGGCCGATCCGCGACACCTTCAGGCCGCAGTCGCCCAGGTTCACATATTGCATGCCTGTTCCTTTCGCTTGGCCCGAAGCCGGGCGGCGGTGTTTGCTGTCGGCGCTGCGGCGGCCGTCTGCCGGTTCTGCAGCCGGCTTGTTCCGGGACGTTGAGCCGGCCCCGGCGTGTCTGCTTGCTGGCGGATCGTGGTGGATTGCCACGCCGACGATGACCAGGAGAATGCCGGCGACGTCGCGCAGGGTCGGGACCTGGCCGAGCACGAGCAGGCCGATGACCGTCGCGGTAGCGGGGAGCAGGGCGAGCATCAGGGCGAAGGTGGCGCGGGGCAGCCGCGTCATCGCCAGCTGGTCGGTGATATAGGGGATCACCGAAGAGCAGATACCCAAGCCGGCGCCCCAGGCGAGCCATGCGGGGTGGGTGAAGGACTGCGCTGCCGGGCCGATCCCGAACGGCGTCGCGACAACGGCTGCGATGAGCATGGACAGGCCGAGCTGGTCGATCCCGCTCGCCGGCGAGGCAGCTGAGCCGCTGCCGTCGGCCGCTGTATTGGCGATGCGGTGCGCGAGAATGACGTAGAGCATGAATCCGATGCAGTTGCCGAACGCGAACGCGAAGCCCAGCGGCTGGGTGGACAGGCGCACCATTGTCAGCATGCACACGCCGCTGATGGCCACAATGAGGGCAAGCGCGTTCCGTCGTGTCCGCGCTCCGGCAGCGGCCAGGATGACTACCCCAGGTACTCGATCGCCCCGACGGTTGATAGCGGCAGGCGATCGACGGCCAGGTAGAACAGCGAGTTCATCGCGGCGAACACGGTACCCAGCGCGAGAAACACCAGCCGCTGGGCGTGGGTAGCCGCGGCCAGGAAGCGCCAGGGACGGCGCCACAAGGCGAAGACCACCGCAGCCGAGCTGATCCGCAGCCATGCCACGCCTAGCACGGCTACATGGGCGAACAGCAGCACGGCCAGCGACGGCCCCACGCAGTGAAACACGGCGCTGGTCCGGAAGAACGAGGCGGGCGGCATCCGGCCCATAGCGCGGGCCACCGCACCTGAGGGCGGCCTCGTGCTGGCGGCGGCATTCGGCATGCTGGCTATCCTTGCAAGCAGAAGGCCTCAGCGGCAGAAATCATTGAAGGTGAAACTCTTCATCGCCTTGTAAATTGCAGGAAGGAACCGGCTTTGACCTTGAGCGATTCTTCAGCGCTGCTCGATGACATCAACCGCCGGCTGCTGCGCGAACTCCTCACCGAACCCCGCATCACCATGTCCGCCCTAGCGCGCCGGGTCGGGATGTCTGCGCCGGCCGTGACCGAGCGCGTCCAGCGCATGGAGCGAGCCGGCGTCATCACCGGGTACCGGATAGAGGTCAGCCCCGCCGCGCTCGGGCTGCCGGTAACCGCCTTCGCCCGTATCCGCCCCGCCCCGGGGCAACTGCCCAAGATTGCCGAGCTAGCCGCCAGCCTGCCCGAAGTCTCAGAATGCCACCGCGTCACCGGTGAAGACTGCTTCCTAATCAAGATCCACGCAGCCGCGGTCCAGGATCTGGAGGCAACCCTCGACCGCTTCCTGTTCTACGGGCAAACGACCACCTCAGTCGTCGTCTCCAGCCCCGTCCCCACGCGGCCCCTGCCCATCACTTGACAACTACCGGCCGAAGACCGTCGCGCGGCACCACCCGCGCCGCAGACAGTCAGGTGGGCCATCTGTCCACTCGCAGGTCACAATGACAGCTGCACCTTCAGTTACGGGTTCTACGTCGTATGGAGGCCACCCCGGCTAACTGGAAGCCGCCGGGGCGTGTCCTACCGACTGTGAAAGTGACGTGGCCTGACGATGAGCCGCAGGAAAGGCGGCTCGCGGAAGGACACATCATGTCGGACACTTCAACGGTGCCCCGCAAGCCTGAGGGCGGCCCGCCGGGCCGCCGGCCGCTGGTCGATGACCGGCTGGCCGATGAGCTTGCTGGATCGTGCCCAGGCTGAGGGCGCGGAGCTGCTCGCCCCGACGGGCTGCTCTCTCAGGTCACGAAGTGGTGCTGGAGCGGGTGCTGGCCGAGGAGATGACCGGGCACCTGGGTTATGAGAAACACGACCCGGCCGGGCGGGGCATCGGGAACAGCCGCAACGGCAGCACGGCCAAGACGCTGCTCACCGATATCGGCGCGGTGGACCTGGCGGTGCCGCGGGACCGCGGCACCGGACGTTCGACCCGAAGATCGTGCGCAAGGGCCAGACCCGGCTGGCCGGGTTCAACGAGCGGATCATCGCGCTGTATGCGCGGGGCATGACCACCCGTGACATCCGCGCTCACCTGAGGCAGATGCATCAGGTCGAGGTCTCCCCGGACCTGATCTCGCGGGTCACCGGCGCCGTGGTCGAAGAACTGGCCGAATGGCAGTCCCGCCCGCTCGACTCCGCTTGGTTTCTAAGGATCGTCGCGAATCTGGGCTGTTGCTGGCTGGTGCCATCGTCGCATGAGCTGGGCTGGTGCACGGTCGGCCAGGCAAAGGCGGGGGCGGTCGTTGAGCTCGGCGGCGATGTGGTCGAGCTGGGGGCGGGGGTAGCTGGTCAGGTCGGTGCTCTTGGGCAGGTACTGGCGCAGCAGGCCGTTGGTGTTCTCGTTGGTGCCGCGCTGCCAGGGTGAGTGCGGGTCGGCGAAGTAGATTCGCAAGCCGGTGGCCTGCTCGATGCGGGCGTGCTGGAACATCTCGTTGCCCTGATCCCAGGTCAGGGTGCGCCGCAGCCCGGCGGGCAGCGGCGCGAAGACGCCGATCAGGGCATCGGCGACCGTGGCGGCGGCATGGCCGCCGGGCAGCGGCACCAGGATCGTGTATCGGGTCTTGCGCTCGACCAGGGTCGCGATCGCCGAGCGCTGACCAGCGCCGATGATGAGGTCTCCTTCCCAGTGCCCGGCCTGCCGCCGGGACCCGGCGGCCGCCGGGCGCGCGGCGATCGGCTTGATCGTGGTGCACTGGCGCAGCGCCCCATCCCGCGAACGGCCGCGCCCCCGGCGGTGCCGGTAGGTCCGCGCGGTGCGCAGCAGCCGCGGCGACACCGGCCCGGCCAGGCCCCGGTAGGCGGCGACGTAGATCGTCTCGGCGCAGACATGCCATCCGGGCCGGCGCGGGTAACGGCGGCGCAGCCAGCGGCTGATCTGCTGCGGCGACCACCGCCGTTCCAGCCGTCCGGCCACGACCGCGGCCAGGGCGGCGTCGGCTTCCAGCAGCCGCTTGCGGGGCCTCCGGCGCCGCAGATAGGCCTGCCCGTGCGCATACCACGGCTGGTACTGGCCATCGGGGTCGACTGCGAGGGCGCCAAGCAGGTCCTCGGGCTGTGGGTCGGCCCGACGACCGGCGAGTCGGCTAGGTTCTGGCTGTCGGTGCTGTCCGAGCTGAAGGGCCGCGGGGTCGCCGATGCGTGCATCGTCTGCTGCGAAGGGCTGACCGGCTGCCCGACGCGATCGGCGTCGTCTGGCCGCAGGCGGTGGTGCAGCTGTGCGTGGTGCATCTGATCCGCGCGTCGCTGCGGTATGCGTCCAGGAAGTACTGGGCGCCGCTGGCCAAGGACCTGCGGCGCATCTATTCCGCCGCTGATGAGACCGCGGCGGCCGCCGCGCTGGGCGAGTTCGCTGCGGCGTGGGGCGAGCGCTATCCGGCGATCGTGAAAGTGTGGCGGTCGCACTGGAGCGAGTTCGTCCCGTTCCTGGCGTTCCCGCCGGAGGTCCGCCGGGTGATTTATACGACGGATGAAATCGTCAAGTCCTGGCGGGGTGGCCTGCGGGTTTGTGTTGCTGCCAGTGGGCGACGAGGACCTGGTAGGCGCGTTCGGCTCGTTGTGCCTCGGCGGCTTCGGCGTCTCGGCGCTGCTTGTCGTTATAGGCCGCGCCGGGCTGGCGGTGGCTGCCGCGGCGGGACGGGGCACCGGCGGCGAGTTCGAGTTTGCGGCGCTTGTGGGTGACCAGGCCGGGCCGGGCGAAGGCGTAGTCCTGGTCGCGGGTGGCCAGGTGCCAGGCCAGGACGGTCATCTTGCGGGCGGTGGCGACCACGGCGGTCTGGAAGCCGCGGCGGGCGTTGATCCGCTGGTAGAAAGCGCGCAGCGGCCCGGGTGCCCGGGTGGCGGACCAGGCGCCTTCGACCAGCACGCCGCGGACCTGGGCGCGGCCGGCTTTGCTGATCCGGCCGTGCACTGGCGCCGAGTTGCCCGACTGGCGGACTTTGGGGTTGAGGCCGACGTAGGCGACCAGTTTGCCGGGGCTGTCGAAGCGGGAGAAGTCGCCGACGGCGGCCACGATCGAGATCGCGGCGATGGCATCAACGCCGGGGATAGTCATCAGCCGGGCCACCACCGGGTCTCCCAGCGCTTCTGCCGCGAGCTCCCGGTCGACGGCCGCGAGCTCGCGGCCTGGGCCGCCTCCCTCGGCATGAGGCTGCAGGTCGTCGCCAAGCGCGACCCGCACGTCTTCGAGATCCTGCCCCGCCGGTGGGTGGTCGAGCGGACCTTCGCCTGGATCAGCAAACACCGCCGCACCGTCCGCGACTACGAGCACCTGCCCGCCAGCCACGAAGCAATGATCCTCTGGGCCATGATCGCCCTCATGACCCGCCGCCTCGCCCGGTCCGCCGATTAATCAGACGCTCACTAAGAAGTCAGATGCGCGCGCCGACCCCGTCTGAGCGGCCAGAACAGTCTCGATACTCATACCCGACCGGCAGCGGATCCTGGGTCCAGATCATCCTCACACTCTCGACTGCCCTGGGCACCAATCAGGTCGACCTGTTCGGGGAGGCGAGTTCCGGCCTCGTGAGCTGCCGCCGACAACGCCAACACGCTTTCCAACCATGCTGACTAGCGTTCATCAGAGTCCGCCACCGTTCATTGCCTGCGCAGACATGCCCCGGTGGCCGCTGGTGAACGGTGGCGGACCGGGATGAATGAGCCCAGAACTGAGCCCATGCTCCTGGCGGACGACAGTTTGGCCCTACGCCCGGGTGCCGATAGCCGCCACCGAGTCCGCGGGATCTCCTGGACGCTTCGTCCCGAATTAGGCCCTGGAAGGCTGCCGACCTGTGGACCATGCCAAAGGTGCAGGTCAGAGCCTTGGTCTGCGTTGGTTTGGCGCGGTCTTCAGGGGCCGTAATCTCAAGATCGTCTCCAGGATTGCTCCAGAGGCCCGATCGCAGCTTGTGGAAGCTGTCGCTTCAACTGATCGGCAGCCGAGACTTCTATCGCGAGCGCCATGACAGCCTATACAGGCCATCCGAGCGGTGCGGTAGGCGCCGCGAGACCAGCTCCGTGAGATGGCTGGCCTGCAGCCACCGCCACCTACGCCCTCACCCAGCACGCCCCCATACTCATCAAGCCCCTCACCCAGTACGGCGGAATCGGAGTCGGCGCCGCCCTGGCCATCGGTGCCGTCGCCGGTCTGTACCCGGCGATGCGAGCCGCCCGCCTCTCACCCACCGAGGCGCTGCGCACGGTATAACCGCCCGAACGCTCACCCCCCGCGTGACCAATGCGAGCCGTACGCGGAGAGCTATCGGTTGCGGTGGTGCTGGATCCGCTCGACGACGTCGGGATCGCCGAGGATCGCGCTGCCGCGATCGAACTCGTCGGCGAGCCCATCGGCTAGGGGCTGACCTGTGGCGGCCATGACGCCGGCTCGATCAGCAATCAACCCAGGCTGCGGATAGGCGGCGACCGCGGCAGCGAACTCCAGCGCGCGCTCGAGCGCCTGCCCCTGCGCCACGACCTCTTGGACGAGGCCGATCTGCAGCGCCCGCGAGGCATCGATCCGGTGCCCCCCGAGGATCATCCACATCGCGTTACTGTGTCCGACGATCCGCGGCAGCCGTTGGGTGCCGCCGTCGATCAGCGGCACGCCCCATGGGCGGTTCAGCGCCCCAAACGATGCATTCTGCGAAGCGATCCTCACATCGCACCACAGCGCTAGCTCCAGCCCGCCGCCGAAGCAGTGACCGTTCACCGCGGCGACGGTCGGCTTACCCGGATCAAGGCGCGCGAACCCTAGCGGCCCCGCACGCTGCGCCTGGTCGTGCTGCGTGCACTCAGTGAGTGTCTCGATTGCTCCGCCGGCGCAGAAAGACCGCTCGCCGGCGCCAGTGACGACCAGCGCTCGCGCGTCCGTATCGGCGGCGAACCGCTGGATTGTGGCGGCAATCTGCAGCGCCATCTCGATCGTGACCGAGTTCGCCGCGTCGGGACGATCAAGCGTCAGCCGCCCAATCCCGTTGACCAGCTCGTAGTGCACCGCCATCCTGCCTCCTCCGCCTAAACTGCTCAGCTCGCGCGATCCATCATCCCTCCTGGCGCACCCCAGCGCCCTTCCCAGCGATTCCGCTGAGAGACGGCGTCAGCTCAGGCGTCGATCCGCGGTGAAGAAGTGAACCGCCCCGGCGAGTCCGGAGACTCCGAACCTTGGAAGGGTTGGAGTCATGTCAGGGAGTACGTCGAAGAGGTATCCGGCCGAGCTGCGTGAGCGGGCGGTCCGGATGGTTGCGGAGATCCGGGCCGAGCACGAGTCGGAGTGGGCGGCGATGGGCAGGGTCGCTGAGTTGCTCGGGATCGGTACTCCCGAGACGGTGCGCAAGTGGTGCCGGCAGGCCGAGGTCGACGCCGGTCAGCGGCCCGGTGTCACCAGCGAGGACTCGGCAGAGCTGAAGCGGCTTAAGCGTGAGAACGCCGAGCTCAAGCGCGCCAATGCGATCTTGAAGGCGGCCTCCTTAGATTCAGGGGGTCAACGCAACACTGCTGATGGCTGGGGGTCTTGTGGCACGGATGGGGCGGCCGGGCATGTCGGAGGAGATGAAGGGCGAGCTGTGGCGCCGCTGGCGGGCGGGCGAATCGATCAGCGTGATCTCCCGCGGCATCGGCAAGCCGCCGGGATCGGTGTTCACGGTGCTGAAGTATCACGGTGGCATCGCTCCGGCCATGTACCGTCCCCGGCCGGACCGGCTGACCCCGCAGGAACGGGAAGAGATCTCCCGGGGGCTTGGGGCCGGGGAGTCCGTTCGCGCCGTAGCTGTCGCGCTGGGACGCCCGGCATCGACTGTCAGCCGGGAGGTCGCCAGGAACGGCGGCCTGCAGGCTTACCGGGCCGTTGCCGCTTGCGAACGTGCCCGTGAGCAGGGCCGCCGCCCGAAGTTATCCGCCCTGCAGCGCAACCCGGTCCTGCGGCAGGTCGTGGTAGAGCTGCTGCGCCAGGAATGGTCGCCAGAGCAGATTGCCGGGCGGCTGAGGCTCCTCCATCCCGGCGACTCACAGATGATGATCAGCCACGAGAGCATCTACCGGGCCATCTACATCAGCCGCTGGAAAGTCATTCCCCGCGAACTGTCCCAGAACCTGCGGACCGGCCGGCCCATCCGCAAGAACAAGCGGAATACCGTGAAAGGCCAGTGGAGATCCCAGATCACCGGCGCCCGGCCCATCGAGGAACGCAGCGACGAGGCCACGGCGCGCCTCACCCTCGGCCATCTCGAAGGCGACCTGATAGTCGGCGCCAAGAACAGCCAGGTCGCCACACTCGTCGACCGCAAATCCCGGTACCTGATCATGGTCGCCGCCCGCAGCCGTCACACCGGCACAGTCATCCCGGCCCTGATTCAGGCCTACGCAGGAATGGATCCGCGGCTGCGCAAGTCACTGACCTGGGACCGGGGCATGGAACTAGCCGGACACCGCCAGCTCGCCGAGGCCGCTGGCATCGATGTGTTCTTCGCAGCGCCCCGCAGTCCCTGGCAGCGCGGCACCAACGAAAACACCAACAAGCTCATCCGTCAGTACCTGCCCAAAGGCACCGACCTCAGCGGCTACGCCCAGGGCGCCCTCGACCTGCTCGCACAACGGCTCAACAACCGGCCGCGCAAAGGCCTCGGCTACATCACTCCCGCCGAGTGTGTTGCATTGACCCCCTGAATCTAAGTCGGCTTTCTTCGCGGCCGAACTCGACCGGCCACTGCACTGATTGCCGCGTTCATCGGCGAGCACGCCGGCGACCGTCATGAGGACGCTGGCGGGCCGGGTCTGCGCTGGGGTGTCGAGTCGATCTGCGAGCAGCTCACCGCCATGGGCTGCAAGATCGCCCCTGCGACCTACTACGAGCACCGCTCCCGCATGCCATCCAGGCAAGAAATGCGGGACGCGGAGCTGAAGCCGCATATCGCCGCCGCCCACGCCGCGCACTACGGCGTCTTCGGCGCGCGCAAGATCTGGCTGACCCTGAACCGCGAACGGCCGGCCGGGGCGGCACCGATCGCCCGGCTCGCGTGCCTCCCTCGGCGTCTGGTGTACACCGCTTTCCATCCATTGAGTTGCTGCGCCTTGGTCGAACGCCGGACATCGTCTGGTCCGACACCTGCGACGACATCGAAGAAAGTCGGGCGTCGCGAGAATCTCGTCGCATGACTCTTGGAGGCTGCGGGGCTGACTGCGGGTGAAAGCTGGCCCGAGGCGGCAGCGCTCTTAGGCTTAGACACGGCCACCACTCCACCGTCCCACGGTTGTCGGCGCTAGCGAAGCGACGAGACATCCCATGACTGACACTGAGCGATAGACGGTTTTGTCCGGCTCGGATATTCAGCCGCCAGTGCGCGAAGCCTCATTGGCAAGGAGCGGACCCGGCGCTGAGCTTGAAGCACCGGACCAATGACAGTAGCGGCACGTTCGCGGCCGGGCGTTGCGGGACACTATTCGTCATGTGGAGTAGCCATTGGTCGGTTTCCATTACGAGCTCAAAGCTGGACCTAGCGATCGCGGTTCTAACGGCCATGTCGACCGCTGCAGTGCTGGCAACTGTGCTGTTCGCTCGGCAGTCGGTTCAGGAGTCAAGGGAACTTAGCCACGAGATCAATGCGGCCAGACGCATTGAGAGGCTGACCAAAATCCTTGATGCCTTCGACCCTGTTTCATTCCGCGCCGATATGGAAGAGTGGCAGTGGGCGCAGAAACGGGTCGAGTTGCTGCTGCGCACTCTGCCGACTTAAAGGCACCAGCAACTCAAGCATTTGTCGGCGAGAAGTACGTCGGCAACATGCGGCAGCGCGCCGACAGCGCGATTGAAGAGATAGGGCTGGCAATCGGACTGGCCTCGACACTGGCACCGTCCCGTGATGTCCCGATCAAGTGGGGCGGCGGAACGCAGTACTGCCAAGTACAGTTCTGCTCGCTATTGGCGTCGGCAGTCTCCGCATGCAGTAAACGAAGCAACAATGTGGCCTGGTAGACGGGCGATGGCTAACAACCTGAAGGTCTGAGCCCGAAACTGTACGTTCGCTGTAAACCAGAGTCCGCAGCCGCCTGGGAGCCCCTGATGGCCAGGCACGACGTCTTCTTATCGCACTATTCGGGGGATGATGCCCTCGCCAAGTCGCTGGAGCGGGAGCTGACCGCGGCAGGCGTATCCGTCTGGTACGACGGCGCCGAGATCCGGCTTGGGGACACAATCCTCGCAAAGATGAAGGAAGGACTGCAGCAGTCGCGTGGTGGAGTGATTCTTTTCACGCCTGGGTTCTTGTCATCGGAGACAGGCTGATTGCGCCCCGCTGGTGGCACTTATGCGCGCCTTGCGAGATGGATCGTGATGTCTGCATTGATCTCGACGACGGCTGGGAGTGCCGCTAGGAGTTGGCGCGTTACCGAATCGCGGTCGGCGGTGGACAACTGCAGATGCGCCGAAGTGGTTGACAGCTCCCCGACGTAGTCACGAACGCTCATGGTCAACCTCCGCTCGATCACGGAGTGCTGAACGTCGACGAACCGCCCACACGCCACAAGCTCGCTGCTGGGCCATCGCCTGTGATCGCCGACTTGTGTTCCATCGGCGGCGACGACGTTGTCAGTGATGACGAACGGCATCAGGGCCGACCGCATGGCTTGCCGCATGCTGGGATCCGCCAACTCGGGAGGGCCTCCGAAAGACGCGAACACCCCACCTGGCTCAAGTAGCGCAATAAGCCGCTCCCAGCGTCCCTCGGCGCGGGTCCAATGAAACGACGCTGCCGCGTAGACGAGCGCGTATGTCGCGTCGAGTCCCAGGTCTTCGAACGCCGCCGGCACAACAGAGACGGTCTCAGGCACATACTTCCGCAGTTGCTTGACCATCTCCGAATCTGGTTCCGTCGCTGTGACGAGGATCCCGCGCTGCGCGAAGATCCGAGTGGCCTTGCCGGTGCCGGCGCCGATCTCTAGTGCGGTAGCGACGGTCCGATCTGCGTATGCAGTGATCCGGTCGACGATTTCCACCGGATACCCGAGGCGGAACTTTTCATACGCCTCCGCAATCGCTCCGAAGCTCAGCGCGCGGCTCGTCACGCCGCCATCGTAGCACCCAGTATGGCATCCCTCGATAACACTCCCGCGACAATGCCCGCTCACTCTTGACTGTCGCCGGGACTCTTCGGAAGCGGCACTTGCATTCCCCCTTGGTGCGCTGAACTAGAGGTGGTGCGAAACCCTCCAGCCACCCCTGCAAGTAGCGCACGTTGTTCTTTCCTCGCGGCGGATCAAGACAAGGAAGATCGGAACATCAACCGCGCTGCTCCCCTGTCGCGGACGCATGATCACGACTTCGTTGCGGATGTCGACCACAGATTCTCCAAACAGCGATTTCCGCGCAGGCTAGCGCCGCTCGGTGCGGTTGCCGTGACGCGTCGTTGGGCCGTCAGCGCCAGAATTCCGTGAGTTGTTCCGCAAGTGCCTTCCCTCAGGCATACCCAGCTTGAGCGGCGGCAGGACGCAGCGCGAGATCCATCGCATTCGCACCGAACATGGGCTCCGACTCGCGATCCGGAAGGATCGTCGTGACGCTGCTGCCGGCGACAGGTAGTTCGTCGACCTGCGCCGCCAGCGGCATGCGCCACTCCAGCGGGTTCCATGATCTACCGCCGAAGGGAGACAGCACTAGTACCCGTCCGTATCCGCCCGCTAGATCAGCGTTCTCGTTTCTGCGGTAACCGCCATCGATGAACCCCTTGTCGCCGATGCGGTACGCCCATCCGTTCGCAGTGGTCGCCGCGACGGCGCCCACCAGGTCGACGTCGCTGTGACGGTCAAAGACAACGGGTTCGCCGCTTTGGGCATCGACAGCCGCGATGAGCACCGGTCGTTCGGGCCAGTCATGACTCGGGATACGCGCGGCCACCGTAGCGCCAAGCGCTCGACGCGACTCATCCGACGTTGGGGTCATGTTGAGGAAGGCAGCGCCCACTTTGCGGCGCATGTCGTTCGGATCGTCGGCGGTGCCGATGATTTCGCTGGTCAGCCGCATCACGTTCTCGGCGGCTTGCATGCTGCCAGACCCGCGTTCAGCTGAAGGGACCACTCCTTGGCTGAGAGCCTGGTCGAGGATCTGCGTGTACAGTCGGGCCGCGGAGACCATACTGGTGACCTGAGCAGCAACCGGCGCCCCGGCTGATGTCCCCAGATCACGCTCGCCTCGGTGACGTCCACCCCGCCTTTCAAGAGGCCGGAGATGACGCCGATCTCCCACGCTTGCCCTGTCGAGCCACCACCGCCAAGGACCAGCGCACGGCCCTCTGCGCGCGTGCGCGGGTGGAACTCGACAACGGGTAACGAGTATGCGGCGCGGCTTGCAGCGGCGCTGTTGTGTTCGGCCATGAGTGGCCCTCTCGCTTGAGAAGGCCCCCTGTTGCCGACTGAGCAGTGTCAGCCCGCACCGGGAGGCGCGGAAATGGTCATCGGCACGTTCCTCGCACCTCCTCTCCGGCAGCAGCTCGTTCACAGCGTCCCACGCATCTGAGGGAGGGGCAACGCATTTGCGATGCCATCAGTAGTGCCCGTTCGGTCGTGGAACTGTCCTTGCCGAGCGTCGCGTCACACGTCGCGCCGACGGGGTCGGGGGCTTCGGGCGTCTGGTCGTTCCGCCTAGCGTTCTTAGCGTCAGCGTGGGTTCGCTGCTGCGTCAGGTCGTCGCATTCTTGATCATCCAGCGGATGCCGAAGCGGTCCAGGGGTGAGGCCCCAGTAGGTGCCCCATGGCATGTCGGCCATCGGGGATCCTTCCGAGCCGCCGTCGGACAGCGCGTTGTAGAGGCGATCAGCTGAGTATGCCTACGCGTCTCTCCACTACGTCGTCACCCTCGTAGGGCTCATCTGGCTGTGGCGAACCCACCCTGCGCAGCACCTGCAGCACGGCGGGTGTTGATGGCAACACCGCTGCTTCGGTCTGGTCGGCTTCGCACTCATCCCGATGGCCCCTCCGCGCATGCTCCCCGGCTTTATCGACACGATGGCCCGTTACGGTCACGATGGCTGGTGGGGCGGTGCGGCCAGCGCACCCCAAGGCCTCGGTTCACTCACGAAACAGTTCGCCGCCATGCCTTCACTGCACGTCGGCTGGGCGGTCTGGTGCGGCATCGTTGTCGCGGGCAACACCCGCAGGACGTGGGTCCGTGTGCTGGCCGTTGCCTATCCCGTCCTGATCGTGTTCGTCGTGCTCAGCACCGCGAACCATTACCTGCTTGACGCAGCCTGCGGCCTGCTGGTTCTCGCCGCCGGATATGCGGCCGCTCGGGCGCAGTTCGCGTGGGCGGGCTAGGCCTACGCCCGGGCTAAACGCCGGCCGAAAAATCTAGGTCTCCGTGGCCGTCCGAGGGATGACGTGCGACACCGCTCAACGCCGTCTCGATCGACCACGTGGCGAACCGAGCTGCCGGAGCGTTCAGTTTGGGCTGGCGGGTGCTGGCCCGACCCGAACCTCACAGATCGACCGCAGCACATCAGCTCGCGCCGTGTGGGCAACGATGGTGATCCAACCAGAAGTACGCAACAAGTTCTGACATAACGCTCACCCAACACCTCGAGAGGGTTCCCAGCCGCGATCTCTGGCCATGATCGACCGGACGGTAGAAGGGTCGACCGCGCTACCTGGCGGCTGGACCGTGGAACGCGGAGAACCCGCAACCGCACCCACATCGAAGTACACGACGCCCACGATGACCTCGTCGGCCTCGTCTCCAGCTCCCATCTGCCGATCGCGTCCGCACCGCCTCACCAGGCACCGCAGCTCCGGCCTCCGCCGTAACTATCCATATCGGCCCTGCGGCCCGCGGGCTTTATGGCTTCGGGTATGCCCACCGCGCGTGCCTCAGACCGGCGCTGTCGCTGGCGGGACGACTGCGTATTGTTAACGGCAGCTGAAATCTGACCAGCTGTCGGCATCTGAATTTTGACCATCTCCGGGGGCTATGGTTCGTCGGTTGGGGCCGCGGGGACGCGGCCGAGGTCCCGGTCTTTGAGCCGGTAGGAGTCGCCTTTGAGGGCGATGACTGCGGCGTGGTGGACGAGCCGGTCGATCATGGCGGCGGCGACCACGTCGTCGCCGAAGACCTCGCCCCACCGGCCGAAGGGCTTGTTGCTGGTGACGATGAGGGATGCTCGTTCGTAGCGGTTGGAGACGAGCTGGAAGAACAGGTTGGCGGCTTCGGGCTCGAAGGGGATGTAGCCGACTTCGTCGATGACCAGTAGCGGATAGCGGCCCAGCCGGGTTAGTTCTGTTTGCAGCCGGCCGGCATGGTGGGCGTCGGCGAGGCGGGCGACCCAGTCGGAAGCGGTGGCGAAGGCGACCCGGTGCCCGGCCTGGCAGGCCCGGATGGCCAGGCCGATCGCCAGGTGGGTCTTGCCGGTGCCGGGCGGGCCGAGGAACACGATGTTGTCGCGGGCGGTGACGAAGTCGAGGGTGCCCAGGTGGGCTATCAGGTCGCGCTTGAGCCCGCGGGCGTGGTCGTAGTCGAACTCTTCGAGGGATTTGCGGGCGGGGAACCGGGCGGAGCGGATGCGTCCTTCGCCGCCGTGAGACTCGCGGGCGGAGACTTCCCGCTGCAGGCAGGCGATCAGGTATTCCTCATGGGTCCAGTTCTCCGCCCGTGCTCGCTCTGCCAGCCGGGGCATGGCTTCTCGCAGGGTGGGTGCTTTCAGCGCCCGGGTGAGGTAAGCGGCCTCGGCGGCCAGGTCCCGGGCTGGCGCTTTCACCGCGGCCATCACGCCACCGTCCCGTCCGCGCCGGCCAGGCCCAGTGCGGTGTCGTAGCTGGCCAGGTCCCGGATCTCGACCTCCACCCGGTCCGGCGGGCGCACGACGGCCAGCCGGTCACGGCGCAGTGCCCGGGCAGCTGCGGCGTGGGCAGGGTCGGTGATGGACTGGTGCCGGGCCCAGCACCGCTGGTGGTCGGCGACCATCCGGCCCTCGCACCAGACCCGGACGCGTTCCAGCCCGGCGGTGATCTCGATCCGCCGGCCGATCACCGACGGGTGTACGGAGTAGTCGTTGGAATCCAGCCGCACGTAATAGTCGCGGGGCAGCCGGCCTGACCGCCGCCACCCGGTCACCGGCGCAGCCGGCGGCAACGTGAGCATCGCCGCGGTGTCAGCTCCGACCCGGTCTGCGGGAGCACAGCCCAGCACCCGCATCCGCCGCTTGTTCGCCTGGGCCATCCAGGCAGCCAGCTGGTCATTGAAGTCAGCCGGGCCCGTGAAGGACCGGCCGGGCAGGAACGAGCGCTCCAGGTAGTCATGCGCTCGCTCCAGCAGCCCCTTGGCCTCCGGGTCAGCAGGCCGGAGATGATCACTTTCACGCCCAGGGTGCCGCGGAATGCCTGGCAGTCGCCAGTCAGCTCGGCCTTGCCCGCGCGCCACCGGCCGACTGCGCCTTCACCGTCCCAGACCAGGCAATGCGGCACCGCTCCCAGCCCGTCGATGAGCTGCCACCACCCGGCGAACAGGTCCTCGGCATGCCGGGACGGAACCAGCACCGCCGACAGCCACCGCGAGTAGCCGCACGCCATCGTCAGCACCGGCAACTGCTTCGCCGTCCGGGCCTGACCGGACCCGACCGGCAGCCTGATGTCGGGGAACCAGAAATCACACTGCGCGATCTCCCCGGCCTGATAAACCATCCGCGACGCCGGATCCGGCGGCAGATACGCCGGCCTCAGCTCCGCGACACGGCCCGACAGCACCCGGATCGACCGGTCCCAGCCAATCCGCTGCGCGATCACCGTCGCCGGCATCGCCGGGAACGCCGCCAGCAGCTCCCGGATACGCGGCTCGGCCGCATCCACGACCGAGCCCTTCGCCGGCCGCTCATACCTCGGCGGCCCGTCACTGGCCAGCGCCCTCTTCACCGTGTACCGCGACACGCCCAGCAGCCGCGCGATCTGCGCGATCGGCAACTGCTCCGCCCGCCGCAACCGGCGGATCTCAGCCCAGTTCTCCACGCTCAGCACCTGCTTCCTCCCCGGCTCGGATCAAGCCAGGGTCCAGCCGGAGCTGGTCAATATTCAGATGCCGCACCCTGATCAGTTTTCACGTGCCGTCGACACGCAAGTGGTCACAGATGGCGCCGCAGGAGCCGTTGTGTACGACGCGGAGCTCTCATTGGTCCGCGCCGTCAATCCGGACGTTTTCCGAACTGCTCGCGGTGCTAGATGGCGGGTGACCGGCGAGTAGCGGCGAGGGGTCCGCTCGAAACAGCCGCTTACCGAACCGCCACCTTGGTCTAATTAGCATAACTAGACGGCGGCCGCGGCTTGGGTGACGCCCCCTGGGGTGGTGTAAGTCCTCGGTCCTGACGGCGTGCCTGTGCACGCTGGGAAGGGCCATCGTGTGATGGTCAGCGAGACCCACGCCAATGGTTCTCGCGGAAGGACACAAGCACACGATGGCCCTGGACCAGTCTGCACTGCTCGAAGTCCTGGAGGTATTGAAGGCCGCCGAGGTCGATGACCGGATCCGGCAGGCGGCCGAGACGACCTGCCAGGCATTGATCGAGGCCGAGCTCAGCGCGGTGATCGGCGCCGCGCCGCATGAGCGGACCAGCGTCCGGACGGCGCACCGCAACGGGCACCGGGCCCGGACGATCACCACCGCGGCCGGGGATCTGGAGCTGCGGATCCCCAAGCTGCGGGCCGGGTCGTTCTTCCCCTCGCTGCTGGAGCGCCGCCGCCGGGTGGATCAGTCCCTGTTCGCCGTGATCATGGAGGCCTACCTGCACGGCACCTCGACCCGCAAGGTCGATGACCTGGTCAAGGCCCTGGGCGCCGACAGCGGGATCTCCAAAAGCGAGGTGTCGCGGATCTGCGCCGACCTCGATGCCGAGGTCGCGGCGTTCCGGGACCGGCCGTTGTCCGGCCTGGCGTTCCGGTATGTGTTCCTCGATGCGACCTACTGCAAGGCCCGGGTCGATCACCGGGTCGTCTCCCAGGCCGTCGTGGTCGCGACCGGCGTGGCCGCGGACGGGCACCGCGAAGTCCTGGGGTTCGATGTCGGTGACAGCGAGGACGGCGCGTTCTGGACCGCGTTCCTGCGGTCTTTGAAGACCCGCGGGCTGACCGGAGTGCAGCTGGTCATCTCCGACGCCCACGCCGGCCTGCAGGCCGCCATCAGCTCGGTGCTGCTCGGCGCCTCCTGGCAGCGCTGCCGGGTACATTTCCTGCGCAACGTCCTGGCCCAGGTCCCGAAGGGATCGGCGGAGATGGTCGCGGCGGCGATCCGCACGATCTTCGCCCAGCCCGGCCCGGCTCATGTCCGCGGCCAGCTGGACACCATCGCCTCCATGCCCGGCCGCCAGTTCCCCAAGGTCGAGGCCATGCTCCGCGACGCCGCCGACGACATCACCGCGTTCGCCGCGTTCCCGGTCTCGCACTGGAAGAAGATCTGGAGCACTAACCCGCTGGAGCGGCTGAACAAGGAGATCAAGCGCCGCACCGACGTCGTCGGGGTCTTCCCCAACCCGCCCGCGCTGCTACGGCTGGCCGGCGCGGTCCTGGCCGAGGCCCACGACGAATGGCAGGTCGCCGATAAGCGCTATCTGTCCGAAGCCTCCATGGCCCTGCCGAACACCCCGCCCGCCGACCCGAAGGAGGTAGCCACACCCGCACTGCTCACGGCATAGTCGAAAACAGCTCGCTGACCCATCACACGGCGAAGATCACTTACACCACCCGGCGGGACGCCACCGCGGCTTGAGGCCATTCGAACGAGAGGTTTCAGATGTGAAGTCGCTACCAACACTAGTCGGTCGGTTGATTCGGATGGAACCGCTCATCGACCACCATGTTGAGGGATTGCTGGCGTCGATCACCAGCGATGAGGTGTGGGCGTGGAAGCCGGTCCCGAAACCTCAAAGCGTCGAAGAGATGGAGAGCCTCGTATCCACGGTCATGATCGGTTCGAGTGGCAGGCGCCATCCGTTGGCTGTCATCCGATTGGCCGACGAGGCGGTAATCGGTTCGACCACCTTGCATAGCATCGATATGACAAACCGTTCCGCCGAGATCGGGTGGACTTGGCTTGACCGCAACTGTTGGGGCCAGGGCTACAACGAGGACATCAAGCAGGCGTTATTGGCCTACTGTTTCGGAGCCCTTGGGCTGCAACGGGTGCAGTGGACTGTGGACGGCGCGAACCTGCGTTCTCAGCGCGCCCTGGTCCGGCTTGGCTTCGTGAAAGAGGGCCTTCTTCGTAGCCATCGGGTCCGCGCCGATCAGACGCGCGCGGACACCGCCGTCTACTCCCTGCTCGCCGAAGAGTGGCCGGCGGCCGACAATCGGCTGAGTGAACTGCTAGACCAGCGCGCACCCATCACGACGACCTGAACGATCGTTACACTTGTCAGGGATAGTCCCGTTAGTGGCTCGAAGCAGCGCCCGTCGACAAAGGGCCTTCGCCTAAGCGGGTCTCGAGCGATCGGCTGCTGCGCCACTCGCCGGTGCTATCAGAGCCTAGGGCCGCGACCAACGCTGGAACGCCCCCGCCTGGCATCCCGAACCAGCATGACTCATTGGTTGCCGGTCGACGGGATTTGCAGTTCCTCCCGGTAGCCACGAACATTGCAACGGGCTACTCGACGCGATATTTCGAAGGATCGCAGCTCTGGAGGACTGAGGCACGATGAGGGATTCGCAGGAGCGCAGCCTGATTGGTCTACACCCCTCTGCAGCCTTTGAACGAAGGGAGTGGGCGCGCCGCGCGGCGACCTACGGCGGTGGTTTCGGACGTCTCGCAGCGGGAGCCCACGGCGCCCTTCTTGATGCGGCCGCGGTCGGGACGGGAACGCATCTGCTCGAGGTGGGCTGTGGGACCGGTCAACTCGCGAAGGAAGCAACGACGCGGGGGGCTGATGTGGTCGCCTCCGATGCGGTCGAGGGTATGACCGTTCGCGCTCGGGGCGCGGCGCCCCGCCTACGAGTTGTATGTGCTGCGCTGCCCGACCTGCCCTTTGGCGACGCCGCATTCGACGCTGTCGTGGGTGCCTTCGTGATCAACCACGTCCTGCATCCCGGCGATGCTGTGGCTGAGTTGGTTCGTGTGACCCGTGGCGGCGGTGCGGTCGCACTGTGCTGTTGGGATACTGACGAACGCAACCGCGCTCAGGGTGTTCTCCTCGATGCGCTCGCGTCTGCGGACGCATCCAGGCCAGCGGGGCTTCCGGCCAGTTCGCCGTTTGCCCCATACGCAACGGAGGAGGGTTTGTCCGCGCTTCTGCGTAATGCAGGGCTGGGCAACGTCCGTGTCGATAATGTCACGTGGACGCACCGCGTTGACCCCGACCAGTGGTGGCGTGACGTGCTCAATGGAACCGTGCTGACCTCTGCGATCATTGAGGGTCAGCCCGCCGACACCCTCCGGCGTGTCCGCCTGGCATACGACCGGATCGCCAGACAGTACCTAGCCGCTGACCACTTCCTGCGACTCCCAGCGGCAGCTCTCCTCGCCACAGGCGAGGCGTAGACGAGCGTTCCGAGTGTCTTTCTGGCGTGAGCCTCCACTGGTTCGGTGATCGGTGACTCTATCCGGGCCGACGTGTCGTTTGGCAGAGCCGGGGGAATCCCTCGCGGCATTCGAAGCCCATCAGCCTCAGCGGTCCGACCCAATCTGTTCGCGTCGCACCTTGATGATGCCCGCTCTTGTTCCTGCTCGGCCTTTACCCCCTTGGTGGCCCAGCTACGGGCAGTGACATAGTCAAGAAGTTCGCGACCCAGTCATGGACGTAGTCCCGGACCATGGTCGGAACGTCGGCTCCACAATGGGTTGAGCCACCCTCGCCCAAACCGAAGACTGCGCCGGGGCTTCGGTGCGGACCCGCGGAGCAGCGGAAGCGTTTCGCTAGTCAAGGTGAGCTGGGCTTCGTCGGTAACCCGCGAATCTTGAGATGGCGGTACAGCGAGCGAACAGCGATATCGAGCTCCGTCGCGGCGAAGGTGACCGACTTGCCCTCCTGGATCAGGCGGCTAGCAGCCGCGATCTGGTCATCGCTGATCCGCTCGGCGGGTCGAACGACACCCTGCCTCTTCAGAATCACGAACAGCGAAGACTTGGGCATGTCGTACTTGGCGGCCATCTCCAGGCTGGAAGTGCCAGCCTCGTAGTCGGCGGCGATCCTTGAGATAATTGACCTTGGTAGCCAGGCGCGCACCTTTGCGTGGGGGCGAGGCCACACTCTGGTCGTCGGCCGGCTTCCCGTCGAGCTTCACTAGCTTTCAAGCGCCTGGTTCACTTCGGGCGGGGTGTTCAAGTAAGCGTGAAGCAGCTCCACCCGTTGACCTTCGGTCGTTGACCGCATCACCTAGCGCGGTATGCGGATACCGCGATCGCGGTACGCCCGATTGCCTGCGCTGGGTCGATGCGCCGGAGCGACGTTGGTTGAACAGTGGGGATACCGTGTCACCCCCTCGATGGAAGGTTCGCCGGTGAATGCTCTCGCCCGCTGGTGTGTTCGTCGAATGCAGCTTGGAGTGAGCGCCTCGACGCAGCATGATGGTGGGCGTGATTTCAAAGGGCTCCTTCTCGATCATGTGTGAGGTCGAGCCTGCCGTGACTCCTGACCTGAGTCGGGTGCGGCGCCAGATCGTTGCCTTTGATGGCATTACCGAACTGTTCTTGATACCGGACAACCACATCGGCCGGGCGACCGTTTCGAGCATCGCGGTCTCGAAAGAGGTAGCCGATCTCGGTGTGACTGCGATTGCCTGTATCAACAATCGAGACCGCAACTTGCTTGGCTTTCGGCGAGACCTACTGACTGCCGCTGCGTATGGCGTGGAGCGGTTTCTCTTGGTCCGCGGTGACGAGCCCGCCGAGGGGTTCTGTTCCGATCTGACTGTGCGCCAGATGCTGGGCGAAGCGCGCGCCTACCCTGACCGCGACTTCGCACTCGGGGTCACGGCACGGGCGGGAGCAGCGGTCCCGGCGTGGAAGCAGGGCGCGGACTTCTGGGTCGTCCAGGCGACGTTCGACGTCGAACAGCTGCTCGCCTGGCGCAACTCCGTCGAGTTCACCGGCAAGGTCTACGCGGGAGTCCTGGTCTTGGCGAGTTCAGCCATGGCAAAACGGATCGCGGCTGACCTCCCGGAGATCGACGCTCCGGCCACGCTTATCGACGACCTCGACCGGAATCGCGACGCTGGCGTGCACTGGGCGCTCTCGATGCTCGACTCCATCCGAGAGTCGGACGCTTTCGACGGCGTTCACCTTGTGCCAGTTGGCCGTTACCACCAGGTCGCCCAACTTCTGAAGGGGAGCAGCGATCATCGGCATCGTGAACCACACAGTGAGTCGGGTCGCAATCACCGGCCTCGCTAGGCGACGGGGCGTCGTATAGCGCCAGATACGTTAATAACCGATCCAGATGTGCCGCGCCAGGGCAGGTCCCATCGTCACGCCCAAGCGCCCGTGTTGGTGATCGCCTTCAGGTCCACAACCCAGTCAACTCGGCAGCGATCTCTTCGTAGAGGTTGATCGTTCTGCCGTCAAAGGCTCCTGATACAGATTCTTCGACATCAAGGGTGCCAAGCGTCCGATCATCATGGACGACCGGCACGATGAGTTCGGATCCGGTATCGGACTGGTTCGTCAAGTACCGCGGGTCGGTTCCAACGTT
This sequence comes from uncultured Actinomycetota bacterium, assembly GCA_963846005.1. Taxonomy (GTDB): domain Bacteria; phylum Actinomycetota; class Actinomycetes; order Streptosporangiales; family Streptosporangiaceae; genus CAVSUR01. Next base: position 1,573,130 of record CAWJUH010000003.1, on the reverse strand, counting down.
GTTGCTGACGGCGACAGCTTGAGCGGATATCGCATGAGCGGTTAGACCTTGGTCGATTCTGAAAATCGGGTGAGCTGGTGCGGCCGGGCCGCTCCACGCTTCGTTGACCACCTGGTCCACAGTAACTGTGTAGATACCGACCCATCGTGCGCTCGTCTGGTCTCGGATTGCCTTGGCGATGACAGCCGCGCGCACGGTGCGAGGCTCGCGCGAGGCCACCGCGTCAGCGACCAGGTTGATTAATGCTTCCGCCATGAGTCGGATGATCGTGGAAGTGGGCACCTTTTCTCAAGTCATGCGTGCAGTGGTGCCAGTCAATGAACCGTCCCGGGTTTGATGCCGCTTCCTTCGGCGGATTCAACTGGTCGTCGCAACACCTCGATCACGGAGGTGTGCGATGGGACGCGGCAGGAAGCAGTTGCCGGAGCGGCCGGCGGGTGCTCGGCGGCAGTGGGCGGCGGATCAGGCGTTGCGCCCGCCGATGCGGTGACCGGGTCGGCCTGAGCCCTCGCGTGCGGTGCAGCGGGAGTTCTGGCGGCTGATCGCTGGCGGGGTGACGACGGTTGGGGCTGCGGAGTCGGTCGGCGTGTCGTGGCCGGTCGGGGCGCGCTGGTTCCGGCACGTCGTGATCAGCGAACGGCCCGCCGCGGCCGCCGACCGCGCGGTCCCGGGGCACTGGGAAGGCGATTTGATCATCGGGACGGGCCGGTCCGCGATCGGCACGCTCGTCGAGCGCAGCAGCCGGTCCGCGATCCTGGTGCACCTGCCCCGGATCGAGGGCTGGGGCGAGAAGCCACCGGTGAAGAACGGCCCCTCTCTCTCGGCGGCTACGGCGCCGTCGCGATGAACACCGCGCTGACGGTGTCGATGACGAAGCTGCCTGAGCAGCTGCGCAAGACCCTCACCTGGGATCGCGGGAAAGAACTCTCCGGCCATGCCCAGTTCGCGTTCGACACCGGCACGAGGGTGTTCCTCGCCGACCCGCACTCACCGTGGCAGCGGCCAACGAACGAGAACACGAACGGGCTGCGGCGCTGCTGATTCGAGTGGGGGTGAGAGGAGACAGTAAAAACTCATGTCAGCCGGATCTCAGCAAGTGTCCATGGCCATGAGAAAGTCGCCGGGTGTGGCCAGGTCTAGGTCCCCGCTGGTGGCCAGGTAAAGTCCCCATCCCTCGCGTGTCGCCGGGTGTCTAACGCGCCCCACCTCGTCGCCCTGGTCCGTGCCGGCGCGATCTTCATCAGCGGAAAGCTCATCGAGCGTCCCGGCGAAAAGGCCCAGCAGGAAGCCCGCCTAAACGATCTTGATCCACAGGTATTGACAATTGCTCCGGGCCTGCAGCGGGCAAGACTAATCCCTCGGGCACCGGTTGTGCGTTGAAGGAGTGTGGGAACCCAACGACTGGACTTCGCGGAGTTTTACCTCAGGTCCAGGGATGACTGCCTTCGCGCCGTCCTGGTCAGCGTTGGTGACCAGGACACAGCGGAGGAACTCGTCGCCGAGGCCTTCGCCCGGGCGTGTGCGTCATGGCGCACCGTTAGCGGGCATCCGGCCCCGGTGGCGTGGGTGGTGCGCGCCGCGCTTAACGCGAAAATCTCTCGGTGGCGGCGCCGCCGCCGGGAGGTATCGGTCCCCGATCCCAGTGTGGTCACCGACCTGCCCGCGGGCCAGAGGCCCCTGGCAGCCTCATCGAACCGCGGGTCAAGGCGGCCCTGATGCGGCTGTCTGCCCGGCAACGACAGGTGGTCGCGCTGCGGCTGCTGCTTGACCTGGACACCAACCGCACCGCGGAGGTGCTCGGCATCACCCCGAACACGGTGATGGCTCACATGGCCCAGGCCCTCGCCGCGCCTTCCACTCGCAAGAGATCGGCGCCTAACCGGAAGGACGGACGGGACAGCTCTAACCCGCGCTGCGGGCAGGATGTCGTTGCTCGCTATGCCGGTAAGCAGGCGGGTACCGGTTACCCACTCAAGCCAGCGGACCAGATAGTCGCCTGCGGGGGGTGGCTTTGTCGTTGGCGTACACGCCGCTGGCTTTCTCAAACAGCACCTCACGCCGCGCAGCCTTGTTATCAGCCGCAGCCGTCTTCATCGGCGACCTGGGCGGCTTCACACACGAAGCTCACACGAATCTGGATCATCTGCTAATGGTGGACGGCTACCGTGCCTGGGCGGCGAGTGTGCATTGCCAGCAGCGTTTTTCCACGGTTCAGGCTCGGGATGGTGCGGTTGGCTGAGCGAGGAGATGCGACGTGACAGACGGCAATGCAGCGGCCGATGGGCAGGTCCTGTCCGGCAACTTGATCGAGATTAGAAATGCGACCAAGCGGTACGAGGCGGACGGTGCGCCGGCGCTTGACGGGGTGAGCCTGGAGGTCGCCGCGGGTGAGGCGGTGGCGGTGATGGGGCCGTCGGGAAGCGGGAAGTCGACACTGCTGAACCTGGTCGCCGGGCTGGACAAGCCAACCAGCGGCACGGTCACCGTGGCCGGGGAGCGGGTGGACGCGATGAGTGAGACGCGGGCCGCCCGGTTCCGCCGGCGCGAGGTGGGGATGATCTTCCAGTTCTTCAACCTGCTGGAGGACCTGACTGTGGCGGACAACGTGGTGCTGCCCGCCCAGCTCGCCGGAGTGCCGCGGCGCAAGGCACGGGGGCGGTGCGGCGAGCTGCTCGATCAGCTGGGGATCACCCGGTACCGGGACAGCTACCCTGGCCGGCTGTCCGGCGGGGAGCGGCAGCGGGTGGCGATCGCCCGCGCGGTGGTGAACGACCCAGCGGTCTTGCTGGCGGACGAGCCGACGGGGGCAGTGGACACTGCGACGGGGGAGGAAATCGGCAGACTGCTGCTTGAGCTGAACGCGGCCGGGCAGACCCTTGTGCTGGTCACCCACAGCCCGGACCTCGCGGCCAGGTACGCCAGCCGCACGGTCCGGCTGGCCGACGGGCATGTTGCCAGCGACACCGCGTCGGACGCCGCGGCTCAGGAAGCGCAGACGCGGCTGTGACCGCCGCGCCGGTCATCAGGGCCGCTTCGGCTGGAGCGCTACGCCGCCTCATCCAGCCGCTGGTCGTCCTCGCCATGCTGGCGGCCTCATCAGCGGCCGCGCTGCTCGCCCTGACGCTGCTCACCAGCGCGAACCAGGGGTTCTTCGCTTCGATGGCGGCTACCCACGAGGCCGACCTGGCGGTGACGGTCAACGCCGCCAAAGTCAGCACGGCTCAGCTAGCGAAGACCACGCACCTGCCGGGAGTAACGGGCTCCACCGGGCCGTACCCGGAAGTCACTATCACCGTCGCTGCCACCAGTGACGTCCCGGGCAAGCCCTCAGGCCCGGGCGCCAGCCCGTCTCCCGTCCCGAGCAAGCCATCCGGCCAGACGGTTTCTCCCGGCCGGCACGTCAAGCAATTCGCTGCCCGGGGTGGATCCTCGGCCGGCGGCATGCAGCCCACGCAGCTGACTGTGGTGGGCCGTGCGTCCCCGTCCGGCCCGCTGCATGACATCGTTGATAACCCGCCGATCATGCACCTGTTCACGCGCGACAAGGGCCGGTGGCCGGCCCGGCCAGGCGAGATCTCGGTCGCGATGTCGACCCCCATCCGGCTGCCGGACGGCACCAAGCTGACGGTCACCAGCGCTCCGGGGCATCCGGCGCTGACCATCGTCGGCTACGGGGAGCAGACGGTTCTCTACGACGGCGGCTGGGTGCTGCCTAGCGAGATCCCGGCGCTGCGCGCCCCGGGCGCACCCGCGCACGAGGAGATGTTCTATGACTTTTCCAGCGCGGGCACCAACGCGCAGATCAACGCCGATCTGGCCAAACTGAAGCGCGCGCTGCCCGCCGGCGCGGTCGCGGGCTCCCAGTCGTGGCTGGGCTTCGAGCAGGGAACGGCGCGAGAACAGTCGACGAACACCCCGTTTGTCGTGGCGTTTGCGATCTTTGCTCTTGCCCTTGCCGTGCTGATCACCGGCAACGTGGTCAGCGCCGCCGTAGTCGCCTCCTACCGGCGGATCGGCGTGCTTAAGTCCATCGGCTTCACCCCGGCCCAGGTGACCGCGACGTACCTGGCCCAGATTGGTCTCCCGGCCCTGGCCGGAGCCATCATCGGCACCGTGCTGGGTGACGCGTGGGTGCAGCCGGTGATCAGCGTTGCGCCGCTCATCGGGGTGCACGTGTCCGTGCCGCAGTGGATCAATGTCGCCGCGCCGCTCGCCATGCTGGCGCTCACTGGCCTGGCCGCGGCCATCCCGGCGGTACGGGCCGGCCGCCTGTCCGCGGTTGCTGCGATCGCGGCCGGGCAAGCCCCGCGGGCCGGACGCGGCTTCGGCCTGCACCGGCTGGCCGGGCGGCTGCCGCTGCCCAGGCTGGTGACGGTCGGGCTGGCCGCGCCGTTGTCCCGCCCGGCCCGCTCGGCCGTCACGCTCGCCGCGATTGCCTTCGGGCTGACCGCCGTGGTCATGGCAGCGAGCCTCAGCGCGTCGATCCACAAAATCAACAACAGCTCGATCTCGGGGCTCGGGCAGGTGCAGGTGACCGCTGAGGGTGCCCGCGGGACCACCCTCACGGCCAGCCAGGACGCCGCGGTCAAGGCCGCGCTCCGCATCCAGCCGGGAACAGCGCACTACGCGGCGGAGAGCGACCTCAGTTACATCCCTGCCGGGTATCTCATATCCGGTCCGAGGCAGAGCGCGTCGGGCGGGCACGGCCGGGAGACCCGGGGACCGGCGGCGCCGGTGACTGTGTCGCTGGCCAGGTTCGCGCAGCCGCTGACGGCATACATCTATGGTGGTGACTCGTCCTGGCTCGGCTGGAACCTGGTCAGCGGCCGATGGTACGTCGGGCCACACCAGGCGGACGTCAACACCCAGCTGCTGGCTGAGACGCACCTGCACGTCGGCGACCAGCTCACACTGAAGGTCAACGGCCGGACGGTCACCGTGCGGATCGCCGGTCAGGTCTTCTCCCCGGTGCCCATGCCTACGCTATACATCAGCGCCCGCGCTCTCGGGCCGGCGGCCAGCAAGCTGACCGTCAACAGCTACGACATCAACCACACGCCCGGAACCAGCACCGCCGATTACATCACCACGCTCGGCCGCGTGCTCGGACCCGCGTACTTCGTCCTCACCCCGTCCGGATCCTCTTTCGCGTTCAATATCCAGTCGTCCTACTTCCGGCTGCTGGCCTGGCTGGTCGCCGCGCTCGCCGCGTTCGGCGTGCTGAATTCGGTGCTCATGGCGACCAGGGAACGCCTCCGCGATCTCGGCGTGTTCAAGGCGGTCGGCATGACCCCCGCGCAGTCCCTGCTCATGGTGGTCTGCTGGATTGTCGCCCCTACCGTGATCGCGGCCGCGATCGCCCTGCCGGCCGGGCTGATCAGCGAGGATATCCTCGTGCGGCACCTCGCCAACAGCTCGTTCGGGGTGGTGCTGCCAGCCAGCTTCGTGCAGGTGCTGAGCGTGGCCGACCTCGCACTGCTGGTGCTTGCCGGGCTCGCGATCGCTGCCGTCGGCGCCCTGGGCCCAGCCACTTGGGCCGCCGCATCCCGCACCACCACGGCGCTACGCGCCGAATAGAGCCAGCCGGCTGTACTCCATACCCGCTTCCGTCACTGACAGCAACAGCCGACCCGACGACCCGACGACGCAACTGGCCGCCGTCCTACTCGCGCTGCTCGCTCAGATGGAACGCGCGCCCACAGCCCCAGCCGGCTAATCGCACGTGCTGAAGATCAGCGCAACCTCGAGCAACACCCGGCCCGGCGCCTACAGTCGGGACTGTCATTTCAAAGGCTCTGTCGCTCTTTCGGCGGTGACGGTTCGTGTTTAGCCGAGAAGGATCCGGTGGCGCAGGAGGGTGAGTCCGGCGCGGCCATACATCTGCCGCTTGATCATCTTGGTCTTGGTGTTCACGCCCTCGGTCCGGCCGTTGTGAAACGGCAACGTGACGGCCGCGGTCACGGCCTGGGCGTCCAGGTCCAGGCCCCGGGTGAAGGCATGCAGGCTCGGCAGGTCCGCGGCTCGGGCGGGTTCGGCCCAGTTCCCGAGCCTGGCCTGGTTCGCTGGATCCGGGGTGAGCAGGGCGGCGAAGTCGCAGACCAGGCCGGCGAGGCTGGTCATCTCCGGGCAGGCGACGGTCAGCAGTGCCTGCTGACTGGCGGTGAGCGCAGCGGGCCAGGTGAGCAGCATCCGGGTCACGCGGAGTGGTGACAGGTGCGGCCAGCCGGCTTCGACCCTGCCCTGGGTGATGTAGCGGCAGGGCAGGGTCATGCTGCCGCGATAGCCCTGCTCGCGGATCTCGGCGAGCAACCGGTGGACGGGCACGGCGGGGTCTTCGGCGCGGCGGGCGCGCAGGTGGTCCCGGTAGGGGTCGACCAGGGTGGCCGGCCTGACAGGCCGATCGATTTCTGGCGTGCTGAGCCGGGCGGTCAGCCAAGTCGAGCAGTCGCTCTGGGACGCCGAACTGGACCTGGCGGCGGCCTGGGCCACCACCCTGCTACCCGACACCGACTCCGACCGCCAGCTCCACGAGGCACAGGCGCCCCGCTCCCGAATCGGACAGTCCGCCTTGCGCAGGATCAGCCGTCCGGGCCGACGGTCGTGACCCGCCCCGGCGAGGCCGAGCACTCCGGCAGTATTGCCACGGCACTTGAACGGGATCTACACAAGGCCCGACTGATCCGCGCGACCCGATTATCCGGCCAGCTGCTTTGCTATCGCGGCGTATGAACTCAGGAATCATTCTGGCTACACTAAGTGATCGCTACAGCCTCGCATCGTCGCGCTCGTAGCCGCCGATCGGTGCGGCTGACGGCTCCTCGCCGATCATCAGCCAGGGCCCACCGATCAGACCCGATCTGTGCTCTGGCGCCGTCCGGATCTGATGTGAGAGTGGGTAGTGTCACGGGACCGGCTCGCCCGGTCGTGCCGATGAGTGTTCTTGGGTCTGACGTGATTGCCGGTGCGGCTGCGGTGGCGCGTTCTTAGCCACCTCGGGTAGTGAGCGGCACGGGCCGGTTGTCGACGATGCGTTTCATCACGATGGTTGAGGTGAGGCGGAGTACGCTTGGCAGCGCGGCCAGCTTCTGGTCCCGCAGTATCGCGAAACTGTCGAGATCCCGCGCGGCGACCCGTAGCAGGTAGTCGGGGTCGCCGAAGAGGCGTTCTGCGTGCCGGATCTGGGGCAGCTGGACCACGGCTGCTTCGAAGGAGGCGACTGTGCTGGCGTCGCCGCGTTCCAGGGTGATCTGCACGAGGGCCTCGAATCCCATGCCGACGGCGGCAGGGTTCACGAGGGCGTGGTAGCCGGTGATGACGCCGCTGCGTTCGAGTTCGCGCAGCCGCCGGTGGCAGGGGCCGGGTGTGAGCCGCACCCTGTTGGCGAGTTCGGTGACCGTCAGCCTGCCGTCGGCTTGCAGCTGGGCAAGGATCGCTCGGTCAATGTGGTCCACATCGATAGCTTATTGCTGAAGTTTGACGCCAGGCGGCGAAAGTGGCAAGCATACGTCTCGTAAATCGGCGTAACGTCTTAGCCGGTGGCCGTTTACCCGAGGGGATCATAAAGATAGGGCCCATGCAGACGATGTTCGCGTTGCTTCCGCTGGTGGCATCGGTCCTTGCGGTGCCTCAGTTCCTGCCGCAGCTGGCCCGGGTCCGCCGTAGTGGCATCATGGCCGGGGTGTCGTGGTCGTGGGCTGCGCTGACGAGTGTGAACAACGCTGCCTGGCTGGTCTACTTCGCCCTATCAGGCTTCTGGGCCGCGCTTGTGCCCGCCATCTCGGCGACGGTCTTGTCGGGACTGCTCGCGGTAGAGCTGGCACGGCGCGGCGGCGGGATGCCGAAACGGCCCATGGCGCTCGCGCCGGTGTGGGCGGTGGTGCTGCTGACGACCGCTGCGGCGTTCGGCCGCGAGGGACTGGGCTCGGCCCTGGCCGTCGCCTTCCTGCTCCAGGTCACGCCATCGGTATGGACGGTGTACCGGTCCCCGGACACCGCCGGTGTATCACGGGGCACCTGGCTGCTGATCTTCGGTGAACTGCTCTGCTGGGGCGTGTTCGGCATATACGAGGCCGACCCCCGGCTGATCGTGCTCGGAGCCACCGGTGTGGTGGCCAGTCTGCTCGTGCTCGCCCGCGTGTCCTGGCCGCGGGCAGACCGGGCGCCGGTGACCCATCTGGTGCAAGTGCCGTGACCGCCACGGCGGTGAGGATCCCGCGCTCGAACGGGACACGACCGTGGCCTGAGATGATCCGCCGAGCCGAACCGGAGAACACAGATATGAGCTGGATGATTGAACGCCGCGGGCGCGTGGCGTGGTGACGATGACGACCAACTCCGTCAACGCGCAGAACCAGGCCTTGGCCGTGGCTCGCATCCCGGGAGGTATCCCATGACCACTCCGATCAGCTCGTCCGCAGCCCTGGCTGTGATCGAGCCCGCGTTCCCCGAGCTGGCCAAGCTAGCGTTAGCCGGCTTCCTGGCCGGCTACTCCGGACAGATCCGGGACGCTTACGTCATGGACCTGCGCTAGTTCACCGCCTGGTGCCGCCGGCGGCAGCTGCGGCTGTTCGCCGTCCGCCGCGCCGACATCGAGCTGTTCGCCCGCGACCTGGAGACCACCGGGCGCGCCCGCGCCACCATCATCCGCCGGCTGTCGACCATCGCCGGCCTGTACAGGTACGCCGTCGAGGAAGACCTGCTCGACCACTCATCTGCCGTCCACGTCCGGCGGCCGCGGATCGACTACGAATCCCATGCCACCGCACTGGACCGCAGCGACGTCGGCGCCTTGCTCGTCGCCGCCGGGCTCGGCGCTCCGGCTGAGCACGCGCTGGTCTCCCTGCTCGCCTTGAACGGCCTGCGCGTGTCCGAGGCCACTGGAGCGGACATCGAGGATCTCGGACCGAACGCGGGCACCGCATCCTGGCAATCACCTGAAAAGGGGACAAAAAGCCGTCATCCCGCTCGCTCCGCGCCATCGACCTGGCCATCGGAGAATGCTGCGAAGGACCGATCTTCACCACCGGAGCCGGGGAACGGCTGGACCGGCACGTGGCCGGGCGGGTCGTTCAGGAAGCCGCCTCCCACGCCGATCCGCGTACCACCATGAGATAGACCGCGCCCGGGTATCGCTGGACTGGCACGCCACCAACATCGTCGCCGCGTACATCGCCGGAGCCGCCCGGTAATGCGACCAGATCTCCGGAACGCCGCCTGGCAGCCCCGTGCCGCCAGGCGGTCGGCTCCCAGCTTCCGCCAGTACTCTCCGTGACCAGTGTCAGAGGGCAGACCAGCAGGGCTGCCGCATAGCCAAAGGCGTCCGCGGCGGCCGGCTTGCCGGCGCGGCTGTCGTCATGGATGAGCCCGGCTGAACTGGCAGGACACGCCCAGGTGTCACCGGGTTGTCATTCCGTGCGTAGGGCGGTGGTGGTGCGGGACCCGGCGGCCCAGGCAGCGGGGCCGAGCGCGCCGGCGATGGTGATGGCCAGCCCGGCCAGGGCGAGCAGCGCGAGCTCTGAGGCGGGGTAAACGTGGACGACGCCGCCCGGGATGAACATGGCCTGGACGCCGCCAGTGGCATGGACGACCGCGTCCTGCAGGGCCATCCCGGCCGGCAGGCCGATGATGGCGGCGGCGATCGCGGGCGGGATGGTCCAGCAGGTGACCATGGTGATGGCTTGCCGGGGTGTCATTCCGACCGCTTTGAATACTCCAAGATCGTGTACCCGCTCGCGGGTAAGCATCAGCACTGTGTTCAGCACGCCCAGCCCGGCCAGGATGGCAATGATGATCGTGATCTCGTGGACGAGAGGGGTGTCTATGAGCGCCCAGGACCCCACTCCGTGGATGCTCCCGGTGCTGATTCCCATGCCGATCACGGTCACGTCGTAACCGGGACCCAGTGCCCGCTGGATGGGTGCCTCGTAGGTTCTCTGGCTGGCCGCCTTCATCGCGGCGACGTACCACGTCACGGGCAGGTGGATGCCGGTATCGAGGAAGGTCTGCTGGCTGGTGAGCAGAGCGCCCACCGCCGCCGGGGGTTCTGGGGCGTAGACCTCGCCGGTGATCTTGGCGGTGACCGTCTTGCCCGCTGTGATCAGGCGAATCGTCTGGCCGACCGACAGCCGGGCAGTGCCGGGGGCGGCGGTGTTCACGACGACCTCCGCAGGGCGGGTGTACCAGGAACCCTTCGTGACATCCCAGCCGAGGCCGGCGGCGTTACCAGAGAAGGCGGTGACCGGCAGGCGCGATCCGGCGCTGGGCACGGTGGCGATCCCGGCTGCCTCTGTCAGGGTGCCGAGCGTGGCTGGCTGGGCGCGCAGCGCGGAGGCGATGGCCCGCTGCTGGCTGGGCGTGAGTGCCAGCACGTGAGGAGGAACACCGCGTCCGACCAGCACGGTGTCAGATGGCTCTGTGCCGGCTACGAGGATCTTGTGAATCGAGGAGTCCAGGCCAACCGCCAGCACCACCGCGGCCAGGGCGAACGTGACCGCTCCGGCGCTGACAGCCGATCGGGCGAGGCGGGTGAATGGGGCTGCCAGCCCGATGCTCACCGGCCGGGGCAGAGCCAGTCTTCCAGCCAGCCGATGGGCGGCGAACCCGTGCCCAGCCCGCGGCGCTTGCCCGGCCGTGATTGCGGCGGCGGCAGACAGCCGGGCCCGTAGCGCTGGCGCTGCTGCAGCCAGCCCGGCTAGCGCGAGCAAGCCGAGCGGAAGAGCCAGATTTATCCACAACGGGACCTCCACGTGCGGGCCGGAGCCCCCGTTCAGTAGCGGGACCACCCAGTAATTGCCAAGCGCGGTCCCGGCTATCACCCCGGCTAGCGCCGGGACCCCGATCTGGGCCAGATAGGTGGCAGCCACCTGGGCCGGGGTGAACCCAATGGACTTCAGCACGCCGATTCGCCGGTAAGAGGCGACCACCGCGGCGGATACCACACTGGCGGTGATCAGCACCGCCAGCACCAGGCTAATGGCCCCGTAGGCGATCGCGAACGGGGTGTTGATTCCCGCGCTCATGTCAATCTGGTCTGCCCCGTACAGCCAGTTGGTCCAGTTGACGACAGCCCCGGCGGGCAGCGCGTGCCTGATCTCGGCCAGATCGGCGTTGATCTGCTGGTGCGTGCCGGCGTGGGAGAAGGTGTAGAGCATCTTGGTCAGCACAGGCTGGTCCTTGGGACGCAAGGCGGCTATTTCGCTGGGCAGCGCGAAAGCCTGCTCGCCGCCTGTCGCGGCCGCGACGATGCCGACGAGCTTCAAGGCCGGCTTACCCGGAGCGCTGGTGATAGTGACCGTCGCTCCGGGCACGAGCTGGGCCGGGTTGGCGACGTCGGTGCCAAGGGCGATTTCGCCGGGCCGAGTGGGCAGCCGTCCCTTAAGGAGGATGAGATGCTCCAGCGGGCCGCCGGCCGACCCGCGGCCCACCAGGGACAGCCCCTGCCCTGGAACCGTCGCATTATCGCGGGCGAACCCGCGCGGGATCAACGGCGCGGCACCGTCATGAAGCGGCGGCGAAGCGTCGCTCCTGCGCCGGGGCTGGGGTGACCGCCTCCCAGGTTCGCCACCTCGCGCGGGCTGCCCCGGCCGGTGCCGGGTGAGAGTCTGCCCGCGAGAGGGGCGGCCGCCGCCCCCAGACGGCTGTCCCGGCGACATGCCGGAGGTAATGATGTAAGTCTCAGGGTCGCCAACCGCCCCGGTGACTCCCGGCAGATGAGCAGTAGCAGCCAGCTCGGCGGCCGTAACCTTGGACGCGTCGATGGACACGGCCAGGTCCGCGCAGCGCACCGCGGCGCAGTTTGCGTTATAGGCCTCGTTGACATTGGTTGCCAGAGTCAGCCCCAGCACGCTTGCGGCCGCGCCCGCGCCCAGGACGCAAAAAGCCACCAAGGTCTGCACCAGGCGGCGAGCCGCCCCTCCCTTGGCGGCCGTGAATACCGCCATGCCGGTCATGGCCGCGCTCCTGCGGCAGGCCGACCGCGCACCACGGCGGCGGTGTCGGCGACGATCCGGCCGTCTACCAGCCGCACCATTCGTTGCGCATACTTTGCGGCAAGGTCAGGGCTATGAGTGACCAGTACCAGCGTCTGGCCCGATGCGTTCAGATCCAGCAGAAGCCGGCCGATCTCCTCCCCGGCGGCCGTGTCGACCGCGCCAGTTGGCTCGTCGGCCAGCAGCACAGCCGGTTCATTGACCAGGGCGCGTGCGATCGCCACCCGCTGCCGTTCCCCGCCGGAGAGCCGCCCCGGGTAGGTGTCACGGTAGCGGTCGATCCCGAGCTGGCTAAGCAGGTCGGCGCACCGGGCCCGGGCCCTGCGCCGAGATGTTCCGGCGAGCTGGGCAGGCAGCAGCACGTTGTCGGCAACGGTCAGATCCTCCAGCAGGTTGAAGAACTGGAAGATCATCCCGACCTGGGTGCGCCGGTACCGGGCGGTCCTGGTCTCAGACAGGATGTCGATCCGCAGCCCGCCGACGGTGACGCTGCCGCTGGTCGGCTTATCCAATCCGGCTAGCAGGTTCAGCAGCGTGGTCTTGCCGCTGCCGGACGGCCCCATCACCGCAACCGCCTCGCCAGCCCGCACCTGCATGCTGCAGTTATCCAGGGCAGCAGGGCCGCCGCCCTTATAGCGCTTGGTCACCTCACTGAGCTCGATCAGGGCATGTGCGGCCGGCGGACCTCCCCTCAGGGCACCCGGGTGTTTCGCCGTGGCAGCGGCCGGGCCGCTCCGACGGCAGCTGGTGTCATCGATCATGCCGAAGTCCCTCTCGTTTCCGCTCCTGACCGCAAGCCGCGGGCCCGCCTGGTCGTCCAGCCAGTTGCCGGCGGCCGTAATCGGAGCGCCTGTGCCCTCGGTTGTACGGCATCGCCAATAACACGGCAGTAACGCTGTTACGCCGCTGTTATCGCTGGTCAGGCATGCTGGAATAGGGCCGGAGCGCAGTTCGGGCTGCGAGTATGGAGGACCGCCGAGTCACAACCGGCTGCAGGGAGAGCGATGAGGGTGCTGGTGGTCGAGGACCACGTCAAGCTGGCACTGGCGATCGCTGCCGTACTGCGTCGCGAGGGCATGGCCGCAGACGTCTGCTTCGACGGCAACGACGCGCTCGCCAAGGCTGCAGTCAGCCGTTATGACGTGATCGTGCTGGACCGCGACCTGCCCGGCCGGCACGGCGATGAGGTCTGCAGGGAACTAGCGGCTGACGGAGCTGCCGGCAGGATACTGATGCTGACCGCCCTGGCCGCGGTCGAGGACCGGGTTCAGGGCCTGGGCCTGGGCGCCGACGACTACCTGCCCAAACCGTTCAATATCGCCGAGCTTGTGGCCCGCGTCCGCGCGCTGAGCCGCCGGTCCAGCCCAGCGTTGCCCCCCATCCTGGTCCACCGTGACCTGCGCCTGGACCCGGCCCGCCGAGAGGCCACCAGGGGCGGACGGCCACTGGACCTCAGCCCCAAGGAATTCGCGGTGCTGCAACTCCTTCTGGCCGCCCGTCCGGCCGTAGTCTCGGCCGAGGCATTGCTGGAACGAGTCTGGGACGAGGCGGCCAACCCGTTCACCAACACGGTCAAGATGACCATCAGCCGACTGCGCACCAAGCTGGGCGACCCGCCGGTCATCACCACCGTTGCCCAGGCCGGCTACCGGATCTAGGGGAACGCCGATGCACCTGCGCCGTTATCCCGCCACGCTGGCGGCCCGGCTGCCACGGCGGACCGTGCGGCTGCGGCTAACCGCCCTGTACGGCGCGCTGTTCCTCCTCTCGGGCACTGCGCTGCTCGCCATAACCAACATCCTGGCCCGCGGCTGGCCATGGCCCCCGTTCTCTGTCACATCGAACGTTGGTGGCCCAGAACGCCAGGTGCAGACCGGCCCGCCAGCGGCCGGCACCCGTAACGTAATGGCCGAGCTAGCTCACCAGCACGCGGCCGAGCTCAGCCAGTTGCTAGCCGAATCAGCCATCGCGCTGGGTGTCATGGCGGTCGCCTCGATAGCGCTGGGCTGGTTTGTGGCCGGCCGGGTGCTACGCCCCCTGCGGCAGATGACTGCCGCCGCCCGGGCGATCTCCGAAGACAACCTGCACGAGCGGCTGGCCGTGCCCGGCCCCGGCGATGAGCTCAAAGACCTCGGCGACACCATCGACGGCTTGCTAGACCGGCTGCAATCCGCCTTCGACGCCCAGCGCAACTTCGCCGCCAGCGCTTCTCACGAGCTGCGCACCCCGCTCACCCTCACCCACACGCTGCTGCAAATGGCGCTCACCGACCCCCATCCCACCCTGGCCAGCTACAAGGCCATCTGCCAAGACATCCTGCAGGCCAGCGAACACCAGGAACAGCTCATCGCAGCGCTGCTGACCCTGGCCCGCAGCCAGCGCGGACTCGAACACCGCGAACCCCTCGACCTAGCGGCCATCACCCGCGACGTCCTGAAAGCCCGGGAAGCAGACGCCGCAGAGGCCAGTCTGGCTATCCGCGCCTCGATGAGCACTGCGCCCGTCCTTGGAGATCGCCGCCTCCTGGAGCAGCTTGCCGCCAACCTGATAGGCAACGCAATCCGCCACAACACCCACGGCGGCTGGGCCGACATCCAGATCACCAACGATGCGGGCCACCCCCGGCTGAAGATCATCAACACCGGCCCCGTCATCCCGCCCGACGAAGTTCCCCGGCTACTCCAGCCCTTCCAGCGGCTGTCCTCCACCCGCACCGCCAACGACGATGGTCTCGGCCTGGGCCTGCCCATTATCGCCGCCATCGCTAAAGCCCACCACGCCACCCTCAACATCAAACCGGGGCCGCGCGGAGGCCTCAATATCGACATCAGGTTCCCCCCGGCCACCAGCACAGCCCACGTCCGGCTGGCCGGCCCTCGCCACCGCATGACAGGAGCTGCCAGCCCGTCCCCGGAAAACTCACCCGATGGGCCTGCCCTGCGCAGATAGACACGCGCTGTCTCGCCAACGGAACTTCCCGGCCCTGCTCCACATTCACCGCCACGAGGTCACGCTATGCCTGGACTAGTGCCCGATGCCGTTCGCGGCCCGGGCCGCGGTGTATCCCGACATCTTGGGCGGTGAACGCTATGTGCTCGGCATAGTCGTGACCATGACCACGTTCCAGTTCGCCCAGCTGGCCAGTTCGCGGTCGGCGCCGCCGCCGTCGGATTCGTAAGCGTGCAGATATCATCGCTCGCCGGCGCCGCCAGCGAGGCTACATAGATTGCCTGGGAGCTTGCAGGTCAGATTTCCTGGTCGCCAGCCGACACCGCGTTTACCTTTGCCATGAATTCTGCTCGTCGGCTAAGGAGGAAACACACCATGTGGATAAGGCGCATCAGATCGAAGCTCATCAAACGAGCCACGCTCGCCGGGGTAATTGCCGTGGTCAGCGCGCTCGGGTCCTGCGCCGCTATTACCCCGGCCTGGGCCGCGGGCAGCGCGCGGCTGGCTGCATCGCAGACAATCCCCGTCCCCCCAGTGGGATGGCACCCGCCGAGGATCACCCGTCCTTGGATGGACCCGCGGGCCAAGACGTGGAAAGAGAGACTGTCCCCCGCCGCATGCTCAGCGCTGAACCATCAGCACCCAGGGGCGGCCCCCAGCTGCCAGGTGCGAAATTACGTGACCGGCGAAAAGGGCCTGCCGCTGCCACGGGGTACGCGCTTCGTCACGGCGAACAGTGCCAGCGCCCCATACCACCAGTTCGACTACACATTTACGCAATGCGGTATCAGTTGTTCCGTCTGGAAAGACGACTTTGAGATTAACGGTGTCTACAATGGCTCCCACGTCTACCAATGGAACATCTGGAATACGTTTACCACCAACGGTCCCAGCGGTCGTACCACATGGAAAGGCTATCGCGACAACGGCGGCGCTTACCTGTCATGGTGTGGTTGCAACGGCATGCAGTTCGGTGTAGACGCCGAGATTACAGCATCCATCGCCGGTACCCAGGAGACGTTCGACACGTGGCAACGGGTCTGGGTTGACATCTGGGGGACCTGGTTTGACTACACCTCGGGGACCTGACCGTGTTGGCCGGGGCGGGTCAAGTCCCAGAACGTGGTGCGGCCAGTCTCGAACACCAGGTACCCACGGGCGAAGCACGGCGCCCATAGAGTGCAGCGCCTGCGCCCAGTAGTCATCGGTGAAGAAGACCTGAGCGACGTTGCCGGTCATCAGCGCAAGATCAGCGCCGGACGCCGGGACCCGTGCGGCGTCCGGCGCGAAAGGACGGCGGTGCTGCTGGCCTTGGAATTCGCCACGTCCGGGAAGGCGGCCGCGAGCACGGCCCGGCCGGTGCCGGCCAGCAAGATGGCCTGGCTTCCCGTCTCGCAGCCCACGTCCTGCACAGGCTGTGCGCTTAGCTCCTCTGCGATGGCGGCGTAGGGGGAGGTCATCGCGCGGCCCGTCGAAAGGGTCAGGTAGCGGCGCCAGCCGTTATCCACGCCGACCCGCCGTCCGGCGCTGCCCGCGGCGCCTCGGCGATGGTCAGCTAGGGTGCACCAAGTGGGCCGATCTGCGCCAGTTGAGGATGCCCGGGCAGGGCCTTGCTCAGCTCACGTTGCCGCCAGTGCCGATTCCAGGTGGGGCTTTATGGCAGCGGCTGCGTTGCAGCCGGGGTGCCACGTGCAGGCGATCCCGATCGCCGCAACCCGGCGCGAAGTCAGCAGCGCGGCCAGCGCGGCGGCGACCTGCGCACAAGAGGGGCCGCTGGGCGCCGGGTAGCGCAGGCCGGGCAGCTCGCGGGGATCGATCACATCCAGGTCCAGGTGGACATACAGCGGTCCGTCCGGCAAGGCAGCAAGGTCAAGCCCTGTCACCTCGGCGTGCCTGATGCGCACGCTGGCCAGGTAGGCCGCCTCTGGCGGATCGAGACCGCGGACCGGCCGGAAGCCGTCGTCTCCAGCGCCAGCCATTCCCGCTGGTTCTTGGGGGCTGCGGCTGTACCTGATCTGCACCCCGGCCGGGATGCCGGTCATGTGGGCGCTGGCCGACCCGAAGACCGGCGAGCGCGAGGTGCTGGCCGCGATGATCGACGTCGAGCCGCGGCTGGCTGCAGCAGGCCGGGCCTGATCCTGATCACAGACTTGGGCTTCGCCGGCCGGGTCACCGAGGCTGACCTGGCCGGTCGCGGCATCACCTTGCTGCGGCCTTCCCGCTTGGACGAGACTGCCCGTCACGGCGAGCCGCTGCTCAGATCGGTCCGCCAGCTGATCGAGTCGGTTAACGACACACTCAAGGGCCAGCTCGACCTCGAAGCCCACGGCGGGCGCACCTTCGAGGGCGTCGCAGTCCGGGTCGCCCAGCGCCTCCTGCCATGGGCCGCCGCCATCTGGCACAACAACAAGACCGGCGCCCCGGTCAGCCGGTCGCTGATCACCTATGACCACTAAACCCATAAGGAATCACTCGTCTAGGCAAAGATGAGCGCCCGCAACAGGCCGGGGCGGCGCGCCGACGGCTGCCCATGGTCGAGATGAATCTCAGCACTCCGCTGAACGGGCCCGCGGACCGCTGATTCTGCTCGACGCATTGGAAGGACAGCGGCAGCTGAGCGCTTATTACTTTATGTGGTATCCCGGCCGGCCAGCGGCCGAGCAATGCGGAGGCTGCGCGCGTGGTGCAACGACGAAGTCTCGGAACTGTCCTACCTGCAGCGTGACATCATCTACGCGGTCTTCTGCCAGGCCCCTACGACGACGACAATCTCGCCCAATCTGGCGAGCGGTGTCACATTGACAGGAAGGGCGTAAAGAGACCGGGTGGGCCATCACCGAGCTTTGCCTTCAGCTCTGCGCTCGGCTCACCGAGGAGTTCGCCGGACACCGATCCCGTAGCGAAGATTGCCTCTCCTATGTCGCCAAGGTTCGCCATGTGCTCCATGAGCGCCTCGGAGTCCTTGTACCGCTCGAGGACGACGGCCTCGGACTGATCGTCGTTGAAGTAGATCTCGTATTGGAGCGTTCCGGGCTCCTTGGCCCGCACAATCTCCATCTGCCGAGAAGACAAGCGCTTGAACTCCTCGACCTTGCCCTCGTGAAACTTGAACCGAGCGATACCCTGAAGCTCACTCACTGATCCGGCCTCCAATCTGTCAACGGCAGCTGAAATCTGACCAGCTGTCGGCATGGCAGGTTTTAGTCAACGTCGCAACACTTGCAGACTTTCGGAGGCTAGCAGCGCGGCGAACAGGTCGGCCGGTGCCCGGTCATCGAGGACTTTCCTGGGCCGGTAGTTGAGCTCGTTTTCGACAGCGAGCAGGTGCTCCGGCGGGTGGGCGCTCAGGTCGGTGCCCTTGGGGAAGTAGTCGCGCAGCAGCCCGTTGAGTGTTCTCGTTAGAACCGCGCTGCCAGGGCGAGTGGGAGTCGCAGAAGTAGACGGGCGCGCCCAGCGATCTGGTGATCGTCAGGTGGCGGGCCATCTCGGTTCCCTGGTCCCAGGTGATCGACCGCAGCAGCCCCGGTGGCAGCCCGGCCAGCCGGACCTTCAGCGCCTGCGTGCAGAGCGTCGGCTGTCGCGGCAGGGCATGTGCAGCAGCCGGACCACACGGGTCTGCCGCTCGACGAGCGTGCCGATCGCCGAGCTCTGGTCCTTGCCGATGATCAAGTCACCCTCCCAGTGCCCGGCCTCGGATCGGTCCAGCGGGTCAAAGGGCCGATAGTGGATGGTGAGCATCGGCTGCTCGAACCGCGGCCGGCGACGCTCAGCGCGCTGGTGCGCGCGGCGGTGATCACGCCCGGTACGCAGCGGGGACCGGCGGTGGGGTGCCAGCGGCGAGGGCCGCAGCAGCGGCGATCCGGCTGGTAGACGGCCTGGTAGATGCTCTCGTGACACAGCCGCATCGCCGGCTGGTCAGGGAACCGGCGCCGCAGATGCCGGCTGATCTGCTGCGGGCTCCACCGCTGGGCCAGCAGCTCGGCGACCAGCTGGCGCAGCTCATCGTTGGTCTCGACGCGCCGCCGGTGATGGCGGGCCCGGCGCGCCGTCGCCCGGCGGTGCGCCTCGAACGGCCGGTAGCCGCCGGCCGTGGCGTTGCGGCGCAGCTCACGCGAGATCGTCGACGGCGCCCGGTCCAGCCGCATCGCGATCTGCCGGACGCTCAGGCCAGCAGCGCCGCAGATCGGCGATCTCGATCCGCTCGTCCTGCGACAGGTACCGCGCGCTGATCTGCCGCACGGCCAGCCGGTCCAGCGCCGGGCACGAACCCGATCACCTGGCCATTACGGTAGGTCTTGTAACCGCGCGACCAGTTGTTCCCCGCCGTCCGGGAAACACCCGACCTCCCGGGCCGCGGCCATGATGCTCCACCCGCGGCCCCGCAACTCCATGAACCGCTGACGCTTGGCCGACTGCGGACGCCGCCCCGGCCCCTTCTTCACCCGGCGAGATGACAACACAACCCCCCATGATCATGGGAAGTGTTGCGACCGTCAGTAGAAACCGCCATACCGCGCCCTGATCAGTTTTCACGTGCCGTCGACACAATCATTTGAGATCGTATCCCGATCATGGGGTACAGACCGTAGGGCCTTCTGAGCGCCGAACTCATCGCTGTCGGCCGCTTGCCCGGTCACACCGCGATCTGCAGAGATCAGCGGCCGCTTGCGGCAATGCCAGGGCTGTATCGCTAGCGAAGTTCCGGCGCCGGGCTAGCCCGACCGACAGTATCTTGCCGACGTCACCGCGAACAGGAAATCACCGGCAATCTAACCGGCATCATTCGTTACCGTCGACAGGTGTCCGGAGAAGGTGGGAACCCAACACGAGCAGCTCCTCGTCGAGATCACTTCAGTGACTGATACGCCCGATGGTCAAGCGGAACTCGTTGCGTAGCTGAGGACCACGTTGTCCGAACCGCCCCAAGTCCGGACACCGATCAGGTTTAGGTTCGTCTCGGGAATCCCTTCGAAGACGCGGTGGTGTCCTGCCACTATCTTTGCGCCAATCATTAGGTGGAGTTCGTCAATGAGATCTTGGGCCAAGAGGTTAGTCCACAGTGTTCGGCTACCGAAGATCAGGGCGTCGCCATTGCGTTCACGTAGTGGGCTTCCCCTCGTAGCGTTGACACATCGCCTTAAAGGGAGATGGCGATGGGAGAGTCACGCAGGAAGTTCGATCAGGACTTCAAAGAGGGCGCGGTCCGGCTGGTCCGGGAGACCGGGAAGCCGATCGCGCAGGTGGCCCGGGACCTTGGCGTCAACGACGGCACGCTCGGCAACTGGGTAAACGCGGACAAGCGCCGCCGCGGTGAGGGCAACGGGGCGCTGGAGGAAGACGAGCGGGCAGAGCTGGCCCGGCTGCGTAAGGAGAACGCCGAGCTGGCCATGGAGCGCGACGTGCTCAAACGCAGCGTGGCCCTGTGGGTCAAGGACGCGATGGGGCGGTAGCCGTGGCCGCCTTGATCGCTGCCCGCAGGGGCTGATGGCATCCCGGTCGCGGTTGCGTGCCGGGCGCTGGGAATCTCCCGTGCCTGGTTCTACAAGCACAAGGACGGCCTGCTCCCGGCGCGGGCGCAGCGCAGAGACCGGCTGAAAGACGAGGTTGCGCTGCTGTTCGCTGTTCACGAGGGGAAGTACGGATCGCCGCGGACTTGCGCGAGGCGGGCTGGCGGGTGAGCGAGAACACCGTGGCCGGCTTGATGCGCGAGCTGCATCTGGCGGCGCGGCGGCCGGAGAAGCGCAGAACACCACCCGCCCCGCCAAGGGCCGGTGGCGGGCACCGGACCTGGTCAAACGCGACTTCCCGGCGGTTCAGCTCAACCGCAAATGGTACGGGGGGGGCACCGAGATCCCCACCGCAGAGGGCAAGCTTTACCTGGCCTCGGTGCTGGACATGACCTCCCGGCGGATCCTCAGGTTCGCGCTCAGCGAGCATCATGACGCGCAGCTGGCTTACGGTGCGCTGGCCATGGCGGTCACCGTCCGCGGCGGCCAGGTGCCTGGTGTGGTGTTTCACACGGACAGGGCAGCGAATACACCGCGGGAATGGTCCGCACAGCATGCGCGCGGCTGGGCATCCGCCAGTCCATGGGCCGGCCCGGTTCAGCGCTAGATAACGCGGTCATCGAGTCCTGACACTCCACCCTGGAGTTCGAGCTGCGCGTCCTGGAGCACTTCCCCACCAAGGCTGCAGCACGAACCCGAACCCGGCGTGGATCGACGATTACAATCACCACCGGCGCCACTCCG
The DNA here is from genome assembly GCA_963846005.1 of uncultured Actinomycetota bacterium. Lineage (GTDB taxonomy): Bacteria > Actinomycetota > Actinomycetes > Streptosporangiales > Streptosporangiaceae > CAVSUR01. The sequence goes on along the minus strand of CAWJUH010000003.1, from coordinate 1,551,943 downwards.
CGCTGGGCATGAAGCCGCCGGCGGACTACGAGAAGGCCCTCCAGGCCGGGGAGGCGGCCTGACCATGTCCCCGTCTCTTGCGCCACCCACTATCCGCCGGTGCTCGGCGGAATCCATTAGGTCGTTCCTCCGCGGCCCTGACGGGCCCGCGAGGGCTCCACCTGGACACTACCTGCGCTCCGGCAGTTACATGGCAGCTATAGGAAGCGAGGCCAAAGGCAAGATCAGCCCACAGGAAGTGTCAACCTGACGCGGGACAGACCGGCGTGGCTGGCGATGGCGAGAAGATCATCTGCGAGAACAACAACGGCCTGCGATGGGAACCCGCCTGAGCATCACCGAGAAACGCGAGCCGGGTAGAGGCGACTTGTCCGCTAATGGCTCGGGAGGCGGTAGGCGGCCAGCGCACCTACCTGCGACAATCGCGAACCTCATCTTCCTTGGTCCACGCCTGGTCCGCGTGTTGTCGTCGGCCTCTTCCGGCTCGAAGCCAAGTTCCGGCACGACAACCGACTGGGGTTGATCCGGCCCAAGGCTAAGGCAGCGCCCGGGTCAGCCAGATCAGCTCGCCCTGGCCGTCATGATCCGGATCGACATGATCGCGGTGGAACCCTAGCTTTTCCAGCACGCGCAAAGAGGGCGCGTTCCAGCCACCCACAGTTGACCACAACCGCTTCCGCCCGGTCGCGACCGCGGCCTCGACCACCGCACGGGCCGCCTCGGTCGCGTAGCCATGCCCGTGGACGCGCCGGAACAGCTCGTAGGCGATCTCGGGCTCGTCCACACTCGCCCGGCCGACGATCAGCCCGCAGTATCCGATGAAGTCACCCTCGACGCGGCGGCGCGCGGTCAGCAGCGCGATCCCCGTCCGCTCGGCCGAAGCGAGCTGCGTCATGATGCGCTCCCGCGCGGTTTCGACGCTCACCGCCCCGTCGTCCCGCTCGGCGATCAGCGCCCGGTAATCCTCGGCGTCGCCCTCAGCCCACGGCCGCAGCGCCAGCCGGTCCGTCTCGAGTTCCATCGACATCGTCTGATACAACGGCACCACACCAACCTAGCTGGGGTGCGAGTTGGACTGTCAGGTCATAAGTCGATCTATCCCAGCTCGCACTATCAGCTTGGGAATGAGCGCACGGTCCGTCCTGACTTGGCCCTCCGCAGGTCACACACATCCTGGCTGGACCTTGAGTGACCGTGAGGCCCGTGTCTGACCGCTCCATCGGGCATGTACCGGGCACGCCTTCCCCCGGGCGCGGACCCTCCTTACCATCGAGGGGAAGCGTCCGATCCTTTGTGTAAGTAATCATGGCGGGTTTCATGGGGTGGGGATCCGGCCGTCGAAGTAGATGGTGAACGCCTGGAGCGCTTGTTTCCAGCCCGCGCTGCGGATCCCGGTGTTCGGACCGCGGAATCCCTCCAGGTTCCGGACGGCCAGGTAGAGGACTTTGAGGGCGGCCTGCTCTCTGGGGAACTGGCCGCGGTTGCGGGTCACCTTGCGCAGCCGGGCGTTCATCGACTCGATCAGGTTCGTCGTATAGATGACCCGCCTGACGTCCGGCGGGAAGGCCGCTGACTGCCGCCGGGGTCATGCCTGGTGAGGTGGCCCGGATCACGATCTATGTCGTCGGCTACAACCGGGACGAGCACCTGCCGGTGATCGAGGAGGCGCGCGTCTGGCTGTTCGGAGATCACAAGCCGGCTGACTCGCTGATCGGGGTAGACCGCCTGTCACCCGGGTACCTGATCGAGGTCGAGGCGATCGCGGTCACCGGTGGTTAACGCATGCGGAGGCGCGAAGGCCGTGCCGCCTCTCCCGTCAGAGCGGAGGGAAGGGTCGTACGAGGGCGACTGAGCCTGTTCGGCTAGGTGATCGACGCCGTCGTCAATCGCCGCTTCCCGGGCGGCTGGCTGGAGTTGATCATGGCAGTTTCCCCATGAGGAGGACGCGTTTGCGGAGCAGGATGGAGGTGGCGATCGTGTCCAGGTCGGGGCAGCGGTTACGGATCGTGCTGAGCAGTGTCTTGCCGTCCTGATCGAGGTTGCCGGGATCCTGATGTCCCTTGACACTTGGGTGACTACCAGCCGGGCGGCTATCTCGGTTTGCACAACCTGCGGCTATCAGCTGGAGGACTTGCGTTTCGCGCCGGGGCATGCCAACCGGGGGAGATCGTTAAAACAGCGTGCTCAGGTCGGTGACGTTCGGTGCGGTCGCCCGTCGCGCTCCGCGCTGGTTTGTGCGGCGGCGAGCCAGCCACCGCCTGCCATCATTCATCGGCCGTCTCAGTGGACCTTGGGATCATGGCATTGACCAGCAGCAAGCGCCGACTTATGCCGAGTCCTGCCAACCGGCAGCTGGCCGCCGCGGGGTGCCCTAGGACGATGTTAGGTTACCGGCCATCCGCCAGTTCTCGCTGACGAGTTGCCACTGCTGCAGGCAAGTTGTTACGGTGTTAGGAATGTCCGAAGAACGAGACGCGCATGAGGTGACCAGCCTGCGCCGGCAGGTCGGCGAGTCGCTGCGCGGGCTGGGGTCGGACCTGGATGCGCTGGATGATGCGGTGGCGACCAGGTTCGGGCTGCACCGTACCGATTTGCGCTGTCTGGAGATCGTGGCCCGCCGAGGGCCGGTGTCTGCAGGCGCGCTGGCCGGCCAGGCTGGGTTGAGCACGTCGGCGGTGACCAGCGTTATCGACCGGGTGGAGCGGTCGGGGAACCTGCGCCGGCGCAGCGATCCCGGGGACCGCCGCCGGGTGCTGGTGGAGGTGACCGAGCTGGGCCGCCAGCGGGGTAGGGAGGCGTTCAGCGGGCTGATGCACGGCACCGATCAGCTGTTGCGCCGTTACTCGCCCGTGGAGCTGCGGCTGCTTGGCGGGTTCGTGGAGGAAGTCAGGTCCGTGGTCACCAGACAGGCCGTCGAGGCGGCAGCAGCCGTCTCGCCTCGCAGGGAGACACGGGCCCAGCGGGGGGGACGATGAGCGGTTTCGTGCGCCTGGAACTGACGCGGAGTTTTCGGGACCTGCGTTACATAGTCCTGGCGATCGCCGCTCCAGTTGGCTTCTACCTGCTCTTCGCCGGCATCTTCACGGGCCGCGGGACGGGCAAGGGCCAGCTCCCAGCCCAGGTGGAGATCATGGTGGCGATGGCAGCGTTTGGCGCCATGTGGGGTGCGCTGTCGGCCACGGCACCCCGGCTGGCCCGGGACCGGGAGACCGGCTGGCTGCGGGCTCTGAAGGTCACCCCACTGACGGCGGGGAAGGTTCTGAGTGCGCGCATCGTGGCCGGCGTCACCGTTGCTCTTCCCGCGATCGTCGCCGTGGCGGTCACCGCCGTGCTCGCCCACCACGTCCGGCTGGACGCCTGGCAGTGGGCGGCAGGTTTCGGCTTGCTGTGGGCCGGGACGCTGCCGTTCGTCGCGCTCGGCATCGCGATCGGATCCCTGACCAGCTCCACGACCGCATATGCGATCACCACCGGGCTGTACTTCGCTCTCGCGGCCCTCGGCGGCCTGTGGGTCCCCCCGGCGCAGTTCTCATCGGCGCTGCGGGACATCGCTGCCACCCTGCCTTCCTACAACCTGGCCGACCTGGGCTGGCGGGTAGCTGGCGGGTCAGCGCCGTCGCTGGGCGGCGTCCTCATCCTGGCCGCCTGGACCGCAGGGCTGACCGGCCTGGCCCTGGCGGCCGGTGCTCACTGCCCCCGCCACAGCCGGGGCCCGCAGCCTCCCGGTCCGCCAGCCAGCGACGTCGTCAGCTTGAACGAACTGTCCAAGAGCTACGGGCCAGTGCGCGCCCTCGACAAGATCGCCCTGCACGTCGGTCCGGGCAGCACCGTCGCACTGCTCGGACCCAACGGGGCAGGCAAGTCCACCGCGATCGAGCTGCTACTCGGATTGCGCGAAGCCGACCACGGCTCGGCCCGCCTGTTCGGCTCTACCCCCGGCCAGGCCATCACCGCAGGTCGGGTAGGAGCAATGCTGCAAGACACCAAGCTGATGAGCGGCGTGCGCGTCGGGACGCTGCTGCGCGTCATCCGCGGCGCCTACCCAACCCCGGCCGAGCTGCCCCGGCTGATCCACATGGCCGGCATCGACGGGCTACTGCGCCGCCAGACCGATCAGCTTTCCGTCGGGGAGAGCCAGCGTGTGCGCTTCGCGCTCGCCGCCGCGGGCGACCCCCAGCTGATCGTGCTCGACGAGCCCACAGTCGCCATGGACGTCGAAGCCCGTGAGACATTCTGGCAGGTGTTGCGCGCCTACACCGCCAGCGGCAAGACGATCCTGTTCTCCACCCACTACCTCGACGAGGCCGACGCTCACGCCGACCGCATCGTCGTGCTCCGCTCCGGGCGGATCATCGCCGACGGCCCGCCCAGCCTAATCAAAACCGCAGCAGGAACCGGGCGAACCGTCCGGTTCCGCTCACTCACCAAATCATCTTCCAACCGCTACCACTGCCTTGCGGGCGTGACCGCAGTCCATACCGACGCCGACCGCATCGCCCTGCACACCACCGACGCGGACGCCACCGTCTGGGCTCTCTACAATTTCCGAGACACCCTCACCGATCTTGAAGTAACCAGCGGCGGTCTGCAAGAAGCATTCCTCGCCCTCACCTCCACCGCCGGGTCTAATCCTCTGTGAGACTTTCCTTTCTACGGCCCGGCGGGCCGCACCAGCAGGCTGGTCAGGGGCACCGCCTCGCTTCTCGGTTGCGACCAGGCGGTCATCATCGAAGCCCCCCACCCGGGCCGGCGTGCTACACAACTACATCGGATGGGACCTGGCCCCCGGTAACTCGGTCATCGAGGCACTGCCCGGCTTGCTCGCGGCTCTCGCCACCGGCTGGATACCTCCCACCCGGCCGATCGCGGAATACCGAGTCATGGCCGGAATGCGCGAGACGGACGCCCTGCAGGTGGGCCTGCAAACCGAATACCCGCCATTTACCCGGCTGCCAGACAGAGCCGTCCGCGCCCTGGGCCTGCCGGTCCCGGCATACGCCGTCAGCTGGGACGCGGACCCCTAGGCTCATACCGGGTACTGGGAGAGGTAGCGGTACTCTACCGCGGTCATTCTGAAGGCCACCGATCAACGGAGAAGGCGCCGAACCAGCCCATCGGGTAAACATTCGGGACTGTAAGACGTTCGGTGTAACTCCCGATCATGGAGTGCACTGATGACCGAGATGATGTCTGGCGTGGACAAGCCGGAAGACGGAGTTCCCGCCGGTGGCGGAGATGACCTTGGTGAGCAGCTGATCGGCCAGCTGGCGGATCGTGCCCGGGCTGGCGGCCTGCAGCTGACTGGCGAGGGCGGCGTGCTGCAGCAGCTGGCGAAGCGGCTGCTGGAGCCCGGCTCTGGAAGGGGAGATCACTGATCACCTGGGCTATGACAAGCACGATCCGGCCGGCCGTAACCGCGGGAACTCCCGCAACGGCGCCCGGTGCAAGACCGTGCTGACCGACGTGGGGCCGGTCGAGATCAGTATGCCCCGTGACCGGGATGCCAGCTTCGAGCCGAGGATCGTCGCCAAGCGGCAGAAACGGCTGACCGGGGTGGATGAGCTGGTGATCTCTCTGGCCGCCAGGGGCCTGACGACCGGGGAGATCGCCGCTCACCTGGCCGAGGTGTATGGCGCGGAGGTGTCCCGGCAGACGATCTCCGCGATCACGGACAAGGTGATCGAGGGCATGGCCGAGTGGCAGAACCGTCCGCTCGATGTCGCTTGGTTTCTAGCGACGGTTGCGAATCCTGACGTGAGGGGTTCGCATGCCGAAGTTCGCGCCGAACAAGATGCCGTTGGAGGTTAAGCGGCGGTATTTCGAGCTGATCCGGTCGTGGTCCTCGGGGTCGCAGGCGTCGCAGTTGGTGGGTGTGTCGCTGAGCTGCGGGTCGGTGTGGTTCATTGACGCTGGCCGGGTGGAGTTCACCGATGTGCCGGTCAGCCCGCGGTTCCTGACCCAAGATGACCGGATCGAGATCGCCGGCGGGTTAGGCCGCGGTGAGCCGGTCAAGGTCATCGCGGCGCGGATCGGGATGAGCTGCCAGACCGTTTACCGGGAGTTCACCCGCAACGCTAAGCCCGATGGGCGTTACCAGCCGTGGTATGCGCACGGGCAGGCCTATCTGCGGCGCCGGAGGCCCCGCAAGCGGCTGCTGGAAGCCGACGCCGCCCTGGCCGCGGTCGTGGCCGGACGGCTGGAACGGCGGTGGTCGCCGCAGCAGATCAGCCGCTGGCTGCGCCGCCGTTACCCGCGCCGGCCCGGATGGCATGTCTGCGCCGAGACGATCTACGTCGCCGCCTACCGGGGCCTGGCCGGGCCGGTGTCGCCGCGGCTGCTGCGCACCGCGCGGACCTACCGGCACCGCCGGGGGCGCGGCCGTTCGCGGGATGGGGCGCTGCGCCAGTGCACCACGATCAAGCCGATCGCCGCGCGCCCGGCGGCCGCCGGGTCCCGGCGGCAGGCCGGGCACTGGGAAGGAGACCTCATCATCGGCGCTGGTCAGCGCTCGGCGATCGCGACCCTGGTCGAGCGCAAGACCCGATACACGATCCTGGTGCCGCTGCCCGGCGGCCATGCCGCCGCCACGGTCGCCGATGCCCTGATCGGCGTCTTCGCGCCGCTGCCCGCCGGGCTGCGGCGCACCCTGAACGGCTGTCCGCGCGCCCCGTTACTGGGCCACGCTGGTCGACCCTTACCGGGATCACCTGCGCGCCCGCCGCGCCGCCGATCCGGCCGTGCCGGTGCACCGGCTGCTCGCCGAGATCCGCGAGCAGGGCTATCCCGGCAGCATGAACCTGCTCTACCGCTACATCACCCAAGGCAGAGTAGAGGCCGGCCGGCCCCACCTATCCCCTCGCCGCGTGACCCGGATGCTGCTGAGTCGGCCAGACGCGCTCAGTAACAGCCAGCAGGCACTGCTCGGCAAGCTGACCGCGGCCTGCCCGGAGACGACCATCCTCGCCGGCCTGGTCAGCGGCTTCGCCGCCCTGCTGCGGCCCGATCCCGCCAACCAGGCCAGGCTCAGCGACTGGGCCCGCACCGCCCGGGCAGCAGACCGGCCGAATCTCAATGCCTTAGCCCGCGGCCTGGACCTGGATGCCCAGGCCGCCATCGCCGCCGTCACGCTGCCGTTTCACAACGGCCGGACCGAGGGCGTGAACACCAAAACCAAGATGATCAAGAGGCAGATGTACGGCCGAGCCGGATAAACCCTCCTGCGCCACCGGATCCTGCTCGGCTAACCACGAACCGTCACCACAGAAAATGCGACAGAGCCCCTGGCGAGACAGACCCTACGTTTCGCCATCACCGGGTGTGAGCGAGAGCCGATGATCGGACGCCGGACTTTCTGGTGTTGTGCTGTCGGTGGCGTTGAGTTGGATTTGGATCTGGCGGGCTTCAGGTGCGCCTAGCAGGGCGAAAAGCGTGATCGCCTGCTCAAGGTGGGACTGGGCGTGGGCGTGGGCTTTGGCTGCCTGGTGCGCGCGGGCCAGGCCGTGGTGGGCGCGGGCTTGTTCGTTCAGGTCGCCGGTTTCTTCAGCGAGACGCAGCGCCTGAGCATGGTGAAAGAGGGCCTGTTTATGTTGCCCGCTCGCGAGGCAGACTTCGCCAAGACCATCGGATGCTTCGGCTTCACCGGCGGGGTCGCCGCCGCGGCGGAACAAGGCTATTGCCAGCTGATGGCCCGCTGCGGCTTCCTGGTGGCGGTGCAGGTGCAGTTCGACGACAGCGAGCCGCGTCAGCGCCTCGGCTTCGCTGAGTGGATCGCCGATCTGGCGGCTGACATTGAGCGCTTCCTGGGTATGGCGAAGAGCCTGTTCATACCTGCCCTGGAGGCGATCGACGACGCCGAGCCGCATCAAGGCCAGCGCTTCGGCCCATTGGTCGCCGAGCTGTCTGGCTAGTGCCAGCGCCCGGGTCTGCTGGGCTGCGGACTGCTGGTAGCGTCCCTGTCGGCGATGGATTACGGCGAGGGCACCCACCGCAGTGGCTTCGCCGGCCTGGTCGCCGGTTTGCCGGAATATGGCTGCGGATTGCCGGAGGTGGCCGGCGGCTCGCTGATAGCGGCCTTGCATCAAGAAGACATGGCCCAGGTTGCCCAGAGCTGTAGCTTGCGCGAACTTGTCTTTCGTGCGCCAGGCGGCCCGCAACGCACAGTCTTCGACGGTGATTGCCTCACTGACGCGGCCGGTCCGTTCAAGGTAGGGGTAAATGGCGGATGCGAGGCGGCAGGCTTGGCTGGGCCAGCCGTCCTGGGCCGCCTGCGCGGCGGCGACCAGATTCTGCAGTTCGGTTTCCAGCCATGCGCGCGCCGATGCCTCGGCCGTGACGGACGGGGAGTCGCCCTCCCAGTGCACAGAGGTCCGGCGGAAACCGTGCGCGGCGAATAGCGTGTCCACAGCGTTGGCGGCGGTGTGCAGGTAGTAAGCGAACAACCGGCCTAGCGCGTCCTGAGCTTCCTGGTCAGCGGTCTTCGGCCGGTTACGGTGCTGGTCTCCGGCCGCGAATTCACGGGCATAGGCACGCAGCAGGTCATGCATGTTATATCGGCCGGGCTCTGATGACCGTATAAGATACACCCGGTTAAGTCTGTGCAATATCTGTCGGGCGTCATCGATTGTGGTGCCGGCGAGCGCCGCCGCGGCGTAGGCGTCAAAGTCGAGGCCTGGATGCTGCCCCAGCAGCCGGAATGCCCGGGCGGCTTCGCCGCCCAGCTGCCGGTAGGACCAGGACAGCACGCTCTGCACGGCCGTCTGCTTGTCACCTCCTGCATCCAGCAAGCACACCCGATGTCTCAGGTCAGCCAGCTGGCCGGCCAGCGCGGCCAGCGGCAGCAAGGGCTGCGCGATAGCAAGTTCAGCAGCCACTCGCAGCGCCAGCGGCAGCCGGGAACAATAACGGGCCAGCATCGCCGCGGCCAGCAAGTCCTCGTCAACCCGCGAGCCGATCAGGCGGCGGAGAAGGTCAACCGCCTGCCGGTCGGGAAGCACATCGAGTTCCAGCCGCGACGCACCCTCCCGGGCCACCAGACCGGCCAGCGGATCACGGCTGGTCACCAGAACCGCGCACCTCCCACTGCCGGGCAGCAGCGGCCGGACTTGCGCTGAATCGCTGGCATTATCGAGCACTACCAGAACTTGTTTGGCGGCCAGCAGGCCACGGTACGCTGCCGCGCGCTCGGCCGTTCCCTCCGGGATGTTCAATCCGGCCACTCCCAAGGCGCGCAGCAATGAGGCCAGAGCATCTGCGGCACTAACAGGCTGCTCAGGACCATAACCGTGCAAGTCAACATACAACTGGCCGTCGGAGAACTGATGCCCGCCTGCTTCATGCGCCCACCGAAGGGCAAGCGCAGTCTTCCCGACCCCCGGAGGTCCGCTGATCACCGCAATGGCCGGCGTTCCTTCTGCCTGGCCCAAGACCCGGGACAGCCCAGCCAGCTCATGACAGCGCCCGACAAAATTGGCAACCTGCGACGGCAGATGCCGAGGCGCGATCAACAGGCTGCCTGCGGCATGATGAGCAGCACCGCCCACCTGCTCTTCGGCGCTCAAACCTTCGCCTTGGCGTCGGCTCGCGGCCAGGAACTGCGCTCGCGCCGTGCCGTGCAACGCTAAGGCGTCGGCGAGCTTTCTGCACGTGCTCCGGTAGGGTTTGCGGATATGTTCCCGCTCCAGGTTACTGATCGTCCGAACGCTCACCCCCGACCTCTCCGCGAGGCCTTCCTGCGACAGATCAGCCAGCAGGCGGAACGCGCGCAGCCGCGCGCCGAAAGTTTCCGCGTCGTCTGTCATTTCGCGAATCTCGTGCCCCACACGAGGGACCTGGCATCAAACACTTAGCTTGTCCCTTTCTCCTCCTAGCCGTGTGCCTCGTCCGCCCCCGGTGTTCTTCGTCAATGCAGGTCTCTACCATGATCGCCTGATACAGGCCCGGATCCGCTCGGTGATTGCCGGGGCTCATGCGCCGCTGCCTCGGTCTCGCTAGTCCCGGCCGCTAGCAGGTGCGCGGCGGCGAGGGCGCGCCATGGCCGCCAGGCGCGGGCTGCGAGCATGTCCGGTCCTGCGGGAAGCCAGCCTGGACATGGCGGGAACGCGTCCCGTTCACCCATCCGCCAGGCCAGGTAGTGAGCGGTGGCCACGTTGATTCCGGGGATAGCAGTGAGGGAGCCGGTCAGTTCACCGAGGCTGGTGCTGCCGTCCAGCCGGATCTGGTCTCCGCTGACTGCTCTCGCGAAGGCCGCGATGGCGCCGGTAGTCGTCGCCGGGACATCGGACAGCAGGCCGGCGAGGTCGGCCGCCGCGACCGTGGCCGGCGCCGGGAAGGCGTGTGTCAGTCCGAGCATCGCCAGGCCCGGCGCCGGGGTGCCGAGGGCCCGGGCGAGCCGGCCGGCGCGCCGGGCGGCTGCCGCGCCGGGGTGCGGTCCGCCGATGATGGCCAGCACCCCGGTCTCGAACGGGTTCCAGGTTCCCGGAGCCCGCAGCCCGGGGCGCGCGGCCAGCAGCGGTCCGAGCACCGGATCGCCGCCCAGCCTGCTGGCCGGTTCAGCGGGGTCGCTGTCCAGGGAGGCGATCCGCCGTGCCTGGCTGACGATATGAGCCAGCCCGGCCCAGTACGGCAGGTGAGCGGTCATCCGGATGCTGCCGCCGCTGGCCGGCAGCAATTCGATAACCCCCGGCTCGCCGTTAACGAGAATGATGCGCCGGTAGGTCAGCCCCTCAACCCGTTCCACCCCGGGAATCTGCCCGGCCGCGAGCCAGCAGGCGATCTGCAGCCAGTCAAGCTGACCGCGGAAGGCAAGGCGCAGCGGCAGGCCGCCGTCGGCGGCGAGCCGGTCACGGATCCGGCGGCGGGCCCGCAGCGCGGTGGGGCTGGCCCGGAAGGTCGCCTGGACGGAACGGTTGAGCTGGCGGACGCTGCCGTACCCCACGGCGAAGGCGATGTCGGCGATCGGCAGATCGGTGTCGTCCAGCAGCCGCCGGGCAAAGTGCGCCCGGGCGGAGCGGGCCAGCCCGTCCGGCGTCACCCCGAGTTCGGCGGTGAACAGCCGGCGCAGATGCCGGCCCGAGACTCCGAGCCGGGCCGCCAGGTCAGCCTCGCCGTGGCCGTCCAGGGCCCCGTCCAGGATCAGCCGCACGGCGCGGCAAGCAAGCTCGCCATACCCCCAGCCTGCTGGCGGCGGCTCACGGTAGGGCCTGCAGCGCAGGCACGCCCGGTAGCCGGCGGCCTCGGCCGCGGCGGCGGTAGGAAAGGGCCGCACATTCCTGGCCCGCGGCTGCGCCCCACAGCCCGGCCGACAGTAGATACCGGTGGTCACCACCGCCGCGAACGCCGCCATGAGACCAGTTTTAACGACGCCATACAACGGGTTCTAGCCACATCCGGACAGCCGCCTTGGCGAGGTCGGGTCAGCTTGCGCAACGACCACAAGTTGTTACGATGATAGGAATGTCCTGAGAGCGAGACGATTCAGGCCTAGCGGACCTGCGCCAGGCAGTGCAGGTCGGTGCGATGCAGCCCGAACCTCGCCGCCACCGCATCGTCGCCAGATCGCTGGGAGCACCCATCTACTTCTGCGACTCGCACTCATTTTGGCAGCGCGGTTCCAACGAGAACATGAACGGATTGCTGCGCGACTACTTCCTCAAGGGCACCGACCTGAACGCCCACCCGCCGGAGCACCTGCTCGCCATCGAAACCGAACTCAACAACCGGCCCAGGCGAGTCCTCGGCGACCGGGCACCAGCCAACTGTTCGCCGCGCTGCTAGCCTCCGAAAGTCCGCCAGTGCGACGTTGACTAGAACCTGTCCTCCGGCACCCGGGTCACTTCTCCGGCGCTTCCTCGCAGGTCATCCGTCAGCTCAGCGGCCGTCTCGGCCTGACCGCGGCAACCTACTTTGCCGGTGACTTTGCCTGGCCTCATTCCGCCTATAAGCGCAGAATTGGCTATAGTGGCGAGAAGGTTAAATCTAACCTCACGGCTGCGAGGGCCTGTGCGTCCCGCCGAATTAACAATTTTTCTGAAGGCGCCCCGGGAAGCAAATCGAGAAAGGAATATCATGAGGTCGTTCAAAGTACGCCTAGCTCTTCTGTCTGGCGTCGCGCTTCTGTCTTGCGCTGTTTCCCTGGTTCCGCAGGCCGCCTCCGCCAGCACGGCACACAGCAGTATCCATGCATCTAGCGGGATGAAGTCCCGGGTCCAGCAGCCGGGCTCTGCGGCCGCACGGCGACTGCCTCGGGCGGCCAATTCCGGCGACCCGACTGAGGCAGTTTACCCGCGGCTGTCGCTGCCCGGCTGCTCAGGTCAGGATGGCTACAACGGATACATCCAATGGGTGAACGACGGCGTCTACTCGACTATCACGACGTGGGGAGAGGTATGGGATGTGTGCGGTACAACTGCGGACTTGTACCTTTCCTGGAATAGCCCGACTGGTCACAACACACAGGTCGGCAGCGCTCCGCCACACACGACCAAGGGCGTGAATTCCCCCAATTTCCTTCTTTATGCCAACCCGTCAAATATCTCCGTCACTGTCTGCGCGAACTGGCAAGGAAAATGGCGATGCGGAACTCCGTATCACGTTTGACCTAATTGACGCAGATCTTCGCAGGGCGCAGCCCAGCTATGGCCGGGGAGAGTACGTATGAAAACCAGATCCGCGCTAGCCCGTCGCTGAGGGCAATTCAGCCGGGTCCTGGCCGCCACCAGCAGTGCCCGCACTACCTCGGCTAACGATCCTTGATGGTGGGGGTTACAGACAGAAGGGCGTGAGGTCCAGGCGGGTGCTGGCGAGGAACCCGTCGAGGAGGCCGGGCTGGTATCGCATCCGCCGGAGCCGGGTCTTCACCAGCGCGGTCAGCTGGACCACGTTGCGTTTGACCGGGTTGGCCAGGGACCGTTTCAGGTGCGACCACACCAGCTCGACCGGGTTCAGCTCGTGCGCATATGGCGGGAGCCGGAATATGGTCAGCCAGTCCCGGGCGGGGATCAGTTCGGTCATGGCGGCGCTGACGTGGGTGTTCAGGTTGTCCCACACGACCACGAGCGGCCCGCCAAGCTGCCGGTGCGCGGCATCGAGCAGCCGAGCGTAATCCACCTCGGTGAAGCCCTTGCGACGGTCCATGCCGCGGCCGCGGGCGTGGTGGACCCGGTAGATCAGCCGGGGCCGGCATCCCGGCTTGACGGCGATCAGCGCGGCCAGCGACACCCGCTTGTTATGCGCGCCGGTCACGGTCACTACCGGGGCCTGACCGCGGCGTCCCCAGGTCCGGCCGACCGGCGAATGTAAGCCCTGGCCTGATTCGTCTTCGAAGATCAGCCAGGCGCCCAGGTCCGCCGCCGTTCTTTTACTGCCGGCCAGGCCTCCTCCCGCCACGCGGCGATCCGCGCCTCATCGCGCTCGGCGGCCCGCCGGGCGGGGGCCTGCACGCTCCACCCGATCCGGTGCAACAGCAGGTCAGCCCCGGCCAAGGTGTAGTTCTGCTTGACACCAACGTCACCGACACGCTGACGCTGCTGGAAGGCCGTCGCGGCCGGCGTGGGCAGCTTCGTGTTCACGAGCGCGACAAGCGCGTTCGGCCACGCGCTCACCCCGGCACCGGGCGATCAGGCCGTCTGGATCACGGAGGACGTGACGCCGCGGCCGCGGAACATCTACGGCGTCACCAAGACGGCCGCCGAGGACCTGTACCAGCTCATCCACGCCGAGAATGGCCTGCCCGTCATCGTCCTGCCGGACCTCGCGGTTCTTTCCCGAAAGCGACGACAACGACGAGTTGCGCGCCGCCTACGCCGACGCGAAGGTGAAGGCCAACAAGTACCTACCGGCGCGTCGACGTGGCGGCCACGGCGGACGCGCACCTGCTGGCGATGCGGCGGGCGGCGCAGATCGGGTTCGGGAAGCACATTGTCAGCGCGACGACGCCGTTCACCCAAGCCGACCTGGCCGGGCTGCGCCACGACGCACCCGCAGTGGTCCGGCGGCTGTTCCCCGACTACCAGGCGGAGTACGCCCGCCGGGACTGGCGGATGTTCCCGTCCATCGGCCGCGTCTACGTCAACGCCCGCGCCCGCACCGACCTGGGCTGGTCGCCCCGGCACGACTTCCGCGCCGTGCTCGACGCCCTCAAAGCCGGCCAGGACCCACGCAGCCCGCTCGCGCAGGCCATCGGCGCGAAGGGTTACCACGACAAGCCAACTGGCGTCTACACCAACTGACCGAGGCGCTGGATGAACGGCCGGACGACCTCGCCGGCCACCTGCGGGAATCCAGGCCTCTGTCAGGAAGCAGGCCGCACCTGGCAACGCCGCGCCACAGATGACATCCGAAATGACAAGTAGGCGGTCCAGATGACATCTTCAGCGGCCCCCCAACACCAGAGACCTGAATGCTTACCACACAGCGTGCTTCACTCCAGTCAGCCTACCGCTACGGCAGCGGTAGTTCGTGACTATGAGACTATCGGCGCAGGTCAGGTCCGGTGCAAGAGAAGTTGAGGTGTTGTTGGCATTCGTGCGTCATCGAGCAGGCCGGTGCCAGTGGGCTGGGGCACCTTGTGATCGGCCGTGCCCTGGTCGGCCATGGCGCGGGATCGCGTCCCCTGCTCGTGGTGTTCGCCTGCGGGGCCGGGCTGGTCCGCCCCGGCTGGGCCATCTAGCGGTCGGCCCGGTCTTGCATCTCCCAGGCATGTTCGAGGAGGTGCCAGGCGATCCGGCGGGCTGCGTAGCGCGTGGCCCAGCCGCCGGGGACCACGGGTGCGCCGTCCGATGGGGCGTTCAGCACGGCGGCGATGGCCTCGCGAAGTGCCCCGATCGCGGCGGTGTCGCCGGGGGGCGGCTGCTTAAGTTTGATTCCGAGCTTGCGGGCGTAGGCCGTCTCGGCGCCGATCACGTGGCCGATGATCTGATCCCGATCCCGGCCGCCACCGCGCGGGCCCTTGCGCAGCTCGGCCGGTGAGGCGGCGGCGATCTCGTCGAAGGTCGCCCAGGTCGCGGTGACCAGGCCGGCCAGGCGGCGGGCCGTGGCGGGGGTCACGGTCGCCCGCTCGGCCGCGGCGGTGATTTGCGGGAACGGGCGGCGGCATTCGGGTGCGGCGAACGCGGTCGCGGGCCCGCCGGGCACCCGCTCGGCGACATCGAAGGCGACCGCAGAGGGGAAGCTTACCCCGGCGTGGACGGCCACCGGCGCGTACCGTCCGGCGTAACTGGCCAGCACACTCAGTGCGGCACCCTCGTCCCGGCCGGCCCGGCACCAGCCAGGCCAATCCAGCGCGGAGGCGAAAACCTGCTTCGGGGACACCTCGAGGCAGACCTCGACCCGACGCGGCGGCATCACAGTGACCCCCTCTCCTTCTTGCTTGTCCCTCTTGGCGTGCGCCGGGCGTGCGGGCGCCGTCGCGGGGGCAGTTACGCGTCCCGGGCGGGCTGGTAGGTGAGGTAGGCAAGATCGCCGTCGACGGTTCGGTTGCCGATCAGGCGCAGGGGGCTGCCGGTGGTCTCGCCGAACAGGCGCGCGCCGGCGCCAAGCACGACTGGGAAGATCATCAGCCGCAGTTCGTCGGCCAGGTCGTGCACCAGCAGCATATGTACGAGCTGGAAGCTGCCGGCGACGACGATGTCTCCAGCTAGCTCCTGCTTCAGCTTCGAGACCTCGCTCACCACGTCGCCGTGCAAGACGGTCGTGTTGCTCCACGCGGGATCGTGGAGGGTCGAGGACACGACGTACTTGGGCTTGCTGTTCAGCCGCTCCGCCAGGGCGCCAGCCCGGGATGGCCACTTCGCGGCGAACCACTCGTAGCTGCGCCGGCCCAGCAGCATGGCCTCGGTGCCCAGGGCCTCCTCCAGCGCGATCCTGGCCGCCTCGTCGCGGCCCCGGGCGCCGATCCGGCCGACCCAGCCGCCGTGCCTGAACCCCTCGTCGCCGGCCGGGTCCTGGACGACTCCGTCGAGCGAGACGTTCTCGCTGATGATGATCTTTCCCATTCCGGGTCTCCTTCGGCTGGCGCTGTCGCTGCCGAGCCGGTAACTAGCCTCCCAGCCATGTGCGCGGCACGAGACACACGCCAGATGCTCTTTCCGTGTGACATAGCACAGTAGCCCCGCGAGATCACCTCGCACAGAACATGTCGGGGGGCCGAGGTGACCAGATAGGGCGCACCGGGGTGCGGCTGCCGCGAACATCACGGGTTATGAGACACGATCAAGACGCGGCAGTCGCTGCTGCCACGGTAGCTGACGATGTTCACTCCGCGCTGCTGGAAGATTTGCTGTGGGGCGTGGCCGGGTGCTTTCCGCGGCGGGAGACGCGGCAGTCGTGCAGCCAGATGGTCAGCGGGCTGCTGATGGAGCTGGAAGATCACAACTGCTGGACGATCGCCGAGGCGGTGGGGCACCGCGGGCCGCACGGCTGCAGCATTTGCTGTCGCGGGCGGTCTGGGACGAACAGCGCGTGGCGGACATCGCGTCGACGTGGGCGGCCGGGCACTTCGATGACGGGGATGGGGTGCTGATCGTGGATGAGACGGCCGATGAGAAGTCCTCCACGGACGCGGCCGGCGCGGCCCGCCAGTACAGCGGCACCGTGGGCGATATCGCGCTGTGCCAGGTGGCGGCCACCGCCCTTGTCGGCCTGATCTTTCTGGGCTCGTGCGTCCTGGCCGGCAAACCGCTGGTCTTCTACATGGCTCAGCGGTATGGGACCGACGGCAGCCGTGACGGCATGGCGACCTTCGAAATGATGTGGGCCGCTTACCGGGGCTTCCGCACCGCCATGTATGTCATCAGCTACTAGTGGGCGGCATTGTTCCTGGTCCAGGCGGCGGTGACGGCGCTCATCATCCGGCAGACCAGCTTCTCGACCGCCTACAACTACGATCAGATCCTGCCTCTGGTCGCGACCGGACTGGGGATCCTCGGATCGATCGCGCTCGGCCGGTATTTCGGCAGGAAAGGCCAGCCAGGCCGCGACACCGCCAGCGCCGATCACCCCGGCCTGGCTTAACGGCCAGTTGGTGTGCCAGTGCCGCCGGACTATGATCCGTCCTCGCACGTTGCATAAATAACCAGCTTCATGCGGGCGGCCAGTGAGGTGATCGCTCGATTCAGGCCTTCGCCCACCGCTCTCCGGGACGAAGCTGGGTCATGAGTTCAGCAGCGCCGTCATGAGGCCTGCGTGACCGAAGCGATATCCGCGAGCAGCAGCTTGGTCAGGTTGTGGACGAATACCGCGTCCCGCTGGTCGACTGGGAATTCACCCGCCATTAACGCGTCGTCTCCGGGCAGAACGTGGCGTCCCAGGTGAAGGTAGTCCCCGATTGTCTTGGCCAGCTTGTCGATGGCCTCCCGTTTCGCACCAGCGGGCATGGCGTCAAAGATGTTCTTCTTTGCCCCGGGGAGCGCGCCGAGCGCCGTGCGGCATGAGCTGAAGACGGCCGGCGGGTTTGCCTGGGTAACCGCTTGGCCTGCGTCGCTGAGGTGCCTGAGTAAAGCCTGTCAGGTTGCCGTACCCGGATAGATCAGCGGCGTAATCAGGTAGCGGCAGCCCGCAGCCGGGCGACCCCCTACTCGTGCCAGGCGCTTCGGGCCACCTGCAAGTCAAGGTCGTGACCGCGGCCACGTCCACGAACTGGATGTGCCAGGTATCCGTCACATCGAGCCCGCCTGCCCGGTCGTCACCACCGGCGTAGTGGTGCCGGTAACGGATGACGCCCTTAAACGACAGCGTCATCGTGATGTGGCCGGCAGGCGGGTCAGGATTGACTAGGTAGGGCAGCGACGCCGGCGCGCAGTAGGCGGTGGCCGGCAGGTAAGTGGGTGACGTCCGCAAAATTGGCAGGGGTCGAGTTGGCCGCGGCCGATGATCACACCGCCCAGCCTCAGATCAAAATCCAGGCTCAAGATCTCGATATCAATGTCTCGCTCCCCAATCTGGGTGAGGGCCGCTACGTGGTCGTCCGTCCTACAAGGTCTGGGTTGCCGCAGGACCCAGATGTTTGCCGATTTGATAGGTGAGGGAGTACTCTCTCACCTGTGCGCCGGGACGAGCTTGTAGATGCTGCTATGGAACTGTTCGGCGAGCGTGGCTACGCGGCCACGTCGGTCGCCGACATTCAGATCGCCTGCGGGCTGACGGGCGGGTCCGGGGCGCTCTATAAGCACTTCACGTCCAAGCGTGACGTGCTCGCTGAAGGCGTGCGCCGCTACGTTGCCGGGATGGAGCACTCGGCCGGCGCGCTTGTCGCCGCGCTGCCAGACGATCCGCGCGAGGCGCTGACCGTGATTGCGCACGCCGCGAGCACGGCGATGGCCGACGATCGGTCGGTCATCAGGGTAGGTCTGCGTGATCTGGAGCAATTCCCGGATCTGCTGGCGATCCTCTGGGGCGGATTGCTTGCTGCGCTCTACCGCGAGATTGAGCAGTGGCTCGACGCCCAACAGGCCCAGGGGCGAGCTGCGGTCAGCAACCCACCGGCGACGGCCGCGGTGCTAGTGGCGTCCCTGACTTACTTCCGTGTGCTGGAAGCCCTGATCGGGCATACCCCCGGCGACATCGACCCGGACAGCTATCTCAGCGCCTGGGTCGCCTCGGCGCTGGCCACCATCGGCGCGGGGGGCGGTTAATGATCTACGCCGAGGCGGCCACGACCGCGGCAGCCAGTCCGGCCGGGGTTCGCGATGTGGTCTGCGACCTGGAGCAGCACAAGCTGGCCGACGCGAAGATCCGCACGGTGATCGATACGCAGGTTTACGGCGAGGAGGCCGTGATGCGGTTCCGGTCAAAGCTGCGCGGCCTGCCGGTACCCGCGGTGCGTCAGCGGGTGGTGCGCAGCGGCGACGGACACGGCGACATCACCTCCGTTCTGTCCTGGCAAGACCGTCTCGTCAGCTTCCCAGGCAGCGGCGGGTGCGCCCCGCTCGCGGAAGGAGGCGTCGCCGCAGCGGCCGATCGACTTGCCCGGCTTGTCTCCCGGCTACGCCGGGGGAGGGGCAGCCAATGAATGCACCGGCCGCCAGCGCGGCGCCTCGCATCGTCCTGGACCTCGCACGCCTGGCTGGCGTGACCCGCATCGGGTTCGGCGCGGCTTTCGTCATCGCGCCGCGGGCCGCCGCCCGGCCCTGGGCTGGGTCTGGGGCCGGCACGGCCGGAGCGCAACTGCTCACCCGCAGCATGGGCGTTCGCGATCTGCTGCTCGGGGTGGGGCTCGTGAGGTCACTCAAAGATCGTGATCACTCCGGCGCCGCCACCTGGCTTGCCTATGGCGCGGCGGCCGGCATGGTCGACGCGGCAGCGACGCTGGCGGCCTACCGCGAGTTGCCGCGCAGCGGGAGAGCATTCCTGGTGTTCATCACGGCCGCGCTCGGCGTCGATGCCGTGCTCGCAGCAGCCATTTCGCGTCCGGGATCCAGCCGGTGATCCGCCAGTCCGCCAACCCGCCTCGGATCTCTGACTCGGGCACCCGCGTCATGCGGCGGATGGCCCTCGGGGTGGCAGTCCTCGTCGTCATTCAGGTCGCCGCCGGAATGGTCGTGAACCTGTACGTGACCGTGCCGACTCGTCATCCTGGCGCGCATCCGGCCAGCTACTTCTCCGGCTCGTTCCACAGCGTGGCCTGGGCGCTCAGCCACGGCGCTGTCGCCCTGGCCGTGCACGCCTCGCTCGGGCTGGCGCTGGTGGTGGTGAGCTTCCTCGCCGCCATGCGTGCGATCAGGCTCGGCCCCCGGACAGTGTCGGTGTCGTACGGGCTCGGGTTCCTGTTCATCCTCGGCGCTGGCTTCAACGGTGCGAGCTTCCTCGACTTCCCCGGCCAGGCCATCAGCTCTCTGATCATGGCCCTGCTCGCCCTGGCAGCGTTGTGCTGTTACCTGATCGGGCTATACCTGCTTGCCGGTCATGCCCCCACAGAACCGGCCTCACCGCGGTGATCGGCACAACTTGCCGGGCAAGTGAGCCGCTGCGCCTGCTCCCCCGATCGGCAGAAAGGGAAACCGAATGGAATCCGTCACGCCTGCTGACCCTTCACCGAAGTCCCGCCGGGCACCAAGGTCATCTGGACCACCACCGCCGAACTCCGCGTCCCGTTCATCGGCGCCCGATCACCCGGCTGCTCCTCAACCCGGTGCTCAGCTACATGTTCGGCGCGGTCCTCGACACCGCCAACATCGCCTCGCCGGCTCCGCCAGAGGCCGACGGTAACCTGGCGGTCGATGCGCGCGCGCCAAGAATTGCCGCTCCCGTTAGCGACCCGTGACCGGAAATGTGAATCGGCGCGAGAGGCTGGTATGTCGTGGACTTCGCAGCGGCGCTGCGCTTGTACTGGCAGCCGGTAGCCGCGGGCGCATGGTGCATCGCGTTCGCGGGTGTGCACCTGTTCTGGGCTCTCGGCGGCTCGGCCGGTTTGGCCTCCTCTGCCGGTCACGACCTGGCCGCCCGCCGTCCGGCGACCTTCGTCTTATTCGGGCTCTACGGCGTTGCCCTGGCTCTCCTGTGCGGCGTTGCGGTCCTCGCCTTCGCCAGCACCGCGCGCCCCTCGACGCGCCCCCGTCGTGCCGCCACGACGCTGGTCGGCGTGGTCGGCATTGGCCTTCTCCTACGCGGGGCCGTGTTCGAGGTACTTTTGGGCTGGGACACGGGCGGCCTAGCCAACCGAGTCGGGCCACTCGAAACCCACTGGAGCCTGATCCTCTGGAACCCCTGGTTCACCGTCGGCGGCGCCCTGTTCCTCGCGTCGGCGATCCGCCTCCGCCGGGCAGCCGGACACGCGCGACCTTCGCCGTAACGGGTCGTTCAGCGGGGCGTGGCTGCGATCTGTTCCAGTTCATCGGCGACGAGGTGGACGGGTTTCGCGGTCTGGGTTTCGTAATCAGCGCCAGCTCGAAGCCGGGGCCCGAATACGGTCAAGTCGCTGAGCCGGGGCGCCCTGTCGTGATCCCGGCGTCCCTGCCGTAGCCGGGTCACCGCGGCCATGTGGATGGCGTGGTTGAGGCGCCGGTTGCCGCGCAGCGACAGCCGGTGGATCCGCCGGCCGCCCGACGACACCTCGATCGGGGCAGTGCCGTGGTAAGCGGCGAAGCGGTCCCGGTCAGGGAATCTGCCTGCGTCGCCGGCCGTGCCGATGATGGCCGCGGCGATGACCGGGCCGACGCCGAAGATCTGGGTGAGCGTGGTGGCGGAAGCGCGGACGGCCGCGGTGAGCTTGGCGCGGGTGTCGCGGATCTGGTCATCGAGACGGGCGCAGATCGGCGATGAACTCGCCGGCCAGCTCGCAGCGAGCCTGGGCAGCCGGCCCGGACGGAGATATGGCGTGCAGCAGGTCAGCGGCCTGGCCTGCGGTGATCTCCCGGCTAAAGCCGCCGGGCACCAGCTCAGCAAGCACCGCGTGCAGCCGGCAGGCCACCTGGGTACGGTCCCGGCCCAGGTCCCGGTAGCGCCGCGACCAGACCTTGAGCACAGCGGCATGGCCATCGGCGCTGACCTGCCGGCGGGTGGCCGGGCGCAGCGCGGCGACCGCGACTGAGCGGGCGTCGTTGGCGTCGTTCTTATTGGTGTTCCCGGCCTCTGGCAGCCGCACCCGGGCGGCCACCTTGGGCTGCACATCCAGCACGCGCTCCCCGGCGGCGATCAGCTGCCAGTCCAGCAGACTGCCCAGCCCGGTGACACCCTCGATCGCCCACGTGCGGTCCGGCCAGGCCGCCGCCCACGCCATCAGCTGCGGCGCTTCGCCGGACGCTGGCCGGATGTGCGGTGGGCGATCGAGGGTGCCACGGGCTTGGGCGCGCCGCTGGCCGAGCGGCTGCGTGCGGACCAGATTGCGGTGCTCGACGTGTCGGCGAAGCTGGCTCGCCGGGTGCGGCTGCTGTCGACCGGGCACGGTCGCAAGAGCGACCCGGCCGATGCGCTCTCGGTGGGCGTTGCCGCGTGGTCGGCGCCGGCGTTGCGCTCGGGGGAGATCGACCAGGCCATCGCAGCCCTGCGCGGTGACTGAGCATCGCGATGATCTGGCGCGCACCCGAACCCAGCTGATCAGCCGGCTGCACGTGCTGTTGGTCAAGCGGATCCCGTCCGGAGTGGCCCGCGGACTGACCGCCGAGTCGGCCGCCGGGGCATTGCGCCGCGTCCGACCACGCGACCCCCTGGGACGCACGCTGCGCGCTCCCTTATCGCTGTGAAAGATCGCGCCGCCTGGACGTGGCCGTGAGCGTTTTTCATCCTGCGATCTCGCGGGCCTGAAGGACGTGAATGGCCTTGGCCAGATTGCCGGCGAGCCAGGGGCAGCAGCGGAGTTTGCGCAGGATGTGCCAGATCTTCAGCGGGCGTCGCGCGTTCGCTCCGGGACCTAGCTGGGCGTAGGCCCGGTTGGCGGCGTCGGTGGGGTAGCTGGCAGTCGTGATGGCTTCGAAGAAGTCTCCGGCCGAGCCGTTGCTGTTTGTCACCGCCGACCCCAAGATGATGACGCCTTCCTGGCGCATCTGGATGCGGGTCCCAGCGCCTCCGAGACGCGCTTAGCGCGACTTCCGGACCTAGCGTTCGGGGCTGCGTCTATCGGGCGACTTGTTGCGATAACGTGCCTGAGCATGACGAGGTTGAGGTTCGGGGTCGTCAGCGAGTCGGTGCCCGCAGGCCGGGCGTGGCTCGAATTCGCGCGGCAGGTCGAGGACAGTGGCATCGACGTGCTGCTACTGCGGGACCATTTCTCGGCGGGAGCGTTCGGCCAACAGCTGGCGCCGTTCACCGGCCTCGCGGCTGCTGCCGCGGTGACCACCCGGCTGCGGCTGGGCACGATCGTGCTGTCGAACGACTTCCGGCATCCGGCCATCGTGGCGCACGAGGCGGCCAGCCTGCACCTGGTGTCTGGCGGGCGGTTCGAGCTTGGCATCGGGGCGGGCTGGTATCAGCCCGAATATGAGGAGGCGGGGATCGCATTCGACAGGGCGGGTCAGCGGGTCGCGCGGCTGGACGAATCGCTGAGCATCATTAAGGGATTGCTGGCCGGAACGCCGGTCCACCATACGAGCGATGCCTACCGGATCGATGGGCTGGATCTCGATGTCCTGCCCATGCCGCGGCCGAGTCCACCGCGGCTGCTGGTGGGCGCGGGCGGGCCGCGTATGCTGCGGCTCGCTGCCCGGCACGCGGATATTGTGGGCGTGCTGCCGGCCCCGATCCGGGACTCAACCGGCAGCGACGATCCCCAGGACCGGCTGCCCGCGGCGTTCGACGCCAAGGTCGGCGTGGTCCGTGAGACCGCCGGGGACCGGTTCGGGAACCTTGAGATCAACGCGTTCGGCACGTTCATCATTACCGGCAAGCGCCGTGCCGAGACGGAGGACCTGCTTACCCGGCGCGGCTGGACCGGGATCGACGTCGAGGCGGTATGGCAGATGCCGACGATCTTCATCGGCAGCCTGGATCAGATCCGTTCGGATCTCCAGGCGCGGCGGGAGCGATTCGGCTTGTCGTATCTCGTTGTCGGCGAGGACGGCCTGCCCGCACTGGCCGAGATCATCAGCGGCCTGTGAGAGCCCAGGCATCTGGAGGCGAGAAGAGTAAGACGCCGCTGCGAGGCTGAGGCTCTAGAACCAGCGTGCCTGCACCCGCGCCAGCACACATCCATTGCAGCCAGTGAGCGTTTTCATCCGGCGATCTCGCGGGTCTGGAGGATGTGAATGGCTTTGGCGATCTGGCTTGCTCGCCACGGGCAGCAGCGGAGTTTACGCAAGATGCCCAGGGCTTGAGCTGGGCGTTGGCGCGTTCGCCGGGGGCGCGCAGATTGGCGTGGGCGGAGTTGGCGGGCCTTCTGCGAGGCGGGCTTGTTCCGGCCCCGGTACGGGGTTAAGAGGTGCTCGGCTGCGCCGATGTAACCCTTGTCGGCCAGCACGATTAACCCGGCGGCCTCGAGTTCGCGCACAATCCCCCAGATCCGGGCGGCGGTCAGGTCGTGCACGGCGCCGGGCCGGGGCCCGGACACCCACAAGACTTCGCCGCCGGGACTGGAGATGACCTGCAGACTTTCGCGGCCCATTATGCCCTATTCCGGCAATTGTGGTCATGATCATTCTGTATCTCCTGCAGCCCCAACCTGCGAAGGAGAGGACAGCAATGTTGTCCGAATTGGACAGGAAAATAATAGTCGGAACGTGTCGTTGACAATACGAAGCTAACTGCTCAGGAGACAGGTCTGCGTACAACTGAAGTGGCACAGGTGGCCTAGGTCTCGACATTGATGTCAAGTTCCCGATGTCCCGTCGACGGGACATCGGGAAGACGTCCTCTACCAGCAGGTAGCCCGGAGCGCACTGCACATGACCCGCAGGACGTTGGTTTATTGATGCAAGCTTCGACGAAGCCGGTTGTCACCAGCAACTTGTTGCAGAGCGTCCGCTATGGCGCGATCACAAGTTGGAACCCCGACGGCGGCTCGGTGCCGAGGTGGTGCCTGGATTCGCGGCCACTGAGCTCTGGGGTGACCGCCCGATATGTGACTGGGGCAGCCGTCGGCCGCGCCGCGGCCGGTCCGCAGGCCGTGGCCCGGCCGGAGCCCATGTAGTCGACGAGTCCTCCCTTATCGACGCTTTGTCCCATCACGGTGTCGCCAGGCGGGGCTGTTGGCCATGGTGATGATGGCCGGGGCGGTGCGGGTGCGGGTGTCCTTGGCGGTGGCGTGGGGGAAGCTGCTGGGTGACTTCGACTTGCGGGCACGGTGGCGGCTCCGGTCGACGATGACGCGGTATCTCGCGATCTTCCTGGTCAGGGTCTGGTAGCAGGTTCTCCCGGTGCGGATCGCGGCGATGACGGCGCGGCGGGTGCGGGCGCAGGACATGTCGCGGGGCCGGACGGGCTGCCCGGCGCGGCGGCCTTTCCTGGCGGGGGCTGCGGCGAGCGCTGCTGCGCGGCCGGGCCCGAGTGGAGAACCCGCGGTGGACCGCGTTCCGGTCGCATTTCCGGTTCGAGGCGTTTTTATTGCGAGCCGAGGCAGGGTCATGAGAAGGGCGGGGTGGAAGGCGTGGTCGGCTATTTTATACCGCAACTACCTGGTCCCGGTCCCGGAGGTCGACTCGCTCGCGGAACTCAACTCGAAGATCGCCGCGGCCGAGCAGGCCGAGGACGGCCGCCGGATTGGGGCGCGGATCCGCACGATCGGACAGGACTTCGCCGCCGAGGCGCCGCTGCTGATCCCGATGCCGGACGAGCCGTTTGAGACCGGGCTGCTGCTGACCCCGCGGGTCGACCGCTATAGCCAGGTCACCGTCCGGTGCTGCCGCTACTCGGTCCCGATGCACCTGATCGGCCGCCAGGTCCGGGCGGTGCTGCGCTCGTCGGAGCTGGTCATCTATGGCCGGCGTGCCGTGGTCGCCAGGCACGAGCGGCTGACCGTCGAGGGCGGCGAGTCGCTGGTGCTGGATCACTACCTGCAGGCGCTGTTGCGCAAGCCCGGGGCGATGGCGGGCTCGTCCGTGCTGGAGCAGGCCCGCGCGGCCGGGGTTTCGAATAAAGTGGCAGGCGGAGCAGCCTAGGCTGCCATCTGATCTGAGGGCTGCCTTGCCGCGCGCATCCGCGGCTTGGAAGCTGGTTATCGGCGCGGGCGCGGCCTAGGCTCCCCGCTGCTGGTCATCTCCGACGGTGCTCCCGGCCTGATCGCCGCGATCGGGCAGGCCTTCCCCAAAGCGCTGCGCCAGAGATGCCTGATCCACCGGGCCAGGAATATCCTCGCGAAGATCCCCGCCGGGATGCAGCCTGAGGTCAAGGATGCCTACTGGGCCATCTTCGACACCCGCGAGCTGAAAACCCAGCCCGGCCCCCGGCTGGCCGAGCTCATTGATCACCGCATCACCGAGATGGCCGATCGGTACGCACCCACCTACCCCGCAGCGATGAAATGCTGCTCGCCGACCACGAAGGCCTCACCGCCTACCTGCGGTTCCCCGCCGAGCACCACCACCGCATCCGGCACTCCAACTTCATCGAGCGGACCTTCGGCGAGACCCGCCGCCGCACCAAGGTCATCGGCCGGCTCCCCGGCGAGACCACCTGCCTCACCCTGGTCTGGGCCGTCCTCGACAGGGCATCACGCGGCTGGCGCGGCCTGACCATGACCAGCGACGGCCTGCGCCACCTCCAGGACCTGCGCCGCTCCCCGCTCGCGCCGCCCCGCCAGCTCCGGCCGCAAACCGTCACCGCCAGCCGGGCCGGTGACACCACTCTAAATGTCAGTGCCACCGCCTAACATCACCATGAAGCCGGAACCGCGCCCGTCGCTTTACACCGGATTCCGGACGCCCCGTATTCACCCATCAAGGACGTGGACCGATGCCTGTACTCGCAATCTTTGAACAACCGAACCTCGACGAGGGGACCTATGCCTCGATGCTGGAGCAGCTGATGCCGTTGCTGCATTCGGCGAACGGCTTCATGTCCCACGCCGGAGGTCCGAGTCCCGCCGGCGGGACTCGCATCATCGAGATCTGGGAGTCGGAGGCGGACAGCCAGAGGTTTTTCAACGAGAACCTGAAGCCGAATCTCCCGCCCGGAGTTGTACCTGACAGCACGTACTACGAGCTTCACGCCGCATTCACTCGATAGCCATCCGCCTCGAAGCCATAGAGAAAGGACCTGCGCCGCTCCCTGCTCGCCCCGCCCCGCCAACTCCGGCCGCAAACCGTCACCGCCAGCCAGGCCGGTGACACCACTCTAAATGTCAGTGCCACCGCCTTACATCACCATGAAGCCGGAACCGCGCCCGTCGCTTTACACCGGATTCCGGACGCCACCCGGGTCTATCTCATGAACGGTGTTTCCGGCGTTTGGGTTAGTAGGTCTCGGCGGCCGGCGACCGGTCGCCGAAGGTTATCGCGAAGGCGTTGATCGCGGGCTTCCACCGCATCGCCCATCTCGTCCGGCCAGTCCCGGTCGGGTCGAGGGACCGGGTGACCAGGTAGAGGCATTTGAGCGCGGCCTGCTCGGTGGGGAAATGGCCGCGGGCCTTGACCGCGCGGCGGATGCGGGCGTTTACCGACTCGATCGCGTTGGTAACCGGTATGAAGATTTCAGGCGTCGCCGGTCCGCTGGCCGTCTGCCTCTGGCGGGGCGGGTATGGCTGGCATACGGTGCGACCGTCCGGGACAGGGGCGCCGGGAGTGAAGCAGGGTGGGCAGGCCGGTCTTGCACGGTGGGCTGAGAGCCCGCGTTAGTAATTGGCCGCCCCTGCGACCTGCCCGGTTGCGCTGTGCGCGCGGATCCGTAGGTGTCGCTTTGCCCACCGGCTCCCGATCAGGTGTCATCCGCGGCGGAGGGAGAACGGGATGGGCAGGAGCAGGCGGTGCATCGGACTGGATGTGCACCGTGATTTCGCGCAGGTGGCGATCTGGCAGGGCGGGCAGGTGAGCCAGGCCGGGACGTTCGCCACGACGCCGGAGGGTGTCCGCGAGTTCGCGGCGGGCTTGGGCCCGGCCGATGAGGTGGCGCTGGAGGCGACCGGGAACACGTGGGCGATCGCGGCGCTGCTGGCCAGCCGGGCGGGCCGGGTGGTGGTCTCCAACCCGGTCCGGACCCGGGCGATCGCCGAGGCGCACGTGAAGACCGACAAGGTCGATGCGGCGATCTTGGCGCAGCTGCTGGCCGCGGACTACCTGCCTGCGGTCTGGATGCCCGATGCTGAGACCAGCGCGCTGCGCCGGCAGGTGCTGCGCCGGGCGCATATCGTGCGGCAGCGCACCCGGCTGAAGAACCAGCCCCGGAGCCTCCGCCGATCCCCAAGCGCTCAGCGCGCGGGTGGCATCCCTAACTGACGCCGAGAGCCAGCAAGTGCTCCAATTCCTCGCAGGCCTCAGCCCCGGCACCGTCGACATCGCCATCAGCGCGATCAAGACACTGCAGGGAGAGCCGCGATGACGACCGGATGCATCTGCCCCGGCTGCGGCGGTATCACCCCGCAGCGCGGCGAGCCCTGCCCGGGGATGCGAGATCGCCGCCATGCCGCCCGGCATCGCGAAGGCGCTCAGCGCCGCGACGCACCGCCTCTTGTACGGCGCGCCGATCCAGGCCGGCGAGATGTTCGGCCCGTGCGACACCGGCGCTATACGCGGCGCGGAAGCGGGGTCGTGATGCAACCGGCAGCCGTGCCGCCGCCGAAGGACGACGCCACACGGCGCGCGCAGCTGCGGGCCAATGTCCAGCCGCGGCTACCGGTGACGGCATCCCGGTGACTGGCAGTCGCATGCATGGTTCACCGTCGACTCCTCCTTCGTGAGCCCGGACTATGCGCAGACGATCGCTCAGCATGGACTGGAGGCAGGCCAGTGACCGGCGAGCCCAAGGAGTGCAGCAGGCGTTCTGTGACGGCCCGTGCGACGCGGACCTGCACGAGTGCCCGCCCGCAGTGATTGCCGTCATCAACGAGACCGGCAGCGCGTGCCCGGACTGCGCGACAACGGGGTTCGGGTTCGTCACCGAGTACCGGATGGACGAGCGACCGATGCACCTGGTGATCGTCTGGCACGCCGACACGTGCCCGGCGATGGTGCACGGCGCGTACCTGATCGCAGCGCTGCCGGAGACGGCGCTTAAGACCGGAGCGGTGATCAGCGATGCCCTGGAGGCGATCACCGATAGCGACATCCGGTATGGCGAGTTCGCGAACATACACGACGCGGTGATCGCCCGGCACGACCGGGGCGAGGTCACCCTGCCGCCGCAGACAGTCGAGACCGCCCGGAAGATCGCTAGGCGCGAGGCTCACCAACGGTTGGTCTGAGCGCGACGGCGTTCCCGACTTGCGCTCATGCCGAAATAGTGCGTCTGCCAGGACGTATAAGGATGCTGAATTTCGCATAGGCTTGCGCAGCCAGTAATGACCAGGGTCTGGTGGTGGCCGCGTTCCAGGCCCTCTCTGAGTGCCGCCATTCCGTCGGTCGTACCCGTCGGTGCCGTGCTGCACGGCGCCGCCATCTCGGTCGATGCTGCTGTCCGGGGTTCCGGCAGGTTGGGTGTCTCGTCAGGTAGTAGCTAGTGCACTGTGGGTGGCTGGCGTGATTACGGCGGTCGCGGGGAGGCTGATGTCGATGTCGAGGCCTCCCTGTGGGCCGGGGTTGATGGCGAGGCTGCCGTGGTGGGCTTTGGTGATGGCCGCGACAATGGACAGGCCCAGGCCTAGGCCGTCGTTGCTGGCCGGGCGGCTGCCGGGCCGGCGCTGGAAGGGCTGGAGCAGCCGTGTGGCCTGGCTAGCGGTGATGACGGGGCCGGTGTTGATGATTTTCAGCCGTGGCAGGCCGCCGCTGGCGGTGACCTGGACGTCGATCTGGCCGTGTGGGATGTTGTGCCGGATCGCGTTGTCGATCAGGTTGGCGGCCAGCCGCTCAAGCAGACGGGCGTCGCCGTGGGCCGGCGCGGCGGTGATCGAGGCGTGGATGGCCAGCCCGCGGGCCACGGCCTCGGGCTCGCGTGACTGCAGGACGCCCGCGGTGATCGCGGCGAGGTCGGCGGGCTCGCGGTGGTCGAGGCCGCGCTGGCTGCGGGCCAGGGTGAGCAGCGCCTCGATCAGGTGTTCCTGCTGCTGGCCGGCGGCCAGTACGCGTTCGCAGGTCGAGCGCAGGGTATCGGCGGTGGCGGCGGGGTCGGCCAGGGCGACCTCGATCGTCGTGCGTTCCAGGGTGAGCGGGGTGCGCAGTTCGTGGGCGGCGTTGGCGATGAAGTTCCGCTGGGCGTCGAAGGCGGCCTGCAGCCGGGCCAGCAGGCCGTCGATGGTGTCGGCGAGGTCTTTGATTTCGCCGGCCGGTCCTGGGATGGCCAGCCGCCGGTGCAGGTCGTCTTCGCAGATCTGCCTGGTCGCCGCGGTGATGGCCTGCAGCGGCCGCAGGATCCGGCCGGCCATCAGCCAGCCCAGCATGACCGAGACCGCCGCGGTGATGCCCAGCGCGATGATCAGCTGGACCTGGTAAGGATGCGAAAGGCCATGCCCTGGTGGCGGCTCCTGCGAAAACCAGTGGGTCACAGCATCAGTGACGGCCACCAGCCCAACACCGGAGACTAGGAACAGGATTCCGTACAGGATGGTCAGGCGGAGGCGCAGTGTTCGGCCGGTCAGCCCGGCGGGTCGAGAAGGAAGGCGCATCGTGGTCCTTAGATCCGGTAGCCGGCCTGGGCGACGGTCTCGATGACGGGCGGGTCGCCGAGTTTGGCCCGCAGCCGGTAGATCGTGACCTTGACCGTGGTAGTGAAAGGATCGGCCATCTCGTCCCACACCTTGTCCAAAAGTTCCTCGGCGGGCACCACCGCGCCCTGGGCCTCCAGCAGTAGCTGCAGCACGGCGAGTTCCTTCGGGGTAAGCGTGAGCCGCCGCCCGGCCCGGGTGGCTGCCCGGTGCGCCGGGTCCAGCCTCAGGTCGCCGCGGGCCAGCAGTGGCGGCAGCGGCGGCCGGGACCGCCGGGCGAGGGCCCGGATCCGGGCCACTAGCTCGGCGAACGCGAACGGCTTGGCCAGGTAGTCGTCAGCGCCCAGGCTGAGGCCGTCCACCCGGTCTTCGATCGTGGCCGCCGCGGTCAGCATCAGGATCCGGCTCTGGCATTGGTCGGCGGCCAGATGCCGGCAGACCTCGTCGCCGTGCACCTCGGGCAGGTCGCGGTCCAGCACGATCACGTCGTAGCTGGTGACGCGGGCGCGGTCGAGGGTTTGCTGCCCGTCCAGGGCGATGTCGACGGCCATGCCCTCGCGGCGCAGCCCCGCCGCCACCGTCTCGGCCAGCTCCGCATGGTCCTCGGCCATCAAGATCCTCATCCGCTATACCCCCAGCCCAGCGTAGGTCGCAATATTCCAGGATGACCGGCCGGCGGTGACAGCGCGGTTACAAAACCTGTCACGGCCGTGTTACCGGCCATGCCCTACAACGATGTGCCATGAAGACGGCTATTGAAGTCAGCGGCCTGCGCAAGCGGTTCGGGCCGACCGTGGCGCTGGACGGGATGTCGTTCACCGTCCGGCCGGGGCAGGTGACCGGGTTCGTGGGCCCCAACGGCGCTGGGAAATCCACCACGATGCGGATCATCCTCGGCTTGGATGCGGCCGACGCGGGCCGCGCGCTGATCGGGGGCCAGCCGTACCGGGGCCTAGGGTATCCGTTGCGCCATGTCGGGTCGCTGCTGGACGCCGGGGCGCTGCAGCCCAGCCGGTCCGCCCGCCACCACCTGCTGTGGCTGGCTCATTCCCAGGGTCTGACCGCCCGGCGCGTCGATGAGGTGGTCGAGCAGGCGGGCCTCGGCGCGGCGATCCGGCGGCGGGCGGGCGGGTACTCGCTGGGCATGCGGCAGCGGCTGGGGATCGCCGCGGCCATGCTCGGCGACCCGCCGGTGCTGATGATGGATGAGCCGTTCAACGGCATGGACCCCGAGGGCATCGTGTGGATGCGCGGCTTCCTGCGCTTGCTGGCCGCCCAGGGCCGGGCCGTGCTGGTGTCCAGCCACCTGATGAGCGAGCTCCAGGACACCGCCGATCACGTGGTGGTGATCGGCCGCGGGCGGGTTATCGCCGACACCAGCGTGGCCGACCTGATCGCGGCCGCGTCCGGCGACCGGGTGACGATCCGCACCCCTGCCACCGCGCAGGCCATGGACGTGCTCAAGTCCGCCGGGGCTCAGGCCGCAGCCACTGGACCCGGCGTGGTCACCATCAACGCCATGCCGGCCGGACGGATTGTGACTCTGCTGGCCGCGAACTCCATCCCGTTCACCGAGGTGTCCCCGCACCAAGCCAGCCTGGAAGAGGCGTACATGGCGCTCACCAGCGACGCAGTAGAGTTCCGCGCCGCCCCCGGCGAGGAGACGGTCCGATGACCAGGCCCGGTACGGCACCGGACCTGACCGGGTTCGCGCATCTGCTGCACGCGGAGTGGACCAAGTTCCGGACCGTGCGCGGCTGGATCATCGCCATCGTCGCCGCCCTGGTGGCCATCGTGTTCCTCGGCTGGTTCAGCGCGTCGGGCAGCCACTGCCTCATCCAGGGCCCTCAGCATCCCGTGGCCCTGTCCTGTCCGTCTCCTCCGGCAGGGCCGGGCGGAGAGTTCGTCACCGACAATTTCTACCTCGTGCGGCGGGCACTGGCGGGAAACGGCAGCATCACCGTCCGGGTCACGTCGCTGACCGGCCGGTACAACCCCAACGGGCAAGTGCCGCGGGGTGAGCAGGACAACCCGATGGCCGGCATGGTGCCCGGTGTGCAGCCGTGGGCCAAGGCCGGGATCATCATCACCGACGGCACCCGGCAAGGATCGGCCTACGCGGCGATGATGGTCACCGGCGGTTACGGGGTGCGGATGCAGTGGAACTACACCCAGGACTCGCCCGGCCTGGCCGGCCGCGTCTCGGCGGCGTCACCGCGCTGGCTCCGGCTGACCCGCTCCGGCGACACCATCACCGGGTACGACTCGGCCGATGGCACGCACTGGATCAAGGTCAGCACCGTCACCCTGGCCGGGCTGCCTCCAACGGTCCAGGCAGGGATGTTCGCCACCTCACCGGGTAACTCCCAGGTCACAACCCAGTCATTCGGCGCGGCCACCGCAGAGGGCGGCCCCACCGTGGCTACCGCGGCCTTTGACCATGTCAGCCTAGACGGAAGCTGGCGAGGCAGCGCGTGGGCCGGCGAGATCATCGCGGCCAGCAACGCCGTGGTGATCCGGCAAGCCGAGGTGTTCCGCCAGGCCGGTGGAACGATCACCGTGACCGGAAGCGGCGATATCGCGCCCGCAGGACCAGTCGGCAACCCCGGTGCGGCCGCGGGAGCGACTCTGGTCGGCACGTTCGCCGGGCTGATCGCAACAGTAGTGGTGGGGACCATGTTCATGACCGCCGAGTACCGGCGGGGCCTGATCCGGCTCACCTTCGCCGCCAGCCCGCGGCGTGGGCAAGTCCTGGCCGCCAAGGCGATCGTGATCGGCGCCGTCACCTTCACCACCGGCCTGGCCGCCGCGGCCATCACCATCCCGGTCGGCCTGCATGTGCTGCACTCCAACGGCAGCCCGATCAACCCGGTGAGCGCCTCCGCCGCGCTGCAAGTCATCGCCGGGACCGCGGCGCTGCTGGCCATCGCCGCCGTCCTCGCGCTGGCCGTCGGCGCCGTGGCCCGGCGCAGCGCCGTCGCGGCCGGCTTCGGCATCGTGGTCATCGTGCTGCCGTACCTCCTCGGCACCAGTCCAGGCATCCTGTCCGTCAGTGCCCAGGAATGGCTGCTGCGGGTCACGCCCGCCGCTGGCTTCGCCGTCCAGCAGACCAATCCGGTCTATCCCCGGCTGCCGGCCTTTGACGCGGCCCAGTACGTGCCGCCGAACGGGTACTTCCCGCTGGCGCCGTGGGCAGGCATGGCAGTCCTCTGCGGCTACGCCGCGCTCGCCGTGGGCCTCGCCGCCTTCCTGCTGCGGCGGCGGGACGCATGAGCCGGGCCCTGCACGCGGAATGGACCAAGGCGCGGACCGCGCCGGGCACGATCTGGCTGCTGCTCGCCGCCGTCGCGCTGACCGTGGCAGTCGGCGCCGCAGCGGCGACGGCGGTGAACTGCCCTGATCCGGGCTGCGGCCAGGACCCGGCCAAGGTCAGCCTCACCGGCATCGATCTCGGCCAGGCGGTCGTCGCGCTCCTCGCCGTGCTGACGGTCAGCAACGAGTACAGCACTGGCATGATCCGGGTCACCCTGGCGGCCATGCCGCAACGCATCACGGTCCTGGCGGCCAAGGCGGCCATCCTCACCGGACTGGTCCTGGCCGCAGGAACCGTCGCGGTACTGGCCTGCGTGCTGGCCGGGCGGCTCATCCTGCCCGGCCACGGCCTCGGCCCGGCACACGGCTACACGCTGCTGTCGCTGGGCGACGGGCCGGTGCTGCGCGCCGCCGCCGGATCGGTCCTCTACCTGGCCCTGATCGGGGTGCTCGGCCTCGGCATCGCCACCGCCGCGCGGGACCCTGCGGTGGCCATCGGGGCAATCCTCGGCCTGCTTTACCTGTTCCCGATCCTGGCTGGCGCGGTCAGCGACCCAGCCTGGCAGCGCCATCTGCAGCAGATCGGCCCGATGACCGCCGGGCTCGCCATCCAGGCCACCACCGGCCTGAACACCCTGCCCATCGCCCCATGGGCAGGCCTCGGGGTACTCACCGCCTGGTCCGCCGCCGCGCTGCTGACTGGCGGGCTGTCGCTGCAGCTGCGCGACGCATGAACAGGGCCCGCCGATGGCCACCGCGCACATCACCACGGCATTTCGTGTTCGCTGCGGCGGCAGTCAGGCCTGTTCCGGATCCTGGCCAGTCCTGCGGGCCGGGCCGGCGCGTTGCTGAGCTGGCTGAAACGCATCCCGTCGCCTGTGCTGTGGGAGGTCCGGCCCGGGACGCGGACAAGCTTTGCCCGCACGGACAGGTCCTGGAAGGAGGACCACCGTCAGCAGATGGATAGCTGGATGCCCCGGCCGATCGATGCCCCGGCCGAGCAGACCTGGACGGCACACCGCGCAAGCGGGCGAACGGGTGATCATTGGCCTGCTGGTGTTCGCGCTCATCACCGGGCTGGGGCTGCTGGCGGCGTCCGTGCCGCTCGGTCACGGGTTCGTGCCGAAAGGCGGCGGCTGGTTCCGCCCGGAGGTTGTCGGCGGCCAGTTCACGCTGCATCCGCTGCTGATCGCCGTGCCGTGGGCGGCCTGTTTCATTCTTGGCCTGGTCGACTGGCACCGCCCGTGGCGAGTCGAGCAGCTGGACTTGCTGGCGCTCGCCGGTTTCTTCCCCGTGGCGATGCTGCTCAGCGACGATACCCCGGAAGCCGGGCTGTGGCTGGCGGCCGTCTGCCTTGGCTGGCTGTTCACCAGCATGCTTGGGGTCTGGCTCGGGAAGTGGCCGATGCCGCAACTGCGGCCGTCCATCAGCTCCCGGCGGTTGCGCGCGGCAATAGGGATACTGCTGCTCGCCCGGCTCGCAAGCACCCCAGCCGGGAACATCCTGGATGTCGGGCAGGCCAGCTCGCTCGGCACCTGGCGCCTGCTGCACGGCCTGCACCTTTACGGAGCGGTGTGATGGCAGGGCCCCGGCGCGCTCCGGATCTACCGGCCCGACTCCTACTGGCCCTTCGACCTACTGCGCGTACATCCCGTTCGTGGCCATCTTCCCGCCGACGCCGGCAGTGATCGCGACGCTGCTGCCGGCGGCGTGCTTCGACGCGCTGACGCTCGCGGGATTGCACACGCTCGGCCGCCGGCTCGGTGGCTGGCCGCTCACGCAAGCGTTCATGTTCGCCTACCTGCTCTATCCGTTCACCGACCTATGCTTGATGGCGGAAACCAACGATGCGCTAATCGCAGCCCTATGCGATGGACGATCATCGCAGCGCAGCAGCCAGTCACCCGCGGGCTGCTCATCACATCCGCAGCACTGACGAAGTTCCCCCCGCGCTGCTCGCATCCCAGTTCCTGGGCGTCAAACGAGGGCGCACCCGCTACGTGCTGACGCTCGCCGCCGCCCTCGCCGGGATGCTCGCCTGGCCGCTCATCACCTCGGGAGTGGTGCAGTTCCTCGACTCGACATTCGGCTACCAGCTCACACAGCGCGGCGGCGGCTTGCAGTTCAGCATCTGGACCTACATGCCACACATGGCAACGCTGGCAAGGCCAATACTCGCCGCCGCCCTGATACTGCTAGCGATCTCACCGATGTTCCGTCCTGCCGTACAGGACGCGCGGCAGCAGGAGAAGATCATGGACCGCGACGTGCAGAATTACATCGACGCGATCTCTCGCGAGCACCGGGCGCTGTTCGACCGTGTGCATCGGATCATCCTCCGAGCCTGTCCGGCTGCCGAGGTGGTGTTCTCCAACAAGATGCCCACCTACCAGAACGGGACGCGACGGCTGCACATGGGCGTCTGGAAACACGGCGTCTCGATCTACGGGTGGAAAGCCAGCGGCGACGCCGGATTCACCGACCGCCACCCCGACCTGCAGACCAGCACGGGCACCATCCGCATCCGCACCGACGCCGCCGCGCAGATCACCGACCGCGAACTCGCCGACCTCGCCTGCGCCGTGCTCGGCGACCACTAGACATCATGACCACCGGCACCGGCGAGAGTTCATCGGACCAGACAGGGTCGCCGTGCCGAAAGTTATCGCCGACATCACCATGTCCCTTGACGGCTACGTCACCGGCGTCGGTGCCGACGCGTACCACGGACTCGGCGACGCTCCGCACCTCCCACACCCGGGTCAAGCAGCGGGATGCCGTCGACACCGAGAACCTCACGGACGTGACCGCAGGCACCGGCGCCGTGATCATGGGCCGCCCGGCTGTTCGATGTCGTGAACGGTCCGCACGGATGGAACCAGGACATCGGCTACGGCGCCGACCAGACTGGGACACCACCGATCTGGGTCATCACACACCGGCCCCCCCCACAGACGAGGTTCGGCTGGTACGCGAACTCGGGATGCGCGTCACCTTCACCGGCGACCTCGCCTCCGCCATCGATCAGGCCCGCGCCGCGGCGGGCCCCCGCGACATCGTGATCATGGGCGGCGGCGGCATCGTCCCTCCAGTGGTCGGTACTTTATTTCAAGTATAGGGTTTCCTGTTCCCGGCGGGCCGAGCAGGAGCAGGTGGTGGCCGCCCGCGGCGCAGATCTCGGCGGCCCGGCGGGCGGTCGGCTGGCCCACCACCTCGGCGAGGTCCCGGGCTGGCTGGCGATCTGGCGGCGCGGGTGCCGGGCCAGGACCGCGGCCAGGTTCGAAGACCTCGACCGGCCGGGCGGCCTCGACCGGACAGCCGCGCAGCCAGGCGAGCAGCGCGGCCAGGCTGGGCACGGCCGCGACCCGCAGCCCGGGCACCAGGCACGCCTCGGCGGCGTTGCCCGCCGGGACCGCGGCTATCTCGAAGCCGGCCGCCGCCGCGGCGGCGGCGGCCGGGAGCACGCCGGACACCGGGCGCACGGTCCCGTCCAGCCCGAGCTCGCCGATCAGCATGACTCCCGCGAGCGCGGCCGCCGGGACCGTCCCCGCCGCCGCCAGGATCGCGGCCGCGATGCCCAGATCGAAGCCGCTCCCCCGCTTGGGCAGGCTGGCAGGCGACAGCCCGACGGTGATCCGCCGCTGCGGCCACCGTTCCCCGCTGTTGATGATCGCGGCCCTGATCCGGTCCCGCGCCTCCCGCAGCGCGGTGTCGGGCAGGCCGACCAGCAGCAGGGCCACCAGGCCGTTCTCGATGTCGGCCTCGATCTGCACCGGGTGACCCTGCACCCCGGTCAAGGCGATCGCGCAGGCCCGGGCCAGCGCCATCTACCCCATCACCCCGATGAGCCCGACACCGAACCGGCCTTCCGCGAACTGCTCATCAGGCCGGCCAAGGAAAGCCTTGGCGTTCACTCCGCACCACCTCCGCTGCTCACGATGGCGCAGCCGGCCGGAGGCGCGTGACGGCCGCGCCCGTGCTGTGCATAACCCGCCGGGCGGGCAGCGGCCTGTGGACGAAACAGCCGGAATGTCAGCCCGGCCTGCTTCACTGTCAGCCGGGCGTCCCTGGCCGGGGGCGACCGGGAGGGTAACGGGCCGCGCCTCTTGGGTCCGGGCCCTCGCCAATGCGATGCCCCTGATCCCTGCCTCGCCGGCCGCAAGGGGACATGGCCGGACGCTGGCGGGGCGAGTAGGCGGGCCGAATCGGAGCAGTTCGCCGGTTACTGCCGGGCCGTAGGGCCTGGTCCGGTCCGGCCTCCTGACAGACCGGCTGTCCCGCGGCGCCTGTTCGGTTCAGCGGGGGTCGACGTCAGATGGTCGCTGGCCGGGAGCGATGTCCAGGTGGGCGCCGGTCGACCCTGCCACCCGGGCGGCAGCGGTGCCGATGGCCATCCCTCATCCACCTGGGAGGCAGCCGGCTCGCCCTGCTCGGTGTCGCCGCCGTGCTCCCGCTGGCCGCCGCCGCGGCGGCCGGGCTCTGCTCAGCCTGGACGCCCATGCGCCCGTCCCGGTCGTGCAGATCGCGCTGCTGCGCTCCATCCCGCTACTCGCCGAACTGCCCGCCCCGGCTCTCGAAGGCCTCGCGGCCGCCCTCATCCCGGCTGAGGTACCGGCCGGGGCCATCCTCATCCGCCAGGCGACGATGCCGATGCTACTACGCGGTCGCCGCGGGACAGCTAGATATCTCCCAGAACGGACGATTGGTGCGGCGGTGCGGGCTTGGCGAGGGAGCCGGGGAGATCGCCCTCCTGCGGGCTGTCCCCCGCACCGCAACCGTCACCGCCCGCACCGACGCTGTGGTGTACAAGCTCGCCACGGAACCATTCCTGACCGCGGTCCTCGGCCATGCCGCCACCCAGCGCCAAGCGCGGCCTCGCCGAGACGAGGCTGGCCGCCGACGCCGCACGAGGCGGCGACAGCCCAGCAACGGGCACCGCGCGGCGCTCCACGCCGTCTGACCACGACCGCAGCCGGTCACAAGGATTCCCGGCCGGCAATAGCCCGACCCGCCGATCGGTGCGGCTGGTGGCTGCGAGACGATGATCAGCTCTAGCCGCCAGACGTGCTCATTCTGGGGAGTCGTCGGCATTAGCCGAACGGCGATGAGATTGTCGGCTATGTTGCGAGGCGGCTGGCCCTGGCACGAGAGGCCGCTGAAGTCGCGGTTGCGCTTGTGCCGGCCGGCAGCGCGGCATCGCTTGGCCACACCTGGCGGGATGCGCCAACGCGCGATTCGCTTTCAGCTGGATTATCCTAATTTCTAGATGCCTTGTTGGGTGCCCGCAGGGCGCCAAGCCGCCTTCTGAACAGCCGCTCTTGTGCTTCCGGCTACTGCGCCGTGCTCATGGCGCATGTTATGTTTTCTCCGCGATTGCCCTGCGGCACGTCAGGAGATTGCGGCCTGTTCCTGTTTGTGCCGGTATCGACGGTAATAGAGAGGGATTCGGACCGACACTGGTTAGCTGTTCAGAGTGTCCGGGGCCAGTGCCGCTCCCTGGGCGAGGGGAGATCAGCAGAGCAGATGAAACTACCGAGCCAAGCCCGTAGAACGCTTCTCGCCGTCGCCACGGCCTGCGCTTTGGCCGTATCCATGGCCATGACGAGCGGGGCGGCGGCAGCCTCCCATGCCCCGGCAGCGGCCGGAGCGGCACGAGGGCACGACCTGTGCGCCACTAACCGGTTCTTGTGCACCGAAACCTTTGATTCGGGAGATGTGTTCGGTCACTATGTCGGCCACGACGAGCCGTCGCTGTTGTATTACTCCAACAAGGCAGGCTCAGGCAACCAGATGCGCTATCAGGGCATCATCCCCAAGGACCCGCCGTCACGGGCGATCCCGGGCAAGCGGTCCTACAACTTCATGCTGTACCCGGCGTTCTGGTTCGGGATGGCGATGTGCGACACGCAGTCCTACCCCGAGACGGTGAAGACCTGCCCGCCCGACAGTAACCGCAACATCACCAAGCCGGGCAGCTCCCATCACGCCGGCACTGCGTTCATGGAATTGCAGTTCTACCCGCCGGGCTACGTCCAGCAGTTCAATGGCTTCAGCTGCTCGGCGACCCAGTGGTGCGTCGCGCTCAACATCGATAGCCTGTCGCTGGACCCGGTCACCGGGCAGCAGCTCAACACCTCCTGCCAGGCCACTGGCCCGCTGACTGGCGTCGAGTATGTCAACTTCGCCTACCTGACCCACAGCGGCAAGCCGCAAGGACCGCCCAACCCGATCAACTTCGACCCGGTCAAGTCGGGCAAGCCAGACCTGGCGAAAGACCTGACGCTCAACCCCGGGGACCATTACACCGTTACCCTGCACGACAGCGCGCACGGGCTGCGGACCATCGTCACTGACACCACCACCGGCCAGAAGGGCCTGATGACGGCCAGCGCGGCCAACGGCTTCGGCCAGATCAAGTACGCGCCACACGGCACCACCTGCAAGAACATTCCCTACGACTTCCACCCGATGTACTCGACCTCCAGCACCAAGACCACGGTGCCCTGGGCCGCAGCCACCTACAACGTCGCCTTCGACACCGAGATCGGCCACTTCGACTACTGCAGCACAGTCAATGCCAGCACCGGCACGTGCACCGGCACCGAGGGGGCAGGATCGAACGTCGAGCCGACCGATGCCGATGACGTCGGCTGCTTCCCCGCATCGGCGTCCACGCTCGTGCGGGTCAGCGGCTGCGAGGGCGAGAACCTGGGATTCGACGGGACCTCCTACCTCCGGGACTGGCCGGACGGGAACCGGAGGCTGACGCCGAGCCCGACGATCGTCACGAGTCCGCTCACCGGGCCGGCGTACAGCGTCAACTACTCCAAGATCGGCTTCAACACCGACCTGCCCGCCATCGAGTCCCAGACCCAGGCCTGCAACTATGCCACCGGCCAGGGATGCACGCGCATCCCGCTGACCGATGACAGCACGCCGGCCGCCTTCTATCCCTACTACACCAGCGGGCGCGCGCTCGGCGGGTGCGTGTGGGCGCCCGGGCAGACCGTACCGGGATTCACCACCCGCGACTACGGCAAGAACGCCCAGTACGGGCACTTGCTCAAGGTGACCTACGCCGACACGGGCGGGACTACCTCATCACAGTACAACGACTACCAGAAAATCCTGCCCGGCAACCCATGCCCGCAGAGCTAACCAGGAACCTGGGCTGACCAGGATCGCCGCAAGTGGGGGGCCGTCTCCGACGGCCCCCCACTCATGCTGGGCAGACACGATCCGCACCACCCACACCCGGAGGCGCCAGGGAACTGTCAGAAATGCTTGGCGGTCTCATACAGACTGCCGGGTGCTGTCCTTCCTGGTAACTCAGGCCTAAAGGATGACCTGGTGTTATGCCGGGAGCCGAACGGCTTATCGCAGAGCGTTATGAACTTCGGCCGCCATAGCGCGCGCCGACCCGCCGATATGATCGGCAACCGTCCGGGCCGCCCCGGGGGGCGTGTCCTGCCAGCTGTGTAAGTGACGTGGCCTGACGATGAGCCGCAGGAAAG
Organism: uncultured Actinomycetota bacterium; assembly: GCA_963846005.1. Lineage (GTDB taxonomy): Bacteria > Actinomycetota > Actinomycetes > Streptosporangiales > Streptosporangiaceae > CAVSUR01. The sequence goes on along the minus strand of CAWJUH010000003.1, from coordinate 1,510,969 downwards.
GCGGCTCGCGGAAGGACACGCGATGCAAGACACTTCAACGGTGCCCCGCAAGCCCGAGGGCGGCCCGCCGGGCCGCGGCCCGCTGGTGGATGATCAGCTGGCGGACGAGCTGCTGGGCCGGGCCCAGGCCGAGGGAGCCGAGCTGCTCGGCCCCGACGGGCTGCTCTCGCAGGTGACCAAGGCGGTGCTGGAACGGGCCCTGGCCGAGGAGATGACCGGCCACCTGGGGTATGAGAAACACGACCCGGCCGGCCGCGGGTCGGGGAACAGCCGCAACGGCGCCACTCCCAAGACTGTGCTGACCGACATCGGCGCGGTGGATCTGGCGGTGCCGAGGGACCGGGCCGGCACGTTCGACCCGAAGATCGTGCGCAAGGGCCAGACCCGGCTAGCCGGGTTCAACGAGCGGATCATCGCGTTGTATGCGCGGGGCATGACCACCCGCGACATCCGCGCCCACCTGCGGCAGATGTATGACGTCGAGGTCTCACCGGACCTGATCAGCCGGGTCACCGACGCTGTGGTCGAGGAACTTCAGGAATGGCAGGGCCGGCCGCTCGACCCGGTCTACCCGGTGATCTTCATCGACGCGCTGATGATCAAGATCAGGGACGGGGTGGTGGCGAACCGGCCCGTTTACCTGGCCATCGGCGTCGACTGTGAGGGCGCCAAGCAGGTCCTGGGCCTGTGGGTCGGGCCGACGACCGGTGAGTCCGCTAAATTCTGGCTCTCGGTTTTGTCCGAGCTCAGGGGCCGGGGAGTCGCCGATGCGTGCATCGTCTGCTGCGATGGCCTCACCGGCCTGCCCGACGCGATCAGCGTCGTCTGGCCGCAGGCCGTCGTGCAATTGTGCGTGGTGCACCTGATCCGCGCGTCGCTGCGGTATGCGTCCCGGAAGTACTGGGCGCCGCTGGCCCGCGACCTGCGGCTGGTCTACTCCGCCGCGGATGAGACGGCCGCGGCCGCCGCCCTGGAGGCCTTCGCCGCGGCCTGGGGACAACGGTATCCGGCGATCGTGAAGCTGTGGCGATCCCACTGGGAGCAGTTCGTCCCGTTCCTGGCCTTCCCGCCGGACGTGAGGCGGGTGATTTACACGACGAATCTCATAGAGTCGATGAACGCCCGGCTGCGCAAGGTGACCCGCAACCGCGGCCAGTTCCCCAGCGAGCAAGCCGCTTTGAAGGTCCTCTACCTGGCCGTGCGGAACCTGGAGGAGTTCCGCAGCCCGAACACCGGGATCCGCAGCGCGGGGTGGAAACAAGCGCTCCAGGCGTTCACCATCTACTTCGACGGGCGAATCCCGACCCCATGACCGCCACGATCACTTACACAGCGGATCGGACGCTCCCGCCCCGGCCGGGGCCTGCACCGGGAAGACGGGCGCGGCGGGGCACGCGGATGACCAGCGACTGGTCCGGGCTTGCGCTCGGTCACCTTCTCGGCGGGCGGGGTTGCCTTCGCGTACCGCTGCCGACCGGGATCGCGGCTGCGGGTCGTTATTGTTTGTCGACATGGCGCAAGGGTCAGGGACTGCGCGTACGCGGATGCGGGCGCGCGGGGCGGCGGCACTGTTCTTGAGGCGAGTATTCGATCTGGCGTGGTATCTCCTGCTGGCCGGCGGGGTTGCGGTCATCGTCCTGCTGATCGTGGGTGTCTTGCGACCGGGCCGGGTGCGGGTTTCGATGCCGGCGTTTCTCGACATGGACTCCTCGGCGTACGCGATCTACGCCCGGTATCCGAGGGAGCGGGGGTCGCTGTCCGCCGTCACCGCGCAGCTGGGCGTGCCCGGTTCGCGCCCGCTGCTGATAGCGGCGGCCGCGGTCATCGTCGTCGCGCTGGGGCTGGCCGCGCTTGTGGTCTTCCAGTTGCGGCGGCTGCTCACTGCCGTCGTCGCCGGACGGCCATTCGCGACTGAGAGCGCGCGCCGGGTACGACTCATCGGCGCCGCGGTGCTGGCCGCGGAACTGCTGCGGGCGGCAGTGTTGTTCGGTGCGTCGTGGTGGGCACACGGGCATCTGCACGCGGACGGGGTCCGGTTCCGGGAGGTGTTCCCGGTGCGGCTTGAGGTCATTTTGCTCGGGGTGTTGCTCGTGCTGCTCGGGCAGGTCTTCGACCTCGGGGCCCGCCTGCAGCAGGACCATGACCTGACGATCTGAAAGGTGACCCGGCATGCCCATCGCTGTGCATGTGGACCGGCTGCTCGCTGAGCGCGGCCTGACGCTGAGCGAGCTGGCGGTCCGCATCGACATCACCGTGGCGAACCTGTCGATACTGAAGAACAACCGGGCCCGCGCGGTCCGGTTTTCCACCCTGGAGGCGCTGTGCCGGGAGCTGGACTGCCAGCCCGGTGACCTGATCAGCTACCAGCCGCCCGGGCTGACCCGCCCGCGCCGCCGTCGCGGGGCCAGCCACCAGGGCGGGACGCAGCTGAGCGCCTGACGGCATATTGACTATCGATATGACCGCTGGATATCGTCTATCGATATGTCACCCTCGATGTCCGGGCCGGGTGGATAAGCGTGCTGATCGGCAACGTGCTCGAGTTCGTGGTGCTGAGCCTGCCCTCGCTGATCTACCGTCACCTGCTGCGGCGCAGCGGGCACACCCCGGCAGCGGCCTCAGCAGCGGTCGGGCTTACCGCCGGGCATCGGCGGGACTACCTTGCCGCCGCCGCCGTCACCGCCATTACCGCCACCCTGGGCTACGCCGCGCTCAGACTGATCCCGGCCGCCGTCCTCGCCCGGCACGGCGTCGCCGCCGGGCGCCCCACCACGGACGGCGGCTACATCGGCATCGTCCTGCTCGCCGCCGGCGAGGAGATGCTGTTTCGCGGCTGGCTGGCCGGCCTGCTGCACCGCCGGCTCGGCTTCCGCCGCGGAAACATCGTGCAGGCACTCATCTTCCTCGCCCCGCACACCCTGCTCCTGCTCGTCAGCCGCGCCCTCTGGCCGATCCTGCCCGTCCAGCTGATCGCCGGCTGGCTGCAGGGCTGGCTGCGGTACCGCTCCGGCAGCGTCGCGCCACCCGCGGCCGCGCACGCGGCCGCCAACCTGCTCGCCGCGCTCGCGCTATGAACCGGGGACAGCGAAACCCGCCGCCGCCGTCCAGTCGCCCGCAGCAAGAGTGAGGTCCAGCGAAATGCCCTACGCGCCCTTCCGGCGAGGTCCCGTCGCGGTCGTTGCCTGCGCGCTAATAGCACTGGCTGCGCTGGTGCTCGGCATAGTAGTCATCAGCCATCACCCGGTCCGCGGTGGCATTTTCCTCGCCGCCGCAGCGGCCGCAGCCCTCATCGGGGCACTAGCGCGCCGTCGCTGACCCGTTCTTGGTGTCCGCCTCGATCGATCTGCGCCGGATGACCCTGCACCCGGTCAGGGCGGTCGCATCCGCCCGGGCCAGCGCCATCTAGCCCACCCCCGGGACGTGCTCGATGTCGAACTCCCCGGACGGGTTCTTCAGCACGCTGACCACGTCGATGCGGATCTCGTCGAAGATCAGGCCGCGGGCGAGCACCCAGCGGACCGCCAGGTGGCGCAGCCGGGCGAGCTTGCGGCGGCTGACCGCTTCCAGCGGCGTCCCGTACTCGCGCCCGGACCTGGTCTTGACCTCGCAGACGACCAGCGTCCGGTCGAGCGTCGCCACGATGTCGATCTCGCCGGCCGAGCAGCGCCAGTTCCGGTCGACGACCCGCAGCCCGGCCGCCTGAAGGTACTCCGCGGCCAGCTGTTCCCCCAGCCTGCCGAGGGCGTCCTTGCGGTTCACCGGCACCACCTCCGCTGCCGACGATGGCGCAGCGGAGGCAGCGGCGCGGGCGGGCACGGGCGGCTGTGGACATCCGGCCCAGCCCGCTACGCCCCTGTGGACGAAGCTGCCGGAATGTCAGATGCGGCTGATTAGAATCCCGCGGAACCGTCTAGGCCCGGCCCGGAAAAGAGCAGCCAGGACGGGCAGCGCGGCCGGGAAGGCAGTCAGGCCGGCGCAGGCGGCCCTGGCCGGCCGGCGGCCCGGACGGCTCAGCTCTCTTCGGGCAGCTGCAGGTCGCTCTTGGCGAGTTCCTCGACGTTGACGTCCTTGAACGTGACGACCCGGACGTTCTTGACGAACCTGGCGGGCCGGTACATGTCCCACACCCAGGCGTCCTGCATCGTGACCTCGAAGTACACCTCGCCGTTATCGGTCGTGCGCACCTGCAGGTCGACCTGGTTGGTGAGGTAGAAGCGGCGCTCGGTTTCGACCACGTGGGTGAACAGCCCGACGACGTCGCGGTACTCCCGGTAGAGCTGGAGCTCCATCTCGGTCTCGTACTTCTCGAGATCCTCGGCGCTCATGGTCTTCCCTCCGGTCGGGCGCCGCCCGCGATGCCCGCCAGGCCTTCCGGGCCCGGCCGCGCGCGGCGCCTGGTGAGGTCGGCAGCGCAACCATTGTCCCCCGGCCCCGGCTCGCCCGCCGCCGGCCCCGGCTCGCCCGCCGCCGGCCCGGCACCGCCAGCCCGGGACCCGGCATGGTCAGCGCAGGATCCGGCACCGCGGGCTCCGGCCACGGCTCGCCGCCGGGGCCCGGCCACGGCTCGCCGCCCGGTCCTGGGCACGGCTCGCCGCCGGGCAGGACAGCGGGCTGGCGCAGGCCGCGCACGTTGGCGAACGAGCGCCGGTGCTCCGGGCACGGCCCGTGGCCGGCCAGCGCGCGCATGTGGCTCGGCGTGGAGTAGCCCTTGTGCCGGGCGAAACCGTAGACCGGGAAGTCGCCGTGCAGATCGCGCATGATGGCGTCCCTGGTGACCTTGGCCACCACCGATGCGGCGGCCACGCTGGCGGCGACCTGGTCGCCCTTCCACATCGCCAGTGCCGGGACGGCGAGCCCGCGCACCGGGAAGCCGTCGGTGAGCACGTACCCGGGCCGGGCGGCCAGCCGGGCCAGCGCCCGGCGCATGCCCGCCACGTTGCACACGTGCAGCCCGATCCGGTCGATCTCGGCGGCGGGGATGATCACCACGCTCCAGGCCAGCGCCGCGGCGGTGATCTGCTGGTAGCACGCCTCGCGGGCCGGCGCGGTCAGCGCCTTGGAGTCGGCCAGCCCGCTGACGGCCGCGATGCCCCGCAGGTCCAGCGCGACGGCCGCGACCACCAGCGGCCCGGCGCAGGCCCCGCGGCCCGCCTCGTCGATGCCGGCCACCGGGCCGAGCCCGGCCCGGGCCAGGACGCGCTCGTATCCGGCTAGCCCCGCGGCCTTCCTCGGGGTATAGCCGGCAGGCCGCTGCAGCTCCGCCAGCACGGGCTCACCGGCGCCCGCGGCGCCGGCGCGACCACGAGATCCGCGCCCGCCGCCGCAGCCAGGTCAGCGGCAGCGCGGCCGCGAACCCGGCGGTCAGCGGCAGGTAGGGCTGCGACGGCCGGACCACGACCCCGCGCAGCAGCGCGGCCTGCGCCGCCGCCGCACCGCCGGCTGCCGCACCCCAGGCCGCTGTGCCGCCGGCCGTCCCGGCCCGGGCGCGGGCCGCCGCCGCGGGCTGGATGCCGGGCTGGCCGAAGGTGGACGGGATCGGCAGGATCCGCCACCGGCTCGGCGGCCACACGATCATGAACGCGCGCCCGATCACCATGTTCTCCGGGATCGTGCCGCGCCCGGGGTCGGCCATGTGCCCGCGCGAGTCGTCGGAGACCAGCCGGTGATCGCCCATCACCCACAGCCGCCCCGGCGGCACCGTGATGCTGAACGGCTGCTCGGAGGGCCGCTCCCCCGGGTACAGGTAGGAGCTCTCGTGCAGCGCCACTCCGTTGACCGTGACGTCGCCCTGGGCGTTGCAGCAGGCCACGTGGTCGCCGGGCACGCCGATCACGCGCTTGATGTAGTCGGTCTGGCCGGGCGCGGTGCCGAACAGCCCGGCAATCGCGTGCAGCAGCGGCCGCAGCGTGGCGTCGTACAGCCGCACGGCCGGGTCGCTGCTGGTGGACTGCCGGGCGGCCGGGTCCCACGAGCCCGCCCCGTCGAACACCACGATGTCGCCGGGCTGGATGCTGCGGAAGTGGTAGGTGAGCTTGCTGACCAGCACCTTGTCGTTGATCTCGAGGGTCTTCTCCATCGACGAGGACGGGATGAAGAAGGCCTGCACCACGAACGTCTTGACGACCAGCGCGATGACCAGGGCGACGATGACCAGTACCGGCAGCTCCCGCCAGAACGAGCGGTGCTTGCGCTCGCGGGCGGCCTTCTTCGCCCCGGCCTTCGTGCCCGCATCCGGCTCGGCATCCGCCTGCGGGCCGGGGTCAGGCTCCGCTCCGCTCCCGGCTTGGGCGGTCGTTGCGGCCGGCAGGTCATCCACGGTGGCCTCGGTGCGGGCGTCGTCGGGCAGGCGCTGGTCGTCGCTCATGTCGGAGTCGAGCCTAGCGCCGGAATCGGGGCGGTCAGCGGGTAGCCGACGGCTCGCGCCGCTCGCGGATCCTGGCCGCCTTGCCGCGGCGGGTCCGCAGGTAGTACAGCTTGGCCCGGCGCACCCGGCCGCGGGTGACGACCTCGATCCTGTCGATGGCCGGGGTGTGCAGCGGGAAGGTCCGCTCGACGCCGACGCCGTAGCTGACCTTGCGCACGGTGAAGGTCTCCCGCATGCCGCCGCCCTGGCGCCGGATCACCACGCCCTGGAAGACCTGGATCCGGGACCGGCTGCCCTCCACGACCCGCACGTGCACCTTCAGGGTGTCGCCCGGGCGGAAGTCGGGGATGTCGGAGCGGATCTGCGCCTGCTCCAGTTCGGCAATCGCGGTGTGCATGCTGAAGTCCTCAATAGTGAGCACGCGCGCGGCTGCCGGCGCGGTGCCGTGGTTCGGGTCTGGTACGGCCGGGTTCTGGCCCGGCAGCGCCCCGCGCGGGCCGTCCCGCAGCGAGGGGCGCGCCCTTCAGTGTGCCACATCTTTGCCGTGAACCGGAAAGCCGGCGTCGAAGAGCACCTCGCGGTCCCGCGCGTCCAGCCCGAACGCGGCCGGGGCGGCGGCCAGCCGGGCGGCCAGGTCGGGCCGGTTGCGCGCGGTGCGGCGCAGCGCGCCGTCGCGCCGCCAGCGGGCGATGGCGGCATGATCGCCCGACAGCAGGACCGGGGGGACCTCCTGCTCCCGCCACACCCGCGGCCGGGTAAAGACCGGGCCCTCGACCAGCCCGGCCATCGGCCCCGCGCCCGCGCCGAACGAGTCGTCCGGCGCCGACCCGGCGTTGCCGAGCACGCCGGGCAGCAGCCGGCAGATCGCCTCGACCATCACCAGCACGGCCGGCTCGCCGCCCGCCAGCACGTAGTCGCCGATGCTGACCTCCGACACCGGCATCCGGCCCGCGGCCTGGCCGGCCACCCGCCCGTCGATCCCCTCGTACCGGCCGCAGGCGAACACCAGGTGTCCCTCGCCGGCCAGGCCGGCCGCCATGGCCTGGGTGAACAGCACGCCCGAGGGCGACGGGATGATCAGGTGCGCGGCGCTGCCCGGCGGGGCGACCGCGTCCAGCGCCTCGCCCCACGGCCCGGGTCTCATCACCATCCCCGGGCCGCCGCCGAACGGCGTGTCATCCACGGTCCGGTGCACGTCACGGGCCCACGAGCGCAGGTCGTGCACGCCGAAGGTGATGTCGCCGCGGCGGGCGGCCTTGCCGATCAGCGAGACCGACAGCGGGGCGAAGTAGTCGGGGAAGATCGTGATGATGTCGATGCGCACGGCCGCTCCCGGCTAGCCGCGGCCGGCGTCGGCGAGGTCGAGCAGCCCGGGCGGCGGGTCGATGACCATCCTCCGCGCGGCCACGTCCACCTCCGGCACGACCGCGGCCACGAACGGGACCAGGATCTGCGCGCCGGCCCGCGCGCCCTCGCCCGTCACGACGAGCAGGTCCTGGCCGTGGTGCAGCACGTCGCCGATGACCCCGACCCGCTCGCCCGAGGTGGTGAGCACCGTCATGCCGATGAGCTGGTGGTCGTGGAACTCGTCCGGGTCGCCGGGGTCGGGCAGCTGCGCCGAGTCGATGACCAGCAGCGTGCCGGCCAGTTCCGCGGCGGCGTCCCGGTCCGCGCAGTCCTCGAACCGCACCAGCAGGCGGCCCTGGTGCCAGCGCGCCGCGGCGACCGTCAGCGGGCCGGCCGCGGCGGGCTCGGTCGCGAGCACCTCGCCTTCCGCGAGCCGCAGGCCGGGGTCGTCGGTGCGCACTTCCACGGCCACCTCGCCGCGGATTCCGTGCGCCCGGCCGATCCGGCCGACGACGAGCTGCATGCCGGCCTAGCGGATCTCGTCAGCGTCCAGCAGGTCGACCCGGACGTAGGAGCTGCCCGCCAGCGAGCCGATCACGGTGCGCAGCGCCTTGGCGGTGCGGCCGCCGCGGCCGATGACCTTGCCCAGGTCGTCGGGGTGCACGCGGACCTCGAGTACCCGGCCCCGGCGCAGCCCGCGGCTGTCGACCCGGACGTCGTCCGGGAACTCCACGATGCCCCTGACCAGGTGCTCGAGCGCTTCCTCCAGCACGTCAGGAGCTGCTCTCCGCGGCCGCGGCGTCCGCAGTCGGCGTTTCGGCGGCCGCCTCCGCCGCCGGGGCGTCCTCCGCCTTGGCGTCCTCCGCCTTGGCGTCCTCCGCCTTGGCCTGGCCAGCCTTCGCGTCCTCAGCCTTCGCGTCCTCAGCCTTCGCGTCCTCGGCCTTGGCCTTGGCAGGCTCGGCGTCCTCGGCCTTGGCGTCCTGCGCCCCGGCCTGGCCCGGCTTGGCGTCCTCAGCCTTCGCGTCCTGTGCCTTGGCCGCGTCTGGCTTGGCCGCATCGGCGGCAGCCTCGCTGGCCTTGGGCTTGCCCCGGGCGGGCTTGCGGGCCGCCTTCGCCTCGCCGGACGCCGCCTCGCCGGCCTTGGCGTCCGCGGCCTTCGCGTCGGCCGCCGCCTTGCCCCGGCCCTTCGGCTTGGCGCCGCTGTCCGCCAGCGCCTGCGCGGCCGCCGCGGCGAAGGCCTCCTTGCGGTCCTGCTTGGGCTCGGCGGTCTTCAGCGTGCCCTCGGCGCCCGGCAGGCCCTTGAACTTCTGCCAGTCCCCGGTGATCTCCAGCAGCCTGCGGACCGGGTCGGTTGGCTGCGCGCCCACCGACAGCCAGTGCTGCGCGCGGTCGGAGTTCACCTCGATGAACGAGGGCTCGGCCTTCGGGTGGTACTTGCCGATCTCCTCGATCGCCCGGCCATCCCGCTTGGTGCGGGCGTCGGCGACGATGATGCGGTAGTAGGGCTCGCGGATCTTGCCCAGGCGCTTCAGCTTGATCTTGACAGCCACGGCTGCGGTCTTCTCCCAGCGGATAAGGGTGCGGGCTGGCGATCGGCCGGAGTGGGGACCCGGTGCTGCCGCCCGGCAGGGTCCGGCTGCCGCGGGCTAGAGGGTCCCGCGCAGCCGAGGTGCCCCCACATTGTGCCAGATGCCCGCCGCGGGGGCGTAATCAGCGCCGCTAACGGCCCTTCTTGTTCTTGCGGCGGGCGGAGGGCGGGCCCTGCTGGCCTTGCGGGCGCAGGCCGGGGGGCAGGTTGGCCGGAGGGAGGCCAGAAGCCAGCCCGGGAGGCAGCCGCAGCCCGCCGTCGGCGCCCAGGCCCTCGGGCAGCCCGTCCGGCAGCCCGCCGAAACCGCGCAGCCCCGCGCCCGCGCCGGCGCCGTTTGCGTCCCGGCCGCCGCCGGCGGCCTGGCCGAGGCCCGCGGGCAGCCCGGCCTGGCCGCCTGCCCGCGCCGCCGCGGAGTTGGCGGGCCGCCCGCCGCCGCCCTTGCCCTTCTTCTTCTTGCTGGCCTTCTTCTGGACCCGGCGCATCCCCATCCCGGGCAGGCCGCCCATGCTGCCCATCATCTGGCGCATCATCTTCTGGCCCTCTTGGAACCGGATGATGAGGTTGCTGACCTCGCCGACGGTGACGCCGGAGCCGGCCGCGATCCGGGCCCGCCGGGAGCCATTGATGATCTTCGGGTTGCGCCGCTCGGCCACCGTCATCGAGCTGACGATCGCCGCGGCCCGGTCCAGGTCCTTGTCGCTGACCTGGCTGAGCAGGTCGCGGTTCTGGGCCGCGCCGGGCAGCATGCCGAGCAGGTTGCCGATCGGGCCGAGCTTGCGGACCATGGCGAGCTGCTCGACGAAGTCCTCCAGCGTGAAGTTCTCGCCGGAGGCCAGCTTGTCGGCCATCGAGGCGGCCTGCTGCTGGTCGAAGGTCCGCTCGGCCTGCTCGATCAGGGTCAGGACATCGCCGAGGTCCAGGATGCGCGAGGCCATCCGGTCGGGGTGGAACAGGTCGAAGTCGTCCAGCTTCTCCCCGGACGAGGCGAACATGACTGGCCGGCCGGTGAGCTGGGCGATCGACAGCGCCGCGCCGCCGCGCGCGTCGCCGTCCAGCTTGGTCAGCACGACGCCGTCGTAGCCGACCCCGTCCAGGAACGCCTGCGCGGTCTGCACCGCATCCTGGCCGATCATCGCGTCGACCACGAACAGGATCTCGTCCGGGTCGGTGGCGTCGCGGATTTCGGCGGCCTGGCGCATCAGCTCGGAGTCGATGCCGAGGCGGCCCGCGGTGTCGATGATCACGATGTTGTGCTGGCGCCGCCGGGCCTCCTCCACCGAGTCCCGCGCGACCTGCACCGGGTCGCCGACCCCGTTGCCCGGCTGCGGCGCGTACACCGGCACCCCGGCCCGCTCCCCCACCACCTGGAGCTGCTGCACCGCGTTCGGGCGCTGCAGGTCGGCGGCGACCAGCATGGGGGTGTTGCCCTGGGCGCGCAGCCACCGGCCGAGCTTGCCGGCCAGCGTGGTCTTGCCGGATCCCTGCAGGCCCGCCAGCATGATCACGGTCGGCGGGTTCTTGGCGAACCGCAGCCGCCTGGCCTCGCCGCCGAGGATCTCGACGAGCTCCTCGTTGACGATCTTGATGACCTGCTGGGCCGGGTTCAGCGCCTCGGAGACCTCCGCGCCGGAGGCCCGCTCCCGCACCCGGGCGATGAACTGGCGGACCACCGGCAGCGCGACGTCCGCCTCCAGCAGGGCGATCCTGATCTCGCGGCAGGTGGCATCGATGTCAGCGGGGGACAGCCGGCCCCGCCCGCGCAGGGTGGAGAAGACCTGGGTCAGCCGGTCGGAAAGAGTCTCGAACACCTCAACAGGCTATCGGGTCGGCGCATCCGCGCGGTGCGCCCGCGCCTGCCCGTGCCCGCACCGCCCGGGCGCGGGCGTCAGCCGAGTATCGCGTCGACGAAGGCGTCCGGCTCGAACGGCGCCAGGTCGTCAGGACCCTCGCCGAGGCCGACCAGCTTGACCGGGACGCCCAGCTCGCGCTGCACCCCGATCACGATGCCGCCCTTCGCGGTGCCGTCCAGCTTGGTCAAGATGATGCCGGTCACGTCCACCACCTCGGCGAACACCCGCGCCTGGCGCAGGCCGTTCTGGCCGGTGGTGGCGTCGAGCACCAGCAGCACCTCGTCCACGGTCGCGTGCTTGGAGATCACCCGCTTGATCTTGCCCAGCTCGTCCATCAGGCCGGTCTTGGTGTGCAGCCGCCCGGCGGTGTCCACGATCACGGTGTCCACGCCCTGCTCGATGCCCCGGTTGACGGCCTCGAAGGCCACGCTGGCCGGGTCGGCGCCCTCGATGTCGGAGCGCACCACCTGCGCGCCGACCCGCTCGGCCCAGGTCTGCAGTTGGTCGGCGGCCGCGGCGCGGAAGGTGTCGGCCGCGCCGAGCAGCACCGTCCGGCCGTCGCCGACCAGGGCGCGGGCCAGCTTGCCGCACGCGGTCGTCTTGCCGGTGCCGTTCACGCCGACGACCAGCAGCACCGCGGGCCGGTCGCCGTGCGGCGCGGTGCGCAGCGACCGGTCCATGTCCGGGCCGATCTCGGTGATCAGGTCGGCGCGCAGCATGGCCTTGACCTCGGCCGGGTTGCGGGTGCCCGCCACCTTCACCTGGGTCTGCAGCCGCTCGGTCAGCTCGCGGGCCGGGGTGACGCCCATGTCCGCGGTGATCAGGGTGTCCTCGATCTCCTCCCAGGCGGCGTCGTCCAGGTTCCCCGACGACAGCAGGTTCAGCAGCACCGAGCCGAGCGCGGACTGGGACCGGGCCAGCCGCCCGCGCAGCCGGGCCAGCGCCGGCCGACGGTGGCGGGGCCTCGGGCGCCGCCGGGCGCGGCGGGGCCGGCGGCGCGGCGGGCGCGAGCACGTCCTGCCCGGGCGGCGCCTCGCCCGGCCCGGCGGTGGCGGTCCCGGTGCCCGGCTGGCCGGTGCCGGTCCCGGGCTGCGGCGGCGTGACCCGGCCGGCGGACTGGCGGCGCCGGCGCAGCACCGGGGCGAGCAGCGCGGTGCCGCCGCCCGCGACGACGACCACGACGGCGGCGATGATCAGGTCTTGTTCCATGGCGCAATCCAGTCTGGCAGACCGCGGTGACTGGCCGGCACCCTCGGCCGGCCCGCCCGGTCAGCTCAGGCGGGCTCCCGCTCGCGCAGCCGCTGGCTGACCACGGCGGAAACCCCGTCGCCGCGCATCGTGATGCCGTACAGCGAGTCGGCGACCTCCATCGTCCGCTTCTGGTGCGTCACGATGATCAGCTGGGAGTTCTCCCGCAGCTCGGTGAAGATGCCGAGCAGCCGCTGCAGGTTGACGTCGTCCAGCGCGGCCTCGACCTCGTCCAGCACGTAGAACGGCGACGGCCGGGCCTTGAAGATGGCCAGCAAGAACGCGATCGCGGTCAGCGCCCGCTCGCCGCCGGACAGCAGCGACAGCCGCTTGACCTTCTTGCCCGGCGGCCTGGCCTCGAACTCGATGCCGGTGGCCAGCATGTCGCCGGGCTCGGTGAGCACCAGCCGGCCCTCACCGCCGGGGAACAGCTGGCCGAAGATCCGCTCGAACTCCCGCGCGGTGTCGGCGTAGGCGGAGGTGAACACCTGCTGCACCCGGTCGTCCACCTCCTTGATCACGGTGAGCAGGTCGCGCCGGGTGCCGCGCAGGTCCTCCAGCTGCTTGACCAGGAACGCGTGCCGTTCCTCCAGCGCGGCAAACTCCTCCAGTGCCAGCGGGTTGACCTTGCCGAGCTGGTCCAGCTTGCGCTGCGCCTGGCTGGCCCGCCGCTCGGTGGCCTCCCGGTCGTAGCGGACGGCCGGCTGGCCCTCGGCGGCGGCCGGCACCCAGGCCTCCGGCCCGTACTCGGACACCAGCGCCCCGGGGCCGACCGCGAACTCCTCGCCGGCCCGGGCGGCGATCTGCTCCAGCCGCAGCCGGTGGCCCTCGCCGGCGATCTGCGCGTCGTGCGCGCCGTCGACGACCTTGTCGAACTCGTCGGTCAGCTCCCTGATCGCGGCCCGGACCGACTTGAGCTCGCCGTCCCGCCCGCTGCTGGCCTGCTCGGCGGCGCGGCGCTCGTCGTCCGCGGCCGCGCGGGAGCGCTCGATCGCGGCCACCGCCAGCCCGGCGCCCCTGGCCACCGCGGCCGCCACCGCGGCATCGGCCGCGCGCCGCCGGGCCCGGGCCGCGGCCCGTTCGATAGCCTGCCGCTCCGCCGCGGCGGCCGCGGTCAGCGCGTCGGCCCGGCCGGTGATCGCGCGCAGCCGCTCCTCGGCGGTGCGCACCTCCAGCCGGGCCTCCATCTCCGCGCCGCGCGCCGCGGTGGCCTGCTCGATCAGCAGCTTCTTGTGCTCTTGCTGGTCCGGCCGGCCGTCCGGCACCGGGTCTGCGGTGCGCTGCGCGGATTCGGCCGCGGCCAGTTGCCCGGTCAGCTCAGCCAGCCGGCCCCGGGCCTGCTCGGCGGATTTCTCCGCGGTGGCGATGGCGGCCGCCAGCCGTCCCGCCTCTCCCCTGGCCGCCCGCGCCGCCCCGGCCAGCGACCCGAGCCGGCCGGATACCTCGGCCGCCGCGGCGTCGGCCTGCTGCAGCCCGGCGGCGGCCTGCGCCAGCAGCTGCCGGGCCTGGGCCTCGTCCTCGGCGGCGTCGGCCAGGTCACGCTCGGCCCGCTGGCACCGCCGCTGTGCGCTTTCCAGCGCCGCCGCCGCCTGCTCGCCCGCCGACCGCAGCGCCAGCAGGCTCTGCCCGCCTGCCGAGCCGCCCCGCGCCCAGTGCGCCCCGAGCAGGTCGCCGTCCCTGGTGACCAGCCGCCGCTGCGGGTCGTCCCGCAGCAGCTCGCGGCCCGCCGCCAGGTCGGGAACCACCAGCACGCCGGCCAGCAGCTGCTCGACCGCCGGGGTCAGCTCGGCTGGCGCGGTGACAAGGTCAATGGCCGCCAGAATGCCGCCCGCCACGTCCGCGCGCCCGGCCCGGCCCGGGCGCGGCGCGCTCACTCCGGCCCCGTCGGCGGCGATGACCAGGTCCGCGCGGCCCGCCGTGCCCTCCTTCAGCGCCTGCAAGATCCCGACTGCGGCGTCCAGGCCGGCCACCGCCACCGCGCTGGCCGCCTGGCCGAGCGCCGCCGCGATCGCCTCCTGCGCACCGTCGGCCACCCGGAGCATCGCGGCCAGCGGGCCGAGCACGCCGGGGAACGCGGCCGGATCCTCCAGCAGCGCGCCGGAGGCGTCGGCGCCGCGCCGCAGCGCCTCGTCCAGCGCCTGCGTCCTGGCGGCCAGCCCCGCGGCGTCCGCACTGGCCTGGCGCTCGGCTTGGCGGCAGGCATCCAGCGCGGCGCCCGCCGCCGTCAGCCCGGCCGCAGCCTGCTCGTGCGCGGCGGCCAGGCCATCCCGGCCCTCGCCCGCCCCGGTGACCTGATCCTGCAGCTCGGCGTAGTCCTGCTCGGCCTGCCCGGCCCGCCCCTCGGCCTGGTCGAGCGCCGCGGCGAGCCGCCCGGCCTCCTCGGCCGCGGCCGCAGCCCGGCTCCTGGCCGCGCCGACCTGGCTGCGCAGCTGGGCCAGCCGCTCGGCCTGCTTGGCGGCGGCGCGGGCGTCGGCGGCCAGCTGCCGTTCGGTGTCGGCGAGCGCCGCCTCGGCGGCCGTGCGCCCGGCCACGGTCGCCGCCAGCTGCTCGCGGGCCGCGGCCAGCCGCTGGCCGAGTGCCGATTCCTGCTGCCGCAGCTCGGCGGCCTCGTGGTCCAGCTCGTCCGGGTCGCGGCCGGGGCGCTGCGGTTCCGGCGGCGCGGCCAGGTGCCGGTGCCGCTCGGCGGCCAGGCTGGCCACCCCGGCCAGCCGCTCGGCCAGGCCCGCGAGCGAGAAGAACGTCGACTGGGCGGCGGCCAGCCGCGGCGCGTGCTGCTGCGCGTCACGCTCCAGCTCGGCCTCGCGCTGCCGGGCGGTGGCCAGGGCGGCCTCCAGCTCGGCGCGGCGCGCGGCCGCGGCCGACTCGCTGGCCTGGTCGCACTCCAGCTCGGCGGCGAGCGTGACGTAGTCGTCGGCGAGCAGCCGCAGCCGCGCGTCGCGCAGCTCGGCCTGGATGACGGCGGCCTGGCGGGCGATCTGGGCCTGGCGGCCGAGCGGCTTGAGGCGGCGGCCCAGCTCGCCGGTGAGGTCGGTGAGCCGGACCATGTTGGCCTGCATCGCCTCGAGCTTGCGCAGCGCCTTCTCCTTGCGGCGGCGGTGCTTGAGCACCCCGGCCGCCTCCTCGATCAGCGCCCGGCGCGCCTCGGGGCCGGCGGTCAGCACCTCGTCCAGCTGGCCCTGGCCCACGATGACGTGCATCTCCCGGCCGAGGCCGGTGTCGGACAGCAGCTCGGCCACGTCCAGTAGCCGGCACGCCTCGCCGTTGATGGCGTACTCGCTCTGGCCGGAGCGGAACAGCAGCCGGCTGATCGTCACCTCGGCGTAGTCGATCGGCAGCGCGCCGTCGCTGTTGTCGATCGTCAGGGTGACCTCGGCCCGGCCGAGCGGCGGGCGGCCGGCAGTGCCGGCGAAGACCACGTCCTCCATCTTGCCGCCGCGCAGCGTCTTGGCGCCCTGCTCGCCCATCACCCAGGTGAAGGCGTCGACGACGTTCGACTTGCCGGATCCGTTCGGGCCGACCACGCAGGTGATGCCGGGCTCGAACCGCAGCGTGGTGGCGGAGGCGAAGGACTTGAAGCCGCGCAAGGTGAGGGTCTTCAGGTACACCCGCTGGCTCTCCTCCCCGCTGCCCGGCCCGGCCCTCCGGACGGCGCCGCGGGCCGCCATCCGATCTGCCCGGATCCATCCGCACCCTACCGCGCGGCACCGTCACCCCCCGGGATTCGCCGGATTACCCGCACGGCGCAGGCCGGACCGCCCGGACGGCGTGAGCACGGCCCGGAAATCGTGTGCTACGTGATGGTGATATGACAGCCGTGACGGATATCAGACAGCCGAAGAGGGACGCCGTCGTTTCTGGCGTCCCTCCGGTCCTCCGGGTGCGCTGCGGGCCGGCCGGCGCTCAGGTGAGCGCGGGCTCGCGGACCGGGATCAGCAGGTCGTGGCTGACTTCAGCGGCAAGTACGTCGTTTTCCTGCTGAAGCCGGGCAAGCTCGGCTTCCAGGTCGCGTACTCGGCGCTGAAGGCGGCGCATTTCTGAAACCATGCGGGGATCCGGCCCACCAACGTGGCCGAATAGAGCCTTCGCCATTGTGCAAGGTCCTCCACACTGAGTGACCAGAGTGGGCGTCACGCCCGAAACGCAGAGTGCTCGGCAGATAGCGAGACCGCAGCTTCGCGCGCAGGTAACGCTTCCATGGTCCCACTCCGATGCCTATCCGGTCAAGCTGACGAATGCCCAGTTCAGGCGCGTCCCAATCGCCTGCGGGCCGGGCCGCGCCACGGCGGCTGCCGGGCGCCAGGGAACGATCACGATCTGTAATCGCTCGATGAAGCCGCTGATCCTTCCGGTCGGGGCGTCCCAGCGGTGCGTGACCCGGCTGACGCGGCCCGGCGTGCCCGGCCCGCGCAGCAGCACGAGCAGCGCGCTGCAGCGCTCCCCGGCGCCCTCGGCGATCACCCGGACCCGGCCGTCCTCCAGGTTCTCCGCGAGGCCGGCCAGGCCGAGTTCCAGCGCGCGGCTGCGGACCCACCAGCGGAAGCCCACGCCCTGAACCTGACCCGCCACCCAGGCGGTCAGCCGCGCGGGCCGCTGGTCACCGGCGCCCGGCGCGCCCTCCGGGCCGGCCGCATCGCCCGGGCCGCTCGTACCGCCGGGCCCGCTCGTACCGCCGGGCCCGCTCGTACCGCCGGGCCCGGCCGCATCGCCCGGCCGGCCTGCGGACCGGGCCGCCGGCCACCAGCCGGGCCAGGCCGGCCGGCCCCGGGCGGGCCCTCCTCGCCGGTCACGCCGGCATCACCTCGGCATCTCTCGGCACCTCTCGGCATCCTGTCGTCATGATCAGCCGGCCCGGAACCCCGGCGTCGCCGCCGGCCTCGGACGGGCGCGCCGCAGCCGCCCGGCTACCAGCGGCCGCGGCGCGGCCGCGGCTGGCACGAGGGGCAGGAGTACGACGAGCGGTTCATGAACCTGTCCTGACGGATCGGGGTACCGCAGCGCCGGCACGGCTGCCCGGCGCGGCCGTATACCGCCAGCGACCGGTCAAAGTATCCGCTCTGGCCGTTCACATTGACGTACAGATGGTCAAAAGAAGTACCGCCAGCATCAAGAGCCGCAGTGAAAACGCCCGTCACAGCAGTCATCAGCCGGGTGACCTCCCCGGCGCGCAGCCGGTCGGCGGCCCGGGCCCAGTGCAGCGGGGTGGCCCACAGCGCCTCGTCGGCGTAGATGTTGCCCACCCCGCTGACCAGCGACTGGTCCAGCAGCGCCCGCTTGATGCCGGTGCGCCGGGCGCGCAGCCGGACAGTGAGCGCGGCCAGGTCGAAGGCCGGCTCCAGCGGGTCGGGGGCGATGTGCGCGATCGGCGCCGGCAGCTGCGCGCCGCCGGGCGAGAACATCATGTGGCCGAACGTGCGCTGGTCGGTGAAGCGCAGGTCGGGGCCGCCGTCGGTGAAGGTGAACCGGATCCGCACGTGCGGGCCGAGCGGCCGCTCCGGCGGCCCGAGCAGCAGCTGGCCGCTCATGCCGAGGTGCGCCAGCAGCGCGTCGTCACCGAGCGCCAGCCACAGGTACTTGCCCCGGCGCCGGATGGCGTCGACCCGGCGGCCGCGCAGCACCGCGGCGAAGTCGTCGCCGCCTGCGGCGTGCCGGCGGACCGCCCGCGGGTGCAGCATCTGGACCGCGCCGATCGTGCGCCCCTGCACATGCTCCTGCAGGCCGCGCCGCACGGTCTCGACCTCGGGCAGCTCGGGCACGGGCTAGCTGCCGGGCGGGGGCTGGGCGCTGATCGTGGTCCACGCCGCCTCGGCCGCCTGCTGCTCGGCTTCCTTCTTGGAGCGCCCGGCGCCCTCGCCCTGCACCTCGCCGCCGATCCGGACGTAGGCGCGGAAGGTCTTCTGGTGGTCCGGGCCGCTCTCCTCGACGTGATACTCCGGCACCCCGAGCATCCGGCCGGCGGTGAGCTCCTGCAGTGAGGTCTTCCAGTCCAGGCCGGCGCCGAGCCGGGTGGAGCGCTCGATCACCGGGTCGAACAGCCGGTGCACGAACGTCCCGGCGGTCTCCAGGCCATTCTGCAAGTAGACGGCGCCGATCACCGCCTCCAGGGTGTCGGCCAGGATCGACGCCTTGTCCCGGCCGCCGGTTCCCTCCTCGCCCTTGCCCAGCCGCACGTACAGGCCGAGCTTCAGCTCACGCGACACGGCGGCCAGGGCGCGCATGTTGACCACGGCCGCGCGCAGCTTGGCCAGCTGCCCCTCGGGCAGGTCCGGGTGGTCACGGAACAGGGTGTCGGTGACGATGATGCTCAGCACCGAGTCGCCGAGGAACTCCAGCCGCTCGTTGGTGGGCAGCCCGCCGTTCTCATAGGCAAAGGACCGGTGCGTGAGGGCACGCTCCAGCAGCGCGATGTCCAGCGGGGCCCCCAGCTCGCGCAGCAGGTCCCCGGTCACGGCGCCGTCGGCCTGGCCGTCGCCCGGGCTGTCACTCACCATGTCCCCTTTACCGGGCCGGTCAGGACGGCGTGATCACCTGGCGGCGGTTGTAGGTGCCGCAGGTCGGGCAGGCCCGGTGCGGCAGCTTGGGATCACGGCACTGCGGGCAGGTCATCAGCTGCGGCGCCGCCGTCTTCCACTGGGCCCGGCGGGACCGGGTGTTGCTCCGCGACATTCGCCGCTTGGGAACCGCCACCTCATTGCTCCTTCGGTAGGTCCGGGCCGGCTTGCGGGCCCGGTCTCGCATCATCTTCCGGTGTCACGTCCTGCGCGCCCGGCTCGCCGAGCTCCAGCTCCCGCAGCACCGCCCAGACCCCGTCGCCGGCGGCCTCGTGCCGGTGTCCAGGCCCGGCGTCCGCGAGCCGGATCCCGCACTCCGGGCACAGCCCGGGGCAGTCCGGCCGGCACAGCGGCGACAGCGGCAGCTCCAGCACCAGCGCGTCCCGCAGCGCGGGCTCGAGGTCGAGCAGGTCGCCGTCGAGCGCGTACCCGTCGTACTCGTCGTGCTCGTCCGGCCCGGCCGCGCCGCGGCCGTAGCTGAACAGCTCCTGGAACCGTACCGTGGCCGGGGCGGTGAACGGCTCCAGGCAGCGCGCGCACTCGCCGGTCAGCGGCGCCGTCACGGTCGCCGTCGCCAGCACTCCCTCCGAGACCCCCTCCAGCTGGGCGGTCAGCTCCAGCGGCGCGCCCGGCGCCACGCCGACGAGCCCCGCGCCGAGATCGGCGGGGGCGGGAACGGTGCGCTCCTGCGTGCGGACGATCCCGGGCCCGAGGGCCCGGGTGTCGAACACCAGGGGGCTGCGCTGGCTCGCGCGCCGGGGCTGGTCCGGATGCCCGGCGCGGGCAGGGCGGGCGTGTGGCATGGCAAGAAAAGGGTGATCGGGAGGGTACCGGGCCGCCCAGCTTACCGCCGGGCCGGCGCAAAGCCCAACTTGGCGGTCAGCCCTGCGCCCGCGCCCGCGCCATCCGGTCGGTCAGGGCATCAAGCACCGGTACGGGAACCAGGCCGCTGACGTCGCCGTGGTACTTCGCGAACTCCTTGACCAGGCTGGAGGACAAGAACGCGTACAGCGGGTTGGTGGTCATGAACAGCGTCTCCACGCCCGCCTGGTTGTAGTTCATCTGCGCCATCTGCATCTCGTAGTCGAAATCGCTGACGGCGCGCAGGCCCTTGACGATGGCGGAGATGTCGTGGGACCGGCAGAAGTCAACGATGAGCCCGTCGAATTTCTGCACCCGCACGTTGGAGATCTTCCCGGTGACCTCGCGCAGCAGCCCGACCCGCTCGTCCAGGCTGAACAGGGCATGCTTGGACAGGTTGGGGAACACGGCCACGATGACCTCGTCGTGGATCAGCGCGGCGCGCGTGATGATGTCCAGGTGGCCGTTGGTGACCGGGTCGAAGGAACCGGGACAGACTACGCGGCGAGCCGGCATTCATCCTCCCGGTGATTCCGGCGCCGCACCCTCGGCGCCCGCGGCGCGACCGTACCAGAGCGTCGCCTCACCGTACGCACGGCACCGGCCGGGGCGGTAGCCCGGCGGCCAGGACAGCGGGCCCGACCTGGTGGCCCGCTCGACCGCCACCAGTGCGCCCGGCGCCAGCCAGCCGTGCCCGGCCAGCGCGGCCAGCACCCGGGCCAGCTCGGCGCCGGCCAGCGCGTACGGCGGGTCGGCGAACACGAAGCCGCGCGGCGGCGCACCGCCGGGGCCGCGCTCGGCCACCCGGCCAGCCCGGTCGGCGATCAGCCGGGCACCGGGCAGGCCGAGGACCGCGATATTGCGGCGGATGACCCCGGCCGCCTTCGGGTCCGACTCGACCAGCAGCACGTCGGCCGCCCCGCGCGACAGTGCCTCCAGCCCGACCGCGCCCGAGCCGGCGTACAGGTCCAGCACGGCCGCGCCCGCGAGCGTGCCGAGCACGGACACGACGGTGCCGAACAGGCCCTCGCGGGCGCGGTCGCTGGTCGGGCGGGTGGACCGGCCGGGCGGCACGGCCAGCCGCCGGCCGCCCGCGGTGCCGGCGATGATCCGGGTCACTGCGCGCCCGGCCGGCCCGCACGGCCCGCCGCCGCCGCGGGGGTCAGGCCTTCTCCAGGTACTCGGCCTGCTCGGTCTCCAGCAGCGCGCGGACCGCCGCGGCCAGGCCGGGCTGCCCGGCCAGCGCCGGGTCGGCGTCCACCAGCCCCGCGGCCTGCTCGCGGGCGGCCGCGATCAGCTCCTCGTCGGCCAGCAGGGTCAGCAGCCGCAGGCTGGACCGGCGGCCGGCCTGCGCCGCGCCGAGCACGTCACCCTCGCGGCGCTGCTCAAGGTCCAGCCGGGCGAGCGAGAAGCCGTCCAGCGTCCCGGCCACGGCCGCGAGCCGCTCCCGGGCCCTGGCCCCCTCCGGCCCGTCGGGGACCTCGGTGACCAGCAGGCACAGGCCCTCGTGCCGGCCACGGCCGACCCGGCCGCGCAGCTGGTGCAGCTGTGACACGCCGAACCGCTCCGCGTCCATGATCACCATCGCGGTGGCGTTCGGCACGTCCACGCCGACCTCGACGACGGTGGTGGTGACCAGCACGTCGATGGTGCCGCCGGCAAAGGCCCGCATCACCGCGTCCTTCTCCTCCGGCGGCAGCCTGCCGTGCAGTACCGCGACCCGCAGCCCGGCCAGCGCCCCGGCGGCCAGCTGCTCCGCCAGCTCGGTCACCGCCAGCGCGGGCCGCCGCTGCGGGCCGGTGCCGTCCTCGTCCGGCTCGCGGTCGCCGCCGCCGGCCTGGTCGTCCTCGCCCGGCCCGGCCGGCCCGCCGATCCGCGGGCACACCACGTAGGCCTGGCGGCCGCGGCTGACCTCCTCGGAGATCCTGGCCCAGGCCCGGTCCAGGTAGCGCGGCTTCTCGGCCACCGGCACCACGTGGGTGGCGATCGGCGATCGCCCGGCCGGCAGCTCGGTGAGCGTGGAGACGTCCAGGTCGCCGTAGACGGTCATCGCGACCGTGCGCGGGATCGGCGTGGCGGTCATCACCAGCACGTGCGGGCGGCCGCCGCCGGCGGCCTTCTCCCGCAGCGCATCCCGCTGCTCCACCCCGAACCGGTGCTGCTCGTCGATCACCACCAGGCCCAGCTCGGCGAACTGGACCCGGTCCTCCAGCAGCGCGTGGGTGCCGATGACGATGCCCGCGGCGCCCGACGCGGCCTCCAGCAGGGCCTGCCGCCGGGCGGCCGCGCCCATCGACCCGGTGAGCAGCGCCACCCGGGTGGCCTGCCCGGCGCCGCCGAGCTGGCCGGCCTGGCCGAGCGGGCCGAGCAGCTGGCTGATCGACCGGTAGTGCTGCTGGGCCAGCACCTCGGTCGGGGCCAGCAGCGCCGCCTGGCCGGCCGCGTCCACGGCCTGCAGCATGGCCCGCACCGCGATGACGGTCTTGCCCGACCCGACCTCGCCCTGCAGCAGCCGGTGCATCGGGTGCTCGCGGGCCAGGTCGCCGGCGATGGTGGCGCCGGCCAGCTGCTGGCCGATGGTGAGCTCGAACGGCAGCGACGCGTCGAACTCGTCCAGCAGGCCGCCCGCCGCCTTCGGCCGCGGGACCGCGCTGTAGTCGGCGGCGGCCAGCCGCCGCTGGGCCAGCGCCACCTGCATCGCGAACGCCTCGTCCCATTTCAGCCGGAGCCGGGCCCGGCGGAGGTCCTGCCGGTCGATGGGACGGTGGATGCCGCGCAGCGCGTCGGCATATCCGCACAGGCCGCGGGCCTCGCGCACCTGCCGCGGCAGCGGGTCGTCGGGCACGTCCAGCACGTCCAGCGCGATCCGGACCGAATCGGCGATCTTCCAGGACGGCATCTCCCTGGTGGCCCGGTACACCGGGATGAGCTCGCGGGCGAAGTCGCCGGCCCGGGCCGCGGCGGCCTCGCCGGGCAGCAGCTCGTAGTCGGGATGCGCGAGCTGCCGCTTGCCCTGGAAGGTGGATACCTGCCCGGAGAACAGGCCGTGACGGCCCGGCTGCAGCTCCCGCTCGCGCCAGTCCTGCCGGCCGCGGCCGAAGAACGTCAGGGTCAGCGTGCCCTGGCCGTCGGTGACGACGGCCTCGAAGATCGTGCCGGGCCGGTTGCGCATCTTGCGCAGGTGCACCCGGGCGATCTGGGCCTGCACGGTCACGTGCTCGCCGTCGCGCAGCCCGGCCAGCTCGGTCAGCTCGCCGCGCTCCTCGTACCGGCGCGGGTAGTGCATCAGCAGGTCGCCCACGGTCCGGATGTCCAGCGCCTGGTCCAGCCGCTTGGCGGCCCTGTCGCCGACCACCAGCCGCAGCGGGTCCGCAAGCGTCGCCATATCTGGCAGGATAGGGCGCGGCCCCGTCAGCCCGGCCGGTTTGCGGCCCGGCTCGCGCGGCCCGGCGATGTTCGGGTACCCTGCATCGGTTGCCCCGGTGCTGACCGGGGCCGTGAGATGAGTCCTGTCAGCACTTCCCCTGAATTCTTGGAGCGATCCCTTGGCTTCCGTCTGCGACATCTGCGGCAAGGGGCCGGGTTTCGGCAATCACGTGTCGTTCTCGCACCGCCGCACCCCGCGCCGCTGGAATCCCAACATTCAGCGCGTGCGCGCCAAGGTCGGCAAGACGCCGCGGCACCTGAACGTGTGCACCTCCTGCCTGAAGGCCGGCAAGGTCACCCGCTACGGCCGGCCCGGCTCAGCCGGCCTGCCCGCCGTACCGGTACCGCCAGCGCGGGCCGCCGGGCCGGTCGTGCCCGCTGCCGTCCGGCCGGCCCCTGGCCGGGCCGCCCGGCGGGCCGCCGCCGTACCCGGTGCCGGGCAGCGGCGGCAGCATCCGGACCCGGCACGCCACGCCGTCGAAGACGCAGTCCCGCGGGGTCCCCGCGGGGCCGCTGCCCGCGACCGCGATCTTGACCGCGCTGCCGCCGGCCTGGCGCCAGGGCCACGGCTGGCCGGCGGCCTGGCCGCCGTCGCCGCCGGGCGCCGGGTGCCAGTCAGCCCCCCAGACCGCGCTGATGCGCGTGCCCGGCAGCACGAAGCCCAGTGTCCAGCGGCCCAGCTGGCGGCGGCTGCGGACGGTGACGAAGGCGAGGAAGCCCGGGTCTTCCCGGTGCACCAGCTGGAAGCTGACCCGGGTCGCCGCCGCGTCCCGGGCGGCGTACCGGGGCGCCGCCGCCGGGCTCGGCGCCGGCTGCGGCGGCCGGGCGGTCCGGATGCGCCGGGCCGGGGCGGCGGTCTTGAGTGCCGTCCCCGGGCCGCGGCTGGCCAGCGACCCGTGCCCGGCCGCGGCGCAATGCGGCCGCGCGCAGTGCCGGACGGCCGGCGAGCCGAAGCTGAGCACCTGGTGCGGGGCGTGCAGCGAGATCAGCGCGGCCGCGACGACGCCCGCGCCGACCGCGAACCAGGGCGTGATCAGCGCCGCGCGCAGCCACTGGCCGCGCAGCCCCGCCGCCCCGCCCAGGCGGACGGCGCCGGTGCCGGCAGCCGGCCTGCGCCTGACTGCGGCCAGCACCGCCTGGGCGCCACGACCGGACCGGAGATTCCGTCGTTGCGCCCTGTGCCTGGGCGGTTCCCCGCGGCAAGATCGCGGCATGGACAGGAGTTATATCAAGGCCCGGGGACCGTCCGCTAGACGGATCTACCCCGGCGAATGACCCCGGCTTTACCTGGCCGGACGGCGCGGCGGCCGGGCGCCGCGGGCACGGAAATGCTCCCAGCCCCCCTGCCCGGGCGGCCGGTTTCCCTGGTCCGCGGCGCGCTGGCCGTCGACCAGGACCCCGGGCCGGGCGGGCGCCGCGGCCGCGACCTGGCCGACGGCCGACCAGCCGGGCGGCAGCGGCGTCCCGGCCCCGAAGGCGGCGGCCAGGGCGTGATCCTCCCCGCCCGACAGCACCCAGCCCAGCCAGTCCGCGCCGCCGAGCGCGGCCGCGGCCGCCTGCAGCGCCCCGGCGTCCACGGCTGCGCTCCCGGCCAGCAGCCCGGAGTCCAGGTCGATCAGCACGCCGCTGGCGGCGGCCACATGGCCGAGATCGGCGACCAGCCCGTCGCTGACGTCGATCATGGCGGTCGCCCCGGCCGCGGCCGCCTGCGGGCCGGCCCGGTACGGCGGCCGCGGCCGCCGGTGCGCGGCCACCAGCCCGGCCAGCCTGGAGTCAGCCTGGCCTGCGGCTGGCCCTGTTGCGGAAAATGAGGGTCTGCCCGCGGCCGGGGCCATGCCTGCCGCCAGCAGCGCCAGCCCGGCGGCCGACGCCCCGAGTACCCCGGTCACCGCGACCTGGTCGCCCGGCCGCGCCCCGCCGCGCAGCACCGGCGGCCGGCCAGGTCACCGAGCGCGGTGATCGCGATCATGATTGCGTCCGCGGCGGACACATCCCCGCCGGCCACCGACGCCCCGGCCCCGGCGCATTCGCCGGCGATCCCCGCGGCCAGTTCCAGCACCCAGTCCACCGGCAGGTCGCCGGGCGCGGCCAGGCCGACCAGCAGCGCCGTCGGCCGGGCGCCCATCGCGGCGACATCGGCCAGGTTCTGCGCGGCGGCCTTGCCGCCCACGTCCCGCGGCGGCGACCAGTCCCGCCGGAAGTCCTCGTGCTCGACCAGCAGGTCGGTGGTCGCGACCACCCGCCCGTCCGGCGCGGCGAGCACGGCCGCGTCGTCGCCGGGGCCGACGAGCTGTCCCGGTCCCGGCCGCAGCACCGCGCCGATCGCGGCGATCAGGCCGAACTCGCCGATGTCGGCAATGGTGGAGACGGTGATGACGGCCTCCCGAGGCTGCCGGTGCTCCCCCCGGCCGCAGCCGGGGCACCTACGGTAGCGTGGCCCCCACACAGGTCACCGGAGGGACGACGACGACATGGTGCAGGCATACATTCTCGTCCAGACTGAGGTCGGCAAGGCCGCAGAGGTCGCGTCCGCTATCGCCACCATCCCCGGCGTGGCCCAGGCCGACGACGTCACCGGCCCCTACGACGTGATCGTGCGCGCCGAGTCCGACAACGTCGATGACCTTGGCAAGCTCGTGGTGGCCAAGATTCAGCTGGTGCCGGGTATCACCCGCACGCTGACCTGCCCGATCGTGCACATCTGAGGCGCGCCGCGGGCGGTTACCCGGGCCCGGCGGGGCCGGGGCTTTCAGCCCGCCAGCAGCGGCGCGGCCACCGCGCGGGTCCGCGGGCCGAGCCCGATCACCGCGGCCCGGCGCAGGTCATCCAGGGTGTCCACGTCCCGGCGCAGCCCGTCCAGGCCGGGCAGGGTGATCTCGGCCGCGCCCAGCGCGGCGTGCGCCGCCCGCGATCCCGGCCCGAATTGCGGCCGGAACGCGCCGCCGGGCGGCGCCGCGTACAGCGTGGTCCCGGTCCCGTCCGCATCGGGCACGTAGGCCCCGGCCGGGCCGGCCGCGGCGGCCAGGGCCCGGTCCAGCTCGGCCGGGCGCAGCGCGGGCAGGTCCGCGGCCATCCCGGCCCGGCCCCAGCCGGGCCAGTGCCGGGCCGCGTACGCGGCGCCGAGGCGCAGCGCCGGGTTCAGCCCTTCGTCCGGCTCGTCCGCGATCACCACCACCCCCGGGCCGCCCAGCTCGGCCCGGGCCCGCGGGTCGCCGGTGACCACCACCACCTGCCCGACCGCCGGGCTGGCCGCCGCGGCGGCGACCGCGTCCGCGGCCATGGCCAGCGCGAGCGCGGCCCGGTGGCCGCTGTCCAGGCCCGCCAGCCGGGACTTGGCCCGGGCCAGCACCTTGACCGGGACGACCAGCGCCCATCCGCCGGGGCGGGCCGGGACTCGGTGACGGGACATGGCACGATCCTGCCTCGACACCACTGCGGCCCGACCGGGAGACTGGCCTGATGAGCAGCGAGAGCCCGCCGGGCACGGCCGCGGCGCGGGCCGGGCGGCCGCCGTCCGGCCCGGCCGCGCCGGGCTACTCGGCGGCCTGGCGGGCCTTCTCCAAGATCATCCTCCGGCCGCTGATCCCGGCGCTGATGAAGTTGCAGTTCCGCGGGACCGAGCACATCCCGGCCGAGGGCGGGGTGATCATCGCCGCCAACCACCTGTCCTACGCCGACATCCTCGCGCTGTCGCTGTTCGCCGACCGGGCCGGGCGCTACCCGGTGTTCCTGGCCAAGGCCTCGCTGTTCCGCCGTCCCGGGCTCGGGCTGGTCTTGCGCAAGCTCGGCCAGCTGCCGGTCTACCGGGAGCAGACGGACGCGGCGCTGGTGCTGCGGGCGGCCGCGGCGGCGCTGCGGGCGGGCGCGTGCGTGATCATCTACCCGGAGGCGACGATCACCCGCGACCCTGACCTGTGGCCGATGGCCGCCAAGGGCGGGGTGGCCCGGCTGGCCCTGGACACCGGGGTGCCGGTAGTGCCGGTCGCGCACTGGGGCGCCCAGGACGTGCTGCCGGCCCGCCGCCCGACCTGGCCGCGGCTGGTGCCCCGGCGCCTGGTCCAGGTCGCCGCCGGGCCGCCGGCCGACCTGTCCGGGTTCGCCGGCCGGGCCGCTACCCCGGCGGTGCTGCGCGAGGCCACCGCCATGATCATGACCGGCGTGACCGGCCTGCTGGCGCAGCTGCGGCACCAGGACCCGCCCGCGGTCCCCTTCCGGTGGTGGCGCGGCAACCGCGGCGCGCCCGGGCCGGCCCAGCCCGGCCAGGCCGGCCTGACCGGCCGGGACCGCCGTGGCCGCTGACGAGCCCCGTCCGGGCCCGGGCGAGAACACCCGGGCAGTGCACCTGCCGCCGCCGCCGGTGCCGGCCCAGCGGCCGCTGGCCGCGCCGGTGTACCGGGCCACGACGTTCGCGTTCGGCACCTCCGCCGAGTACGCGGACGTGCTGGCCGGCGCCGCCCCCGGCTATACCTACGCCAGGATCGACAACCCCACCGCGGATGCCTTCGCCGCCGGGGTGGCCGCGCTGGAGGGCGCGGGACTGCCCGGGCCGGTGGCCGGCCAGGCGTTCGCCTCCGGCATGGCCGCGATCTCCACCGTGTTCTGGGCCTTCACCCAGGCGGGCGCGCACGTGGTGGCGCCGGCCGCGCTGTACGGCGGCAGCTACAGCTTCCTGGTGAACGTGGCCGCCCGGTTCGGGGTGCGCACCGACTTCGTCGACATCACCGACCTGGCCCGGGTGCGGGCCGCGCTGACGCCGCAGACGGCGGTCCTGTACGCCGAGACGATGGCCAACCCGACCGTGGCCGTGGCCGACCTCGCCGCGCTGTCGGCACTGGCCCGGGAGGCGGGCGCGCTGCTGGTGGTGGACTCGACGCTGGCGCCGCCGCCGGTGTGCCGCCCGCTTGAGCACGGCGCCGACCTGAGCCTGCACTCGGCCACCAAGTACATCGGCGGGCACTCCGACGCTACCGGCGGCGTGGTCTGTGGGCGGCCGGAGCTGGTCGACCGGGTCCGGGAGGTGCGCATCGACCTCGGCGGCTCGCTGGCGCCGGACGAGGCCTACCTGCTGCGGCGCGGGCTGGAGACGCTGCCGCTGCGGGTGGCGCGCCAGTGCGCGACCGCGCTCGCGCTGGCCGCGGCGCTGGCCGCGCACCCGGCGGTGGAGTCGGTCGGCTACCCGGGACTGCCCGCCCATCCCGGGCACGCGGTGGCCCGGCGGCAGTTCACCGCCGGCCCGGAGGGGACCAGGTTCGGGGCCATCATCAACCTCACCCCGCGCGGCGGCCGGGCGGCCGGCCAGGCCTTCGCCGACCGGCTCCGGATCGGCCAGGTGGCCACCTCGCTCGGCGGCAACCACACCAAGGCCAGCCATGCGGCGTCCACCACGCACCGGCAGCTGGACGCCGCGGCGCTCGCCGCGGCCGGGATCGCGCCCGGGGCGGTGCGGGTCTCTGTCGGCCTGGAAGACGCCGCGGACCTGCTGGCTGACGCGATCGCGGCGCTCGACCAGCTGCCGGCAGGCTAGTCTGCGGCGACGGGCCGGCCCGGCGCTGAGCGCGCCGCCCGGCCGGCCAGCGGACGGGACGGGAGGAACCGTGAACGAGCGGCGCAAGACCAGGGTCGCGGTCGTGTTCGGCGGCCAGGGCCCCGAGCATTCCGTCTCCTGTCTCGGCGGCGGCGCGGTGCTGGCCGCGCTGGACCGGGACCGCTACGACGTCCTGCCGGTGGGCATCACCCGCGACGGCCGCTGGGTGCTGGCCGCCGACGACCCGGCCCGGCTGGCGATCACCGGCGGCCAGCTGCCGTCGGTCGAGGAGGTGGCGCAGCCCGGCGGCGCCGTCGTGCCCTCCTGGGCCGGCGAGGAGTCCCGCCAGCCGGTCAGCGTGGCCGCGGCCGCCGACATCCCGCGCCTGTTCGGCCAGGTCGACGTGGTGCTGCCGGTCCTGCACGGCCCCTACGGCGAGGACGGCACGATCCAGGGCCTGCTGGAGATGGCCGGGGTGCCCTACGTGGGGGCGGGCGTGCTGGCCAGCGCGGTCAGCATGGACAAGGAGTACATGAAGCTGGTGTTCGCCGCCCGCGGGCTGCCCGTCGGCCCCATGGTCGTGGTCAGGGAGCGGGACTGGCAGCCGCCGGGCCCGGCCCCGGACGCCGAGCGCAAGCGGATCCTGGACACGGTCGCCGAGCTCGGCTGGCCGGTATTCGTCAAACCCGCCCGCGGCGGCTCTAGCATCGGCACGTCCAGGGCCCGGGACGCCGCCGAGCTTGAGGAGGCCATCGAGACCGCCCGCCAGCACGACTCGAAGGTGCTGGTGGAGGCGGCGATCGAGGGCGCCGAGATCGAGTGCTCGGTGCTGGAGGGGATGGACGGCGGCCCGCCCGACACCAGCCTGCCCGGCCAGCTAGACCTGCGCGGCGGCGAGCAGTTCTACGATTTCGAGGCCAAGTACCTGGACGCCGGGACCGCGATGACGATCCCCGCCCCCATCCCGGGCGGGGACATCCAGCAGATCAGGCGGATGGCCGCGGCCGCCTTCGAGGCAGTGTCGTGCGAGGGACTGGCCCGGGTCGATTTCTTCTACACGCCAGGCCGGCAGGTCATCGTCAATGAGATCAACACGATGCCGGGGATGACGGCCAGCTCGTACTTCGCGAAAATGTGGGAGGCCACCGGGCTCGGTTTCGGCCCCCTCATCGACCGCATGATCGCCACTGCGCTCGCCAAGCGCAGCGCCGACAGCTGAGCGCAGCGGTAACGGCTGAGCGCAGGGCTGGCGGCTAAGCGGGGCGTCAGTAGCTGAGCGCGCGGCACTCGCTGAGCGGCCCGGGCCGCGCGCCAGCAGCCCGCGGGCGGCGGCCGCGCGAACGCGGCCGGCCGCACGCCGGGCGGTGCTGGCGCCGGTCCGCCCTACTTGCCGCCGTTGACCAGGGCCTTGAACTCCGAGCCCGGGCGGAACTTCGGCACCGACGACTTGGGCACTGCGACGGTCGCCCCGGTGGCCGGGTTGCGCGCGGTGCGGGCCGGCCGCTCGGTCTTCTCGAACACGCCGAATCCGGTGATCGACACCTTGTCGCCCTTGGCGACCGCATCAGCAATGGTGTCGAGCACGGCGTTCACGGCCTCGGCGGCGGTCTTCTTGTCCCCCAGCCGGCCCGAGATCGCGTCGATCAGGTCACGCTTGTTCATTTCTGGCTCCTGCGGTTTCCCCCAACGGGAGGCCGTGCGCGCTAGGCGCGGCAGCCTCTGACGTGGCCGAAATTAAGGGATTCCGAGTGCGGGCACAAACACCAGCCCGCTAAAGCCCGGCG
Source organism: uncultured Actinomycetota bacterium (assembly GCA_963846005.1). Taxonomy (GTDB): domain Bacteria; phylum Actinomycetota; class Actinomycetes; order Streptosporangiales; family Streptosporangiaceae; genus CAVSUR01. Next base: position 1,480,429 of record CAWJUH010000003.1, on the reverse strand, counting down.
TGTTGATTGAGCCGCGGAGAGTAATGACGGGAATGCGCTATTCCGCGGTGGCCGCCCGGCGCGCGGCCCGCGGGGCCTGATCCGGCTTTGGCCGCACCGGTAAGCTGAGGCCTCCACCAACCACGAGGTCGTGTATGAAGGCTGCGGTCATCAAGGAAGCGGCACCCGGCGAGCGCCGGGTTGCGCTAGTGCCCGAGGCGGTGCAGAAGCTGACCGCCGCGGGGTTCGAGGTGCTGGTGGAATCCGGCGCCGGTACTTCCGCCTGGCACTACGACGACAGCTACACCGCCGCGGGGGCGCGCATCGTGACCCGGGCCGAGGCGCTCGCCCAGGCGGACGCGGTCCTCATGGTCGGCAAGCCGGACGCGGCCACAGTCGGCGGGCTGCACAAGGAGCAGGTGCTGATCGGCATGTTTGCTCCGCTGACCGACCCGGACCTGGTCCGCGAGCTGGCCGGCAGCGGCGTCACCGCGGTGAGCATGGACCTGATCCCGCGCACGCTGCCGCGGGCCCAGACGATGGACGCGCTCAGCTCGCAGGCCAACATCGCCGGCTACCAGGCCGTCCTGATCGCGGCGGCCGCCTACGGCCGGTTCTTCCCGCTGCTGATCACCGCGGCGGGCACCGCCCGGCAGGCCAAGCTGCTCGTGCTCGGCGCCGGCATGGCCGGCCTGCAGGCGATCGGCACCGCGCGCCGCCTCGGCGCCGTGGTCAGCGGCTACGACGTGCGGCCGGAGACCAAGACCGAGGTGGCCTCGCTCGGCGCCACGTTCATCGAGCTGAAGGCGGTCGGGGCGGCGTCCGGCTCGGGCGGCTACGCGCGCGAGCTGACCGCCGGGGAGCGCGACGCCCAGCAGGCGGAGCTGGCCGGGCACATCGGCCAGCAGGACGTCATCATCACCACCGCGCAAGTGCCCGGCCGGCGGCCGCCGCTGCTGGTCACGGCCAGGGCGCTGGCGGGCATGTCGCCCGGCTCGGTCATCGTCGACATGGGCGCCAGCCCGCTCGGCGGCAACGTGGAGGGCTCGCAGCCCGGCGAGACGGTCGTCACCGAGAACGGGGTCACGGTGATCGGCGCCAGCGACCTGCCCTCCAGCATGGCTGCCGCGTCCTCGGCGATGTACGCGCGCAACATCAGCGCGCTGCTGCAGTACCTGGTCTCCGACGGCGCGCTCGCCATCGACCTGTCCGACGAGCTGCAGGCCGGCGTGGTCATCACCCGCGACGGCCAGGTCGTGCACCCGAGCCTGGCCCCCGCGCCCGAACCATCCGACGGCGCTCCCGCTGAGCCAGAGCTCGCCGATTCCGCTGGAGGTAACACCCGTGTCGACGGCCCTGCTCACTGACCTGACCATCTTCATCCTCAGTCTCTGGGTCGGCTTCGAGGTCATCAGCAAGGTCCCGGCCACGCTGCACACGCCGCTGATGTCGGCGGCGAACTCGATCCACGGCATCGTGCTGGCCGGGGCGCTGCTGATCGCGCTGACCGCGCACAACGTGGTCGGTTACATCCTGGCCTTCGTGGCCGCGGCCTTCGCCGCCATGAACGTAGTCGGCGGGTACGTGGTTACCGGCCGGATGCTCAAGATGTTCCGGCGCAGGCCCGCCGCGGTCCCCGCCGGTGACACGGCCGCGGTGTCCGCCGACGGCCAGGCCGCGGCCGCCGCGAACGGCGCGCGCGGCGAGGGACGGCAGGCATGAGCGCCTTCACCTGGGTCATCCAGCTGATCTACGTCCTCGCGGCGTCCTGCTTCGTGCTGGGCCTGCACCTGATGAACAACCCGGCCACTGCGCGCCGCGGCAACCAGGTCTCCACCTCCGGCATGATCGTGGCCGTCGCCGCCACGCTGGCGCTGATGATCCACCACGGCGACATCACCGCCACGGCCTGGATCGTGGTGCTGGCCGGGGCGCTGGTGGGCGGCGCGGCCGGCCTGTACTCGGCCCGCACCGTGCAGATGACCGCGATGCCGCAGCTGGTCAGCATCTTCAACGCGGTCGGCGGCGGCGCCGCCGCGCTGGTGGCCATCCACGACTACATGAGCCTGGTCAACGCCGGCAGCGGGGTCCCGGCCTCGACCACGGTCACCACGCTGCTGGACGTGATCATCGGCTCGGTGACGTTCTCCGGCTCGATCATCGCCGCAGGCAAGCTGCAGGGCGTGATCACCTCGGCGCCGGTGACCTTCGCCGGCCAGCGGATCGTGAACATCGCGCTCGGCGTGGTGACCGTGGGCCTGGCCGGCTACCTGATCTCGACCGCTAACCTGGCCGGCCTGGTCATCGTGATCGTGATCGCGCTGGTGTTCGGCGTGTCCATGGTCATGCCCATCGGCGGTGCCGACATGCCGGTGGTGATCTCGCTGCTGAACGCGTTCACCGGCACCGCGGTCGCGATGGCCGGCTTCGTGATCGGCAACTGGGCGCTGATCATCGCCGGGGCGCTGGTCGGCGCCTCCGGCGGCATCCTGACCAAGCTGATGGCCGACGCCATGAACCGCTCGATCGGCAACATCATCGTCGGCGGTTTCGGCGAGGGCGACAGCGCGGTGATAACCGCCGGGGCGGCCGGGGCGGCGGTCAAGGCGATCGCCGCCGATGACGCGGCCATCCAGCTCGCTTACGCCAGCAAGGTCATCGTGGTGCCCGGTTACGGGCTCGCGGCCGCGCAGGCCCAGCACGAGCTGGCCGAGCTCGGCGACCTGCTGGAGTCGCGCGGGGTGGAGGTCAGCTACGCGATCCACCCGGTGGCCGGCCGGATGCCCGGTCACATGAACGTGCTGCTGGCCGAGGCCAACGTGCCCTACCCGCTGCTGAAGGAGATGGAGGACGTCAACCCGGAGTTCAACCGGACCGACGTGTCCCTGGTCATCGGGGCCAACGACGTCACCAACCCGGCCGCCCGGCGGCCCGGCACAGCCATCTCCGGCATGCCGATCCTCGACGTCGACCACTCCAAGGCGATCATCGTGATCAAGCGCTCGATGGGCCACGGCTACGCCGGCATCGACAACGAGCTGTACGGCGACCCGAAGACCAGCATGTACTTCGCCGACGCGAAGAAGGCGCTGGCCGAGCTGACCAGCGCGGTGAAGACGCTGGTCGGCTAGACGCTGCACGGGCCGGCCGGACTTCGGTAACCTCCGCGGGGTGAGCACCGTCGATGCCCGGCGCCCCGGTGACGTGCCGGGCGAGTCACCGGGTGATGCGCGGGCCGGTGACCTGACGGGACGGCTCGAACGGCTGAGCCCGGGGCACCCGTCCTCGCCGTACGAGGCCGACGGATCGCCGCGCCCGCCGGTCGTCCGGTTACGCGATCTAGAACTCCCCGACGACACCCGCCCCCTCACCGACGCCGAATACGCCGCGCACAAGTCCGAAGTCCGCGCCACCCTAGAAAAAGCCCGCGCCGCCGGCCTGTCCACCGACCACCAGCACACCACCGACCCTGACCGGCAAGAGTGGTCGGTGAGTCGGAACCGCATTGCAGGCGAAATCGTTGGTGATCTTTACAGCCGCGCGAAAGAAGTACCATGCGAGCGCGAAGCTCTCATAGCGGGCGGTCTGGGCGGAGCCGGGCAAGACCACCGTCCTGGCCGGCATGCCGGCATCGACCGCTCTCAGCTACCTAACTGATCAATCCGGACGAGATTAAGGAAGAACTCGCCAAGCGGGGCCTGGTGCCGAGGTAGAGGGCCTTTCCCCGATGGAAGCCTCGGATCTGGTGCATGAGGAATCATCACACGTTGCAAACCGCCTGGCGTTGCAGAGCATGCGCTGACGGCAAGAATCTCATCTGGGATGTCACGATGTCCTCGCGGCAGTCCACCGAGCGACGGATCGCCGATCTCGCGGGCTGCCGGGTACACGCGCAGTCGACGGCATCTTCGTAGACATTCCGGTGGAGACCAGTGTCCGCCGGGCCGACGCCCGGCATCGCGAAGGTCACGACGACTATCGCGCGGGCAACGGGCTCGGCGGCCGGTTTGTGCCCGCCGAAATCATCGCCGGCAGGACGACCCAGAAATGGGGCAGCACGCAACCGGCGAATCTTTGAGACGGTCAAAGACCAACTGCGACAACTGGTCCAGTACGACAACTCGATCGACGGCCGGTCTCCCGACTGTCGCCAAGAGCCAGGCCATCGAAGTGAAGAGAGGAGACAACGATGAGCAGCGATGTCTCTGAGCTGATCGACGCTCTGCGATGAGGCTCCATGAGCCTCGACGAGGTTGCCCGGCGCGTTCCGCGAACGTCGTGGCCAGAGACGCAGGAGCCCACGCCGGCTAGTTATCTCGAATTGGCCGCAGCGCACAGCAAGATCCCGAGCCGCCACGTACCCGGGTCGTTCGACGACGTGGTGGCGGCCTACGACCGCGGCAAGATCACTGATCATCAGTACGAGGTGCTGTCTGAGGCTGTAGCTGAGTCCAAGCGGGCTGAGGATCGTGGGGAGGGATTAACGTGGAAGATTTGTGTCGCGGAGGCTAACAAATCTTCTCGTGTTAATCGGACATGTGACTGGTGTGACGCGAGAGGCGCGCCTGAGCCTGGCCATGTGACGGGTGTGACTGGAGGGGCGCGATCAAGGGACGGCTGCGAGCCTTCCGCGCTTACTGGGCATGTATGGGGTGGGGCGGCCGGGCCCGCGCGGCGGGCTGACAGGAGGCGATCGCGGTGAGCACTGCCGAAGCGGACGTTGAGGTGCAGGCACCGGCCGCTACTCCGGCCGGGACGGAACAGGCGGCCGGGCTGGAGCTGACCGGGGCCCGGGAGGCCCGGGTCGGGGACATGACCGTGCGGCGGCTGCTGCCGCTGCGGCTGCGCCGCAGCGTCGGGGCCTGGTGCTTCGTCGACCACTACGGGCCGATGTCGGTGGACGGGATGGCGGGCATGCAGGTGCCGCCGCATCCGCACATCGGCCTGCAGACCGTGACCTGGCTGCTGGCCGGCAACGTGCTGCACCGCGATAGCCTCGGCAGCGAGCAGATGATCAGGCCCGGCCAGCTCAACCTGATGACCGCCGGGCGCGGGATCGCGCACGCCGAGGAGTCGCCGGCCGAGCACGACCCGGACCTGCACGGCGTGCAGCTGTGGGTCGCGCTGCCGGACGCCGACCGGCAGGTAAGGCCGGCGTTCGAGCATCATGCCGAGCTGCCGGCCGAGCGGTTCGGCGCCGTGCATGCCACGGTGTTCGCCGGGGCGCTCGGCGGGGCCCGCTCCCCCGCGACCGTGTTCTCCGACCTCGTCGGGGCCGAGCTCGCCATGCCGGAGACCGGCGAGGCGGTGCTGCCGCTGGATCCCGGGCACGAGCACGTCGTGTTCGCCGTGACCGGGGCGGCGCAGGCCGCCGGGGCGGCGCTGGAGCCGGGCCGGCTTCTGTACCTGCGGCCCGGCCGGGAGCGGTTGCCGGTCGCGGCCGCGGGCGGCAGCACGCTGATCCTGCTCGGCGGCGTCCCGCTGGGCGAGCCGCTGCTCATGTGGTGGAACTTCGTCGCGCGCACGCCGGAGGAGATCGAGGCGGCCACGGCCGCCTGGCGGGCCGGCGAGTTCGCCTCGGTCGGCGGCTACCGCGGCGATCCGCTGCCCGCGCCGTCGCTGGACCTGGCCCGGCTGCGCGCCCGCCGCCAGCCGCGTCCCGCCTCGCCGTGAGCCGCCCGCCACGTGACTGAGCAGGACCGCCGCGGCCCAGCCCGGCGGGCGGTACCGCAGCCTGCGCGCACCGCGTAAGGTCGCCGCCATGGCCGAGCGGATGTGGCGGGTGGTCACCCTCTACCGCGTCGTGACGCTCATCTACGCCGGGGTGCTGATCCTGGTCAACGACCATAAGTACGCCCATCCGGCCGGCGGCCTGGCCGTGCTCGCCGTGATGACCGCCTGGACCGCCGTGACCGCCGTCGCCTACGCCCGGCCGCCGGGCCGCAGCCGGTGGCTGATCGGCGCCGACCTGGCCGTGTCCGTGGTCACGGTGCTGAGCACCCGGTGGGTGGAGAGCGCCGCCCAGGTGCACGCCGCCGACCCGACCCTGCCGACCTCGTGGGCAGCCGCGCCGGTGCTGGCCTGCGCGGTGGCCGGCGGTCCGTGGATCGGGCTGGGCAGCGCGGTGGTGCTGTCCGCCGCGCTGTTCGCCGACCGGCCGGAGCTGGCCAGGAACTCCTTCAGCGGCGCGGTGCTGCTGCTGATCGCCGGCGGGCCGGCGGCTATGTGCTGCGGCTCGGGCTGGCGGCCGAGGCGGCGGTGGACCGGGTGGCCCGGCGGGAGGCGGTAATCGCCGAGCGGGAGCGGATCGCCCGCGGCATCCACGACTCGGTGCTGCAGGTGCTCGCGCTGGTGGCCAGCCGCGGCCGGGCACTCGGCGGCGAGGCCGCCGAGCTGGGCGTGCTGGCCGCCGGGCAAGAGAGCGCGCTGCGGTCGCTGATCCACGCCGAGCTGCTGGACGGCGCGCCGCAGGGCGAGCTGGACGTGCGCGCGCTGCTGCAGCCGCTGGCCGGCGCGCAGATCGCAGTGTCCTGCCCGGCCACGCCGGTGCCGCTGGGCGAACGGGCCGGGCGGGCGCTGGCCGCGGCGGCGGGCGAGGCGCTCGACAATGTGCGACGGCACGCGGGCCCCGGCGCCCGGGCCTGGATCCTGGTCGAGGACGAGGGCCGCGCGGTCACGGTGAGCATCCGCGACGACGGCCCCGGCTTCCCGGCGGGGCGGCTGGAGCAGGCTGCGCGCGACGGCCGGCTGGGCGTCGCGCAGTCGATCATCGGCCGGATGCGCGAGGCCGGCGGGGCCGCGGAGATCACCTCGGCCCCGGGCGGCGGGACGGAGGTGGAACTTGTCGTCAGCCGGGAGTGACCTGCGGGTGCTGGTGGTCGACGACCATCCCATCTGGCGCGAAGGAGTGGCCAGGAGCCTGGCCGAGGCCGGCTACGAGGTGGTCGGCACGGCCGGCGACGGCGCGCAGGCCGTGCGGATCGCGGCCGCGGTCCGGCCGGACGTGGTGCTGCTGGACCTGCACCTGCCCGATACCGGCGGCGCCGAGGTCACCCGCCAGCTGCTCGCCGCGCAGCCGTCGGCCCGGGTGCTCGTGCTGTCGGCCAGCGGCGAGCGCCAGGACGTGCTGGACGCGATGACCGCGGGCGCGGCCGGCTACCTGGTCAAGTCCGCCGAGCTGAGCGAGCTGGTCAGCGCGGTGCGGGCGGTGGCCGACGGCCGGGCGGTGTTCACCCCGGGCCTGGCCGGCCTGGTGCTCGGCGAGTTCCGGCGGCTGGCCGCGGGCGGCGCCGGGGCCGGGGCAGGCCGGCCGCCCGCCCGCGGCGCCCGAGCTGACCGCGCGGGAGACCGAGATCCTGCGGCTGGTGGCCAAGGGCCTGACCTATCCGCAGATCGCGCAGCGGCTGACCCTGTCGGTGCGCACCGTGCAGAACCACGTCCAGAACACGCTGACCAAGCTGCAGCTCCACAACAAGGCCCAGCTGGTCCGCTACGCCCTGGAGCAGGGGGTCGAGTATTAGCCCCGGGCCCGGTAAACGGCGGGTGCGCCACGCTTGCGGTGGTGCCGGCTTAGCGGCCGAGGTGGGCCAGCACGGCCAGTACCCGCCGGTTGTCGTCGTCGGAGGGCTGCAGCCCCAGCCGGACGAAGATCGACGCGGTGTGCTTGGCGACCGCCCGCTCGGTGATGAACAGCTGCTGGGCGATGGCGGCGTTGGACCGGCCCTCGGCCATCAGGGCGAGCACCTCCCGCTCGCGCGGGCTGAGGGTGGCGACGGCCTGGTCGGCGGAGTTGCGGGCCAGCAGCCGGGCGATGACCTCCGGGTCCATGGCGGTGCCGCCGCCCGCGACCCGGCGGATCGCGTCGATGAACTGGCTGCTGTCCAGCACCCGGTCCTTCAGCAGATAGCCGACCCCGCCGGTACCGCCGGCCAGCAGCTCGCGGGCGTAGAGGTTCTCCACGTACTGGGACAGCACCAGCACCGGCAGGCCAGGCACCTGGCTGCGGGCGGCCAGCGCGGCGCGCAGCCCCTCGTCGGTGAACGTCGGCGGCAGCCGCACGTCCACGATCGCGACGTCCGGCGGGTCGGCGGTGACGGCCGCGAGCAGGTCGGCGCCGTTGTCCACCGCGGCGGCGACCTGCAGGCCGTGCGCCTCCAGCATCCGGGTCAGGCCGTCGCGCAGCAGGAACAGGTCCTCGGCGAGCACGACGCGCATCCGGCCTCCGTAGCGGCCGGGCTTCGCAGGCCCTGGTTCAGCTAGTCGCCGCCGGAGCCGCCAGAGTCGGCCGCGGTGCCGGCCACCGCGTTCAGCGCGTCGTCCAGCAGCTCGGAAAACTGCTCGGGGTATTTGGCGAGCAGGTAGGTGAGCACCTGGAGCCGCTCGTTGCCCGACAGCCCCTGCACCCGCGAGACCCGCAGGCTCGCGGCGGTCTGTGAGGTATCAGCCATGAGGCATGGTAGCCCGCGGCGCCAGGCCCGGCCGCGGCGGCCGGCCCCGGGAGCACGCCCAGCGGGCACGGCACCTCGATGTTGGCCACCGTGGGGCCGCCCGCCGGGCTGGACACCGCGAGCACCCCGTCGAAGGCGGCCAGCCGGCGCTCGATGCCGCGCAGGCCGGTCCCTCGGGCCGGGTCGGCGCCGCCGGTCCCGTCGTCGCTGACGCTGATCCGCAGCGCGCCCGCCGCGTACCAGATGTCGATCCAGGCCTGCCGGGCGGCCGCGTGCTTGGACACGTTGGCCAGCAGCTCGCTCACCGCGAAGTAGGAGGCCGACTCGACCGGTGCCGGCGGGCGGCCGGTCAGCTCGGTGCGGAAATGCACCGGCAGCGGCAGGTCCAGGGCCATCGCCTGGACCGCGTCGGCCAGCCCGCGGTCGGCCAGCACCGGCGGATGGATGCCGCGGACCAGGTCGCGCAGCTCGGCCAGCGCCCTCGCGGCCGACTCGCGCGCCTCGGCCAGCAGCGCCCGGGCCGCGGCCGGGCTGGTGTCCAGCAGCTGCTCGGCGGCGTCCAGCGCCATGCCGGTGGCCACCAGCCGGGCCTGGGCGCCGTCATGCAGATCACGCTCGATCCGGCGCATCTCGGCCGCGCCGGTGTCCAGCGACTCCGACCGGGTCTGGGCCAGGTGATCGACTCGCAGCAGCAGCTCGGTGCTGGCGGTCGGCCCGAGCAGCGACCGGGCCAGCCGGCCGTAGCCGGCCAGCATCCCCGGCGCGGACCAGAGCCCGGCCGCGGCGGCCGCCAGGCTGACCACGACGATCGCGAGGCTGCGGGCGGCGTGGCCGGTGTGGCCGAAGGTGAGCAGCCCGAGGCCCAGGGTCGCCACCGTCAGGCCGCCGGCCAGCAAGGCCGCAGGCACGGCGGCCAGCACCCAGCCGACGGCCGCGTTGGTGACGTGCCAGAGCAGGTCACGCCAGGTCGCCGGGTCCGATGCCAGCCACCAGGCCCGCCGCGTCAGCTGCCGGCCCGCGCCTGCCCGGGCACCCGGGCCGCCCCGGCCGGCCTGCTGGCCCGCGGCCGGCTGGGCGGCCGGTGCGGGCAGCGGGCGGTAGGGCGTCTGGATCGGCACGCCGCACCAGTGCGCGGCCAGGGTCCTGGTCACGCCGGCCAGCCAGCGCATGACCAGCAGGCTGGCCGGGATGACCGCGATCGCGAGTATCAGCAGCACCAACCCGTGCGGGTTGCCGGGGCCGCGGAGCTGGAGCACGCCGAAGACGCCGAGACTCAGGGCGGTCAGGGCGGCGACGCTGGTCAGCGCCAGCCCGCACAAGGCCAGCCCGCGGGCGCAGGCCAGTGCCCGGCCGCCCAGCCACCGCCGCAGCCCGGACGCCGCCCGCTGCTGGCCCGGCCACCCCGGGGCCGGGCCAGCAGCGGGCAGTCCGAGTGCGGGCTGGCCGGCCGCGAACGGGCCGGGCACGAACACGCCCGGCACGAACTGGCCGGACATGAACTGCCCGGGCACGGGCGGGCCGGGCGCGAATGGGCCGGGCGCGGGCTCGCCCGGCGCGGGCTGGCCGGGCACAGGCTGGACCGGCGTGAACTGGCCCGGCGCGGGCTGGCCGGGCGCGGGCTGACCGGGCCCGGGCTGTCCTGGGTCAGGCTGGCCCGGCGCGGGCTGGCCCGGCGCGGGCTGGCCCGGCGCGGGCTGGCCCGGCGCGGGCTGGCCCGGCGTGAACTGGGCGGGCTGGGCCGGCGTGAACTGGGCGGGCTGGGCAGGCGCGGGCTGGCCTGGGTCAGGCTGGCCGGGCGCGGGACGGCCAGGGCTCGTCGTCGTGCCGTCCACCGCGGCCGTCGTGCCGTCCACCGCGGCCTCCTCTTCGGTCGGGCTGATCGGGCCTGTTCCTGCTCTGGGGCCGGAGACTGCTCCGGGAATTGTTTCAGTGTGCCGCAGCCGCGGCGCCCGGCACAGTGACCGTGCCTCCCCCGGCCGGGGTGTACCTGAGTACACCCCCAAGATGGCACCTGAGTTCCTGTCGCCACCCCGGCCCGGTTCCCTAGCGTTTCCTCAGTGGCCGCGTCCGATCCGGGCGCCGGATCGGACGGCGGAGAGGACACGATGAACACGCACCCCGGCGAGCAGGCAGCGGCGCAGGCGGCCCGGGTCAGCGGGGCCGACCGGTCCCTGCTCCGGCTGGCCGCCGGCCCGCAGGCGGCAGGCCAGGCAGCAGCCGGGGGCGCAGCGAGCCTCGCGGGCGGGCTGCGGGAGAAGATCACCGTCGGCGCGGTGCTGGCGCTGGCCCGGTGCACCCCCTACCTGGAGACCGAGATGCTCGGCCTGGCCGGGGAGATCAGCCCGGGCAGCGTGTGCATCGACGTCGGTGCCGCGGCCGGGCTGTACACGCTGGCCATGTCCCGGCTGGCCGGGCCGCAGGGGCAAGTGCACAGCGTGGAGCCGCTGGCGTTCGCCCGGCCGGTGTGGTCGCGGGTGCTGCGGGCCCGGTCCGCCGCCAACGTCCGCCAGCACGCGATGGCGCTCGGCGAGGAGCCCGGCCGCGGGCTGATGAGCGTGCCGGTCGGCCGGTACGGCCCGGTGACCGGCCGGTCGTTCCTCACCCGCGGCAGCCGGGGGCTCGGATCCAACGCCGAGTTCGCCATGCACATCGAGGTGGCGGTCACGATCGGGACCCTGGACGAGCTGTGCTCGGCGGCCGGACTGACCCGGCTGGACTTCATCAAGATCGACGCCGAGGGAGCCGAGCTGAGCATCCTGCGCGGCGGCCAGCAGGCCCTGGCGTCGTTCCGGCCGGCGCTGCTGGTCGAGATCGAGGCCCGGCACACCGTCCGCTACCAGTACCAGCCCGACGACCTGGTGGCGTGGCTGGCCGGGCAGGGGTATGTGATGCACGCCTGGCGGCATGGCTGGCACCCGGCGGCCCGGGTCACCGCCGCCGTCCGCAACTACCTGTTCCGGGCGGCACCGGCCCCGGCCGGCTGAGCTTCTTGCTGATCATGCAAAAGTTTTTCAAGCGCAATTTTGCAGTCGCTGCAACCTTGTCGTAGACTGTCCGGGTGAGCACCGGACCTGCCTCCTCGTCGCTGCGCGAGCGCAAGAAGCTGGCGACCCGCCGGGCCCTGCGCCGGGCCGCGCTGAGCCTGGTCACCGAACGGGGCCTGGCGGACGTGACGGTGGAGGACATCGCCGAGGCGGCCGACGTCTCGCCGCGCACGTTCTTCAACTACTTCCCGTCCAAGGAAGCCGCGCTGTTCGGCTCGGACCCGGAGCGGGTGGCGGCGCTGCACGAGCGGCTGGCCCGGCCGGTCCCGGGCGAGACCGCGCTGGCGGCGCTGCGCGCGGTGCTGGTGGCCGAGATGCAGGCCAGGGCGGATGACCTGGCCGAGCTCGGCGGCGACCCGGCCGCGCGGCTGCGGGCGATGAAGGCCGCGCACACCGACCCGCACTTGCGGGCCGCGCAGGCCGCGCACATGGCCGCGATGGACCAGGCGCTGGCCGAGGCGATAGCCCGGCGGCTCGGCACCGATCCCGAGCGCGACCCCTATCCCGGGCTGCTCGCGACCGCCGCCACCGGCGTGATGCGGTCGGCGCTGGCGTTCTGGGCCAACTCCGGCGGCACGGTGCCGCTGGCCGAGATCACCGACGCGGCGTTCAGCGCGCTGGCCGGCGGGCTGCCGGAGGACTGCGCGCTGCGCGGCTTCACGGTGCCCGGCGGCCGCACCCGGGCCGATCCCGCCGGGCCGGCCGCGGTGCTCACGACCGCAGGCGCCGGCGGGCACTGACCCGGCGCCGGCCGCCCGTCCCCGAACTTGCCCACCGGAAAGGATGCTTGATGACTCCGCCCAGCACCCCTGCTGGCAACCCCGCCCCGCGGCACGCGCGGCAGCACGGGCTGCCGGACGGCGCCGCCGCCGCGCACTCCGGGCACCCCGCGCCGCCCAAGCACGCGCGGGGGCAGGCCGGCCCGGATGGCGACGGCGCGGCGGCGCCCGCGGCAGTGCCCGCCGCCGCCGCGGCCGCGGCCGCGACCGTGGCAGACCCGAACCGGGAGGGGAACGGGGCGCTGCCGGACCTGAGCCGGCGCCGCGTCCTGATCATCATCGGCGCGCTGATGCTCGGCATGCTGCTCGCGGCGCTGGACCAGACGATCGTGTCGACCGCCTTGCCGACCATCGTCGGCGACCTCAAGGGCGGCTCGCACATTGCCTGGGTGGTGACCGCCTACCTGCTGGCCGTCACGGTCTCTACCCCGCTGTGGGGCAAGCTCGGCGACCAGTACGGCCGCAAGTTTTTCTTCCAGGCCGCGATCGGGATCTTCCTGGCCGGGTCGATCTTGTCCGGCATCAGCCACTCGATGGTCGAGCTGATCGCGTTCCGCGCCGTCCAGGGTCTCGGCGGCGGCGGCCTGATGGTCGGCGCCCAGGCGATCGTCGGCGACATCGTCTCGCCGCGCGAGCGGGGCAAGTACGTCGGCCTGTTCGGCGCGATGTTCGGCGTGTCCAGTGTCATCGGGCCGCTGCTCGGCGGGGTCTTCGTCGACAACCTGTCGTGGCGGTGGATCTTCTACATCAACATCCCGATCGGCGTGATCGCGCTGGCCGTGGTCGCGCTGCAGGTGCCGGGGCACCTGGCCCGGGTGCACCACGTGATCGACTACGTGGGCACCGCGCTGCTGTCCATGGCCGCCGCGGCCCTGGTGCTGCTGACCAGCCTCGGCGGCACCACCTACGCCTGGAACTCGCTGCCGATCTGGATCCTCGGCATCAGCGGCGGCGTGCTCATCATCGTGTTCGCCCTGGTCGAGCGCCGCGCCACCGAGCCGGTGCTGCCGCTGCACCTGTTCAAGCTGCGCGCCTTCTCGGTCACCAGCCTGGTCGGCTTCATCGTCGGTTTCGCGATGTTCGGCGCGATCACCTACCTGCCGGCGTTCTTCCAGGTGGTGCGCGGGGTGTCCCCGACGCTGTCCGGGGTCCAGCTGTTCCCGCTGATGGCGGGCCTGCTGATCACTTCGATCGGGTCCGGCCAGATCATCTCGAGGACCGGCCGGTACCGGCTGTTCCCGATCGCCGGGACCGCGGTGATGACCCTCGGCATGTACCTGATCTCGCTGATGGGCGTGGGCTCGTCCACGGTGACCGATGCGCTGTACATGGCCGTGCTGGGCCTCGGCATCGGGGGCGTGATGCAGGTGCTGGTGCTGATCGTGCAGAACGCCGTGCCACACAGCGAGCTGGGTGTCGCCACCTCGGGCGCGACGTTCTTCCGCTCCATCGGCGGCTCGTTCGGCACCGCGATCTTCGGCGCGATCTTCTCCAACGTGCTGATCGGCAACCTGGCGAAGCACCTGCACGGGGCGCACATCCCGGCGGGCTTCTCCAGCGCCAGCGTCACCCCGGCCGCGCTGGCCAAGCTGCCGGCCGCGGTCTACCACGGCTTCGTGGCCGGCTACGCCGAGTCGATCCAGACCGTGTTCATCATCGCCGTGCCGATTGCGGCGCTGGCGTTCCTGGCCAGCTGGCTGATCCCGCAGGTCGAGCTGCGGCAGTGGGCCGGCCGCCGGGACGCCGGCCAGCCGGATGCGGCCGGGTCCGGCGATAGCGCCGCCACCGGCGATAGCGCCGCCGCCGGAGAGGGCGCCACCGGAGAGGGCGCCGCCGCCGGCCATGGTGCCGTCGCCGGAGAGGGCGCCGGCACCGGAAAAGGCGCCGGCACCGGGGAGGATCTGGCCGCTGCGGCGGCGCCCGCCGCCGACAGCTGATCACCCGGCATCGTCAGCCGGCACCCTGATCCGGAGAGCCTGCGCGCCGCCCCGGGACGGTCTTTCATGATCTCGGTAACTTTTCAGGCCTATCTGCGGAAAAGTTACCGAGATCATGAAAGGTGACCGGCGGGGACTCCGCTGGGCCCCTGGCGGCAGGGGCGGAACCCGCGGCGGCGGGGCCGGCGGGCGCGGACGTCGCCCCCGCGGGGCCGCCGAACGTCGCCCTCGCGGGGCCGGCGGGGGCGAACGTCGCGCCCGCGGCCAGCGCGCTGGCCGCGGGCCGGTCCGGGCAGCTCCCGGTGCCGCCGGGCGCGGCGGTCGACAGCGCGCCCGCGGCGCAGCCGAGGGCTGCCGCATGCGGCAGGTCCAGCCCGTCCAGCAGCCCGGCGATCAGCCCCGCGTTGAAGCAGTCCCCCGCCCCGGTGGTGTCCGCCGGCACTACCGGCGGCACCCGCACCAGCAGCCGCCCGGCGGCCGGCTCCCGCCCGGAGGACGGATCCCGCCCGGCGGCGGGCTGGCCGCCGGGGCGCGCGGCGGCTGGCTCCGGACCGGCGGCGGGCTGGCCGCCGTGGCCCGCGGTGGCCAGCCACCCGCCGGAACCCGCGGCGCACAGGGCGCCGCGGGCGCCCAGCTTGACGGCCAGCGCCGGGCCGGCCGCGGTGAGGGCGGCCACCGCCGCGTCCAGGTCCGGCCGGCCCGCCAGCGCCAGCGTCTCGGCCTCGTTGGGCAGCAACAGGTCCACCAGGTCCAGGGCCGCGCTGAGGTGCGGATCGCGCCAGCGGCCGGACGGATCCCAGTTGGTGTCCAGCGAGGTGGCCGCGCCGCCCGCCCTGGCGGCGCGCAGCAGCCCGGCCAGTCCCGGCCCGAGCGATTCCGCGACCAGGAAGTACGCGCTGACGTGCACGTGCCGGGCGGCGGCCAGCAGGCCGGCCGGGACATCGGCCGCGGTCAGCGAGGCCATCACCCCGGCCGCAGTCAGGATCGCCCGGTCGGTGCCGCGCGACAGCGCGACGGTCATCCCGGTCGCGCCGCCCGGCCGTACCGCGACCGCCGAGGTGTCCACCCCGGCCCGGTCCAGCTGGGCGAGCATGAACTCCCCGGCCGGGTCGTCGCCGACCGCAGCGGCCAGCGCCACCCGGCAGCCCAGCCGGGCCGCGGCGACCGCGGTGATCGCGGCCGAGCCGCCGGTGACCAGCGACATGCTGGCGACCAGCTTCTCCTGCTGGCCGAACGCCGGGGTCACGTCACCGCCGAGCACCAGCACGTCGGGGTTGGCGTCCCCGACGACCAGCAGGTCCAGTTCAGGCGAGGATGACATCCACGCCCGCCTCCTCCAGCGCGGCGGCGTCCTCGGCGGACAGGCCCGCGTCGGTGACCAGCACGTCGACCTCGCGGGGCGCGCAGATCCGCGCGAACGCGCGGCGGCCCACTTTCGAGCTGTCCGCGGCGATGATGACCCGGCTGGCCTGCCGGGCCATCAGCCGGTTGATGCTGGCCTCGCCCTCGTGGTGCGCGGTGGCCCCGGCCCGGGCGTCGATCCCGTCCACGCCGATGATGGCCACGTCCAGGCTGACCTGCTCCAGCACCCCCGTCGCCAGCGGGCCGGTCAGCTCGTAGGACTGCGGCCTGGCCACCCCGCCGGTGGTCACGATCTTGATGTGCTGGCGGACGGCCAGCTCGGTCGCGATGTTCAGCGCGTTGGTGACGATGGTCAGCGCCGGGGACATCGGCCCCGAGCTCAGGTCGGGCCGGGTGGCGAGGGCCCTGGCCACCTCGGTGGTGGTGGTGCCGCCGTTCAGCCCGGCGATCTGGCCCGGCTTGACCAGCCCGGCGGTGACCGCGGCGATGCGCTGCTTCTCCGACGGATGGCGCTCGGACTTGTACCGCAGCGGCAGGTCGTAGGTAACGCCCTGGGCCACGGCGCCGCCGCGGATCCGGGTCAGCATCTGCTGGCCGGCCAGCTCGTCCAGGTCGCGCCGGACCGTGGCCGCCGACACCCCGAGCTGGCGGGCGGCCTGCTCGACCTGCAGCTGGCCGGAGCTGGCCAGCAATTCGAGCAGCTCGTTCCAGCGGCGGTAACGGCTCACCGGCGCCTCCTGACTGCGGTCGGGCCCATTGTCCCCGACCGCGGCCCCGGCTGCGCCCCTGCCCGCGGCCCCAGCCGCGCTCCCGGCCGCGCGCGGCCCGTCGCCCGCATTCACCCGGCGGCGCCGATGACGCGCAGCAGCCGGGTCACCTCGGCCGCGACCGCGTCCCGGCCGGCGCTGCCGTAGCGGCGCGGGTCGACCAGGACCGGGTCGGCGGCCAGCAAGCCGCGCACCGCCGCGGTGAACACCTTGTTCAGCTGGGTGGCCACGTTGATCTTCGTCGAGGCCGGCCGCGACCGCCTTGGCCAGCATCTCATCCGGCACCCCGGACGACCCGTGCAGCACCAGCGGCACCGGCACGGCGGCCCGGATCGCCGCGACCAGGTCCAGGTCCAGCACCGCGTCCCGGGTGAGCATGGCGTGCGAGCTGCCCACCGCCACCGCGAGAGCGTCCACCCCGGTGGCGGCGGTGTAGCGGGCCGCCTCACCCGGGTCGGTGCGCGCCTGCGGCGAGTGCACGCCGTCCTTGCCGCCGATCTCCCCCAGCTCCGCCTCGACCCAGATCCCGCGCTGGTGGCACCATCCGGCCACGGCGGCGGTGGCCTCGACGTTGGCCTGGTAGTCCAGTGCCGAGGCGTCGTACATGACCGAGCCGAAGCCCAGCCCGGCGGCCTCCTCGACCAGCCCCGCGGTGGTGGCGTGGTCCAGGTGCAGCGCCACCGGCACCACGGCGTCCGCCGCGAGCTGCGCGCAGGCCAGGCCGATCGGGCCGAGCCCGCCGTGGTAGTCCGCGCAGTTCTCGCTGACCTGCAGCACCACCGGGGCGCCCGCCGCTGCCGCGCCGGCCACGATGGCCTCGGCGTGCTCGATGCCGATCACGTTGAACGCGCCCACGCCGCGCCCGGCCGCCGCGGCCGGCCCGGTGATCTCGGCGAGTCCCGCGGCGGTCACCAGGCCGCCTCCGCGGTCACCGCGCCGCCCCTGTGGTCACCGGGCGGCCTCCGCGGTCACCGGGCCGCCCCCCGCCCGCCGCACCGTGACCGCGTCCAGCAGCCGGGCGTACTCGGCGGGGCTGAACTCGCCGGCTGCGGGCGCCGCCGCGCAGGCGGTGCCGAGCGCCACCGCGTGCCGCAGCCGTTCCGCCCACGGCTGCCCGCCGACGAGCCCGTGCACCAGGCCGGCGGCCACCGCGTCGCCGGCCCCGGTCGGGTTGCCGGCCACCGCGGCCGGCGGCGCGGCCTGCCAGCAGCCGTCCTCGGTGACCGCCCACAGCCCGTATGCGCCGAGCGACACCACCACCGCCTGCGGGCCGGCCGCGCGCAGCTCCTGCGCGGCCCGGGCTACGGCGCCCGCGTCCGGCGTACCGTCGCGGGCGCCGGAGCCGGCGCCGGGCCGGCCAGGCTCCGCCCGGCCAGCAGCTCCAGCTCGGCCAGGTTCGGCTTGACGATCGCGGGCCGGGACGCCGCGCCGGCCGCCAGCGCCGCGCCGTGCGCGTCCAGCACGACGGGCACGCCGGCCTCCGCGGCGAGCCCGCCGAGCTCGGCGTAGGCACCGACCGGCAGGCCGGGCGGCAGGCTGCCCGACAGCACCACCGCGCGGGCGCCGGCCAGCGCATCGCGGTAGCAGTCCAGGAACCGCCCGTACTCCTCCGCGCTCACCCGCGGGCCCGGTTCGTTGAACAGCGCCGCGCCGCCGCGCTCGCTGTCCACCACCGTGAAGGTGCGCCGCGTCTCGCCGCTGACCGGCACGAACCGGGCCGGCACGGCGGCCGCGGCGAGCCCGGCCGCGACGGCCGCCCCGGCCGCCCCGCCCGCCAGGCCGACGACCCGCACATCGGCGCCGAGCGCGCGCAGCGTTCGGGCCACGTTCAGGCCCTTGCCGCCGGGCCGGGCCCGCACCTGCGCGGCGCGGTTCACCCCGGACCAGTCCACCCCCGGCACGTGGTGGGTGACGTCGAGCGCGGGGTTGAGTGCGGCGATGACGATCACGGCGCGGCCCCGGTTCAGCCCGGCGCCAGGATGACCGAGCGGGTCAGGTTGCGCGGCCGGTCGGGGTCCAGGCCGCGGCTGCGCGCGATCGCCGCGGCCAGCCGGTGCACCCGGACCAGCTCGGCCATCGGGTCCTGCGTCCCGGCCCAGACGCGGCCGCCCGCGGCGGCGATCTCGGCGGGCAGCCCGTCCGGGGCCGGGCCGAACAGCCACACCAGGCTGCCCGGCCCGGTGACCGCGATCGGGCCGTGCCGGTACTCCATCGCCGGGTAGGCCTCGGTCCACAGCGCGGCTGCCTCGCGCAGCTTCAGCGCCGCCTCGCAGGCCAGGCCGCAGGTCCAGCCGGTGCCGAGGAAGGTGAACTGGCGGGCCGCCAGCGCCTGCTCCGGCAGCGGCTCGGCCAG
Organism: uncultured Actinomycetota bacterium; assembly: GCA_963846005.1. GTDB lineage: Bacteria > Actinomycetota > Actinomycetes > Streptosporangiales > Streptosporangiaceae > CAVSUR01. Next base: position 1,461,761 of record CAWJUH010000003.1, on the reverse strand, counting down.
TACCCGCTGCGCGGCGCCGGCCACCGGGCCGATGTCCTCGCCGAGGTGTGCGCGCAGCAGGGCCAGCTCGGTGGTGGCGAACCGGGTCTGCACGACGGATTCCTCGTCGGCGAAGTCCAGCGCGATGACCGCGTCCGCGGCGGCTGCGACCGGGGTGCCGGCGTCGCCGGTGACGGCCACCACCGGCTGGCGGCCGCCGATCCGGTCCAGCAGCCGGAGGATCTCGGTGGTGGTGCCCGAGCGCGACAGCACCACCACCCGGTCGTAGGGCCGGCCGGCCGGCATCTCCGAGGCGGCGAACGCGTCGGTCTCGCCCTGCCCGGCGGCCTCCCGCAGCGCCGCGTAGGACTGGGCGATGAACCAGGAGGTGCCGCAGCCGGTGACCGCGACCCGCTCGCCGGGGGCGGGCAGCAGCGCCCCGGCAGTGCCCGCCGCCAGCAGCGCCGCCCGCCGCCAGCACTCCGGCTGGGATGCGGTCTCGGTCTCGATGCGGCCGGTGCCGCTGGGTGCGCTCAACTCGGTCTCCTCGCGCTGGTGCTGGTGGTCGTGCGGCCGGCGGTCACGTGCCCGCCAGCCCGGTGGCCGCGACCGAGCGGACGAAGTAGCGCTGGGCGATGAGGAAGACGACCATCATCGGGGCCAGGCTCATCACGTTGCCGGCCATCAGCAGCGGCCACTGGGTGGCGTGCGCGCCCTGGAAGGTGGCCAGCCCGAGCGGCAGCGTCATCTGATTGGTGGAGTCGACCGCGATCAGCGGCCACAGGAAGTTGTTCCACGAGTCCAGGAAGGTCAGCGCGGCCAGCGTGGCCAGGGCCGGCCGGGACAGCGGCAGCACGATCCGCCACAGCACGGTCAGCCGGCTGGCCCCGTCCACCCGGGCCGATTCCTCGTATTCCACCGGCAGCGTGCGGAAGAACTGGCGCAGGAAGAAGATCCCGAACGCGGTCGCCGCGTTCGGCAGGATCAGCGCGCCGATGTGGTTGATGCCGACCCCGGCCAGCACGTGCACGCCGAGCCACTTGGTGATGATGAACTGCGGGATCATCGTCACCTGGAACGGCACCATCAGCGTGGCCATGAGCGCCGCGAACAGCGCGCCGCGGCCGAAGAAGCGCAGCCGGGCGAACGCGTACCCGGCCAGCGAGCAGAGCACCAGGTTGGCCGCGACCGTGCCGACCGCGACCACCGCCGAGTTGACGAAGAACCGGCCGAACGGCGCGCTGTGCCAGGCGGTGGCGTAGTTGCTGAACCGCAGCGTGTGCGGGGTCAGGATCGGCGGGAAGTGCAGCGCCTCGGACGAGGTCTCGACCGAGGTGATGACCAGCCAGGCGAACGGGAAGATCAGCACGATCGTGGCCGGGACCAGCACCAGGTGCCAGGGGCTGAACGGCAGCCGGCGGCGGCGCCGGGCCGGGCCGCCGGCGGCGGCGGTGGCGGCCGTCATGACCGGTAGAAGGTGAAGCGCCGGCCGGCCCGGAACTGGATCGCGGTGATCACCAGGATGACGATGAACAGGAAGTAGGCGATGGCCGAGGCGTAGCCGAAGTTGAAGTCGGTGAAGCCCTGCTCGTACAGGTAGTACACGAGCACCGTGGTGGAGTTCAGCGGGCCGCCCTGGGTGCTCAGGTACACCTCGTCGAACAGCTGCAGCGCGTTGATGGTCAGCCACACGGCCAGGAACAGCGAGGCCGGGCTGAGCAGCGGCAAGGTGACCCGGCGGAAGGTCTGCCAGGAACTGGCGCCGTCGATCGCGGCCGCCTCGGCCAGCTCCTTCGGCACGCCCTGCAGCGCGGCCAGGTAGATCACCACCGCGAACCCGGTCCAGCCCCAGATCGTCATGACCACGATCACGTACAGCGCCTGCGACGGCGAGTTGAGGAACTGCTGGGCCGGGATGCCGACCAGGCTGAACAGGTAGTTGACGATCCCGTAGGACGGGTCGAACAGCCAGATGAAGACCAGCGCCTCGCTGATCGTGGAGATCGCCATGGTGGCGTAGGCGGCGGTCCGGTACACCGTGATGAACCGGATCGGCCGGTTCATCGCCACGGCCAGGAACAGGCCGACGACCATGGTGCCGGGCACGAACAGCGCGGTGTAGACCAGCGTGTGCTCGATGCCCAGCGCCACGACCGGGTCGTGCACCATCTGCCGGTAGTTGCCGAGGCCGATGAACGGCGCGGGCCCGGACAGGCTGTTGCGCTGGAACGACATGACCGCCGACCAGATGATCGGCACGGCGCCGAACAGCAGGATGATGCACGCCGCCGGGGTGACGAACCCCCAGCCGGCCAGCTGCTCGGAAGCCATCACCCGCGGCCGCGGCGCCCGGGCCGGCCCGGACCTGCGCCGCAGCAGGGCAGGGGCGGCGGTCACGCTAGCCCGCCGCCAGGATCTGGTTGACCTGCTGCGCGGCCGAGCTCAGCGCGGCCTTGGGCTGCGCCTTGCCGAGCAGCACCGACACGACCATGTTGCCGAGCACCTGGGAGATCTTCGGGTACTGGGTGATCTGCGGCCGGGCCTGGCGGACGTTGCCGAGGTTGGCGATGAACGTGGTCACCCCGGGCAGCGCCTTGTTCATCTGGGCGCTGAACCCGGTCCCGTCGGCCACCGACTGCCGGGTCGGCAGGTCGCCGGTGTGCAGCGAGAAGTACCGGACCTGGGCGGGCGCGGTCAGCCACAGCAGGAACTTCTCCGCGGCGGACACCTGGCTGGCGCCGTTGTTGAAGATCACCCAGTTGTCCGGGCCGGAGATGGTCTGGTGCCCGCCGCTGCTGCCGGGGAAGGACGGCATGACCTGCACGCCGTAGTGCACGGCCGGGAACGCCGACAAGTCCCACGGGCCGGTGACCAGCATCCCGATCCGGCCGGAGTTGAACAGGTTGGCGTAGGCCTGGTCGGTCGGGTCCAGGTACATGGACTTGTCGGTCACGGCCATGGTCCGCAGGGTGTCCAGCGACTTGAGCCCGGCGGCCGAGTCGAACGCCGCCTTGGAGTTTCCCGGCGTGAGCAGCCGGCCGCCGGCCTCCCACAGCAGCGCCTCCCAGTGCCAGACCGTGTCCTCGGTGCCGGGGGTGACGTAGGCGGTGCCGAACTGCTTGCGGGCCGGGTCGGTGAGCTTGCGCGCGTCGGCCTGGAACTGGGCCCAGGTCCAGCCCGGGCCCGGCGGCGCGAGGTGGGCCCGGGCGAACAGCGTCTTGTTGTAGACCACGGCCAGGTTGTCGACCAGGGCGGGGATGCCGATGACCTTGCTGCCGACGGTCGCGACGTCCCGCTCGCCGACCCAGAAGTCGTTCCAGTTCACGCCGGGCTGGCGCACCACCTGCGTGAGGTTCACCACCTGCGGGATGCTGGCCACGTTCGGGGCCCACGAGCCGTACAGGTAGGCGATGTCGGGCGGGCTGCCGCCCTTGACCGCGGTCAGCACCTTCTGCAGCGAGTAGTCGTTGTTGACGAACAGCACCGACACCTTGTGGCCCGGATGCGCATGCTCGTACTCGCCGGCCATGTGCGCGAACGTCTTGGCCTCGGCGCCGGTGTAGCCCTCCCAGATCTGGATGGCGCCGCCGCCCGAGCCGCCGGAGGAGTCGGTGCCGCAGGCGGCCGCGCCCAGCACCAGCGCCGCAGCGGCGAGCGAGCCTGCCAGCCGGGTCCATCGCTGTCCTGCCATCGCGACCTCCGGTGCGCGCCGCTGCGCCGGGTCCGCGTCCGATCATTCGTGACGCTCTCACGCAGCTTTCACGCACTATTGAGCACGATCAGGCACGTGTCAACCCCCGGGGCGGCGGCCGTTTCCGGCCCGGCGAACACTCCCGAATTAGGTCATATTGATCAGCCAGAAGCCGCAACGACCGGAAACGAGGCCGTGACGAGCCGTCAGGACCCGCAACCCGGCCGGACAGCGCCCGGAAGTGCCTGCGCACTCTTGCGCGAATCAAGGCCGGATGAAACACTGCGCAACTGTGATCAAGGTGACGTTCATCGGGGCCGGCAGCATCGAGTTCACCCGCAATGTCGTCACCGACCTGTGCAGCTTTCCCGAGTTCGCCGGGAAGCTGCACTTCGCGCTGCATGACATCAGCCCGGAGCGGCTGGCGCACGCCGAGCGGCTGGCCCGCGCGATCTCCGCGCAGTCCGGCGCGGGCGCCACCGTCAGCGCGAGCGCCGGCCGGCCGGACGCGCTGCGCGGGGCCCGCTACGTCATCAACGAGGTCCAGGTCGGCGGCTACGACGCCACCCGCGCCGACTTCGGCATCCCGGCCCGGTACGGGGTCCGCCAGACCATCGGCGACACGATCGGCATCGGCGGGATCTTCCGCGGGCTGCGCACGATCCCGGTGGTGACGGCGCTGGCCGCCGACATGGCCGAGGTCTGCCCGGACGCCTACCTGCTCAGCTACTCCAACCCGATGGCCATGCTGCCCTGGGCGGTGTACGAGGGCACCTCATTTCGGCGGGTGTACGGGCTGTGCCACTCGGTCCGCGACACCCAGGCGTTCCTGACCGGGCTGGTGGGCGCCGACCCGCAGCGGGTCAGGTTCACCACCGCCGGGTTCAACCACCAGGCGTTCGTGCTGCGGTTCGAGCAGGACGGCGAGTCGCTCTACCCGCGGCTGCGCGAAATCGTCGGCAACTCGCCGGAGCTGCAGCGGCGGGTGCGGGTGGAGATCTTCCGCCGGTTCGGCTACTTCCCCACCGAGTCCAGCGAGCACTCGGCCGAGTACGTGCCCTGGTTCATGCGCCACCCCGGCGAGGTCAGCCAGTACCGCATCTTCGTCGGCGACTACCTGGCCCGGTCGGAGGAGAACCTGCGCGAGCTGGAGTCGCTGCGCCAGGCGCTGGACGACGGCGCGCCGCTGGACCTGGCCCCGGAGTACGAGCTGGCGTCGGAGTTCATCCACTCGCTGGAGACCGGCACCGAGCGGGAACTGCACGTCAACATCCGCAACGGCGGCCTGATCACCAGCCTGCCGGAGCAGTGCTGCGTGGAGGTGCCCTGCCGGGTCGGCCCGGACGGCCCGCGGCCCGAGCCGGTCGGCGCGCTGCCGCCGCAGCTCGCCGCGCTGAACCGGACGTTCCTGAACGTGGCCGAGCTGACCGTGCGGGCCGCCCTGGACGGCTGCCGCGACCACGTCTACCAGGCGGCGCTGCTCGACCCGAACACCGCCGCCACCCTCACCACCGGGCAGGTCATCGCGATGTGTGATGAGCTGCTCACGGCGCACGCCGCGCTGCTGCCGCCCGCGCTGACCCGCTGACTCCCGGAGCCGCTGATGCCCGCTCGCCGGCCTGCCTGGTCCCGCGGCCTGATGGTGGCCGCTGGCCTCCCGCTGATCTTTTCCCTGGCTGCCGCCGCAGCGCCCGGGCCGGCCGCCCCGGCCAGCGCCGGGCCCGTGGCGGCGCGCGGCGCCGCGCTCGCCGCCGCGCGCATCCCGCCGCCGGCCGCGTCCGGGCGGCTGCGGATCGCCGGGACGCCGCGCGACGGCGCGGTCGTGCGCGCGGCCGGCCTGCGGTGGCGGGCGCCCCGGCTGCCGCGCTCGATGCGGTTGCTGACCTTCGAGGTGGCCTACTCCTGGCAGCGCTGCCGGGCCTCCGGCCGGCGCTGTGCCCGGGCCGCGGACACCACCGCGACCCCGTTCGCCGCGTCGTCCTACCGGGCCGGGCACGCCGACACCGGCGGGCGGCTGCGGCTGACCGAGACCGCCACCGCGGTGGTGGAGACCGACCCGGCGACGTTCTCGTTCACCGTGGTCCGCCGGTCGGCGACCGCGCTGGCCCGCGGCCCAGTGGCGGCCTACCCGCGCGGCCGGGCCCCGCGGGCGGAGTTCACCGACGGCACGCCCGAGCGGCGCACTGGCTCGGACGCGGAGTACTTCGGTGTCACCGCGCCGCACTACAACGCGGCTGACGGACGGCCTGGCCAGCGCTACCGGGTGGACGCCGGGCCATGGCGGCCGCTGCCGGCCAGCCGGGTGTTCTACACCGGGCGGCTGCGGCCCGGGCCGCACGCGGTGGCGGTCCGCACCGCCGACCGGGCCGGGGCGAGCACGGCCTCGTTCCGCTGGCGGGTCACGCCGCTGCCGGCCCCGGTGGCCTGCCGGCCGGCCCGCCGCGCCTGCTGGTATCCCCCGCACCTGGCCGCGGGCGGGCGCCCGATGCGCTGGGACTGGCAGATCGGCCGGGTCACGCCGTTGCAGCGCACCGGCGCGCGGGCCGTGGACATCTACGACACCGACGGGTTCCTCACCACCGCGGCGCAGGTCCGGGCGATCAGGACCCGCTGGCAGGCGGCCACCCTGGCGCACCCGCGCACGATCTGCTACCTGGACCTGGCCTGGGAGGACTACCGGCCGGACGCCAGCCCGTCGCCGCACGGGCGGTACTTCCCGGCCGCGGCGCTCGGCAACGTCTACTACGGCTACCCGCAAGAGCGCTGGGTGGACTTCCGCCAGCTGGACGCGCTCAAGCCGATGCTGGACGAGCGGATCGCGATGTGCGCGCGCAAGGGCTTCGACGCGGTCGAGCTGGACGACATCGACAGCTTCGACCCGCCGCCGGTCACCGGCTTCCACCTCACCCCCGGCGACGCGCAGAACCTGCTGGCCTACGCGTTCAACCAGATCCACCGCGACGGGATGACCGGGCTGTGGAAGAACTCGCCGCTGCTGAGCTGGTGGGGGCGCCGGTACGCCGACGGCGCCATCGTCGAGGAATGCTACGTCGGGCACGACTGCACCGCCGCGCAGCTGCGCGGCAGCCGCCAGTACGGGATCACCTGCACGGCGCTGCACGGCGCGACGCCCTGCGGCTGGGACGACTTCTCGACCGACCGGACGGCCCGCCAGCCGTCCGGCAAGTGGGTCGGCGAAGCCGAGTACGACGCCGACCATTACGTCTGCGATCCGGGGCAGCGCTGCTCCGGGCCGCACCGGTTCCGCGCGTTCTGCCGCGCGGTCTGGGCCGGGCCGGCCGGGTTCGCCGCGGTGAAGTTCGACGTGGACCTGGACGGCGCGATGTTCTACCCCTGCCCGTCCGGCCGCTGAGCCCAGCGGCGCCCGGCCCGGCCAGGCCGGGGTGGCGGCTGGCACAATGCGCAGGTGCGCGTGCTGGCGGCCGGGCCGTTCCGCGGGCTGCCGCGGGAGGTGGCGGTCCTCACCTCGGTGTCGTTCACGGTGGCGCTCGGGTACGGGATCGTCGCGCCGGCCATCCCCGCCTTCGCCCGCCAGTTCGGCGTCAGCACCGCGGCCGCGGCCAGCGTGATCAGCGCGTTCGCCCTGGTGCGGGTGGCCGGGGCGCTGCCGGCCGGCGGCTGGTCGACCGGTTCGGCGAGCAGCCGGTGATGGCCGCCGGCATCGCGATCGTGGCGGTGAGCAGCGTGCTGGCCGGGTTCTCCCGGTCGTTCTGGGAGCTGATCGCGCTGCGCGGCGGCGGCGGCCTGGGCTCGGCGATGTACACGGTCAGCGCGCAGACCCTGCTGCTGGCCAGCGTGCCCGGCGAGCAGCGCGGCCGGGCCAGCGGGATCTACAGCGCCGGGTTCCTGGCCGGCGGGATCAGCGGGCCGGCGCTCGGCGGCCTGGTCGCGCAGTGGTCGCTGCGGGCGCCGTTCGTCATCTACGGGGTGCTGCTCCTGGTGCCCGCGGGAATCGCCGCTTTCCTGCTGCGGCACCGGCCGGACGGGCGCACGGCCGGCCCCGGGAGCGCAGACCGGACCGGGAGCGCCGACCGGCCGGGGGCCGGGACCGGCAGCCGGCGGCCGGGGCCGGCGGCCGCGATCGGGTGGGCCGTGCGCAGCCGGCCGTACCGGGCCGCCGCGGCCGCGAACCTGGCCGACGGGTTCGCGGTGATGGGAGTGCGGGCCGCGATCGTGCCGCTGTTCGTGCGCGACGCGCTGCACCGCACCCCGCTGTGGACCGGGCTCGGCTTCTTGCTGTTCGCCGTGCTGAACGCGGCCGCGCTGTGGCCCGGCCGCGCCGCCGACACCCTGGGGCGGCGGCCGGTGCTGGTGGCCGGCTGCGCGATCGCGGCCGGCGGCATGGCCATGCTGGCGCTGCTGCCGGGGCTGGGCGGGTTCCTGGCCGCGCTCGCGGTCGCCGGGTTCGGCTCCGGCCTGCTCGATGTCGCGCCGTCGGCGATGGTCGGCGACCTGCTCGGCCGGGAGGGCGGGACGCTGGTCGCGCTGTACCAGATGGCCGGGGACACCGGCTCGGTAACCGGGCCGGTCGCCGCGGGCTGGCTGGTCGACGCCGTCTCCTACCCGGCCGCCTTCGCCGCGGCCGCCGGAGTGCTGGGCCTGGCCGCGGTCGCGGGCGTGCTGGCTCCGGAAACCAGGGGTACCGGGTAGCCGGCTTCGGGGACCACGCGCGCCAGCCGCGGTTAGCCGGCCGGAGCGGACGGGCCGCCATCTGCAGGCCCGCGCTCACTGCGGCGCCGGCGCCTTCCGACCTGCGTAAACCGGCGATGTTGACAGCTGTTAGTCCCGCTCCTTCTCGCTACAGTGTAGACTTACGACGTAGACCTGCGCAGATAGGTGCTGACTGGCCGCAATCGGTGGCTGCCTCCACCGCGCAGCCAAGGGAGATGACCAAGTCATGACTGTGACCCTGGACCGGGATGTCGAGTCCTTCATCGGCACGCCACGGCAGCTGTTTATTGGCGGGCAGTGGTTGGACGCGGCGTCGGGCAGGACGTTCGAGACGCCCAACCCGGCGACTGGCGAGACGCTCGCCCGGATCGCGGAGGGCGATGCGGAGGATATCGACCGGGCGGTACGCGCCGCGCGCAGCGCGTTCGAAGGCCCGTGGAGCCGGATGACCCCATCGGAGCGCGGGCGCATCATCTGGCGCATCGGGGACCTCATCCTCGAGCATGCCGACGAGCTCGCGCAGCTGGAGGCTCTGGATAATGGCAAGCCGTTCGCGGTCGCCCGGGGTGCCGATGTGCCGCTGGCCGCTGACATGTTCCACTACATGGCCGGCTGGGCCACCAAGATCGAGGGCAACTCGATCAACATCTCGGTGCCCTACATGCCGGGCGCGAACTTCCACTCCTACACCCTGCGCGAGCCGCTGGGCGTGGTCGGGCAGATCATTCCATGGAACTTCCCGCTGCTGATGGCGGCGTGGAAGCTCGGCCCGGCGCTGGCCGCCGGCAACTGCGTGGTGCTCAAGCTGGCCGAGCAGACACCGCTGACCGCGTTGCGGCTGGCCGGGCTGATCGCCGAGGCCGGGGTGCCGGACGGCGTGGTGAACGTGGTGCCCGGCTTCGGCGAAACCGCCGGCGCCGCGCTGGCCGCGCACAATGATGTCGACAAGGTCGCTTTCACCGGGTCCACCGAGGTGGGCAAGATGATTGTCGCCGCGTCAGGGGCCAGCAACCTGAAGAAGCTGACCCTGGAACTCGGCGGGAAGAGCCCCAACATCGTCTTCGACGACGCAGGCGAGGACGCGATTGAGGGTGCAGCGAACGCGATCTTCTTCAACCAGGGGCAGTGCTGCGTCGCGGGCTCGCGGCTGTATGTCCAGCAGTCCCGCTTCGACGAGGTGGTCGACGGGGTCGCCGCGATCGCCAAGTCGATCAAGATGGGACCGGGCATGGAAGCCGGCACCCAGATGGGCCCGCTGGTCTCCGACGAGCAGTTCCGCCGGGTGAGCGGCTTCCTGGAGTCCGGCAAGGCCGAGGGTGCCACCGCCGTGGCTGGCGGCGGTCGCTACGGTGACCGCGGCTACTTCATCGAGCCTACGGTGCTCACCGGCACCCGGCCCGACATGAAGGTCGTCCGCGAGGAGATCTTCGGGCCGGTCCTGGTCGCTGCGCCGTTTACCGATCTGGATGAGATCGCCGCCGTTGCCAACGACTCCGAGTACGGCCTCGGCGCGGGCATCTGGACCAAGGACATCTCCAAGGCCCACGCGCTGGCGAAGAAGCTGCGGGCGGGCACGGTCTGGATCAACTGCTACAACGTGTTCGACGCGGCGCTGCCGTTCGGCGGGTACAAGCAGTCCGGCTGGGGCCGGGAGATGGGCCACGAGGCGCTCCACGCCTACACCGAGGTCAAGGCCGTCACCATCCAGCTGTAACCCAGCAGCTGTAACCCAACAGCTGTAACCCAGCAACCGCAGCGCGGGGGCCGGACCCGCAGGTCCGGCCCCCGGCTACTGCCCGGGAACAATCGTGATCCGCATGCCCCGGGCACCAGGCGGCTTGTAGCTGCGGTTAATCAGGCGTAACGTGCAGAACTGGAAGCTCGCGGTGGTTCCGCCCGCGTGTATCCGAAAAAGAGCCCAGCTGCTCTGGACCTTGGTGGCTTCGTTTACGCGTAGGCGCCGAGGTGGCACATGACAGCATCCGGCCATCAGCCCTTCCCGGCTCTGGCGATCAACATAAATCAGCCGAGCACTCTCCTGCACTGGTCGATCTTCGACGTGACGGTGGCGAATCTGGCGCTGATCGCCGTGATGGTCGTCATCTTCGGGGCCGCCTTGCTGCTGCCATTCCCCCGGGGACACAGCGAAGAACTCGCCCCAGTGACCGATCCGGCCACCGGCGGGGGTACGGGCAACGGCACGGCCCCGGTGAGTGATCCGGCTGATGATGACACCGCCGGGATGTGGACTGCCCGGGTGCGCCGCCGTGCGGTCAAAGCGCTGCCGCCGGGCAAGCTGCTGCCGGACCGGCAGCCGGCCTACGTGGCGTCCTGGATCTACGTATTCGGCGTCGGCTCGCTGGCCGCCTTCGCAGTGGCGATCGTGTCCGGGTTCGCCCTGGCCCTCGGCGGCTCTGACTGGTGGCACTACAACTCTGTCGGGCACTTCTTCAACAGCCTGCACCTGTGGAGCGTCGAGCTGTTCATGGCCCTGATCGTCATCCACCTGTGGGGCAAGTTCTGGATGGCCGCCTGGCGCGGCCGCCGGGCAATGACCTGGATCACCGGCGTGGTCGCGTTCGTGTTCTCGATCGTGGAGTGCTTCACCGGCTACGTGTCACAGTCGAACTTCGACTCGCAGTGGATCTCCACCAGCGGCAAGGATGCGTTCAACACCGTCGGGGTGGGCTCGTTCTTCAATGTGATGAACTTCGGCCAGATGCTGATGTGGCACATCGTGCTGCTGCCGATCGTGCTGGTCGCCATCATCGGCGGGCACGTGCTGCTGGTCCGGGTCCGCGGCGTCGCGCACCCGATCGACACTGACGCCGCAGCGGCCAAGGGCCGCGGGCGGCTGCGGCGCCGCGCCGTCGCGGCAGCCGCGGCCGCCCCGTGGCGAGGCCCGACCCGGCGCTACGACATCCTCAAGGAGGGCACCATCGCCGGAGTGGTGGTGCTGGCGCTGACGTTCGGCCTGGCCGGCCTGCTGTCCTCCCCCGACCTGCCGCCGGTCACCGTCGCCACCTGGGCGAGGGTGGCGCCGGCCGACTTCCTCGCCACCGCGGCCAGCGAACTCAACGGCACCAGCGAGACCGCCACTTACGGGCCGCCATACAACAATCAGTCCGGCAGCGTCCAGCATCTGCTGATCACCCCGCAGACCTGGTTCGGCGTGACCCAGCCGGTCAACGCGGCGCAGGATTTCGTGATCACGCCGCTGACGACGCTCGCGCCGACCAATCCCGCCCTCGCTACCGCTCTGAGCGTCTACCGGGCCGCGCCACCCGCCCAGCAACTGAAGTGGGCGGATGCCTACGGGAACGCGGTGACCAAGGTGAAGTTCGCGGGTGGCATCCCGGTCGTCCCGGCCGCGGCCGACGGGCCGGTGCCGACCATGCTGGCCAGCGAGCTCACCATGGCTCGCAACGGCGCCCTGGACACCGACCTGCTCGCCCAGCGGCAGTTCTACGGCACCAACTACACCAAGCCACTGCTGTTCATCGAGGATGGCGCCTACTTCGCCAACAAGGCCACGGCCCTGCACCTGACCGGTTCACAGTGGGGCGTGATGAATGAGCCGGGCAGCTACCCCGGCCAGCCCTGGCTGTGGCTCTTCACGTTGTGGTACCAGGTGCCGGGCTTCTCCACCGCGGCCAACGTGGACATGATCGCGATCCTCCTGACCGGGCTGGGTACCATTCTCCTGCTGCTCATCCCCTTCATCCCCGGACTGCGCGACATCCCCCGCCTCATCCCCGTGCACCGCCTCATCTGGCGCAACCAGACCCGCCCAGCGCCGGGCCCGGTCCCCCGCATGGGCCCGGGCTCTGGTTCCGGCCAGGGTTCTGGCTCCCCGGATGAAGTCGCCGCCGGCCAGGCCGCCAATGGCGCTAAGAAGGCATGACCAGGGTTCCGCCGAGGCCGGCCCTCAAGGAAGGCTGGTTCGGCGGTCCTGGCGGTTGAGGGGTCCGTATCCGCCCCTCGGATCAGTGCGCTGCCGAGATCCTCGCCCGGGCGGTGGTGCCCCGTGACCGGGCCAAGCGCCCCGGCGGCCGGGGGGACGTCGGACGTGTCGCGGGTATCACGCCTGGCCGAAGATCACCCCGAGGTCGCCGAGTTGGACCTCAACCCTATCGTCGCGCGCGCGGATGGGGCCTGCGCCGTGGATGCTCGCGTGCGGGTCAGCCCCGCGGAGTCCAGGTACCCGTTCCTGCACCGGCTGCGCTGACCACCTCGGACCCGCGCTGGTCGTCAGCCTGGCGCCGGGACGAAGGAGTGCTGACAGACCAGAAGGAGTGGAGGAGACATGAAAGCCGCAGTCGTACGAGAGTTCGGGCAGCCGCTCGTCATCGAGGACAGGCCAATTCCCGAGCCAGGGCCCGGGCAGATCACCGTCAGGATGGAGGCCTCTGGCCTGTGCCACACCGACATCCACGCCGCCAACGGCGACTGGCCCGTCAAGCCAGCCCCGCCGTTCGTGCCGGGCCACGAAGGCGTAGGCCCGGTTCACGCCATGGGGGACGGCGTCCGCGGCCTGGACCTCGGGCAGCGGGTGGCCGTGCCGTGGCTGGGTTACGCGTGCGCCACCTGCAAGCACTGCCTCACCGGCTGGGAGACGCTGTGCCCGCAGCAGCAGAACTCCGGCTACTCCGTGGACGGCTGCTACGCCGAGTACTTCCTCGCCGAGGCAGCGTTCGCCGCGAAGGTCCCCGACGAGGTCGGCTCCTTCGACGCGGCACCGCTGAGCTGTGCGGGCGTGACCACCTACAAGGCAGTCAAGGTCGGCAACGTCCGGCCAACTGACCTGGTGGCGATCTCCGGCGTCGGCGGGCTCGGGCATCTGGCCGTGCAGTACGCGAAGATCTTCGGCGGTACCGTGGCGGCGATCGACGTGACCGATGAGAAGCTGCAGCTTGCCAAGGAGCTTGGCGCCGACTTCGTCATCGACGCGCGCCTGCAGGACCCCGCCGAGGTCCTGCAGGCGCACGGCGGCGCTGACGTAGCGATCGGGCTGGCTGTCGACGAGAAGTCATTCGCCACCGCCTACGCGGGTCTGCGCCGCGGCGGACGCCTGGTGCTGGTCGCGCTGCCCGCGGCGGGGACGCTCAGCATCCCGGTCTTCGACACGGTGCTCAACGGCACGTCGGTGATCGGGTCGATCGTCGGCACCCGCGCGGACCTGGCGGACGTCTACACCCTGCACGCCGCAGGCCGGACCCGGGTCATCTACGAGACCAGGCAGCTGAGCTCGGTCAACGAGGCAATCCAGGAGGTCATGCAGGGCAAGGCCAGGGCGCGTCTCGTCCTGGCGCCGTAAAGGGAATCCGCGACCCACCTCGCCCGTCACCGCCGTCGCAATTCCAGGCGGGCTACCGGGGAGGCGCCGGGCACCTACGTCCGGGGCTGACTTCGGAACGGCCGAACGAAGCTTCGCTTGCCAATCAGTCAAGCGCGCGAAGGCGGGTGCCCAGCACCCGTCCGAATCGACGGGAAGGCAGTCTTTATGGCCGGCAGGATGGCGACGTTGCCGCCTCCAGCCGCGAGCCCCGGCCAGGATGCTGCTGGCAGGCCTGGCGGCCTGGTACTGGTGCTCAACTCGGGCAGCTCGTCGGTCAAGTTCGCGCTGTTGCTCCCTGGCAGTGGCGAGCGTCTCATGGAGGGTATCGGCGAGCGGCTCAGTACGCCCGAGGCATTGCTGCGGGTCCAGTGGCTTCCGGCGGCAGCAGTCGAGGAACGACTTCCCGGCGGCACACACCAGGCTGTGGTGGCCCGGGTACTGGATCACCTGGCCGAGGCCGGCCACTGCGGCGCTCATCTGCTCGCGGCCGGTCACCGGGTGGTGCACGGCGGAGAGCGGTTCACCTCTTCGATCCGGGTAGACGATGAAGTCATAGCGGCGCTGCGCTCGCTCAGTCACCTGGCACCGCTCCATAACCCGGCGAATCTTGCCGGAATCGAGGCCGTGAGCGCCGTCCTGCCCGACTTGCCGCAAGTCGCCGTGTTCGACACCGCCTTCCACCAGACGATGCCGCCGCACGCCTTTCGCTACGCGGTACCCGAGGAGTGGTATACGCGATATGGGGTGCGGCGTTACGGGTTCCATGGCACCAGTCATCGCTTCGTCAGCGAGCAGGCCGCGGCCATGCTCGGCCGGCCGCCCCGCGAGCTCCGGCTGGTCACCGCCCACCTCGGCAACGGGTGCAGCGCGACAGCGGTGCGCGACGGTGTGTCAGTAGACACCACTATGGGGCTTACCCCGCTGGACGGGCTGGTGATGGGGACCCGCTCGGGCGATGTCGATCCGGGCCTTCTGGCCTACCTCGCCGGCCGGACCGGCATGAATGTCGACGAGCTCACCCAGGCGCTGAACGTCGACAGCGGGCTTGAGGGACTGTCCGGCGTGGGCAACGACATGCGGACCGTCGTCTCCGCGGCGGCGGAGGGAAACGAGCGGGCCCGGCTCGCGCTCGAGGTTTTCGTGCACCGGCTGTCCAAGGCGATCGCCGGGCTGGTGGTCGGGCTGCAACGGCTCGACGCTCTGGTCTTCACCGGCGGCATCGGGGAAAACAGCGCCGTCGTTCGCAGCCTGGTGCTCGGCCGGCTGGGTTTCCTCGGCCTGGTTGAGGACGCCGAGGCCAATGCCGGCCACGGCCGGCGAACCGGGGGGCGCATCAGTCTCGCCGGCCCGGTCCTGGCGCTCGTCGTGCCGACGGACGAGGAGCTACTGATCGCGCGCGATACCGCCGGCGTCCTCGCTGCCGGTTGACCAACTCTCGCCCACGCGACAAAGGAGGACGTCATGGCCCGGACCTTGCTGGTCGTGCCCACCGCCGCCGGTGCCAGCCTGGCCAGGTCCTGCCTCGGCCTGGTGCGGGCCCTCGACCGGCGGGGCGTGAACGTCGCCTTCGTCAAGCCGGTGGGTCAGCCCCGGGCCGGCGGTGGCCCGGACCGCTCGATCGCACTGGTCGCGGCCACAACTGCGCTGCGCCCTCCCGATCCGCTCTCCGCCGCCCACCTGGAGCAGCAGCTCGGATCGGGCGGGCTCGACGCCGTGCTCGAGAAGATCGTCGCTGCCTGGCAGCCGGTCTACGACCGATCCGATGTCGTCGTCGTGGAAGGGCTCAGCCCGGCCGTGGCCAAGCTGTACCCGAGCGGGCTCAACCAGGCGCTGGCCAAAGCGCTCGACGCCGACGTCCTGCTTGCCGCCGGCTGGGCGACGGCAAGCGCCGGGAGCGGCGAGGACCAGGCAGCCCCCACGGCGGAGCCCGGGTCAGTCCCGGCCGCGGGCATGGAGAGCCTGGCCGAGACGCTCGCCATCACGGCGAGCGGGTACTGGTCGGGTGAGCACGCACGCGTGGTCGGCTGCATGGTCAACGGCATGCCGGCGGACGATCCGCCTGCGGAAGCACAGCTGGCCAAGGCACTCGCCGAGCGCGGGCTCTACCTCATCGCCGCTGTGCCGCACCGCCCCGAGTTGACCTGGCTGCGGGTACGCGACCTCGTCCGCGAGCTGGACCCGCGGGTGCTCAACGAGGGTGACCTGTCCCGGCGTATCAAAGACGTAGCGGTGTTCGCTCAGGGCCTCCCGGGCGGCCTTCGCGTGCTCACCGGGGGCCGGCTCGTCGTGGTCCCCGGCGACCGCCACGACGTGGTCATGGCTGCCTGCCTCACCGCGCTGCGCGGAACCCAGCTGGCCGCCCTGCTGCTTAGTGCCGGGATCGAACCGGATCCACGGGTAAGGGAGCTCACCCAGGCTGCGTGCCCTACCGGCCTGCCCATTCTTGTCGTGGACGACGACAGCTACCAGGCCGCGACGCGGGTGCGTGATCTCGACCCCGGGCTGCCGATCGACGACCTGGAACGGATCGAGGGCGTGATAGACAGCATCGCCGATGCGCTGGACGCGTCCTGGCTGGACTCGTTGACCAGCTCCTCCCGGTCCCGCCGGCTCAGCCCCGCTGCCTTCCGCTACCAGCTGGTCGAGCGTGCCCGCGCCGCCGATGCGTGTGTCGTTCTGCCCGAAGGTACCGAGCCTCGCATCGTGCAGGCCGCGGTCGCGTGCGCCGAGCGAGGCATCGCCCGCAGCGTGCTGCTGGGACCGCCAGACCAGGTGGCCGGGCTGGCCCGCAGCCTGGGGTTGCGACTGCCCGACGGCGTCGCCGTGGCCGACCCCCAGGCCGTCGCCGAGCGCTACGTCGCACCGCTGGCCCAGCTGCGCCGGCACCGCGGCTGGACCGAGGAAGTGGCACGCGATCACCTCGCCGACCCCATCATG
Organism: uncultured Actinomycetota bacterium; assembly: GCA_963846005.1. Lineage (GTDB taxonomy): Bacteria > Actinomycetota > Actinomycetes > Streptosporangiales > Streptosporangiaceae > CAVSUR01. The sequence continues at coordinate 1,445,124 of CAWJUH010000003.1, read as the reverse complement.
GTCGGCACCATGATGCTCCGGCAGGGCGAGGTGGACGGCATGGTCGCAGGCGCGGTCCACACCACCGCGGCGACGGTTCGCCCGGCACTGCAGATCCTGGGCACCAGGCCAGGCAGCCGCCTGGTGTCCTCGGTGTTCTTCATGTGCCTTCCCGACGAAGTGGTCGTCTACGGCGATTGCGCTATAAACCCCCGGCCCGACGCGGAAGACCTGGCCGACATTGCCATCCAGAGCGCGGCATCGGCACGGGCCTTCGGCATCGAGCCCCGAGTAGCGATGATCAGCTTCAGCACCGGCACCTCCGGTGTGGGCATCGATGTCGACAAGGTCGCCGAGGCGACCCGGATCGTGCGTGAACGCGAACCCGAACTGGCCATCGACGGCCCGCTGCAGTACGACGCCGCCGCCATCGCTTCTGTAGGGCACAGCAAGCGGCCCGGCAGCACGGTGGCCGGACGCGCCAACGTCTTCGTCTTCCCCGACCTCGACACCGGCAACACGACATACAAAGCCGTGCAGCGCAGCGCACAAGTAGTAAGCATCGGCCCGATGCTGCAAGGCCTTACCAACCCGGTGAACGACCTCAGCCGGGGCGCCCTGGTGGACGACATTGTCTACATGCTGGCGCTTACCGCGATCCAGTCGCGCGCCGGGTAGCCGTTCGCCAGCGCCCACCGCTAGCCTGACACCGCTCCACCCGGCGGACAGCCCGAACCCCGATGCCAGACCAACGCGAACCCTGGCGCGTCGTGCCGCCCACTGACGCCCGATGACGGCCGCATGACAGCCGGAACCTGATGACGATCTGATGACAAATGATCAGGCTCGGCTCCCTAGAGCGGGAACCGAGCCTGTGACCTGCTACTTCCCGAAGTAGCCCCGACCGGATTTGAACCGGCGCTACCGCCTTGAGAGGGCGGCGTCCTGGGCCGCTAGACGACGGGGCCAGGTGCAGCCAGGCAGGTCCCGGTCGGGCCGGGAGTGCTCGCCTGAGCCGGGCCCAAGGCTAGCGCACCCGGGGCCGGCGCGCCAAACCGGCGGCCGTCCGCCCCGGGCGGCGGGAACGTCCAGGTGACCGCCATCGGCGGCGCCGCAGGCCCCGATCCCCTCGCGCAAGGGCCGGAGAGAACGGCGGAGTGTGGCATAAATAACGTCAGGAAAGGTAGTTAGCGGTCATGCTGACCTTCATCATCGCCCTGATCATCATCGGGCTCATCGCCGGCCTCATCGCCCGGCTGCTGGTCCCTGGCAAGGACCCCATCGGAATCCTCGGCACCATCCTGCTGGGGATCGTCGGCTCCTTTATCGGAGGCTTCCTGCAGAGCATCATCGAGTACCACACGGTCTCGGTCCATGCCTTCCACACCACGGGCCTGATCGGGTCGATCATCGGCGCGATCGTGCTGCTGATCCTGCTGCGGGTCAGCGGGATGGAGCGCGGCCGCGGCCGCGGCCGCCGCTACGGCCGTACCCGGCGCCGCTGGATCTGAGCCGGCCCGGCGGGAACAGGGCCGGATAACGCGAGCGCGGATGCCCTTGGGCATCCGCGCTGCTTGTTGCTGGGGTACCAGGACTCGAACCTAGACTAACTGGGCCAGAACCAGTCGGGCTGCCAATTACCCCATACCCCAACGGACCGGGCCGCGGCCCGGTCGCGCCTGTGCAGTTTAGCCGACCCGGCCCGCGGCGGCCAACGCGATCAGGCTTCCGGAGCAGGCTCGGGCCGCGGTCCCCGTCCCGGACTTCACCGCCCTGGACGGGGACATCACTCAGTCCTGGTCCGCGACGGGGTTGCGCAGCGTGCCGATACCCTCGACCGTGACCGCGACCTCGTCGCCCTTCTCCAGCGGCCCCACCCCGGCCGGCGTCCCGGTGAGGAGCACGTCACCGGGCAGCAGCGTCATCACCGCGCTGACGTAGCCGATCAGCGTGGCCACGTCGTGCAGCAGCAGCGAGGTGCGGGACTGCTGGCGGACCTCGCCGTTGACGGCGGTGGTCAGGTCCAGGTCGGCCGGGTCGACGGCGGTCTCGATCCACGGGCCGAGCGGGCAGAACGTGTCGAAGCCCTTGGCCCGGGCCCACTGGCCGTCGCGGCGCTGCAGGTCGCGGGCGGTCACGTCGTTCGCGCAGGTGTAGCCGAACACCACGTCCGGCACCCGGGCGGGCGGCACGTCCCGGCACAGCCGGCCGATCACCACGGCCAGCTCGCCCTCGAAGTCCACCCGCTCGGACAGCGCCGGCCGCCGGATCGGGTCCCCGGGACCCGCCACCGAGGTGGACGGCTTGAGGAAGATCACCGGCTCGGCGGGCGGCTCGCCGCCCATCTCCCGCGCGTGCTCGGCGTAATTCTTGCCGATGGCGACGACCTTGCTGGGCAGCACCGGGGCCAGCAGCCGGATGTCGTCCAGCGGGAACTGGCGGCCGGTGAAGCGGATGTCATCCTCGCCGACGCCGAACGGGTGGCCGCTCAGCTCGGCGACCACCAGATCGGGCGCGGCCGCGGCGGCTCCGCCGGCCGCCTGGCCGTCGGCCGGGGCGCTGGTGACCACGCCGTAGCCGAAGTCGTCGCCGGCCGCGAAACGTGCGATGCGCATGGTCTGCTCTCCCCGGGCTACTGCAGGTAGCCTTCCACCTCGGACACCGGCCGGGCCGCCGCGCCGCCGGGATCATCGCCGACCTCGCGCCGGGCCCGCCGCTGCCGCAGCAGGTCCCAGTACTGGTCCAGGGCCTGCTCGGCGGAGCGCAGCTGCTGCTGCTCCTCGTCACTGGACAGCTGGCCGGCGGCCAGCTTGGCCCGCAGCTCATGCTCGGTCCGGATGAGCTGGTCGATGTGGCCCATGATCTCCTTGTCGTCCATGGCACCTACCGTACGGGCCCGGGGGGCGGCCCGTGCGGCAGGGCCGGGCCACGACGGCCCGGTAACTTGCGGCTGGCGGGGAAGGGTGAAGCGGGCACGGATCGCCCGCGGGAAAGGACTGGCTCGTGACCGCCAGCTACTCGGCCGTGACCCATCTGGAATGCTCCCGCTGCGGCACCGGGCACGACGCAGGCGCGGTGCAGGGCACCTGCGGGTGCGGCGCGCCGCTGCTCGCCCGCTACGACCTGGGCGCGGCCGGCCGGGCGGTGACCCCGGCGGACATCGCGGCCCGGGCCCCCACGCTGTGGCGCTACCACGAACTGCTGCCGGTCTCCGGGCCGGACCGGGTGGTGAGCCTCGGCGAGGGCTGCACCCCGCTGCTGCCCGTGCCCAGGCTCGGCGCGCGGCTCGGGCTGCCGGGCCTGCTGATGAAGGACGAGAGCCCGCTGCCGACCGGCACGTTCAAGGCCCGCGGCGCCGCGGTGGGCGTCTCCCGGGCGGCCGAGCTCGGCCTCACGGCGGTGGCGATGCCGACCAACGGAAACGCGGGCGCGGCCTGGGCCGCGTACTGCGCCCGCGGCGGGCTGGACTGCCTGGTCGCGCTGCCGCAGGAGGCACCCGCGGTCAACCGGTCCGAGTGCGTGCTGGCCGGCGCGCAGGCCTTTCTGGTCGACGGCCTGATCAGCGACGCCGGCCGGATGATCGCCGCCGCCGCGGCCCGGCGGCCGGACTGCCAGGACGTCTCCACGCTGCGCGAGCCCTACCGGCTGGAGGGCAAGAAGACGATCGGGCTGGAAATCGCCGAGCAGCTCGGCTGGCGGGTCCCGGACGTGATCATCTGCCCGGTCGGCGGCGGGGTCGGCCTGATCGCCATCGACAAGGCGCTGCGGGAACTGCGCGAGCTGGGCTGGATCGACGGCGGCCGCCGGCCCGGCTGGTCGCCGTCCAGGCCGAGGGCTGCGCGCCGGTGGTCGAGGCGTTCGGCCGCGGCGCCGCGCAGACGCAGCCCTGGCCGGACGCGCGGACGCAGGCGTTCGGGCTGACCGTGCCGGCCCCGCTCGGCGGATTCCTGGTGCTGGAGGCGATCCGCGCGAGCGGCGGCACCGCCGTGGCGGTCAGCGACGACGACCTGCTTGACGCGGTCGGCCAGGTGGCCAGGGCCGAGGGCATGTGGATCTGCCCGGAGGGCGCCGCCTGCTTCGCCGCCGCCGCCCGGCTGCGGGCCGGCGGGTGGCTGGCCGAGACCGATGAGGTGGTCGTGCTCAACACCGGGACCGGGCTGAAGTACCCGGCCACCGCCCCGGCCAGCCCGCCGCTGCTGCCGCGCGACGGCGCGATCCCCGGCTAAATGACCTTGTGCACCCAGCCGTGCGGGTCGGGCAGCTGGCCGAACTGGATGCCCACCAGCTGCTCGCGCAGCCGCATGGACACCGGGCCCGGGCGGCCGTCGCCGACGGTCCAGCTGCCGCCGGTGCCCTTGACCGCGCCGACCGGCGTGATCACCGCGGCGGTGCCGCAGGCGAACACCTCGGTGATCTCCCCCGACTCGCAGCCTGCCTGCCACTGCTGCACCGAGATCTTCTCCTCCGACGCCGGGATGCCGAGGTCGGCGGCCAGCGTGAGCAGCGCCTCGCGGGTGATGCCGGGCAGCAGCGTGCCGGTGAGCGGCGGGGTGGTGAGCCGGGCCCGCGGGCCGGAGCCGTGCACGAAGAACAGGTTCATGCCGCCCATTTCCTCGACCCACCGGTGCTCCGCCGCATCCAGCCAGACGACCTGGTCGCAGCCGTGCTCGATGGCCTGCTGCTGGCCGGCGAAGCCCGCGGCGTAGTTACCGCCGGTCTTGGCCTCGCCGGTGCCGCCCGGCGCGGCCCGCACGTACCCATCGGCCAGCCACACCGTCACCGGCTGCACCCCGCCGCGGAAATAGGGCCCGGCCGGCGAGGCGATGACCGCGTACAGGAAGGACTCCGACGGGCTGTTCACCCCGAGCCCGCGCTGGGTGGCGATCATGAACGGCCGCAGGTACAGGCTGAAGCCCTCCGCGGCCGGCACCCAGTCCCGGTCCTGGGTGACCAGCACCTCCAGCGAGCGGACGAACGCCTCGCCGGGCAGCTCCGGCATGGCCATCCGGGCCGCGGAGCGGCGGAACCTGGCCGCGTTCGCCTCCGGGCGGAACATCACGATCTGGCCGCCGGCCGCGCGGTAGGCCTTCAGGCCCTCGAAGATCTCCTGCGCGTAGTGCAGCACCGCGGTGGCCGGGTCCAGGGTGAGCGGGCCGTAGGCCTCCAGCCGACCGTCATGCCAGCCGCGGTCCTTCGCCCAGCGCAGGGTGATCATGTGGTCGGTGAACAGCTGGCCGAAGCCCGGCTCGGCCAGCACCCGCTCGCGTTCCGCGGCCGGTACCGGCTGCGCCGAGGGGTGCAGCGCAAACTCGATCTCGGGGGCGGAACTGGCGAACATCGCGCATCCTTCCTGCTGGCTACGTGCTGACGACTGTAGTCCCGACTGTAACCACTGCAGACGGCCAGCGGACCCCCGCGGTCCCGGGCAGCCCGTGCCTGCCGTGGTGACAAATGCGAGAATGCCGGGCATAACCGCATGGCCGTTCCCGGCCGCGGGCGGGACTACGGAGGGCTGAGCTGATGCGTCGTTCCCGTCATGTCACCGCCGCGGCGTCCGCCGTGGCCGCCGCGGCCGCCTTGGCGCTCGGCAGCGCCAGCGCCGGCACCGCGGCCGCCGCCAGCACCGCAGCCGGCGCCAGCCCGGGGGCCCGCGTGCTGCTGGCCGGCCCGGCGCCGGCCGCGGGCCTGGCCGGACGGGCATTGCCGTCCGGCCGCCAGGTGCGGGTCAGCGTGTTCACCGGCCGCAATCAGGCCGGGCTCGCGGCGCTCGCCCGCGCGGTGTCCGATCCGCGCAGCGGCCGGTACGAGCACTTCCTGAGCCCGGCGCAGGTCCGGGCCAGGTTCGGCGCCGCCGCCGCGGGGCAGCAGGCGGTGGCCCGCTGGCTGGCCGGGTCCGGGCTCACGGTCACCTACCGGGATCCCTTCGTGGTCACCGCGACCGGCACCGCGGCCCGGGCCGGGTCGGCGCTGGCGACGGGCCTGGCGCTCAGCCGCCCGGCGGGCGGCACCGAGCAGGTGGTGTCCACTAGCGCGATGTCGGTGCCGGCCGCGGTCGCCGGCTCGGTTGCCGCGGTCCGGCTGGCCCCGGCCAGCGCCCCCATGCCCCGGCACGAGCCGATGAAGAAGCTCGCCGCCGCCACCGGCGGCCCGGCCGGCCCGGCCGCGGCGAAGATCCGCGAAGCCTGCTCGGCGTACTACGGCCAGCGCGCCGCCCGGCAGCTGCCGCCCGCCTATGGCCGGACCCTGACCTGGGCCCCGTGCGGCTACCTGCCGCAGCAGCTGCGCGGCGCCTACGGAGCGGCCCGCTCCGGGCTGACCGGCAAGGGCGTCAGCATCGCGATCATCAGCGGGGACAACGACTCGACCGCCCGGGCCGACGCCAACCGCTGGGCCCGCGCGCGGCACTTCCCGCCGTTCAAGCCCGGGCAGTTCAACGCGGTCATCGCCAAGAAGGCCTACCGCGGCGTCGGCGACGGCGAGAGCGCGCTCGACGTCGAGTCCGTGCACGGCATGGCCCCGGCGGCCAAGGTCAGCTACGTGGCCGGGGACGGCCACATCACCGGCGATGTGCTGCTTGACGCGCTGGACACGATCGTCACCCACCACCTGGCCGACGTGGTGAGCAGCTCGTGGTTCGAGGGCTACATGCCGGTGCCGCAGAGCATGATCGACGCCTGGGAGACCGTGCTGGAGCGCGCGGCCGTCGAGGGCATCACCGTCAACTTCGCCACCGGTGACTTCGGCGACGAGACCCCGCTGCAGTACCCCGGCTCGGACCCGTGGATCACCCTGGTCGGCGGCACCAGCCTGGCGGTCGGCGCCCGCGGCCGGCTGCTGTGGGAGGCCGCCTGGGAGAGCGACGAGACCGGCTTGTCGCGGGCCGGCACCAGCTGGAGCCCGGCCCCGCCCGGCCACTTCGCCGAGGGCAGCACCGGCGGGATATCCCGTAAGTTCCGCGAGCCCTACTACCAGGAGGGCGTGGTGAGCGGCAACAAGGTGGGCGGCCAGGCCAATGCGCGCGATCCCGGATGTCGCCGCGCTCGGGGACTGGAACCTCGGCTATCAGATCGGCCTGACCGTCCCGGTCAGCGCGGACAAGTTCCGCTACATGAACGCGGTCAACGGCGGCACCAGCCTGTCATCGCCGCTGTTCACCGGGTTCGAGGCCGACCTGATCCAGGGCCTCCACCAGATCGCGCTCGGATTCGCCAACCCGGCGCTGTACGACCTGGCCGGGACGGCCGCGTTCCGCGACATTACCGGCAGCCCGCAGGGCCGGGGCGTCACCGAGGCCGTGGTGTTCGGGCCGTCCTACCAGCAGCCGCCGACGCTGTCGACGATGGGCCGGTGCGCCAGCACCAAGGCGCTGACCTGCGGGCCGGGCTACGACACCAGTACCGGTCTCGGCAGCCCGGGCCCGCGGTTCTTCGGCTCGTTCGGATCGCACCGGTAGCGGAACCGGCCGCCCGGGCGGCACGCAGCGGTCAGAGCGCCGCGCGGGCGGCGATGTCATCGCCGATCTCGGGCGTGCTGCGTGCCGCCCACGCGCCCTGGCGCTCGATCAGGTCCTCGCCGACCGCGCGCTCGATCCGGGCGGCCGCGGCGGCCAGCCCGGCGTGCTCGCACAGCATGGCCGCGGACAAGATCGCGGCGGTCGGGTCGGCCCGCTGCTTGCCCGCGATGTCGGGAGCGCTGCCGTGCATGGGCTCGAACAGGCTCGGCGCGGTCCGGCCGGGGTTGATGCTCGCGCTCGCGGCCAGCCCGATGCCGCCGGTCACCGCCGCGCCGAGCGAGGTGAGCACATCGCCGAACATGTTGTCGGTGACGATCACGTCGAACCGCTCGGGCTGGGTGACCAGGTAGCCGCAGGCGGCGTCGAGGTGGCAGTACTCGGCGGTCACCGACCCGAACGCGGCGGCCTCGGCGTCGACTGTGCGCCGCCACAGGTCGCCGGCGTAGGTGAGCACGTTGGTCTTGTGCACCAGGGTGAGCTTGCGGCGCGGCCGCTGGGCGGCCCGCTGCAGCGCGTACCGGGCGGCCCGGCTGACCCCGAACGCGGTGTTGATGCTCTCCTGGGTGGCCACCTCGTGCGGGGTGCCCTTGCGCATGATCCCGCCGGCCTCGATGTAGGGCCCTTCGGTGCCCTCGCGGATGACCAGGATGTCGGCCGGCTCGGACCGCAGGCCGATGAGCGGGGAAGCCATGCCGGGGAAGAGCCGGATCGGCCGCACGGTGACGTACTGGTCGAACTCGAAGCGCAACCGCAGCACCAGGCCGCGCTCCAGCAGCCCGCTCGGCACCGCCGGGTCACCCACCGCGCCGAACAAGATCGCGTCATGCCCGGCCAGCTCGGCCAGCGCCGAGTCCGGCAGCACCTCGCCGGTGCGCTGCCAGCGGCCCGCCCCGAGGTCATAGTCGGTGGTCTCGATGCTGGTCTCGCCCGCCGCGGCCCGCAGCACCTTGACCGCCTCGGCGACGACCTCCGGCCCGATGCCGTCGCCGCCGATCACCGCGAGCCGGACCAGCCGCGGCGGCGGCCCGGGCGCGGTCTCACCGGGTCCGGCGGAAACCGATGGCTCGCTCATCCGAGACACCCTACTGCCGGCCGCGGCCGCGCCCCGGGGATACGCCGCCCGCGCCCCGGGGGCCGCGGGTCAGGATCCGTCCAGGTCGGCCACCCGGCCGGCCGACGCGCCGATGGCGCGCATGATCTCGGCGAGCAGCGCCGGCGGCACCGCGGAGTCCACGGTGAGGACGATCAGCGCGTTGCCGCCGCGCTCGGCCCGGCACACCTGCATGCCGGCGATGTTGATCTGGTGGCTGCCGAGGATCTGGCCGACGATGCCGACCACGCCCGGCCGGTCGGCGTAGCTGAGGAACACCATGTGCTCGGCCGGGGCGATCTCGGTGTCGAAGCCGTTGACTTCGACGATCTTCTCCAGCTGCCGCAGCCCGGTGAGCGTGCCGCTGACCGAGACAACGTGCCCGTCGGCCATGGTGCCGCGCAGCGCGATCGCGTTGCGCCAGTCGGCGCTCTCCTCGTGCGCGGTCAGGCTCACCTCCACGCCGCGTTCCTTGGCGACCAGGGGCGCGTTCACGTAGGTGACCGGCTCGTCGGTGATGCCGCTGAACACGCCCTTGATCGCGGCCAGCTGCAGCACGCTGACGTCCAGCGCGGCGATCTCGCCGCGCGCCTCGAAGTCGATCCGGACCGCGATGCCCGCGGCCAGCGCGGTGAAGATCCGGCCGAGCTTCTCCGCCAGCGGCAGCGCCGGGCGGATCAGGTCGGCGACCGGGCCGCCCTGCACGTTGACCGCGTCCGGCACGAACTCCCCGGCCAGCGCCAGCCGCAGCGACCTGGCCACCTGCAGGCCGGCCTTCTCCTGCGCCTCCCGGGTGCTGGCGCCCAGGTGCGGGGTGCACACGACGTTGGGCAGCCGCAGCAGCGGGCTGTCGGTGCACGGCTCGCGGGCGTAGACGTCCAGCGCCGCGCCCGCCACCCGCCCGTCGGCCAGCGCGGCGGCGAGGGCCTGCTCGTCCACGATCCCGCCGCGGGCGGCGTTGACGATCCGCACCTCGGGCTTGACCCGCCGCAGCTCGCGGTCGCCGATCAGGCCGGTGGTCTCGGCGGTGCGGGGCAGGTGCACGCTGATGAAATCGGCCTGGGCCAGCAGCTCGTCCAGGCCGACCAGCCGGACCCCGGCGCCCGCGGCCCGGGCCGCGGCGATGTAGGGGTCGTAGGCGATGACCGTCATGCCGAACCCCGCGAGCCGCTCGGCGACCAGCAGCCCGATCCGCCCGAGGCCGAGCACTCCCGCGACCTTGCCCGTCAGTTCCACGCCGGTGTAGACGGAGCGCTCCCACCGGCCGGCCTGCAGCGCGGCCATGGCCTGCGGGATGTTACGGGCGAGCGCGAGCAGCAGCGCGATCGCGTGCTCGGCGGCGCTGACGATGTTCGAGCTCGGCGCGTTGACCACCATCACGCCGGCCTTGGTGGCGGCGTCGACGTCCACGTTGTCCAGGCCCACGCCGGCCCGGGCCACCACCCGCAGCCGGGGCGCGCGCGCCAGCGCCTCGGCGTCGACCTGGGTCGCGCTGCGGACGATGATGGCGTCGGCGTCCGCGAGGGCGGGCAGCAGCTGGCCGCGGTCGGCACCGTCGACGTAGCGCAGCTCGGCCTCCGGCTCCAGCTGCGCGATACCGGCGGGTGACAACGGCTCGGCGACAACGACGATCGGCAAGGTCACGGGATCTCCGGTCGGCGGCAGTCGGGGCATCGCGAGTCTACCGGCGCGGCCCCGGGTCGGATTCACACAACGGCGGTCGCCTCGCTGGGCGGGGCGTCGCCAGGGCGGGGCGGCCCGGCAGCGGCCGGGTCCGGCGGGGCGGCCGGGCCGGCCTTGGGCGGCCCGGACTGGGCGGCCACGGCCAGCCGGGCCAGCCCGTCCACCGCGGCCGCGGGCACCGGCCTGGCCACTCCGAAGCCCTGGCCCAGGCCGCAGCCCATGCCGGTCAGCATTTCCAGCTGGTCGGGCCGCTCGATGCCCTCGGCCACGACCTCGATGCCCAGGTCGTGCCCGACGCTGATGATCGTGCGGGTGAGCATCACCAGCACCGGGTCGGTGCCGAGGCCGGCCACGAACGAGGGGTCGATCTTGATGACGTCCACCGGCAGCTGGCGCAGGTAGGCCAGGGACGCATAGCCGGTGCCGAAATCGTCGATGGCCAGCCGCACGCCGCGGCGGCGCAGCTCGGCCAGCTCGGCGATCATCGGCCCGGCCGCCTCGATCAGCACCCGCTCGGTGACCTCCAGCGTCAGCGCGGCGGGCGGCAGGCCGGTCTCGGCCAGCACCGCCAGCACTGACTGGCTGAACTTCGGCGAGCGGGCCTGCCGGGGCGAGACGTTGACCGACAGCCCCGCGGTCCAGCCTGCCTCCCGCCAGCGGGCCGCGTGCCGGCCCGCCTCGCGCAGCACCCAGTCCCCGAGCGGGCTGATCAGCCCGCTGTCCTCGGCCACGCCGAGGAACTCGCGCCGGCTCGACCGCACCGCCGGGCCGCGGCCAGCGCACCAGCGCCTCGACCGCAGTGACCTCGCGGGTGGCCAGGTTCAGCACCGGCTGGTATTCCAGGGTGAGCTGGTCCTCGGCGATCGCGGCCCGCAGCTCGGCGGCCAGGCCCATCCGGCGGGCCACGTCGGTGTGCATCCGGGAGGCGAACATCTCGACCCGGGCGCCGCCGGCCACCTTGGCCCGCGACATCGCCACGTCGGCGTTGCGCAGCAGGTGCTCCCACTGGCCGTCGTCGGCCAGCGCGACCCCTACGCTGGCGGTCAGCGGCACCTCGGTGTCGGCGGCGAGGAAGGGCTCGGCCGCGATCACGCCGACCAGCCGCTCGGCGGTATCGGCGATCTCCTGCGCGCTGCCGGCCTCCTCGACCAGGACCGCGAACTCGTCGCCTCCCCACCGGGCGACCACGTCGTGCGCGGGCACCGCAGCCCGCAGCCGCCGGGCGGCCTGGGCCAGCACCAGGTCGCCGGCGCCGTGACCGACGGAGTCGTTGACCGCCGTGAACCCGTCCAGGTCCAGGAAGATCGCCCCGGCCACGGCCGCCGCGACCGCGCCGCCGGACGGCAGCCGGCGGCCGGTCCCCGCCAGCAGGCCGCGGGCCCGTTCCTCCAGGTAAGCGCGGTTGGGCAGACCGGTCAGCCCGTCGTGCAGGGTGAGGTGGGCGACCTGGCGGCGCAGCGCGACCTCGTCGCTGACATCCCGGGCGGTGATCAGCAGTTCCGCGCCGCCGGGCCGCCGCCGCGCGGAGATCGTCGACTCCACCGGCCGCCAGGTGCCGTCCGCGGCCCGGACCCGGCACGACAGCCGGCCCGTCGCGCCGCCGGTGCCGATCACCGCCCGGGCGGCGCGCCGCACGTCCCGCTGGTCGTCCGGGTGCACCAGCCCGGGCAGCTCGCGGCCGTCGAGGTCGGACGGCGCGTAGCCGAAGGCGGCGACCGCGGGACTGGCGTAGCGGATCACCGCGGCCAGGTCGCAGACCAGCACCACGTCGCTGGTGCGGTCGGCTAGCTCGCGGAACTGGCGGTCGTCCTCGGCGGCACTCGCGGCGGCCGTCCCCGCGCCGCGGACCGTCGCGAGGATCCGCGCGGCCAGGGCCAGCACGGCCAGTCCCCCGGCGATCACGATCACCGGCGGGGCCTGGTGGCCGCCTGCGACGGCCCAGCCGATCATGACGACGGCGGCGAGGCCGGCCGCGCCGAGCGCCGCGGCGGCGGGAGCGCCCCAGCCGCGGGCGGCCCGCCCGGCCGCCGCCGCCCGGCCGGCCCCGGCCGGCAGCAGCGCCGCCGCGCCCAGCAGGCCGATGGCCGCCAGCCAGGCGGCCTGCGCCGGGGCGCCTGGGTCGCCGAGCGCCACCCGGGCGGGCACGTTGAGCACGTCGCCCAGGCTGGCGGCGGCCAGCGCGAGCACGATGGCCAGGCCGCGCCGGCCGGTGCCCGCAGCGGCCTGCGTCAGCGCGCCGAGGACGGCCAGGTCCGCCACCGGCCGGATGAGGTCGCCGGCGAAGGCCGCGGCCCCGACGTCCCGCAGCGCGTAGGCAGGCCCGAAGACGACCACCCAGCCGATCACGAACAGCCCGGCGGCGAGCACGAACCCGTCGGCCAGCCGGGCGGTGGCGGGCGTCCCGGCCCGGCCGCCGAGCGCAGGCCGGACGTAGCGGCTGAGCCGCCCGTAGCCCGCTGCCTCGTCGTCGGCGCGGCCGGCCAGCGCGGACACGCTGAGGGCCAGCGGCGGCAGGGCCAGCAGGGCGAGCAGATCACCCAGGGTGAGCGGGATGCCGGTGCCGCCGGGCGGCCCGCCGAAGGCGTCCGCCGCGAACGCCGCGCCGAGCAGGACCACCGCGGCGATCAGCCACCGCGAGCAGCGCCGTTCGGCCTGCCGTCCCGGTCCCGCGGCGGTGCCAGGACCGCGCTGGCCGCGCCACAGCAGCCAGGCCGCGCTCACCGCGGCCGCGATCCCGGCGGCGGCCCACAGCTCGGACTCGCTCATCGCGCCGCACCGGACAGCTCAGCGGGCACCAAGGCTCCTTCTCCTGTGTATTCCTGCGCGCGCGGGCCATGCTCACGGCACTCGTGCCGGGCGCCGGCCGGTCGCGCCTTTCACCTGCCGAGCCGGCTGTGGCCGGACCCGGCGGGCCGTGGAGCGCCGGCCGGTGCGGCTGTGGCTCCGCGGTGGCGCCGGCAGTGCTTGCGGCTCGTCATCGAGCCCGCACGGCGCAGGTTCGGCCGGCCGCCCGCGGCCGGTGCCGCGCCCAGTCCCCGATCGCGGGGCGCGGACGGCTGCGTCGTCGCAACCAAGGGCCATCACGATACGCGGAGCAGGTCACGCTTCGATTGAGGATGGGAATAGGTCAGGGCTCAACTTCCCGGATGCGGCGGGTAAATGCGTCAGTACTCGCCGGTGATGACGTTTTTCAGCGGCTCACCCCGCAGCACGCGCTCGGCCTGCTCACGGACGAACGACACCGCGGTCAGCGCGGAGACCGGGGTGGATGCCGCGACGTGCGGGGTGATCAGCACGTTCGGCGCCGACCACAGCCGGTGACCGGGATCGAGCGGCTCGGGATCGGTGACATCCAGCGCGGCATGCAATCGCCCCGATTCCAGTTCTGCGCACAGCGCATCGGTGACCAGCAGCGATCCGCGCGCGGCATTGACCAGCAGCGATCCGTCCCGCATCGCGGCCAGGAAGCCCGCATCGGCCATGCCGATCGTGTCCGCCGTCACCGGGGCCAGCAGCACCACCACGTCGGCCTGCGGCAGCAGCCCCGGCAGGCCCGCGACCGGGCTGACGCCCTCCCGCGCGGTCCTGGCCACCCGCAGCACCCGGACGTCGAAGCCGCCCAGCCGCCGCTCGACGGCCGCGCCGATCGAGCCATACCCGACGATCAGCACAGTTTTTTTCGCCAGGCAATCGGTAAACCGGAAACTCCACCGCCCGGCGGCCTGCTCAGCGCAGAAATAAGGGAATTGCCGAATAGAGGCGAGAATGGCGGCCACCACCCACTCGGCGGTGCTTGCGTCGTGCACGCCGCGGGCGTTGCACAGCACCGCGCCGTCCGGCAGGTGCGGCTGCAGCCGGTCGACCCCGGCGGTGATGGTCTGCACCACCCGCAGCCGTGGCAGCCGGGCCATCGCCGCCACCGCGGGCGGCCTGGGGAAGAACGGCGGCACGTAGAACTCGACGTCCGCGGCACTGGCCGGCAGGTCGCCCTCATTGGTGTCGACGACCTCGACTGCGGCGCCCGCCAGCCCGGTCAGGGCCTGCGCCATCGGCTCCAGCGGCACCCAGATCAGCACCGGATCAGCCTCGCACGCCCGCGGCGGCCGGCCGCAGCCGGGGGAACAGCGGCTGCCGGGGCGGAACCTTGTCAGTCAAGCCTGACAAACTCACCCGGCGGTCAGGTCAGCCGCTGCAAGATCAGCTCGCGGACCTTGCCGGCGTCGGCCTGGCCCCTGGTCGCCTTCATCACCGCGCCGACCAGGGCGCCCGCCGCCGCCACCTTCCCGCCGCGCACCTTGGCCGCGATATCGGGGTTGTCCGCGATCGCGGCGTCGACGGCGGAGCTGAGCACGCTGTCGTCGCTGACCACGGCCAGCCCGCGGGCCGCCACGATCTCGTCCGGCTCGCCCTCGCCGGCCAGCACCGCGTCCAGCACCTGGCGGCCGAGCTTGTCGTTCAGCTCACCGGCCGCCACCAGCGCGGCCACCCGCGCGACCTGGGCCGGGGTCACCGGCAGCCCGTCCAGCTCGGCGCCGGACTTGTTCGCCCGGGCGGACAGCTCGCCCAGCCACCATTTCTGCGCGTCGGCGGGCGAGGCGCCGGCCGCGATGGTCTGCTCGGCCAGGTCCACCGCGCCGGCGTTGCGCAGCCAGGTCATGTCGGTGTCCGACAGCCCCCACTGCGCCTGCAGCCGGGCGATCCGGGCCGCGGGCAGCTCGGGCAGGGCAGCCCGCAGCTCATCCACCCACTGCCGCGACGGCGCGACCGGCACCAGGTCAGGCTCGGGAAAGTAGCGGTAGTCCTGCGCCTCTTCCTTGGACCGGCCGGGCGTGGTGGACCCGGTGTCCTCGTGGAAGTGCCGGGTCTCCTGCACGATCCGGCCGCCAGCGCCGAGCACCCCGGCCTGCCGCTCGATCTCCGACCGGACGGCCCGCTCGACCGAGCGCAGCGAGTTGACGTTCTTGGTCTCGGTCCTGGTTCCCCACGCCGAGCCCGGTGCGGCAATTGAAGTATTGACGTCGCACCGCAGCGACCCCTGCTCCATCCGCACGTCGGACACCCCGAGGGCGCGCAGCAGGTCGCGCAGCTCGGTGACGTACTGCCTGGCCGCCTCCGGCGCCAGCGCCCCGGTGCCCGCGACCGGCTTGGTGACCACCTCGACCAGCGGGATCCCGGCCCGGTTGTAGTCGACCAGCGAGTGGTCGGCGCCGTGGATCCGGCCGGTGGCCCCGCCGACGTGCAGCGACTTGCCGGTGTCCTCCTCCAGGTGCACCCGCTCGATGCCGACCCGGAATTGCCGGCCTTCGACCGTCACGTCCAGCCAGCCGTCGGTGCACAGCGGCTCGTCGTACTGGGAGATCTGGAAGTCCTTGGGCATGTCCGGGTAGAAGTAGTTCTTCCGCGCGAACCGGCACCAGGACGCGATCGAGCAGTTCAGCGCCAGGCCGATCTTGATCGTGTACTCGATGGCGAGGCGGTTGGCGACCGGCAGCGAGCCGGGCAGGCCCAGGCACACCGGGCACACCGCGGAGTTCGGCTTGGCCCCGAACACGGTCGGGCAGCCGCAGAACATCTTGGTCGTGGTGCCCAGCTCGACGTGGGTCTCCAGGCCGATGACCGGCTCGTACCGGCTTATGGCCTCCTCGAATGGCACCGGCGGCGGCGCCGCGCCAGCCCGCCCGGATGCCTGCGCCACCGTGTCACTCACCGGTCAGCCCCTTCGCCCCGGCCAGCAGCGGCTGGCCCCAGCGCCGTTCCAGCGCCGCCTCCACCGCCGCGCCGACCCGGTAGCACCGGTCGTCGGCCAGGGCCGGCGCCATGATCTGCAGCCCGACCGGCAGCCCGTCCTCGGCGGCCAGGCCGCACGGCACCGAGATCGCGGCGTTGCCGGCCAGGTCGGACGGGATCGTGCACAGGTCGGCCAGGTACATCGCCATCGGGTCGCCGGTCCGCTCGCCGAGCGGGAACGCGGTCGTCGGCGTGGTCGGCGAGACCAGCACGTCGACCTGCTCGAACGCGGCGCCGAAGTCCCGGGTGATCAGCGTGCGGACCTGCTGGGCCTTGCCGTAGTAAGCGTCGTAGTACCCGCTGGACAGCGCATAGGTGCCGAGCATGATCCGGCGCTTGACCTCGGCGCCGAACCCGGCGGCCCGGGTGGCGGCCATGACCTCCTCGGCGTCGGCCGCGCCGTCCTCCCCGGTCCGCAGCCCGTAGCGCATGCCGTCGAACCGGGCCAGGTTGGACGAGGCCTCGCTCGGCGCGATCAGGTAGTAGGCGGGCAGCGCATAACGGAAGTGCGGGCAGGACACCTCGGTGACCTTGGCGCCGAGCGATTCCAGCACCTCGACCGCCGCGGCGAACTGGGCCAGCACGCCCGGCTGGTAGCCGTCACCGCTGAACTCGGCCACCACCCCGACCCGCATCCCGGCCACGTCGGCCTGCCGGGCGGCGGCCACCACCGGCGGCACCGGCGCGTCCACGGAAGTGGAGTCGCACGGGTCGTGCCCGGACATCACCTCGTGCAGCAGCGCGGCGTCCAGCACGGTGCGGGCCAGCGGGCCCGGGGTGTCCAGCGACGAGGCGAACGCGATCACGCCGTAGCGGGACGAGCCGCCGTAGGTGGGCTTGGTACCGACGATGCCGCAGACGGCGGCGGGCTGGCGGATCGACCCGCCGGTGTCGGTGCCGATGGCCAGCGGCGCCTCGTAGGCGGCCACCGCCGCGGCTGACCCGCCGGACGAGCCGCCCGGGACCCGGGACTCATCCCACGGGTTACGGCTCGGCCCGAAAGCTGAGTTCTCGGTGGACGAGCCCATGGCGAACTCGTCCATGTTGGTCTTGCCGACGATCACCACGCCGGCCTCGCGCAGCCGCCGGGTAATCGTGGCGTCGTAGGGCGGCTGCCAGCCTGCGAGGATCTTCGACCCGCAGGTGGTCGGCATGTCGGCGGTGGTGAACACGTCCTTCAGGGCCAGCGGCACGCCGGCCAGCGGGCCGAGCGGCTGGCCGTCCGCGCGCCGCGCGTCGACCGCGCGGGCCGCGGCGAGCGCTCCCCCGGCCCCGGTGTGCAGGAACGCGCGCACCCGGCCGTCGACCGCGGCGATCCGGTCCAGGTGCGCCCGGGTGACCTCGGCGGCCGACACCTCGCCGGCACCGATCAGGGCGGCCAGGTCCGCGGCGGTCCGCCGGGTCAGGTCGCTGCTGCCCGCGCTCATTCGTCCTCCGCCAGGATGCGCGGCACCCGGAACCGGTCCTGCTCGGCGGCGGGCGCCTGGTCCAGTGCCACGGCGGTGCCCAGCGGGGGCACGACCGTGTCCTCGCGGAACACGTTGACCACGGGGACGGCGTGCGTCATCGGCGGGATCCCGTCGGCGGCAACCTCACCGACCCGGGCCACCGCGGAGATGATCACGTCGAGCTGGCCGGCGAACCGGTCCAGCTCGGCGTCGGACAGGGCCAGCCGGGACAGTCGCGCCAGGTGCGCGACCTCGTCGCGGGTAATGGGCATGGGGGCAATCCTAGAGGCGTCCTGAGATCCCGCCGAACGCTTTAGCCGGGGCCCGGGCCCGGGCCCGGCACCGGAGCCGGCGGGGCGGCGGCCGCGGGCGCCGTCGGCACCTGGGCCGGGACCGGGCGGGGCGGCCCGGCGGGCGCGGGCACCGCGGGCCTGGGCACGGCGGGCTTGGGCACGGCGGGCTTGGGCACGGCCGGATTGGCCGCGGCCGGCCGGGACGCGGCGGGATTCCGCGCGGCGGGCGCGGGCCCGGCCGCCGCGCGGGCCGGGCGGAAGTTCTCGGCCAGCCAGGTGGTCGCGGAGACGGCGTTCAGCGGCCGGGAGAAGTGCCAGCCCTGCGCGGCGTCGCAGCGCATCTTGCGCAGCGCCCTGGCCAGCTCCGGCGATTCCACGCCCTCGGCCACCGACCGCAGGCCGAGGGCCCGGACCAGGTCCACCACCGACTTGACGATGACCTCGTCCTGCGCCGACTCCAGCACCCGGCCGACGAACGACGAGTCAATCTTGACCTCGCTGACCGGCAGCCGCCTGAGCCGCAGCAGCGAGGAGTAGCCGGTGCCGAAATCGTCCAGGCTGAGGCTGACGCCGAGGCGCGCGAGCGCCTCCGCGGTCGCGGCCGCGCGGGCCGGCTCGGTGGTCAGCGCCCGCTCGTTCAGCTCGATCTGCAGGGCGGCCGGCGGCAGCTGATGGCGCTCCAGCGCGGCCCGGATCCGGCCGGGCAGCCCGGCGTCCATCAGGTCACGGGCCGCGACGTTGACCGAGACCGGCACGTTCATCCCGTCCTGCCACCACAGCGCGGCCTGGGCCAGCGCCATCTGGGTGACCGCGGTGGTGAGGTCGCGCATCAGGTAGGACTGCTCGAGCAGCGGGATGAATTCCTCCGGCGACATCAGCCCGCGCTCCGGGTGGTGCCAGCGGACCAGGGCCTCCATCCCGATGGTGGCGCGGTTCCCCAGGTCGATCTTGGGCTGGAAGTACAGTTCGAGCTCGCGCCGGTCCAGGCCGAGGCGCAGCTCGCCGAGCAGGGCCAGCCGGTCCGGCGAGTTCTGGTCGGAGTCGGCGACGTACCGCTCGATGCCGCTGCGCCGCTCCTTGGCCAGGTACATCGCGATGTCGGCCCGCTGCATGAGCTGCTCGAACCCGGCGCCGTCGTCGGGATGCAGGGCGATGCCGATGCTGGCCTCGACCTCGAACGACATGCCGTCCAGCCGGACCGGCTCGGACAGCGCGCCATGCAGCCGGGCCGCGACCTCGCGGGCGGCGGCCGGCTCGGGCACGGCGGGCAGCAGCACCGCGAACTCGTCGCCGCCGAGCCTGGCCACCACGTCGCCCGGCCGCACGCTGCGGGTCAGCCGGCTGGCCACCACGCGCAGCAGCCGGTCCCCGACCGGGTGACCCAGCGTGTCGTTGACGTCCTTGAAACGATCAAGATCCAGCAGCAAGAAGCCGACCCGGGTGGCAGGCCGCACCGCCGCGTCCAGCGCCTCGCTGGTACGGCGGATCAGCAGCTTGCGGTTGCTCAGCCCGGTCAGCTCGTCGTGGTGGGCCTGGTGCTGGCGCTGCACCGAGATCGCCGCGTTGATGCAGGCGCCGGCCAGCGGCAGCGCGAACAGCGCGGCCAGCGCCGCCGAGTGGTCGTCCATGACCGCGGTGACCAGCGGCGCGGTAGCCAGCAGCACCACGGTGACGAGCAGCTGCTGCGGCAGCTGCCCGCGCAGGGCCGGCAGCAGCCGGGCCCGCGAGCGCAGTGCGGCGGCGCCCCCGGCGAGCAGGCAGCTGACGGCGAAGTAGGCGGCCGCGGCGGGCAGCACCGCGGTGGCCAGGGACCAGCCGAGCGGCTGCCACGGGTGCGCGGGCGAGGGCAGCTGCCCGTAGGCGGCCTGCAGGGTCAGCGCGGCGGCGCTGAGCCCCAGGGTGACCTGGCTGGCCTCGAACAAGGTGCGGTGCAGCGGGCGGCGCTGCGCCAGCCCGACGACGAGGACGGCGGGCACCTGCAGCAGCAGGGCGGCCGGCAGCCCCCAGTACAGCAGCACGCCGAACGCGAAGGTCAGCGAGGCCGCCGGGGCGCGGCGGCCGGGCTCGCCGGGGGCGACGATCGGCCAGGCCTCGCCGGCGAAGACCAGCACGGCCATCACCCACAGCAGCGGGTGCCGCGCTAAGGCCGGGCCGCTGGTGAGCCCGGTCAGCCGGGTCATGACCGCGCCGGACACGGCGAGCCCGGCCACGGTCACCACGCTGAGGTAGATCCACAGGGGCGAGCCGGCCCGCGGGCCTGGCTCCCTGCTGCTGATCGGATCCTTCATGATTCCTCGTCGGGCCGCCGGGGGTGCTGCCGTGGACTGCCGGTGATACCGGGCACTCGCTGACTACCGGGCGCCGCGGCGTGTCCGGCCGGCCTCCGCACCGCGAATGGCACTTCCTGAAATCAATTGCATGCTATCCGCAGCAAGCCGCCAATCCGTAGTCATGCGATTACTCTAAGCCCATCCACGGTCCGGATTCAGCCCACTTACGGCTCTGATGTCACTCGGATGCCAGGCCTGCTGCCCGGCTGACGCGGCCGGGGCTCCAGTGACCTGGTTCCGGCACGCACATGCGCGCGACGCGGTGCCCGGGACCGCGCCCGGCGGTCAGCCGTCGTCCGCGCCGCCCGGCTCGGCGGCGGCGACCTGCGCGACGGCCCGCGCCGCGTCGGGTCCTTCCGAGATCAGCACGTCGAGGCCCGGTTCGTCCAGCACCGGCACGCCGAGCGCGTCCGCCTTGTCCCGCTTCGAGCCGGGATTTTCCCCGGCCACGACGAAGCTGGTCTTCCTCGACACCGAGCCGGTGACCTTCCCGCCGCGGCCGGTAACCGCCTCGGCGGCCTCGTCCCGGGTCCGGCCGGGCAGGGTGCCGGTGAGCACGACCGTGATGCCCGACAGCGGCAGCCGGGCCTGCTGCTCGGCCTGGGCGGCCAGGATGCCGCCGGTGAAGCCCGGCACCTCCAGCTCGACGCCGGCCGCGCGCCATTTGCCGACGATCGCGGCATGCCAGCCGACCGCGAACCACTCCCTGACCGACGCCGCGATCGTCGGCCCGACGTCGTCGACCAGGGTGAGCTGCTCCGCGGTGGCGTCGGCAATCGCTTGCACCGATCCGAACGCCCCGGCCAGCGCCCGGGCCGCCGTCGGCCCGACGTGCCGGATGGACAGGGCGACCAGGATCCGCCACAGCGGCCGGTGCCGGGCCTGCTCCAGGTTGTGCAGCAGCTTGCCCGCGTTGACGGTCAGCGCGCCGGCCTTGCTGACGAAGAACGGGGCGGCGGCGAGCTTTTCCCCGGTGAGGGAGAAGATGTCGCCCTCGTCGGCAACTAGTCCGGAGTCCAGCAGCGCGGTCACCGACTCATAGCCGAGCACCTCGATGTCCAGCGCGCTGCGGCTGGCCAGGTGGAACAACCGCTCGCGCAGCTGCGCGGGGCAGGAGCGGGTGTTCGGGCAGCGCCAGTCGACCTCGTCCTCGGCGCGGGCCAGCAAGGTGGCGCAGGCCGGGCACTCGCGCGGGAACTCGAAGGCGTGCTCGGTGCCGTCGCGCAGGTCGGCGACCGGGCCGACGATCTCGGGGATCACGTCCCCGGCCTTGCGCAGCACGACCATGTCGCCGATCAGCACGCCCTTGCGGGCGATCTCGTCCTCGTTGTGCAAGGTGGCGTTGACCACGGTCGAGCCGCTGACCTTGGCCGGCTCCATGACCGCGAACGGGGTGATCCGGCCGGTCCGGCCGACGTTGACCCGGATGTCGGTCAGCCGGGTGGTGACCTCCTCGGGCGGGTACTTGTAGGCGATCGCCCAGCGCGGCGCCCGGCTGGTCGTGCCGAGGGCGCGCTGCAGCTCCAGCTGGTCGATCTTGACGACCACGCCGTCGATCTCGTAGGCCGGGTCGTGCCGGTGCTCGGCGTAGAAGCCGATGTACTCCTTGACCTCCTCCAGGGTCTCGACGACCTTGAACCGGTCGCTGACCGGCAGCCCCCAGGACCGCAGCCGCCCGTACCAGCCGGACTGGGTCTGCGGCGGGTCGTCCATCCCCTCGACCGCGCCGACCCCGTGCAAGATCAGGTCCAGCGCGCGCTCCGCGGTGATCCGCGGGTCTTTCTGCCGCAGCGAGCCGGCCGCGGAGTTGCGCGGGTTGGCGAACGCGGGCTTCCCGGCTGCGGTGAGCCGCTCGTTCAGCTCCTCGAACGCGGTGACCGGCAGGAACACCTCGCCCCGGACCTCGATCGAGGCCGGCCAGCCCGATCCACGCAGCCGGGTCGGCACCGAGTCGATGGTCTTGATATTCGGGGTGACGTCCTCGCCGGTGACGCCGTCGCCGCGGGTGGCGCCGCGCTGGAGGCGGCCGTTCTTGTAGACCAGCGCGATGGCCAGCCCGTCGATCTTTAGCTCGCACAGGTAAGGACCGGCACCGCCGCGCTTAATGGCGCGGTCGGACCAGGCGTCGAAGTCCCCGGCCGAGAACACGTTGTCCAGGCTGAGCAGGCGTTCGAGGTGGTCGACCGGGGTGAAGTCGGTGGAGATGCCGGCGCCGACCTTCTGCGTCGGCGAGTCCGGGGTGCGCAGCTCCGGGTAGCGCTCTTCCAGCTCGATGATCTCGCGCATCTGCCGGTCGTACTCGGCGTCGGAGACCAGCGGCGAGTCCAGCACGTGGTACCGGTAGCTGTTCTCGCTGATCTCCTCGGCCAGGTCGGCGTGCCGCCGCCTGGTCTCCGGGTCAGGCGACTCCACCCGGACATCCGCGCCCTCGGGCACCGCGGCTACCGCCTCTGGCTCCGTCACTGCGGTCCCTCCTCGATCAGCTCCGGCACGCCCCGCGCCGCCTCCCGGCATAGTTCCAGCGCCGCCCGCGCCGCGCCCGGGGCCATCCCCGCCAGCCCGCAGGCGGGGGTGACCACCACCTGCGCGGCCAGCGTCTCCAGCGGCAGCCCGATCCGCTGCCAGAGGCCGATGACCCGCCGCGCCGCGGGCCGCGGGTCCTTCGGCCGGTCGCTCGCCAGTAGTTTCGCATCCTGCTCGGACACTGCGCCGATCAGCAACCCCAGCCCCGCCTCCGCGGTCTCGGCGATCTGGTCGGTGTCCGGCCCGCGCATCTGGCCGAGGTCGAAGCTCACCGCGCGGGCCCCGGCGTCCCGGACCACGGCGAAGGGGAAGCCCGCAGCGCAGCAGTGCACGACCGTGGCGGCCGCCCCGGTATCAAGCACCTTCCGCAGGGCATCAGCGGCAACCGTGGCGTCGATCGCGCCGACCCGGTTCAGCCCGCTGGCGGTCGGGACCGACCCGGCCAGCGCGGCCGGGAGCGACGGCTCGTCGATCTGCAGGATGACGGCGGCACCGGGGATCCGCTTGCGGACATCGGCCACGTGCGCGGCCACGCCCTCCGCCAGCGAAGCGGTGAGATCGGCGATAGCCCCGGGGTCGGTGAGGACCGGGTCCTGGCTCCGGCTGCGCTCGGTCGCGGCCGCCAGCGTCCACGGCCCGCACACCTGGATCTTCAGCGCGCCCTGGTAGCCTTCGGCCGCTTCCTCGGCGGCGTCCAGGTCGGAGGAGAGATAGGAGCCCGCCCGCCGCTGGTCCTGCCCGGGCCGCGCCGCTAGCTTCCACCGGCCCGCGACTGTCTCCATCGGCAGACCGACCAGCAAGGCGGCGGCCCGCCCGATCATGTCCGCGCCGGGCCCGCGGCCGGGAAGCTCCGGGATAAACGGAAGATCGGGCAATTCGCCGAAGGCCACGGCGGCCGCCTCGGCCGGGTGGCCGCCCGGCATGGACCCGATGCCCGTGGCTGCAGCCGAGGGCCAGGGGAAGCCTTCGTCGGGAGTGTTATCCGGCACGCTTGCTGACTCTAGTGCGGCAAGCAGTTGACCCGGCCGACCGTCCGCGCCGCACCGCGTCCCCGAGCGGCGGTGCGACGCGGCGGCCGTGCCCCGCAGTTACCGCAGGACAGCCGAGTCATGCGCCGGTAGCGACTCCGGGATGGTCAGGACCAGGGATTGCGCCGCGGCCAGGCCGTGCTGTGGACCATCTCGTCATCGGGAGTACGGCGCCGGGCCCGGGCCCGGTGGGGGATCTCCTCGGGCCGGCGGATGTCCAGCCGGGTCACATACCGCCCGGCGGCAGTGATCCGGTCCGGCGCCTCCCGGCTCAGCCGGGGCCTGCGGTCCTCCCGGATGCTGGCCCAGCTCACCAGCAGGACCATCCCGGCGATCACGCCGGCGATGAAGATCACGATTACTGCGATGATGATGATGGCGGCCATGACGGTTTCCCCTTTCTTCCGTCAGCGGCTTGGTTCTGGCGGAGCCTCCCTTGGCTCTTCGGGCGGGTGACCCGAGCGGCGAAAATTCTTGGAGTGTCTAGCGAGGTTCCGGGTCACCGAGGTGCCGGTACTGCTAGGTTCACCCCCATGAATCCTGCCATCTGGGTCAACCCTCTTGTCTGGGTGGTACCAACCTTTGGTACTATGCCCATGTTGACAGGACTTTCGTGCGCTTGGCAATGGAATAAGCCCAACTAATCCAATCAAGGCCAACGGATCATGCCCAAACCATCCGTTGGTGTTGTTGGGACCTTTGGGAGGGCTCATGCCTGAACCCCTCTACCGGCGCATCGCCGACGACCTGCTACAGAAGATCGAGTCGGGCGAATGAGATCGCGGCGAGGCGCCAGCTACCCACCGAGATCGAGCTGCGCGAGACCTACGAGCCTCTCGCAACACCGTCCGCGACGCCGATCAAGTGGCTCATCAGCCGCGGGCTGGTCGAGACGCGCCCGGGCCAGGGAACCTTTGTCGTAGAGAAGATGGACCCGTTCGTCACCAGCTTCAGCGACGTGACAGGGTTTGGGCTCGGCGAGAGTGCCGCATACGCGTCAGGGGTGAGCGCGCGTCAGCGCAAGCCAACGGTGTCGTCGCCCAGGGTAGAAAGTCAGGCCGCCACCAGCGCCATGGCCAGCGAGCTTCAGGTAGAAGAGGGCACAACCGTGGTCAGCAGGCACCAGCGGCGTTTCATCGACGGCACGCCCTATTCGATGCAGACCACTTTCTACCCCATGCGGTATGTGGCGCGCGGGCGCCACCGCCATTTTCGCAGGCGGAAGATATGCTCAGGCGGGGTCGTCAGCTATCTAGAGCAAAAATTGCAGATCAAGGAAGTGGGCTGGACCGAGAAATATCGGCCCGCCCCTCCGATTCTGAAGAGGCGAGCTTCTTCAGGCTTCCCGACAATGGACGGGTCTCCGTAATCGAAATACTCCAGACTTCTTTTGAAGGGTCGGGCCAGCCGCTTCGAGTGACCGTAACCGTCTATCCGGCGGATCGCAATCAGCTTTTCATTCATGCCGGCGAAGTACCACCCGAGGTGCTCAGCCAGTTCAGCAACCCCGGGCAGGCCGGACAGGGCAGTGCGAGTGGCCGCGCCACCTAGCAAGCGCACCTAGTCCCCCAGGGCGCGCCAAGATCGCTGGAGTCCAACCAGCGACAAAATGACCGGACCTTCAAAGGAGGTGTGATTCATGGCCAAGCGTTTCGGTCGCCCGTCTCTCCAGTACCGCTACGAGCACTACGACCCACGATGAACAGGCGTCAGCCCTTTAGCTAACGCAACGCTTGCCCCAAGGGGTGTGCTGATCAACAAGCTTGGCCCGCTACCGATGCTTCCTTCTGGCGTTTAACCGGAGGTGTCGGTAGCGGGCCACTTCGCATCCTGCGTGGATGCGGCTGCATCAAATACCGGCCAGGTCCCGGCCGGACACCACGGCGCCGACCCGGCAGTCGCTAAACGACAATGGGCACATGCCGGATCCGCCGTTCTCGCTGTGGCCTGCCACGGCGGAGGAGCAGCAGCCCATCGTTGATCTGCTCGATCAGGCCGCCATCTGGCTAACAGTCTATCGGCACCGATCAATGGTCCCGTCCCTGGCCGGACCGGGCAGGCCGAGACATCAGGGTTGCCGATCACATCGCAGCCGGCTGCACCTGGGTTGCCTGGCGGCATTCCCGGGTTGCGGCGACGATTACGGTAGATCCATTTACCGACCGCAGATGGCCCGAGGAAAAATGGCGCGATCCAGCTGTTTGATCTGCACCGGCTGGTTATTGACCGTCGTTACGCCGGAATCCAGCTCGGGGCTCAGCTTCTTGACTGGGCTGGTCAGAAAGCCGCGCAAGAATACGCCGCCCGATGGCTCAGGGTATCCGTCTGGACGACGAACTGCCGCCTGCACGACTATTACCGGCGCCTGGCCTTTAGCCTGTGCGGCATGTGCATGGACCGTTCCTATCCCTCAGCGGCGCTCTTTCAGCGCTCGGCGCGGGTCCTCGTTGCTCGGTACCCGTCCGCTACTAGCCGAACGGTCTGGCTGAGCTAGAGCGCCTCGACGATGGTGCAGGCACCCAGGACGCTGCCAGCGGCGTAGAGAACAGCCGCCTGGCCTCTGGCTAGCCGTCCGCGGGCGGAAGAGCGCAGCATAATCGCCAGGCCAGCCTGGCATGGCCACCGCGATAGCCGGAACCGGCTCTGCATGCGCGCGGAGCTGAACCTCGCATTCCAGTGGGCCGCCCGGCGGGACGCAGCCGGTCCAGACTGGGCGCTCGGCCACAATCTGCGTAACCTCTAGCGACTCGGCCGGGCCGACCCTGACCGTCCCGGACACCGGCTCGATGTCGAGGACGTAGCGGGGGCGGCCGTCCGGCGCAGGCCGCCCCAATCGCAGGCCGTGGCGCTGGCCGATCGTGTAGGCGTAGGCGCCGTCGTGCTCGCCCAGCTTGGTGCCGGACTCGTCCACGATGTCGCCGGGTGACGAGCCCAGATGGCGCCGCAGGAAGGCCCGGGTGTCGCCGTCCGGGATGAAGCACACGTCATGCGAATCGGGCTTGGCCGCGACGGCCAGGCCCCGGTCCGCGGCCTCCTTGCGGACCTGGTCCTTGGTCGTGTCTCCCAGCGGGAACATCGCCCGGGACAGCTGCGCGCTGGTGAGCACGGCCAGCACGTACGACTGGTCCTTGGCCTGGTCCACGCTGCGGGCCAGCACCGGCCCGGGCGCCCCCGGCACGTCGGGCAGCAACCGCGCGTGGTGCCCGGTGCAGACCGCGTCGAAGCCGAGCGCGACCGCGCGGTCCAGCACCGCCGCGAACTTGATCTTCTCGTTGCAGCGCAGGCACGGGTTCGGGGTGTGGCCGCGGGCGTACTCGGCGACGAAGTCCTCAACCACGTCGGCGCGGAACCGCTCGGCCATGTCCCAGACGTAGAACGGGATGCCGATCACGTCGGCGGCGCGGCGGGCGTCGCGGGCGTCCTCCAGCGTGCAGCAGCCGCGCGCGCCGGTCCGGTAGGACTGCGGGTTCTCCGACAGCGCGAGGTGCACGCCGGTCACGTCGTGGCCGGCCTCGGCGGCCCGGGCCGCGGCGACGGCCGAGTCGACGCCGCCGGACATGGCGGCCAGCACCCGCAGCTTCTTGCTCATCGCCTTCGAGGGTATGCGCCGGGGCCTACCGGCTGGCGCGGCGCGCCCGTTCCACGGCCTCGCCGATCACCGCGCCGAGCGCGTCCACGTCGGCTTGCGTGCTGGTCCGGCCGAGCGAGAACCGCAGCGAGCCGCGGGCCCTGGCGTCGCCGGCGCCCATGGCCAGCAGCACGTGGCTGGGCTGGGCGATGCCCGCGGTGCACGCCGACCCGGTCGAGCAGGCAATCCCCCGCGCGTCCAGCAGCATGAGCAGCGCGTCCCCCTCGCAGCCGGGGAAGGAGAAGTGCGCGTTGCCCGGCAGCCGGCCAGGACCCGGCGCCGGCCCGTTCAGCACCACGTCCGGCACCGCCGCCCGGACCTGGCCGATCAGGTCGTCGCGCAGGTCAGCCAGGCGCTTGGCCTCGGCGGTCCGGCCCATCTGGGCCGCGGCCGCGGCGACCGCGAAGGCCCGGATCGCGGGCGCGTCCAGCGTGCCGGAGCGCACGTCCCGCTCCTGGCCGCCGCCGTGCAGCACCGGGACCGGGGCTGCGCCCCGGGTCAGCAGCAGCGCGCCGACGCCGACCGGGCCGCCGATCTTGTGCGCGGTGATGGTCAGCGCGGTCGCGCCGGATCCGGCGAGCGGCACCGGCAGCTGGCCGGCCGCCTGGACCGCGTCGCTGTGCAGCGGGATGTCGTGCTCGTGGGCGACCTCGGCCAGCTCGGCGACCGGCTGGATCGTGCCGACCTCGTTGTTGGCCCACATGACGCTGATCAGGGCGACGCTGGCCGGATCGGCCTCGATCGCCGCGCGCAGCGCGGCCGGGGTAACCAGGCCGGTATCGTCTACCGGCAGCCAGCTGACCTGCGCGCCCTCCTGGTCCTCCAGCCAGTGCAGGCTGTCCAGCACGGCGTGGTGCTCGATCGCCGGCGCCAGCATCCGCACCCGCCGCGGGTCAGCGCCGCGGCGGGCCCAGAAGAAGCCCTTGACCGCGAGGTTGTCCGCCTCGGTGCCGCCGCTGGTGAACACCACCTCGCTCGGCCGGGCACCGTAACAGTCGGCGATTTGCTCGCGGGACTCCTCGACCACCCGGCGGGCCCGGCGGCCGGCGTTGTGCAGCGAGGACGGGTTGCCGATCCGGCCGAGCTCATCGGACATCGCGGCCACGGCCTCGGGCAGCATCGGCGTCGTGGCCGCATGGTCAAGATAGACCGGAGAGTCCGGTTCCGGCTGCTCAGCGGGGTAACCGGCACCGCTGTCGACATTGTCCATGGCGACCTAAGCCTAGCGGCCCGCCGCGACATCCCCCAGCGACGCTGCCCGCCACCGGCGGGCTCCATGATCTCGGTAACTTGTCAGCACATAGGCCTGAAAAGTTACCGAGATCATGAGGATCGCGGGTGCGAGGCGCGGACTGCGGGGCCGGGCGCGGCGCTAGCCGCGCTTGCCGATCTCCTCGATGAGCTGCGGGACGACCTTGAACAGGTCGCCGACGACCCCGTAGTCCGCAAGGTCGAAGATCGGCGCCTCGGGGTCCTTGTTGATGACCATGATGGTTTTCGAGGTCTGCATGCCGGCCCGGTGCTGGATCGCACCCGAGATGCCCGCGGCCAGGTACAGCTGCGGCGACACCGTCTTGCCGGTCTGGCCGACCTGGAACTGGTGCGGATACCAGCCGGCGTCGGTGGCCGCGCGGGACGCGCCGACCGCAGCATGCAGGGCGTCGGCGAGCTTCTCGATCAGCGCGAAGTTGTCCCCCGAGCCGACTCCCCGGCCGCCGGAGACCACGATCGCGGCCTCGGTCAGCTCCGGCCGCTCGCCGCGCTCCTGGACGACCTTCTCGACGATCTGCACGGTCTTGGCCGCGTCCGAGACGGCCAGGTCCACGCTCTCCACCTCGCCCGCGGCCGGCGAAGCCTCCGGGGCGAAGCTGTTCGGCCGCACGGTGATGATCGGCGTGCCGGTGCCCACCTTGGACTGGACCACGATCGCGCCGCCGAACACCGACTGCTCTCCGACCAGGCCGTCGGTCAGGGCGACCACGTCGGTGAGCACGCCGGAGCCGGTCTTGACCGCCAGCCGCCCGGCGATCTCCTTGCCCTCCGGGGTGGAGGCGATCAGCACCGCGGCCGGCGACTGGCCGTCCACCAGCGCGGCCAGCAGCTCCGCCTTGGGCGCGACCACGTAGTCGTCGAACTCGGCGCCGCCGGCCGCGTAGATCTTCACCGCGCCGTACTCGGCCAGCCGGCCGGCGGCCGCCTCCGCGCCGGGGCCGGCCCACACCACCGCGGGCTCGCCGAACGCCCGGGCCGCGGCCAGCAGCTCCAGCGTCACCTTCTTGACGTTCTCGCCGTCGTGGTCGGCGAGTACCAGGATCTCCGCCATGCTCGTGTCCTCGTCTGTCCGCGTCTATCCGCGCGGCCGGGTCAGATGAACTTGCGGGCGGCCAGGAACTCCGCCGCCTTGGTCCCGCCGTCACCCTCGTCGGTGACGACCGTGCCGGCCTCGCGCGGCGGCCGGGCCGCGAAGCTCACCACCTGCGTCGCCGACGCGGCCAGCCCGACCTGGTCCTTCTCCAGCCCGAGGTCGGCCAGGCCCAGGGTCTCGACCGGCTTCTTCTTCGCCGCCATGATCCCCTTGAACGACGGGTACCGCGGCTCGTTGATCTTCTCGACCACGCTGACCACGGCCGGCAGCGACGAGGTCACCCGGTCGTAGCCGTAGTCGGCCTGACGCCGGATCTCGATCGAGGTGCCGTCGATGTCGACCTTGGCCGCCAGCGACACCTGCGGCACGCCCAGCCGCTCGGCCAGCATGCCCGCCATCACGCCCATCCGCGCGTCGGTCGACTCCGAGCCCAGCAGCACCAGGTCGAACCCGGCCCGCTCGATGGCCTTGGCCAGCACCGCCGAGGTCACCCAGGCGTCCGAGCCGTGCAGCGCCTCGTCGCTGACGTGGATGGCCTTGTCCGCGCCCATCGACAGTGCCTTGCGGACCGACTCGGCCGTCTTGTCCGGCCCCATCGAGACCACCGTGACCTCGCCGCCGTGCTTTTCCGCCAGCTGCAGGCCCTCCTCGATCGCGTACTCGTCGAGCTCGTTGATCACCGCGTCGGCCGCGTCCCGGTCCAGGGTGGAGTCCGAGTCCGACAGCTTGCGCTCCGACCAGGTATCGGGAACCTGCTTGACCAACACCACGATGTTCATGACTGGCGGCCGACCTCCTTCGATAACCGCACGGGCAGATCACCAGCCTGCCAAACGACGCTGCCCCCGGGTGCCCTGGGGTACCCCGGGCCACCTCCCGGCCTATGTTACCGGCCGGTAGCCAGGTGCTGGCGGTCAGGCGCGGGACTCGGCGGCCTCGACCACGTTGGCCAGCAGCATCGCCCGGGTCATCGGGCCGACGCCGCCCGGCACCGGGGCCAGGTAGCCCGCCACCCCGGCCACGCCGGGGTCGACGTCGCCGGCCAGGCCGTGCTCGGTCCGGGTGATGCCGACGTCCAGCACGGCGGCGCCGGGCCTGACCATGTCCGCGGTCAGCAGTCCGGGCCGCCCGGCCGCGACCACCACGATGTCGGCCGCCCGGGTGTGCGCGGCCAGGTCCCGGGTGCCGGTGTGGCACTGGGTCACGGTCGCGTTCTCGCTGCGCCGGGTCAGCAGCAGGCCGAGGGCCCGGCCGACGGTGATGCCGCGGCCGATGATCGTCACCTCGGCCCCGGCGATCGGCACCTCATAGCGGCGCAGCAGCGCCACGATCCCGTGCGGGGTGCACGGCAGCGGGCCGGGCTGGCCGAGCACCAGCCGGCCGAGGTTGACCGGGTGCAGCCCGTCGGCGTCCTTGGCCGGGTCCATCAGGGCCAGCACCGGCTGCGGGTCCAGGTGCGCGGGCAGCGGCAGCTGCACGATGAAGCCGGTGCAGGCCGGGTCGGCGTTCAGCTCCGCCACCGTGTCCTCGACCTGCTGCTGGCTGGCGCCGGCGGGCAGGTCGCGCCGGATCGAGACGATGCCCACCTGGGCGCAGTCCCGGTGCTTGGCGTTCACGTACACCTGGCTGCCCGGGTCGTCGCCGACCAGCACGGTGCCGAGGCCCGGCACGGCGCCGGCCGCGGCCAGCTTGGCGACCCGGCGGGTGAGGTCTTCGCGGATGGCGGCGGCCGTGGCCTTGCCGTCCAGGGTTGTCGCAGTCATCGGATCCATTCTGCCCGGCTCCGGCCGGCCGGCGGGTCAGCAGCCGGCACGGCGGGTCAGTGGTAGAAGTGCCGCAGCCCGGTGAAGTACAGCGGCACGCCTGCCGCCTGCGCCGCCGCGATCACGTCCTCGTCCCGGATCGAGCCGCCCGGCTCCGCCACCGCCCGCACCCCGGCCCGGGCCAGCACCTCGAACCCGTCGGCGAACGGGAAGAACGCGTCGCTGGCCGCCACCGACCCGGCCGCCCGGTCCCCGGCCC
Organism: uncultured Actinomycetota bacterium; assembly: GCA_963846005.1. GTDB lineage: Bacteria > Actinomycetota > Actinomycetes > Streptosporangiales > Streptosporangiaceae > CAVSUR01. The sequence goes on along the minus strand of CAWJUH010000003.1, from coordinate 1,413,435 downwards.
GCGCCACCGCCAGCCGGGCCGAGTCCACCCGGTTGACCTGGCCCATCCCGATCCCGACCGACGCCTGGCCGGAAGCCAGCAAGATCGCGTTCGACTTCACGCTGCGGCACGCCCGCCAGGCGAACTCCAGGTCGGCCAGCACCTCGGCGCCGGCCGCCTCCCCGGCCGCGAGCTGCCAGTTGCGCGCCTGGTCGCCCGGCTCGTTCAGCCGGTCGGCGGACTGGGCCAGCAGCCCGCCGGTGACCGGCCGCAGCTCGGTGGCCGAGCCGGGCGCGGGCGGCGCGCAGCGCAGCACCCGCAGGTTCTTGCGCCGGGTCAGGATCTCCAGTGCCTCCTGCTGGTAGCCGGGCGCGACCAGCACCTCGGTGAAGATTTCCGCGATCTGCTCCGCCAGCCCGGTGGTGACGGTCCCGTTCACCGCGATCACCCCGCCGTAGGCCGATCCCGGGTCGCAGGCGTGCGCCTTCGCGTGCGCCTCCGCCAGGTCACGGCCGATGGCGATGCCGCACGGGTTGGAGTGCTTCATGATCGCCGCGCACGGCCCGGCGAAGTCGTAGGCGGCCCGGCGGGCCGCGTCGGCGTCGACGTAGTTGTTGTAGGACATGGCCTTGCCGTGCAGCTGCTCGGCCCCGGCGATGCCGGCTCCCTGCGTCCCGCCCAGCCCGCCCGTACCGCCCAGCCCGGCCCCGGACACGTACAGGGCAGCCCGCTGGTGCGGGTTCTCGCCGTAGCGCAGCACGCCGGCGCGGGCCCACTGGGCGGTGATCACGTCCGGCCAGCCGGTCGCGCCCGCGGTGGGGTCCGGCGCGTAGGCGGAGGCGAACCAGGAGGCCACGGCCGCGTCGTAGGCCGCGGTCCGGGCGTAGGCGGCGGCGGCCAGCCGGCGCCGCTGCTCCAGGGTGAACCCGCCGGCGGCGAGGGCCTGCGCCAGCTCGCCGTACTGCGCCGCGGAGGTGATCACCGCGACATTGGCGTGGTTCTTGGCCGCGGCGCGGACCATGGCCGGGCCGCCGATGTCGATCTGCTCCACGCACTCCTCGGGTGCCGCGCCGCTGGCCACGGTCTGCTCGAACGGGTACAGGCTGGAGATCAGCAACTCGAACGGCGCGATCGACAGCTCCGCGAGCTGCCCGGCGTGCCCGGGCCGGGACACGTCGGCGAGCAGGCCGGCGTGCACCGCCGGGTGCAGGGTCTTGACCCGGCCGTCCAGGCACTCGGGGAAGCCGGTCAGGTCCTCCACCGCGGTGACGCCGATGCCCGCGGCCCGGATGGCCGCGGCGGTCGAGCCGGTCGAGACGATCTCCACGCCGGCCTGGTGCAGCTGCCCGGCCAGGTCCGCCAGCCCGGTCTTGTCGTGCACGCTGACCAGGGCACGCTTGATGGCCTGTGTGCTCATCCGCCGATCCTCACCTTCCGGCCGCTGACCGACCAGCCCTCGCGGACCATCCGGCCCACGGTCTGGGTGAGCAGCGCCCGCTCGGCGGCCTTGATCCGCTCGTGCAGGGCCTGCTCGTCGTCGTCGTCGGTCACCGGGACGGCCGCCTGCGCGATCACCGGCCCGGTGTCGGTGCCCGCGTCCACGCTGAAGACGGTGCAGCCGGTCACCCGGACGCCGTACTCCAGGGCGTCGGCGACCGCGTGCATGCCGGGGAACGACGGTAGCAAGGCCGGGTGGGTGTTGATCACCCGGCCGGCGAACCGGCCCAGGAAGGCCGGCCCGACCAGCTTCATGAACCCGGCCAGCACCACCAGGCCGGGCCGGAACTCCGCGACCGCGCTGGTCAGCGCGGCATCCCACTGCGCGCGGCCGGGGAAGCCGCGCAGCGGGCAGGTGAAGGTGGCCACCCCGGCCGCCCGGGCCCGCGCCAGCGCCGGGATGCCGTCCCGGTCGGCGCCGACCGCGACGACCTGCGCGCCGTAGGATGGCTCGGCGCACGCGTCGAGCAGCGCCTGCAGGTTCGTCCCCGTGCCCGAGACCAGCACCACCACGCGACTCGCCATGGCCGCCATTGTGCCGTGACCGGGCTGCACCACTGCCGGAGCGGCGCGGAACGGGCCTGGTAGTGGTGAAATAGACACCGACCGCCAGTACGGAAAGGACCCGGCCCTGTCCGCCGACCAGACCCCGCCCCCCGCGCCGCAGGCGCCGCCCGAGCCGGACGAGGCACCCCGGCTGCCGGGCCTGCCGCGGTTGTTCTTCCCCGATGATGACCCCGCCCGCCCGGGGCCGGGTGCGGGCGGGGAGCAGCCGGGTGCGGGCGGGGAGCAGCCGGGGGACGGCGGCAGCCCGGAACGCGGGCCCGCTGCGCCGCCAGGCCAGCAAGAACACCATGATCAGCCAGAAGCCGGGCCGGACGGCGCCAGCCCGGATCCGTGGTCCCGGTTCCCCGGCCGCCCGCCCGCCGGGCCGCTGGGGCAGCCCGGCCCGCCCGGTCCGCCCGGTCCGCCCGCGGCCCGGCCGCGGCCCGCCAAGCCGCCGCGGCGCGAGGTGTCGCAGCGCGCGCTCGCCGCGCTGATCTTCGGCCTGCTGGCCATGCTCGCCCTGCTCGGCGTGGGCGCCAACCTGCAGCGCGGCGTCTACCTGGTGATCTTCAGCGTGATCATCGGGCCGGCCGCGTGCGTGCTCGGCGCCACCGCGATGCGGCGGGCCCGCAAGGACGCGACCATGCGCCCCCGGGGCGCGGTGGCCGGCATCGTGCTCGGCGCGCTGGCCGGCGTGCTGAGCCTGTGCCTCCTGGCCATGTTCGCGCTGTTCTCCGCCCAGCTGAACGCCTACGGCCGGTGCCTTAACCTGGCCCAGAGCCCGGCCGCGCAGCGGGCCTGCACGACGCAGTTCTACCAGTCGGTCAACGGCAGGCTCGGCGGCTCGGGCTGACCGCGGGCTAGCTCTCGCCCGGCGCGTCGTCCCCGGCCCACAAGTCGACGAAGATCACGTGCCCGTCGTCATCATCGTCATCGGCGTGGTCTGCGTCGTAGCGCACGCCCGGGGCCTGGTCTGCTGCTGAGCGCAGGCTGGCCCGCGCGGCCGGCCAGGCCAGCTCGGCGAACCTGGCCCGGCGGCGGACCTGCCGCCAGTTGACCGCGCCGGCGCACAGCGCCGAGGCGATGCCCAGCTCCAGCACCGCGACCAGCCCGACCTGCCAGCCGGACGGCCCGACCGCGGCCAGCCGGCCGTCGCCGAGCGGGCCGCCGGAGAACGCGGCCGCCGCGGCCAGCACCGCGCCGGCCAGCGCGCCGCTGGCGAACCCCCACATCGGGGCGGCCTCCAGCGCCGGGGTCGGCGCGGCCCGGGCCAGGATCCACCCGCCGGCCGCGCCGGCCAGGTAGGGCACGGCGAGCATCAGCCCGAAGCCGACGGGTGAGTACCCGGAGTGCACCCCGGACGGCAGCGCGGCCAGCATCGGGAACTGCGGCAGCGCGCCCACGGCCGACCCGGTCGGCGCCACGATCGTGCCGGTGCCGAACGCGAAGCCCGGGCCGATCAGGAACGAGACCGACCAGATCAGCGCGTTCGGCAGGTAGGCCAGCTGGGCGAGCAGCAGCAGCCCGGTGCCGACGGCGCCCGGCCCAAGCGCGGCGCTTTCCGCCCGCATGGCGGGCAGGTGCCAGGCCAGCGCCACGGCGGCCAGCAGCGCGGCGGCCGTGCCGAGCACGGCCAGCGTGACGGCCGCGCCGACGACCACCGATCGCAGCCGGGCCGGGAGCAGCCCGGTCAGCTCGGCCCACGGAGCGAGTGCCCGGGCGCCGCCGAGCCCGCCGGCCACCAGCGCCAGCACGAACCCGGCGACCAGGGCCTGCGGCACCGACGGGGCCAGCTCGGCCGACCGGCTGGCCAGCGCGAGGATCGCGGCCAGCACCGCGTACGGCACGGCCATGGCGAGCGCGGTGTAGCCGGCCCCCGCCAGCCGGGTCACCCCGGCCGCGCGGGCCGCCCACCGGCCGGCCCGCCACAGCAGCGCGCCGGGCAGCAGCACCAGGCCGAGCGGGAGCATGCCGATCCGGCCGGTGCCGTGCAGCGTGAAGCCGACGTGGTGGCCGATCAGCCAGAGCGCGGCCGCGGCCCGCAGCACGCCGGTCAGCCCCTCGCTGCCGTGCGGCGCGGCGATCCAGCCCGCCAGCACCAGCAGGGTGAGCACGGCCAGCCCGATCCCGGCCGCCGCGACGGCGCCGATCGCGCCCGCGGCCAGCACCGGCCGGGGCGGCGGCCCGTCGTCGCCGGCCGGGCCGGCGGCCTGATCACCCAGAACGGAAGTAAGCACGACAACCAGCCTGACAAGCCCCGGCCCCGGCCGCGCGGAGGCGCGCCGGGGCCCCGGGGCCAGACTGGACCGCCGGTGACCTGGCTTACCGCGCCGCGCCGCCCTGCAGCACGTCGCGGGCCAGCCGGGCAGTCTCGCTCGGGGTCCGGCCGACCCGGACGCCGACCTTCTCCAGCGCCTCCTTCTTGGCCTGGGCGGTGCCGGCCGAGCCGGAGATGATCGCGCCGGCGTGGCCCATCGTCTTGCCCTCGGGCGCGGTGAACCCGGCCACGTAGGCGACGACCGGCTTGGTCATGTTCTTCTCGATGTAGGCGGCGGCCCGCTCCTCGGCGTCGCCGCCGATCTCGCCGATCATCACGACCGCGTCGGTCTGCGGGTCGGCCTCGAACGCGGCCAGGCAGTCGATGTGGGTGGTGCCGATGATCGGGTCACCGCCGATGCCGACGCAGGCGGAGAAGCCGATGTCGCGCAGCTCGTACATCATCTGGTAGGTCAGCGTGCCGGATTTGGACACCAGCCCGATGCGGCCGCGGGTGGTGATGTCGGCGGGGATGATCCCGGCGTTGGACTGGCCGGGCGAGGCCACGCCCGGGCAGTTCGGGCCGATGATCCTGGTCGCGGCCCCCTTGGACTGGGCGTAGGCGAAGAACTCGGCGGTGTCGTGTACGGGGACGCCCTCGGTGATGACGATGACCAGCGGCATCCCCGCGTCGACGGCCTCGGTCACGGCCGCCTTGGTGCCCGCGGGGGGGACGAACACCACCGAAACGTCGGCCCCGGTGGCCGACATCGCCTCGGCCACGGTGCCGAACACCGGGACCTGCTGGCCGCCCAGCTCGATGGACTGCCCGGCCTTGCGCGGGTTGGTGCCGCCGGCCACCTTGGTCCCGGCCGCGATCATCCGCGCGCCGTGCCTGCGGCCCTCGGAACCGGTGATGCCCTGGACGATGATCCGGCTCTCGCCGGTCAGGAAGATCGCCATCTCATGCTCCCGTCGCGGCCGTCGCGGCCAGCTCGGCGGCGCGCCGCGCCGCATCGTCCATGGTCGCCACCTGCTCGATCGCGGCGATGCCCGCCTCGTCCAGGATCCGGCGGCCCTCGGCGGCGTTGTTGCCGTCCAGCCGGACCACCAGCGGCCGGTCCAGCGACTCTCCGCGGCCGCCCAGCATCCCGACCGCGGACACGATCCCGTTGGCCACCGCGTCGCAGGAGGTGATGCCGCCGAACACGTTCACCAGCACGCTGCGCACCGACGGGTCGGACAGCACGATGTCCAGGCCGTCGGCCATCACCTCGGCCGACGCGCCGCCGCCGATGTCGAGGAAGTTGGCCGGCCGGACGCCGCCGAAGGACTCGCCGGCGTAGGCCACCACGTCGAGGGTGGACATCACTAGTCCGGCTCCGTTGCCGATGATGCCGACCTGGCCGTCGAGTTTCACGTAGTTCAGGTGCCGGGCCTTGGCCCGCGCCTCGATCGGGTCGGCGGACTCGGTGTCGGCGAACCGCTCGTGGCTGCGCCGGAAGCCGGCGTTGTCGTCCAGGGTGACCTTGGCGTCCAGCGCGATGACGTCGCCGCCGCCGGTGTAGACCAGCGGGTTGACCTCGACCAGGGTGGCGTCCTCACGGGTGAACACCGTCCACAGCTGCCCGGCCAGCGCCGCCGCGCCGGCGACCGCGTGGGCGGGCAGCTGCCCGGCGGTGACGATCTCCCGGGCCTTGGCCGCGTCCACCCCGGTCAGCGGGTCGATGACGATCCGGGCCAGCGCGCCGGGGTGCTCGGCCGCCACGACCTCGATCTCCACCCCGCCCTGCACCGAGCACATCGACAGGAACGACCGCTCGGCCCGGTCGACCAGGAACGACAGGTAGTACTCCTCGGCGATGTCGACATCCTGCGCGACCAGCACCGCGTGCACGGTGTGGCCCTTGATGTCCATGCCGAGGATCCTGGCCGCCTTCTCCTCCGCCTCGTCCGGGGTGGCGGCCAGCTTGACCCCGCCCGCCTTGCCGCGGCCGCCGGTCTTCACCTGGGCCTTGATCACCACGCCGGTGCCGAGCTCGGCCGCGATCGCCCGGGCCTCCTGCGGCGTGCGGGCCACCTTCCCGGCCTGGATCGGCACGCCGTATTCCGCGAAGAGCTCCTTCGCCTGATACTCGAACAGGTCCACTGGGGTCCGCCCTCGCCCTCGTCACATGCTGATGCGCCCCGGGTATCCGGTGCGCAGGCAGCCTAGTGGCGGGCTGCCGTCGCCGCCGCGGCCGGGGCTACGCCCGGGCCTGCTGGGTCGGGGCTGCGCGCCCGCCCTCGCCGAGCTCGCCGTGCACCCAGTCCACGATGTCCTGGGTCGGCGCGCCGGGGGTGAAGATCCTGGCCACGCCGATCTTGGTCAGCTCGGCGATGTCGGCGCCGGGGATGATGCCGCCGCCGAACACCACGATGTCACTGGCGTCCCGCTCGGCGAGCAGGTCGAGCACCTTGCGGAACAGGGTCATGTGCGCGCCGGACAGCACCGACAGGCCGATCGCGTCGGCGTCCTCCTGCAGCGCGGCGGAGACGATCTGCTCCGGCGTCTGGTGCAGCCCGGTGTAGATGACCTCGACGCCGGCGTCGCGCAGCGCCCGCGCGACCACCTTCGCGCCGCGGTCGTGGCCGTCCAGCCCGGGTTTGGCGATGACCACCCGAATCACGTTGTTCCTCCCGGTCCGCCGCCGTCTTCCGGCAGGGTAACCCCGCCCCTCCGGCCCGCCATGCCGGCCCGGAGCTAGAGCTTCTCGATCGGGGCGTAGCGCAGCACCAGGTGCTTGATGCCGTAGTCGCCGCCGAAGTCGATCTTGGCCTCCGGGTCGTCGCCGCGGCCCTCCACCGACAGCACGGTACCGAGGCCGTAGGAATCGTGGGTGACCCGGTCGCCCGGCTGCAGCGAGGGCACCGGCCGGTTGCCCGCCGCGCGCACCCCGGGCCGGCTGGCCAGCCGCTCGGCGGCGGGCTGGACGGCGGCCGAGGCGTCCCGCCGCCAGTCGATCAGGTAGCCGGGCACCTCGGACAGGAACCGGGACTGGCGGTGGAAGGCCGGGCGGCCGAACCAGGTCCGCGACGCGGCCCGGGTCAGGTAGAGCCGCTGCTGCGCCCGGGTGATCCCGACGTAGGCCAGCCGCCGCTCCTCCTCCAGCTCGCGCTCGTCGCCGGAGGAGCGCTCGTGCGGGAACACGTTCTCCTCCAGCCCGGTGAGGAACACGACGGGGAACTCCAGGCCCTTGGCGGTGTGCAGGGTCATCAGCGTGATCAGGCCGCCGTGGTCGTCGCCGTCGGGGATCTGGTCGGCGTCGGCGACCAGCGCCACCTGCTCCAGGAACTCGGCGAGGGTGCCGCCCGCGTGCTGGGCGTCGAACTCGCGGGCCACGCTGACCAGCTCGGTCAGGTTCTCGATCCGGCTGGCGTCCTGCAGGTCGGAGGAGGCCTCGAGCTCGGCGATGTAGCCGGTCTTGTCCAGCACCCCGTCGGCCAGGTCGCCGGCCGGCGCGCCGCCCTCGGCGGCCTCGCGCAGCCCGCCGACCAGGTCGTTGAACGCCTCGATGGCCCTGACCGACCGGGGCGACAGGCCCGGGGCGTCCTGCGGCCGGGCCAGTGCCGCCGCGAAGCTGACCCGGTCCCGCTCGGCCAGCGCGGCGACGCACGCCTCGGCCCGGTCGCCGATGCCGCGCCGCGGGGTGTTCAGGATCCGCCGCAGGCTGACCTCGTCCGCCGGGTTGGCGATCAGCCGCAGGTAGGCCAGCAGGTCGCGGACCTCGCGCCGCTCGTAGAAGCGGACCCCGCCGACGACCTTGTAGGGCACTCCGGCGCGGATGAACACTTCCTCGAATACCCGGGACTGGGCGTTGGTCCGGTAGAACACGGCCACCTGGCCGGGGGTGGCCTCGCCCTCGTCGGTGAGCCGGTCCACCTCCTCGGCCACGAACGCCGCCTCGTCGTGCTCGGAGTCGGCCACGTAGCCGGTGATCAGCGGGCCGTCCCCGGCGTCGGACCACAGGTTCTTCGGCTTGCGCCCGGTGTTGCGCGACACCACGGCATTGGCCGCGGCCAGGATGTTCTGGGTGGAGCGGTAGTTCTGCTCCAGCAAGATCACCGTCGCGCCGGGGAAGTCGCGCTCGAACTCCTCGATGTTGCGGATGGTGGCGCCGCGGAAGGCGTAGATGGACTGGTCGGCGTCGCCGACCACGGCCAGCTCGGCGGGCTCGACCAGCGCGGCCCGCGGCCCGGGCACGGCGTCGTCGCGGCTGGCCGCGGCCGGCAGCAGGTGCTCGCCGTGCTGCCCGGCCAGCTCGCGGACCAGCACGTACTGGGCGTGGTTGGTGTCCTGGTACTCGTCGACCAGCACGTGCCGGAAGCGCCGCCGGTACTCGGCGGCGACCTCGGGGAAGGCCTGGAACAGGTTAACCGTGATCATGATCAGGTCGTCGAAGTCCATCGCCCCGGCCGCGGCCAGCCGCCGCTGGTACTCGGCGTAGGCCTCGGCCAGCGCCTTCTCCCGGTGGCCGGACGCGCGCCCGGCCAGCGTCTCGTAGTCGATCAGCTCGTTCTTGAGGTTGGAGACCTGGGCGGCCATGGCCCGCGGCGGGAAGTACTTGGCGTCCAGCTCCAGCTCCCGGCAGACCAGCGCCATCAGCCGCTGCGAGTCGGCCTGGTCGTAGATGGAGAAGCTGGACGGGTAGCCGAACCGGCCGGCCTCGCGGCGCAGGATGCGCACGCACGCCGAGTGGAACGTCATCAGCCACATCGCCCGGGCCCGGTGCCCGGTCAGCGCGGCCGCGCGGGCCGCCATCTCCCCGGCGGCCTTGTTGGTGAAGGTAATGGCCAGGATCTCGCTCGGCAGCACCTCGCGCTCGGCGAGCAGGTAGGCGATCCGGTGCGTGAGCACCCGGGTCTTGCCCGAGCCCGCCCCGGCGATGATCAGCAGCGGGCTGCCCTGGTGGACCACCGCGGCCCGCTGCTGCGGGTTGAGCCCGTCCAGGAGGGTATCGGCGGCAGTCGCGGTCACCCGATCAGCCTAGGCGCTCCCCCCGACACCGGGGCCCGATGACGCGGCCAGGACTAGCCGACTGCGAGGGCCTTCTGGCCCCGAAGCGGCCAGCTGAAGGACGCGGTGACGACAGCTGGCTGGTCCATCCATGGCAGGCCGGCGTAGCGGGGTTCCGGGGGGTCGCTCCCCGGGCTAACACCGCTACTCGTCCGGCACCAGCGTGGGAGTGGACCGGGTCAGCGTCTGCCGCTTGAAGAAGGCCGGCTGGCTGATCCGCACGATGGCCCACACGATGAAGCCGACGACTGAGGTCAGGAGCACGATCACGAACACGCCGCCGACCTGCCAGTGCAGGCCGGGCACCGTGAAGGTGGTGTAGCTGTTCCCGGTGGCGACGTCGTAGTCCTCCCAGAGGGAGTAGCCGCCGAGGAAGTACAGGATCAGGCCGCCCAGCAGCGGCAAGATGCCCTGCATCCACAGGTTGCGGGCGCTGGTCCGCAGGTTGCGCCGGTAGTACCAGAAGCAGGCGAAGCCGGTCAGCCCGTAGTAGGAGGCGATGAAGACCCCGCAGCTGGTCACCGCGTCGGCGATCACGTTGCCGCCGGAGATGTAGTTCATCCCGGCGTACAGCACGATCGAGATGCCGCCCATCACCAGGGTGGACACGGTCGGGGTCAGGTGCCGCCGGTGCATCTTGGCGAAGGACGGCGGCAGGGCCTTGTAGGCGGCCATCGACAGCGTGGTCCTGGCCGTGGGCAGGATGGTCGTCTGGGTGGAGGCGGCCGCCGACGACAGCACCATCAAGATCAGCAGGTGGGTGAACACCGAGCCGGTCGCGCCAGCGCCGAACACGGCGTGGCCGAGCACCGACAGCACGTCGCTGGAGTTGGCCGGGTTGGCCAGGCCGATGCCCTTGGTCCCGATCCCGGCGAAGGCCTGCGCCGCGAACGTCACCAGCCCGTAGGTGACCAGCAGGACCAGGGTGGACAAGATCGCGGCCCGGCCCGGCGTCTTGGCCGGGTCCTTGGTCTCCTCGTTCACCGACAGCGCGGTGTCCCAGCCCCAGTAGATGAACACCATCAGGATCAGGCCGCCGGCGAACGCGCCGAAGCCGATCCCGAACGGGTTGAACCAGGAAAGGGTCGGGTGCAGCGAGACGGCCGGGTGGTGGCCGGTGCCGATCCTGATCAGCGCCACCGCCGACAGCACCAGCAGCATGGTGATCTCGATGGACAGCAGCGCCTTCTGGAAGTTCGCCGAGACCTCGATGCCCCGGTAGCAGATGTAGGTCATCGAGACGATCCACAAGATGCCGACGAGCAGCACCCAGCCGCTGGCCGGGTTGCTGCCGATGCCGTTGGCGTTGAACAGCAGGAAGATGTACTGGCCGGCGACCTGAGCGAGGCTGGCCATGACCAGCACGTCGGCCGCGACGATGGCCCAGCCGCCCGCCCAGCCCCAGCCCGGGCTGAAGGCGCGGGTGGCCCAGGTGAACGTGGTGCCGCAGTCCGGGTCGGCCTTGTTCAGCTCGCTGTAGCCGATCGAGGTCAGGATCATCGGCACGAACGCCAGCACCGCGATGGCGGGCGCCTTGAGCCCCACCACCAGGACGATGAAGCCGAGGGTCGCGGCCAGGCTGTAGGCGGGCGCCACCGAGGCGGTCGCGATCACCGTGCTGGAGATCAGGCCGAGCGCGCCGGCCTTGAGCCCCTTGTCGACCGACTCCTCGACCGGTTGTACGCCCGGTGTCACGGTGGCCATGCCGCATCCCTCCTGCCGGTCACCCGGTCCCGTCGCCGGCCCTGCTGACCGGATAGTAATGCACGACGGCTTTCGTACCCGCGTGCAACGGTTCTAGCATGCATTGACCCGTCCGGGCAACGATTTCAGTTGCATAAACAACATGTAACGACGGGTCTCGTAGTCGGAACCCGTACGTCCGGCGTTCAACGGCGGTCCGGGCGCAGCCACGCCGCCGAGCGGGCCAGCGTGCCGCGCCGGAAGAAGTCCGGCTGGGAGATGCGCACCCCCAGCCAGATGGCGAACCCGATCAGCGAGGCCAGCAGGACGATCACGAACACCCCGCCGACGTGCCAGCCCAGGCCGGGCACCGTCCAGGTGGTAAAGCTGCTCTGCGTCGCGACGTCGTAGTCCTGCCACAGGCTGTAGCCGCCGAGAATGTAGAAGATCAGGCCGCCCGCCACCGGCAGGATGCCCTGCATCCACAGGTTGCGCGCGCGGGTGCGCAGGTTGTGCCGGTAGTACCAGGCGCAGGCGAACCCGGTCAGGCCGTAGTAGGCGGCGATGAACACGCCGCACGCGGTGACCGCGTCGGAGATCACGTTGCCGCCCGATATGTAGTTCATGCCCGCGTACAGCGCGATCGAGACCCCGCCCATGACCAGAGTGGACACGGTCGGGGTCAGGTGGCGGCGGTGGATGTTGCCGAACTGGGCCGGGATGGCCTTGTAGGTGGCCATGGACAAGGTCGTGCGGGCCGTCGGCAGGATGGTGGTCTGGGTCGAGGCCGCGGCCGAGGACAGCACCATCAGCAGCAGCAGCCGGTAGAACACCTCGCCGGCGGTGCCCGAGCCGAAGATCGCGTGGCCGAGCACCGACAGCACGTCGCTGGAATTGCCCGGGCTGGCCAGGCCGATGCCCTTAGTCCCGATGCCGGCGAAGCTCTGCGCCGAGAAGGCGACCAGCACGTAGGTGATCACCAGGACCAGGGTGGAGACGATGGCCGCCCGGCCCGGCGTCCTGGCCCGGTCCGCCGTCTCCTCGTTCACCGACAGCGCGGTATCCCAGCCCCAGTAGATGAACACCATCAGGATCAGGCCGCCGGCGAACGCGCCGAGCGACAGCCCCGATGGCACGAACCAGGACAGGCTCGGGTGCAGCGAGACCGCCGGGTGATGCCCGGTGACCACCCGGGTCAGCGCCACCACCGACAGCACCAGCAGCATGACGATCTCGATCGACAGCAGCACCTTCTGGAAGGTGGCGGAGATCTCGATGCCGCGGTAGCAGATGTAGGTCATGACCGCGATCCACACGATCCCGGTCAGCAGCACCCAGCCGCTGGCCGGGTCGTGCCCGATGCCGCCCGCGCCGGCCAGCAGGAAGATGTACTGCCCGGCCACCTGCGCGAGGCTGGCCATGACCAGCACGTCCGACGCCACGATAGCCCAGCCGCCGATCCAGCCCCAGGTCGGGCTGAAGGTCCGGGTGGCCCAGGTAAATGTGGTGCCGCAGTCCGGGTCGGCCTTGTTCAGCTCGCTGTAGGCGATCGAGGTCAGCAGCATCGGCACGAAGGCCAGCACCACGATGGCCGGCGCCTTGACGCCCACGATGATGACGATGAAGCCGAGCGTCGCGGCCAGGCTGTAGGCCGGCGCGACCGAGGCGATCGCGATCGCGGTGCTGGAGATCAGGCCGAGCGCGCCGGCCTTGAGGCCCTTGCCGGTTTCGGCTTCCCGCGGCGGCAGCCGGCGGGTGATGCTGTGCATGGGCCTCCTGCGCGCGCCGCACGGTAAGGGGTATTTGCCCCAGATAGTAGGGCAGAGCGGACGCCTTGTCCGGATTTCACGATTACGACAGCCAGAAGGCCAGGCGGCAACGATTTTCGTTGTATGCAGGGGTTGGAACCACTGGTCCCGTATGCGTGAGATCGTCTGGGCGTTAGGATCCCGCTATGCGCATACTCCTGGTCGGCGCGGGCGGCGTCGGTACCGCCTTCGCCCGCATCGCGGCCCGCCGCCCCTTCGCCGAGCTCGTCATCGCCGACTACGACCTGTCCCGGGCGCAGCACGCGGCCGCGGCGAAGGACGGCTTCACCGCCGTGCAGCTGGACGCCAGGGACGAGCAGGCCACCGCCGCGCTGCTGGCCGCGCACTCGTGCGACGTGCTGATGAACGCGACCGACCCGCGCTTCGTGATGCCGCTGTACCGCAGCGCGCTGGCCGCCCGCGTGCACTACCTGGACATGGCCATGTCGCTGTCCCGGCCGCACCCCGGCCAGCCCTACCGCGAGACCGGGGTCAAGCTCGGCGACGAGCAGTTCGAGCTGGCCGGGCAGTGGGAGCAGGCCGGGAAGCTGGCGCTGGTCGGGATCGGCGTCGAGCCAGGCCTGTCGGACGTGTTCGCCCGGCACGCCGCGGACGAGCTGTTCAGCCAGATCGACCAGCTCGGCGTGCGGGACGGCGCGAACCTGCAGGTGGCCGGCTACGACTTCGCGCCCACGTTCTCGATCTGGACCACGATCGAGGAGTGCCTGAACCCGCCGGTGGTCTGGGAGGCCGGCCGTGGCTGGTTCACCACCGAGCCGTTCAGCGAGCCCGAGGTGTTCACGTTCCCGGCCGGCATCGGCCCGGTGGAGTGCGTGAACGTCGAGCACGAGGAGGTCCTGCTGATGCCGCGCTGGGTCAGCGCCCAGCGGGTGACGTTCAAGTACGGCCTGGGCGAGGAGTTCATCGGGGTGCTGCGCACCCTGCACAAGCTCGGCCTGGACGCCGTCGAGCCGGTCAGCGCGGCCGGGACCCGCGTGTCGCCGCGCGACGTGGTGGCGGCCTGCCTGCCCGACCCGGCCACCCTCGGGGACAAGATGACCGGCCTGACCTGCGCGGGCACCTGGGTCACCGGGACCGGCCAGGCCGGCGGCGCGCGCGAGGTGTACCTGCACCACGTGGTCGACAACGCCTGGTCGATGGCCGAGTACGGCTCCCAGGCGGTGGTCTGGCAGACGGCGGTGAACCCGGTCGTGGCGCTGGAGCTGCTGGACTCGGGCGCCTGGTCGGGCACCGGGGTGCTCGGCCCCGAGGCGCTGCCCGCCCGGCCGTTCCTGGACCTGCTCACCGAATACGGCTCGCCCTGGGGCTGCGACGAGCGCACGCCCCGGTCTTAGCAGAACGGAGACGCACAGGTGGAAGAGCTACGCAACTTCGTCGGCGGCCAGTGGACCGACGGCTCCTACGACCGCCGCGCCGAGGTGATCAACCCCAGCACGGGCGAGGCGTACGCCTCCGCGCCGGTCTCCGGCCAGGACGAGGTCGACGCCGCGTTCGCCGCGGCGGCCGACGCGGCGGGCGGCTGGCGGGACGCCACCCCGGCCGAGCGCAGCCTGGCCCTGCTGCGGATCGCCGACTCGATCGAGGCGCACGCCAAGGAGCTGGTCGACGCCGAGTCGCGCAACACCGGCAAGCCGATCGCGCTGACGCTGTCGGAGGAGATCCCGCCGATGGCGGACCAGATCCGGTTCTTCGCCGGCGCGGCGCGGATGCTGGAGGGCCGGTCGGCCGGGGAGTACCTGGCCGGCCACACCTCGTTCATCCGGCGCGAGCCGGTCGGGGTCTGCGCCGCGGTGACGCCGTGGAACTACCCGATGATGATGGCGGTGTGGAAGTGGGCCCCCGCGATCGCGGCGGGCAACACGATGGTGCTCAAGCCCTCGGACACCACGCCGCACAGCACGCTGCTGATGGCCGAGCTGATGGCCGAGCACCTGCCGCCGGGCGTGTTCAACGTGATCTGCGGCGACCGGGACACCGGCCGGGCGCTGGTCTCGCACCCGGCGCCGCAGATGGTATCGATCACCGGCAGCGTCCGGGCCGGCAAGGAGGTGGCGTCAGCCGCTGCGGCCAGCCTCAAGCGGGTGCACCTGGAGCTGGGCGGCAAGGCGCCCGTCGTGGTGTTCGACGACGCCGACCCGGCCAAGGTCGCCGAGGCGATCGCGGCGGCCGGCGACTTCAACGCCGGCCAGGACTGCACCGCGGCGACGAGGGTGCTGGCCGCGCCCGGCGTGCACGACGACTTCGTCGCCGCGCTGGCCGAGCAGGCCCGCGGCCAGAAGGTGGCCGGCCCCGACGTCGAGGACGCGGACTTCGGGCCGCTGAACAACGCCAGCCAGCTGGAGCGGGTGTCGGGTTTCATCGCCCGGCTGCCCGACCACGCCCGGGTGGTGGCCGGCGGCAGGCAGGCCGGTGAGCGCGGCTACTTCTTCGAGGCCAGCGTGGTCGACGGGCTGCACCAGGACGATGAGATCATCCAGAACGAGGTGTTCGGCCCGGTCATCACCGTGCAGCAGTTCAGTGCCGAGGACGAGGCGCTGAAGTGGGCCAACGGCACCGAATACGGGCTGGCCTCGTCGGTGTGGACCGCCGACCACGGCCGGGCCATGCGGATGGCGCGGCTGCTGGACTTCGGCTGCGTGTGGATCAACACCCACATCCCGCTGGTGGCCGAGATGCCGCACGGCGGCTTCAAGCAGTCCGGCTACGGCAAGGACCTGTCGATGTACGGCTTCGAGGACTACACCCGCGTCAAGCACGTGATGTCAGCTCTGTAACCCCGGGGGCGCCGCGCCCGGAGCCATCCGCTCGGGCCCGCGGGCCCTCGCGGCTGGCTGGGGTCAGCGACCGGGTGGGGTGGGCGGCTGGCTGTGGTTACGATCGTGCTGTGCTAGCCGACAGCGAGATCAGCCGGATCCTGACTATTACCGCCCATCCCGACGACATCGACTTCGGCGCGGCCGGCACGGTCGCGCAGTGGACCGCTGCCGGGCTGGACGTCAGCTACTGCATCGTCACCGACGGGGACGCCGGCGGCAGCGACCGCGCGGTGCCCCGGCCGGACATGGCCGCGCTGCGGCGGGTGGAGCAGACCAGCGCGGCCAAGCAGGTCGGCGTGCACGACCTGCGCTTCCTCGGCTACTCCGACGGGCAGGTGGAGCCCACGCTGGCGCTGCGCCGGGACCTGGCCCGGGTGATCAGGCAGGTGCGGCCGGACCGGGTGCTCTGCCCGTCGCCGGACCGCAACTACGCCCGGATCGGCGCCAGCCATCCCGACCACCGGGCGGTCGGGTCGGCCGCGCTGGACGCGGTCTACCCGGACGCCCGCAACCCGTTCGCGTTCCCCGAGCTGCTCGGCAGCGAAGGGCTGGAGCCCTGGACCGTGCGCGAGGTGTGGCTGTCGGCCAGCCCGGTCCCCGACCACTTCGTGGACGTCACCGATACGTTCGACCGCAAGGTCGCGGCGCTGCGGGCGCACGAGAGCCAGATCTCCGACCCGGACGGGCTGGCCGGGATGCTGCGCGGCTGGCTGACCCGCGCCGCCGCGCAGGCAGGGCTGCCCGAGGGCCGGCTGGCCGAGGCGTTCCAGGTGCTGCAGACCGGCTGACCGGGCTCATTCCGAGACACCGCTTTGGCCCGGCGCGACAACGGCACGGCCGCGGAAGCTAGGATCGGCCTGACACACATGGGCCCGGTCCCCGTCCGGGCCGCGGCAGGAGTCTGACGTATGGATCTGGAGCACTCATTCACCGTCCCGGTCCCCGAGGAGCGGGCGTGGGATGTGCTGCTGGACGTGGAACGGGTGGCGCCCTGCATGCCGGGAGCCACCCTCGACTCGGTGGACGGCGGCGAGATCAAGGGCCGGATCCGGGTCAAGGTCGGGCCGATCGCCATGACCTACGCGGGCACGGCCCGGTTCGTCGAGCAGGACCGGGGCGCGCACCTCATCACGCTGGAAGCCAGCGGCAAGGAGACCCGCGGCGCGGGTACCGCGTCGGCGAAGGTCCGGTCGGTCCTGGCGGACCAGGGCGACCAGACGCACGTGGTCGTGCGCACCTCGCTGAACGTGACCGGCAAGCCGGCCCAGTTCGGCCGCGGGGTACTGAGCGAGGTCGGCGGCAAGCTGATCGGGATCTTCGCGGCCAACCTGGCCGAGATGCTGGCCGCTGAGCAGCCCGGTCAGCAGACGGACGCGGCGGCCGAGCCGCTGGAGGAGCTGCACCTGCCGCTGCGCTCGTACAACAGCCTGCGCCGCGAGGGCGTGCACACGGTGGGCGAGCTGGCCAGCCGCAGCGCGGAGCAGTTGCTGGCCATCGACAACATCGGGCCTGCGTCGGTCCAGGAGATCCGGAAGCGGCTGGCCGGCCGGGGCCTGGCCCTGGCCGCCGCGCCGGCCGGTTCCGGTGTCGCGCGGGCCAGCGCGCCTGCCGCCGGGGCGGAGAGCTCCGGGTCCGCGGGCCCGGCCGCCGCACCAGCGGATCCGGGCACCAGCAAGGCCGGCGCGCTGGCCGCGGAAGCGGTCTCGGCTCCCGGCCCCGGCGGCGTGAACGGGTCGGCCCCGGCCGGGCAGGCCGCGCCGCCGCGGCCGGTCGCCGCCGCCTCCGATGACGATGCCATCGACTTGTTCAGCGTGGCGGGAACGCCCGTGCTCAAGCGGGCGCTGCCGGCTGCCGCCGGGGTGGCGGCCGTGGCGCTGGCGGTCTTCGGGCTGCGCCGGCGCCGCCGCCGCCGCGGCTGACGCAATCCAGGCGGCGCCGCGGCCGTCCCGCGCGGCCGCGGCTACGCTGGGACGCAATGACATTCCCCACGCAGCGCGCATATGCGGAAGAACTGGACGCAGCCGATGTGCTGGCGCGCTTCCGTGACCGGTTCGTCCGCGACGACCCCGCGCTGATCTACCTGGACGGAAACTCGCTCGGCCCGCTCCCGGTGCGCACCCAGGCGCGCATCGCCGATGTGGTCGACCAGGAGTGGGGCGTCGGCCTGATCCGGTCCTGGGACCGGTGGCTGCACCTGCCCGCCCAGGCCGGCGACGCGATTGGCGAGCACCTGATCGGCGCGGCGCCGGGCCAGGTGCTGGTCTGCGATTCGGTGACGGTCAACCTGTACAAGCTGGCCAAGGCGGCCCTGGACGCACAGCGGGGCCGGGCCGGCCAGCCGGCCAGGAACGTCATCATCACCGACGACGACAACTTCCCGACCGACCGGTACGTGCTGGCCGGGATCGCGGCTGAGTGCGGCGGCGAATTGCGGTTCCTGCACTCCGACATCGACACCGGGCTCAGCGTGCAGGCGCTGCGGGCCGCGCTGGACGACCGCACCGCGCTGGTGTGCCTGTCGCACGTGGCCTACCGCAGCGGGGCGCTGGCCGACATGGCGGCCGTCACCCGGCTGGCGCATGAGGCGGGCGCGCTGATGTGCTGGGACCTCAGCCATTCGGTGGGCGCGGTGCCGGCCGCGCTGGACGCCGCGGGCGCCGACATGGCCGTCGGCTGCACCTACAAGTACCTCAACGCCGGCCCGGGCGCGCCCGCGTTCGTGTACCTGCGCTCGGGCCTGCAGGACCGGCTGCGCCAGCCGATCTGGGGCTGGTTCGGCCAGCGCGACCAGTTCGAGATGGGGCCGGCCTACGACCCGGCTCCGGGCATCGCCGCGTTCGGCACCGGTACCCCGCAAATCATCGGCACGGTGGCGGTGGAGGAGGGCACCCGGCTGCTCGGCGAGGCCGGCATCGAGCGGCTGCGAGCCAAGGGGACCGCGCTGACCGGCTACCTGATCCGGCTGGCCGACGAGTGGCTCGCGCCGCTCGGCTTCACGGTCGCCTCGCCGCGCGCGGACGAGCGCCGGGGCGGGCACGTGACCCTGAGCCATCCGGAGGCACTGCGGATCAGCAAGGCGCTGACCCAGGCCGGGATCATCGGCGACTACCGCTCCCCCAGCCGGCTGCGGCTCGGGCCCGCGCCGATCGTCACCCGGTTCGCCGACGTCTGGGACGCGCTGGACCGGCTGCGGCAGATCACCGCGGACAAGGCCTACGAGGACGTGGACGCCGAGGACGCGCAGCCCGAGCGTGACTACCCGGCCGGGACCGGCTGACCGGGGTTCACTCCCACTCGATGGTGCCGGGCGGCTTGCTGGTCACGTCGAGCACGACCCGGTTGATCTCCGTGACCTCGTTGGTGATCCGGCCGGAAATCGTGGCCAGCACCTGGTCCGGCAGCCGGGCCCAGTCGGCGGTCATCGCATCCGCGCTGGTCACCGGGCGCAGTACCACCGGGTAGCCGTAGCTGCGCCCGTCGCCCTGGACGCCGACCGACCGGACATCGGCCAGCAGCACCACCGGGCACTGCCAGATCTCCCGGTCCAGCCCGGCCCGGGTCAGCTCCTCGCGGGCAATCGCGTCGGCCGCGCGGACGATCCTCAGCCGCTCGGCGGTCACCTCGCCGACGATCCTGATCGCCAGGCCGGGGCCGGGGAAGGGCTGGCGCCACACGATCTCCGGCGGCAGGCCCAGCTCCAGGCCGACCTGGCGGACCTCGTCCTTGAACAGTGTGCGCAGCGGCTCGACCAGGCTGAAGGCCAGGTCGTCGGGCAGCCCGCCGACGTTGTGGTGCGACTTGATGTTCGCGGTGCCGGTGCCGCCGCCCGACTCGACCACGTCGGGATACAAGGTGCCCTGGACCAGGAAGGCGGGCTCGGCGGCCCAGCTGGCCGTGCTCGCGGTGTCCCGGGCGGCGCGCTCGAACGCGCGGATGAACTCCCGGCCGATGACCTTGCGCTTGATCTCGGGGTCGGTCACGCCGGCCAGCGCGGCCGCGAACCGGTCGTGCGCGTCCACCACGGTCAGGTTCACCCCGGTGGCCGCCACGAAGTCCTTCTCTACCTGCTCGGCCTCCCCCTGGCGAAGCAGCCCGTGGTCGACAAAAACGCAGGTCAACCGGCTACCGATGGCCCGCTGGACCAGCGCGGCCGCGACCGCGGAGTCGACCCCGCCCGACAGCCCGCAGATCGCGTGCCCCTCGCCGACCTGGGCCGCGATGCGCTCGGTCTGCTCGGCGATCACGCCGCGCATCGTCCAGGTGCGCTCGCACCCCGCCGCGTCCAGGAACCTCTCCAGGATGGCCATGCCGTGCTCGGTGTGGCCGACTTCGGGGTGGAACTGCACGCCGTGCAAATGCCGGGCCGGGTCCTCGGCGGCGGCTACCGGGGTGCTGGCGGTGCGGGCGGTGACAGCGAAGCCGGGCGGCGCGGCCGCGCAGGTGTCGCCGTGCGACATCCAGACTTGCTGCTCGGCCGGCAGCCCGCCGAGCAGCACGCCGCCCGGTTCGTCCCCGCCCGCGGTGACCAGCAGCCGGGTGGCCCCGTACTCGCGGGCTCCGGTGTGCTCCACCACGCCGCCGAGCTCGGACATCATCAGCTGGAAGCCGTAGCAGATACCGAGTACCGGGACGCCGGCGGTCAGCAGGCCCGGCGGGGCGGGCGGCGCGCCCGGCGCGTAGACCGAAGCGGGACCGCCGGACAAGATGATGGCCGAGGGCTGGCGGGCGAGCATCTGCGCCGCGGGCATCGTGCTCGGCACGATCTCGGAGTAGACCTGGCACTCGCGCACCCGGCGGGCGATGAGCTGCGCGTACTGCGCGCCGAAGTCCACCACGAGCACGGGCCGCGCCGCAGCGGGGTGGTCACCATCGATGCGCACAAGCGGCCTTCCGTCGGAGATGAGCCGGCCGCTTCGCCGGGCACCGGAGTCCGGCCGGGCGCAACCGGCAGCAGCCGTGCTCCTGCGGCGCCGTAAGGCATCAGCGTCCCGGCGGCGAGAGCGGTACGGCAGGCCCAGTTTAGCGAGCTTGACGAGGTCAGAGCTCGCTCCGCCGGTAAACCGGGTATGGGCAGGGCAGGGTGGAATGGCGGGCCGGCGCCAGCCGCCAGTCAGGAGGGCAGCGTGGCCAGTACCGAGGAGATCCGCGCGCAGGCGCTGGAGGTCGCCGCCGGCTGGTCGCCGCCAGACGCTCCCGGCTCATGGTCGCTGACGGCCGCGCTGTTCCGGGTTATCGCCGGACATGAGCTCCTGCTGGAGCGGCTGGCACTGCTGCCGCCCGGCCGGCTGCCCGCGCTGACGGCCAGCGCGGCCATCTCGTTCCTGGTGCACCGAGACGGCCGCGACCCGCTGGTGAGTTTTTTCCCGCAGCCGGGGGCGCCGCAGCCAGCGTTCGATGCCCGGTTCTTCCCCGCCGCCCGCGCGTTCATCACCGCCCGCCTCGACGAGATCGCGGCGATCTGCCGTCAGCAGCGTTATCAGATGAACGAGGTAGCCAGGTGCACCCAGATCGCGCTGGGCATAGCCGCGGTAACGGCCGGTGCCGCCGAACCGGTCGGGCTGATCGATCTGGGCACCGGCGCCGGTTTCGGGCTCCGCCTGGACCGGTACCGCTACCTGGCTGGCCCCTGGCGGTCCGGGTCCCCCGACGCCGCCCTGACGCTGACGTGTGAGGCGCGCGGGCCGCAAGTGCCACCGGCGGCCGGGCTTCCCCCGATCGCCGAACGGGCCGGGATCGACGTCAACCCGGTCGACGTGGACGACCCGGCGGCCCGGGCATGGCTGCAGGCATGCGCGCCACCGGAGGCCTCGGCGCTAGCCCGGCTGGATGCGGCCATGGAGGTCGCCCGGCACCACCCGGCCAAGATCATCGCCGGTGACGTGGCCGACGTGCTACCCGGCGTCCTCGATAGCTTCCCGCCGGGCCGCCACGTCATCGTGACCGACGCCTACCTGGCCGTGTTCCTGCCGCCCGATCAGCGGGCCCGGCTGGCGGACATCCTGGCCACGGCCGGCCGGAGCAGGCAGGTCACCTGGCTGTCACTCGATCCCCTGGTCCCTCTCGGGCCGTCCGGGCGCCACAGCGTGCAGGGCCTTGCGCTGCCGCCCTGGCTGATCCGGGACTACCAGCACCGGGGTGTCTTCGCGGTGCTGAGCGCGCAGGCCTGGCACGGCCGCACCGCCCCGGGGCACCTGCTGGCCCGCGCCCACCCGTCCGGGCGGTGGGTCGAATGGCTGGCCGCCGGGGCCAGCGCAGCGGCGTCCTGACGGCAGCACCCGGGCTTGGTGACCCCGTTAACCGGCGCTCGCGCCGGGCCGGCCCAGGACACCGCCGAAGCTGATCTCGTTGCCTTCCGCGTCGCGGTAGATGACCTTGGTCACGCCATTGTCGTAGGTCTCGCGCTTCGCGGGCTCGATGCCCCGCTGGGCGATCTCGGCGACCCGGTCGTCGAGGTCGTCGGTGAACGAGAACACCAGGGCGTTCCCCGCCCGTTCTGGCTGCTGCACGATGTAGATGTAGCGGTGCTCGGCCACCTCCCAGACCGCCTCGGTGTCGTTCGGCAGGAACGAGGGCCGCGCGCCGAAGAACTGCTCGTACCAAGGCCGTGCCGCGGCGTAGCTGGTCACGGGGATGCCAGCGAAAAGGTCCAGTGCCATCTGTCCTCCGGTGCCGTGGCTGTGCCGTCGGTACTGACCTTGCCAGTGCCGGAACGCCCGCGGTCAGGCCGGGTAAGGCTCAGGCCCCGTGGTGTAGCGGCGCCCGGACGGCAGGGTCCAGGTCATGATGCCGGGTTCTGGCTGGTCGAGGTGCCAGCCGGTGGCCTGTGTGGCCTGGTGGTGCTTGCGGCAGAGGGGGGAGGTTGCATTCGCAGGCCCGGCCGCCGTGCTCGTTGCCCGGCGGCTGCGCTCCGGCGGCCGGCGCGGGGACGGGGACGGAAGCTCGGTCACGGCCCCGGCTTGGCCGGACGGCCAGCCGGGGCCCGGCCTCCGCTGGCGGTCCCGGGCTGAGCGGCCGCGGGCGACGCGGGCGTCCCGGGCGAGAACGGCGCCTCGGCGGAGGACCCCCCGGCGGACGGCGGCCCGGCGGACGGCGGCCCGGCGGACGGCGCGAGGCCGGCGCACCCGGCCCGGCCGCACCGGGACCCGCCGCCCCGGCCGACGGCTCCGCGCCCGCCGCCGGGCCGACCCGGACCCGGGCGATCCGGCGGCCGTCCAGCTGCGTCACCGTGAGCTTGCGGCCGCCGAGCTCGGCGGACTCCCCGACGGACGGCAAGTGGCCGAGCACGGCGAGCAGGTACCCGGCGACGGTCTCGTACGGCCCCTCCGGCAGCTCGAGCCCGGTCTGCTCGGCGAACTCGTCCAGGTTCAGCAGCCCGTCGACCTCCAGCTCGCCGCCGATCAGCCGCCGCGGCTGGCCGCTGCCGGTGTCGTACTCGTCCTCGATGTCGCCGATCAGCTCCTCGACCAGGTCCTCCAGCGTGACGATGCCCGCGGTGCCGCCGTACTCGTCGACCACGATGGCCAGGTGCGCCCGGTCGCGGCGCATCTCCGACAGGGCGGGCAGCACCATCTTGCTGGCGGGCAGGAACTTGACCGGGCGGCAGATCTCCCCCACCGGCAGCCCCGGGTCGCGGTCGCCCAGCAGGTCACGGGCGTGCACGAAGCCGATGACGTCGTCGTAGGACTCCTGGTAGACCGGGAACCTGGAGTACGGCTCGCCGGCCACGGCCTGCACGGCGTCGCGCAGCGGCAAGGTATCGGGCAGGAACTCCACCTCGGTGCGCGGCACCAGGACCTCGCGCAGCTGGCGCTTGCCGGCGTCGAAGACCTCGCCCACGATGTAGCGCTCGTCGGCGCTCAGCGCCTGGGTGCCGGCCACCAGGTCGCGCAGTTCCTCGTCGGTCATCACGCCCTTGGCCACGGCCGGGTCGCCGCCGGCCAGCCGCACCACCAGGTTCGTGGCCCGCGACAGCAGCCAGACCAGCGGCCGGGCCAGCGTGGCCAGCAGGTCCAGCACCGGCGCGGCGAACAGCGACACCCGCTCGTTGCGCTGCAGCGCGATCCGCTTGGGCGCCAGCTCGCCGAAGATCAGCGACATCACCGAGATGGCCAGCGTCACCGCGATGAACGCCACCGCGTCGGCCAGCCCCCGGGGCATCACCTGGCCGAGCGGCCCGCGCAGGTCATCGGCGAGGGTCGCAGCCCCGAACGCACCCGACAACAAGGTCGCAACGGTGACCCCGATCTGCACGGCGGACAGGAACCGGTTCGGGTCACTGGCCAGCCGGGCCGCCCGCTCGCCGCGCCGGCCGCGCTTGGCCAGCGCCCGGACCTGGCCCTCGCGCAGCGACACCATCGCCATCTCGGCGCCGGCGAAGAAGCCCCCGATGAGAATGAAGGCCAAGACGATGATGATGTCCCAGCCGACGGCGTTCACGTCCCGATCCCTGACCTCGGCAGCTGGCCGGGTCTGGCAGCTGCTGCCCGATGCCGCCGACCGCGGGGCCGTGCGGTCGCACGGCGTTGGCACAGTCTAGTCGGCACGGCCCGCCGGACGCGGCAGGCCGGGCCCGGGGCGCCCGGCCGCCGGGCGGATGCGATGCTGAACCCGCAGCGGCAGCCGAGAGGAGACTGGGATGGCAACAGACTTCCGCGCGGACGCGGCGGCGATCGCGGGCGAGATCACCGAGCTGCGGCACGCGATCCACGCCGAGCCCGAGATCGGCCTGGACCTGCCGCGGACCCAGGAAAAGGTGCTTGCGGCGCTGCGGGGGCTGCCGCTGGAGATCGCGACCGGCGGCGGCCTCAGCTCGGTCACCGCGGTGCTGCGCGGCGCCGCGCCCGGCCCGGCCGTGCTGCTGCGCGGCGACATGGATGCGCTGCCGGTGACCGAGCGCACCGGCCTGCCCTACGCGTCGGCCGTGCCCGGCCGGATGCACGCCTGCGGCCACGACCTGCACACGGCGATGCTGGCGGGCGCGGCCCGGCTGCTGGCCGCCCGGCAGGCCGAGCTGGCGGGCAGCGTGATCTTCATGTTCCAGCCCGGCGAGGAGGGCTGCGGCGGCGCCCGGCTGATGATCGACGAGGGCGTGCTGGACGCGGCGGGCGAGCGGCCGGCGGCGGCGTTCGCGCTGCACGTGGCCTCCAGCGTGCTGCCGCTCGGCATCGCGTCCTGCCGGCCCGGCCCGATGATGGCGGCCGCGGACACGCTGGAGATCACCGTCCGCGGCCGGGGCGGCCACGCCTCGCAGCCGCACCTGGCCGCCGACCCGATCACCACGGCCAGCGAGATCGTCATTGCGCTGCAGACGCTGGTCGGCCGCAGGTTCGACGTCTTCGACCCGGTGGTGATCACGGTCAGCAGCTTCCACGCCGGCACCACCGACAACGTGATACCGGACGAGGCAGCGCTGCTTGCCACCGTGCGGACCTTCTCAGCCGCGGCCCGGGCGAACATCATGGACCTGGTGCCCGGCCTGGTCAGCCAGGTCGCCGCCGGGCACGGGCTGACCGCGACCGCCGAGTTCGGCAACGGCTATCCGGTCACCGTCAACACGGCAGCCGAGGTCGACTTCACCGCGCAGACGGCCACGGCGCTGCTCGGCGACGGGCGCTACGTCACCGCGGCGAATCCGCTGACCGGCGCCGAGGACTTCTCCTATGTGCTGGAGGCGATTCCGGGCGCGTTCGTGATGCTCGGCGCCTGCCCGCTCGGCGCCGACCCCGCCACGGCACCGTTCAACCACTCCGCCGAGGCGGTGTTCGACGACGCGGTGCTACCGGACGGGACCGCGCTGCTGGCCGAGCTGGCCTGGCGGCGCCTGGGCTGACGGCAGGCCGGCCGGGCTACAGGCTGGCGACGTCGGCCTGCTTGGCCCGGACGGCCTCGGCGGCGGCCCGCAGCCCGGCAATTTCGGTGTCGGTGAGGGTGCGCTCGAACACCCGGCGCACGCCGGCGGCGCCGATCTCGGCCTCGACGCCCAGGTAGACCCCGGAGATGCCGTACTGGCCGTCCACCCAGGCACACACCGGCAGCACCGCGCCGGAATCCTCGGCCACCGCGCGGGCCATCCTGGCCGCCGCGGCGGACGGCGCGTAGTAGGCCGAGCCGGTCTTCAGCAGCCCGACGATCTCCGCGCCGCCGTTACGGGTGCGCTCGACCAGCGCGTCCACGTCCGCGGCAGCCATCAGGCCGGCCAGCGGCCTGCCGTCGACCGTGCACGCGGACGGCACCGGCACCATCGTGTCGCCGTGCGAGCCGAGCGTCAGGGTCCGCACCGACCCGACCGGTACGCCGAGCTTGTCGGCCACGAAGTAGCTGAACCGGGCGGTGTCCAGCATCCCGGCCTGGCCCATCACCCGGTGCGCCGGGAACCCGGACACCTTCGCGGCCAGCGCGGTCATCTCGTCCAGCGGGTTGGACACCACGATCAGCACCGCGTCCGGGGCGTGCTTGACCACCTGCTCGGTCACGCTGCGGACGATCTTGGCGTTGACCCCGATCAGGTCCATCCGGCTCATCCCCGGCTTGCGCGGCAGGCCGGCCGTGATCACCACGATGGACGACCCGCCGATCGCCTCGTAACCCTCGCCCGCGCTGCCGGTGGTCTGCCCGGTGACCTTGGTCTCGAAGCCCTCCACCGGGCGGGACTGGTTCATGTCCAGGGCCAGCCCCTCGGGCTTGCCCTCGACGATGTCGGTCAGCACGACCTCGTCGAATATGTCGTACTCGGCGAGCCGCTGCGCGGTCGTGGAGCCGTAGAACCCCGCGCCGACCACCGTTACCTTGCCTGTGCGAGCCATCTGTCCGTTCTCTTCCTCGTGCTGTCGTCGGGCTGCGTCCTCCGGTGT
Organism: uncultured Actinomycetota bacterium; assembly: GCA_963846005.1. GTDB lineage: Bacteria > Actinomycetota > Actinomycetes > Streptosporangiales > Streptosporangiaceae > CAVSUR01. Next base: position 1,386,923 of record CAWJUH010000003.1, on the reverse strand, counting down.
CCGGCGATCAGGACCCGGCCGCCGCCGCCCCCAGGTTGTCGTCCAGTGCGGCCAGGAAGTCCTCGGTGGTCAGCCACTTCGCGTCGGCGCCGACCAGCAGGGCCAGGTCCTTGGTCATCATGCCGTGCTCCACGGTCTGCACGCAGACCCGCTCCAGCGTCTCGGCGAACCGGGTCACCTCCGGCGTGCCGTCCAGGCTGCCGCGGTGCGCCAGGCCCCGGGTCCAGGCGAAGATCGACGCGATCGGGTTGGTGGAGGTCGGCTGGCCCTGCTGGTGCTGGCGGTAGTGCCGGGTCACGGTGCCGTGCGCGGCCTCGGCTTCGACGGTCTTGCCGTCCGGGGTCATCAGCACGCTGGTCATCAGGCCGAGTGAGCCGAAGCCCTGGGCCACGATGTCGGACTCGACGTCGCCGTCGTAGTTCTTGCAGGCCCACACGATGCCGCCGTCGCCCTTGATCACCTGGGCGACCATGTCGTCGATGAGCCGGTGGTCGTAGCTGATGCCCTTGGCCTCGAACTCGGACTTGAACTCGGTCTCGAAGACCTCGGCGAAGATGTCCTTGAACCGGCCGTCGTAGGCCTTGAGGATCGTGTTCTTGGTCGACAGGTACAGCGGGTAGCCGCGGTCCAGCGCGTACCGCATGGTGGCGCGGGCGAAGTCGCGGATCGAGGCGTCGAAGTTGTACATGCCCAGCGCGACGCCGCCGCCGGGGAACCTGGCCACCTCGAAGTCCAGCGGCTCGGTGCCGTGGTCGTCGGGGTGGTAGGCGATCTTGACGGTGCCCGGGCCCGGCACGACGAAGTCGGTGGCACGGTACTGGTCGCCGTGCGCGTGCCGGCCGATGATGATCGGCTTGGTCCAGCCGGGCACGAACCGCGGGATGCTGTGCACCACGATCGGCTCGCGGAACACCACGCCGCCGAGGATGTTGCGGATCGTGCCGTTGGGCGAGCGCCACATCTTCTTGAGGCCGAACTCGGTGACCCGGGCCTCGTCCGGAGTGATCGTCGCGCACTTGACGCCGACGCCGTGCTCCTTGATCGCGTGGGCGGCGTCCACGGTCACCTGGTCGTCGGTGGCGTCCCGGTTCTCGATCGACAGGTCGTAGTAGCGCAGGTCGATGTCGAGGTAGGGCAGGATCAGCTTGTCCTTGATGAACTGCCAGATAATCCTCGTCATCTCGTCCCCGTCCAGCTCGACGACGGGATTAGCAACCTTGATCTTGGACATGCCGCTGGCTACCCTCTCTCGCGCCGGACCGGGGCCGGCGTAACAGGCCGGGCGCCGTCGCCCGGCACGCTCGCGGCCCGGCGGCTGCCGGGCCGGGCACCTCTCGTCAGGGACTGGCCGGGAGCGCCAGGCCCGCGACCAGCAGGCTCACGCCCAGCGCCAGCAGCGCCACCACGTCGGCCGGCCGCCGCCGGGCCCCGAGCATCCCGATGCGCCGCTCGGGCAGCACCATCCTGGTCACCGCCGCGAGCAGCAGCACACCCGCCAGTTCCAACGTACCGCTCTTGACGTACCTTTCGCCGCTGCTGATCCACAGCACCCCGGCGGCCAGCCCGGCCAGGATTACCCAGTAGGCCAGCCGTTCCGGGCGCCGGCCGCCGTCCGGGGCCCGGCCGCGCTCCCGGTCCGGCCCGCCGGGAGCCTCCCCCGCCGGCCGGGGCTGCGCCATGTCACCCTCCGCCCTGGCCCCTGCCTGCCCTGCCTGCGCTGCCTGCCCTGCCCGCTGCCCGCGCTGCCCGCGAGCTGATCCGTCGGCAGTGTAGCGGCGCCCGGCGCCGCGCCCGCCTTGAGTACCGACCGGCCCGGCGGGGTATCGGAATAGTGAGAGATCAGTGGCTGGCCCGTAAGGCGGGAGCACGGTTATGGACACCCCCCACATCCTGGTCGAGGCCACCGGCGAGGAGGTCCCGCTGGCCGGCATGGTGACGACGGTCGGCCGGGGCCGCCACGTGGACGTCCGCCTGGCCGATACCAGCGTGTCCGTGCTGCACGCCGAGATCGTCCGGCGCGGTCCCTACGCGTACGTGGCCGACCTCGGGTTATCGCGCAACGGCACTCACGTCAACGGCCGGCTGGTCGCGCAGCGGCTGCTGGCCGAGGGCGACGTGCTGACCTTCGGCGCCGCGCGCTGCCGGATCGGCGGCCTGCCGGCCGAGGACTGCGGCGGCGACGCCGGCGTGCGGCGGCAGGCCGCGCCCGAGCTGACCCGGCGCGAGCTGGACGTGATCGGCTCGCTGTGCCGGCCCTGTCCGACGAGGCGTTCGTCACGCCCGCGTCGGCCCGGGAGATCGCGGCCGACCTGGTGGTCACCGAGGCTGCGGTCAAGCAGCACCTGCTGCGGCTCTACCAGAAGTTCCGCATCCCGGAAGGGACCGGCCGGCGCATCCGGCTGGCCAACGAGGTGGTGGCGCTCGGGCTGGTGCGCCCGCTGCCGCAGGCCGATCCGGACGGCCAGGCCGGACCGGGCCTGCCGATACCGCCGGGGGCGGGCGGGCTGGCCGGTGCCGCGGATCCGGGCGGGCCAGGCACCGCCGCCCCGGCGGCGGCCGTCCCCGCCGCCCGCCAGGCCCCGGCCGTCCCCGCCGCCCGCCAGGCCCCGGGCGGCGCCGCGGCCCGGTCCGGCCGCACTGCTACAGACCGATCCGGGTGGCCTGCCTGAGCAGGATCCCGCGCACGTCGTAGAGCACGGAGTGCAGGCCGGGCAGGCGGCCGGCGTGACCGAAGGGCCGGGCCGGCCAGAACACCGGCCCGGTTCTGACCGCCGCGACGGCCAGCACGCAGGCGAGCGCGAACACCAGGATGCCGGTCAGCACGGCCGTCCCCGGTGACCTGGTCGCCCGGCCGAGCAGCGCCCCCAGCGGCCTGCGCGCCGCGCCCGAGCCGGGCCCGAGGCCGTAGAACGCGATCAGGGCCCCCGCGGCGTACCCGGCCGCGCGGGTCACCGGGTGCACCGACGCGAGGACGAGCGTGAGCGCGGCCACCACGGCCGCCAGGATCAGCCCGAGCGGGCTCAGCAGCAGGAACCGCAGCGCCGTGCGGGCCAGCGCGACCGGGAAGTACAGCGTTCCAGCCAGCGCCCCGCCGCCTCCGCCGGTCCCGGCGGTCCCGGCGCCATTGCCGCCATGGCCGCCGCTGCCGGGCCGGGCGCGCCGCCGGGCCAGCCTGCTGCCGGTCAGGTCGCCGGCCCGCAACGCGATCAGGCCCGCCAGCATCACCAGCCCGCCGGCGACAGGCCGCAGCACGCTGATCGCGATGGCCCCGGTGACCACGGCCAGCACCAGCGGGCTCCACGGCGACCGGGGCCGGGCCGGGGTGGCGGGCGCAGCCGGAGCAGCCGGGCCAGCGGGGCTGTCGTCCGGCGATCCGCGCCGCCGCTCGGCCGGCGCCCCGGGCGCCCAGTCCGTGGCCGCCACCGGGGCCGGGCTGGCGTACCCAGCCGGGCTGCCGTCGCCGGCCGGGCAGGCGTATCGATCCGGGCTGGCGTATCCCGGGCTGGCGTAGTCGGCCGGCGGCAGCATGCCGCGGAAGTCGGCCGGCGACGGCAGCGGCCGGTACGCCGGCACCCGGGCCGGGAGCGCGGGCGCGGCGGCCGGCCGGGGCGCGCCGGCCCAGCCGGCCGGCAGCGTCCGCGGCACCAGCCCGGCCGGGTCCAGCGCCGCCACGCCGGCGCCCAGCTCAGCGGCAGGCGGCCGCTGGCCGGGATCGCGGGCCAGCGCCCGGCGCACCAGCGGCACCAGCGGCGGCGGCAGCCGGCTCAGGTCGGGCTCGCCGTGCACGATCCGGTAGAAGATCGCCTCGAATGCGCCGGAGCCGAACGGCGGCTTGCCGGTGGCGGCGAACGCGACCGTGGCTCCCCAGGAATGAATGTCGGCGGCCGGGCCGCTCGGGCTGCCCTCGATGACCTCGGGCGCGAGGTAGCCGGGAGTGCCCATGAACATGCCGGTCATCGTGATCCTGGTCGACTCCGGGGCCTGCGCGATGCCGAAGTCGATCACGACCGGGTGGCCGTTCAGGATCATGACGTTGCCGGGCTTGAGGTCGCGGTGCACCACGCCGGCCGCGTGCACCGCGGCCAGCGCGGCCGCCAGCCCGCTGGCCAGCCGGGCCAGCGAGGTGCCGGTCAGCGGCCCCTGCCCGCTGACCACCTCGTCCAGCGTCGCGCCCGGCACATGCCGGGTGACGATGTAGGGCGGCTCCGCGTTGACGTCCGCGTCGATGATCTCGGCCACGAACGGGCTGCGCACCCGGCGCATCATCTCGACCTCGCGGGCCAGCCGCCGCCGGGACGTCGGGTCGGCCGCCACGGCCGGCCGCAGTGCTTTGACCGCCACCAGCTGCCCGGCCGCGTCGCTGGCCAGGTAGACCACGCCCATGCCGCCCTCGCCGAGCCGGCGCAGCAGCCGGTAGGGCCCGACCCGCTCCGGCACCCGGTCCTGGACGGTCATGACCTCACAGCCTAAGGACTTTACGTCGCCGCCGCCCTGGCCCTGCACGGGGACCCGGGCCGGCCGCGGGATCGCGACTCCTAGAGGACGAAAGGTACCTGCTGCCGGCCGATCAGCAAACTGCCCCGGCGCCGGCCCAGGTCAGCCCCGGTGAGTCCCGGTCAGCCCGGGATGAGCCTGCGGTCAGAGGCAGGCTCAGGAGCCGGCCACCAGCCGTCGCAGCGCCGCGGCCGCGGCCGCGTTCTGCTCGGCGTGGCTGACCAGGGCCCGGGCCAGCTCGGCGGTCCAGTCCGCCAGTGGGACAGGCTGGCGGGACAGCACCACGCCGCGCACCTCATGGCAGATCTCCGCGGCCGGGGCGCCCCGCTGCGTGCCCAGGGTGAGCACCAGCTCGCCGAGCCGGACGGTGATCTTGGAGATCGTCCCGTCCCGGCCCCGCATCCGGTCGGCCATGGAGCGCTCCCGCTCGACGCTCACGCAGCCGGGCGGCAGCGAGTCGCCGAGCGACTTGGTCAGCACCCGGGCGTACACGGCGACGTCGGCGCTGTCGGCGCGCAGCGCCGCGGCCACCATGTCCAGGTCCGGCCCGCCGGCCGGCTCGGGCAGGGTCACCGGCCGGCGAACGTGGCCCGGCCCGGCCCGTCCGCGAGGAAGCTGCGCATGCCCGTTTTCTGGTCCTCGGTCGCGAACAGCGCGGCGAAGTGCAGCCGCTCGATCTCCAGCCCGGTGTCCAGGTCAGTGTCCAGGCCCTCGTCGATGGCCTGCTTGGCCGCGGCCAGCGCGAGCGCCGGGCCGCGGGCATACTGCCCGGCCAGCTCGACGGCCGCGGCGTGCACGTCGGTATCCGGCACCACCCGGTCGGCCAGCCCGATGGCCTGCGCCTCGGCGGCGCCCACGAACCGGCCGGTATAGACGATGTCCTTGGCCCGGGCCGGGCCGATCAGCCGCGGCAGCCGCTGGGTGCCGCCCGCGCCCGGGATGACGCCGAGCAGGATCTCTGGCTGGCCCAGCTGCGCGGCCGCGCCCATGACCCGGAAGTCGGCGCACAGCGCCAGCTCCAGCCCGCCGCCGAGCGCATACCCGGTGATCGCGGCGACCACCGGCTTGGGGATCTTGGCCACCGCCGTGAGGGCCTGCTGCAGCCGCCGCGCGGTCACCGCCATCTGCGCGTACCCGGCCTCGGCCAGCTGCCTGATGTCAGCGCCGGCCGCGAACACCTTCTCGCCGCCGTACAGCACCACCGCGCGGATGTCCTGGTCGTCGGTCAGCTGCGCGGCCGCGGCGGCGATCTCGCCGGTGACCTGGGCGTTGATCGCGTTCATCGGCGGCCGGTCGAGCCTGATCGTCGCGACCGGCGGGCCGGATTCCACTCGCACGAACTCGCCCATGCGCCACCCTTCTGCCGAGCCACGATCCTACGCAGCCCCGCGCCGCGGCGCCTCTCCCGGGACCCGGCGGCTATCCGGGTAGCGGCTATCCGGGTAGCGCACGGGCCGGCGGCAGACCAGGCCCGCGCCGGCCGGGCGGGAGAGCCGCCCGCCGCAGCCCGGCCATCCCCGCCATCCCGGGCAGCCCGGTCAGCGCCCCTGCGGCCGGCTGGCCCGCCCGGGCGTGCTGCCCGCCCCGCCTGCGCCGGGGCCGCGGCGGCCCGGTCTGCGCCGGGCCGTCCAGCGAAAGCATTACCGCCATGTCTGTCCCCCCTGCCAGCGGCCCGGCGGGTGGGCCGGGCCGTAACCCCCCCGGCAAGCCGCCGGGCGATGATCCCGGCAAGCTGCCGGGCGATGCGATGACTGTAGTGCGCAGCGTTGCGAAGGGTCAATACCTTCGCGCGAAGTCGCGACCGGCGCCCAATTGCCCGTCATGTTCGGTTTCTCAGCAGTTTTTCCTGCTAGGAGGCGGGCTCCAGACGGCGAGTCGGTGGACGGAAGTGCGAAGGGTGTGCGAAGGTGAGCACATGATGAGCCGTCCGGAGCCGCCCCCGTGGGGAGTCTTGATCAGTGACGCGCTGCGGCGCGCCCGCCTGTCGGCCCGCACCGCCGCCCGGCAGGCCGGGATCAGCGAGGGCCGCTGGCGCCAGATCGCGCACGGCTACCAGGTGGTCAGCTCGGGCGTGTACGCACCGGTGCACGGCCCGGCCGCCACCGTGGCCCGGATGGCCGCGGCGGCCGGCGTGACCCCGGCCGAGCTCACCGCGGCCGGGCGGCCGGACGCGGCGGGCCTGCTGGCCGACCAGCCCGGTCCCGGCGCCGGCGAGGAGATGCTGGCGCGGGTGCGGGCGATGAACCCGGACCAGGCCAGGGAACTGCTGGCCGCAATCGCCGTGCAGCTCGGCGTGACGCTGCCCGGAACCCCGGCGGCCGCCCCGGCGGCAGGCCAGGCCGACGGCCGCGAGCGCAGGTACGGAACCTAGCGGGTGAGCGCGCAAGACCAGCCCGACCTCGACCGGATCGCGGCCCTGGCGCGCGCCCTCGCGGCCAGCGACAGCGGCCCGGCCGCGGAACTGGGCTGCGCGCTGGCCGACGCGGTGGCCGTGCTGTCGCGCCGGGTGGACGCGCTGTGGCAGGTCATCGACGCCGCGCTGGCGGCGGCGGGCCTCGGCCCTGGTGAGCGCCCGGAGGACCGCCCGCCGGCGACCGGGCCGGCCACCGGGCCGGCCCCGCCCGCCGAGCTGGTCCGGGCGCTGACCGCGCCGCAGGACTTCGACCAGGGCATCCGGCTCAGCATCGACGGCAAGGACTGGGTGGCAGCCATCAGCCCGGACGCCCGGGCCGCCGATCCCTCGGCGGCCTGGGCCGCGCTGCAGCGGCTCACCCAGGCGGCCGCCGAGGACCAGGATCCGGGCTGAGGCCGGGCTACCGCAGGCCGCCCGCGCTGGCCCGGAACGCCGCCGCGGCAGCCGGGTTGCCCTCCAGCCGCCAGTCCTGCTGGTAGGGCCCGCGGTCCTGGGCCGCGTCGAACCAGATCAGGCCGAGCAGCCGGTCGCGCCGCACGCCGGCGAACAGGTTGGCGATCTCGGCGGCCTGGGCCGGCTGGCGGCCGACGGCGGTCTCGGCGATCAGCACCGGCTTGCCCAGCGCCTGCACCGCGGTCAGGCCCGGGCCGAACACCTGGCCGAAGTCCTGGCCGGGCTGGGTGTAGTAGCCATCGATGCCGATCCAGTCCACGTACGCCGGCCCCGGGTACCAGGCCGCGGCCGCCGCGGCGTACCTCCCCTGCGCGTTGACCGTCCACAGCCAGGTGACATTGGCGGCCCCCTGCGCCCGGAACACCTGCACCACGTGCTGCCAGGCCGCGATCCAGACCGCCGGGGACAGCCCCGCGCCCCACGGGTACCAGGTCCCGTTCGGCTCGTGCGCGAAGCCGATGATCACCGGGTGCCCGTAGGCGGCGACCTGGCCGGCGAACCGGCGCAGGTAATCGTCGTCCTGGCCGGCCGCGATGGCCGCCATCGACGCCCCGAAGGGCTCGATCTGCACGGCCGGGGTGGCCCCGGCGGCCCAGGCCTGCTCGGCGAAGGCGGTACGGAAGCTCTCGCGCCAGCCGCTGTAGTACAGCGCGATGTCGGGCCGGCGGCCGGTAGTGACGTTGAACTCGCTGACCGGCCCGAAGCTGGCGGGCGCACCGGGTTCGAAAACCCCGAGATACGACAAGGGGCGGGCCGGCAGGGGGCCCCGGGAGTCCGCAGGGACCTCCCGGTGCCTCCCGGGCGCGGTGTCCTGGCCAGGGCCAGCCAGCCGGCCGACGGGCTCGGCGCGACCGCGACCGCGGTGACGGCGACGGCCGTCCCGGCCACCGCGGTGACCGCCATCGCGATCGCGTTGACGTGATCAGCGGCCGCGGCGGCGAGCTGCTGGGCGGTGCCGGCCACGTCGGACAGCGCCGCGCTGACCCGGCGCAGCAGGTTGCGCAGCCCCCCGGCCGCCACCGCGGGCAGCAGCGCGAGCCGCGGGTAGCGCCGGATCGAGGCCATCACCTCGCGCATGGCCCGGCGGCGGCGGACCGGGTCCAGCGAGTCCCGCACGATGATCGTCCGGCCGTCCGCCGAGGCGAGCGCGTCCACCCCGTCGGGCAGCTCGTCGGTCCTGACGATCCGGGTGACGCCGCTGGCGCGGGCCGGGCCGGAATGCCGGCCGCGGGGGGCGGCGGGCGTGGGCGGAGTGGTCACGAGCTTTTCCTCCCCGGGAAGATCAGCCGGCCGACCACGGCCAGGTTGACCAGGCCGAGCGCGGTCACGACGGCGAAGCGGGGCGAGCCGGTCTGGGCGATGCGCCAGCAGGCCAGCAGCACCCAGGCCACGGCCAGGCTGCCGTTCCACAGCGTGACGCCGCGCCAGAACCGCGCGCTGGCGCCGGCCGGGCCGCGCGAGGGCTGCCAGGACATGACGTGGCCGCGGGCGTAGTCCCACAGCGCCAGCACCTGCGCCCAGCCGACCGCGAGGCTCAGCGGCCAGACCCGCGGGCTGTAGGGCGCGTTGTGCCACAGCGGGTACAGCACGGTGCCGGTGATCACGGCCGGGACCAGCAGCAGGGCGCTGCGCAGCCGGACGTCACCGGGCGCCGCGGCCAGTACCGCGATCGGGATCAGCGGCAGCACCAGCGTGCGCAGCGCGGTGGACAGGTTCCACAGCCAGCCGGCCAGGTAGGGCAGCCGGGCCAGCCGCGGCATCGGCACCCGCCACATCCGGTCGGTCCACACCAGTGAGGTCGCCCCGCAGCACCACCGGTACTGCTGGCGCATGAACGCCTCCAGCGTGGCCGGGCAGATGCCCGCGGCCAGCGGCACCGGCAGGTACACCAGCCGGTAGCCGCTGTGCCGGGCGTCCAGCCCGGTGTGCGAGTCCTCCGCGTAAGGGATCAGCGTGAACCCGCCGGTGCGCTCCAGCGCAGCCCGCCGGTACAGCGCGTTGGAGCCGACGCACAGCGCCGAGCCGAACCGGTCCCGCGATACCTGGACGGCCCGGTAGAAGACCTCCAGCGTCGGGCCCGCGGCCCGCTCCACCCAGCTCTGCCGCGGGCTGACCCGGAAGAACTGCGGGGTCTGCACGATCCCGGTCTGCGGGTCGTCGGCGTAGGGCAGCGTCTCGGCGAGGAAGTCGCCGCGCGGCCGGAAGTCGGCGTCGAAGACCACGATGAACTCGCCGCTGGTGCGCTCGAACGCGTAGTTGAGGTTGCCCGCCTTCTTGCACCCGCGGATGTCGGGCCGCCGCAGGTAGCTGAACCCGAATGCCTCCGACACCTGCCGCGCCTGCGCCGACGGCCCGTCGTCGAGCACGTAGGCGCGCGCGTAGCCGGGGTAGGCGTGCACCAGCTCGAACACGCCGGTCCAGGTGTTGCGCAGCACCTCGGCCGGCTCGCCGCAGATCGGCAGGAAGATGTCCACGTCCGGCCAGCGGGCCGGGCGCCAGCGGCGCACCCGCAGCACGTGCCCGGCCAGGTCGAAGCCCCGCCCGGCGAAGTTCACCGGCAGGCTGAGCGCCTGGTAGGCGACGTAGACCAGGGTGTAGCCGGCGAACAGCGCGGTGAGCGGGTGGCTGAGCTCCATCCACACCTGGGCCGCGCTCAGGCACAGCGCGGAGATCACCAGGCCCGAGCTCAGGAACGGCAGGCTGCGCCGGGCGTAGCTGGCCTTCTCGGCGTCGTCGGGCGGCTCGGGCAGCACCTGGGCGGCGTGCCGGTGCCGCCCGCGGGCCGCGACCGCGGTCACCGCGCGCCCCGCCGGGCCGGGCCGGGCCGCCGCACGTAGATCAGGTACTCGTGGCCGCCGCCGGTGGCCTGATAGGGGATGGAGTCATAGAACCGGTACTCGCGCGGATGCACGGTCAGGTCGTGCTCGATCTGCAGGTCGGTGCGGTAGGTGTCCCAGAACGTCAGCACCACCACGGCGAAGTACCGGTGCCTGATCGCGTCGGCGAACGCGGCCTGGCCGGTCAGCCGGCGGCCGGTCCGCGGATCGGTGTAGGACCAGAACCAGGTCCCGGCGACCGGGTCGGTGCCGAGCTGGCGCCGCAGGTAGTAATCCAGCACGTTGCCGCGGTCGTCGGCCAGCACCGGGCCGTGCTGGCGGGTGAGCACCCGGCCCATCACCGCGATCATCGGCCCGGCCGGCGGCCAGCCGTAGTGCTCGGCCGCCACCGGCACCGCCGGCCCGGCCGCGAGCGCCACCGTGGCCGCCGCCACCCGGCCGGCCGCCGCCGCCTTGGCCGCCGGGATGACCCGGGCCAGGGACGCCAGCGCGTAGCCGGCCGCCGCGCAGCCGAACCAGGCCCCGTAGCCGTCGTGCTTGAACAGCGAGGTGTAGGTGTGGATGCGGGCCTGCTCGGCGGGGGCCAGCAGCGCGGCGGCCGCCAGCGTCACCGCGACCAGCGCGCGCGGCCGCTGCCGGTCGGCCACCGCCACCGCCGCGCCGATCAGCGCGAGCACGATGACCACGCCGGTCCACCGGACCGTCGCGAACCACAAGAAGGCGGCCGGATAGCTGCCGCCGGGCCGGGCCAGGGTGGTGGAGGTGACGCCGTGCCAGTACGCCGCGCCGCCGGCGGCCAGCGCGGCGCCGAGCAGCGCCAGCAGCGTCCAGAACATCACGATCGCGGTCCGGGCGCCGGCCCGGGCGCCCCGCTCGTGCCAGGCCCAGCCCGCCGCGACGGCCAGCACCACCGGGTCGAAGATCGCCGCGGCGTACTTGGCCGCGCTGGCCAGCGCCAGCACCGCGGCGGCGGTGACGGCCAGCCGCGGGCCGGACCACCCGCCTGCCCGCCCGGCCGTCCCGGCCCGGACCCCGAGCCAGGTGGCCAGCGCGAGCAGGAACAGGGCCAGCGCGTCGTAGGTGGCGAACGCGCCGAGGAACTGGGTGCTGGCCAGCCCGGCGAACAGCCCGGCGGCCAGCAGCGCGGCCCGCGCGCCGAAAATCTGCCGGGCGGTGCGGTGCAGCAGCCAGGTGGCCGCCACCATCAGCCCGGCCGACAGCAGCCGGGCGGCGGCCAGCCCGCCGATGGTGTCGGCGAGCGCGCCGAGCGGGGGATAGAGCACCGGGGCGCCGGAGAAGAAGCTGGCGAAGCCGGGCACCGGCGTGCCGTGCAGCAGGTGCGCCAGCTCGGCGTGCCCGGCCCACAGGTACAGGGCCTCGTCCGGGAAGGCGGTGTTGGCGCCGATCAGGCGGATTCAGCCGGCCGCCTGCGCGGCCAGGACCAGCCGCAGCGGCCACGGCCCGGTGAGCAGCCCGGCCCGGGTGAAGCGGGCGGTGCGCCCGGCCCGGTGCCGGTCAGCGGCTGAGCCGGACGGCAGCTCCCGGAGGCCATCCAGGGCGGGCGAGCCGCGGCCTACGCGGATTACGGCAACCACCGCCCTTCCCGCGCACGCTCGCGGACAGAACTGAACCCCGGCCAGCACAGCAGCCGGTTGTGGGACCAGGATGCGGACGACGAGCGCGATCGGCTCGGTCCGGCGAGCGATGCGGCGCTAGCGCGCGCAGGCGGCGCCAGCGGCACGGGGGCGGCGTTAGCGCGCGGCAGGCGGCGCCAGCGGCGCGGGGGCGGTGCCAGCGGCGCGGAGGCGGCAGGGCCGGGCGGGCCGGCTCAGGCCTCGGCGGACCCGGCGCCTGCCCCAGCAGCCCGGCTGGGGCAGGCGCTGCGCCGGGTCACTCCCCCGATGCGCGCGGCATGGACACGCCCTGCCAGCCGTTGAGAAAGCCGCGCACCTCGGCTTCGCTGTAGCGGCGGTGGCCGCCGGGGGTCCTGATCGAGGAGAGCTTGCCGCCCCGCGCCCAGCGGGTGACGGTCTTCGGGTCCACCCGGAGCATCGCGGCGACCTCGGCCGGGGTCAGGAGGCGATTTTCCGGCTTGATCTGGGTTCTCACGTCGGCGGGTCCTCTCGCACTCGGGGGTAATGGTGTAGTAACGGAACGTGACTGTACATGTCCGTCACTCACCGACACCGTTCTATCACAAGATGTTATTCCGGCCCCAGCTTTTCTGACGTTCTGCCTGGCACAGAGACAAATTCCCGTTGCTGCCCGGGGTTGTCTCGGTTAGTTGACGCTGCGCGTGCTGCGCCGGTTTACTTCCGGGCCGTAATTTTCTGAGCACACGACGTGTCAGCAATCCCACACGGCGGTGCACATGGGATTGCATGCGCATTCAGTAATGGCCCGCTCGGGACCTGCGGAAATGGCCCGGCCGCGCGGTCAGCGCAAGTCGCCGGTATCCATTCCCGCCGGGCCGACCGGCAGCGTCACCAGGCCCAGCTCGGCCGGATGAGCCAGCAGCGGGTGATAGGGCAGGGCGCGCACCGTGTAGCCGAACGGGCCCGGGCTGCCCAGCTCGGCCTCGCCGGCGTACCTGGCCACCCCGTCCGGGCCCGGCGGGCTCTCCAGCGTCATGGTCCGCCGCTGCGGCTCGGTGATCTCGTCGGAGTCGCCGGTCCGGCCGTACACCACCTCGACCAGGACGTCGCCGGGAGACAACTCGCCGAGCGCGATGCTGGCCCGGACGGTAAGGGCCGCCCCGGGCACCTGGGCGCCCTCGTCGGACTCCACGTGATCGACCCGGATGCCCGGCCAGGCCTTGGTGACCCGCTGCTTCCAGGCGGCCAGCTCGCGCGCTCCGGCGAACGGCACGCCGCCGGCCGCGGGGGCCGCCAGCGCGCCGGAGGACCAGGCCGCCGGGATGTAGAACTCGCCGACGTACTGCCGCACCATCCGGGTGGCCTGGGCCTTCGGCCCGAGGGTCCGCAGCGTACCGCCGACCATCTCCAGCCAGCGGTGCGGCAGCCCGTCCGCGGCGGTGTCGTAGAACAGCGGCGCGACGGACTGGCCGATCAGGTCATACAGCGCCGCCGCCTCCAGCTCGTCGCGGCGGCGCGGGTCGCTGATGTCCTGCGCCGAGGGGATCGCCCAGCCGTTGGTGCCGTCGAACCACTCGTCCCACCAGCCGTCCCGGACCGACAGGTTCAGCCCGCCGTTCAGCGCGGCCTTCATGCCCGAGGTGCCGCACGCCTCCAGCGGCCGCAGCGGGTTGTTCAGCCACACGTCGCACCCCTGGACCAGGGCCCGGCCGAGCTCCATGTCGTAGTCGGGCAGGAACACGATCCGGTGCCGGACCCGCGGGTCGTCGGTGAACCTGACCATCTGCTGGATCAGCAGCTTGCCGCCGTCGTCGGCCGGGTGCGCCTTGCCGGCGATGACGATCTGGATCGGCCGGTCCGGGTCGGTCAGCAGCGCGGTCAGCCGCTCGGGGTCGGTCAGCATCATCGTGAGCCGCTTGTAGGACGGGACCCGCCGGGCGAAGCCGATCGTCAGCACCCGCTTGTCCAGTACCCCGTCGATCCAGCCCAGCTCCGCCTCGGACGCGCCGCGCTGCCGCCAGGAGGCGCGCAGCCGGGTGCGCGCCGACTCGACCAGCTCGGCGCGCAGCTGGTTGCGGATCTCCCACAGCCGCGCGGGCGCGACGTCCAGGCCGGCCCAGGACTCGCCGTCGTCGCCGGGCTCGCCGGACTGGCCGCCGTCCATCAGGCCGAGGATCTGCCGGGCGACCCAGCTCGGCGCGTGCACCCCGTTGGTCACCGACGCGATCGGCACCTCGGCGGTGTCGAAACCCGGCCACAGGCCGGTGAACATCCCCCGGCTGACCGCGCCGTGCAGCACGCTCACCCCGTTGACCCGCTGGGCCAGCCGCATGCCCATGACCGCCATGTTGAACACGCCGGGGTCGCCGCCCGGGTAGGTCTCGGCCCCGAGGGCCAGCACCCGGTCGGCGGGCAGCGCCGGGTCGGCGCTGGGGTCGGCGAACTGGCGCTGCACCAGGTCGCGGGTGAACCGGTCGATGCCGGCCGGGACCGGGGTGTGGGTGGTGAACACCGTGCCAGGCCCGGCACATCTCCAGTGCCTCGTCGAAGTCAAGCCCGGCCGTGACGTACTCGCTCATCCGCTCCAGGCCGAGGAAGCCGGCGTGCCCCTCGTTGGTGTGGAACACCTCGGGCTGGGGGTGCCCGGTGATCACGCAGAACGCCCGCAGCGCGCGCACCCCGCCGATGCCGAGCAGCAGTTCCTGCCGCAGCCGGTGGTCGCTGCCGCCGCCGTACAGCCGGTCGGTGACCTCCCGCATGGCCGGCTCGTTCTCCTCCACGTAGGAGTCGAGCAGCAGCAGCGGCACCCGGCCGACCTCCGCGACCCAGATCTGGGCCGCCAGCGTCTGCCCGCCGGCCAGCGCCACGCTGACCCGCACCGCGGCGCCGCCGGAGTCCCGCAGCAGCGTCAGCGGCAGCCCGGCCGGGTCGCTGGAGGGGTAGCGCTCGTTCTGCCAGCCCTCGGCCGACAGCGACTGGGTGAAGTACCCGTGCCGGTAGAGCAGGCCCACCCCGATCAGCGGCACGCCGAGATCGCTGGCGGCCTTGAGGTGGTCGCCGGCCAGGATGCCGAGGCCGCCGGAATACTGCGGCAGCGCCGCGGTGATGCCGTACTCGGGCGAGAAGTAGGCGATGGCCGCCGGGCGCGGTCCCGCGTCCTCGCCGGCGGCCTGGTACCAGCGCGGGCCGGTCAGGTAGCGGCGCAGGTCGCCGGTCGCGGCGGCCAGCCGGTCGCCGAACCCGGGATCGGCGGCGAGCACGGCCAGCCGCTCCTTGGGGACCTGGGACAGCACGGCGAGCGGGTCGCGGGCGGCGCGCCGGTGGCCGGCCGGGTCGATCGCGGTGAACAAGTCCATCGTGTCGGCATGCCAGCACCAGCGCAGGTTGAGCATCAGTTCGCGGAGCGGGGCCAGCGGCTCGGGCAGGACCGGGTGAACCGTGAATCGGCGGATGGCTCTCACGCTCAGTGTGCTCCTTGCGGCGGATCCGTGCTGACGGCACATGCAGATCAGCTGGCGATTTCCCGGCCCGGCGGCTACCCGGGGCGGCCCGGCCTGGCGGATGAGCGGGATCCGGTCCGGCCAGCCGGTTGGATGCTACGCGACCCGGCCGGCCCGCGAGAGCCGGACGCCGGCCAACGGGGACCGGGGCTGCCCGCATCAGGCAGAACCGGACTGGGTAGCTTTTCTGGCGTGATCGGCAGGATCCCCATTCTTGACGTCCAGCCCGTCGTGCACTGCGGGCGCTACCCGGCCAAGGCCGTGACCGGGGAGCGGTTCGCCGTGACGGCCACCGTGTTCCGCGAGGGGCACGAGATGCTCGGGGCCGGCGTGGTGCTGCGCGATCCGCGCGGCAACCGCCGCCCGCTGGTCCCGATGCGGGCGCTGGAGCCCGGCACCGACCGGCTCGGCGCTGACGTCACCCCGGACGGCGAGGGCGGATGGCATTTCCAGGTGCTGGCCTGGGGGGACCCGCTGGCCCGCTGGCGGCACGACGCCGACATCAAGATCCCGCTCGGCCAGGACGTGGAGCTGATGCTGGCCGAGGGCGCCCGGCTGCTGACCCGCGCCGCGGCCCGGATCCGGCCCGCCCGCAGCGCCCCGCCGGCCGCCCAGCATGAAGCCAGCCGGGCCCGGGCCCGGCTGAAGAGCGCCGCCGCCACGATGACCGACGCCGCGCTCGCGCCCGCGCACCGGCTGGCCATGGCGCGGCGACGCCGGCGTGGCCGCGATCCTGGCCGCCTACCCGCTGCGCGACCTGCTCACCCGGTCGGCCTGGTACCCGCTCACGGTGGACCGGCCGCGCGCGCTGTACGGCTCCTGGTATGAGCTGTTCCCGCGCTCGGAGGGGGCGATCGTGGACCCGGCCGGGCTGCGCCCGCCGCAGTCGGGCACGCTGCAGACCGCCGCCCGGCGGCTGGACGCGATCGCGCAGATGGGCTTCGACGTGGTGTACCTGCCGCCGGTGCACCCGATCGGGACCGCGGCCCGCAAGGGCGCCAACAACACGCTCCACGCCGGGCCCGGCGACCCCGGCTCGCCGTGGGCCATCGGCAGCCCGGACGGCGGGCACGACGCCCTGCACCCCGACCTCGGCACCGCGGCCGACTTTGATTTCTTCGTCAAGCGGGCGGCCGAGCTGGGCCTGGAGGTGGCGCTGGACCTGGCCCTGCAGGCCTCACCGGATCACCCGTGGGTCGCCGAGCACCCCGAGTGGTTCACCACCCGGGCCGACGGCACCATCGCCTACGCCGAGAACCCGCCGAAGAAGTACCAGGACATCTACCCGCTGAACTTCGACAACGACCCCGAGGGCATCTACGCCGAGGTGCTGCGCATCGTGCGGACGTGGATGGACCGCGGAATCAGGATCTTCCGGGTCGACAACCCGCACACCAAGCCGGTGCGGTTCTGGGAGCGGCTGCTCGCCGAGATCGCCGCCACCGACCCCGACGTGATCTTCCTCGCCGAGGCGTTCACCCGGCCGGCCATGATGCACGCCCTGGCCGCGGTCGGCTTCCACCAGTCCTACACCTACTTCACCTGGCGCAACACCGCCGCCGAGTTGCGCGAGTACATGCTGGCGCTGCGGGACGCGGCCGCCTGGATGCGGCCGAACTTCTTCGTCAACACCCCCGACATCCTGTCCCCCTACCTGCGCTACGCCGGCCCGGCCGCGTTCTGCGTCCGGGCCGCGCTGGCCGCGACGCTGGCCCCGGCCTGGGGCGTGTACTCGGGCTTCGAGCTGTGCGAGAACCTGCCGGCCGCCCCGGCCAGCGAGGAGTACCTGGACTCGGAGAAGTACGCCTACCGGCCGCGGGACTGGGACCGGGCAGCCCGGGCCGGGCTGACCATCGCGCCCTACATCACCGCGCTGAACGCGATCCGGCGCGCCCACCCCGCCCTGCAGCAGCTGCGGAACCTGCGCTTCCACGACCCCGATCAGCCCGGCATCCTGTGCTACTCCAAGCACCTGCCCCCCGGCTCACCGGGTGCGCCGGACGGCGACACCGTGCTGGTGGTGGTTAACCTGGACCCGGTCGCGGCCCGTGAGGCCACGGTCTGGATCGACACCGAGGCGCTCGGGCTGGAGCCCGGTGCCGCCTACACGGTGACCGACGAGATATCCGGCGCCTCCTATCAGTGGGGCCGCGCCAATTACGTCCGCCTCGATCCGCAGCTTGCCGTCGCGCACGTCCTTACCGTCAGGTAGCCCATGGTGAACCAGCACGAGCCCGGCCTGCCCGAGGTTGGCCGCCCCCGCGCCGATTTCCACGCCAGCTCCGCGACCGCGCCGGCCGAGCCGGTGCCCGATTCCTTCTCCTTCGCCACCCCGCGCGACCCGCAGTGGTACAAGCGCGCGGTGTTCTACGAGGTGCTGATCCGCGGGTTCTACGACTCCAACGGCGACGGCACCGGCGACCTGCGCGGGCTGACCTCGCGGCTGGACTACCTGCAGTGGCTCGGCATCGACTGCATCTGGCTGCTGCCGATCTACGCCTCGCCGCTGCGCGACGGCGGCTACGACATCTCCGACTTCACCGCCATCCTGCCCGACTTCGGCACCATCGGCGACTTCGTCGAGCTGGTCGAGGCAGCGCACGAGCGCGGCATCCGGGTCATCGCCGACCTGGTCATGAACCACACCAGCGACGCGCACCCGTGGTTCCAGGCGTCCCGGTCCGATCCTGAGGGCCCGTTCGGCGACTTCTACGTGTGGTCGGATTCCGACGACCGCTACCCGGAGGCCCGGGTCATCTTCGTCGACACCGAGCAGTCCAACTGGACCTACGACCCGGTGCGCGGCCAGTACTACTGGCACCGGTTCTTCTCCCACCAGCCGGACCTGAACTACGAGAACCCGAGGGTCGCCGACGCGATGATCGAGGTGCTGCGGTTCTGGCTGGACCTCGGCATCGACGGCTTCCGGCTGGACGCCGTGCCCTACCTGTACGAGCGTGAGGGCACCAACTGCGAGAACCTGAAGGAGACCCACGAGTACCTGAGGCGGGTCCGGGCGGAGATCGACCGGCTCTACCCCGACCGGGTGCTGCTGGCCGAGGCCAACCAGTGGCCGGGCGACGTGGTGGAGTACTTCGGCGACCCGTCGGTCGGCGGCGACGAATGCCACATGGCGTTCCACTTCCCGCTGATGCCGCGGATCTTCATGGCGGTGCGGCGCGAGCAGCGCTACCCGATCAGCGAGATCATGGCCCAGACCCCGCCCATTCCGTCGGGCTGCCAGTGGGGCATCTTCCTGCGCAACCACGACGAGCTGACGCTGGAGATGGTCACCGACGACGAGCGCGACTATATGTACGCCGAGTACGCGCGCGACCCGCGGATGAAGGCCAACATCGGGATCCGCCGCCGGCTGCTGCCGCTGCTGGAGGGCGATCAGAACCAGCTGGAGCTGTTCACCGCGCTGCTGCTGTCGCTGCCCGGCTCGCCGGTGCTGTACTACGGCGACGAGATCGGCATGGGCGACAACATCTGGCTCGGCGACCGGGACGGCGTGCGCACCCCGATGCAGTGGACCCCGGACCGCAACGCCGGGTTCTCCTCCACCGACCCGGCCCGGCTGTACCTGCCGGTGGTCATGGACCCGATCTACGGCTACCAGGCCGTCAACGTCGAGGCGCAGGAGAAGAACGGCGCCTCGCTGCTGCACTGGACCCGGCGGATGATCGAGATCCGCAAGCGGCACCCGGTGTTCGCCCTCGGCAGCTACGCCGAGCTGGCCTCCTCCAACCCGAGCGTGCTGGCGTACGTGCGGGAAAGCGAGGCCGGGCCGGGCGGCCAGGCGGCCGACCGGGTGCTGTGCGTCAACAACCTGTCCCGGTTCCCGCAGCCGGTCGAACTCGACCTGTCCCGGTTCCGGGGCTCGCTCCCGGTCGAGTGCATGGGCGGGGTGACGTTCCCGCCCATCGGCGAGTGGAACTACCTGCTGACGCTGCCCGGCCACGGGTTCTACTGGTTCGTGCTGCAGCCGCCCGCCGGCCGCTGACGCGCGGTACGGGATCACTGCGGTGTGAGATCACCAGGGTCGGAATAATGAGCCCATACCCGGGCACGCTATGGGTTCAGCCGGTGGTTCAGCCGGTGGTTCGGCCGATGACAGGGCGCGGTCCGCGCCGCGAGCAGAACGGGAAGTCATGACGTTCGAGCAGGCGCTGGCCCGGTGGCTGCCCGGGCAGCGCTGGTTCGCCGGCCAGTCCGTCCCGCCGGGCATGCTGACCGTGCTGGCCGACACCATGCTGGTCACCGGCGAGCCCGCCTTGCGGCACCTGATCATCAGCGTGCCCGACGGCCCGGTCCCGGCCCGCTACCAGGTGCTGGCCGGGCTGCGCGCGGACCTGCCCGCCGCGCTGCGGCACGCCGTCATCGGTCAGGCCGGGCCCGGCCTGACCGCCTACGACGCGCTGCACGACCCGGAGCTGTGCGCCCGGCTGCTGGCGGCCATCGGGGCGCAGCGCAGCGCCGGGGCGGTCCGGTTCGCCCGCGAGCCCGGCGCGCCGCTGCCGGACTGGCCGGGCAGCCGGGTGATGAGCGCCGAGCAGAGCAACACCAGCGTGGTGTTCGGCGAGGCCGCCATCCTCAAGGTGCTGCGCCGCGTCTTCCCCGGGATCAACCCCGACCTGGAGGTGGCCGGCGCGCTGGCCCGGCTCGGCTCGCGGCACGTCGCTCGCCCCTACGGCTGGTTCGGCACCGACCTGGACGGCGAGCCCGCGCTGCTCGGGGTGCTGTCGCAGTACCTGGCGAACGCCAGCGACGGCTGGGCGCTGGCCACCGCGAACCTGCGCGCGATGTACGCCGAGCACGGCAGCTACGAGCGGGACTACCTGACCGAGCCGGTCAGCGCCAGTACCGGCCGGTCCGCCGGGCCCGGCCAGGACTTCGCCGCCGAGGCGCGGGCGCTCGGCCGGGCCACTGCCGAGATGCACGCCGACCTGGCCACCGCGTTCGGCACCACCCCGCTGCCGCCCGGGCAGCTGGCCGGGCTGGGCGCGGCCATGACTGGCAAGCTGGACGCGGCCCTGGCGCAGGTGCCGCAGCTGCGCCCGCACGCGGCCAAGCTGCGGGCCGCCTACGCCGGGCTGGCCGCGATGGAGCGGCCGGTGCCGTTGCAGCGCGTGCACGGGGACTACCATCTCGGTCAGGTGCTGCGCACCGAGGCGGGCTGGGTGGCGCTGGACTTCGAGGGTGAGCCCGCCGTGCCGCTGGCCGTCCGGCGCGCCCCCGGGCCCGCGCTGCGGGACGTGGCCGGGATGCTGCGCTCGTTCGACTACGCGGCCCGGCACCGGCTGCTCGGCCGCCCGGACGCCGGGCTGCTGCGCGGCCCCGCCGATGACTGGGTGGCCCGCTGCCAGTCCGCGTTCTGCGCCGGATATGCGCAGGCGGGCGGCATGGACCCGGAAGCCGACGCGCCCTTGCTGCGCGCCCTGATGCTGGAGAAGGCGGTCTACGAAGTGATCTACGAGGCACACCACCGGCCGGCCTGGATGCCGATCCCGCTTGACGCGATCGCCGCGGCCTAGCCATGAGCCAGACCCCCACGACGAACAGCCAGAGCCAGGCCGACCCGGTCAGCCGCGAGCAGATCGACGCCATCGCCGGCGGCCGGCACCACGACCCGCACGCCGGTGCTCGGCGAGCACCCGGCCGCCGGCGGCGGCACCTGGATCCGGGCGCTGCGGCCGCTGGCCGAATCGGTCGCCGTGGTGCTGCCCGGCGGGCAGCGGCTGCCGATGCAGCACGTGCACCAGGGCGTGTTCTCGGTGCTGGCGGACGGGACCGGGACGAGCGGCTACCAGATCGCGGTCCGCTACCCGGGGGCGGAGGAGACCATCGCCGACGACCCCTACCGGCACCTGCCGACGCTGGGCGAGGTCGACCTGCACCTGATCGCGGAGGGCCGGCACGAGGCGCTGTGGCGGGTGCTCGGCGCGCGCGTGCTGCCCGGCACCGGCACCGCGTTCGCGGTCTGGGCGCCGAACGCCGATTCGGTCCGGGTGGCCGGCGACTTCAACCACTGGGACGGGCGGGGGCACCCGATGCGCTCGCTCGGCAGCTCCGGCGTGTGGGAGCTGCTGATCCCCGGCGTCGGCCCCGGCACCAGGTACAAGTACGAGATCCGCGGCCGGGACGGCAGCTGGCACGCCAAGGCCGACCCGCTCGCCCAGCTCGCCGAGCCGCCGCCGGCCACCGCGTCGGTGGTCTACGAGTCCGGTTACACCTGGGGCGACGAGCGCTGGGTGGAGACCAGGTCCAGGACCGACGTGCTGGCCAGCCCGATGAGCATCTACGAGGTGCACCTGGGCTCGTGGCGGCCCGGCCTGTCCTACACCGAGCTGGCCGACGAGCTGACCCGGTACGTGTCCGAGCTCGGCTTCACCCACGTCGAGTTCCTGCCGGTCGCCGAGCACCCGTTCGGCGGCTCGTGGGGCTACCAGGTGACCAGCTACTATGCGCCGTCCGCCCGGTTCGGCACCCCGGATGAGTTCCGCCATCTGGTCGACCGGCTGCACCAGGCCGGCATCGGGGTGCTGGTCGACTGGGTGCCCGCGCACTTCCCGCGCGACGACTGGGCGCTGGCCCGGTTCGACGGCACGCCGCTGTACGAGCCCTCCGACCCGCGGCGCGGCGAGCACCCGGACTGGGGCACGCTGATCTTCGACTACGGCCGCCGCGAGGTCCGCAACTTCCTGGTCGCCAACGCGGTCTACTGGCTGACCGAGTTCCACATCGACGGGCTGCGGGTGGACGCCGTCGCCTCGATGCTGTACCTGGACTACTCCCGCGAGGCCGGGCAGTGGACGCCGAACGCGCTCGGCGGCCGGGAGAACCTGGACGCGGTGTCGTTCCTGCAGGAGGTCAACGCCACCTGCTACAAGCTGGTGCCCGGCATCACCATGATCGCCGAGGAGTCCACCGCCTGGCCGGGGGTGACCCGGCCGGTGTACCTGGGCGGCCTCGGGTTCGGCCTGAAGTGGAACATGGGCTGGATGCACGACACGCTCGACTACTTCTCGCGCGACCCGGTGTACCGCAGCTACCACCACAACCAGATGACGTTCTCGATGATGTACGCCTACTCAGAGAACTTCGTGCTGCCGCTGTCGCACGACGAGGTCGTGCACGGGAAGGGCTCGTTGCTGCACAAAATGCCGGGCGACGAATGGCGGCAGTTCGCCGGGCTGCGCGCGCTGCTCGCCTACATGTGGGCGCACCCCGGCAAGCAGCTGCTGTTCATGGGGTCGGAGTTCGGCCAGGGCGACGAGTGGTCGCAGGAGCGCGGGCTGCGCTGGGACCTGCTGCAGTACGGCTTGCACTCCGGCGTCCGCCAGCTGACCGCCGACCTGAACCGGGCTTACCGCGACCACCCGGCGCTGTGGCGGCAAGACGCCGCGCCGGCCGGCTTCGAGTGGATCGACGCCAACGACCACGCCGGCAACACGCTGTCGTTCCTGCGCTTCGACGGGTCGGGGGCCGCGCTCGCCTGCCTGGCGAACTTCTCCGGCGAGCCGCACGAGCACTACCGGGCCGGGCTGCCGGCCGCGGGCCGGTGGACCGAGCTGATCAACACCGACGCGGTGAACTACGGCGGCAGCGGGGTCGGCAACCTCGGCGCCGTCGAGGCCGTCGCGCAGCCCTGGCACGGGCTGCCCGCGTCGGCCGAGCTGCGGCTGCCCCCGCTCGGCGTGGTCTGGCTCGGCCGGCCGCACCCTCGCCACCGGCGACTAACCCGGCCCGGGTCCGCGCTCCTGACTGGATCAGGTCACCGGGAGAATCTCCGCCCGGCGCACCCCGCCGTCGGCCAGCTCCAGCACGCCGACGGTGCCGCGGGGCTGGCGGCGGCGGTCGGTGGGCGAGCCCGGGTTGAAGATCCGCAGGCCCGCCGCGGATTCGTCCAGCGGGATGTGCGAGTGCCCGAACACGACCAGGGCCGCGGCCGGGAACCGGCGGCGCAGCCGGGCCAGCCGGCCTGCCTGCTGGCCGCTGTCGTGCAGCATCGCCACCGGCACGCCGGCCAGCTCGAGTTCCAGCTGCGGCGGCGCGCCCCAGGCGGCCACCTCCGGCGCGTCGTTGTTGCCGAGCACGGCCCGGACCGGGGCGTAGGCGGCCAGCTCGTCCAGCACGGCGGCGGTGCACACGTCCCCGGCGTGCAGGATCAGATCGGCGCCGCGCAGCCGGGCGGCGACCGCGGGCGGGCACGCCTTCCACCGCCGCGGGGCGTGCGTGTCGGCCAGCACCACCACCCGCACCGGCCCGGGCCCCGCTACGGGCGCCAGATGTCGGCGGTGACCGGGCGCTGCTGCTCGCTGAACCGGCCGCCGGGCGAGGCGTGGCGCAGCATCTGGCGCAGGTCCGCCTCGAACGCCTCCCGCTGGTCCCCGAACAGGTGCGGCGCCGAGCTGGACTGTGAGTACACCGACGCGATGATCTCGTCCTCGGTGCGCTCGTGCACCTCGCCGCCGCCGACGGTGATCTGCTCGGGCCCGCGGAACCCGGCCGCGCGCATCGCGTCGTCGCCGCCGTCGGGCGGCCCGGACGGCAGGCTGCTGCGCCCGGCCCGGCGCACCGGGCCCAGGTAGTCGCCGACCAGCGAGGCGATCTGGTCGCGCGGCGGCTGCGGGCAGGGCATCGCCCAGCCGACGACCCCCTCGTGCGTGGTGGCGTGCACGTGCACGCAGGCGCCCCCGGACGGCGGCAGCATCCGCCGCGCCAGCGGCGCCACCGCCTGCTGGTTCATCCAGTGGAAGGACTGCGCGAACGTCACGACCTTGAACCGGCCGAGCTTGCCGGGCAGGTCCTCGGCGCGCATCGGGAACCAGCTGATGTTGGGCACCCCGGCGGCGATGGCCTTCGCGGCGCCTTCCTCGATCATCGCCTTGTCGGCGTCGATCGCGGTGACGTCACGGAACAGCGGCGCGAGCAGCAGGGTCAGCGAGCCCGGCCCGCAGCCGACGTCCAGCAGCCGGCCCGACCCGTCGAGGCCGAGCGCATCGCGCAGGGCGGAGGCCAGTTCCGGCGGATACGGCAGGCGGCCGGCGGCGTAGTAGGAGGCCGCGCCCGAATACAAGGTCTCGTCCCACTTGAAAGCACCAGTCACCAGATCGACGATACGCCGCTTCCCGGCTGCGGTCAGGGCCGCCGGGGCCGCCGGCGGCCGGGACGGCCAGCCGCGATCACGGCCGGGCACCGGGCGGATCCGCGTCCCAGCGGATTCGCAGGGCGAGCGGCTTGCGGAACACCAGGCCCTGCGGGCGGGACGGGTGGTCCGGGTCGAGTCGCACGCCCGGCAGGGCCAGCACGGCCCGCAGCGCGGTCTGCGCTTCCAGCCGGGCGAGCTGGGCGCCGATGCAGAAGTGCGGGCCGACGGCGAAGGCCAGGTGCGCCGCCGCGGCGGCCCGGCCTGGCGCCGCCGCGGCGGCCGGGGCGTACCGCCGGGGATCGAACGTCTCGGGGTCCGGGTACACCGCAGGGTCGGTGCCGGCCGCGGTGACCGAGACCGTGACCCGGTCGCCGCGGCGGATCTCCGCGCCGCCCAGCCGCGCATCCGCGGCCGCGTAGCGGTCCAGCAGCGCGGCGGCCGGTTCCAGCCGCAGTGATTCCTCCACCGCGGCGGCGAGCAGGTCCTCGTCCGCGGCGACGGCCGGGACCAGCGCCGGATGGCTGAGCAGGTGCCAGGCCGCGTTGCAGATCATCGCCTCGACGGTCTCGATGCCGCCGAACATCAGCACCGCGGCGTTGGAGGCAAGCTCGCCGGGGGCCAGGTCGCCGCGCGCGGCGGCGACGGCCAGCAGCGAGTCCGCCCCGCCGCGGGCGGCCGCGGCGGTGATGGCCGCGCGCAGCTGCGCGAACGCCTCAGCGCCGGCAGTGCCGCCTGCGGGCACATCGCCCCCGGGCACGCCGCCCCCGGGCACGCCGGACTGGCCCTGGCCCGACAGCGCGGCGACCGCGGCCACGATCGCGTCGTACCAGCGGAGGATGACCGCCGGGGTGACCCCGGCCAGCCCGAGTACGTCGGCCATCACCGCCGCCGCCAGCGGCCCGGCCAGCCCGCGGCGCAGCTCGGCCGCCCCGGCCGGGGCCAGCCCCGCGGTCAGGCCGGCGGCGTGCGCGGCGACCAGCCCGGTCAGCCGCCGGCCACGGCCGGGTCCCGGAATGCCTGGCTGAACGGGTCGCGGTGGCGCCGGTGGACAGGGCCGTCCAGCGAGAGCATGCTCGGGCCGACGACCCGCGCGGTGGAGAACCGCGGGTCGTCCACCGTGTAGGCGCGCGCGTCCCGCAGCACCCGCTGGACCAGGTCGTGCCGGGTGACCAGCCAGCCGCCGAGGGCCGGCAGCCAGGACACCGGCTCGGCGGCGCGCAGCGCGGCCAGCACCGGCAGCGGGTCACCGGTCAGCTCCGCCGCGGTCACCGCCGCGCCGAGCGGGTACCGGCTGGCCGCCGGCTGGCTCACTGGGTCCTGGCCCGGCGGCGGCTGGCTCACTGGGTCCCGGCTCACTGGCCGGCGAGCAGGCCGAGCAGCCAGCCGGGCCCGGCCAGCTGCGCCCCGGCGGCGGCGCAGCGGCGGCGCAGCTCACGATCCGCGGTGACCACGATCCGCCGCCCGGGCAGCGTGCCGGCCAGCTCCGCGATCGTGTCGTCGCCCGAGCCGGGCGCGGCGGTCACCGTCAGCCGCGCTGCGGCACTCTCCCGGGCTTCACCGTCCCCGCCCGCGCGGTCCGCGCCATCCGCAACAGACCGCGCCGCGCCCTCCACCACCAGCACGAAGTCGGGCAGCCAGCAGGCCAGCCGCGGCCCGGTCCCGGGATCGGGCAGCTCGGCCAGCCCCTGGCCGGCCAGCACCGCGAGCTGCCCGGCCAGCCGGGCCGCGGCCCCGGCCCGGTCCCGCCACCAGCCATCCGGCCGCGAGCCCATCACGTTGGCACCGTCCACGATGACGGTCAGCGGATCCAGCGCGCCCGCCAGGGCCGGCCAGCTCGCCGCGAAACCCGGATGCAGGTCCAGTGCGGTGACCTCGGCGGCCGGCACCCAGGCGGCCTCGATGGTCTCCTCGCTGGCGGCCTGCACGGTGAAGGGCTGCCGCGCCCGGGCCAGCACGGTGTCGTAGCGCCAGCCGCCGTGGTCGTCGCGGAACATGCCGCTGACCGTGACCGCGGCCGGCGGCACCGCGCATTCCTCCGCCGCCTCGCGCAGCGCGGCCGCGGCCGGGGTCTCGTGGCTGTCGCGGGCCCCGCCGGGCAGGCCCCAGGTGCCGCCGTGGTGGCTCCATTCGATCCGGCGCTGCAGCAGCACGCTCGGCCCGCCGGGACGGCCGCCGGTCCGGGCCGCCGGGTGCGCCCGGCCCGGCGATCGCCAGCAGCCCGGCCGCCCCGTACCGTCCCCAGTGCTGGTGGCCGAGGCTGCAGCGCACCCATCCGTTACCGTCCCGGTCGGCCATATCCGCCGACGATAGCCGACACCCAGAACCCGCCCGGCTCGCCCCTAAGCTGGCCACATGACCGACACCACCCTGGCCGGGCGGGTGACCCGGCTGCGCCAGCAGCGGACCGCGCCGCTGATACTCGAACTCGACCTCACCGACGGGCTGGCGCAGGCGCGGCCGGCCGACCCGCTGTCGTCCGCGCTCGGCCGCCACCGCCCGGTGCTGGCCGACGTGCTCGACGGGCTGCGCCGGGCGCGCGCCGACCGGCGGGTGCAGGTCCTGGTGGCCAGGCTCGGCGGGCAGCCGATCGGGCTGGCCGCGGTGCAGGAGCTGCGGGCCGCGGTGGCCGCGTTCCGCGCGGCAGGCAAGCACGCGGTGGCCTGGGCCGAGTCGTTCGGCGAGTTCTCGGCCGGCACGGTGCCGTACTACCTGGCGACCGCGTTCGACACGATCTGCCTGCAGCCCTCCGGCGACCTCGGGCTGACCGGGATGGCGGTGGAACGGGTGTTCCTGCGCGACGCGCTGGACCGGCTCGGCGCGCACGTCGAGGTCGACAAGCGGCACGAGTACAAGAGCGCCGCCGAGCAGGTCACCGAGCGCAGCTTCTCCGGCCCGGCGCGCGAGGCCACCGAGCGGCTGATCACCTCGGCCAGCGAGCAGGTCGCCGCGGCGATCGCCGAGCGCCGCGGGATGACCGCCGGGCAGGCCCGCGAGCTGATCGACCGCGGCCCGTTCCTGGCCGAGCAGGCACTGGCCAACGGGCTGGTGGACGTCCTGGCCTACCGGGACGAGGTGTACGCGCAGGTGCGCCAGCAGGCCGGCCAGGGCGCGGTGCTGCAGTACCTGACCCGCTATCAGCGGGCCCGGGCGCTGGCCGAGCGGGCCAGGACCGCGGCCGCGCCGCGGCGGCCGGGGATCGCGCTGATCTACGCGACCGGGCCGATCCGGCGCGGGCGCAGCTCCCGCGGCCCGCTGTCGCAGGCCATGGGCTCGGACACGATCGCGGCCGCGATCCGGGCCGCGGCCGCCGACGAGCTGGCCCGCGCGATCGTGCTGCGGGTCAACAGCCCCGGCGGCTCCTACGTCGCCTCCGACACGATCTGGCGCGAGGTGGTGCGGGCCCGGGCGGCGGGGACGCCGGTGGTGGTCTCGATGGGCGACGTCGCGGCGTCCGGCGGTTACTTCATCGCGATGGCGGCGGACGCGATCGTGGCCCAGCCGGGCACGATCACCGGGTCGATCGGCGTGCTCACCGGCAAGCCGGTGCTCGGCGAGATGCTCGCCCGGGCCGGGATCACCTCCGACGGGGTGACCCGCGGCGAGCACGCCGGGATGTTCTCCGCGCTGCACCCGTTCACCGCCGACGAGCAGCAGCTGGTGGCCCGCTGGCTGGACCACATCTACGCCGACTTCACCGGCAAGGTCGCCGCCGGCCGCGGGCTGCCCGCTGACCGGGTGCACGAGCTGGCCCGGGGCCGGGTGTGGACCGGCGCCGACGCCCGCGAGCGGGGGCTGGTCGATGAGCTGGGCGGCCTGGAGGACGCGGCCGCGATCGCGCGCCGCCGGGCCGGGCTGGGCCCGGCCGCGCCGGTGCACGGCTACCCCAGGATCCGCCCGGTGGACCGGCTGCGGCCCGCGGCCTCCAGTGAGAGCCCGGCCGCGTCGGCGGCCGGGCTGTTCGCCGAGAGCTGGGGCCGGCCGGGCGGCTCGCGGCGCGCGCGGGCTGGCCGGGGCACGGGCCGCTGATGCTGCCGGGTTCGTGGCGGATCGCGTGAGGTCAGGGGCGTGAGCCAGCCAGCAGCCGTCCCGCCCGCCGCCGCCGACGCGGCCGGCGGCTACGCCAGCGGGGTCACGCTGGTCATGATGGCCGACGGCCGCGACGACATCGGCACCACGGTCAGCGCGTTCATCCCGGTGTCGGACGAGCCGCCGCTGGTGGCGGTCAGCCTGCTGGCCGGCTCGTACGCGGCCGAGCTGCTGGCCCGGCTGGAGACATTCGCGGTGACGCTGCTGGGAGCCGGCCAGCGCGCGCTGGCGGGCCGGTTCGCCGTGGCCGGCCGTCCCGGGGCCCGGCTGCTGCTGGCCGAGCTGCCGCACCACCGGGGCGCGGCCTCCGGCGCGCTGGTCGCCGAGGGCGGGGTGGCCGCGCTGGAGTGCCGGGTCGAGCAGCGGATCCCGGCCGGTGACCACGTGCTGATCATCGGCCGGGTGCTGGCCGTGCCCTACGTGGCCGAGGCGGCCGACCCGCTCGTCCGGTTCCACCGCCGTTACGTGGCCCTGGCTCCCGGCTGACCGGCCCCGGGCTCAGGCGGTGGCCAGGATCTCGGCGTGCACGAGAACCAGCCAGCCGTCCGGGTCGGCCGCCCAGGCCCGCCAGGCCGATGCGACGGCTGCCAGCCGCGCGGTGTCCGCCAGCCCGTCGCGCACCAGCTGGCGGGCCAGCTCGGAGTGCAGGATCCGCTCGGCCCACATGCCGCCCCACCAGGCCCGGCGCCGGCGAGGCGAAGCACCAGGTGCTCGCGGTCGCCGTGACCTCGTCGTACCCGGCGGCGTGCGCCCAGGCCAGCAGGTGCCGGCCCGCATCCGGCTCGCCGCCGTTGGCCCGGGCCGCGGTCCGGTACAGGGCCAGCCAGTCATCGAGGCCGGGCAGCGCCGGGTACCAGCTGAACGCGGCGTAGTCACTGTCCCGGGCCGCGACCGTCCCGCCGGGACGGCAGACCCGCCGCATCTCGCGCAGCGCGCGAACCGGGTCGGCGACGTGCTGCAGGACCTGGTGGGCGTGCACCACGTCGAACTGGCCGGAGCCGAAGCTCAGGTCGTGCACGTCGGCCACGGCGAAGTCGATGTTGTCCTGGCCGCGGGCCCCGGCCTCGGCCCGGGCCAGCTCCACCGCCTGGCCGGTCAGCTCGACGGCGGCGGCACGGCCCGGGTGCACCCGGGCGGCCAGGTCCGCGGTGATGGTGCCCGGCCCGCAGCCGACGTCCAGCAGGTTCATGCCCGGCCGCAGCCGGGGCAGCAGGTACGCCGGCCGAGTTTTCGGCCGTCCGCCAGCGGTGCGAGCGCAGCACCGACTCGTGGTGGCCGTGGGTGTAGACGGCCGCGGAGCCGGCCGACGGGGCGCGGTCACCCGGGCACGCTAGCAGTCGTTCAGGTAGGCCAGCACGGCCAGCACCGGGTGGGGCTGGGCCTACCCGGCGCTGACCAGGCCGGCCACCCGCTCGCCGCCGCGCCAGACGGCGGCGGTGAGCGGGACGCCGGGCCGGTAGGCCAGGTAGGCGTGCGACGGCGCGTCCAGCAGCACCGCGTCGGCCCGGGCGCCGGGAGCGAGGTACCCGACGTCGCCGCGGCGCAGCGCCCGGGCGCCGCCGGCGGTGGCGGCCCACACCGCCTCCTGGGTGGTCATCCGCATCTCCCGCACGGCCAGCGCCACGCACAGCGCCATGCTGGAGGTGAAGCACGAGCCCGGGTTGCAGTCGGTGGCGAGGGCCACGGTGGCGCCGGCGGCGAGCAGCCGCCGGGCGTCGGGGTAGGGCTGGCGGGTGGAGAATTCCACCCCCGGCAGCAGCGTGGCGACCGTGCCGGAGTGCGCAAGCGCGTCCACGTCGGCGTCGCCGAGGAACGTGCAGTGGTCGGCCGAGGCGGCCCCGGCGGTCACCGCGACCTGCACGCCGGGGCCGTGGCCGAGCTGATTGGCGTGCACCCGCGGGATCAGGCCGGCCGCGGTCCCGGCGGCGAGCACCGCGGCGGCCTGGCCGGCCCCGAACGCGCCGCGCTCGCAGAACACGTCCACCCACTTCGCGTGCGGCGCGCACGCGGCCAGCATCGGCCCGCAGACCAGGTCCACGTACCCGGCCGGGTCGCCGTCGTACTCGGGCGGCACGACATGCGCGCCGAGGTAGGTGACCTCGGGCGTCACCTCGGCGGCCAGGGCCACGCTGCGCGCCTCGTCGGCGACGGTCAGCCCGTAGCCGGACTTGCACTCGAAGGTCGTGGTGCCCTGGGCCGCCAGCTCGGCGGCGAGCCGGCGCAGCCCGGCCCGCAGCACCTCGTCCCCGGCGGCCCGGGTCGCGGCGACCGTGGCGCGGATGCCGCCGGCGGCGTAGGGCTGGCCGGCCATCCGGGCCGCGAACTCGGCGCCGCGCTCGCCGGCGAACACCAGGTGCGCGTGCGAGTCCACGAAGCCGGGCAGTACCGCCCGGCCGCCCGCGTCGACTCGCTCGTCGGCCGGGGGCGCCTGCCCGGCCGGTCCGGTCCACGCCACCCGGCCGCCGTCGAAGACCAGGGCGGCGTCCGGCACGGACGCGAACTGCGGGCCCGCGCCGCCCGGGTCACCGCCGGCCGCGCGGTCCGGCGGCGCGTTGGTGACCAGCTCGCCGATGTTGGTGATCAGGGTGCTCATGCCCGCTCCCGCTGCGGCGCCACCGCGCCGATCGCGGCGGACAGCGCGGCGGCCACATCCCCGATCAGCAGGTGCCGCCCGTCGCGGACGACGTCCCGTCCGCCGATGACCACGTCGCGCACGTCCGCGGCGGTGGCCGCGAACACGGTGGCCTCCAGCGCGCTGGCTGCGGTCAGCCCGGCCAGCCGCGGGCTGTCGGCCCGGACGGCGACCAGGTCGGCGAGGGCGCCGGGGGCGAGCTGGCCGGCCTCCGGCCAGCCCAGGCTGGCGTGCCCGGCGGCGGTCGCGGCCCGGGCCAGCGCGGCGGCGGTGAAGTGGCCGCGGCGCTGGGTGGCCAGCCGCTCGCCCAGCTCGATCCGGCGCGCCTCCTCGAACAGGTCCACCACGGCCTGGCTGTCGCTGCCCACCGTCAGCGGGCAGCCGGCGTAGGCGAGCGCGCTGGCCGGGCCGATCCCGTCGGCCAGGTCGGCTTCGGTGGTCGGGCACAGGCACGCGACCGTGCTGCTGGTGCCGAGCCGCTCGAGGTCGCGGCCGGTCAGGTGGGTGGCGTGCACGGCGGTGGTGCGCGGGCCGAGCGCGCCTGCGTCGCAGAGCAGCTGCGCCGGGGTGGCGCCGTAGGCGGCCAGGCAGGCCTGGTTCTCCGCCACCTGCTCGGACAGGTGCAGGTGCAGCGGCGCGGCCCGGCCGCGGGCCCAGCCGATGACCGGCTCCAGCTGCCCGGCCGGGACGGCGCGCACCGAGTGGATCGCGGCCCCGGCCCGGGCGTGCCCGGGCAGCGGGCCGGACGCCAGTGCCTCGGCCCGCTGCGCCCAGGCGTGCGCGTCGCCGTCGCCGAACCGCAGCTGCGGCCCGGCCAGTGGCTGCGGACCGGCGGCGTTCAGCCCGCCGGACAGGTAGCAGGCGTCCAGCAGCGTGATCCGCACCCCCGCGGCGCCGGCCGCGGCGATCAGCGCGGCCGACATCGCGTTCGGGTCGGCGTAGCGCGTGCCGCCAGGACCGTGGTGCAGGTAGTGGAACTCGCCCACGCAGGTGATGCCGGCCAGCGCCATCTCGGCGTACACCGCGGTGGCCAGGGCCAGGTAGCTGTCGGGCGTCAGCGCGGCCGCGACCTGGTACATCCGCTCCCGCCAGGTCCAGAACGTGCCCCGCCCGGCCTGGGTCAGCCCGCGCAGCGCCCGGTGGAACGCGTGCGAGTGCGCGTTGGCCAGGCCCGGCAGCACGACCCCGGGCAGCGCCGCCGTGCCCGGCGGCCGCTGCCCGGCGGGCACGTCCGGAGTGACCGCGGGTGAACCGGTCACCGGCCGCCTCGATCAGCACGTCGGCGCGGATCTCGCCGCCGGGCAGCAGCGCGAGCGCGGCGTGCCAGGCGCGCGGCGGGCCGCCCGGTGTCATCGCGGGCCGTCCGGTGTCATCCGGCCGCCGGTGTCATCGCGGGCCGGCCAGGTCGGCGAGCACCGCGGCCAGGGCGTCCACCCCGGCTGCGCAGTCCGCCGCGGTGGCGTGCTCGTCCGGCGCGTGCGACACCCCGGTCGGGTTGCGCACGAACAGCATCGCGGCCGGCCGCCGGGCGGCGAGCACCCCGGCGTCGTGGCCGGCCCCGGTGGGCAGCACCGGGGGGTCGCCGCAGGCCCGGGCGACGGCGGCGGCGACCCGGCCGCGCAGCACCGGGTCGAACGACACCGCCGGGCTGAACGACTCGCGGCGGACCGCGAGCGTGACGCCGTGCTCGGTCGCGGCGGCCCGCGCCCGCGCCGTGACCTCGCCGGTCACCGCCTCCAGCGCGGCGGCATCCGGGGCGCGGGCGTCCAGCCAGGCCGAGACCGCGGAGTTGATGCCGTTGGCGCCGCCCGGCTCGGTGATCACCTTGCTGACCGTGGCGAGCGCGCCGTGCGCACCGGCCGCCTGCCGCGCGGCCTGCACGGCGGCCGCGCACGGCAGCATCGGGTCGCGCCGGTCGGCCAGCGCCGTGGTGCCGGCGTGGTCGGCCCGGCCGGTGAACTCCAGCCGCCACCGGCCGTGCGGCCAGATGCCCTCGGCCACGCCCACCGCGGCGCCCAGGTCCGCGAGCCCCCGGCCCTGCTCGATGTGCAGCTCGACATAGGCGCCGATCCGGCCCAGCCGCTCGCCGTCGGGACCGAGCCCGGCCGGGTCCAGGCCGGCCCCGGTCATGGCCCGGGCCAGGCTCACCCCGGCGGAGTCGGTCAGCCGGGCCGCCTGCGCGCCGTCCGCCACCCCGGTCAGCAGCCTGCTGCCCAGGCACGCGACGCCGAACCGGGCGCCTTCCTCCTCGGCGAACGCCGCGACCGCCACCGGCCGGGCCGGGGTGACGCCCTGCTCGCGCATCCGGTCGATCGCGGCGAACGCCGACACCACGCCGAGCGGGCCGTCGTAGCCGCCGCCGTCGGGCACCGAGTCCAGGTGGCTGCCGGCCGCCACGGCCGGCCGGGCGGCCGCCGCCGGGTCGGCGGGCCGCCACCAGGCCCACAGGTTCGCGTTGCGGTCGCATTCGGCGTCCAGCCCGCGCCGCGCGGCCGCGGCCATGAACCATGACCGCGCCGCCAGTTCCGGCTCGCTGAACACGAACCGCCGGTAGCCGCCGGTCGCCGGGTCGCGCCCGATGGGCAGCAGCGACCGCCACAGCTCATCGAAGCCCATGCGCCCTCCCGGCTCTCAGGTTCCGGCCATCGGGAGCCGGACGCCGCGCTCTTCGGCCACGTCGGCCGCCCGGTCGTAGCCGGCGTCGGCATGCCGGATCACGCCCATGCCCGGGTCGTTGGTCAGCACCCGCTCCAGCTTCTGGCCGGCCAGCTCGGTGCCGTCGGCGACGCACACCTGGCCGGCGTGGATCGAGCGGCCGATGCCGACCCCGCCGCCGTGGTGGATGCTCACCCAGGACGCGCCCGAGGAGGTGCTGACCAGGGCGTTGAGCAGCGGCCAGTCGGCGATCGCGTCCGAGCCGTCGGCCATCGCCTCGGTCTCCCGGTACGGCGAGGCCACCGAGCCGCAGTCCAGGTGGTCGCGGCCGAGCACGATCGGCGCCGACACCTCGCCGCGGGCCACCAGCTCGTTGAACCGGACCCCGGCCAGGTGCCGCTCGCCGTAGCCGAGCCAGCAGATCCGCGCGGGCAGCCCCTGGAAAGCCACCTTCTGGCCGGCCAGCCGGATCCACCGGGCCAGCGGCTCGTTGCCGGGGAACAGGTCCAGGATCGCGGCATCGGTGACGGCGATGTCGGCCGGGTCGCCGGACAGCGCGGCCCACCGGAACGGGCCCTTGCCCTCGCAGAACAGCGGCCGGATGTAGGCGGGCACGAAGCCGGGGAAGTCGAACGCGCGCGGGTAGCCGGCCAGCTCGGCCTCGCCGCGGATCGAGTTGCCGTAGTCGAACACCTCGGCGCCCGCGTCCTGGAAGCCCACCATGGCCTCCACATGCGCGGCCATCGACTCGCGGGCCCGCTCCGTGAACCCGGCCGGGTCCTCGGCCCGCAGCGCGGCCATGTCCTCGAACGGCACGCCGCGCGGCAGGTAGCTGAGCGGGTCGTGCGCCGAGGTCTGATCGGTGACCACGTTCACCGGGGCGCCCATGGCCAGCAGCCGCGGCACCTCCTCGGCCGCGTTGCCGAGCAGCCCGATCGACAGCGGCCGGCCGGCCGCGGCGGCGGCGGCGGCCCGGCGCACCGCATCATCGAGGCCGTCAGCCGCCTCGTCCAGGTAGCCGTGCTCGATCCGGCGGCTGATCCGGGACGGGTCGCAGTCGATGCAGATCGCCACCCCGCCGTTCATCGTGACCGCGAGCGGCTGCGCCCCGCCCATCCCGCCGAGGCCCGCGGTGAGGGTGATCGTGCCGGACAGCGATCCGCCGAACCGCTTGGCCGCGACCGCGGCAAAGGTCTCGTAGGTGCCCTGCAGGATGCCCTGGGTGCCGATGTAGATCCACGACCCGGCGGTCATCTGGCCGTACATGGTCAGCCCGGCCGCCTCCAGCCGCCGGAACTCCTCCCAGGTGGCCCACTGCGGCACCAGGTTGGAGTTGGCGATCAGCACCCGCGGCGCCCACTCGTGGGTGCGGAATACCCCGACCGGCTTGCCCGACTGCACCAGCAGCGTCTCGTCGGCGGCGAGGTCCTGCAGCGAGGCCACGATCGCGTCGAACGCCGCCCAGCTGCGCGCGGCCCGGCCGGACCCGCCGTAGACGATGAGCTGGTCGGGGTGCTCGGCAACCTCGGCATCCAGGTTGTTCATCAGCATCCGCATGGCCGCTTCCTGCGGCCAGCCCCGGCAGCTGATCGTCGTCCCGCGCGGCGCGCGGACCGGCCGGGCCCCGGCCGGGGGCTGCCCGCCGCGGCCGGAACCTGGCTGACCTGGGTTGTGCTCGGCTGCCATCACCGCTCCTCGCTGAGCTCGGGTGTGCCTGCGGCGGCGCTGGCCGCCCGCCTGGAGTTCATCATCCCCGGTCCGGCGGCGCGCCGGGCTGTCCGGCCAGCAGCGCGCGGATGTCGGCGGCGCCCGGCCACCGCGGCGTGTTGGCCAGCACCTCGTCGGCCAGCGCGTCGGCGGCGATCTGGTCGTGGTCGGCGGCGGTGACGCCGAAGTCGGCCAGCGTCCGGGTCAGCCCGATCTGGCGGGCCAGCCCGGCGACCGCCTCGATGGCCGCGCGCCCGTTGCGCTCCGTGCTGGCCGCGGTGTCCGCCGCGCCGAGCGCGAAGCCGATGTCCGCGAGCCGGCTGCCGGTGGCCGGCTGGTTGAACGCGAGCACCTGCGGCAGCACCAGCGACAGCGCCACCCCGTGCGCGATCCCGAACCGGCCGCCGAGCGCATGCCCGATCGCATGGCACACGCCCAGCCCGGTGCTGGCCATCGCGACGCCTGCCATGTGCGCGGCCAGCAGCATCTGGGCCCGGGCCTCGGCATCGGAGCCGTCGGCGACCGCCCGCGGCAGGTACCGGGCGGCCATCCTGACCACCTGCAGCGCGATGCCGTCCGACCAGGGGCTGGCCCGGACCGACAGGTAGGACTCCAGCGCGTGGGTGAGCGCGTCCAGGCCGGTGGCCGCGGTCGGGCCGGGCGGCAGCCCGGTGGTGAGCTCGGGGTCGAGTACCGCCGCCGCGGGCCGGGTGCTGGCGTGCCCCACGTAGAACTTGCGCCGGGCGGCGGTGTCGGTGATCACGCCGAACGCGTTGGTCTCCGCGCCCGTGCCGGCGGTGGTCGGCACCGCGACGATCGGCAGGCCGGGCTCGGCGAAGTCGGTGCTGTAGTCCAGCTCGCGGCCGCGCTGCGGGTTCACTGCCGCCAGCGCGATGCCCTTGGCCGCGTCGATGGACGAGCCGCCGCCCACGGCCACCAGCGCCGTCCGGCCGGCCGGGCCGGCCTCGGCGACCGCCGCGGCCCCGGCGGCCAGGTCGCCGGTGGTGGGGTTGGGGTGCACGCCCGCGAACACCGCCACCGGCAGCCCGGCCGCGGCCAGCGCGCCGGTCACGGCGGCCGCGACCGGGGTGCCCGCCAGTCCCGGATCGGTGATCACCACCGCGCGGTCCCGGCCGGTGGCAAGCACCGCGCCGGGCAGGGCGCTGACCGCGCCTGGCCCGAAGTGCGCCACCGGCCCGGGGACCAGCGAGAACTGCCGGGCGCCGATCGTGCCGGCCGGGCCGGCCTGCTGGCTCATGCCGCCTCCTTCGTCTCCTTCGCGGCCTGTGCTGCGGGGAACCCGCGGGCCGCCGCGGTCAGCTGACCGCCCAGCGCTGCAGCTCGCCGGGGTCGAGCTGCGCGCCGAGCCCCGGCCGGTCCGGCACCGCCAGCTGCCCGTCCGGCCCCGGCTGCACCGGCTCGGCCAGGAAGAAATCGCGCCGCTGCGGCGTCCAGCCGGGCGGGTCCCACGGGTACTCCAGGTACGGGCCGCCGCCGACCCCGGCCACCAGGTGCAGGTTGGCCAGCAGGCCGAGGCCGTTGGTCCAGGTGTGCGGGGTGAACCACCGGCCGCGCAGCAGGGCCACCTCGGCCACGGTACGGGCCCGCAGCATGCCGACGGCGAGCACCGCGTCCGGCTGCAGCACGTCCAGCGCCCCGGCGTCCAGCGCGGCCAGCAGCTCGCCGGGCGTGCGCGCCATCTCGCCGCCCGCCACCCGGATCCCGGCCTGCTCCCGCAGCATCCGCATGCCGGCCAGGTTGCCGCCCGGCAGCGGCTCCTCCAGCCAGAGCACGTTCAGCTCGCGCAGCTCGGCGGCGATGCCCCGGACCGCGGCCTCATCCAGCGCGGCGGAGATGTCCCCTTCCATCCGCCACCACTGGTTGAGATCGATCATGATCTCCAGATCCGGGCCGGCCGCGTCGCGGACCGCCCGGACCGCGGCCAGCCCTTCGGCGACCCCGCCGCGGCCGATCCGGATCTTGACCGCGCGGAACCCGGCCTCCCGGGCAGCCAGCGCGGTCTCGGTGCGCGCGGCCGGGTCCTTGTGCTCACCGAACGAGGCGTAGCACGGCAGCGCCGTGGCGGCGCCGCCGAACAGCACCGCCACCGGCTGGCCGCAGGCCTGGCCCACGATGTCCCACAGGGCCGCCTCCAGCGGCCAGTACCGGCCCGCGTGGAAGCCGATCGTCTCGATGGTCTGCACGTGCCGGGCGATCTGCAGCGGATCGGCGCCGGTGAACAGGCCGGCGTACGGCTCGAAGCCGTTCATGGTGTCGCCCGAGCCGTAGCCAGTCAGCCCGGCGTCGGTCTGCACCGCCACCACGGTGGCGTCGAAGTGCCGCCGCGGCACCGGGTCCCAGGCGGCTGCGAACGGCGGGTCGAGCGGCAGCCGCAGCCGGTGCAGCCGGATCGCGGTGATCTTCACGGGGCAGCCGCCACCGGGGCGGCGCGCAGGCCGGGCTGCGTCATGGCCGGAAGGCTATCCCCTTAGCAAGGACCCGGCTTAAATGATCCGGCCGCCGGAAACGGCCCGCTGCGCCGCCGGGCAAAGTGACGGTTCGCTAACGATCCGGCGACGCGAACTTTGCCGACCGCCGGATAGGAAACTAGGCTGCCGGGCAAGATCTCATACCGCAGGGCTGCCGTCTTCGAGGGGGCCAGCGATTGGCGACGTACATCCTGAAGCGGCTGGGCTTGGCCATCATCACCCTTTTCCTGCTCAGCCTGATCGTCTTCTTCGCAGGCCAGGTGCTGCCCGGTGACCCGGGCCGCGCGATCTTGGGCAACCTGGCCTCACCGAGCGCGGTGAGCGCCCTTGACCACCAGCTCGGCGTGGACCGGCCGCTGGTGGTGCAGTACTTCAGCTGGGTCGGCAACCTGCTGCAGGGCAACATGGGCACCTCCTACCAGTACCGCACGCCGGTGGAGCCGTTCGTCCAGGCCGCGCTGCTCAACTCGCTCAAGCTGGCCGCGCTCGCGTTCATCGTCGTGGTGCCGCTCGGCATCGCCGGCGGGGTGCTCGCCGCGCTGAACGCCGGGCGGGCCACCGACCGGGTCATCTCGGTGGTGGGCCTGTCCGCGGCGACCGTGCCCGAGTTCGTCTCCGGCATCGTGGTGATCGTCATCTTCGCGGTCGGGCTCAAGGTGCTGCCGGTCACCGCCTCGGCCGGCCAGGGCGCCTCCCCGGCGAGCCAGTTCCAGCACCTGATCCTGCCCGCCATCCCGCTGGTGTTCGTGCTGTTCGGCTACATCGCGCGGATGGCCAGGGCGGGCACGATCGAGGCGCTGGACTCCGACTACACCCGCACCGCGACGCTCAAGGGGCTGCGGCGGTCGGTGGTGATCAGGCGGCATGTGCTGCGCAACTCGCTGCTGCCGACGATCACGGTGATCGCGACCCAGACCGGGTACCTGATCGGCGGCCTGGTCGTGGTCGAGACGCTGTTCAACTACCAGGGCATCGGCAACCTGATCTACCGGGCCGCGACCGCGAAGGACTTTCCCATGCTGGAAGCGGGGGTGCTGGTGATCGGCGTCGTGTACATGGTGGCCACGCTGCTGGCCGACCTGCTCAACACCCAGCTGAACCCGCGGCTGCGGCTCGGGAGCGCCCGTGACTGACCTCGCGGCCGCTCCCGGCCGCCGAGGTCGCCGTCGCGCATACCGGCCTGGCCGAGATGCCGCCGTGGCGGCTGCTGCTGCGCCGTCCCACGTTCATCGCCGGCGCGGCCATCCTGCTGTTCTGGATCGTGTGCGCCATCTTCGGCTCGGCGATCGCCCCGCACAACCCGCTGGCGCAGAGCCTGCTGGCCACCAACTCCCCGCCGTCGGCCGCGCACTGGTTCGGCACCGACCAGCTCGGCCGGGACGTGTTCTCCCGGGTCATCGTGGGGTCCCGGTCCATCCTGATCATCGCCGCCCTGGCCACCATGCTCGGCACGGTCGCCGGGCACCGCGCTCGGCCTGGTCATGGGCTACCTCGGCGGGATCGTGGACATGGTGGTCAGCCGCGGCGTCGAGGCCGTGCTGGCCCTGCCGCTGGTGATCGTCGCGCTGCTGTTCGTGGTCTCGCTCGGCCCGTCCACGCTGACCATCACGCTGGTAGTCGGGTTCGTGTTCACGCCGCTGATCGCGCGCACGGTCCGCTCGGCGGTGCTGGTGGAGAGCCAGCTCGACTACCTGTCGTCCGCGCGGCTGCTGGGCGAGAGCCCGCTGCGGATCATGTTCGTGGAGATCCTGCCGAACGTGCTGCCCGCCATCCTGGTGGAGTTCACCGTGCGCCTCGGCTACGCGATCTTCACGGTCGCCGCGCTGTCGTTCCTGGGCTTTGGCATTCAGCCGCCGACTCCGGACTGGGGGGCCGACATCGCCAGCAACTACGGAGTGCTGCCGGCCGGGTACTGGTGGATGACGCTGTTCCCGGCGCTGGCCATCGCCTCGCTGGTGATCTCCATCAACCTGGTCACCGACTCGATCGAGCAGGTGCTGGCCTCGTGACCGCGGCGCAGACGATGCCCGCGGCCGGCCCTCCCGGCAGCGCCCCGGCGGCGCTGGAGGTCGGGAACCTGGACGTCACCTACCGGGTGCGCGGCAGCGACCGCCGGGTCCTGCGGGACGTGTCGTTCGAGATCGGCCGCGGCGAGTCCTACGGCCTGGTCGGCGAGTCCGGCTCGGGCAAGTCCACGGTCGCCAACGCGCTGACCCGGTACCTGCCGCGCAACGGCCGGGTCAGCGCGGGCCGGATCCGCATCAGCGGCGCCGACCCGCTGGCCATGAACGCGGCCCAGCTGCGGGAGCTGCGGGCCAGCGTGGTGTCGATGGTCTACCAGGAGCCCGGCCGGGCGCTGAACCCGTCGATCCGGGTCGGCCGTCAGGTCGCCGAGGTGTACGAGATCGCCGGCGCGTCCAAGGACGAGGCGCTGGCGCGGGCACAGGCCATGCTGGCCAAGGTCCAGATCTCCGACCCCGGCCGGGTGATGAACCGCTACCCGCACGAGCTGTCCGGCGGGATGGCGCAGCGGGCGGTCATCGCGATGGCGCTGGCCGCCGAGCCGTCGCTGCTGATCCTGGACGAGCCGACCACCGCGCTGGACGCGACCGTCGAGGCGGAGGTGCTCGACCTGGTCGCCGGGCTGCGCGCCGAGTTCTCCACCTCGGTGCTGTTCATCAGCCACAACCTCGCCGTGATCGCGAAGATGTGCGACCGGGTCGGGGTGCTGTACGCGGGCGAGCTGGTCGAGGAGGGGCCCGCGCGGCAGGTGTTCGAGGAGCCCCGCCACCCCTACACGGTCGGGCTGCTGCGCTGCATCCCGCGGCGCGGCCAGCGCAAGGACCACGGGCGGCTGGACACCATCCCCGGCTTCCTGCCCGCGCCCGGCCACTCGCTGCCGGGCTGCATCTTCACCGAGCGCTGCCCGATCGCCGAGGACCGCTGCCACACCGCGCCGCCGCCCGCGTTCGGCACCGGGCCCGGCCGCACCTCCCGGTGCTACCTGCACGAGGACGACCGCGGACCTGCCCCGCAACACTCCGGCCGACGCCGCGCTGCCCGACCGGCGGGAGGCCGCCGAGCCGGTGGTGCGCGCGGCCGGGGTGTCCAAGACCTTCGGCTCGGGCGGCGAGCAGGTGCGCGCGCTGAGCAACATCGACCTGGCGCTGCACCGCGGCGAGACGCTCGGCCTGGTCGGCGAGTCCGGCAGCGGCAAGACCACGCTGGCCAAGGTGCTGCTCGGCCTGGAGCGGCCGGACGAGGGCTCGGCGGTGACGCTGGACGACCGGCCGCTCGGCGGCAGCGCCAGGTCCCGCCCGCTGCAGCAGCTCAAGGCGCTGCAGATCGTGTTCCAGAACCCGGACTCGGCGCTGAACCGGCGGCACAGCGTGCGGCGGCTGATCAGCCGGCCGCTGTCCCGGCTGGCCGGGCTGGACGGTGACCGGCTCCGGGACCGGCTGGCCGACCTGGTCCGCTCGGTCCGGCTGGAGCCGCGGCACCTGCCGCTGCGGCCGAGCCAGCTGTCCGGCGGGCTGAAGCAGCGGGTGGCGATCGCGCGCGCGTTCGCCGGCGGCCCGCGGGTGGTGGTGTGCGACGAGCCGACCTCGGCGCTGGACGTGTCGGTGCAGGCGGCGATCTTGAACCTGCTGGCCGACCTGCAGGCCAAGGAGGACGTCACCTACCTGTTCATCTCGCACGACCTCGGCGTGGTGCGGTACCTGTCCGACCGCATCGCGGTGCTGTACCTGGGCCGGGTGATGGAGGTCGGGCCGGCCGAGACCGTGTTCAGCGGCCCGCACCATCCCTACACCGAGGCGCTGCTGTCCGCCGTGCCGTCCATCGACGGGGAGCGGCCGGACCGGATCAGGCTGGAGGGCGAGATCCCCTCGCCCGCGGACCCGCCGTCGGGCTGCGTGTTCCACACCCGCTGCCCGCGGCGGCTGCCCACCGGCGTGTGCGAGAGCACCGAGCCGCCGCTGGCCGAGGTGGAGCCCGGCCACTTCATGAGCTGCCATATCCCGATCGACGAGCTGCGAAATATGCAACGCACCGAACCGGGCCCGTGACAATCACCGGCCCCAGGCATAGCTTTTCCCCGATTCGCGCCCGGCGCCGAGCGCCGGGCGAAGTCCTTGAGGAGGACCCGTGAGCATCGATCACCGTCGGCTTGACCAGCTGCGCGAGGGCCAGGGCGAGATCGCCAACCACGTCATCGACGAGTACGCAGCCGGCCGCCTGTCGCGCCGCGAGCTGCTGCGCCGCGGGACGGTGGCGGGCCTGTCGCTGCCGGTCATCGGCGCGGTCATCTCCGCCTGCGGCAGCTCCGGCGCCTCGACCGGCACGGCGTCCAGCCGGCGGCAGCGGCAGCGGCAAGGCCAACGCCACGATCAAGGCCGGCATCATCGTCCCCGCCGCGGCGATCAACCCGCTGACCGTGGCCGACCAGGGCGGCCTGGACATGCTCGGCCAGACCGGCGAGTACCTGTGCCTGTCCGACCAGCAGCTCAAGCTGCAGCCGGTGCTGGCGACCAGCTGGAAGCCCAACTCGACGGCCGACGTGTGGACGTTCAAGATCCGCCAGGGGGTCAAGTTCCACAACGGCCACCCGCTCACCGCCGACGACGTCGTCTACACCTACAAGCTGCAGACCAACCCCAAGAGCGCGTCCAACGCGCTGTCGGCGTTCGGCGGCGTGCTGTCACCGTCCGGGGTCAAGAAGGTCGACGACTTCACCGTCGAGTTCCACCTGAGCGCCGCGAACGGCAACTTCCCCTACCTGACCTCGTCCGACAACTACAACATGATCATCCTGCCGAACGGCTACGACCCGGCCAAGTGGCAGAGCACGTTCGTCGGCACCGGCCCGTTCAAGTACAAGAGCTACACCCCCAAGGTCGGCGCGTCGTTCGTCCGCAACGACGACTACTGGGGCACGAAGGCCAAGCCGGCCGCGACCGAGTTCACCTTCTACACCAGCCAGACTCCCGCCATCCTGGCCCTGACCAGCGGCAGCATCGACGTGATCGGCCAGTTCTCGGTCAGCGGCGGCGAGCAGCTGCTGGCCGGCCAGTACAACGTGGTCAAGCTGCGCTCCAGCGCGCACCGCGAGCTGTCCATGCGCTGCGACCAGGCGCCGTTCACCGACCCGCGGGTGCGGCAGGCCATCGCGCTGACCCTGGACCGCACCGCGATCGTCAAGGCGCTGTTCAAGGGCTACGCCGACCTCGGCAACGACAGCCCGTTCGCGCCGGTGTTCCCGTCCACCAACACCAGCGTCCCGCAGCGGGCCAAGAACCTGTCCAAGGCCAAGTCGCTGCTGTCCGCGGCCGGCCACAGCTCGGGGTTCTCCACCTCGCTGATC
This sequence comes from uncultured Actinomycetota bacterium, assembly GCA_963846005.1. Taxonomy (GTDB): domain Bacteria; phylum Actinomycetota; class Actinomycetes; order Streptosporangiales; family Streptosporangiaceae; genus CAVSUR01. The sequence continues at coordinate 1,343,546 of CAWJUH010000003.1, read as the reverse complement.
GGCATCAACACGCTGGAGATCCCGGAGTTCGGCCAGATCGTGGCCCAGTCGGCCAGCGCCATCGGGGTGAAGATCAACACCAAGTTCGAGGACGGCACGACCTACTACGGCAAGGCCACGTTCGGCAACTCCGACTGGCTGGACGCCACCATGAGCCTGGTGGACTACGGGCACCGCAGCGTGCCCAACGTGTTCCTCACCGCGCCGCTGCAGACCTACAACGCCAAGAAGGGCACCGGCACCTGGAACGCGGCGCACTTCAACAACAGCCAGTACGACAAGCTGTCCAGCCAGTACATCGCGGCCATCGACCTGCAGAGCCAGAAGAGCCTCGCCGGGCAGATCGAGACGCTGCTGCTGAACGAGACGCCGATCATCTTCCCCTACTTCTACAACTACCTGGCCGCCTCGGCCAAGAACGTGTTCGGCATCTACCCGACGGCGATCGGGCACATCTTCCTCTACAACGTGACGAAGTCCTGACCGCGGCGCCCGCGCCCGGGCCGGCCCGGCTGGCCCGGGCGTTTCGCCGCTCTGGGTCCGGTTCCTGTCCGGGCCCGACATCGGCGCGCTCGGCCTCACCGGCGCCGAGATCACCGGCGCGGTGGAGCAGGCCGTGCGGGCGCACGGCGAGGGCCGGGCGGTGCTGGAGCCGCGGGTGCACCTGGTGCCGGACAATGACGGCGCCGGGCACTTCAACGTGCTGCGCGGCGTGCTGCCCGCCGACGTCACCGGGACCGGCCCGCTGGCCGGGGTCAAGGTGGTCGGCGACTTCGTCGCCAACTACGCCCGCGGCCTGCCCAGCGAGCTGGGGCTGCTGACGCTGTACGACCCGGCCACCGGCATTCCCCGGGCGATCATGGACGCCACCCTGATCACCGCGGCGCGTACCGGCGCGATGACCGCGGTCGGCGCGAAGTACCTGGCCCGCCCGGACGCGCGGGTGCTCGGCCACGCCGGCGCCCGCGGCACCGCGCTGTGGAACGTGCTGCTGCTGGACGAGCTGCTCAGCCTGGCCGAGATCCGGGTGACCAGCAAGCGGCCGGAGTCCAGGGAGGCGTTCGCCGCCGAGCTGGCCGGCCGCACCGGCACCGCGGTGCGCGCGGTCGCGACCGCGGCGGAGGCTTTCGACGGCGCGGACGTGCTGGTCGAGGCGACCCGGCTGACCGCGCCCGAGCCGCTGCTGCGCACCGGCGTCATCCGGCCGGGCGCGCTGGTCGTTCCCTACGGCACGGTCAGCGCGGTCGAGCTGGACCTGCTGGAGGTGATGGACAAAGTGGTGGTGGACGACTGGGCCGAGGCGCAGGCGGGCCGGTTCGGCGCGCTGCGCGCGCACGTCGACACCGGGCGGCTCACCGCGGCCAGCCTGCACGCCGAGCTGGGCCAGGTGATCACCGGGCAGCGGCCCGGCCGCGAAACGGCCGCCGAGCGGATCTTGTTCTGGCACCGCGGGCTGCCGATCCTGGACATCGCCGTCGGCGCGCTCATCTTGCGCCGGGCCGAGGCCGCCGGGGCCGGCACGATGCTGCGCTACCGCTGACCCCCGCCGCCGGCCCGGCTAGCCTGCGGGTTCATGGACCGCCGCGATGCCGTTCCCGCTGACGCCGCCCGGCTGCGCCGGGCCGATGACCTCGGCCCCGGGCTGATCGGCGAGATCGCGGACGGCCGCGCCGTCACGCTCGGCTCCGGGCTGCTCGCCGCCGTGCAGCAGCAGTGCGAGCTGGCCCGGGCGGCGCTGGCCGGCGGCCAGCCCGTGTACGGGGTGAACACCGGCATGGGCGCGCTGTCGGGGGTGGCGCTCACCGCCGGCCAGCAGCTCGCGCACCAGCGCAACCTGCTGCTCGGCCGGGCCGTCGGCGGGCCGCCGTGGCTGAGCCGGGCGCAGGCCAGGGCGGTGCTGGCCGTCCGGCTGCGCACGCTGCTGTCCGGCGACGCCGGGGTGTCCGCGGCCCTGTGCGAGCGGCTGGCCGTGATGCTGAACCGCGACCTGGTCCCGGCCGTGCCGCGCGACGGGATCGGGTGCGCCGGGGAAATCATCCCGCTGGCGCACGCCTTCGGCCCGCTGGCCGGGATCGGCTCCGTGCTGGCGGCCGGCGAACCGGACGGCGCGACCAGGCCGGCCGCGGCCGCGCTGCGCGGATACGGCCTGGCGCCCTACCCGCTCGGCCCCAAGGAAGGCGTCGCGCTGCTCGCCGGGGTGCCGGGCGCGACCGCGCTGGCCGTGCTGGCACTGCGGGACGCCCGGGACCTGACCGCCCGGATGGAGGCAGTGGCGGCGCTGTCGATCGCCGCCGTGCGCGCGTCCCGCGACCCTTACCAGGCCGCCTGCGCGCGGGGTGATGCCGAGCTGGCCGCGGTGCTGACCCGGCTGCGGCAGGCGGCGGGCACCGAGCCGCAGCCCGCGGCGCTGCAGGCGCCGGTGTCGTTCCGGGTCGCCGGCCCGGTGCTGGCCCAGCTGCACCGGGCCGGCGCCGTGCTGTCCGCCGCGGCCGAGCGGGCTCTCGCCGGGGTCACCGACTCGCCGGCCTTCCTGGACGGCCGGTTCACCGGCACCGCCGGGTTCCACGGCATCGGCCTGGCGGCCGGCTGCGATCAGCTGACCGCCGCGCTGGCGCACGCCGCGGAGGTCAGCGCCGCGCGGCTGCACCGGCTGCTGGACCCGGCCGTCACCGGGCTGCCGGCCCAGCTGGCCGCCGCGCCCGGCGCGCAGGCCGGGCTGGTGGCGGTGCACAAGCGGGCCGCGGGCGAGGTGCATGCGCTGCGCCGGCTGGCCGTGGCCACCCCGGTCGGCCTGATCGAGACCTCCGGCGGCCAGGAGGACGTCCAGTCGTTCGGCTGGGAGGCCGCGCAGGCGCTGCGGGCGGCGCTGCGGCATGCCGCCGCGGTCACCGCCTGCGAGGCGCTGGCCGCCTGCCAGGCCATTGCCCTGTCCGGCCGGCCGGTCCCGGTCGGCTGCCGCGGCCTGCACGGGCGGCTGGCCGCCGCCGTCGGCCCGATCGGCCCCGACCGGCCGTTCGGGGCCGACATCCAGCGGCTGCTGGAGATGCCGTGGGCGGACCCGGTCAGGTAGTCGCCGTCAACCGGGCATGGAACCGGGCCGGAGGCGGAAGGTCAGCCGGTCTGCTGCACGTCGAACGCGGTGATCACGCCCTGGCTCACGGTATAGGTGCCGTCGTAGGTCTTGACGGTGCCGTCGGTCTGCCGGGCGGCCAGGTGCGCGGTCACCACGCTGCCCGCCACCGACTCGACCGTCACCGTGTCGCGGGAGGTGGTGGCATAGCCGGACACGTAGCTGGAGTAGCTCTGGCCGGTGTGGTCGCCGCCGAGCCGCCAGGCCCGGTGATAGGCGCGGGCGTTGATCGCCCCGTAGTAGCGGCGCACCGTGGCGGCCGGGCCGGCCGGGACGCCGGTGCTGCCCGCCGGGGCGGCCGGCCCTGTGGCGGAGGCGGGCGATGAGGCGGACGGCGACGAGCCGGCCGTCCCGCGGGTGCCGGCTGCGGGCTGCGACGGCCCGGATCCGTGCTGCCCGGTCAGGTGGCCGCGCAGCGCGTAGCCGCCGCCGGCCAGTGCCAGCACGATCACGCAGACCACGGCCGCGATCAGCCCGCCGCGGCGGCGGCGGGCGGGCGGCGGGGCGGCGGGCGGGTAGCCCGGCGGGCCCGGCGGGTAGCCCGGCGCACCCGGCGGGTAGCCCGGCGCTCCCGGCGGATAGCCCGGCGCGCCGGGGTAACCGGAGCCTGCCGGGTAACCGGAGCCTGCCGGGTAACCGGAGCCGGCCGGGTAACCGGAGCCGGCCGGGTAACCGGGGTAGCCGGAACCCGGATAGCCGGCCGGCGGCGACTGCGGCCCGGACAGCACGGTCGGCTGGTAGCGCGGCCCGGAGACCGGCTCGACATCCTGGGTGGCCTCGTATCCCACCGGGATGGCAGCCTGGGTCGGAACCCGCCCGGCCGGGCCGGCTCACCGCCGGCGGACTCGCCGGCGGCCGGACCGCCGCCGTCCGGGCCGCCGGACGGCGGCAGCAGCGCCCGGCGCAGTTCGGCCGCGAACGCCTCGCAGGACTCATAGCGCTGCTGCGGCGACTTGGCCATCGCCCGGGCCAGCACCTGGTCGGCCGCGGCCGGCAGGCCGGGACGGCTGGCGGTCAGCGCCGGCGGCGGGGCGGACAGCTGCGCGTACAGCACCGCCACGCCCTGGTCGCGCCGGAACGGCGGCTGCCCGGACAGCATCTCGAACGCGGCGCAGGCCAGCGAGTACTGGTCGGCCCGGCCGTCGACGGCCTGGCCCTCAATCTGCTCGGGGGCCACGTAATCCAGCGTGCCGAGGAACTGGCCGACCACGGTCAGCCGGGACGCGGCCTGGGCGTGCTGGCTCAGCCCGAAATCGGACAGGTAGACATGGTCGCCGCCGTGGTCGCCGCCGGTCGCGGCGACCAGGATGTTGGCCGGCTTGACGTCCCGGTGCACCAGGCCGGACGCGTGCGCCGCGTCCAGCGCCCCGGCGACCTGGTCGACGATGCCGGCCGCCCGCGCGGTCGCCAGCGGGCCGTCCGCGTCGTCGATGAGCCGGCGCACGTCCGGCCGGCGATGTAGCGCATGGCGATGAACAGCACCCCGTCGGCCTCGCCCGCCTCGAAGATCGGGATGATGTGCGGGTGGTCGACCGCGGCTGCCGACCGTGACTCCCGGATGAAGCGCTGCCGGAACCCCTCGTCGGCAGCCAGCTCCCTGGCCAGCACCTTGACCGCGACCCAGCGGGCCAGCCGCAGGTCGCGAGCCCGGTACACGGTGGCCATGCCGCCGTGCCCGATCTGGTCGGCGAGCTGATAGCCGCCCAGCCGGGCACCGGGCTGCAAGCCGCCCGGCTGCGTCGTGTCGTCCGCCCCCAAGACCGTGCCCTCCACCGGCCTCCACCGGCATCCACCGGCATTTACTGCTTCCGGAAGCTCAGTATCGGCGACCGGCGGCCGCGGCTGTCAACCCGTCACCGCGAACCGGTGCGAATTGAAACATCGCGGAAACGCCACGGGCCGCGCGGCGGATTTACCATGAGCCATTCCCCGGGTCAGGCGGCGGCGCTGCAGGCCCGCCCCCGGGATGCTCAGCCGCAGAAGGAGGAAGCGTGTCGCTCGTCACCGTCAGCCAGGGCCTGAAACCAGGCTGGGGCGTCAGCCCGCAGCGGCAGCAGGCCATTCTGAGCCTGCTGCAAGGGCTCGTGCCGCATACCGGGCGGCTGTCCCCGGTCCAGCTGCGCGCGGTGACCACGGCGCTGACCGCGCAGCGCGAGCTGTGGGCCGACCTGGTGGTGCACGACCCGGACGTGCGCTGGTACCTGCCGCTGCACCGGTCGATTTCGTGCGATGTGTGGCTGCTGGCCTGGGAGCGCGGCCAGGACACCGACTGGCACGACCACGGCGGCTCGTCCGGCTCGTTCGCCGTGGCCGAGGGCACCCTGCTCGAGCAGTACCGGGTCTCCAGCGGCGGCCGGCTGCGCCGCCGCCACCTGCGCGTGGGCGAGGCGGCCGCGTTCGGCCCCGGGCACGTGCACGACGTGGGCCACGCCGGCGCCGCCGCCGCCACCAGCATCCACGCCTACTCGCCGCCGCTGATGGCGATGACCTACTACACCGCCACCGACTTCGGGCTGATCGCCAGGGAGACCGTCGCCATCGACGGGCCGGAGGGCGCCCGGGGCCGCGGCGGGGCGGACACCGCGCTGGCCCGGGCCGCCGCGTCCGCGGCCGAGCTGACCCGCGAGGCGCTGCCCGACGGCGCGCCCGGCATCGCCGAGCTGCTGTCCGAGGCCCGCGGCGGGCTGACCCGGCTGCGGCCGGAGGCCGCGCTGGCCGCGATCACCGACGGCGCGGTGCTGGTCGACATCCGGCCGCTGGAGCAGCGCATCGTCGAAGGCGAGGTGCCCGGCGCCATCATTATCGGCCGCAACGTGCTGGAGTGGCGGCTGGACCCGCGCAGCGACGCCAGGATCGCGACGCTGGCCCGGCCGGACGCGAAGATCATCGTGATGTGCTCGGAGGGCTACGCCTCGACGCTGGCCGCGGCCTCGCTGCGCCGGCTCGGCCTGGATGGCGCCACCGACCTCGACGGCGGCTTCGCGGCCTGGAAGACCGCCGGGCTGCCCACCCGGCCGGCCACCGCGCTCGGCTGACCGGAGCCGGGCGCGCCCGCCGGCCCAGGTGAGGCGGGTCTCAGCGGGTCTCGGCGGGAATTCAGCGGGTCTCGGCGGGGAATATAGAGTGCATCTGCGGGCCGCCCGGCCCGCCGGCCCGGCAGGCCTGTCCCGGGACCGGCCGCGTTCTGCCCGCCCATCCTCCCCAGTAACGAGGCATCCCGGTATGACCGCTGACGGCGAGATCGAGACCGAGGCGCACCCGCACGAGCACCGGGATGTGTCCGGCGGCTGGCTGCGCCCGGCCGTGTTCGGCGCGATGGACGGCCTGGTCACCAACGTGTCGCTGATCGCCGGCGTCGGCGGCGCCGCGGCCAGCCACCAGGCGATCGTGCTGACCGGCCTGGCGGGCCTGTCGGCCGGCGCGTTCTCCATGGCCGCCGGGGAGTTCATCTCGGTCTCCTCCCAGAACGAGCTGGTCGCCGCCGAGGTCAGCAAGGAGAAGTACGAGCTCGAGCACAACGCCGAGTCCGAGCGGCGCGAGCTGGCCGCGGTGTTCCGCCAGCGCGGCGTCGAGCCCGAGCTGGCCGACAAGGTCGCCGAGCAGATCTCCGCCCACCCGGACTCGGCGCTGAGCGTGCACGTGACCGAGGAACTCGGCGTGGATCCGGGCGAGCTGCCCTCGCCGTGGACCGCGGCCGGGGCGTCGCTGGTCACCTTCGCCCTCGGGGCGGCGATCCCGCTGCTGCCCTACCTGCTCGGCTTCAGCTCGCTGCCCGCCGCGCTGATCCTGGCCGCGATCGCGGCGTTCGGCGGCGGCGGGATGGTGGCCAGGATCACCGACCGGCCGTTCCTGCGCGGCGGGCTGCGCCAGCTGCTGCTGGCCGCCGTGGCGGCCGGGCTGACCTACGCGATCGGCGTCCTGGTCGGCGGCGGCAGCGCGGCGGCCTGAGACACCGGACTACCTGCTCCTGTTCCGGCCCCATTAGGTTCCAGGTCCTACCAGGATTCGGTGCCGTAGCCGTCGGCCAGGGCGCCGGAGGCCGACATCAGCTTCAGGTCGGCCTCGACAATCACGTAGCCGGCCGGGTCGTCCCGGTCCAGCATCAGCCGCATCGCGTGCACGTAGGCGCTGATCCCGCGGCACACCCGGAGGCACCCGGCAGCCCGGCCGGCGCCGCCCGCCCAGGGTGACCGGCCCGCGGCGGGCCGCGCTTGGTATGTTCACCTGGCCGGGGCAACCCGGGGAGGAGGCGCGGTCTGGCGTGAGCGAGGTACCCGTCGCAGCCGGGCCTGACGACGGGCCGCTGCGGATCGCGCTGCTGTCCTACCGCAGCAAGCCGCATTGCGGCGGCCAGGGCATCTACCTGCGGCACCTGTCCCGGGAGCTGGCCGCGCTCGGGCACCGGGCCGAGGTGTTCTCCGGGCCGCCCTACCCCGAGCTGGAGCCGGGGCCGCTGCTGCGGCGGCTGCCGTCACTGGACCTGTACGCCGAGCCCGACCCGTTCCGCACCCCGCACCTGCGCGAGTACCGCGACTGGATCGACGTGCTCGAGGTGTCCGCGATGCGGACCGGCGCGTTCCCCGAGCCGCTGACGTTCAGCCTGCGGGCGCTGCGGGCGCTGGCGGCCCGGCGCGGCGACTTCGACGTCGTGCACGACAACCAGGTGCTGGCCTACGGCATGCTCGGCCTGGCCCGGCTCGGCCTGCCGCTGGTCACGAGCATCCACCACCCGATCAGCGTGGACCGGCGAATCGAGCTGGCCGCGGCCACCGGCCTGGCCCGGCTGGCCAAGCGCCGCTGGTACTCCTTCGTCCGGATGCAGGGCCGGGTGGCCCGCCGCTGCGGCCCGATCCTGACCGGGTCGGCCTCCAGCCGCGACGACATCTGCCGCGACTTCGGCGTCCAGGCCGGCCAGGTCCGGGTCATCCCGCTCGGCGTCGACACCCGGCTGTTCCATCCCCGCGGCGGGCCGCGCGTGCCGGGCCGGATCGTCGCCGTGGCCAGCGCGGACTCGCCGCTGAAGGGCGTGGCCACGCTGCTGCGCGCCGTGGCCAAGCTGAGCACCGAGCGGGACGTGTCGCTCACCGTGGTCGGCAGGCCCGCTCCCGGCGGCCCCACCGAGCGGCTGGTCGCCGAGCTGGCGCTGCGCGACCGGGTCACCTTCGCCAGCGGGCTGTCCGATGCCGAGCTGGCCGGGCTGGCCGCCAGCGCCGAGATCGCCGTCGTGCCGTCGCTGTACGAGGGATTCTCGCTGCCCGCCGTCGAGCACATGGCGTCCGGCACGCCGCTGATCGCCAGCCGGACCGGTGCGCTGCCCGAGGTCACCGGCGACGCCGCCGTGCTGGTCACGCCGGGCGACGCCGAGGAACTCGCCGCCGCGCTGCGGCGGCTGCACGACGCGCCGCGGCGGCGCGAGCAGCTGGCCGGGCTGGCCCTGGCCCGGGTGGCCGAGCGATTTGCCTGGCCCGCGGTGGCCCGGGCCACCGCCGGGCAGTACCGGCAGGCCATCGCGGCCCGCCGTCAAGCCGGGCTGACGGCCGGGCGCCCGTGCTGACGATCAGGTTCGGCCGGCTCCGGCTGGCGCCCGGCGCCCGGGTGCTCGATCTCGGCTGCGGCGCCGGGCGGCACGCCTTCGGGGCGCTGCGGCGCGGCGCCCGGGTGACCGCGCTGGACACCAGCGAGAGCGAGCTGCGCGAGGTGGCGGGCATGTGCGCGGCGATGGCGGCGCAGGGTGAGGTCCCGGCGGCCGGGCGGGCCGCCGCGGTGGCCGGGGACGCGACGGCGATGCCGTTTGCTGACGGCTGCTTCGACGCCGTGATCGCCGCCGAGGTGCTTGAGCACATCGGCGCCGACCAGGCGGCCCTGGCCGAGATCGCGAGGGTGCTGCGCCCGGGCGGCATCGCCGCGATCACCGTGCCGGCCTGGCTGCCCGAGCGAATCTGCTGGCGGCTCTCCGATGACTACCACGGCAACCCCGGTGGCCACGTGCGCATCTTCACCCGGCGCGAGCTGGCGGCCAAGCTGGCCCGGGCGGGCCTCGCGGTGACCGGGCGGCATCATGCGCACGCGCTGCACGCGCCGTACTGGTGGCTCAAGTGCGCGGTCGGCGTGCACGACGACGCCCATCCGCTGGCCCGCGGCTACCACCGCCTGCTGGTCTGGGACATCATGCGCCGCCCGGCGCTGACCCGGCTGGCCGACGCCGCGCTGAACCCGCTGATCGGCAAGAGCCTGGTCCTGTACGCGGTGAAGCAGCCCGCCGCGGGCGGCGGCCCGCCCCCGCGGCCGAGAGACGGCGCGGCAGCCCGGCCGACGGGCGGCGAGCCGCGTGAGGTCGCCCGTGCCGGCGCATAACCGGCTCGCCGCGCCGGCCCGGGCCGCGATGCCGCGGCTCGCGGGCATCCTCACGGCCGGCCAGGTCCTGGCCACCGGCCGGTCGATTGCCGCCGTGCAGCAGGCCGACGGCGCGATCGGCTGGCCGGACGGGCATGTGGACGCCTGGAACCACACCGAGTGCGCGATGGCGCTGACGGCCTGCGGGCTGCGCAGCCCGGCCCGCCGGGCCTACGACTGGCTGCGGGCCAGCCAGCGGGCCGACGGGTCGTGGCCCAAGCGCACCGAGGGCGGCGCGGTCACCGACCCGGCCGGGGAGAGCAACCACGCCGCCTACCCGGCCGTCGGCGTGTGGCACGAGCTGCTGGTCACCGGCGACGCCGATTTCGCCCGGCTGATGTGGCCGACGGTGCGGGCCGGCATCGAGTACGCGCTCGGGCTGCAGGCGCCGCGCGGCGAGATCCTCTGGCAGCGGGCGGGCGACGGCGCCGCCGGCCGCTTCGCGCTGCTGGCCGGCTGCGCCAGCATGCACCAGAGCCTGCGCTGCGCGGCGGCGCTGGCCGACCGGCTGGGGCAGTCCCAGCCCGGCTGGGAGCTGGCCGCGGCCCGGCTCGGGCACATGGTCGCGCGGCACCGGGACGCGTTCGCCGACAAGAGCCGGTTCTCGATGGACTGGTACTACCCGGTGCTCGGCGGCGCGGTGCGCGGGCCGGACAGCGCGGCGGCGCTGGCCGCGGGCTGGGCGCAGTTCGTGGTGCCCGGCCTCGGGGTGCGGTGCGTCAGCGACGAGCCGTGGGTCACCGGCGCGGAGACCTGCGAGCTGGTCATCGCGCTGGCGGCGGCCGGCCAGCACCGGCAGGCCCGCGAGCTGTTCGCGCAGATCCAGCACCTGCGCGCGGCCGGCGGCGGCTACTGGACCGGGTGGCAGTACGTCAACCACGCGCACTTCCCGGCCGAGCAGAGCAGCTGGACCGCGGCGGCGGTGATCCTGGCCGCGGACGCGCTGTCGCGGGCGACCGGCGGCTGGGCCGTCTTCCGCGACGCCGCCGCAGCCGGCGGCACGCTGGCGGCCGGGCCGGGCGCGGGCTGCGGCTGCTAGCCGGTGCGCTGCACGGTGCTGGCCGGTCCGGTCAGCCGGTCGCGGTGCCGGTCCGCTCCAGTACCCGCAGGGACCCGGTCACCGCGACCTCGGTGAAGCCGCCGCTGGCCAGCGCCCGCCGGTAGATCCGGTACGGGGCCTGGCCGCCGTCGGCCGGATCGGGGAACACGTCGTGGATGGCCAGCGCGCCGCCGCGCGCCACCCACGGCGCCCACCCGGCGTAGTCGGCGGCCGCCGCCTCGTCGGTGTGCCCGCCGTCGATGAACAGCAGGCCGAGCGGCACCCGCCACAGCCGGGCCACGTCCGCCGACCGGCCGACGATCGCGATCACGGCGTCCTCCAGGCCAGCCGCGGCCAGGTTGGCCCGCAGCTGCGGCAGCGTGTCCAGCCGGCCGGTGGCCGGGTCCACCAGGCCCGGGTCGTGGAACTCCCAGCCCGGCTGGTTCTCCTCCGACCCGTGATGGTGGTCGACGGTGATCACCGGCTGGCCGGCCGCGCGGGCCGCGGCGGCCAGGTAGATCGCGGACTTGCCGCAGTAGCTGCCGATCTCGGCCACCGGCCCGGCCGGGGCGTAGGCGGCGGCCGCCCGGAACAGCGCCATCCCCTCGGCGGGCGGCATGAACCCCCGGGCGGCCTCGGCGGCGCGGCGCAGGTCCGCGGGCAGCGTGACGGTCATGCCGCCAGTTTCCCGGCCGCGTCCTCAGCGCAGCTTGCCGGCCCCGATGACGATGCCCACGCCGATCAGGATCAGCCCGCCGAGCTGCTCGCTGCGCTGGCCGGCCCAGCGCCCCACCCGGGCGCCGAGTTCCAGCCCGATCAGCGACAGGCCCACGCTGACCGCGCCGATCACCGCGACCCCGGCCAGCAGCGGCACCTGCATGAACCCGAGCGAGAACCCGACCACGAGGTTGTCGATCGACAGCGCGAGCCCGCTGAGCAGCAGCCGCCAGCCGCCGGCCAGGCGCGGCGGACTTGCCGTCCGGCGATCGCGCCGTGCGGAACGAGCTGATCAGGCCGTAGAGGCCGACCGAGATCAGCATCGCCGCCCCCAGCCAGCGCCCGGCGTGGCCGAACTGCCGGGCAAAGTGGCCGCCGGCGACCAGCCCGACGAGCGGCATGCCCGACTCGAACAGCCCGAACACCAGGCCGACCCGCAGCCGGGTACGGGCATCCACGCCCGCGGTGCCGATGGCGATGGCGGCGGCGAAGTTCGACAGCCCGACCGACACCGCGACGAGCAGGAGCGTGCCCACGGCCTAACGCTAACCGGACAGCCGGGGCCGGGCCATCAGCGGCGTGCCCGCACCGGGCCGGCGCGCTACCCTGCGAGCATGCGGGTCGCGCTCTGCCAGCTTCCGGTCAGTTCAGATCCCGCGGTCAACCTGGACCGGGTCCGGGCCGCCGCGGACGACGCCGCGCGGCAGGGGGCCCGCCTCGCGGTGTTTCCCGAGGGCACCCAGGTCCGGTTCTCCGCCGACCTGCGGGCGGCGGCCGAGCCGCTGGACGGGCCGTTCGGCGCCGGGCTCGCCCGGGCCGCCCGGGACAGCGGGGTGGCGATCGTGGCGGGCGTGTTCGAGCCCGCGCCCGGCGGCCGGGTCTACAACACCGCGGTCGGCTACGACCCGGCCCGCGGGCTGACCGCGGCCTACCGCAAGATCCACCTGTTCGACGCGCTCGGCCACCGCGAGTCCGAAGCGGTCGCGGCCGGGTCGCAGCCGCTGCTCGCCGACCTGGCCGGGCTCTCGGTCGGCTTTCTGACCTGCTACGACATCAGGTTCCCCGAGCTGGCCCGCACGCTGGCCGCGCGCGGCGCGCAGCTGCTGGTGGTGCCGGCCGCCTGGGCGGCCGGCCCGCTGAAGGAAGACCACTGGACCACGCTGGTGCGGGCCAGGGCGATCGAGAACACGATCTGGGTGGCCGCGGCCGGCCAGGTCCCCGACCCCGCCGAGCGTCCCACCGCCGCGCCGACCGGCATCGGCCGCAGCCTGCTGGTCGACCCGCTGGGGGTGGCCCGCCTGGACCTGGGCCAGGGCCCGGCGGTGCTCGCCGGGGACGTGGACCCGGCGGTCACCGACTCGGTCCGGGCCACGCTGCCCAGCCTGGCGGGCCGGCGGGACGACGTGTTCGGCGTCCCGGGCACCGGGGCGCCGGCCGGAGGCACCGGGTCGCCGGCCGGCCGCACCATCCCCGCCGTGCCAGCGGGCGTCAGCGACTGAGGGGGGCCGCCCGGCCGGCGGTCAGCTGGCTGCGAGCTCGCGCTCGGGGATCAGCGCGTCGTCGACGGCGACCCGCAGCGTCTGCAGCTCCTCGCCGCTGGCCCGCTCGACGAAACGGCGGATGGTCAGCCGGCGGTTGCCGCCCGACCTGAGCACCTCGGCCATCAGCCGGGCGTCGTGCTCCTCGCGCGACTCGGCCGCCCAGTACCGCCAGGCCCGGCCGTGCATCTCCCGCCGCAGCACCCCCTTGCCGTGCAGGATCGTCATCACGGTCATGACCGTGGTGTAGGCAACCGGGCGGCCGTAGCTCAGCCGCTCCCGCACCTCACGCACCTGATACGGCCGGTCCCCCGCCCAGACGACTTCCATGATCGCTCTTTCCAGCTGGCCGAACTCGCGCACGCGCCCCCACCTCCGCAGGCCAGCCTGGCACAGCGGCCGCGGCGTGCCCCCGGGCCGCAGTCCCCGCGGGAGAGGAATCACCTCCCGCAGTGCGCAATCGTGCACCGGCAACGGGCCGGTGCTTCCGCGCTCGCCAGCCACGCCGCGCCAGGTAGCCTGGTGGTCAAGAGGCCCATGTCCTGGCGCACCCAGAAACCCGAGCTGAAGAGGCGATGTCCGGCGTGTCCGAGGAGTCACCGCGCGCAGCGGCGGATCCCAGCCCGCAAGCAGGCGGCCGTTCCGCCCCGCCCGGGGCCAGCCCCGGAGGCGACGCCCCGCCGGGCGACAGCGGATCGCCGCGACCGGACTTCGGCCCCAACGAGTGGCTGGTGGACGAGCTCTACCAGCGTTACCAGGCCGACCCCGGCTCGGTGGACCGGGCCTGGTGGAACTTCTTCGCCGACTACCAGCCCGCCCCCGGCGGGGGCGGCGACGCCGCGGCCTGGACCGCCCGCGGCCGGGCTCAGGCCGGCGCCGCGGCGGCGCCAGGGACGGCGGCACAGGGCGCCTCGGCAGGCGGCTCCGCTGCGGGCGGCTCCGTTCCCGGCGGCCCGGCTGCTGGCGGGACAATGACCGGTTCCGCTGACGGCGGCGCAGCTCCGGCCGGCCCGGCAGCCGGCGGCGCGGCGCCCGGCAGCCCGGCTGCTGGCACCCCGGCGGCGGCGAACGGACTGGCCTCCGCCACCGCGGGCACCACCGCGGCGCCCGGCCGTCCCGCGGCCGCTCCCGGCGGTGCCGGTCCCGGCGGCGCGGGCCCGGGCCGCGCGGATCCTGATGGCCGGGCCCCGGGCGGGACCTCGCCCGCGGCCCCGGCCGGCTCCGGCCCGGGCGGCGGGCGGCAGGCCGGCGGGACGCAGCGGGCCGACGGCAGCCACGCCCCGCGCGCGGTGCCCGCCGAGCCCGGCCCCCCGGCCGAGCAGGCGGCCGGCGAGGCCGCCGAGGTGTCGGAGGTGCGGCTGCGCGGCGCGGCCGCGCGGACCGTGGCCAACATGGCCGCGAGCCTGTCCGTGCCCACGGCCACCAGCGTCCGGTCGGTGCCCGCCAAGCTGCTGACCGACAACCGGATCGTCATCAACAACCACCTGGCCCGCGGCCGCGGCGGCAAGGTGTCGTTCACCCACCTGATCGGCTATGCGCTGGTCCGCGCGCTGGCCCAGGTGCCGGTGCTGAACGACTCCTACGCCGAGGCCGACGGCAAGCCGGTGCTGGCCGAGCCCGGTCATGTCAACCTGGGCCTGGCCATCGACATCCGCAAGGGCGACGGGTCCCGCCAGCTGCTGGTGCCGAACGTCAAGGCCGCGGAGACGATGGACTTCCGGCAGTTCTGGATGGCCTACGAGGACGTGGTCCGCAAGGCCAGGACCGGCAAGCTGGCCGTCGAGGACTTCGCCGGGACCACGATCACCCTGACCAACCCGGGCACGATCGGGACCGAGCACTCGGTACCCCGGCTGATGACCGGCCAGGGCGCGATCATCGGCGTCGGCTCGATGGAGTACCCGGCGGCCTATGCCGGCGCGGCGCCGGAGACCCTGGCCCGGCTCGCGATCAGCAAGACGGTCACGCTCACCTCGACCTACGACCACCGGATCATCCAGGGCGCGCAGTCCGGGGAGTTCCTGCGGGTCATCCACGACCTGCTGCTCGGCGCCGAGAACTTCTACGACGACGTCTTCGAGTCGCTGCGGATCCCCTACGAGCCGATCCGCTGGGTCCCCGACATCGTCGCCGGGCACGAGGACGACATCACCAAGTCGGCCCGGGTGCACGAGCTGATCCACGCCTACCGGGTCCGCGGGCACCTGATGGCCGACACCGACCCGCTGGAGTACAAGCAGCGCAAGCACCCCGACCTGGACATCAACCAGCACGGCCTGACGCTGTGGGACCTGGAGCGCGAGTTCGCCACCGGCGGGTTCGGCGGCAAGCCGCGGATGCTGCTGCGCGACATCCTCGGGGTGCTGCGCGACTCCTACTGCCGCACCGTCGGCGTGGAGTACATGCACATCCAGAACCCCGAGGAGCGGGCCTGGCTGCAGGCGCGGGTGGAGCGGCCGCACGACCGCGCCACCAAGGAGAGCCAGCTGCGCATCCTGTCCCGGCTGAACGTGGCCGAGGCCTTCGAGATGTTCCTGCAGACCAAGTTCGTGGGCCAGCGCCGGTTCTCGCTGGAGGGGGCCGAGTCGCTGATCCCGCTGCTGGACACGGTGCTGCACTCGGCGGCGCGGGCCGAGCTGGACGAGGCCGTGCTCGGCATGGCGCACCGCGGCCGGCTGAACGTGCTGGCCAACATCGTCGGCAAGTCGTACGCGCAGATCTTCGGCGAATTCGAGGGCAACCTGGACCCGGCGACCACGCACGGCTCCGGCGACGTGAAGTACCACCTGGGCGCCGAGGGCGTCTACCGGACCGAGGACGAGCGCCAGATCAAGACCTCGCTGGTCGCCAACCCCAGTCACCTGGAGGCGGTCGACCCGGTGCTGGAGGGCGTGGCCCGGGCCAAGCAGGACCTGCTGGACCGCGGTGAGGAGTTCACCGTGCTGCCGGTGCTGATCCACGGCGACGCCGCGTTCGCCGGCCAGGGCGTGGTCGCCGAGACGCTGGAGCTGTCCCAGCTGCGCGGCTACCGGACCGGCGGCACCGTGCACATCGTGGTCAACAACCAGGTGGGCTTCACCACCGCGCCGCAGTACTCCAGGTCCAGCGTGTACTCCACCGACGTGGCCCGGATGATCCAGGCGCCGATCTTCCACGTCAACGGCGACGACCCCGAGGCGGTGGTCCGGGTCGGCAAGCTGGCCTTCGACTACCGGCAGGCGTTCGGCAAGGACGTCGTCATCGACATGGTCTGCTACCGGCGCCGCGGGCACAACGAGGCCGACAACCCCTCGTTCACCCAGCCGGTCATGTACGACCTGATCGACGCCAAGCGCTCGGTCCGCAAGCTCTACACCGAGGCGCTGATCGGGCGCGGCGACATCAGCCTGGAAGAGGCCGAGCAGGCGCTGCGCGACTACCAGCAGGAGCTGGAGCGGGTATTCACCGAGACCCGCGAGGCGATCAGCCAGTCCGAGGCCGCGATGCGGCCCGCGCCGACGGCCGCGGTGCCGCCCGACCACGAGTCCGTGCCGACCGCGATCTCGCCGGAGACGGTCAAGCGCATCATCGACACCCAGGTGAACCTGCCCGACGGCTTCACCCCGCACCCGCGGCTGCAGCCGCAGCTGGCCCGGCGCGCGGTGATGGTCGAGCAGGACGAGATCGACTGGGCCACCGGCGAGCTGCTCGCGTTCGGCGCCACCCTGATCGACGGGCACGGCATCCGGCTGGTCGGCCAGGACACCCGGCGCGGCACGTTCGGCCAGCGGCACGCCGTGCTGGTGGACCGGCACACCGGCGCCGAGCACACCCCGCTGCGGGAGTTCAACACCGCGACCGCGCGGTTCCACGTGTACGACTCGCTGCTGTCGGAGTTCGCCGCGGTCGGCTTCGAGTACGGCTACTCGGTGGCCCGGCCCGAGGCGCTGGTGTGCTGGGAGGCGCAGTTCGGCGACTTCGTCAACGGCGCGCAGACCATCGTGGACGAGTTCATCAGCTCCGGCGAGCAGAAGTGGGGCCAGCGCTCCGGCGTGGTGCTGCTGCTGCCGCACGGCTACGAGGGCCAGGGGCCGGACCACTCCTCGGCCCGGGTCGAGCGGTTCCTGTCGCTGTGCGCGCAGGACAACATGACCGTGGCGATGCCGTCCACCCCGGCCAGCTACTTCCACTTGCTGCGCTGGCAGGCACTGACCGACCGGGTCAAGCCGCTGATCGTGTTCACGCCCAAGTCGATGCTGCGGCTGAAGGCGGCGGCCTCGGCGGTGAGCGAGTTCACCAGCGGCTCGTTCCGCCCGGTGCTGCCCGACGTGAACGGCCCCGACCCGGCGCAGGTGCGCCGGGTGCTGCTGTGCTCGGGCAAGATCTACCACGACCTGGCCGCCCAGCGCGCCAAGGCCGGCGCGGGGCAGGTGGCGGTGGTCAGGACCGAGCGGCTCTACCCGCTGCCCGCGGCCGAGATCCAGGCCGAGCTGGCCCGTTACCCGCAGGCGGAGGAGATTGCCTGGGTGCAGGAGGAGCCGGCCAACATGGGCGCCTGGCAGTACATGGCGCTGCGGCTGCCCGGCCTGCTCGGCCGGCCGGTCGGCGTGGTGTCGCTGCCGCCCAGCTCGGCCCCGGCGGCCGGGCTCGGCCAAGGCGCACGCGGCTGAGCACGCCGGGCTGATCCAGGCCGCGCTCGGGATGCCGCCCGCCCCCGCCCCGCAGGGCCAGGCGCAGGCAGCAGGGCCAGCCGGCGCAGGGCCAGCCGGCGCAGGGCCAGCCCGGCCAGCCGGCCCCGGGTCAGCCGGAACCGGGTCAGCCCGCGCAGGGTCAGCCGGAACAGAGTCAGCCCGCCCAGCAGCCGGCCGGCTGACCCGGGGCTGGAGCGCACGGGACCCGGGCATGTACTTCACCGACCGCGGCATCGAGGAACTGGCCGACCGCAGGGGCGAGGAGGAGGTCACCCTCGGCTGGCTGGCCGAGCGGCTGCGCGATTTCGTCGACGTGCACCCGGACTTCGAGACGCCAGTCGACCGGCTGGCCACGCTGGCTGGCGCGGCTGGACGAGGACGAGGACTGAGCCAGCCCGGCTGGCCCTGGCCAAAGAGCGCGGCGGAAACCCGCGGTGGCACCGCACGATCGCCGAGAGCACCGCACGACCCCGGATTGCACTGCACGCGGCGGTCTGATAGACACGATATATCGCTTGTTCTGATATCGATTGCGCCCGGGCGCGGCCGCGCCGCGAAGATCGGAAGCCGGTGGCTGGTCCATGCAGCGGGTCGGGTGCCGCTGAAGGGTCCATTCAGCGGGTTCCGGGCCTAGCCGGCCAGCGCCGGGCCGGGCGCGGGCGGCAGGGCGGGCGTGCACGGCGGCCCGGCGGCGGCGATGATCGAGGATGTAGTGCGGCCGGGCCCGTATCGTCGGCCCGTCGGCGGGAGGGTGGTGCCCGGTGAGCCCGGTGTTCCGGCATGGCAGGCTGCGCCTGTACCTGCTCAAGCTGCTCGACGAGGCACCGCGGCACGGGTACGAGGTCATCCGCCTGCTGCAGGACCGCTTCCTCGGCGTCTACTCGCCATCCCCCGGCACCATCTACCCCCGGCTCGCCCGGCTGGAAGAAGAGGGCCTGGTCACGCACGACGAGGTGGACGGCAAGAAGGTCTACCGCATCACCGACAAGGGCCGCGAGGAGATCCGGGCCCGGCTGGACGACCTGGCCGAGCTGGAGGAGGAACTCGCCGAGTCCGTCCGCGACATCGCCCGGGAGGTCTCCCAGGACGTGCGGGACACCGTCCGCAGCCTGCGCGAGGAACTCACCTCGGCCGCCCGCGACCTGCGCCAGCAAGCCGCCCGGGCCCAGGCCGCCGGCCAGCCAGGCAGCGCCGCCGGCACCGCCAGCGGCACGAGGCCGGCCAGCAGCACCGCGCCCGCGGGAGGAACCGGCTCGGCAGGAGGAACCGGCTCGGCAAGTGAGTCCGGCTCGGCAGGAGAGACCGGCTCCGCAGGAGAAACCGGCTCCGCAGGAGAAACCGGCTCCGCAGGAGAGACCGGCTCGGCACGGGAGTCCGGATCCGCAGGAGAGACCGGCCCGGCGGCGCGGGCTGGCCCGGGCGGCGAGGCGGGCGCCGCGGCGAGTGCCGCGACCGCGGGCAGCGCCGGGTCCCGGCGCAGCAGTTCCGCTGCGGGAGCCGGAGCCGGAGGGACCGGTGCAGCCGGAGCCGGAGGGACCGGTGCAGCCGGAGCCGAAGGGACCGGGGCCGGAGGGACCGCGACTGATCCGATTGACACGGCCCGGCGGATCCGCGAGGAGGCCCGGCGGGCCCGGGACCAGATGCGCGGCGTGTTCTCCGCGGCCCGCGGCGACGCGGGCCGCGGCGGCTGGGCCGGCCAGGGGGCCGCCTGGCGGCAGGCCACTGGCTGGGGCGCCGACGGGCCGGGCCCCGGTGCCGCCGGCCGGCCCGGTCCCGGGCGGCCGGGCGGCGGGCGGCCTGGCGGCCAGGGCTGGGACAGCGGGCTGCTGCGCGACCTGGAGCGGATGGCGACCGACTTCGCCGGGGACCTGCGGGCCAGTGGCTGGCGGGCCGAGAGCATCGGCGAGGGCGCCGCGGCGAACCTGCGCGGCATCCTCGAAGACGCGCTGACCCGGATCCGCCAGGAGATCATCGGCGACCGCCCGGGCCGCACCGCCGGCTCAGCCAGCCCAGCCGAGGCCGGCCAGGGCCGCGCAGGCGGCCCGCCGAGAGCAGCCCCGCCGAGGGACTGGGCCCGCCGAGGCGGCCCGCCGAGAGCAGCCCCGCCGCAGGGACTGGCCCGCCGCAGGCGGCCCGGCCGAGGCAGCCCGCCGGGGATGCAGCCGCAGGCGGCGCAGAGCGGGCCCGCCCAGCCGGACCGCGCTGACGGGTAATTCCAGCAGCGCCGCGCGGCGGGGACCACGCCGGTCAGATTGCCCGGCTACGGGGTGAAGACGACCTTGCCGAACAGCTCGCCGTTGATCATCGCCGCCAACCCGTCCCTGGCCTGCGCCAGCGGCAGCACCCGGTCGATGAGCGGCCGCACCCCGGTCTGCTCGCAGAAGGTCAGCAGCCGGCCGAGCTGAGTCGCGGCTGCCCATGGTCGACCCGATCACCGACAACTGCAGGAAGAACACCCGGTTCAGGTCGGCTTGCGGCGCGGCGCCGCTGGTCGCGCCGGCGATCACGACCACGCCGCCGGGCTTGAGCGAGCGCAGCGAATGCGCCCAGGTGGCCTGGCCGACGGTCTCCATCGACCGCGTCGACCCGCTCGGGCAGCCGGGCCCCGCTCTCGAATGCCTGGTCCGCGCCCAGCTCCAGGGCCCGCTGCCGCTTCTCCTCGCTGCGGCTGGTCGCCCAGATCCGGTATCCGCCCGCCCGGCCCAGCAGGATCAGCGCGGTCGCGACGCCGCCGCCGGCCCCCTGGACCAGCACGGTCGCGCCGGGCTCGAGCCCGGCCCGGCCGAACAGCATCCGGTAGGCGGTCAGGTAGGCGGTCGGCAGGCAGGCCGCCTGCTCGAAGGTCAGCGCCGGCCGGCTTGGGCAGCAGGTTGCGCCGCGGCACCGCCACCCGCTCGGCGAACGTGCCGTCGTACCGCTCGGACAGCAGCGAGCGCCGCGGGTCGAGCGTCTCGTCGCGCGCCGCCCGCCACCGGGTCGCCGATCACCGCGTGCACGACGACCTCGTTGCCGTCCTCGTCCACTCCGGCCGCGTCGCAGCCGAGGATCATCGGCAGCCGGTCCGCGGTGATGCCGACCCCGCGCAGCGACCACACGTCGTGGTGGTTGAGCGAGGTGGCCCTGACGGTGACCGTGGTCCAGCCGCTCCGGCGGACGGCTCGGCGTGCTCGCCTAGCTCCAGTCCGGCCAGCGGGTCCTCGGCGTCGAAGCGCGCGGCGGTGACTGCGAACATGCGCGACCCTAGCGCGCCGGCGCGGTGCGCGCCGCGCCGCGGGCCGGGCCAGGGCGGCCTCGGCGGCTGGGCAAAGAACCCGATAGTACGCGTGCTCATGTGCGATACTGCTGCGCGGGAAGCGGCCCAGAATGTCCCTCCAGGTAAGGACCGGAGTGAACCTCACGTCCTATGCCGACCTGGCGGTGCGTCTCGTTAACTCGGCCTATGCCGCTGACGATGAGCACGACCGGCTTGGCACGCCAGACGACTTTCGCATGCTCGCAGCCGACCGTGCCGATTTCCCGTCCGGCCCGGTGACCCGGCGGCGATCTCGATGCCTGCAGGTCCTGCGCACGCGAACTCGGCCAGATTTTCGCTGCTGCCGCGGGCGGCGACGCCGCAGCAGGCGGCCGCGCGGCTGAATGCACTGCTGATCCAGCACCCGATGCACCCGGAACTGGTCAGTCGCACGACTCGGCAGCGCTGGCATGTGCACCTGGCCGAGACCGGGTCGGCTGGCCGACCGGTACGCGGCCGGCGCGATCTTCGGCCTGAGCCTGTTCCTGTCCCAGTACGGCATCGACCGGCTCGGCACCTGCACGATCGCCGCCTGCCCGCGGGTCTTCCTTGACGCCAGCACCAACCGGTCGCGGCGTTACTGCGCCGAGCACGGCGCCGCCCGCGGCAAATGTCACGACGATGCAGCCCGGCCGCCCGGCGGCCGCCGACGGCCCCGCGGCCACCGCCGCGAGCTGACCTCCGCGCGCCGCCGCCGGAATCCAGGGTCCTGCGCCGCGTATTTCCGGCCGATCTACGGCGGTGTTCCGGCAGCTAAGTCCTGCTCCGGCGGGCCGTCGCCGGCTCTGGTCGCGTTATGAAAATGTTGCCGCGGCTTCTTCTCAGGCCTTGACCTGATCATTACCATGAGCCCTACTCACGAGGCCCTTTGGCCACACCCTGAAACCGGACCCGGAAGAAGGTTCGATCATGGCAGCTGAGTCCGCGGCTACCGTCGCGACCAAGCCAGCCGATGTCGGCCTCCAGCGAGAGATGGGGCTCATCGGGGCAACCTGGGCGTCCGAGACATCGATCATCGGCTCGGGCTGGTTGTTCGCCCCGCTGACCGCCGCGCTGCTGATCGGCGGCGGCGCCGTGCTGGACTGGATCGTCGCCGGGATCGTCGTCATCGTGCTGGCTCTGTGCCACGCCGAACTGGGCGCGATGTACCCGGTCTCGGGCGGGACGGCCAGGTTCCCGCACTTCGCCTTCGGCAGCGTCGCCGGCATCGGCTTCGGCTTCTTCGCCTACGTGCAGGCGGTCACGATCGCGCCGATCGAGTGCTACGCGTTCGTCGAGTACGCCTCCTACTACTGGCACGGGCTCTTCAACACCACGACGACGGGAAGATCACGGGGGCTCGGGCTGCGTGGTGACCGTCGTGCTGATGGCGGTGTTCACCGCGGTCAACTTCCTGGCCATGCGGATGTTCGCCCGGGTCAACAACGTCATCACCTGGTGGAAGGTCGCGATCCCGGTCCTGGCCATCATCGTGCTGGCGTTCAAGTTCCACACCGGCAACTTCACCGCCGGCGGCGGGCTTCATGCCGGGCGGGATCAAGGGCCTGACCTCGGCGCTGCCGCTGGCCGGCATCATCTTCGCCTACTCCGGCTTCGAGCAGGCCGACCAGCTAGCCGGAGAGATCAAGGACCCGCGGCCGGAACCTGCCGCGGGCGATCATCATCGCGGTCCTGATCGGCACCCTGATCTACATCGCTGCTGCAGGTCGTGTTCATCGGCGCGCTGCCCGGGAGCGTCGTTACCAAGGGCTGACGCACCTTTCCAACCCGCTCATCATCGCCGGCCCGTTCGCCGGGGTGGCGAGCCTGGCCGGGCTGGCCTGGCTGGCGCACCTGCTGCGGGTCGACGCCTTCATCTCCCCGTCCGGCACCGGCCTGATCTACACGACCGGAACCTCGCGGATCAGCTACGGCCTGGCCCGCAACCGCTACGCCCCGCAGATTTTCGGCTGGACCAGCCGCGCTGGCGTGCCGTGGGTGGGGCTGATCTTCGCGTTCCTGTTCGGGCTGGTCTTCCTGCTGCCGTTCCCCAGCTGGCGGTCGCTGGTCGGCCTGATCACCGCGGCCAGCGTGCTGATGTACGCGGGCGCGCCGCTGTCCCTGGGCGCGTTCCGCCGTCAGGTGCCCGAGGCCAGCCGGCCCTACCGGATGCCCGCCGCCAGCGTGCTCGCCCCGGCCGCGTTCGTCGTCGCCGATCTGCTCATCTACTGGTCGGGCTTCGAGGTGATCTGGAAGCTCGGCATCGTGCTGGTGATCGGCTACATCCTGCTCGGCGTCTCGATGGCGCTCGACAAGGAGCGGCCGCCGCTGGACTGGAGGTCGGCGCAGTGGATGCCGGTGTGGCTCATCGGCATGGGCATCATCTCCTGGCTCGGCCAGTACAGCGGCGGTGCGGTGGCCCCGCCGGTCAACACCAACACCATCCCGTTCTGGTGGGACATGCTGATCGTGGCCGTGTTCAGCCTGGTCATCTACTTCTGGGCGATGGCCGCGCGGCTGCCCGAGGAGGAGATGCTGCGCCTGGTCGGGGACCAGGCGGTTCAGCCCGAGCCCGATCTGCCGGCCGGCCACTAGCCAGGCCGCACCCCTTCCGGCCGCTGGCCCCGTGCTTGCTGAGAGCGGGGCCAGCGGCCGTTACCGCGGCCGGCGCCGCCAGTAGCGGCCGAGCACGACCGCCCTCGATCGCCGCGGGCGGCACGGGGCCGAACCGGCGGCTGTCTACCGCGCCGGCGCCGGGATTGTCCGATGCCAGCCACCAGCCCCCCGGCTGCTGCCGGGCCGCCCGCTTGACCAGCAGCAGCCCGTCAGCCCGGCTGGCGGGCCAGCACGAGCTGGCCGGGCCGGACCCGGACCGGCCGCCCGCGCCGCCAGCCGCGCCAGGCCAGCAGCCAGTCACCCGGCCGCAGGGCCGGCTCCATCGAGCGCTCGGCGACCGCGACGCGCCGCAAGCGGCCACTGCACGTGCCTCCTCCGGTTGCGGGACGGCCAGCGGGGTACTGTCGAGGTTCGGTACCCATGATCTGACATGAGAGAGGCGATCCATGAGGCTGCTCACAAGTCTCCTCGCGCCGAAGGTCACCGCCCATGCGCATTGTGACCTCCCCTGCGGGGTCTACGACCCGGCACAGGCCCGGATCGAGGCCGAGTCCGTCAAGGCGATCTGCGAGAAGTACGCAGATAACACCGACCCCGAGTTCCGGGCCCGCGCGCTGATCATCAAGGAGCAGCGGTCGGAGCTGGTCAAGCACCACCTGTGGGTGCTGTGGACCGACTACTTCAAGCCCCCGCACTTCGAGAAGTACCCGCAGCTGCACACGCTGTTCAACGAGGCCACCAAGCTGGCCGGCGCCACCGGCACCAAGGGCAGCGTAGACCCGGCCAAGGCCGACGAGCTGCTCAGCAAGATCGAGGAGATCGGCAAGATCTTCTGGGAGACCAAGCAGGGCTGATCTGACGGGGGTCACTCCGCTCGCAGCAGGGCCGCGCGGCAGCCGCCGCGCGGCCCTGCTGCGTCTGCCCGGCCGGCTCGCCGCGTGATTTGCGCAGGCCAGCGCGCCGCGCTCAGTCCCGCCAGAGGGTGAGCCCGGGCCGGTGCGGCCGCGCGGCGCGCGGCCGCACCGGCCCGGCCGCGGTAGGTTGCAGGCGGAAGCCGGAATCTGTAACCGTGGGCAAGCAGTATCCGGCGCTGCGGAAGGACAGACGTTGACCGAGGAGACGACGGCCGCCGTCCGGCCGGCGGCAGGCCCGGGCCGCCGGGATGAGACCGCGACGCTGGACCGGGGCATGTCCGCCGATCAGGTGGCCGTGCGGCTGCCCGCCGAGAGCGCGTACCTGTCGGTGCTGCGCACGGCGACCGCGGGACTGGCGGCCCGGCTCGATTTCACCCTGGACGAGATCGAGGACCTGCGCATCGCCGTCGACGAGGCCTGCGCGATGCTGCTCAGCCAGGCCATCCCCGGCAGCAGCCTGGAGTGCAGTTCGCGCTCGGACCGGGAGGCGATGACGATCTCGGTGTCGGTGCCGTGCCTGACGCCGCAGGTGCCCGCCAGCGACACGTTCGCCTGGACGGTGCTGGCCGCGCTGGCCGGCAGGGTGGACGCCTACGTCGGGGACGGCGACCGGCTGACGATCGTGATGCGCAAGAGCCGTCGGGGCCGTGCGGGGGAAGCTGAGATCGCCTTGACCGAGGATTTGGAGATGTTTCCGGGCCGAGCGGGGCGGCGGTGACAACGACCTCGCCGCTGCCGCGCTGCTGGAATTCCGGGAGCCGCCGAGCTCGAGGAGACCGAGCTGCGGCTGGCCGGGCTCCCGACGGCGAGCGGCCGGCGGCGCAGCGGCGCCAGCCATCCGCCCCGGGAGCGCGGGCACGCCCGTGACCTGTTCGAGCAGCTCTCGGAACTGCCGGCCGGCGCGCCCGAGCGGCTGCGCATCCGGGCCGAGCTGGTCGAGATCCACCTGCCGCTGGTGGAGTACCTGGCCCGGCGGTTCCGCAACCGCGGCGAGTGGCTCGACGACCTGACCCAGGTCGCCACCATCGGCCTGATCAAGTCCATCGACCGGTTCGACCTGGGCCGCGGCGTGGAGTTCTCCACCTACGCCACGCCCACGATCGTCGGCGAGATCAAGCGGCACTTCCGGGACAAGGGCTGGGCGGTCCGGGTGCCGCGGCGGCTGCAGGAGCTCAAGCTGGCGCTGACCAAGGCGATCAGCGACCTGGCCCAGCGGCTCGGCCGGGCGCCGACGGTGGCCGAGCTGGCCGAGCACCTGCAGATGAGCGAGGAGGAAGTCCTCGAGGGGCTGGAGTCGGCGAACGCCTACTCCACCGTGTCGCTGGACGCCCCGGACTCAGGCGACGAGGACGCCCCGGCGGTGGCCGAGTCGCTCGGCATGGTGGACGAGGCCCTGGAGGGCGTGGAGTACCGCGAGTCGCTCAAGCCGCTGCTGGAGCGGCTGCCGCCGCGGGAGAAGCGGATCTTGCTGCTGCGGTTCTTCGGCAACATGACCCAGTCCCAGATCGCCACCGAGCTGGGTATCTCGCAGATGCACGTGTCCCGGCTGCTGGCCAGGACGCTGACCCAGCTGCGCGAGGGCCTGACCAGCGACGAATAGCCCTTCGCCCGGCCGCCCCGGCCTGGTCAGCGGCCGGGCGGCCCCGGCTGCCCGGCCGCCCCGGCCCGTCCCGGGGCCAGCGCCCGCAGGCTGGCCGGGGTGAACAGCGCGGCCAGGCCGGCCACCGCCAGCACCACCCCGGGCACGCCCCATTCATACCGGTGGCCCTGGACCAGGTACACCGCGATGATCCCGGTGAACAGCTGGGTCAGCGCGGCCGGGGTGCGGCTCCACCGCCGGGCCCGCCGCAGGCCGGCCGCGACGGCTGCGAGCGCCGCCGCGGTCAGCAGGCCGATGATGGTGAGGGCCACGCCGCTGGAGGTCTGGTAGGAGTGGCCCGCGGCGGTGTCGATGCCGACCAGGATGGTGGCCACGAGCACCCCCGCGGCCTCGACGGCCTGGATCACGGCCGCGGCCGTCACCGTCGCCGGCCGCGCCGCAGTCCGGCCCGCCGCGGTCCCCGCCCGGTTCTCACCGGGGCGCGCGGCGGCGGCCCGGGCGGCCGCCTCGCTAGCCTGAGCGCGTGCGCGCGCTCTTGATCGTGAACCCACACGCCACCTCCACGACCCAGCTGCGCCGGGACGTCATCGCCTCCGCCCTGGCGTCCGCCGTCGAGCTTGAGGTCGTGCAGACACGCTACCGGGGGCACGCCGCCGGGCTGGCCGCGGCCGCCGCGGCCGGCGGCTGCGACCTGGTCATCACGCTCGGCGGGGACGGCACGGTCAACGAGGCCGTCAACGGGATGATGCGCGCGGCCGGGCCGGATGGCACGCCAGGGCCGGCCGCCGCCCGGCCGGCCCTGGCCGCCTTGCCGGGCGGCAACGCGAACGTGTTCACCCGGTCGCTCGGGCTGCCCGCGAGCCGGTGGACGCGGCCGGCCACGTGCTGCACGCGCTGGCCGCGGGCCGGCAGCGGACCATCGGGCTGGGCGTGGCGGACGGGCGGTACTTCGCCTTCAACGCCGGCCTCGGCCTGGACGCCGAGGTGGTCAGGGCGGTGGAGGGACGCCGGGCGCACGGCCGTGCCGCTCACCCCGGCCCTGTACGTGCGCATGGCGCTGCGCCAGTACTTCCGGCTCACCGACCGCCGCCACCCGGCGCTCAGCCTGGAGCTCGGCGGCACGGTCGTCGCCGAGCGGCTCTACCTCGGCATCGTCTCCAACACCGCGCCGTGGACCTTCCTCGGGCGGCGCCCGGTCCAGGCCAGCCCGGCGGCGGCCTTCGAGGGCGGGCTGGACCTGTTGGCGCTGCGCAGCCTGCGGGCCCCGGCCACCGCGCGGGTGCTGGCCCAGATGCTGGCGCGCCGCAGCGCCGGCCCGGCGGGCGGCAGCGTGCTGGCCCTGCACGACCAGCCGGCCTTCACGCTGGCCGCGGGCCGGCCGGTGGCCTTGCAGGTGGACGGTGAGTACGTCGGCGAGCGGGAGCGGGTCAGCTTCCGCGCGGTCCCCCGTGCGCTGCGGGTCGTGGCCTGACCACAAGGCGGGGCCCGGGCCCGCCTTCGCCGCCGCATATGACTGATCCTGCGCCCAAATCCCTCTGAACCTTTGCCCGAGCCTCTTGCGATTGATCGTCTAGCTTGAGAGGGTTGTAACGCTCCGGCCGAGGTCGTGGCGGCAGTGTGCTGCGTTATCGCGGGTGGCCGTCCGCGATAACCGGGCCGCTCGCGCACCTGCCGGGGCCTTGGAGGAGGCCGATCAGCCGATCAGCTGTCCGAAACCGGGAAACCGGTAAAACCCGCATACGATATAGCTCGTGAAATCGTTCACAAGCGCGACGGAGGCGGCGGGACCCGGTGCCGGGGCCGCCGCCGCGAAGGAGCGGCCTCATGGACTGGCGGCATTACAGCGCCTGCCGCGACGAGGACCCGGAGCTGTTCTTCCCGATCGGCAACACCGGCCCTGCCCTGCTTCAGATCGAGGAAGCCAAGCAGGTCTGCCGTCGCTGTGCCGTCATGGACTCGTGCCTGCAGTGGGCGCTGGACAGCGGCCAGGACGCCGGCGTGTGGGGCGGCCTGAGCGAGGACGAGCGCCGGGCGCTCAAGCGCCGCAGGACCCGGGTCGGGGCGGGCGCCTGACGGTCAGGCCAGCTGGGCCGGGGCGGGCTGGTCCGCCGGCAGGTCCACGGTCACCACGGTGCCGCCGCCTGCCCGCGGCTTGATCTGCAGGTGGCCGCCGAGCTCGCCGACGACCAGGGTGCGGACGATCTGCAGGCCCAGGCTGGTCGTGGTGTCCAGGTCGAAGTCCTGCGGCAGGCCAGCGCCGTTGTCGGCGACGGTCACCGTCGAGCCGCTCCGGCCTGCGCATGGCCGTCACCTCCAGGGCGCCGCCGCCGGGCGCCCCGGCGCGGGACAGGCCGTGCTGCAGCGCGTTCTGCAGCAGCTCGGTCAGCACCAGCGCCAGCGGAGTGGCCACGGCCGCGGGCAGCAGCCCGAATTCCCCGGCCAGCTCGGGCGTGACCCGGGTCTCCGGCGCCGACACCTCGCCGGCCATCATCGCCACCCGCGCGGCGATCTCGTCGAAGTCGACGGCCTCCTCCGGCGCGAGCGACAGCGTCTCGTGCACGATCGCGATCGAGCCCACCCGGCGGACGGCCTCCTCCAGCGCGGCCCGCGCCTCGGGCGCGCGCAGCCGCCTGGCCTGCAGCCGCAGCAGCGCCGCCACGGTCTGCAGGTTGTTCTTGACCCGGTGGTGGATCTCCTTGATCGTGGCGTCCTTGGTCATCAGCTCGCGCTCGCGGTGCCGCAGCTCGGTCACGTCCCGCAGCAAGATCAGCGCGCCGGACGGGTTCCCGCCCACCACCAGCGGGATGGTCCGCAGCTGCACGACCGCGCCGTTGGCCTCCACCTCGGTCTCCATGTGCGCCCGGCCGCTGGCGGTGAGCATCAGCGAGTCGTCGCGCGGGCCGCTGGTCACGCACAGCCGGGCCGTCAGCGGCCCCAGCTCGCGGCCCACCAGGTCCGCGGTCAGGCCGAGCCGCCGGTAAGCGGACAGCGCGTTGGGGCTGGCGTAGCTGACCTTGCCTGCGCGGCCGACCCGCAGCAGGCCGTCGCCGACCCGCGGCGAGCGCACCAGCACCGGCTCGGCACCGGGCCGGGGGAACATCCCCGCCGCCACCATCTGGGCCAGGTCGTCGGCCGCCCGCAGGTAGGCCAGGTCCAGCCGGCTCGGGGTGCGGGCCGAGCTGAGGTTGGTGGACCGCTCGATGACCGCGATGACCCGGTCCCCGCGCAGCACCGGGATGGTCTCGTGCCGGACCGGCACGCCGCTGGTCCACTCCGGGTCGCCCTCGCGCCAGATCCGCTGCTGATCCCGCGCGGCCATCAGCGGCAGCGCCTCCCCGGCCGAGCGGACCGCGCCGACGATGTCGTCGGGAAACGCGGTCGGGCCGGTGGTCGGGCGCATCTGCGCCAGCGCCATCCAGGTGCCCTCGGCCGGGATCGCGGCCCACAGCACCAGGTCGGCGAACGACAGGTCGGCCAGCAGCTGCCAGTCCGAGACCAGCGCGTGCAGCCAGTCCAGGTCGGGCCCGGGCAGGCCGGCCCGGCGGGCCAGGTCGGTCAGCGTCGGCACCAGGTCATCATCGCATCAGCGCCGGGCCTGCCCGGCGGCCAGCACGCCCGCCTGCGATGCGAGATCATGGTCACGGACCGCTGCAAGTTCGTCACCCGGCGGCGGCAGCCGCCTGCCGGTTACCGCCCGGAGCGCCTCGCACCAGCTGGTAACGTCACCGGCATGACCGAGCAGACCGGAGGGGCCCAGGCAGTAGCGGCCGCGCGCGCAGGCGGCGCGACGGCCATGTTCACGCTGTCGGGCGGGCACGTGTTCCCGCTCTACGACGGGGCAGTCCGGGCGGAGCCGCCGATGCGGATCGTGGACGTCCGGCACGAGCAGACCGCCGTGTTCGCGGCCGAGGCCACCGCCCGGCTGACCCGCGCCCCCGGCCTGGCCGTGCTCACCGCCGGCCCCGGGGTGACCAACGGCATCAGCGCCGTCACCACCGCGCACTTCAACGGCTCCCCGGTGGTGATCATCGGCGGCCGGGCGCCCGACTACCGCTGGGGCTCGGGCAGCCTGCAGGAGCTCGACCATCCGGCGCTGCTCGCCCCGGTCACCAAGCGGGCGTGGACCGAGCACGACCCGGCCGCCGTCGGCCCGGCCGTGGCCCGGGCCTTCGCAGCTGGCCGCCGCCCCGCACCGCGGCCCGGTGTTCCTGGACGCCAGCCTGGAGGCCCTGTTCGGCCAGGCCGGCCCGGGCAGATCCCGGCCGCCAGGCCGCCCGCCCGGCCGGCAGGCCGGGCGCCGGATCCGGGCGCGGTCGCCGAGATCGCCCGGCTGCTCGGCCAGGCCGCCCGCCCGGTGCTGGTGCTGGGCTCGGACGTCTGGCTGGACGGCGCCGCGGACGCGGCCCGCGGCGCCGCCGAGGCGCTGCGGCTGCCGGTGATCGCCAACGGCCAGGGCCGCGGCATCCTGCCGCGCCGGGCACGAGCTACTGGTGACCCGGGCCCGGCCGGCCGCGTTCGGGCAGGCCGACCTGGTCCTCGTGGCGGGCACGCCGCTGGACTTCCGGCTCGGCTACGGCGAGTTCGGCGGCCGGGACGGCGCGCCGAGGGCCGCGGTGGTGCACGTCGCCGATGCGCCGGAGGCCATTGCCGGGCACTGCGAGCTGGCCGCGTCGGCCGCGGGCGACCTCACCGCGTTCTTCACCGGCCTGGCCGCCGCGGCCGGGCCGGCCGGGCGGCCGCGACCAGGACTGGCTGCGGGCGGCTGGCGCAGGCCCGGGACGCGGCCGTGGCCGCGGACGCGGCCCTGCTGTCCAGCGAGGCCGCGCCGATCCACCCGCTGCGGATCTACGGAGAGCTGGCCAGGCTGCTGGAGCCGGACGCCGTGGTGATCGGCGACGGGGGCGACTTCGTCAGCTACGCCGGCAAGTACCTGGAGCCGCAGCGGCCCGGCGGCTGGCTGGACCCGGGCCCCTACGGGTGCCTCGGCACCGGCCCCGGATACGCGATCGCGGCCCGGATCGCCCGGCCGTCGGCCCAGGTCGTGCTGCTGCTCGGCGACGGCGCGGCCGGCTTTTCGCTGATGGACGCCGACACCCTGGTCCGGCACCGGCTGCCGGTGGTGATGATCTGCGGCAACAACGGCATCTGGGGTCTTGAGAAGCACCCGATGCAGGCGCTGTACGGCTACGACGTGGCCGCCGACCTGCAGCCCGGCTGCCGCTACGACGAGGTGGTCAGCGCGCTCGGCGGGGCCGGAGAGACCGTCACCGAGCCCGGCCAGATCGGTCCGGCGCTGCGCCGCGCCTTCGACGCCGGCGTCCCGTACCTGGTCAACGTGATCACCGATCCGAAGATCGCCTACCCGCGCTCGACCACGGGCGTCTAGCGCCGCTACCCGGCGCCGCCGGCCAGCCGGTCGATGAACCGGTCCCGGTCGACGACCGCCCGCTGCACGGTGCCGGCGCCGATCACCGCCCCGCCGCCGGCCGCCCGGGCGGTCACCGCGAACGTGAGCCTGGTCCCGGCGATCTCCGTCAGCTCCGCCTCGACCAGCACCTGCGCGCCGACCGGGCTCGGCCGCCGGTGCGCCAGCTGGACGGCGACGCCGACCGAGGTCTGCCCGGGCGGCAGCCGCGGCGCGGCGATGGCCACCGTCGCCGCCTCGGCCAGGGCCAGCAGCCGCGGCGTGGCCAGCACCGGCAGGTCGCCGCTGCCGGCCTCGATGGCGGTGTCGCCGCCGGTGACGGTGGCCCGCACCGCGGCCCGCAGCCCAGGCCGCAGGTCCCCCGTGCTCATGAAAGGACCGTGCTCATTCGATGATCGCGATCAAGTCGCCCTCCTGGACCACGTCGCCCTGCGCCACGGCCAGCCTGGTCAGCACCCCGGAATCCTCCGCCAGCACCGGGATCTCCATCTTCATCGACTCCAGGATGACCAGCGTGTCGCCGTCGGCCACCGGGGCTCCCTCGGAGGCGACGACCTGCCACACGTTCGCGACCATCTCCGCGCGGATCTCGGCCACGCGCACCTCCTCGCCTCCGGCCCGCACGGCAGCCTACAGGCGGCTGGCCAGGCGGCGGCTGGCCACCTCGGTGAGCGCATCGACGACCGCGGGGTCGTATTCGCTGGCGGTGTCCAGCCGCAGGTGCTCCAGCGCCGCGTTGATCCTCTCCCGGTTGCCCGAGCCGCTGACCAGGTCGTCGAACGCGTTCACCGCGCGGATGATGCGGCTGCCGGCCGGCGGCTGCGGGTCGTGCCCGCGGGCCGGCCAGGTCTGGCAGCGGACCAGCTCGGCCACCTTGTCCAGCACCCCGGCCTGGCGGATCACGTCCGCGCCGAGCTGGGCGATGCGCTCGGCGTCGGCGGCCGAGACCAGCACGGTCGCACCGCCGGGAATCGGGTCGCGCAGTGACAGCTGGCCGATGTCGTGCATCAGCGCCGCGTACTCCAGGTCCAGCAGGTCGGGTTCGGGCATGCCCAGCTCCCGGCCGACGGCGACGGCCAGCCGGCTGACCCGGCGCGAGTGCCCGCTCTCGACGTAGCCGCCGACCTCGGTGACGCGGGCCAGCGCGCGGACGGTCTGCAGGTAGGTGGCGCGGATGCCGGCGTACCGGCGGAAGGCCACCTGGGTGACCAGCAGCGGGGCGAGGAACCAGATCAGCTCGGTGAGGCCCATCACCTTGGCCGCGAACACGGCGATGATCACCGAGGCGCCGACCGAGGCGCCGAGCGGCCACTGCACGTTCATCTCGTCCCACAGCGCGACCGAGAACCTGGCGCGCAGGTCATCGGCCCGGATCAGGGCGCCGATGACCGCGTCGACCAGCCAGCCGATCAGCACCAGGAACGCCATCATCGCCACCGTGACGCCCCAGTCGTGCGAGATGACGTGGTGGTACAGCATCGGGGGCCGGAAGGCGAAGGCGACGGCGGCCACGGCCAGCAGCCGGGTGGCCATCCCGGTGAGGCCCGCGGGCCGGCCTGCCGCCACGTGCGGCAGCGCCCCGATCGTCATCCCGGCGGCGGTGACCGCGACGACCTGCAGGGCCGAGATCCGCGCGATGTGCGCCTGGTGCGCGACCGAGATGAGCAGGGCGTACGACATCCCGCCCGCCATCGCGATCGGGGCCGCCTCACGGCCGCCCGGCAGCGCCAGCCGCAGCAGCTCGCCGAACGCGATGAACCCGCCGAACGCGATCGCCACCGCCGGGTTGACCAGGCCGACGGCGGTCCGGGCTGCCGCCGCGACCATGAGCATGACGGCCGCGGCGAGCAGCAGCAGCCGGCCGGAGTCCAGCGACTGCCAGGATCCCCAGCGCTCGGCGGGCGGCGCGTTGCTGCTCATCGCGGCCTACGGGCTCTCGATGACCTGCAGCGGCGCGGTCGGGTCGTCGTGGTCCTGGGCGGTGACCAGCTCCCGGCTCGGCGGCAGGGCCGGCGGTTCCGGCAGCTGCCACCCCTCGGCGGCCAGCGCGGCGATGAACGCGTCCACCAGCAGCGGGTCGAACTGGCTGCCCGCGCCCTTGCGCAGTTCCTCGACGGCGTCGATGATGCTGCGGGCCTGCCGGTAGGAACGGGTGGAGGTCATCGAGTCGAATGCGTCGGCGACCGCGATGATCCGGGCGAACTCGGGGATCTCGTGGCCGGCGAAGCCCATCGGGTAACCCCGGCCGTCGACCCGCTCGTGATGGTGCATGATCCCGGCCAGCGCCTCGGTCAGGAAGCCGATCTCCCGGACGATCTCCAGGCCGCGCATCGGGTGCAGCTGGATGGCCGCGAACTCCTCCTCGGTCAGCGGCCCGGTCTTCTGCAGCACCGTCGTCGGCACGCCGAGCTTGCCCACGTCGTGCAGCATGCCGGCGAACATGATCGCGTCCACCCGCTCGGCCCGCATGCCGATGTGCCGGGCGATCATGCCCGACCCCCTGGACACCCGCTCGCTGTGGCCCCGGGTGTAGAAGTCCTTGGTCTCCACCGCCTGGCACAGCGCGGCCATGGTGGCCGCGTAGGCCCGCTGCTGCTCGGCGAACTGGCCCATCGCCCACCGGGCGGCGAACAGCGGCACCAGCACCAGCACCGCCGCGAACCAGTGCACCACGCTCCACAGCGCCGCGATGATCAGCCCGAGGGCGGCATACCCCAGGTCGGAGGCCAGCAGCAGGGCCAGGCTGGATTCCATCCGGACCCGGGCCACGGCGCCATCGCGGCGGTTGAGCCGCAGCACGCCCCAGATCAGCACCGGATTGGCCACTACGTGCACCACGGCCGCCGCGGTGAAAGGCCAGGCGATATGGCCGAACGTGGCCTGGCTCGGGGTGCCGACCGGGGCGCCGAGGGCCACGTACACCCGGCCGGCCGCGTAGCCGGACAGCACGTTCATCGCGCCGTTGAAGAACCGGTCGGCGGGCCGCTGCCGGCGCGGGCTGAGCACGGAGGTCAGGCCGACCAGGGCGGCACCCAGCGGGCCGAGCAGGACCACCGCGGCCAGCGTCGCCGACGAGCTCGGCGACCAGGCTGACTGCCGGGCCGCGAGCGGGGTGGGAGTGGAGTTGCAGATCAGGAACAGCAAGCTGAGCACGCCCAGCTCGCCCCACCACTGGCCGCTGGCGTGCGGATGCGGCGCGAGCACGAGCACGGCCGCTGCCGCGGCCACGACAGCCGCGATGTACGCCCGGGCCGCTCCGGTGACCCTCCCCATGACCCCCCTCAGCAGTGGGCTACCGCGATCCGCCGGCGGCTGAGATCCCGCTGGCGATCGCCTCTCCCGGTAGCCGGCACTTAGAGTAACGCGAGCAGAAGGAATCGTGTAAGAGCTTGCCCTTGTCTGTACTTATGGTAGTCAGATAGCTACGCTATGTAGGAAAACACTAGGGCGCCATAACGGTACAGAACCTGCGAAAGGCCTAGCACACAGAACCCGCTGACAGGATTAGCCAAGGACTTATCCCGCGGCGGCACGCCGCCGCAGCCCGCTGCCGGCCGCGCGACGGGTACCGGGCTAGTCGATCCTGATCTCGGTGATCTCCAGCTCGGCGCGCACCGCCCGGATCCTGGTCAGCACCTTGGTGCGCAGCCCGGACGGCACGTCCTCGTGCCCGCAGTGCTTGTGCACCAGCCGCTTGACCGCCTCTTCCAGGCCGTACTCGCGCAGGCAGGGGGCGCACTCGTCGAGATGCTGGCGCACTTCCGCCAGGCTTTCGTGCTCCAGCTGCCCGTCCAGGTAGGAGTACACCCTGGCCAGAACCTCGCTGCAGGGCGTCTCGTGCGGGTTGCCGCAGCTCATTCTGCGTTCCTCCCCACAGTCCCTTCCGCGGCCTTCGCATCGGCCGCCCGGACCATTCCCTGCTCGGCGGCATAGTCCTGCAGCAGCTCGCGGAGCTGGCGGCGGCCGCGGTGCAGGCGCGACATCACGGTGCCGATCGGGGTGCCCATGATGTCGGCGATCTCCTTATAGGCGAACCCCTCGACATCAGCCAGGTACACCGCGATCCTGAACTCTTCCGGCAGCGCCTGCAGCGCCGCCTTCACGTCGGAGTCGGGCAGCCGTTCCAGCGCCTCGGCCTCGGCCGACTTCAGCCCGGCCGAGGAATGCGACGCGGCCCGGGCCAGCTGCCAGTCCTCGACCTCCTCCGCGCCGGACCGCTGCGGCTCGCGCTGGCGCTTGCGGTAGGAGTTGATGAACGTATTGGTCAGGATGCGGAACAGCCAGGCCTTGAGGTTGGTGCCCGGCTGGAACTGGTGGAACGAGGCGTACGCCTTCGCGAAGGTCTCCTGGACCAGGTCCTCGGCGTCGGCCGGGTTGCGGGTCATCCGCATGCCAGCCGCGTAGAGCTGATCCAGGTAGGGCAGCACGTCGTGCTCGAAGCGCTGACCGCGCTGCTCAAGTGTCTCCGGGACCGGACCCACCCCCTCCGCTTGCGCAGGCCGCAGACCGCCGGCTTGATATCTGTCTGCGCCGGAGGATACAACGCCAGCCAGCACGGGCTCGCGGGCGCGTACCGCGGAGGTCTCCTCTCGCGGGTCACAGCAGGCTACGGGCACGGCTGGTGCAACACGGCCGGCGGCGGCTTCATTCCGCCGGCCGCTGGCGGCCGGGCGGCCGGCGGGCTAGCGCCGCCGCTGGTCGCGGCGGCCCTGGCAGGCGACGCAGCAGGCCGCCTCCGGTTTGGCCTCCAGGCGGCCCTCGGGCACCGGGCCGCCGCAGTCGACGCACGTCCCGTAGGTGCCGTGGTCGATGCGGGTCAGGGCGTCGCGCACCTGGCCGAGCTGGCGCCTGGCCGCGTCCACCATCGCCTGCGCCCGGTCGGTCTCGGACAGGTTGGCGCCGGCGTCCGCCGGGTCCCGCGGGTACTCGGGCGACTGGCCCTGCCGCGTGTCGGCCCGGTCCAGCACGGAGATGGACCGGCCCAGCTCGGCCGAGATCTCCTCCAGGCGCTCTCGCGCCGTCGCGGTATCCATGCTCCTGACCTCCTTCGGCGGACGGCCGGCCCGCGGCCGGCCAGCGCGCGGGCGCCGGGCCGGCTAACGGCCGGTGGTGCCCGCGTCCAGCGGCTCGATCAGCTCCGGGCCGTTGTGGCGCACCGAGTTCACCGCCGTCGAGACCGGATAGGTCTCCAGGGCGC
Source organism: uncultured Actinomycetota bacterium (assembly GCA_963846005.1). Lineage (GTDB taxonomy): Bacteria > Actinomycetota > Actinomycetes > Streptosporangiales > Streptosporangiaceae > CAVSUR01. The sequence goes on along the minus strand of CAWJUH010000003.1, from coordinate 1,307,036 downwards.
TGCTGGCCGCGGGCACCAGCAGCGAGCGCAGCTCCCCCGGGTCGTGAGCGTCCGGATCCAGCCAGTCGGCCCAGCGGCCCGGGTCGATGATCATCGGCATCCGGTCGTGGATGCGGCCCAGCTCGTCCGGTGCACTGGTGGTGATCACCGTCGCGGTCCACAGCCAGGCCTCGTCGTCGTCCTCGGGCACCGACTTGTCCCGCCACAGCTCGTACAGGCCGGCGAACGCCAGCGGATGCCCGTCCGCGCGGTGGATGAAGTACGGCTGCTTGACGGGCTTGCCCTTGGCCCCGCCGCCCTGACCCGCGCCGCCCTGGTCCCCGCCGCCCTTGTCGCCGGCCTCGCCCAGCTGCTGCCACTCGTAGTACCCGTCGGCCGGCAGCAGGCACCGCCGCTTGGCGAACGCGCGCCGGAAAGCCGGCTTCTCGCTCACGGTCTCCGCCCGCGCGTTGATCATCCTGCTGCCGATGGACACGTCCTTGGCCCAGAACGGCACCAGTCCCCAGCGCACCACCCGGAGCTCGCGGGCGGTGCCCGCGGCCTCGCCGCTGCCGCCGCCGCGCTGCTCGCCGGCGTCTTTCCCGCCGCGGTCCTGGCCGCCCTGGCCGCTCTTGCCGCGCTGGCCCGCTTCGCCGGACGGCTCCCCGCGATGGCGCCGCGGTCAGCACCGCGTAGACCGGCTTGGTCGGCGCGACGTTGTAGTCCGGCCTGAGGTCCTCGGCCACGCGGTCACGCTGCACGCCGAACTCCTCTAGGAGCTCGATGCGCTTGCGCGCAGACGCGTAACGGCCGCACATGTCCTGGTCCCCCGGGGTCGCGGAAGCAGGCAGGGGGTGCCTGCAGATTGAGCAGTAATAGCCCCGATCGGCCCGCGCCAAACCTGCGCGGCCTGCCGGCCCGGCCCGGTCCGGCGGCCATACCCGCCGCCGCGCCGCCGCCGCGGCCTCACCAGGCCCGGCCGCGCGATACCCGGAGGCGTACCCTCACTGCATGAGCTCCGCCGCTGGCCTGCCCCGATCCGCCGGGCCCTGGCAGGCCCCGGCCGCGGCGGCCGCCTGCGGCGGCACGGTAGCGCTGCCCGGCTCGAAATCCATCACCAACCGCGCCCTGGTCCTGGCCGCGCTCGCCGCCGGCCCGACCCTGATCACCGGCCCGCTGCAGGCCCGGGACACCGAGCTGATGACCGCGGCGCTGCGGGCGCTGGGAGCGGTCATCGAGCCGCAGGACCCGGCCGGGCCCGACCTGGCCCGGGCCGCCGGGCCGGCCGCGCTGCGGGTCACTCCGGGACGGCCGGCCGGCGGCCGGGTCGCGGTGGACGTCGGCAACGCCGGCACGGTGCTGCGCTTCGTGCCGCCGGTCGCCGCGCTCACCGCGGCGGACGTGCGGTTCACCGGCGACCCGCGGGCCGCGCAGCGCCCGGCCGGGCCGCTGCTGGACGGCCTGCGCCAGCTCGGCGCGGATATCGGCGGCGGCGGCCGGGGCAGCGTGCCGTTCACCGTGCACGGCCGGGGCGGGCTGCGCGGCGGCAGCGTGGCCCTGGACGCGTCCGCGTCTTCCCAGCTGGTGTCCGGCCTGCTGCTGTCCGCGCCGCGGTTCGACAAGGGGGTGGAGATCCGCCACGAAGGGCCGCCGGTGCCCTCCGCGCCGCACCTGGCCATGACGGTGGCGATGCTGCGCGCCGCCGGGGCCCAGGTCAGCGTGCAGGCCCGGCCCGGCCCCGGCCCGGGCGAGCGGCCCGCAGTTCCGGCGCAGTGGCGGGTGCACCCGGGGCCGCTGGCGCCGGGCGAGATCGCCGTCGAGCCCGACCTGTCCAACGCGGCCCCGTTCCTGGCCGCGGCGCTGGTGACCGGTGGCCGGGTGACGATCGCGGGCTGGCCGGCCCGCAGCCTGCAGGCGGCGGGCCAGATCCAGGAGGTGCTGACCGCGATGGGCGCCGGCTGCGCGCCGGCGCCGGGCGGGATGACGATCGCCGGCACCGGCGTCATCCGCGGCACGCGCGCGGACCTGCGCGACATCAGCGAGCTGTCCCCGGTGCTGACCGCGGTCGCCGCGCTGGCCTCCTCGCCGTCGCAGTTCACCGGTATCGGCCACCAGCGGCACCAGGAATGCGACCGGCTGGCCGTGCTGGCCGCCGAGATCGGGGCGCTCGGCGGTGACGTCACCGAGCTGCCCGACGGACTGGCGATCACGCCCCGGCCGCTGCGGGCCGGGTCACGCCCGTTCGACAGCCACGACGACCACCGGATGGTGATGGCCGCGGCCGTGCTCGGGCTGGCCGTGCCCGGGCTGGCGGTGCGCGACGCGGCGACCGTCGGCAAGACCTTCCCCGGCTTCCTGCGCCAGTGGGAGCGGTTCGCGGGCGGGCCGTCCTGAGCCGGCCGAGTCACGCCCGGCTGGACGAGGACGACGTCCGGGTGCGCCCGGGCCGCGGCTCGCGGCCCCGCACCCGGCGCAGGCCGGCCCACGAGGACGCGGCGGAGGCGCTGGTCACCGCGGTCGACCGGGGCCGCTACCGCTGCGTGCTCGCCGGCCCGGGCGGCGGGCGGGCGGTCACCGCGATGCGGGCCCGCGAGCTGGGCCGGCGCAGCGTGGTGGTCGGCGATACGGTCAGCCTGGCCGGGGACGCCTCCGGCGAGCCCGGCACGCTGGCCCGGATCGTGCGGATCGCGGCCCGCCGCTCGGTGCTGCGCCGCTCGGCCGACGACACCGACCCGGTCGAGCGGGTCATCGTGGCCAACGCCGACCAGCTCGGCATCGTCTGCGCGCTGGCCAGCCCGCCGCCGCGCCCGCGGCTGGTCGACCGGTTCCTGGTGGCCGCCTACGACGCCGGGATCGATCCGCTGCTCATCTTGACCAAGGCCGACCTGGCCGGGCCGGAGGGGCTGCTGGCCGCCTACGCGCCGCTCGGGGTCGGGTACGTGGTGACCGGCCGCCCGCTGTCGGCCGCGGTGCTCGACGACCTGCGCGGCCGCCTGGCCGGGCGGGTGAGCGTGCTGGTCGGCCACTCGGGGGTCGGCAAGTCGACGCTGGTCAACGCCCTGCTGCCGGGTGCCGACCGGGCCGTCGGGACGGTCAGCCCGGTCACCGGCCGGGGCCGGCACACCTCCTCCTCGGTGGTGGCGCTGCCGCTGCCCGGCGGCGGCTGGCTGATCGACACCCCGGGCCTGCGCAGTTTCGGCCTCGGGCACATCGCGGCCGGCCGGGTGGTGAGCGCCTTCCCCGACCTGGCCGAGGGGGTGGCGCAGTGCCCGCCCGGCTGCACCCACTCAGGCGCCGGCTGCGGCCTGGACGACTGGGTGGCCGGGCAGCACGACCCCGGCCTGGCCGCCCGGCTGGAGTCACTGCGCCGCCTGCTGGCCAGCCGCGAGGGCCAGGACGCCGGGTAACCGCGGGCCCGGCTGGCCGCCCGGCCGGGCGTCGCTGACAATTGAGCCACGGCGGCCCGCCGGGCGGCGCCGGGCGGCGCCGGAACCGGAAGCGAGGCAGGCCATGACCGAGTCAGGACCCGCGGCGGCCGATCCCGCGCCCGGGCGCACTGTGCACGTCGAGCGGGATGTGATCTTCGGCGTGGGCTACTACCGCAACCTGCTCGCCGAGGGCGCGGGCCTGGCCGTGGACGCGCCGCCCGCCGTGACCACCGGCTGCGGGCAGCAGCATCCGCTGGCTGACACCTCCAGGACGCCGGAGTCGGTGACCTGCCCGCAATGCCGCGAGTGGGCGGCCGCCGGGCACGTGCGGCAGGCCGAGCTGGCCGAGAAGGCCGCGGGGTGGGCCGGGAACGACGAGAACCTGGCCGCCCGGGTCTCGCCGGACGAGCTGGCCGCGAACGCTGCCCAGCACCGCGAGCTCGCCGCCCGCTACCAGCCGGACGCGCCGTCCTGACCGGGCCGCCCGGCGCGGGCCGGCGCGGGCCGGCCGGTTGCCGATCATCTGCCGCGCGGGCGGCACGCCAAGCGATAGGTTCCCGCCATGGCCGGGTATGACGATGATCTGCGATTCGCCCACGTTCTGGCGGACGCGGCGGACGACATCACGATGCGCAGGTTCCGGGCGCTCGACCTGAGCGTGACGGCCAAGCCCGACCTGACGCCGGTCAGCGACGCCGACCTCGCCACCGAGGAATCGCTGCGGCACGTGCTGTCCCGGGCCCGGCCGCGGGACGCGATGCTGGGCGAGGAGTACGGGAAGATCGGCACCAGCCCGCGCTGCTGGGTCATCGACCCGATCGACGGGACCAAGAACTACGTGCGCGGCGTCCCGGTGTGGGCCACGCTGATCGGGCTGATGGCCGAGGGCGCGGTCATGGTCGGGGTGGTCTCCGCGCCCGCCCTCGGCCGGCGCTGGTGGGCCGGGCAGGGCGGCGGGGCCTGGACCGGGCGCAGCCTGTCCCGGGCCTCGGCCTGCCGGGTGTCGGGCGTCTCTGACCTGGCGGACGCCTCGCTGTCGTACTCGGGCCTGTCCACCTGGACGGCCAGCGGGCGGCTGCCGCAGTTCCTCGACCTGGCCGCCAAGGTGTGGCGGACCCGCGCCTACGGCGACTTCTGGTCGCACATGCTGGTCGCCGAGGGCGCGGCGGACATCTCCGCGGAGTCGGAGGTCTCGCTGTGGGACCTGGCCGCGCTGCAGGTCATCGTCACCGAGGCCGGCGGGGTGTTCACCGACCTGGACGGCGAGCCCCGGCCGGACGGCGGCAGCGCGGTATGCACCAACGGGGTGCTGCACGAGCAGGTGCTCAGCCTGCTGCGCGACGGCGGGGACGGCCGGCCCTGACCCGCGGGGCTTATCCGCGCATACCGGCCCGTTCACGCTCCGGGTCTTGCCCCGGGCCCCGCGGGCATGGATGCTAGGCAGGACCAGTCACATGTTCACAAGCAGGCTTGCCCGGCTGGCCCCCCGGGGCCCGGGCGCGGCCGGGCTGGCCGGGAAGAAGGTGGTGCGCATGAAAGTACGGGACGGCATGACCCGGGTGGTCCTGAGCATCGGTCCCGCGCACACCCTGCGCGAGGCGGCACGGCTGATGTCCAAGCAGCGGGTGGGCGCGGCCGTGGTCACCGACCACGACCAGGCGGGCATCGGCATCCTGACCGAGCGCGACGTGCTCGACTCGGTCGGCTCCGGCCAGGACCCCGACAGCGAGCTGGTCGCCGAGCACCGGACCTCTGCCGTGGTCTTCGCCGCCCCGGACTGGACGCTGGACCGCGCCGCCGAGACGATGGTCAAGGGCGGGTTCCGGCACCTGGTCGTGCTGGAGAACGGCGAGGTGGCCGGGCTGCTGTCGATGCGCGACATCGTCCGCTGCTGGTCCGCGGAGAACGCGCGGGCCGGGGAGAAGACCGCCGCTCCCGCCTGACACCCGCGCCGCTCCGCGCCCGCCGGGCGGGCGCCGCGGCGCCGCCTTGCGCGGCGGGCCCGGCCGGGCCAGAGTGGGGCGCCATGCGGCTCGACGGCAGCGTGGCGCTGGTCACCGGCGGATCCTCGGGCATCGGCGCGGCCGCCGCGCGGCTGCTGGCCCGGGCCGGCGCCCGGACGCTGATCGCCGGCCGCGACGAGGACCGGCTCGCTGCCGTCGCCGCCGAGACCGGCGGCACGCCGCTGCGCGCCGACCTGGCCGCGCCCGGCGGGGCACAGGCCCTGGCGCAGGCGGCGCTGGCCGCCGCCGGCCGGGTCGATTTGCTGGTCAGCAACGCCGGGGCCGGGTGGGCCGGCCCGATCGGCGAGCTCCGCCCCGGCGCCGCGCAGGATCTGGTGGCGGTCAACCTGACCGCGCCGATCCAGCTCGCGGCCCTGCTGGTACCCGGCATGGTGGCCCGCGGGCACGGCCGGGTGGTGCTGGTGTCGTCGGTGGCCGGTACGACCGGTGTGCGCGGCGAGGCCGCGTACTCGGCGGCCAAGGGCGGCCTGGGCTACTTCGCCGAGAGCCTCGGCTACGAGCTGGCCGGGCGCGGGGTGGGGGTGTCGCTGGTCGTGCCCGGCGTGGTCGACACGCCCTTCTTCGAGCGCCGCGGCCGGCCCTATGACCGGCGCAGGCCGGTCCCGGTCCCGGCCGAGCGGGTGGCCGAGGCGATCGTGGCCGCCGCGCGCGACGACCGGCGGGTGGTGTTCGTGCCCGGCTGGCTGCGCTTCCCGGCCTGGCTGCACGGGGCGGCGCCGCCGCTGTTCCGCGCGCTGGCCGCCCGGTTCGGCTAGCGGCCGGTTCGGCTCGGGGCCCGGTTCGGCGAGCGGGCGGCGCCGGCGGCCGGGCCGGGACGCGCGCCGTACCGGACAGCACCGGGCCGATTGGGGATGATGGACGCGTGAGGTTTTGTACCGGCAGTTTCCGGCTGGCCCTGATCGCCGCGATCGGCGCGGCCGCGGCCGGGTGCTCGAACTCGGCCGGCTCCTCCGCCGGCCCGGTCAGCACGCCGTCCCATCCGCGCACCGCCACCGCCTCCGCGGCCCGGTCCCCGGCCCCGGGCCGCGCCCGGTCCGCCTCCGCCAGCCCGGGCGCTGCGGCCCGCCCGGGCGGTCCGGCCAGCCCGGACGGCACCGCCGGGTCCGGCGCGGGCGGGACCGGCGGCACGGTAGCGCTGAGCTACCGCCGGTACGCCAACCCGCGCTTCGGGTTCAGCACGCTGCGCCCGGCGTCGTTCCGCGTGCAGCCGCCGCCGGCGGATGGCGACGGGCAGGGCTGGAACACCCCGGACGGCCGGGTCACGCTGGCCGCGTACGGGGTCAACAACATAGCCGGGCTCTCGCCCGGCCAGGACGAGGCCGCGGTGGCGCGGTCCATGAACGTGACCTATCGCGCCATCACCGGGAACGTGGTCACGGTCAGCGGCTACGCGGACGGCGGCGGCACGATCATCTACCAGCGCGACGTGGTCGGGCCGGGCGCGATCGACACCCTGTTCTGGAAGTACCCCGCCAGCCAGAAGGCCCGGTGGGACGCCGCGGTCACCGTGACCGCGCGGGCGTTCCGGCCGGGCGGCCTCAGCACCGGCCACTGACACCCGCGGCGACGCCGGCCACTGACACCCGCGGCGACGCCGCCGGCGGGCGGCCCGCGGCGGGCGGCCCGCGGTGCGGCCGGCCGTTATCCGCGGCGCCGCCAGAGCGTCACGGTGATGCCGCGGAAGTGCCGCCGGGCGATCCGGGTGAAGTACCGCCCCAGCAGCTGGCTCTCCTCCCGCAGCGGCTTCCAGCTGAGCCCGGGCGACGGGTCCCGGCCGAGCACCCAGATCCGGGCCCGGCGCAGCATCAGCGGCCGGACCGCCGCGAACGGCTGGTCGGTGCCCTGGAACGTGCCGGCCTCCAGCGGCGTCCTGGCCACCGCGAAGTCGTCCACCTTGCGGAAGTCGGGCGGGTAGCCCAGTTCCGCCTTGCGGAAGAACGGCCCGAAGTACAAGATCCCGTCGCCGGGCCGGGCCCGGGCGGCGACGTAGCGGGACGGGCCGCCGAAGTCATACATCCGGCTCTGCGGGGTGCGCTCATGCTGCTGCGCGCCGAGCTGCAGCAGCAGGGCGCCCAGGCACACCGCGGCGGCTGGCCCCGCGGCGAGCGCGGGCCAGCCGGCCCGGCTGGCCAGCCAGCGGCCCGCCCGGTGCGCCCCGGCCCCGGCCAGCAGCGCGGCGCCCGCCTCGCCGTACAGCACGTACCGGTCGACGTAGAGCGGCTGGCCGACCAGCGACTCGGCCAGCAGCAGCCCGGCCGGCACCACCAGCAGCGGCGCGGCGACCGACGGCAGCGACACCCCGCCCTGCCGCCACCACCGGCCCGCCCCGCCCCGCCCCGGCAGCACCGCGAGCACGGCGCAGGCCGCCACCAGCAGCGCGGCGTACCGGTCCACGCCGAAGTAGTCGTGGAACAGCACCACCAGGTCGTGCGGGCCCGGCCGCGGGATCCAGCCGACCGCCCGGTCTTCGCGCGCGCTGACCAGCATCAGCGGCAGCACGGCGACCGTGCTCGCCACGGCCGCCGTGAGCCACCGGCGCCGCACCGCCGCGCCGCGCCGGGCCAGCAGCACGGTGACCGCGTGCGCCGCGAGCACGAGCAGCGCCATCTCGTTCAGGTAGCCGCCGACCGCCACCAGCACGCCGTACCCGATCCACCAGCGCTGCGCCGCGCGCGCTGCTGTCCGGGCCGCCGGCCCGGCGGCCGCCCCCGGCTCGCCCGCCGGCTCAGCCCCCGGCTCGGCGTCCAGCGCGCGCAGCAGCACCAGCGTGGCGGCGAGCACGCACGCCAGCACCATCGCGTAAGAGCGGGCGGTCTGCGCGTAGTAGCTGATCACCGGGGTCAGGGCCATGATCAGCCCGGCCGTCAGCCCGGCCCACGCCGACCCGGTCAGCCGGCGGCCGATGACCACGGTCAGCGCGACCGCCGCGACCGCGGCGGCGACCGACGGGATGCGCAGCACCAGCGGGCTGGAGCCCAATGCCACCCAGCCGTGCATCAGCAGGTAGTACAGCCCGTGCACGGCGTCGAGGTTGCCGAGCAGGCGCAGCAGCCGGGGCACCGGCAGCAGCGCGGCCCACCGGGTCGCCACCTCGTCGTTGCCCATCGAGGAGCCCCGGGCCAGCCCCCACACGCCGAGCCCGGCCATCACCGCCGCCGCGGCGGCCGGGGCCAGCCAGGCGACCGCCGTGCGGCGGCCCGGCGGCCCGGCCCGGCCCGGCTCCGGCGGGACGGGACCGGGCGCAGCGGCCTCGGGGCGCGCAGGACCGGGCGCCGCGCCCGTCCCGCCTGCCGGGGCGGTGGCGGCGCTGCGCCCGTCCGCCGGCGAGCTCACCGGCCGCCGGGCTCCCCGGGCGCCGCCCCGAAGGTCTGGTCCCACTGCCGCGGCGAGGTCAGGTCCCCGGCCGCCTCGCGGTAGCGGGCCGCCAGCTCCGGCCACTCGCGGTACAGCCGGGCGTGCACCGCCGCGCTGCGGCGGCCGAGGTCAGCGGCCAGCTCGCGGTCACGCTGGTACCACGCGGCGCTGGCCCCGTCGGCCGACGACACCACCGCGCTGTCCAGCTTGGACAGCACCCACCAGCGGGCCTCCATGTAGGGCAGCGCCACCTGGGGCCGCTGCCGAGCACCCGGCCGCGGCGTCCTGAACTGGTGCAGCGCGCCGGCCGCGACCTTGGCCAGCAGGGTGAGCTTGCTGGTCGGCGTGCCCGCGCGGTGGGCCGGGGGCTTGCGCCGCGGCGGCGGGAAGCTGTCCAGGTCAGCCTGGCCGCGGGCGTCGCCGTACCGCTGCCGCACCTCCCGCAGCTGGGTCATCTTGGTGCGCAGGTCGCCGTGCAGCGCCTGCGGCCCGGCCAGCACGTCCTCGATGGCCAGCAGCCGCAGCGCCGCGGTCGAGTACTGCATGGACAGCAGGTTCTGCAGCTGCCGCTCGGCGCTCTCCGCCACCACCCGCCCGCCGTGCGGCCGGGGCGAGTGCAGCAGCGCGGTGATGATCCGGTTCCGGTTGTGGTAGTACGACTGCCAGTCCAGCCCGTCGTTCTTGTCCTGCCAGGTCACGTGCCAGGCGGCCACCCCGGGCATGGACACGGTCGGGTAGCCGTGGTCGCGGGCGCGCAGCCCGTACTCGGCGTCGTCCCACTTGATGAAGATCGGCAGCGCCAGCCCGATCTCGTCGATGACCCTGACCGGGATCAGGCACATCCACCAGCCGTTGTAGTCGGAGTCGATCCGGCGGTGCATCCACGGGGTGTTGCGCAGGTTGCGGCGGCCGAAGTCGTGCCGCGGCTTGGTGTTGACCGCGTGCTCCCACCACCACGTGCCGGCCGCGATCGTCTCCCCGAAGGCATTCAGGATCGACCGGTCGTAGAGGCTGAACATGTGGCCGCCGACGATCGTCGGCACCTTGGCCAGGTCGGCGAAGGTGACCGCGCGCAGGATGCCCTCGGGATCCAGGGTGATGTCGTCGTCGAGCAGCAGCGCGTAGTCGCTGTCGCCCGCCCGCAGCGTCTCGGCCATGGTCCGGGAGAAGCCGCCCGAGCCGCCCAGGTTGTCCTGCTCGATGACCTGCAGCCGGTCGCCGAGCTTCTTCGCCGCGTCGGCGAAGTCCGGGTGCTCGCGGACCTTGTTGCTGCCCTGGTCGATGATGTACAGCGCATCCAGCAGCTCCAGCACCGCCGGGGCATCGCCCAGGGTGCGCAGCTGGTCGAGCACGAACTCGGGCCGGTTCATCGTGGTGATCCCGGCCGACAGCCGCCCGGACGGCGCTGCGGGGCCGAGCGTGAGCCACTCCGCAGACAGCAGCAGCGCGTCCCGGTGGCCGGCCACGATGTCGAACCAGTACCAGCCGCCGTCGATGAAGTGCGTCAGCGGCAGCGTCCGCTCGATGGTGACCGGCTCGTCGGCGTCGACCCTGATCGTCTCCAGCGTGTGGCTGTGCCCGCGGGCGCCGGACCGGTACAAGATCACGGTGGCCTCGCCGCCGACCCGCATCCGCAGCGTCACCGACTGCAGGGTGGTCCACCGCCGCCAGTAGCTGGCCGGGAACGCGCTGAAGTAGGTGGCGAACGAGGCCCGGCAGCCGGCGTTGACGATGGCGGCCCGGCGCGGCTCGGTCGCGGCGGCCAGCTCGGCGGGCAGCCGGTCGCCGAACCGCACGCTGGTCTGGTTCTCGCCCGCCGCAGCCGTCGCGGGGCCGGCGGTGAAGCTCGGCACCGGCGCGGTCTGGCCGAGCTCCTCGGCGGTCAGCTCGGCGGCCAGCTCGGCCGCGCCGCGCTCCATGTTCGTCTCCACGTACAGCGGGACGACGTCGAGGTCGGCGCCGGGGAACACCACCCGCTGCAGCACGCGGGGGGCTGATTCCGGGGTCTGGTCGGTCACTTGTCGCCACCTCGGGTGAGCGGGGCGCCGCGGGTGAAGTGCGGGCGCAGCCGGTTGTCGTACATGCTGAGCGCGGATCCGATGGCCATGTGCATGTCCAGGTACTGGTAGGTGCCGAGCCGGCCGCCGAATAGCACGCCGGCCTCCCCGGCGGTCAGCTCCCGGTAGGCCAGCAAGCGCTCGCGGTCCTGCGCGGTGTTGATCGGGTAGTAGGGCTCGTCGCCGCGCCGGGCGAACCGCGAGTACTCGCGCATGATCACCGTCTGGTCGGCCGGGTACCAGTCCCGCTCGGGATGAAAGTGCCGGAACTCGTGGATCCGGGTGTACGGGACATCGGAGTCGGCGTAGTTCATCACCGGGGTGCCCTGGAAGTCCCCGGTAGCCAGCACCTCGGTCTCGAAGTCCAGGGTGCGCCAGCCCAGCTCGCCCGCGGCGTAGCCGAAGTAGGCATCCAGCGGCCCGGTGTAGACCACCGGGACCTGGCCGACCAGGTCCGCGCGCATCGACTCGAACTCGGTGCCGAGCCGGACCTCGATCTTGGCGTGGTCGGCCATCCGCTCCAGCCAGCGGGTGTAGCCGTCGGCGGGCAGCCCCTCGTAGGTGTCGCTGAAGTAGCGGTTGTCGAAGGTGTAGCGGACCGGCAGCCGGGTGATGACCTCGGCCGGCAGGTTCACCGGGTCGGTCTGCCACTGCTTGTAGGTGTAGCCGCGGATGAACGCCTCGTACAGCGGGCGGCCGATCAGCGAGATGGCCTTCTGCTCCAGGTTCGCCGCCGGGCCCGGGCCGGCCTCGGCCGCCTGGCCGGCCACCAGCGCCCTGGCCTCGTCCGGCGACATCACCTGGCCGAAGTACTCGCAGATCGTGCCGAGGTTGATCGGCAGCGGGTAGACCCGCCCCTTGTACACCGAGAACACCCGGTGCTGGTAGCCGGTGAACGCGGTGAACCGGTTCGCGTACTCCCACACCCGGGCGTTGGAGGTGTGGAACAGGTGCGCGCCGTAGCGGTGGACCTCGATGCCGGTCCGCGGCTCGGGCTCGGAGTAGGCGTTGCCGCCGATGTGCGGCCGCCGGTCGATGACCAGCACGCCGAGGCCGAGGTCGCGGGCGCACCGCTCGGCGACGGTCAGGCCGAAGAAGCCCGACCCGACGATGACGAGGTCGGCGATCACGGCCGCACCGGCTCCGGGGCGCCGCGGTGGGTGAAGCGCGCCACCAGCGGGCCGTAGACCGCCCGGCGGCACCACCACGGGATGAGCCGGTAGCCGCCGCGCACCGCGATGTTACGGGCGAACTCGGCGCGGGTGGTGAAGCCGCGGCGCCGGAACTCGCGCTGCAGCCGCAGCTCCGAGCGCAGCAGCCCGGTCCCGCCGCGCCGCCTGAAGGCCATCTCCCCGACGCGGTAGAAGACCAGCGGCTCGGTGACGTTGACCGCCCGGGCCCCGCCCTGCAGCATCCGGGCGAACAGCGCGTAGTCCTCCATCAGCGGCAGGTCGCCGTAGCCGCCGGCCGCCAGCACGGCCCGCCGCCGGTACACCACGGTCGGGTGGTTGAACGGGTCGTGCATCCGGGCGTACCGGCAGATGTGCTCCTGGCCGACCGGCGGCACCCGGCGGCCGACGATGCAGTCGGTGTCCCCGGTGAACTCCAGCAGCCCGGCCCCGACGATGTCGGCCTGCTCGATCAGCGGCAGCTCGGCCGCGAACCGGTGCGGCAAGGCCACGTCGTCAGCGTCCATCCGGGCGATCACGTCGTGGTGACTGGCCGCGATCCCGGCGTCCAGCGCGGGCCCGAGCCCGCGGTTGACCTCCAGCGGCACGAACGTCACCGGCACCGGGCTGGCGTCCCGCAGCTCGTCCAGGCATGCAGCCAGCCCGGCGCCCACCGGGCCGTCCCGGACGATCACCACCTGGTCGGGCCGCAGCGTCTGCTCGGTGACCGCGCTGGCGAACGCGCGCCGCAGGAAGTCAGGCCGGTCACCTGCGTAGACCGACAGCAGGAGCGTGAAGGGCTCGTGCATCCGGGGATTCAGCCTTTGGTCGGGAATGGGCGCGGGCGCTGCAGGTAACGCTACTTCACGATCAGTACCGCCGCGGCGCTCTCGGCCCGCCCGGGCCCGGCGCGCCCCGGACGGCGCCGGCGCGGCGGCGGCGCCGCCCCCCGGCCGCGGTACGGCGCGGGCCGCGGCGGCCTCCGGCCTGGTCTACCCTGTCGGCCATGGCAGCGCGTTCCGCCCCCGATCCCGCGCACACCGACGTCTTTGTGCACATCGGCGAGCCGAAGACGGGCACCACGTTCCTGCAGCAGGTGATGTGGGGCAACCGCGACCTGCTGGCCGCGCAGGGCGTGGTGCTGCCCGGCCACCACCCGCAGGACCACTACCGGGCCAGCCAGGACCTGCGCGAGATCCGCAAGCTGGCCAGCGACCCGGCCGGGTCGTGGGCGGGTGAATGGGACATCCTGGCCCGGCAGGCGGTCACGCCCGGGCCGGGCGGCCGGGCGCACCGGGCCGCGGTCATCTCGCACGAGCTGTTCGCCGCGGCCGAGCCGGCCCAGGCCGCCCGGGCGGTGGCCTCGCTCGCCCCGGCCCGGGTGCACGTGGTGCTGACCGTGCGCGACATCGCGGCCCTGCTGCCCGCCGAGTGGCAGGAGTCGGTCAAGCACCGCAGCACCCGCGGCTGGGAAGACTGGCTGTCCGACGTCATCGACACCGAGGCGGCCGCGCCGGACCGCCGCCGGTTCTGGTTCTGGCGGGTGCACGACACCCTGGAGATCGCCCGGCTGTGGTCGCAGCACGTGCCGGCCGAGCGGGTGCACGTGATCACGATGCCGCGGCCGGGCGCCGGGCCGGGCGAGCTGTGGCAGCGGTTCGCCGGGCTGGCCGGCCTGGACCCGGCCCGCGCCGACCTGAGCCACGCCCGGCCGAACGCCTCGCTGGGCCTGGCCGAGACCGAGTTCCTGCGGCGGCTGAACGCCGCGCTGCCCGCCGAGGTGCCCGACTGGTTCTACATGTGGACGGTGAAGGAGGGGGTGGCGCACCGGGCCCTCGCGGAGCGGCCGCGCGGCACCCGGCTGCTGCTGCCGCTGGAGCGCGAGAGCTGGGCCAAGGAGCACGCCGAGGCCGTCATCGCCGGGCTGCGCGACTCCGGCTACGACCTGATCGGCGACCCGGAGGAGCTGCGGCCCCGGCCGCCCGCCGAGCTGTACCCGGCCAGCCCGTCGGGCGAGCCGGCGGAGGACATCCTGGGCGCGGCGGTGCAGGCGGCCGCGGCGCTGGTGACCAACCAGTTCCGCAAGGAGCATGGCGGCAAGGCCAGCCCCGCGGCGGCGGGAGGCCCGCCCGCGGCCAGCCTGCGCGGAGCGCTCAGCCGGGCCGAGTCGGCGGTCGCGGCCTCGCCCCGGCTCAAGCGCGCGGTGCGCGAGGCCAGCAGCCGGTCGGCGGCCGTGCGGCGGCTGCGGGTGCTGGCCTGGCAGGCCGCGGAGCGCTCCCGGGCCAGGAAGGCGCCCTGAGGTGGCCCGGCCCCGGGTGGCCGCGGTGATCGTCAGCTACAACCGGCGCGAGCTGCTGCTCGAAGCGCTGGCCGCGGTGCAGGCGCAGACCCGGCCGCCGGATGCGGTGGTGGTGGTGGATAACGCCTCGTCCGACGGCAGCGCCGCGGCGGTGCGGGAGAAGTTCCCGGCGGCCGCGGTGACCGAGCTGCCGCGCAACCTCGGCGGCGCCGGCGGGTTCGCCTGCGGCACCGTGCTGGCGCTCGCGGACCGGGCGGACTTGCTGTGGTACATGGACGACGACACCGTGCCCGAGCCGGGCGCGCTGGCCGCGCTGCTGGCGGCGCGGGACCGCTACCCGGCGGCCGGGCCGGCCGGCCGCCCGCCGGCCGTGGTCGCCAGCCGGGTGGTCTGGACCGACGGCCGGGCGCACCCGATGAACACGCCCCGGGTCCGGCCGTTCGCCACCGCGGCGCAGCGGCAGGCCGCGGCGCAGGCCGGCTGCCTGCCGATCAGGTCGGCGTCGTTCGTCTCGATCCTGGTCGATGCGGCCGCCTGCCGGGAGCGCGGGCTGCCGCAGGCGGACTATTTCCTGTGGAACGACGACTTCGAGTTCACCGCCCGGCTGCTGCGCGGCCGGGCCTGCTGTGCCCGGCCAGCGTGGTGGTGCACAAGACGGCCGCGTTCGGCTCGACCGACGCCGACCCGGGCCCGCGGTTCTGCTACGAGGTCCGCAACAAGATCTGGATGCTCACCGACCGCGCCCCGCTGGGCCCGGCCGAGCGGGCGATGTACGCGGGGTCCACGCTGCGCCGGTGGGCCCGCACGTTCGCCCGGTCGCCGCGCCGCCGCGCGCTCGCGGCCGCGGCGGCCCGCGGGCTGGCCGCCGCGGTCCGGGCCCGGCCGCGGCCGCCGGAGCAGGTGCTGGCAGCCGCCGGATTCACGTTGCCGGCGCCGGATCCGGCGGCTCCGGGTCCGGCTGCTCCCGGTCAGGCTGAGCCGGATCCGGCGGCTCCTGGTCCGCCGGTCCCGCGTTCCGGCGCTCGCGGCGGCGGCTGACCAGGGCGCAGCCGCCGAGCACCCCGGCGGCGGGCAGCAGCACGACCGCGGGCAGCTGGTAGCGCCAGGAGAACTCCAGCACGTCCGGGACCAGCAGCAAGACCGCGGCGGTGCCGGTGAACAGCAGGCAGGCGTGCGCGAGCCGGGCGGCCGGGCTGCGCAGACCTCGGCGGCCGAGCGCGAGCACCGACCCGGTCGTCCCGGCCAGCACCAGGATCAGCAGCAGCGGCCCCGGGGTGTAGCCGCCGTCCAGCTGGTAGGACCGCAGGAACTGCGCGAGCGGCCGGCTGACCTGCGCCGGGCCGCCGTAGGCCGGGTTGAGCGGGTGGTAACGGAACGCGGCGCCGACGGCCGGCTGCAGGCCGACTACGATCGTGTTGCCGCGGCCGAGGGTGACCCACTGCGGGTAGACCGGGTAGCGGGCCTGGAACTGCCAGCGGGAGATCGGGGTGACCGAGCCCACCGGGCCGCGGGTCAGCGCGAACAGCCGGACCGAGTCGGCCGCGATGGCCGCGGCGACCCGGGCGGCCTGCTGCTGCTCGACCGCGGCGTCCAGCTCGTTGATCAGCCTGGCCCGGCTGACCCCGGCCGGGACCGGCGCGCGGAACAGCGGCGACTGCCCGTCGTGCTCCAGCCAGTCCGGGCCCTTGGCCTGCTCGGCCGGGGTGGGGCACAGCGGCCGCACGTCGGGCGGCAGCTTGAGCGTGGCGCAGTCGGCCGCGGCGGCCAGCCGCCCGCTGTGGCTTTGCTGGCGGGCCAGCCAGAAATGCCCGGTGCGGGCGGCCGAGACGCTGCAGTAGACCGCGATCGGCAGCGCGAAGGCCGCGGTCAGCGCGGCGCCGCGGGCCAGCGCCCGGCGCCAGCCGTCGTCGGCGGCGGCCAGCAGCAGCCAGAACAGCGCGGGCACGATCAGCAGCTCGCCGAGCGCCGCGATGGTCGCCGACGCGCCGAGCAGCAGGCCGCCGGCCGCCGCGAACCCGGCGGTGACCGCCGGCCGCCAGGCCAGCACGGCCAGCCCGGCCACCACCGCCGCGTCGAACCAGGCGTCCGGCATGATCGTCTGTTCCATCTGCAGCTGGTAGGCATCGAGCAGCACCGGGGCGACGGCCAGCGCGGCCAGCCACCGGGGCACCCCGCGCCGGGTCAGCACGGCGTACAGCGCCACCGCGACGGCCAGCGTCAGCAGGTGCTGGACCAGCGTGACGGTGCCGAGATCCCCGCCCGCCAGGATGACCTTGAGCAGGACGCGGTAGCCGAGCGGGTCGGCGCCGGGGTAGTCGCCGTACAGGTACTTGAGCGTGTCGACGTAGATCAGCGCCGGCTGGTAGGCGAGCTGGGCGATGATCCGCAGCGCCAGGCCCGCGGCCAGCAGGACGGCCAGCAGCCAGTGGCGGCGCAGGGCCGCGGCAGCCCGCGGCGGCCAGGATCCGGGCGCGGTGCCGCCGCCGGGATCGAGCCGGGCGGACGGCGTGTCGGTCTTGGCCACGGGCGAAAGGCTACCGGTCCCGCCCGGGCCCGGCGCTCAGAGCACGACCGGCGGCCACAGGTCGTGCTGCCCGGCGATCGGGTCGCCCGGCCACTCGCGCATCGCGGCCAGGTTGTCGCGGGCCGGGTGCCTGGCCGCGGCCGGGCCGTCGGCGAAGCCGTCCAGCACGTTGGCGGTGACATGCCGGGTGAAGGCGGCCGCGCGCGCGTTCAGGCCGAACATGTGCAGCGGGCTCATCGAGGCCACCCAGCGCATCGTCCCGGTGTTGAACACCCCGGCCCCGCTGCGGTGGGTGTAATAGGCCGAGTCGGAGTAGCTGTTCACGCCGCGGCAGGACAGCGGCGAGTGCGACAGCACCTCGATCGGCCGCTCGACCGGGTACACCGGGTTGACCCGGTCGTACTCGATGCCGACCAGGCCGGTGAACCGGGTGCCCTTGCTGACGTCGGTGCCGGCGAACATCCAGGCGTCCGGCGCGGCGACCACGTAAGCGGCGTCGGCCGGGTTGGACTCATACAGGGTGCCGGTCAGCGACGACTCGGGATCGGGGTGCGGCGGTTCCCGCCAGTCGCTGGTCACCAGCGCGTTGTCCTTGCCGTATTCCGGGTCCTGCAGGTAGCTGGTCTTGTAGCAGATGACCAGCCGCCGCGGGCCGAGCCGGGTGGCGGCCAGCCGGGTGCGGCGGAACATGCAGTTGGCGCCGAGGAACGCGATGTTGACCCCGGCGTCCCTGGCCGCGGTGACGTGCGCCCGCTCGGGCGGCGACCAGTACTCGTCGTGGCCGCCCGAGACCAGCGCGCTGGCGCCGGCCAGCAGCTGCGGGTCGGCCTCGATGTCCTGGCTGGTGGTGTAGGCCAGCGGCAGCCCGCGGCGCTCGGCCAAGGCGATCAGCTTGCGCTCGTGCCACAGGAACATGTACGCGCCGTTGGCGTCGTAAGGCCGGTCCAGGCTGACCGCCAGCGCCCGGTTGTCGTAGTCGGCCACGCCGGCCGGGCCGTGATAGAGGTCGTAGCCGCCCCAGGTGTTGTAGGCCTGCCAGGTCGCCACCGCGTTCTTGATCACCACCTTGCCCGCGGTGCGGGCGGACCGGACGGTGACCGGGACGTAGCGCTGCGCGCCGCTCTCGGCGTCCATCCGCAGCAGGTAGGAGCCCTCCGGCCAGTCGTCGGTCGGGATGGTCGCCGACGGGCCCCAGCGGGCCTCCACCGTGTTCACCGGCCTGGTCACGGTGGCCGCGCGCTGGCGGTGCCCGCGGATGGTGCCCGACTTCCACACCAGCCGGGCCAGGTCGCCGCGGTACCAGCCCATCCGGAACGCGCTGACGGTGAACGACCGCGCCGTGGTGGCGGCGTACAGCGTGATCGCCTCGCCGGGCAGCACGCTGGCCTGGCCGGCGTAGCCCATCATCGCGTCCGCCGCGCCCAGGTGCCTGATCGTCCAGTGCCGGTCGCCGGGCAGCGCGTTCTCCGGCGTCCGGCGGCGCGGCCTGGCCGGGGCGCCGTCGGAGCGGGCCTGGGTGGCCGGCGTGCCCGGGGACGAGCAGGCGGCCACCGCGGCCGGGAGCCCGGCCGCCGCGGCGAGCCCGAGGAACGTCCGCCGGGACGGCGGTGACGCGCTCATCGGTTCCAGGGTGGCACAGCCTGTGCACTGGCCGGGTCATTGCCCCGAGCGGCTTTACCGGTGCTTGACGCCATGCCGGTGATGCCGGTGCCGGCGGCGCGGCACGGGAGAGGGCACCTGGTGTGCCCCGCCGGCCGGCGGAACGCCCGTGCAGCCCCGGCACGGCCCGCGGCCGGTGAAGTAGCCCGGGATCGTCGGGGAGTCGGTGGGCGGGTTCGTGGGCAGCAGCACCGGGGGGCGCGGCGGCTGCGCGAAGTTGAAGTCGGCGGCCAGGTTGCCCAGCTGCGGCAGGCTCTCGCGGACGTCGGGCCTGCGGTCGGGCCGCCCGTCGGTCGCCGGGTCCAGCCGGGCGCCGGCCAGGAAGTCGTCCTCGATGAACTTCAGGTAGGCGTCGGAGGACAGCACCTGGTGGTCGACGTACCCGCGGCGGGCGTAGGGGGAGATCACCAGCGACGGCACCCGCAGCCCGTACCCGTTCTGGTCGACCCGCGGCGGCACCACGTGGTCGTAGAACCCGCCCCAGTCGTCCCAGGACAAGAAGATTGCCGACGACTTCCAGTCCGGGCTCTTCATCACCGCGTTGATCACCGCGGTCACATACGCCTGGCCCTGGTGCACGCTGGCCGGCGGATGATCACTGTCCGGACCGGACGGGGTAACCCAGCTGACCGCCGGGAGGGTGCCGTGCCTGGCGTCGCGGAAGAACCGGTACAGGCCCTGGATGTTGGCCAGCTGATGGTCGGCCTGCACGTCCCCGAACAGCGGCAGCGGATTCCAGATCCCCGGGGTCTGCGCGCTCTGCGGCACCGGCGCGCAGGTCTCGGCCGAGTCGTCATCGCAGTCGGGCTGGATGCCGTTCTGCACGAAATAGCCCCAGCTGACGTGGTGGGCGAACAGCAGCCAGGTGATGTCGGTCCAGGCCAGGTCGATGCTGGTCACGCCGTCGGTCAGCTCACGGTGCACGGCCTTGTCGAACTGGCTGACTCCGTAGGGGCCGACGATGTCGTTGACGCAGCTGTTCGGGGACCGGTTGCGGCACCGGGCCGACCAGGCGGACACGATGTACAGGTGATCGGGCAGCGACCACGACTTGACCGGCTCGAACATGTGGTCGTCGAGCGCGAAATCACGGGCGTAGGCCCAGTAGTCCGGGATCTCCGCGGCGGTGTGGTAGCCCATCACGTCCGGGGCGACGCCGCTCTGGCAGGCCGGGTCGTCGGGGTTGGTGCAGCTGGCCCGGGCGGCGGCCTGCTGGCGGATGAAGCCGTTCATCGCGCCGCCGTGCACGTCGGCCACGGCGTTGCCCTCGCCGTGCGGGCCGCCGCCGTTGACGTCGGCGGTGTTGTGGTAAGGACGGGTGCAGCCGTGCCCGCGGCGATCGGGTACGCAGACCGTGGGGACGCCGCGGCGCATCGGGATGCCGTCCGCGCCGGGGTAGGTCCCGAAGTAGCTGTCGAACGACCGGTTCTCCTGCATGATGACGATCACGTGCTTGATCTTGTGGATTCCGGCCGCCACCAGGTACGTGCCGTTCGGCCCGCCGGCGGCGCGCTCGGCCCCGCGGCCGGCCGCAGGGCGGCTGGGAGCCGGGCTGGAGGCGGGGACTGGCGCGGGTGAGCTGCAGGCCGCGAGCACGATGGCAGCCACGAGGCCCGGCAGCAGGAGGCGAAACGGCCGCAGGCCCCGGGAGCGCAGGTGCACCGCCCCATCCTGGTATGTCCTCCGGCCGGACCGGCAGTCGCCCCCGGCGCCGGGCCGGCCGGCGGCCGGATCCTGCTTTCCCCGGCGCTGCCCGGCGGGTCTGCTCCTTGCAGAAGTAAGCACTTACTTTTTAGACTGAGGGCATGCGGACAGGGATGCGCGCTGATCAGGCGGCGGCCGGGGGCTACTTCGCGCCGCTCGCCGTGAGCGGCTACACCCTGCTCACTACCTACCGCCGTACCGGGGCGCCGGTGCCGGCGCCGGTCAACGTGGCAGTCGGCGGCGACCGGGCCTGGTTCAGGACCTGGGACACCAGCGGCAAGGCCAAGCGGCTGCGGCATACCCCGCGGGTGCAGGTCCGGCCGTGCACCGTGACCGGCAAGCCGCGCGGCGAGCCGCTCGGCGCGCAGGCCCGGCTGCTGGACGGCGCCGAGGCCGGGCAGGCCGCGCGGGCGCTGGCGAGCCGGTACCCGCTCACCCACGGCTGGCTGATCCCCCGCTACCACCGGCTGCGCGGCTGGCAGACGCTGCACTACGAGCTGGCCCCGCCCGATGCCGAAGACCCGGCCGGGGCCGCGGCGGCGTGAGCGAAGACGAGGGCGCGACCCGCACCCGGCTGCTGGCCTGCGCGATGCGGCTGTTCGGCGAGCTGGGCTATGCGGCCACCACGGTCGCGCAGATCGAGCAGGCGGCGGGGTTGTCTCCCGGCTCGGGCGGCCTGTACCGGCACTTCCGGTCCAAGCAGGACCTGCTCAGTCAGGGCCTGGACGCGCTGCTCGCCTCGTCCGGGCTGACGGCGGCGCTCGGTGCGGCGGCCCGCCCGGTGGGCGGCGCGGACGGCCCAGCGGGCCGCGCGGACGGGCCGGACGGGCCGGACGGGACGGACGGGGCGGACGGGGCCGGCGGCGCAGACGGCCCAGGCCGCGCGGACGGGGCGGGCGGAGTCGACGGGGCGGACGAGGCGGACAGGGCCGACGGGGCGGGCGGCGCGGACGGGGCGAGCGGGGTCGACGGGGCGGACGATGATGGCGGGCTGCAGGCGCGGCTGCAGGCGGTTGCGGCGGCCGGCCTGGCGCGGATGGAGCAGGACAAGGACCTCAGCCGGCTGCTGTTCCGGGGCCTGGACGCCTTCCCCGGCTTGATGGCCCGGTTCCGCGACGGCGAGATCCGGCGCAACCACGAGGCGGTGGCCGGCCTGCTGGAGCGACTGGCCGCCGCGCACGGCGGCCAGGGCGACTGGCCCGCGGTGGCGGCCGTGCTAGCGGGCGCCGTCGCGCACTACTGGGTGCTGCGCGACCTGTTCGGCTCGCACCCCGCGGGCATCAGCGAGCAGCGCTACACCGCCGCCGCGGCCAGTCTGGCGGCCGCCCTGCTCGGCCCGGGAGCGGAGTTCTAGCCGCGGGCGGCGCGCCCTTGCTCCCGGGCCGGGCCCGAAGACCTGGCTGGGCCCTGGGCTGCTTCACTGCTGCTCTAGTCCTGGGCGGGGCGGTCCGCGGCCGGCACGCTGACCCGGTCGGCCAGGAAGTCTTCCCAGGTCCGGCGGCCGACCGCGCGGTCTGGCGCCAGGTTGGCGCCCTCCCTGACCGCGCGCGCCGCCCCGCCGGGGAGCGGGAGCGCGACGATGAGGCGCCGCCGGCCGGCGGCCTCCAGGTAGCTGCGGATCAGCGTGGCCGCCGGGTAGATCTTCGGCCCGGCCATATCCGGCACCAGCCCGGCCGGGGCGCCGAGCGCCAGCTCGGCCAGCCGGGCCGCGACCTCGCCGGCGTCGACCGGCTGGAACCGGACTCCCGGCGGCAACGGGATGACCGGCAGCCTGGCCATCTGCTGCGCCACCATCAGGATCAGGTCGTGGAACTGGCTGGCGCGCAGCGTCGTCCACGGCACGCCTGAGCTGGCCACGACTCGCTCGGCGGCCAGCTTGGCGGCGAAGTAGCCGAACATGGCCCGGTCCGCGGCGCTAACGACCGGGATGGCCTCGGCGCCGACGACCGAGATGTTCACCAGGTGCCGGGTGCCGGCCTCCCGGGCGGCCCGGATCAGGTTCTCGGCCTTGCGGCCGTCGCCTTTCGCGCTGCCCGCACAGTGCACGACGACTTCGGTGCCCGCCAGCGCGGCTGCCACCCCCGCCCCGGTGTCCAGGTCGCCGGTGACGTACTCGGCGGCCCCGCCGTCCCCCGTCTCGGCGGGCGCGCGGCCGTGCCGGCTCAGCACCCGCACGCCCGCGCCGGCCTCGCGCAGCCGGGTCACCACGAGGCGGCCGAGCGTGCCCGTGCCGCCGGTGACCAGGATCGGTGCTGCCATCATTCCTCCTCGGCCGCTATGGTGAGTGAGTGCTTACTCACCACCTTAGGGCGCGGTCGGCCGGCCGGCAAGCTGACCGGCAAGGAGGTACCGGGCCGTGACGACCCGGGACGCGATACTCGACGGCGCCCTGCAGGTTCTGCGGGCGCGCGGCCTGGCCCGCGCCACGACCAGGGACATCGCCCGGGCGGCCGGCTACTCCGAGGCGACGCTGTACAAGCTGTTCGCCGACAAGACGGACCTGCTGCTCGCCGTGCTCGCCGAGCGGCTGCCCCGGATCAGCACGCTGCACGGCGATCCCGCGGCCCTGGCCGGCACCGGGTCGGTGGCGGGCCAGCTGCGCCAGATCGCGATCGAGGTGACCGGCTTCTACCTGACCGTGCTGCCGCTCAGCATGTCGATCTTCTCCGACAGCGCGCTGCTCGCCCGGCACCGGGATGCCCTCCGGTCCCGGGGCCCCGGACCGGAAGCCGTCAGCGCCGGGGTGGCGGCCTACCTGACCGCCGAGCAGGCCGCCGGGCGGATCGGTCCGGGCGCGCCTGCCGAGGGGGCCGCGCTGGCCCTGGTCGGGGCGTGCATGCACCGGGCCTTCTTGTGGTGCTTCGACGGCGATGCGCCCGGGTCCGCCTCCGGGGCGGATGCGCCCGCGCCCGCCTCCGCGGCGCCGCCCGGAGCGGATGCGCTCGCGGTGCGCGCTTTCGCGGCCGAGGTCGTGGCCGCGATCCTGCCCGGGCTGGACGTCCGCTAGGAGCACTGTCCCCGGCCTGGACAGCGGGCGCACCGTCAGGCCGCCTGGGCCAGGACCAGGGCATGGCCGCTGCCGCCCTCGGGAATGAACTGGTGCCAGCGCGGCGCCAGCCCCGCCGCGGTGAGCCACCGCAGGTAGGTCGCGGTGCCGGCGTGATCCCAGAACATGTCGGCGCCGAGGTAACGCTCGGTGCCGGTCCACCGCCCGGCGCCGACGATGGCCAGCAGGTATCCGCCGGGGCGCAGCCAGCCGCGGATCCGCGGGAACAGGGCCTGCTGGTCGGCCAGCGGCACGTGGATCAGCGCGTAGAACGACACCACGGCGTCGAGGCTGCCGGGTTTCAGGCGCAGCGCCGTCATGTCCGCCTGCACCAGCGCGGCGGCGGGGACCAGCCGGCGGGCCCGGCCGAGCTGGACGGCGGAGAAATCGACGCCCAGGACCCGCAGGTCACGGGCGGCCAGCTCACGGGTGGCCGGTATCCCCGCCCCGCAGCCCAGGTCCGCGACGAGCGCGTGCGCGGGCAGCAGGGCGGCCAGTCCGGCGACCCATCCGGCGTACCGGCCGGTGTCCTCGGCCGATGCCTCGTGCGGATCCCCGGCGTCGCTGCGGTAGGCCAGCGATATCCGGTCGTAGCCGCGCCGGACGAGATCACGCTGCCGGGACCGCCGGGCCTCGTCTTCCGCCGTCACCCTCGCATGGTCGCTTGCGCGCCGCGCCTACGGCCAGCGACTTACCGGCGCCTGCCGGCTGGCTATCGTCCGGCACGGTGCAGCAGGTAGCCGAGCGCACAGCCGGCCGGGATCAGCGCGGCAGGAACCAGGTTGACGGGCACCCCGGCGAGGCGGGCGAGATGACCCGGCTCATCTTCGACGCCGGCGCCGCGGACGGCCAGGGCGGGAAAGAACGGCAGCCAGGCTGTCGCGGACAGCAGCGCCGCGGTCGTCACCGCCGTATCGTGGTCGCCCGCTTGCTGGCCGGGCCGCCATAGCAGCCACAGGGCAACCAGCTGAGACCCGGCCACCGTGCCCCACCCGGTGGCGTTGTGGAACCGAGCGTGCGGTGGCCAGGCCGGATTGAAGACATGGGTGGCGTTCAGGTCGGCCATTCCGGTGCCGGCGATCGTGCCGATCGCGGTGCCGCTGAGGATCAGGCGGCTGATTCTCATGCCGTTGCCTCCCTATACCGGTGCGCGCCCGTCTTTAACCGGAACCATAGGGAGGAAGATGGATGCGGTCCACGAGCTCCTGGCGGCATTGGGGGGCCGATTTCACCGGCGGGCTCCTGCTTCATCCCGCCGCGGCCGGCTGCGTACTCAACGACCTGTACCGGGAAGCCGCCGAACGGGGCGGCAAAGGGCGGCCGTCCGCCGGGTCACCTGCGCCGCCGGCCGCCCAGTCGTCCCGGCGTAATCTGCTTGACCGCCGCCCGGGCCGCCCGGCACGCTGGCCCTGGTGAGGACACGCTGTACCACTACGCCGATCCCCGGGTGCCGATCCGGGAGGCCCGCCGGGTGCTGCGGGCTGGCGGGTTGTTCGCGGCCCGCGCGCCGAACCGGGACAGCGACCCCGAACTGGCCCGGGTCGTCCCCGGCTGGGGCGCGGCTTCGCCGTTCGACGGCGAGGATGCCGAAGCGATCGTGGCGTCGGTCTTCGCCGCGCCCGGCGATCAGGTGCAGGCAGACCCCTGGGACGGGCCCCTGGTCACCCTCCGCTCGGTTCCCGACGCCGTCGCGTGCCTGCGGGTGCACGGCCTCAGCGAGGCGGCAGCGGCGCAGGCCGCAGCTGCGCTGGACCTGCCGCTGACGCTGACCAAGCGCGGCTGCATGGTCTACGCCGCCAAATCCGCTGGGCCGGCCTGAGGCCCAGCCGGCTCGCCGGGAGGAATGCCATGGTGACGATCGCCTTTGTGGCCGGGCCCGCCGCATCGCCCGCGCGCGGGGCTTGCTGATCCTGTACGGCTAGGCCTTCGCGCGGCCTGGGCTGCTGCGGCTGCTGCTTTGTTGTCGCAGCTTCGCGTGGAGGTCGATCGTGCGCGTCTTCTTCCGGCGTCCGAGCCTTAACGTGCCCGGCGGGGCCAGGCCGGTTCGCCCGTCTTTTCGTGATCTCCGCTTCGGGTGCTTCGCTGCCGGCGAGGCGGTCAACTCGGTCGGCGGCTGGGCCTCGGCGATTGTGCTGTGGGGGTTCGCTGCCTACCGCTTCAACGCCAGCCCGTATGCGGTGTCGGTGACCATCGTGTGCTGGGCCGCGCCGCCTGCTGCGCTCAGCCCGCTGATGGGCGTTTACGTGGACCGGCTCGGAGCCAAGGCAGCCCTGGTGGCCGGTTACCTCGCCGCCGGGGGCGCGGCGCTGGGCATGGCGGCCGCCGGGTCCTTGCCGCAGCTGGACATGGCCGCGCTGGCGTACGGCGCCGCCCGGGCCCTGGCCGGCCCGGCGGCCGGCGCGCTTCCCGCGCGCATCGTGGCCGCCGATGACCTGCTGGCGGCCAACTCACTGCTGGGGGCGGCAGCCTCGGCCGGCCAGGTCGCTGGCCCGCTGGCCGCCAGCGCGGCGCTGGCCCTGTCCGGTTTCACGGCCGCGTTCGCGTTCGATGCGGCCAGCTACCTGATCGGCGCTCTGGTCGTCCTGCCCCTCGCAGCCCGCCCGGCGGACCGCACGCAGCGGCCGGGCTGGCGGCGCGAACTCACCGCGGGAATCACTGTCGTGGCCCGTGACCGGGGACTGGGCCTGGTCACCGTGATGGCCGCCGCGGTGAGCCTGGCCTCCGGCGGGTTCCTCGTCGTGGAACCGCTGTATGCCCGCCACCTGCTGCACCGGCCGCCTTCGCAGTTCGCCCTGTTCGAGGCGGCCGCCGGGACCGGCGCGGTCCTGGCGGGCCTGGCTCTCCCCCGGCTCCGCAGGCACCTCACCGGCCGGGGCCCGCTGGCGGTCAGCGCCGCCGGTTACGGCCTCGCCGCGGCTGTCTTCATCGGCACCACATCTGTCCCCGTCGCCTACCTAGGTGCCTTCGCCTGGGGCATCAGCGGTGCCGTGTTCACGGCGCTCGCCGTCACGACCCTGCAGAAGCTCGCGCCTGAGGATGTGCTCGGCCGGGTCATGGGCCTGGTCGCGACCGTCGAATCGGGGCTCAGCAGCCTCGGCCTTCCCCTCGCCGGAGTGACCCTGGCCGTACTCGGAACCCGTCCCGGGGCGCTGTCCCTGGCCGCGATACCCCTGGCCGCCGGGCTGCTCTGCTGGCTGACCGGGCGTCAGGCCAATCGTGTGTAGGTCTGGTCCGGGGCCATGGGGGTGAAGCCGGCACCGAGATAAAGGGGGTGGCCCGAGCTGACCTTGAACCTCGTGCAGCCGCGGGCGGCGAGCCGGTCCAGTCCTGCGGTGAGGACGTGCCGGGCGAGGCCGTTGCGCCAGTACCGCTGTTCGGTCCTCATCGGCTCGACCAGCCCCACGCCCGTCACCGGGTCAGCCCAGAACAGGCCGTAGGCGGCCACTTCGCCATCGGGCGCCTGGACCAGCAGGTCGAGTTCGGGCGCATAGAGGGAGCACTGCGCGAGACGCGCCGCGACGTCGGGGCCGTTGCGGGCGATCATGTGATGCGGCCGGCCGGCGGTGAGATCCCGGGACAAGAGCCGGTAGCCCTCGGGCAGCTGCGTCACGCCAGGCTGGTCACCGCAGTTCAGCCACGAGGACGTTCCGGTGGCGCCGGTCGCGGTGAACCCGGCTGCCGCTACGGCATCGAGCGTCGTCACGTCGTCATCGCGGACCGTGACCTCGACCCTACCGAGGCTAAGCTCGGCCATCCTGGCCAGCGCGCGCGGCCAGAGGGCGCCAGACATTCCCTCCGCGTGGCCGGGAGTGATGATCACGTCGCACTGACATGGCTCGCTGTGGTCCCCGCCGGTGAAGATCACGCCAGCGACTGGCTCGCCCTGACTGTCGAGCCAGAAGAGCTGGCCGAAGCCGTCAGAAGCCCGGGCCCGGCGCCACGACCACTGAAAGTCAGCGGCCTCCCAGAGCCCCGCGGCCGGGTCCGCGAGGCGAACGCGCTGCAGCAGCCTGGTGACCAGGGCAAGATAGTCCGTCCCGCTCGCCGGTACTTCCCGAAGAGGCACGGTGGGGAGCATAGGCCGTCCGGCCAGTAGCGATCGGTCATCATGAGACATGGCAGTCATCGAGCTACGGCCGATCGCGGACGCTGATCTCGGCGCATTGTTCGATCAGATGCGTGACCCCGAGTCGGTCCGGATGGCCGCGTTCACTCCTGGCGACCCGGACAGCAGGAGCGCATTCGAGGCGCACATGGCCAGGGTGAGATCCTCGCCCGACGCCACCACGCGCGCGGTCACCTGTGACGGCCAGCTCGTCGGCAGCATCGCCGCCTTCATCGCCGAAGGCGAGACCGAGGTCACCTACTGGATCGACCGGGCCGCCTGGGGCCGCGGGATCGCCAGCCGGGCCCTTGAGCTGCTCCTGGACCTGGTCCCGGTCCGGCCGTTGCATGCCCGCGCGGCCAGCGACAACGCCGGCTCGCTCCGGGTCCTGCAGAAGGCGGGCTTCACGATCATCGGGACCGAGAACTCGTTCGCACCGGGCCGGAACAGCATCATCGAGGAAACCATCCTCCGAAGGGACTAGCCTCCAGGCGCCGGCCTGCCTCTTCCCTCCCGCACGGCACTGGGCTGCGGGCTCGCTCACTGGTCAGATGATCGGCGTGCCTCCCACTCGTGGTCGAGGATGGACATCAGCACCTCGTCGTACCAGCGCCCGTCGTGCAGTACCGACTCGCGGTGGCGGCCCTCCTCGACGAAACCCGCCTTCTCGTAAGCGCGGATGCCGGCAGCGTTGTACGGAGCTACGCCGAGCTGGATGCGGTGCAGGCCCATCTCGCGGAACCCGTAGCCGACGATGAGGCGCATCGCGTCCGAGCCGTAGCCACGGCCGATGTGCTCACGGCCGAGGGCGATCCCGAGCGTCGCGCACCGGTCCTTGGCGCGCGCGCCCCACAACCCGATGTTGCCGACCAGCACCGGCGGGTCGTCCAGCGTCTCGATGGCAAAGCCGATGTCGTCCTGCTGGTTCGCGCTCCACCCCGCGATGCGTTCCCTCGCCGCGGCCTCCGACGGCGGGACGACCCAGTTCGACAGCGTGGCCATGCGCCCGGGGTCCATCTCCCACTTCGCGAGCGCCGTCAGGTCGTCGTCACGCACGCCGCGCAGTCGCACCCGCTCGCCGGCCAGGATCGAGTCGCCGTAGCCGAATGCGCCGGAAACATCGGTGAGTTCGATCACGGAGCTGATACTGCCGCATGCCCGGCCTGCCACGCGACCGTGTTTGCGGCCGCCGCCGGCGCGCCCTGGCGCAGACGTCACCCGCCTGGCATCTCACGTCCTAACCCGGGATGCCGGCATCAGCAGATGTCAGACTGTTGCGCGGACAGCCGTGACCCTGGTCAGCGGCGGGAGGACTGGCCCAGGTCCCGGGAAGCACTGCCTGGGACGGCGTGCGCCACGGCGGCGCGACCCGAGGTCGCTCGGATGAGGAGGATGCATGGCAACCTTTGCCGGATCCGGCGACCTACAGGGAGCGGAGTTCACCGACGCGGACTTGCGTGGCTCCCGGTTCGTCCGGGCGGACCTGTCCGGCGTCGTGATGCGCGCCGTCGATGTGCAGGGGGCGGACATCGACGCCCCGCGGCTCTTCCATGGCGGGAGCTTCCTGCGCGTCAACGGCGTCGATGTCATTCCGCTCGTCGAGGCCGAACTCAACCGCCGATTTCCCGGCCGCGGCGACCGGCGCGCCGGTGATCCGGATAGCCTGCGCGCGGCCTGGGCCAAGCTCGAGCGCACCTGGACTGCCACGCTCGAGCGCGTTGCGGGAATGCCGGCTGGCACGGTCGACGTGCAGGTCGGCGGGGAGTGGTCCTTCGCGCAGACGCTGCGGCACCTGGTCATGGCCACGGACGCGTGGCTGGGCCGGTCGATCCTGGGGATCGAGCAGCCATTTCACCCCATCGGCCAGCCGAACGCTGAGTACCAGACCGACGGCAACGACATGTCGGTCTTCACGACGATCACACCGCCGTACGCCGAGGTGCTGGAGGTCCGGGCAGGCCACGTCGCGATGGTGCGCGACTTCCTCGCCACGGTCACTTCAGACGAGCTGGCCGAGGTGCGCAGGAACCCGTGGGACCCCGACTACCAGGAAACCACCCTCTCTTGCCTGCACACGATCCTCAGGGAGGAATGGGAGCACCACCGCTACGCCGTACGTGACCTTGAGGCGATCGCGGCGAAGCCCGGCGAATGAGCATGACTTGCCCTCCGCGCGCCCGGCTCACGTACGGGCCGAGCGGGCTTCGGTGGGCGCCCCGAGCAGGACTCGAACCTGCGGCCTACTGCTTAGGAGAACGTCTCGCGGCTCGAACAAACCTGTGAACATGCAGGTCAACCGCGGAACCTGTTGCGCGTGAGTGACCGCGACAGAGCGTCAGTCGGCCTGCCGCTGTGGCACGAACATGGCACGGCTGCTCGGCTCTGCCCCCGTCCTCCTGATAGGTGCCGATTCTCTCCGGGGAAGATCGCAGGGCAAGGGTGGCGCTTGCGCCATCGCGTAGCGACGTGGCCGCAGGCCGCGCCCTTGAGCTGTGATCTTGCACGGTGACACGATCGCGGCCCGCGAGGAGGACGGCCCGCCCGCACCGATGCAGCGCGCGGTGACCGTCGCGGGGTGCGTGACGGCGGTGAGCTGGCGGCGGCCGGGTGCGGGGCGGACCGGCCGGGCGGCAGTTGCCCGCGCCGGGCGCTCCCCAAGCGCGGAGGCAGCGGGCAGGACTGCCGCCACCGGCGCGGGCAGTAGCCCCTTCACCCGGCCGCTCGGCCAGCTCGTCCGCCGTCACGCTCCCCGCTGCGATCAACTGCGTCTATGCTCGGCTGCCGGGCGTGCCCCGGCCTCGGCTGGCGCGGCCGCAGGCCGTGCCCTTGAAACCGTGGAGAAAGTTGTCACAGCTCCAGGCGGTGTCGGTGTCCTCGGTCGGCTGATGTGCGACACTCGTCCGCCAGGTGATCTGTGACAGTCGATATTGCGGATCGCGGCACATGCGGACGCTGCCGCCAAGCCGTTCGCGTCGCTCCGACGCGGGTCTAACTCGGGCATGCCTGGGTTCTTTCAGGCCCCGGCGGCTTGCCTACTTGAGCCGTCTCGCGAGCGTCTGGCATGCTCCTAACGAGGTCACCATCTGGAGGGGAGGAACATTGGTGGACGAGGCCACTGCATTTCTCGGTCATGTCATCCCTCGGCTGCGGGATCGCGGTCGTGGCCTTGGAGAAGGCGAGCGCGTCCGCGCAAGGGTTTGTGGTCGCACCATGACCGAGCACCCTCTTTCCCGGCCAGTGGCCGGGAAGGTCGGCCGACCACTCGGGATGCCAGTCCGGAGCCTTGCCTCATCGTCAGTCCCGCAGTACGCGTCGCTGGGAGCCATGCGTTAGCTGCGACCTCAGTCCGGGGTAAGATCACAGCTCGAAGGGTCTGTGGTTGCGGAGCGACCGACGCGGAGGCCGCAGGGAGTGGCCCCCTGGAACGCGATGTTGCGCGTGTGAACAGGATTGCGGCCCGCGAGAAGGACTTTCCTACCGGGCAGCTCGCGGGACTCGTTGCGCCGTCGCGTGACGCGCGATGCGCTGGCAGTCGGCCGGGTGCGGAGCGGATCGGCAGGGCGGCTGTTGAGCCGCGCCGGGCGCTCCGCAAGCGCGGAGGCAACGGGCAGGATGCCGCCAGCCGGCGCGTGCAGTAGTCCCTCCACCCGGTCAGCTTGGCCAGCTGTCCGCCGGTCAGCTCTCCCGCGGCGATCAACGTGCGCCCATGCTCGGCTGCAGGGCCTGGCCCGGCCTCAGCTGGCGCGCCCGCAGGTGCGTCGCCCTTCGAAGCCGTCGAGAAATCGTCACTTTGGCGGAGGCTGCGACCTTAGGCCCAGCTCGCTGCCGGCTGCCGCTCTGCGCTAGATCAGGTTCGTTCCGTCGTGCTGGCGGATCGCGGGCGTGCTGCCGGGCTTGAGCGCGTCGAGGACGCGGACGGCGTAGGCCTCGGCGGTCAGCTCGCGGACTTCGGTGGCGGTGGCCCAGCGGAAGGCGCTCACCTCGTCGTTGACGGCAGCTCTCCCCCGGTGATCTTGCAGCGGAATACCAGGGCGATGATGCCGCGGGTCATGTTCTTGTAGATGCCGGTGAGCTGGTCGGGTTCGGTGTCGAGGCCGGTTTCCTCGCGCAGCTCGCGGCGCAGCCCGTCCTCGATGGTCTCGCCCAGCTCCAGGACGCCGCCGGGGGGTTCCCAGCGGGCGTTGTCGCGGCGCTGGATGAGCAGGGCGCGGCCGTGGTCGTCGGTGATCACCCCGGCGACGCTGACTGAGTGGCGCGGTGACTGGCTGGTCATGTGATCACCCCTGAGCTAGGCTAACAGCTACAGACATGTGCACGAGTTGAGGAGTCGGGAATGAGCGGGCCGCTCTCCCAGACCGTAGACCCTGGCAGTGACCGCCCGGTCTACAAGCAGATCGCCGACCACCTGCGCGCCGCCATCGCGACCGGCGGCCTGGCCGAGGGCGACCAGCTCCCCTCCGAGGCCCAGCTCATGTCCCACTACAGCGTCGCCCGGATGACCGCCCGCAACGCCCTGCGCCTGCTGCTCGATGAGGGCCTGGTCATCGCGGAGCACGGCCGCGGGGTGTACGTCCGGGCCCGGCCGCCGGTCCGCCGCCTGGCCTCCGACCGGTTCGCCCAGCGGCACCGCAAGGAGGGCAAGGCCGCGTTCATCGTGGAGGCCGGGCAGGCCGCCGCCACCCCGGCCGTGGACATGATCAAGGTCAGCCACGGCCCCGCCCCGGCCGAGGTCGCAGACCGGCTCAAGCTGGACGAGGACGACCAGGTCGTGATCCGCTCCCGCCGCTACCTGCTCGACGGCAGGCCGGTGGAGACGGCCGTGTCCTACATCCCGGCCGACCTGGCCGACGGCACCCCGATCACCGACCCCAACCCCGGCCCCGGCGGCATCTACGCCCGGCTGGAGGAACAGGGCCACACCCTGGACCGGTTCACCGAGGACGTCGCCGCCCGCATGCCGACCCCGGATGAGGCCCGGCTGCTGGCCCTGCCGCCCGGCGTGCCGGTGTTCCGGCTGGTCCGCACCGCCTATGACATCGACGGCCGGGCCGTGGAGGTCTGCGACACGATCATGGCCGCCGACGCCTACCTGCTCAGCTACGAGCTGCCCGCCCACTAGCACCCCCCGGCCCCGCCTCACTCCTCTAGACGTGTGCTAGCATCTCTAGACAAGTAGGCGAGTAGAGCGCCTAGGAGCCTGAGAGGCAGACACATGCTGACTGAGGTCAAGATCGACGGGATGCGGTTCCGGGCCACCGGCCCGGCCTGGCGCCGCAAGGTCAAGGGCGAGCCCGCGACGACCAAGGACGGCCGCCCGGTGTGGGTGGTGCGGCTGACGGTGCTGGAGGACAGCCGCCGCCGGTCGGAGGACATCTGGGTCGAGATCTACGGCGATGAGCCGGTGCTGGCCGCAGATGACTGATGTGCCGCTCGCGGGCTGCTGTTACGCGCCGTGGGTGAACCGCAAGGGCGAGATCGTCCGCTCCTTCCGCGCCGACCGGATCGCCCCGCTCGACCCGGCCCGCAAGTCCGCCTGACACGAGAGCGCCGGGCCTGGGAGACGGCAATCTCCCGGCCCGGCCAGCCAGATCACCCCTTCCCATGCCAGAGGACCAAGGAGTTCTGGCATGTCCCACGCTACTGGCCCCGCCCTGAGCAGTCCGGCCCTCGCCGGTCACGCCCGGTGAGATCTCCGATCTGCTCGACCAGCTCCAGCCGGCCGGATGTCCAGCCCGGCGGCGGTGCTGGCGTTCATGACCGCAAGGCCGACCTGCTCACCCGCATCGCCGCCGAGCTGGGCACCGACCCGGCCGCGAGGCTGCCGCTGCCGCCCGCGCCCAGGCTGCCGAGTTGCGCGGGACGGGGGCGGCCCGGTGAGGATGTCGTCGTTCTCGGGCGACCAGATCGCCCAGGTCAACAACCCCGACCCGTTCGCCGTCCCGGTGTGGCGGTCCCCGGTCCTGCACACCCCGGGCTGGCTGATCGCCGTGGCCCAGCTCGTCCGCGGCCTTTGGGCGCTGCTGCGGTTCCTGGCCCGTCACCCGGTGGCCGACACGGTGACGCTCGGCCGGGGTGCTGGCCTGGCGGCAGTTCGGCTGGCCCGGCCCGGTCGCCCTGGCCCTGGTCCTCGCCGCCGCGCTGGCGGTGTGGCGGTGGCGCTGGCCCGGCTCGTTCACCCGGTTGGTGTCCCGGCCCGCGCTGGGCCGGTGGCGGCGCTGGGGCTACTCGCGGCACTGGGCCGCGGTGATGGCGATCTCCGGGCTGGCGCCGATGTACCGGGGCCGCCTGCTGCTGCCAGTCCTGGGCCGGGTGACCTCGACCCGCTACACCGACCGGGTGCGCGTCCGGCTGGTGTCCGGGCCAGTGCTCGGCCGACTATCGCCGCCCGGGCCGACAACCTGGCCGCAGAGCTTCGGCGTGCTCCTGTGCCGCATCCGCACCGCCCGGCCCGGCTGGGTGACCCTCGAGCTGGTCCGCCGCGACGCCCTCGCCGCGATCATCCCCGCCCTGCCCGTCCCTGTCTGCCGATCTGCGGGCGCTGCCGGTCGGCCGCCGCGAGGACGGCACCCCCTGGCTGGTCAAGCTCCAGGGCACCCACGTGCTGATCGCCGGGTCCACCGGCGCGGGGAAGGCGTCGCTGCTGTGGTCCCTCATCCGCGCCCTGCTGCGGCCTGATGACCGCCGGGCTGGTCCGGGTGCTGGCCGCCGACCCGAAGCGGATGGAGTTGGCCTACGGCCGGGAGCTGTTCGACCGCTACGGCGCCTACGCCGCCGACCCGCAGGCCATCGCCGTGATGCTGGAGCAGGCCGTCACCGACATGCAGGCCCGCGCGCTCCGGCTCGCCGGGCAGCAGCGCGACCACACCCCGACCACCGGGTACCCGTTCGTGATCGTGCTGATCGATGAGGTCGCGTTCCTGACCGCCTACCAGCCCGACCGCAAGCTCCGCGACCGGGTCATGGCCGCCCTCGCCACCCTGACCACCCAGGGCCGGGCCGTGGGCTACTGCGTGATCGCCGCGCTTGCAAGACCCGCGCAAGGACGTCATGTCGATCCGCAACCTGTTCCCCGACCGGATCGCCATGCGGCTGGATGAGCCCGAGCAGGTCGACATGATGCTCGGCGACGGCGCCCGCGACCGCGGCGCCCTGGCCGACCTGATCCCCACCGACCCCGCCACCGGCGCAGGCGTCGCCTACGTCCGGCTGGAAACCGACCCCGACCCGGCCCGCGTCCGCGCCGCCTGGGTCTCCGACCCCGACATCCGCGCCATGGTCGCTGCTGCCATCCCGGCCGAGCTGGCGGCAGATCGAGAGCGGAGCGGCGGCATGACCGCCCGGACCACGCGGCCCGCCGCCGCCGCAAGAAGCCGCCCGCGCTGACCGCGCACGTCGGCTACCAGCCGGCCGGACCCGCCGCGCCGGCCCGCCGCACCCGGCACCGCGACTCCTACCACGCCGTGGCCGACCAGGCCGTCACCCTCGGCCCGCTCACCCGCGACCCCGGCCAGGCGCTGTGCGGCCAGCCCGGCCCGTGGCCCGACCCGCCGCCGGGCTGTTCCCGCCCGCTGGTCACCTGCCCGGCCTGCCGCGCCCTGGCCGACGAGGGCCGCATCACCATCACGGACGCGCCATGACCGCCGGGGCCTGCGCGCACCCGGTGCGGCTGACCGGCCGCATCGCCGCCATCGACCAAGGCGACCGGCGAGCTGCGCCCGGTCTACGACACCGCGACCGACGAACCGGACGGCGAGCTGCGCGTGGCCTGCGGCAACCGCCGCGAGTCCGTCTGCCCGCCCTGCTCCGCAGGTCTACAAGCGCGACGCCCGCCAGCTCGTCCGCGCCGGGCTCACCGGCGGCAAGGGCATCCCCGACATCGATCGCCGCGCACCCGTGCGTGTTCGCCACCTTCACCGCCCCGTCCTTCGGCCCGGTCCACGCCCGCCGCAAGCGCGGCCACACGGTGCTGCCCTGCCGACCCCGCCGCGACGCCAGGTGCGGGTCTGCCCGCACGGCCGCGACATCTCCTGCCCCCAGCCGCCACCGCCGACGACGACCCGATCCTCGGCCGGGCGCTGTGCCCGGACTGCTACGACTACGCCGCCGCCGTGCTGTTCAACGCCCACGCCGGGGAGCTGTGGCGCCGGTTCACCACCTACCTGCCCCGCCACCTCGCCCGGCTGACCGGCATGACCCAGAAGGCGCTGCGCGCCAGCGTGCGGGTCCGCTACGTCAAGGTCGCCGAATACCAGGCCCGCGGCGTGGTCCACTACCACGCCGTGATCCGCCTCGACGCCGCCGCCGAGGACTACCAGCCGCCCCCGGCCCCGTTCACCGCCGGCCTGCTGCACGACGCCATCGACCAGGCCGCCGCCGCCGTCGCCCTCCCGGTCGACGCCGACCCGGACGGCCCGCCCGTGGTGCTGCGGTTCGGCGCCCAGGTCGACGTCAAGCCGATCCGCCCCGGCGACGACCTGCCCGGCACCGGCCGCCAGCTCTCCCACGCAGGCGGTCGGCGAACTACATCGCCAAGTACGCCACCAAGACCCTCGACGCCCCCGGCCTGCCCGACCGGCCCATCACCACCCGCCTGGACCTCGACGCGCTGCGCTGCCCGGCCCACTACCGGCGCATGATCATCGCTGCGTGGCAGCTCGGCGGCGGCCAGCTCACCGCGGGCCTGCACCCGTCCCGGCTGTGCCGGTGGGCGCACCAGCTCGGCCACGGCGGCCACTTCCTCACCAAGTCCCGCCGCT
The DNA here is from genome assembly GCA_963846005.1 of uncultured Actinomycetota bacterium. Classification (GTDB taxonomy): domain Bacteria; phylum Actinomycetota; class Actinomycetes; order Streptosporangiales; family Streptosporangiaceae; genus CAVSUR01. The sequence continues at coordinate 1,270,932 of CAWJUH010000003.1, read as the reverse complement.
ACTCCGTCACCTTCGGCCGCCTGCGCGCGACCGCGCCGACCACCGCCATGCCCAGCGCCACCCCGCCGGGCAGCTCGACCCCTGGGGCCGCCCCCTGGACGAGCGCCTGGTCCTCATCGTCGTCCACCTGGACCTACGCCGGAACCGGCGCCAACACCCCCACCCCCGGCGCCGAGCTGGCCCTCGCCTCCGCCGACCGGCCCGCAAACTCGCCCCGGCCGCCCCGTGACCTGATCCCATCTCCCGAGAGGCAGTGATCGCCGTGAGCAAGCCTGCTGACCGGCTGCTGACCGTCGCTCAGGCTGCCGAGCTGCTGGCTACGTCTGAGTGCTTCCCCCGGCGGCTGATCTCCGAGCGGCGCATCCGGTTCGTCCGCGTCGGCCGCCACGTCCGCATCCCCGAGTCCGCGCTGGCCGAGTTCATCGCGGCCGGGACGGTCGAGCCGATGACCGCCTGGTCGCATCGACGCCGCCGGGTGGCCTGACATGCCCGGCCGCAAGACCCGCAGCTTCGGCACGATCCGCAAGCTCCCCTCGGGCCGCTGGCAGGCCCGCTACCGGGGACCGGACGGCCTGCTGCGCTCAGCCCCGTCCACCTTCGTCGCAAGACCGACGCGGCCCGGTGGCTCGCGCTGACCGAGGCCGAGCTGCTCAGCGGCGGATGGCTCGACCCGGAAGCCGGTCGCGTCCCGTTCACCGAGTACGCCGAGACGTGGATCACCGAGCGGCCGGGCCTGCGGCCCAAGACACTCCAGCTCTATCGCTACCTGCTGCGCCGCCACCTGTCCCCCGCGTTCGGCCCTCAGACCATCGCAGGCATCACCGATCCGGACGTGCGGCGCTGGCGTGCCGAGCTGCTCGCCGCTGGGGTCACGCCGGTCACTGCGGCCAAGGCGTACCGGCTGCTCAAGTCGATCATGGCTACGGCTGTCGATGACGGCCTGATCCGCCGCAACCCGTGCCGCATCAAGGCGGCCGGGACCGAGAGGTCGCCCGAGCGGCCGGTGCTGACGGTGGCCGAGGTCTACGCCCTGGCCGATGCGGTCGGCCCGCGCTACCGGGCGCTGGTGCTGCTGGCCTGCTTCTGCGGCCTGCGGTGGGGCGAGCTGGCCGCGCTGCGCCGCTGCGACATCGACACCGAGGCGGGCACCGTGCGGGTGGCTCGCCAGCTCACCGAGGCACCGGGCCAGCCGCTGCACTTCGGGCCGCCCAAGTCCGACGCGGGCCGCCGCGTCGTCGCCATCCCGCCCGTGATCCTGCCCGACGTCATCGCGCACCTGGCCGACCATGCCGCGCTCGGCCCGGCCGAGATCGTGTTCACCAGCCCGGGCGGCAAGCTGCTGCGGCACGGCAACTTCCGGCGGGCCACCTGGCTGCCCGCCCTGGCCGCTACCGGCCTGACCGGCATCCACTTCCACGACCTGCGGCACGCCGGGAACCAGCTCGTCGCCAACGCCGGGGCGAACCTGCGCGAGCTGATGGAGCGCATGGGCCACTCGACCAGCCGGGCCGCGCTGGTCTACCTGCACTCGACCAACGACCGGCAGCGCGAGCTGGCTGAGGCGGTCGCCGCTCAGGCCCGCTCCGAGCTTGGCCGCTCAGGCTCCCGTGGCACGTATGTGGCACGACCGGATGGCGTCGGGGCTTAGATGACCGCGCGTACACCCGCTCGCACATGCCCTGAGCTGGGCTTCAACTGGGCGCCCCGAGCGCGACTCGAACGCGCGACCTACTGCTTAGGAGGCAGTTGCTCTATCCGCTGAGCTATCGGGGCCGGCCCGCGCCGGACCGGCTGGGCACGTCTAAGCGTAGCCGCTCTGCACTGCCCGGTCCTCTGGCCCGGACGGCCGGAGCAGCGCCCATGCTCATCGGCGATGACTCCGGCGGCGCCGGAACGCCATGATCTCGGTAACTTTTCCGCAGAGAGGCCTGAAAAGTTACCGAGATCATGAAAGTCGCAGCGGGGGGCGGGGGCGACGGCCCGCCCCGCAGGAGGTAGTCAGGGCAGCTGGATCGGGAGCTTCAGGCCGTCCAGGGCGTGCGGGCACGGGCAGGTGCGCTCTTCCGGCAGGGAGGCAACCAGCGCCAGCATCAGCTCGCGCATCCGCGCGACGTTGGCCGCGAAGACGCGGAACACCTCGGCCTGGCTGACGCCCTCGCCTTCCTCCACGCCGGCGTCGGTGTCGGTGACCAGCGCGACCGAGGTGTAGCACAGGGCCAGCTCGCGGGCCAGCACGGCCTCGGGGTAGCCGGTCATGCCGATCAGCGTCCAGCCCTGCGCGGCGTACCACTGCGACTCCGCCCGGGTGGAGAAGCGCGGCCCGTCGATGACGACCAGCGTGCCCGACGTCGCAGGCTCCCAGCCCGCGCTGCGCGCCGCGGCCACCGCCCGGGACCGGCCGGCCGGGCAGAACGGGTCGGCGAACTGGACGTGCACGGCGGCGCCGTCGTCGTAGAAGGTGGCGGGCCGGGACCGGGTCCGGTCCACGAGCTGGTCGGGGACCGCGAGCGTGCCCAGGCCGTACGACGGGGTCAGCGACCCGACCGCGCTCGGCGCAAGCACCTGGCGGACGCCGGCCGCGCGCAGCGCCCACAAATTGGCCCGGTACGGGATACGGTGCGGCGGGAACCGGTGGTCACGGCCGTGCCTGGGCAGGAAGGCCACCCGCCGCCCGGCCACCTCGCCGATTGTCAGCGGCTCGCTGGGCGGCCCGAACGGGGTGTCGACCGGCACCTGGCCGGCGTGGTCGAGGAAGTCGTAGAAACCCGAGCCGCCGATGACGCCGATGCTCGCCAGGCCGCTCCCGCCCTCGCTCACCGCGCGCTGATCCGCTCGCCCGCCGCGGGTCAGGCGACCTTCGAGCCCGACGAGGACGAGGAGGATGAGCCAGCGGAGGACGAGGACCTGCCGCCCGGGGTCCCGTCAGACGACGCAGCCGGCCCGTTCGGGGAACCAGCAGACTGCGAAGCCGCGCCGGCCTTCTTGCCGTCGCCCTTGCCGTCCTTGCCGTCCTTGCCGCCGCCGGACGACTTGTCCGCGGACGACTTGTCCTTGTCCGCGGCCGGCGACTCGCCCGACCCGTTCTTGGCCGCCGGGTCCGCCCCGTTCTGCGCCTTGGCGGCCGCCGCGGTCCGGCTGTCGTTGCGGTAGAAGCCAGAGCCCTTGAACACGATGCCGACCGGCGAGAAGACCTTGCGGAGCCGGCCGGCGCAGGCGGGGCACACGGTCAGCGGGTCGTCGCTGAACTTCTGCACGACCTCGAGCCGCTCCCCGCACTCGGTGCACGCGTACTGATACGTCGGCACTGGATCCTCCCTCAGGTGGCATTAGCACTCGCCACAAGCGACTGCTAATGATAGCAACCGCTAGGCCAGCCTGGTGATTCCTTCCCCCGGCTGGGCCACGGCGCGGACCGGCTGGTCATGCGGCCCGGCCGGCACGCTGCCGTGCAGCTCGCCGTCGTAGAGCAGCGCGATCGTCAGCACGGTGCCGCCGGTGCGGGCCAGCGCCCGGTCGTAGGACCCGCCGCCGCGGCCGAGCCGCATGCCGTCCCGCCCGGCGGCCAGCGCGGGCACGATCACCAGGTCGGCACTGCGGATCGCGGTCACCCCGCGCGGCGGCTCGGCCGGCTCGGCCAGCCCGCGCGGCCCGGGAACCAGCGACTCCGGCCCCTCGTAGGAGGCCCAGTCCAGGTCACCGTCCGGCTGCAGCAGCGGCAGCAGCACGTAGCAGCCGCGCTTCCACAAGGCGAAGATCAGCCCGCGAGTACCGGGCTCGGAGCCGACCGAGGCATACGCGGCCACCGTCCCGGCCATCTGGGTCTCGGGCAGCTCCAGCACCGCGTCCCGCAGCGCCCGTCCCGCCGCGGCCCGCTCCCCTGCGGGCCTGGCCGCCCGGGCGGAGAGGATCTCGCGCCGCAGCCCGGCCTTGCGCGCGGCCAGCGCCGCGGAGTCACCCTCTGGGAGCGTGCCGTGCACGTTACTTCCCGTCACTGGTTAAGGTTCATGATTATGGCCGACTCTCCTGCTGTCACTAAGGCCGTCGTCCCGGCCGCGGGCCTCGGAACGAGGTTCCTGCCGGTCACCAAGGCGACGCCCAAGGAAATGCTGCCGATCATCGACCGCCCGACGATCCAGTATGTCGTCGAGGAAGCCGTTTCCGCCGGGATGAGCGACGTGCTGCTCATCACCGGGCGCGGCAAGCGGTCGGTCGAGGACTACTTCGACCGCAACGCCGAGCTGGAACGGGCCCTGGCGGCCAAGGGCGACGAGGAAGGCCTGGCCGAGATCCGCGCTTCCAGCGAGCTGGCCGCGATCCACTACGTGCGCCAGGGCGAGGCCAAGGGCCTCGGCCACGCGGTGCTGTGCGCCGCCGACCATGTCGGCGGCGACCCGTTCGCGGTGCTGCTCGGCGACGACTTCATCGACCCGCGCGACCCGCTGCTGGCGCGGATGATCGAGGTCCGCCAGCGCTACGGCGGCAGCGTCATCGCGCTGATGGAGGTCGAGCCGGACCAGGTGTCGTCCTACGGCTGCGTGGCGATGAAGCCGACCGACGACGAGGACGTGGTCGTGGTCACCGACCTGGTGGAAAAGCCCGACCCGGGCGAGGCGCCGTCGAACTGGATCGTGATCGGCCGCTACGTGTGCGACCCGTCGGTGTTCGAGGTGCTGCGCAACACCCCGCCCGGCCGCGGCGGCGAGATCCAGCTCACCGACGCGCTGAAGTCCCTGGCCCGGGCCGACCGCGGCTCGGTCACCGACGGCGGCGGGGTGCGCGGCGTGCTGTTCCGCGGCCGCCGCTATGACACCGGCAACAAGCAGGACTACCTGCGCACCACGCTCCAGTTCGCGTGCGAGCGGCCGGACATCGCGCCGGAGTTCGTGCCCTGGCTGCGCAGCTTCGTCGACAGCCTGTAACCCAGGGCTGCAGCACACCGGACCCGGGCAGGCCATGGACCCCGTCGACACCTATCTCGCCGAGATCCTCGCGGCGATCTCGCCGCTGGCGCCACGCGAGCTGAGCCTCGCCGACGCCGGCGGCTCGGTGCTGGCGGCCGACGTCACCGCCGGGCACCCGCTGCCGCCGTTCGACAACTCGGCCATGGACGGCTACGCGGTGCACGCCGCCGACACCGCGGGCGCGGCGCCGGACGCGCCGGTGACCCTGCCGGTCACGGCCCAGGCCCCGGCCGGGGACACCACGCCGCGCACGCTCGCCCCCGGCACCGCTATCAAGATCATGACCGGCGGACTGCTGCCGGCCGGCGCGGACGCCGTGGTCCCGGTCGAGGACACCGGCGGCGGGCCGCAGACCGGCGGCGGGCCGCAGACCGGCGGCCGGGCGCACGCCGGCGGCGGAGCGCACACCGGCGGCCGGGCGCACACCGGCGGCGGAGCGGGGCAGGTGGCCATCCGCGCCGCGGCCGCGCCGGGCGCCGCGGTGCGCCGCGCGGGCGGCGACGCCCGGCCCGGCGACCTGCTGCTGCCGGCCGGGACCCGGATCGGCCCGGTGCAGCTCGGCCTGCTCGCCGCGGCCGGGCACGGCAGCGTGCTGGCCCGCCCGCGCCCGCGGGTCACGGTGATCTCCACCGGCGACGAGCTGGCCGAGCCGGGCGCGCCGCTGGTGCCCGGCCAGATCTGGGAGTCCAACAGCTGGATGCTGGCCGCCGCGGCCCGCCAGGCCGGCTGCGACGCGCGCCGCCTGGCCAGCGTGGCCGACGACCAGTCCGTCGTGCTCGACACGGTCAAGCAGGCCGCCGCCGAGTCCGACCTGCTGGTCACCACCGGCGGGGTGAGCATGGGCGGCGAGCACGACGTGGTCAAGGCCGCGCTGTCGCGCCTGGGCACCGTCACGTTCCGCAAGGTGGCCATGCAGCCGGGCATGCCCCAGGGCTTCGGGCTGGTCGGCGATGACCGGGTGCCGATCTTCACGCTGCCCGGGAACCCCGTATCGGCGTTTGTCTCCTTCCGGCTGTTCGTGCTCCCCGCGATCGGTAGTTTGCAGAAAAATAATTCCGCAACAAGCCGGCCGGCGGTACGCGCCCTGCTCACCGGGCCGCTGCGCTCGCCCGCGGGCAAGCGGTCCTACCTGCGGGCCGTTCTCGACCGCGAGGAGGGCACGGTCGCGCCGGTCTCCGGCCAGCAGTCGCACCAGCTCGCCGCGCTGGCCCGGGCCAACGCGCTGATCGTCGTGCCGGAGCCGGTGACCGAGCTCGGCGCCGGCCATACCGTCGACGTTCTCGAGCTGCCGTGACCGGGCCGGACGCGGCCGCGGCGGGCGGGCTGACCCACACCGACGCCGCCGGGCAGGCCCGGATGGTCGACGTGTCCGGGAAGGATGTCACGGCCAGGACCGCGACCGCGACCGGCAAAGTGCTGCTGTCGGCCGCGGCGGTGGCAGCGCTGCGATCGGGCACGGTGCCGAAGGGCGACGCGCTCGCGGTGGCCAGGATCGCTGCCATCCAGGGCGCGAAGAAGACACCCGACCTGATCCCGCTGTGCCATCCGATCGGGCTGCACGGCGTGGGGGTGGACGTGACCGTGGAAGATGACGGGGTGGTGATCAGCGTGACCGCGCGGACCGCGGACCGCACCGGGGTGGAGATGGAGGCGCTGACCGCGGTCAGCGTCGGCGCGCTGGCCCTCATCGACATGGTCAAGGCGGTCGACCCGGCCGCGGTCATCACCGGGGTGCGGGTCGAGGAGAAGACCGGCGGCAAGACCGGCACCTGGCGGCGGCCGTGATCCGGGCGCTGGCGGTCACGGTGTCCAACCGGGCCGCGTCCGGGGCGTACGCCGACACTTCCGGCCCGTTGCTGGCGGACTTGCTGCGGGATGCGGGCTGCGAGACCGACGGGCCGACGGTGATCCCTGACGGCGAGCCGGTGGCCGAGACCTTGCGGCGGGCCGTCGCCGCCGGCTACGACCTGGTCGTCACCACCGGCGGCACCGGGCTGACGCCCGGCGACCAGACGCCGGAGATGACCAGGGCGGTCATCGACCGGGAGGCGCCCGGCATCGCGGAGGCGATCCGCGCCGCCGGCGCGGCCAAGGTGGCGACGGCGGTGCTGTCGCGCGGGCTGGCCGGGCTGGCGGGCGAGACGCTGATCGTCAACCTGCCGGGCAGCTCGGGCGGGGTGCGCGACGGCATGGCGGTGCTGTCCGGCGTGCTCGCGCACGCGGTGGACCAGGTGCACGGCGGCGACCACCCGCGGCCCGCGGGCCGCTGACCTGGCCTGGTCCGGGCCTGGTAAGGGCCCCTTCCGGGGCGCCGTCCGGGGGCAGCCTGAGTGGCGGCGGGCGACGGTAGCGGCGCCCCGGCTCCGGCGGCCCGGACTAGGCGATTTCCGTGCGATTTCATGGGGTGAAGATGGCGCCGGGGACCGGCCGCGAGCCATTATGGTCCGGTGACGCGCATGCACGGCTGGCCGGTCGTCCTCTCCGAGCCGGCGCTGCTGGACGAGCCAGTGACGCTGCGGCCGGTCAGGACCAAGGACGCCGCGGAGTGGCGGGACACGCGCGTCCGCAATTCCGCCTGGCTGCGTCCCTGGGAGCCGACCAACCCGGAGACGCCGCTGTACCGTTCCAGCCTCGGCCCGTACGTGGCGATGGCGCGCACGATGCGCCGCGAGGCCCGGCAGGGGCTGACGCTGCCGTGGGTGGTCACCTACGGCGGCCGGTTCGCGGGCCAGCTGACCGTCGGCAGCATCGTCTGGGGCTCGGCCCGCTCGGCCCAGGTGGGCTACTGGATCGACGCCGCCTACGCCGGCCGCGGGATCATCCCGACGGCCCTGGCCCTGGCCGTCGATCATTGCTTTTTCGTGGTGGGGCTGCACCGGATCGAGGCCACGATCCGGCCGGAAAACCAGGCCAGCCGCCGGGTGGTGGAAAAGCTCGGGTTCCGGGAGGAAGGCGTGCGGCGGCGCAGCCTGCATATTGACGGCTCCTGGCGGGATCATGTCTGCTACGCGCTGACCCTGGAGGACGTGCACAGCGGGCTGATGCCGCGGTGGCGCAGCACGCTCGGCGCGTCCCGGTCCCGGCTGGGATAAACCCGCGCCTGGCGCGATCTTGCGACACACCGGGCGCAATGCTCGCCAGGCCCGGCTGGTGGCCTTACCGTGCGTGACGTGAGCACGCTTGTTTTCGCTGCTGGCCGGGGCCGCCTCCGGCCCGGCCTGGTCCGTGCGCACGGGGCGGCGCCGTGAGCAGCGCGCTGCTGTATCTCGCGATCGTGGCGATCTGGGCGGTGTTCCTGATCCCGCGCTGGATCCGCCGTTCGCACACCGCCGCGCAGGCCGGGACCGGCCCGGCGCAGGCCGCGGACGGAGCCTTGCCGGAGGAGGCCCGCGAGGCGGACGGGCCCGGTGAGCTGGAAGGCCCCGGCAGGGTGGAGTTCGTCGAGGAGCCCGAGCCGATGCTCGCGGCCGAGGCGGACTATTACGACGCGGATTACGCCAGCGATGACGAGTACTCCGAGGACTATCAGGACGAGGACGGCGGCGGTCCGTCCGAGCAGGCTCCCCCGCGGCCCGGGAGAGGCCGCCTGGGCTGGTGGCACCGGCGTGCCCGGGCCAGGGCGGCAGCAACAGGACGGCCAGCGACGGCAGCGCGGCCGTCGCTGAGCCGGTCCCAGGTCTTGCGGGCCCGGCGGCGGATGATGGTGGTACTGGTGACCCTGATGGTCGCCGGCGTCGCCTGCTACGCCGCGAAGCTGGCCCCCTGGTGGGTGTGCGTCCCGCCAGCGGGCATGCTCGGCATGTATCTCCTCCTTCTCCGCGAGGCCGCCCTCGCTGATGCCGAGCAAGCGCGCTGGCGGGCGGAGGAATCCGCCCTGCGGGTCCGGGCCGCCCGCCAGCGCGCCCGCCAGGAATGGGCCGCGCGGGCCGCCGAGCCGGCGCCCGCGCCCGAGCCGGTCGCGGAGATCATCGAGCTTTCCGTGCGGGTCAGCGACGAGTTCTTCGACCAGTACGCCGCGCCGCCCGCCCGCGCCATCGGCGATTGAGTCGCGTCAGCGCGCGGATAGTGCGGAGCAGGAGGCCGCCGGCATTTGCTACGCTGGCTGCCGGTTCCAGGGGCTGTGGCGCAGTCCGGTAGCGCACCTCGTTCGCATCGAGGGGGTCAGGGGTTCAAATCCCCTCAGCTCCACCCAGGTCAGAGGCCGGTTTCCGAACATCGGACCGGCCTTTGGATCCCTGTACAGCACCGAAGTACAGCAACCCTAGCCACTAGGTTGCTTTCCCCACCGCTTGAGAGCGCTGTGAGTCTTGGCGGTGGCACTTCGCTGTAGATCTCCATCGTCACGGCGATCCGCGGCTCGTAAGGAGTGTCGTAGCTCTGGTGAAAACAAGCGCTGGGTCCTGCCAGGCGTCGGCGGCCTAGCTCTTGTCGGCGGCCTGGCGCTCTATCGCATCCTGGCCAACGCGGCCCGCCCCAGGGGAGAGGGCGGGCCGCGTGGTACCGGATCGGGCCTACCAGGGTCAGGGCAGCAGGCTCAGCGTGACCTTGGCCCGGTTGCCCTTGCCGGGCAGGGTCTGCACGGTGGCCTGGCCGCGGGCGTTCTGGAATCTGCCTGTGCCGCCGGTCACCGCCAGCTGGAACGGGTTGGACGCCTGGATCCCAGCGGCGTCGATCTCGCCCTGCTTGAAGACCAGCGTCGCATGATCCTGGGTGACCTGCCCCCCGACGAGGGTGATCGTCACCCACCCGTGGCCGACCAGCTGACTGGGGTGCGCGGCACTGAATACCGGCTGGCTCAAGATGATCTGGTCGCCGACGCCGGGCCGCTTCTGGTGCCGGACATTGACGAAGGTGGCCGTGCCGCCGTGGATGAGCAGCCGCATCGTGGTGGCGGTGGTGATATCGGGCCCCGACGCGCTGGCAACCGCTATTCCGGTCCCTGCAATGAGCACCGCGGCGGAGGCTGCGGCAACGGCAGCGCCTTTGCCGAAACGGCCCTTCAGGTGCAGCATGCTGACTCCTTCCTCTTGCGGGCGGAGACAGGCCCCCGGGCCGGTAGCGCCATGGTCAGAGCAAACGCTGGGCCGGAGCCGCTTCCACCTTCTGCTCGCGGGGACGGTGCCCATGGTGGCCCACCTCTGCCGGGCACGCAATGAAACCGCGCGATCAGTTTGCACGGGTTCATCGATGCCCAGCTGCGCGTAGGCCGTGACGTGCTCATTCATGACAGCCAAACGAAGGAACTCAGGTCATCCAGACCCGCAGGGTTGCAATTTGGGTAGGCGCGAAGGCGCATTGGGACTGCGTCTCCGAGTTCACCCATCAGGACTGGTCCGAAGACCTGAAGAAGATCAGCGTCCCGGTCCTGGCCATGAACGGCGACACCGACCAGGTCGTCCCGCACGACACGTCCGGGGCCCCGGGCCGTCAAGCTAGTCAAGAACGGCACGCTGAAGACCTACCCGGGCTATCCCCGCAGCTGGCATGGTCGCTCTGCGGACCATCCATGAGATGTTCGCCGCCGATCAGGCCGGGCTGGTCACCGTGTTGACCTTCAACGGCCACATCTCAGCCAAAGACCGGGCGACCGGCCAGCCCGTCCGGCGGTGCCTGATCAGCGTCAGGCGTATTCGCCGACCGCTATCAGCGGACGACCGTGATGATCGTCTCGTCGCTGGCCAGCGCGGTGCTCACAGGTACCTGGATCGTCGGCAGGCTACTGGCCACGGAGGCGGTTGGCCGCCTCATTTGCTCGCACGACGTTCCCCTTAGCTTGAAATAGCGACTGGGCCGTGGCTAGGTGCTCGTGCTCTACCGGAGAGTTGCCGAGCGCCTGCTCGATGTCGGCGGCGGTCATGTAGGCCTCGCCGACTGCGTCGGGTTCCTGGTCGCCCGGCTCGCATTGCAGCGCTGCAGCGGCGGCGGCACGGGCTCGGTGCACGTCGCCGGCCGCCGCCGCGAGCAGCCCCTCAGTCTGCAGCACCAGCGACTGCGTCGCGGCATCGTCTGCCGAGCCATAGGTGCTGGCCAACTCCAGCGCTGCCACGGCTGGGGCTGGCTTTCCGTGCCGGGCGAGCAGCCTGGCGTGCAGTCCGGCGACAGTCGACAGGTAGGAACTTTCACCGAGGGCTTGCAGATCGGCGCAGGACCGCGCGTACTCGTCCTCGGCGGCCTCCAGATCACCGGCCAGTTCCTCGACGTGGCCGGTGCTTTGGGCGAGGTTGGCAAGGAACAGCCTGTGGCCGACCTCGCTCAGGTGCTGGCGGGCGTCGGCGCCGATCGTCCGTGCCTGATCAAATCGCCCGCACATCGCATGCATCACGCAGGTCACCTGCTCGGCCTCGGCCCGGACGCGTGGGTCATCACCGGATGAGGCCACCATCTGGTCGAGTGCCGCGATCACCTCCTCGGCGGGCGTGGGCCCAAAGAGCAAGGTGACGCCCAGCAGGCTACGTGCGCGGGCTACACAGCCAGGGTCATCGGCCATCTCGGCATGTGTCAGCGCGAGTTCGAGGAGCTTGGCGGCGCGGGACATGTGCCCGCGAACAAGGGCGAGATCTCCCTGAATGAAATAGGCCTGCCCGAGGCCGCGATTATCGTGCCACTCCTGGAAGCGGCGTACCGCGTGCTGGACTATCTGCTCGCTCTCATCAAGGCGGCCCGCGGCGGTGAGGGCGTTCTGTCGGCATGCCAGCACTTCAGCGAAGATAGCCTGGCGCGGATTCGCGGCATGGGCAGCCGTCTTCAGCGCGCTGCCCGCTTTATCGATCTCACCCAGTTCCTGCCACTGCGCAGCCAGGCCCAGCAGGCACTCCACCCGGTAAGGATCATCCGGCTCGAGCATCCCCGCAGCCCGCTGCAGCAGGTCTGCCGCTGCGGCGACGTCGGACAGCTCGAGTCGCCGGCCTGCGGTGGCCAGCTTGCGGGCAGCCCGGGCGGCAAGCTCTCGCACCGGCCCGGTAGCTGGACCGAGCTGCGAGCGGTATTCCCAGGCCGAGGCGAGGTGGTGCCCGACGATCTCATCCGGCACGCCACTGCCCAGTGCCGACAGCCAGTCAGCCAGCCGCTCGTGCCAGGCCGCCCGGCTTGCCTTGGTCAGCCCCTGGTAGGCGGCGTCGCAGACCAGGATATGAAGAAATCTGTATGCTGACATTCCCGGCAAGTCAGACTGCGCTGCCCGCAGGAACTCCTTGCGGACCAGCACGCTGAGGACCTGCTGCACCTCCGGCAGCGGGAATGCCGGCAAGGGCAGTGATGGCCTCGGCATAGAAGACCGTGCCGATCACGGCGGCACAGCCCAGGACCGTGCGCTCGTCATCAGGCAGTCGGTCGAGGCGGGCGGCCAGAAGTGCGGAGACCGATGGCGGCATCGCCCACCTGACCTGAGCGGCGGTGCCGCTCGTCCAGGTGGCGATGCCGTCGGCAGATGTCGCGTGGCCCTCGTCCGCCAGCATTGCTATCAGCTGCTCAACGAACAGCGGGTTTCCCCCGGCAGTGTGCACGATGCGTTGCTTGACCACCTCGGGCAGGTTGTGCCTTCGCACCAAGCTGACGGCAGCGACGTCGTCCAGCGCGGTCAGCAGCAGGGTTGTTGCGTTGAGTTTTCCGCCGCCCCACGTCGGCCTGTTCTCGTAGAACTCCGGCCGGGCGAGCCCGATCAGCATGATCGGGAAATCGCGGCTCCAATCAGCAACGTGCTCCAGCACATCAAGCAACCCGGGCTCGGCCCAGTGCAGGTCATCAACCACCAGGATGACCGGCCGGCGCCGCGCGAGCTGCTCGAGAAACAGCCGCATCGCCCACGGCACATCCTCAGGGACGACCTCCTGGCGGCCGACCCCAGCGAGTGCGAGCAGCCGCATGACAATGTTGGCAGTATCGGGGATGCTGCCAAGCACGTCGGCAAATGCCTCTTCGGCTACGGCGGCCGGCTCCTGCCCGTTGAGACCAGCCGCGCTGAGGACAGCCTGCCGCACTGGCCAGTAGGTGGCGCCCTGGCCGTAAGACAGGCAGCGTCCCACAAGCACCGTCGCCTCGGGAACCGTCGCGGTGAACTCCTCAGCGAGGCGGGTCTTCCCCATACCGGGGGTGCCAAGGATCGTGACAAGCTGGCAGGTGCGTTCCGCGGTTACCCGCCGGAACGCGTCGCCGAGCAGCTGCAGCTGCGTGTCACGGCCTGCGAACACGCTCGCGGGGGTGCCGGGCGTTACGTCCGATCCGGCGACGTTGAGCAGCCGCCAGGCAGGGACCGGATCCGCCTTACCTTTAAGCTGCAGGGCCGCCACCTGCTCCGCGCTGACCTCGGTACGGACCAGGCGGAATGTATCCTCGCCCATCAGGATTTCACCCGGCGCGGCGGCCTGCTCAAGACGCGCGGCCACATTGACTGCATCACCGGTGGCGGCCGAGCCGCCGGCGCGGGGCTCAGCGACTATGACCTCGCCTGTGTTGACACCGATGCGGACTTGCAGCGTGACCCCGAGATCGCGTGCCAGCTCGTCGTTCAGCGTCGACAGCGAGGCGAGCATATCGGCCGCTGCCCGGACGGCGCGAAGCGCGTCGTCCTCCCGGACCCGCGGCACTCCGAACATCGCAACAACCGCATCGCCGATGAACTTCTCGACTGTTCCCCCGTGCCGATCAGCAGCCAGGCGCATGGTTTCGAAGTAGCGTCCGGTGATGTCCCGCAGTGCCTCAGCGTCGAGAGACTCTCCGAGCGCAGTTGAGCCAACCAGGTCAGCGAAGATGATTGAGATGCTCCGGCGGAGCCCCGCTGCTGACTTGGACTCGTCACCCAGCGGCTGTCCGCAAGCCAGACAGAAACGGGCGTGCGCCGGGTTGACCTCGCCACATGCGACACAGTCCCGCATGAAACCACGATAGACCGCAGCACCCGGCCCAGCAGTTGACTCCACTCTCGCCAGCTCGGCCGGCCCGGCCGCGCGTTACGGCCTCTGGCGAACGGGAGGCCGGGAGCTTCGGGCCGGAGTGCGGGCCAGCCGGGCGCCGGCGACTGACAGCAGCGAGGCGCTCGGCGGGCTGGCCTGCAGAGCCGCCAGGAAATCGGGCCCGTCAATGCGCAGCAGCGAGCATTCCTCCACCGCGCGAATGGTGGCCGTGCGCGGGATGCCGCGCAGCAGCCCGATCTCGCCTACGTAGCCAGGCGCGGTCACCGGAGTCAGCTCCCGGCCCTGGGCGGATACTGACAGCACGCCGCGGGTGAGGATCCATAGCGCGTCGGCCTGGTCGCCCTCCCGGATCACGACCGCGCCTGGCGCCATGGGGACCTCCTCGGCGCCGCCGGCCAGCCGTTCCAGGGTGGTGCGGTCCGAGCCGGCCAGCAGGTCGAGCCGGGACAGCAACTCGACCCGGGGCCGCAGCCGGGCGGCCACGGCCGCTGAGGTTCGGTCGGCGCGCAGCAGCGTCGGCAGGCCGGCCAGCGCGATGACCGGGATCCCGGCCCCGACCGCGATCAGCCCGGCCGTCAGGCCGGCGTGCGCGATGAGGATGCCAGCGACCAGGCTGGCCAGCAGGATTCCGCCCAGCACCAGGGTGTCGAAGATTCCGAGTACCCGGCTGAGCACGTCCCCGGGCAGGTCGCGCTGCAGGCTGGTGAGCGCCAGCACGTCGACGATGACCATGCCGACGCCGGAGGCGACCTGCAGCGCGCCGGCCAGCACCGGCCAGCGCACCGGAATGATCAGCAGGAACGGCACCGCTTGCAGGCAGATGCTGCCCATGATCACCGGAGCCAGCCGGGACGCGCCGCTGAGCCGGTTCGCCAGGCCCGCCCCGAGCACCCCGCCGAGCGCGGACCCGGCCAGCAGGTAGCTGTAGCCATCGGCCCCGGTGCCCAGCCGGACCGACAGCGGCACGTACAGCACGGTGCTCGCTCCGTAGACGGCGGAGTCAAGAGCACAGAACAACACCACCGCGAGCGCCACACGCTGGGCGGCCAGCGCCCGCAGCCCCGCGACCCACTCCGCGGCGGCGCTATCCCCGGTGCCTCCGCTCCCGCGGGAGCGGACCCGCAACCGGGCGGTCAGCGCGGCCGCCACGGCGAAGCTGGCCGCGTTGATGGCGACGCCGATGACGGGCTGACCGGTCAGCAGCAGCAGGCCGCCGACGCCCGGCCCGATCACCACCACCAGGTTCTCCAGCGCGGCGAAGATCGAGTTGGCGGCGGCCAGGTCCTGCTCGCCGACCACCTCGGGCGTGAGCGCCCCCGCGGCGGGCCGGTAGGGTGCCAGCGCCACGGACGACAGCGCCACGATCCCCAGCAGCAGCGCCACCGGCGCATCGGCGGCCACCGAGACCGCCATGCCCGTCATCAGCACCGCGCTGGCCAGCGACGAGACGATCATCACGGTGGTGCGCTGATAGCGGTCGGCGATCACGCCCCCGTAGCCAGCCAGCAGCAGGCCGGGACCCCACCGGCAGATGCCCAGCGCGGCCAGCCACTGAGCGGAATGAGTGCGGTCGAAGACATACACCGAGAGCACGACTGCGTACGACCAGCTGCCGACCTGGTCGACCAGAAACGCCGCGATCAGCAGCCGCATGTCGCGGTGACCGAGCGCGTCCCGGTAACGGCCGCGCCCCCGTGCCCTGCCGCCGGGCGCTAGGCCGGCGTTCTCGGCGGCTGGGTCAGGCGATGTCATGCCGCAATGCCCGGCGGCGCAGGTCCGCCCTCCGCGCGGCAAGCGGGAGAGCGGGCAGGCTGCCTGCCCGCTCTCCCGGCCCCCCGGAATCGGTCGTCACCCACTGCAGCGCTTTCGACGGCGCGAGCGTCAGCGCCGCTAGTGTCCGCAAGAGATGAAGTTGGAGACGTCGCTGCCGGCGCCGTCAACGTGCGCGGCTGTGGCCCCCGACGTCGTCGGCGTCATCCGACTTGATGTGGGCATGGCCCGCGGTGTCGTCGGCGTCATCCGACTTGATGTGGGCATGGCCCGCGGTGTCGTCGGCGTCATCCGACCTGGCCATCCTGTGGCCCGCGGTGTCATCGACGTCATCGGACTTCGGGAACTTGTGGCCCGCGGTGTCGTCGTCGTCGGGACGCGTGTGAGGCGCCTGGTTCTGCTCGCTCATGGTCCTCCCCTTTCGGATCCGGGGTTACCGGAGGATCAACTGCCGTCAGGATGCCCGTTCGTGCTGCGGCTGTCAGTCACTTGGCCGACGCGCAGGCTGTCAGCTGGCCGACACCGGATCCCCGGCGAACCGGCCGAGTGCCGCCTCCTGTCGCACGGTCACGGCCCGGCCGGACAGTTCGATCCATCCGCGTCGCTCGAAGCCGCGCAGGGCGGCGTTGACGCTCTGCCGGGTACTGCCGGCCTGATGCGCCAGCTCTTGCTGGCTCAGCCGGGCCCGGACGATGCCATCATCTCCCCGGGGCTGGCTCAGCAGCAGTTTCGCAAGCCGCCGCGGGAGGTCCAGGAAAACCAGGTCCGAGGCCGCCTCGGTGAGCCGCCGGAGGCTGGCCGCAATCGAGCAGGTCAGGGCCTGCCCGAGGGAGGGCACGCGCAGGCAGATGTCCCGGACCGCCTGGCCAGGGATCAGGAGCAGCCGGCAGTCTTCCAGCGTTTCGGCATCCGCCGACCGGGGGCCGTTGTCGGCGATGCTGAGTTCCCCGAACACCCCGCCCGGTCCGATGACCGCCAGGGTCAGCTCGCCGCCGTCCGCGGACCGGACCACGACCTTGACCCGGCCCGAGACCACGACGATCAGGCTGTCGCTCGGATCGCCCCTGGTGAACACCACCTGGCCGCGGCGGAAGGTCCGCAGCCGGGACGCTACGGCGATGATCTCGAGCTCCGCAGCCGGCAGTGACCGGAGCAGGGCTGAGTCACGCAGCGCGTCGGCCGGCTCAGTCATCGCCGGATCCCGGCGCCCCGGCGTTGCTGGCCACAGCACGTAGCACCGTCTTGACCTCGTACGGCGTGAGGTGGGGGTGCTTGCTCAGCAGCCTCGCCACCAGCCCGGTCACATGCGGGGCCGCGAACGAGTTGCCCGTGGCGACGATCGTGCCGCCGGCCAGCCACGGCACCTCGACGTCGATTCCGGGGGCGCCGAAGTCGACCGGCGGCGCCGGGTTGGCGTCGAAGCCGAACGTATCCCGCCCGTCATGGGCCGCGACCGAGATGACCGCGGAGAACTGAGCCGGATAGGTCGGCGCCGGCACATTGTTAGCCGCGCAGACCAGCACCACGCCAGCGAACGCCGCCTCGTCGGCGATCTCGTGGAACAGCCCGTAGTAATCCTCGCGGCCGGTGCTCAGCGACAGGTTGACCACCCGCGCGCCCTGGGCGATCGCCCAGCGCAGGCCCGCTGCGAACACCACTCCCTTGCCCGATAGCCGGCTGCCGAGCACGCGCACCGACCACAAGGACACATCAGGGGCGGCGCGCCGGATGATGCCCGCGCAGGCCGTGCCGTGACCGAACAGGTCGTCATGCGGGCCTTCCGTGCAGACCGCCTGCCGCGCCTCCGGATCCCACCCGAACGCGGCCGCCCGTTCGACCCTGGCCACGGCCGGATGCGCAGCATCAACGCCGCTGTCGACCACGGCCACGGTGATACCCGCGCCGGTGGCCCCGCCCCACGCCCAGTCCCGGTCGATCGACAGCCCGATTCGCGGCACCGGGCGCAACACCTCAGGAGCGAAGACGTCGCTCCAGGCCGGCCGCAGCGGGGCCGTCACGGCCGCTGGTCCAGGTAGTCCCCGACGTCCCGGAGCACCGCCAGGGCCAGCCGCCGTTCCGCGGGCCCGCGCCGCGCCAGCGACGCGAAGCTCGCGGCCAGCGACTCCAGGTCATCGTCCCCGGCCGGAAGCGCGTCGGCGGCCCGGCGCAGCGCGAGGACCAGGTCACGGCCGGCCGCCGCGTCGGCCAGTGCGGCCAGCAGCACCCGGCCGAGCATGCCGAACCTTTCCACGCTGGCCAGTGCCAGCGCGGCCTGGTCGGCAAACAGCGAAAGCAGCGCCATGTCCTGCCCGGCCCCGGGCCGGCGCGGGTCCCGGTCCAGCAGGCTGATGACCCCCAGCATCCGCTGCGCCGTCTCGACCGGCACCGCCAAGATCGCCTGCGGCACATACCCGGTCTGCTCGGCCACCTCGCGGGAAAACCGAGAGTCGGCCGCCAGATCGCTGATCGCGATCGGCTGACCGGACTGCACCACCCAGCCCGCGATGCCCTGCGACGACGGAATCCGCATGCCGGTCACGTCACCCGCGCCGGCACCTGCCGCCGTCGTGTAGATCAACTCCGACTCGTCTTCGCTGAGCAGCGCCAGCGAGCAGGCGGCCGCGCTGAACAGGCGGCGCGCCGTCTCTGCCAGCGCGTGCAGCAGCTCGTCGGTACCGGCCGGGCGCACCGCCGGTCCCAGGGAAGTAGCCAGCTCGCCGATTTCCCGCAGCAGCTCGTCCGGGCTCGTCATGACGCCACCAGCGGATCTCCGGTGCGTCCGCCGCCGGCCGCTCGCCGCTCACCCCTCGCGCCTGACAGGTTCCTCACCCCACCCCACTCAGAGCCCCGACCATAATGGCATTCGGGTGTGCCCCCGGAGAACCGATACGACGGTTCAGCGGATCCGGGATAGTGATCTCCAGCCGGTTGCCGCGAGCGGCGCGAAAGCCCTGGCCCGCGGTCTGCCGGGCATGATCGCGGCGAGCAAAGTTACTGCCGCCCGCCTCGCTACGCGCGTACCATCTGCGTCATGACGACGCCACAGGACATCCTGGCCCAGGTGCCACTCTTTTCGACCCTGTCTAAGAAGGATCTGGCCAAGCTCGCGGACCAGGCGCACGCACAAGACTTCCCGGCAGGCCGAGACATCACCGATGAGGGGCGGACTGGCATCACCTTCGGCGTCATCGCGGACGGCCAGGCAACAGTAAGCGTGCACGGCGATGAGACCCGCGTTCTTTCGCCGGGTGACTATTTCGGCGAGATGGCCTTGATCGACCACTCACACCGCTCGGCCAAGATTACTGCGCGAACCGACCTGCGCTGCCTCATGTTTGCTGGCTGGGAATTCCGGCCCTTCGCCATGGAACACCCCGGAGTGGCCTGGGCCCTGCTGGAAATGATGGTCGAGCGCGTCCGCGAGGCGGAGAACCGCTAACCGAAAGGTCGCGGCAGCTCGGTCCGGTCGGCTAGCTGCGAATCGGAGTACCTTTCGGCGATATTTCTGCGGCGCGGTCGGCTAGCGGCAGGCAGCGAAGCAGGCCGGCGATACGTCCGGCTTCACTGATGGCTTCTTCGGCGGTCTCGGTGTTGCCGGCACGCAGCAGGTACTGGGCGTGGTCGAGGAGGCCGTGGCCGAGGTGGTAGGGGCTGCTGCCTTGCTGGCGCAGGCGGCTGATGGCAGCGGCGAAGGCTGCTGCGGCGCCCGGGTCTTCATCGTGGCCGGCCTGGCGGGCTAGGGCGAGGTCTCGTTCCGCGTGCACTAGTGGCCCCAGGTCGCCGGGCCGCCAGCGGTCGAGCATGTCGAGGAGCTCGCGGACGGCGGAGGTGTCGCCGAGCTCGCTGGCGGTGCGGGCAGCCAGCGGCCAGGCCCACCGCCCGTAGGTATGGTTGATCGCTAGTGCGCCGGCGTGGACGTGGGCCAACACGGCGCGGGCGAGGGCCAGCGCGGTCTCGGGCCGGTGGAATGCGGCGGCGGTGAAAGCCTCGGCGACGGCGAGTTCTGCCTGGTCCTGGACATCTTCA
Source organism: uncultured Actinomycetota bacterium (assembly GCA_963846005.1). Taxonomy (GTDB): domain Bacteria; phylum Actinomycetota; class Actinomycetes; order Streptosporangiales; family Streptosporangiaceae; genus CAVSUR01. The sequence goes on along the minus strand of CAWJUH010000003.1, from coordinate 1,251,266 downwards.
GTGTCCCGCATTTCGGTCAGCGCGGCGAGTGTGGCCGCCGCCGAGTCGTTGTCGCCGCGCAGTGCAGCCAGCCAGCCATGGCAGCAGGGAACATATTCAATATCAGCGAGGCCGTCGGAGCCGATGGCTTCGGTGAGGATCTTCTCGGCGGTGTCCCAGTCGCCGAGCTGCAGCCAAGCCTCCGCAGCGTTAGTGATCGATACCGCCAGGGCATACCGGTCACCGGTCTGGCGGGAATGGCCGATGGCGGTCTGGGCGGCTTCCGCAGCGGCTGCGGGATCGGTCCCGGCCAGGGCGTCGGCCAGGTTTCCCACTATCATCGCGAGATACGTTTTGTCTCCGGCCTGTGTGGCCAGCCGGGCGGCTTCGCGCAGATAGGCAACTGCCTGCGGATTCCGGCCAGCCATGCCGTGGAAGGTCCCACGAAGGAAAAGGAGCTTGCTGAGCTGGCCGGGGCTGGGGTCCACGGATTGCCCGAGGGCAAGGGCCTCGGCGGTGAGCCGGTCGGCCTCAGATGATCCGGAGAACATCTCCAGCCCCGCTATTACCTGGAGGGCGCGTATGGTGTCGGAGTCTGGGTCGCTCCGCAAGTCGGCCAGGGCGGCGGTGAGCAGTTCGCGGGCTTCGGCATGACGACCCCGGTTCTGGAGCGCGGCCCCGACGGTGACTTGGGCACGGGCAGCGGGGCGCGTCTGGCCGCCGCTGAGGTAGTACTCGCGGGCGCGGGCCGCATAGTCTCCCTGCATCACGTAGTCGGCGTTAGCGGAGGCGGCTTTGGCGGCGTGTTCCCACAGCTGACCGGCGGTCTGGAGGCCGGCGGCCGTTTGGGCGGCGGGCTGCCCGCCGCCGGGGGCGTGTTCGCGGGTGAGCTGGGCGGCGGTGGCGTAGCTGTTGGCGGCGGTGGCGGGGGCGCCGGTGCGGTCGGCGCGTTCGGCGGCGCGGGTGAGCGCGGTGATGGCGTGTTCGCGGATCTGCGGGGTGTCGCCGGCGTCGGGGAGGGCGTGGAGGGCGTCGAGGTAGTGGCGGGCGATGACGTCAGCTACTTCTTCCCCGTCGTTGGGGAAGGTTGCCCGGAGGTGGGCGGCGACGGCGAGGTGGCGGGTTTTGCGGTCGCGGCGGGACAGGGTGTCGTAGGCGACCTGGCGGAGCATGTCCTGGGCGAAGGCGTAACTGCCTTTCTCCGGTGACAGCGGGTCGGCGGAGATGGTGAGGACTTCGCGGCGCAGCAGGTCCGCCAGCCCGGAGCGGACGTCGGTGTCGTCCTGGTCGGAGACGGCGGCCAGGGCGTCAGCGGGGAAGGTGGTGCCCAGCACGGCGGCGTCGGCGATCAGCCGGCGGACGGCGGGGTCGAGGGCGTCGAGCCGGGCGGCGAGCAGGGCGTGCAGGCTGTCGGGGACCTGGAGTTCGCCGATGTCGCATACGAGGCGGTAGATGCCGTCGCGGGGCTGGACGATGTCGCGGTCGATCAGCGCGCGGATAGTTTCGACGGCAAACAACGGCAGGCCCTGGGCATGGCGGGTGATTCTTGCGCGGGCCGCGGCGGGCATGCCGGGGACGAGGGCGTCGACGAGGCGGTCGGTGGAGGCAGGGTCGAGGGGGTCGAGCGTGAGGGTGGTGCGGTTGCGCCCGGTGCCGAACCCGGGCCGGGCCTCGGCGAGATCGGGGCGGGCCAGGACGAGCACGAAAACCGGCAGGCCGCGGATCCAGTCGGTGAGGTAGTCCAGGAAGTCCAGCAGCCCGGGGTCGGCGTGGTGGGCGTCTTCGATCAGCAGCACCACCGGGGCGCTGGCAGCAAGCCGTTCGACGAACAGCCGCCACCCCGCGAACAACTCCTCCCGCGCCAGGGCGGTCCCATTGTCACCGGCCGGGGTGATGCCCAGCAGTCTCGCGAGCCGGACCCCGGCATACTCTCGCTCGGCAGGGTCTGGGATGTACTGGTCCAGGCCTCCGGCGAGCTTGGCGGCGGCCTCGGCGGCGGGGTCGTCTTCGGCGATGCTGAGCCGCTGGCGGATGATTTCGGCCAGGGCCCAGAACGCGACGCCGTCGCCGTAGGACAGGCACCGGCCGCGGTGCCACCACACCTGCTGCGCGAGCCCGTCGATGTACTTGTTGAATTCCCAGCCCAGCCGGGACTTGCCCACCCCGGCCGGCCCGGCCACCACCACCATCCGCGGCACCCGCCGGTCCGCGGCGGCGTGGAACAGTTCCCTGATGGTGCGCAGCTCGGCGTCCCGGCCGGTCAGCGGAGCCTCCAGCCCATCCACCCGCTGAGAACCCCCCACCCCCGCCAGCACCCGGGTCGCCCGCCACAGGCGCTGCGGCTCGGCCTTGCCCTTCAGCGCATGCTCGCCGGCGTCGGCGAACGCCACCCCGGCCGCCGCCAGCCGCTGCGTGCCGCTGTCGGTGAGCACGGTTCCGGGCCCGGCAGCGGTCTGGACCCGGGCGGCGGTGTTCACCGCATCCCCGGCCACCATCCCCTCGCCGGCCGCGCCCAAGGTGACCGCGACCTCCCCGGTCACCACCCCCGCCCGCGCCGCCAGCCCCGCCACCCCCGCGCTCACCCCCAGGTCGGCCACGGCGGCCACCAGATCCAGCCCGGCGCGGACCGCCCGCTCGGCATCCCCTTCGGTGGCGACAGGGGTGCCCCACACCGCCATCACCGCATCGCCGATGAACTTCTCCACGATGCCGCCGTACCGGCCGATGATCGTCCGGGCCACCGCGAAATACTCGCTCAGCAGTTCTCGCACGCCCTCGGGATCCCGCGACTCTGACAACGGCGTGAACCCCACCAGGTCACAGAACAACACCGAGCACACCCGCCGCTCCGCCACCGGCCCAGCCGCCGGATCTCGGGCGGTCACCGGCCGGGCCGGCCCTCCACCCGCCACCCGCGCCCCGGTCACCGCGCGGGCACCGCACTCCAGGCAGAACTTCGCAGCTGGCGGAAGATCCGTGCCGCAAGACGCGCAGACAGCCAGGACAGACGTGCCGCATTCCAGGCAGAATTTCGCCCCAGCCGGAAGCTCGGTCCCGCAAGACCCGCAAGTCATCCCGCCACCCCCCGTCGGCCTGCCACCATCCGCGCCGCCCCTGAAACACTTTCTCAGCCGCAGCGCGGACAGTGGCAGGCCAACGCGCCAAAAGCCGTCCCCCCGGCGCCGCAGGACGGGCCCGGATCAGCGGACATCCCGCGCGACAGGCGCCCGCAGCCAGACACCGCCATCACGACGGAACCGATCACCCGGTACTAGGGACGCGCCACAATTGTCCCAGCCGCTACTACCGCACTCTAATCCGTACAACACCAGCCAACCAGCAGCACGACAACAACCGCCGGCCACCTCCGGCCGCCCAGTGTGGTTCTCGGTGCCCGGGCACCTGCACGTCAGCGACGGCAAGCGGGACGGTAAGACGTTCGGCTCTGTCGCACTTTCGGCTTCTGTCGCTAGCCACCTAGCGTGGGAGGGACTGTCCCGGCAACGGCGCTTCCGGGACAGTCCCCCCGGCTGATGCGCCTTTCTGGCTCGGGACGGTCAGGATGTGGTGTAGATGGCGGCCAGATCGTCGGCGGCGTGGCCGCTGGCAGCGGCGCGCCGCCACCGGGGCAGCAGCGCGCTGGTGAGGGCGAGCTCGGTGCCGCTGGCCCGGGCCGCCTGTGCCGCGAGGTCGGCGTCCTTGAGCGCGTGCTCGAGCGCGAACGCGGGGGTGAAGTCGCCAGCCAGCATGGTGCGGGCCTTCTGCACCGCGTAGGGCGAGCCGAGCGGCGTGGACTCCAGCAGGTCCACGATCGCGGCTGGGTCCAGGTCGAGCTGGCGGGCGAAGGTGAGGGTTTCCGCGGTGGCTTCGGCGAGGTCGGCGAGCCAGTTGTTGAGGACTAGCTTGGCCCGGGTGCCGTTGCCGGCCGGGCCCAGCCAGGCGGTGGCCCGGCCAAGCACGGCGAACACCGGGTCAACGGTTTCCCGCAGCCAGTGCGGGCCGCTGGCCAGGATAGTCAGATCTCCGGCCTGGGCCGGTCCCTGGCTGCCGGAGACCGGGGCGTCGAAGAAGCTCACCCCGTACCGGGCGGCGGTGTTGGCGAACCGTTCCGTCCACTCCAGTCCGACGGTGGCCATCTGGATCCAGATCAGGCCGGGGCTTGCCGCCAGCAGCCCGTCCGGCCCGCTCCATACCTGCTCGGTAGCGGGCCCGTCGGCCAGCATGGTGATGAGGATCCCGGCGCCCTTGACCGCTTCGGCGGGGCTGGGCGCTACGGTCGCGCCGTCTTCGGCGAGGGCGGCGGCGCGGCTGGCGGTGCGGTCCCACGCCCGAAGGCCGAAGCCGGCCCGGGCCAGGTTGGCGGCCATCGGGGCGCCCATCCGCCCGGTGCCGAGAAAGGCGATGGCAGGAGCGGCTGTCCGGCGGTGGCCGGGGGTTTCTGATCCGATTGGCCGTACTGCAGTCTGCGTGGTCATGACATTCCTTCCGGGGTCGGGCCGCCGACCGGTACGGCAGCGGCCATGATGTCGTCGATGCCGGCCAGGTCGGCCTGGCTGAGGATGAGGTCGAGGGCGCCGAGGCTTTCGGCCAGGTGGGCTGGAGTGCGGGCGCCGACGATGGCGACTTGGACGGCCGGGTGAGCCAGCACCCAGGCCACCGCGAGCTGGGCGATCGTGGCGCCGCGCCGGGCCGCGAAGGCGCGCAGCGCCGCGACGACCTCCAGGTTGCGGGCGAACCCGGCGCCGGTGAAGGCCGAGCTGCGGGCCCGCCAGTCACCGGGACCGAACACGGTGCCCTCGGTGACAGCCCCGCCGAGCAGCCCGTGGGCCAGCGGCCCGTAGGCCAGCACGCCAACGTCGTGAGCGGCGGCGTAGGGCAGCAGGTCGGCTTCGATGTCGCGGCGGAACAGGTGGTAGGGAGGCTGGACGGTTTCGGCCTGCCGCACCGAGGCGAACTCGTCGATCTGCCCGATGGTGTAGTTGGACACGCCTACGTGCCGGATCAGTCCCTCACGCACCAGCTCGGCCAGGCCGGCCGCGGTCTCGCAGATGGGGATGACCGGGTCGGGCCAGTGGACCTGGTACAGGTCGATGTAGTCGGTGCCGAGCGCCTCCAGGCTGGCCTCGACGCCCTTGCGCAGCCACGCCGGGCTGGCGTCGCGGACCAGCCGGTCGCCGTCCATCCGCAGCCCGCCCTTGGTGGCGATCACGATCGAGTCCCGGGCCGAGCGCAGGTCGGCGGCCAGCGCCCGGCCGAGCAGCCGCTCGGAGCGGCCGAACCCGTAGGCCTGCGCGGTGTCGAAGAAGCTGATGCCCAGCGACCTGGCGTGCTGGATGGCTGCTATCGCTTCCTGCTCGTCCACCGGGCCCCAGTCCCCGCCGAACTGCCAGGTGCCGTACGCGAGCGGGGTCACTTCCAGGCCGGTCGCGCCCAATTTCACTGTCTGCATGTCGTCCTCCTGCCGACGGGCTTGTGTTTCCTGTGCCAGCGAGCGTCACGCTCGCCAGGGTGAGCCGGCGTCACACGGCCGGGTGAAACTCAGCTCCCGGCGGCGATCCCCAGGGCCGAGCTCAGGACAGCGATGATCGCCCCGCCGACGGTGATCGCCAGGAACGACCGGGCGAAGCTGGTGTGAAAGAACCTGTGCCGCAGCCAGGCGAGGATGAGCAGCTCGCCGGCCACTACCGCGATGGCCGCGCTGATTGCGGCGCCGTAGCCGGGGATGAGGAACGGCAGGGTGTGGAAAATGCCGCCGGCGAAGGTTCCGCCGCCGGTGATCGCGCCGCGCAGCACGGGGCTGCCGCGCCCGGTCAGGTCCCCGGTGTCGGACAGGCCTTCGGAGAAGGCCATGCTCACTCCCGCGCCCAGGGCGGTCGCAGCGCCGGTGAAAAACGCGGTCAGCGGTCGGTGGGTGGCCAGCGCCACCGCGAATATGGGCGCCAGGGTCGACAGCGACCCGTCCATCAGCCCGCTGAGCGCGGGCTGGACCCGCGTGAGCAGGAACAATGGGGTATTGATGCGGGGCGGTGCGATCCGGGGCGGTGCGAGAGTCCTGCTGGTGCTCATTAAATGCTCCGATCAGCCGGGAATCAGATGTGAGTAAGGTTCACGCCAGGCAGGGTGAGCCAGCGTCACACGGCTAGATGATTCGCGTTGATCAGGACCTTCGCGGCGACGGTGCCAGCAGGCCGAGGGCGCGGGCCTGCTCGACGGCCTCGTGGCGCCGGTGCGCGCCGAGCTTGTCGTAGACGTGGCGCATGTGGGTCTTGACCGTGTTGACCGACAGGCTGAGCTGGCCGGCGATCTCCGGTGCCGACAGTTTGGTGGGCAGGTAGCGCAGCACGCGGATCTCGCTTTGGCTGAGCGGCTCTATCAGCCGCCGCGGCGGCCCGCCGTGAGCGCCGGATCCGCTCAGCACGTCCAGGATCCCGGCGATCAGGACAGCGTGAGCGGTGCCCAGGCGGCGATGGCGCTCGAGCAGCCCCGGCGCGGGGTCGAGCAGGAACGGGAAGAGCAGAACTTCAGGCTTAGCCAGGTCGAGAGCGTGCTCGAGGGCGCGCCTGGCGGCGCGCGCGTCGCCGAGCGCGTCGCGGGCCATCGCTTCGAGCAGGAACGCCTGAACTTCCCAGAGATGGGCGTCCGGCAGGGGAACAGAGCCGTCGATGATGGGGGCAAGCGCGACAGTCGCTGCCGCCGGATCGTCCTGGGCGAGCCGGAGCACCGCTATGGCATTGCGCATCTGCCCGTTATCGCGCTCCGGCCCGCCCATCTCGGCGAGGGCCTGCTCGGCGCGCTGTGCCTGGCCCAGCCGCACGAGCGTCTGCAGCGCGTGCGATCGCAGCCGCCTGGCCAGCACGTGCTCGGTGACGAGCAGCCCCGCCAGCCGCTCGGCCGCCCGGAATGCGCTCAGCGCGGCCTCGGGACGGCCGCTCACGAGATCCAGCAGCCCGCGAGCGTAGCGGAGCCTCATCCCGGCGGCCGGTTCAGCCTCGGTCCGGAGGGTGCGCTCGGCCTGCCCGAGCGACCGCTCGCCCTCCTCGAGCCGGCCCAGGGCGACCAGCGCCATGCCCAGCGCCAGGTAGGCGATGCCGGCGACCGGCTCCTCGGCCCAGCCGTGCCGCCGGGCCAGTTCGATTGCCTGCCTGCTCCGCTCCGCCCCCAGCGGGAAGGACCGCCAGCTCAGCAGCTGCGCCCAGTGCGCCAGGCCGGTGATCTCCAGGAATGGTCGCCCGATCCGGCGCGCCAGGGCGGTGCCCTGTTCGAGGTGCCGGTCCGCCTCGTCGAAGCGGGCGGTCCACAGCTCGGCGATGCCGAGTTCGATCAGCGCCAGCGCCCGCAGGTCCTCACCCAGGCCGAGCCGCGCCGCGTCGGCGCCCCCGGCCGGTGCCAGCAGTGGTTGCGCCTGTTCGGCGACGGCCGCAACGTCCCCGCGCTGGCGGGCCCATCGCATGCGCACGACGGCGAAGACCACTTGCGCGCGCGCCCGCCGGTCCGCGGGTACCGATTCCAGTCCCCGGGCGGCGAGCACCACGTACCGTTCGGCTTCCTCCAAGGACCCACGGGCCAGCTTGACCCCGGCCATCCGCGCGGCCAGCTCCGCATCCCCCGCGACCACGCTGGCCGGAAACCGGTCCAGGAGCTCGTGCGCGGTGGCGCCCAGCCCATTGAGCCCGAGTCCGACCCACTGGTCCGAGAGCTGGCGCGCAGCCAGGGCCCAGTCCTCAGCCGCCTGGGCGTGGCGGACCGCTTCGACCGGATACCCGTGCTCGGCGTACCAGCCGGCGGCGGCCTCGTGCAGTGCGGGCAGCTCGGCCGGCGCGCTGCCCCGCAGCTCCAGCTGCAGCAAGTCGGCCAGCAGCTGGTGGTAGCGGAACCAGGACCGCCGCGCATCAACCGCGACCACGAACGCCCCGGCCTGCTCGAGCTGCTGCAGGACTCGCTGCCCGCCCGAGCCGCCGGTCAGCAGGTCGGCGAGCTCGCCGTTGACCCGTTCCAGCACCGACGTCCGCAACAGCAGCCGCCGGACCGGTTCGGGCTGGCGGTCGAGCACCTCGGCCAGCAGGTACTCCGCCACCGTGCGCTCGCTGCCGGAGAACTCGGCCGCGAACCGGTCCGGATCAGGATGCCCGGCCAGCGACAGGGCGGCCAGCCGCAGCCCGGCCACCCAGCCCTCGGTCCGCTCGTACAACGATCCGAGCGCCGAATCGGACAGCGGGATCGCGGCCGCGTAGAACAGGCCCCGCGCCTCATCCAAGGTGAAGCGCAGATCGGCCGCCCGGATCTCGGTGAGCTCGCCCTCCAGCCGCAGCCGGTGCAGGCCCAGCCGCAGATCATGGCGGGTGGCGAGCACGAACCTCAGCTCCGGCGGGCCCCGCATGATCAGCAGCTCGAGCTGGTGCAGCACGTCGGGCGAGCGCAGCTCATGGACGTCGTCGATCATCAGCCAGACCCGGTCCGCAAGCCCGCTGAGGTCGGCCAGCAGCCGCTCTACCACGGCCCAGCCGTCCAGATCCGGGGCCGCGGCCAGGGGCCGCACCAGCATCGACCCGCTGGCGGTGCCCTGGAGCGCGCCCACCACCGATAGCCAGAACCGCTGCGGGTCGCGCTCCTCGCCCTGCACCGGCACCCACGCGACACACGCCGCCAGGCCTGCCTCGCCGATCCAGGAGCGCAGCAGATACGTTTTCCCGCTTCCCGGCGGCGCCGATATCTGGACCACGCGCCCGGCCCGGGCGAGCAGCCTGAAAAGGCCCGGCCGGGCGACGACGTCCCGGATGGCGGAAGCAGCCGGAGAGCCGGCGGCCCCGGACCAGTGGGCAGGCCCCACGGCGCCCCTCCTTGACAGGCTCCGCACGTCACATTACGCCTCGCCGCGGCAACTGGCAGATCTTCACTGTGCGGCTCGCTCGCTCACCGCCACCCGGAACGCTCCGGCCTCCAGGCGCAGATCACCCGGCCGTATGACGCCGGCTCACCCCGCCGGGCGCGAGCGTTGCTGGCACCGGATGAGATCAAGAGGAACTGGAGCCCCGCATGAACCCCGCCAGCGCCGGTGCCCGCCGCCAGCGATCGATGACCGTCGCGACCCTGCCTGCCCCCGCCCAGATGCCTGACTCAGGCTGGGATGACCGGATCGGCCAGGAGCAGGCCGCCAAGTCCAGAACGCGCCCCGCCCGCCGCCGGGCCGCGTTCTGGCTGCTGGCGGCCGTATTCGCCGCCGCCATGCTCGGCACCACCCTGCCGACCCCGCTGTACGGCATCTACCAGGCCCGATGGCATTTGTCTGCGGCCATGGTGACGGTGATCTTCGCCGTCTACGCCGCCGCGGTTCTGGCCACCCTGCTGCTAGCAGGCCGGTCCTCGGACCAGGCCGGACGCAAGCCATTGCTCATGGCGGCCCTCGGCGCCAGCGCGCTGAGCACCATCGCCTTCATTCTCGCCCCGGACGAGGGGGTGCTCCTGGCCGGCCGGGTCCTGTCCGGGCTGTCGGCCGGGCTGATGACCGGAACCGCGACGGCCGCGCTGACCGAACTGGCCCCGGCCTCGGCCGGCCGCCGGGCCTCGCTGGCGGCCACGGCGGCGAACATGGGCGGCCTCGGCCTCGGCCCCCTCATCGCCGGGCTGTTCGCCCAGTACGCGCCCCATCCCACCACCTTGGTGTTCGAGGTATACCTGGCGGTCCTGATCGCGGCGGCCCTGTGCTTGCTGTTCGTTCCCGAAACGGTCAGCCCGCGCCAGCGGCTCGCCTTGCGTTTCGCCGGCCTGGGCATCCCCGAGCGGGGCCGGAGCCAGTTCATCGCCGCCGCGATGGCGGCGTTCGCCGCCTTCGCTCTGCTCGGTCTGTTCAGTTCCCTGGTACCCGGATTCATCGGAGGCGTGCTGCACCAGGGCAACCACGCCGTTCAGGGCGCCGTCGTGTTCGGCATGTTCGGGGTGGGGACCATCACCCAGATGGCGCTCTCCCGGTTCAGCAGCCGCCGGGTCGTGCTGGCCGGCCTGGGCCTGTTCCTGGCCGCCCTGGCCCTGATCGTCGCCGCCCTGGCCCAGGCCGCGATGGGCCTGTTCCTGGCCGGGACGATCACCGGCGGAGCAGCGGTGGGCGCCATCTTCCTGGCCAGCCTGGCTACCGCCAATCGCCTGGCCCCGCCCGGGCGGCACGGGCAATCCATATCTGCCTTCTTCATGGCGTGCTACGCCGGCCTGATCATCCCCGTGGTCGGCGTCGGGGCGCTGTCCGGGTTCACCAGCACCTTCCGGGCCGTGCTCGCATTCTCGCTGCTCCTTGCCGCCCTGTGCCTGTTCTCCCTGGCCAGGATCGTCACCAGCCGAAATCGCGGGACGCGCAACGCCGGCACATCCGGCCGTCAGTAAGGGCCCGCTGACAGGGCCTTGTGGACGTCGGTGTCCCTGGCGCTCATCATGGGCCCCGGCAGAGCATCAGCCCGAGCCGCTCTCCGAGGCGGTTGACGCGAAAGGAACGGGACCCATGTCTGACGAGCAAGCAGGCGACCCGGGCGACCGAGGAAGCACGATCACTGACCTCGCCGAAGCCGCAGGTCCCGGTTCAGTCGATGGCCGCCACCTTCTCCTGGTCGGCGCGGGACCTGGCCTCGGAATGGCCGTGGCGCGCCGATTCGCCGTGGGCGGCTACCGGGTAACCCTGGTGGCGCGCAGCACGGACGGTCTCCGCGATCTCGCGGGCACCCTGGCCGGCACCGGAGCCACGATCGACACCATCGCGGCCGATGCCAGCGATCCCGATGGCCTGGGCGCCCGGCTGAGGGAGCTCTATCTCGGAAATGGCGCACCGGGCGTCATCGTCTATAACGCCGTCATGGGAGCCCCGGACCGGCTGCTGAGCTCAAGTGCCGCCCATCTTCAGGCGGCGTACTCAGTAGATGTCATCAGCGCCATCGTCGTCGCGCAGGTGGCCGCCCCGGCCATGCGGGCCGCCGGCTTCGGGACCATCCTCGTCACCGGGGGCGGGTTCGCCGACCACCCGGTCCCGGCTCTTGCGACCGTCTCCCTCGGCAAGGCGGCGCTCCGGTCGGCCGCGACAATGCTCGGCGCTGACCTGGAACCGGACGGCATCCGGGTGGCCACACTGACGATCGCAGGGCAGATAGCTGCAGGTACTTCCTTCGACCCGGAGCGCATCGCCGAACGCTACTGGGAGATTGCCCACGTGGACGGTCCATGGCAGGCAGAATTCCGATTTACCGGCGAGTAGGCGACGAAGATTTCTCCCGCCGCCGACTTCGGTGTGACGCTCTCCTGGCCCAGCGCCACAGCGGCGGCCTGGCCAGCCGCACACGACATGTGCCGCCTGGACCCGCACGGAGGTCCGGCCAGTGACATCAGACGCGGGCGCGCAGCCCGCCGGGCTGAGCCCGGCTGACGGCTCCGGCCCCCGCGAACTGCTCGCCTACCGCTCCGCGCAAGGCCGGTGGGTGGTCGCGGCGATGGTTTTGGGGTCGTCGGTGGCCGGGATCGACTCCACGGTGGTCGCCGTCGCGCTGCCCGCGATCGGACGGAACCTGCATGTCGGCTTCCAGGGTCTGCAATGGATCGTCACAAGTTACACGCTGACCCTGGCCTCGCTGATTCTGCTGGCCGGTTCGCTCAGCGACCGCTGGGGGCGGCGGCGGGTGTTCCTGGCCGGCCTGGGCTGGTTCACCCTGGCGTCGGTGCTGTGCGCGGCCGCGCCCGGCATCGGCTGGCTCATCGCCGCGCGTGCCGTGCAAGGTATCGGAGGCGCGCTGATGACGCCGGCCAGCCTGGCGATCATCGAGGCGGCCTTCCAGCCCGGCGACCGCACGCGCGCGATCGGGACGTGGGCCGGATTCAGCGGGGTGTCCGCCGCGATCGCGCCCTTCCTCGGCGGGTGGCTGCTGGAAGCCGGCAGCTGGCGGTGGATCTTCCTGATCAACGTGCCGGTCGCCGCGGCGGTCGCGTGGACGACGTGGCGCCATGTCCCTGAATCCCGCGGCACCTCGCTGTCGGGGGGCACCGACTGGCGCGGCGCGCTCTCCGGCGTCGCAGCGCTGGCCACGATCACCTACGCAATCCTCGTGCTGCCAGGCGCGGGCGTCAGGTCGCCAGGTTTCGCTGCCGCAGCGTTGCTCGCCGTGGCGTCCTCGGCCACCTTCACCATCACCGAACGGCGCGCGAGCCATCCCATGCTCCCGCCGGCGATTTTCCGGTCGGCGCAGTTCCGCGCCGCCAACGCCGTCACCTTCGTTGTCAACGGCGCCCTCGGCGGCTTCGCATTCGTCTTCATTCCGGCCATGGAGATCATCGCCGGCTACAGCCCGGTGCTGGCAGGCTCGGCCCTGGTGCCGGTCACCGTAGTGACCTTGCTGCTCTCGGGAGCCAGCGGCCGGCTGGCTGCGCGGATCGGCCCCCGGCCGCCACTAGTGGCGGGCTGCCTGCTGTGCATGGTCGCGTCTATGCTCGCCGTGCGCATCGGCCCCCGCGCCGGCTACTGGACGGCGGTATTTCCGCTGGCCATGCTATTCGGCCTTGGCCTGGCGTCCCTGCTGCCGCCCCTGACCGCGAGCGCGATGAACTCCGCCCCGGACTCCCTTGCGGGTCTGGCCTCCGGGGTCAACAATGCCGTCGCGCGGGTCGCGGGCCTGCTCTGGATCGCGGCGCTGCCGCCCATCACCGGCCTCACCGGTGCGACCTACACCCAGCCGGTGCAGTTCCGCTCCAGCTTCGTCCAGATCAGCTGGATCTGCGCGGCGGCGTTCGCCTGCGCCGCAGTGCTCGCCGCAACCCTCATCACCGGGCCCCGCCGGCCTACCCCGGCACGACGGCCGGCGCTCATTCAGACCCCGGTGCCCCACCTCGCCTGCCCGATCACCTTCCGGCACGCCAGGCCGGGAGTTGCGGGATCAGCTCGTCGGTCGTGGCGATGGAATGGGCAAAGGTCGGCCCGTTGATGACGTGGGCGGCGTGCATCGCCTCCTGGCTGAAGGCAGCGGTGGCAGCTTTGACCAGGGTGACGTGGTACCCGAGTTCCGCTCAGGGCGCGGCGCGTGCTCAGACTCCTGTTGCGGCGGCGCGGATGACGTCGAGCACGGGCCCGGCTCCTGGGCATCTCGGTTCGCGCGGCCCGCACGGGGTAGCTGCGGGCTCATGTTCGACGGCTTTGAGCTGGACCGTGTCGATGTCGGCGGCGTGACGCTCCGGGTCCGGTACGGGGGCGAGGGGAAGCCGGTGGTGATGCTGCACGGCCATTCGCGCACGCATGCGACCTGGCACCGAGTCGCGCCGCAGCTGTCGGACTCGTTCTTTGTGGTCTGCCCGGATCTGCGCGGTTACGGCCAGTCGACGCTGCCGCCGGATGCGCCCGGGCACGCGCAATCGTCCAAACGGGCGATGGCCGGCGACGTCGTGACGCTGATGCGGCGCCTTGGCCACGACCGGTTCTCGGTTGTGGGTCATGACCGGGGGGCGCTGGTGGCCTTCCGCGCGGCCATGGATCACCCCGGCGCCGTCGAACGGCTCGTGGTGATGGATGGCCTGCCCGTCATTGAGCACCTGGAGCGGCTGAACGAGGCGTTCGTGCGCGCCTGGTGGCACTGGTGGTTCCTGGGCCAGACCGACAAGCCAGCGGAGGAATTCATCAACGCCGACCCCGGCCGCTGGTACCAGACCCCGGCGCCAGCGGAGATGGGCGAGGACAATCACGCTGACGTGTGGGCCGCCTTCGGTAATCCGGCCGTCGTGCACGGCATGTGCGAGGACTACCGGGCCGGCTTGCGCGTCGACCGCGTTCACGAGGAAGCCGACCGGGCCGCAGGCCGCAAGATCGGGTGCCCGATGCTGCTGCTCGTCTCGACCCGCGACGACCTCGACATCCATGGCGACCCCGAGGCCATCTGGCGGCCGTGGACGGCCGCGGAGCTGCGCAGCCGCCCGGTCCAATCCGGGCACCACCAGGCCGAGCAGGCGCCGGACGAGGTCGCCCGGGCGCTGCGCGAGTTCCTCCGCTGAAGGTCAAGGCGGGGGACAGTTGCCCGCCTGACCCTGCGTTCCCAGAGCATTCAGCGTCCGGGCCGGATGAACCGTGAGCCCAGGCCATAGCGTCCAGGCTGGCCACCGAAGACGGGGCGCGCCGGTTATCAGCGCACTCGCGCCTGTCGGACAGCTCCTGCCCCTGAAACGACCCGGCGCAACAGGGCTCAGATCGAGTCGGGACCGGTGCGGCCAGGATCGAGGTTGGCCGTTATCCGCGCCAGCGTCTCGACCGTCGTCCGGTAGTCGGCGTCGGTAACCCCTTGAAACATCACGGCCCGGTGCGCAGCGACCTTGTCCGCCAGCCGAGCGGCACAGCGACGGGGTCGGTCATAGCTCCTACCGTAGATCCCTGTGCCGGCGAAGCGCGGTGCCGGACTGGTCAGAGAGTGATGGTGGGCGGTCCAGCGTCAGTTTCCCGTCCCGCGCCTGCGCCTGCAGTTCCGCGATCTGCTTGCGGGCCGCGGCGACGAGCTCGTCATTGGTGTTCGCGTGGCCGCTCAGCCCCCAGCCGCCGGGGACGGCCTCGGTGAGAAGCACCCATGTGCGGTCAGCGGCGGCCCGGTCCGCGGCCGCATCGGCGATCATGGCCGTGAACTGGCTCACGACGGCGAGCTGCTTGTCCCGGTCAAGGGCCCCCGCGTTCGTGAGGACCTGCACGCGGACGTAGTCAGAGGCGCCGTCAACGTTCGACAGGTCGCCTGCCGGCAGGTCATGGATGAACGCCGCAGTGTTCTGCCGGAACATCGGGATATCCGGAACTCCCTCGATCGCCATCAGGGTGGCCGCGAGCTCGGCGGCGAGCCTGTGCTTGTCGGCGAACGTGCCGGCCGTTGCGTACACGTCGATCATGGGCATGGCGCAGTTCCTTCCTGGTCACCAGCTAGCATCCGGCCGCCCCGCCCAGGCCGGTATCCGCAACTTGACTGCACTCAGTGACCCGCCAGGCCGATCGGGTCGGCCTGGCCCTCCGACTGCAGGCGCTCGAATGCCAGCCGGACGGCCACAGATCCCTCGCCGATCGCCGCCGCGACGCGCTTGACAGAGCTGCTGCGCACGTCACCGGCGGCAAAGATGCCCGGCCTGCTGGTTTCCAGGAACAGCAGCGTCAGGTTCGGGGCCTCGCGCCGGAGCGGCGGGATGTCAGTGCCGGTCAGCAGGAATCCGTGCTTGTCGTGGGCCAGCTGGCCCGCCAGCCACTCGGTGCCCGGCGTGGCGCCGATGAACACGAAAAGCCCGGTGACCGTGAGTTCCGACGGCCGCGGCTCGCCCTCGCGGTGAAGCTGCACGGCCTCCAGGCTCTTGCGCCCGGTCAGCGCCGTGACCTGGGTGCCAGGCCAGACCCTGATGCCAGGATCGCGCTCGATCCGGTCGACGAGATACCTCGACATCGAGGCGTCTAGGGAGCCCCGGCGGATGATGATGTGCACCTTGGCGCACGAGCCGCTGAGGAACAGGGCAGCTTGCCCCGCGGAGTTGCCGCCGCCGACGACCGCGACCTCGCCGGCCCTGCAGGCCTGGGCCTCGGCCTGGGTTGCGGCGTAGTACACCCCGACGCCCTCAAATTCAGCCAGCCGGTCCAGCGGAAGCCGGTTGTACCGTGCGCCTGTCGCGATGATGACCGACTTGGCCGAGATGACCTCGCCGTCATCGAAAGTGACCCGGTGGATGCGGTCCTGCGACGCCAGAGCGGCAGCCTTCGCGGCAAGCTTGATGCGCACCCCGAACTTCTGCGCCTGCAGCGTCCCGCGCGCTGCGAGTTCTTCGCCGGACAATCCGGCCGGGAACCCGAGGTAGTTCTCGATGCGTGAGGAGGTGCCTGCCTGGCCGCCTAGCGCGGTGTCTTCGGCCAGCGTGGTCGCCATGCCGTCGGCCGCGCCGTAGACGGAGGCGGCGAGCCCGGCCGGGCCGGCGCCGACCACGAGAAGGTCGCATACGCCGGGCGGATACGAGCTGGCTTCGCCGGAGATCGCCAGGGCGGCCAGCAGCGCGCGGCTGGACGGGTTCCGCAGCACTGGCCCGCCGGGAACGACGATGATCGGCAGGTCGGCGACCGGCACGTCCAGGCGCTGCAGGATGCTCTCCGCCTCGGGCGAGGATTCCAGGTCGAGCCAGTTCCAGACCAGGCGGTTGCGCGCCAGGACCTCCAGCAGCCGTCGCGTGTCCTGGTCGAACCGCGATCCGATGAGGGTCAGCCCGGTGCCCCTGCTCAGCAGGATGGAATGGCGGAGCAGGAACGTCTGCAGGATGAGGTCGCTCAGGCCTGGCTCGTGCGCCATGACCCGGCGCAGCTGATCGACCGGGACGGCCAGGACCCGGCCAGCCGACGTGACCACGGCGCTCAGGAAGGCGCGCTGACCGGTGAGCAGGCCGATCTCGCCGAGGAACTGCGACGGGACGTAACTGGCGACGATGCTCGCCCCGGGATGGCCGTAACCCTCGATGATGTCGGCCGCGCCCGCGAGGAGCACGATCAGGTCGTACGTTTCATCGCCGTCGGCGAAGAGCACATCACCGGCCGCCACGTCGCGCTCGCTGCCGTAGCCGCGCAAGATCTCGAGCTGAGCGGCATCCAGCACCGGAGAGCGGCCGGGAACTGAGAGCAGGCCGTAGCGTCCGGCGGGAGAATCTGCGGAAGCCTCAGGAGACGTCACAGCCACTCAGCATCCTCCGTTCAGCGCCCGCGCAGGAAGTCCGGGAGGGCCGGTATCCGCACCATGCTGCACACCACCAGCGGCGTCAGATGACCACGTCAGCCGCTGGCCGGCGGCTTTCCCGCCTGGTCGATGAGATCACGGAGCTGGTGACGGCCGGCGATGCCGAGCTTGGGGTAAGAGCGGTGCAGGTGTGAGGCCACCGTGCGCGGTGACAGGAAGAGCCGGTCAGCGATCTCGGCGTTGGTCAGGCCGCGGCTGGCGAGGATGGCGATCTCGCGCTGCTGCGAGGTAAGGCCATCCAGGGCGTCCGAGGCAGCCGGCCTGGCCCGGGCCGCTACCCCGCATGCGCGTAGCTCGGACTCCGCGCGGCGGGTCCATGGCACCGCGCCGAGCCTGCTGAATGTCTCAAGCGCGGATCCGAGAAGCGGCTTGGCGTCGTTGATCCGCCGGTGGCGGCGCAGCCATTCGCCGTAGTCCAGCTGCAGCTGTGCTCGCTCGAAGGGCCAGGCATCGCCAGCCGGATCCGCCAGGCCAGCGGTGAAATGGGTTTCGGCCTTGGCGCCGTCAGCCAGCAGCCCGTGCGCGCGGGCGGCGAGCTGCGCCAGCCGCGGCTCCCGGGCCGATCTCGCCTGGGCCAGCGCCCGCCGGAGCCGGGTCTGCGCCTCGAGGCGCCGCTCGGCGCGGGCGGCCGCGGCCGCGAGGTCGGCGATGGCGTAATAGGAGAAGTGGTGGTGGAGCGGAGTGCCATCGGCTGTGAACTGCCGGCTGAGCTGTGCGTAGGCCGTGACATGATGTCCCTGGCCGAGCGCGGCGAGGCCGGCGGCATGCCAGGCCCGCGCGGCGAATCCGCGGTACACGGTCTCATCCAGCGCCGTGAACGCCCGCGCCAGCAGCGGCGCTACCTGGTCGTGCTCGCCGCGCAGGGCCAGGGCGGTGGCCGTGACCAGGTCGGCACTCGCGGCTACCGTCTCCATCTTGTAGGCGGCCGCGATATCGCTCGCCTCCCGGGCGGTGGCGAGCGCTTCATCCCAGCGTCCGCTGTCGAGATATGCCCATTCCAGAACCGAGAGCACCGCACCGCTCGCGCCGCGGACAGCGGGAGACCGCAGTCCGGCAAGGGCATCACGCAGTACCTGGACAGCAAGTTCCGACTCGTCCAGGATCCAGGCCGCGCCGCCCACCATGGCTAGTTCAGTGCAGGGGCCGCCGGTGATCCGGTGCAGCGAGGACAGTATTTCGGTCCGGCTGTCGAGCGGGTCCGTGCAGGCCAGGATCCAGAGCCGGGCCTCCTCAGCAGGGCTCGACCGGTCTCCGGTCCCCGGCACTGTCGCCCATGCCGCCTGCAGCTCATCGAGAGCGGTGCGCACCCTGGCACGAGCGCCGGGCAGCCCGGTCTGGTGCGCGATCGTAGCGGCTATGGCGGCAGCCTCGAAGGCCAGGGCGGGCCGCCTGTCCAGAGCATCTGCGGCGACAGAGAGCAGGGTCTCGAGCGCCTCGTCGTGCCGGTTCGACCACACCAGCGACCAGCCGATCTTCAAGCGAGCAGCAAGACGCAGATCCGGGTCTGACGTCAGCGGCAGGACATTGCTGGCCATGTCCCGCACCCAGTCCGACTGCCCGGCAGCCCGGGCGAGATCCGCGGCCGCCAGCAGCCTCCTGGCCTTATCGCGGCCGTCGGGGCTGAGCCCGGCGGCGCGTTCCATCGCGCGCGCCGCCGCCGCAGCCCCGCCACGCCGCTGCGCTTCGGCCGCGCCGTCCGCCAGCAGCGACGCCACGCGCTCGTCCGGCCGGAACGCCGCGGCAGCCAGATGCCAGGCATAGCGATCAGGATTCTGCCGCAGCCCGGCCGCGATCTTCAGGTGCGCCGCCGCACGCTCCGCGAACGGGGCACTGTAGTAAACCGCCGATCGTGCCAGCGGATGGGTGAACTGCAGGCCCGAGCTATCCAGGCGGATGAGCCCTGCAGCCTCCGCGGGCGTGAGCGCGCCGGCTGAGAAGTCGGCCGATAGCCCGGTCAGGTCCGGGCTATCGGCCGCCGCGACGAGCAGCAGAGCGGCTCGCGTCGCGCGCGGCAAGGTGGCGTACCGGGCGGCCATGATCGCGGTGAGCTGGTCGGCCAGCGGCGGCGGTTCAGCCGCCCAGCGGCGCCCCGCGTCCGGGTCGGCCGCGATCAGCCTGGACAATTCGATGAGCGCCATCGGGTTGCCGGCGGCTTGCGCGAGCACTTGCTCGCGGGCCCGGCCGCGCGGCGGGATGGGTTGCGCGTCGAGCAGGCGGCCGGCGTCCGGCAGCCGCAGCGGCCGCAGCACCAGCTGCGGGAATTCCCGCTCGAATCCTGGCGGCGGAACCGGGCCCCGCGCGCCGGCCAGCAGCACCACCGCCTCGTCTTCCATCCGGCGGACAGCGAAAGCGAGCGCGTCGAGTGAGGCCCGGTCCAGCCACTGCGCATCATCGGCAGCCAGCAGCAGGGGCTCCTGGTCCGACACCAGGGACAACAGGGTGAGGACGGCGATCCCGGCCACCAGGGCGTCGGGCGGCGTGGCGTCGCCGGAAAGCGCGAAAGCGCCTCTCAGCGCCTCGGCCTGGCGGCCCGGCAGATCGGAAAGGCGGCTCAGTACCGGCCGGACCAGCTGATGCAGGCCGGCGAACGCCAGGTTCTGTTCCGACTCCCGGCCGGAAGTGGCCAGCACCCGCATGCCCGCCGGCCCGGCCGCCCGCGCGGCCTGGGTCATGAGCACGGTCTTGCCCATGCCCCACTCGCCAAGCACAAGCAGTGCGCGGCTTTCCTTATGGGGCGGAGCGACCAGTTTCCGCAGCCGGGCCAGTTCCTCGTCCCGGCCCACGAGGTCCGGGTCCTTGCCTGTCGTCGCGGAGCCCGTCATCGCGGACACGCCGAACCGCACCCCGTCAAATATAGTCAGCGAGCTATTGCCGCGCATTGAGGGCGGGGCGCGCGCGGAAGAAGCGGATGATCTCGGCGGCGTGCGGCCGTTCGGACCGTGCGGGCCGTTCGGTTCGCAGCTGCTACTTGGCCTTTCGCGGCTCCTTCTTGCCCTTCTTGCTCAGATGCTCGATAACCGCGTCCGCGCCGGGGAACACCAGGCCCGTGTGACCGTCATCGAAGTGCACCAGGTACGGCGGCTCTCCGCCCGCCCCGCGGACCTCGATGATCTCGCCCGCCCGTTCCGGCTGGCCCACGATGTTGCCGCGCACATGGAACCGGTCTCCGACGGCTGCTTGCATCCGCCACCTCCTGACCCGCGATCCGCTCCCGTCCGCCGGAGGCAACCCTCACGGCGTGCCACCTTGCCACCACCAGTATCCACGTGAGACCAGCCGCGGTCAGCGGGCGGTACTGCTATGCGCGCGGAGTCAGGAGCAGTTCGGCTGACACCACGACCGGCAGGTTCAGCGGCAGGGCGGCCACGCCGACGGCCGTGCGGGCATGCTGCCCGGCGGCAGCGCCGAAGACGTCGATGAGCACCTGCGAGAAGCCGTTGATGATGGCCGTGGTCTGGGCGTAGCCCGGCTCAGCCTGCACAAAGCCGGTGACGGTCGCCCAGGCCGCGATCTGGTCCAGGTCACCGACGGCGCCGCGGACGCTGGCCAGCACCGACAGCGCCGCGCGCCGGGCGGACTCGATGGCCTGGCCGGCTGTCACCTGGTCAGGGACACGGCCGAAAGGCCCGGCCGGGGATCCATCCGGGTGCTGCGGCCCGTGACCGGACACTAGAACCCGGTCCCCCAGGATCCGGACCCAGCTGAAGGCCGTGGCCACGCCAGCGGGCATCTTGGGGACCGCGGGCAGCACCAGGCCAAGCTCGAGGAGCCGATCGTCGATGCTCATCGGACCATCCTGCTCGGGGCGCGGCGGCAATTCACCCAGAACTCACACGCGATCCGCGCGACAGCCCAGGATCAGGCGGGCAGAGTGAGCTTGCGTGACGACATTCGCGCCGGCGGCGGATGTGCCGCGGCCGGCCAGGACCCGGTGGGACGTCACGGCGGCGTGCCTGGCCGCGGCCGCTTTCGCGGTGCTGTGCGTGCTGGTGCTCAGAGCCTCGCCGTATCTCCCCGAGCCCGACGATAACGCCTACCGTGCCTCGATCGTGGCGATGACCGACGGGCACCCCTTCACCCTGACCGGGGCGCAGGCACATGCGCTTGCGGTGCAGCTGGCGCCCCAGGTGGGCCGCAACAAGCTGACTCCCGGGCCGGGCGGCGGGCCCATCCAGTGGGTGCGGCTGCCGGGAGGCAGGTGGATCAGCGAGAAGGATCCGGGCTACCCCTACCTCGCCGTAGCGTTCCAGGTGCTCGGCTTCATCCGGCTGGCTCCGCTTTTCTACGGGGCCCTGGCCTGCCTGGGCTTGTATTACGGCGGCAGGCGCTGGCTCGGCAGCTTCGGCGGCGCGGCCGCCGTCTGCTTGTACTGCTCGTCCGGCGCGGCAATCCTGTTCGCGTGGCGCGACTACATGCCGACCTTCACCGAAGCCTCGCTGATCGCGGCGGGTACCGGGGCCTTGCTGTGGACGGTACTAGCGGCCGGGGCGAGCACCAGGCGCCGGGCCTGGGCCGGGCTGGCTGGCTTCGCGGCGCTGGAGGCAGCCACGTTCAGCAGGTACACCAACGTGGTGGTGCTGGGCTGCGCGGTCATCGCTGTGCTCGTGGCGGCGCGGCAGCGGACCGCGCGGCTGTCCGGTCGCGCCGTCGCCTGGTGGCTTGCGTCGGCCTGCGTGTTCGGCGCCGGAGTCGCGATCTTCGACACGCTCATCTACGGCGGTCCGCTGCGGTCTGGCTACCGGCCGGGCGAGATCACCTTCAGCTTCAGCGCCATCAGCGCCAACCTGCGCTACATGCCGGCCCACCTGATCCAGGCCATGCCCATGCTGGTGCTCGGGCTCGCCGCGCTGGCGGGCATGGCCGCAACCTGGCTGCGCGGCCGCCGGGCAGGCGGCGAGCAGGCCGCGCTGGCCAGGCGCGACCTGGCGGTCGGGGTCGCGCTGGCTGCCTCGTGGGCCGCTGTCTGGGCGTTGTACGCCACCTACACATGGACCGCGGCTGCGAGCCTGAGCACGCTCCAGGCGGCCCGGTTCTACGTGCCGGCCCTGGGCGCGATCTCGCTGCTCGGCGCGTGGCTGCTGGTCCGCCTGCCGCGCAGGCAGCCGCTTGCCGCGATCGCCACGCTGGCGGTAGCCGGGGTGCTGTTCGGTCTTGGCGGCCGGGCCTTCCATGACATGTACCAGTTCCCGTTCGGGCGGCAGCTCGTGGTGGTGCACGGACCAGGCGGAACGGTCAGGCTCAAGCCAGGGCCGGGGATCAGGATCGGCGGCCCGCCGGCGGGCGGATACGGGTAGTCATGACCACCACCACTGGGACCTCCGTCCTCAGCCGCCGGTGCCTCCGGGGATCTCCCTAGCTAGCGGCGCGGTTGCGCAGTTCGCGCCGCGAGCTGATCCCGAGCTTGCCGAAGACGTTGCTCAGGTGATATTCGACTGCTTTCTCGCTGACGTACAGTTCGGCGGCCACCTCGCGGTTGGCCATGCCCTTGGCTACCAGCGCGACCACGTCCTGTTCCCGTTCGGTCAGCTCCAGGGGAGCGGGATTCCGCTGGGCCGCGGGCCGCCGGCCGGACCGGGAAAGGTCCGCGGCTACCCGCTGCCGGAACGGCTCGGCCCCCATCCCTGCGAGGGTCTGATGGGCGGAGCGAAGGTGCTCCAGAGCCTGGCGGCGGTCGCCCCGGGCCCGGAACAGCCGGCCGAGGGAATGCTGCAGCAACGCCCGGTCGAGCAGCGGGTCGTCAGCCCCGAACATGCCGAGCGCCTGCTGATAAAGGGCAGCCGCCTGGTCGAGCTGGCCCCGGGCCTGGGCCAGCTGCGCCTGCAGGCCGAGGATCCGGGCCCGGAAGTCGAGCCGGCGATCGGCAGCAGCCCGGGTCAGCTGGCCCACCTGCACGGCGGCGGCGGCGGCGTCCCCGCTCTCGATGATCGCGCCGATCAGGACGGGCCACCAGCCGAGCGAGCTGAGCATCGGGATGGCCCGCACGTCACCATGACCAGCCAGAGACCCGATGCTGTCGATCACTCCCGCCGGCTCGGCCCGGGCACGGGCGAGGGCCGCCTGGGCGATCCGCGAAGTGAACACCGCCTCTACCGTGTCCAGGGTCAACGCGGCGGCGCGGGACGCGCGCAGGTGCTCAGCCGCCGTTTCCCAGCGGCCCCGGTAGGCCGTCAGGGTGGCCAGTGCCGCGTGCGCCTGGGCTTCGGTCCACGTCTGCTGTTCATCTGAGATCAAGGACAGCGCCAGCCGGGCTTGCAGCAGGGCGTCCTCCCAGTCGCCGGAGCTGAGCAGGAGCTGCGCCAGGTGCAGGTGAGCCCGGGAAAGCGCCGGGGCCGCGGAGTTCTGCGCGGCGACGCGGATCGCCGACCGCAGGTCAGCGGTCGCCGCCGTGGTCCGGCCGGCATAAAAGCCCAGCGTTCCCCGGATCACTAGCAGGCTCGCGTCCGCGCTGCCCACGGCCTCAGCGGCTTCGGGGAGCCGGTCGGCCAGCCGGCCGAGCCCGGCCGGAGCGCCGTGCAGCATTCCCTCGCTCATCGCCCGGACGGACCACGCGGCGCGTTCAAGTTCCGGGTCCGGCACCTTGAGGGCCAGGGCCCGCGTGGCCAGGGAAGCCGCTTCAGCCGCCCGGCCCTGGTTGACATAAAGAGATCCGAGCGAGCACAGTGCGGCCGCCAGTATGCCCGCGTCCGGGCTGCCCTCGCCCGCCGGGCCGCCGCCTGCGCTGCCGGCCGCGGTGACCCCGGCCAGCCATCGCTCTGCTGCCCCCGCACCGCCTTGATCCACTTCGAGTGTTCCCAGCACCAGGCTCCGCAGCGGGCCCGGTGAACAAGCCATGACCTGATCCCGCAACCCGGCGGCCCGCGCGGTCTGCCCGTCGGCGAGCAGCAGGCGCACCGCCGTCAGCAGCCGCCGTTCCCGGTCATCTGACGATGAGCTGAGCGGCGCGGCCCACAGCAGGCACGTTGCGGCCCGGGCGACCGCTCCCCGGTCCAGGGCACGGCATGCGGCCGCCTCGGCTTCGCCGGCCAGGCCGTCGTCGGCACGGTCTGCCGCGGCCACCCGGTGCGCGAGCGCGGCGCCGGCGTCGAGCACCTGCCCGGCCGCGCGATGCAGGGCCTGCCGCCGGACAGGCGGCAGGTCCTCGTAGACCGCCGCGCGGTACAGCGGATGAGCGAACTCGACTGGCGTCTGCATCTCGGCCGGACGCCAGGTCACAAACCCGGTCCCGAGCAGGCTCTCCAGCGCCCGCGTGGGCTGCGCGACGCCGGCGATGCGGCCGATGATGCTCAGCGGCGTGGGCTGGTTGACGACGCTGAGCGCGGCTGCCAGCTGCCGCGCGTCTGCTGGCAGGCCTGCGAGCTGGGCGACTGTCGTCAGGGCGAGCGACCGGGGCACGGGGAGCTGGCCGTCGGGTGCCGACAGCTGCTCGGCGGAGAGCTCGGTCAGCAGCGTCCGCACGTACAGGGCATGGCCCTGGGTGTGCCGGTAAAGCCGCTCGGCGTGCCTGCTCGTGAGCGGCTTGCCCGCAGCCTGCGCGAGCTTCGCAACCTCGTCCTGGCTCAGGCTTCCCAGCACGATCCGCCGGCACGTGCCCGGCTCAAGGCGGAACCGCTCCCAGCTGTCAGCCGCCCCTGCATCCGGCCGGCTGGTCATCAGCAGCATGACCTTGTCGTCGTGCAGGCGCCGCGCCGCGGTCAGCAGCGCCTGGCGCGACGCGGCATCGGCCCAGTGCAGGTCTTCTACCACCAGAGCGACCGGCCCGGCGTCCTGCGCCGCGGCCAGCAGCGCCACCAGCTCCACGCCCGCCGCGAAAGCGCCGGCCGTGCCGGCCAGGCCAAGCCCGGTGAGCGTCCCGAACGGCACATCAGGCGCCAGCTCGTCCGCCGCGGCGCGCAGCAGATGGTACGCGGGCGGCAGCCTGCCCAGGGCCTCCCGGACGAGCGCCGTCTTTCCGGCTCCGGCCACCCCGTCAATCCAGACCACCTGGGCCTGGTTCGCCGCCGCCGCCGCAGCGCAGGACGCGATGACGGCCAGTTCCTCGTCCCGGCCGACGAATACCTGTTCGCTGATCACGGCGACTCCCGGGCAGGCACGGCGCCGTGCCCTGACGCGACGTTACTAGGGGATTTCCCTAGGGACCAGCCAGCCTCCGGGCCGCAGTATCGGGACATCGCCCTTCGGGATTCGCAGCCGACGAGAGGAATATCCGATGACGGAACTTATCTGGAGCTTCGCTCCCTGGCTGGCCTTTCTGCTGGGCGCCCGGGTGACATCCCTCTACGGCGCAGTCGCGGCCGGTGTCACGGTCTCCGCGATCGTCATGATCAGGGCCGTCGCCCGGCGGCGGTTGCATCTGCTGGACGTGGCCGGCTTGTGCTATTTCCTGGCCCTGGGCGGCGTCCTGGTGGCCGTGCATCCTGCGCATCTTGCCTTCTGGTCCCGTTACGCCCAGGCAGGCTCCCATGCCGCGCTCACGCTGATCGTCTTCGGATCGATCCTGCTGGGCCGCCCGTTCACCGAGTCCTACGCACGGCAAACGGTGCCCGCGTCAGCCTGGAACACCCCGGAGTTTCACGCGGCCAACCGCCGGATCTCAGCCGTATGGGGACTGGCCTTCCTCGCGGGCACCGCCTCGCTGATCCTGGCCGGAAGTGTCGACTACCGGCAGGTCCTGCTCCGGGTCATCGTTCCGTTCGGAGCTCTGTTCCTCGCCTACCAGTACACCCAGAAGAAGCAGCACCACCTGGCCGGACCGCCCGCTGTACCCACTGCAGCCAGCAGGGCGGCGGTCTGAGGTTCCCCGGAGGCCATGATCAGCTCCCCGTCCAGCGAACCGGCCGACGTCCCGCCAGGACCGTCGGCCGGTTCGTCAGTGCGCGCCATGACGACCAAGAGCGGGGCCCCCGGGATCAGCGCCCGGCGCGCAGCGCGCAACCGCTCCGCAGGCTAGGGACTTTCCCTAGGGACTGGCCGGCCTGGCCGGCGCATCCTGGTCGCATGAAGCTCATCATTGACCTCGACCAGTGCCCGGATGGCCGCCTGGCCGGCTCCGCCACCGTGCCCGGGGACCCGACGCCCCGGCCGTTCTCAGGGGTGCTGGAACTCGTGGCCCGGGTCGAGGAACTGTCCAAGTCCGTCACCGAGCCGCCCCGCCCGACCACAGGAGATGCGTGATGCCGCAACCATTCTTCGCCGACCCGGCGTTCGAGTTCGAGACCCGCAACGTACTCGGGAACGTGCACTACGGCTGCGGGGACGTGGGCGAAGTACTGGCCACGGTGGCTGCGATCACCGACGGCGATGACTCCAGCTGGGTCGCGCACTGGCAGGAACTGGCCCAGCGGACCGAGGCCATCGCCGCGGCCGCGCAAGATCGCGGGCACCGGATCAGCGCCAGGAGCGCCTACCTGCGCGCGGCCGCCTACTACGCGGCGACCCTCAGTGCTATCGACGGGATCGAGGAAGGCGAGAAGCTCCTCGGCCCGCTGTTCACCGCGCACCGGCGCTGCTTCGACGCGCACGTGGATCTGCTCGACCCGGCCGCCGAGCGGGTCGCGATCCCCTACGAGGGGGGCACGCTGCCCGGCTACCTGTTCGTCCCGGCCGATGACGGCAAGGCCCGCCCGACCCTGATCCTCGTCAACGGGAGCGACGGGCCGGTGACCGTGATGTGGCCCGGCCTGGGGGCGCCGGCCCTCGCCCGGGGCTACAACGCTCTGGTGTTCGACGGGCCCGGGCAGCAGAGCATGCTGTTCGACCGCCAGGTCCCGTTCCGCCCCGACTGGGAGCAGGTCATCACCCCGGTGATCGATTTCCTGGTGGAACGGCCGGAAGTGGATGCCGGCCGGCTCGCGCTCTACGGCATCAGCCAGGGGGGTTACTGGGTACCGCGGGCACTGGCCTTCGAGCACCGCATCGGCGCGGCCGTCGCCGACCCAGGGGTGGACGACGTGGCCGCCTCGTGGCGGGCCAGCCTCCCGCCAGAGGTGCTGGCCCCGCTCGACGCCGGCGACCAGGAGAAGTTTGACGCCTTCATGACCGCCGGCTTGCAGTCCGCAACCCCCCGCGAGCGCCAGATGATGGCCTGGCGGACCAAGCCGTACGGACGGCAGGACTCCGCCTACGCCCTGCTCAAGGCGATAGAGCAGTACCGGCTCGGCGGCCTCGTCAACCGGATCCGCACGCCGATGATGGTGACCGACCCCGAAGGAGAGCAGTTCTGGCCCGGCCAGTCACAGCGCCTCTACGGAGCCCTGCCCGCAGCCAAGGTGCTCGTGCCGTTCACCAAGGCCGAGGGCGCGGACATGCACTGCGAGCCGATGGCCCGCTCCCTCCTCGAACAGCGCATGTTCGACTGGCTCGACGAGACCCTCGGCGCGCACCGATGACCCGCGAGCGAGACACCTATACCAAGGCGGGTATCCCGCCGCGGTTGCATCATCAGCAGCTGATCGCGGCGCAGGCCGAGGCCCTCGACACGCCAAGGCGCCGGTACGGCCTGGCCGCCCGGCTGCTGTTCCTCACCCTGGACGCCATCTTCGGCAAGAAGCGGACGCTATCGAAGTTCAAGGTCCTCGAACTGGTCGCCCGCGTGCCGTACCAGGCGTGGGAGCAGGCGGCCTACATCGCCATCACCCATGTCCATGAACGCACCGGCATGGCCCGGCGCATCAACGACCGGGTCATCGAATCCCGCGGGCAGCAGGACAACGAGCAATGGCACCTGCTGATCCTCGACGAGCTGATCGGCAAGTCAGGCGTCACCGAGAGCCGGGTGAAATTCTTCTGGATCCCCCAGGCCATTGCCGTCGTCTACTATCAGGTGTCCTGGCTGCTCTACGTGATACGGCCGAAATGGTCTTACCAGCTCAACGCCGACTTCGAAGACCATGCCGAGCATGAGTACGCGCACCTGGTGCAGGAACACCCCGAATGGGAACACACGCCGTTCGACTCGCAGTTCACCGCCGACTACGGCGCCTATGACAGCCTCGCCGACATGTTCCGCCAGATCGGTCACGACGAACGCGTGCACAAGCTGGAAAGCGAGCGGCGCATCACGGACGCCCGTTTCCGCTGACGGCGGGAGGCGGCACGTCGTTCAGATCGGCGACAGCTTCGAGAATCCCGTCACCCGGGAGCGTTTCGTGTGGCGGGCCACCGCCGCCTCCACCGGCGGCCAGTACTGCGAGTTCGACCTGCACCTGGGCCCGGGGGCCTATGTGCGCGTCAGCCGCGACCTGGGTGTTGCCGGGCGCGGCCGGCCGTTTCTGGCGGGCGGCCCGGCGGGAAGGCGGGGTGCTCGCCGAAGAAGCGGATGATCTCGGCGGTGGCGTCCGGGCCGTGCGGGTCGGTGTAGGACTCATGCCGGGTACCCCCGGACCAGGCATGCCCGCCGTGGTGCACGATCCAGCACTCGGCCAGGGCCGCGCCCGCGGTGTCCTGGTAACAGGTGCGGGTATAGGCATGACCGCCGGGCACCTGGCCGCCGGTCGCCACCGCCGGCCGGGCGGCGGAATCCTGGCCCGGGCTAGCCGCGGCCACGGCATGGCTGATGAGGCCCGCTGCGTTGGCGGGGGCCACGGTCCGATCCCGGTCACCGTGGAAGACGATCAGCGGCACCGGCCGCGCCGGGGACGGGCCCGGGGGGCGGGCCGCGGGCGGGCCGTGCCTCATCGCCTCCAGCGCGGACGCCACGTCGCCGGCGGCGGCGTAGGGGAGCCCGGAGTGTACGCCGGCGGCGGCGTAAAGATCGGGATAGACCGTGGCCATCACCGCGGCCATCGCGCCCCCGGCAGAGAACCCGGCCACGTATATCCGGGCGGGATCTGCCTGGTAGCGGTGCGCGACCTGGCTGGTGATCCCCGCGATCAGCGACGGCTCGCCGGCGTCCCGGCGCTGATGACCCGGGGTAAACCAGTTCCAGTAACGGCCCGCGTTCGCCGAGCTGGACTGTTCGGGGTAGGCGACCAGGAACTTCTCGCGCTCGGCGAGGTCGTTCATGCCGGTGGCGGCGGCGAAGGCCGCGGCGTCTTGAGTGCCGCCGTGCAGCATCACGATCAGCGGCAGCGCTGCGCCTGCCCCGCCGGCGGGGACATAGACGCGGTAGCCGCGGCTGCCGGCCGCGTTGGTGTAGGAGGAGGCGTCACACCGGCCCGGCAATGTCGTCCTGACCGGGGACACGGGCCTGCGCAGGCGGCCCGGGCTTGACGGGCGCCGGCCGGGGACGTCGCGGCGGGGAACCGGGCCGGGAGAGGGCCGCCGCGGCTGCGCCCGCCCGGCAGCGGGCAGCGCCAGCGGGGGGGCGGGGGGCGGACCGGCGTGCCGCCGGCCTGCGGCCCGGCAGGCGGTGCCTCCGCCGGCCTGCGGGTCGCCACCGGATGACCGGCCAGGGTCTGCTGGATCAGCGCGGTTGCCTCGGCCAGGCGGCCCTGGCGGGTCATCCGGGTAGCCTCAGCCATCGCCGCCATCTGGCGTGCGTTCATCGCGGTATCCCTTCTGGTGATTGTCCCCGCTGACCCCGGGCGGGCAGCAACGGGTGGCTCAGGCGGTGCGAGCCGCCAGGACTGCCTTCACGGCCGCGGGGGCCCGGAAGGCACCGAGCACCTCCACCGAGGCGATCGTGGCCAGGGCCAGCTGGGGTGAGACATCGGCGGCGATGCTCGCCAGCCCTAGCACCCGGATATGGACTACCTGCCCGGCGTCACGGATTTCCTCCAGGTCGCGGCGGGTGTAGTGAGAGCTGCCCAGGATCAGGGTGCGCCGGGCCGCTGTCTGCTCGAGCGCCTCGCTCCTGGCGGCGAGCTGGGTGCGGATGGCCGTCCGGATGAAGTCCGTGCGATTGGCAAAAAAGCCCTCCTGGACCAGCAGGTCGATCTGCCCGAGGTCCACCAGTCCCAGGTTGACAGTGATCTTCTCGGTCTTGCCGCCCGCATCCGCCGCCATCCGCACACCATCTCTAGAACATCCAGGTGCCATCCATATGGATGGTAGACGTGGCGCATCGACTACGCAACCGGGTCAGCGGCGGTTTCGTAAGCTCTGCCGTTCCCGGCCAGTTCGTAAGCTCTGCCGTTCCCGGCCAGCGCTGGGCCTCGGTCAGCATCGTGTTGGCCCGGGTGCCGATCTGGCGCATTCGAGATGGCGCGGCTCGGCGGCCTTCGCGCCGTCCGGCGGTACAGTCGAGCACAGTCAGCACGCCGGAAAGTTGCGAGAAGACATCGGGATGGGCGCCATGGATATTGCTGCAGCGGACAGTCAGCCGGGCCGGACATGGCCGCGGGTGGATTCCGGGCCGCTGATCGCCGGCGGAGTGCTCATCGGCATCGGCGCCCTCGTCGCACTCGCGGGTGTGGCCGTCGCCGGGGCCCACCTCGCGTCCTCGACCCGCGCCTGGGTCAAGGAGCTGGAGACACCGCCCGGCCAGTTCGCCAAGCTCAAGTGGGAGCAGGCGAAGACAGCAGCAGGCGCCGGGGCGGCCAGCTGGCGGCAGCACCCCAACGCCCAGGCTCGCCTGACCAGCCGCCCGCCCGCTCCGGCGTCCTGACGATTAACGACGGCACGCGCCCGGAGGTCACATGAGCCTCCGCCGGCTGCCGCCGGGCCCGGCGCCGCCGTCGCCGCGATCGGATTGGCCGGGCCGTGTTAGCCGGCGATGTCCGGCGATTCTCCGGTCAGGATGTTGAGCAGCACGGCGAGCGGGCCGACCTGCCCGCTGGCCGGAAGAGCCGGGTCAGGCCGGCGCTGGCCAGGCAGCGCAGGAGCTGGCCGGGGTGTCGTCTTGGTCATGGTCTGGCGTTCTTCTCCGGTAGTTCCGCCCCAGATGCCGCCCTGCTGTGAGGTGTGCATCGCATAGGCGAAGCACTGAAGGTGTACTGTGCACCGGCCGCACACCGCCTTGGCTGCCTCAACCTGGGAAAGTGCCGGGCCGCGCGACCCGACCGGGAAAAAGAGCCCGGGATCTTCCTGTCGGCAGGCTGCTAGCAGCATCCAGCTATCTGAGGCAACGCGCGGGTCAGGCGGCGGGCTTATGGCGCCTTCGCGGCGCGGCTCGGGTACTCCCATAACGACCTCCGGTGGCAACGGGAAGCTGCCACCAGGGTCTGGAGCGGGAGCATAAGAAACGAGTCATAAGAGAATTACCTGTGCCCGCAAGATCAAACCTGTGCGATGCAGCACCGGCTGCCGCAAACTGACATCTGCCGCGCCGAAGCGCCCGCCAAGCTATGGCACCCGCTTTCTCCAGGAGGGCCGGCTCTCAGCCCGGGGAGGCTCGCAGGGAGCGTCATCGGTGCTAGGACGGTGCGGAATGCATCCGGCTGGACGGGGCGCTTGGCGACACGGCCAGCCTGCGCAGCATGTCGTGCAGGAGGCCTGCCATCTCCCGTGGCGTGATGGCCAGCTCGCGGCTGGCCTGGACGTATTCCAGCCTGCCGAAGAGCACCAGCGCGAGCGCCGCGCGCTCATTCAGGGTAAGCAGCGCGGCTGCACCGGCGCCGTCGGCATGCGCCGGGACGAGTCGTTCCTGGGCGGACCGGTGGTGCCATGCGCTGCTGGCGGCCAGCTGCTGGCACCGCCGGTAGACCGAGACCGCCAGCCGGCGACCGGCGTCCAGCCCGGCACTGGCGGGCGTACCCGGCCGGGCATACTCACCGGCCAGAACATCGCAGACCGCCTGCCCGGCGAGTTCGGGATCATCCAAGGTGAACAGCGCCTGCCGGTACAGCCCGGCGGTATAGCGGTCGTAGAAATCGCAGAGGTCCGGCTCCTGGCCGCCCGGCGCGCGACGGCGACGAGCGCGGCGTGGCTTGCTGAATGCCCCCATGAATGGCTCCGGTGTCCTCAGTGCCCGCGGTGAGCAGGCGCTTCCAGCCGCCGGGGACCGGAGCAGCAATCTGATTCTAGCTCAGCGGGGGCAAGGGGGCACTAGCGTGCTGATGGCCGGCCAGTTGGCCGCCGGCGGCGCCGTATGATCGCCGGGACGGGCCAGGCCGTCGTTGTCCGGCCGGGCCTGCTTCCCGCTCGCGCACGACCAGGCCGGGGGTTGCAAGCCAGCCGGTGATGCGCAGCATGGCCTGCAGGTGCGGCGGGGTCCCGAGCAGCACCACCCGCCGGACGCTGTCTGGCCGGGCGCGGCTGCCGGTCTTGGTCAGCGCGAGGATGGCCCGCAGTCCAGCCAGGTCGCAGTACACCACGCGGGCGAGGCTGATGTGGACCGGGCCGGGCTCGGCCGCCACCGCCCGCAAGGCGGCCGCAAGGTGGGGGCGGGTGGACTCGTCGACGTCACCAGCGATCACCAGGCCCGCCGGCCTAGTCGTGAGGCCGATCTGCAGTGCCACGCCGAACCCGGTGAGGTAATGCCCATAGCACCGCTGCAGCGGGCTTTCAGGGAGTGTCATGATGCTGCTCCGGGTTCACGTGCGACGGAGCCGCCGGGGACCAGAGCAGCCGGGGAAGGCAGCCCGACGCGGGAGCCTTCCTGGCACTAAAGCCTAGGGAGTGCTCACGACGACCGCAACTGCCCGGCAGGGTACCCGAGCGCGCATTGTGGCGGCGCCGCACAGGGCGGCCGGGATCTGCTGACGACGCAGGCTGTGCGGAAGAAGGACCAGTCGGGGCGGCGTCCCGGACGCGGGACCGCACGCCCGGCCTGGTCCTGGACCAGGTAAGCCAGGTGGCGGACGAACACGGGAGCGGCCGGCGGGTGCGGCGGGGAGTAGCCTGGCGGGGCAGGTCGGATGTTAGCCGTTGGGTCGAGTCCCCGCCTGGCTGCTCTGTCAGGAAGGCGGCCTCATGCCCAGCATGACGCATGACCGCGCGCGAGGCGGCCGCGCCCCGGCGGCGCCCTCAGGCGGCGGGTGCGGCGATGGCTGATAGCCGGGTCGGCGCGGTGTGGGGGCGGGTTGCCGCGCAGGCCGCTGGCCGCGGCGGCCGGGTGTCGGTGGAGGATGTCTGCGCGGTGGCGCCCCGGGTGGCAGGGGTGGACGGCGCCTGGGTGACCGCGGCTGGGGCTCAGGGACCAGATTTCCTGCTGTGCGTGACGGACCCGGTCGGGGAGCGGCTCGCGGAGCTGGCGCTGACGCTGGGCGAGGGACCGTGCCATGACGTGCTCGTCTCGGCCGCACCGGTGCTGGCCGCCGACGTCGGCGACGCGGCCTCGGGGCGCCGGTGGCCCGCATTCACCCCGGAGGCCCGCCGGGCCGGGGCGGCGGCGGTGTTCGCGTTCCCGCTGGTGATCGGGGCCATCCGCGCCGGGGTCCTGGGCTTGTACCGCGCTTCGGCCGGCCCGCTCGGCGGGCACTTCGGCGACTGCCTGATCCTGGCCGACGCCGCGACCGTGCTGCTCCTCGATGCCGCCGGCCCGGCCGCCGCGGACGGGACAGACGGGGACGGGATAGACGGGCACGGGGCAACCGGGGACGGGATAGACGGGCACGGGGCAACCGGGGACGGGATAGACGGGCACGGGGCAAGGCTGGACGGGCAGGCGCCGGATCTGGCGCTGCACCGGGCCGAGATCGACCAGGCCACCGGCATGCTCACGATCCAGCTCGACCTCACCGCCGCCGAGGCATTCACCCGGCTGCGGGCATACGCTTATGCCAGGGACCGGCGCCTCGCCGACGTGGCCGGCGACATCGTCGCCCGGCGGCTCCGCCTGTCACCCGGCGCCGGGCGGGAGGACGAGCCGTGACAGTGCCTTCGCCGGCCCGCAGCAACGCGGGCAATCCGCCAGCCCAGCCACCGGAAAGTGGGTGACCGCCGATGGACACCGACCTGCTGTCGGTCACGTTCGTGGACCTCGCCGACACTCTGGTCGCTGAGTTCGACGTGATCGATTTCCTGCACATGCTGACCGACCGCAGCGTCTCCCTGCTGGACCGCTCCGCGGCCGGGGTGGTGCTCGCCGACCCGCGCGGCGAGCTGCGGGTGGCGGCGGCCTCCAGCGAGGAAGCCGGGCTGATCGAGTTGTTCCAGCTGCAAAACGACCAGGGACCGTGCCTGGATTGCTTCCGCACCGGCCACCCCGTCACCGCAGCCGACCTCGCCACGGCAGGCCAGCGCTGGCCCCGGTTCGCCGCCGCCGCCGTCCAGGCCGGGTTCCAGGCCGTCAACGCCGTGCCGATGCGGCTGCGCGATGAGGTCATCGGCGCGCTGAACCTGTTCGGCGCCGAGCCGCGCCCGCTCGGGGAACAGGACATGCGGATCGGCCAGGCCCTCGCCGATGTCGCCACCATCGGCCTGCTCCAGGAACAGAACGTGCGCCGCGCGGAGACAGCCGCCGAGCAGCTCCAGGGGGCCCTCAACAGCCGGGTCGTCATCGAGCAAGCCAAAGGCAGGCTCGCCGAGCGCCTCGGCGTGGACATGGCCGAAGCCTTCCGGCTGCTGCGCCAGCACGCCAGAGACCGCAACCAGCGGCTCACCGACGTCGCCCGCCACCTCATCGACAACCCCATCCCGGACTTCCCGGCCGCGCCCCGCAGCTAGCTCGCCGGAGTTCGGGCAGCGGCCGGGCTGACGCTGGCCGCCTCGGGGGTCACTCCGGCGCGGCGCATCAGCCCGCGCACGCCGGCTGGCGGCGAAGGACCCGGCGCGCTGCTGGCGTGCTACGGTCTCAGTATCGGCCCATTGCAGCCTGAACGAGTTCCTGATCGGTCCAGACCTCGCCATCCTGATATCCGCTTGCTGCATCTTCAGGATCGCGAGGCGAGCTATGACTGCAGGCGTGAAGTCAGTCCCCTACGACGGCACGAGCGCGTTCCCGGCTGCCGGGCTGCCAGCCCCGGCTCTGGCTTCGCGGGCCATTCAGCTGACCGTCATGACCCTCATCGTGGTGGTGCCGTTCGCCGGCCTGATTGCTGCGCTGTGGCTGCTGTGGGGGCACGGGGTGGGCTTTGCCGACCTCGGGCTCGCGGCGTTCTTCTACCTGCTGACCGGACTCGGGGTAACGGCCGGATTCCACCGGTGCCTGACCCACCGCAGCTACACCGCACGGCCCGCGCTCCGCGCTGTCCTGGCGGTTGCGGGTTCACTGAGCTTCCAGGGAGACGTGAATACCTGGGTAGCCGTGCACCGGCGCCATCACGCGTTTTCCGACCGGCCAGGGGACCCGCATTCGCCGTACCGGTACGGCACCGGGCCTGCCGGCATATTGCGCGGCGTCCTGCACGCCCATGTCGGCTGGCTGTTCGGCCACGACCCCATATCAAAGCAGACCTACGCGCCCGACATGGTCGCTGACCCGGCCATGCGGAGAATATCGGCCGCGTTCCCCGCGCTGTGCGCCGTCTCGCTCGCGGCGCCATTCGGGATCGGCTGGGCGATCGGCGGCCTGCACGGCGCGCTGCTGGCGCTGCTGTGGGCCGGGCTCGTCCGCGTCTTCCTGCTCCAGCACGTCACCTGGAGCGTCAACTCCCTGTGCCACGTGATCGGCGACAGGCCCTTCACCACGCGCCGGCACGACCGGGCGACCAACCTATGGCCGCTGGCCGTGCTGTCATTCGGGGAGAGCTGGCACAACATGCATCATTCCGACCCGACCTGCGCGCGGCACGGCGTCGACCGCGGCCAGATCGACCTGGCCGCCGAGCTCATCCGGATATTCGAGCGCGCAGGCTGGGCCACAGATGTCCGGTGGCCGAGCGCTACCCGGCTCGAGCAGCACCGCCGCCAGCCAGGCCGGCCGGCCGGACGCGCTACCCGCCGCGTCCCGGCGCCCGCGGCGGAGGCACTGGCTGAGGACCGCTGAAACCTCCGGCCGCTGCCTGGTGCACCTGACGTCCTGCCGGTGCGCCGTCCCTGGCTGCCTGCGCCGGGACGGACCGCCGCAAGGCGAGCGCGACGACCAGCGGGAACAGGTTCTGAACCGCCGCCGTCAGCCGCTCGACCATACCCAGGTCGCCGCCGCCTTCCTGGGCTGTGATCAGGAGCCAGCACGACAACCCGGCGAAGATCACGGTCGCCGTCGCGCAGCCGCGGGCACTGAGGATCCACGGTTGCGCCCGCGCGTGCCTGGCGACAAGTACGGGCCAGACCGCTGTCGTGACCACGCAACTGACCGCGAAGGCGAGGTGGCGCGGCGTCGGGCCGGTGGCCGGCTCCGGGGTGGCGGCGATGCCGAGAGTGGAAAGGCCCGTCAGCATCAGCAGGATGCGCGCGGGCGCGCGGACGGCAGTCAGGCCCGCGGCGGTCGCGATCTGACAGCTGCCCACCAGCAGCAGGGCCGCGGTCATGACCCACCGGTCGGTTCCCGAATGACCAGCCAGCACGCTCATGGTCTGCCGCATCGGGCCATAGGAAGGCGGCTGAAGCGCGCCTGCGATCAGCCACCCCCCGATCAGCACAACAGGCGCCAGCAAAGCCGCGCCCACCGTCCAGCCCGGGACCGGCCGGCCGGCCCGCGGCACCCCTGAGTGATCGGCCCGCTGTGGACCGGCGCCTGCCGGAGCCGGGCATGGGTGATCTCGTCCTGACCGGCTGCGCGCGGGGTCTGGACGCGCAAGCTGAGTCATGGCGCCCCCAAGGCCACATCGACTCGGGCTGCCAGAACGAAGAACTGCTCGCTTCGGCAGCACGCCAGCCTGAGCGACAGCACGACACGGGCCCGGGCTATTCCCCGGGCCAGCAGGCGGTGTGACCAGGTTTCTGCGCTACTGCAGCCCGGCGCGGACGGACGTGATGCGCTGGGTGTTGAAGCCGAGCCAGTGCATCCGGCCCGCGTACCGGGCGTGCTCCACCTTGAGACAGCGGTCCATGATCACCGTCACGCCGCCGTCCTCGGCGATCCGCGCGCCGTCGGCGTTGATCACGCCGAACTGGCACCACAGGGTGCCCGCGCCGATCGCCGCGGCGTCCCGCGCGATCGCCGGCAGCGCGTCCGGGGCGCGGAACACGTTCACGACGTCCACCGGCTCGGGCAGGTCCAGCAGGCTCGGGTAGCACTTCTGGCCGAGGATCTCGCTCTCCCGGGGGTTCACGGGGATCACCCGGTAGCCGTGCCGCCTGAGGTAGTAGCCGACGAAGTAGCTGGCCCGCAGCTCGTTCGGCGACAGGCCCACGATCGCGATCGTGTCGGCCGACTGCAGCACGCGCTGGATCGTGAACGGGTCCTGGTAGCGGGTGAGATCGAGATCGGTCATGGCGTGGCCGCCTTCTTTCCCGCGGTCGCGGCGACGAGCGCGAAACCCTGCTGCAGGTCCCAGATCAGGTCGTCCGCCGACTCGGTGCCCACCGACAGCCGGACCGTGCCCGGCCCGACGCCGGCCGCCTGCAGTTCGGAATCGCTGAGCTGGCGGTGAGTAGTGCTGGCCGGGTGGATGATCAGGCTCTTCGCGTCGCCGACGTTCGCCAGGTGGGACCAGAGCGACATTCCCCGGATGAGGTCCTGGCCGCCGTCCCGGCCGCCTGCGCAGTCGAACGAGAACACCGCGCCCGCGCCGCGCGGCAGGTACTTGTCCACCAGCGGCCGGTACTCACTCGACGGCAGGCCCGGGTAGGACACGTTCGAGGCCAGCTCGTGCGCCTGCAGGAAGGCCGCGACCGCCAGCGCGTTCTCGACGTGGCGCTCCATCCGCAGCGAGAGCGTCTCGAGCCCTTGCAGGAACAAGAACGCGTTGAACGGCGAGAGCGCCGCGCCGAGGTCGCGCAGGCTCTCGGCCCGCAGCTTCATCAGGTAGCCGTACGTCCCGAACGTCTCGTGGAACTGCAGGCCGTGGTAGGCCGGGGACGGGTCGGCGACCACCGGAAAGCGCCCGTTGGACCAGTTGAACAGGCCGGACTCGACCACAACGCCGCCGATGCTGGTGCCGTGGCCGCCGAGGAACTTGGTCGCCGAGTGGATCACGATGTCGGCGCCCCACTCGATCGGGCGGCACAGGTACGGCGTGGCGAACGTGTTGTCCACGATCAGCGGCAGGCCGCGGGCGTGGGCGATGCCGGACACGGTCTCGATGTCGAGCACGTTCCCGGCCGGGTTGCCGATCGTCTCGGCGAAGAACGCCTTCGTATCCGGGCGGAGCGCGTCCTGCCACGCGTCCGGGTCGTCGGGATCGACCCAGGTCAGCTCCACGTTCATCTTGCGCAGCACGTGCTTGAACTGGTTCACCGTCCCGCCGTAGAGGGCCTGGGACGAGACCACGTGATCGCCCGGCTCGAGCAGCGTGAACAGCGCGGCGGCCTGGGCGGCGAGCCCGCTGGCGAACGCCACCCCGCCCGCGCCGCCCTCGAGGTTGGCCACGCGCTCCTCGAATACCGCCACGGTCGGGTTCATGATGCGGGAGTACGTGTTGCCGTATTCCTGCAGGTTGAAATACGCCGCCGCGGACTCCGGGTCCTCGAACACATAGCTGGTCGTCTGGAAGATCGGCACCGCGCGCGCGCCGGTGTTCGGGTCGGGCCGCTGCCCGGCGTGCAGCTGCCGGGTCTCGAACCCGAAGGCGCGGGCTTGCTCGGCACGGGCGCCGTGGTCGGTCATGAAGGCCTCTTCCCTGAAGTCACCGGGCGGCTCCGCCTCCGGCCATGCGGTGCTGGCTCAGAAACTGGCGGATGATGGGCGTCTGCCGCGCTTCCTCGAGCAGGAAGCAGTCGTGGCCGTACGGCGCCTCGATCACATGGAACTCCACCGGCTGGCCGCCCGCGCGCAGCGCCTGCTCGATCTCGGCGGATCCAGACGGCGGGTACAGCCAGTCGGAACTGAACGCGATCAGCAGTGTGCGTGCCCGCATGCCGCGCAGCGCCCGGGCCAGCGAGCCGCCGCCATATTGCCGGGCCAGGTCGAAGTAGGTCAGCGCGCGCGAGGTGTACAGGTAGGTGTTGGCGTCGAAGCGCCGGACGAACGAGTCGGCCTGGTGCCGCAGGTAGCTCTCGACCTCGAATTCCGGCTCGGTCAGCGTGTAGCGGATGTCGTCGGCGAACTGCAGCCGGCGGCCGAATTTGTCTTCCAGCGCCTGGCCCGACAGGTAGGTGATGTGGCCGACCATCCGGGCCACGCCGAGGCCGGCCAGCGGGGCGTGGCCGGTGCCGTAGTAGCGACCCTGCTGCCAGGCCGGGTCGCTCATGATCGCCGACCGCGCGACCGCGTTCCAGGCCACGCCCTGGGGGTGCAGGGCGTGGGTGCTGGCGATCGCCACCACGCAGTCAACCTGATCGGGGTAGGAGATTGCCCACTCGAAGGCTTGCATGCCGCCGAGCGAGCCGCCGGCCACCGCCGCGAGCCGGCCGATGCCCAGAGTGTCCAGGAACGCGCGCTGCGTCCGCACCATGTCCGCCACCGTGATCACCGGGAAGTCCGGCCCGTACGGCCGGCCGGTGGCCGGGTCGGCCGACGAAGGGCCGGTGGTCCCGCGGCAGCCGCCGAGCAGGTTGGTGGAGACCACGAAGAAGCGGTCGGTATCGAACGCCTTGCCGGGGCCGATCATCCCGTCCCACCAGCCGAGCCCGCTGCGCGCCGTGCCGTCGCGGTCCTCAGCCCCGAAGCCGTCGCGGGTGCTGGCCTCGGGCGGGGTCTTCGCGACACCGGCCGCGTGCGCATCGCCGGACAGCGCGTGGCAGATCAGGATGACGTTGTCGCGCCGCGGGGACAGCTCGCCGTAAGTCTCGTATGCCACCCGGACCGGGTGCAGATCCCGGCCGCAATCCAGCCGGAGCGGCTCTGACAGCATGGTGTACTGCGTATCAACGGTGCCGACCGAGCCCTCCGTGAGGGTCGAGGCTGGCTCCATGCGGGCTATGGTAACGCGGCCGAGACGGTATATTCTCAACCAACCCCCTAGGGAATAGGGGGGCCCGAGCGGAGGGGTATCCCGACATGACCACCATCACCAATGGCGTCAACGTGCAGGCGCTGCTCGACGCGCGCGAGGTGCTGAAGGGCGCGCCGGAGGCCGCCCAGTTCACCTGGCGGGCGTCCGCCAAGTGGCAGAGCGGCGTGCACAGCACGATCAAGGTCCAGAGCTTCTTCGGCCTCGGCGAGGAGCAGAGCCACAAGGAAGAGTGGACGTTCGAAGCCGACCACCCCGAGGTCTTCGCGGCCGAGGACGGTGGCATCACGCCGATCGAGTACCTCCTCGTCGGCCTGGCCAGCTGCCTGACCGGGGGCATCGCGTCCGTCGCGGAGAACCGCGGCATCCAGCTGCGCTCGGTCGAATCCACGGTCGAGGGCGGCCACGACATCCGCGGTATCCTCGGCGCTGACAGCGACGTCCGCAACGGCTACAACGACATCAAGGTGACGTTCACCATCGACGCGGACGCATCGAGGCAGGAGATCGAGGCGCTGGTGGCCCAGTCCCAGAAGCGCTCGGCCGTATACGACGCCCTCACCAACCCGACCAACGTCGTCGTTGAGGTCGCCTGAGCGGCGGCTCGCCGGCGCGCGCGCTCCGGAAAGCACTGAGGTCCTAGCCATCGAGCGTTTTACCGCGGTCGTCATCGGCGCGGGGCACGCGGGCCTCGCGGCGAGTCACTTCCTCGGCAACCGGTCGATCGATCACGTCGTGCTCGAGCGCGGCGAGGTGGCGAACTCCTGGCGCCGCGAACGCTGGGATTCGCTGCGGCTGCTCACGCCCAACTGGCTGAGCCGCCTGCCCGGCCTCAGCTACGACGGCCTGGAGCCAGACGGCTACATGAGCATGGGCGAGGTGACCGAGCTCATCGAGCGCTTCGCCAAGGTCTCGGCGGCTCCGGTCCGCACCGGCGTGAACGTCACGTCGGTGCGGCAGGCCGACGGCGGGTACCACCTGACCACCAGCACGGGCGAGATCGGCGCCCGGACCGTGGTCATCGCGAGCGGCGCCTGCAATCAGCCTGCCGTGCCCGCGCTGCGCGCCGCGGTGCCCCCGTCGGTCGAGCAGCTGACGCCGCTGCGCTACCGCCACCCCGGCCAGCTTCCCGACGGCGGGGTACTCGTCGTGGGGGCCTCCGCCACCGGCGTGCAGCTGGCCGCCGAGCTGAGGCAGTCGGGCCGGCCGGTCGTCTTGTCGGTGGGGGAGCACGTGCGGCTGCCGCGCACCTACCGCGGCCGCGACGTGCTGTGGTGGATGGCCGAGTCGGGCGTGTGGGACCAGCGGTACGACGAGGTCGAGGACCTCACGCGGGCCCGCAGGCTGCCCTCACCGCAGCTCGCCGGCACCCCGGAGCGGGCGACGCTGGACCTGAACGCGCTCACCTCGATGGGCGTCGAGCTGGTGGGCCGCTGGGCGGCGGTACGGGACGGCCGGGCGCTGTTCTCCGGCGGCCTGCGCAACATGTTCTCGCTCGCGGACCTCAAGATGGCGCGCCTGCTGGACACGTTCGACGAGTGGGCCGCCGCGGCCGGGCGTGACGCCGAGGTCGGCCCGGTCGAGCGGTTCCCGCCGACGCGGGTGCCCGAGTCAGCCCGGCTGCAGCTCGACCTGGGCAGCGGCGAGATCGCCGCGATCATGTGGGCAACCGGGTTCCGGCCCGATTACGGGTGGCTCGACGTGCCCGTGGTCGACCCGAAGGGGCACCTGCGCCACGACGGGGGCGCAGTCGCCAGCCCCGGGCTGTACGCACTGGGGCTGCCCGTGCTGCGGCGGCGCAAATCCACGTTCATGTGCGGAATCGAGGACGATGCGCGCGCGGTGATCGATCACATGACGCGGTACCTGGCCGCGCGCCAGTGAGCGCATGGCAGGCGCGCGGCGGGGAGGGCATATGCACGTGGGGCTGCACGCGCTGGGGATCGGCACCGGCGCTGATCCGGATGTCATCAGGGCCGTCGCGGCGGCGGCAGACTCCGGCGGCTTCGCCACATTGTGGTGGGGCGAGCATGTGGTACTGGTGGACCAGCCCGCATCCCGCTATCCCTATTCGGCTGACGGCCGGATCGCCGTTCCGGCCGATGCGGACTGGCTGGACCCGCTCACCGGCCTGAGCTTCGCCGCCGCCGTGACCACACGGATCGGGCTGGCGACCGGCGTGCTGCTGCTCCCTGAGCACAACCCGGTGCTGGTCGCCAAGCAAGCCGCGACGCTGGATGTGCTCTCAGCGGGACGCCTGAGGCTGGGCGTGGGTATCGGCTGGTCGGCGGAGGAATTCGCCGCGCTCGGCGTCCCGTTCACCCGGCGCGGGCAGCG
Organism: uncultured Actinomycetota bacterium; assembly: GCA_963846005.1. GTDB lineage: Bacteria > Actinomycetota > Actinomycetes > Streptosporangiales > Streptosporangiaceae > CAVSUR01. The sequence goes on along the minus strand of CAWJUH010000003.1, from coordinate 1,209,457 downwards.
CACTGCGGAGTATGTGGCGGCGATGCGGGCACTGTGGTCGCGGGACGTCGCTTCCTTCAGTGGCGAGTTCGCCCGGTTTGATGCGGTGCGGGTTAACCCCAAGCCGGTGCGCGGCCGGTCGATCCCGATCGTTGCCGGGGGCAACAGCGATGCCGCGCTCCGGCGGGTGGCGGCCTTCGCGGACGGCTGGTACGGATTTAACCTGCCCGCGGACGCGGTTGCCGAACGGATCAGCACGCTGGCCGAAAGCTGCCGCCGCCGGGGCCGCAGCCTCAGCGAGCTCACCGTGGCAGTGTCGCTGACGGACGGCAGTCCCGCCATGCTGCCCGAGCTCGCCCGTGCCGGGGTGACCGAACTTGTCATCGTCGGCGCCCCGCCAGCCGGCCCGGCCGCAGCGACCGCATGGGTTACCGAACTGGCAGATCAGTGGCGCACCCGCTCACCACCAGGCGCATGCCCATGACGTGCCAGCGGCTGTGATGCTGGTCCCGGCGCTTCCCCGGCCGCTGATCGTCAGGCCGCCTCTGGCGCGCCGGGGGTCACGCCGCGGGCGGTGGCGCCGTCCGGGCCGGGTTCCAGGGGCGGCGCGCCGACCGGGCAGTTGATCGTGCATGCGGGCTTGGCGGCGGCCGGCCTCGCGCGCAGCGCGTCGTCGCGGATGGTGAAGAACGAGAGCACCGCGCCGCAGGCGACCAGCACGGCGCTGGCCAGGATCGCGATCCGGAAGCCGTGCAGGAACACGAGCGGGTGCGACTGGGCGTCGCCGGTCAGCCCCGCCAGCGGCGGGATCGCGGCGACGAACAGCAGCGATGCCGCCCGGGCGACCGCGTTGTTGACTCCGCTGGCCACTCCGGCGTGCCGCACGTCTGCCGTCGCCAGCATGGTCGCGGTGAGCGGCGCCACCACCGCCGACAGGCCCACCGCGAACACCACGACCGCGGGCAGCACGTCGGTCAGGTATGAGGTGCGGAGCCCGATGCGGGTCATCAGCACCATCCCGGCCGTGACGACCACCAGCCCGGCGGTCATCGGTATCCGCGGGCCGATCCGCTGGGCCAGGGCGCCCGCCCGGGCGGACAGCAGCAGCATCAGCAGCGTGACCGGTACCAGCGACGCGCCCGCCGCGATCGGCGAATACCCCGCGACGACCTGCAGCGTCACCACGAACAGGAAGAACACCACGCCCATCCCGCCGTACATCACGAACGTGACGAGGTTGACCGCGGTGAACTCCTTCGACGCGAACACCGAGAGCGGCACCATCGCCGCCGGGGTGCCGGTGCGGGTGCGCTCGCGCTCGGTCAGCAAGAACCCCGCGCCGCAGGCCACGCCGAGCACCGCCGCCACGATGACCGCCACCCGCGACACGCCCGGCTGCGGTGCCTCGGTCAGCGCATAGGTGACCCCGGCCAGCGCGAGCGCCGCGAGCACTGCGCCGCGCACGTCGAACCGGCCGACGGCAGTCTCGTCCCTGCTCTCCGGGACATGCCGGACGGCCACCGCCACCACGACCGCCGCCAGCGGCAGGTTGATCAGGAACACCCAGCGCCAGCCCGCCGCGCTCACCAGCCAGCCGCCGAGGAACGGGCCGATCGCGCCTGCGATGCCGCCCAGTCCGGACCAGGCACCCACCGCCTTCGGCCGGTCCTCCTCCCGGAACGAGGCCTGGATGATCGCCAGCGAGCCTGGCGTGAGCAGCGCGCCGCCGATCCCCTCCAGCGCCCGCGCCGCGATCAGCAGCGATACGTCCGTCGCGGCGGCGCACAGCGCGGAGGCCACCGCAAACCAGATCACGCCGAGCACGAACACCCGGCGCCTGCCGTACCGGTCGCCGAGCGAACCGCCGAGCAGGATCAGGCCGGCCAGTGTGAGCGTGTAGGCGTTCACGACCCACTGCAGCTCGGCGACCGTCGCGTGCAGCTCCCGGCCGATCGTCGGGAGGGCGACGTTGACGACGGTGGCGTCCAGAAACGCGACCCCGGAGCCCAGTACCGTCACCAAAAGCACCCAGCGTCCCTGGCGGGACTTCAGCTCCAGGCCGGTAGCCATGACATCATCCTGCCACCACAGCCCATCCCCGCCAGGAGCCAGACGGCCTGGACCTTGTGACCTGCGGTGACGGGACCAGTCAGCTCGATGTGCGGGCGCTAAATGGTCTGGACGCGCAGGGTCTGGGGCCCGCGAAACGAGATGTTCGGGTGGAAGGTGAGCCGCTGGCCCGGGACCAGCCGCAGTCGCGGATAGCGCCGGACCAGTTCGGTGACGGCCATCTGCGTCTCGAGCTTGCCGAGGTTCGCGCCCAGGCAGTAGTGCAGTCCGGAGCCAAACGCCAGGTGCCGGCCGGCGTCGGGCCGGTGCAGGTCGAAAGCATCCGGGTCGGGAAACGCGGAGGCGTCCCGGCCCGCGGCGGCCAGCCACAGGAACAGCCTGGCTCCTGCGGGCAGGTCCTGGCCCGCCAGCTTCACCGGGCGGGTGGTAACTCGGCGCCAGACTGGCACCGAGGGGTCATAGCGCAGGGTTTCCTCGACCGCGGCCGGGATCAGGGCCGGCTCTGCGGTGACGGCGGCCCAGCGGTCTGGCTGCTCCAGCAGGCGGCGGACGGTGTTGCCGATCAGCCCGGTGGTCGTCTCATGCCCGGCGAACGAGAGCGAGAACAAAATAGAGCCGATTTCGTCGAAGGTCAGCCGGTCCGGTGACTCGCGATGGATCGCGATCAGGTCGCTGGTCAGGTCGTCGCCCGGACTGGCGGCCTTGCGATCGACCAGGTCGCGAAGGTAGCCGCGGTAGGCGGCCACGCTGGTGGCGATCTCGATCTGGTCCTCCGGCGCGGGCCGGCCCCAACCGAGCGCGGCCCGGTAGCCGCACCACCGCTTGAGCTGCGCGAAGTCCTGCTCGGGCACGCCCATCAGGAAAAAGACGATGTTGGCCGGCAGCGGGAACGCCAGGGTGCTGACCAGATCGAACTCCGGCTCGTCCTGGACAGCGTCCAGGAGGCGGGCGGTGGTGGCCTCGATCGCGGGGAGCATGGCGGTGACCCGCTTCATGCTGAACGCGCGGGCGGCCGGCTTGCGCAGCCGGGCGTGCTCGGGCTCGTCCAGGCTGACCATGGATGGCTGCGGCTTGTGGCCGGCGCCAACCAGGATCTTCTGAGCCTGTTCGGTGACCGGGCTTAGCGGGGCTTGCGCCACGGCAGCGGAGTAGCTGGCCGGGTCGCGGAACACGGCGGCGATGTCGGCGTGCCGGGTCAGCACGAAGTAACCGATGGCCGGGGCGAAGAACATGGGCCGTTCCCGGCTCGGCAAAGCGGCCAGGATGGCGTACGGGTCGGCGAGGTATTCAGGCGAGAGCGGGTCGAAGGACTCGTCGACGGGGCAGTTCACGGAATCACCGTCTCCTCCCGGGCGGAGTTGTCTCACTCAGTGTGCCGACGGGCGCAAGCCGAGGATGCGGTAACCTCTAAGCACGGCACTTTGTGCAGGCGCCGCCACCAGGGCGGGCGCCGGTCGTACTTCGCTCGCTGAGCGAGCTGGTTTCCACGGATGAGATGTGGCGGCCCAGGAATGCTGCGGCCACCACGATTCGAAAGCGATACCTGTGACAGTTCTGCCCGTGGAAAATCCGCATGCCCGCAACCGCCGCCGCCGCGCTAAACCCGCATCCCGCCCGGCGGGACGCGGGCCCGACCTGGCCGTTCCGGGTGCTACCTTCGCCAGCCTGGGCGTGCCCGGGCCGCTGGTGACCGCGCTGGCCGCCGCCGGGATCACGGCCCCGTTCCCGATCCAGGCCGCGGCGCTGCCTGACGCCCTCGCCGGGAGGGACATCCTCGGCCGCGGCCGGACCGGCTCCGGCAAGACGCTCGGGTTCGCGATCCCGCTCGCCGCCCGGCTGGCCGGCGGCTACACCAGCGCGGGCCGCCCGCGCGGCCTGGTCCTGGTGCCCACCCGCGAACTGGCCAGCCAGGTCCACGCGGTACTGGCGCCGCTGGCCCGGGCCATGGGACTGTCGGCGGCCACCATCTTCGGCGGCACCGGGCAGCAGGCTCAGGTGGCGGCGCTGCACCGGCGGACGGACATCATCGTGGCCTGCCCGGGGCGGCTGGCGGATCTTATCGGGCAGGGCCACTGCCACCTGGGCGATGTGGAGGTCAGCGTGCTGGACGAGGCCGACCACATGGCCGACCTCGGGTTCCTGCCCGCGGTGCGCCGGCTGATGGAGTCCACTCCGCCCGAGGGCCAGCGGATGCTGTTCTCCGCCACCCTCGACAACGCGGTGGACGTACTGGTGCGCCGGTTCCTCACCGACCCGGCCGTGCACTCGGTGGACGCCGCCCAGGTGGCCCCCGGTGCCATGGTCCACCACCTGCTCACCGTCGTCCCCGGGGACCGGACCGGCGTGGTCGCCGCGCTGGCGGGCGGGCGCGGCCGGTCGCTGGTGTTCACCCGCACCAAGCACGGCGCGCAACGGCTCACCCGCCAGCTGGCCAGGCAGGGCGTGCCCGCCGTCGAACTGCACGGCAACCTCGGGCAGAACGCCAGGGAACGCAACCTGAGGTCGTTTTCCTCCGGCGCAGCGCGGGTGCTGGTGGCCACCGACATCGCCGCCCGGGGCATCCACGTGGACGGCATCGGCCTGGTCATCCACGCCGACCCGCCCGCCGAGCACAAGGCTTACCTGCACCGTTCCGGGCGCACCGCCCGGGCCGGAGCGGACGGCGTGGTGGTGACCGTGCAGACCCGGGACCAGTCGGCCGACGTGCGCGGGCTGATGCGCCGCGCGGGAGTGACGCCCGAGTCGGCCAGCGTCAGCCCCGGCTCATCCCTGCTGCGCACCCTGGCCGGGCCGCCAGGAGGCCCGGCTCCCGGCGCGCTGCCGCGGGTGGCGGCCGATCCCGCAAGTGCCGAGCCTGCCGTCACGGTCAGTCCCGGCACCGGCCGCGGCGCGGTGGCGGTGTCCGCGGGCTACCGGGGGCGCCGCAGAAAATAACGCCGCGGCCTGCTGCGGGCTGCTCCCTGGGCCATGCTGAAGAGCGCATACTTATGGTGATGAGAAAGCAGCCTGCGCCGTGAACCGGCGCCCTCTGCCCGGAAGCCCCTTCAACACGCCTCCGGCCCCGCCCGCGCCAGTCAAGCACTTCGCGATCCAGGACCTGGTGACACACGACCGGTTTGGCCTCGGCCGCGTTATCGCCAGCGAGACGGGTACCGTGCTCGTCGACTTCGGCACCGCCACCTACCGGATCAACGCGCCGTACGCCAAGCTGATCAAGCTCTGACCGGCCCCGCCCGAGACGCGGGCTGGCTCAGCCTCCCGGACCCGGCCACCGAGGAGGTTGCGGACGACATGGCGCAGGCAGCCAGCCCGGGTGCTGGCCCGCACGATCATGTCGTCCTGGCCTCGGCCGACAGCGAAGCGTTCAGCTCGCTGCGGCGGCGGTCAACGTCCCGCAGCGACCGGTACCGGATGGGCAAGGAACTCCGGCAGCAGGTTCCGCGCCGGGCGCTGGGGAACTGGAGCGCGCCGGCGGACCGGCCCGACCCGGTGCGGCTGATCATGGAGTCGCATGCCTGGCCGGCTGGACTGGCTGATTCCGGTGCGCGTCGGCCGGATGGCCGCCTCCCCTTACGGGTTCATGCGCGGGGCCGCGGTGGTGATGGCCGAGGACGTGGCCCGGTTGCCGGCCACCGGCATCACTCCGGTCATCTGCGGGGATGCGCATCTGGGTAACTTCGGCTTCTACGCCTCGCCGGAGCGGGACCTGGTGATCGACCTGAACGATTTCGACGAGGCGCACCCGGGCGGATGGGAGTGGGATCTCCGGCGGCTGGTGGCCAGCATCTGGGTCGCCGGGCGCCAGAACGGCGCAAGCGAGCAGAAATGCGAATCGGCGGTCCTGCGCTGCGTCGCCGGATACCGCGAGGAGGTCGCGGGTCTGGCTTCCACGGCACTGCTGGCCCGGTCCTACCAGCGCCTCGACGTCGACCACCTGCACGAGAGCACGAAGGACAAGTCGCTGCGGGGCGAGATCAAGCAGGCCGTGGCCCGCGCCCGCCGCCGGACCAGCGACCGGGCACTCCCGAAGTTCACCAGCGAACGGGACGGGAAACGGCGCATCGTCGAAGACTTCCCGCTGGTCGCCCGGCTGAGCTACGCCGAGGCCGACCAGGTCGCGCGGGGGCTGGATGAGTATCTGGGCACGCTGGCCCCGCACTGGCGGCGGGCCCTGGGCGGATACACGCTGGTGGACATCGCGCACAAGGTGGTGGGCGTCGGCAGCGTGGGCCTGCGGGCGTTTGTGGCGCTGCTCGAAGGCAGCAGCCCGGACGACGTGCTGTTCCTGCAGCTGAAGCAGGCGCGGCGGTCGGTGCTGGCCCCGTATGTCCACGGCGAGTCGGCCTGGCATGCCCATCAGGGGCAGCGGGTCGTCGAGTACCAGCAGGCGCTGCAGACGGTGAGCGACCCCCTGCTCGGCTGGACCACGGTGGACGGGCGCCAGTACTACGTGCGCCAGTTCAGGAACATGAAGGGGACCGTGGCCCTGGACTCGATCGACGGCGCGGCACTGGCCGACTACGCCGGGATCGTCGGGCATCTCCTCGCCAAGGGCCACGCCCGCACCAGCGGCGCGTCCATGATCGTCGGCTACGCGGGCTCCTCCGGTCATCTCGACCGCGCGCTGGCCCGGTTCGCGCGGCTGTATGCCGACCAGACCGAGGCGGACCATGCGTCCCTCGTGCAGGCCGCCGACCGCGGCATCCTGCCCATCGAGCGCGGGCTGTGAAGCGCCGGTGAACCCGGCCCCGCCACGGTGCTCAGCGGACCGCCTGGAATGGCTCGATGAGCTGCTCGGCGAGAAGCAGCGGGCTTAGCCTGGCCGCGTCGTCCTGCTCGACGGGGACAGGCCGGCCATCAAGGCCGGTGCGGCACACCTCAGCGCCGGCGGCGGGGAAACGCGCGCGGCCAGCCAGGACATCCCAGATCGTGAGCACGACGCCGAGGTTGATGCGCTGATCCTCCCGCGCGTGGTGCAGCCGGTGGTAGGCCGGGCTCACTATGACCCGGCCGGCCGGGCCGAAGCTCCACCGGAGATTGGCGTGCTGCAAGGTGCCGATGCACACGTAGATCGTGATCAGCACCGGGGCGATCGGGCGCTGCGGCATCAGGGCTACGACCGGGACTGTCGCCAGCACGAATCCTGTCGTGTGCATGAGCGGATGGGCGCGGAAGGAAGTGAGCACGCTCAGTTCCTCCTGGCTGTGATGCACGGCGTGAAAGCGCCACAGGAAGCCAAGGCGGTGGTCGGCGTAGTGGGCCAGCCAGTTGGCGCCGTCCATGGCCACCACGGTGAGCGGGACGAGCAGCCAGCCCGGCCAGTGCTGCGCCGGGCGCAGCTCGATCCAGCTCGCATGACTGGCGATCAGGGTGGCAGCCCCGACGCTGAGCAGTGTCATCAGCGGGATCACCACGAGGGCGTGCAAGGCCAGGTAACACGCGTCCTGGACGTGGCCGCGGGCCAGGACCGGGCGGGACTCGGCCGGCCATCGCCGCTCGCAGATCCCGGCCGCGACCACCAGCGCCACCAGGGCGGGGGCGGCCAGTTCGGCCCAGCCCGAACGGAGCACGATTTCCAGGCGTCCCTGCCCGGCCAGGTCCGCAAGGCCTGCCCACGCGATGACGACCGTCACCCCGGCCACCGCGCACGAGGAGAGGCAGAGCCGCGGCCAGGCCGGCCGTTCCTCAGCTGTTGCGGGTGACTGCCGGACCTGCAGAACGGACACCAGAACTCCCGGCCGATGCCGCGCGCTGACCCGCGTGCCAGCGCGTCGCTTACTGAACACTACGGCCGGCGGCCCGCCAGCGGTTCACGGCGAACGGCGGACAGCGCTACGGCAGGACCAGCGAGGGCTCAGCCGATGTAGTGGCCTGTCTGCACGTCCTCGACCCAGCCGATGTGCGCCGGCTCCCAGCCGAGCACCTGACGGGTCTTGTCGTTCGAGGTCGGGTTGTCCAGGGCCGCGAAGGAAGCAAGGAAGCCGAGGTACTGCGGCGCCTCGCCGGCGGTGATGCTCTTGGCCGGCACGCCGAGTTTCCCGGCGATCGTCTCGGCGATCACCTTGCGCGGGATGCCGAGGTCGCCGACGCCGTGGAAGGTCGAGCCGGCCGGCGCCTTCTCGACCGCCAGGCGGTAGAGCACGCCGATGTCGTAGGTGTTCGCGGCAGGCCAGCGGTTGGCGCCGTCGCCTACGTACGCGGCGGCGCCGTTCTCGCGCGCGAACTGGATCAGCGCGTGCGTGAACCCATGATGGTCGAGGTCGGAATGGACCATCGGCGCGAGCCGGACCACGGACGAGCGCACGCCGTGGCCGGCCAGCCCGGTTACGTAGTTGGCCGCGTCGGTCCGCGGGCCGCCCGGGACCTGGTCGTCCTCGGTGCCCGGGCGGTCGCTGATCCCCGCCATGGCCAGCATCAGCGTGCCGCCCGTCGCCACCAGGGGCTTGCCGGTGCCGGTCAGCGCCGCGCCGAGCGCCCTGGTCGCCTTCATGTCGGCGTCGACCGCCGACATGAACTCGCCGCTGCGCATCAGCTCGTGCTTGAACGCCAGGTGGATCACGCCGTCTGCGTCCGAGGCGGCCTGGCTGAGGCCGTCGAGGTCGTCGAGATCGCCGCGGCGCACCTCGGCGCCGAGCGCCGCGACCGAGGCGGCCGATGCATCGGAGCGGGCCAGGCCGGTGACCTGGTGCCCGTTGCGGAGCAGTTCGGGAATGACGGCGGAGGCGATGTGGCCCGAGGCGCCAGTGACGAAAACGCGCATGTGCGGACTCCTGTCCGGGAAGTAGGATGTCACTCGGTGCCATCCACCATAGCACCTACCATGTCACCTGGTGCCATCACTACGCTGTTCCGCCTATGACACGCTGGAAACCTGATGCAGCCGGCGCTGATGACGGCTGCGCTGGCCCTGTTCGACGAGCGGGGCTACAACGAGACGACCGTCGCCGAGATCGCCGAGCGCGCCGGGCTGACCAAGCGGACCTTCTTCCGGTACTTCGCCGACAAGCGGGAGGTCCTGTTCAGCGGCTCCGCGGAGCTGGAGCAGGTCTGGCTCGCGGCGGTGGCCGCCGCGCCCGCGGATGCGGATCCGCTGACGGCGGCGACGGCGGGATTCGATCCCGTGGCCGCGATATTCACCGGGCGCCACGAGTACGCCCGGATCCGGGCGCAGATCATCGTGTCCCGCCCGGAACTGCAGGAACGCGAGCTGATCAAGCTCCAGACGCTGGCCGCAGCCATCAAGACCGCGCTGATCGACCGCGGGGTCTCGCTGAACGCCGCCATCCTGGCCGCGCAGGCAGCGGTCACCGTGTTCCATGTGGCCTTTGCCCGCTGGGTGCAGCAGGATGATCAGGCCGCCTTCCGGCGGCTGATGGACCTGTCGCTGCAGGAACTCCGGTCGATCACCGCCGCCGCCGGCCCGGCTGAGAACGAGGAGTTATTACCACTAACTCTGGGTAATCAGAATCCTGCGGGGCCTTCCGGAGCGGCCGGAGGGGATCTCAGGGGGGCATATGAGCGGGTGGCTGGAGCGCCTGGGCGGGCTGGCGGCTCGCCGGCACTGGATCTTCCTGATCGCGTGGGTGATCATTCTGGGCGCGCTGCTGGCCGCTAAGCATCAGTACGGCGGCACGTTCGCCAACGACTACACGGTACCGGGAAGCGGCTCGTCGAACGGCCTCAACCTGCTCAACGCCGAGGATCCGGCCGAGGGCGGATACGGCGGCCAGATCGTCTTCCATGCCCGGCACGGCACGGTCGCCCAGCATCAGAGCGCGGTCAGCCAGGCGACGGCCAACGCGGCCAGGCTGCCGCACGTGATCAAGGCGGTCAGCCCGTTCGCGTCCGCGCACAGCGGGGCCGTGTCGCGCAACGGCACCATCGCCTACGCCAGCGTGTCGTGGAACGACAATCCCGCCGGGCTGGACGGCTCATACCTGAACCGGCTGGACCGCGCGATGGCGCCAGCCCGCCAGGCCGGCCTGCAGGTCGCCTACGGCGGCGGCGCCGGCCAGATCGGGCAGAACTACGGCGACACCAAGTCGGAGGTCATCGGGCTGGCCTGCGCCCTGGTGCTGCTGTTGTTCATGTTCGGCTCGTTCATCACCGCCGCGGTCCCGCTGCTGTCGGCGATGTTCAGCGTGGGAGCGGGGCTGGCCGTCGTCGGGCTCATTGCCTCGGTCATGACCATGCCCACCACGGCTCCCACCGTCGCCACCCTGCTCGGGCTCGGTGTCGCCGTGGACTACGGGCTGTTCCTCACCGCCCGGCACCGGGAGCAACTCGACCGCGGCATGGGCGTCGCCGAGTCCGCGTCCCGGGCCGAGGGCACCTCCGGGTCGGCGATCGTCATCGCCGGCAGCACGGTCGTGGTCGCCATTCTCGGCCTGTACATCTCCGGGGTGCCCTTCATCGGCGCCATGGGCCTGTCGGCGGCCGTAGTCGTGGCCGTGACCATGACCGCGGCGCTGACCCTGGTGCCCGCGTTCATGGGCCTGGTCAAGAACGCCATCCGGTCGCTTGCCGCGCGGACCCGCGCGCACCGGGAGGGCATCTCGGCGCAGCAGCAGGCCGTGCAGACCGCCGCGGCCACCGAACAGCACCACGAGCACAGTGCGTTCGCCCGCTGGGGGCGGCGGGTCAGCAGGCAGCCCTGGCCGTGGGGCATCGCCAGCGTGCTGCTGCTGCTCGTGCTCGCGGTCCCGCTGCTGTCGATCAACCTGGGCCAGCCGGACAACGGCACCCAGCCCGCTAGCGACAGCAGCAGGCAGGCCTACGACCTGATCAGCGCGGGGTTCGGCGCGGGAGCCAACGGCCCGCTGACGGTGGCCGTCAAGCTCCCCCGGCAGTCGGCGTCGGCGGACCAGTCACTGCTCAGCTCGATGACCGCGCGCGCGGCGGGCGCGCACGGGGTGGCCTCGGTGTCCCCGGCCGCGGTCAACAGCGCGGCCACCGTCGGGGTGTTCAACGTGGTCCCCGCCACCCGGCCGCAGGCGAAGGCCACCACCACGCTGGTCACGACGCTGCGCGACGACGTCCTGCCCCGGTTCCACGTCACCAGCTACGTCACCGGCACCACGGCGGCGAACGTGGACTTCACCAGCCAGACCAGCGGCCGCATGCTGTACCTGATCCTGGCCGTGGTGGCCGCGGCGTTCCTGCTGCTCACCACGGCGTTCCGGTCCGTCGTGATCGCCCTCAAGGCGGCGGTCATGAACCTGCTGTCGATCGGCGCCGCCTACGGCGTGATCGTCGCGATCTTCCAGTGGGGGTGGGGCATCAGCCTGATCGGGGTGCCGACCACCTCCCCCATCCCGGCCTACGTGCCGATGATGGTGTTCGCGATCGTCTTCGGCCTGTCCATGGACTACGAGGTGTTCCTGCTGTCCCGGGTGCACGAGGCCTGGGTGCGCACGGGGGACGCCGGGCGCAGCGTCGCGATCGGCATCGGCAGCACCGCGCGGGTGATCACCACCGCCGCCGCGATTATGGTCACCGTGTTCGCCAGCTTCGTACTCAACGGCCAGCCCGCCGTGAAGATGCTCGCCATCGGCATGGCCGTGGCGGTGCTCATCGACGCATCCGTGGTCCGGATGATTCTCGTCCCCGCGATCATGTCGCTGCTCGGCAAGCGCGCGTGGTGGATACCGCGCTGGCTGGACCGCGTGCTCCCGCACCTGCACCTGGAAGGCAGCGAGGCCGCGGCGGCCGCCCGGGTCGCGGACGGAGCCGACCGCGCGCTCGCCGGTCACGGCTAGCGCCGGGCGGCTGCGAGAGCGCCGGGCGTCACCGGCCGGGTGCTCACGGCCGGGCGCTAGCGGCCGGGTGCTAGCGGAAGATCCTGATCCGCGGGGGGACGTAGCTGCCGGCGGCGACGGTGCCCTCCGGGCCGTACACGCGCAGCACCACGTTGAACCGCCCATCCGGGACCGGCAGCCAGTTCGCCGCGGGGACGCCCCGGGGCCGGGCCGCGGCCAGGTAGACCGACACCGAGCCGCCCGGGCCCCGCCGCAGCCCGGGCGTGTACCCCGCGACCACGTACTTGCGCGCGGGGTTACGGACCAGCGTGATCGACTCCGGCCGGTAGGCCGTTAGCGACCAGAAGCGCTTGGCCTGCGGGATCTGCCCGCTGGCGAAGGTCAGGACGTACCCGTGCGCGGCAGCGTTGAGCGGCCTGCCGCGGCCGTCGGTGAACGCCTGATAGTAGGCCGAAGTGGCGTGGGTGTTGCTGTACTGCAGGTATTCGGTGGTGGCGGCCCGGTTCAGGTAGCGGCGGCCCCAGGCGGCGATGTCGGTGAAGCTCACCCAGCGGGTGGCGCCGGTATGGGCGTGATAGCGGGCCACGATGAGCCGGTGCGCCGCCCGGGCGGCCCGGGCGAACGCCGCCCGGGCCGCCCGGGTCGCGAAATGCCCGCTGCCGAACAGCCGGTCGAACCGGCGGGACAGCCGCAGGCCGCTGCCGCCTAGCGGCGGGGTGCCGGGCGCCTGCACCGCCGCCTGCAGCTGGCGCAGGAAGGTGACCGGCGCCCGCCTGATCTCCCGGTCGGCCAGCACCTTGTACCGGATGGCGTACAGCGCGACCGGGACGATCCTGGTGGCCCCGCCGGACGGGTCCTTGCGGTACTGCGACAGCGTCTGCGCACGCAGGCTGGCCCGGAACCGCTCGGCCTGCGCGACCTGGCGGGCGCCGCCGGCCGAGTACTTGTCGGCACGGATGATCCAGATGGAGAAGGAATCCGGCACCCGTACTCGCGCCACCCCCCGGGGCAGCCGGCCCGACCAGCCGGGACCGGTCAGCGCGTACCGTCCCGGCGCCCCGTTGCCCACGCGGGTCGAGAACGCGGACCCGTAGGCGTTCATGGACAGCACCGAGTAGGTGACGGCGGTACGCGGGATCGTGAGGATCACCGGCTGGGCGCTGAGGTACATGAACGAGCTGGCGTACAGCGTGTCATCGTTCGGCGCGACCACCTCGCCGAAGACCGGGCTCATGTGCGCGGGAGCGACCAGCCGGTTGGCGGGGATCCGCTGGCCCTGGATGTCACTGAACCACCGAGGGTAGAAGCGGACCACATACTGCAGCGTCGTCGCGTACGCGCCCGTGCGCACGGGCGCGGCGGGCTGCGCCGAGGCCGGCGGCATCCCCGCGACCAGGGCGGCGGCCGTCAGCAGGCCGCCTAGCCGTCCGCCCCGGCGGAACGCTGATACCGGCAGCGCAGCTCGCATGTGCACCCAGGGCTCCCCCGGCCGGCTCGCGCGGCAGCCCGGCGAGCAACTCCATATGGCTTAGAGTGACGATACATTACGCTGAGTGTCAGATCCGGTAGCGTCAGCTACCACGGCGCCGCGCCGGGCGGGAGTACCGGCTCGGGGCCCGCGCGGCTCGGGAGATGGGCGGTCAACGTGATGCGGAGACGAGTCTGCTGGCTGGGCGTGTCACTGGGCGCCCTGGCGGCGGTGGTGGCCAGCAGCGCCTTTGCGGTATCGCCGGCCGGGCATCCGGTGCCGGCCGGCCCGGCCGCGATGCGGCACGATCCCTGCGCCCGTTCTCGTGACCTGCACGTCGGGCCGGCCGGCGGGGCATTCTTCTCGACCGTCGCCCCGTTCGAGCATTTCGCATCCGATCGTACGCAGTATTTCCCGTCCGCCTGCACGCTGGCCGGGATCGCCGGACCCGGCCAGGTGCGGATCACGGCGCGGGAGGCGCCCGGCAGGTATGCCGCCCCGTACATCCCGGTGACGCGGGACCGCGACCAGTTCTACGTGTACGGGTACCAGCCGAACCCGCAGACGCAGGGCGCATTCGTCGCCCGGGTCAACCCGGTGACGCTGGCGCGGCGCTGGGAGATCCACATCAAGGTCCCGCCGCCGGGGACGTGGAGCTACCCCGGCGTGCTGCTCGCGCACGGCAACGGCTTCCTGTACGCCATCTACGGGAACGTCCTGGTCAAGCTCGATCCGGTCACCGGGCGGACGCTGGCCCGGCGGGTCCTGCCCGAGAACCCGGATGGCACGGGCGCGGCCTACAACGGGATGATCGTGCTGCCGGACGGCCGGATCGTCGCCAAGGGCATCGAGCGCGGGCCCTGCACGCTGCCCGGAGCCTTCGGCGGCCTGCTGTGCGCGGTGCACAACAAGCTGCCCACTCCGGTGGTCGTGGTCGACCCGGCCCACCTGGAGATCGTGTCCCGGTTCACGCCGCCGCAACCGGTGACCGGGCGCATCTCGGCCGGCTGGCTCGGCCACTCCGAATACGTCTACCTGGCGGAACGCAGCACGCTGGTGCGCTACCGCTACCGCCACCAGGACGGGACCCTGCACCTCGACGCGCACTGGGGGCCGGCCCGCTACCGGACCGGCCGGCAAACGCCGGGCACCGGTCCCGGCCTGCTCGGCCACTGGCTGGTGGTCGCATCGAACTTCGTGCCATCTCGGGCGACGATGACCATCACCGCCGTGAACACCGGCAATTCCCGCCGCATCTTCCGCATCCGGCCGTTCGCCGCGGCGACCCGGCGCACCGGGATCAGCTTCTCGCCGTCGAAAGCCGCGCTGGACGCCACCACGAAGAACGTCTACATGGAAGACACCGGCGGCCGCGAGCTGGTGGGCTTGCACCTGAACCCGGCCCGCGGCTTCTCCGTCATGTGGCGGGACCGCATCAATTCGCTGGACTTCGTGGCGCTCGCCGGGCGCGCTGCGCACCCGCAGCTGGTCTTCACCGATTACCGGCACGGCGCTGACCGCGTCGTCTGGATCGACGGGGCGACCGGGCGCGTGCTCGCGCAGTCGCGCCCGCTGGCCCGCAGGCGCGCGCCGGCCAACATCGTGACGCCGGGCTTCGGCGGGCGCTTCTACTACCTGGGCGCCGAGGGCCAGCTATGGGAACTGCGGCCCGTCCCGGCCGCCCGCACGAAGCGCCCGCTGCTCCACCGCGGGTGATTCACGCAGCCGCGATCATCCTTCTCGGTGCGCATCACCCGGCCAGGATGGGTTGCCGCCCGGGCCGGCCTGGTTGGATCGCTGCCATGCCCGTCACTTCGATGATCACGATCTCAGGCTGAGGCGCCTGGCCATGGACACCTTCATCGTTTTCGCCGCGAGCTACGACACGCTCGGCGCGGCAGAGGCCGACTACCATGCCGTGCGCGACTTCTACCTCACCTCCGGGCTGCTCGACACCTACGATGCGGCCGTGATCGCGCGAGACGACGCCGGGAAGGTCACGATCGTGCTCAAGCACGACCAGCCGGCCCGGCCGGGCGCGTGGGGCGGCCTGGGCATCGGGCTCGCCGGCGGCGCGCTCGTGGCCCTCTTCCCGGCGGTGGGCACCGGAGCGGGCCTGCTGGTGGGCGACGGCGGCGCCGCTGTCGGCACGCTGGCCGGGCACGTGAGCGCCGGGCTGAGCCGCGCAGATCTGAAGGACCTCGGCGAGCTGCTCGACGAGGGGCGCAGCGGGCTCGTGATCGTGGCCGCAAGCGACCTCGGGGGCCGCGTCGAGCCGGTCGTGCGGCGCGCGAGCAAGCTGGCGAAGAAACCGCTGGCGGCCGACCAGCAGGCGGTCGGGCAGGACATCGAGGCGGCGGCGGCGCTCCGGCACGACCTGAAGTACCGGCAGGCGGTGGCAGAGTCAGCCGCCGCGGCAGCCGAGGCCGAGGCCAGGGCCGCGGAGCAGGCCGCCGAGCAGTATTCATCCACCGGGCCGCGCCGGGGCGGCGGTGACCTGGCCAGCCAGGTGGAGGACCTGGCCAGGCTGCGCCAGGCTGGCGTGCTCAGCGCAGCGGAATTCGAGGCGGCGAAGGCCAGCCTGCTCGGCGGCCGATCCGGGTAGCGGGCCGCCCCCGGCCGGCGTCATCCCGGCGGGATCAGCTGCGGCGCGCGCCTATCCGCCGCCGCGGCCAGAAACCTGATCGAGCTGACGGTCGAGATTGACCGCCGCGCTGATCAGCGAAAGGTGGCTGAAGGCCTGCGGGAAGTTGCCCAGCTGCTCGCCGGTGCTGCCGATCTCTTCGGAGTACAAGCCCAGGTGGTTAGCGTAGGTGTGCATCTTCTCGAAGGTCAGGCGGGCCTCCTCCAGCCGCCCGGCCCTGGCCAGGGCGTCGACGTACCAGAACGTGCACAGCGAGAAGGTGCCCTCGTCACCCTTGAGCCCGTCGGGCGAGGCACCGGGGTTGTAGCGGTAGACCAGGCTGTCCGAGACGAGCTCGCGATCCATCGCCGCCAGCGTGGACAGCCACATCGGGTCGCGGGGGGCGACAAAGCCCTGCAGCGGCATCATCAGCAGCGAGGAATCGAGGACCTCGGTGTCGTAGTGCTGGGTGAAAGCGCCGATCCCGGGGTTCCAGCCGCGCTCCATGATCTGGCGGTACACCGCGTCGCGCTCGGTGGTCCACCTGGCGACGTCGGCGGGCCGGCCGTGCCGGGTCGCGAGGCGGATCGAGCGGTCGAAGGCCAGCCAGGCCTGGAAGCGCCCGTAGGTGAAGTTCTTCCGGCCGCCCCGGGTCTCCCAGATGCCCTCCTCGGGCTGGTCCCAGTGCTCGCACAGCCAGTCGATGATGCCGGTGGCGGCGGCCCAGCCCCGATGACCCATCTGCACGCCGCAGGAGTCGGCGAGGAACATGGCATCGGCGGCCTCGCCGTAGATATCGAGCTGGAGCTGGTCGGCGGCGCCGTTGCCGATCCGCACCGGACGCGAGCCGCGCCAGCCCTCGAAATGGTCCAGCGTCTCCTCGACCAGGTCCGAGGTGCCGTCGACCCGGTACATGATCTTCAGCGGCCCGGAGTCCTTGCCCGCCTGCTCTTCCACCCGGTCCCGGAGCCAGACGCCGAACGCGGCGGCCTCTTCCACATAACCCAGGCCCAGCAGCGCGTACACGGAGAACGACCCGTCCCGCACCCAGGTGTACCGGTAGTCCCAGTTGCGCTCGCCGCCCGCCTGCTCAGGGAGCGCGGCCGTCGGTGCCGCGACCAGGGCCCCGGTCGGCTTGTAAGTCATCAGCTTCAGCGTGATGGCCGACCGGGCCACCATCTCCCGCCAGCGGCCGGTGTAGGTCGACCGGCGCAGCCACTGGCGCCAGAACTGCGCGGTCTCGTCCTGCAGGCGCTGCGCCTCGCCGGGCGGGATCCTTCTCGGCGTCCCGCCCATCGACTCCAGCATGACTCCGCCGGACTCGCCTTCGCGCAAGGTGCGCGTCCAGCGGACCCCGTCACCGTGGCGCTGCACCGTGACGCCGGCCTTTCCGGCCGACAGGCCCTCCGGGGCAATGGCGTGCACCGTGAGCTCCAGGCCGTCCGACCGGAATACCCCGCCATGGTCGGCGAGCTCCATCGTGTGCCGCTGGCGGCCATAGTCGAACCGCGGCTGGATCTCGATCGCGAACCGCATCTCGCCCCTGACCACCCGGATGTTGCGCACCAGCCGGTGCCGGTCGGTGGCCGGGCCCTCGACGACCGGCATGAAGTCGTGCACCTCGCCGACCCCGTCCGGGGTCATGAACCGCGTGATCAGGACCGCGGTGTCGGGCAGGTACAGCTGCCGGGCCACGTAGTCGTCGCGGTCCGGGGCGATCCGGTAGAAGCCGCCGTTCTCGGCGTCCAGCAGCGACGCGAACACGCTCGGCGAGTCGAACCGGGGACAGCAGAACCAGTCGAGGACGCCGTCGGTCGTCACCAGCGCCGCCGTCTGCAGGTCACCGATGAGGCCGTGATCAGCGATCTCCGGATAACGAGCCACCGCTTCCTCCCTCAGGCCCGGCGCGCCGGCCAGGCTGCAGGGGCCGGGCACGCTAGCAGCCGGATCCCTCCCACCCTCGCGAGGCGGGCTGCCGGGGGCATCACCCGCCAGAGGTGATGCCTGCGCTGAGCGCGCAGATCCGGCCGGCACCACCCGGCGTGGATGAGGCCGGGCAGGCCGCGAGCACCGATGATCGGTGGCTATGACGAGTGCCGATCTCGCCCGGGTGCAATTCGCCTTCACCTCCATCAACCATTTCCTGTTCGTCCCGATCACGATCGGCCTGGCGTTCCTTACCGCGCTGCTGCAGACGGCCTGGCACCGGAACGGCCGCGAGGAGTACCTGCGGCTGACCCGGTTCTTCGGCACGCTGCTGGTCATCAACATCGCCATCGGCGTGGTCACCGGCATCGTGCAGGAGTTTGAATTCGGGATGAACTGGGGGGCCTACTCGCGGCTCGTCGGCAACATCTTCGGTGCCCCGCTGGCCATGGAGGGGCTGGCCGCGTTCTTCCTGGAATCCACGTTCCTTGGACTGTGGCTGTTCGGCTGGGACAAGCTGCCGCGCCGGGTGCACCTGCTGACCATCTGGGCGGTCTCGCTCGGCAGCGCGCTGTCCGCCGCGTTCATCCTGGCGGCTAACTCCTGGATGCAGCACCCGGTCGGCTTCCTGATGGTCCACGGGAAGCCCCAGCTGAATGACATCTGGGCGTTGTTCACCAACCCGGTGTTCGTGTGGGGCTACGCCAAGGTCCTGTTCGCGTCGCTGACGACCGGCGCGGCCGTCATGCTGGCGGTGTCCGCGTGGCAGCTGCGCCATCGCGGGGACCGTGAGGTCTTCACCCGGTCGGCGCGGCTCGCGCTCGTCGTCCTGCTCCCCGCCATGCTGTTCACCATGCTGGTCGGCGATGAGCTCGGGGTCATCGAGGCCAGGTACCAGCCGATGAAGATCGCCGCGGCCGAGGCGCAGTGGACCACCTGCCAGCCCTGCTCGTTCTCGCTGTTCCAGATCGGCGGCGGCAACAACGACCAGACCCCGACCCAGATCATCGCGATCCCGCACCTGCTGTCGCTGCTGGCCACCAACCACTGGAACGGAAAGGTCACCGGCCTGAACCCGCTGCAGGCTCAGTACAGCAGGCAGTTCGGCCCCGGCAACTACGTGCCGGACGTGTTCATCCAGTACTGGGGCATGCGGGTGATGGCCTACCTGGCCGTCGTGGTCCTGCTCATCGCGGCCTGGGGCCTGTGGCTGGTCTGGCGGAAGAAACTCGGCACGTCCCGGCTGTTCTTGCCGGTGGCGATCTGGGGGGCGGTGCTGCCGTTCGCCATGAACACCGCGGGCTGGCTGCTGACCGAGAGCGGCCGGCAGCCGTGGATCGTGCAGGGCATCATGCTCACCAAGAACGGGATCTCGCCCACGGTCAGCACCACCTGGCTGTGGATCAGCCTGATCGGATTCGTCCTGCTGTACGGCGTGCTCGGCACCGTGGACCTGCTGCTGATGCTGCGCTACTCACGCCGGGCGCTCGGGCCGCCGCGAGACGAGGCCGACCTGCACGCGCCGCTGCCCGCCATCCAGTACTGAGGTCACGATGAATCACCTCATCACGTTCTGGTTCATAGTCATCGCGGTCTTGTGGACCGGCTTTTTCATCCTCGAAGGGTTCGACTTCGGCGTCGGCATGCTGCACGACGCGGTCGGCACGGACGAGGCGGGCCGCCGCGCCGCCATCAACACGATCGGGCCGCTGTGGGACGGCAACGAGGTCTGGCTGATCGTGGCCGGGGCCGCGATGTTCGCCGCCTTCCCCGGCTGGTACGCGACGATGTTCTCCGGCCTGTACCTGGCGCTGGCCCTGCTGCTGGCCTCCATCATCATCCGCGGGGTGGCCTTCGAGTACCGGGGCAAGCGCGACGCGGCGCGCTGGCGCCGCACCTGGGATGTCGCGCTGACCGCGGGCAGCCTGCTGGCGCCGCTGCTGATTGGCGTGGGCCTGGGCGACCTGCTGCACGGGCTTCCCATCAACTCGGCCCAGAACTACACCGGGTCCTTCTGGGACCTGCTCCAGCCCTACGCCGTGTTCACCGGGGTGACGTTCGTCCTGATCTGCCTGCTGCACGGCGCGACGTTCCTGGGCCTGAAGACCACCGACGGCATGCGCGAGCGGTCCTGGCGGCTGGCCCGCCGCATCGCTCCCTGCACCGGCGCCGCCGTCATCGGATTCATCATCTGGACGCACGTGACCGCCAGCTCGGCCTTCTTCCTGAACGTGATCGAGCTGCTAGCCGTGCTGGCGGTAATCGCAGCCGTCTGGCTCGTGTACGAGCGCCACGAGGGCTTCGCCTTCGCGGCCACCACGGTCACCATCGCGGCCTGCGTCCTGTCGGTCTTCGTCAGCCTGTACCCGAACGTCATGGTGTCGAGCACCAGCCCCGCCGACAACCTCACCGTGCACAACACGGCGTCCGGAGCGTACTCGCTGAAGGCGATGACCGTCGTCGTGGTTATCTTCCTGCCGCTGGTCCTGGCCTACCAGGTCTGGACCTACTACGTGTTCCGCAAGCGGGTGAGCGTCAGCGACTTCCAGCCCCCGGTACATCCGGGGAGCTGAGCCGCATCCGTCAGCACGGATCAGGCCCGGCAAGGTTGACGCGCTGGTGATCTTCGGCGCCCGGCTGCAGGACGGGGGTTCAGATCAGCTGAAGCTGCCGGGCGCGGCGCACCGCCTCGCTGCGATGGGCCGCCTCCAGCTTGCGGTAGATGTTCCTGAGGTGCGTCTTGACCGTGTTGACGGAGATGTACATCTGCTCGGCGACCTCAGCCGTGTTGAGCATGCCGGACACGTGCACGAGCACCTCCCGCTCGCGTTCGGTCAGCGGCTCGATGAGCAGCGGCGGACGCGGGCCGGCGGTCTCGGGAGCAGGGAGCCGGCCGTGGCCCAGCACCGGTGCGAGCAGCAGCCGGTGGCGGTGCGCCAGCTCGGGGTCGCGGCGCAGCACGGCCCCGAGCCAGCTGCGCTCCAGCGCGAACGGCAGCCTCCACTGCTCACGTTCGGCGAGCCGCAGCGCGGACACCAGCGACCGGCGGCCGCGCGCGCCGTCGCCGGCGGCGTAGCAGAGCCGGGCCTCCACCAGCCGCGCCTGCAGGCGTACCAGGTCCGGCACGCCGCCGGCGGCCGCGAGGGCCGGGACGAGTGCGCGGTGCGCGGCCGCCGCGCTTCCGGCTACCGCCCGGGCCTGGGCCAGGGCGACCGCCGCCGCCGGCGAGGGACCAGCCCGCTCAGCGGCGGCCACCGCACCCTGGTAGTCGCCTGCCGCCGCATGCGCTCGTGACTGGATCAGGGTGAGCTGCCGGTCCAGCCAGCCCGGAACCGACCATCCTGCCCGGGCCCGGGCGGCAATCTGCGCTGCCACCGCCGGGCGTTCCTCGGCGAGGGCGCCGCCCGCGGCGACCAGATAGGCCGCCGCCCCGACCAGCTTGTCCGGATAGGCGCCGAGAGCGTCGTCTGCCAGCTTGATACAGCGCCGGGCCGCACGCAGTTCATGGCGGGCCAGATGCACCCACGCCAGTGTGACCAGCGTCGCAGCCCCCGCGCCGGGCGACTGGTCCCGGCCGGCCAGGGTAACCGCCTGATCCGCCAGCTCGGCGGCACGCCGGAGCCGGCCGCGCACAGCCTCCGCCAGCGCCAGCCGGCCGAGCACCCCGGCCAGCTCGCTTTTCCGGCCGGAGGCGCCCTCGGCGCCCGCTCCGGCTTCCAGCACGCGGACGGCCTCGTCACAACGACCGGACCACAGCTCGACGGCGGCACGGCCGTACAGCACCCGCAGCCTGACGTCGGGGTGCCGGGCGAGCTCTTCCTCCAGCCCTCCGGCCACCGCCAGTTCCGCCCGGCTGACGGCTGCGGATGCTCCGCTAAGGTCGCCGGTGCGCAGGCAGCCGGTAAGCCGGAGTACTGCGGCCGTGAGCCGGGCCGCCTGCTCGTCGTCGGCGGGCAGCCGCTCGAGCAGGCCGTCCGCGGCGTCCAGCGCGGTGGCACACGATTCATGCTGGTCCGCGCTGAGCGCCAGCGCCGCCGCGACCAGGTAGGGTTGCGGCCCGGTCCAGGTTGCACCTGCGGCCAGGGCGGTGAACTCGCCGGCCACGCCACGGCCGTCCCGCGGTTCGAGGAGCTCGCCGATGGCCAGGTCATCGACGACCATGGCCGCGGCCAGCGCCCAGTCACCGGCGGCAATTGCGTGCCGCACCGCGTCGGTGAGCAGGCCGGCCTGCTCGTACCAGCGGGCGGCGCGCCGGTGCAGGACGGCCACGCGGTCACGGTGCTCGTATCGCAGTCTCAGCCGGAGCATCTCGGCGAACAGCGTGTGATACCGGTACCAGCCGGAGCCGATGGGCTGGACCAGCGCGTTGGCGTGCGCCAGGCCGGCCAGGATCGCCGCGGCCTGATCATTGCCGGTCAATGCGATCGCCGCCGCGCCGCTGACGTGCTCCAGGATGCTCGTGCTGAGCATGATCTCGCGGGTTTCCGGGGGCTGCACGTTGAGGACCTCGCCGACCAGGTAGCAGGTCAGGGCACTGTCCTCGGTAATCAGCTCCTTGACGAACAGCTCGGGGTCGGGATGGGTGCCCAGCGATATCGCGGCCAGGCGCAGGGCAGCCGCCCAGCCCTCGGTGCGCTGAATCAGGCTCTCCAGCAAGTCCGTGGTCAGCAGGCCGCCGTGCTGGTCCAACAGCAGGCCAGTCTCGTCAAGGTTGAAGGCCAGGTCACCGGCGCGAATCTCGGCCAGCTGCCCGGCCAGCCGGTACCGGTGCAGCGGCAGCAGCGGATCCGTCCGCGAGGCGACCAGCAGCCGCAGACCAGGCCCCGCGTTCCGCAGCACGAACTCGAGTCCTTTGAGTAGGACCGGATCGGTCAGCTGGTGCAGGTCGTCGAGGACCAGTGTCATGGGCGGGTCCTGGGCGGCCAGTTCCGCCGTCAGCCGCAGCAGGAACGCCTCATCTCCGGCCCGTCCCCGCGGCACGGCCCGCAGGGCCTTCGGCAGGGTGACGCCGGCCTGGCGCAGCGCGGCCACGACATTAGACCAGAACGCGCCGGGCCGGTTATCGAATTCATCCAGCCCGACCCAGGCCACGGCGCCTGGCTCGGCCGCCGCCCACAGCGCCAGGGCCATCGTCTTGCCCGCGCCCGGCGGCCCGGTCACGACGGTCAGCGGGCACCACCGGGTCCCCTCGGCGATCAGGTCGGTAATCCGCGGGCGCGGAACGGCCCACTCCGGCACGCTCGGCACCGTGATCTTGGCCGCGAGGATGGGATGGCCGCCGGACCCGGCAGACCGCCGGCCGCGGATCGGCGTCTGGCTGGGAACCTGGACAGCCATGGGAACCTCCCGGTCGCGGCGGGGGACACTGTGGCCCGCGCCCCAAAGACCACCCAACGTCAGTGGTCCCGGCCGCGCATCATGCGATCAGCATGAAAGTCCGATTCGGGCGGCTGGCCGGTGTTCATCCGCTGACACCGGCCTGTTACTGATCGCTGGGTGCTTCCAGCGCGGCCACCACGTCATAGCCGAGCGCTGCGGCTACCTCCGGAGCGGAGCAGACGACCCGGCCGAGCCCGGCGACCGGGGTGATGACCAGCAAGACGTCGGCGATCTCGTCGTCGGTTGCGCCTGCTGCCATGGCCCGGGTAGTGCTCCACTCCAGACAGGCTCCTGGTGACCCGATGGCTACTGCCGCCGCGAGCTGAAGCAGCGCCGCCGTCCTTGCGTCCAGGGCCGGGGTCGCGACCGGACCGAGGCCGACCCCGGTCTGGTCCCGGACGAAGCCTTCGTCGATCATCGCCAGCCTGCGCAGGGTCTCCTGGAATCTCGCCGTCTCGCTCATGTGCCTCCACCCGGCCGTTTCGGTCCCAGTGGAGCGGGCGCCGGGGGCGGAAGTCATCCTCCCGATGGGATGAAAACGATTGTCATCCCTCGAGTAGACCCAGTTCCCGGGACCTGGTGATGGCCTGGTGGCGCGATGAGGCGCCGAGCTTGCGGTAGATCGACATCGCCTGGGACTTGACCGTGTGCGGCGACAGGAACATCTCGGCGCCGATCTCCCGAAACGACATGTGAGTGGCGAGCATGGGCAAGACGCGCAGCTCGGCCGCGGTCAGCGACGACGCCCCGAGGGCCGCGGGGGCATGGTCAGCAGCCAGCTGGCCTCGCAGCACCTGAGCCGCGCCTTCCAGGGTGCCCAGATCCGGCCGGCGCCGGAACACCTCGTCGATCTCCCGCATCAGCGTCCTGGCCCCGGCCATGTCAGCCAGTGCGAGATGCACGAGCGCAAGCTCGATCCGCGCCTGGACAGCCAGATGGGGATAGACGTAGGTGAGCAGGGGCCGGAGCCGCTGGGCGCTGATGAGCTCCCGCCGCGCCGCCGCAACGTCTCCTTCGTGCAGGGCGACGCGGGCCTGTACCGCGCACGCGAACGTCTCCTCCACTCCCGCCCGGCGCAGCACGTCACCGGCCTGGCGGGCGAAGGCGCCGGCCGCGTTCCAGTCGCCGCGGGCGATGGCCAGCAGGGCCCGCTCGCAGAACGCGGCCGCCAGCACGTCCGGCGCGCCGATATCCCGGCCGTCGCGTATCGTCTCCGCCAGGGCGGTGTCAGCGCCTTCCGGGTCACCGGCCAGCACCAGCGCGATGCCCCGGCAGGTCCCGGCGATCGGCGCCACGATGCCGGCGGCCGCGAACCCCCGCTCGGCCTGCTCGGCGTCGGCCAGCATCTGCTTGACCCCGTGCCGGCACAGCAGAGCCCGCAGCACGGTGGTCCACGCCTCCGATCCCGCATCCCCGGAGCCCGAATCGCTGTATCCGGCGCGATCGGCCGCATCCGCCGCATCGGCCCAGCGCTCCGCGTCGGCCGATCGCCCCGCCTGCGAGGCCAGGAGCGCGGCCCAGACGGCGGTTACCGGGTGCCCGGCGATCCCGTCATGGTCGTCTAGCCACTGGAACCAGCGCTGCAGCGTGGTCAGCCGGGCCTGCCGGAAAGCCGGCAGGGCGAGTTTCTCCACCAGCTGGGCCGCGGCCTGGACGTCCCCCGCGGCGATGGAATATTCCAGCGCCTCCTCGGTCCGCCCGTGGTCCAGGCACCAGGCGGCAGCGCGGCGCCGCAGCGCTGGCATCAGGCCGGGCTCGAGGCGTTCCAGTTCGGCCAGCAGCATGTCCCGGAACAGGTGGTGATAGCGGTACCACATCCCCCGGCGGTCCAGCGGCACCAGCAGCAAGTTGGACCGGGCCAGGTCGGCCAGGGCCGCGGCGGAGCCGGGCTCGCCGAGGACGGCCTCGCACAGCGACCCGCACATCCGGTCCAGGACCGCGGTCCTGGTCAGGAAGGTCCGGTGCTGCAGGGAGATCCGGGCCAGGAATTCCGACTCCATGTACTGGCTCACGAACCGGTCGTCGCCGCCGAAGGAGGCCGCCGCGCCGTCTGGCGAGCCGCCCTCTCGCAGGTACAGTGCGGCCAGGTACAGTCCGGCCGGCCATCCCTCGGCCCGGTGGTGCAGCGCCGTGAGGTCGTCCTCGCCGAGGGTCACCCCGGCCGCGCGCAGCAGCGCGGCCGCCTCGCTGCGGGTCATGGCCAGGTTGGCCGTACCGATCTCGGCGAGCCTGGCCTTCCGCGCGCAGCCGCGCGATGCGCAGCGGTGGCTGGCCGCGGCCTGCCAGGACCAGCTGGGAGCCGGGCGGCACATGCGCGGCCAGGACCGACAGCGCGTCCCGGCCTTCGGCGTTGCGCAGCAAGTGGACGTCATCCAGCACTAGCAGCAGCGGCCCGGTCATCGACCAGAACGCCGACGCCAGTCGCGGTGTCACCGAGCCCGGCACCGAGCTTACCGGGGAGGCCAGCGCCTCGAACACCCGCCCGGGCAGCGGCTGGACCGCATCCAGCGCCTCCGCCACGTAGCTGAGCAGGACCTTCGGGTCATTGTCCCGCTCGTCGACCGAAACCCACGCGACCGGCCGGCCGTCGCGCGCGCTCCACTGGGCCAGCAGCGTCGTCTTCCCGTATCCCGACGGCGCGATAATCGAGACGACGGGGCAGCCGCCGTCATGCGCAAGGCGGCTGATCAGCGACGACCGCCGGATGGTCCCCGGGCGCACCGCGGGAGGATAGAGCTTGGAGGCCGTGAGGTCGAACCCGGGGTTCACCGCATGCCGCGTCCGGCCAGGGCGCGGATGCACATCAGCGTACTCCAAGGCCCCAAACCGCATCTCTAATGGACGATATGCCCTCTCATGCTCTTGCGCCCCCCTGCTCACGTCAAGGGAAAATGGCGTCAGGCAAGCGGCACTGTCATGACCGCCGCAACGGGGCTTGATGCGATACCGAGCCCGGTGCGGTGCCCTGAGGGGAGGCTACGGCATGGACGCTGGCGGTGCGGAGGGCCGCGGACTGGCCCGTGACGCCGTGGGCCGGGCCCGGACGATCGCGTTCGGGACGAGCATCGTGGCTCCGGCCGCCTCGGCGGCGACGTTGCTGATCCTCGTGGTGGCCGACGCCGGGTTCGCGTCCCCGCTGGTCGTGCTCATCACCTTCGCCGGTTCCCTGTGCTGCGCGCTCAGCATCGGCCAGTTCGCCGGACGGGTGCCCTCGGCCGGCTGGGCATTCACCTACAACAGCCGCGGCCTGGGGCCGGCCGCGGGTTTCCTGACCGGCTGGATGATGGCCTTCGCCTATGCGCTCTTCGTGCCGGCCGGTGTCGGCCTGACCAGTGCCTTCATGTCTCAGCTGCTGGCCGCCACGCTGCACGTGACCATCGGCGCAGGGGTCCTGTTCGTGATCATCCTGTCGGTTGCTGTCCTCGTCGCCTACCTCGGCATCAGCACCTCGTCGTCGGTCGACCTGGTTCTGGTGGCGGGGGAAATGGCGGTAATCGCAGCCCTGGCGATCACCGTGCTGCTGAAGACCGGGGCAGCGCACTACTCCGCGGCCGTGCTCTCGCCCGCATCGTCACCGCACCAGCGGCTGAGCGACATCACCGACGCAATGATCTACGGCTTCACCGCCTTCGCCGGTTTCGAGGCGGCCGCCGCGCTCGGTGAGGAGGCGCGGGATACCCGCCGCTCCATGCCGGCCAGCATTGTCGGCATCGTCGTGGTGACGGGCATCTTCTACCTGCTGGTGGTCTGCGCGGCGACGTTCGCCGCGGGACGCCAGGGCATCGGCGGCCTCATGAGCCAGGCCAGCCCGCTGGGCTTTCTCACCAGCCAGTACTGGTCGCCGTCGGTGCTGTGGCTCATCGACCTGGTGATCGTGCTCGCGGGCCTGGGCTTCGTGATCGCCACGCTCAACGCCGGCGTCCGGGTCCTGTTCACGATGGGCCGGGAACAGGCGCTGCCGGGCTCGCTGGCCCGGCTGTCCGGACGCCAGACGCCGGTCGTCGCGATCGGATGCCTGGCGGTGATCACCCTGGCCGCCGGGCTTCCGCTGACCTACGTCTACGGCGGCGCGGCCACGTTCGGGTACCTGGCCATGATCGGCGGCCTGCCGGTCGTGCTGATTTATCTCACCGTGAACGTCGCGGTCATCCGCGCGTTCCGCACCGAGTTCCGCGGCGAGTTCAGGCCCGGGCGGCACCTGGTCATTCCGGTCGCCGCCTCACTGGTCTTCCTGTTCCCCCTGTGGGGAATCCTGTTCCCCGGGCCGTACACGCTGATGAACCTGCTGCCGTTCACCGCCTTCGGGTGGCTGCTCGTCGGCGCCGTGGCCGCCGCCATCCTGCGGACGCGGCGACCCGCTGTATTTCAGCGCCTGGGCCGGGTGACCGTGCCCCGTGAAGTCAGCCAGCTGGAGCCGGACCGAGACTGATTGCCCTCGCCATCACCTCGGCTACCCTTGGCCGGCCTGCCGGAACCACCCGGGACGGGCGAACTCGGCTCACAGGTGGCTGAAGCCGCCGGACTCTTCCTTGGACATCGGCACCGTGACCGGGTGGCGGCCGAAGTGCGCCACGGCGTCGCGGAAATCGTCGAGCAGCAAGGCGGCCATGTCCGTGCTGACTCCCAGGCGGACCAGGATCCGCTGCACGGCAATGTCAGATGCCGCCCCGGTCAGGGTATAGGCGGGTACCTGCCAGCCGCGGGCTCGCAGCCGGTCGGCCAGGTCGAACAGCGTGTAGCCGGGATCCTCGCCCGCGCGGATCCGCCAGGTGACGGTGGGGATCCCGGTGGCCGGGTTGCTGTCGCAGAGCAGCTCGAACGGGCCCAGCTTGACGATTTCCGCGGCGAGGCGCTGCCCGATCTCGTAGGAGGCCTGGTGAATGCGCCGGAAGCCGTCGTAGCCCAGCCGCAGGAAGTTGTAGTAGCTGGCGATGATCTGCCCCGCCGGGCGGGAGAAGTTGATCTGGAAGACCGGCATGTCCCCGCCCAGGTAGTTGACGTGGAAGATCAGGTCGTCGGGGAGTTCCTCGCGGTCCCGCCAGACGACCCAGCCGACTCCCAGCGGCGCCAGCCCGAACTTGTGGCCCGAGGCGCTGATCGACTTGACCCGGGGCAGCCGGAAGTCGAACGCCACTTCAGGTGCGCAGAACGGGGCGAGGAATCCGCCGCTGGCTCCGTCCACGTGAATGCCGACGTCCAGCCCGGTATCGGCCTGCAGCTGGTCGAGGGCGCGGGACATGGCCTCCACCGGCTCGTAGGCGCCGGTATAGGTGACGCCGAGCGTCGGCACCACCATGATCGTGTTCTCGTCCACCCGTTCCAGCATCGAGGCCGCGTCCATGCCGTAGCGGCCCGGTGCCATGGGGACCTCGCGCATCTCGATGTCCCAGTAGCGGGCGAACTTGTGCCATACCACCTGGACCGGGCCGCACACCATGTTCGGGCGGTCAGCGGGCTGGCCCGCTGCCCGCCGCCTGGCCCGCCACCGCCACTTGGCCGCCAGGCCGGCCAGCATGCAGGCCTCGGACGAGCCGATGGCCGAGGCGCCCACGGTGTTGGCGGCGGCTGGCGCGTTCCACAGGTCCGCCATCATGTGCACGCAGCGCCGTTCGATCTCCGCAGTCTGCGGGTACTCATCCCGGTCGATCATGTTCTTATTGACGGCCAGCGCCATCAGCGCGAGAGCTTCCGGCTCCTCCCACGTCTGGCAGAACGTGGCCAGGTTCTGCCGGGCATTGCCGTCGAGGATCAGCTCGTCCGACACCAGCTGGAAGGCCTCCCGGGCCTGGGTCTCGGTGCGGGGGAACCGGTATTTCGGGACCGGCCTGGTCATTTCGCGCCCGGCGAAGACGCAGTCCTCCAGCCGCTCGCCGACCTCGTCCCGCTCGTGCAGTGGCATGGCTCACATCTCCCCTGGTCGAGGCTGAGGCTCAATCCTCGGTGGTGCTCGCCGGGCCGCCATCACCCACCGAGCATGATTTGCCGCCGGCCTATGGCCCGCGGATCTCATCCCGCCGGGTCAAGCGGCGGCAGCTGCTCAACTTGCTCCTTGGTGATGTTGAGCTTGATGCCGTCGTCGACGGATGCGACCGCGCTGACCGGGATGGCGAGCTGCCTGCGGCCCCACAGATGACCCTCCCGGAGCAGGACGTGGGTCACCTTGTGGTCCGCGGGGTCCGTCACGAACCCCTCCACCTGCCCGATCTCGCCGTCCGTCGCGTGCACGCGCTCGTGCCGCTCCACCTCGGCCTCGCCCAGCGGCACCGCGTGGCTGACCATCGGCTGGCCCGGGCCCGGCCCGAAGGCTGACGCACCGGGGCCGATGCCGCCGACGTTGCCGTACACCTCGACCACCTCGGACTGCCCGTATCCGCCCCCGTCGCCGCCGGCGGCCATATCGATTTGCTCGGCCGGATCCAGCCGTCGGAACTCGTCCAGCGTGCACCGCAGCCTGATCTCCCCCGCGGCCTCCTCGGCCAGCTCGACCGGCACCAGGCGGCCGCCGGTGCGGTGGTGATGCCCGGGCTCGATGACCAGGTGCGTGACCGTCCGGGCGGCCGGGTCCACGATCGTGCGCCGGAGCACGCCGCAGCTACCGTCGGTACAGCTGACCCTGGCCCCCATGGTGAACTCCGTCATCGCCGCCGTCCCTTCGCTCGGTGAAAGAGCCCTGCCTGCACTCTCGCCGGCCGGGGCCCGGCCGCCATCACCCAGCGCGAATGATCGGCTCGCTCAGGCGGGCCTACTCCCCCAGCCGGCTTTCCTCGTCCTCGGCCGGGTCTCCCACCAGGATCTTCTCGTCGCCGGTGCGGTACCTCTGCGCGTTGAACAACATGAGGTAACCGCAGGTGAGGCATTCCACCCGCACCGCGAAAGTCAGATCGCCTCCGTAGTTCTCGCCGGAAGGCAGCGTGTCAGCGTCGGCAGGAAACTGGCCATCCACCAGGAGCACGGGAAAGCAGTTCAGGTGCAGCGGCTCGGCCGAGCCGCAGACGGGACACGACTTCATGCCGAGCTGATGAAGCGTCCTGGAGACTTCGGTCATGAACGTCTGACGCCATCGCATTGGTGGCCATACCTCCATCCGGCCCGCATGGAACGGGACGCGGGCGCCAATCCGGCTCCGCGTGGGTGCAATCCACTGCCCGCTCCTGACGTGATCACTCCTGGTGAAGTAACTGGCCCAGCTCTCCGGCGGCTCGTCCGCCCGCGCGGAGGCCGGCCAGGCACCGGGCGGTCACCGGCCGGCCGGGTTTCCTCAGTCCGTTCGGGCAGCAGCAGCACGGCGCCGATGAGGAAGCACACCGCGCCGATCAGGGTCTGCAGATTGGCCCGGGCGGCGTTGTGAACCTCCCCGGTTACCGGATTGATCCAGCCGGCGACGGCGGAAATACCGAAGGCGACGGACCCGGCCAGGTTGACGAGCGTGATCCACCAGGACCATGAGCGAGGGCGCCAGGCGGCCCAGCCATGGCAGGCTTCGTACCAGGCCAGGCCGCTGGAGGCCAGGAAGCAGGCGGAGCCGATCATGTCGGGCCGCCACACGTACCTGTGCGCGGCGTGCGCCGGGAGGCCGTGCGCCATCGCGATCCCGGTGCTGACGTTGAAGTACAAGGTCCCGGCGAACTGGACCGCCGTGGCCCACCAGTCGATCCGGCCCGGCTGCCAGGTGAAGAAACGCCGGTGCGCGGGATTCCGCCCGGGCGGCGCGGCATCGACCGCCTCCCGGTAGGACAGGAACGCGGCCGTGGTGAAGAACACCGAGCCGGCGAAGTACGTGACGGTGTCCCACCGGGCCCCGGCGGCGCCGGCATACGCCGGCACCGACCCGAGCGCGAACAGCAGCGATCCGATCGCGAACAGGATGGCGATCCACCAGCCCCGGGCCGTGGGCGCCCACCACGCCGATCCGGTGGCAGGCTGCTGGTGCTTGCGGTGCCGCCGCGACTCCCACCGGACCACCGACCCGTCCGGGCGCATGTGATCCACGAACGTCGCCGGCGCACGGCAGATCCGGCCGGTCCCGGCCCGGGCGATGTCACCGGCGTTGACTACCACGCCGTCCATGGCCCGATGCTGCCGGACCGCCGGGTGCCGCAACTCATCCGCCGGAGGTGATGACCGGTGCCAGCGGCCGGAAGTCAGCCGCCGGGCGTGACCCGCCGCTCCGCTAGCGCCGCCAGCCGGGCCAGGGCCTCGGTGTTGCGGCGCACAAGCAGCGCTTCGCTGACCGGGCTGTGCAGCCACCGGCCCGGACCTGAGCTGGGCGTCTCGCGCATGGTCACCCGGCATCCGGCGCCGTCGTCCGCGAGTTCGATGACGATGTCCGCCGTGCCCAGCGGGCCGCCCCGGGCGACGAGGGCCAGCTTGCGGTCAGTTTCTGCCGCCGTCACCTCGGTCTCGTCGCGGGTGACGAGCGGCCAGGCGCCGGAGGCGTGGTACAGCTTGGCGCCGACGGCGGGCCAGGCGTCCTCGACCGCCCGCATGTGCGAGGTTCCCACCACCCAGTTGCT
Organism: uncultured Actinomycetota bacterium; assembly: GCA_963846005.1. GTDB lineage: Bacteria > Actinomycetota > Actinomycetes > Streptosporangiales > Streptosporangiaceae > CAVSUR01. The sequence continues at coordinate 1,177,741 of CAWJUH010000003.1, read as the reverse complement.
GTACATCCAGCCGTCGGACAGCACGCCGAACACGGCGTTCCTGCTGGCGTTGATCCGGGTGCTGACGATGGCCACGGGATTCTCCTTTGCGTGCGTGCGTGCGTGCGTACGTGCGTGCGTGCGTGCGGCGGGCTAGCGGTAGATGCGGCGCATCAGGCCGGCCCGGACCAGCTGCCTCGCGCCGCCGCCGAATCCCTCCCGGCGCAGCGCGGCGTGGGCCGCGTTCGATCCGCAGGCGCCGTGCACGCCGCCGCCCGGGTGAGCCGATGCCCCCGCCAGGTAGAGGCGGTCCACCGGCGTATCCGCCCCGCCGAGGCCGGGGACCGGGCGGAACACCAGTTGCTGGTGCAGCTGCGCGGTCCCCCCGTTGATGGCGCCATTGACCAGGTTCCCGTCGTGCGCCTGCAGATCACCGGGCGTCTGGACGTGGCGCCCGCGGACCGCGGCCAGGAACCCGGGCGCGTGCGCCTCGATGCGCTCCTCGATCCGCTCGACATGGGCCTCGAGCTGGCCGGGCTCGAGCCGGACTTTCCGCGGCAGGTGCGTGTAGGCCCAGGCGGACTCCGTGCCGGCCGGCGAGCGGGCCGGGTCGGCGGTGGTCATCTGGCCGAACAAGATGAAGGGACTGGCCGGGACGCGGCGGGTGGCGAGGTCGGCGGCGTAGTCGGTGAGGCCGTCCATGTCGACGCCCAGATGGACGGTGCCGGCTGACCTCGCGTCCGCGTCCGTCCACGGGACGGGACGGTCGAGCGCCCAGTTCAGCTTCAGCGTCGGGGCGTCCCACTGGAAGCGGGCGAGATCCTCGGCGAAGCGAGCGGGCAGGTGCTCGCGGCCGACCAGGTCCCCGAACAGCGCCGGCGCGGCGACATCGGCGAGCACGGCCCGCCGGGCCGTGAGGTGCTCGCCGGATTCAAGGGTCACCCCCGTGGCCCGGCCCCCGCTGACCTGGACGGATGCAACCCGGGCTCCGGTCCGGATCTCGGCGCCGTAGCTTGCCGCCCGGCGGATCAGGGCCTTGACGATCGAGTCGGCCCCGCCGGCCGGGACCGGGAAGCCCACGGAGTGGCCGAGCATCATGAGCAGCCACCCGTACAAGGCGCTGCCCGCCCCGTCCGGCGGCAGGTCAGCGTGCAGGGCGTTGCCGGCGAACAGGATCGGGCCGCCCGCCCCCCGGAACGTCTCCTCGCCGAAGCGGCGCACCGGCTGCGCCGCCATCCGGGCGAACCGCAGGCCCTCGGCCATGCCGAGCGCGCGCGCGAGCCCGGCCGCGGACCGGACCGGCGGGAACGGGCGCAGCAGCACGCCGATCAGCCGGTCGCCGATCCGCTCCCACTGGGCCGTGAGGCGCAGCCACGCGTCCCCGTCCGACTGATGGAACGCGGCGAGCGACGCCGCGGTCCGGGCCGGGTCCTGCCACAGCGTGGCGGAGCGGCCGTCGGGCAGCACGTGCGTGAGCACGGCAGGCGCCCGGGACCACCGCAGGCCGTGCGCCGCGAGGTCGAGCCCGCGGATCACCGGCGACGCCGCGGCCAGCGGGTAGAAGGCGCTGAACAGGTCGGTGCGGAAAGCGGGATCCAGCACCTCGGCCGTGGCGATGGCGCCGCCCGCCACCGGCTGCGCCTCGCACACCAGCACGTCCCATCCCGCCCCGGCCAGGATGTTCGCCGCCACCAGGCCATTGTGGCCAGCGCCGATGACGATAGCGTCAGCAGCCGCCATCACGATCACTTCCCTCCGGCCCGGCGGTGGCCCGCCGATAGCCGGCGACGGGCCCGGGTCCTCTACCCCGCCCGGGCGGCTCAGAACACCGGGCTTGCGCACGGCGGATTGCCTCCGGCGTTGCCGGGCAGTGGCCCGGGACGCGCCGGACGGCGGCGCAGCTTCACTCTCCGAGGAGTTAGCCATCAGAGCACTCACCTGGCAAGGCAACGAGAACGTCGAGGTCACCGACGTTCCTGATCCCCGCATCGAGGAACCAACCGACGCGATCATCAAGGTCACCTCGACCGCGATCTGCGGCAGCGACCTGCACCTTTACGGGGTGCTCGGGCCTTATCTCAAGGCCGGGGACGTCCTCGGCCACGAGGCCATGGGCGTCGTGGCCGAGACCGGCAGCGAGACCGGCGACCTGTCGGCCGGCGACCGCGTCGTGATCCCCTTCAACATCTCGTGCGGGCACTGCTGGATGTGCACGCGCGGGCTGTTCGCGCAATGCGAGACCACCCAGGTGCGCAGCCAGGGCAAGGGCGCGTCGCTGTTCGGCTACACCTCGCTGTACGGGTCCGTGCCCGGCGGGCAGGCCGAGTACCTGCGCGTCCCGCAGGCCCAGTTCGGCCCGGTCAAGATCCCCGAGGGCACGCCGGACGAGCAGTTCCTCTTCCTGTCCGACGTGCTGCCCACCGCGTGGCAGGCCGTCCGCTACGCCGACGTCCCCGAGGGCGGCAGCGTAGCGGTGTTCGGCCTCGGCCCGATCGGCCAGATGTGCGTGCGCATCGCCCGGCAGCTCGGCGCCGGGCGGGTCATCGGCATCGACTCGGTGCCCGAGCGCCTCGGTCTCGCCGCCCGGTACGGTGCCGAGACCGTCGACCTGGCCGAGGCCGGTGACATCAGCGAGGCGCTCATCGACCTGGTCGACGGCCGCGGCCCGGACGCGACCATCGACGCGGTCGGCATGGAGGCGCACGGCGGCGCGCCGGGCAGCCGGCTCGCGTCCGCCGCGCAGAAGGCGACCGGCCTGCTCCCCGACGCCGTCGCGCAGCGGGTCACCGACAAGGCCGCCACCGACCGCATCGATGCGCTGCTCGGCGCGATCAAGGGCGTGCGCCGCGGCGGGACGGTGTCCGTCAGCGGGGTGTACGGCGGCGAGGTCGACCCGCTGCCGATGATGGAGATGTTCGATCGCGGCATCCAGCTGCGGATGGGACAGGCGCACGTGCGGCGCTGGACCGGCGAGATCCTGCCGCTCGTGCTGGACCCGGGCGACCCGCTGGGCACGCTCGACCTCGCGACGCACCGGCTCCCGCTCGCCGACGCGCCCGCCGCCTACGAGATGTTCCGCGACAAGAGCGACGGCTGCATAAAAGTCGTGCTCACCCCGTGACTGCGCGCAGCGCGCTCATCGTCGGCGGCTCCAGCGGCATCGGGCTGGCCACCGCCGAACGGCTGGCCCGCGACGGGTGGCGGCTGATCCTCGCCGCCCGGGATCAGCAGTCACTGGACGCGGCCGCCCGGTCCTGCATCGGCGCCGGAGCGGCCGGGGTGATCACCGTGGCCGGCGACGTGGCCAGGCCCGGTGATCCGGAACGGATGGTGTCGGCCTGCCCCGGGGCCCTGGACCTCGTCGTCCACACCGCGACGGTGATGGCCTACGGCACCGTCGAGCAGCTGCCGGCGCAGGTCTTCACCGCCGTCACCGATACCGCGATCCGCGGAACGCTGTACCTGGCCCGCGCGGTGCTGCCGGTGCTGCGCCGCCAGGGCCGCGGGGTGCTCGTCGTCGTGAACTCGCTGCTCGGGTCGGTGACCGTGCCGGGCATGGGGGCATACGCCACCGCTAAGTGGGGGCAGCGGGCGCTGGCCCGCACGCTCCAGCAGGAGACCCGCGATGCCCGCGGCGTGCACGTCTGCATCGTCAGCCCGGGCAGCACCAACACGCCCATCTACTACCAGGCCGCCAACTACCTCGGCCGGCCGACGCGGCCGCCGGTGCCCGTCGTGCAGCCGGAGCGGACGGCGCAGGCGATCGCCCGGCTGGCTGACCATCCGCGCCGCCATGTCTCGGTGCCGGCCGGGCCGTCCAACCCCTTCGTGGTCATCGGCTACCGGTTCCTGCCGCAGCTCTACGACCTGCTGGTGGGACCCTTGTTCCGGCTGGCTTCGGTCACCCGGGGCACCCTGGAGCCAACTCCCGGCAACGTTGATCACCCGGTACCGGAGCAGAACCGCATCCGCGGCCGCTGGCCCGCCGGGTGAGCTGGGGCCCGCGACTGCCGTCACGAGATGGCCAGGTCCGTTGTCCTGCCCGCGCGGGTCCCGGCCCGGGCGCTGATGTGCGCGGGGACGGGGATACCCGCCGGCCCGCTGGCCCGGGCGGTCCCGGCGCGGGCGCCCGGTCAGTCCCCGGGCACCACGATCTCGGTCCGCTCCTCCACCGCGGCGACGGCCTCGGCGTAGGCGTGCAGGTGGCGGCGCATCCGGCGCACCGCGGCGTCCGGGTCCTGGCCGGCGATGGCCGCGGTGATGGCCTGGTGCGCCTTTATCGTGGCCTGCCGGACGCCGGAGTCGATGAAGGCGCTGTTGTCGGTCGAGGCGTAGATGGCCCGCGACAGGGCCAGCATGAAGCCGGTCAGCAGCTCGTTGTGGCTGGCGATCGCGACCGCCACGTGCCAGTCCACGTTGGCCTGCAAGAACGCGGCCAGCGTGGCGTCCTGATCGCCGATGGCCTCGTTGGCCTCGGCCAGCCGGGCCAGGTCCTCCGCGGTCCGGTACTTGGCGGCCAGCTGGGCGCAGGCCGGCTCGACGGCCTCACGGGTCTCCAGCAGCGCCGCCAGCCGGATCTGCTGGCCGCGGATCAGCAGGCTGACCGAGCTGGCCACCGACTCCCCGCCGGGCCGCTGCACGAACGCGCCGCCGGACCGGCCGGTCTTGATCCGCACCAGGCCCTGCACCTCCAGGATGCGCAGCGCCTCGCGGACCGTGGTGCGGCTCATCCGGGTCTGGGTCACCAGCTCGCGCTCGGACGGCAGCGCCAGCCCCTCGGGGAAGTCGCCGGCCAGGATGCGCTCGCGCAGCTCGTCGGCCAGCACGTCCGACGCCTTGGGCACGTGCATGGGCTCCAGCTGCACGGCCGCGCGGATCGCCGCGCCACGGTCAGGCCGATAAGGGTGAGCCATCCGGGTCGGCGCTCCGCTCCTTGGTCATACCTTAGATCAGCCGGTTTTTGGTCATACCTAATCTAGCACTCACTCATCCGCACACCCATCCGCCCGGTCCGGGCCGGCCGGGCCCGAGAATTTGGCCTGTCCTTTGTTATGATCAATCCAAATGACGACCGGCCGGGCGCCCCCGGCCGGGCCGGGCCGGACGCGAGGGAGACAAGCCGCGGTGGACTTGGAGCTGACCGACGACCAGGTCATCATCCGCAAGGCGGTGGCCGCGCTCGCCGCGCGGTTCGACGACGACTACTGGCTGGCCAGGGACTCGGCGCACGAGTTCCCCGGCGAGGCCGCCGGGCCGCGCGGCACCGGCGGAGACGGTACCGATGAATCAGCGCGCCCGGCCGCGTCTAATCCGGCAGCTGCAGACTGCATGCTGTGAACCTGGTCCGTGCGAACCGTGATCCGGAGGAGGATCCCATGACCGCCGCCGCTTTGCCGCCCGTCGTCGACGCGCAGACCTGGCAGCACGAACTGGACGCGCTGCGCGCCCGGGAGAAGGCCGCGACCCGGGAACTCGACGCGATCGCCGCGCAGCGCCGGCGGCTGCCGATGGTCAGGATGCCCGGCTACACCCTGGAGGGCGAGCAGGGACCGGTCCGGCTGGCTGACATCTTCGACGGCAAGCCGCAGCTGATCGTCTACAACCACATGTGGTTCCCCGGCGAGGAATGGCAGTGCCCGGGCTGCACCGGGTTCACCGCGCAGTTCACCCGGCTGGAGTTCCTGGACGACTACGACGCCCGCTTCGTCATCGTCACCCAGGGCCCGATCGAGGAGGCCCTCGCCTACAAGCGGCGGGTCGGGAACAAGATGACCTGGTACTCCACCGCGAACAGCCCGTTCGGCGCCGACGTCGGCGCCCCGCCGGGCGGCGGGTTCGCCGTCAACGTGTTCCTGCGCGACGGCGACACCGTGTACCGCACCTGGCACACCAGCGGCCGCGGCACCGAGCAGCTCACGCACACCTTCGCGCTGATCGACCTGCTGCCCTACGGGCGGCAGGAAGATTGGCAGGACTCGCCGCAAGGATGGCCGCAGTCGCCCGCCTACAGCCGCTGGGGCGGCTCGCCGGACATCGCCGCGGCCTACGGGCCGAAATCGTAGGGCACCGGTTCGCGCGCGGGGTTCGCGAGCGTCTCCGGGTCCTGGCGCATCTCGGCCAGCCTGCCTCCCAGGGCCACCAGCCTGGCCACCCCATCCTCGACAGACCCGCCGGTGGTGATGTCGATGTGCAGCCGGTCCTTCACCGTCTTAGTGACCTGGGGGGCCGAGCTGCTTCAGGCCGTGCTGTTGCATGAACGCGGGCAGCGAGTCGTAGTCGAATGCGTGCCAGAATCCCTGGCCGACAGAGTGGTTCAGGCGCACGATGCTCTGGCCTGCCGCCGAGCCTGTGCCGAGGCTCGGCGCGGCGGCGAAGACAACCTGGCTCGTTCGCATCCCGCGCAGGCTCTGCGCAAGATGCAGCAGCTGGCTGTCATTCAGGGTGTTGTCCAGGCTGACCGCGCCAGGCAGCGCGTTCAGCACCGAGACCGCCCGCAGCGGATTGGCCAGCGTGCCCCCCCGCCGGGCCTGCTGGAACAACGCCCGCAGGTACTCCTGCAGCCGGGCCTCATCACCCAAGTCGGCGCTGGCCGCGCTGCCCGAAGGGCGGATGTACTGCAGCGCCTGCGCGCCGTCCAGATGAAGCCCCGCCGTCCAGGTGACCGGCCTGGCGGGATCGTGCGTGCTCACGGGAAACCTTACGGTCACCCCGCCGAGCGCGTCGGTCACGTCGGGGATGCCGGTCCAGTCGATCATCGCGAAGTGGTCGATGCGGACATTGGTGAGGCGCTCGACCGTCCGGATCGTCAGGGCAGCGCCGCCGAGGGCATACGCGGAGTCAACCTTGCCGTTGCGGTGAGCCGGGATCGGCACCCAGGAGTCGCGTGGTACCGACACCACGTAGGCAGCGGTGCCGCCGGGAATCAGGCGCACGAGCATGAGCGCGTCCACGATGCCGCTGGCCGAGTTCCCGGCGGCAGCCGAGCGGGTATCCAAGCCCACGACGAGAAACGTCAGGCCCTTGGCCGCCGCCCCGGTCGGCGGGGGCGGCCGCAGCCGCGGGGGTATCGATGCGAACGGGTTGCCAAGCCGCCGGATGCCGTTCAGGTCGTTCTTGGCCCGCAGATACCCAGCCGCCGCGATCCCGGCGACGAGTACTAGCACTACCAGCACCGCGATGCTGATCAGCGGCACCTTGCGGACGATCTGGACTTCCGGGCCTGCAAGCTCCTCAGCCCAGTCGTCCTGGGCCTTGATCCCGCCGCGCGCGCGGCGCCACCGCGGCCAGCGGGCGACCGGGTATTCGGGGCCGTGGCCGGAATCGGGAAAATCCTCAGCCCAGCCAGCCCAGTCGTCCCGGGCCTCGATCCCGCTGCGTGCGCGGCGCCGCGGCCAGCGGACGGCGGGCTCATCCGGCGCAGGCCCGCCAAAGCCCTGTTGCTCCGCCGGCACGACGCCGTTCCGCTGGATGTTATCGGGCTCGGCCGACGGCACCGGGGCGCTCACCGGCCCCGCAGTCTGGTCTGCTGCCGCGGCCAGGGGCTGAATCCCCAGGCCGGGATCGGTCGCCTCCGGATCATGCAGTGCCGGATAGCCAGCCGTCTGGTTGTCGGTCCCTTGCCCCCCCACGGGCTGCACCACCCCCTGCAAACATGCTCATTAATGCATAACCCAGGCAATTCATGCTAGAGCAGCCGGACGCCGTCCGCACAGGGATCGGCTGACAGCGCATCCCGCCCCGTCCGGTGCCCTGGGCCCAACAGCCGGAGATCAGTCGCGGCCGGCGGCCCGGGCGGCGGCGAGGTCCCATCGCTGCTCGATCTTGCCGAACCGCCAGATGGCCAGGGCGGCGGCCCAGGTCAGCACGAACACGCCGACGATGACGAAGCCGGCCTTGTTGATGTCGAAGCCGGCCAGGAACCGCCAGAACCCGCCGGCCAGCCCGGCCTCGTGGCCGAGCAGGCCGAGCAGCTCGACGGTGCCGATGAAGAACGCGACGAACACCGAAAGGCCGGTGATGGTGAGGTTGTAGTAGACCTTGCGGACCGGCCGGGCGAAGGCCCAGTCGTAGGCGAAGTTCATGAAGCAGCCGTCGGCGGTGTCGAACAGGCACATCCCGGCCGCGAACAGGACGGGCAGCGACAAGATCGCGTAGAACGGCAGCCCGGAGACCACCGCGGTCCCGGCCAGCACCAGCAGCGCGACCTCGGTGGCGGTGTCGAAGCCCAGGCCGAACAGCACGCCGACCGGGTAGATCTTCCAGGGCGCGTCCACCCGGCGGGCCAGCGGGCCGAGGAACCGGTTCATCAGCCCGCGCTTGTCCAGCTGGGCCTCCAGCTCCTCGTCGGAGTAGCGGCCCGAGCGCATGCCGCGGAACACCCCGATGATGCCGGCCAGGATGATCACGTTCAGCGCGGCGATGATGTACAGGAACACGCCGGACACCGAGGTGCCGATGATGCCGGTCACGCTGTGCAGGCCGGAGCTGCCGTTGCGGACCTGGTGGTTCAGGGCGCGGATGCCGAAGTTCAGCAGCACCGCCAGCGCGAACACGATGGTGGAATGGCCGAGGGAGAAGAAGAACCCGACCGACAGCGGCCGCTTGCCGTCGTTGACCAGCTTGCGGGTGGTGTTGTCGATCGCGGCGATGTGGTCGGCGTCGAAGGCGTGCCGCATGCCCAGGGTGTAGGCCAGGATCCCGGTGCCGAACCCGAACAGCTGCGTCCCGCTGATCCGGTAGTGGCCGCCGACCGCGGCGGCCAGCATCACCCACCCGGCCACGTGCAGCCCGGCGATCACCGCCACCATCGCGCCGGCCCGCGTCCACTCGGCGGGCGTCAGGCCAGCCCGGATCCGGGTCAGCCGGGCCGTCAGCACAGCCATCTGCGGCACCTCCCGGGGGCGGTCGCGGTCACGAGTGAGCATAGGGCTCACTGCAAAAGACTTGCAATAACACATTAGCGGCAACGAGCCGGGACGGGTGGCAACGGGGCCGGCCCGTGCGGCGGGCTCAACGTGCTCGTCACCGGGACCGGGGCGAAGGTGACCACGGGCGGGAAGCCCGCACGCCGCGCAGCGCACCACCAGGCCGCCGGCGTCGATCGCCCAGACCGGCGAGGCTACCTGCCGTCAGAAGTCCTGGTCGAAGGCCACCGTCCCGGTCACGCCCACCTGGTACGCCGACACCCGCCGCTCGAAGAAATTGGACAGCTCCTGCACGTCCTGAAGTTCCATGAACTGCAGCGGGTTCGCCGACCCGTACAGCGGCTCGATGCCCAGGCGGGCCAGCCGCCGGTCCGCGACGTGCTGCAGGTACTCCCGCATCCCCTCCAGCGACAGGCCGGGAAGGCCCGGGCCGAGCAGGTCGCGGGCGAACTGGACCTCGCACTCGACCGCCTCGGCCAGCATGTCACGCACCTGCCCGGTCAGCCCGGCATCGAACAGGCCCGGTTCCTCCGCCCGCACCGTGTCGACGACATCGAACGCGAACGCCATGTGCATGGACTCGTCGCGGAACACCCAGTTGGTCCCCGACGCCAGCCCGTTCAGCAGGCCGCGCGAGCGCAGGAAGTAGACGTAGGCGAACGCGCCGTAGAAGAACAGCCCCTCGATGCATGCCGCGAAGCAGATCAGGTTCAGCAGCAACGACCGCCGGTCCGCGGCCGTGCGCAGCTCGCGCAGCCCGAAGATCGAGTCGATCCAGCGGAAGCAGAACTCGGCCTTGCGCCGGATCGAGGGGATATTCTCCACCGCCGCGAAGGCCTGCGCCCGCTCGGCCTCGTCCGGCACGTAGGTGTCCAGCAGTGTCAGGTAGAACTGCACGTGCACGGCTTCCTCGAACAGCTGCCGCGACAGGTACAGCCGGCCTTCCGGCGAGTTCACGTGCTGGTAAAGGTTCAGCACCAGGTTGTTGGCGACGATGGTGTCCCCGGTCGCGAAGAACGCCACCAGCCGGGAGACCAGGTGCCGCTCGGCCGCCGAGAGCTTGCGCAGGTCGGCCAGGTCGGAGTGCAGGTCCACTTCCTCGACGGTCCAGGTGTTGCGTATCGCGTCCCGGAACCGGTCGTAGAACTGCGGGTAGCGCATCGGCCGCAGGGTCAGGTCCATGCCGGGGTCCAGCAGCATGTGGCGCTCGCCGGCACCGGGCGGAGCGGCCCGCTTTCCCGCCCCCGCCGCGCTGGCGGTGGCGGTCACTGGCAGGCCTCGCAAGTCTCGGGGTTCTCCAGCGAGCAGCTGATGGCCGCCCCCGCGCTGGCCTGAGCCTCCGCGCTGGCCTGGGCCGCCGCACTGGCCTGGGCCGCCGCGGTGCCGGGCAGCGCGACGGTGGCCGGGGTGATCCGGGTGGCCGGGCGCGAGCGCAGGTAGTAGGTGGTCTTCAGGCCGGACTTCCACGCGTGCAGGTACATCGAGGACAGCTTGCCGATCGACGGCGCGGCCAGGAACAGGTTGAGCGACTGGCTCTGGTCGATGAACGCCGCCCGGGCGGCCGCGGCGTCGATGAGCGCCCGCTGCGGCAGCTCCCACGCGGTGCGGAACAGCTCGCGGACCCCGGCCGGCAGCGCGGTGACGCCCTGCACCGACCCCTCGGCGCGCTTGATCTCGTCCCGCACGTCCTGGGTCCACAGCCCGTGCGCCTTCAGCTCCGCCACCAGCGCCGAGTTGACCTGGAGGAACTCACCCGACATGGTCTCCCGCTTGAACAGGTTGGAGACCTGCGGCTCGATGCACTCGTAGCATCCGGCGATCGAGGCGATGGTCGCGGTCGGGGCGATGGCGATCAGCAGCGAATTGCGCAGCCCGGTCACGGCGATGCGCTTGCGCAGCGACTTCCACCGGCCGGGCTGCGTCCCGGCCACGCCCCACAGGTCGTGCTGCAGCTGCCCGGCAGCCGCCCGGGTCTGCGCGAAGCCCGGGTGCGGGCCGTGCCGCTCGGCCAGGTCCGCGGACGCCTCCAGGGCGGTGAGGTAGATCTCCTCGGCAATCCGCGCCGACAGCTGCCGGGCGGCATCGGATCCGAACGGCAGCCGCAGCGCGAAGAAGACGTCCTGCAGGCCCATGACGCCGAGGCCCACCGGCCGCCAGCGCGGGTTGGACGCGGCCGCCTGCTCGCTGGGGTAGAAGGTCAGGTCGATGACCCGGTCCAGGAACGGCACCGCGGTGCGCACCGTCTCCCGCAGCTTCGCCCAGTCGACCGCGGGCGCGCCGCCGGAGCGGGTGAGGTGACGGGCCAGGTTCACCGAGCCCAGGTTGCAGACGGCAGTCTCGGCGTCGGTCGTCACCTCGGTGATCTCGGTGCACAGGTTGGACAGGTGCACCACGTGGCCGGCCTGCGCGGTCTGGTTGCACCGGGCGTTGGTGGTGTCCTTGAACGTCATCCAGCCGTTGCCGGTCTGCGCCAGCGTCCGCATCATCTTCGCGTACAGGTCGCGGGCCTTCAGCTGCCGGACAAACCGGCCGTCCGCCTCGGCCGCGCGGTACGCGGCGTCGAATTCCGCGCCCCACAGGTCGGGCAGCTCCGGCACGGCGTCCGGGTCGATGAGCGACCACATCTCGCCGGCCTCCACCCGGCGCATGAACTCGTCCGGGATCCAGTTGGCCAGGTTGAGGTTGTGGGTGCGGCGGGCGTCCTCGCCGGTGTTGTCCCGCAGTTCGAGGAACTCCTCGATGTCGGGATGCCACGGCTCCAGGTAGACGCAGGCCGCGCCCTTGCGGCGGCCGCCCTGGTTGACCGCCGCGACCGACGAGTCGAGCGTGCGCAGCCAGGGCACGATGCCGTTGGACTGGCCGTTGGTGCCGCGGATCAGCGCGCCGCGCGAGCGCACCCGGGAGAAGCCGATGCCGATCCCGCCGGAGAACTTTGACAGCCGGGCCACCTGCCCGTACCGGGCGTAGATCGAGTCCAGGTCGTCGCGGGGCGAGTCGACCAGGAAGCACGACGACATCTGCGGGTGGCTGGTCCCGGAGTTGAACAGCGTCGGCGAGCTCGGCAGGTAGGCCAGCGACGACATCAGCCGGTAGAAGCCGATCGCCTCGGCCGGGGTGCGCGACAGCCCGCACGCCACCCTCAGCAGGAAGTACTGCGGCGTCTCCACCACCAGCCGGGTGGCCGGGTGCCGCAGCAGGTACCGGTCGTAGACGGTCTTGATGCCGAAGTACTCGAAGTGCTGGTCGGCCTGCTCGTCGACGGCGAAGTCCAGCTTGCGGGCGTTGTCCTTGACCAGTTTCGCGGTCTCGTCGCCGATCAGGCCCTCGGCGTGCGCGAGCGCGACCGACTGGCTGAACGACGCGATGCCCTGGCCGCGGACCTCCTTGGCGATGTATCCGGACAGCAGCCGGGCGGCCAGCCGCGAGTACTGCGGCTCCTCGCCGGTCATCTCGGCGGCGGTCTGGATCGACAGCCGGTCGAGCTCGGCCGTGGTCGCGCCGTCGTACAGCCCGCTGATCGTCTTGGTGGCCACCCGCATCGGGTCGACCTCGTCCAGCCCGCCCGCGCAGCGCTGCACCGCCCGGACGATCTTGTTCACGTCGACCGGCTCGGTGTCCCCGTTCCGCTTGCGGACCTGCATGCCGGGCCGGCTGCCCGCGGCCGGTCCTGCCGTCGTCCCCGTCATGGCTCTCTCCTCGCGAGCTCGTTCCGGACGGCCGCGCAGCCGGGGACGGAGCGATGCCCCGCCGCGGACGGCAGGTCACCGGTGCCCGTCGGCCGTCCCGCGCGGCCGGAGCCGCCGCGCGCACGGTGCGCGCGGCGCGCTGGCAGGTCTTCGGACTCGCGGGCGTAACCCCGGCCGGACTGTCCGGCTGGCGTTTCCTACTGGCCGTCGCTTCCCGGGCCGGCCGGCCCAGTGCTGCTCCCGTCGCGTCACCGCGACAGGGACGGCGGTCGTTCCCGCTTACCGCTGCGGGGCAGTCCCGGATTCGCACCGGGTTCCCTGTTGCCTCCGTGAACCTGGAACGGCTCACGGAACCAGCTGCGGGCACCACCATATGTAGGACCGGCGCCGAAGCGGAGCACCACATGTCGTGTCGGCGTGTCGCGGGGGATCCGCGCCCCGGATCGCCGGGATTCCATCATCCCGGCGAGTTCTATGCGGGAAAGCGCAGGCAAATCGGCAAGATCATGGACGGGCCGGGCCGGGCCGGGCCGGGCCGGGCGGGTGCTGCGCGCGGGCCGCGATCATCTCGTCCTCGGTGATCCAGCCCGCGCCGCTACCGGAGCGCTCGCCGGTCCACCGGAACCGGTCCGGCACGCCGCCCGCGGCCTGCTGCGGCCCTGCAGCCAGGCCGGCCTGCAGGTCATCGCCGGCTTCCTGGACGGGATGCGGGACGTCACCGCCGGCTACGCGGCGAGCCTGGCCCGGCAGGGGCCGGCCGCCGGCGGCTGACGCGGGTTGCTCCCGTGATGCCCGTGCCGCAAGGTGAGACGAGCAGGCGGCACTGATGCGGGGAAGATTCTCCTCAGGACCGAGCCGCACGCCGATGCCCCGTGGGGAGGAATCTGATGCGAACAGGCAGCGGCCCGGCCGGCGGTCCGCCAGCGGCAGCGCAGCAGCCCGGGCCGGGCTCCGGCGCCCCGGCCGCCGGAAGCCCGCTGGTCGCCTGGCACGGCGAGCTGACCGGCCGGGTCGACCAGCTCGGCTGGCTGCGGGCCCTGAGCGACTGGCTGACCGGGACGCTGGTGCCGCTGCGCGAGCAGTACCAGGACAACCTGCTCGTCGAGCTGCTGCACGGCGGCCGCTGGGCCGGCCACCCGGTGCACCCGGCGCTGAGCGACCTGCCCATCGGGCTGTGGGCGGGCGTCATCGTGCTGGACGCCGCCGGCCGCGGCCCGGAGCCCGGGCGCGGCCTCGACGCCGCGGGCGTGCTCAGCGCGGCCGGCATCCTCGCGGCGGGCGCCACCGCGCTGACCGGCGTGGCCGACTGGACCGTCGGCCTCGAGGAGGACCGCCGGATCGGGTTGTTCCACGGGCTGCTGAACACGGCCGCACTCGGGCTGCAGGCCGCCTCGCTGGGCACCAGGGTGACCGGCCACCGCGCCGCGGCCCGGGCTCTCGGCGCGGCCAGTTTCGCGGTCACGGCCGCGGCCGGCTACCTCGGCGGCCACCTGGTCTTCACCCGGGGCGTGATGGTCAGCCGGGTGGCGTGGGACACCAGGCCGCGGCGGTGGACCCGCGCGCTGCAGGAGGAAGACCTGCCCGGCGAGACGCCGGTCGCCGCGCAGGCCGACGGCCGCCAGATCCTGCTGTACCGCCAGGACGGCCGCCTGTTCGCCATCGACAACCTCTGCAGCCACGCGGGCGGCCTGCTCAGCCGCGGCCCGGTCGACGGCCTGGCCGTGACCTGCCCGCTGCACGGGTCCCAGTTCAGCCTCGCCGACGGCTGCGTCCTGCGCGGGCCGGCCAGCCAGCCGCAGCCTGTGCTCCCGGCCCGGATCCGCAACGGCTGGATCGAGGTGCGCGGCAGCCAGCCGGCCGCCCGCCGGACCGCAACTGGAAGGACACCGTCATGACGTTCGTCATCGTCGCGAACCTCGACGACATGGAAGTCGGCGACACCCTGCTGGTCGACGACCTGCGCGAGCCGGTCTGCCTCATCCGTCTCGATGACGACGACGTCCGGGCCATCCACAACACCTGCACCCATCAGCAGCAGCCGCTGCACGAGGGCACCTTGCAGGAGGACGACACGCTGATGTGCGCGGCGCACGCCTCGCGCTACAACCTGACCACGGGCGAGGCAGTGGGCGTGTTCGCCTGCGGCCCCATCCCGGTGTACGCGTGCAAGATCGAGGACGATGCCGTCCTGGTGGACATCGACCAGCAGCTCAACGACGCCCCGCTGCCCCGTCCCCCGGCCCCCGGCTCGCGCGGGTATCGCTGACATCAGGGCGCTTGCGATGCTGACCCCGAGGTCCGCCGCGTTCTCACCGAGGAAGGTCTTCCCCCGCCAGGCCCTGGTCACGACGGTCGGCGAATGGACCGGGGCCCTGACTAGCCGGCGGTGAGATCGTCAGAGCGCCCGGCGGCGAGCCGCGGCCACTGGGCCGTGGGACGCCCGCCCGGCCACTCGGCTACGGGCGGCCAGCCGGGCGGGCCGGCGGCGGTCCGCGTGTTGGTGCACTGCTGCGGCCAGCCTGGCGGCGAGTCTTCCCATGATTCCTGCCGCCCGTAGGCGGTGAGATCCATCAGCGCGTAGCTGTTGTCCATCGTCTCGGCGCCGCGGCGGGTCGTCCAGTAGGTCTCGAAGACACGGTCGCCGTCGCGCAGGTAGCACACCAGGTGGAACAGGCCGGCCTGGCGGCCGGGCAGCAGCGTTTCCAGGGAATCCCGGGCGGAGTACCAGGGCATGGTCCAGCCCATGAAGTCCCGGTAGCGGGCGCTCTGCGGGTAGGGACCCTGGCAGAACACCGCGAAGGTGATGTCGCGCGAGTGCAGGTAGGACAGCTCGGCGACCTGCGTGGTGTAGTGCGTGCAGCCTTCGCACTGCCCGGCCGCGGGACGGCCGGGATTCCACATGAAGTAGTAGGCAATGAGCTGTCGCCGGCCTTCGAACGCCCCGAGCAGGGTGACCGGGCCGTTCTCGCCGGTCAGCGGGGCGGCGGCGGCGACCTCGACCATGGGCAGGCGCCGCCGGGCCGCGGCGATCGCGTCTCCCTCCCGGGTATGTGCCTTCTCCCGGGCCCGCAGCGCGCCGAGCTCCGCCTCGAAGGCAGCCCGGCTGGCCCTGGCGGGCATCCCCGGCGCGCCCGGGGCCCCGGCAGGCGGGTGACCGGTACCGGCTGGCTGATGCATGGTCATCTCCTAGTGTTCGCTGGCCGGGTGGCGTTCGCTGGCCGGGATTCCGCTCTGTTGCCTCGCGGAAGCAACGCTAGACCGGCCGCGGCCGATCTTCATACGGCCACCACACTGGCTGCATACGCCTGCTACCGGGCGGGTGGTCTACTGGTAATGACCCGGTAAAGCCGGCAGGCCCGGCTGACGGCGACCGTACCGGGCAGAAGCAGAGGGTATGAGCAGCCTGCACGTTCCGCTGTGGGGCTGGGTGGTGACGATCGGCGCAGTCGTGCTGATCCTCGGCAGCGAGCTGGCCATCGGCATCCGCCGCGGCCCGCGCGAGATCAGCCTGCGGGCCGCCGCCGCTTACGTGGCCGTGGTGATCGCGGCAGCCGGGGTGTTCGGCCTGTCGTTCTTCTGGCTCGGCCACCCGGCCGCGGGCAGCCAGTTCTTCGCCGGCTGGCTCACCGAGTACAGCCTGTCGCTGGACAACCTGTTCGTGTTCGTGCTGCTCATCGGCAGCTCGTCCGTGCCGCGCGAACTGCACGGCCGGGTGATGCTGCTGGGCATCGGCTTCGCGCTGCTGCTGCGCGGGATCGTGATCGCGATCGGGGCGGCGGCGATCAGCCGGTTCAGCTGGGTGCTGTACCTGTTCGGCGCGCTGCTGGTCTTCGCCGCGGTGCGGGTGGCGTTCACCGCCCGGCGGGACCCGGCGTCGGCGCCGTCCGACAGCGTGACCATGCGCGCGGTCAGCCAGGTCGTGCCGGTCACCACCGACAGCGCCGACGGCCGGCTGATCGGCCGGGTAGGCGGGCGGGAGGGCGGCCGGCGGGCGGCGACCCCGCTGCTGCTGCTGGGCATCGGGGTGGCGGCGACCGACCTGGTGTTCGCGATGGACTCGATCCCGGCGGTGTTCGGGCTGACCCACGACGCCTACCTGGTGTTCACCGC
Source organism: uncultured Actinomycetota bacterium (assembly GCA_963846005.1). Taxonomy (GTDB): domain Bacteria; phylum Actinomycetota; class Actinomycetes; order Streptosporangiales; family Streptosporangiaceae; genus CAVSUR01. The sequence continues at coordinate 1,161,042 of CAWJUH010000003.1, read as the reverse complement.
GAATGCGTTCGCCCTGCTCGGCCTGCGCCAGCTGTACTTCCTGCTCGGCGGGCTGCTCAGCCGCCTGGCGCACCTGCCGGCCGGGCTCGCCGTCATCCTCGCCTTCATCGGCGTCAAGCTGTTCGCCGAGGCCCTGGCCGCTTCGGGGATCCGGTCCGTCGGGCCGGTCCCGGTCCCGCACATCAGCACTGCCGTTTCCCTGTGCGTCATCGGCGGCGTGCTGCTCATCGTCACCGCCACCAGCCTGCTCCGCGGCCTGCGCCGCCGGTCTGCGCTCAGGCCAGCAGCCCGGCCAGGATCTGGGCCGGATCCTCCCCGTCGCCGCGGCGCGGCGCCAGCGAGCTGCGGTCCGCCGGATCGCGGGTAAGCCCTGGCGGCGCCGCGCTACTTGCGCCTGGGCAGGTAAAGATCGGTGATCGTGCCCTCGAACGCCTCCGCGGCCAGGCCGACGGTCTCCGACAGCGTCGGGTGCGGGTGGATGGTCAGGCCGATGTCGGCCGCGTCGCAGCCCATCTCGATGGCGAGGGCCGCCTCGGCGACCAGGTCCCCGGCCGACGGGCCGACGATGCCGCAGCCGAGCACCCGGCCGGTGCCCGGGTCGAACAGCAGCTTGGTCATGCCCTCGTCCCGGCCCAGGCTCAGCGACCGGCCGCTGGCCGCCCACGGGAACACGCCCTTGGCGTACTCCACCCCGGCCGCCCTGGCTTCGGTCTCGGTCAGCCCGGCCCAGGCCACCTCGGGGTCGGTGTAGGCGACCGAGGGGATGACCCGGGCGTCGAAGAAGCTGGGCCGGCCCGCGGCCGCCTCGGCGGCGACCTTGCCCTCGTGCATGGCCTTGTGGGCCAGCATCGGCTGGCCGACCACGTCGCCGATCGCGAAGATGCGCGCCGCGCTCGTGCGCAGCTGCTTGTCCACGGTGATGAAACCGTGCTCATCCACCGCCACGCCGGCCGCCTCCGCGCCGATCAGCGCGCCGCTCGGGCGGCGGCCGACCGCGACCAGGATCTTGTCGAACGCGGCGGTGGCCGGGGCCTTCGGCCCCTCCAGCGTCACCGTGAGCTCGTCCGGGCCGGCCTGCACGCCGGTGACCCTGGTGCGCAGCCAGACGTTGTCGTACCGGCGGGCGATCCGCTTGGCCAGCGGGTTGACCAGGTCCTTGTCCGTGCCGGGGATGAGCTGGTCCATCAGCTCGACCACGGTGACGGCCGCGCCCAGCTCGTAATAGACGGTGGCCATCTCCAGCCCGATGATCCCGCCGCCGAGCACCAGCAGCCGCGGCGGGATCCCGTCCAGCTCCAGCGCGCCGGTCGAATCGATGATCCGCGGGTCGGCCGGGATGAACGGCAGCGTCTGCGGCTCGGACCCGGCGGCGATGATGGCCTGCTCGAAGTCGATGGCGGTCGTGCCGCCGCCGTCCAGCTCGACCTGCAGCTGCCGGGGCGCGGCGAACCGGCCGGTGCCGCGCACCGTGGTCACCTTGCGCTGGCGGGCCAGCCCGGCCAGGCCGCCGGTGAGCCGGCCGACCACGCCGTCCTTCCAGTCGCGCAGCTTGGCTGCGTCGATCGCCGGGTCGCCGAACGACAGCCCGTGCTCGCTCATCTCCCGGGTCTCGGCAATGACCCTGGCCGCATGCAGCAACGCCTTGGACGGGATGCAGCCGACGTTCAGGCAGACCCCGCCGAGGGTGGCGCCCCGGTCCACCAGCACGACCTTCTTGCCCAGGTCGGCGGCCCGGAACGCGGCGGTGTAGCCGCCCGGCCCGGCGCCGAGCACGAGCACCTCGGCGGACTGGTCGCCGGGCTGGCCCGGCCCGGCCGGCGGCGCCGGGCGCTCGGTCACCGCCGCGGACGCGGCCGGCCCGGCAGGCCCGGCCTCGGGCACCAGGGTCTCGCCGGTGCTCAGGTCCGCGATCAGGTGGCCGGCCGACACCCGGTCGCCGACCGCCACCCGCACCGCGCTGATCGTCCCGGCCGACGGCGCCGGGATGTCCATCGCCGCCTTGTCGGACTCCAGCGTGATCAGCGGGTCCTCGGCAGCCACCGTGTCACCCGGCGCCACGTGCACCTCGATCACCGGCACGTCGGCGAAGTCGCCGATGTCGGGGACGGCCACCTCGACGGTCTCGTAGCTGCCGCTGGGCGAGCCGTACCCGGCCGGGCCGGGCGGCTCGGTGACGGCTTCTTCGCTCAGGCGCTCGCGCTGGCGATCGGGCCGGTCCTCGCCGGGTGCGTCCACGTCAGGCTCCTCACCGCCGGGCGGAAAGATCTACAAGGATTTACCGAGGGAGGCCACAAGGCTCCCGGCTAGAGCAGCAGCCGCCGGATGTCGCCCAGGTCCTCGCACAGCCGCCGGGCGAACCGGGCGGCCAGGGCGCCGTCGATGACCCGGTGATCGTAGGACAGCGACAGCGGCAGCATCAGCCGCGGCGTGAACTGCGCGCCGTCCCAGACCGGCGCAAGCTTCGACCGGACCACGCCGAGGATCGCGACCTCGGGGGCATTGACGATCGGGGTGAACGCGGTCCCGCCGATGCCGCCCAGGCTGGAGATGGTGAAGCAGGCGCCCTGGGAGTCGCCGAGGCCGAGCTTGCCCTCCCGGGCCCGGGCCGACACCGTGCCCAGCTCCTGGCTGAGCTCGGTGATGCCCTTGCGGTCCACGTCCCTGAGCACCGGCACGACCAGCCCGTCCGGGGTATCGACGGCCACGCCCAGGTGGTAGTAGCCCTTGACGACCAGCGCGTCCTGCTCGGGGGTCAGCGAGCTGTTGAAGCGGGGGAACTGCTTCAGCGCGCTCACCGCGGCTTTCATCAGGAACGCCAGCAGCGTCACCCGGTAGCCCTGCGCCCTGGCCGCGGCGTCCAGGTCCTTGCGGTAGGCGTCGAGATCGGTGATGTCGGCCTCGTCGCTGTGGGTGACGTGCGGGACGTTCAGCCAGGACCGGTGCAGCGACGGGCCGGACAGCTTCTGGATCCGGGTCAGCGGCTGCACCTCGACCGGCCCGAACTTGGCGAAGTCCACCGCCGGGATGGGCGGGATGCCCGCCCCGGCCGCAGCCGGGGCGGCGCCGGGCGCGCTGTCCGCGGGACCGCGGACGCTGGCCAGCAGGTCGTCCTTGGTGATCCGGCCCTTCGGCCCGGTGCCGGCCAGCGCGGCCAGGTCGAGCCCGAGCTCGCGGGCCAGCCGCCGCACGCCCGGCCCGGCGTGCGCGCCCTCGAACCCGGCGGCGGCGCCGACCGGGCCCGCCTCCGGGCCGGCGGCGGCCGCGGCCGGTGCGCCGCTGGACGGCGCGGTGGTGACCGGCGGGCCGGAGGCGGGGACCGGGGGCTCGGCGCCGGCCGCGGACCGGGCCGCGGGGGCGGCCTGCTCGGCGGGCGCCTGCGCGGGCGGCTCCTGCTGGCCGGCCAGGTCGGCCGGCGGCTCCTGCGTCCCCTCGGGGTCCAGCAGCAGGATCGGCGAGCCGCGGCTGACCAGGTCGCCGACCTTGACCCGCAGTTCGCTGACCGTGCCCGCGGACGGCGCGGGCACGTCCATGGTGGCCTTGTCGGACTCCAGCGTGATCAGCGGGTCCTCGGGGCTGACCACGTCGCCGGCCGCGACGTGGATCTCGATCACCGGCACGTCGGCGAAGTCGCCGATGTCGGGGACGCTGATTTCAGTGGCGGCGGGCATGGCGGCTGCTCCCCTCGGTGACGGTCACGGCACTGGGCGGACGCGGTCAGGCCCGCGCCGGGTCGGGCTTGTCCGGGTCGATCCCGTAGCGCGAGATCGCGTCCGCCACTGCCGAGGCCGGGACGGCGCCGTCGGCGGCCAGCGCCGACAGCGCGGCCACCGCCACGTAGTGCCGGTCGACCTCGAAGAACCGGCGCAGGTTGCGCCGGTAGTCCGACCGGCCGTAGCCGTCGGTACCGAGCACCTTGTAGCGGCCGGGGACGAACGGCCGGATCTGGTCGGCGAACGAGCGGACGTAGTCGGTGGCGGCGATCACCGGGCCGGGCCGGCCGGCCAGGCAGTCCTGCACGTAACTGGCCCGCGGCGGGTCCAGCGGGTGCAGCATGTTCCACCGCTCGGCGGCCAGGCCGTCGCGGCGCAGCTGGGTGAAGCTGGTCGCGCTCCACACGTCGGCAGCCACCCCGTAGTCGGCGGCCAGCAGGTCCGCGCCGGCCAGCACCTCCCGCAGGATCGTGCCGCTGCCGAGCAGCTGCACGGCCGGGCCGCCAGCGCGCTCATCCCCGCCGGCCGCCGCTGTGCTGTCCGCGGCTGGGCGCAGCAGGTACATGCCGCGCAGGATGCCCGGCTCGGCGCCCTCCGGCATCGGCGGGTGCTCGTAGTTCTCGTTCATCAGGGTCAGGTAGTAGAACACGTCCTCCTGCTCGGCGATCATCCGGCGCAGCCCCTCGGCGATGATCACCGCGACCTCGTAGGAGTACGTCGGGTCGTAGGCCTGGCAGGTCGGGATGACCGAGGCCAGCAGGTGGCTGTGCCCGTCCTCGTGCTGCAGCCCCTCGCCGTTCAGCGTGGTGCGCCCGGCGGTCGCGCCGAGCAGGAACCCGCGGGCCCGGCAGTCGGCCGCGGCCCAGGCCAGGTCCATGACCCGCTGGAAGCCGAACATCGAGTAGAAGATGTAGAACGGGATCATCGGCACGTCGCTGGTGCTGTAGGACGTGGCCGCGGCGATCCAGGACGACATCGCGCCGGCCTCGTTGATGCCCTCCTGCAGCATCTGGCCGTCCGGCGCCTCCCGGTAGTACATGAGCTGGTTGGCGTCCTCGGGCTGGTACAGCTGGCCGGACTGGCTGAAGATGCCGAACTGGCGGAACATGCCCTCCATCCCGAACGTGCGGGACTCGTCGGGCACGATCGGCACCACGTGCTTCCCGGCCTGCTTGTCCCGCAGCAGGGTGTTGAGTACCCGCACGAAGGCCATCGTGGTGGAGATCTCCCGGCCGGGGGTGCCGCCGAGCTGGGCGCCGAACGCCGCCAGCCCGGGCACCTCCAGCACCTGGCTGGCGCGGGTCCGCCGGACCGGCAGCGGGCCGCCGAGCGCGGCCCGCCGCTCGCGCAGGTAGGCCATCTCCTCGCTGTCCCCGGCCGGGCGCAGGAACGGCAGCCCGGCCAGCTGCTGGTCGGTCAGCGGCACCTCGAACCGGTCCCGGAACTTGACCAGGGCGGCGTCGGCCATGTGCTTTTGCTGGTGGGTGATGTTCTGGCCCTCGCCGGACTCGCCCATCCCGTAGCCCTTGATGGTCTTGGCCAGGATCACGGTGGGCCGGCCGCTGGTGCGCATCGCGGCCGAGTAGGCGGCGTAGATCTTGACCGGGTCGTGGCCGCCGCGGTTCAGCGCCCAGACCTCGTCGTCGGTCATGCCGGAAACCAGGTCGAGCAGCTCGGGGTACTTGCCGAAGAACTTCTCCCGGACATAGGCCCCGTCCTTGGACTTGAAGTCCTGGTACTCGCCGTCGACGCACTCCTCCATCCGCTTGAGCAGCAGGCCGGAGGTGTCGCGGGCGATCAGCGGATCCCAGCCGCTGCCCCAGATCGCCTTGATCACGTTCCAGCCCGCGCCGCGGAAGATGCCCTCAAGCTCCTGGATGATCTTGCCGTTGCCGCGGACCGGGCCGTCCAGGCGCTGCAGGTTGCAGTTGATGACGAAGACGAGGTTGTCCAGCTTCTCCCGGCTGGCCATCGCGATCGCGCCGAGCGACTCCGGCTCGTCGGTCTCCCCGTCGCCGAGGAATGCCCACACCTTGCGCCGCGAGGTGTCGGCCAGGCCGCGGCTGGCCAGGTACTTCAGGAACCGGGCCTGGTAGATCGCCATGATCGGGCCGAGGCCCATGGACACGGTCGGCATCTGCCAGTACTCGGGCATCAGCCACGGGTGCGGGTAGGACGACAGCCCGTGCCCGCCGGTCTCGGACCGGAAGTTGTGCAGCTGATCCTCGGTCAGCCGCCCCTCGACGAACGAGCGGGCGTAGATGCCCGGCGAGGAGTGCCCCTGGATGAACAGCAGGTCCTCGCCGTGCTCGTGGCCGGCGCCCTTGAAGAAGTGCTGGAACCCGACGTCGTAGAGGGTGGCCGCGGACTGGAAGCTGGCGATGTGGCCGCCGAGCTCGGAGGACTCGGCGTTGGCCCGCAGCACCATGGCCAGGGCGTTCCACCGGATCAGCGAGCGGACCTTGTGGTCCAGCGCCATGGTCGCCGCGTCCAGCCGGTCCTCTTTGTCGGGCGGGATGGTGTTCAGGTAGGGGGTGGTGGCGCTGTAGGGCACCGGGGCGCCCTTGCGGCGCGCCTCGGACACCACCTCGTCGAGCAGGAAGTACGCCCGGTCGGCGCCCTCGAACGTGAGCACCGAGTCCAGCGCGTCCCGCCATTCGCGGGTCTCGGCCGGGTCCAGGTCGTCCAGCATCAGCTCTCCTCCCGCCGCGGCTGTCACTTTCAGCATGCTCAGTCCCGCTCTGCCCGGCAAGACATCAGGCTAGCCGCGCCCGGCGGCCCGGGCGCCGCGGTCAGCCGGCCTGCTCGACGATCTCGAACCGGTTGCCGTCGGGGTCGGTGAACTCGAACATGGCGGGCACGCCGGGCCAGCGCAGCAGCTCGCCGACCACGACGCCGCGCTCGCGCAGGGCCGCGTGCTCGGCGGCGGCGTCCGGGACCGCGAACCGGATGCCGGTGTCGCCGCCCGGCTGCTGGCCGGCGACCAGCGCCACGGCGGTCGAGGCGCCGGGCGCGGCGACCGTGACCCAGCGGAACGTCTCGCTCATCCGCGCGTCGAGGCGCTTTTCGAAGCCGAGCGCGCCGGTGAAGAACTCCAGCGCCCGGTCCTGGTCGCTGACGCCGACGCCGACGACGGCGATGTCGGTGATGGTCGTGGTGGTCATGTGGTCTCCTCCGGTCCGGAATACATCAGTGACCCGGGCGTGGTCAGCGCCCGGCCGGTCTCCAGCCAGGTCTTCAGCCCGGACAAGATCATCGGCCAGCCGCCGTAGAGCTCGCCGGGCGCGTCCGGCGGCAGCTGGTCGTGGATTACGGTCAGCCGGCACGAGTCGCCGGCCGGCTCGATCTCCCAGCTGACCCGGGAGGTGCCGGCCTGCTCGGCCCCGGGCCCCCAGTGGGCCCGCATCGACTGGACCAGCCGGCGGGGCGGGTCCACGGTCAGGTTCTCCCCCTCCATCAGCGGGCGGGGCGCGCCCGGGTGGACGAGCCGGTAGGGCGATCCTTCGGCCCAGTCCGACTCGACCGACGCGCCGAAGTGATACCGGGCGCGGGTGGCCGGGTCGGTGATCGCGTCCCACAGCCGCTGCGGCGTGGTACGGATGTAGATCTCGAAGACCTTCTCCATCTGCTGCTCCAGCTCGTGCTTGAGGCCCGCCAGGCCGGCGGCCCAGGGCTCCGCGTACTTGCTCACCCAGCGGTCGTGGACCAGCCGGATGGGCACCGGGTTGAGGTAATGCCGCTTCTCCCGGCCGTGCCGCCTGCTGACGACCAGGCCGGCTTCCTCGCAGATCTTCAGGTGCTTGGCGACCGCGATGCGGGTCATGTCGTGCCGCGCGGTGAGCGCGGCCAGCGGCTGCCCGTCGCGCGCGTGCAGCTCGTCCAGCAGCGCCCGCCGCGTCGGGTCGGCCAGCGCCCGGAACACCAGGTCCATGTCCCGGTCCATGCTCTGTACAATAGGAAACCATTTGGTTTCCTGTCAAGGCTTGGTGCTGCTGGGCTGGACGGCGAGGCAGGCGTAGCGGCCAGGCAGGCGCGGCCGACGCAGGGAACGTAGGTGCGCAGGGAACGTAGGGTGCAGCCATGGCGCATCCCGGGGACACCAACGCGGCGATCTGGCGGTCCGAGCAGTACGTGAGCGACTGGGCGGCCGCGGAGAAGGCCCGCGAGCCGCGCCGCGCGGCGGCCCGGCGGCTGCTGGCCGACCTGCTGCCGTTCGGCGAGCAGGACGCGTTCACCTTCGCCGACCTCGGCGCGGGCACCGGCGCGGCGACCCGGACGATCCTGGAGCGCTATCCGCGCGCCACGGCGATCATGGCCGATTTCTCCGCCCAGATGATGACCGCGGGCGAGCCGGAGATGCGGCCGTTCGCCGGGCGGTATTCGGTCGTCGAGTTCGACCTGTCCGGCGGCCGGTGGCCCGCGGCGATCCCGGCGGCCCTGGACGCGGTCGTGACCTCGATGTGCGTGCACCACCTGCCCGGCGAGCGCAGGCGCAGCCTGTTCGCCGAGATCTGCGCGCGGCTGGCTCCCGGCGGCTGGTACCTGAACTTCGACCCGGTCCGCTCCGAGGACCCGGTGGTGACGGCCGCCTGGGAGCGGGTGAACGACCGGGAGGACCCGCAGGCCGCGCATCAGCGCCGCCACCGCACGGCCGCCGACCAGGCCGGATGGGACAACCACGTCCGCTACATCGCGCCGCTGGCCCCGCAGCTCGAGGACCTGCGGGCGGCCGGGTTCGGCGGCGTGGACGTGTACTACAAGCGGCTGGAGAACGTCATCTACGGCGGCTGCCGCCCGGCCTGAGCGGCGGACGGCGGCCGCCCGCGCTGCGGGATCAGCCCGGCCGGCGCCGGGTCGCGGCAGCGAGCAGCCGCAGGTCGGCCTCGCCCGCCGTGGCGAATGGCGTGCCGGGGGCGCTGACGTCGAACTTGCCGCTGTCGGGCACGTAGTCGCGGCCGCGGGCGACGACCCGCTGCAGCGCGCCGAGCGCGGAGATGTCCGCCGCCGGGTCGCCGGCCACCACGATCAGGTCGGCCTCGTAGCCGGGCGCGAGCCGCCCGGTGACCGCACCGAGCCCGAGCGCGTCCGCGGCCTGCGTGGTGGCCATCGCGATCACCTCGGCGGGCGCCAGGCCCAGCGACACCAGGTACTCAAGGCCGCCGGCGTACTGATGGTGCGGGGTGTTGTCGACGCCGGCGTCGGTGCCGGCGATGATCCGCGCGCCCAGCTCGTGCAGCGGCCGGATGTGCTGGCCGACCGAGATCCCGGTCAGGTCCCTGACGTAGGGCGCGTTCACGTTGACGGTGGGGCAGACCACGATCCCCCGCTCCGCGATCACGGCGGCCAGCTGCTCGTCGAACCGCCGCTCGTTGGTCTCGTCCACGAACGAGCAGTGCTCCAGCGTGCTGACCCCGGCGTCGACCGCGCGGCGGATGCCCTTGATCCCGTGCGCGTGCGCGGCGACCGGCATGTCGACCCGGCTGGCCTCGGCCACCACCACGGCCAGCTGCGCGGTGCTGAACTGGGCGTGCCAGGGCGCCGAGCCCTCGGTCATGAACCCGCCGGTGGCCATGACCTTGACCAGGTCCGCGCCGTGCTTGTGCAGGGTGCGGACGATGCGCCGCAGGTCATCCTCGCTGTCGGCCTCCCCGCCCATGAACCAGCAGTGGCCGCCGGTGACCGTGACCGGGAACCCGGCGGTCAGCAGCCGCGGCCCGCGGGCCTGGCCGGCCGCGATGGCGTCCCGCACGATCATGCCCAGGCGCCCGCGGGCGCCGAGGTCGCGCGCCGTGGTCACGCCGACGCCGAGCAGCTCGCGGGCGCTGCGCAGCATCAGGATCAGCTGACCGGCGTCGTCCTGGCCGCGCATCAGGGCGGCGGGGTCGGGGCCGCCGTCGAAGCCGAGGTGCACGTGGCTGTCGATCAGCCCCGGCAGGATGGTGGCCCCCGGGTACCCGGTCCGGTGCAGGGCCGCGTACTGCGGCGGCAGCTGCGCGGCCGGGCCGGCCCAGCCGATGGCGGCGCCGTCGATGACGACCGCGCCGTCGGGCACGGTCTGCTCGCCGGTCATGACCCGCGGCGCGGTGAGCACCTCCGGCACGGCATCACCTCATCCCGGCCGTGTCCCGGCCGTCAAGATACCGCCGCCCGCCGCGGCGGCGGCGGCCTGGTGCAGGATGACGGTGTGCCGGCCAGCCTCAGTGACGCCATCGACGCGACCACCGCGGCCGGCCTGCGCGCCCGCGGCAGCTTCAAGTGGACGGCGCCGGGCCCGGACGGCCTCGGCGCGGCCGTGGCGGAGATGGACTTCGGCGCGGCGCCGCCGATCCTGGACGCGCTGGCGGCGCTGTCGGCCGACGCGAACTTCGGCTACCTGCCGCCGCCGCTGGCCGATGAGCTGGCCGCGGCCTGCGCCGGTTTCCACCGGTGCCGCTACGGCTGGGACGTCGACCCCGGCCTGGTGCGCAACGTGCCGGACGTGCTCAAAGCCCTCGAGATCGCCATCACCTGCTTCTCCCGGCCCGGCTCGCCGGTGATCTTGCCCACCCCGGCTTACATGCCGTTCCTGACCCTGCCCGGGTTCTGCGGCCGCGAGCTCATCCAGGTGCCGATGCTCGACGACGGGACCCGCTACGTGCTGGACCTGGACGGGATCGGCGCGGCCTTCGCGGCGGGCGGTCACCTGCTCATCTTCTGCAGCCCGTGCAACCCGGTCGGCCGGGTGTACACGGCCGGGGAGCTGGCCGGTCTCACCGGCCTGGTCGACCGGTATGGCGGCCGGGTGTTCGCCGACGAGATCCACGCCCCGCTGGTCTACCCGGGCGCCCGCCACCTGCCCTACGCCGCCAGCTCCGCCACCGCGGCCGGGCACACGCTCACGGCGGTCTCGGCGTCGAAGGCCTGGAACCTGCCCGGGCTCAAATGCGCCCAGGTGATCTTGTCGAGCGAAGCGGACCGGGAGCGCTGGGAGGAGGTGAGCTTCTTCGCCACGCACGGCGCGAGCAATCCCGGCGTGGCGGCCAACATCGCCGCCTACCGGCACGGCGAGCCGTGGCTGGCCGAGGTGCTGCGCTACCTGGACGGCAGCCGGGAGCTGCTGGCGGGCCTGCTGCGCGAGCAGCTGCCGCAGCTGCGCTACCGCCCGCCGGAGGGCACCTACCTGGCCTGGCTGGACTGCGCCGGGCTGGACCTGCCGGCCTCCCCCGGCGGCCTGGTCACCGCCGCCGGGGTCACCGTGGTGGACGGCCCGGCCTTCGGGGCCGGGCTCACGGCGGCGTTCCGGCTCAACTTCGCCACCCCCCGGCCGATACTGGCCGAGATGGCCGGGCGGATCGCGGGCGCGCTGGGCCCGGGCTGATGCCCGGACCCGGCAGCCGGGCATAACCGGGTTACGAGAAGCGATTGACCAGCCCGCCGCATTAGGTTAACTAGGTGAAATGAGCATGAACGGGACTGAAATAGAGACCAAATACGAAGTGCCCGCCGGGACGGCCCTGCCCCCACTGGTCCAGCTGCCCGACGTGAGCGGAACCTCCGGTCCCGACGAGCAGGAACTCGAGGCCGAGTACTACGACACCGGGGACCTGCGGCTGCTGCGGGCCGGGGTCACGCTGCGGCGGCGGCGCGGCGGCGACGATGCCGGCTGGCACCTGAAGCTGCCGGTGGCCGCGGACACCCGGCGCGAGATCCAGCTGCCGCTCGGCCGCTCCGGCCGCCGGGTGCCCGCCCAGCTGGCCGCGCTGGTCCGGGTGCACTCCCGCGGGGTGCCGCTGCGGCCGGTGGCGCGGATCAGCACCCGGCGCGAGCGCACCGTGCTGCTCGGCCGGGACGGGGAATCGCTGGCCGAGGTGGCCGCCGACGAGGTGTCCGCGCAGACGATGGGTGATGCGACCACCGTGTCGACCTGGCGGGAGGTCGAGGTCGAGCTGACCGGCGGCGACCGGCGGCTGCTGCTCGCGGCCGACAAGGTACTGCGCCGCGACGGGCTGCGGCCCGCTCGCTGGGGGGCCAAGCTCGAGCACGCGCTGGACGGCCAGCTGCCGCCGCCGCCGGCCCGCAAGGACCTCAGCGGCAAGTCCGCCGCGGGCGAGGTGGTGCTGGCCTACATCGGCGAGCAGGCCGCCGCGCTCAAGGCCCTCGACCCGATGGTCCGGCGGGACGAGCCGGACGCGGTACACCAGATGCGGGTGGCCACGCCGGCGGCTGCGCAGCACGCTGCGATCCTTCGGCAAGGTGCTGAGCCGCGCCGACACCGGGCACCTGGGCGATGAGCTCAAGTGGCTGGCGGACGCGCTCGGGGCCGCGCGCGACGCCGAGGTACTGCAGGGGCACCTGCAGGCCGGCGCGGCGCAGGTACCGGACGAGCTGCTCATCGGCCCGGTCAAGGCCCGGATCCAGCGCCATTTCGCCCCGGTGCGGGCGCAGGCGCATACCGCGCTGCTGGCGGCCCTGGACTCGCCGCGCTACTTCGCCCTGCTGGACGAGCTGGACGAGCTGACGGCCGAGCCGCCGCTGCTGCCGCGGGCGGGCCGCCGGGCCCCGGCCGAGCTGGCCAAGGCGGTCGCCCGTGACTACCGCAAGACCGCCCGGCGGATCGCCGCCGCCTACGCCTTGCCGCCGGGCCCGGACCGCGACGTCGCGCTGCACCAGGCCCGCAAGGCCGCCAAGCGCACCCGCTACGCCGCCGAGGCGGCCCGGCCGGCGGCCGGCCGCCCGGCCAGGCGGTTCGCCAAGCAGATCAAGAAGGTGCAGACCGTGCTCGGCGACCACCAGGACTCGGTCATCGCGCGCCAGGCCGACCGGGAACTCGGCGTCGGCGCGCATCTGGCCGGCGAGAACGCCTTCAGCTACGGGCTGCTGTACCAGCGCGCCGCCGGCCAGGGCGAGCAGCTGCAGGCCGCGGCGGCGGCCGCCTGGCAGCGGGCTTCCCGCAAGCGCTACCGCCGCTGGCTGGCCTGACGCCGCGCGGCGCCCGGCCTCGCGTCCCGCGGGCCGGGCGCCCCGCCATGGCCCGGCTCACATCGCCCCGGTCACGGCCTCCTCGCTGACCGCGGTGCGCGGCAGCAGCAGCGACAGCAGCAGGCAGGCCGCGAGGGCCACGGCCACGTAAGGGAGCGTGTGACCGAACGCGGCGGCGAAGGAGTGCCGGCCCAGGTAGCCGAAGAACACCGTCCCGCCGACGGCCACGCCGAGCGCACCGCCGAGCTGCTGGGCGGTACCGAACAGCCCCGACGCACCGCCCGCGGCGCTGGCCGGCACGGCCGCCAGCACCACGTTCACCAGCGGGATGACCAGCAGCGACAGTCCCGCCCCCGCGACGGCCAGGCCGGGCACGATGGCCCACGGGCTGCCCGCCGGGCCGACGTGGCCAGAGCCGAGCCCGACGGCGGCGAAGCCGGCCACCATGCCCAGCGCGCCGAGGGCCAGCACCCGGCGGCCGTAGCGCCGCGCCAGCGGCACTGCCGCGGCGGCGACGGCGAAGCTGCCGGCGCTGAACGCGATCCCGGTGAGCCCGGCGCGCAGCGGCGAGAACCGCTCGCCCAGCTGCAGCCACAGCGCCAGGGTCAGAAAGAACGCCTGCATCCCGGCCGCGAAGGCGAGCTGGATGGCCAGCCCGGCGGTGAACGCCGGGATGCGCAGCAGCCGGGGCCGCAGCAGCGGCGCCACCCGGCCGGGCCGGCGCCTGCTCTCCGCCAGCCCGAGGCCGGCCAGGCCGGCCAGGCCCGCGGCCAGCAGCACCCAGCCCCAGGCCGGCCAGCCGAGCTGGCGCCCCTCCAGCAGCGGGTAGACGATCGCGGTCAGCGAGCCGGTGAGGACCAGCACGCCCGGCAGGTCCGGCCGGCCCGCCACCTGATCGCGGGTCTCGGGGATGAAGCGCGCGCCCGCGGCCAGGGCCGCCACCGCGACCGGGACATTGACCAGGAACACCGACCGCCAGCTCCAGCCGAACAGGTCCGCCTCGGTCAGCACGCCGCCGAGCAGCAGCCCGGCCGCGGAGGCGAACCCGAGCATCGCGCCGTACAGGCCGAAGGCCTGCCCGCGCTCCCGGGGCGCGAAGATGACCCGGAACGTCGCCAGCACCTGCGGCGCCATCATCGCCGCCGCGGCGCCCTGCGCGACCCGGCTGGCGATCAGCTCAGCCGGCGAGCCGGACAGCCCGGCGCACAGGCTGGCCGCGCCGAAGGCAGCCACCCCCGCCAGGAACACCCGCTTGCGGCCCAGCTTGTCGCCGAGCGCGCCCGCCGTGATCAGCGCGGCCGCGAACGCGAGCATGTACCCGGAGATGACCCACTCCAGCGCGGTGGCGCTGGCGTGCAGGTCCCGGCGGATGGTCGGCAGCGCCACGTTCACGATCGTCACGTCGATCATGTCCATCAGCGCCCCCGTGATCAGCACGATGGCCGCGATCCAGCGCAGCGGGTAGCCGCGCGGCCCGGCGGCCGGCCCGGCTAGCTCCTGCTCGGTCTTCATGACCTTCTCCTCGCACTCTCCCGGCTCGGAACCAGGTGGCTACTCGAACCAGGGTCGTTTATCGACCAATGTTCGACTTGAACACTGTTCTAGCAAGCAACCAGCGTTCGAGTCAATCGTTGTTCGAGATTGGTACGATGTTTGAGTGACCGACCCGGACGAGGTCGCGGCGATCCCGCCGCCGCCGTGGCAGCGACTGCCGGACCGGCCCGCGCGCCACCGCCGCGACCCGATCAGCCGGGAGGCGATCGTGGCCGCGGCGCTGAAGCTGCTGGACGCGGAGGGCCTGGACGCACTGAGCATGCGCCGCATCGCCGACGAGCTCGGCACCGGCGCGGCGTCGCTGTACTGGCACGTCGGCAGCAAGGACGGCCTGCTGGACCTGGTCATGGACCGGCTGATCGGCGAGGTGGAGGTTCCCGATGCCGACGCCGCGCGCTGGCAGGAGCAGATCAGGGAGGTCGCCCGGGCGCAGCGCCAGACCTCCCTGCGCCACCCTTACCTCGTCCGGCTCTCGATCGGCCGGATCCCGATGGGCCCCCATGCCGTGCGGATGTCCGAGCGCGTGCTGGCGATCCTCACGGCCGGCGGGCTGCCGGACAGGCTGGCCGTGCAGGGCTTCCTGCTGCTGATTGCCACGGTGAACGGCTTCACCCTGGACGAGACCGGGGTCGGCGGGCCGGAGGCAGTCCCGCGGCCGCCGGAGCAGGCGCGCGCGGCCGGTGACGCCACCCGCAGCTATCTTGCCTCGCTGCCGCCCGCGCAGTTCCCCCACCTGGTCAGCCACGCCCGGCAGTTCGCGGAGACCGACGCCACCGAGCGGTTCGAGCTGCTGCTGGACATCTACGTCGACGGCCTGGCCCGGCACGCGGCCGCCGCGCGGGCACCCGGCTCCGGCCGGGCGTCCGGCTGACGGCCGGGATGCCGGACGGCGAGAACCCGGCGGCCCCGCGCCGCCCGCGGCTGACCCGGCCGGTCGCCGCGCTGCTGGTCTTCTGCTGCGCGCTGGTCGGCGTGGACACGGTGTTCTTCACCGCGCTGACCCCGCTGCTGCCGCACTACGTGCACGCCGCCGGGATGACCAAGGCCGGGGCGGGCGTGCTGGTCGCCGCCTACCCGGCGGGCACCGGGGCGGGGGCGCTGCCGGCCGGCCTGCTGACCGCGCGGCTCGGCGACCGCTGGGTGGTGCTGCTCGGCCTGGCCCTGATGAGCGTGTCCACGCTCGCGTTCGGCTTCGCTGTCACCCCGGCGTTGCTGGACGCGGCCCGGTTCGCCGAGGGACTGGCCGGAGCATGCACCTGGGCCGCGGGCCTGGCCTGGCTGGCCACCGCCGGGCCGCCGGAGCGGCGCGGCGAGCTGCTCGGGCTGGCCATGGGCGCCGCGGTGGGCGGGGCGCTGTTCGGCCCGGTGGTCGGCGCGATCGCCGGCCAGGTCGGAACCGGGCCGGCCTTCACCGCGGCGGCGGTGATCGGGGCGCTGCTGATGGTCGCCGCGTGCTTCCTGCCCGCGCCGCAGCCGGCTGGCCGGCAGCGGCTGTCCGCGGCCCGGCCGGCGCTGCGCAGCCGCGGCTTCCGTGCCGGGCTGTGGCTGACCGCCCTGGCCGGGCTGGCGTTCGGGGTGGTCGACGTGCTGGCCCCGCTGCGGCTCAGCCGCCTCGGCGCCTCCAGCCTGCTGATCAGCGGCGCGTTCCTGGCCGCCGCCGCGATCGAGTCCGGGCTGTCGCCGCTGGCCGGGCGGCTCGCCGACCGGCGCGGTCCGCTGGCGCCGGTCCGGATCAGCCTGGCCGCCGCCGTCGTGGTCGCCGCGGCGGCCCCGCTGCTTTCCCCCGCATCCGTGCTGGCCGCGCTGCTGATCGCCGGGATGCCGGCCTTCGGCACCCTGTTCACGCCGGCGATGACGCTGGTCAGCGCGGGCGCGCACGAGCAGGGCCTGAACCAGGGCATCAGCTTCGGCTTCGGCAACCTGGTCTGGGCGGCCGGCCAGGGCATCGCGGCGCTGGCCAGCGGAGTGCTGGCCCAGCTCACCTCGGACCTGGTGCCCTACCTGCTGCTGGCCGGGGCCTGCCTGGCCACGCTGGTGCTGCTGCGCGCGGGCCCCGGTTACCCTGAGCGCATGCCGCGCCCGGACCGCCGACCATGACGCGGGCCGCCGCCTGCGGCGCCGTGCTGGCCGCCGCCCTGGCCGCTCTGCTGGCCGCGGGCTGCGCGGGGCGCGCCGCCCGGCCGCTGGTCACCGTGGCCGGCTGCGCCGCCGCCGGGGCGCAGGCCATCGAGCAGCACCGCACCCTGGTCCGCGCGCCCGCGGCGTGCCGCGGGCTGACCCAGGCGCAGCTCAACCTGGCCGTGGCCAAGGCGGTCTACCAGGCCGCGGGCGGCCGCCCGAAGGCCGCCTGGCGGCGGCTGGCCGCCGCCGACGCTGCCCGGCTCGGCCGCCTGGTCCGCCAGCTCCGGCCGGCCGCCCGCGCGGCCCCGGCCGCACCCGGAGCCGGCGGCTCGCCCGGCACCGGCCGCGCCGTCGCGGTCGCGGCACTGGTCAGCTGGCTGCTCGCGGCCGCGAGCGGCGGCTACCTGCTGGCCTCCTGGCTGGCGCACGGCGGCGCCCGGGCCCGCCGCGGCCTGTCCCCGGCTGTGGTCTTCTGCCACTTCGGGCTGGCCCTGGCCGGGCTGGCCGGCTGGGCCGGGTACCTGGCCTCGGGCAGCCGCATGCTGGCCTGGGCCGCGGTCGGCCTGCTGGTGCCGGTCAGCGGGCTCGGGATGGCGACGCTGGCGATCGGGCTGCCGTTCGGCCCGGGCCGAACGGCTCCGGCGGCCGCCGCTGCCGGAACGGGCGAGGCGGGCGGAGTCGCAGCCCCAGGCGCGGCCGCAGCGGGCGGAGCCGCGGCCCCGGGCGGAGCGGCCGGAGCGGGCGGAGCCGCGGCCCCGGGCGGAGCGGCGGGCACGGCACTGGCCGCGAGGCTGGCGGCGCCCGCGCGGGCCGCCCGGCCGCCGGTGCTGATCATCGCCGCGCACGGCGCGCTGGCCATGCTGACGCTGTTGCTCGCGCTGCTGGCCGCCATCGGCGCCGGCTGAGCCGGGACCGCCGGATTCTTGCCGCCGGGCCGCGGGTAGGACGTACCAGGTCAGCGGGGCTTTGCGGGGGATCACGGGGCCATGGGGGCAATGCAGGCAGGCACGGCCAGCACGGCGGCTGCATGATCAGCCCGCTGTCGCTGTCCGCCGACTACCACGTGCACTCCGTCTTCTCCGACGGGGCCAGCACGCTGGCGGAGAACGTGCAAGCGGCCGCGGACCGCGGGCTGGTCACCATGTGCCTGGCCGACCACGTGCGGGCCGGCACCGGCTACCTGCCCCGGTTCGCCGCCGCGGTGGCGCGGCTGCGCCCGGCGGCCCCGCTTGAGCTGCTGGCCGGCGTGGAAGCCAAGATCCTGGACGGCAACGGGCGGCTCGACCTGCCGCCGCTGCCGGACGGCATCGACCTGGTGCTGATCGCCGACCACCAGTTCCCCGGCCCCGGCGGCCCGGTGCATCCGGCCCGGATGCGCGAGCTGCTGACGGCCGGGCAGATCAGCGCGTCCAGCGTGATCGCCGACCTGGTCGGCGCGACCACTGCCGCGCTCGACCAGGCACCGGCCCGGCCGCTGCTCGCGCACTTGTTCAGCCTGCTGCCCAGGATGGGCCTGGCCGAGGCCGACGTGCCCGGCGAGCTGGTGGCCGGGCTGGCCCGGCGGGCCCGGGAGGCGGGCGCGCTGGCCGAGATCAACGAGAAGTGGGGCTGCCCGTCACCGCGGGTGGCGGGCATCCTGGCCGCCGCCGGGGTCCCGCTGGTCGCCAGCACCGGCAGCCACCACTGCCGGGACGTCGGGCGGTACGCGTCGGTCCGCCGCACCGCGCAGGAGCTGCCGGCCGGCGGGCCGGGCTAACAGGCGGCCGCGGCGGCCAGCCGGGCCCGCAGCCGCGGCGGCCGGGATAGCCCGCAGCCGCGGCGGCCCGGGGTGGCCCGCAGCCGCGGCGGCCCGGGGTGGCCCGGGATAGCCCGCAGCCGCGGCGGCCCGGGGTGGCCCGCAGCCGCGGCGGCCCGGGGTGGCCCGGGGTGGCCCGCGCGGCGGCCCGGGGTGGCCGCGGCCGGGCGGCTGCTACTTGCTCGGCTTGGGCGCCACGCAGGAGACCTTCGGGTTCATGCCGAAGTAGTTCAGCGGCCCGGCGAGGATCGTGACCGCGATCGTGCCGGCCTTGGCGCAGTTGGCCGACCCCCCGCTGTAGTAGTGCCGCTGGGCGCCGGCGACGGCGCCGATGATCAGCCAGATGAGGAGCAGAACGCTGATAATGCGCATGATTTCTCCTGGGCCCTTCCGGTGCGGCGAGATCGCGGCGGAGCGCCGCGCGCAGGGCAAGCGGCTGCAAAGTACCATCGGGAGCATGCGCCAAACCCGGGATTGCCCGGGGATGTGACCGGATTATTGCGCGATTACCGGCTTCAGCGGTTATCCGGGTATTCCGGCGGAACGGCCCGGTAACCGCCCTCCGGCAGCGTCGGCGGCCCGGCGTCGTAACCGCCCTGGGCCGTGCCGGGCGGCGCGATCCGGTACTGCCGCTCGGCCGCGTCCGGGGCCTGGCGGTGGCGGGCCTGGGACTCGGCCCGGGGCGGGTAGCCGCCGCGCGGGGCGCGCGACCGCACCGACCGGGCCGCGACGCTGCTGATCAGCGTGCCGATGGCGATGCCGATGACCAGCTCGACCACCGCGGTGGCGACCTTGGCTTCCAGCGGCGCGTTGGTGCTGAACGGGAAGATCGCCGCGACCACCGTGACCAGCCCGACGATCCAGCCGAAGAAGACCATCGGCCGCGGGGTGGACAGCAGCAGCAGGTGGGCCAGGGCCGTGGCGACCAGCGCGGCGAACGCCGCGGCCAGCACGAACGAGGTCGTGTGCACGTCACCGTAGACGCCGTCAGCCCGTGGCGCCATCAGCGGGATCTTCGCCAGCCAGCGGGACAGCAGCACGCCGACCAGGGCGATCAGGCCGGCCACCACCGCCGTCGCCACCCCGCCGGGCCATAGCTGGCGGGCGTCGACGCGCGGCCGGGCCCGCTCCTCCCCGCCGTAAGGCGTCATCGGCGCCGTCATCCGCGGTCACCTGCCTCGGTCTGCGGTAATTCTCGGCTGCTGGCCATCCATCGTCTTTACCGGCGGGCCAGCTTCTAAAACTTGTCTGCTCCCAGGTTAACCCGCCCTGGGCGTGATGGCGGATTCCCGGCGGATTCCGGGCGGCCAGCGCCCGGGCCCGGCATAAAGTTTGCCGGAGGCAATGGCCCGGGCACCAGCTGCCACGCAGCCGCCTTCCCGTCCATCTGCCTGACTGCCCGGCCCGGCCGCCCCGCCCCGCCTCGCCCCGCACGGAAGGTACGCCGATGACCGAGATCCCGCTGGTGCCGCTGCCGGGCAGCGAGCGCGCGGAGCTGCCGTCCGCCACCGCGGTGGGCAGCGTCGATGAGTCCGAGCGGATCGAGGTCACCGTGCTGACCCGGCGGATGGCCGAGCTGCCCCGCACGTGCCGACGGCGCGCCGGTCCGGCTCAGCGCCGGGGAGCTGCGCCGCCAGCACGGCTCCGACCCGGCCGAGCAGGCCCTGGTCGCCGACGTGCTCGGCGGTCTCGGGCTGGAGGTGACCAGCAGCGACCCGGCGACCCGGCGGCTGACCGTGGCCGGTACCGCCGCCGAGCTGGCCCGGGCCTTCGGCACCGAGCTGACCGAGGTGACCAGCACCGGGCCCGGCGGGAGCCAGGTCCGGCACCGGTACCGGCAGGGCGGCCTGCAGATCCCGGCCGAGCTGGACGGCATCGTGGTCGCCGTGCTCGGCCTGGACAACCGGCCGCAGGCCAGGACGCAGCTGCACCGCCGGGCCGCGGCCGCCGCCGGGATCTCCTATACCCCGCCGCAGGTCGCCGCGGCCTACCAGTTCCCGGCCGGCACCGACGGCAGCGGCGAGCTGATCGCGATCGTCGAGCTCGGCGGCGGGTTCTCCGCCGCCGACCTGGACAGCTACTTCTCCGCCCTCGGCATCACCGCCCCGTCGGTGACCGCCGCGGGCGTGGACGGCGGCAGCAACGTGCCCGGCCAGGATCCGAACGGCGCGGACGGCGAGGTGCTGCTCGACATCGAGGTGGCCGGGGCGGCGGCGCCGGGCGCCGGGCAGACCGTGTACTTCGCGCCCAACACCGACCAGGGGTTCATCGACGCGGTCACCACGGCCGTGCACGCGACGCCGACGCCCACTGCGGTCAGCATCAGCTGGGGCCAGTCCGAGGACGCCTGGACCGCCCAGGCCCGCAACGCGCTGGACGCGGCGATCGCCGACGGCGCGGCCCTCGGCGTGACCGTCTGCGCCGCGGCCGGCGACAACGGCAGCGCGGACGCCGCCTCCGGCCAGGGCGTGCACTGCGACTTCCCGGCGTCCAGCCCGCACGCGCTGGCCTGCGGCGGCACCAGCCTGCAGGCCGACCCGGCCACCGGCCAGATCAGCGCCGAGACGGTCTGGAACGACGGCCCCGGCGGCGGCGCGACCGGCGGCGGGGTCAGCGACACCTTCGCCCAGCCCGGCTGGCAGTCCGCCGCGGGGGTCCCGGCGCTGCCCGGCGGCGGCACCGGCCGCGGCGTCCCGGACGTGGCCGGCAACGCCGACCCGGCGACCGGGTACCAGGTGCTGGTCGACGGCCAGCAGGCGGTGATCGGCGGGACCAGCGCGGTCGCGCCGCTGTGGGCCGCGCTGACGTGCCGGCTGGCGGAGGCCACCGGGTCCAGGCCGGGCTTCGTGCAGACGGCGCTGTACGCGGGGATCACCGCCGGGCAGGCGGCGGCCGGCTTCCGCGACATCACCAGCGGCGGCAACGGCTCCTACAGCGCCGGGCCGGGCTGGGACGCCTGCACCGGCCTCGGCTCGCCCGACGGCACCGCCCTGGTCAGCCGCCTGCAGTCAGCCGGGCCGGCTGCGCCGCCGGCCGCGCCGGGCCAGTCCGGCTAGCGCGGCGGCGGGGGCAGCTCAGCGGCCCTGGCCGATGCGGGGCGGGGCGCCGAAGGGGTGCAGCACCGGCGGCACGGTGACCGTGCCGCCCTCGTCCTGGAAGTTCTCCATGATCGACAACAGGGCCCGGGCGGTGGCGCCGGTCCCGTTCAGGGTGTGCGCGAACTCCAGCTTGCCGTCCCGGCGGAACCGGATGTTCAGCCGCCGGGCCTGGTAGTCGGTGGTGTTCGAGCACGAGGTGATCTCGCGGTAGCGCTGCTGGACGGGGAACCAGGCCTCGATGTCGTACTTCTTCGCGGCCGGCGCGCCCAGGTCGCCCACCGCGATGTTCATCACCCGGTGCGGCAGGCCCAGCTCGCGGGCGATCTCCTCCTCGTGCCCGAGCAGCTCCTCGTGCAGCGGCCCGGACTGCTCGGGCAGGCAGTAGACGTACATCTCCACCTTGTCGAACTGGTGCACCCGGAACATGCCCCGGGTGTCCTTGCCGGCCGCGCCGGCCTCGCGGCGGAAGTTGGTGGTGAACGCGGTGTAGCGGGCCGGCAGCTGGTCTTCCTCCAGCCGCTCGCTGGCGTGGATCCCGGCCAGCGCGACCTCCGAGGTCCCGGTCAGGTAAAGGTCATCCTTCTCCAGGTGGTAGAGGTTCGACTCCTCGGTGGGCAGGAACCCGGTGCCGTACATGGCCTGCTCGTTCACCAGGACCGGCGGCAGCACCAGCAGGAAGCCGCGCCGGGTCAGCTTGTCGATGACGTACCGGTACAGCGCCATCTCGGCCAGCGCCACGTCGCCGATCCGGTAGGCGAACCGGGAGCCCGACAGCCGGGCCCCGCGGGCCATGTCGATCCAGCCGCGGGCCGACCCGAGGTCCAGCGCGTCCCGCGGCTCGAACGAGAAGGCGGGCGGCTCGCCCCAGGCCCGGATCTGCTGCGCGTCGTCCTCGTCCATGCCGTCGGCCGCGCTCGGGTCCGGCAGGTTGGGGATCCGGCCGAGCAGCAGGTCCCGGCGGCGCTCGGCCTCGGCCAGCTCCTGCGCCGCGGTGGTCAGCTCGGCCGCGAGCTGCTGCAGCTCCTCCAGCTGGCCGGCGTCGGGCTTGCCCCTGGACAGCTTCTTCTGCACCGCCCGCAGGCCCTCGGCCCGCTCGGTGTGCTGGCGCCAGCTGGCGTCCGCGGCCAGCAGCGCGTCGAAGTCCTCCGCGGCGCCGCGGCGGGCCAGCGCGGCCCGGTAGCGGTCGGGGTCCTGCCGTGCAGCCTTGAGGTCAATCACGCGCGCGAGTCTAGCGGTGTGCCCGGCCCGTCGCGCTCCGATAAACCGGCAGGATCCGGCGCTGCCGTGCGCCGCGGTCCCCGCTGCCGCCTGCCGCGCGGGCCTCGCCGCCGTCCGGGCCGTGATCCGGGCCGCGGTCCGGGCTGCTGCGCCGGGTGGCGAGCACCGACCCGGCCAGGATCAGCGCGAACGCGATCACGGTGGTCACGGTCAGCGCCTCCCCCAGTACCCCGACCCCGAGCGCGACGGCCACCGCCGGGTTGATGTAGGTGATCACGGTCATCCGGGCCGGGCCCGCCTCGGCGACCAGGCCGAAGAACAGCAGGAATGCCAGCGCGGTGCAGAGCACGGCCAGCCCGGCCAGCGCCGCCAGCACCTGCGCCGACGGCCAGGCTTGCGGCCAGTCCAGCGCGGCCGCCGGCGAGTAGACCACCGCCGCGAAGGCCAGGCAGACCGCGGTCATCGCCAGCGGCGGCAGCCCGGCCAGCTTGCGGCTGGCGATCAGCGGGCCGGTCGCGTAGCACACCGCAACCCCGAGCACCTCGGCGATGGACCCGGCGTCGCCGCCCGCCGCCCGGGGGCCGACCAGCAGCGCGACCCCGCCGAGGCCGATGAGCAGGCCCGCCCAGCGCAGCGCGGACAGCCGCTCGGTGTCACCGGTCAGCCGGGCCAGCACCGCGGCGATGATCGGCACCGAGGCCACCAGCAGCCCGCTCAGCGAGCTCGGCAGCCGGGTCTCGGCCTCCGACAGCAGGAACCACGGGGTGATGATCTCGACCACCGCGAACACCGCCAGCCAGCGCCAGTGCGGCCGCAGCGCGGCCAGCTGGCCGCGGCGGACGGCGGCAGGCAGCAGCAGCGCGGCGCTGACCGCCACCCGGGCCAGCACCAGCACCGGGACCGGCACGCCGCCGTCGTCGACCACCTTGATCAGCAGATAGGGGATGCCCCAGATCACGCTCAGCGCCGCGAACAGCAGCCAGCCCCGCCGACTCACCCCGGTCTCCTTTCGCCCGGACCAGGGTAAGCGGGACGGCCAGGCGCACGGCCGGGGTCAGCCCGCGCGGCCGCAGGATGTCCGGCCCGGGCAGGCCGGGGCCGGAGAAAATTCGGCCCCGGCCCGCAACCGCGGCTACACGTCGAGGCAGACCCCGAGCGGGCCGAGGTTGAGGCACGCGCCGCCCGGGTTGGAGCCGGATCCCGGTCCTGAGCCCCCGCCAGCGCCGGAACCGGGCCCGGACCCCGAACTGGACCCCGGCGCCGGGCTGGCGGGAACCGGCCTGGCCGTCGGCGTCCGGGTCGGGGACGGGCTGGATGTGGGGGCCGGCCGGAACGGGCCGGGCGGGCGGCGCGACGGCGCGGGCCGGGCCGGGCGGGCGGGCTGCGGGGTGACGGTGGCAGGCGGGCTCGGCGAGCCGCCCTGGCCCGGCCCGGGCACCGGGTCGGGGCTGGCCGTGCGGCCGGGGCCCGCGGGCGCGGGCGAGCCGGGGCCGCGGGGAGCCGGGCCGGAGCTCGCCGGACGGGGGTGCGCCGGCGGGGCCAGCGACAGCCCGACCGGGCCGAACGGGCTCTGCGAGGCGGGCAGCCGGGCGGCCGAGCCGAGCAGGGTGTAGGCCAGCGCGGCCGAGATCAGCACGATCATCGGCGGCACGAACAAGGCGGGGTGGGCCCGCAGCGCCGCCGCCGAGTTGCGGGCCATCATGCGCGCCCGGTCGGCGGCGATGGCGCGCGCCAGTCCGGCCGCCGACAGCGCCGGGCCGTGCCCGATCCGCGCGCTGCTGCGCGCCCGGCTGAGCGCGGCGCGGCGCTGCGCGGGAGTCAGGCCAGGCAGCAGGTAGACCACGATGTCCCGGCCCTGCGCCTCGGCCCGGACGTGGATCCCGGCAGGCAGGTGTGCGTATCGTAGCTTGATCAAGAATTTGCCCTCGTGCTCGTCACCTGGGGCGGGAGCGTTCAGCACGACCGTTGTTTAACGGACAGTGACGAGGCTATCACTTTCGATAACTGCAATCTCACGAACAGCCGGGCCGTCCGGGGCGCCGCCCGCTCCGTCTCCGGGGTGTGACCGGGGGCCGTGGCGGCGCGGCTACGCTGGCAGGACCACATCCGGCGGCCTCCAGCCGGACCGGCGAGCGGAGGGCCTGTGCGCCTGACCGGCGTGAGCCGTGCACAGGACCCCGCCATGCTCAGCCCGGCCCCCGCCGGGCCGGGCCTGGAGGATCCGGTCCAGCCCGGGCGCGCGCCGCTGCGGCGGCGGTGGGCGCTGCCCGCCGCGCTGGCCGGCGGGCTGGGGACGGCCGCGGCCTTCCCGCCGGCCGGCTGGTGGCCGCTGGCCGCGGCCGGGCCCGCGCTGCTGGCCGTGGCGCTGTGGCGGCAGGGCCTGCGGGCCAGCCTGCTGGCCGGCCTGCTGTTCGGGGCGGGGTTCTTCTTGCCGCTGCTGAGCTGGCTGGTCAACCTGGCCTGGTACGCGTGGGTCACGCTGGCCGTGATCGAGGCGCTGATGTTCGCGGTCCTCGGCCTCGGCCAGCGGCTGCTGCTGGAGCTGCGCTGGTGGCCGGCCGCCGTCGCCGGCTGGTGGGTCGCCGTCGAGGCGCTGCGCGACCGCTGGCCGGTCGGCGGCTTCCCGTGGGGGCGGCTGGCCATGAGCCAGGCCAGCGCGCCCACGGCCGGCTGGGCCGCGGTCGGCGGGCCGCCGCTGCTGACCTTCGTGGTGGCGCTGGCCGGCGGCTGCCTGGCCTGGCTGATCCTGCGGCGCAAGGCGCTGCCCGCGCTGGGCTTTGCCGCGGCGGCCGGACTGGCCCTGGCGGGCAGCCTGCTGCCGGTCGACGGCAGCGGGCCGGGGGATGCCGCCGCCACCGTCGCCGCCGTCCAGGGCAACGTGCCGCACGAGCACAACCTGCCCGACCAGCTGCGCGCCGCCACGGTCACCCAGAACCACGCCGCGGCCACCCGGGCGCTGGCCGCGCAGGTCGCGTCGGGCGCGCGCCCGGCGCCCGGCGTGGTGATCTGGCCGGAGAACTCCACCGACATCGACCCGTCGCAGGACCCGTTCATCTACGCCACGATCGCCGGAGCGGTGCGCGCGATCGGCGCGCCCGTCCTGGTCGGCGCGGTGCTGGAGAACCCGCGCCGCAACGCGGGCCAGCTCTGGCTGCCCGGGCGAGGGCCGGTCGCCGTCTACATCAAGCGCAAGCTGGTGCCGTTCGGTGAGTACATCCCGTTGCGCGGCTTCTTGTCGCTATTCACCTCACTCCCCTCGCTGCAGCCGGTCAACTTCACCCCGGGCCACCGGACGGTGGTGTTCGGCCTGGGCCGGATCCGGCTCGGCGACGTGATCTGCTACGAGGTCGGCTTCGACGGCCTGGTCCGGTCCGAGGTGCGGGCCGGGGCCAGCCTGCTGGCCGTGCAGTCCAACGACGCGGACTTCGAGCTCGACGGGCAGCTGGGCGAGACCGAGCAGCAGATCGCCATGGCCAGGATCGACGCGATCAGCTCCGACCGCAGCGTGGTCTACGCCTCCACCACCGGCGAGAGCGCGATCATCGGCCCGGACGGGACGCTGATCGCTCATAGCGGCACCTGGCGGCGGGCACTGCTGGACGCGCGGGTGCCGCTGCGCACCCAGCTCACCCTGGCCGACCGGGCCGGCGCCTGGCCCGAGCTGCTCATCAGCGCGGCGACGGTGGCGGCGCTGGGCTGGGCGCTGATCCGCAGGCGGCCGCGGCGGCGGCGGGCACCCACCACGGCGAGGTAGCCATGGGGTTGCGGCGCGCCCTCGCCCAGCCGGCCAGGTACCTGGCCCTGGCCGCGGGCGCGCTGCCGGTGCTCGCCTTTCCCGCGGCGAACCTGGAGTGGCTGGCCTGGTTCGGGCTGGTCCCCGGCCTGGCGCTGATGCAGCGCGCCCCCGCCGCCCGCGAGGCCGCGGTGCGCGCCGCCTGGTTCGGAACGGGCTTCCTGCTGGCCGGCTTGTACTGGCTGGCCCCCAACATCGGTCCCGGGCTGCTGCTGGTCGCGGCCGTGTTCGGCCTGCTGTGGGCCGGGGTCGGCGCCGCCGTCCGGCTGCTGCTGGCCCCGCCGGTCACCCCCGGCCGGGCGCTGGCGGCGCTCGCGGTGGTGCCGAGCTGCTGGCTGACGGTCGAGTGGATCAGGTCCTGGCAGGCGCTCGGCGGCCCGTGGAACGTGCTCGGCGCGAGCCAGTGGCAGCACCCCGCGGTGCTCGCGCTGGCCGCCGTCGGCGGGATCTGGCTGGTGAGCTTGGCGCTGGTGGCCTGCAATACCGGGCTGCTGATCGCGCTGACCCCGGGGCGCCCGCTGGCCCGGCTGGCCGGGGCCGCGGGTGCCGCCGCGGCGATCGCCGCGGGCCCGGCCGCGTTCGCGCTGGCCCCGGCCGCCCCGGCCGCCGGCCGGGTGACGATCGCGCTGGTGCAGCCGGGCGGCACGTCCGGGCCGGCCGCCCGGCTGGCTGCGGGGGAACGGCTGACCCGGGCCGTAGCGCATCGCGCCGGGCTGATCGTCTGGGGCGAGAGCAGCGTGGGGTACGACATCTCCGCCAGTCCGCGGCTGCTGGGCGGGCTGCGCCGGCTTTCCGCCGCGGCGGGCGCGCAGCTGCTGGTCAGCCAGGACGCGATCAGCCCGGCCGGGGCCCATGCCAAGGACGCCGTGCTGATCGGGCCCGGCGGCATCGCCGGGCTGTACGTCAAGTCCCGGCTGGTCCCGTTCGGCGAGTACATCCCGCTGCGCAGCGTGCTCGGCTGGCTCACCGCGATCAGCCGGGCCGCCGCGCAGAACATGCTGCCCGGGCCCGGCGCCCGGGTGCTGCACGCGACGCTGCCCGGCGGCCGGCCGCTGACCATCGGGGTGCTGATCTGCTTCGAGTCCGCGTTCCCCGACATGTCCAGGGCGGACACCGACCACGGCGCGCGGGTCATCATCTACCAGACATCTGACTCGACGTTCCAGCACAGCTGGGCGCTGGCCCAGCACGCCTCGCTCGGGGCGGTGCGCGCCGCCGAGACCGGGCGCCCGGTCGTCCAGGCCGCCCTCACCGGCGACTCCGCGGCGTTCGACGACCGGGGCCGGCTGATCCGCTGGCTGAGCGGCAGCCAGCGCGGCACCGCGACGGTGTCGCTGGCCCTGCCCGCCGCGTCCGCGCGCACGCCCTTCGACCGGCTGGGCGACTATGTGCCCTGGTCAGCAGTGGGGGTAACGGCCGCGGCGGCGCTGGCGGCCCTGGCCGCCCGCCGCTCGCGGCGTCCGCCCGGCGGCCGGCCCCGCATAGGCTGGAAGCGTCGTCGTCAGCCATGGAGGCCCGCCGTGCCGCAATCGGAGCCGACCGCCCGCGCGGCGCGGCCGCGGGCCCGCCGGTGGCTGGCGCCTGCCGCCGCCTGCGCGGCCGCGGCGCTGCTCACCGCCGCCTGCTCCGGCGGGTCATCCGGTGCAGCGCACGGCGGCTCCGGCGGCTCCGGCGGCCACCCGGCGGCGCAGGCCGGCTCGGCCGCCCGGCTGACCATCACCCCGGCCAACGGGTCGTCCCGGGCGGCGACCTCGGCCGGGATCACCGTCACCGCGGCCGGCGGCACGATCTCCAGCGTGCACGTGACCTCGCCCGGCGGGCCGGTGCCCGGGACGCTGAACGCGGCCCGCACGTCCTGGCACAGCGACTGGGCGCTCGGGGTGTCCCGGCACTACACGGTCACCGCCAAGGCCGCCGGCCAGGGCGGCCGGACCGTCACCAAGACCAGCTCGTTCCGCACCCTGACCCCGGCCAGCACCGACACCACCATGATCTTCGAGGGCTACCGCCAGACCTACGGGGTCGGCATGCCGATCATGCTGACGTTCAGCCGCCCGGTGGTGAACAAGAAGGCGGTGGAGCGGTCCTTGCAGCTGCGCACGTCCAAGCCGGTCACCGGCGCCTGGTACTGGGACGGCGACAAGGCACTGGACTTCCGCCCGCGCGGGTACTGGCCGGCCCGCACCCAGGTCAGCTTCACCGGCCACCTGGACGGGGTGGAGTTCGCTCCCGGCGTGTACGGCACCTACAAGCTCACGCAGACCTTCGAGATCGGCCGGTCGCTGATCGTGGTGGCCAGCACCAGGACCCACCACATGCGGCTGTACCGGGCCGGCAAGCTCATCGACCGGTGGCCGATCAGCACCGGCCGGGCCGGCGACTACACCCCCGACGGCACCTACGTGACGATCGACAAGGGCAACCCGGTGGACATGAAGGGGCCCGGATACAACATCGAGGTGCCCTGGTCGGTGCGGTTCACCTGGACCGGTGACTACCTGCACGACGCCTACTGGTCGGTGGGCGAGCAGGGCTTCACCAACGTCAGCCACGGCTGCGTGAACATGGCGCCGGCCAACGCGCAGGCCTACTACCAGATGGAGTACCCGGGCGACCCGGTCACGATCACCGGCAGCCCGCGCGGCGGGACCTGGGACAACGGCTGGACCGAGTGGTTCCTGTCGTGGGACAAGTACCTCAGGGGCAGCGCCCTGCACATGGCCGTGCAGGCCGGCCCGGGGGGCAGCAAGTTCGTCAGCCCGGCATCGCTGCCCGCCGCGGCGGCGCGGGCTCCGCTGGCCGGCCCCGCTTCCGATAATGCGGCGGCCGCGTAGCCGCACCGGCCCGGCCGGGGCGAACCGGGCGGCGCCCCTGGCACGCCGGCCTAATTTCCGGCTAAGTCCAGGGCCGAAGGCGGCGATGCGGTCAATCCAGGCCCGCTGATGAGGTACAACAAGGGGCCATGGAGAGCTTTCTGACCAACTTCCTGACGCACTGGGGCTACCTCGCCCTGGTCGTGTTCGGATTCGTCCAGGCGTGCAGCATCCCGATCTCCTCGGAGGTGACCTTCGGGTTCGCGGGCGTGCTGGCCTACCAGGGGAAGCTGAACCTGGTGGCGATCATCGTCATCGGCACGCTGGCCGAGCTGGCCGGGTCGGGAGTCTCCTACGCGGTCGGCCGCATCGGCGGCCGGCCCACGGTCGAGCGGCTGGGCCGCTACGTGCTGGTGACCCGCTCCGACCTGGACCGGGTCGAGAACTTCCTGGCCGGCCGGGGCGCCTGGACGGTGGCGGCCGGCCGCGTGCTGCCGGTGGTGCGCGCCTTCGTCGGCATCGTGGCCGGCTTCGCCGAGATCCCGGCCGGCCCGTTCGCGCTGTTCAACCTGATCGGCACGGTGATCTGGGCGACGGCGGTCACGCTGGCCGGCTACGCCGCGGGCAGCGCCTGGCACCGGGTGGCCAAGTACCTGTCCCTCGGCGGCTACGTCATCGCCGCGGTGATCATCATCGGGCTGGCCGCGCTCATCTGGCACCGGGTGCACGCGGTGCGCAAGGAGCGCACGGCGGACGCCGCGGCCGCCCGGGCCGGCAGCGGCCGGCTATCCGCCGAGGACGCCGGCTCTCCCGCCCAGGACGCCGGCTACCCGGCGCCGGGCAGCTATCCGGCGCAAGACGGCGGCTATCCCGCGCAGGGCGGCTACCAGGAGCAGGGCGGCTACCAGGAGCAGGACGGCTACCAGGAGCAGGGCAGCCATCCGGCGCAAGAAGGAGCGCCGGCCGGCCGCCAGGACCCGGCCGGGGAGCGCGGCTACCGGCCGCGCCCGGCCAGCCACCGGCGCACGCCGGACGGCCGCTAGCCGCCCCCGCCAGGGGCGCCGCTAGTCCGCCAGCGCCTGGTAGACCAGCTGGCGCAGCTGCGACCGGATCGGGTAGGTGCTGGAGGGCAGCAGCTGGGTGTAGAACGCGGCGGTCAGCTGCTCGGCCGGGTCCACCCAGAACACGGTGGACGCCGCGCCGCCCCAGGAATACTCGCCCTCGCTGGTCAGGGTCTTGCCCGCCGTCGCGTCCACCACCACCGCGACGCCGAGGCCGTAGCCGATCCCGCGGAACGGAGTCTCGGCGAACAGCGGGCGGCCGAAGGTCTCCAGGTCCGCCCCGCCGGGCAGGTGGTTGCGGGTCATGTAGGCGACCGTGCGCGGGCCGAGCAGCCGGGTGCCGGCCAGCTCGCCGGCCGGGCTGCCGGGCCGGTGCAGCAGCATCTGGGTGAACCGGTCGTAGTCGCCGGCGGTGGACACCAGTCCCCCGCCGCCGCTCAGCAGCGCCGGCGGGTCGGCGCTGATCTTGCCGAGCGCGTCCAGCCGGGTGAGCTGGCCGCCCGGTCCCGGGGTGTACTGGACGGCGAGCCGGCCCGCCTCGGAGTCGGGCAGGCAGAAACCGGTGTCGGTCATGCCGAGCGGGCCGAGTATCCGGCTGCGGAAGAAATCGTCCAGCGGCATCCCGGACGCCACCTCGACCACCCGGCCGAGCACGTCGCTGGACACCGAGTAGTTCCACTCGGTGCCGGGCTCGAACAGCAGCGGCAGCCGGGCCCAGGCGTCGCAGCACCCGGCCAGGTCCAGGCCCGGCGGCGCCCACCACTCGAAGCCGCCCGCCCGGTACATCGCGTCGACCGGGTGGGCGCGCTGGAAGCCGTAGGTCAGCCCCGCGGTGTGGGTCAGCAGGTGCCAGATCCGCACCGGCTCGGTGGCGGGCACCGTGACCGGCTTGATGTCCGAGCCGCCGGAGAAGACCCGCATGCTGGCGAAGGACGGGATGAGCGCGCTCACCGGGTCGGTGAGCTCGAAGGCGCCCTCTTCGTAGAGCATCAGGGCGGCGACCGCGGTGACCGGCTTGGTCATCGACCACATCCGCCATACGGTGTCCGGCTCGACCGGCAGGCCGGCGTCCACGTCGCGGGAGCCGCACGCGGACACGTGCGCCACCCGGCCCTGGCGGCTCACCGTCACCAGGAATCCCGGCAGCTTGCCGGCGTCGACGTACCGGCCGAAGTGCCGGCCGATCCGGTCCAGCCGCCCCGGGTCGAGCCCCACCTCGGCCGGCTCTGCCGCCGCCTTCAGCCCGGTCATGCATCCCTGCCTTTCGCGCCCGGTCCGGCATCCCGCGTCCTGCCCTGATCTTCGCGCACCCGCCAGGCCTCGTAGAGCAGCACCCCGGCGGAGATCGCGAGGTTGAGCGACTCCGCGGTGCCGGTCATCGGGATCCGGACGTGCGCGTCCCCGCGTTCCAGCAGGCCGGCGGGCAGCCCGGCGCCTTCGCTGCCGAGCAGGATCGCGCCGGGCCTGGCCGGGCGCCAGTCCCACAGCCCGGTGCCGCCGCGCGGCGAGGTGACCGTGACGCCGATCCCGCGGGCGCCGGCCCAGCCGAAGAACTCATCTGAGCTGGGCGCGTGCGCGACCGGCACGCTGAACAGCGCGCCCATGCTCGCCTTCACCGCGGCCGGGTCGCAGGGGTCGGCGGCGCGGCCGATGACGATCACCCCGGCCGCGCCGGCCGCGCTGGCGGTGCGGATGATCGTGCCCAGGTTGCCCGGGCTGGCGATCTCGTGCAGCGCGACGAACAACGCCCCCGGCGGCACCGCGAGGCCGGCCAGCGGCGCCGGGCGGGCCCGGACGATGGCGGCCAGTCCCGCCGGCCCGTCCCGGTCGGCCAGCCGCCGGAACAGCGCACCGGACACCAGGGCGACCGGCAGTCCCCGCTGCTGCTGGGCCTCGACCAGGCCCGCAGCCGTCGCGGACAGCAGATCGGGGGCCACGACCAGCGTCTCGATGTCGGCGCCTGCCTCGACGGCCTGCCAGACGGGCTGGGCGCCCTGCACCACGAAGGCACCCTCGCGCCGCCGGTGCCTGCGGTCGGCGAGCAGCCGGATCCGCTTGATCAGCGGATTCGCTGCGCTCGTGATCTCCTGGGTCATCGCCTTCCCGTCACTTCCCTATAGTGTCGCGGCCGGGCGTGATCAGCCGGCGATAAGGGGATGCGATGGGCGCGGAGCGCGACCGGGTGGCCGGGTTCGGGCGGCTGGAGGACGGCCTGCGGCAGGCCGGCGACTGGTACCGGTGGGGTCCCTACGTCAGCGAGCGGCAGTGGGGCACGGTCCGCGAGGACTACAGCGCCGACGGCGGGGCGTGGGATTACCTGTCGCACGATCAGGCCCGGTCCCGGGCCTACCGGTGGGGTGAGGACGGCCTGGCCGGGTTCTGCGACATCGAGCAGCGGTTCTGCCTCGGCCTGGCGGTGTGGAACGGGCGTGACCCGATCCTGAAGGAGCGCGCGTTCGGCCTGACCGGCGCGCAGGGCAACCACGGCGAGGACGTCAAGGAGTACTGGTGGTACACCGATGCGGTGCCGAGCCACGCCTGGAACCGGTGGCGCTATCACTATCCGCAGGCCGAGTTCCCCTACGCGGACCTGGTGGCGGTGAACGGCGGCCGCAACCGCCAGCAGCCCGAGTACGAACTGCTCGACACCGGGGCGTTCGACGGCGACCGGTACTGGATCGTGGAGGTGACCTACGCCAAGGCGGGACCCGATGACCTGACGATCACGATCTCCGCGCGCAACGCAGGCCCGGACCAGGCCACCTTGCACGTGCTGCCGACCGCCTGGTTTCGCAACACCTGGTCCTGGGACGCGGCGGCCAGCCGGCCGTCGCTGCGCGCGCAGCCGCCGCCGGTCGGAGCCGCGGCCGCCCTCGCCGTCGCGCACCCGTTCGCCGGCCCGCTGGAGCTGCTGGCCGGCCCCGGCCAGGACGGGGCCGCCCCGCCGGTGCTGTGCTGCGAGAACGAGACGAACGAGGCGCGGCTGTTCGGCGCGGCGCCGGTCACCCCCTACCCGAAGGACGGCATCAACGACCACGTGGTCAGCGGGGCCGCGACCGTCAACCCGGCCGGCCAGGGCACCAAGGCGGCATTCTGGTATCAGCTCACCGTGCCCGGCGGCGGCCAGGCGCAGGTACGGCTGCGGCTGCGCCCGGCGGGCGGGCCGCCGGCGCCGCTCGGCGCCGGGTTCGACCAGGCGGTCGCGGCCCGGCGGGCCGAGGCCGACGAGTTCTACGCCGAGCTGACCCCGCCCGGCGTCAGCGCCGACGAGGCGATGGTGATGCGCCAGGCGTTCGCCGGGATGCTGTGGTCCAAGCAGCTCTACAACTACGACGTCGGCCGCTGGCTGGACGGCGACCCGGCGCAGCCGGCCCCGCCGCCGCAGCGGCTCGGCGGCCGCAACAGCCGGTGGCGCAACTTCGACGCCTTCGACCTGATGTCGATGCCCGACAAGTGGGAGTACCCCTGGTTCGCCGCCTGGGACCTGGCGTTCCACTGCGTGGCACTGGCCCACCTGGACCCGGCGTTCGCCAAGTATCAGCTGCTGCTGTTGTGCCGGGAGTGGTTCCAGAACCCCAGCGGGGCCTTGCCGGCCTACGAGTGGGACTTCGGCGACGTGAATCCGCCGGTGCAGGCCTGGGCCGCGCTGGAGGTGTTCGCCATCGACGGCGGGACCGACGTGGAGTTCCTGTCCCGGGTGTTCGACAAGCTGCTGATCAACTTCACCTGGTGGATCAACCGGGAGGACGCCGAGGGCAACAACCTGTTCGAGGGCGGCTTCCTCGGCCTGGACAACATCGGCCCGATCGACCGCTCGCACCTGCCGGTGGGCGGCATCCTGGAGCAGTCCGACGCCACCGGCTGGATGGGCTTCTATGCCATGTCGATGGGCTCGATCGCGATGATCTTGCAGCGCTCGGGGCAGCGGCCCGCGCTCGACCTGGTGGTCAAGTTCCTTGAGCACTTCGCCGGCATCCGGGACGCGCTGGAGGATCAGGGCCTGTGGGACGACGCCGACGGAATGTACTACGACCGGCTGCGGACGCCGTCCGGGGACGCGGTGCCGGTACGGGTCCGGTCCTTTGTCTCCATGATCCCGCTCCTGGCCGTGGGGGTGGTGGATGCGGGCGTGCTGGAGCGTTCCATGGAAGTCGGCAAGCAGTTCGCCGGCTTCCTGGCCCGGCACGGCATGGCTGACTCCGGCGCGCTGGCCGCGGCCGGGCTGCTGCGCGGCGACCAGGGTGGCCAGCAGCTGCTGCTCAGCCTGGTGAGCAAGGACCGGCTGGAGCAGCTGCTGTCCCGGCTGTTCGACGAGAGCGCGTTCCTGTCCCCGCACGGCCTGCGCGCCCTGTCGGCCTACCACCGCGACCACCCGTACGAGATCGACGTGGAGGGCTACAGCGCGACGATCGACTACGAGCCAGCCGAGTCCACCACGCCGCTGTTCGGCGGCAACTCCAACTGGCGGGGGCCGGTCTGGTTCCCGGTCAACTACCTGATGATCAGCGTGCTGGAGCGCTATCACCGGTTCTTCGGCGCGGACCTGGCCGTCGAGTACCCAGCCGGATCCGGCCAGACCCGCGACCTAGGCGAGATCGCCGCCGACCTGCAGGACCGGCTGATCTCGCTGTTCACGCGCGGCACCGACGGCCGGCGGCCTTGTTTCGGCGGCACCGAGCGGCTGCAGCAGGACCCGGAATGGCGGGACAACCTGGTGTTCAGCGAGTACTTCCACGGCGACAACGGGGCCGGCCTCGGCGCCGCGCACCAGACCGGCTGGACCGGCCTGGTCGCCGACGTGATCCGCCGCCGGTACGGCCACGTCCCGACGGTCAGCGACGTGGTCGCCAGCCTGTTCGCCGGCTGACCGAAGTTTCCCCTGGCCCAGTCACGATCAGGCAGTGACCCAGGGCGGGGGACGGCGGGCACGGAACGCGGCTATGCCTTCCCGGGCCTCCGGCGAGTCGAAAAGCCAGGCGGACTGGCGGGCCAGGGCCGTGCCGTCGGTGTCGATGGCCGCCAGCATGGCCGCGGTGAGCAGCGATTTGGTTTCCCGCAGCCCCTGCGGCGAGCAGCCGCGCAGCTCGTCCAGCACCGCGCGGGTGCTCGCATCGATCTCGGCGACCGCCTCGGTGATCAGGCCGATCGCGGCCGCGGTGGGCGCGTCGAATTTCTCGCCGGTCAGGTAGTACCGGCTGGCGGCCCGGGCGTGCAGGCGCGGCAGGGTGGTCAGCGAGATGATGGCCGGCGCCAGGCCGAGCCGCACCTCGGAGAACGCGAACGTGGACGCCGGGCCGGCCAGCACCAGGTCGCAGGCGCCGATCAGGCCAAGGCCGCCGGCCCGCGCGTGGCCGTCGATGCTGCCGACCACCGGCTTGGGCAGCGCCACGATCGCGCGCATCAACTCGATGATCGCGGTGGTGCCGGTGTCCATCCCGCCCGCTGCGGCCTCGGTCAGGTCGGCGCCCGCGCAGAACGTGCCGCCGGTGTGGGTGAGCTCCACCGCGCGCACGCCGTCGTCCCCGGCCGCCCGCTCCAGCGCCGCGCCGAGCTGGGCGACCAGCGCCGCGGACAGCGCGTTGCGGTTGTGCGGGGAGTCCAGGGCGATCCGGGCGATCCCCTGGCCGGCCGAGTACTGGACGAGGTCGCCGTGCTCGCCGGGCTCGCTGGGTCCGCTGGTCATACTGCCGAGCCTGGCAGGCCGGCGGAGCGGGCGGCAACCCGGGGCAGCCCGGCCTCAGC
Organism: uncultured Actinomycetota bacterium; assembly: GCA_963846005.1. GTDB lineage: Bacteria > Actinomycetota > Actinomycetes > Streptosporangiales > Streptosporangiaceae > CAVSUR01. Next base: position 1,125,179 of record CAWJUH010000003.1, on the reverse strand, counting down.
CGCCGGGTCCGCGGCTCAACTAGGGGATCCCCGGCCTCAGCCGCCGGGACCCGCGGCGGCCCGGGCCGCCAGGCCGGGCCGGCCGCGCGGCGGGCCGGTCAGTCGTTGATGCCGAGGGCGTCCAGCACGAACGCCTGGATCTCGGCCTCGTAGCGCAGCCGGCCCCGGCGGCCGGACGGCCCGGTGTGCGCGCCCGCGCCCAGCTCGGCGCGCAGCAAGATGACCGAGCCAGCCGTGTCGGTCTCCCGCAGCCGGGCCACCCATCTGGCCGGCTCGTGGATCCCCACCCGCGGGTCGTGCAGCGTCCCGGTGGTCAGCAAGGCGGGGCGAGGGCCGGCGGGCGGGTTGTCGCAGGGCGAGTAGGAGCGCAGGCAGGCGTAGTCGCCGGGGTCGCGCGGGTCACCCCACTCGTCCCACTCGTTGACGGTCAGCGGGATGCTGGGGTCGAGCATGCTGGCCACGCAGTCCACGAACGGGACCTCGGCGACCACGGCCCGCCAGCGCTGCGGCGCCCGGGAGTACACCGCCCCGGCCAGCAATCCGCCCGCGGACAGCCCGCGGCAGGCGATCCGGGTGCCGTCCACCAGCGGCCGGGACCCGGGCACGTCCCCGGCCAGCCAGTCCGCCACGGCGATGAAGTCGCTGAACGTGGTCGGCTTGGCCCGCAGCCGGCCCTGCTGCCACCAGGCCCGGCCGCATTCGCCGCCGCCGCGCACGTGCGCGATCGCGTACACCACGCCGCGGTCCAGCAGCGACGGCAGGCTGAGGTCGAACAGCGGGTCCTCGCATGACTCGTAGGCGCCGTAGCCGTACAGCAGGCACGGCGCGGTCCCGTCCAGCGCGACGCCGGCCCGGCGGGCCAGCGTGACCGGGATCTGGGTGCCGTCCGGGGCCGCCGCCCAGAGCCGCTCGGTGCGGTACCGGGCCGGGTCGTGGCCCGGCACCTGCTGCCGCCAGACCGGCGTGCGCTCGCCGGTGGCCAGGTCCAGCCGGGACCAGCGCGGCGGCGTGATCAGCGACTGCTCGCTGATCAGCACCGAGCCGCCCCCGTAGTCCTCCGCGTGCTCGACGGCGATCGTGGCGGCCGGGCCGGCGGGCAAGATCTCGCGGATGGTGCCGCCGTCGTGATCGGTGACCGTCAGCAGTGGCGCGCCGTCGCGACGTAGCGTCAGCAACAAGCAGTCAGCGAAGACATCACAGCCCAGCAACCGGGTGTCCGCCCGGGATGGGGCGGCGGCCGGGGTCGTGACCAGGCTCCAGGCCAGGCCAGCTGATCCGGCCGGAACGGGCGCCCGCGCCAGCCGGAACTCGGCCGCGCCGTCGTCGGTGACCAGGTACAGCTCGCCCGGGCCGCCGGCCGGCCCGGCGGCGTGGTCGGCGCGGTATTCCATTCCGCGGCGCCGCGGCCCGGCCGGCACCGGGACGGCCAGCGGCCCGGCGGCCGGGATGACCCACACCTGCGTGGTGTCCCGGGAGGCGGCCGTGATCAGGATCAGCTCGCCGCTGCGGGCCGCGGCCAGCGTCAGCTCGAACCGGGCGTCCGGCTCGGCCAGCACCAGCACGTCCGCGGCCGCGGAGGTGCCCACCCGGTGCCGCCGGACCTGGAACGGGCGGTTCAGCACGTCGGGCACCAGGTAGAACAGGAACTGCGAGTCCGCGCTCCAGGCCACGCCCGGGTAGCTGCGCTCGATGACCTCGGGCAGGTCCTCGCCCGAGCCGAGGTCGCGGATCCGCAGCGCGTAGATCTCGGCCCCCGAGGTGTCCGCGGACCAGGCGAGCAGCCTGCCGTCCGGGCTCGGCTCGCGGCAGCCCGCCTCGGCGTAGCCGGTCGCGGCGGCCAGCTCGTTCTCGTCCAGCACGACCTGCTCGCCGGCCTCCCCGGGCCGCGAGCGCAGCAACTGGGGGCCCTCGGCGTCCGGCGCGGTCCGGGTGCGGTAGGCCCAGCCGCCGCGGGTCCAGGCGGCGGAGTACTCGGGGCCGGCCGGCAGCCGGGCCTGCGCCTCGGCGAAGAGCCGGGCGGCAAGCGGCTCGGTCCGGCGGCTGCACGCGTCGTAGTAGGCCCGCTCGGCGGCCAGGTAGCGCAGTAGCTCAGGGGCGTCGTGGTCGCGCATCCAGGCGTAGTAATCGGTCTCCGCCCGGCCGTGGTGCACCTGCCGGTCCGCGATGCGCAGCGCCCGCGGCGGCTCTAGGGGCGGCGCCCGCGGCGGTTCTTGGGGCAGCGCCCGCGGCGGTTCTTGGGGCAGCGCCCGCGGCGGTTCTTGGGGCAGCGCCTGCGGCGGGTCCGGCCCGGCCGGCGGGTCAGGCGAGATGACAGGCCGCCCGGTGCGCGGCGAGGCTGGCGGCGTCCGGGCCGGGACCGGTGGCCTGCGCCGTGTCCTGGCCGCCCGCCGCGCCGTCCGCCGCGCCTTCCGCCACCGCCCCCTGCGTCGCGTCCTGGCCGTCCGCCGCTTCTTGCGCCGCGTCCCTGCCGTTCGCCGGCGCTTCGGCCGCGCCGTCCGCGGCCATCAGGCGCAGCCGCGGGTCCTCGGTGCGGCAGCGGTCCTCCGCCACCGGGCAGCGCGGATGGAACCGGCAGCCGGACGGCACGTGCACCGGATCCGGTGCCTCCCCGGCCAGCACCTGCGGCGCCGACCGGGACCGGGGGTCGCGCTGCGGTACCACCGACAACAGCGCCTTGGTATACGGATGCCGCGGATCAGCCACGATCTGCGCGGCCGGACCGGACTCCACGATCCGCCCCAGGTACATCACGGCGATCCGGTCGGCGAAGTGCGCCGCCGTGGACAGGTCGTGGGTGATCATCAGGATGCCCATGTCGGCGTCCCGGCGCAGCCGGTCCAGCAGGGCCAGCACCCCGGCCCGGACCGACACGTCCAGCATCGACACCGGCTCGTCGGCCAGCAGCAGGCCGGGGCCGAGTACCAGCGCGGCGGCGATCGCGACCCGCTGGCGCTGGCCGCCGGACAGCTCGTGCGGGTAGCGGTCGAGGAACATCTCGGCCGGGGACAGGCCGGCCTGCTCCAGCGCGCCGGTGATCAGGTCCCGGCGCTCGGCCTTGGTGGCGCCGATGCCGTGCACGAGCATCGGCTCCCCGACCGTCTCGCGGACCCGGAACCGCGGGTCGAGCGACTCGTACGGATCCTGGTAGATCATCTGCACGGTGCGCCGCAAGGGCCGCATCCGCCGCTCCGGCAGTCCCGCGATGTCGGTGCCGGACAGCCGGATCGCGCCGGCCGCGGGCCGCACCATGCCGAGGATGGCCTGCACGGTCGTGGTCTTGCCGCACCCGGACTCGCCGACCAGGGCCAGCATCTCGCCGCGGCGCAGCGTGAAGCTGATGCCGTCCACCGCGTGCACGAACCGCTTGCCGCGGGCGGTGAGGGCCTGGCCCAGGCTGCGCCGGACCGGGTACTGCGCGGCCAGGTCCGCCACTTCCAGTAGCGGCGGCGCCGTGGCGGGCGGATCCTGCGCGGTGGCGGGCGCGCGCACGTCGCTGGTCATGCCGGCTCCCCTGTCCGCTCCGCCTGCTCGTCGCCGTCCGGCTGCGGGGCGCCGTCCGGTTGCGCGTGGTGGCAGGCGGCCCGGTGACCCGGGCCGACCTGTGTCAGCCCGGGATGCTCGGCCGCGCAGCGCTCCAGCACCACGTCGCAGCGCGGCCGGAACGGGCAGCCGGTGATCTCGGCGTCCAGCCGCGGCGGCGAGCCGGGAATGGAGGCCACCTTCTCCCGCCCGTACAGGTCCGGCGTGGCCGCGAACAGCAGCCGGGTGTAGGGATGGCGGGGCTGGTGGAACAGCACGTCCATCGGCCCGGCCTCGGCGATCTCCCCGGCGTACATCACCGCGGCCTGCTCGCAGGTCTGCGCGACCACCGGCAGGTCGTGGGTGACCAGCACCAGGGCCAGGCCGAGATCGGCGGACAGCCGGGTGAGCAGCTCCAGGATCTGGGCCTGCACCATCACATCGAGCGCGGTGGTCGGCTCGTCGGCCAGCAGCACCCGCGGCGAGCAGGCCAGCGCCATCGCGATCGAGGCCCGCTGGCGCATGCCGCCGGAGAACTCGTGCGGGTAGCGCTGCCCGGCCGCGGCCGGGATCCCGACCAGCTCCAGCAGCTCGCCGGCCCGCTTGCGGGCCGCGGCGCCCTCGGCCACACCGTGGTAGGCCATCGGCTCGGCGATCTGCCAGCCGACCTTCTTGACCGGGTTGAGCGCGTTCATGGCCCCCTGGAAGACCATCGCGATGTCCTTCCAGCGGGCGGAGCGCACCGAGTTCTCGCCGCCGGCCAGGATGTCGCGGCCGTCCAGCATGACCTGGCCGGCCACCTGCGCGGTCGGCGGCAGCAGCCCCATCAGCGCGAGGATCGTGGTGGTCTTGCCGCAGCCGGACTCGCCGACCAGGCCGAAGCGCTGGCCGGCCTCCAGCGCGAACGACACGCCCTGCACCGCATGCACCTGGCCGCCGCCTTTCGGCAGGTCGAACCAGACGTGCAGGTCGCTGACCTCCAGCAGGCTCATATCGCGTCCGGCCCCCGTCCCACCAGCGGCCGCGGCCGCATCCGCCACGGCCGCAGGCTCAGGTGCGAGACCCGCAGCCGCGGGTTCAGCGCGTCCTCGACCGCCTGGCCGAACAGGAAGCAGCCCACGATCACCAGCGCGATCACGATGCCGTCCGGCACGATCGCCCACCAGGCGCCCGAGCTGATCGCGGTGCGCTGGAAGGCGTGCTCCAGGATCGTGCCCCAGGTGGTGACGGTCGGGTCCTCCAGGCCGAGGAAGGCCAGCGCCGTCTCCAGGTAGATCGCGATCGCCACGGTGAGCACGGTGTTGGCGATCAGCAGCGGCCCGACCTGCGGCAGGATGTGCCGGGTGATGATCCGGGCGTGGCCGGAGCCGAGCGAGCGGGCCCGCTTGACGTACACCCGTTCCTTCAGCGACAGCACCTGGGCCCGGATGACCCGGGCCGTGGTCGTCCACTCCAGGATCCCGATGACCAGGATCACGTGGAACAGGCTGGCGCCCCAGATATCGGCGATCACCAGCGCGAGCACCAGGTCCGGGATGACCAGCAAGACGTCGGTGATCCGCATCAGCGTCCCGTCGGCCCAGCGGCCGAAGTAGCCGGACACGATGCCGACGCCGCCGCCGATCACCATCGCGACCAGGGTCGCGGCGAAGCCCACCAGCAGCGAGATGCGGCCGCCTTGCATCAGCTCGCTGAGCATGTCGATGCCGCCGTCGTCGCAGCCGAGCCAGTGCCGCGCCGACGGCGGCGCGTACACCGCGCAGGTCTGGGCGGTGGCGCTGTAGGGCGAGATGAACGGGGCCGCGATGGCCAGCACGACGAAGAACACGATGATGGCCAGGCCCACGACCGCGGCCTTGCGCTCGCGCAGCACGGCCAGGAAGAACCCGTGACGGCGCGGCGGGTCGCCTAGGCCCTCGGCGGCCAGCGACGGGTCCTGCAGCGGCAGCGTCATCGCCCGGCCCTCCTGGTCCCGCCCGTCCCGGCGCTCATGCGGTGATCCTCGGGTCGAGCCGGAAGTAGACCAGGTCAGAGATGAAGTTCAGCACGATCACCGACACGGTCAGGATCAGGAACCCGCCTTCCAGCATCGGGTAGTCGCGCTGGTCGATCGCGGTGAACATGGCCAGGCCGATGCCCGGCCAGCTGAAGATCACCTCGATCAGCACCGCGCCGCCGACGATGTAGCCGAAGTCCAGCGCGATCAGCGTGACCATCGGCAGCAGCGCGTTGCGGACCGCGTGCCGCCACACGATCCGGCGCACCGGCAGTCCCTTGGCCCTGGCGGTGAGCACGTAGTCCTCGCCGAGGGTCTCCAGCAGCGAGGAGCGCACCACCAGCGTGTAGCTGCCGTAGGCGGTCAGCATCAGCGTCGCGGCCGGCAGCAGCATGTGCGCGCCTACGTCGCCGAGGTGCTGCCAGAACGGCTCGGGGTCGAGCAGGAACGGGTTGCTCATCCCGGCGGTGGGCAGCACCCCGGCGAACAGGATCAGCAGCATCAGGCCGAGCCACTGGGTCGGGAAGGCGTAGGCGAAGATCGCCGTGTTGGTGCTGATGTGGTCGGGCGCGGAACCGCGCCGCCAGGCCGACAGCACGCCGGTGAACACCCCGATCACGATCGCGGCCACCGTGCCCACGGTGACCATCGGGATGGTGTTCTTCAGGTCGGCGATCAGCAGGTGGCTGACCGGCTGCTGGTAGGTGAAGGAAATGCCCATGTTCCCGTGCGCCAGCTCGCGCAGGTAGATCAGGTACTGCTCCCACTTGGGCTTGTTCAGGCCGAATTCGACGGTCAGCGCATGCTTGAGCTGCGGGCTGGCCTTGGGCACCCGGGCCAGGTTGGTCACCGCGTTGCCCGGCAGCACCCGGAACAGGAAGAAGTTGAACGTGATCGTGACGAAGATCGTCACCAGCGCGAAGGCGCCGCGCTTGAGCACGTAGTCACTGCGCACCGCAGGCGGCCTCCTTCCGGCCCGGTGTCATCCGGCCAGCCGCACGGATTCGAACGGGATTTTGGACTCTGAGTTCCACGAGATGCCGCCGGGGGTCGGCAGGTCCTCCCACCGCCTGCTGTGCGCCTCGATCGAGGCCGGGTAGTCGAGCACTATGTAGAGGCGCTGGCTGTAGGCGAGCTGCTGCATCTGGTTGACCACGCGCTGGCGCTGGCTCGGCACCATGGCCGCGCTCTGCGCGGAGTACAGGTGGTCGTAGGTCTTGCTGCAGTACCCGGTGTCGTTCCACACGTCCCAGGACACGCAGGTCAGCACCGACAGCATGAAGTCCGGGTCGGCGAGGGGATACCAGTCCCACATGGACAGCTCGAAACTCTTGTAGTTGTTGGCGGTCACTGCGTTATAAGCCGCTGAAGGGTCGAGCACCTGCAGATTCAGCTGCACGCCGATCTTCTTGAAGTCGGCCTGGACGATCGCGAACGAGCGGTTGCCGTAGTTGCTGGCGATATCGCTCGACATGATGACCGTGTAGCTCATCGGGTGACCGTCCGCGATCCGGATGCCGCCTGGGCCCATCTTGTAGCCGGCCTGGTTCAGCAACTGGTTCGCCCGGGCCGGGCTGTACGGCGTGGGATGGATGGCCGGGTCGGACCAGTGGCCAGTGGCGGGCGGGATGATCGAGCCGCCCGGCTGCCCGTAGCCGAGCAGCGAGGTCTTGACGATGGCGTTGCGGTCGATGGCGTAGTCGAAGGCTTCCCGCAGCAGCGGGTTGGCCAGCTCCCGGTGGCTGGCCTGCTGCTTGGGGTTGGCGTTGATGATGAAATCGTCGAAGACGTCGCCCGGGTTTTCCGGTACCACGAAGCCCGCCGCCTTGAGCGTGGCCACCGAGGTCGGCGGCACCAACTCCACGCCGTCGAGCTGTCCGGCCTTCAGCGCGCTGATCATGGCGTCCTCGGTGCCGAAGAACTGCAGGCCGAGGCCGTAGATGTGCGGCCTGGGCCCGTAGAAGGTCGGGTCGCGCTTGAACAGGGCGATCTGCTTGGGCACGTATTTGACCAGCGTGAACGGGCCGGCGCCGACGATCGGGGCCGGGTTGGTGAACCGGGTCAGGCCCTTGCCGTTGCCGGTCGCGTACTTGGCCCAGATGTGCTCGGGCAGGATCGGGGCCTGCTGGAGCTGGGACAGCACGTTGGCCACCGGCTGGCGGTAGGTGAATACCACCGTGGTCGGGTTGGGCGCGGTCACGCTCTTCATGTGCGCGACGTAGCCGGCCGAGTTGGCGGTCGGGCCGTTCTGGAACTTCAGCACGGTGTCGTAGGTCCACGCCACGTCGGCCGCGGTCAGCGGCTTGCCGTCGGACCAGACCGCGTGCGGCTGGGTGCGGAAGGTCCAGACCTTGCCGCCGTCCGACTCGGACCAGCTGCGCGCGAAGTCCGGCACGAACTGCAGCCTGGCGTTGTACTGGACCAGCTCGGGATAGATGTACTCGAACGTGACGTAGGCGTCGCCCTGGAAGGCGACGAACGGGTTCAGCGAGTCGATGCTGGAGTAGCTGCCGAGCCGGAACAGCCCGCCCTTGTCGGTGTAGATGATGCCCTGGGCGGTGCTGCAGCCGGCCGCGGCCGCGGCGACCGTGGCCGCGGCGAGCAGGGCGGCCAGCCGCCGGGAACGGCCCGGCCGGGACCGGGTGGCCGCCGGGCGGCGGCGCCACCATCGCAACCCGGCTCACCCCTTCCCGCGGCGGCGCACAGGCGGCCGCGGAGCCGGTTCCCGGTGCCCTGGCCGCCGGGAAAGCCCGCTCGCGCCTGAGCGGCGGTTCAAGTTGCGCGATGTTAACACTGGGATAACTTGCCCGTACAGTCCCTCAGTGGGCGTTTTGAGATCCGCCGCGGCGGAGACGGCCGGCCGCCTCCAGCAGATCCAGCAGCTGGTCTGCGGGCAGCGCGGCGGAGGTGTTGCCGCCCCGCCCGGTGACGGTCTGCGCGGACAGCAGGCAGTTGATCACCGCCTCCTCGGTCGCCTCCACCGCCGCGTCGAAGAATGGGTCCAGTGCGCTTCCGGCCACCGGGACGAGCGGCGTCAGGGCGGGCGGCGCCGGGGCCGCGGGCGTGGCCAGGGCGGGCGGCGCGGGGGCGGCGGGGGGTGCTGGGGCGGCCGGTGGGTGCGGGAGCCCGCCGCGGGCGGCGCGCAGGCCGGTGGCCAGGGCCAGGAAGATCTCGCCGCTGCCGTGATGCGCGGTCGATCCGGTCCTGGCCAGGCCCAGCCCGGCCCGCCGGGCCAGCCGGGTGCACCCGGCCGCGTCCAGCGGGGCGTCGGTGACCAGCACGGTGATGCATGATCCGGGCGCGGGACGCGCCGGGCGGCCGGGGCGCGCGGGGCGGGGGCCTCGTGGCGGGCCAACGGGGTTTTCCCGGCCTGCTCCCGGCGGTGCCGGCGGCGCGGGGAGGAGCCGCCCGGCCGGCACCCCGTCGACGGTGAGCCGCTCGCGGTCGCCGTAGTTGGCCAGGACCAGGGCCCCGACCGTGTGCCCGGACGGCACGATCCGCGACGCCGAGCCGATGCCGCCCTTGAAGCCCAGGCAGCTCATCCCGGTGCCCGCGCCGACCGCGCCCTCGGCGGCCGGGCGGCCGTCCCGCCCGGCGGCCCGGGCCGCGGCCAGCGCGGCCGCGACGTCGGCCTGGCCGACCTGCATCCGGCGCGCGTCGGACAGGAAGCTGTCGTCGCACTCGGCCACGATCGGGATGATCACGTCGTCGGCGCCGATGCCGTCGTCCTCGGCGGCCAGCAGCTCGCAGGCCGCGTCATAGACCCGGCCGACCTGCATGGTCGAGGTGAGGAACACCGGCGTCTCGGCCAGGCCCCATTCGGCCGCGGCGAGGAAGCCGGTGCACTCCCCCGCGCCGTTCAGTACCGCGCCGCCGGCCGGGACCGGGCGGCGGAACAGGTTGCCGCCGGGGTCGACGACCGTCACCCCGGTCCTGGCCACCCCGCGCCCGGCGGGCGGGTCCGGCTCGTCCCGCCAGACGGTCGCGTGCCCGACGCCGACCCCGGGCACGTCCGCGATCGAGGCGGCCGGGCCGCTCGGCAGGCTGCCGATCACGATGCCCAGCTCGCGCGCCCGGACGCGCCGTCCCTGCTCCGCGTTCATTCCGCGAGCATGCCACGCGGCGGCCGGGCGGGTAACAATGCCGGATGGCAACAGATGAGGCCGCCGGCGGAATGCCGGCCGCGGGCGGAGAGCCGGCCGCGGGCGGAGAGCCAGCCGCGGGCGGGGCAGCCGGGCGGCTGACCCTGCCGGTCGTGTGGAGCGAGCTCTGCCTGCGCCACGACCCGGGCGGCGAGGTGTGGCTCGGCCGCTGCGAGCCGGGCACCGAGGTGCCTGCACGGGCCCGGGTGCTGCTCGCGGCCGCGCAGGCGGCCGGTGCCCCGGTGGTGCCGGCCCGGCCGCACCCGGACACGGCGCTGGCCGCGGTGCACGACCCCGCGCTGCTGGAGTTCCTGGCCTCGATCTGGGCCGACTGGGAGGCCGGCGGGTACCCGGCCGAGCACGGCCGGGCCCGGGTCGTGCCGTACGTGTTCCCGACCGAGGGCTTGCTGGCCGGGCTGCCGCTGCGCACCCCGGCCGCGGTGCACGGCCGGACCGGCCGGTTCTGCTACGACACGATGACGCTGATCGGGCCGGGCAGCTGGGCGGCGATCAGGGCCGCGGCTGACTGCGCACTCACCGCGGCCGGGCTGGTCGCGGGCGGTGCGCGGGCGGCGTACGCGCTGTGCCGGCCGCCCGGCCACCACGCCGCCCGGTCGGCCTTCGGCGGCTCGTGCTACCTCAACAACGCGGCCGCCGCGGCCGGGGCACTGCGCGCCGCGGGCGCGGACCGGGTCGCGGTGATCGACATCGACGCCCACCACGGCAACGGCACCCAGGCGATCTTCTACGACCGGGCCGACGTGCTCTACGCCAGCGCGCACGTCGACCCGGGCGCGGGCTGGTTCCCGCACTACGCCGGCTACGCGGACGAGCGCGGCGCGGGCGACGGCCTCGGCGCCAACCTCAACCTGCCGCTGGCGCCGGGGACCGGCGACGCGGGCTGGCTGGCGGCGGTGGCCGGGCTGTGCGCCCGGGCGCGCCGCCGGGGCGCAGACGCGGTGGTGGTCTCGCTCGGGGTGGACGCGGCCGAGGCGGACCCGGAGAGCCCGTTGCGGGTCAGCGCGGACGGCTACCGCCGGGCCGGCGAGCTGATCGGCGCGCTCGGCCCCGTCGTCGCCGTGCAGGAAGGCGGCTACGACCTGGCCACGCTCGGCGAGCTGACCGTGGCCGCCCTGTCCGGCATCGAGTCCGCTGCCCGGTAACCGGCCCGTGTCCCCTGGCTGGCCCGTGTCCCCGACCGGGGCCGCATCCCATGAACGGATCAGCCACCACCAGCCCCGTCGTCCTCCTCCGTCACAAGATCATGTTAACCGGGCAGATTTGGTGACGTCGGCGCACAATCTGCACCGTTGATGAGGCCGGTCAACCTATGTTGACAAGCTTCACCTCGTCAACATAGGTTGACCTGCATGAGCGAGGTACAGCTGGCCGAGGCGGCCAGCGGCGGCGATCCGGCCACCGGGCTGCGCGCGGCGCGTGCGCTGCGCGAGCTGGCCGAGCGGCTGGAGGCGCTGCAGGTCGCCAGCGCCCGCGCCCATGGCTGGTCCTGGCAGGAGATTGCCGTCTTCCTGGGCGTGAGCAAGCAGGCAGTCCACAAGAAGCACGCCAGCCGGCGAACCGGCAGCTGACCGGCCGGCGAGCCGGGAGCAGGCCAGCCTGCCGAGGGCCAGCCGCCGGGCCGGCCGCGGATGCGGGTACGCGGTACCGGCCGCGGATGGGATACGCAGGTACGGAGGTAGCAGATGTTCGAGCGGTTCAGCCACAGCGCGCACGAGGCCGTGGTCCGGGCCCGGGCCGAGGCGGTGCTGGCCGGCGACGACCACATCGGCTGTGAGCACTTGCTGGTCAGCTTGCTGGCCGAGCCGGGCGCGGCGGCGCAGGCGCTCAGCGCGGCCGGGCTCGGCGCGGACCAGGCGCGGGCGGCGCTGGCCAGGCTGGCCGGGCGGCCCCGTCCGGACGATGATCCGCTCGACGCGGAGGCGCTGGCCTCGATCGGGATCGACCTGGACGCCGTGCGCCGGGCCGCGGACGCGTCCTTCGGGCCTGGCGCCCTGGACCGGGCCGGGCGGCCCGGCCGGGGCGGCGCGGGCGGCGGCCGGCTGCCGTTCGGTGCCGACGCGAAGAAGGCACTGGAACAGGGGTTGCGCGCGGCGGTGCGATCCCGGCATCCGGCCATCACCACCGGGCACCTGCTGATCGGCGTGATCGACCAGGGCGCGAACCCGGCGCTCGGCATGCTGGCCGCCGCCGGCATCGACCCGGCGGTGCTGCGCGCCGATGTCGCGCGGCGGCTGGCCGGGGCCGCGTAGCGGCTGGCCGGGGCCGCGTAGCGGCTGGCCGGGGCCGCGTAGCGGCTGGCCATGACTGCGGAGCGGGCGGCCGGGGCCGCGGAGCGGCTGGCCGAGGCCGCGTAGCGGCTGGCCATGACTGCGGAGCGGGCGGCCCGGGGCCGCGGAGCGGGCGGCCCGGGGCCGCGGAGCGGGCGGCCCGGGGCCGCGGAGCGGCGGCCCGGGGCCGCGGAGCGGGCGGCCCGGGGCCGCGGAGCGGCCGGCCAGAACGGCCGGGCGGCGGGCTAGAAGAGGCGGGCGAAGCGGCGCAGCGAGCTGGCCAGCCCGATCCGGGTCGGCGGCGCGACCAGGATCCGCGCGGCCGGCATGACCACGAAGCGGCCGAGCGCCCCGGCCGAGGCGAGCGGCAGGTCCAGCCGCTCGGTCCAGCGGAACTCGCTCCCCGGGGCGCGCTCGACGACCTCGAACACGCCCTCGCCGCGCAGCACCTGGCCGGTGTGCCGGACGACGCAGCGCCGCGGCGGATCCCACTCGGTGATCACCATCGTGTCGGTGAAACCGGCCGGGCCGAGCCCGGTCCTGGCCTCGACTTGCGCGCCGACGCCGGTCCCGCCGCGCACGTCGGTACCCAGCATCCACTCGTGCTGCCGGGACCAGTCCATCGCGACGTCCCAGACCTGCTGCGGGCTGGCCGGCACGGTCACCCCGGCGGTCACCACCAGCTTCGGCATCACTCCACGCTACCGGGCCGGATCCGGGGCCGGCCACCGCCCAGGCCGGCCCCGGGAGGCGCCGTCAGGCGGGCGCGCCGGCCAGCACGGCGACGACGCCGAGCACGGCGGCGCCGGTGATCGTCGTGACCACGCCCTTGCGCAGCCCGATCAGCCACCCGGCCGCCACCGCCAGCAAGCCGAGCTGCCACAGGTGCGCCAGTTCCATGCCGAGCGGGACCGCCGAGCCGGCGATGGCCCCGATGGCCGCGGGTCCCGCGCCGGTGAGGAACGCCTGCGCCCGGGGGTTTGACCGCAGCCGGTCGAAGTGCGGGCCGCCGGCCAGCACGAACGCGAACGACGGGGCGAAAGCCACCAGCGCGGCCAGCAGCCCGCCGCCCAGCCCGGCCGCGGCGAAGCCGATCACCGAGACCGTCTGCACGACCGGCCCGGGAGTGACCTGGCCGAGCGCGACCGCGCTGAGGAACTGGGCGCCGGTCATCCAGTGGTAGGTGTGCACCGCATCGCGCTGCATCAGCGGGATGATCACGAAGCCGCCGCCGAACGACAGCGCGCCGACCTTGAATGCCACCCATGCGACCGACAGCAGGGTCCCCGCGGTGACGGCCGGCAGCAGCGGCATCACGGCCAGGGCACCGGGACCGCGGCCGGGCCGTCGCGGCGGCCGCGGGCCTTCTGACCCCGGGTGCGGACCCTCCGGCCCCGGCCGCGGCCGGGGCCGCCGGGCCTGACCGCGGGCGGCCAGCTCGGCCAGCCCGGCGGCGAGGAGCACGAGCACCACCGCGCTGCCCGCCAGGATCGAGGCGGCCGCCCCGGCGGCCAGGTAGCCAATCCAGCGGGCCCGGGCCGCGCCGGCCGTCCCGGCCCGCCGCCAGCTGGCCGGGACCAGCCCGAGTGCCGCCGCGACCGCGACGACGGGCACCGCCGACCCGGCCCCGGCCGCGGCGCCGGACACCCACAGCGGCGGGTGCGAGGCCAGCACCACGGTCGAGGCGGCGAGAATGAGGATGAGCCCGGGCACGATGAAGCACGCCCCGCCGATCAGCGCCCCGGCCAGGCCGGCCAGCCGCCAGGCGCAGAAGATCGCGAGCTGGGTCGAGGCCGGGCCGGGCAGCAGGCTGGTCGCGGCGACGCCGTCCTCGAACTCGGCGGCGCTCAGCCAGCCCCGCCGCTCCACGCACAGGACCCGCAGCAGCGCGATGTGCGCGGGCGGCCCGCCGAACCCGATGCAGCCGATCCGGGTCCACTGCGCCGCGATGACGCGCAGCGGGACCTGGCGGGCGGGCATCAGCGGGCCTCCGGCTGATCGGCAGGCCGCGGCCGGGCCGCGGCGGGACGGCTAGGACAGGATGTCCTTCGCGGCGAACCGGCGGAACGCCAGAGCGAACAGCACCAGGGCATAACAGACCGCCACCGACGCGCCCTCGATCATGTCAGCCCAGGCCGTCTGCGGGGCCAGCGCCCCCAGCCAGGCGAACTGCCAGTGCGTCGGCAGGATCTGCCGCCAGTTCCCGAGTGCGGTCACCGCGTCCAGGATCGTGCTGACGATGACCAGTCCGACCGCGCCGCCGACCGCGCCGAGCGGAGAATCGGTGCTCACCGACAGTGCGAACGCGACCGCTGCGGGCACCAGCTCGCTGATCAGCACGTAGCCGAGCACCACGCCCAGCCGGCCGAGCGCCGCCGGGGTGGCCAGCGCGACCCCGCTGCCCGGCAGCCGCAGCGGGTGCCAGCCGAAGACCACGGTGCCGGCCAGCAGCGACATGGCCGGCAAGGTCACGATCGCGGCGGTCGAGTACGTCAGCGCGACCGCAAGCTTGCTGCGCAGCAGCCGGGCCCTCGGCACCGGCGCCGCGAGCAGGTAGCGCAGCGACGACCAGCTGGCCTCGCTGGCCACCGTGTCCCCGCAGAACAGGGCGACGGCCACCACCAGCAGGAACCCGGCCGAGACGAACAGGCTGAACGCGGCGAAGTTCATGCCGCCGTCGGTGGCCAGCTCGACCAGGCCCGGCGCGCCGTTGCTGGCGTGGCCGCCGTTGATCTCGAACGCGCCGACCAGGATCCAGGGCAGCACCAGCAGCAGCCCGAAGGCGATGAGCGTACGCCGCCGCCGCAGCTGGCGGGCCGCTTCCACGGTGAACGGCAGCGTGCGCCGGGTCCGGTAGCCGGCCGCCGCGGTGCTCATGATCCTGCCTCGGTGATCAGGGCCAGGAAGGCGTCCTCCAGGCGGCGGCTCGGGGTGACCAGGTCCACCGGGATGCCCGCGCCGACCAGCTCGGCCACCACCGCAGCGGCCGGCACCCCGTTCGGATGCACCAGCACGCCGTCGGGATGCAGCTCGGCCCCGTCGATCCCGGAGAGCCCGGTGAGCACCGTCACCGCGCGCTCGGCCTGGGCCGTGCCGACGATCAGCGCCGCGCCGTCGCCGACGATGTCCGCCACCGGCCCGGCCGCGAGCCGGCGGCCGGAGCTCATCACGACCACGTGCGTGCAGGTCTGCTCGACCTCGGCGAGCAAGTGGCTGGACAGGATCACGGTCCGGCCGCCGGCGGCGTAGCCGAGCAGCGCCTCGCGCATCTGCCGGATCTGCGGCGGGTCCAGGCCGTTCATCGGCTCGTCCAGCACCAGCAGGTCGGGCAGCCCGAGCATGGCCTGGGCGATGGCCAGCCGCTGGCGCATGCCGCGCGAGTAGGTGCGGACCGGCCGGCCGATCGCGGTGCCGAGGCCGGCCACCGTGAGCACCTCGGCCAGCTGCGGGTCACCGCCGCGGCCGGCGGCCCGCCAGTACATGTCCAGGTTGGCCCGGCCGGAGAGGTGCGGCAGGAAGCCGGGCCCCTCGACGAACGCGCCGAGCCGGGACAGGGCCGGGGCGCCCGGCCTGACCCGCTGACCGAAGATCGTGATCGTGCCGGCGTCGGGGTGGATCAGGCCCATCAGCGCCCGCAGCGTGGTGGTCTTGCCCGCGCCGTTCGGCCCGAGCAGGCCCAGGATCTGCCCCTGCCCGACCTGCAGCGACAGGTCGTCGACCGCCAGCTCGCCGTTGCGGTAGCGCTTGGTCAGGCCCTCGATCACCAGCGGCACCGCCGCCGGGCCCGGCCCGGCCGGGCCGCCGTCCGGGCCAGGACGGCGGCGGCGGAGCGTCAGCAGGGCCGCCGCGGCCGCCAGCGCGGCGAGCGGCGCCGCCCACGTCCACCACGGCAGCCCGCCGGAGACCACGGCCAGCGCCGGGTCGGACGGCGCCGACACGCCGGGCCCGGCCAGCGCCACCCGGTACGCGGCGGGAGCCGGCCGGGTGGCGTAGCCGAAGTCGGTGGTGGTCAGGGTCAGCCGCAGCCGGTGCCCAGCCGCGAACTGGTAGTCCATCGCGGGCAGCTGCACGGTCACCGTCCGGCCGTGCGCCGCGCCGCTGACCTGCAGCGGCGCGGCGAGCTGGTAGGGAAGCGTGGCGTTGCCCGCCTGGTCGGCGTCGTAGAGCTTGGCGAACAGGGTGACCTGGCCGGTGCCCTGGACCCTGATCCGGACCACCGGGGCGCCGGTGAGCTGCAGCGGGCTGCGCAGCGGGGCGGAGGTGAACGACGCGCTCTGGCCGGGCATGTCGAAGGTCAGCCCGGCGGCGCCGAGCGCGCCGAGACCGGGGAACGCCGAGATGGAGGGAGGCGATCCGCCGGCCGGCCGGACCACCGTCTGGGCCGGGCCGGCCAGCCGCACCAGCGCCCGCCGGCTGCCGCGCAGGCCGGGGTAGGAGGGTCCGGTGGCCACCTGGTACACCGGGTCGCCGCTAGTTGGATCGGGCCCGAGCGACCGGGTGACGGCGAAGGCCGGCTGCCCCGTCCCGGTCCCGCTGCGGCCCGGGCCAGGGCCGGACGGGCGGAACGGGCGGTTTGGCGGCATCAGCCAGCGCTCGAACCACTGCAGGGTCAGCTCGTCGACCCGGGCCGTCTCCTGGTTGCCGCCATCGTGGCCGCCGGCGAACCAGACCATGTCCGCCGGGGCGCCGTTGTGCCGGATGGCCTGGTAGTTGGCGTCGGCCTGGTCCAGCCCGAACAGCGAGTCGTTCTCACCCTGGATCAGCAGCGTCGGCACGTCGATCCGGTGCGCCACGCTGGCCGGGCTGGATCGCTCCAGCAGCCTGATGGCCTGCGGGGTCGGCCGTCCCTGCTGCCGCGACCTGCTGGTAGACCGCGCACACCTGCGGCAGGAACCGGCCGCACTCGGCCGCGCGGGCGAAGGCCGCCGGCCCCGGGCCGGCTGATCCGGCCGTGCCCGGGCGGCCCGCGGCCGGGCCGCCGCCCGCGGCACCGAAGCCGACCGCGCCCTGCGCGAACAGCAGGCCGGCCCATTGCCGCTTGAACACCCCGCCAGCCGGGCCGCCGCCCGCGGCGTTCGGGAACAGCGCGGTGGCCAGGTTGTTCCAGGTGATCTGCGGGACGATCGCGTCGATCCGGTGGTCGTAGGCGGCGGCCAGCAGCGCGATCCCGCCGCCGTAGGACGCCCCGGCGATCCCCACCCGGGGGTCACCCGGATGGTCCAGCAGCACCCGCGGCTGCCGGGCCAGCC
Organism: uncultured Actinomycetota bacterium; assembly: GCA_963846005.1. GTDB lineage: Bacteria > Actinomycetota > Actinomycetes > Streptosporangiales > Streptosporangiaceae > CAVSUR01. The sequence continues at coordinate 1,107,985 of CAWJUH010000003.1, read as the reverse complement.
AGCTGACCAGCTGCTCGACGTCCTTGACCTCGTAGTCGGGCGAGTCCAGCGCGACCTGCCCGGTCGAGGTGCCGAACCCGCGGGCCGACCAGGTCAGCACCGCGAACCCGGCCCGGGCCAGCTGCACGGCCTGCGGCCGGACCGCGTTCTTGGTCTCGCCGAACCCGTGCGCGAGCATGATCGCGGGCACCCGCCCGGAGCCTGCCGGGGTGAAGAACGAGGCGTCCAGCACTACGTGCTGGTGGCCGGCCGGCCCGTCGGTGACGGCGATGCGCAGGTTCCGCACCTGGTACCCGGGCGGGGCGGCGGCGGCGATCCCGATGATGACCCCGGCGGCCGCCAGCACGACGGTCGCGGCCAGTGCGGCCAGCACGCGCCCGCGCCGGAGCCGCCCGGTGTTCATACCTGGGACGGTACCTGGCTAATCTCGGTACGAGGCGACAGGGGGAACCGTGGCAGCACCGTCCGGCGACCATGACCACATGGCGATCGCGATCATCGGGGCGGTCGTGGTGGCCGCGCTGCTGCTGTTCGCGGCCGTTGCCGCCTACCGGGCCTACAACCGGGCGCACCACCCGCCGGCCGCCGCCGCGGCCGCCTTCCCCATGACGACCGCGTGGGCGGCCGGGCCAGGCTTAGCCGGACTTAGCCGGCGGTCAGGCCGGCTGCTCGGCGATCTGCACCTGGCCGGGATAGAAGGCCAGGTGGTCCCGGATGCCGGCGACCGCGTCGTAGGGCTGCTCGTAGGTCCAGACGGCGTTCTCCAGCGTCTGCCCGCCGGCCTGCACCGAGTAGTAGCTGGACTCGCCCTTGAACGGGCAGTAGGTCTGGTGCTCGGTGCGCCGCAGCACGCTCAGGTCGGCGTCCTCGCGCGGGATGTACTGCACTGCCGGGTAGGACGCTTCCTGCAGGGTCAGCGCCTGCCGGGTGTCGGCGATGACCCGGCCGCCGGCGGTGACCGTCACCCGGCCCGGGTTCTTGGTGACGGTGATCGGGTGGCCGGGTCCTGGCTGGAGGATCTGCTTGTCTGCCATGCCGGGCACAACGCCCGCGGCGGCTGTCCGATTCCGGCCCTTCCCGGCCGCGCCGCCCGGCTCGGAGGCCGGCCCGGCCCGGGCCGGCCTGCCGTAGATTTGGCCCGGTGACGACGTTCATCACCCGGCTGGACGGGGCGGGGACCGGCCCGCGGCTGGCGGTCAAGGACCTGATCGACGTGCGCGGCGTGCCAACGACGGCGGGCAGCCAGGCGGTGGCCGAGCAGGCCGCCCCGGCGGCGGCGGACGCCGCCTGCCTGGCCGGGGCACGGGCGGCAGGCGCCGTGATCGCCGGCAAGGCGAACCTGGTGGAACTGGCCTACGGGGCGGCCGGGATCAACCCGTACTTCGGGACGCCGGTCAACCCGCTGGATCCCGCGCTGCTGCCGGGCGGCTCGTCCAGCGGCTCGGCGGTCGCGGTCGCGGCCGGCGAGGCGGACGTGGCCTACGGCTCGGACACCGGCGGGTCGATCCGGGTGCCGGCCGCCTACTGCGGCGTGGCCGGGCTGAAGACGACGCACGGGCGGGTCAGCCTGGACGGGGTGTGGCCGCTGGCGCCGAGCCTGGACACCGTGGGGCCGATGGCCAGGGACGTGGCCGGCCTGGTCACCGGGATGACGCTGCTGGAACCGGGCTTCACGGTAGCGCCCGCGCCCGCCGCCGCGCTCGGGCGGCTGCGGCCGGAGGGGGTGCGGATCGACCCGGTCATCGACGCCGCGGTGGACGCGGCGGTCCGCCGGGCCGGGATCGGCCTGACCGAGGCGAGCCTGGACGGCGGCTGGCGGGCGGCGCTGGATGCGACGTACGCGGTACTGGACCGGGAGGCGGCGGCCTGCAACGCCGCGCTGATGGACGACCCCGGCCGCCGGGCCAAGATCGGCGCCGATGTGCGGACCCGGCTGGCCGGGGCCGCGCTGGTGACCGCGAACCAGGAGGCGGCGGGCCGCGCGTTCCAGCGGGAGTGGCAGGCCGCGTTCGGGCGGCTCTTCGAGTCCCTCCAGGTGCTGGTGCTGCCCGCGGTCCCGATGTTCCCGCCGCCGGTGGCCGAGGGCGTCCGGCACCATCACACCCGCTGCGCGGCCCCGGTCAACCTGGCCGGCCTCCCGGCGCTGGCGCTGCCGGTGCCGGCGGCCGGCTGCCCGCGAGCATCCAGCTGATCGGCCCGCGCGGCAGCGAGGAACTGCTGCTCGCGACCGGCGCGGTCATCGAGGCCGCCTGCGCCTGAATCCGGCTGCGCGCAGGCGGGAGGTCAGCGGGCGGGCAGCACGGTGGCGCCGTCGAGGTCGACGGCCGTCGGCCAGACCTGCCACCCGCCGGGCAGTGCGGCGGCGATCGCCGCCACCTCGCCCAGGTCCCGCGGGGCGGTCAGCAGCACGAGCACCGACGGGCCGGCCCCGGAGATCACCGCCGGGATGCCGGCGGAGCGCAGCCGGCCGATGAGGTCAGCCGATCCCGGCATGGCCGCGGCCCGGTAGGGCTGGTGCAGGAAGTCCTCGGTCGCTGCCAGCAGCACGTCCGGCGGCTGCTGCCCGGTCAGCGCGGCGGCCAGCAAAGCGGCCCGGGCCGAGTTCGCCGCGGCATCGGCATGCGGCACCGCGCGCGGCAGCACCATCCGGGCCGCCGCGGTGGCCATCGGCTCGGCCGGGACGCAGATCACCGGAGCCAGGCCGGTGGCGGGGCGCAGCCGGGCCGACTGCGGCCCGGCGGGTCCGGTCCAGGCGATGGTCAGCCCGCCGCGCAGGCAGGCCGCCACGTTGTCCGCGTGCCCCTCGAACCCGGCGGCCAGCCGGAGCAGGGCGTTCCCTGACAGCACGTCCTGGCCGGCCGGCTGCTCCGGCGCCGGGCCGTCCGGGGCCGGGCCGGCCGGGGCCAGCGCGGCCGCAGCCAGGGCCCGGGCCGCGAGCAGGCCGGCGACGACCGCGGCGGCTGACGAGCCGAGGCCGTAACCCTGCGGGATGTCGTTGCGGCAGCGCACGGCGAGGCCCGGCGGCTGGCCCGCGCCGGCCGCCGCCAGCCCGGCCCGCAGCGTGCGCACGACCAGGTGCTGCTCCCCGTCCGCGGCCAGGCCCTTCCCGTAGCCGGCCACCTCGATGGCCAGCCCGGCCGGGCGCACCTCGGCCTCGACCAGGTCGTAGCGGGCCAGCGCCAGGCCGAGCGAGTCGAAGCCGGGGCCGAGGTTGGCGCTGGTGGCCGGCACCCGGACCAGTACCGGCGCCTGCGGCCAGCGCTCCGGGCCCGGACCGTGGCAGGCGGCCGGGCGCGGCGGCCCGCCTGCCGCGGCCGTGCCCCCGGCCGCGGCAGGCGCGGTGCCGGTCATCAGACCAGCCCGAGTGCCGACGCGGCGGCCGCCGCGTCGGCCGGGACCGGGTCCGGGTCCAGCGGCACCGTGGCGAGCGCGGAATCGGGGTCCTTGAGCCCGTTCCCGGTGATCGTGCACACCACCGTGGCGCCGCGCGGCACCTGGCCGCGGTCGCAGGCCTGGATCAGGCCCGCCACGCTGGCCGCCGAGGCCGGCTCGCCGAACACGCCCTCGCGGGCGGCGAGCAGCTGGTAGGCCGCCCTGATCTGCTCGTCGGCGACCGCGTCGATCATCCCGCCGGACTCGTCCCTGGCCGCTTCGGCCAGCTGCCAGGACGCCGGGTTGCCGATCCGGATCGCGGTGGCGAAGGTGTCCGGGTCGCGGACCGGCCGGCCGGAGACCAGCGGGGCCGCGCCCGCGGCCTGGAAGCCCAGCATCCGGGGGGTCCGGCGGGCCGGGCCCTCCTTGTGATACTCGGTGTATCCCATCCAGTACGCGGCGATGTTGCCGGCGTTGCCCACCGGGAGGCAATGCACCTCGGGCGCGTCGCCGAGCGCGTCGCAGATCTCGAACGCGGCGGTCTTCTGGCCCTGCAGCCGGCCCGGGTTCACGGAGTTGACCAGGGCCACCGGGTAGGTCTCGCTGAGCTGCCTGACCAGGGTCAGGCAGTCGTCGAAGTTGCCGTCCACCTGCAGTAGCCGAGCTCCGTGCATCAGTGCCTGGGCCAGCTTGCCGACGGCGATGTGGCCGCGCGGCACCAGCACCGCGCACGACAGCCCGGCGCGGGCGGCATAGGCGGCGGCGCTGGCGCTGGTGTTGCCGGTGGACGCGCAGATCACGGCGGTCGCGCCGGCGGCGGCGGCCAGCGTCACCGCGACGGTCATGCCGCGGTCCTTGAAGGAGCCGGTCGGGTTGGCCCCCTCGACCTTGAGCCAGACCTCGCAGCCGGTCCGTGCTGACAGCGCGGGCGCGGCCAGCAGCGGGGTCGCGCCCTCGCCGAGGCTCACCGCCGGCGCGCTGGCCGGCACCGGCAGCCGCCCGGCATACCGGGCGATGATCCCCCGCCCGCCGGCCGCGTCCAGGCCGGCCCCGTGCAGCCCTGCTCCGTTCAGGCCGGCTCCGTTCAGGCCGGCTCCGTCCGGGCCGGTCACTCGCCGTCACCGCCCTCGACCCGCATCACGCTGCCGACGGCCCGTACCGCGGGCATCTTGGCCAGGCTGGCCACGGTCGCGGCCAGCGCCGCCTCGCGCGCGGCGTGCGTGACGATCATGAGGTTGGCGTCGTCGCCCCGGCCCTCCTGGCGCACTGCCTGGATGGAGACGCCGTGCCGGGCGAACACGTCGGCGACCGGGGCCAGCACGCCGGGCCGGTCGTCCACGTCCAGGGCCACGTAATAGCGGGTCAGCGCCTCGCCGATCGGCACCACGGGCAGCTCGGCGTAGGCGCTGGCGTCCGGGTCGCGGATGCCGGCCACCAGGTTGCGGCCGACGGCCACGATGTCGCCGAGCACCGCGCTGGCCGTCGGGCGGCCGCCCGCCCCGGCGCCGTAGAACATCAGCCGCCCGGCCGACTCGGCTTCGACGAAGACCGCGTTGTAGGCCTCCCGGACCGCGGCCAGCGGGTGCTCGCGGCGGATCATCGCCGGGTGCACCCGGGCCGAGATGCCGCCTTCGCAGCGCTCGCAGATGGCCAGCAGCTTGACCACGCAGCCCAGCTCGCGGGCGCTGGCGATGTCGGCCGGGGTGATCGCGGTGATGCCCTCGCGGTGCACGTCCGCCGCGGTGACCGGGGCGTGGAAGGCCAGGCTGGCCAGGATCGCGGCCTTGGCGGCGGCGTCGTAACCCTCGACGTCGGCGGTCGGGTCGGCCTCGGCGTAGCCGAGCTGCTGCGCCTCGGCCAGCGCATCGGCGAAGTCCGCGCCCGAGGTGTCCATCCGGTCGAGGATGTAGTTGGTCGTGCCGTTGACGATGCCGAGCACGCGCTGCACGGTGTCGCCGGCCAGCGACTCCTGCAGCGGGCGCAGCAGCGGGATCGCGCCGGCCACCGCGGCCTCGTGCAGCACGTCGGCCCCGTGCTTGCGGGCGGCGGCCCGGATCTGCGCGCTGTCGGTGGCCAGCAGCGCCTTGTTGGCGGTTACCACCGACTTGCCGGCCTGCAGCGCCGCGGTGAGCAGCGACCGGGCCGGCTCGATGCCGCCGATCAGCTCGACCACGATGTCGATGCCGGGCCGGGCCGCGAGGCTCATCGCGTCGGTGGTCAGCAAGGCGGGCGGCACCTGCGGGTGGCGCCCGGGCCGCTGCACGGCCACCCCGGCCACCTCGACCGGCGCGCCGATCCGCTGGGCCAGGTGGGTGCCCTGGGCGGTCAGCAGCCGGTACACCTCAGACCCGACGTTGCCGTGGCCCAGCAGGGCTACCTGCAATGGCGCGCGCTGTGGACTGCTCCGCACGGCAGGCCCGCTCCCCTCGCCCGCGCCCGCTGATCGTCGCGCTGATCGTCGCGCCGGACTCCCTTGCGCTGGCGGTCCCGCAGATAGCGGCGGGGGGCGGCCAGCAAGCTCATCATGTGCGAGCACAGCTTACCGAGCGCCGCCGGCGGCCCGTCCGCTTACCGAGCGCCGCCGGCGGCCCGTCCGCTGACCGAGCGCCGCCGGCGGCCCGTCCGCTCACCGCGAACGCGCACCGGAAACAAACCGGGCCCCCGCCCGCTTGTAGTTGTGTAATCAAGTAACACTCAGTTCAGGGAAGTGACGCGATATGAGCGACAAGCTCTCGCTGCCGGTGCTCCCGACCGACGACATCGTGGTGCTGCCCACGATGGTGGTCCCGCTGGACACCTCGGCGGCAGAGGTCCGCACCGCGATCGAGGCCGCCCGGCTGGCCGCCTCGGCCGCCGCCGCGCCCGGTGAGCAGCAGTCGCAGCCGCGGGTGCTGCTGGTGCCCCGGCTGGAGGGCAAGTACGCGCCGGTCGGCACGCTCGGCGCGGTCGAGCAGGTCGGGCGGCTGCCGAGCGGCGAGCCCGCCGCGGTGATCCGCGGCCTGGCCCGGGTCCGGATCGGCACCGGCACGGTCGGCCCCGGCTCTGCGCTGTGGGTCGAGGGCACCGTGATCGACGAGCCGGCCCCCACCGAGCGGGCCGCCGAGCTGGCCCGCGAGTACCGGACGCTGGCCGCGAGCATCCTGCAAAAGCGCGGCGCCTGGCAGGTCGTGGACGCGCTGCAGCGGATCACCGACCCCTCTGCGCTGGCCGACAGCGCGGGCTACGCGGGGTACCTGACCCTCGCGCAGCGGGCCGAGCTGCTGGAGACCGCCGACCCCGGGCAGCGGCTGGAGCTGCTGGCCGGCTGGGCCCGCGACCAGCTCGCCGAGCTGGACGTGGCCGAGACCATCGCCAGCGACGTGCGCGAGGGCATGGAGCGCCAGCAGCGCGAGTTCCTGCTGCGCCAGCAGCTGGCCGCGATCCGCAAGGAGCTGGCCGAGCTGGACGGCAAGCCCGCCACTGAGGAAGACGACTACCGGGCCAGGATCGAGGCCGCGGACCTGCCCGAGGCGGTGCGCGAGGCCGCGCTGAAGGAGGCGGCCAAGCTGGAGCGCGGCTCCGAGCAGTCGCCCGAGGCCGGCTGGATCAGGACCTGGCTGGACACGGTGCTGGAGATCCCGTGGGGTACCCGCACCGACGACGCCTACGACGTCGGCGGCGCCCGCGCGGTGCTGGACGCCGACCACGCGGGCCTGGACGACGTCAAGGACCGGATCGTGGAGTACCTGGCGGTGCGCAAGCGGCGCGCGGACAAGGGCCTGGCCCTGGTCGGCGGCCGCCGCAGCGGCGCGGTGCTGGCGCTGGCCGGCCCGCCCGGCGTGGGCAAGACCTCGCTCGGCGAGTCGGTGGCCCGCGCCATGGGCCGCAAGTTCGCCCGGGTGGCGCTCGGCGGCGTCCGGGACGAGGCGGAGATCCGCGGCCACCGGCGCACCTACGTCGGCGCGCTGCCGGGCCGGATCGTCCGGGCCATCCGCGAGGCCGGGTCGATGAACCCGGTGATCTTGCTGGACGAGGTGGACAAGCTCGGCGCCGACTACCGGGGCGACCCGACCGCGGCACTGCTCGAGGTGCTCGACCCGGCGCAGAATCACACGTTCCGCGACCACTACCTGGAGGTGGAGCTCGACCTGTCGGACGTGCTGTTCATCGCCACCGCGAACGTGGCGGAGGCCATCCCCGGCCCGCTGCTTGACCGGATGGAGCTGATCGGCCTGGACGGCTACACCGAGGACGAGAAGGTCACGATCGCCCGCGACCACCTGCTGCCCCGCCAGCTGGAGCGGGCCGGGCTGGACGCCGCGGACGTGACCATCACCGACGGCGCGCTGCACGCGCTGGCGGCCGAGTACACCCGGGAGGCCGGGGTGCGCTCGCTGGAGCGGGCCATCGGCCGGACGCTGCGCAAGATCGCGGCGCGGCTGGAGGCCGCCGCGGCGGACCTGCCGGTCACCGTGGACGCCAGCAACCTGAAGGATTACCTGGGTCACCCGCGGTTCACGCCGGAGTCGGTGGAGCGGACCGCGGTGCCGGGCGTGGCGACCGGCCTGGCCGTCACCGGCACCGGCGGCGACGTGCTGTTCATCGAGGCGTCGCTGGCTGACGCCGAGACCGGCAGCACCGGCGTCACGCTCACCGGCCAGCTCGGCGAGGTGATGAAGGAGTCGGCCCAGATCGCGCTGTCCTACCTGCGCTCGCACGGGGCGGAGCTGGAACTGCCGGTCAGCGACCTGAAGGAGCGGGGCGTGCACGTGCACGTGCCGGCCGGCGCGGTGCCCAAGGACGGGCCGAGCGCCGGGGTCACGATGACCACGGCGCTGGCCTCGCTGCTGTCGGGCCGGCCGGTCCGCAGCGACGTGGCGATGACCGGCGAGGTGTCGCTGACCGGGCGGGTGCTGCCGATCGGCGGGCTGAAGCAGAAGCTGCTGGCCGCGCAGCGGGCCGGAATCAGCACCGTGCTGATCCCGCAGCGCAACGAGCCGGACCTGGACGACGTGCCGGAGAAGGTCCGCCAGGAGCTGACCGTCATGCCGGTCAGCGACGTCCGGCAGGTGCTGGACGCCGCCCTGGAGCCGGCCGCCGCCCAGACCGCTGTCGCCGCCTGACCCCGGCTCCGGCGGGGGGCGGGTGCCGCCGGCCCCGCCCCCCGCACCGCCCGTCCATGATCTCGGTAACTTTTCAGGCCCTATTGCGGAAAAGTTACCGAGATCATGGTGCCGGCCCGGAGGAGGCGCGGTGCTCGGCGCGGCGGCGTCAGCGGCGGCCGCGCACGCCGGGGACCTTGCGGCCGTCCTCCAGGTACGCCACCCCGGCGGCGCCGGCGGCGCGCCGGACCCGGCGCCGGACCGGCTTGCTGAGCAGTGCCAGCGCCTCGTCCAGCGGCGCCAGCCGGTACTGCGAGATCTCCTCGGCCTGCAGCCGGACGCCGGCCAGCGCCTCGTCCGCCAGCACCCCGCAGTCGAACAGGAACCGCAGGCCGCCCGCCCGGCCCGGCTTGGCGGGCCGGAAGTCGACGCAGGCCAGTGTCCCTGAGCTGACCTCCAGCCCGCATTCCTCGGCCACCTCGCGGCGGCACGCCTGCCACGGGGTCTCGCCGCCGGCCTCGATCTCGCCGCCCGGCAGCGTCCAGCCGGACTTGTAGGTGGGGTTGAGTATCAGCAGCCGGGACCGCCGGTCGAAGATCATCGCGCTGGCGGACGCGGGAATGGCCGGCACCACATGCCCGCCGTGCTCGGATCCGGTCACGACGGCCACCCTACGGCCCGGGCCCGGGCACCAGCCGGCCGCAATGGCCGCCGCCGCGCCCGGGAACGCTGCATAATCCTGCCCGGCGCCCGTTTCCGGAAAAGGCCGGGCACCCATAGGGGAGGAAAAGGAAAATAATGGCCGCCAATCAGTTGCCGCAGGTGCAGCACATCGTGCAGCTCATGCTCGAGAACCGGTCCTTCGACCACATGCTCGGCCTGCTGTACGCCGATTCCGGCAACGTCTCGCCGGCCGGCCAGCCGTTCGAGGGCCTGGCCGGCACCGAGTCCAACCCGGACCCGAGCGGCAGCCCGGTGACCGTGTTCCCGATCGACGTCACCAAGCCGGGCGCTTACTTCATGCCCGGCGCCGACCCCGGCGAGGGCTACGCCAACACCAACGTGCAGCTGTTCGGCAGCGCCACCGCGCCGGCCCCGCCGGTGCCGGTCAACACCGGCTTCGTCACCAACTTCGCCGACGCGATCAGCTACGACCAGCGCTCGGGCCGCAGCGTGAACGCCGGCACCACCCCGGCCGGCATCATGGGCGTGTTCGGCCCCGCCGCGCTGCCAGTGCTGTCCGGCCTGGCCCGCGGGTTCGCGGTCTGCGACCAGTGGTTCTGCTCAGTGCCCACCGAGACGTTCCCGAACCGGGCGTTCGCCTGCGCGGCGACCAGCCAGGGGCACATGAACGACGGCACCGCCTCCTACACGGTGCAGAGCATCTTCGGGCTGCTCACCGCGCACAGCCTGAGCTGGAAGATCTACGGCTACGACCAGCAGCCGCTGACCCGCAAGAACTACCCGGACACCACCAGCGCGCCGGGTACCTGCTTCGGGCTGTTCACCGACTTCCAGTCCGACTGCGCCTCCGGCCAGCTGCCGCAGTACGCGTTCCTGGAGCCGAGCTGGGGCTCGGCCGGCAACAGCCAGCACCCGAACTACGATGTCGCGCTGGGCGAGCAGCTCATCCAGCAGGTCTACGAAGCGGTCCGCGGCGGGCCGGGCTGGAACCAGACCCTGCTGGTCATCACCTACGACGAGCACGGCGGGCTGTACGACCACGTGCCGCCGCCGGGCGGGGCCACCCCGCCCGACGCCACGCCCGGGGAGTTCGGGTTCGACTTCACCCGGTTCGGGCCGCGGGTCCCGGCGGTGCTGGTGTCGCCGCTGATCCCGGCCGGGACGGTGTTCCGGGTGCCGGCGGCACGACGCCGGTCGACCACACCTCGGTGCTCAAGACCATCGAGACCCGGTGGTCGCTGCCCGCGCTGACCGCCCGCGACGCCGCGGCGCCCGACCTCGGCGGCGCGCTGACCCTGACCGCGCCGCGGACCGACGATCCGCTGGCGGGGGTGCGAGCGCCGGTCTCGTCCGGCGCCAACCCGGCCGCCGCCGAGGTCTCGCACATCCAGCAGGTCGATGCCCAGCTGACCTCCGAGCTGCCGGTGGGACTGGGCGAGCTGCGCTCCGCGCCGCTGCTGGCCAACCTGCGGACCCCGGCCGACTACGCCGGCTACGTCACCGACCGCACCCGCACCTGGCAGCAGGCCGCGGCGGCTGGCCGCGCCCCCGGCGGCCCGGCTCAGCCGGGCGGGGGGACTCAGCCGACCGCGAAGACCCCGTAGCCCGGGCCGGCCGCCCGGGTGAAGGCGGCCAGCGCGTCGGCCGCGGCGGCCCGGTCGGCGGCCGGCATCCGGCTGAGGATCCTGGCCAGCTCGCGCCGCCGCCGCGCGCCGACCTCGGTCACTATCTGCTGCCCGCTCGGGCTCAGCGTGAGCGTCACCACGCTGCGGTGAGCGGGATCGCTGCCGCGGATCACGTGGCCGGCCGCGACCATGCGGTCGGCCAGCCGGGTCACGGCCGACCGGTCCAGGCCAAGGGCCCGCGCGGCCTCGGTCGACCGGGCCATGCCCCGCTCGCCGAGCACCGCGAGCAGCCGGAACTGCGGCAGCGAGACCGACCCGCCGAGCGCGTCCAGGCTGCGCAGCGCTACCCCGGCGAGCACCCGGGTGGCGGCCTCGAACACCGCGACCTCGCGGGCCGCGGTGTCAGCGGCGGCCGCCGGCCCGGCCTCGCGGGTCCCGCCGGGCCGCGTCCGTTCCCCCGGAATTGCCATCTGGCCAGTATTGCCTGCGGCAACAGCCGGCGGGCAGGCCCTGGCTGCGGAAATGTCAGCCGATGGGGCAGCCGGGCCGGGCCCGGGCCTGGCCGGAGTTGCGGTGCGCCCGCAGGCAGGTCTCGGCGACGGCCTGGAAATCCCGGGCCGGGATCTGCTTGAGCAGCGACACCAGGCCGTCCGGCCAGGCCGGCTGGGCGGTGCCGCCGAAGAACCAGTTGCTGCCGTTGTCGGCCAGGATCAGCCCGTAGTGCTGCATCTCGGTCAGCACGGCCTTGGCGTCCCGGCAGTACCGGGTGGCCTTGCTGTCGCAGAACCTGGCCACCGGGAAGCTGGCCGCCAGCCGGAACCGCGCGCCCATCGGCGGCAGCCGGAGGCTCGATCCCGAGCCGGCCTCGTGCCGGGCCGGCCACAGGTAGGAGGTCCGGGTCCGGGCGGCGGTGAACCTGATCGCGTGCCGGATCGGCTGCCCGGTGCGCACCGCGGCCCTGACCTCGCTGTAGTTCAGCAGGCCGGGCAGGACCGGCAGCCCGGCCGCGTCCGCGGACGTCCAGCCCGCGGGCCGCAGCGCATCCGAGCGCAGGTTCCAGATGGCCCCGGAGCCGGCCGCCGGGTGCGCCGAGTAGCGCGCGTCCCACAGCTCGTAGAGCCGGCAGGTGCTGGCGTTGACGATCAGCGCGTGCCGGTCACCGCCGGCGTTCTTGCCGCCCTCGATCCGGGTGTCGGAGCCGAACGGGTACGGGCCCTTGTCGCTCTCGCTGGCGTAGCTGAAGCTGATCCGCACCAGCGGGTGCTTGCTGGTGACGATGGTGTAGGGGATGCCGTACGGGTACCCGCCGGCATCCGGGCCGAAGTCCGGATGCAGGTAAGTGCTCCCGGCATCCATCGACCTCAGCCAGGCGCCGCTGAGCCGGTTGACCGGCAGCTTGGAGATGTCGGTGTTCCACACGTTGTCGGCGGGGAACATCGGGCAGCCCGGCGCGCCCGGCACCGTGGTGCCGGGCGCAGCAGGTGCCCGGGCCGGCGCACTGCTCGCCGCGAGCCGGGCTGCGGCGTCCTGGCTGACCGGAAGGCTGCGGGCCGGCCCGGCGGGGCCGGGCGCGGCGGCCGCGGCGGCCGCGAGCACGCCGCCGAGTGCCGCGGCGGACAGCAGCACAGGCCAGCGGGGCCGGCCGGGGCGGCGCTCCTGGCCGCGCGGATCGGCCCGCCGGGACGCAGCGGGACCGGGGGCGGGAATGGCGCGGCGGGGGCGCCGGTGTGCGTGCGGCATCGGCGTAAATCCTGGCACGGCGGACGCGGGCGCGCGGGCGAATGGGATTAGAGTGACCGGTCATGACGGCACGGCCGCTGCATGACCAGATCGACGCAGGCTGGGCGGATGCGCTGGAGCCGGTGAGCGGGCAGATCGCGTCGATCGGCGGATTCCTGCGCGCCGAGATCGCCGCCGGCCGCGGCTACCTGCCCGCCGGGGACCAGGTGCTGCGCGCGTTCCGGCAGCCGCTGGCGCAGGTCCGGGTGCTCATCGTCGGCCAGGACCCCTACCCCACCCCCGGCCATCCGGTGGGCCTGAGTTTCTCGGTCGCGCCGCAGGTGCGGCGGCTGCCGCCCAGCCTGCTGAACATCTTCCGCGAGTACTCCTCCGACCTGGGTTATCCGCAGCCGGCCAGCGGCGACCTGAGCCCGTGGACCGAGCGCGGCGTCATGCTGCTCAACCGGGTGCTGACCGTGCAGCCGCGCAAGCCGGGCTCGCACCGCGGACACGGCTGGGAGCAGGTCACCGAGCAGGCGATCCGGGCGCTCGCGCAGCGTGACGGCCCGCTGGTGGCGATCTTGTGGGGCCGGGATGCCGCCAGCCTCGCCCCGCTGCTTGAGGGCGTGCCGCAGATCACCTCCGCCCATCCGAGCCCCTACTCGGCCGACCGCGGCTTCTTCGGCTCGCGGCCGTTCAGCCGGGCCAATGACCTGCTGGAGCAGGCCGGCGCCGCGCCGGTGGACTGGAAGCTGCCGTAAGCGGCGGGCCGGCAGGCCGCCGCGGATCACGGTGGTCGGCAGCTGCAACATCGACGTCACCGCCTACGCCGAGCGGCTGCCCGCGCCTGGCGAGACGGTGGCGGGCCGCGAGGTGCGGCAGGCCCCCGGCGGCAAGGGCGCCAACCAGGCGGCCGCGGCCGCGCTGGCGGGGGCGCGGGTGACGATGATCGGCGCGGTCGGCGCCGACCCGGGCGGCGCCGAGGTCGCCGGCCAGCTAGCCAGCGCCGGAGTGGACGTCGCGCTGCTGCGCACGGCCGCGGGACCGACGGGCTCGGCGCACGTCACCGTGGACGCGTCCGGGGCCAACACGATCGTGGTCATCCCCGGCGCAAACGCCGCCGTCCGGGAGCTGACCGCAGCCGACGAGGCCGCCATCGCCGCCAGCGACGCGCTGCTGCTGCAGCTCGAGCTCCCGGTCGGGGTGATCGCCGCGGCCGCCGCCGCGGGCCACCGGGCGGGCGCGCTGACCGTGCTCACCCCGGCCCCGGTGCAGCCGGTGCCGCCCGGGCTGCTGGCCGCCACCGACCTGCTCGTGCCGAACGAGCGGGAAGCCGGCCAGCTCGCGGCCGGGCTGCTCACCGCCGGCCTCGGCCCGGGCGGGCCCGGCGCCGGCGGCCCGGGCGGGCCGGGGGTGCTGGCTACCCTGCTGAGCCAGGTCCCGGCGGTGGCGATCACGCTCGGGGCGGACGGGTGCCGGTACGGCCGCCGGGACGGCACCGCGATCACCGTGCCGGCCCGGCCGTGCCGGTGGCCGACACCACAGGGGCCGGGGACACCTTCGCCGCGGCCCTGACGGTCGCCCTGGCCGAGGGCCGCGCGGCGGACGCCGCACTGCGCTTCGCCACCTGCGCCGCCGCGCTGTGCGTGCAGCGGCCCGGTGCCATCGGCTCGATGCCGGCCCGGGACCAGATCGACGCCTTCGCCCGGCGGCTGGGCGGGGCGGGCGGGGCAGGCTGACTGCGCCCGGGCCGGGCGGCCCGGGCGCGGCGGGCGCGTAGAGTCAGCCGCAGCGCACCGAACCCGGAGAGCTGATGACCGTAGTGCTGACCGCGCAGGCGCCGCCGGCGATGCTGACGCTCGGCGGGACGCCGCTGCCGCTCGTCGGCCGGGCCCGCGTCTACGCCTGCGGCATCACCCCCTACGACGTGACCCACCTCGGTCACGCGGCCACGTTCGTGTGGACGGACGCGCTCAGCCGGGTGCTGCAGGCAGCCGGGACCGAGCCCGCCGTGTGCCGCAACGTCACCGACGTGGACGACGTGCTGCTGGCCGCGGCCGGGCGGGCCGGGGCGCCCTACGACCGGTTCGCCGCCATCCAGCAGTTCGGTTTCGACCGGGACATGGCCGCGCTCGGCGTCCGGGCGCCTGCGCTGCAGCCGCGGGCGCACGTCTTCATCGCCCAGGTCATCGCGCTGGCCTCCGGGCTGCTGGCCCGCGGCGCGGCCTACCACCGGGCCGGGCGGGTGTACTTCCGCGGGGCCGGCGTGGCGGCCGCGGCCGGGCTGAGCGAGCAGGCCGCGCTGGCGCTGGCCGCCGAGTACGGGGACGCGCCCGGCGACCCGGCCCGCGACCACCCGTTCGACGTGCCCGTCTGGCTGTCCTCGCGGGACGGCGAGCCGGCCTGGGACAGCCCGTGGGGTCCCGGCCGGCCGGGCTGGCACGCCGAGTGCGCGGCCATGGCCCTGGACGCCTTCGGCCCCACCGTCGACATCCAGGCCGGCGGCGCGGACCTGAGGTTCCCGCACCACGCCTACCAGGCAGCCATGGCGCAGGCGCTGACCGGCGTGACGCCGTTCGCACGCTCGGCCTTCGGTGTCGGGGTGGTGCATGTCGCCGGGGCCAAGATGGCCAAGTCGGCGGGCAACCTGGTCCTGGTCAGCGAGCTGCTGACCCGCTACCCGGCCGCGGCGGTGCGGCTGCTGATCCTGGACCGCCGGTGGGACCGGCGCTGGGAGTACACCCCGGCCGCGCTGGAGGCCGCGGCGGCCCGGCTGGAGCGGCTGCAGTCCGCGGCGGGCCGGCCCGACCGCAGCCGGCCCGGCCCGCCCGGCGCCCGGACCGGGCCCGCGGCGCTCACCGCGGTCCGGGCCGCGCTCGCCGCCGACCTCGACGTGCCGGGCGCGCTGGCCATCGCCGAGGAGGACGGCGGCCAGGCCGCCCGGGTCCTCGGCGGCATCCTCGGCCTGTGGTGACGCCCCGGGGCGGCCGGCGGCGCGAGTACGGTGATTTGCCCGGCTTGCCCGGTGTCGGCGCCCCGCAGCTGGGTACCGCCCAGATCAGGGACCATGTGACCGGCAGCCAGCGGGCCGGCAATCCGAGAGGCGGTGCGTCAGCAAGTGGCACAGATACCGGTGGTCGACCTGGCGGAGGCGCTGAGCGAGCAGGCCCCGCCGTCGGTGCTGCGCCTGGTGCGCGAGGCCGCCGAGCAGGTCGGCGTGCTCCAGGTGGTGAACCACGGCGTGCCCGCGGACCTGATCGCCGACTACAACGCGCGGATCGGGCGGGTGCTTGACCTGCCGAGGGCGCAGAAAGCGGAGCTGGCCAGCCCGACCGGGCACCCGCAGCGCGGCTGGCGGCAGTGGCCGGACGACTTCGGGCGGCTGGAGCTGGAGCGCTACAACGTGGCCCAGTTCGACGACCAGGCCGCCGCGCGGGCGGCCGGCGTGCCGGACCGCTACCTCGGCATCTACGCGCACGCGAACGTGTGGCCGGCCGGCGACCCGGACATGCGCGCGGTCACGTTCCGCTACATGCAGGCCGCGGCGGCCCTGGCCCAGCGGGTGCTGACGCTGCACGCGCGGGCTCTCGGGCTGCCCGGCGACGCGTTCTCCCTGGGTGACCCGCCGCATTACCGGCTCACCACCAACGACTACCCGCGATGGACCTATCCCGACACCGGCCAGGACGAGGACAAGCTGCTGCTGCTCGAGCACGCCGACGACTCGGTGCTGACCGTGCTCGGCCAGCAGGGCGACTACGAGGGACTGCAGGTACAGCCGGCCGGCGGCGACTGGATGCCGGTGCCGATCATCGACGGCGCGCTGCAGGCGTTCAACGGCCAGCTGCTGGCCCGGTGGACCGGCGGCGCGCTGCGCCCGGCCCGGCACCGGGTGGTCGCCGGCGGGGCGGTGACCCGCCGGTCCACCGCGGTGTTCTGCTACCCGAGCCTGCAGACGGTCATCGAGCCGCTGCCGCCGTTCGCCGCGGCCGCGGCCGGCCAGGAAGGATACGAGCCGGTCCTGGTCTTCGACCGGGTCAAGCGCCGGGCCGAGGACTACCTGGACGAATACGGCAGGCCCGACCAGCTCGCCGCCTGGGCCGAGGGGCGGGCGTACGTGGCCGAGCTGTCGCCGGACTCAGCCGGCCGCTAGCCGGGCGCCGCGGTGGCCGGGCGCCGCGTGGCCGGGCGCCGCGGTGGCCGGGCGCCGCGCTAGCCGGGAGCTGAGCCGGGCCGGCCGCCATCGGGCACCGGCCCCGGCTCGGCGAACTCGGCGCGCACGCCGAGCAGCCGGACCGGGCCGCGCTCGGTGAACCGGTCCAGCGCGGCCAGCGCACCGGCCTCGATGGCCGCCGGGTCCATGGCCGGCCCGGGCAGCGCGCGGCGGCGGGTGTAGGTGCGGAATGGCGCGTACCTGACCTTGACCACGATCCGCACCGCCGGCCGCCCTTCGGCCGCCACGTCCTGCGCCACCAGCGCGGCGAGCCTGCGGGCCTGGCCGCGCAGCTCGTCCCAGTCGCTGATGTTGCGCTGGAAGGTCGTCTCCCGGCCGTGCCCGCGGGCCAGGTACGGTTCGCCGGACACCTCCGCGTCGTCGAGGCCGCGCGCCGTCGCCACCAGCCACGGGCCGATCGCGGGGCCGAACCGCGCGGCCAGCGCCCGCGGGTCGGCCGCGGCCAGCTCGCGGACCGTGCCGATGCCGAGGTCAGCCAGCTTGGCGGCAGTCTTGCGCCCGACCCCCCACAGCGCGTCCGGCGCGCCGCCCGCCGAGCACCTGGTCCCAGTTGGCGTCGGTGAGCCGGAACACCCCGGCGGGCTTGCCGAATCCGGTGGCCAGCTTGGCCTGCAGCTTGTTGCCGCCGATGCCGACCGAGCAGTCCAGCGCGGTGGCCGCGCGGACAGCGGCCTGGATGCCGCGGGCCACCCCCTCGGGGTCATCGCCGCCGGCCGCGACGAACGCCTCGTCCCAGCCGAGCACCTCCACCGCGCCGAACCGGGCCCGCAGCACGGCCATCACCTCGGCCGAGACCGCCTCGTAGGCGTCCCGGTCGACCGGCAGGAAGACCGCGCCGGGGATCTTGCGGGCCGCGGTCCGCAGCGGGGTGCCGGAGCCGACGCCGTGGGCGCGGGCCTCGTAGGATGCGGTCGCCACCACGCCGCGCTTGGCCGGGTCGCCGTCCCCGCCGACGATGACGGGCAGGCCGCGCAGCTCGGGATGGCGCAGCACCTCCACGGCCGCGATGAACTGGTCCAGGTCCACGTGCAGCACCCACCGGGTCACGCCCCCATCCTCGCCCGCCGGGCGCCCGCGGGCGGCCCGGGGGCGCGTTGACACCGCCGGGCGGGTCGCCTAAGTTCACCCTGTCCGGTCTCAGAACCCGTGTTCGGCAAGCGCACGCCCGCGGCAGTCCCAGCAGGCCGGCCCGGGCGGCCGGCCAGCCGGCGAGCGGTGAAGGAGCGCACGTGGCTTTCCTGGACGAGGCAACCTGGCGCGGCAAGATCTTCTCCGGCGGCTGGGCCGAGCCGGGCGGCGGCGACGCCCCGGTCACCGAGCCGGCCACCGGCGCCGAGCTGGGCCGGATCGGCATCGCCAGCGCCGCCGACGTGGCCGCGGCAGCGGCCCGGGCGACCGCGGCCCAGCCGGCCTGGGCCGCGCTGCCGCACACCCAGCGGGCGGCGATCTTGCGCAAGGCCGGGGAGATCTGGCTGGAGCACGCCGCGGAGATCGAGCGCTGGTCGGTCCGCGAGGGCGGCAAGATCCCGCCCGCGGCGCAGTTCGAGACGCACGTGGCCACCGAGGAGATCTTCGAGGCGGCCACGCTGCCGTCCCGGCCCTACGGCGAGCTGCTGCCGAGCGAGCAGCCGCACCTCAGCTTCGCCGAGCGGGTCCCAGTCGGCGTGGTGGGCGTGATCGCGCCGTTCAACTTCCCGCAGATCCTGGCCATCCGCTCGGTCGCGCCCGCGCTCGCGCTCGGCAACGCGGTGGTGCTCAAGCCCGACCCGCGCACGGCCGTGTGCGGCGGCGTGGTGCTGGCCCGGGTGCTGGCCGAGGCCGGGCTGCCCGAGGGGCTGCTGCACGTGCTGCCCGGCGGCGCCGACGTGGGCGAGGCGGTGGTCGGCCAGCCGCAGATCCCGGTGATCTCCTTCACCGGCTCGACCGCGGCCGGCCGCAAGGTCGGCGCGCAGGCCGGCCAGCTGCTCAAGCGGGTGCACCTGGAACTGGGCGGCAACTCGGCGCTGATCGTGCTGGACGACGCCGACCTGGACGCCGCCGCGTCGGCCGGGGCCTGGGGGTCGTTCCTGCACCAGGGGCAGATCTGCATGACCACCGGGCGGCACCTGGTGCACGAGGCGGTCTACGACGACTACGTGGCCCGGCTGGCCGACAAGGCCGGGCACCTGCCGGTCGGCGACCCGGCGGGCAGCCCGGCGGCGATCGGGCCCGTCATCGACGAGCGCCAGCGGGACAAGATCCACGAGCTGGTCACCGGCAGCGTGGACGCCGGGGCGCGGCTCGCGGCCGGCGGCAGCTACGAGGGCCTGTTCTACTCACCGACGGTGCTGGCCGACGTCGCGCCGTCCATGCCGGCCTACGCCAGCGAGGTGTTCGGCCCGGTCGCGCCGGTCGTGCCCTTCGCCACCGCCGACGAGGCGGCCAAGCTCGCCGCCGACTCCGAGTACGGCCTGTCGCTGGGCATCCTGACCCGGGACGTGATGCGCGGACTGGAGCTGGCCCGCCGCATCCCGACCGGGATCGTGCACATCAACGACCAGACCGTGGACGACGCCCCGAACACGCCGTTCGGCGGCGTGCGCGGCTCCGGCACCGGCGCCCGGTTCGGCGGCACCGCCAACCTGGACGCCTTCACCGACACCCGGTGGGTGACCGTCCGCGGCGACATCGCGCCCTACCCGTTCTGACCTGGCCGGACCGGCTGCCGGGCGGCGGGGGCGGCGGATGGCGGGCGAGCGGGCGCAGGTGGGCATCGTCGGGGCCGGCCTCGCCGGGCTGCTGCTGTCGCACCTGCTGGCCCGGCGCGCCATCGACTCGGTGCTGATCGAGACCCGCAGCCGCGCCTACTGCGAGGCCCGGCAGCGGGCCGGGGTACTGGAGGCCGGCACGGTCGCGCTGCTGCGCGAGGCGGGCCTGGCGGGCCGGCTGGACCGGCAGGGCCTGGAGCACGGCGGCATCTACCTGCAGTTCGGCGGGGAACGGCGGCACCTCGACTTCCGCGACCTGGTCGGCCGCACGGTCACGGTGTACGCCCAGACCGAGGTGGTCAAGGACCTGATCGCCGCGCGGCAGGCGGCCGGCCACCGGGTCGAGTTCGACGTCACCGATACCGCGGTCGACGGCCTGGACACCGATCGGCCGCTGCTGCGCTACACCGATTCCGGCGGCGCCCGGCACGAGGTGCGCTGTGACGTGATCGCCGGCTGCGACGGCTTCCACGGGATCTGCCGGGCGGCCATCCCGGCGGCCGGGCGGACCGAGTGGGAGCACGATTATCCCTACGCCTGGCTCGGCGTCCTGGCCGAGGTGCCGCCCTCGACCGACGAGCTGATCTACGCCCGGCACCCGCACGGCTTCGCCCTGCACAGCCTGCGCAGCCCCGAGGTCAGCCGGCTGTACCTGCAGGTCGATCCGGGCGAGGACGTCGCCGCCTGGCCGGACGAGCGGATCTGGGCCGAGCTGGCCGAGCGGTTCGCGCTGCCCGGCTGGCAGCTGCGCGAGGGACCGGTGCTGGACAAGAGCATCACCCCGATGCGCAGCTTCGTCTGCGCGCCGATGCGCTGGGGACGGCTGTTCCTGGCCGGTGACGCTGCCCACATCGTGCCGCCGACCGGCGCGAAGGGGCTGAACCTGGCGCTCGCCGACGTGGCCGTGCTGGCCCCGGCCCTGGACCGGCTGCTGCACGGCGACCCCGGTCCGGCGGACCGCTACTCGGCGGACTGCCTGGCCCGGGTGTGGCGGTGCACGCATTTCTCCGCGGCCATGACCAGCATGCTGCACCGCGCGCCGGGCCGGGACGAGCTGCAGGCGCCGCTGGCCCTGGCCCGGCTGCGCCAGCTGGCCGGATCGCGGCCGGCCGCCGCCGCCCTGGCCGACCAGTACACCGGCCTGCCGGTCGGCCCGGCCTGCCTGGCCTGAGGCCGGGCCGGGACCGGCCCGGCCGCGGCCGGCGGCGTTCATCAAGATATAACTTGACAGCTCGCAATCGCGCTCGTCATGGTGGGAGCGAACCGCCGATGGCGGGGAACGGCCCGCAGCAGGGCGGCGAGCGAACCCGTCCCAGGGCGGGAAGCGAGCCCCCGCCGCAGGGCGGGGCGAGCCCCGCCGCAGGTACGCACCGATCCGGAGGACCGCATGACCGCGCCTGCCGACCCGCAGCCCGCGCCCCGTTCCGCCCGTCAGGCCAGGTCCGGCCGCCGGGGCATCGCCCGGCTGGCCGCGCTGCCCTGCGGCCGCAGGACCAAGTACCTCGTCGTGGTGCTCTGGCTGGTGGTGGCCGCGCTCACCAGCTCGCTGGCCGGCCGGCTGCAGGGCGCGGAGAAGAACGACGCATCGGCCTACCTGCCGGCCAGCGCCCAGTCCACCCAGGAACTGAACGAGCAGGCCAGGTTCGTGTCCAAGAACCTGAACCCGGCCGTCGTGGTCTACGTCCGGGCCTCCGGCCTGACCGCCGCCGACCGGCGCAAGGCCGCCGCCGACGCGCGCGCATTCGCCGCGCTGCCCGCGGTACGCGGCCGGGTGGACGGCCCCATCCCGGCCAGGGACGGGACGGCGCTGGAGACGACCGTCGGCGCCGACCTCGGCTACAGCGCCAACATCTCCGGCTTCGTGGCCGGCCTGCGCAACCGCGCCGCCCGCGGCGACCCCGGGCTTTCCGCCTACGTCGCCGGGCCAGCGGCCAGCGCGGCCGACCAGGTCAAGATCTTCAAGGGCATCGACACCACGCTGCTGTACGCGACCCTGGCCGTGATCATCGTGCTGCTGCTGCTGACCTACCGCAGCCCGGTGCTGTGGCTGCTGCCGATCCTGTCCGCCGGGATGGCGCTGATCACCGCCGAGGCGGTGGTCTACCTGCTGACCAAGCACGGCCTGACCGTCAACGGCCAGACCGGCGGCATCCTGGTCGTGCTGGTGCTCGGCGCGAGCACCGACTATGCGCTGCTGCTGGTGGCCAGGTACCGGGAGGAGCTGCGGCGGCACGAGGACCGGCACGAGGCGATGGCCGTTGCGCTGCGGCGGGCCGGGCCGGCCATCGTCGCCAGCGCCGCCACCGTGATCGCGGCGATGCTGTGCCTGCTGGTGGCCGACTCGGCCGACATCTCCGGGCTCGGGCCGGTCGCGGCCATCGGCATCGCCGTCGGCCTGCTGGCGATGATGACCCTGCTGCCCGCCCTGCTGGTGCTCACCGGCCGGTGGGTGTTCTGGCCGGTCCGGCCGCGGGCCGGCTCGGCCGAGCCGACGGCCAGCGGGCTGTGGGCGCGGGCCGGCCGGGCGATCTCCCGCCGTCCCCGGATGGTCTGGGCGGTGACCGCCGTGCTGCTCGCCTGCGCGTCGCTCGGCCTGCTCGGCTTCAAGATCGGGGCGCTGACCACCGCCCAGTCCTTCCGCGGCACGCCCGCCTCGGTGACGGCTGAGCAGGCGCTGGCGCGGCACTTCCCGGCCGGTGCCGGGGAACCGGTCGCGGTGATCGGCAAGGCGCCCGCCGCGGCGCGGCTGCGCACCGCGGTGGCCGGGACCCGCGGCATCGCCGCGGTGAGCCCGCCCGCGGTCAAGGACGGCCTGGTCTACCTGCAGGGCACCCTGGCCAGCACGCCGGACGGCCCGGCCGCCTACGCCACCGTGGCCCGGGTCCGGGCCGCGGCCGGCGCGGTCCCCGGCGCGGACGCCAAGGTCGGCGGGGCCACCGCGGTGAACCTGGACGTGGAGCATTACGCCCGTCATGACCGGGACGTGATCATCCCGCTGATCCTGCTGGTCGTGCTGGTCATCCTGGCCCTGCTGCTGCGGGCGGTGGTCGCGCCGCTGCTGCTGGCCGGGACGGTGGTGCTGTCCTTCGGCGCGGCGCTGGGCCTGTCGGCGCTGGCCTTCACCCACCTGTTCGGGTTCGCCGGCGCGGACACCTCGATGCCGCTGTTCGTTTTCGTGTTCCTGGTCGCGCTCGGCATCGACTACAACATCTTCCTGATGACCAGGGTGCGGGAGGAGACGGCCAGATCGGGCACCCGGCAGGGTGCGCTGGCCGGCCTGGCCGCCACCGGCGGCGTGATCACCTCGGCCGGGCTGGTGCTGGCCGCGACGTTCGCCATGCTGGCCACGCTGCCGCTGGTGATCCTGACCGAGATCGGCTTCGCGGTGGCGATCGGGGTGCTGATGGACACCATCATCGTCCGGTCGGTCCTGGTGGTGGCCCTCACCCTGGACATCGACCGGCACATGTGGTGGCCTGGCAAGCTCAGCAAGGTCCGCAACAAGCCGCCCGGGCCCCAGGCCGTGCCGTCCGGCCAGGCCGCGGTCCCGGGCGGCTCGTGACCGGTCAGGGCAGGATATTGACCGCCCGGGCGACGACCAGGGCGACCGTGATGATCGAGACCGCCGACTGCGCCAGCATGGCCGTCTTGGCCCACCGCGACAGCGGCATCACGTCGGTGGGGCTGAACGCGGCCGCGTTGGTGAAGGCCAGGTACAGGTAGTCGCCGAAGCGCGGCTCCCAGTCCGGCGGGGCCAGCTGCGGGCTGGTCATCTGCACGAACATGAAATCCGGGTACTGCCGGGTGCCCTGCGCCCTGGCTACCGGGCCGCCCCGGTCGAACTCCCAGTACCACAGCGCGAACACGATCACGTTGGTCAGCCAGATGGCGCCGCCGGAGGCGAGCAGCGGCCCGGCCCGGTTGCTCGCGGTGCCGAGCGTCCCGGTGGCCAGCCCGTAGACCAGGGTGACCGCGGAGTAGGCGTTCGCCAGGCTCAGCACCGCGGCCAGGGTGAGGCTGAGCCCGCGGATCAGCCGCGACTGGCGCACCAGCCGGGTGGGGTTGGCGGCGATCAGGGCCGCGAACAGCAGGGCCTGCAGGGCCGGCAGCAGCCAGACCGGCTTGATCAGCACCAGCCGGTCCGGCAGCGGCAGCTGCAGCGCGATCGCGGTGAGCATGACCGCCCCGACCTGCCAGCGCGTCTCGCCCTCGGTTGCCCGCCGCCAGGCCGGCACCAGCCGGGCCGCCTCGGCGGCCAGCCGGGCCTGCGGGTCGGCGAGGGCTTCCAGCCGGTCCAGCCGCCGGTGCAGCGCTTTGATGCCGGACAGCAGCAGGTCGGCGTCGGCCGGCCGGACGGCGGCCGGGCGGGCATCCGGGCCGGGCTGCAGCGGATCGCCAGTCACCGGCTCATCGTCAGTCACCGGCTCATTGTCGCGCGGCCAGGTCACCGCGGGAGCCAGCCGCCGCAGACGGCGCGGCCGGGCGCCCGCGGCGGTAAGGCCAGGGTCAGCGGCGGCCCGCGGCCCGGCGGCGGCCCGCGGGCCGGTGGTGGCGGGCCGGGCGGGCCTGCTGCAGCATCGTCCGCGCCCGCAGGGCGCGCCGCTCCTCCTCGCTCAGCCCGCCCCAGACGCCGAATTCCTGGCCCGAGCTGAGCGCGAAGCTGAGGCAGGCCTCCGTCACCCCGCACCGGCCGCACACCTGCTTGGCCAGCGCGATCTGTTCCTGGCCGGGCCCGCGCGGCGACAGCGGGAAGAACAGCTCCGGGTCTTCCTCCAGGCATGCGCCGAGCCCGCGCCAGTCCTCCCGGGCCGCCACCGCCGCGTCCGTTACGCTGATGTCCACTCGCACGCCCTCAAGCCTCGTCTCAGCAGCAAACCTTGCTTCACGTCAGTAGCCGCAGAGCCCACCACTGCCCGGCCCGCCGCGCGGCTATTCCGAACCTGGGCAAAATTCATGCCGCCGGCTGGTGACCGCCAACCTGGCACGGCGGGCGCGCAGCCGGCGCCGCGCAACGCCGGCCCGGCGGGCTAATTCACCCTGCCGGGCGGTGCCGCCAGCGGGCGGTGCCAGCGGGCGGTGTGGCTGGCCGGCCCGCCCCGGCCGGCAGTAAGCCAGTATGTACTGCAGCACTGGACCGGAGGGCTGGGCCGCCGGCCACGGCCAGGAAGGCGCATGATGACTGAACCAGCTGCCCGGGATGGCCACGTCGCGCTGCTCGGCACCGGGATCATGGGCGCCGGGCTGGCCCGCAGCATGCTGCGCGCCGGGCTGGCCGTGCGGGCCTGGAACCGCACGGCGGCCCGGGCGCAGGCACTGGCCGCCGACGGGGCGCAGGTGTCCCCGACCCCGGCGGAGGCCGTGCGCGGCGCCGGGGTCATCGTGACCATGCTGTCCGACGGCGAGGCGGTGCTCGCCGCCATGTCCGCGGCCGCGGCCGGCCTGCAGCCCGGCCAGGTGTGGGCGCAGGCCAGCACGGTCGGCCCGGAGGCCACCGGGCGGCTGGCGGCCTTCGCCGCCGCTCATGACCTGGTGTTCGCCGACTCGCCGGTGGTCGGCACCCGCCAGCCCGCCGAGCAGGGCGCCCTGACCGTGCTCGCGTCCGGGCCGGAGCAGGCCAGGACGGCGCTGGCGCCGGTGTTCGCCGCGATCGGGCAGCGCACCACCTGGCTCGGCACTGAGCCGGGCACCGCGTCGCGGCTCAAGCTGGTCGTCAACAGCTGGGTGCTGGCCCTCACCGCCGCCGCCGGGGAGGCGGTGGCGCTGGCCCGCGGGCTGGACCTGGACCCGGAGCTGTTCCTGCGGGCCGTCGCGGGCGGCCCGCTGGACAGCCGCTACCTGGAGGCGAAAGCCGGGGCGATCTTGTCGGGTGACCTGACCGCCAGCTTCACCGTCGAGATGGCGGCCAAGGACGCCGGGCTCATCGTGGCCGCCGGGGAGGCGGCGGGCATCCGGCTGGACGTGGCCGCGGCCGCGGCCGAACGGCTGCGCCGGGCGGCCCGGCTCGGCCACGGCGCCGAGGACATGGCCGCCGCTTACTATGCGAGCTGGGAGCGCTAACGCGCTGTGCGAGCGGGGACCGCTAGGCGTTTGTGCGAGCGGGGACCGCTAGCGCGGCAGCCGCACCACCGACAGGAAGAACTGGTCGATCTGGCGGACCGCGGCGATGAACTGGTTCACGTCGACGGGCTTGGCCACGTAGGCGTTGGCGTGCAGCTTGTAGCTGCGCAAGATGTCTTCCTCGGAGGCCGAGGTGGTGAGGATCACCACCGGCACGTGGGTGAGCCCGGGGTCGGACTTGATCCGCTCCAGCACCTGCCGCCCGTCGTACTTGGGCAGGTTGAGGTCCAGCAGGATCAGGTCTACCGAGGGGGCGTCGGCGTAGCCGCCGCGCCGGTACAGGAAGTCCAGCGCCTCCTCGCCGTCGTGCACCACGTGCAGCCGGTTGCCGATCTTGTTCTCCTCGAACGCCTCCCGGGTCATCAGCTCGTCGCCGGGGTCGTCCTCGACGAGCAGGACCTCGATCGCCTGGACGGGAATGCTCATGCGGGTATTCCTTCGCTGTCGGTGGTGGTGATCCCGGCATCCGGGTCCGGCGCGCCGTCGCCGTCGCCGTCGGGGACGGCCGGGACGGCCGGCAGGGTCAGGCAGATCCGGGTGCCGCCGGCGTGCCCGGTGTCGATGCTGATCTGCCCCCCGTGCTGCTCGACGATCCGCTTGCACAGGGCCAGGCCGATGCCGGTGCCGGGGTAGGCCTCGCGCCGGTGCAGCCGCTGGAAGATGACGAACACCTTGTCGGCGAACTCCGGCGCGATGCCGATGCCGTTGTCGGTGACGCACAGCTGCCACTGGCCGGCGCCGGGCTCCGCGGTGATCCGGACGGCCGGGGCGCGGTCGGGTGCGCGGAACTTGATCGCGTTGCCGATCAGGTTCTGCCACAGCATGGTCAGCAGGGTCGGGTCGCCGAGCACCTCGGGCAGCTGGTCCGGCCGCTCGATCACCGCGCCGGACTCCTCCACCGCGACCTGCAGCGCCGCGATGGCGGCATCCAGCGGCTGACCGAGCGGCACCGGGACCCGGACGTCGCCGGAGCGGCCAACCCGGGAGAAGGCCAGCAGGTCGTTGATCAGCCGCTGCATCCGCTTGGCCCCGTCCACGGCGAAGTCGATGTACTGGCGCCCCCGGTCGTCCAGCTGGTCGGCGTAGCGCTTCTCCAGCAGCTGGCAGAACGAGGCCACCTTGCGCAGCGGCTCCTGCAGGTCGTGCGAGGCGACGTAGGCAAACTGCTCCAGCTCGGCGTTGGACCGGCGCAGCTCCTCCGAGCTGGCGTTCAGGTCCTCGGCCTGGCTCAGCGCCACCTGCTGGGCGGCACGCGCCTCGTCAATGGCCGCGACCAGCTCACGGCGCATCGCGTCGACGTCAGCGGCCACGGCGCGCACGTCGGCCGGCCCGGCCAGCTCGATCGGGTGGCCGAAGCCGCCGGTGGCCACGGCCCGGGTGGAGGCGCGCAGCCGGTTCAGCGGCCGCAGCACGGCGTTGCTCAGCAGCACCGAGAACACGACCATGGCGGCCACGAAGCAGATCAAGATCGCGGCGAAGGCCCAGTTCTGCGCGGTCCGCGCGCTGGCCAGGCTTTGGTTCTTCCTCGCCGCCGCGGCCATCAGGCGGGAGTTCTGGTCGGCGAACAACGCCCGCAGGTGGTCGAAGGCCTGCTTGCTGCTGATCAGCAGGGCTTGGTCTCGGCTGCTCAGCGAGCCGTTACGGGCATCGGTGATCAGCACGGAGGCATAGGAGCGGCGCCAGGCCCCGGCCGCGGATTCGATCCTGGTCAGGTCGGCCAGCAGCCCGGGGTAGCCGCCGAGTTCGGCTCGCATGGCCGCGGCCGCGCTGGACTCGATCGCCCGCCCGTCGGTGTAGGGCTGCAGGAACCGCGGGTCGGCGCCGGTCAGCGCGTAGCCGCGGACGCCGGTCTCCTGGTCCACCAGCGCGCCTTGCAGCCGGTAGGCCTGCGCCTGCGCGGGCAGCAGGCCGGCGTCGAGCTGCCTGGTGACGGCCCGGCCGTGACTGAGCACCGCGGTCATCAGCAGCGAGGAGGCCAGCAGGAGCAGCACGAGCACTGCGAGCAGCAGCCGGAACCAGCCAGAGACGGTCAGCGCCTGCAGCCGGGAGCGCTCCCCGCCCGCTGCGCTCACGGTACTTGCCTGGTTCGCTTCTCCGCCCGCTGCGCGCGCGTCGCTCAGCGCTTGCTGGTTCGCTTCTCCGCCCGCTGCGCGCGCGTCGCTCAGCGCTTGCTGGTTCGCTTCTCCGCCCGCTGCGCGCGCGTCGCTCACGGGGCCGCCCGCCAGCCCAGGTGCACGACCGCGACGTCGTCGGCCAGGCCGCCGTAGCGGCTGGCCGCGGCCTCGGTGCGCTCGATCAGCGCGTCCACGAACGGCGCGGCCGGCAGGCCCGCCAGGTCGCGCGCCATCGCCAGCAGGCCGTCCTCGCCGAGGCGCATGCTGCCGGGGCCGATGCGGCCCTCGAACAGGCCGTCGGTGAACAGCACCAGGCCCGCGCCGGCGGGCAGCGGCACCTCCTCCTGCTGCCAGCGCGCCCCCGGCACCAGGCCGAGCGCCGGGCCGCCGGCCCGCTCGACGAAGTCGGTGCCGCCCGCGGTGCGCAGCAGCGGGCCCGGATGGCCGGCCCGCAGGATCCGCAGCTGGCCGCGGCCGGGCGGGAAGGCCAGGTAGGCGAGGGTCAGGAACACCTGCTCGCTCTGCCGCTCGGCGATCAGCATCTGCTCGAGCAGCTCGGTCAGCCGCGGCGCCGGGACCCCGGCCAGCACCAGCGAGCGCCAGGCCACCCGCAGGCAGACGCCGACGGCAGCCTCGGCTGCACCGTGGCCGGCCACGTCGCCGATGACCGCGTGCACGGTGCCGTCGGCGGTCTGCACGACGTCGTAGAAGTCGCCGCCGAGCAGCGACTGGATCCGGCCGGGACGGTACCGGGCCACCACCTCGAAGCCGGCCGTGCGCAGCATCGGCACCGGCAGCAGGCCGCGTTCCAGCCGCGCGTTCTCCTCCGCCCGCAGCGCGCTGATCTGCAGCGCGGCCGACGCCTGCTCGACGTTCTTGCGCTGAGTCGCGTACCGGATCGCCCGGCCGAAGGCGTCCGCGGCGGCCTGGCCCTTGATCAGGTAGTCCTGGGCGCCGGCCGCCACCGCGGCCAGGCCCGAGCTTTCCTGCGCCAGGCCGGTGAGCACCACCACCGGCGCGGCGGGCGCGGCGGCCAGGATCCGGGTGACCACCTCCACGCCGCGCGCG
The DNA here is from genome assembly GCA_963846005.1 of uncultured Actinomycetota bacterium. Lineage (GTDB taxonomy): Bacteria > Actinomycetota > Actinomycetes > Streptosporangiales > Streptosporangiaceae > CAVSUR01. Next base: position 1,079,224 of record CAWJUH010000003.1, on the reverse strand, counting down.
TCGGGCAGGTTCAGGTCCAGCAGGATGCAGCCGGGGACGGTCCCGCCCGACAGCATGTCCGCGGCCTCGGCGACCGAGCGGGCCCAGGACAGGCTGGCGTCCAGGCCGCTGTCGGCCAGCAGCTCCTGGACCAGGACCATGTCACCGGGGTCGTCCTCGACCAGCAGCAGCGTCTGCGGGTCGGCGAGCAGCGCGGGACCGTCCGGCGGGGTCTCGCCGGGCGGCGCCTGCGGGTCGCCGGGCGGCGAGATGCCCGTCCAGGTCGCCACGGGTACCTCCTTCAGGGTCCGGTCCTCCGGGATGCCGGGGCCTGCGCGAGCACGAACGGCCGGCCAGCCCGGCCCGCTCCGCCGCCGTGACGGCGGTCCTGCGCGAGCCCGGCTGGCCGGCTCCGGTCGCCGCTCACTTCCTGGCCAGCGATCATCCAGACACCCGGCGGCACGGCCGGGCGAGCGGGCGGTTTAGCCCGGCTTGCCCGGCGCCCGCAGCGCCAGCCTAGCCGCCGCGGTGCGGGAGGAACTCCTGGATCTTGGTCTTGACGCCCTCGATCACCACGCCGCGGCGGTCCTCATCGCCCTTGATCATGGCCTTGGCCGCGTCCCTGGCCTGCTCGAACGTGGCGTGCGGCGGGATGGGCGGGATGTTGGGGTCGCAGCGCACGTCCAGCACGGCCGGCCGGTCCGCGGCCAGCGCCTGCTCCCAGGCCGGGCCGACGTCGTCCGGCTTGTCGACGTGCAGCGCGAGCAGGCCGAGGCTGGCGGCGAAGCCCGCGTAGTCGACGTCGGGCAGCGTCTGCGACTGGGTGAACTTGGGCGCGCCTTCCATCGCGCGCATCTCCCAGGTGACCTGGTTGAGGTCGTCGTTGTGCAGCACGGCGATGATCAGCCGGGGGTCGGTCCATTGCTGCCAGTAGTGCTTGATCGTGATCAGCTCGGCGAGCCCGTTCATCTGCATGGCCCCGTCGCCCGCGAACACGATCACCGGCCGGTCCGGGCAGCCGAACTTGGCCCCGATGCCGTAGGGCACGCCCGGGCCCATCGTGGCCAGGTTGCCGGACAGCGACCCGCGCATGTCGCCGCGGAACTTCAGCTGCCGCGCGTACCAGTTCGCCGACGACCCGGAGTCGGCGGTCACGATCGCATTGCCGGGCAGCCGCCCGGAAAGCTCGTGGAACAGCCGCAGCGGGTTGACCGGGTCCGCCTCCACCATGGCCTCGGCGGACATCACCTCCCACCACCGGCTCACCTTCGCCTCGATCGACTCGCGCCAGGACCGGTCCGCCTTGCGCTGCAGCAGCGGGATGAGGCCGCGCAGCGTGGCCGCCGCGTCCCCGACCAGGTTGACCTCGTACGGGTAGCGCATGCCGATGAAGCGGGCGTCGATGTCGATCTGCACCGCACGGGCCTGGCCGAACTCCGGCAGGAACTGGGTGTAGGGGAAGCTGGAGCCGACGGTGAGCAGCGTGTCGCACTCGTTCATCAGCTCGTAGCTGGGCCGGGTGCCGAGCAGCCCGATCGACCCGGTCACGTACGGCAGCTCGTCGGACAGTACGTCCTTGCCCAGCAGCGGCTTGGCCACCCCGGCTCCGAGCAGCTCGGCCACCTGCTCCAGTTCGGCCCGCGCCCCGCGGGCGCCGCCGCCGGCCAGGATCGCCACCTTCTGCCCGGCGTTGAGCACGTCCGCGGCCCGGCCGAGGGCGTCGTCGCCCGGCACGGTGGCGGGCCAGTCGATGCCGAGGCTGGAGGGCACCATCTTGAACGCGTGCGAGGGCGCCGAGTACTCAAGTTCCTGCACGTCGGACGGGATGATCAGCGCGGTCGGGGCGCGCTGCGACAGCGCCGTCCTGATCGCCCGGTCCAGCACGTTGGGCAGCTGCTCGGGCACGGTGACCATCTGCACGTACTCGCTGGCCACATCCTTGTAGAGCGACAGCAGGTCGACTTCCTGCTGGTAGGAGCCGCCCATCGCCGACCGGTTGGTCTGGCCCACGATGGCCACGACCGGCACGTGGTCCAGCTTGGCGTCGTACAGCCCGTTCAGCAGGTGGACCGCGCCCGGCCCCGAGGTGGCCATGCACACGCCCACCTTGCCGGTGAACTTGGCGTAGCCGACCGCCTCGAACGCGGCCATCTCCTCGTGCCGGGCCTGGACGAACTGCGGCTGGTCGTCCGCCCGGCCCCAGGCGGCGAGGATGCCGTTGATGCCGTCGCCGGGGAAGGCGAACACCTTGTCCACGTCCCAGGCGCGCAGCCGCTCCAGCAGATAGTCAGAGACCTTGGGTCCGGCCATCGGTCGTTCCTCTCAGCTCGTGGCGGCGTGCGACGCCATCCGGCCGGCGGCCCTGGCCGCCACGGCCATGATCGTCAGCGCCGGGTTGGCGCTGCCCTGGGTGGGCAGCACGCTGCCGTCGGTGATGTACAGATTGGGGACGGCGAAGCTGCGGCAGTCGGCGTCCACGACGCCGTCCCGCTCGCTCGCCGCCATCCGGGCGCCCCCGACCAGGTGCGCGTACCGCTCAATGGTGATGACCTCGTCCGCGCCCGCCGCGTGCAGGATCTGCTCCATGACCTCGCGCGCCGCCGATATCAGCTGGTTGTCGTTGTCGCATTGCGAGTAGCTGAAGCGGGCGACCGGCAGGCCGTGGCGGTCCTTCTCTTCCGCCAGCGTCACCCGGTTGCCCGGCTGCGGCAGGAACTCGCACAGCGCGCCGAGGCAGGACCAGTGCACGTAGTCGCTCATGTACTCGCGCAGCGCCCGGCCCCAGTGCCCCTGCGCGGCGACGTGCTCGGCCCAGGTGATCGGCAGCGGTGACACCGTCTGGATGGCGAACCCGCGGCGGTAGGGCTTGGCCGGGTCGGTCTCGTAGAACTCCTCGCTGCTCACCTCGGGCGGCGGCGCCTTGTACATCCGCACCTCGGCGTCGAAGCGGCCGGCGGTCTGCGGCGCCCCCTGCACCATCAGGTACCGGCCGACCTGGTCGAAGTCGTTGCCCAGGCCGTCGGGGAAGCGCCGGGACGCCGAGTTGAGCAGCAGCCGCGGCGTCTCGATCGAGTACCCGGCGACGGCCACCGCGGCGGCGCGCTGGAACCGGGGCACGCCGCCGCGCACGTAGTGCACGCCGGTGGCCCGGCCGGTGCGCTCGTCCACCTCGATGCCGGTGACCATCGAGTCGGGCCGCACTTCGGCGCCCCGGGCCAGCGCGTCCGGGATGTGGGTGATCAGCGGCGACGCCTTGGCGTTGACCTTGCAGCCCTGCAGGCAGAAGCCGCGGTAGATGCAGTGCGGCCGGTTGCCGAACCGGCCGTTGGTGATCGCGACCGGCCCGACCTTGGCGGTGATGCCGAGCTTGCTGGCGCCGCGCAGGAACACCTCGCCGTTACCGCCGACCGGGTGCGGGCGGTAGGGGTAGGAGTGCGGGTCGCCCCAGGGCCATGTGTCCCCGGCTACCGGCAGCTCGGCTTCGATCTCGGCGTAGTACGGCTTGAGGTCGGCGTAGCTGACCGGCCAGTCCGCGCCGACGCCGTCGCGGGTCGCGGTCTCGAAGTCGCTCGGGTGGAACCGCGGCGTGTACCCGGCGTAGTGCACCATCGACCCGCCGACGCCGCGGCCGGAGTTGTTCGAGCCGAGCGGCACCGGGTCGGCGCCGTCGATGACCCGCGGCTCGGTCCAGTACAGGTGATGCGAGCCGGCCTCGTCGCTGACCCAGTCGGTGTCGGGATCCCAGAACGGGCCGGCGTCCAGCCCGACGACCCGCCAGCCGCGCCGGGCCAGCCGCTGCATGAGCACCGAGCCGCCGGCCCCGCAGCCCACGATGACCAGGTCGACCTCGTCGGCATCGGCGAAGCGGCGCATGTCGGAGCGCAGCCGGTGGTTGGTCCGGCTGCCGTCATCGGGCAGCAGCCAGGCCGACTCGTTGCGCGCCCGGACGGCGGGCATCAGTCCCCCTTCCGTACCGGGTCGTCGGACGGCAGGGCATCGGCGACCTCGAACGGCTCGCGCTTGCCGACGCCGGCGTTCTTGTAGCCGCGCGGGTAGGCCGGGCCGGAGAAGCCGATCTCGTCCCAGGCCCGCGGGTGGGCGTAGAACGCCGTGCACGCGTACCGGGTCCACAGGCTCCACAGGTGCTTGGCGTTCATCCCGTGCCAGTCACCCGGGCCCGCGTCCTGCACCGCCTGGATCAGCGCCCGCTGGTCGCCGCTCGCGCACTCGGCGAAGCCCGCGGAGAACTTTTCCCGTGCCTCGGCGTCGAGGTGGCGCAGCGAGTCGCGCCAGGCCTGGCCGTCTTCCGGCATGTCGGCGTAGCGCCAGCCGTCGGTCTGCTGCTCGGCCAGCCGCGCGTCGATCAGGGCGGCGACCGGGACCCGCGGCGGCCCGGCCGGGCCGCCCTCGTCCGCAGCGCTGGCGTCCTGGCCGGTGAGCTGGTCGCAGAGGGCGATGGCCACCGCTTCCTCGGCCGGGGTGAAGAACCGGATGCCGGGGCCGGGCCCGAGCCGGTCCAGCACTACGCCGGCGGTGACCTGGTCCCAGTGCCGGGCCTGCGCGGTGACGTCGAAGCCGGGGAACCGGCTGCGGTAGTCCCGGCCGGACGGCGGGCCGCTCACTTCTCCCGCCGCAGCACCGCCGCGAGCAGGCCCATGCCGCCCACCATGGTGACCAGCAGCGGGGCCAGCAGCGGCGGGCCCATCTCGAGGTTGTACCGGGCGTTGGACCAGCCGCCTGGCTTGGCCGCGATGCCGCGGGCATGCAGGTAGGTGCCCTGCAGGCCGTTGGCGACGATCGCGGCCGAGGCGACCGGCAGCGCCGTCTTGGCCATGGTGCGGCTGAAGAAGCCCGCCACGCCCGCCGCCGCGCCCACCGGCCCGAGCGCCACCGGGATCCACATCATCTTGTTGCCGAAGCTGGCGCTGTCGTGCTCGAAGTAAATCTCCGCCGCGGTGATCAGGGCCCCGGCTGCGGTGAGGGCGGACAGGCTGCGCTCGAACCGGCCGGCCCGGACGTTGCGGATCAGGTGATCGATGCCCCGCGGGGCCGGCCCGGGCCGCGTGTGATCATGATCGCGAAGCATGTTCCTCCTCCTGGCGGCTTGCGGCGAGGGCCGCGGCGCCGCTGTCCCTGAAGGCGGCTTCCCCGCGGCGCGGCGGGCAAACGGGAACAGGCGGCTGCCGATGGTCAGCCGGGTCAGGCCGAGGCCGCCCAGGTCAGGCCGGGCAGGTCAGCCGGCCGCCCCCGGCCCGGCCGGATGGCCGGCCGGCAGGTGCCGTCCCAGGAATTCCACTGCCCGCTGCCAGGCTCGCGCGGCGGGGTCCGGCTGGTAGAACATCGGCGCCTTGCGGTTGTGGAAGGCATGCCCGGCCTGTTCCTCGACGTGGATTTCCACCGACGGGAAGGGCTCGGCCGCCTGCTCCACCAGGGCCACCTGCTCGCGCGGGATGAAGGGGTCGCTGCCGCCGAAATGAAACTGCAGCGGGGCGGTGATCTGGTCCAGCACGGCCAGGCTGCCGGGCACCTCGGACCCGTAGAAGGACAGCACCGCCTCCAGCGTGCCCGGCTCCGCCTCCGCGGCGAGCAGGTAGGCCAGCGAGCCGCCCAGGCAGAAGCCCACCAGGCCGTGCCCGCCGGTCACTTCCGGCTGCTCGGCCAGCACGGCCAGCGCCGCGGCGGAGTCCGCCACGCCCTGGGCCACGTCGAACCGCCCGCCCAGCTCCAGCGACTCCTTCAGCCCGGCCTCGTCGTGGGCCGCGCGGTGCCGCGGCTTGAGCCGCCAGAACAGGTCGGGCGCGCCGACCACGTAGCCCAGGGCGGCCAGGTCTTCGGCGACGGCCTCGATGTAGTCGCTGACGCCGTAGATCTCCTGCAGCAGCAGCAATCCGGGGCCGTGGCCGGCTTCCGGCAGCCACAGGTAAAGGTCGAACGAGCCGCCGGGCACCGTCACGGACTCGGCGCGAGTGGTCATGGCTGCTCCGCGGATCGGGGATGCTACCCGGCGACTGTACGGCACCGGGCCGGGCGGCAGCGGGCCGTCAGCCGTCCTCGTCCAGCTCGTGCACCGCGCCGCCCGGATTGCCCTCCTGGCCGGCCTGTTCCTCGTTCTGCTCCGCCCCGTCCGGGCGCGGCTGCTCGTGGCTGCTCGCCGGGACGGGCTCGTCCTGCACCTGGTTGACCTCGGCCTGGTAGCGCTGCTGCGTCCGCTGCCGGGTGGTCCGGTCGGCGGCTTGCTCCTGGCCGGGTGAGCCCTGCTGGCCGGGTGAGCCCTGCTGGTCGCGTGCTGCTTGCTGATCGCTCATGACCTGAGCTGCTACCCCGGCCGGGCAGTCCGTCACATCGGCCGGGTGCGGGGCGCGTCGGCGTGCTTGCGCGCGAGCGGGAAGGCGAACCACAGCCCGGCGAACAAGGCGGCCGCGAAGACGGTGCTGAGCACCGCGGGAAGTCCGGGCGCCACGTAGCTGACCACCAGCAGCATGGCGGTGCTGACCGCGAGCCCGACCGCGATCAGGCCGAGGATCGCCAGCACGTTGGCCGCCCGGACGAGGTGCTCCTTCTCCCGCTGCCGGAACACCATCCGGTGGTAGGCGACCGGCGCGAGCAGCAGCGCGGTCGCGGTCGCCGCGAGCAGGATGGCCACCAGGAACAGCTCGCGCTGGCCGTGACTGAGATGCTTGAAGCCGTTGCTGAACGGCAGCGCGAGCAGGAAGCCGAACAGCACCTGGACGCCGAGGCCGGCCACCCGGAGCTCCTGGAGCAGCTCGATCAGGTTCCTGTCGTCGCGCTCGGCCACGCTCTCGTGCCGCGGATCGGCCGCCCGGTCTTGCTCGCTATCATCACGCGGATCCGGGGCCCTGGCCTCCTCGCGGCTCGTGCCCATGGCGGCCCGCCTTCCCGGCCGCGGCTGGCTGGCCGCGGCCCGCGCCTGCCGCCGGGATCCCGATCTCCGGTCCCGGCCTGTAGATGATCTTGCCGCTACCCTTGCGCCCGGGCCCCGAAACGCTGCGGCCCGGTGCCTGAGCGCAGCCCGTGCCCGGCCGGCGGTTTGAGGCCGGCCCGGCGCGGTAGGTGAGGGGTCATCCCGTGTCCGGCCGGCGCCCTCCCGGCGGCGGGGCACGGCGCACGGAAGGGGCGCTCACGTGCACGGCATGGATTCGGACGAGCCAGTCGTCACCGGCCTCGAGGCTGCCGTGTTCGTCATCCCCACCGACGCGCCCGAGGCTGACGGGACCCTCACCTGGACGAAGACCACCATGGTCACGGTGACCGCCCGGGCGGGCGGCCAGCAGGGCTTCGGCTACACCTACGCCGCGCCCGCCGCCGCCGCGGTCGTGACGGACATGCTCGCGGCCGAGGTGACCGGGCGCAGCGCGATGGACGTGCCCGGTGCCAACGAGGCGATGGCCCGCGCGGTGCGCAACGCCGGGCGGCCCGGGATCGCGGCGACGGCGATCTCGGCGGCGGACGTGGCGCTGTGGGACCTGAAGGCCAGGCTGCTGGGGATCTCGGTGCCCGCCCTGCTCGGCCGGGCCCGCGAGCACGTGCCGGTCTACGGCAGCGGCGGCTTCACCAGCTACGACGAGCAGCAGACCCGGGATCAGCTGACCGGCTGGGTCAAGCGCGATGAGATTCCCCGGGTGAAGATCAAGATCGGTGAGTCGTGGGGCGGTGACGAGCGCCGGGACATCCAGCGGGCCGCGCTGGCCCGCGAGGTCATCGGACCTGATACTGAGCTGTACGTGGACGCCAACGGCGGCTACCAGGCCGGGCAGGCGGTCCGGGTCGCCCGCGAGCTCGACGATCTCGGGGTCACCTGGTTCGAGGAGCCGGTGTCCAGCCGGGACCTGGCCGGGCTGGCCGCGGTCCGCCGGCAGGTCCGGCCGGACGTGACGGCGGGCGAGTACAGCTGGTCGCTGGCCGACTCGGCGGCCCTCATCGGCGCCGGGGCGGTGGACTGCCTGCAGCTGGACGTCACCCGGTGCGGCGGCATTACCGAGTTCCTGCGCGGCGCGGCGCTGGCCGCGGCGCACAACCTGCAGGTCTCCGGGCACTGCGCGCCCAGCCTGCACGCGCAGGTATGCATGGCGATCCCGAACCTGCGCCACGTCGAGTACTTCCATGACCACCAGCGGATTGAGAGCATGATGCTAGAGGGCGTCCTCGATGCCCGCGGCGGTTCGCTCACCCCCGATCCCGGTCGCCCGGGACTGGGCCTGCAGTTGCGCGTGGCCGACGCGGCGCAGTACCGGAAGGCCTGAGCGGGCGCCGCCGGCGTCCCATGCCAGCGGAGGTACTGATGAAGATTGCGACCAGCCTGACCTTACTGGCCATCGGCGCGATCCTGGCTTTCGCCGTGACGAGCCACCCCGGTTTCCTGAACCTGCAGGTCGCCGGACTGGTGATCATGGCCACCGGGGTGGCGGGGATCCTGCTGCCGCGCGGCAAGTTCGGCTGGCTGCGCCGCCGCGTGGTGGTGCGCCGGGGCCGCCGCGGCCCGGTCGTGGGCCACGTGGACGAGGAGCGCTATCCCTCCTACGTCATGCTCAACCCGGCCGCGCTGGACGCGGTCCAGCCGCAGGAGCCCGGCCTGGTCTCCGACGAGCTGGACGAGGTGGACCAGGGCGCCCCGCCTGCCGAGCAGGAGGAAGTCGCCGAGTGGGAGATCCGGCACCGGGACGCGCACAGCCCGCACGGCTCGGAGATGATCGCGGACGTCTACGAGGAATAACCGCAGGTTCCCCGCACGGCGCATGAACACCGGCCGCGCGGGTAGCCACAGCCCGTGCCTGCGCAGCTGACCGTAACCACGCCTGATCACGCCGGGGCCCCCTCGCCCCGGCCTGACCAGCGGTTCGCGGATGCTCTCGGCCACGCCCGCCAGCTCTACGCTGCGGCCTCCCGGCTGACCCGCAACCACGCGGACGCCGAGGACCTGGTCCAGGAGACCTACACCCGGGCGTATGCGTCGTTCCACCAGTTCCGCGAGGGAACCAACCTGCGGGCCTGGCTGAACCGGATCCTCACCAATACCTTCATCAACTCCTACCGGCGCCGTCAGCGCGAACCGCAGATCAGCGGCGGCCTGGAGGAATGGCAGCTGGCCGCCGAGCGCACCCCGGCGGCCAGCCAGCGGTCCGCCGAGGACACTGCGCTCGACGGCATCACCGACAGCCGGGTGACCGCCGCGCTGGCCGCCCTGCCCGGTGACTTCCGGCTGGCGGTCTACCTCGCCGACATCGAGGGCTACGGCTACCGGGAGATCGCGGCGATCATGGACTGCCCGGTCGGCACGGTCATGTCCCGGCTGCACCGCGGCCGGGCCAGGCTGCGCGCCCTGCTCGGCGGCGAGTTCTCCGCACATCGCCACGAAACGGAGCCTGACGTGATGCCCAGGGCCCTGATCAAGGACCAGAAGCTGCACCAGCCGCTGCGGCAGCGCTGAGGCCCCGGTGCACGACAACTCCCCGCAGGCCGAGCAGTTCCCGCCGTTCGTGCTGCGCGACTACGCGCTCATCGCCGACGGCGAGCGCGGCGCGCTGATCGGGCCGCGCGGGGACATCGCCTGGATGTGCGCGCCGCGCTGGCATTCCGATGCGGTCTTCTCGGCGCTGATCGGCGGGGCGGGGCGGTACGCGGTCACCCCGCGGGATGGGTTCGTCTGGGGCGGCTACTACGAGCAGGGCACGCTGATCTGGCGCAGCCGCTGGATCACCCGCGCCGGGGTCATCGAGTGCCGGGAGGCGCTGGCGGTCCCGGCCGGGCCGGGCCGGCTGACGGTGCTGCGGCAGGTCATCGCGGTCGACGCGACCGCGCACGTCCGGGTGCTGCTGGATCCGCGGGCCGGGTTCGGCCGCCACTCGCTGCGCGCCGTGCACCACGACGGCCCGGTCTGGGATGCCCGCAGCGGCGACCTGCACCTGCGCTGGTCCGGCGACGTCGCCGCGGCGGGCCGCCGCCGCACCGGGCAGGCGTCCTGGCTGGAGATGGACCTGACCGTGCCGGCCGGGGAGTCCCGTGACTTCGTGCTGGAGATCTCTGATAGCCCGCTCACCGAGGCGCCGGAGCCGGCCAGCCGGCTCTGGCACGTGACCGAGAACCGGTGGGCGGAGCTGGTGCCGGCCCGGCACGGCGTGCTGGCCGGCCGGGATGCGCTGCTCGCGCAGGTGCTGCTGCGCGGCCTGACCAGCTCCAGCGGCGCCATGGTGGCCGCGGCGACGACCAGCCTGCCCGAGCGGGCCGAGCAGGGCCGCAACTACGACTACCGCTACGCCTGGATCCGGGACCAGTGCTACGCCGGCCAGGCCGCCGCGGCGGCCGGGGCCGATGAGCTGCTGGACGATGCGGTGCGGTTCGTGTCCGAGCGGCTGCTCGCCGACGGCCCGAAGCTCGTCCCCGCCTACACCGTCGACGGGCAGCCGGTCCCCGACCAGCGCGCGCTCAGGCTGCCCGGCTACCCGGGCGGCTTCGACCTGACCGGCAACTGGGTGAACCGGCAGTTCCAGCTGGACGCGTTCGGCGAGGCGCTGCAGATGCTGGCGGCGGCCGCCCGCTGCGACCGGATCGAGGCGGCCGGCTGGCAGGCGGCGCAGGTCGCCGCCGACGCGATCGCCGCGCGGTGGACCGAGCCGGACGCCGGGATCTGGGAGATAGACAACCAGGCCTGGACGCACAGCCGGCTGACCTGCGTGGCCGGGCTGCGCGCCATCGCGGCCAGCAGGCCGGGCCAGCCGCGGTCGGCGGCCTGGTCGGCGCTGGCCGACGAGATCCTGGCCGATACTTCCGCGCACGCGGTCCATCCCTCCGGCCGCTGGCAGCGCTCCCCCGCCGATCCCGGGCTGGATGCGGCACTGCTGCTGCCGCCGGTGCGCGGCGCGGTCGCAGCCGGCGACCCGCGCACGATCGCGACGCTGCGCGCCGTCACCGAGGAGCTGACCCAGGACGGCTACGCCTACCGGTTCCGCCACGACGAGCGGCCGCTCGGCGAGGCCGAGGGCGCGTTCCTGCTCTGCGGGTTCATCCTCGCGCTGGCCCAGCACCAGCAGGGCGAGGAACTGGAGGCGTGCCGCTGGTTCGAGCGCAGCCGCGCCGCCTGCGGGTCGCCCGGCCTGTACTCGGAGGAGTTCGACGTGGCCGAGCGCCAGCTACGGGGGAACCTGCCGCAGGCCTTCGTGCACGCCATGATGCTCGAATGCGCGGCCCGGCTCGCCGGGTCCTGGAAGGCAATCTGACCGGGCCAGCAAGCGGTTTTGCCAGCAAGGAGCGGCCTGACCGGGAAACGGTCTGGCCGGGAAGGAGCATTCTCATGCCGCAGAACGTCGTCGTCACCGGGGCCAGCGCCGGCATCGGGCGGGCCACCGCCCGGCTGTTCGGCGAGCGCGGCGCCAGCGTCGCGCTGATCGCCCGCGGACGGGCCGGGCTGGACGGCGCGGTCCGCGAGGTGGAGCAGGCCGGCGGCAAGGCGCTGGCGCTGCCGGCCGACGTGGCCGACTACGGCCAGGTGGAGCAGGCCGCGCGCCAGGCCGAGGACTTCTTCGGCCCGCTCGACGTCTGGGTCAACGTCGCGTTCACCTCGGTGTTCGCGCCGTTCGCCGAGATCACGCCGGAAGAGTTCCGGCGCGTCACCGAGGTCGCCTACCTGGGCTACGTGCACGGCACGATGGCCGCGCTGGCCCGGATGCGGCCCCGCGGCTACGGCACGATCGTCCAGGTGGGCTCGGCCCTGGGGGACCGGGCGATCCCGCTGCAGTCGGCCTATTGCGGGGCCAAGCACGCGATCAACGGGTTCACCGAGTCGCTGCGCTGCGAGTTGCTGCACGAGCACTCGGGGGTACACGTCACCGTCGCGCAGATGCCCGCGGTGAACACGCCGCAGTTCTCCTGGGTGCGCTCCAAGCTACCCCGCCATCCCCAGCCGGTGCCGCCGATCTACGAGCCGGAGGTGGCCGCGCGCGGCGTGCTGTACGCGGCTGATCATCCGGGCCGCAAGCAGTACTGGGTCGGCGCCACCACCGCCGCCACCATCGCGGCCAACAAGTTCGCGCCCGCGCTGCTGGACCGCTACCTGGCCCGCACCGGGTACGACTCGCAGCAGACCAGCGAGCCGGCCGCGCCGGACCGCCCGGACAACCTGTTCGAGCCGGCCGACGGGGACGGCGGCCGCGACTTCGGGGCGCACGGGATCTTCGACACCCGGTCGCACCCCCGCAGCGTCCAGCTGTGGCTGGACCAGCGGCCCCGGCTGCTGGCCGGCGCCGCCGGTGCGGCCGCGGCGCTCGGCGGCGGCGTGCTGGCGCGGCGGGCGCGGGCCCGGTGAGCGGGCCGGGCCCGGCCGCTGCGCCGCCCGGCTGGCTGCGGATCCCGCTGGTGCTGCGGGCCGGGTACGGGACGGCGCTGCTGGCGGCGCCCGGGCCGCTGCTGCGCGCCTGCACCCGGCGCACGGCCAGCCCCAGGGCCCGGGCCGTGGCCCGGGTGCTGGGCGGGCGGCACCTGCTCCAGGCCGGACTGCTGGCCGCGGCCGGCGCCGACCCGCTCTGGCTGGCCGCCGGCGCCGGCATCGACGTGGTGCATGCGCTGTCGATGGCCGGGCTGGCCGCGGCGGACGCGCGGGTCAGGGGCGCCGCGCTGGCCGACAGTCTGGTTGCAGCCGGGCTCGCGGCGGCCGGGCTCGCCGCGGCCGCGGCCTGCGGCCGCGCCGAGCCGGGCTGGCCCGGCTGAACGCCGGGAGGCTCAGCGCGGACGGGCCCGGCGGCTGGCTTCGTCGCCGGCGTTGACGATGATGATCGCGATCGGCGGGATCGCCATCGCCGCCACCGACATGATCACCGCCGCGGTCACCGAGTAGCTGCGCACCACCGTCCAGGCCAGGGCCACCAGCAGCAAGCAGCCTGCCATCAGGCCGAAGTAGATCCGGTTACGGGCCACGCTTCCCAGGCTAAGCGCGGCGCGCGCCGCGGCGGCCACCACGGCCGCCGGCGCATGTATAAGCTCGCCCGTGCGGGGCAGCTCACGGTGACCTGCCCGCCGGGGACCTAGCCGCGGGCCAGCCGGCCCGCACGAGCCGTACCGCTGGGAGAGCCGTGTCAGCGCCCCCCGATGCCATGCCGCCCGAGCCGGCGGCTCAGGCCGCCGGCCAGCCGCCGGGCGGCCCGCCGCCGTCCGTCCCGGCGGCCCGGCCCGGCGACTACCGGCGAGGTCAGCGTGGTCCCGCGGCGGTCCCGCCCGGTGACCAGGAGCCGGACCAGGCCGGCCCGCCAGCGGCCCCGCCCGGTGCGCCGGAGCCGGATCAGCCAGGCTCCGCCGCCCCGCCCGGTGACCTGGAGCCGGCACCGGCCGGGACCGGCCAGCAGGCCGCGGCGGCCGCGGCCCGAGGCCGGCGGCTGCGCCACGCGGCCGGGCAGGTCGCCCGCCGCGCCCGGGAGCTGCGCGAGGCGGCCGAGCGGGCCAGGCATTACGGCGACACCAGCCTGACCACCGGGCACCCGGCTGACGCGGCTGGCGCCGCCCGGATGGCGGAGGCCAGGCGAGCCGCCGAGGCGTACCGGGCCGCTGCGGCCCGGGCGACCAGCCGCCCGCGGGCCGCCGGCACGTTGCCGTCCGCCGGTGTCCTGCCGCCTGCCCGCACGTCGAGACCGAGCGCTCCGCCGTCCAGCGCTCCGCCAGCCGCCGGCGCTCCGCCGCCGGCCGGCCCGGCACCGCACGCCAGCGCTCCGCCACCCGGCACTGCGCCGCCGGCCTGCCCCCGGCGCACGCCGATGGTGAGCACGACCCGGGCGCCGGGCAAGGCGCCCGCGGCGAGCCGGGCGCGCGCCCCGGACTGGCTGCGGCTCCGCACGGAACACGCGAAGGCGGCGAGCAGGCCCGGCGGCTGCGGCAGCAGGCCGAGCCGCTCGACGGTGACCAGCAGGACCGGCCCGGCCAGTCCTCGCCGGCCGCGGCCGGCGAGGACTCCGAGCCGCTGCAGCAGGCGGTCGAGGCGGCCGCCGCGATCGCCGAGGAGACCGGCGGCCTGGGCACGCCGGGGCGGCCGGTCAACCGGCGCTCGCCGTTCTTCATCGGGCTGTCCGGCGCCGCGGGCGTCGCGGTCACTTACGCGCTGGCCGAGCTGATCCTGCGCGCCCGGTCGGTGCTGGTCCTGATCGGCCTGGCGCTGTTCATCGCGGCGGGGCTGGACCCGGCCGTCAACTGGCTGACCCGGCGCGGGCTGCCCCGGTGGAGCGCGGCGGTCATGGTCTTGCTGGCCGCGGCGGGCGTCATCGTCGCCTTCATCGCCTCGGCCATACCGCCGCTGGCGGCTCAGGCCGCGCAGCTGGCCCAGAGCCTGCCGCACTACCTGCATGTGCTGCAGAACCACAACTCCACGCTGGGCAAGCTGAACGCCAGGTTCCAGATCCAGCAGCGGCTGACCAGCCTGCTGTCGCGCAGGGGCAGCTCGCTGGTCGGCGGGGTCCTCGGCGCCGGCGAGGTGGTGCTGTCCGCGGCCACCTCGATGTTCATCGTGATCGTGCTGGTGGTCTACTTCCTGTTCGGCCTGGACCGGATCAAGCTGTTCACGTGGCGGCTGGCGCCGCAGTCCCGCCGGGCCCGGACCATCCTGATCGGCGACGAGATCTTCACCAAGGTCGGCGGCTACGTCCTCGGCAATGTCGTGACCTCGGTGATCGCGGGCCTCGGCACCTTTTTCTGGCTGCTGGCCTTCAGCGTGCGCTACCCGGCCCTGCTGGCCCTGATGGTCGCATTGTTCGACCTGATCCCGGTCATCGGCTCGACCGTCGGCGGCGCGATCGTGTCGCTGGTCGCGCTCACCGTGTCCCTGCCGGTCGCGCTGCTGACGGTCGGTTTCTACGTCGCCTACCGGCTGGCCGAGGACTACTTCATCGTGCCCCGGGTGATGGGCCGGACGGTGCGGGTGCCGGCCGTGGTCACCGTGGTCGCGGTGCTGCTCGGCGGCGCGCTCATGGGCATCATCGGCGCGCTGGTGGCGATCCCGGCGGCCGCGGCGGTCCGGCTGCTGCTCGACGAGATCTTTTTCCACAGGCTGGATAACAGCTGACCAGCCGCCCGCGGCGGCTGGTCAGCGTCCGGCGGCCGGTTCGTTTGCGGCGCCCGGTGTTCTGATGGCCGCGCTCATTTCCCCGCTGACTCGGCGAAGATCTTCACGAACGTGTCGCAGAAGGCCGGCAGATCGTCCGGCTTGCGGCTGGTGACCAGCGGGTTGGGGCCGCTGGTGCACACCACGACCTGCTCGTCTACCCACGTGCCGCCGGCGTTGCGGATGTCGGTCTGCAGGCTGGGCCACGAGGTGAGGGTGCGGCCGCGCACGACGTCGGCCTCGATCAGCGTCCAGGGCGCGTGGCAGATCGCCGCCACCGGCTTGCCGGCCAGGAAGAAGCTGCGGACGAAGTCGACCGCGGCCGGATCGGTGCGCAGCTGATCGGGATTGGCGACCCCGCCCGGCAGCACCAGCGCGGCGAAGTCCCCGGCCCGGGCGTCATCGGCCAGCACGTCCACCGGCATGGTGTCGCCCCGGTCCAGATGCTGGAACAGCTGGATCCGGCCGGAAGCCAGCGAGACCAGGACCGGCTGGCCGCCCTGCTCGGTGACCGCCTGCCAGGGTTGCTGCAGCTCGGACTGCTCGGTGCCCTCGGCCGCGGCCAGGAAGGCGATCGGGGCGGTAGTCAGGGTCGTAGCCATGTCAGGAGGCTCCTCTCAGGTCAGCCGGACGAGGTGCGTCCGGCCGCGTCCGCAGGTGCGCAGGTTCCCGCTCGCGCGCATGTCATCGCCGGGCGGTGCCTGGTACCCGGCGGCACGGCCCGGCGATGACCGGGATTGCTCAGGCGGCGCGGGCCGCGGTCAGCGCCGGCTGCGGCGCTCCGGGAGCCCGCTCGGTCAGGCCGAGCAGCCGCTTGCGCAGGTGCCCGAGCGCGTGCGCCAGCAGCCGCGAGACGTGCATCTGGGAGATGCCGAGCTGCTGGCCGATCTGGGCCTGGGTCATGTCCCCGTAGAAGCGCAGCACCAGGATCTTCTGCTCCCGGCTGGGCAGCTCGTTCCAGTGCGCCGCCACGGCCTGCATGTCCAGGGTGTGCTCCATCTGCGGGTCCTCGGACCCGAGCAGGTCCGCCAGGCTGGCCGCTTCCGGCTGCCCGGTCAGCGGCGCGTCCAGCGAGGCGGGCTGCAGCACCAGGTCGGCCCGCCGGGCCTCGCGCACGTCGGCGCAGCTCGCGCCGATCCGCTCGGCGATGTCGGCGTCCTTGGGGGTATGACCCAGGTGCTGGGTCAGGTCGTGCGTGGCCTTGCGGACCTCCAGCACCCGCTCCTGCACCGACCGCTCGACGTGGACCTGCCAGCGCTTGTCCCGGAAGTGCCGCTTGATCTCGCCGGAGATGCACGGCTGGGCGTAGGCGGCGAGGCTGCCGCCGGCCGCCGGATCGAAGTTGTTGATGGCCTTGAGCAGCCCGACGTACCCGACCTGCATCAGGTCCTCGGCCGGCTCGGGGCTGTGCCGGTAGCGCTGGGCGCAGGAGCGGACCAGCCCGCGGTGCCGGCTGACCAGCAGCTCGCACGCGGCAGCCCGCTGCGGGCTGCCCATCGGCTGCGACCGGACGATCTCCAGAAGCTCGGCGTCGGTGAGCCTGGCCATGGCGTCCCGGGGGCCGGTCTGCGCGCCGTCGGCCTGCATGCCGTCCGCCGGAGCGGGCAGGGCAGTGAGAACGGCGGCGCTTGCCGTACTCGGCGCAAAGGTTTCCATGGGGAAACTTTTGCACGCTGACCGGCACGCGGCAAGACTTTCCACGCGGAAATTATTTCCGCGTGTCAGCCCTCGCCCCCCGGCGCGCGGGACGTGCAGGTCAGCCCGCTGCTTTCGGCCGCGGGCGGGGCGGAGATTTTCTGCCGGGCGGTCCCGGTTGCGGCCGCAGGCCGGGCATCGCGCCGCGGCGGGCCGGGCATCGCGCGGGCGCGGATGCCGTGGAGGCCGGCCGTTTCAAGGCCCGCAGCCGGGTAGTAGCACCTGACGAGAACGCCCGCGGCCGCGCTATCGCGGGCGATGTTGGGGATCGGAGCTAGTCACATGAGCCTGACAGCGCGCCAGCAGCGGATCCTGAATCACATGGAGCGGGCGCTGCGCGCCCGCGATCCCCGGCTGACTTCGCTGTTCGGCATCTTCACCCGGCTCACCTCGCACGAGCCGATGCCGCCCTGGGAGGCGATCACGGCCCGGGTGGTGCGGCTGGCCCGCCCCGTCGTGCTCGTGCCGGTCACCCTGGCGGTGCTGATTGGCGTGATCACGCTGGGCGTGCTGCTGCCGCCGCCGCACTGCAGCGCGGCGGCGTCCCGGACGCTCGCGGCGACGGCGACGGCGACGCGCATGCTGGTCTGCCCGAGCGGGGTCGCCGGGACCGGCGTGCAGACCAGCACCGGTCATCCGGCCGCCCGCCGCTGAAGCCGCCGCCAGCAGTCACCCGGGCCGCCGTCAGCCGCCGTCCAGGTTCCCGTCGCCGGTGCCGGCCTCCGGTCCGGCGGCCAGCTCGCGGAGGCCCGCGGTCAGGCCGGACCGGCCCGGCGGGCTCATCCCCCGCAGCACGTCGGCCAGCGCGCCGCGGCGCTGATCCCGCACCCAGGCCGCCAGCCGGCCGCCCGCCTCGGTGGGGACGAGCACGATCTCGCGGCGGCTCGCGGCGCGGTCCCTGGTCAGCAGCCCGGCGGCCTGCATCCGGTCGCATAGCCTGCTGGTAGCAGACGCGGACGCGCCGAGCGCGGCCGCCAGCTTGTTCAGGTTCAGCGTGCCGGTCCGCTCGATGATCAGCAGCGCGCGCAGCTGGACCGGCGGGACCGCCGCGCCGACTTCCTCCACCGCCCGCTCCCAGGCTTCCAGCAGCAGGGTCAGCCCGGCCTCGGCGGCGCCGATATCGAACTCGCCGCTCCCCGCGGTCGCTGCGCCCCAGGCCATATCGCGTCCCATCATTGCCGCCGCATGAGCGGGCCCGCCGCTAGCCGTGCTCACGGCACCGCGCCCAGGGCGTCGCGGCCCGCGGCCTCATCACCCGCGGCGGCGGCACCGGCCGGACGGCGCGGACCACGGCCCGCGCCGCAGCGGCGGCACCCGGAGCCGGCCCGCCTGTCCCTCCCGCACGCTGGCTCGCCGCAACCCCCCGCTCAGCTACTGTCCGCCGCGCCGCGGTGTATGCAGGCCAGCACAGATTTACCCGGGGCGGCCGGTTCACCCGGGGCGGCCGGCGGCTGGCGTCCAGCCCCGCCGCCATGGCGCCGGACTCGGGCGCCCGCGGCCAGCGCGCCCTGGGCACGGCGCCATGACCGGCCGGGCCGCACGGATCCGTCCGCCGCAGGCCGGCGGGCCGTCGGACACCCTGCCAGCGCGGGCCCGCGCAGACCGGCCAGCAGGCGGCCGTTTGCGCGGGCCCGCGGCGGGAACCAACAGCTGCCGGTACCGGCTCGAGTATCGAGCAGAAGTGTCGAGCAGGAGGGAACGCCGGCTCCGCGTCCGCGGCCGGCTGGCCGGCCGGCGGCCGGGCAGCCCCAGGGGCAGGCCGGCCGTCTTCATGTCCAGACCGGATCACAGATCATCAGCCACCCGGCGCACCGTGCTCATCGCGGGCGCCGCCAACATCGTCGTCACCGCGGCCAAGCTCGCCGCGGGGATCCTCACCGGCTCCAGCGCCATGCTCGCCGAGACGGCGCACTCCGCCGCCGACACGCTCAACCAGGCGTTCCTGCTGACCTCGGTGCGCCGCGGCGAGCGGCCCGCCGACGCCGGGCATCCGTTCGGGTACGGCCAGGAGCGGTACTTCTGGTCGCTGCTGGCGGCCTTCGGGATCTTCGTGGCCGGCGCTGGGTTCTCCATCTTCGAGGGCCTGCTCGCGCTGACCCGCGGCGATTCCGGCAGCCCGCTGGCCGGCTACATCGTGCTGGCCGTGTCGGCGGTGGCCGAGGGCACTTCGCTGCTCCGGACCTACCGGCAGCTGCGCGGCGAGGCCCGCAGCCGCCGCACCGAGCTGCTCGATCATGTCCGCGCCAGCCCGGACCTGACGGTCAAGGCGGCGTTGTTCGAGGACAGCGCCGCGATCATCGGCCTGGTCCTGGCCGCGGCCGGGCTGGCCACCCGGCAGCTCACCGGCTCGCCGGTCGGAGACGGCGCGGCGTCGATCGCGATCGGCGTGCTGCTGATCGTGGTCGCGATCCGGCTCGGCCTCGACAGCCGCGACCTGCTGATCGGCCGGTCGGCGGCGCCGCAGGAACAGCAGGCGATCCGCGAGGAGATCGAGCGCACGCCGGGCGTGGACGCGCTGTACGAGCTGCTGACCATGCAGCTCGGGCCGGAAAACCTGCTGGTGGCCGCCCGGGTGGACTTCTCCGGCGACATCAGCGCCGACCGGGCCGAGAACCTGGCCGACGAGATCGACCGGCGGCTGGCCGACCGCCTTTCGGTGATGCCGCATGTCTTCATCGACCCGACCTCGTCCGGCACCAGGGGCCAGGCGGGCGATCAGGCCGCCGGGCCGCCGGCCGCGCTGCGGGAGGCCGCGGAACCGCGCGAGGCCCGCTAGGCCGCCGGGCCCCCGGCCGCGGCCGGCAGGCCGCCGGCGGGCCCGGCCGGCGCAGCAGCTCGGCCAGGTGCCGGGCGCGTGCTCCGGCCAGGTCGGCCAGCTGGGTCCGGCAGGAGAACCCGTCGGCCAGCAGCACGGTCCCGGGCGCGGCGGCGGCCACGGCCGGCAGCAGCGCCGTTCCGGCCACCGCGGCCGACACCTCGTAGTGGCCGCGCTCGACGCCGAAGTTCCCGGCCAGCCCGCAGCATCCGGCCACCCTGGTCAGCTGCGCGCCCGCGGCGCGCAGCAGCGCCTCGTCGGTGTCCCAGCCGAGCACGGCGGAGTGATGGCAGTGCGGCTGGGCCAGCACCGGCACGCCGTCCAGCCGCGGCGGCTGCCAGCCCGGCGCGGCGGTCAGCGTCTCGGCCAGCGTCGAGACCGCCCCGGCCACGGTCCTCGCCGCCGCCGTGCCGAGCAGGTCGACGGCGTCCGACTTGAGCGTGGCGGTGCACGACGGCTCCAGCCCGATCAGCGCGATCCCGGCCCGCGCGGCCGGCAGCAGGGCGGCGACGCTCCGCCGCAGGATCCGGCGGGCCGCGTCGAGCTGCCCGGTGGAGATCCAGGTGATCGCGCAGCAGACCCGCTGCCGCGGCAGTGACACCTCATACCCGGCGTCCGCCAGCAGCCGGACCGCGGCCGCCCCGGCCTGCGGGGCGAAGTAGTTGGTGAACGTGTCGGGGATCAGCAGCGCGGGCCGGCCTCCCCGCCCGCCGGGGCGTCCGTCGTCCCGGTGGCGGCGGTGCCAGGCGCGCAGCGTGACCGGGGCGAACGGCGGCAGCCCGCGGCGCTGGTCCATGCCCGCCGCGTAGCGCGCCGCCCGCGCCGCCGGGCCCGCGGCCAGCAGCGCGTTGACCGGGCCGGGGGCCATGGCCGCGAGCGCGGCCCACCGCGGCAGCTGGCCGAGCGCGTAGTGCGACCGGGGCCGCAGCCGCCGCCGGTACGCCTGATGCAGCACCTCGGCCTTGTAGGCGGCCATATCCACCCCGGCCGGGCATTCGGCCGCGCAGGCCTTGCAGGACAGGCACAGCTCCAGCGCCTCGCGCACCTCCCCGGCCTGCCAGCCGCCGGTCACCAGCGAGCCGCTGACCATCTCCTGCAAGACCCGGGCCCGGCCCCGGGTGGAGTGCTCCTCCTGCCCGGTGGCGAGGTAGGACGGGCACATCACCCGCCCGGCCGGAAGCGGGTCAGCCCGGCACTTGCCCACCCCGGTGCAGCGGTGCACGGCGGCGGCGAAATCGCCGCCGTCCCCGGCGTAGCGCAGCGCCAGCGATCCGCGCACCGGCCGCTGCCCGGCCGGGCGCAGGTCGGCGTCCAGCGGCCGGGGGGCGGCCAGCACCCCGGGGTTGAGCAGGCCGTCCGGGTCGAACGCTGCCTTGACCTGGCCGAATAGCTCGATGATCGGCGGGGAGTAGATGACCGGCAGCAGTTCGCTGCGGTGCCGCCCGTCGCCGTGCTCGCCGGACAGCGAGCCGCCGTATCCCGCCACGAGCTTGGCCGCGTCGGCCATGAACCCGCGCAGCACGGCCGGGCCGCCGGGGGCGGTCAGCGGGAAGTCCAGCCGCAAGTGCAGGCAGCCGTCGCCGAAATGGCCGTAGGGAATGCTGGTCAGCCCATGCTGGCGCAGCAGTTCCTCCAGCTCGCGCAGGTACCGGCCGAGGACGGCGGGCGGCACGGCCGAGTCCTCCCAGCCCGGGTAGGCCGGCCGCCCGGCCGGGGAGCGCCCGGCCAGCCCGGCCCCGTCCTCGCGGATCCGCCACAGCGCCGCGGCGTGTGCCTGGTCGGTGATCACCGCGGCGTCCAGGGCCGCGCCGTCCGCCAGCAGGCGGCGGGCGGCGGCCGCCGCGGCCGCCGCCGTCGGCCCGGTAACCTCCGCGAACAGCCAGCCGGACCCGCGCGGCAGGTCCGGGACGGCGGCACTGCCGCGCTGGCCGCGGACCGCGGCCACGATCCGGGCGTCCAGTCCCTCGCAGGCGGCCGGCTGGTGCGGCAAGATCGCGGGCACGGCGTCAGCGGCCGCCGCCATGTCCGGGTAGCCCAGCACGGCGAGCACCCGGTACGCGGGCTCGTCGACCAGCTGCACGGTGGCGCCGGTCACCACGGCCAGCGTGCCCTCGCTGCCGACCAGCATCCGGCGGACATCGAAGCCGCGCTCGGGCAGCAGGTGCTCCAGCGCGTAGCCGGAAACCTGGCGACCGAACCGGCCGAGCTCGGTGCGGATCGCGGCGAGGCCGCCGCGCACCGCCGCACGGGCGGCGGCCAGCTCCGGCGGCTCCGGCGGCTCCGGCGGCCCGGGCGGGGGCGACCCGGGCGGCTGGGGCGGGAACGGCCCCGGTGGCGGGGGCGGGGACGTCCCGGGTGGCGGGGGCGGGAACGGCCCCGGTGGCGGGGGCGGGGACGTCCCGGGTGGCGGGGGCGGGGTCGGCCCGGGCGGTTGCGGGGCGGAGGGCGGCCCGGGCCTGGCCCCGGCGTTTCCCGGCGGCCCGGTCAGCCGCAGCCGGGTGCCCGCGGCGGTCAGCACGTCGAGTCCGGTCACGTTGTCGGACGTACGGCCGTAGCGCAGCGCCCGCGAGCCGCAGGCGTTGTTGCCGATCATGCCGCCGATCGTGCATCTGGTCCAGCTGGACGGATCAGGGCCGAACCGCAGGCCGTACGGGGCCGCGGCCCGCTGCAGCCGGGCCTGGACCACGCCGGGCTGCACCGTGGCCGTGCGCGCCTGCGGGTCCACCTCCAGCACCTGGTTCATGTGCCTGCTGAAGTCCAGCACCAGGCCGGTGCCGACGGCGTTGCCGGCGATCGAGGTGCCCGCCCCGCGGCAGGTGACCGGCACGCCCAGCTCCCGGCACGCGCGGAGGGCCGCGGCGGTCTCGTCGGCGTCTCGCGGGGCCGCCACCACCGCCGGGACGACCCGGTAGGCGGACGCGTCCGAGGAGTAGGCAGCCCGGTGCAGCGTGCGCGCGCTGACGTCAGCCACCCCGGCCCGGCGCAGCGCCCCGGCCAGCCCGGCAGCATCAGTGAGTTCAGCGGCACGCCGCCCTGTGCTGCTGATCGAAGCCGCCTTCCGGTCCGCCCGATGCCGGCGTCATACCGCGCCCGGTCCCGGCCCTCATGCTAGCGGCGGCCATCAACGGGGAAGATCTGTGCCGCCGGCGTTAACACTTCCCGCTAAGGCAAAGCGTGACTGGAGTGACAGGCGGGGCGGCCTGTTCGGGAGCCCGGGGCGGCTCGCCGGGACCGAGGCTGACCGGCGCGGGGGGCGGCTCGCCGGGACCGAGGCTGACCGGCGCGGGGGGCGGCCGCTGGTAGCCTCTCGCCCCTGTGAGCGACGCGTGCGCAGCAGGCGGAGAAGCGAACCAGGCAAGCCCGGTGAGCGACGCGTGCGCAGCAGGCGGAGAAGCGAACCAGGCAAGCCCTGTGAGCGACGCGTGCGCAGCAGGCGGAGAAGCGAACCAGGCAAGCCCTGTGAGCGACGCGTGCGCAGCAGGCGGAGAAGCGAACCAGGCAAGCCCGGTGAGCGACCTCGCCGCTGCCACCGCGGACCCGGCGCCTGGCCCGGCGGCGCCCGGCTCAGCGGCGGCCGGTCCCGGCGGGGGCCGGCCGCCAGCGCCGCTGGCCGCGCCGGTGCGCGCCGACCTGCTGCCGCGGCTGCGCGCCTGGCAGCGGGCCGCTTACCAGGAGTACTTCCGGTCGCTGCGGCGCGACTTCCTGCTGGTCGCCACGCCCGGCGCCGGCAAGACCAGCTACGCGCTCACGGTCGCCGCCGAGCTGCTGGCCCGCCGGGAGGTGGCGGCGGTCACCGTGGTCACCCCGACCGAGCACCTCAAGCACCAGTGGGCGCAGGCCGCGCATCAGTTCGGCATCCCGCTGGACCCGGCCTACCGCAACGCCCAGGGCCGTGCCTCCGCCGACTTCACCGGCGTGGTGGTGACCTACGCGCAGGTGGCGGCGCATCCGGCGCTGCACCGCCAGCGCACCCAGAACCGCCGCACGCTGGTCATCTTCGACGAGATCCACCATGCAGGCGACGCGCTGTCGTGGGGCGAGGCGGTGCGCGAGGCGTTCGACCCGGCTCGCCGCCGGCTGGGGCTGACCGGCACGCCCTTTCGCAGCGACGCCAGCCCGATCCCGTTCGTCGAGTATCTGCGCGAGCCGGACGGCGGCCTGCGCAGCCGGGCCGACTACGTGTACGGCTACAGCCCCGCGCTGGCCGACACGGTGGTCCGGCCGGTCATCTTCCTGGCCTACTCCGGCGAGATGCGCTGGCGCACCCGGGCCGGCGACGAGCTGTCCGGCACGCTCGGCACCCAGGTCACACCCGATCAGCTCGCGCAGGCCTGGCGGACCGCGCTGGACCCGGCCGGGGAGTGGGTGGCCCGGGTGATGGAGGCGGCCGACCGGCGGCTGACCGAGGTGCGGCGCGGCATGCCCGACGCCGCGGGCCTGGTGATCGCCGGAGATCACGAGGGCGCCCGCGCCTACGCCGCGCTGCTGCGCCGGGTGACCGGCACCCGGCCGGTGGTGGTGCTGTCCGACGACCGCACGGCCAGCAAGAAGATCGCCGCGTTCGCCGCCTCCGGTGAGCGGTGGATGGTGGCCGTGCGGATGGTGTCCGAGGGGGTGGACATCCCCCGGCTGGCGGTCGGGGTGTACGCGACCAGCACCGGCACCGCGCTGTTCTTCGCCCAGGCCGTCGGCCGCTTCGTCCGGGCCCGGCGGCGCGGCGAGACCGCCTCGATCTTCCTGCCGTCGATTCCGTCGCTGCTCGGCTACGCCGCGGAGCTGGAGGCCGAGCGCGACCACGTGCTGCGCGCGGCCGGGGCGGACGACGAGGAGCGGGAGCTGGCCGGGGCCAGGCGGCAGCGCGATGCCCCCGATGCGCTGGACGAGGCGCCGTTCCGGCCACTGGCCGCCTCCGCTCATTTCGACAAGGTGCTCTACGACGGCGGCGAGTTCGGCGCGTCGGCCGAGGACGAGGACTTCCTCGGCCTGCCCGGCCTGCTGGAGCCCGACCAGGTCGCGGCCCTGCTGCGGCAGCGGCAGGCCGACCAGCTGCGCCGGGCCGGCCTGCCCGGGACGGCCGCGGCCGCCGGGAACGGCGGGCCGGCCCCGGGCGGCCCGCGTCAGGTACCGGCCGGCCCGGCCACCGCCCGGGAGTCGCTGGCCGGGCTGCGCAAGGAGCTGAACACGCTGATCGCCGCGTGGCACCACCGGACCGGGCAGCCGCACGGCGTGATCCACGCCCACCTGCGGCGTGCCTGCAGCGGGCCGCCGCTGCCGCAGGCCACCGGGGAGCAGATCCGCGCCCGCATCGCCATGCTCCGCGCCTGGGCGGCCGAGGCCCGCTAGGCACCTGGGCGGCCGGAGCATGCAAGGCACACGGGCGGCCGGCGGCCGACTGCCGCCGGGCATATCGGCCAGAGCCCGCCGAGCACATGGGCGGCCGGCGGCCGCCGTCAGCCGGGCCGGGTAACGGGCGGCCCGCCGGGCGTCAGAGCAGCCAGCGGTAGTGCGCGGCCACCTGCTCCTCCGACATGCCGTCGGTCAGGCCGATCTCGGCGCGGCGGGCGGCGGCGAAGGTGCTGAGCAGCTGCTCGCCGGCCGCGGCCCGCAGGTCCGCGCTGGCCTCCAGCGCCTTGACCGACTCGGCCAGCGACGTGGGCAGCCGGGCCGCCTCGCCGGCCTGCGGATGGCCGGCCGCGCCGGGGTCCCCGGTCACTTCGTCGGGCAGCCTGGTGTGCCGGTCGGCGCTGGCCACCGCCACCGCCATCACCGCCCCGGCCAGCAGGTACGGGTTGGCCGTCGCGTCGAAGCACTTGAGCTCCACATTCGCGGCGGCCGCCTCGCCCGCCGCGGCCGCCACGAACCGGACGGCCGCCTCCCGGTTTTCCCGGCCCCAGATCTGGTACACCCCGGCCCAGCGGGACGGCTGCAGCCGCAGGTAAGACGCGGGGCTGGGGGCGCCGATGGCCAGCAACGCGGGCAGCGCGTCCAGCAGCCCGGCCACGATGGACTCGCCCGGCTCGGTCATCCCGTACCGGCCGGGCCCGCCGGCCAGCAGGTTCTGCCCGCTGTGCCAGAAGCTGGCGTGCAGGTGCCCGCCGTTGCCGACCAGGTTCGTCGCCACCGCGGGCGCGAACGAGGCGCGCAGGCCGTGCCGGGCCGACACCGCCGAGATGACCAGCTTGACCAGCACGTTGGTGTCGGCGGCCGACACCGGGTCCTGGGCGGCGACGGAGATCTCGAACTGGCCGGGCCCGAACTCGGGGTGGATCTGCTGCACCCGGACCCCGGCGGCCTCCAGGCTGTCGACCACGTCGCGGGCGTAGCCGGCCCCGTCCAGCAGCCGGGACAGCCCGTACCCGGTGCCGCCGACGCCGGGCACGAAGTCGCTGCCCGGCTGGCCGACCATCCACTCGGTCTCGAACGCCACCAGCGCGCTGATCCCCCGCTCCAGCCCGGCCGTCACCTGGGCGCGGGCGAACGAGCGCTGGTCGCACGGGTGCACCGTGCCGTCCTGGCCGAACCGGTCCCCGGGCGCCCAGGCCCAGCCCTCCGGGTCGGCCAGCACCGCCAGCCGGTCCAGGTCCGGGACCATTCGCAGGTCACCGTCGGGTACCGCGAGCGGCGAGCTGCCGTCGATGCCGCCGTCGCTGGTGAACGCGTCGATGACCGGCGAGAAGCCGACTCCCGCCCGGGCCGCCGCGGCCAGCCCGGACAGCGGCACCGCCTTGACCCGGGCCGCGCCGCTGTGGTCCACGAAGGTGACCGCGACCACGCTGACCTGGCCGCCGAGCCGGCGTTCCAGGGCGTGCGCGGTGCGCTCGTCGGCGGCGCGCTCGGCCTCGCTGCGGATCCGGGTGTAGGAGCGCGGCATGCTCAGCCCTCCCTGGGCAGCGGCGGACGCCGCGTCGTCGCGGCAGGACCCATCATGCTGACGCGCTGCCGCCCGGGGCAACCACGGCCGGGGCCTGCGGCGCGGCCGCGTTCAGGCCCTCGGCCCGGGTCAGCATCTCGCCGGCCCGCCGGGCCGCGGCCGGGCGGGCGAATACCCCGATGATCCCGATGGCCAGCCAGGCGATCGCCACGGCCGGGCCCCACCAGTTCACCCCGGTGGGCAGCGGCCACACGTTGCGGAACAGCGTGTAGCCCAGCACGATCAGGCCGAGCACCGGGATCGCGATCTCCCACCGCCGGACCGCGGTCTGGCCGGAGAAGAACACCAGCCGCATCATGCCGATCGTGGCCAGCACGTAGACCACCAGCAGGATCAGCGTGCCGATCACGCCGCTTTCCAGGAACAGCGTGAACGGGTCGCCGCGCAGCACGAACCAGGTGAAGGCGATGACCACGTAGACGGCCAGCGCGACCACGGCGGTGGCCGTGGTGGGCGTGCCGCGGCGATCCGCGACGCGGGCAAGGCGCCCGGGCAAGACCGCGTCGCGGCCCATCGCGAAGGCCAGCCGGGACGCGCCGACCGTGCAGGCCAGCGCGCAGCTGAACGCGGAGATCATCGCGCCGATGGTGATCAGGTTGCCGATCCAGGACGCCACGTAGGTGGTGCCGAGGTCGCCGATCAGCGACTGGGAGGCGATGAACGCCTTCACCCCGGCGGCGGAGGTGCCGAAGCCCATCATCTCCACCGCGGTGACCACGAAGAAGTACACGCCGCCGAACACCGCGACGCCGAGGATGGCGCGCGGGATGTCCCGGTTGGGGCGGCGGGTCTCCTCACCGAGCGTGGCGGCGGCCTCGAAGCCGGCGAAGGACAGGAACCCGAACACCACGCCGAGGAAGACGGTGGACAGCGGGGTGCCCTGCGGCAGGCTGAACACCGACGAGGTGACCCCCAGCTTGCCCGGGCCGCTGTGTCCGAGCAGCTTGACGAACACGATCGCGATCACGATCACGATCAGCGCGACCGTGATCGCCTCGGCGGCCAGCAGCAGCCGGGTGCCGCCGCGGGCGGGCGTGATCGCGATCCACCAGACCACGACCATGCCGATCGCGCCGAGCAGGAAGCCCGACCAGGCGGGCGGGTTCTTCCAGATGCCGACCGCGTTCAGCAGGTCCGAGGCGAACCGGCCGCCCGCCATCGAGGTGACCACGCCGTAGAAGGTGTAGGTGCCGGTCAGCGCCCAGCCGGAGATCACCCCCGCCCGCGGCCCGAGCGTCGCCCCGACGAACCCGTAGACCGAGCCGGAATGGTGGAACCGCTGGGTCAGCCGGACGAAGGTGTAGGCCACCAGCAGCACGCCGGCGAACGCCAGCGCGAAGGCAATGGGGGTGGCCCGGCCCACCGTGGTCGCGGTGCCCTGCGGGTTGATCGAGGCCGCCATCGACGGGGCCATCAGGGCCAGGGAGATGCCGATGGCCTCCCAGATGCTCAGGTTGCGGTGCAGCTTGCCCGCTCCCGCTGCGCTGCCCGGACTGATGTCACTGCTGGTTGCCGCCATCTGACCGCGCCTCCTGCCGTCAGCACCCGCTGGTGTGTTCGATCATGGAGGCCAGGCGGCCGGCGCGCAAGAGCCCGGACCGAGCGATATGCCCCGGTCTGCGTGCTACCCGGTCAGTTGCGGGCGGCCTGGGCCGCTGATTCCCGCGGCTCCCACACCTCCAGCACCTGCTCGACCGACAGGCCCTTGGTTTCGGGCAGGAACCGGGCGACGAACAGCAGGGCCAGCACGGCCAGCACCGCGAAGCCGACCATCACCCAGCCCAGGCCGAAGCTGGCGTTCCAGGTCGGGAAGAACTGGACGATGATGAAGTTGCCGATCCAGTCGACCGCGGCGGCGATGGCCGCGGCCCGGCCGCGCACGGCGGTGGGGAACATCTCGCCCTGGATCAGCCAGCCGGTACCGCCGACGCCGACGGCGAACGAGCTGATGAAGAACGCGAAGCCGACCATGACCACCACGGTCTTCGGCACCCCGGTCAGGTAGGCCACCCCGGCCGCGGCGACCAGCATGAACAGCGTCATGCCCGCGTAGCCGCCCATGGCCAGCGGGCGGCGGCCGAGCTTGTCGATATAGCGGAAGGCGAAGTAGGTGGCGATCACGTTGACCGCGCCGAGTATCGCGGTCACCTCGACGCCGGCCACGGCGGCGTTCACCGCCGCGGCCGCGCCGCCGCCGCTGGTGGTGAAGAACTTGGCCAGCACGGCCGGCCCGTAGTAGAACGGCACGTTGATGCCGGTGATCTGCTGGAAGAAGAAGAACACCGCGACCACGATCAGCGCCCGCCGCACGCCCTTGGTCCACAGCGTCTTGCTGCGGCGACGGTCCTCGGTGCGGGTGGCCTCGCCGGCCGCCCGCTCGATCTCTTCTCGCGATGCCTCCACCCCGAGCAGGGCGAGGGCCTTGCGGGTATCGTCCAGGCGGCCGTGCAGCATCAGCCAGCGCGGCGACTCCGGCATCCGGGCCCGCAGCGCGAACGCGATGATGGCCGGGATCGCGCCGATGCCGAGGATCAGCCGCCAGTCCAGCCCGCCCGCCGAGCCGGGCGCGGCCTTGAGGATGATGACGGCGAGGATGTAGGCCACCAGGATGCCGACCGTGATCATCCACTGCTGGATGATGCTGAGCTGGCCGCGCCGGCTGCGCGGCGCGAACTCGGCGATGTAGGCGGTGGCGATGGCCGAGTCCGCTCCCACCGCGAGGCCGATGAGGGTGCGGGCGGCGAGCAGCATGCCGACATTGATAGTGAACGCCGACAGCAGCGCTCCGATGGCGTAGATGGCCGCGTCCGCGATGAGCAGGGACTTGCGGCCGAACCGGTCGGTCAGCGGGCCGGCCACCAGCGCGCCGACGGCGGCCCCGAGCGAGGCCCCGGCGACCAGGTAGCCGGTGACGAAGCTGGACAGGTGGTAAGGGATGAAACCGAGGGCCGAGCCGATGTTCGCGGTGTCGTAGCCGAACAGGAACCCGCCGATGCAGGCGAGCGCGGCCAGATACCAGTAGAAGTTGGTGGGGATACGGTTGTCGAGTTCGTCGAGGATGCTCCGGCCGCCCGGTTCCCTGGCCGTGGCTTGCTCCGATGCCACCCGCTGCCTCCCATCGCAACGAGCCGGCTCGCCGCGGGCCTGGCCCCAGAGATACCCCCCGGCGATCTTTGCAAACACGCCGTTCCGGGCAAGGCGGCAGCATGGCCAGGCTGACCTGGTTACCCGGACCGGACGGTACGCACGGCCCGGCGGCCGTCAGCGCCGGGCCAGGCGTAAGCCGCCGCGGGCGCGGGCCCGCGGCGGCTTACGGTCAGAACCCGGTCAGAAGTAGTGCCGTCTGCCGCCGACGGCGTGCCCGAGCAGACCGAGCAGGGCCAGGATCAGCCCGACGACCAGGATGATGGCGCCGATGGTCGTCAGGATGGCGATCTTCACGACCAGGCCGATGATCAGCAGGATGAGACCAAGAATGATCATTTCAGCTCCCGAAACGCAGTGGCATGACTGAGGGGGGCCGACTGCCGTCAGGAGGAGCTGCTCCCGCGTACCGGCGGAGGCGCTCATTGACGAACGTCGACGTGACGGACAGCCGCTAGGGTCTTGGCGGCATGTGACGACAGCGCAACTTGCCCGGGGGCACGGCTTTAAACATGACCGGCAGCCCCGGCCGGCCTGGCGCGGGCGGCTCAGCCCGCGGAATGGCGCGCCGCGGCCCGCACGGTGTCCGCGCAGACCGCCGCCAGCTTGCGCCGCTGCGACCGGGCCTGCGACCTGAGCTGCTGGTACGCGGCGTGCGGGGTCAGCCCGTCGCGGCCGATCAGCACGCCCTTGGCCTGCTCGATAATGGCCCGCGAATCGAGCGCCGATTGCAACTGGGCGGCCAGCTCGGACTGCTCCTGGCCTTGCATCATGCTGGCGATCAGCAGCGCCGCCAGGTCGGTGAACGCGAGCAGGGCCAGCTCCCCTTCCGGCGTCCAGGGATGGGCCTGCTCGGACAGCACCGCGACCACGCCGACCGCGTCCTGGTTGTAGGGCAGCGGGCTGGCCAGCACGGCCCGCACGCCCTGCTCCAGGGCCGCGGTGCAGAACAGCGGCCAGCGGTCGTCGCGGCCGAGGTCTTCCACCCCGACCAGCTCTTTGGCGTCATAGGCGGTGACGCACGGGCCCTCGTGGTGGCGGACCTGCAGTTCCTCCAGGTGCCGCATCCGGTCGTCGGAGACCGCCGCGTTGCGCAGGTGGTGGTCGGCATCGGCGAGCATCAGTGCCGCCCCGTCCACGCCGAAGATGGCGTGGGTGGTGCGGACGATCTCGTGCATGCCGTCCTCGACCTGCATCTCGCCGAAGCGCAGCCGTCCGAGCTCGGTGAGCGCATGGTGCACGTCGTGCGGGGTTACTGCCATCAGCTCCGGATCCTCACCCGTATAGCGCAGTCGTGAGGTGCACTGTAGCGGGGCCTGCCCGGGCCGGGAGGTGGTGAGCGGGGACAGATCAGCCGGCCGGCGGCCCGGCGTGGCGCGCGGCGACCAGCCGGGCCGCCGCCGCGACCATCTCGCGCAGCGCGGCCGGGTGCAGCACCTCCGCCTCGCCGCCCAGCGCGAGCACGTCGAGCACGGCCGTTTCCGGCGCGCCCAGCGGCATCCAGGCCTCGCCCCAGTCCTCCCGTCCCGGCGCCGCCGGGACGGACCGGCGGGTCCGGGTCAGGACCGGGCCGCCGAGCAATACCGCCATCCTGCGGCCGCGGGGCGAGATCCGCAGCCGGGCGCGCTGCTGCCCGGGGCGCGGCCCGGCGCGCTGCTGCCCGGCGCGCGCTGCCCGGTGCGCGGCGCGGCCTGCCGGAAGCCGGCCCGGAAGCCGTCGACCAGCGCGAAGCCGCCCTGGCAGCCGCGCAGCGCGTACACCGGGATGCCCGCGGCGCCGAGCGCCTCGATGTCGCGCAGCACGGTCCGCGGCGAGACCTCGAGCTCGGCGGCCAGCTGGCTGGCGGTCATCCGGCCGCGGGCCTGCAGCAGCCCGAGCAGACTGACCAGCCGGCTGGCGCGCATCTGCCGATGCTAATCCGGATCACGACACAAGATGTCATGTATCGGCTGGCATAATCGCCGGACGCCATCGGAAAGGGGACCACTGATGAGTACCGGGACCGCGGACGTCACCGGATCGGGGACAGCGGCCGACCCGTGGGTGCTGAGCACGCCGCCGGGCAAGTCGCAGTTCGAGGCCTGGCGGGACACCGCCGCCGACCCGCCCGCGCTGGTGGTGCAGGTCGGCACCACGCAGCTGCGCTACCAGCTGCGCTGCATCGACGACCTGCGTGCGATGCTGGCCGAGCGCGGCGACTGGGTGCCGCTGGGCAATGCCGACGAGGGCAAGGCCGCCGCCGGCGGCAGCGTCGAGGCCTGGGGCCGCTCGCCGGACAACCCGGTGGGCGGCTGGTACGGGATGAAGAAGGGGCTGCGCGGCAGGTTCGGCAACTACGTGCCGCCGGTGCTCGAGGTGCTCGGCCTGGCCGAGGTGGAGCACAATGCCCGTAACAACCGGATGCGCGCCCGCTGAGCCGCCGCGGTGACCGGGCGGCACCCGGGCCGGCCGCGCGGACGGGCCCGCGCGGATAGACACGCAGGGAGCCGGTCATGTGCAGGCTGTTCGGGCTGACCGCGGGCACGCAGCGGGCCACTGCCACGTTCTGGCTGATCGGCGCGCCCGACTCGATGGCCGCGCAGAGCCGCCGCAATCCCGATGGCAGCGGCATCGGCGTCTTCGACGCCGCCGGGCAGCCGGTGCTGGACAAGCAGCCCGAGCCCGCGTTCGGCGACCCGGAGTTCAGCCGGGAGGCGCGCACGGCCCGCTCGTCGACCTTCGTAGCGCACGTGCGCTTCGCCACGGCCGGCGGCCGCACGCGGGCCAACACCCACCCCTTCGCGATGGCGGGCCGGATCATGGCCCACAACGGCGGGTTCGGCGAAGCCGGGCGGCTGGCGGAGCACCTGGGCAGCTACCGGTCGCTGGTCCGCGGCGACACCGACTCCGAGCGCTACTTCGCCCTCATCACCCGGCTCACCGACGAAGGCGGCGGTGACGCGGGCGCCGGGCTGGCCGCCGCGGCCCGCTGGATCGCGGCCCGGCTGCCGGTGTCGTCGCTGAACGCCGTCGTCACCACGCCGGACGAGCTGTGGGCGCTGCGCTATCCCGGCCAGCACGCGCTGCACGTGATCGAGCGCCCGGCCGGGGCCGGCCAGGACGGCCTGCACGTGCGCAGCTCCATGTCGTCGGTGCACGCCCCGGGGCTGGCTGACCTGCCGACCGTGGTGGTCGCCTCGGAGGAACTGGACGGCGAGAGCGGCTGGCGCATGCTGGCACCGGGCGAGCTGCTGCACGTGCGGCCGGACCTGACGGTGGAATCTTCAGTGGTCATCAACAAGCCGCCCGCCCGGCTGGTGCCGCTGCCGGCCGGGAACCCGAACATCGACACCTGAGGCCGATACTGGGACGGCAAGCCGGCCTGAGGGAGATGAGGATGACCGCCACCGGCATCTCGGCGGAGATGAGCCAGTACTGGGACGACGACGCTGCCACCTACGACGACTCGCCGTCGCACGCGCCGCAGCGGGCGCAGGAGCGGGCGGCCTGGGCCGCCGCGGTGCGGCGATTGCTGCCCGCGCCGCCGGCCCGGGTGCTGGACGCCGGCGCGGGCACCGGCTTCTTGTCGCTGATGCTGGCCGCCCAGGGCTACCAGGTCACCGCGCTCGACCTGTCCGCCGGGATGCTCGGCCAGCTGGCCGCCAAGGCCGCCCGGCTCGGGCTGGAGGTCCAGACGGTGCACGGCGATGCCGCCGGCCCGCCCCGGGGCGACTTCGCCGCGGTGGTGGAACGGCACCTGCTGTGGACCTTGCCGGACCTGCCCGCGGCCCTGGCGGGCTGGCGGGAGGCCGCGCCGGCCGGGCGGCTGGTGCTGCTGGAAGGCACCTGGGGCCACAGCACCGGCCTGACCGCGGCGCGGGCCGGGCCCGGGCCCTGGCCCGCAGGCTCCAGCCGCCGCAGCCTGACCACCATGCCCCCTACAGCGACCGGATGCTCAGCGCGCTGCCGCACAGCGGCGGGCTGACTCCGGCGCAGGTGGTCGCGGCCGTCCAGGCGAGCGCCTGGGGGCCGGCCCGGCTGGAGCGGCTGCGGGACGTGGAATGGGCCGTCACCGACGGCCGCGGCCTGCTGGCCGGATTGCTCGGCACGGCCCCGCAGTGGACGGTGACCGCCGGGTCCTGAGCCGCCTGGCCCCGGGAACCCGGGTTAGGAGCCAGCTCCCTGACCGGTGCTCTGGCCCTGGCCGGCGGCCGCAGCCGGGCGAGCCGGGTGACGAAGTCCGCGACGAACTGCCCCGGCTCGGGCCAGGGAAACCCGGGCAAGGCGGTCCGCAGCGTCACGGCGCCGTGCAGGGCGACCCAGATCGCGGTGGCGTCGGCCACCACGTCGGTGCTGGCGGACACGCCGGCGCTGGCGCAGTCCGCGATGCCCTGGACCAGCACCGCGAACGCCTCCGCCCCGAACGCCAGCACCGGGCGGCCGTCCGGGCCCAGCGGCACCGGCTCGCAGTAGCCCTCGGCGCCCGGCCGGTGCTCGGCGAACAGCACGCCGTACCGGGCCGGGTGCGCCAGGCCGAAGGCCGCGTAGCCCTGGCACCCGGCGATGAGCCGGGCGGCGGGGCCGCCGCCGGCCCGGTCCCTGCCCTGCTCGACAGCCGCGGTCAGCTCGTCGAAGATCCGCGCCACCACCGCCGCCATGATCGCCTCGCGGTCGGCGAAGTGGGCGTAGATCGACGGGGCGGTAATGCCGATCTCCCGGGCGACCGCGCGCAGGGTGACCGCCTCCTGGGACCCGGACCGCTCGATCAGCGCGATCGCGCCGGTGACGATGTCGGCGGTCAGCCGGGCGCCCTGGCCGCGCGCATTGCGCTGGCGGCCGGTGCCGCGGCCCGCGGTGCGGACGGCGCCGCGGCCTGCGGCGCGGGCGGCCCGGCCGGTTCCGGCGGGCGGGGCAATGTTGTTCACGGTTTTACTTTACACCCGTTAGCTGATGCGGTTATGCTTACGAGCGTAAGTAAACGAATGTAAGGCGCAAGCTGCCTGCGGCGGCAGATCGGGGAGCAGTCATGACCGAGACCACCCAGACCCGGCCGGACCCGGTGCCGGGCGGCCTGCCCGGCTCCCGGTGGCCGGACGGCCACCCCCGGCGGCAGCGCATCCTGCTCGTGCTGTGCCTGAGCCTGCTCGTCACCGTCATCGACAACACGATCCTCAACACCGCGCTGCCCACGCTGGCCCGGGTGCTGCACGCGGGCACCAGCTCGCTGCAGTGGATCACCGACGCTTACACGCTGTGCTTCGCGGCGCTGCTGATCCCGGCGGGCGCGCTCGGCGACCGCTACGGACGGCGGGCCTCGCTGGTGGCCGGGCTGGCCGTCTTCGGCGCCGGCAGCGCTCTCGCCGCGTTCGCGGGCGGCACCGGCACGCTGATCGCCGCCCGGGTGGTGATGGGCCTCGGCGCCGCGTTCGTGATGCCGGCCACGCTGTCGATCCTGAACGCGGTCTTCCCGCCGCGCGAGCGGCCGCAGGCGATCGCCGCCTGGTCGGCGGTGGCGGGCGCCGGCATCGTGGCCGGTCCCACGCTCGGCGGCCTGCTGCTGTCGCAGTTCTGGTGGGGCAGCGTGTTCCTGGTCAACGTGCCGCTGGTCGCGGTCGCGCTGGCCGGGGTGCTGGCCACCGTCCCGGAGACCGCCGAGCCCGGCGGGCACCGGCTCGACATCACCGGCACCGTGCTGGTAGCCGGGGCACTGTTCGCCGCCGTCGACGCGATCATCGAGGCCCCGGGCCGCGGCTGGACCGGGCCGGCCACCCTGGCCGAGGCCGCGGCCGGGCTGGCCGGCCTGGCCGCGTTCACCTGGTGGGAGCTGCGCGCCAGCCACCCGCTGATCGACCTGCGGGTGTTCGCGAACCGCGCCTTCTCGGCCGCCTCAGCCTCGGTCACGGTGATCTTCTTCGCGCTGTTCGGCAGCCTGTTCCTGCTCACCCAGTACCTGCAGCTGGTCCAGGGCTACAGCCCGCTGTCGGCCGGGCTGCGCGCGCTGCCGTTTGCCGCCGCGATGGGCGTGATGTCGCCGCTGTCGCCGCTCGCCGCCCGGCGGCTGGGCAGCCGCGCCGTGATCCCGGCCGGGCTGGCCCTGATGGGAGCCGGCCTGCTCGACCTGTCGATGGCCCGGCCGGGCACCTCCTACCCGGTGCTCGCCGTCGCCGTCGCCGTCATGGGCGCGGGCATGGGGCTCGTCATGGCCCCGGCCAGCAACACGATCATGGCCTCGGTGCCCGCTCACCAGGCCGGCGCGGGCAGCGCGGTGAACGACACGATCCGCGAGGTCGGCGGCGCGCTCGGCGTCGCCATCACCGGCAGCGTGGCGGCCGGGATCTACCGCTCGCACCTGTCCGCCGTGCTCACCGCCGCGCACGTCCCCGGGGCGGTCACGCACCTGGCCGCCGGGTCGGTGGCCGCGGCCGACGCCGTCAGCCGGCACGCCGGCAGCGCCGGGCCCGTCCTGCTGGGCGCCGCGCACACCGCGTTCGTCACCTCGATGGCGGACGGGATGCGGATCAGCGCCGCCGTCGCGCTGGCCGCGGCGCTGGCCGCCGTCGTGGCGCTGCGGCCGGCCCGGCGCGCCGCGGCAGGCCGCCACCAGGCCGCCGCGGCAACCCGCCACCAGGCCGCCGCCGCGGCCCCTGCGGCCAGCGCGGCCGTCCCCGCCCGGCAGCGCGCCCTGGCCGCCGCGGCCGGGCCGGGCCGCTGACCAGCCGGCCCCGCCGGTGCCCTCATCCGTCATGCTGAGCTGGCAGGCTCTGACCGAAGGAGAATCGTCATGGCGCAGGTCCATCCCGGCCGCTACACCGCGGAGGCCGACGGGGAGATCGTGGTCTTCCTGATCGGGATGCGGTTCAACAACCTGCTCAAGATCCGGTCCTGGCTGCCGGTGTTCACGGCGATGCCGCGGATGCTGGCCGCGCTGGCCCGTGACCCGGACTCCGGGCTGCTCGCGACGCGCAGCTACTTCTTCCCGCAGCCGCTGGTCGTGCAGTACTGGCGGTCCTTCGAGGACCTGAGCTCGTTCGCCCGCAGCCCGCGCGAGCCGCACCTGGCCGCCTGGCGGAAGTTCAACCGGGTCGTCGGCACCTCCGGTGACGTCGGCATCTGGCACGAGACCTACCGGGTCCCGGCGGGCTCGATGGAGTGCATCTACTCCAACATGCCGGTGTCCGGGCTGGCCGCCGCCACCTCGCACGTCCCGGTCCGATCCGGGCGGCAGTCGGCCGCCGCCCGGATCGGCGCGGCCGCCGCGGACGAGCCGGTGCTGCCGCCCCCGGACCAGTGACCGGCCCGGTGACCTCCCCGGCCTGGCCGCGGCGGCCGGTCAGGCCGGGGTCGTCGTAGCCGGGCATCCGCATCGCCGCGTCCACCGCCGCCTCGATGTCGGTGCCCGGCGC
The DNA here is from genome assembly GCA_963846005.1 of uncultured Actinomycetota bacterium. Classification (GTDB taxonomy): domain Bacteria; phylum Actinomycetota; class Actinomycetes; order Streptosporangiales; family Streptosporangiaceae; genus CAVSUR01. The sequence continues at coordinate 1,042,187 of CAWJUH010000003.1, read as the reverse complement.
GAGCCGGGCCCTAGCCCCAGACCCCGGTGTCGGCCCGCAGCCGGGCGTAGCGCTCGCTGACCGCGGCGGCCAGCTCGCCGTCGTAGGCCGCCGCCGGGCGGGCGGGCCATGCGGGCGGCTGCGGACTGCCGGCCAGCGCCCAGGCGGCCTGCCGGGCCGCCCCGAGCGCCACGTACTCCTCCGGCTCGGGCACCAGCACCTGCGCCCCGAAGATGCCGGGCGCGATCCGGCAGACCGCCTCCGACCTGGCCCCGCCGCCGATCAGCAGGATCCGCCGGGCCGCGGCGCCGGGCGCGGCCCGGCCGAGCAGGCCGGCGGCCTCGGCCAGCGAGGCCAGCACCGCCTCGACCGCGGCCCGGGCGAGGTTGCCGGCCGTGGCGTTGGCAGTGGTCAGCCCGCGCAGCACCCCGGTCGCGTCCGGCCGGTTCGGGGTCCGCTCGCCGTCGAAATAGGGCAGCATCGTCATCCCGCCTGCGCCGGACGGCGCGGCCAGCGCCCGCGCGGACAGCCCGGCCAGGTCGGTGCCGGTCAGCGCGGCCGCGGCGGTCAGCACCAGGCCGGCGTTCACCGTGCACACCAGGGGCAGGTACCGGCCGGTGGCGTCGGCGAACCCGGCCACCGCCCCGGAGGGGTCGGCCGGCGGCTCGGCCGCGACCGTGAAGGCGGTGCCTGAGGTGCCGATCGACACCACCACGTCGCCCGGCTCCAGGGCCAGGCCGAGCGCCGCGCCCATGTTGTCGCCGGTACCGGCCGACAGCACCGCGCCCCAGCGGGTCTCGCCGACGGCCTCGGCCGGGCCGGCCAGCCGCGGCAGCCGCACCGGATGGCCGAGCGCGGATCCGGCCAGCCCGGTCAGCCAGCGGCCGTCCGCGGGCGAGAAGTAGCCGGTGCCGGACGCATCGCCCCGGTCGGTGCGCGGCTCGGCCGCGCCGAGCCGCCAGGTCAGCCAGTCGTGCGGCAGCAGCACCAGGCTGACCGCGGCCGCCCGGTCCGGTTCGTGCCCGGCCAGCCAGGCAAGCTTGGTCACCGTGAACGAGGCGGTCGGCACGCTGCCGGTCTGCGCGGCCCACCAGCCCGGCCCGCCGTGGCCGGCCAGCAGCCGGGCCGCCTCCGGGGCCGAGCGCAGGTCGTTCCACAGCAGCGCGGGCCGCACGACCCGGCCCGCCTCGTCGACCACGACCATGCCGTGCTGCTGGCCGGCCACGCCCACCGCCGCGGCGCGGGTCAGCAGCCCCTCGCCCGCCGCCTGCAGCGCCTGCCACCAGGCCTGCGGATCGCACTCGGTGCCGGCCGGGTGCGGGGCGCTGCCGCGGCCGACCACGGTGCCGTCGGCGGCGTCGCACAACAGGACCTTGGTGGACTGGGTGGAGGAGTCAACGCCGGCTACTAGCATGGCGCCGCCTTCCGTCCGGGGTGCGCGAGATCGGGCCTACCCGGATACTAACCGCCGCCGGCCGCGGTGTTATCTGGCCGCCTGCCCGGCGGCGGGGGGCCCGGACCCGGCGCAGCCGAGGGCGGCCCGGTGCTGCCAGGCCAGGTGCAGCAGCGCCGCCCCGGCCGCCTGGACCGGCGCGCCGTCCGCGGCGAACCGGGCGACCCAGGCGGCGGTGAACGGGATGAACGGCGAGCCGTCCACGGTCAGCAGCCGTCCCTCGGCGTTGGCCGCGGAAAGCGCGCCGAACGCGGCGTCGAATACCGCGGCGTCGAGTACCGCCACGGTGAGGATGTCGGTGGCCAGGCTGAGCGGGTCCACCCCCGCGCCCAGGCAGTAGACGGCGGCCTGCCCGGCCTGGCGGGCCGCGGTGAGCTGGCGGTACAGCGGCCAGCCCGGGTAGTCCACCGCGCCGCCGGCGAGCGTGCGGGCCTCCGGCGCGCCGAGCAGTTCCTCGGCGAACTCGCGCACCATGCACCGCCACAGGTCGAAGTCCGCGGCGGCGCTGGCCGCGGTCGCCGCGACCGGCTGGAAGATCCCGGCGGGCACGACATGGCTGACCCCGGCGGCGTGCGCGACCTTGGCCGGGTCGCGCCAGTGCAGCAGGAACGAGGCGGCACCGCCGGGCTCGCGGCGCAGCGTGAGGGTCGACACCGCCACCGTGGCCGGGCGGGCGGCGAGGTCGCACGGGTCCCCCACGTCCGCCCGCAGCGGCAGGCCAGCCAGCGTGATCCGGCCGGGCGCCCGCAGCCAGGCCGCCGACAGCTCGTGCGCCACGGCCTGGCCGAGGCTCGTGCCGTCGAAGTACCGCCCGGGCGCGAAGCGCAGCTCCGGCGTCCCGGCCAGGGACGCCGCGGTCAGCTGGTACACCGGCCGGTTCTCGAACACCGCGGGCGGGTCCAGCGCGGCGACCGCCGCGGCGTAGCCGGGGTAACGGCCGCCGCCGGGCCGCGCGGGCAGCAGGTGCGCGGGCTCCGGCCGCCGCGGGTAGCGCGGCGGCAGGCTGGCCTGCCGCAGCCGCAGGCCGGCCAGGCCGACCGGGGCGGCCGGGATCCAGCCCGGCGCGGCCAGCAGGCCGCCGGGGACGGGCGCGCGGCGGCCCGGGTACAGTCCCGCCGCGAGCGCGGTCAGCTGCGGCCGGCTGCGGGCCAGCGCCCGGCGGGCGCTGAGCCACTGGGACAGGGCCGGGGGCGGCGCAGCCGGCCGGGTTGCGTCGGGCACGCGGATTACCTCGCTGCGATCACCGGTGACCGGCTCACTCTACTGAGCGGGACCGGCGCCGCCCGGGACCGGCCCGCGGGCGGGCGCCCGGGCCCGCCCCGGGGCCGCGGCGGCCCCTCGCGGCGGGGCCGATTTGCCGATTGTTGCTGCTGAGCGGCACCCTATGACCCAAGATGGTGCAGTCCGCGGCCCTGCGGGGCCCGCCGGGGCGTCAGCTAGGCCCTGCGGGGCGAGGCAGCAGACCGGAGGGGACAGATGATGAAGTCCAGGGCGGGAGACCGCCGCCCGGGTCGCGGCTGCCCGGTCCCGTTAGCGGGAAAGTAGCCGGGCGTGAATAGCGGAGCGCCTGGCCGCCGACCTGCGCCGGGCCCGCGAGGACGGCCCGGCCTGGCCGATCAGGTCCGGCACGCTGCCCGCGCTCGCCGACGGCTTCAGCGCCCGCCCGGAGACCGCGCCGGCCCTCGGCAGCTCGCTCGGGCCCGGCGCGGCGGTGGCGCTGGTCCCGGTCCGCCCGGACGGCGCGCAGCAGCCCGACTGGCTGCGCTCGTCGGGCAAGACCCAGCTCGCCGTGGCTTACGCCGAGTCGCTGTGGCAATCCCGGCAGGCCGACCTGCTGGTCTGGATCACGGGCACCAGCCGCGCCTCGGTGCTGGCCGGCTACGCCGCCGCGGCGGTCGCGACGATGAACGTCGGCCCGGGTGACACGGCCGAGACGCTGGCGGCCCGGTTCCTCGGCTGGCTGGCCGAGACGAGCCGGCCGTGGCTGGTGGTGCTGGACGACCTGTCCGGCTCGGCCGGCGCGGGCGGGCTGTGGCCGTCCGGCCCGGCCGGCCGGGTGCTGGTGACCACGTCCGACGCGCAGGCCGTGCCCGCCCGGGTGACGGCACTGCAGGTCGGGCCGTTCACCTCGCGGGAGGCGCTCAGCTATCTGATGGGCCGCCTCACCGCCGACCCGGACCAGCGGCTCGGCGCGATCGACCTAGTCCGCGACCTGAGCTGCGAGCCGGCCGCGCTGGCTCAGGCCAGCGCGGTGATCGCCTCGTCCACGCTGTCCTGCCGGGAGTACCGCGACTACTTCGCCCGCCGCTGCGAGCAGCTCGCGACCGGCACCGCTGTCCCTCCGGCCGCGGCGGTCACCTGGACGTTCTCCTTCGAGCAGGCCGACCAGCTGGCCGACGGGTCAGCCCAGGCGCTGCTGGCGCTCGCCGCGCTGCTGGACGGGCACGATATCCCGGCGGCCGTGCTGTCCGGCGCGGCGGCCCGGGCCTACCTGGGCGGCGACGCCGGCCCGGCGGCCAGCGAGCGCGCCGCCGCGGCGCTGACCGCGCTGGAGCGCAGCGGGCTGCTGAGCGTCGACCCGGCCGGGCACCGCGCAGTGCGGATCAGCCCGGTGCTGCAGCACGCGCTGCGGGACATGATGCCCGACGACATGCTGGAGGGGGCCGTCCGGGCCGCCGCGGACGCGCTGGCCCAGGCGTGGCCGGACGGCGACGACGAAGACGAGCTGACGGCCAGCCTGCGGGCGTGCGCGGCGGCCCTGCAGCAGACGGCCGGGGACCGCCTGTGGTCGGGCGGCTGCGACAAGGTGCTGGTCCGGGCGGGCCGGAGCCTGGACAACGGCCGCCTCACCGGCCCGGCCGTCAGCTACTGGCGGGACCTGGCCACCACCGGCGACCGGCTGCTCGGCGCCGGCCACCCGGACACACTGCTGGCCGGCCAGCGCCTGGCCGACGCCTACCTGACCGCCGGGCGCCCCGCGGACTCGGTGCCCTGGTTCCAGTGGGTGCTCGACAGCCACATTCACAAGCTGGGGCAGGATCACCACTCGGTGATCGAGGCCCGGCGCCGGCTCGGCCACGCGCTGATCGCCGCCGGCCAGGTGCAGGACGCGATCACCGTGCTGAACCGGGCGGTCGGCGACTACGAGCACCTGAGCGGCCCCGGCCATCCGGACACTCTCGGCGCCCGGGACGAGCTGGCCGCCGCCTACCTCGCGACCGGGCAGCACGCCGAGGCGGTCACGCTGTACCGGCGCACGCTCGCCGAGCGGGAGCGCAGCCAGGGCGCCCAGCACCCGCAGACCATGACCACCCGCCAGGGCCTGGCCGACGCCTACCAGGCCGGCGGCCGCAGCAAGGACGCGGTGTCGGCGTACAAGCGGGTGCTGGCCGACCGCGAGCGCGCCCTCGGCCGCGATCATCCCGACACGCTGCGGACCCGCGAGAGCCTCGGCGCCGCCTACCACTCGGCGGGCAAGATGGCCTCCGCCGTCCAGGCCTTCGAGCTGGCCCGGGCGGGCTACGCCCGGGTGCTGGGCGCCGAGCACCCCGATACGCTGCAGGCCAGTGCCCGGCTGGCCCAGGCCTACTACGAGGTCGGCCGGCTGGGCGACGCCCGGGCCGTGCTGCGCGACACGATGGAGCGCTGCCGCCGCCTGCTGCCGCCCGACGACCCGGTCATCGGGCAGTTGCGGTCCATCCAGGCGAACGTGGGCGAGTGATCAGCTCCGGGCCGCCCGGTCGCTCTCGCGCGGGATGCTGAAGAACGACGACTGCAGCACGTACCGGGCGACCGCCAGCAGCACCAGCCCGACCGCGAGGATGCCGGCGCAGGACCAGATCTGCGCGGACGGCGCGGCCAGCAGCGACTTGACCAGGACCCAGCCCAGGAACACCGCCGCGGCCAGCGGCAGCAGGCCCAGGGTCACGGCCTCCCAGGCGTTACTGAAGACCCGCCGCCGGTAGTAGACGATGTTGGTCACCGCGGTGAGGATGTAGAACACCGAGAAAAGCAGGCCGGTCACGTCGATGACGTCGTAGAACGCGTTCTCGACGGTTGTCGCGAGGAAATAGACCGCGCTCAGCCCGACGATGAGCAGGCCCACGATGACGCTGGAGGCGACCGGGGTGGCGAACCGGCGCGAGACGTTAGCCAGGAACTGCGGCAGCACCCGGTAGCTGGCCATGCCGTAGACGATCCGGGCGGACAGCACGATCCCGGTGCCGGTGGTCGCGATGACCGACAGCGCGATGGACAGCGCCATCATCTTCGCCCAGAAGCCGCCGCCGAGCGCGCTGGCCACCGCGATCAGCGCCGTGCCGTTCTGCGACGCATGCGCCAGCTTGGCCGGCGAGAGCACGCCCTGGAAGCCCACCTGCGCCAGCGTGTAGATGATGGCGAGCAGGCCGACGGCCAGCATGGCGGCCCGGCCCGGGTTGACCCGGCGGTGCTTGACCTCCTCGTTGACGTACAGGGTGCCGTCCCAGCCGCCGTAGATGAACACCGCGACCAGGAAGCCGGCCACCGCGCTGCCCTTGCCGTCGATACCGCTCGGGCTGAGCCAGGCCGAGGTGATCGGGACGGTGCCGGCGTGGTGCCCGAGCACGTACACCAGGCCGGCGATGGCCAGCCCGATCAGGATCAGGTATTCCACCAGCGCCATGCCGACCTGCACCCGGGCGGTGATGCGGATGCCGACGATCGCGATCACCAGCATGATCAGGCCGGTGGCGACCCCGATGCCGACGTAGGCCCCGGTGTTGGTCGACGAGGAGCCGAATACCGCCAGCACCGACGGGCCGAGCAGCAGGACCTCGGCGACCGTCCCGATGATGTATGCGGCGACCATCAGCCAGCCGGCCAGGAAGCCCAGGTACGGATTGATGGCCCGGCCGACCCACTCGAACGTGGCGCCGCAGTTGGCATTCCACAGGTTCAGCCGACGGTAGGAGTTGGCGATGATGAGCATCGGAATCGCGGTCAGGATCAGGATGGGCCCGCTGCCGTAATTCGTGGCCACGGCCAGCCCGGCCAGCGACAGCCCGACCGTGGCGGCAGGCGCTGACGAGGCCATCCCGATCACTGTGTCCTGCGCGACGCCGATCGCGTTCGGCTCCAGCCGCACGTTCGGCGCCGCGGTTCCTGAAGGTGGTGCCGCCGTGTAATCGGTCATTCCTGTTCCTTTGCTAATAAACCTGGTCACAGGATGGCCAGGCCAATCACCGGGCGATCCTAGCGGCCATTCATGACGACTGGTAACAGAAGGGCCGGAAGTATTAGTGCCGTGGCAAATAGTCGCGAAAGCAGGCTCGCGCTCAATGCGCCGAGCCGGGCCGGCCCGGCTCGATGACGGTCATCCCGGCCGGGCTGCCGCCGGTCATCGCGGCCAGGGCGGCGGGCACCTCGTCCAGGCTGATGACCCGGGTCACCAGGCCGGCCGGGCGCAGCGCGCCCGAGCCGACCTCCGCGAGCAGCGCCGGGTACTCGTGCGCGGCCATCCCGTGGCTGCCCAGCCACTGCAGCTCGCCCGCGATGAGCGGGGACGCGTCCAGCCGCACCGGGCTGACCAGCAGCCCGGCTTGCACGTGCCGGCCACGCGGGCGCAGGGACCGCAGTGCCGCCTCCGCCGCCTGCCCCGATCCGGCCGCGTCGACGGTCAGCTGCGCTCCGCCGCCGGTGAGCTGGCGGATCTGCTCCGCCGCGCCGTCCCCGGCCGGCACGGCGTGCTCGGCGCCGTGCCGCCCGGCCAGCGCCAGGGCCTGGCTGACGTCGACCGCGATCACCCGCGCCCCGGCGGCCGCGCCGATCATGACCGCCGACAGGCCGACGCCGCCGCAGCCGAACACCGCCATCCACTCCCCGGCGACGACCCGGCCGACCGAGCGCACCGCCCGGTAGGCGGTCGCCAGCCGGCAGCCGAGGCTGGCCGCCGCGGTCCAGCTCAGCCCGGCGGGCAGGGCAACGAGGTTGTGCTGCGCCCGGGGGATGGCGACATACTCGGCGAACGAGCCCCACCGGGTGAAGCCCGGCTGCTCCTGGTGCAGGCACACCTGCTGCTGCCCGGCCCGGCAGGGCGGGCAGCTACCGCAGGCGCAGATGAACGGCACCGTCACCCGGTCCCCGGGCCGCCAGCCGTGCACCCCGGCCCCGGCCGCCTCGATCACGCCGGCCAGCTCGTGCCCGGGCACGTACGGCACGGCGATGCCGGGGTCGTGGCCCTGCCAGCCGTGCCAGTCGCTGCGGCACAGCCCGGTCGCCTCGACCCGCAGCACGACCTCGCCGTGGGCCGGGACCGGATCCGGCACCTCGGTCACCTCCGGCCGGGCCCCGAACCGCTCCACCAGCACCGCGCGCATAGCGGCATCCTGCCGCCACCGGCCGGCGGCTGGCCAGCTGGCCGGCCGCCGTCAGCCCGGGCGCCGCCCGGTGAACAGCGGGGCCGCGGCCGGGCCGCCCTGCTCCGCACCAGCGCGGCGCCGCTGCCCGGCCGCGAAGCCTGCCGCCGCCAGCAGCCGCCGCCAGTCGGCGGCGCGGAAGGCGGCCAGCCGGTGCGACTCGCGCACCACCTCGGTGCGGCCGTCCGCGCAGCGCAGCGTGAACTCGTAGTCGGCCTGGATCCAGTGATCGGCCGGATCGGGGTCGGCCGACCAGGAGCGGAAGCTGGCCTGCCGCCCGGCCTGGTCGCTGCCGCCGCCCGCGCCGGCTCCGGGCCGGAACGTCTCGGCGGTGTAGTCGGGCGCGAACACCGCCAGCCCGCCCGGGCGGCAGTGCGCGTACGCGGTGGCGATCACCGCGCCCAGGTCCGGCTCGGTGATCATGTAGTCCACGGCGTCGTGCACGAGCACGGCGTCGAACAGCCGGCCGAGCCGGATCGTGCGCATGTCGCCGCGGTGATGCTCGCAGTCCGGGTTCAGCACCCGGGAGACCGCGAGCATCTGGGGCGACAGGTCGACCAGGGTCATGGTCATGGCCGCCTTCAGGTGCGCCGCCAGATGGCCGCCGCCGCAGCCGAGGTCCAGCACCGTCAGCGGGCCGCCCCCGGCGGCGGCCCGCAGTACGGCGGCGAGCCTGGCCGCCTCGTCCCGGTACTGCGCCGGCGGCGAGATCAGCGGCCACCACGGGGCCAGGTCGCCGTACAGCCGGTAGCCGGGCTCGCCCGCCGGGCCGGCCGGGCCGGTCACACCCGGAGGCCGCCGGGCGGCGGCCCGCTGCCGCCGGCCCGCCCCCCGGCCGGCACCGGCCCGGGCGGCTGCTCCTCGGCGGCCAGCTGGCGGGCCACCTGGGGGGCCCGGTGGGCCAGCGCGAAGATGCCCGCCACCATCAGCAGCAGCGACGCGACCTCGCCGGTGACGTCCGCGGTGGTGCCGGCGATCTGCTCGCTCAGCACGAAGTGCGCGATGACGATGGAGACCAGCGGGTCGGCCGCGGTGATCACGGCCAGCACGGGCGCGATCAGCTGGCCCTGCTGGAAGGCGTTCTGGTTGAGCAGGAAGCCGACCGGGCCGACCACGGCCAGGGCGTAGACCGGCCAGTGCGCCAGCGGCGCCGCCGGGCCGGCCGTGAACTCGGCCGCGACCAGCTTGAGCAAGAAGGCGGTGACCCCGTAGTCGATGCCGCAGGCCAGCGCCAGGGCCAGCGGCCCGATCCGGCGGCGCCGGGACAGCGCCAGGCATCCTGCCATCGCCGCCGCCAGCGCGATGGCCAGCGGCAGCACCGCGCTGGCGCTGACCACCGACTCGCCTCCGGACGGGCTGGCGATGGCCAGGAAGCACGCCGCGCCGGCCGCCGCGGCGATGACCCCGGCCAGCAGGACCGGGTCGGGGGCCCGCCGCCGCAGCACGAACGCCGCGATCAGCACGGCGAAGATCAGGTCGCACACGCTGATCGGCTGGACCAGGGCCAGCGGCCCGAAGTGCAGGGCGGTGACCTGGCAGGCCACGCCGATCAGCGTGGCCACGATGCCGAGCAGCCAGATCCGCTGCCGGGCCAGGTCGACCAGCAGCGCGGGCGCCAGCGTGCGGCGCCGCGGCACCTGGTGGGCCGCCCGCTGCTCGATCACCGCCGAGACCGCGAAGGCCAGCGACGCCGCCAGCGCGGCTGCGATTGCGATAACCAGTGCGGGCCCCTGTCCTGCGCGAGCAAAGGGCCCGCCCGCCCGCGGTCGATTCCGCGGCGGCCCGGCCCGGTGATCACCAGTCTAGAGCGGGGCCGGGGGCCGGGAACGGGCGGCCGCGTCCGGTAGCGTGGCCGGATGCAGGTGCGCCCGGCCGGGCCAGCTGACCGGCCGCAGGTGGTGGCCACGATAGTGGCGGCCTTCGAGTTCTATCCGGCCTGGCGGTTCTTCGCCGGCCCGGACGCGGCCGCCGCTTCCACCGCGCTCGCCGGTTATTTCTTCGACAAGCGCGCCGCGGCCGGCACGGTCTGGATGACCGGCGGCGCCGAGGCCGTCGCCCTGTGGGATGCTCCCGCGGCGGCCGCGGCGCCCGCGGCCGCCGGCGGTCCCGCGGCTGCGGCCCGCGGCCCGGCTGGCCCGGCCGGCGAGCTGGAGCGCAGCTTCCGCGCGGCAGCCGGCGAGCAGGTCTGGGCCCGGATGGCGCGCTACGACGAGGCGGTCGCCGCGGCCCGCCCCCGCGGCCCGCTGTGGTACCTGGGGGTGCTGGCCACCCGGCCCGGCTGCCAGGGCCGCGGCCTGGCCGGCCGGGTGCTCGCCCCGGCGCTGGCGGCGGCCGACGCGCAGCGGCTGCCGTGCGGCCTGGAGACCTCGACGCAGGCCAACTGCGAGTACTACCGGCGGCACGGCTTCGCGGTCACCGCCGAGGTCCCCGTCCCTGGCGGGCCGGCCACCTGGTGGCTGCAGCGCGAGCCGCGCCCGGCCTGACCACCAGCCTGCCGGGGCCGTCAGCCCCGGCCGCGCACCTCCTGGTACCGGTCCAGGGCCTCGGCGCGCTCTTGCGCGTGGTCCACCATGCGCTCGGGGTAGCCGCCCGGCAGGCCGCCGGGAGCCGACCACGGCTCGTGGATGTACCTGGCGTCCACGTCCGCGAGCTCGGGCACCCAGCGCCGCACGTACTGCCCGTCCGGATCGAACTTGGCCCCCTGCGACACCGGGTTGAAGATCCGGAAGTAGGGCGCGGCGTCGGTGCCGGTGCCCGCCGTCCACTGCCAGCCGTGCTGGTTGCTGGCCAGATCGCCGTCCACCAGGTGGCGCATGAAGTGCCGCGCTCCCCGGGTCCACTCCAGGTGCAGGTCCTTGACCAGGAACGAGGCCACGATCATCCGCAGCCGGTTGTGCATCCAGCCCTCGGCGAGCAGCTGGCGCATCCCGGCGTCCACGATCGGGTAGCCGGTGCGTCCCCCGGCCCATGCCGCGAACGCCCGGTCGGCCTTCTTGCCGCTCTCATAGTGCATTTCCGCCATCGCGGGCTGGAAGTAATCGCGGGCACTGCCCGGCCAGAAGTGCAGCACGGCCGCGTAGAACTCGCGCCAGGCGATCTCCTGCCGGTAGACCTGATCGCCGCCGCCGAGGTCGGCCAGGATGGTCCGCGGGTGGATGCTGCCGTACTTCAGGTACGGCGACATCCGGGACGTGCGGTCCAGGTCGGGCCGGTCGCGCTCGCGGCCGTAGCCCGCCAGGCGCGAGCGCCTGAACCGGCGCCAGGCGGTCCGCGCGGCCTCCTCGCCGGCCGGCGGCAGCGCCAGCCCGGACGGCAGCCGCGGGCCGGCCGGGATGCCGGTCCCGTCCAGCTGGCGCCACTGCACCACGGACGGCCGGGTCACCGCCGGGGCGCGCCAGCCGTGCGCGGCCCAGGCCCGGTAGAACGGCGTGTACACCTTGAACGGCGACCCGTCGGCCTTGGTGACCCGGCCGGGGGCAACTGCGTACGGCGAACCGGTGCGGATCAGCGGGACGTCGCCGAGCGCCTGTTCCACCCGCGCGTCGCGGGCCGCGCCGTACGGGCCGTAGTCGGCGGAGACGTGCACAGAACTGGCGTGGCTTTCGCGCGCCACCGCAGGCACCACGTTCTCCGGCTTGCCCCGGCGCACGGCCAGCACCCCGCCGGCCGCGCGCAGCTGCTCGTCCAGCGCGTGCAGCGTCTGGTACAAGAACGCGACCCGCGGCGCCCCGGCCGGTCCGCGCAGCGCGTCGTCGAGCACGAACAGGGCCACCACCGGCCCTTCCTGCGCGGCGGCCAGCAGCGCCGGATGATCGCCCAGGCGCAAGTCGCGCCGGAACCACAAGACTGCAGCGGACATGCTTCTCCCCCGCCTCTACCCGCCGGACGAGACCTGCCCCTACCCGGCTGACGGCGCCGCAGTCGCCGCGGCCGATGGCGGGCCCGGGCGGCTAGGAACCGAGGGCGGCGAGCAGCGCCTTCATCCAGGGCCCCAGGTCGGCGGGGGTCCGGGCGGAGATCAGGTTGCCGTCCACCACGGTGGCCTCGTCCACCCAGTCCACCCCGGCGTTCTCCATGTCGTCGCGGATGGCCCCGACGCTGGTCGCCCGGCGGCCCTTGAGGATCCTGGCCGAGATCGGCACCCAGCCCGCGTGGCAGATGAAGGCGACCGGCTTGCCCGCCTGGTCGAAGGCCCGGACCAGGTCCAGCACCGCGGCCGACCGCCGCAGGTGATCGGGCGCGTACCCGCCCGGGATGATTAGCGCCTCGAAGTCGGCCTCGCTGACCTGGCCGGCGGTGGTGTCGACCGGTACCGGGCCGTGGCCCTTCTTGCCGGTCACCGGCTGGTCGGTCAGGCCGGCCACGGTCACGGCGATGTCCTCTTCGGCCAGCCGGTACAGCGGGTAGAGCAGCTCCATGTCCTCGAACATGTCGGCCGCCAGCAGCAGGACCCTCGGGTGAGCATGCGACATGGATCCACTGTACGCGGCGCGCCAGGCGGTGCCGGGCGGCCGCCCGGCTGGCCAGTCGCTGCGTCAGCCGGCCGCCCGGCCGAGGCCGCGCGGTCAGTCGTCCGGCTCGCCGGCCTCGTCCGGCTGGCCCGCGCCGCGCGCCGCCCCGGCGGCCTCGTCCGGCTCGTCGCCCTCGGCCGCGCCGGCGTCGGAGGCCGGCACCCGGTGGCCGGGGGTGGTGCTCTGCTTGGCCGACGAGGCGTACTTGTCCACGTAGGTCAGGCCGGTCAGCATCATGATCTCGTACATGATCTGGTCGGCGATGGCCCGCAGCACCAGCTGGTTGGCCGGCCCGTGCGCGTACCGCTCGAACGACAGCGGCTTGCCGAACCGGACGTGGGCCTGGGCCGGGACCGGCCAGGACCGCCCGCCCGGCATCGCCTGGTAGGTGCCGGTGATGCCGACCGGCACGATCGGCACCCCGGCCTTCAGCGCGATCCGGCCGATGCCGGTCTTGCCCCGGTAGAGCTGGCCGTCCGGAGTCCGGCTGCCTTCGGGGAACAGCACCACGGCCCATTTCTGGTCCAGCAGCTGTTCCATCCGGTCCATCGACTTGCGGCTGGCGGCCCGGCGTTCCATCGGCACCGCCCCGAACGCCATCGAGACGAAGGTGCCGAGCATCTTCCTGGTGTAGAAGTAGTCGCTGGCCGCGGCGACCACGGTGCGGCGGCGCAGGTCCGGCGGCAGGCTCATCAGCAGCAGCGGGGTATCCATGTGACTGGAATGGTTGGGGGCGAGCAGGAACGGCGGCTCCAGCTCCGTCAGGTTCTCCAGCCCGGACACCTCCGGGTGCACGTAGAGGTTGATGATGGGCCGGAAGACCCCGTTGAGCACCACGCCGCGTACCACCCGCGCGCCGGGGCCCTGAGCGGGCATCTGCCTGCCGCTGCGCTTCACCGGACCTCCTGAGCCGCTGCCGGACGGCTCAATGTACCAACCCGGGACAGAAGGTCAGCCGGACGGCAGCGGCCTGGTCAGGTAGCCGTGGTCGGAGTACCAGCGCAGCGTGCGGGCGATGGTCTGCGTCACCGGGGTGTAGCGCAGGCCGAGCTCACGCTCGGCCCGGGATCCGTCGTAGCGGTGCCCGTGCAGCATCGTCCTGATCATCTCCCGGCAGACCGGCGGCTGCCGCCGGGCGGTCTTCGCCCCGCCCTCCACGACCGCCGAGGCCGCCAGCGCGGCCCCGCCGGGCAGCCACCGCACCGGGTGCTCGATGCCGGTCTCGCGCGCGAGCATGCCGAGCAGCTCCCGGGTGGTGAACGTCGCGCCGTTCAGCACGTACCGCTGCCCGGCCGCACCTTTCTCGCAGGCCAGCAGGTGCCCGGCCGTGCAGTCGGCGATGTCCAGGAAGCTGATCCGGGTGTCGACCAGGAAGCGCAGCTTGCCGTTGACGTACTGCATCAGCAGCCGGGCGGTGCCGTGGGTGCGGCCCGGGCCCTGCACCGACGACGGGCTGACGCACACCACGTCCACCCCGAGCCGCTCCGCGTCCGCCAGCACCCGCCGCTCGGCCAGGTACTTCGAGCGCTCGTAGGCCGACAGGAACGACCCCCGGTGCGGGGAATCCTCGGTCCCGACCGTGCCGCGGGCCTCGCCCAGCGCGGCCGCCGAGGAGGTATAGACGACCCGGCCCGCCCCGGCCCGGGCGGCCGCGGCGATCACGTTGGCCGAGCCGTCGACGTTGGCCCGCATCATCGGGGCCGGGTCGGGCAGGCAGAACGCGTTCACCCCGGCCGCGTGGTAGACGGCGCCGCAGCCGTCCATGGCCGCCTCCAGGCTGGCCGGGTCGAGCACGTCGCCGGTGACGGTGTCCACGCCGCGCTCGCGCAGCGCGTCCGCGCCCGGCCCGGGCCGGGCCAGGGCCCGCACCGGGCGGCCGTCGGCGAGCAGCTGGCCGAGCACGCCGCCGCCCACGAACCCGGTCGCGCCGATCACCAGCGACGGCCGCTGCCCGCTGCCCGCCATCTCTCCTCCACTATCTCCCCCTCACGCGTTTCCCCGCGTCTCCTTCCCCGGAGCGAAGACTAGGGGTCAGGGGCCGCTCGGGGGAGGTGTTCGCGGGCGAGGTCACGGACGGCGGCGGCGGAGGGGAGCCGGATGGCCGCCGCGGCCAGGTCCCTGGCCGCGGCCAGGTCCACGGCCCGCACGGCCTGCTTGACGGCAGGCACCGCCCGGGCACTGACCGAAAGCTCCCGGACGCCGAGCCCGAGCAGCAGCGGCACGGCCGGCGGCTCGGCCGCCACCTCGCCGCAGACCCCGGTCCACCGGCCCGCCGCCGTGGCCGCGGCCGCGGCCTGCCCGATCAGGGCCAGCACCGCGGGGTGCAGCGCGTCGGCCAGGCCGGCCACCGCGGCCGCGGTCCGGTCGGCGGCCAGGGTGTACTGCGCGAGGTCGTTGGTGCCGACGGAGAAGAAGCTGACCGAGCGGGCCAGGGCCGGCGCGGCCACCGCGGCGGACGGGACCTCGATCATCACGCCGATTTCCGGCGCGGGGCCGGGCGGCAGCCCGGCGGCGGCCTGCGCCACCAGGTCGAGCGCCGCCTCGGCCTCGGCGGCGGTCGCCACCATCGGGAACATCAGCTTCACCGGGTAGTCCGCCGCCACCCGCAGCGCGGCGGTGAGCTGCGGCAGCAGCAGCCCGGGCCGGGCCAGGCCGAGCCGGATGCCGCGCTGGCCGAGCGCCGGGTTCGGCTCGGGGTCGCGCGGCAGCCAGGCCAGCGGCTTGTCGGCCCCGACGTCCAGGGTGCGGATGATGAGCGGGCGCCCGGCCAGGAGCTGCGCGATCTCCCGGTAGACCGCCTCCTGCTCAGCCTGAGCGGGCATGGCCGCCGCGTTCAGGAAGACGAACTCGGTCCGCAGCAATCCGATCCCGTCTGCCCCGGCGGCCACGGCCTGCCGCACGTCAGCGGCCGAGCCGGCGTTGGCGGCCACCTCGATCACGGTGCCGTCCCGGGTCACGGCGGGCTCGGCGGCCCGCCGGCCGGCCTGCGCGGCGGCGGCCCGGCGGCGGCCCGCGGCCTGCGCGGCGGCCGCGACCGCGTCCGGCGGCGGCTCGACGGTGAGCGTGCCGCGCTCGCCGTCCAGCAGCAGCGGCGTGCCCTCCGGCACGTCCAGCAGCGCGGGGCCGAGACCGGTGACGGCGGGGATGCCGAGGGCCCGGGCCAGGATGGCGGCGTGCCCGGTCGGGCCGCCCTGCGCGGTGCCGATCCCGGCCACCTGGCCGGGATCCAGGCCGGCCGTCTGGGCCGGGGTGAGGTCGGCGGCGACCAGCACGCCCGCCCCGCTGACGGTGGCCGCTGGCGTGCCGAGCAGGTGGCCGAGCACCAGGTCGCGCAGGCTCTCCAGATCCGCGGCCCGGGCCCGCTGGTAGTCGTCGGCCAGTTGCCGCCAGCTCTGCAGCGCGGCAGCCACCGCCCGGTCGTAGGCGTCGGCGGCGTTCGCGCCGGCGCTGATGTGCGCGCGGGCCGGCTCCAGCAGCGCCTCGTCGGCCAGGAACAGCAGGTGGGCGTCGAAGATCCCGGCTTCGTCGCCGCCCGCCCGGGCGGCCACCGAGTCGCGGGCCGCGGCGGTGTCCCGGCCGGCGGCGGCGAGCGCCTCGTCCAGCCGGGCCTGCTCGGCGGCCGGGGCCGCGGCCGGGTCCCGCGGCACGGCCGGGGCCTGCCGGGCCAGGTGCCGGGCCGGCCCGGCCGCCTGCCCGGCCGAGGCGGCCAGCCCGGCCAGCACGGTTCCCGCGGCGGGCGGGCCCGCAGCGGGCGGCCCGCCGGCCGGCTCGCCCGGGGCATCCGGGACGGCGGGCCCGGCCGGCCCGGGACGGCGGCTACGGCCGGCGGCGGGCCGGGCGCGGGGGGCTGGCCGGCCGCGGGCTCGCCGAAGTCGGTGGCGGCCAGCTCCCCGATCGCGGCGATGGCCTCGGCCGCCTGCGGCCCGCGGGCGCGGACCAGGATCTCGTGCCCCCGCCGGACGCCCAGGGTGGCGACCCCGTTCAGGCTGCGGGCGCTGGCCGGGCCGGCCGGGGCGGTGAGGTTCTGCGCGGTCACGTCCGCGTCGAACCGGGCCGCGGCCGCGACGAACCGCGCCGCCGGCCGGGCGTGCAGGCCGAGCTGATTGCGCACGGTGATCCTGGTCTCGGCGACCGGGGCGCCGGGCTGGTCCCGCTCCCCGGCGCTGGCCGGCCCGGCGGTGCCGGGCTCCGCCGTGCGGCCCGGATCCCCGGCGCCGCCCAGGGCGGCGGACTTGCCCGCCAGGCCGCCGCGCGCCTCGTCTGCCACCCGCGCCAGCGGCTCACCGAGCCGGGCCGCCACGGCCGCGGCCACGGCCCCCTCGACCAGCGGCGCCTCGCACAGGGTCACCCGGTCCTGCTGCTCAGGCGGCAGCATCTCCACGGCCATCTCCGCGGACAGGACCGCGCTGCCCAGGTCCATCAGCACCAGCACGCCGTCCTCGCTCCACGCCTCCGCCACCGCGCGCGCGACCAGCGCCGCGTCGGTGCCGAGCGGGCTGTCGGGCAGGTCCATCCCGCCCGCCGCGGCGATCGCGACCTCCGGGCCCGCCATCTGCCGGGCCAGCTCGACCACGCCGCGGGCCAGCCCGGCGCTGTGCGAGACGATCACGATCCCGACCATGGCGGCGGCCTCTCTCGCGGTGCCCGTTGCCGGGCAGGCTGGTCAGCCGAGGCCGTAGGCCCGGTAGAGGATCTCCACCGGATGCACGCTGGCGGCGCCGGTGGCCCCGGTGATCTGCCAGCGGCACGTCTCGCTGTCGCACACCGTGGCGTCGGGGGCCAGCTCCGCGATGTCGGTGAACAGGCCTGCTCCCACCTGCATCGCGATGTCGTACTTCTCCTGCTTGAGGCCGTAGGTGCCGGCGATGCCGCAGCAGGTCCGGTCCAGCTCGGTAACCTCCAGCCCGGGGATGAGCGCGAGCAGGTCCAGCGCGGGCTTGCCGATGTTGTGGCCCTGCTGCTGGCAGGGGGCATGGTAGGTGAGGGTCTCCGCCAGCGGCCGGAAGTCGGTGCGCAGCCGGCCGTCGGCGTGCAGGTCGGCGAGGAACTCGCAGATGTCGTAGGTGCGCTCGCTGACCACCCGCAGGTCCTCGTCGTCCACGCCGAG
Organism: uncultured Actinomycetota bacterium; assembly: GCA_963846005.1. Taxonomy (GTDB): domain Bacteria; phylum Actinomycetota; class Actinomycetes; order Streptosporangiales; family Streptosporangiaceae; genus CAVSUR01. The sequence continues at coordinate 1,024,742 of CAWJUH010000003.1, read as the reverse complement.
GATCTCGATGGCCTCGCGCTTGAGCATCAGCCCGCAGCTGGTGGAGGTGGCCACGATCGGCAGGCCGAGCCGGGCGTAGGGGGCCAGCCGGCCGCCAGCCGCCGCACATACGACCGGGCGGTGCCGAAGATCCCGTTGGACTGCAGCGGCAGCCCGCAGCAGCCCTGCCGCGGCACCAGGACCTTGAAGCCATTGTGCTCGAGCACGGCGACGGTCTTCTCGCCCAGGTCAGGCTGGAAGTAGTTGGTGCTGCAGCCGTGGAAGTAGATGACCTTCTGGCCGGTGGCGGGCCGCGGGTGCCGCCGGGCCCAGGCCTGGAAGGTGCGCCCGGCGAACTTGGGCATCGGGGCCCGCCGGTGGATGTGCAGGATCTTCTCGGTGGCCAGCCGGACCAGCGGGTTGGCCAGCGCCGCGTTGGCCAGCGGCGCCACCGGGGTGGCCAGCGCGCCCTCCACCGAGGGCCGGGCCAGCAGGTGGTCGCGCAGCGGCACGCCGTGCTCGGCCTTCAGCGCGGCGCGGGCCTGCGAGTTGATCTCGGCGATGTGCACGCCCTGCGGGCACACCAGCGTGCAGATGCCGCAGCTGGAGCAGTAGTCCAGCGAGGAATCGGCCGACCGGCCCGGCGACCGGAACCGCTCGGCCTGCGGGCCGGTGTATTTCGGCCCGGGGAACAGCGGGGTGGCCGCCGCGACCGGGCAGGACGATTCGCAGATCGTGCACTTGACGCAGTGGTCGAGCGACCCGCGGATCAGCACCGGCTCCGGCTCGGCTGTCATCGGCCCGCCTCCTGAAGGATTGCTCCTGCCGCCAGGTACCCGGTCGCCAGGCTGATGCCGTCGCCGGATTTCTCCCGCCAGGGCCGGGCGCCGCCCAGCACCGCCCCGGCGGCGTGCACGTTCTGGTAGACCGGCTCGCCGTCCGGCCCGGCCGGCCGCAGCTGCCCGTCGGTGCGCAGGCCGGCCCGGTTCATCGGATGCTCGTCCAGGTACCCGGGGCCGAACAGCGGCGTGCCGGCCGGCGGCGCGCCCCACACCGGCAGTCCCAGCACGGTCTCGGTGACCCTGCCGCTCGCGTCGGCCGTGATCCCGCCCGAGGCCAGGCCGCCGGTGGCCAGCACCACCCAGCGGGCCGGGCGGACGCTTTCGCGGGCCGCGGCCCGCACCCGCAGCCCGGTGACCCGGCCGCCGCTGGCCTGCGGGCCGGCCGCCTGCGCGCCGAGCACCAGCCGCCCGCCCGCGCGGCGCAGCCGCCGCCCGAGCACCGCGGCCAGCCGCAGCCCGGGCACCGACGGCGGGATGGTGGGGATCTCGAACACCGGCCGCCCGGCCGCGGCGGCCAGCTCGGCCATCACCTCGGCCGCCCGGTCCAGCCCGAGCACCGCGGGCAGCCCGACGGCGTCCTCGCCGTCCAGCTGGCCGCGCAGCTCCGCGGCCACGGCCCGGCGGAACTCCGGCTCCTCCAGCCGCCGGGCCAGCGCGACCGGGCTCAGGTCGGCCTCGCCGTCCGCGGGCGGGTCCAGCAGCAGCGGCCTGGCCTCGATCCCGGCGCCGGCCCGCAGGTTGTCGGCGACCAGGGCCGGGTGGAAGTCCTTCAGCACGGTGAACCCGGCGATGGCCAGCCGCCGGGCCGAGCGCAGGTCCCCCGCCGCCATGGCCTGCGGCACGACGGCGCTCGGCCGGGCCGCGCCGAGCGCGGTCGGCAGCAGCAGGTTGGCCTCGGCGTCCCCGGTGTAGGCCAGCCCGTCGGCATGCTCCTTGAACCAGCCGATGCTCTCGGCCAGCGCCCCGGCGCTCACGTGCGCGTACGGGTGCCCGGGGTGCGCGGCGACGAAACCGGCCAGCTCCTGCGCCGGGCTGGCCACCCGGTGCGGTGCGTACCCGAGGACGTCGATGGTCGCCGGGGCGAGCCGGACCGAGCCGTTGCCCTTGGCGATGGTGACCACCCGCATCCCGGCCTCGGCGAGCCGGATCGCGGCCACCAGGCCGGCCAGGCCGGCGCCCACCACCACGACATCGGCGCCGGGCGGCTGCAGGCCGGCCGTCACTGCGCGGCCTGCCCGGCGCCCGGGACGGGCGCGCTGTCCGCGCGGGCCGAGTCTGACGCGTCACCGGCCGGCCCGGCCCCGCCCGCGGCGGCGCCGCCGCCCGGCAGGTGCTCCACGTCCAGCACCCCCTGGAAGATCCAGTCGTCCAGCCAGGCCTGCCGCAGCTGGTCGCCGTGCAGCAGCGGCTGGTACCCGCGCCAGCGCTCGGCCAGGAACGCCAGCAGTGACCGGTTAGCCTGCTCGCCGGACAGGTGCATCTGCGCGTGCAGGATGCCGGTGGCGCGGAAGATGCAGAAGCCGCCCTGGCACGGGCCCATGGCCAGCCGCAGGATCCGGCGGATGTCGTCAAGGTTCACGCTGCGCCGCTGCGCCATGGCCGCTTCCAGCCGGGAGCGCTGGATCAGCTCGCACTCGCAGATCAGCTGGTCGCCATGCAGCGTCTGCTCGCGCTCGGCCAGCCGCGAGCCGATCCAGTAGAAGCGGCCGTCCGCGGAGTCGGGCAGCGGCTCGTCGCCGGTGCGGCACGGCTGCCGGGAGCCGAGCACGGCCTCGGCGGCGTCCACCGCGTCCTGCGCCATCAGCCGGAAGGTGCAGAACTTGCCGCCGGTGATGGTCAGGAACCGCTCCACCCCGTCCCGGGCGGCGTGGTCGAGCACGGCGTGCGCCCGGGTCACGTCCCGGCTTTCCGCAGGCAGGTCGTCCTGGAACAGCGGGCGGGCCCCGGACCAGGCCCGCAGCATCCGGGCCTGGCGGAACCCGGGCACGAGCGCCTCGCCCGAGGCGATCATCTGCTCGACCTCGCCGGCCGGGATGGAGTTGTCGTCGGGGTCGTCCGTCCGCGAGTCGGTGGTGCCGATCACGCTGACGGTCCTGATCGGCACCAGGATGTCGCCGTCGGCGGCCCGCTCGCACCGGTTGATGACCGTGTGCACGAGCCGGTGGTTGGCCGCCACCATGATCCCCTTGCCGGGCAGGATCGTGACCTTGCACCCGGCCATCCCGGCCAGCTGGCCGGCCCAGGCGCCGGACGCGTTGATGACCAGCTCGGCCCGGATCTCCGCCTCCCGCCCCGACGGCGCGCGCACCACCGCGCCGGTGACCCGCGCCCCGTCCATGGTCACCGCGGTGACCTGGTGGTAGGGCAGGATGCGGGCGCCGTGCCCGGCTGCCGACCGGGCACAGGTCCACACCGTCTTCCAGGCATCGATGGTGGCGTCGGGCACCAGGAAGGCGCGCGAGATGCGCGGGTTCAGCCGCGGCTCGCGGGCCAGGGCCTGGCTGACGCTGATCTCCTGCACCGGCACGCCGGTGTCCGCGCAGCCGCGCAGGAACTCCCCGGCGAACCCGGGGTTGTCCAGCGGCGTGGTGACGAACATGCCGCCGGTGTCCTCGATGCAGTCGGCGGCGATCCGGCGCAGCACCACGTTCTCGGCGTAGCACTCCTGCGCGGCCTTCGGGTCGTGCACGACGTACCGGCCGCCGGAATGCAGCAGCCCGTGGAACCGGCCGGTGGTCCCGGTGGCCAGGTCGGAACGGTCGACCAGGATGGTGGAGAATCCGCGCATCGCGGCGTCCCTGGCCACCCCGGCCCCGGTCGCCCCGCCGCCGATCACGAGGACCTCGCAGTCAGCGGGCCCGTCGAGTACGTCTGCCTGGATACGCCGCTCCACGTCGTTCAGGGTCATCGCACCACCGGCATCACGAGGTCGCTGAAAGTTTAACTGCTGGGTCCCGGCCGGGTTCAGCCCCGCCCGCCGCCGGCCGGGAGCCGAAAGGCGTGCGGCCGGGGGCCGCTGGCCCCCGGCCGCACGGGTCACCGGGCCGCTACTCGACCCAGTCGAAGGTCTTGGTGACCGCCTTCTTCCACAGCTTGTAGTCGTGGTCCCGCGTGGCCGGGTCCATGTCGGGGTCCCACTGCTTGTCCTTGCCCCAGTTGGCCCGCAGGTCCTCGATCTCGTGCCAGAACCCGGTCGCGAGCCCGGCCGCGTAGGCGGCGCCGAGCGCGGTGGTCTCGGGCACTGTCGGCCGGATCACCGGCACCCCGAGGATGTCGGCCTGGAACTGCATGAGCAGGTCGTTGGCCACCATGCCGCCGTCGACCTTGAGCGAGGTGAGCTCCACCCCGGAGTCGGCGTTCATGGCGTCCACCACCTCCTTGCTCTGCCAGGCGGTGGCCTCCAGCACCGCGCGGGCGATGTGCCCGGCGTTGACGTACCGGGTCAGGCCGCAGATGGCGCCGCGGGCGTCGCCGCGCCAGTACGGCGCGAACAGGCCGGAGAACGCGGGCACGAAGTACACCCCGCCGTTGTCCTCCACCGACTTGGCCAGCTCCTCCACCTCCGGCGCGGAGCCGATCATCTTGAGGTTGTCGCGCAGCCACTGGACCAGGGCGCCGGTAATGGCGATCGAGCCCTCCAGCATGTAGGTGGCCGCCTGGTCGCCGATCTTGTAGGCCACCCCCGTGATCAGGCCGCTCTTGGACGGCACCGGGCTGGTGCCGGTGTTGAGCACCAGGAAGTTGCCGGTGCCGTAGGTGTTCTTGGCCTCGCCGACCGAGTAGCAGGTCTGGCCGAACAGCGCCGCCTGCTGGTCACCGAGGTCGCCGGCGATCGGGATGCCGGCCAGCGTGCCGGTGCCCTCGCCGTAGACCTGGCTGGACGGGCGGATCTCCGGCAGCATGCTGCGCGGCACGCCGAGGGTGGACATGATGCCCTCGTCCCAGTCCAGCGTGCGCAGGTCCATCATCAGGGTGCGGCTGGCGTTGGTGACGTCGGTGATGTGCACGCCGCCGTTCGTGCCGCCGGTCAGGTTCCAGATGCACCAGGTGTCGATGTTGCCGAACAGCAGCTCGCCGGCCTCGGCCCTGGCCCGGGCGCCCTCCACGTTGTCCAGCAGCCACTTGATCTTCGGCCCGGAGAAGTAGGTCGCGATCGGCAGCCCGGTGGTGCCGCGGAACCGGTCCTGGCCGCCGTCGGCGGTCAGCTCGTTGCAGATCCCGTCGGTGCGGGTGTCCTGCCAGACCACCGCGTTGTGGATCGGCTCGCCGGTGGACTTGTCCCAGACCACCGCGGTCTCGCGCTGGTTGGTGATGCCGACCGCGGCCAGGTCGCTGGCCTGCAGGCCGCCCTTGCGCAGCGCCTCGTCGATCACCTCCTGGATGCGCTGCGAGATCTCCTTCGCGTCGTGCTCGACCCAGCCGGGGCGCGGGAAGATCTGCTCGTGCTCGCGCTGGTCGATGGCCTTCACCTGGCCGTGATGGTCGAAGATCATGAAGCGGGTGGATGTGGTGCCCTGGTCCAGCGCACCCACGAAATCGGCCATTGTGGCTCTCCCTCGCTGTGAGAACTGCGTGTGTCTGGTCAGGCCGGCGGGCGGCCGGCGAGGCGGCGAACGTATCGGCGGCGGTGCTGAGCAGCAGCCAGGACGAGGTAGCGCCGGGATCCTGGTGCCCGGCGCTGCGCTCGCCCAGGTAGCTGGCCCGGCCCTTGCGGGCGACCAGCGGGACCGTGGCCTTCATCCCGTCCTGCGCGGCGCTGGCCGACCGGCGCAGCGCGTCGGCCAGGCTGGCGCCCTCGCCGAGCGCGGCGTTCAGCGCGTCCAGGGCCGGGCCGAGGGCGTCGAGCATCGTCTTGTCCCCCGGCTCGGCCTTGCCGCGGCGCTGCACCCCGGCCACCCCGGCGGCCAGCGCCGCGGCCCAGTCCGCCCCGGTCAGCTCGGCCTTGCCCGCGGCGGCCGAGCCCATCTGCAGGAACAGCGTCCCGTAGAGCGGGCCGCTGGCCCCGCCCACGGTGGAGACCAGGGTCATGCCGACCGTCTTCAGCAGCGCGCCGGCGTCGGATCCGGCATCCGCGGCCAGCTTCCCGGTGACGGCCTGCATCCCGCGGTTCATGTTGATGCCGTGGTCAGCGTCGCCGATCGCCGAGTCGAGCTCGGTCAGGTACTCCTTGTTCTCCGCGACGGCCGCCGCGAAGGCCTCGATCCAGGCCTGGACCTGGCGGGAAGTTACCGGCACCCCGGCCTCACCACCGCAGGCCGGGAGTGTCGACCGGCGCGTCCCACAGCCCGGTGAGCTCGTCGTCGAGCTTCAGCAAGGTGATCGAGCAGCCCTGCATCTCCAGCGAGGTGATGTAGGGCCCGATGAGGTTCCTGCTGATCTCGATGCCGTGCCCGGACAGGTACTGCGACAGCTCGTGGTACAGGATGTACAGCTCGATCAGCGGCGTGCCGCCCATCGAGTTGACGAAGGCCAGCACCTTGTCCCCGGCGGAGAACGGCAGGTCGGCCACGATCGGCGCGGTCAGCATCTCGACCACCTCGCGGGCGGTGGCCATCGGCTTGCGCTCGCGGCCGGGCTCGCCGTGGATGCCGATCCCGATCTCCATCTCGGCCGGGCCGAGCTCGAAGGTCGGCTTGCCCGCCGCGGGCACGGTGCAGGAGGTCAGCGCCATGCCCATGCTGCGCGCGCTGGCGTTGACCTTCCGGCACAGGTCGGCGACCTGGGCCAGGCTCTGGCGCTGCTCGGCGGCCGCCCCGCAGATCTTCTCCGCCAGCACCGTGGCGCCGACGCCGCGGCGCCCGGCCGTGAACAGGCTGTCCTGCACCGCCACGTCGTCGTCGATGACGACCGCGGCCACCTCGATGCCCTCGTCCCGGGCCAGGTCAGCGGCCATCTCGAAGTTCAGCACGTCGCCGGTGTAGTTCTTGACGATGTGCAGCACCCCGGCCCCGCCGTTGACCGCCTTGGTCGCCTCCAGCATCTGGTCGGGCGTCGGGGAGGTGAATACCTCGCCCGGGCAGGCCGCGTCCAGCATGCCCGGCCCGACGAACCCGCCGTGCATCGGCTCGTGCCCGGAACCGCCGCCGGACAGCAGGCCGACCTTGCCCTGGACCGGCGCGTCAGCCCGGGTGATGTAATGCGGATCGGTGTGCACCCGCAGCCGGTCCCCGTACGCGGCGGCGATGCCCGCCAGTGCCTCGGAGACTACGTTCGCGGGGTCGTTGATGAGTTTCTTCATCGGGTTTCCAGCTTCCCTCGGTGCTTTTGGCGGCAACAGTCCGGGTGCCGGGGCTGCTGCGGCGCGGCGGCAGCCCCGGCCCGGATGGCGCAGGCCAGATCACAAGTCCGAACGGGGCCGGTCCGCACTAGGCACGTCCGAGCCAGGCCGGTCCGTGCTGGGCTGGCCGGTCAGGTGCTCCGGGCCGGCTTCACCCTCCGGCACGACAGCATCGCGCAGCAGACGAGCGTGCAGCACGTCGCCGATGAAGAAGTCGTAGATGAGCACGCCGATGATGCCGCCGATCAGCGGCCCGATTATCGGTATCCAGAAGTAGTTGCTGAAGTGGAAGCCGGGTGCACTATAAGTGCCCGGCAGGGCGACTTTCCCCCATCCTGCGATATACGCGAACAGGCGCGGCCCGAAGTCACGCGCGGGGTTGATGGCGTAGCCGGCGTTGGCGCCGTAGGACATGCCGATCGCGGCCACCGCGAACCCGACGATCAGCGGCGTCATGTTGGATTCCGGCGCCGTGTTCCGGGTGTCGGTGATCGCGACCACGAAGATCAGCAGGAACGCCGTGCCCACGATCTGGTCGAGCAGCGGGCCCCAGGCCGAGCCGCCGAAGTACTTAGCCGGGAAGGTCGCGAAGATCGAGTACGTGGCCAGCGCACTGCCCGAGCCCTTGGGCGTCTTGGCCGCCAGGTCGAACGCGTTGATCGCGTTGTGGTACACCCAGAACACCAGCGCGGCCGCGACGAATGCCCCGGCCACCTGCGCGATCATGTAGGGCCCGACCTTGCCCCAGGTGAACTTGCGGCGTACCGCCAGGGCCAGGGTCACCGCCGGGTTGAGGTGCGCGCCGGTGACGCCGCCGGCCACCCAGATGCCCATCGCCACGGCCATTGCCCAGCCCCAGGTGATGAGCAGCCAGTCGCCGGCCGCCATGAAGATCGTCGTCGCACTGGCCGTGCGGCCCGAGCCGGGCAGCGCGGCCACGGCCATCGCCACGACCCCGTCTCCGAATGCGATGAGGACGAAGGTCCCGAGGAACTCCGCCATCATCTCGCCCTGCAGGCCGCCGATCCGTCCTATCCGGCGGCCCTCGCCCCTCAGGGGCGTGATATCGGCCATGTTCCGCCCTCCTACATGCTGGGTTGCCTACCAAGCCCGGCTTGCGGGTGCCAACGAGGTCAATTCGCTACTGTGCGTTATTAGCTCACCTCGTCTCGTTACTCTCTCGCGTCACTCTGGAGCCAAAAAGGTACGTACCTCACTCCTACGCCCCGAGCCGGCACAGGTCAAGGCACAGGAAGGGCTGAGATTGAAAGCTGAAATAAGATCCGGGCGCGGCCGCGGCAGCCGGCCGGAGCCCGTGTCCTGATGATCGGAAATCAGCCGGCCGATGATCAGGAATGATGGTCCCGGTAAGTAGGACCTACGCCTCTGGGCAGGCCGGCTCTCCGGCCGCTAAGCGGCGGCTGGCTGCCTTCGGACAGGCGGCCGATCGCGGCCATCACCTGATCGGTCGCCTGCCGCGCGGCGGCCGCATCCGGCGCGGCGGCGTCTGGCGCCGCCGTAATGTCACCGGCTTCTGCCGTCTCGCCGGCCGCCGCCGTCCCGGCCGCCGCCGTCCCGGGCGCCGCCGCCGCGAGCGGGACCGGCGGCCCGAACCTGATCCGCACCGGGCACGGGCGCGGCAGCCGCGCGCCGCGGGGAAAGGCCCGGTCGGTGCCGATAATCGCGGCCGGGATCACCGGCACGCCAGCCGCCAGCGCGATCCTGGCCACCCCCGTCTTGCCCCGGCGCAGCTGCCCGTCCGGCGACCGGGTGCCCTCGGGGAAGATGCCGACCAGATGGCCCGCCCGCACTGCCGCGACTCCGGCTGACACCGCGTCGGCCGCGCCGCCCGGCTCCTGCGGGCTGACCGGGATGACCCCGACGCCGTGCAGGAACCAGCCGAGATAGCGCTTGTCGATGTACTTGGACTTGGCCAGGAACATCACCCGCCGCCGGGGCACGACCAGCGGAAGCAGCAGCGGGTCCAGGAACGACACGTGGTTGGCGGCCAGGATGGCGCCGCCCGCGGCCGGGATGTTGGCCAGCCCCTCGGTCCGCGGCCGCCACAGCAGCCGCAGCAGCGGGCCGAGGACGACCCACTTCAGCGCCGACCAGAACACGGCCGATCCCGCTGGCGCCCGCCGGGCCTGCGCCATCGTGGCTTCCTCCCGCCGCCGGGGCCCGGTTCCGCCTGCGGTGCCTGCTCCGGGACGGGTGCCCCTGGCCCAGGGTAGCCCGCCGCCCAGCAGGTGTGCCGGGCACGCGCCTGGGTAGCCGGTCGTGATGTCTGTTCTCACGGAGGCAAAGAGCAGGATGTCCGGCGCGGCCCGCGCAGCCGGGGAGCGCTACGCGGGCGGGGCGAACCGGCCGCTCGGCGGTTACGCCGCGGTGATGGGCACCTACGCCGGGCTCGTCGGCGTGATCGCCGCGGCGGCCAGGGCCGCCGGCGCCGAGGTGCCGGACGGGCTGCGCCCGGCCGACATCGGCCTGGCCGCGGTCGCCACCCACAAGCTGAGCCGGCTGCTGACCCGGGACCCGGTGACCAGCCCGCTGCGCGCGCCGTTCACCGCTTACCGGGGCACTGAGGGGCCGGCCGAGCTCGCCGAGGACGCGCGCGGGCGCGGGGCGCAGAAGACGGTCGGCGAGCTGATCACCTGCCCGTTCTGCGCCGGCGTGTGGGTCGCCACCGGGCTGACGGCCGGGCTGATCTTCGCGCCGCGGGCCACCCGGCTGGCCGCCGGGACGCTGACCGCGCTGGCGGGCGCCGACTTGCTGCAGTACGCGCACACGTGGCTGGACCAGGCCGCTAGCTAGCGGCGGCACGCCTGGTGTACGCGGCCGCGGCGGCCGGCACGCTGCGCTGGACCGGGCGCCGTCGCGCGATCATGAAAGCCGGCTCCCGGCACTAGCGGCCGTCCCCTGGCCTGGCCCAAGATGGGCTAGCGCCAGGCGAGGAGGCGAGAGCGCGAGTGGCCGAGAACAGCGGCGGGGCGGGGGCCGGCCGGTGGCTGGTGCTGGCCGGTTACGGGCTGCTGGCGGCCAGCACCCAGCTGCTGTGGCTGGCCTACGCGCCGGTGACGGCGCAGGTGCACCGGGCGATGGGCGTGTCATCCGGGGCGGCCGGGGACCTGGCCGCCATCTTCCCGCTGATGTACGTGGTGCTGGCGCTGCCGGCCGGCCGGTGGCTGGATGCCAGGTTCGGCCGGGCGCTGGCGGCCGGGGCGGTGCTCACCGCGGCCGGCGCGCTGCTGCGGCTGGCCGGCCCGGCCTCGTTCGGCTGGGCGCTGGCCGGGCAGTTCGTGGTGGCCGCGGGCCAGCCGCTGGTGCTCAACTCGATCACCAAGGTCGCGGCCAGGTACTTTCCGCCGCCGGAGCGGACCGCGGCGATCTCGGTCGGCAGCGCGGCCCTGTACGCCGGCATCCTCGCCGCGGTGCTGTCCGGGGGCCCGCTGCTGCACGCGGGCGGGCTGACCCTGCTGATGTGGGTGCAGGCCGCGATCGCCGTCACGGCCGCGGCCTGGATGCTGATCGCGCTGCGCGCGCCGGCCGCCTACGCCGGCGACCCGTCGGTGGCGGTGTCGCTGCGCTGGCTGCGCGGCGACAAGTTCCTGTGGCTGCTCGGCGGCCTGCTGTTCGTGGGCATGGGGATCTTCAATGCGGTCGCCACCTGGCTGGACACGATCCTCGGCCACTTCGGCCGCGGCGGCGCGGCCGGGTACCTGATCGCCGTCCTGACCGCGGCCGGCATCCTCGGCGCCGCCGTGGTGCCGCAGGCCGTCGCGCGCCGGGACCGGCGGCGGCTGCTGCTGCAGGTCACGGTGGCCGTGACCGCGGTGGCGTTCGCGCTGATCATGGTGGTGCACGCGGCCGGGGCCCTGGCCGTCATCATGTTCGCGGCCGGGTTCGTGCTGCTGGCCGCGCTGCCGGTCACGCTGGACTGGTCGGAGCTGCACGCCTGCCCGGAACGGGCCGGCGCCGCGGTCGGGTTCCTGCTGCTGGCCGGCAACCTCGGCGGCGTGGTACTGGTGCTGATCGTGCAGGCGGTCATCGGCAGCCCGGACGCCGCGCTGGGCGTGCTGGCCGCCGCGGCCCTCGCCGGGCTGGCGCTGACCGCCGGGCTGCCCGCCCGGGTCGCGGCCGGGCCGGGGCCGCGGCCGCCGGCGGCCGCCGGCGCGCGGACCACCGGGGCGGAAGGGGCCTGAGCCGATGGAACCGGGAGAGCCGGAAGAGGACCTGATGGCCGGGCTTGAGCGCCAGCTCAAGCCGTACCGGGGCGAGTTCCCCTCGTACGCCAGGCTGCCCGCCGAGGGCCTCGGCCGGGCCGAGGTGACCCGGCTGGCCCGCCAGCTGGCCGGCGCCGAGGAGGCCCGGTGGCGGGACGGGTTCGCCTCCGGCGCCGTCTACCACGGCGACCCCGGGCACGTCACCCTGCTCAACGACGTCTACGCGGCGCACTCGCAGAGCAACCCGCTGCACCCCGACCTGTGGCCGAGCGCCACCAAGTTCGAGGCCGAGATCGTGTCGATGACCGCGCACATGCTCGGGGCCGGGCACGCCGCCCCGGACCAGCCGGTGGTCGGCACGGTGACCTCGGGCGGCACCGAGTCGATCCTGCTGGCCATGAAGACCTACCGGGACTACGCCAGGGACCGGCGCGGCATCGCCGAGCCGGAGATCGTCGCGCCGGTCACCGCGCACGCGGCCTTCGACAAGGCGGCCCGCTACTTCGACATGAAGCTGGTGCGGGTGCCGGTGGACGGCGGCTACGCCGCCGACGTGGCCGCGATGGCCGCCGCGGTCACCGACCGGACCGCGGTGCTGGTCGGGTCGGCGCCGTCGTTCCCGCACGGGATCATCGACCCGGTGCCGCAGATCGCTGCCCTGGCCGCCGAGCGGGGGCCGGCTGTCACGTGGACGCCTGCCTCGGCGGGTTCATCGTGCCGTGGGCGCAGCGGCTCGGCTATCCGGTGCCGGACCTGGACTTCCGGCTGCCCGGGGTGACCTCGATGTCGGCGGACACGCACAAGTACGGCTACGCGGCCAAGGGCTCGTCGGTGGTCTTGTACCGGGGCCGCGAGCTGCGGCATTTCCAGTACTACACGACCAGCGACTGGCCCGGCGGGCTGTACTTCTCGCCCACCCTGGAGGGCAGCAGGCCGGGGGCCCTGTCGGCCGCCTGCTGGGCCGCGATGATCTCGGTCGGCGAGCGCGGCTACACCGAGGCGGCCGGGCGGATCCTGGCCACCGGCGCCCGGCTGCGCGCCGGGATCGCCGCCATCGGCGGGCTGGCGGTGCTCGGCGAGCCGCTGTGGGTGATCGCGTTCGCCGCCGCCGAGGACGGCGTCGACATCTTCCAGGTGATGGAGAACATGGGCGCGCGCGGCTGGAGCCTGAACGGGCTGCAGCACCCGGCCGCGGTGCACATCGCGGTGACCTTGCGGCACACCCAGCCCGGCGTGGCCGGCCGGTTCCTGGCCGACCTGGCTGACGCGGTCGCGCAGGCGCGGGCCGACCCGCAGCGGCGCACCGGGCTGGCCCCGGTCTACGGCATGGCCGCCGCGCTGCCCGCGGAGATGGTCCGCGACATGCTGGCCGCCTACCTGGACCTGACCTTCGAGGTATGAGGATGCCCCGCAGGTGACCGCGCAGGTGCTGGCCATCGACCTCGGCACTTCGGCGCTGAAGGTGGCACTGGTGTCGGCGGCCGGGCAGGTGACCGGCGCGCAATCCGAGGAGTGCCAGGTCACGCTGCTGCCCGGCGGCGGCGCCGAGCAGGACCCGGAGGACTGGTGGGCGCTGATCAGCCGGGCGTCGGCGCGGCTGATGGCCGGCGGCGCGGCCGCCCCGGGCGAGGTGGCCGCGGTGTGCGTCACCGCGCAGTGGTCGGGCACCGTGCCGGCCGGCCCGGACGGCCGCGCGGTCCGCAACGCGATCATCTGGATGGACTCGCGCGGCACCCCGCAGGCCCGGCGGATCACCGGCGGCCCGGTCCGGGTGCAGGGCTACGACCCGGTCAAGCTGGCCCGGTGGATCCGCAAGACCGGCGGGGTCCCGGCCCGCAGCGGCAAGGACCCGATCGCGCACATCCTGTGGCTGCGCGAGCACGAGCCGGCCGCCTACGCGGCCGCGGCCACGTTCCTCGAGCCGAAGGACTGGCTGAACCTGCGGCTGACCGGCCGGGCCGCCGCCTCCTTCGACTCGATCGCGCTGCACTGGGTCACCGACAACCGGGACCTGGCCGCGGTCCGCTACGACCCGGGCCTGCTGCGGCTGGCCGGGATCGAGGCCGGCAAGCTGCCGCCGCTGCGCCGCGCCACCGACATCCTGGGCCCGCTGCTGCCCGGCCCGGCCGCCGCGCTCGGCGTCCCGGCCGGGATCCCGGTCGCGGTCGGCACTCCCGACCTGCACGCGGCCGCGATCGGCTCCGGCGCGACGAGGGACTTCCAGCCGCACCTGTACGTGGGCACATCGTCCTGGCTGACCTGCCATGTCCCGTTCAAGAAGACCGACGTGCTGCGCAACATCGCCGCGCTGCCGTCCGCGATCCCCGGCCGGTACCTGGTGGCCAACGAGCAGGAGACGGCCGGCGCGGCGCTGACCTTCCTGCGCGACCAGGTGCTCGGCGGCAGCGCAGGCGGCCGGGCTGCGGGCTACCGGGAGCTGGACGAGCTGGCCGCGGCCGCGCCGCCGGGCAGCCACGGGGTGATCTTCACGCCGTGGCTGTACGGGGAGCGGACCCCGGTGGAGGACCCGTTCCTGCGCGGCGGGTTTCACAACCTGTCGCTGTCGGCGACCCGCGCCGACCTGACCCGGGCGGTGTTCGAGGGGGTGGCGCTGAACACCCGGTGGCTGCTCGGCGCGGTGGAGAAGTTCGCCGGCCTGCGGCTGGAGCCGATCCGGTTCATCGGCGGCGGGGCCAGGTCGGCGGTGTGGTGCCAGATCTTCGCCGACGTGCTCGGCCGGCGCATCGAGCAGGTGGCCGACCCGGTCAGCGCGGGCGCGCGCGGCGCCGGGATGCTGGCCGCCGTGGCGCTGGGGGAGCTGGATTTCAGCCAGGTACCGGACCGGGTGGCCGTGAGCCGCGCGTTCGGCCCGGACCCGGCGGTGAGCGGGCGGTACGACCGGCTGCTGCGCGAGTTCGTTGCCTACTACCGGCGGAATCGCCGCGCCTACGCCCGGCTGAACGGCGGCGCTCCGCCGGAGGCGGCCGCTGCCCCGGCCGGCGATCAGGCCTCCGGATAACCGGCCCCGCCGCGGTAGCCGCGGCGCGGCCACTGGCCGTATTCCTGGCCGTAGCCGCCCCCGCCGTAACCGTCCCCGCCGTAGCCGTCCCCGTCCTGCCGGTCATGCCGGTGCGCGAACCAGCGGACGGCGGCGATGACGATGGCCGCCGCGGTCGCCACGATCATCAGCCAGAAACCGCTGGCCGCCCACTGCAGCGCGCTGGCCGCGAGGGCCGTCAGCGAGGTGTCGGCGGCCCGGTCGTGGTACAGCCCGGCCGTGGTGGCCGCCACCAGGTAGCACAGCGCGGGCAGCGGGATGATCAGGTAGGCCGCGCGGGGCCGCACCGCCGTCCCGGCCAGCAAGGTGGCGATGAGAACGAGGCTGCCGAGCAGCGGGCCAGGCTCCCGGCCGATGATGGCGGTGGCCAGCCCGCCGAGGGCCGCGGCCACGGCGACGGTGAGCACGCCGAACCGGCCCGGCCGCGATCCCCACCAGCGCGGCTCCGGGTCCGGATCCGGGCGGCTTGACCTGCGCGGCTGACGGCGCGGCCTGGGGTAGGCTGCCCGCACGCCACCAGGTCGGCGCGGGTCCGCACCGTGTTCTCGTGGCCCCAGTTTCCGGCTCCCGTAGATCTGCAGTTGCGGCTCGATGGCGCGCCCGTGCTGAACGCGCCGCCGTCATGGTATGAGCTAGCGGCAAGGGGAAGCGATGACCAGCCGTGGTGTTTACCGGCCGATGACCAGGCGCAGGGGGCCGGGACTGTGGCGCCCGCCGCGGCGCGGGCCCGGCGGGCACGGGGCCGGCGGCAGGCTCGCCTACGCGGCCGCCTGCCTCGCGGCCGCGCTGGCCCTGGTCACCAGCGGCGTTTCCTACTACGTGGTACGGGACGTGAGCAGCATCGGCGGCTCGCACGCGATCGTCAGCGGCCCGTCGATCGGCCCGCAGAACATCCTGCTGATGGGCCTGGAGAGCCGCCGGGCCTGGAACGGCAACATCCTGCCCTGGAGCATCCTGAAGCACCTGCACGCCGGCAACCGCCGCGCGGTGGCGGGCGGCACCGGCGGCAATGACACGAACACGCTGATCCTGATTCACGTGTTCGCCGGCGGCCGGAAGGCGGTCGGCTTCTCCATCCCCCGCGACGACTGGGTGCACTTCGCCGGCACGATCGGCCCGCAGCAGCAGGGCAAGATCGACCAGGCCTACGGCGTGAGCATGTTCTACAAGCAGGGGAACCTGCGCCAGCAGGACCCGAGGATGAGCTACGACCAGCTGGCGTTCGCCGGCAACGAGGCGGGCAGGCGGGCCGCGGTGGCGACGGTGGAGAAGCTCACCGGCCAGCACGTCGACCACTTCGCCGAGGTCAACATGGAAGGGTTCTACGAGCTGGCCAAGGTGTTCGGCGGGGTGGAGGTGTGCCTGCGGCACGCGGTGCGCGACTCGTACTCGGGCGCGGATTTCCGGGCCGGCTACCAGCACCTGAACGCCGCGCAGGCGCTGGCGTTCGTCCGGCAGCGGCACGGGCTGCCCAACGGCGACCTGGACCGCACCCACCGCCAGCAGGCCTTCGTGGACTCGGTCATGCACCAGCTGAAGACCGCGGGGGTGCTGTCCGACCTGAGCAAGACGCAGGCCCTGCTGAGCGTGGCCAAGCGCTACGTCATCACCGACTCGGGCTGGAACCTGCTCGACTTCGCCGCCCAGATGCGGCAGCTGACCTCCGGGAACCTGGTCTTCCACACGCTGCCGATCACCGGCTACGCGACGATCGACGGCCAGGACGCCAACACGGTCGACCCGGCGGCGATCAAGAGGATCGTCGCCAGCGCGTTCTCGGCGTCGCCGCTGCCCGCGCCGCACCTGACCCGCCCGCGCAAGGCCGCGGTGGCGCCGGTGGTCGACGTGCTGAACGGCGGCAGCGCCCAGGGCCTGGCCGGGCGGGTGTCGGCCGCGTTCACCCGGGCCGGTTACCAGCCCGGCCAGGTCGGCAATACCGCCGCCCGGCCCGCCACCGCGGTCGGCTACGGCGTCGGCACGGCGGCCAGCGCCCGGCAGATCGCCCGGCTGTTCGGCGTGGCCGCGGTGGCCAGCCCGAGCGTGGCGGCCGGTCACGTGCTGATCGAGCTGGGCGCCAGCGCGACCGTCCCGGCCGTGCCGGAGTTCGGGACGAAGGCCCGGCCCCGGCCGTCCGCGTCCGCCTCCAGCCCCGGCCCGCAGGGCGGCGCGGTCCGCGCGCAGAACGGCATCCCCTGCGTCGACTGACCCGGCCCGTCGGCTGTCGCCGCCGCGCTGCGCGACCTGGGCCACGACGTGGTCGCGGTGGCCGAGCGCGGCGAAATGCGGGCGATGAGCGAGGCGGAGATCTTCGGCTGGGCGAGGGCGAACGGCTACTGGCTGCTCACCGAGAACGTGAAGGACTTCCGGCCGATCCTCGCGCGGGCCAGGCCGGATCGCAGCCCGGTCACCGGGATCCTGTGCACGAGCAGCCGCACCTTCCCCCGGTCAAGGAAGAACCCGGGGCCGTTGATTCAGGCCGTGGGCGCCCGGCTTCGGCACGGCCCGCCCGAGGCCCCGCTCGCCGAGGACTGGCTGCTTCCGGGCAGTACGGCCTCACCCGCCCGGGCGCCGGCACCCGGATTCACCGGAGCGCCGGCTAGCCGGTGATGGCGTCGAGGTCGCGGCGGGCTTCGTCGTCCAGCTCGACATCGGCGACCGCGGTGTTCTCCTCCAGGTGCGCCACCGAGGACGTGCCGGGGATCAGCAGCACGTTGGGGGCCAGCTGCAGCGTCCAGGCCAGCGCGACCTGCGCCGGGGTCCGGCCGAGCCGGTGCGCGGCCGCCTGCACCCGCTCGTTGCCGAGCACCGGGTTGACCCTGGCGAAGGCCGACCCGAGCGGGAAGAACGGGACGAAGGCGATGCCGCGGGCGGTGCATTCCTGCAGCACCGGCAGGGACGTGCGGTCGGCCAGGTTGAGCGGGTTCTGCACGCACGCGACCGGGGTGTGCGCCAGCGCCCGCTGCAGGTGCTCGGGGGTGACGTTGCTCAGCCCGACCCCGCCGATCAGCCCGGCGTCGCGGGCCGCGATCATCGCCGCGAGCTGGTCGTCGAACCGCTGGTCGACCGGCGAGTCCTCCATCACCCGCAGGTTGACCGCGGCGAGCTGCCCGGTGCCGAGGCTGCGCAGGTTGTCCTCGATGGCGCGGCGCAGCTCGGCCGGCTCGTGGTAGGGCAGCCAGCCGCCGTTGTCGTCCCGGCGGGCACCGACCTTGCTGACCAGGGCCAGGTCATCCGGGTACGGGTGCAGCGCCGCGCGGATCAGCTCGTTGGCGACGTCCGGGCCGTAGTACTGGGCGGTGTCGATGTGGTTGATGCCCAGTTCCACCGCCCGGCGCAGTACCGCGATCGCCTCGTCCCGGTCGCGCGGAGGCCCGAAGACGCCCGGTCCCGGCAGCTGCATGGCGCCGAAGCCAATCCGGGTGACGGAATGGCCGGCCAGCGGGAAACGGTCCATGTTCTGATCGTAGATGGTCTAGTCCCCCGCCATGCGGCGAGCGGCCTCGGCCGCGCCGCGGCAGGCGAGCTGGTCGGCCCGCTCGTTCTCCGGGTGCCCGGCATGGCCCTTGACCCACAGCCATTCGACCTGGTGCCGGGCTGCCGCGGCGGCCAGCCGCTGCCACAGGTCGGCGTTCTTGACCGGCTGGTTGTCTCGCGTCCGCCAGCCATTGCGCTGCCAGCCCGCCAGCCATTTCGTGATCCCGCTGCGCAGGTACACGCTGTCGGTGTGCAGCCGCACGGCCGAGGGACGGGTCAGGCCCTCCAGCGCCATGATGGCCGCCGTCATCTCCATCCGGTTGTTGGTAGTGGCCGCCGCGCTGCCGTAGATCTCCTTCTCGTGCCGGCCGTAGCGCAAGATCGCGCCCCACCCGCCGGGCCCTGGATTGGGCGAGCACGCCCCGTCGGTGAAGATCTCGGTGACGCCGCTGGTGGCCACGGGGCGATTATCCCGGCGTCCCCGCCCGGCGGCAGTCTTTCAGCTGCTGGCGGGCCGGCTCCGCGCCGCGGCGGTGCCGCACCCGGCCCGTGCGGGGCCAGGGAGCCTGCCCCGGCGGTCTCAGGGTGTTCTCAGGCAATGCCGTTACCGTGGCTGCGGTGGACGAGCTGGCGGACTCCAGCGGCCTGGCCGGTGACCCGGCCGCGCTGGCCGCGCGGCTGGCGGCCGACGGGTACGTGTTCCTGCCCGGCCTGCTGCCGGCCGGCCGGATCACCGCCGCGGGCGATCGGGTCGCGGCCCGGCTGCGCGCGGGAGGCTGGAACGCGGCCGGATCACCGCGGCTGCCGCCGGGCGCCGGGCCGCGCGAGGCCCTGGCCGACCCGGCCTACCGGGCGGTGGTCACCGGCCGGTCGTTCAACGAGCTGCCGTACCTGGCCCCGCTGCGGCGGGTGATCCGCAGCCTGCTCGGGCCGCGGGCGTTCTCCTATCCGGTGAAGGTGCTGCGCGCGGTGCCGCCGGAGGCGGGCCGGGGCGTGACCCGGGGCCGCTATGTGCACTGCGACTACACCGGATCCGGCGTGCAGGACATGCTGACGAGCTGGATCCCGCTGGCCCGCGTGCCGGTCACGTCCGGCGGGCTGGCGGTCCGCCCCGGCGGGCACCGGGACCGGCCGCGGCCGCCGCGGCTGCTGGCCGGCGCCGGGCGGGGATGGGCCACCGCCGGCTACCGGCCCGGTGACGTTCTCATCTTCCATTGCCTCACCCCGCACGCGGCGCTGCCGAATACCAGCGGCCAGCTGCGCCTGTCGGCCGATTTCCGCTGGCAGCATCCCGGCGCCCCGGCCCCGGCGGAGATGGTGCTCGGCCCCGCGGGGCGGCCGCCCGAGCTGCTCTCCCGGCTGCTGGCGCGCGAGCCGTGGTGGGAGCCCGTCCCCGCGGGCCTGGCGCTGGTGCCGCGGGAGGAGCTGGCGCGCCGCCCGCCCGGCCCGTCCCGGTTCTTCGCCGTCCACCCCGGCTGGCGGCGCTGGCGGCCGCCCGGCGATGCCGCGCGCGGCGCCGTGCGGTAGCCGTAGCGGGCCGGGCCGGCGTTGCCGTCCAGGCGGTCCTCGCCAGCGCCGCGGGAGAACCCGGCGGCAGGCCCGGCACCCGCATCAGTCCCGATGCCGGCCGGACCAGGCCCAGCAGCATCCGCTGCGTGTGTTGCGGTTGTCGTCGTCACCTTTGGCACCCGCCGTCCGGCAGTCAGGACGACAATGCTGCCGTCGCATATTCCTCCCGGAACGGGGCCACGATGAGCGATCAGCCAGGCGGGAAGGTGCCGCCGGAACTTGCGCGGCCGTGGGACAGCGTGCGCTGGCTCCGCGAGCCCACTGCGTGGACGCTGCTGGCCCTCACGGCGATCATCGTGCTGGTGAGCGCCTGCCAGCTCTTCAGCCTGGCCGGCGCCATCGGCAGCCATACGCGGCCCGGTGCCTGGTTCATCCTTGAAGGAGCCGGGCTCGCGATCACGGCGGCCGCGCTGCTCTTCACCAGCGCTGTGCTGTGGCCGCGGCCATTCCGGTCGCTGGCGCCGCTGACGCAGGGACCAGCCGGGCGGTGATCGACAAGACGAAGCACCAGGGGCTCGCGCTGCTGTCTGGCTTCCCGTTCGAGGTTCGCACCAGTGCCTCGACGCGCGAGCAAGCCGGGCGGCTGGCCGAGCGCTGCGCAGCGGCCTACTCCTACCTAGGCGAAATGCTGGCGTTCCGCCCCCGGTGCGCGCTCCTGGTGCTCAACCGGGCCGACTGGTCGGAGCGGGCGTCGAACCCTTCGTACGTCCTGCCGTACTACGACGCCGGAAATCTCTTCCTCACCGGCGAGCCCTCAGATTTCACTGACCGGCTCGAGGAAGTGGCTGGTTCTGCGCCGCCGGCAGCAGCCCGCGAACTCGGTCAGGTCTACGGGACCGGCGGCGACCGCCTGGCGGTCTTCGCCGACCTGCTCGTAGTCCACGAGCTGGCACACGCCTTTCACGACGGTGTTCCCTTTGCCTTCCCGCGATCGTGGCTGATGGAGCTCTTCGCCGACATGGCGCTGTACGCGTTCGTGGTGGCCGAAGAACCCGGTCGGCGCTTGCATCTCGAGACGTTCCCGCGGGTTGCGCTGGAGCACCGCCTGCTCACGCCGGTCGCACGTGACCTCCGCTACTTCGAGGCGTTCTATCCCTCCATTGAGCCGCTCACCTATGTCTGGTATCAGTTCCGCTTCACGATGATGGCCAAGAGCCTCATCGACGCGGCAGGCCCGGACGTGGTCCGCCGCCTCTGGGACGCGTTCGCCGTCACGGACGAGCAACTGGCCGATGTGCTCGGCGACCGGGTCCATCCGGAAGCGGGTCAGTGGCTGGCCTCGTGGGACCAGCGGCCGTGATGACAGATCCGCTCAGCCGGAAGCGGCGCGTTCCGGCGGCGGGCGGCCGTCAGTTGATGTCGAACTCGTTGCCCTCAGGGTCTTTCATCGCGATTGCGTAGTGGTCGAGGCCCTCGGTGCTCATCACACCGGCGATCTCGGCACCAAGACCGGCCAGCCGGGCCGCCTCCGCGTCGACTCGCTGCCGGCGCGTCCCGATCGGGACCGCGCGGCCGCCGCTGACGCTGACGTCGAGATGCAGCCGGTTCTTGGCCGCCTTGCGCTCCGGCACCACCTGGAACCAGATCCGCGGTCCCCGCCCGTCCGGGTCCACGATGCAGTCTGCGCCGAGGTCCAGCTCATCCTCGGGCACCCCGACATCGCGCCAGTAGGCATCCCAGCTGGCGAAGCCGGCCGGAGGCGGTTCAAGCACGTACCCCAAGGCGGCCGCCCAGAAGCGTGCGAGCGGCTCGGGGTCTGCGCAGTCGATCACCAGCTGAAAGCTCACGGGCATGGGCATCTCCTCCGGGCCGGCAATGTGCCGCAGCCAGCATGCCCGCAGCCGCTGACATCGCTGAGTACCGGCGTCGATAATGCGCAGTTGCTCTGACTATCTGAGGACTCCGGTGATGTGGAGCCCGAGGGCGGCGGCGGCGAGCTGGGCCGGGACGAGCGCCAGTCCGACGGCGCTGAATTGCCAGGCGCTGAGCGTGGCGTTGGCGTCGCGGGCGATCCGGCGGGTGATCAGGGTTGCGACTGATCCGGTGATCAGGAGGTCTGGCCCGATGGTGGCGGCGAGGATAGCTGCCCATAGTCCCTGGGTTGTGCGGGGGACGATTGCGGCGGCGGCGGGCAGGTTGTTGATAACGGCGGCCAGCAGGGCTCCGGTGCTGAGCTGGCCGGGGAAGCCGCCGGGAAGGGTGAGGCCGGGTCCGAGCAGGGCACGTATCGCGGTGGCGAGCAGGAACATCGGGATCAGATCGGATACTGCGCGCGCTGACGGACCGCCGGTGGCGGCGGCAGGAACCGGGGCTGCCCTGGCCGTCGCGGCCCACCAGGCCAGCAGCGTGGTCGTGCTGGCGGTGACGAGGATCCACGGCAGCCACGAATCGCTGGCATAGGCCGCGGCCGGGAGCGGCTGGTGGCTGAGCAGGAGCAGGTTGGTGATGTTGGATGTCGGGAGCAGGAAGGAGGCCGCGTTGGCGGTCATGGCGACGGCCACGGCCAGCCGTCCGGCTGACAGGCCGTGCCGCCGGGCGGCAGCGAGCGCAACGGGCGTGGCTACCACCACGGCGACGTCGAGGTTGACGAGCGCGCTGAGCAACGCCGTGAAGGTAAGGGTGGCGGCCACGGCCATGACCGGGGCACTGCGGGCTGGGATGAGCGCGCGGGCCAGGATCGCGAACGCGCCGAGCCGTCCGGCCAGGGCCGAGGCGAGGATAATCGCGGCCAGGGTGGCGAACGGCTTGGCGGTGGCTGCTGCGGCGGTCACCGTGGCGTGCGGCACCAGCGTGGCGGCGATGATCGCGAGGATGATGCCGCCGCCCCAGATAATGACTCGCAGGGGGTCGTGAGCTGACGTGATCCTGGCATATGTACTACTGTTCTCAGACGAGGTGAACCGCGTGTTGCCTCCTAGATATCGTCGGATGGTGCCTGAGCTGGCCGAGCTAACCACTCCTGGCCACGGAACAGATGTTACACGATTATGTCAGATTTTGAGAAGCCGGGGGATGCGGGGCTGGTGGCGATCCCGCGGCTTGCCGAGCAGGTCGGTGTCACCCCGAGAGTGCTGCGCTACTGGGAAGAGCAGGGCCTGATCAGCCCGACCCGCGAGCATGGCAAGCTGCGTTACTCGCCGCGCGATGTAGCCATCGCCGGGCTGATCCGCACGATCCTGGCCGCTGGGGCCGGCGTCGAGGGCGTCCGGATGCTCAAGCGGATCGCCGAACGCGACATCCGCAGCAGCGCCGCCGCCGGTGATGACGCTGTGCTGGCCGAAGAGGCCCTGCGAATCCTCTACCAGCGCAAGGCATTCCGCGAAGAGACGGGCATGGACGAGGAGCACTACCCGCGCGGAGCACCGCCACCGCCACCGCCACCGCCGCACCACCGCGCGCCACCCGGGCCAAAGGATCAAGGGCGGCTCACCGGCCAGCCCTAAGGCCCTGCTCTGAGCCCGTGCCGCCACGGCCGGCGGGTCACGACCGGTCCGCTGTGGACGCGCCGGACTGTCGGCGGCGCTCGGCATACTTGCCGGGCCGTCCGGCGACGCCGCGGCCTGAGTTGAGGAGACCCATGGCTGTCCGATATCAGCTCGTCATCAATTGCGCCGGCCCCCGGAGCCGCTGGCCCGCTTCTGGGCCGAGGCCCTGGGCTACGTGCTGGAGCCGCCGCCGGCCGACTTCGCCACCTGGGACGACTGGCGGCGCGACACCGGGCTGCCCGAGTCCTGGCTCGGCCGGGGGACGGACTGCATCATCGATCCGGATGGCACCGGACCCCGCATCTGGATCCAGGTCGTGCCCGACCGCAAGACCACCAGCAATCGGCTCCACATCGACATCCACGCCAGCGGCGGGCGAGACCTCCCGATCGAGACCCGCAAGAAGCGCGTGGACGCCGAGGCCCTGCGGCTGTGTGCGCTCGGCGCCACGCTGCTCAGCGACCTGAGCGAGGAACTCGAGGAGGGCGCAGACCACTACGCGGTCGCGCTGAAGGACCCCGAGGGCAACGAGTTCGACATCAACTGACGGCCGCCCCCGGCGCTATCGCCGGGCCGATGACGGCCGCGGGCTCCTGCCAGGCCCGGGCCGTGGCCCTGACGCGGCTGTCATCCAGGCCTCATGAGCTGAGCTAGGAAGGCAGACCCTTCAGCGTGCCTCGTGCTTCCGCCAGCACATCACGCGGAATCACCTGGACGTGATCTGCCCCGGCCGCATCGAGCGAATCGAAATGGCTCACCCCGGCCGCAGCAGGGCCCCACCGATGCCAGACAACGATCTTGCCGGTGTCGCTCTGGTATAGCTTCCATTCGGGCACGAACGAATCCCAGAGCCGGTGCCGTTCTTCAGCACCGCGTTCCTGCGGGCTGGCGTCGGCATGCTGGCCGCTGAGCGGGCGGGACGGGATGCGCGCGGCCCTGTTCAGGGGCCGGCCTCTGAAGGCAACAGTGGTATGCGGGCCGCGCCTGGTACCCACCTCCAGCGTGATGTCTTCATATCTGGCGCCGCTCACGGAGGACACCTTAGAACGACGGTCGGGCGCAAGGAACATGACGAACCTCGGATCCCTCGCTTGTAAGGAGCCTGACACAAGGCGGTCATGGCTACTGACCTGCCGGTCCGAGTGACCCCAGGTGACCGCAGCCAACCGTGATCCGCCCTGGCGAATGACGCGTTAATGGCACCGGCCGAGCGGTTGCTGAGAAGGGTGTGATGGATCCCTGGCGGATCCTTAACGCGGCGGCATCACCGCTCGCTACTCGCCGGCACCGGAGGTGGCCAGGCGCGCGGGGCATAGCGTCGCGGTGCTGCTTCGTGTCTACGCGGGATGCTTCGACGGGGCACGAGGATCTATGGAACAGGCGCATCACCAGGCGCTTAGCGGCGAGAGTGCGCCGTGACGGCGTTTCGCTGTGGTTACGCAGGCAGCCGCGAATTGCTGGGGTCAGCCGGGAACGGCGGGGCAGGAAGGAACGAGCCCCCGACCGCGTTTCCGCTGTTCAGGGGCTGTTTCGGCTGGTGGTGGCAGGTGTTGGGTTCGAACCAACGTAGGCTTAGCCGACGGTTTTACAGACCGCTCCCTTTGGCCACTCGGGCAACCTGCCGTGCGCCGTCCGCGCGGGACGAACGCGAAAAGAATAGCCGAACATCTGCGCGCGGTCAGCCTGGATCCTGCGGATGCCGGCAGGCCGGGCGGTCTACGCTGAGGCTGTGGCATCCGAATCCTCTTTCGACATCGTCTCCAAGATCAACCGCCAGGAAGTCGACAACGCACTCAACCAGGCGGCCAAGGAGATCGGCACCCGGTTCGACTTCCGCGGGGTCGGCGCCGCGATCAGCTGGTCGGGCGACCACGCCGTTGAGATCAGGGCGAACAGCGAGGAGCGCGCGAACGCGGTCCTGGACGTGTTCAAGGAGAAGCTGGTCAAGCGCTCGGTCTCGCTGAAGGTCCTCGACGCCAGCGAGCCGAGGCTGTCCGGCAAGGAGTACCGGCTCGGCGTCGGCCTGAAGGAAGGCATCACCGCCGACGACGCCAGGAAGATCTCCAAGCTGATCCGCGACGAGGGCCCCAAGGGCGTCCGGGCTCAGGTCCAGGGCGACGAGCTGCGCGTGTCCGCCAAGAAGAAGGACGACCTGCAGCAGGTCATCAGCATGCTCAAGGGCCGCGATTTCGACTTCGCCCTGCAGTTCGTCAACTACCGCTGAACCGGGCGCTGGCGAAGCCCGCCGGGCGGGGGCCCGGCTCGCGGAAGCCGTGCTCGGCGAGCAGCTCGGCAGCCGACAGCCGCACCTCGTCGCCGGCCGAGCCGTCGCTGGCGATGGCCAGGCAAGCGGGGGCCGCCTCGCGAGGGTTGTGCTCGGCGAGCAGCTCGGCAGCCGACAGCCGCACCTCGTCGCCGGCCGAGCCGTCGCTGGCGATAGCCAGGCAAGCGGGGGCCGCCTCGCGAGGGTTGTGCTCGGCGAGCAGCTCGGCAGCCGACAGCCGCACCTCGTCGCCGGCCGAGCCGTCACGGGCGATGGCTGTGCAGGCGGGCACGGCGGCGGCCGGGTCGATTTCGGCAAGCTGCTCAGCGGCCGACAGCCGTACCTCGTCGCCGACTGTTTCGTCGCAGGCGACAGCGGCCAGGGCGGCAACGGCGGCGCGAGGGCTGCGCTCGGCAAGCTGCTCGGCGGCGGACAGGCGGTCTTCGTCGGAGTCGGAATACATGACGGTGGCGGCTTTCTGTGCGAGGTGGCGGGTCTTCATGGTGCTATTCGACGTCCCTGAGGACCTTCTGCACCTGATCGAGCTGGTCGCGGATCTGCGCGAGCTGCATGTTGATCTCGGCCAGTTTCAGGTCGGTGTGCTCCTGGGCGGTAACCGCCATCTCCGACAGGCGCCGGTACTCGCCGCTGGCCGTCACCTCTGCCGTCGTCCTCTTGCTGATGGCGATCCGCTGGCCCCATTGATAGAGCGCGTACGCGAGCAGGCCGCCTGCCACGAGCACGACGACGATGAACGCGACGGCGACCGGGCCGCTCATGTCTGCGCCTCAGCGCCGGTATCGCGGCCGGCGGTCAGGGTGGCGGCCGCGGCCATGATCTCCTTGGGTGTCAGCTGGATGGTGAACGGCGTCACCGCGTAGAACTTCATGGCCTTCCCGTCTTCTGAGACCTCGACGACCGCCGATACCAGCCCGGCGGCTTGCAGTTTGCGCAGGTGGACCTGCAGCAGTGCCCGGCTGATGCCGAGCTCGCGGGCGAGCTGACTGACGTAGGCGCGCTGCTGGGCCAGGGCCGCCACCACCCGCATCCGGTGCGGATTGGCGAGAGTGGCCAGCACGCGCAGCAGCTCGTCTCCGGTCAGGTCAGCAACGTTCACGACTTCCCTTCTTGCATGTGCAAAGGAAATTTAGCATGTGCCAAGGTCCGTGACAAGACCAGCCTGCTGGCCCGGCCTGAAATCGCGAGTGCCCGGCAGCTGCCGGGAGGCCGTCAGCCCGGGGGCGAGGCGCAAGCGCCTGCCGGGCGTCAGGGCCGGGCGGCCGGCTAGCTCCGGCTAGCTGAGGTCGGCTTGCGGGTCGATGATCCAGTGATTGCTGCGGAGGACCCGGCCGGCGAAGGTCACGTCCTGCTGCCCGGCAAGCCGGAAGCCGGCCGACCGGCAGATGCCGTTCGACGCGGCGTTGGTGACCGACGGGAAGGCGTGGACCAGGCCCCACCGGCCGTCGTCCCTGGCCGCTTCCAGCAGCGCCCGGACGGCTTGCCGGCCCAGGCCGCGCCGCTGGTACTCGGGCAGGACCATCCAGCCGATCTCGGAGATCGTCCCGGCGTCGCCGTCATGGCGCCACAGCGTCACCGACCCGGCCACCTCGGCGGGATCGTCGCCGGGAATGATCATCTTGATCCAGGATGCGTCCGCGGCGGCCGCCGCCGCGTCGCGGCGGACCTTCTCCTCGATGCCCTCCCGGGGCAGCGGGCCGCCGAGTTCGGCCGTCATCACCGGATCGCAGCGCATCCGCGTGTACGCGTCCACGTCGCCGGGCTGAACATCGCGCAGCTGCATGCATCACCTCGCCTGGCGCCAGCCTGCCATGAACTGCGGGCCCCCTTTCCTGTCTCCTATCCTTCCTGACAATTTCATGGCCGCGCGCGCTTAATCCGGGCGTGTCCGCTCCGCCACACCGGCACTCCTCAAATTGCCCGGAGAACAGCAATGCTGTCTTAGAATTCGCGGCACGCCGAGGCCCGTGCTTACTCCGCTCATTTCACATTAAGCGGGACCAGCGACGGCCTGGTGTGCAGGCAATTCGCAGGCCGGCGGTAACACTACGGGGGCAACATGATGAATGCGAAAAGGATGGCGGCGCTGGCCGGCGCGGCGGCCGCGGCACTATCGGTAATGGCGGCCACGCCGGCCCTGGCCGGCCCGGCCGGCCGTCACGGCCCGGGAACGGCCGCTTCTTACGCCGCCATTCTCAGGCGGGGGGATATCGTCACCGGCGTCCGTCAGGGAACGCGGCAGAACGTCGTGCTGACCGGCTCGCAGGCGACCGGCAACGGCACTCAGACCGGGGCCTTCCTGTACCGGGGCCGGCTCACCGCCGCAGCGTCCGGCGCGCAGGTGTCGGTCCTGACGCCCCGGCTGCCCGGCGTGACGACGGCGACGTTCTACGGCCCCGACACGCACTACTTCAACCCGGGGTCGATCCCGGCGGGCGAGGTCCGCGCGGTCGGCAGCTACCAGTCATCCGCAGCGCCGTCCGGAGTGTTCAACCAGGGCATGCTCTACCTCGGGCCGATGAGCGGGACGGGCGGATCGTGGCGCTCCATCGATGTGCCCGCGCACGGCGCCCGTACTACCGGGCACGCCCGGGCCTGCCCGCGCGACCGCAGGAAGTGCTGGGTGATGGACACCATCGCGCACAGCACGATGGGCAACCTGGTCGTGGGCAACTATGACCTCAACCCGACCGTGCGCGGCGGCCTGGCCTCGGGCAACGCCTTCATCTACAACATCGCCAAGCGCCGGTGGACCCTGCTCGGCCTCGGCGGCAGCATGGCGAGCAAGACCACGCTGTACGGCATCTGGCAGGACGGCGGGGACCGCAGCCCGCGCTACACCCTGGCGGGAGGCTCCGCCGCCCACGGCTCGTCCGCCCGGGGCAATCACCGCGCCTTCCTGGTCAATTACAACGAGCGGACCGGGCGGCTCGGCAGGCCGAGGTTCTACAACTACGGCAATCACCCGGCGGCGGTCACGCATTTCGAGGGGATCACGGCGGTGCCGGGCGGCTTCCACGTGGTGGCCGGGAGCACGGCCCAGCCGGCCTCGATGGCCTTCATCCCGGTCACCCGCCGCGGCTGGTTCGGCCGGGCCACCTGGTACCCGGCCAGCGTCGGCAAGAGCCCGCTGTGCCCGGGCGGCTGCAGCGTGGTGACCGGCAACACCGTGTTCAGGAATCACGTCATGGGACTGTTCATCCCGGCCGGCTCCAGCACCCCGAACACCTATCTCGCGACCGTGGCGCAGCGCTGACGGCGCGCCGCCCCGGCCGGACCTGGCCTTCCGCCAGCCCGGCCGGGCGCGGCGCTGCTCAGGAGGCGACGGGCTTGCGGCTGCGGTATCCGGCGATGTCGGTCGGCTCGGGCAGGCCCGCGGCTGCCCGGCCGGCCGCAGCCCGGCTGCCGGTCAGCGCCACGGCGGCATCGGCGTAAGCCCGGGCCCGCTCGGCGTCCCTGGCGTGGTCGGCGCACCGGCCGCCGGGGATGTTCTCGCAGTCCCAGCAGCCGAGCACGGCGGCACCGGAGTCGCGGTAGGCAGCGGCATCGGCCAGCGCTCCGAGGACCAGGTCGATCTGCCGGGGGCTGAGCACGGCCTCGTCCCGCCCGGCCGTCCGGGCCCGTTCCAGCAGTCCGGCCACCGCCGCGGCGTTGCGCTTGTCCCAGTGCGCCAGCCGGCTGAGGAACTGCCGGTCCCGGACGTCCAGGGCGATGCCGCTGAGCGCGGCGCCGAGCGCGTCCCGCACGTTGCCGCGGCGGCTGGCCTGCGCACTGCCCGCCGGGCCGCGCTGGCCGCCCGGCGGAGTGCTCGCAGGCGCGGCCGCCGGGCTGCGCGGCGCAGCCGCCGGGGCGCCGGGCTGGCCGCCGGACGGGCTGCCCGGCGCCCCGGGCGTACCCGGCACCCGGTCGGCGGACGGCTGGGTCCTGGCCAGCTGCCGGGGCCTGATGCAGGTTGGCTTGGGCATGTCAGCAGCGCCCCCCGCGCCTCGGTCCTGCCTGCGATCGGTCATGAACTGCGGCCTCCTCGTGGCCGAGCGCCATGCTCGGGCCCGTCCGGCGTCCGTGCGCTCACGCTGAGCGCCACCGGCCCCTGCCGGGCTGCGGATCAGGACTACGCGAGTATGACGCGCCAGAGAGCGATCAGGTTGACACTCTAAGTAACTGACCTGGGGTTGTTATCCGGGCCGCCCGCCGTCCGGCCGCCGGGAAGCACGTGCCCGCTGCACTCCGGCCTGGCCGGCCAGGGTCCTTGGCCGCCAGCCGTTTCGGTCCCCGCCCAGCCGGCCGCCGTAGGTAAGATATTGAGGTCTCATCTTCAGCGCCCCGTGAGAGGGCGGTCGCCAACGCCACGCCGTCACCGTGACCCGCACCGGCTCCGGCGCGTGGAGGGGGTCCAGGAAACTGTGACCAAGCAGGTCCAGCAACTCGATCGTGTCATCATCAGGTTCGCCGGCGACTCCGGCGACGGCATGCAGCTCGCGGGCGACCGCTTCACCCAGGAAACTGCCGCGTTCGGCAATGACCTGTCGACGCTGCCCAACTTCCCGGCCGAGATCCGCGCCCCGGCCGGCACGCTGCCCGGGGTCTCCAGCTTCCAGCTGCATTTCGCCGACCACGACATCCTGACGCCGGGTGACGCCCCGGACGTACTGGTGGCGATGAACCCGGCGGCGCTGAAGGCCAACATCGCCGACCTGCCGCGCGGCGCCGACGTCATCGCCAACACCGACGAGTTCACCAAGCGCAACCTGGCCAAGGTCGGCTACGCCGAGAACCCGCTGGAGGACGGCTCGCTGTCGGCCTACCAGGTGCACGCGATCCCGATCACCTCGGTCACGGTCAAGGCGCTCGAGGACTTCGACATCTCCCGCAAGGACGCCGAGCGGGCCAAGAACATGTTCGCGCTGGGCCTGCTGTCCTGGCTATACGACCGGCCGGCCGCGGGCACCATGCAGTTCCTGGAGGCCAAGTTCGCCAGGAAGCCGCAGATCCTGCAGGCCAACAAGGCGGCGTTCCAGGCCGGCTGGAACTACGGCGAGACCACCGAGGCATTCTCGGTCCAGTACCAGGTCAAGCCGGCCACGCTCAGGTCCGGGACCTACCGCAACATCACCGGCAACACCGCGCTGGCCTACGGCCTGGTCGCGGCGTCCCGGCGGTCCGGGCTGCCGCTGTTCCTCGGCTCCTACCCGATCACCCCGGCCTCCGACATCTTGCACGAGCTGTCCAGGCTCAAGCGGTTCGGCGTGCGGACCTTCCAGGCCGAGGACGAGATCGGCGGCGTGGGCGCCGCGCTCGGCGCGTCGTTCGGCGGCAGCCTCGGCGTCACCTCCACCTCCGGTCCCGGCATGTGCCTGAAGGCCGAGACGATCGGCCTGGCCAGCTCGGTCGAGCTGCCGCTGATCATCTGCGACATCCAGCGGGCCGGCCCGTCCACCGGGATGCCGACCAAGACCGAGCAGGCCGACCTGCTGATGGCCCTGTACGGCCGCAACGGCGAGTCGCCGGTCGCCGTCATCGCCCCGGCCACCCCGGCCGACTGCTTCGACACCGCGATCGAGGCGGTGCGGATCGCGGTGAAGTACCGCACGCCGGTGATCATCCTGTCCGACGGGTACCTGGCCAACGGCTCGGAGCCGTGGCGGGTGCCGGACGTGAGCGGCCTGGCCCGGCTGCGCAACGAATTCAGGTTCGCGGTGCGCGGCCAGCACGACGGCGCCGAGGAGTTCCAGCCGTTCGAGCGGGACCCGAAGACGCTGGCCCGGCCGTGGGCCATCCCGGGCACGCCGGGCCTTGAGCACCGGATCGGCGGCATCGAGAAGGCCGACGGGGCCGGCACGATCTCCTACGACGGCGACAACCATGACCGCATGGTCCGGCTGCGCCAGGCCAAGATCGACGGCATCGCCGCCGACATCCCGCCGCTGGAGGTCGACGACCCCGACGGCGACGCGCGGGTGCTGGTCCTCGGCTGGGGCTCGACGTACGGCTCGATCGGCGCCGCCGTGCGGCAGGTCCGGGTGGCCGGCGGCTCGGTGGCCCAGGCCCACCTGCGGCACCTGTGCCCGTTCCCGGCCAACCTCGGCGAGGTGCTGACCGGCTACGACAAGGTGCTGGTGCCCGAGATCAACCTCGGCCAGCTCGCGCTGCTGCTGCGCGGCCGCTACCTCGCCGACGTCATCTCTTACAACCGGGTCCGCGGGCTGCCGTTCCAGGCCGCCGAGCTGGCCGGGGTCATCCAGGATGTGATCGCCAATGTCTGAGCAGGCCCGCCCCGAGAACGCCGGGGCCGCGCGCCGCGGCGGCCCGGCCGACATCGAGCAGGCGTCCGGCCCGCGCCGGCCGGCCTCGCTGACGCTGGTGCCGCACGCCGACGAGAAGCAGACCGCGAAGGACTTCAAGTCCGACCAGGAGGTGCGCTGGTGCCCGGGCTGCGGTGACTACGCCATCCTCGCCGCGTTCCAGGCCTTCCTGCCCGAGCTGGAGATCCCGCGGGAGAACCTCGTCATCATCTCCGGCATCGGCTGCTCGTCCCGGCTGCCGTACTACGTCAACAGCTACGGCATGCACTCGATCCACGGCCGCGCACCGGCGATCGCCACCGGCCTGGCCGCGTCCCGGCCCGACCTGTCGGTGTGGGTGATCACCGGGGACGGCGACGCGCTGTCGATCGGCGGCAATCACCTGATCCACGCGCTGCGGCGCAACGTGAACATCAAGATCCTGCTGTTCAACAACCGGATCTACGGCCTGACCAAGGGTCAGTACTCACCGACCTCGGAGCAGGGCAAGGTCACCAAGTCGACGCCGTTCGGCTCGCTGGACACCCCGTTCAACCCGATCTCGCTCGCGCTCGGCGCGGAGGCGAGCTTCGTGGCCCGCACCATCGACTCCGACCGCAAGCACCTGACCGGCGTCCTGCGCGCCGCCGCCGACCACCGGGGCACCGCGTTCGTGGAGATCTTCCAGAACTGCCCGATCTTCAACGACGACGCCTTCACCCCGGTCACCGCGCCGGGCGAGCGGGACGAGCACGTGATCCGGCTGGCGCACGGCGAGCCGATCAGGTTCGGCGCCGACGGCCAGCGCGGCCTGCGGTTCGGCCGCTACGGCTCGCTGGAGGCCGCGGACGTGGCCGGGGCGGACCCGGAGTCGCTGCTGACCCACGACGCGCACGCCGCCGACCCGTCGTACGCGTTCGCGCTGTCCCGGCTGGACAGCTCGGACCTCGCGCACACGCCCATCGGCCTGTTCCGGCAGGCGCCGCGGGACAGCTACGACGAGCTGATGTCGGCCCAGATCGAGAAGGCCCGCCAGGACCAGGGCGACGGCGACCTGGCCGCGCTGCTGGCCGGCAACGACACCTGGCACGTCTCCTAGGCCAGGCTCCCGCATAAGCCCACCCGGCAGGGTTAAGGTTCTGCCGCGGCGGCCAGCGCCGCAGGTCACCCCTGATCCGCCGCGTGCGCGGCACGACGCTCTCCGGAACGGACACCATGGGCATCTCGCCGCTGCCGCGCGTGGGCGTGGCCCTCTTGCTGACCGCGGCGCTGGCGGTCCCGGCCTTAGCGGCCACCGCGCCCGCCGCGGCCGGGCCGGTTGCGGCCAGCGCGGCCGTGACCCGCCCCGGCACGGCCGGCCACGCCGCCGGGCTTCCGTCGCCGCCGGGCCGGCGGGCTCCCTCGGGGTGGCGGCCGCTGTCCCGGGCGCAGATCCGCGCCGGGCTGCGCCCCGGGCGCCCGGCCGGCACCGTCCGCTGCCGCTCGCGCGGCCGCCGGCATCCGGTCCTGGCCCGGCGGCTGGCCCGCCGGATCACTGCCGCGCTGCGCGGGCGGATGTCGATCGTCGGCCTCGCGCTGGCCGACCAGCGCACCGGCATCAGCTGCGCGCTGCACCGGCGGCGGCACTTCTACTCGGCCAGCGTGGTCAAGGTCACGATCCTGGCCGCCCTGCTGCGCAAGCTGCAGGCCGGGCACCGGCGGCTGAGCCCGGCCCAGGCCGGGCTGGCCGCGCAGATGATCACCGAGTCCAGCAACACCGCCGCCTCCGCGTTGTGGGCGCAGGACGGCCGCCGGGCCCTGCGGCGCTTCCTGTACCTGGCCCGGATGCGCCACACCGTGCTCGGCCCGGGCGGCTACTGGGGCCTGACCCAGATCACCGCGCAGGACGAGCTGCGGTTGCTCAGGGTGCTCACCAGCGCCGGCCCCGTGCTGAGCAGGCCGGCCCGGGCCTACATCCGCCGGCTGATGGCGCGGGTGATCCCGGGCCAGCGCTGGGGCACCCCGGCCGGCGTCCGGCCCGGAGTGGTGGTGCACGTGAAGAACGGCTGGCTGCCGCTGCCCAGCTACGGCTGGCGCATCAACAGCCTCGGCATCTTCTCCCGGCCGCACACCAGCTACATGATCGTGGTGCTGACCAAGAACAACCCGACCATGGCCTACGGCGTCGCCACGATCCAGGCCGCCGCCCGGGTCATCAACCACCGCCTCGGCTGAGGATGCCCGGGTGAGCGCTGACCGGGCCGCGGGCCCGCCGGGCGAACCGGGCGCGCCGGGCCCGCCGGACCGGGCGGCGGCCCGGGCCCAGTTTCCCGACTGGCGGTTCGCGCCGAACATCGGCGGCAGCCCGGAGACTTACGAGCTGGAGAACCAGGCCGTGGACCGGGCCGGGCACGTGCTGGCGGCCATGCGCGCGCTGGCCCCGTGGGCCGGGCGCAGCCTGGCCGACATCGGCTGCGGCACCGGCTACTGGCTGCCCGGGTATGCCCGCGAGGCCCGCCAGGTGACCGGCGTGGAGCCCGATCCCGGGCTGGCGGCCCGGGCCGCCGCCCGGGCCGCCGGGCTGGCGAACGTGTCGGTGCTGGCCGGCTCGGCCGAGCAGACCGGCCTGCCGTCCCGGTCCGCCGACGTCGCGCACGCCCGGTTCGCCTACTTCTTCGGCCCCGGCTCCGAGGCCGGGGTGGCCGAGGTGCTGCGGGTGCTGCGGCCCGGCGGGACGCTGGTCGCGGTGGACAACGACTACCGGTGGGGCGAGTTCGCCCGGCTGCTGGCGGCGGCCGCGCCGCGGCCGCCGCGGCAGATCGCGCAGGAGGTGGATGCCTGGTGGCGGGACCGGGGTGCCCGGCGGCACGAGGTCCGCTCGGAGCTGCGCTTCGCCCGCCGGGCCGACCTGGAGGCGGTGCTGCGCATCGAGGTACCCGCCCGGGCGGCGGCGGAGTGGCTGGCCGCCCGCCCGGCCGCGACCGGCCTCAGCTACGGCTACGTGCTGTTTAGCCTGACGGCCTGACCGGCCGCCCCCAGGCCCGCGGTCCTCTCCTGCTCAGGCCTCCGGTTGCGCCGCCTGCGCAGGCCGGCTGGCGGGCATCAGCCCGATCGGGCAGGACACGCCGGTGCCGTGGTCGGGGCAGTAGCCGCCCGGCACCTTGTGCAGGTACTGCTGGTGATAGTCCTCGGCGAAGTAGAACTCGCCGGCCGGGACGATCTCGGTGCTGATCTGGCCGTACCCGGCCTCGGTCAGCTGCTGCTGGTACATGGCCCTGGACTGCTCCGCCTCGGCCTGCTGCTGCGGCGAGGCGTAGAAGATCGCCGACCGGTACTGGCTGCCGACGTCGTTGCCCTGGCGCATGCCCTGCGTCGGGTCGTGTGCCTCCCAGAACACCCGCAGCAGCTCAGGGTAGGAAACCTTCGCCGCGTCGAAGACCACCCGCACGGCCTCGGCGTGGCCGGTGCGCCCGCTGCACACTTCCTCGTAGGCCGGGTTCGGGGTGAAGCCGCCCTCGTAGCCGACCGAGGTGGAGATCACCCCGGGGGTCTGCCAGAAGGTCTTCTCGGCGCCCCAGAAGCAGCCGAGCGCGAACTCGGCGACCATCGCGCCATCGGGATAGGGCGGCCGCAGCGGCGTGCCGAGCACCGCGTGCCGCTCGGGTACGGGCATCGGCTCGGACCGGCCGGGCAGCGCCTCGTCCGCCGAGACCATTTGCGACTTGTGCAGTCCGAAAATGCGCACCCCGGCGCCTCCTCATGGTCGAGTGACACCGGCGTCAACAACCGGGCCGGCCTCGTTCCCCCGCCGCTCCGCGGCCGGCTGCAGCCAGTAGCCGACGGGAAACAGCCGCGCGTCCGGCCAGCGCCGATGTGCGCGGGCTGATCCGGGCAAGACCTCGGGCGCTGGGCCGGTCGTCAGGCTGGGCCGAGCGCCCGCAGGTCGGCCTCGATCTGCCCGGCCGTGCGCAACAGCACGGGCACGATTTCGTCCCGCATCGCGGCCATGCTGACCCGGCTGGCGTGCGCCGACACGTTGATGGCGGCCATGCCCACATCGGCGGCGCCGCGGATCGGGGCGGCCACCGCCCGCAGCCCCTCCTCCAGCTCCTGGTCCACGATCGCGTAGCCCTGCCGGGCCACCTCGGCCAGGACGTCCCGGAGCCGCCACGGGTCGGTGACCGTCCGGGCGGTGAAGGGCTGCAGCGATACGCCGTCCAGGTAGCGGTCCAGCTCAGCGGGCGGCATCGCGGCCAGCAGAACCCGGCCCATCGAGGTTGCGTAGGCCGGGAAGCGGGTGCCGACCGAGATAGCCACGGTCATGATGCGCTTGGTCGGCACCCGGGCCACGTACACGATCTGCTCGCCGTCGAGCACCGAGATGGACGACGACTCGTGCAGCTGGGCGACCAGCTCCTCCATGTGCGGGGCGGCGACCTCGGGCAAAGTCAGCCCGGACAGGTAGGCGTAGCCCAGCTCGAGGATCCTCGGCCGCAGCGAGAACTCCCGGCCGTTGCTGCGCACGTAGCCGAGCTTGACCAGGGTCAGCAGGAATCGCCTCGCCGCCGCCCTGGTCAGCCCGGTGGCCCGGGCGACGTCGCTGAGGCTGAGCCGCTCCCGGTCCGGGCCGAACGCCCGGATGACCGCGAGCCCGCGGTCCAGTGACTGGACGTAATCGCTGTCCCGCGGCGCGTCGCTGGCCGGCGTACCAGCCGTGCCGTCACCGGCGGAGGCCGCTGTGTTCGCAATGCGCCCGGCAGTTCTCATCTGCCGTCAGGGTAGCGGGGCGGCCCCGCGGTGCGGACCCCGCCTGTGGTGCGAGCGCTACCCGGTGCGCTGGACGACGAAGTCGCAGAGCGCCTCCAGCGCGGTCCTGGCCGGCCCGGCGGGCAGCGCGAGCAGGTCCGCACGGGCCGCGTCCGCCCAGCCGCGGGCGTCCGCCCGGGCCGCGTCCATGGCCGGATGCGCGCGCAGCAGGCCGAGCGCCTCGGCGTGCAGGGCCGGGTCGGTCAGGTCGGCGGCCAGCAGCTCGCGCAGCCGCGCGTCCTGCGGCCGGCCCGACCGCAGCGCGTACAGCACCGGCAGGCTCTGCACGCCCTCGCGCAGGTCAGTGCCCGGCGCCTTGCCGGACTGGTCGGTCTCGCTGGCCACGTCCAGGATGTCGTCGGACAGCTGCCAGGCGACCCCGATGGCCTCGCAGGCCGACTCGACCCGCGCCACCACCTCCGCCGGCGCCCCGGCGAACAGGGCGCCGAACTGCCCGGCGGTGCCGATCAGCGACGCGGTCTTCTCCTGCGCGACCATCAGGTAGTGCGCCAGCGGGTCCTCGCCGGGCTGCGGACCGACGGTCTCGGCGATCTGCCCGCGGACCAGCCGGGTGAAGGTGTCGGCCTGGATCCGGACCGCGTCGGTGCCGATGTCGGCGAGCAGCTGCGAGGCCCGGGCGAACAGGAAGTCGCCGGTGAGGATGGCGACGGTGTTGGTCCACTTGGAGTTCGCGCTCGGCTGGCCGCGCCGGATCTCGGCCTCGTCCATCACGTCGTCGTGGTAGAGGGTGGCCAGGTGGGTGAGCTCGATCGCGGCCGCGGCGGGCACGATGCGCCGGTCGGAGGAGTCGCCGAACCGGGCGGCGAGCAGCGTGAGGGTCGGCCGGAACCGCTTGCCGCCCGCATCGATCAGGTGCACCGAGGTCTGCGCGAGCAGCTTGTTCTGGGAGGCGGACGCCTCCTGCAGCCGCTGCTCGACCAGCCCGAGGCCGTCCGTGATCGCCGCCGTCAGCGCGGTGTCATACAACTCCATGGGCGGGGCGGTACTCACCTAGGGCTCCTCATCTCCTCCGTCGCGACGACGCAGGCCACCGAGCTCATCTTCACGATATGTGCAAGCCACGGCAATCCGGCCGCCGGCCGCGGAGGGCTGGCCCGTCAGCGCACGAACAGCTGGGCCGCCGCGTGGTGGGCCAGGCTCAGCAGCGGCTGCGGCACGATGCCGAGCACCAGCGTCGCGGCCGCGCCGACCGCGACCGCCAGGGCGGTGAGCGGGCTCGGGCGCACCACCGACGGCCCGTCGGGGGCAGGCTCGCTGAAGAACATCAGCACGATCACCCGGACGTAGGGGAACGCCAGGATCGCGCTGCTGATCACGCCGATGATGACCAGCGGCAGCGCGCCGCCGGAGATGGCCGCCTGGAACACCGCGAACTTGCCGGTGAAGCCGCTGGTCAGCGGGATGCCCGCGAACGCGATCAGGAACAGGGCGAACACCCCGGCCACCAGCGGCGAGCGGCGGCCGAGGCCGGCCCACCGGGACAGGTGCGCGGCCTCGCCGGCCTGGTCCCGGACCAGGGTCACGATCGCGAACGCGCCGATGGTGGCGAACCCGTACCCGGCCAGGTAGAACATGCTGCCCGACAGGCCCGCGGTGTTGGCGGCGACCACCCCGGTCAGGATGTAGCCGGCCTGCGCGATCGAGGAGTAGGCCAGCAGCCGCTTCACGTCCGTCTGGGTGATGGCGATGACCGAGCCGACCAGCATGGTGAGGATGGCCACCCCCCACATGGCCGGCCGCCAGGTCCAGGTCAGCTGGCCGAAGGCCACGTAGAACACCCGCAGCAGCGCGCCGAACGCCGACACCAGCGTGCAGGAGGCCATCAGCGCGGTCACCGGGGTGGGCGCGCCCTGGTAGACGTCGGGCTTCCAGCTGTGGAACGGCACCGCGCCGATCTTGAACAGCAGCCCGAGGCCGAGCAGCGCGAGCCCGGCGTACAGCAGCGTGGTGGCGGCGGTGTTGGTCGAGGCCGCCGTGGCGATCGCCGACAGCTGCACCGAGCCGGAGTAGCCGTACAGCATGGCCACGCCGAACAGGAAGAACGCCGAGGAGAACGAGCCGAGCAGGAAGTACTTCATCGCCGCCTCCTGCGACAGCAGGCGGCGGCGCCGGGCCAGCCCGCACAGCAGGTACAGCGGCAGCGACAGCACTTCCAGCGCCACGAACATGGTCAGCAGGTCGTTGGCGGCCGGGAACAGCAGCATGCCGCCGACCGCGAACAGGGTCAGCGGGTAGACCTCGGTGTGGCTGATGCCCGCGAGCAGGCCCTCGCGCTCCTCGGCGCTGCCCGGCACCGCGGCGGCCTGGGCGGTGAACGCGCTGACCTCGTGCGACGACTCAGCAATCAGCAGCACGCTGACGAAGGCCAGCACCAGGATGGTGCCCTGGATGAACAGCGTCGGCCGGTCGACTCCGACGGCGCCCTCGGCGGCGATCCGGCCCGGGCTGCCGTGGCCGAACAGGCTGGAGTCCGCGGCCACGAACACGGTCAGCACGAACGCCGCCGCCAGCCCGCCGAGCGTCACCGCCAGGTGCAGCGGCCGGCGCATCGGCCGCGGCGCGAACGCCTCGACCAGCACGCCGACGATGGCCGCCGCGAACACCAGCAGCATGGGCGACAGCTGACCGTACTGGATCTGCGGCGGGTGGAAGGCCGGCGCGAGCGCCGCCACGGACCCGGTCATGGCGAGCTCCTTCGGCCGGGCCTGGCCAGAGCCGCCCCGGTGGTATCGGAGGTGGTCACGGCGGCGCGGGCGGCGGGGTGCGGCGGCACCGGGTCCCGGGCGTGCACCCCGGTCATGGTGCGGGCGACCGCGGGGTTGATGATGTTCAGCACCGGCCGCGGGTAGACCCCGAGCACGATGATCAGGGCGATCAGCGGGCCGATGGCCCACAGCTCGCGGGCCCTCAGGTCCGGCATCGCCGCCACCTCGTCGCGCACCGGGCCGGTCATGGTCCGCTGGTACATCCACAGGATGTAGATGGCGGCCAGGATGATGCCGACGGTGGCGAGCACGGCGGCCACCTCGTACCGGGTGAAGGTGCCGATCAGCACCAGGAACTCGCTGACGAACGTGGACAGCCCGGGCAGCGCCAGCCCGGCCAGGCCGGCGATGAGGAACATCCCGGCCAGCACCGGCGCGACCTTCTGCACTCCGCCGTAGTCGGCGATCTGGGACGAGCGGCGGCGGGCCATCATGAAGCCGGCCAGGATGAACAGCGCGCCGGTGGCGAAGCCGTGGTTGACCATGTAGAAGGTGGACCCGGTCTGGCCCTGGGTGGTCATCACGAAGATGCCGAGCGTCATCAGGCCCATGTGCGAGATCGAGGTGTAGGCGATCAGCCGCTTGATGTCCCGCTGCCCGATCGCGACCACCGCGCCGTACAGCACGCCGGCCACCGACAACGCGATGATCAGCACCCGGAAGTAGTGCGCGGCGGCGGGGAACAGCTCCAGGCAGTACCGGATCATGCCGAAGGTGCCCACCTTGTCCAGCACGCCGACCAGCAGCACCGCGGCGCCAGGCTGGGCGGCGGTGGCCGCGTCGGGCAGCCAGGTGTGGAACGGCCACAGCGGCGCCTTGATCGCGAAGGCGGCGAAGAAGCCGAGGAACAGCCACTTCTGCACGGTCGGGCTGAGCGCGATGTGGGTGAGCGAGGTGAACAGGAACGTGCCGCCGTGCCCGCCGCGGGCGGAGTACACGTACAGCGCGATCACCGCTACCAGCATGAGCAGCCCGCCGAACAGGCTGTAGAGCAGGAACTTGACCGCCGCGTACTGCCGCTGGCCGACCCCGAAGCTGCCGATCATGAAGTACATCGGGATCAGCATGGCCTCGAAGAACACGTAGAACAGGAACACGTCGGTGGCGGCGAAGACCCCGATCATCATGGTCTCCAGCACCAGCATCAGCGCGAAGTAGGTCTTCGCGCTGCGCCGGGCGGGCGCCTCCCCGGCCGGGTTCTGGGCGCCCTCGACGTCGTTCCAGGACGCCAGCACCACCACCGGCATCAAGATCACCGACATCAGGATCAGCACCAGCGCGATGCCGTCCACGCCGACCGCGTAGTGCACGCCGAACTGCGGGATCCACTGATAGCTCTGGGTGAACTGGAAGGGCTGGGCCGAGTTCGCCTTGAACTGCAGCGCCATCGCGATCACGACGCCGAGCGTGACCACCGAGGTGACCAGCGCGATCCGCTTGACCAGCAGGTCGCGGGCGGCCCGGTCGGCCGCGCCGCCGGGCGCCGACCGGCCCGGGGTCAGCGAGATCGCCAGCGCGCCGGCCAGCGGGACCACGCCCGCCACCGTCAGCCAGGGAAATGTGCTCATCTGATCCGCAGCCTCACTAGAGCCTTACCAGCAGCAGCGCGCCGACCAGCAGCACGGCGCCGACGAACATGGACAGTGCATACGACCGGACGAAGCCGCTCTGCATCCGGCGCAGCCGTCCCGACGACCCGCCGAGGGTGGCCGCGACCGTGTTGACCAGGCCGTCCACGCCGCGGTTGTCGAAGTAGACCGACAGCCGGGTCAGCCACTGGCCGGGCCGCATCAGCAGCGACTCGTTGATGGCGTCGCCGTACAGGTCCTTGCGGGCTGCGGTGACTGCGAGCCCGGCCGCCGGGGCCGTCTCCGGCACCGGCCGCCGCTCGAACAGCAGCCAGGCGAGCGCCCCGAACATCACGGCGAGGAGCAGCGCGATGCCGCCAGCCAGGGTGAATACCGACGGCTCGGGCGGGATGTACCCGGTCACCGGGCCGAGGAACCGGGCCAGCCGGTCGCCGAGGACCTCGAATGCGCCGAACCCCAGGGCGCCGATGGCCAGTACTATCACCGGGCCGGTCATGATCGGGGGCGCCTCGTGCGGATGGGCGTCGTCGGCCCAGCGGCGGCGGCCGAACCAGGTCATGAACAGCATGCGGGTCATGTAGAAGGACGTGATGCCCGCGCCGATCAGCGCGGCCGTGCCGACGATCGCGCCGGTCAGGCCGCCGTCGTGGTAGGCGGCGTCGATCACCGTGTCCTTCGCGAAGAACCCGGAGAACGGCGGGATGCCGATGATCGCCAGGTAACAGGCGACGAACGTGGTGAAGCTGACCGGCAGGACCGCGAGCAGGCCGCCGAAGCGGCGCATGTTCACCTCGTCCTTCATCGCGTGCATGATCGAGCCGGCGTCGAGGAACAGCCCGGCCTTGTAGAAACCGTGCGCGAGCAGCAGCGCGATCGCGAACGGGTAGCCCGCGGGGCCCACCCCGGCGGCCAGGAACATGTAGCCGATCTGGCTCATCGTGGAGCCGGCCAGCGCCTTCTTGATGTCGTCCTTGGCCGAGCCGATGATCCCGCCGAACAGCAGGGTGGCCGCACCGACGATGGCCACGGCCAGCCGGGCGTCGGCGCTCAGGTCGAAGATGGCCCCGGACCGGACGATCAGGTACACCCCGGCGGTCACCATGGTGGCCGCGTGGATCAGCGCCGACACGGGGGTCGGGCCCTCCATCGCGTCCAGCAGCCAGGACTGCAGCGGCAGCTGCGCGGACTTGCCGCAGGCGCCCAGCAGCAGCAGCAGCCCGATCGCGGTGACCACGCCCGGGCTGGCCGCGTGCACCGAGCGGAACACTCCGGTGAAGTTGACCGTGCCGAACTGGGCGAACATCAGCATGATCGCCAGCGACAGGCCGGCGTCGCCGACCCGGTTGGCGATGAACGCCTTCTTGGCCGCCACCGCCGCGGAGTTCTTGTACTGCCAGAAGCCGATCAGCAGGTAGGAGGCCAGGCCGACGCCCTCCCACCCGGCGTACAGGGCGAAGTAGTTATTGGCCAGCACCAGCAGCAGCATCGCGGCCAGGAACAGGTTCATGTAGCCGAAGAACCGGCGCCGCTCCGGGTCATGCGACATGTACCCGACGGAGAAGATGTGGATCAGCGAGCCGACCCCGGTGATCAGCAGCACGAAGCAGATCGACAGCGGATCCAGCCGCAGGCCGATGTTGACGTTGAACCGGCCGACCAGCACCCAGGTGAACAGGTTCACATCGTG
Source organism: uncultured Actinomycetota bacterium (assembly GCA_963846005.1). GTDB lineage: Bacteria > Actinomycetota > Actinomycetes > Streptosporangiales > Streptosporangiaceae > CAVSUR01. The sequence goes on along the minus strand of CAWJUH010000003.1, from coordinate 982,426 downwards.
GCTGCGGTCCGGTGCGGCGTAGCTGAGCATGTTGAAGAAGGCGACGGCCCCGTAGCCGAAGGCGGCGACCGGCATCGCGACGCCGAGCCAGTGCCCCCAGGCGTTAGTGCGCCTGCCGCCGAGCAGCAGCACGACCGCGCCGAACAGCGGGAAGGCCAGCAGCAGCCAGGCCGCATGCTGGATGCCGACGGCACTGGTGGTGCTCATGACCGTCGCCGACGGCGGGAGCGCGCCGGCTAGTGAGCCTGTCACCTGATACCTCTCTGCATGCCAGCCCGCCGCGGCCAGATCGCCGCGCCGGGCGCCGGGCGACCGGTCCCGGCCTGCGACCGGGACCGGTGCGTCAGTATTTCAGCAGGCTGGCGTCGTCCACCGACGCCGACCTGCGGGTGCGGTAGATGGAGGTGATGATCGCCAGCCCCACCACCACTTCCGCGGCCGCCACGACCATCACGAAGAACGCGATGACCTGGCCGTTCACCCCGCCGTGCATCCGGCCGAAGGCCACGAACGCCAGGTTGACCGCGTTCAGCATCAGCTCGACGCACATGAAGATCACGATCGCGTTGCGCCGGACCAGCACGCCGACGCCGCCGATCACGAACAAGATGACCGCGAGCGCGATGTAGTGCGCGGGACTGATCACGATTCCTCCCCGCGGCTGTCCTCGCCCGGCCGCCAGCCGGCCCCGGATCGGTGTCATCGAGATCCCGGTCGCCCAGCGGCTGCGGCGTCGTGCCCGGCTCGGGCAGCCGCACCTGCGGCTCCGCCGCCGGGCGGCTCCCGGCGGCCGGGCCCTCCGCACCCGCGGCGGCGCCGCCGGAGTCCGGCTCGGGCGCGGCGATCACGCCGACCGCGGCCGGCCCGGCCGCGGGCCCGGGCGCCGCCGGGCGCGGCGCAGCGGAGGCGCCGGAGCCGGAGTCGCCCCGCTGGCTGATCGCCCGGCTCACCGACAGGCCGGCCGCCGAGCCGTCGGGCAGCAGCGCGGGCATGTCCACCGCGTTGTGCCGGGCGTAGGTGCCGGGCCCGGGCAGCGGCGTCATGTGGCCGGAGCCCACCCGGCGCCGGGCCAGGTCCCGCTGGGTCGGCCGCGGCGTGGTGCGCTCGCGGTGCGCGAGCACCATCGCGCCGAGCGCGGCGGTGATCAGCAGGGCGCTGGTGACCTCGAACGGGAACACGTAGATGGTGAAGATCAGGTGGGCCAGGCTGGTCACGTTGCCGGCCCCGTTGGCGATCTTCGACGACGGCGCGGCCGGCCCGATCACCGCGTGCCCGACGGTGAGGCTGAGGAGCACCAGCAGGCCGATCCCGGCCAGGCCGGCCGCCAGCCGCTGGCCCCTGATCGTCTCGACGATCGAGTCGGCCGAGGTGATGCCGACGATCATCATGACGAACAGGAACAGCATCAGCACCGCGCCGGTGTACACGATGATCTGCACGAAGGCCAGGAACGGTGCGCCGAGCATGGCGTAGAAGACGGCCAGCGACAGCATCACCACGGCCAGCAGCACCGCGCAGTGCACGGCGCGGCGGGCCAGGACCATGCCGAGGCCGCCCGCGACCGAGAGGATGGCCAGCAGCCAGAACGCGGTCTCGCGGGTGGTGTCGGCCGCGCTGGCAGCGAGCACGATGTGACGACTCACCGCTCGCCTTCCGTTCCGGCCTGGTCCGCCTCGTGCGGCACCGGATGGTCCGGGGCCGTCCGCCCGGCGGCCGGGTGATCGTGCGCGCCGAGCAGGTAGTAGTCCTTCTCGGTCTGGCCCAGCCGCATCGGGTGCGGCGGCGCCTCCATGCCCGGCTGCAGCGGCGCGACCAGCTGCTCCTTGGTCCAGATCAGGCTTTCCCGGTTGTCGTCGGCCAGCTCGTAGTCGTTGGTCATGGTCAGCGCCCGGGTCGGGCACGCCTCGACGCACAACCCGCACAGAATGCAGCGCAGGTAGTTGATCTGGTAGACGTGACCGTACCGCTCGCCCGGGGAGAACCGCTCGGATTCGGTGTTGTCCGCGCCCTCGACGTAGATCGCGTCGGCCGGGCAGGCCCAGGCGCACAGCTCGCAGCCGATGCACTTCTCCAGCCCGTCCGGCCACCGGTTGAGCTGGTGGCGGCCGTGGAACCGGGGCGCGGTCGGCTGCTTCTCCTCCGGGTACTGGACGGTGTCGACCTTCTTGAACATCTGCCGGAAGGTGACGCCGAACCCCTTGACCGGGGCCAGGAAATCAGGCACCGGTGACCTCCTTGACGCCGTCGGTCCCGGCCGCCGCCACCGGGGCAGCGGGCTCGCCGAGAGCGCCGTGGTAGTGCGGCAGGTCCAGCGGCGGTACCGGGAAGGCGGTCTCGCCCGGCTCCCGGGCCTGCGCGTCGATCTCCTCGGCCAGCTCGGCGCGGCGCATCACTGCGGTGTCCCAGCGCCAGGCCAGCAGCACAAGCACCACGATGATCGCGCCCGCCACCAGGTAGACCAGCGGGCTGCCGCCGTCGGTGCGGAACACCCGGAACGTGGCGATGATCAGCGTCCAGGCCAGCGCGGCCGGGATGAGGACCTTCCAGCCCAGGGTCATCAGCTGGTCGTAGCGGATCCGCGGCAGCGAGCCGCGCAGCCAGATGAACGCGAACTCGAAGATCGCGACCTTGGCCAGGAACCAGATCAGCGGGTACCAGCCGGAGTTGGCGCCCGGCCACACGCTGATCGGCCACGGGGCCCGCCAGCCGCCCAGGAACAGCGTGGTGGCCAGCCCGGCCACCGTGGTCATGTTCACGTACTCGGCCAGGTAGAACAGCGCGAACTTCAGCGAGGAGTACTCGGTGTGGAACCCGGCGACCAGCTCGCCCTCGCCCTCGGGCAGGTCGAACGGCAGCCGGTTGGTCTCGCCGACCATCGTGATCAGGTAGATGACGAACGAGGGCAGCAGCAAGATCGCGAACCAGGACGGCCAGTGCCAGATGACCCCGAACAGGTGGAACTCGTTCCCGTTGGCCTGGGCGGTGACGATCTGGGTGGTGGACAGCGAGCCCGCGTACAGGAACACCGGCACGAACGACAGGCCCATGGCGATCTCGTAGCTGATCACCTGGGCCGACGAGCGCAGCCCGCCGAGCAGCGAGTAGGGCGAGGTGGACGCCCAGCCCGCGAGCACGATGCCGTAGACGCCCATCGAGCTCATCGCCAGCACCAGCAGCACCGCGACCGGCAGGTCGGCCAGCTGCAGCGGGGTGTGATACCCGAAGATCGACACGATCGGCCCGAACGGGATGATCGCGAAGCTGATGAACGCGGGGATGGCCGCGATGCCCGGGGCCATGACGAACAGCAGCTTGTCCACGCCGCGCGGGATGATGTCTTCCTTCAGCGGCAGCTTGATCCCGTCCATCAGCGACTGCAGCAGGCCGAACTTGCCGGCCCGGTTCGGGCCGGGGCGCTGCTGCATCCGGCCGATGACCCGGCGCTCGGCCCAGATCATGAACAGCGTGGTCAGCATCAGGAAGGCGAAGATCACTACTACCTTGAGCAGGACCAGCCACCAGGGGTCGTGGCCGAAGCTGGCCAGCGTGGGGTCGCTGGCGGCCAGGCCGGTCATTGCGCGCTCCTCACCGTGACGGGACTGCCGTGGCCCGCGCCGAGCCCGGCCCGCACCGCGCATCCTGTCGCATTGGTCGGCAGCCAGACCACCCGGTCGGGCATGTCGGTGACCTCGACGGCCACGGTTACGGCGCCGCGATCGGTCGCCACGGTGACCTTACCGCCGTCGGAGGTCCCGGCCTGCGCCGCGGTCGCCGCCGACATCTTCGCTACCGCGGGCCGGGCGGTGCCGGCCAGGTTGGGCTCGCCGTCCTGCATCCGCCCGGCGTCGAGCAGCTGGTGCCAGGTGCTGAGCCGGACCGCATCGGGACCGGCCGGGGTGCCGGCCCGCGCGGATGCCCCGCCGGGATCCGCCGCGGTGCCGGACTGCGGGAAGAAGCCCAGGCCCTCGGCTGCCGCGGCAGCCCGGGCCGCCTCGGCGGCAGCTGCGGTCTCGCTGGCCAGTGCGGCCAGCTCGCGGCGGGCGGCGGCGGCGTCGGGCAGGCCGAGGTGGACGTCCATCTCGTCGGCGATCGAGGCCAGCACGTTCAGGTCGGAGCGGACGGCCGGCACCCGCAGCACCGGCCCGAAGGTCCCGGTCCGGCCCTCCCAGTTCACGAACGTGCCGCCCTTCTCGGCCACCGCCGCGACCGGCAGCACCACGTCGGCGCGGTCGGTGACCGCGCTGGCGCGCAGCTCCAGGCTGACGACGAACCCGGTCGCCTCCAGCGCGGCCAGCGCCGCGGCCGGGTCGGGCAGGTCCGCCGGGTCCACGCCCGCGATCACCAGCGCGCCGAGGTCGCCCGCGGCCGCGGCGGCCAGCATCTCGCCGGTGTCACGGCCCGGCGCGTCCGGCAGCGCGGCCGCGCCCCAGGCGCGGGCGACCGCCGCGTCACCGGCCGGCACGGCCGCCGGGCAGCAGGCCGGGCAGCGCGCCTGCCTCCACCGCACCCCGCTCCCCGGCCCGGCGCGGCACCCAGGCCAGCCGGGCCCCGGTCGCCTCGGCCAGCCGCCCGGCCGCGGTCAGCGCGCCCGGCACCTCGGCCAGCCGCTCGCCGGCCAGGATGACCGCGCCGGGCTGGCGCAGCGCGGCCGCGACCCCGGCCAGCCACGCGCCGCCGGAGCCGCCGGGACCGCCGGCCCGCGCCGAGGTCCCGGCCGTGGCCGCCAGCGCGGCGTCGGACTCGGCGATCCACGGGCCGCCGTCGGCACCGGGCCGGGCGGCCGTGCCGGCCGTGGCCGCCAGCGTGGCATCCGGGCCGGGGGCCGCCGCCTGCGGGTCGTGGCCGGCCAGGTCGGCCAGCGCGTCCGCCTCGGCGCCGGGGGCAACCGGCAGCAGCACGCCGGACAGCCGGTCCAGCCCGGGGCTGGCCAGCGCGGCCAGCGAGTAGACCTTGAGGGTGCCCGCGCGGGCCGCCTTGCGCAGCCGCAGGAACACGATCGGGGACTCATCTTCCGGCTCGAAGCCGGCCAGCAGCACCGCCGGGGCCCGCTGCAGGTCGGCGTAACTGACGCCGAGCCCGCGCCCGGCCACCTGGCCGGCCAGGAACTGCGCCTCCTCCGCCGAGTGCGGCCGGGCCCGCATGTCGATGTCGTTGCTGCCCAGCGCCAGCCGGGCGAACTTGGCGTAGGCGTAGGCGTCTTCCAGCGTCAGCCGGCCCCCGGTCAGCACGCCGGCCCGGCCGCGGGCGGCGGCCAGGCCGCGGGCCGCGTGCGCCACCGCCTCCGGCCAGGACGTCGGCACCAGCACGCCGGACTCGTCCCGCACCAGCGGGACGGCCAGCCGGTCCGGCTGGGTGGCGTAGGTGAAGGCCCAGCGGCCCTTGTCGCAGTTCCACTCCTCGTTGACCCCGGGCTCGTTGCCGGCCAGCCGCCGGGTGACCGCGCCGCGGCGGTGGTCGGTGCGCTGGCGGCAGCCCGACGCGCAATGCTCGCAGATGCTCGGCGTGGACACCAGGTCGAACGGCCGGGACCGGAACCGGTAGGAGGCGCCGGTGAGCGCGCCGACCGGGCAGATCTGCACCGTGTTGCCGGAGAAATAGGAGTCGAACGGCACCCCGTCGGCCACCCCGACCTGCTCGGCCGGGCCCCGGTCGACCAGCTCGATCAGCGGGTCGCCGGCGATCTGGTCGGCGAACCGGGTGCACCGGGCGCACTGGATGCACCGCTCGCGGTCCAGCAGCACCTGGGCCGACAGCGCGACCGGCTTGGCGAACGTGCGCTTGGTCCCGTCGAACCTGGTCTCGCCCTGCCCGCTGGACATGGCCTGGTTCTGCAGCGGGCACTCGCCGCCCTTGTCGCACATCGGGCAGTCGAGCGGATGGTTGACCAGCAGCATCTCCATCACGCCGCGCTGCGCCTTCTCGGCGACCTTGGAGGTCAGCTGGGTGCGCACCACCATCCCGTCGGTGCAGGTGGTGGTGCACGAGGCGGGCGGCTTGGGCTGGCCCTCGACCTGCACCAGGCACTGGCGGCAGGCGCCGATCGGGGCCAGCAGCGGATGGTCGCAGAACCGCGGGATCTGGATGCCGAGCTGCTCGGCGGCCCGGATGATCAGCGTGCCCTTCGGCACGGTGATCTCGAAGCCGTCGATGGTGACGCTGACGCTGTCGGCGGGCCTGGCGAGCCCCGCGCTGTCGCTGGCTGGTGCCGTCATCGGGCGGGCTCCGAGGCGAAGAGGGTGGCGGCGGCGGGGTCGAACGGGCAGCCGCCCCGCTTGCGGTGCTCGACGTACTCGTCCCTGAAGTACTTGATCGAGGACGACCACCGGGCTGATCGCGCCGTCGCCGAGCGGGCAGAACGCCCGGCCGAGCGATGTTGTCGCAGATGTCGAGCAGCTTGTCCAGGTCGGCGTCGGTGCCCTTGCCCTGCTCCAGGTCCTCCAGCAGCTGGACCATCCAGAAGGTCCCCTCGCGGCACGGGCGTGCACTTGCCGCACGACTCGTGCTCGTAGAACTCGTTCCAGCGCAGCGTGGCCCGCACGATGCAGGCGGTGTCGTCGAAGATCTGCAGCGCCCGGGTGCCGAGCATCGACCCGGCCGTGCCGACGTCCTCGAAGTCCAGCGGCACGTCCAGGTGCTCGTCGGTGAAGATCGGCGTGGACGAGCCGCCGGGGGTCCAGAACTTCAGCTCGTGCCCGGCCCGCACGCCGCCGGCCAGGTCCAGCAGCTCGCGCAGCGTGACGCCGAGCGGCGCCTCGTACTGGCCGGGCGTGGTGACGTGGCCGGACAGCGAGAAGATGCCGAAGCCCTTGGACTTCTCGGTGCCGAGCGCGGCGAACGCGTCCGCGCCGTGGTCGATGATGAACGGCACGCTGGCGATCGACTCGACGTTGTTGACCACGGTCGGGCAGGCGTACAGGCCCGCGATGGCCGGGAACGGCGGCTTGAGCCGGGGCTGGCCGCGGCGGCCCTCCAGCGAGTCGAGCAGCGCGGTCTCCTCGCCGCACTCGTAGGCGCCCGCGCCCGGCGTGCACGACCAGTTCCAGGCTGAACCCCGAGCCGAGGATGTCGGCGCCGAGGTAGCCGGCCTGGTAGGCCTCGGCGACGGCGTGGTGCAGCCGCCGGATCACGTGCAGCACCTCGCCGCGCACGTAGATGAAGGCCCGCTCGGCCCGGATCGCGTAGGCGGCGATGATCGCGCCCTCGATCAGCGCCTGCGGGCTCTCCAGCATGGTGGGGATGTCCTTGCAGGTGCCCGGCTCGGACTCGTCGGCGTTGACCACCAGGTAGTGCGGCTTGCCGTCACCCTGCGGGATGAAGCCCCACTTGTTCCCGGTGGGGAACCCGGCGCCGCCGCGGCCGCGCAATCCGGAGTCCTTCACCGCGGCGATGACGTCGTCGGGCGCCATGGCGAGGGCCTTGGGCAGCGCCCGGTAACCGCCGGCCCGCCGGTAGCCCGGCGAGCGTAAAGGAGTCCGGCTCGTCCCAGCGGGCCGTCAGCACGGGGAGCAGAACGGAGCTCACGAGGTTCCTCCGGGGGTTTCCGCGGGCTCGGGCGGCGCGTCCGGGTCGAAGCCGTGCTCCTTGGCGATCCGCAGCCCGGCCACGGTGGCGGGCCCGGCGGTGTCCCCCAGGGCGGCCTGGTCGTCGGGGAACCCGGCCAGGATCCGGCCGGCCTGCTTCCAGGTGCACAGCCGGGGCGCGCCGCGGGTGGGCGCCACCGGCTCCCCGGCGCGCAGCCTGTCCACCAGCTCGCGGGCCGACGCCGGGGTCATGTTGTCGAAGAACTCCCAGTTGACCATGACCACCGGGGCGTAGTCGCAGGCCGCGTTGCACTCCAGGTGCTCCAGGCTGACCTTGCCGTCGGCGGTGGTCTCGTCGTTCCCGACGCCCAGGTACTCGCGCAGGTCGGCGAAGATCGCGTCGCCGCCCATCACCGCGCACAGCGTGTTGGTGCACACGCCCACGTGGTAGTCCCCGATGGGCCGCCGCTTGTACATCGTGTAGAACGACACCACCGCGGTGACCTCGGCCTCCGACAGCCCCAGCTGCCCGGCGCAGAACGCGATCCCGTCCGCCGAGACGTAGCCCTCCTCGGCCTGCACCAGGTGCAGCAGCGGCAGCAGCGCGGAGCGCGGCCGCGGGTACCGGCCGATGATCTGCGCGGCATCAGGCTCCAGCCGCGCGCGCGCTTCGTGGCTCAGCGCCATTACCGGTCGACTCCTCCCATCACCGGGTCGATGCTGGCGACCGCGGAGATCACGTCGGCGATCATCCCGCCCTCGCACATGGCCGACACGGCCTGCAGGTTCGTGAACGACGGGTCGCGGAAGTGCACCCGCCAGGGCCGGGTGCCGCCGTCGCTGACCGCATGGCAGCCCAGCTCGCCGCGGGGCGACTCGACCGCCGCGTACGCCTGCCCGGCCGGCACCCGGAAGCCCTCAGTGACCAGCTTGAAGTGGTGGATCAGCGCCTCCATGGACTGGCCCATGATGTGCGCGATGTGGTCGGGCGAGTTGCCAAGACCGTCGGGGCCGAGGGCCAGCCGGGCCGGCCAGCCGATCTTGGCGTCTTCGATCATCACCGGGTCGTGCGCCGGGCGGGTTCCCGACAGCCGGTCGACGCACTGCTCGATGATGCGCAGCGACTGGTCCATCTCGTCCATCCGCACCATGTACCGCCCGTAGGCGTCGCAGCTGGTGCGCACCGGCACCTCGAAGTCGTAGCTCTCGTACCCGCAGTACGGCTGGCTCTTGCGCAGGTCCCACGGCAGCCCGGTGCCGCGCAGCACCGGCCCGGTGACCCCGAGCGCCATGCAGCCGGCCAGGTCGAGGAACGCGATGTTCCTGGTCCGGGCCAGGTACACCGGGCTGGCGTCCAGCAGCGCGCGGATCTCGCCGAGCTGGCCGGGCATCACCGCCAGGTACTCGCGGATCCGCTCCAGCGTCCCGGCGGGCAGGTCCTGCGACACCCCGCCGGGCCGGATGTAGGCGTGGTTCATCCGCAGCCCGGTGATGAGCTCGAACAGGTCGAGCGTCTTCTCCCGCTCGCGCAGCCCGTACAGGAACACGGTGGTGGCGCCCAGCTCCATGCCGAAGGTGCCGATGGCGGTCAGGTGCGAGGCGATCCGGTTGAGCTCCATCATCAGCACCCGGATCACGCTGGCCCGCTCGGGCACCGCGTCGGTGATGCCGAGCAGCTTCTCGACCGCCAGGCAGTAGGCGGTCTCGTTGAACAGCGGCGACAGGTAGTCCATCCGGGTGCAGAACGTGACGCCCTGCGTCCAGGTCCGGAACTCCATGTTCTTCTCGATGCCGGTGTGCAGGTAGCCGATCACCGGCCGCAACTCGGTCACGGTCTCGCCGTCGAGGGTCAGGATCAGCCGCAGCACGCCGTGCGTGGACGGGTGCTGCGGGCCCATGTTGACGACCAGGTGCTCCTCGCCCCGCTCCTCGCCGGCGTCCGCGGCGGCCGCCACCACCTCGTCCCAGTCCTGGCCGCCGACGGTGTAGACGCGGCCTTCCTCGCCCTGCTCGTTACGGGCGGAGTCGGCACTGCTCTGCGCGGTCACTCGTAATGCCTCCGCTCATCGGGCGGCGGCACCTCGGCACCGCGGTACTCGACCGGGATGCCGCCGAGCGGGTAGTCCTTGCGCTGCGGGTGGCCCTTCCAGTCATCGGGCATCTCGATCCGGGTCAGCGCGGGATGGCCGGTGAAGACGATCCCGAAGAAGTCCCAGGTCTCCCGCTCGTGCCAGTCGCAGGTGGGGTACACCCCGGTCAGCGACGGGATCCGCGGGTCGGCGTCGGGCGCGGCCGACTCGACCCTGAGCCTGCGGTTGCGGGTCAGCGAGACCAGGTGGTAGACGGCGTGCAGCTCGCGGCCGGTCTCGGCCGGGTAGTGCACGCCCGACACCCCGGTGCACAGCTCGAACGCCAGCGCCGGGTGGTCGCGCAGCCGCCGGGCCACCTCGAGCAGGTGCTCGCGGCGCACGTAGAAGGTCAGCTCGCCGTTCGCGACGACCACCCGCTCGACCGCGTCGCCGAAGCTCAGCCCGGACGCCTCCAGGGCGGTGCCGAGGCCGTCGGCGATCTCGTCGAAGTAGGACCCGTAGGGCCGGGGGCTGGCCAGCGGCGGCGGCCGGCGGACCTTCAGCCCGCCGTAGCCGGAGGTGTCGCCGGTCGTGGTCGCGCCGAACATGCCGGTGCGCGCGACCTGCTCGGCGAGCCGCTCCTGCCCGGCCAGCACGGCCGGGTCGGCGGCCTGGTCCTCGCCCGGCCGGCCCGGCTCGGAGTCAGCGGCCTGGGTGGTCATTGCGCCGCTCCCGCGCCGTCCGGGCCGGGCGTACGGTCCGCGCCGCCCGCGGGCCCGGCGCCGCGCCCGGCGGCGGGCGCCCGGGCCGGGCGAGATGCCCGGGGCGGCCGCCGCCGCGACCAGCGGCAGCCGCCGCAGCCGGGCCTGCTCCAGCTCGGTGATCTGCTTCTCCCGGTTGGTGCCGAGCTTCATGTTCTGGATCTTGTCGTGCAGCTTGACGATCGCGTCGATCAGCATCTCCGGCCGCGGCGGGCAGCCGGGCAGGTAGATGTCCACCGGGACCACGTGGTCGACGCCCTGCACGACCGCGTAGTTGTTGAACATCCCGCCGCTGGAGGCGCACACGCCCATCGAGATGACCCACTTGGGCTCGGACATCTGGTCGTAGATCTGCCGCAGCACCGGCGCCATCTTCTGGCTGACCCGGCCGGCCACGATCATCAGGTCGGCCTGCCGCGGGGTGTTGGAGGCCCGCTCCATCCCGAACCTGGCCAGGTCGTGCCGCGGCCCGCCGGTCGACATCAGCTCGATGGCGCAGCAGGCCAGGCCGAAGGTGGCCGGCCAGACCGAGCTCTTGCGCGCGTACCCGGCCAGCTTCTCGACCGAAGTCAGCAGCACGCCGGCGGGCAGCTTCTCTTCCAGACCCATGGGGCTAGTCCCAATCCAGACCGCCGCGCCGCCAGACGTAGGCGTACGCGACCAGAACCGTGGCGATGAACGTGACCATCTCGACCAGCCCGAAGACGCCCAGCTTGCCGAACGCCACCGCCCACGGGTACAGGAAGATGATCTCGATGTCGAATACGATGAACAGCATCGCCGTGAGGTAGTACTTCACCGGGAACCGTATGCCGGCGGGCGTGGGCGTCGGCTCGATCCCGCATTCGTATGCCTCGAGCTTCGCGCGGTTCCACCGCTTAGGGCCCGCCAGGGCCCCCATCACCAGGGACAAAATGGCGAATACCGCGGCGAGTGCGGCGAGGACCAGAATCGGCACATAGTGGCTCATGCTCCGTCACCCCCTTGACGTCGGGCCGCCCCCGGGACAGGCGGCGTTCTCGGTCCTCATGGCTAAGCCGCCGGCGTCATCTTAGACACCGCGTTAATGAGCCGGTCCATTGCATCACCGCCGCGGGTTTCTGTCAGGTTGCCGAGCAGCTTCATGGTGAACCGCATGACCGCGGGCCGTTTCACGCCGTGCCGGGTGGCGAACTGCATGAACTTGGGCTGGCCGATGAGCTGCACGAAGGCCCGGCCGAGGGTGTAGTAGCCGCCCCAGGCGTCCTTGAGCATCGCCGGGTAGGCGGCCAGCGCCGCGTCCGCACCCGCCGTGGTCGGCCGGGCCAGCGCCTGGGTGACCACCCGCGCGGCCATCTCGCCCGCCTCCAGAGCGTAGGCGATGCCCTCGCCGTTGCACGGGTTGACCATCCCGCCCGAGTCGCCGGCCAGCAGCAGCCCGCGGGTGTAGTGCGGGGTGCGGTTGAAGCCCATCGGCAGCGCTGCGCCGCGCACCGGCTCGGTCCGGTGCTGCTCGCTCAGCCCCCACTCGGCGGGCATCGTGTCCAGCCACCGGCGCAGCAGCGCGCGGTAGTCGATGTGCTTGAACGACGCCGAGGTGTTCAGCAGGCCGACGCCGACGTTGGAGGTCCCGTCCCCCATGCCGAAGATCCAGCCGTAGCCGGGCAGCAGCTGGTTGCCGTCCCACAGGTCCAGCCAGGCCTCGAGGTAGTCGTCGTCGTGCCGGGGGCTGGTGAAGTAGGTGCGCACCGCCACGCCGATCGGCCGGTCGTCGCGCCGGCGCAGGCCCATGGCCACCGACAGCCGGGAAGAGTTGCCGTCGGCGGCGATAACCAGCCGGCCGCGGTAGTCGGCGTGGCCGGATGTCACCCCGGTGATGCGGCCGGTGCGGTCGTCCAGCAGCGGGCCGGTGACGGTGACGCCCTCGATCAGCCGGGCGCCTGCCTTCTGCGCGTGCCGGGCCAGGATCTCGTCGAAGTCGCGGCGGGCCCGCACCAGCCCGTAGCCCGGGTAGCCCGACAGCTCAGGCCAGTCCAGCTCGATCCGGCCGCCGCCGCCGATAATCCGCAAGCCCTTGTTGCGCAGCCAGCCCTCGCTGGCCGGCGTCGGCACGCCCATCGCGGTGAGCACCCTGACCGCCCTCGGGGTCAGCCCGTCGCCGCACACCTTCTCCCGCGGGAACCGGCTCTTCTCCAGCACCAGCACGTCGAGTCCGGCGCTGGCCAGGTAGTAGGCGGCGGCCGACCCGGCCGGGCCGGCGCCGACGATGATGACGTCGGCGGTCTCGCTGCCGGCGGGGGTGTCGTCAGCGCGCACGCCGACGGCGCGCGCGGTGTCGTCAGCGCGCGCGTGATGGCCTGCCGTGCCGGGGATGCTCGGGGCCAAGTCCGGCGCGCCCGCAGCGGGTTGTTGCTCGGTCACGGACCTGATTCCTGACTATCTTGTGAACAGCTTCACAAGTGCTTTCTCGCAGTCTAGACCGTACCCGAGCCTGGCTTCGCGCCGCCCTGCGCGCCCGGCCGGACGGCCGTGTGCACGGCCACGATGCCCAGGCTGAGATTGCGCCACCGGACCGCCGACCAGCCGGCCGAGCCGATCAGCCGGGCCAGCCCGGCCTGGGCTGGCCAGTCCCTGATCGACTCGGCCAGGTAGTCATAGGCGGCGGCGTTGTCGGCCAGCCGCCGCGCCACGGCCGGCAGCGCCAGGCTCAGGTAGCGCTGGTAGGCCGCGTCCAGCCGGCGGGCCGGCAGGTGGCTGAACTCGCAGACGACCAGGCGGCCGCCCGGCCTGGTCACCCGCAGCAACTCCGCCAGCGCGCGGGCCGGGTCGGTCACGTTGCGCAGCCCGAAGGAGATCGTCACCGCGTCGAAGAACCCGCTGCGCAGCGGCAGCGCCAGCGCGTCGCCGGCCACGAACCGCAGCCGCGGGGCCGGGCGGCGCGCGCCCACGGCCAGCATGCCGAGGGAGAAGTCGCACGCGATCGCGTGCGCGCCGGACCTGGTGAAGGCCCGGGTGGAGGTGCCGGTGCCGGCCGCCAGGTCCAGCACCACCTCCCCCGGCCCGGCGCCGGCCGCGCGGGCGACCGCCCGCCGCCACAGCCGGTCGCTGCCCAGTGAGAGCGCGTCATTGAGCAGGTCGTAGCGCTCGGCGACGGAGTCGAACATCGCCGACACCTCGCCGGGCTGCTTGTCCAGCCGGGCCCTGGTCATGCCGGCCGCCAGGTCATGCCGACAGCCTGGCACACCCGGCCGGCCCCGGCGGCCGGGTGTGCCCCTCCCGGCCGCCGGGCGCCGCCGGAGTCCCGCCCCGCAACCCGCTGGATGGCCCATCCACCGGCACCCAGCCCGCTGAACGGTCCGTTCAGCGGGCTCACTGCGCGGCGCGAGCCACCGCACCGGCTGCGGCGCGGCCTCAGCGGCCGCGATGGCCCGGATCTGCCCGGTTCCAAGCGGCGCTAATACCGCTAACCGGCCATAAATTACCTGAGCCGGCGGATAACTGTGAAAGTTATTTATTAACAGGCAATAAGCTTTTCCGGAAAATAAGCGAGCCACCGGTAAACCCGCTTCCGGAGTGCCGCGTCTTCCGATACATAAAGACATCGTCAGGTGTAGCGTGACAATGCCGCAGAAGGAGGACACCAGCAGTCAGGGGCATTTCGCTTATTTACCGGATGCTCCCGGCGGGTAATGACCGTTTTCCCCGTCAGCCAATTCCCGCTGGTTCCGCGGCCCCTGCGGAACCCGACCCGCGCCAGGGACGTCCTGGCTCACACCGAGGAGAGAAATGCGCAAGTACATCGTCGCGCTGAGCGCGGCCGCCGGGCTGCTGATGTTCGGCGCGGCCGGCGCGCAGGCGGCCACCCACCCCCACCACGCGATCCGCAACGCCACCCCGGCCTGCGGCGCCGGCTGTCAGGACTTCTCGTCGCTGCTGCTCGGCACCGGCACGATCATGAACGCGTACGTGGCCGGCGACTCCGGGGTGGCACCGCCGCACCCGGGCCAGGCGATCAACCTGAAGTACGCCAGCAACAGCCACCCGAACGAGGACTTCCAGATCGAGCAGGTCGGCACGGTCGGCCAGTTCTGCGGCTCGCTGCTGAACACGACGTCGGTGGCCTGCATCGACTACTCCGGTTCCGCGGCCTATGAGCTGAACTGGGCCCCGTACGGGAACGAGTCAGGCTACTGCGCCGGCACCACCGGCACGCCCTACAACGGCAAGCAGGTCAAGCTGGTCAACTGCGGGCAGAGCGAGGGCTCGCTGCTGATCAATGAGGGCAACGACAAGACGGTCGGCGGCCTTACTTACGACTCCTACATCACGGGGGCGACCACGCAGTTCAGCCACCCGTTCGTGCTCTCGGTCGACCCGGGCACCGCCCGGCCGGCCAACCAGATCAGGCTGTCGGCGCAGAACACGCTGACCGGCGGGGTGGCCAAGGACGCAGAGATGTTCACCTCCCAGAACGGCCCTGTCGCCTGAAAACGGCCCGCCAGCACGCGGCCCGCGGGCCCGGGGAGATCACTCCCGGGCCCGCGGGCCGCGGCATTTCGGCTGCGGCCCGGAGCCAGCGCCCGGATATGGCGGGTAACCCCGTTCGCCCGGCTGCGTTAATGAACCGTGAATTGCCGCTCCGCGGCGATTCGACCGGTAGGTCACAGCAATCCGGGCCGGCGCCAGGGCTCGCCGAGCACGTGCTCGGCGAGAAATGCCAGCACGGTCTCGTACCACACCCGCACGTCACCGGGCTTGAGTATCCAGTGGTTCTCGTCCGGGAAGTACAGGAACCTGGCGCTCTTGCCCCGTTCGGTCAGGTCCCAGTACAGCCGGATCGCCTCGCCGACCGGCACCCGGTAGTCCTTGTCGCCGTGGATGATCAGCATGGGCGTGGTGATCCGGGCGGCGTGCGCGTCCGGGGTGTTGTCCCGGTAGCGGCCGGGCCGGGCGGCGGGGTCGCCGAACTCGCGGCGCCACAGCGGCGGCGCGTCGGTGGTGGCGAACATCTGGTCCAGCGACCACAGGCCGGCGTGGCTGACAATGGCCGCGAACCGGCCGGTGTGCCCGGCTATCCAGTTCGCCATGTAGCCGCCGAAGGAGCCGCCCATCATGGCGGTGCGCCCGGCGTCGATGTCCGGCCGGCCTTGCGCGGCGTCGGTGATGGCCAGCACGTCGGTATACGGGGCGGCGCCCCAGCGGCCGTAGCCGCGCGCGATGAAGTCGCGCCCGTACCCGGTGGACAGGGCCGGATCGGGCAGCAGCACGGCGTACCCGCGGGCCGCCATCAGCCACGGGTTCCACCGCCAGGACCAGTCGTTCCAGCTCGACAGCGGGCCGCCGTGCACCCACAGCAGCAGCGGAGCCGGGGCCTGCGCGCTGGCCCCGTCCGGCAGCACCAGCCAGCCGCGCAGCGGCGCGCCGTCCGCGGCGGCGGCATGCACCTCGGTGACCCGGCCGGGCACGCTGAGCCGGCCCGCCGGGCTGGGCAGCGGCTCCGGGGCGCCAGGCCCGGACAGGCCGATGCGCACCGGCGCCGGCGGGCTGTCGATCGCCGCGCGCAGCGCGTACAGCGCGCGGCCGTCTGGCGCGGGGGACAAGCTGGCGTAGGCCGCGTCGTCCGAGGTAACCCTGGTCACCTTGCCGGTGCCGACCTCGACCCGGAACACCGGCCGCCGCCCCTGGTCGTCGGCGGTGAAGAACAGCGCGGCGGAATCCGGTGCCCAGGCCGCCTCGGCCGGGCGGCGGTCGAATCCGGGCAGCAGGTCACGCGGGGCCGGGGGCGGGCCACCCGTTCCGTCCGTCCCGTCCGGCCCGGCGGGCAGCGCGGTGGCCACCAGGGTGACGTCACCGGCCTGCTGGTAGGTGTCGTGGCCGGTCCGCAGCGCGGCCACCAGGCTGGCGTCGGGTGCGATCAGCGGGGCGGAGAAGTCGGCGTCCGGCGCGGCCAGCAGCGTGCGCCGGGTCCCGGTGGCCACGTCGATGACGGCCACCTCGGTCCGGGTGCTCCCGCCGCCGGCGGGCACCAGCCAGCCGGCGGCGAGCACCGACCCGTCGGCCGACAGGTCGAAGGACTGCTCGTCCAGCGCGCGGCCCTGGTCGCCGGTGAGGTCGCGAGGCGGCGGGCCGGGGCCGTCTCCCGCCGCGGCCGCCGCGGCCGGCTCCGGCGGGCTCGCGGCCAGCAGCCGCAGGCAGTCCGGCCCGAGATCGTGATCCCAGTACCTGATCATCCCGCCCGCGTCGTGCAAGATGGCGCCCACCCCGGCGTCGGCCCTGGCCTTACGGCGGCGGGCGTCCTCCTCGGCGCCAGCGGTGCCGGGAAAGACCGGGGCGGCGAAGACGAGCACCGGGGCCGCGCGCGCGGCCGCCACGGCGGTGACGCCGCCGGGCGGCGCGGCCAGCCGGGCGGCCTCGCCGCCCGCCGCGGGCAGCAGCCACAGGGCGGCCTGGTCGGCGGGCGGATCCTCGCCCGGCTCCGGCCCGGCCGGCTCGGGCTGGCCGGACACGAACAGCAGCGAGCCGTCGGGCAGGAACGCGTGGCCGGTCTCGCCGGCCGCCGACCGGGTCAGCCGGGCCGGCGGCGGCGCCCCGGGGCCGGTGCCGATCCGCCAGATGCTGGTGACGTACTTCTTCTGGTCCCGGCCGAGCGTCTTGACCGCCGCCGCCAGCCAGCAGCCGTCCGGCGCCAGCCGCAGCGACACCAGGCCCGGGAGGGCGGCGTAGTCAGCCAGATCGCTGAACGGGGTCACGGTTCCTCCCGGATCAACCCAAGGCTTGCGAACTGGCCACCGCCGGGTAAACCAGACCATACCCTCAAGGCGTCTATATCGTGGCGGCCCGGACATCCGGGCGGCTGTCGCGGTGCCGTCGGCGGCATGGGGCGGGGCACCCGGGGCAACCCGGGAGGATCGGGCGAGGGCGGGCGCCCGCGCTACCGGCGGCACCGCATAGAACGGGTGCTCGCCGCCGCGGAAATAAGGTCAGGGGCCAAGATCGCAAGGATTAGGCAAAGAATTCTTAATCCGGGTAATTTGCACGGGATTAACCTTGTAGCGAGGGTACTAGCGCCGCTCCGACGTGCGGGAACGCCGCCGGTAATCCAGGAGCGGGCGCCGGGGTGAGGCGCACAGGTTATATCCCTTCGAGTTCCTGGCTAAGAGTTCTGTACCTGATGTGCACTGGATGTACGAAAGTTCGGCTCATCAGTTTGATTGTTACCGATAGCGAAGTATGATGCAGATCTCGTTAAACCCTGAGCGGCGGCTAATCACGCATCAAGACCGGGCCGCGTCCGCATGGCGGTCCGCAGAGTAAGGAGCACTTGCGGCATGGAAGACTCCCTGCGAACGGACTCGTTCGAGCCGGGCGACTATCTCAAGGTGCTGCGCCGCCGCTGGTGGATCGTGCTCGGGCTGACCATCATCGGGCTGGCCGGCGCGTTCGCCTACGTCAAGGTGGCGCCGAAGTCCTACACGGCGACCACGTCCGTGAGCGTCACCGCCACCAGCGGCGCCAATACCGCGGTGGCCGGCAGCCGGACCGGCGGCAGCGTGAACATGGACAGCGAAGCCCAGCTGGTCCAGTCCGTCACCGTCGCGACCATCGCCGCGAAGGACCTCAACACCTCCGTGCCCCCGACCACGCTGGTCAAGGACGTGTCGGTCACGGTCCCGCCGAACTCCAACGTGCTGCAGATCGCCTGCGACCAGCCCAGCGGGACGGCCGCGGCGGCCTGCGCGCAGGCTTTCGCCCACGCCTACCTGAAGAACCGGGCCGACACCGTGGCCAGCCAGCTGAATGGCACGCTGAAGACGCTGCAATCGCAGGTGACCACGCTCACCCGGGCCGACACGAGCCTGAACACCAAGATCGCGACCCTGCCGCCGAACTCCACCCAGCGCGCCTCCGCCCAGGGCCAGCTGACCTCCAACCAGAGCCAGCTGCGCTCGCTGAGCAGCCAGATCGGCACCATTGAGGGCCAGCTGGCCAACACCTCTGGCGGCGCGATCATCACCAGCGCGGCGGCGCCGTCCACCCCGTCCAGCCCGCAGAAGAAGCTGGTCCTGCCGAGCGGCCTGGTGATCGGCCTGCTGCTCGGGCTCATCATCGCGTTCTGGGTGGACAGCCGGGACAAGCGCGTCCGCGGGCCGCGAGACCTGGAGCGGTACCTGGATCTGCCGGTCATGCTGAACGTGGCCGTCAAGCAGCGCAACCCGCAGCCGATGCTGGTCAACCCGCGCTCCCGGCCCGGGCAGGGTTTCGCCGAGCTAGCGCACGCCGCCGGGGCCACCCTGGGCGAGGGCAGCCACGTGCTGCTCGTCGCAGCCGCCTCGCCCGGCACCGGCGGCAGTTTCACCGCCGCCAACCTCGCCGTCGCGCTGGCCCGGATGCGCTCCGACGTGATGCTGGTCTGCGCCGACCTGCGCGGCAGCGTGACCCCGGAGCTGTTCGGCCTCAGCCGCGACCGCGGCCTGACCGACGTACTCAACGGCGGTGCCTCGGTCTTCGACGTGGCGCAGCGCCCGGCCGAGTCGGGCCGGCTGCGGGTCATCACCCCCGGTACCGACACCTCCATCGACCTGTACACCTTCGCCGAGGACGTGCCCCGGCGGCTGGTCGCCGACCTGCGCGCGAGCAGCTCGATCATCGTGATCGAGGCGCAGGCGTCCGGTCCGGGCAGTGACACGTTCGCGCTGGCCGAGCTCGCGGACGCCGCGCTGGTGGTGGCGGAAACCGGGCATTCCACCCGGCCTGAGCTCGCCGAGACGCTGGAGCGGCTGGACCGGCTGCGCACGCCGGTGCTCGGCGGCGTGGTCATCCCGCACTTCGGCAACCTGCCCAAGTCCCGCGTGCCGGCCCGGCCCGCGGTGCCGGCCCGCCGCCGCGGATGACCCCGGCGGGTGCAGACCGGCCGGACGCCGCGGCCAAGCGCCGTGCCGAGCCGCGCCCGCACCCGGCGCTGCCGGACGCGGAATCCAGCGAGACCCGGCCGATGCCGATGGCCTCGGTGCCGCCGTCACTGGACGCCACGGGACGGCGTGAATCCCTGCTCGGCGAGCGGACCGAGGCCTCCGGGCCGGGCGGCGGATCTGACCTTGGCCGCTGACCGGCGGCTGCCGCGTCACGTCACCGCTTGCCGGGCCGCCGGGGCGGCGGTCGCCGCCGTCTGCGCCGGGCTGGCCGCGGCGGCGTGCACGACCGCGCCGTCGGTGACCAGCCAGCAGGCCAAGCCGACGGCGCGGGCCAGCGCGCCGGCCAGCCCGGCCGATACCGCTTCGCCCACTGCATCGGACCAGTCTGTGGCCCCGCTGACCGGATTGCCCGCCAGCCGGCTGGTCGCGAGCCGGTCGGCCGTCGCGCTGGTGCTGTCCGGCCGCAGGCCGGCCGGCCTGCCCGATGCGGACGTGGTGTACCAGCAGGCGACCTCGCCCACCCACTACCTGGCCGTCTATCAGTCCAGGCAGGCCCGCGGAGCCGGCCCGGTCGGCAGCACGCTGCCGCCGGACGGGCAGACCGCCGCGGTGCTGAAGGCGCTGGTCGGCTACGACGGCGGGACCACGTCGTTCGTCACCATTCTCGATCACACGAAGGTCACCGACCTGGGCGCTGGCACCCATAGCTCGCTGTACGCCAGCGGCCCGGCCGGGCTCACCGCTTCGACCAGGGCATTCCGGGCTGCCGCGCACGCGCCGGCGCCGCCGGCGCTGTTCCCCTTCCGCGGCGATCCGGGCAGCAGCCAGCAGCTGGCCAGCAGCGGGCAGTTCCGGGCCAGCGCGGTCACCGTGCGGATACCCGGCCACGGCACCCAGAAGTGGTCATTCGACTCAGGCAGGAACCTCTGGCGGCTGGCCAGCGGCGGACCGCGGGTAGCGGTCGCGAACCTCATCGTCCAGACCACCGACTACCACCAGGTCTTCCTGGACCACCGCGCCGGGCTCACCACGATGACCGCGAAGGTGTTCGGGAAGGGGAAGTTCGAGGCGTTCACCGGGACCCGGGACTCGAGCGCCCAGGGCGCCGGCGGGCTGGCCGCCCGCGGCAGCTGGCGCAAGCCCGGGCTGGCCTACGTCACGTCCTACGCCGACGCCAATGGCTACCCGATGTACTTCCAGCCGGGCCCGACCTGGGTTTTGCTGGCACCGCACGGCACGAAGATCTCCACAGCTGAGGCAGGGGCATGACCACTGAGCTGCAGCCGGCCCGGCGGGACCGGGAAGGCAGCGACTTCGACGACGCTCCGCACGCGCCCCCGGCCCGCCGCGCGGGGAGCCGGCTCGAGCAGAGCCGTGAGCTGGGCGGCCACGCCCGGCAGCGCAGGTCGCTCAGGAAGCTGCTGGCCGACAACCCGGCCTGGCCGCTCACCGCGCTGCTCGGCGGCTTCCCGCTATGGTGGGCGCTCGGCATCGGCGACTTCATGTTCATCATCCTGGCCGTGCCGATGGCAGTCCGGCTGGTGGCCTGGCACACCAGCAGTTCGCGCCGGCTGCGGCTGCCGCCTGGCTTCTCGATCTGGCTGCTGTATCTCGTCTGCATGATGGCCGGGGTGCTGACGATGTCGCTCACCGCGCCCGGCACCGCCGCCAGCCCGGTCGGCTCCCGGTACGTGGCCTTCGCCGACCGGGCCCTGCAGTACCTGAGCGTGACCGTGCTGCTGGTGTTCGCCGGCAACCTGACCGAGAAGGAGTATGCCCGCAAGCGGCTGGCCTGGCTGCTCGGCCTGGTCGGCCTCTACGCCGTCCTCGGCGGGTTCGCCGGGATCATCGCCCCGCATTTCCAGTTCACCTCGCCGATGGCCTACCTGATACCGCGGGGCTTCCAGAGCAACACGCTGGTGCAGTCTTACCTGCATCCGGGCTTCTCCCAGGTCCAGGGCGTGCTCGGCACGGCGAAGGGACGGCCCAAGGCGCCGTTCAACTACACCGACTCCTGGGGCGAGAGCCTGGTCATCCTGGTTCCGTTCCTGCTGGTCGCCTGGAACAGGACGCGCAACCAGCGCCGGCTCGCGCTGATCCTGGCCGCGGCGTCGGTGCTGCCGCTGGTCTACTCCCTGGACCGCGGAGCCTGGATCGCCGCCGCTTTCGCCATCGGCTACGTCGCGTTCCGCCTCGCCACCCGCGGCAGGCTGCTGGTGCTCGGCGGCATCTGCGGCGGCCTGGTGCTCGCGACCTTGCTGATCCTGCTCACGCCGCTGCATAGCATGATCGCGACCCGGATCACGTCCAAGGAGAACAACAGCAACACGATCCGGTCGACGCTGGACATCCTGGCGGTCAAGGACGGCCTCGCCTCGCCCTGGATCGGTTACGGCGACACCCGGCACATGCAGGGCAGCCCGCAGTCCATCGCGGTCGGCCCGACCAGCGGCTGCTTTACCTGCGGGCAGCTCGAGGTCGGCAGCACCGGCCAGCTGTGGCTGCTGCTGGTGTCGGACGGGATCGCCGGCTCGGCACTGTTCTACGCCTTCTTCGGCTACGGCGCCTGGCGGTACTGGCGGGACCGGTCGCCCACCGGGATGGCGGCGGTCCTGATCTTGCTGTTGTCCTTCGTTTTCATGTTCTTTTACTCCTCGCTGGTGGCCCCGCTCGGTTTCACGATGGTGGCTTACGCATTGCTGTGGCGTAATGATCAGCATGAGCAGGAGGCACTGCGCGACGGCTCGTCCGGCCGGCGGCCGGAGCGCCGCGCGCTGTTCGCGCGCTCCGCAGCGCCCGCGACCCCGCGGGCTCCTGCGTGACCTTGCGCTGGCGCGAGGCGGCTCCGGTGCGGCGGCGTAGACGGCGCCCGCACTCCGGGCCGCCGCCGGAGTTTTTGCAGCCCGTGGTGGAGGGGCCCGGGCAGCGGGCCGCGCCGCCCGGGCCGTCCCGTCCGCCGCGGCCTGCCCCGGCCGGGCCCGAGCACACCGTCCGCGCCGCCCTCCCGCCCGCCGCGGACAGCCTGGCTGTTCCCGACAGCCTGACTGTTCCGGACATCCCGGCCGTCCCGGACATCCAGGCCGCTCCGGACATCCAGGCCGCTCCGGATACCCGCGCCGCCCCCGACCTCCCGGTCGCTCCCGCCGCCCAGGACACCTCGGCGGCGGCGGCGCCTGCGCTGCCGGGCCGCCCGGCCAGCGCCGCCCCCGGCCGGGAACTCATGCCGCTGCGCCCGGCCGCGCCGGTTCCGCCCCGGCCGGCCAATGGCCAGGCCCGGCCGGTCAACGGCCACCCGGGGCCCGGCGCGCCGGTCCCCGCCGTCCCGCCCGCGCCCGGTACGGGCCACAAGCTCGCCGAGGTCTCCCGCAGCAGCCTGCTCAACCTGATCGGCGCGGCTGTCTCGGTGGCGTCTACCCTCGGGGTCACGGTGCTGGTGACCCGGCTGTTCAGCCGCCCGGTCGCGGGCGCGTTCTTCACCGCGACGTCGCTGTTCATGATCGTCGAGTCGGTGGCCAGCCTCGGCGCGTTCACCGGCCTGGTGTATTTCATCACCCGGCTGCGGCTGCTCAACCAGGACAGCCGGATCCCGGCGATGCTGCGCGCCGCGGTGATCCCGGTGCTGATCGTCGCGACCGTGCTGACGGTCGTGCTGCTGGTATTCGCGACCCCGGTGGCTCGCGTGCTGCTCGGCGGCCACCTCGGGCACAGCGGAGCCAGCGTGCCCGCGGTGGCGACCGCGCTGCGGCTGCTGGCTATCACGCTGCCGTTCGCAGCCCTGCTCGACACCTTGCTGGGCGCGACCCGCGGTTACCGCGACATGCGCCCCAGCGTCGTCGTCAACCAGGTCGCCCGGGGCGGGATCCAGCTGGCCGGGGTGGCGGTCGCCGCGCTGGCCGGCGCGGTCGGCCTGCTCGCGCCGCTGTGGGCGGTGCCCTACATTCCCGCGGTCGCCGCGGCCTGGATCTGGCTGCGGCATATCCGCCGCCACCCCAGGCCCGTGTCCCAGGCATCGGCCGTGCCGGCCGGCCTGGCCGCCCTGATGGCCCTGGCCGTCCCGGTCCGGAGCGACGGCAGCCGCGGCCGGCCGGGCGAGAGCGGCGACGAGCGGCTGGCTAACGCCACCCCGCGCGGTTTCTGGCGGTTCACCACGCCGCGCGCGATCGCCGTGCTGGCCCAGATCATCGTGCAGCGCATCGACATCGTGCTGGTGGCGATCATCATCAACCCGGTCGCGGCGGCCGTGTACACCGCGGCGACCCGGTTCCTGGTGGCCGGCCAGATCGGCAACGGCGCGATCAGCATGGCCGCGCAGCCCCAGTTCACCGAGCTGTTCGCGATGGGCGCGACCCGGCGGGCCAACGTCGTGTACCAGGTGACTACTGCGTGGCTGGTGCTGCTGACCTGGCCGCTGTACCTGCTCGTGATGGTGTACGGCACCCAGTTCCTGGCCATTTTCGGCCACGCCTACCAGGCCGGCTACACGGTGCTGATCATCCTGGCCGTGGCCTCGCTGATCTCCGCCGCCTGCGGCCAGGTGGACATGGTGCTGATCACCACCGGGCGCACCAGCTGGAGCCTGGCCAACGGGCTCGCGGTCATGGTCGTCAACGTGGGGCTGGACCTGCTGCTGATCCCGCGGTACGGCATCACCGGCGCGGCGATCGCCTGGGCGATCGCCATCGGGGTGTTCAACCTGCTGCCGCTGATCCAGATGGCCGTCGTGGTGCGGCTGCATCCGTTCGGGCCGACCAGCTTCCTGGCCGCGGCGCTGTGCGCGGTGTGCTTCTACGCCATCCCCGAGGGGTGCCGGCTGCTGCTCGGCAGCGGCGGCCTCGGCATCGTGGCGGGCATGGCGGCCGGCACGGTGGCGCTGGCCGCCGGGATGTGGAAGCTGCGGAAGCCGCTGCGGCTATCGGTGATGCCCGGAGTGTCGTCGCTGATCAACGTCGCGAACCGGCTCAGCCGGCTGCGGGCGGCCTGATGCGCTACCTCGCCATGCTGCTGTGGCCGGCGGGCCTGGCCGTGATCACCGCGGCGGGCGCGCTGCTGGCCCGCCGGGCGCCCGCGCCGCCGCGCACCCGGCCCGCGCCGCGCGGATGGCCCGGCCGCCGCTGGCCGGCCCGCGTCGCCGCGGGCCGCCGTTACGGGTCCGCCGCCGAGGCGGTGCGGATCGGAGTGCTGGCGGCCGCCGGGGCGGCCGGCGTCTACCTGGTCATGGCCGCCCTCGGCACCCTCGTCGTGCACGCGGGTCCCGCGCTCGATCAGCCCGCCTACCACTGGATCGTCGCCCACCGGATCCCGGCCTGGTCCCGGCTGCTCGGCCGGCTGACCAAGATCGGCGACACCTGGACGACGTGGGGCGCCGCCCTCGCGGCCGCGGCCTGCCTGGCCGCCAGCGTGCGCACCCGCCGGTGGCTGCCGCCGTTCCTGCTGCTCGCCGCGGTCGTGGCCGACCACTACGTCACGCAGGCGCTTCGGCACACCTTCCACCGCATCGGCCCGCCGGGCAGCCCGGGGGGGACCTTCCCCTCCGGCGGCACCGACCGGGTGGTGCTGGTGTACGGGCTGATCGCTTTCCTGCTCTGGCGGGCGTTCAGCGGGCAGCGCCGCACCGCGATCTGGGCCGGTACGGCAGTGGCCGCGCTGGCCTTCAACGAGGCCTACAGCCGGGCCTACCTGACCTTGCACTGGCTGACCGACGTCGGCAGCGGGCTGTTGTACGGTGCCCTGATGCTGTCGGTGTTCATCACCGTCACCCGCCTGGTCACCGGCCCGGCCGAGCCGGCCATGGCCCGGTCCGCGCCCCCGGCCGCCGTCCCCGGCGGCGCGGCCGCGCCCACCGCTTCCTCCGCACCTCCCGCACCCTCCGCGCAGGCGCCGGCATGACCGGGCAAGCCGGGCCCGATCCCGGCGCGGCCGCCCCGGCCGGGACCGCGGCAGCGGCCGACGGCAGTGCCGCCCGGCTGGGCTACCTGCGCGAGGTGTGCGCGCTGCTGTATCCCGCCCCGGCCACGGTCACCATCGGCCGCCCGGCCGCCGGGCCCGGCGGGGTGCGCCGCTCCCCGCGGCCGCCAGCCCGCTCCGGCAGCCGGGACTTCCTGCTGCTGCTCGGCCAGCGCCGCCCGCGGCTGCTGGTGCCCGCGGCCGGCGCCGCCGCGGGCGCGGCGGTGCTCGGCTACAGCGAGCCCGGCTCGGCCGCGGCCCGGCTGGGCACCCGCGCGCTGGCGCTGGCCCTGCGCGCCGGGGCCGGCCGGGCCGCGGCCGGCAGCCGGGTGCAGGTGCGGGTGCCGCCGGGCGCGGACACCATCGACGGCTACCTCACCGCCGCGCTGGGCCGGCCGGTGCTGCCGAGCCTGCACCTCAGCCCGGCCCGGGCCAACCGCAAGCCGGTGCTGCAGCTGCTCACCCCGGCCGGCCGGCTGGCTGGCTACGCCAAGATCGGCATCAGCCCGCTGACCCAGCGGCTGGTCGAGGCGGAGCACCGCGCCCTGCTCGCGATCGGCGCGGCCGGGCCGGCCGGGCTCACGGTGCCGCGCGTCCTGCACTACGGCCAGTGGCGGGACATGAACGTTCTGGTACTGAGCCCGCTGCCGCTGGGCCTGCCGCGCCGCCCGGTGCAGCCGGGCCAGCTCAGCGCGGCCATGCTCGCCGTCGCCCGGATCGGCGGGCACAGCTCCGAGCCGCTGGCGGGCGGCGGCTACTGGCGCGGGCTGGGAGCCCGGCTGGATGGCTGCGACCCCGGCGCGGACCGCGAGGCGCTGCGCCAGGCCCTCGCCGAGCTGGCCGCCGCCGCCGGCCAGGCCAGCGTCCGGCTCGGCAGCTGGCACGGCGACTGGACGCCATGGAACATGGCCAGCACCAGCCGGGGCTTGCTGGTGTGGGACTGGGAGCGGTTCGCCGGCGGGACGCCGGTCGGCTTCGACGCCCTGCACTACCGGCTGCAGCGCGACGTGGTGCCCGGCAGCCGGGAGCCGCGGGCCGCGGCCGCCGCCTGCATCTCCGGCGCGCCGCAGGCGCTGGCCCCCTTCGGCCTGGACGAGCCGGCCGCGCGGCTGACGGCCGTGCTATACCTGGCCGACCTGGCCACCCGGTACCTGGCCGACCGGCAGGCCGAGGCCGGGGCCAGGTTCGGCTCGGCCGGCTCCTGGCTGATCCCGGCCGTCCGGGACGAGACCGCGCGGCTGACCCGGGCCGGCGCCGGCCAGCCGGCCCGCCCGCCGCGCTGACGATGAACGCTGACGATGAGAAAGGCAGCTTTGATGCTTGACAGGAAGACGGTCTCGCCGGCCGTCCGGCACGCCGCGCAGACCACCTCGGTCCTGGTCGGCCAGCTCACCCACGCGGCGCGCATGCTGCCCGGCTTCCTGATCGTCGGGGCGCAGCGCTGCGGCACGACCTCGATGTACCGGGCCCTGGAGCAGCACCCGGCCGTGCTGCGGGCGGTGCTGCACAAGGGCGTGCACTACTTCGACACCGATTACACCCGCGGGCTGCGCTGGTACCAGGGTCATTTCCCGCTGCGCGCGCACGCCCGGCTGCGGGAGCGGTCGGCGGGGGTCGCGCCGCAGACCTTCGAGGCCAGCCCCTACTACATGTTCCACCCGGCGGCCGCCGGCCGGATCGCCCGCGACCTGCCCGGGGTCAGGCTGCTGGTGCTGCTGCGCGACCCGGTCGAGCGGGCCTACTCCGCGCACGCGCACGAACTGGCCCGCGGCTATGAGACCGAGCCGTTCGAGCGGGCGCTGGAGCTGGAGGAATCACGGCTGGCGGGCGAGGCCGAGCGCCTGATGGCCGACCCGGCGTACCTCAGCCACAGCTACCAGCACCATGCCTACCGCACCCGCGGGCAGTACATCGACCAGCTCGAACGGCTGGAACAGCAGATGGGCCGCGGCAGCATCCACGTCGTGGACTGCGCGGACTGGTTCGGCGCCCCGGAGCGGGCGTTCGGGACCGTGCTGGACTTCCTCGGGCTGCCCGCGCACCCGGGCATCGTGTTCGATAAGCACAACGCCCGGGACCGGTCGCCGATGCCCGGCCCGCTGCGGGAGGAGCTGCGCGAGCATTTCCGGCCCTACGACAAGCGGCTGGCCGCCTGGCTCGGCCGGGACCTGAGCTGGTCGGCGTGAGCGCGCCCGCCGCGACCGGGATCCGGCCCCCGGTCCCCCCGCATCAGGAGCTGACCTGGCCGCGGATCGCCCGGATCGGTGCCCACGGCCTGCTGTCCGACCTGCGCGAGCGCCGCAGTGAGCCCGGCCTGCGCAAGCCGCCGACGGCGGCGGCCCTGGACCCCCGGCTGCACCGGCCCGTGTTCATCATCGGCGCCCCCCGGTCCGGCACCACGTTCCTCGGCAGCTGCATCGGCCGCCTGCCCGAGATTTCCTACCATTTCGAGCCGCGGCTGACCAAGGCCGTGGCCCGCTGCGTCTACGACCGCTCATGGACCGACCGGCGCAGCGCCGCGGTGTTCCGGCTGTCCTACTCGGCGCTGCTGCTGGCGGCGCTGGACGGCGGCCGCCGGTTCGCGGAGAAGAACCCGGAGAACAGCTTCGTGGTGCCCTTCCTCGCCTCGGTCTTCCCGGCGGCGCAGTTCGTGCACATCATCAGGGACGGCCGGGACGCTGCCGTCTCGCACGCCGAGCAGCCGTGGCTGTCGGCGGCGTCCGCGCAGTCGGTGCGCCGCGGCCGCGGCGGCCAGCTGTGGGGGCCCTACCCGCGCTGGTGGGTCGAGCCGGAGCGGCGGGAGGAATTCACCCAGGTGCCGGACATCGTCCGGTCGGCCTGGTGCTGGCGGCGGTTCACCGAGGCCGCGCTGGACGGCCTGGCCGGCCTGCCGGACGGCCGGGCGCTGGAACTGCGGTACGAGAGCATGGCCGGCGAGCCGGGCGCCACCGCGGAGCAGCTGGCCAGGTTCCTGGACACCAGGCAGGCCGGCGAGCGCGCGCTGCGGGACGCGCTGGCCGGCGCCCGGGCCAGCTCGGTCGGCCGGTGGCGCGGCAAGCTCGGCACCGCCGAGCAGGCGGCCGTGGAAGCGGAGATCGGCCCGCTGCTGGCCCGCCTCGGCTACGCCGGGGCGGACGGCAGGCCGGCATGACCGCCGCCTCCGGCGCAGCCGGCGTGCCCCGCTGCGAGTTCCTCGGCATCCGGGTCGATGCGCTCACGACCGGCTCGCTGTTCCAGGCGGTGGGGGACGCGATCGCCGCCGGCCGGCAGGCGGTGATCGCCAACCACAACCTGCACAGCCTGTACCTGCAGCGCCGGTCGGCGGGCATGCGGGAGTTCTTTGCCCGGGCCGACCACATCCACGCCGACGGCATGTGGATCGTGCATCTCGGCCGCCTGTTCGGCCAGCCGCTCGATCGCGACAACCGGCTGACCTCGCTGGACTGGCTGGACCCGCTGCTGACCCGGGCCCGGCAGTCGGGCTGGCGGGTGTATTTCCTCGGCGGCACCCCGTCGGTGGCCGGCCGGTTCGAGTCCTACCTGCGCAGCCGGTACCCGGGCCTGGAGTCGGGACACCATCACGGGTTCTTCAGCATCCGCCCGGCCTCGGCGGAGAACCTGGAGGTGCTGGACGAGATCAAGGCGTTCTCGCCGCACATCCTGATGGTGTGCATGGGCATGCCGCGCCAGGAGGCCTGGATCCACGCCAACCGCGGCCGGGTAGCCGCGAACGCGATCTTCCCGCTGGGCGGGATCATGGACTACCTGGTCGGCGAGACCTCGACGCCGCCCCGGTGGACCGGCCCGCTGGGCCTGGAGTGGGCGTACCGGCTGCTGCACGACCCGCGCCGGCTGGCGGGCCGCTACGTCGCCGAGCCACTGCGGCTCGCGCCCTGGATCGCGGCCGAGGCGGTGCGCAGCCGGGTGCTGCGCCCCCGCGGGCGGCGCAGCACCGCCTCGTGACCTGCCGCTAGCCGGTGACCTTCAGGCGGCGCGGGTTGAAGTAGGGGCTGTCGGCCAGGGCGCGGAAGGCCTCCAGCGCCGGGCTGCCGGTGTCCAGCGCGAAGCTGGCCTGCGGCGACGGCGCGGGGTCGGAATCGAAGTAGACCAGGGCCTTGATCTGGGGGTCCTGGCGGACCGTCTGCCCGGCTGCGTGCAGCCAGGCCGCGCGCTGCTGCGGGGTGTAGGTCTGCGGCACCCCGAACTCGCCGATCATGACCGGCTTGGGGTGGTGCGACGCCCAGCTCAGGAACGGGCGGACCGTGTCGGCGAAGGACCGGTAGCCGCCCAGGCCCGGATAGGCATCGGCGCAGATCCAGTCGACCTGCGCGTTGCCCGGGTAGTACGCCGCGGCCCGGCCGCCCGGCTCGAATCCCTTGGCCGTGGGGCACCAGACCCAGGCGACGTTGCGCACGTGCTGCTGGGAGAAGATCGCGCGCACATGCTTCCACGCGGCGATGAACTGCAGCCGGCGTCCCGGATACCCCGCTCAGGTTCGGCCGGTCCATCTCCCACCGCCATTGCAGGAAGACCGGGTGACCGAAGGCCTTGATCGCACGGGCGCGAGCCCGGATGACCTTGTCGTAGGCACCGGAGCTGACCGCCGCGCTGTCGGTGCCGGTCCACGACAGCAGCAGGGTGCTGCCCTGGTCGGCGGCGGCCACATCGCTCGCGGTCGGGAAGGCGCCCTGCCAGGTCAGGTAGGTGTGCACGATGTCAAGCCGGCGGCCAAGCGCCGTCTGCAGCATGTCCACGGCGAGGGTCTGGCCGGCCGGGGTGTAGTTCTGCGGCTTGACCCAGGCGCCCAGCTCCGCGCCGCGGCGCGGGACGTGCGGGCCGAACCGGGGCTGCGCCAGGTGCGCGAGGCTGCCGCCCGGCGGGCGCGAGTGCTGCTGCGGCCCGCTGGCCAGGCGCCAGACGACCACGACGGCGACCGCCACCGCCAGCGCCGCGGCCGCCGCGACGGCCCGGTAGCGCCGCCGCGGCGCGGCGCGCCGGCCGGGCGGGCGCCCCCGGCTGCCGCCATGCTGGCCGGCCGTCATGGTCCCGCGGCGGTCAGATGCCATGGCCCAGCGCGTTGAGGCGGCGCATGACCGTGTCGCCGGAGACCAGCCCGGTGGCCACCGCGGCCGCGATCGGCACCCGGCGCTCCCGCCAGTTGCAGCGCAGCGCCCGCCGGCTCCACTGCCAGGCCTGCGACCGGTTGCCCTGGCACGCGTACGCGAACGAGAGCTGGGCGTAGACCCGGGCAGCGCCCGCTTTGTCGCGGGTGATGTCGGGGTGGTGGTCGAGCATCCAGAGCAGCCCGGCGATCTTGGTCTCCCACTGGTGCGAGAAGTACGAGGTGGCGCCCCAGGCTACCCGCACCAGCGGCCGGTCCACGAACACGATCGGCGCGCGCCGGGCCGCCCGCAGGGCCAGGTCCCAGTCCTCGTTCTGGCTGGCGGGGATGGTCTCGTCGACCAGGCCGATGCCGTCGGTCAGTTCCCTGCGCCCGATCAGGTACGTCGAGGAGTGCACCATCATCATCCGCGACCGCAGCAGGTCGTCGTAGCTGACGCGATCCCGGCCGACGAGCCGGGGGGTGCGCCGGCCCTGATAGTCGATCATGATGCCGCAGCTGGCGAACTCGGCGCCGGGCTCGGCGCGCAGCGCGGCGACCTGCGCGGCCAGCTTGCCCGGCAGCCATTGGTCGTCGTCGTCGCAGAACGCGACCAGGTCGGTGCTGAGCTCGAGCACCCCGGCGTTGCGGGCGCCGGCCAGCCCGGGGGTCCGGTGGTTCGCCACCACCCGCACCCGGTCGCCGTCCGCGATGCTCTGATCAGGCTCGCTGCGGTCGTGCACCACCACCGCCCGCAGCTCGCCGGGGTAGTCCTGCCCGAGCGCGGCCGCGAGTGCCGCCCGCATCAGCTGCGGGCGGTTGTGGGTCGGCAGGACAATCCCCACCGAAGGCCAGTCCGTCATGTCCGTCCCTGCGCATAGCCGTAGCGGGCCAGCAGCGGAAGCGTCAGCGCCGTCACGGCCCGGCGCTGCCCGGCCGGCAGCGCGGCGCGCCACTGCTCGTCCCGCCGGATCCGGATCCGGCCGGTCGAGAACCGCATCGGGTTACCCGACACGGTATGCGAGGCCGGCAGGTCCGCCCACAGCCCGTCGGCGTCAGCACCGAGGAAGGGCACCGACTCCAGTTCCGGCAGCCCGGCGAACGCGGCGACCTGCCGCAGCACCGGGCCGGGCTCCCGCACGAAGTTCTCGTACTGCACGAGCATGGTGGGCACCCCGCGCCGGGCCAGCAGCCGGACGGCGCTGTTCTGCACGTTCCACTGGATCGCGGCCGTCGGCGGCGCGTAGGTCCACATCCGGGTGTTCTGGCTGCTGCTCCCGGCTGCGTCAGGGCGGCTGACCTGCTTGGACCAGGAGTAGGCCACCGCGCGGGGATCGCGCACCACATGCACCACCCGCAAATCCAGATCGGGCTGCCAGCTCAGGCAGAAGGCCAGCGACGGGTGCTTGCTGGAATCAATGACGCAGCTCGTCCCGCTCACCGCCGCGACCGCCGCGTAGATGCGCCGGTAATAGCCGGTGTACTCGTCGAGCACGCGCCGCTCGCGGCCGGTCAGCCGGGGCAGCGCCAGCGCGGGAATCCGCCGGGTCCGGTCGATCTGACGCCGCAGGCCCTCCACGTAGCGGCCGTCGACCTGGTCCCAGCCGCCGAAGGCCAGCTTCCCGACCTGCCGCCAGAACGGGCACAGCGGAAAGGGCTCGCCGCAGCCGCAGCGCTCGCCGTCGGTAACCCCGCGCAGCCACAGGTGGACGACCTCCCCGACGGGGCAGACGCCGGGCAGCTCGCCCAGCAGCCGCTCGATGATCGTCGTCCCGCTGCGCCCCAGCCCGCCCAGATACAGGATTCTGGGCGGGCTGGGGCGCGGCATTCGGCCCAGTCTAGTGCCGGGCCTCAGCGTCGCATCGGTCATCAGGGTCAGTTGGGCAGGAAGCAGATGCCCGCGTGGCCCGACTGGCCGGCGCACTGATTGGAGTTGTTCATGTTGTCGCTGGCGATCCACAGGCCGGCGCTGGTCACGAGCATGTCGTCGGCGCCGAGGCCGCGGGCGCGGCTCGGGTTGAAGATCACCGCGCCGGTTGCCGGCGAGAGGCCCACCATGCCCTGGCGCGGGGATGGCGCCTGGGCCCTGCGGCATCACAGTCGTCGGAGTTGTCGGCCCAGCGCTCGTGGCCGCCGAAGTAAGCCGTCGTGGAGTCGGCGGCGGTGGAGTACAACGAGTCGCAGCCCGTGTAGTTGATCCACTTGTGGCTGACACCGAGCCCAGCGTGGCCGGGAACGCCGCGGCCGAGTCACACAGACCGGTCCTCGGCGTCTGCCCGGTCGGCCCGCCCAGCGGGTGGTATCCGGTAGTGGCCAGGTACACCGTGCCGTTGGCGGGCGACCAGGACGCGGCCCGCACGTAGAAGGCCTCGTTGTGCGCGCACTGCTGCTGAACTCCGGCGACGTCCAGGCGGTCACGGTCCCGGAGCTGGCGCGCCAGGCTCAGCATGAAGATCTGCTGCCGCGGCCTGGCCGCCGACCGAGGTGAACGTGCCCTCCGCCAGGTCGTAGGCGCCGCTCGGGCTGATCTGCTGGTTGTAGACCTGGGTGGCGCCGCTGCCGTAGTTGCCGGAGATGTTCAGCTCCAGGTACCCGTCGTCCTTGCCGGTGGCCGGGTTGAGGCTGACGAAGTACTTGTTCGAGCTGCCGTTGATCGAGGTGAAGTAGCCGCCGGCCAGCAGGTGCCCGTTGGGGGTGCCCGCCAGCGTCTCCACCTCGCCGCCCGCGGTGTGCCCGAAGGCCGAGACCACCGCGCCGGTCGACGTGCTGATCTCGGCGATGTTCGACACCTTGGTGCCGTCCACGGAAGTGAACTTGCCGCCGATGTAGGCGTCGGCGCAATTGCCGTTGGCGAAGGCGATCGTGTTGACCTCGCCGTTCACGTTCGGGTTCCAGGTCGTCACGTTGTAGGGCGAGGTGGCGCCGAAGCTGAAGATGTTGTTGCGGCTGTACACCGTGCTGTTGTGCTTGATCGAGGTGAAAGTCCCGACGGCGTACATGGTGCTGCCGCACTGCACGAGCTGGCGCACCTGCTCGGTGGTCCCGGTCAGGTTGAGCTGCGGAGTGTTGGCCGGGTTGGCGGTGACGGTGGCCAGCGCGGGCGTGGCGACGCCCGCGGCGCAGGCCGCCGCGGCGGCCGTGACGGTCAGGCCCGCCTTCCACGGCCAGCGGAGAACTCGCATGAAACTTCCTCCCCGATTCTGTGCTGCGCCCCAGGGCGTCCCGGTGCCATTCACCTGCCGTGACCGCTCATCACGGCAGGGGCACCGCGCACTCGCTAAGTACTAGTAAAGACGCAGTTAAACTGCCGTCGGTTGACACCATCAGATATCTTTCGGTTCGCTAATATCGCTCCGTCGACCGGGTGGCCCAGTTGCCCCATCATTACGGACACGAAGCTCAAACTAATCGTAAAGCTTACATCCGTCACAGTAGGTACTGTACAACACTTTAGTTACACTAAGTGCTATAGCAGACATGCAGCGTGTTCCGCTCACGCGCTGCGGACCTTGAATCCCGCGACACCACCCTGAAGGGGGTAGTGGCGACATGAGCGGTTCCGACCGAAGTGAGATTCGCACGCTCGTGCTCCTCGGCACGGACTACTTCCCGCCGTTCATCGACGAGATCGGCGAGCTGAGCCGGGCCGGCCGGTATCCGCGGCCCTGGCTGCTGGATCTGCCCGGTGAGCTGACGCTGCTGGACCAGCGGTTCCTGACCAGGCCGCCCCGCTGGCGGCGGTGGTGCTACCGCTTCCTGCCGATCTGGGCCGCCCAGGCCGCCGAGGCCTTCCGGGTCCGGCGCCGCTACGACGCGGTCTTTGCCTGGGGCGCCGAGCCGGTCGCCCTGGCCTTCGCGCTGCTGCTGCGGCTGACCGGCGCCCGCGTCCCCTTGATCACGCTGTTCAGCTGGGTATCGCCGCGCAAGAAGGCGCTGCTGCTGAAGGTGGTCCGCGGCCGCATCACCCGGCTGATCCTGCCGCCGCCGACTCAGCACGAGTTCGCCGTGACCCGGCTGAGGTTCCCGGCCAGCACGGTAGTGAAGATCCCGTGGCCGGTCGACGAGGACTTCTGGCAGTCCCGGCCGGATGCACCGGCGGACATGATCTGCGCCGTCGGCCGGGAGATGCGCGACTATCACACGCTGCTCGCCGCGCTCGACGGCACCGGGATCCGGTGCCACATCGCGGCCCCGCTGGTCCGCGGCAAGGACGACCGGTGGCGGGTCCTGCTCGGCGACCAGGCCGAGCGGGCCGCCCTGCCGGACAACGTCACCTTCGGCGCCAGGGACCCGGTCGCGCTGCGCGAGCTCTACGAGCGCTCCCGGTTCGTGATCCTGCCGCTGTACCCGAGCGACACCGACAACGGGATCACCTGCATGCTCGAAGCCTGGTCGATGAGCAGGCCGGTCATCTGCTCGCGGATCGACGGCCAGCAGGGCGCGGTCACTCCCGGCCGCAACGGCCTGTTCGTGCCGCCGGGCGACGCGGCGGCCCTGCGCGCCGCGATCACGGCCCTGTGGGACACTCCCGCCGCTGCCGCCCGGATGGGCGCCCAGGGCCGCGCGGACGTGCTCGCGCACCGCGAGCTGCAGCGATTCGCCCGCGAGGTGGGCAACGTCATCGCCGACGCTGCGCGGGAGCAGCAGGAACGCCGGCCGGGCCGGATGCCGCAGCCCGCGCCAGCCGAGATGCGATGAGCACCGGTCCGGGTAAACCGTCGCGGCCGCCGGGGCGTCTTGCCGGAGGGGTTCATCCCGATACCGGCTTGCTGTCCTGGCTGCGGCCCTTTGCCATAGATCCCGTAAGGATGCCCATGCGCCGTCTGTTTTCCCTGTTGCTGGCCGCCCCGGTGCTGAGCGCCGTGCTCATCGCCGCGGGCCTGGCCCCGGCGGGCGCGGCCGTGCCGCTGTCCGGGGTGGTCTCGCCCGCCCCGGTGAGCTGGACGCCGAACGTGACCGCCGGCACGACGGTCACGTCGGTGTGCGATACCTGGTTCGGCTCCGGTGGCTGCAGCAGCGCCGCCGTGAACAGCACCGCGATCGTCAACGGCGAGGTGATCGTGGCCGGCGCCTTCACCCAGGTATGCCAGCCGGGCCCGGCCTCGTCCGGGTACTGCGCGGCGGGCACCACGGTGACCCGCGATGACATCTTCGCCTACCAGCTCGGCACCGGCGTCATCGATCCGGACTTCGCCCCGCAGCTGGACCAGGGGCCGGTGTACAGCGTGGCGGCCGGGCCCGGCAACACGGTGTACGTGGGCGGCGCCTTCAGCACCGTGAACGGCGCCAGCCACAAGGGCGTGGTGCAGCTCAACGTGACTCCGGGCAACTCGGCCACCGACGGCACGGTAGTCAGCGGCTTCAAGGCCAGCGTCAGCAACTTCGTCGAGTCGATGGCCCTGAACGGCAACGCCCTGTACCTCGGCGGCCAGTTCACCACCGTGGACGGCACCAAAGAGCAGGGCCTCGCCCGGGTGAACGCCGCCACCGGCGCGGTGGACACCTCGTTCAGCATGCCGCTCAGCGACCCGCCGGTCTCCGGCCAGGCGCTGAAGGTCGAGGCCATGTCCCTCACCGGCAACGGCCAGGAGCTGGCCGTCGCCGGGCCGTTCCTGGACGTGGCCGGGCAGTACCGGCCCCGGGTCGCGCTGATCCAGACGGGCGGCGGAGTCGGATCGACGGCGACGCTGGCCAACTGGGCCGCGCCGATCCTGGCCAATAACTGCTCGGCCGAGCACGACGACGTGCGCGGCATCGACTTCTCCCCGGACGGCTCGTACTTCGTCATCGCCGACACCGGCTATGAGTCCTCGCCCGCCTCCTCGGCCAGCGTCTGCGACGCCGCGGCCCGGTTCCCGGCCGCGGCCACCGGCACGAACGTGTCGCCGACCTGGATCAACTACACCGGCGGCGACTCGCTGTACTCGGTCCAGGTGACCGGCGGCGTGGTGTACCTCGGCGGCCACAACCGGTGGCTGAACAACGAGTGCGGCAACAATGTGGCCTGCGCGCCGAACGCGACCCTGCAGATGGGGCTGAACGCGGTGGACGCGAATACCGGCCTGTCGATCCCCTGGTGGGAGCCGCTGTCCGAGCGAGGAGCGGGCACGATGTCGCTGACCGCGTTCCCGGCCGGCGAGTACGCCGGTTCCAACGGCGGGCTGCTGATCGGCAACAACGTCACCTACAACGCCGGGGTCTACCACAGCTTCAACGCGCTGTTCCCGCTGACCTCGACCGCGCCGTCGTCGCCGACCTTCGGCTCCATCCCCTCCGGCCTGTTCAGCCAGGGCAACATCGGCGGCCACAACGAGGGCATCGGCGGGACGGGCACCGCCGCGATGTGCGTCGACGACGCGGGTAACAGCGGCACGCCGGGATCCCCGGTCGAGTTCGAGACCTGCACCAACGCCCCCGAGCAGAACTGGACGGCGCAGGCCAGCGGAAACGTGACGGTCAACGGGCTGTGCCTGGACACCGCGGGGCAGGCCACCACGGCCGGCACCAAGGTGGACGTGAACACCTGCGGGTCGTCGCCGACCCAGCTGTGGACGCAGGGCAGCGCCAACACGCTGGTGAACAAGGCGTCCGGCCTGTGCCTGGACGACCCGGGTTCCAGTACCGCGAACGGGACCCAGCTGGACATCGCCGCCTGCTCGGGCGGGGCGAACCAGGTCTGGCCGCTGCCATCGGCCCCGGCGCCCGCGTCGCTCACCCCGACCGGGCCGGTCTTCTCGACCGCCAACTCCAGCAGCACCCAGCCGCTGTGCGTCTCGGTAGCGGGCAACAGCAAGACCTCCGGCGCCGCGGGCCAGGCGGCCACCTGCATCGGCGGGTCCGGGATGGCCGCCACGGTCGAGCCCAACGGCAACATCAAGATCAACGGCCTGTGCCTGGACACGGCCGGCGAGGCCACCGCGAGCGGGACTCCGATCGCCCTCAACACCTGCAGCGCCAGCGCGACTCAGGTGTGGACCCGGGGCACCGGGTACCAGCTGCGCAACAGCGGGGCGGGCGGCCTGTGCCTGGCCGAGACGGCCGCCTCGAACGGCGCGGCGCTGGACATCGCCGCCTGCAGCAGCGCCACGACCGAGCAGTGGCGGCTGCCGGTCATGTAGCCGGGCGGCCCCGGCCGCGCGATGAGGGCCCCGGTCCCCTGCCGAGGGGGCCTGGGTCCTCGCCGTCTGCCGTCTGCCGTCTGCCGTCCGCCGTCCGCCGTCTGCCGTCCGCCGTCCGCCGTCCGCCGTCCGCCGTCCGCCGTCCGCCGATATGGACATTAGTGCATCGAAGTTGAAAACATCTCAAGGCTTTATTTCGGCCTCCATTCCTCTTAATGGGGTCGACTCGCCGTATTTAGCGATTCTCCGCCGCATCGCCCGGTCGTTCCGTTAAGGTCCCTCTCAGTCAGACCGCAGCTGCCAGCAGAGGGCAGGCAGCAAACCGCCTAATCCCTGACACGGACAGGGAGCCGGGGACCCACTTTGAGTCCCGGGGTGAATCGGCGGCCGTCCGCACACGGCAGCCGTAGGGCTACTCCGGCCCGAACCCGTCAGCTAACCCGGCAGGCGCTGAGGAGAGGAGCTCGCTCGCATGCAATCGTCGCCTAGCCGACATTCCGCACGCCATCAGCACCGAAGTCCCCGCCACACCGTCGGCGCCCCCGATTCCGGCGCCCCTGTTCCCGGCCGCAGCTCGCACCGCGCCGCGCCCGCCCGCGCCGAGGTGCGCCGCGGCGGCGTTGCCTCCAAGCTGGCCTGGACCCTCGCGCTCGGCCTCGCGGTAGCCACCGCGGGCGCCGTCCTGTCCTCCCACCTGGGCCGCAATAACGCGGGCGCGCACCTGTCCACGGCCACCTCGAGCGTCCCGCTGCTGGGGTCCTCGGTGTCCAACGCCTCGCAGCTGAGCCGCAACACCTCTGAGTTCGGCCGGATGGACGTCGTCCGGGTCTTCTACCCGGGCCTGCCGAGCGCCAGCGCCTGGACCGGCGGGATGGCCGGGGCCAACCACTCCGCGGTGGTGGTCAGCTTCAACGCCGCGCCGGGCCAGATCCTGTCGGGCGCCGACGACGGCGCGCTCAGCCACTTCTTCGCGACCGCGCCGCGCACCTACCCGATCTACTGGTCGTACTTCCACGAGCCCGAGGACAACATCGCGCGCGGCGAATTTACCGCGGCGGCATACCGGGCGGCGTGGGCGCATATCGTCACGCTGGCCAACCGGGTAAATAACCCGCAGCTGCATTCGACGCTGATTCTCATGGCCTATGACGTGTCGAAGTACTCGCACCGCAATTGGAAGGACTACCTGCCGGCCGGGAACATCATCTCCACGATCGGCTGGGACGCCTACCCCGCGCTCGGCAGCAAGGCGCTGCCCCCGTCGCAGTTCATGGCGCCGGCGGCCGCCGCGGCCAAGGCGGCAGGCCTGTCGTTCGGCTTCGCCGAGTTCGGCATGTACACCTCCGCGGGGCGCGCTCAGTGGCTGGCGCAGGTGGGCAGCTGGCTGATGCAGAGCGGGGCCAAGTTCGGCACGCTGTTCGACTCCTCGGCGGTCCAGCCGCCGTTCACGATGAACGACTCGTCGTCGATCGCCGCCTGGCGCGGCTACGTGACCGCGTCGGCCAACGGCGCAGGCGCCCCGGCGCCTGCCGCGAAGAAGGCGCCTGCCCCGGCCGCAAAGAAGGCACCCGCGCCGGCCACGAAGTCCCACTCGGTGTCCTCGGGCAGCGCACCGGCGGTGTCCGGGCTGGCGGTCCCGGGCCGGGTCGCGGCCGGCGCCCGGTTCGCCGTCTCGCTGCGGCTCGGCCACTGGGCCAACGTGACGGTCTGCCTGATCCGCCGCGGCGGCACCGTGATCAGGACGTTCGGCCGACCGCGGGCCAACGCCGGCTCGGTCAGCGTCTCCGGCACGGCGCCGGGCACCGGGGCCTACAAGGTCCTCGTGGTAGCCAGCAACGCGCACGGCAGCACCGTCGCCGAGCGGACGCTGAGCGTCGGCTGACCGCACGCGCGCAAGAGGGCGGCCGGAGGGAATCCCTCCGGCCGCCTTCTTCGTGATTCTCCGGGCTACCCGGCGTCGGTGATGATGCCGGCCCCGACCGTGGTGTTGGTCGGCTCGTCGATGATGATGAGCCCGCCGGTGGTGCGGTTGCGCTGGTAGGGGTCGCAGAACATCGGCTGGGTCAGCCGCAGCGTCACCCGGCCGATCTCGTTCAGGATGAGCTGCCTGGCCGCCTCGTCCCGGTGCAGGGTGTTGACGTCGAGCCGGTACTGCAGGTCGCGGACGATGGCCTTGGCCGTGCGGCTGGTCTGCTTGACCACCAGCCTGCTGCCCTGCGTCAGCGGCCGGGCCTCGCTCATCCAGCAGACCATGGCCTCGATGTCCTGGGTGACCTGCGGCTGGTTGTGCGGCCGGCAGATCATGTCCCCGCGGGAGATGTCCAGGTCGTCCGCCAGCAGCAGGGTCACCGACATGGGCGGGAACGCCTCGTCCACCGGGCCGTCCGGGCCGTCGATCCGCGCGATCGTGGTGGTCAGGCCCGACGGCAGGTGCATGACCTCATCGCCTGGTTTGAGCACGCCCCCGGCCACCTGGCCGGCGTATCC
Source organism: uncultured Actinomycetota bacterium (assembly GCA_963846005.1). Lineage (GTDB taxonomy): Bacteria > Actinomycetota > Actinomycetes > Streptosporangiales > Streptosporangiaceae > CAVSUR01. The sequence goes on along the minus strand of CAWJUH010000003.1, from coordinate 942,536 downwards.
CCGGTAGTCGTGCAGCGACGGGTCGGTGGCCTGGTGCGGCCGGATGACGTACTGCACCGGGAACCGGACGTCGATCAGGTTGCGGTCCGATGCGATGTGCACGTGCTCGAGGTGATGCAGCAGCGACGGGCCGTCGTACCAGGGCATGTTGGCCGAGCGGGACACCACGTTGTCGCCGTGCAGCGCGGACATCGGGATGAAGGTCAGGTCGCCGATGTCCAGCTTGGCGGCGAAGTTGGTGAACTCCTCCATGATCTGCTCGAACACGCCGCGGTCGTAATTGACCAGGTCCATCTTGTTGACCGCGAAGACCAGGTGCGGCACCCGCAGCAGCGTGGTGAGGAAGGCGTGCCGCCGGCTCTGCTCGGTCAGCCCGTTCCTGGCGTCGACCAGCACCACGGCCAGGTCCGCGGTGGACGCGCCGGTCACCATGTTGCGGGTGTACTGAATGTGCCCGGGAGTGTCGGCGATGATGAACTTGCGCCGCGGCGTGGCGAAGTAGCGGTAGGCCACGTCGATCGTGATGCCCTGCTCCCGCTCGGCCCGCAGCCCGTCGGTCAGCAGCGCGAGGTTGGTGTACTCCTCGCCGCGCTCCTTGCTGGTGCGCTCCACCGACGCCAGCTGGTCCTCGAAGATGGATTTGGAGTCGTACAGCAGCCGCCCGATGAGCGTGCTCTTGCCGTCGTCGACCGAGCCGGCCGTGGCCAGCCGCAGGATGTCGGTGTGCCGCTCGGCGTCCGCGGGAGCGGCCCCGGTACCGGTCGTGTCCGCGGTCATCAGAAGTAGCCCTCTCGCTTGCGGTCCTCCATGGCGGCCTCGCTGGCCCGGTCGTCGGCCCGGGTCTGGCCGCGCTCGGTGATCCTGGTCACCGCGATCTCGTCGATCACCTGCGCGATGGTGGTCGCCGTCGACGCCACCGCCCCGGTGCAGGTCATGTCGCCGACCGTGCGGTAGCGCACCGAGGTCTCGAACGCCGGCTCGTCCTCGCCCCGGGTCAGGAACTCGTTGTCGGCCAGCAGGATGCCGTCGCGCTCGAACACGATGCGCTTGTGCGCGTAGTAGATGGGGGGAATCTCCAGCTCCTCGCGCTCGATGTAGTGCCAGACATCCAGCTCGGTCCAGTTCGACAGCGGGAACACCCTGATGTGCTCGCCCCGGTTGATCCGGGTGTTGTAGAGATTCCACAACTCCGGCCGCTGGTTCTTGGGATCCCACTGGCCGAACTCATCCCGGAACGAGAACACCCGCTCCTTGGCCCTGGCCTTCTCTTCGTCCCGCCGGGCGCCGCCGAACACCGCGTCGAACTTGTTGTCGGCGATGGCGTCGAGCAGCGTGGTGGTCTGCAGCCGGTTGCGGCTGGCCCACCGGCCGGTCTCCTCGGTCACCTTGCCCGCGTCGATGCTCTCCTGCACCGAGGCGACGATCAGCCGCGCGCCGACCTCGGCGGCCCGGCGGTCGCGGTAGTCCAGCACCTCACGGAAGTTGTGGCCGGTGTCGACGTGCATGATGGGGAACGGGATCCGGGCCGGGGCGAAGGCGCGCACCGCCAGCGCCAGCATGACGATCGAGTCCTTGCCGCCGGAGAACAGCAGCACCGGACGCTCGAACTCGGCCGCCACCTCCCGCATGACGTGGATCGATTCGGATTCGAGCACGTCGAGCTGAGACAGCAGGTAATCGGAACGGGCAACGGGCATCAGGGAGGCTCCTGATCGGCTAGGTCTAAGCGGCTGGAGCCGCCGCGGGCGGCGGCCTCAGCCCTGGCGCTGCTGCACGGCGCTGATCGCGCCGAGCAGCTTTCCTGCCATGTCGGTCGGACAAATAAGGATATCCGGCAGCAGCGTGTCCGCCTGATTGTAGGCAAGTGTAGAGCCGTCGATCCGGGAACAGTGCAGCCCGGCAGCCATCGCGACCGCGACCGGGGCGGCCGAGTCCCATTCGTACTGGCCGCCGCTGTGCACGTAGGCGTCGGCCTCGCCGGTGATGACCGCGGCGGCCTTCGCCCCGGCCGAGCCCAGCGGGACCAGGTCGGCCCCGAGCAGCTCGGCCAGCGCGACCGCGACCGACGGCGGCCGGGACCGGCTGACCAGCAGCCGCAGCCGCGGCCCGGCGCCATTGCCGGCCGGGACCGCTGCGGGCGGCGTCAGCTCCCCGCTGCGGAATCCGGCGGTCGACAGGGTCTTGCCCTGGGCCGGAAGCGCCACGGCGCCGGCGGTGAGCTCGCCCTGCTCCCAGAGCGCGACGTGCACGGCCCAGTCGGTCCGGCCCGGCTCGCCGAACTCGCGGGTGCCGTCCAGCGGGTCGACGATCCACACCCGGCGGGCCGACAGCCGGGCCTGGTCGTCGCGGCCTTCCTCGGACAGCACGGCATCTCCGGGCCGCCGGGCGGCCAGCTGGGCGGCCAGGAACTCGTGCGACTGGCGGTCGCCGTCGCGCCGCAGGCTGGCCGCGTCGCCGTCACCGCGGGCCTGGCGCAGCGCCACCAGCCGCTGCCCGGCCGCCGCCGCGAGGTCGCGGGCCAGCAGGTCGTCGTCGGACACAGACACCGTGTTACCCACCGCAGCGTCACCCAAGGCAGTGCTCTCCCAGCTATCGGTTCCGGCCAGCCGTCACAGGCTAATAGGCGCCGGAAGCGCGCATGACCGCCGAGATGGTCTTCCACAGGATCTGCAGGTCCAGCACGAACGACCAGTTCTCCACGTATCTCAGGTCCAGCCGCACGCCCTCGTCCCAGGACAGGTCGGACCGGCCGTTGACCTGCCACAGGCCGGTGATGCCGGGCTTGACCGCGAGCCGGCGCCGGACGTGGTCGCCGTACATGGCCGCCTCGTCGGGCAGCGCGGGCCGCGGGCCGACCAGCGACATGTCGCCGACCAGCACGTTCAGCAGCTGCGGCAGCTCGTCCAGCGAGTAGCGGCGCAGCCAGCCGCCGACCCGGGTGACCCGGGGATCCTTGCGCATCTTGAACAGCAGGCCGTCGTGCTCGTTGCTGGCGGCCAGCCGGGCCAGCTGCTGCTCGGCGTCGGTGACCATGGTGCGGAACTTGAACACGGTGAACGCCCGGCCGTCCTGGCCCACCCGGGTCTGCCGGAACAGCGCGGGACCGCCGTCGGCGAGCTTGATGATGACCGAGATGGTGATCAGCAGCGGCAGGGCCAGCAGCAGCGCCGACAGCGAGCACACCTTGTCGAAGCCGGTCTTCAGCGCCCGCCTGGCCCCGGTGAACTCGGGATGGTCCAGGTGCAGCAGCGGCAGGCCGGCCACCGGCCTGATCGTGGTGCGCGGCCCGGCCACGTCGAGCAGCGCGGGCGCCACGCACAGGTCGGTGCCGGTCTTCTCCAGCGTCCAGGCCAGCTCGCGCAGCCGCACCCCGCTCATCTCCGGGCAGGCCAGCACCGCGACCGTGTCGGCGTCGAAGCGCTGCACCACCTCCGGCACGCCGTCCAGGCCGCCGGTCACCGGCACGCCGGCGATCTCGGCCGGCCAGTCCGGGCCGACCGCGCAGGCCGCGACCACGGACAGGCCGTGGTAGGTCGCGCGGCGCAGCACCGCGGCCAGGTCGGCGATGACCGTGGCATGGCCGACGATGACGACCTTGCGCATGCAGCTGCCGAGCGAGCGCAGCCGGTGCAGCCGCTTGCGCAGGGCCAGCCGGGCCAGCAGGTCGGCCAGGGTAGCCAGCGGCAGCGCGACGACCACGTAGCCGCGCGCGATGTCGGTCTTGGTGGCATAGGACAAGATGGCCACGCACGCGGTCAGGAAGATCCCGGCGTTGAGCACCCGGCGGAACTCGTCGGACCCGACCCCGATGAACCGGGAGTCGTAGCCGCCGGCCAGCGAGACGACCAGCACCCAGCACAGCGGCAGCGCCGCGGTCAGCAGCACGTACAACTGCGGGTGCCGCCCATCGAACCGGATCTGGTACGCCAGCAGCCCCGCGGCCAGCGCGCAGATGCCGTCGGCGGCGGCAGCCTGGCGCAGATAGCCGCTCGTCCAGGCGGTGGGCGACTGCGCGGCCAGCCGCGCGACGACCCGGTCAGCCCGACGATTGAGTCCCGTCGCAGTCTGGCCGGCCACTGCCCACCCTTCCGTCTCGCGGATCGCGGTCACCGGCGCAAAGCGTCCGGCAGGTACCGGTGAGGCACACGTGAGCATGTGAGGCCCCGGTATAAGCAAGACGCGCATCTAAATGAGTCGGTTGACCGTAATTTCTTCTGATCTAGAAGATCTTAGGGCAGAACTTGTCCACTTACGATGCGTTTGGGGTATTTATCGTCTCATCAGGCGCGTTGGGGCAGGGTGAAGCTACCGGTGCGCGAGCTCAGTGATACAAGTTCTGGGCCGCCTGAAGCCCTTGCTGCACCAGGGTTTCCGCGGCGTCGGCGCACTGGCCGACCAGCAGCGGCAGCTCCCGGCGCTCGGCGGCGGAGAAATTCTGCAAGACGAAGTCGGCCGGATCCATCCGGCCCGGCGGCCGGCCGATGCCGAACCTGATCCGGTAGTAGTCACGGGTACCGAGCGCCGCGGTCACCGAGCGCAGCCCGTTGTGGCCGTTGTCACCGCCGCCGAGCTTGAGCCGGATCACCCCGAACGGCAGGTCCAGCTCGTCGTGGATGACCACCACCCGCTCCGGCGGGACGCGGTAGAAGGCCCGGACCGCGGCGACCGGCCGGCCGGACTCGTTCATGTAGGTCAGCGGCTCGGTCACCGTCACCGGAGCGCCGGCCAGCTGCCCGGTCGCGACCAGCGCCCGGGACCGGTCGCGGCGCAGCCGGGCTCCCATCCGCGCGGTCAGCTCGGCCGCCACCATGAATCCGGCGTTGTGCCGGTGACCCGCGTACTGCGGGCCGGGGTTACCGAGGCCCGCGATCAGCCAGCGGTCACCGGCCATGGCCGGCCCATCGGGTGCCGCTGGTGCGGGCCCCGCCCGCCGGATCAGGCGCATCGCCGCTACTCACCGTGCACGGGCCAGAGCCCGGCCGGGCGCCGGGCCGCAGGCCGGGCCGCCGGCCCGACGGGCCGGCGGCAGGTCAGGCGGCCCTGATCAGCCTGCATCCTCCGCATTCTCCGCGGCGGCCTCGTCCGCCGGCACCGGCGCGGGCGCGCCCTCCCCGGCCTCGGCCTCCTCGGCCTCCTCGCCCTCGCCCAGCTCGGCCGCCACCTGCTCGGCGGTCGGCGCGGCGATCACGTGCAGCACGAGCTGGTCGGGCTCGACGGCCAGCGTCGCGCCGGCGGGAAGCTTCAGCTCGCCGGCGGTCACCGACGCGCCGATCTCCATGCCCTCGACGTCTACCTCGACACCGCGCGGGATGTTCGTGGCCTCGGCCTCCACCGAGATCTGCACCAGCTGCTGGTCGAGCATGCCGTCGGGCACGACCTCGCCGGTGACGGTGACCGGAATCTCCACGGTCACCTTCTCGCCCCGCCGCACCATGATCAGGTCCACGTGCTCGACGGTGCCCTGGATGGCGTCCCGCTGCACGGCCTTGGGCAGCGCGAGCTGGCTGCCGCCCTCCAGGCCCTCCAGCCGGATCAGCACGTTGGCGGTGCGCAGCGCCAGCAGCACGTCGTGCCCGGGCAGGCTGACGTGCCGCGGCTGCTGGCCGTGCCCGTAAAGGACGGCAGGCACCCGGCCGGACCGGCGCTCGCGGCGCGCGGGGCCCTTGCCAAACTCGGTGCGCGGCTCGGCGGCGATGCGTACCTCGGACACGGTGACACTCCTTGCACGACAATTGCGCGACAGCGCGGGCCGCGTCCGGCTGCGTGCAGCTAGTGCAGCTGCAGGCGGCCTGGAGCGCAGGCCATGGATAATCGCCGGATCCCGCTGATCCGGGCAGAGCTAATGAAGTTTAGCCGACTTCGCGGGCCGCCGGGCCGCCGCGGCGCAGCCGGCGGCTGGCCACGCTGGAGCGGCCCCCCGTGACGGGCTGCGGCGGCGGCCGCCGCCGCGGCTCCTAGTCGTGCTGCGGCCCCGGCTGCGCGCCGGGCTCGGCGTCGTGCTGCGGCCCCGGCTGCGCGTCGTGCTGCGGCCCCGGCTGCGCGCCGGGCTGCGGCCCCGGCTGCGCGCCGGGCTCGGCGTCGTGCTGCGGCCCCGGCTGCGCGTCGTGCTGCGGCCCCGGCTGCGCGCCGGGCTCGGCGTCGTGCTGCGGCCCCGGCTCGGACTGGTGATCGGTCATTACTGCCCCCATTGGTGACCATTGCTCAATTCCCGTTTTCCGACCATACGCGCGGCCATCAGGGCACGCCTGGATCCGGCAACATCCGGACAGACCCGGCGCGCTGCCGCCGCCCGCGTCAGCCCGGGCCGGGCAGGCCGAGCCGGCCGAGCCGGTCTCGCAGCTGCGCCGCCTGGGCGTCCTCGGCCAGCTCGGTGAACAGGGCGCAGGCCCGCCGCCACGAGGCCGCCGCCTCGCCGGACCGGCCCTGCTGCTGGTAGGCGTCGCCGAGCCGGTGCAGGTCCTGGGCCTCCCCGATCTTGTCGCCGGTCGCCTGATGCCCGGCCAGGGCCTGCTCAAGCAGCCCGGCGGCCGGACCGGGCCGGCCGGACGCCAGCTCGGCCCAGCCCAGGTTGTACTGCGCGTAGCTCTCGATCCGGACCGAGCCCAGCTCCTGCGCGACGCCGGCGGCGGCCCGGGACCTGGCCACCGCCTGGCCGATCTGGCCTAGTTCCAGGTAGGCCTCGCCCAGGTTGCACAGCGCGATCGCCTCGCCGTAGCTGTCCCCGACCCGGCGCTGGATGGCCAGGGCGTCCAGCAGCGCGGCGGCCGCCTCGGCCGGCTGGCCGAGGAACCGGTAGTTGTAGGCGAGGTTGTTCACCGCGCGGGCCTGGCCCCGGCCGTCGCCGATCTCGCGGCAGATCTCCAGCGCCTGCCCGAGCAGGTCCAGGGCCTCGGCGGCGCGCTGCTGGGAGGCGACCATGCCGAGGTTGTTGAGCACCCAGGCCTCGCCCCGGCGGTCGCCGAGCTGGCGCGCGCTGGCCAGCGCGATCTTATGGGTGGCGGCCCATTCCGCCCGGTAACCGTTGCGGTCGAAGCCGACCATCGCCGACACCGGCAGCTTCCAGGCGATGTCGTGGCGGCCGAGCGCCGCGGCCTCGGTGGTCGCCGCGACCAGGTTGGCCCGCTCGGCCGCGCACCAGCTCAGCGCCTGCTCCGGCGAGCCGAAGGCCAGCGGGTCGCTGCCCGGCACCGGCGGAGCCGGGGGGATCCGGTCCCGGGCGGGCGACACCACCGCGGCGGCCGCGTCGCTGGTGCGCAGATACCAGGTCAGCAGCCGCGCCTTGGCTTGCGCCACCACCTGCTGCGGCTCGCCCGCCGCCTGCTGCGCCGCGTAAGCGCGCAGCAGGTCGTGGAAGGCGTACCGGTCGGGCGCGGGCGATTCGATCAGGTGCGCGTCGACCAGCTCGTCCAGCGCGCCGGCCACCTCCGGCGCTTCCTCCCCGATCAGCACCGCCGCCGCGGCCAGGCTGAGCGAGGGACCCTGCCACAGCCCCAGCATGGCGAAGGCCCGGGCCGGGTCCACCCCGCCGCGGCGCGGGCGGATCTTGCGCAGCGCGGCGAAGCTCACCTCGAAGCAGGCCCGCACGGCCAGGTCCCCGGCGGTGAACTCGTCGATCCGGCGGCGGGTGTCGGCCAGCCGACCGGCCAGCGTGCGGATCTGCCAGCCGGGCCGGGCGGCCAGCCGGGCGGCGGCGATCCTGATCGCCAGCGGCAGCCCGGCGCAGGCGGCCAGCACCTCGCGGCTGGCGGCCGGCTCCGCCGCCACCCGGCCGGCCCCGACGATGCGGGCGAACAGGCTTGCCGCCTCACCGCCGCCGAGCACGTCCAGGTCCACCAGCTGGCTGCCCGCGAGGCTGGCCAGCCGGTTACGCGAGGTGATGAGCACGGCACAGGACGCGCTGCCCGGCAGCAGCGGCCGGACCTGGGCCGCGTCGGCCGCGTCGTCGAGCACGACCAGCAGCCGCCGCCGGGCGGTCACGGTCCGGTACAGCGCGGCCCGCTCCTCCTCGGCCAGCGGGATCCGGGCCGGCGGCACGCCGAGGCCGCGCAGGAACCGGGCCAGCACGTCGTCCGCGGCGACCGGCCGCTCGCCGCCGCCGCGCAGGCTCACGTACAGCTGACCGTCGGGGAAGCCGGCCCGCAGCGCGTGCGCGGCGTGCACCGCCAGCGCCGTCTTGCCCAGGCCCGGGGCGCCGGACACCACCACGACCGGCAGCGCGGCTGGCGCCTGGTCCTGCTGCGGCCGCAGCAGGCGGCGCAGCCGGTCCAGCGGGCCGGACCGGCCGGTGAAATCCGGCATGTCGGCGGGCAGCTGGGCGGGCGGGTCCGGGGGGCCGCCGGCCGGCTCGCCGGCCGCGGCCGGCGCCGGGAAGACCGCCCCGCCGCCGGTGAGCAGCAGCTGGAACAGCTCGCGCAGGGCGGGGCCAGGCTCGGTGCCGAGCTCGTCGGCGATGGCCGCCCGGGCCTGCCCGTAAGCGGCGACGGCCTCGGCGTGCCGGCCCGCCGCGGCCAGGGCCCGCAGCAGCAGCACCCAGACGCCCTCGCGCAGCGGGTACTCGGCGGTCAGCTTGCGCAGCTCGGGCACCAGCTCGCCGTGCCGGCCGCACCGCAGGCCGGCCTCGATCCGCAGCTCCAGCGCGGCCAGCCGGGCCTCTTCCAGCCGGTCGGCCTCGGTCCCGATCCGGGCGGTGCGCGGCACGTCGGCCAGCGCCGGGCCGCGCCACAGGCTCAGCGCCCGGGCCAGCTCGCCCGCCGCCTCGGCGGCCCGGCCCGCGGCCAGCAGCCGCCGCCCGTCCGCGGCCCGCGCCTCGAACACCCGGGCGTCCAGCTCACCGGGGCCGCAGCGCAGCAGGTAACCAGGCGCGCGGGTGGTGAGCTGCGCGCCGTCGGGGTCGGCGAGCAGCTGGCGCAGCCGGAACACGTGCACGCTGATCGCCTTGGCCGCCGACTCCGGCGGGTCGTCGCCCCACATCTCGGCGATGAGCCGGTCCGCCGAGACGATCTGGCCGCAGTGCAGCAGCAGCGCGGCCAGCAGCGCGCGGTTCTTCCCCGCCCTGACGGGCTGCCAGTCCGGCCCTGGCCGCACCTCCAGCGGCCCGAGGATCCGGTAGCGCACCAAGTCGTCGCGTTCTGCAGCCAAGCCTTCCCCAGCGCCCGTCAGCTGGCGGCCTGCCGCGCCCGCCGTCCGGCCCCGGCCCCGTCAGCAAAGTCCAATTGTCTCGCATATCGGCGCAGTGGGGGCCCGGGGTGCGGGCGGTTTGCGCAGGCCGGTCCCTGCCCCCCGGAAGCAGGATCCTGACCTGGGCAGATGGCTTGTTGCGGAAAATCCGGGCGACCTGGCCGGAGAACGGCGGGCGCCGTAATCGCCCGTTAAGCGCCGGGAAAGGACTGGCCGCGAAGCTAGCAGCGCGCGGAACGCCTGCCGGGGCCGCGTCGCAGCCCGCGGCCCCGCCGGCCGGCCTGGCAGGCGACCTCCGCGCAGGCCGGGCCGCCTCGGGGGCCGGTCCGCAAGCCGGTGGCCGTTGTCTCCTTCCGCTGCATCGGGGGGAAGGAGACGGCGGTCACCTTCCGCGCCCGGCGGCCGCGGTCAGCTCTGGCCGTCGAACAGGCTGGTCACCGAGCCGTCGCTGAACACCTCGCTGATGGCGCGGGCGATCAGCGGCGCGATGGACAGCACGGTGAGCTTGTCGAACCGCTTGTCGGCCGGGATCGGCAGCGTGTTGGTGACCACGACCTCGCTGATCCGCGAGTTCTTCAGCAGGTCCACCGCGGGGCCGGACAGCACGCCGTGGGTGGCGGTGACGATGACCTTGGCCGCGCCCTGGTCGAACAGCGCCTCGGCGGCGTTCGCGATCGTCGCCCCGGTGTCGATCATGTCGTCGACCAGCACGCAGGTGCGCCCGGCGACCTGGCCGACGACCTCCAGGATCTTGACCTGGTTGGCCACGTCCGGGTCGCGGCGCTTGTGGATGATGGCCAGCGGGCAGCCGAGCCGGTCGGTCCACCGCTCGCACACCCGGACCCGGCCGGCGTCCGGCGCCACCACGGTCGTCTGGCTCAGGTCCAGCCGGCCCTCCAGGTAGGAGGCGAGGATCGGCAGCGCGAACAAGTGGTCGACCGGGCCGTCGAAGAAGCCCTGGATCTGCGCCGTGTGCAGGTCCACCGCCATGATCCGGTCGGCGCCCGCGGTCAGGAACAGGTCGGCCATCAGCCGGGCCGAGATCGGCTCGCGGCCGCGGCTCTTCTTGTCCTGCCGGGCGTAGCCGAAGAACGGGGCGACGACCGTGATCCGCTTGGCCGACGCGCGCTTGAGCGCGTCGACCATGATCAGGTGCTCCATGATCCATTCGTTGATCGGCGCGGTGTGGCTCTGCAGCACGAAAGCGTCGCTGCCGCGGACCGATTCCAGGAACCGGACGAAGATCTCGCCGTTGGCGAAGTCATACAAGGTGGTAGGGGTCGGCTCGATGCCCAGGCAGCCGGCGATCTCGCTGCCCAGCTCGGGGAAGGCCCGGCCGGAGAAGAGCATCATCTTCTTCTCGCCGGAGGCGGTGATTCCGGTCACTGGTCCTGTCCTTCCTGCCGGGGGGGTGCCTCGGGACGGGATGCCGGGCCCGCGGCGGCGCCCGCGGGCCGCCGCGATCCGGTGAGGGTGGTGCCGGGCTTGAGATGGGCGAACGGGCCGACGCTGACCCCGGCGCCGACCACCGCGGACTCGCAGACGGACTGGATCACCGTGGCGCCGGACCCGACCGTGGTGTCGCGCAGCACGCAGCCGGGCCCGACCCGGGCGCCCGCCGCGACCTTCGTGCGGCCCTCCAGCTGAGTGCCCGGCTCGACCCGGACCCCGGCGGTGAGCGTGACCCCGACATCGACCCAGGTGCTGGCCGGGTCGACCACGGTGACGCCCGCGGTCATCCAGCTGCCGAGCAGCCGCTCGTTCATCAGCCGCCGGGCCCGGGCCAGCTGGGCCTGGTCGTTGACGCCGAGCACCTCGTCGAAGTCGGCGCACGCCGCCGTGGCGACCAGGTGCCCGTCGCCGCGCAGGATGGCCGCGACGTCGGTGAGGTACTCCTCGCCCTTGGCGTTGTCGGTCGGCACCCGCTTGATCGCGTCCGCCAGCAGGTCACCGTCGAAGGCGTACATGCCGGAGTTGATCTCGGTGATCGCGCGCTGCTCCGGGGTCGCGTCGGCGTCCTCGACGATGGCCGCGAACGCCCCGTCGGCGTCCCGCACGATCCGGCCGTAGCCGGCCGGGTCCGCCGCGGTCGCGGTCAGCGCGGTAGCCGCGGCGCCGGCCGCCTGGTGCCCGCGGACCAGCCCGGCCAGGGTCGCGCCGCGCAGCAGCGGGGTGTCGGAGTAGGTCACGACCACGGTGCCGCTGATCGGCCCGGCCTGCTCAAGCGCCATCCGCACCGCGTGCCCGGTGCCGCCCCGGCGTTCTTGCACCGCGATGACCGCCTGCGGCGCGTGCCCGGCCAGGTAGCCGGCCACCTGGCCGCCGCCGTGCCCGACGACGACGATCAGCCGGGCCGGATCCAGTTCGCCGGCCGCGCCGATGACGTGGCCGAGCATGGCCCGGCCGCATACCTCGTGCAGCATCTTCGGGAGCGCGGACTTCATCCGGGTGCCCTCGCCTGCGGCGAGGATGATGACCGCAGCCGGGCGGCCGGTAACACTCACTCCGCTGGGCTCCTCGGTATCGCTGCGGGCCGACGTCGGCGCCCCCGCCTGCCGGTTCATGCGCCCGACTCTCGCAGGATACCGTCCGGCCCGCCGCGCAGGGCCGACACCAGACCATCGGCCCAGGTTCGCCCGCCGGCGCGTTATGCCGGATTCCGCCGGCCCGCACCTCACTGGCCGGCGAATTAATCCGTGCTGGCCCGCAGGCGGCCATTTTGTCAGACTATCGAAATAATATTCGATTATGACGAAAAGACTAGATTTTCCTCAGCTCCGTGAACAAGCTGTCGCCCTGCGCCAGGCCTGCCGCTCCCGCCGTGAGATCAAGCAGATCCTCGGCATCGGCAGCAACCAGACGCTGAATGAGGTGCTGCGGGGCGAGCCGCCGCAGCCCTGGACCTGGCGGCCGCGGGCGAAGGACGATCTGCGCGCCAGGGCCCGCGAGTTGCGTGCGCAGGGCCTGTCCTACAACGAGATCGTGGCCCAGCTCGGCGTGGCCAAGAGCTCGATCTCGCACTGGGTCAGTGACATGCCGCGGCCAGAGCGGCTGAGCTACGAAGAGAGCTGCCGGCGTCAGGCCGAGGCCGTCGCTCAGTACTGGGCCGAGGAGCGGCCGCTGCGCGAGGCCGCCCGCGACTCCGTCCGCGCCGAAGCCGAGGCGGAGATCGGAATGCTCAGCGAGCGGGAGATGCTGATCGCCGGCGCGGTCGCCTACTGGTGCGAGGGTGCTAAGAACAAGCCGTACCGGCGTAATGACCGGGTCGAATTCATTAACAGCGACCCGAAGATGATCGGCTTCTTCCTGAGGTTCCTCGACTTCGCCGGCGTGGCTCGCAGCAGGCTCATCTTCCGGGTACACATCCACGAGAGCGCGGACGTCCCAGCCGCTGAGCGATTCTGGCTTGGCCTCACGGGAGCCGACCCTGGCCAGTTCCGCCGCACTCAGCTCAAGCGGCATAACCCGACCACGGTTCGGAAGAACACCGGCGACACCTATTACGGCTGCCTCCGGATTGACGTCAGCCGCAGCGCCGAACTGTACCGGCGGATCGAAGGATGGGCTCTTGGGACGATGACCTGCTCTGATCCGATGCCGACCGCTGCCGGGCCGAGCGACTAGCGGCCCGCAGAACCGCGGCCGGCAGGCGGGCTGGTCCCGCGATCTAGCTCCCGGACGAGGATTCGAACCTCGGTTAGAGACTCCAAAGGTCCCTGTCTTGCCGATTAGACGACCCGGGATGGCTGGTGCTGAGCCTACCGGGCCTAGTCCTCTTGCGTAGCGGACCGGAAAGCGGGCAGGGAGACAGGGCCCCGCTCCGGTAGGCGCGGTGTGGCGGAACGTGATCTATACGGCAAATTAAGCTGAACTTCAGCCAGGTCGCTTGCATGACTTACGCTGGCGTAGGTTACGGTTACGTAAGCGTATTTGCATCGGCCCCTGTCCCGGTGGTGCGGAGCGCTCGTCCCTCAGGGCCCGATCGCGAAGCGAGGATCCACCATGACCACGACCGAACTACCGCGCGCTGCGGTAGGCCTCCGGCCGTCCGCACCCGCACCTTCCGCCCCGTCCCGGCCCTCCGGCCCGCGGCCGGAGTTCGATCCCGAGCCCAACGGCCCGGGCGCGAAGATCCTGATCGCCGCCTTCGTGGCCGTGCCGACGCTGGCCCTGATCGCCGCGATCCCGCTGGCCTGGGGCTGGGGCCTCGGCTGGCACGACGTTGTGATCGCGCTGGTCTGGTACGCCTTCTCCGGCCTCGGCATCAGCATGGGCTATCACCGCCACTTCACCCACTCCTCGTTCAAGGCCAAGCGCCCGATGCGGATCGCGCTCGCCATCGCGGGCAGCACGGCGATCGAGGGCCCGGTGCTCACCTGGGTCGCCGATCACCGGCGGCACCACAAGTACAGCGACCGAGACGGCGACCCGCACTCGCCGTGGCGGTTCGGCAGCGACTGGCGGGCGCTGGTCAAGGGCATCGGCTGGGCGCACATGGGCTGGATGCTCAACAGCGGCCGCACCTCGCAGCAGAAGTTCTGCCCCGACCTGCTGGCCGACAAGGACATCAAGAGGATCTCCGACACCTTCCCGGTCTGGGTGGCGGTCTCCTTCCTCGCGCCCGCGCTGATCGGCGGCCTGTGGTCGATGTCGTGGCAGGGCGCGGTCACCGCGTTCTTCTGGGCCAGCCTGGTCCGCATCGCCTTCCTGCACCACGTGACCTGGTCGATCAACTCGATCTGCCACACGTTCGGGTCGGAGGAGTTCGAGGTCAGGGACAAGTCGCGGAACGTGGCCTGGCTGGCCATCCCGTCCTTCGGCGAGTCCTGGCACAACCTGCACCACGCGGACCCGACCTGCGCCCGGCACGGCGTGCTCAAGGGCCAGATCGACATTGCCGCCCGGCTCATCTGGTTCTCCGAGAAGCTCGGCTGGGCCTGGAACGTGCGCTGGCCGGACGAAAAGCGGCTAGCGGCGCGCCAGGTCAGCAGCCGCCGGCGGTTCGGGGCGATGACCAGGAGGGCGCCAACCGGGGCCCGCCTCAGCCGCTAAGCCGGGCTCGGGCCGCATTATGGAGCAGTGACAAGCCACTCTGATTCCTCTCACCGCAAGCGGATGACCGGGCGCGAGCGCCGCGAGCAGCTGCTCGACATCGGGCGGCGGCTGTTCGCCGAGCGGGGCCTGGACGGCACCTCCATCGAGGAGATCGCCGCCCAGGCCCACGTGTCCAAGCCGGTGGTCTACGAGCACTTCGGCGGCAAGGAGGGGCTGTACGCGGTCGTGGTCGACCGCGAGGTCGAGCGCTTCCTGGCCATGGCCACCCGGCTGCTGTCCGGCGAGGACACGAGGGCGAAGTTCGAGGTGGCCGCGGTCAGCCTGCTGCGCTACATCGAGGAGAACTCCGACGGCTTCCGGATCCTGGTGCGCGACTCCAACCCGGCGTCGGGCTCCGGCACCTTCGCGAGCCTGATCAGCGACGTCGCCAGCCAGGTCGAGTACATCCTGGCCGACGTGCTCAAGCAGCGCGGCTACGAGCCCAAGCTGGCGCCGATGTACGCGCAGATGCTGGTCGGGATGGTCGTGTTCACCGGCCAGTGGTGGCTCGACGCCCGCAAGCCCAAGATCGAGGACGTCGCCGCGCACCTGGTCAACATGGCCTGGAACGGGCTATCCCAGCTCGACCGCAAGCCCCGGCTGTCGGACGCGGCGGCGGCGCAGCTGCGCGGCACCTGACGCCGGGCCGGGCGCCTGCTACGGCCGGCGGGCCACGACGAACACCCGGCGGAACGGGAACGGGGTGCCATAGGGCGCGCGCGGGTAGGCGGCGCGCATCCGGGCGCCGTATTCAGCCAGGAACTCTTCGGCCTGGCCGGCGTCCAGCGCGGCCAGCACCGGCCGCAGGCCGGTGCCCCTATACCAGTCGAGCACCGGATCGTCGCCCGGCAGGATGTGCAGGTAGGTCGTCTCCCAGGCGTCGACCTGGCAGCCGGCCCGGCTGAGCAGATCGGCGTACCGGCCGGGACCCGCGGACTGGCGGTTGAGCTCCGCCCCGGCCAGCAGCGGCCGCCAGCGCGCGGCGGTGGCCATCTCCCGCAGCGCCGCGTGACTCGGCTGGTCGAAGTTGCCGGGCAGCTGGAAAGCCAGCGTGCCGCCGTCGGCCAGCCACCCGGCCCAGCGCGGCAGCAGCTCCAGATGGCCGGGCACCCACTGCAGCACGGCATTGGACACGATCACGTCGGCTGGCCCGGCCGGCCGCCAGTCGCGCACGTCGCCGGGCCCGAAGCTGAGGCGGCCGCCCCCGCGGCCCGCCGGGCGGCCGGCCAGCAACTGCCGGGCGGACTCGATCATCGCCGGGTCGGAGTCGATGCCGTGCACGTGCGCGCCCGGCCACCGGTCCGCCAGCGCCGCGGTGAGGTGGCCGGGGCCGCAGCCAAGGTCATAGACCGCGGCCGGGCGGTCCGCCCGGATCCGGCCGACTAGGTCGAGGAACGGGCGCGAGCGCTCGCCGGAGAACTGCAGGTACTGCCCGGGATCCCAGATGACCGCCAGCTCCCTGGCCCCGGGCGGTTAATCCTGGCCCGGAACATTTCTCTTGATGTCGAGGTATCCGGCAACAGGCTTACCGGATCATGAGTCTTGATGTCAAGAGATATGCTGCCGGGCATGGCGCCGCGGGAGCAGCAGGACGGGCCGCCGGGGGCGTCCCCGGTGCGCGACGAGGTCGACGACCTGGTGGCCGGCTGGAGTGCCGAGCTGCCGGATGAGGACCTGACCCCGATGCAGGTGCTGAGCCGGGTCTCCCGGCTAGCCCGGCACCTGGACCGGGCCCGGCGCGCGGCGTTCGGCGCGCACGGCCTGGAGCCGTCGGGTTTCGACGTGCTGTCGGCGCTGCGCCGCACCGGGCCGCCCTACCAGCTCAGCCCCGGCGCACTGCTGCGGGCCACGCTGGTCACCTCGGGCACGATGACCAACCGGATCGACGGGCTGGCCAGCGCGGGCCTGGTCCGGCGCGAGCCGGACCCGCAGGACAAGCGGGGCGTGCTGGTCAAGCTCACCGAGCGCGGCCGGGCCGCGGTCGACGCCGCGCTCACCGACCTGCTGACCGGGGAGCGCGAGCTGCTGGCCGCGCTCGCCCGCGGCCAGCAGGACCAGCTCGCCGCGCTGCTGCGGATCCTGCTCGCGCCACTGGACGCCGGCCCGGGCTCCCGGTAGCCGCGCCGGCCCGGGCTGGGCCTCCGGCGGCTCCGCCGACGGGCGGCTAGGGCGAGGTTTCCTCGGCCAGCTCCAGCCAGCGGTCCTCCAGGCCGGCCTGTTCCTGCTGGGCCGCGCGCAGCTGCGCGCCGAGCTCCAGCAGCCGCTGGTAGTCGGCGGCGCTGGCGGCCAGCTCGGCTTCCAGCCGGGACACCGTGTCCGCCAGCCGGCCCAGCTGGCGTTCCACCCGGGCCAGCTCCTTGCTCGCGGTGCGCTGCCGGGCCGCTGCGGACGGCCCGGCCCGGTCCCCGGCCGGCTTCGCTCCCGCCGACCCGGCCGCGGGGCCGGGCGGCCGGGCCGCGGCCGCCCGCCGCTGCAGGTACTCCTGCACTCCGCCGGGCAGTAGCGGCAGCTGCCCGTCGCCGACCGCGATGACGTGGTCGGTGACCCGCTCCAGGAAGTACCGGTCGTGGCTGACCGCGATCACCGAGCCGGCCCAGGCGTCCAGCAGGTCCTCCAGCTCGGTCAGCGTCTCGATGTCGAGGTCGTTGGTCGGCTCGTCCAGCAGCAGCACGTTCGGTTCGGCCATCAGCACCGTCAGCAGCTGCAGCCGGCGCCGCTCGCCGCCGGACAGCTCGCCCACCGGGGTCCACTGCCGGTCGCCGGGCAGGCCGAGCCGGTCAAGCAGCTGGCTGGCCGACAGCTCGCGGCCGCCGAGCCGCACCGCGCCGCGGACCTGCTGGGCCGCCTGGAGGACCCGCAGCCGCGGGTCGGCCGGCGGCGGCTCCTGGGTCAGGTAGCCGAGCCGGACGGTCGCGCCGCGCACCACCCGGCCGGTGGCCGTCACCCCGCCCGCCGGCCCGTCCCCGGGCGGCGCGGCCCCGGGCGGCGCGGCCCCGGTCGGGCGGCGGGCACGCGGCCGGCCAGCAGCTGCAGCAGGCTGGTCTTGCCGCTGCCGTTCGGCCCGACCACGCCGACCCTTTCACCCGGGCCGAGCTGCCAGCTCACCTCCCGCAGCAGCGGCCGGCCGCCGGCGCTCAGCGTGACGCCGTCCAGTTCCAGCACGGTCTTGCCGAGCCGGGCGGCGGCGATCCTGGCCAGCTCCACCCCGTCGCGCGGCGGCGGCTCGCCGGCGATCAGCTCGCTGGCCGCGGCCAGCCGGAACCTGGGCTTGCTGGTCCGGGCGGGCGGCCCGCGGCGCAGCCAGGCCAGCTCCTTGCGCAGCAGGTTGCGGCGGCGCTGCTCTTCCGCGGCGGCCGTCCGGGCCCGCTCGGCCCGGGCCAGCACGTAGGCGGAGTAGCCGCCGTCGTAGTCGTGCACCCGGCCGGCGGCGACCTCCCAGGTCCGGTCGCAGACCGCGTCCAGGAACCAGCGGTCGTGGGTGACCACGACGTAGGCCCGGCCATGCTCGCGCAGGTAGGAAGCCAGCCAGCCGATCACCTCGAGGTCGAGGTGGTTGGTGGGCTCGTCCAGCAGCAGCAGATCATCGGAACCGCGCAGCAAGGCGGCCAGGGCGACCCGGCGGCGCTCGCCGCCGGACAGCCGCCCGGCGTCGGCGGCCAGGTCGATGCCGGGCAGCAGCGCGGCCAGCACCGAGCGGATGCGCGGGTCGGCGGCCCAGGCGTGCTCGGGCAGCGAGCCGAGCACGATATCGCGCACCGGCCCGGCCGGCGCCCCGGATTGCGGCAGGTAACCGATCCGCGCCGACCGGGCCCGGGTGGCCCGGCCGGAGTCCAGGTCGAGCGGGCCGGCCAGCGCGGCCAGCAGCGTGGTCTTGCCGGCCCCGTTGCGGCCGACGACGCCGATGGCCTCGCCGTCGGCCACGCCCAGCGAGACCCCGTCGAGCAGGGCCCGGTCGCCGAACGAGACGGTCGCCGCCTCCAGGTTGACCAGGTTGGCCGGCGGCACGCCCTAGCTCTCCTGCCCGGCCAGCACGGCCGCGCCGGGCACCGGGCCGGTGACCTGCACGGCCGCCCGGCAGACCCCGGCGCCGGCCAGCCCGACGGCCAGGTCCGCGGCCGCGCGCGCGTCGGCGGCCAGGAAGGCGCAGGCCGGGCCGGAGCCGGACACGATCGCGCCGAGCGCCCCGTGCGCCCGCCCGGCGTTCAGCGTCCGGCGCAGCCCGGGCATCAGCGAGACCGCGGCGGCCTGCAGGTCGTTGCTGAGCAGCGGGCCGACCGCGGCCGGGTCGCCCGAGCGCAGCGCGGCCAGCAGGCCGGCGCTCGGGGCCGACCCGGCCTCCTGCCGGTGGCCGTCGGCGGCCCGGGCCCGCAGCCGGTCGCAGGTCGCGTAGACCTCCGGGGTGGTCAGCGAGCCGGCCGCGAACGCAAGCACCCAGTGGTAGCTGCCGGTCACCAGGGCGGGGGTGAGCAGCTCGCCGCGGCCCTGGCCGATCGCCGTCCCGCCGGCCAGCGCGAACGGCACGTCGCTGCCGAGCTGCGCGGCGATCTGCGCCAGTTCCGGGGCGGTGAGCCCGGCCCGCCAGAGCTCGTTGCAGGCCACCAGGGCGGCGGCGGCGTCCGCGCTGCCGCCCGCCAGCCCCGCGGCCACCGGAATCCGCTTGCGTATCTCGATCAGCACCGGCGGCTGCCCGGCCCGGTCAGCCCGCGCTGACACCTCGCGGGCCAGCGCGGCGGCGGCCATGGCGGCCAGATTCGCGCTGCCGCGCGGCACCGCGCCGGCGCCCTCGCCGGTCACCCGCACCGCGCCGCGCTCGGCCCGCGACACGGTGATCTCGTCGAACAGCGAGACGGCGTGGAAGATCGTGACCAGGTCGTGGTAACCGTCCGCGCGCTGCGGCCCCACCGCGAGCTGGAGGTTCACCTTGGCCGGCACCCGGACGGTCACGGCGGATCCGCCCGGCCCGGTGGTCACTGAGGTCACCTGACGATGATCCCAGGCGCGGGCGGTTGGATGCCGCGCCCGGGTCTGAAATCGCCAGATCCGGGGAACAGGCAAAGGGTGCACACCGGGTGCATCTGCTCAAACGGGCGAAGGCGAGCGACTATGACCAAGACCGCCGGGCACCAGGCCGGTGCCGCGCGCGCCTCCCGGCGCGCCCGTCCCGCGCCCGGCCTGGCCGCGCTGGCCGCCGCCGCGCTGATCGCTGCCGCGCTGCTGCCGGTGCTGTCCGCGCCGCCCTCGCTGGCCGCGGGGCAGGCCGGGAGCGGGGGACGGTGCGGGCCGGGGGCCCGGACGCTGTCCGGCTACGGCGCGCACCTGTATCCCGACACCGGCAACGGCGGCTACGCGAGCGTGCACACCAGCGTCGACCTGGTCTACGACGCGGCCGCGAACCGGTTCCTGCCCGGTAATCACGTGGTGCTGACCGACCGGGCGACCCAGTGCCTGACCAGCTTCAGCCTGGACCTCGAGCGGCGGTCGCTGGCCAACACCGCGATCGGGCCCGACCTGCACGTGCAGCGGGTCACCGTGGACGGCGCGGCAGCCTCCTTCCGGTTCGCCCGGCCGGCCTACCCCGGTGACCCGAACGGGCCGGGCGACCCGAACCCGCTGGCCCACGAGGCCTCGGAGAACACCCCGGTCGGCGGCCCGCGGCACAACCCGCTGCCGCCGGCCTGCACGCCCGAGCTGAAGTCCACCAGCTTCCGGCAGCGCAACGCGCAGAACGGCACCCTGTGCCCGGCCAACAAGCTGGTCATCACCCCGGGCCGGCCGATCAGGCGCGGCGCGAGCTTCCGCGTTGCGGTCTACTACACCGGGCGGCCCGGCGTGCACACCGACGGCGACGGCACCACCGAAGGCTGGTTCGTATCCGATCAGCCGAGGGGCGACGGCGGCTTCGTCACCACCGAGCCGGTCGGCACCGAGGACTGGATGCCGCTGAACGACTACCCCACCGCCAAGCCGGCCTACGACTTCTACGACACGGTCACCGCCGGGCGCACCGTGCTGGCCAACGGCATCCTGGAATGGGAGCACCGCAACTCCCCGGACGCGCAGTTCCGCCGCGGCTCGGTGACCTGGCACTGGCACTCACCCGAGCCGGTGGCCAGCTACCTGGTCGAGGACAGCGTCGGCCATTTCACCCTGACCGAGCACCGCGCCGACGGGATCCCGTTCTACCAGGCACAGGCCAGCTCGCTCAGTGCCCGCCGCAAGGCCGCCAACCTGAAGGTCATGAACCTGCAGCCGGAGATCACGCGGTTCGAGTCGGCGTTCACCGGCCCGTTCCCGTTCAGCTCCGACGGGGTGGTGGTCGGCCTGCCGCCGGCCTCCTTCGAGGAGGAGATGCAGACCATGATCACCTTCTCCGGCGGCGAGATCGACACCGACACCCTCTACCACGAGAACATGCACCAGTGGTGGGGCGATCACGTCACCGAGGGCGGCTACCAGATGACCTTCTACAAGGAGGGCCTCGCCACCCTGGCCGAGTACCTCTACCACGCCCGGCTGGCGGAGGACGCCGCGGGCGGCCCGGGCACCGCGGCCGGGCAGCGCGCGTTCCAGCGCAGCCTGGTCCGCCAGTTCGGCCGCAGCTACGCCAGCGGCGGCCAGTTCTGGACCACCGCGCCGTCCGACCCGACGCCGTACCTGCTGTTCGCCGGGGACAACACCTACACCCGGCCGGGCGTCGCCTACATCGCGCTGCGGCAGATACTCGGCCACGCCCGCTTCACCGCGGCCCTGATCCGGCTGCAGCGCGAATACGGCGGCCGGTCCATCACCGAGCCGCAGCTGGAGGCGGGCTTCATCCGCTACCTGCCCGACTCCAGGCCGCCCTGTCAGGCGCGGCTGACCGCGTTCTTCCGGCAGTGGTTCGACACCGCCTACCCGGCCGGGGGCGGCGCGCGCCGGCCGGCCCTGACCGGTCCCGGCCTGGCCGGCCCCGGGTTCTACGGCGGCGCCTGCCCGGCGCCCTGACCGCCGGGGACCGGCCCGGCGGAGCCGCCGCCGCGGACACCGGCGTCCGCGGAGCCGGCGGCTGCGGCGGCGATGGCGGCGAAATCGGCCACCGCGAGCTCCTCGCCGCGGCGGGCCGGGTCGATCCCGGCCGCGCGCAGCAACCGCTCGGCGGCGGCCGGCGAACCGGCCCAGGCGGCCAGCGCGGCGCGCAGCGTCTTGCGCCGCTGGGAGAACGCGGCGTCGACGACCGCGAACACCTCCTCCCGGCCGGGCGGGGCGGGCCCAGGCGGGGCGGCCGGCGGGGCGGCGGGCTCCGGCGGGGCGGCGGGCTCCGGCAGGGCGGCGGGCTCCGGCGGGGCGGCGGGCCCGGCGGCGGTGGCCGGCCGCGCGGTGGCCCCGGCCGTGCGCGGCACCGGCGGGTCGCGCCGGGTGAAGGCCACCAGGCCCGAGTCGACCCGCGGCACCGGCCAGAACACGCTGCGCGGCACCTGGCCGGCCAGCCGGGCGGCGGCGTACCAGGCCAGCTTGACCGACGGCACGCCGTACACCCGGCTGCCCGGCGCGGCGCTCATCCGCTCGGCCACCTCGGCCTGCACCATGACCAGCCCGCGGCGCAGCGAGCCCACCGTGGCCAGCAGGTGCAGCACCACCGGGACCGCGGCGTTGTAGGGCAGGTTGGCCACCAGCGCGGTGGGCGGCGGGCCGGGCAGGCCGGTCACCCGGGCCGCGTCGGCGGTGACGACTATCAGCCGCCCGGCGAGGGCCGGCGCCCGGGCCGCGACCGTGCGCGGCAGCTCCGCGGCCAGCAGCGGGTCGACCTCCACCGCGGTCACCCGGCCGGCCGCGGCCAGCAGCGGCAGGGTCAGCGAGCCGAACCCGGGCCCGACCTCCAGCACGGTGTCATCCGGCCCGACCCCGGCCAGCGCGGTGATCCTGGTCACCGTCCCGGCATCGACGACGAAGTTCTGGCCGAGCCGCCTGGACGGCCGGAGGCCCAGCCGGGCCGCTAGCTGCCGGATGTCGGTGGGCCCGAGCAGGCCGGCCGCGGGCACGGCCGGTTACCAGGGCCCGAAGACGCGCTCGGCGGTCGCGGCCACCTGGGCGCACAGCTGCGCCACGTCAGCCTGCCGGATCTGCGCGATCGCCCGCAGCGTGTGCGCGACCTGGGCAGGCGCGTTGGCCTTGCCCCGGTTCGGCGCCGGGGCCAGGAACGGGGCGTCGGTCTCCACCAGCAGCAGGTCCGCCGGCACCACGGCCGCCGCCTCCCGCAGCGTCCGGGCTGAGCCGAAGGTGACCGTGCCGGCGAACGACAGGATGTAGCCGGCCCGCGCGCAGGCCCGCGCCATCTCGGCGTCACCGGAGAAGCAGTGGAAGATCACCGTCTCCGGCGGCTCCTCGTCGGCCAGGATCTTCAGCACGTCCGCGTGCGCGTCCCGGTCGTGGATCATCAGCGGCTTGCCCGTGACCCTGGCGATCTCGATGTGGGCGCGGAACCATTCCTGCTGCAGCGCCGGCGGGGCGCTGTCGCGGTAGTAGTCCAGGCCGGTCTCGCCGACCGCCCGCACCCGCTCCTGCCCGGCCAGGGCGGCGATCTGCGCGAGCACCTCGTCCCGCTCCGCGGCGGTGGCCGCGGCGGCCGGGGTCTCGTTCGGGTGAACGGCCACCGCGGCGTACACCTCAGGCCGGGCGGCCGCGAGGCCTGCCGCCCAGCGCGACGACGGCACGTCGCAGCCGACCGTCACCACCCTGGTCACCCCGGCCGCGGCGGCCTGCGCCAGCGCCTGGCCGGCCGGCTCGGAGATCATGTCCAGGTGGCAGTGGCTGTCGCAGATCGCCGCGGGCAGCGGCTCGGGCGGCGGCGCCGGGGGGCGGCCGAGGCTCACGTGGATTCCAGCCGGGCCAGCTCCTCCTCGGCCAGCGCCGGGTCCAGCTTGGCGAACAGCGGCGTGGGCGCGGCCAGCGGCGTGCCGGGCCGGATCGGCGCGGACTCCCACCGGGGCGCCCGGGCGTAGTCGCCGGTGATCACCGGGTAGGACGGCCCGCCGTCCTCGTCCACCTCGTCGACCCGCGGCATCCCCGACCATTCGCCGGTGCCGCCGAGCATCGCGGACACCTGCTGCGACGAGCGGGGCAGGAACGGGGTGAGCAGCGTCTTGCCGTCGTCGACCAGCTGCAGCGCGGTGTGGCAGATCGTCCGCATCCGCTCCGGGTCGGACTCGCGCAGCTTCCACGGCGCCTGGTCGGACAGGTACTTGTTGGCCTCGGCGACGGTGCGCATCGCCTCGGTGATGGCCGCCTTGAACCGGGACCGGGACAGCTCGGCCCCGACCGCCGCGAACGCGTCCCTGGACCGCTGCAAGATGGCCAGGTCCGCGTCGGCCTGCGCGCCCGGGGCCGGGATCTCGCCGATGTTGCGGGCGGCGAACGAGACCGACCGGTTGACCAGGTTGCCCCAGTTGGCCACCAGCTCGTCGTTATTCCGCCGGATGAACTCCGACCAGGTGAAGTCGGTGTCCTGGTTCTCCGGCCCGGCCACGGCCACGTAGTAGCGCAGCGCGTCCACGTCGTAGCGCTCCAGGAAGTCGCGCACGTAGATGACGACGGCCCGGGAGGAGGAGAACTTGCGGCCCTCCATGGTGAGGTATTCGCTGGCCACCACCTCGGTGGGCAGGTTCAGCGCGCCGAGCGCGCCGGGCTGGCCGCCGCGGCTGCCCTGGCCGTTGTAGCCGAGCAGCATGGCCGGCCAGATCTCGGCGTGGAAGACGATGTTGTCCTTGCCCATGAAGTAATAGGCCTGCGCCCCGGGGTCCTGCCACCAGGCCCGCCAGGCGTCCGGGTCGCCGGACCGGCGGGCCCATTCCACCGACGCCGACAGGTACCCGATCACCGCGTCGAACCAGACGTAGATCCGCTTGTCCGGGCGGTCCTGCCAGCCCTCCAGCGGGATCGGCACGCCCCAGTCCAGGTCCCGGGTGATCGCCCGCGGCTGCAGGTCATCCAGCAGGTTGAGGGAGAACTTCAGCACGTTGGAGCGCCACTGGCCGCCCTTGGACTGCAGCCAGCTGCCGAGTACCCCGGCGAACGCGGGCAGGTCGAGGAAGAACTGCTCGGTCTCGGCGAACACCGGCGTCTCGCCGTTGATCTTCGAGCGCGGGTTGATCAGGTCGGCGGGGTCGAGCTGGTTGCCGCAGTTGTCGCACTGGTCGCCGCGGGCCCCGTCGTAGCCGCAGATCGGGCAGGTGCCCTCGATGTAGCGGTCGGGCAGGGTCCGGCCGGTGGACGGCGAGATCGCGCCCATCGTGGCCTTCGGGAACACATACCCGTTGGCGTACAGGCCGCGGAAGATCTCCTGGGTGACCGCGTAGTGGTTCCTCGTGGTGGTCCGGGTGAACAGGTCGTAGGACATGTCCAGGCCGTGCAGGTCCTGCGCGATGACCCGGTTGTAGCGGTCGGCGAGCTGCCGGGCGGTCAGCCCCTCGGCCTCGGCCTGCACCTGGATCGGGGTGCCGTGCTCGTCGGTGCCGCTGACCATCAGCACCCGGTTCCCGGCCATCCGCTGGTAGCGGGAGAACATGTCGCACGGCAGCCCGAAGCCCGAGACGTGCCCGATGTGACGCGGGCCGTTGGCATACGGCCAGGCGGGTGCGGCAAGGATGTGGCGGGGCGTCGGCGACATGGCATCAGCCTAGAGCCAACGCTGCACCGCCGGACGCGGACCGCCGGGCCGGCGGCGGGCCGGTCAGCCGCCCGCGCCGGGGCCGGGGGGCGGCCCGGCGCCGGCCACCGCGTTGTAGAGCGCGCGGCGCGGCAGCCCGCCGAGCACCGCGACGGCGGTCACCGCGTCGCGCCGGGAAATCCCGGCCTCCGTCAGCTCCGTGACCTGGGCCACGGCCTGCTCCAGCGGCGCGGCCGCCCCGGTGCCGCCCTCGACCACCAGCGTGACCTCGCCGCGGGTGCCGCCGGCGGCCCAGCCGGCCAGCCCGGCCAGCGTGCCGCGCCTGATCTCCTCGTGCGTCTTGGTCAGCTCCCGGCACGCGACCGCGCGCCGCTGGCCGCCGAGGGCCTGCGCCATGGCGGTCAGCACCTCGGCCAGGTTC
The DNA here is from genome assembly GCA_963846005.1 of uncultured Actinomycetota bacterium. Taxonomy (GTDB): domain Bacteria; phylum Actinomycetota; class Actinomycetes; order Streptosporangiales; family Streptosporangiaceae; genus CAVSUR01. Next base: position 917,202 of record CAWJUH010000003.1, on the reverse strand, counting down.
CGCGCGGCCGCGAAGAAGATCAGCGTGCGCGGCTCGGCGGCCAGCGCGGCGAGGCGCCGGTCCCGCTGGCCAGCTCCTGGCGGCAGGAAGCCCTCGAAACAGAACCGGTCGCTCGGCAGCCCGGAGATCGCCAGGGCGGCGGTGGCGGCGGACGGCCCGGGCAGCACGGTGACGGCGATCCCGGCGGCGGCGGCCGCGCCGACCAGCCGGTAGCCGGGGTCGCTGATGGCCGGCATCCCGGCGTCACTGACCAGCAGCACGTCCCGGCCGCCGCGCAGCAGGCCCAGCAGCAGGCCGGCCTGCTCGGTCTCGGCGTAGTCGTCGTAGCGGATGAGCTGCCCGGTGAGCCGGACGCCGAGCGCGGTGGCCAGCCGCCGGACCCGGCGGGTGTCCTCGGCCGCGATGATCTCCGCCTGCGCGAGCGCCCGGGCCAGCCGCGGCGATGCGTCCTCCGGCCGCCCGATCGGCGCGCCGGCGACCAGCAGGGTGCCGGCCCGCGCCGCGGCGGCGGGGTCCCGTGCCCCGGTCGGCATCTGCGCTGCCCTCCTGACCGGCGCCGGCCCGCCGCAACTGCCGGGCCCGGCCGGAAACCTGAACGCGAGCTGTAAGTTCGCTCAGCAATCCCCCGATCTTGGCCGCGGGATGCATCGCAACGCCTCATTAAAGCGTCTACTCATGAGCAGGCAACGACGAAGACGAAGGTGACGAGCCCGATGCAGCAGATCAGCGACCGCGCGGAGCGGTCCGCGCCCGGGGCGCGGGACGCCGTGCGCTTCGCCCGCGAGGCGCTGCCCTACCAGCGGCAGCTGTACCCGGCGGCGCTGCGGCTGACCCGCAACGCCAGCGACGCGGAGGACCTGGTGCAGGAGACGCTGACGAAGGCGTACGCGTCCTACGGCCAGTTCACCCCGGGCACCAACATGCGGGCGTGGCTGCACAAGATCCTGGCCAACACCTTCATCAACGCCTACCGCAAGAAGCGCCGCGAGCCGGCCCAGGCCTTCACCGGGCTGCCCGGCGACTGGCAGCAGGCCGACGGCAGCCCGGTGGCGCCGCCGGCCCGGTCGGCGGAGGCCGAGGCGCTGGACCGGCTGCCCGACTCCGAGATCCTGCGCGCGCTGCGCGCGCTGCCCGCGGAATTCCGGACGGCGGTCTACCTGGCCGACGTCGAGGGCTACCAGTACGCCGAGATCGCCGAGCTGATGGGCACGCCGGTGGGCACGGTGATGTCCCGGCTGCACCGCGGCCGGGCCCGGCTGCGGGCCGCGCTCGCGCCGTACGCCCCGCGCCCCGCGCTGTCCGCCCGGCCCGGCTGACCCGCCAGCACCGCGCGGTGAACGGCGGTTACTCGCCGCGCCAGGCCGGCGGCCGCTTCTCGGCGAACGCGACCGCGCCCTCCATCGCGTCGGCCGAGGAGAACACCGGGTCGATGATCTCGCCCTGCCGGGCGAAGGCCTGGTCCGCAGGCCAGTCCGCGGACTCGGTGATGACCCGCTTGGTCGCGGCCAGCGCGAGCGGCGCGCCGAGCGCGATGTCCGCCGCCAGCTCACGCGCGGCCGCTTCCGCCTGGCCGCCGGGGACTACCCGGCTGACCAGCCCGGCCGCGTGCATCAGGCCGGCCGGGAAGCGCCCGCCGGTCAGCGCGACCTCCATCGCCAGGTGGTAGGGGATCCGCTGCGGCAGCCGCAGCAGGCCGCCCGCCCCGGCCACCAGCCCGCGCTTGACCTCGGGCAGGCCGAAGACCGCCGTCTCGCTGGCCACGATCAGGTCGCAGGCCAGCGCCAGCTCGAAGCCGCCGGCCAGGGCGTAGCCCTCGACCGCGGCGATCACCGGCTTGGCCGGCGGCCGCTCGGTGATCCCGCCGAAGCCGCGGCCCGGCACGACCGGCAGGTCGCCGCCGGCGAACGCCTTGAGATCCATCCCGGCGCTGAACGTGCCGCCCGCCCCGGTCAGCACCAGCACCCGGATGTCGTCGCGGGCGTCGAACTCGTCGGTCGCCGCCGCGATCCCCGCCGCCACCGCCCCGTTGACCGCGTTGCGGGCCTGCGGCCGGTTGATCGTGATGACCCCGATCCCGTCCGCGGCCTGCACCAGCACTTCGTCGGCCATGTGATCCCCATCGTCTCGGCGGCGCGGCAGGCCAACCCTATCCGGGCCTGCCTTTGTCACCGGAGCCGCGGCTTCGGGGCCTGGCGGCGCGGGCTACTTGGGCTGGAAGCGGATGCCGCCGTCGAAGCGGACGACGTCGGCGTTGATGTAGTCGTTGCCGATGAGGGCCAGCACCAGCTGGGCGAACTCGGCGGCGGTGCCCATCCGCTTGGGGAACACCACCGGCGCGGCCAGCCGGGCCTTGAACTCCTCGCTGGCCGGCCCCTCGCCGTAGATGGGGGTGTCGATGATGCCCGGGCAGATGGTGTTCACCCGGACCCCGATCGCGGCCAGGTCACGGGCCGCGGGCACGGTCATGCCGATGATGCCGCCCTTCGACGCGGAGTAGGCGACCTGGCCGGTCTGGCCTTCGAGGCCGGCCACCGACGAGGTGTTGACGACCACGCCGCGCTGCCCGTCGGCGTCGGCCGGGTCGGTCTTCGCGATGGCGGCGGCGCCGATCCGCATCAGGTTGAACGTGCCGATCAGGTTGACGTCGATGACCTTGCGGAAGGACGCCAGGTCGTGCGGCGAGCCGTCCCGGTTCACGGTCCTGGTCGCCCAGCCGATCCCGGCGCAGTTCACCACGGCCCGCAGCGGCGCCCCGGTGGCCACGGCCGCGTCCACGGCGGCCTGCACGGACTGCTCGTCGGTCACGTCGGTCCTGGCGAACGTGCCGCCGGCCGCGCTGGCGACGGCCTTGCCCCGCTCCTCGCTCAGGTCGGCGACGACGACCGTGGCCCCGGCCGCGGCCAGGGCCGCCACGGTAGCCTCACCGAGGCCGCTGGCACCGCCGGAGACGATCGCGCTTGTTCGGTTCAGATCCATGGCCGGGAGCATAGCGGGCGCTTTCCGGCGGCCGGATCGTGGCTCGGTCCCGGCCGCCGCGCGGCCTCATCTGAGCAGGCCGGGCTGTCAGTACCGCTGGTTACGATTTTTAATAGCCGGCCGCGAGCGGGAAGTGATGCGGCCCGGGCTGTGTTGCACCGGCAGCACGCCCGGATGGGAGCCGGACCAGGAGGAAAGCAGTGCGGAAATACAAGGGGAATCCGTGGGCGGTGCTGTTGGTCGTGTCGCTGGGGTTCTTCATGACCCTGCTCGACCTGACGATCGTCAACATCGCGATCCCCAACATCATCACCAAGCTGCCCGCGTCGCTCGATGACGTGCTGTGGGTGATCAACGCCTACGCGCTGGTGCTCGCGGTCCTGGTGATCACCGCCGGCCGGCTCGGCGACATCATCGGGCCGCGGATCATGTTCATGGGCGGCATCGCCGTGTTCACGCTGGCCTCGGCCGCCTGCGGGCTGGCACCCGGCGCGGGCTGGCTGATCGCCTTCCGTGCGGTACAGGGCCTCGGCGCCGCCATGCTGATGCCGCAGACGCTGGCGATCATCACGAACGTGTTCCCGCCCGAGCGCCGCGGTGCGGCCTTCGGCATCTGGGGCGCGGTCGCCGGGGTGGCGACCATCGCCGGGCCCACGCTGGGCGGGCTGCTGGTCAGCGCCTTCGACTGGCGCGCGATCTTCTACGTCAACCTGCCGATCGGCGTGATCGTGCTGGCGCTGGCCCCGCTGCTCATCCCGGACATGCGGCCGGGCCTGGCGGCACCGTCTCGACGTTCCCGGCGTGCTGCTGGCCAGCGCCGCACTGCTGGCGATCTGCTACGGCCTGGTCGAGGGGCAGAAGTACAACTGGGGCACGATCACCGGCATCATCTCCATCCCGCTGATCCTCGGCGCCGGAGTCGTGCTGCTGGCCGTGTTCCTCGTCGTGCAGAAGCTGGGCCAGCAGGGCGAGCCGCTGGTGCCGTTCGCGGTGTTCCGCGACCGGGGCTTCTCGGTGATGAACCTGGTGTCCGCGCTGCTGTCCATCGGGATGATGGGCATCTTCCTGCCGTTCACCATCTACCTGCAGTCGGTGCTGGGCTTTTCCGCGCTCAAAGCCGGGCTGGCGATGGCCCCGGCCTCGCTGATCTCGGTGTTCATCGCCCCGGTCGCCGGCCGGATGACCGACAAGATGGGCGGCAAGTACCTGCTGATGGGCGGGCTGTTCTTGTTCGGCGTCGGGATGGGGTCGCTGGCGCTGATCGCCACGCCCACCAGCGCCTGGTACGTATTCCTCCCCTCGCTGCTGGTCGCCGGGGTCGGCATGGGCTTCACATTCGCCCCGCTGACCACCACCGCGATGCGCAACATCGAGCCGCGGATGGCCGGGGCGGCATCCGGCGTGCTGAACACCGTCCGCCAGGTCGGGCTGGTCATCGGCACTGCCGGGGTCGGCGCGCTGCTGCAGAACCGGCTGGCTGACTCCCTGGTCAGCCAGGCGCGGCAGCGGAGCACGGCGCTGCCCGGCCCGATCCGCAGCCACCTGATCAGCGGCTTCGCCAGCGCGGCCAAGGGCGGCGTCCAGATCGGTGCCGGGCAGTCCGGCGGCTCGGTAAAGGTCGCCCCGGGCGTGCCAGGCCCAGCTGGCCGCGGAGATCTCCCGGATCGCCGCCCAGGTGTTCGGGTTCGGCTTCGTGGACGCCATGCGGGCGACGATGTCGGTGACCGTGATCTTGCTGCTGATCGGGTCGGCGAGCTGCCTGCTGCTGCGCGAGGGCCGCCGGGCCGCCACGCCGGCCGCTTCACCCGCCGCCGACGCGGCGCCGGGCGAGACCGTGACCGCCGAGCAGACGCCCGCCTGACCAGTCCTGCGCAGACAGACCGGTCCGGCGCAGACAGACCGGTCCGGTGCAGACAGACCGGTCCGGCGCAGACAGTCCGGTCCTGCGCAGAGGCCGGTCCTGCGCAGACAGGCCGGTCCTGCGCACACGGGCAGTCCGGTGCTGGTCAGGGGGCGGGCGCGAGGGCCGGCGTGGCCCACAGCCCGCGCAGCTCGTCCGGGTCGGGCTCGAACGGGAACCGGGGCGCGAACGCCGGGACCAGGTCGGACAGCCAGATGGCCTGCGGGTCGAACTGGGCGTAGAACGGCCGGCCGACCAGCGCCGGGTCGCGGGCCTGGATCATGTGCAGGGCGAACACCCGCTGGCCGGTGATCTCCGCGATCCCGTCCACGCAGACCTTGCCGGGCGTGGCGGACATCGACGGGCCGCGCACCGTCCGGCCCAGCCCGGAAACGCTGCTGTAGGCCTCGCGGAAGATCTCGTAGCCGCGGGCCAGCGGGACCGCGAAGTACCCCTGCGGGCCGGTATCGCGTTCCACGAACATGTAGTAAGGCACCATGCCGAGCCGCAGCTGGGCGCGCCACATGTCCGTCCAGGCCCGCGGGGTGTCGTTGATCGAGGCGATCAGCGGCGCCTGGGTCCTGATCACGGCCCCGGCCGCGGTGATCCGCCGTACCGCGCGGCTGAGCATGCCGGGCTCCAGCTCGCGGGGGTGCGAGAAGTGCGCCATCAGGGCCAGCGACTTGCCCGCGGCCCGGACGTCGGCGAACAGCCGCAGCGTGTCGTCGGCGTCGGGATCGGTGACGAAGCGCTGCGGCCAGTAGGCCAGCGACTTGGTCCCGATCCGGATCGACTCGATGTGGGCCAAGCCCGGGTCCAGCAGCGGCTCGAGGTAGCGGCGCAGCACCGCCGCGCCCATGATCATCGGATCGCCGCCGGTGATGAGCACGCTGGTCACCTCGGGATGTGATCGCAGGTACCCGGTCACCCTGGTCATGTCGTCGGTGGCCATCTTCAGGTCCGGCTCGTCCACGAACTGGGCCCAGCGGAAGCAGTACGAGCAGTAGGCGTGGCAGGTCTGCCCCTGCTTGGGGAAGATCAGCACGGTCTCCGGGTACTTGTGCTGCACGCCGGGCAGCGGCTCGTCCGCGATCTCTGGCACGTTCAGGGCCAGCTGGCCGGCCGGGTGCGGGTTCAGCCTGAGCCGCACCTCGTGCGCGGCCGCGCGTACCTCGGCCTCCGGCGCGCCGGCGGCCAGCAGGTCCGCGATGCGGCCCACGTCGGCGGCCGGGAGCATGTCGGGCTGCGGGAACACCAGCCGGTAGATCGGGTCGGCCGGGGCGGCATCCCAGTCGATGAGGTTCTCGATCACGTATTCATTGGCCCGGAATGGCAGCACGGCGGCGACGGCCCTGACCGCCAGCCGCTCGGCGGGGCCCAGCCCGGCCCGGGCGGCCAGCCCGTCCAGGTGCTTGGCGGTGTAGGCGTGGAACCGACGGCCCGCGGCCGGGATCACGGGCCTTATCCGCTGCTCAGCTTCACGCATACAGCTCCCTCCGGTCGGCTGCCGGAAACGGGCCGTCCAGGCTCGCGGCCGGCCAGGTGGCGACGGCAGGCCGCCTGCCAGCTGTGCTACTCCTCAGACGCTGCCGGGCCGCGATGCGCCGCGTCCAGACAATTAAGAAGAGGTCACAATTAGAGAACGCTGAACGCGCTCTGAGGGATGCCTGCGACTTCGCGCCGCGGGCGATCCGAGGCCCCGCTCCCGGTTGTCACTGTAAGGCCGCCGGGCACCGCTAACGCGGCTCTTGCGTAACTCTGCCCCCGCAGGCCCGGCCCCGCCGCGCCCGTCGCGGCCCGGCCGCGGCCGGGCCGGGGCCCGCCGCCGCCGGCGCCGCGCCAGCGGCGGCCGGCCCGGCGCCGGGCGGCCCGGGGCAGACCATTAGCGCGGCCCGGCCGGCCGCGGGCGGCGGCCGCGAGCCGGCCGGAGCGGGCCGCCCAGGGGGCCCGCCGGGGGGCCCGCGCCGGGCCGGCCCGGCCGATAGGCTGGGAGCATGGCTGACCCGGAACTGACCCTCGCGCGGCTCGTCAGCGCTGCCCTGGCCGCGCAGTTCGGCGCCGGGTACGCCGGCACCGACCCGGTCATCCGGCCCTCCCAGTTCGCCGACTTCCAGGCCAACGTGGCGCTGCCGCTGGCCAAGCGGCTCGGCCGCCCGCCGCGGGAGATCGCCGCGGCCCTGGCCGGCCAGCTGGAAGGCGCGCCGGAACTGGCCGGCGCGCAGGTCAGCGGCCCCGGGTTCGTCAACCTGACGCTCGCCGACGACTGGATCGCGCAGCAGGCGGCCGGCCAGCTGGCCGACCCCCGGCTGGGCGTGCCGCAGGCCGAGCCGCCCCGCCGGATCGTGGTCGACTATTCCGGCCCCAACGTGGCCAAGGAACTGCACGCCGGGCACCTGCGGGCCACGGCCGAGGGCGACGCGATGGCGCGGGTGCTCGAGCATCTCGGGCACGACGTCGTCCGGGCCGCGCACCTGGGCGACTGGGGCACCCAGTTCGGCATGATGATCGAGCACGCGCTCGACATCGGCGAGCAGGCCACCAGAGCGCTGCTCGCCGCCGGCGAGCTCACCGCGTTCTACCAGGCGGCCCGGGCCAAGTTCGATGCCGACCCGGCGTTCGCTGACCGGTCCCGGCAGCGCGTGGTGGAGCTGCAGGCCGGCGAGGAGCGCTCGATGCGGCTGTGGCGGCTGCTGGTCGAGGACGCCATGGTGTACCTGCGGGGCATCTACACCCGGCTCGGCATCACCCTCACCGACGACACGATGGCCCCGGAGAGCTTCTACCACCCGATGCTCGCCGACGTCTGCGCCGAGCTGGAATCGCGCGGGCTCGCGGTCATCGACGACGGGGCGCTGTGCGCCTTCCCGCCCGGCTTCACCGGCCGGGGCGGCGGCCCGCTGCCGCTGATGCTGCGCAAGAGCGACGGCGGCTACGGCTACGACACCACCGACGTGGCCGCGATCCGCTACCGGCTGACCGAGCTGCGCGCGAGCAGGATCATCTACTTCGTCGGCTCCGAGCAGCACCAGCACCTGGAGATGGTGTTCGCGCTGGCCCGCCAGGCCGGCTGGCTGACCGGCGAGGCCAGCGCCGAACACGCGGTGGTGGGCCTGATGACCGGCCCGGGCGGGCAGCGGCTGCAGACCCGCTCCGGCGAGCAGATCAAGCTGGCCACGCTGATGGACGAGGCGGTCGAGCGGGCGGAGAAGGTCATCGCCGACCGGTACGACGACCCGGTGCAGCGGCGCGCGATCGCCGAGGCCGTCGGGATCGGCGCGCTCAAGTACGGCGACCTGTCGGTCGCGCACGACTCCAGCTACGCGCTGGACTTCGACCGGCTGCTGGCGCTCAACGGCAACACCGGCCCCTACCTGCAGTACGCGACGGCGCGGATCCGGTCGCTGTTCGCCCGGGCCGGCCTGCAGCCGGACCAGGCGGCCGGGCCGATCACGCTCGGCGCGGGCGCCGAGCGGGCGCTGGCGCTGCGGCTGCTCGGGTTCGGCGGCGCGGTCACCGAGACGGCCAGGACCGCTGAGCCGCACCGGCTGGCCGGGTACCTGTTCGACCTGGCCTCGGCGTTCACCTCGTTCTACGAGCAGTGCCCGGTGCTGGCCGCCCCGGATGCGCAGACCAGGGACTCAAGGCTGGCGCTCAGCGCGCTCACCCTGCGGGTGCTGCTGACCGGCCTGGGCCTGCTCGGCATCCCGGTCCCCCGCCGGATGTGAGCCCGGCCCCGGCCGGGACCGGGCCGGCCGGGACCGGGCCGCGGGCAATCTCCGGCCTGCTCCCAGGCTCTTCCCAGGCTTCGCAGGCTGTCATCCCAGCCCGGCCCGGCACGCTGGCGGCATGGACAACATGAACTGGCCGCCCGAGAGCGGCGCGCAGGATAACTGGCCGACCCAGGAGCTGGGCCCGGCCTGGCCGGGGTCCGGGCACCCGGCCGGGGCCCGCCCGGCCGGCGGCGCGGCGCCGGGACCGCAGGGCCGCCCGCGGCGCGGTCGCCGGCTCCGCCGCTGGGGCATCGGCGTCACCGCGGCCGCCGTGCTCGTGGCCGGCGGGGCCGGGACCGCCGCCGCGCTGTCCGGCGGCTCAACCGGGTCCGGCGCGCCGGCAACCGAGATGGGGGCCCTGCTGAGCGCGGCTTCCGGCTCGGCCGGCCACTCCGGTTCCGGCAGCCCGGGTTCCGGCAAGACCTCCGGCGCGGCCGCCGGCAGGCTCGCCAGGTGCCGCAAGATCGCCGCCCAGCTGAAGGCGGACGGCCATCCGCTCGCGGCCCGGTTCGTGGCCCGCCGGTGCGCCCGCGGGGCGCGGCGGCTGCGGCTGCTCGGCGGCATCCACGGGCAGGTCACCTACGAATCCAAGCAGGGCCCGCGCACCCTGGAGTACGAGCGCGGCACGATCGCTTCGGTGTCGGGCAGCTCGGTGGTGGTCAGGGCCGCCGACGGCACCACCTGGACCTGGGACTTGGTCAGCAACACCGTCGTCCGGCAGGACCACAAGAAGGCGCCGGCCAGCGCCCTGGCCGGCGGGCAGCGGGTGTTCGTCGGCGGGCCGCTGTCGGGCGGCGCCCGGGATGCCCGGCTGGTGGTGATCAGGCCTGCCGCGCCGGCCGGGAACTCGTCCGGATCGTCCGGCAGCACCGGGTCCGCCAGCGGCTCCTGACCCTCGCCGCGTGCTGCGCGGCCAGCCCCGCCGGGCTGGCCGCGCAGCGGCGTGTCACCGAACCGGGATCCGCGGCGGCCGCGCCGCAGGCAAGATGGGCCCTGATATCCGATGACTGACAGCGACCGCATCCCCTCCGTGCTCGTCGTGGACGACGAGCCGAACATCCGCGAGCTGGTCCAGGTCGCGCTGAAGTTCCACGGCTGCGCGGTCACCGCGGCGGCCACCGGCCAGGATGCGCTGCGCCAGGCGCAGGCCGGGCAGCCTGACCTGATCGTGCTCGACGTGATGCTGCCGGACATGGACGGGTTCGAGGTCTGCCGCCGGCTGCGGGCGGCGGGCAACGAGGTCCCCGTCATCTTCCTGACCGCGCGCGACACCTCCTCCGACACCGTGACCGGCCTGGCCATCGGCGGGGACGACTACGTCACCAAGCCCTTCTCGGTCGAGGCGCTGGTCGCGCGGGTCCGGGCCGTGCTGCGCCGGGCGAGCCGGTCGCGGGCCGGGGCGGCCGGTCCCGGCCAGGGCGAGGCCGCGCCGCTGCGGGCCGGTGACCTGGAGCTGGACGAGGACCGGTGGACCGTGCACCGGGGCGGCACCGCCGTCGAGCTGTCACCGACCGAGTTCCGGCTTCTTGCCTACCTGATGCGCCATCCGGGCCGGGTGCTGACCCGGGCGCAGCTGCTGGAGAACGTGTGGGGCTGGGACTATGCCGGAGAGTCGCAGATCGTCGAGACCTACGTCAGCTACCTGCGGCGCAAGCTGGACCCGCTGGGACCGCCGCTGATTCACACCCAGCGCGGCGTCGGCTACAGCCTGCGGCCGCCGCCGGAGGCGGGGCAGGCCGGTCCGCCCTGATGGCCACGTCCGGCCGGCTGTCGCTGCGCGCCCGCATGCTGATCGTGCTGATCGGCGTGACCACGCTGTTCCTGCTGATCATGGGCGCGGTGAGCACGGTGGTGCTGGCCCGCGGGCTGACCCAGGACTTCAGGGCCAGCCTGAACGCCGCGGCCAGCCAGCTGCCGGCCCGGGGCGGCGGGATCCCCGCCGGGTACACCGTGGCCGCGGTGTCGGAGCGCACCGGGCAGGTGATCTTGCTGACCCCGGGGCAGCCCGGCCGGGGACTGGAGCCGGCCCTCGGCCGACAGGACTGGGCCGCCTACTTTCTGCAGACCCCGGGCCAGCTGGTGACGCTGACCACGGTCAGCGGCGAGCGGATGCGGGCGGTGGCCCGCCCGGTGCGGGCACTGCGGCTGCGGCTGGCCGGGGTCCTGGTGAGCAGCGCCGGGCCCTACGCGCTGGTCGTCGCGCGCCCGGCCGGAGTGGTCGCGGCCCAGGTCCGGCGCCTGGTGATCGCCGAGCTGATCACCGGCGGCCTGCTGATCGCGGTGCTGGCCGCCGGCGGTGAGTGGCTCATCGGGCGCGGCCTGCGGCCGCTGCGCCGGATGGCCGGCACCGCCAACGCCATTACCTCCAGCGGCGACCTGACCGAGCGGATGCCCGACTCCGGGGACGGCGGCGAGGTCGGCACGCTGGGCGCGGCGATCAACACGATGCTGGACCGCATCCAGCAGGCGTTCGGCGCCCGGCTGCGGTCGGAGCAGAAGGTCCGCCAGTTCGCGGCCGACGCCTCGCACGAGCTGCGCACCCCGCTGACCACGATCAGCGGCTACGCCGAGCTGTACCGGCAGGGCGCGCTCGGGCCCGATCAGCTGCCCGGCGCGATGCGGCGGATCGAGCAGGAGGCCGGCCGGATGTCCCGGCTGGTCGCCGAGCTGCTGGAGCTGGCCCGGCTGGACCGGACCTCGTCGCTGGACCTGACCGAGACCGACCTGGCCGGCGTGGTCAGGGACGCGGTCGCGGACGCCGCGGCGGTCGAGCCGCAGCGCCCGGCCCGGGCCGAGGCGCCGCCGCGGCTGATCGCGGTGGTGGACGAGCCGCGTATCCGGCAGGTGCTGGCCAATCTGCTCGGCAACGTCCGGGCGCACACCCCGGTGACCGCGCCGGTGGCGGTCCGGCTGGGCGAGGTCGCCGGCGGGGTGCTGGTCGAGGTGGCCGACGCCGGGCCCGGCATGTCGCAGCAGGACGCGGCGCGCGCGTTCGACCGCTTCCACCGCGGCGCGGACCGGGCCGGGGACGGGGCGGCCGGCGGGGACGGGGCCGCCGGCGGGGACGGGGCCGCGGCGGGGACGGGGCCGCCGGCGGCGGCAGCGGCCTGGGCCTGTCCATCGTGCAGGCCATCGCCACCGCGCACGGCGGCCAGGCGACGCTGGAGTCGTGGCCCGGCCGGGGCACCCGGGTCCGGATCTGGCTGCCGTCGGCCCCGGTGCCCGCGGACGCCGGTCCGGTGACCGCGCCCTGAGCGGCGCGGGCCCGCCAGCCGCGGGCGGGCTCAGCCCGGCGGCGGGCCGGGCCGTTCGCCGGAGACCTCGGACGTATCCGGCCCGGGCCCGCCGGACGGCTCGGGCAGATGCTCGAACAGGTAGTAGACGGCCAGCAGCCCGAAGATGATCAGCGCGGGGATCGGGGCGCCGATCGCCGCGATCAGCGTTCCGGCCACGTATCCGGCGTTGCCCGCGGTGAACCGAAGGGTCGACAGCCCGCGCGGGGGGATCCGCCGCGCCCCGAGCGCCTGCTGGTGCGTCCGCAGGTAAAGCCATATCGAGGCGTACCCGATCGAGATGATCATCATGATCAGGCCGTAACTGACCAGCGCGACGCTGGCCTGTCCGTCCCCAGCGGCCCGGCCAGTCAGGTGATCAGCGACCAGCGCGGTCGGGAACGGGATCGCGACCACGCCCATCAGCAAGATCAAGTTCAGCACCAGCAGCGGCCGGTTCACCTTGGCCACGTGACCGAGCAGCGTGTGGTGGTTGAGCCACATGATGCCGATGGTCAGGAAGCTGATCACGTAGGCCGCGTACTGCGGCCAGGCGTGGCCGAGCAGCCGGTAGGTCAGCTCGCCGCGGTCACCGATGGGCAGCAGGTTGAACACCAGCACGGTGATGGCGACGGCGAACACGCCGTCGCTGAACGACTCGGCGCGCCTGGAGTCCACCGCCGCCTCCCCGCTCCGGCCGGCTCCGGCCGGCCGTCATGATCTCGGTAACTTTTCCGCAGCTGGACCTGAAAACTTACCGAGATCATGGGCCGGGCGCGGCGTCAGCCGCCCGGGGCACCGGGGCTGGCCGCGCCCGGGCCGGACGGGCCGGGGCCGTCGCCCGGGCCGGACGGGCCGGGGCCGTCGCCCGGGCCGGGGCCGCCGGCGGCCGGTCCGGACGCGCCGGGATCGGCCGGCGCGTGCGCGGCGGCCGACGCCGGGGTGAGCGAGCGGACCAGCAGCTGGGCGACGTCCACGACTTCCAGCGATTCCGCGGCCTCCCCCGAGCTCTTCTTGGCCGCCACCGCGTCGCCCAGCATCACCAGGCAGAACGGGCAGCCGGTGGAGATGGTGTCCGGGTTGGTGCCGAGGGCCTCGTCGATCCGCTCGGCGTTGATCCGCTTGCCGATCCGCTCTTCCATCCACATCCGGGCCCCGCCCGCGCCGCAGCAGAAGCCGCGGTTCTTGCACCGGTGCATCTCCTGCGCCTGCACGCCGGGCACCTGCTCCATGATCTCCCGCGGCGGGGTGAACACCTTGTTGTGGCGGCCGAGGAAGCACGGGTCGTGGTAGGTGATCTTCTCCTCGATGGCGGTGACCGGCCTGATCTTGCCGTCGGCGACCAGCCGGGCCAGCAGCTGGGTGTGGTGGATGACCTCGTAGTTACCGCCGAGCTGCGGGTACTCGTGCGCGATCGTGTTGAAGCAGTGCGGGCAGGACGCGACGATCTTGCGGGCCTGCACCTCGTTGAGCGTCTCGACGTTCTGCTGGGCGAGCATCTGGTAGACGAACTCGTTGCCCATCCGCCGGGCCGGGTCGCCGGTGCATGCCTCGGCCGGGCCGAGCACCGCGAAGCTCACCCCGGCCTCGTGCAGCAGCCGGGCGACGGCCTGGGTGGTCTTGCGCGCCCGGTCCTCCAGCGCGCCCGCGCAGCCCACCCAGAACAGGTACTCCGCCTCGTCCCCGAGCGGGCCGTCGGCCACCGGCACCTCGAAGTCCAGGTCCTCCATCCAGGCGGTGCGCCGTGACTCGCCCATGCCCCACGGGTCGCCCTTGTTCTCCAGGTTCTTCAGCATGGTCGCGGCCTCGGCCGGGAACGCCGACTCGATCAGCACCTGGTGCCGGCGCATCCCGGCGATGTGGTCGATGTGCTCGATGTCGACCGGGCACTCCTCCACGCACGCCCCGCAGTTCGTGCACGACCACAGCACGTCCGGGTCGATCACCCCGCGGGCATCGGAGCCGCCGACCAGCGGCCGGTCCGCCTCGGCCCGGGCCGCCTCCGGCAGCGCCGCGCGGGCGTCGTCCGATCCGGCCAGCAGGTAGGGGGCCTTGGCGAAGGCGTGGTCGCGCAGGTCCAGGATCACCATCTTGGGCGACAGCGGCTTGCCGGTCGCCCAGGCCGGGCACTGCGACTGGCACCGGCCGCACTCGGTGCAGGTGGCCAGGTCCAGCAGGCCCTTCCAGGACAGGTCCTCGACCTTGCCCACCCCGAACACGTCGGTGTCGGGGTCGGCTTCCTCGAAGTCGAGCACCTTGCCGCCCGAGCGCATCGGCTCCAGCCCGCGCAGGCCGCTGGGCCGCCGGGAGAACAGGATGTTCAGCGGGGCCAGCGCGATATGCAGGTGCTTGGAGTAGGTCACGAACACCCCGAAGCCCAGGATCACCGCGAGCTGGGCCAGGATGAACGTCGTCTCCAGCGCCGAGTTGGCGCCGCGGCCGAGCGGCGCCAGCCAGCGGGCGGCCAGCTGGGAGGCGAACGCGCCGCGCGGGTAGGGGAAATCGCCGGTGTTGACCTGCGCGCCGCGGTAGATCAGCAGCGTGGCGACGACTCCGAAGATGCCGAGGAGCACCAGCCACGCCGCGCCGGTGTGCGACCCGGCGAACCGCGACTCCCGGCCCTCCCGCTTCGGGTCCGAGCGCAGCCGGATCACCGCGAACGTGACGATCCCGGCCAGCACCGCCACCGCGAACAGGTCCTCGGCAAAGCCGACCCAGGCCCAGGTGCCGATCAGCGGGATCGCGAAGGTCTTCGAGAACAGGTCGCCGTAGGCCTCGATGATCGTCAGGATCAGGATGATGAAGCCCCAGAACGTCAGGAAGTGCGCGACGCCCGGCACCGTCCACTTCAGCAGCTTGCGCTGGCCGAATACCTCGGTCACCTGCACCTCGGCATCCCGGCCCGGGTGCGCCCGCACCGCCGCGATCCGCTCGGGGGCAGGCTGGCCGGTCATCCCCAGCCGGTACAGCCACCACAGCCGGCGCCCCGCGAACACCGCCGCCGCCGCCGTCAGCACCAGGCCGACGATGATCCGAACCGCCAACGCAACCTCCACCGTGATCGCCGGGTGATCGCTCGCAGTCAGCGTACGCTGGAGCGGCCCGGACGGACCGGGGCAAGGCCGGCCCGGTCACGGCGGCCGGGCGCCCGTCCGGCCCGCCCCGGCAGGCTAGGCTCAAAGACCTGACGCTGATGCGGCCGGGGCGGCTCCCGCCGCCCGTCGCGCCGCGCAGCCCGCTCGCGAACGGGGCCGATGACAGTCCGCGCCGCCTCTGACGTCACCGAGGGCGGGCACGCGGGCCTCACCGGCCGGCTTGCCCGGCTGTCGCCCGCCGACCGGGCCGCGCTGGCCATCTGGCTGGTGTCCCGGTGCGCGGTGCTCGCGCTGACCTGGCCGGCCGCCTACATCATGCGCGGCGGCGCGAAGCAACCGCAGTCGTGGCTGTCGCTGTGGCAGAACTGGGACGCGGTCCGGCTGCAGGCGATCGCCGAGTACGGCTACTTCGGCCCGGCCGGGCACCCGCTGCCCGACCAGGTCGCGTTCTTTCCCGGCTTCCCGATCGTGCTGGCCGCGGTGCACCTGGCCGTGCGCAACTGGACGGTCTCCGGGCTGCTGGTCTCGCTGCTGGCCGGCGCGGTGGCCGCGGTGGCGCTCAGCCGGATCGCCGAGCGGCACTATCAGCCGGGCACCGGGTCGCGCGCGGTCTGGTTCCTGGTCGCCTCGCCGGCCGCGATCTTCCTCGCCGCCGGGTACACCGAGTCGCTGTTCCTGGCCGCCTCGCTGACCAGCTGGCTGGCCGCGCGGGAGCGGCGCTGGGCCACCGCGGCGCTGCTGGCGGGCGCGGCCTGCGTGATCAGGGTGAACGGGCTGTTCCTGTGCGCCGCCCTGGTCGCGGAGATCCTGGCCCGGGGCGGGCGGGACCGGCTGCGCGCGCTGGCCGTGCTTACCGCGGCGCTGATCCCGGTGGCCTGCTACGAGCTGTACCTGAAGGTCCGCACCGGCAGCTGGCTGGCCTGGCAGCACGCCGAGACGCAGGGCTGGCAGCGCCAGCTCACCAACCCGGTGGACACCTTCCGCACCGCCTGGCGGGCCGGGTTCGGGCACGACTTCAGCGCGCCGGTCAGCTTCGCCTTCCAGCTGGAGATCGCCGCCGTGCTGGCCGGGGTGGCCGTCACCGTCGTGCTGCTGTGGCGGCGCCGCTGGCCGGAAGCCATCTACTGCGGGCTGACCATCGGCGCGCTGGCCACCTCCATCTGGTACGAGTCGGTGCCGCGGGCGCTGCTGCTGCTGTGGCCGCTGTGGTGCGGGCTGGCCGTGCTGGCCGCGCAGCGCCGGTGGGCCGGGCCGCTGTACCTGTGCCTGTCGGTGCCGGTGGCCGCGGCGATCGGCCTGCTGTTCCTCACCGGTCACTGGGCCGGCGAGGGCCGCCGCCGCGCGGCCGGTTCCCGGTCCGGTCGAGATGGACCGGCGCGGCCGGGAATAGCAGTAGAGTCCACTAAGTTGAGTGGAGTAGGCTCAAGTCAGTTGCCAGGGCCGGAGGCGCCTGGCAGACTTGCGGCCGACAGGCTCAAGTTAGGTAACCGAACACACGCAAGGACTGATCACATGGCACGTGCGGTAGGCATCGACCTGGGGACGACGAACTCCGTCGTCGCTGTTCTCGAGGGCGGCGAGCCCTCGGTCATCGCCAACGCGGAGGGCTCGCGGACCACCCCGTCGGTGGTCGCGTTCGCCAAGAACGGCGAGGTGCTGGTGGGCGAGGTCGCCAAGCGCCAGGCCGTGACCAACGTGGACCGGACGATCCGCTCGGTCAAGCGCCAGATGGGCACCGACTGGAACGTCAGCATCGACGGCAAGAAGTTCACCGCGCAGCAGATCAGCGCGTTCATCTTGCAGAAGCTGAAGCGGGACGCCGAGTCCTACCTGGGCGAGACCATCACCGACGCGGTCATCACCGTGCCGGCTTACTTCAGCGACGCGCAGCGGCAGGCCACCAAGGAGGCCGGCCAGATCGCGGGGCTGAACGTGCTGCGGATCATCAACGAGCCGACCTCGGCGGCGCTGGCCTATCACCTGGAGAAGGACAACGAGGCCACCATCCTGGTCTTCGACCTCGGCGGCGGCACCTTCGACGTCTCGCTGCTCGAAGTCGGCGAGGGCGTGGTGGAGGTCAAGGCCACCAGCGGCGACAACCACCTGGGCGGCGACGACTGGGACCAGCGGATCGTGGACTGGCTGGTCACCGACTTCAAGAACAGCTACGGCACCGACCTGTCCAAGGACAAGATGGCGCTGCAGCGGCTGCGGGAGACCGCGGAGAAGACCAAGATCGAGCTGTCGCAGACCAACGAGTCGCAGATCAACCTGCCCTACATCACCCACTCCGAGCAGGGCCCGCTGCACCTGGACACCAAGCTGACCCGCGCGGAGTTCCAGAAGATGACCGCTGACCTGCTCGACCGGTGCAGGGCCCCGTTCCAGCAGGTGATCAAGGACGCGGGCGTCAAGATGAGCGACATCCAGCACGTGGTGCTGGTGGGCGGCTCCACCCGGATGCCGGCCGTGGTCGACCTGGTCAAGGACCTGACCGGCGGCAAGGAGCCGAACAAGGGCGTCAACCCGGACGAGGTCGTGGCGGTCGGCGCGTGCCTGCAGGCCGGGGTGCTCAAGGGCGAGGTCAAGGACGTCCTGCTGCTGGACGTGACCCCGCTGTCGCTGGGCATCGAGACCAAGGGCGGCATCTTCACCAAGCTGATCGAGCGCAACACCACGATCCCGACCAAGCGGTCGGAGATCTTCACCACCGCGGACGACAACCAGCCGTCGGTGCAGATCCAGGTGTTCCAGGGCGAGCGCGAGATCGCCGCGTACAACAAGAAGCTCGGCATGTTCGAGCTCACCGGGCTGGCGCCCGCGCCGCGCGGCATCCCGCAGATCGAGGTCACCTTCGACATCGACGCCAACGGCATCGTCAACGTCTCGGCAAAGGACCTGGGCACCGGCAAGCAGCAGTCCGTGCAGATCACGGGCGGCTCGGCGCTGGCCAAGGACGACATCGAGCGGATGATGGCCGACGCGGAGAAGTACGCCGACGAGGACCGGCAGCGCCGGGAGGAGGCCGAGGTCCGCAACCGCGCGGAGACCCTGGCCTACACCACCGAGAAGTTCCTGAGCGAGAACGCCGAGAAGGTCCCCGACGACGTCAAGGCCGAGGTGCAGACCGCCATCGCCGACCTGCGCAAGGCGCTGGAGGGCACCGACACCGATGCGATCCGCACGGCGAGCGAGACCGCGGCCCAGGTCAGCCAGAAGATGGGCACCGCGATCTACGCCCAGTCGCAGGCGGCCAGCGCCCAGGCGGGCGAGCAGGACGGCCCGCAGGACGCCGGCCAGGACGACGACGTGGTCGAGGCGGAGATCGTCGATGAGGACAAGCCGGCCGCAGGAGGGCGGCGCGGCCTGATGACCTCCGAATCCGAACACAGCACCGGGCCGGTCGTCCGTGACCGCAGGCGCATTGACCCCGACACCGGAAAGGTCCGCGGCGGCCGGGACACGGCCGCCGCGGACCGCGGGGCCGGCCCGGACGAGGCCGGTCCCGCCCCGTCGCGGGCCGGGACCGGGGATGAGATGACGGTAAAGCTCGCGGAGCGGACGGCCGACCTGCAGCGGCTGCAGGCCGAGTACGCCAACTACCGCAAGCGGGTTGAGCGGGACCGGGCGGCCGTCCGGGAGCAGGCGCTGGCCAACGTGCTCAGCCAGCTGCTGCCGGTGCTCGACGACATCGGCCGGGCCCGGGAGCACGGCGAGCTGGTCGGCGGCTTCAAGCAGGTCGCGGAGTCGCTGGAGGCGGCGGCGGGCAAGCTCGGCCTGACCGCGTACGGCGACGCCGGCGACCCGTTCGACCCCACACTGCACGAGGCGCTCATGCACTCCTACTCCGGCGAGGTCACCGAGCCGACGGCCGTGACGATCCTGCAGCCCGGCTACCAGGTCGGTGACCGGATCCTGCGGCCGGCCCGGGTCGCGGTCGCCGAGCCCGGCGGGGACGCCGCGGACGACCCGGATCCCGCGGATACGGCGGAGGCCGCAGCCGGCCCTGGCGCCGCAGCCGCTGACGGCGGCCCGGCGGACGGCAGCGGGGAGTCCGGCGGCGAGCAGGCCGGGCCCGCGGCCGGGCCGGATGCGCAGGACTAACCAGACAGGACGAGAAGAGGCTCGTTGAGCACCAGGGATTTCCTCGAGAAGGACTACTACAAGGTCCTCGGCGTCAAGAAGGACGCGAGCCAGGACGAGATCAAGAAGTCCTACCGCAAGCTCGCGCGCCAGTACCACCCCGACGCCAACAAGGGTGATGCGTCGGCCGAGGAGCGCTTCAAGGAGATCTCCGAGGCCTACCACGTGCTCTCCGACGCCAAGCGGCGCAAGGAGTACGACGACGGCCGCTCGCTGTTCGGCGGCGGGGCGCGCAGCCCCAGGCGCCGGCGGCGGGTACAACTTCGACCTGGGCGACCTGTTCGGCGGCGGCGGCCCGGAGGGCAGCGGCGGCCTGGGGGACATCCTCGGCGGGGTGTTCGGCCGCCGCACCGGCCAGCAGGCGCAGCGGGCCCGCCGCGGCGCCGACGTCGAGACCGAGACCTCGCTGAGCTTCGGCGACGCGATCGACGGCACGACCGTGGCGCTCCGGCTGGCCGGCGAGGGCCCCTGCCCGGCGTGCCACGGCACCGGGGCCAAGGCCGGGACGGTGCCGCGGATCTGCCCCAACTGCGAGGGGACCGGCCAGGCGAGCCGCAACCTCGGCAGCTTCGCGTTCTCCGAGCCGTGCCGCGACCTGCCGGGGCCGCGGCATGGTCGTCGACGACCCGTGCCCGGCGTGCTCGGGCAGCGGCCGGGCCATGTCCACCCGGACCATCCAGGCCCGCATCCCGGCCGGGGTCGCGGACGGCCAGCGGATCAAGCTGAAGGGCAAGGGCGCCCCCGGCGAGCGCGGCGGCCCGGCCGGCGACCTGTTCGTGAAGGTGCACGTATCCGCGCACCCGGTGTTCGGCCGGTCCGGGTACAACCTGACCCTCACCGTCCCGGTCACCTTCCCCGAGGCCGCGCTCGGCGCCGAGATCAAGGTGCCCGCGCACCGCGGCATGCCGGTGAGCCTGCGGATCCCGGCCGGCACCCCGAACGGGCGCACGTTCCGGGTCCGCGGCAAGGGCGTGCGCCGCTCCGACGGCACCTACGGCGACCTGCTGGTCACCGTCAACGTCCAGGTGCCCGGCGACGTGCACGGCAAGGCCAGGGACGCGCTGGAGGAGTTCCGCGAGGCCACCGCCGGCCCGGACCCGCGCGATGAGCTGCTGCGCAAGGCGAGGGCCTGAGGGAGATCGTGATGAGCGGCGAATTCGAGCTGTCCGACGACACGCCGGTTTACGTGATCTCGGTCGCCTCGCAGCTGGCCGGGCTGCACCCGCAGACGCTGCGCGCCTACGACCGGCTCGGGCTGGTCTCGCCCGGCCGCGCCGGCCGGCCGGGGCCGGCGCTACTCGCTGCACGACATCCTGATCCTGCGCGAGGTGCAGCGGATGTCACAGGAAGAGGGCATCAACCTGTCCGGGATCAAGCGGATCCTGGACCTCGAGCGCGCTGAGCAGCGCAGCCGCCGGCTGGTGGCCGAGCTGCACGCCGAGGTCAGCCAGCTGCGGGACGAGCTGGAGTCGACCCGGGCGGTGGCGGCCCGGCTGGCCGGGCTGCTGCGCACCCGCACCGAGGGCGCGGCGCTGGTACCGGTCCGCCCGGCGCGCCCGGCCGGCCGGCCGGGCGGCCGCGGCGCTGCCCGGCCGCAGCCGGGCAGCCCGGCCACCGGGCAGGCCGCGGCTGCGGCCATCCGCGCGGTGCTGGCCGCAGCGGACGCCGACGAGCAGTGATCTTTCACCACGCTGAGACAGGACGAAAAGGAACAGGCAGATAGTGAACGACAAGCTACACCCGCAAGAGCCAGGAGGCCCTGTCGGCGGCGGTCCGGCAGGCCGCCGCGGCGGGCAACCCGGCGGTCGACGGGCTGCACCTGCTGGCCGCGCTGATCGAGCAGGAGGGCGGCACGGCCGCGCCGTTGCTGCGCGCGGTGGGCGCCGACCCGGGCACCGTGCTGAAGAGCGCGCAGGAGCAGCTGGCCCGGCTGCCCCGGGCGAGCGGGGCGACCGCCGCCGCGCCCGAGACCTCGCGGCCGCTGCTGGCCGCGCTGGCCGCGGCGGACAAGCAGGCCAGCGAGATGTCCGACGAGTACATCTCCACCGAGCACCTGCTGATCGGCCTGGCCGCTGACGGCGGCCAGGCGGCCGCCCTGCTGCGCGAGGCCGGCGCGGGCCCCGGCGAGCTGCTCAGCGCGTTCGAGCAGGTCCGCGGGCACAGCCGGGTCACCTCGCAGGACCCGGAAGGTACCTACCAGGCGCTGGAGAAGTACGGCATCGACCTGACCCGCAGCGCCCGGGAGGGCAAGCTCGACCCGGTCATCGGCCGCGACGCCGAGATCCGCCGGGTCATCCAGGTGCTGTCCCGGCGGACCAAGAACAACCCGGTGCTGATCGGCGAGCCCGGCGTCGGCAAGACCGCCGTGGTAGAGGGACTGGCCCAGCGGATCGTGGCCGGCGACGTGCCCGAGTCGCTGCGCGGCAAGCGCGTGGTGGCGCTGGACCTCGGGGCCATGGTCGCCGGGGCCAAGTACCGGGGCGAGTTCGAGGAGCGGCTCAAGGCCGTGCTGAACGAGATCAAGGCAGAGCGACGGCCAGATCATCACGTTCATCGACGAGCTGCACACCGTGGTGGGCGCGGGCGCGGCCGAGGGCGCGATGGACGCGGGCAACATGCTCAAGCCCATGCTGGCCCGCGGCGAGCTGCGGATGGTCGGCGCGACCACGCTGGATGAGTACCGGGAGCGGATCGAGAAGGACCCGGCGCTGGAGCGCCGGTTCCAGCAGGTCTTCATCGGCGAGCCGTCCGTCGAGGACACGATCGCGATCCTGCGCGGGCTGAAGGGCCGGTACGAGGCGCACCACCAGGTGCAGATCTCCGACGCCGCGCTGGTGGCCGCGGCCACCCTGTCCGACCGCTACATCACCGCGCGGTTCCTGCCCGACAAGGCCATCGACCTGATCGACGAGGCCGCGTCCCGGCTGCGGATGGAGATCGACTCCCGGCCGGTGGAGATCGACGAGCTGCAGCGCCAGGTCGACCGGATGAAGATGGAGGAGATGGCGCTGGAGCGGGAGAACGACGCGGCGAGCAAGGAGCGGCTGGAGCGGCTGCGCGCCGACCTGGCCGACCGGCAGGAGCAGCTGACCGCGCTGGTCGCCCGGTGGGACAGGGAGAAGGCCGGGCTGAACAAGGTCGGCGAGCTGAAGAAGCAGCTCGACGAGCTGAACGGGCCAGCTGGAGCGGGCGCAGCGGGACGCCGACTTCGAGACCGCGTCGCGGCTGATGTACGGCGAGATCCCGGCCCTGGAGCGGGAGATCAGCCGTCGCCCAGGCCGACGCCGGCGCGGACGGCGGGCCGGACGCGGCGGTGCCTGGCGAGCAGCCGATGGTCAAGGAAGAGGTCGGGCCCGACGACGTCGCCGACGTGGTGTCGGCCTGGACCGGTATCCCGGCGGGCCGGCTGCTAGAGGGCGAGACCGGCAAGCTGCTGCGGATGGAAGACGAGCTCGGCCACCGGATCATCGGCCAGGCGAAGGCGGTGCAGGCGGTGTCGGATGCCGTCCGCCGGTCCCGCGCCGGGATCGCCGACCCGGACCGGCCATCCGGCTCGTTCCTGTTCCTCGGGCCGACCGGGGTCGGCAAGACCGAGCTGGCCAAGGCGCTGGCCGAGTTCTTGTTCGACGACGAGCGGGCGATGATCCGCATCGACATGAGCGAGTACTCCGAGCGGCACTCGGTGGCCCGGCTGGTCGGCGCGCCCCCCGGCTACGTCGGCTACGAGGAGGGCGGCCAGCTGACCGAGTCGGTGCGCCGCCGCCCGTACTGCGTGGTGCTGCTGGACGAGGTGGAGAAGGCCCACCCCGAGGTGTTCGACATCCTGCTGCAGGTGCTCGACGACGGCCGGCTGACCGACGGGCAGGGCCGGACCGTGGACTTCAGGAACACGATCCTGATCCTGACCTCCAACCTCGGCTCGGCGTTCATCGCCGACCCGGCGCTGGATGAGGCGGCCAAGCGCGACGCCGTGATGAACGTGGTCCGGGCCACGTTCAAGCCCGAGTTCCTCAACCGGCTGGACGACGTGATCTTGTTCGACGCGCTGTCCACCGAGGAGCTGACCCATATCGTCGACCTCCAGGTGGCCCGGCTGGCCAGGCGGCTGGCCGACCGGCGGCTCACGCTGCAGGTCACCCCGGCAGCCCGGGAATGGCTGGCGGTCACCGGGTTCGACCCGGTCTACGGGGCGCGGCCGCTGCGGCGGCTGATCCAGTCCGCGATCGGCGACCAGCTGGCCCGCGGCCTGCTGGCGGGCACGATCACCGAGGGCGACACCGTGCTGGTGGACCGGGACGAGGCCGCGGATGCGCTGACCGTGCGCGCCCGCCGGGCCGGGGCGGGCCCGGCGCAGGCTCAGGCCTCGTCGAGCATCGCGTCGTAGCGGTCCTCGGGCAGCCCGAGGTCATTGCGGATCCGGTACCGCAGGCTCAGCAGCAGCCGCAGCTCGTTCTCGTCGTCGCTGCCGCGGCGCGGTGACGGCACCGCGGCCAGCTGCCGGGCCGGCGCCGGGTCCCGGTCCGGCCCCGGCACGGACCGCAGGCACAGCTCGACGCCCGCCGTCGCCCATTCGAGGGCCCCGGGCAGGTCGTCGTAGTCGACGAGCAGCTCGGCGACGAGGTCGCAGGTCCGCGGATCGGACGGTCCCTCGGCCTTGAGCTCGGCGATCAGCCCGCGGCCCTCGTCTTGCTGGCCGAGCAGGAAGCGGGCCCGGGCCAGCGGCGCCCGCGGGTCCACCGAGACCGGGCCGCCGTCGGCGATCGCCCGGCGGCAGCTGTCGGCCGCGGCGGCCGGGTCGTCGGCCTGCAGCCACTGGTCGCTGGCCCGCAGGTAGGCCTCGGCGCGCGAGATCTCCGGAGCCGGGGTTCCGGTGCTGGCCAGCTCGTCCATCTGCCGGGCCGCTGCCGCGTGCTCGCCGCTGTAGGCGGCATCGGTCTCGATTGCGTTGAACTCGTCCCGACTCAGCAGCGCCACGCTGCCTAACGTACCCATAGGGCCGCAGCGCAGAACGCCAACCACGCAGCAGTGATGCCTTTGTGACCGGTTATCGGCGGGAGCGCTGCAGTGCGTCCCAGAATCCCTGCCGCAGCGCCTGGCGGACGTCGTCGTGCAGCAGCGAGTCGATCGGCAGGGCCGAGCCTTGCAGCAGCCTGGCTTCCAGATCCGAGGGCATCCGCGGCTTGCGGGCGAGGACGGCCTCCAGCCACAGCGCCGGCGCGTCCCTGACCACGGACTCCCCGAACCCGGCACCTTCGGCGCGGGCCGCCTGCACGGCGTCATCGAGGGAGAACGCGGCCGGCGGCGCGGGCTCCGGCACCAGCCGCGGCCCCGTGGCCGGGGCGGCGGGCGGCTGGCTGCGGTAATCGCCCGGAGCCGGCGGCTGGAGGTCCCGGGCCGGATACGGCGCCTCGTGCTGCGGCGCGCGCGGCGCGGTGAGCGGATCGATGCGGTCGTGCGGGGGCTGCCGGGTTTCGCCGTAGCCGCCCGACTGGCCGCGCGGGTAGAGCGGGCCGGTGGCCGGGCGGCGCGCCCCGCTGCTCAGGTCATCCTCGGGCCTGACGGGCCGCAGCGCAGGCCGGCCGTTGCGCGCGGCGTCCGCGGGCGGCAGGCCGTCCGCCGGCGCGCCCTGCGCAGGCGGCCCGCCGGACGGCAGGCCGTTCGGTCCCGGGCCGTAGCCCGGCTGGCCGCCGGCGTTCCGCGCCGCATCGTTGCGGCCCAGGTCATCGCGCCCGCCATCGTCGCGGCCGCCGCCGTTCGGCCCGGGAGCAGGCTGGCCCAGGCCGTTCTGGTACGGGCCGGCCGGGGCGCCGGCGCTGTGGTACGGGCCTCCCGGGCTGCCATTGCCCGGATAGGAACCGCCCGGATAGGAACTATCCGGATAAGAACCGCCCGGAGAGGAACCGCCCGGGCTGCCGCTGTGCTGGTAGGGAGCAGCCGGGCTGCCGCTCTGGTACGGACCGGCCGGGTCGTTCCCGCTCCGGCGCGGCCCGTCCGGGGGCGGGCCGGCTGCGGTCATGCCGTTCGCGTACGCGCCGTACGGCGGCAGCCCGCTCTGGCCGCCGCTGTTCTGCGCGCTGCCGCCCGCGGCGTCCCGGCGCGGGACGCGCCCGGCCGGGCCCGCGCCAGCCGGGCCGGGACTGCCGTAGCCCAGGCCGGAGGGCTCCGCAGACCCGGCATAGGGCCGCTGGCGGTTCATCGCATCGGTGTCGTCGTCCTGGCGTGTCAGCCCCTGGCCGCTCGCCGGCGCGGTGCCAGGACCGCTGCCCTCGCGCGGCTGGACCACCGCCGCCGGATCGGCGGCCACCGGCCCGCCGCGGCCGGGTGCGCCGCCGGGCGGTCCGGGCCGCCGGGCCGCACCAGGATCCCGGGCGCCCGCTGCCGGGGCCGGGCCTGCTGCTCCGCCCGCCGCGGCCGCAGCCGGCGCGGCGGGCGCGGCCGGGGCGGGCGCCAGGACGGGCGAGGCGGCGGGGGCCGGTCCGGGCGAGCCGTCCGCCGCGACGGGCGGGCTACCGGGCTGATTCATGACCCCCGCGGCCAGGCCGGCCGGGCGGCCGGGGCTAGCGGCCGGGCCCGGCACCGCGGCCGGCGCGGCGCTGTGCGCGAAGGGCGCCAGGCTGACCGCCGGGATCTCCACGACGTCGTCGCACTCCTGCCGGAGCAGGCGCGGCGCCGTCCGGTTCAGGTCGGAACTCAGGTGCATGAGCAGCACCCGGGCCCCGTGATCCTGCGCGTCGGCGATCACCGGGCCCAGCTCCTCCCGGGCGGAGACGATCACGGCGTCGCTCACCGCCCGGTTGCGGGCCAGGGTCAGCAGGTCACGGCGCAGGGCGGCCCCGGCGTCGCCGGGCTCGCCGGGCCCGGCTGATGTGAGCCGCAGCTTGACGCCGGGCAGGCTGGCCAGGGCCTCATGCTCAGCCGGCCCGCGCCCCGGCGCGCCGCTTTCGTACCAGTAGCACCGCAAGACGGGCAGCGCCGTCCGGTCCCGGGCCAGGTCGGTCAGGTGCTTCAGCAGGGCCGCATAGTCCCAGGCGGACTGCTGCTGACGGCCGTGATCCGCAACGGCGCCATCGGCGAGCACATAGCTCGCATCTACGAAGAGCGCACAGCGATCCACCCAGCACCGTCCTTTCCTCGACGCGTGACGTTACCAGCGCCGAGACGACGCCGTAGGGCATAGCGCAGACCACGGAACGTATCCGGCATCCCGGCGACCAGCACCGGGCCGCGGCCGCGGCCCGGGCCGGGCGGCCGGGCCGGGCAGTAAGCTCGCCGGGTGGCTGACCGCGATGAGCTCCTGAGCGTGATCAAGAACTCGGCCATCGTGCACGGCGACTTCGTGCTCAGCTCCGGGCAGCGCGCCTCCTGGTACATCGACCTGCGCCGGGTGACGCTGGCGGCCCGGGCCGCCCCGCTGGTCGGGCGGGTGATGCTCGCGGCCACCGCCGACCTGGACTACCAGGCGGCCGGCGGCCTCACCCTGGGCGCGGACCCGGTGGCCGCCGCGATGCTGCACGCCGCCGCCGCGCAGGGCCGCAGCCTGGACGCCTTCGTCGTCCGCAAGGCCGGGAAGGCCCACGGCCTGCAGCGGCGGATCGAGGGGCCGGACCTGGCCGGGCGGCGGGTGCTGGCGGTCGAGGACACCTCGACCACGGGCGGCTCGGTGCTCACCGCCGTCGACGCCCTGACCGAGGCCGGGGCCCTGGTGACGGGCGTGGCGGTGCTCGTCGAGCGCGGGGCCCGGGCCGCGATTACCGCGCGGGGGCTGCCCTACCGGGCCGTCTTCGAGCTCGCGGACCTGGGCCTGGGCTGACCCCCGGCCCGGCCGGGTGCTACAGGTGCAGTAGCTGCAGCTCGGATGCCGCCGCCACGATCAGCACCAGCACGACCAGGACGACCACCCCGCCGATGGCGTAATGGCGCCGCCCGGCGGGCTCAGCATCGTGCAGACCCATACCGCGACAGTAGACCCGCGGGCAGGCTCCCGGCCGGCAGTTCGCGGGGGAAGTGCATCCAGCAGCTTCCGGCGGGTACCCGGCCTTCGAGATACTGGCACCGGGCTGAACACGAGAAGGAGGGTCGTCATGCCGATCGCGACTCCAGAGATATATGCGCAGATGCTGGACCGGGCCAAGCAGCGGGCCTTCGCCTACCCGGCGATCAACGTCAGCTCGACCCAGACGCTGAACGCGGCGCTGCGCGGTTTCGCCGAGGCCGAGAGCGACGGGATCATCCAGATCTCGACCGGCGGCGCGGAGTACCTGTCGGGTTCCGCGGTCAAGGACATGGTGACCGGCGCGGCCGCGCTCGCGCACTTCGCCCGGACCGTCGCGGCCAGGTACCCGGTGACCGTCGCGCTGCACACCGATCACTGCCCGAAGGACAAGCTCGACGGCTACATGCGCCCGCTGATCCAGATTTCCGCGGAGCGGGTCGCGCGCGGCGAGGAGCCGCTGTTCCAGTCGCACATGTGGGACGGGTCGGCGGTTCCGCTGGACGAGAACCTGGAGATCGCCAGCGAGCTGCTGGAAAAGTGCGCCGCCGCGCACATCATCATGGAGATGGAAATCGGCGTCGTCGGCGGCGAGGAAGACGGCGTCGTCGGCGAGATCAACGAGAAGCTGTACACCACGCCCGGCGACGCGCTGGCCACCGCCGAGAAGCTGGGCCTCGGCGAGCGGGGGCGCTACATCCTGGCCGCGACCTTCGGCAACGTGCACGGCGTGTACAAGCCGGGCCACGTCAAGCTGCGGCCGGAGGTGCTCAAGGAGATCCAGGACGCCGTCGGCACCAAGTACGGCAGGGAGAAGCCGTTCGACCTGGTCTTCCACGGCGGCTCGGGATCGGCGCTGGAGGAGATCCGCGAGGCCATCTCCTACGGCGTGGTGAAGATGAACGTCGATACCGACACCCAGTACGCCTTCACCCGGCCGGTGGCGGCGCACATGTTCACCCACTACGACGGGGTGCTGAAGATCGACGGCGAGGTCGGCAGCAAGAAGCTCTACGACCCGCGGTCCTGGGGCAAGGCCGCCGAGCAGGGCATGACCGACCGGGTCACGGTCGCCTGCGAGGACCTGATGTCCGCCGGTCACCGGCTCACCTGAACCGGGGCGCGCGGCCACCCCGCCGCCGGGGTGCCGCGCGGGGCGGCCCGCCCGCGGCCGGCCAAAGAGCGGCATGATGGCGGGCATGAGCCATCAGAACCTGCTCGGCGGCCCGCCGGAGACATTCCTGCCGGAGCAGCCGGAGGCCAGGGCCGCGCTGGCCGCGGCGGCCGACCCGGCCCCGGTCGCGGCGGCCTATCCCGCGTACTGCGCGGCCTGGGCCGCGCTGGCCGAGCGCGCGCTGGCGGCCGGGGACCCGGTCAGCGGGTACGCCTTCGCCCGCACCGGCTATCACCGCGGCCTGGACCAGCTGCGCCGGGCCGGGTGGCGCGGCCACGGGCCGGTGCCGTGGCAGCACGAGCCGAACCAGGGCTTCCTGCGCGCGCTGCACGCGCTCGGCGCGGCGGCGGCCGCCATCGGCGAGCAGGACGAGGCCGGGCGCTGCCGCGAGTTCCTGGCCGACGCCAGCCCCGGCGCGGTAACCGCGCTGGCCGGACAGTAGCCGCAGGGCCGGCCCGGGTGCGCGCGCCCGGTTCAGGCCGGGCCGGTCCGGTAGCATCTGAGCGCACGAGCCGCTGCCGCCGCGGGCGCGCCCTGCCGCGGGCAGCGGCTTTCGGCTGGACCGAGAGGACCCCGACATGCCCGCCATCGTGATCGTGGGCGCCCAGTGGGGCGATGAGGGCAAGGGCAAGGCCACCGACCTGCTCGGCGACCGCGCCGACTACGTGGTGCGCTACCAGGGCGGCAACAACGCGGGCCACACCGTGGTCATCGGCGAGGAAAGCTACGCCCTGCACCTGCTGCCGTCCGGCGTGCTGTCGCCCGGCGCGGTGCCGGTCATCGGCAACGGCGTGGTCATCGACCCGTCCGTGCTGATCAGCGAGATCGACGGGCTGGCCGCCCGGGGGGTGTCCTGCGAGCGGCTGCTGATCTCCGCCAGCGCGCACCTGATCATGCCGCACCACGTGGCGCTGGACAAGGTGACCGAGCGCCACCTGGGCAGCGCCAGGATCGGCACCACCGGGCGCGGCATCGGGCCGGCCTACGCCGACAAGGCCGCCCGGATGGGCATCCGGGTGCAGGACCTGTTCGACCCGGGCATCTTGCGGCAGAAGGTGGAGCTCGCGCTGCGGGAGAAGAACCAGGTCCTGACCAAGGTCTACAACCGGCGCGGCATCGACGCCGTCGCGGTGTGCGAGGAGTACGTCGGGTACGGCGGGCGGCTCGGCTCGTACGTGGCCGACACCGGGCTGGTCCTCAACCAGGCGCTGGACGCGGGCAAGACCGTGCTGCTGGAGGGGGCGCAGGCCACGCTGCTGGACGTGGACCACGGCACCTACCCGTTCGTGACCTCGTCCTCGCCGACGGCCGGCGGGGCCTGCGCCGGGTCGGGCATCGGCCCGGCCCGGATCTCCACCGTGATCGGCATCCTGAAGGCCTACACCACCCGGGTCGGCGAGGGGCCGTTCCCCACCGAGCTGGCCGGCGAGCAGGCCGAATGGCTGCGCACCGCGGGCGGCGAGTTCGGCGTGACGACCGGCCGGCCGCGCCGTACCGGCTGGTTCGACGCGGTGATCGCCCGCTACGCCACCCGGGTGAACGGGATCACCGACTACTTCATCACCAAGCTGGACGTGCTGTCCGGGCTGGACAAGGTGCCGGTCTGCGCGGCCTACGACATCGCCGGCCAGCGGTGCGAGGAGATCCCGATGACGCAGACCGAGTTCCACCACGCCGTGCCGGTGTATGAGTACCTGGACGGGTGGCAGGAGGACATCTCGGCCGTGCGGGACGCGGCTGACCTGCCCCGCAATGCCCGGGCTTACCTGTCGGCCATCGAGGAGATGATCGGCGCGCCGGTGTCGGCGGTCGGGACCGGCCCGCGCCGGGACCAGACGCTGCAGCTGCGCGAGCTGGCCTGACGGCGATCGGCGGCCCGCGGCGGCCCGGCGGGGTAGGCTCGCCGCCGTGCGCGTCCTCGTCCTCGGCTCCGGCGGCCGCGAGCACGCGCTCGCCCGTGCCCTGTCGGCCGACACCGACGTGGCCGAGCTGCACGTGGCGCCGGGCAACCCGGGCATCGCCCGGATCGCGCAGACCCATCCGGTGACCGCGGCCGACCCGGCCAGCGTCACCGCGCTGGCGCAGCTGACCGGCGCGGGCCTGGTGGTGATCGGGCCGGAGGCGCCGCTGGTCGCCGGGGTCGCCGACGCGGTCAGGGCGGCCGGGATCAGCTGCTTCGGGCCGGGCGCCGCGGCCGCGATGATCGAGGGATCCAAGTCGTTCGCCAAGGACGTCATGAACGCCGCGGGCATCCCGACCGCGGCGTCGCGCAGCTGCGCCGACCAGGCGTCCGCGGCCGCCGCGCTGGCCGAGTTCGGGCCGCCGTACGTGGTCAAGGCCGACGGCCTGGCGGCCGGCAAGGGCGTCGTGGTGACCGGCGACCGGCGCGAGGCGCTGGCGCACGCGCGCGCGTGCGGGCGGGTGGTCATCGAGGAGTACCTGGACGGCCCCGAGGTGTCGGTGTTCGCCCTGGCCGACGGGGACGCCGCGGTGCCGCTGCTGCCCGCGCAGGACTACAAGCGGGCGCACGACGGCGACGCGGGCCCGAACACCGGCGGGATGGGCGCGTACGCGCCGCTGCCGTGGGCGCCGGCCGGCCTGGCCGCGGAGACGCTGGAGCGGGTCGTCGGGCCGGCCCTGGCCGAGCTGCGCCGCCGCGGCGCGCCCTACCAGGGCCTGCTGTACGCCGGGCTGTCGCTGACCGCGGCGGGCATCCGGGTGGTGGAGTTCAACGCCCGCTTCGGCGACCCGGAGACCCAGGTGGTGCTGGACCGGCTGCAGACCCCGCTGGCCGGGCTGCTGCGCGCGGCGGCGGACGGCGGCCTGGCCGCGGCCGGCCCGCTGAGCTGGACGCCCGGCGCGGCCGTCACCGTGGTCGTGGCCGCCGAGGGCTACCCGGGCGCCCCGGCGACCGGGGACGAGATCGGCGGGCTGGACCAGGCGCAGCGCCAGCCCGGTGCCTACGTGCTGCACGCCGGCACCGCGGCCGGGGCCGGCGGGGCGCTGGAGTCGAGCGGCGGGCGGGTGCTGAACGTGGTCGGCACCGGCGCCGACCTGGCCGCCGCCCGGGAGACGGCCTACCGGGCCGCGGCGAGGATCAGGATGCGGGGCGGCTGGTACCGCCGTGACATCGCGCAGGAGCCCGGCGCGGCCGCCACCCGGCTATGAGCACCGGGCCGCCCGGGCCCGCCGCGTCCCCCGCGCCGCCCGGGCCCGGTGACCAGCCCGGACGCCGAGTATGTGAGCCTTGACCCGCTCGCTGGGCGCCAGGCGCTGAGCGGCCGGCGGCAGCCCGCGCGCTGACTGCGCTGCGCGGGCTGCCGCCGAGCGCGCCGCCGCGCGGGTTACGGCAGGATGGAGCCGTGATCGAGCGCTACACCCTGCCCGCGATGGGCCGCGTCTGGAGCGAGGCGCACAAGTACGAGCTGTGGTGCGCGGTCGAGCGGCTGGTGCTCGCCGCGCACGCGCAGGCGGGCACCGTGCCGGCCAGCGCGGTCGCGCCGGTGCTGGCCGCGCCGCCGCCCGCCCCGGAGGCCGTGGCGGCGATCGAGGCGGTCACCGGCCACGACGTCATCGCGTTCCTGAGCGCCTGGGCCGATAACACCAGCCCCCGCTCGGCCGCGGCCTGGGTGCACTACGGCATGACCTCCTCCGACCTGCTCGACACCGCGCTCGCGCTGCAGCTCACCGAGTCGGCCGACCTGATCGCCGACGGGCTGGCCGGGCTGTTCGAGGTGCTCCGCGAGCACGCGCTGGCGCACCGCGGCACGCTGCGGCCCGGCCGCACGCACGGCATCCACGCCGAGCCCGACGTGTGGGGCCACCGGGTCGCCGACTTCGCCTTCGGCGTCGCCCGGTGCGCGCAGCGGCTGGCCCGCGCCAGGGACGCCGTCGCGGTCGGCAAGCTGTCCGGCCCGGTCGGCACCTACTCCAACATCGACCCGGCCATCGAGGCGCAGGTGCTGGCCGAGCTCGGGCTGCGGCCCGCGGACGCGGCCACCCAGGTGGTGCTGCGCGACGGCATCGGGGAGTGGGCGAGCGCGCTCGCGCTCACCGCCACCGTGTGCGAGGCGGTCGCGCTGGAGATCCGGCACGGGCAGCGGACCGAGGTAGCCGAGCTGGCCGAGCCGTTCGGCACCGGCCAGAAGGGCAGCTCGGCCATGCCGCACAAGCGCAACCCGGTCAAGGCCGAGCGCATCTGCGGCCTGGCCCGGGTGGTGCGGGCCCAGGTCGTGCCGGTGCTGGAAGGCATACCGCTGTGGCACGAGCGTGACATTTCCCACTCCAGCACCGAGCGGGTGGCGCTGCCGGATGCCGCCACGGCCACCGATTTCGTGGTCAGCCAGACCACCGCGCTGATGCGCGGGCTGCGGGTGGATGCGGCCAGGATGCGGGCCAACCTGGATGCCACCGGGGGGCTCATCTATACCTCAGCGGTGCTGCTGGACCTGGTGGCCGCCGGACTCTCCCGCGAGGACGCCTACGCGCTGGTGCAGGCGGCCGCGATGACGGCCTGGGATTCCGGCACTCCATTCCGGCAGGCGCTGCGCGAGGAGGCGGCGCGGCGCGGCCAGCCGCTCGATGAGGACCGGCTGGACGAGGTGTGCCGGCCAGAGCGCTACGTGGCCCGGCTCGGGCCGGTCTTCGAGCGGCTGGAGCAGCTGAAGGTCCCGGGCCGGGCCGGCGGCGGCTCGTGAAGCACCTGTACTCGGGCAAAGTCCGCGAGCTCTACCAGGCCGGCGACGGCACCCTGCTGATCGTCGCCACCGACCGCATCTCCGCCTTCGACTACGTGCTGCCGACCCCGATCCCGGACAAGGGCGCGATCCTCACCCGGCTGTCGCTGTGGTGGTTCGAGCGGCTCGCCGGCCTGGTGCCCAACCACCTGCTCGACGTGCCGGTGCCCGCGCAGTTCGCCGGCCGGGCGATGGCCTGCCGCCCGCTGTCGATGGTGGCGATCGAGTGCGTGGCGCGCGGCTACCTGGCCGGATCCGGGCTGGCCGAGTACCGGGCCGGCGGGGCGGTGTGCGGGGTCGCGCTGCCGCCCGGGCTGGCCGAGGGCTCGCGGCTGCCCGGGCCGGTCTTCACCCCGGCGACCAAGGCCCCGCGCGGCGCGCACGACGAGAACATCACCGCCGGGCAGGCCGCCGAGCTGACCGGGGCGGCCACCGCCGCGGAGCTGGAACGGATCACGCTCGCGGTCTACCGGCGCGGCGCCGAGCTCGCGGCCGCCCGCGGCATCATCGTGGCCGACACCAAGATCGAACTCGGCTTCGATCCCGGCGGCACGCTGCGGCTGGCCGACGAGGTGCTGACCCCCGACTCGTCCCGGTTCTGGCCGGCCGAGAGCTGGCGGCCGGGCGGCCCCCAGCCTTCCTTCGACAAGCAGTTCGTCCGTGACTGGCTGACCTCCCCGCAGGCGGGCTGGGACCGCGCCGGGCCGCCGCCGCCGCTGCCGCCGGAGGTGGTGGAGCGGACCCGGGACCGCTACCTCGAGGCCTACCGGCGGATCACCGGCCTGACCTGGCAGTAAGCACGCACCGTAGTCAGTTGTTACTCTGCGAAGTCGCGTGGGTACCGCATGTAACAACTGTGTCATGGTCTGGGGGGCGGGAGATCGGTGGAATACTGGACGTCGCATGAAGCGGGCCGCCCGAGTGCGGGCGGCCTGTACGCTGGCTGGCCGGCGGCCACGCCCATCGTCCCGGCGCAAGGCCGGGACTGCCCTCCCGCGGCACAGACGGACAGGAGCTCCAGCCACATGACGAGCGGCCCCCACACCCGCTATCGCGTTCGTGGCGGCAACCCCCTCCAGGGCACGGTGTTCGTGCAGGGAGCGAAGAATGCCGCCCTGAAGATGATCGCCGCCTCACTGCTGGCCGCGAAGGGCCGCACGGTGCTGCGGAACGTCCCGGTCATCGAGGACGTGCGCCGGGCCGTGGAACTGGCCCAGGCCGTCGGCGCGGTGGTCAAGTTCCACGAGGCGGAGCGGACTCTGGTGGTGGACGCGTCCGAGCTGACCAGCTCGGTGCTGCCCGGCGAGCTGACCCGGCGGTTCCGCGCCTCGGTGCTGTTCGTGCCGGCCCTGCTGCACCGGCTCGGCGAGGCCACGGTCGAGGGCGTGGGCGGCTGCAACCTGGGCAGCCGGAACCTGGACTTCCACTACCGCGGGTTCGCCCGGCTCGGCGCGACGGTGGAAGAGGGCGACGGGCAGATCCACCTCAAGGGCGACGGGCTGCGCGGCGCGCACCTGTACCTGGACACCCCCTCGCACACCGGCACCGAGAACCTGATCATGGCGGCGGCGCTGGCTCCGGGTACCACGGTGATCGACAACACCGCACTTGAGCCCGAAGTGCTCGACGTCATCGCGTTCATGACCAAGATGGGCGCCCGGATCACCGGCGGCGGCACCGGCTTCGTGTCCGTCCAGGGGGTCGACGAGCTGACCGCCGTGGAGTACACGGTGATGCCCGACCGCATCGACGCCGCCGTGTTCGCGATGGCCGCGGCCATCACCGGCGGCGAGCTCAACCTGGTCGGCGCCTCGCTCGACCACTTCGGCGTGGTGCGCTGGAAGCTCGAGCAGATGGGCGTGGAGTTCGCCGCCCAGGGCGCGGTGCTGCAGGTGCGCCGGGACCGGCAGCTGCGCCCGATCAACGTCATCACCTGCCCCTACCCCGGGTTCGCCACCGACCTGCAGTCACCGATCATGACCCTGTCCTGCCTGGCCGACGGGACCAGCTACATCCGCGAGACGATCTTCGACAGCCGCTACAGCCTGGTCGGCGAGCTGAACAAGATGGGCGCCAAGGTCGAGGTGGTCGGCAGCGCCGTGCTGGTGCACGGCCCGTCAGCGCTGAAGGGCGCCGAGGTCATCGCGCACGAGCTGCGCACCGGCATCGCGCTGGTGCTCGCCGGGCTGGCCGCGGAGGGCGAGACGATCGTGGCTCCCGGCTACCAGATCAACCGCGGGCATGTGTCCGTCGCCTCCCGGCTGTCTACCCTCGGCGCCGACATCACCGAGGAGATCGTGGACTGACCTGGTCATGACCGCTTGTCATGACCGCTTGTTGCGGCGCGGATAATTGACCTGACCGCGGGCAACGGCGGGGCGGAGGCGGGATGAGGCAGTGCACGCCCGCGGCCGCGCCCCCGCCGGGCCCGGCCGCCCCCCGGGCGGCCCGGCAGGCGGGCGGGCGGCCATGACCTCCCGCCGGGCCCGCAGCGACCTGACCGTGGGCGTTGCCGCCCCGTACGACCTGGTTGAGCGCATCATGCTGTCCGCGGTCAGCGGCCCGGGCCTGCCCGGCAGCACCGCGCCGCCGCGGCGGATGGTGGCCGCCGCCTACCGGGACGAGCGCGAGGCCGCCGACAAGGTGAGCCGGCTGTCGGCGTCGGTCGATTCCTGGCTGTTCGCCAGCCCGGTGCCGCTGGCCCGGGCCCGCGCGGCCGGCGTGCTGCAGGCCCCGGCGGTGGTGATCCCGCTCGGCGGCAGCGCCCTGTACGCGGCGCTGCTGCGATCAGGGCAGGCGGTAGCGGCCCAGGCTGCCGCCGGGCCGCTCAGGGTCAGCGTCGACCTGATCGGGCGGCCCGAGGTGGAGGAGGCATTCGCCGATCTCGGCCTGCCGGCGGCTGGCGTGCAGCTCGTCGCGGCCGGCTCCGGCGGCGGGCAGCCGGGTGATGCGGTGACCGGGGCCGCCGAGCTGACCGCCCTGCACCAGCAGCTGTGGCAGGCGGGCTCGGTCACGGCTGCGTTCACCTGCCTGCCGTCGGTGGCGGTGCGGCTCGCCGCGGCCGGGATGCCCGCCTACCCGGTCCGCCCGACCGGCGAGGCGATCAGGGCGGCGCTGCGCACCGCCGTGCTGCTCGGCCAGAACCGGCGGCTGGAGCGGGCGCAGCTGGCCGTCATCGCGATCGAGGTGCCGGTGCTGCGCGAGACCTCGTCCCGCCGTGCGCTGGCCTGGTCCGGGCGGGAGGAGCTGCGGCTGGCCGTGCACCGGATGCTGATCCAGCAGGCCCGCCGGATGCGGGCCGCGGTGAGCCCGGCCGGCGAGCACTGCTTCCTGGTCACCGTCACGGCCGGATCGCTGGCCGCGGCCGGCTGGCTGGCCACGGTGCCGTTCGCCGCCGCGGTGCTGGCCGAACTCGGCGTCGAGCTGGAGATCGGGGTCGGCACCGGCGCCGACGCCGACGAGGCCGCGGCCCGGGCCTGGGCCGCGGCGCAGCGGGCCGGCCGCGACGCGGCGGCCCGGACCCCGGGCGAGGGCGAGGCCGGGCTGGTCCCGGCGCCGCGCCGGGACACCGGCGCCCGGCCGGCCTCGCCGCGCGGCCTGGAGATCCTGGCCCGGCTGGCGGCGGCGCTGCCGGCCTGGCCCGGGCTGGTGGTGGACGCGGAGACCAGCGGGCAGCTGCTCGGCGTCACCCCGCGGACGGCGCGCAGGCTGCTGCACACGCTGGCCGAGGAGGGCATGGCCTGGCCGCTGCCGCCCAGCCGCGTCCCGCAGCCCGGGCGGCCGCGGCAGGCCTACCGGCTGCTGGTGGAAAAGCTCCAGCCGTCCGACGGCTGACCCTGCGGCTGGCCCTGCAGCCAGTCAGTGCCGCCGCGGGAACCCGCGGGCGATGGCCAGGAAAGCGTCGTTGGCCTCCGGCTCGGCCACGCTGACCCGGGCGCCGTGGCCGGCGAACGGCCGCACCGCCACCCCCGCCGCCTCGCAGGCCGCCGCGAAGTCGGCCGTGTCGGCGCCGAGCGCCAGCCAGACGAAGTTCCCCTCGGCCTGCGGCACGTTCCAGCCCTGGTCCAGCAGCGCGGCCCGCACCCGGACCCGCTCGGCGACCACCGCATCCACCCGGCTGAGCAGTTCGTCCTCGGCGGCCAGCGACGCGATCGCCGCGGCCTGCCCGATGGCGTTGACGGTGAACGGCAGCATGGTCTTGCGCACCGCCGCGGCCACCGGCTCCGGCCCGACCAGGAACCCGACCCGCAGGCCCGCAAGGCCGTAGGCCTTGGAGAAGGTGCGCAGCACCGCCACGTTCGGGCGGCCGGCGTACTCGGCGATGCCGTCGGGCACCTGCGGGTCGCGCACGTACTCGGCATACGCCTCGTCCAGCACCACCAGGCAGTCCGGCGGCACCGCGTCCAGGAAGGCGGCCAGCTCGGCGCGGTGCACGACGGTGCCGGTCGGGTTGTTGGGGTTGCAGACGAATACCAGCCGGGTGCGGGGGGTGACCGCGGCGGCCATCGCGGCCAGGTCGTGCCGCTCGGCGCGCAGCGGCACCGGCACCGAGGTGGCGCCCGACAGCTGGGTCAGCGTCGGGTAGGCCTCGAACGACCGCCAGGCGTAGACCACCTCGGCGCCGGCCTCGCCCACCGCCTCCAGCAGCTGCTGCGCCACGCCCACCGACCCGCAGCCGACGGCAACCTGGGCGGCCGGGACGCTGAACCGCTCGGCGATGGCCTCGGTCAGCTCGGCGGCCCCGTTGTCGGGGTAGCGGTGCAGATCCGCGAGGGCCCCGGCCAGCGCGCGGCGGACCGAGGGCAGCGGGGCGAACGGCGACTCGTTGGACGACAGCTTGTACGACCGGCCGCCGAGCGGGGCGGGCGGCTTGCCCGGCTGGTAGGCAGCGAACCGCTCCAGGATCGCGCGGAACCGCGGGGACAGGGGCGGCGGCGGGCCGGGCGCGGCGGGCTGGGCAGGCCCAGCGGGCGCGGCCGGCGCCTGCGCCGGAGCGGGCTCATCGGGTGAACGGAAAGACACCGTTGTCCTCCTGGCCTGACAGGACCAGCCCGGCCAGCTGCCGGGCACCCTGCCAGTCTGGCATCCCGCGCGCCGTGCCCGGACCGGGAGGGCTCGCCCTATCTGCCCGCGTACCGGCCAAGTAGATTTGACGGCGTGAACCGACTCGGCGAGCTTGAGCGCGCGATCATGGACATCCTGTGGGAGGCGTCCGACCCGCTCACCGTCCGGCAGGTCAGCGAGCGGCTGAGTGACCGCGAGCTGGCGCATACCACGGTGATGACCGTGCTGGACCGGCTGTCGAAGAAGGGCTTCGCGCGGCGCGAGCGCGACGGCCGGGCCTGGCGGTACCGCGCGGCCGGCAGCCGGGAGGCGTACGTGACCGAGCTCATGCTGAGCGCCCTGGCCCAGACCGGCGACCGGCAGGCCGCGCTGGCGCGGTTCGCGCGCAGCGTGTCCGGCGCCGAGGCCCGCATGCTCCGCCGCGCGCTGGAGGCACTGGGCGAACCGGCCGCCGGGAGCTGAGCGGCGCATGCCCCCTCCTTTCCTCGTCCTGGCCGCGATCGCCGGCGGCTGCGTGGCCGCCGCCCGGCTGCTGGCGCGGGCCCGCTGGCCGTCCCGCTCGCCGGCCGCGGCGATCATGCTCTGGCAGGCGCTCGGCCTGGGCTGGGGGCTGGCCGCCGTCGGCACCCTGGCCGCGCTCGGCACCGGCGGGTCCGGCTGGGGCATCGGCGGGTCCGTGGTGGCCGACCTGGATCCGCTCGCCCGCGGCGCCGGGCGGGCGGCGGCCGGTGACGCCGGGCTGGTCCCGCTGCTGCGCATCGCCGCCCTGGGCGCGGGCACGGCCCTGCTGCTGGTGCTGTGCTGGGTGCTGCTCGCCGCCGCGGCTGCGGTCACCCGCGACCGGCACCGGCAGCGCGCGCTGCTGAGCCTGCTGGCGCGCGGCGACCCGAAGGCGCCCGGCGCCCTGGTGGTGGACTACCCGGCCGCGGCCGCCTACTGCCTGCCCGGGCTGCGGTCGGCGATCGTGCTCAGCTCCGCGACCCTGGACCTGCTCGGCCCGGCCGAGCTGGCCGCCGTGCTGGCGCACGAGCGGGCGCACCTGCGCGAGCGGCACGACCTGGTGCTGCTGCCGTTCACCGCGCTGATGCGCGCCTTCGGCTGGTCCGCGGCCGCGCGGGATGCGGACCGGGCGGTGGCGCTGCTGATCGAGATGCTGGCCGACGACCGGGCCCGGCGGCACCGGCCGGCCCGCGAGCTGGCCACCGCGCTGTTGCGCTTCGGCGCGGCCGGGGCGATCGAGGCGCCGTCGGGCGCGCTGGCCGCCGCTCCCGCCAGCACGCCCCGGCCGCGGGCCGGCTGCCCGGCTGCGGCCGGGCCGGCCGCGGCGGGCGGGGCGGCGCTGTCCGCCGCGGGGACGTGCGAGGTCGTCGGCGGGGCCGTGGCCGCCCGGGTCACCCGGCTGCTCCGCCCGGCCCCGGGCCTGCCGGCTACCGCGCTGGCGCTGATCGGGGCAGCGGCCGTGGCCGCCGTCGCCATGCCGGC
The DNA here is from genome assembly GCA_963846005.1 of uncultured Actinomycetota bacterium. Classification (GTDB taxonomy): domain Bacteria; phylum Actinomycetota; class Actinomycetes; order Streptosporangiales; family Streptosporangiaceae; genus CAVSUR01. The sequence continues at coordinate 877,600 of CAWJUH010000003.1, read as the reverse complement.
CGCGGCGCTGCTCCTGCCGCTCTGACCCGACCGCTCGGACCCCGGCCGCCCTGACCCGGCCGCCCTGACCCGGCCGCCCTGACCCGGCCGCCTGGCCCCGGCCGCCCTGACCCGGCCGCCCTGACCCGGCCGCCTGGCCCCGGCCGCCGTGACCCCGCCGCGCTACTCGTGCCGCGCCCTGATCCTGCCGCGCTGACCCTGCCACGCTGAGCCTGCCGCGTCCCGGGCCCGTCCGCGGCAGCGCTAGGCTGCCCCGGTGAGCGAGACGCCATGGCGCACGCACCGGCTGGAGCTGGACGACCAGACCCTGCGCGACTGGGATGCCGCCGTCCTGGCCGCGGGTCCCGACGGCATCGTGCTGGACCGCTCGGCCTTCTATCCCGGCGGCGGCGGCCAGCCGCCCGACCACGGCGTGCTGCTGTGGGGCGGCGTCCAGACCAGGATCACCGGCGTCCGCAAGGGTGACGAGATGTACCTGATCCCGGCCGAGGAGGACCCGCTGCCGCCCGCGGGAACCGCGGTCCGCGGCGCCGTCGAGGACGCCAGGCGCACCGCGCTGATGCGCACCCACTCGGGACTGCACGTGCTGTGCGGGGTGGTCTTCCGCGACTACGGCGCGCTGGTCACCGGCGGGAACATGGAGCCGGGAACGGCGCGGATGGACTTCGGCCTGCCGCAGCTGCCGGAGGGCTTCAAGGACGCGGTGGAGGCGGCCTGCAACACCGAGATCGCCGCGGACCGCCGGATCGACGTGCGGGTGCTGCCCCGGGACGAGGCGTTCGCGCTGCCCGATATCATCCGCACCGCCACCAACCTGGTCCCGCCGCAGGTCGAGCTGGTGCGCATCGTCGACATCAGCGGGCTGGACCAGCAAGCCGACGGCGGGACCCACGTGGCGAGCACCGCCCAGGTCGGCCGGATCGAGGTCGCCAAGGTGGAGAGCAAGGGCAAGGGCTTCCGGCGGCTGCGGATCAGGATCGCTGACTGACCAGCGGACCGGGCCGCCCGCCGGACCGGGCGGTCACCAGGGGCCGTAGGGGCCCTGGCTGGACGAGCCGCCCCTGAACCCGCTGACCTTGGGCCGCACGTCGGCCAGGTAGATGCCGGCGGCGACGAACGCGATGATCGGCAGGATGCTGAACAGCGACAGGTCGCCTACCGCCCCGCCGAGCCCGATCACCGCGGCGACGCCCAGGATGATCAGCCACAGCGGCTTGGTCTGCTTGCCCGCCGCGACGAACGCGGGCGCAGGCCGCCGGATCGCGTCGATGAAGGCCCACGCCTCCACCACGAAGGCCGCGATGAGCAGGGCCCAGAAGAAGAACTGCAGCGGCCCGTAGGCGCCGATGTTCGGGATTACCACGATGTCACGCTACCGGTCTGACGGGCTGGGCTGGGAATGAATGCGCCGCCTGCGGCTCCGCGGGCGGCTCGTGCTCGGGGCCGGGCAGCGCGGCGGGCGCCACGTCCTCCGGCCAGGAGAACCGCGCGCCGTCCGCGGCGGCGCCGGCCTCCGGCGCGCCGGGCAGGTCTGCATCCAGCGCGCCGTCCGGGTCTTCCGCGTCCGGGTCTTCCGCGTCCGGCCCGGCCGCGGCGGCCCGGGCCGCCGCGGTCTCCTTGCGGAAGGAGTCGTAGATCTCGACGAGCATCTGCTTCTGCCGCTCGGTGAGGTCGGCATCGGCCAGCACGACCGCCCGGACGGCGGACTCCGACGGCTCGTCCTCCAGCAGGCCCGCCTGCACGTACAGCGCCTCGGCGGAGATCCGCAGCCCCTTGGCGATCTGCTGCAGGATGTCGGCGCTCGGGCGGCGCAGCCCGCGCTCGATCTGGCTGAGATAGGGGTTGGACACCCCGGCGGCCTGCGCCAGCTGGCGCAGCGAGATGCTCGCCTGCTCGCGCTGCTCGCGGATGTAGGAACCGATCTGGCCGACGTTGACGGGGCTCATGAACCCAGTCTGGCCAGCGGTGCTTGCAGATGCAAATCGGCAGCAAGCACCCCGGCGTCACAGCGGCAGCATGACGCTGATCTGGCCGACCACCTCGCCGCCGCCCGTCACCGGCACCGCGCCCGCCGCCGCCAGCGCCGCCGGGTCGGCACCCGGCAGCCGGTCCGCGCCGAGCGCGCGCAGCAGCGCCGCGGTGATCGCGGGGCGGGCCCTGCCCGCGCCGTCCTCGATCTTGAACGCGGCCGCGCGGCCGTCGCGGAGGGCCAGGCCCTCGACGCCCTCGGCTCCCGACTTCAGCAGCAGCCCGGGCACCGCGGCCATCAGCGCGCGCTCCGCCCGCCGCGAGCCCGAGGTCCACTCCGGGTAAGCCCGCATGGCGTCCGCCACCCGCCGCTCCGGGGTGCCGGGCGCGGCCAGCACCAGGGCCCGGAAGGCCCGGGCCAGGCCGGTGACCGAGATGGCCAGCAACGGGGCGCCGCAGCCGTCCACCCCGGTCGCGGCGACCGGCTCGCCGGCCAGCTCGGCGACCGTGGCGCGGATGGCGCGCTGCAGCGGGTGCCCGGGGTCGCGGTAGGTCGCGGTGGGCCAGCCCGCGGCGGCGCAGGCCGCCAGCATCGCGGCGTGCTTGCCCGAGCAGTTCATGTACACCCGGGCCGGCGCCGCGCCGGCCCGTATCAGCCGCCGCTGCGCCGCCTCGTCCAGCGGCAGGTCCGGCGGGCACTGCAGGGCCCTCTCGTCCAGCCCGGCGGCGGCCAGGATCTGCCGGACCCCGGCGACGTGGAAGTCCTCGCCCGAGTGGCTGGCCGCGGCCAGGGCCAGCAGGCTGCCGTCCAGGTCCAGCCCGCAGCGGAGCATGGCCGCGGCCTGCAGCGGCTTGCTGGACGAGCGGGGGAAGAACGGCTCGGCGGCGGCGCCCGCCGCGGCCAGCACGGCGCCGTCGGCGCCGAGCACGGCCAGGGTCCCCCGGTGCCGCGATTCGGGGAACCCGGAGCGGACCACGGTGGCCAGCACCGGGCTGTGCGCCGCGGGCGGCGCAGGCTCAGCGCGGATCGGGGATCCCGAGCAGCGCGCGGGCCCGGGCCGGCGGCAGCGCGGGCCGCTGGGCCAGCCCGGCCAGCGCGGCGGCCCGCTGCACCAGCTCGGCGTTCGAGGCGGCCGGGCGGCCGCGGGCGAAGGACACGGTGTCCTCCAGCCCCACCCGCAGGTGGCCGCCGCCCGACAGCGCGGCCAGCATCACCGGCAGCGAGGCACGGCCGATCCCGGTGGCCGACCAGGTCGCGCCCTCGGGCAGCGCCGCGGCGGCCGCCGCGACCGTGGCCAGGTCACCCGGCATCCCGCCCGGCACGCCCATGACCAGATCGCAGTGCACGTGGCCGCCCGCGGGCGGGCCGAGGTCAGCCAGCAGCCGGTGCAAGGTGGCGACGTGCCCGAGGTCGAACAGCTCGAACTCGGGCACCACGGACAGCTCCTGGGTCCTGGCGTACAGCTCGCGGATGAACGGCCAGGGGTTGGCGAACACCTCGTCGCCGAAGTTCACCGTGCCGCAGGTCAGCGAGCATGCATCCGGCCCGGCGTCGAGGACCGCGAGGCGCCGCTCGAAGCTGTCGGTCACCGCGCCGCCGGTGGACAGCTGGACGATCAGGTCGGTCGACTCGCGCAGCGCCTGCACCGTGTCGGCCAGCCGGCCGCCGTCCAGCGTCGGCCTGGCCTGGCCGTCGCGGATGTGCACGTGGATCACCGCGGCGCCCGCCGCCTGGCACTCCTTGGCCGTGGTGACCAGTTCCTCCAGCGTGACCGGCAGCACCGGTACCGCGGCTTTCTCCGACTCGGCCCCGGTGGGGGCCACCGTGATCAGCGTGCCGGGGCCGTCCTGGCGGCTGGCGGCGGGGCGGTGGTGGGTGTCGTGGGTCATGACCGCAACAATGCCTTCTCGTGCGAGCTGTGGTGCAGCGGGCCAGTGCCGCGAGGGTAACGGTAGCCGGGCAGGAGGCCGGCCGCCTCACCGGCCCTGGCCTGGTCGTGCTGATCGGCGTCACGCACGCCGATACCGGGCAGGCCGCCGCGGCGCTGGCCCGCAAGGTCTTCTACCTGCGGATCCTGGACGGCGAGAAGTCGTGCGCCGACACCGGGGCGCCGCTGCTGGTGGTCAGCCAGTTCACGCTGTACGCCGACACCTCCCGGGGACGGCGGCCCACCTGGCAGGCGGCCGCGCCGCGGCCGGTCGCCGAGCCGCTGGTCACCGCATTCACCGGGGCCCTGCGCGAGCTGGGCGCGAGCGTCCAGACGGGAGTGTTCGGCGCGGACATGCAGGTGGAGCTGGTCAACGACGGCCCGGTCACGCTCATCCTGGAGCAGTAGCCGCCTCGCCCGGACGGCCGCGGGCCGGGCCGCGCCGGGCCGCCCCGGCGGCGAGGTGCTTGCGGGTGAACTCCAGCGCCTCGGCCAGGTCACCCTGCCGCTCGGCGTCGCTGGCCGCGCGCCGGGTGCTGATCTCGACCACGACCGCGCCGGGGTAGCCGCGCTCGCCGAGGCGCTCCAGCAGCTCGGCGCACGGCTGGCTGCCCCGCCCCGGTACCAGGTGCTCATCCGGCAGCCCCGGCCGCAGGCCGTCGGCCATGTGCACGTGCGCCAGCCGGCTGCCGAGCTGGCCGGCCAGCTCCAGCGCGTCGGAGTCGGAGACCGCGGTGTGCGACAGGTCCAGGGTGACGTGCGGGCAGTCCATCTCCGCCGGGTTCCAGTGCGGCGCCCACGCGCTCATCTCGGTGCCCCCGGCCCGCATCGGGTACAGGTTCTCCACCGCGAAGGCGACGCCGGTCCGGTCCGCCAGCTCCGCCAGCCCGGCCTCGAAGTCCCGCACGTAATCCCGCTGCCACCGGAACGGCGGGTGCACCACGACCACGCGGGCGCCGAGCTGGCCGGCCACCTGCCCGGCCCGCTCCAGCTTGCCCCACGGCTCGCGGCCCCAGACCCGCTGGGTGACCAGCAGGCAGGGCGCGTGCACCGCCAGCACCGGGACCTCGTAGTACTCGCTGAGCCGCTGCAGCACGTCCGGGTCCTGGCTGACCGGGTCGGCGGTCACCATGACCTCGACCCCGTCGAAGCCGAGCCGGGCCGCCGCCTCGAAGGCATCCGGCGTCCGCTCGGGGAACACCGCCGCGGTGGACAGTGCCACCGGCACGCCGGTGACCGGCGCGATAGTCACCACAGCCCCTCCGATCCTCCCGGATGCCAGCTTATGCGCCCGCGCGGACGCGGCCGGCCGGTGCATCACGGCGCGCCGGGAGCGGTCCGCGGCGCGCCCGGCCGCGGCCCAGGGCACATCGCAGGCCAGTGTCGGTGGCCCGGTCTAGCGTGCGGGACATGGCCAGATCGGCGGCGGGGCGGGCAGGCGGGCTTTACGAGTGCGCGGAGTGCGGCTGGCGCACCTCGAAGTGGGCCGGCCGGTGCGGCGGCTGCCAGGGCTGGGGCACGGTCGCCGAGGTGCCGGCCAGCATCCTGCCGCGGGGCGGCGGGCTGGCCCAGGTCGCGCTGCGCGGCGCGGCCGCCCGGCCGCTGCCCCCCGGCCGCTCCGCGGTGCCGATCAGCCAGGTCGACGCGACCGCGGCCGCCGCCCGGCCGACCGGCCTGGACGAGCTGGACCGGGTGCTCGGCGGCGGCCTGGTGCCGGGCGCGGTGGTGCTGCTGGCCGGCGAGCCGGGCGTGGGCAAGTCGACGCTGCTGCTGGAGGCAGGGGCGCTGGCGGCCGGCTCGGGCCCGGTGCTGTACGTGACCGGGGAGGAGTCGGCGGCCCAGGTACGGCTGCGCGCCGACCGGATCGGCGCGGTGGCCGACGGGCTGTTCCTGGCCGCCGAGACCGACTTCGCGGCGCTGCTCGCGCATGTCGATGAGGTCAACCCGGCGCTGCTGCTCGTGGACTCGGTGCAGACCTTCACCGTGACCGGCGTCGACGGCGCCCCCGGCGGGGTGACCCAGGTGCGGGAGATCACCGCGGCGCTGATGACCCTGGCCAAGCAGCGCACGCTGACCACGGTGCTGGTGGGCCACGTGACCAAGGACGGGTCGATCGCCGGGCCGCGGTCGCTGGAGCACCTGGTCGACGTGGTGCTGCACTTCGACGGGGACTCGCGCGGGCAGCTGCGGATGGTCCGGGCGCTGAAGAACCGGTTCGGGCCGACCGACGAGATCGGCTGCTTCGAGCTCGGCGAGTTCGGCCTGATCGGGCTGCCCGACCCCAGCGGCCTGTTCCTGTCCCGGCGGCACGAGCCGGTGCCCGGCAGCTGCGTGACCGTGACGCTGGAGGGACGGCGCCCGCTGCTGGCCGAGGTGCAGACGCTGGTCGGCGCGTCCAGCGCCGAGCCGCCCCGCCGGGTGACCTCCGGCCTCGACTCCGCCCGGGTCGGGATGGTGCTGGCGGTGCTGCAGCGCCGGGCCGGGGTCGCGATCGGCAGGCAGGACGTCTACGCCGCGACCGTAGGCGGGGTCCGGCTGACCGAGCCGGCCGTGGACCTGGCGGTGGCGGTCGCGCTGGCCAGCGCCGCCGCCGACCTGGCCGTGCCGCCCACCCTGGTCGCCATCGGCGAGGTCGGCCTGGCCGGCGAGATCCGCCGGGTGGCCGGCGTGCCGCGGCGGCTGGCCGAGGCCGAGCGGATGGGTTTCCGGCAGGCGATCGTCCCGGCCGGGTCCGGCCGCCTGCCGCCGGCTCGGACGGGTCGGGCGGGCCGGCGGGCGGGGCGGGCGGCAGCGCCGCGGGGGGCCCGGACGCGCCGATCAGGGTGCGGGAGGCTGCCGACGTGCGCGAGGCGATTGCCGCCGCCCTCGGCGGCTGACCCCGCCGCATTCGGCGGGCCTGCCTGCCCGGTCCACCTGCCTGCCCGGTCCACCTGCCCGCCCGGTGAACGGGCAGTGACGGCCCCGCCGATCCCGGGCTGCGCCCCGGAGCGGTTGCGGTAGCCTGCAACCACCGTACGCACGGCCGCAGTTTTCCGGTGGGCCCTGGCCGGGCGCCCGGTGGACCGCCATTCCAGTGATGACCGCCATCGGGCGGCGCCCTCCTCCGGGCCGCGCCGCCGTCCAGCGACCGGGAGACCAGCCGTGAGCCAGGGGCCAAAGGAGCGCCGCGCCGCGCTCGCCGCGCTCGCGCCCGGCACCGCGCTGCGCGATGGCCTGGAGCGGATCCTGCGCGGCAGCACCGGCGCGCTGATCGTGCTCGGCTACGACCAGGTCGTCGAGGACCTGTGCTCGGGCGGCTTCGAGCTCGAGCGTGGACTTCTCCGCCACCCGGCTGCGCGAGCTGGCCAAGATGGACGGCGCGATCATCCTGGACCGGGACGGCAGCCGGATCCTGCGGGCCGCGGTGCAGCTGGTGCCCGATCCGCGGCTGCCCACCGACGAGTCCGGCACCCGGCACCGGACCGCGGACCGGGTCTCCCGCCAGACCGGCTACCCGGTGATCTCGGTCAGCAAGTCCATGCGCATCATCGCCCTGTACACCGACGGCACCCGGTACGTGCTGGACGACTCGGCGATCATCCTGTCCCGCGCGCACCAGGCGCTGGCCACCCTGGAGCGGTGCAAGCTGCGGCTGACCGAGGCGTCGGGAACGCTGTCAGCGCTGGAGATCGAGGACCTGGCCACGGTCGCGGGATGTCACCGCTGCCGCCCAGCAGCTGGAGATGGTCTGGCGGGTCGGCGGCGAGATCGAGGAGTACGTGATCGAGCTCGGCACCGACAGCCGGCTGCTGGCCCTGCAGCTGGAGGGGCTGTCGGCGGGCACCGGCCCGGAGCGCGAGCTGCTGGTGGCCGACTACGTCCCGGCCAGCCCGGACGACCGGACGGCCACGGCGGAGGCGCTGGACCGGCTGTCGGCGCTGCCGCAGGAGACCCTGCTGGACGCCGGGGCCGTGGCCGCCGTGCTCGGCCTCGGCGGCGCCGACCGCCTGGACGACCAGGTGAGCCCGCGCGGCTACCGGCTGCTGGCCAAGGTGCCGCGGCTGGCCCCGGCCGTGGCCGCCGCGCTGATCGGGCACTTCGGCGGCCTGCAGAAGCTGCTCGCCGCCTCGGTGGACGACCTGCAGCGGGTACCCGGTGTCGACGCGGCCCAGGCCCGCACGGTCCGCGAGGGCCTGTCGCGGCTGGCCGAATCCGCCCTGCTCGACCGCTACAGCTGAGCCCGCCCGGCGCCGCGCCGGGAGGCCGCCCCCGCCCGCCCGGCGCCGTCCCTGGCGCCGCGCTGGCCGCCCGGGACCGTCGGGCGGCGCGGACTGGCGGGCGGCGGTCCCGGGCGCGCTCAGCCGAGCTGGAACGGCTCGGTGTTGCTGACCAGCGCCTCGTGGACGGCGGCCGCGGTGTAGTGGCCGGCCCGGGCCAGCGGCTTGCCGGCCGGGCAGCCGGGCGCCGACGTCCGCCGGTCCCACGATCGTGTCACCGTGACCGGCACGCCCCGGTGCAGCACGGTGAACGCGGTTCCTGGCCCGCGCACGCAGTCGGCGGAACCGAACACCCGGGCCTTGCCCGCGGTGACGACCAGGGCCAGGTACCGCACCCCGATGTTGAACCGGCACGGCCCGGCCGCGGTCGAGACCACGGACACGTTGAAGTCCGGCTGGCCGTGCGTCCCGGCCCGGGCCGGGACGGCGGACAGGGTCAGCACCACGTAACGGCGGCGGCACACCGGCGGCCGCCGCCCGGCGGCCGCCGGGCGGGCCGGCGCGGGCGCGGCGGGGCGGCCGGCCGGGTGCGGTGCCGCAGCCGGGGACGAGGCCGCCGTCCCGGCTGCAGCCGGGGGCGAAGCCGTAGCCCCGGCCGCAGCCGGGGAAGCCGTCTGCGCCGGAGTGGGCGAGGGGCTGGCGGCCGGTCCCGCTGCGGGCCGGCCCGCCGGGCCGCCCCGGCCGCCGGAGCGCGCGGCGCCGGGCGCCGGGCCGTGCCCGGCGCCGGCGCTGGGCGTGGTCGCGCCGCTGCTGAGCACGCTGGCGAACGTCCAGGCGATCACGGCCAGCACGGTCAGCCCGGCCGCCAGCACCAGCAACCGGCGGCGCCAGTAGAACGCGGAGCTGTCTCCCGCCTCGAAGTAACGGAACGTGCTCATGCCCATGATCTGAGTATGCAAGGGCCCGGTCCGCTCGTCAGCCGGGCTCGCCGCGCCTCCGAACCTCATTTCTGCAGTTCAATTGACAGGCGGTGAGTTCGGCGGCGGAAGCGTGGCAGCGGCGGGATGGATAGCGGGCCGGTGGTGCGAGCCCCGCCGGATATTACGCTGCGTCATCACCGCGGGCGGCTGTGGTCGCGGCGGGCCGCTGTGCGAGGATCGGCACGTCATGCCAGCCGATGATTCCGGCCGCCGGCCGCGGCCGCCGGGGCGCCGCCGCCCGCACTGATCGCGGCGTCGTCGCCGTTCGAGGCACCCGTCGTCACCTGGTATCAGGCCAATGCGCGGGACCTGCCGTGGCGCCGCCCGGGCGCTTCCGCTTGGTCGGTCCTGGTCAGCGAGATCATGCTGCAGCAGACCCCGGTGGCCCGGGTGATCCCGGCGCACGCCGGGTGGCTGGACCGGTGGCCGGAGCCGGCCGGGCTGGCCGCGGCCACCGCCGCGGACGCGCTGCGCCAGTGGGGCCGGCTGGGCTATCCGCGCCGGGCGGTCCGGCTGCACGCCGCGGCACGGCAAATCGTGGAACGGCACGGCGGGACCGTGCCCGCGGGCCTGGCCGAGCTGCGCGGCCTGCCGGGCGTGGGCGCCTACACGGCGGCGGCGGTAGCCAGCTTCGCGTTCGGGCAGCGGCACGCGGTACTGGACACCAACGTGCGCCGGGTGCTGGCCCGGCTGGCGCAGGGCCGCCAGTACCCGGCGGCGGCCGCCTCCGCGGCCGAGGTCCGGCTGGCCGAGGCGGTGCTGCCGCCGGGCGGCCCGCGGGCGGCCCGCTGGTCGGTGGCGGTGATGGAACTCGGCGCGCTGGTCTGCACCGCGGCCCGGCCCGCGTGCGACCGCTGCCCGGTGGCCGGACTGTGCCAGTGGGCTGCCGCGGGCCGCCCGGCCGGGCCGCCGCCGCGCCGCCAGCCCCGCTACGACGGCAGCGACCGGCAGTGCCGCGGCACCCTCATGGCCGCGCTGCGCGCCGCCGCCGCCCCGGTCCCGGCCGCCGCCCTGCGGGCGGCCTGGCATGACGAAGGGCAGCAAGCGCGCGCGCTTGCTGCCCTTCTCGCCGACGGCCTGGTGATCACGGCCGCCGGCGGTGGTTACTGCCTGCCCGGCGACTGACCGGCCGTCAGGCGCCGGCCTCGCTCCCGGGGCCGGAGCCGCCGGCCGGTGCCTTGCTGCTGATCTCGGCGGGCGGGGCGTCGGGGACCTCGGTCGGCTTCTGCTCGCCGGTGAAGATGAACTGGCCCTCCGGGCCGGTGCCCTCGGCGTCCACCACCACGATCTGGCCGGCCTTGAGCTCGCTGAACAGGATCTTCTCCGACAGGTGGTCCTCGATCTCCCGCTGGATGGTCCGCCGCAGCGGCCGGGCGCCGAGCACCGGGTCGTAGCCCCGCTCGGACAGCAGCGTCTTGGCCGCCGGCCGCAGCTCGATGCCCATGTCCCGGTCCTTCAGCCGCTCGTCCACCTTGGTGATCATCAGGTCGACGATCTGGAAGATCTCATCCTCGCTGAGCTGGTGGAACACGATGATGTCATCGACGCGGTTCAGGAACTCGGGCCGGAAGTGCTGCTTGAGCTCCTCGGAGACCTTCGACTTCATCCGGTCGTAGGACCCGCGCGACTGGCCCGCGGTGCCGAAGCCGACCGAGACGCCCTTGGAGATGTCCCGGGTGCCCAGGTTGGTGGTCATGATGATGACGGTGTTCTTGAAGTCCACCACCCGGCCCTGGGCGTCGGTCAGCCGGCCGTCCTCCAGGATCTGCAGCAGCGAGTTGAAGATGTCCGGGTGCGCCTTCTCGATCTCGTCGAACAGCACGACCGAGAACGGGCGGCGGCGGACCTTCTCGGTGAGCTGGCCGCCTTCCTCGTAGCCGACGTAACCGGGCGGCGAGCCGAACAGCCGCGAGACGGTGTGCTTCTCCATGTACTCGCTCATGTCGAGCTGGATCAGCGCGTCCTCGTCGCCGAACAGGAACTCGGCGAGCGTCTTGGACAGCTCGGTCTTGCCGACGCCGGACGGGCCGGCGAAGATGAACGACCCGCCGGGCCGCTTGGGGTCCTTCAGCCCGGCCCGGGTGCGCCGGATGGCCTGGGACAGCGCCTTGATGGCGTCGTTCTGGCCGATGACCCGGCGGTGCAGCTCGTCTTCCATCCGCAGCAGCCGCTGCGACTCCTCCTCGGTTAGCTTGAACACCGGGATCCCGGTCGCGGTGGCCAGCACCTCGGCGATGAGCTCCTCGTTCACCTCGGCGGGGGTGTCCATGTCCCCGGCCTTCCACTCCTTCTCCCGCGTTTCCTTCTTCTCGATGAGCTGCTTCTCGTTGTCGCGGAGCGCGGCCGCCTTCTCGAAGTCCTGGGAGTCGATCGCCGACTCCTTCTCCCGGCGCACGTCGGCGATCTTCTCGTCGAAGTCACGCAGGTCCGGCGGCGCGGTCATCCGGCGGATCCGCATCCGCGAGCCCGCCTCGTCGATCAGGTCGATGGCCTTGTCCGGCAGGAACCGGTCGCTGATGTAACGGTCGGCCAGCTGCGCGGCGGCGACCAGGGCGTCATCGGTGATCGTCACCCGGTGGTGCGTCTCGTACCGGTCGCGCAGGCCCTTGAGGATCTCGATCGTGTGCGAGATCGTCGGCTCGGCCACCTGGATGGGCTGGAACCGGCGCTCCAGCGCCGCGTCCTTCTCCAGGTGCTTGCGGTACTCATCGAGCGTGCTCGCGCCGATGGTCTGCAGCTCACCGCGGGCCAGCATCGGCTTGAGTATCGACGCGGCGTCGATCGCGCCCTCGGCCGCGCCCGCGCCGACCAGGGTGTGGATCTCGTCGATGAACAAGATGATGTCGCCGCGGGTGCGGATCTCCTTGAGTACCTTCTTGAGCCGTTCCTCGAAGTCGCCGCGGTACCGCGACCCGGCCACCAGGGCACCGAGGTCGAGCGTGTAGAGCTGCTTGTCCTTGAGCGTCTCCGGCACCTCGCCCTTGACGATCTTCTGGGCCAGGCCCTCGACGACTGCGGTCTTGCCGACGCCGGGCTCGCCGACCAGTACCGGGTTGTTCTTGGTCCGGCGGGAGAGCACCTGCATGACCCGCTCGATTTCCTTCTCCCGGCCGATGACCGGGTCGAGCTTGCCCTCGCGCGCGCCCGCGGTCAGGTTGCGGCCGAACTGGTCCAGCACCAGCGACGTCGACGGCGTGCTCTCCGAGGACGGCCCGGCCGCGGCCGGCTCCTTGCCCTGGTAGCCGTGCAGCAGCTGGATCACCTGCTGGCGCACCCGGTTCAGGTCGGCACCGAGCCGCACCAGCACCTGCGCGGCCACGCCCTCGCCCTCGCGGATCAGCCCGAGCAGGATGTGCTCGGTGCCGATGTAGTTGTGGCCGAGCTGCAGCGCCTCGCGCAGTGACAGCTCGAGCACCTTCTTGGCGCGCGGCGTGAACGGGATGTGACCGGATGGCGCCTGCTGGCCCTGGCCGATGATCTCCTCGACCTGCTGGCGGACCGCCTCCAGGCTGATGCCCAGCGACTCCAGCGCCTTGGCGGCTACACCTTCGCCCTCGTGAATGAGGCCGAGCAGGATGTGCTCGGTGCCGATGTAATTGTGGTTGAGCATCCTGGCTTCTTCTTGCGCCAGGACAACCACGCGCCGCGCCCGGTCGGTAAACCTCTCGAACATCTGTTCGCTCCCTCACAGAGCGGTTGGGAGGCGCTCGGTGCCGCCCCGTCCCTTCCGCATGGTAGCCCGTACCCCGGCGGGCGCCGCGTGCGTGATATGTCGCACATGTAAAACGTTCCCCCGTCGCTGGGCGTTCACCCTCATCAACCCAAGGATGACCACGGGGTGTTCCCGGCTACGCCCGGAGCGAACGCGACCCCGGGGATGAGCGCGGACGCGACCCCGGGGATGAGCGCGGACGCGACCCCGGGGATGAGCGCGGACGCGACCCCGGGGATGAGCGCGAGCGCAGTGCTGCGGCAGCAAAGACGGCGCGCCGCACGGTGTCCGTGCGGCGCGCCGTCTTGCTCAGCGCCCCCCGCTGCTGGCTGGCTGTCCGGCTCGCCCGGTCCGCTGCGCTCCGCCGCCCTGACGGGCGGGCGCTAGCTTCGCCGGGCGAATCCGGCTGGCTCAGTGAGCAGCTTCGTAGTCCCGGATGATCGACGCCGGGATACGGCCGCGCTCGCTGACCTTGTGGCCGTGCTCGCGAGCCCACACCCGGATATCCGAGCTGCGCTCGCGGCCGGGCCCGGTGCGGGCCTTGCGGCGGCGTCCTCCCACTACCGACCCCGCCTTGCGGGCGTGATCGGTATATTCGCCGAACTTATCGTGGAGTTCCTTCGCGTGAGCCGTGCACAGGTCGATCTCGAAGGCAGTTCCGTCAATGGAGAACGAAACTGTCTCCTTGCCGTCGACCTCGTCATCGTGGGGAAGGTCACACACAACCGTCACCACAGTCCGCTGAGCCATGGGAGCCGGGCCTTTCACTGGGGCGAGTCCATTTAGCGTCCTAAACATATACCACGGCAACGCTTCTGACAATTCGCGATTCCCGGATTCTGCCTGGCAAACTCCGGGCGTCACCGCACTGCGCAATCCGGAAGTTTTCAGTAACTCTGCGTAATCAGCCTCAGGACCGGTCGCGGTCAAACTCTCCGGCCGCTCCCGGCACTTCTCGCCAGCCGGATGCATCTCGGTCATCACGATCAGGAATCCTGTCGTCACCGGAAATATCGGCTGACGCATCGCGGTCATCACGGCGCCGCTTGGCTGCCATCTCATGGCGCAAGAAGGCGCCGACGGCAAAGAGGAAAGCGGCGCATACTACGAACGGAGGAGCGAGCGCACTGAGATCGTTCAACATCAGCTTCCTCCTTCCGTTGCGCCTGACCGCACGCGGAGATTTCCCGCGAGTTATGCACCCGCCGGGCGCACCACCCGGGCACGCGGCCCGGCCGGCGGACGCGGATCCGCCGCTCTTCTCTTATTGTGCGCCCGCCCGGCGCCGCGGCATAAGCCGGCCGGGGCCGGGCGCTAGTCCCGGCCCGGCGCCCGCTGCTGGCCCGGACGGTCCGCACAGGCGCGTCCGCCCGGCGCAGTCCGGACCGGGCAAATGCAGGCCGGGCGGACGGCCGGCCATGCAGCCAGGGCGAGACGGCCGGAGACCGCCGAGGCAAGACGGCCGGTGACGCAGCCGCGGCCAGCTGGCCGGCGACACCAGCCGCGGCCGGTGGCCGGCGACACCAGCCGCGGGCGGACGGCCGGCGACACCAGCCGCGGGCGGACGGCCGGCGACACCAGCCGCGGGCGGACGGCCGGCGACACCAGCCGCGGGCGGACGGCCGGCGACACCAGCCGCGGGCGGACGGCCGGCGACACCAGCCGCGGGCACGGCCGGCGATACAGGCCGCGGCCACGCCGGCGATTAAGGCCGGGGCGCAGAGCCGGCAATGCAGGCCGGGAGGACGGCCAGCGATGCCGGCCGCGCAGCATCGGCCATCCGGCCGCGGCCCGCCGCCGTCCGGGCCGGCCCGCCACCAGGCCAGACCGCCGCGCCAGCCATCCTGGCCTCCGGGCCGTGCGGGTAATGACCGGTCAGCGGCCCGGCCACCGCGTTGTCTCCCCCCATGAATGTGACATTCACGGTCATAGGTGACCTGCAATGTCACATTCATGGGGTGCGGACCCTTCGTGGGTGCCCCTCGTCATGAGGCGGGTAGCCGCTCAGCGGCCCGGTCAGCTCGGGGCGCGGCACTGCGGCGGCGCCGTCAGGGCACGCGCTGTCCGGCCTGCGTGACAGGATTGGGCTGCTGCCGGGCCCTGCGGCGCCTGCAGTTCCAGTGCTCCGCATGTCACCGGCTGTCCCGTGGCCGCGGCCAGCGCGGAGCGCCGCAGCAGCCTTTACCTGAAGCTCACTCGCGAGGCGGAACGGACCGCGACCGCATGTTCCAAGCCGACCTGCATATCCACTCGAAGTTCTCGCGCGCCTGCAGCCGTGACTGCGATATCGAGCACCTCGCCTGGTGGGCGGCGCGCAAGGGCATCTGCGTGGTCGGCACGGGAGATTTCACCCACCCGGCCTGGTTCGCCGAACTGCGGGACATGCTCGAGCCCGCCGAGCCCGGCTTATTCAAGCTCCGGCCCGGGCCCGCGGCCCGGCTGCGCCAGACCACGCCGGGCAGCTGCGACGGGCCGGTGAGGTTCATGCTGTCCGCGGAGATTTCCACGATCTACCGGGCGGGCGAGCGCACCAGGAAAGTCCACCATCTGATATTTGCCCCGTCGTTCGCCGCCGCCGAGCACATCACCGCCGCGCTCGCCAAGATCGGTAATCTCGCGTCCGACGGCCGGCCCATTCTTGGCCTTGACTCGCGGCATCTACTGGAGATCACGCTCGAGGGCGGACCTGGCTGCTATCTGGTTCCCGCGCACGCCTGGACGCCCTGGTTCGCGGTGCTGGGATCTAAATCCGGTTTCGATACAGTAGCGGAGTGTTACGGCGATCTTGCCGAGCATGTATTCGCGATCGAGACCGGACTGTCCTCCGACCCGGCGATGAACTGGATGTGCTCTTCGCTCGACCGGTATCGGCTGATGAGCAACTCAGACGCCCATTCTCCGCCGATGCTGGGCCGGGAGGCAACTTCGTTCGCGACCGACCTTGATTACTTCGCTATAGCCGGCGCGCTGCGGACCGGCGACGGGCTAGCCGGGACGATCGAGTTCTATCCGGAAGAAGGCAAGTATCACCTAGACGGGCATCGTAAATGCGGCGTGCGCTTTGCGCCGCAACAGAGCGCGGCACACTCGGGAAGCTGCCCGGAGTGCGGAAAACCGCTCACGATCGGGGTCCTGCACCGGGTCGCCGACCTCGCGGACCGGGAGCCGGGATACCGGCCGGCCGGGGCTCCCGGCTTCACAAACCTGATCTCGCTGCCGCAGGTGCTCGCGGAGATCACCGGCACCGGCCGGGGCAGCAAGAAGGTGACCCGCCAGGCGGACCGGATCGTGGCCGCGCTCGGACCGGAACTCGGCATCCTCACCGAAGCGCCGCTGGCGGACATCGCCCGGGCCGGCGGCAGCCTGCTGGCCGAGGGGATCGCCCGGCTGCGGCGGGACGAGGTGCGCCGGGAAGCCGGCTACGACGGCGAGTACGGGACTGTGTCCCTGTTCGACCCGGCCGAACTCGGCCAGGCGGCGGCGCTGTTCGACCTGAGCCCGCCGCCCGGCCCGAAGCCGCCGGACGGCCCGGAACCCGCGGTCACGGCCGCCGGCCGCGCGCCCTCGATCCCGCCGCCGCGCGCGCCCGCGGACCAGGCCGGACCGCCCGCCGCAGACGGCTCGCCCGCTCCCGGCCCGGCGGCCGCCGTCCCGGCCGGGGCACCGACCGCTGCCGCGCCCGCTGCCGCCAGTCCGGCCGGAGCCCGGGAGACCGCGGCCGCGCCGGATCCCGCCGGCGCCGGGCGGCCCGAGGCGGCAGACCCGCTGCTGGCCGGGCTGGACGCCGAGCAGCGGGCCGCGGCCCGGCAGCCGGGACCGTTGATGATCATTGCCGGGCCCGGGACCGGCAAGACCAGGACCCTGGCCTACCGGATCGCCCGCCAGATCCGTAGCCGGGCGGCAGCGCCGGAGGCCTGCCTGGCGCTGACCTTCACCCGGCGGGCGGCCGGCGAGCTGCGCGAGCGGCTGGCGGCGCTGCTGCCCGGCCCGGC
The DNA here is from genome assembly GCA_963846005.1 of uncultured Actinomycetota bacterium. Taxonomy (GTDB): domain Bacteria; phylum Actinomycetota; class Actinomycetes; order Streptosporangiales; family Streptosporangiaceae; genus CAVSUR01. The sequence continues at coordinate 860,824 of CAWJUH010000003.1, read as the reverse complement.
GGGCCGCGTCACCGTCACCACCTTCCACGGCCTGGGCCTGGCGATCTTGCGCGAGCAGCACGAGCGGGCCGGGCTGCCGCCGGACTTCGGGGTCGCGGGGGACGCCGAGACGCTCGCGGCGGCGGCCGGGCTGACCGGATCGCAGCGGGCCGGGCAGCAGCTCATCGCGGCGGCCGGCACCGATCCGGCCGCCCGCGCCCAGCTGACGGCGGCGCTGGCCGCCCGGAACCTGGTCGGCTTCGACGAGCTGATCGAGCGCCCGGCCGCGCTGCTGGAGCGGGATCCGGCACTCGCGGCCGGGCTGGCGGCGCGCTGGACCCGCATCAGCGTGGACGAGTACCAGGACATCGACGCCGCCCAGTACCGGCTGCTGCGGCTGCTGGCCGCCGACGGGCGCGGGCTGACCGCGATCGGCGACCCGGATCAGGCCATCTACGGCTTCCGCGGGGCCGATGTGCGGTTCTTCCTGGCCTTCGGCACCGACTACCCCGGTGCCCGCACCCAGCAGCTGACCCGCAGCTACCGGTCCAGCCCGCAGGTCGTGCGCGCGGCCGGGCAGCTGATCGGCCCGGCCACCCTGGTGCCGGGGCGGAAGCTGCGGGCGGTGGCCGGCCCCGGCCCCGAACTGGTCCTGCACCAGGCCGCGGACGAGCAGGCCGAGGCAGAGTGGATCGCCCGCACGATCGACCAGCTGCTCGGCGGCGCCACCTTCCACGCCCTCGACACCGGCCGGGCCGGACCGGACGGGCACGAGGGGCTCAGCCTGGCCGACGTCGCGATCCTGTACCGGACCGACGCGCAGGCCGCCGCGCTGCTGCAGGCCCTGGACCGGGCCGGGCTGCCCGCCCGCAAGGGCTCGCACGACCGGCTGACCCGGCGCCCCGCGGTCGCGCAGCTCGTCCGGGAGATGCAGCTGGCCGGCCCGGAACCGGCCGGACAGGTAGCGGCGCGGCTGGCCGCCGCGGTGCGGCGGCTGGCGGCCCTGGCCCCCGCGCCCGCGGGCGCGGCGCCGGGGATCACCGGGGCCGCTGTCGGCTACCGCACGGCCGGCGAGCTGCTGGCCCCGCTGGCCCGGCGCTGCGGCACCGACCTGGACCAGTTCTGCACCGAGATCGCGCTCGGCGCCGAGGCCGATGCCCTCGACCCGCGCGCGGATGCGATCACGCTGCTGACCCTGCACGCCGCCAAGGGCCTGGAGTTCGAGGTGGTGTTCCTGGCGGGCTGCGAGTCCGGGCTGCTGCCGCTGCGGCGGCCCGGATCGCCGCTCACGGCCGAGGACCTGGCGGCCGAGCGCCGGCTGCTGTTCGTCGGGATGACCAGGGCCAGGACCCGGCTGCTGCTGACCTGCGCCAGCCAGCGCGCCCGGTGGGGCGCGGCACGCGACGGCGGCCCGTCGCCGTTCCTGGCCGCCGTCGAGCCAGGCCTGCTGGCCCGGCCGCAGCCGCCGCGCCCGCGCCGTCCGGCACAGCGCCAGCTCCGGCTCCTCTGACTTTCCTTCATCGATTCGCGCCGGCGCCGTTAGCGGCCGGGAGCGGGCGGCGGTTCATCGGGTCGTAGCGGTTGCCATCGGTAGCCGCGGCCGTGCGTGGTGATCGTGCCGAGGCCCGGGAAGGGCATGTGGTAGGCGTGGACCAGGAGGCGCTCGCGGGCCGCGCGGTCGAGCACTCTGCGGCGGGCGCGCACCGCCCGGGCGGTGTCGTGATCCCACGGGGTACCCCACCGGGGTGGCTCAGCTGCAGCTGATCATAGAAGAGGTCGCCGGCGCAGAGCAGCCGGTCGCCATCGCTTTCCAGCAGGACCGCGGAATGCCCTGGAGTGTGACCGGCGGCGTCGACGATGTGGACGCCGGGGAGGATCTCGGCGTCGTAGCCGAACGGGCGCAGCCGGCCGCCGAAGAGCCTGATCGCCTCGCGCGCCGCCGCCCGGTGCTCATCGGCCGCGGTGCCCGCGGCCTGCGCACCTGACCAGAAGGCCACCTCGGCCGCGTGGGCGAACCCGGTCGCCCGGGGGAATGTCAACTCGCCTGACCAGGTCGCGCCACGGCAGTGGTCCTGATGCAGGTGGGTGAACACCACCGCGGCCAGTTCGGCGGCTGGCGCCCCGGCTGCTGCGAGCCTGTCGCCGAGCCGGCCGACCAGCGGCTCGATAGCCGGGCCGTAGCCGAGGAAACGGGCGCCAAGCCCGGTGTCGATGACGGCGTGGCCATCGCCGGTCTGCACGAGCACGCAGTTGTAGCCGCAGGACAGCGTGGTCCTGGCCCGGCCCTCTGCCGCCAGCGCGGCGTGCAGCTCCAGGTGAGGCACCCCCGCCGCGGGAGTGAAGAACTCCGCGAGCGGGGGTTCCCAGGGCGGCGTCATCTGGCCGTCGCTGATTACCGCGCAGCTGAGACGCCCGACCGTGAACCGGTAGATCACTGGCCCATTCTGCTGCGACCCGCCCGGCTGGTTACAGCCGCAGCAGCATCCGGGTATTGCCCAGGGTGTTGGGCTTGACCCGGTCCAGGTCCAGGAACTCTGCCACTCCCTCGTCGTAACTGCGCAGCAGCTCGGCGTACACCTCCGGGGCGGCAGCGTCGCCGGTGATCTCCTCGAACCCGTGCCGGGCGAAAAACTCCACCGCGAACGTCAGGACGAACACCCGGCTGACCCCGATCTCCCTGGCCACCGTCAGCAGCGCGGTCACCAGCGACTGGCCCGCGCCGAGGCCCTGGTGCTTGTCGTGCACCGCGATCGTGCGGATCTCCGCGAGGTCCTCCCACATGACATGCAGCGCGCCGCAGCCGACCACCTCGCCGCCCGGCTCCTCGCTGCACACCCAGAATTCCTGGATGTCCTCGTACAGCGCCACGGTGGGCTTGTCGAGCAAGCGGCCGGACGCCGCGTTGGCGTCGATGAGGCCGCGGATCGCGGGCACGTCGGGGGTCCGCGCGCGGCGCACCGCGTAGTTCATGATCTGGCTGTCCTTGCGCTCGCTCGCCGCGGCCGGAGCGGGGCCCCGGCGGTGATCAGGCCAGCATGGCAAACGCCGGGCGCGCTGGCAATTCGGCCTCCAACGCAGGGTTACCGCACAAACACGTAATGCCGGGCGAGCCCGGCTAAGCGATATGGCGCCCATCACATCTCAATCACGGATAGCCGATATCGGCCCAGCAGACTCGCGCTGAGCTGCGCAGACGCGAGCCATGCCGGGGCCAGTCAACAACGGCGGGCCGGCCCGGGGCATAGTGTTCCCGCGGTCCTTACCGGCCCCATGGCAAAACTTTTCCAGTCCGCGGACAGCCATCCTCGCGGTGCATTAATGTCCATCGCTGTAACCACCGTCAGCTCCGTCCCGCCAGTCACGGCGGCGCGGACGCAGCTAGCCGCCGAATCTCCGGGTGCCGCCCGGGGAGCCGGGGACCCACCGTATCCCCGGGGTGAATCGGCGGGCCCCGCCCGGCCCCGGGCGGGGTCCGCCGTAGGGCTCCTCCGGCCCGAACCCGTCAGCTAACCCGGCAGGCGGCGAAGGAGAGGAGACCAGCAGGTGGAGCGCTTGCCAGCAGGCGGGTTCGCGACGCCCCGGGCCGGACGCGCCCGGCCGCAGGCCAGGACGCGGCGGATGTGGCACCGGATGGCGGTGCTGGCGGGAACGGCCGGGCTGGCCGCCGTGGCCGTGCCCGCGGCGGCGGCGGCCCCGGCGGCGGCGGCGACCGGCCCGACGCTGGCCAAGACCCTGGCCAAGGCCAACAAGCTCTCCAACGAGATCGACCACCTCGGCCAGCAGTACGACGGGCTGAAGATCCAGCTGGCCCAGTCCCGGCGGGAGATCGCGATCGCCCGCAAGACCGCGGCCCGGGACGCCCGGCTGCTCGCGACCAGCCGGGTCGCGGTCGGCCAGGTCGCGGCGGCGGGCTACATGAACGGCGGCGTGAGCACCAGCCTGCAGCTGCTGCAGAGCAGCGCCCCGCAGACGATGCTGAACCGGGCCGCCTTCATGATGCAGCTGCAGAAGCAGAACGGCACCAAGGTGCTCGCCGTGCAGGCGGCCGCGGCAGCGGCCCGCCGGGCCCAGCTGACGGCGGCGCAGGAAGGCCGCCGGGCTGTCACGCTCGCGGCCGCCATCAAGACCAAGGTGGCCAAGATCCGGGCCAAGGAGAAGGTACTCAACTCCAGCGCGTTCAGCCAGGCGCTGGCGATCTACCAGCGCACGCACGTCTACCCGGACATCAAGGTGGCCGGCAGCTCGATCGGCGCGCAGGCGCTACGCTACGCGCTGACCAGGCTCGGGGACGCGTACGTGTGGGGCGGCGCGGGCCCGGATGATTTCGACTGCTCGGGCCTGGTGATGTGGTCATACGCCCAGGTGGGCATCAGCCTGGAGCACTACACCGGCGACCAGTGGAACGAGGGCGAGCACATCCCGCGCAGCCAGCTGCAGCCCGGCGACCTGCTCTTCTTCTTCGGCCTCGACCATGTGGGCCTGTACGTCGGCAAGGGCCTGATGGTGGACGCGCCGACCTACGGCCAGCCGGTGCAGATCCAGCCGATCTACTGGAACGCGTTCGACGGCGCCGTCCGCATCGTCGGCTGACCACGCGCCGGGCCCCCCGGCCGGTCAGACCGGCTTGACCAGCGGGAACAGCACTGTTTCCCGGATGCTGGCGCCGGTCAGCATGATGAGCAGCCGGTCGATGCCCATGCCCATCCCGCCGCTCGGCGGCATCCCGTACTCCAGCGCGCGGAGGAAGTCCTCGTCCAGCTGCATGGCCTCCGGGTCGCCGCCCGCGGCCAGCAGGGACTGCTCGGTCAGCCGCCGCCGCTGCTCGACCGGGTCCACCAGCTCGGAGTAGGCGGTGGCGATCTCGGCGCCGAAGGCCACCAGGTCCCACTTCTCGGCCAGCCGCGGGTCCTGCCGGTGCTGCCGGGTCAGCGGCGCGACCTGCACCGGGAAGTCCAGGTAGAACGTGGGCTCGACGGTGCGCGCCTCGACCAGGTGCTCATACAGCTCCAGCACCACCTGGGCGGTGTTCCAGCCCGGCTGCAGCTCGATCGCCTGGTGCGCAGCGAGCTTGCGCAGCACCTCCGGCTCGGTGTCCGGGGTGATCTCCTCGCCTGCGGCCTCCGACAGCGCCCCGTACACGGTGCGCCGCGGCCACTGCCCGCCGATGTCGGCCTCGGTGCCGTCCGGCCGCCGCACGACGGTCCCGCCGAGGCCGGCCCGGGCGCTGGCCTGGACCAGCTCCTGGGTCAGCTCGGCCATGGTGTGGTAGTCGCCGTAGGCCTGGTAGGCCTCCAGCATGGTGAACTCGGGGTTGTGGGTGGCGTCGGCGCCCTCGTTGCGGAAGATCCGGCCGATCTCGTAGACCCGCTCGATCCCGCCGACGACCAGCCGCTTGAGGTAGAGCTCCAGCGCGATGCGCAGGTAGAGGTCGAGGTCGTAGGCGTTGATGTGGGAGACGAACGGCCGCGCGTTGGCCCCGCCGTGCAGGGTCTGCAGCACCGGCGTCTCGGCCTCCAGGTAGCCCTGGTCGTGCAGCTCCTCCCGGATGGCGCGGGTTACCGCGGCGCGCAGCTCGGCCATCTGCCGGGCCTGCGGGTTGACGATCAGGTCGGCGTAGCGCTGCCGCATCCGGGCCTCGGCGCCGGCCAGGCCCTTGTGCTTCTCCGGCGGCGGCCGCAGCGCCTTGGCGGTGAGCGCGAACGAGTCGGCCAGCACCGACAGCTCGCCGCGGCGGGACGCGATGACCTCACCGGTGACGCCGACGTGGTCCCACAGGTCGATGTCCCGCTTCCAGGCGGCGAGGGCGTCCGGACCGACCCGGTCCAGCGAGATCATGACCTGGATCTCGCCGGTGCCGTCCTTGAGGGTGGCGAAGCACAGCTTGCCGCCGTTGCGGTACAGCATGACCCGCCCGGCCACGCCCACCTGCTCGCCAGTGCGCGCGTCCGCGGGCAGGCCCGGGTAGCGCGCGCGGATCTCGGCGACCGTGCCGGTGCGCGGGTAGCCGACCGGGTAGGGCTCGGTTCCCTCCGCCCGCAGCCGCGCGGCCTTGTCCAGCCGCACCTGCATCTGCTCGGGAACGCCGGCTTCGTCGGTCATCTGCCCGAGATTACCGGGCGGCCGGATGGCCGGGCACCTGGGTTTGCGCGGCCGCCGGGCGGGCGGTGTTGCGCTGGTAGATCAGCCGCAGCCCGATCAGGGTCAGCCAGGGCTCGTAGGCGTCGATGACCCGCACCTCGTCGATGATCAGCGGGGCCAGCCCGCCGGTGGCAATGATCGTGACCGAGTCCGGGTCGCCGGGGGCCAGCTCGCCGGCCATCCTGGTGACGATGCCCTCGACCTGCCCGGCGAAGCCGAAGATGATCCCGGACTGCAGGGCTTCCACCGTGGTCTTGCCGATGACCCGGGCGGGGCGGGCCAGCTCCACCTTCAGCAGCTGCGCCGCCCGCCGGGACAGCGCGTCCACCGAGATCTCGATGCCCGGCGCGAGCGCGCCGCCGACGAACTCGCCGCGCAGGCTGACCGCGTCGAAGTTGGTGGAGGTGCCGAAGTCGACCACGATCGCCGGGCCGCCGTACAGGTGCACCGCCGCGGCGGCGTTGGTGATCCGGTCGCTGCCGACCTCCTTGGGATTGTCATAGCGGACCGGCACGCCGGTCTTGGTGCCCGGCTCCACGATGACCGCGGGGACATCGTCGAAGTAGCGGCGGAACATCTCCCGCATCTCGTGCAGCACCGACGGCACGGTCGAGCACAGCGCCACGCCGGTGATCGCCGACTCGGCGCCGATCACGCTGCGGGTGAGCAGCCCGCGCAGCACCACCGCCAGCTCGTCCGCGGTGCGGTCCGGGTCAGTGGCGATCCGCCAGTGCTCGATGATCTCGGCGCCGTCGAAGACGCCGAGCACGGTGTTGGTGTTGCCGACGTCAATCGCTAGCAGCATGGCTCTCCAGCTGGGCGGGATGACCCTCGCGGCCGGGGCCGGCCGCCAGCACGAGCTCGGCGTTGTCGATCAGCCGGGTGGTCCCGACCCGGACCGCCGCCAGCAGCAGCGCGGGGCCGGCGTAACCCGGGCCGGCCTCGGCGAAGGTGCCAGGATCGGCCAGGGCCAGGTAGTCCAGCCGGACTGGCGGCTGCGCCGCGGCGGCGGCCGCGAGCACGGCCGCGGCGGCGGCCCGGACCGCGTCCGCGCCCCGCGCCGCGGCGGCGGCCCCCGCCTGCAGCGCGCGGGGCAGCGCCAGCGCCGCGGCCCGCTCGGGGGCGGACAGGTAGGCGTTCCGGCTGGAGGAGGCCAGCCCGTCGCCGTCCCGGACGACCGGGGCGGCCTCGATCCGCACCCCGAGGTCCAGGTCGGCGGTCATCCGCCGGATCAGCGCCAGCTGCTGGGCGTCCTTGGCGCCGAACACGGCGATGTCCGGGCGCACCAGCTGGAACAGCTTGAGCACGACGGTCAGCACGCCGTCGAAGAAGCCCGGCCTGCTGGCGCCCTCCAGCACCCGGCCCATCGGCCCCGGGCTGACCGTGACCATCGGCTCGGCCGGGTACATCAGCTCCCGGGCGGGCGCGAACACGGCGCTCACGCCCTCCGCGGCGCACAGCCGGATGTCGGCATCCAGGGTGCGCGGGTAGCGGTCGTAATCCTCGCCCGGGCCGAACTGCAGCGGGTTGACGAACACCGAGGCGAGCACGCACCCCTCCGGCCCGGCCAGCCCGGCCGCCCGGCGGAGCAGGGCCCGGTGGCCGTCGTGCAGGGCGCCCATGGTGGGCACCAGCACCACCGGGTGCGGCGCGGCGGCGCGCACGGCGCTCAGCCCGGTCCTGGTGCGGGCCAGGACGGGGATCACCCGGCGCCGCCCGACAGCACCCCGAGCAGCCGCTGCGCCTCGGCGGCGGGCAGCATCCCGGCGGCCATGGCCCGGTCGGCGGTGAGCCGGGCCAGAGCCAGGTAGGCCGGCAGCGCACCGGGCGCCGCCGCCCGCAGCGCGGCCACGTGCCCGGCCACGGTGTCGGCGTCGCCGCGGGCGACCGGGCCGGTCAGCGCGCTATCACCCAGCCGCAGCGCATTGTCAAGCGCCGCTGACAGCAGCGGGCCGAGCATCCGGCCGGGCTCGCCCACCCCGGCCTCGCGCAGCAGCTCGGCGGCCTGGGTGACCAGCGTGATGAGGTGATTAGCCGAGCCGGCCAGGGCGGCGTGGTACAGGCCGCGCTGCTCCTCGGCGATCACCACTGGCTCGCCGCCCATCTCCACCACCAGGGCCTCCGCGACCGGCAGCAGCGGGGACGGCGCCGTCACCCCGAAGCTCACCCCGGCCAGCCGGTCGACGTCGTCGGGCAGGCCGGTGAACGTCATGACCGGGTGCAGGGCCAGCGGCAGGGCCCCGCGGCGCACGGCCGGCTCCAGCACGGTGATGCCGTGCCGCCCGCTGGCGTGCGCCAGCAGCTTGCCCTCGACGTCGACCCCGGTGGCGGCCAGGCCCGCGACCAGGCCGGGCAGCGCGTCGTCGGGCACGGTGAGCAGCACCAGGCCGGCGCCGGAGATGACCTCCTCCGGCCGCCGGATGGCCACGCCGGGCAGCCGCTGGCGGGCCCGCTCGACGGAGGCGGCCGAGATCGCCGACACGGCGGCCAGCTGGTGCCCGGCGCGCGCCAGCGCCCCGGCCAGGGCGGTCCCGGCCCGGCCGGCGCCGACCACGCCGACCTGCAGCGGCGCCGGGTGCGGGCCGTCTCGGCGGGGCGGAACCGCCGCGCCGGTGCGATCATCGTCGTCCATCACGTTCCCGTCCTCGCCGGGTACCGGACAGCCAGCACGAGCATAGTGGCGGCGCAGGTCACCGGGGCTGATGCCAGTCCGCCGGCCAGGACCGCGGCGGTTCCTCGTCGCCCGGCGGCCAGGGCGCGCGGCAGCAGCGCTCCAGGTACAGCGCGACCGCGGCGAGCGCCACCGCGGCGGCCAGCGTGGCCAGCCCGGCCAGCGCGTCATGCCGGGGCACCGACTTGCCGAGCTGGCCGGCCGCGTACCCGGCGGCGCCCGCGGCCAGTCCGCCGAACACTGCGGCCGCCGCCGAGCTGGCCTTGGCCAGCGCGGCGATCCGGGCCACGGCCAGCGGCGCGGGCGGCTTCCCGCGGCCGCTCATCCTGGCCACCAGGCTGCGGGCGATCGCCAGCTCGGCCCCGGCCAGCAGCACCAGCGCCGGGATGGCGGTCCACGGCAGCGGCGCCAGGCTGGCGAACGCCGCCCGGACGGCCAGCCACGCCGCCGCCGCGCAGACCACCGCCACGCCCAGCAGGGTGCGGATCCTGGTCGGCCTCATCGCGCTCCCCGCCCGGTTGCCATCCCGGCGATCCGCAGCCGGGCGCCGGGCACGCGGGCGAGGCCGGCCGCCGCGGCGGGCCCGAGGGCGGCCAGCTGCCCCGCCACCGCGCCGCGGCCGGGCAGCTGCGCGCCAGGGTCGAGGTCCAGCCACGGCACCAGCACGAAGGCCCGCTCGTGCGCGCGCGGGTGCGGCAGGGTGAGCGCGGGGCTGGCGCTGATCTCATCGCCGTAGGCGATGACGTCCACGTCCAGGGTGCGCGGGCCCCAGCGCTGGCGGCGGACCCGGTGCGCGGCCCGCTCGGCGGCCTGGCCGAGCGCCAGCAGCCCGGCCGGGGGCAGCTGCGTGCGCGCGGTCAGCACCGCGTTCAGGTAGTCGGGCTGCGGCGGGCCGCCGACCGGGGCGGTCTGGTAGACCGGTGACACTGCCGCGTCGGTCAGCTCCGGGCCGGAGGTGAGCAGGTCCACCCCGGCCTGCAGGTGCGCCAGCCGGTCGCCGAGGTTGCTGCCGAGGGCCAGCACGACCGGCGTGGCGGCGGCCGTCACGGCCGGCTCCGGCGGATCGTGACGGTGATGTCGCTGACCGGCTGCCCGACCGGCGCGTGCGGCTTGTGCACGGTGACCTCGGCCTCGGTGACCAGGCCGTCGGCCAGGCAGGCCGCCGCCAGCCGGCTGGCGAGCGTCTCGATCAGGTTCACCGGCTCGCCGGTCACGATCGCGGCGAGCCGGCCGGCCAGCTCCCCGTAGTCGACGGTGACGGACAGATCGTCGGCGGCGGCCGCGGGCGCGGTGTCGAGCCACAGCACCGCGTCCACCACGAACTCCTGGCCCTCCGCCCGCTCGGCGGCGAAGACGCCGTGCCGCCCGGTGGCCCGCAGGCCGAGCAGCGAGATCCGGTCCTGGCTCACCGGCCTGCACCCGCCTGCACGGCCTGCCAGCGGGCCGCGACCCGGACCGCGTCGGCATTGCCGGGCACCATGTGCGCCCGCACGCACCAGGCCCCGGCCGCGGCGGCCAGCGCCGTGACCGCGATCGTCGCGTCGTCGCTGGCGGCGAACGGCCGCGGCTGCCCGTCCGGGCCGGCCAGCAGCCGCCCGATGAACCGCTTGCGGGACGCGGCGACCAGCACCGGGAACGTGCCGCCGCCGACGCGGGCGACGTCGCCGAGCCGGGCCAGCAGCGCCCAGTTGTGCTCGGGCAGCTTGGCGAACCCCAGGCCGGGGTCGACGATGATCGCGGCCGGGTCCACCCCGGCCGCGGTGAGCGCGGTGATCCGCTGGCCGAGCTCGCGGCGGACCTCGGCCACCACGTCCTGGTACACCGCGTGCCGCATCATGTCCTGGCTGTGGCCGCGCCAGTGCATGACCACGAACGGCACCCGGGCAGCGGCGGCCACCGCGGCCATCTGCGGGTCGGCCAGCCCGCCGCTGACGTCGTTGAGCAGGCGCGCGCCCGCCTCCAGCGCGGCGGCCGCGGTCGCCGCCCGCATCGTGTCGATGCTGACCGTCAGCCCGGCGGCGGCCAGCTCGGTGACCACCGGCAGCACCCGGCGCAGTTCCGCTGCCGCGGGCACCCGCTGCGCGCCCGGCCGGGTGGACTCGCCGCCCACGTCCACGATGTCGGCGCCCTGGGCGGCCAGTTCCAGGCCGCGGGCCACGGCGGCGTCCGGGTGCTCCCACCGGCCGCCGTCGGAGAACGAGTCGGGAGTGACGTTGACCACGCCCATGACCAGGCAGCGGCCCGGCGGCGGCAGGCCAGCCGGGCTCGGCCTCGCGGCGGCGGCGGGCTCGCGGGCGGCCTGGCCGCGGGCCAGCGCGGCGGGCGGGTCGGCAGTCATGTCCGCCAGATTACGAGCCAGCGGCCCGCGCCGTCTTGCTGCGGGCCGCCCGGCGCAGCCGGCGGCGGAGCCGGCCGAGGCCGAGGCGGCGGCCGATCCGCCGCACCTCCACCGTCGGCCAGACCAGGAACGCCTCGGCCTCCAGCGCGGCCAGGCTGATCCGCGGCAGGTCCCGGGTGCCGGGGAACACCAGGAACCGGGGCTGCCAGGCGGGCTGGAACTTGGCGTTGAACTTGTACAGCGACTCGATCTGGAACCACCGGGAGGCGAACAGCAGCACCCGCCGCCACGCCTTGAGCACCGGGCCGGCGCCGATCCGCTCGCCGCGCTCCAGCGCGGCCCGGAAGGCGGCGAAGTTCAGCGACAGGCGCTTGACCCCGAGCCCGGGCGCCGCCTTGATGGTCTCGACGATCAGGAAGTCGCTCAGCCCGGACTGCGCCGACCGGTCGCGCCGCATCAGGTCGAGCGACAGCCCGTCGGCGCCCCACGGCACGAATTGCAGCAGCGCGCGCAGCACCCCGTTCTCGGTGGCGGTCACCAGCACGCAGCGGTCGTCGCCGGGGCCGCCGACCCGGCCGAGCGCCATCGAGAAGCCCCGCTCGGTCGGGCTGCCCCGCCACGAGTCGGCCTGCCGGACCAGCCGCCGGATCTCCTCGGGCGGGATGTCGGCGACGCGGCGGGCCTGCGCCACGTAGCCCTGCCGGGCCACCCGGGAGACCATCTGCCGCACGTTGCGCATCGCCCGGCCCTGCAGCGAGAACTCGGTGACGTCGACCACGGCCTCGTCGCCGAGTTCCAGCGCGGTCAGCCCGCCCTCGCGGCACCAGACCTCCGCGCCGAGCTCGCCGCAGCCGACCACGGCCGGCACCCAGGCGTGCCGGGCGGCCTCGTCCAGGAACGCGTGGATGGCCCCCGGCCAGGCCTCCGGGTCGCCGATCGGGTCGCCGCTGGCCAGGATGGCGCCGGCCAGCACCCGGTAGCCGATGCACGACTTGCCCGTCGGCGACCACAGGATGTCCTTGTCGTCGCGCAGCGCGAAGTAGCCGAGCGAATCCTGCTCGCCGTGCTTGTCCAGCAGTTCCCTGATCCAGGCGGCGTCCTGCGCGGTGATCCGTTCGGTCTGCGGCGCCGGGCGCAGGAACACGTACGCGGTGACGATGAGCGTGAAGATGCCGAGGGCGGTGGCCAGGATGCCGAAGAAATCGTTGCGGCCGTCGGCGACGAAACGGACCGGGCCGCCCGCGCCGGCCAGGCCCCAGACCACCGACTGGACCCGCTGGGGCAGCGAGTAGTCGGCGCGCGGCCCGGCCACGGCGATGAAGGACAGCCCGATGATCAGGTCGGCGATCAGCAGCCCGGCCAGCACGGGCACCGCCCGCCACCGGGCGCTGCGGTCGCCGATCGCGTAGAACTCGCGGCGGAAGTAGATCAGCGCCGCCATCAGCACCGCGGTGATGATCATGGCCCGGACGTGGCGGCCGTGCAGGTAGTGGATGACCAGGCTGCCGGCCAGCAGGATCACGCTGGCCTGCCAGGCGCGCCGCTTGCGGCGGCGCAGGCCGTGCGACAGCAGCAGGAGCAGCAGGCCGATGATGACGTCGGCGGCATGGGTGAGGTTGGTCAGGGTGCCCGGCGCGACCGCGGCGAACTTGTGCAGCGAGTGCTTGACGTGGCGGTAGACGGGGTTGAACTCGGTCCCGACGATGATGTCGGCCAGGCCCAGCAGCAGCGCCAGCCAGCCGGCCGCCAGCGGCACATAGCGCCGCTGCTGGCGCTGGTCGGGCGGCAGGCCCGCGGACGGCCCCGGCGCGCGCTCGGCCGGCTCAGCGGCAGGATGCGGCGGGCCTGGCCCCTTTTTGTCAGTCATGTCGGAGAAGTAGGTCAAGCCCTTGATCACGGGCTCTCAGCGTACCCATCGCCCGGCCGGGCCGCGGGTAAACCGGGGCAGGCTGCCCGGCCGTCCTCAGCCACGGATGCGCAGCAGGCTCAGCGCCTCGGCCCTGGTGCTGTCTGAGTCACGGAAGCTCCCGCGGACCGCGGATGTCACCGTCTTGGCGCCGGGCTTGCGGACGCCCCGCATGGCCATGCACAGGTGCTCGGCCTCGATGACCACGATAACTCCCCGCGGCTCCAGGCCGTGGACGAGCGCGTCGGCGATTTGGCTGGTGAGCCGCTCTTGGACCTGCGGCCTGCGGGCGTACAGGTCGACCAGCCTGGCCAGCTTGGACAGGCCGGTGAGCTGGCCCTTCTCGTTCGGGATGTACCCGACGTGGGCGCGCCCGAAGAACGGCGTCAGGTGGTGCTCGCACACCGAGAACACCTCGATGTCGCGCACCAGCACCATCTCGTCGTGCTCGGCGTCGAAGACCGTGGTCAGCACGTCGGCCGGGCTCTGCCGCAGCCCGGCGAACTGCTCGGCGTACGCGCGGGCCACCCGGGCGGGGGTGTCCGCCAGCCCGTCGCGCTCGGGGTCCTCGCCGATCGCCAGCAGGATCTCCCGGATGGCCCGCTCGATCCGCGCGTGGTCGAACAGCGGCCGCGCCGGGCTAGCGTCCTGGCTCAAACGGGCCCCGCTCGTGATCCTCGGGCCGCCTCGGCTGGCCCAGCGCCTGGGCCGGGTCGGGGATGCCCCCGGGCGCCTGGCCGTTGCCCGCCGACAGCTCCTTGCCGTCGGCGGCGGTGAGCGCCAGCTCCTTCGGGGTCAGCACCGGCGGCCGGTCCGACGGCAGCCGCTTGCCGTAGCCGGTGTAGGAGCCGCGCACCGGCCGCTTGTGCACCGGGGCGAAGATCCGCAGCACCTGCTCGCGGGACAGGGTCTCGTGCTCCATCAGCTGCAGCACCAGCTCGTCCAGCACGTCCCGGTACTGGACCAGGATCTCCCAGGCCTCGTCGTGCGCCGACTCGATCAGCTTGCGGGTCTCGTCGTCGATCGCCGAGGCGATCTCCTCGGAGTAGTCCCGGCTGTGCGACATCTCCCGGCCGAGGAACGGCTCGCCGTCGCCGGTGCCGAACTTGCGCGCGCCCAGCTTCTCGCTCATCCCGTACTCGGTGACCATGCCGCGGGCGATCGAGCTGGCCTTCTCGATGTCGTTGGCCGCGCCGGTGGTGGGCTCATGGAAGACCAGCTCCTCGGCGGTGCGGCCGCCCAGCAGCATGGCCAGCTGGTCCATCATCTCGGCCCGGGAGACCAGGAACTTGTCCTCGGTCGGCGCGGACGCGGTGTAACCCAGGGCCCGGCCGCGCGGGATGATCGTGATCTTGTGCACCGGGTCGGCGTTGGGCAGCGCGTGCCCGACCAGGGCGTGGCCGCCCTCGTGGTAGGCGATGATCTTGCGCTCTTTCTCCGACAGCAGCACGCTCTTGCGCTTGGGCCCGGCGGTCACCCGGTCGATGGCCTCTTCCAGCGACGACATGGTGATCTGGGTCTGGTTGCCGCGGGCGGTCAGCAGCGCGCCCTCGTTGATCACGTTGGCCAGGTCCGCGCCGGTGAAGCCGGGGGTGCGGCGGGCGATCACGTCCAGGTCGACGCCGGGCGCGAACGGCTTGCCGCGCGCGTGCACCCGCAGGATGCCCTTGCGGCCGTTCAGGTCGGGCTGCGCGACCACGATCTGCCGGTCGAACCGGCCCGGGCGCAGCAGCGCCGGGTCCAGGATGTCGGGACGGTTGGTCGCGGCGATCACGATGACGCCGCCCTTGGCGTCGAATCCGTCCAGCTCGACCAGCAGCTGGTTCAGCGTCTGCTCGCGCTCGTCGTGGCCGCCGCCGAACCCGGCGCCGCGGTGCCGGCCGACGGCGTCGATCTCGTCCACGAACACGATGGCCGGCGCGTTGGCCTTGGCCTGCTCGAACAGGTCGCGGACGCGGGAGGCGCCGACGCCGACGAACATCTCGACGAAGTCAGAGCCGGAGATGGAGTAGAACGGCACGCCGGCCTCGCCGGCCACCGCCCGGGCCAGCAGCGTCTTGCCGGTGCCGGGCGGCCCGTACAGCAGCACGCCCTTGGGGATCTTGGCCCCGATGGCCTGGAACTTGCCCGGGCTCTGCAGGAACTCCTTGATCTCCTGCAGCTCCTCGATGGCCTCGTCCGCCCCGGCCACGTCGGAGAAGGTGGTCTTCGGCGTGTCCTTGGTGACCAGCTTGGCCCGGGACTTGCCGAAGTTCATGACCCGCGAGCCGCCGCCCTGCATCTGGTTCATGAACACGAAGAACAGCAGGAACAGCACCACGAACGGCAGCCAGGACAGCAGCAGCGACCAGACCGAGCTGCCCTTGGGCACGTCGACGTTGTACGCGTTCTTGGGCAGCTTGCCTGCTTCGACCGCCGCCTGCAGCTTGTTGGCGATCTGCTGGCCCTGGTTGCCCACCCACGAGGCCTGCAGCGGCTGGCCCGACTTCGGCACCACCTGGATGGTCTGCTCGGTGTCGATCAGCAGCGCGGACTTCACCTGGCTGGCGTCGATGAGCGCGATGACCTGGGAGGTGCTCGCCGGTTTGTAGGTGGTGCCGGAACTGGCGAACCGGTAGACGAACAGGAACACCAGGACAACGGCCAGGATGGCGATCGTCCATCCGCGGAAGATTCGCTTCAGATCCATCGATGAGCGGCCCCGCCGGAGACGGGCCGGTCCCTCCTGACGTGCCTCGTGCCCGGCCGCTGCCGGCCTGGGCTGCCGTGCGCCCCGGCGACCGCGCGCGGCCTCGGCGTCCCTATTTCCTCGTTACTACGCGGAATACTCGACGGTACACCGCGCCGGCTGACGCCGGCACGACGAAGGCACCGCGGCGACCTGCAGGCCACTTAGGTGTCCTCTACCCCGGTGAACGTATTTAACTACGGGTTGTGTTCCCCTGACCGGGGACCGGGCGCCGGTGCGGCGCCGGGCGATTCGTAGACATGCGGCGCCAGTGTCCCGATGAAGGGCAGATTGCGGTACCGCTCGGCGTAGTCGAGGCCGTAGCCGATCACGAACTTGTCCTCGATGTCGAAGCCCATGTAGCTGACTTCCACCGGCATCCGCATCGCGGTCGGCTTGCGCAGCAGCGCGCACACGGCCACCGAGGCCGGGCCGCGCGAGCGCAGGTTCTGCACCAGCCAGGACAGGGTGAGGCCGGAGTCCACGATGTCCTCGACGACCAGCACGTCCCGGCCGCTGATGTCGGCGTCCAGGTCCTTCAGGATGCGGACCACACCTGAGGACTTGGTGCCCGAGCCGTAGGAGGACACCGCCATCCAGTCCATCAGCACCGGCAGGTGCATGGCGCGGGCCAGGTCGGCCATGACCATCACCGCGCCCTTGAGCACGCCGACCAGCAGCAGTTCGCGGCCGGCGTAATCGGCGTCGATCTGCGCGGCAAGCTCGCCGACGCGGTGCTGCAGCTGCCCGGGAGTGATCAGCACCTCCTCGAGGTCCGCTCCCATGTCGGCGCCGTCCACGCTGGGTCCTCCCCTGTCCGCCGTCCCGCCGCCGCGGTCATCGCGCGCTGAACGCCAGCCTGCCATACCGCCGCCGGCACACGATGCCCCCCGGCAGGTCGGCGCCGAGCTGCCCGCGCCATCCGGTCACCAGCGCGTCCATGGCGGCGACGTGGCGGGAGCCGAGCGCGCCCGGCGGCGCCCCGGCCGCCACCGCGGCCGCCCGCAGCACCCGGGTCCTGATCGCGGCGGGCAGCTTGCCGAGCTCGTCGGCGGGCAGCGAGCCGTCCGGGGCCGCGATCCTGGCCGCCTCCGCGGCGGCGATGGCGTCCAGAGCCTGCGCGTCGGCCGCGAGCGCGGCCGCGGTCCTGGCCAGCGCCTCCGGCACCCCGGGTCCGAGCACCCCGGCCAGCGCCGGCATCAGCTGGCCGCGGACCCGGGACCGGGTGAACCGCGGGTCGTCGTTGTGCGGGTCGTCCCACCACGGCAGGTCCTGGGCGGTGCACGCCGCCCGGGTCTGCGCCCGGCGGACGCCGAGCAGCGGCCGCAGCCAGCATCCGGCGGCGGCCGGCATGCCGGCCAGCGAGCGGGCGCCCGAGCCGCGGGCCAGCCCGAGCAGCACGGTCTCGGCCTGGTCGTCCAGGGTGTGCCCGAGCAGCACCGCGGCCGCGCCGGCCTGACCGGCGGCGCGTTCCAGCGCCGCGTACCTGGCCTGCCGGGCCGCGGCCTCCGGGCCGGGGTAGGCCGCGGGCTGTCCGTCCCGGGCAGGCCCGCGGCCGGCCACGGTGACCGGCAGGCTGAGCACCGGGTCGAGGCCGAGCCCGGCCAGCCGCCCGGCCAGCTCCGCGGCCCGCTGCGCCGACCCCGGCTGCAGGCCGTGGTCGACGGTGACCGCGCCGGCCCGCAGGCCGAGCCGGGGTGCTTCGAAGGCGAGGGCCGCGGCCAGCGCCAGCGAGTCAGCGCCGCCGGAGCAGGCGGCCAGCACCAGCTCGCCGCGGCCGGTCCCGGCCAGCGCCCGCCGCACGGCCAGCCGGACCTGCGCCACCGCCGGGTGCGGCCCCATCGGCGCTCAGCCCGCGGCCGCGCCGTGCCCGTCGACCCGGTCCAGCCAGGCCTGCGGGCGGGTGATCTCGTCCTTGGTCGGCAGCGTCTGCGGGCTGGTCCACACCTTGTTGAACGCCGCCATCCCGGCCTCGGCGACGACGGCCGACACGAACTTGGCGCCCTGCTCGTACTGCTTCATCTTCAGGTCGATGCCGAGCAGCCGGCGGATCACCTGCTCGACCCGGCCGGCTGACCGGCGGCGGGCGCTGAACTTGGCCCTGATGTCAGCCACCGAGGGCACCACGGCCGGGCCGACGGCGTCCATCACGTAATCGCCGTGGCCTTCGACCAGCGTCATCACGCTGGTCAGCCGGTCCAGGATCGCGCGCTGGCGGGGGGACTGGATGGCCTCGATCACGCTGTCGCCGTCGGTGCCGCGCACCGCGCCCGCGACCGCGTCGGCCGCGGCCCGCAGCCGGCTCAGGATCGAGGCCGGGTCCAGGTCCGAGGCGAGCAGGAACTCGGTCATCTGCTCCTGGACGTAGCCGCGCAGCCAGGGCACCGAGGTGAACTGGGTGCGGTGGGTCTCCTCGTGCAGGCACACCCAGCGCCGGAAGTCGTGCGGGTCCACGCCCAGCTCGCGTTCGACCATCACGATGTTGGGCGCGACCAGGGTCAGCCGCCCGGCCGGGGCGGCACCGTTCCCGGCGCCGGGATCCGGCGGCAGGAACAGCTCGTACTGGCCGAGCACCCGCGCCGCCAGGTAGGCCAGGATCAGCCCCGCCTGCATGCCGGTGACCCGCGAGGACACGGCAGTAGCCACCGACCCGGCGGGCGGGGTGACGCCGCGCTCGGCCAGGTGCTCCACCAGCGGATCGAACACGACCCGGAAGCCGTCCACGTTGGCCCGGATCCAGGCGGGCCGGTCCACGATCGCCACCTGGCCGTCGTGGCCCGGGCCGGGCAGCAGGGTGATCTCGCGCACCGGGTCCTGGACCGCCGCGGCCAGCTCGCGCAGCTCGGCGACCACCCGCCGGGCGTCGGCCATGCTGATCTGCGGCCCCGGCCGGACCCAGCGGACCCCGGTGGAGGTGGCGACATTCCAGTCGATCATCTGCGGCGTGCTCACCCATTTACCGTACGTCGACTCCGCACTGCGTGCGCCCGGGGGACGACGTGTGAGTCCCGGGGCAGGTCCCCGGCGTGCCGCCGTGCCGCCGCCCGAACCCGCTCAACGGTCCGCCACCCACCCGCCCAGCGGCACCTGACCCGCTCGACGGTCCGTTGAGCGGGTTCCGGCGCGCGGTCCGCGCCGCCGCCGGCGTCAGGGCTGGCGGCAGCCGCAGCCGGCCAGGACGGTGGCCATCTTGGCCATGGTCGCGCCGGCGATGGCCAGGCCGCCGGAGCGCAGCTGGTCGGCCATGAACGCGAACGACAGCAGCTCGCCGCCGTGGTCGTAGACGATGCCCGTCAGGCTGGCCACGGCGGCGAGGTTGCCGGTCTTGGCCCGCACTACGCCGAGGCCGGCCCGGCCCACCGAGGCGAAGGCGCTGCCGTGCGGCTCCAGCGTGCCGGAAAAGCCGGCCACCGGCAGCCCGGTCAGCACCGGCCGCAGCGGGCCGCGGTCCGCGGTCAGGGCGAGCAGCCGGATCAGCGCGGCCGGCGTGATCCGGTCCCTGGGCGACAGGCCGCTGCCGTCCACCAGGCTGACGCCGCTGGTGACCCCGAGGCCGCGCAGCACGCTTTCCTCGGCGGCGGCGGCGCCGGCGAAGGTCGCCGGGTGCCCGGTGGCGATCGCGATGTGGCGGGCCAGGTTCTCGGCGATGACGTTGTTGCTGTCGGTCAGCATGAGCGCGACGATCTGCGCCAGCGGCGGCGACTGGACCCGGGCCAGGGTGCGGCCGGGCGCAGAGCGCGCCGGCCGCGCGGCGCCGCGGACGGCCACGCCGTCCGCGGCCAGGTAGCGGGCGAAGACGCCGGCGGCCTGGGCGGCGGGATCGGGCGAGCGGGGCAGCGGGTTGGCCCAGTCGCCGGCGTCCTGCGGCTGGCCGCTCGCGGTCAGCCGCCCCTGGTCGACCTCCAGCGCGGTGATGGCGGTGACGTTGCCGGTGGTGATGTAGCTGTGCGGCCAGCCGGGCGCGAGCGGCGGCCCGGAGTACAGCGACGTGTCGTACTCCAGCCGGACCGACCGGCGGCCGGCGGCCCGTACCGCCCGCGCGGTCCGGGCGGCGAGTGCAGCCAGGCTGGCGGCCTCGGGATAGCTGCCGCGGACCCGGCCCGCGGTGAGCGTCGGGTCGCCGCCGCCTGCCAGCACGATCGTGGCGGACGGCCCGGCCGCCACCCGGGTGGTGAACCGGGCCTGGCCGCCGAGGGCCTGCAGGGCCGCGGTCGCGACCGCGATCTTGGCGGTCGAGGCAGGCGCGAAGGCCGATCCGGCGGCGCGGGAGTACAGCACCTGCCCGGTCCGCAGGTCGGTGACCACCGCCCCCACGTGCGGCCCGAGGGCCGCAGTGCCGAGCAGCCGGGCCAGCGCGGCGGCCACCCCGCGCGGCTGCGCGGCCTGGGCGGCCGCGGTCCCGGCCGGGCCGGCCAGGCCGGCGGCGGGCAGCACCGGCCCGGCGGGCCCGGCTGGCCGGCCGGTCACGACCGGGATGTGCCACAGTGCGAGGCGGGGCGGCAGCAGCCCGGCAACCGCGGCCCCTGCGGCGATGGTGAACGCGCAGAGCAGCGCCAGGCTGGCCGCCGCCATCCGGTGGACCCGGCTCACCAGTGCGCTTCCTTTCGCGAGATGCTGGCTGTGCGTGACGGCATGGACGTCAGGCGGGTAGAACTCCAGGCAACGGAGTCAATCATCTACATGTGCAGGAGCCGTAGTCGTGGAATTCGACGTAGTCATCGAGATCCCCAAAGGCCAGCGCAACAAGTACGAGATGGATCACGAATCCGGGCGGATCAGGCTGGACCGGATGCTATTCACCTCGACCCGTTACCCGGCTGACTACGGCTTCATCGAGGACACCCTGGCCGACGACGGCGACCCGCTCGACGCCATGGTGCTGCTCGAGGAGCCGACCTTTCCCGGTTGCCTGATCAGCTGCCGGGCCATCGGGATGTTCCGGATGCGGGACGAGAACGGCTCCGACGACAAGGTGCTGTGCGTGCCCGCGACCGACCCGCGAGTGGAGCACCTGCGCAACATCGACCACGTTCCGGCCTTCGACCGGCTGGAGATCCAGCACTTCTTCGAGGTGTACAAGGCGCTGGAGCCCGGCAAGGTGGTGGATATCGAGGCCTGGGTCGGCCGGGACGCCGCCGAGGCGGAGATCATCGCCACCCGGGAGCGGTTCGCGGCCAGCGGGCACGGATGACGCCCCTCCCGCTCGGCTGTGCGGTTACGACACACTGCGCAGTGCGGGCACACTGAGAGCTGGATGATGGCCAGGAGGCAGCCGTGACCCAAGCGGACGAGATGCTGAGCCGGGCGCCGCTGTTCGCGAACCTGTCGGCGGACGACGCGAAGTCGCTGCGCACCGGCCTGACCGTGACCGACATCTCCCGGGGCGAGCGGCTGTTCAGCGAGGACGAGCCCGGGGACAAGCTGTACGTGATCTTGTCCGGCAAGATCAAGCTCAGCCGGGCCGCGCCGGACGGCCGGGAGAACCTGCTGTCGGTGCACGGGCCGGGCGAGATGTTCGGCGAGCTGTCCCTGTTCGACCCCCGGCCGCGCACCTCCAGCGCGACCGCCGTCACCGACGCGAAGCTGGCCGGGCTGGCCCACGACTACATGCGGGGCTGGCTGGTCACCCGCCCGGAGGTGGCGCTGGCGCTGCTGCGGGCGCTGGCGCAGCGGCTGCGGCGGGTCAACGACGACCGGGCCGACCTGGTCTTCACCGACGTGCCCGGCCGGGTGGCCAAGGCGCTGCTCGACCTGTCGGAGCGGTTCGGCGAGCAGCAGGAGGACGGCGTCCGGGTCAACCACGACCTGACCCAGGAGGAGCTGGCTCAGCTGGTCGGCGCCTCCCGGGAGACGGTCAACAAGGCGCTCGCCGACTTCGTCGCCCGGGGCTGGGTGCAGCTGTCGGCCAAGTCGGTGCTGCTCATCGACCCCGAGCGGCTCCGCAAGCGAGCGAGATAACTCCGGTGGCCGTGCAGCGGTAAAGGCTGGCCTTCCTTACCAGGTCAGGTCGGGGGGGAGGGTTTCGCGGCTGGCTAGGTAGTCCAGCTGGGCGCGCACCGACCAGGCCGCTGACGGCCACAAGGACCGGTCCACCGCGGCGTACACCCGGGCGACGATCTGCCCGGCGCTGCGGTCCCCGGCCTCGATCGCGGCCCGGATCTCGGCTAGCCGCTCGGCCCGGTGCGCCAGGTAGAAGTCGAGCGTCCCGGCCGGGTCGGGCAGCAGCGGCCCGTGCCCGGGCAGCAGCACGCTCAGCCCGCCGGAACCGGCGCCGGCACCGCCCGGTGCGCCGCCGGCCAGCGCCCGCAGCGCGGCCAGCGACCGCAGGTAGTCGGCCAGGCTGCCGTCCTCCGCGATGACCGTGGTGCCGCGGCCGAGCACCGTGTCCCCGGTGAGCAGAGCGCCATCGGCCGCCAGGTGCAGGCACACCGAGTCGGCCGTGTGCCCGGGGGTGGCGATCACCCGCAGCTCGGTGCCGCCCGCCAGGACCGCCCCGCCCGGATGCAGCCCCTCGGCGCCGAGCCGGTGCGCGGGGTCGGCCGCGAGCACCGGCGCGCCGGTCTGCCGGGCCAGCCGGGCCGCCCCCGCGCTGTGGTCGGCGTGCCCGTGGGTGAGCAGGATCCTGGTGATCCGCTGCCCCGCCGCCTGCGCCCGGGCGGTGATCCGGTCCAGGTGGCCCGCGTCGTCCGGGCCCGGGTCGACGACCGCGGCCGAGTCCGAGCCCGGCTCGCCGATCAGCCAGGTGTTGGTCCCGTCCAGCGTCATCGGCGAGGGGTTGGGCGCCAGCACGCACACCGCACGGGCCGTGCCGGAGCCGTCGATGCCCGGGCCGGGGCCGGCCGCGGATCCGGGCGGCCCGGCGGTCACAGCGGATACTCCTGCACCCCGGGCACGGTCAGCCAGGCGGCGCCCTCGCGCAGCAGCACCTCGGGAATCCGCACCGCCACCTCGCGCGGGGCGGCCAGCGCCGCGTCCAGGCCGCCGCAGGACGCGAGCTCGGCCAGCGTCACGGCGGTGGGCGGCCACAGCTCGATGTCGCCCCGCCTGCCCGCGGCCAGCGCCGCGGGCGGGGTGATCCAGGCGACCGCGGCGGCCTCGCCGCCGACGTCCCTGGTGCGCTGGCCGGCCGGCAGTGCCGCGGCGAAGAACCGCGCGTCGTAGCGGCGGACCTCGACCGCCGGGGTGATCCACCGGGACCACGGGCGCAGCAGGTCGCTGCGCAGCACCAGCCCGCGGCGGCGCAGCAGCCCGGCCAGCGACAGCGACCGGTCAAGCAGCGCCCGCCGGTCGGCCTCCCAGTCCTCGCTGGTGGTATCGGAGATCACCGAGCCGGCATCCGGCCCGGCCAGCAGCACGCCCGACTCCTCGAACGTCTCCCGCACCGCCGCGCAGACCAGCGCCCGGGCCAGCTGCGGCGGGGCGGCCAGGTTCTCGCCCCACTCGGCCGGGCCCGGCCCGGCCCAGGCCACCTCGGAGTCGGAGTCGCGGTGGTCGACGCCGCCGCCGGGGAAGACGAACACGCCGGGCGCGAACGCCATCGACGGCTGGCGCCGCAGCATGTAGACCTCGAAGCCGCCGCCCGCCGGGCGCAGCAGCATGACGGTCGCCGCGTCCCGCGGCTGGGCCGGGGTGCGGCGGCCCGCGACGATGTCCCTGGCCTGCTCGGCCAGCTGCCCGGGGAACCGGATCCGCACCTCTCCCGCCTCGGCCGGCCCGGGCCCGTCCGGCTCGTGCTGATCGGCAGGCGGGTCAGTCATCTACCTCGGCGATCAGCTCGATTTCCACCGGCGCGTCCAGCGGCAGTACCGCGGTGCCGACGGCGCTGCGCGCGTGCCGGCCGCCTCGCCGAACACCTCGACCAGCAGCTCACTGGCCCCGTTGACCACGTGCGGCTGCCCGGTGAAGTCCGGCGCGCTGGCCACGAAGCCGGTGACCTTGACGATCCGGGTGATCGCGTCCAGGCCGCCGGCCGCGCCGGCCGCCGCGGCGAGCGCGTTCAGCGCGCAGGTCCTGGCCAGCTCGGCCGCCTGCTCCGCCGTCACCCCGGCGCCGACCTTCCCGGTCGCCAGCAGCTTCCCGTCGGCCATCGGCAGCTGGCCCGCGGTGTAGACGTAACTGCCGGCCCGCACCGCCGGCACGTAAGCGGCCAGCGGCGCGACGACGGCCGGCAGCCTCAGCCCCAGTCCGGCCAGCCGGGCCGCGGGTGACCCGCCGGCCGCACCGGTCACGCCTTCTCCCGCTTCAGGTAGGCGACCAGCTGCTCGGGATTGGGCCCGGGGATCACGGTGACCAGCTCCCAGCCGTCATCGCCCCAGTTGTCGAGGATCTGCTTGGTCGCGTGCACGAGCAGTGGCACGGTTGCGTACTCCCATTTGGCCATAGCCGAACCCTAGCGGCCGCGGCCGGGCCCTAGCGGCCGCGGCCGGGCCCTAGCCGCCCGGCCGCTCGCCGTCCTCGTCCGGCCGGCCGGGCTGATTGCCGTTCCCGGGCGCGCCGGGCGGGAACTGGCCGGGGCCGACCGCGGTGGCCGGCGCTGCGGACGGGAAGGAGCCCAGCCCGCCGGGCGGGACGGCCGGATCGTCCTGCCTGCCCGCCCGCACGGTGTCAGCCGGCTGCGCCGCGTCCGCGGGCGGCGCGGTCCCGGCGGCTGGCGCGATGTCGTCGGCGGGCGGCGCGGTGCCAGCGGCTTGCGCGGTGCCAGCGGCTTGCGCGGTGTCCACGGCTTGCGCGGTGTCCACGGCTGGCGCGGTGTCAGCGGGCTGCGCGAGGCCGGCGGGCTGCGGGGCGGCCCCGGTGTCCTGGCCGGTGAGCTCGGGGATCGGCGGCACGTCCGGGATCTGCAGCGGGTCGGCGTGCGAGCCGCCGAGCTCGGACGCCGCCTCGGCCTCGGCCACCGCGTCGTCGCCGTAGTCGGCCTGCGAGGCGGAATCGCCGGGCGGCGGGGCGGTCTGGCCGGGCGCGAGCTTGTCGAAGAACCGGAGCAGCTCCACCGGGATCGGCATGACCAGCGTGCTGTTGCGCTCGCCGGCCACCTCCACCACCGTCTGCAGCAGCCGCAGCTGCAGCGCCGCCGGGTCGCGGGCCATCACGTTGGCCGCCGCGGCCAGCCGCTTGGAAGCCTGGTACTCGCCGTCGGCGGTGATGATCCTGGCGCGCCGCTCCCGCTCGGCCTCGGCCTGCCGCGACATCGACCGCTTCATGCCCTCCGGCAGCGACACGTCCTTGATCTCGACCCGCTCGACCCGCACCCCCCACGGCCCTTCGGTCGGCTCGTCGATGATGCGGCGCAACTCCCGGTTCACCGTGTCGCGCTCGGCCAGCAGCTGGTCCATCTCGGACTGGCCGATGATGGAGCGCAGCGACGTCTGGGCCTGCTGGGACACGGCGAACAGGTAGTTCTGCACGTTGATGGTGGCCTTGATCGGGTCGACCACCCGGAAGTAGACCACGGCGTCCACCCGGACGCTGACGTTGTCCCTGGTGATGCCCTCCTGGGCCGGGACGGCCATGGCGACGATCTGCATGTTGACCTTCTGCAGCCGGTCGCCGAACGGGCGGATGATCGTCAGGCCCGCCTGCCGCGGGCCCTCCAGCACGCGGCCGAACCGGAACACGATGCCCTGCTCGTACTGCTGCACGACCCGGATCGACTTGCCCACGGTGATCGCCCCGGCCACGATCAGGACGATGAGGATGATCAGCAGCGCTTCCACCATGCGGAACACTTCCTTCGGGGAGCTGGTGACGTGGGTCACTCAATACCCACATTAGTGAGCATGCGGCCGCGGCCGGCACCGGGATGTCACGGCGGCGGCACAGCCTGGTGACATCGGCGCCGGCCAGGGGCCGGACCGCCTGGTGGCCGGGCCCGGATAGCCTCCTTGGAGTGCGCACTCGGGACACCGACTGGGAAGGCGTGCGGCTGCACGTCGTGACCGGCAAGGGCGGCACCGGCAAGACGACGGTGGCCGGGGCGCTCGCGCTCGCCCTCGCCTCGGCCGGCCAGCGGGTGCTGCTGATGGAGGTCGAGGGCCGGCAGGGGATCGCCCAGCTGTTCGACTCGCCGCCGCTGCCCTACTCCGAGCGGAAGATCGCGGTGGCCCCGGCCGCGGCGCCGCGCCCGGGCGGGGACGTGTACGCGCTGGTCGCCGACCCCGAGTCCGCGCTGATCGAGTACCTGGAGATGTTCTACAACCTGCGGCACGCGGGCACCGCGCTGACCAAGCTCGGCGTCATCGACTTCGCCACCACGATCGCGCCGGGGCTGCGCGACGTGCTGCTGACCGGCAAGGCGGCCGAGGCCGTGCGGCGCCGGTCCGGCGGCAAGCGGGTGTACGACGCGGTGGTCATGGACGCCCCGCCGACGGGCCGGATCGGCCGGTTCCTGAATGTGACCTCGGAGGTGTCCGGGCTGGCCAGGGTGGGCCCGATCCATGGCCACGCCACCAGCGTGCAGAACGTGATCCGGTCGCCGCAGACCGCGGTGCACTTCGTCACGCTGCTGGAGGAGATGCCGGTGCAGGAGACGCTGGACGGCATCGAGGAGCTGCGCGGCCTGCCCGGCGGCCCGATCGCGCCCGGCGCGATCGTGGTCAACATGACCCGCCCGCTGGACCTGCCCGGCGATCAGCTCGCCGCCGTCGCGGCCGGGCGGCTGGACCCCGGCGAGCTGGCGGTCGGGCTGAAGACGGCCGGCCTGGACGACAGCCGCGGGCTGGCCGCCGACCTGGTCGCCGAGCTGACCGACCAGGCCCGCACCGCGCTCGCCCAGCAGGTGCAGCGACAGCGGCTGGACGAGCCAGGCCGGCCGGTCTACGAGCTGCCGGTCATCACCGACGGGATGGACCTGGCGGGCCTGTACCGGCTCGCCGCGCTGCTGCGCGAGCAGGGGGCGGGCTGATGGCCGCGGACCGGGCGGCCGGGCCGGAACTGGCGCCGGCCCTGGGCGTGGACCGGCTGATCGACGACCGGCGGACGCGCATCATCGTGTGCTGCGGCTCGGGCGGGGTGGGCAAGACCACCACCGCCGCGGCGATCGGGCTGCGGGCGGCCGAGCGGGGCCGGCACGTGGTCGTGCTGACCGTGGACCCGGCCCGCAGGCTGGCCCAGGCCATGGGGCTGTCCTCGCTGGACAACACCCCGCGGCCGGTGCCCGCCGAGGGCCTGGACGGCGGCGAGGACGCCGGCAGCATGCACGCGATGATGCTCGACATGAAGCGGACATTCGACGAGATCGTCGAGCAGCACGCGGACCCCGACCGGGCGGCCCAGATCCTGGCCAACCCCTTCTACCAGTCCCTGTCGTCCAGCTTCTCCGGCACTCAGGAGTACATGGCGATGGAAAAGCTCGGCCAGCTGCGCCGGGCCGACGAGTGGGACCTGATCGTGGTGGACACCCCGCCGAGCCGGTCCGCGCTGGACTTCCTGGACGCCCCGCAGCGGCTCGGCCGGTTCCTGGACGGGCGGCTGCTGCGGCTGCTGACCTCCCCGGCCAAGCTCGGCGGCCGCGCCTACCTGAAGGTGTTCACGGCCGGGTTCGGGATGATGACCTCGATCCTGACCAAGATCCTCGGCGCCCAGGTGCTGCGGGATGCCTCCACCTTCGTGACCGCGCTGGACACCATGTTCGGCGGCTTCCGGGAACGGGCCGACTCCACCTATCAGCTGCTGCGCGCGCCTGGCACGTCATTCCTGGTCATCGCGGCACCCGAACCGGACGCGCTGCGGGAGGCGTCGTATTTCGTGGAGCGGCTGGCGGCCGAGGGCATGCCGCTGGCCGGCCTGCTGCTGAACCGGGTGCACCGTTCGCCCGCGGCCCGGCTGTCCGCGCCGCGCAGCCTGGCCGCGGCGGAGACCCTGACCGCTGCCTCCGGCGACGGTGACTACGGGCTGGCCGTCACGGCGCTGCGGCTGCACGCGGAGCGGATGACCCAGCGGGCCGCCGAGCGGCGGATGGCCGAGCACTTCACCGCGGCGCACCCGCTGGTCCCGGTGGCGGAGATCCCGGCGCAGCCGGAGGACGTCCACGATCTGGACGGGCTGCGCGCAATCGGCGCGGGTTTCGGCGCCGCATAGCTTGTTGCGGACTTCAGTTTTGTAACAGGGGGTTACTTAAAGCTAACCCGGCGTGATCGGCCGGACCTGGCGCGCGGCGGGCGGCCCCGAAGGGCCGGCGATCAGCTGGCGACCAGCTCGTCGCCGCTGCGCTCGTAATGGTTGCGGGCGTTCTCGAGCAGGTCACGCCAGGAAACGACGTCCGGGCGGCGGCGCAGCAGCGCGCGGCGCTCGCGCTCGGTCATCCCGCCCCAGACCCCGAACTCGATCCGGTTGTCCAGCGCGTCCGCGAGGCACTCGGTGCGGACGGGGCAGCCGCGGCAGATCAGCTTGGCCCGGTTCTGCGCCGCGCCCTGGACGAAGAGCTCGTCTGGGTCAGTCCCCTTACACGCGGCGCGGGCAGTCCAGTCCGTGATCCACATGTAGCCCAACTCCTCCTGATCGTCACGCTCCGCAAATGGCTGATGACCGGTTGGCAGCATTTGCGGCTCAAGGGCGGCGGCGCGAGCCGCACGTCCCCGTAAGTGATGGTCGCGGAAGAGTAACTTACGGGGGCGTGGGGCTGCAGCGCTAGCCCCCGGCAGGCTCATTTCCCGCATAGCCCTGATGGGCTAGACACGGGCCGGTAACTAGTCACCGGCTGCGCTGCGCCCTCAGGTCAGGCGGCTGAGCTGCCGAATCCCCCGTGCACGGCCAAAGGCCGCGCGTGCTGCAGACAATCCTCCCTGGTCTGTCGGTTGCGTCATCGGCAGGCGCGAGCCAGCGTAACCTGAACGGGTGCTGACCTCGGGGCGCCGCGCCGGCGCGGCTGCAATAGGCCTGATCCTCGTCCTGGCCGTGATCTCCGGATTGCTGGCCGGCGGCGTTGCGCTGCCGGTTGTAGGCGTGGTCGGCGTGGCCGTCCGGGACGCCGCGCAGAGCTTCGACACGCTCAAGGTCCCCCACCTCGGGACCGTGCCGCAGCGCTCGGAGATCCTGGACAGCCGCGGCCACCTGATCGCGTACTACTACCCGAACGACATCGACCGGGTGCCGGTGAACTACGACCAGATCTCGCCGGACATGCGCAACGCGATCGTGGCCATCGAGGACTACCGCTTCTACCAGCACGGCGCATTCGACCTGCACGGCACCGCGCGCGCCATCGTGAACGACCTGTCGCACCAGCCGATCCAGGGCGCCTCGACGCTGGCCCAGCAGTACGTCAAGAACGCGTGCATCCTGACCGCGCCCAACGCCAAGCAGAAGCAGGTCTGCTACCAGGACACCCTGTCGCGCAAGCTGCGCGAGCTGCGCGAGGCGGCGATCGTCGAGCACGCGCTGACCAAGCGGCAGCTGCTGGCCGCCTACCTCAGCGTGGCCTACTTCGAGAACGGGGCGTACGGGATCCAGGTCGCGGCCAAGCGGTACTTCTCCACCACCGCGGCCAGGCTGGACCTGGACCAGTCGGCGCTGATGGCCGGCCTGGTGGAGAACCCGGTGGCCTACGACCCGCTGCTGTACCCGAAGAACGCGAAAGCCCGCCGGAACACGGTGCTGGCCCGGATGGCGCAGCTGCACTACATCACCAAGCAGCAGGCCGCCGCGGCGGAGGCCAAGCCGCTCGGGCTGAACACGCACTCCACCACGCTGCAGAGCGGGTGCACGGCGGCGTCCGCGAAGACGTCCGCGTTCTTCTGCGACTACGTGTTCGCGATCATGCGCAAGCAGAAGGCGTTCGCCAGGGCCGAGTCGATGCTCAACACCGTAGGCGGCCTGAAGATCTACACCACGCTCAACCCGCATGACCAGGCAGCCGCCAACTACGCCACGAGGTTCGTGCAGCCGGCCCGCGGCGGCGCCTACAACCCGAACGGCGACGCCGACACCGAGGTGCTGATCCAGCCGGGCACCGGCGCGATCCGCGCCATCGCGGAAAACCGCACCTACGGCTTCGCCCGCGGGCAGACCACCGTCGACTATGCCGTCAACACGCCCTACGACGGGAGCCGCGCCGGAGTGCAGACCGGTTCCTCGTCCAAGCTGTTCACCCTGCTCACGGCGCTCAAGCAGGGCATCCCGTTCGGCTACAGCGCGCCCTACAAGTCGCCTAACTACATCGGGCCCTTCACCAGCTGCAAGGGCCAGTACGTCCCGCCCGCCTCGTTCACCAACGCCGAGGGCAAGGGCAGCGGCACCGCCACCCTGTACACCGGGACCACCCAGTCGATCAACGTGTTCTTCGTGGGGCTGGAGCAGAAGGTCGGCCTGTGCAACGTCGTGAAGACCGCCGCGAGCGTGGGCATGACCTTCGTCGACGGCAAGTCGCTGCTGAAGCCGGACCGCAGGCTCGGGCAGCCGTCGGCCGACAACGTCAGCTCGTTCACCCTCGGGGCCGTGCCGGTGTCGCCGATGAGCATGGCCGCGGCGTACGCCACGGTCGCCGCGCGCGGCATGTACTGCAAGCCCACCGCCATCACCAGCATCGTCACGGTGGCCGGGCAGCGCCTGCCGATCGCCTCCCGCGGCTGCCATCGCGCGCTGCCGACCCCGGTCGCCGACGCGGCCAACTACATCCTGCAGGGCGTCCTCACCGCCCCCGGCGCCACCGGGGCGGGGCTGGGCATCGGGATACCGGCCGCCGCGAAGACCGGGACGGCCAACTCCGGCTACTACGCCGCCTTCGCCGGCTATACGCCCAAGCTGACGGGCTACGTGTCGGTCTTCAACCCGGTCAGCCCGCAGGGCCACCCGATGGTCGGCGGCGACTCCTGCTACCGGACGTCGAGCGGCGGGTACAGCTGCCCGGGCCAGATGTTCGGCGCCGATGCGCCCGGTAACACCTGGCAGCTGACCTTCGAGCATCTCGGCCTGCCCGCGGTGCCGTTCGTGGCCCTCTCGCCGCTCAGCCCGCTGTACGCGCAGGGCAACGGCCAGGTTGCGCCGAAGCCGCCGAGCAGCCCCAAGCCCAAGCCCGGCGGCGGGGGCGGAAAGGGCGGCAACGGCGGGGGCAATGGCGGCGGCAACGGGGGCGGCAATCCGCCGCACCGCAAGCACGGCTAAGGCCCGGCCGGGCCGGCCTGCCCGGCGGCCTCAGCCGGACGGCTGGCGGCGGGCTCAGCCGGACAGCTGGCGGCGGGCTCAGCCGGACAGCTGGCGGCGGACCTCGGCGGCGACCCGGCCGCCGTCGGCGCGGCCGGTGGTCTGCGGGGTCACGGTCTTCATGACCTGGCCCATGCCCGGCAGGCCGGACGCGCCGGTTTCCGCGATGGCGGCGGTCACGATCTGCTGCAGCTCGGCGTCGGTGAGCGGCTCGGGCAGGTACACCGACAGCACCCGGTTCTCGGCCTGCTCGGCGGCCGCCTGACCGGCGCGGCCTGCCTGCTCGAAGGCGTCCGCGGCCTCGCGGCGGCGCTTGGCCTCCCGGACCAGCACCTGCAGCACGTCCGCGTCGCTCAGCTCGCGGGCCGACTTCCCGGCCACCTCCGCGTGAGTGATCGCGGTGAGCGCGCTGCGCAGCGTCCTGGTGCGCACTTCGTCCCGGTCCTTCATCGCGGCGGTCAGGTCGGCACGCAGCCGGTCCTTGAGTTCAGGCATGGGGCCATCCTGCCGTGCGGGCCCGCGGGATGACGAACCGGTCGCGCGGCCATGGCACCATGGCGTGATGCGAGCACGAGTCCTGGCCGGATCTGCCATCGCGGCCGGAGCAGCCGTCGCCGGATACGCCTCGGTGGCCGAGCGCAACTGGTTCGCGCTGCGCCGGCACGAAATCCCGGTGCTGCCCGCGGGCCGGGGGCCGCTGCGGCTGCTGCACATCTCCGACGTGCACCTGACTCCGGGCCGGCACCTGCTCATGTCCTGGCTGCGCCAGCTCGCGGCACTGGAGCCGGACCTGGTCGTCAACACCGGCGACTCGGTGAGCAGCCCGCAGGCGCTGGAGCCGTTCCTCACCTCCCTCGGCCCGTTGCTGGACGTGCCGGGCGTGTTCGTCTACGGCTCGAACGACCTGTACGCCCCGCGGATCAAGAACCCGGCCCGCTACCTGTGGCGGACCAGCGAGGACGAGCACTCCGGCGACGAGCCGAACCTGCCCTACGCCCGGCTCGGCGCCAGCATGGAGGCGGCCGGCTGGCTGGACCTCAACAACCGGCGCGGCCGGGTCAAGGCCGCCGGGCTCGACATCGAGGTAGCCGGGGTGGACGACCCGCACGTGCACCGGGACCGCTATGAGCAGATCGCCGGACCCGCCGATCCGGCCGCTGACTTGCGGCTGGCCGTCATGCACTCGCCCGAGCCCCCGGTCATGGACCGGTTCGCCGCCGACGGCTACGACCTGCTGATGGCCGGGCACACCCACGGCGGCCAGATCTGCCTGCCGGTCCTCGGGACCCTGGCCACCAACTGCGGCATCGACCGGCGCCGGGCCCGTGGCCTGCACCATCATCCCGAGCACGACACCGGGACCGGGCAGGCCTGGCTGCACGTCTCGGCCGGCCTCGGCACCTCCCCGGCCGCGCCGGTCCGCTTGTTCTGCCGGCCCGAGGCAACGCTGCTCACGCTGATTCCCCGGATCGGCTAGACTGCTCGGGCAGTCAGCGGGGTGTGGCGCAGCTTGGCAGCGCGCTTCGTTCGGGACGAAGAGGCCGCCGGTTCAAATCCGGCCACCCCGACCCAGGTCAGAGCAATTATCAACCGAAATTGGACTCGCTCCGATGAGCGCTGAGTGACTATCTGAGTGACTAAGCATCGCGGACCTCGGCGGGGAAGATCCGATCCATGGCGTCTGCCCCATGTTCGATCACTGGCCGGATTTGCTTCCGGTAGATCATCTCTGTAGTCGCGCTCCCGCTGTGGCCGACCAACCGGGAAATCTGCTCGATCGGGACGCCAGCATCGGAGAGCAGCGACACGAAGCTGTGCCGCAGTTCACGCGGCGTCCACTCCCCCGGGTCGAGCCTGGCCGCCTGGACGACACGGCGGAAGGACCGGCGGACATGGGAGGCATCAGCGGGCGTGCCGACCCGAGAAGGAAAAACCAGGTCGTTGTCCTGCCAGTTGCTGCCAGCTGCCCGGCTGATCTGCTCTTGCCGCGCCCGGTGATCGCGCAGCGCGGCCACGCAACGCTGAGGTAGCGCCAGCGTCCGGCGTGACTTCCTGGTCTTGGTGTCACCGCCAGCTCGCACCGAGCGCCAGACCATAATCGCAGGTTGATCGCCGTCAAGATCGACATGCGACCAGGTAAGTGCCCGCAGTTCCTCGGTGCGGGCGCCGATCAGAAGCGACAGGGTGATGTACGCGTACAGATCGCTGCCATCTGCCGCCGCCAGCAACGCCTCGGCTTGCGCGAACGTCAGGGATTTCGACGGCCGTCCCGCGCGGCCCTGCGGGACCTCGCACAGCAGCACGACGTTGCGCTTCACCTTGTCGCGGGCCTGGGCGCGGGTGATCGCGCGCTTGAGAACGGAGCGGACCTCCTGCAGAGTCCTAGTGCTCAGCGTCTTAGCTTTGTCCGCCATCCAGCGGTCCACGTCATCGGCAGAGAGGTCGCGCAGCTTGCGAGCGCCTAGGGCAGGTAGGACATGGGTGTTGGCCAGGATCGTGCACTTGCCGACTGTGGCAGGGTCACGGCCACTTAGCCCGAATGCCAGCCAATCGCTGACGGCCTGGGCCACGGTATAGCCGTGCGGCCCGGTGGCGAGCCCATCGTCGTAGTCGCGGATGATCTCTTTCAGCTTCCGCTGTGCGGCTGTCTTGGTGCGGTTGCTCGCCTTCTTGACGATCCGTCTGCCGCCCGGTGTGTATCCGACCGTGACTTCCGCAATCCACCGTTGGCGGGTTTTGTCCCAGTAGAGACCGCCGTCGCCTCGGCTACGCCGGACGGCCATTACGCGACCTGCGATTCTTGTTCAAGAAGCGCGATGTATTCGGCAATCGCCGAGGCGGGGATGAGCCGAGCGCGGCCCTGGGTGACCGAGCGCAGGCGACCGGAACGGATCTGCTCGTAGATGACGCTGCGGCTCATCGATAGCACAGTCATGGCGTCCGTGATCTTGTAAAGCTGCCTGCCCGTGAGCTGGGCAGCAATGGGATCCATGGGATCACTTCCTTTCGGCAGATGCGTAGTCGGGCGGAGGTCAGCTATTCGTGGGCTCGCGCTCGGTCGGCTGATACGAGGGCCAGGTCAGCGCCGGAAGTGATGGGCTGGCCGGGACCGTCGTAGGTCCAGGTGGACAGGACCAGGACGGTGGTCTCGTTGATGGGGCGGTCCCAGGGGTCGCGGGGGCCTTCGGGGTGGCGCTGTGCTTTGCGGTGCTGGGTGCGGGCGCGGCGGAGCTGGCCGAAAGTCAGCGAGTACCGCTGGGACTTGGAGAGGAAGTGGCCGCCGTGGCCGAGCTGGTGCGCCCAGCGGCACAGCCGGGACGGCCGGGTGCCGGGAGTGAGCTTGCCGCCACCCAGCTCCCACGCCGCGGTGATCATGCGCCGGTAGTGGCTTGCGCAGTGCAGCTGGTCGAGGTCGTGGCGGGTGGTGATCCGCGCGGAGGGGAGGCCGGGGGCTTCGATGTCCTTAGTGGCGTACTTGGCGATGTAGTTGGCCACAGCCTGGGGTGGCAGCTCGTGGCCGGTGGCGGGGAGTTGCCGGTCGTGGTCGCGGCGGATCGGCCGGACGTGGACCTGCGCGCCGAACCGCAGCGTGAGGGCGGGCGCGTCCGGGTGGTCTGGGCTGGGGCCGACCGGAAACCGGGCGGCGGCAGCGGCGGTGCGGATGGCCTGGTCGAGCAGGGCGGTGGTGAAGGCCGGGCCGGGCGGCTGGTAGCTCTCGCCGGGTCGGTCGAGGCGGATGACGGCATGGTAGTGGATGACGCCGCGGGCTTGACCCTCGGCCACCTTGACGAACCGCACGGATGCCTGGCGGCGGAGCTGGCGCTGGGTGAGCCCGGCGTGGCGGGCCAGGTGGCGGGGCAGGTAGGTGACGAACCGTTTCCACAGGTCCCCCGCGTGAGCGTTGAACAGCACTGCGGCGGTGTAGTCGTAGCAGTCCGGGCACAGCGCCCGGCCGAGCAGCGGGTCGTCTTGGGCGTGGCGGTGAGCGCAGGAGATGTCGCGGCCATGTGGGCAGGCCCGTCGGCTGGCGTCGCGGCGGGGGCGGCAGGGCAGGATCGTCTTGCCGCGCTTGCGCCGGGAGTGCACCGGGCCGAAGGAGGGGGCGGTGAAGGTGGCGAACACGCACGGATGGGCGGTGATGGTCTCGGGGATGCCCTTGCCGCCTGCGAGCCCGGTCTTGACGAGCTGGCGGGCATCGCGTTTGTAGGTCTGGGAGCAGGCCGGGCAGGCGGACTCGCGCCGGTTCCCGCACGCGACGTGCAGTACGCCGCCGGGTTCGCTGCCGGTGTCATACATCGGGCGCAGCTCGCCGGTGGCCAGGTCTACCGCGTCGATGCGGCCCTTGAGCCGGATGGGGTGGGCGCACAGGCCGGTGCGCTCGGCCTGGCGGATCTCAGCGTCGAGTTCGGCCCAGGTCAGGGTGATCGCGGGCTCGGCGGACTCTCCCAGCCCCGGACCATCATCTGAGCCGGGGCTGAGAGGGAACGCCGATGTGGTGATGGTCACGGCACGGGCTCCTTGCGGCGGAGCTGGGCGGCCCAGGTGGCGAGGTAAGCAATTTCGGCGTCGGCCAGGTAGGCGGCCTTGATTCGCCGGGGCTCGCCGGTCTCCGACAGCAGCCACGACACCCCGCGAGCGAGCGGGTCGATGGTGGCGGCGGAATAGCCCGCGGTGGCCCAGCCCTGGCCGAGCACCACATCCGAGGAGCTGTCGGTGGTGCAGCGAAAGGCCCACCGGTAGCCGAACAGGTCCCGCAGCGAGGGGTCGATTACTTGATGCGAGGGCCGCTGGGTGGCCAGGATGACGATCACCCCGGCGGCCCGGCCCCGGGCCACCAGATCCCGGGTCAGCGCCGAGTACTCGGCCTGCTGGGCTTTGGTGCCGACGGTGGCGGAGAAGTAGGCGTATTCGTCGATGATCACCAGGTAGACCGGCTCGCCGGTCTCCGGGGTGATCTTGCGGAGCCCGTTGGCGAGCAGGGCGTCGTAGCGGGTGTTCATGATCTGCTGGAGGTACTTGCCGCAGTCGATCGCGTCGGTGATGGACGGGCCGACGAAGGTGTCGGCGCAGTGCCGCCAGGCGCCGAGTTCGACTTGCTTGCCGTCGATGAGGACGAGCTTGCAGTCGCCGGACAGGGCGCCGTGGGCGGTGATGAGGTTGAGGCCGTTGGACTTGCCGCCGCCGGGTTCGCCGCCCAGCAGCATGTTCCGCTCGGCCAGGTCGACGTGGACCTGGTCGCCGTGCTCGTCCATGCCCAGGTGCACCGGCTGCCAGATCGACAGCGGGAACACCGGCACCGCCAGGGAGGCCAGCGGCGGGATCAGGGTGGTGGTCATAAGGATCACTTCCTTCAAAAGGTGGGCTGGCTGGCCCGGCCCGCCGCAGGGGGAGGGCCGGGCCAGGCCTGCTAGCGGATGGGGATGATGTCGGCCGTGTCGGGGCCGGGCAGGGCGGGCCGGTCGGGCCACGACGGCCGCCGGGAACTGGCCTGCGGGTCCGGCGCGGGCCGGGGCAGGCGGGGCAGGGGTGATGCCACCTGGTGGCGGGCGGCGAGGGTGTCGCGGCGGATCACATCGACGGTGATCAGGTGGGACCAGCGGGTGTTGCTGGTGACCCGCGCGTCGCGGGCGTAGCAGGCGGAGCGGATCTCGCCGAGGTTGTTCTCGAAGTCCTCGGCGCAGATCCCGGCCCGGCACACGATCCAGGCCCGTTCTCCGACCTTGGTCGGCCGGGTCCACAAGATCAGCGGCAGCCTGCCGGAGCGGGTATGCAGGTGGGCTTCCCAGCACAGCTTGTGCAGCCGGTGGCGGGCCAGCACGCACCAGAACCGGCGCACCGTGAACCGCCGGGTTGGCGGCAGCGCCAGCACGACGGCCAGGCCCGCAGCGATAGTGATCGCGGCCCAGGTGAAAGTCATGATCACCGTCAGTCGCCATCCGAGCGCCATGGTTGCGGTGAGGAGGGTGAGTTCGGTGCGCCACCGCCAGGCCGTTCCGGCGGCCGAGCGGTGCATGGTGACGAACAGGTCATCGATGATGTAGGGGCTGCTGGCGCGCCGGTTACGGCCAGTGCCACGGCCAGGGGTGTTCGCGGACATCGGGTGTCACCGCCTTCCGGGGGTGCAGTTGAGGCATTCGCCGGTGGATCGGGGGATGTAGTAGGACTTGAGCTGGCCGCAGGCCGGGCAGGTGCGCCGGGCGGTCAGGGCCTTGGCGACCGCGGCGAGCTGCGCGGCGGTCGCGGTGCGCTTGGGCAGGGCGAGTTGCTCGGCGTAGAGGTAGGCGACGCGCTTGCCGCGGCGCCACAGGATCTGCGCACAGATTTCCTGGCCGCCGGGGCGCAGGCCCTTGGCGCGGAGCTGGCGGCGGGTGAGCAGCCCAGCGGGTGCCCATCGCCAGGGGTAAGTGGGCAGGCCGTGCCGGCTGCCGTCCGGGTCGTAGGACACCACCCGCAGTCCGCGGGCCTGGATAGCGTCGAGGGCGGGGACGCGGGCGGTCATGACCGGCCTGCCGGGGTGAGATCGGCGCGGGTGATGATGCGGTCGGGGCCGGGCGTGTAGTGCAACGCGCTCGTGGTGGCCAGTTCCGTGCCGGTCAGGTAGGCGTCGCAGCGGGGGCACCAGTAGCGGCGGTGCTCAGCGGCAGTGCCGGGCGGTTTGGCGTCGATCCGCAAGGCCAGGTGCGGTGCGCATGCCGGGTCGGGGCTAGCGGGCTGTAGGTTCTCAGCGACGCAGGCCACCGGCCATGCTGCGCCGCACTGGCCGCAAGTCAGCGCGGTCTCGGCCGTGCCGTCAGTCATGACGATGTCGTGCTCGGTGACCTCATCTGATCCGCAGTCGGGACAGACGGTCGCGTGGTAGATGACCCGGAAGCCGCTCACCTGGCACCACCTCGCGGAGTGTTGGCGCGGATCAGCCTGCGCTGGTCACGCGGGCTGGCGTGGGTGGTGATCCAGGTTTCGGCGCACCGCTTGTGGCAGGGCGCGTTCTTGCCCGGGGAGCGGCAGATGGCCAGCCGCCCGCAGATCACGCACGGGGCGAGCGGGCCGATCTGGCCGCGCCGCCAGTCGAGGACCACCCGGCCGGGGGCGGGGAAGGTAGGATCGGACATGCCGAGTTCTCCTTTGCTTTTCGCGAGGTAGGGGATGGTTCTGGCTGGCCGGGCCGGGGGATGGCAGTCCCCCAGCCCGGCATCTTGCTGTCAGGCGGTGGTGACCTCTCGAGCCAGGGACAATGCGCGGTGCTTGAGCGGCTCGGGCCGGATCAGGGTCCGGTTGAGCCGGGTCTCCCAGGACCGCGCGATGCGGACATGATCGAGGTACTCCCCGGCGGCCTGGACCAGGCCGTAGGCGGTACCGGCGATCTGCTCGTTGGTGGTGGACTGGAAGAGCAGCCGCAGCGCGCTGCGGGCTTCCTCGACGTTGCGGGCCACCCGGTCGGTGATCAGCCCCTCGGGAGGCTTGGGAATGAATTCGGTGATGAACAGCTCCCGCTGCTTTCCGGTGATGGGGATGGCCAGCAGTTCTCGGGCGAGTTCGGTGTAGCGGCGCATCTCGGCCTGAGCGCCGGTGACGGCGCGGCGGGCTTCCTCGATCCGGTTTCGCCAGCTCGACTTGTGGATGAACGAGAAGGTGGCGCCGGTCCGTTCGCCTTCGAGTTCGGCGGCGCGGAAGGTGTTGGCGCAGACGATGCGGACCGCGGTGGCCCGCAGGGCGCATGAGCCGGTGCCGTCGTGCCGGTTGGTGATCGCCAGGTAGGGCAGGGTCGGGCTGTCATCGCCGGGCAGCTCGACGGGCTCGTCGAGCAGGGCCAGGCACCACACCGACCGGCCGCCGTCCAGGACCCCGGCGGTCTCCCACTTCACGTTGGGCTGGGCGAGGACGGCTTCGACGATCTCGCCCATCGCGCCGTGGTTGATCACGGTGTAGGTATCGCGGTTGATGGACAGGACGGCCCCGGTATCGGAGCGGATGATGCACTGCCAGCCCTCGATCG
Organism: uncultured Actinomycetota bacterium; assembly: GCA_963846005.1. Taxonomy (GTDB): domain Bacteria; phylum Actinomycetota; class Actinomycetes; order Streptosporangiales; family Streptosporangiaceae; genus CAVSUR01. Next base: position 821,936 of record CAWJUH010000003.1, on the reverse strand, counting down.
GCTCGTAGTGCGTGGTGGCGTCAATGTTGATGCCAGTGAAGGCGTAGACCCCGGTGGTCACCGGGTCCCAGTTCAGCCCGGCAAGCTTGCGGGCCTCGGCCCAGTCGCCGGGGTAATCCGCGAGGACGGTGCCTTCCCGGTGCCAGGGCATCTGGCGGACCGAGAACATGGACTCGACGTTTGCTGGCATAACAGTTCTCCTTGATCGTCGTTCGCGAGGTAGGGATCGGGTGGTGGCTGGCCGGGACGGGGGGGATGGCAGCCCTCCAGCCCGGCACCGGGTATCAGAGCGTGGTCGCGCAGACCGGGATGTGGGCGAAGGCACAGACGGCCACGCCGTAGTAGTCGAACTGGACGCGGCACCAGGTCTCCGGGCCGCTCTTGCCCCGGTGGGGCTCACTGGTCATGACGCCGCCGAAGCGCATCGCCCACCGGGCGATAGCCCGCAGGCTGGACGGGTCGGGGGCGAACAGCAGATCCACCGACTGCGAGTCGGACACGGTGAGGTACACCGGCTGGGGCAGCCCTCCGGATTCCTCCAGCAGGTTGAGCGTCCCGGCGACAAGCGCGCCGATCGGCAGCGGCGGGAACTCCGCCGGGGTCAGGTCGTCGAATCTGGAGTCGATTCCGGTGATGCGGATGCTGGTCATGGGGTCTCCTTGGTCTGATCGCGAGGTAGGGGATGGTTCCGCCTGGCCGGGGACGGCTCAGGCCGCGTGCACGGCCTTCGCGGCCGGGGCGGGCTCGACGGTGTCGGCGCGGAATGAGCGGCGGATCTTGCCGTCACGCCCGACCCACGGTGCGAACACCAGGCCGGTGACCGAGGCGAAGCCATCGAAGGTCAGCTTGGGCTCGTTGCCAGCCACCTCGACCCAGATGGTTTCTTTGGTCTCCCGCACGGTGTCGATCGCGTCCAGGCGCACCGTCCAGATCGGCTGCCCTTCGCGCGTGGTCGCCTGCCGCTCCTTGTCCTTGTAGTCCGGACGCTCCTTCGGCATACCGGCCACCCGAAACTGGACGCTGCTCGTGTCGATCAGAAGTCGCATGATCTTGCCTCTCCTTCGGCAACCCTTTGGCTGGGCTGACTCGTGGTTGGCCTTTCTGGCCATGACACGAGCATTAGCCAAGCCCGTGTTGCGCCGTTGTGTCGTAGGGAGTCGTTTCCGCCTCTTCCGCGTGCGCCATGTCGCATAGATGTCTCATCCTTGGTAGGGTGGGGTGATAGCTGAGACATCACGGGAGGGCAGCGTGAAGTCATCGCCGATCCGGTTGAAGGTCCTGCTAGAACAGCGTCATTGGCAGTCGTATGCGACGTTCTGCGCGGAGTACGACAAGGCCGCTCACGTGGTGGACCCGGATCTGGCTGGGTCGTCTCCGAGCCGGGCGCAGTATCAGCGCTGGCTGTCCGGGAGTGTGAAACGGCTGCCTTTCTCTCACCATTGCCGGGTGCTGGAGGTGATGTTTCCCGACTGGACGATTGCGCAGCTTTTCCAGCCCGCAGGTAGCAATGACGGTGATCTGGCCGGGTCACGTGGGCAGGGCGCGCTGGCGCGCAAGGACATCGGACAGGTTCTGGGCGCGATCGATACCGGATTGCGGCAGCCGGATACCTCACCGCCCGCATGGGGGCCAACCGGCGCCGATGACCGGACTGTCGGTGCGCGTCAGATAGTGGCCAGCGCGATCAGCGATTATGTGCGCGATCAGGACAGCGTCAGTGCCCGGAAGCTAGGGAAGCGGCTAGTCGAGCTGAGCCGCCAGCTCCGGTTGTCGGACACTGAGACCCGGCAGCTCGCCGCGCTGGCGGGCAACGTGGTCGAGCTGGAGCTGAGCCTGAGCCTGGAGATCGATGATCACGGCCGGGTGCACGTGCTATATGAGCATGATCTGCTCAATCTCGGTGAGCAGCCACTCGTGCGCATGCCGCGTGAGGTCTGGTTCCAGTACACCTACGCGCCGATTGTCATCAAGGCGACCAAGCACAACGACCGGGCCGTGGTGATCCAGCGCATTCACGACGCGGGATCGCTGGCCAAGTTCGCGTTCAAGATCTCGCCGCCGCTCGGACCGGGAGAGCGCACGGTGATCCGGTATACGTGCGAGGGCGGGTCATTTCATGACGAGTGGTACTGGCGGCAAACGATGCCGCGCTACACCCGCCACTACACGCTGCGGGTCCGGCACCTGAATATCAAGCGGCTCAGCGAATGCGCGGCCACGGTCGAGCGGCCGGATGGGTCGGAAATGCCGGTCAGCGAGGGGCTGCTGTGGGACTACGATGACCACGGCGTGAGCCTGACCCTGGCCGCGGACTACCTGCGGCCCGGGCAGATCGTTGAGCTGAGATGGGATACCGATAGTGCCGCTTCGTGACCAGATCGAGCGGGCGTTGCGGGCCTGGCACGAACACGAGCTGGCGCGCGGTGCGCCCGCCGTGATCGACTACGACTGCCACCCGCAGTCCGCGAGCGAGGACATCAAGCCTGCTGACCGGCTGACCACCTACCAACGGCTAGCGGCATTGAAGCAGCAAGCCGAGGCCAGCGGCGAACCGATGCTGGCCGAGCGGACCGGGGCTCATCTGCTCTACCTACGGGAGCTGATGGGCCAGCGCGCCGACCTGGACAGCTACATCTTCGGCACCCAGGGCTGTCACGCCCTGGGCTGGCCTGAGGACTACATCCAGCACGCAGGAGAGCTGGCACGCCGCCAGCTGGCCGACCTTGGCATCGGCTGGAACGCCCGCACCCGCAAAGACCAGGAACACATCGAAAGGCCGATCGACGCATCCGATGCCCCCGGTGCCATCGGGGACGCGGCCCTCAGATACGAGCCGGTCGTCCGGGAACTTACGGGAGCCACCGCGCCGTATGAGTTGACCATCGAGACCACCACCGTCAACGCCTACTGGGCCTTCTGGACCGACGGCAGCGGACCGGACGTTCGACTGCGCCTCAACCTCAAAGAAGCCCGGTTCACCGAAGCTCACGCCCGCCAGTTCGCCCTGCACGAGATCCTGGGCCACGGTCTCCAGGGAGCCAGCTACGCCCAGCGCTGCGCGGCCGGTCCAGTGCCGTGGGTCCGGCTGCTGTCGGTACACGCACCCCAGCAGGTACTGCTGGAAGGACTCGGCCAGACGCTGCCGCTGTTCGTCGCGCCGGACGACAAGCTGCTGATGACCAGAGTCCGGATCGATCACTACACCCAGCTCGTACGGGCGGCCCTGCACATCGCGGTGAACTCCGGAGCCAGCATCGACCAGTGCGCCGCCTATGCGAGCGGCCATGTTCCGTTCTGGACGGAAGCCGAGATCGCTGACATGCTCACTGACCGGGGAGCAGACCCCTTGCTGCGGTCCTACCAGTGGTCTTATCCCGCCGGCATTGACTGGTTCACCCAGCTCGCGCAAGCGCCCGCCGACGCCTGGCGCAGTGTCCTGCAAGCCGCTTACCGGGATCCGCTCACGCCCGCCGAGCTGGAGAAGCTATGGCCGACAGGAACCACCATCGGAGGCGACGGGCCTAGCCCTCCACTCGCCTGACCAGTCGAATGCTTCATCGAATTAGTGCCTGTGAACTGTGACGATTTTCTCTACAGCTTCAAGGGCACGCCCTTGCGGGCGCGCCAGACGGCCCGCACCCCGGCCCGGCGCCGACGGCCAGGCACGCACGAAAGCCTGAGCCGAGCAGCGCGTCGAGTAAAAGCAGCAAGGGCGCCTTGGCGTCAGCGTGCCGGGTGGCGGGGCTACTGTCTGCGCCGGGGCGGCAGTTCTGCCCGCTGCCTTAGCCTGGGGAGGCACGGCGCGGGCAACTGCCGCAAGGCAGGTCCGCCCCGCCCCGGCCCGCACCACAGCCCGGCCGCCACGAACACCCGGCACGGATAGCCCACGCGCAGCCCGCAGTGTGGCGGAAGGAGCCGTCCTCCACACGCCGGGCATCCTCTCACCGGAGAAAGGTCACAGTAAAGGGCGCGCCCAAGGGCGCGTCGCTACGCGATCGGCGCACGCGCCGCCCCTTGACTGCGACCTTCCCCGGCAAGATCTCGGCACCTACCAGGGAGGACGGGGAAGCTGTGGCTGAGTCGGATAACCATCGAGAGAGCTCGAATCATCGTCAAGACGGATTAGGCTATGCCCTGTGACGTCAGATGAGGATCAGGAACCAAGTCGCCTTATAAGAGCTGTGGCTGATGCCTCCGCAGTCGTCGCAGGCGCAAGGCTAGGCGGAATCGATGGGATCGCAATTGGTGCACTTTCCAGTCCATATCTAGAGGACTTCCTCAACAAAGCCGTGGGGGAATTCCGATCTGACGCGCGACGGCGAGTTAAGGGAATGCTTACCAGCGCCTCGATAGCGGCAGAGTGTGACCCTGAGAAACTCGCAGGTCTGATTAACGCTTCCGAACGTACGCGGCTCATAGCAATGAACGCGATGACTTCGGCATCTAGTACGGCTTGGCCTCCTAAAGTGCATGCACTTGGCAGAGCCTTGGCGGGCGGCCTAATTGCTTCGGATGAAGCTCAGATATACTTTGCTGATTTGGCCCTTCCTGCAATGGCAGACTTGGAACGCCCTCATCTATCTGTACTGGAGCTCATCGTTAACTGGGTGCCATCCGAAGGGAAGGACGGGAAACAGGACAGTCCTATCAAGCATGAAAAATTTCCAATTCACAACACTAGGCCCCACGGGTTCATTGCAGGAGATTTCACCAGAAGCGGCTGGACAATCGGTCGGCGCAAATGGTCGAACTACCAAATTGAAGAAGCCAGACCTTCACTGCGAGAAGTGCTGACCAGTCTGATCGCCACGCTTCAGCGGCATGGCTTGGCGCAGCAATTCGATAATTCTCCAAGCATGCTAGCGAAATATTCCAAAAAGCTAAGCAATGACTCGCTTTCAGACTCATATACACATTCTCCGCATGGATATTACTCAGCCAATAACTCGACTCCAATTGTGCCTGCAATCTCAGAACGGGACGCTGTGGGCCTTACGTCCCCTACGCAATGGAGTCCCACCGAAATAGGCGAACGAATACTTCAATATTACTATATCGCGGCAGACTCTGCGCTGCCTTGAGTTTCTGCTCCTAAAAGACGGCGATGAAAAGCCTAGCAACACTTGTTTTCTTGGCGGGCTGCTAGAGTAAACAACTTTGACAGAAGCGGACGAAAGTCGTATTTTTCCCGGTGCGACCGTCAGCAACCATGCGGCCTGCCCAAACGCCATCATCGACCGGCTGGCCGCGAGTTCGCATCGAGAGGGTCAGGTGTCGTGCCCTGTTCGTGCCCCAGTGCTAGGCAAACCCGCTGCCTCAGGGGCACTCATGCGCAATGGGAACCGCCGATGACCTGCAATAATACAGGTCGGATCGATGATCTTGAAGTTCTCCTAAGCAGTTAGTTGCGCGTTTGACTCCCGTGCGGGGGTGCTGACCGTGCTTTACGTTATGGGGTATGCCGAGCATCGAGGATGAAGCACTAGATCTGCTGGAGCAGAAGAAGCGTGATCGTGAGGGTGCAGTGGCCAGTCTGCTGTACCACTACGACGAAGTCGCGAAGTGCCTAAGCGAGCTTTCGATTGAATTTGGACGGTTCCTTGGGAAACGTGAACCTCTTGTCACCTTTTGGGAGATAAACATAGGCGGGCCTGCAGTTGTGGTTTCTTCGAATGGATCTTGGAAGTGGCGTTGCCTGCGCCTCCCTGTCAATCAAGAGAAGTTCATTGAATGTCGCGTGTCAAGCGCGCAAATCAGGAAAGATCTCCAGAAAGACCCAATCATACCTAATTATGGCAGGGATCCGGTTTACAGCTGGTTCACCTACATAACTAATGCGACCAAGAAGCGCTGTGATGAGTCGTGCCTGCCTCAAACCTTGGCGGAGCTTAGATCGCGATTTGTAGAAGAGATAGCGAGTATCAATGAACGGGCTGACTAGCAGTCGATAGTCTTCACAGCCGACGGCCCGGTCAGCCGCCATGGACCAGTCGCGGACCAAACGACTGTCTGGGCATTCATGACAGCAGATCGGAGGCCTAGCCTTGCGCGGCCTTCGGGGCCGTTAACGGCAAGATGCTTTGCGCATCGAGGCGTGGCACGGACTGAGTAACCAACTGCGTAACAATCACCACGCGACCAGGCAGACGGCCACGGACGGCCGGGGACGGTCCGCCCAGGTCAGCGGCCACGTTGGCCATGGTCGCAAGCGTGCTCGGGTTTGCCTGATAAGGAACTGGTCAGCGTGTCCGTTCGATCAGCATCGAGTCCAGCCGTCTGGTCTGGCTATTACTGGGGTATTCAAGCTCGGCGGACAGGGCTGTCGTGGCGGCGGCCAGGGCGCGGCGCAGCTCAGCCGGATCCAGCGATCTGACGAGCGTGTTGGCCAGCCGGGCGGTGACATCGGCGGGCAGCCGGTGCGCGGTCTTGGCATGGGCGTCCGGGTACCCGAGCCGCAGGCAGGTCAAAGCGATCACCTGGCTGCGCATTGCGCCGATCCAGTATTCAGCTTGCAGGTACCGTTGCCGCTCCATGCTGACTCGGGCGTGCAGGGCGTGATGCCAGGCCAGGCCAGCTAGCTGGCTGAACTCCGGCGGACCGGATGGTTCGAGCGGCACGGTGGCGCCGAAGACAGTGCGCCAGTTCGGTCCGAGCGGGCCGAACTCAGCGGCCGGGATGAACGCGATGTCCACCTCCAGCCAGCCCGGCAGCAAGAACACGCGGTACACCGCCGAGCCTGACCGAAGATCCCAGTGATGCACCGCGGCGAAATCCCGGGTCAGCACATCCGTCCACTGATCAAGCGAAGCGGCCAGCGAGCCGGGGATAGCGAGCGCCAGGTCGATATCTGACCACCGGTCGGAACTGCCCGCCGCGTGCGAGCCGGTGACCGCGGCTCCGTTCACGGTGGGGTCGGCGGCGGCCAGCTCCAGCAAACGGCCCCGCACTCGCTCTCGTTCCTCAATAGCGAACATCGGCCCACGGTATGCCGAGGCCGGCTGGTGGAGCACGCAAGTGCAGCAGCCGGGATCGCACCCGCTCGCCAGGAGATCACCGGCTGAGACTGGCCGGATCCTGGCCGGACAGTACCGCACAATAGCGACGAGCAATGCGCACCAGCGAAAGCCGTTATGGCTGCCCGGACGGCACACGGCAGGTCGCGCGTACGGCCGACACACTCTACGGATCAGAAGGCTGGGGGTTGCGTCTCCGCAGCGACGAGGCCAGAAGGTCTTTGCTAGCGATGCAGAGCTGCGTTGCGCAAGAAGCTGGCCTGTGGGTCTTGCCTTGTGAGACCTGAATACTTATCATTCTGTAATGAATAGTCCTAAGTTAGTTAAAATTGCAGTGTCAATTTCTGCAGTGTCCTGCCTGCTGATCGGACCTGCTATGGCAACTACGTCGGCAGCAGCCCTGTCGGTTCGCCTGAAGACAGTGCGAGATGGCCATAACCCCAACCCGGCATCCTTGCTTGGCTGGGGGTCGGCTCAGAATAAGGTCACTACTCAATCCATCGCTGCCAGCGAGGCTAACCTCAAAGCTAAAGGTGTAGAGCTGACTCAGTGGGGTCCAGATCCCAGGTCAGGCAAAGTCGAAATTCGCCTCACCCATTATAGCCAAGCGGCGGCTCATGTACTATATTCCCTGTACGGTAATTCTGTAGTGGTCTCAAAAACTTCAATGCCCAGGCCCATACCGGCAGACCGGATAAATGACACGCCCCCATACTTCGGAGGAGACTTCATTCTGATCCCCGCATCAAGTAGCCAATGCACCGGGGGACCGATCGTTCATATCGGCAGTTATAACTATATGCTAACAGCTGGTCACTGCGAGCCGCAGCTTAATAAATATGTTTACAGAAGCGATAGGTCTGGCCAGACCGGCGGGCCGCACATGGGTAATGTTTTTGAAGTCCGGCTCTGTAATAATTGCATCGATTCTGAGCTTATAGATCATAATTCCGCGAACAGCAACTACTCATGGAACGTGTGGAGTGGGGGCGATAAAAGCCAGGCGAGCTACGCTGAAGACGGGACTGCCTTTCCGCAGCCCTTCGACTTGGTCACGCAAGACAGTGCCTTTACGGGCGAAGTAAACGACATCTCAGTGCAAAGTGTCAACCAGTATGTAGCCTTTTCCGACGGTATAACCAGAGCCTGGGTCACATCCACAGGCTACGACGACACTCCGGTTGTTAGTGAAGGAGACAGCGGAGGACCATGGATTGTGAGGGACAGCAACGGCGCCAAAATCGCCGGAACTACAATCGGAGGGGGTGACTGTAACAGTCAAGGCGACAATTGCCACGTCGGCTACTATGAACAAATAGGCAACATCGACTCGTTCTTCGGCACTTCCGTAGGATGAGGCATCGCCTCATCTGCCGTTAGCCACGCGCTGGGCCTCCGCTTGCGTAGAACGCTAGCTCATGACCAAGCATGCAGGCGACCTGCGGGGCAGGAGCCGTTCCTCCCCCGAGCTTTATAATCTCGCCGCTCTCAGCAACTACCTTGCCCCGGGCATTCAGCAGCTCAAGCTTATCTCGCTGCCATCGTGCTTTAAATCCTCGCGGCCAGACAACAGCCATCGTGCGAGTACCGTTCCCGAGCCAAAGACACGGCTTGCCCTTAAATCGGCCCGCCTCCAGACGCCCTCTGGTGAGGGCAGACAGGCCTGGAGCGCCAGGCGGCGCTGACGATGTCGGAACCGTAATGAATTTATGTGCTTTATGCGACATCAAAGGTTGGCTTGTATTGCCTGCTGTCCCGCAGCCTGCAATCATGCATACTGACGAAACCGCAATAATCATCCTGACCATCGTCGTTGTCACACCCATCGCCTCCGAAGCACTGCATGCAATCATCTTCGATGATAAGCGAATCTTCGCGTGCATCCACCTTCCTCCCTCCCCTGCAGCGAGAGCCTGAGCGGCCACACAGCCGAGGCGATCGATCACTTGGGGAGCGCGGTCGGCGCGTCAGAGAAGCTCCGCGCAGATGCACGCGAAGACTCTGACTTCAACTCGATCCGCGACGAGCCGTCGTTCAAGGCGCTGATCGGCGAGTAGCCTGGCCGGGCCCCGCTCCTAGCGGATCTTCCCTAGAGCTGGCCTTACAGTGGCCTTTAGAGTCCTGGGAAGTACGGGCAGACGCAGGACATCACAGGGCAGGTCTGGGAGCAGACTAGTGCTGTAAACGCAGGACAGAGGACTGAAACCACCGCTGTCGGCGCCGCTCGAAAACGAGGCCATAGGCGCCGGGGCAACAGCCCCACATTCGAGCGTCGCCGACAACCGCCTGGGCAGTCAGCCGACACCCTGATGAGGAAGAGGTCAGACCCATATCGGTCGGGAGCCAAGTTGGGAGCCACCCGGGCGGACGACTTGGCGGGAATCCGAACAGGAATGAACGCCCAGCCAGGATGCGCCCAAGGTCGCGGACCGATCTGAACGAGCCCAGACGGCCCTGTCGGGTGCCTACGCATCAGGAGGCTGAATCGGTGGAGTCGGCGGTTATGCGGAGTGATCCATCGAGCACTCGTTCACGCAAGATCGTTGCGGTGCTGGCTGCGTCTTGTGTCCCGGCGTGCACGTGCCGCGGATGAACGCTGACGGTGGCGAACTCCCGGTACATGTGGCGGGCGGCCTCCTGGTCCCGGAAGCCGTGGTCGGCCCTGACGCGGACTCGTTCCAGGCACAGTTCCTCAGGCGGCAGCAAGATCACGTAGTGGAGGGATGAGATGGCGGCGGCGGCCGCGAATGCCTGCACGAACCACGGGCCGATCACGCCGTCATAGACCACCGTGTATCCGCCGCGGGCCAGGCGCCCTGCCGCAGCCGCTGCGGCGTCGATGACGACCTCATTCTGACGGTGGGCCTCGCTGGTCCACGGCGCCAGAAAGCCCTGGTCGATGAAGGCGAAGAACACGTCCCCCGCCACCAGGGCGCTGGGGTCGAACTGTCGCGACAACGACGGGGCGACCGTGCTCTTGCCAGCTCCCGGCGGCCCGGTCACGACAATGAGATCACTCATGTCAGCTATGTTCCCGCCACGGCCGCCGATCAGCTCATCAGGTGCGGGATATGCACGGGATGAGCTTGCCGGAGCTCGGCAGCCCTAGCGGCATCAGCGCAGGCCACAGGCAAGTACCCAAACCGGCGCCATAGCGATCTTGAAAATCGCCAGTCGTGCCCGCCGCGTGCCGCTAGGACGGCCGCTAGCAGTCGGCCGCGGTTACTCACGGGCAAGTCCGACAGCGCCTGACCTGGGCAGCCGTATGTCAGGCGAGTGCAGCCACAACCTTTGCAAGCAGGTGACCACTTCCACCGGCAGTGCCGAAGTGAGTGACTAACTGAGTGACAATCGCCTAGCTCCTTCGTGGACTCCCACGGACGTTGGCAGACGAGCCAAGCAGATCAACCCCACGAGGTCCAGACGTCAGGGAGCCGGGAACTTGGCTTCGGGACGAAGAGGCCGCCGGTTCAAATCCGGCCACCCCGACCACATATTCGCATGTCAGCGCTCCGTATTCCGATCATGAAGTTCGCCACGGGTCCGAATTGTCTGATTTTGGGAGCGGCGATGTCCGATTTTGGGAGCCGATCTTGAGCCGGGTCGGTCTGGGCACCTAGGAAATCGGTTCGCGGGCGTGAGCTACTTCCTTATAGAGCCCGACTGGTCATCGAATGTGACGTGGAGCCTGAGCGTCCGTGCAGCCAGATCGCTTAATACACGGGTGATGTGTGTCGCTTCCGCGTTCTTGCGGGCCGCGCTGGGACGGTGCTGGGATGAGCAGCTTCCCGTGTCTTGTGCGTAGTGTGTCGGGGTCTGGCCAGGTCCGTTATCGTCTGGGCGAGCGGCTGGTGGACCGGTATCTGGAGTTCGTGGCGGGGCGGTGCCGGCCGAACACGCTGCGGGCGGTGGCCTTTGACCTGAAGACGTTCTTCATGGTGATCGTGAGAAAGCCGGTGGAGGTCACCGCGGCGGATGTGTTCGAGTTCCTGGCCCATCAGCGCGGGGACCGCACTGTGGTGCGGCTGGCTGATGGTGAGTCGGGGCTGTCGGCGAGGACGATCGCCCGCCGGCTGTCGTCGGTGTCGGGCCTATATGCCTACCTGGTGGCGCGGGGCGATACGCCGGTGCAGGTCAATCCGGTGCCGCGGGGGCTGCTGACCCGGCGGCAGGGCGGGTCGGTGCGGTCGCGGACGGTGCCGCTGGTGCGGGTGCCGCGGACGCTGCCGAGGATCTTGCCGCCGCGGGAGGCGGACCGGCTGGTCGCCGCGTTGCGCACGCACCGGGACCGGGCAATGGTGCTGGCGATGCTGCTGGCCGGGCTGCGCCGGTGTGAGGTGCTGGGGTTGCGGTTCGAGGACGTGCAGGTCGCTGACCGGCGGCTGGCCGTGGTGGAGGGCAAGGGCGGTCATCACCGGGTGGTCCCGGCCGCGGGCCGGTTCTTCGAGGCGCTCGGTGATTACCTGCATGACGAGCGGCCAGCCGGGGCGGCCACGGACCGGGTGTTCGTGGTGCTCAAGGGTCCGCGGCGAGGTATGCCGCTGTCGGCGGAAGGGCTGGATGAGATCCTCGATGGCGCCCGCGGCCGCGCGGGCCTGGAGCACGCGACCTGCCATGAGCTGCGGCATACGTGCCTGACCCGGCTGCGGGAGGCGGGGATGGCACTGGAGGCGGTGCAGGCCCAGGCCGGTCATCGGTCGATTGAGTCCACCCGGGTCTACCTGCACCTGGCCAATGACTGGCTGGCCGGGGAGTATCTACGCGCCGCCGCGCTGATCGACGCCGATACCGCCGCCGTCTGCGAGATGCTGGCGGTGCAGGAGGCAGCCCGGTGAGCGCGCTGCCCGCGCGCGCTCCGGCCGCCGGCCGCGCGGTGGCTGGCAGCGCCGCCGCCGCGCAGTGGGTGCAGATCCGGGCGGCGGCGCCGCAGGTTGCGGCGGTGATCGAGCGGTATCTGCAGCGGCTGGGCACCTTCCTCGCCCCGGCCAGCGTCGCGGCCGCGGAGAACGCGCTGCGGCAGCTGGCCCGCTGGATGATCACCGATGCCGGCATCACCGCGATCGGCGATATCCGCCGCGATGACATCGAGGACTACAAGGTATGGCTGGCCGTCCAGCCCCGGGCAGGCAGCCAGACGATCACCGCTGAGACGCACCGGCAGCGGATGCGGACCGTGCGCCAGTTCTTCGAGCGGATCATCGAGTGGGACTGGCAGGACGCCCCGGCCCGCAATCCTGTCATCGCCGGGGACATCCCCAAGAAGCCCGAGCCGCTGCCGAAGTTCCTCGACGATCGCGACGCGACCAGGCTGATGGCCGCCGCCCGGGCCGCAGACGATCCCCGCGACCGGCTCGTCGTCGAGCTACTCGCGCGCACTGGCATGCGAGCCGGTGAGCTCGCGGACCTGGAAGCGGACGCGGTCGTGCAGATCGGCACCGGTCACTGGCTGCGCATCCCGCTGGGCAAGCTCCGCAACGATCGCTACGTGCCACTGCATTCTGAGCTGGTGGAGCTGCTCGCCGCCTGGACCGCAGCCAGCCTTGAGCACATCCGCCGCCACCGCCCGCTGGTCGCCGACCACCGCGGCCCGCTGGACCGCTATGTCATCGGCCGCATCGTTGCCCGCGTCGCCCGGGCCGCCGGCGTCCCCGGGGTGCACCCGCACCGGCTGCGGCACACGCTGGCCACCCAGGCGATCAACCGCGGCATGCGGCTGGAAGCCATCGCCGCCCTGCTCGGCCATCGCAAGATGGAGATGACCCTGATCTACGCGCGGATCGCCAACCGGGTCATCGCCGACGAATACGCCGCGGTCAGCGCCAAGATCGACGCGCTCTACGGGCAGCCACCCGAACTGCCCGCCGACTACGAGACCACCGGCATGGCCGAAGCTACGCCGCGAAGCCCACGCCCGCATGCTCGGCAACGGCCTGTGCACCCGGCCCGCCGAACTCGACTGCCGCATGGAATCCGCCTGCGAAACCTGCGCCTACTTCCGCACCAGCACCGAGTTCCTGCCCATCCTCACCCGCCAGCGCGACCACGCCCGCGACCACGGGCAGCCCGCGCGAGCCGCCCTGTTCATCAACCTCATCAAGCGCGTCGACACCGAAGAGCAAACCCCTTGACAACGATCACCCGTATAACGCCGATTCGGCGCGTTTCGCTGGCAGTCCTTGAGGGCGTGCCCGATAGCCAGTTCTGTTCTCTCTGCCGCCGGTTGTCACCGAGGGTGGGTCGCAAGCGGATCGTCTATGGCGATTGGCGCGTCAGCCGATGCGCTCGGCCAGGGACACGATGATTCCTTCCGGCCCGCGCACGTAGGCCATGCGCCAGATGTGCTCGTACTGGCCGATGCCGCCGACCAGTCCGTAGCCGTCTTTGGCGAGCTGGTCGACGGCGGCCTGGAGGTCGTCAACCTCGAAGGCGACGTTGCGCAGCCCTAGCTCGTTGGCCATCGCGGCCCGGCGACCCGGGCTGGGGGCCGGGCCGGACGAAGCTGGACAGTTCCAGCCGGGTGCCTCCGTCGGGCGGCCGCAGCATGACAATCTCGGTGCGGGCGCCGGGGATGCCAATGACGGTGTCCAGGAACTCGCCCTCGATGAACGCCCGCGTGCCCTCGACCTCCAGACCGAGCCCGACGAAGAACGCCGTCACCGTGTCGAGGTCCGCGACGGTGATGCCGACATGGTCGAAGCGTGGTGCAAATGACATGGGTCCATCCTTTACTTGCGGTGCTGGCTTGAGTCGGTGTCGGATTGCTTGGTCGTGGGACGGCGGAAAGGAGCGGCCCGCCGCTGCTCCTCCGGCCCGGTGGGGAGGGGGAGCGCGTCGATCGCGACGGTGTCCAGCCGTCGGCAGCCAGATCGATACGGCCTGCGTGCCCGGTGACAGATGGTTTCGAGGTGTTCATGGGCGGTGGAACTCCGCGCGCCAGCGGCGTTGCGCGGGTTCCGACGGGATGGTGGCGATCTCGATGCCCTGCGCGGTGAGGCCGTCGGCGGCGAACGCGTCAAGTTCGGTGCGGGTGAGCGGCCATGGCGGCCCGGATTGCGGTTCGCCCCTGCGGTCGTTGATTGCGGCGATGACCAGCAGGGTGCCGCCGGGCGCGGTCAGCCGGGCCACGCTGGCCGTTGCCTGTTGCCTCACCGCCCGGGGTAGTGCCTGCACGGTGATGATCTCGGCTACCAGGTCGAACGCTTGCAGCCACGGCGGGGGAAGGTGTAGCAAGTCCGCGCTGACATACTCTACGGACGTGCGGCGGTGGCGTTGCCGGGCGAGCCGGATCGCGGTCGGGGAGACGTCAAAAGCAGTGACGGCGAATCCGAGTCCGGCAAGGTATTCGGCGTCGGCGCCGAGCCCGCAGCCGGGCACGATCGCTCGCTTGCCCTGGCCGGCCAGGTTGTGGCGCTGCGCCCACTCAGTGAGCAGCGAGTTGGGCTCGCGGCGGCTCCACGGGACAGCCACTCGTCCCGCGGCGCCCGCCGCGTAGAGGCGGTCGAACCACCCGGTGGGGTCGCCGGCTGCGAGAGAGGCTGCGGCGAGGCGGGCTTCCTCGTCTTCCAGGGCGCGTTCGCTGGCATTGATTCGTGTTCGGCTGGCGCTCATGTGTGCTCCGTGAGTGCTGTCGAGATGACCGGCGCAGGCGGGGTCACCCGTAGACGTGGGCGCGGGCGTGGTCGGCTTCGATAAGGAACACCGCCCGGTCGGTGCGCAGCGGGTAGGGCTGGCCGGTATAGGTGCGGGAGAGCCGGTCGATGAATTCCCAGGCCGGCTCGCCGTCCAGCCGGGCGGTAACCCGGCCGCGTAGCAGCGCCATCACGTAGGGATTGCCCCGGTCGATGACCGAGATCGCCACGCTGGGGTCGGCTGTTATGTTGCGTGCCTTCTGAGAGTTTGGTGAGGTCAGAAAGGCGATCTTGTCGTCTTCGATCCCCACCCAGACCGGGACCGTATGCGGGCCGCCGCTCGGAAGGACGGTGGCCAGGTGGGCGAAGTTGGGCGCCTCGAACAGCGCGCAGACATCGGCGGGCAGCTCCATCACCGGTCGTCTCCTTCCTGCCCGTCCTCGTCACGGCGGACCTCCTGGAGCAGCAGCAAGTTGCCGTCCGGGTCGGCGAACTCGGCGAACGACATGTAGCTGCGGCGCTGCGGGTCCAGGCCGGGCCGCCACTCGCCGTCGGCGATGTGCTGCACTTCGCCGATCTCGACGCCTCGGCCGGCCAGCTCGTCCCGGGCAGCAACGATGTCGGGAACCACCAGGTGCAGTCCCTGCTGCGAGCCCGGCGCGGCGGGAGTCATTCCGGGGGTCATCCCGGTCCCGAACCCGATCGAGCAGGTCGACCCGGGTGGGTTCACTTGCACGACCCGCTGACCGGGCAGCCAGGTGCCGCCGTCGACGAGCAGGCTGAAACCCGCCTGCTCCACGTAGAACCTCTTCGCCCGGTCCACATCCGAAACAGGGATCAGGACCAGCTCCAGCTTGTAATCCACTTTCATTTCCTCCTCGCGGCCACGACGATCATGGCCGTGCGGCCCGGTACTCCGGTCCATGCCGCACACCACCAAGACTGGCCGTAAGAGCGCCCGCCCCCGCATCGGGCAGCAGCCCGATTCCAGCCACCCGCCCACGCCAACCGGGTAGGAAAACGCTTAGCCGGGCCTGCACCGCCCGGCTCAGCCCGGCTGCCCGGGCCCGCTGCCGGTCAGCTCTGGTCCAGCAGGTGCAGCCGGTGAGCGGCCGCGGCGGCTTCGACCCGGGACGTGACGCCGAGCTTGCCCAGGATGTTGGACACATGCACGCTGGCGGTCTTGGGGGAGATGAACAACTCGGCGGCGACCTGCTGGTTGCCTCGCCCGGCCGCCACCAGGCGCAAGACCTCCATCTCCCGGGCAGTCAGGCCGAACGGCGCGGCTGGCCCGGACTGGCCCGCGGCCGCCGGCGGGAGGTCGATCCGGGCCCGCCGGGCCAGCCGCGCAATCTGCTCCAGCAGCGGCCGCGCACCCAGCCGGGCCGCAAGGTTCGCAGCCCGGCGCAGGCGTCCAGCTGCTCCGTCCCGGTCCTGCTGCGCTGCTGCGGTGGCGGCGCGCAGCAGCGCGCACGCCAGCGGATACGGCTGCCCTACCGGGTCCCAGGCCGTAACGGCCGCATCCCAGGCCGTCAGATCAGCGTGGCCCGCGGCACGCGATCCCTCGGCGGTGAATACTGCAGCGTGGGCACGCTCCACCGGCCCTGGCCGCGCGGTGCCCGCTGCCAGCTGGGCCAGGGCATCCCGCGGCCCGGCGACCCGGTCAGCACCCGCCGCGTCGGCGCAGGCCTGCATCGCAGCCGCCAGGACCGGCCACAGGTACCGCGGGTCGCGTCCCCGCATACCCGCGACCGCGGTCGCGACCGCCAGAGCCCGGGCTAGGTCCCCTTCGGCGAGCCGGACCTGGATGTCCAGCAGGGTCAGCGGCATCGCCCACTGCGTGTCAGTTTCGTCGGCGCGCAGCGCGTGAAGTTCCTCCGCGATCCTCCCCGCCGTCTCCAGATCACCTCGGGCGAGTGATATCTGGCCACGGCATGCCATCAGGAACACCCGGCTAAATGGTGCCGGGCCGAGCCTTAGGCCGTCCTCGATCACCTCAAGAGCCTCATCCCAGTGGCCCGCCGAGGTCAGTGACTCGGCCAGGTTCCCCGCGATCGGCGCCGACGCATACTGGGACAGGCCGAGCTGCCTGGCACGGGCCAGATCCTTCTGCCCGGCCCGAATCGCGGCCTCGTGCTCGCCGCAGCCCTCCAGGGCGTAGGTGATCTCCACCCGGGCGCTAATCTCAATCCGTCCCGCACCAATTCGCCGGGCCTGCTCGGCGACAGCCTCCAGGTCCGGAATGGTGTCGTAGTCTCTGCTCTCCCGCGCCAGCACCACCATGAGCGATGCCTCAACCTGGATCTCCTCATCGCCGAGCCGGGCCGCGAGGGCCTGCATCTCTGTGGCGAACCGTTCGGCTTCTGCGTATTCGTCGCGAAGCCGCAATGCCGCACTGAGCTGGGCCAGTATCTGGGCGCGTACCCGTGTCGGAGTGGAAGCTAGATGGAGTGCCGCTCGAAGAGCGTCTATGTCTCCTGGCAGCAGCAGTTGCCGTCGCAGGGTGACCCGCAGCCGCAGAAGGGAGGCCAACCGGCCAGGATCGTGCTCGTCATCCAGCTCACTTAGGGCCGCTTCCAGGAGCGCCAGGCCGCGTTCGGGCTCGCCGGCCAGCCGCGCGGCCTCGGCCGCGATCTCCGTCACCGTCGCCCGGTCTACGCCGGCATGCCCGGCTGCGCCGGGCACTGACTGCCATAGGTCCAGCACCAGTTCCAGCATCTGCAGCTGCTCCGCGTAGGCGAAAACTGAACCCGCGGCATCAGCCGCGGCCCACGCGGCCTGGAGTGCTCGCTGATGCTCCCCCGCCCCCTGCCAGTGCAGCGCCAGCGGGAACGACGGCACGTGATGGAGGCTGAGCCGCGGGTCGGCCTGCAGGGCCTCGGCGAATGCCCGGTGGGCCTTAACCCGCTCGCCGGGCAGCAGATCCCACAGCAACGCTTCGCGGAACAACTCATGACGGAAGGCATAACTAGCCTCGCCGGCCACCAGCACGCCAGCCGTGACGGCGGGCCGCAGCGCATCATCGAGTGCCGCGCCGTCCTGCCCAGTCACCGCAGCCAGCAGCCGCTGCCCGATCGAGGCGCCGCCGACCGCGACGGTCCGCAGCACCCGCTGGCAGTCTGCGGGCAGCTCGCCTACCACGCCGAGCAGCAGGTCCCGTGCCGGGCCGGGCAGCCCTGGGGTGATCGTGCCGTCGGTGTCCAGCAGAACCTCGGTGAGCAGCGGGTTCCCGCCGCCACGCTCATACGCCGCGGCTGCGACCGCCAGGTCAGGCGGTCGGCCCAGGATGCCGGCCAACTGGGCGGTCACCTCGCTGGCGGACAACCGCCCCAGTTCCAGCCGGGTCACCCCGTCCAGCCGGCCCAGCTCGGCCAGCAGTCGCCGCACCGGCCCGGCCTGGCCCAGCTCATCGGAGCGGAACGTCACCAGCATCAGCACGGCGGCCTGCCGCAGGTTGCGGACCAGGAACGCCAACAGCTCACCAGTTGACCGGTCGGCCCAGTGCAGATCCTCGATCACCAGCACCAGCGGCTGCCGCGAGGCAAGCTGCTCCAGCAGAACCAGCAGCAGGCCGAACAGCCTGCCCCGCGCCATCTCCGGATCGCCGCCCACCGGCGGCGATCCGAGTTCAGGTACCAGGCCGGCCAGCTCGCCCGCGGTACCGCCAGGCAGCAGCCCTGTCACCTCGCCCGCCCCGAGCTCCCGGAGCAGCGCCCGCAGCGCCGCGGTGAACGGCGCGAACGGCAAGCCCGCCGCACCCAGGTCCACGCATCCCCCGGCCAGTACCAGCGCCCGGTCCCGCACCCGCTCGGTGAACTCGGCGACCAGCCGCGACTTACCGCCACCGGCCTCGGCGCCCAGCAAGACCGTTCCCGGCGACCCGTCGGCCAGCTCATCCAACGCCGCCATCAGCGTCTGGATCTCAGCCTCCCGGCCCACCAAGAGCGGGCTCACCCTACGGCTGGTCACAACCCCAGCATGCCAGCACCCACACGCAAGAGCTTGCGCCTTCTCCTCGCCGATACCCTCGACCGCTATGACCAGGTCATTGGCCACTTCCAGATCTGGCCACCGCGATCACCCTCGTTTAGGCCCGATGACATGTTTCTTGCCGGCACCCCGAGAACGGCGCACTGTGCGGCAGATACGGATGAGCCTTGCGACGCGCCAGAGGGCGGGAACGGTATGGCACCATCGCCATGATGGAGATGACTCTGCGGTTCGAGATCTTCCCGGACGACCTCGACGCCATCGCTGATTTCTACGTCCGCGTCCTGGGCTTTCGCCTCACCGGCGACCGGCGCAGCGAGCCGAATGCCTACGTCTCGCTGCAGCGCGGCACCGTGCGGGTCGGAGCGTCCAAGAGAGCAGTCCCGGATGCCCATGCTGCGAGACTGCCGCCTGCCGGGGTGGAGCTGGTACTCGAGGTTGATGACGTGGCTGCCGAGCGCGATCGGGTCACGGCTGCAGGATGGCCGCTTGCGGAGGATCTCCAGGATCGTCCGGGGGCTTGACGGACTTCCGGATCCGCGATCCAGCCGGCGTACTACCTGCGGATCACGGACCGGGCCCGGTAAACGCGCCCCTCTCGCGCAGTTAGGCGGCTCTTCGCGCGCCTGTCATCCCGGCTACGGGTAGTCCCCATCGATCATGCTCCGCGATGGATTGGAGAGGAGCGCCCCATCAAGCCGTAATAGGTGGACCGCAAGGACAGCTGCCAGGACCTCCGCTGAGGCTCTGGAGCGCTGAGGCACGACGTACCTTAATGCGGCGGATGAGCGCGTGACGGTATGTCAATGGGGGGCGGCTATAGAGCGGCCTGACCTTGCGCGAGGGCCTATAGCGATGCGCCGTTACGGCAGAGATGGCGTTGCGGAACCGCTGTCCTGCATCGATGAAGAAGTCGATGTACTTTTCGTGCTCGGCCTCGTTCCCGACGTCACCTTCTGCGGGCTCGAAGATCCGGCATGCTTTCTTCCCTTCCAGGGGCTCCCACTTCAGCGGCCGGCCGTACGCTGCCTCGAACTCCTCGCGCCGGGCATACAAAGAGTCGAAGACGGCGCGGCACTGTTCTGGCGTGAGGCGGTCGATGTAGATTTCCACGCGGATCTTGCCCCTGCCACCGAAGACAGGGTTAATGCCGCAGCCACGAATGGGCGCAGGTGATCCACAGCCAGTTCTGAGCCGCCGTCGTCGCGCGAGTCCATGACGGATACTCGGATTTGATTCGTTCCAAGAGCTTTGCCCAGAACTGGCGGTACAGCTCGTTCCGCGATCCAGCAGTCACGCCAACCGTGGATGCGCGCACGGATTTCTGCCAGTCGTTGGGCAGCGCAACAACCCTGAATAGCGGCGCCGGGGCCGAGGCGCCGATCCTGACTACTTCCAGTTCGACTCCGAAGAAATGGGTGTCTTGGTCAGTGTGCTCGTTGAGCCAGGTCAGCGCCTGGCGGTGCTCGTCCCGGAAACGCGTGGTGATCCACACGATCGTGGAAGCCCCGGTCCCGGCGGCATAGGTCAGCAACTGACCGAGGTGACCGTGATCGGAATCGCCCAGCTGGTTTTACACGATGAGGACAACGCCGTTGGTCTGATCCTTGCCGATAATATCTAGCGAGTATCCGCCGACGCGATGCTCGGTAGCCTCAAACTCCAGCTCGATCCCGAGCGCCTCCGCAAGCCGATCCGCGTTCTGCGCAAGCCACGGAGTGAAGTGCAACGCCTCATGAGGCCAGACGGATCTCGGGTCCACCGGCTCCAGCCGCCCAAGATCAGGATAATCCAGCATCTGTCGCGTCGACCATGAACAGCTATGGTGCCGCAGAAGCCGGTCCAGGGCGACCGGACCTGAGCCGTCACCGCCCTGACACGGGGACGCACGGCATGGCGCTGGCAGACCACGACACTCGACCTCGCTTGGCTTCCCAGTTGCCGCGAAGTCCGCGAAAACACCAAACGCGGGCACTTATCGATCATAATCGGCGATAATTGGCATGCCTTGCTATCCCTCGATTTGGGAACTTCCTGTCATCGGCATGAGCGCGTGTTGCCAGTTCGACCGTGCCGCGCAGATCATCCGTTCCGGCTCGGTAGCGCCAGGCGCCTTGCGCCCAGGTTGCCGACCATAACGGCGGCTTCGCGTGCTGGATTGAAGCGCTCTTGCGGCCACGCTCCGTGACAGGTCTCCGGCGTAAGCCGTGCCATAATCTGGGCGCATGGGCCGCGGCCGCATTGCGGTACGCGCAGCCAGGTGATGCCGATGCCTACCTGTTGTCTGCAGTCTCCAGCCGCTTCTTCAGTGTCTGGCAGCTTTGCGGCGCTTCCTTCCGCGCCTGCCGGACGACCACTGGCAGCAGCAAGTTGCCGACCCCGTGTCCGTGGAAGTCAAGCCGGATCATGACGTGTGAGCCGTGGCCGTCGCTGGCCGGGTCGACCGTGACGCTCACATCGGCCCGGATCGGCCCGTTGAGGCCGCGGATCGCCCAGGCCCGCGGCCGGGCCACCTGGGTGATCTCGGACACAGATGTGCGCTCCGAGCCGCCAATGCAGCGGGTGGTGATGTACCGCGACGCGCGCTGGGGCGGGCCGTCCCCCTCGATATGCCCGCTGCCCGCGCTGGACTGCCACTCCCCGAACCGGGCAGGGTCGGTCACATAAGCGAACACCTCCTCGGGCGGCCGGGCGATGTCCACCTCTGACACGATGAGCGCCACAGGCTCCTCCTTCCGGGCCGGCCCGGCCAGCGCCTCACCTGCCATCGTCGTTCATCTGCGTCCTCGCCCGCTACCGCGCTGCAGCCAAGAGCCTCGAACTGCAGATGATCCTGATCTGCGCGGTCTAAACGGGGATCGCCGAGGACCTGGACAGCAGAGCCGAACGGCGGCTACTCGCGCTTCGATCAGATGGAAGAGCAATTACAGATGGTCAGTGAGCGCGGCAGGTCACCGTGTTCCGACTGGCCGCTCCGGAGTCCGGGGTGACGACCTCGGCCACGACTATGGGTGAGGGTCAGTCCGGTGTAACCGGCCAAGAACCCCGCCAGAGCCAGCCGCTCAACCGGACGCCGTCGATCAGCTCACGGCACAGCCGCGACTTCCCCCGGGCCTGCGGCACCACGAACCACCGCAAAGCCGCCGCGCCCGCCGAGCGCCCAGCCAGCCGCGGCGCCCCGAACCTCGGCCTCTCGGCCGACGAAGATCGGGCACCGCACGCCCACGGCACCATCATCGCTGATGTCAGCAGCTCACGACCGCCTTAAGGGCATGGCGGTTGGGCGGACGCGGGTCGGCGGCCGGTGGTGTTGGCTTAGCATGCGAGTCTCTGCTCGCTTATGCTAGTCTTAGCTTATGCAAGCAAACAACAGCGTCGGTGAGCGGGCTCGGACATTCACCGAGCAAGCCCGCCGCACGCAGATCGTCTCGGCGGCGATTACCACCATCGCCGAGGTGGGCTACCGCAACGCTTCGTTCACGCAGATCGCCAGGCGGGCCGGGCTGTCCAGCACTGGGCTGATCTCCTATCACTTCGCCGGGAAGGACGAGCTGATTGGCGAGGTGGTTCAGAGCATCCTAGCTGAGCTCGGTGCTTTCATGGCGCGGCGAATGGGGGACGTGACCAGCGCGGCCGCGGCGCTGCGGGCGTATATCGAGGGCACCATCGAGTTCATCGACGGCCACCGGCAGCAGATGAAAGCGCTGAGCGACATCTTTCTCGCTGGCGGCTTGCAGTATGACAGCGACAGCGAGCAGGCGGCGATGTCGCCGCTGGAGGACATCTTCCGGGCGGGGCAGGCGGCCGGTGAGTTCCGCGCCTTCGACCCGCTCGTGATGGCCACGCTGGTGCAACGTGCCGTCGATGGGCTGCCGTTCCTGCTCAGCGTGCGGCCCGGCGTGGACGTGGACGCCTACCAGCGCGAGGTGGTCACGGCGTTCGACCTGGCAACCAGAGCGCAGCGGTGACGGCGTCATCCCGCCAGCCGCAGCCCGGAGGCGCCGAGCCCGCGGCCCTGCCAGGTGCTGGCGGCCAGAGCAGCGCGGCAACCGTGCCCGCCACCCCGCCGCCGGGCACCGGACCGCAACCGAGCGGCCCGGTCCCCCCTCTCGGCCGGCAGCTCGCCGGCCTGGGCTTCGACATCGGCGCGCCGATCGCCGTCTATTACCTGCTGCGCGGGGCTGGGGTGTCCAGCCTGGCCGCTCTCGCCGCCGGGGCGGTCCTGCCCGCCCTCAGCGCGACCTGGGCGCTGGCCGTCAAACGCCGCGCCGACTCGATAGCCCTGGTCGTGCTGGCCACCATGGTGATCTCCATCGCCCTGTCGGTCCTCACCCATGACCCCCGGTTCCTGGTGGCCAAGGACGGGCTGATCACCGGCCTATGGGGGCTGTGGTTCGTGGCCAGCGTCCGCGGCCGCCGGCCAGCAGCGTATCTGTTCGCCCGCCCGCTGCTGGAAGGCCGGAGAATGTACGCCGCTCGTGACTGGGAGGCGCTGTGGCGGGCTGAGCCCCGGTTCCGGCGGATCTGGCGTGTCTCCAGCGTGATATGGGGAACCGGGATGCTCGCCGACGCCGCCGTCCGGATGGTGATGGCCTACACCCTTCCCGTCTCGGTCGTGCCCGGCCTGGGCGGCGCGCTGTGGCCGGTGACGTTCGTCATTCTGCAGGTCGTCACCAACATCTACTACCACTTCGCCGGCCTGAACCAGATGCTCGGCGCTCGCTGGCTGAACCGGCGCGGCGGGCCAGCCCCGGTCAGCCGGTAACCCCGCCAGGCTCCCCGCCCAGAACCGGGCAGTGAGGCGGCCGCCGGAGCCGCCGACCGCAGAATGCCCTCATCTGCGCCACCGTCGGCCTGCCCGCGCGTGCTCGCTCCGCACGCCATATCGGCGGATTTGCTCGCGGGGGATGGCCTGGCCGTGACGCTGTGATTCGGGGGCATCGGTCTTGTGGTGTCCGCAGGTAGCAGAAGGCGTGCCGACGCTGAGCTGCGCTCCTACGGGGCTTCGCCCGGCGCGGGGCCCACGTAGTGAATCTCGATAAGATCCGGATCACTGCCTGAGGGACGCCACAAGATCAGCCAGCGGGCGTCGCCGGTCTTGACCGGCACACCCCATGTGTCGGGCCGGTACCGGCGCTGCCGTAGCCTGCTGCTGCCGGGGCTATCGAGCAGGTCGCTGAGCACTTCCCTGACTGCCAGGTACAGCGGGCTGTCCGGGTTCTTGCGGAGCGCCAGGTAGGTCTCCCTGGCCGTCGGCTCGAACGCGAACCGGCGCGTCACAACTCGTCCGCCGCCATCTCGGTGAGATCAGCCGGACGCGCGAGGCTCGCGTCGATCCGGGCCGCATCCTGCGGGCGGTGCCGCCACATGGACAGTTCCAGCTCGGTCATCACCGTCGCCGGGTAAAGGCGGATTACTCCGTCATCGTCCACCTCGACGAGGTATCGCCCTTTCGGGCGGGCGAACTTCCGCAGCGGCGCACGGCCCCGGTCATCCAGTTCGATGAGTTCCGCGGACAATCTGCCTCCCGACCCCTCGTTCACCGGCGTTGCCCAAGCATACCCGCCTCGTCCCCGCGGGGGCAATGTCACCCAGGGGAGCGCGATGGGTGCCTGGTCGCATGCACAGTCATCGTGGTCCAGCCTGGTCCCCCACTGCCCGGGCTGAGCTCATCCTGGACTGCGCCGGCGGTTCAGGACCGGGCCGGGCGTCGTCGGAGCTTGAGTGTCCGAATTTGGGAGCTGATTGGGAGCGGTCAGCAACCGGCAGATGCGGCCAGACGCGGTCCCTCGCGCCGATTACAGGTCGCTGACCTGCGCGGGCGCACCCGAGCAGGCAGTTCGTACTCCTGCATGCCTTGTTCGGGACGAAGAGGCCGCCGGTTCAAATCCGGCCACCCCGACCCAGGTCAACGGCCATTTGCGATCTTCGCGGGCGGCCTTTTTCATGCCCGTACAGCAGCAAAGTACAGCAGCCGCCTATGCGTCGAGCTGCCTGCCGAGGCGCTTGAGCGCCTGGAGCGCCTTGCGTCCGAGACCTCGGTGTACACGTTCATCGTCACGTCGATCTGCGCATGCCGCAGGATCCGCATCGCCACCCGAGGGTGCACGTCCAGGGCGGCCAGCAGAGTGGCGCAAGTGTGCCGCACGTCGTGCACAGTGATCAGCCGCACCTCGGCTCTCGCACAGCGGGTCTCGAACCGCCGGTTGAAGTTCCGCGGCTCGAACGGAATGCCGACAGTGGTCGTGAACACTAGCCCGCTGCTTGACACCTTCCAGCCGTGGGGTGTCTAGACCCGGCGTCCACTCACCAGGATCCGGCGCCTACGAGGAAACGGGCAAGGAGCAGGAGCCTTCATCTGCCGGTAGGGTGGGCCTTCTGTGCCGCTTGCACAATCTGGGCGGTCAGGTCGCAAGCCGACCCGATGCTGGCTGACCGGGAGCCCCGGCCTGGCCAGAGAGTCAGCCGGGGCTCCCCATCGGCCACGGAGCAATCTGTATCAGTGCGTGGCGCTGAAGCGGACAATGTCGCGATCGAGAGGTAGTTGGTCGTGGTGAAGGCCGGACGGCTTGGCCGGGACGAACGGGAGCTTGCCGGTGGGC
Organism: uncultured Actinomycetota bacterium; assembly: GCA_963846005.1. GTDB lineage: Bacteria > Actinomycetota > Actinomycetes > Streptosporangiales > Streptosporangiaceae > CAVSUR01. The sequence goes on along the minus strand of CAWJUH010000003.1, from coordinate 796,703 downwards.
TGCAACCCGAGGTTGTCATCCCAGATCCGGTCGGGCACCCGGCCGAGCAGCCGGAACCGGTCAAAGACGTAGGGCACGCTGTCGGTCGGGAAGTATTCCCGCGTCGTCATGATCTGGAAGTGCAGGTGCGGCGTCGTGGAGTTGCCGCTGGTCCCGATCAGCCCGAGCACTTCGCCCTTGGTTACCGTGTCGCCGACGTGGACCCTGACCGAGCCCGGATCGAAGTGAGCGTACAGCACATACAGGCCAGGGCCGATCCGGATGGTGACATGGTTGCCGACAGTCTGACCGATCGGCGGCGACTTGGGCGGGTGGGGCAGCGCGGTGCTGTTCGGCAGCCCGTCCTGGCTGTCGACCACGGTACCGGCCGCCGCCGCTACCACAGGCTGGCGGTAGGAGAAGTAGCTGGTGACCTTGGACGGGTCGCCAGCCCAGGTCCGCATCCGGTTGTCCACCTTGAAGAAGTCGATAGCAAAGCGCTGAGACACCGCCAGCTGGCCGTTGACCGGCGCAAGCCCGCGCCGGTGATGCGTGTTGTCTTTGCAGCAGCCCTCGCTCATGTACCAGATGCCGCCCTTAACCGGCGGGCTGAGCACCGTGGCATGGTGCCGACTGGTGCGCACCGGCTTAACCACATCTGTGAAGGAGACCGGCCGGGCCCCGCCCGGCAGAATGATCGTGCCGGCCACCCGGTGCACGAGGCGGCGAGGCACCTGCCTTCCCGCTGGCAGTGACACGTCTAGCCAGACTACCCAGGTCGCTGAAGAGGGGATCGTCGTCGACCGGGAGGGGTTGGCCGGATCGTCGGTGCCCTCGTCGCTGCTGGGGGCGCCAACGGGGGTGAACTCTGTCCGGAGGCCAGCGCCCGCGAGATTGAGCAGCACCTGCTGTGTCGAGGCGTTCAGGACTTCAACCCGGCTAATCCGCACTGGCAGGGCGGTCGGGTTCGTCAGCAGCAGTTCATAGGCCAGGTGGATCCGGCCATCACTGGCCCTGAACGGCTCCGGGACGGTCAAGGTGGATGCGGTGACCGCCGTGAACTGGGTGCCCGGGCGCAGCCCAGCGCTCCGCAGGGCGGACGACGGAGCCGTGTTACCGCTCCGGACGGTGACGCTCCCCCGGGAGGGAGAAGTGGTGACGAGCAGGACACCAGCGGGCACGATGGCCAGACAGCCGCACACCATCGCCCCGGCGCGAGTCAGCCTCTTCCGCCAAAGACGCAACACCATAAGACAATCCTCCCAGCGGTTCGCGAGACCCGGCATGAACCACATCGTCCCCAACTGTGCCCCATTTGAAATGCCCGCACAATCCCGGGAATTCGCGGCGGACGGCGCTCCCCGAGCGGCTGATGCGGCACAGGTACAGCGCGGAAGTACAGCGACGTGCCCCTACAACCGCCAGCGAGCACGACCGGCGGCACACCCAGCTAGCTGGGATGACAGCCAAACGCTCAGCACCGCCGCTCGTTCGGGGCGAAGAGGCCGCCGGTTCAAATCCGGCCACCCCGACCAGGAATCTGCAGGTCAAAGTATTCGCGACTGCAGTCGGTCAAATACCTTCCCAATCAGATGTCCGAATTTGGGAGCTGGATGGGAGCGAAGCCCTCGCCCGGCGGGCACAGGGCCAGGCACCGCCAAGCCTTTCCGGGGAGGTTCTTTGCGAGTGCTGGGCGTGCAGTGCACCGCACGGTTCGCCTTCCTGGCCGTCGTCGAGGATGGCGAAGTCGTGGAACCGGGGGCCCGCGCGCCTGGGACCGTGGCAGTTCGCTGCCCGACGCATGGCCGCCACCAGTCAGCTAGCGTAGCTGACCACGGTGCAGGTGGCCGAGCCCGCAGGCGGCGGGGTGCCCTGTCCGAAGTCGTCGTACACGAACGTCAGGGCCTTCGGCCAGCGCTTCCAGCTAGTGCAGGGCGTCCTCGGCCGCCGCGCTCTTGCCTGTGCCGCTGAGCCTGTCCTCATCCACCTCGACGGTCACCCGTATGCCCATCGCTCCCCCAGCTTTAGTGCGTCCAGCCGCCTCGTTACGTAGGTCGATTCTGCCGCAAAATACCGCGCTGACCAGCAGCAACCCCTGAAGGCCAGTTCCGCCGGCGACGCGCGCTGGTGTCCCGGTAGCAGCCGCATCGCTAGCCACAGTCGCCCGGAATCGGTAAGAAGATCAAGCTAAACGGATCCCCGCGCCGCCGGTCATTCTGCGCGGGTGTGACTGGATTGTCATTCCGTGCGTAGGGCGGTGGTGGTGCGGGACCCGGCGGCCCAGGCAGCGGGGCCGAGCGCGCCGGCGATGGTGATGGCCAGCCCGGCCAGGGCGAGCAGCGCGAGCTCTGAGGCGGGGTAAACGTGGACGACGCCGCCCGGGATGAACATGGCCTGGACGCCGCCAGTGGCATGGACGACCGCGTCCTGCAGGGCCATCCCGGCCGGCAGGCCGATGATGGCGGCGGCGATCGCGGGCGGGATGGTCCAGCAGGTGACCATGGTGATGGCTTGCCGGGGTGTCATTCCGACCGCTTTGAATACTCCAAGATCGTGTACCCGCTCGCGGGTAAGCATCAGCACTGTGTTCAGCACGCCCAGCCCGGCCAGGATCGCAATGATGATCGTGATCTCGTGGACGAGAGGGGTGTCTATGAGCGCCCAGGACCCCACTCCGTGGATGCTCCCGGTGCTGATTCCCATGCCGATCACGGTCACGTCGTAACCGGGACCCAGTGCCCGCTGGATGGGTGCCTCGTAGGTTCTCTGGCTGGCCGCCTTCATCGCGGCGACGTACCACGTCACGGGCAGGTGGATGCCGGTATCGAGGAAGGTCTGCTGGCTGGTGAGCAGAGCGCCCACCGCCGCCGGGGGTTCTGGGGCGTAGACCTCGCCGGTGATCTTGGCGGTGACCGTCTTGCCCGCTGTGATCAGGCGAATCGTCTGGCCGACCGACAGCCGGGCAGTGCCGGGGGCGGCGGTGTTCACGACGACCTCCGCAGGGCGGGTGTACCAGGAACCCTTCGTGACATCCCAGCCGAGCCCGGCGGCGTTACCAGAGAAGGCGGTGACCGGCAGGCGCGATCCGGCGCTGGGCACGGTGGCGATGCCGGCTGCCTCTGTCAGGGTGCCGAGCGTGGCTGGCTGGGCGCGCAGCGCGGAGGCGATGGCCCGCTGCTGGCTGGGCGTGAGTGCCAGCACGTGAGGAGGAACACCGCGTCCGACCAGCACGGTGCCAGATGGCTCTGTGCCGGCGACGAGGATCTTGTGAATCGAGGAGTCCAGGCCAACCGCCAGCACCACCGCGGCCAGGGCGAACGTGACCGCTCCGGCGCTGACAGCCGATCGGGCGAGGCGGGTGAATGGGGCTGCCAGCCCGATGCTCACCGGCCGGGGCAGAGCCAGTCTTCCAGCCAGCCGATGGGCGGCGAACCCGTGCCCAGCCCGCGGCGCTTGCCCGGCCGTGATTGCGGCGGCGGCAGACAGCCGGCCCGTAGCGCTGGCGCTGCTGCAGCCAGCCCGGCTAGCGCGAGCAAGCCGAGCGGAAGAGCCAGATTTATCCACAACGGGACCTCCACGTGCGGGCCGGAGCCCCCGTTCAGTAGCGGGACCACCCAGTAATTGCCAAGCGCGGTCCCGGCTATCACCCCGGCTAGCGCCGGGACCCCGATCTGGGCCAGATAGGTGGCAGCCACCTGGGCCGGGGTGAACCCAATGGACTTCAGCACGCCGATTCGCCGGTAAGAGGCGACCACCGCGGCGGATACCACACTGGCGGTGATCAGCACCGCCAGCACCAGGCTAATGGCCCCGTAGGCGATCGCGAACGGGGTGTTGATTCCCGCGCTCATGTCAATCTGGTCTGCCCCGTACAGCCAGTTGGTCCAGTTGACGACAGCCCCGGCGGGCAGCGCGTGCCTGATCTCGGCCAGATCGGCGTTGATCTGCTGGTGCGTGCCGGCGTGGGAGAAGGTGTAGAGCATCTTGGTCAGCACAGGCTGGTCCTTGGGACGCAAGGCGGCTATTTCGCTGGGCAGCGCGAAAGCCTGCTCGCCGCCTGTCGCGGCCGCGACGATGCCGACGAGCTTCAAGGCCGGCTTACCCGGAGCGCTGGTGATAGTGACCGTCGCTCCGGGCACGAGCTGGGCCGGGTTGGCGACGTCGGTGCCAAGGGCGATTTCGCCGGGCCGAGTGGGCAGCCGTCCCTTAAGGAGGATGAGATGCTCCAGCGGGCCGCCGGCCGACCCGCGGCCCACCAGGGACAGCCCCTGCCCTGGAACCGTCGCATTATCGCGGGCGAACCCGCGCGGGATCAACGGCGCGGCACCGTCATGAAGCGGCGGCGAAGCGTCGCTCCTGCGCCGGGGCTGGGGTGACCGCCTCCCAGGTTCGCCACCTCGCGCGGGCTGCCCCGGCCGGTGCCGGGTGAGAGTCTGCCCGCGAGAGGGGCGGCCGCCGCCCCCGGACGGCTGTCCCGGCGACATGCCGGAGGTAATGATGTAAGTCTCAGGGTCGCCAACCGCCCCGGTGACTCCCGGCAGATGAGCAGTAGCAGCCAGCTCGGCGGCCGTAACCTTGGACGCGTCGATGGACACGGCCAGGTCCGCGCAGCGCACCGCGGCGCAGTTTGCGTTATAGGCCTCGTTGACATTGGTTGCCAGAGTCAGCCCCAGCACGCTTGCGGCCGCGCCCGCGCCCAGGACGCAAAAAGCCACCAAGGTCTGCACCAGGCGGCGAGCCGCCCCTCCCTTGGCGGCCGTGAATACCGCCATGCCGGTCATGGCCGCGCTCCTGCGGCAGGCCGACCGCGCACCACGGCGGCGGTGTCGGCGACGATCCGGCCGTCTACCAGCCGCACCATTCGTTGCGCATACTTTGCGGCAAGGTCAGGGCTATGAGTGACCAGTACCAGCGTCTGGCCCGATGCGTTCAGATCCAGCAGAAGCCGGCCGATCTCCTCCCCGGCGGCCGTGTCGACCGCGCCAGTTGGCTCGTCGGCCAGCAGCACAGCCGGTTCATTGACCAGGGCGCGTGCGATCGCCACCCGCTGCCGTTCCCCGCCGGAGAGCCGCCCCGGGTAGGTGTCACGGTAGCGGTCGATCCCGAGCTGGCTAAGCAGGTCGGCGCACCGGGCCCGGGCCCTGCGCCGAGATGTTCCGGCGAGCTGGGCAGGCAGCAGCACGTTGTCGGCAACGGTCAGATCCTCCAGCAGGTTGAAGAACTGGAAGATCATCCCGACCTGGGTGCGCCGGTACCGGGCGGTCCTGGTCTCAGACAGGATGTCGATCCGCAGCCCGCCGACGGTGACGCTGCCGCTGGTCGGCTTATCCAATCCGGCTAGCAGGTTCAGCAGCGTGGTCTTGCCGCTGCCGGACGGCCCCATCACCGCAACCGCCTCGCCAGCCCGCACCTGCATGCTGCAGTTATCCAGGGCAGCAGGGCCGCCGCCCTTATAGCGCTTGGTCACCTCACTGAGCTCGATCAGGGCATGTGCGGCCGGCGGACCTTCCCTCAGGGCACCCGGGTGTTTCGCCGTGGCAGCGGCCGGGCCGCTCCGACGGCAGCTGGTGTCATCGATCATGCCGAAGTCCCTCTCGTTTCCGCTCCTGACCGCAAGCCGCGGGCCCGCCTGGTCGTCCAGCCAGTTGCCGGCGGCCGTAATCGGAGCGCCTGTGCCCTCGGTTGTACGGCATCGCCAATAACACGGCAGTAACGCTGTTACGCCGCTGTTATCGCTGGTCAGGCATGCTGGAATAGGGCCGGAGCGCAGTTCGGGCTGCGAGTATGGAGGACCGCCGAGTCACAACCGGCTGCAGGGAGAGCGATGAGGGTGCTGGTGGTCGAGGACCACGTCAAGCTGGCACTGGCGATCGCTGCCGTACTGCGTCGCGAGGGCATGGCCGCAGACGTCTGCTTCGACGGCAACGACGCGCTCGCCAAGGCTGCAGTCAGCCGTTATGACGTGATCGTGCTGGACCGCGACCTGCCCGGCCGGCACGGCGATGAGGTCTGCAGGGAACTAGCGGCTGACGGAGCTGCCGGCAGGATACTGATGCTGACCGCCCTGGCCGCGGTCGAGGACCGGGTTCAGGGCCTGGGCCTGGGCGCCGACGACTACCTGCCCAAACCGTTCAATATCGCCGAGCTTGTGGCCCGCGTCCGCGCGCTGAGCCGCCGGTCCAGCCCAGCGTTGCCCCCCATCCTGGTCCACCGTGACCTGCGCCTGGACCCGGCCCGCCGAGAGGCCACCAGGGGCGGACGGCCACTGGACCTCAGCCCCAAGGAATTCGCGGTGCTGCAACTCCTTCTGGCCGCCCGTCCGGCCGTAGTCTCGGCCGAGGCATTGCTGGAACGAGTCTGGGACGAGGCGGCCAACCCGTTCACCAACACGGTCAAGATGACCATCAGCCGACTGCGCACCAAGCTGGGCGACCCGCCGGTCATCACCACCGTTGCCCAGGCCGGCTACCGGATCTAGGGGAACGCCGATGCACCTGCGCCGTTATCCCGCCACGCTGGCGGCCCGGCTGCCACGGCGGACCGTGCGGCTGCGGCTAACCGCCCTGTACGGCGCGCTGTTCCTCCTCTCGGGCACTGCGCTGCTCGCCATAACCAACATCCTGGCCCGCGGCTGGCCATGGCCCCCGTTCTCTGTCACATCGAACGTTGGTGGCCCCGAACGCCAGGTGCAGACCGGCCCGCCAGCGGCCGGCACCCGTAACGTAATGGCCGAGCTAGCTCACCAGCACGCGGCCGAGCTCAGCCAGTTGCTAGCCGAATCAGCCATCGCGCTGGGTGTCATGGCGGTCGCCTCGATAGCGCTGGGCTGGTTTGTGGCCGGCCGGGTGCTACGCCCCCTGCGGCAGATGACTGCCGCCGCCCGGGCGATCTCCGAAGACAACCTGCACGAGCGGCTGGCCGTGCCCGGCCCCGGCGATGAGCTCAAAGACCTCGGCGACACCATCGACGGCTTGCTAGACCGGCTGCAATCCGCCTTCGACGCCCAGCGCAACTTCGCCGCCAGCGCTTCTCACGAGCTGCGCACCCCGCTCACCCTCACCCACACGCTGCTGCAAATGGCGCTCACCGACCCCCATCCCACCCTGGCCAGCTACAAGGCCATCTGCCAAGACATCCTGCAGGCCAGCGAACACCAGGAACAGCTCATCGCAGCGCTGCTGACCCTGGCCCGCAGCCAGCGCGGACTCGAACACCGCGAACCCCTCGACCTAGCGGCCATCACCCGCGACGTCCTGAAAGCCCGGGAAGCAGACGCCGCGGAGGCCAGTCTGGCTATCCGCGCCTCGATGAGCACTGCGCCCGTCCTTGGCGATCGCCGCCTCCTGGAGCAGCTTGCCGCCAACCTGATAGGCAACGCAATCCGCCACAACACCCACGGCGGCTGGGCCGACATCCAGATCACCAACGATGCGGGCCACCCCCGGCTGAAGATCATCAACACCGGCCCCGTCATCCCGCCCGACGAAGTTCCCCGGCTACTCCAGCCCTTCCAGCGGCTGTCCTCCACCCGCACCGCCAACGACGATGGTCTCGGCCTGGGCCTGCCCATTATCGCCGCCATCGCTAAAGCCCACCACGCCACCCTCAACATCAAACCGGGGCCGCGCGGAGGCCTCAATATCGACATCAGGTTCCCCCCGGCCACCAGCACAGCCCACGTCCGGCTGGCCGGCCCTCGCCACCGCATGACAGGAGCTGCCAGCCCGTCCCCGGAAAACTCACCCGATGGGCCTGCCCTGCGCAGATAGACACGCGCTGTCTCGCCAACGGAACTTCCCGGCCTGCTCCACATTCACCGCCACGAGGTCACGCTATGCCTGGACTAGTGGCCGCTGGCCGCCCAGTACGCGCTGATTCCCGCGTGCAGCACGCCGGCGGCCGCCGCGGGATACGCGGCGGCTACCGGATGCATTCGCCGCGTGCCCGTTGCGGACCGCATCACCGCGTCGCCGCTGGCCGGCTCGTTCGCGATGTCGTCCGAGTCTATGGGTGCCGTGGTCTTGTCACATAGCTCGTGAGAACGGTGTCGATGACGAAGTGGGCGTAGGCCTTGTCGAGCGGCCCGTTTCGGAGGAGCAGCCGATGGTAGACGGCGCCGAAGATCACATCCGCGAGGTCGTCGAGGTTCAGGGTGTCGGGCAGCTGACCCTGGTCTCGAGCGAGCTGGAGGCGCTGGAGGGCGTCTGCTCGCCGCGGCCGCAGGTATCGCTCGAGTAGATCGGCGCGCAGAACCGGGTCGTGCTGGGCTTCGCCGATCAGCGCGCCGAGGTGGGGTCCGAACCGCTCGTCGGCATAGAGCTCGGCGACCTGGGCGAGGCGGGCGCGCATGTCGGCCATCACGTCGCCGGTGTCGGCGGTAGGTACTCGGGCGGCGACGCCTTCGAGGGCGTCGAGCACGACGGACGCCTTCGACGGCCACCACCGGTAGATGGTCTGCTTGCCGACGCCGGCGCGGGCCGCGATGGCCTCCACGCTGACTTTGGCGTATCCCCTTTCCCGGCACAGCGATAGCGCGGCGTCGAGGATGGCCACGCGCGAGCTCTCGCTGCGCCGTGCGGCGAGCGGCCTCGTGGTCGACGTGGGCATGGACCTGATGGTAGCGGAAGACGAGACGGTGCGTCTTGTGATGGAGCCCCCTTGCCTCTACACTCAAGACGAGTCGTCTCGTCTCGACTTATGGAGGGAGCGTCGGATGGTCATGCTGCGGGGGCCCTGCCCAACCCGTCCCGCCACGACGCCATCATCAACGTCGGCCGCCTCGTCGCTGCGGGCGGCACCCTCCTCGCGATCGAGGAGACTGCTGCCGTCAGCGGCACAACCCGGCAGCTGCCGCCCTGGCCACTGCGACGCGACGAAATCCAGTCCTTCGCAGCCGACGGGCTGGACACGGTCGCGATCAACGCGCTCCCCCTCCCCACCCGGCCGGAAGAGCAGCGGTGGGTCGCCCACTTCCGCCGTCCCACCATCGAACAATCCGACTCCGACTCGAGCCGGTCCTGACGGATGAGTCGGCACTCTAAAGGATGGATCCATGTCATTTGCACCACGCTTCGACCATGTCGGCATCACCGTCGCGGACCTCGACACGGTGACGAGGTTCTTCGTCGGGCTTGGTCTCGAGGTCGAGGGCACGCGGGCGTTCATCGAGGGCGAGTTCCTGGACACTGTCATCGGCATCCCTGACGCCCGCACCGAGATTGTCATGCTGCGGCCGCCCGACGGAGGCACCCGGCTGGAACTGTCCAGTTTCGTCCGGCCCGACCACCAGCCCGGGTCGCCGGCCGCGATGGCCAACGAGTTGGGGCTGCGCAACGTCGCTTTCGAGGTTGACGACCTCCAGGCCGCCGTCGACCAGCTCGCCATGGACGGCTACGGGCTGGTCGGCGGCATCGGGCAGTACGAGCACGTCTGGCGCATGGCCTACGTGCGCGGGCCGGAAGGGATCATCGTTTCTCTGGCCGAGCGCATCGGCTGACGCGCTAGCCGCGATAGACAATCCGCTTGCGGCACACCTCGCTGAGGGCCGGCGGCAGAGAGAACAGAACCGGCTTATCGGGCGCACCGATTTCGCGGCCTCAAGGGCAACGAAAGGGGCGCCGAATCGGCGATCGGCTCGGCCCCGCTCCATCGTCGGCCGCATGGTAGGTCACGTTCAGTACTGGCCGCCGATCACCCGGTAGGCCAACCGGGCGTCCTTGCACCGGGCGAACCAGCGTCTGTTGCACGACCGGGTTGACGCGGTCGTTCTCCTGAGCGCGCCCGTCGGCGTGCTCCTTGCCCGGGTCGCGGATCGCGCCAACCCGTTCGGGTCATCGGCCGAGGATCGCGCCAAGATCGTCAGCGACTTGACCGTATTCGAGCCTCGGCTCCGAGCTGGCGCTGATTATGAAATCCAGACCGCGAAACCCGTCCACCTCGTCGCCGACGAACTGGAACAGATCGCAGCCACGCCCCGCTGAACGACCCGTTACGGCGAAGGTCGCGCGTGTCCGGCTGCCCGGCGGAGGCGGATCGCCGACGCGAGGAACAGGGCGCCGCCGACGGTGAACCAGGGGTTCCAGAGGATCAGGCTCCAGTGGGTTTCGAGCGGCCCGACTCGGTTGGCTAGGCCGCCCGTGTCCCAGCCCAAAAGTACCTCGAACACGGCCCCGCGTAGGAGAAGGCCAATGCCGACCACGCCGACCAGCGTCGTGGCGGCACGACGGGGGCGCGTCGAGGGGCGCGTGGTGCTGGCGAAGGCGAGGACCGCAACGCCGCACAGGAGAGCCAGGGCAACGCCGTAGAGCCCGAATAAGACGAAGGTCGCCGGACGGCGGGCGGCCAGGTCGTGACCGGCAGAGGAGGCCAAACCGACCGAGCCGCCGAGAGCCCAGAACAGGTGCACAATCGCGAACGCGATGCACCATGCGGCCGCGGCTACCGGCTGCCAGCACGAGCGCAGCGCCGCTGCGAAGTCCACGCCATACCAGCCTCTCGCGCCGATTCACATTTCCGGTCACGGGTCGCTAACGGGACGCGGAGTTCGGCGGTGGTGGTCCAGCTGACCTTGGTGCCCGGCGGGACTTCGGTGAAGGGTCAGCAGGCGTGACGGATTCCATTCGGTTTCCCTTTCTGCCGATCAGGGGAGCAGGCGCAGCGGCTCACTTGCCCGGCAAGTTGTGCCGATCACCGCGGTGAGGCCGGTTCTGTGGGGGCATGACCCGCAAGCAGGTATAGCCCGATCAGGTAACAGCACAACGCTGCCAGGGCGAGCAGGGCCATGATCAGAGAGCTGATGGCCTGGCCGGGGAAGTCGAGGAAGCTCGCACCGTTGAAGCCAGCGCCGAGGATGAACAGGAACCCGAGCCCGTACGACACCGACACTGTCCGGGGGCCGAGCCTGATCGCACGCATGGCGGCGAGGAAGCTCACCACCACCAGCGCCAGCCCGAGCGAGGCGTGCACGGCCAGGGCGACAGCGCCGTGGCTGAGCGCCCAGGCCACGCTGTGGAACGAGCCGGAGAAGTAGCTGGCCGGATGCGCGCCAGGATGACGAGTCGGCACGGTCACGTACAGGTTCACGACCATTCCGGCGGCGACCTGAATGACGACGAGGACTGCCACCCCGAGGGCCATCCGCCGCATGACGCGGGTGCCCGAGTCAGAGATCCGAGGCGGGTTGGCGGACTGGCGGATCACCGGCTGGATCCCGGACGCGAAATGGCTGCTGCGAGCACGGCATCGACGCCGAGCGCGGCCGTGATGAACACCAGGAATGCTCTCCCGCTGCGCGGCAACTCGCGGTAGGCCGCCAGCGTCGCTGCCGCGTCGACCATGCCGGCCGCCGCGCCATAGGCAAGCCAGGTGGCGGCGCCGGAGTGATCACGATCTTTGAGTGACCTCACGAGCCCCACCCCGAGCAGCAGATCGCGAACGCCCATGCTGCGGGTGAGCAGTTGCGCTCCGGCCGTGCCGGCCCCAGCCCCAGCCCAGGGCCGGGCGGCGGCCCGCGGCGCGATGACGAAAGCCGCGCCGAACCCGATGCGGGTCACGCCAGCCAGGCGTGCGAGATCCAGGACGATGCGAGGCGCCGCGCTGGCGGCCGGTGCATTCATTGGCTGCCCCTCCCCCGGCGTAGCCGGGAGACAAGCCGGGCAAGTCGATCGGCCGCTGCGGCGACGCCTCCTTCCGCGAGCGGGGCGCACCCGCCGCTGCCTGGGAAGCTGACGAGACGGTCTTGCCAGGACAGAACGGAGGTGATGTCGCCGTGTCCGTCGCCGCTGCGCACCACCCGCTGACGCACCGCGGGTACCGGCAGGCCGCGCAGCTTTGACCGGAACCGCATCACGGCCTCCTCGCCGTAAACCTGCGTATCGATCACCGTGCGGATCTTCGCGTCGGCCAGCTTGTGCTGCTCCAGGTCGCAGACCACATCGCGAACCCCGGCCGGACTGGCTGCCGCGGTCGTGGCCGCCTCGGCGTAGATCATTAACCGCCTCCCGCGCCGATGGTGGCCAGCGCCGAGGCGACCCAGGCGCTGAGATAGCTGTCCGGGTCGATGTCGCCGGGGGTATGCCCGATCAGGGCTTCCAGCACACGGAAGTAAGTCAGGGACGCCACTAGCACCGCGGCCGTCGCCGGTGGGTTGCTGACCGCGGCTCGCCCCTGGGCCTGTTGGGCGTCGAGCCACTGCTCAATCTCGCGGTAGAGCGCAGCAAGCAATCCGCCCCAGAGGATCGCCAGCAGATCCGGGAATTGCTCCAGATCACGCAGACCTACCCTGATGACCGACCGATCGTCGGCCATCGCCGTGCTCGCGGCGTGCGCAATCACGGTCAGCGCCTCGCGCGGATCGTCTGGCAGCGCGGCGACAAGCGCGCCGGCCGAGTGCTCCATCCCGGCAACGTAGCGGCGCACGCCTTCAGCGAGCACGTCACGCTTGGACGTGAAGTGCTTATAGAGCGCCCCGGACCCGCCCGTCAGCCCGCAGGCGATCTGAATGTCGGCGACCGACGTGGCCGCGTAGCCACGCTCGCCGAACAGTTCCATAGCAGCATCTACAAGCTCGTCCCGGCGCACAGGTGAGAGAGTACTCCCTCACCTGTCACATCGGCAAACATCTGGGTCCTGCAGAGCTCATGCCGCGCGGCGCTCGACGCGAAGCGCTAAAGCCGCGGCCACATTGTGGAGAACAGCAGCGGCGAGGGAGTCAGCCGCCGCGAGGGCCGCCGACAGGCCGGTGCCCCTGCCCGCATCGGCCGCCCCGACAGCGCAAGGATGAGGCGTTCAGGCAGCGGGCCTGGTAGTAGCCGGGGCCGAGGTCGTGGTAGCTAGTGTCGCGACCGGCCTGGGGATCCTAGGATCGATCACGCTCGGCCGGTATTGGCAGGAAAGGCAGCCAGGCCGCGACACCCGGCAGCGCCGATCACCCCGGCCCGGCTTAACGGCCAGTTGGCGGGCCGAGGCCGTATCACCTCACATGATCCTAGTCGGACACCCCGCGGCGGATCAGTTCCGCCCGGGACGCGATGCCGAGTTTGCTGAAGACCTTGCGCAGGTGGTAGTCGATGGTGCGGGGGCTGAGGAACAACTGGGCGGCGACATCACGGTTGGTGAGGCCCTCGGCCACCAGGCTTGTGATCTTGAGTTCCTGCGGTGTGAGCTGGTCGCGAGTCGAGGGCTCGCGCTTGCGGGCGGTCTCGCCGGTGGCGCGCAGTTCTGCCTCGGCGCGTTGCGCCCATGGGACGGTGCCGAGCGTGCGGAAAAGCTCGGCGGCGGCGCGCAGGTGCGCGCGTGCCTGAGTGCGCTTGTGCTCGCGTCGCAGCCACTCGCCGTAGAGCAGCTCAGTGCGCGCGCGCTCGAACGGCGAGAGGGCGTGAGCCAGCTCGACCGCCTGGGTGAATGCCTGGTCCGGCGGCTGGTGTCCGAGCAATGCCTCGCAGCGTGCGAGCACTGACCTGCGCGCTGCGGTGGGCAGCAGCTCCGCCCAGGCGCGGATCCGCGCCAGGGGCGCGTCGGCGAGTTCGCGTGGCTGGCCCGCCCGCAGGATTGCCTCTATCGCGTCCGCGTCGGGCGCCCAGGCGACGGTGACCATTGGCGGCAGTCCTGGCCAGTCCCCGGCGGAGGTCTCGAGCAGTATGCTGGCTGCTTCGGCCGGCCGGCCGGTAGTGAGCGCGAGCAGCCCGAGCGTCGCCTGAGCGGCCGCCGCGAGGAGCACGTTGCCGCGGGCTCGCGCCCGGGAAAGCACCTGCTCGGCGTGCTGGCGCGTCTGTGCTTCGCGTCCCCAGATTGCCTCGACGCACGCCATCGTGTGCAGATGCCAGCCGGCGCCGTGGCCCAGGTCCTCAGATAGCAGGTAGCCTTCTTCGGCCGCTGCGTAGGCCTGGCTGAAGCTGCTGTTCCGGAGTAGTTCCCTGGCCTGCTGGTTGAGGGCGGCCGGGAGAAGGCCGAGCAGTCCTTGCCGGCGGGAAAGGTCTGCTGCCCGGGTCGCGAACCGGAGGCTGGCCCCGATGTCGTCGTCCAACCACGCGGCGTTCACTGCCCAGAGCTGTGCCCTCGGGTCGTCCTCGAACGCTGCGGCCGGGGTCAGCGCGTCACCGAAGGCCGCGCGTGCGCTCTCATGTTCGCCGCCGAACAGGGCCGCGATTCCGATGGCCACAGCGCGGCTGAGCTGATCTCGGATGGTCTGCGGCGGGATATTGGAAACCCGCATGCCGATGTCGCGCAGCCTGGCGAGATCGCCTAGGTCCACGGCGCCCTCAGCGGCCTCGTGCAGCATCTCGATCGTCAGCGACGGGTCGTCGCTGATGTCAGCGCCTTCGAGGTGAGCATCGACCGCGCGGTCGATGCTGCCGCAGCTTTGCTCGATGACCCCGCGGAGGTGCAGCAGCCGGGCGCGAGACTGCCTGTCGGCCAGTGGCAGGGCGCGGGTGATCAGCGCGCGGGGCCGCTCGGCCTGGCCGGCGTCCCAGGCCGCCTGGGCGGCGGCAGCCAGGCGCGGCGGCAGCCGTGATTCGTCCAGGGTCAGCGCCGCGGCGCGCTCGAACGCGGTCGCCGCCGAGGCATGCCCGGCCCGCTGCTGCGCGCGCCGGGCTGAGGCTTCCAGCGCCGCCGCGACCTCCTCGTCGCCGGTCAGCGTGGCCATGGCCTGGTGCCAGACACGATGATCGGCATTCCGGTCGCCCGGCAGGGCACTGGCCAGCGCGGCGTGCGCGCGCTGGCGCTGGCTGAGCGGCGCTGCCTCGTGCAGGGCCGAGCGCACCAGTGGATGCCGGAACGTGATCGCCCCGCCGTCGGTGCGAAGTAGCCCCGCGCTTTCCGCGGGGTCGAGCGCATCGGCGGGTAGCTGCAGCAAGTCTGCGGCGCGCAGCACCGTCGCGACGTCACCGGTGTTGCTGACCGCGCAGAGTAGCAAAACAAGGCGTGTCGGGCCGGGCAAGGCTTCGATGCGCTGCCGGAAGACGTTCTGCAGGCGCGGCGTTAGGGGCATGGCTTCGGGCAGCGGCGCGCTGCCGTCGAGCTGAGCGGCAGTCAGTGCGCCGGGCAGTTCGAGCAGGGCCAGCGGGTTCCCGTCTGCCTCGGCCAGCAGCCGCTCCCGGACCGCCGGCGCGACACCGGGCGCGGCGCGGTCTAGGACGTTCGCGGCAGCGGGTGCGACCAGGCCGCCCAGGACCATTTCCGGCAGGCCCGGAGCGCGGAACTGGCGCCGTTCGCCCTCACGAGCCGCGAACACCATCGTCACCCGCTCGGCGCGCAGCCGCCGGGCTGCGAACACCAGCGCACCGGCCGACGGGCCATCCAGCCACTGCGCGTCATCGACCAGGCAGAGCACCGGGCGGTCTTCCGCGGCCGCGGCGATCAGGCCAAGCACGGCAGCGGAGACGAGCAGGCGGTCGGATCCCGTCGATGCTGCCAGTCCAAGCGCCCCCGCCAGTGCCTGTCGCTGTTCGTCTGCCAGCTGGCCGAGCTGGCCCGCGATGGGGCGCAGCAGGCCGTACAGCCCGGCGAACGCAAGATCGGACTCGGCGTCCGCACCCGCGGCGCGCAGCACGGTCACCGCCCCAGCCCGCCGGGCGGCGTAGTCAAGCAACGCCGTCTTGCCTATTCCCGGCTCGCCGCGCACCACCAGGGAACAGCTTTCGCCGTGCCGAGCGCCGCGCAGCAGCCGTTCGATCTCGCCGCACTCGCGCTCGCGGCCGATCAGGCCCGCACCGAGCTCGCTCAAATTTCCAAGCCATCCATAGCTGGCGAATCCGCAACGAACGCCCGCATGCCCAGCCTCGGGACTGTGCCGCGGGAATCTGCGCCAGCGCTAAGCGTATCGATACCTGCTCATCGCCCGGCCCAGCCGCTTGGCCAGCGGCGGCTGGCGGCCGCGGGCGGACCGGCGAGCCGACTGGCGACTTCACCGATTCGAGTGGCTGGCGCCCGCGCGAACATTGGTGAGCATCCAGATCACGCCCGCCGTGACAACCAAGCCAGGAGGCAGAAATGACCGCAGCAAGCAACAAGCCCGCCGGCCGCACCGTGGTCGCCAACATCTCCCTGTCCCTGGACGGCCACGTGACCGGCCAAGGCGGCGACTACGACATGAGCTGGATCGTTCCGCACGCCGTGACGGACGGGGCGCGTGAACACATGGTGAAGGTCACCAGCGGGGCCACCACAGCGCTGCTGGGCCGCAAGAACTACCAGGGCTTCTCTTCTTACTGGCCCGCGGTAGCCGAGAACGAGAGCGCCGACCCCAGGGACCGTGCCTTCGCGCAGTGGCTCAACACGGTGGAGAAAGTCATCTTCTCGAGCACCCTGCAGGAGGCCACATGGCACAACTCGCGCATCGTCACCGCCGACCCGGCCGCAACCGTGCGGCAACTGCGCCGACAGGAGGGCGGCGACATCGTCGTCCTCGCCAGCGCGAGCGTCATCCGGAACCTGCTCCAGGCCGGCGAAGTGGATCGCCTGAGCATCACGCTATGCCCGGAACTAGCAGGAGGCGGCGCCCGCTTGTTCGACGACGGCCTGGTCGCCTCTTCCTGGTCCCTGACGGCGATGACGGGCACCGGCAGCGGGGCGATATGCCTGCTCTATGACCGCATCAACGCCAGCAGGTGAGCGTGCACAGGATCCTGGTGCTTAACCGGATGCACCTTGATGAGTGGCCCTCTGATCAGGTGGCCGCGATACTCGAAAGCCTGAAGAACCACCGGGGGATCACCGGCTTTACCCGCGAAGCTCCGGGCGGCGGCTGGGTAAAGCGGCGCGGATACGAAGGCAACATTACAGATTGCTTTCCCGGCAACCCCAGCGGCAACAGAGAAGAGCGAGACGCCTGGCAGATAACCCGGCTAGCACAGCAGGCAGACCTGGTCCTGGATATCCACGGAACCGCTAACAAGGGATGGGACTGCCCTTTCCACGGCGTGGCGGGTCGCTCCAGTCCGCTGGTCACAGGCACCGCTTCGCTGCTCGGATGCAAACGCGTGGCCATCCTCGCCGCTCCTCATCCGGCCGGGGTGCTGCGAAACTACGCAGGGTGGGATCTGAGTACCGACACGCCCGTCCTCTCATATCTGCGTGACTGGCTGGGCGACCTCGCTCGCGGCTGGATACCTCCGGCACGGCCGATGGCGGAATACCGGCATGTGGACGGGATCCGGGAAGGCGACGCCCTGCGGCTGGGCCTGCAACGGGAATACCCGCCATTCGCGCGGCTGCCGGACACGGCCATCCGCGCTCTTGGCCTGCCGACCCCCGCGTACGCCTTCAGCTGGGGCGCGGATCTCTACCGTCATACCGGGTACTGGGGAGAGGTAGCGGTGCCTTACCACGAACCGGGAGAGGAAACCCGGCGCGGCCACGTTGAACGTCGAAAAGACGCGGCCGACTTCGCCGGAGGTCGTCGATGAAGACGCTGGACGCCCGGCCCGGTCCCCTGCCCGGCCCGCAGCAGCCCGCCCCGCGCCCCCCCGCAGGGCCGGTCCCGGCCGATGGCCGGCGGCCTGGTGGCCGTCAGCATGTGGGGACTCGCGCCGGTGGCCACCCGGGCCGTCGTCGCGCACCTGGCCCCGCTGCCGCTGCTGGTGCTCCGGGTCGGCGTAGCCGCCCTGGTGCTGCTGCCCTGGGCCGTTCCCGTGTTCGGGCGGCTGCACCCGCGTTCGGCTGCCCGGCTCATCGCCGCCGGCGCCCTCGGCCTGATCGGCTACAACCTGCCGGTCACCGCCGGGCTGCAATGGCTGCCCGCCTCCACAGCCGGGCTGCTGCTCGCCACCGAGCCCGTCTGGGTCATGGTCATCGGGTACGTCTTCCTCGCTGAGCGCGGTGGCGGCCGGGCCTGGCTGGGCAGCGCCGTCGCCCTGGGCGGCGTGGCCGTGCTGGCCGGGCCCGCCGCACTGACCGGGGGCGGCGGCCGGGCGCTCGCCGGCGCCGGGCTGGTCCTGGCCGGCACGCTGGCGTTCGGCGCCTACACGATCGTCCTCCGCCCCCTCAGCCAGGCCTACGGGGCGCTGCCTGCCACCGCCGCCTCCACGGTCGTGGGCGCCGTGCCTTACCTGGCCTTCGCCGGGACACTGTCCGCGCCGCGGCTGGCGCAGCTTGCCCCCTCTGTGTGGGGTGAGCTCGTCTTCCTCGCACTCGGCAGCACGGTAGCCGGGATGGTCCTGTGGAACCGGGCCGTCCTCACCCTCGGCAGCACCCGCGTCCGCCTGCTGCTCTACCTCGAGCCGGCCGTCAGCGTGCTCGGCGCGGTAGCCCTCCTCGGCGAGCACGTGACCCTGGCCACGACCGCCGGCGGCCTGCTGATCCTGGCCGGCGTGGCCACCGCCAACTCCGCCCGGCCCATCTCATCGCTCTGGCGCCAGGCACGCCGCCGTTCCGGACGCCAGGACGTCCCATGAATCCAGTGGATCGACCAGGACCGCGCCGGCGGGATTGCGGGCCGCGTGCATCGTGATGACCGACGTCCTCGGGTGAAGACCGGCGCGGCGCAGGTGGCTGCGCCGACGTAGGCTCTGCAGACGTGGAGCCTGGGCTGAGGTTCGCTGACCTGCTGAGGCAGCTGCGGACCGAGGCGCGGCTGACGCAGGAGGAGCTGGCCGAGCAGGCGGGGCTGAGCCCGCGGTCAGTCAGCGACCTGGAACGGGGCATCAACCGGACCGCGCGCAAGGACAGCGCCCTGATGCTGGCCAGTGCGCTCAAGCTGACCGGCCCGGTGCAGGAGGCGTTCGTCGCTGCCGCCCGCGGCCGGGCCGAGCCGGCGCGGGTGCTGCGGGTCAGGAGCGAGGCCGCGCCGGAGTCGTCAGCCGCCGCCGCGACGCGGACTCTGCCACGTGACATCGGCGGCTTCACCGGCCGCGAACGCGAGCTGACGGGCCTGGAGAAGTCGCTGGCCACGGCGGTGGGTGGCGGCTTGGTGGGCATCTACGCGGTTGACGGAATGGCTGGCATTGGCAAGACGACGCTCGCCGTGCACGCAGCGCACCGGCTCGCCGGGCGCTTCCCTGACGGGCAGTTCTTCCTCCCGCTGCACGCGCACACCGTTGGTCAGTCACCCGTCGACCCGGCCGATGCCCTGGCGAGTCTGCTGATGACGGCGGGGGTGGCCGCTCAGCACATCCCGCCCGGCCTGGAAGCGCGGGCAGCGAAGTGGCGAGACCACGTCGCGGGCAAGAAAATCCTGCTGCTCCTCGATGACGTTGCCGGGCACGAGCAAGTGCGGCCGCTGCTGCCCGGCAGCGCCGCCAGCCTGGTGCTGGTCACCAGCCGGCGGCGGCTGACCGCGCTCGAGGACGCCATCGTGATCAGCATCGACACCTTGTCTCCAGATGAGGCGTGGGCGCTGCTTGTCCGGCTCGCCGGCCGGGCCGACCTTGAACTGGACGAGGCTGCCGGCCGGGAGATCACCCGGCTGTGCGGGTTCCTGCCGCTGGCGATCGGAATGCTTGCCCGGCGGCTCAGGCATCACCCGGCCAGAACTGCCGCCGAGCTCGCGGCCGAGCTGGCCGCTGCGCGCGACCGGCTGGCGGTCATGCGCGCGGAGAACCTGTCGGTCGCGGCGGCGTTCGACCTGTCCTATCAGGACCTCACGGCGGATCAGCAACGGCTGTTCCGGCGGCTCGGCCTCACGCTGGGACCAGACATCGACGCGTACGCGGCCGCCGCGCTGGACGACACGAGCCTCGAGGATGCCCGGCGCCAGCTGGACGAGCTCTACGATCATCATCTGCTCACCGAGCCGGCGCCGGGCCGGTACCTGCTGCACGACTTGCTGCGCGAGTACGCACGCGCGCTCGCCGCGGCCGACCAGCCGATACAGGCGCGCGGAGCCGTCGAACAGCTGATCAACTTCTACGCTCACGTGGCCGCCGCCGCGTGCCGGCACATCGCGACCTGGACCACGGCCGGCGGACGGCTGCCGCCGACCGATTCGCCCGCCAGCGCCCCACAGCTGACCACGTCACAGGAAGCAGCCGACTGGCTGGACGCCGAGCGCCCCAACTTGCATGCGGCGGTCAGCTATGCGGCAGCCGAGGGGATGCCGCTGCACTCGATCGCGATCGCCGCCGCGATGGGCGGCTACCTGCGCGCCCGCGGCCACTGGCAGCAAGCGACGGCCCAGTACCGGACGGCGCTGCGCGCGGCGCGGGCGGCCGGGGACCGGCGCGGCGAGGCCGGCATGCTTGACGAGCTTGGCTTGCTGCAGCAGCTGACCGGGGATTACCCGGACGCGGTAGCCACCTTGACGCAGGCCATCGAGCTGTTCCGCGAGCTGGGCGACAAGCCGGATCAGGCTTACGCGCTCAATCACCTTGGCCTGGTCTACGGGCACACCTCCGACTTTCGGGCCGCAATCGACTGCCACCAGCAGGCGCTGGAGCTTGCCCTGGCGGCGGGCGACAAGCTGGCTGAGGCGGTCTCGCTGACCGGCGTCGGGATGGTGCTGCTGCTGACCGGCGCCTACCCGGCTTCTATCGAGAACTACCAGCAGGCGCTGTCGCTGTTCCGCGGTCTTGGGTCAACCTTCGACGAGGCCGACGCGCTGACTGAGCTTGGTTTCGCGTGGCGGCTGACCGGGGACTATGCCGCCGCCTTGGCGCACGAGCGCGAGGCGCTTGAGTTGTGGCGTCAGCTCGGCGACCGGCTCGGCCAGGCCTGGGCGCTCGGCGAACTCGGCATGGTGCACCAGGAAACCGGGGAGTATTCAGCGGCCGCCGCTTGCCTTGAGGAGGCCCTGGAGTTGCATCGCGACCTGGGCTCGCGGCACGGCGAGATCGTGGCCCTCAACGATCTCGGCGAGCTGGCTGCCCGGACGTCGGCACCCGAGAAGGCCAGCGAGATTCACCGCGAAGCGCTGGCCAAGGCAATCGAGCTGGGCGCACCTGCGGAGGAAGCCAGGGCGCTGGCCGGCCTCGGCCGCAGTCAGCTTGCCGGCGATGGTGCCGAGGCCGCCAGGAAGCTGCGCGAGGCGCTCGCGATCTATCAGCGCATCGGAGCACCAGAAGCCCGGCTCGTCCAGGACACGCTGGATGAGCACGGCCTCTAGGCAGCCACGGGTCACCATGCCCGCCGGCCAGCCATACGCCGCCAGTCATCTTCGATGCCGGCCACGTCTGTGGTCGGGCCGCCGAGCAGAGCCTGCGCGTGCAGTAGTGCCCACAGCCGCCCCCTGGGCCGACGTCGCATGCCGGGGGAGCCGGGACCGGCGCCCCCGCCGAGCGGGGTCGAAGCCTGGCCATCGGTCGCGCCGTTCGGGGAAACCGGCCGGATCAGTGTGTCGGTCATTGTCCTTGCCTTCCTGTGTTCTTCAGCTGGCTCCACTTTCGCCAGCCCAGGCGGCAAGAACCACACGTGGCCGCCCACAGCTCGGACCACAGGTTGGATCAGGTCTCAGACCCCGGGATCGCCGCCCGTTCGTCGGAGCCAGACATCCGCTGCGGCCGCACTTCGCGCGGTCGGGCAGTGCCGGTCATCGATGGCCGGCAGCACGAGACACCAGCTGGCCGACCCTGATCACCAGCAGTGGTCGCCACGTAATGCGCAGATCTGCGCGACCGGACTTGTGAGCGCAGCCGACCGCCAAGGCGTGCGGAACGGCGGTTCTGAGAGTGTGCCGGTACGTGACCGCCGGTCCCACGGCTCCGGTTCAGGCGGGCTGTACGACGGTGGCCATGGTGCTGATCAGCTGCCGGAATCGCTGGACGGGCTCCGGTTTCGCCGGTGATGTCGATGCCGGTGTCTGACCCGGCGAAGATGAGGGCGGTCAGGGCTTGGGTGGTTGCGGTGATCGTGACGTCGGCTGGTGCGGGTGGGGCCCCCGCGGTGAGCGACCACTGGCGGCCGTCGTTTTCGGCCAGATAGTCCGCGCCGTCGAGCCGGAAGTGCCAGCGGGCTGGCCGCTGGTCGCCGGCGGCGAGGTCGATGGCCTGGGTGACGGACCGGAGCAGGTGCTCGGCGTGCAGCGGCTCGCCGGGGAGGGGCCGGCGCCAGGCGTGCTGTAGCCCCCACCGGCCGAGCGCGTCGAGGACGGGTCCGAGGTCGGCTCCGGCCGGTGTCAGGCGATACCAGACCTCCCGCCGGCCCGGCTCCCGGTCGGCGGTGACGATCCCGGCGTCTTCAAGCTCGCGCAGCCGCTGGCTGAGCGTCTTGGGGGTAATCCCGCCGAGGCGGTCCATCAGGTCGGTGAACCTTTTGGCACCGGTGAGCAGGTCGCGGATCACCAGCAGGGTCCACCGGTCGCCGACGCGCTCCAGGGCGCGCGCGGTCAGGCAGAAGTGGTCGTAGGTGCGGACGTTCCTTGTCACGCCCCTCAGAATACTAGTTGACAAATACTATTGCCAACATAGTAGCTTGTAGATAGTCAACCCAAGGAGGATGTCATGTACGACCCGCCTGGCTATCTGTGGGCGCTCACCATCGCCGGGATCATCGCGATCCCGGCCGCGACCTGCATCGTGCTGTACGGCGGCGCGGTGCGCGCCGGCCTGAGCCGGACGCGCGCGGCGCTGCTCGCCGCCGGCGCGGCCGTCGTGCTCGGCGGCTGGTTCACCGCCAGCGCGGTGATCGCGGGTCACGGCTGGTACCACGCGCGGCTGGGCCACGGGGTGCCGTGGCTGCCGGTCGCGGTGGCCGGCTTCCTGGGCTTGCTGCTGGCGCTGCGCCGGATCCCGGTGGTGGCGCGCGCCCTGACGGCGCCGGGCATGGTGAGCCGCCTAGAGCTCCCGCACACGTTCCGGGCGGCGGAGGGGACGGCCTTCCTGGCCACCATGGCCCTCGGTCATCTGCCCGCGCTGTTCGCGCTGCCCGCGGGCCTGGGCGACATCGCCGCCGGCATCGCCGCGCCGCTGGTCGCGCGCAAGGTCGCGCACGGCACCGGCCACCGCGCGGCCCTGTGGTTCAACGCGTTGGGCATGACCGATCTGGTCGTGGCCCTGACCCTCGGCGCCCTCACCGGATTCCAGCTGGTCAACGTCACCCCGACCGGGGCACCGATCAGCGAGCTCCCGCTTGCGCTGATCCCGACAGCCGCCGTGCCGCTGCTGTTCGCCCTGCACATCACGTCTGTGTCCGCGCTGGCAAGAGCCCAACGAGCACCGCGGCCGGCCACCGCCCCGCTCACTGCCGCCACAAGATAGAGGAGAAGAGAATGACGATCGATGCCGACGCACAGGACGCAAGGCCCGTCACCCTGGCAGCTGCGCGGCTATCGGGCGCACAACGGGCCGCGAGGCGGTACGCGCACGGTGCGGCAGCGTCCTGGCACGGACAAGCAGGTCCGGCGGTGCGTCATGGTCAGCGGCTGGGCAGCGGGCCCGGGTCCGGTCTGGCCGCGGTATGCCAAGGTTTCGCCAACGTTGGGGCAACGTTGGAGCAATGGCGCGGTCGTAGAACTGTCCTGAAGACATCCGGAGATCGGGAGGTTCAGATGAATACCGCGACACAGAAAGCCGCATCCAGGCCAGGGCCAGGTCCCGGCGATGGGGTGCTGGCCGGCCCGGCCTGGCTGGCCGGGCACCTCAGCGACGCTGATCTTCGCGTGGTCGAAGTCGACGTCAGCCCGGCCGCCTACGACAGCTGGCACATCGACGGTTCCGTGCTGTGGAACGTCTACACCGACGTGAAGGATGCCGGCTACCGCACCGTCGGCACCTCCGCGGTGGAGCGGCTGGTGGAGCGCTCGGGGATCGGCCCGGACTCGACGGTGGTGTTCTACGGGTACGCGGCTGCCCTGGGCTTGTGGCTGATGAGGCTCTACGGGCATTCCGATGTGCGCATTCTCGACTGCTCCCGTGACACCTGGCGCGCCGCGGGCCACCCGTGGAGCACCGCAGCGAGCGAGCCGCCTGCCGCCCGCTATCGCCTGGGCGATGAGGACCCTCGCCTCCGGGCAGACCGGGCGGCGGTACAAGACGCCATCGGCCAGCCGGGCACCACCCTGGTGGATGTGCGCTCAGCAGCCGAGTACCGGGGGGAGTGCTTCTGGCCCTCCGGCGGGATGGAGCCAGGCGGCCGCGCCGGTCACGTGCCATCGGCTGTCCACCAGCCCATCGACGGCCTCTGCAACGCCGACGGGTCGTTCCGCTCCGCCGCGGAGTTGCGCAGCGTCTTCTCACCAGCGGTCCTCGGCGGCGGGCGTGAG
Source organism: uncultured Actinomycetota bacterium (assembly GCA_963846005.1). Taxonomy (GTDB): domain Bacteria; phylum Actinomycetota; class Actinomycetes; order Streptosporangiales; family Streptosporangiaceae; genus CAVSUR01. The sequence continues at coordinate 772,594 of CAWJUH010000003.1, read as the reverse complement.
CTGATCACCTACTGCACCATCGCGGGACGCGCCGCCACCGCCTGGTTCGTGCTCACCCACCTGCTCGGACGTGACACGGTCCGGGTCTACGACGGGTCATGGGCCGAGTGGGGCCGCACAACCGATACCCCCGTCGAGGCCCCATGAGCGATCCCAGGGAATCGACGACAGTAACCGCCGTCTGGGCGCATCAAGCATCCTGAGGAGAAGCCATGACGTTCATCCAGATCATCGAGTTCAGCACTGCCCGCCCGGAGGAGATACAGGAACTGGTGGAGGAGTGGTCAGCAAAAACCGAAGGCAAGCGCACCGCATACCGTTCTACCCTCACCGCGGATCACGACCGGCCTGATACCTACATCCAGATCGTGGAGTTCCCTTCCTACCAGGAGGCCATGGCCAACTCCGGCTTGCCGGAGACGGGTGAGTTCGCCGAGAAGCTTGCCCGGCTCTGCGACGGCCCGCCGGCGTTTCGGAATCTCGACGTGCGGCGAGCCGACAACTTCTCCTGAGCTTCCCCGATACTCATCGCGGCCCGGAGGCTCTTGGCCGTCTATAAGACCGGCTGCTTCGTCATGCGCGATCTCGGCCGCCATCGCAGTCAGGGCCGGCCTGCCGGGGGACAGTGCGGCAGTGAATCCCGGCTGATCGGCGGTACCGGGCCGGGACTGCCTGCGCTGGCGCCCTCGCGGGTCCAGCCGGCTATCCGGCCTGGACCCAGCTGAGCAGATCCTGCTGGCTGACTGTGGTCAGCAGGGCCGGGTGGTCGGCGGCCAGGTGCTCCCGGATCACCCCGATCACCTGATCATCGCTGTCGCCGCGGGCGACGAACCCGCACTCGCACCGGATCAGCTTCGCCATAGCGCCTCCCCACCTAGCCCTAACCTCAGCATATTGCCAAGATGTTGGCGTGACCTTGGCGTCCCCGCGGCCGGTGCGGATCCAGATCTGCGGGCCGCTGGCCATTGAATGCGACGGCCAGCGGCTGGACGCCGGGCTGCCCGGCCGCCAGGGCCGGCTGCTGTTCACCTACCTGGCAGTCAACCGCCACCGCCACGTGCCGCGCGGCGAGCTGGCCGAGGCCCTGTGGCGCGAACCCGACCCCGCCGCGGTCGATGCCCGCCTCAACCCGCTGCTGTCCAAGCTGCGCCGGGCCTTCGGCCCCGGGACCGTGGACGGGCGGTCCACGATCCGGCTGTGCCTGCCCGTCACCTGGGTCGACCTGGAAGCCGCCGCCGAGGCCATCCACCGGGCCGAATCCTCGGTCGCCCAGCAGGACTGGGCGCGAGCGTGGGGGCCGGCGCTCACCGCGCTATTCGTGGCCGAGCGTGACTTCCTCCCCGGCGAAGACGCCCCCTGGATCGACCAGATCCGCCACCAGTTGACCGAACTGCGGCTGCGTGCCCTGGAATGTTACGCAGCAGCCGGGCTGGGCCTCGGCGGAACCGAGCTCGCCGCCGCAGTCCGGGCCGGCCGCCAGCTCACCCGCCTCGCGCCCATGAGGGAAAGCGGCTACCGCTACCTCATGCAGGCTCTCGCCGCCCAGGACAACCTGGCCGAAGCACTCGGCGTTTACGGCCACCTCAGCGACTGCCTGCGCGACCAGCTCGGCGTCTCACCCAGCCCCGCCACCCGCCAGCTCTACCAGCAGCTCCTCGCCGCGACCTGAACCATGCACAAACCCCCGAATGCGGCGCGCAGGTGCGGGCCGCGAGCCGGAAAAGCCCGTACCACGGGTGGGCGTTTGATGAGCGCAGGGCCGTCCTTGCGGGTTCCCGGGTCGTCTGGGGCATGAGTTCCGGTGTGACAATGGCCGCATGCCCTCGACGGGCGCGCTGGACCGGTTTCCCGGTAACCTGCCACGCCAGCAGCTCCTCCGTCCGTGGTTCTGGCGGCCTGGTCCGCAGCGCGAACTCGATCTGCGATGGCGCTGCTGTAAGGATTCTCATCCTCCGTCGCCGCTGGCGCTGATGACTCCCTCGGATGCCGCCTGGTCCTGCCGGGATCGGCCCAGCTGCACAGGACCCGAAACCGTCGCCGCACGCGGCCAATCGTGGCTTGATCCGATATCTGTGGCAACATCACATCAGCCGTATCAGGGCGCCCCGCCAATGCTGCGGGGTGACCGTAGGCGAATACCCCGTGAGTTACACGACGAAGGCTTGCGGGCGTAGCCTCCGCCAATGAGAGGTCACGACCGCGGCCCGCGCCGTTCGGCGTTGGTCGACTCGAATCTGCGGCAGACGCGCCTGCTAGCCGCGCTGGCCCTGGCCGGCCTGGTCGCTGGCGTCGTGTCCGATGTAATCGGCGTCCGCTTCTGGACCGAACACCCGTTGCTGGCCGGGCTGACGGCGAACGTGATCGTCGTGCTGCTCACGGCCGCCGTGCTGAACGAGGTCCTCCGGAGCCGCAGCCGTCGGCGGTGGCGTGTTCTGGCCCAGTACGTGATGTTCGAACTGGCTCACAACGCGCGGATGGTCTGGACGGGCGTGCTGGAGGTGGCCGGCCTTATGCTGACGGACTGCTCTGTGAGCGAGTCGCTTGAGGCCGGTGGTCGCGCGGTCGCTGACACTGCCCGGCTGAGTCCGGCGATCCGCCAGGTGCTGAGCGACGGGGAGCGGCGCCGGGTGCTCCGCCAGGAGCTGGCACGCTGCGCAAGCGTCAGCGACGAGGTAGTCGGTCGCTGGGCCGCGGTCATGCTCAATGCCGAGACCTACGCCGGGATCATCGATCTGCACGTCGAGCTGGCGAGTGATCTCGCGTGGCTTAAAGGTCTCGTCGCCGAATCCAACCCTGCCGTCGACTTCCGGCGGCGGAGGGCCCGTTTCAACAGCGCTGTGCGAGTGGAAGGCGATGTTGATGACCAGTGGCTGGCCGACAGGGTCGTGACGATCACGCAGCTCGCCGAGGAACTTGACCGGAGCACATTCGCGGCGGCCCTGCGTGTCGTGCCAGTGGGCTGGTGGGAATCTCGACTCGGAACAACCGAGCCCCCGGCCGAGTCACGAACCGTGGCTGTCCGGCAGTCTGACCACGCCGTCAGCGCGAACGCGCACGTGAACGGCGCGGACCATCCGGATTCGGCGCGCTGAGGTGCGTCCGTCGCAGTCAGAGATGACAGGCTCACGCTGGTGGTCGCGCCATTGGCGAACTCGCCCGGATGGCTGAGGTCTTGCCCGTCATTTCATAGTTGAACATCGCGTCCCGCTGCGACGGGTACTGGGTCGGCCCGGCCCGCCATTCGGGGCCATCCGCCCGGAGCTGGAAGACAGAGGCCGAGGGCATCGAGTTCCGGCGACGACGTTATGACAGCGGAAGGAGTGCTGGCCAAATGGGAGTGGTCGCGAAAGGCCAACGTCGTCCTTGACCACATCAGGCTCCACTGCTGGGGCCCGGGCAAGAGCGTGAACGATTTCAAGGTTTGCCCGACGATCACAGAGATGACTCCAGTCACTGCGCCGAAGCCAGCGGAGAGCACCAGCAGACGCAGGCGCAACTGCCACAAGCCGGCGCGTGCTGCGGCGGCATCGGGCGTTTCGTCTCGGACATCGTCGGCAAATCTGTGGGTGACCAGGTGCGGGTGGCCAAGCTACCTGCCGGCCGCCGAGCGGCCCGCGCTGCCGGCGGACTGGCCGGATCACGTGGTGTTGCCGTGGCTCGCGGTGCCGTGCAGGAATACGGAGGTGACCAGCGCGGCGGCTTTCTCGACGCCCGCTTCGTGCTGGGCGGTCATCCGGGCTGCGCCTTGAGAAGGCAGCCGACCGGGGCGAGCAGTTCCTCGTTGGTGAGGTCGCCTCGGAAGGTGCCGTCGTCGATGCCGCGCTGAAGAAGCCCTCGGAGCAGTGTCCCGATCTGCTGTTCGGTGTGCTCATATCCGGTACCTGTCCAGTGACCTTGCTCTCCTGTGTTGTGATGCGGCAGTGCGCAGTCTGGTGCCATTAAATGTGTGGGTCATCGGCCCGGCCGGCTCCTGGCCAGCGGCGGCATCCCGGCCCCGCCGGCTGCCGGTGCCGCCATGTAGGCTCGCCACCGGCTGTCGCCGGCCTGCGCCAGGGCTTGGCCGCGGACTGGCCGCATAAGACCATTCTGTCGCCCGTCAGACCAGAGGTTGCCTGGCCATGTCCCGTTCCGGCTCCCGTGCACCAGTACCGCTGGGCTTGCGGATCAAGCAGCTTGTGCTGGCGATCGGCGCGATCTATTTCGCCTTCGTCGCAGTCACGAACTTGGTCAACTTCATCGCCGTCGCTGGCGCGTATCACTGGACGTTCCTGAACTCGCAGAACGAGAGTTACATCGCCTCGATCACCAAGGTGTACGGGTGGCCGGTGTGGTTCGACAAGGCCGCGGTGCTGGCATCGGCCCTGGTGGAGGGGACCGGGGCGTTCCTGTTCGGGAAGGCGCTGCTGCGGTTCCGTGGCGGCAGCACCGGCGTCCGCGACGCGTGGCTGGCCATGAGCTGGAACATCGGGGTCTGGTTCGGCTTCATCATCGGCACTGAGTTCTTTGTCGCTTATCCGTCCGAAGGCCCGTTCCGGGAACTTCTGGCGATCGCGTTGCTGATGCCCGTGATCCTTACCGTCGTCCCCGATAACGCCGGCCTGCCCGCAGGCGGCAGATGATCGGCGGCGCGCCGCCTGTGAAGCGCGACCATCGGCGTTCGGGACGGCCAGTTCTGCACCCACCAGGCCATGATCAAGGACTCGGTTTCCGCGCTGTCCCCGGCCAGTTGACACCCGGAGGTGCCGTTAGCGAGACCATGCCGCCGCCTGTGCTTTTGTGCCGCGTCTCCGCTTAGCATCAGCGTGAGCAAAGTCGCTAGTGGAACGAGGACCGACGATGGTCAAAGCCGCGGTACTGCTCGCACAAGGTCAGCCTCTGGAGGTACGGGACGTACAACTGCGACCGCCGGGGGAAGGGCAGGTGCGAGTCGAGATCGCGGCGGCCGGAGTGTGCCACTCGGATCTGTCGCTGGCCGACGCCACCTTGGCTCAGCCCGTGCCCGCGGTGCTGGGCCACGAAGGTACTGGGGTGGTCGTGGAGGTTGGGCCAGGGGTCAGCCGCGTCGCGGTTGGTGACCACGTACTGCTGAATTGGTCGCCCGCATGCGGTCAATGCTGGTTCTGCACCGCCGGAGAGCCTTACTTGTGTGAACACGGCGCCGATGCGGGGCGGTCCGCATACGGCTCGCTGCCCGACGGCTCGCCGCTTTACCCAGGCCTGGGAACGGGCGCTTTTGCCGAGGAGACCGTGGTTTCTGAGCGCGCGGCCGTCCGGTTGCCCGCGGACCTCCCGCTTGAGCAGGCGGCCGTGCTGGGGTGTGCGGTGCTGACCGGAGCGGGTGCGGTGTTCAACACCGCTGACGTTGGGTCTGGACAGCCGGTAGCCGTGGTTGGCCTGGGCGGGGTCGGGTTGTCAGCGCTGCGGGCGGCGAAGATCGCCGGAGCGGATCCGATCATCGGTATCGACATTTCGCCGGAGAAGGAACAGCTTGCCCGCGGCCTCGGGGCTACCGACTTCCTCGTCTCTGACCAGGGCGTCGCCCAGCGGGTTCGCGCACTGACCGCCGGGCGGGGTGTTGACTTTGCCTTCGATTGCGTGGGCAGGCCAGCCACGATCCGTGCCGCTTGGTCCAGCACCCGCCGCGGTGGCTCGACGATCATTGTCGGAGTCGGCGGCAAGGACATGCTGGTCACCTTCTCGGCTCTGGAGCTGTACTGGTTCGGCCGCACGCTCAGTGGCTGCGTCTTCGGCTCAAGCGATCCGGACCGGGACGTACCTCGCCTGCTCGAGCTTGTATCGGCGGGCCAGTTGGATTTGGGGGCACTGGCCACCGCGACCACCGACCTGACCGGGATCAACGACGCATTCGCGCGGATGCGTGACGGCCAGGGTGCCCGGACGATCGTCCGATTCCGCTGACCTGAGGATCTGTCGCGCATACCCCTCCTCGGGAGTGTGCGCTTCGCCAGATCGAAGACCTATCACGTTGTGTGAGCAGGCGCATCAGGTCGGGCGGTTAAGCAATCAGAAGCCGAGCACGGTCTATGCCGGCATCGACCACTCGTACGCGCGGCCGGGCCGACGCGGGCAACCCGCCCTTCGGACGGGCGAACTTCCGCAGCAGCGCACCGCGATTGGTGACCTGCCCGCAGGGACAGATCACCATGGCAGCCTGGTCCCTGTGGCCCGGGGAGAAGCTCACCTGGACGGCTGCGCTGGAGACCAACGCGATGCCGGCTACATCACCGAGGCGACCCGAGACGTCGACGCCGCGCGTCTGATCGTTTTGGTAGGTCAATAGCATGACCCGATGAGCCTGCACGGATTGTCTGCCTCGCCCTCAGGGCTGCTGCGGTGACGGCAGAGCGGCTGGTCGTCGTAGGCGGCGGCCCTGCCGCCCTCGAGGCGGCCCGGGCTTACCGGGAGGCAGGAGCCGACGGGGAAGTTGTGCTCGTGTCTGCCGATGAGTACCTGCCCTATAACCGGCCGCCGCTGTCCAAGGACTTCTTGCGCGGCGAATCAGAAGAGGACGCGTTGCCTCTCGAAGACGGGGGCTTCTACCGCCGCCACGAGATTGAGGTCCGGCTCGGGACCCGGGCGCAGGCGCTCGACACTGGCCGCCGGGTAGTCGCCCTTTCCGGTGATGAGACCCTCGGCTACGGCTGGTGCATCCTGGCCACCGGTGCCTCCCCGAAGCCGCTGCCGGTCCCGGGTGCTGAGAGTTCCGGTGTCTTTTACCTGCGCTCGCGGCGCCAGGCCAGGCAGTTGCGCGAGGCCGCCGCCGCGGCCCGCTCGGCGGTGGTGGTCGGATCCGGCTTTATCGGCTGTGAGGCCGCAGCGTCACTGGCCCGCCGCGGCCTGGCCGTCACGCTGGTGAGCATGGAAGACGGTCCCCAGGCCGCCCGGCTGGGCGAGGCCGCCAGCCAGGTTCTGCGGGCTTGGCTGGAGGATGACGGCGTATCGCTCCGCCTGGGCGCGCAGGTGGAAGCGATCGAGGGCGGCCGGGTCCGCCTCGCCGGCCAGACCAGCGCCGAGGGTGACTTGCTCCTGGTGGCCGGGGGCGTGGAGCCCGAGGTGAGCATCGCCGCCGGGGCCGGCCTGGCCGTCGAGGCCGGGCGGGTCCAAGTCGACGCGCACATGCGCAGCAGCGCCGCCCGTGTCCTCGCCGCCGGTGACGCAGCCTTCGCCTTCAACGCCGCAGCCGGACGTCACCTGGCGGTCGAGCACTGGGGAGAGGCCCTGGCCATGGGCCGGGTAGCAGGCCAGACCGCAGCCGGCGCGGATGCCTCCTGGGCCGAGGTACCAGGATTCTGGTCCACCATCGGTGACCGGACGCTCAAATACGCCGCCTGGGGAGACGGCTTCGACCACGCCGGCCTCGTCGAACATGATGGCGGAGCGTTCACCGTCTGGTACTCGCAGCAGGGCGTGACGGTCGGCGTTCTCACCCATGAGGCCGACCACGACTACGAACACGGACAGCGCCTCATCGAACAGCGCCAGCCCGTGGCCGGCGCCGCTCCCGGCACGACGCCTGGCCCCGGCAGGGAGGGCTAATGGTCTATGAGGTGGTCCGGACCCGGCTGGAATATGACGGCGCGCTGGTCAAGGTCCGCGTTGACGCCGTAGTCCAGCCGGATGGGTCCCGGGCCGAGCGTGAGGTGGTCGAGCACGTGGGCTCGGTGGCGATCGTGGCGATCGACGATCAGCAGCGGGTGCTGCTGATCCGGCAGTACCGCCACCCAGCCGGGCAGTATCTGTGGGAGCTGCCTGCGGGGCTGTGCGATAAGCCCGGTGAGCCGCCGCTGGACACCGCGCACCGCGAGCTGGCCGAGGAGGCTCAGCTGCGGGCCGCGGCCTGGCGCACGCTGGTCGACCTGCGGCCATCGCCGGGTATCAGCACCGAGGTATGCCGGGTATACCAGGCCGAGCAGCTGGACACCGAGGAGCAGGCAGGCAGCAGGCCGGATGAAGAAAGCGAGCTACGGTCGCGCTGGGTTCCGCTGCCGCAGGCCGTGAGCGAAGTGCTCACCGGACGCATTACCAACGGCCTGGCTGTCGCCGGGCTGCTCGCCGCTGCGGCCGGCATAGACATTGCCCTGGTCCCGCCCCATCCGGCGGACGTGCCCTGGCCAGGATCCGCGCAGTGACGGATCTGCCTCAACCAGCACGCTAGTGCGTTGAAGGGCTCCGGTGGTCAGTGCTTGTTTCAAGCATCGTCGGCAAACTTGCCGAACAACGATCAGATCGTTACGCAACTGCGCAGGATAGCGTGTGCTAGTGCTCGCCCAGCTTCTTCGCCAGCTCGTCACGGCCCATCTTTGACCGGCCGGGCAGGTCACGCTGCTTGGCGATCTCATACAGCTCGGCCCGGGTTTTCGGGGAACTCGACCCGGTGCGCTTGCGCTGTGCCACCGCCGCTCCTTGTTTGCCGAGCGCGGTCCGCGTCTTGGCGGGCATCTTGGAGATGGTCTTCTCCCGGCTGGCCGCCTTTTGCGCCTTCTTCACATTGCGCCGGGCGGCGGCCGATTACTTGCTGGTTGCCACGAGTTCTTCCCTTCGACGTCGCCGACTGTCCTGCTCCTTGGGCACCAGTCCTTCCCAGCCCGGACTTTCGCTAACTGCCGGGGTGCCCCGGCAAGACGATTGACAGGTCCACTCCAGCAGTGTGTGGGCACCTGCCTATCCCGGGCGCAACGTCAGCGCTGGCCGGCCGGGCGGTCTAGCCGGACGGCGGCCCGGTGGGGGCGCCGGCGATGACATCGCGCACCCGGTTCCAGCGGGCGTGGTACCGCTCGTCGAAGCGGCGCGCGGCGCGGGCGGCCTGCCGGGGCCTGCTGGGGTAGCGGTGCGCGGCCCACCAGGAGCCTGGCTTGGCGAGCCGCACCGCCCCGGCGAGAGCAGCGAAGCCGAAAACGATGCCGACAACGCCGGTCGTCACCTTTCCCTTGAGCACGCAGATCACGCACAACCCGAACTCGGCGGCGAGGACCAGGACCGACCACCACCATCCCGTCGTCCCGGCCGGCCCGGTCACGAAGCTGGTCCCGCCGAGGAGCGCGCCGGTGATCACCAGGACGCAGAAGATGGCGTCGACCGACTTGCGTCCTTCGGCGGCCCAGTAGACGTCCTTGAGCTGCAGCCAGAGCGCGAATTCGTCGACGGTCAGGCCGACGCCCACCCCGAAGACCGCGGCCGCGGCGTCCAGGCCAGCGCCGTGCGGCTGCTCGGATACCAGCACGATGCCCGCGCCGATGATGATCAGTATCCCGAACACCTGATGGTGAATGTGGGTGCCCGCGATCCGGACGTTGCCCAGCCCGGCGCGGCCGCCGCGGCCGGACCGGATCAGCCGGGTCACGGTCCTGGTGACTCCGAACGTGACCAGGATCGCCAGGAACATCCACGCCATCGGCCGCAGCGAGGCACCGGCCGCGCCGGCCGAAGAACCCGAAGCAAGGAAAAAACCAGCCTGGTCAGCCCCGGCGCGCATCTCGCCCCCTGCGTCTGCTGCCTGGTAGCCGGAGTCTACGCCCGGCACCGCGCGGCGCCCGCCGAGGCTCATGCCCGCCAGATTGCGGCCTGGCGGGCATGAGCATCTGTTGCGGGGTTGTTCAGCTGGCGGGTATCGCGCCTGCGTGCTGCAGGGTCTGGTACACCGTTCCGGCCAGGTCGGGCAGGTCGTCGTGGGTGATGGTGCTGCTGTTGGCGGCCACGGCGATGAGCAGGCCGGTGCCGGGGGAAGTAGTAATGGATGACCCGGGCGCCGAAGGCCTGGCCTTCGTGGGCCCAGAATGGTCCGGTCTGGGAGTTGTATACCCGCTGGACGCCGAGCCCGTAGCCGGCCGGGTCGGTGGCGGTGGTGCGGGGGATGGGCTGGCCGGTGGCCTCGGACACCAGGGATTCGAGCTGGTGCTGCTGGCGGGCCGGCGGCGTCGGAGGGGGGCAGGTGCAGGGCGCCAGGCAGGTGGTGCACAGCCGCAGCGGGCCGGTGATCCGCCTGGTGAGCTGGCTGGCGTAGGAGTCGTGGGTGACCTTCTCGATGATCATCTGGGCGAGCAGGTAGTCGGTGTTGGGTAGTGGTAACCCCCCGGGCCGAGGGGCAGGCCGGCGGCGTAGGAGACCAGCCGGGCGGCGGTGAACCGGGTGCGCTGGTCCGCGGCGAACGCGGCGATGAAGGCGGGCTGGTAGAGGTAGTCGGGGATGCGGCTGGTCATGTCGAGCAGCTGGCGGATGGTGGTGTGCCGCCAGGCTCGGCGGTGCGCCGCGCGGTCAGGTACCGGCTGAGGTCACGGCGCAGCGCCGGGTGCAGCGCGGCGGCGCTCTGGCGGCCGGGGGCGGCCGCGGCGCTGGCGGCGCCGGCCGAGGCTAGCGCGGCCGCCCCGAGCAGGACGCAGGCGGCCGCGGCGGCGGCCAGCGTGTTCCGGATCTGCTTCATGTGCGGGCGGGCGGTTGTCATGTCAGCTCTCTGGGCTGGTGAGCAGCGGGGTGGTGGTATCCGGTGGCGTCGCCGCCGCTGATGTTGGTGCTGTGCTGGTCATCGAAGCGGCCGGGCGGGCGGCGGCCCGCCAGATCCACACCGCGAGCAAGATCATCGCGGCGGCGAACGGCAGCATGAACAGCACGACAATGGGGCCGTGGGATCCCATGGCCTCGGCGGTTTCCAGCCCGACGGTGAACAGCACGGCCAGCCAGCGGGGCACGGCACGGCTGCGCCACAGCGCGACCCCCATCAGCACCGGCGCGGCGTACTCGCCGGCGACGTAGACGTACTCGGCGGCCTGGGCCGGCACCGAGCCGAAGCTGGTCACCAGGAACCGGGCGGCCGCGCCCGCGCCCATGTGTGCTGTCGCGGCCGCCGCGAGGTTGACCCCGACCAGCACGTTGAACAAAGCCCCGGCGAACGCGCTGACGGCTCCCAGCAGCGCGGCCACAGTGGCGATCACCCAGCCGCGGCCGGTGACCAAAGTGGCGATCGCCGCGTACGACACCGCCAGGGCGCCGAGCGCCAGCAGCGACAGCGAGCCCGCCAGGTACAGCTGGGACGAGTGCGCCGCCGCGATGGGCAGAAGCTTCAACGCGACGGCCGGGCTCGTGACTATCTGGTCGGTGCCGCGGGGGTTCAGCGCCTCGGCACCGACGTACAGCACCGCTGTGACGGGCAGGAAGATGGCCAGGATCCGCTGGCGCACCCGGAGGGCGCTACTGGCCGAACTCCCCGGCGGGCTGATGCGGCCCGGCCGCGCGCCCGGGCGGGCGCGCGGCCCGGAAGCCGACGCTGCGGGTGCTGGGGATTTCCTGTCGTCCATATCTGCCTCCTGGCTTACCGGCAGCCCGTTCGGTTGCCGTATGTCGATCGTCACCGAGGCGGACAGCGGTGTCGCTAGGGAAGGCCCTGGGGTTCGGCCCTAAACTTTGCCGCTCGCCGCGGAAGGTCCCGGGAGTCCCCGCGGCGGCGCTGCCAGGGCAAAGCTAGGGCCTATGAGGGCCTTGGCACCCCCCGGCGCTCCCACTCGTACCTGGTGGGAGCCTCCGCGGCCCGCAGCACCGTGGACATCGTGCTTGCCGCCCGCCAGCTCCATCGGGGCATCGGCAGGCGCTGGGTCGTGATCGGTCACTCCCAGGGCGGCCACGCCGCCTTGTTCACCGCCGCCTGGCGCCAGCCTGGGCGCCGGACCTCGACCTGACCGGGGCCGTGGCCCTGTCCCCGGCCGGCGGCGCCCACGACATGATCGCCGGGCATTTCGACCTGATCGCGGCGGCACCGGCCGGGATTGCCCCGTGGATCGACACCCGGCTGGCCGAGCGGCCCTTAACCAGCTAGTCAGATACTGCGACCTCAATGGACTGCAATCCGCGCAGGTCGAGCCAGGTACGGCCCGGAGCGCGGGTCATCCGCAGCAGCGGCTCCCCGCAGCCGGGACAGCGCAGGATCAGCCCGGGGGCATGGTCGAACAGCCGGCCCTCGGCGAGCGGGCTCGTGTTACCGCATCCTGCGCAGCAGCCGGCCGCAACGGTGAGATCCACGCTGAAGATCTCGCGCAGGACCCCGCCGAGCCTGTTGCCGTCCGTCCAGCTGTCGCTCATGCCGCACCTCCGCTTGGCCCGAACCGCTCGGTCCTGATCTGCGCCGGATCCCTGCCCTGATCGACCAGCAGGCTGGCCGCGCTCTCCACGAATCCCGTCGGCCCGCAGATAAAGCACTGCTCACCAGGAAGCCGCGGTGACGCCAGGGCCCGGAGCCGGCCGCGTCTAGCCGGCCTATCTCGCCTGCCCAGCCCGGCGGCGCGGCCCGCGTGTAGGCGATGACGACGTTCAGGTTCGCATCGCGTGCGCCGGCGCGCTGCAGCTCGCCGGCGTAAAGCAGGGTTGCGGGGCTGCGAGTGGAGTAGATCAGTCGCATCGGCGCCGTGCTGCCGCTGGTAATCCGGGTCCGCACCATGGCCATCAGCGGCACCACGCCCGAGCCTCCGCCGACCAGCAGCACCGGGTTGGTGTCCTGCGGGCGCCAGGCGAAGTAGCCGCCGATGGGACCGCGCAGCTCCAGCGGGTCACCGGGGCTCAGCACTTCGGTCAGGTACGGCGAGACCTCGCCGTCGTCGAGCCGCTGGATGGTCAGCTCGAGCCGGGAGCCTTGCGGGGCCGAGGCGATGGAGTAACTGCGCTCCGTGGAGTAGCCGTCCTCGGCCGTGAGCCGCACATCAACGTGCTGGCCCGGCAGATGGCCGCGCCATCCGGGCACGTCCAGGATCAGCGTCCGCGCGGTGAGCGTCTCGTCGCGGACGCTGGACAACCTGCTGACCAGCCAGGTCAGTCGCCCCAGTACCGTTGCTCGCGCCATGGGTCTCCGTAGTTGTGGTAGCCCAGGGATTCCCAGAAGCCTGGCTCGTCGTGATCCAGCAGTTCAATGCCGCGGATCCACTTCGCTGATTTCCACAGGTACAGGTGCGGCACCAGCAGCCGCGCTGGCCCGCCATGCTCCGGTTTCAGGTCCGCGCCGTCATAGCCGTACGCGATCCAGGCCTTTCCGTCGAGAAGGTCTTCCAGCGGGAGGTTGGCGGTGTAGTCACCGACTGCCCGCGCCACCGCGTACTCCGCGCTGGTGTCGATCTCCGCCATCAGGGTGTCCAGGGACACGCCTCGCCAGTGCGTCCCGAGTTTGGACCACTTCGTCACGCAATGCAGGTCAACGGTAACGTCCTCGGCGGGCAGCGCCCGGAAGGCATCCCAGTCCCAGGCGTGTACCTGCTGGGCCTCCGTCGTGATCCGGAACTCCCACCCTTTCAGCCCGTCCGTCGGCGTCGGCCCGGCCGATAGCACGGGAAAGTCGTGCACCAGGTACTGGCCAGGCGGCAGGTCCGCGCTGGCCGCCCGGCGCCGCCCGGAAAAGCCCGGCGAAATGACACCCATCGCGGTAACCCCTCCGTCTGCCTCCAAGTGCCGGTTCTCGGCATGACCCCATAGTGCACGGTGAGGCCGCCCGCGGCACCCGGCACTGGCCGGGCTGGCGGATCAAGGCGACGGCCCGGCCAGGCGAGTCCGTCAGCACTATCCGCCTGCCATGGCGCCGACGATCAAGTAGGGCTCGTCGCCCGCGGCGACCGCTTCGGGCAACGGCGTGTCGGGCGGCTCGTGGGACAGGTCCTGCTCGCACGCGAAGAACCTGATGAAGGCCCGGCGCTTGCCGCCGCCGTGGTTGCGAATGGTCCCGCGCAGCATCGGGTAGCGCTCCTCCAGCGCGTCCAGTACCGAGCACTGGGTGACCTCGCCGGTAACGTCGAGTTCGACCTCGCCGTCGATCCGGGCCAGCGTCCGCAGGTGCGCGGGGAGCACGACCCTGATCACGGGAGTGTCTGGGTCTCGACCGACAAGACGGCCGGGAGGTCTCGCACGATCGGGGCCCAGCTATCGCCTGCGTCAGCGGAGGCGTACACCTGGCCGCCGGTAGTGCCGAAATAGATTCCGCAGGAGTCGAGGGTGTCGACGGCCATCGCGTCACGCAGGACGTTGACATAACAGTTTTCCTGCGGCAGGCCGTTGGTAAGGGGCTCCCACTCGTTTCCGCCGGTGCGGCTGCGGTAGACGCGCAGCTTGCCGTCGGGCGGGAAGTGCTCGGCGTCGCTCTTGATCGGGACCACGTAGATGGTGTCCGGCTGGTGTGAGTGCACGTCAATCGGAAACCCGAAGTCGGTCGGCAGGTTGCCGCTGATCTCGTGCCAGGATTCGCCCGCGTCGTCGCTTCGCATGACGTCCCAGTGCTTTTGCATGTAGAGCACGGACGGGCGGGAGGGGTGCATCGCGATGCGGTGCACGCAGTGACCGACCTCCGCGTCCGGGTCGGGAATGCCTTCGGACTGAAGGCCATGGTTGATCGGCGCCCAGGTCTGGCCGGCGTCGTCGGACCGGAACGCCCCGGCGGCCGAGATGGCGGTGAACATCCGACCGGGATTGGCCGGGTCCAGGATGATGGTGTGCAGGCACATCCCGCCCGCGCCGGGCTGCCACAACGGCCCGGAGTCGTGGCCGCGCAGTGCGGGCAGTTCCTGCCAGCTCTGCCCGCCGTCGGCGGACCGGAACAGCCCGGCGTCTTCCACTCCGGCGTAGACGGTGTCGGGGTCATCCAGTGACGGTTCGAGATGCCATACCCGGGCGAATTCCCACGGATGCGGAGTGCCGTCGTACCACTGGTGCGGGCCGGGGACCCCGTCGTAGGAGAACTCATTGCCTACCGGCTCCCAGCAGCGGCCGCCGTCGTCGGATCGCTGTATCACCTGCCCCGACCAGCTGCTGGACTGTGAGGCATACAGCCGGTCCGGGTCGGCAGGTGACCCCTTGACGTGGTAAATCTCCCAGCCGGCGAAATGGGGACCGCTGACGTCCCACTGCTGGCGCTTGCCGTCCGAAGTCAGCACGAACGCGCCCTTGCGCGTGCCGACCAGTACCCGTACGCCACTCATTGGTGTCCCCTCCTGCCGGACCTGGGCCCTCGTCCCTCACAGTGGCCTACCACAGCCTTCGGACGATGTGACTGCTGCTTGGCGCGAAACTCATCGCCCGCGCTCGGGCCACGGCAGTCACCGGCATTCGCCCTCGCCTAGTCCAGCCCAGGCAGAGTACAGGTCAGATAACGACAGGGCTGGGATCCAGGGGAGCGGCGGGTAGGCGGCAAGTGCGAGGGCCCGTTGCATTCCCGGTTCTGGTTGCCTGGTGCAATTTGCCGGGCATCCACGGTCTGCCTGGTCACCGCAGGCTTAGCGTGGCCCGATGCTAGGCGCCGGGCGGACTGAGGTTCTAGCGCTGGCGGCGGCGTTCGTGGTCGCAACGCTGGCCACTCCGGCGGGGATCTCGGGGGCGGTGCTGCTGCTGCCGTTCCAGGTGAGCGTCCTGGGCACCCCCAGCCCAGCCGTGACGCCGACCAACCTGCTGTACAACGTGGTCGCCACCCCGGGTGGGCTATACCGGTACTGGCGGCAGCACCAGACCGGTGGCAAGCTCGCCCTGGTCCTCATCACCGGCACCCTGCCCGGTGTCATCGCGGGATCGGTCATCCGCGTCGAACTGCTCCCCGGCCCCCAGGTTTTCGACGTGGTAATCGCCGCTGTCCTGCTCCCCTTGGGCGCATGGATAGCCATCACCCGGCCAGGACGTACCGCCCAGACTGGCCACCCTGGCCCGCAGGGACGGCCCGTCATCCCGGCTCCGGGACTCATCCTCCTGGCCGCGGCGGTGGGCTGCGTCGGCGGCATCTACGGCATCGGCGGCGGTTCCATCCTCGCTCCGGCACTGATCGGCACAGGCCGCCGTCCAGCTGACGTAGCTCCAGCGGCCCTGGCGTCCACGTTTGTCACCTCGGTCGCCGGCGTGATCACCTTTCTCGTCCTGGCCGCCAGTCACCATGCTCGTGCCGCCCCAGACTGGCCCACGGGCACCGCCCTGGGCATCGGCGGGCTGGCCGGTGCCTACACCGGCGCCCGGCTGCAGTCCCGGCTGCCCGAACTGACGATCCGCCGCGTCATGGGCGTCGTCGTTGTCGCCATCGGAGCCCGCTACCTGTGGGCTGGCCTGACGTAAGCCTCGGGCTCTCACACGCTGAGTCACACGGCACGCGGGGATAGTCGGCCCAGAGGCGGCCGCCGCAGAGACAGCCTGTCCTCAGTGCGGTGAGGTCGCCAGCGTGACGGGCCTCCGCTGGCCGCCAGCGGCCGCTATCGGCTCGACCAGCAGAGGCGACCGGAAGCGGATGCGTATCTGTCCCGGCCGCTGCGCCTCGTTACCGAACGAGGAAGGTAACCAAGAGGAGGCGAGATGACCGTGACCACGCCCCGAGCCGGCGAGAGCGGCCCGCCCGAAGCGGCCGCACTGTACGCGCTGGGCAGCAATGAGGACGAGAGCACCCGACTGGAGCGCCAGGCCGTGGAGCTGCGGCCCGAGGCGGCGGCGCTGCTCGGCCGGATAGGGCTGAAGCCGGGACAGAGCGCGATCGACCTCGGCTGCGGCCCGGCCGGGATCCTCGAGCTGCTGGCCGCCGCCGTATCCCCCGCCGGGCGGGTCGTGGGAGTGGACGCCGACCCGGCGCACGTGGCGATGGCCAGGGAGCACGCCGCCCGCCGCGAGCTAGCCGGGGCAGAAGTCATCGAGGCCGACGCGCGGCGAACCGGCCTGCCCGCCGGCTCGTTCGACCTGGTCCATGCGCGCACCCTGCTGGTGACCATCCCCGAGCCCGCCGAGGTAGTGGCCGAGATGGTCCGGCTGGCCCGCCCGGGCGGCTGGGTGGCCAGCCAGGAGCCCGACGCCGAGCACGCGATCTGCTACCCCGCGCTGCCCGCCTGGACGCGGCTGCACGAGCTCTTCCAGACCAGCTTCAGCCGCAACGGCGCCGACCTGCTCATCGGCCGCCGGCTCGCCGAACTGTACCGGGAGGCAGGATTGCGGGACGTTCAGGTCCAGGCGCGGGCCTGCGCCTACCCGGCCGGGCACACCCGCCGCACCGTGCTGGCCGACCTGGTGCGCAGCCTGCGCCCGATGATCGTCGGGCTGGGCCTCGCCGACGAGCGGGAGCTCACCGAGGTGGACCGGGCGGTCCGTGCGCACCTCGCCGACCCGCGCACCGTGATGGTGCCGCACCTGTGGTTCACCGTCTGGGGCCGCAAGCCAGCCAGGTCATCCGGCCGCCGGGCGAACCCAGCGGGCGTTTCTGCCCGCCGCGCGCGAGGCTAGGTCAGACAGCTCGAGCCGGAGGCCGGCCGTAGGTGACGGCGTCGCGCACCTCCGGGGGCAGGGACTGGGCGAGCTGCGTCTCGGGCTGACAGCCGAGCGCGTCGTTGACCGTGGAAAACGCCAGGCGGAGGGCCACGAAGGCGGTGATGGCGAAGATCTTTCCGTCATCGAGCCCGGAATCGCGGAGCGCCTGGATATCGGCCGGTGTGGTCGCGTTCGGGTCCTTGGCGACCTTCCTGGCCCACGCGGCCATGGCCTTCTCCTGGTCGGTCAGCCCGGCGTCGCTGCCATTCAGAACCCCTGCCGCGACAGCGGCGTCCGACGCTTTGGCCAGCTTCCCGCCCCACGCCAGCGAGCAGCACGAGTCACCCAGGGCCGATACGGCGGCCGTCACCAGGATCCCGCGCTGGCGGAAGCTCAGATCGCTCGGCCTGAAAGCCTCAGACATCAGGTCGAACAGCTGCTTCAGGGTGCCTGGCTGGTGCGCCCACAGCCGGGACCCGTTCCACACGTAGCCGTCTTCTTTGAGGTCCTCGTCGAAGAGCGCCCGCACCTCGGCGGACACCGGGGGTTCTTGGAGAAAGCTGCCGGTCATGCGCGTTCTGCTCCTTCGGGTGTGCGGGCCAGGTAGCCCACAACTTTGATTTCGGCCCGGAGAGGCAAGCCATCCCGCAGCTGTTCTTGGGCCTGCTGGACGGCTGCGTGATGAAATTCAGCCTCGCCGACGTTCTGGATGGCCTCATAAGCCGGGCCGGAAGCGGCCAGCGCACGCGCGTACAGTTCCGGGTCCGCGAACTCCCAGGCGAACGGAACCTCCACGCGCTCCACATCGAGGAATCCGTGTGCCGCGAGGAGCTGCTCGCCGGCCCAGGCCGGCCGAGCGACACCATCGCGGCCTGGTTGCCGACCTTCTCCACTGCCGCCAGGCGGAGCGGCGCCAGCGCCCAGGCTCCAGGAGAGATCTTCAGGTGGCCCCACACCGTTATCCCGGCGCGTCCGCCCGGGCGAAGGACGCGGTGTATCTCGGCCATCGCGCCGGGCGTGGTGCCCCAGATCCCCCGGAAACTGGTGACCACGTCGAACGACGCCGGCTCCCACGGCAGGGCGAGCATATCGCCGACCCTGATATCGCAGTCCGGGTTACGGTCCCGGGCCACCGCCACCAGCCTGGCCGAGGCGTCGATGCCGGAGCAGGAAGCGCCGCGCAGGCGGGCCAGCTCGACGGCGAGCCCGGACCCGCACGCCACGTCGAGCAGCCGGTCCCCGGCATCCACACCCAGGCGATGATGCATGGCCACATATTCCCGGCAGTTGCCCGGCTCGCTGAGAGCCGCGAAGTCCGCCGCCTTGCGGCCCCAGCCCTCATCCGCCATTTCCCACTGGGAAGAACCTGTGCCCGGCCTCGTCATTGCCGCTCCTTTGCGCCGCCAGACCGGCGTACAAGTCAAGGTCCCAGTCTGCGGTCAGCGATCCTTCCCAGGCAAGCCTGGGGAAGTGCGATGCACTTGGCCTGGCCACGGCAGGAGAGGGTCTGGCGCCCGGAAACGGGGGCAACGGGCCCAGCCCATCGGCTCGTTGGCCCGAGCAGCGCCACTGGTGAGTGGAGATCAGGAGTGCGGCGGCCTGGCGCGCAGAGCCATCAGGCCTGTCACCACCGGCGCGAGATCGAGGTCATTGACATTGTTAACGCATTGCACGACTGCGGTTGGCCAGGTGCTCATCCCGCCGAGCGCGCCGAAGACCGCCCCCGCTATCGCGCCGATGGTGTCGGTGTCGCCTCCGGTTGAGGCGGCGAGGCAGACGGCGTCCCATCCGGACGGGACGACCGCCAGCAGGGCAAAAGCGGCCACGACCGACTCCTGGGCCTGGACGCCGGTGCCGACGACGGCGTCGAGCTCGCCGAGCCAGGCGGCAGGCGGAGTCTTCTTCAGGTGCTCGGCCGCCCAGGCGATGCGCGGCCCGATCTGCCCGCCGGGCACCCAGTGGCCGCGATCCGCGGCCAGGCCGGCCGCAGCCACGGCAATCTCGATGCACTCGGCGCGCGAGGCGCCGTCCACCGCGGCGCTGACGGCGGCGGCGACGGCCGCAGCCGCAGCCAGGCCGATGGAGGTGTTGTGCGTGACCGTCGAGGCCGCGACCACCGCGTCGATCAGAGCGGGCAGTGGCTCGGCTGGCGTCGCGATGGCGACCGGCGCGATGCGCATGGCGGCCCCGTTGGTCGCGCCGTTGCGGCCGGCCTCCGCGGGCGGTACGCCCGCGGAGATCAGCCCAACCGCCTGTTTCGTCGACGGCCCGAGCAGGTCAATTGAGCCTTTCGCCGCCATCCCTCGTTCCCACTCCAGCAAGGCGGCTGCGAGTACGACAGGATCGAGCTGGCCGCCGCCCTTGATGAGCAGCCGCGCAAGCAGGAGCGCCTGCTCGGTGTCGTCGGTGATGGCCCCGGCTGGCATGCCGGCGGCGATGACCTGCCGCGGGCCGGCTGCGACGAGGCCGGTGATCTGGCCGTAGTCGGCGGCGATGTCC
The DNA here is from genome assembly GCA_963846005.1 of uncultured Actinomycetota bacterium. GTDB lineage: Bacteria > Actinomycetota > Actinomycetes > Streptosporangiales > Streptosporangiaceae > CAVSUR01. The sequence goes on along the minus strand of CAWJUH010000003.1, from coordinate 752,854 downwards.
CGCGGGCGCATCAGCTGGGTCGGCATGCCGATCGCATCGCCGACCGCGAGCCCGGTCATCGCGCCCAGGGCGCGATCCTGGACGTCCTGCCCTGCTGCAGCAGGCGTGCCGGCACTCGTCATCACGTGTGACCTCGCTGATGTGGTGTGGACAGCTAGTCTAACAACGTCGTGAACAGGCCATCTCCTTGCCTGATGCTGTTCACTAGTACTTTCCTTTTCACTGGGGGGGTAGATCTTGACGATCATGGTTCATATGTTATAGACAGGTCTAGACAGGACTATCTATTTAACGGGGTCGCTGGGTGGATTCTGGCCTGAAGCACAAGCGGATCGTGTCGGTGCTGAGTAAGGAGATCCGCAGCGGGGACCTGCGACGCGGCGCCCAGCTGCCGGGTGAGGTATCCCTGGCCCGGCGGTTCGCGGTCAGCCGGACGACAGTGCGCAGCGCCCTGGCCGAGCTCAGCGCGGCAGGGCTGATCACGACGCGCAACGGCAAGGGGTCGTACGTGCTCTTCGACGGGCGGCCGCTGGACGCGCGGCTCGGCTGGGCCAAGGCGCTCGCGGCCCAGGGCGTCGTGGCGCGCGCCAGGATCATCAAGATTGCCGCGGAACGGCACAACGGGCTGGCCGCCCGCCTGAGGCTCGGCAGCGAGGACTTCATCGTGGTCGAGCGGATCCGCGAACTGGCGTCCGGGGCGGCGGTCTCGCTCGAGCGCAGCTGGATCCCGGCCATCGGCCGCCTGCGTGACCTGCCCGGCGCGGGCCTGAAGAGCATCTCCCTGACCGAGGCATTGGCCGCTGCCGGGCTGTTCGCCGAGCACGGCACGCAGCGCCTTGGCGGCGGCCGGCTCACCGCCGCCGAGGCGGCCGCGCTGCAACGCGAACCCGGCACGTGGTTCTTGCGGCTGGATCACACGTGCTGGTCAGCAACGGACGAGTTCGTCGAGCATGTCGAATCTCTTCTCGACCCGGATCACTTCGAGCTCTCGCTCTCCTTTAGCGCGAAGGACGCCTAGAGATGGCCACATCAACCAGCGACTCCCCGGCCGCCGGGCGGGTCGAGATGCACGGCACCGACGTTATCGCCGAGGCCGACCGGAAGGGCAAGCCCGCTGACCTGTTCTGGCCGTGGGCAGCCGCGACCATTTCGGTCCTCGGGATCAGCTACGGCGCCTTCGCGCTCGGGTTCGGCATCAGCGCGGTCCAGGCAGTGATCGCCACCGTGGTCGGCGTGGTCGTGTCGTGCATCCTGTGCGGCATCATCGCGATCGCCGGGAAGCGCGGCTCCGCGCCGACCCTGGTGCTGTCCCGGGCGGCATTCGGGATCACCGGCAACAAGGTCCCGGCGGCCGTTTCCTGGATGCTGAGCGTGGGCTGGGAGATCGTCTCAGCCGCGCTCGCGGCCCTGGCCGCCACGACGGTCTTCCGCCATCTGGGCTGGAGCAGCGGCCGGGCCACGCAGGCGGTAGCGCTGGCCGTAGTCCTGGTCCTCATCGTCGGCGTGGGCATCCTGGGATACGACGCCGTCATGCGGATGCAGACCTGGATCATGTACATCGGCATCGTCTTGACCGTGATCTATATCGCGCTCACCGTGCATCACATCAACTTCGCCGCTGTCGGCCGCGTGCACGCAGGCACGTTCACCGCCGTCGTCGGGGCCACCATCTTCCTCATGGCCGGCAACGGGCTGGGCTGGCTGAACGCCGCGGCGGACTACTCTCGTTACCTGCCCCGCAAGGCATCAAGCACGGGGGTGGCCGGGTGGACTGCCACCGGGCTCGGCGCGGCACCGATCATCCTCACCGTCTTCGGCATCTTGCTGACCGCGTCGAGCGCCAAGCTCGGCACCGCCATCGACGCTGACCCGATCGGCGCGCTGGCCGGCACGCTGCCGACGTGGTTCCTCATCCCGTTCGTCATCGTGGCCGTGCTCGGGCTGGTGGGCGTGGCGGTCCTGGAGATCTACTCCTCGGGACTGTCGCTGCTGAGCCTTGGGCTGCCGGTCAAACGGCCCGTGGCCGCCGGAATCGACGGCGTCATCATGGCCGCCGCGGCGGTCTACGTGCTGTTCTTCGCCCCGGGTACCTTCTTCACTCAGTTCCAGGGCTTCGTAATCACCCTCGCCGTCCCGATCAGCGCGTGGGGCGGCATCATGATCGCCGACGTCCTGCTCAGGAAGCGCGACTACGACGACGCCAGCCTGTTTGATCCGCACCGGCTGTACCACAGGTACCAGTGGCCGACGATCGTGGCTTTCGTCGTCGCGAGCGTCATCGGATTCGGGCTCGTGACCAACACCTCGGCAGGCTGGCTCAACTGGCAGGGTTACCTGATGGGGCCGGTCGGAGGAAAGCAGGGCCAGTGGGCGGCCGCGAATCTCGGCGTCGTCGCGGCCCTCGTGCTCGGCTTCGCCGGCTACTGCCTGGCGCGGCGACGGGCGGTCGCCGAGCAGGATCACCTGACCTCACCGGCGCCGGTGATCGAACCCAGTGTCTCCGGCTGAGGGCAGCCCGGCGGTGCCCCGGCCGGCGGCGGCCGCGGGACCGCTGACGCCGGCCGCGCTCCCGGCCGCCGGGTCGTCTCGGCGGGCAGCATCATCGTCGACATGAGCCTGCGCGTCCCGCAGCTGCCGCAGCCCGGCGGCGACGTGCTCGCCTCCGCGCCGGTGCTGGCCGCGGGCGGCGGCTTCAACCTGATCTACGCCGCGGCCCGCCAGGGGGCCGCGGTCGTCTACGGCGGCCGCCACGGCACCGGGCCGCACGGGCACCTCGTCCGCCAGGCGCTCGGCGACCTCGGAGTCCCGGCCCTGCTGCCGGCCAGCCGCGACGGCGATACCGGCCTGAGCATCACCTTCGTCGACGCGCAGGCCGAGCGTTCGTTCGTCACCGCGCCTGGTGTCGAGGCCAGCCTGACGGCGGGAGACCTGAAGTCCATCAGCTTCCAGCCCGGGGATTTCCTGGCCCTCTCCGGATACGACCTCGCGTACGAGGGCTCAGTCCGCGCGCTGACCAGCTGGGTCAGCTCCCTTCCCGGCGACGTCCCCGTGCTCCTCGACCCGGGCCCGCTGCTGCTCGAGATCCCGCCGGCGGCATGGCAGCAGGTCGTGCCCCGGCTGGCGGTCCTGACGCTCAACGACCGGGAAGCGCGCCTGATCACTGGTGGGCGGGCAGGCCAGGATGCTGCGCAACGGCACGCGGAGCTGAGACAGCGACACTCACTGCGGCGCGACACCCTGCTGGTGATCAGGAACGGGGCAAGCGGATGCACATTCGACGGCGGCCCTGATCATGCGAGCGTGACTGCCGTCCCCGCTCTGCCGGTCACCGCCGTCGACTCCACCGGAGCGGGTGACACGCACACCGGCGTCTTCCTGGCTGAGCGGCTTGCGGGCCAGCCCATCGGCGAGGCCCTGTACCGGGCTAACGTCGCGGCCGCCATCTCGGTCACCCGGCGGGGCCCCGCGTCAGCGCCCGGCGGCCAGGAGATCAGCGACGCCATCGCCCGGCAGCGGCAACTCGGCCTGCCCGGACCCCCGGGCAGGCGATAAGGAAGACTGAAAGCATGAGACCTGTGCGCGTGGCGGGGCTTGGGGGCTCGCTCCGGGAGATGTCCACCAGCCGCACTGCCCTGCAGGTCGCGCTGGAGGGAGCCGCCGCCAGCGGCGCCGACGTCGAGCTGATCTGGGTCCGTGACCTGGGCCTGCCCTTGTATACCAGCGAGGACGCACCGCCGCCGGGCGCGCACCGGCTGGCCGGGACGGTGTACCAGGCTGATGCGCTGATCTGGTCCAGCCCCACCTACCACGGGTCGGTCAGCGGCTCGTTCAAGAACGCGCTGGACTGGCTGATCCTGCTGGCCGAGAACGACCCGCCGTACCTGTCTAACAAGCCGATCGGGCTGATCACCACGGCGGGCGGGGTGCAAGGCCTGCAGGCGGTCAACACGATGGATTTCATCGCCCGGTCCCTGCGCGGCTGGAGTGTGCCGCTGGTGCTGCCGGTGGCCCAGTCGTGGCAGTCGTTCGACCCGGACGGGCATATCAAGGACGAGGCAGTCGCCGCGCAGTTGCGCAAGCTCGGCGCCGAGGTGGTCCGCGCCGCCCGGCAGTTCCAGGCCAGCAACACCTGCGACTACGCCGAGGGATCTACGATGCCCCCGCCTATGAAACAGCCATCGCTGCCGGACGAGTAGCCGCCACGACGCAGCGTCCGTCGCGGGCCGGCATCAGCGCACCCGGTGGCCCATTTCCTTGGCGGAGTAACCGCCGAGTTCTTCCACAGCGGCCGTGAAGCGATCTGATTGCAGCAGCGCCCACAGTGGCGCGAGCTCCGGCGACTCCAGCACGCCGGGTGCGACGGCCAGGTCGTAGGGCTCGGTGGCCAGCGGCACGAAGCCGAGCCCGAACGCTTGCGCGGCCGCCATGATCCCCAGACCGGCGTCGGCGCGCCCGGACGCGATCGCCGCCGCGACGGCCAGATGCGTCGGCTCCTCCCTGGCGTATCCCTCGATCGAGGCGGCTGCGAGATCCTGCTGCCCGAGCATGACGTCCAGCAGCACTCGCGTCCCGGCGCCGCGCTGGCGGTTCACATACCTGACGCTGGGACGGCAGACGTCAGGCAGCCCGGAGATGCCCAGCGGATTCCCGGCGGCGACCATCAGCCCTTGCGACCGCTCAACGAGGCGTATCACTGCCACGTGAGCTGCGGCCGTCCCGAAAACCCGGTCCACGTACGGCAGGGTGTACTGGCCGGAAGCCGGGTCGAGCAGGTGCGAGCCGGCGATGTGGCACAGGCCGTCGCGCAGGGCGACGAGCCCGCCGAGGGACCCGACGTTCGACGAGGCCAGCGTCACCAGCGGGTCGTCGGCGCGCAGGAATGAGGATGCCAGGTCGAGCACCATGTCATGGGAGCCGATCGCGACGATGGTGCGGGTGATCTCGTCGAGCCCGCGCAGCAGGTCGACCGGCACCGAAGACCCGGCGTGATGCCCTTCCACGCCGGCCTGGCACGACGAGCAGCCCGTCCGCACGGACCAGCGATGTCAGCACCCCCGCCCCGCGGGGCAGCGGCGTCGCCACCAGGGAGCCGCCGACGGATCCGAGCCGGACCCGGACCCAGTCGTCCATGCCGAGCGGTGACGCGAGCTTGCGTGCCAGTCGCGCCTGGGTACGCGGGCGCTGCCGCGGCGCCGTGCCGGACAGCTCCGCCAGCAGCGGTGCCGCGAAAATGTCGAACGTGAGCGCCGCCGACACCGGGTAGCCGGGCGCGCCGAGCACGGGCGTCCGCTCCACCACGCCCAGCACAACCGGGTGCCCGGGCCGCACGGCAACCCCGTGGACGGCCAGGGTCCCGGTCGACGCCACGACCCGCGCGGTGTAGTCGTCGCGGCCAGCACTCGACCCGGCGATCACGATGAGCAGGTCGCATTCCGCGACGGCCTGCCGCAGCACGGCCGCGATCCGCTCCGGGTCGTCGGGTTCGATCGGCAGGCACCGCGCTTCGCACCCGATCTCCCGCGCCTGCTCGGCGAGCATGAGCGAGTTCGTGTCGAGGATTTGCCCCGGCCCGGTCTCGGTCCCGATCGGCCGCACCTCGTCTCCGGTCGGGAGCACGAGGACCAGGGGCTTCCTCCGGACGATCAGCTCCGTCTGCCCGGCGCTGGCCGCTGCCGCCAGGTCGGGGGCGCGCAGCCGGTGTCCCTCGGCCAGCAGGAGCTCGCCGGCGCTGACGTCCTCGCCGATCGACCGGACATGCTGGTAGGGGGCAACGGCGGCGCGCAGTTCGGCGCGGCGGGCGGCGTCATAGTGGACGTGCTCGCGCATGACTACCGCGTCGCGGCCGTCAGGCATCGGGTCGCCGGTGTCCACGATGTCGTAGGCGCCAGCATCGAGCCATACCGGAGCGGTCTCGCTCGCGCCGAGCGTGTCCGCGGAGCGGATCGCGATGCCGTCCATCCCGGCGGCGTCGAAGGGGGGAGAGGACCGGACGGCCCAGACTGGCTCGGCGGTGACGAGGCCGGCGGCCTCCGCGACCGGTACGGTGACGGCGGGCAGCCGTTCCGGGCAGCCGGCGACCGCACGGGCAGTCCGCCAGGCGTCCAGGGCCTGCGCAGCGGGAACGTCGCGGATGAACGGGCTGTTGGCTGGCTTGTCAGCCATAGAGGATCACGTCCACCTCGCTGCCCCCGTCCAGCCCGGTCGCCTCCTCGGGGATCACGATATAGCCGTCCGCCTCCGTCAGCACGGACAAGAGCGCGGACAACCCGAATACCGGTTCCGCCACTCCTGCGGTCACCTTTACCTGCACCACGTCGAGCCGCCCGGTCGCGGAGGCGAGGTCCCGGGACAGCGTGGCCCGGGTCGAGGGGTCCGGTGGCGGCGCCGTGCAGCTGCCGACCAGGCGGACGACCGGCATCCCGATCAGCCGGAACACCACGAGCGCCGAGCGCGGGTTGCCGGGCAGCCCGATCACCGGCACGCCCTCGCACACGCCGAGCAGGGTCGGCTTGCCGGGCTTGATGGCCAGGCCATGGCACCAGATGCCCGGCCCGCCCAGGCGCGCGACGGCATTAGCGGTCTCGTCCCGGACGCCGACCGAGGAGCCAGCGGAGACCACGAGCATGTCGGCGGCGGGCAGTGCAGCGCGCAGCGCCTTCTCCAGCGCGCCCGGGTCGTCGGTCACGATCCCGCCGTAGACGGCCTCGCCACCCGCGTCCGCGACCAGCGCGGCGAGGGCCGGCGCGGTCGCGTCCCGGACCTGGCCCGGCCTCAGTTCCGCCACCCCGGGCGGCACGACCTCGTCGCCCGTCGAGAAGATCGTGACCACCGGCTTCCTGCGCACCGACACGGACGTCACGCCGGCCGCCGCGAGCATGCCGAGATCCTGGGGGCGCAGTGGCCGCCCGGCGGGAATGATCTCGTCGCCGGCTTTCGCGTCCTCGTCGGCCCGCACTACGCCCTCGCCCGGGGCGACCGGGCGCACCACCTCGATCGTGCCCGGCATCACCTCGGCGGTGTACTCGATCATCACGACCGCGTCCGCGCCGGGCGGCATGACGCCGCCAGTGGGCATGGTGACCGCCGCGCCCGGTGTGACCGGCACCTCTGGCTCGGCCCCCATGAGGACGGCGCCAGTGACGGTGAGGTAGCCGGGCAAGCCCTCGGAGACGCCATAGGTGTCGGCGGCGCGGACCGCGTACCCGTCGACGGTCGAGCGGGCGAATCCGGGCAGCGGGCGCGGGGCCGCCACCGGCCTGGCCGGGATGCGGCGCAGGGCGTCCCGCAGGGCGACGGTCTCCGCGCCGGTCCTGCGGCCCGGCCGGAAGCCTGCCAGGGCCTCGCCCACCGTCCGGGTGGTGAAGAACTCTCGCCCGGCCGCGTCAGTCATGGCCCCCCGCGGGCCTGCCGTCCGCCAGCCGCAGCACGCTCGTCACCGGGCCTAGGGCCACCTGGCCGAGACCGCAGATCGAGGTGCGGCGCATCACCTCGGCCAGGTCGCCCACCTCGCCATTCACGTCGCCGGGCCCGCCGCCTGCCGTCAGCAGGCCGTCGAGGATGACGTGGGCCTTGGCGGAGCCGACCCGGCAGGGCACGCACTTGCCGCATGACTCGTCGCGGAAGAACCGCAGGACGTTGACGGCGGCGGCGAGCAGGTCGGTGCCCTCGGCCATGACGACGAGCGCGCCCGAGCCGAGCATGGAGCCGGCCGCCTGCAGAGTGCCGAAGTCAAGCTCGACGTCAAGGTCGTCCGGGCCGATGAAGTTGGATGACGCGCCACCGGGCTGGATGGCGCCGAGCGGCCGGCCGCCGTCGACCCCGCCAGCCAGGTCGAGCAGCTCGCGGGCGGTGGTGCCCATCGGGACGCAGTACACGCCGGGGCGGGCCACGTGGCCGGACACGGCGAAGAACTTCAGCCCGGCATGGCCGGACTTGCCCTGGGCCTGCCACCAGGCTGCGCCGTTGCGCGCGATGACCGGGACGTGCGCGAACGTCTCGACCGAGTTCATCAGGGTGGGCTTGCCGTGCAGGCCGTAGGTGCCGGGGAACGGCGGCTTGTTCCGTGGCTCGCCGCGGTGCCCTTCCATGCACTCGATGAGCGCGGACTCCTCGCCCAGGATGTAGCCGCCCGGCGAGGTGAATACCTCGACGCTCAGGCGCCGGCCGGATCCTGCGGCATCGGGCCCGATCAGGCCGCCGTCGCGCAGGTTCTCGATCTCGTTGCGGATGATCTGCTCTTCCGGGCCGTACTCGTGGCGGATGAACACCCACGCTTCCTCGGCGCCGACGGCGAGCATGCCCAGCAGCATGCCTTCCAGGACCAGGTGCGGCTGGGTGGCCATGATCTCGCGGTCCTTGAACGTGCCCGGCTCGGACTCGTCGGCGTTGCAGATCACGTATCTCGGTGTCGCCTGCTGAGCCGCGACCAGGTCCCACTTGCGGCCTGCCGGGAATCCCGCGCCGCCCATCCCGCGCAGGCCTGAGTCCTTGAGCGCGGCGATGACGTCCGCGGCCGCGAGCCGCCCCGCTAGCACCTCGCGCAAGACGGCGTACCGGCCGCCTGCCGCGGGATACGGGTCATTGGGCCAGCGCACGGGGGTGCCGGCCGCCGCAATGGCGGGCGCTCCGCCCGGTTCGGGAAGATGATCCCCGATCGCCTCAAGCGGCAGCGGCTGCTCGTTGACCGTGCAGGCGGGGGCGGAGTCACAGCGGCCCAGGCAGGATCCCTCGACGATCTCGACTTCGGTGTCCGGGCCATATCGCTGCCTGACCGCGTCGAGGCGCGCGCCGGCGCCGCGCAGCCAGCAGGACAGGTCATGGCAGACCCGGATCTCGGTCTTCTTCGGCGGCTCGGTGCGGAAGTGCGGGTAGAAGGAGACCAGCCCCTCGATTTCATACAGCGGCCGGTGCACATCACGCGACAGCCCGGTCAGTTCCTCGCGGGGCAGCCAGCCGATCCGCTCCTGGATGGCGTTCAGCGCCGGGATCAGGCTCGGGCCGGGGAACTTCCCCGCCCTCGCCTCGACACCGGGGATCCGGGCCTGGGCCTCAGCCACGGGCCTTCTCGATCCGGACCGCGCAGAACTTGAACTCGGGGATCTTTCCCCACGGATCGATCTCGTCGATGGTCAGCAAGTTCGCTGCCGCCTCCCTGAAGTGGAAGGGTATGAAGCAGTTGCCGGGAGCCTCGCGGTGCGAGACCTTCGCCGCCAGCTCGATGACGCCGCGCCGGGAGGTGACGCGGGCCAGGTCGCCGTCACCGAGGCCGAGCCGGGCCGCGTCGGCCGGGTTGACGAAGACCAGGGCCTTCGGCGCGATGGCATCGAGCGCGTAGGACCGGCGGGTCATCGACCCGGTATGCCAGTGCTCCAGCATCCGGCCGGTATTGAGGACAAACGGGTAGTCCTCGTCCGGCAGTTCCCTGGCGGGCAGCCACTCGGCGGGCACCAGGTGCGCCAGGCCGTCGTCAGTCTTGAACTTCTCGGTGAACATCACGACGGTGCCGTCGCTGTGCTCCGGGTCCGGGTTCGGGTACAGCTTGCCGGACAGGCCGAGGTTGTCGTAGTTCAGGTTCCGGTAGCTCGGGATGACGCTGACCATTTCCTCGAAGATCTGCCGCGGGGACTCGTAGTGCCAGTCCAGGCCGATCCGGCGGGCGATGTCCTGCACGACCTGCCAGTCGACGCGGGCCTGCCCGGGCGGGTCGAGGACCTTGCGGCCGAGCTGGACGCGGCGGTCGGTGTTGGTGTAGGTGCCGTCCTTCTCCATGTAGGAGGACGCGGGGAGGATGACGTCGGCGAACTCGGCGGTCTCGGTCAGGAAGATGTCCTGCACGACCAGGAAGTCGAGCTTGGCCAGGGCCTTGCGCACCTTGTTGATGTTCGGGTCGGACAGGAACGGGTTCTCGCCCAGCATGTACATGCCGCGCACGCCGCCCTTGAGCGCGGAGCCGATAATCTCGGTGACCGTCAGGCCCTTCTTCGGGTCGAGGTCCCCGGTGCCCCAGGCGGCCTCGAACCTGCTCCTGACGCCGGAGTCGTCGGCCTTCTGGTAGTCGGGGTAGAACATGGGGATCAAGCCCATGTCGGACGCGCCCTGCACGTTGTTCTGCCCGCGCAGCGGATGCAGGCCGGCGCCCGGCTTGCCGATGTTTCCCGTGATCGAGCACAGCGCGATCAGGCAGCGGGCGTTGTCGGTGCCGGTGGTGTGCTGCGAGATGCCCATGCCCCAGAAGATGATCCCGCCCTCCGCCTGCCCCCAGGCCTGCGCGACCCGGCGGATGGTGCCGGCCGGGACGCCGGTGATCTGCTCGGCGCGCTCCGGCGGGTAGGCGGCCACCGTGTCCTTGAGGGCCTCGAAGTTGGACGTCCTGGTCCGGATGAACTCGTCGTCGGTCAGGCCGAGCCGGATGACCTCGTGCATGACGCCGTTGTAGAAGGCCACGTCGGTGCCGGGCTTGAGCTGGCAGTAGATGTCGGCGTGGTCGGCCATCTTGTCGGCCCGCGGGTCGACGTAGATGATCGTCGTCCCGTTGCGCCGGGCCTGCTTGAAGAAGGTGGACGCGACAGGGTGGTTGGCGGTCGAGTTGCTGCCCGTGACGATCGCGACCCCTGCGTTCCTGATATCGCCGAAGGTCGTGGACACCGCGCCCGAGCCGATGCCCTCGAACAGCGCCGCCACACTCGAGGCGTGGCACAGCCTGGTGCAGTGGTCGACGTTGTTGGTGTGGAAGCCGGTGCGGATCAGCTTCTGGAACAGGTAGGCCTCTTCATTGGAGCATTTCGCGCTGCCGAAGCCGGCGATGGCCTGCGGCCCGCCCTCGGCGAAGATCGCCGTGAGCCGGGCCGCGACCAGGTCCAGGGCCTCTTCCCAGGTGGCCTCGCGGAAATGCGGCAGCACCTCGGCATAGTCAACCAGCCCGCCGGGCTTGCGGCCGCGCTTGCCGCCCTTGCGCTTCGCTTTCGGGCTGCTGCCGTTCGATCCGGCGCCGGACGCCAGGCCGTGATCATTGACCTCGCCGCCGGCCGCCATGTCGCCCCGGACGTCGGCCGACAGCGCCCCCTTCGGATAGGAGCCGTCACGGCGGATCAGCGGAACCGTCAGGCGCTGCGGCGAGGCCGCGTAGTCCCAGCCGTACCGGCCCTTGACGCACAGCCGTCCGTGCGAGCCGGGCTGCTCCCGCCCGTCCGCGAAAGCGATCGCGCCCCTCTCCCGGTCCACGTAGTACGTGAGCGCGCAGCCGACGCCGCAGTACGGGCAGACGGTGTCCACCGCGTCGAGATCGGCTCGCGGCCTGATCGGGATATTGTTGATCGGCTTGTTGGTCAGCGCGCCGGTCGGGCAGGCGGCGACGCACTCGCCGCAGGAGACGCAGGACGAGGCGCCCATCGGGTCGCTGAGATCGAACGCGATGCGGGTGGCGTAGCCCTTGCCGCTGCGCCCGATCACGTCGTTGCCCTGGATGTCGTCGCATGCTCGCACGCACCGGTCGCACAGGATGCAGGCGTCGTGATCGACGGCGATCACCGGGCTGGACAGGTCGGCGCCGCGGCCAGACCCAGCCGGCAGGCCCGCCCGCAGGTCATCCTGGCTGAGCCCGAACCGCTTCGCGAGCGCGAGCAGCTCGTTGTCGCCGGTCGTGGTCTGCTTCGGGTCGCGCTCGGCCGCAGGCTGGTCGCTGACCAGCATCTCCGTCAGCATCGCCCGGCAGCGCCCGACCTCCGGGCTATCCGTGCTGACCTGCATGCCGTTCTCGCAGGCCCGGACGCACGAGGCGGCGAACGCGGGCGCGCCGACGTCAACCACGCACATCCGGCAGACTCCGACCGGATCGAAACGCTCATCGTGGCACAGCACGGGGATGTCGATGCCGGCCGTCCTGGCCGCCGCCCAGATCGTCGTACCCTCCGGGGCAGTGACCTCATGTCCGTCGATGGTGAGCGTGACCGTTCCCGTGCTCTCCGGGGCAGTGATAGCCATAAACGGCAGTATCCGCCTGCCGGCCGGGGCTAAGCCAGGCAGAGGTCGCCAACGGCCCCCGGACCGGGGCGCCCCTCATGATCAAGCCCGCGTCTGTGGTAGTAGGCGTCGATCATGGCTCGCAGCCGATCCGCGGTCAGCTCGGCCACCCGGCCCGACGGCAAGGTGAGCGGCTCATTCAGCAGGCGGTCCGGCAGCCAGTCGTCGGACGGCTGCCAGCCCTCGCGGATGTTGTAGGTCCGCTTGGCCAGCACTATCCGGCGGGCAGTTGCGCGCAGCTCCTCGCCCGTGACATCCCAGCCCGTCACCGAGGCCAGCAGCCCGGCCCACTCGGCAAACGGGTCGGTGAACACCCCGCGCAGGAACTTGCACAAGATGAGCGAGTCCATGATCGCGGCCCGATCCTCGGTCTCGATGGCGGCCGCCACGTGGGCGTCGCCGCCGTCCAGCCGGTCCAGTTCACCCGACAGGTCCGCCTCATAAGCTCCTGACCGGTTGTGATCCGCGCCCCGCGCGTTCACGGCCAGGCCCAGCGCCATGGCGTGCAGCGTGCGAGGCTCGTAGCCAGGCAGCTCCAGGCCCTTGACCTGCGGGGCGAAAGCGAGCGAGCCCCCGCCGACCAGCCCGGATGCGGCTCTTGATCCTTCCGCGAGGAGGTCACCGAGCGGCGTGCCGCGGGTGCCGATCTCCTCCAGGACGCGCCGCAGCGCCGCCGGGTCGCCGAAGCGCAGCCACGGGGCATCGATCAGGCCGCGCTGCGCGCACTCCATCGCCCACGCGATCGTGCCGCCCGCCGAGATCGTGTCGATGCCGAGCTCGTCGCAGCGGGCGCTCGTGGCCAGTACGGCGTCCGGGTCGCTTACCCCGCACATCGGGCCGAGCGCGAACACGTTCTCGTACTCGACCCGTGTCTTCTTGCCCCGGCCAACCCGGTAGATGTGCTCACAGCCGATCGTGCAGGACGCGCAACTGCTGCGCGCGACCCGGCGCAGGCCCTCGACGGTCTCATCCGGCGCCTGCGCGGCGAGGCGGCCGGCTTCCTCGAACGCGGCGGCCTGGAAGTTGCGGGTAGGCAGCGCGGTGATCGCGTTGAACGCCAGCAGGTTGGCGAGCGTGCCGAGCTCACGGTACTTCGCGGTGGCCGGCCCGAATGACCGGGCCCGCAGATCCCGTGCCGCCTGCAGGACCGAGGCCGGGTCGGCCGTCGCGACCTTCGCCGCCGAGCGCACGGCGATCGCCTTCACGTTCTTCGCGCCCATGACCGCGCCCAGGCCGCCGCGACCCGCGTGCCGGCCGTCGTGCGAGATCGTCGCGTACCGGACGCCCCGCTCGCCGGCCGGGCCGATCGCCGCCACGCGCCAGCCCCGGCCGAGCTCCTCCCGCAGCCGTGCGTCCGTCTCGGCCGCGGTCATGGCGGCGAGGTGTCCCGCGTCAGCCAGCCGGGTCCCGTCACCATCGACCAGCAGGACCGACAGCTGCGGCGCGCGGCCGCGGATCACGATCGCGTCGTGCCCGGTGAGCTTCCCGGCGATCGCGAACTGGCTGGAGGCCAGCGCGTCGGTCAGCATCCCGGTCAGCGGCGACTTCGCCACCACGGCGAACTTCGCGCTCGTGGTCAGCGGCGTGCCCACGAGCGGGGAGAATACGAACGCCAGCGCCGCCGCGTCATCCAGCGCGCCGGCGGCCGGCGGCCCCAGCCGGTACAGCAGCCAGGCACCCAGGCCCGAGCCGCCGATATAGGCCCGCAAGATCTCCTCGGGCAGCGGCAGGGCATCACTGGACCCGGAGGCGGCGTCCACGATCAGTGCCCGCCCGAAGTAACCGCCGGCGGCCACGTCAGCCTCCCGCGTCCGCGGACAGGAAAAAGACGCTGTCACCCGCCGCGAGCGGCGTCTCGCCGTCCCGGGTGATCTGGTCACCGTTCAGCGCCGCTGTGACGTACCGGTCGAGGACCAGGCCAACTGCGCTGGCCGCACTGCCTACGGTCGCGGCCCGCACGAGGTGCGGGCCGCTCGTGCCGTCGCCCTTCACGGCGGCCCTGGCGAGGGTCCCGAAGAGCCGGACGGTCACCTCCGGGCCCGGCCGCGCGCGGGCCTCCTGATACTCGGCGGGCGTGTTGACGTTCACTACCGAGTCCAGGTCCGGGTCGAGGGCCGCGAGCACCGGGTCCTTTTTCAGCGCCTCGTCGTCGAGCCATTCCGTCACGCACTCGCCGAACAGGAAGGCCGGCCGCAGCCGGTCCTCTTGCACCAGGCGCTCGGCGGTTTCCGCAACCGAGACCCGGTAGGCGGCAGCAAGCGGCTGTTTGTAGCCGCGGGCGACCGGCAGGGCGACGTCGGTGGTGTCGCTGCCGGTGAGAACCCGCAGCACCCGGCAGACGAAGGCCGGGTGCAGGAACGGCATGTCGGTAGAGCTGACGAACGCGGCGTCGGCCTGATCGCGCAGCGCGGCGAGCCCGGCGGCGATGCCCTGCACCGGCCCCTTGCCCGCCACCGGGTCGTCAGTTACCGGGATGCCTTCCGGCAGGGCAGGGAGCTGCTGGCCCGGAGCGCGCACGACGACCACCGGTCCGCCGGTCGCGCGGGCCACGATGCCGACTGTCCTGCGCAGCAGCGTGGATCCGTGCCACTCCAGCGCCGCCTTGGGCGTGCCCATGCGGGATGACTGCCCGCCCGCCAGCACCACGCCCGCCGAAACCGCCACCTGGTCATCGTAACCAGCCGGGTGCGCGCAGCCGGTTCCCTGCAGGCCGCAGGCAGGCAGCGGTGGCCGGAGGGCGCCCTGACCCCGCCGAGTAAAGTCGCGGGTGCCCTGGCCGCGGCAGCGTCGAGGACGAGGCGGCGGCGAAGGCGATCGCCAGGCTTTCGAGGAAGCCGCCCGGCGTCGGCCAGCCGGCCCGAGCGGCGCTTTCTCCTGGCCCGGGCGGCCCGGCCCGGCCGCGGCTAGCGCATGGTGATCACGTTTGCGGTGATCAGGGCGGCCGCGTCGGAAGCGAGGTAGGCGATCACGTCGGCGACCTCACGGGGGGTGACGATGTGGATGAGCGCGGGGCTGGCGGCGACGTGCTCGCGGACGGCGTCGGTGACCCAGCCGGTGTCGGTGACCGGCGGGTGGACCATGTTGGCCGTGATCCCGAACGGGGCGAGTTCGAGGGCCGCTGACATCGTGTAGTTCTCCTGAGCGGCCTTGGCGGCCCCGTAGGAGACTTCCTCGGGGAAGCCCAGGCCGGCCCGGAGGTCAGGCCGATGATGCGGCCCCAGGTCGCCTGGCGGGCGATGTGGCGGCGGGCAAACTCGCTGATCATCAGGGCTGCGGCCATCGCGTCGACGCTGAACTGCCGGGTCCAGGTCTCGGCGGTCACCGGCTGCAGGGGCCGGCCGAGGCGGTCGACCGAGGCGGCCGCGAAGGTATCGGCCAGCCATCCGGTCGCGTTGTTGATCAGGATGTCGACCGGCCCGAACTGCTCCTCAGCGGTCTCGAACAGCAGGCCGGGCGCGGCCGGGTCGGACAGGTCGGCCTCCACGGCGGCCGCCTGGCCGCCGCCGTCCCGGATGCGGGCGATGACGGCTTCGGCGTCGTGCGCCCGGTGGTCGCGGACGGCCTGCGGGGCGCCGGAATCGTCCCGGTCCCGGATCCGCAGGAACGTCACCAAGACCGCGCACCCGCGCGCGGCCAGGACCTCCGCGGTCGCCGCGCCGATGCCGTGATTGGCGCCCGTGACGATCGCGACATGCCCGGTTGCCACCACGGCTCCTCATCTGGCCGGCACCCCGCGGCACCCATGCCGTGGCCAGGCTAACGCAGCGAACCAAGCCCGGCCGTCTCGTCCCGGCGGCCGGCGGCCTGGCCGCAGCTGCTTGCGGTGACCGCTCGCGGAGGGACGGGATCAGCGCGGGGATGATCAGGGCCGCGGTCAGCAGGAACGCGGCCGGATAGCCGGGATGCACGGTCACCAGGCCGACGAGGGCGGCTCCGGCGCCCGTCCCGGCGTCGTAGGCGGCCCGGGTTCGCTGGCGAGGAACTGAATCCGGGGATAGCCCGGCGAGGGACCCGCCAGCATGCTGCCGCCGCGGTGGCGCAGGTGCAGATCGAAGAAGGCGCCGATATAGGCCCGTTCAGCGGCTACGGCCTGGCCGGGATGAATCGTGCCGATGGCCGGGATCACGACCTGACGGACGGCGCGGGGGGAAATGATTCCGGCGGCGGCCAGCTGGCTGAGGAATTCCTCGTCGTCTGTGTAGCTGTAATGCTCCGAGTCCCTCAGGGAGAGGAACAACCGCCAGCCGCTCAGTTCCGGCCAGAAAGTCCGCCACGTATCGTCGCGGTCCGGACCGAGTCCGCCGCTGCTCATGATCATGAACGGCCGGCCCGCTATCCGCTTCGCGACAGAACCAGCAAGGCCGGCCGTCAGTCCCGGAGATTGCAGCACGTCATCGGGTGCGCTGGCGGGGGTGATGCTGCCGTCGAGGTCGATCCCGGCGCCGATCCTGGGGTCGGCGGCCATGGCGTTCGCGGCGGTGGCGCCGCCCAGCGAGTGACCGAACATGCCGGTCCTGGCCAGGTCGAGAGCCCCGGCCAGGCCAGCGGGCAGCGGGCGGTGTCCGGCGTCGGGGTTGGTGCCGGAGTTCAGCGCGGCCAGCTCATCGAGCACGAACCGCGTGTCAGCGACGCGGACCGTAGCCGACTTGGCCAGGTCAGCGAGGGTGTTCTGCTGGCGGCTGAGCTCGACCCGCCCGGCCGGGAACTCCACTTCGGCGGCCTCATACGTGTGATCGATCGTGACGACGATGTAGCCGTGGCTAGCAAGATCAGATACCAGCCCGGTGCCGAGTTCGCGGTCGTCTTGGTAACCGGGCGAATACAGCACGACAGGGCACCGGCCCGGGAGAGGATCGACCGGTGGCCCCGTCCTGGCGCGCGTGACGGGCAGCCGGACACCGTCCAGCGGAGCCGGGGGGGCCGGCGCGGGGGGGCTGTGGGGCCGGATGACGGGCGGTGCGGGGATCATCTGGCGCACGAACAGCCTGCCCGCAGCTGGTGGCATCCACGGGGCCAGGGGGTAGTGGCTGCCGTGCTTCGCGGGGTACCACACGCTGGCCATCAGCTCACGCGGCCGGGCAACAGGCAGCCACGGGTCAGGCCGGGAGCGGTCCACCAGATGCAGCGCCACCGTGCCGATCGGGTAAGGACCGGCTGGCGGCGCCAGCGTCAGCCGCAACCGGCGGGCCGGCCGGACAGCAGCCGGACCCGCGCACCCGGCGGCCGCGAGACCTGCCGCCGTGGCGCCGGCGCGGAGGAACCGCCGGCGAGTCAGCGCGCCTCGCCCGGCTGGCCGCGCGTTCATCTTCCTGACTCGACGCGAAATGAGCCCGTGGTGGTGATCAGCATGCTGGCCAGGGCGACGGTGTGCCGTCCGGGCCGCAGCCGGAGCGCCCGCGGTGTGATCAGGTAGCTGACCGTGCCGTGGCCGTCGGCGTGCAGGGTCGAGATCCTGCGGTCGTCGATGTACAGGACGACCGGATGGCGGGGCAGGAAGCCCCGGGCCGTCAGCAGCGTGGCGCCACCCGGTCCGACCGCGGGCCTGCTGAGCTGCTCCTGGTGTTCGAGCCTGGTCAGCGCGGTCCTGGCCGCGGCGCGCACGGAGGCGTCCTGGCCGGCTGCCTGGGTGGCCAGGGCCAGGGCCGGGGCGAAGGTGCTGGCCCTGATCGTGCCCCAGCCGCTGGCCACGTCGAATCCGCGGGCAGCGGTAAAGCCGCGCACGAAGACCTTGCCGTGGATCGTGACCGTGTTGCTGCCCGACACGACGTCGGCGATCCCGTCCTTCAGGCCGGCCTGGCCCGAGCACGCGATAGAGCACGTTGTTGATCGGGCCGACGTTCTTGCCGTGATTGAGCTGGGTGGCGAGCGCGAGGATCCCGGCGAGCAGCGGCGCGGACTCGGAGGTTCCGCCCGTTGCGTCCATCGTGATGTCCGGAACCGACCGCCATCTCGACCTGGTGACGGCCGCCACGCTGTCCTGGTACCGGGGCCTGGGGTAGACCGCGGAGAACCCGGCGCCCTCGCCGTTCGCGCCCCCGCTTCGCCAGGTGTTCCAGAGCGGGTCGGGGCCAAGGCGCTTTCCCGTGCGGCTCAGGTGGGGGACGCTGCCGCCGACGGCGGTGACCCACGGGGAGTCGTCCCAGGCAGCCGTCGCCCGCCTGGTCGTGATCGAGCCCGGGCTGCACCCGCCGCCGACGGCCAGGTGCTGTGCCGCGCCGCAGTCGCCGGTGGCGACCAGCACGGGGATCCCGCGGGCCGCGGCCGTCAGCTCGCCGGGGTCTTGCGCGCGGATTTCCTCGTACCCGCGGGAGTAGGTGCTCTCGGCGGTGCCGTCACTGATCGAGATCGCGTTGGCCAGGTGGTGCGCGCTCAGGTACTCGACCGCCTGCATGAACTCGGGCGGTGCTACCTGGCTCGCGGCGTCGCCGGTGATCTCGCTGTCCGGTGGCGCGACCACGATCAAGATCTTGGCGTAGGGCGCCATCATGTGGACGGTAAGGACGTCGAGCGCAGCTTCGACTCCCCAGCCGCGGCACGACCCGTAGCCGCCCAGCCTGACCATGGCCGGCGGGCAGTCAGCCGGCCGCCGGTGCCGGCCTGTCGGGTAGATGGTCTTGATCTGCGGGCTGGGCAGGCCGAGCAGCTGGTCGCGGTGCGCTATGAACCTCGCCGTGATCGGGCTGCTGTACCAGCCCTCGATCACCGCGACCGTCGTCCCGGTGCCGTCGATGCCGCGCTTCCACAGGTCACCGACCTGGTAGTCGAGTATGTCCGCAGGTCCTGGAGTATCCCGGAGCTTGCCGTAGTCCCGCTGCATCAACCTCAGCGCCCTAATCAGCACCGTGATACGCGCGGCGGCCGCCACGCGGTTGGTGCCGGTGGCCGATGTGTGCGGGCTAGCGCTGCATGCCGCGGACAGCAGCGCAATGCCGGCCGCCGCGGCGGCGGTCGCCGCGCGCGCCTGCCGCAGCCGGGGCCGCGTCCGCGGGTCACGGCTCATCACGTCCTCCTCATCCGGCTCATCCGGCCGGCCGGGGCTGCGCTCGCTCACGCCGCCCGCTGAGACCGGGCCTCGGGCCGGTGCCCGTGCCGCCAGGTGTACGGCAGCGCGGGTGACAGCCCGGTCTCAACGGCTGTGACCTGGCTGTCACCAAGCGCGTGGCATCCTGCTGCCGCGGCCGCCTAACCTGGCCAAACGGATTGCGGGATGCCTGGCGGGGAGAACCATGAGAGTGCTGGTCGTGGAAGATCACAAGCGGCTCGCCGCGGCGGTGGCGGCAGGCTTGCGCGCGGAGGGCATGGCCGTCGACGTGGTCTTCGACGGGCAGGACGCGCTCGACCATGTGGCCGTGGCCCGTTACGAGGTGATCGTGCTGGACCGCGACCTGCCCGGGTTGCACGGCGACCAGGTATGCCGGGCCCTGGCTGCCGGCCGTTGCCCCGGCCGGGTGCTGATGCTGACTGCGGCCAGCACGATCGCCGACCGGGTAGACGGCCTGGGCCTGGGCGCGGACGACTATCTGCCCAAGCCGTTCGACTTCGCCGAGCTGATCGCCAGGATCCGGGCGCTGGGCCGGCGCGCTGGGATGCCGCTGCCCCCTACGCTCACACATGGCGACCTGTCGGTGGACCCGGCCCGGCGGGTGGCCGTCCGGGCCTGCCGCTGGCTCGCGCTGACCCCTAAGGAGTTCGCCGTACTGGAGTGCCTGCTGGGCGCGCAGGGCACGCTGGTGACGGCCGGGGAACTGCTGGACCGGGCGTGGGACGAGAACGCCGACCTGTTCACCACCACGGTCAAGACCACTATCGGGCGGCTGCGCGCCAAGCTGGGCCCCCCGCCGGTCATCCACACCGTCCGCGACGGCGGCTACTGCATCGGCGAGCCGCAATGATGGCCCTGACCAGGCAGCTCGGCGCCCTGCCGGCCCGGCTGGGACTGCCGGGTCTTACGGCGCGGCTGCGGCTTACCCTGCTCTACGGCGGCCTGTTCATCCTGGCGGGGACGGGGCTGCTCGGGTTCACGTTCTGGCTCTTCGCCCGGGCCACGGGCACGAAGGTGATCCCGACCCGGCTGTCGTTTACTGCGCACCTGCGATTCCCGCAGTTGCCCGGGTCCCTGCCCCCGCAGCGCAGCCTGCCGCTGCCGGGCGGTGGTCATGGCGGCGCCCGGTCGCCAGTGGCCCTGCCCTGCATCCGCTATCACTCCCACTGCGTCACGCAGGCCGTGATGAACCGGCAGCTCAGGGCGGCGGCGGTGTACGCAAACTGGGTTGACCTGCATGCGCTGCTGACCCGGTCCGCGATCGCGCTGGCCGTCATGACCGTCCTGGCGTTCCTGCTCGGCTGGCTCGTGGCCGGGCGGGTCCTGCGCCCGCTGCGTGCCATCACCCTGACCGCGGAGACGATCTCCTCCACCAGCCTGCACGAGCGGCTCGCCCTGGCCGGCCCGGATGATGAGTTCAAGAAGCTCGCCGACACCCTCGACGGCCTGCTGGCCCGCCTCGAGGGGTCATTCGCCGCGCAGCGCCACTTCGTGGTCAGCGCCTCGCACGAGCTGCGCACCCCCCTCACCCTGGACCAGACGGTGCTGCAGGTCGCGCTGCGCAACCCGCGCACCACCGCCGAGCAGTGGCGCGCCACCGGCGAGGAACTCCTGGAATCCGGCCGCCAGCAAGAACGCATCCTGGAAGCGCTGCTCACCCTGGCCACCAGCGAAGCCGGACTCGCCCGCCGTCAGCCGGTAGACCTGCGCGAGGTCGCCGCCGCCCTGCTCCACGCCCGTCGCGATCAACTGCAGGACCGCCAGATCCAGATCCGCGCCTCGCTCGATCACGCCCCGCTCACCGGCGACCCGGACCTGGTCGAGCGACTCGCTGCCAACCTCTTCGATAACGCCATACAGCACAACACGGCAGCAGGCATGGTCGAAGTCAGCACCGGCACCGAGGACGGCCAGGCCGTCCTGTCCGTCGAGAACAGCGGCCCGGCCATCCCGCCCGCCGAAATTGACCGCCTCTACCGGCCCTTCCAGCGGCTCGCCGCCACCCGCGCCAGCAACGACAACGGCCACGGGCTCGGCCTGTCGATCGTCCGCGCCATCGCCACCGCCCACGGCGCCGTCCTCGTCACCCGCCCCCGGGCCGAAGGCGGATTGCGCATCGAGGCGACGTTCCCGCGCCCGGCACACCCCGCACGCGGGGTGTGCCGGTCAGAGCTGCCCGCGCCTGCCGGCTGATCTTGGCGCTTGCGCGGCTCAGCGCACGGCCGCCCGGGCTTTCAGGACCGCACCGACGCCGATACGCCCGCCTCCCGCAGCGCGCCGCCCATCGCCGCGGTGGCGTGGATGACCTGGGTGACGTCCGGGGAGTAGCGGGGCGGACTCACCCGGAACGTGGCCGCAACCGCCTGGCCGGGCCGCACGGTCGCGAACCTCACCGGCCCGGCGGGCGTGACGGTCCATCCCTCCGGCAGCTGCAGCGCCAGCCGCACGCCGTGGAGTATCTGGTTGCCGCCCGCGGTCAGCGTCACGCGCACCGCCGATGCCTGGCCGGCGTGCACCACGCTGGGGGCCGTGACGACGACCTGGCGGGCGCCCGGCGTGGATGTCATGCGGAACGAGTTCCGCAGCGGCAGGTTCGCCGGGGCTGAGGAGTCGCCCACGTAGACGTGATACTCCCCGGCGGTCTGGGTCCAGCCCTTCGCGGTGTCGCTCCACCACGAGGTGTCCTGCGGCGTGATCGAGAAGGACACGCGGGCCGACTGGCCCGGCGCGAGGTTCACCCGCCGGAACCCTTCCAGCTGGCGCGGTGGCTCGCCCGTTGATGCCGGATCGCCCACATACAGCTGGGCGACGTCGCTGCCCCTTCGGGTACCGGTGTTGGTGACCGTGGCCGAGACGCGCAGGTCCTGCGTGCCGGTCACCGTCGCGCGGTTCAGCCGCAGCCTGCTGTAGGCGAACCTGGTGTAGGACAGCCCGAACCCGAACGGGAACAGCGGGGTCAGATGGCGGGCGTCATACCACCGGTAGCCGACGTCAATGCCCTCGGAGTACAGCACCTCGGTTCCGTTGCCGGGGAACTGGGCGGTGGTGGAGGCGGGCACCTGGCTCAGCGATTCCGGGAACGTGACCGGCAGGTGGCCGCCGGGATCGGTCCGGCCGAACAGCACGCTGGCCAGCGCCGTCCCGCTCGTCTGCCCCGGGTACCAGGCGTCCAGGACGGACGCGACCCGGTTCAGCCACGGCATGGCGATCGGCGCTCCCGCGTTGACCACCACGACCGTGTGCGGGTTGGCCGCCGCGACCGCCTCGATGAGCTCGTCCTGCGCTGACGGCAGGTTGAGGCCAAGCCGGTCGGCGGCCTCGGACTCGGTGTCGTCCGAGACGACCACGACCGCGGCGCGCGCCGTCTTGGCCGCATGGGCCGCCGCGGTGATGCCGGGCGCCAGCGCCGACGGGGTGGCCCAGAGCAGCTGGGACGAATCGCCGCTGATCGAGAGCGTGTACTTGGTGCCCGCAGTCAGGTGCACCGCGACCGAGTACGTCTGCACGGGTGGCGTGCTCGGATCGTCCAGGATCTGCGTGCCGTTCAGGCTGAGATATGTGGGGGTGTAGCAGCCGCACGGGTTGGTGATGGCCAGTACGTACGTGCCCGTCTCCGGCGCGGTGAGCGTTCCCGTGTAACTGCCGCCGAACGGCGTCGGGGCGTACGCGGGCGAGAGGTCGGCGGCCGGGATCGACGGCAGCGCCGTGTCCGCGGGCAGGCCCGGCCGGTAGGTCACGCTGGTGCCGGACGGGGCGGCCGCCCGGATGCCCTGCAGCGGGCTGACCGTCGCCGACGGGATCACGTAGGCGCTGCCGCCGCCCGCATAGGCCGGCGAGACGGACGCGGCCGTGCCGATCACGGCGATCTTCCCCGCTCCCGCCGACGATAGCGGCAGCGCGTGGCCGGCGTCCTTGAGCAGCGTGGTGCCCGCCTCGGCCACCTGCGCGGCGAGCGCCCGGTGCGCCGGGGTGGTCACCGTCGCCGTGGGCGACCCGGTGCGCGGCTGGCTGAACAGCCGGAACCGGAACATCTCGGTGAACACCCGCTGCACCATCGTGTTCAGCGCGGCAACCGGGATCGTCCCGTTCTCGATGTCGGTCTTCAGCGCCGTTCCGTAGTACGTGTTGAACGGCTGCTCCTGGTCGGTGCCCTGCAGCGCGCCGGAGGTGCCGTGCAGCGCGCCGTAGTCCGACATCACGAACCCCTGGAAGTCCCACATCTGCTTCAGCACGTCCGTGAGCAGGTACGAGCTGTTGCAGCTCGCGCTGCCGTTGACGTAGGAGTAGGCGCACATCACCGACGCGGCTCTCGCCTGCGTCACCGCCGCGTCGAACGACGGCATGTAGATCTCGTGCAGCGCCCGGCCCGAGACGATCACATTGTCGGCCGGGGTGTTGCGGTACGTTTCCTGGTTATAGGCGTCGAAGTGCTTGACCTGCGACTCGACGTCCTGGCTCTGTACGCCGCCGATTTCCGGCACGTCCAGCGCCGAGTTCAGGAACGGGTCCTCGCTCAGCGCCTCGAACGACCGGCCCCACCGCGGGTCCCGGTCGATGTTCACGGTCGGGCCGAGGTTCGCGCTGGCGCCCTTGCCGAACTCCTCCGCGCCGATGACCCGGCCGTACTGCCGGGCCAGCGCCGGGTCCCAGGCGGCCGCGAGCGACACGCCGGCCGGCAGCTGGGTGACGCCGGTCAGCCCGTCGGCGACGCCGGCGGGCCCGTCCTCCAGCCCCACCGCCGGTATGCACACCGAAGGTATCGCCGGGGTGTAGAACACGTACGGGTTGGTGGTCCCGTGGCCCTCCACCATGGTGATCTTGTCGTCCAGGCTCATCGCCTTCATGAGCTGGGCCACGCGCTGCGAGACGGGAGCGGCGGATGTCACCCACGGGCACGACGCGCTCGTGCCCGCCGCGGCCGCGCTCTGGCCGACGGTTCCGGCCAGGGCTAACGCGACCAGCGCCGCCGCTGCCCCAGCGGCCGCGACCCGCCGTGCGGCCGCCGCCGGACTGTGCTGGTGCTGTCGCCTGAGGCGGAGCCCGTAGCTCCGTGTTCTCCGGCACGGCCCGTGGCTCGGCACAAGGCGCGGATCTTTCCGGGCATCCATCAGCCGCCTCCGATACGTCCGGCGCTGGCACGCATTCCAGCAAGTCCTAACACATAGGTAACCGGAGCGAAACAGCTATCCGTGCCCCATTTGCCGCGCGGCGGGCTTCGCCGTGGCACGGGGCAGGCTGAGCGCCGCCCCGCAAGCCCAGGGCGCTATGCGGCAGGAACCTTGTCATACACCAGTTCGAGCACCCCCGAGGAGAAGGCACGGCTGGATGCGAGCCGCAGGCTCACCGGCCCCCCGGCGGCGTCGAAGATCGACACCCCGGTTCCGGCCAGGTAGGGCTGCACGTAGAGCCGGACCGAGTCGAACAGCCCGAGGCGGACCAGCGAGCGCAGGAAGACGACTCCGCCGACGGCCAGGATCTCCCCGCCCGGCTCGGACCGCAGCCGGGCGATCTCCGCCGCGGTGTCACCGCGGGCAACCCTCGTGCCGGCCCAGGCCGCCTCCGGCAGCGAGCGGGAGAACACCACCTTGCTGGCGCGGTCCAGCAGCTCCGCGATGGCCCGCTCGGACGGGTCCGGGGAGGCCAGTGCCTTCGGCCAGTGCTCCTCGTGCCCGTGATAGGTCTGCCTGCCCATGATGTGGGTTCCGGCCCGCCGGACGTTGTCCACGATCCGGGCATCGAGCTCGGGATCGTCGATCTCACCCCAGCGCCGCCAGCCGTCGTTGTCCTCGGTGGCCGAGAACCCGTCGAGCGAGACGCCGAACTGCTGAACGATGAGTGTGCGCATGCCGCTCTGACGTGCGCCGGACCTCGGATTCACCGGCGCGGGAGCGCTCCTGTCAGTGCTTCGCAGCGTGCTTGGCCTTCTTGCCCTTGTGCTTTACCTTGCCGGCGCCCTTCTTGGCCTTGCCCTTGACTGCCTTCGCTTCGCGCTTTGTCTTCTTAGCCACACCCATGGCCGGCTCCTCTGCCTCGCCTGACACGTCACGATCTGGTAGCTGCCATCTTCCGCGCTGGATCCAGTGCAAACTCAAGGGGGCGCCGGGCTGGCTGCGCGCAGGACCATCCCGCCCGGGCAGAATGCCCTCATGGCTTCCTACGCGGTGAACCCGGACGCTGTGGCGCGGGCGCGGCAGCTCATCGACAGTGGTCAGATCGTGCTGGAAAGCGACTGGGGGAAAGTCCAGCCCGGGGCCCGCGAGCAGAACGAATTCCTGGAGTCGCACGAGTGGGATGAATATGCCCAATGGCATCTCGGCCTCACCGAGGGTGCCAGCGACCACACCAAGGCCAGGTACGCGTTCGTCTACGGAGATTTCCGTCGCGTGCACCGCATGGGCATCATCGCCTGCCAGTACCGGGCGGCTGAGTGGCGGCACAAGGAGATCGAGCTCGCCGCTCACGACCTGCTGCAGCGCCTGGACAACAGGCGCTCTTAACGACTGGTCGTGCCGAGGCCGCCGGCATTTCAGCTCCGTGCGTAACGACCGGTGCTGGCCGGCATTACCAAGATGACGGCAAGGGGGATGATGAGCGGACCGCAGCGTCCCGGGCGGACCGGCCGCCGCGGCACGGCGCTAGTGACCGATACCGCACGCGAGATGGCCTGGCGGCGCCTGGTTATCCTCGGGCTGATTCTGGCCCTGCTGGTCATCGGGCTGATCACCGCCATACTGCGGCTCGGTTCGCCTTCGCGTCATGTCGCCGGTTCACCGCGTGCTGCCGCCTCAGCGGCGGGCACACTTCGCTACGGCCTGGTCGGCGGGGGCGGCGTGGTGCCGCGGCGGGCCGCCGGAAAGCTAGCGATCGGCGGCGCAGTGGGCCAGGTGCTGTTCGCCGAGAACGGGACGGTACTTGACTCCTATGCCCGGACCGTCATCGGCAATGCGGCCCTGACTATCCGCGCCCGGCATGTTGCCGTCGTGGTGGTGATCGGCTACACCGACGCCATCGGCAGTGCCCCGGCCAACGTGGGATTGGCCCGGCGGCGGGCGGCCGCGGTGCAGCGCGCCTTGCAACAGCGGCTCGGGCCGGAGCCGATCCGTTACCGGACGCAGGCCCGCGGCCAGGCGACGCCGGTCGCCTCCAACTCGACAGCAGCGGGACGCCAGCTCAACCGCCGGGTTCTGATTACCGAAGGCTAATGCCAAGAACCCGTCGTGGGCGAAGCCCAGGTGGATCACCCCGTCAGCGCGGGCGGCGCCGGGCCGGAGCGTGCCCAGATCGGCGAGATCGCGCCCGGCTGACACCGGCGCGGTGGTTACCGCGCCGCGCCGCGGGTAGCGCCTGTCTGCCTCCGGATGCTGACGTTAAGGAGGGCCGCTGAGCATGTGGTTCCTGTTCCGCGGGGTGCGGCGGCTGATACTGCTGGCCATCGCGTTCCCGCTGGCCCGGATGGTTGTCCATCGCCTCGCCCGCGCTGCGGAGCACCGCAATCCAGCAACTCGCACGGCCCGGGCCCTGCATCACGCCGACTCGGCGGTGACCGCGGTATCCCGGCGCGCCTCCCGGAAGGCTGCGCGCTGACCCGGCGCGAACCTCCGCCCGGCGCAGACCCTGCAGGTGGTGACGGCCAGGGCCCGGGCCTGGACGTGGACCTGGCCGGGGAGGCGGGAGAGAAGGGCGGCCATACCTTCCACCGCTCGGTGGGCCTGCTCCCCGCGACCGCCATCAACATGACGCAGATGGTCGGGATCGGCCCGTTCATCACGATCCCCCTGATGGTCGCGACGTTCTCCGGCCCGCAGGCGATCATCGGCTGGATCGCGGGCGCGCTGCTGGCGGTCTGCGACGGGCTGGTGTGGGCAGAACTCGGCGCGGCGATGCCCGGTGCCGGCGGAACCTACCTCTACCTGCGGGAGGCGTTCCAGTACCGGACCGGCAAGCTGATGCCGTTCTTGTTCATCTGGACCATCGTGCTGACCATCCCGCTGATCATGGCGACCGGCATCATCGGGCTGGAGCAATACCTCGCCTACTTTTTCCCCGGCCTGAGCTTCTGGCCGATGCACCTGATCGGAATCGGCGTCACGGCGGCGATCGTGGTGCTGCTGTACCGCCGGATCGAGTCGATCAAGGTCATCACCACCGCCCTGTGGATCATCATGCTGCTGGCGGCCGGCCTGACGATCGCCGCCTCCTACAGCAACTTCCACCCGAGCCTGGCCTTCCATTACCCGCACAGCGCATTCGCGGGCGGGTTCGTGACCGCCCTGGGCGCCGGGCTGCTCATCGCCATCTACGACTACCTCGGCTACAACACGGTTGCGTACATGGGCGGCGAGGTGCGCACCCCCGGGCGGGTGCTGCCGCGGGCCATCATCATCTCCATCGCCGCCATCATGGTCATCTACCTGGCCATGAACATCGGCGTGGTGGGCGTACTGCCCTGGCCCAGCGTTGCCCATTCCACTTCGGTGGCCTCGCTGGCGGTCACGCACAACTGGGGCCGCCCCGCCGCAGACGTTGTCACCGTGCTCATCTTGGTGACCGCGATGGCGTCGGTGTTTGCCGGACTGCTCGGCGGCTCGCGGGTGCCGTTCCACGCTGCGCGCGAAGGGCTGTTCTTCCGGGTGTTCGGCCGGCTGCACCCCCGGCACGACTTCCCGCACGTCTCGCTGCTGATCATGGGCCTGATCACGGCGGCCGGCAGCTTCTTCACCCTGACCACGATCATCAACGTGCTGCTCGCGGTCATCATCTGGGTCCAGGCGGTCGCGCAGATCGCCGCGCTGACCGTGCTGCGCCGGCGCCAGCCGGGCCTGAACCGCCCGTACCGGCAGTGGCTGTACCCGCTGCCCAGTCTCGCCGCCCTGGCCGGCTGGCTGTACGTCTACGCCTCCGCCACCGGCACCGCCCTGGTGTGGTCCACCGTCTGGCTGGCCGCCGGCCTCGCCGCCTACCTCGGCTGGGCCCGCTACCACCGCACCTGGCCGTTCGGCCCGAAGGAGATCCGCGAGGCTTTCCTGCGGGCCCAGCACGAAGAGCCGGGCCGGGCCGCGCGGCCCGCGGGCACAGATTGGGTATGGGGGGCTCATGGCAAAGATGAGCCCGGGCGTGCTGGCCCCGCCGCATGAGGTGCTCACGCCGCAGGAGTGGCGGGCCAGGGGCCGCGAGCGGCGGCGGCTGGTATCCCGGTCAGATCACGCCCAGTGGGAACCGGCCGGGGACCGGCCGGATCCGATCGCGATCCTGGAAGAGCAGGCCCAGTCGCGGGTGCCGGACCTGATACCGCTGCGTTACGGGCGCATGTCTGCTTCGCCGTTCGCCTACTTCCGCGGCGCGGCGGCGCCGATGGCATGGGATCTCGCGCATACCCCCACGACGGACATCCGGGTTCAGGGCTGCGGTGATGCGCACCTGCTTAATTTCGGCATGTACGCAGCCCCGGACCGGCGCCTGGTCTTCGACGTCAACGATTTCGACGAGACGCTCCCGGCGCCGTTCGACTGGGACGTCAAGCGGCTGGCGGCCAGCTTCGCCGTCGCGGCGCGGGACAACGGCTTCTCCGGCCGGGAGGCCCATACCGCCGCCCGGCTGACCGTGCGCAGCTACCGCACCGAGATGGCGAATTACGCGGCAATGCGCTTCCTCAAGGTCTGGTATTCCAGGATCGATATCAACGAGGTCAGCAAGCTGTTCGATGCGCTCCAGCCGAAGGCGGCGGTGCGCCGCCGCCACCGTGACATCGCCAAGGCGCACCGTCGCACCAGCCTGCGGGCCTTCCTCAGGATGTGCGACCAGGTCGACGGGCAATACCGCATCCGGCCCGCTCATCCGGTCATCGTCCGCTTCCCCATCGAGCGCTACCCGGGCGTCCTGGAAGAACTGCGCAGCGCCGTGGCGGGATACCTGCAGACGCTGCAGGCGGACCCGCGTGAGGTGATGCGCCGCTACTATTTCGGTGACTTCGCGCGCAAGGTCGTCGGCGTCGGGTCGGTCGGCATGGAGGCGTTCGTCATGCTGCTGCTCGGCGACCGCGCCGACGAGCCCTTGTTCTTGCAGCTCAAAGAGGCACAGGAATCGGCGCTGGCCGGCTTCGCCGGCCCGAGCGAGTACGAGCACCAGGGCGAACGCGTGGTCATGGGCCAGCGGCTGACCCAGGCCGCCGCCGACCCGTTCCTCGGCTGGACGACCGGCCTCGGAACCAACGGCACGGGCGGCAAGCACTACTACGTCCGCCAGCTGCGCGACATGAAAGGCAGCATGAGCGTCCCCCTGATGGACCCCCGCCAGCTCGACTACTACGGCCGGCTCTGCGGCTGGGCGCTGGCCCGGGCGCACGCCCGCACCGGGCGGGCCAGCATGATCTCCGGCTACCTGGGCACCGGCGAGGTCTTCGACCATGCCATCGCCGATTTCGCCATCGCCTACGCCGACCAGAACGAGCAGGACTACCAGCGCCTGCTCAAAGCCATCTCGGCCGGGCGCGTGCTCGCCACCGTCGAGCGGTGACCGCGAGGCCATGCGGCTTCAGCTCTCCGGCGGTGTTCCGTGCGTATGGAACGACTCGATCGTCTTCAGGCCCAGGCCTGCCCCTTGGCCCGCTCGGCCTCGGTCCAGGTGATGACCGGCCAGTCCGGAGCGAAGATGAGCCGGGCGAGCGGGTTGCACAGCTCGATGCGGTTGCCGCGGGGCTCGTACACGTAGAGGAAGAAGGTCTGCTGAATGGCGTGCTTGTGCGGTCCGGTCTCGATGAACACGCCGCGGTCGAGGCAGATGCCGGCGGCGCGCAGGATGTCCTCGCGAGTGTCGGTGGCGAAGGCGATGTGGTGCAGCCGCCCGCTGCGGCCCGTCCAGTCCTCGGTGTAGACGAGGTCGTAGGATTTGCTGGCGAAATGCAGCCAGCAGCCGGCCAGGGTGCCGTCGTCCGTCGAGAGGGCCAGATATTCGGCGCATCCGCTGGTACCCCAGCCGGGCGCCGGACCACGCCTGGTGCGCGGCACCTGCCGGATCTGCGCCGTTAGCTCCCCGGTCTGCGGGGTAAGCCATACGCTCGTGGTCGCTTCGGAGCCGGGACGCGTGGTGGCCGGCCGCTATGAACTGCGGGCGGTGCTGGGGCGGGGCGGGATGGGCGTCGTCTGGCTGGCCGAGGACGATCTGCTGCGCCGCGAGGTAGCGGTCAAGGAGATCCTCTGGCCGTCACAGCTCGACGACAGCGAACGGGAAACCCTGCGCCGGCGGGCCCTGCGGGAGGCCCGGACGGCGGCGCGGCTCGCTCATCCCCACATCGTCCGCATCTTCGACGTGGTCGATGAGGACGGCGCGCCGTGGATCGTCATGGAGCTGGCCAGCGATCCGTCGCTGCGCGAAATGATCACCGCCGGAGGGCCGCTGCCGCCGGCCCGGGCGGCCCAGATTGGCCTGCAGATCCTGCACGCGATCCGGGCCGCCCACGCCGCCGGGGTGCTGCACCGTGACGTCAAGCCGGGCAACGTGCTGTTCGGCCACGAGGGCCGGGCTATCCTCACCGACTTCGGGATGGCCATAGCCGACGGTAACCCGGCACTGACCACGTCCGGCCTCGTCATCGGGTCACCGGCGTACATGGCGCCGGAGCGGGCCCGCGGAGAGCCCGCCACGCCCGCCGGTGACCTGTGGTCGCTGGGAGCCACGCTGTATGCGATGGTCGAAGGCCGCCCGCCGTTCCGCCGGGACGGCGCCATGGCCGTCCTGACCGCCATCGCCACCGCGGAGCCGGACCCGCCCCGGCACGCCGGGCCACTGTGGCCCCTGATCAGCGGGCTGCTACGCAAGAACCCCGCGGAACGCCTCGGCGCAGCCGAAGCCGAGGTCATGCTCCGCAGCGTGGCCGAGGCGGGTGTTACTGCCGCCACCTGGCCGTTGAAACCGGCCTTCCGGGCGGTGTCGCCCGCACCCGCCGTGCCCGGCGGCCCTGGGCCGCCAGGAAAGCTGCCGTCGGAAGCGCCTGTCCCCGAAGAACCGCCCACCGTCCCGCAGTCAGCATTTCCAGGTCCCGAGCCGGCCCTCACGCCCCGAAATGTCTCAGCGTTCGCAGAACTGCCCGCCGCGCGCGCGGCTGCGGCAGCGCCGCAGCGGGAAAGTACCAGGCCGCCCGCGCCTGCCGCCAAGGCCGAAGAGCCGCTGCCCATGCCGCTCAGGCGGCGTCGTTCCCGGCGGCTGGCGGCCGCCGCGACCGCGCTGGCTTTAGCCGCGGTGATTGCCACCGGCCTCACGCTGCTCGTTAGCCAAGCACCGCAACGCCGGCCAGCGGCTGGCCAGACCGCGCCTCACGCGCATCGACCGCATTCGCCTGCTGCCGCGCCGCACGGGCACTCCGCTTCGGCCAGCCCCAGCCCAGCCCCGAGCGCGGCGCCCTCAGCCGGCGTCCAGCCGGTGGCGCTGCAGGCCGGATTTCGCTGGTATCACGACCCGACCGGGTTCTCGATCGGCATGCCCAGGGACTGGCAGGTCTCGCATCGCGGCGGTCTGGTCTATTTCATTGACCCGGGCGGCAACCGTTTTCTCTTCATTCAGCAGAGCACCCAGCCCAAGCCGGACCCGCTCGCCGACTGGCGCCAGCAACTCCCCTACCGGAAAGCCCGCGAACCCGGCTTCCGCCTGCTCCGGCTGGCACGAGTGCACTACCCGCAGGCCGAACAGGCCGCCGACATGGAGTTCACCTTCTACCAGCAAGGCCAGCTGACGCACGTGCTGAACCGGAACATCCTGGTGAACTCCCATCAGGCCTATGCCCTGTACTGGTCCACCCCCCAAAGCCAGTGGGCCGCCAGCTACCACTTGTTCCAGGGTTTCGCGACCACATTCCGGCCGGCGGGTTCTCGTCACGGCGACTGACACAGCGGGCCATTGCCGCGGCAGGGCGCAGACCGGGCGGCTCGTGGCCGCGAACCTGCTGCTCGGCCCGGCCGGTAAGGGGACCCGGAGCCGCGGGAAGTCGCCGCAGGGAGATCAGAGCAGGGTGCAGTGGCGTAGCGCGCTGATCGTGGCCTGGTCCTGCGGCAGCCACGGCCCCACGCCGTGCCGGCTCCAGTACGTGATCATCCGATGACCGCCGTTCCCCGCCATCCATTCAGCCACCGCCTGCATCCACTTAGGCCGGTGCGATGGATCGCTCGCGTTCGTCTCGCAGATGTCCAGCTGCGGGTTCCGCCGCCCCGTCACCTGCTGGATGACCGCCTTCCACTGGTCGAACCGCGGCCACAGCAGGCCGCGGATATCCAGCGGCCCGCCGCCCGGGAAGTGAAACTCAGGCCAGTCGTAAATGTCCAGCCCGTACCAGCCCAGCCCCGGCACCATCCAGATCGGCATCTTGTCGGGATGCATGCACAAGATCGGGCCGTACGACACGTTCGACCCCTCGCACAAATGGTTCATGTACGTGTGCACCGACCGCATGTTCGCCGGGTTGATGTAGGCCGGATAGCCGGCCAGGTTCCCCGCCTCGTGCCATGCGTTCAGCAGCGACCCCGGGGGCGCCGAGGCGATGAACGCCTTCAGCGGGGCGTCCAGCGACCCGGACAGCAAGGTCGACGGTACGGGCCGGATCGACACGCACTCGGTGACCCCGGCGCCTGCCGCCGGCCATGACGGCGGGATGTAGTTGTACACGCCGTAGTAGACACGCCGGCAGCTCACCCCAGGCACCGCCGCCTGAACTTGCGTGAACCACGGCGCGTTCGCGCCGACCACGAACTTCTGCGCCGAAGCCGAGGCCGAGGCGGCGCGCAGCAGCGGGCCCCCCGCCAGCACCGCCGCCCCGCCAGCCAGGACAGCACGCCTGGTCACAGGCCGGGCCTCGCGCGTATGGATACGGACGGTCGGGCTAGTGGGCCGCAAGCCAGCCTCCTGCTCAGGGAGTGGAACATGCCAGCGGCGGCCCGCGCCAGGCCAAAAGGTACGGTCCCCCGCTTACCGTGTCAGCAGGGGACACGCTACCCGAAAACGTCAGCAACGGGCAGGGGCCAGGCGGCGCCCCGGCTCAGGACTCCAGGTAGCGGAGGACGGCGAGCACCCGGCGGTGGTCGGCGTCCGAGGGGGGCAGGCCGAGTTTGCTGAAGATGTTCCCGACGTGCTTTTCGACGGACCGCTCGGACACCACCAGGATCCCGGCGATCGCGGCGTTGGACCGGCCCTCGGCCATCAGCGCGAGCACGTCGCGTTCCCTGCCGGTGAGCGTGCCGAGCCCGTCGCCCCGGCGGCTGGCGCTCAGCAGCTGCGTCACCACCTCCGGGTCGAGTGCGGTACCCCCGGCGGCCACCCGGCTCAGCGCCTCGACGAACTCCTCGACGTCGGCGACTCGGTCCTTGAGCAGGTACCCGACGCCCGCGGCACCGCCACCGGACGCCGCGGCGAGCAGATCGGCCGTGTAGCGGGTCTCGATGTACTGGGAGAACACCAGCACGCCGGTCTCGGGGTGGTCGCGGCGGATGGCGATCGCGGCGCGCAGGCCCTCGTCGGTGTAACCGGGCGGCATCCGCACATCCACCACGGCGGCGTCCGGGCGATGCTCGGCCACCGCGGCCAGCAGCCGGCCGGCGTCGCCGACCGCAGCGACCACCTGATGGCCGCTGTCGGCCAGGATCTCGGCCAGGCCCGCCCGCACCACGGCCGAGTCCTCGGCGATCACGATCCGCATCGGGGCTCCGGTCCGGTCAGGCATGTGACGGCAGCTCGACGGTGACCACGGTGGGGCCTCCGGGCGGGCTGCTGAGCTGCAGCCTGCCATCCACGGTGCCGGCCCGCTCGGCCAGCCCGGCCAGGCCGCCGTCGGCCTCGACGCGGGCACCCCCGCGGCCGTCGTCGCTGACCCGCATCCGCAGCAGGCCCGCCACCTGGACCGCCTCCAGCCTGGCCCGCCGGGCGCCGCTGTGCTTGGCCGCATTGGCCAGCAGCTCAGCCGCGCAGAAGTAGGCGATGGTCTCGATCGCGGCCGAAGGGCGTTCCGGCAGGTCGGCAATGAGCTCGACTTGCAGGTCGCTGCGCGCGGCGAGGCTGGCGAGCGCGGGGCCGAGCCCCTGGTCCAGGACCGGGGGGTGAATTCCGCGGGCCAGGTCACGCAGCTCGGTGATGGCCTCCTTGGCGCCGCGGTGGGCGGCGGCGACCAGCTCCAGAACCTGTTCCAGGTCGGCCTGCCCGGTCCCGCCGGCCAGGCCGCCGAGCTTCTTGGCGGCCAGTCCCAGCTTCATGGCCACGGCGACCATCTGCGCCTGCGCGCCGTCGTGCAGGTCCCGCTCGATCCGGCGCAGCCGCGCGGCCGAGTCGTCCACCACGCGGGCCCGGGACTGCTCCAGCTCCCGCACCCGCCGTGGCAGCGGGGCGAGGAGCAAATGGTAGGCGACCCACAGCTCCAGCGCCCCGACGGCGATCAATGCGGTGCCCCACCAGAACCGGTACGCGCACAAGATGACGCCCAGGATGAACACCCACAGGCCGGCCACCGAGCACACACCGCCCCAGGCCCGGGGATGGCGGTACACGAGGGGCCGCACCAGGATTCTCATGACCAGGGGCTGTGCGCGGGCGGCGGTTTCGCCCGGTGCTGACTGCACCGCGGTGGTGCCGTTGCCGGTCATCATGCTCCTCGCCCGCCCTGTGCTCCGGTCACGCAGGTCCTGATCATCCCAGGCTGGTCCTGCGCGGCACGATGTTCAGCAGCCGGCAGGCGATCCAGAGTTCCAGCGCCCCGGCCGCGATCAGCGCGGTGCCCCACCAGAACCGGTACGAGCACAAGATGACGCCCAGGATGAACACCCACAGGCCGGCCACCGAGCACACACCGCCCCAGGCCCGGGGATGGCGGTACACGAAGGGCCGCACCAGGATTCTCAGGACCAGGGGCTGGCGGGGAGTGACGTTGTCATTCGGTGCGTGCATCGGAATGCCTCCGGTGAGCTGCGGTGACGGGCCACTCCCTGTCACCTGCACCTCAATGCTCGCGGCGCGCGAGCGAGACATCCACCGTGCGGATACCCGATCCTGAGGTACGGCTAGCACGGTCCGGCCAGCATGCTCCGCGCACCGCCTGCCGGCTGCCCGCTGATATCCCGGGGAGCTGCTTGCCGGGCCGCCGGCCGCGCGGTCATGCTGTGATCACGAGCCGGGGCGGCCGCCGTCCCGGCCGCCGCCGCGGGAGTGCGCCTTGGCTGACGACCCGGAAGAACCCCAGCGCGTGCTCGGCCTGCCCGTCCCGGCCCGCCGGGGCCTGCGGGCCGGGGAGGAGGAACAGCGCGTCCTGGGCTTCCCGCAGAGCTGGCTGAAGCGGCCGGCCCGCAGCCGCAGCCGCGGCCTGCTCGCCAGCGTGCGGGCCACCGCCGCGGAGCGGCAGGCGGCCCGGCCCGGCGATCAGCTCGTCGACCCTGCCGACGTGGTCATGGACCGCGCGTTCACCGTGGCGGCCGGGCCGGAGGCGGTCTGGCCATGGCTGCTGCAGCTCGGCAAGCGGCGGGCCGGGTGGTACCTGCCCGCCCGGGCCGAGCGGTTCCTGCCCGCGGGCCGGCGCGCGGCCAGGTCGCTGAACCGGGCCTGGCTGGGCCTGCAGGCCGGCGACGTCATCCCCGACTACGGCGGCCGGAACGCGACGTTCGAGGTGGCGCAGATCAGCGCGCCGCACTCGCTGGTCTACCGGTCCCGCCGCGGCCGCACCAGCGTGACCTGGTCACTCACCCTCGAGCCGGCGGACGCGGACGGCGCCAGCACCCGGGTACTCGCGCGGCTGCGGCTGGCCCCGGTGCGCCACCGCTGGCTGGCCAGGACCGCGGGCGAGCTGGTCGACAAGCTGACGATCGCCGGCCTGGCCGCTGGCCTGCGCGAGCGGGCGGCCGGCCCGCCGCGGGCACACGGCTGATCATCCGTCCCTTCGGTCACAGAATTTAAATTCTCGTTTGCCAGCCGGTTACCTTTACGCCCCTCTATGCTCGCCTTCACCCGGCAGGGTCGTCGGGCACGACGGCGCGCAAAAACCGGCGAAAGGACACCGCTTGATGAGGTCGCGTCAGGCCGCTGGCCATCCCGCGGGCCAGGCCGTCCGGTGACCCGGGCCCGGCTGCTGGATCCCGGAAGCCTGCTGCTGTCCGCGCGGCGGGCCGGGCGCTACTCCCTGGTCGCCGCCCGGCGCACGGGCGGGCCTGGCATCACGCCCGGATTCCTGATCGTCGGCGCGCAGCGCTGCGGCACGACCTCGATGAGCCGGGCGCTGCGCCAGCACCCGGCGGTCATCGGTCCCGCGCTCGGCATGGAAGTCCACTACTTCGACATCGGTTATCACCACGGCCCGGCCTGGTACCGGAGCCATTTCCCGCGGCTCGCGCAGGCCGAAGCCGCGGCCGCGGCCCACGGGCGGGCCCCGCTGGCGTTTGAGTGCAGCCCGTACTACATGTTCCACCCGCTGGCCGCGGCCCGGATCGCCCGCGACCTGCCCGGGGTGAAGCTGCTGGTACTGCTGCGCGACCCGGTCGAGCGGGCCTACTCGGCCCACGCCCACGAGACCGGCATCGGCGACGAGACCGAGCCGTTCGAGCAGGCCCTGGAGCTGGAGGAATCCCGGCTGGCGGGCGAGGCCGAGCGGAT
Source organism: uncultured Actinomycetota bacterium (assembly GCA_963846005.1). GTDB lineage: Bacteria > Actinomycetota > Actinomycetes > Streptosporangiales > Streptosporangiaceae > CAVSUR01. The sequence continues at coordinate 716,187 of CAWJUH010000003.1, read as the reverse complement.
CACCGCCGACCCCGGCTACGCCAGCTACAGCCACCAGCACCACTCCTACCGCGCCCGCGGCGAGTACGCCTGGCAGCTGGAGCGGCTGGAGGAACTGTTCGGCCGGGACCGGATGCACGTCGTCGACAGTGACGACTTCTTCACCGACCCCGAGCCGGTCTACACCTCCGTGCGCGAGTTCCTCGGCCTGCCCGGCGGCGACCACCCGCCGTTCGTGCAGCGCAACGCCCGGCCGCGGTCGCCGATGCCGGAGGCCACCCGGGCCATGCTGGAGGAGCACTACCGCCCTCACGACGAGCGGCTCGCCCGCTGGCTGGGCTACGAGCCCGCCTGGCGGCGCCCGGCCCGCCTGCCGCGCTAGCCGATTCCTGTCGAAGGATACTTGCCCGATTACAGCTGGTATGAGATAACATACCGTCTTGATCCGATTCCTGGCCGTGAACAGCGCGGGAATCACGGGGGATCAGGGCCGCGCAGCAGCGGCACACGGCAGGCTTGGATGACAGCGGGGGGATTCACTAGTGCTCGTTCTCCGACTTCCGTCCCGGATCATGCGGGCGGCAGCCCTGCTCGGCTGCACGCTGACCATGATCGCGGGGGCGCTCAGCGTGACTACCGGGGCCCGGGCCCAGCTGTCCGTGCCGCAAAGCCAGGTCGTCAGCTCGGTGCCCGCCAGCTACACGCCGAACATCGACGGCGGCGTCGTCTTCTCGATGGCCCAGGCCGGAACCCAGATCGTGGCGGGCGGCTCGTTCACCAGCGCCACCCAGCACGGGTCGTCCACCGCGGTCGCCAACCACGGCATCGTGGCGTTCGACCAGAGCACCGGCGCGCTCAACACCGCGTTCGCGCCGGTGCTCGACGGGCAGGTCGACTCGGTCATCCCCGGCCCCACGCCGGGCACCGTGTTCGTCGGCGGTCAGTTCAGCACCGTCAACGGGGTCAAGTCCAAGGGCATCACGCTGCTCAGCCTGTCGAACGGCTCGATCGTCTCGGGGTTCAAGCCGCCGGTCCTGAACGGCGTCGTGTACTCGATGCGGATGTCGGGCGGCCGCCTGTTCATCACCGGCACCTTCACCACCGCCGGCGGTGTCACGCACGACGGGCTGGCCACCCTCAACCCGGCCACGGGCGCGCTGGACCCGTACATGGACATCCAGCTGACCGGCCACCACAGCTACAACGGCTCGGGCGCTGACGGGCCGGTCGGCGGCCGGGCGATGGACATCAGCCCGGACGGCAGCCGCGCCATCGTCGTCGGCGACTTCAAGGACGCGGGCGGTGCCGTGCACGACCAGATCGTGATGATCGACCTGGGCGGCTCGTCGGCCACCGTCGACCCGAACTGGAACACCGGCGCATTCAACGCCCCGTGCGCCTCCAACGCCTTCGACACCTACGTCGAGGACGTCGACTTCTCCCCCGACGGCTCTTACTTCGCCATCGCCGCGACCGGCGGCGGCGGCATCAGCTACAACGCCGACGGCACCCGGTCGCTGTGCGACTCGGTCTCGCGCTGGGCCACGTCCGACACCGGCACCGACGTCCAGCCCACCTGGGTGGACTACACCGGCAACGACAGCTTCTGGTCCGTGGCGGTCACCGGCACCGCCATCTACCTGGGCGGGCACGAGCGCTGGCTGAACAACCCGAACGGCTCGGACTCCCCGGCCGCGGGCGCCGTGCCGCGCCCGGGCATGGCGGCCGTTGACCCGGCCAGCGGGCTGCCGCTGGCCTGGAACCCCGGCCGCAACCCGCGCGGCGCAGGCGCGTACTCGCTGCTGGCCACCTCCGGCGGCCTGTATGTCGGCAGCGACACCAACTACATCGGCGACTACAAGTACAAGCGGGACGAGATCGCGTTCTTCCCGCTGTCGGGCGGCTACGCCCCCGCATCCACCGCGACGGCCGCCCTGCCCGCCGACGTTTACCAGGCCGGCCCGCTCGAGCGGCGCGACCGACAGCCTGTCCTACCGGCCCATGACCGGCACCAGCATCGGCGCGCAGACCACGGTGCCGGATACCGGCGTCAGCTGGGGCTCGGCCCGCGGCGCGTTCATGGCGGGGCCGGAAATCTTCTACGGCGACACCAGCGGCAACTTCTGGAAGGCCAGCTTCGACGGCAGCACCGTCGGCACCCCGGCCGCGGTCGACCCCTACGACGACCCGGCCTGGGACAACGTGCAGACCGGCTCGGGGCAGACCTACCAGGGCGTCAAGAGCGGCTACTACAGCGAGCTGCCCAATGTCACCGGCGCGTTCTACTCCGACGGGCGGCTGTACTACAGCCTGTCCGGGCAGCCGAGCCTGCGGTGGCGCTACTTCAGCCCGGACAGCGGGACCGTCGGCGGCCAGGAGTTCACCGTCAGCGGCGGCAACTTCGCTAGCGTGGCCGGCATGTTCCTGTCCGGCAGCACGCTGTACTACGCCAACGGCGCCGACGGCACGCTGCACTCGGTGGCGTTCAGCAACGGCGGCACCAACGGGACCAGCCCGTCGGTCAACCCGGCCACCGACACCACGGTGTCCGGGCCGTCCATCGACGGCATCGACTGGCGCTCGCGCAGCCTGTTCGCCTACGGCAGCGCGACCGGCCCGGCCCAGGCGATCACGTTCACCGGGTCAGCCGATGCCTACGTCAAGTCCGGCACCAGCGCCACGGTGACCACTCCGCAGGCGGTCAGCGCCGGCGACACCGAGCTGCTGTACGTGTCGACCAGCAACGCGACCGCGGGCGCGATCAGCACCCCGCCGGGCTGGACCCAGGTGACCACGCAGAACTCGCTGCCGCTGCAGACCGCGGTGTTCGAGAAGACAGCCGCCGCCGGCGACCCGGGCTCGGCCGTGACCGCCAGCGTGTCCAGCGCCGGGCCGCTCGCGGTCCAGCTCGCCGACTACACCAACGCCGGCTCCGCCGCCCCGGTCACCGCGGGCGCGTCGGACTCCGCCACCGCCTCGCACACCGCCCCGGCGGTGAGCGTGGCCAGCGGCGGCTCGTGGGTGGTGTCGTTCTGGGCCGACAAGTCGTCCAGCACCACAGGCTGGACGCTGCCGGGCGGCGTCACCCAGCGCGACCAGGTCATCGGCACCGGCAGCGGCCGCGTCACCGCGGTGATCGGCGACAGCAACGCGGGCCAGCCGGCCGGCACCTACCCGGCGCAGACCGCCACCGTCGGCGGCACCGCCAGCGGCAAGGGCGCCATGATCAGCCTGGTCCTGGCCCCGCAAAGCTGAGGATCAGCGGGACGCCGCGGGCGGATCCCGGTGCCGGCCGGGACGCCCGCGGCCGCGGTCAGCTTATTCTGAGCTTATTCAGAGGATCCGCCGACTCCGCGGCCAGCTTGCACTGACACGATTCAGGCGCCATGAGCACCAGATCACCGGGCATCGCGCCGCCCCGCGCGGCGGCCGCCTCCCGGCCGGGCCCCGCGGCCGGCCGGAGCCGGCCCTCTCGCGCCCGGTGCTGGCCAGGGTCGCGCTGCTGGTCGCCGGCCTCGGCCTGGGCGTCACCACGGCCCTGGCGATCATCTCCCAGCCACCGGGCCCGCTCGGCTCGGGCGGCGGGCTGGCCACCTTCATCGGCAGCCTGACCGGCCTGACCGGCACCTACCTGGCCCTGGTCATGGTGCTGCTGGTCAGCCGGATCCCGTTCGTCGAGCGGGTGCTCGGCCAGGACGGCCTGGTGCGCTGGCACCGGCGGCTCGCGCCGTGGCCGATCGGCCTGCTGATCGCGCACGGCGTGTTCATCACCGTCGGCTACGCGCAGGCCGCGAGGACCGGCGCCTGGCACGAGATCGGCGTGCTGGTCATGCAGTACCCGGACATGCTGACCGCGGTGGTGGCACTCGGCCTGATGTGCCTGGCCGGGGCCATCTCGGTGCGCGCGGTCCGCCGCCGGGTGCGCCGGGAGACCTGGTGGGCCGTGCACCTGTACCTGTACCTGGCGCTGGCCATCTCGTTCGCGCACGTGATCGTGCTCGGCCCCGCGTTCGTCGGCCACCCGCTGACCCAGGCGGTCTGGTCGGCGGCCTGGGCGGCCACGGCCGGGCTGGTGCTGTGCTACCGGTTCGCCCGGCCGGCCGTCCGCGGCCTGCGCTACCAGCTGCGGGTGGCGGAGGTCCGGCGGGAGGCCCCGGACGTGGTCTCGATCGTCATCCGCGGCCGCGGCCTGGACCGGCTCGCGGTGGCGGGCGGCCAGTTCATGCTGTGGCGCTTCCTGGCCCGCGACCTGTGGTGGCAGGCGCACCCGTACTCGGTCTCGGCGCTGCCGCGGCCGCCGTACCTGCGGCTGACCGTGAAGGCCGTCGGCGACCACTCAGCCGCGCTGGCGGAGCTCAAGCCCGGCACCCGGGTGCTGGCCGAGGGCCCCTACGGCGCGTTCACCCGGTTCGCGCAGCAGCGGCCGCGGGCCCTGCTGGTGGCGGCGGGCATCGGGGTGACCGCGCTGCGGGCGCTGCTGGAGGACCTGCCCCGAGGGTCTGCGCCGGTGGTGATCCTGCGCGGGCGCACGGAGGCCGACATCCCGCTGCTCGGCGAGGTGCGCGAGCTGACCCGGCACCGGCGCGGCAGGCTGCTTGAGCTGACCGGCCGCCGGGATCAGGCCCAGGTGACCCCGCAGAACCTGCAGCGGCTGGTGCCCGATCTCGGCGACCGGGACGTGTTCGTCTGCGGGCCGGAGGAGTTCGTCGCCGACGTGGTGCGGGCGGCACGCGACCTCGGCGTCCCGGGCGGGGCCATCCACCACGAGGCATTCGCGCTGTGACCGGCGACCGGAGATGAGCAGACCATGAAGCGCGCACCGTTCGTGCTGGCCGGCACCGCCGCCGGGCTGGTCGCCGTGCTGGCGTTTCACACCCGCTCGCCGGCCGCCCCGGCCCGGCCGGCGTCCGGCCCGTCCGGAACCGGGAGCGGCACCGCGGCCGGCCGCCCGGCGGCCGGTGGCTCGCAGGCCAGCGGCAGCAAGAGCAAGGCTGCGGCGAAGCGGGCCGCGGCCGGGGCGGGAGCCGCGGCCGGCGGCGGCCGGTCGGCCGCCGGGGCGCTCGAGCAGTACGGCTACGGCGAGCTGCAGGTCAAGGTCACCGCGGCCGGCCGCCGCATTACCGGCGTGTCGCTCCCGCTGCTGCGCACCGCAGAGCCGTACTCGCAGCAGCTCGCCGCCCAGGCGATCCCGCAGCTGCGGGCGGAGGTGCTGTCCGGGCAGACTGCGCACATCAACGGCATCAGCGGCGCCACCTACACCAGCCAGGCCTACGCCCTGTCGGTGCAGGCCGCGCTGGACAAGCTGCACCTGCATTAAGCCCTTGAGATCAGCCAGCAGCCGCGACGGCACGGCAGCCGGGGCGGCCGGGGAACCCGGGCCCGGGCCGCTGCTCAGCCACGCCGAGCCGGTCATGGGCACGGTGGTGTCGTTCGCGGTGCGCCCGGCCGCGCGCCAGGACCGTGCGGCCGCCCGGGCGGCCATCGCCGGGGCCTGCCGGGTGCTGCACCAGGCCGACGCGGTGTTCAGCACCTACCAGCCCGCTAGCCCGGTCAGCCGGCTGCGCCGCGGCGAGGCCGCGGCCGCGGACCTGCCCGCCGAGGTCGGCGCCGTGCTGGAGCTGTGCGCGCAGGCCAGGGACGCCTCGGGCGGCTGGTTCGACCCGTGGGCGCTGCCCGGCGGAGTCGACCCCACCGGGCTGGTCAAGGGCTGGGCGGTCGAGCGGGCGGCCGCGGTGCTGCGCGCCGCCGGGACCGCCGCGGCCATGGTCAACGGCGGCGGCGACATCGCGGTCTTCGGCCAGCCGGGACCCGGCCAGGGCTGGCGGGCGGGCATCCAGCATCCGTGGCGGCCCGGCTCGCTGGCCTGCGTCGTCGAGGTCGGCGCCGCGGTGGCCACCTCCGGGAGCTACCAGCGCGGAGCGCACCTGCTCGACCCGTTCACCGGCGGGCCCGCCAGCCGGGCCGCGTCGGCCACGGTGACCGGCCCGAGCCTGCCCATGGCCGACGCGCTGGCGACCGCGCTCGCCGCCGGCGGCGACGAGGTGCTCGCCCGCATCGGCGCCCTGGCCGGCTACGCCGGCTACCTGATCAGGCCCGACGGCACCGAGGCCGACGCCGGCGGCCTGCCGTTCGCCCGCTGACCGGCCCGGCCCGCCCCCGGGCTCAGGCGCGGGCTGGCCCGCGCGAGCTGACACGCGGGCTGACACGCAGGCTCACACTCGGCTCAGGAACGCCTTGGCGATCGGCCCGGCGCTGCTGGCCCCGAACCCGCCGCCCTCCACGAGCACGGCGAACGCGAGGTCGCCGCGGTAGCCGATGAACCAGCCATGCGCCTGCGGGTTCGGCCCGGTGCCGTACTCGGCGGTGCCGGTCTTGCCGTAAACGCCGGGACCGAAGCCAACCCCGGCCGCGGTCCCGCTGGTCACCACGGCGCGCATCATCGGCCGCAGGGTGGCCAGGATCTGCGCGCTGATCGGATGCGGGCGGGCGGACTGGCGCTGCGCCGGGCTGGTCACCAGCTGCGGCGGCCGCCAGGTGCCGTCGTCGATGGCCGCGGCCACGGCGGCCTGGCTGAGCGGGTTGACGATGTCGGTGCCCTGGCCGAACGCGTCCGCCGCCAGGTCGAGCGGCTGATGCGGGGTCCGGAAGGTGGCGAGCGCGCCGGGGATGCCGAGCGCGGGCCCGGCGTTGAAACCGAACTGCCGGGCCATCGCGGCCAGCGACGGCCCGGTCAGCCGCTTCGCGGCGAGCATCGCGAAGGTGGAGTTGCACGACACCGCGAACGCGGTCTGCAGGTTCGTGCTGCCGAGCTGCTCGTTGTTGTCGTTGTGGAACACCCGGCCGCCGATCGTCACCGTGGCCGGGCACTGGACCGGGCTGGACGGCCGCATCCCGCGGCGGGCCAGGGCCGAGGCGGTGACCACCTTGAACGTGGAGCCGGGCGGGAACTCGCCGAGCACGGCCCGGTCGAACCCGCCGGGTCGCTCCACCACGGCCAGCACCTTGCCGGTGGAGGGCTGCAGCGCCACCATGTCGACCGGCTTGCCGGTGGCCGCGCCGGAGACCGCGGCGGACGCGGCGAGCTGGTCCCGCATGTCGATGCTGGTGCGGACCGGCTGGCCGGCCACGGCCGGGAACTTCGCCGCGGTGGAGACCAGGTGGCCGGCCGGGTCCACGATCCGGATGCCCAGGCCGGGCTGGCCGGCCAGCCGGGCCTGGTCGGCCTGCTCGATCCCGCCCACCCCGACCGGATCGCCCTTGCGGTACGGGGCGCCGAGCGCCCGGGCCTGCGCGGCGGTGGCCGGGGCCACCGTGCCGGTGATCATGGCCAGCGAGCCGGACTGCGCGATGGCCTGCGGCGAGCTGAGCACAGTGCCGTCGGCGGACAGCACCGGCGCCCGGGACGGCCAGCCGGTGGCGGCGAGCGCGAACCGCTCGCCGCGGCGCAGCGCCGGGTAGATCGCCGCCGGGCTCCACCGCACGTACCAGCGGCGGTCGCTGACCTGCAGGTGCAGCAGCCCGGTGTAGGCCCACACGTGCCCGCTGGCCAGCGCCACCCGCGCCGCGAACCGGGCCGTCGCGGTGTCGCCGGTGACCTGGACCCGGCCCGGTCGCAGGGCCAGCGTGCGCTGCCCGGTCTGCCGGGCGGCGGCGGTCAGCGGCCCGGCCAGCCCGCCGGGCGGCGCGCCGAGGACGAGGCCGCGCAGCGCGGCGAAGTCGCCGCGGCGCCAGTCGGCCAGGTAGGCCGAGGCGGTCTGGCCCGGGCTGCCCTTGGTCCGCAGCACCAGGTACGCGGCGCCGCCCGCGGCCGCGGCGGCGATGACGGCACAGGCGGTGACGATGGCGATCAGGGCCCGCCGCCCGTGCGGGCGGCTGCTGCCATGACGCATGATCATGCCCTCCGACGGCCGCGCTGCGGCCCCACGATAGCCGCGCGGTCAGGACGCCGACGCCGCGATCGCGTAGAACCCGGCATCCGGGCGGAAGGAGCTGGCACGCACCGTGAACCCGGCCGCGGCGAGGGCCGCGGCCAGTTCGGCGCGGCGGAACGGGCGGAAGTGCAGCACGTGCCGGCGGTGGCTGACCGCGCCGCCGGGGTGCTCGAACAGCAGCACGATCTCGGCCTGGCACGGCTCGCCGATCGCCTCCGGGAAGGTCCAGATGTACAGCGGCAGGCAGCGCACCCCGTCCCGCTCGCGCACCTGCGCGGCGGGCACGATCCGGGGCCTGCTGGCGTGCAGCAGCTCCCAGTTGCGCGAATCGACGAGCACCGTCCCGCCGGGGCGCAGCACCGCGCGCATGGCGGTGAGCGCCGCCGTGACCTCCGCCTCGCCGCCCGCATGGCCGAGGGCGTTGCCCAGGCAGCAGACCAGGTCGAACGGGCCCGGCGCCCGCTGCGGCAGGTCCTGCCAGCGGGCCTGGCGGACGGTCACGGCTGCGCCGTGGCGCGCGGCGCGGCGCCGGGCCTGCCCGGCCATGCCCGCGCTGGCGTCGGTGGCGGTGACGGCGAAGCCGCGGCGGGCCAGCGCGACCGCGTCCGCGCCGATCCCGCAGGCGCAGTCCAGTACGGCCGCTCCGGGCGGCAGCTCGCGCACCGCCTGCTCCAGCAGCTCACCGCTGCCGGGCGAGGTGGCACCGAACCGCGCGGAGCTGCCGGTGACCTCCGGGCCGAACAGCCAGGCGTAGTCGCCGGCCAGGTCGTCGTAGCCCTCGTCCATCCCGGCAGCCTCGCACACCGGTGCGGTCTGCGGCGCCGCCCCCGGAGCGGCTCACAGCGCGGCCAGCTCCGCGGTGAGGTCGTCCAGGCCCAGCGAGCCGAGCGACAGGGCCGCCATGTGCCACGCCTTGAGGTCGAAGGCACTGCCGCGGGCGGCCCGGGCCGCGTCCCGGCCGGCCAGCCAGGCACGCTCGCCGAGCTTGTAGCTGATCGCCTGGCCCGGCGCGCTGAGGTAACGGTCGATCTCGCTGCTGATGAACCCGGCGGGGCGGCCGCTGTGGGCGAGGAAGAACTCGCGCGCCAGCTCCGCCGTCCAGCGCTGGCCCGGGGCCATGGGGGCGCCTGCCGGCAGCGGCAGCTCCAGGTGCATGCCGATGTCGACGATGACCCGGATCGCGCGCATCATCTGCGCGTCCAGGTAGCCGATCCGGGCGCCGGGCGCGGTCAGGTAGCCGAGTTCGTCCATCAGCCGCTCGGCGTACAGGGCCCAGCCCTCGCTGCACGCGCTGACCTGCCCGGCCGAGGTCTGGTACAGCGACAGCTGGTCCGACACCAGCATCCACTGGGCGAGCTGCAGGTGATGGCCGGGGACGCCCTCGTGGTACCAGGTGGACAGCAGGTTCCACAGCGGGAAGCTGGTCTGGCCGAGGGTCGGCAGCCAGGTCCGGCCGGGCCGGGCGAAGTCCCGGGACGGCATCGTGTAGTAGGGGGCCGCGGCGCTGCCGGCCGGGGCGAGGCACGCCTCCACCCGCCGGATCGGCCCGGCCAGCTCGAAGCTGCTGCCGTCCAGCCCGGCGATCGCATCGTCGGTAATCTGCTGCAGCCGCGCGCGGACCGCCTCGGTGCCCTCGACGATCTCACTGTGCTCGTCCAGGTAGCGCATGGCCTCGGTCGCGGTCGCGCCGGGCAGGATCGCAGCCGCCTCGGCGCGCAGCTGCCCCGCCAGCTCCCGGTACTGCTCCCAGCCCCAGTCGTAGACCGTGGCCGGGTCGATGTCCGCGCCGGTCCAGCGGCGGGCGCCGATCAGGTAGCGGTCCCGCCCGGCCCCGTCCGGGGTGCCCTCGGCCCGCGGCAGGTACTCTCCGGCCAGCCATCCGGCCAGCTCGCTGACCGCGGCCGCGGCGGCCCGGGCGGCGGCGTCCAGGCGGCCGCGCAGCGCGGGCGGGACGTCGGCCGCGGCGGCGAACTCGGCGAACCAGCCGCGGCCGCCGGCCGCGGCGGCCCATTCGCGCAGCTGGCCGGCCACGGTCGCGGCCTGGCGCGGCGCGGCGAACAGGCCGCGGCTGGCCCCCGCGGCCAGGGACTCGGTGTAGCCGGCCACGGCCTGCGGGACCCGGGCCATCCGCCGGGCGATCGCGGCCCAGTCGTCAGCGGTGGCGGCCGGCATCATCGGGAAGATGCCGCGGACGGCCTGGACCGGCCCGAAGATGTTCGAGAGCGAGCGCAGGTGCTCGCCGGCCCCGCTCCAGGCCAGGTCGGCTTCGAGCCGCTCGTGCAGCAGCCGGGCGCACCGCCGCTCGCCGCCGCCGGGCTGCTCCCCGGCCTGGCCGTAGCCGGCCAGCGCCGCGTCCAGCCCGGCCAGCGTGGCCCGGGCCAGGTCGTCGGCTGCCTGCTGCCCGGCCGGCGACAGGTCCGGCAGCCGGTCCTCCCCCGCCCGCAGGCCCAGGCTGGTGGACAGCAGCGGGTTCAGCTCGGCCAGCGCGGTGACGTAGCCGTCGGCGACGTCGCGCACCGCCCGGCCGGGCGCCCGGGGGGTTTCGGTCATGACCCCAGTCTGCCGGGCGAAATCCCGGCGGCCCGATCCGCCCCGGCCGCCCCCGTCCGGCCCGCAGGCCGCAGCCGCCGCTGGCGTCAGCGCCGGGCGGCGAGCTCGGGCGCCAGCAGCTCGCCGATCTGCACCGCGTTCAGCGCCGCGCCCTTGCGCAGGTTGTCGCCGCAGACGAAGAGCTCGAGCGCGCACGGGTCGTCCAGGTTCTGCCGGATCCGGCCCACCCAGGTGGGGTCGGTGCCGGCCACGTCCGCCGGGGTCGGGTACTGCCCGGCCGCCGGGTCGTCGGCCAGCCGTACCCCGGGCGCGGCCGCCAGCACCTGCTGCGCGGCCGCCCGGCTCACCTCGCGCCCGAATACCGCGTGCAGCGCCAGGCAGTGCCCGGTGATGACCGGGACGCGCGCGCAGGTCGCCGTCACCCGCAGCTGCGGCATGCCGAGGATCTTGCGGGTCTCGTTCCTGATCTTCAGCTCTTCCGACGACCAGCCCTCGTCGCGCAGCGAGCCGGCCCACGGGATGACGTTCAGGGCCAGCGGTGCACCGAACGGCCCGAAGTCGCCGACCGCGCCGCGCAGCTCGCCGGGCCGCTGGCCGGCGGTGCGGTTCCCGGCCACCTTGCTGAGCTGCTCGTACAGCGCGTCGGTGCCGGCCTGCCCGGCCCCGGACGCGGCCTGGTAGGAGGCGGCCGTCAGCTCGCGCAGCCCGAACTCGCGGTGCAGCGCGGCGATGACCACGATCATCGACAGCGTGGTGCAGTTGGGCACCGCGATGATGCCGCGCGGCCGCCGGGCGGCGTCGGCCGGGTTGACCTCGGGCACCACCAGCGGCACGTCCGCATCGAGTCGGAACGCGCCGGACTTGTCGATGACGACCGCGCCGCGCTGCGCCGCGACCGGTGCCCACTGCGCGCTGACCTCGTCGGGCACGTCGAACATGGCCAGGTCCACGCCGTCGAAGACCGCCGGCGCCAGTGCCCGGACCTCGATGTCCTCGCCGCGGACCGGCAGCATCCGGCCCGCGGACCGGGCCGAGGCGACCAGCCGGATCTCGCCCCACACGCCCGGCCGCTCCGACACGACCGAGCGCAGCACGGTGCCCACCGCGCCGGTCGCGCCGACGATGGCCAGCACCGGGCGGCCGCCGCGGCCGCTCACCGGCCGGTCCCGCCGTACACGACCGCCTCGGCACCGCCGCCGAGGTCGAAGGCCTGGTGCGCGGCGCCGACCGCGACCGCGACGTCGTTCTGGTCCACCACGACCGAGATCCGGATCTCCGAGGTGGAGATCATCTCGATGTTGACCCCGGCCTCGGCCAGCGCGCTGAAGAACGTGGCGCTGACCCCGGGGTGCGAGCGCATCCCGGCCCCGACCACCGAGACCTTGCCGATCCGGTCGTCGTAGGTGACCGAGTCGAAGCCCACCTCGTCCTGCAGGTCCCGCAGCACGGCCACCGCCCGGTGGCCGTCCTCGCGCGGCAGCGTGAAGGAGATGTCGGTGCGGCCGGTGGCGGCGACCGAGGTGTTCTGCACGATCATGTCGATGTTGATCTCGGCGGCGGCGATGACCCGGAACAGCCGGGCCGCCTCGCCGACCTTGTCCGGGACCCCGACGACGGTGATCTTGGCCTCGCTCCGGTCGTGCGCGACCCCGGAGATGATCGCCTGCTCCACCTGAGACCCTTCCTCTCCCGCGGCGTCGGTCACCCAGGTGCCGACCCTGTTGCTGAACGACGACCGGACGTGGATGGGGATCTGATAGCGCCGCGCGTACTCCACGCACCGCAGCATCAGCACCTTGGCGCCGCACGCGGCCATCTCCAGCATCTCCTCGTAGGAGATGCGCGGGATCCGGCCGGCGGCCGGCACGATGCGCGGGTCGGCGGTGAACACCCCGTCGACGTCGGTGTAGATCTCGCACGCGTCCGCGCCGAGCGCCGCGGCGAGGGCCACCGCGGTGGTGTCGGAGCCGCCGCGGCCGAGTGTGGTGATGTCCTTGCTGGTCTGCGAGACGCCCTGGAAGCCCGCCACGATCGGGATCGCCCCGTCGGCCAGCGCGCCGGCGATCCGTCCCGGGGTCACGTCGATGATGCGGGCCTTGCCGTGCGAGGAGTCGGTGATCACGCCGGCCTGCGAGCCGGTGAACGACCTTGCCTGCAGGCCGAGGTTGGCGATGGCCATGGCGAGCAGCGCCATCGAGATCCGCTCGCCCGCGGTGAGCAGCATGTCCAGCTCACGGCCCGGCGGCAGCGGGCTGACCTCATTGGCCAGGTCCGTCAGCTCGTCGGTGGTGTCGCCCATGGCCGAGACCACCACGGCCACCGAGTCCCCGGTCTTGCGGGCGGCGGCGATGCGCTGCGCGACGCGCTTGATGCCGTCGGCGTCAGCGACGGAGGACCCGCCGTATTTCTGGACGATGAGGGCCACGGCCGGCGGCTCCCGGGGTGCGCTGGGTTCGGGCAACGTCCCCGAGTGTACCGACGCGGGCGCCCCGGCCAGCCGGATCAGCCCGCGGCCGGGTCCTCGGCGACGTCCAGCCGGGCGTGCGCGACGACCGAGTTCAGCGCGCGCAGCGCGGCACCGCCGTGGGTGGACCAGTGGTTCACGCAGGAGTACTGCCACCACCACAGCGCCTCGGCGGCGCGCCCGGCCTGGTAGTGCTTGAGGCCGTGGATGAGGTCGGCGGCAATGGCCGACAGGTCGTCCGACAGCCGGAACGGGCTGGCCTGCGTGTCGGTGTAGGGGTCGAACAGCTCCGCGTACTCGTCGCAGCCCAGCAGCCGCTCGGCCAGGTTGGTGCGCAGCGCGTCCAGGTCGGGGTCGTCGCCGACGTCGGGCTCGGTGTTGGTGGCGGGGATCACGTCCTTGCTCGCGCCGAGCTGGGCGCCCGCCAGCATGACCTGCGCCACCTCCAGCAGCAGCAGCGGCACCAGCTCGTCGCCGCCCTCGCCGCGGGCCAGCGCGCCGAGCCCGTCCAGGTAGTCCTGCGCCTGCCGGGCGATCCGGTCGGCCAGCGGGCGCCATTGCGCGGTCTGGCCCGCGGCCTCGGTCTCGGTACTAGACATCCAGCAGCCTCCGTCCTTCGAACGCCCGGCCGAGCGTCACCTCATCGGCGTATTCCAGCTCGCCGCCGACCGGCAGCCCGCTGGCCGGGCGGGTCACCCGCAGGCCGAGCGGCTTGATCAGGCGGGCCAGGTAGGTCGCGGTGGCCTCGCCCTCCAGGTTGGGGTCGGTGGCGAGGATCAGCTCGGCCACGGTCCCGTCGGCCAGCCGGGTCATCAGCTCCTTGATCCGCAGCTCGTCCGGGCCGATGCCGTCGATCGGGCTGATCGCGCCGCCGAGCACGTGGTAGCGGCCGCGGAACTCGCGGATCTTCTCGATCGCCGCGACATCCTTGGGCTCTTCTACCACGCACAGCACCGCCGGGTCGCGGCGCGGGTCGCGGCAGATCCGGCACTCGTCTTCCTCGGCCACGTTGCCGCAGGTGCGGCAGAACTTGACCCGTTCCATCACCTCGGTCAGCGCGGTGATCAGCCGGCGCACGTCGGCGGGGTCGGCGGCGAGCAGGTGGAAGGCGATCCGCTGGGCGCCCTTCGGGCCGACGCCCGGCAGCGTGCCCAGCTCGTCGATGAGGTCCTGGACGACTCCCTCGTACACCTCAGGCCCTGCCCGGTTGCCCGGGCCCGGGGCCGGGCGCCTCGTCCTCGTCGTCCTCGTCGTCGGCTGCGCCGTCTTCGCCGTCGTCCTCGTCGTAGTCGTCGTCCGGGGCGCCGGGGGCGCCGAACAGGCCCGGCAGCGCCGGCATGCCGGGGATGGCGGGCATGCCGGGGATGCCGGGGGCGCCGCCGGCGCCCGGCTCCTGCGGCCCGGCGCCGAACCCGGCCAGCGGCGCCATCATCTGCTGCTGCAGCTCCGCCGCGGCGCCGTAGGCGTCCCGGCAGGCGGCCAGCACCAGGTCGGCAATCGTCTGGGCCGATTCCTGCGGGTCAGCGGGATCAATCGCGGCGGCGGCGATCTTCAGGTCGACCAGCTCGCCCTGCCCGTTGACCACCGCGGTGACCAGCCCGCCGCCGGCCGTCCCCTCGACGGTGGCGTCCGCCAGCTCCTGCTGGGCGTTCATGAGCTGGTTCTGCATCTGGGCCGCCGCCGCGAAGAGCTGCTGCATGTCCAGCTGGCCGCCAGGGTCCACGCTGATCCCTCACTTCGTCGGTCCGCCGCCGGGATGCTCGCTCCGGCCCGGCGGCCGGGGTCGGTTCGCCGCTGATGTCGGGCGTCGGTGTCGAGCCTACGGCCTGGCCGCGCCGCCCGTTACCGCCGCCACGTCGGTGACATCCCGGCCGCCTCAGGGACCGCCAAGCTCCTCGATCATCTGGCCGCCGAGCTCGCGCGCGATCAGGTCCATGCCGGTCAGCGGCGCGGGCGCGCCGGCCTCCGCCTCGTCGGGCCGGGTGTCCCACGCCCCGTCCGGTCCCGCGCCCGCAGCCGCCGGCCGGGGCCGGGGCACGGCCCGGGCGGCGGCCGCCCGCGCGGCCTCCCGCGCCGCGGCGGCATTCCCGCCTGCGGGGCGGACCGCGGCCGGCACGTCCCGGCCGTCGTCACCGGCACCGTCGTCCTCCCAGTACGGCTCCGCCTGCCGGGATCCTCCGGGCCGGGGTCATCCGGCGGCGCGCCCGGGTCGCCCGGGACGGGGCCGTCCGGGCCTTGGTCGTCTCCGGCGGAGTGGCCGGCCTCGGCCCGGCGGGCACTCCGGTCACTGGCGTCACCGGCCGCACCGCGATCGCGGCCGCCACGCGGCATGGGCCCAGAGTCAGACGGGCCGGATCCGGAGCCGGACGGGCCGGATCCGGAGCCGGACGGCCCGGAGCGGGAGCCGGACGGCCCGGAGCGGGACGAGCCGGAGCGGGAGCCGGGCGGGCCAGCGCCGGGCGAGCCGGGTGCCGGCCCGGGCGGCCGGCCGGGGGCTGCGCCCGGATCTTGCGGGCCGTCCGGGTACGGGGCGGTGCCCGCCTGCCCGGGCGGGGCCCCGAAGATCGCCCTGATCTGCGGGGCGATGCCGAACATCTCCTCCAGCACGGCGGCCAGGTCCCGGTCGTAGCCGCTGGCGGCGAATCCCTTCGCCTGCCCGGCCTGGCCGAAGTTCAGCGTCAGCACGTTCTCGGCGAAGCCGCCGACGGCGGCGTTGCCGAGCAGGATCCAGGCCACCTTGCGCTGGCGGCGGACCGCGGCCAGCACGTCCGGCCACCGGTCCCTGATCGTCTCGGCGCTCACCGCCCCGCCGGACGCCGGCTCTCCGGCCGTCCGGGCTCCCGCCGTCCGGGCCCCGGCAGGCGGGGCGCCGGCCCCGGGGTCATCCGGAGCCGGCCCGTCGGCCGCCGGCCGGTCCTGCGCCGTGCGGCCGGCCGCCGCCGTGGCGCTCGCCGCCGGGCCGGCCGGAGCGGCCGCCTGGGCACCGGCGGCCGGCCCGGAACCGCGGTCAGGCTGCTCGTGGCCTCCCCCGGCTGTTTCCCGGGGACCCGCGGCTGCCTTCCGGCCTTCCTCAGCCGGCTGCTGGCCCGCGCAGGCTGTCTGCTGGCTGTCCCCGGCTGGCTCCCGGGCCGCCGGCGGCCGGTCCGCCGCGGGAGGCCGTTGCCGTCCCCCGGCCGCATCCCGGGCGGCCTGGCGGGCGTCCTCGGCGCGGCCGCCCGCCGGGCCGGGCCGGGCCGGAGCCCCGGCCGCCGCAGCCCCGGCGGGCTCGGACCCGGCGGCCAGCCCGGCGGCCTCGGCCCGCCGTTCCAGCCGGTCCAGCCGGGCCAGCAAGTCCCGCTCCCGGCTGCCCGGGGCGGGCAGCAGCACCTGCGCGCACATCAGCTCGAGCTGCAGCCGTGGCGAAGTCGCGCCGCGCATTTCCACCAGCCCGGCACTGATCGTCTCGGCCGCGCTGACCAGCTGCGGCTGGCCCATGGCCGCCGCCTGCTCGCTCATCCGGGCCAGCCGGTCAGGCGGCGCGTCCAGCAGCCCGGACGCGGCGGCGTCCGGCACCGCGGCGAAGATGATCAGGTCCCGGAGCCGGTCCAGCAGGTCGGCGGCGAACCGCCGCGGGTCGTGCCCGCCTTCGACCACCCGGTCGATGGCGCGGAACACCGCGGCCCCGTCGGCCGCGGCGAACGCGCTGGTCACCTCGTCGAGCAGGCTGTCGTCGGTGTAGCCGAGCAGCGCGACCGCCCGGTCGTAGCGCAGCCCCGACTCGTCCGACCCGGCGATGAGCTGGTCCAGCACCGACAGCGAGTCGCGGACCGAGCCCGCCCCGGCCCGGATCACGACCGGCAGCACGGCGGGCTCGTAGCTGATCTTCTCGCTGCCGAGGATCTCCTCCAGCAGCTCGCGCAGCACCGCCGGCGGGACCAGCCGGAAGGGATAGTGGTGGGTGCGGGACCGGATGGTGGAGATCACCTTTTCCGGCTCGGTGGTGGCGAACACGAACTTCAGGTGCGGCGGCGGCTCCTCGACCAGCTTGAGCAGGGCGTTGAAGCCCTCCCTGGTCACCATGTGGGCCTCGTCGATGATGTAGATCTTGAACCGGCCCGACACCGGAGCGTAGAAGGCTCGTTCCCGCAGGTCGCGGGCGTCGTCCACGCCGCCGTGCGAGGCCGCGTCGATCTCGATCACGTCGATGCTGCCCGGGCCCGCCGGGGCCAGCGCGACGCAGGACGCGCAGACGCCGCACGGGTCCGGCGTGGGGCCCTGCTCGCAGTTCAGCGACCGGGCCAGGATCCGGGCGCTGGAGGTCTTGCCGCAGCCGCGCGGCCCGCTGAACAGGTAGGCATGGTGGACCCGGCCGCTGCGCAGCGCCTGGCGCAGCGGCTCGGTCACATGCTCCTGGCCCTTGACCTCGGCGAAGGTGGCCGGCCGGTACCGGCGGTACAGCGCGAGCGGGACCGCCGCCGCCTCCCCGGCGTCGGCGGGGGGCTCGGTGCTCGGACTGGGACTGGGGGCGTCGCCTGCCATGTCCTCATCCTGCCAGGAGGGTGCGACCCGCTGGCCGGGCACGCAAAAGACCCCTCGCACACCCGTCAGAGCCCGCGTACCCTTGCTGCCTTCCGGCCCTGGGGGGGTTGGCGGGATAACGCCGTGCGAGGGGCTTGGCCCAGTGTAGCCATCCGGCCGGCCAGCCGAGACCGGACGCCGCTGGCCGCGTGCGGGCGCCGCTGGCGGCCGGGACGCCCCCGCCGGGCTGGCCAGTGCGGCCGGCACTGTGCCCGCAACATCCCGGCGAGTAGGTAGGCTGTCCGGCGGAGGATTCGCCTAGTGGCCTAGGGCGCACGCTTGGAAAGCGTGTTGGGGGCAACCCCTCAGGAGTTCGAATCTCCTATCCTCCGCCAGGCTGACCTGCGGAAACGCCGCTCCTGGTCGCTGATGGGCAGTGGCCCGATGGTGCAGTGGGCTCATTTGATGGGCTCAATTTGCGGACCGCGAAACTGCCGTTGCCGAACTCAGGCCGACTGTTATGCCTGGTCACCGGCATGACGGACCGTCCCGGACTTAGCCGTGCACGCCGCCATAGCGTGCTGGGGCCGCCCTTTGCATCCCGCCTCCCACCGGTTGCCGGCTGTCGTGTGTTGACGCCGACCACACCGAACATGAGGCCACTCATGACTTGGCGGCTGTGAGCGAGCACGGAAAGTGAAAGGCGTGCGACGAGAAGCCACGCACCAATCCGCCGTTCTGATCGGCCGACGGCACCATGGCGGTCACCGGCAAGGGCGTGCAGATGCGGTCGTTCGGCACGAATATGTGTCGCCGGCTCGCGCTATCGGATCTGCACACATGGAGGCGGCCGGTGCGGGGGCAGTCCCTCCCGTGCGATAAGGAGTTTGCATGATCGTGTCTGCTTGGTAGGAAGGCGGACATGGCCGCCTGCCCGATCCGCCCGGTCGCCGAAGACGAGCTCGCTGGCTTTCTCGCCGTGGACCAGCATGCATCCCATGGCACGCCGGTGTCTGGGCGTGCCCGCGCCAACCTGCTGGCCCGTCTGGATTTCGGCCGGACCCTGGCGGCGTTCGACGGCGGCACGGTAGTCGGCGGGACGGGCGCGTTCAGCTTCCAGATGCGGGTGCCTGGCGCGCTGGCCGCGGTCGCCGGGGTGAGTCTGGTTGCGGTGCTTCCCTCGCACCGCCGCCGGGGCATCTTGTCCGCGCTGATGCGCCGCCAGCTCGCCGATGTGAGCGAGCGGGGTGAGGCGGTGGCTGTGCTGGTCGCCTCAGAATCGGGGATCTACGGGCGGTACGGTTACGGGCGCGCCTCCTGGCACGCCGCCTACCGGCTGGAGCGCGGGGAGGGCACGCTGGCGCCTGGCGCGCCGGCTGATCCCGGCCTGCGGCTGCGGATCGCCGAGCCGCTGTCGGTCAGGGCCGAGCTGGCTCAGGTCTACGACGTGGCGCTGGCCGAGCGGCCCGGCTTGTATGCCCGCACCGAGCCATGGTGGGACCGCCTGCTCACCGACCTGCACTCCGACGGCGAGCCGTCCCGGCAGATACGGTGCGTGCTGGCCGAGGACGACTCGGGGCCGCGCGGGTATGCGGTGTTCACCACGGCGGAGCGCTGGGATGATGACGCAGGCTTGCCGGAGGGCGTCCTGGAGGTCAGCGAGGCGATCGCCACTGACCCCGCGGCGACTGCGGCGCTCTGGGACAACCTGCTAAGCCGGGACCTGGTCAGCGAATTCCACGCCAGGATGCGCCCGGTGGATGACCCGCTGCTCTACCTGCTGGCCGACCCGCGCCGGGTCCGGTCCCTGGTCAGCGACGGGCTGTGGGTCCGGCTGGTAGACGTGGGCAGCGCCCTGGCGCAGCGCCACTACGCCAGCCCGGTCAACGTGGTCATCGAGGTCGCCGACGAACTGTGCCCGCACAACGCCGGCCGCTGGAGGCTGGCCGCGGAGGCAGGTGCCGGTCCCGCGGGCTTCCGTGCCACCTGCGAACGGACCACCGCCCCGGCCGATGTGGTGCTGCCCGTTTGGGCAGCGGGCGCCGCTTATCTCGGCGGCACCCGCCTTAGCGCCATGGCCAACGCGGGCCTGATCACCGAGGTGACGCCGGGTTCCCTCGCGGCGCTCTCCACCGCAATGGCGTGGGAACCGGCACCCTGGTGCCCCATGACCTTCTGACCTGGACGGGCCACCGGGAACGATACGCAAGGCAAGCGTGATCTGCCGCGGCACTAGACCAGCGCTCCGGGATCGGCCTTGGCAGCCAAAGCTGCGCGCCGACCCGCCGATAGGCGGCGCAGGTGTTTCGTGGCCAGGTCGCCGGGGAACAGCCCAGCGCCCGGCGGGGCCGGGTATTGGCCAGCGCCAGCCACGCCGCCAGCTGGGCGTTGAAGTCCGCCGGGCTGGTAAACGACCGGCCGGGCAAGAACGAGCGTTCCAGGTAGTCATGCGTCCGCTCGATGATCCCTTTCGTCTCGGGGTCGGCGGGCTTGCAGACCACCACCTTGGCGCCCAGCGTGCCGCGGAACGCCTGGCACTCGCCGGTCAGCTCCGGTTTCCCGGCCCGCTACCGGCCGATCGCGCCCTCGCCGTCCCAGACCAGCACCCGCGGCACCGCGCCCAGGCCCGCGATGTGCTGCCACCAGCCCGCGAACAGGTCACTGCTGGTGTCACCAGTTCGCACAGCCGGTTTGGGGACAGGGTCTTCCGAGGCGCCAGCAATTGCCTGCGACGTGCGGGGAACGCGGCCGGGGCGCCGGACAATTCCCAAGTATGAAGGCTGGAGGGCGGGCAGCGGCCGAGGGCATTACCGGCCCTGGCGAGTTCGAGGCTGCTTTCCGTGTGCATTTCCCGCCCGTCTACGGGTTTATAGCCCGTCGTGTCGGCCAGGCGCTGGCTGAGGATCTTGCGGCCGAGACGTTTGCGACTGCTTACCGGCGCCGTGCCAGTTTCGAGCCGGCGCGCGGTTCCCTGCGGTCGTGGCTGTATGGGATCGCGGTGAATCTGGTCCGTAATCACTGGCGTGCCGAGCATCACATGCTCGCGCTGGACGCCAGGCTGCTCCCGGAAACGGACGTCCCGGACGGCACGGACGCGGCTGACCGGCGTGTTGTCGCCGCGATGCTCGCTCCGCGGCTCGCTGCGGCGCTGGGTGAACTGGTTAATGATCAGCGCGAAGTGCTGCTGCTTTACGCCTGGGCTGAACTCAGCCCGGAGGAGATCGCGGCAGCCCTGGACATCCCGCCTGGGACGGCGCGGTCCCGGCTGTGGCGGGCGCGCGCGGCGCTGCGTGAGCGGCTTGGTGATTTCGACTTCGACATGTGGACGTTCGGCGGGCCGTCTGCCGACCCGGCTGTTGAGGGGCTGGATCATGCCTGACGAGATCGATTTGCTGCGGATGTTTCGTGACGAGCTGTCCGGGCCTTCCTCCGGTGCCTGGGACCGGGCTCGGACGGCTGTCGCGGCGGCCCGGTCCGAGGAGGTTCCCGCCAGGCACGGCCGCCGGCTGAGTACTGCGCCGGCCGGGGGCGGCGGCTGCAGCGGTAGCGGCCCTGGCCGCGGGAGTCACCGTGTTGCTGGTTGTTGCGGCGCCGGGCGGATCTCGCCACCGCTCGGAGGGCGCGGTGGTCAGTACCGCGTACGTACTGAAGCACGTTGCGGGCGCGCTGAGCGCGGCCGGGCCCGGCGAGATCGCGCATATGACGGTCACGGCCCGCGTCACTGCGGCATCCGGCGGCGGGAAGACCGCCGAGGAGTGGTCGTTCGGCGGCCAGTGGCGCGCGGTGACGTACTCGGCGGCGGGGCGTCCCGTCTATGACGCAGGTGTGAACGCCGCAGCTGTCTACACCGTCGTCGGCTACAAGGCGAGGGCATGGGCCCGGCGGGCGGGAGCGGGCGAACTGGCTCCGCAGCTCCCGTCGGTTCTGGGGCGGGGCCTGCTCCCATCGGGTCTAGGCCCTGGCCTGCGGTCTGGCTCGCCTGTGACGGTACCCGGATTCCTGCGCCATGCGGTCTCGCACGGATCGCTGGCCGAGGCTGGCCGGCAGCGCGTCGACGGGATCGAGGCCATCAAGCTGACCAGCCCCCCGGGCAGCCTGCTGTCGGAGACGATCTGGGTCAGCCCGCGCACGTACCTGCCGGTGCGCGTCACCACCCGGCCGGTTCCCGGGCAGCCAGGCCTGGGGCAGACGGCGGACATCACCTGGCTCCCGCCGACCGGGCACAACCTGGCCAAGCTCACCGTGCCCGTCCCCGGCGGATTCCGAAAGCTGCCGCTCGCCGAGGTCACCGGGCCGAGTCCGGGGCTGGGTCCGCAGGGGTCGCTGCCGTAGCCCGGATGATGTCGCCCGAGCCACCGCATCAGCCGCAAGGGCGGGCGACGCCGCGCCGTCGGCATCACCAGCTATCGACCGCAGCACGAGCTATCAAGGTCAATGAGGGGAGCACCTGATGGACAACGTCACCGGCGGACGCCGGGGACGGCGCCGTGGGTGGTGGATACGTGCCGGGCTGCTGGCCATCGTCGCTGGCACTTGTGTGCTGACAGCAGCATGCGGGGGCGCGGGGCCTGGCGCTCCGCATGTGGCCAGCCTGGGACATACCAGCCGCAGTAGCGGCCCGGGCGGATCGGGCCCCGGCACGACGCCGGCCGGGTCGGCGCGCAGCCCGGCGAAGCTGCTGGAGGAGTGGGCCGCGTGCATGCGCCGTCACGGCGATCCCGGCCAGGCCGACCCGACCGTGGACGCCAACAAGGTGATCCACATTGACATCTCGCCCTCGATCCCCGGCGGTGACTCCGGGACGACCGGGCAGAACGGCACCGGAGGTCCGGGCACTTACTGCATCACCTACCTGACCGAGGCCGCCAACGCACTGGGCGGTAACGCTTCTTCGGTCAAGTCGCCGGATCAGGCCGCGCTGGACAAGTTCTCGGCTTGCGTGCGGGCGAATGGGATCCCGAGCTTCCCCGATCTGCGCGCTTCATCGAACGGGTTCGTGATGCATCTCAGCGGGAACGTGAACCTGAATAACCCGGCCATGCTCAGGGCCGAGAAGCTGTGCGGTCAGAAGACCGGGGTGCATGGCTTGCCCGGCGAGGGCTCGCCTCCGGCGGGAACGGTCATCGACGACGGCGCGGGCGGCGGGCCGGGCGCTGGTGGCTAAGTTCCTGGGCCGGAGGGTCGTGTCGAGGCGGGCCGTGGTGTATGCCGTGGCGGCCGCGGTATTGACCGGGGCCGCGGCCGGCGGTGCGGCGCTGGCGGCGAGCAGTGGTGGCGCCGGGGTGCCGCGCGGTGGCGGCGGGCCGGCTGCTACCGCTGCGGTGGTGCGGACTGACCTGGTGAACACGGTGCAGGAGGGCGGGTCGCTGGGATACAGCGGCTCGTTCACGGTGACGGCCCCCGCCGGGGCGAGCCCGTCCCAGGTGGCCCAGGCACGCCAGACGGTGGCCCAGGACGAACAGGCGCTGTCGGCGGACCGGCGGGCCTCATCCGACGCGCAGTTGTCGGGGAAGCAGCCGGTCGCCGCGGACCGGACCACGGTGACCGCCGATAAGTCCGCGCTCAGCTCGGACCGGGCACAGAGGGCCAGGGACTGCTCGGGGTCAGGGGCGTCCTCGCCGGCGTGCAGCGCCGATAAGCGGAAGGTCAGCTCGGACCGGGCGGCGCTGACCCAAGCCCGGCAGCAGCTCGCCGCGGCCGTAGCGGCCGCGAAGGCCGGTGATGACCAGTCCGCGGCGGCGGTCGGGGCCGATGAGGTCAGATTGCGGGGCGACCGGGCGGCGCTGGCGTCGTTGCAGGCGACTGCGGCCAGCCCGGGCACGACGTTTACGTGGCTGCCAAGGACCGGGCAGGTGATCCGGGAGGATCAGCGCGTCTATTCGGTCAGCGGTGTGCCGATCCCGTTGCTGTACGGCCCGGTTCCCGCGTACCGGGCGTTCTACCCGGGCATGCCGGACGGCCCGGACGTGACTGAGCTGACCCGGGACTTGAGAGCGCTCGGCTACGGCAACGGGCTACCGCAGAGCAGCCATTACTCGGCCGCCACGGCCGCGGCGGCAGAACGCTGGCAGCAAGCCCGGGGCCTGCCGGTGACCGGCACGATCCTGCTCGGTGAGGTGGTGTTCGAGCCCGGCCCGATCCGGGTGACCTCGGTGACACCGGCGGCCGGGGCCGCGGTCGGCGGCGGGGCCGGCGGCAGCGCCGGTACCGGAGGCGGCGGCTCGACCGTGCTGACCGCGACCGGCACGAAGCCGGTGGTGACCGTTTCGCTGGGCGTGACGCAGGAGTACCTGGTCAAGCCGGGCGATAAGGTCTCAGTCACGCTGCCTGACGGTACCTCGACCGTTGCCGGGCAGGTGCAAAGCGTGGGAACCGTCGCGGTGTGCCCGGGGGGCGCCGTCACCGGCACCGGCAGCGGGTCAGCCGGCCAGTCGCCGTGCTCGTCCAACGGTAGCGGCGGCACCGGGGGCAGCAACTCCTCGCCGACCGTCACGGTCACGATCTCGCTGGACTCGACGCCGCCGGGGGCACGGCAGGATCAGGCGCCGGTGAATGTGAACATCACCTCACAGCGGGCCGACAACGTGCTGGCAGTGCCGGTGAACGCGCTGCTGGCCCTGCAAGGCGGCGGGTTCGGCGTGGACGTGGTCTCGCGCGGTACCAGTCACCTGGTCGGCGTCACCACGGGGCTGTACTCCGACACGATGGTGCAGGTGTCCGCGCGGGGCCTCGCGGCGGGGATGCGGGTGGAGGTGCCGTCGTCGTGACGCAGGCTGCCGCGTTCCCGGCCCGCGGGCCGGCTGCCGCGCCGGCGCCGGTTCTCGAGCTGATTGACGTGGCAAAGGAGTATCCCGGTGACCCGCCGGTGGTGGCGCTGGCCGGGGTCGACCTGCGGGTCGGCGGGGGGGAGCTGGCGGCGATCGTGGGCCCGTCTGGATCGGGCAAGAGCACGCTGCTGCACGTGATGGGGACGCTGGAACGGCCCACCCGCGGTGTGGTGGCGATCGCGGGGGAAGACACCTCGGCGATGACCGACAAGCAGCTGTCAGGACTGCGGTCGCGGCGCCTGGGATTCGTGTTCCAGCAGTTCTTCCTGCTCGACGGGCTCAGTGTGCTGGACAACGTCGCTCACGGGCTGCTGTACCGGGGGGGCACGGCCGCCGGGCGGCGCGAGCTGGCCCGGGCCGCGCTCGAGCGGGTCGGGCTCAGCCACCGACTCCGGCACCGGCCGAACCAGCTGTCGGGAGGCGAACGGCAGCGCACCGCGATCGCCCGGGCGGTGGCGGGGCCTGCGCTGGTGATGGCCGACGAGCCGACCGGGAACCTGGACACCGCGACCGGCGCGTCGATCCTGGAGCTGCTGCGCGAATTGCACGCCGACGGGACCACGATCGTGGTCATCACCCACGACCTGGAGGTCGCCGCGTCGATGCCGCGGCGCATCGAGATCCGCGACGGGAGGATCATCCGTGACACGCACGCCGGTGCGTGACCAGCCGCCCCCGGTGACCCGGTGGCGCGCCCGGGACACCGGCAGCGGATCGCGGCTCACCAGGGCCGACGTGCTGCGCGTGGGCAGCCTCGGGCTGCGGTCGCGCCGGATGCGGGCCGCGCTGTCCGCGCTGGGCATCAGCATCGGCATCGCGGCTATCGTCGGGGTGCTGGGGATCTCGCAGACCTCCAAGGCCAGCCTGCTGGCCCAGCTCGGGGCGCTGGGGAACCTGGCCACCGTACAGGCCGCCTCGGGCCTGTCCGGCCAGCAGGCCGAGCTGCCCGCCACGGCGCAGGGCATGGTCGCGCGGATCGGCCCGGTCACCTCAGTCGCGTCGATCGGCGAGACCTCCGGGGTGAACGTGTACCGCTCCCCGTTTGTCCCGGCGATCGACAACAAGGGGATCGTGGTGACCGCCGCCAGCGCGACGTTGCCGGCGACCGTGGGCGCGAAGATGGTGCACGGTAGGTTCCTCAATCCGGCCACCGCCCGGTACCCGGCCGTGGTCCTGGGGTCGGAGACTGCGAGCCTGCTAGGCATCAGCAATCTCGCTCATCCGGCCCAGGTGTGGCTCGGCGGCCACTGGTTCACCGTGGTGGGCATCCTGGGCCACGTGCCGTTGCAGTCGCCGATGGACACGATGGCGTTCATCGGGTTCCCGGCCGCCGAGCACTACTTCGCGTTTGACGGCCACCCCACCGAATTGTTCGTCCGCGCTGACCCAGCCCAGCTGAGCGCCGTGACCGCGGTGCTGCCGGCCACCGTGGACCCGCAGAACCCATCCGAAGCGGCGGTGTCCTACCCCGCCGACATCCTGCAGGCCGAGATCGCCGCCAAGGGCGCCTACAACGGCCTGTTTCTCGGCCTAGGCGCGGTGGCGCTGCTCGTCGGCGGCGTTGGCATCGCCAACGTCATGGTCATCTCTGTCCTGGAACGCCGCCCGGAAATCGGCCTGCGCCGCGCCCTCGGCGCCACCCGCCGCCACATCGCCGAGCAATTCGTCACCGAAGCCCTCCTCCTGTCGCTGCTCGGCGGGCTGGCCGGCACCGTCATCGGCGCTGCAGCCACCTGGGCCTATGCCCTCACCCAGCACAGCACACTGCTCATCCCGTCCCAGGCCCTATACGGCGGCATCACCGCCGCCCTAGCCATTGGCGCGATCGCCGGCCTCTACCCGGCAATGCGAGCCGCCCGCCTCTCCCCATCCGACGCACTGAGAACGGTTTGATAGATGGAACGCGGAAGGCCCAGTTACTCCTCGGCCATGCTTAACGTTATGGGCCGGGACGGCTGAGGCGAATCCGCAGCATGCATGCGACACGGTCTAGAAGTTGAGGTTCACCTCTGACTCCTGCGCGGCTACGAGGTCTATAGCCAGGTAAACGTACCGAACCCGGCAATCTGTGCGCGGTAGGGCCACAGTGACAGCGTGTCGCGCTTGTGCCAGATTCGGCGTTACGTGCGGCCGGATAAGCGAAAGCCGCCAAAGAGCCGGTTACATTCCATGATGGGGAGGTCTGCACCGGCGGCGCAGCCAACGTTCAGGCCAGAGGTCCGCGTGTGATCGTTGCACTAGCCGCCACGGGTGTCGGCGGCTGTCATTACCGTGACCGGCGTGAGCGACAGGAGCCGGCACCGGCAGATGTACCGCTTCGAACTAGAGCCTGAGGTCCGCGACTGGCTGGACAGCCTCAACGACAACGATTTCAAGCGGGTCGACGAGGTCGCTGGCCTGCTCGCCGAGCAGGGCCCCGGGCTGGGCGGGCCGTGGTCGGATCATCTGGAAGGCGCGGTATGGGAACTGCGGCTACGGCTTCGCCAGATCGCGCTCAGGGTAACGTATTGGTGCAGGCCCGACGGCACGATCGTACTGCTGACGGTGTTCCGCAAGACCCGCCAGCATGATCAGCGGCAGATTGACCGTGCGGTTCGGGCGCAGCAAGTCTGCGAGCGTGACCACGGCGGACCTGCGGTGCAGGCCTACGAGAGGCAGGTTTGATGACCGGCTCCCACACCCGCTGGGTGCGGCCCGAAGCTGAGCTAGAGGACCCGGAGCGGATTGCGATCCGTGAGGCCCTGGCGTTCGGGAAGGCGGTCTATGACCGCCGAATCGCCCTTGACCTTAGCGTCGCCGGCCTGGCCGCCCGCGCCGGCATGACCGCCGACGAGATCGAGTGCATCGAAGAAGGCGGCACCGAACCCACCATCTCCTTGCTGAGGCATCTTGCGGCTGCCCTCGATGCTGATGTTCGCCTCACTCCAGGCCACGACCTCGGCTCTGTCGGCTTCGAAACCCACGCCGCCTGACCCGGCTTGCCTTCGCGCAGGCGCTTGCCTGCAGAACGCGGCGCTATAGAGACCGGGCAACCGGTGTTCTGGTCGCGCCGCACGTGCTGGACGGCCTTCGCCCCGATCGGCTAGCACGGGGCAAGATTGAGCACCCATGGCATCGCCTCCACGCTCACCGGCCACCTCCCGCACCAGGCCGACGAGCCTCGGCCGGACAGCAGGGCGCGGGCTCAGTTCTGGGCTCATTCACCTCTGCCTGCGGTCGTTCGCCAGCGTTTGCAGGGAGCCTGTTTACGCATGTCACGAACTGCGGCGGACAACGACGGACGCTGGCCAGCAGTGTTGGAAAGCGTGTTGGGGGCAACCCCTCAGGAGTTCGAATCTCCTATCCTCCGCCACGCTGGCCTGCGTAAACACCGCGCGCGGCAGACACCAGGCCGACGACCTGGGCACGCCTAGTCTCAGTTCTCAGTCTCAGTTTCGGCAGCCCGCGCGACAACTCAATCAGCTGGCATGCCGATCAGCGTCCCCGTTTTGCCTGGTCACAGGGGTGCCGGGCAAACGTGCGCCGCGCCCGGTGAGGTCACGCTCGCAGCGCCGGAGCAGTGCGACAGCGCCCTGAGCCGATGCCGTCTGGGCCGCCGAGCGCAGGCGTGAGACGGCGGCTTGTTCCTCGTCGTAGGCGGCCCGCATGCGCATCACCTCCGGCAGCCACCAGAGATCGTCATGGTTCTGCGCTGCGACTAGGGCGGCGTCGAGGGTGGCCCGGGCTTCGTCCAGCCGGTTATTCCTGGCCAGCAGGTCGGCCAGCAGCGACATCCAGTACGGCATGCGGGTGAGTGCGCCCTGTGCCTTGAGATTGCCGATGCCTTGCTGGGCGAGGTCGGGGCCCGTCTCGTCCGTCCGCAACCAGCCGTCCAGGATCAGCGGCCACTCGCGGTAGAAGGCGAAACTGTATCGATTGCAGAGCTCGCGCAGTTCACCGACGTCGTCACGCAGCGCGGACAGGTCCTGGCACATCTGATGGGTGATACATCCGTAGGCCAGGGCCACGGCCAGGCAGAACGGATGATCGACGGACCTGGCCAGCGTGATGGCCTGGCGGCAGGCGGACAGGGCCTCAGCATCATGGCCCAGCAGCCAGTGGGCGTGCGCCGCCCAGGCCGTGCTGTGCACATCAGCCCTGGTCCCGACACTCAGCCAGACCGCCTTGCCCGCCAGCTTGGCGGCCAGCTCGAGGTGACGCAGCCCCTCTGCAGGCATCCCAAGGCCCACCGCCGAGCCGCCGATACCGAAATGCGCCTGGCCGGCCAGTTCAGAACCTTCGACGAGCGCCAGGGTGCGGTTGGCTATCTGGTATCCGTCGGCAATCCGTCCCTGGACATTCCGAGATCCCCACAACGAGACCAGGCCAGTGATTGTCGAGGTCCTGCGGCCCAGTGATTCTGCCAGGGCGATCGAGCGCTCAAGCGTTTGTTGCAGTTCCGGAAAGGCGTAGCCGTGCTTGGCCGTGAGCGGCGCGGCCATGGCTTCGAGAACCGCAAGCTCCTGGCTGTCGCGATCGGTGCCAGCAGGCAGATCTCTGACGATCGACAGGGCTTCCTTGTGCAGCCCGATTGCCTCCTCGTTGGCGTACCTGTTCTTGGCCCGGTCCGCGGCGACGGCGAGGTAGGGAATCGCGCGTGCCGGGTCGGCGCTGCGGGAGTAGTGGTGGGCGAGCAGCTCGCAGTGCTCAAAGCGGTTGGCCTGGGCATGCTCCACGGCGGTGCCGGCCCGGCCATGCAGGTCGCGGCGGCGTGCTTGCAGCATGCCGTCGTAGGCCACCTCGCGGGTCAGCGCATGCTTGAACACGAAGGTGCGTTCGGCAGGGCCGTGCCGCTCCCGCAAGAACTCCAGCTCCTTCAGGTCCAGCAGCTGCGCCTCCAGCGGCACGTGGGCATCCCAGAGCTCCTTGGCCAGCTCGAGCGAGAACTCCCGCCCGAGCACCGCGGCCACCTGCAACGCCGCCTTCTGGTCGGCGGTCAGCCGGTCGATCCTGGCGGCCAGCACCTGCTGCACCGTCGCGGGGACGCCGACCCCCTCCGTGTCAGCGACCTTGTCCTGGGCCGCCCGGGTCAGCTCCTCGAGGAAGAACGGGTTGCCCTCGCCGCGGTCGGCGATGACTGCCGCCGCGCTGCGATCCCCGTCGGCCAAGATCGAGGTCACGATGGTCTCGCTGGCCGCCGCCGATAGCGGGCGCAGCGCCAGTTGAGAGGTGAACGACCTGCCGGCCCAGGGCGGGGAGTAACCGGGGCGGTAGGTGGCCAGCAGCATGACGGGCACCGATGGCAGCTCGCCGGTGAACTCGGCCAGAAAGTCCTCCGATGTCTTGTCGATCCAGTGCAGATCCTCCACCAGCACCACCAGCGGGCGCCGCTCGGCCTCCGCCACCAGGAGGCGGTGCAGCGCGTCGAAGGTGCGGGCCCGGATGGCCGGCGGATCGAGCGCAGCTACTGCCGTGTCGCCGGTGGGCAGGCCGAAGGCGTGCCGCAGGTAATGCGCCAGCGACGCATCCAGCTCCAGCGCCTTGATCTTGCGCTCGATCTTGATCCCTACCAGGTCGGGGGCATCATCGGCCGCGATCCCGCAGGCGCGGCGCACCAGTTCGAACAGCGGCAGGTAGGCGACCGCGGCCCCATACGACAGGCAGCGGCCCTCCAGCACGGCCGCCTGCGGCTCGGCGAGTCGGCAGAACTCCCAGGCCAGCCGGGATTTCCCCAATCCAGGGTCCCCCACCACGCCGACGACCTGGCCCTCGCCCTCGAGCGCCAACTCCAATACCCGTTGCAGTTCGGCCAGCTCACGGTCACGGCCGGTGAATGGGCTCAGCTCATCGGCGGAGGCGATCCGGGCCGTGCGTGCGCCCAGGCCGGTCACCCGCAGCGGGTGGACGACGCGCTCCTTGACCTTGACCGGGGCGACCTCCTCCAGCTGGAAATAGCCGCGCACCAGGTCGGCCGTCGGCTGGCTCACCAGCACCGCGCCCGGTGCCGCCGCCGCCTGCAACCGGGCCGCCAGCACCGTGGTGTCACCGAACGCGGTGTAGTCCACCCGCAGGTCATCACCGATCGTCCCCACCACCACCAGGCCGCTGTTGATCCCGATTCGGATACTCACCTCCGCCCGGGCCGCAATGCCGAGCGCGGCCAGGACGGCGTGCCGGGCGTGGTTCTCATGCGCGACCGGCGCCCCGAACAGCGCCATGAAGCCGTCTCCGAGGAACTGGTTGACCGTGCCCTCATATCGGTGCACCTCGGCCAGCGCGACCTGGAAGAAACGCTCGATGATCAGGTGATACTCCTCTGGTCCCAGCTCAGCCGCCAGGGCGCTGGAGGCGACGATGTCGCAGAACAGCACGCTCACCTGCTTGCGCTCACCCTCGACCGCACCCCGGACGGCCAGGATCTGCTCGCGGATGTGCCGCGGGGTGTAGCTCGCCGGAGTCGGCGCCGCAGCCACCGCACGCCCGCAATCAAGACAGAACCTGGCTCCCGGCGGCAGCGCCACTCCACAGGCGGGACAAGAAACGCTCAGCTGCGCGCCACAATGCACACAAAAGCGCGCCTCATGCGGATTCTCGCGCTCGCAACCAGGGCACCGCACCCTTGGCCACCCCCAGCCGACCTACTCCGGCGACATGGCCGATTCGGCACTCGCCAGTCCGTCCAGACGGCATCGCCTCCCACTGCCCGCGCATCGATACAGCCGGCACTAGGAGGCCCAGCCCCGCCGGATGCGACGAGAATATCCCGCGACTTCGATCCGCCGGCGAGCGACGTCGCAACCAGCAGGGATACAGGAGTGCTGATGCGCAGAGACCGCCGTCCCAGGCGGCGTGATGCCTTGGATCAGCCAGATAGGCCTGCTGCCCGATCAGGCGGAAAGCGCGACCGAATGAGCACAGCAAAGCCGCGCCAGATTGCCAGATATGCATAACCGCAGCTGCCTGGTGTGCGGGTTGCGGCGGCCGGGATCGTCAGCGGACTGATCCGAAGTCGCCGGTCAAGCCCGGGCGACGAGGTAGCGGAAGACGTTCTCCTGCCGGTAGGTGGCGTCGGACTTCCGGCTGCCGGCGAATGCGCGGGTCAGCGCGCCGCGGACAGCGGGAAGGCCGGAATGCTGGATGGCCTTGCGGGCCGGGCCGGAGCTGAGCTGTGTACGGACCGCCGTCGCGAGGTCGGGGTAAATCAGGGGATTGGGGACGTCTGCGACGGTGAGCGGGGTGAGTCCGGCTAGTGCAGCCAGCTCCTCGAGCTGGCCCTTTTCGCTCCAGGCGACGGCACCGGGTGCGGCCGGAGGGGCAGGCGGCATCAATGGGCCGAGTTCGGCGAACATCACTCCGCTTTCGCACTTCTCTGGCGGCCCCCACACCAGGAAGGTGACCAGGCCGCCGGACCTGGTCACATGACTCATGCCCTTGATGGCTGCGACGGGGTCACCGGCGTACTGCACCGAGTTGAACGAGGTGACCACGTCGAATGCGCCCTGAGGAAAGGGCAGCGGGTCTTCGAGGTCACCGATGGTGAGCGAGGCGCTGGGGACGCGCTCGTGCGCGATGTCCAGCAGCGGAGCGGCCGCGTCGAGGCCGGACACGATGGCGCCCCGTCTGGCGGCGAGCAGGAGGGCAAAGCCGCCGCCGCAGCCGACGTCGAGGAGCTTCGTACCGGGGGCCACCCGGGTCGCGTCGAGGACTGCCTCGTAGAAGGGCGTGCACATCGGCTCGTTGTAGTCGGCCCAGTCACGTGCCCCGGGTCCCCACAGCTGTGCCTGGTCCTGGCTTGTTCCCATGGTCGCTCCTTTGCCGGTATCGGTTGGCGGCCATCATGTGCCGCAGGCCCGGCGCGGCACATCGGTGGGACCACGTATCCGCGCCACGTAGTCAGCGGTTGCCTATCCGGGGCGCATCGGCTCGCACTGTGGCCAGCTGTGTCCGGGACCGGGTGCCGGTCTTGCGCAGCAGGCTCTCGATATGCTTTTCCACGGTCCGGTGCGAAACGTAAAGCCGCGCGGCGATGTCCTTGTTTGACAGCCCGGCTGATACCAGCTCGAGGACCTCGATCTCCCGTGGCGTGATCCCCAGCGACGACAGGCGGTCCGGGACAGGTTCGGCGAGCATGGCGTGGCAGCGCTGCACGAGCGGCTCGATGCCTGACCTGCCGAACGAGCGGGCGGCCGAGACGAGCCAGCGCCGCGGTTCGCCCCAGCCATCGGCCAGCGCGGCCCTGGCCGCGAGCATCCGGGCAAGGTCGGACCAGACCGGGAAGTGCGCGAGCTCAGCGGCCCCCCGATCGGCGAGCTCAGCGGCTTGGTCGGTACCAGGTTTGCGGTGGCCGGCCAGCACTGCTTCGGCATAGAGCAGCATTCCCCGGTTCGCGCGGTTGACCGTCATGCCGGTACGCCGTGCGGAGACGATCGCATCGGCCGCATGGGGGGCTGCCTGCACGGCCAGCAGCAGCGGCCAGAGGCCCAGATATATACCAGGGCCCGAGTTCGGAAGAGGCGCAAGACGCTCGACCGCACGCTGGAGCGCCCGGCGGGCACCAGCCTCGTCACCGTCCAGCAGGGCGGCGATCCCCCGGCCACCCCACACCGATCCCTCGATCTCCGCATCCCCCGGAGCGGCTGCGAGGGCGAGGCTGTTGTGACGCTCCATCAGCTCACTGTCCCGGCGCAGCCCGGACAGCTCAGCAAGAAACACCAGCGCGGTGGCACGAAGCTGGCTGAGACGGAGGCGTTCCGCTGCGGCGAGCGCCGAGGCGGCATGCTGCTCTCCCGCTTCGGGGTCGAAGCGGAACAGGTACGCCGCGGCGAGCTGGACATCGAGGACAGCCGCCGTGCTCAGCGCTCCCAGATCCGCGGCCGTCTCCCGAGCCTGTCCCAGCCGGTCGACACCTGCCTGCTCGAACAACTCGATCGTGCCGAGCTCGTGCAGCGCACGGAGCCGCCACAGCGGGAGGTTCGCCATCTCCGCACACCCGAGCGCTTCCTCGAACGCCGCCCTGGCCGCGTCAAGGTCACGCGCTCGATGGCTGCGCCCGAGCAACCCGAGCGCATGACATCGAACCTCGGCCGTGGCCTCGGCGGAGGCCAGCACCAGCTCAGCCAGCCGCTGCGCGCCAGCCATGTCGCGCGCTGCCAAGGCTGCCTCGGCGGCAAGCACGCGCCAGCGCTGCGTCAGTGCTAGGTCCGGGTCCTCCGCCAGCAGCCGCTCGGCGGAGGCGAGATGGCCAGCTGCGGCCGGCCAGCGGGTGGCTTCTACCGCCGCGTGCGCGATAGCCAGGTGCGTCTGCGCCCGGACTGAGGCAGGAGCCGCTGCCGACATGCGCAAAACGGCTGCGCCCACGGACATGCACTCATCTACGCGCCCCGCCAGGGCGAGCACCTCCGCCAGCAGCGCGTTCGCCGTGCGGAGCAGCGGGCCCTCGCCGGCCAGAGCGGCGGCTCGCGATAGCGTGCTGGCCGCGGTGGCCAGCGCTCCGCGTCGCAGCGAATCGCGCCCGGATTCGGTCAGCAGCTGAGCGGCCCGTTCGGTATCTGCGGCCTGGACGGCCAGGTCGGCGGCAAGGTGATGCGATGGTCCCTGCAGTCCCCTGGGGGCGGCCTCCACCGCGGCGAGCGCGGCCTGCGCTAGTTCCGCCCGCACGTGCGGAAGCAGGTTATCGACGATCGCGTCACGGGTCAGCGCGTGCCGGAACTGGTAGGAATCGCCGTGAAAAACGAGCAGCAGACTGCCCACCGCGTGCTCCAGGGCTGGGCCCACGACCTGCGGTCCGCCCTTACAGGCGGCCAGGAGCAGGCGCCAGTCGAACTGCCGCCCGAGCACCGCCGCCAGCTGGATCACCCGGCGCTCTGCCTCGCCGAGGCATGCCAGCCGTGCTGCCACAGAGGCCGCGAAGGAGGAGGGTATCCCAGGAGCGGCCAGTAGCTCCTCGACCAGGAAAGGCACGCCGTCAGCGGCGCCCACCACGCAACGGACCTCCCCGGGGGTGGCGGACGGACGGCAGGCAAGCACCATCCGGCCGGTCTCCTCATCCGACAGCCGGCGCAATGACAGGAGCCGGGCGTTACGCCGTGTATTGAGAGCCTGGACGAGCTCGGACGCGGGGGAGCTGGGCTCTGTCCGCACGGTCACCACGCACAAGACCCGCTCGGCTTGCAAGTTGTCCGCGAGGTATTCCACGACCGCCAAGCTGTCCGGGTCGGCCCACTGGAGGTCCTCCAGGCCGACCAGGAACCCAACTGAGCCAGCCAGCACCCGCAACAGCCTCACCACCGCCTCGCCGCGCATGGTCGGGGTGATCTCCGCTATCGCGCCCGCGGGCTCCGCAACATCACCCGGCTGCACGGGAAGCACGTCGCGCAGCGCCGCCAGCCACCGCCCCCAACCGGTGCCGGGCAAGACCCGGTCACGCGATGCCTGCAGCAGGGCCTCATTCAGCGGGCGGAAAGGCGTGGCTGCGCCCGATGCCACGGCACGACCCGTGACGGCCAGGACCCCGCAGGCACGCGCCACGTCGGCCAGCTCAGCGAGCAGTCGTGACTTGCCAACACCAGCCTCCCCAGCCAGCACCACGACACCACCCCGGGCAGCTTGGGCCTCAGTCAGCGCGGTCCGCAGTGCCGCCGTCTCCATATCGCGACCGACCACCACCGGGGACCGCACGGGCTCCATGCAGCCAGTCTGCTCCCCCGATCAGCGGAACAGCACCCGTGCGAACTCGTCCCCTTCCATCCGGATCAGGTAATCCCTCCCGACGGGCAGACGAGCAGTTCTGTGGGACCTGCCCAGATCAACCAGTTACGGGCCGGCCCTCGCCTTGGCTCGACTCCCGCGACGTCCCCGGCAGACGTGCGAAGAAGCCGCGGGAGGCGTTTGCCGCGGCCGGCCAGGGGGAGGTGCGAGCCACATGACTGAGCGCTGGTACGAGAAAGCAGTCATCTACTGCCTGGACGTGGAGACGTTCCAGGACTCCGACGGCGACGGCGTCGGTGACTTCGCCGGGCTGACGCGCCGACTGGACTACCTGGCCCGGCTCGGCGTCGACTGCCTGTGGCTGAACCCGATCCATCCCTCGCCGGGCCGCGACGGCGGCTACGAGGTCGCCGACTATTACAACGTGCATCCCCGGCTGGGGACACTCGGCGACTTTGCGGTGTTCCTGCAGGCGGCGGAAAGCCGCGGCATCCGGGTCATCATCGACCTGGTGGTCAACCATACCTCGGACGAGCACCCGTGGTTTCGGTCTGCGCGTTCCTCGCCGGACTCGCCTTACCGGGACTGGTACGTCTGGTCCGAACGGGAGCCGGCAGACCCGTGCCAGGGCATCGTCTTCCCCGGCGAGCAGGCGGAAACCTGGACGTATGACGAGACTGCGGGCGCCTGGTACTACCACCGGTTCTACCGGTTTCAGCCGGATCTCAACATCAGGAATCCCCGGGTCCGCGATGAGATTAAGAAGATCGCGTCGTTCTGGCTGCAACTCGGGGTGGCCGGGTTCCGGATGGACGCGGTGCCGTTCCTCATCGAAAGCACCCATCCGGACGGCAGCATCGCTGACAAGGACTTCGGGTTCCTTACCGAGCTGCGCCAGCATGTGCAGTGGCAGCGCCGGGACGCGCTGCTGCTGGCCGAGGCGAACGTCGACCCCGACCGGCTCACCAGCTATTTCGGCGACAGCGGCGGCTCGGCGAACCGGTTGCACATGCTGTTCGATTTCCTGCTTAACGGCCAGATCATGCTGGCGCTCGCCCGCCGGGACCCGGAGCCGGTCATCGAGGCGCTACGCGAGACCCCGGTGCTGCCCGCGGGTTCACAGTGGGCCACGTTCCTGCGCAACCACGACGAGGTCGACCTGTCCCGGCTCACCGCCGACCAGCGGCAGAAGGTGTTCGCCGAGTTCGGCCCGCAGGAGGACATGCGCCTGTACGGACGGGGGATCCGCCGCCGGCTCGCGCCGATGCTCGGCGGCGACCAGCGCCGCATCCGGCTGGCGTACTCGCTTCAGTTCACCCTGCGCGGCACACCGGTCATCCGCTACGGCGAAGAAATCGGCATGGGCGACGACCTGTCACTGGCGGGCCGGGAGGCGATCAGAACGCCGATGCAGTGGTCACCGCGACCCAACGCCGGCTTCTCCGCCGCAGCACCAGAGCGGCTGGTACTGCCGGTAGTCGCCGGCGGCGCATTCGGCTATGCCAAGGTCAGTGTGAGGGCACAGCGCAACGATCACGGCTCACTGCTGACCTGGTTCGAGCGAATGATGCGAACGCTGCGCGAGTGCTCAGAGATCAACACCGGCTCCTGTACGCACGTCGACGTGCCCACGCCGCCCGGCGTACTCGCGCACCGCGCCGACGATATGACCGGCACCATGCTGTTCCTGCACAACCTCGACGACCAGGACGCCACCGTCGACGTCAGCATCCTCGACGACATTGCCGAATCACCTACGGAGATGCTCGCCGACCGCGACTATGGCGACATCGACCTGGCCAAGCTCGCGATCGGCAGCTACGGCTACCGTTGGATCCGCCTGCGCCGGGAATCGTCCGCATAGACCTCCACCCCGAATAGACCCCCACCGGCACGCATCATGCGGGCGGATCGATGGCCGGCTTGACGTCTACCACCGGCGTCCCGTCGATTGCCTCCAGAGCGTCGACTTCAATCCGAAGCCCGTCGCGCGCCACGATGCGGGCACGGTGCAGTCCGATGGGATTCGGCCGATTGGGCGAACAGGTGCTGAAGACGCCGGTAAGCGGCTTGCTCATGTCGTCCTCGGGATGCGTGCTCAGCTCGTCGCGGGGCGATAGGTGGAGCCAGGTGAGCACCACGATCTCCTCGCCCGGTCGCAAGTCCTTGGCACCCTCCGCGACTTGCTCATCGAAGTGGATCCACGCCCGAGGCGCGCCGTCGCGCTGGTTCGGCGCATCGTCGAGCACCCTCAGGGCCGACTGCACCCGTCCGATCGGAACAAGGCCGTAGCTCGTCTGCACAAGAACAGTCTGCTCGTCGGCCGCGGGCACGGGCCGCGAGACGGCCCAGATCGGCCTGCTCGGTGCGACATTTGACCACAAGATCCAATGAGATGACGATGCGCCGAACGAACGGCGGCGATGCTCCTGAGCCGGGGCCCTACTGGGCGGGAAGCTGGCTGATGAGCGCGTCGAAGATGTCGGTTCCGGTTCGGTCGCGGCGGGGTCCGAGGGTGGTGGTGTCCGGCACGCCGGTTGCTGGCAGCTCCCAGCGGACTCGGGGGGGATCGAGTTGCTCGACGGCGTGGTACCAATCGCGGAGCGGCCCGGCGAGCTGGGCGTGGAGGCCGAAGTTCCGCCTGCGCCGGGTCAGATCGCTCTGGCGGCGGGCGGCCAAGGCGGCCGGATCGGGGATCTCGACGAGGATGACGTCGGCCACGCCGAGGCGGTGCCGGGTGAACAGCTGGCGGGTGGCGGTGAGCTCGGCATGCCACTGGCGGCGGCTGGCGTGGCCGATCTGCCACAGTGACAGGCGTAGTGGAGCTTGAGGGGGTCGGTGTCGCAGATCGCTATTCCGGCGCGCTGCTCGGCCTGCGCGGCGGCGTGCCAGCGCCCGGCGCCGATGGCGGCCCAGTGCGCGGCGGCGCCGTCCGGGTCGGTGGCCCGGTCGGGGGCTGGCCCGGCCCGTGCCTCGCCGATCACCGTCGCAGGCCGGCAATGGGCAGCGATCCAGGTGGTCTTTCCGGCGGCGCTGGGTCCTTCGACGACGATGATCACGCCGCCTCAGCCGGTTCAGGCACTTGGCGGCAGGCTGGCAGCGCGGGCAGCACCCGCCCACGCTACTGCCGCGCGGCCTGCCCTGCGGTGATCCGCTTGGAGACGCCGCCGGGACCAGTTCGCACAACACCGTGCAGCCGGCAGGCCACCTGGGTGCGGGCGCGGCCTCAGCCCAGTCCCGCCTCCGCTGATACAGCCTTGCGGCTGGCGCGGGTTCAGCCGGTGATGAGCGTGTTGTGGAAGGCGGCGATTTCGTACCCGCCGTCGTGCTTGAGCAGCACGGCGGTGATGGTGGAGGCGTGTTCGCCGGCCAGCGGCCCGTTCGGCGCGTTGATCATGCCCCCGGGCGTGCGCGAGGATGACCCGGTCGCCGAGCAGAGGATCCTCGCCGCGGCCCGCGGGCTGACCGGGCAGGACGGCAGCGCGCCCAGCATGTCCGAGCTCGCCCGCGCGGTGGGAGCTCACCTCATTCCGCGTCTGGGACGACCTGGTCAGCGAGTCCGGGCTGGCTCCCGAACGCTACGCCGAGATCGTCACCGCCGCGGCCCTTGCCGCCCTCGCCAGCCCCGTCGGCGAGCAAGCCGCAGCCAAGCCAGCGCGCCGCCGCCGAAACCACGCCGCCGCGACACGCAGCCGGCACCACACCGCTTAGCCTGAATTCCGGAGACCTCGGGGAACCCAAAGGCGGTACGCA
The DNA here is from genome assembly GCA_963846005.1 of uncultured Actinomycetota bacterium. Lineage (GTDB taxonomy): Bacteria > Actinomycetota > Actinomycetes > Streptosporangiales > Streptosporangiaceae > CAVSUR01. Next base: position 677,500 of record CAWJUH010000003.1, on the reverse strand, counting down.
CCATGACCGAGCAGGACCAGCCCCGCAGGATGTGGGCACCGAAGGCCGCAACAGAATTCGGCAGAGCCGCGGAGCGCAAAGGCTATGACGACACCCGTTTCCGGCCGCCCGCACCGCCGCCGATCTCCCAGGAACTCGCCCCGGCCAGCCGGTCCCGCGCGGGCGGCGAGCCGCCGCTTCTTCAGGCATCACGTCCGGAGAACCGGAATGAGCACGTCGGCCGCCTTGGCTAGCCGCCTCGGTGTTTTCCGGGCGCTGGCGGGCAGCACGGCGCTGCGACGGGTGGTGGGGGGATACGCGCTGTTCACCCTCACCGAATACTCGGTGTGGATCGCCATGCTCGTGTACGCCTACAGCCGGGGCGGCGCCACGATCGTCGGCGTGGTGGCTCTGGCCCAGTTGGTGCCCGCGGCGCTGCTGGCGCCGGTGTTCGCCAACCTGGCGGACCGGCGTTCGCCGGTAGTGCTGCTGGCCGGGGGCTACCTGGTGCAGGCGACCGCGATGGGCGCGACGGCCGTATTCATCGCCGCAAGCGTGCCGTTGGCGGCGTACGCGGCTGCGGTGGTCGCTTCCACGGCGGTCACCGCGACTCGTCCGGCCCAGTCGACCTCCATTCCGTCGCTAGCGGCCACCCCGGACCAGTTGACGGCGGCCAACGTGGTGGTGAGCTGGGTGGAGGCCGCCGGGATCGCGGTCGCGGGCTCGCTGACCGGGGTGCTGATCTGGCTCACCGGTGTGGCGGGCGTGTTTGGCGTGTGCGCGGCCCTCGGCGCCGTCGCTGGGCTGCTGGTTCTCAGGCTCCAGGTTCCGGCGCTGGCCGCGCCGCCCGAGAATGCATCCCCCGTCGCGGCCGGCCTGAGGGCAAGCGTGCGCCTTGCGGCTGGGCAGCCGCGGCTGCGGCTGATGCTGGGCTTGCTGACCGCTGAGGCGGCCGTTGTCGGCGCGCTGGACCTGCTGTTCGTCATCCTGGCTGTCACGGTCCTGGGCCGCTCACAATCCTGGGCCGGGTACCTGAATTCCGCTTACGGGGTGGGTGCAGTCCTGGCCGCCGCGGTCAGCGTGTTCCTGGTGGGCCGACGCCTGGGCGCGCCGATCTTGGCTGCGGCTCTGCTGCTCAGCGGCGCGCTCGCCGCCCTGGCCGGCGGCCTTGGCCTGGCCGGTACCGTGGCCCTGCTGACGGTCGCCGGGGCGAGCCGCGCCGTGCTGGACGTCGCCACCCGCTCGCTGCTGCAACGTTCCGTCCCGGCCGACTCCCTGGGACAGGTATTCGGCCTCCTCGAAGGGCTTACCATGGCCGGGCTCGCGATCGGCGCGGTGCTGGTGCCGGTGCTGGTCCACTTCGGGGGCAGTCGGCTCGCACTGCTGGGGGTCGCGGCCGTGCTGCCGCTGGCCGCCGTGGGCGGCGGGCGCGCCCTGTTCAGCCTGGACGCTCAGGCACCCGTCCCGGTCGTGCAGATCGCATTGTTGCGCTCGATCCCACTGTTCGCCGAACTGGCCGCCCCCGCGCTGGAAGGCCTCGCGGCCGCCCTCACCCCGGCCGAGGTGACGTCCGGGACAGTACTCATCCGGCAAGGTGGGGAGGGGGACGCGTACTACGCGATTGCCGCAGGCGAGTTCGAGGTCGTCCAGGACGGGCGGTTCCTGCGGCGGTGCGGAAGGGGGGAGGGAGTCGGGGAGATCGCCCTCCTGCGCGCAGTCCCCCGCACGGCGACCGTCACCGCCCACACCGACGCGACCGTGTACCGGCTCGCCAGGGAGCCCTTCCTGACCGCGGTCCTCGGCCACGCCGCCACCCAGCGGCAGGCCCACAGCATCGCCGACGCCAGGCTCGCCGCCGACGCCGCACGCGGCAATATCCCCCTGGTCACCGACACGGGGGACCCGGGCTGATGCTGCAGGTACCGGCCCAGGGCCGAAACGCGGCGGGACACCGGCCAGCCAGCGGAAACGACAGCGATGGCTTCGCCCGGCTATGCGCTGCGCCGCCTGGCCGGCTTATCTGAAAGGATGACGGCCCGGCGCAAGGTACCGCTGCGAGCCGACCACCGGGGCTTCGCGTTCCCCGGGATCACCGGGCGGCGGAAGGAGAGCCACGGTGGATCATCCGTTGGCAATGGATATGGAGGCCATGCGGCGCACCGGGTACGCGGCGGTGGATGCGCTGGTAGCCCGCCTGGCGGACCCGGAGGCCGATCCGGTGCTACGGCGCGCCAGCCCGGCGGAGATGCAGGCCCGGCTGGGTGGCCCGGCCCCCGAGCAGGGGGGTGGCCTCGACGCGGTCCTGGCGCGGGTGATCGAGGATGTGCTGCCGTACGGGGCCGGGACCAATCATCCCGGGTACTTCGCGTTCATCCCCTACTTCACCACCTGGCCGGCGGCGGTGGCGGAGCTGATAGCGGCCGCGGCCAATGTGTCTCCCTGGGCGTGGATGGAGTCACCCGCCGCGACCCAGATCGAGTTGGAGGTTATCGACTGGTTCCGTAGCTGGCTGGGAATGCCGGATGGCACGGCGGGCGTGCTGGTAAGCGGTGGTTCGGCGGCGAACCTCACGGCGTTGCTTGTCGCCCGTGAGGCCGCCGGAGGGCCGTCGGAAGACGGCGTGGTGTACGTGTCGGACCAGGGCCACTCCTCGCTCGCCCGGACCGCGCGGGCCATGGGCCTGCGCTCCCGCCAGGTGCGGGTACTGCCGACCGATGATCACTGGCGGCTGCAGCCGGAAACGGTCGCCGCTGCTGCCGCCGCTGACCGCCGGGCCGGGCTGGTTCCCATCGCTGTGTGCGCTGGCGCCGGGTCGACCAGCACGGGCGCGGTCGACCCCCTCGCCGGCCTGGCGGACGTCTGCGCTGCCGAGGGGCTGTGGCTGCACGTTGACGCGGCCTACGGCGGCTTCGCGGCGCTCACCTCCAAGGGCCGTGCGCTGCTGGCGGGCATTGAACGAGCCGACTCGGTGACCGTCGACCCGCACAAGTGGCTGTTCCAGCCGTTCGAGTGCGGCTGTGTCCTGGTTCGCGACGGCGCCCGTCTCGCCCGCACGTTCGCTGTCCACCCCGACTATCTCGATGCCACAGAAACCCGCGGTTCCGGGGAGGTCAACCTGGGCGATTGGGGATTGCAGCTGTCCCGGGGCTTTCGTGCGCTGAAGGTCTGGATGTCCGTGCAGGCTTTCGGCCTGGCCGCGTTCCGCGCCGCCATAGACCGCAACATGGAACTGGCCGCTTACGCCGAAGAATTAGTCCGCGGCCTGGCGGAGTTGACCCTCATGGCACCAGCGATGCTGGGCATCGTGTGCTTTCGCCGGGAATGGCCGGGTTGCGGCGAAGCCGAGACCGAACGCCGCGGGATCGCGCTCGCTGATGCCCTGGAACGAACAGGAGACGCGTTCGTGTCCGCGACCCGCCTGGCCGGCCGGCACGCCATCCGGCTGTGTGTCCTCAACCCAACCAGCTCCGAAGATCACATCCGGCGGGTTATCGAGCATTTCGCGCACGCGTCCCCGCCGCCGCCCGGACCGCCGGGCGGCGTCGTCCCTCCCGAATCCAGAGCCGACGTAATCGCCGACCACGGGGGGAGCCAGGATACGGACGTGCTGCACACCATGCCGCTGCTGGCCAGGGTGCCCGACGAGGTCATTCAAGCTGTCCGTGCCCGCGGCACGTGCCTGGACGTGGCCGCCGGTGAGCAGGTCATCGGTCGATGGGACGCGGACCGCTATTTCTACATCGCACTGTCCGGCCGCTACGAGGTTTTCATCGATGACCGGCCGATCCGCGTCCTCGGCCCCGGAGAACATTTCGGCGAACTCGCCGCCCGCGACTGGGGCGGCGGCTACGGCTACACCCGCACGGCCACCGTGCGGTGTGCCGAAGCCGGCCAGCTCCTGCGACTCAGCAGCGACGACTTTCAGTGGCTGGTCGCCACCCAGCCAGCCGCCCGGGCCGAGCTGGCCAAGATCCTGGCCGAACGGCTCCAAGAACGTTAGCCGCAGGCAATCCCAGGTAATGACGGGTGGTCAGTGGCAGGAGACTTGCCCCCGACAGAAAGAGGCACCCTGGGTCAACCCCAGGAGGTGTGAGCAAAGGTCTAGGTCAATGGGCTCCTGTTGGGCGATCCAGCCCGAATCGTCGGCGGTCCAGGTGGAGCCGCAACTCAACTGGCACGTCATTCCTGCCGTGTCGTTACGGCCGTTTCGGTAGGCCCAGCCGAGGTCGTCGCGGTCACGGTGCGGCCAGGCGCAGGGCCAGGCGTCGCCTTCGGGGGCGTAGTCGGGGTCTTCGGCGGGGATCTGGAGTCCTTGGCGCTGTTTGACGCTGCCGACCAGGTCCAGGCCGCGCAGGCCAGATCTGCATCCTCCGCAAGATCCTCCACCGTCATCCGAAGGGCTGTCCAGCGGGATCTCAGGTGAGTCCGTGCTGGTAGGCATAGGTGACGGCCTGAGCGCGGTCGCGCACGCCGGTCTTGGCGAACAGGTGGTTGATGTGGCTTTTGACGGTGGTTTCACTGAGCATTAGCCGGCAGGCGATCTCGCTGTTGGAGAGCCCCTGGGCTATGAGCGCGAGTACTTCGGCTTCGCGGGTGGTGAGTCCGGCGGGGAATCGCGGCGCCGCGTCGGCGCCATGGCGGGGTCCGCTGGCGGTGATGGCGTCCAGGAGGTGTTGCTGCACGGCCGGGTCGATGGCGGGCTGGCCGGCCGTGACCCGTTCGAGAGCGGCGAGGATTTCCGCGGCGCCGGCGTCTTTGGTCAGGTAGCCGCGGGCACCAGCGCGCAGCGCGTCGATGACGGACCGGTCGTCGGCGTAGGTGGTGAGCACGAGGACCTTGATTCCCGCGTCGTGCTCCCGCAGGCGGCGGGTGGCCTCGATACCGTCGCAGCGGGGCATGCGCAAGTCCATCAGCACCACATCTGGCCGGAGCCGGATCGCTAGGGCCATGGCCTCGTTGCCGTCGGCCGCGGTGCCGACCACCTCGATGCCGGTGATCAGCCCGAGGAGGGTGCCGAGCCCTTCGCGGACTACGCGCTGGTCATCAGCCACCAGGACGCGGATCGGGCCGGTCACGCTGGCACCTGCAATTCGACCCGGAATCCGCCGTCGGTGGGTCCGGCGGTGAGCGTTCCGCCCAGCAGCTCGGCTCGTTCGCTCATGCCGGTCAGGCCGTAACCGCTGCCTCCGTCCGGAGCGGGGGGTTCGGCGCATCGGCCGAAGTCCTCGACGATCAGCCGGGTCACGGACGGCTCGTAGGCGAGGCGGACTTCGACCCGGCCGGGCCGGGCGTGCTTGCGGATGTTGGTGAGGGCTTCTTGCGCGACCCGGTACATGGTCAGCCGCGCGTCGGTGCCCAGCTCGGCCTCGGCGCCGGTGACCGTGACCTGGCACGGCACACCGGAGTCGGCCTCGAACTCGGCGGCCAGGACGCCCAGCCGCTGCGGACCGGGGAGCGCGTCGTCCCTGAGCATGCCAATCGCGCGCCGCGCTTCTTGCAGCCCGGTCTTGGCCAGCCGGTGGGCACGGTCGATCGCGTCGCTGACCTGCGGGTCGGCGCCGCCCTGGCTGGCAACCAGCATGGCTCCTTCCAGATTCAGCACCAGGCCGGACAGCGAGTGGGCCAGCACGTCGTGCATCTCGCGGGCCAGGCGCTGGCGCTCGGCCAGCATCGCGGCTTGGGCCTGCGCGGCCCGGGTCTGCTCCAGCTCGCTCAGCAGCAGTTCAGCCCGCTGGTTACTCTCCCTGAGCCTGCGGGCGAACAGCGACAGCATGTAGATGGCCACGATCGCAAAATCGTTCAAGACGATGCCCGCGATGCCCGCGCGCCCGCCTGCTACCCACGCCGCGGAGACCGCTGCGATAGCGGCGCCGGCCACGACGGCGCTGAGCCGGACCGGCAGCACCAGGGCGGCGTAGCCGAGCGCGGGGAATACCCCGAGGAACGCTGCGCCGTTTCCCTGCAGGCCGACCAGCGTTGCCGCACTGGCCACGGCCAGCAGCGGCACGGCTAGCTGGACGGCGAGCGGGGCCCGGGTCAGCCGCATCGCGGCGATCGAGGCGCCGCAGAACACGACGAGCACGAGCGCCACGCCGAGCGCCTGGCCGTGGCCGCCCGGAGCTGGCCGCGCCTGGAACGAGGTGACCGCCACAAACACGATGGCAGCCACGGACAGCGCGCGGATCCACAGGTAGGTCGCCTTCTCGCGATCCCGCGCCCGTTGCAGCTCCGACACACCGGCCGCGGCGGCGGCCCCGGAGTTCACTCCTTAACGGTACGGCGGGATCTGCTGGCCGTCTGCCGCCTGGCAGGCGGATTCGCGCCCAGCAGGACTCCACCTACGGGTGGAGGCCATCCACCTACGGTGCAGGTCCGGCTGGCGTCAAGTTCCACCGCCGCGCCGACGACGAGGAACCCACGTCCCGGCAAGCTGGCGGGCAGAACCGGCCCGAGGAGCGAGATGGACAGCATCAGCGACGCACCCAGCGCAGGCCAGGCAGGCATCGCATCGGCCTATGCGGAGCCGGTGATCAGCGTCCGCGGCCTGGTCAAGCGCTACGAGAGCCACCAGGCCGTCGCAGGCATCGACCTGCAGGTGCGGCGCGGGGAGATCTTCGCCTTCCTCGGCCCGAACGGCGCGGGAAAGACCACCACGGTGGAAATCCTGGAAGGCTTCCGGCAGCGCACGGCCGGCGAGGTCTCGGTCCTGGGGCAGGACCCGGCCACCGCCGACAGGGAGTGGCGCGACCGGGTGGGCGTGGTCCTGCAGGAATCAGAGCCCGAGCCGGGCCTGTCCGTGCGGGAGTGCCTGGCCATGTACGCCGGCTACTACCGCACGCCGCGTGACATCGACGAGACCATCGCCCTGGTCGGCCTGACCGCCAAGGCGGGCGCGCTGGGCACCCGGCTGTCCGGCGGCCAGCGGCGACGGCTGGATTTCGCGCTCGCCCTGATCGGCGACCCAGAGCTCATCTTCCTCGACGAACCGACTACCGGCTTTGACCCGTCCGCCCGCCGCGCCGCCTGGGAGGTCGTCGCCGGGCTCCGCAAGCTCGGCAAGACGATTTTCCTGACCACCCATTACATGGACGAGGCCGAGTACCTGGCCGACCGGATCACCGTCCTGTCCGCCGGGCAGATCGTGGCCGAGGGCACGCCGCGGACGCTGGGCGGACGGGACCAGATGACCAGCGCCATCAGCTTCACGCTCCCGGCCGGGCTTGCCGTGCGCGACCTGCGGCCGGCCTGAGCCCGCTGGCCGAACCCGGGGCCGCAGGACTGACGGTCGTGCACACCGAGAGCCCGCTGGTCCACCTGCAGATGCTCGGCAACTGGGCGCTCGGCCGCGGCTTCGACCTGCCCGACCTCGACGTCCACCGCCCGACCCTGGAAGAGGTCTACCTCACTCTCACCGGCTCCACGTCTGCAAAGGACCAGCAATGATCCGCATGACCTTGCACCAGTCCGGCTACGACCTGCGCGCTTTTCTCCGCAATCGCCAGTCGCAGTTCTTCACCTTGGCGCTGCCGATCCTGTTTTTGGTGATCCTCGGCTCGGTGTTCGGCGGCCGGGGCAACACCGCCCAGGTCCCCGGCGGCCAGATCCCCGTCTCGGTGTACTACGTGCCCGGCATCATGGCCCTAGGGGTGATCGCGGCGTGCTTCGGCAACCTGGTCGCCTCGGTGACCGCGCAGCGCGAACGCGGCGTGCTCAAACGCCGCCGCGCCACGCCGGTCCCGGCCGCGGCCATCATCGCCGGCCGCGTGCTCGTCGCGATCGTCATCGCGGTGGTCATCGCCGCCGCGCTGCTCGGCATCGGCTGGGCCGCCTACGGCGCCCACGTCCCCGGCCGCACCGCCGCGGCCCTCGTGGTCACCGTGGTGATCGGCGCCGCCTCCTTCTGCTGCCTGGGATACGCGCTCACCTCGCTGATCCGCAACGAGGACACCGCCCAGCCGGTCACCCAGGCGCTCCTGCTGCCGCTCTACTTCATCTCCGGGATATTCGTCGCGGTCTCGATCCTGCCGCACTGGCTCGCCAACGTCGGCGAGATCTTCCCGGTCCGGCACCTGGCCAATGCCCTGCTCATCGCCTACAACCCGCACACCACGGGGCTCGGCTTCGCCGGGCTGGACCTGCTGATCGTGGCCGCATGGGGCGCCGCAGGCCTGCTCGTCGCCCTGCGGACCTTCAGCTGGCAGCCGCTCGGCCGCTGACCCGGCCAGCCGTGCCGACCACACAGGAGGAACATCATGGCCACAGAAACCCAAACCCAGACCGGGCGATGCGCCACCCACGGATCCGTCCAGGCCACTCGAGACATCCCCAAGATGGGATTCCCGTTCATCGTCTACGCCTACCTGCGGTCCAGGGCCAAGCGCAAGCCATTCCTCTGCCCGGAATGCGGCGAGGCAGTGCACGCAGACTGAAAGGCGACTCACCCGCACCGATCGCCCAGTTCGGCACGGCCACGGGCAACCCGACAAAGGACCGAACCACACGCCAGATCGGCGGCTGTGCGCGTCTTACCGCTTCGGATGGTCACGCTCCGCAGGGGCGGCACCGGCAGGGAGGACTCACGGGACGGCCCGGCGCTGGAGTGCCGTCGGGTCCGCTCCGCGCTGTCGCAGAGTCAGACCTGTACAGCCGCCGCGCCGCAGACGGCTGTATATATGGGCGCATGGCGACTGTGCAGGAGCAACCGCGGGTGGTCAGCGCGAGCCGCGTGATCGCGGCAGGCCCTGAGGAGATTTTCGGGCTGATCGCGGATCCGGCTCAGCAGCCTCGCTGGGACGGCAACGACAACCTGGCCGACGCGCCCGCGGGGCAGCGAGTGCGCCGCGCGGGCGAGGTGTTCACGATGACGCTCACCCGCGACGGTGCCGTCCGGGACAACCACGTGGTCGAGTTCGAAGAAGGCCGCCGGATCGCCTGGAGGCCCGCCGAACCAGGTCAGCGGCCGCCCGGGCACCTGTGGAGATGGGAACTCGAACCGGCCGGGCCAGCACGGACCCGGGTCACGCATACCTATGACTGGACCCAGCTGACCGACCCCAAGCGCTTGCGGGCGGCCCAGGCGACCACGGCCGACAAGCTCCGCGCATCGATAGACCGGCTCGCCGCCCTCGCCGAAGGGCCCTGACGGGCGCGCATACCGACCAGTTCGGGACGCTGTGCGAGCGGTCATCTAACGGCGCCCCGGCCGCTCCTGACGGCCGCCGCCCGTCCGAAGCCAGGACAATATGGCCCTTGCCGTAAACCGGGGCCGCGCAGCAACACCAGATCACCAACCAGACCCGAGCTACGGGGCAAAGGTCGGCGCCCGACCGCCGATTATTTGCTTACTTGCGCTGAGCCGATTCTGATGCCCCGGGCGCGCAGATCGTCCGGTTCGGAGCGGGCGTGCCTGTAGTGGTCATGGTGACGCAGTGCTCAAAGCCCTGGCTGATCCGACGCGGAGAGCTCAGGGTGCCCGGCGGGTGGCGGGGTGAGGCGGTGGGCGATCGCGGCTGCCTCGAGCCTGTTCGGCGCGCCGAGCTTGCGCAGGATGTGCGAGACGTGGACGCTGGCGGTCTTGACGCTGATGACGAGCGTCGCGGCGATCTCGCGGTTGGTGTAGCCGCGGGCGAGCAGGTCCAGCACCTGCGCCTCACGGGGAGTCAGGCCGAGGATCTCTTCCGGGCCGTGCTTTCCCTCGGGGAACGCGGCCTGCGGGGGCGCGAGATCGAGCCGCGCGCGCTGGGCGAGCAGTTCGAGCTCCCGGAGCAGGGGCCTGGCCCCGATCCGGGCCGCCACGGCGTGTGCCTGCTGCAGCGGCACGGCTGACTCGGTGCGTGAGGCGCCGGCTGCGACGAGCGCCTCGGCCTGACGCCAGCGGCAGTACGCCGCCAGGGGCGGGCGCTCCAGCCGCTGCCAGCTGTCAGCTGCCTTCGACCACGACCCGGGCTGCGCGAGACCGCGGGCCCGCGCGTACTCGCCTTCGGCAAGGGCGAGCCAGCCCGCGGCGCTCGGCGTGAACGCTGAGGCCTCCGCGGCCGCGCCACGAGCGGCAACGAGGAGGCTTTCCGCCCGGGTGAGCCAGTTGCGGGCGGCGCCGGCGTCCCGGCGGGCACGCGCCAGCGCCGCCAGCTCGGCCTGTGCGCGCAGCCCCGTGGCGCACATCTGGACGCGGATCTGGGCAGCTTCGTGCTGGCGCGCCCGCACCAGGCCGTCGTGGATGGCTGCGTCCGCGTCGGTCCAGCGGCGCTCCCAGAGGGCAAGCTCGGCGAGGTAGGCGTCGTAGAGGCCGGGCACGTGGTCCTCCCGCAGGGCGGCGCTCGCCGCCTCCAGGTGCGCTCGCGCGGCGTCGAACTCACCGCGGCCGATCTCGACATCGGCGCGGATGGTGAGCAGCCAATAGGAGAAGCTCGAGGGGATGCCGCGCAGCGCGGCGGCGCTGAGCCTCTCGGCTTCGTCCCAGTCGCCGATCGCGAGCAGCGTCTCGATCTGGTTCGCGACGAGCAGGGGGCTGTAGATCCCAAACCGGTGGATCACCTCGAGCCCCGCCCGCCCCAGTCGCGCCGATTCCTGGAACCGTCCCAGCTTGGTCAGCAGGTCGGTGAGATTGACGTACGCACGCTCCAGGCCGATGTGATCACCGATCTCCTCGGCGAGTTGCAGAGCCTGATGAACATAGGCGATGCCCTCCTCGCCGCGGCTGAGGCAGGCGAGGTCGATGCCCAGCACGGTGAGCGCCCGGACTTCTGCCTCCTGCGCGCTAAGATCCCGGGCGAGCGCGAGCGCCTGTTCGGATATCGGCAACGACTCCTCATAACGCCAGGCCACCATCAAACCCCCCGCGAGTGACCCCAGCGCGAACGCGCGCTCTGGCGAAGCCAGCTCCGCCGGCACGAGCTCGACCGCACGCTCGAGTGCGGCAAGTGCAGCATTGTTGCTTCCGGTCTCGTAGAGGTACTCACCCAGGCGCACGTGGAGGAGAGCCACACGGTGCGGGTCTTCTGCACCGACCAGTTCGATTGCCCGCCGGGCGTGCTCGACCGCACGCGGGGCCGCACCCACGTGGCTGGCGAGCTCGGCTGCCCAGGAGCAGAGCTCGGTGAGGTCGACCTGCACAAGCTCGGCCGGATTCGGCACGGTCTCCCACAACGTGAGCGCCCGCTCGACGTGCGCCAGTGCTTCAGCCAGCCCGAATACCGCCTCAGCCTCGCGGGCCGCTTCCACGGAGGCGACGAGCGCATCGGCCGCGCGGCCCGCCGCCGCCCAGTGGGGTGCCAGCTCCGCCGCCCCCGCCGCTCCACTGCGCGCGAGCTCCTCGGCGAGGAGCGCATGCAGCTCCTCCCGCTCACCGGGGAGGATCGTCGCGTAGATCACCTCCGCCAGCAGCGCATGGCGGAACCGGAAGCTCCCGGTCTGCGGCTCGACGGCTAGGACGCCGCCCTCCACCGCCGCGCGGAGCGAGTCGCGCAGGGCATCGTCGGGCAGCTCCACGGTCGCGCGGAGCAGCGGGTACCCGGCTTCGCGTCCGGCCGCGGCGGCCAGGCGCAGCACGCCCTGCGTCGGTTGATCGAGGCGGGCGACGCGCTGCAGCAGCAGGTCGCGCAGTGCCCCCGGGATCTCGACGCCCTGCCCGGCCGCCGCGGCGAGAAGCTCCTCGGCGAAGAAGGGGTTGCCCTCCGAACGGGCGGCGATCGTGTCTGCCATTGCCGCGGCCAGCGAAGCGCCGGCGTGGGCCGCGAGCAGCGCCATTAGCTCGTCGCGGCCGAGCGGGCCGAGCTCGAGCACCAGCGCCGACCCGGAACGCCGGACCCCCTCCGCGAGCCTGCGCATGCGCCCGGCCGACGAGGGCTCGTCCGCCCGGCAGGTAACGAGCAGCAGAACCGGCCGATCGCCGACGTTGTGCGCGAGGAAGACGACCAGATCGAGCGTCGAGGTATCGGCCCAGTGCAGGTCCTCGAGCACGAGCAGCACGGGAGCGGAGGCGGCGGACCCGGCGAGCAGCGCCAGCGTCTCCTCGAAGACCCGCAGCTGCGAGCCGGGCGCCTGCCAGTCAGCCTGCCAGGGCTCCCCGAGCGGGCGCAGCGCCTCGGCGAACGGCTGGTACGGCAGCTCCGTACCGACGAGATCGATCGAACGCCCGAGCAGCACCTCGGACCCGGCGCTGCGGGCACGTCTCGCGAACTCAGAGACGAGCCGGGTCTTGCCGATGCCCGCCTCTCCGGCGACCAGGACGGCCGAGCCCGTCCCCGCCCGCGCTGCGTCGAGCGCGCGCTCGAGCTCCCCGAGTTCGCATACGCGTCCGACGAACACCTCGCTTGCGCGAGCCTCCATTTCGGCCAGTATCGCGCAGCAAGCCCCGCGCCCGGAAGGGCGCTCATAAGCACCCAGGCCGCCGAAGATACGCCAGGCCTGCGGCGCAGATAAGGCCCTCCGCCCGATGCCCTCCCGCTCCCCGGCGGGCCACGATCGAGCCGAGACACAGGCAAAGGAGGAGAGATGACATCAGTGATACAAAACGAGCAGAAGCGGACCGGGCGGATGAAGGCTCACCTGGTGCGGGGCGGCGGCGGCCTGCGGCTGCACGTGCGCGAGTGGGGCAGGCCGGACGGGCCGCCGATCCTGTTCATTCACGGCTGGTCGCAGAACCATCTCTGCTGGGCCAGGCAGTACGACAGCGCGCTCGCCGGCGAGTTCCGGCTCGTCGCCTACGATCTCCGCGGCCACGGGATGTCCGAGGCCCCGCTCGAGCCAGGGCACTACACCGACGGCAGGCTCTGGGCCGGCGACGTAGCAGCGATCATCGAGGAACTGCATCTCGGCCGCCCAGTGCTCGTCGGCTGGTCGTACGGCGCGTTCGCCATCTGCGACTACGTACGCGCCTACGGCCAGGACCGGATCGCCGCGATCGACTTCGTCGAGGGCGCGGTCAAACTGGGCGAGGCCGCCTTCGGCACGCTCATCGGCCCCGGCTTCCTCGACCACTTCGTGGCCGCCACCGCCGACGACCTGCCCACCAACATCGCCGCCATGCGCTCCTTCGTGCGGGCCTGCATCGTCAAGCCGGTGCCCGACGACGACCTGCAGACGGCGATGTGCTGGAACGTCACGGTGCCGGCCGCCATCCGCGCCCATCTCGCAGCCCGCGAGATCGACTGTGATGACGTGCTGCGCACCCTCAAGATGCCGCTGCTCGTCACGCAGGGCCGGGCCGACACGGTCGTGCTGCCGGCCATGGCCGAGTACGTGCTCGCCACCTGCCCCACCGCCGAGGCCTCCTGGTACGAGGGCGTCGGTCACGTGCCGCACCTGGAGGACCCCGGGCGCTTCAACCGCGAACTGGCCGAGCTGACCCGGCGCGCCCGCGCCTGATGACCCCCAGTCCCCGCGCCAGCATCGGGTGACGATGAATCTCATGACCACTTCCTGACCGGCTAATGGTTCCGGCTGGCGTCGGCCTGGCAGGCGATCCAGGCCTGGCGGCGCCGCAGCGGGCAGTGGTCGCTGGGCGGTCATGCGGCCCGGCGGCGGGCCAGCCAGATGGTCGCGGCGATGAGCAGCATGGACAGTGCGAGCAGCCAGCCGCTTTCGATCCACTGGAAGGGCCAGAACCGGCTGGCGGGCTGGTAGCTGGTCCAGGTGGTGTAGCCGTGCCGGGAGAGGCATTGGAAGAAGGTTTGGTGCAGCGGCTTGCCGAGGGGCCCGGCTGGAGCGGAGGAGCACAGCTGCTGGAGGAGGCTGTCAGGTGGCTGGCCGGCGAACGCAAATTTTCCGCCTTTGGTCCACCATTGGCTGAAGATCCACGCGGACCCGGGCACGTCCGGGTTGCTGGTGACCAGGGGCGTCAGATAGTGCTGGCGCAGGAAGTTCCCGGCGGCGAGCACGAGCCCGGTGTAGGCGGCCAGGGTGGCGACGATCGCGGGGATGGCCCGGCGGATGAGCATGCCGGCCAGGGCGCCGATCGCGAAGGCGGTCAGCGTCCAGGCGGCGAACGCGGTCCCGCGCAGGCTGAACAGGCCGGCTGACAGCGGCGGCCATTCGTTCAGGGTCAGGGCCTGGTTGCCCGGGTGGAGGTAGGGCTGGTAGTACCAGTACAAGACCACGCTGAGGGCTGCTGCGGCGGCGGTCACCGCGACGGCGAGCAGCGCCAGCTTGGCGAGGGTCCACCGGCGCCGGCCGATGCCCTGGGTCCAGGCGTAGCGGAAGGTGCCGGTCTCCAGCTCGCGGGCCAGCACCGGCGCCCCGGCGAACGCCCCGATCAGCGCGGGCACCGCCTGCAGCAGGTAGCCGCCGGCCAGGACATTGTTCATTGAGTTGAACCTGGTGATCAGGTCAGCGCAGGCAGGTGAGGCGGGGTGGCAGGCGGTCGCGGCGGCGTAGGCGTGGTGCAGTTGCCGGCCGGCGATCCACAGCCACACCGCCAGCGCGCCGAGGAACGCGCCCACCCCGGCCAGCGCGGCACGGTGCTGCCGCCAGGTGACCCAGGCCATCCGCCGCCACGGCACCGGCCGCGGCCTCGCCTCCTCCGCCGGGCGGGCGGGCATGGCCAGTGCGGTCATTTCGCCACCTCCGAAGGTCCGGCCTCCCGGCCGCGGGCCTCGCCGGGCGCTGCCGCGGCACCGGGCTCGCGCAGATAGGCCAGCGCGAGTTCTTCCAACCCGGGCGGGTCCGCCTGCCAGCCGGGCGGGACGGGGTCACCTGCGGTGGCGCGGACCAGCAGGCGGGCGCGGTCCCCGGCAAACTGGGCATGCACCACCTGCTGTTGCGGGTACTTTCCGGCCGGGTCGGCGAGGCCGGTCAGGATGCGGTGGGAGGCGAGCAGGCGGGCGATCTTGCCGGCCAGCTGCACCCGGCCGCGCGACACCAGGATGAGGTAGTCGGCTGCCCGTTCCAGCTCGGCGAGCACATGCGAGGACAGCAGCACCGACACGCCGCCGGCGGCGGCGGTCAGCACGCTGGCGAGGAAGTCGTGCCGGGCGACCGGGTCGAGCATCGCCATCGGCTCATCCAGCACCAGCAGGCGCGGTCGGCGGCCCAGCGCCAGGGTCAGCGCGAGCTGTGCCTGCTGGCCGCCGGACAGCTTCCCGGCCTTCTGCTTCAGCGGGATGCCGAGCTCGCCCAGGCGGGCGCGGGCGTAGGGCTGGTCGAAGCGGCGGTTCAGGTTGGCCGTCAGGTGCAGCATGTCCGCGGCCGACAGGTTCTTGTAGATCGGGGTGTCCTGGGCGACGAACGCGATGCCGTCCAGCGCGGCGGGCGACCCGGGCGGCCGGCCGCCCAGGACGGTCACCACGCCCCCGGTCGGCACGGCCAGGCCGACGGCCAGGTTCAGCAGCGTGCTCTTGCCCGCGCCGTTCGGGCCGACCAGCGCGGCCACATGACCTGCGGGGATCACCAGCGTGCACTCGCGCAGCGCCCACGTGCTCCCGTACCGCTTGCCCACGCCGCTGGCCTCGATGACGTTCATGTTCATGCGGTGTTCCTCCTCCCGGCCGGGCACTGTGCCCGTCCCCCTGGGCCTACGCCGCCAGGGGTTACACCGGCATCACGCGCAGCGCTGCTCCCCGGCGGGCCCTGATACCCGCAGCCGCGCGAAAGGCCAGGTCGCGTGCAGGCGGCCAGGGGTGCCCGGCGGCGGCGTGTGATCTGCGCGTGATGTCGGGGAGGGCACTATGGACCTATGCGGGTGCTGGTGGTTGAGGATCACGCCGAGCTGGCCGACGACATCGCCGACGGGCTGCGTGACCAGGGCATCGGCGCGGACGTGGCCTACGACGGGCCGGCCGGGATCGACAAGGCCCTGATGAACTCCTACGACGTGGTGGTCTTGGACCGGGACCTGCCCGGGGTGCACGGCGACGCGGTCTGCGCCATGCTGGCCGGATCCGGCTCGGCAGCGCGCATCCTGATGCTCACCGCGGCGGCCACGGTCGGCGACCGGGTGCAGGGCCTCAATCTCGGCGCCGACGACTACCTGGGCAAGCCGTTCGCGTTCGAGGAACTCATCGCCCGGGTCCGGGCGCTGGCCCGGCGCGCCCCGGCCGCGGCCCCGGTGATCGTGCGCGGCGACATCATCTTCGACCGGGCCCGCCGCCGGGTCAGCCGGGCGGGCCGGGCGCTGTCGCTCACCCGCAAGGAGATGGGCGTCCTGGAGGAGCTCCTGGCCGCCGACGGGGGCGTGCTCAGTGCCGAGCATCTGCTCGAGCGGGTGTGGGATGAGAACGCCGACCCGTTCACCCGCACGGTCACGGTGACGGTCGGCCGGCTGCGCCGCAAGCTCGGCGAACCCGACCCGATCGACACCGTGACCGGCAGCGGCTACCGGCTGCCATGAACGTGCCCGCGCTGCTGCGCCCGGCCCGCCGTGTCTGGCCGCAGAAAGTCAGAACCCGGCTCGCGCTCCTGTACGCCGCGCTGTTCTTCGCCGCCGGGCTGGTGCTGCTCGCCCTCACCTACGCGCTGCTCGCCAGTAGCCTCGCCACCCAGCCCCCTTCGAAGGTCAGCAGCCAAGAGCTGAGCAACCTGATCCGCGAGTGCCAGCAGGCGGGCTTCGCGCCCAAGGCACAGCGCCCGGCCCCTGTACCGCCGAGAATCTTGCCCGCCTGCAAGCCGGCCGAGGCCGCCTACCACGCCGGCGCCGCCGCGGGCCTGCAGGCACAGCGCCAGCACGCGCTCAGCAACCTGCTGGAGTTCTCACTCGCCGGCCTCGCCGTCATGTCGGCCGCCTCAGGCGGCCTCGGCTGGTACATGTCCGGCCGCGTGCTCCGCCCGGTGCGGGTGATCACCCAGACCGCCCGGCGGGCATCCGAACAGCACCTCGGCGAGCGGCTGGCGCTGGACGGGGCCAGGGACGAGCTCAAGGAACTGGCCGACACCTTTGACGACATGCTCGAGCGCCTGGACGGGGCGTTCACCACCCAGCGCCGCTTCGTCGCGAACGCCTCGCACGAACTGCGCACGCCGCTGACCGTGATGCGCACCGCCATCGACGTGACCCTGGCCAAGCCATCACCCACGGCGCGCCAGCTCACCGACATGGCCGAGCGCGTACGGCACTCGATCGACCGGGCCGAGAGCATGATCGAAGCGCTGCTCACCCTGGCCATCAGCAACCAGGGCACGCTCAGCACCGCGTTCACCGACCTGGCCACCTGCGCGGAGGACGCCCTCGACGCCGCCGGCCCCCAGATCGAACGCCTGGACCTGCACGTCGACACGGAACTTGACCCGGCCCAGATGACCGGAGACCCGCAGCTGCTGGAGCGGATGATCGCGAATCTGGTCGACAATGCCGTCCGGCACAACGAACCCGGCGGCTGGATCCGGCTGCGCACCGGCAGCAGCGACACCGCCGCCTACCTCGAGATCGCCAACAGCGGGCCATACATCCCCGACACCGCCCTGCCCTCGCTGTTCGAGCCGTTCCGGCGCCTGCAAACCCGCACCGGCGACCGCGACGGCGCCGGGCTGGGCCTGTCCATCGTCCGCTCGGTACTCACCACGCACCATGCGACCATCACCACCCGCAGCCAGCCCGCCGGCGGACTCGACATCTCCGTGATGATCCCCCCCGGCCTTACCATCGAATCACAGCCGTAAGCGGGCGCGGCATGCGCGATGAGTTCCGCGCAGCGGGCCGATACCAGGGGCGCCAGGCACAGACTAGACCGGCACCCCCGGGGTCGTTCACCAGCGGCCGGCGCGGTCATGTTGGGGCAGGTGGCGGACGGTGGCGGCCATTGGTGAACGCCGGTGCGCAGTGTTGGAAAGCGTGTTGGGGGCAACCCCTCAGGAGTTCGAATCTCCTATCCTCCGCCACGCTGACCTGCGTAAACACCGCGCGCGGCAGACACCAGGCCGACGACCTGGGCACGCCTAGTCTCAGTTCTCAGTCTCAGTTTCGGCAGCCCGCGCGACAACTCAATCAGCTGGCATGCCGATCAGCGTCCCCGTTTTGCCTGGTCACAGGGTGCCGGGCAGGCGCGAGATGTGTGGTTTGTCATGGCCGGGCCGTGCGGATGTCACCGGGACTGGTGACGGCGGGCACGGGCGGCAGTCCTGGTTCGCCGTGATGCTGGACCTATGAGCCCGGGTCCATCCGGGACGTGACGGAACGGAGTCAGCCATGAAGAACTTGCAACGCGCTGGATCTCAGGATGATCGTGCCGGTACTGCCCGGATGCGCCGCTGGTGGACCGGGGACAAGCTCAGCGTGCGCCTGTTCGAGGTGGCGTTCGTTCTTGTCCTGACCGGGGCGCTGGCGTGGATGGAGTGGTTCGCGTCTGCTAGCCAGGCTGCCACGTGGTCCACAGTGCTGATCATCACCGCCGCCGTCGGCGGAGCTACCTCTGCGAAGCGGCGGTCTCGGATGTCACGATCTCGTTGACGGGATCTGCCGGCCTGGCCGCGGCGAGCCATCGCGATCGCGCGGCCGGGGGTCGCGGTGGTCGCGGTCGCTGCGTCCGGCGATGGTTCCGCCCGCCCCGTCCGTACCCGCTGACCGCGCCATTTCGGGAGATGCGGGTGCTGGCGTTTCGCGGTCGTGATGCGGGGGGCCGGCGGGGACAGCGGCTTGGTCCGGCGTCCGGGCGGGCTGTGAGGCTTGTCATGGGCGGCCTGGGCGGATGTCACCGGGACTGGTGATGGCGGGCACCGGCGGGGACGCTGGTCCGGCGGGAAGCTGGCTGGCATGGACGACAACGGCGTTATCACGGTCAGGGACCTGCGGCGGCGCTACGGCGGCACGGGCGGCCGGGGCTTTGATGCGGTCCGGGGGGTCACCTTCTCGGTGCGCCGCGGGGAGCTCTTCGCGTTGCTGGGCACCAACGGGGCCGGGAAGACCTCGACGATGGAGCTGCTGGAGGGACTGGCACTCCCTGCCCGGGGCGCTGTCCGGGTGCTGGGCTGTGACCCATGCCGGGAGCGGGCCCTGGTCCGGCGCCGGATGGGGATCATGCTGCAGGAGGGCGGGTTCCCGCCGGATCTGACCGTGGCGGAGACCGGCCGGATGTGGGCCGGGACACTCAGTGCGCCCCGGCCGGTGGCCGAGGCGCTGGGCCTGGTCAGCCTCGGGCACCGCGCGGAGGTCGCGGTGAGATCCCTTTCCGGTGGTGAGCGGCGCCGCCTGGATCTGGCGATGGCGATCCTCGGCCGCCCGGAGGTCCTGTTTCTGGATGAGCCCAGCACCGGGCTGGACCCGGAGAGCCGCCGCCGCACGTGGCTGCTGATCCGCGAGCTGCTGGGCGCGGGTACCACCGTCGTGCTGACAACCCACTACCTGGAAGAGGCTGAGGAACTGGCAGACCGCCTGGCGATCATGCACCAGGGCCGGATCGTGCGCACGGGCACCCCCGCGGAGGTCGCGGCATCGCAGCCGGCCCGCATCTCCTTCGAGCTACCCGAGGACTCCCGCGAGCCAGTTCCGGACATAGCGGCGACGCGGGCCAGCGTCACCGGGCGAACCGTGCTGCTACAGACAGCGGACCTCCAGCCGACGCTGACCGCGCTGCTGGGGTGGGCGAACTCCCGGGACCTCGTGCTGGGCGCCCTGGACGCCCGCCCGGCCTCGCTGGCGGAGGCCTTCCACGCGGTAGCTGCTTCAGCCGGCAATCCAGCAGACGACGACAACGCAGAGGACATGGCATGAGCGCCGGGACAGTGACAGTGAGCAGTTCGAGGCAGTCGGCGCACCGGGTCGCGGCCCTGGCCAGGGCGGAGGGGATACTGCTGTGGCGCAATCGCCTCGCGCTGCTGAACGCCGTCATCCTGCCCGCCGCCCTGGTCGGCTCGCTGAAGTCCTTCGGTGGTCTTGGCGCCAGCGGGGCCCATGACTTCGGCGCAATGCTCCTGACGGGGCTGACGGCGTTCGCGCTGCTGATTGCCGTGTACTACAACCTGGTGACGGCGATGGTGGCACGCCGCGAGGAGCTCGTGCTCAAGCGGCTGCGCACGGGCGAGGCCACCGACGGCGAGATCCTCGCGGGGACCGCCGCGCCCGCCATCGCGATCGCCTGGGCGCAGATCGCCGTGGCCGCGGTCGCCGCCGTCGCGGTGCTCGGCCTCAACCCGCCCGCCAACGCCGCGCTCGTACCGGTTGCGCTCATCCTGGGCACTGCGGTGTTCGTGCTGCTGGCCGCGGTCACCGCTGCGGTGACCCGCACAGTGCAGCTGGCGCAGGTCACGACGATGCCGGCCCTGTGGCTGCCGCTGGTGTTCAGCGGCCTGCTGTTCCCGCTGGCGATGCTGCCCGAGCCGCTGCGATGGGTCGCGGAGGCGCTGCCGCTGACGCCGGTGGTGGAACTGCTGCGGCTCGGCCTGACCGGAACTACTGCCGCCGGCGGTCATCACCTCGGCCTTGCCGCGAGCTTCGGCGCGGCAGCAGCCCCGGTCCTCGTGCTCGCGGCATGGGCCATCGCGGGCGCATGGGCTGCGCGACGCTGGTTCCGCTGGGAACCACGGCGCTAAGCAAGCGTGACAGGCTGGAGGGATGACGGTGATGTGGCGCCGGTGGAACGAGCTGAGCGGCCCCGAGCGATACGAGTTCTGGACCCGGGCCGGCCTGTACCTGCCGTTCGCTGTGGCGCTCTTGTGGGACCTGATCCTAGCCCGGGCGTATCAGGTGCGGGTGCCCGGCCTGGCCGTCTTCCTGCTGCTGTCCGCGGGGCAGGCGGGCGCCTGCGCCGTGCTGCTGCACGCTAGCGTGTCCCGCTACCTGGCGAGGGGACCAGCGCCGAGGCGATGGCTGGTCGCCGCCGCCATCGCGCTGACCGCGGCTGGCGTGCTGGCGGGAGCTGCCGCATTCCCGGCCTTCACCCGGCCCCCCGGCACCGCGTTCCCGGTGAGCATGCTCGTGGCCATGCTCCTCGGCGGCACGCTGACGGTGGCGCTCGCGCCGCTGCTGAGGACGCGCGCGCTGCTCGCCGTGGTGCTAGCGGGCGCGGCCGCGGCCAGCGGCATGTCCGCGAGCATCGGCCGGGCCGGCGTCGGCGCCCACGGGCAGGCGCTCGCCGGGCCATTTCTGGTCTATGCCTGCCTCATCGGCGCCTTCGCTGTGCTCATCGGCCGCGTCTCGCCGGGGCAGCTGCGGATCATGTGGGAACTTGACCGGTCCCGGACCGCGCACGCCCGCCTGTCGGTCGCCGAGGAGCGGCTGCGTTTTGCCCGCGACCTGCACGACGTGCTCGGCCGGAACCTGTCCCTGATCGCCGTGCAGAGCGAGCTCGCCGCGGAGCTGGCGCGGCGGGGCGACCAGGACGCCGCCGGGCAGATGCTCCAGGTGCGCCAGGTGGCCCATGAGTCGCTGCGGGAAATGCGCGCGGTCGTCAGCGGATACCGCACCGCGGACCTGGGCACCGAGCTGGCCGGCGCGCAGGATGTCCTGCGGTCTGCGGGGATGAGCTGCCGGATCATCGGCGACGCGGCGGGCCTTCCTGCTGACGTGCAGGCCGCCCTGGGCTGGGTGGTCCGCGAGGGCACCACCAACATCATCCGTCACAGCGACGCCACCGCCTGCACGATCGAGCTTGGCATCCTGGATTCCCCGGGCGCCCCCCGCGCGGTGACGCTCCGCATGGACAACGACCGCGTGCACACGCCGGCCGCCGGATCTGGTGGCAGCGGGCTGGCCGGGCTCGGCGAGCGGCTGGCCAGCCTGGGCGGCAGCATCACGACCGGGCATCCCCGCAACGGCCACTTCCGGCTGGAGGCCAGCCTGCCCGCCTGCGGCGCCGCAGCGGTACCGCCTGGCCCGGGCCCGCCCGGCACCGGTGTCGCCGCGAAGACGCCCGCGCCGTGATCCGCGTGCTCCTCGCCGACGACGAGAACCTCATCCGCACGGCGCTGGCCTCCCTGCTGACGATCCAGGACGACCTGGAGGTCGTGGCCCAAGCCGCCTCCGGCGACGAGGCCCTCGCGATGGCCCGCCGGCACCGCCCGGACGTGGCCGTGCTGGATCTGCAGATGCCCGGCCTGGACGGGATCACCGTCGCCGAGAAGCTGGTCACCGAGCTGCCCGGCTGCGGCAGCCTCATCCTCACCAGCTACGGACGGCCCGGGCATCTCAAAAGGGCCCTCGCCGCCGGCGTCCGCGGGTTCCTGCCGAAGACCGTCTCGGCCCAGGTCCTGGCCGACGTGGTACGCACCGTCCACCGTGGCGGCCGCTACGTCGACCCCGAACTCGCCGCCGACGCCATCAGCGCCGGCGACAGCCCGCTCACCCCCCGCGAAGCCGACGTCCTGGAACTCGCGGCAGGCGGCGCCCCCGTCGATGAAATCGCGAAACGCGCGGCCCTGACCCCCGGCACAGTCCGCAACTACCTCTCCTCGGCAGCCGCCAAGCTCGGCGCCGCCAACCGCCACGAAGCGGTCCAGCTCGCCCGCTCCCGCGGCTGGATCTGACCGCCCACCCGACTGCATCCCCCCGCATATTCATACCGGTTTGCCGTCTACGTCGTGATCGGGAAAAGCCAGGGCCGCAGCGAACAGGCCATACGCCCATCCGCCTCCGGGACGATCCGCCCGGCCGCCCCGCCGCAGTCGATGCCTGTGGACGCCCAAGCCAGGGGTAAGCGTACAGAACAGCCTGGATCTGCATGGCTCACCTGGTGACCGCCGAGACAGCCCTGGCCGCTCCGAACGGCGGCTCGGCGCGCGTTATCAAGTGCTCGGTGCACCAAAGCAATCCCGACGCAGCCCAGCAGGCAGTGACCGGGCCTGATATCTATGCATCGCCAGCGCTCGACGTGACCGTCCGGTCGCGCCGTACGGCGAGGTCAAAGCTGTCGCGGGCGGTAGGCATCGGAGCGGTGCTCAATGGCCACGACGGTCACGGTGCGGGCAGCGCCGTCGATGCGGTAGATCACCCGGTAGTCGCCGCGCCGGGCGCTGTGCAGCCCTTCCATGCCGAGCCTGAGCGGCTTGCCCGCACGATGCGGGCTACCCGCCAGGGAGCCGTAAATGAACTCGACCGCTGCCGTCGCGGCCTTCTCCGGCAGCCTGGTCAGCGCCCGCCGCGATGTGGCAGTCCAGGCCACCGCGAACCCGGGCTCGGTCACGGGCCGGTGACCAGCCGCAGAGCCTCGTCTTTGCTGAGAACCTCGGCGCCTCCCGTGGCGGCCTCGGCCAGGCTCGCCCGGATTCCGGCGAGCAGCTCCGCGCTGTCCATGATGTCGAGCGTCTCTTCCAGCGACTCCAGGTCCTGGACGCTCATCACCACCGCAGCGGGATGCCCGTGCCGGGTGATCACAACCCGGCCGTGCTCCCGCTCCAGCCGGTCGACCACCTCCGACAGCCGGTTCTTCACCTCCGCGAGCGGCATCTGCTCAGACACTGACATGGCTATAAGTATAGCTACTTTAACCCGGGCCCACCGCCCGGGTTCGCGCAGTTCGCGGACGGTGACGAACCCCAGTGAACAGCTGCCAGCAGTGTTGGAAAAGCGTGTTGAGTGCAACCCCTCAGGAGTTCGAATCTCCTATCCTCCGCCACGCTGACCTGCAGCAACCCGGACTGCCTCCGGCGGGCGCCGAAACGCGGGATCGCTGCCTAGTCTCATGCGCGCGGCATTCCGGTGGTGAGGTCGTCGGAGCGTCCGGCTTCGAGGCGGGACCAGTGGGCGGGGGGACGCCCGTTGATCCGGGTTAGCTCGTCGTTGACGGGCCAGCCGGGGGGTGAGTCTTCCCAGCTCTGCTGGCGTCCGTACACGGTGAGGTCCATGAGCGCGAGGCTGGAGTCCATGGCCTCGACGCCGCGGTAGTTCGTCCAGTAGGTCTCGAAGACGCGGCCGCCGTCCCGCAGGTAGCACACCAGGTGCATCAAGCCGGCCTGGCGCCCGGTCAGGAGCGCGTCGAGGGAGCCTTGGGCGGAGTACCACGGCATCTCCCAGCCCATGAAGTCGTGGTAACGGATGCTCTCGTCGTAGGGGCCCTGGCAGAGAACCGCGTAGGTGATGTCACGGGAGTGCAGGTAAGACAGTTCCGCGACTTCGTTGTTGCACCACGTGCAGCCTTCGCATTGCTCGGCCGCTGGCCGCCCGGGATACCACATGAAGTAGTAAGCGATCAGCTGCCGCCGCCCTTCGAACGCGTCGAGCAGGGTGAGCGGCCCGCGAGGCCCGTCCAGCGGAGTGCTGGGATCCATCTCGACCATGGGCAGCCGCCGGCGGGCCGCGGCGATCGCGTCACCTTCCCTGGTGTGCGCCTTCTCCCGGACCCGCAGCGCATCCAGTTCGGCCTGAAAGGCCGCTCGGTCCACTATCACGGGGACTGCCGGCGCGCCGGCAGACGGCCGTCCGTCGTTCCTTGGCTGAGTGTTCATGATCATCTCCGTTCATTTCCGTGATTAGTTCCGCCCGTCACCCAGGGCGCGCCTAATTTGCCTGACCAGAAGGGCAGCGCAGCTGCCAGTGGACTGCTGGTCAGATGTCCAGGGACCCGGTGCCCAGCGCCGCCCGCCGCAGGCGCCCCATCGTCTCCTCCTAGACGTGTCCCGGATTGTGGTATTCGTCGTGGCGGCGCAGCCAGCGCATGGGCTGATCGCCTTCGTCGCGGCCTTTCGGAGCGCGGTCAAGGATCGCGTAGTAGCCCATCAGGAACTCCGTACCGCGGGCGTAGCTGGAGTAGCAGCGGTAGACGGTGCCGCCCTCGCGCGCGAACGTGCTGACGCCGTGTCCCTCGGAGACATAGCCGTCGAGGTCCGTCCCGGTCGAGCTCGCGTTCTGGCTGGTGATCAGCGGCAGGTTCGCACGGACGGCCGGCTGGTCTTTCAGCAGCTTCAAGATTGTGAGTTCGTTCGCTTCGGGCCCCGGCGCAGCTGGGTCGTGCGTCGTCCCCTCCCCGGCCGATACGCCGAAGTCGAAGTTGAAGTCGCTGTCGTGGCTAGAGGCCCAGTTGAAGCTCCAGCCCATGCGCTCGCGGTAGGCGAGAAGCTTCTCGAGCGGCGCGCGTGAGACGCAGAGCATCGTCACGTCACAGGCCTTGAGGTGGGCCAGGACGCCGTCGAAGCTGTCGGCGGTCGACGAGCAGGTGGGACATCCGGCGTGGTAGCCGGGGCCGAACATGAAGTGGTAGACCACCAGCTGCGAGCAGCCGTCAAATAGCTCCGCCAGCGTCCTGGCCCCGTCTTCGGTCTGGAGCGTGTACTCCTTCTGGACCGGCACCCAAGGAAGCTCCCGGCGCTGCCGGGCGAGCTCATCGCCCATCCGCGTGAGCTCCTTTTCGCGCACCAGCAGCTCGGCGCTCGCCGCGAGCCACTCCTGGCGCGTTCCGATCCGGCGACTGGTCATTGCGCTGTCTCCTTTGCATTTCCACATGGTCCGAGATGGACGGAGCCACCGATGTGCCTCACATCGGTGGGACCAGCCCGGGAACCGACGAGGGGTCCACGATGATCAGCACCCCAAATGCGATGATCGCGAGTGCGAGCGGGACATCGAGGGCGCCCCTGGGGGGCAGGAGCTTCTGCGCGGTGACGAGGACGGCGATCATGGCCATCCAGCCGACGCTCATCAAGCCCAGCACCACCAGCATCGCCATCAATCCGGCGCTGGAGCCCAGGCAGCACAGCCCGAACCCGAACCCCGACCCCGCGATCTCGCGGCAGCGGCGGCGGAAGTGCCGCTTGAGCGGCGTGAACTCGTAAGCACCGGCGGCGATCGTCACCGCCCCGGCCGCGGCCGTCCCGGGTGGCCGGTAGGCCGCATACACGACGGCACCCGCCAGGGCCCAGACCGCCAGGTAGGACCCGGCGAACAGCGGCACCGCGCGTACACCACCGGCGCGGGCGTCTCGCGCCACGGCCGGTGCCGCGCCCGGCAGCATCATCGCCGCCATCATCGCCACCCACACTGCGGCGAAGAACGCGAACGAACCGAGCCGGGTCGCCACGCCCATGTCCATCCCGGTCATCTGCCAGGCCGAGACCACCCAGCACCCGGCGGCCAGCCCGAGCGTTGCCGCCAGCGCGGCCGCCGCCGCGGCGTCCGCCCGGTACGAGACGGGGAGGCCCGCGGCGAAGCGGTGCCAGTATCCCAGCCCGGCAAGCCTGCGCCCTGGTCCAGAGTTCACCTTCAGCCTCTCCCTTGCTCAGGCGGACTGAGCCCGATCGCTCAGGTCATCGAAGAGGAAAGCCAGCGTTGTTGACCAGGGCGCCGAGAGATTCGGCCCGGCCGGCGGCCTGAATCTTTGCGGCCCTGGTGACGTCCAGGGTCAGCGGCGTGACGCGCCCGTCTGCGGCTCGCTGGGGCCGGCGTGCACCCCGTTTCGCGCCTCTCCTGATGGCTTCCTCGACCACGGCCTGGCCGATGCCTCGGTTGGCCCCGGTCATCCGGACTGTCTTATCTGCGATGGTGATGGCGGTTTCCCACTGTTACTGCCCGGCGTGACGATCCCCCGGGCCACACGAGAGTCTGGCCCACGGCCGTAGCGCGCCCGTAACGCGCAGGTCACCAAAGGCGGCCGGTTACTTCCGGAACTCCGCGGCTGCTTCGGGCTGCTGCGTCGCGTTACCCTCTGCGCCACCCGGCGCGAGTTTGGCGCGGATCTTGCCGACGTGGGGGTGGTGGAGGGCGTCGAGGATGCTCACGGCCTCGTGCCAGGCACCGCCGGCCGCCTGGGTTTGCCCGGCCGCGTGCCGGGCGTCGCCGAGGCGGTCGAGGACCATAGCCTCGAAGTAGCGGTCGCCGAACGCCCGGGACAAGCCGAGTGCACGCTGGTAGCACGCCGCGGCCGCCGCGTAGTCGCCGAGCTGATGCTCGGCGAAGCCCAGGTTGTCCCAGCTCTCCGCCTCATAGAGGCGATGGCCATGTTCCCGCAGCAGGGTAATGGCTCGCTGGCAGAACGCCCGGGCTTGCTGGGGCCGGCCCAGGTGCGCGCAGCACCAGCCGATACTGGCCAGAGCCCTGGCCTGCCCGACGTCATTGCCGATCGCCTGGAACAGGCTCAGCCCCTGCTCGCAGTGGTCCAGCGCGTCCGCGAAGCGTCGCTCGAGGCCGAATACCCACCCCGAGGTCAGGTGGACACGCGCCTGCCCGGCTCGGTCATCAAGCTGGCGGTACAGCTCGAGGCTGCTCTGCAGGTGAACCTGTGCCAGGTCGTACCGGGCAAGCTGTGCGCAGGCCGCGGCAAGGGCGCGGTGGGCGGCGGCCTGACCGGGGTTGTCCTTGAGGCGCGTCGCCGCAGCCAGCGCGCTGCGCTGGATCGGGGCCAGCTCGTGCCAGTGCCCCCGGTGGTCCAGGTAGTCCCCGATGACCCAGGGGAGCTGCCAGGCGTGGCGGTCGAATCCGGATTCGGCGGCCAGTGTGGTGGCGGCGAGCAGGACGTTATGCTCGGCCTCGAACCAGGCCAGCGCCTGCCGGTGGCCAGCCAGGTGCTCGGTCGAGACGCCCGGACCGGGCGGGGGGATGCTGAGCGACTTGCGTGACGGATTGATCAGCACGGCGGCGGCGTAGGCGGTGTGCAGGTAGTGATCGAGCACGCGGCCGGTGGCGGCCCGCCGGGCAGAGTCGCTGTCCACGGCATGGGCTTGGTCGCTGGCATAGGCGCGCAGCACGTCATGGAAGGCGTACCGGCCGGGCGTGTGCTCAGCGCTCAGATGGGCGCGGGCCAGTTCTGCCAGCAGCAGGCGCGCCTGCGCTGGTTCCACCCCGGCCAGACTAGCCGCGGCCGACGCCGAGATGTCCGGACCGGGGTGGATGCCCAGCAGCCGGAACAGCCGCGCTGCCGCCGGGCTGAGCTGCTCATATGACCAGGAGAACACCGTGCGGACGCTGGCGGCCGGCTCGCCGGTATCCAGCGCGTTCAGCGGCCCGACGGTGCGCAGCTCGGCGGCCAGGTCCGCAAGCGACTGCGCCGGGCAGACCGCGGCACGGGCGGCGACAATCGCCAGCGCCAGCGGCAGCCGTGCGCACAGCCTGATGAGCTCGTCCACGGCTTCCGGCTCCGCCGCAACCCGCCCGGTACTCAGCCGCGTAGCCAGCAGCTCGCGGGCTTCCTGCTCGGTCAGCAGGCCGAGAGCCAGCAGCCGGGCGTCCCCGGTGGCGGCCAGACCAGTGAGCTGGCTACGGCTGGTCACCACCACCAGGCAGCCGGCAGAACCCGGCACCAGCGGCCGTACCTGCGCGGCATCGCGCGCGTTGTCGAGCACCACCAGCATCCGCCTGCCAGCCAGCAGGCTGCGGTACAGCCCAGCCTGCGCATCGGCGTCAGCGGGGACGGCCTGCGGCGCCACCCCCAGCGCATCCAGGAAGCCGCGCACCACCCGCGCCGGGGCGACCGGGGCGCCGACAGGGCTGAATCCGCGCAGGTCAGCGTATAGCTGCCCATCCGGGAACAGGCTGGTCACCTGGTGAGCGAAGTGCACCGCCAGCACGGTCTTGCCCACCCCGGCCGTCCCGCCGATCGCCGAGATCACCACCGTGCCACCGGCCCCGCTGGCGGCCTGCGCCGCCAAGGCCATCAGTATCCCCAGCTCACCGGACCGCCCGGCAAAACGCGCCACGGCCGCGGGCAGCTGCCGTGGCACCACCCTCGCCGCATCTAGCCTCCCGGCCGGCGCCGGTGCCGCCAGGGCGGGGTCGCGGCCGAGGATCTGCTGATGCAGCCGGCGCAGCTCCTCACCGGGCTCCACGCCAAGCTCATCCACCAGCGCCTGGCGGGCTTGCTGGTAGGTGGCCAGTGCGTCGGCCTGACGGCCACTGCGGTACAGGGCCAGCATCCTGAGCACGGCGAACCGCTCCCGCAGCGGATCCATAGCGCACCATCCGGCCAGCTCACTCACCAGCTCGGTGTGCCTGCCCAGTGCCAGGCCGGCCTTGGCGTGCCACTCCGCCGCCTGCAACCGCAGTTCGGAAAGGGCAGGGCCCTGTTCTCGCTGCAGCCGCTCACATCCGGCGTCGGCGAACGGCGCTCCGCGCCACAATCCCAGCGCCTGCCCCAAGCCCGCGAATGCTGCCGCCCAGTCCCCTGCCCGCACCGCCACGCCCCCGTCGCGGCACAGCCGGGTGAACACCCGCAGGTCCAGCTCATCCTCGGCTACCTCCAGCCGATACCCGGGCCTGGCACGTGATTATCTGCCTCCGGGCGCTGCCCAGCCGAAACCGCAGACGCTTTACATAGTTGCGGATCGTGTCCGCCGCCCTATTCGGCGGCATCCCATCCCACATGGTCTCGGCTATTTCGTCCGTGGGTACCAACTCCCCGGCTCGCGCGGCCAAGACCGCCAGCAGCGCCCGCTGCCTGGCAGCCGGGATCGGCACGGCCGCCCCGTCTACCCGCACCTGCAGAGACCCGAGCAAGCCAATCCACATCGGTGGTTCCGCGCACCTTCCACGTCGGTGAGCCCCAGGTGAATGGCCTTGAAGACTACAGTCCCGCGGCGCGATGGCCGAGCTGATCGCCGCCCGGGACTGGCTGACGGTCTTTCAGCTCCCGCCCTATGCTCACGAGCTCAACCCGGCGCGTGACCGTCGTAGCTGACTGGTCACGGCGATAGTGCAGTACACCCTCAACAAGCAGTGCGCTGGTCAAGCGCCATAACTGGTAAATCAGAGCGGCGCCCTGCGAGGACGCTGGGAGCGGCTGCTCCGGAGTCCGCTACCTGTGACGAAGAAGCACGACCGGGCCCGGTATCGCTGTTCTCCGGCCGTGCCCTCGAAGCTCAGGCGTTGCGCAATGCGGGATGAAGACCTGCTGGCGTAGTGCATGCCCGCTGCAGTAGCTCGTCGGCGGACCAGTGATCGCTGGCGTGCCGACCGTATTTGACGGCCCGTACTCGCCCGTCCGGCTGGATGAGGAAGTCCGCGGGCAGGCCGAGGGCGGTGTCTCCATGCCGAGGGGCAGGCGAGCCGCCGGCGCGGATGCCCCGCCAGATGACGGGGTAGACCCGCGGATTCAGCGGTGCGGCCCAGGCCTTCGGGTGCAGCACCGCCCGCGGTGAGCTGCTCACGCCGAATTCGCCGTATAGCTTCCTGCCGGGATCGGCGACCGCGGCGAACGGAAGGTGGCCCTGGTAGGGCAGCATGTCCTCGGCGGCGGAGTGAAACACGACGATCTCCTGGATTCCTGCGGCGGCAATCTCATCGTGGCGGCGGGCCATCAACTGCAGGTGCAGGTTGCAGATAGGACAGCCGGCATAGCGCCGGAACTGCAGGTGGGTGAGGATGCCGGGGGCCGGCAAGAGGATGCGCTGCGACTGGATCGTCGTCAGTTCGCGGGCAGTGATGGTGTCGCCCGGCGCGATGCGGGCTGCGCTGCCGGGGCCGTCGGAGATGTGCTTCTTCGTCATTGTTTCCTGCCTTCGCTGGGGGCTTATGCAACCTGAGAGCACCTGGCGCCCCGGAGCGTGACACCGGCCCCGCCGATGTCACACTCCAGGGCTCGTGATGCTCCGCTCTGGAAGCCGCGCCCGCGGCCTGAGGAGGAATACGCGATGTCCGATATCCCGGCCGGGAAACCAGGAGGAGACCCAGCGCAGACAGCGACGCAGGTCTTCGTCGATCACCGCGAGCTGCTGTTCTCCGTCGTCTACAACATGCTGGGCAGCGTCGCCGACACCGAGGACGTGCTGCAGGAAACCTGGCTGGCGTGGGTGGCCCGGACGCAGGCGGTCTCCGGCGAGCAGATCACCAGCCCGCGCGCCTACCTGGTGCGGATCGCGGTCAACCGCGCGCTGGCCCGTCAGGCGAGCATCCGCCGCCGCCGGGAGGACTATACCGGCCCCTGGCTACCCGAGCCGCTCATCACCGAGGACCAGGCAGGCGACAGCGCCGAGACAGCAGTGCGGGCCGAATCAGTGTCCATAGCGCTGCTGGTCGTGCTGGAAACCCTCACCCCACTGGAACGCGCGGTGTTCGTGCTGCATGAAGTGTTCGGCTACGCACACACTGAGATCGCCGGCATCCTGGACCGCAGCCCGCCGGCGATCCGCCAGCTCGCCCACCGCGCACGCGAGCACGTGCACGCCCGGCGCCCCCGCTACCAGACCGATCCGCAGGTCCGCCAGCGGGTCACCGAACGGTTCCTCGCCGCCGTCATGGGCGGTGACCTTAATGCCCTTATGCAGGCTCTGGCGCCCGACGTAACCGTGTGGGCCGATGGCGGCGGCATGGCACGCGCGGCGGGCACCCACCCGGTACACGGCCGGGACAAGGTCACCCGCCTTATCATCGGCGACGCCTTCCGGCACCCCATCCCAGACCTCAACATCCGCTACCGCCGCGTCAACGGCGAACCCGCAGCACTGCTGCTGTCGGGCACCACCCCCTACATGCTCGTATCCCTCGACCTCATCCCCGACGGCGACAAGGTACGCGGCATATACGTCGTCACCAACCCCGACAAGCTCTCCCGCCTCGGCTGAGCGCCGAAGAGTGGTGGCGTGCCGCGCTCCGCGGTCGTTGTTCTGCCTGGCCCGCTGCCGGACCGGTGAGCGCATCAGCATCCCATCCGGATCGCGCAAAGGCGCCTGTTAGTCGTGGCCAGGCGGCGGCAACAGCTCGGTCTTGAACTGGGGGGCGAGGCTCTGCGACCTGGCGATGAAGGCGGCCTGAGCGTCCGGGCCGAGCGGCGGCGGTGCTTCAGTCCTGGTCGTGACGGGCTGGCCGACCAGGATGAAGAATTCTTCCTGGCCTGCGGGTGCGCACATGCACAGCAGCCGTGCGGGCGTGTCCGTGGCGTTGGTGAAGGAATGCGGTGCGTTGGCCGGCACATTGATCGTCTGCCCGGGCCTGGCGACGATGGTCTGGCCCCGGAATGTCACCCGGACTTCCCCGTCCAGGACGGTGAACATCTCCTCGAAGTCGTGCCGGTGCGGAGGGGGGCCGCCGCCGGGCGGGACGTGCATGTCGATGAGGGTGTACTGGCCGGCGGTGTCCTGGCCGGTCACCAGGATCGTGTAGGTGTCGCCGACGAGCCCGATGTGCGGCAGGCCCTGATCCTCGTCCGGCCGCGCCACGGTGAGCTCGCGTGAAAGGTCGTCGGGCGGGATCAGACTGGGCTGATCGATGATGCCTCCTCCTGGTGTGATGCGCAGTGGGCGTTCAGCGGGCGAGTTCAGCGAAGTGGCCGTCGAGCAAGCGGGGGCGCTATCTCAGCCCGGTAAAGCGGAATATTTCATCCGTTTAATTCTAGCAGGTCCCGCCTGCCGGAGGTTGAATAGGCGCATGGCGGCGACCGGCAACCCGCGCGAACCGCGCAGCGACGCGGCCCGTAATCAGCAGGCCCTTGTCCGGGCCGCGACCGCGGCAGTGCACCGGGAAGGCCTGCGCGTGCCGATGGCCACGATCGCCGCCGACGCTGGGCTCGGCGTCGGCACGCTCTACCGTCACTTCGCCACCCGGGAGGACCTGCTCGGCTACCTGACCCATGCCTCGTTCGAGCGGGTGCTCGGCAACGCGGAAACCGCCGAGAGCATCGCCGCGACCGCCGCTGAGGCGCTTCGCCTGTTCGTCGTGGCGGCCATCGGCCAGCGCAACGAGCTCGTGCTGCCCCTGCACGGCGGGCCGCCTCCGGCCTGGGCGGCCACCCGGACCGTCCGCGAGCGAGTGCACCAGATCATCCAGCACATCATCGACCGCGGGAAGGCCGACGGCACCATCACCAGGAACGTCACGCCGCACGACATTGTCACGTTCGGCGCGATGCTCGCCCAGCCACGGCGATCCGACCCGGACTGGGACGCCACCTGCCTCCGGCTGCTCGACACCTACCTCGCAGGCCTGGGTTCCTGCACCTCAGGCAACTGATCTTCCTGACTGCTCAGGAATCCGGCCTCCCTAATGCGGCTCCTGCACGTCGGCACGTTCCGTCGCTGCGCACTGTTACCGCGGCGCGGCCGGTCATCGCCAGGTCGAAGCTGGGCTGGCGAGCACGGACGTGAAAGCTGGGCTGCGGGCTTGACCTTCTGACTGATCGTGTTAACTTCTGACCATGCGGTCAGAATCTAATTCAGCCGGTCAGCGGCCGGCCCGGACCTTCACTGAGACCGCACGCCGGGCGCAGATCGTGGCGGCCGCGATCAACACCATCGCCGAGCTCGGGTACGGGCAGGCCTCTTTGGCGCGCATCGCCGAGCGGGCCGGGACCAGCAAGGGCGTGATCATCTATCACTTTGGCGGCAAGGACGAGCTCATGAGGGAACTGGTCGCCGAGCTGGTGGCCCGGGGCGTGGCGTACATGGAGCCCCGGATCGACGCCGAGCCGGCCGGCGCGGGCAAATTGCGCGCCTATATCGAGTCCAACCTGGCCTTTATGCGCGAGAACCGCAATCACATGGTCGCGGCCGTCGAGATTGCGCTCAACGCCCGCGCGGCCGACGGCAGCCGCCTGTACGACTTCTCGATCCAAGACGCCGGGGTGGCCGCGCTTGAGCAGTTGCTCAGCTACTTCCAGGGGACCGGCGAGTTCCGGACAGGCTTCGATCCGCATGTCATGGCAACGGCGATCCGCGCTGCCATCAACGCGGTGCCAGCCCAGCTAGCCCGCGGCCCCGCTCTCGACATCGGCCACCACGCCCGCGAACTAGCGGACCTCTTCCACCTCGCCACCCGGGCTGGGGGAAGCCCCGGGGATCTTCCGGCAGGCAGCCATCACCGGAGGAGTGAATGAAGCCGCACCGGCCGGCAGGCTGGGACGAGCCCGCCCAGCGGCTGCGCGGCCAGGCCCGGCCGGTTGCGCGGGGTGAATCATGGCTGCCCGCATGAGCGCGAGCGGGCCGGCGGGCGCTGAGACGGCGCGCGGGGCCTGGGCGCTGCGCGCTGTGGGGCTGACCAAGCGTTTCGGGCGCGTGGTCGCGCTGGACGGGCTGGATCTCGAGGTGGGCGCTGGTGAGGTGCATGCCTTCCTCGGGCCGAACGGCGCGGGCAAGACCACCACGATCCGCATCTTGCTGGGGTTGCTGAGGGCCGACGCGGGCGAGGCGGTGCTGCTCGGCGGCAACCCGTGGCGCGACGCGGTGGAACTGCACCGGCGGCTGGCGTACGTGCCCGGCGACCTGACGCTGTGGCCGAGCCTGACCGGCGGGGAGATCATCGATCTGCTCGGCCGGCTGCGCGGCGGCATCGACGCCCGGCGGCGGAAGGTGCTGACCGAGCGCTTCAGCCTGGACACTTCCAAGCGGGCGCGTGCCTACTCCCGGGGCAACCGGCAGAAGGTCGCGTTGATTGCGGCGCTGGCTAGCCGGGCCGAGCTGCTGCTGCTCGACGAGCCGACGGCGGGCCTCGACCCGCTGATGGAGGCTGCCTTCCGCGAGTGCGTCGGTGAAGAGCGGCACGACGGCCGGACCATCTTGCTGTCCAGCCACATCCTGGCCGAGGCCGAGGCGCTGGCCGACCGGGTGACGATCATCCGCGACGGCCGGGCGGTAGAGACCGGCACGCTGGCCGAGATGCGCCACCTGGCCACGATCTCGGTCGAGGCCGAGCTCGCCACACCAGCCGAGCTCAGCCGGGTGGCAGGCGTGCACGAGCTGACTGTCACCGGAACCGTCGTGCGCTGCCGGGTGGACCGCGCCGTTCTCGACGAGGTGCTCGGCCGCATGCACCAGGCCGGCATCCGGTCGCTGACCTGCCGGCCGCCGACCCTCGAAGAGCTCTTCCTCCGTCATTACTCTTCCGCACGGTCTGCCGCGGGAGCCGGGTGATGACCGGGTCCGCTGGCATGCGGCAGCTCATTAGCCTGGCCTTCCGCCGTGACCGTGTCATGCTGCCCGCCTGCGTCTGGGGAATCGCGGTGGTGCTGGCTATCACGGCCCGCGACCTCAAGGTGCTGTACCCCACCCCCGCCAGGCGCCTGGCCGTGGCCACGAGCGCCGGCCAGAACCCGGCGCTGCGGTTCCTGCTGGGCCGCCTCAACGGCACCTCGGTCGGCGCCTTCCTCGCCGCGCGATGGAGCGTGTGGGGGGCGGCCTTCGCGGTGCTGCTGACCATCTTCATCGTGGTCAGGCACACCCGGGCCGATGAGGAAGCCGGCCGGCTTGAGCTGGTTGGTTCGGCAGCGGTGGGACGGCAGGCGCCGCTCATCGCAGCGCTGCTGACGGCCGCGACGGCCAACGCCGCGATAGCCCTGCTGACCTGCCTGTGGCTACCCGCGCTGAAACTGCCGCTCGCGGGCTCGGCCGCGCTGGCGCTGTCCATCAGCGGGTGCGGGCTGGCGTTCGCCGGCGTGGCCGCCGTCGGCGCCCAGCTGGCGACGACCGCGCGGGGTGCCCGCGGCATCGCGATCGCCGCGCTGGGCGCCGCCTTCGTGCTACGCGCGGCGGGGGATGCCGGTCCGGCCGGCCTGTCGTGGCTGTCCTGGGCGTCGCCGCTGGGCTGGGTCGAATCCACCCGCGCGTTCGGGTCATCCGGTGAGCGCTGGTGGGTGCTGGCCCTCCCGCTGGCGGCATCGGCTGCCCTCGTGGCTGTCGCGTTCGCGCTTGCCGCCGGCCGCGACCACAGCGCGGGGCTGCTGCCCGTCCGGCCGGGGAGGCCGGCCGCCTCCGGCCTCCTGCGCGGCCCGTTCGGCCTGGCCTGGCGGCTGCAATGGGGCCCGCTCGCGGCCTGGGTAGCCGGGTGCGCGTTCGCCTTTGCCGCCTGCGGCGCGGCCGCCAGGGCGATCGGCTCGATCCTCGGCGCCAGTCCCGCGCTGAGGCATTACCTCCAGCGGATCGGCTACCAGGCCACCCTCAGCAACGCCTACCTGGCCGCGCTCATGCTGCTGGCAGGTCTTGCCGCCGCCACTTACGCGACATCTGCGATCTTGCGGCTGCGGACCGAGGAAACCGGGAACCTGGCCGAGCCCGTGCTGGCCACCGCAACCGGGCGGATCCGCTGGGGGCTCAGCCATATCTCGGTCGCGGTCGGCGGTGCGTGCCTGCTACTCGCCACGGCCGGCTTGTCGGCCGGCCTGGGCTACGGCATCCTCACCGGGTCCGTGAGCACACAGGTGCCGAGGCTGCTCGGCGCCGCGGCAGCACGACTGCCCGCGACCATGACACTGGCGGCAGTGGCTGTGCTGTTGTTCGGGCTGCTGCCCTGGGAGGCCACTGGCCTGGCCTGGAGCGCGGTAGCGCTAGCAGGGGTGATCACGGTATTCGGCCCGGCGCTGCAGTGGCCGGCCTGGACGATGGATATCTCACCGTTCACCCAGGCCCCCAGACTGCCCGGCGGCACGGCGGCGGCGGGGCCCCTGCTGTGGCTCAGCGGCATCACGCTAGCCCTGGCCATAGCCGGCCTGGCCGGCCTGCGGCACCGCGACATCGGCGACCTCGGCCCCTCCCGCCTATCCTGCCTCGTCCGCGACTGGATCGCCGACGGCACAACCGGCTGATATGCGCAGACGATCGCACCTGGCGGTCAGTTCATCATCATTTGCGGCGCGGAGTGCAGGCCCGGGGCGAGCCAGGGGAGCCAGATCGTGGCCACGGCGAGGGCCAGCGCGGCGACACCCGCGAGCCGGCCGGCCGCGGGGCCCCGCCGCCAGACCTTCTCGATGAGGACCAGCGCGGCCAGGCCGACCATCGCGGCCAGGTTCATCACGCCCACCGCGATGAGGATCACCATCAGGCCCCAGCAGCAGCCCAGGCAGTATCCGCCGTGATGGACGCCAACGCGCAGGTCGCGGAACCTGCCGCGGTACGAGCCGTAGTGCAAGAGCAGCCCGAGCGGGGAGCGGCAGTGCGCGAGGCAGCGGTCCTTCAGGGGGGTGAGCTGGTAGATCCCGCAGATGGCAAAGACCGCCACGGCCATGACGTGCGCGGCGCTGGGGTGCTTCCCGGTTACCCAGCCGGACACCCAGGCCAGTCCGTAGGCGGGCACGCCTGCCGCCGACCAGACCGCGAGATAGCCCGCCACGAGCCCGGCGACCCTCATCGCCCGCCTGCCTTGGATGGTCCTGGCGTACAGCGAGGCCACTGGCGACACCGAGGGGAGCATCATGGCGGCCATCATCAGCGCCCAGACCGGCACGAAAGCGGCCAGGCCCAGCCCCATCGTGCCCGTCATGCCGGTCATCCCGCGGGCCAGCGCAACGGTCGCAGCCCAGGCACCCGCGGCCAGGATCAGCAGGAACGCGACCTCACCGGCCGCCGGGGCGGGCCGTAGCCGGGCGAGCCCGGGAGAGCCGCTCACCCGGCCCAGGAGAACGGTGCGGAAAAGCCGCTCTGCCCCTCGCGTCCCCAGTCGATCCCGAACGTCGACAGGTGCGCGGCATTAGCCGGGGCGACCGTCAGCGTCGTGTTCGACGGATGGAACACGTTAGTCAGCTGGACCGGATCGTGGCCTTCGATGGCGACAAAGTCCTGGACGCCCACGTCCGCCGCATCGCCGATCCGGACATGGTGACCGCGGCCGTCCTCGCTGTAGGTGATGGGCGCCTTTTCCACGCCGAGCATTTCGCTGATCAGCGGGCCGAGCATCGCGGGCGGCCCGCCGAGCTGCCCGGACAGGACCGCCCCGAGCTTCTCTGTCTGGCTGTCAGACGCGCCGTCATCCAGGTAGACCCCCACCCGCCAGTTGCCCTCCGCCATGACCGGCGGCGTGTCCAGGAACAATGCGAAACTCAGGCCGCTGACGTCCACGCCGTCGATCTCGCCCGACTGCACGTGATAGGCGAGAAGCGCCCGGCACCGGTCAAGCGTCGCCTTCGCCGTCAGCGCCGACCAGGTGCACGGGCAGACCGCATCACACGAGCACGATTCGAAATACGTCCCGTCAAGCCGCCAGGCCATGACCCCTCCCTCATCGCGCAATTACTCTCCCGACAAGGCTGGCGCGCGCGGTAGTGATCGTCAAGACACAAGATCCACCCAACGGGGTCCACCATCCTCGTCGTGAAAGCGCCCGAGGCTGGCGGTCGAGTTCGAGTACCCGCGCCACGAGCGTGTCCCACCCGGCCGGGTCGGCAGCGACGCCCTGATACGCACGATGATACGCGCTGTCACGGAGCTGGCCGACGGCCTCCCCGTTCCCGCAGGCTGCCGCGAACTCCGGGTGGAGCCCGGCGCTGTCATAGGTCACGGACTGGCGACAGCTGCGCGGTGACTCACTGAGATTTCGCGAGCTTCAGGTAGCTCACGCCGTTGCCGTAGAGAGCGGCGTCGGCTCGGTCCCATTTCGTCGCGGCGAGATGCTCACCGAAGAGCCTGGGACCTTCGCCGCGCGTGAGGGGGTAGACGAACAGGTGCAGCTCATCGACGAGGGCATCGGCCAGCAGCGCCCGCACGAGCGTCCCGCTGCCGCTGACGTACAGGCCTTTCACCCGGTCCTTGAGATCCCGGATGGCCGCCGCGTCGTACGCGCCGAGCACCTCCGAGTTCTTCCAGCCCGGATTCGTCAGCGTCGATGACACGACGTACTTAGTGCTGTCGTTCATGAACGGCGCGCCCGGATCCTCATCAGCAGTCCGCGCTGACCAGGCCGGCTCGAACATCTCGAACGTCGTGCGACCGAGCAGTAGCCCGTCGCACGACCCCATGCATGCGGCGATCGCCTCGCCCATCCGCGGGTCGAAGTCGTAGTCCATCGTCCAGGCCGGTGTGTCGATCACCCCGTCGAGACTGATGAATTCATGCACGCGAATCTTGCCCATGGGTAGGCTCCCTCCTCCTCGCGGCGCCCGGCAGCGCGCGTCAGCGTGATCTCACTCCCTTAACGAACGGGACCGCGCGAAATCGACAGCTGCGGCCTCGACAAGCACGTGGCCATCGCGGGCTATCTGAAGTCCGAGCACGGCATCGGGCACGGGCACGCCAATGCGCTCGCCGGCTGGACGCTCGCGGGCAACGTCGCCCGTCACTGATCGTGGAGGACTTTCAGCTCCGGGAACGGAAAATCACCCACGATCGGGCGGGCCGCGTGCCGCCGGGGCCCGGTTACGGGGCAGCGCCGGGCGGCCGGCTCGCTTAGACTCGGGCGCGTGATCTTCAAGCAGGTCGGAGAGGGACGCCCCTATCCCGACCATGCCAAGACCGCCCGGGAATGGGCGCAGATCGCGCCCCGCCCGGTCCGGCTGGACCAGCTCATCACCACCAAGAACGTGCTGGACCTGCAGATGGT
This sequence comes from uncultured Actinomycetota bacterium, assembly GCA_963846005.1. GTDB lineage: Bacteria > Actinomycetota > Actinomycetes > Streptosporangiales > Streptosporangiaceae > CAVSUR01. The sequence goes on along the minus strand of CAWJUH010000003.1, from coordinate 638,508 downwards.
GCTAGCCGAGGATTCCACCTTCTACGGAGACCTGTTCCCGCATGTCGTGCGCTGGCACGGTGACCTGTACCTGGAGGACGGCCTGCACCGCGCGCTGCGCGCCGCGCTGCACCAGCGGCCGGTCATCCACGCCCGGGTGCTGGAACTGGACGGCGAGCCGCCGGCCCGCGCCGAGGCCGCGGCGGCGCTGCCAGTACTGGCGGCCGAGCCGGCCAAGCCGCCCGAGCCGCCCGAGCCGGCCCGGGCCGCCCGCACCGGGCGCGGGCGGCACAGCCGCCGTTAGCGGGACGTCCCGGCGGGCGGGTGCCCGGTCTCGTAGGCGACCGCCGCGGCCAGCCGCGGCGTCATCCAGCGCAGCATCTGCGGCACCAGCGCCCGCCAGGTGTACATGGTGTGGCCGCCGCCGGGCACCGTGTGCAGCTCCACGCTCGGCTGGTGCAGCTGCGCCAGCTGCTGGAAGATGACCGCGTTCCTGGCGTCGGCCCGGTCGCCGGCGCCGACGCCGAGCCAGAACTGCGGGATCGGGGTGCCCGGCTTCACCGACTGGATGAAGTCGACCGGCGTGTTGCGCCGGGTGAGCCACTTGCTGCCGCCGAACGGGCTCACCTGCCGCGGCGGATTGCCCAGCTGGTTGTCGTCCGGCTTGAAGTAGCCGCTGAGCACGCCGGCGTACCCGAAGACGTTGCCGTGCTGCAGGCCGAGGTTGGCGGCGCAGTAGCCGCCCTCGGAGTAGCCGACGATGCCCCAGGCCCGGCCCGGCCGGAATACGCGCAGCTTCTGGTGGATGTACCGGGGCAGGTCGATGGCGAGGAACGTGGCGTCCTGCGGCCCGCGGACCTGGTTGAGGCACTGCAGCGAGATGCCGCGGCCGCCGTTGGCGTCCGGCATGACCAGCACCGCCGGCTTGGCGTGATGCTGGTGCAGCAGGGTCTGCATGATGGTCGGCACGCCGATCACGGTGATCCAGTCCTGCGGCTGGCCGGGGAACCCGTGCAGCAGCTCGACCGCGGGGAACTGGTAGTGCCGGTAGGCGGCCTGGAAGTACTGCGGCGGCAGGTACACGAACACCGACCGGATGATGTGACTGAACTGGCCGGAGACCTGCAGGTGCAGCGTGACGCCCTGCTGGGCGGCGAGCTGCTCGTCGACCTGGTTGCCGAGCACGGAGCTGAACCGGACGTGCCCGGCCGCGCCGGACGGCACCTCGGGCGCCGCCTGGACCCCGCGGTTGGTGAGGTCGGTGAAGGCGGCGCTCCAGTTCTGGTAGTAGTCGTAGTACTTGTTGACCGCGGCGACCCCGAACGCCATCGCCGGGACGAACGCCAGGCAGGCGGCGAGCACCCGGAACACCGTCTGGCGGGCCACCACCAGCCACCAGATCAGCGCGCCGAATATCGCCAGCATGAGCAGGAAGAACAGGGTGCTCTGCGGTCCTGGCACTGGCTCACTCCGGTCAGGCCGCCGGCTGCGCCCGCGCACCGCGCTGCGGGGGACTGCGCAAGGCCGGCGTCACCGGCCGCGAGTGTACCTAACCGGCGGAGACCGGTACCCCGTCCGCAGCCGGCCTCCCGGTGCGCCGTGCGCCGCGGCGCCAGCCTGGATCGCCGGGGAGCGGCAAGAGCCACCCGCGGCCGGCCGGCTCCTTATCCGGGAAGCCGGACGATGATCAGGCTGGTGCCGCGCAGAATGAGAGCAGATCAGCCGGGAGTGTCCGGCGCGGTCCGGATGCTGGTGCCGTCTCCACCGGGCCCGGCGTGGGCGTGCTGCTCAATCCCGTGCCCGTTGCCGTGCTCGCCGGGGCTGCCGCCCATCATCTTCAGCATCGGGCCGCCGCCGGAGCGGAAGAAGCGGACCAGCAGGGCGGCGGCGAGCAGCAGGAAGATGATGTTCAGCACGGTTGTGTAGTTCCAGGTGATGCCGGTCTCGGCAACTCTGGCCGTCCGGGTGGCCGGGATCAGCCCGAGCCCTCCGAAGATCAGCTCGACGAGATACCCGGCGGCCGCCATCGTGGCGTAGAAGATGCCCAGCACGGCCAGCATCATCCGGGTGCCGTAGTACTTCCGGTAAATGAGCAGGATCGGGATGATGATCAGATCGGCGAAGACGAACGCGATCACGCCGCCGAAGCTGATCCCGCCGTTCCACAGCACCGCCGCCAGCGGCACGTTGCCGATCGAGCATACAAAGCTGAGCACCGCGATGACCGGGCCGATCAGCGGGCCCCACAGCCTGGCCGCCAGCGGGTGCCCGGTCAGGAACAGGTGCTGCCAGAACGATCCCGGTACCCAGGCGCCGACCGCCCCGGCGATCAGCAGCCCGACGATGATGTCACGGATGACGGCCGCCCATTCCATCATGAAGATGTGGCTGACCGAGGTGTAACCCTCCCGGCTGGCCAGCCGCTGCCAGAAGCTGCCCCCGCCGGTGATGCTCATGTCCATGGCCGCGTGCCCTTCCATGGACCCCGCCAGCCCCTGGCCGGCCTGCCTGCGTGCCGCAGCGATCAGCCGCTGCCGGACGAACAGCCGGAACGCCACCGCCACCAGCACGATCATGATCGGGCCGCCGATGAACTCGGCCAGGGTGAATTGCCAGGACAGCAGCAAGGCCATGACGATGCCCAGCTCGATCACCAGGTTCGTGCTGGCGACCTCGAAAGCCATCGCCGCGGTGAAACTGGCCCCGCGGCGGAACAAGGCACGGGCCAGCGCCACCGCGGCATACGAGCATGACGACGACGCCGCGCCCAGCCCGGCAGCCACCGCCACGCTCTTCGGCCCGGCGCCGCCGAGCAGCCGGGCCACCGTCTGGCGGCGGACCACGGCCTGCACCATCGCGGACAAGATGAAGCCCAGGATCAGCGACCAGGTGACCTGCCAGGTCATCGACCCGGCGACACCCAGGGCGTGACCGATCGCATCAAGCGCGCGCATCGCCGGCCTCCCGGGACGCGATGGTCAGCAGCTCACGCAGGCAATGCTCGAGCAACTGGTGCGGGAAGCCGTCAGACAGCCGGTAGCAGACCATCCGGCCCTCCTTGCGGAAGGCCACCAGCCCGGCCAGCCGCAGCATCTTCAGCGCGTACGACACCTGATCCTCGGTGACCTCCAGGGCCAGCGCGAGATCGCCCACGCACAGTTCCCCGGCCGGCGCCAGCGCGAACAAGATCCGGGACCGCACCGGGTCAGCCAGCATTCCCAGCAGCCCCGCCAGCCGCCCCGCATCACCCACCGACAAGACCCCGGCCCTGGCCGCGGCCACCCGCTCGGCATCGATGGGATGGTCATGATCAAGTCGCGACATGACAACCTCCGTATATCCGTATTACCAAACGGATTTACGCTCGTCAACAAGGCACGGCGACAGCGTCCCATTGCGCAAGACCACAGCCGCGTGATCTTGAAGTCTCGGCCCAGATCCAGGGCGGGGCGCTGGCCGGGCTGCGCCGCGAGCGGTACGCCGAGCCACCATGACCCGCAGCCGCGATGTCTCCTGGCGCCGGGAATAGATCCGTGAGGAGCCTCATTATGATAGTTGTCAACTTAGGGCGCCTCATGATGAGGCGGGTCGGTATCGGCAGAAGCAAGGAGGCAGCCATGATCACGCCAGAGCAGGCAGGCGAGCGCTACCTCGCGGTCCATCACCGCATATTCCGCGCCGTCAACGAAGAGATGAGCGAGTGCGGGCTGTCCATGGCCCGGACCAAGGTGCTGATGCGGCTCCGCGACCAGGGACCCACCCGGCAGAGCGTGCTGGCCGCCAATTTCGGGCTGGCCCCGCACTCCATTACCGATATCGTCGATGCCCTGGAGCGGCAGGGCCTGGCGGCGCGCCGGCCGGACGCCGCGGACCGCCGGGCCAAGCTCGTCGCCATCACGGACGCGGGCGAGGCCAGCCTGGGCGTGGCATCGGCCACGCGCGAACGGCTGCTCACGCAAATCTTCGGTGCCCTGAGCCAGGAAGACCGGGCCACCCTGGTCCGCCTTCTCGGCGTCCTGGACGACGCGACCCGGCCGCCCGCCAGCTCGCCACCGGAGCCGGGCACGCCGGCGGTCTCAGCATGAGCGCAGAGCCCGCTGCAACCAGCGCCGCGCGAACTAGTCACTCTTTCTACCCGGGGGTATAGCTCTCTATGTCATCCGTGTCATCTGTCGCTGGCGGCCAGCGCACCGCGTCCCGCGATCACCGCTGGCTCATCCTGGTGATCGTGGCCGTCGCCCAGCTCATGGTCGTGCTTGACGCCACCATCGTGAACATCGCCCTGCCGTCGGCCCAGCACGCGCTGGGGTTCCCTAACAGTGACCGGCAATGGGTCGTGACCGCATACGCCCTGGCCTTCGGCAGCCTGTTGCTGCTCGGCGGCCGGATCGGCGACATGTTCAGCCGCAAGTGGATCTTTATCACCGGCCTGGCCGGATTCGCCCTCTCCTCGGCTCTGGGGGGCGCCGCAGTCTCGTTCGGCATGCTCGTCACCGCCCGCACCCTGCAGGGCGCGTTCGGAGCCATTCTCGCGCCCGCCGCCCTGGGCACCCTGGTCAGCACGTTCCGCGACCCGCGCGAGCGGGGCCGGGCGTTCGGTGTCTTCGGGTCGGTGGCGGGCGGCGGGGGGGCCGTCGGCCTGATCCTCGGCGGTGTCCTCACCCAGTACTTCTCCTGGCGCTGGACCCTGTACGTCAACCTGATCTTCGCCGCAATCGCGATCGCCGGCGCCCTGGCTTACATGCAGAGCAACCGGCCCGCCACCCGGCCACGGATGGACTGGGCCGGAACCCTGCTCGCCTCGGCGGGACTGTTCCTCATCGTGTTCGGGTTCTCGCATGCCGAGCTGGCTGGCTGGACCGCCGCCCTTACCATCGGCTCGCTGGTGGCGGGCGTGATCCTGCTCGCGGTGTTCGTCCTGGCCGAGCGCCGGGTCAGCCACCCGCTGCTGCCACTGCGGGTGATCACGGACCGGACGAGGAGCGGCTCCTACGTCTCGGTCGGCCTGTCCGGGATCGCTATCTTCGGCGTCTTCCTGTTCCTCACCTACTACCTTCAGCTGGTCAAGGGCTATAGCCCGGTGACCAGCGGGCTGGCCTTCCTGCCGATGATCGCCTGCATCCTGATCAGCTCGAACAGCTCCAGCATCTTCCTGCTGCCCAGGGTCGGGCCGCGGGCCCTGATCGTCACGGGCATGGTGTTCGGCGGCAGCGCGATGGCTTACCTGACCCAGATCAGCGTGTCCTCCAGCTACGCGGGCAGCGTCCTGCCGGCCCTGCTGGTCATGGGCCTGGGTTTCGGGATGATCTTCGCGCCGGCCATCAACACCGCCACCGCCGGAGTATCCCGGCAGGACTCCGGCGTGGCCTCGGCGCTGGTCAACACGATGCAGCAGGTCGGCGGCTCGATCGGCACGGCGGCGCTGAGCACGGTGGCGCTGACGGCGACGGCCACCTACCTGACCGTGCACCACACCGGACGCCTGGCGCCGGCGGTCGCCGCGGTGCATGGCTACAGCCTGGCGTTCACGGTATCGGCGGCGCTGTTCGCCTTCGGCGCGCTGGTCGCCGCCGTCCTGCTGCCCTCCCGGCGCAGGCTGGCGGAACTGCGGAGCGCAGCCGCGGCAGCCGACGCGACCCCGGCCATGAGCCCGGCCATGACGGAGGTCATGAGCACCGCGTCCGCCGCCAGCGGCGTCCGCTGACCGACCCGAGGCCGGCCCGGTCGGCCCCGTACTGCGGTGAAGCGCCCGCGCCCGCGCGGGCGCTTCACCGGTTCCGGACGCAATGTCAGTCGGACCCGAACGCCGCGGCTTCCACTGGCGGTGGAGGTGGTGCCCGGCCTCAAGACATCGAGGACGGGTGTCTCAAGACATAAAGGACGCTGACCGGGATGTCGAATAGTGCAGTCGAATAGTGCAGTCGCTAGGGTCGACGGTCGCGCAGGGAGATCCCGTCAGACGCGGCGATGCTGCCGGCCTCCACGGCTCGCAGTCCTTCGCCCAGGCGCTCGCGAGCCTGCCGCAGGAGCTTGAGCGAGTTGGTGAAGGTGCTCTGGACAGCGGAACGCTCCGGATCAGCGCCATGCTCCTCAAAGAGGTGCGCCTGAAGGGCGGCGGCGACTTCGTCGACGGCCTTCAGCGCATGGTAGATAGCCCGGTCCCGTGCTGTGTCGTCAACCATGGCTCCAGTATCCCGCGCCGCCTGCATCACTTCTCTTCCGCCGTTGTCTGGCTGAGGTGGGTCCGCCCCCGCCTTGGGTCAGGCGAGGGCGGTGACGGGGCCGGGCCCTGCGGGCCGACGTCCGCCGGATGATGTGCCTACCTTGGTGCGGCGGCCTTCAGCGTGGAGGGCGGGTTAGGGCCTGAGGGCGTCTTTGGTCTTGGCGCCGGCCTGCTTGATGTTGCCCTTGGCCTGGTCGCTGCGGCCCTCGGCGCGCAGGCGGCGACTGCCGGTCGCGCGGCCGGCGCGCTTCTTGGCGCCGCCCTTCATGGCCTCGGCCTTGTGAGCCAGCTTGCGGAAGATACTCATCGCGCTGCCTTTCAGGGTTTATTCCGCGAGCGCGGACGCGCTCACGCGGATGTCGGCGGGACGGATGCCGGCAGCCGGGACGCCGGCTGCGGCTGGGCAGCCATCGATGCTGGCTGCGGATCGGTAGCCGGGACAGCCGCGGGCTCATGGCCCTGGGCCGACGGGGCCTGGCGGGCAGCGGCCCGGCGGCCGAACATTCGCCCGAGCATGCCCGGCCTGCTGCCGTTGCGGGCGGTGCCGTCGTCGCCGAGATTGCTGGCCGTGTAGGCGCGGGCGGTGTCGCGCTGGCCGACAAGGTCGTCGCGGTCCTGGGTGACGGCAGCGGTCTCCCGGCGGGACTGGGCCAATCCGCGGCGGGCGTCGCGGCCGCGGCGGGAGGTGCGGCGCGCGCCCGCCAGCAGCAGGCTTAGCCCAAGGAGGGCTACCGCACCGACGACGATGCCGTACAGGAACAGGGTGCCGGTGGAGCCGGTCACGTGGTAGCCGAACACCGCGAAATGGCCGACTGCGTGCGCGTGGCCACTGTTGGTCAGGACCCCAGCCACCCCGGCGATCACCGCCGCGACCAGGATAACGAGCCCGATGACGACGATCATGGCAGCCTCCGCTGGTGACGTGTAGACCTACAGTAGAACACCATGACAAGCTAACGTCAACATCGTAGACCTACGTCATAGGAGACAGCCGGACCATGACCGGTCACACACGAGAAAGGTGCTATCGCAATGGCCACGCCCAATCGCCGCCGCGCCGCCGCCGGCAACGCCTCCAACGGAACCGGCAAGGTCACCCGTGACGCGGTGCTCGCGGCCGCGCTCAAGATCATCGACGCCCACGGCGCCGACGCGCTGTCCATGCGCGGCCTAGCCCGGGACCTGCGCCGCGACCCGATGATCTTGTACCGGCACATCCCGAACAAGGCGGCACTGCTGGACGGCGTAGCCGAGACCGTCCTCGCCCGCCTGGAAGTCGACGCCTCCGACCCCGACTGGGCCGGCCAGCTCCGCGCTGTCGCCCGCCGGTTCCGCGCCCTGGCGCTGGCACACCCGCACGTCGTACCGCTAATCGTCACCCGGCCGCTGTCAACGCCTCTCGGCCTGCGCCCCCCCGGTACCCTGCGCCCCCTCGAAGACGTCCTCACCCTGCTCACCCGCGCCGGGTTCACCGGGCCCGACGCCCTGCACATCTACCGCGCCCTGTTCGGCTTCCTGCACGGCCACATCCTCGACGAACTCCAGGAACTCATCGACAACCCCGACGAGACCGACGACCTGCTCCGGCTCGGCCTGCACCGGCTACCGATCGGCGAGTTCCCCCTGCTGCGCAGCCTCGCCTCTGCCCTGACCTCCTACAATGGCGCCGCCGAGCTCGAACGCGGACTCGACATCCTGCTCACCGGACTGACGACCACACTCGCCTCCTAGAAAGCATGCGCCGCTTCCGAGCCTCAGCGCTCGCTGAACAAGTGGCCGCACGCCCGCACGAGATCGTGGAAGCCCAGACCCGCTGCGTTACCGTGAGTGTGGCGGTGGGTCCATGGCTTCGTGGTGAGTGGTGCTGCACCCGGCCGCCTTCCCCGCACGCTGCCGAGATCCATCAGAGCTCAATGTGAGAGCCCATGGTAACGATGCGGCGCTGTGGCAAGCCGAAGAAATCTACCGGGCTCTTCGACGTGCGTGACAGCAGGAGGAAGAGCCTCTTGCGCCACGTGCGCATGCCGGGATCATCACCCAGGACGATGGTGATCTCGGAGACGAAATAGGTCGCGGTCTCAACATCGATCTCCACTGGCAGGCCCTCAGCGGCGGCATGCCGGAGCGCTGCCGGCACGTTCTGGTCATCCTGGAAGCCGTAGCGCACCGTCAGGTAGACGATCCCGTCGTCTTCGCATCCGAGGTCATCAACCGCGATCTGCTCAGAGCGGCCGACGTGCGGGACCGTCGCGGTCTCGACCGACACGATCACCACACCGTCGTGCAGCACGTGGTTGTAGTTGACATTGTCGCGCAGCGCGAGCGGTGTGGTCTTCTTGCCCGGGGTGGGGAAGACCGCCGTGCCCGGCACGCGGTGCAGCGGAGGATCGGAGCTCCTGATCTCCTCGACGAAGTCGCGCAGCAGTCCCTCGGCCTCGGAGCGCTTGGCCGTGACGAGCTCCCGTCCGCGCTGCCAGGTCGAGAGCAACGTGAAGATGATCAGCGCGACCGCCAGCGGGAACCAGCCGCCGGTCACGACCTTGGTCAGGTTCGCCGTGAAGAATGCGAGATCCATGACGAGAAAAGCGGCCGCGCCCGGCAAGACGATCCACAGCGGCTTCTTCCACAGCACCCGCACGATGACGAAGAACAAGATGGTGGTCGTCGCGAATGTCCCGGTGACAGCGATGCCGTACGCGGAGGCCAAAGCAGCAGCGGACCCGAAGCCGATCACAAGTCCGATCACGGCGATGTAGAGCAGCCTGTTGACCGCTGGAACGTAGATCTGTCCTTCCGCTCTCGACTTGTGCTGGATCCGCAGCCGGGGCAGGAAGCCCAGCTGCACCGCCTGCCGGGTGACCGAGAACGCCCCGGTGATGACCGCCTGCGAAGCGATCATGGCCGCGGCCACCGCGACCACGACCATCGGCAGCTGAGCCCAGCGGGGAAACATCTCGAAGAAGAGATTCGTGCTTACCTTGGGCGAGCGGAGGATCATCGCTCCCTGGCCCAGGTAGTTGATGATCAGCGCGGGGAAGACGACGAAGATCCACGCCCGGGTGATCGACGGCCGGTCGAACTGGCCGAGGTCGGCGTACAGCGCCTCGGCGCCGGTGACCACGAGCACGATCGCGCCGAGGGCCAGGAAACCAGTCAGCGGATGGTCGAGGAAAAACGCGAACCCGTAGCTCAGGCGACAGCGCCTTCAGGATCACCGGGTTCCCGATGACCTTGGCGAGGCCGGAAACCGCCAGGATGGCGAACCACAGCGCCATGGCCGGACCGAACAGGCGCCCAAGGGCGCGGGTTCCGAACCGCTGGCCCGCGAACAGCACGGTAAGCAGAGTGAGCGTGACCGGCAGCACGAACGACTTCAGCCCCGGCTGCGCTGACCCGAGCCCTTCTACCGACGCGATGACGCTGATCGCCGGGGTGATCGTCCCGTCGCCGAAGAAGAGCGCCACTCCGAATATCCCCAGCAAGACCAGGGCCGCCTTCCCAGCCCGGCCTTTCAGGTGCAGGCCCAGAACAAGCGCGACGAGAGCCATGATGCCGCCCTCGCCCCGGTTGTCCGCGCCCATGACAAAGGTCACGTACTTGACCGAGACGACCAGGACGATCGCCCAGACAACCAGCGAGATCATCCCGTCCACGCCGGCCACGTCCGGCCGGACGCCGTGCACCGCGAAGATGGAGCTCATCGCGTACAGGGGGCTCGTGCCGATATCGCCGAAAACGATGCCGAGCGCGCCGAGAGTCAAGGCCGCCGCGGCGGCACCCGACGCGCCGCTAGCGCCCTTCCTCCCGTCACGCCGCGCAGTCGCAATGCTCCCCGGCTCGCCCCCGGATGCCGGGGCAGTTGCGCCTGCCGCCCGTGTCTCGGCCAGCGCGGCGCCGCGCTTGGGATATCCGGGATTCCTTACTCGCCAGCCAGCCACGACGGCGTCTCCGTTGGATCAGGACCGATGACTACCCAAGTGAGTCAATCACGCAGCTAGCCAGCTAAGCCTCGGGGTCACCTCGCCGACCGCTTCGGTCTGCACTTTCGGTGGAGCCATGGCCCTGCTGCCGCGCCGTGTTCCCGGGGAACGGATGTCGGCGGCGCGCGCCGTCGACGGCGGCCCGGCTCGACGACGCTTGTCGGCCCGGATGTGCCGGGCGTAGTGTCGGTATCGGCAAGATCGTGATTGGTGCGCCTGCGGGTGCCCGGTTGCGAGCAGGGCTGCTCCGGACCTCGGTGGCGTGATGCGCGTGTAGGTATGCCCGAGGTGGCATATGGCCGGATCTTCTCGTCTGCCGTTCCCGGCACTGGCGATCAATTTGAATCAGCCGGGGTCGTTCGTGCACTGGTCGATCTTTGATATCACGGTGGCGAATCTGGTCCTGATCGGCGTGATGGTGGTCATCTTCGGCGCGGCGCTGCTGGTCCCGTTCCCGCGCGGATCCGGTGCGAGCCGGCGGCCCCGCCCGGCGGAGCTCCGGATGGGGGCATGGCCGGGCTGAGCGAGCCGGCTGGCGAGGGCACCGCTGGGATGTGGACGGCCCGGCTGCGGCGCCGTGCGCTGCGGATGCTGCCGCCGGGCAAGCTGCTGCCTGACAGCCAGCCGGCGTATGTGGCGTCGTGGATTTACGTGTTCGGGGTGGGTGCGCTGGCCGCGCTGGGGGTGGCGGTGGTGTCGGGGTTCGGCCTGGCCCTGGGCGGTCCTGACTGGTGGCATTACAACCCGGCCGGGCATTTTTTCAACAGCATGCACCTGTGGAGCGTGGAGCTGTTCATGGCGCTGCTGGTGATCCACCTGTGGGGCAAGTTCTGGATGGCCGCCTGGCGAGGCCGGCGGACGATGACGTGGGTGACCGGGGTGGCCGCGTTCGCGGCGTCGGTCCTGGAGTGCTTCACCGGTTACGTGTCGCAGCAGAACTTCGACTCGCAGTGGATCTCCGCCAGCGGCAAGGACGCGCTCAACTCGGTCGGGGTCGGCGCGTTCTTCAACGTGATGAACTTCGGGCAGATGCTGCTGTGGCACGTGGTGCTCCTCCCGATCGCCCTGATCGCCGTGGTCGGCGCGCATGTCCTGCTGGTCCGGATGCGCGGGGTGGCGCACCCGATCGGTGCGCACGCCGCCGGGCTCACCGGCAGCGGGCGGCTGCGGCGGCGCGCCATCGCAGCAGCCGACGCCGCCCCGTGGGCTGCCCGAACCGGCGCTACGACATCCTGAAGGAGGGCACCATCGCCTCGGTGGTGGTGCTGGCCCTCACCCTGGGCCTGGCCGGGCTGCTGTCCTCCCCGGACGTGCCGCCGGTCACGATCGCGACCTGGGCCAGGCTCGCGCCCGCCGACTTCCTGGCCACCGCGGCCAGCGAGCTCAACGGCACCAGCGAGACCGCCACCTACGGGCCGCCCTACAACAGCCAGAGCGGCAGCGTCCAGCGGCTGCTGTTCTCCCCGCAGACCATCCCCGGGATCACCCAGCCGGTCAACGCCGCCCGCGGCTTCGTCACCGGGCCGCTGGCCGCGCTCGCGGCCACCGACCCGGCCATCGCCGCCCCGCTCGCCGCCTACCAGGCCGCCCCCGCCGCCCAGCAGCTGAAATGGGCAAACGCCTACGCCGCCGCGGTCACGAAGGTGAAGTTCACCCACGGCAGCCCAGTCGTCCCCGCCGCTGGCGACGGGCCGGTCCCGGCGCTGATGGCCGCCGAGCTGACCCTGGCCCGCAGCGGCGCTCTGGACACCGACCTGCTATCCCAGCAGCCGTTCTACGGCACCAACTTCACCAGGCCGCTGCTGTTCATCGAAGACGGCGCCTACTTCGCCAGCAAAGCCACGGCGATGGGCCTGACCGGCGCCCAGTGGGGCGTGATGAACGAGACCGGCAGCTACCCCGGCCAGCCCTGGCTGTGGCTGTACACCCTGTGGTACCAGGTGCCCGGCTGGACCAATTCCCCCAACATCGACATGATCGCCATCTACATGACCGGCCTGGCCACCATCCTGCTGCTCTGCGTCCCGTTCATCCCCGGCCTGCGCGACATCCCCCGCCTCATCCCCGTGCACAAGCTCATCTGGCGGCACTGGGACGACCCAGCACCCCAGCCCAGCACCCCAGCCGGCCACGCCAGCACCAAGACCCCGAGCCATCCACGACCATGACAAAAACCACAGCAGATCGTGCCCGATCTATCCCGCGGTCCTGTTCCGGCCGGTAGCAGATAACCCCCCGGGCCAGCCCCGGCACGCTCATCCTGCCGCAGTACCGCCGTCACAGCCGCCCGTCGACGCCAAGCCAGCGGACCGCAGCCCGGCGCTGCGCCGCGACTGGCACCGGCCCGTCCCGATCAAGACACAGGCCATTCGAGCGTCACACCACCTCGTCTGCCGGCGCACTTGTCGCTCCTGCGGAGGGGCGTAGCGTCAGAGTCAGGAAGGTGTGCTCGTTTACCTGCGTGTAAACGAGATTGAGTTTCCTCCCGGCTGCTCTGGACCTCGGTGGCGCTTCGCGCGTAGCCAAGCCGAGGACTTGCCGTGGAGGCACTGTCATGGACCAGCCCGCCGTTTCCGCCGCCTCTGACCCTCAGGCTGCCGTCTTGGCCGTCACGGCGGCCTCTCCGGAGGGCGTTTCGCCCTCCGATCGGGTGCCAGTGCTCGGCTGGCTCATCGCGGCGGTGTTCGTGGCGGTCGAGCTCGCGGTGAGCGGCCGGTATGGCTTCCAGCAAGACGAGCTGTACTTCATCGTCGCAGGGCACCATCTCGCGTTCGGTTACGTCGACCAGCCACCGCTGGCTCCGCTGCTGACCCGGATCACCGGCATACTCGGCGTCACCCCGACAGCCATCAGGATCATCCCGGCGCTGGCCGGCGGGTTCATCGTGATCATGGCGGCCAGGTTCGCTGCCCTGTTCGGCGCAGGCCGCTTCGGCCGGGTGCTCGCCGCCCTCACCACGGCGTGCGCTCCCATCGTCATCGGCGCCGTGCACGTCGGCAACACCACGCCGCTGGACTTGCTCGCCTGGGCCGCGGTCCTGCTGTGTGTCAGCACGGCACTGCTACGGGACCGGCCGCGCTGGTGGCTTGCGGCGGGCGCCGCAGCTGGCGTCGGGCTCGAGGCCGACAACCTGGTGGCCTTGCTGCTGATCGGCCTCGCTGCCGGGCTCCTCGTCTCCGAGCACCGCCCCGTGCTGCGGACACGGTGGCCATGGCTCGGCGCCGGCATCGCCGCGATCATATGGGCGCCGAACGCCATCTGGCAGGCGGCGCACGGGTGGCCCCAGCTGGCCATGTCTGCCGCCCTGCACCGGGAGAACACCTCCCTGGCCGACTATGCCGGCGGCGTGCCGGCCCAGTTCGTCTACCTGGGTCTGCTGCTGGCACCAGTGGTCATCGCGGGCTTCGTCGTGCTCTGGCGGACCCGTGAGCTGCGGTTCATCGCCGTCGCCGCCACGCTCATCCTGATTTACGTGCTGGCCTGGATACCGGGCAAGGTGTACTACGCCGACGGAACCGCGTCAGCCGTGCTGGCAGCGGGCGCGCTGGGGGCCGAGCGCTGGATCGCCCGCGCTCGCGCGCCACGCCGGCGGCGCTGGCTGTTGGTCGCCGCGGCGCTCGCGGGCATGGCAGTGACGCTGCCAGGGCTGCTGCCGGTCTTGCCGGCCAGTGCCGTGCATACCTTGCCGGCCTCTGCTCAGCACAGCTCAGTGGGAGACTCCATCGGCTGGCCACAGCTCACCCGCGCGGTCGCGGCGCAGGACGCGGACCTGGTGCCGGCCGGCCAGCCGCCCACCTCGATCTTCACCGGGTATTACCCGGAAGCCGCCACGCTCACTGTCTACGGCGCTGGCTACCATCTGCCGCCGGTGCTCTCCGGCCACAACGCCTACTGGATGTGGGGACCCGGGCAGGCCTCCGACCGCACGGTGCTGGTGGTCGACGCAATCAGCCGCCTGCGACCTTATTTCGCCAGCTGCCGCCTGCTGACCACCTACAACCCGCCCTACCACGTGCAAAACGACTGGACCGACATTCAGATCGGCGTCTGCACCGGCCCCGTAGCTAGCTGGCACACGCTGTGGCCCCACCTCAAGCACTACGGCTGACACCAGCCGGAACCACCGCAGGCAGACATGACATGACACACACCCGTTCCCGGGTCGGGATTCCCGGTGGGACAGTGTGGTGCAGGGTCCCCGAGTTGCTTTCAGCTGTTGAGGTCGACGATCCGTACTAGTTCGACACGCGAGTTGATGGCGAACTTGGTGAAGATGATCTTCAGGTGTCCGCTGACGGTGTGGTGCGGTCCGGCAGCACGGTCGCGACCTGACGGTCGAGCGAGCGCCGGATGGAGGCGGGAATTGACGACCTGACGCCCTCGTAGGTGAGGTCATGGAAGAACGCAAGCGAGTTGCCGCGCTCGATCAGGATGCTGTTATGCAGCAGGTAGTCGACCGGCTGCAGCAGTGACGCTGGAGCGACGTTGAGCATTGCCGCGACGGCGTCCAGGGAGAAGCGCCGGCCGAGCGATGCGGCAACGATCGCGACCTGGCGGGCACCCTCGGAGGTCCGTTCCAGCCGCTGCTGCATGCTGGCGCACACCCGGTCGGGGACGCGGTCGGCGACCAGTGCGGTCGGCGTGGAAAGTCCCCTCCAGCATGACCTCGCGGAGCAGGCAGTCGAGCAGGCTGCGGGCCAGCGCGGCGCGCGCGTCAGCGGGCATGCCGGCGTCGATCGCGGCCAGCGGACGCCCGTCGAAGGTTCCATCACCAGCACCAGCCCGGTGCACAGCGGCTGGTAGGGCACCGGAATGGCGATGCCGCCGCTGCCGCGGCTGCCCGGCGCGGCGGCCACCGAGATCATGTTGCGCGCCTTTACCCGCAGGTCGAATTCCTCGCGCAGGGCGGCGGCGAATCCGGCGGCAAGCCCGGCCGTGCCCACCGCCCGGCCCCAGCTCGTGCTGCGCTCCAGCCGGGCCGCCAGCCGCCCGGCGATGTCCAGGGCCCTGTCCACGATCTGGCTGACATCCGGCCGCCGCACCTTGACTACCACCCGAGCCCCCGACGGCAGCGTCGCCGCGTGCACCTGGGCGATGGACGCCGCGGCGAGCGGCTCGCGGTCGAAGCTGGCGAACAGCTCGCCCACCTCAGCGCCCAGCTCGGACCGCAGCACCTGCTCGATCTCGGGCCAGGGGACCGCGGCCGCGTCGTCTTGCAGGCGGCTCAGCTCGCTGATGAACTCCGCCGGGAGGAGATCCCGGCGGGTGGACCACCTGCCCGAGCTTGACGAAGGTGACCCCGCCGTCCTCCATGGCCGGGCGCACCGAGCGGGCCAGCCTGGCCCGGCCCTCGGGCGTGGCCAGCTCGGACCGGCGTCCGCCCCGCACGTACGGCATCAGGCCGCGCCGCACCAAGATCTGGCTGATCTGCCAGTAGCGCCGCGCCCGGCCCATCCGCCTGCGCATGCCGCGCAGCACGTAGAGCGGCCCCGGCACCGACCCGCTCGGCACCAGCGCCTCGGCCACGACCAGGAACACCATGCCGGCCACCAGCGCGATCGTCACGCCCAGAATCACGAACCACAGCTCGGGCAAGACGCTCGTCCGCCTCGCGGCCACCGAGCCGCTGATGGCCGTGATGACCCGCGAGGCGATCAGGGACGCCAGGACCCCTGCGATCAGCGTGCGCGGGAACGAGAACCGCAATCCCAGCAGCCGCCGGGCACCGACCGCGAACACCAGCACGGTCAGCGCAGTGAACACGAAGATCAGCGGTAGCACCAGAACCGTCATCGTTGTCGCGGGTCCCCGACAGCCATCCGCAGCGCCTCCTTACCCTCTTTGCGCCGCGAAACAACCTCGCAGGCGAGTTGTCTACTCGATTGCACCCGCGGTGCCGGGGACCGCGTTGTGGCGCGTCAGCAAGATGACGCTGCTCACCAGGACGAAGATCAGGAACAGCACGAACGCGATGAGGTCGAGAACGAGCCCGAACGAGGCGGTGACGCCGCCGAGGCCGAAGGCCTGGAGGAAGAACAGGATCGCGGCGAGGATCGAAACCCACCCCAGCCAGCGCGGCAGGACGCCGCCGCGGATCACGAGCACACCTGCCGCGAAGGCAAACAGGCTGCCGAACACGTCCCCGACGCTGTCCAGGCCATAGGTCACCAGGTACAGCGTGTAGGACACGCCCTGATCGTGATGAGACCCGAACGACGCGAGCTTCGCGCCGAGCAAGGCGTTGATACCGATGTCGCTGACGGCGTGCAAGGCAATGAACAGCGCTCCTCCAGTCAGCACCAGGGAGGCAAGGAACTGCGGCCGATCGGTGTCCCGGCGCAGCAGGTCGTACAGCCTGGCCAGGTAGATCAGGAACATGGCGGCATAGACGACGGATAGGTATGCGATCACCAGCAGCCGCCCGCGGTGGTCGTAAAGGGTGTTCGCGATCTTCGCCGCCGAGGCGTTCTGGCTTAGCCCGCCGCCGAGCACTCCGACCACGGTCTCGGCCGCCAGCGCTATCACGTAAAGGATGCCCGCCGCCCAGGCGTACCGCTCCCACGCGCTATTGGTCCGCGTCGCTGCCACCATGCCGTCTTCGCCCATCCTCCCGTTGCGGGCCGCTACGACCCGGCGCGCACCAGGTGACGCTCGCCGTTTGACATCACCCCGGCGCTGGCCGGGTGAGTGGCCGGTCCGGGTACTCGACGGCACACTGGACTGGATATGGGCTCTGCTGCGGGACCGTTGTGGTAGCCATTGAGTCTTCTTTCTGCCCGGGGACCTGACGGCGGCCAGGTTGTGTCATCCGGCGGGTGCGAATGGCGGGAGGTTCTGGCGGCAGACGGTTCCCTTCGGGGGCAGGGCGCCGGTGCGGAAGTAGGCGGTCATGTAGGTGCTGGCGCAGGTGCTCGGGTTGAGCAGCGCGGTGTGGCCGTAGCCTTTGACGACCAGGAGCCGGGCGTTGGCGAGCTGGCGGGTCATGGCGACGGCGTCGCGGAGCGGGATGAACGGGTCGGTGGTGTTGCCGATCACCAGGATGGGGCTGGTAGGGGCGTTCCACGGGCCGTTGTAGGTGTCCTGTCCGCGTACTGGCCAGGTGGCGCAGGGCTCATCAAGGCTCCACAGATCCGGTAGGCCGATGACGCCGCTGCGGCGCAGCAGCAGGCGCTGCAGGCCGGCGTAGGCGCTCGCGGGCGGGCTCGGCGCCTCGTCGCACTGGACCGCGAAACCCTGCTCGGCCCCTCCGTAGCGCTGGGCGCCGGCCGCCGCGGCGGCCGGCGGCATGCCCGGGCGGGCGCTCGCCGTGCCGCTGCCCGCTACCGATAGCTGCTGGAGCCCCTGGGCAATCCCGGACCAGCCGGGGGCGCTGTTGTCAGGTACAGGCGTGCTGAACGGCTGCACTATGGAGAGCCCGAAGCTGACGGTGGTGACAACGTAGGCGTAGGTGTAAGCCGTGCCGCCCAGGTTGATGGGTGCCTTCTTGAGGCGGGCCAGCAGCGCATCCCACTTGGCCCTGGTCGCGGCGGGAGTGCCGGCCGAGAACGCGCAGGCCTGGGTGCTGCGCTGCCCGCAGATGCGCAGGAACGCGGCGAGCGCCCTAGCAGCTGCTTGGTCGCTGCCCAGGCGCAGGTAGGTGCTCAGCCGGGGGTCCGGCCGCCCGCCGTTGGTCCAGGCCTCGGGCGGGACGTTGCCGTCGAGCACCAGCCTGCCGACCCGGCGCGGGAACAGGTTGGCGTAGGTGGCGCCCAGGAACGTGCCGTAGGAGATGCCGAGATAATTCAGCTTGGGCTGGCCGAGGTCTTGGCGCAGCAGGTTCAAGTCGCGGGCGGTGTCGGCGGTCGACACGTGCCGCAGCAGCGCGCCGTTCCGCGCGGCGCAGATCTTGCCGAACTCACGCCACCGGCGGATGTAGCCGCGCTGCTGGCCCCGGCCGACGGGGAAGAGGGAGAACTGGCCGAGGAACGCGCTTTCCGCGGCCTGACTCGGGAAGCACTGAACCGCCGTGCTCGCCCCGGACCCCCGCGGGTCCCAGCTCACGATGTCGTACTGGCGCAGCAGCGCCTTCGGGAAGAGCCCGATATATGCCGGGAGCTGCACCGTGCCCGCCCCGCCTGGGCCGCCCGGGTTGAAGAAGATCACGCCGCGGCGGGCCGGCCCGGTGGCCGGGTGCTCCACCACCGCCAGGCTGACCTTTCGCCCGGACGGATCGGTGTAGCTCAGCGGGGCCGCGACGGTCGCGCACCTGAACCCGCCCGCCACGGCGCCCGCACTGCCCGCGGGGCACCGGTGCCAGGCCACGGCCGGCACCGGGCTAGCGGCCGAGGCGCTGGCGGCGCCGGACGACACCAGCCCGGCCGCGCCGAGCAAGGCGCCGGCCGCGAGGGCGGCAGTGAGCTTGCCCCGGGCTTTCCTGCCCGCCGGGTGGCGGTTCGCAGTTCTCATGTCAGCTCCCTGGGCCTGTTCGCAGCGGTGTAATGGCGCGGTCCGGCGGCATTCCCGTCGCTGATACTGATGTCGCTAACGACATGGCAGGCAATAAACAGCGAGCCGGGGGGAACCGCCGCGTGAGGAATCCGGGAAGGCGAAGAACTCGTCAACGTTGCAGGTCGAAGGTCAAGATCCCCTTCGCGGGGGTGACCTCGCGGACGTGCAGCTCACCCTTCACGCCCTCGTAACTAGCCGAGCCGCCCGTGACAGGCGCGATGTAGGGTGCCGTGCTGCCCAGGGCAATCAGGCCCTGCACGGTGATCTCCCCGCCGCCGAGCCAGTACGTGGCGGCGCACTGCGCCTCCCCGCGGGGCACCAGCGACACCGTCGTGCACACGGTGCCCTCATGCCCGACCTGGGTTCCGCCCTGCTGCAGCTTCTGCGAGATCACTATCTCGTCCCCCAGGGAAGGGCCCTTGCTGGTGACCGGAATGAAATTCACTTCCGTGGTGACGGCGACCACGCGGATCACCTGATCCCGGGAGTTGCTACCAGATGAACCCCAGGCCGGTGTAACAAAACCGACCACCAGCGCCGCCGCCGCGACAGCCCCGCCGGCGATGCCCAGCCGCTTTCCCATGAAGCCTCCCTCACTCTGCCACCGCGCCTGCGATGACGCTTCGCCGGGATGCGACTTCACGAGCTTGCTGAAAAACCAGCAACTCCCCGAAAGGAAAAGCTCCGCACCCCGCCGCACCGCCGCCGCATTCTGCGGACGGACGCCACCAGGGTCCAGAGCAACAAACGTCACGGTACTCCGCGACGGAAACCAGATCAAACTGCTCCAGCCTCGCAGCGCATTTCCTGACAGGCAATGGTCGACGGAAACCCGGATACCCGATAGCACACGGGCCGGTTCAAAGTCTCTCAGCGGTCGGAACTGCCGGCCAGTTAGGCAGGTAACCAGGTCCTTCCGCGGTCATGGTTCGGTGGTGAGGCCGACTAGGTCGGCGCTGATCTGCCAGAGCCGCGCCGCGGCGGCGGTGTCGTAGGCAGTCTTGTTCGAGGTCTTCGGCTTGCATTTGGCGAAATACCGGCCGGTGATGCTCGTGACCTCGGATGCGGATGCCAGATAGATGGAGGTGACCGCGCCGCGGGCCGGTGTCTTCATGAACGGTCGCAGCAACGGGATCATTACTTTCGCCAGCGGTGAAGGATCCTCGGCGGAAAACGCCGTGCGCACCAGGCCGGGATGCAGCACAGTGGCGGTGACGCCGGTGCCTTCCAGGCGGCGGGCGAGTTCGTAGGTGAACATAACGTTGGCGAGCTTGGACTGGCTGTAGGCCCGTGACCCGGAGTAGCTGCGCTGGCCTTGCAGGTCGCCGAAGTCGAGTTTGCCCATGGCCTGGGCGTCGGAGGCGACGGTGACGATCCGGGCGGGGGCGCTGGCCTTAAGCCGCCCGAGGAGCAGGTCCGTGAGCAGGAACGCGGCGAGGTGGTTGACGGCGAGGGTGCGCTCAAGCCCGTCGGGGGTGACATGCCTGGTGGCCCAGAACCCGCCCACGTTGTTCACCAGCACATCTAGCTGTACTCAGCCATGACGTTGGTGACATCGGCTGATGGGTGGCTGGCCTGCGAGGGCGGTGTGCTGCCGCTGGTGGTTGTAGAACTCTAGCCAGGGGCCGAGGGCGGAGATGCGGTCGGCGTTGGTGGTGTAGGGCTGCCGGTAGGCCCATTCGGTCGTCAGGGTGCGGTTGAAGCGCTCTACCTTGCCGTTTTGCCAGGGGCAGTGGGGCCGGATGAACTTTTGCCGGGCGCCGATGGTGGTGACGGCGTCGCGGAAGGCGGTGCTGTGGCGGTAGGCGAAGGCGTTGTCGGTCATGACGCGTTCGATCGCCGGGATTCCGGCCGCTGCGAACCAGGCGGCGGCGCGGGTGAGGAATCCGGCTGCGGTGGCGCCTTTCTCGTCGGGCAGGACTTCGGCATAGGCGAGCCGGGAGTGGTCGTCCACGGCGGCGTGGACGTAGTCGAAGCCGATCCTCGCGGCGCGGGCCGCCCACGTCTTGGTGGCGGGCCGGCCGCGGGCGCGCCATCCGCCGCCGTCGGGGATGCGGCCGAGTTTCTTGACGTCCAGGTGGATCAGTTCGCCGGGCCGGGCTCGCTCGTAGCGGACGGCGGTGGTCTTGCTGGCCCGGATGAGCTGCCCGGTCAGCGGATCACAGTCGGCCAGCCGTGGCTCTCCTGCCCGGCGCAAGATCCTCGAGATGGTCCGTTCCGGCACGCCGGTCACGCCCGCCAGAAAAGCCGGGCCGCAGCGGAGCTGGCGCCGCGCGCCCACCACCAGCGCCTCCGCGCCCGGCGATGTCCGGCGCGGTACCCGGTGCGGCCGGGACGACCGGTCCGCCAGCCCGGCGGCACCCTCAGCGGCGTGCCGGGCCACCCACCGGTGCGCGCACTGCCGGGAAACCCCGAGCTCGCGAGCCACATGCGCGACCGGGCGGCCCGCCGCGACGCGCTGGACGAGCAGGAGCCGGCCATGGACAGTTAACCGGGCATTAGCGTGGGACATGAAGGCCTCCGGTGCAGTGAAGACGGCTATCTCCACCGCACCCGGAGGCCTTCCTATCGATCAAGGATCACGCCCGGCGTGTCACCAACCTCCCGGCCGAGTACATCTAGCCGCGGGTATGCGGTCAAGACCGCGGCGGCGAGGCTGCGTACCTCCGCCTGAGAGGACATGTCGGCGGCGAAGGCGTCCACGGCAGGGCGGCCGGCCTGTTGGGCGATCTGGGCGGCGGCGGCGTGGGTACGTGCCTTGTCCCGGCCGGTGATGCCGACGCGGGCGCCGAGCGCGGACAGGCCGGCGGCGGTGGCCCTGCCGATACCGCCGGTGCCGCCGGTGACCAGGACGGTCTGGCCGGCCATAGGGCCGGGCGGGTGCTCAGTCATCTCTCCTCATCCGAAGGGTACGAGGCGGTGGGTGGCGGTTCGGTTGTGCGGGCGAGCGTGATGACGAGTTTTCCGCGGGCGCGTCCTGCTCGCAGGTCGCGCATGGCGTCGGGGGCCTGGTGCAGCGGGTAGGTGCTGCCGATGGCCGGGGTGAGCTGGCCGGCTTCGATGAGCTGGGCGAGTTTCTCGAGGTCGGCCTGGCGCTGCCGGGACAGCAGCGAGGTGAGCCGCTGGCGCGCGAACGGTGACAGGGCCACGGCCCGCAGCTGGCGGCCCATCCCGGTCCAGTGGCCGGCGTCTTCGCCGCCGGCGATGACGAGCGTTCCGGCCGGGGTCAGGGCCCGGCGCAGCCGCGGGAGCGGAGTATTGCCGGCGAGGTCGAGGATGAGGTCATAGCGCCGGGTGCCATCCGCGAAGTCGTTGTGGGCGTAGTCGATGACGTGGTCGGCGCCGATCGAGGCGACCAGGCCGGTCTTCGCCGCGCTGCATACGCCGGTGACTTGCGCTCCGAGGGCCTTGGCGATCTGGACGGCGAAGGTGCCGACGCCGCCCGAGGCGCCGATGATCAGCACGTGCTGGCCTGGCTGGAGATGACCGGCGTCGCGCAGGCCCTGCAGCGCGGTGAGCCCGGACACCGCGACGGCTGCGGCCTGCTCGAAGGACAGGCTCGCGGGCTTGGAGACGACCTTGTCCTGGCGGGCCGGCGCGTACTCGGCAAAGGAGCCCTTGCTGATGCCGAAGACCTCGTCGCCGGGCTTGAGCCTGGTCACGCCCGGGCCGACGGCCACGACCACGCCGGACACGTCGAGGCCGGGAACAGGGTTCTTGGGTGCCCGCAGGCCGGACACCACGCGGATCAGGTACGGCTGGCCGGCCATCAGGTGCCAGGTGCCCCGGTCGAGGCCGGCGGCGCGGACTTGGATCAGGACCTCGCAGGCTCCGATCGCCGGCCGGCCGATCTGCTGGAGGCGGAGCACGCCGGCGGAGCCGTAACGGTCCTGCACGATCGCCTGCATCGTCTGCCGCGGCGGCGCTGGCGGCGCGGCCCTGCTGCCATCTTCGGCACGCGTCTCATACTGCGCGGGCGGGCCTGTCGGTGTTTTCATGGTCGTCCCTTTCGGTCGATATATCGGGTGAAGGGCGCTGGCCTCTGCGCCCCGGCGATCTCGGGCCGCCAGCCGGAACGGCGGAGAGGTGTCGGTTTCTTCTAGGCGGCCTTGACGTCTTGGTGCCGGGGGCTGCCGGTGCGAACGGACATGGGGCGGGCGCGGCTTCCGGCGGAAAAGCCCCGGACGATCAGCAGGAGCGGGAACAAGAGCTCGAACAGGCCGCCGGGGGCGAGGAACACGATTCCGGCGGGGGATACGTGCCAGCCGATGTCGGTGATCCCGAGCAGGTTGCAGACGACACCGGCCAGCAGCAGCGCATAGCCGGCGATGCCCAGCACGGACAGGCTCCGCGGCACGAGCCGTGACGTCAGCAAGACCGGCGTCAGGACGAGCCCGGCCACGGCGGAGAGCGCGTAAGCGGGCAGCGCGTAGTCATTCCAGTGACTGCGGCTGGCCAGGAAGTACGCGCACGCCGCCAGGACCGCGAGGCCCTCCGCCACTCTCAGGATGAAGTAGGCCTGGGAGCGCACCGGTGCGCACGGCCGCAGGACCGGGCGCATGGCCAGGCCGACCGCCGCGTCGGCCAGTCCGCTGAGGCCGATCAGCAGCACGCCGCTGATGAGGGTGCCGGCCGGCTTGGCTGGGCTGGAGAAATACGAATGGATCAGTGTGTTACCGATGAAGAAGGTGACCGTGAATGAGAGGAACAGCACTCCCACCACGACGGCGGTCCTTCGGTGACCGACGGGTCGCTGCTGATCTCGGGCAGAAATGGTCGCTGGTGTTTTCATGGCCTGATCCCTTCGGGTGACGTCCGTAGTCGGCAGGGGTTTCCCGGTTCTGAGTGCTGGGTGTCGCTGAAGGCTGGCCGGCGGTCACGGCGGGCATGGCCATGGGGTTGTGTGCTGGCGCGCGGCAGCGGGCCGGGGAAACAGCCACCGGTCCAGCGCCGGGGCACGCGCAGCCGGGCCGGTCAGACAGGTGGCGGACCCCGGCCTCTCGCAAGGGGCCGGGGTCTGCTTAAGGCCTTCGCGGGCCGTCAGGGCGATCCCGGTGGCCCGGTAACCGCAGCCCGGTCCTGAGGATCATGACCGTCAGCGTCACGGGACTTCTGCGGAGCCGTGGTGCGCTGCGTGAGCTGCGGGGCTGCCCGCAGCGGGCGCTACGGCATAGGTTGCGGCGGGGTCGTTGCCATGGCCGCGCGCGGACCGTTCGCGGACGAGGCTGACGGCGATCAGGGCGAGGTTGCCTGCTGCGGCAGCTCCGATCGTGGTGGTGACGACCGCGAACAGCCCGGATACCGCGGTGAACCCGAGCCACCCGCCGAGCAGGGCGCCAGCGGTTGCGGCCAGGAGCCCGAGTGACTTGGTGGCACGGTCCCAGTCGCGGTGAGTCCAGGCCAGGTAGAGGCCCAGCGCGATCGGCACGCTGATGGCGAGAATCCCGAGCAGTTCGCTGGACAGCGACAGCGCGGGCCAGACCGCCATGACGACCAGGGCTGCTCCGAACCAGCCGCCGAGCCCGAGCACGAGCAGGACGATGGTGCGGGTCGCGACGCTGGTCATGCGCCCTGCGGCACCGTGCTTGCGTACCCGGCGCGCTACCCAGAGCAGCCACAGGGCAGCCAGGAGAGCGAAGCCGATCATTGCCGCAACGAGGTCCTTGGCAATCGCTGTCTGCGCTGTTTGCGTGGACGATGTGGCGAAGCTGACCCGGTTCGGGGTGTAGCGGGACGTGTCGACCTGGCCGGTGGCGTAGAACTTGGTCAGCAGCTGCGTGCTGGCGCTCGGCTCGTAATACCAGAAGTCCTCCGCGTGCCCGAGCCCGGACAGGATGACCTGATGCCCGTTGGGCAGGTGCGGCAGCAGTTCCTTCGTGGCGTTCTGGGCCGGCGTCTCGAAGTCGTGCGGCCCGCCGACGAGCAGCGTCGGGACGTTCGAGTTCTGCACGCGGGTGTACTGGTTCTCGCCCGGGTTGGCCGGCCAGTCGGCAAGGCCTCCTGCCCCCCACAAGAACTTCGTGAAGGGATTGCCGATGATCGAGCCCCGGTCAGCGCCGGAGCTGAAATAGCGCTCGGCGGGATGGGCGTCGGCCAGCCCGATGCTGGCAAACTCGCCCCAGACGAACGACTGGGGGAAGACGAGCCCCGAAATCGTCGATAGGAACCACAGGCCGCTCGGGTCGCCATGCGCGGCGGAGATCCACGAGTCGAGGGTCATCGGCCCGGACAGTGGCGAAACGGCCGCGGTCGTATCCGTGAGCCCGTAGAACGTCCCGACCAGGGCGTTGCCCGGCTTGATCGGCAGGAAGTACCACCGGCTCGGCATGTGCGCCGCGGTGTGCCGCATGCTCGCGGCGAGGTTGCCGGTGCGGGCGCGGCAGGCAGGCTGCTGCGCGCACAGCGCCGAGTAACGCTCGATCCCCTGATCGATCTCGGCTCCGCTGTACAGGAAGTTCCCGGGCGGGTTGACCCCGATCATCACCGAGCGGTCGACACCGTTCGGGTACCGCCACGCGTAGATCATCGCGAGACGGGTCCCCTCGCTCTCGCTGACCAGGTCGATGCGCTGGTAGCCGAGCGCGACGCGAGCGGCCTCGATGTCGGCGGCCTGCTCCGCCAGCGTGTAGCCGGCGAGGTCAACGCCGGATCGCTCAAGCCGCTTCGCGCACGAGGCGAAGGCCTGGGAGTACGCGCTCAGCGACGCTTTGCCGAGGAAGTCCGCGGATTTCTCCAGCGCCGCCGTCACCTCGGGACAGTTCAGCACCGAAGAACCGTCGACGCCGCGGTAGCCGACCATGACGACATCGTGCTGGGCGGCCAGGCGGCTCGCATCGGGGAACGTCATATTGGTTACGCCCGGGCCGCCGTTGAGCCGGAAGATTGGCGCCAGCGGGTGTGATGAGCGAGCCAGGACCCGAGTCACCGGCAGTGCGATCAGCCGCGACCGGGGGTCTGCCCGGTTCTCGGGCACGACGAGCGTTCCGCAGTCCGCGCGGTAGGCGCCGTTCTCGGTGGGATAGGTGCACGAGTGCATGGTCAGCTGGCCGGCGTGCGCCCCCGGCGAGACCGAGGCCGTTTCCGGGCTGGACGAGAATCGCAGGTAGGTAAGTCCCGTCAATAGGACGATGGTCACCACCAGGGCCGCGATTCGTGCCCAGGTGTTTCGCCTGGCTGTCGCGGTTCCCGGGGTGGGGGTCATTTCGGTCCCCTACGTGGATGTGGGGCGAGCATGGACACGATGGGCTCCTTCGTTCCGGCCGTCCGGCACGACAGGGCCGCCGCCGGGAGTGGCGAGGGCACAAGGTTCCGGTTGCCGTATGTCGATGGTGGCCGGGCCGCGGGGAGGTGTCGCTAGGGAAGGCACTAGGGTCTGCCCCTAGACCTTTGCCGCGGCCGGCTCCAGCCCAAGGCGGACGCTGCCTTCCCGCATCGCCCGGGATCAACTGGGGCGCCGGCTGGCTGACGGCAGCTTGGCCAGCCGGGAGTCGATCCACTGCGCAATCCCGGGCTGCGCCGCTGCGATCAGGTCGAAGTGGCCGCACCCGGGATACTGGTGGTACGCGAGCCGCGCGCCGCTGGCGCGCAGCGAGCGCGCAATGCGATCGGTGCTGGTGCGGGCCACGATCGGGTCGTCATCGCCCTGGGCGATCAGCACCGGCGCGCGCAGCCGGAGCCTGGCGGGATCGTTGGCCGCCAGCACCTTCAGCAACGGGCCGAGATCAGCTCTGGGGCGGAACAGCTCGCTAGCGGCCAGCGGCACGCCCGGGCCGGGGAGGTCATCGATGCCGCAGGTGCTGGCCCTGGCCACGAGGCGCAGAGCGGCGGGGGTGAGTATCTGGTCCAGCCGGAGGGTGCGGTCGGCGGCCGCCGCTCCGGACAGCAGCAGGGCGGTGAACCCGGTCGCGAGGGCTGATGAGGGGATGTCACCAGGCCCGGCGACGACGTCGTATGCGGTGCCGGCCGGGGAGAGGGCCACGGCCGCGGCCAGGTCGAGGCCGGGGGCCCAGGCGGGCGCCAGGCTGGCGGTGAACAGAGCGGCGTGGCCGCCCTGGGAGTGGCCGGCCACGACCCAGCGCCTGCCGATGCCCGGCCGGAGCTGGCGGGCGGCGAGGACGATGTCGGCGGCGGCGCGGGCCGCGGACTCCCCCGCCAGGTACGGGTGCGGGCCGGGGGTGCCCAGGCCCTCGTAGTCGGTTTTGGTGACGGCCCAGCCGCGCTCGACCCACTGGTTCAGGGCGGCGTCGGCGAGCTGGTTGTAGATGTGGCAGGGGTGGCCGGGGGCGTCGCGGGACGGAGCGCAGATATCGGCGACGCCGGTGGTGCCGTGCGCCCAGCTGAGCACCGGCCAGCCCCCCGCGGGCGGCCGGCCGGCGGGTATTGAGATCGTCCCGGACACCGCGGTGTCCTGGCCGGCCAGGGTCTCGGAGTGGTAGAGGACGAGCAGGTTCTCGGCGGCGCCCGGGAGGGCAGCGGCGCCGGCCAGCGGCCGTGACCAGATCACCTGGCCGGGCGGCCCGGCCGCCAGGGGCGAAGGCGGCCGGTAGAAGGCCAGCCCTTCCGGCGCCAGTCGTGCTCCGGGCATCGGAACGATCACGCCCCCGCGCCGGGGACGAGCAGGGCCCGCACCGCAGGCGCGCCGGCCATCGGCGCCGCAGTCATGACAACTCGGGCCGCCGTGATAACGCCGAACGGGGCGGGAGTCACGATGCGGGACCGGAGTTCACGCGGCCTGTCGGCGGGAGCCATACCCCGATCGTGACCGGGCCGGGCAGCGCAGTCGCTAGGGAGCGTCCTAGGGTCCGGCCCTAAAGTTTCCCGAACGCCGCTCCAGCGAGGCTTCCCGCGCCGTTCACGGCCCGCCAGCCGGCGAGCGGTTCGGCTCGCCAAGCCAGGGCTCCTGGCGGGCCGCCCCTCGCTACCCCAGCCGTCTCCGGCGGCACCGCCTGGTCGGCGCGCCGTTTCGACGAGCGGTACCACCTACGCCGGGCCCGGCGGCGCGCTGTCACCGCCGGCGCCCCGCCGGGCCACGCCCCGGCTAGCACCGCTCCGGCCATCCCGGCACGGCCATGCCATCGCCATCATGCAGCCCGGCCATACCCGCCCGCGCTGCAGCAAGACACTCTCCGCCGCGCGAGGCCGGGCCGCGCATACCGGGCGGCGGAATCCTTCACATCCTGCGGCAGGCAATGGCGTTTGCGCGCAGGACCCGGAAGTGCCCACACTGAGAAGTGGACAATTTCGTCGGCCGCGCGGGAGAGCTGGCGATCCTGGACGCCGAGATGCAGACCGCAAAGGCCGGGCGCCCCCGGTTCGTCCTGGTGGAGGGCGAGGCCGGGATCGGCAAATCCAGCCTGCTGTCGCATTTCGCCGCGGGACACCCGGAGGCTTTCGTGCTGCGGGCCAGCGGTGACCAGGCGGAGATGCTCCTGTCCTGGGGGCTCGCCGATCAGCTTCTGGCTGGGGCCGGGGGGGCCACCGCTCAACGGTCCGCGCAGGCCGGGGCAGTCCGGGGGAACGGCTCCGGCGCGATGGCGGTCGGTGCCCAGCTGGTAACAGCTCTCGGTGACCTGCAGGCCGGCGACAGGCCCGTCGCCGTGGCGGTCGACGATCTGCATTGGTCCGATGAACCGTCGGCGCGGGCGCTGCTGTTCGCCCTGCGGCGGATGCAGGCCGACCGGGTGCTGGGGCTACTGGCGGCCCGTCCTGGCGGCTAGACCGCCTGGGCGAGGGGTGGAGCCGGTTCGCCGCCGGGGATCACCGGGTCACCCGGCTGCGGCTGGACGGCCTGACCAGCCGGGATCTGGCGGCCATGGCCCGGTCGCTCGGCGCCGGTGACCTGTCAGGGCGGGCCATCACCCAGCTGCTCGACCATACCGGCGGCAACGCGCTGCACTGCCGGGCCCTGCTCGAGGAACTGGGCCCCGGCGGGCTGGCGCGGGCCGATGATGATCTTCCCGCGCCCCGGGAGCTGGCCAGCGTGATCGTAGCCCGGCTGCGGGCGCTTTCCGGGCCGGCTCAGGGGCTGGTCACCGCGGCTGCCATCCTAGGCCGCAGCTGCCCGCTAGCGACCGCGGCCGCCCTGGCCGGCCTCGCTGACCCGCTCGCCGCCCTGGACGAGGCAGCCGCGGCCGGCCTGCTGACAGAAAACCAGGCTGGCTCCGGTGCCGCCATCGCCTTCACCCACCCGCTCGTCCACGCGGCCATCCGCGATGACCTCGGATCGGCCCGGCGTCACCAGCTGCACCAGGCCGCGGCCACGCTGGTTCCCGGCCCCGCGGCCCTGCACCACCGGGTCGCCGCCGCCGTCGGGCCGGACGACCGCCTGGCTCGTGACCTGGAAGGGGCGGCCCGGGAGGCGGCCATGGCGGGCACGCCTGCCCAGGCCGCGGCATGGCTGGCCCAGGCCGCGGCGGCCAGCACGGATCGTGCCCAGCAAGAGCGCCGCCTCCTCGATGCCGTGGCGACCCTGGTGGACAGCGCGGATGTCGCCGGGGCGCTGGCGCTGTGGCCTCAGGTCGCGCAGCTCGGCCCGAGCGCCCGGCGCAGCGCCCTGCGCGGCCAGCTCGATCTGCTGCGCGGACGGGGGTCGGTCGTGGAAGCCCACCTGCTGGAAGCCTGGCAGGCCCACGACCCGGCTACCGAACCGCTGGTGGGAGCGGCCGCGGCCACCTCGCTGGCCGCCTACCTGTGCACCCTGCGCCGGGTCGGGGAGGCCCTGGTCTGGGCCGAGCGGGCCGTCGCCGCCACCGCGGGGCACCCGGCGGCCCTCCTGCAAGCCAAAATCGTGGTGGCGCTGAGCCTGACCCTGGCCGGACGCGGCCCGGAGGGATTGGCCCGGCTGGATGACCTGCCCGCTGCCGCGGCCGAGGTGCCGCTGGAGCTCACCGACGGCCTCGTCATGCGGGGGATGTGCCGCCTGTTCACCGACGACATGACCGGCGCGATGAGCGACCTGTCGGTGGGCATGGACCGGCTGCGGGCCGGGGTGAGCTCGCACGACCCCGGCCACTGCCTGGTCTATCTCGGCGACGCCGAGTACCGCCTCGGCGCCTGGGACGACGCGCTCTTGCACTGCGAGCTGGCTGTTTCCCTGGCCCGCGACTCCGACCGGACCTGGGACCTCGCCTTCGTGCACGGCTACGCCGCCCTGGTTCCCGCCGCCCGCGGGGACTGGCAGCGGGCCACCGCTCACGTTGAGGCGTCCCGGGCCGCGGCACGCGCTTTCGGGACGGGAACCGGGGTCAGGAGCGCGGCCATGGCCGGCGCCGAGCTGGCGCTGGCCCGCGGTGACCTGGAAGCAGTGCTCGCAGCCGCGGAACCCGCCCGGGCGCTCGGCCGGGCCGAGGTCGCCGGCGTCGCCCACCGGCGCCCGGCCGAAGCCGAGGCGCTGATCGGCCTGCACCGCCGGGAAGACGCCGAGGCGGCCCTGGCGGAACTCGACGCCGCCATCCCGGTGTGCGGGCTGCCCTCCGCCAGCATGACGGCCAGCCGCCTGCACGGTGACCTGGCCGTGCTGCAGGATGACCTGGCCAGCGCCGAGAAGTTCTTCGCGGGCCGCCTGGCAGCTGGCCAGGAACTTGCCGCTGCCGTTCCAGCGTGCCCTGCTGGAACGCGACGACGGCCGCCGGCTGCGCCGCGCCGGTGACCGGCAGCGCGCGGTCCGGCGGCTCCGGCAGGCGCGCGATCATCTGGCGTCCCTCGGCGCCCAGCCGCACGTGGCGGCCTGCGAGCGGGAGCTGGCGCTGTGTGGCGCCGGGATAAGACCCGAGCAGCGCCCGGCTTGGAACCTGACGACATCAGAGCTGGCCGTGGCCCGCCTGGTCTGCACCGGCCGGTCGAACCGCGAGGTGGCCGCCGAGCTGTACGTCAGCGTCAAAGCCGTCGAATTCCACCTCGGGCACGTCTTCGACAAGACCGGGATCCGCTCCCGCAAGGACCTGGCCAGCCGGCTGGCAGCGCTCGCACCCGAGACCGCGGCGGCGGCCAGACACTAGTCGCCGGCTGGGAGGAATATAGGTGGGGCGAAGAGACCTGGCATTCTCTGGCTGATGCGTGGCTGAGGAGTTGATCAGTGCCGATCGCGCTGCTCGAGACGAAGTTGTATGTTCCGAGGTCACGGCGTGGTCTGGTGCCGCGCCTGCGGCTGAGCGAGCGGCTGGACCGCGGGGCCGCGTCGAAGTTGATGCTCGTCTCCGCACCCGCGGGCTTCGGCAAGACGACGCTCCTCGCCGAGTGGCTTGCGGCGGGACCGGTCACGCCGGCCGAGGAGCGGCTGGTCGCGTGGCTCTCGCTCGACCGGAGCGACAACGATCCCGCATCCTTCTGGGCCTATCTGATCGCCGCACTGCGGACAGTGGCATCCGGGGTAGGCGAGACTGCGCTGACCCTTCTGGACGCACCGCAGCCGCCGCCGATCGAAACAGTGCTGACCACGCTGCTCAACGAGCTAGGTGCGGTTGCCGGCGAGATCGTGCTGGTGCTGGACGACTATCACGTCATCGACTCGCCTGCTGTGCAGGACGGGATGGCGTTCCTGCTCGACCATCTGCCGCCCGGGCTGCATCTGGTGATCGCCAGCCGGGCCGATCCGGCGCTGCCGCTGGCCCGGTGGCGGGCGCGCGGCGACCTGGCCGAGATCCGCGCGGCCGAGCTGCGCTTTACCCCGGATGAGGCCGCTGCGTACCTCAACGGGACGATGGGCCTGCAGCTGACGGCGCGGGACGTGACCGCGCTGGAGGCCCGCACCGAGGGCTGGATCGCCGCGCTGCAGCTGGCCGCGCTGTCGATGCAGGGGCGAGAGGACGTCGCCGGCTTCATCGACGGCTTCGCGGGCGATGATCGTTACGTTGTCGACTACCTGGCCGAGGAAGTGCTGGCGCGTCAGCCGGACCGCGTCCAGGCCTTCTTGCTGCAGACTTGCATCCTGGGCCAGCTGAGCGGCCCGCTGTGCGATGCCGTCACCGGGCAGGGCGGCGGCAAGGCCATGCTGGAGGCGCTGGACCGGGGAAACCTGTTCCTGGTCCCGCTCGATGACCGCCGCCGGTGGTATCGCTACCACCATTTGTTTGCCGACGTGCTGCATGCGCGGCTGCTGGACGAGCAGCCCGGCCAGGTGCCGGACCTGCACCGGCGGGCGAGCATGTGGTACGAGCGCAGCGGCGAGCCGTCCGCGGCCATCGGCCACGCGCTGGCCGCCGGGGATTTCGCGCGAGCGGCGGACCTGGTCGAGCTGGCGATCCCCGCAATGCGCAGGA
The DNA here is from genome assembly GCA_963846005.1 of uncultured Actinomycetota bacterium. GTDB lineage: Bacteria > Actinomycetota > Actinomycetes > Streptosporangiales > Streptosporangiaceae > CAVSUR01. Next base: position 606,583 of record CAWJUH010000003.1, on the reverse strand, counting down.
TCCGGCAGGAGGCCAAGCTTCGTGCCTGGCTCGAGGTGCTCCCCGGCGAAGTGGTCCGGGCCAGGCCGGTGCTCAGCGCTTACTTCGCCGGGGTATTGCTGACAAGCGGCGAGCTCGAGGGAGTCGAGAGCCGACTGCGGGACGCCGAGCGGTGGCTGGAGCCAGCGGCAGGCGACTGTGCAGAACCCCAAGCCGCTGCACCGGAGATGGTCGTCGCCGACGAGGAGGAATACCGCCGCCTCCCCGCGACGATCGAGATGTACCGCGCCGGACAGGCTCTGGCCCGGGGCGACGCACCCGGCACCATCAGGCACGCCCAGCGGACGATCGAGCTTGCGCTTGATGACGACTACCTCAGCCACGCTTCGGCAGCGGGACTGCTGGGGCTCGTGTACTGGGGCAGCGGGAACTTGGACGCCGGGCACCGCGCCTACTCCGCGTGCGTGGCCGGACTGCGCCGCGCCGGATTCGTCGCTGACATCATGGGCTGCTCGATCGCACTTGCGGACATCCGGATCACGCAAGGCCGTCTCCGCGAGGCGCTGCGCACCTACCAGCAGGCATTGCAGCTCGCAAGTGAGCAAGGCGGGTCAGTGCTGCGGGGAACCGCGGACATTTACGTGGGCATGAGTGAGATCGCCCGCGAGCGCGACGACCTGCACGCCGCTACACAGCACCTGTTGCACAGCCAGGAGCTGGGCGAGCACACCGGATTGCCGCAGCACCCGTATCGCTGGCGGGTCGCGATGGCTCGGGTAAGGGAGGCTGAGGGAAATCTCGGCGGCGCGCTTGATCTGCTCAACGAGGCGGAGCGCCTGTATGTGAGTGACTTCTTCCCGAACGTCCGGCCGGTCCCGGCGGTGACGGCCCGGACCTGGATCGCGCATGGCAGCTTCGGTGAAGCCCTCGGCTGGGCGCGTGAACAGGGCCTGTCCGTCGATGACGACCTCAGTTACCTCCGCGAGTTCGAGCACATCACTCTGGCCAGGCTGTTCCTGGCGCGGTACCAGCGCGAGCGTGCGGAGCCTTCCCTGCACGAGGCGGCCCGGCTCCTGGAGCGCCTCCTGCCCGCGGCGGAAGAGGGAAAGAGGACCGGGCGCGTCATCGAGATCCTGGTGCTGCGGGGGCTCGCGCACCGGGCGCTGGGGGACATACCGGCTGCGCTTGGCTTCCTGGACCGCGCGGTGTCGCTGGCCGAGCCGGAGGGCTATATCCGGGTCTTCGCAGATGAGGGCCCACCTATGACTGCCCTGCTGAGAGCGGCCGCGAAACAGGGGACCAGACGGGACTATGTCCGCCGGCTCCTGACAGCCGCGAGCAGGGCCGAGCACAGCAGCCCCACGGGACAGGCTCTGATCGAGCCTCTCAGCGAACGCGAGCTCGACGTGCTGCGGCTGCTCGGAAGCGAGCTGGACGGGCCGGCCATCGCCCGCGAGCTCATGGTGTCCCTCAACACCATGCGGACCCACACCAAGACCATCTACGCCAAGCTCGCCGTCACCAACCGCAGGGCAGCGGTCCGCCGCGCCGCCGAACTCGGCCTGCTGTCGCGGACCCGCGGCCCCCGAGCCTGACCCGACCCGCACGGTCGCAGGCACGGGCTGCCCAGCAGCCGCGCCCCGTCTGCTGAATCACCACATCAATCACCAGGTGTGGTGATGCCTGCTCACCACATCCGCTCATAGCTTCCCGATCAGACCTGCGAAGGGTCGCGACGCCGGCCGGCCAGGCGGGCAGCAGCAAGAGGAGCGCCATGAGCGAGATATCGACCGGCCGCTATCACGGCCCCGGACAGTACGAGATCCGCCTCAAGGGGCACCTCCACAGCCGGTGGGCCGCCTGGTTCGACGGGCTGGCCATTGCCAACCGCAGCGACGGCACCACCATCATCCATGGCCCAGTAGCGGACCAGGCCGCGCTGTACGGCCTGCTCCAGAAAACGCGCGACCTGGGCCTGCCCTTGATCTCGGTCAATTACGTCGACCCCGGCCATCCCCGGCCGGCCGCCGCCGGGGCCCGATAACTCAGCAGTTCCACGAAAAGGAGACAGACATGGCCACCACCGTCCGAAGCCCAGCCACGAAACCGCCGGCGAAAGGAATTCCGATGAGCTCGACCAGGAAGACCGCGCTGGTCGCGGGCATCTTCTACCTGATCACCTTCATCTCCATCCCCACCCTCTTCCTCTACGGCCCGGTGAAGAACCACCAGAACTGGATCCTCGGCTCCGGCGGCCACACCGCCGTGCTCGTCGGCGGGTTCCTCGAGGTGATCGTCGCCCTGGCCGGCATCGGCACCGCCGTCACGCTGTACCCGGTCCTCAAACGGCAGAACGAAGGCCTCGCGCTCGGCTTCGTCACCTCCCGCCTCCTGGAAGGCAGCATGATCTTCGCCGGCGTCGTCAGCCTGCTGTCGCTGGTGACCTTGCGCCAGCACCTGGGCGGCGCGGCCGGAGCGAACACGGCCGCGCTGGTCACCACCGGCGCCTCCCACGTCGCGGTCTACAACTGGACGTTCCTGCTCGGACAAAGCACCATGCCCGCCATCAACGCCCTGCTGTTGGGCACCCTGCTGTACCGGTCCCGGCTCGTGCCCCGCGCCCTGCCGGTGCTCGGCCTCATCGGAGCCCCCCTGCTCCTCGCCGCCGACATCGCCACCCTGTTCGGTGCCATCGGCCAGTTCTCCAAGGTGGCCGGGGTTGCCGCCCTCCCGATAGCCGCCTGGGAGCTCTCCCTCGGCATCTGGCTGGTCGTCAAGGGCTTCAGGCCCTCCCCGATCACGGCCGCAATGGACGCCGCCGGCACGCCGCTCCCCGACCGCAGTGTCGCCGTCTAGCCTTCGACGCACCAGCACGGCCGGGCCTTCCAGGGCCGGCCGTGCTGGTGCACGTCGGCGTCTGAGTGCTCATCGGACACGCTTCACCGGCAGGATGGCGGCGGCTCCGGTGATCGCGCACAGCCCGGCGACCATGTACAGCACGCCGTAGCTGCCGCCGCCGATCGCCAGGATGACGGGCGCAATCGCCGGCGCTATCGAGAAGGGAAGAGCGCCGGCAATGTTGAACACGCCGAGATCCTTCGCGGCGCTGCGTTTGTCGTGCAGCACGTCGACCACGAGTGCGAGGTCGACGGCCACGTACACGCCGAAGCCGAGCCCGCTGATGGCCATCCCGACCAGGAAACCGTCGAAGTGGCTGGCGATGGCGATCACGAACAGCGCCAGGCCGTACACGACCGACGCGGCCAGGACGAAGATCTTCCGCCGGCCCGTCCGGTCCGAGGCCCTCCCCCCGGTGAGGGAAGCGGCGACGATGACGGCGGACTGGGCGAGCGTGCCCAGGAATATCTGCTGCGGCACGTCGGTCCTGGCGGTGCCGATCTTGTCCAGCAGGTAGTAGGCCTGGTAGGTAACCAGGAACGCGTAGGCCAGAACGAACATGAAGCGGCTAGCGAAAGCCCAGGCGAAGTCCGGGCTCTTCCGCGGGTTGACGTAAAACGTGCTGGCGAATTCCCGCAGCGACCAAGCCGGCTTCTCCGCCCTGTCCAGTCGGCGATCATTCAGTGTGACCGTGAAGAGCAGGATGAAAAACCCGCTGATCGCGCACGGGACCAGGAACATGGCGAGCATGCTGCCGGTGAACAGTTTGACCAGGAAGGTGCCGCTCACCGATGCGACCGGCAGGCAGACACCCAGGACGCCGGAGACCAGGCCGCGCTGAACCGACGGGACCTGGTCTGGCAGCACCGCCACCATGGCGGCCAGGAGCGCGTTGAAGAACAGCTGGGCGATACACCACCCGGCGAGGACGACCGGGATGCTGGGCGCCAGCGCGACAATGACGATGCCGAGGCAGCCGCCCGCCAGGCCGGCGATCATCCATGGCCGTCGCATGCCCAGCCGCGACGCGGTGCGGTCGCTCATCCTGCCGAACAGCGGATTGCCGACCATGGCCAGCAGGGCGCCGACCCCGGCGACAAGGGCCAGGCTGACCGGTGCCTGTGTGATCCCCACGAGCGAGTTCACCTTCAATGGCAAGGTGACCAGCAGGGGCGCGATGAACAGCAGGCTGGTGCTCATGTACGCCAACGCGTACAGCCAGATGAAACCCCGCCCGACCCGGTGCGCCGCGGGCGGCTCGGGCCCCAGCGCAGCCTCGGCTCCGGTCCGGTGCTCCAATCCGTCCAGTGCCGCCGCAGGAGGCAGATATGGGTGGCCGGCCGGAGTGCTAATCCCGGGCCCGGAAATGTCAGGCATCGCGTTCCCCAACGCGGTACGGAGCCAGGCAGCCGCCGGAGGCACTGCGCCAGGATTGGAGGCCTCGTCTGGCAGGCTTAGCGCTGCCAGCCATCCCCGCATTCTGCCGGACCGATGACACGGCCGACGCCGGCTTGCAAGGCAACAGGCGCGGGCAATCGGTAGGGTCCCTCATCTTCCGCTCATGCAGCAGAGCAACGCGCCCGTGTGCAGGAAGGATGGAGGACATGTGCAGACGCTATGGAGACTTCAGAGAGAGCGAGAGTCCTGGCGCTCATGGCCGAAGGACAATCCAACACCGGGATGGCCAAGACCTCTGGGTAACCTTGAAAACCGCCAGGGCTGACGCGCCGTTCAGATCGTGGATCCGCATCTTGTTGTCGCCGGCAGACCATTGCAGTTAAATCACTGACCTTGCCCTGGTATCACAGAGAGTCAGCGAGCTTCCCTCATGCGTATCTCTCATGCTCGCCCAGATCGCTTAATACACGGGTGATGTGTGTCGCTTCCGCGTTCTTGCGGGCCGCGCTGGGACGGTGCTGGGATGAGCAGCTTCCCGTGTCTTGTGCGTAGTGTGTCGGGGTCTGGCCAGGTCCGTTATCGTCTGGGCGAGCGGCTGGTGGACCGGTATCTGGAGTTCGTGGCGGGGCGGTGCCGGCCGAACACGCTGCGGGCGGTGGCCTTTGACCTGAAGACGTTCTTCATGGTGATCGTGAGAAAGCCGGTGGAGGTCACCGCGGCGGATGTGTTCGAGTTCCTGGCCCATCAGCGCGGGGACCGCACTGTGGTGCGGCTGGCTGATGGTGAGTCGGGGCTGTCGGCGAGGACGATCGCCCGCCGGCTGTCGTCGGTGTCGGGCCTATATGCCTACCTGGTGGCGCGGGGCGATACGCCGGTGCAGGTCAATCCGGTGCCGCGGGGGCTGCTGACCCGGCGGCAGGGCGGGTCGGTGCGGTCGCGGACGGTGCCGCTGGTGCGGGTGCCGCGGACGCTGCCGAGGATCTTGCCGCCGCGGGAGGCGGACCGGCTGGTCGCCGCGTTGCGCACGCACCGGGACCGGGCAATGGTGCTGGCGATGCTGCTGGCCGGGCTGCGCCGGTGTGAGGTGCTGGGGTTGCGGTTCGAGGACGTGCAGGTCGCTGACCGGCGGCTGGCCGTGGTGGAGGGCAAGGGCGGTCATCACCGGGTGGTCCCGGCCGCGGGCCGGTTCTTCGAGGCGCTCGGTGATTACCTGCATGACGAGCGGCCAGCCGGGGCGGCCACGGACCGGGTGTTCGTGGTGCTCAAGGGTCCGCGGCGAGGTATGCCGCTGTCGGCGGAAGGGCTGGATGAGATCCTCGATGGCGCCCGCGGCCGCGCGGGCCTGGAGCACGCGACCTGCCATGAGCTGCGGCATACGTGCCTGACCCGGCTGCGGGAGGCGGGGATGGCACTGGAGGCGGTGCAGGCCCAGGCCGGTCATCGGTCGATTGAGTCCACCCGGGTCTACCTGCACCTGGCCAATGACTGGCTGGCCGGGGAGTATCTACGCGCCGCCGCGCTGATCGACGCCGATACCGCCGCCGTCTGCGAGATGCTGGCGGTGCAGGAGGCAGCCCGGTGAGCGCGCTGCCCGCGCGCGCTCCGGCCGCCGGCCGCGCGGTGGCTGGCAGCGCCGCCGCCGCGCAGTGGGTGCAGATCCGGGCGGCGGCGCCGCAGGTTGCGGCGGTGATCGAGCGGTATCTGCAGCGGCTGGGCACCTTCCTCGCCCCGGCCAGCGTCGCGGCCGCGGAGAACGCGCTGCGGCAGCTGGCCCGCTGGATGATCACCGATGCCGGCATCACCGCGATCGGCGATATCCGCCGCGATGACATCGAGGACTACAAGGTATGGCTGGCCGTCCAGCCCCGGGCAGGCAGCCAGACGATCACCGCTGAGACGCACCGGCAGCGGATGCGGACCGTGCGCCAGTTCTTCGAGCGGATCATCGAGTGGGACTGGCAGGACGCCCCGGCCCGCAATCCTGTCATCGCCGGGGACATCCCCAAGAAGCCCGAGCCGCTGCCGAAGTTCCTCGACGATCGCGACGCGACCAGGCTGATGGCCGCCGCCCGGGCCGCAGACGATCCCCGCGACCGGCTCGTCGTCGAGCTACTCGCGCGCACTGGCATGCGAGCCGGTGAGCTCGCGGACCTGGAAGCGGACGCGGTCGTGCAGATCGGCACCGGTCACTGGCTGCGCATCCCGCTGGGCAAGCTCCGCAACGATCGCTACGTGCCACTGCATTCTGAGCTGGTGGAGCTGCTCGCCGCCTGGACCGCAGCCAGCCTTGAGCACATCCGCCGCCACCGCCGGCTGGTCGCCGACCACCGCGGCCCGCTGGACCGCTATGTCATCGGCCGCATCGTTGCCCGCGTCGCCCGGGCCGCCGGCGTCCCCGGGGTGCACCCGCACCGGCTGCGGCACACGCTGGCCACCCAGGCGATCAACCGCGGCATGCGGCTGGAAGCCATCGCCGCCCTGCTCGGCCATCGCAAGATGGAGATGACCCTGATCTACGCGCGGATCGCCAACCGGGTCATCGCCGACGAATACGCCGCGGTCAGCGCCAAGATCGACGCGCTCTACGGGCAGCCACCCGAACTGCCCGCCGACTACGAGACCACCGGCATGGCGAAGCTACGCCGCGAAGCCCACGCCCGCATGCTCGGCAACGGCCTGTGCACCCGGCCCGCCGAACTCGACTGCCGCATGGAATCCGCCTGCGAAACCTGCGCCTACTTCCGCACCAGCACCGAGTTCCTGCCCATCCTCACCCGCCAGCGCGACCACGCCCGCGACCACGGGCAGCCCGCGCGAGCCGCCCTGTTCATCAACCTCATCAAGCGCGTCGACACCGAAGAGCAAACCCCTTGACAACGATCACCCGTATAACGCCGAATCCGTGCGGCTCTGTGCGCCAAGGCGGCACCGGCACGCCGAGTACAGATCACCCTGTTCGGGCTGCCTTGTAAGAGATCGTGGGCCACCGAGCGCGTGAGATCCGCCGCGCCTCATTTAGAAGCTGAGGCGGAGTTGAGCAGGAGCGAGCGCGACTTCGTGACTTGGCAGTGGGAAGAGATCCTCGACCACGTCAAGTTGGTGCGCGCCGCGGCTCACGAGCGCTCGGTTCCCCGAACTCGCTCCGACACCAGTCCAGGCAATGACCGGTGCCGTACGACGTCGTAGAGCCTCGACAGCTCCGGCCCATGTGCCGCCGCTGCCCTCTTCGCACTCGACGACCAGGGTCGCAGTCGACATCGCGTAGATGAGCTTGTTGCGACCCATGGCATTGGCGACGGAAAACCCTGCGGTGGGCTTGTAGGGAGAACACAGGCACAGCTGGCTGTCATTGACTGCGCGCCTCACCCCCGGATCGCGGGCGGTTCGCAAGAGGGACTCGGCGAGGACCCCGACGACCCGTCCCCCGGCGTCGACGGCGGCGTTCATAGCTAGCCGGTCCACTCCCTTGGCACCCCCGGAGATGACTCCGAGTCCCGTCTTCACGGCGGCCAGCGCCGCCTCGCGAGCGATTTGCGAACCTCCCTCGCTCACAGCCCGTGACCCGACTATCCCGAGAGCGCTGTGCCCGAGAAGGTCGGCGTCGCCGAACACGTACAGCAGGGGTGGCGTGGCTCGGCCCAGGCGCTCCTTCATCACGAATGGGAAGTGCTCGCTCAGCCCGCTCAGAAGCTGCAAGCCGCTCTGTTGGGCGTCATCGAGGGCGAACGCGAAGGATGTCGCTGCGGTGAGGAGAGTGCCGATCCGCTGTGCCATCGACTCGTCGACCTGCGCTATCTCTCTAATCTGGTCCGGTCGTAGACCGAGAAGAGCACCGAGATCGGGAACACGTTCGACGAGGGCCCAGAACTCAGCCGCCTTGAGCGGAGACGCTTCTGCCTCGACCAGCCGTTGGGTCAGAAGCAGCGCGACGAGATCGGGGTCCGCGAGGCGAGTCATGAGCTCACCGCCCGGGCAAGGACGAGCGGGTAGACCGGACCAGAGCCGGCCTCCCGCAGCGCGGCACCGATCACAGTCAGAGTCCAACCGGAGTCGATGATGTCATCGACCAGCAGAACAGGAAGCTCCATCACAGGTCCAACCACCTCCAATGCACCGTAGACGTTACGGAACTGCTGCGCCGAGTTCTCCATCTCCTTCTGAGGTCGACAATCCCGTACGCGGCGGACGACGTCCTCGACCGGGAGTGCCAGTCGGGCTGCGAGCCGCCCGACGACGTCGGGGACCAGGTCAGGGTGTCGACAGGAAGGCACATAAGTGATCCAACCTGGAGCGGGGTCAGGCTGCCAACGTCGGATCATTTCGGCCGTGGCCTCGACGAGCTCATCGGGCAGGCCAGTGCCGCCGTACTTCGCTTCCTTGACGACGGTGCCCCAGCCACCATCGTTGTAGGAGCTGAGAGCCCGGCCCGTCCGATTGCGCAGCTCCTCGGGGATGTTCCCTCGCGCCGTGCCTACGCCGGGCCATCGTTTGCGCGGTTCCAGCTCGATCGGTCGCTGTCGCAGGAACGCTGCCGCCTCGGCAACGATCTGAGGGTCAAGAGGTACATCGAGCGACCAGGAACGACACCGATCGCACAATCCACAGGCACCGGCCGCCTCATCGTCGAGCTGACGGCGCAGGAACTCCATCCGGCAGCCGCCCGTCGACGCGTAGGCGACCATCGACGCTTGCTCAGCCCGGCGTGCAGCCGTAACCCGCTGGACCCGTTCATCGTCATAGGTCCAGGGCCTCAAGGTCCGCAGCCACCCGCCGTTGGCCCGCTCCACCGCGCCTTCCACCTCAAGGATCTTCAGCATCAGCTCGAGCCGCGTGTGGCGCACGTTGACGGCAGCCTCGATCGCCTGCAAGGTCATCGGCTGCGCAGCTTCCTTCAGCAAGCCGACGACCTGTTCGGCTTGCTCCCGTGACGGGAAGGCGGTGCGGATGAACCAGTCCTGGATGTCGGCGTCCTCACGACCGGCGAGGAGTGCGCCCATCGAGGCCTCGAGGGCACGCCCGGCGCGGCCAACCTGCTGATAGTAGGCGATCGGGGAACCGGGGCTCTGGTAGTGGATCACAAACGTCAGGTCAGGCTTGTCGAAGCCCATGCCGAGCGCCGAGGTAGCGACGACCACCTTGACGTCGTTTGAGATCAGCTCCTGCTCGATCGACACTCGATCAGCTGAGTCCACCTCGCCGGTATAAGCCCTGGCGTTGACCTCACGTGTTCGCAGCCAGGCCGCGACTTGCTCGGCGTCACGGACGGTCAAGCAGTAAACGATGCCGGAACCCGGCATGCTGGGTAGCTGCTCGGCGAGCCAAGCCAGGCGTCGGGCAGGCTCGGGAACTTCCATGACGGCCAGCGCCAATCCCTCTCGCTCCAGAGGGCCGCGCTCGACAAGAAGATCCTCTCCCAGCTGGGCAACGATGTCGGCTACCACACGATCATTCGCAGTCGCCGTCGTGCAGAGGACGGGAACGTTGGAAGGCAGGACCTCGATGACCCGCTGAATCCGACGGTAGTCGGGTCGGAAGTCGTGACCCCAGTCGCTGATGCAATGTGCCTCGTCCACGACGAGGAGTCCCACCGCCCGAGTCAGAGCAGGCAAGACCTCAGCGCGGAAGTGGAGGTTGTTCAGACGCTCCGGGGACACCAAGAGCAGATCGACCTCGTTCTGTCGAATGCATGCCTCGATCCCAGCCCATTCGGTCGAGTTGTCACTGTGGATCGTTTCCGCACGCACGCCGGAGCGGCGCGCCATCTCCAACTGGTTGCGCATCAAGGCGAGGAGGGGTGAAACGAGCAGCGTCGGGCCTGACCCTCCTTGGCGAAGCAGCCGAGTCGCGATGAAGTAGACCGCGCTCTTCCCCCATCCGGTGCGCTGGACGACGAGCACCCTGGCCCGTCCCGAGACCAGCCGTTCGACCGCCTCCCATTGGCCCGCGCGAAAGGTCGCGTCGTCCGTGCCCGTCAGGCGGCGGAGGAGCGCCTCTGCCTCGGTGCGCGCGTCCATCCCGCCAGGATATTGAGGAGCTGTGACAAACAGAGGGGGCCAGCCGGCAGGCGTAGCCTCTATCGGCCGAGGACCACGCCACTCAGCAGACAGTGAAGGTGCGAGAGCTCTACGCCGTCCAGCTGCGCGGGATGCACCAGACCCGCAACGCCACCGCCTGGGGGGCAGATCCGGACCCGGGCCGAGCGCCACACGGGTTTCGATATCCCGTCCGACGGTGGCACGACGCAGCTAGCCCGCCCGTGATCAGATTGCGCCACGGCCAGCGATCAGGCAGCGAGCGAGCGGACCCGTTTCGAGGCTTCCCACGGTTTTGTCGTGTTATCACCCACGGCGCCGAGCAGACTAGCCACCTTGGCCGCCGCCGGTGTGTCTTGGAGACTGGCAAGTGAACAGGTTGCTGGCGGAAGGCGGCGGCCGTAGCTCGCGGGGAGCGGCTCGATGAAGATCTTGGTGGCTGGCTGGGATAGCGGCGGGGGCGTGGAAGCTGTTCAGACGGTGGTGCGGCGGGCGGTCGCGGGCGGTCATAGCGTGCGGGTGCTGGGCACCGAGGGGCTACGGTCCAGGTTCGAGTCGGCGGGCGCAGTGTTCTGCCGGTATAAGTACGCCCCCGACAACGATCTGCGGTGGCCGGAAACGGACCTGCTGAAGGACTGGGAGACGCGCAATCCGCTGACCTTGTGGGCCCGGGTCCGGGATCGGCTGCTGTGCGGGCCCGCGCGCGAGTTCTGCCGTGATGTGGTCGAGGAGCTGCACCGGGAGGCGGCTGATGTCGTAGTTGTCGACACCCTGATTCCTTCGGCGCGGTTTGGAGCGGAGGTGGCCGGGGTCCCTGCGGTCATTATGGTGCATGGCCCTTATATGTTTCCGCGCGCTGAGGTTCCGCCGCTCGGGACGGGTTTCATGCCCGCCTCGGGGAGCCTGGGCCGCCTGCGGGATCGGTCCGCGGCCGCGCTCGCGCTCGCCGTCTTCCGGACCGGGCTGCCCGCCCTTAATCAGGCCCGCGCCGAGTTTGGGCTGGCGCCGCTGCGGGACGGGCTCGACCTGGTGGGCAAGGCCGACCGGATACTGGTCTGCTCCAGCCCGAGCTACGACTTTGCGCCCGGTTCGGTCCCGGCCAACGTCCGTTATGTCGGGCCTCAGCTCGACGACGCGACCAGTGCGGCCGCCGGCAAGCCATGGGCCGACCCGCCCGGCCGGCCACTGGTGCTGGTGGGCCTGAGCAGCACCGTCATGCGGCAGGAGGGCCTGCTGCAGCGGTCCGCTGAGGCTCTCGGGCAGCTTCAGGTGCGTGGGCTGATCACCACGGGCCCGGCAGTGGACCCGGCGGTGATCGTGGCCCCGCCGAATGTGACCGTCAAGCGGTGGGTGCGCCACGCCGATGTCCTGCCCCACTGCTCGGCCGTCATCACTCACGGCGGCCATGGCACCGTGATGAAGGCTCTGATCGCCGGGGTGCCGCTGGTGGTTGTGCCACTCGGCCGAGACCAGCCAGACAATGCCGCCCGGGTGGTGCACGCCGGCGCGGGCACCCGGCTGCGGAAAAAGGCCAGCTCCAGCGACCTGCGTGCGGCCGTCGCCCGAGTGGTCGAAGACCCTCGCTACCGTGCTGCAGCCGACCGCATGGCGGGCCGGCTAGCTGCCGAACGGGATGACAACCTGGTCGTTGACGAACTGGTCCTAGCTGCTCAACGCCGGGCAGGAAGTCGAGCTGGCCGAGCGCATCAAGGCGGGCCTGCTCGCCGAAGGCCGCGGGCTGCCGCGCCCCGGTCAGAGCATTGACCTTGAGCGGGTCGCCGACGACGGCCGGCGGGCCAAGAACCACCTGGTGAGGGCCCACCTGCGCCTGGCCGTCTCGCAGGCCAGGCGGTACACCGGCAGCGGCATGCTGTTCCTGGACCTGATCCAGGAGGGCAACCTGGACCTGGTAGGCCGGCCCCCGCGGTAACACCAGGTCACCGGCCAGATCAGACGCCCGGTATAGGACAGCGCTCGACCGCCGGCTAGGCGTGGCCTGGGAGGTGAGGAGCTCGGCGTCGGCGAGCGGCACAGAATGGCCGGTTCGGTCGCCTGCCCGGTGCTGCTTTTGTGTCATTTTCCGCATCGCATGGTTAGGGTCTCCGGCCAGATCTTGGGCCGGTTCCCCGGGCTGTGCATGGCCTGGAGTTGTCGTTTACGCGTCGCGGAGGCGGAGCAGGTTGCCGGGCGTCGGGGGTGAGCTGCTGGTCGACCTGCACTTTCCGGCCACGAGGTCGTCATCATGTGCGGGACGGCCGCGCGGCCGGATAGCGGCACGCTAGTCAGGCGGTCGGCGCCAAGCCGACCTGCGCTTTCGCCTGGGCTGAGTGGCCGGGGACCGACGGCGCACCCGCTGGACGGACGAACATGACGATACCGGCGGCGGCCGCCCACAGCAGGGCGAGCAGCGAGGCGAGGAAGCCGATCGGAGCGGGTGTCAGCTGCAGGAGGCCGATGATCAGGGCGGACCAGGCGAGCGTGCGCGGGAGCGTGCGTGCGGCGATGCCTGCTGCAGCTGCCGCGAGCAGGAAGATCATCATGCCGCCGTTGCCGGCCAGCGAGAGTTCCGAGGCCATGATGTGCCAGGCCTGCAGCGCGGCGGGCGCGATCGCCCGGCTGCCGCCGATGGCGCCGAGGGTGGCGTAGGTGGTGGCCTCGGCCAGCGTGGCCGCTGTGATTACCGCGGTGCCGACGAGCGCCGCGCCGGCGAGCAGCGGGTGCACTGGCGCCTGCCGGATCCTTGCCCACATGGCGGCCCCGAACAAGGCGAAGAAGATGGCTGCCCAGGCCAGCAGCATCCCGCCGGCCAGTACCTGTGCATGATGGGTGGCGTAGAAGCTGGTGACTTTCAGGAGCGGGACATCGCTGGCCGGGTTGGGACCGATCGCCAGGTCGCTGGCGGCCGAGAACCCTAGGAAGGCGACGCCTCCCAGCGCGGCGATCCGTGCGAGCCCGGCCGCCTTGAGCCCTACTGGACTTCCGTCAGGATCGGGTTGCGTGGCTGGCTGATTCATTTCGCTCTCCTTTACCGTGTGTAGCGAGCTCGACGCTAGGCGCCGGAGATCGGCGCGCTGTTCGCCATCGGCGTGTGCGCCACGGTCGCTTTCCGGCGGCAGTATCCCGCCACCGCGGGCATCGCCGCGCAGGGCCTCATGGCGGTGCAGCACGACATCTGGCACAGCCTGCAGGCGGGCGGGTGGACGATCGCATGGTTCTGCGCCCTGTATGGCCTGGCCGTCTGGACGACACCGCGCAGGTTCGCCGCGGGCGCGGCATTCGTGGTGCTCACTGACCTGCTGCCGCTGCCGCGTGACAGCAGCACGCAGAATGCGGTCATCCCGTTCGCCGTCGGCACGGTGGTGGTCATGCTGCTCATCCGCCGGATCGTCCGCGAGCGTGACCGCCGCGCCCAGCTGGCCGAGCGGGAGCGAGACGTCGCCGCGCGCGAGGCGGTCGTGGAGGAGCGGGCCAGGATCGCCCGCGAGCTGCACGACGCGATCGCGCACAACGTGTCGATGATGGTGCTCCAGGCCGGGGCCGAGCGGCGCGTGCTCGGCACCGCAAGCTCGCCGACCCGCGAGGTGCTCCAGACGATTGAGCGGATCGGGCGCGGCGCGCTCACTGAGATGCGCCGGTTGGTCGGAATGCTGCGCGCCGACTCCCCCGACCTCCTCGCGCCGCAGCCGAAGCTCGCCGACCTGCCGACGCTGATGATCCAGGTACGCGAGGCTGGCCTGCCCGTCGACTTCCAGATCGAGGGCGACGCCCGCCAGCTGGCAGTCGGCATCGAGCTGTCGGCCTACCGGATCGTGCAGGAAGCGCTGACCAACGCGCTCAAGCATGCCGGCCAGGCACGCGCCGCCGTGCACCTGCGCTACCGGCCTGACTGCCTGGAGCTGGAAATCGTTGACGACGGCGCCGGAACCCAGCCAGCCGTCCCCGGCGGCAGCCACGGCCTGGCCGGCATGCGCGAGCGGGTCACCCTCTACGGGGGCCAGATCGACGCGGCCCGCCGTCCCAGCGGCGGCTTCACCGTCCGCGTGCGACTGCCGCTGACAAGCCCGCAGCCGAGCAGAACGGCCGGACTGGGCGCGTTTCGGCTTGCTATGGCTTCGGCAGGATCCGTAGCTGATGGTGCTGGGTGGTCGCAAGGGCCAGGCGTCATGGGTGGTCGATGTCGATGTGGCGGCCGATAGCCGTGGTGATGGCGGCCAGGTCGCCTTCGTCGGAGCTGATGATCATGTCGCCGCGCCGGAGGGCGCCCTCCACGACATGGGCGTCAACGATGTCGGCGGTGCGGGCGCGGCCGGCCAGGGTTCCGGTGGCCCTGGCCCTGGTGTCATCGAGACTTTCGACTTCGCATCCGGCCAGGAACCTGGCGAGCTGAGCCTGACGGGGAGTTCCCCGCCAGCACTGGGCCACGACGGGAGCGGGTACCGTCGGCACGATCCGGCGGAGCAGCAGGGCACGATGGCGGGCCCACATCCGCCGCTCGCTGCGTTCGGCGGCTATCAACGCGCCGGAGTCGTAGGTGACCCCGGTCACGCGGTCCGCCGGGTGCCCGGCGGGGTGATCCTGGCGGCCCATTCATCGGCATCGCCGATCTCTTCCGGCGTGAATCGGCCATGTTCAGCCTCATACAGGCTGACCGCTTCCAGGCCCGCCCGGATGACGAATTCCTTGCGCGCGGCCTGGGCGACCCAGGCGCTGTAGCTCATTCCCGCTGCCCGGGCAGCGGCGGCGATCTCGGCGTCGAGTTCAGGCGGGATGGAGATGGAGCGTTTCCTGCGGACTGCCATGGCAGGACGGTAGCACAGCGGTAAGACAGACGATATCCGCGGTGCCTGAGCTCATAATCGCCTGCCACTCCTGCGATGACCGGTTCCCGCGGAATACCTCCATACGCACGATTTCCGGGCGTGCGCACCTGCATACACGAGGGTTCGCGGCTTCTGCGACCAGGCACAACAGGCGCATCTCACGCCAACGGCGACTGCGCTGAGGGCTTTCAATTTGGCCAAAAACTAAGACAAACGCAGCGGCTTCGGCCGCATGCTTGACCAAGCAGACTCACATCGTCGCAGTTCAACAGCGGTGGAGGTGGGATTTGAACCCACGGAAGGGTTGCCCCTTCACACGCTTTCGAGGCGTGCGCCCTCGGCCACTAGGCGACTCCACCGCAGCCGAGCCTACCTGAGCGGCGGCAGCTTGGCGGTCAGCGGACGGACGGAGGCCGCCGCCCGGCGAAGAAGCCGCGCAGCAGCGCCGCGCAGTCCCCGGCCAGCACCCCGCCGATGACCTCGGGCGGCACGCCCCGCCGGGGGTCGCGCACCAGGTCCCACAGCGAGCCGGCCGCGCCCGCCAGCGGGTCCGCGCAGCCGTAGACCAGGCGCCGCAGCCGGGCGGCGCGCACCGCTCCGGCGCACATGGTGCACGGCTCGAGGGTGACCACGAGCGTGCAATCGCCGAGCCGCCAGTCCCCGCGAGCGGCGGCGGCGGCCCGGATCGCCACCAGCTCCGCATGCGCGGTCGGGTCCGCGTCGGCCTCGCGGCGGTTGCGGCCCGCGCCGAGCATGGTGCCGGCCGCGTCCAGGACGACCGCGCCGACCGGGACGTCGTCATCCGGCCCGGCCCCGCCAGCAGCGGCCTGGGCCAGCGCCAGCCGCATCAGCGGCTCGAAGCCCGCCAGGTACCCGGAGGTCACGCGGGCGCGCCCCGGCCCCTCACGAGGCGTTCGCGCCGGCCCGCGCGCGTTCCAGGGCCGGGCCGAAGCCGACCCGGCGGGCGATGCTCGCCAGCGCATCGTCGGGGTACAGGTCCAGGTCCCCCGACAGCGCGCCGAGTTCCATCTCGTCGATGCCGAAGTCGGTGAAGATCGAGAAGTCCCCGGCCGGCAGCACCTGATCGAGATCCTCGTCCATCGGCACCTCGAGATCGAGGTAGTCAAGGACCTGGCGGGCCAGCGGGAAATACGGCGAGGCGGTCAGGTCGGACAAGAAGACCGACAGCTCTCCCCCGACCATCCGCATCGCGACGAAGAAGTCGTCGTCGACGGCGACCAGGCCGATGGTGCCGGCGGTGCTCGGCTGCCGCTTCAGGGCCAGGATCAGGCCGCTGAGGTCCTCGGTCAGCTCGTCGGGCAGGAGCTCGGCGCCCCAGGCGTCGTCCTCCCGGTATGCGACGACCGCGAAGTCGTCTCTGCTCACCTCGGACATCATCACCCCACCGGCGCGGCATTCTCGGAAGGAATGGTGTCAGATTAGGCTCCCCGGCGTGAGGTGATCGCCGTCAGTAAGGGGCTCGCGGGTCCTGCGCCGCGCGCCTGGCGGCCATGCGGCCGGAGCCGGGGCCCGGCCGCGCAGCCCGCGCGGCGCGCGGGTGATCTTTTACGATGACGGTCATTGGTGAGAAATTGCCGCTGGGCTATGCTGCTCAGCAAGGCCGGAATGGGCTGCTGCCGTGCACCCGGGAGCAGCGGTAACCGCGAGCGCCGTGGGAACTGAGATGAATCTGAAGCGGGTCAGCACGCCGGCATTCGCCGTTCAGCCGTGAGCCCGTGAGCATGGCGCGGGCAGCAGAGATCGTGAGGCGGGGCGCATGGGGCCGGTAAGCTCCACCGACCGGCCGGGCCTGGTGGCGGTGGACAAGTACCTGCTGCCCAACGAGGTTCAGGTCGCCACCGTGCGCCGCCATCCCGCGGTGCTGATCGGCCCGAGCGCGGTAGCGCTGATCGGGCTGCTGGTGGCGGGGGTGCTCAGCGCGACCGTGGCCAGCAGCAGCCACCCGGCGCTCTATGTCATCTGGGGCATCGAGCTCATCCTGGTGCTGCGGCTGCTGTGGAAGGCGTGGAACTGGGCGGTCGATTACTTCGTCGTCACCTCCGCCCGGCTGCTGCTGACTTCCGGCGTATTCACCAGGAAGGTGGCAATGATGCCGCTGACCAAGGTGACCGACCTCAGCTTCCAGCGTTCTTTCGCGGGGCGCATGCTCGGATATGGCGAGTTCATCGTCGAATCGGCAGGCCAGAACCAGGCGCTGACGAATGTTGACCATATTCCGTATCCGGAGCATCTTTACCTGCTTGTCTGTGGCATGATCTTCCCGGAAAGCGTGGAGCCGGCCGACGAGGAAACCGACGACGAGGATTTCGGCGAGGACGACCGCCAGCTGCCTCCCGACGAAGGCCCCGACGGGCCCGGCTACGAGTACGACGAGCCCGAGGACGACCTGTCCGACCCCGATTACGACTACGACTACGACGGGGGCGCCCGCACCACCCGGGTCCAGCCGGTCGTGGTGGACGACGACCCCGGTGGCCGCTGGATGCGGCGGCGGCGGCCCCGGCGCGGCCTCCGCGTTATCCGCCGCGGCCGGCGCGACCCGAACGACGAGCTCTGACCCGCACCCCTCAAGCCCTGCCCCTTCCCCGGGGTTCGTGCAGCCGGACGAGGATCCCCGATCGCCCGGCTGCACGAGCCTGCCCGCATCCGGCCGGCCGCCCCACCGGGAGGCCGTGCCTGCCGTCACAGGCCGCCGAGCAGGCCGCGCAGCGCCTGGGTGTAGGTGCCGAGTGCGGCCCGGCCCTCGCGGGTCAGGGTCACCGTGGTTTTCTGCGCGGACCCGTTCCTGGTCTTCTCGCTGCTGAGGTAGCCGGCTTCTTCGAGCTTGCGCAGCTGGATGATCAGGTTGCCGGGTGTCAGCTCCAGCATGTTCTGCAGCCGGGTGAAGGACAGCCCGTCGCCGTCGGGCAGTGCCGCCAGCGTCGCGACGATCTTCAGCCGGGTGGGCACGTGGATCAGCGGGTCAAGCCCGTCGTCGTTCATGGCGTGGCGTCAGGCGCGCTGCTGCCGGGCGCGGACGGCGGCGTTGCTGAGGAGCGTGACGCACAGGCCCACGGCGGCGACCGCCCACGACCCGGCCGGCCCGGCGAACGTGCCCACGATTCCGATGACGACGAGCGAGAGGCCGGTAGCGAGGTCGAGCCAGTTTGCCCGTGCCGCCGAGATGGCAGCCCAGGCCAGGCCGGGGATGACCAGCACCGAGGTCGGGTACCAGGCGAAGGTCACTCCGGCGATGCCCAGCCCGGCCATGGCCACGACCGCGGCGGCAAAGGCCAGCACCAGCACGATGATCTCGCCCTGACTGAACCGGGACCGCCCGCTCACCCCGGCCGTCGCGCGCCTGCGGACGCCTACCGTGGCGGCGAAGTTGACGACAACGAACGCGACCAGGACGGGGATGTCCGCGGCCGTCGGCCCCCGGTACGGGTGCTGTCCGCGCACCGAGAGCCAGATCGCGCCGAGGGCGGCCAGGACCATGACCGCCCTGGTGGCCAGCAGCCACGGCGGCGAAGGCTGGAACCTGCGGCGTGCCTGCCGGGTGGCCTGGTCCAGCAGGACAGCGGCCTGCCGGGGGTCGAGGCTGCCGTCCTGGCCGGCGGTGGCGGCATCAGGTGCTTGATTCATGGTGTCCTCTCAATCACTCGGCTCTATGCCATAAAGTAGACGCTGCTTTATGGCGTAAAGTCAAGCGTTCCGGCCCGGAACTTTATGCGGTAAAGTTCAGCGGGGCGGGCGCGCGAGGGGCCCGGGCGACGGCGGAAGCGGCTGCCGCTCGTGCCCGGCCCCGGCCCGCCCGCGGCACGCCCGTCGTCTCCCCCAGCGTCCGGCAGCACAAGGTGCAGTGCATTAAGCACCCGCGCCTGGGCAGAGAACGCCGATGCCGCAGTTCGAGCTGAAGATGAAGACCGGTGACATCGCCGGGCCATTCGGGACCGAGGAAGAGGCCAAGACGGCAGCGGCCGCCGCGCGCAAATGGGAACCCGACGGCCAGGGCGGCCTGCACGGCTGGCGAGACCCGCGGGATTCCGGCGACCCGGACTTCACGGTGACCCGGGTATCCGAAGAGGACGTGCCGGTCTAGCCCCCGGGCGCGGCCGCGCCGGTGGCGGTGGATGCAGAAGCAGGGGCCTCACGCAACCCAGATTGCCACCCGCTGCCTGCAGTTGATCTTCTCGGCCGGACGTGCTGACAGCCATCCCCGTTACCCTGTGTCGCCGGCCAGGTGCGAACTCCATCGCAGGACGAGATCGTTGCCGTCTGCACGTTGCGCCCTGAGATGATCGAGCCAGCCCGGCCCGAGCTGGGTCAGTTCCACTAGGTTGCCGTCCGGGTCGCGCACCGCGGTGATCTGCGACTCACTGCCGAGGTCGGCGGGCGGGTAGCACAAGGCAACACCACAGCTGTCCAGCCACGTGATCATCCGGGGCAGGTCGAAGACCAGGAACGCCAGCTTGACCGGGCCCGGACCGCTCGCGGGGTCATCCGGGTAATCCTCGGCCGGGTGGACGGCGAAGTGCACATCACCCAGCTCGCACCCCCAGTGAGGCTGCGTTTCGTCATGCCGTTCCTCGGCCAGCGGGATTCCGACACGTCGCGGTAGAACTGCGCCAGGCGGCCGGCCTGACGGGAGACGAGGATGACTCCGGAAATGAACCGGATACCCTCCGGCTGCTCTGGTGCGCTGTCCGGCACGTAGCCGCCTCCTTACAGCTCGGGCAGCACCAGATCCTCCGAGCGTGAGCCCCTCCTGTCAACGAATCAATACTGCAATCCTGCCCTGGAATGACTCCGGCCCCCTCCCGCGGTTGTCCGGCGAGGGGGCCGGCTGGCTGCGGAGGCTCGGGGATTTGAGCCCCGGACGGGCGTGAACCCGAACCGCATTAGCAGCTCGGATCGTGGGCGTTCAGATCGGTTCAAGCTGGACCAACGTCCGTGAGCGGTCCCGGTTGAATGCGGTGGTATAACGGTGAACTGCAACCCATGCACGAGCCTCGCCAGCTGCGGGCGCGTTGGTAGCAGCGGAATCGGAGAACCTATGACGCCGCAACTCAGGCTCGCCGTCCACAGCTTCCCGGGCGAGCGTCCGGTGCTGCTCGTCCATGGATTCACCAGTAGTGCCCAGATCGACTGGATCGAGCCGGGCTGGCCGCAGGCGTTGGCTGCCCAAGGGCGTGGGACGGTCGCTGTCGACCTGCCCGGTCATGGCTCGTGCCCGGCGGCCGATCGCGACGCGATCTCGGTTAGCGCGATCATTGCGGGCCTGGTCGCGGCGATCGACAGCACCGGCCAAGACGAGGCCGACGTGGTCGGTCATTCGCTCGGCGCCCGGCTGGCCTGGCCCTTGGCTGCCACTGGCCGGGTAGGGCGCCTGGTCCTCGAGGGGCTAGGCACGAACGACGCGTGGCTGGCCGATATGGACATCGAGTTGCTCCGCGCGGTGGCCAAAGGCGAAGCCGAGGCGCCCGACCCCGACCTCGCCGAATTCGCAGCCTGGATCTCCCAGCCCCACCTCGACCGGGATCAGATGCTGCTGCTCATAGAAGCGCTGGCCGCCGAACCGTTCGATGCAGGCGCCGACCTGCCCACGGTCCCGACGCTGTTCGTCGCGGGAACCGAGGACGATCCTGTCGACCAGCTGGCAGCGACCCTTCCGAACGCGAAATACCTCCCGGTGCCCGGTGATCATCGCGGCGCGCTGATGTCGGCTGAGTTCCGCGCCGCGGCGCTCGACTTTCTCCACTAAGTTGGGTGGTCCGTCCTGCGCCGTGGCATCGCAGCGCAGGGAGCGACCTCGACGCGGTGGCCGCGGCTGCTGTCGGCTACTCGCTGTTGAGATTGTCCGGGGCCGCGAGCCTGCTGGCACACGGGCGATGGCGTGGTCGCTGCCAGGGCTGCTATTGCCCTACCCGGCCATCGATACGCTCGCGCAGCAGGTCGGCGTGCCCGCAATGGCGGGCGTATTCCTCAATCCGGTGAACCCACAGTTCCCGGATTGCGATGCCTTTCCGGCCCGCGCGTATGCCAAGGTCCGAATACCCGGCCAGCACCGCGTCGGTAGCCGCCTGCTCGCGGGCCAGGTCAGCGAATGCGCCCTCGGCCATCGCCTGTTCCGCAACTGCTCCCTCGAAGGCGGCATCACCCGGGCCATAAAGCCTCGGTGCATGATCTCCCGGCGTGATCCAGTTGCGCCAGTCCCGTTCCGCCCAGGCAAGATGACGGACCACGCCCAGCAAGGACATAGTCGACGGCGGCACCGACCGGCGTGCCAGCTGCTCAGGAGACAGCCCCTCGCACTTCATCAGCAGGGTCAGCCGGTAGTTCCCCAGGTAGTCCTGTAGCGTCGCCAGCTCACCGTCGGGGCTGGCTTCTTCGCTGTTGCGGGGATCCTCGCCCGGGTCCGCCCACATGTCCGGGTAGACGCTAGCCTTCGTCCACCGCTCGGGCACATCGCTCACCGTGTGCACGGTGCCAGGCCGGGGCCCGGCACGCAACCAGGCATCCAGTGTCGTCGCTGCGCTTGGAGCGTGGCCACGTGGCCACGCTGCAATGAAGGACCCCAGCGAGCGGATGGACCAGGCGCTCTGGGGCCCGGGATAACCGGCAACTGCAGCCCAAACTGCAACCCTGGGCCTTTCATGCCACCGGCCCCCTCCGTAAAGCTCGGGGAGGGGGCCGGAATGACCTGCGGAGGCTCGGGGATTTGAACCCCGGACGGGCGTGAACCCGAACCGCATTAGCAGTGCGGCGCCATAGACCGGACTAGGCGAAGCCTCCTGATCTGCCCGAGGGGCAGGACCCCAGGGTACCGGCCCCGCCGTCACGGCGGCAAAGGCTTCCGGGCGGATCAGCGGGCCTCGACGATGTCGTAATCGCCCCGGGAGTACGCGTCGCGCATCCGGGTCTTGGCGAACTTGCCCACGCTGGTCTTCGGCACCTCGTCAATGAAGCACCAGCGCTCGGGCAGCTGCCAGCGCGGGATGCGGTCGGCCAGGTAGGACCGGAGCTCGTCCGCGGTGACCGCAGCGCCCTCGGCCCGCACCACGCCGGCCAGCGGGCGCTCGCCCCACTTGTCGTCCGGCACGCCGATCACCGCGGCCTCGGCCACGTCCGGGTGCGCCATGATCGCGTTCTCCAGCTCCATCGAGGAGATCCACTCGCCGCCGGACTTGATCACGTCCTTGGCCCGGTCGGTCAGCGTCACGTAGCCGAGCGGGTCGATCTTCCCGACGTCGCCGGTGCGCAGCCAGCCGTCGCGGAACTTGGCCGGGTCGTCGTCCTGGTAATAGGCGCCGGTGATCCACGGGCCGCGCACCTCGATCTCGCCGACCGCGTTGCCGTCGCTCGGCAGCACCCCGTCGTCGCCGACCACCCGGCCCTCGACCTGGCACATCAGCCGGCCCTGGGTGTCGCGGTAAGGCCAGGCCTCGTCGTCGGGCAGCCCGGCCGGCGGCCGGGCGATGCTGCCGAGCGGCGAGGTCTCGGTCATGCCCCAGGCGTGCAGGATCCGCACGCCGAGCTCCTTGTCGTACGCCTCCTGCAGCGCGTGCGGGACCGCCGCGCCGCCGCACGGGACCAGCCGCAGCGACGACAGGTCGCCGCCGCTGGCCCGGACGTGCTGCAGCAGCACGGTCCAGATCGTGGGCACCGCGCCGGCGATGGTGGGCCGCTCGGCCTCGATCAGCGCGACCAGGGCCTCGGGCTGCATGAACCGGTCGGGCATGACCAGGTCGGCCCCGGCCAGGACGGCCGCGTAGGGCAGGCCCCAGGCGTTGGCGTGGAACATCGGCACGACCGGCATGATCCGGTCGTCGTCGCTGACGCCGAACACGTTGCCCGAGCAGCAGGCCATCGAGTGCAGGTGCATCGAGCGGTGGCTGTAGACGACGCCCTTGGGATGGCCGGTGGTGCCGCTGGTGTAGCACATGGCCGCGGCCGAGCGCTCGTCCGGTTCCGGCCAGCTGAACTCGGCCGGCTGGGCGGCCAGCAGCTCCTCGTAGTCGTGCACCGGGCGGCCGGCCCCGGCGAGCGCCGACTGCGCCTCCGCGGGCACCCCGTCCTCGCCGCCGGACACGATGACGTGCCGGATCGTCTCCGCGTGCGGCAGCACCTGGGCCAGCAGCGGGACCAGGGTGGCGTCGGCGATGACCACGTCATCGCCGGCGTGGGTGGCGATGTAGCCGATCGTCTCGGGGGCGAGCCGCAGGTTCAGGGTGTGCAGTACCGCGCCCATCGACGGCACCGTCAGGTAGGCCTCCAGGTGCTCGGCGTTGTTCCACATCAGCGTGGCGACCCGCTGATCTGAGTCCACGCCGAGCTCGCGCAGCGCGCGGGCCAGCCGGGCCGCGCGCTCGCCGGTCTGCGCGTAGCTGCGCCGCCGGACGCCATCGCCGGTGCAGGTGACCACCTCGCGCTGGCCGAACGCGGTGGTCCCGTACCGCATGATCGAGGTGACGGTCAGCGGAACATCCATCATGGTGCTGCGCACGGCTCACCTTCCCGCAAGTGACGCCGCACGGCGAAGCCGGGCGGCGCTCCGGCACTTGTCCTTGCGGGGATAGTGCCACGATGGCGGGCAAACGTCACCCGCCGGGCGCCGGCGGTCAGTCAGCGAGCAGGTCCGCGTCGATCCGCAGCTTGGCCACCGCCCGCGAGACCGTGCTCTTGACCGTGCCCAGGCTCACCCCGAGCGCGTCGGCCACCTCGGCCTCGGTCATGTCCTGGTAATAGCGGAGCATGACGGCCGCGCGCATCCGCTGCGGCAGCCGGTCGACGGCCTGGCGCAGCACCTGCTGCTGGCTGGCGCCCTCCGCGTGGTCGGCCACCGCCTGGTCGGGGATCTCGTCGGTGGGGAACTCCTCCAGCCGCCGGCGCCGCCACCAGGAGATATGCGTGTTGACCATCGCCCGGCGCACGTAACCGTCCAGCGCGCCGCGGTCCTCGATCCGCTCCATGGCCAGGTAGGTCTTGGCCAGCGCCGACTGCACCAGGTCCTCGGCGTCCGCCAGGTTCCCGGTCAGCAGGTAAGCGGCGCGCAGCAGGGACCGGCCGCGGGTGCTCACGTAGTCGCGGAAGCCGGGCTCGTCCAGCGCGCGGCCGGCCACCGGGGCCGGCCGCGCAGACGCGGGCGGCGCACCGGGCGCGGGCGGCGCGGCCGGGCCGGCGCGGAGCTCGGCCGCCCGGTCGTGGGCCGGCCGCCGGCCTGCCTGCCGCCGCCGCGCGGCAGGCATCGCGCTCGCGCGCCCGCTTGTCGCCAATGTGATCGCCCCCGGCCCCTGCCTTACAGTACTTGCGACAGTATGCATACAGCGAACTTCGCTCGGTAACGGCGAGTCCCCCAGCCGGGATGAACAAGGCACTAGCGCGGCCGCCCGCAGCCGGAGGCCGGCCGCCACCGGGACCAGCGGGAATCCGCCGGGTAAAAGATCACGGATTGACTTGACGAAAACCTATATGCAATTGCATCGTCCTGTATGCAGGTTGCATCGCGCAATGAGATGGCGGACCAGGAGGCCCCGATGACCGAAACGCCCCGGCGGCTCAAGGCCGCTGGGTGCTGCGATCGCTGCGCAGGTCCTGCGGCCTCGGCGAGCGCGGCCCGGATCGCCCGCCGGCGGCGGCTGCGCGCGGCGGTCTTCCCGGCGGGCGCGACCGCGGCGGCCGCGGCCTTACCCGGGCACCCGGGCGGGCCTGCGAGGACGGCTTCTGGCCTCCATGAAATCCCTGCTGGATTCCCCGACGCCGGCCTGCAGCCGCGGGCGGTCACCGGCACCATCACCGACATCAGCCCGCAGGTGATCGTGCTCGGGGGCGCGTACGGGGAGCAGCGCTACACGCTCACCCCGGACGCCGCCGCCTGGCGGGGCGGCCCGGCCGAGCCGGCCGCGCTGCCGATCGGCGAGACGGCGGTCATCCGGCTGCACCCCGCCCAGCGCAATGTGGCCGACCGGGTCTGGTCCGGCATCGGGCGGGTCACCGGCACGATCACCGAGACCGGCCCGGACGGGATCATGGTCGACGAGGGCCGCACCCGGCCGCCGCAGCGGGTGGTGATCCCGGCGCGGGCCGCCGGGCGGATCCAGGTGCGCTTCCCCACCCTCGAGCCCGGCTTCCTGCTCGACGTCATCGGCCTGCGCCGGCCCGGGCTGCTGGAGGCCCTGCTGCCGGCCACCTCCCAGCCGTCCTACAGCCGCGACCGGCTGCCCGCGGCCCCGATGCTCAGCGGCCACGTGCCGGACGCGATCAGCGGCTCGGCCACCTGGCACGACCCCGGCGGCGAGCCGCACGGCCTGCTCGGGGTCGGCTACCCCGCGCTCGACCCGGCTACCGGGTGCGCCGAGCAGGACGGCGGGCCGCCGCCGCGGGGCGTCCTGACGCTGCCTTACCTCTCGCTCGGCAGCGTGCTGATCATCCGCAACGAGTGCACCGGCAGCTCCTGCTCGCTGCCGGTCACCGGCTGCGCCCCGGTATCGCGGCTGTTCAACGACCGCTGCGTCACCTGCGGAACCTCCCCGCGTGGCCGGGTCGCGGACCTGACGCTGGCCAGCTTCGTGGCCCTCGGCGGCGAGCTGGAGCGCGGCTGCTTCAACGCGACGATCACGATGGGCCGCTGATGAACCTGCTGACGGCGATCCGGGAAGTGCAGATCCCGCTGCTGGCGGCGATGCTGCTGGGCGGCTGCGCGGCCAAGCTGCTGCGCGCCGTCCGGGTCGGCTCGATGGACGCCGGGCTCGGGCCGACGGCGCTGTTCCCGACCCGGCTGCGCCGCCCGGCGGCGATGGCCATGGGCACGGTCGAGTTCGGCCTGGGCGCCGGGCTGATCGTCACCGCCGGGCGGCTCGGCGGGCACCATGCCGCCACCCTGGTCCGGCTCGGCACCGGCGTGCTGTTCCTGGTGGCCACCTGCGCGCTGGTCGAGCTGCGCGGCAGCCGGCCCGACACCGGCTGCGGCTGCTTCGGCGACTTCAGCTCGGCGCCGGTCAGCGCCCGTACGCTGGCCCGGGCCGCGTTGCTGGCCTGCGCCGCGCTGGTCACGATCGGGCTGCCCGCGCTGCAGCTGCAGGCCGTCCAGGCCGCGGCACCGCTGCTCGCGGTAATCCTGGCCGCCGAGCTGGTGCTGATTGCCGCGCTGTCGCCGGAGCTGGGCGAGGGGCTGGTCCGGCTCGGCTACTCCGAGCCGTGCGAGCTGCGGGTGCTGTCGCAATACCGGACGCTGGCCTCGCTGCACCGCAGCACCCCGTGGCGGCGGTACTCCGGGCTGCTGACCGCGCCCGCGCCGGTGGACACCTGGCGCGAGCTGTGCTGGCGGTACCTGGTCTTCCCGGCGCAGGCCGGCGGCCGGCCCGCGGAGGTAGTGTTCGCCGTCTACCTCAAGCCGCGCCGCCCGGCGGTGCAGGCCGCGCTCGTCGACGCCGCCACCGGGCAGCCGCTGCCCTGGCCGGAGGCGGTGCGGCCGCGGCCGCTGATCCCGTGGCTGGAGCAGCCTGCCGCGGACACGCCGGTCACCCCGCCCGGGCCAGCGCCGGCCCGGCTGCCAGTACCCGCGGCCCGCCCGGCGGCCAGCCCGGTGGCGCTGCTCAGCGCGCCGCCCGTGCCGCCTGCGGAGGCCGTCCCGCCGCCGCGTGCGCCGCGGCCGCGCCCGGCACGCGCCCGGCACGCGCGGCCGGAGGACGGGCCGGGCGGTCTTCCTTCATCTAGGGTTCTCTAGCGGAAACTTTAGAAAATACGAGAGTAGGCCAGAAGCTGCCCTGCTGTGGCTCAGGCTGGCTGGGCGCGCAGGAACCGCCCGAAGTGCGGCACCGTGAAGGCGATCAGCCCCCGCTCGGAGCTGTAGATCAGCCCCTTCTTGATCAGGCTGTCGCGGGCGGGCGACACGCTGGAGGGCTTGCGGCCCAGCTCGTCGGCGACCTGCGCGGTCGGCACCGGCTCGTCGCCGAGGACGGCCATGGCCCGCATGTACTCGCGCTCTGCCGGGGTGGCCCGCTCGTACCGGCTGCCGAAGAACCCGACGGCCAGCTCCCCCTCGGCGATCGGCCCGGCCACCCCGACGTCGCCGGCCGTCACCGGGCTGGCGGCGGCCACGTCCCAGGTCACCTTGCCGTAGGCCTGCACGAAGAAGGGGTAGCCGTCGGCCGCCGCATACAGCGCGTCCAGGGCGGACGGCTCGAAGTCGGCGCCCTCCCGCCGGGCCGGGGCGAGCAGCGCGAAGTCCGCCGCGTCCCGGTCCAGCCGGTCGATGCGCACGTACCGGAACAGCCGCTCGGAATAGCTCTTGCTGGCCGACAGCACCGACGGCAGGTGCGGCAGGCCCGCGCCGACCACGATCAGCGGGCCGCCGTTCTGGGACAGCTCGTGGCAGGCCGCGCACAGGGCCGAGATGTCCGCGGCCGGCACGTCCTGCATCTCGTCCACGAACAGCGCGATGCCCACGCCGAGGTCGGCCGCGACCGACGCGGCGTCGGTCAGCAGCTCGGTCAGGTCGATCTCCAGGTCGCCGGAGTCGGCCCGGCCCCGCGCCGCCGGGACGTCGATGCCGAGGCGGCTGGGCGGCGCGCCCTTCGGCGCGCCGCCGTCGCGGGCCGCGAATGCCCTGAGCACGCCGAGGAAGTCGTCGATCCGGTCCGGCGCCCGGTGCCGCGGCGCCAGTTCGCGCACCGCCATATGCAGCGCGCCGGCCACCGGGCGGCGGATCGACTGCTCGGGCCGGGCCTCGATCTTCCCGGTGCCCCACAGCCGCTGCATGGCCATCGACCGGAACGAGTTGAGCAGCACGGTCTTGCCCACCCCGCGCAAGCCGGTCAGCACCATGCTGCGCTCGGGGCGGCCGCGCGCGACCCGCTCCAGCACGACCTCGAACTCGCGCAGCTCGCGGTCACGCCCGGCCAGCTCCGGCGGCCGCTGGCCGGCGCCGGGGGCGTAGGGATTACGCACCGGGTCCACGGCATAGCAGCCTATGGCGGCCTCTAGCGCTTTCCCTAGATTGCCGTAGACAGCGCTCGCCGGCGTGTCGCGCTGGCGGGCACTGTCCGCGTTCGCCGCGGTCCGGGCGCGATGCGGAGGTTCGCCGGGACTTCGCCCGCATCGCGCCCGGCTGACCCGGGCCGGCGGGTGCTAGTGCAGCAGGCGCAGCTCGTTCGACGCATCGTCGACGTAGTAGACACCGCGGCCGTGGGGGGCCACGGCCAGCCCGAACAGCGCGCCGCTGCCCGCCGGGCTGCCGGTCTTGTCCAGGAACCGGCGGGCGACCTGCATCCCGGCCGGGGAGGTCTCGACGATCCGCCCGTCGCCGCCGTTGACGGTCAGCACGTCACCGCCGGGGGCGATGGCCAGGCCGAGCGGGGCGTTCAGGCTGCCGCCCTGGGTGACCAGGTGGCCGGCGCCGTCCGAGCCGGAGCGGGTGAGCGCATCCGGGACGGCCCTGATCGAGTTCACGTCGGTGTCGGCGATGTACAAGGTGCCGCCGGCCCCGAGCCCGACGCCGGTCGGGCCGAGCACGAACGCCGCGGCGTTGCTCTGCTCGGCCAGGTGCGAGGCGATCTTCGTGACGTGCTCCAGCCGCGGCGCCTGGCCGCCGCCGAGGCCGAGGGTCAGCCGCAGCACGGTGCCGCGGTGCACGACCTTGCCGCCCGCGGCGACGGTGCCGTTGAGCACGTTGGTGACGAACAGGTCCGCGGAGTGCCGGTAGCTGACCGCGGTCATGTCCCACGGGCCGTTGATGCCGTGCCCGGCGATGGTCCCGGCGACCTGGCCCCGGCTGTCGAGCACGATCAGGCAGCCGGCCTTGGAGGTGGCAGCGGAGCCGTCGGCCGAGGGGAGGCTGCCGACGATGACCCAGCCGTGCACGTCGGCGAGAGCGGTGGTGAGGCCGATGCCGCCGGGGCAGGCCGCGCCGCGCAGCCCGGCCCTGGTAATCCGGGCGAACTGGGTCATCTGGCCGCCCGGCGAGACCTGCACGATCGTGGAGCCGGTGCCCTGCAGGTTGGACTTGGCGTTGAAGTTGCTGACCAGCACGTCGCCGCGGTGCAGCCGGCCCTGGCTGCGCGGGACGACCGCGACCCCGTAGGGGTTGACGTCGCCGTTGGACGGCACGGTGGAGGCGACCTCGGACAGGTGATGGAACTGGCGGATGAACGGCGCGGGCGCGGACGCCTGCGCGGCAGGTGCCACGGCCAGGCCGGCCGCGGCTAGGGCACCGGCACCGAGTGCGGCACCCGACAAGGACGTGACCAGGGCAGCGGGGCGGAATCTCCGCATGACAGGCTCCTTCGGCAAGGACGGTGTCGTCGCGGCCGGGCGGCCAGGGGGCCTCCGGCGGCGGGCACGGCCGGCCTGTCCGGGGGCGGCCGGGCCCGCTGACCGGTGATACGTGCGCGCGCCAGCCCTGGTTCACGGCGAGTGCGAAGAAACCCGGCGGGCTTCGTCAGCGGTGCCCGGGATCGCCGTCGTGCAGCCGGGCGAGGTAGGCGTTGTAGGCCGCGAGGTGGTCGTCGTCGTCGATGCCGGTGTCCCGTGGCCGGGGGGCCTCGGGGCCAGGTGCGCCAGCAGGCCCGGCGGCGGGCCCGGCGGCGGGCCCGGCGGCGACCCGGCTGGCGAAGCTGGCGCTGCGGGCGCTTTCCAGCCAGCCGCGGCCGGCAGCCGTGTCCCGGCTGTCGGTGGCCCACATCAGGTAGACCAGCATCATCAGCCCGAACATGATGCCGTCCCCGCCGACCCACATGACCGCCCCGCCCAGGTGCAGGTCCTGCACCGGCGGCGGCGCCCAGGCCGGGCGCGGCGGCGGGGGCAGCCCCGGCGTCCCGGCGTTGCCGTAGCCGAGGACCAGCCCGGTAAAGGTATCGACCGGCATGATCAGCAGCAGGATCAGGAACCGGACCGGGTAGGACAGCCGCCAGCGGATCGGCTCGCGGCCCAGGATCGGCAGGAAGAACAGGTAGCCGACCACCAGGAACAGCACGTGCTCGGCGTCATGCACGGCCGGGTTGCGGGCCGCGGCGTTGGCCACGCCGGTCAGGTGGAACACCATCACCGCGGCCGTGTAGCCCAGGGCCCCGAGCACCGGCCAGGTCACCGCGCTGACGGCGCGCGAGCGGATCAGCCGCTTGGCCCACGTGTGCAGCGGGTTGCGGCTCGCGTGCAGCAGCAGCGTCACCGGCTGGCCGGCGATCAGCAGCGGCGGGGCCACCATGATCAGCATCAGGTGCTGGATCATGTGATCCCAGAACAGGATGTCGTCGTAGGCGCCGATCCCGCTCTGGGTGGCCAGCACGAGGACGGCCAGCCCGCCGAGGAACATCGCGGTGCGCCGCACCGGCCAGGGCCGGGCCGGGTGGCGGCGGCGGACCCGGATGACTCCCCACAGGTACAGCGCGGCCGCGATCGCGGTGACCGCGGTGACGGCAGGGGCGGACTGCCAGTGCGTCAGCACCGCGGGCAGGCTGTAGCGGGGCAGCATCGAACAAGGTCCTCCGCTCGCGAGCCTACCTACCGGGCATCCCGGCCGGGCCGGCAGGCCCGGCCGGCCCCGGGGAAATAGATCCAGCCTGCGCGGGAGAATCTTTTAAGCACAGTTATGTAGTGTTTTCGCCGGTTTATGCGTCACTTTTATCCGCCGCGCCGGAACGACATTTTCCTTTTCCCGGTAAGGGCGTGCGGCCTGGCCGCTAGGCTGAGCGCCGCGTCAGCGCTGGCGCTTCCATAGCGCGCATCTTCCACGGTTTCCCGGGGGGAATGTCTTATGCCCACACGCCGGCAGGTCCTGCACGGAATCGGCTTAGCAGCCGCAGGCGGGCTGGCAGCCCGCCCGGCGGGCGCGCGGGCGGCGGTTCGCGCCATGACCGGCCCGGCCGCCGCGGCCACCCGGGCCGGCGCGGCCGCGGGCAGCACCAGCCCGCCGGTCTGCGGCACGAACAAGGGCACCGGGGGCATGTGGTCGGCGGTCTCAGCCGCCGTCGGCGGCCTGGCCGGCTTCCGCGGCTACGACACCCCCGCGCAGGCCGTGCCGGCCAGCTGGCCGGGGACCGGCGCCGCGCCGGTCCCGTCCGGCGTCACGCTGCCGGTGATCAGCATCAAGCCGGACATCGGCGCGGTCCTGGCCGGATCGCTGGACGCCCAGCTCGCCGCGTTCGCCGCCCAGGTCCCGGCCGGCGCCATGGTGACCTGCTGGCACGAGGGCGAGACCGCCGCGAACGGGTTCACCACGGCGCAGATCCTCGGCCTGCACGCGCACTGCTACCCGATCTTCAAGGCCGGGTCGCCTGGCTGCCTGTACGGGCAGATCGTGAGCTGCTACACGGCGAACCCGGCCAGCGCGCATTACCCGCTCGGCCAGTGGATGGCCCCGGGCCTGGATTTCTACGGCCTGGATGGCTACCAGACCACCAGCTCGGACAATGCGGCGTCCATATTCGGCACTGCGGCCACCCAGATCAGCGGGGCCGTCGGCACCGTCCCGCTGGCCGTGATCGAATGCAACTCGCCCGTTGCCGCGAACCGGCCGGGCTGGTTCAACGACACCTGGTCGTGGGCGCAGGCCAACAATTGCCTGGCCTATTTCAGCTACTGGGACGCGGCCGGCTCTGGCAGCAAGTACGCCTGGCAGCCCGGTGACTCGGCCACGATCAGCGCGCTCTCCCAGATCAACGCGGCCTCGCAGGCAGGCTGACCGCGGGCGCACGGGCGCACGGCCGGGCAGGCCCGGGCGGCGGGGCGGCCCCGGGCGGCGGCGCGGCGGCGGGCCCGCGGAATGTGAGAGGCTTGACCGGCCGGGAGGGTTCGCCTAGTGGCCGATGGCGGCGGTCTTGAAAACCGCTAGGGCGTTGACGCGTCCTCGTGGGTTCGAATCCCACACCCTCCGCAACTACCAGCGATTTATAGGTCTGAACTGCTGGAACGCAAGACTAGTCGGCCACCTGTCTGCTCGCGGCCTATGCGGCTGAATGCAGTTCACGGCAGCCGTGTGCGGCTGGCTGTGCCCACTACGTGCCCAAGATCATTGCTGGTCTCCGTCACTTGGGCCGACCGGGTCGCTTCGAGGATGCGCCGCTTGGCTTCGGCACGATCGATCACCCCGCGAGTTCGACGGTTACTGTCCCTGTTCCGCCGACTCGGGACGCCGAGATCCGGACGGCCTCGTCTTGATCGATCCGTCCCCTAGCTGTCGGCCTATAACGCCAATTCTCAATAGCGTTAGATCGGCTCGCGGAGCATCAGCGCCTGTGATTCTCCCGTGTTTCGTTCCAGTAGCACGAGAGGAATCTCGCGTGTGGTGTGCCGTTGGTACACGTCGTATCGGCCCTTCGCGCCGGGGTGCATGATCGGAGCGAGACCCATGTTGTGGCGGTTGACGCGCGGCCACAGCCGTTCGCGCTCTTCAGCTGAGGCCACCGAGGCTCGCGCTGAGAATTTCCTTACGCCTATCTGGACGCTTACGTCGGGATGGGCCCGGAGATTCAGCAGCCAGGACGGCGGATGGTCACTGCCTCCGTTGGAGGCCACCACGACCAGCCGTTCGCCATCTTTGAGGTAGATAAGGGCGCAGGTTCGCGGTTCACCGCTTCTTCGCCCTGTGGTCGTCAGGAGCAAGGCCTGGCTGCCAGCGACGATCCGCGAACCGATCAGTCCTCCCGAGTGACGGTAGAGGAACTGATGAAGCTTGAGGTAGGGAAATTGCAGCGTAGCCGCGGGGGTGTAGCGCACGATTCTCACTCTCTTTGTCGTTGTCGGCGATTACTTCTCGCCGACCGTGGCGACGCGCAATCGACGCGCCCTGCTCGGTCCGATATCCCGCACAGCAGCGAGCCGGGCCTCCCGGCCCGGTGGCCCCGCGGTGCCCCGCTTCTAGCCGTGTAGTTCTCCAGGACAGGCAGGTCAATGCTGGGAGCTAACTGAGTGGCGCCGGCGCAGCACGTACAGGCCGGGGACGAGCTGGGGCACCTGGCGGCGATACCGGGGGTACTCGTCGGAGAAGGTCGCCACCATCAGACGCTCCTCCATGCGGACCTTCACCTCAAACACGATCAGGCCGACGGGGAAGAGCACGATCCACTGGCCGATCCCGCTGAGCAGCGTGGCGCCGAGCATCATCCCGAGCAAGCCGGTGTAGATCGGATGCCGTGTCACCGCATACGGCCCGTGAGTGCGGAGCTGGTGATCACCCCCGACCTTGGGCGCCATGCTCCAACTGGTGCCGAGCGAAAACCGGGCCCACAGCGTGAACACGGTCGAAGCGACCAGCACCACGAGCCCGAGGACCCGGACCCACAACGCCCCAATGACCAGGCCGCCGAATTGGCTACGGCTGACCATCGCCAAGCCCACACACACCACCGCCACGCCGATCAGGCCGCCATCACCCGCCGTCAGGCCGGGCTGGCTCCAAGGCCGCTCATGCGGAGCGTGAGAGGCGCTACGTGAAGAACGGATGGCGTTGTACAGCGCACCGGCCACCCACACCACCACGACCACGCCGACGCACACGGCAAGGCCAACCCTGGCGAGCATCTGGTCCATCTCAGGGCCGGTCGGCGGCGGGGAACGTCGTCACGACGACAGCACGGCAATCATGACTTCTCCAGTCTGAGCGCAGGTGCGTGGGCTGGGTCTTCTCGGGACGCTGCATGAAGGGCCAGCCGACTGGATGCGGGTAGCAAGGTGCAGATCATCGCGAATCAACGGGGCCCCAGATAAGCGGAACGTCGCCACCGGGGTCCGGAGCAGCACCAACATTTACAGCATTACAGCCGGATCATGTTTAGGCAAACCCCGGTTGCGCTCTATGAGCGAGTATCACAGCCAGGACGCCATGGCGGTCACCCGCGGCCAGTCCGCCACGTCTTCCGACCTGGGTTATCCCAGGTAGCGATAATCGCCGAAGACCTGTCCCGAAAATCGGCTGACCCCCCCTGCTGGACGGGCGCCAGATCACGGCCAGTGCGCTGGCTGCCTTCCGCGCGTCGCTGGTCCCGGCAGGCAGGCTGGCCAAGGCGGGCTTCACCGGGATTACGGTGACCGCCGACTGCCGTGACGACCCGCCAGGACCCGGAAGCGATGACCGGACCTTCCACGCCGTCAGGTCGTGAGGCCGGCCCCGGCGCGCCCGGCTGTGCGTAGGCGGCCACCGCGATGCCCACCGCCAGGCCGCGGTCCCCGGGCTGCGTGATCCGGATGGCCAGCCAGGCCACGGCCACCGGGCTCATCCCGTCGCCGATCGCCGACACCGCGAACGCGGGCAGCAGGCGGCGCAGCACCGGGCTCGCGATGACCGGCGACAGGGCCGTGCGCAGGCCGGCGGCGGACATGGCTATCCCTTCCCGGCGGCGGCAGACGGTGACGGGCGGCGGCGATTGACTGCCGCGCGGGCTCAGCCCCAGGCGCCGGCGACCTGGCGGGTGGTGGCATTGAGCCGGTTGAACAGGTTGGTCACCGCGATCATGAGCACCAGGGCGGCCATCCCCTTCTCGTCGTAATGCGCCGCCGCCGCGTCCCACACCTCATCCGGCACCGGATCCGGCCGGTCAGCCAGCCGGGTCGCGCACTCGGCCAGCGCCAGCGCCGCCCGCTCGGCGTCGCTGAAGTAGGGAGCCTCCCGCCACGCCGCCACCGCGGCCAGCCGCTCGTCGGTCTCCCCCGCCTTGCGGGCCGACTTGGTGCCGGCGTCCACGCAAGCGCTGCACCCGTTGATCTGGCTGGCGCGCAGATGCACCAGTTCCAGCGTCGCCCGGTCCACGCCGCCGGAGTACACCGCCTTGAACAGCCCCTGGATCGGCTCCATCGCGCCCAGCAACATCCCCGGGTTCTTCATCCGTGCTTCCATCTCTCCTTCTCCCTTCGGCTCTGTCCCTCTCGGCACCGTCCCTCTCGGCGCTTCATTACTCCTAAGTTAGGAGTTAACATCCTGTCTGTCAACCGCTCAGTGCTATACTAAAAGCGTGAAGCGGAGTTACGGCGACCAGTGCGGAGTCGCCCGCAGCCTTGACGTCATCGGCGAGCGGTGGGCGCTGCTGATCGTCCGCGAGCTGCTGCTCGGGCCCAAGCGGTTCAACGACCTGCTGGCCGGGCTGGCCGGAGCCAGCCCGAACGTCATCAGCCAGCGGCTGCGCGAGCTGACCGCCAGCGGCGTCGTCCGCCACCGTGACCTCGGCCCCCCGGCCCGGGTCGGCGTCTACGAGCTGACCGACTGGGGCCGCGAGCTCGAGCCGGTGATCTTGCACCTCGGCCAGTGGGGAACCCGCGCCCCGCTCCCCGAGGGCGCCCACGCCGGTCTGGACTCGCTGCTGCTCGCGCTCCAGGCGACCGCCGATCCGGCCGTGGTGAACGGTCGCTACGAGCTGCGGATCGGCGCCGACGTGCTCACCGTGGACGGCACCTCGGGCACGGTCCGGATCCGGCGCGGGACCGCCGACCGGCCCGCAGCGACCCTGGCCACCGACGCTGGCACGTTGTTCGCCGTGGTGTTCGGCAGCCGCACGGTCGCTGCCGCGGCGAAGGCCGGCGACCTGCGCCTCGACGGAGACCCGCAGGCCTTCGACGGCCTCACCGGCCTGCTGCTGGCGCTGGTCAGCGCCGCCTGACGGTGCTTACTGGGTGGCGGTGACGATGCAGCGCTTGAGCTCGGCGACCGCCTCGGGCGGGCCGGCCACCGTCACCGGATCCGGCTCGCCGGGGGCCTGCCGGTTCCACACCCAGCGCAGCACGGCCGCCGGGGTGCCGCTGATCGTCACGTCAGCCGGCCCGGCGCCGGCGCCGTCCTCGACGGCGATTGCGCCGGGGCCAGTCCGGACCCGCCACTGCGCATCGCCGGCCCGGACCGCGTAGGCCCAGCCGGGAGAGGCGCCCAGGATCTCGGTGAAGTAGTCGCCCCACTCGTCAACGGCATAGGACACGAAGATCTTGAGCAGCTCGTCGACGCCGTCGGCGGCCAGGTCGTCCGGGACCGGGGCGACAGTTACCCCGGCGCCGAGCTCGGCGTCGATGCGGTGGATGACCGTCTCCTGCGCCATCCGCCGGATCTGGAAGCCGACCGTCATGTCCGGCGCGTACCACCCGCCGGAGGGGTCCTGCGGCCGGCGGGCGGCGAACTCGCCGCGCAGCTCGGCGTAGGAGCGGTCGAGCAGCGCGACCGGGTCCTCGTCCGCGAGTTCGGCCGGCGGCCACGGGCCGGGCTCGGCGCCCTCGCGCATGGACGCGGCCTTGTGCAGGTACACCACGCCGACGTGACGGGCCAGGTCGGCCACGGTCCAGCCCGGGCAGGTCGGCACGGCCGCGTCCAGGGCGGCCAGGCGCGACTGAGCGCAGCCGGCCATAGTCGGCCGCGAGGCAATCGAGGAGCCGGGAAGATTCCATGCCCGCCAGTCCAGCACGTGCCTACGACACTGCCGCCCGTCCCTGACCTGCGGACCGCCCTGGCCTGCGGACCGCGCCCGGCTCGTCCCCGTCCCGGGCTTGCGGCCAGCGCCCGGCCGGGCTCTGGCCGCAAGCCGGCCAAAGCCGGCGCATCTGCGTAGCCGGTCGGCTACTTTGCGTGTCATGAGGCTCGCGCGCACCCTCCCTGCCCTCGCGGCCGCCGCGCTGCTGGCCGGATGCTCGGCATCCGGCGGCCAGCCGGCCGCGCCGAAGGCCGCCAGCCGGCCCGCCGCGGCACCGGCCCCCGCCTCGGCGACGGTGTGCACTGCGTTCGACGCCGACTACCGCGCCTACACCGCCCGGCCCGGTCAGGACGCGGCGCGCAGGTTCGCCGGCCAGATCGACCGGCTCGCCCGCACGCTCGGGTACACCGACGCGCTGCTTGAGAACTACCTGCGCGACGCCGGGAAGGCGATGGCCGCCGCCCCCGCCTCCCGCGCGGCAATGGCCGAGGTGCAGCGCGCCAGGTACGCCTGCCTGCGCTGACCCGGCCGCCCGGCCGCCGGCCCGGGGGCGGGATCAGCCGGCCGGCGGCGGCCCGGCCGCCAGGGCCGCGTCCAGCGTGGGGAACACCCGCAGTTCCGCCAGCAGCCCCATGATCTCCATCACCCGCAGCACCGCGCCGGATTGCACCACCACGCGCATCTCGGCACCGCCGGCCGCCGCGGTATTCTGCGCCAGCAGCAGGTTGCGCATCCCCGAGGAGTCGCAGAAGACCGTCGCGGTCAGGTCGGCAATCAGCAGCCGGGCGCCCTGCCCGATCGGCGCAGCCAGCTGGGCGGCGACCGCGCTGGCGTTGCTCATGTCAATTTCTGGGGGCAGGGTGACGACGACCGGCCCGGTCTGGGCACGGGTCAGGCTCTCCTGGTCTTCCATGGAACTGATCGCCCTTCGGGACACAGGCCGCCACGGTTCCGGGGGCCCGCGCAGCGCCGGCCGGGAAAGTGCCGGCCGGCGATGTGGAATGCAGCTTGCCATGCCTGGTCAGCAGAGTCCATATCAGCCTGCGACGCTCCGCTGCGGCCGGCGGCGGCCGGGTCCCGGCGGGCGGGCGGCAGCGGCCCGGGCCTGCTATCCGGCGGGCGGCGGCGGATGACGGCGCAGCGTGCGGGTGACCGCGCGGCCGTCGTGGCGGGCACGCGCGAGATCGGCCCCGGAGCGCTGCAGCGCCTGCGGGCTGGCCTCGCCGACCAATACGGCCAGGCTGACCGCGGCGCGGGTCCGGCGCAGCATCCCGCGCCAGTACCGGTATCCGGCTGCGCACGGCGGCAGCGGGTGATGCCGCATGGCCGCAACAAGGCCGCCGAGCAGATCCAGGTCCGCGACGGCGGCCGGGTACTCCTGCGCCCGCTCGGCCGCGGCGGCCCGGGGCATCAGGCCGCGGGCGTGCCGGAAGGAGCGGGCCGCCGGGGACCGGCGCCACTGGCTGACCAGACGCTGGCAGGCGGCCGGATCGGACCGGTCGGCGGTGGGGCTGGCCGGGTCCGTGGCGGGCCGGGCCGGCGCGGCGGGCGCCTTCGCCGTCCTGGCGGGTGCCGGGGACTGCGGGGCGCTGCCGGAGGTGAAGCCCGGCGAGCTCCCGCACCCGGCGCACAGCGCGGCCACGGCGGCCAGCGCCCCGGCCAGCAGCCGGCCGGGCCGCGCGGAAGCGGCCGGCCAGCGGTCCCGGCGGTTGCCGGGCAGCCAGGCCCCGCGGGGCGGCCGGCTCGCTGGTCCGGGGCATTGCGGCGTCCGCAAGGACGGCATAATTGACATTCCTCCGCAGGTCAGACGACATTGTCAGGTTGCCTTGACAACCCCTCCCGCAGCCGGCTGAATGAGTGCCATGGTGACACCAGAAGGGCCGGCGGCGCTGCTGCACACCGATGATCCCGCAGTCGCGCTGCTCGCGGTGGCCGCTCTGCACCGGCTGGCGGAACAAGTGGAGTCCGCCGGGGTCGGGCTGGCCCGGGCGCGGGGCTGGTCGTGGGAGCAGATCGGGGACGCGCTCGGCGTCTCCCGCCAGTCCGCGCACGCCAAGCACGGCCGGTGAGCACCGTGAAACTCGACTTCGGGCAGGCCCGGCCAGCCGCGAAGCTGCTCGGCCGGGACGCTGTCATCCCGCCGCGGCCGGGCAGCAGCGACGACGGCGCCGGGCGCCGGGCGCCGGACGCCAGGAAGGCCGTGCTGGCCGCCGCGGCGGCCGAAGCCTGGCGGCGCGGCGACCGGCGCCTGGGCACCGACCACCTGCTGCTCGGGCTGCTGCGGGCCGGGGACCCGGTCATCGCCCGGGCGATCGGCGTATCGCTGGACGACGCCCGCAGCGCCGCCTCCGGCCTCGACCGCGCGGCGCTGGCCGCGGTCGGCGTGCAGGTCGGCGGGCCGCACGCCGGGGGCCTGCCCGAGCCGCCCGGCAGCACCCGGCTGCCCCCGCTGACCTCAGCAGCCCGGGCCGTGCTGAAGCGGGCCGCGGACAAGGCGCGTACCGGCCCGCTGCCCGGCCTGCAGCAGCGTCACGTGCTGCTGGCCGTGCTGAGCCTGGAGCCGCCCGACCCCGCCGCGCAGTTGCTGGCGGCGCTGGGCGTGCAGCCCTGGGAGGCGCGCAACCGCCTGATCGGCGGCCGCTGAGCAGCATTGCCCCGGGACGACCCTCCGGGATCCCCCGCGCAGCCGGCCGCTCGGGCCAGAAGGCCCTCGCGCAGCGGCTCTGCTGCGCCGCGGTGGTGCTCGATGCGGTTCTGCTGCGCCCTGGTGTGCTCGATCATCCCCGCTCAACTGGGCCTGCGGCCGGGGCCTGGCATGTGCAGGGCCCGGTTCCGCGGCCGGGCCAGGCCGTCGCCGGCCAGCGCGGCCAGCTCCAGGTAGGCCTCGGACGTGGACCGGTTCAGCAGCTCCAGCTCGACCTCGGCGCCCTCCTCCAGGTGCGGGTCGTAGGGGATTCTGGTGACGGCCCGGCAGCGGGAGGCGAAGTACTCCTGCAGCCGCTGCAGGTCGACCGCGCCCTTGGCACGCGGCCGCACCGCGCACAGCACCACCACCGCGGCCTGGACCAGGTCGCCGTAGCCGTGTGCCTCCAGCCAGTCGAGCGTCGCGCTGGCGCTGCGCGCCCCGTCCACCGACGGGGTGCTGACCAGCACCATCTGGTCGGCCAGCTGGAGCACCCCGGCCATTGCGGAGTGCATCAGGCCGGTACCGCAGTCGGTGATGCAGATCGAGTAGTAGTGCTCCAGCACCGCGCAGACGTTGCGGTAGTCCGATTCGCTGAACGCGACCGACACGGTGGGATCCCGGTCGGAGGCCAGGATCTCCAGCCGGCTGGGCGCCTGCGAGGTGAAGGTGCGGACGTCGGCGTAGCGCCTGATCTGCCCGCGCTCGTTGACCAGATCGCGGATCGTGGCGGCCGTTTCCAGCTGCACCTTGTCCGACAGCGTGCCCCGGTCGGGGTTCGCGTCGACGGCGATGACCCGGTCCCCGCGCAGCGACGCGAGCGTCGAGCCCAGCCCGACGGTGGTCGTGGTCTTGCCGACGCCGCCCTTCAGGCTCATCACCGCGACCCGGTGATGGCCGCCGACGACCGGGGCCCGGGCCCGGCTGACCAGATCCTGGCGGTGCAGCTCGGCGGACGACAGCGGTACCCGCAGTAGGCCGCCGGACGCCTGGTAGACCAGCCGCCGCCAGCCCGGGGCGGGAGCCTTGCGGCGGCTCGGCAGCAGCAGCTCCGGCGTCAGCTGCTCGGGTACGTCGCCGCCCGGGCCCTTGCGGCCCGCGGACCCGTTCTCCGGGACGCCGCCCGGCGGGGCAGCCCCGGGCGCTCCGGCCGGCGGCGCGCCGGGACTCCCCGCGGGGCGGATGCCGGCCGCCGGGCCGGCACCCGCCGCCGGGGCAGAGCCCGGAGCGGGGCCGGGGCCCGGGGGCGGGCCGATATCCGTAACCGCGCCAGGGCCGGCGGCCGGAGCCCCGGAACCGGGCGGAGCGGAACTGGCGCCGCGCGGGCCGTCACCCAGCCCCGGACCCGCGGGACCAGGATCGGGAACGGCCCGGCCGGGGCCCGGCGGCCGGGACGGCTGGGAGGGCCGGGAGGGCCGGGCCGGCGGCGCGGCGACCCCGGCGGAGGCGGATGACGGCGCCGGCCCGGCGCCAGGCGGGGCAGCCTGGCCGGATCCGGGTGGCGCGTCCGGCGCGCGGTAAGCCTCCGGCGCGCGGTAAGCCTCCGGCGCGCGGTAAGCCTCCGGGACGCGGTAGGTCTCCGGGGCCGGGTAACCGCGCGGCGCCGGGGGCGCGTCCGGTACCGGATGGCCGGGTCCGCGCGGGTCCGGGCCGGGGTGCGCGCCGGGCAGGATGGTCGGCTGCTGGCTGGTCAGGTCGCCGCGCAGCGCGCCGGGCGGTCCGGAGCCCGGGGCGCCGGGGCCGGAGGGCCGCTCGGCCGGTCCCGCCGGGCCGCTACCGGCAGGCCGGTAGTCAGCCAGCCCGAATCCGGAGGGGGCGGGCGGCCCGTACTCGCCTGCCGCCTCGCCCGGGTCCTGGCCGGGGGGCGGGTAGGCCGGCGGCCCGTACTCTTCGATCCCGTAGGCCGCCGGGCCGTAGTCGTCGAACCCGTAACCGCCCGGGCCGTAGTCATCAGGCCCGTACCCGGCCGGGCCGTAGTCGCCCGGGGCGTAGCCCGCCGGGCCGTAGGAGCCGGGCCCGGGATCATCACCGGAGCGATCCTGGCCGGCCGGATCGCGGCCGGGGCCAGTGCCCGGCCGCTGCTCGCGGCCGGGCGGGCTGGTCTGCTCGCCGGCCGGACCGCTGCCGCGGTCCTGGCGGTCATCTGCCAACGTGTCTCCCGCAAGCTGTCGTTCGGGACGCGGTGCGGGTCACTGCCCGCCATCAGGCTCATGCTCGCAGTGCCCGGTAAGGCGAAGCCTAAGCG
Source organism: uncultured Actinomycetota bacterium (assembly GCA_963846005.1). Taxonomy (GTDB): domain Bacteria; phylum Actinomycetota; class Actinomycetes; order Streptosporangiales; family Streptosporangiaceae; genus CAVSUR01. The sequence continues at coordinate 565,148 of CAWJUH010000003.1, read as the reverse complement.
AGCGGCACAGCACCGGCATAACCGGCGAATCGATTCGCGGCCAGGGCGAAGCGCCACCCGCCGGGCGCCGGGCAGCCCCGGGGATGCGGCCGCGGAAGGCAGTCGACAGACTAGGCCTATGAGCGACGAGACGAATCCGGAGACCGGGCAGCGCGGCAACCTCGTCATCGTGGGCCCCGACGGCGTGCCGGTCGAGGCGCCGGGCCAGGACGCCGAGTCGTCCGAGCGCCCGATCACCGAGCTGGTCGAGCAGCCGGCCAAGGTCATGCGGATCGGCAGCATGATCCGCCAGCTGCTGGAGGAGGTCAGGGCCGCCCCGCTGGACGAGCAGAGCCGGGCCCGGCTGCGCGAGATACACCGGAGCTCGATCAAGGAGCTTGAGGACGGGCTCGCGCCCGACCTGGTGGCCGAGCTGGAGCGGCTGTCGCTGCCGTTCGCGGAGGACAGCGTCCCGAGCGAGTCAGAGCTGCGGATCGCCCAGGCTCAGCTGGTCGGCTGGCTCGAAGGGCTGTTCCACGGCATCCAGACCACGCTGTTCGCGCAGCAGATGGCGGCCCGGGCGCAGCTGGAGCAGATGCGCCGGGCCCTGCCGCCCGGGATCATGCCGGCGCCGGAGGACGGCCCGCAGCCGCCGCGGGGCTCGGGGCCTTACCTCTAGCCGCGCCGGCGGCGGTGGCCGCCCGCAGGACCGCTAGCCGCCCGCGGCGTCCTTGGCCGCCGCGGCGCGGCCGGGCCGCAGCGGCAGCGACCGGCGGGCCGCGAGCGCCCGGGCCACGTCGGCGAACTGCCGGGCCCGGTGCAGCTGGGACCGCCAGTCGCGGCCGGTGGCCCGGTGCGACAGCGGCACCTCGACCTCGGTTACCCGCAGCCCGGCCCGCAGCAGGTCGACGGTCAGGCCGGTCTCGACGCCGAACCCGCGGGCCAGCGGGAGCCCCGCCTCGAACGCGGCCCGGGTCAGGCAGCGCTGCCCGTTGAGCGGCTGGGCCGGGCGCCAGCCGGTCGCGCGCTCGATGCCGGCGCCCGAAAGTCCCACCACGAATCCGTGGCCGCCGCGCCGGACGCGATCGGTGAAGACCGCGATCGTCATGTCCGCGGCGCCGGCCAGCACCGGGACGGCCAGCGGGCCGGCCGCGGCGGCACTGGCGCCCAGGTCCGCGTCGAGGAACAGCAACGGCCGCGGCCCGGCCGGCCTGCCGCCGCGGCCGGATTCCAGCCGCGCGACCGCCTGCGCGCCGGTCTGCATGGCTGCGGCCTTGCCCCGGTTGCGGGCATGCCGGACCACGGTCGCCCCGGCTCTCTCCGCCTCGCCCGCCGTGCCGTCGCGTGACCCGTCGTCCACGACCAGCAGGATGTCCGCGCCGCCCAGGCTGGCCGCGGCGGTGACTGTGGCGCCGATCCGGTCCGCCTCGTTCAGCGCGCAGATCACGACCGCGAGGCCGCCGTCGGTGGGCATCCGGTGATTTTAGGGCAGCCTGATCCGCCCCGGCCGCTACTGGCCGGCGATGGCGGCCGGGTCGTCGAGCACGGTGAAGACCGACTCCAGGCCGGTGACCTGAAGGATCTTGCGCACCGTCGGCCGCGGCCCGGCCAGTTCCAGGTCACCGCCCTGCTCCCGGGCCTTGCGGTGCGCGGCCAGCAGGACGTTCATCCCGGTGGAGTCGCAGAACTCGACACCGGACATGTCCACGATCAGCCGGACCGGGCCGTCCCCGGCCAGCGCGGTGGAAAGCTCGCCGTGCAGCTGCGGCACCGTATACAGGTCGATCTCGCCGCGCACCGACACTACGGTGCGGTCGCCCTGTATCTGGCTTTTCACCTTAAGCTCCACGAGCCGCAGACTACAGGCACGGCGGCTGCGGATACCAGGTGGTGACGTAGCGCACACCGGCAATCCGTTCACGGCATCCGGCAATGTGCGCGAAGCTGGGGACGATGAGCATGACGACGAGCGGAGCGCCACGGATGGACCCAGCGGCGGCGGACCCGGTCGCCGGCGCCGCCCGCGGCCAGTTCGCCGCCATGGCGCGCCGGGCGGACGCCGCGGCCTCCTGGCGGGAATCGGCCGGGCACTACGCCCGGCTGGTCGGCGCCGACGGCCGGGTCCGGGTTTCCGCCCGGTTCCGGGCCGCCGACCTGGCGTTCCTCGGCCGGGCCCGGGAGGACGTGCTGGCCCTGGCCGGCCTGGGCCTGCAGTTGGCCGAGCTGCACCAGCCGCTGGAGCCGGTCGGCGCGCCGGGCGAGGACACGCACGCGGACGGCCCGGCCGGCGGTGAACGCTGCCGCAACTGCATGTGGCGCTGGCCGTGCCCGACCTTCCGCGTCATCGCCGCGGTGCTGGACGGGCTGGAGTCCGGCTGACCTGGAGTAGCGTGGTGCCATGGCACGCGCGCTGCTCGGTGTCGCCGCCGTCGTCGCGGCGATCATGGTGATCTTCCTGGTCCTGAAGCTGCTGTTCTTCGGCCTGGGCATGCTGTTGCTGTTGCTGGTGGTCGCGGCCGCACTCGGGATGTTCCGGCTCGGCCGCCGGTCAGCCGGCGGCCGCCGCTAGCCCGGGCCGGCAGCCACCCGGCCGTTCATGCGGCCGCGCTCAGTGCGCGGCCTGGGTGGTCCCGTTCGGATGACGGCCGGGAGCGGGAAGCACCGCCCAGACCGTGCTGCCCGCCGTGCCGTTGCGCACGCCCCAGTCCCGGCACAGGTACTCGACGATGCCGAGCCCGCGGCCGCCCAGCGACCAGGCCGGCGGCTGCCCGGCCCGCGGCAGGCTGCGGCTGCCGCCGTCGCTGACCGCCACCTCGACCGCGCCGCCGGCCACGATCCAGGTCAGCCGCAGCCGCGCGCCGGGCAGCGGGCGGGCATGCCGGATCGCGTTGCCGAGCAGCTCGCTGACCACCAGCGCGGCATCGCACACGGCCCGGTCGAACACGCCGGCCGCCTCCAGGTCGGCGGTGATCCGGCGGCGGGCCTCCGGTACGCTCGCGGCCGCGCAGGGCAGCATGACGACGCGCGAATTCCTCACCTCTTCCGATCTGACCTCGTGACTGCCCGGCGCCGGGATCCCGGAAACCGCGCGGTGCCCCTGTAGTCACACCAGCACCGGGCGCGACCGGCCGCGTGCTCTGCCTCGCTCAGCCCTGCGGCTCGTCCGCCCGGTCCGGCGGCGGGCCGCCGTTCAGCAGGCCCTCCGCGGCAAGCCCGCGCACCAGCCCGCGCAGACCGGCCGCGAGCCCCGCCCGCTCCTCGGCCGACAGCGCGGCGAGGATGCGCGCCTGCCGGGACTGCCAGGCGCGCCACAGCCGGCCCGCCACGGCCCGGCCGTCGGCGGTCAGGTACAGCCGCATCAGGCGCTGGTTGCCGGCGTCCCGGCCGCGCCGCACCCAGCCCTTGCGCTCCAGCCCGGCGGCCAGCCTGCTGACGGTGCTCTTCTCCAGGCCGAGCAGCGCGGCCAGCTCGCCCTGGGCGATGCCGCGCGCCCCGAGCAGCTCCAGCAGCGCCCGCGCCTCGGACGCCGACAGCGCGGGCAGCGTGCCCGGTTGCGGCGCGCTGGTACCCGCCGCGGCGGTATCGTGGCTGGCCGCCGCAGCGTGGCCGCCCGCCCCCGGCCCCGCCGCCAGTGCCGGGCCGATGACCCGCAGCAGCTGGCCCACCAGCTGCTCCAGCTCAACGCCGGGAGTTTCCGCCATCACGCCAATAGTTGTATCGCACAACTGTCCTGGTGGTACAGTCGCCACCGTGATGACAGCCCGCTGCTGCCCGCTTACCCGGCCGGGGCCGGCGTGACGGACGACGACGGGCGGCTCAGCGCCCCGGGCGAGCTGCACTCTGCCCCCGCGGGGGGCCCGGACAGCGGCACCGCGACCGCCGTGCTGGCCGACGGGCGGCCGCTGGCCGAGTTCGCCGCCGAGTACGGCCTCCGGCCGAGTGCGGCCCAGCCGTCGGTGCCCAGCTATGTCCGCCAGCTGTGGCGGCGGCGGCACTTCATCATGGCCTTCGCGACCGCGCAGAACATCGCCATGTACACCCAGGCCCGGCTCGGCCAGCTGTGGCAGATCCTCACCCCGCTGCTGAACGTCGCGGTCTACTTCTTCGTCTTCGGCATCCTGCTCAACGCCAGCCGCGGCCTGCCCGACTACCTGCCGTTCCTGGTCGTCGGCGTGTTCGTGTTCAATTTCACCCAGCGCTCGTTCATCACCACCTCACGGGTGATCCTGGACAACATCTATCTGATCCGCGCCCTGCAGTTCCCGCGCGCCTCGCTGCCGCTCGCCTACGTGCTGATCGAGCTGCAGCAGATGGCGGTGGCGATCGGGGTCATGGTCGTCATCCTGCTCGGCAGCGGCGAGCAGATCACCTGGTACTGGCTGCTGGCCATCCCGGTGCTAATGCTGCAGACCATCTTCAACGCCGGGGTGGGGATGTTCGCCGCGCGCCTCGGCGCGGACATGAACGACTTCAGCCAGCTGCTGCCGTTCCTGATGCGGACCTGGATGTACCTGTCCGGCGTGATGTTCTCCATCCAGGGGCTGGCCGCCAGCCTGCACGGGCTGAGCTTCTCCACCACGCATACGCTCAAGGTGATACTGCAGTTCAACCCGGCGGCGCTGTACGTGACGCTGATGCGCTACGCGATGCTCAGCAAGGAGCGGGCCATCGCGCCCGGCACCAAGCCCTTCAACGCCCACCTGTGCGGCCTGTGGGGCACCAAGCTGCCGCAGTACGTCCACGACATCGCTTACTGCCATCCGCTCGGCAGCCAGGGCGAGTACTGGCTCGCCGCCGCGGCCTGGGCGCTGTTCGCGCTGGTCGGCGGGTTCTTCTACTTCTGGCGGGCGGAGGTAAAGTACGGCCGTGGCTGATCCCCTGGTGGTCGTGGATGACCTGCACGTCGTCTACCGGGTCTTCGGGGCCGGCGGCGACCGCGGCACCGCGGCAACGGCCCTGCTGCGCGCGCTGACCGGCAAGAAGCGCGGCTCGGTCCGCGAGGTGCATGCGATCCGCGGCATCTCCTTCGTCGCCTACCGCGGCGATGCGGTCGGCGTGATCGGCCGCAACGGGTCCGGCAAGTCGACCCTGCTGGCCGCCATCGCGGGCCTGCTGCCGCCCGAGCAGGGCAACGTGTACACCACCGGCGGCGCCTCGCTGCTGGGCGTGAACGCGGCGCTGCTCAACGACCTGACCGGCGAGCGCAACGTGGTGCTCGGCTGCCTGGCCATGGGCATGAGCAAGCGGGAGACCAAGGAGAAGTACCAGAGCGTGGTGGACTTCTCCGGCGTCGGCAAGTTCATCAACCTGCCGATGCGCGCCTACTCCTCCGGGATGGGCTCGCGGCTGCGGTTCGCGATCGCGGCGGCCAAGACCCACGAGGTGCTGCTGGTCGACGAGGCCCTGGCCACCGGTGACGCCGAGTTCCGGGTCAAGAGCCACAACCGCATCACCGAGCTGCGCGGCGCCGCCAGCACGGTCTTCCTCGTCGCGCACAACCTGGCCGAGATCGAAGAGACCTGCAACCGGCTGATCTGGATGGAGCGGGGCAAGATCGTCGAGCAGGGCGAGGACGTCATCGGCATCGTCGACCGCTACATCGCCGCCTCCGGCGGTGACCCGGTGGTCCGCGACCCCGTCACCCGCAAGCGCATCGTGCCCGGCCGCCAGCCGGTCGGCGCCCAGTAGCCGGCCCGCAGGAGCCGGGCGCACGGCCGCACGCCCGGCCTCAGCCGCCGGCCGGGGCCGCCTGCAGCCGCAGCCGCATGATCGTGCCGCCGCCGGGCCGCGGTTCGGCGTGCACCTCGCCGCCCTGGGCCCGGGCGAGCTGGCGGACGATGTACAGGCCCAGGCCGATCCCGCCGAACCGGCGCCGGTCGCCCGCCTCCCCCTGCACGAACCGCTCGAAGACCAGCTCGCGATCCTCGGCCGTGATGCCGATGCCCTCGTCGGCGACCGCGACCTCGACCTGGCCGCCGACCTCGCGCGCGGTGATGGTGACCGCGCCGCCGTCGGGCGAGTACTTGTAGGCGTTCTCCAGCAGCTGGCCCACGATGATGTCGGTGGCCATCGGGTCGCCGACCGCCTCAGCCAGGCCATCGGGGATGTCGGCGCTGAGCGTGTGCCGCTCCGACAGCGGCCGGAACGCGCCCGCTGCCGCCCGCAGCAGCCCGGCCAGGTCGAACGGCGCGCTGGTCACCGCCAGCCGGTCCGCGCCGGCGCGCGAGCCGAGCAGCAGCTGCTCGACCAGCCGGGCCAGGGCGCCGGCCCGGTCGGCGATGATCTGCACGGCGCTGCGGCGGTCCGCGTCCGACAGCTTGTCCCACCGGTTCGCCAGCGTGCTGGCGAACCCCTGCACCACGGTGATGGGCGTGCGCAGCTCGTGGCTGGTGGTGGCCAGGAACAAGTCCTTGGCCTCCTCCAGCTCCTTGGCCGCGGTGACGTCGCGGAAGTCGAGGACCTGCTCGTCCCGGCCGGTCAGGCCGGTGCGCAGCAGGTCGATCCAGCGCCCGCTGTCCAGCCGGTGGCTCAGCTTCTCGCCTGGTTCCGGCAGCGGGAACGGCGGCGGCTCGCCAATCGCGGTCTCCGGCGGCACGCCGGTCAGCTGGTGCGCGGCCCGGTTCCACTGGCGGACCCGCCCGGAGCCGTCCAGCACGGCGATCCCGTCGGCGCTGCCGTCGATGACCTCCCGCTCGTGCGCGCGCTGGGCCACGATCTCCTCGAACGCCATCACGTTCGACAGCGCGACGCTGGCGTGCCCGGCCAGCAGCTCCAGCAGCTCCAGCTCGACGTGGCCGACCTTGCGCCGCGAGTACAGGGCGTACAGCGCGCCGTAGGGGCGCCCGGCCACGTACGACAGGCTGAGCGTGATCGTGTGCAGGCCGGGCAGCGCCGACCAGATCAGCTCGGCGAACCGGCCGGACTCGCCGGTGGCCAGCATCACCGTCTTGCCCGAGCGCATCAGCTCGCCGACCATGCTGGTGGCCAGGTCCGCGGTGCGGCCGCGCAGCCCGGGCGGCAGCCCGTCCATGCTGACCAGCCGCAGCCGGTCCCCCTCGATCAGCACGAATCCGCCGGCGTCGGCCCGGGTCAGCTCGCGCAGGCTGGCGGAAATCCGGTCCAGCACCGCCTCCAGCTGCAGCTGCGCGTTCATATCGGCCACCACGTCGCCCAGGCGGCGCACCACCCGGGCCCGCTCGGCCATGTAGTGCCGCGCGGCGTCGTCGTCGCCGGCCTGGTGGCAGACGTTGACCCAGCCGATCGCCTCGCCGTCGGCCGTGATCAGCGGGCTGGCGTCGATCCGCAGCTCCAGCACGGTGCCGTCCTTGCACCGGCGGCGGGTGGCGAACGACACCTGGCCGCCGCCCCGACCCGCTCCAGCACCGCGTTGTGCTCGGCGCGCAGCTCCTCGGGGATGATCGGCGGCAGCTGCCCGGAGACCTCGGCTGCGCTCCAGCCGAACATCCGCTCGGCCGCCGGGTTCCACAGCAGCACGGCCCGGTCGGCGCCGAGCGCGATGATCGGGTCGGCCGCGCAGTCGATGACCGCCCGCGCGGTGGCGTCGATCCGGCTCGCCTCCCGGGCCCGGGCGCTCGCCAGCCTCAGCCCTGCCACCTGAACATGATCGCACCGCGCCCGGTCCCTGACCTCTGGTCAGCGAAAACGGAGCACTCCGGGCAGCGGAAACGGCGTCCCGTGGGCAGCGAAAAGGGCCGGCCGCGGAACCGGCCCGCGGGGTGGCGCGTCGAATGGGCATGAGACCAGCCAGCCTCCCGGGCCGCCCCGGCGCCCGGTACCTCGCGATCGCCGCGCTGTGCACGGCGGCGGCCACCGCCTGCGGCAGCACGGCCGCGGGCAGCTCCGCGTCAGGGCCGGGCCAGGCCCGGCCCGCGAAGGTGTCGCTGCACGTCACCGTGACCTCGGCCAGCTCGCAGCCGAGGACCTTCACGCTGCGGTGCGACCCGCCCGGCGGCACGCACCCGGACCCGGCCGCCGCCTGCCGGGTGCTGCTGGCGGCCAGGGACCCGTTCGCGCCGCTGCCGAAGGGCATCATGTGCCCGATGATCGTGGCCGGGACCAAGCGGGCCACCGTGACCGGCACCTGGTTCGGCAAGAAGGTGCACACCACGATGTTCGACGGCGGCTGCTGGATGGCCCGCTGGCACAAGGTCGGCCAGATCTTCAACTGACCCGGCTACTTCAGCAGGCGGGAGAGGCGGCGGTCGGCGAGCGGCTTGCCCCCGGTCTGGCAGGTCGGGCAGTACTGCAGCGCCGAGTCGGCGAACGAGACCTCGCGCACGGTGTCGCCGCACACCGGGCAGGGCTGCCCGGCCCGGCCGTGCACCCGCAGCCCGGCCTTCTTCTCCGCCTTCAGGTCGCCCGCCTGCAGGCCCTGCGACCGGGTCACGGCCTCGCGCAGCGTGCCCACGATGACCGCGTGCAGCTGTGCGGCCTCCGCCGCGCTCAGGCTGGAGGCCAGCCGGTAGGGGGACATCCGGGCGGCGTGCAGCACCTCGTCGGAGTAGGCGTTGCCGATCCCGGCGATGATCTTCTGGTCCCGCAGCACCCCCTTGATCTGGGTCCGCCGTCCCGCCAGCAGCCCGGCCAGCACCTCCGGCGTGAACGCGGGCCCGAGCGGATCGGGGCCGAGCGCGGCGATCCCCGGCACCGCGGCCGGGTCGGTGACCAGGTAGACGGCCAGCCGCTTCCGGGTGCCTGCCTCGGTCAGGTCGAAGCCGGAGCCGTCGGTGAAGCGCAGCCGGAACGCCAGCGGCCCCCGGCCCGGCTTCGGCGGGGCCTCCGGCAGGTTCTCCCGCCAGCGCAGCCAGCCGCCCCGGGCCAGGTGGGTGATCAGGTGCAGCGGCGCCGCGCCCTGGCCGCCGCCGTCCGCTGCGCCGGCGCCGCCGGGGCGGGCGGCGGTCAGGTCGAGGAACTTGCCGTAGCGCGCGGTCGCGGTGATCGCCGTGCCGCGCAGCGCGGTCAGCGGCGGGTCATAGGTCTTCAGCACCGAGATCTCGGCGCTGTCGGCGCGGTCGATCACCTTGCCGGCCGCGCGCTCGCGCAGGTCGGCGGCGAGTGACTCCACCTCGGGCAGTTCGGGCACAGCTTCGATTGTGCCCTGCCCCGGGCACCGCTACGCCCGGGCGTGCCTGCTGCCGGGCACCGCTACGCCCGGGCAGGCCTGCTGCCGGGCACCGCTATGCCCGGCGCGGCGGTCAGCCGGGATACCAGCTCGGACTTGATCGCGGGCCGGGACCCGAATACCAGCAGGAACAGCGCCTCGCGGGCCAGCCGCTGCGGGTGGCCCGAGGTCAGCACCGACCGGCTGCCGGCCACCGCGACCAGCCCGGCCGCCGCCCGCATGGCCAGCTCCGCCGCGGCGGCCCGGGCGGCCGGCATGGCCGGCGGCGGCGCGGCGTCCAGCTCGTCCCGGCGGGCAGCCAGCTCGGCGTCCAGCGGGCTGCGGCCGAGCAGCGCGCAGCAGCGGGCGGCCACGCCGAGCGACAGCGAGCCGTTGGGCCGCAGCCCGAGCGCGTCCCGCTGCAGCCACTGAGCGTGCGGGATCACCGAGGTGACCGCCCCGGCGGGGGCGAACAGCCCGTCGAAGCGGAGCTGCACGGTGCGGCTGGGCATGACCGCGACCATCGGCAGCGGCTCGGCCGACAGCGCCGGGCCGGACTGCGCGGGCAGCAGCGCGGTCACCACGTTGTCCTGGTCGTCGCGGGCCGCGGCGTGCACCAGGTCGATCAGGCCCCACCCGGTCACCCAGGCCGAGGTGCCCGCCAGCCGCAGCCGCCCGGCGCGCGCCGGGCCGTTAGCTGCGGCGGCCCGGGCACGGCCCCGCCGAGCGCGATCCCGGCGCGCGCCTCGCCGCGGCACAGCCGGGCCAGCCATCGCTCGCGCAGCCGGTCGCCGTCCGGCCCGGCGGCGGCCTGCACCGCCCGCACCGCGCCGTGGTGCTGCAGCCAGACGAAGGCCGTGCTCAGGCAGCCGCTGGCGAGCGCCTCGATGACCCGGCAGGCGACCGGGAGATCCAGCCCGAGCCCGCCGGCCTGCGGCGGCCCGGCCATCCCGTAGAAGCCCTCGGCGGCCAGCAGGTCGAGCTGGGCGGCCGGGACCTGGCCGGCGGCCTCGGCCGCCATCGCCGCCGGGAACAGCACCTCATCGGCGATCTGCCGGGCCCGTTCGAGCACCGCCGCCGGGCCGGTCAGGTCCATCGCGCGCAGGTTCCCCGTCCCGTCATGGCGCAGATCGCGGAGCCGGGCCGGCCGTCCCGGCGGGCCCGTGCACTCGGGTGGTCCCGGCTGGTAAGCACAAGGGTGGGCGAGGAGGGATTTGAACCCTCACGTCCTTTCGGACACACGGACCTGAACCGTGCGCGTCTGCCGTTCCGCCACCCGCCCGGGAGCGCAGTCACCTTAGCACGCCGCAACTGGTGCCATGCCGCCGATACCATCGGATGCGAGCAGGGAGAGGAGGGCACCACGGTGGGAGTTCTACAGCGCTTCGAGCACCGGCTCGAGGGGATGGTCGAGGGTGCCTTCGCGCGTGCCTTCAAGTCGGAGCTGCAGCCCGTAGAGGTGGCCAGCGCCGTACAGCGGGAGATGGACGACCGTGCGGCGATCGTCGCCCAGGGCCGCACCCTGGTCCCCAACGACTTCGTCGTGGAGCTGGCCGAGACCGACCACGAGCGGCTGGCCGTCTACGCCGACAACCTCGGCATCGAGCTGGCCACGCTGGCCCGCGAGTACGCCAGGGAGCAGGGCTATTCCTTCGTCGGCCCGGTGCGGATGCGGTTCGAGGGCGTGCCCGACCTGACCACCGGCACGTTCCGGATCCGTTCGGGCGTCATCCGCGGCACCACGGTGGAAGGCGGGGAGATCCGCCAGCCCTCCAGCGACCTGCCGCAGCCGCACGGCGGCTTCAACGGCGCGCCCCGGCTGCTGGTCTCCGGGCCGGATTCTCCTCCCGGCGGCGGCCAGCGCACCTACGAGCTCAGCGCCCCGCTGACGATCCTCGGCCGCGGCACCGACTGCGATCTGCGGCTGGTCGATCCGGGCGTATCCCGGCACCACGCCGAGCTTAGGGTCGAGGATGGCGAGGTGGTACTGGTCGACCTCGGCTCCACCAACGGCACGTTCGTCAACGGGCAGCCGGTGCGCCGGGTCCTGCTCACCGACGGCACCCAGGTGACGCTGGGCCGCACCACGCTGGTGTTCCGCAGGGACGGCGGCTACCACTAGGCACCGATGCAGGCAGCACAGTCACATATGCTTCCGCGATGGCGGCGGCGCGGCACGAGCGGCGGTCCGGCGGGGCCACCTGAGGATTCATGACCGATGAACGCGCTCACACTCACCCTCATCAGGCTGGCGTTCCTCGCCGTCCTGTGGCTGTTCGTGATCGCTGCCGTGGGCGTCGTGCGCACCGACCTGTTCGGCTCCTCGCGGCGGGCGTCCCGGGCCGCCCGCCAGCCCAGGGCGCAGGCGCCCCGCCCGGCCCGGCCGCCCCGCCCTGCCCGCGGCGGCCGCAGCGCGCCGCAGCAGCTGCTGGTCACCGCGGGAGCGCTGGCGGGCACCAAGATCGGGCTGGCCGAGCAGCAGATCACCATCGGCAGGGCCGGTGATGCCACGCTCGTGCTGAACGACGATTACGCTTCGACGCGACACGCACGGCTCTTCCCTCAGGATGGTCAGTGGATCGTCGAGGACCTTGGCTCCACCAACGGCACCTACCTGGACCGCCAGAAGGTCATCCAGCCGACCCCGGTGCCGATCGGCGTGCCGATCCGCATCGGCAAGACGGTGATGGAGCTGCGCCGATGACGCTTGCCCTGCGGTATGCGATCCGGTCCGACGTCGGCCTGCTGCGCGAGGGCAACGAGGACTCGGCCTACGCCGGCCCGCACCTGCTGGTCATCGCCGACGGGATGGGCGGCCACGCGGCCGGCGAGGTGGCCAGCGCGGTGGCGATCTCCGCGCTGACGCCGCTGGACACGCCGATGGAAGCCGACGGCATGCTGCCGGCCCTGGCCGGCGCGGTCGCCCAGGCGGGCGCCCGGCTGCACGAGATGACCCTCGCCGACCCGTCGATGGAGGGCATGGGCACCACCCTGACCGCGCTGATGTGGTCGGGCGCCCAGGTGGCCGTGTGCCACATCGGCGACTCCCGGGGCTACCTGCTGCGCGACGGCGACCTGGCGCAGATCACCAGGGATCACACGCTGGTGCAGTCGCTGGTCGACGAGGGCCGGCTGACCCCGGCGGCGGCCGCCACCCACCCGCAGCGCTCGCTGGTCATGCGCGCGCTGCAGAGCAGCTCGGACGCCGAGCCCGACCTGACCATGCGCACGGCCAGGATCGGCGACCGGTACCTGCTGTGCTCGGACGGGCTCTCCGACGTGGTCTCCGAGGAGACCCTGCACAAGACCCTGATGGGCTACGCCGACCTGGACGAGGCCGTGCTGGCCCTGATCGACCTGGCCAACCGGAGCGGCGGGCCGGACAACATCACCTGCGTGCTGGCCGACGTGGTGGACACGGTGACCGGCCCGCTGCCGCCGAGCGAGAAGCCGGCCGTGGTCGGTGCCGCCGCGCTCGGCGAGCCCCCCAGGCCGCCGCGGGTGCCGCCGGACAGCCCGGCCGGGCGGGCGCGCCAGCTGACCCAGACCGCGCCGTTCCCGGCGGTCGGCCGCCGCGGCGCGCACGCCACCGGGCCCGGCGCGACCGCGGCCCGCCCGGTGCCGGACGACTACACCTGGACCGCCGGCGGCGACCAGGCTGGGCCGCCCGGCGGCTACGACGAGGACGAGGACGGCTACGGCGAGGGCGGCGGGACGTCGCACCGCCGCTGGCCGCTGGTGACCTCGATCCTGGTGGTGCTGATCATCCTGATCGCCGGGGGCGGGTACGCGGCCTGGCGCTACACCCAGACCCAGTACTACGTGGGCACCGACGGCGGGCACGTCGCCATCTTCCGCGGCGTGAACCAGAACGTGGCCGGGCTGACCCTGTCCAGCGTGTACCAGCGGACCACCATCCCGGTCGCGGGCCTGCCGGCCAGCGACGTGAGCTCGGTGCGCTCCGTCGTCCTGGCCGGCAGCAGCCTGTCCAAGGCCCGGCAGATCGTCGGCAACCTGCGCCGCGACTACACCTGTAAGGCGGCCGGGCAGAAGCTGGCCAGCTGGCAGAAGAACAAGCCGAACCCGATGACCTACAAGGTCAAGGTGAAGGTCAACGGCAAGACCAGGACCGAGACCAGGAAGCACTCCTACCCGCCCGCGCCCCCGGTGCCGTCCAACTGCCCGGCAGGGGCCGCCGGATGACGGCTCTGCCCGCAGGCCTCGGCCGTGCCGCCGGCCAGGACGCGCCGGCCGGGATGCCGCGGGGCCGGCGCGGCACCGAGCTGCTCATGCTGGCCTTCGCGGTGGTGACGGTGCTGTTCGCCTACGCCAGCGTGGGCTTCGGCATGAACGGCAGGCTGCCGCCCGGCATCCTCACCTACGGTGCCTCGTTCGCGGTCCTGATGCTGATCGCGCACCTGGCCGTGCGCCGCCTGGCCCCGTGGGCGGACCCGCTGCTGCTGCCGCTGGCCGCGCTGCTCAACGGCCTCGGCATCGTGATGATCTACCGGCTGCAGCAATCCGGCCGGAACGGAAACCCCGGCTTCGTGATCAGCACGCTGAGCGCGCATGCCACCGCCTACCAGGTGATGTACTCGGCGATCGGCGTGGGCGTGTTCATCGCGGTGCTGGCGCTGATCCGCGAGCCGCGGGTGCTGCAGCGTTACACCTATACCCTCGGCGCGGCCGGCCTGGTGCTGCTCGCGCTGCCCGCGCTGCTGCCGGCCAGCATGAGCGAGGTGCCGGGCACCGGGGCCAAGATCCAGATCGCCCTGGGCGGGTTCTCGATCCAGCCGGAGGAGTTCGCCAAGCTGGGCCTCGCGGTGTTCTTCGCCGGCTACCTGGTGGCCAAGCGGGACGTGCTGGCGCTGGCCGGCCGCCGGTTCCTCGGCATCGACCTGCCCCGGGCCCGCGACCTCGGGCCGGTGCTGATCGCCTGGGGGGCCAGCTTGCTGCTGCTGTTCTTCGAGTCCGACATCGGCACCTCGGCGCTGTTCTTCGGCATGTTCGTGGCGATGATCTACATCGCCACCCAGCGCACCTCCTGGCTGCTGATCGGGGTGCTGCTGTTCCTCGGCGGCACCTACCTCGCCAAGATGGTCGTGGCGCACGTGGCCGTGCGGTTCACGATCTGGCTGCATCCCTTCACGCCGGCGAACATCAGCGGCCTCGCCTACCAGCCGGTCCGCGGGCTCGAGGGGCTGGCCAACGGCGGCCTGCTCGGCGCCGGGCTCGGCCACGGCTCGCCGTATTTCGTCCCGCTGGTGCAAAGCGACTACATCATCTCCGCGTTCGGCGAGGAACTCGGGCTGGCCGGGCTGATGGCCGTGCTGCTGCTGTTCGGGCTGATCGTGCAGCGCGGCATGCGGGCCGCGCTCGGCGTGCACGACCCGTTCGCCAAGCTGCTGGCCGCCGGGCTGTCGTTCACCCTGGCCCTGCAGGTGTTCGTGATCGTCGGCGGGGTGACTCAGCTCATCCCGCTGACCGGCATCACCACCCCGTTCCTGTCCCAGGGCGGCTCGTCGCTGATCTCCACCTGGGCGATAATCGGGCTGCTCATGCGGGTCAGCAACTCCGGCCGCCGCCCGGCCCCGCAGCCGATCCAGGACGAGGGCATGACCCAGGTGGTGCGGGCCGGATGAACCGCGCGATCCTGCGGCTGAGCCTGGCCTGCCTGGTCATGTTCGGGCTGCTGCTGGTCAACGACAACTACCTGCAGGCGTTCCGGGCCAGCAGGCTGGCCGCCCTGCCGGGTAACGAATGGACCTACCAGCAGCAGTACACCTACAAGCGCGGCTCGATCATCGCCTACGGCGACAAGACGAACACCGTGATCGCCGACTCGCAGCCGGTCAAGGACACCGGCACCTACGCCCGGCACTACCCGCACGGGCCGGAGTACTCGCCGGTCACCGGCTACGACTCGGTCTACGGGTATACCGGCATCGAGTCCGCCGAGAACAAGTACCTCACCGGCACCGCACCCGGGCTGCAGGTGCACAACCTGATCAGCCTGTTCACCGGCAAGCCGAAGACCGGCGCCAGCGTCTTCCTGACCATCAGCCCGCGGGCGGAGAACGCGGCCTACGCTGCTCTCGCCGCCCAGGCCAAGGCGGGCGCGGTGGTCGCGATCGACCCGGGCACCGGCGCGATCCTGGCCCTGGCCTCCTACCCGACCTTCAACCCGAACAAGTACACCACCCAGGACGGCAAGCAGCTCAACAAGATCGACGCCCGGTACCGGCACGACAAGAACCAGCCGCTGCTCAACCGGGCCATCAACGTGACCTATCCGCCGGGCTCCACCTTCAAGATCGTCACCAGCTCGGCGGCGTTCGGCACGCACACGCTGGCGGGGACGAGCTCGACCGTGGACGCGCCGACCTCGTTCCAGCTGCCCGGCTCCAACCGGTCCCTGATCAACAACGACGGCGAAACCTGCGGCGACGGCCACCCGCCGGTCATCCAGGCGTTCTACCTGTCGTGCAACACCGCGTTCGGCAAGCTCGGCATCAAGGTGGGCGGGCAGGCGCTGCACGACTACGCCAGCCGGTTCGGCGCCAACGCCAGCCTGTCCATCCCGCTGCCGGCCTCGACCAGCACGATCCCGGCCGAAAAGGACCCCGCGTTCGCCGCGCTGACCGCCATCGGCCAGTACAACGACGCGGTGACGCCGCTGCAGGAGGCGATGTTCTCCGCGGCCGTGGCCAACCACGGCACGCTGATGCGCCCTTACCTGCTCGACCACGTCGAAGGCCCGGACCTGTCGACGCTGGCCGCGGCCACCCCGTCGGTGCTGTCGCAGGCGGTGTCCCCGCATATCGCCGCCAACCTGGCCGCAATGATGACCCAGGTGGTGCAGAACCCGTCTGGCACCGCTTACAACATCAACCAGTCGGTGGCGGGGGTGGAGATCGCCGGCAAGACCGGCACGGCGCAGAACGGGGTCAACAACACCGGCCTCAACGACGCCGTCTTCACCTGCTACGGGCCGGTGTCCAACCCGAAGATAGCCGTCGGCGTCATAATCCAGGGCGGCGGTTACGGCGCGGCGGCGGCCGCGCCGATCGCGCTGAAGGTCATCCAGGCTTACCTGAACGTGGGGCATTCGTGAGCGCGCGCCCGCGGGCGGGTTCTGCGGCCGGACGTCACGCCGTAAAGTTCAAGACGCCAGAGGCGACAGCGCGGCCGGGCGGCGGGCGCCGCCGGGGCCGGTGTCGCTGCGATCACAGTTCAGGGCGGTAAGGCAAGTGCGAGACGTGACCCAGCCGCGGCTGCTCGGCGGCCGCTACGAGCTCGACGGGATCGTCGGCCGTGGCGGCATGGCGGAGGTGTTCCGGGCCCGCGACATCCGCCTCGACCGCATCGTCGCGGTGAAGACGCTGCGCGACGACCTCGCCCGGGACCAGACGTTCCAGGCCCGGTTCCGGCGCGAGGCACAGTCCGCCGCGTCACTGAACCACCCGTCGATCGTGGCTGTGTACGACACCGGCGAGGACATGGCCGGCGCCGCCCCCGTGCCCTACATCGTGATGGAGTATGTCGACGGCCGGACCCTGCGCGACCTGCTGCGCGATGACCGGCGGCTGCTGCCCGAGCGGGCCGCGGAGATCACCGACGGGGTACTGCGGGCGCTGGACTACAGCCACCGGCACGGCATCATCCACCGCGACATCAAGCCCGGCAACGTGATGCTGACCCGCACCGGCGAGATCAAGGTGATGGACTTCGGCATCGCCAGGGCGGTCAGCGACTCCCAGGCCACCATGACCCAGACGGCGCAGGTCATCGGCACCGCCCAGTACCTGTCGCCGGAACAGGCCCGGGGCGAGCGGGTGGACGCCCGCAGTGACCTGTACTCCTGCGGCTGCCTGTTCTACGAGCTGCTCACCGGGCGGCCGCCGTTCACCGGCGACTCCCCGGTCGCGATCGCCTACCAGCACGTGCGGGAGAACCCGGTCCCGCCGACCCGGGTCGACCCGGAGGTGCCGGCCTGGGCCGACGCGATCGTGCTCAAGGCCATGGCCAAGGACCCGGCGGCGCGCTACCAGAGCGCGGGCGACATGCGCAACGACATCCAGCGCGCGCTGTCCGGGGTTCCGGTCGCGGCCCCGTTCCGCGGCGACTACGGCGCCGGAACCCGGCGGATGGGCGCGGCGACCGCCGTCGCCGGCCCGACCAGCGCGATCCCGGCGTACTCGTACGGGCCGCCGGAAGACGGCGAGGAGGAGCAGGCCGGGGGCGGCGGCCGCAAGGCGTGGCCGTGGCTGCTGGCGCTGCTCATCGCGGCGCTGCTGATCGGCGGCGGCTACGCGCTGTACAGCTACATTTCCTCATCCGGCGGCCAGGTGTCGGTCCCGTCCGTGGTCGGCAAGAAGCTGGCCGCCGCGGAGACCGCCATCCAGAAGGCCGGCCTGCGCGTCGGGCCGGTCCGCCGCGAGCATTCCGGCACGCCGAAGGGCGAGGTGGTGAAGACCAGCCCGGCTGGCGGGAGCTCGGCGGCCAAGAACAGCCCGGTGACCATCTTCGTCTCCTCCGGCGCGCGCACCACCTCGGTCCCGTACGTGACTCAGTTCAAGCTGAGCGAGGCCGAGACCGTGCTGAGCCAGCACGGGCTGAAGTGGACGGTGAAGCGCGTAGCCGGCGCGGGCACTCCCGGCACCGTGACGAGCCAGAACCCGGCCGGCGGCAGCACCGTGCGGGCCGGCAGCACGGTCGCGCTCAGCGTCACCTCCGGCGGCGTGAACGTGCCGAGCGTGATCGGGGAGTCGCAGGGGCAGGCGTCCGCGGAACTCCAGCAGGCCGGCTTCAGGGTCGTGCCGGTGACCGAGCAGCCGCCCGCCGGGACGCCCGAGCAGGTGGGGTACGTGTTCGGCCAGTCCCCGGCCGGCAACACCACCGCGCCGCAGGGCAGCACGGTGTACATCAAGGTCGTCGCGCAGGCCAGCTCGCCGTCGCCGAGCCCGCCCAGCTCATCGTCGCCGAGCCCCAATCCCACGACGTCGCAGGTGCCCGGCACCCAACCCTAGGAGGCGACCGTGCCCAAGTCGCGGGTCCGCAGCAAGGCCGTCTATACCCCGCCGGCCAGGTCCGCTAAGTCGAAGGTCAGCCCGCGCTGGCTGGTCCCGGTCATGCTGGGCTGCCTGATCGTCGGCCTGGCCTGGATCGCGATCTTCTACATCAGCAACGAGTCGCTGCCGGTCAGCGCCCTGGGCAGCTGGAACCTGGTGGTGGGCTTCGCGTTCATCATCGCCGGGGTCATCGCCTCCACCCGGTGGCACTGATCCCGCGGGGCCACTGATCCCCCGGTGGCACGGGCCGCCGGGTTACAGCCGGATGGTCCCGGCCAGCTGGTGGTCGCGGAACAGCACCGCGATGACCAGGACCGCCAGCAGCGCGGCCGTGGCGCCGCCCTGGACCAGCGCCCGGCTGCGGGCCGGCGCGTAGGCGTAGGCGGCGGTCAGCAGGCCCCCGGCCACCAGGCCGCCTACGTGGGCCTGCCAGGCGATGCCCGAGAGCGTGAAGCTGAGCACCAGGTTGATGGCGATCAGGCCGGCGATCTGCCGCACGTCGGCCCGGACCCGGCGGGCCAGCACGAAGAACGCGGCGAACAGCCCGAAGATGGCGCCGGAGGCGCCGAGCGCCTGCTCGTACGGCGGCGCCAGGTAGTAGAACAGCACCGAGCCGCCGAGCGCGCTGATCAGGTAGATGGCGAGGAAGCGCGCCGCGCCGAGCGCCCGTTCCAGCGGCGGGCCGACCAGGTACAGCGCGTACATGTTGAATGCGATGTCCAGGATCCCGGCCAGGCCGAGCCCGGGCGGCGGCAGGAAGGCCGCGGTGAAGAGGCGATACCACTGGCCGGCCGCCACGCCGACCGGCTGGCCCTGGTAGGACGCGTAGCCGAGCATCGACCAGTCCAGCCCCAGGCTGGAGTGGGCCAGCTCGATCAGCCACAGCACCAGGTTGAGGCCGATCAGCGCGAAGGTGACCCGGGCCCCGGCGGCCGCCCGGCCGCCGAACTGCCCCCGGGGCTGGCGCACGTCCCGTTGGCCGGCCCGGATGCACTCGACGCACTGCTGGCCGACCGCGGCCGAGCGCAGGCAGTCGGGGCAGGCGGGCCGGCCGCACCGGACGCACGACACATAGGTTTCCCGGCCGGGGTGGCGATAGCAGGTCGGGATGCCCGTGGCCGGGCCGGCATCGGGACCGGGCGGGACGGTCACGGTCAGCCTGCGGATTCCCCGCTGCCGTCGCCCCGGGTGATCTGCACGGACTCCAGCACGACATCGCTGGCCGGGCGGTCGTTACGGCCGGTGCGGACCTTGCTGATCTCGTCCGCGACCTCGCTGCCCTCGATGACCTCGCCGAAGATCGTGTGCCGCCCGTTCAGGTGCGGGGTGGGCACGGTGGTGATGAAGAACTGCGACCCGTTCGTGCCCGGGCCCGCGTTGGCCATGGCCAGCAGGTACGGGCGGTCGAAGCGCAGGTCCGGATGGAACTCGTCGGCGAATTCGTAGCCCGGCCCGCCTGTCCCGTTGCCGAGCGGGTCGCCGCCCTGGATCATGAAGTCCGGGATGACCCGGTGGAAGACCGTGCCGTCGTACAGCTTCTCCTGGCGCTGCTGCCCGGTGCTCGGGTCAGTCCACGTCCGGGTCCCCTCGGCCAGCTCAGTAAAGTTGCGCACGGTCTGGGGGGCGTGATCGGGCAGCAGACGGATCACGATGGCGCCGTGGTTGGTCCGCAGCGTCGCGGTGAGCGTATTGGTCATGAAGGCATCCTTGCACGCGCGGGCGGGTGCTCGGTCCGCGTGGCGCGCCGGGCCGGGCCGGGGGTCGCCCGCAGCGGGTGAGGCGGGCGGTTGACGGCGCCGGAAGCGGGAAAGTGGAAGAACGGTTGAACATCCAGGAGGTTTTAAGTGTCTGTTCTGAGCAGGAAGCGCACGCCATCGGCACAGGCCGTGGCCGAGCGCGGGCGGCGGGTGGCCCGTAAGGCCAGGCCCGTCGTGCAGCCAGTAGTAGAGAACGCAGGCCCGATGGCCAGGTCCGCCGCGGACGCCGCCCGCCAGGGCGCCGCCACCGCGATCCCGGCCGCCAAGTCGGCCGGCGCCGCCGCGCGCCAGGGCGCCGCCTCGGCGGCCGAGTGGGCCGGCCCGCAGGTCGACAAGGCCCGCGCGTGGGCCGCGCCGCGGCTGGAAAGCGCCGGCCAGGCGGTGCAGGACACCATCGCGCCGAAGATCGGGCAGGCGGTGCAGGACACCATCGGCCCGAAGGTCTCCGATGCGCTGGTGACCGCCGCGCACCGTATCGACAACACCGCGCCGGCGGCGCGCCGCCGGCGGTGGCCGAAGGTGCTGATCGGGGTGGCCCTGCTGGGGGCGGCGGGCGCCGCGGCAGCCGCGGTGGTCATGCGCCGCAAGCCCGGCCTGGCCGAGCCCCTGCCGTTCCCGGAGCCCGACGAGGCGCCGGAGGCCCCGGATATCCCGGCGGCCGAGCAGAACGGCACCCGGCCGGACGACGGCCAGGAGGCCGGGCCGGACAGTGACGTGGTGAGCGACCTGCAGGGCTGAGCCCGCAGGGCGGTAAGCACCCGCGGCGGGCGCGGGCGGGGCAGCGCCGCCCCGCCCGCCCCGGCCGCCCGCGGCGGGCCGGACGGGGCGGTCCGCGGATGACACGCGTCACGGGCGGATCGCGACCAACCGCATACCCGGCCTGCCCGCCGCAGCGGGCAAGATAGGAGCATGTCCGCTCGCGCCGCCGGCCAGGCCGGCCAGGCCGAACGCCCGGCGGCCGGGCGGCTGCGGCGCGGCCGCGGCCAGGTGCGGGCCTGGCTGGCCGGGACGCCGCCGGCGGCGAGTGACAGCAGCGAGGGGGAGCGCGCGGCACTGGCGGACGAGCCCGAGCCGGCCCGCACCCGCCAGTTGGTCGTGCTGGTGTTCGTCGGCTCTTTCATGCTCTCCCCGGCCGTCGCCGCCCTGACCGGGCCGGGCCGCCCGGCCGAGCGCTGGTTCCTGTTCGGCGGGTCGCTCGCCTTCCTGGCCGCAGCGGCCTGGGTGGTGGTCGGCCTGGCCCGCCATGTCCCCCGGCGGGTGCCGTGGGGACAGCTGAGCCTGCTCATGGCCCTGGCCATTGCCCTGAACGTCATCGGCGGGCTGAACTTCCTGGCGGCTCTGGCCCTGGCCGCGGCCGGGTTCGGCCGGTTCGCGGCCACCACCCGCCCGGCCCAGGCCGGGGCGGTCATCGGCATGGCCGGGGGCCTGCTCACCGCCGCCCTGCATCAGGCCGGCTACGGCGGCGCGCTCGCCGCGCTCGGGATCCCGCCGATGGCGGCGTACTTCGCCTACAACGCCAGCAAGCGCAACGAGATGGTCGCGGCGCTGCGCCGCAACCGGGCCGAGCTGGCTCAGCTGGCCGTGGCCGGTGAGCGGCTGCGGATCGCCCGCGATCTGCACGACCTGCTCGGGCACAGCCTGTCGCTGATCACGCTGAAGGCCGAGCTGGCCGGCCGGCTGATCCAGGCCGACCCAGGCCGCGCGGCCCGCGAGGTCGGCGAGCTGGAGTCCGTGGCCCGCCAGTCGCTCACCGACGTGCGCCAGGCGGTGGTCAGCTACCGGCGGCCGGACCTGGCGGCCGAGCTGGCCGCCGCGCGCGAGCTGCTGACCACTGCCGGGATCGGCTGCCAGATCACCGCGCCGGCCCGCCTGGAGCTGGCGCCCGGCGCGGACGCGCTGCTGGCCTGGACGGTGCGCGAGGGGGTGACCAACGTGGTCCGGCACTCCGGCGCCTGGCCGACGCCGTGATCACCGTCACCGCCGGGCCGGGGCGGTGCACCGCCGAGATCGCCGACGACGGGCCAGGACCGGGCGCGCCTGCCACCGCGCCCGCTGCGGATGCCGCCGCGCCCGGCGTGCCGCGGCGGACGGGGTCGGGCCTGGCGGGCCTGGCCGAGCGCGCCCGGGAGCTGGGCGGCGTGCTCACCGCGGGGCCCGCCGTGCCGCACGGGTTCACGCTGGCGGTCTCCATCCCGGCGGCCCGTCCCGACGGCGAGCGCGGGGACAGCGGCGTCCCGGCGGCCCCGGAGACGCCGCCGTGAGCGACGCGCGGGCAGCGGGCGGAGAAGCGAACCAGGCCAGCACCGTGAGCGACGCGCGGGCAGCGGGCGGAGAAGCGAACCAGGCCAGCACCGTGAGCGTCCGGATCATGATCGCCGAGGATCAGACGATGGTCCGCCAGGCCCTGGTGGCCCTGCTGGAGCTGGAGCCGGACATCGTAGTCGTGGCCCAGGCGGCGGACGGGGCCGAGGCGCTGGCGATGGCCCGCAAGCACCAGCCCGACGTGGCCGTGCTCGACATCGAGATGCCCGGTCCCGGCGGCATCGAGGTCGCCCGGGAGCTCACCGGGTCCGGGTTCGCCGGGCGGATCGTGATCGTCACCACCTTCGGCCGGCCCGGCTACCTGCGCGCGGCGATGGCCGCGGGGGCCAGCGGGTTCCTGCTCAAGGACGCCCCGGCCGCCCAGCTGGCCGACGCGATCAGGAAGGTCGCGGCGGGCGGGCGGGTGGTGGACTCCGCGCTGGCCGCGGCCGCGCTGGCCGAAGGGGACAGCCCGCTGACCGAGCGGGAGGCCGAGGTGCTCAGGGCCGCCGCCGGGCACCAGGCGGTGACCGTCATCGCCGCGCAGCTGCACCTGTCGGCGGGCACGGTGCGCAACCACCTGTCGGCGGCCATCCAGAAGCTGGGCGCCCGCAACCGGGCCGAGGCGGTGCAGGTCGCCGAGCGCAAGGGCTGGCTCTAGTCCCAGGGCAGCCTGCGGGCGCTGCCGCGGCTATCGCAGCCGGCGGTCTGCGCCGCCCGGCCGGAACCGCGGGACCCCGGGCGGTCACAATGACCAGGTGTTCTTGAGCGATGTGGCCCAGACCTCGGCGGCGGTGGCGAGCCTGCCCGGCCGGGGCGCGAAGATAGCCGAGATCGCCGGGCTGCTGTCCCGCGCCCCGGCGGCCGAGGTGCCGGTGGTCGTGGCGTTCCTGGCCGGGGAACTCACCCAGCGGCAGATCGGCGTGGGGTACGCGGCGCTGGTGGACCTGCTTGGCGCGGCCGGGCCGGCGAGCCCGGCCAGCCAGGGCGGGCCGGAGAGCCCGGCCGGGACGCGGCTGGCCGCGCCGCCGCCTGGCGGGCCCGGGCTGACGGTGGCGCAGACCGACGCGGTGTTCGCCGAGATCGGCGCGCTGGGCGGCCCGGGCTCGCAGGCGCAGCGGCGCGAGCTGCTCGCGGGCCTGCTGGGCCGGGCCACCGCCGCCGAGCGTGACTTCCTGGTCCGGCTGCTCGGCGGCGAGCTGCGCCAGGGCGCGCAGGAAGGGGTAATGACCGAGGCCGTGGCGGCCGCCGCCGGCGCGCCCGCGGCCGCGGTCCGGCGGGCGCACCAGCTCGGCGGGTCGCTGCCGGAGGTGGCCGCCGCCGTGCTCGCCGCGGGGCCCCGCGAAGCCGGCCAGCCCGACGGCAGCCGCGCTGCCGCCGCGCTGGCCGCGTTCACGCTGCGGGTCGGCCGTCCGGTGCGGCCGATGCTGGCCGCATCCGCCGCGACCATGGCCGCGGCGTTCGAGCGAGTATGCCCGGCCGCGGTGGAGTGGAAGATCGACGGGATCCGGATCCAGGTGCACCGAGACGGCCCGGACGTGCGGGTGTTCACCCGCACGCTGGACGACATCACCGCGCGCGTCCCCGAGGTCACCGAGATGGCGCGGGCGCTGCCGGTGACCGCCGCGGTGCTGGACGGCGAGGCGGTGGCGCTCGGCCCGGACGGCCGGCCGCGGCCGTTCCAGGTCACCTCGGCCCGGGTGGCCAGCCAGGGCGAGGCCGCCCGCCAGCGCGAGCAGGTGCCGCTGACCACGTTCCTGTTCGACCTGCTGCATGCGGACGGCACCGACCTGATCGACGAGCCCGCGGCGGCCCGGCACGAGCGGCTCGCCGCGATCGCGCCGGCCGGGCTGGCCGTGCCCCGGCTGGAGACGGCCGACCTGGCGCAGGCCGAGGCGTTCTTCGCCGGCGCGGTGTCGCGCGGGCACGAGGGAGTGGTGGTCAAGTCCCTGGACGCGCCCTACCGGGCCGGCCGGCGCGGCAGCGAGTGGATCAAGGTCAAGCCGCGGCACACCCTGGACCTGGTCGTGCTGGCCGCCGAGTGGGGCCACGGACGGCGCCGCGGCCTGTTGTCTAATCTGCACCTGGGCGCCCGTGACCCGGCCACCGGCGGCCTGGTCATGCTGGGCAAGACGTTCAAGGGCCTCACCGACGCCATGCTGGCCTGGCAGACCGAGCGGCTGCTCGCGCTGGCCGACCCGCCCCGGCCGCCGGCGGCCGACCCGGCCGCGGCGCGGGGCGTGGTGCGGGTGCGGCCGGCGCTGGTCGCCGAGATCGCGTTCGACGGGGTGCAGGCCAGCAGCCGCTATCCGGGCGGGCTGGCCCTGCGGTTCGCCCGGGTGCTGCGCTACCGGGAGGACAAGACGGCCGCCGAGGCGGACACGATCGACGCCGTCCGCGCGATCTGGGCCGCGGCCGCGGGGGCCGCGCCGTCCGGCTGAGCGGGCGGCCGCCGCGGGCCGGGTTCTGGCAGGATTGTCCTTACCGAGAGGACCGGCATGCGCACTGCGTGGGTTGACACGGACGGCAGCTGGCGGACCAGCCAGCGCGGCCGCCAGGTGCTGTCCGACCCGAGGATCAACAAGGGCACGGCCTTCAGCGACACCGAGCGCGCCGAGCTGGGCGTGACCGGCCTGATCCCGCCCGGGCACATGGGGCTGGAGGAGCAGGTGGCGCGGGTGCACGCGCAGTACCTGCGGCAGCCCAGCGCGCTAGCCCGCAACGTGCTGCTGACCGAGGTCAGGGACCGCAACGAGGTGCTGTTCTACCGGCTGCTGACCGACAACCTGCCGGAGATGCTGCCGATCGTCTACACCCCCACAGTGGGCCAGGCGATCCGCAGCTACAGCCACGAGTACCGGCGGCCGCGCGGCGCGTACCTGTCGGTCGACCGGCCCGACCTGATCGAGACCTCGCTGCAGAATCCCGGGCTGGCCGCCGACGAGGTGGACCTGGTGATCGCCACCGACGGCGGCGCGATCCTGGGCATCGGCGACTGGGGGGTCGGCGGCATCCACATCGCCGTCGGCAAGGGCGTGGTCTACACCGCGGCCGGCGGCATCGACCCGAACCGGATCCTGCCGGTGGTGCTGGACGTGGGCACCGACCGGGAGAGCCTGCTGGCCGACCCGCTGTACATCGGCAACCGGCATCCCCGGGTCCCGGCCGCGGACTACGACGAGTTCATCGACCGGTTCGTCGGGGCGGTCAGCAAGCTGTTCCCCCGGGCCATGCTGCACTGGGAGGACCTCGGCGTGGCCAACGCCCGGCGCATCCTGGAGCGCTACCGGGCCGGCCTGCTGACCTTCAACGACGACATCCAGGGCACCGGCGCGGTGAACCTGGCCGCGGTGCTGGCCGCGGTCCGCGCCACCGGCACGCCGCTGCCCGAGCACCGCGTGGTGATCTTCGGCGCCGGGACCGCCGGGACCGGCATCGCCGACCAGCTCGCCGCGCAGATGCGCGCCGAGGGCCTGGCCGCCGGGCCGGCGGCCGCCCGGTTCTGGGCGGTCGACCGCACCGGGCTGCTGGTGCGCGGGGCCGCGGATGTCAGTGAGGCGCAGGCCCGGTACGCGCGCGACCCCGGCGAGGTGGCCGAATGGGCCGCCGACCCCGACCTCGGCGGGATCGGGCTGGCCGAGGTGGTGCGCCGGGCCCGGCCGACGATCCTGATCGGCACCTCCACCCGGGCGGGCGCGTTCACCGAGGAGATCGTCACGCAGCTGGCCGAGCACGCGCCGCGGCCGGTGATCATGCCGATGTCCAACCCGACCGAGCTGTCGGAAGCCGACCCGGCGGACCTCATCCGGTGGACCCGCGGCCGGGCGCTGGTGGCCACCGGCAGCCCGTTCGGCCCGGCCGACTACGGCGGCGTCCGGTACCACTTCGGCCAGGCCAACAACGCGCTGATCTTCCCGGGCCTCGGGCTCGGGGTGAGCGCGGCCCGGGCCCGCCGGGTGACCGACGGCATGCTGGCCGCGGCGGCCCGGGCGGTGGCCGAGCTGGTGGACCTGACCGTGCCCGGGCAGCCGTTGCTGCCGCCGGTGGAGGAACTGCGCGCGACGTCGGCGGCGGTGGCCGCGGCGGTCGTGGCGGAAGCCGTGGACGAGGGGGTGGCCGGCACCGAGCCGGACGGCGACCTGCGCGATTTCGTCCGCGCTCGGATGTGGCAGCCGGCCTACCGCCCGGTGCGGCCGGCCTGACCGCCGGGTGGCGGGCGGACGTGACCAGACCAGCCGAACGGGAAGGAAGGGCCGGCGCCATGGCAGGTATCCCTGGCCGGACAGCACGACACGAGCGGGCCGCCGGGCCCTGGTCCGGGGCGGGCCGCGGGCGGGCCGCGGCGGCGGCGTTCCTGGGTGCCGCCCTGCTCGGGCCTGCCCTGCTGGCCGGGCCCGCAGTGGCCCGGGCCCTCCCGGCTGGTGCCGCACGGCCGCTCCCGGCCCGGGTGTACGCGCCGTACTTCGAGGCGTGGACCTCCAGCCGGATCACCACCGTGGCGCGCCGCTCCGGCGCCCGGTTCTTCACCCTGGCCTTCCTGCAGGCACCGCGGCGCGGCTCGTGCTCGCTGACCTGGAACGGCTATCGCAGCCAGCCGGTCATCCGCGGCGGCCGGTACACCCGGCAGATCGCCGTGCTGCGCGCCGAGGGCGGCGACGTGATCCCCTCGTTCGGCGGCTACAGCGCCGATCAGGGCGGCACCGAGATCGCCGACGCGTGCCCCAGCCCGGCCCGCATCGCCCGGGCCTATGAGTCGGTGGTCACCGACTACGGCGTGACCCGGCTGGACATGGACGTGGAGGCCAGATCGCTGACCAACCGGGCCGGGCTGGCCCGGCG
The DNA here is from genome assembly GCA_963846005.1 of uncultured Actinomycetota bacterium. Classification (GTDB taxonomy): domain Bacteria; phylum Actinomycetota; class Actinomycetes; order Streptosporangiales; family Streptosporangiaceae; genus CAVSUR01. Next base: position 538,080 of record CAWJUH010000003.1, on the reverse strand, counting down.
CAGCGAGGCGATCGCCCTGCTGCAGCGCTGGGCCGCGGCCCGGCACCGGCGGGTGCAGATCGTGCTCACCCTCGGGGTGGAGCCGGGCGGGCTGCCCGCCGCGGACCTGAACGTGCTGCGCAGCGCCGTCGCTCATGGCGTGCAGGTCACGGCCGTGAACATGATGGCGTTCGACTACTACAACAGCAACAAGGTCTCCGACATGGGCGCCGAGGCGCTGAGCGCGCTGCGCGGCGTGCACCGCCAGCTGGCCCGGCTGTACCCCGGCCGCAGCGCCGCGGCGCTGTGGCGGATGGAGGGCATCACGCTGCTGCCCGGCATCGACGACTTCCCGAAGAAGACCGAGGTCACCTACCTGCGCGACGCCCGCGAGGTGCTAGCCTTCGCGACCGCCAGGCGGCTGCCGCTGATCAGCATCTGGGCCATCCAGCGGGACAACGGCGGCTGCCCCGGCGTGATCGACAGCAATTACTGCTCGGGCATCCGCCAGAGCAGGTGGGCGTTCACCCGGCTGCTGCAGCCCTTCACCAGCCGCTGACCCGCCGGGCTGCGCTGTGCCGTGCGGCCGGGCGCCGCGGCTCACAGCCGCGGGTCAACCGGCTCGCTTTCCAGCGCCAGCACGCCGAACACGCACTCGTGCACCCGGTACAGCGGCTCGCCGGCCGTGAACCGGTCCAGGGCCTCCAGGCCCAGTGCGTGCTCGCGCACGGCCAGCGCGCGCTTGCGGCCGAGGTTGCGGGCGCGCAGCCGCTCCAGGTTCTCCGGCCGGGTGTACTCGGGTCCGTAAATGAGTCGCAGGTACTCCCGGCCGCGGCATTTGATGCCGGGCTGCGAGTGCCCCGGCCGCCGCCGTGCCGGATCGGCCGGCTTGGCGACCATGCCCTCGCCGCCGCCTTCGGTGAGCTCCTGCCACCATCTCGCCGCGGCCTGCTCGCTCGCCTCGTCGCCGACGGTGGCCGGCACCGCCCGGGTGGCGCGCAGCAGCCCGGGATCCTGCGCCGCCAGCCGGCCGAGCATCTCCAGGTGCCAGCCGCGCGGCCGCCGCGCGTGCACGGCCGCCTCGCCGGCCAGCACCTGGAACGGCGCCAGCCGCAGGTCGTCGGCCGAGCTGACCGGCCAGCAGTAGCGCCGGTAGGCGGCGGCGAACTGGCCGGCCAGCGCGAGCCGCTCGCGGGCCAGCGCCAGCTGCGGGCCCGTGCCGGCCCCGCGGGCTGCCGCCGCCTCCAGCACCTCGCATTCGGCCCGCAGGGTGGCCTGCGCGGCCGCGGCGGCCGGGGCGTACTGGCCGCGCAGCAGCTCGGCGGCCTTGGCCGACCAGGGCAGCAGCTCGCAGTCCAGGGCCAGCCAGCCGGTGTCCAGCTCGTCCCACAGCCCGGCCGCGGCGATGGCCGCGGCGAGCCGGTCCAGCACGGCCGCGGCCAGCTCCGGATCGGCGAAGAAGGCCCGGCCGGTCCGGGTGTAGATCACGCCCCGGCCGGCGCCGGGGACGCCGAACCGGCGGCCGCGCTGCCGGGGTCCCGGCCGATGATCACCACGGCCCGCGAGCCCATGTGCTTCTCCTCGCACCACAGGCTGGTCACGCCGTCGGCGGCGTAGCTGCGGAAGACCTCCCGCGGGTGCTCGAGCAGGCCGGGCCGCCCGCTGGCGGCCGCCGGGGTCATCGTCGGCGGCAGGTAGAGCAGCCAGCGCGGGTCCAGGGCGAACCTGGACATGACCTCCAGGGCGGCCAGCGCGCTCTGCTCGCTGATCGTGATGCTGCGGCCGGCGCCGGTGCGGATGATCCGCTTTCCGAGCACGTCGCCGATGGCCAGCTCGGCCGCCTCGCGGGCCGGGACGGCGGGGACCGCCGCCAGCGGCCGGGCCTGCTGGTAGTGCACCGCCTCGGGCCGGCACCGCCACCAGCTCGCGCTCGGGGTAGCGCAGCGCGGTGAGCGCCCCGCCGAACACGCAGCCGGTGTCCAGGCAGATCGTCCCGTTCACCCAGGCCGCTTCCGGGACGGGGGTGTGGCCGTAGGCGACCAGCGCCCGGCCCCGGTAGTCGTCTGCCCACGGGTAGCGGACCGGCAGCCCGAACTCGTCGGTCTCGCCGGTGGTGTCGCCGTAGAGGGCGAACGAGCGGACCGCGGCCGACGCGCGGCCGTGCATCGCCTCGGGCAGCCCGGCGTGTGCCACCACCAGCTTGCCGTCGTCCAGCACCAGGTGACCGAGCAGCCCGTCGAGGAACGCGGGGACCTCCCGGCGGAAGCCCTCCGGCTCGGCCGCGAGCTGGGCCAGCGTCTGGGCCAGCCCGTGCCCGGTGGTCACGTTCCGGCCGCGCAGCGCCCGCAGCAGCTTGGCCTCGTGATTGCCGGCCACCGCCAGCGCCGTCCCGGCCGCGGTCATCCCCATCACCAGCCGCAGCACCGCGGGGGTGGCCGGGCCGCGGTCCACCAGGTCGCCGACGAAGACCGCAGTGCGGCCGCCCGGGTGCCGGGCCGCCGACCCGTCCGGCGCCACCTGGTAGCCCAGCCGGCCCAGCAGGTCGGCCAGCTCGGCGAAGCAGCCGTGCACGTCGCCGATGACGTCGAACGGCCCATGCTGGTCGCGCCGGTCGTTCCACAGCCGCTCCCGGCCGACCTCAGCGGCCTCCACCGCATCCGGGCCGTCCAGCACGAACACCCGGTGAAAGCCTTCCTTGCGCAGGCCGCGCAGCCCCCGGCGCAGCTGGGCGTGCTGGCGGGCCAGCGCGTGCGCGGGCAGGTGACGGTCGGCGCGGGCGGCGTTGCGGGCCGCGCACACCGTCTCCGGCACGTCCAGCACGATCGCGACAGCCAGCACGTGGTGCCGGCGCGCCAGCGCGATGAGGCTGCGGCGGGCCTCGGGCTGCACGCTGGTCGCGTCCACCACCGTGAGCCGCCCGGCGGCCAGCCGCTTGCCCGCGACGTACTCCAGCGCGTCGAACGCGGCCGCGGTGGCCTCCTGGTCGTCCGGGTCGTCGGCCACCATGGCCCGGAAGGCGTCGGACGAGAGCACCTCGGTCGGCCGGAAATGCCGGGCGGCGAAGGTGGACTTGCCCGCCCCCGACACCCCGGCCAGGACGACGAGGCAGAGCTCGGGCACCGTGATGCGGGTCACCGGGTCAGCACCGCCAGCTGGGTGGGGCAGCCGGCCCGCGGGTCGGCCGGCCCGGCCCCGGACATCCGCACCGCGTAGCCGTGCCGGGCGGCCGCGGCTGCCGCCCAGGCCGCGAACTGCTCCCTGGTCCATTCGAAGCGGTGGTCGGGATGGCGCAGCGCGCCCGGCGCCAGGCCGGGGAACAGCGCGTTGTACTCGGCGTTCGGCGTCGTGATCACGACCAGCCCGGGCCGGGCGGCGGCCAGCAGGCAGCGCTCGAACGCCGCCAGCCGGGGCGGGTCCAGGTGCTCGATGACCTCGACCACCGCGGCGGCGTCGAAGCCGCGCAGACGCTGGTCGGTATAGGTCAGCGAGCCGTGCAGCAGCTCGATCCGGGCGCGCTCGCGCGGCGTCATGGTGTCCAGCCGCAGCCGCCGGGCGGCGAGCGCCAGCGCCTGATGCGAGACGTCCAGGCCCGTCACCCGGGTCAGCCCCGGCACCCGCAGCAGTCCGGCCAGCAGGCGCCCTGAGCCGCAGCCGAGGTCCAGCACGGTGCGGGCGCCGGATCTGGTGATCTCGGCGATCACCGCGGTCAGCCGCTGCTCGCCCAGCGCGGGGCCCGCGCCGTCCGGTCCGGCCGGTCCGGCCGCCACGGCGCTGCGCTCGACCGACTCCTCGGCCGCGTCGGCGGCGGCGTCAGCGCGGCCGGGGTCCGCGGCGTCGTCGGCGCACAGCCGGGCCAGCGCCTCGCGGGCCAGCATCCGGTCGTGCCGCAGGTACCGGCGGGCGATGAGGTCCTGCTCGGGATGGGCGGCCAGCCAGCTGCCGCCCCGGCGCACCAGCTTGTCCACCTCGTCCTGGCCCGCCCAGTAGTGCTTGTCGTCGTCCAGCACCGGGATCAGCACCACCAGGTGGGCCAGCACGTCCGCGAGCCTGGCGCGGATGGCCAGCGTCACCGACAGGTAGGGGCTGGGTCCCCACTCGGGGAACTGCGGGTCCAGCGGCAGGGCGTCGCTGCGCACCTGGTAGCCGAGCGGCTCGAACAGCCGGCGCAGCAGCTCGGCGCCGCCGCGGCAGGGCAGCGCCGGCAGCCCGGCCCGCAGGTCGATGGCCTGGCCGGCCAGCTCGGGGCGCTCCTTGCTGCGGCCGCTCAGCGCGGTCCCGAACAGCCGGGTGAGCGCGACGGCGAGCAGCGAGGACGCCGCATAGGGCCGGTCGTTGACGTAGGGGGCCAGCGGCCGGCCGCCGCCGGCCGCCCGGGACAGCCCGACCGGGTCGACGTCGACGAGCACCGCGGCGGTGCACTCGCCCGGGCCGGCCACCGGGTAGACCACCCGGGCGGTGCCGAACGCGAGCTCGGCGATGTGCTGCCGGTCCGGGTGCTTGTGCAACAGGAAGCCCAGGTCGGTGGCGGGCCGGTGCGTGGTGGTGATGGTCAGCAGCAACGGCTTCTCCGGTCCGGTCGCGCGGGCGCCCGCCGCGCCGTCCTGGCCACGCGGCCTTCCGGTGCGCCAGGGCGCCCAGGCTAGCCCAGCCCGGTCGCCGCGGGCGACGCCATTTCCCGCGAGCACGCGCCGTAGCAGCCCGGATCGGTAACCGCGATTTCCCCCGCTAGCCGGGGGCGGCGGGCCGTACGCTGCATTCCTGCTTGTCAGATTTGGTAGTGATCTGCGCGGATGAGTCCCGGGAGAGCCAGTGATTATCCGCAGGGCTTACTCGGTTCCCGAGCACGTCACCATGTTCGGGGCGGCCGCCGCCGCGGCCGGCGCCGCGTACCCGGCGATCATGGCGCACACCGGCGGGCAGGGCATCCCGTGCCCGCTGCGCGCGCTGACCGGCGTGCCGTGCCCGTTCTGCGGCCTGACCACGGCCACGGTCGCGATGGTGCACGGCCAGTGGCTCACGGCCGTGCGGACCAGCCCGCTGGCCTACCTGGCCGCGGCCCTGATGGCGGTGACCGCCCCGGTGCTGGCCGCCCGGGCCTTCGCCGGCGTGCCGCCGCCGCGGCCATGGCCGGCGGCGGCGCGGCGGCGGATCCAGCGGGCCGCCGCCGTGGTAGTGGCGCTCAGCTGGATCTTCCAGCTGCACCGCTTCGGGTTCCTGTGACGGCCGCCAGCGCGGGCCGCGGCGGCAGAACCTGCCCCGACTGAGCATCCCTCCCCAGCAGCACACACGAGAGGCACCCCGATGAGTTATCCCAGCAATACTGATCAGCCCGGGTACGGCGACGACCCTGGCGACCAGGGCTACGGCCAGCGCGGACAGCGCTACGGCCAGCAGGGCGGCCAGGACGGCTACGGGCAGGGTGATCAGGGCTACCAGCAGGGCGGCTACGGGCGAGGTGATCAGGGTTACGGCCAGCAGGGTGGTTACGGGCAGGGTGATCAGGGTTACGGGCAGCAGCGCGGCCAGGGCGGCTATGAGCAGGGCGGTCAGGGCTACCAGCAGGGCGGCCAGGGCGGCTACGGGCAGGGCGGCTACGGGCAGGGCGGCTACGGGCAGGGCGGCCAGGGCTACCAGCAGGGCGGCCAGGGCTACGGCCAGGGTGATCAGGGTCACGGCCAGCAGCCCGGCCAGGGTTACGCCGGCCAGGGTTACGCCGGCCAGGGTTACGGCGGCCAGGGCTACGGGCCGGGCGGCGGCTACGGCGATGGCGGCCAGGGCTACGGACAGCAGGCCGGCCAGGGCTACGGCCAGCAGCAGTACGGCCAGGGCGCTGCCGGGTACGGCCAGGGCTACCCGCAGAGCGGGGCCGACTACGCCCCGGGCGGCTACGGTGCCGCGGCCGCGAGCGGTTACGCCAGCTGGATCCAGCGCGCCGGGGCCTACCTCATCGACATCATCCCGTACGTTGTCGTGATCTTCATCGGCGAGGCCACTCGCAGCTCCATCGTGATCTTGCTGTGCCTGCTGGCCGGGCTGGCCTACATCATCTACAACCGCTGGTACCTCGGCGGGTCGACCGGCCAGTCGCTGGGCAAGCGGACGTTCAACCTGCGCCTGGTCGGCGAGCAGTCGGGCCAGCCGATCGGGCCGCTGCTGGCCTTCGTCCGCGACATCTGCCACATCGTGGACAGCTTCATCTGCTACATCGGCTGGCTGTTCCCGCTGTGGGACGCCAAGCGGCAGACCCTGGCCGACAAGATCATGAAGACCTTGGTGGTTCCCGCCTGATCCGGCGGCCCGGCTGCCGCAAGTACCGCGAAGCGCCGCTGCGGTCCCGGCGCCGAGCTGCCCCGGTGACGCGGGCGGCGGGGCCGGGCCGGCCGGGTGGGCGCGCGGCCATAGCCGGTGGGCGCCCGGCCCGGGCGCGGGCGGCGGCGGGCGCGCGGGCGGCCCGCAGCCGGGTGGGCGCTCTGGTGGTTCCTGGCCGCCGTGACCGGGGGGCCGATGGCCGCAGCGGCGCGGGTCTCGGCCGCCGCGGCCAGCTCCAGGCCCGCCCGGCGGCTGGGCTGGCGGTCAGACAGTACCGCCAGCTCCATCAGGTGCCCGGAGCGCCGCACCACCCCGACGCTGCCGAACGCCCAGCCGTGCCGGGTCCGGCGGCCGCCGTTCGCCGCGGCCCAGGGCGCGCCGCCTCCGGCGGGCCTGGCCGCCGCGTTCCAGGCGCCGGGGCTGCGGGCCTGCTGCAGCAGCCCGAGGGCTAGCCGCCGTGAGCCGCTCGTCAGCGGCGACCGGCCGGAGGTGAGGTCGGACATCAGCCGCAGCTGGTCGGTAACGGTGGTGGTGCTGAGCCGCCAGCGCCCGCCCGGGCCCGGCCGGGTCTGGCGCAGCCACAGCCGCCGGTCCGCGGCACGCAGCCCGCGGCTGCCGCCGATCTGCCGCCACAGCCGCGCCGTCGCCCGCGCGTCCCCTCGCTCGATCATCCGGGCCGCCAGCCCGCGGGCGGCCCGGCCCAGCGGTGCGGCCGGATGCTGATGGCGCAGCAGCAGCGCAGCCAGGATGCCGACCCGGATCACCCCGGTGGCCGGGAACCGGGTCAGGCCGCCGTAGACGGCGCGCGCCCCCGAGGTGGAGTCGATCACGCCGACCGCGAACCGGCCGTCGCGGGCGGCCAGCGGGACCAGGGCCTGCTGGAGCTGCTGGTTGAACGCCGCCGACCCGGCTGCCTCGGGCGCCCCGGGCCGCGGCGCGGTGATCAGCCGCCCGGCACTCGGCGTTTCCGCAGGGCTCAGCGGTACGGCGGCCGATCCGCCGGCGGCGGCCCGCCCCGGCGGCCGCCCGGCGGTGACCGCCACCGTCGCGACCACGACCGCCATCAGCACGAACACGCCCGCGAACGTGACGCGTTCCCACCACGACAGCCGCCCCGCATGGGCGGGAATTCTCGCCACTCACTTCCCCCCGGTGTGCAATCCCCCTGATGCCGCGCAATTCCGCTATCCCGGCCTGTCCCGCGGGTTCCGTATGGCGGCCAAAAAGCCGGGCCGGCCAGAATGCGGCGGTTGGCCTTAAAATTCCGGAAAGCAGAAAAGCGCGAGCGGCTTAACGCTAGCACGCATCCGCGCATCCTGGTAAAGGGCCGGTTTTGGTGACCCGGAATATCACCTCATTGTGCGGGCAGGGCCTGAACGCCCGTCCGGCGGGCATTTGCGGCGGGCCGGGAAGGCGGCGGGCGGCCTCGCTGAGCGGGACCGCCGCGGCGGCATACGATCCCGCCGCGGCACGCCCGGGCGCTATAGTTCGGCGGTACGCCCGGGCGGCGAGATCCGCGAAAGCACAAGGAAGGCATGGGAATGCGTCGGTATCTTCTCGCGGCGCTGTGGCCCGCTGGCATGGCGGCCATCGGCGCGGTTACGGTCATCGCGGCCCGCCGCGCAGCCGCCGCCGAGCGCGAGACCGCGGCGCCCGGCCGGGTGCCCGACAACGGCTTCACGGGCAGCGCGCCGGCCGCGGCTAACGGGTCCGCGCCGCCGGGCCCGGCCGGGACCCCGCCGCCCGCCCCCGGCCCGGTGCTGTCCGCCGGACGGGCCGCGGACACCGCCGCGGCCAGCCAGGTGCTGCAGAGCCCGGCGGTCCGCCCGGTGCCCGGCGGCCCGGCCGGCCTCCAGGTCGCGCCGGGCCAGATGCTCTCCGCAGCGCACCCGGGGGGCGAGTCCGGGCTGGCGGCCGACCTGGCCCGGCTGGCGGCGATGAGCGCGGCCAGCGGAATCTTGTCCTACGGCGTGATGGCGCTGATCGGGCCGGCCGTGATCGGCAACGGGCCCGCCATCGACCAGCCGATGTACGACTGGGTCAACCGCCATCAGGTGCGGGTCTGGGCCGCGATCATGGAGCGGGCCAACAAGATCGGCAACACCTGGACCACCTGGGGCGCCGCTTACACCGGCGCGGCCTGCCTCGCGGTGTCCTACCCGCGCAAGAAATGGCTGCCGCCGGCCGTGCTCGGCTCGGCGATCCTGGTGGACCACTACGCCACGATCGCGCTGCGGTACACCTTCGGGAGGCTGGGGCCGCCCGGCAGCCCGGGCGGCACGTACCCGTCCGGCGGCACCGACCGGGTGGTGCTGTTCTACGGCGCGCTCGCGCACATGCTGTGGCGCCAGTTCAGCGGTACCGCCCGCGGCCGGGTTTACGCACTCGGCATCATGTCGGCGCTGGCGTTCAACCAGGCTTACGCCCGCGAGTACTGCAGCAAGCACTGGTTCTCCGACATCATCGCCGGGCTGCTGTACGGCAGCCTGCTGCTCGTGCCTTACATGGCCGCGGTCCGCTGGATCGCCGGCCCGCCCGCCATTCCCGCCCGGCCGGGCTGACCCCCGCAGCTGCTGGCGCCGGAGCCAGCCGCGGCGGCCCCGGCGGCAGGCGTACAATGACAGTGCGCACGTGCCGGATTACCGATTAGCCTGATCCGGCCGTCGGTCTGGAAGAAGGTGATCGCGATGATCGCCGATCAGCATTTCGCGACCTCTGGCCGCTCCATCTCCAACCTCGACTCGTGCAATCTGTGCGGCTGCCCCAGGTCGGCCCACGGCATCGACTGGACCTGCCCGCCGAAACCCTTCGCGGGCCGGTCCAGCCGGGCCCGCGCCATTGCCGTCACCGTCCTGGGCGGCCTGCTCGCCCTCGCCCTGATCATCTGGGTGACATTCACCAGCGCCACCAAGACCAGCATCGGCACGCTCGCGGCCTCGGCCTTGCTGGCGGCGGCGACGCTGGTGGTGAGCGGCGCGATCGTCAGCAGCCAGCGGCACCGGGCCGGGCGCGGCTAGGGCATCAGCCTGGCTCTGACCTGGCCGTCGCGGACCACCGCGACGGCGGGCTGTGGCGCGCCCGGCTGCCAGGCCACGAGCTGGAACGCGCTGGTGAAGCTGAACTCGGCCACGACCACGTCGGCGCCTGACGGCCAGCCGAAGCCGGTCAGCGCGTCGCTGCTGGCCCAGGTACCCGGCACCTTCACCAGCCGGCCTCCCGACGCCGGCGCCACGGCCAGCTGCATCGCCAGCCCGCCGTCGTCGCCGCCGCTGCCCTTGCTGAGCTGGACGGCGAGATAGCGGCCGTCCGGGCTGAACGCGGCGGCCGCCGCCGAGCTGCCCGGCGGCAGGGTGATCACCGCCGGCAGGCCGGCGGCCAGCCGCAGCACCCGGATCCGGCACCGCGGCGCGCACCGTCCCGCCAGCGCGAGCCGGCAGGCGCTGGCGGCGATCAGCCCGGGAACCGCCCGCCCGGGATCCGGCGACCCCGGCGCCCACAGCCGGTCCGGGCCGCCCTGGCCGTTCTCGGCCAGCGGCTGCAACAGCAGCCCGCGATCGGTGCCGCGCGCGATCAGGTAGCCGGGCGGCAGCCGGGCCGGCGGGGCGAGGACCTTCCCGGCCGCGCTGACCTCGGTGGCGCGCCCGGCCGCGGGGGCCCGGCCGGGGCCGGCCGGGATGCTGGTCAGCCACAGCGCGCCCGGCGCGGCCGCGGGGGCGGCGTACTGCGCGGCACCGGCCCGGGTGGCGCGACGGCCGCCATCGGCGAGGAAGTACACCGGCCGCGGCGGGACGGGGCACCCGGAGCAGTCCCGCCGCGGTGCCCAGGCCGCCTGCACCATCCAGCCGCCGCCGGCCCGGGTGAGCAGGTAGCCGTCGCGGGCGGCGGGCAGCCCGCCCACCGGCGCGGCCCGGCCGCTGGCCGGCCGGTACCAGGCGGGGCGCGCGCCGGCGGCCAGGATCCGCAGCAAGGACGGCCACCGGGCGGACGGGCCGCTCACCCCGCTGGGCGGGATGCCGCCGGCGGCGCCCGCGGCCGCCGGGACCCGGCCGGGCCGGCCGCGGGCCGGGCCGGGTGCGGGCCCGGCAGGATGCGGACACCGATCAGGCCGGCCACGGCGAGCGCGGCCACGGCAACGGCGAGCCGGCCCCAGCCTGACCGGGGCGGCCGGTCGCCGCCCTGGCTGAGGATGTCGGGCGTGCCGCCGCGAGCTGTGGGGTCGATGCCAGCGACGATACGCCGGCCTGGCGGGACCGCGGCCCGGGCCGCGGCCGCGCCGCCGCCGGGGCGGGCCGGGGCGGTCAGCTGAGCTCGGTTTCCGCCCGCGTCTGCAGCCGGGGCCGCCGGGCCAGGTCGGCCGAGGTCTGGCCGAACCGGACGCGGGCCCGGCGGCCGTCGTACTCCAGCTCGGCGAGCATGTTGGCGAACCAGGGCCCGTGGCTGACCCGCCAGCTGATGCCCGGCCCGCGCACCCCGGCGAGCCGGGCCAGCGCGCCGGTGAGCGCCCGCCCGGCGGCCGAGCCGGCCAGCCGCTGCAGCCGCCGGGACGACGGTTCGAGCAGGTTGTGGAACGGCGAGCAGACCGCCTGGTAGACGGCGCTGCGCGCGCCCGCCGCGGGCGGGAAGCTCACCTCGGCCAGGTAGCTGTTGTGCACATCCCCGCCGAGGACGGTGACCGAGGCGGGCGGCTCGCCGCAGGCACCTGCCGCCAGGCCGGTGAGCAGCTGCTCGAACCGGGCGAAGGAGGTGCCGAACGCCGCCCAGTGCTCCAGGTCCGCGGCCCGCCTGATCTGCTCGCCGGTGCGGGCGAAGCGCCGGCCCCAGGCGCCGCCGCAGACCGCCTCGTTCCAGGCCTCCAGGTTGTGGATGCCGCGCGGCAGCAGCAGCGGCAGCGTGGAGGCCAGCACGACGTGATCCCAGCCGCCGGCCGCCGACTCGGTGATCCACTGCCATTCGGCGTCGTCGACCATCAGCCGCCGGCCGTCGTCGTCCAGCACCCGGCCGCTGCGGGAGTCGATCACGATCACCCGGACCCGGCCGTAGGTGCGCCGGAATGTCCACTGGATGCCTTCGGGCGACCGGTCCGCCCGCACCGCGAGATCCTCCAGCAGGGCCCGCGCGTCGCCGCCCTCTGCCACCTTGCGCCACAGCTCGTCCTCGGCGAGGTCGTCCGGCGAGAGGTTGCCGATGTGCTGGTAGATCCAGTAGCTCATGTAGGCGCCGGTGATCCTGGCCCGCCACCACGGCTTGGCCTGGTAGTCCCGGCGCCAGGCGGCCGAGGTGTTCCAGTCGTCATGCACGTCGTGATCGTCGAAGATCATCGCCGTGGGCAGCATCGACAGCACCCAGCGCATGGCGGGCTCGCTCCAGGCCTCCTTGTACAAGAAGCAGTACTCGGCAAAGCCGGCGACCTCATAGCCCGGCGGCTGCGCGGGGTCACGGTGCTCCCGGATGAACTGCCGGGTCGGCCGGCCCGGTCTCGTCGGCGTACACCTGGTCGCCGATCAGCAGCATGGCGTCCGGCCACCGCCCGGGAGGCTGGCCGGCCAGGTCGAGCGCGTATCCGGTCAGCGCGTCCGCACCGTGGTGCTGCTCGTACCGGGTGCGCCAGCGCCGGCTGCGCGGCGGGATGCGCAGCTGGGCGACCCGGCAGGAGCCGAAGGCGAGCCGCAGCGGCCGTCCCGGGCCGGTGGTGCGCAGCCTGCTCGGCGGGAACGGCGAGCCGGGCTCCGGCCAGCGGACGGTGCCGTCCAGCGCGACCTGGTACTCGTGCTCGGATCCCGGCGCCAGGCCGGTGACGGCGACCAGGGCGTAGTGATGTCCGCAGACTTCGAAGGTGCGCGCCCGGTGCCCGAGGACCTCGGCCTCGCAGGACCGGTCCGTCTCGACCCAGATCGTCGCCGAGGTGTCCCCGATGTAGCGCAGCAGCGGGCCGAGCACGAGGGCCGGCGGTTCGTCATGTGCCACGCTGATCAGCTACCACGAATCGGCCGCCGCTCACCTCGCGGGGGGCGCGATCCGCGGCGCGCCAGTCCCCTCGCGCTCATCCGGCCCCGGCCGCGCCGTGGCCGCTGGCCAGCTTCGCCGCGGCGGCGCAGGTTGCCGGGGCGACGGCGCAGATCGCGCCCTGTGGGCGGCGCGCCGGGGCCACGCCGCCGTTCAGCCCGATCAGGGCCAGCGCCGCAGCGGTCAGGAGGCCCGCGACGGCCAGCCGCGCGGCCGCGGCCTGCTGGTTGACCAGGCGGGCGGCCCGGGGCAGCAGGAGCGGCCGGGCCAGGTTCGCCCGGGTGCGCAGCACCACGACCGCGGCCACCGCCAGCGCGGCCGGCAGCAGGAACAGGTGCAGGAAGAACCAGGCCTGCGCGTGGGAGGAGAACGGGTTGGCCGGGCCGCCGGTGGACAGGGCGCTGCGGTAGGCGCCGGGCAGGCCCGGGCCGACGGCGGGCAGCAGCACGTCGACGGTGATCGCCAGTACGGCGAAGGCCAGCAGGCTGAGGCCGATCGCGCCGGCCAGGTCGGCGAGCACGCTGCGGCCCACCGCCCCGGCCAGGCCGCCGGGCCCGCGGCGGCGGATCCACACGGCCGCCGCCGCCAGCCGGGACGCCACCACGACGACCACGAAACCCCAGGTCATGGCGTAGAACGTCTCCAGGGGCGCGGTGCAGGCGGCGGCGGCGACCAGCAGCAGGACGGGCAGGCTCAGCCAGCCGAACCGGTCCTGCCGGGAAAGCGGCGCGCCCGCGAGGTGCCCGCGGCCAGGCCGGCCCTGGCCGCGGGACGGCCAGGTTCCTGGCCGCTGGTAGCCGCCGGGGGGCGGCTGGTAGGTGCCGGGGGGCGGCTGGTAGGCGGCCGGAGGGGGCTGGTAACCGGACGGCGCAGCCGGGCCGCCGGACCGCGGGCCGGCTCCGCCCGGCGGCCCGGGCCGGTAGCCAGCCGACGGACCGGGCCGGTAGCCGGCCAGGGACCCGGGCTGATGAGCGGCCGGCGGCCCGGCGGGCGGCGGGTACTGCGGCCGGCGCGCTGCGGCCGGATCCCGGCCGGGGCTGGCGGCCGGCCTGTGCCCGGCCGGTGCGCCGGCCCCGGGCAGCCGGGTCTGGGTCGCGGCGGCGGACCGGGTCGCCGGCCCGCCCGGCGGCCCGGGCGGCGCGGCGGCGGGTGCCTGCGCCGCGCCCGGCCCGGTCCCCGGCTGCGGGACGACGCCGAGCGCGGCCGGGCTGTAGCCGGGCAGCGCGGCGGCGACCGCCGGGGGCAGCCAGTCGTGCAGCAGGCCGGCCGGCCCGAGTTCGGCGACGATCTCGCCGGGCGCGGGCCGCTGCGCCGGTTTCTTGGCCAGGCAGCGGCGGACCAGCGGCGCCAGGCTGGCCGGCAGGCCGGACAGGTCCGGCTCGGCGGTGATCACTCCGAACAGCAGGGCCCGGAGCGTCTCGCCCTTGAACGGCGCGGCTCCGGTGGCGGCGAAGGCCAGCACGCAGCCGAGGCTGAACACATCACTGGGCGGCCCGGCTTCCTCGCCGCCCGCCTGCTCGGGGGACATGTACGCGGGCGACCCGACGATCAGCCCGGTTCCGGTCAGCGCGCTGGCCTCGACGGCGCGGGAGATGCCGAAGTCGATGATCCGCGGGCCGTCCGCGGCCAGCAGGACGTTGGCGGGCTTCAGGTCGCGGTGCACGACACCGGCCGCGTGGATCTGGCCCAGGCCCTCGGCCAGGGCCGCGGCCAGGGCGCGGACCACCTCGGCCCGCAGCGGTTCGTGGCCGATGACCGCGTCCGCCAGCGACGGGCCGGCCACGTATGCGGTGACCAGCCACGGCATCTCGGCATCGGGGTCGGCGTCCACGACGGGCGCGGTGTACAGCGCGCTGACCCGCCGGGCCGCGGCCACCTCGCGGGCGAACCGGGCCCGGAAGCTCGGCTGGCCGGCCAGCAGCTCGGGCCGGATGACCTTGACGGCCACCGGCCGCCCGCCGGGCGACCGGCCGAGGAACACCTGGCCCATGCCGCCCGCGCCGAGCCGGGCCAGCAGCTGGTAGGGCCCGGCGGTGTGCGGGTCGCCGGGCTTGAGCGCCTCTGCCATGTAGTCCCCCCGCGCCCGCGGTCCCGTCCCGGTTGCTCATGGTAAAGCGGAGGATGAGCCGCTGACGGCTTATTGCCGCCAATGATCTTTACCGGGCGCTGCACCGGCGGTGGCCGGCACCCGCCGATCTATAGTGACGGAATGCCTGATCAGCCGCCGGGAGCCGGGGCTGGATACCGGCCGGACCTGCGCTGGCCGGTCGAGTTGCTGTACTGGGACACCCCGCAGGTGACGTTCCGGCCCAACCGCAACGTGCTGATCACCAACAGCCCGCTGGCCGCGGGCCTGTTCTACGGCGCGCGGGCGGCCGGCAACGCCGCGGCCCGCGGCCGCGCCCGGCAGCAGGCCCAGCCGCAGTGGCTGGTGGCCGGCACCGGCGAGGCGCTGCTGGACGACCGGGGCATGGTGCTGAACGGGACCTGGGGCGGGACGCCGGCCTCGATGCGGGTCGACTACGCCGAGGTGTCGTCCTGGCAGCGCGACCACGACGCGCTGCGGCTCACGCCGGTCAACTACTATCCGCTGCTGGTCCGCACCGGGCAGATCGACGAGCTGGCCGGCTGGTACGGCCGGCTGTCGCATGGCAGGCTGTGGCAGCCGCTCGGCATGGAGCGGTGGGACGTGCCGCCGCACGTGCGGATCGCCGGCTGGGAGCAGCGCGACCAGCGGTTCACCTGCGCGGTGCCCTACGGCTGGGAGCCGCTGACCGACCCGGTCTACCTGGCCAACGCGGCGAAGGACGCGGCGAACAATCAGCAGCGGCTGCTGTTCATGCTGCGCCGCAACCGGCCCGACTGCCAGGTCTCCGCCGACTTCAACGAGATCACCAGCCGGGAGGTGACCCGGTTCCTGGCCGCCGACCCCGGCCAACTGGAGCAGGACGCGCTGCGGTTCGCCGGGGTGAAGGCGCACAACGCCCACGGGATCGTGGTGAACCGGCCGCGGGTGGTGCTGATGGACGGCGAGCGGGCCGTGGTCATCGACACGACCATGAACCTGCCGCACGTCCGCGTCCGCCTGTGCGAGCTGTACGCGGGGCGGCGCGGGCGCTGGTTCATGGTCGGCTTCACCGTCGCGCACCCGGTGGATCCCGGCCCGGCGTTCGACCAGCTTGCCCCCGAATTCCAGGCGATGATCGCCAGCTGGAAATGGCGCTTCTGAGCGGTGAGCGCGGGCGCTGATCAAGGGCCAGCCGGCCGCGGGCTCCGCGGCCGGGCCGCGGACGGGAACGCAAGCCTGGTCAGATAGCTGGCGGAGTCCCGGGCGTGCGCTGCTCCAGCGCCTCCAGCGCCAGCCGGATGGCGGTGTCGAGCTGCGGATCGCGGCCCGCGGCCCAGTCGTGCGGCGCGATGGCCACCTCGACGTCCGGCTCCGCGCCGTGGTTCTCCACCCCCCAGCCGACGCCGTCAACCCACAAGGCGGACGCCGGCTGCGTCACCAGGGTCCCGTCGACCAGTTCATTGAAGTAACAGGCGATCACGCCGCCCCAGGTACGGACTCCGACCACGGTCGCGATGCGGTAGGACCTCAGCGCCTGGATCACGATGTCGCCGCCGGAACTCGCGTACTCGTCGGTGATCGCGACGATCGGCCCGCGCGGCGCCTCGACCGGGTAGCCTTCCGGCTCCTCATGCCGGGACAGGTACCAGCCGATACTGCGCCGGGCGAGCTTCTCGGCCAGCAGCCAGGAAGCGTCGCCGCCTTGCGTGTCCCGCAGGTCCACGATCAGGCCGTCCCGCCGGAACTCGGTATACAGGTCGCGGTGAAGCTCCGCCCAGCCCGCGGGATTCGTGCCGGTGATGCGCAGGTAGCCGAGCCGTCCGCCCGAGGCCTCGCCGACCGCGGCCCGCTGCCGGGCGACCAGGTCGTGGTACCGGGTGGCGTGCTCGCTGGCGAGCGGAACCACGACCGCCCGCCGGTCCGTACCGCCGCGCCGGAGAGTGAGCTCGACCGGCTGGCCGGCCTTGCCCGCCAGCAGCGGGTTCGGGCCGAGGTCAGGGTCCGCCGGCCGCCCGTCCACCGCGACAATGAGATCGCCGGGCGCCGCGGCGACGCCGGGAGCGGCCAGCGGGGAACGCGCGCCGATCACCGACGACTCGCCAGCCAGGATCCGTCCGATCCGCCAGGTACCGTCCCCGGTGCGCTCGACATCGGCGCCGAGCAGGCCCTGTGCGAGCGCCGGGTCACCGCCCGCGGCCGGAGGCAGCACCCCCGTGTGCGAGGTGCCTGTCTCGCCCTGCAGCTCCCGCAGTACATCGTGCAGGTCGTCCGCGGAGCCGATGCGGCCGACCAGCGGCCGGTAGCGGTCACCCATCGCGATCCAGTCGACGCCGTCCATGTCGGCGCGCCAGAAGTTGTCCCGCATCAGCCGCCACGTCTCGCGGTACATCTGCGACCACTCGGCCGGCGGATCGACCGTCACCTGGATCCGGTCCAGGTCGACGCTGACCGCCTCCGCACCGGGTTCGCCGGCCGGCTTGATCACCAGCGACCCGCCGGTCCGGTAAGCCACCCGGGCGCCGTCGCCGGACACCGCGTAGTCGTCCAGGGCCCCGGCCTCGACCGAGCGCCTGCGCTGAGCCAGGTCGTAACGGATGAGCCGGGCCGGGACCTCCTCGTCCGCGCCGATCGCGGTCTCGCCAAGCTCCCCGGTGCGCGGCAGTTCCCGCCAGACCACGCCGCCGGTGACCGCGCGGAGCTTGTCGTAACGCCCGGCCGCCACCGGGAACGGCACGATCCGCCCGGCCAGCCCGGCCACGTCGAGACCGGCCGGGCCGGGACCAGCCGCCGGAGGATCCGCATCCGCGCTCCCGGCCGCGGGGCCAGCCCCGGGATCCTCCGGTCCTGCCGCACCGCCATTCAGCTCCGGAATGAACGGCGATGGCGTCGTGGCCCGCAGGGTCACGAGATACGGCCGGACTCCCGGCAGGAACCCGAGTTCGAGGCAGTGCGCGTCGTAGACCGGGTCGAACGCGCGGTTCGACAGGAACGCCAGGTACTTGCCGTCCAGGGTGAACGCCGGCGAGGTGTCGTCGAACCGCGGCGGGGTCACGTCGGTGACGGTGCCGTCGGCCAGCCGGGCCAGCCGTATCTGCGAGGCCAGGCTCGACGGACGCCACGGCTGCGACCAGGCGAGCAGCGCGGAGTCGGGAGAGAACGCCAGGCCCGCGACTGCGTCGTTGGCACTGCGCGCGATCTCGGTGATGACCGGCTCGCCGTCCAGCGCCACCGTCAGCAGCCGGCCGTCGGCGCACGCGACCGCGGCCAGGCGGCCGTCCGGTGCCACCGCCAGTTCGAGGATCCGGCCGATTTCGCCGTGCCCGATCCGCCTGGCCGCCGAGCCGTCAGCGGGGATTACGTCCAGGCCGCCCTCATCGCCGCTGTCTGACGCGCAGGCCACCGCGCCGGGGCCGGGGATGATGACCGGAAGCCGGGCGCGCACGCCCGGCTCGGCGAGCAGCGCCCGGGCCGCCTCGTCCCGGCCGGGCAGCCAGTGCACGGTGCCGCGCACCTCGGCCGCCAGCACCCGGCCGGCGGAATCGAGCGTGAACGAGCCCAGCTGCGAGTGGGCCGGCACCCGGTAGGGGGCCCGGCCGGAGTGCTCTTCGCTGAGCCGTATGTCCAGGCGCACCGGCTCGGCGTCGAGCGACTCGAGCAGCCAGATCTCCCCGGCCCGCTGGTAGACCACGCGCTGGCCGTCGGTCGTCGCGTTCCGGGCGTAGTACTCGCCGAGACCGGTGTGGCGGCGCATGTCCGTTCCGTCCGGGAGCGCGGAGTACAGCGCGCCGGTCCCCTCGTGGTCAGAAAGGAACACCACCCGCGGTCCGGCGAACATGGGATTCACCAGGTTGTCACCCACGCCGGCGAGGATCCGGGTGTAGGACGAGCCGTCTGGTGAGTACCAGATCTTGCCGCCGGAACCGCCTCGGTAGCGCTTCCAGAAGGCCGGCTCGACCGGCTCGAAGTTCATGGCGCTGCCCACCAGCACGGCACCGTCGCGTACCGCGACGTCGCCCGCCGGCCCGTAGTCGAGCCGGCGGGCCGGCCCGCTCAGCGGAACGGCGAACGCCCAGGTCTTCATGGTGGCGGGCTGGCCGGTCCCGCTGAGCACCAGCACCTCGTCGTCGCTGACCCAGCCGCGGACGGTCGCGAACCGGTCTCCCCAGTAGGTGAGCCGCCGGACCGGGCCGCCGTCCACGGACACCGCGTGCGCCTCCCGCGCGGCTCCCCGGCCGAGCGAGCGCGTGTCGCGACTCGAGGTCCAGGCGACGTGCGTCGCCGACGGATTCAGCCGCGGATGCAGCACCGGGACCTGGTCAGCGGTGAGCCGCCGCGCCCGGGTGCCGCGGCCGCCTGCTGCCTCGCTCAGCGAGGCGAGCCAGACATCGTCCTCAGCCGCGAACGTGACGAGATCGCGGGCAACGTGCGGGTAGCGGAGATAACACGATTCGGCCACCCGCTGACCTTATCCCTAAGCCGCTAGATCCCGATAACCGAATAAGAAAGCGATAGTCAGGCCTAGCCGCCGAACTCCAGCTGACCGGCCGGGATGTCCTCGGCGACCTGGCGGCCGGTCCGGTCGCCAGCTCGGACCGCAAGGCCAGGGTCACCCAGCCCTCGACTGGGATCTCATCCGTACCGGGTGACCACAATTGCGGAGCCTCGGGTAACTGTGGGGTGGGTGGATGATGCGCTGGCGGCGGCCTGATCCCTGACGCCCGCGCGTGTGCCGAGTGCGCAGGGAAGCCGGAGAGAGGCCTTGGATGACCAGCCAGCCCGATGAGCTTGCCCCGGAATCGGAACCCGGGCGGCAGGATGCCGCCCGTCATGCTGCCGTCGCGCTGCGGTCTATCGGGCAGCCGAACTCGGTTGCCGGTGAGTTCGACTTCTGGGACGACAAGTACGAAGGGCGGCGGCTGTTCTCGGAGCTGCTGGGCACCTTTTTCCTGGTCCTGGTCGCCGTTGGCGGCGGCATGGTCAGTGCCCGGTTCGGCGGCAGCGCGGTCCCGTATGGGGCGAAGGTGGTGGCCCCGGCGCTGATGGTGGCGGCCATCATCTTGTTCATGGGGACGGTCTCGGGTGCGCACCTGAACCCGGCGGTGAGCGTGGCGTTCGCGGCGCGGGGTGACTTCCCGTGGAAGCGGGTCCCGGCTTACGTCGTGGCCCAGTTCCTTGGCGCGATCCTGGCCACGCTGGCGCTGTGGGCGTTTGTGGGCAAGCAGGGCAGCGCGGGGCTGACCCTGCCAGGCAGCGGGATCTCGGCGATCACCGCGATGCTGTGGGAGATGGTGCTGACTGCCGGGCTGGTGAGCGTGATTCTGGGTACCGCGTCGGGTGCGCAGCAGATCGGGCCGCTGGCCGCTATCGGCGTGGGCAGCTATATCGCGCTGGCCGGGTTGTGGGGCTCGCCGGTCAGCGGGGCGTCGATGAACCCGGCCCGATCGCTCGGCCCGGCGCTGGTCAAGGGCGACTGGACCGCGTGGTGGGCGTACCTGGCCGGCCCGGTGGCTGGCGGCCTGATCGCGGTGGGCATCGCGTACGTGCTGCGGGGCCGGGGCGGGGGCCGTAGCGGGGTGGCGGCCGCACAGGGCACGATCGGGGTGGACTGGCATCTCGGCTCCCGGCCGCGACCGTGAGGCCAGGGTCTTCCTGGTCCCGTGTCCAGCGATGAACGTCGCGGGGGCCAGGAACCGGCCGTGTTCACGGTTGGCGGGGTAAGGGAGATAGCTGATGCCCGCACCGGATAGGTCCCGCGCACTGGATCACATCGTGGTGGTGCTGTTCGAGAACCGTTCCCTGGACAATGTGCTCGGGCACCTGTACGGCCCGCGGGACGGCAAGAACTTCGACGGGGTGATCGGCAAGGACCTGGGCAACCCCGTTCCGGCGTGGGCCGAGCACGGCGCTGACCGCAGGGTGGTCCCGTACACCGTGGCGACCGATATGGATTCGCCGAACCCGGACTCGGGTGAGGAGTACTACCACACCAACACCCAGCTGTACGGCGTCCTGGATGACCATAACCGGTTCAAGGTCGGTGCGGAGGTCGCGGCGCCGTGGAATGCGCCGCCGCCGGGGGCGGCGCCGACGATGGACGGGTTCGTGGCCGACTACATCTCCACCTTCACCGCGGAGATGGGCCGCCAGCCCACGTATGAGGAGTACGCGCACATCATGACCGGCTGCACCCCGCAGCAGCTCCCGGTGCTCAACGGCATAGCCCGGGATTTCGGGGTCTTTGACCACTGGTTCTGCGAGGTGCCGTCGCAGACCTTCATGAACCGGTCCTTCTGGACCGCGGCCACCTCGTCCGGTTTCGTGGTGAACAGCCCGGTGGGCAAGTGGTTTGCGAAGAATAACGCCGAGACGATCTTCGACCGGCTAGCGGCCCGCGGCCGGACCTGGAAGGTCTACGTCATGGAGCCGATGCCGGTCTCGTTCACCGGGGTGATCCACTATCCCCGGCTGAAGGACCGGCTGGCCACCCACTTCGTGCCGTTCGCCGAGTTCGAGCAGGACGCCGCGGCGGGCACCTTGCCGGACTTCTCGCTGATCGAGCCGAACATGCTGACCGGCCACGGCGACTACCACCCGGCGTTCGGCCGCTCGTTCTCGGCCGCAGTGGACCTCAAGATGGACAGCCCGTCCTCGATGCTGTCCGGCGAGGCGTTCCTGGCCCGGGTGTACGCCGCCTACCGGTCGGCCACCTCCGAGACGGGCGCGAATGTATGGAACACGCCGCTGCTGATCGGGTGGGACGAGCCGGGCGGCACCTACGATCACGTCGCGCCGGGGCCGGTCCCGCCGCCGGACCCGGCGGCGCCGCCCGGCGAGTTCGGCTTCGCCTTCGACCGCTCCGGGTACCGGGTACCCGCTGTCATCGTGTCGCCTTGGATAGAGCCAGGGTCGGTGTACAACGAGGAGTACCGGCACACGTCGCTGGTCGCCACGCTGCGCAAGACCTGGAGTCTAGGTCCGGCGTTCACCGGGCGGGATGCCTCGGCCCGCACGTTCGACCACGTCTTCTCGCGCGCCACGCCCCGTGACCCGGGGAGCTGGGCGGTTCCCCAGGCGCATCCTGTACCCGACTGGACGGCGGACCCTGAGGCGATCGGCCAGGCCCTGAGCAGCCTGGGCAAGGGCCTGGTACCGGCCTTCATCGCTATGGCCCGGCAGCTGGGGGTGCCGCTTCCGGCCGAACTCGACGGCCCCGAAGCAGCCCTGCCGCCCGGCCGCGTCGTCGGCGTCTTGCGGGACATCGCCGGCCACTTCTTCCCGCTCCTCGCCGCCGGCGCGAAAGAAGCCGGTGCGCCGCGAGCCCGATAGTGCCTGTGAGCTCGGCGCGCTCAGCGGCGGGCGGTCAGGCCCGGGACGCCGGTGCGGCGAGTTCGGCCAGGTGCTGCAGCGAGTTGGTGAGGTGCCCGGGGCCGAACGGCGGGAACCGGAGGTACTCCCGGATGAACTGCGGCACCGCCGACCAGTCGTAGGTAAGCGTGACCTCAGTCCGGGACGGGCCGAGCGGCGCCAGGTCGTAACGCCAGGCCCAGCCGCCGAACTCCAGCTGACCGGCATCCTGGGCGGCCGTCCCCGGCAGCCAGCCGATGGCGCGCGGCGGGTCGAGCACCTGGACCCTGTTGGCCATCTGGTAGTGGCCGTCCGGATGGCCCGGGTGATACATGTTCACCCGGAAAATCTGCCCCACCTCAGTCAGCGGCGCCCGGTCGACGGCTTCCTGAACCCAGCCGGTGCCGTCGATCGCAGCATGGGCGGCCGGGTCCGCCAGCACCTCGAACACCCTCGCGGCGGGCACGCCGATGGTCAGGGTGGCGCTCACGTTCTCCTCGGCCACGGTGCGGACCTCCTTGCCCTCTCATCTCGGCCAGCCACATGCGGCTCAGGGAGGTGCCGCCCGCGCGGTCCAGGTGAGGCTGCTGGCTTCCGGGAGCCCGGCCGAGATGGCCTCGGCGACCTGGCGGCCGATCCGGTCGCCATCTCGGACCGCCAGCTCGGGGTCAACCCAGCCCTCGATTTCCACCCGCAGGGTCCGCCCGGTCCAGCGCGCCCGCGCGTGGGCATGGACTACTCCCGGCACGTTCCCGGCCGCCGCCTCGGCCGTGGTGATCACTTCCGGCTCCACGCCGTCGGCCAGGCGGCGGACAACGTCTCTGGTGACTTCGTAGCCGACGTGGCAGATGAACGCGGTCACCGCCAGCCCGGCTACCGGGTCACCCCAGGACTGCCCGAAGCCGACGGCGACCAGCCCCGCCAGCGCGCCGGCCGAGGACAGCGCATCCAGCCACGAGTGCCGGGCATCAGCGATCAGCGTCGCGGAGTTGATCCGCCGTCCGACCCGCCGCTTGTACCAGGCGACGGCCTGGTTGCCGACGATCCCCAGTGCCGCGCCGGCGATGCCCGCCGCGATGTGCGTGGTGTGCCCGTGCTCGATCAGCTTGCGGATGCTCTCCGCTCCCGCGAATGCCGCGCTGGCCCAGATCACCACGGCGATGCCGATCCCGGCCAGGTCCTCAGCCCGCTCCAGCCCATAGGGGTAGCGCTCGCTCGGCGGCCGCCGCGACAGCCGGAAGCCCAGGAACACGACCGCGCTAGTGGACACGTCCGACAGGTTGTGAATCGCATCGCCCAGCAGCCCGACCGAGCCGGTCACGATCGCGAGCAGCAGCTCGACCAGGCCGGTCACGCCCAGTCCGATCGCGCTGACGGCTACCGCCCGGTTGGCCTGCCGCCGCTCATCGGCGTCGTCACGGTCGTGGGCCAGCGGGAAGCCCGCCGCGGGATCGCGCTGCCCCGCAACCTTGTGCATCGGATCAGGATAGTAAGCCGCCTGGGCTGCTACGTCGCTGCCTCCGCAGCACGCAGACCGCTATCGGCGCCGCGGCGCCGTGCGCCAGGCTCCGGTGGCGGCGGCACACGCCACGATCAGAGCGGCCGCCCGGTCGGCCCACCACCAGCCGAGGGTGTCATGCAGCACGAGCGCGATCAGTGCTATCAGGCTCGTGGCGGCCCCGATGCCGCTGAGCGCACCGTCGCCCTGGAGGGCGCGGCTGCCCATCCGGCTGCCCAGGCTGCGCTTGGCATAGGCCAGCGGGGCCAGGACACCAGCGAGATGGCCGCGGCAACGATCGTGACCGCAGAGCCGCCCGGTCGTGACCGGCTGGCCAGCGCGACTGCGGATTGGATGAGCACGGCGCTGACGGCGGCCAGGGCGGCTGCCACGACGGCCGCCGCCCGGACTTCCGCCGTTCCGGACTGGCCGGGGTGCCGGCGCTCGGCCCGGAACCGCCAGATCAGGATGGCTGATCCGGTGACATCAGCCAGCACGCCGAGGCCGACAGCGAACACGCCCAGGCTCTGCTGCCGGAGCCCGGTGATCACCGAGACTGTCCCCGACAGCAGGCCGAAGACGACCGAGATGGTGACCAGCCTCAGGGCGACCCACACCTGCCGGGCACGACTCCCGTGATCATCCTCAAGCCGATCTCCGGCCACTGCCTGTGCCGTCCTCCTGTGAACGGAGATTATCCCGCCATGACCGAGCTTGCCTTCCCGGTACCGCCCTTGGCCGGCGATGTAGTGCTGCTGCGCCCGTGGCGCGAGGCCGATGCCCCGGGCATCGCGCTGGCGTTCAGGGACCCTGTACTGCAGCGATTCTCCTGGCAGGTTGGCCCGTGGACCGACGCCGACGCGCGCCGGCACATCGCCGAGCAGGAACAGGCCCGGTTGCGCGGCACCGGGATGGGCCTGGCACTGGTCGAGCCGCGTGACCAGGACGTGCTGCTCGGCGCCGCCTACCTCCAGGAGGTGCGCCTGGACCAGGGCTGCGCCGGGGTCGGGTACTGGCTGGCTCCGCACGCCCGCGGCCGGGGTGCCGCGACGCAGGCGGTCCGCCTGCTGGCCGGCTGGGTGTTGGCTGAGCTAGGCCTGGCCCGGCTGGAACTTACCTGCGGTCCCGACAACGAAGCCTCGCAACAGGTCGCCCGGCGCTGCGGCTTTTCCCGCGAGGGCCTTCTTCGCTCACATGTGCCGTTCAAAGGAGGCCGCCGCGACAGCGTGATCTACAGCTTGCTGCCCGGCGAGCTGACCTGATCGTTGTCAGGCTTCTCCGGTGTCGGCCGTACCTGCCGTTACTCAGGCAGAGCAGCTTGCTAAGCGGACCTTTTCTTCATTGTCCGATCGGACGCGGCCCGGGGACGCTGGCTCCGTTGTCGTTGGTCATAGGAATGCCGCGGAGCGATAGCACGACGATGAGCACAACTCCGCACGTCAGGCAACTGTCGGCGATGTTGAAGTCCGCGAAGTGCTGCAGGTCAACGAAGTCGACGACGGCGCCGCGGCCGATGCCGGGTGCTCGCAGCAGCCGGTCACACAGATTCCCGATGGCTCCTGCCAGCACTAGGCCGAGCGCCGCTGCCCAGCCTGCCGAGTGCAGCCGGGGCGCCTTGATGGCGATCAGCATGGCGGCCGCCACCGCAACGCCCGTGAACAGCACGGTCGCAGCTGGCGCGAAGCCGAAGGCGGCACCGGAGTTCCGGGTGACATAGATGGTCAGGATCTGGCCGACGATCCGGATCGGGGGCTTGCCCTCCCGGGTCGCAACTAGGAGGGCCTTAGTCGCCTGGTCCGCGCCGATGCCCAGCAGCGCGGTCCCGGCAAGCACCCCCGCGCAGCGAGCGTTCACAGGCACCAGGCCAGTATGGCAAGCCGTACCGGAGCGGCCGGATGGGTGCTGCCTGCCTGCGCGGTGCCTCCCCGGAGGTGCCGCTACGATGAGGCCGTGTCCAAGCGCTCGGACGATGCAGGTCACACCAGGGCATCTTGGCACAACGGGCGGTGGTCCCTGGCCAGAGCGAGCGCCTCGGATGCTACCGATCAGCGGTACGGGGCCGGCAAGCCGGATGTGATCGAGGACTTCCTGCGTGAGCGTGTTCTCGACGGTGCTTTTGAAGATCGGGAAGGCGAGTGCCCATGCGGCTCGGGTAAGAGCTACTGGGCCTGTCACGGCAAGCGGGGCCGAGGACCGACCCCCTCGCAGTAGCGCGTTCCGGGGCGCTCCATCCCCTTTCTGCACTATTCAGATTGCTGAGGATCCCTTGGGGGAGGACGCCTTGGGCGCGGCAACGACGATCGTGAACGCGAAGGTGTTCGACGGGGCAAAGTCACAGAACTGGACTTCGGTCCGGTTCGCTGACGGCCTGATCACCAAGTGCTCAGTCGCCTCGGCCGCCCAAGAAGGCGACGAAGTGATCGACGCGGGCGGCGGGACGGTGCTTGCCGGTCTGATCGACGCGCACGTGCACCTCGTACCGGGCGCGCTCGCGCAATCGTTGACCTTCGGCGTTACCACCGTCCTCGACATGTTCAGCAAGCCCGACCTGTTGGCCAGGGCAAAGGAGGAGGCCGGCTCCCGTCCTGACGTGGCCGATGTGCGTTCCTCGGGTGTCGGTGCCACCGCGCCCGGCGGGCACCCGTCGCTGATGTACGCCCCGTTCCCGACGTTGACCGCCGCTGACCAGGCCGAGCAGTTCGTCGCGGAACGGATTGCGGAGGGCTCGGACTATCTGAAGATCTTCTCCGGCATCAGGGGCCTATGGCCCTCGCTGGGCTCCGACACCATCGGGGCGCTGGTCACCGCCGCCCACGCCCGCGGGTTACTCGTCGTCGCGCACGTGAGCTCGACGGCCGGCGTTGAAGAAGTCGTGTCCGCCGGTGTCGACGTGGTGGCCCACGTCCCAGCGAACGCCGAGCTGGACGAGGCACTAGTCGAACGGATGGCCGAAGCCGGAATCGCGGTCGGTCCGACGCTGGCCACCATCGAGAACACCCTTGGCGAACCGGGTGGCGCGGCAGTGGCAGGGGACCCGCGGCTCGCTGAGGCCCTCGGGGATGCTTGGGTACGCCGGTTGACCTCGGATGTCCCGGGATCGCTTGGCCGGGAAATGCCGCCGTACTCGCAGGCCGAGGACAACGTGCGGCGGCTGGCCGGCGCGGGGATCACTCTGCTGGCGGGCACCGACGCTCCGAACCCAGGGACTGTGTTCGGAGCAAGCCTGCACCGTGAGCTGGAACTCCTTGTCCGGTGCGGCGTCAGCCCGGCGCAGGCCCTGGCCGCTGCCACGACCGAACCGGCACGAGTGTTCGGCCTGGCCGACCGAGGACGTGTCGCCGCCGGGCAGCGCGCGGACCTGGTTCTCGTGTCCGGTGACCCGTTGACGGACATCACCGCCACGCGCGCCATTGAGCGGATATGGCGCGGGGGCACACCCTGCGATCGACGCGCCTTCGTCGCGAGCGCTGCCGAATCTGAGCAGCTTGACGCGTTCGACGCCCAGCTCGCCAAGGTCGTGGCAGCCGTGCGCGAACGCAGGTCAAGCTGACGCGGGCAAGGCCTCCTGAACTCGGATTCTGCCGTTACGTGCCGCGATCGCCGGTCAGCTCACCGTTGGTGACGACATCATGGACAGGAGTCCACCGCAACCAAGTGACCCCACGGTTCACCGGGAGCTGCGGCGGTTCCGGGGGTGGATGGTCAAGCACAACCGGGTGATCAGCATCGTGCTCGGCCTGGTCATCGGCGTGCTGTTCCTCGTCAAGGGCGTCGCGCAGATCGCGTGATGCGGCCGGGTCGGGTCCGGTGCTGGGCAGGCCGGGCAGCGGAGAGGAAGGGGTCGTGCCGCAGGGACCGAACATCTTGTTCTTTCACGTGGACAACCTGGGTTTTGGTGAGTTGAGCTGCTATAGCGGCGGCCCGTTCCGGGGGGCGTGGACGCGGCGGATCGACGCGTTCGCCGGGGAGGGGTTCCGGCTGACCAACTACTGCCCGGAGTCGCAATGCACGCCGACCCGCTCGGCGCTGCTGACTGGCCGGCATGCGATCCGTTCGGGTAACCACAGTGTGCCGCTGGGGGCACCGGGCGGCTGGGGCCTGGTGGCCTGGGAGCAGACGCTGGGGGATGTGCTGTCACTCCTGCACATGGGGCTACCAGTAGCACTCGTAGCGGCGAGCACTGGCGCGGCGGGGACCGGGCGAGCGGACGTGCGGCAGGCCGCCGCGACCGGAGGCAAACTTGGTGTAGGGAGCCGCTTGCAAATCCACACAGCCCATCCTGCATCGTCCATGGCCTGGGCTTACCGCTTCGGCTGGCCTGCTGATGTCCGCTGGATTCCGGGCTCGTTGGTGTCAGCCAGGGGGTGTCAGACCCTGGGCCGGCCGTTCGTTCGCGCTCAAGGCCTGTGGCGTGTCGTCCGGCCAGCCAAAACGGCCGTGGTCAGCTTGCATTGATGGGCGACGGTCGGGCGGGGCCATCCGGCAGAATCCGGCCAGCATGGGCACCTGGTCCCTTCGTCTCCAAGCCCAAGTTCCTGGGCTCCAGGACGCCGACATCCTGAGCATGACCTGCTTCCTCCCGCGAGCGTACGCTTGAGCCCTGGACTGTGCCTGCGCGCTGACATCGGCGGGCACCACAAGCCGGTGATCAACAGGCGGAGCAGCGAAGCGGCCATACCGGCTCGCTAGAGCTCTTCCATAAGGCAAGGACGGTGAGCGTGGTGAAGGCCAAGCTTGCCCAGTGGGTCAGCCGGTATCGTGCGCGGCGGCTGGCTCGCGAGCGGACACAACAGACATCGGCATCGCGCCGGGCAAAAGGTGACGGAGAGAGGCAGCGGTACCACTCCACGGGTCACGGTCTGTAACGGGGATTAAGCAAGGGTCTAGCCGCGCAACCTCGCTCAGGACCGCGAGCAGACTTCCTCTGAGCCCCGCCGACGTCCGGGCAGTCGTGTCCGCGCGGCTGACGCCGGTCAGGAGAACGATGCCATCGGCGCGCGGCGGTGCATTTCTCCGACAGGAGTGAACCACTCGACTCGTGTCGGCGGGGGAACGCTGGCCTTCTCGAATGCCGCGCCCAGCTGGGTCATGAATTCTTCCTGGGCCGCCTTTGACTCCCAGACCTCCACGACGATCAGCTTGTCACCCGAGGCTCCCGCCACGTGGCTGAGCAGGGGCGCTGGCCACGGGCCCAGATCGGATGAGCCCTCCTCCAGTCCGAGAAGGCGATTGACCGAGCGGTAAATCTCGGCGGCCTCCGGCGCAGTGAATTCGAGGACGATGATCTCAGGCATAACAAGCCCCCCTTGGCTTCATTACCCCACCCTGTGCACCGCGACGGTACAGGCCAGGGCCCTGTCCAGCAAGGGAGCATCGAGCCGATGCCTGCCGTCCACGCGGGCGGCAGTGTGTGCGCTCACTGGGATGGCAGACAAGTTGCTACGGAAGACGGTGCCTATCGATGATTACTGCTAGGTGGTCTGGACCTGTCCGCCCTGCGCGAGGGTGGTGGTCGTCGTACTGTCGCTGGCCAGGACGATGCTGTCCACCGCGTGAGCCGCTACTGCCAGCGTCACAGGTCCGTGATACATCCTGTCAGTCCGTGCTCTACGCAGGCTCGCCCTCATCAGCGAGCTGGCAGATGCGCGACCTTACGTGGGCATCGTGGAAGGCAGCGGCGAGGAAACGGGCACGTGGCGGGCACGCCCGCCTTATGAACGGATCTTGGTCCGGGTGCTTTGCCTGGTGGAGCTAAGGGGACTCGAACCCCTGACCCCCTGCTTGCAAAGCAGGTGCTCTTCCAGCTGAGCTATAGCCCCAGGTGCGCGGCTCTCCAGCGTACCTGGGCCGCCGTCCCGCTACCACGACGCCGTGGCCCGGCCAGCTTGCCCGGCTCGCGCGGGCATTCCCGGGCTAATTATCACATAACTTACTAATTCCGCGAAGTTGCCGATATTAACCCGATGGTAAACGACCCAGGCGACAACAGCGTCTTGCTGAGGAAGTATGAGCGGCAACCTGCCGGCATGACAACGCCTGGCAATGCGCCAGGCGAGAATACGGGGGCGACCATGAGCACGGATCCGCAGAACTACGGGAAATGGCCGGGAACCGACCGTCCAGCCGGCCAGCAGCACGCAACGGGACACCACGATCCGTATACCGGCCCGGGCGCCGATGAGCAGAATCCGGGTCCCGGTGCCCGCGAGCAATACCCGGGTCCGGGTCCCGGTGCCCGCGAGCAATACCCGGGTCCGGGTCCCGGCGGCTACCATCAGATGCCGTCCGGCCCGGACATGGCCAGGGCACAGCCGCAGCCTGCGGCCCAGGTCCAGCCCTGGCAGTATGCTCAGCAGCAGCCGTACGCGCCGGCCTACCCGGCGGTTCCGATTGCTCCGGTGGTGGCCCCGAAAAGCGGCGGACTTGGCGTGCTCCTGTCGTTCTTCATCCCGGGCCTCGGCTCGCTGGTCAATGGTTCCATCACCACCGGCGTGATCATCCTGGTGTGTTCTTTCGTGGCCGCGCTGCTGTCCCTGGTCCTGATCGGGATCCCGTTCTATTTCGGCTTGTGGATCTGGGGCATGGTGGACGGATACCTCTCCGCGCAGCGGTGGAATCGGGCCCACGGGATAATCAGCTGACCACTGCCGCCCGGCTCCCGGCCCGGGCGGCGCGGTAGGCCCTTCAGGACACCACCCGGTCAGCCAGCCCGGTCAGCCGGCAACGCTGCGCACGGACTGCCCGCCCGGCAGCACGGCCACGGGCAGCCCGGCGATACTGTCGATCACCATTGCCGCGCCGTCCCGCCTGAGCCGCTCCCGGCTGTGCGGCCCGGTCAGCAGGCCCACGGTCAGCCCGGCCCCGGCCGCCCGGCCCGCGGCCATAGCGTCCCCGGCGCAGTCGGCGACGACCGCCTCGCGCACATCCCCGACTCCGGCGCGCAACATCGCCGTCAGCACCAGGTCCGGTGCCGGGAACCCGCGCGGCACCTGGTCGCCGCTGAGCACCAGCTCACCCTGGTCCGGCCAGCCAGCGGCCCGGAGCACCGCGGTGCTCAGCCGCGCGGACAGCCCGGTCAGCAGGCAGGTCCGCAACCCGCCCGCGGCCAGCTCGTCCAGCGCCGCCCGCGCGCCCGGCACGGCCGAGACGCCGATCCGGTCCACGGCCGAGGCGAGCGACCGCTCGAAGGCCAGGTGCGCCGCCTGGGCCCGGGGCGCGTTGCCCGGGAACAAGGCTGCCAGCACCGCGCCGGCGGCCTGGCCGCAGGTGCGGTGCACCAGGGCCATCGCCCGGGCGTAGTCCCCGGTCCCGGTGACGACGCCCTGGGTGGCGATGGCCTCGGAGAAGGCCCGCTCCGCCAGCCCGTTGTCGGCGATGACGGCGCCGATCAGGCCGCAGCACACCAGGGTGGCCGGCGGCCTGGTGTCCGGTGCCGCGCCCGCGGACGCGACGGGGCCGCTCACGCGGCCATTAGTCGTCGGCCGTCGTCGCCTCGGTCCACAAATCAAGCTCGGCGCGGTCGGCCTGGACCTTGCGCCAGACGGCGAACGCGCCGATTCCGACGACGGCCAGCACGAGCAGCTTCTTGACGATGGCCACTGCTATATACCTCCGGAGTGCGCGGCCCGGCCCTCAGGCCCGGCCGGCGCTGGAGAAATGGCTTGCAGGAAACCCTCAGCCTAGCAACCCGGCCTGCCGCTGCGGGGCCGTGCCGCGCTCCTCAGCGCGGCCGCGCCACCCGCCCTTCGTCCCATACCGGCGCGTCTGCCTCATAGACCCCGCCATCTTCGCCGAATACCAGGAAACGGTCGAAAGACCGGGCGAACCAGCGGTCGTGGGTCACCGCCAGCACCGTTCCCGCGTACGACTCCAGCCCTTCTTGCAGCGCTTCGGCGCTGGCCAGGTCCAGGTTGTCGGTCGGCTCGTCCAGCAGCAGGAGCGTCGAGCCGGCCAGCTCGAGCAGCAGGATCTGCAGCCGGGCCTGCTGCCCGCCGGACAGGCTGGCGAACTGCTGCTTCGCGGTCCGCTGCAGCTCGTACCGGGCCAGCGCGGCCATCGCCTCGTTGACCAGCAGCGCATGCTCGGTCATCAGGATCTCCAGCGGCGTCCGGCCGTGCAGGTCCGGCCGGGCGTGGGTCTGCGCGAACAGGCCGGGCACCACCCGGGCGCCGAGCCGGGCCACGCCGGTGTGCGCCACGACCTCGCCGGCCAGCAGCCGCAGGAAATGCGACTTGCCCGAGCCGTTGGAGCCGAGCACGGCGACCCGCTCGCCGTACCAGATCTCGGCCGAGAACGGCCGCATCAGACCGGTCAGCTCCAGCTCCTCGCAGATCACCGCCCGCTTGCCGGTGCGGCCGCCGCGCAGCCGCATCCGCACGTCCTGCTCGCGCGGCGCCAGCTCGGGCGGCCCGGCCTGCTCGAACTTGCGCAGCCGGGTCTCGGCCGCCTGCAGCCGGGAGGCCATCGCGTCGTTGTAGGAGGCCTTCTGCCGGTACATCCGGACCAGCGCCTTGAGCTTGGCGTGCTCCTCGTCCCAGCGGCGCCGCAGCTCGTCCAGCCGCTCGTTCCGGTCCCGGCGGGCCGCCGCGTAGCCGGCGAAGCCGCCGCCGTGCACCCACACGCTGCCGTCCTCGACGGTGATGATCCGCTCGGCCACCCCGGCCAGCAGCTCCCGGTCATGGCTGACCAGCAGCACGGTCTTCGGCGTGGCCTTGAGCTGCTGCTCCAGCCAGATCTTGCCGGGCACGTCCAGGTAGTTGTCCGGCTCGTCCAGCAGCAGGACCTCGTCCCGGCTGCGCAGCAGCGACTCCAGCACGAGCCGCTTCTGCTCCCCGCCGGACAGCGTGCCGACCTCCCGCCAGCGGCACTGGTCGAACGGTATGCCGAGCGCGGCCACCGTGCAGGCATCCCAGTGCACCTCGGCGTCGTAGCCGCCGGCGTCGCCCCACTCGGCCAGCGCCGCCGCGTACCGCAGCTGGGCCGGCTCGTCGTCGCGCTCCATCATGGCCAGCTCGGCGGCGTCCAGCCGCGCGGCCGCGGCCCGCACCCGCGGCGGCGCCAGGGACAGCAGCAGGTCGAAGACCGTCGACCCGTCCCGGATCCCCCCGATGAACTGGCGCATCACGCCCACGCCGCCGCTGGAGCTGACCGCGCCGTCCTGCGGCACCTCATCCCCGGCGATCAGCCGCAGCAGCGTGGTCTTGCCTGCGCCGTTCGGCCCGACCAGCGCGGCCTTGGTCCCCTCGCCGACCCGGAACGAGGCGTCGCCGAGCAGCACGCGGCCGTCGGGCAGGGCATGAGTCAGGTGCGCAGCCTCGACGTGACCCATGGCTTACCCCGTTCCGCCGCAGTGCCGGCATGGCCGACAATAGCCCGGTGGACCCGGACCCGATCAACTCAAATTCCCGGCTGCGAGCCTCTGACCGCGAGCGCGACCAGGCCGCTTCGGTCATCAACGAGGCCCTCGCCCAGGGCATGATCACGCCCGAGGAGCACTCCGAGCGGCTCGATGCCATCTACGCCGCCAAGACCCGCGCCGACCTGGTCCCGGTGCTCGACGACCTGCCCCAGCGCAGCCCGCACGCCGCGCCGGCCCCCGCAGCCCCGCCCGGCGCCCCCGCCGGGCCGGCCGGGAAGCTCGTGTGCGTGTTCAGCGGCACCTCCCGCAAGGGCATCTGGCGCCCCCCGCCGGTGATCGAAGCGCTGACCGTCTTCGGCGGCGCCGAGCTGGATTTCCGCGACGCGATACTGCCCGGCCGCGAGATCTCGATCCGGGCCATCACGGTGTTCGGCGGCCTGCAGATCACGGTCCCGCCGGAGATGCGGGTGGCCGACACGACGGTCGCGATCTTCGGCGGCACCGAGGCGGCCGGCGACAGCCCGGAGTCGCAGGCCCCGGACGCGCCCGTGCTCTACCTCAGCGGCAGCTGCGTCTTCGGCGGGGTCGAGGTCAAAAGGAAAGAGCGCGATATCCGCCAGGAGCCGGGCCGGCCGGGCCAGCCGCCCGTCGCGGCAGCACAGCACCCTGACCTCGGCCCAGCCGGCCACTCCGGCCTCCTCGCCGGAAAGAGCCCAGTCCAAGGCGACATTCCCGCCAGCCAGCACCCCGCCCTCGGCCAGGACCAGGACCGCGCTCCCAGCCAGGACCGCACTCCCAGCCAGGACCGCACTCCCAGCCAGGACCGCACTCCCAGCGAGTCCCGGCCGCCCGCCCAGCACCGGCCGCCCGCCCAGGACCGGCCGCCCGGCCACGACGACCCGCCCGCGCCGTAACCGCGGATCGTGACGAGGGCGCCGGCCCGTCCCGCCCTGGCCTCCGGTTCATGGGCTCGGCCGGATCTCGGCGCGCCGGCGCGCCGGATCGGCCAGCGCCGCGGTCAGCTGGCCGAGCGCCTGCACGGTGTGCGCGCTGACCACGGCGTCGCAGTGCGGCCAGGCGGCCGCCATCCCGCCGGCCAGCGGCTGGTAGGCCGCGCTCTTGGTGCGCGGGTTGACCCACACGATCCGGTAGGCGACCAGCGACAGCCGCTCCATCTCGCGGCGGACCAGGTCCGGGTCCCCGGTGTCCCAGCCGTCGGAGATGATCACGACGACCGCGCCGCGGGCCAGCCCGCGGCGGCCCCACACGTCGTTGAACTCCCGCAGCGCCGCGCCGATCCGGGTGCCGCCGTGCCAGTCCGGCGCGGCCTGCGCGGCCCGGCGCAGCACCAGCCCGGGCGCGGACCGGGCCAGCGCGGGCGTGAGCCGGGTCAGCCGGGTCGCGAAGCTGAACACCTCGGCACTGGCCCCCCCGGCCGCGCAGTACAGCAGCTGGATCATGGCCCGGGCGTAGGGCTCCATCGACCCGGAGATGTCGCACAGCACGACCAGCCGCCGCGGCCGCGGCGCCGGGGCGCGGGAGATCAGCCGGACCGGATGGCCGGCGGTGCGGCGGGCCTGGCGCAGCGTGGCCCGCAGGTCGGTGCGGGGCCCGCCGGGGCGGCGCCGCGGCCGCCGGGACCGGCGCGCGGGCACGGCCAGGGTCAGCTGCTGCATGAGCCCTGCCAGCTGGGCCAGCTCGGCCTCGGTCAGGTCGGCGAAGTCGGTCCCGGCCAGCCGCTCGGCGTTACTGCCCAGGTAGCGGTCCTCGACCTCGCGCCGGGCCCCGGCCTCCGGGCCTTCCCCGGGCGGCACGGCCTGCGGCCGCTGCGGCGCCGCGTCGTGCTCGCGGGCGGCCATGGCCGCCTGGGCCAGCATGGCCTCCGGCGGCGGCCGCCCCGCCGCCGCGGCCGCGGCGTCCTCGCCGGCCGGGAAGTACAGGCCGCCGAACATCTCGCCGAACACCGCGGCGAGCACGGGTATCTCGTCCCGGCTGGCCACCAGGGTGGCCAGTGCGCACTGGTACAGCCCGCGGGCGGTGTCCGGCCGGGCCAGCAAGACCGCGGCCGCGAACCGCTCGCACCGGCCCGGCCCGACCGGAAGGCCGGCCGCCCGCAGCTCCGCGCCGAATCGCGCCGCCACATCGGCCAGATCCGCATGGGCGTCGGTTCCGGGCGCACCGGGCCCCGCACCCGGCTCAGTCACCGCTGCACACCAGTCTCACCCGTCACACCAGCCCCCGCTCGGGCCGGCTGACCGCCCGAACTCCACGATCGTGTGGGATTTTCAGTTCCAGGAACTGAGAAATCAACACGATGATGCCGGCCTGGGGTGGAGGGGCGCTGCGGGCGGCTTCGGCGCAGGCGGGTTCGCGCGGACCGCGCCGGCCGGCTCGGGCTCACGCGGACCGGGCCGGGCTCGGGCTCATGCGGACCGCCCCGGCCGGGCTCACGCGGACCGCCCCGGCCGGGCTCGGGCTCACGCGGACCGCGGCCGGGCTCGGGCTCACGCGGACCCGGCCGGGCTCGGGCTCACGCGGACCGGGCCGGCCGGGCTCACGCGGACCGGGCTCACGGGGGCGCGGGCGGGCGGGCATGGCGTCAGGGATCGCTGACGAGGGCGGCGAAGCCGGACTCGCGGACCGCGCGCAGGTCCTCGGCGTACTTGAGCACGGCCCCGGCGGTCCGCTCCGCGGCCGCGGCGTCCAGCTTCCCGGCGCCGAGCACGGCCAGCGCCGACGCCCAGCTGATCGCCTCGGCCACGCCGGGCGGCTTAGCCAGGTCCAGGCCGCGCAGCCGGGCCACGGCCCTGGCCACCTGCTCGGCGAGCGGCTCGCCCGCGCCGGGCACCCGGCGGCGGATGA
Organism: uncultured Actinomycetota bacterium; assembly: GCA_963846005.1. Lineage (GTDB taxonomy): Bacteria > Actinomycetota > Actinomycetes > Streptosporangiales > Streptosporangiaceae > CAVSUR01. Next base: position 502,659 of record CAWJUH010000003.1, on the reverse strand, counting down.
TGTCCGCCACCCGGCCCGGGCCGGGGTAGTCGATCCAGTGGTACAGGCACCGGCGCTTGAGCGCGTCGTGCAGGTCCCGGGTCCGGTTCGAGGTGAGCACCACCACCGGCGGGAACTGCGCCCGCCGGGTGCCGAGCTCGGGGATGGTGACCGCCGCCTCGGCCAGCAGCTCGAACAAGAACGCCTCGAACTCGTCGTCGCCGCGGTCTACCTCGTCGATCAGCAGCACCGCGGGGCGCGGCCCCGGGTGGCTGAGCGCGGCCAGCAGCGGCCGCTGCAGCAGGTAGTCCGGGCCGAACAGGTCGGCCTCGCGCGGGGTCTCGCCGCGGGCCTCGGCCAGCCGGATCGCCAGCAGCTGGCGCGGGTAGTTCCACTCGTACAGCGCCTCGGCCGAGGTCAGGCCCTCGTAGCACTGCAGCCTGATCAGCGGCGTGGCCAGGATGTCCGCCAGCGCCTTGGCCGCCTCGGTCTTGCCGACGCCGGGCTCGCCCTCCAGCAGGATCGGCTGGCCCATCCGGGCGGCCAGGAACAGCGCGGTGCCCAGGGCCTCGTCGGCCAGGTAGCCGGCCTGGTCCAGCGCGGCCAGCACGGCGGCCACATCGGGCAGCCGCTGCGCCACCGGGTCCGCGCCGCTGGCTGCCGGGCCTGCGCCGTCAGCCGGGCCCGTGCCGTCAGCCGGGCCCCGTGCCGTCAGCCGGGCCTGCGCCGTCAGCCGGGCCTGCGCCGTCAGCCGGGCCTGCGCCGTCAGCCGGGGCGCCGGGCTGCTCCGGGCCGGTCAACCGGTCACCAGGTCGGTCCGGACCGGCCGGCCCTGGATGGCCGACCAGACGTTGGCCGGGGTGAGCGGCATGTCGGCGTGCCGCACCCCGAACGGGGCCAGCGCGTCCAGCACCGAGTTGACCACGGCGGCCGGCGAGCCGACGGTGGCCGACTCGCCGACCCCCTTGGCCCCGATCGGGTGGTGCGGTGACGGGGTGACGGTGGCGCCCAGTTCCCAGGACGGGCACTCGACCGCGGTGGGCAGCAGGTAGTCCATGAACGAGCCGCCGAGGCAGTTGCCGTTCTCGTCGTAGGCGAGCACTTGCATAAGGGCCATTCCAACACCGTCGGCCAGCCCGCCGTGCACCTGCCCCTCCACGATCATCGGGTTGATCCGCACGCCGCAGTCGTCCACCGCGATGAACCGGCGGACGGTGACCTCGCCGGTGCCGGGGTCGACGTCGGTGACGCAGATGTAGGCGCCGAACGGGTAGGTCAGGTTCGGCGGGTTGTAGACGGTCGAAGCGTCCAGGTGGCCTTCCACCCCGTCGGGCAGCTCCAGCCCGGAGTGCGCGGCCAGCGCAATCTGGGCCAGCCCGGCCGAGTGCGCGGGGTCGCCGCGCACCTGCCAGCGGCCGGAATCCCACTCCAGGTCGCCCGGCGACACCTCCAGCATGGCCGCGGCGACGATCCGGGCCCGCTCGCGCACCTTGCGGGCCGCGACCGCGGCGGCCGCGCCGGACACCGGGGTGGACCGCGACCCGTAGGTGCCGAGGCCGAACGGGGTCCGGTCGGTGTCACCGTGCACGACCTCCACGTCGGCCGGGTCCAGGCCCAGCTCGGCCGCGACGATCTGCGCGAACGTGGTCTCGTGCCCCTGCCCCTGGGTCTGCACCGACACCGCCAGCACGGCCTTGCCGGTCGGGTGCACCCGCAGGTCGGCGCCGTCGGCCATGCCGAGGCCGAGCAGGTCCATGTGCCCGCGCGGCCCGGCCCCGACGCCCTCGGTGAAGAAGCTGATCCCGATGCCCATGTACTCGCCGCGCTCGCGGCGGGCCGCCTGCTCGGCGCGCAGCCCGTCGTAGCCGGCCAGGTCCAGCGCGGCCTGTAGCGCCCGCGGGTAGTCGCCGGAGTCGTAGCACCAGCCGGTCGGGCCGGTGTAGGGGAACTGCTCGGGCCGCAGCAGATTGCGCATCCGCAGCTGCGCCGGGTCGGCGCCGAGCTCGCGGGCCAGCAGCTCGACCATCCGCTCGACCAGGTACACCGCCTCGGTGATGCGGAACGAGCACGAGTAGGCCACCCCGCCGGGCGCCTTGTTGGTGTACACGCCGGTGACCTCGCAGTACGCGGCGGCCAGGTCGTAGGAGCCGGTGAAGATGTGGAAGAAGCCGGCCGGGAACTTGGTCGGCTGCGCCGCCCCGTTGAACGCGCCGTGATCGGCCAGCACCTTCGCCCGCAGCGCGAGGATCCTGCCGTCCGCGGTCGCGGCGATCTCGCCGTGCATGTGGTAGTCGCGGGCGAACGAGGTGGACATCAGGTTCTCCGACCGGTCCTCCATCCACTTGACCGGCCTGCCGGTCAGCTGCGCGGCGACGATCGCGCAGACGTAGCCGGGGTAGAGCGGCACCTTGTTGCCGAACCCGCCGCCGACGTCGGGCGAGATGATCCTGATCTTGTGCTCGGGTAGCCCGGCCATCAGCGCGTACAAGGTGCGGTGCGCGTGCGGCGCCTGCGACGTGGACCACACGGTCAGCTTGCCGCTGACCTGGTCGAAGTCGGCGACCGCGCCGCAGGTCTCCAGCGGCGCCGGGTGCACCCGCGGGTAGAGCAGGTCCTGGCTGACCACCACGTCGGCGGCGGCGAACACGGCGTCGGTGGCCGCCTGGTCGCCGGCCGCCCAGTCGAAGATGTGGTTGCCGGCCTGGCCGTCGATGTCGTCGCGGATCACCGGGGCGCCGGGGTCCAGCGCGGTCCTGGCGTCGGCTACCACCGGCAGCGGCTCGTAGTCGACCATGATCAGCTCCAGCGCGTCCCGGGCCGCGTACCGGTCCTCGGCCACCACGAACGCGACCTCCTGGCCCTGGAACCGCACCTTGTCGGTGGCCAGCACGGCCTGCACGTCCTGCGACAGGGTCGGCATCCAGGCCAGCCGCCGCTGCGCCAGCATCTCGCCGGTGATGACCGCCCGCACCCTGGGGTGGGCCAGCGCCGCCGCGGTGTCGACGGACACGATCCGGGCGTGCGCCAGCGGGCTGCGCAGCACCGCGCCGTGCAGCATCCCCGGCAGCGTGATGTCGTCGACGAACGTGCCCTTGCCGCGGATGAACCGGGCGTCCTCCTTGCGCGGCACCGGCCCGTACGCGCTCCCGGTCACGGCGGCGTCCCGGCGCCGGCGGCCCGGGCGGCCGCCTCGGACTCGGCGGCCCAGCGCACCGAGCGGACGATGTTCTCGTAGCCGGTGCAGCGGCAGATCTGCCCGGAGATCGCCGCCCTGATCTGCTCGGGTGCCGGGTCCGGGCAGTGGTCGAGCAGCCACCGGGCCGTCATCATCATCCCCGGCGTGCAGAAGCCGCACTGCAGCCCGTGGCAGTGCGCGAAGCCCTGCTGCACCGGATCCAGCCGGGCGCCGTCGGCCAGTCCCTCGACGGTCGCGACCCGGTGCCCGTCAGCCATCACGGCCAGCACCGTGCACGACTTGACCGGGGTCTCGTCCAGCCACACCACGCAGGCCCCGCAGTTGGAGGTGTCGCAGCCCCAGTGCGAGCCGGTCAGCCCCAGCTCGTCGCGCAGGAAATGGATCAGCAGCAGCCGCGGCTCGACGTCCCGGGCGTAGTCGGCGCCGTTGACCCGGACGGTGACCTGCACCTCAGGCGTCCCGGCCGCGGGCGCGGGCCAGCGCCCGGCGCAGCGCCCGCACGGTCAGCTCGGCGGCCAGGTGCCGCTTGTAGTCCGCCGGCCCGCGCTGGTCGGTGACCGGCCGGCAGTGCGCCGCGGCGATCTGGCCGGCCCGGGCGAACCGGTCCTCGGTGGCCGGGCCGCCGCGCAGGAAGTCCTCGGCCTCGGCGGCGGCGAAATGCTCGGCGCCGACGGCGGCCAGCCCGATCCCGGCGCCGGCGACCGTGCCGCCGTCCAGCCACAGCGCCGCCCCGGCCGCCCCGACCGGCCAGTCGCCGACCCGGCGGCCGACCTTGCAGTAGGCGCTGCCGCCGCCGGGCCGCAGCGCGATCCGGATCTCGGTCAGCAGCTCGCCGGGCGCGACCACCGTCTCGTACGGGCCGGTGTGGAACGCCCGGGCCGGCACGGCCCGGGTGCCGCCCGGGCCGCGGATGATCATGTCGGCCTGGAGCGCGGCGAACGCGGCGGACAAGTCCTCGGACGGGTCGGCCTGGCACAGCGAGCCGCCGACCGTGCCCCAGTTGCGCACCACCGGGTCGGCAATGACCCGTTCGGCGTCGGTGAGCACCGGGAAGTGCCGGGCCGCCTCGGGCGAGTCCAGCAGCTGGGCGTGCCGGGCCAGCGCGCCGATCCGCAACGTGCCGCGCTCGGCGGTGATGAAGGCCAGCTCGGCCAGGCCGTTGATGTCGACCAGGGTCTCCGGCTGGACCAGCCGCAGCTTCATCATCGGGATCAGGCTGTGCCCGCCGGCCAGGATGCGCGCCTCCGGCCCGTAGCGCTGCAGCAGCGCGAGGGCGTGCTCGACGCTGGCCGCCCGCTCGTAGTCGACGGACGCCGGAACCTGCATGGCCGTCCCTCCTGCGGCGCCGGGGCACCGCGCCATCGAGTGTACGGGCGCATAATCGACAGCGACATGACCCTCACCCAGCTCAATGCGTTCGTGCTGGTGGCCAGGCTCGGCTCGGTGACCGCCGCGGCGAGCGCGCTCGGTGTCAGCGAGCCCGCCGTGTCGCAGGCGCTGACCGCGCTGCGCCAGCATCTGGGCGACCAGCTGATCAGCCGCGGCCCGAACGGCATGACGCTGACCGCGGGCGGGTCACGGCTGCTGGCCACCGCCTCGCAGATCGTGGTGCTCGGCGCCGAGGCGCACGCGGCGGTGCGGGCCGCGCAGGGCGCCCCCGAGCAGCTGCGGGTGGTGGCCACGCCGTCCTTCGCCGAGTTCGTGGCCGGGCCGCTGATGGAGGCGTTCAGCCGCCGTTTCGCCAGCCCGGTCGAGGTGTCCGCGAGCGTGGCGCCGACCAGCGAGCTGGGGGTGCTGGTGGCCAACCGGCTGGCCGATGTGGCCATCGGCCCGCTGGTGCGCGACCCCGCGCTGGACCTGGTCAGCGAACCGGTGTTCCGCTACCGGCTGGTCGCGGTGTCCGGCCAGGCCCGGCCGCGCGGCGCGCCCGGCCAGTGGCGGTGGCTGGTGGACGCCTCAGGCACCGACCCGGCCAGCGACACCGGCCAGCTGCTGACCGCGCAGCGCGTGCCGGACGAGCGGATCGGCGTCATGCCCAACCAGACCGCCGCCTGGGCCGCCGCGGCCGGCGGGGCCGGGGTGGCGCCCGCGGTCGAGCACCTGGTGGCCCAGCAGCTGCGCCGCGGCGAGCTGGCCGTGGTGGACCTGCCGGGACTGCCCGCGGAGGGCTGCTGGCACGTCACGACGCTGCCGCGCCAGCACCGCGGGGCCGCGGCCAGCGCGCTGCGCCGGTTCCTGTCCACCCCGGAGGCGATGCAGCTGATGCGCTCGCCGTCCGCCGGGGTCCCGCCCTCTCGATTCCGCCCGCCGGTATATGTCACTATATGGAGCTGAGCCACTACGGTTAAGCGACACCTTATTCGGCGGTTGCGGACGGGCCGGGCGGCCGCCAGCATGGCAGGCGCGTCACGGCAGGCGCCGCAAGCCAGGCTGGCCAGGGAAGCGGCAGGCGGGAGCGGGCACGATGCGGATGGAGTCCAGCGGGCACAGCCGGGGCAATCCCCGCCTGTACGAGCTCATCGAGGACGCCCCCAAGACCGGCAAGAGCCCCACGGTGTGGGCCTGGCCGCAGCTCACCGACTACCTGAAGATCGCCGGCCAGCCGGTCGCCGGGCCCTGGCCGCCGCACCAGCAGCCCCGGCCCGACCCGGAAGAGGACTCGCTGCCGGTGGCCGTCCCCGACCCCGAGCCCGGTCCCGAGGCCGATCCGCGGCCCGGCGGCGAGCCCGCCTGACCACGTCCGCCCGCCCCTCCCGCCCGGATCCCTGGAGGTAGCAGCCCGCATGTACCCGGCCCGCTTCCGCTACGAGGCGCCCCGCTCGCTGGAGGAGGCCATCGGCCTGCTGGCCGGCGGCGGCGAGGACGCGAAGGTGCTGGCCGGCGGCCAGAGCCTGGTGCCGCTGATGAAGCTCCGCTTCGCCGCCCCCGACCTGGTCGTCGACATCAACAACGTCCCCGGCCTGGACTACCACCGGGCCGACGCCGACGGCACGCTGCGGATCGGCGCGCTGTGCCGGCACGCCATGCTGGAGCGCTCGGACCTGCTGCCGGCCAGCCAGCCGACGATGGCCGCGGCCGCGCCGCTGATCGCCGACCCGATCGTGCGCAGCCGCGGCACCCTGGTCGGGTCGCTGTGCCACGCCGACCCGCAGGGCGACTGGGCCTCGGTGGTGCTGGCGCTCGGCGGCTCGGTCGTCGCCCAGGGACCGGGGGGCCGCCGTACCATTCCGCTGGCCGGCTTCGTCACCGGCCCGTTCCAGAACGTGCTGGGCTACGACGAGATCGCGGTCGAGGCGGTGATCCCGGCCGCGGCGGGCACCCGGCCGGCGGCTACCTGAAGCTGGAGCGGCGGGTCGGCGACTTCGCCACCGTCGGGGTCGCCGTCGCGCTGGAGACCACCGGGGAGACCGTCAGCCGGGCCGGGATCGCGCTGACCGGGGTGGGCGGCTCCACGATCGCCGCCACCGAGGCCGCGCAGGCGCTGACCGGCCAGCCGCTGACCGCCGGGACCATCGGCCAGGCCGCGGCGCTGGCCGCCGCGGCCGCCCGGCCGCGCACCGACCACCGGGGCAGCGCCGAGTACAAGCGGCACATGGTGGCCACCTTCACCGAGCGCATCCTGACCCAGTCACGCCGCGGCGACGAGGCCGCGGGAAGGGCAGCATAGCGATGACCATCGTCTACGACGACCTCGGCGACGAGCAGGCCGCCGACATCCCGGTGCGCCGGATCCGGTTCACCGTCAACGGCCGCCGCAAGGCCGCCGAGGTGGAGCCCCGGCTGCTGCTGGCGCACCTGATCCGGCGCGGGCTGGGGCTGACCGGCACGCACATGGGCTGCGACACGACTAACTGCGGCGCGTGCACGGTGCTGGTCGACGGCCAGCCGGTTAAGTCCTGCACGATGCTGGCCGTGCAGGCCGACGGCCGGGAGATCCTCACCGTCGAGGGGCTGGCCGGCGCGGCCGAGCTGCACCCGCTGCAGGAGGGCTTCACCGCCGAGCACGGGCTGCAGTGCGGCTTCTGCACGCCGGGCATGATGATGGCCGCCAAGGCGCTGCTGGACCGCAACCCCGACCCGTCCGAGGAGGACGTGCGCTGGGCGCTGTCGGGCAACATGTGCCGCTGCACCGGATACCAGAACATCGTCAAGTCGGTGCTGTGGGCGGCCGGCAAGCTGCGGGCGGAGGGCTGAGGCCGTGAGCCAGGCACTGGACGAGATCAAGATCGGCGGCCTCGGCGCCAGCCGCAAGCGGGTCGAGGACAGCCGGTTCATCCGCGGCAAGGGCAACTACACCGACGACATCACGCTGCCCGGCATGCTGCACATGGAGATCCTGCGCAGCCCGCTGGCGCACGCCCGGATCAAGTCCATCGACGCCAGCCGCGCCTGGGAGATTCCCGGCGTGCAGCTGGTGCTGACCGGCGAGATGATGGCGACCCGCAACCTGGCCTGGATGCCGACCCTGTCCTACGACACCCAGGCGGTGCTCGCCACCGACAAGGTCCGGTTCCAGGGCCAGGAGGTGGCCTGCGTCATCGCCGACGACCCCTACATCGCCAAGGACGCGTGCGAGGCGATCGACGTCGACTACGAGCCGCTGCCGGTCATCGTCAGCCCGGAGCAGGCGCTGGCCGACGGCGCGGCGCTGATCCGCGACGACAAGGAAGGGCAGGACAGCAACGTCATCTACCAGTGGGAGGTGGGCGACGCCGCGGGCACCGACGCGGCGTTCGCCGCCGCCGACGTGGTGTCGCGGCTGCAGCTGCACTACCCGCGCTCGCATCCCTCGCCGATCGAGTGCTGCGGGTCGATCGCCGACTTCGACCGGTCCACCTCCAAGCTGACCGTGTACATGACCACGCAGGCCCCGCACATCATCCGGGCCGCGGTGGCGATGGTGGCCGAGCTGCCCGAGCACATGATCCGGATCATCTCCCCCGACATCGGCGGCGGGTTCGGCAACAAGGTCCCCGTCTACCCCGGCTACGTGTGCTCGATCCTGGCCTCCATCCTGCTGGAGCGCCCGGTCAAGTGGATCGAGGACAAATCCGGCAACCTGATCTCCACCGGATTCGCCCGCGACGTCTACCTCGACGGGGAGATGGCGCTGCGCCGGGACGGCAAGATCCTCGGCGTCCGGATGCACACCGAGGCCGACCACGGCGCGTTCTTCGCCGACGCCCAGCCGAGCAAGTTCAAGATCGGGCTGATGCACTCGGCGTTCGCCGCCTACGACATCCCGGCCGCGCACCTGACCGCGCGCGGCAGCTACACCAACAAGGCGCCCGGCGGGGTGGCCTACCGGTGCTCGTTCCGGGTCACCGAGGCGATGTTCTTCCAGGAGCGGATGGTGCAGGCCGCGGCCGCCGACCTCGGCCTGGACCAGGCGGAGTTCCGGCGGGTCAACTTCGTCCGCGACGACCAGTTCCCGCACCGCACCCCGTTCGGCTTCCTGCTCGACTCCGGCCAGTACGGCAAGTGCCTGGACGTCGGGCTGCAGGCCGTCGGCTACGCGGACTTCCTGCGCGAGCAGGCTGAGGCGCGCGGGCGCGGGCGGCTGCTCGGCATCGGCATCTCGACGATGACCGAGCCGCTCGGCGCGGGCAACAGCCGCGAGTACGACATCCTCGGCATCAAGATGTTCGACTCCGCCGAGCTCAAGGTGCACATGACCGGCAAGGCCATCCTGCGCACCGGGGCCCGCGGCCAGGGCCAGGGGCACGAGACGACCTGGGCCCAGATCGTCGCGCACGAGCTGGGCATCCCGGCCGACGACGTCACGGTCGAGGAGGGCGACACCGACACCGCGCCGTTCGGCATGGGCACCTACGCCTCCCGGTCCACCCCGGTGGCCGGCGCGGCGGTGTCCATGGTGTCGCGCAAGATCCGGGCCAAGGCCCGGCGGCTGGCCGCGCACCTGCTGGAGGTCTCGGAGGAGGACGTGGACTGGGAGCTGGGCCGGTTCTACGTGCGCAGCGCCCCCGACCGCGGGGTGACCATCCAGGAGTGCGCGATGGCCGCCTACTCCAACATGCCCGACGGCATGGAGCCCGGCCTGGAGAATACCGCATACTACGACCCGCCCAACCTGACCTGGCCGTTCGCCGTGTACATCGTGACCGTCGAGGTGGACCCGGCCACCGGGGTGTGGGACGTGCTGAAGATGGTCGCGGTCGACGACTGCGGCGTGCGGATCAACCCGATGATCGTCGAGGGCCAGATCATGGGCGGTCTGACCGAGGCGTACGCGATGTCGAACATGCAGTTCATCACCTTCGACGCCGAGGGCAACTGCATCGGCGCGAACTACATGGACTACCTGCTGCCGACCGCCTGGGAGACACCCGGGTTCGAGCTGCACAGCGAGGTGGTCACGCCCTGCCCGCACCACCCGATCGGCGCCAAGGGCATCGGCGAGTGCGCCGCCGTCGGCGGCCCGGCCGCGTTCGTGAACGCGGTGATGAACGCGCTGGAGGCGACCGGGGTCCGCAACATCGACATGCCGCTGCTGCCCGACCGGGTGTGGGAGGCGCTGACCTACCGCCGCGACATCTCCGGCGCCCCGCCGGTCCGGGCCGATGACTGACCGGGCCGGGCCGATGACCGGGCAGGCCGCGCGGTGACCGCGCCGCCGCCGGGCCTGGACGGCTGGCAGGTGCTGGAGCAGGCCGCCGAGCTGACCCGCCGCGGCGAGGTGTTCGCGCTGGCCACGGTGGTGTGGCGGCAGGGCCCCTCGTCCGGCCAGCAGGGCTCGCGGGCGATCATCACCGCGTCCGGCGAGCTGCACGGCTGGATCGGCGGCGCCTGCGCCGAGCCGGTGGTGATCCGCGAGGCCCGGCAGGTGATCAGCTCCGGCGAGCCCCGGCTGCTGCTGCTGGGCACGCCTGAGCAGTTCGGCGCGGCGATGCCGGAGGGGATGACCGCCGTGCCGATCTCATGCCAGAGCGAGGGCGCGCTGGAGGTGTACGTCGAGCCGATGCTGCCGGTGCCGCACCTGGTGGTGGTCGGCCGGTCGCCGATGGCGCGCGCGCTCACCCGGCTCGCCGCCGCTCTCGGCTGGCGCGCCGAGCTGGTCGACGGCCCGGACTTCACCGCGGACGCGGCGGACGAGCGATCGCTGGTGGTGATCGCGACCCAGGGGCACGGCGACGAGGAGGCGGTCGAGCAGGCCGTGGCCGCCCGGCCGGCCTACCTCGGGCTGGTCGGCTCGGCCCGGCGGGGGGCCGCCGTGCTCGGCTACCTGGCCGACCGGGGCGTCGACCCGGCCCTGCTCCGCCGGGTCAAGGTGCCGGCCGGGCTCGACCTGGGCCGGACCGCGCACACCGAGATCGCGGTGGCCATCCTGGCCGAGCTGGTCCAGCTGCGCGCGGCCGGCGCGCTCCCGCGGGCCGCGACGGCCGGGCCGGCGGAGGCGGAGGCGGCCACCGCGGCCGACCCGGTATGCGGGATGGCCGTGCCCGCCGGGCCCGCCGGCCGGCCCCTCGCGCTCGGCGGCGTCACCTACTACTTCTGCTCGGCCGGATGCCGCGCCGCGTTCGAGGCCGATCCCGCCGCCCATGCCAGGAAGGCCGCCCCATGCTGATCCGCAATGAGTTCGAGGTCGCCCAGCCGGCCGGCAAGGTGTGGGAATTCTTCGGCAACATCCCCCAGGTGGCCTCCTGCCTGCCCGGCGCGGAGCTGACCGAGGATCTCGGCAACGATTCCTACAAAGGCCAGGTGGCGATCCGGATGGGCCCGGTGCGGCTGCAGTTCGCCGGCACCGCCGACATCACCGAGCGGGACGAGGCCGCCCGCCGGGTGGTGGTGCATGCGGCCGGGTCCGATGCCCGCGGCCGCGGCCAGGCGGTCATGAACATCACCGCGACGCTGGCCGGGTCCGGCCGCGGCACCAAGGTCGGGGTAACCCAGGACCTGCAGCTGTCCGGCGCGGCGGCGCAGTACGGCCGGGGCATGATCTCCGACGTCAGCTCGGTGCTGATGCGCGACTTCGCCGCCACCATGGCCGACCGGATCGAGCGGCTGGAACGCGGCGAGTCGGCCGAGCAGATCGCGGCTGCCACCGCGGCGCCCGCGCGGGGGTTCACCGTCGGCCTGCAGGCCGCGCTGATGGCGCTGCGCCGGGTGTTCCGCCGGTTCTTCGTCCCGTACCAGTCCGCCGCGCCCGGCGCCCCGGCGCGGGCGGGAAGGAGCTGACCGATGGTGCTGTGGTGGATCGGCAACGCCGTCTTGCTGCTGGTCGTCTTGCCGGTGGTCGTCTGGCTGCTGAACCGGGTGCTGGCCGCGCTGGAGCGGATCCGCGGCGCGACCGAGGAGATCCTGGCCGGCGGGGTGGCGCTGGCGGGCGAGGTGAGCTGCGTGCCGGACGGGCTGGCCGCCACCGACGAAACGGTCCGGCAGGTGTCGGTCGGCGCGGTCCGCTACGCCGGCTCGGTCGCCAAGCTGCTCGGCTGACCCGGACCCGAGGAAAGGAGCACGGCCATGCCCGCTGCCGCGTGGGCCACTTTGATCATCGCCGCGCTGATCATCGCGATCATCGCGACCGGCCTGCTGCGGGTGATCTTCCACCTGCGCGCGATCCGCGCCACGCTGCGCACCACGACCGGCGGCGTGCAGGCCGTCGCGCAGCTGACCAGCCCGGTACCGGAGCGGCTGACCTCGGTCAACGCCAGCCTGAAGCCGGTCCGGGATTTCTGTGAGACCGTCTGAGCGGGCCGGGAGCCGATGACATGACCGCACATGCGCTGGCCGCGGGCACCTCGACCACCGGCTGGGTGGTCGGCTACACGATCGGGATCGTGATCGTGCTGGTCGTGGTGGCCCTGGTCGTCCCGATTCTGCTGCTCGCCCGCTCGATCGGCGAGGAAGCACCCAAGATCAACGATGCGCTCGGCGACTCGGTCCGGCACACCGCGCCGCTGGCCGCGCTGCGCACCACGATCGAGCACGCCACCATCATCATCGGCGGGCTGCAGCGTGGCCGCGCCCGGCTGGGAGGCTGACGATGCAACCGCACGTGCTGGCCCGGCCCGCACTGGCCATGTCCTCCACCGAGCACACGCTCTGGCTGACCGCGATCATCGTCGGCTTCGTGGTCGTGCTCGCGGTCGCCGCCCTGCTGAGCATCCTCATCTACCTGGTGAAGATCATCGACCGCCGGGTGCTGGCGGTGCGGGACACGCTCAAGGCCGCCGCGGCCAACACCGAGGACACGGTGCTCATCCCGCAGGTCGCGGACGGGGTCGAGGCGGTGCTGGCCGAAGGCCTGCAGCACCACCTGTTCCTCGGCCGGGTGCTCGGAAAGGTGAGGTCATGACGCTGCTGGTGGTGCTGACGGTCGTCGACATCCTGCTGCTGATCGCCGGGCTCGCCTGCTACCTGTACTGGGTGGGGACACTGCTGGCCCGGGTGGCGGCGAACCTGGAGGAGTGCGCGGAACTGGTGCGCACCATCGTCGGGCACGCGAAGCTGATCGGGCCCGGCGTGGAGCACATCAACCGGACCGGCGGGGTGGTGGCCGGCGCGCTGCCGCTGCTGTACGGGATGGCCGAGGAGATCGTCGCCGGGGCGGGCCCGCAGCCCGAGCGCCCGGCCGTGCCCGAGCCGGCCCGCCCCGCGTCGGGCACCCGCCGCTCCCGCCTGCACGATGCCGTGGGCTACGCCCCCCGCGGCTGACCGCGAGGGTCCGGCTACCCGGGGGGATCCCGGGGGGTCCTCCCCCCGGGGCTGGCACTGCCGATCCACTCGTCCTTCCAGGCCTGGTCGTACTGGGCCGGGCTGCAGCGCGGGCGGTAGACCGCGAGTAGCTCGCGGGTGATCTGCTCGCGGTGGCCGGGGCCGCCGCCGGGGACCTCGTAGGTGCAGATGTAGACCTTCCACTTCGACCCGGCCCGGCGCTCCCAGCAGCGGGCCCGCGGGTGGCCGAACGGGAAGCGCTCGGCCGATAGGTCATCGGAGTGGCCGGCGTCGATGACCGCGTAACGCTCGGGCCGGGTGTCCGGTTCTGGCTTGTAGACGATGGCCCAGACCGCCGCGGCCACCGGCGCGGTCCAGCCGCCGAGCAGCCGCGGTCCCTCGAACGGGTAACCGGCCAGCGAGCCGAGCCTGATCAACCGTCCTCCTGGTCCTCACTGACGGCCTCGACCCGGACGATCGGCGCGCCCGGCAGCCCGGCGCGGGCTGCGGCCGCGGCGAACTCCCCGGACGCCTTCTCGATCGCCTCGTCCCGGCTGCCGGCCTGCACGACCAGCTGAGCGCCGTAGCGCTCGGTGCCGATGCCGGTCGCGATCCCGTCGCAGGCCGCGACCGCATCGGCCAGCTCCACGATCTGCTCGCGTGACAGCACCGTCTCGCCTTCGGCCTGGATGCCCACGCTCCACCGCACCGGCTGCTCCTTGTCGTCGCAGCTTATTGTCTCCCTGCCGGGCCTCCGGCTGCGCCGCGGACGGTCAGCCGAGCGCCGGCAGCAGCGCCGCCAGGTCCTCCAGGCTGTGCAGATCATGCCCGGACAGCACCTGGTCGACGTGCGGGGCCGCCACCATCATGCCGAGCGTGCTCGGCCGGAAAGCGGGGTCGCCGCCCTTGTGCGGGTTCACCCACAGCACCCGGTAGCTGAGCCGGGCGATCCGCTCCATCGCCGCCGCGAGTACCTCGGGGTCGCCGCGGTCCAGGCCGTCGGAGCAGATGATGACGATGCCGCCGCGGGCCAGCCCGCGCCGTCCCCAGTCCCGGACGAACCTGTCCAGCGAGGTGCCGATCCGGGTGCCGCCCTCCCAGTCGAATACCGCGGCCGCGGCCCGGTCCAGCGCCTCGTCGGGCCGGCGGTGGTCCAGGGCGCGGGTAATCCGGGTCAGCCGGGTGCCGAAGCAGAACACCTCGACCCGGGCCGCGGACCGCCGGGCCGACCAGGCGAACTGCAGCAGGTGCCGCGAGTAGTCGGCCATCGAGCCGGACACGTCCAGGATCAGGATCAGCGGCCGGGGCCGGATCCGGCGCTGCCGGTAGGACAGCCGCGGCGGCTCGCCGTGCAGCCGCATCGATTCGCGGGCCATCCGGCGCAGGTCCGGGGCCCGGCCGCGGGCCGCGGCGGCCGTCCGCCGGGTCCGCCGCCGCGGCGGGGTCAGCCGCAGCCGGGACATGATCCGCCGCACCGCGGCCAGCTCGGCGGGGGTGCACGCGGCGAACGACTTATGCCGCAGCGCCTCGGCGCCCGACGCCATCAGCCCGAGCGTCGCCTCCTGCTCCTCGCGCTCGGGCCCGGACGGCTCGGTGGCCGGGACCTGCAGCACGGCCGGGGCGTCCGGGCCGGCCTGAGCCCTGATCGTCAGCAGCTCCCGCGCCGGGGCGGCCGCGGCCAGGAAATACTGGCGGAACACCCGGTCGTAGACCGCGATGGCCTCCCGGCGGCTGACCAGCGTGGCCCGGCCGGCCCAGTACAGGTCGGTCAGGTCGGAGGGGTCCAGCGCGGCCATGGCCGTGGCGTAGGCCAGCACGTCACCGGTGCCGGCGCTGAGGCCGGCCACGCGCAGCTCGCGGGCGAACCCGGTCAGCAGGCTGACCAGCGGGGCACCTGCGGCGGGCGGATCCGGCCCGGCCGCGGCCGGCGCCGCCGGGCGGCCCGGGTCAGCCACCGGAGGTGATCTCGGCCAGGTGGTCGCGGACCAGGTCCAGGTCGTCGCGCTCCTTGACCACGGCGCCGAGGGTGTCCGCGGCGACCTGCGGGGTCAGCTCGGGCTCGCCGAGGAAGTCCAGGGTGCGGGCCCAGTCGATGGTCTCCGCGACGCCGGGCGGCTTGGCCAGGTCCAGCTCGCGCAGCCGCTGCACCGCGGCCACCACCTTGCGGGCCAGTTCCTGCGCCACCCCGGGGGCCCGGACCAGCACGATCTCGGTCTCCCGCTCGGCCGCCGGGTAATCGATCCAGTGGTAGAGGCAGCGGCGCTTGAGCGCGTCGTGCAGCTCCCGGGTCCGGTTGGAGGTCAGCACCACCATCGGCGGCCGCTCGGCCGCGATCGTGCCCACCTCGGGGATGCTGAGCTGGAAGTCCGACAGCACCTCCAGCAGGAACGCCTCGAACTCGTCGTCGGCCCGGTCGATCTCGTCGATCAGCAGCACCGCCTGGTCGCCGGCCCGGACCGCTTCCAGCAGCGGGCGCTCCAGCAGGAACTTCGGCCCGAACAGCTTGTCGACGGCCTGCTCGGCGTCGGCCCCGGCCAGCTGGCGCTCCGACAGCGCCCGGATGTGCAGCATCTGGCGGGCGTAGTCCCACTCGTACAGGGCCTGGCTGGTGTCGATGCCCTCGTAGCACTGCAGCCGGATCAGCCGCCGCCCGAACACCTGGGCAAGCACCTTGGCCACCTCGGTCTTGCCCACCCCGACCTCGCCTTCGAGCAGGATCGGGCGGCGCAGCGACAAGGACACGAACAGCGCGGTGGCCAGTCCCCGGTCGGCGAGGTACCCGCCGTCGCGCAGCAGCGCGGTCAGCCCGCCGACGCTGTCCGGAACCTCCACCCCGCGTGCTGCCGGGCTCAGCGGTCCTGGCCAGGCTGCAGGACCAGGTCGGCCAGGCTGCCGCCGCCCGGGGTGAGCTTGCCTTCCCGCTCGAGCTTGGCCCGCCAGGCCGCGTGCAGGTCGCCGTCCGGTCCGGCCATCGCCCCGAACCCGACGTCCGCCATCTTCTTGCAGGCTTTGACCGGGCCGTCGTCGTCGAGATCCGCGCCGGACTGGCCCTGCGCGGTCCAGATCCCGCGCAGTACCTCCAGCGCCTCGTCGCTGTCACGGCTCATCTGGCTCGTCCTCCGGCAGGTGCGGCTGTCGTGCTGACGGCTATCAGCCAGGGCTGACGTCAGCGGTCTATCGACTGTAATTGTCGCCCGGCAGCCCGGCGATGGCGAATTAAGGCTTCTCTTATCCGCGGGCGCATCCGCGGGCGCATCCCCGGGGGCGGCCGCGGATACCGTATCCGCTCGCAGCGCATCCGCTGGGAGCGCATCCCCGAGGGCTCGTCCGCGGGGCGCGCACCGGCCGCCCGGGGCGGATGTGACCGCATGTGCTCCAGGTGCGCCCGGTACGCGTCTCACAATGGCGGACATTGCTCCATCCGGGGATTCCCGTATTTCCTGATGCTGGGGAGGGCAAATGGCGCCTGGGCCTCTCGGCCCCCGGCCGCGGCCGGCCGGGCAGCGGCGGTTCCTGCTCGGCGCCATGGCGGTGGTGCTGGTCATGGCGGGCACCGGGATCGCGCTGCTGACGAGGCCGGCGGCGGCGCCGCGGCCGGTGGCGTACTGCGGCCTTGTCTCCTGCCATGTCCTGCGCACCGACAACCTGGCCGCCCGCGGGCTGACCAGCAGGCACGCCGGCAGCCAGCCGCGGCCGGCCGGGCCGGGCACGTCGGGCCCCCCGGCTCCGGGCACCTCAGCGCCGGGCACCTCCGCCCGGCCGGAGGCTTCGCCGCAGCCGGGCCTGCACGTGCGGGCGGGCTCGCGGGCGCGGGCGGGCTGGCGCGGGCGGGCTCGCGGGCGCGGGCGGGCTCGCGGCGCGGGCGGGCTCGCGGGCGCGGGCGGGCTCGCGGCCCGGCGCGGCGCAGCCGGGCCGGGCCCGGCTGGCCGGGATACAGCGCCGGACTCAGCGCAGCCAGACACCGCCGACCCCGGCGCGGGCCGGGCAGGCACGCGCGGGAAAGGCACGAGCCGGGCAGGCACGGACCGGGCAGGCACGCGCGGGAAAGGCACGGACCGGGCAGGCACGGACCGGGCAGGCACGCGCGGGAAAGGCAGCCGCGGGACGGACGACGCCGGCCGTCGGCCGCGCCGTGACTGCGGGCGGCAAGTCCGCCCGGCGCGCCAGTGCCGCCCGGCGCGGCCGCCGGACGGCAGGTTCCGCGCCGGGCGGCGCGACTCCGGTGGGCGCGGCGGCCCGGCCGGCCGTGCACCCGAGCTGGCCGGGCCGGCATCTGCCCCGCTGGCGCCATCGTCCGCGCACGCACCACCGGCGCCAGCGCGGCGGCGTCACGACGACCGCAGGGGTGCTGCCGTCCCCGCCGCGAGCAGGCCGGCCCCGCGGCTGGCCCCGCCTGGCCGGGCCGGACGGATCCGGCTGGGCGAGCTGGGCGAGTTTGGCCAGCCCGGCCGGCTGGGCGGGCTGGGCCGCCGGTGCCGCGCATCAGAGCTGGGACGCGCAGGCCGGGCCGGTGCGCGGCTGGGCCGGGCCCCGCTGGCCCTGACCGGCGCAGCTGCTGCTGCAGCCGCCGGTCTTGCGGCCGCCGGTCCTGCGGCTGCGGCCGCAGGGTCAGCGCTCGCCGGGAGTGATCCACTTGCGCACCGGCCCGGGACCGGGCCTGGCCAGCTCGGCCAGCGCCTGCCCGGGCGTCGCGGCCCGGCGGATCAGCGCCCGGTTGGCGGGCTTGAGCAGGCCCACGCTGACCATCCGGTCCAGCTGCATGACCAGCGGATCCCAGAAGCCGTCCACATCCAGCAGCGCGAGCGGCTTGGCGTGCAGCCCGAGCTGCGACCAGGTGGCGGACTCGGCCAGCTCCTCCAGCGTGCCGAGGCCGCCGGGCAGCGCCACGAAGGCGTCCGAGCTGTCGTACATGAGCTGCTTGCGCTCGTGCATCGAGCCGACTTCGTGCAGCGCGGTCAGCCCGGCGTGCGCGATCTCCCGGTCGAACAAGCCGGCCGGGATCACGCCGGTCACCCGGCCGCCCGCGGCCAGCGCGGCGTCCGCGACCTCGCCCATCAGGCCGACGCTGCCGCCGCCGTAGACCAGTTCCAGGCCGCGCTGGGCCAGCAGCGTGCCGAGCTCGCGGGCCAGCGCAGGGTAGCGCGGATCGGCCGGGGTGGACGATCCGCAGAAGACGCAGACGGCGCGCATCGAGCTCATGGCCCGACAACCTACCGCCCGCCTGGCTGCGGCCCGGCGACCTAGTGGCGGGGCGGGTCCGGCCAGGTGCGGTCCTGCTCTTGCGCCGGGATCGGGGCGAATCCGAGCGTCGGCGCGTCCGAGAGCGCCGGATCCGAGAGCGCCGGGCCTCGCGGCGCCGGGCCTCGCGGCGCCGGGCCTGGCGAACCCTGGCCCGGCAGCGCCGGGTCCGGGCCGCGGCGGCGGGACGGGGCGCCCGCTGGCGCGGGCCGGGGCTGCTGGATGTCGGAGCGGGTCACGCTCAGCCAGGCCACCAGCACCGCGATGGCGGCCACCGCCACCCCGGCGGGCAGGCCGCCACCGAGGCCGAGGCCGCTGACCGCCCGGGGCTTGCTGACGTAGTCGGCGAACGAGGCACCAAGCGGGCGGGTGATCACGTAGGCAGACCAGAACGCGAGGATCGGGTTGATCCCGAAGGCGCGCCGGGCGATCAGCGGAATCGTGAAGATCACCGCGAACATGACGCCCGAGCCCAGGTACCCGAGCCCGACCACCGATGCGGTGAAGTCTCCGAGCGCGGTGCCGAGCGCGAAGGTCGCGAACACCGTCGCCCAGTAGAACAGCTCACGCCGCCGGGTGGTGATGCTGTGGATCGACAAGGTCCCCTCGCTGCGCTGCCAGGACCAGAAGATGACCCCGAGCACCACCGCCCACAGCAGCGACGTGCCCGCGTAGGGGATGCCGACGACCAGGTGCAGGCCGTCGGACACGCCGGTACCGAAGATCGCGATGGCCAGCGCGAGGAACCAGTACGCCGTCGCGACGTAGCGCCGGGTCCGGAACTGCACCCACACGGCGGCCGCGGCGATGAGCACCTCGACCACTCCGGTCAGCACGTAGCCGTGCGGCGCCAGCCAGTCGGAGATCGCCTCGCCGCCGGCGGTGGTCAGCAGCTTGAGCACCCAGAACACCAGGGTGACTTCGGGCACTTTGGCCGCCAGGGGCTGCCGGGCGGCCCGGCCGGGCTGGGAGTGCACGACGCTGTCCCTTCTGATCAGGCGAGGATGAGCGAGGGCTGCCAGCCCGGACAGTCACGGCGCGGGCAGCGGCGACCGCTGCGGCCCGGCGCGCACATGACACCACCGGACTCCGACTCTATCCGGCCCGTGACCTGGGCGCGGCAAGCCCGGCGGCCGGGCAAGTTGCGGGGCTCCGGCCGGCAAGAGCAATATGTCTGCTACAGAGAGACGTCACCATTACGGTTAAACGGACGATCCCGGCACTTGAGCTGCAGGCTGCGGCTCGCACTCACAGGAGGCACGGTTTGGCAGCCCCCGGCGGAAATCCCGGTGACGACCGCGTGACCTCCCCGCGGCCGGGCAGCCCGGCCGATCACCCCTTCAACGGCTACGTGGCACCGCTGTTCGACTATTGCCTCGAACTGCTGCACGATCATGTCGCCGCGGCTGACGCGGTCCAGCAGGTACTGATCGCCGCCGAGCCGCAGTCCGGGCCGGTGCCGGAGCCGGAATCGCTGCGGCCCCAGCTGTACCGGCTGGCCCGCCGCGAGTGCCAGCAGCGGCAACCGGGCCAGCCGGGCCCCGTCACCGGGTGGGAAGGCAGCCTCGGCCGGCCGGGCAGCGAGGACGACACCGAGGTCATCAGCCTGGCCGACCTGGCGGCCGAGACCCGCGAGCGGGACACGCTGCGGCTGGCCGAGGGCGCGCTGGCCGAGCTGCCCGAGCGGGACCGGGAAGTACTCAGCCTGTCGTTCCGGCATGGCATCGGCCGCCGGGACCTGGCCGCGATCCTCGGGGAAAGCTCGCTGCAGGTCCGGATGGCCGTGGCTGGCGCGATCAGCCGGTTCGAGAAGGCCTCGGCCGTCGCGGCCGCGATCTCGCCGGGCTCGCGGCCGGATTGCGCGGACCTGGACAAGCTGCTGTCGGGCTGGGAGCCGACCTGGCCTGGGCCGGCCAGCCGGCTGCGCAACCGGGTGGCCCGCCACATTCACTCCTGCTGGATGTGCGCCGAGAGCCTGGACGACCTCGCCGTCAGCGCCGAGTGGCTGAGCGTAGTGCCGCTGGCCTACCTGGCGCCCGGGCTGCGCTGGCGCATCGACAGCGCGTTCGACGCCGCGGCGGGTGCCTACCGGTCCGGCGCGCCCGCCCGGATCTGGCCTGCGGCCGTCCCGGCGCCGGCCCGCCTGCCCCGCGTCGGCCGGCCGCGGGCCGTGGTCGCGCTGTCGGCGGCCGCGGCGATCGCGGTGGCCGCGGGCATCACGATCTACCAGATCCAGCCGCACTCCGGTGTGAACCCGAACCTGACCGCCGCGAACGTGGCCCGCGGCGGCGCCAGGGCACCCCGGCTGGACGGCCCGGCACTGCGCCAGCCGCCCGGCGCGCGCCACGGCGCGCTCCGGGCATCCGTGCCGGTGATCGCCGATCTGTACCCGCGCACGGCCGGCGTGCCGCCGATCCTGATCCCGCCGTCGCAGCGGCACGGGTCACCGCCCGGCCCGCAGCCGTCGACCACCGGCACCGGGCCCGGGCCGACGGGGTCGCTGTCGCCGCCGCCGTCGAAGTCCCCGAAGCCGACGACCTCGCCGTCCACGTCGCCGACCGGCACGCCCAGCCCGTCACCGACCACCACCTCGCCGTCACCGTCCCCCTCGCCGACCACCACCTCGCCGAGCCCGTCCCCCTCGCCGACCACCACCTCGCCGAGCCCGTCCCCGACGACGACCAGCCCGAGCCCGAGCGCAAGCCCGACGTCGCCCGCCCCCTCACCGAGCTGACCTGCGGCGCGTAGTCACCGCGGTCCTGACGGACGCAGCCGGCGGCCGGGCCTTACGATCGGGGACATGCCAGCAGACCGGAGCGCTCGCGCCGCGGCGGCCCGATGAGCCACCCCGACCGGGCGCGGGCCGAGTCCTTCGGCGCGCAAGCCGACCGCTACGACCGCGCCCGGCCCGGCTACCCGGATGCGATGGTGTCCGACCTGCTGGCCGGCGGCGCCCATGACGTGCTGGACGTCGGCTGCGGTACCGGGATCGCCGGGCGTCAGTTCCTCGCGCGCGGCTGCCGGGTGCTCGGGGTGGAGCCCGATCCGCGGATGGCAGCCGTGGCCCGCCAGCACGGCCTGGAGGTGGAGTCCGGCCGGTTCGAGGACTGGGACCCGGCCGGGCGGCGATTCGACCTGCTCGTGTCCGGCCAGTCCTGGCACTGGATCGACCCGTCCGCGGGGGTGCCGAAGGCGGCGCTGGCGCTGCGCCCGGACGGCGGGCTCGCTATCTTCTGGAACACGCTGACGCACCAGCCCGCGGTCAAGGCGGTGCTGGAGGCGGCCTACCGCGAGCACGCGCCGGACCTGCTGGCCGGCAATCTCGCGCTGGGCACGCTGCGGCCGGGTGACCATGCCGCGGCGGCCGGCCAGGCGGGGATCACCGGCGGCGGCCTGTTCGGCGCGGCCGCCTGGCGCCGCTACGACTGGGAGCGCCGGGTCACCACGGAGCAGTGGCTGGACGAGCTGCGCACCCACAGCATCCACCGGCCGCTGCCGGCCGCCCGGCTGGACGCGCTGCTCGGCGCGATCGCGGCCGGCCTGGCCGGCGCCGGGACGTTCACCATCCGCTACCGGACCAGCGTGCTGACCGCCCGGCGGCTGCGCTCACCCGCGGCCCGCTGAGCGATCCGCGCCGGGACCATCACGGGCAGGATCATCACGGGCAAAGCCGGGCGAGGACCTGCGCGGCCTCGGCGCTGATGTTCTCGACCAGGCTCGCGGCCGGCTCCAGGCTCGTGATCAGGTCGATCGCCGCACTGGCCCAGACCGGGCCGGACAGCTCGCCGGCCGCGACCGCCTCCCGGTAGGAGCGGAGGGCGCCCGCGTCGGCGGCCAGTTCCTCTTCGCGGCCGCGCCATCGCTCCACGTACGGGTGGCGCAGCGCGCGGCCGGGGTAGCGGGACGGCCAGGACGAGCCGCGGGCGATGTCCAGGATCGTGCTGCGCTCGGTGTCCTCGCCGTTGCCCTCGACGATGGCCCGGGTCACCGCGGGCGCCGCGAGCGCCTCGCGGCTGGCCTGGAACCGGGTCCCGATCAGCGCGCCGGCCGCGCCCAGGGCCAGGGCCGCCGCCAGGCCCCGGCCGTCGGCGATGCCGCCGGCGGCCAGCACGGGCACCGGCGCCGCGAGGTCGGCGACCACCGGGACGAAAGCGAATGTGGACCGCCCCGAGCGGCCGCCGTGGCCGCCGGCCTCGGTGCCCTGGGCGATGATCACGTCGGCGCTGAGCGCCACCGCCTCGCGGGCCTCGGCCAGGTCGGTGACCTGGAGCACGAGTGCCGCCCCGGACCGGCGGACCGCCGGGAGGAACGGCCGCGGATCGCCGAAGGACAGCATCACCGCGCGCGGGCGGTGCGCCAGCGCGCGCTCGACCACGCCGAGATCCGCGCCCCAGGCCAGGAAGCCGATGCCCCACGGCCGGCTGGTCCGCGCGGTGACGATGGCCAGTTCCCGGTCCAGCCAGGCCGGGTCACCCTGCCCGCCGCCGATCATCCCGAGGCCCCCGGCCTCGGAGACGGCCGCCGCCAGCGCACCTCCGGCCGAGCCGCCCATCGGGGCCTGGGCGACCGGATGCTCCAGCGAGAACATGCGGGTGAACGCCGTGGACAGGGTCATGGCTCTCATTGTGCCCCGATCGTCCGTCCCGCCGCCGGCCGCAAGCTCGCGGCCGCCGTGCCGCACGGGCGCTTTGTGCTGCTGCACCAGATGGGCCACATGGTCTCCGCGCCACTGTGGCCGCAGATCATCACCGAGATCGGCCATCACGCGGCCGGGCAGGCCTGCTGACGCCCGGGCCGGGCGCGGCGGCGGCGCAGTGCTCCAGGCTGTCGGCGGCGGGTGCTTAACTGGCCAGATGCCGGAGCTGCCAGGCCAGGGGGTGCCGCCCGCCGGCGGCCAGCGCGTCGCGCTGGTCGCGGGCGCGACCCGCGGCGCCGGGCGGGCCATCGCCGTGGAACTGGCCCGGGCCGGCCTGTTCGTCTACGCCACCGGCCGCAGCAGCCGGGTGACGGGCCGGTCGGAGATCGGCAGGCCCGAGACGATCGAGGAGACCGGCGACCTGATCGGCGCGGCCGGCGGCCAGGGCTCGGCGCTGGTGGCCGACCACGAGGATCCCGCGGCCGTCGCCGCGCTGGCGGGCACCATCGAACGCGCGCACGGCCGCCTGGACGTGCTGGTCAACGACATCTTCGGCGGCGACCGTTACTCGCAGTGGGACAAGCCGCTGTGGGAGCACGACTGGGCGGGCGGCCTGCGCATGCTGCAGATGGGCGTGCACACCCACCTCATCACCTGCCGGGCAGCAATCCCGCTGATGCTGCGCACGGCCGCGGCGCACGGTACCCGCGGCCTGATCGTCGAGATGACCGACGGCACCTCGGCGGCCAACGCGCAGTTCCGGCGCCGTGTCGGCTTCTACTACGACCTGGTCAAGGCGAACGTGGAACGGATCGTCACGGGCCTGCACGCCGAGCTGGCCGGCTATCCGGTCACTGCGATCGGGGTCACGCCGGGCTGGCTGCGCTCGGAGAAGATGCTGGAGAACTTCGGCGTCACCGAGGCCACCTGGCGCGAGGCCTGCGCCGAGACGCCCAGCTTCGGGATATCCGAGTCGCCAGCCTACGTCGGCCGCGGCGTTGCCGCGCTGGCCGGGGCGGGCGACGCGGAGCGCTGGGCGGGCACGATCGCCAGTGCCCGGCAGCTGGCCGACGCCTACGGCTGCACTGACACCGACGGCAGCAGGCCGGACTGCTGGGGCTACCTGGCGGCCTACGGCTGGGACCGCGAGGACGGCGCCGGAATCGAGCGGTTCCGCTGACCGCCATGACCATCGACGACGTGGGCCGCCTCACCGGGTCGCTGGCCGGGGTGCGGCGCACGACCCGGGACGGGCTGGCTGAATGGCGCTACCACGGCCGGCTGGTCGCCCGGCAGCTGGACGACGGCCTGGTGGTGATCCGGGCCGAGTTCGACTACCGTGACTCGGTCGTACGGCAGTTCCCTGCGACCTTCAGCATCCCGTCCCGGTTCGCCCGGCACATGATGGTCGTCGCTGATCTCGCCGGCGGCGACGACGGGGCGATCGAGGACGCGCTCGAAGCGGCGTGGCAGCTCCAGCGCAGCGCCGGCTGATAGCAGGCCCGGCTGACAAGCAGGCCGGGTGACAGGCAGGGCCGGCTGACCAGCACAGCAGGCTGATGACAGGAAGGCAGGAGGATGGCTGAAGTCGTGCTGTTCCACCACGTGCAGGGGCTCACCGACGGGGTGCTCGCGTTCGCCGGCCAGCTGCGCGCCGGCGGCCACACGGTGCACACGCCGGACCTGTTCGGCGGCCAGCGCCCGGCCACGGTCGAGGACGGCATCTCGCTGGCCGGGAGCATCGGGGACGAGGTCATCGCCGGGCGGGCCGGGCAGGCCATCGCCGGACTGCCCGCGAGCCTGGTCTACGCCGGCTTCTCCTTCGGCGCCGGCCTGGCGCAGCGGCTGGCCCAGACCCGGCCGGGCGCGCGCGGCGCGCTGCTGTACGAAGGCTGCCTCCCGGTCTCCGGCGAGTGGGCCGTGGGACCATGGCCAGACGGCCTGCCGGTGCAGATCCACGGCATGGACCAGGACCCGTTCTTCGCGCTGGAGGGCGACATCGACGCGGCCCGGGACCTAGTGGAGAAGGCCGGGCCGGAACGGGCCGAGCTGTTCGTCTACCCGGGCGACCGGCATCTGTTCACCGACAGCTCGCTGCCGTCCTACGACGCCGGGGCGACCGCGCAGGTGATCCAGCGCTCCCGGGACTTCCTGTCGCGGACGTGAGCCGGCCTTCCCGTCACCGGCTGGTGCCGCGGCGCGCCGTCACGAGAGCGGTGACCGTGCTGGCGCGGACCGGCCGTCCGAGCCGCCGGCAGATGGCCTCGCATTCCTGCTCCAGGGCCCGCCGTTGCCCGGGTGAAAGCCGGGCGTGAAACGACATCGTGCGCAGGACCGCGGTGAGCTGGTCCGGGGTGTGCTCGGTGAGCCCCGGCATGACGGCCAGCTGGACGTCACCGAACAGGCGGCCGGCGCAGTCCTGCGCCAGGTTGTGGCTGCCGAGCCAGGCCCAGGCCGCCGAGATGTTGCCGCGGCGCTGCTCGAACCCGGCGAGCGTGGCGCCGAGATCCCGGTAGGCCGGCCACTGCGCGGCAGCCTCCGGGGCGATCTTCCTGATCGCCGCGAGCGCTGCTTCCTGGTCCTGCCTGCTGCGCTCCTCTTCGAGGCCGAAGTACTGCAGCAAGGCGAGCGTCCCGCCGGGAACGAGGATGTCAGCAGCCTTCTGCCAGCTGATCCCAGGGTCAACCCAGTGAAACGCGGACGCCGAGAACACGGCCCGGAACTGCTTGCGGGGAAGCCGGGCGTCCTCGAACCGGGCGTTGATGAATTCGGCAGCCCCAGCGCCTGCCAGCTTCTGGCTGGCCAGTGCTATGAGCTTGTTGCCGGGTTCCAGCGCGGTGACGTGCAGGCCGCGGGCGAGCAGGCTGCCGGTCAGCTGGCCGCTCCCGCACCCGACCTCGAGTACCCAGTCGCCGGGCCGCAGCCCCGCGACCTGGCAGGCCCGGTCGACGAGCTCGCCGGGGTAAGCCGGGCGATGGCGGTCGTAGTCAGCCGCCACCTCATCGAAGACCATGCCGGATCCGCGGGCAGCGGGCCCGCCCGGCTGCGTCATGCCCTAGTCTCCTCCTGCGCGACGGTGACGAGCCCGCCCGGCCGATGCGGAGAAGCGCTTCGGTCTGGATGAGGCGGGTCCCGGTGAGTTCCGGGGAGCTTACCCGTCCAATCCCCTGACGGTGGCGCACGGACCCTGAGGACGGAGATCAGCAATGAGCCCACGAGTCGTCTCGGCCGCCGAGTGGCGAGCCGCCCGGAAGGAGCTGCAGGCCGCCGAGGAGGAGGCGGTGCGCGCTCTCGATCAGATCACGAGCCGGCGCCGCGAGATGCCGGCCGTCGCAGTCGAGAAGGACTACGTCTTCGAGGGCCCGGCCGGCCCGGCCAGCCTGCTGGATCTCTTCGAGGGCCGGACTCAGCTCATCGTGCAGCACTTCATGTTCGACCCGGCCTGGGACGAGGGCTGCCCGGTCTGCTCCTACCAGGCCGACAACGTCGGCGACCTGGCTCACCTGCATGCCCGCAACACCACGTACGCGGCGGTGTCCCGGGCGCCGATCAGCAAGATCGAGGCGTTCCGGCAGCGCATGGGCTGGTCCTTCCCGTGGTATTCGTCGCTGGGCAGCGACTTCAACTACGACTTCCACGTGACCAATGACGAGAGCGTCGCGCCGGTCGAGTACAACTTCCGGTCCGCGCAGGAGCTGGCCGACCGGGGCGAGGCCTGGGCCGCCCGGCCCGGTGAGCAGGGCGGCATCAGCGTCTTCCGCCGCGACGGCCGCACCGTCTTGCGTACCTGGTCCGGCTACGGGCCGGTCATTCAGCTGTTCTGCGCGACCGACCAGCTCCTTGACCTGACGCCACTGGGCCGTCAGGACGAGACGGTTGAGCTGCGCCACCACGATAAGTACGCCTGACCCCGATCCCGGACCGCAGGCATAGGCTGCCGCCATGACCTGGATCGCACCCGGTGCCGAGCGCCCGGAAGGCTATCCGGCGCGCCGCAACGACCCCGAGCGGGAGATGCTCCGCGACTGGCTCGACTGGCACCGGGCCACCCTGCTGCGCAAGTGCGCGGGGCTGGAGGCCCAGCAGCTGTCCCGGCGCTCCGTGCCGCCATCGAGTCTCTCCCTGCTCGGCCTGGTCCGGCACATGAGCGACACCGAGCGCGGATGGGTCAGGCAGACCTTCCGCGGTGAGCAGGTACCCGACCTGTACTACCGTTCCGATGCCCCGGACGCGGACTTCGAGGAGGCAGACCCGGCCCGGGCCGAGACGGACTTCGAGCGCTACCGGGCCGAGTGCCGGGCCGTCGACGCCGCGCTGGAGGGCGCGATGCTCGACGACACCTTCACCTTCGATGGGGACACCCTCTCGGTGCGCTGGATGTGGCAGCACCTCGTGGAGGAGTACGCACGCCACAACGGGCACGCCGACCTGCTCCGCGAGGCCATCGACGGCCAGGCCGGCATGTAAGCCGGGCCCGCCCGGCCGGGGCCGGGTGCAGCGTCAGGCGGGCAGTAGCGCGCTGGCGATGGTGTCGGCGAGCCAGCGCTCGTAGGTGTCCCAGGTCCAGTTCCGCCTGATGACGAGGCGGTCGACGATGTCGGGTGCGGTGAGGGTCCACAAGATGTCGGCGGCGGCTTGCTCGCTGAGCCCGGCCCGGAGCTCGAAGCGGCCGGCCAGGTGGCGCGCGGTGGCAGCAGTGCCGCGGGCGCGCTCGGCCTCGATGCGCGCGGCGAAGTCCGCTAGCGCAGCGTCCCCGGTGGCCGCCTGAGCGAGGACCACGGTGACGAGCCGGTGCGTGCGCTGGGCGATCTCGCGGCCCAGCCGGGCATACAGGGCCAGCGCCTCGCGCGGGTCCGGAGCGGCGATCATGGCCTGGATGAGGGGACGCTGCGCGACCGGCACCGGTTCGTCATCGCCTGCCACGGCGGCGTCGTAGGCCGCTTTCAGCAGCTCCGGCTTGCCGCCGGCCATGTTGTAGACGCTCTGGGTGCTGACCCCGGCCGCGGCGGCGATCTGCGTGATGGTCGTGCCGAGATACCCCTGCTCGGTGAACAGCCGCCCGGCCGCGTCCAGGATGCGACGCCGCCCGGCGGCGGTCTGCTCGCCGCGCAGGCTGGAACGGTACCGGCGCGGGGACATCACCAGCTCCCTTGACAATCGGATGGAACATCATCCGACCTAGGCTGAGCTAGGCCGATCGGCGTCTAGGGCGGGGATGATCACGCTGTCGATCAGGGTGACGCTGAACTCGCGGGTGATCGGCAGCCGCTGCACGGCGCGCGAGACGCACAGCATGGGGATGACCTCGGCGAGGGTGCCGATGTCGGCGGCCGGGAACTCGCCGCGGCCGACCGCGCGCTGGATCAGGATGCGGTTGGCCTCGATCCACGGGCCGATGCCCGAACTGGTCGCGGCCCCGGCAAGGCGCTCGTCGGTCCTGGCCAGCGACAGCAGGCCAGCCATGGCGCGGATACGGATCTGCTGCTGCTCATCATCGAACGGCACGATCATCGCGGTCATGTCTCCGCGCAGGCTGCCGGTATCCGGCAGCCGGTTCAGGTTGACGTCACCGTGGCTCATCCGCGACACCGCCTCGAGTACGAGATCGGCCTTGGTTGCCCACCGCCGGTACACCGTGGCCCTGGCCATGCCGGCTTGCGCGGCGACCATGTCGATCGTCATGCCGTCATAACCGTGCTCAGCCAGCACCGCCAGCACCGCGTCGAGGATGACCCCGTCGCGCGCGCTGTCCCGCTTGCGCCCGGCTTTCACGCGAGGCCTGCCCCCGGGCGGCCTCGGCTGGACTGCTAGGCTCTCGCTCATAAGATTACGATACATGACAATCTCGATATGTACAAGTATCGATATCGGACTGTCGCGTTAGGGTGGGGCTGACTGACGGAGGGGTTCGTGCGGACGATCTCGGTGCGGCAGCGGCGGCGGGCGATGGTGCGCCTGCACCATCTCGCGGGAGATGCCGGCGGCCCGGAGGCGGTAACCCGGGCGGTGATCGCGCTGCACGCCACCGATCCGGCTTCGGTCTACCTGTCGGTGCTGGCGCGAAGTTCCGCGTCGACGCTCGACGACGTCGCACGGGCCATGTACGGCCGGCGCAGCCTGGTCCGGTGGATGGCGATGCGCCGCACGCTGTTCGTGTTCCCGCGGGAGGACATCCCGATGATCCAGGCAGCCGTCAGCACGCCGCTGGCCGCCACGCTGCGCGCGCGCCTGATCAGCCAGCTCGAGCGCAACGGCACCGAGCCGCCGGTCGAGGGTGATGTGAGCGCATGGCTAGATGATCTGGCCTCGCGCGTCGAGTGCGCGCTGGGCGAGCGCGGCGCGGCCACCGGCGCCCAGCTGAGCGCCGCCGAGCCCCGGCTCAGAACGTCCATCCTCGCCAGAACCCCATCCGACCGCCTGCAGAATGTCACGGCCAGCCTGCTTACTCTGATGGGCGCCGAGGGGCGCCTGGTGCGCAGTACTCCTACCGGAGCCTGGACCAGCCGTCAGCACCGCTGGGAGGATATCGGCCGCTGGTGGCCCGGCGGGATACCTGCTCGCGACGTCGGCCAGGCCAGGCAAGCACTGGCCCGCCGCTGGCTTACCCGCTTCGGCCCGGCGACCGTTGATGACTTCCGATGGTGGACCGGCTGGAGCAAGTCCACCGTCCGCCAGGCGCTCGCCAGCCTGCCCGTCGAGGAGATCGACCTGCACGGCCAGCCCGGAATAATCCTGGGCGAGGGCGGAGGCAAGAAGGCCGCCGGCGGCGGGCCCGCCGAGCCGGATGGCGGCCGGGACCCGGTGGCGGCCCACGCCGATATCGCCGCCGGCGCCCATGCCGCATCGCTGCTGCCCGCACTCGATCCCACCCCCATGGGATGGAAGCACCGCGACTGGTTCTTCGGCATCGACCGCCGGGCCGTCTTCGATCGCGCCGGCAACATCGGCCCCACCTTGTGGTGGGACGGCGAGATCATCGGCTCCTGGGCGATCAGTGATACCGGTGAGCTCCGCACGCGCGTGCTTGCCGACCGGGGCGCAGCGGCTTCCGCGGCCATCGAGACCGCCGCCGCCCAGCTCCACCAGCGCCTGAACGCCGCCGTCATCACCCCCGCAATTCGCACTCCCCTCGAACACTCCATACTCGCGGGCTAAGTTCACGATTCTTGGTGGTGGCCGGATGCCGGTTCGGCCCGGTGCGCGCCTACGTTGCCGTCAATTCTGCTGTCAGGCTCCAGACCGGCGGCGGGACGATCAACCGACAGCGCCGCGATGGTCTGCTCCGCCCAGCGGAGACTGGCGCGGTGGATGGCAATCCCGTGGTCGAGGGCAAGATGCGGGTGGCGGCCGGGGAGGTCTGCGGCTGCTGCGAACTGCTCCAGCTGTGCGGTGAACGCCGCGAGCGTGTCCGCGAAGTTCTGCAGGAACGTGAGCACCCCTTCTGGCGGAAGCAGGTGCTCCATCATCACGAAGCGCATGAGATGCAGGCCGAGATCTCGTGCGACCGTGGCGGGCTCTACCGGTGTGCGCAGCCAGTTCAGGTGGGATGCCCGGCCGGTCTGGGTGGGCTCGTAGACGCGGCGATGCCGGGCAGACCGGCCATCCTGGCCGGATAGGGCCTGGGGCGTGACTAGGCCTTTTTGTTCCAGGCGGCGCAGCGCCGGGTAAAGCGTGCCGGAGCTGGGCTGGTAGATGCCCATGGGCGTGGCCGCGAACATCCGCTTGAGGTCGTAGCCGGACGACGGCGTGGTGCAGATCAGCCCGAGCAGTATGTGCTCGAACGGGGTGAGCTGCCGTCCGGTCATGACACGATCTTACGTTGCTGCATAGATCGAAACGACCTATGCTCGGGGGAGAGCTGACGGCGGGGACCGTAAAATCTAGTGAGGGCGACCCAACGTGCCGACTGTGCATGACGAGATTGATCAAGGGCTCAAGGATCATCCCGCCAGGAAGGGAATGCCCTTTAACGCCCTGGTCACCTTGATGGAAATCGGCGGCAGTATCGGGCTGTTCCATCTGGCCAGAGGGCTGGGCGCGAGTGACGTTGTCAGCTACCTGGTGGGTAGTATCGGCCCGGTCGCGGGCGGGCTGACGATCTGGGTCAAAGCGCGCAAGTTCAGCGGCGCTTCGGCATCGATATTTGCATTCACCGCCATATCGGCAATCATCGCGCTCATCGGCAGCACTAATTCCAAGGTACTGCTCTATAAGGATTGCGCGACCACTGCCCTCATCGGCCTGATCTTTCTGGGCTCATGCGTCCTGGCCAGCAAACCGGTGGTCTTTTACATGGCTCAGCGGTATGGCACGGACGGCAGCCATGACGGCATGGCGACCTTCGACAAGATGTGGAGCACCTATCCGGGCTTCCGCACCGCCATGTATGTCATCAGCTGCTGGTGGGCGGCCATGTTCCTGATCCAGGCCGCGGTGACGGCGCTCATCATCCGCCAGACTAGCTTCCCGACCGCCTATAACTACGATCAGATCCTGCCCCTGGTCGCGATTGGACTGGGGATCCTCGGATCGATCGCGCTCGGCCGGTATTTCGCCAGGAAAAACCAGGCAGGCCATGACACCGCCAGCGCCGATTTCCCCGGCCCGGCTTAACCGGCCAGTTGCACTACCAGCCCGTCCCTCCTGCCAGGGTTGCCCGTCTCAGTGGGGCGCGGCTGGCGCGGGCCGGGTTACCGGGGCGAAGCCCGAGAGCGTGAACCAGTGGGGGACGCTGCGGCGCAGTTCCTCGGGCCCGGTGATGGTGATATCGCCGCTGCGCAAGGCGGTGCGCCAGTCCAGGTCGCCGCGCCAGACCTGAACCATGTGCCGCAGAGCGGCGGTGATGATGACGGTGACCGGGAAGCCTGGATCGGCGTCGCAGACGTCGGCTTGGCCTGCGGCGATCACCAGCCACCAGTAACGGCTGGGTGCGGGGGTGCCGGGGAAGGCGAAGTGGATGGTGGTCCGCCCGGCCGGGACGGCATGATAGTCGATGTTGCGGTGCATGTCCCACAACAGCAGTTTGGGGTCGAGGTCCTCATCACCGATCTCGCCGATCCAGCGGGTGCCCCAGACACCGAGCGCCTCGACGACCGGCCGCAGCTCGCGTCCTGCGCTGGTGAGCGTGTACCGCACGTCGCCGCCGTCCTCGTGCCGTTCTGCGATTCCGGCCCGGACGAGCTGGCTCAGCCGCTTGGACAGCAAGGTGGGGGACATCCGCGGGACCCCGCGCCGCAGTTCGTTGAAATGCTCGCTGCCGGTGACCAGCTCGCGGACGACCAGCATCGTCCACCGCTCATCCAGCAGCTCCATGGCCTTGGCCACCGGGCAGAACTGGTGATACGAGGAGCCCATGCCCGCAGCGTAAGACGCCGCAGCATGCCCGGGCCAGGGGCGGTACAGATCTTGTACTAGCCGGGGCAGGCGGTCGCTTCCTACCGTCGGTCCCGATGGCAGCGTCTGCAGCCGCCATCGGCCACCCCCAGAAAGGATGATCCGAGATGACCGCACCGGCAGCTGCGCCCGGGGCCGACCGGGTGCTGAAGGACAAGCACCGCGCCATGTGGGCGCTGGGTGACTACCCCGCCCTGGCCGCGGACATCATTCCCGGCCTGGGCCAGATCCTGGCCGACGCCTGCGAGATACGGGCCGCAGACCGGGTGCTCGACGTAGCCGCCGGATCCGGCAATGCCGCCATCCCCGCGGCCCGGACCGGGGCGCGCGTAGTCGCCAGCGACCTCACTCCCGAACTCCTGGCCGCCGGGCAGCGGCAGGCACAGCAGGAAGGGCTCCAGCTGGAATGGCGGCAGGCAGACGCCGAAGCGCTCCCGTTCGGGGACGGCGAGTTCGACGTGGTCATGTCCTGCCTGGGAGTGATGTTCGCCCCGCACCATCAGGCCGCCGCCGGCGAGCTAGTCCGGGTCTGCCGTCCGGGCGGGACCATCGGCCTGCTCAGCTGGACCCCCGACGGTTTCATCGGCCAGATGTTCGCCGCCATGAAGCCCTACGCACCCCCGCCCCCGCCCGGCGCGCAGCCCCCGCCGCTGTGGGGCAGCGAACAGCACGTCCGCGGGCTGCTCGGCGGCCGGGTCACCGCCATCTCGGCCCGGCGCGGCACCGTCCGGGTAGAGCTGTTCGCCCAGCCCGCAGACTTCCGTGACTACTTCAAGGCCCGCTACGGTCCCACCATCGCCGTCTACCAGAGCATCGCCGGTGACCCCCGCCGCTCCGAGGCACTCGATCAGGCACTCGCCGGCCTTGCCCGCCGCCATGACCACGGAACCGGAACCACCGTCATGGACTGGGAATACCTGCTCCTCACCGGCCGCAAGCACCCCTGACCCTTGGGCGATTACCGCTGTGACCTGGGTGGGCCTGAGAGTACTTGCACCTCTGGCCTCGATGTGTCAGCGGTCGGGCTCGCCGCGCTGTACCTCATGCGGCTGACCCCTGCCTGGGGATGTGCTGCCAGCACCGGGAGCGCCTAGAGCGCGAGCATCGCGGCCGCGACCTCATCGGCGGCCGCATCCGGGATCGCCGTCGCGGCGCGTTCGAGCACGAGCAGCCGCGCGCCGGGGATCTCGCGCGCGAGCGCTTCGCCGTTGCCGACAGGAAAGAACGGGTCGCGGCGACCGTGCACTACCAGCGCCGGGATCGCCAGCTCGGACAGGCGCTCGCGCCAGCGCGGCGTGCAGTCGAGCTTGGCGAACACCATGCCCAGCTGGTTGGCCATCTGCACCGCGGTCTCCGTACCCGGCGTGCGGTCCCACTTGCGCGCGGCGGTTGCGCGCGCGGCGGCGGGGTCGTCGCCGAGAATCTCCGCGCCCCGGGCGGCAAACTCCGCCACCGCGGCGCGGTCGGACCAGTCGGGCATCGAGCGCGAGAACAGCCGGCCCATCGTCGCCGTGTCATGGCCAGGCAGGTCATCGTCGACCGGGCCCGGAGCCACCGGCCGCGTTCCGACGAGGGTGACCGCCGAGAACGCGTCCGGGTGGTCGAGCGCGGCGATCTGGGCGACCATCCCGCCGACGCCGATGCCTGCCAGGTGTGCCGGCCGGTCGCCGAGGAGCCGGGCGAGCGCCGCAGCGTCGGCTGCAAGATCGCGCAGCGTGTAGGCCGGAGCCTCGGGATCGACGGTGGTCGACGCGCCGGAGTCGCGCAGGTCGTACCGCACGACGTGGCGCCCGCCGCGCGCGAGGGCCTCGCAGAGCGTATCGGGCCAAGAGAGCATGGTCGTGCCGCCCGTGAGCAGAACGAGCGGCGCCGCCGCGGCGCCGAAGTGCTCGGCTCCGAGCATGACGCCGTCCGCCTCGACCGTCGTCATCACGCCTCCTCCGTCCCGGTGACGCCGCGGGCGTCCGGGAACGAGTGGACCATCGGACACATCGTGACCTCCAGGCCAGCGTCGCAGACCGGTGGCGCGGGGGACGGCCGCACAACCTAGGCGTCCCCGCCGGTCGTATGCATCGCGTCGAACGTACGCGACTGGTTGGCTCTCAGAGATGGACAACTGCCGGGGCCGAGACTCATCGGAGCGCTGGCCGCAGGTGAATCCCCACGCACCCGGCGGATAGCGCGGTAAGCCGTCGCGGTCTCGGTCAAGAGTGACGCACTGGCCGCGTCGCTCAGCCTCCGCTCCCGCGCGGCTCAGACCCTGGTGCTGTTCGTGATGTAGATCAGCGCATCGTCCACGCTTCAACCCTGCCAGTTCCGCTGGTCCTCCCGGCACGGCCTGCTGCTTAGGAGGCGATCTCGCGGCTGTCGCTGACCAGGAGTCGGCTGTTCAGCGGCCGTGCCCGACTGGCCGTGAGCGACCGTCAGTACCCTGGCCGCCCATCTGATCGGGCATGTAACGGGCACGGCGTGTGCTTATGGCGGGCAGGGCTGGTAATGGCTTCCCGCCAGGATCGCGGCGGCACTGGTCAGGGTCAGTGTCTCCCAGCTCGTGCCGGGATGGTGGCGGCGGTAGTCGTTGACGATGTGGTAGCCGATGGTGAAGCCGGTCCAGTACGGGATGCCCTGGGATTTGTCGCCGAACATCCACGTGCTGTAGAGGCCTGCAAAACCAAGCTGGGGTTTCGCCTTCTTCCACAGCGCGCATTCCCGGGCTGGCGTGATGGCGTGTGTCCAGCGATCTGCCGGTCCGGGAAAGGCGGCCTGGTCGGACGCTGTCGCGGTGCCTTCGGTGATCAACTGCGGGAGCAAGGCGGTGCCAAAGCCTGGTCCCTCAAGTATCCGCACCGCGTGGTTGACCTCATGGGCAAGATCGCGGGGGAACCAGAGCCGCAACGCTTCCCGGGTGGTGACCTGCGATGTTGGACCGAACTCGACCCTGATGCGCGCGGTCTGCGGATTAGTAAACCCGTAGACCCCGGCTGGGGTGATGAGGGCGCTGCCCTGCGCGTAGCCGACGGTGATCGCGGAGCGGGGCCCGGGCAGCAGCACGTTGATGCGAGCCAGCGAGCGGGCGATCAGCAGCGGCAAGTTGTCCCCGGCCGTCTCGGCTTCGCGCAGTGCCTGGCCGCTTATCGTCACGGTGAAGCGGCCGTTCACCAGCTGCTGGGTCACCGGCTGTAGGGGTGGTGACTGGCTTGTCGCCGTGCGATGACGTGACGAGGTGCCATTGCCACTGCACCCTGCCGCCGCGATGACAGCCGCGACCCAGATCAGCAGCACTGCCCGGCCGGGCGGGTACTTTGTACGCATTCGCCTGCTCTTGCTGGGCTTGAATCGGTGTTGCTGTCTGGATGCCCGTGCCCAGCGAGGCTATCCCAGCCGCCAGCTCACCCTGCAAGACGGCACGCCCGCCTCGGGCAGCACCAAGAGCACCGTGGCCTCGGTGCTGCGGCGGCTGTCTGCCTGGGCACGTGAAGAGCGAATTATCCCGGTCAACCCGGCATTGGAGCTGCGCACCGGCTGGGGTGCCTCGGTCCGCCGCCGCGTCATCATTCCCAGCATTCCCCAGGCCTCTTCCTTATCAGTTCTGGCCGATGACGAGGTCCGGTGTTCTGACGCTGATTTCGATGGTGGTCCGCGGGTGCCAAGGAGGTGTGATGGCTGAGGGTGTTGCTGTCACCGTTGCTGTCGCGGGTCATTCCGTCCAGGGCAGGACGGTGAGGCTTGGCCATTGCTGGCGCCATCGCGCGATCTTGGCCTGGTAGACGTGGCGGGGGGCGAGCACCGGGTTGGGCCGCGCCACGAGGTTGAACACGTCCGCCAGCCCATGCGGGGCGTAGACGCGCCACTGGCTGTCCGGGTGCTGGCGGATGCCAAGACAAGCGGTAGTTGCCTCG
The DNA here is from genome assembly GCA_963846005.1 of uncultured Actinomycetota bacterium. Taxonomy (GTDB): domain Bacteria; phylum Actinomycetota; class Actinomycetes; order Streptosporangiales; family Streptosporangiaceae; genus CAVSUR01. Next base: position 466,643 of record CAWJUH010000003.1, on the reverse strand, counting down.
AAGGTGTCGATCGCCGCCTCAGCGGACTCATGCGGCGGGCATGGCGCGCCGAACTTCTGCTCGTACCACAAGTGCACCCTGGCCTGGTTACGGATCTGGACGGGTGCGGGCAGGCCAGCGAAGACCTGGCGCCCGGCTTTGATGATCGCGTCCTCTGCGCCCCAGGACAAGTCGGAGCCGTCGAAGTAAGCCAGGTCGTAGTCGAGAATGCCCGCTTCCGGGGGCTGGCCGGTGACCACGTTCCACACCGTCTGATACAGGCACCCGGCGACCAGGTACCAGCCGGGCAAGTCCATCGTGACCGCCCGGGCAAGGACCTCCATCAGCGTGCGATTATGGTGCAGCGCCGCCCGGAACTGCTCCAGCTGCTCATCGATGGGAAGCTGCCCGGCCCGCATGCTGAGATTTCTATCAGGCCTAGCCGTGTCATCTGATCCGTAGCAATGAGCGGGCCGCCTAGAGCTGTCCAGGGCCGTCAGTGACCTCGGATCAGATTCCGTATCAGTCGGCCAGCGTCGGCGCCCGTCGGCTCCGTTGGCAGCAGATTCGGCAGCAGTAGCACCCCGTGTGACCGCTTCATTTATCAACTCTGGCCAGCCATGGGTCACAAGGCTATTGAGCCGGGCACGGCGGGCGAGGAAGTAGGTCCGCTATGGCCAATGAGTGCGGCTGTTGCTGTCACTCTTGCTGTCAGCTAGGCGGCTGACTTCTTCGTCCCGAAGCCATCGCACAGCCCGCGTGCCGGGCTGGTCAAGTTGCTCACCTGCGGTGAGTCGTTCACCAGCGTCTGCAAGGGTGGCTGACGGATCGTGTGCGTGGTTACTCACTTGTCATCCTGGAGCCTAGGCGGACGGTCGTTGCTGTCAGGGCGTAGGGAATCGGGTAGTGATCATCTTCGTTTCGCAGTGCTTCTGCGGCCGGTACCGTGAAGATCGGCTTAGCCGGGGGAGACCGCCACGCCGAGCGGGTTCCTCAGGACGTCAAGGAAACGCTGGTCGACGTCGGCGCCGTCGAGGTTGCCACGCCCGATCGTGCCCCTGCGGAAGTTGGCCCAGTAAACGTCGTGAGAGTCCATTGCCAGTGCGTCCGGGCTGCTGGCCCCGGTGATGAAGCGCTGGTTGACGCCGCTGCCGTCGAGGTTGGCACGACCGATTGTGTGCTGGTGTACTCGTTCGCCCAGTAGATTCGCCCAGAGTCGGCTGCCAGCCCGGACGGGCCGGTCGCCCCGGTGATGAAGCGCTGGTTGACGCCGCTGCCGCCGAGGTTGGCACGACCGATCGTATTGTCGTTAGCCCAGTAGACGTACCTGGAATTGACCGTGACGCCGTCCGGCTGGATGGCGCCGGTGATGAAGCGCTGGTTGACGCCGCTGCCGTCGAGGTTGGCACGCCCGACCGTGCCGGTCGCATTGTTAGCCCAGTAGATGTACCTGGAGCTGACGGCGATCCCGACCGGGCCGTGGGCGCCGGTAATGAAGCGCTGGTTGACGCCGCTGCCGCCGAGGTTGCCACGCCCGATCGTGTTGTTGTCGGAAGTCCAGTAGATGTAGCCGGAAGTTACCGTGATCATGCGCGGTCGGCTGATGCCGACGATGAAACGGGGGTTGGCGCTCGTACCTGAAAGACCGGCGCGCCCGATCGCAGTGTTGCTGGCCCAGTAGACGTACCCCGAAGACTTATGCGCGCGCACGCTCGCCTGTGGGGTGGGCGAGCCGCTGCTACCGCTGGTGCACGCTGCCAGCACGGCGATCTCTGCGAATGCGGCGGCCAGGATGACCGCTTGCCGCCGGCCGCGGGGACTGCGACAGAAAGCATCATCCATACGTAGCCCCTTGACCTGGACCTGGGCTGATGGCTTTTGGCCACCATCATTGATTCCGGAACTTAGGGCAGCGCCGGAGTTGTCTATGAGTTCTATGTACGGAGCTCATCGGATCAGGTGCTTGCAACCTCGGCCGGTCCTTCGAGCGCATCACCGCGGCCGCGGACCTGCGGCCGATACGGCTTCGCGATTTGCGACACACTACGGCGACGCTGCTCAAGAACCTGGGTGTGCCGCCTCGCGACACCATGGAGATCCTCGGGCACGCCCGGATCGCGGTCACCATGGAGATCTATACCGCCGCCGATGACGGCAGCCGCAGGCAGGCAATAGACAAGCTGGATGGGCCTGCTGGGACGCCGGTCTACGGACCCTGTTGCTGTCACCTCTGCTGTCAGGCAGCCGAATAAGCTCGGATCTGAAAGATGATTAAGGCTGTGACCTGGGTGGGCCTGAGAGGACTTGAACCTCTGACCTCTTCCTTATCAGACTTCTTCGGCCATCTGCGCGAACTGGGATTGCTCAGGTGGAGAGGCATGCGCAGATGTCCGAGAGTGACCGCGAGGGGCCGTTGGCTGCCGCCCCTGACGGGCACGGATCGGGCACGGGCTGTCCGCTTGAAGAGGGCCTATTGGCCTAGGTGCCGTGTCCGGTCGAGGATAAAGCGTGTGAGGGCACAGCGCTCGTCGATGAGCGCGGGCTCGGCGGTGTCCAGCTCGTGGAGGGGCAGCGAGGTGAATCCTGACCGCAGCGCCAGGGCGGTGAGGTAGCCGGTCTCGATGTCGCGAGCGGCGGCCGGCCGTGGGCTCTTGCGGATTCCTGCTTCGAATGACGGCACGAGGCCAGCATCGATGGCCGGCAATGCGGTGGCCGGGAGCTGCCCGGCATGTGCCAGGCCGACGAGCAGCTGGGCCAGGTCGAATCCGATCGCGTGGGGAGTCTGGAAAGCGATGTCGATGGCCACGAACGTGTCCGGCTCGCCGCGCGGAATCAGCAGGTTCTGCGGGCTGGCATCACCGTGCGGCAGCGCTTGCGGGGCCGAGCAGGCCAGATCGAGCAGTGCCGGTACCCGGTCAGCCAGTTCCAGCAGATCGCCGCGCAAGTCGGCGTGCGCGGCCAGCACTGGATGGCGCCAGGTGGCATGGTCGGCGATGATCCTTATCGCGGTCCGGGCCGGGCCGCCAGCGTAACGCTGCAGGCCGTAGCTGGGCGGCCGCCCGCTCCCGGCCCATAGCGCCGGGTCACTGCGGTTGCCAGCAAGTTCTCCAAGCAATTCGGCGGCACGTGCGAAGCGTGACGGTGACCAGGGGCTCGGATCAGCGTCGATGTCTTCCATCCAGACGGCGATCCGGTCGGGACCGAGGTCGACGAGACGGTACAGCTTCGGCACCCGCAGACCGTCGGGCAGCCGTTCGGTAAGGGCAGGGTCCCAGGCGGCAAGTTCCGCCCGCCAGGGGAATTCGGCGATAAACGCGGCACGAGCCGGTGGCGGCATCCGGTCGATCAAGCGCCAGTGGCGAGGATTCTGCAGCACCTTGACGAACACCGACCACTCGGTGCCGTCGGCCGTTCCACGCAGGCGAACCAGGGCGCCAGTGGCCGGGGAGCCGAAATCGTAGGGGACAGGCTCGGCCCGGGTGACGGTGACGCTCGGGAGCGCAGTAGCGGCAGGAGTGAGGATTTCGCCGATCAGTTCGCGCAAGAACTGTTCGGAGGGCGTCGCCGGGCCGAGCACATCATGGAGAGCGGTAGCTGTCGTCATAGAAACTAAGCTAAGATTACTTTATGGACGACGTCAAGGGGCTCGGCCTGGTCGAGCTGTTCGACCTGGTGTGGCGGCGGATCCGGGACGAGCTGGCCGCTGACCCCGTCCCCGAAGCATCGGACCTGCGGCCATCTCAGCTGCGGGTGCTGGGCCGCACCCCGCTGGAAGGCATCCGGGTCACCGCCCTGGCCGAGAGAACCCAGATGACAGCTCAGGCCCTAGGCACCATCGTGGAGGTGCTGGTGCTTACCGGCTATATGGAACGCGTCCCCGACCCGCACGACCGCCGGGCCAAATTGCTGCGCCCGACCGAAGCCGGCCGCCGTGTCCATGCCATCGCTCACCGTAAGCTGGCCGACCTCGAAAACCGATGGCGTCACGAACTCGGCGACCAGCAATGGCGCGAACTCCGGTCAACGCTTGCCATCCTGTCCCGCCCTGCTCAGGTCGACGGCAGCCGAACCAAAGGCAAGCAGACGTCGTGACAGACAGCACAAGAACACAAGAGAAGGAACCTGAACGGGGATTTTTCGGGTGGGCCTGCCTGGACTTGAACCAGGGACCTTTTCCTTATCAGACTTCTTCGGTCGTCTGCGGAAGCTGGGATTGCTCAGGTCAGTGACCTTGACCTGGTCCGCCGCACCGTCAAGGTCGAGCGGTCCTTGACCGAGCTACCAGGCGGCGGCTATCTCTACGGCCCGCCGAAGTCAGAGGCAGGGCAGCGGATCGTCGTTTTTCCCGACCTGATCAGAGCCGACCTCACCCGGCACCTGGCCGTGTTCGCCGCTCCAGGCGATGACGCCCTGGTGTTCACCAGCCCGACCGGTACTCCACTGCGGCACGGCAACTTCCGCCGCCGTATCTGGCTCCCGGCCCTGATCCGGTCCGGCCTGGCCGGAACGCACTTCCACGACCTGCGGCATACCGGCAATACCCTGACCGCCGGGACCGGAGCGACCTTGCGCGAGCTGATGGACCGGATGGGCCACAGCAGCACCCGCGCCGCGCTCATCTACCTGCACGGTAGCGATGCCCGCCAACACGAGATCGCCGACACCCTCGGCAGGCTCGTCGGCAAGGAACTTAAAAGCACGCGGAAGACCTCCGCGAAAACCGCCCGGATAAAGCCATCGGGCACGCAGCGGGCACGGAAAGACAAGCGGGCGTCATGATGATCAGCGGAAGATCGCGCAGGATGGGATCTGAGCTGGGATGTCTCGGGGTGGGCCTGAGAGGACTTGAACCTCTGACCTCTTCCTTATCAGGGAAGCGCTCTAACCGTCTGAGCTACAGGCCCGGGGCGCCCGGCGATCGCGCGGGCGCCGGGCTAGGTTACCGCAAACGGCGACGCAAGCGGCAATCAGTTCTGCCAGGAGTCAGTCGGTCTCCTTGAGCGTGACCTCGACTCCGCCCGCCAGGTGCGCGACCAGGTTGTAGATCACGGCACCGACGGTCGCGATGGCGGTGATCAGCACCACGTTGATCGCGCCGGCCAGCATCGTGTAGCCGAGCACGCGGGAGGCGGCGAACCAGCTGGCCGCGTTGGTGCCCGAGTTGCCCTTGCTGGAGGTGATCGAGCCCACGGTCGACTCGATCGAGTGGAAGACGCCCAGCTTGGACAGCGCGAAGTACAAGATCGAGATGGCGACGAACAGCACGACCCAGCCCACCAGCGAGATCATGAAGCTGAACTTCATGACCGACCAGGGCTCGATCCGGGACAGCACGAGCTGGGCCCGGCGAGTCGGGGCGGCCTGCGGCCCGGCGGCCCGGCCCTCAGGCTCGAACCGGCTGTCGGGAGAGACGGTGAACGCCTTGCGCTTCTTGCGGCCCTTGGTCAGCGCGGCGAACGGGGCCGTGATGCTGCCCACGCCGCGCTGGTCGCGCTGCTCCATCTGGTCGGGCGCGGCGGACCAGGACGCGCCGCCGGACGGCCCGGCGTTGCCATACTGAGGCCCGGGGCCGTACCCGCCGTTGGCGTACCCGTTGGGGTAGTGGCCGACGTCGGCGGGCATGGGCGGAGCCAGCGGGGCCTCGGCGCCAGGCTGCGGCTCGCCGCCCGCGGATGGCATGGCCGGGACGGACGGAGTGTCGCCGTGCTGCGGCGCGGCCTGCGCAGTAGAGTCGCCGGGCGACTCGCTGCTGGCGGTCCGGGCGTCGGGCAGGAGCGTGCTCTCTCCCTCCTCCAGCCAGGTCGGTGTATCCACGCGCTGATCCACCCCGTCCTCCTCCGCGACGACACTGCCTGCCTTGAGGTTATCCGCAGATCGCGATTCTCGTTCCGCAGTTTCCCCGGACTGGTCTTTCTCCACCTCCTTAGGACGCCCGGAACCTCCGCTACGTTGGGTTTTGCGGGCTGCGGGGACACGCAGGGCACGCTGAGTGCGTGTTTTCGCTGGCGACCTATTCCTTCCGGAACTGCTCGTCATCGTCTCGTCACTCCCGGCGAAAAACTGCCGCGGTCGCGGCAGCCTCCCGCTCGTCGGTCCTGGCTCGGACTGGCAGCAGCGTCGTCCGCCGCGACCGCGGCGCCTGCTGCGGGGATCTCCGCTGGCCCGCGTCCGCGCGCAGGCCCGGTCCCCGTTCACTCACCGGCAGAAGTTCCCTGATCGGCCGCCGCAGAATCCTCGGCTGCCACCGCAGCGTCATCCCCCGCATCCCCCGCGTCGTCGGGGTCGTCGGCGTCATCGGCATCCCCGACGGCCGCGGCGGAGTCGCCGGACTCGGCATTGCGGGCGATGGCGACCAGGGTCTGGCCGCTGGCCAGGTTCACCAGCCGGACGCCCATGGTCTGCCGCCCGGACTGGCGGACCTCGGCCGCGGAGGTCCGGATCACCCCGCCGGCCGAGGTGATCGCGAACACCTCGTCATCGGGGGAGACCATCAGCGCGCCGACCAGCTCGCCGCGGGCCTCCACGACCTGGGCCGTCCTGACCCCCTGGCCGCCGCGCCCCTTCACCGGGTACTGGTCCACCGGGGTGCGCTTGGCGTAGCCGCCATCGGTCGCGACCAGCACGTCCGCGTCCTCGGCCACCACGTACATGCCGAGCAGCTCGTCACCGTTGGTGAAGCGCATGCCGATCACGCCGGAGGTGGCCCGGCCCATCGGCCGCAGCGCCTCGTCGGTGGCGCGGAACCTGATCGCCTGGGCGTGCCGGCTGATCAGCATCAGGTCCTGGTCCGGCGACACCAGCCGGGCCGCGATCACCTCGTCGTCGTCGCGCAGGTTGATCGCGATGATGCCGCCCGACCGGGGTGAGTCGAAGTCGGCCAGCCGGGACTTCTTCACCAGGCCCGACTTGGTCGCCAGCACCAGGTACGGCGCGACCTGGTAGTCGGGCAGCGACAGCACCTGGGCGATCCGCTCGTCCGGCTGGAACGCCAGCAGGTTGGCCACGTGCTGGCCGCGGGCATCGCGCCCGGCGTCGGGCAGCTCGTAGGCCTTCGCCCGGTACACCCGGCCCTTGTTGGTGAAGAACAGGATCCAGTTGTGCGTCGTGGTGACGAAGAAGTGCTCGACGATGTCGTCGGTGCGCAGCTGGGCGCCCCGCACCCCCTTGCCGCCGCGCCGCTGCGCCCGGTACAGGTCGGTCCTGGTGCGCTTGGCGTAGCCGCCGCGGGTGATGGTGACCACGACGTCTTCCTCGGCGATCAGGTCCGCCTCGGTCATGTCGCCGTCGTAGGCGATGATCTTCGGTGCGCCGGTCGTTGCCGTAGCGGGAAACGATCTCGCCCAGCTCCGTGCCGACGATCTCGCGCTGCCGCTCCGGCGAGGCGAGGATCGCCTCGTAGTCGGCGATCTGCGCCATCAGCTCCTCGTACTCGTCGACGAGCTGCTGGCGCTCCAGGGCGGCCAGCTTGCGCAGCTGCATGTCCAGGATCGCGCGGGCCTGGACCTCGTCGATGTCCAGCAGCTCCATCAGGCCCTGCTGGGCGGCGGACGCGGACGCGCTGGCCCGGATCAGCGCGATCACTGCGTCGATCTGGTCGATGGCCTTCAGCAGCGCGGACAGGATGTGGGCCCGCTCGCGGGCCTTGCGCAGCAGGAACTGCGTGCGCCGGACGATGACCTCGATCTGGTGGGTGACCCAGTACCGGATCAGCTGGTCCAGCCGCAGCGTCCGCGGCACCCCGTCCACCAGGGCGAGCATGTTCGCGCCGAAGGTGTCCTGCAGCTGGGTGTGCTTGTACAGGTTGTTCAGCACGACCTTGGCCACGGCGTCGCGCTTGAGCACGATCACCAGCCGCTGGCCGGTGCGGCCGCTGGACTCGTCCCGCACGTCGGCGATGCCGCTGATCCGGCCGTCCTTGACCAGCTCGGCGATCTTCAGCGCCAGGTTGTCCGGGTTGACCTGGAACGGCAGCTCGGTGGCAACCAGGCAGGCGCGGCCCTTGCGGTCCTCCTCGACCTCCACCACCGCGCGCATGGTGATCGAGCCGCGGCCGGTGCGGTAGGCGTCGACGATCCCGCGGCGGCCGACGATCAGCCCGCTGGTGGGGAAGTCCGGGCCCTTGACCCGCTCGATCAGCGCGTCCAGCAGCTCGTCGTCGGTCGCGTCGAAGTGCTCCAGGTACCACTGGGCGCCGGCCGCGACCTCGCGCAGGTTGTGCGGCGGGATCTTGGTCGCCATCCCGACCGCGATCCCCTCCGACCCGTTGATCAGCAGGTTGGGGAAGCGGGCCGGCAGCACGACCGGCTCGCGGGAGCGGCCGTCGTAGTTGGCGCGGAAATCGACGGTCTCCTTGTCGATGTCCCGCAGCATCTCCATGGCCAGCGGGGCCAGCCGGCACTCGGTGTAGCGCATCGCGGCGGCCGGGTCGTTGCCCGGCGAGCCGAAGTTGCCCTGGCCGTCGATCAGCGGCATCCGCATCGCCCACGGCTGGGCCAGCCGGACCAGGGTGTCGTAGATGGCCGAGTCGCCGTGCGGGTGGTAGTTGCCCATCACCTCGCCGATGACCCGGGCGCACTTGAAGTAGCCGCGGTCGGGCCGGTACCCGCCGTCGTACATCGCGTACAGGATCCGGGTGTGGACCGGCTTCAGCCCGTCCCGCACGTCCGGCAGCGCCCGGCCGACGATGACCGACATCGCGTAGTCGATGTAGCTGCGCTGCATCTCGACCTGGATGTCCACCGGCTCGGTGCGGTCACCGCCAGCCGGGGCACCCGTGTCCAGCTCAGTCACTTGCGTACCCTTCGGTAGCTCGGGGGAGGCGCGCTCAGATGTCGAGGAACCTGACGTCCTTCGCGTTGCGCTGGATGAAGGCCCGCCGGGCCTCCACGTCCTCGCCCATCAGCACGCTGAACAGCTCGTCGGACTGCGCCGCGTCGTCCAGCGTGATCAGCCGCAGGACCCGGCGGGCCGGATCCATCGTGGTCTCCCACAGCTCGGTGGCGTTCATCTCGCCGAGGCCCTTGAACCGCTGCACCGCGTCCCGCGGCCGCGGGTCCTTCCGGCCTTCGGCCATCCCGGCCTCGATCACCGCGTCCCGCTCCCGGTCGGAGTAGGCGTAGCCGGGCACGACCCCGCGCCCCTCCCACTTGATCTTGTACAGCGGCGGCTGGGCCAGGTAGACGTGGCCGGCCTCGATCAGCGGCTTCATGAACCGGAACAGCAGGGTGAGCAGCAGCGTGGTGATGTGCTGCCCGTCCACGTCCGCGTCCGCCATCAGGATGATCTTGTTATAGCGGAGCTTGGTGATGTCGAACTCGTCGTGGATGCCGGTGCCCAGCGCCGTGATCATGGCCTGGACCTCGTTGTTCTTCAGTACCCGGTCGATCCGGGCCTTCTCCACGTTCAGGATCTTGCCGCGGATCGGCAAGATGGCCTGGAACATCGGGTCCCGGCCGCCCTTGGCCGAGCCGCCGGCCGAGTCGCCCTCCACGATGTAGATCTCGCACCGCTCCGGGTCGCCGGACTGGCAGTCGGCCAGCTTGCCCGGCAGCGAGGTGGTGCCGAGCAGGTTCTTGCGGGTCAGGTCGCGCGCCTGCCGGGCGGCGATCCGGGCCCGGGCGGCCTGGCTGGCCTTGATGATGATGGCCTTGGCGTCACCGGGGTTGCGTTCGAGCCAGGCGCGCAGGTGGTCGTTGCAGATCCGCTGCACGAACGACCGGGCCTCGGTGTTGCCGAGCTTGGTCTTGGTCTGGCCCTCGAACTGCGGCTCGGCCAGCTTGACGTGGATGATCGCGGTCAGGCCCTCGCGCACGTCGTCGCCGGTGAGCCGCTCGTCCTTCTCCCGGACCAGCTTCTGCTCCCGCGCGTAGGTGTTGATCGTGTTGGTCAGCGCGGACCGGAAGCCCTCCTCGTGGGTGCCGCCCTCGGCCGTGTTGATCGTGTTGGCGAAGGTGTGCACGGACTCGGCGAACGCGCCGGTCCACTGCATGGCGATCTCGGCCGAGATGCCGGGCTCGTCGTCGCCGAACTCGATGACGGACTCGTGCACCGGGTCCTTGCTGGCGTTGATGTAGCGCACGAAGTCCGCGATGCCGCCCTGGTACTGGTAGCTGACCGCCCGGGGCTCGCCCTCGCCGTGCCCGGCCCGCTCGTCGGTCAGCACGATGGCCAGGCCCCGGTTGAGGAAGGCCATCTCCTGCAGCCGCCGCGACAGCGTCTCGAAGGACCACTCGGTGGTCTCGAAGATGGCCTCGTCCGGCCAGAACGTGATCGTGGTGCCGTGCTCGCCGGTGGCCTCGCCGCGGGCCAGCGGCGCGACCGGGTGGCTGTCGGAGTACGACTGCCGCCAGGTGTAGCCGTCCCGGCGGATCTCCACGTTCAGCCGGGCGGAGAGGGCGTTGACCACCGATACGCCGACGCCGTGCAGGCCGCCGGAGACGGCGTAGGACTTGGCGTCGAACTTGCCGCCCGCGTGCAGGGTGGTCAGCACCACCTCCACGGCCGGGCGGTGCTCGACCGGGTGCTCGTCCACCGGGATGCCGCGGCCGTTGTCGGTCACCCGTACCCCGCCGTCGGCGAGCAGCGTGACCTCGATGTGGTCGCAGAAGCCCGCCAGCGCCTCGTCGACGGCGTTGTCGACGACCTCCTGGACCAGGTGGTGCAGTCCGCGCTCGCCGGTCGAGCCGATATACATGCCCGGGCGCTTGCGGACGGCCTCCAGGCCCTCGAGAACCGTGATCGAGCGTGCGTCATACGACAAGGCGGAAGCTCCTCCTGAAACAAGGCAGGCGCGCGGGGCGATGCACACATGTGCCCCGGTGTCACCAGCCCGGTTGCGCAGCTCCATTTTACCTGCAAGCACCCCGCGCCTCAGCCGTAAGGGCAACCCGTGGCGCCCCCGGCGGGCCGCCCGCTCCGGCGCTAGCCGTAGGTGTCGCGCGGGCCGCGGCTGCCGCGGACGCGCCACTCGCCCGGCCGCCGCTGGGCGGTGACCGGCCCGCGCACCCGGACCCGCGCCACCACGCCGTCGCCGAGCTCGGCGCTGAGCCTGCGCACCAGCTGGGGGGCCAGCAGCCGGACCTGGGTCGCCCACGCGGTCGAGTCGGCGGCCACGGTCAGCTCACCGCCGGCCAGGCCCTCCGGCGTGGTGTGCGCGGCCAGCTCGGGCCCGACGATCTGCGCCCACCGGGCGAACACCGAGCCGGTCGCGGCGGCCAGCTCCCAGCCGCTGTCGCCGATCAGTCCCTCGATCGCGGCCGCCAGCGGCTGCGGGTCGTCCCGGCGGCGGCGGCCCGCCCCGCCCCGCGCCCCCGGCTTGCCGCGGCCGGCCCCGCCGGTCCCGGGCGCGGCGGCCGGGCGGTCGCCGCGGGCCAGCGCGTCGGCCTTGGCGGCCGCCAGCGCCTCGCGGGCCAGCCGGGCCCGGGCGGGGATGTCGGCCGGGCCCAGCGGCCCGGGCCCGGTGCGCTCCTCCCGCTCACTCATGCTTGACCACCCCGGAGCTGACGGTGAACCGCGCGCCGGCCAGCGCCGCGGGGACGTCGGCGGGCACCGCCGCGGTGACCAGGACCTGCTCGGCGCCGGCCACCAGTTCCGCCAGCCGCTCCCGGCGCCGGGCGTCCAGCTCGGCGAACACGTCGTCGAGCAGCAGCACCGGGTCATCACCGAGCGAGCGCAGCAGGCCGAACGCGGCCAGCCGCAGCGCCAGCGCCAGCGACCAGGACTCGCCCTGGCTGGCGTACCCGCGCGCGGGCAGTCCGCCGACGGTCAGCTCCAGCTCGTCGCGGTGCGGGCCGGCCAGGCAGACAGCGCGGTCCAGCTCGGCCCGGCGGGCCTCTGCGAGCGCCTCCCGCAGGGCGGCGGCGAGCTGCCGCGCGTCGGCGGCAGGCTCGGCTTCCTTTTTGTCCGCAAAGGGCTGCCGGTAGCGCAGCCCGGCCGACTGCGGCTCGCCCGAGACCGCGGCGTAGGCATCGGCCACCAGCGGCCGGATCGAGGTCACCAGCTCCAGCCGCCCGGCGGTGAGCTCGCTGCCCGCGCTGACCAGCTGCTCGTCCCACACCTCCAGCGCGCCGGCCGGCAGCCCGCCGCCGGCCCGGGCGCTGCGCAGCAGCGCGGTGCGCTGGCGGACCACCCGCTCGTAGTCGGCCCGCACGCCGGCGTACCGCGGCCGGGTCGCCACCAGCAGGTCGTCCAGGTAGCGCCGCCGCTGGTCCGGGTCGCCCTTGACCACGGCCAGGTCCTCGGGCGCGAACAGCACGCTGCGCAGCGTGCCGAGCACCTGGCGCGGGCGGACCGGGGCCCGGTTCAGCCGCACCCGGTTGGCCCGGCCGGGATTGACCTCGATCTCCACCAGGCTGTCGCGCGCCGCCGAGCTGACCGCGGCCCGCACGATGGCCCGCTGCGCGCCGCGGCGGATCAGCGGCGCGTCGGTGGCGACCCGGTGGCTGCCGAGCGTGGCCGCGTACCCGACGGCCTCGATCAGGTTCGTCTTGCCCTGGCCGTTCGCGCCGGTGAAGGTGGACACGCCCGCCTCCAGGGTCACGTCCGCGCTCTCGTAGCTGCGGAAATCGGTCAGCGCGAGCCGGGTCAGGTGCACGCCTGGAGACTAGTGGCCCGGGCCGCCGGGCGCGGCCTGGCCGCCGCCGGGCCGCCTCACGCGCCGAGCCTGATCGGCATCAGCAGGTAACGGTAGTCCGGGGTGCCGTCAGGACCGGGCTTGCCGGTGATCAGCGCCGGCTTGCCGGGCTCGGTGAAGGAGATCCGCGCCGTGTCGGAGTCGATCGCGTTGAGGCCGTCCAGCAGGTACTGCGGGTTGAACGCGGTCGCCACGTCGTCGCCCTCGAAGCTGGCCTCCAGCACCTCCTCGGCCTGGGCCTCCTCGCCGGTGCCGGCCTCCAGCACGAGCTGGCCCGGGCTGAACGACAGCCGCACCGCGGTGTTGCGCTCGGCCACCAGGGCGACCCGCTTGACTGCCTCGGCCAGGCTGGCGGTGGGCAGCTCGGCGACGGCCTTGGTCCCGGTCGGCAGCAGCGCCTGGTAGCGCGGGAACTCGCCGCCGAGCAGCCGGGTGGTGGTGCGCCGGCTGGCGCCCTCGAAGCCGATCATCCCGTCGCCGCCGGGGCCGTCCCCGCCCGGCAGCGCGAGCGCGATGGACACCTCGGCGCCCGCGGTCAGCGACCGGGCGGTCTCGGCCAGCGCCCGGGCCGGCACCAGCATCGCGGCGGACAGGTCCGGCGTCGCGGGCGCCCAGCGCAGCTCGCGGACGGCCAGCCGGTAGCGGTCGGTGGAGATCAGGGTCAGCGTGTCGCCCTCGACCTCGACCCGCACGCCGGTCAGCGCGGGCAGCGTGTCGTCGCGGCCGGCCGCGATCGCGCACTGGCTGACCGCGGTCGCGAACGCGTCGCTGCCCACGGTCCCGGCCGGCGGTGGCATCTCCGGCAGCGCCGGGTACTCATCCTCGGGCATGGTCAGCAGCGTGAACGTCGCGCTGCCGCAGGTCAGCACGGCCCGGCCGCCGTCGGCGCTGATCTGCACCGGCCTGGCGGGCAGGCTGCGGCTGATCTCGGCCAGCAGCCGCCCTGAGACCAGGGCGCTGCCCTCCTCGGCCGCCGCGACCGGCACGGTGGCCTGCGCCGAGACGTCGTAGTCGAAGCTGGACAAGGTGAGCTCGGCGGCGGCGTGCAGCCGGATCCCGGCCAGCACCGGCACGGTGGGGCGGGCCGGGAGAGCGCGGGCCGTCCACGCCACGGCCTCGGCGAGGACGTCTCGTTCGACTTCGATCTTCACGGCGCACTGCCTTCCGTTCTCGGGTCCGGCCGGGCCGCCTGGCGGCCCGCGGCCCCGCTTGCGCCGCTGGCGCCGGGGCGGTGCCCCGCGAGGCTGTGGGTCCGGGCTGCCTTCTTGGGTCTTGGTTCTTGATTAATAAGAAAACTCGTAGTCGTCATAGGAGCGGTGGATGCTGGGGACAGCGGCCATCGGCGCTGCTCAGCGGCGATCCCGGCGTGCACAGGGGATGTGCCGGGCGGCCGGCGGGCCGGGGACGGGGTGTGGAGCGCGGCCGGACGCCTGGTGTTCGCCCGGCTGTTACTCCCCCGAAAACCCGAGTTATCCTCCGCTGGTCCCAAGCTCATCCACAGCATTGTCCACAGCCTGTGTGTGCTAGTTGACCCCGGTGCGGGTGATTTGCGGCGCGCGCGCGGTCACCGGCGCTCACCCCGACAGCGCTTGCTGCTTGATCCGGTTGGTCAGCTCGGTGACCTGGTTGTAGATCGACCGGCGCTCGGCCATCAGCGAGCGGATCTTCTTGTCGGCGTGCATCACCGTGGTGTGGTCGCGGCCGCCGAACTGCTGCCCGATCTTCGGCAGCGACAGGTCGGTCAGCTCCCGGCACAGGTACATGGCGATCTGCCGGGCGGTAACCAGGACCCGCGACCGGGAGGTGCCGCACAGGTCGTCGATGGACAGGCCGAAATAGGAGGCGGTCTGGCCCATGATGGTCGCCGCGGTGATCTCCGGCCCGCGAGCCTCGGGGATCAGGTCCTTGAGCACGAACTCGGCCAGCGCCACGTCGACCTGCTGGCGGTTCAGGCTGGCGAACGCGGTGACCCGGATCAGCGCGCCCTCCAGCTCGCGGATGTTGGTGGAGATGCGGCTGGCGATGTACTCCAGGGCCTCGGGCGGGGCGTTCAGCCGGTCCTGCACCGCCTTCTTGCGCAAGATCGCGATCCGGGTCTCCAGCTCCGGCGGCTGCACGTCGGTGAGCAGGCCCCACTCGAACCGGCTGCGCAGCCGGTCCTCCAGCGTGACCAGCCGCTTGGGCGCCCGGTCGGAGGAGATCACGATCTGCTTGCTGGCGTTGTGCAGGGTGTTGAAGGTGTGGAAGAACTCCTCCTGGGTTCCTTCCTTGTTCTCCAGGAACTGGATGTCGTCCACCAGCAGCACGTCCACGTCGCGGTACCGGCGCCGGAACCCGTCCTGCTTGCCGTCGCGGATCATGTTGATGAAGTCGTTGGTGAACTCTTCCGAGCTGACGTAGCGGACCTTCACGCCCTGGTACAGGCTCTGGGCGTAGTGGCCGATGGCATGCAGCAGGTGCGTCTTGCCCAGGCCGGAGTCGCCGTAGACGAACAGCGGGTTGTAGGCCTTGGCCGGGGCCTCGGCGACGGCCACCGCGGCGGCGTGCGCGAACCGGTTGCTCGACCCGATCACGAACGTCTCGAACGTGTACTTGGGGTTCAGCCGGGCCTGCGCGGGCCGGGGGGCCCCGGGCGCGGCGTAGCCGCCGCCCGCGCCGCCGGGCCAGTGCGCGCCGCCCAGGTCCGCCGCGCCGTAGTGCGCCGTGCCGGCGCCGTTACCGCCGCCGCTGCCGCCCGCGCCGCCGGACGGGCCGGCCGGGATGCCGCCGCCCGCGCCGCCGCTGCCCGGGCCGCCGCCGCTGCCCGGCCCGCCGTTACCGGGAATCGTGCTGCCCGGCAGCCCGGTACCGGGCATGCCGTTCCCCGGCACCGTGCTTCCTGCGCCCGGGCCGCCCGGGATGCCGTTCCCCGGCACCGTGCCGGCCAGCGGGGCACCGGGCATGGCGCCGGCCAGGCCCTCGCCGGCCAGGACATCCTCGCGCAGCCGCCCGCCCGCCCCGCCGTCCGCGCTGGCCCGGCCGTCGCCGGGCGGCCCGGGCAGGTCCGGCCGCCGCCGCAGGTAGTCCGCGTCGGCGCCGCCCGGCGGCGGCCCGGCGGCCAGATCGCCCCCCGGCCGGGCGCCCGCCCCGTCGTCCGGGCCGGTGACGGCCGCCGGGTCGACGGTGACGGCAAGCTGGATGCTGCGGCCCAGTTCCCGGGACAGCGCGCCGGTCACCAGCGCGCGCAGCCGGGTCTCCAGCTGCTCCTTGACGAAGGCGTTGGGGGTGGCGATCAGCGCGGTGTTCTCCACCAGCCCGAGCGGCCTGGTCAGCTGCAGCCAGGCCCGCTGGTGCGGCTCGATCTGCATGTCGGCCAGCTCGGCCAGGGACCGGGCCCACACCTGCGCGAGGTCTGCCTCACTCATCTACTGCTCACCTCGCGGTCCCCCGTTTGCGATCAACAGCTTTATCCACAGCTTGTGCACGCTGCATTTCCGTGCCGTCACCGGGCGTTTCCAGACGCGGGCGGGAACCGCCGCCGCCACCGGAACCGCAGGATGCCCCCGGCTGTGTCCTGCTATCCACAGCCTAGGCGGGGCTTCTGTCATCCGACCGGCAAACGGCAGGGTCGCTGACCGTGACCGGGCGCCCGCGCTGGCGCAGCTGGCCGCGTTTGACCGGCGGCCGGGCCAGCGCGTAACGTTCATGGGTCCGGCCCGCCCGGCGCGATTCGAGCATGCGCTGGAGGCGGCAGCGGCCCGGCGAGCGCGCCGGTCGCGGCCCGCCGGGAACGGCGGCGCAGGCCGCACGCGACTTCAGAAACGTTTCCAGGAGCAGCAGTGAGCAAGCGTACGTTCCAGCCCAACAACCGCCGCCGGGCCAAGGTGCACGGGTTCCGGCTGCGCATGCGCACCCGGGCCGGCCGCGCGGTGCTCGCGGCCCGGCGCCGGAAGGGCCGTGCCCGGGTGAGCGTCTGACCCGCGCTGCGGCGGCCGGGGCGGCAGCGCATCATGCTCCCTGCGGCTGCGCGCATGCGCCGGCGGGCCGAGTTCACCCAGGCTGTGCGGCGCGGCCGCCGGGCCGGGCGGCCGCTGGTGGCAGGGCACCTGCTGGTGCGGCCGGGCCGCGACGGCCCGGCGCTGGTCGGGTTCGTGGTCGGCCGCGCGGCCGGGCCGGCCGTGACCCGCAACCGGGTCCGGCGGCGGCTACGCCACCTGGCCCGCGGGTACCTGGCGGTGCTGCCAGCGGGTAGCCTGCTGGTGTTGCGTGCTAATCCCGGGGCCGCGACCGCACGCCAGGCGGATCTCGCCGCCGAACTCGACCTGGTAATCACATCATTGCTCCGGCGGCAGGGTGAGGACCGGTGCCGGTGACGGCCACACAGACAGCAACCGCTCAGCCGGCGGAGACTCAGCCGGTGCCAGCGCCGGCAGCGGCCGCGCAGGCCGCGGGCGGGCCGCCCGCTGCCCCGGCCGGCTCAGCCGGCCCGGCTCCCCGGCTGTCCCCGGCCGCCCGGGTGCTCGCGCTGCTGCTCACCGGCTACCGCCGCTTCGTCAGCCCGCTGCTCGGCCCGCGGTGCCGGTTTTACCCGTCGTGCAGCGCGTACGCGCTGGAGGCGGTCGGAGTGCACGGCGCCGCCCGCGGCTCGTGGCTGGCGGTGCGGCGGCTGCTGCGGTGCCACCCGTTCCACCCCGGCGGGCTGGACCCGGTGCCGCCGCGCCGCGCGGCCGCCGCCCCGTCAGCGCCGCGCCCGGTCATTAGCCCGGGCCCGGCCGTCAGCTCGGATCACGGGGCCGCCCAGGTGCCCGGCTCCGCCGCCGAGATCACCAGGGAGCAAGCAGGTGGGTAACCCGCTCAACGCGCTGTATGAGGCAGTCGCCTGGGTCCTGAGGCAGATCTACGACCTGCTCAGCCCGTTGTTCGGCCCGACCAGCGGCTGGACCTGGGCGCTGAGCATCGTGCTGCTCGTGGTCCTGATGCGGCTGATCATGGTGCCGCTGTTCATCAAGCAGATGCACACCACCCGGGCGATGACGGCGCTGACGCCGAAGCTGACCGAGCTGCGCAAGAAGTACAAGAACGACAAGCAGACGCTCAACGCCGAGACGATGAAGGTCTACCAGGAGGCGGGCGTCAACCCGCTGATGGGGTGCCTTCCGGTGGTGGCCCAGCTCCCGGTGTTCTTCTCGCTGTTCAGCGTGCTGCGCTCGATTACCGAGTGGAAGCCCGGCGAGCCGACCAAGTACGGGCTGCCGGTGTCGATGGTGGCCAGCGCGCGGAAGGCCGAGATCTTCGGCGCGCACGTGTCGGACAAGGTGCTGTTCACCCACGGGGTGTACGTGCCGCTGCACGCCAAGGCGGTCATCCTGGTCGCCGTGATCATCAGCATGGTCACGACCTACATGACCGTCCGGCAGAGCATGAAGCGCGGCATGATGCCCGCGGCGACGCCGGACAACCCGATGGCGTCGACGCAGAAGTACATGGCCTACATCATGCCGCTGTTCGCGCTGTCGGGCCTGTACTGGCCGTTCGGCCTGGTCCTGTACTGGGTGACCACCAACATCTGGACGCTGGGCCAGCAGTGGCTGCTGTTCAAGCGCTACCCGATGCCCTCGCCCGCCGCCGACGGCGCCGCCGTGCCGGCCCCGGCGCTCACGTCCAAGCCCAAGTCCGGCGGCATGTTCAGCCGGCTGATGGCCGCTGCCGAGGAAGCGCGCGGTCCGCAGGCCACCGGGTCGCCCGCCAAGGGCAGCCCGCCCGGCAAGCCGGCGGCCGGTGCCGCGGGCCAGACACCCGCCCGCCCGCCCGCCGGGCAGGCCGGGCAGGCCGGGCAGGCCGGGCAGGCCGGGCAGGCCAAGGGCAGCCAGCGGCCCGCCGCCGGGCGGCCGGCGGCCAGTCCCGCGGGCAGCGGTAAGAACGGGCAGAACGGGCAGGGCGCAGCACCCGGCGGCGGGGTGCGGCGCATGCTCGGCCGCAACCGGGCCGAACCGGTAGCCGCTCCGCCCGAGCCCGAGGTTAAGCTCGTCAGGCAGCAGCCTCAGCGGCAGTCCCGCAGCAAGCGCTCCGGCAAGCGCTGAAATCTGCCCGCCGCAGCGAACTGCCATCCGCCAGCCCCGAACGTAGGAGGACCCGTCCGTGACTCATGGCGAGAACGCGGTCGCCGAGCCGCAGCTACCGGACGCCGGGCCCGGCGCCGCCGCGGATCCGGCCGGAGCCGGGCCCGTGCCGGAGGCCGCCCCGGCCAGTGACGAGGCGGCGCCGCTCGCCGGCGGCCCGGCCGGGACGGGCAATTCCGCCGAGGACGGCGCCGCCGACGGCGCGGCGGCCGGCCCGCCCGGGGACGGCGAGGACGATCCCTTTCCCGCGGACCTGGAGCAAGAAGGCGATATCGCCGCGGACTACGTGGAGGGCCTGCTCGACGTCGCTGACCTCGACGGTGATATCGACATGGACGTCGAGGGCGACCGGGCAGTGGTCTCGGTGGTCGGCGCCACGCTGGAGGAGCTGGTCGGCTCGCGCGGCGAGGTGCTGGAAGCGCTGCAGGAACTGACCCGGCTCGCCGTGCACCGGCAGACCGGCAACCGGACCAGGATCATGCTGGATATCGGCGGCTACCGGCAGCGGCGGCGGACCGAGCTGGCCCAGGCCGGCCAGGAGGCGGCCGATGAGGTCAGGCAGACCGGCGTGCCGAAGAAGCTGTGGGCGATGAACCCGTTCGAGCGCAAGGTCGTGCACGACGCGGTCGCCGCGGCCGGCCTGCGCAGCGAGTCCGAGGGCGAGGAGCCGGACCGCCGGGTCGTCGTCCTGCCCGCAGGCTGACCCCGGAGCCGCCGGGCGATTCCGCCCAGCCCGCTAATTACTCAGGGTAATCATTGTCTGACTCTTCGTCTGTGCCGGAGGCTCCGCCGGAAGTGCGCGCGGTGTTCGGCGCAGCCCTGCCGCAGGCCGAGCAGTACGCCCGGCTGCTGTGCGGGCCCGGCGTGGAGCGCGGCCTGCTCGGGCCCGGCGAGGCATCCAGGATCTGGCCGCGGCACCTGGTCAACTGCGCGGTCATCGCGGACCTCGTGCCGCCGGCCACGGCCGCTTTGGCGGACCTGGGCTCGGGTGCCGGGCTGCCGGGCATCGTGCTGGCCATCTTGCTGCCCGGGGTGGCGGTGACGCTGATCGAGCCGATGGCCCGCCGGACGGCCTTCCTGGCCGAGTGCGTGACGGCGCTCGGCCTGCCCAACGCCGAGGTGCGCCGCGGCCGGGCCGAGGACCTGGCCGGGCAGGTCGGCGCCGACGTGGTCGTGGCCCGCGCGGTGGCGCCGCTGGACCGGCTGGCCGGACTGGCCGCGGGCCTGTCCCGGCCAGGCGGCCTGGTACTGGCCGTCAAGGGCGCCGGGGCGGCCGCCGAGCTGGACCGCGCCCGGCCGGCGCTGCGCCGGCTCGGTGCCCGGGACGCCGAGCTTGTGCGGGCCGGGGAAGGTAGGGTCGAACCGGCCGCGACCGTGGTCAGGTTCCGGACCGCGGCCCGCGACCGCGCGGCGGCCAGGACCCGCCGGTAACCGTACATGGCGTGCTTAACCGGGACATGCGGGCTGCGCCGGCCGGGCGCGCGGATGGAGCTGGCGGGCCGGCGGCGCCGGCCCGCGGCGTGCAGCGGCTGGCGGTGACCGGCAGCGAAGAGCGGCGGCGTGCAGCGGCCGGCCGCCAGGACGGCCCGGCGGCCGGGAAGGGCCAGGAGGCGAGACAGCGCAATGACGTCGACCGCACCGGGCGTCGGCTGGCCCGGGCCCGAGCCCGGATTCGGGCCCGGGACGGGAGAGGACGGCGCGGGCGAGGACCGGGCGGGCGAGCACCGGGCGGACGAGCACCGGGCGGACGGAGGCGGCGCGGCCGAAGCGGGCCTGGGGTGGCCCATTCCCGCGCAGGCGGGAGCGCCGGCCGAACGCCGCCCGGCGGAGCCGGCTCCTCGCGCGCGACCGGGCCTGGCCGCGGGGGCCGGGGCGGATGTTTCCCGTGAAACCGGATGGCCGGGCGGTGTCCCGGTGGGCCGCCGGGCCGGGCGCGGGGGCCCGGCCATCGAGAGCGGCCAGGAGCAGACGGGGTGGTGATTCCGGTCGTGCCGGACGTCTCTGCGGATACGCCGATCGCCCGGGCGGCCCGGGCCGCCGTGGTAGCACGCGCGGGCGGCCAGTGGCCGCGCCCGGCGGCCTGCCGCACGATCACGGTCGCCAACCAGAAGGGCGGGGTGGGCAAGACCACCACGGCGGTGAACCTCGCCGCCTGCCTGGCCATGCACGGTCTGCGGGTCCTGGTCGTGGACCTGGACCCGCAGGGCAACGCCTCCACGGCCCTGGACGTGGACCACCGTTCGGGCGTCGAGTCGGTGTACGACGTGCTGGTGGGCGACCAGCCGCTGCCGTCGGCCATCCGCCCGGTGCAGGGCTTCGAGTGCCTGTGGTGCGTGCCGGCCACTATCGACCTGGCTGGCGCGGAGATCGAGCTGGTGCCGATGGTCGCGCGGGAGGCCCGGCTGTCCCGGGCGCTGGCCGCCTACGACGATTCCGGGCTCGACTACATCATCATCGACTGCCCGCCCTCGCTCGGGCTGCTGACCGTGAACGCGCTCGTGGCCGGGGCCGAGGTGCTGATCCCGATCCAGTGCGAGTACTACGCGCTGGAGGGCCTGGAGCAGCTGCTGCGCACGGTGGAGCTGGTCCGCAGCCACCTGAACCCGCACCTGGCCATCAGCACGATCCTGCTCACCATGTACGACGCCAGGACCCGGCTGGCGGCCCAGGTCGCCGACGAGGTGCGCAAGCACTTCGGCGACGTGGTGCTCGGCTCGGTGATCCCGCGCAGCGTCCGGGTCTCTGAGGCACCGAGCTACGGCCAGTCGGTGATGACCTACGACGCGGGCTCGACCGGCGCGACGGCCTATCTGGAGGCTGCGCGCGAGCTGGCGCACCGCCAGCCGCCGCCGGCCGGCTGATCCTGCCATTGGCCGGCGGCCGCGGCCCCCAGCGCCGGCCGCACGGCCGGCCTGGGTTCACCCTGACCGGCGGCCGGCCTCCGAGCACGTCGCGCGTGATGGCCGCCCAGGGCCCGGCAAGCTGGCAGGATGGTAGCCGCGGCGGGCGCGGCGGGCCCGCCGCCCGGCGGCCGGACCCGGCGCGGATGCCGGACCGGCCCGGCGATCGGCAAGGAGACGGGGATGCCCCAACGGCGGGGACTCGGCAGGGGACTGGGCGCGCTGATCCCGACGGCACCGTCCGTGCCGGGCCAGAGCGGGCCGCCCGGCGACGAGCGGGATGCCCCGGGCACCCCGGGCGCGAGCCGCCTGCCCGGCGAGGCCGCTGGTCGTGATACCACGGGCCGCGATGCCGCGGCTGGGGCAGATGCCGGCGTGGCGGGGACTGGCGCGGGCCGGGGCAGCACGGCTGGGGGCGACGCGGACCGGGGCAGCACGGCTCGGGACACCGGCCAGGACGGCGGCCGCCGCGGAGCATCGCCGGCCGCGGACCTCGGCGCGTATTTCGACGAGATCCCCGTCGCCGCGATCGTGCCCAACCCGCGCCAGCCCCGCCAGAATTTCGACACCGAGGCGCTCGCCGAGCTCGCCGCCTCGATCGAGGCGGTCGGCCTGCTCCAGCCGGTCGTGGTCCGGGCCGCGGGCCGCGGCCAGTACGAGATCGTCACCGGGGAGCGGCGCTGGCGCGCCTGCCAGCAGGCCGGGCTGGCCATGATCCCCGCCATCGTGCGCGAGACCGCCGACGGCGACCTGCTGCGGGACGCGCTGATCGAGAATCTGCACCGCGAGCAGCTCAACCCGCTGGAGGAGGCGAGCGCCTACCAGCAGCTGCTGGACGACTTCGGAGCCACCCACGAGGAGCTGGCCCGCCGGATCGGCCGGTCCCGCCCGCACATCTCCAACACGATCCGGCTGCTGAACCTGCCGCCCGCGGTCCAGAAGCGGGTCGCGGCCGGCGTGCTCAGCGCCGGGCACGCCCGCGCGCTGCTGTCACTGAAAGACCCGGCCGAGCAGGAGAGCCTGGCGCACCGGATCGTGGCCGAGGGGCTGTCGGTCCGTGCGGTCGAGGAGATCGTGACCCTGGGCGCCCAGCCGGCCAGGAACAAGCGGCAGCCGCGGCCCAGGGCCCCGGTGGCGCCCGGCCTGAAGGACCTGGCCGACCGGCTGTCCGACGTGTTCGACACCCGGGTCAAGGTCGAGCTGGGCCAGCGCAAGGGCAAGATCGTCGTTGAGTTCGCGACCATCGACGACCTGGAGCGCATCGTGGCCACGATGTCGCCCGACTACCAGCGCAGCCGCACCGCCTGAGGCACCGTCCGCCGCCGCCCGGCCGGAAGCCGCCGTGCCGGATTCACGTGAAACATCGCGCCCGCCTGCGCCCGCCGCGCCCGCCGCGCCCGCCGGCCCCGCACGGCACAGCCGGCCGCCGCCGGCCCCTCCCGGCGCCCGCCGCCCCCGAGGCCCGGCTACCGCCGCCGGCCGGCTGCAGCCGGCGAGCGCCGCGGTGGCCAGGATGGCGGCGGCGAACTCGTCCACGTCGGCCTCGGTCGTATCGAATGCGGTCATCCAGCGGACCACGTGCCGCGCCGGCTCCCAGACATGGAAGGCCCAGTCCTGTTCCAGGCGGCGGATGCGCGCCGGGTCGAGTATCGCGAACACCGCGTTCGACTCGACCGGGTAGGCCAGCGTGATGCCCGGATCGGAGGCCAGTGCCGCGGCCAGCCGCCGGGCCATCGCGTTCGCGTGCGCCGCGCTGCGCAGCCACAATCCGCCGTCCAGCAGCGCGCCGAACTGAGCCGACAGGAACCGCATCTTGGAGGCCAGCTGGAGCTGCTGCTTGCGCTGGAACCGCAGGCCGGGCAGCAAGTCCTCGCGCATCACCAGCACCGCCTCGGCGCCGACCGCGCCGTTCTTGGTGCCGCCGAAGCTGAGCGCATCCGCCTCGGCGGCCAGCTCGGCCAGCCCGCAGCGCAGGAACGCGGCCGCGTTGGCCAGCCGCGCGCCGTCCAGGAACAGCCGCAGGTCGTGGGCCCGGCAGAACGCCCCGATCTCGCGCAGCTCGGCCAGCGTGTAGCAGGTGCCGCACTCGGTGACCTGGGCCAGCTCCACCGCCCGCGGCTGGACCCGGTGCTCGTCGCCGCGCCCGGCCAGCAGCGCCCCGATCTGGGCCGTCGTGATCTTGCCGTCCGCCGCGGGCGCCAGCAGCAGCTTGCTGCCGAGGATCCGCTCGGCCGCGCCGCACTCGTCGGTGTTCAGGTGCGAGCTGGCGGCGCAGATCACCGCCTCGTACGGGCGCAGCAGCAGGCTCATCCCGAGCACGTTGGCGGCGCTGCCGTTGAACACGAACACCGCCTCCGCCGCGCCGGACTCCGCGCACAGCCGCCCGGTGACCTCGGCGGTCCACGGATCACTGCCGTAGGCGACCGCGTCACCGGCGCTGGCCCCGGCGATCGCGCGCAGCACGGCCGGATGGGCGCCCGCGTGGTTGTCGCTGCCGAAGCTCTTGCGCGCCGTCGTCACCCGCCCGAGCCTAGCCGCGCGGCCGCGGGTGCCAGCGGCCGCTCCCGGCGCGGCCCGGCGGCGCCTGATCCCGCTGACCCGGCGGCCTCCGGCCGCCGGGCGCGCTGGGTACCATAGATCCGGCGTGCTGGACGCCGGCGTCCCGCCGGGGCACGCGCCGCCTAGCCGGGTCCGCGTGAATCCACGGTGGGCCCCACGGTTTCGATCTCCAGGGGTGTCCGTGCCGCGCCGTCTCGCGAACATCACGCTGGATAACCTCGACGACCTGCCGTCGCGGTGCCGGCGCTGCGTCTTCTGGGAACTCGACGCCGTCAGCCAGGCCCGCGCCGCCGAGGAAGGCAACCCGGCGCAGGAGAAAGAGTCCTGGATCTCCTCCACGCTGCTGGAATGGGGCAGCTGCGGGAAGATCATCTACGTGGACGGCGTTCCGGCCGGGTTCATGCTGTACGCGCCGCCCGGATTCGTGCCGCGCTCGTTCGCGTTCCCGACCAGCCCGGTGAGCGCCGACGCGGTGCTGCTCATGACCGCGCACGTGCTGCCGGAGTTCTCCGGTGGCGGGCTCGGCCGGGTCCTGGTCCAGGGCCTGGCCAAGGACCTGACCCGGCGCGGGGTCAAGGCGATCGAGGCGTTCGGCGACCTGAACTGGAACGGCCCCTCCTGCGTGGTGCCGGCCGACTACCTGCTCGCCGTCGGGTTCAAGACCGTCCGGCCGCACCTGCGCTACCCGCGGCTTCGGCTGGAGCTGAAGACCGCCCTGTCCTGGCGCGAGGACGTCGAAGTGGCGCTGGAGCGGCTGCTCGGTTCGATGACGCCCGAGCGCGCGCTCCGGCTGGCTTAACCGGCCGGTCCGCTTTACTAAAACCCCAGCTTATTGCCGGAATTCAAATACGTTTTCAGCCAGGAGCTGTGACCGGGCCGGGCAACGGCCCGGCCGTGATCAACGGCCGGGCCTCCGGCCGGCGATCAGATGAAGTCAGCCAGCTCGCGCAGCAGGGCCGACTTGGGCTTGGCGCCGACGATCTGCTTGACCACCTCGCCGCCCTTGAACACGTTCAGGGTCGGGATGTTCATGATGCCGTACCGCTGGGTGACCGCCGGGTTCTCGTCGACGTTCAGCTTGACGACCTCGATCTGGCCGGCGTGCTCGGCGGCAATCTCCTCCAGCACCGGGGCGACCTGGCGGCACGGCCCGCACCACTCAGCCCAGTAGTCCACGATCACGGGCTTGTCGTTCTTCAGCACGTCGGCCTCGAACGTCGCGTCGGTGACGGCCTTGGTTGCACCCATCTGGGTCTTCCTTCCTTCCGTTCGTTATCGGGGTGGGCGCCGGCGGTCAGCACGGCCGCTGGCCGCGGCCTGCGCGCCGGGCGGATCAGCCGTCCTGGTCGGCCAGCCAGCGCTCGGCGTCGATCGCGGCGGCGCAGCCGGTCCCGGCCGCGGTCACCGCCTGCCGGTAGATGTGGTCGACGACGTCCCCGGCCGCGAACACGCCCTCGATCGCGGTCCTGGTCGAGGGATGGTCCACCGTCAGGTAGCCCTCGGCGTCGGTCTCCAGCTGCCCGGTGAACAGCTCGCTGCGCGGCTCGTGGCCGATGGCGACGAAGATGCCGGTGACCGGCAGCTCCGATTCCGCGCCGGTCCTGACGTTGCGCAGCCGCAGGCTGGTGACCCGGTCGCTGCCGGTCACCCCGGCGACTTCGCTGTCCCACTGGAAGCGGATCTTCGGGTTGGCCATCGCCCGGTCCTGCATGATCTTCGAGGCGCGCAGCGCATCCCGGCGGTGCACGATCGTGACCGACCGGGCGAACCGGGTCAGGAACGTCGCCTCCTCCATCGCCGAGTCGCCGCCGCCGATGACCGCGATGTCCTGCTCGCGGAAGAAGAACCCGTCGCAGGTGGCGCACCAGGAGACCCCGTGGCCGGACAGCTCCTTCTCGCCCGGCACGCCGAGCTCGCGGTAGCTCGACCCGGTCGCGATGATGACCGCCCGGGCCAGGTAGATGTCCTGGCCGGCCTTGACCACCTTGGGCGTGGCGCGCAGGTCGACCTCGGTGACGTCGTCGGCCACCAGCTCGGCGCCGAACCGCTCGGCCTGCTTGCGCAGCGCGTCCATCAGGTCCGGGCCGAGCACGCCGTCGGGGAAGCCGGGGAAGTTCTCCACGTCGGTGGTGTTCATCAGCGCCCCGCCGGAGGTCACCGACCCCTCGAACACCAGCGGGCTGAGCCGGGCCCGCGCAGCGTACAGAGCCGCGGTGTAGCCGGACGGCCCGGAGCCGATGATGATTACATCCCGGACGTCAGTCACGTCTTCCTGCCTCTCACGTTCTGCACGGGCGTCAACCGATCCTAAGGCCCGGAGATTCCCGCGGCGCGGCACCGGCGGCGGCGCGGGGCGAGGTCAGCCCGCGGCGGTCACCGGGCGGGTCAGCAGGTCGCTGGCCGACCCGGAGCAGCCGGGGCCGGCCACGTACACGGTGACCGTGGCCGCTCCCGGTGCCCCGACGGCGACGACGGTGGCCGGCAGGCCCTGGTAGGCCGCCACGTCGACCAGCCGCACGGGCCGGCCGGCCGCGATCCGGGTCACGCAGGCCGACAGGGCGGCCGCCGGGTGCCCGAGCTCCGTGCCGCCGGAGCCCTGGCCGGCGGCGGGCGTGGAGCGTGACGACGGGCTGCTGACGCGGCCGGCCCGGGCGATGGCCTGCCTGACCTGGCCGGCCAGCCGGCCGGGCTGGTAGTCGGTGCCGGTCGCGACCGGGGTGAGCACCGCCGCGTGGCGGCCGGTGCCGTAGTGCAGCGGCGATCCGGCCGCCGGGACGGCCGCGGGGGCCCGGGGGCCGCCGAAGGGGGCGGCCTGGCCGGCGCTGCCGGCGCGCCGCCCCGGCGTGCTGCCGGGCCCGCTGGAACTCGCCGCCCCGGTGCCGGTCGTTCCTGAGCTGCCGAGATGACTGGCCAGCTCGTAGCCGCCGCCGGCCAGGACGACGACCGCCGCGGCGGCGCCGGCCAGCACCCGCAGCCCGGCCGGGGAAGCCAGCCACGGCCGGGCGCCCCGGCCGGGACTCCGGGTCCGGCCAGCCCGGTCCGCGCCGTTCAGGCCGGCATCTGGCCGGGCCGGGCGGCCCGGCCGCCCGGCGCCTGGTTCCGCGGCGCCTGGTTCCGCGGTGCCCGAGGGTGCGCGGACGGGGCCGGCCGCGATGTCCGGCGCGGCTGCCAGGCCGGCCTCGCCCACCGTGCCTGGCGCAGCGGTGCGGCGGACAGCCTCGGCGGCCAGCGCGTCGCTGATCCGGGCGGCCAGGTGCGCGGGCATCGGCGGGGCCGGCGCAGCGGCCAGCGCCGCGCTGACCGCCGCCAGCTCGCTCCTGACCTGCGCGCACCGGGGGCATCCGGCCAGATGAGCCCGGATCCGCCGGGCCTGGCCGGGGGCGAGGTCCGCCGCCTCAAGCCGGGCAATGTCCTCGGCGCCCGGGTGCCGCCGCGTCAGCCGCCACATCATCGGTCCTCACCCCCTTCCCGCGCAGGTTGGACGTCCGCGGTGCCGCTTTGGTTCCGGGACCGGGCGGCGGGCTCGGGGGCCCGGCGCAGGTGAGCCAGCCGCGGCAGCAGCCTGGCCCGTCCCCGCGCGCACCTGCTCTTGATCGTTCCCTGGGTGGTGCCGAGCACCTGCGCGGCATCGGCGACCGGATAGCCGAGCATGTCCACCAGGACCAGCGCCGCCTGCTGGTCCGGCGGCAGCGTGGCCAGGGCGGCCCGCACGTCCAGCGCGGTGTCCCGGTCGCCGGACGGGTCGTCCGGGGCCGGCCCGGCGGCCAGGCTGTCCAGCGTGCGCTCGTCGGCGCCGGCGGCCTGCGGCCGGGCGGCCCGGCGGCGCAGCCGGTCCAGGCAGGCGTTGATGACGATCCGGTGCAGCCAGGTGGTGACGGCCGAGTCGCCGCGGAAGCTGCCTGCCCGCCGGAAGGCCGAGATCATCGCATCCTGCAGCGCGTCGGCCGCTTCCTCCGGCTCGCCCAGGGTGCGGACCGCCACCGCCCACAGCCGGGCCTGGTGGCGCTGGAACAGCTGGCCGAACGCCTCCGGGTCGCCGGCCACGTGCCGCCGCAGCAGGTCGGCGTCAGACGGTTCCGGCGCGGGCTCGCTGCCGGTCACCGGCGGGGCCCGGGCCGTGCCGCCTGCCGGTCAGGACGATGACCCGTGCAGCACGACATTGAAGACCTGGGCCAGGTACTTGCCGCTCGCGCCGTTCACCGACGGCGGCGCCGCCCCGAGCTGGGTGAACCAGATGAGCAGGTACCGGCCGCGAGCCGGAGATGTGATCCGGAACGTCTGCCTGCCCGTCACGTTGTTCTGGTGGGCGATCATGGTCATGCTGTTCAGGGCGCTGCTGTCGCGCGCGTCGGAGCTGCCCAGCCTGAGCTGGACGTTCGTGCCGGTACCCGCGCCGAACACGACCTGGACCGAGCTGAGCCGGTCCTTCCCGGGCAGCCGCAGGATCAGCCCGCTGCCCTTCTTCAGGCCCCCGAAGGCGGCTGTGTCGTAGTACTGCGTGCTCCAGTAGGTGGCCGGGTTGCCGTCGATGGCGAGGCGGGCCTGGGCGGTGTTCTCGTCGCCCGGGTCGAGCGCCACGCTGGTCAGCGGGTCGTATCCGGCCGCCTGCTGCGGGACGACGACCGATGCCGCGGGCGCGGTGGTGTGGCCCGGCCGGGCCGGGTGCCGGCTCGAGCCCCGGTGCGGCGCGGCGGCGGAGTGCCAGAACGGCGAGGTGGCCGCGACGATGCCGCCCACCACGATCAGGGCGGCCAGGACGACCAGCGCGGCCCGGCCGCGGGACCGGCGCCGGGCCCGGCCCAGCCTGGTCGTCGCCGCGGCCGGCCGGCCCCGGCGGCCGGTGCGGCTGGTGCCGGCGCCCGTCCCGGTAGTCGCCGTCCCGGTAGTCGCCGTCCCGGTAGTCGCCGTCCCGGTAGTCGCCGTCCCGGCCGGCACCGCCGGGGTAGTCCTCGTCGCGCGCCGCCCGGTCCCGCCGCCCGGTCTCGGCCCGCCCGCGGCTGCCGCGGCCGCCGTGCACGTCCGGGCTGGCCGGCGGCGGCGGCACCGGCGGGATGACCGCCAGCAGCGCGCTGGCCAGCTCGGCGGGCTGGCGCAGGCCGGCCTCGCCGTCCCGGCCGGGGATCTGCACCGCCCGGCAGGTGACGTCGTCCAGCGCGGCCGGGACGCCGGCCTGCACCTGGCGGGGCCGCCGGGGCACTCCGTCGGCCAGCGGCGCGGGCGGCAGCGCCGGGTAGTCGGGACCCGGCCAGCGCGCGGTCATCGCGGCGTACAGCAGGCGGCCGAGGCCGACGGTGTCGGCCAGGGCCGGCTCGGGATCGGTCACTCCGGCCAGCGCGGCGTCGATCCCGAGGCCCACCACCTTGACCCCGCCGCCGTGGCCGATCCGCAGTGAGGCCGGGGTCAGCCGCAGGTGGGCCAGCCCGGCCGCGTGCGCGACGGCCAGCGCGCCCGCGGCCTCGGCGACGATCCTGGCTCCCGGCACCGGATCCAGCGGCCCGGCCGCGAGCAGGTCCTCCAGCGAGTCACCGGCCGCCCACTCCATGACCACGTAGGCGCGGTCCCAGTCGTCCTCGACGTCGAACACCTGGCCCAGCCGCGAGTCGGGCAGCCGGCTGGCCGCCCGGGCGGCGGTGATGACCTCCTGGATCCGGGGGAAGCCGGGCGCGAAGGTGTACACCGTGACGGCGCGGGCCAGGATCTCGTCGATCGCCTTCCAGGCCGCCCAGCCGGACTCCGCGGCCACGCGGTCTTCCAGCCGGTAACGGCCGCCGAGCCTGGTACCGGGTTCCGAGATGAAGGTGCTCATGACTAAGACGGCCCTCTGCGGCGGGGCGGCCCTCGGCCCTCCCTCCGCGGCCCGTGGACTCGGTGCGCATTGCTGCTGACCTACATGCTAGGCCCCTACCGGCCCGCGGTCCCGCCTGGCAGCCAGGCCAGCGCAAACCGTTACCCGGCGGAGACACCGCCCGGACCGCGGCCAGGCCGGCTCAGCGGCCCAGCCGGGACCGGATCGTGCTGGTCAGCTCGGTCAGCTCGGTCAGCTCGAACGCCCGGGCGAACAAGACGTAGAAGAATATCGCCCCGCAGCCGGCCAGCACCACGGTGACCAGGGAGTTCAGCCGGCCGCCCGGGAGCACGACGCCGGTCATCACGGTGACCGCGAGCGCGAACACCGCCGCCGGGATGGCCGCGGCGTGCATCCGGACCAGTGACCGGGTGACCTGATACCCGTCCAGGCCGCGCAGCCGGCGCGACAGCACGTACCAGGCGGCGACCGCCCCGGTCAGGTTGGCGAGCCCGAATCCGGCGCCGAGCGCGGCGACGACATCCGCGGCCGGCAGCAGCTTCAGGGCCGCGAGGTTGGCGACGATGTTCACCACCATGGCCCCGACCCCGATCAGTGCCGGGGTCCGGCTGTCGTGCAGCGCGTAGAACACCCGCAGCAGCAGCTGGAAGGTCATGTAGGGCAGCAGGCCGGCGCAGAACAGCGCGAACACGATCCCGAGGTCGCGGGCGCCCGCGGCGGAGGCAGCGCCGCCGGTGAACACGGCCTGCGCCAGCGGCGCCCCGAGCACCGCCAGCACCAGCGCGGCCGGCACCACGATGACCGAGGCGAGCCGGAAGGCGCCGGAGAAGTCCGCGGCGACCAGCCGGACCCGGCCGCGGGCGGCGTGCGCGCTCATCCGCGGCAGCATCGCGGTGATCACCGAGATGCCGACGATCGCGTACGGGAGCTGGAACAGCTGCCAGGCGTAGCTGTAGACGGCGAAGCCCTCGCCGGCGTGCGCCGGGTCGAGGTGCGCGCCCGCGTCGTTGGCCACGATCGCGGTGACCACGAAGGACACCTGGGTGGTGAGCACGTAGCCGAACATCCAGCCGCCCATCCGGCCGATCTCGCCGACCTCGGCCCGGCGGAAGTCGAACCGCGGCCGCCAGCGGAAGCCCACGGCCAGCAGCGACGGGATCAGCGCCACGGTCTGCAGGATGATGCCCAGCGTGGTGCCGAAGCCGAGCAGCGCGATCTCGTTCGGGGTGATGTTGGCCGGCGTGCGGCCGGGGCCGGCCAGGATCAGGAACGCCAGCCCGATCACGATCACGACCACGTTGTTGATGACCGGCGTCCACATCGGCGCGGCGAAGCTGCCGCGCGCGTTCAGGATCGCGCCGATCAGCGAGCTGACCCCGTAGAAGAAGATCTGCGGGATGAAGAAGTAGGCGAAGATCACCGTCAGGTGATAGGTGGCGGCGCCCCCGACGTCGTGCCCGTAAATCGCGGTGATCGGCCGGGCCGCCGCGGTGGCGAGCACCGTGATGCCCGCAAGCGCCAGCACGCCGAGGGTGAATATCCGCTGGTCGTAGGCCTCGCCGTGGTCGGGATCGCGGGTAGCCGCGTTGACGATCAGCGGCACGACCACGCTGGTGAGGATGCCGCCGAGGGCCAGGTTGTAGACCGCGTTGGGCAGCGTGTTGGCGACGTTGTAAGCGTCGGCGAGGTAGGCGTAGCCGAGCGCGTAGACCAGGATCAGCGTGCGCAGGAAGCCGGTGACCCGCGACGCGATCGTGCCGACCGCCATCACCCCGCTGGAGCGCAGGATCCCGGCGTCGGCCTGCCCGGCCGCCGCCGCGGCCTCGGCGGGCTGCGGCTCGGCGGTGGCGTCGGTGATGGCGGTGAACGGGATGGTCTCGGCCCGGCTCAGCTCGACCCGGGCCAGCTCGCTGGTGATGGCGTCGTCACCCAGCGGGCCGGCCCAGCCCAGCCCGCGCGGCGGTGCGCGGTGCGCGCCCGAGGCCCGGTGCGAGCCGCTGTGCTCGCGCCAGTCGGGCGCCTGCCGCGGGTCGCGGCCCGGGTCAGCTCCGGTCCGGCCAGCCGGGCGCCGGGGCGTAGTCATCGGCGTCCTCCGTTCCGGCCTGCTCCCCCGGGGCACGAGGGCCGGTGCGCGCACCCGCCTCGCTGCCATTGACGGTATCCGCTCCGGCCGCGGGACCGGGAGGACCCGGCGGCCCGGCGGTGCGGCCCGCCGCCCCGTCCTGGCCGCCGGGGCCCGTCCCGGCCGCCTCGCCGCCGGGCCCAGGGCCGGGCTGAGGGCCGGGCGGGGGCGCTTGCTGGGCGCGGCCGCGCCGGATGGCCCGGGCCGTCGAGGAGATCATGAACACGCCGAGCGCCGCCGCGACGATGACGATCGCGACCGTGCCGAACTGGGTGGCCTCGACCGTCAGCGTCCGGCTGGGCCCGGGCAGCGGCCGCCCGTGCGCGGTCAGCAGCCGCAGGCTGAGCACGGTCGTGCCGAGCGGGGCGTGGACCTTGAGCTTGACGGTGACGATCTGGCCGGCCCGGATGCTGATCACGCCGGGCTGATTGGTGATCGTGAAGCTGTCCCCGGCTGGCACCTGGACCGCCAGCCGCACCCGGACCTGGTACGGCAGCTGATTGGAGATCGACACCGGCACCGTGCCGCGGGCGGCGCCGAGCGTGTCGCGCAGGCCCGGGATGATGGAGACCCGGGCCAGCTGGCCGGTCACCGTCTGCGTGATCCGGCCGAGCAGCGCCAGGCCGTGCGCGGTCGCGGCCCGGCCGCCGCGCCAGGCCGACGACTCGGCCCCGGCCACCGCCGCGGCCAGGGCCGGGTCCGGCTGCCCCTTGATGCCCTGCAGCAGGCTCACCTTGTGATCAAGCGCGCGCGCCGCGCGCAGCAGGGCCGGGGCGAGCTGGGCCCGGCTGGTCGCGGCCGGCCGGTCCCGGGGGACCTGCCCGCCCGCCGCGGCCGCGGCCAGGTGGTTCAGGCTGACCGGCCGCAGCCACGGGGCGCTGGCGGTCTCGGCCAGCAGCCGGCTGGCCAGCGCCTTTGACGGGTCCCAGCGCCGGGGCGGCGCGACCACGATCGCGCGGGCCAGGCTCGGGCGCTCGGCGGCGATCATCGCGGTCTCAGCCAGGAACAGCTGCTCCGTGCCGAAATCCGCGCCCGGCTTGCCGGCCCCGGGCCGGCCCCGGCCAGCAGCCGGGTCAGCGTGTCGTCCGACAGCAGCACGTTGATCGAGCCGTTCTCGCCGTCCGGGGTCTTGGTCACCGCGCTCGGCGTGAAGCCCTGGGCCCTGGCCGGCGGCATCGTGTGCCCGGCCAGCACCACCGACGTGATGCCGTTGACGGCCAGCACGCCGAGCGTCTGGAAGTTCGCGATCCCGTCCGCGGGCCAGGCGTACCCGGTCAGGCTCTGCTGCCCGGCCGCCGCGGCGGAGGAGCTGAAACTGCGGTGCAGGATCGTGCCCGCATCGGCCCGGCCCAGCCGGAAGGCGCTCGCGATGTCGTCGTTCATGCCCTGCCGGGTCAGCGCGGCCACGTCGATGTCCGCGTACGGGGTGACCATGACCGGCCGGCCGGCCGTGACCGTGCGCAGCCGGGCCAGCCACGCGGCCGCGGCCTGGCTGGCCGGCTCGGATTCGCCGCGGTTGCAGTGCGGGCCGGCCCCGACCCGGTACCGGCTGGTCATCGTCGCCGCGGCCGTCAGCAGGGCGGGGTCAACCGCCCACGTCAGCGCGGCCTGACGGCCGTAGCTCGCGCCCGCGTCCAGCAGCCCGGCCAGCCGCCCGTCGCCGGCCAGGCTGGCCGCCAGCTGCCCGGTCAGCAGCCCGGGGCACACCGCCTGGTCCGGCGTGTCGATCAGCGGCCACAGCCAGGACACCGGCATGGCCCTGGCGCTGTGCCGGGACGGCCAGTAGGGCAGGTAGCTGCGGCTAGTGGCCAGCACCGTGGCCGAGGCGTCCAGCGCCTCGGCCGCCAGCGGGTACACGCCGAAGCCGGTCAGCGGCAGGTCAGCCGAGCGCACCCGGATCCGCCACGCCGCGGCGCCGTTCGCCGGGATCGGGCCGCGCACCGCCGTGGCCGGCCCGGTATACGGCGTCTGGGCCGGCAGCCCCGATCCGCTGGCGTACTGGTCCAGCAGGTCGCGGGCGGTGAACGCCAGGCCGTACAGCAGCCGCACCGACACCCCGGACATGGCGGTCAGCGAGTGGTTGGCCACCTCGCCGGTCACGGTGATGACCGAATGCGGCCGGGCGGTCTGCGGGCTGACCGAGGTGATGGCCATCGTGAGCGACGGCCCGGCCGTGCCGCCGGCCCGGGCCGCGGCCGCCGCGGCGCGGCCCGCAGCGGGCTGCGCCTGCGCCGGGCCGGCCGCCCCGGCCAGCCCCAGCAGCGCCGCGATCCCGGTCGCGAGCACCGCGGCGGTGATCCGCGCGCGAGCGCTCATCCGGGCCCGATCGCAGCGCGCGGGCCGGGGCAGCAGCCGGCCCGGCCAGGGCTGATGCGCTGGCGGCTGGCGGCGGTGCTCGGTCGGGCCATGGGCGGAATGCTAGTGAAGCCGGTCGGGAGACCGGGCGGAACGCGGCAGGCCGGTTGCGGGCTCCCGGCTTGGTTCAGCTTACGCGCAGCCCCTACTCTCGGTGCCCGTGCCGCATTCCGACCCGATCAGCGACCAGCAGCGCCGCGTCGCGGCGGCGCTGCTGGCTGCCGCCTGCCCGGAGGGCGCCGAGCTCGGCGCCCTGTTCGCGCGGCACGGGCACGAGCTGGCCCTGGTCGGCGGCGTGGTCAGGGACGCCTTCCTGCGGCGGCCGGTCCCCGATATCGACCTCACCACCGATGCGGTGCCCGAGCAGGTGATGGCCATCTGCCGCCGCTGGGCGGACAGCGTCTGGCCGGTCGGCCTGGCCTTCGGCACCGTGGGCCTGCGCAAGGGCGGCCGGGTGTTCGAGGTCACCACCTACCGCAGCGAGCGCTACCAGCCGGGCTCGCGCAAGCCCGAGGTGGCCTACGGCACGTCGCTGGAGGCGGACCTGCTGCGCCGCGACTTCACCGTGAACGCGCTGGCGGCCCGGCTGCCGGGCTACGAGCTGGCGGACCCGTTCGGCGGCCTGGCCGACCTGCAGGCCAGGGTGCTGCGCACCCCCGGCCGGCCG
The DNA here is from genome assembly GCA_963846005.1 of uncultured Actinomycetota bacterium. Lineage (GTDB taxonomy): Bacteria > Actinomycetota > Actinomycetes > Streptosporangiales > Streptosporangiaceae > CAVSUR01. Next base: position 431,526 of record CAWJUH010000003.1, on the reverse strand, counting down.
GAGGACTCGCTGGCCGACGACCCGCTGCGGATGCTGCGGGCCGCGCGGTTCGTGGCCCAGCTCGGCTTCACCCCGGTGCCGGAGCTGCGGGCGGCGATGACCGCGCTGGCCGCCCGGCTGCGGCCGCCGACGGTGTCGGCCGAGCGGATCTCGCAGGAGCTGGTCAAGCTGATGCTGTCCGGGCTGCCCGGCGGGCCGGCCGCGGGCATCGCGCTGCTGACCGAGACCGGCGTGGCGCAGGAATTCCTGCCCGAGGTCCCCGCGCTGCGGCTGGAGACCGACGAGCACCTGCGGCACAAGGACGTCTACCAGCACACCCTGACGGTGCTGAACCAGGCCATCGAGCTGGAGCCGCGGTATCAGCTGGAGCGCGACCTGCGGCTGCGGCTGGCGGCGCTGCTGCACGACATCGGCAAGCCGAAGACCCGCTCGGTGCTGCCCGACGGCCGGGTCGCCTTTTACCACCACGACGTCAAGGGCGCCCAGCTGGCCCGGGCCCGGCTGGCCCGGCTGCGGCTGCCCAAGGACGTCACCGCGGACGTGGCCCGGCTGGTCGAGCTGCACCTGCGCTTCCACGGCTACGCCGGCGGCGAGTGGACCGACTCGGCGGTGCGCCGCTACGTCACCGACGCGGGACCGCTGCTGTCCCGGCTGCACGCGCTGACCCGGGCCGACTGCACGACCAGGAACCGGGCCAAGGCGCAGCGGCTGGCCCGCGCCTACGACGGCCTGGAGCGCCGCATTGCCGAGCTGGCCGAGCAGGAGGAGCTGGCCGCCATCCGGCCCGACCTGGACGGCAACCAGATCATGGCGATCCTCGGCATCGCCCCCGGCCCGCTGGTCGGCAGGGCCCGCACGCACCTGCGCGAACTGCGGATCGAGCACGGCCCGCTCGGCCACGACCGGGCCCGTCAGGAGCTGCTGCGCTGGGCAGAGGAGGCGGGCCTGAGCCTGCCCGCCGAGCCGCCGGAAGGCTGACGGGCCAGCAGCCAGAACACCGGCGCGGCCGCCGCGTAGCCGGCCGCCGCGGCTAGCAGCAGCGCGTACGACCGGCCGTCCAGCGGCATGAACGCCGCGGCCGCCGCCGCGCCGAGCGAGAACGCGCCGTTGTAGAGCATGTCGTTGACGGAGAACACCCGGCCGAGGAAATCGTCGTCGGCCTCCTCCTGGATGATCGTCGTGGTGGCGATCGTCACCCCCTGCGCCACCAGGCCGAGCAGGAAGCCCAGCGGGATGAACCCGGCCTGTGTGAACCCGGCGCCGAGGGCCGCAGTGCCGATCCCGGCCGCGGCCAGCAGTACGGTGACCCAGCCGGTCATGGTCATCCGCCGGGTGACCCACGGGGTGACCACCGCCGCCGCCCCGTAGCCCACCGCCGAGCTGACCCCGACGATCAGGTAGTGCGACAGCGCGGCGGTCGCGCCCGCGCTGGCGTAGAAGAAGTTGCGGTACAGCAGGATCGACATCAGCAGCAAGATGCCGTACAGGAACCGCTGCAGCGCGGTCGCGGTCAGCACCGCCGCCGCCCGGCGGCGGTGCGCGATGTGCGCCAGCCCCGCGGCCAGCCCGGCCGCGACCACGCCGAGCTCGGCCAGCACCCCGCGGGCGGGCCGCTCCGCGGCCGACGGGCCGAGCAGGCGCGCGGGCATCCGCATGGCCACCAGCCCGGCGGCCAGGTACAGCGCGCCGCCGCACAGCAAGATGACCGCCGAGCCGCCCGGGCCGCCGCCGGTGGCCAGGTGCAGCGAGGTGCCGGCCAGCAGCCCGATCGCGGTCATGATGGTGCCCGAGGTCGGCGCGACCGAGTTCGCCAGCACCAGCTTGTCCCGCCGCACCACGTGCGGGGTGCCCGCCGACAGCGCGGACAGGAAGAACCTGTTCACCCCGAACACCAGCAGCGCCGCGGCGAGCAGCGGCGCCCCGAGCTGGCCCGAGCCGACCAGCCCGGCGGCGGCCAGCACGAACACGGTGCGCAGCAGCGGCGACCAGGCCAGGATGTGCCGCCGCGACCAGCGGTCGATGAACACCCCGGCGAACGGCCCGATCAGCGAGTACGGCAGGTACAGCACCGCGAACGCGGCCGCCGCGGCCGCGGGGTTGGGGAACGAGGTCGCGTTGAAGAACACGTAGGTGCCGAGGCCGGAGGTGAACAGGCCGTCGCCGGCCTGCGACACCAGCCGGGTCGCGAACAGCCGCCGGAACCCCCGCTCGGCCAGCACGCTGCGCAGGTCGCGCGCGAACGACGACTTCGGCGGCGCGGCCGCGGGCGCGCCCGGCGGCTGCGGGGCGGCCGGGTCGTCCGGCGGGGCTGGCGACGGCACGCTCTCAGCCTAGGGCGGCGCAGCCGCGTGGCGGACACCGTGACGCCGCAGGGGCGGGGCGCCGGCTCCCGGCGCGCCCGCCCCCGGGGCAGTTCCTGGTCTCGTAATCCGGGTTGTCAGTGCTCCAGCTCGCCGCGGATGAACTTCTCGACCGCGTCCCTGGCGTCGTCGTCGCTGTACTGCTCGGGCGGCGACTTCATGAAATAAGACGACGCCGACACGACCGGGCCGCCGATGCCGCGGTCCTTGGCGATCTTCGCGGCGCGCACCGCGTCGATGATCACCCCGGCGGAGTTCGGCGAGTCCCAGACCTCCAGCTTGTACTCCAGGTTCAGCGGGGTGTCGCCGAAGGACTTGCCCTCCAGCCGGACGTAGGCCCACTTGCGGTCGTCCAGCCAGGGCACGTGGTCCGACGGGCCGATGTGCACGTCGGCCCGGGCCATCTCGTGCGGGATCTGCGAGGTGACCGACTGGGTCTTGGAGATCTTCTTGGACTGCAGGCGCTTGCGCTCCAGCATGTTCATGAAGTCCATGTTCCCGCCGAAGTTGAGCTGGTAGGTGCGCAGCAGCTCCACCCCGCGGTCCTCGAACAGCTTCGCCATCACCCGGTGCGTGATCGTCGCGCCGACCTGGGACTTGATGTCATCGCCGACGATCGGGACGCCGGCCGCGGTGAACTTGGCCGCCCACTCCGGGTCGGAGGCGATGAACACCGGCAGCGCGTTGACGAAGGCCACGCCCGCGTCGATCGCGCACTGGGCGTAGAACCGGTCCGCCTCCTCCGAGCCCACCGGCAGGTAGGAGACGAGCACGTCGGCCTGCGCCTCGCGCAGCGCCGCCACCACGTCGGCCGGCTCCTCGTCCGACTCGGTGATGATCTCCCGGTAGTACTCGCCCAGGCCGTCGAGGGTGTGCCCGCGCTGCACGGTCACCCCGGTGGGGGGCACGTCGCAGATCTTGATGGTGTTGTTCTCGCTCGCCACGATGGCCTCGGCCACGTCCCGGCCGACCTTCTTGGCGTCCACGTCGAACGCAGCGACGATCTTCACGTCGCCCACGTGGTAAGGGCCGAACTGAACGTGCATCAGGCCAGGGACCCGGTCGGCCGGATCCGCGTCCTTGTAGTACTCCACGCCCTGAACCAGGGAACTGGCGCAGTTGCCCAGGCCCACGATCGCTACCCGTACCGAACCCATGTGCGATCTGCTCCTTATCGTCTGCCGTGCAGCCGGCGGCGAGGGCGGCCGCCCGGCGCTCACGCTTTACCTGCGGTCCTCGTCGCCGGGGGCGGGCCCGGGGCCCGCCTCCCGCTCGGAGGCGATCAGCTCGTTCAGCCAGCGGACCTCCCGCTCGACTGACTCCAGGCCATGCCGCTGCAGTTCCAGGGTGTAGCTGTCCACCCGCTCCCGGGTCCGCGACAGCGCGGCCCGGAACGCCTCGACCCGTTCCTCCAGCCTGCTGCGCCGGCCTTCCAGGATGCGCAGCCTGATGTCGGCCCGGGTCTGGCCGAAGAACGCGAACCGGACCCCGAACCCGTCGTCCTCCCAGGACGCCGGGCCGGCCTCCGACAGCAGGTCCTGCAGCCGCTCCTTGCCGTCGGCGGTCAGCCGGTACACGATCTTCGAGCGCCGCCCGGCCAGCGGCTTGGCCGTCTCGGCCGGGGTCTCCTCGGCGATCAGCCCGTCGGCCAGCAGATTCTTCAGGCAGGGGTACAGCGATCCGTAGCCGAACGCCCGGAAGGCGCCGAGCACCGAGTTGAGCCGCTTGCGCAGCTCATATCCGTGCATGGGCGTCTCGTGCAGCAGCCCGAGCACGGCGAGCTCGAGCACGCCCGCGCGCTGACCGACCATGAGCCGCACCTCCCGCCGGGGCCGGATGTACCGGCCCGATGTATCGGACCGATACATCGACAAGATAGGTGCTGAACCAGCCGGGCGCAACCCGGCGCCCGGCTGGCCGGCCCCCCGGTTCCCTGGCGGCTCCCTGGGCGCCCGCCGGCCGGTCACTGGCCGGCCGGCCAGCCGCCGCCGGCCTGCCGCCGGCTGGCTGAGCGGGCAGGGCAGGTATCGGCGCGCGCGCCGTTCCGTCGTAACCTGTCGGAGATGAGGCGATCGGTGGTCGACTACGGGCTGGCGCGGCGCGCCACGCTCGCATCCGTGCTGGCCGGCCGCACGACGCTCACCGACGTCTGCGACGCGCACCCGTACCTGCTCAGGGCGGCCAAGTTCCACGGCGAGCCGACGGAAACCAAGTGCCCGATCTGCCGCCGGGCCAAGCTCACCCATGTTACCTACGTGTACGGGGACGAACTGGGGCGTTATACCGGCCGCGTCAAGCAAGCCCCGGAACTGGACGAAATGGCCAACGAATACGCAGAGTTCCAGGTCTACGTGGTCGAGGTCTGCCAGAGTTGTGCCTGGAATCACCTGGCATCGTCGTACGTGCTGGGCACCGGCGAGGCTCCCGCCAAGCGCCGCCGCCAGGCCCAGGGGGGCGACTAGCCCGGCCGCCGCCCCCGGATCCCGGGCGGACCGGTGCGGCAGCTGGGACTAGCGGAACGTATCGGGACGCAAGGTACTTCCGGGTAACGTAAGACCCCGTTAAGGGCGGAGCTGCCCCGCGCTCACTGCCGCTTGCGGCACCCGATCAGCGAGGACGCGTGAGTAGTCCAGAATTTTCCGGGTCGTACTGGCCGGATGAGCCGGATGCCGGACGCGGCGCCGGCTACCGGCCCGGTTCCGGCCGCCGCCCGCCAGCGGGCTACCCCGGCGGCCACTCAGGCTCGCCGGTCACTCACATCGCCGCGGCCCGCGGCTACCGCGGCCAGCCCGGCGGCGCGGCCGGCGCTGACTGGGGCCGCGGTGACGGGGACGGGCCCCGGGAGCGGGACTACGGGCGGCCCCGGCCGCCCGCCGCGCGGGCCGGCACGCTGACCCGCGACCGGTACGACCAGACCCGGACCCGGCCGCAGCCGGGGCGGCCCGGACAGCGCCGGCCCGGTGAGCGCGGCCGCCGGTCCAGCGGCGCGGGCGGTTCCGGCCGCGGCGGCGGGAGGCGCCCGGGCAGCTGGTGGCGGCACTGGACGTGGCAGAAGGTGCTCGGGGTCCTCGGCGGCGCCTGCCTGCTGGTGCTGGCCGTCGTGGTCGCCGCCGGGCTGTGGGCGTACAACAGCACCCCGATTCCCACCGACGCCCGCGAGGCCGCGCTGCAGCAGTCCTCGACCGTCTACTTCTCCGACGGCAAGACCCAGGTGGGAACCTTCACCACCGGCATCGACCGGCAGCTGCTCACCTCCCAGCAGATCCCGGCGGTGATGAAGAACGCCATCGTCGCCGCCGAGGACCGCAACTTCTACCACGAGGGCGGCATCTCGATCACCGGCATCGCCCGGGCCGCGTACGAGGACGCGTTCGGCAGCGGCGGGCTGCAGGGCGGCTCCACCATCACCCAGCAGTTCGTCCGCAACTACTACTCGGGCATCGGCACCCAGCAGACGCTGAGCCGCAAGCTCAAGGAGATCTTCGTCGCCATCAAGCTGGCGCACGAGAAGCCCAAGGACTGGATCCTCACCCAGTACCTGAACACCGTCTTCTTCGGCCACAACGCCTACGGCGTGCAGGCCGCGGCGCAGGTCTACTTCAGCGAGCCCGCCAGCAAGCTGACCGTCAGCCAGGCCGCGATGCTGGCCGCGATGGTCAACCAGCCCGGCTACTTCAACCCCGACGCGGACAGCGGGGCCCCCTACCGGGCCCTGGTGGCCCGCTGGCACTACGTGCTCGGCAACATGGTCAGGGACGGCCAGCTGACCAGCGCGCAGGCCGGGTCGCGGAAGTTCCCCAGGCTGATGCCCGGCCCGGTGGACAACGGCTGGACCGGCTACCGCGGCTACATCATGCAGGCGGTCGCGACCGAGCTGGAGACGACCTACGGCTTCCGCAGCCAGCAGCAGATCGACACTGCCGGGCTCAAGATCGTCACCACGATCAGCCTGGCCAGGATGAAGGCCCTGTACAAAACGGTGGCGGCCGAGAAGCGGCTGATGAAGGCCGACGGCGCGAAGCTGCCCTGGTACGCGCACATCGGCGCGGTGCTGGAGAAGCCGGGCAGCGGGGCGATCCTGGCTATGTACGGCGGGCCGAGCTACAACGCCCGGGAATGCGTGCGGCTGAAGTGCCAGTACAACATGGCGCTCACCTCCCGGAACCTGGTCGGCTCCTCGTTCAAGCCCTACGTGCTGGCCACCGCGGTCCATGAGGGCATGAACGTGTCCAACAGCGTGCTGAACGGCATCGAGCCGATGTGCGTGCCGCCCGACTCGCAGCCGCTCACCCTGTCGCTGCAGTCGGTGAACTGCCCGGCCGGCTACTTCCCGGTCAACATCGCCGGGGAGAACTCCGGGGCGCTGAGCGTGCCCAAGGCGGCGGCGATCTCCTCCGACCCGGCCTTCGAGGACCTGGTGCACCGGGCCGGGACGCAGGCCACCATCAACATGGCGAAGTCGTTCGGGGTCAATGTCGGCCCGACCAGCCGAGGCGGATCCGGCTTGCAGCACAAGGTCGGCCAGGTGGGCCTGGCGCTCGGCACCGCCTCGCTGACCGTCGAGGAGCAGGCGACCACGTTCGCCACCCTGGCCGACGGCGGCGTGTACTACACCCCGCACGTCATCGCCCACCTCAGCGAGGGCGCCAAGGTCATCCCGATCAAGGTCAGCCACCACCGGGTGCTGAACGCGGCGCAAGCCGCCGACGTGGACTACGCGCTGTCGTTCGACACCAGCCCCGGCGGCACGGGCTACCCGAACGCGGTGCTGAACCCGTCCCGGCCGACGATCGCCAAGACCGGTACCACCGACCAGGCCCAGTCCGCGTTCTTCATCGGCGCGATCCCGCAATACTCGCTGGCCATCGGGATGTTCACCAACAGCCAGAACGAGCTGGCGGGCGGCCAGACGCTGAACGTGCTGCCGACGATCAACGGCCAGGCCGGCGGCTACGGCGGCGCGTGGCCGGCCACGATCTGGCAGGCGTACATGCAGCGAGAGTTCGCCGGCCTGGCGGTCAGGCAGCTGGCGGCGCCCGACTACAACGGGTTCACCCGGTGGGTGCAGGTCAAGCCCAAGCCCAGGCCGCAGCCCAGGCCGCAGCCGAGCCCGACGTGCTACCGGTTCCGTTTCCGCGGCCGCGGGTACGGGCCGCGGCCTTGCACCGGCTATTCGCCGCCGCCGACACCGACACCGCAGCCCAGCCCGAGCGCCAGCTGCATCCCCGGGCCCATCATCTGCGGCCAGTCGCCCTCGCCGTCGCCGTCGGTGTCGCAGCGGCCCCCGGGCCAGCAGCGCAGGCGCGGCCACGGCGCGGCGGCGCGGGCGGCCCTGACCGCCGCGCTGGTCCCGGCCGGTGAACCGGCAAGGCCGCTGCTGCGATTAACGGCCGCGTAACGGGGCCCGCGCGCGGGCTGGGCTGCGCGCGGGGCCTGCCGGGCTAGCCGGCCAGCCGGGCCTGCAGCCAGGTGATGTCGGCGGCCGGGTCGGGGGTCTCGCAGATCGCCGTCGCCCCGGCCGCGCGGATCAACGCGGCGATGAGGGCCGGGTCGATCTGGCCGGACTCCATCCCCGCGTGCCGGTCCCGGCCGGAGCCGAACTCGTCCCGCGAGTTGTTGGCGTGCACCAGGTCGATCCGGCCGGTGATGGCCAGCAGCCGGTCGGTGACCTTGGCCAGGTCCTCGCCGGAGGCGTGCGCGTGGCAGGTGTCCAGGCAGAACCCGACCTCGCCGCCGCCCTCGGCCGCGGCCGCCACCACGTCCCACAGCCGGGCGACCGCGTCCAGGCCGCGCGCCATCGCGCCCTCCCCGCCCGCGGTGTTCTCGATCAGCATCGGCACCGGGCGGTCGATCCGCTCGACCGCCTTGCGCCAGCTGTCGTAGCCCTCCTGCGGGTCGGTCCCCGCGGTCACGTGGCCGCCGTGCACGATCAGGCCCTTGGCCCCGACCTGCGCGGCCGCGGCCAGTTGCTGTTCGAGCAGCTTGCGGCTCGGGATGCGGATCCGGTTGTTCGGCGAGGCCACGTTGATGACGTAGGGGGCGTGCACGTAGGCGTCGATGCCGGCGGCCTCGAAGCCCGCCCGGATCTGCTCGGGCTCGCCGGGGAAGACGGGCTTCTTCCAGCCCTGCGGATCGCCGAGGAAGAACTGCACGGCGCCCGCGCCCATCGCCACCGCCTGCTGCAGCGGGTCACCGTCGTGAATATGCGCTCCGAGCCGGATCATCCCCCGACCTTAGCGGGCGGTCCTTCCTAACCGAACCCGCCGTGGGCGATGCCAAGGCCCATGCCCACGCCGGCCCCGATCACCCCGGCGATGATGAAGATCCGCTGCTCGCGGGTAGCCGAGACCATCTGCGCGTACATCCCGATCACGAAGCCGAGGATGCCGAGCACGGTCGCGAACAAGTGCGCGCGCACGATGATGCCCAGCGCGAACGCGATGATGCCGACAACGAAGGTGAACACCGTCAGCCCGTTCTGCACGGGATGCGACTTGCCGTCGCTGTTGAGCGTGACCCTCGGTCGCGCCGGCGCGACCGACCCGGTGGCCTCGGGCATGGCTGGCCCTCCTCATGCGGGTGCCTGGCCGCCGCGGGCCTGGCCGTCGGCCGCGGCTGGCGCCTCGTGACAAGTGTGTTCCCGCCGCGCCGCGAATCCAAGCCCGCCCGCCGTGCGGCGGCCACCAGGTCAGGGTGTGCGACACATATGCAGGGGTCCTGCATACAGGGGTCCTGGCGGCTGCAGGTAGCACCCGCGGGTCACCAGGCCGTTGCTGCCTGCGCCACGTGCCCTGGCCCAGGCGGTCGGCCCGGGGAGTCACGTCGCCGCTGCGGCCGGTTCGGTCAGCGCGGCGGTGCACGCAGTGAGCAGGCGCCGCATCTGATCTTGTTCGCTGGCATCCAGATTGGCCAGCATGTCTTGCTCGACGCGGCGAACCACGGCGCTGGCCATCGTGAGCTGGCGGCGCCCGCGGGCGGTCAGCTCGGTCGGCAGGGCCCTGCCGGCGGGTGCCCGTGCCGGGCGGACAACGAGTCCCTGGCGTTCGAGGGCCTGCAGGAGCACGTTCATCGACTGCCGGGTGACGAAGGCGCCGCGGGCAAGCTCGGAGTTCGACAGGCCCGGTCGCTGGGCGAGCAGCTCCAGGCAGGCGTAGTGGGTGATCGTCATGCCCAGCGGCCTCAGCACGGCCTCCAGGGCAGAGTGCAGGGCGCTCGCGGCCGCCTTCAGCATGTACCCCAGCGATGTGTCCAGCTCGATTCCGGGCTCGCCTTGACTCATGTCAGTAGTCTGACATACATTGTGTGTCAGAAGACTGACATACTAGGAGGAGGCAGCGATCGTGGCCGTTACCGGACCCGACTTCATTTCACTGCAGGTGCGCGACCTGGAGCGTTCCGCCGCTTTCTACGAGCAGTACCTGGGGCTGAAGCGCTCCGCCGCAGGACCGCCGCACGCCGTCGTGTTCGACACCAAGCCGATCGCGTTCGCCGTCCGCGACGTCGTCGCGGGCACCGACCTGGACGCGATCGCGCAGCCGGGCCAGGGGATGGCGCTGTGGCTGCACGCCCCCGACGCGCAGGGCATCCACGACGCCCTCGCCGCCGCCGCCGGCACGACGATCGTCTCAGCGCCCGTCGACGGGCCGTTCGGCCGCACTTTCACGTTCGCGGACCCCGACGGCTACCAGGTGACCCTCCACGACCGCGGCTGAGCCGGGCGTCCCGGTCTTCGGCGCAGCGCCCTGAGCGGGCTTCTCACCGCGGCAGGCCAGCCGGCTCGTGGTCAGGTATCCAGTCGCCGGTGAAAACGACGACTGGCACATGCTCCCTGATGTGCCGGTCTGCCGCTGGGCGCTAGGTCGGCGTTCTCGGCGGCCGAAGCCGTTCATGCTGACCGTGATCCACCCCTCCTGAGCTGCCTTAGCTTGTTACTTAACCTGCTGGCCAGTCAGCCTGGACGCCGAGACATCACAGATCCAGCCGGTCCCGGCCGTCGGCCAACGGGCTGACTCTTTCCGCCCGTGCGTGTCGGTGCCGGCCATCAGGTGCCCGCCGACCGGGTGAACAACCCGGTTTGCAATGATCTTGGTTACCTGCAGATCCGTCGCGCACCCACCGGGCCATCGCGCGGCCGGAATTGTCGGCGCTGGCTGGTAGGCTGCAGCGGCTGCTGAAAGCCGCCCGCGGGCGGCACGCAGCTCCTCCTGTCACGGAGAGACCGTGACCGCGTGAGTCCAGAGGAGGCAGGTTAAGCGCATGCGCAGCTACGAGATGATGATCATCCTCGACCCCTCGCTCGAGGAGCGGACCATCCAGCCCTCCCTCGAGCAGTTCCTCAAGGTCGTCACCACCGGCGGCGGCAAGGTCGACAAGGTGGACATCTGGGGCCGGCGCTGGCTGGCCTACGAGATCGACAAGAAGTCCGAGGGCATCTACACCGTCATCGATCTGACGGCCGAGCCCGACACGGTCAAGGAGCTTGACCGGCAGCTCAACCTCAACGAGGCCGTGCTGCGGACCAAGATCATGCGGCCGGACGCGCACTGAGCGCCCGGGCCGCCTGAGCACCGGCCAGCCTGCCGGCCCCGATTAGCCACCGACAGCGAGCGCCATTCCCGGCGACCACCGTCACAGCGAGCAGGAGTAACCCCGATGGCAGGAGACACCTCGATCACGATCATCGGCAACCTCGTCGGTGACCCTGAGCTCCGCTACACCCCGACCGGGCAGGCGGTCGCCACCTTCCGGGTGGCCTCCACCCCCCGGTTCATGGACCGGCAGACCAACGAGTGGAAGGACGGCGACTCGCTGTTCCTGTCGTGCAACGTGTGGCGGCAGGCCGCGGAGAACGTGGCCGAGTCACTGCAGCGCGGCATGCGGGTCATCGTCAGCGGGCGGCTGCGCCAGCGCTCGTACGAGACCCGTGAGGGCGAGAAGCGCACCGTCTACGAGATCGAGGTGGACGAGGTAGGCCCGTCCCTGCGCAACGCCTCGGCCAAGGTCACCCGGTCCAGCCGGTCCGGCGGCGGCGGCGGTGGCGGTGGCGGTGGCGGCTACGGCGGCGGCTCGCAGGGCCAGGGCGGCGGCGGCGGTGGCGGCGGCGGCCGGCCCGCCGACGACCCGTGGGCGACCGACTCCGCTTCCGACGGCGGCGGCTTCACCGACGAGCCGCCGTTCTGACGGCAGGACCCCGGTCCCGCCGTACATCCGAATAACCGACCATCCCCGCGACGAGCGGGGCTCTGCCAAGGAGCACCACGATGGCCAAAGCACCCATCCGCAAGCCCAAGAAGAAGGTCTGCCTGTTCTGCCAGGAGAAGATCAAGCACGTGGACTATAAGGACACGGGCCTGCTCAGGAAGTTCATCTCCGACCGGGGCAAGATCCGGGCCCGGCGGGTATCCGGCAACTGCACGCAGCACCAGCGCGACGTCGCCACCGCGATCAAGAACGCGCGCGAGATGGCGCTGCTGCCCTACACCAGCACGGCACGCTGAGACCGAGGGAGGTAACTGGCGATGAGCGGTTCGCCGATGAAGCTCATCTTGACCCAGGAGGTCACCGGCCTGGGTTCCCCCGGTGACGTGGTCGAGGTAGCCGCCGGGTACGGCCGGAACTACCTGGTCCCGCGAAGCCTGGCGATGCCCTGGACCAAGGGCGCGGAGAAGCAGATCGACCTGATCAAGCGGGCCAGGTCGGCCCGCGAGATCCGCGGCCTGGACGACGCGAAGCAGGCCGCCGGCCAGCTCGCGGCCCTGACCGTCCGGCTGCAGACCCGGGCCGGCGGCGGCGGCCGCCTGTTCGGCTCGGTATCTCCGTCCGACATCGCCGCCGCGGTCAAGGCCGCGGGCGGCCCGGAGCTGGACCGGCGCAAGATCGAGATCGCCAACCCGATCAAGACCGTCGGCTCGCATCAGGTGTCGGTCCGGCTGCACCCCGAGGTCAGCGCGACTGTCGAAGTTGAGGTCGCCGGCACCTGACCCGGCGCCAGTAAGTTCCGCCCGCTGCCCCGGGCCGGCCCCGCAGGCCGCCCGGGGCAGCAGCCTGTCCAGGCCAGCCCCAGCCGCGGCCCGACCCTGCCTTGGCCCGGCTGAGGCACCGGTCCCCGCCGGGGCCGGGGCCTGCCCCAGCCGCAGCCCGCCCGCCTAGCCCCGCCCGCCTAGCCCCGGCCCGCCCTAGCCCCGGCCCGCCCTAGCCACCGGCCCGCCCTAGCCTCGGCCCGCCCTAGCCTCGGCCCGCCCTAGCCGCGGCCCGCCCTAGCCTCGGCCCGCCCTAGCCTCGGCCCGCCCTAGCCGCGGCCCGGCTGGTGCCCCGCCGGGGTCGGCTGATGCACCAGTCCCGCCGGGGCCGGGCCTGCCCTAGCCGCAGCCCTAGCCCCATCCCGGCTGTGACACCAGCCCCGGCCGGGCTGCGCCCCAGATCGTGTGAGATTTTCAGTCTCACGAACTGAAAATCCTTCACGATCACGTGCCGCATTGGCCGGGCCGTCCGGCCGCGGCTGGGACCGCGCAGCCCATGGCAGCCAGCACCCGGCGGCGCACCGGGGCCGCGCAGCCCGGCCCGAGGGCGGCCTACAGGGGCGCGAACTGGGCGGCGGCGTACTAGGGGCCGGAGGGCGGCCCGCTGCCGGGCAACGGTGGCGGCCTGCGCCCGGCCGGCTACTTCTCAGGGCCGGCCCAGGCCCTGGATGTGACATCCAGGGTCACCGGTGACGAGCGATGTCACATCCATCAGTGTCCACCGGGACGTCCCCGCCCGGCCGGGCGATGAGCCGGCGAACGGGCCGGCTCGCGGCACCCCTTCTGGGCGCTTGCCGGCCGGGCCGGCCTGTTGACGACCCGGGCCCGGACCGTTCGCCGGCCGGGCGGGAGTGGCCCGGCCGGCCAGCGCGATGTGTCAGCGCGGCGGGCCGTAGGCAGCCCGGCGGCGGGCTAGTTCCGGGTCCAGTTCGCAGATCATGCGCCAGAGGCCGGCCAGCCGGTCGGTCACCTCGCCGGCCTGGCCGTCCCGGAGAGCCGCGGGGTAGTCAGCGGCCAGCTGGTCAATGGCCAGGCCGATTTCCGCCAGCTTGTCCCCAGGGGTCGAACACACAATCGAAGGTTAGCCGGCGAGGCTCCCCCGGCGCGCCGCAATTTCACGCATTTGGCGGCCCGTCAATCCCCTGACCTGGCATCTTGCCTATGACGTTGGACGTCAAATTCTCAGTGTGGATAAGTAACGGCCATTGTGCATGGCCCGGGGGCGCGGATTTTTCTTATGCACACAGGCGGTGAATTGCATTGCCGCAGGAAGAGACCGCTGCAGCGGCCTTTTCCGCAGCGTTGTCCACAGTGACGTCCCCATGCCGCGCACAACGGGGGCGGCGTGTCTGCACAGTCTGTCCACAAGCCTGTGCACACGGCCTATGGGCGCTTGCGGCGACTCGCTGAAGAATGTCAGTGCCGTTCGATACAACTAAGGGGCCCTTCCGCAGCAGCGGCGGAGGAGCATCGGCCTGGGGAGGCCGGGAACATGCGGAACGATGTCGCGCATGGGGGAGGAGCGTCCGGGTGAGCGTTGCCGAAATGGCGCCTCGCGGCGAGGAGTTCGAGCGGACGCCACCGCACGACATCGCCGCGGAGCAGTGCGTGCTCGGGGGCATGCTGCTGTCCAAGGACGCGATCTCCGATGTGATCGAGACGATCAGCCCAGAGGACCACTACCGGCCCGCGCACCAGATCGTGCACGAGGTCATCCTGGACCTGTATGCGCGCGGCGAGCCGGCCGACGCGATCACCGTCGCCGCCGAGCTGACCAAGCGCGGCGACATCGGCCGGGTCGGCGGCGCCCCCTACCTGCACACGCTGATCGCGTCCGTGCCGACCGCGGCCAACGCCGGTTATTACGCCCGCATCGTCCGCGAGCGGGCGCTGCTGCGCCGCCTGGTCGAGGTCGGCACCCGGATCGTGCAGCTCGGCTACACCGGCGACGGTGACGCCGACGAGATCGTGGACCGGGCCGAGGCCGACCTGTTCGGGATCACCCAGCGCCGGGTTGCCGACGACTACCTGCCGCTGTCCCAGATCATGCCGGGCGCGCTGGACGAGATCGAGGCGATCGGCACCCGCGGCGGCGCGCTGACCGGCGTGCCCACCGGATTCGCCGACCTCGACTCGCTCACCAACGGCCTGCACGCGGGCCAGATGATCGTGATCGCGGCACGGCCAGCCCTGGGCAAGGCGCTGGCCCTGGACACCCCGCTGCCCACCCCGTCCGGCTGGACCACGATGGGCGACCTGGCCGTCGGCGACTGGCTGATCGGCGCCGACGGCAAGCCCGCCCGGGTGACCGCAGCCACCGGCGTGATGCGCGGCCGCCCGTGCTACGAGGTCGAGTTCAGCGACGGCACGGTGATCGTCGCCGACGCCGGGCACCAGTGGCGGGTCACCCGCCGGGCCGGACGGAGCCAGCCGGGCGAGGCCCGGGCCGCCGGGTACCAGCCTCAGCATGCCCAGCAGGCACGGCCGGAGACCGTGACGACGGCCGAGCTCGCCGCGGATCTCGGCCTGCGCGGCAGGCGTCGCGAGATAGAAGTCGCGCTGCCCCGCGCCGCGGACCTGCCCGCCGCGGATTTGCCGTTCCCGCCGTATGCGCTCGGCGCCTGGCTTGGCGGCGGATCCAGCCGCGCAGCCCGGCTGATCGCGTCCGAGCCGGAGATCATCGCGGGGATCGAGTCCGAAGGGCTGCAGGTCGTGCCGTCGGCGGACCGGCCGGGCCAGCACGTCCTCTGCACCGGGCCGGACAAGTCCAGCGCATCACGCCGCGCCGGCGGCCCGGATAGCGCCGACGGCGCGCTGCGCCGCCTCGGCGTCCTCGGCGGCAAGCACATCCCGGCGCAGTATCTGCGCGCGTCGGAGGAACAGCGCCGGGCGCTGCTGGCCGGGCTGCTCGACGCCGGCGGCCACGTGACCAAGGACGGCGCGGTGCAGTCCGCCGTCACCAGCCGCCGGCTGGCCGCCGCCACCCTCCAGCTCATCCTCAGCCTGGGCTACCAGGCCGCGATGACCACCAAGCCGTCTGGCCGTCCCGCCGCCGAGGGCGGTGCCTGCTACGCGGTCACCTTCACCCCGCCGGACAAGGTGTTCCGGCTGACCCGCAAGCTGGCCCGGCAGAGCACTGGCGGTCACCCGGCCGCCCGCGCCCGGGTGATTACCGCCGTCCGGCCGGTGCCCAGCGTGCCGGTCCGGTGCGTGCAGGTGGACAACGCCGACCACATGTACCTGGCCGGGCAGGCCTGGATCCCGACCCACAACTCCACCCTCGCGCTGGACTTCGCCCGGGCCGCCTCGATCCACCACAGCCTCACCTCGGTGATCTTCAGCCTGGAGATGGGCCGCAACGAGATCACCATGCGGCTGCTGTCCGCCGAGGCGCGGGTGGCGCTGAACTCGATGCGGACCGGCCAGATGAGCGACGACGACTGGACCCGGCTGGCCCGCCGGATGGGCGAGGTCGTCAACGCCCCGCTGTTCATCGACGACTCGCCGAACATGTCGATGATGGAGATCCGCTCCAAGTGCCGCCGGCTCAAGCAGCGGCACGACCTGAAGCTGGTCATCATCGACTACCTGCAGCTGATGTCGGCGCAGCGGCGGGTGGAGAACCGGCAGCAGGAAGTCTCCGACATGTCCCGGTCGCTGAAGCTGCTGGCCAAGGAACTCGAAGTCCCGGTCATCGCGGTCGCCCAGCTCAACCGCGGCCCCGAGCAGCGCACTGATAAGCGCCCGCTGCTCGCGGACCTGCGCGAGAGTGGCTGCCTGACCGCGGGAACCCGGATCCTGCGTGCCGACACCGGCGCCGAGGTCACGCTGGGCGAGCTGATCGCCTCCGGCGCCCGCAACGTGCCAGTGTGGTCGCTGGACGACCGGCTGCACCTGGTGCCGCGTACTCTCACGCACGCGTTCAGCAGCGGAGTCAAGGAGGTGTTCCGGGTCCGGCTGCGGTCGGGCCGGGAGGTCGAGGCCACCGCTAGCCATCCCTTCCTCAGCTACGACGGATGGATGCCCATCGGCGAACTGGCACCCGGGTCCCGGGTGGCCATCCCGCGGCATGTGCCGCCGCCCGCCGCGCCGCGCGAGCTGCCCGAGCCTGAGGTGATCCTGCTCGCGCACCTGATCGGCGACGGCTCGTTCGTGCGCCGCCAGCCGCTGCGGTACGCGAGCACCGATGAGGCCAGCCTGGCCGCGGTAACCGAGGCCGCCGCGTACTTCGGCATCACCGCCGTGCGCGACGATTATCCCGCCGCCCGGTGCGCGACCCTGCGGCTGCCCGCGCCCTACCGGCTGGCGCGCGGCAGGCGCAACCCGATCGCGGCCTGGCTGGACTCGCTCGGGCTGTTCGGGTTGCGCAGCCACGAGAAGTTCGTGCCGGAGTGCATCTTCTCGGCCCCCCAGCATCAGGTGGCGCTGTTCCTGCGGCACCTGTGGGCCACCGACGGCTGCGTCTGGTGGGATGCCAAAGTGGGGATAGCTCGCATTTACTACGGCTCAACGAGCAGGCAGCTGGCGGACGATGTGGCCCAATTGCTGCTGCGCTTCGGCGTCCGGGCCCGCATAAGAACAGTGCGAAAGGGCCAATACCGCCCTTGTTACCACATCGCAATTGAGGGACGTGAAGCTCAGCTCCGCTTCTTGCTACGAATCGGCATACATGGTGCAAGGTCCGCCAGCGCTACTGTCTGTGCAGAGAAGCTGGCGACCGTAGTCAGCAAGCCGAAGCTGGACACCGTGCCCAGTGGCGTATGGCAGCGAGTGCAGAGCGCTCTTCTTGAGCGGCACATGACTCAACGAGAACTGGCTGCGGCGATAGGCGCACCGAATGTCATCATTAACCGGCCGGGTCACGCTCCGACCAGGGACCGCTTGGCCAAGATCGCGACAATTCTCAACGATGCCGACCTGGAGATGCTCGCCACCAACGACGTCTTCTGGGACGAGATCGCATCAGTCGAGAGCCTCGGCGAGCAGCCGGTCTACGATGCGACTGTGACCGACACCTCCAACTTCGTCGCGAATGGGGTTAATGTCCATAACAGTATTGAGCAAGATGCTGACGTCGTGATCTTGCTGCACCGCGAAGATGCGTACGAGAAGGAGTCGCCGCGGGCGGGGGAGGCGGACTTCATCGTGGCCAAGCACAGGAACGGGCCGACGACCACGGTGACGGTCGCGTTCCAGGGTCACTACAGCCGCTTTGTCGATATGGCTCCAGTCTGACGGACGACGGATCACCCTCGATTGCTGTCAGGACAGGCGCCGCCGGTCAGTCACCGGCGCCGGAGGCGCCGCCTTGCTCCCGCACCTTCATCTCGGCCTCGAACACGTGCCGGTCCGGGACGCCCAGCGCCGCGCGGGCCGTGGCCTCGGCGTCGCGGAACACCTGCCAGTAGCCGGCGTCGTACTCCTCGACCAGCTGGAAGCTCCACCGGCCGCCGATGGTGTCCCGGCCGACCAGCGCCGCGTCGATGTCGTCGGCCAGCTCGCCGTGCCCCGCGTCGCGGAGCATGCGGACCGCTTCCTGCAGGGTCAGGTCAGCGGTGCCCGACAGCCGGTGGAAGCCGTACAGCAGGCCGCGGGCGTGCTCGACCACCTCCAGCGCCTCGGACAGCTTGCCGAGGGCCTCGACCGACGCGGCGGAGACGCCCGGCGGGTGGCGGCGCGCGGGTTCCCGGCCGGGATGCTTGGCGGTGCCGTGCCGGCCGGCGAGCGGGCCGCCGCCCGGTGTGCTCTGGTTCGCTTCTCCGCCCGCTGCGCGTGCGCCGCTCACGGCCGGTCCGGCCTTCCCGGCTCCTCGTGGCTGGCCAGAATCTCGGTGACCACGAAGCGTTGCTACCCGGCCCGGACCGGGTGAACCGGCGCCGCCCGCCTGGCCGAGTTCGGCCCGGAATGGCCGGCGCGCCGTTACGATGGCGCGTTATGCGGCTTATCGGCAGGGCTGGAATCATGATCACCGCAATTGTCGCGGGCCTCGCGCTGCCTGCCCCGGCCGTGCTCGCCAGCGCAGCGGCCGGCCGGACCGCGGCGACTGCCGCGGTGGCAGCGGACGCGGCGGCCAGCCTGGCCGGCGGCCCCTCGTTCCGGCCCGGCAACCCGGCCGGGCACGCTGACATCCCGCGCGCCGCGCGGGCGGTCAGCACCGCGCACCCGGCGCACGTCATCGGGCACGGGACGGCGGCCAGCTGCACGTCGCGGGCGGTCGTCGCCGCGGTCGCCGCGGGCGGGGTGATCACGTTCCGGTGCGGCCCGAAGCCGGTGACGATCGTCATGCGGGCCACCGCGAAGGTCCGCAACACCAGCCGCCGGGTCGTCATTGACGGCGGCGGGCTGGTGACGCTCAGCGGCGCCGGGAAGCGCCGCATCCTGTACCTGGACACCTGTGACCCGGCGCAGGTGTGGACGACGTCGCACTGCCAGGACCAGTCCCGCCCGCAGCTGACCGTGCAGAACATCACCTTCGCCGACGGCGACTCGGCCGGCCGGCACTACGACGGCGGGGGCGGCGGCGCGATCTTCGCCCGCGGCGGCACGCTGACCGTCGTGCACTCGGTGTTCACCGGCAACCGCTGCGACGCCACCGGGCCCGACCTCGGCGGCGCCGCGATCCGCGCGCTCAGCGAGTACCGCGGCCGGCCCGTTTACGTGTCCGACAGCACCTTCACCGGCGGGCGCTGCTCCAATGGCGGCGCGCTGAGCAGCATCGGGGTCTCCTGGGACGTGCTGAACAGCGTGTTCCGCGGCAACCAGGCGATCGGCCGGGGCGCCAACCCGGCCCGGTCCGGCACGCCCGGCGGCGGCAGCGGCGGCGCCATCTACACCGACGGCGACGCCTACACCGTGCGGGTGGCGGGCACCCTGATTGCCCGCAACAAGGCCCGCGAGGGCGGCGGCGCGCTGTTCTACGTGAGCGACAACCGGACCGGGACGCTTCGGATCGTGGGATCGGTGCTGCGCCGCAACCCGTCCGAGGGCTTCTGGACCAAGGGCTATCCGGGCATCTTCTTCCTCGGCCGCGGGCACCCGGTCGTGATCGGCTCCACGCTCAGCTGAGCCGGGCGGCCGCCCGGCGGCTGGTTAGCCTGTCGGCAGCGCCGCCGGACCGGCGGACGGGCCGCCAATCGCCTGGAGCGCACATGCCCGACCACGCCAACGCCCCGCTCATCGCGCACGCCCGCGTGCACTCGATCGGCGACTTGCTGCGCCGCTCGGCCGCCCGGTTCCCGGGCAAGACCACGATCGTCTACCGGGACCTGCGCCAGACCTACGCCGAGCTGGACGCCGCCACCGAGGCGATGGCGGGGGCGCTGGCCGCGCGCGGGGTGGCGGCCGGTGACCGGATCGCTCTGTTCAGCCACAACAATCACGCCTTCGTGGTGACCTATTTCGCCCTGGCCCGGCTCGGCGCGGTGTCGGTGCCCGTCAACTTCATGCTGACCGCGGGGGAAGCCGGCTACGTGCTCGGCCACTCCGGCGCGACCGGGGTGATCGCCGAGGACGCGCTGGTCCCGGTGGCGCAGCAGGCGCTGGCCGGCCACTCCGGCGCGGGCCGGCTGCGCGCGGTGATCCCCGACAGCGGCAGCCCGGTGACCGACGGCTGGGAGCCGGTCACGGGCTGGATGACCCCCGGCGGCCCGGCTGCGCCGCAGGTGGCGGTGGCCGACGACGACCTGGCGCAGCTGATCTACACCAGCGGTACCGAGTCCCGGCCCAAGGGCGCCATGCTGACGCACCGCAGCCTGATCTCCCAGTACGTCTCCTGCATGATCGACGGCGAGATGACCGCCGCGGACATCGAGGTGCACTCGCTGCCGCTGTACCACTGCGCGCAGCTGCACTGCTTCCTCACCCCGGGCATCTACCTCGGCGCCACCAACATCGTGCTGCCCGGCGCCGACCCGGCCGCGATCCTGGCCGCGGTCGAGGCCGAGCGGGCGACCAAGCTGTTCTGCCCGCCGACGGTGTGGATCTCGCTGCTGCGCCATCCCGACTTCGGCCAGCGGGACTTGTCGTCGCTGCGCAAGGGCTACTACGGCGCGTCGATCATGCCGGTCGAGGTACTCAAGGAAATCGGCAGCCGGCTGCCGCAGGTGCGGCTGTTCAACTTCTACGGGCAGACCGAGATGGGCCCGCTGGCCACCTTGCTGCGCCCGGAGGACCAGGAGCGCAAGGCCGGGTCGGCCGGCCGGGCCGCGCTGAACGTCGAGACGCGGGTGGTGGACGATACGGGCCGGCCGGTGCCGCCGGGCGAGACCGGTGAGATCGTGCACCGCAGCGCGCACGCGATGCTCGGCTACTGGCAGGACCCTGACCGGACCGCGGAGGCGTTCGCCGGCGGCTGGTTCCACAGCGGTGACCTCGGCGTGCTGGACGACGAGGGCTACCTGACCGTGGTCGACCGGAAGAAAGACATGATCAAGACCGGCGGCGAGAACGTCGCCAGCCGCGAGGTGGAGGAGACGCTCTACCAGCACCCGGCGGTGGCCGAGGCGGCGGTGTTCGGGTTGCCGCACCCGCAGTGGATCGAGGCCGTCACGGCCGCGGTCGTGCTGCGCGAAGGCCAGGCCGCCAGCCCGGACGAGCTGATCGCGCACTGCCGCGAGCGCCTCGGCGGGTTCAAGGTGCCCAAGCACGTGGTGCTCGTCGATGCGCTGCCCAAGAACGCCAGCGGCAAGCTGCTCAAGCGCGAGCTGCGGACCGCGGTCACGCCGCCCCGGGCCTAACCGGAGCAAGGTGTCAGCGGCGGTGCAGCCGGGCTGGCGCGTGCCGTAGACTATGCGGGCACTAGCGCTCGTAGCTCAACGGATAGAGCATCTGACTACGGATCAGAAGGTTGGGGGTTCGAGTCCCTCCGAGCGCGCCAGCTCACAGGATTTCCCGGCTGATTTATGGCCTCTACTGCTGCCAAACCTGTAGCCAAAGTGCTCACGGCTGGCCGCTGAGCACGTCATCGATGGCGTCGGCGGCGTCCTGGCGGAGCTGCATCAGCACATGGGTGTAGGTGTTCATCGTCACCCCAATCTCCCGAGTGACCGAGCACATCCATTATCGTGCGTGCCGGTACCCCGGCGGCGAGCATGAACGTCGCGCAGCCCTTCCGGCCGCTCCCGGTGGCGGATCAGGTGACCGACCGCCAGCTTCGGGATGACAACGACCCGCAGTGACGTGCTGGTCTTCGGTTCAACGAACCTCAGTTCACCGCCCGCCCGCTGGAGAGCCGGGCGGACATGGAGCTGGCAGGATTCCAGGTCCACGTCATCCCACCGCAGGCCGAGTAGCTCGCCCCGGCGCAGGCCGGTGGTCAGGGCCAGGACGTAGAAGGCTTCCAGCCGTTCGCCCTCGATGACCTTGAGCATCCGCATGGCATCGTCCATCGACAGATCGGCCTGCGGTAGCGGGCCATCGGCGGTGCCTTGACCTGCACAGCGACATTCCGCGTGACCAGCTCCATTCGGTAGGCGTCATTGAGCGCGTTGCGGATCAGCTTGTGCACATGCCGTTGGGTGCCGGCACTCGGCGGGAACCCCGCGAGGTCTTGCTGTTGCGCGTCTCTACAATCAGCCGCTGGATATGCGCCGGAGTCAGTCTGTCCAGCCGCACATTGCCGATCACCGGCTTGATGTAACGCTCGGCGAGCCTCGGTACAGCGTCAGCGTGGCGGGCGCGTTCCGTCGTGCGCCTTGACATCCGACAGCCAGGTGTCGAGCCATTGGCCGACAGAGTGAGTAGGCGCCAGCAACGCCAGTCCGCGGGCTTGCGCGTCCTGGAGCTTGCGCAGCTTGGCCCGTGCCTCTTGTTCCGTCTAGCCGTAGACGGTCTTACGGCGCCGCCTGTCGCCGACGAGGCCGAGATCAAGGGGGCGCCTGCGGCGCGCGTCCGGCGCTCCCCGCGCCGGGCTCTGCGCTTGGGGCGCCCGCCCGGCGCGCCCGCGCCGTCCTGCGATACGGCGCACTGATTCGATCGGCTCATCTCGCTGGCCGGGATCGTGCCGTCTTCCTCGCTCTCGATTGTCCGGCTCGCGGCCACCGCGTCCAGGGCGGCCCTTCGGGCCGTCGCATGCGATCGGCTTCGCCGACCCTGGACCCGGTGACCACTCACCTGGTTTTGGCGGCTACGAGGATGACGGAGGGGGACCAGGACTAGCTAGGAACTGGCGGTACCCGGCTGGTCGGCCATGCCCAGAAGGGCAGCGCTTCGGTCCCAGAGCTGCCGGGCGAGGCCGGGGTCGTCGGCCTGGTCGGTGCTGGCGGCGGGCTTGTTCTTCTCGTAGTACCCGCCGGACTGCCAGGTGGTGCCGGGGGTGCCCTCGGCCAGCCAGATCAGGGCCTCGGCGCCCTTGTCGGGGGTGATGAGCGCGATCCGCCTGACCGGGGTGTGGTAGATGAACCGGAACCAGCTGGTGGTGTCGCTGGCGAAGTTGGAGGCGACGTTGCCGGGGTGGAACGCCGCGGCCGAGATGCCCTGGCCGTGGTAGCGGCGGTGCAGCTCGCGGGTGAACAGGATGTTGGCGAGCTTGGCGTCGCCGTAGGCCTTGTTCGGTGAGTAGTCCCGCTCGTTCTGCAGGTCGTCGAGGTCGAGCTTGCCGTAGTTCTTCGCCGCGACGCTGGAGGTCTGCAGGACCTTGGCCGAGCTGGCGGTCAGGATGGGCAGGAGCAGGGTGGTGAGCAGGAACGGGGCCAGGTGGTTGACCTGGAAGGTCTTCTCGAACCTGTCCGCGGTGACCTGCCGGGCGCCCATGATGCCGCCCGCGTTGTTGGCCAGGACGTCGATGCGCGGGTAGGCCGCCTTCAGCTCGGCGGCGAGGGCGCGGATCTGGCGCAGGTCGGCGAAGTCAGCCAGGTAGTACGGGGCGGCCAGCTCGGCGGCCACGGAGGCGGTCTTGGCCTGCGAGCGGCCGACCAGGATCACGCGCTCTCCCTTAGCGGCGAGCTGCCGCGCGGCGGCGGCGCCGATGCCGTCGCTGGCCCCGGTAATGATGATCGTCTGCTGGTCCATGACATCCCTCGCTTGGTGGCGGTGCGCCCCTGGGTCCGGGACGGCAGGCAGCCGGGCGGCCGAGACCGGCCGCGGCCGGGCACGAGGCGATCCGGTGTGCGGCTACCCGTGCCCTGCTCACGATGCCTTACGTGGCACTGTGTGTCAAATCTGGCCGGTGGTGTAAGGTCGGACCATGGAAGAGCAGGGAACCGGGCTGCGCGAGCGGACCAGGCGGGCAGTCCAGGCCGAGTTGCTGGCCGTCGCCATGGACCTGTTCCTGTCCCAGGGCTTCGAGGCCACCACCGTCGACCAGATCGCCGCCGCCGCCGGACTGTCACGGCGCAGCTTCTTCCGGTACTTCGCCGGGAAAGACGACGTGCTGGCCCAGGCCCTCCTCGCCACCGGCGAGCAGATCGCAGCCGAGCTGGCCGCCCGGCCCGCAGACGAGCCCCCCTGGCTGGCGCTGCGCCGCGCGCTCGGCCCGCT
Organism: uncultured Actinomycetota bacterium; assembly: GCA_963846005.1. GTDB lineage: Bacteria > Actinomycetota > Actinomycetes > Streptosporangiales > Streptosporangiaceae > CAVSUR01. Next base: position 407,672 of record CAWJUH010000003.1, on the reverse strand, counting down.
CCTTGACGCCATGACCACCGACAGCCGCGCCCTGCCGATGACCCGCATGATGCTCGGGAGCGCCGCGCTGCACGCCAGCCACCAGCAGAAGCAGGCCAGCTGGCGCCAGGCCATCGCCGCCGCGATCATGCCCCGCCTGCCGCCGGGACGCACCAGCGATGAGCGCCGCCTCCAGGCCGCCGCGCTCAGCGGCGCCGCCCTCGCCTGCCTCACCACCGCACAAGCCGAGTGGGTCGCCCGCGACGGCCAGCCATCCCTCGCCCAGCTCCTCGACCTCACCATGAACGCCGTCAGCCCACTCGGCGCCTGATTACCCCGCAAGTCACGCGGAGGCGTGCCCGTTGCGTGTCCGATCAAGTGGTGGCAACCGGTGAATCCCGGTCGGCTGCGGGGAGCCGGACATTAGCGACGACCAGCAGCGGACCGGGTCAGAGACGGGCATCAACAGTCTTTGCAAGCAGGGGTCAGGGCCTTTTGCGGATATGGATCCAGAAGCCCGGTAGTCGCCGGTATCCGGCGCTGGTTCAATAGCTACGGGGACAAGATTGGGGCGGGAAAATCCCGGGTGTGATGGGCCTCGGTTGCATTGGTCAGGCTTGGCCCCTGGCCCTCGGCGACAAGGCGGCTGTAGCCGTCCTGCCAGTCCGGCAGATCCGAACCCGCCTGCTCCCACTCGACGAAGGTCGCCTCATCGCACCAGTCGTCGACGCGGCTCATCGTATGCAGATGCGGTTCGCTTCCCGCGAACGCGTTCATCAGGTCGCGCTCCTGCCAGGCCGTCCGGGTCCAGTAGGTATTGTTCGCCTCGGCCAGCACGTCCGCGCCGAGGTTGCCTTCGGAGTTCTGTGCCTGCTCAACCACAGCTACGGCGTCGGCGAAGAAATCGCCGAAGAATGCCGGGTCCTTAAGCCGGAGCCTGGTAACCACGATGACCGGCATCGCTGCCTCCCTGCCCCGGCGCCCGCGCATGGGCCAGCCGGTGCCTACGATGTGACCGCGCTCGTCGGCGTCAGTATGCCCGTGGCAGCCGGGCCGACACGCGACCGAGGCCGTGCCATTAACGTGCCATTAGCACCGGCGCTCAGCGGTACGTCACGGTCACTCGCGGGCAGCTCCCGATGCAGGTCAGGGCTACTGCCGCAGGTTGATGCGGCGATTTGCAAGCAGGTGCTCAGCGCGCTCGCGAAAGCGCCTGAAGGCGAGCAGTAGCGGCGCCACTGCGCTGCGCCGGGCCCGGCGTCCGCAGCGGCCAGCTACCGGGCAGCTCGCAGCATGAACGTGATCGGCGGGCACGTGCCAGCTTGCGCTTCACCTGTGACCTCGAAACCGTGACGCTGGTAAAAGGGGATGGTGCGCGGGTTGGGGGTTTCGAGGTAGGCGGGCAGGTGGGTGCCGTCGACGATCTGCAGGCAGGGCTCCATCAGCTGGCCTCCGAGGCCCCTGCCCTGCAGGGCGGTGTCGACCGCGAACCACGGCAGGTACCAGTGCCGGCAGGCGGGATGGGCCGTATCCATCTGCCCGAGAACGGCAAAGGTGTCGTCATGCTTGTCCGGTGCGACGGTCTCGGCAAGCAACGCGGTGATGGCGTCGCCGTCTGCTCCGGTGTCAGGGGGCAGCCACAAGGCGACGGCGGAGAAGTCACCCAGGCGCCACACGGTCCGCTCGGCGAACGCCCTGCCGCCAAAGGCGGCAAGGAACCTGGGGAAATGCGACAGATATTGCCGGGGTTCCGGATAGAGCCAGCGCTCTACCGGGTCGGCCGCGAACGCCAAGACGAGCGTGGCGAATGCCCGCTCCTGATCGGATTCGCCGACCGCCGAAAACGATAGCGCGCTCATGACCCCTCCCCACGCCCGCTCCCGCGACCAACGTCAGCAGACCCGCACCGGACATCCGGGAGCCTTGATCATCACGCGTTACCAGGGCACCATACCGCCGGCCAGCCGTCGCAAGATTGCGGCCAAAGTGAGTGAGTACCCGGGGCTCGACTGCTGCTCGGGAGTTCGAGTCCCGCCGAGCGCGCCCAGCTCCGGAGTGACGCAGCTCGTGCGGGTGCCAGTCAGCTACCGCCAGTCCGTCCGGCCGGCGATGTGTCCGGTCCAGGATCACCCGCGGAGCCAGTGGGTATGCTGTCGTCGTCACCTGCCGGTGCAGTGTGATGGTCAGATTCAGTGACCGGAATGGGGCGGGGCATGACGCAGATCGTGGCGCTGCCGGGCGGGCGGGCCGCGAGTTATGAGGTCATCGGAAGCGGCAGGCCAGCGCTGATGTTTGCGGGTGGCCCCGGATTCTCAGCCTCCTACATGAACGGCGATGCCGAACTGCTGTCCGGGGTGCTGTGTTCCTACGTGATCGATCCGCACGGCTCGGGTTCTTCCACACCCCCGGCGGATCCCGCTCACTACTCCCCCGAGGGCCACGCCCGCTTCTATGAGGAAGTGCGCCAGGCACTCGCGCTGCCAGAAGTGGTAGTGCTGGGCCATTCGTTCGGGGGGACCACGGCGCTGACCTACGCCGCGCTGTTTCCGCAGAGCACGGCTCAGTGCGTGGCCGTGGCTGCCTTTGGCATCGGGCCCGACGCCGATGCCCAGGACGGAGGTGACGCGGAGGCTGAGTTCGAGGCTTTGCTGGCGCGGCACGCCGGTTCGCCGTGGTATGAGGCCGCGCGGCCGGTCATGGATTCCTGGACCGAGCGCCTGCTGGCCGCCACCGACGCGACCGAAATGGAACAGATGATGGCCATGGTCCTGCCTTTCTACCTCGCGGAGCCGGATAAACCTGAGGTGGCGGCGCGGCTCGCCGAGATGAGCCGGGCCATGAAGGCGAACCTGGCCGCCGGCAAAGCCTGGGAAGGCGGCCTGTACCAAGGTGTCGACCTGCGCCCGTTGCTGGGCCGCATCGCCTGTCCTACCCTCATCGTGGCTGGCGAGCTTGACTTTATCTGCGGCCCCGCCCAGGCCCAGCCGATAGCCAGCTCCATCCCGGGGTCCCAGCTCGCCATGCTGCCCGGCTGCGGTCACATACCCAGCGTCGAAGCACCCGAGCAATACCGTCAGGCTGTTGCCGGATTCCTCAGCCGCTGACCGCGACGGCTAATCCCGCCCATCCACCTCGCATCCCTCAGCCGGTGCCCGCCTCGCCGTCCCCGGCAACCGCTGAGACACCCTTCGGTCATGCCGCTCGGGGCTGCCGCGTCTGATCCTGGATGGTGTCTCCGGCCAGGCTGCCGGTGCCCCTTGTCAATGCCGACGATGCCCGAGACGAGCATGTGCGGCCCAGCCTTGACTCCCTGGCTGCAGAGCGGCGAACTCGGCGCCTGCCCTCCGCGTTGGACCGGCCTGGACAATCCGCGAGGTCGTACGGATCAGAAGGCTGGGGGTTCGGGTCCCTCCGAGCGCCCAGCTCACAGGCCCTTTCACCGCATTGCAGGGGCACCGACTGCTGCTCAACCTGCTGCCAACGGCGCCGGATCATCCGCCGAGCACCCCACGTCGGAACTCACCCCGGGCGTCCGCCTGATCCGTGATCGCCATGTTCGTGTCCGGCCGCGTCGCCATCTTCAGTGATACCGGCCGCGTCGCCAGCACGAATGCCGACTGCCCGCGCACGGCTGGGCGCGCGACGGCTGAGGATTACGAGTGAGGCGACGATGCCCGTGTCCCTGGCGCCGACGAGTTCCCACGCCCGCGCGATCCCGACGAGCAGCGAGGCGGCAAGAGCGTAACTGATCAGCTGCACCGGGGTGCTACGGCCAGAATCAGCCAGCAGAACAATGCCGCCAACAAGTTCCGTACCGAAGATCAGCAGCAGCAACACGACCAGCCAGAGCTGCCCGATCCGCTGACTGGTCGTTGACCGGCTGGACAAGACGGATCGTATCCCAGCGGCGGTAAACAAGATTCCGCCGATTCCCAGCACGACAGCCGGATACCTGACGCTCCCCCCCGGCACCAGCCCGAAGATGGAGACCGCGAGCGCATTAAAGAAAGCCACCAGAGCTGCAGCCGCCCGGACCTGCTGAAAGACGGCCGGGCTGGCATCCGAACCACGCCGCGGCGCCGCCGATATGGCCACGAACAGCAAACCCGTCAGCGCCCCCGCCGAAGTAGCGATCGCTGACAAAAACTCCCGGTATGCCGGGGTGAGCACCATGCCCTCACGATACTCACCGGCCAACCCCGGAACCCCAGCCGCAGAGCGGAGCGGCAGCAGAGGAACGACGCGCCGCACGCCGCACCTCGTGAGCACGGCCCGTTTCGATGAGCTGACTCACGCGCCGGCGCGGCCCGGTCACGGCAGAAGGCCGGCACCGGGCGCAGGCAGCGGCAGCAGTGCCAGCAGACGGCCTCGGCTGAGCGGGAGGGCCGCGCCGCATAGGCGTTTCGTCCGGGGGTAGCTGCGTGCCATGAGCCAAGAGGCATCCGACCTGTTCACCAGGCTGGCACCAGTGCTGAACGTGCGCGACCTTGCCGCCGAGCGCGCCTTCTACGAGAAGCTGGGCCTGCCGGTCATCTACCAAGGTTCCGAATACCCGGACTTCATCGGATTCGGAACCGACACGGTGCATTTCGGTATCCAGAAGGCCGCCGCCGACAACGATCCGCCGAGCGTGCTCACCTGGCAGATCGGAGTGGCCGACATCGACGCCGCCATGAAGAGATGCCGATCGGCGGACATCAGCTTTGAACTCGAGCACAATGATCCCGCTCCGGGATGGAGCTACCGGCGCCTGCTCATCCGCACGCCCTGCGGCTACCGGCTAGCGCTCGAAGGGCCCAACGAATAGTCCTCCGGGACGGGTGGCCGAGCTGCGGGCGGGGTGGCGCCGTCCGCAGCCCGGCCAAGCGGAGCGGTTAACCCCGGTTGCCGGGGCCGGGCAGGACTTGCGTGCCCTCTCGCTGGACGGCCTGAAGCGAGCGCGGAGAGAGCCCGAGCAGCTTCAAGATCGTCGGTGCGACCTGGGTCGTTTCCACCGGGTGGCCCGACTGGCCAGCATGGACGGTGCCCGGCGCATAGACGATGAGCGGGACGTCCCGGTCGCCGGGGTTGTCGCCGCCGTGCTCGGCGATCTTCGAGCCGGTCGTGTAGATCGTGCCGACCTGCGCGATCGCGAACACGTCCGGGTGGTGCGGATCGGAGTACGGCACGCCGAAGAAGTGCGCGGCCTGGTGGCCGGCGAAGATCTCCCGCAGGCCGGAGTGCTGGACGGTGATCGTCTGGCCGGCGTAGTTGACCGCCGGGGCGGCATGCGCCCACAGGTAGTTCTTGACGAAGTCAGTCGCCGCCTGCGAGCGGTCTGACAGCCACCACAGCAGCCCGTCGTCATCGGCCTCCTGGACGACCAGCGCCGGGCGGCCCGGATGCTTTGCGGCCCAGGCGGCGTTGACGCCGGAAAGGATCGGGCCGTCGTCGATCCGCTGCAGCTGGCTGTTGTTCAGCGGCGACTGGCCGTGCTTGGCCGTCAGGATGATCGCCGTCGAGCGGGCCTCACCGTCGGCCCGGATCGTGTCAGCCATCCGCTGCAGGGCGCCGTTGACGTAGCTGAGCGCGCTGCGGAGCAGCGGGCCCGGCACCTGCCGGCCGTTCACGGTCACGTACCCGCCGGGCAGCGACGGTCCCTCGGTGTACTTGCCCTGGGCGTTCGGGCCGATCAGCACCGCCGGGGAGCTCTTCAGCTTCTCGGCGGTGGAGACCGTCTGGAAGTTCATCCCGTAGATCGCCGGCGTGCCGACCCTCGGCCCCTTGCCGGAGTGCTCGTAGCCGTTGATCCAGTTGATGACCGCCCGGACTCTTGTAGGAGTCGTACTGCTTGGTCGCGGCGTTGTCGTCCGTCCACGCACCGTCGACGGGGTAGGGCACGCCGTTCGGCTCGACTGCCTGTGAGTCGATCTCCGGTGCGAAGAAGTCGTCGATGCTCCTGCCGTCCGAGCCCGCGCCGTTGAACGACGCGTAGATCGCGTGCTTGTCAGACCAGGCCGTTCGCAGGCCGGCGCTGTGGATCACCTGGAAGATCGTGTTGACCCCCGGGTAATTCCACGGCTGAATCGGCTTGCAGGTCTTCGGGTTGACGGGGTAGGTCGCCGGGTTCAGGCCCGACTGCGGGTGCGGGCTGAGGTTCATGATCAAGGCCGGGTTCTTGTCCGCGCCGCCGGGGTAGATCGAGCCGCCCTCATCGAACGAGGGGAAGGTGTTGCCGCTCCCGTTATGCAGCAGGTCCGGCACGGCCGGCAGCTTGTCGTCCGGCGAGTCGTAGATCACGTCGCCGCCCGGGACCGGCCCGGAGCAGTGCTTCGTCCCCGGCGGGAAGACGCCGTGGCTGTACTCGTCGTCGTAGTAGACGCCGGTGACCTTCGGGTCGCCGCCGGTCATCAGCGCCGTGCCGCCCGGATCGGAGTCCGAAGGGTCGGAGGTCTTCGCGTGAGTGTATTCAGCGCCGCCGGTGGCTAGCCGCGCGAGCTCCGAGCGGGGATGGGTGGCGATGTACCACTCCAGATCGGACTGATGCATGCCGTCGACCGAGATCAGGAGCACGTGCTTAATCTGAGCACGCTCGGCAGCGACGGCGCCGGCGCGAGACAGCGCCAGCGGCATCGCGATCGCCAGCGCAGCGGCTCCCGCCATCGCGAATGTCGTTCTCGGGTTCAATGATCGCTCCCCTTCGCCGGAATCGATTCCTGGAGCGTATTGGCCGAGTTCAAACGGTTCTTTACCGTGCGATGAACGCTGGGCGCCTGCAAGTGGCCACGGGAACGAGGACGACTGGCCCGCCAGGGCCGCGGGCTCGTCCCGGCTTGGTGGGACCAGGCCTGCGCCCGGCTCCGCTCGGCCGCCCGTTGAACGCCCGGACGGACGGCCGGTCTGGCTGGTGGTTGCCGAACTGGCGGGCCAGGGGTTCAGTGTGCCCGGGACTGGCGGGGTTTCTGCTGGGGTGGGAGGAGGGCGGCGATCATCGCGTCAGTGATGAAGGTGGTGAAACGCGGCAGTGGCCAGTCGCGGATCATCACGAGCAGCTCGTAGAGCTGGGGAGAGCTGTATGTCCACATGATCTCCCCGGCGTGTTCAACGGTGAGGCCGCGGCGCAGGTAGCCGCCGTCTGCCAGCTTGCGGGCGTTGCCGGTCATGCGCTCGAGGCGCTGGCGGTCCATGTCGGCCTGCAGCTCGGCCATCTCCGGATCGGCTATGGCGGCATCACGTATGAGGAGCAGGACCGGCACGACGCGGGGCGCGACCTCGCTGGCCAGAGCGCCCCAGCCGCGAATGATGGCCCGTGGGCCGGGTTCGCTGCCGTGAAGTGCGTCGGAGCGGGTTTCCGCCGGCACGGGCCCCTCTCCGGCGAGGGCGTGACCGCAGATAGCGCGCACGAGTCCGGCTTTGCCGCCGAAGGCCTTGTAGATGGTATCGACCGAAACGCCGACATCGGCGGCGATCACGGCGACGGTAGTAGCCGCGAATCCTTCGGCCAGGAAGCGGCTGCGGGCGGCGTCGAGCAGCGCCTCTCGGGTCTGGCGGGCCTGGGCTTGGCGCCAGGTCGAGTCGTAGGGACGTTTGGGCATGACCGGAGATCCCTTTCGTTCCATTATGCTGGATCTGTTAGAGTCTACTGGAACGAACCACTGGGACGGAGAAACAGCGATGACAACCCCACTGCCTGACGGTCCGGCGGCCATTGTCCAACGGCTGCGCCGAGCCACCAACGATCATGACCTCGACGCGCTGGCTGGGTGCTTCACGGTCGATTACCGCAACGAGACGCCCGCCCATCCCGAGCGCAGCTTCATGGGCCGAGACCAAGTCCGCAAGAACTGGGCTCAGATCTTCGCCGCGGTTCCCGACCTCCGCGCCGAAGTGCTGCGATGCGCCGAAGACGGCGGCACCGTCTGGAGCGAGTGGGAGCACCGCGGCACCCGCCCTGACGGCAGCGCCCACCTCATGCGGGGCGTGGTGATCTTCGGTGTCGAGGGCGGCCTGGCCAGCTGGGCCCGTTTCTACCTCGAGCCGGTCCAAGGCGGCAATGCGGGTGTCGATGATGCCGTCCGCAGCCAGGTCCGCCCGGGCGCCCAGCAGTGATTCTCGTGGCGGGTGGCACCGGCCGCCTAGGCACCGCCGTCGTCGGCCGCCTGGTCAAGAGGGGCATCGACGTTCGGGTCCTGACCCGTAACCCCGAACATGCCGCCCACCTCAAGGCCGGGCGGGTCGAGGTGGTGACCGGCGATGTGCGCAACCGCGACAGCCTCGGCCGGGCCACCGCGGGCGTCGAGGTTGTCGTATCGGCGGTGCAGGGCTTCGCCGGACCGGGAGGGATCTCGCCAGAGACCGTCGACCGTGGCGGCAACGCCAACCTGACCGACGCGGCCGGGGCCGCCGGCGCTGACCTGGTGCTGATGTCCACGGTAGGTGCCGCGGCGGACAGCCCCATGGAGCTGTTCCGCATGAAGCGCGCCGCCGAGGAATACGCCTTTGCCAGCGGTGTGCCCACGACGGTCGTCCGGGCCACCGCGTTCGCCGAGCTGTGGGCCGGCCTACTTGAGCAGACCGCCCGGCGGTCGGGTCGTCCAGTGGTCTTCGGCCGCGGCGATAACGCCATCAACTTCGTATCGGTCAATGACGTCGCCTGCCTCGTCGAGCGGGTCATCACCGCCCCGGCGACCCGCGGCCAGGTCTTCGAGATCGGCGGCCCCGGCAACCTGAGCTTCAATGAGCTGGCCCGAGCCGTGCAGACGGCTGCCGGACGTACTGGCGCACCCCGCCATGTGCCCCCAGCGGTGCTGCGCTTGATGGGCGCCACCATCGGGCGGGTGAAACCCGCACTGGGCCGCCAGGCCAAAGCCGCGCTCGTCATGGATCATGCCGATCTCACCTTCAACCCAACGGCCATCCACCGCGTCTACCCTGACCTTCGCGCCACCTCGCTCACCGACCTGCTCGCCACGCCATCGCTGGAACAAGCCTCCCCGGCGGCCCCGCAGGAGCGGCCGAATCCCCACTGAGGAAGACCCACCGGCTTCACCTGAGGACGGGATGACCCCGGGCCCGGGCTCGCCCGCGTCCTGTGGCCAGTCACCCAATCGAACGCGTGGTCGCCTCTCATCCCGCGGTGGCCATGGTGACTGTGGGCCCAGGAACTCGGCTGCGACAGTTCTACTGGCTGGAGTCCCACGCGATCTCGAACAGGTGGCCATCGGGATCGGTGAAGTACCCGGAGTACACCCCGAAGGGGCGCATGTGGGCGGGCGCGGTCAGCGCCCCTCCGGCCGCTTCGGCCTGCCCGAGCAGCTGGTCGACCTCGGCCTGTGACCGGGCGGGAAGGCCCAGGCTGAATTCGGTGGAGCTGGGCGGGCCGGGCGGCAGTCTGGCGTCCCTGGCGAGGTTGGCCCGCTCGTACAAACCGAGCAGCAGGCCTCCGTCGAGCTTGAAGAAGGCGATCGTCCCCTCGGCGCCGGTGACCTCGTCGTGGAATTCCCGCCCGACGATGCCCTCGGTCGGCCAGCCGAGTCCGTCGCGGTAGAAGGCAACTGAGCGGTCGAGGTCAGCAACGGCCAGGGTGATGAAGAAGACCTTCGCTCGCACGGCGCCTCCGGTCGGTCGCGGATGACCGGGGCCGTCCGGCCCGGGTAGCCACATTCTGCCCCGCCTGCGCATGGCGCTGGCCGCTCAACCGGCGCACTATCACCGGCCGGTCACCGCGGGCCAGCCCGGCTCCGGCTCCCCGGTCGCGTAGCGTGGCCAGGGTGACCCGGGCCGCCGAAGTCCTCAACCGCCGCCTGCTGCGCGCCAGGGACGCGATGGACCGGGCCTTCGCCGAGCCGCTCGACGTGGCCGCGGTGGCGAAGGTGGCATGCCTGTCGGAGGCCCATTTCATCCGCAGCTTCCGGTCGGCATTCGGCGAGACGCCGCACCGCTACCTGCAGCGGCGCCGGGTGGAGCGCTCGATGTTCCTGCTGCGCGAGACCGACCGCAGCGTGACCGACATCTGCTTCGCGGTCGGCTTCGCCAGCCTGGGCACCTTCAGCCGCACCTTCCGCCAGATCGTCGGCCAGATGCCGTCGGAATACCGCGGGGCCAACGGCCCGATGATCGCGCCGCACTGTTTCCAGATGGCCACGACGCGCCCGGCGACGGCCGCGACGCGCCCGCGACGGCCGCGCCGCCGCGCGGGAATCCGGGCCGCCGCGCGGGGAATCCGGGCCGCCACCGGGTCCGGTCCGCAAATCCAGCAGTTCCGGAGAAGCGCCCGCCGCGCGCGCTTCCTAGCATGGGTCCCTGCCCGCCCCGCGCGGGGTAACCGGAGGAGGAAGCCGAGGATGATCACCAGCCTGAACGTGACCGCGATCAAGGTCCTGGACCAGGATGAGGCCCTGGATTTTTACGTCAACAAGCTCGGCCTCGAGGTAGCCCAGGACTTCCAGCAGGGCCCGGTCCGCTGGCTGACCGTGCGGGTACCGGGCGACCCCAGCACCATGATCTACCTGGAGCAGCCCGGGCCGCCGGCCCTGGACGAGGCGACCACAGCCCAGCTCCGCGAGCTGATCACCAAGGGCGCCGTGGGCTTCATCGCTTTCCAGACCGACGACTGCCAGGCCCTCTTCGAGCAGCTCAAGGCCCGCGGCGTGACCGACTTCACGCAGGATCCGACGGAGCATTTCTACGGCACCGACATGGGCATCCGCGACCCCTCGGGCAACGCCATCCGGATCCTGCAACCGGCCAAGCCGCCCGCGCAGCCGCAGGCCTAGGCCCGGGCCGGGCCTAGGCCTGCGGGCTCAGCTGCCGGTGCACCCCGGGCTGGCCGAGACCAGTCCCGCCGAGAACCCGAGCAGCCGGTGCGGGCTTGCGTAGTGCCGGAACTGGGCGGTGATGCTCACGCCCCCGCCCGGCGGCAGCGCCGCGGGGTGGAGGACCAGGATGTTCGGCCGCCGGCCGGCACCGAGGCCACGGATCCGAGCAGATGCCGCCGCTGCTGCTGAGTGCCGCTGCCGGGGTAGCCGTGGCAGGCCGGGTTCGGCTTGCTCGCGAAGCGGACGCTGGCCGGTACGCCATCGGCCCGGAGCTTTCGCTGCAACCCGGCCGGGTCCCGCAGCTCATGCAGGGCGACGCGGACGTTGCCGTCGGCCTGCTTGGTGACGGTCCAGGCCGTCAGCTGCGCGCTGCCCGGCCGGCCGGCGGGCGGGCTGGACGGCAGCAGCGCCGGCACCGCCAATGCTGCTCCCGCCGCCAGGGCCAGCCCCCCGGTCACGGCCGGGATCCGGCGCCGGGCCCGGATGGCGCGGCTGCGGGCGGCGATCTGCTCCGCCGGGACGTCCATGTGCACGCCGGCGACCGATTCCCGCACCGCCGTGGTCAGTTCGCTGTCATTCATGATCGTGTCTCCTGCTGTCGGTCGGGCATGAGGTCGGCGCGCAGCGCGGCCAGGGCCTGGGCCATGTGCGCCATCACCGTGTTCGGGGCGATCCCGAGCATCTCCGCGGTCCGCGCGGTATCCAGGTCCAGCAGCAGCCGCAGCGCGACCACCTGCCGCTGCCGCCGGGGCAGCCGCATCAGGGCGGCCATGATCCGCGGATCGGCGATGCCCGCGCCGGGCCCGTCACCGGCGGGCAGGTCCGTGACCGCGCCGGGATCGGGGACCGGCACCTCGCGGCGGCGCCGCCGCCACCGGGAGATGTTCGCGTTCAGCGCGGTGCGCACCACCCACGCGGCCGGCGCGGGATGCCTGCCGACGGTCCGCCACGACGCGCACGCCCGGGCGAACGCCTCGGCGACGAGCTCCTGTGCCGTGTCCTGATCGCCGACGGTGACCAGGACTGCCCGCAGGCAGTCGTCCCGGGACCTGCGGTAGAACTCCGCGAAGTCCGGCTGCTGGTTTCCCATACCTGATTAACGCGCGGCCGGCGCCGGAGGGATTAGCCGGCCCGGCTCGGGCACTCCGTTCACGTCATCCGCCGAGGAGCACGGTGAGCTGCGCGATCGTGTCTGCGGCTGTTTCGTGCAGCACGCCGCGCATCCCGGCGGCATGCGCGCCTGCGATGAAATCCGGCACGTCATCCACTAGCACGATCTCGCCCGGCGGCAGGCCGAGCGCGCGGCAGGCCAGCAGGTAACAGGCCGGGTCGGGCTTGGCCGCGCCGATCTCGTGCGAATACAGCACCGGGTCGTAGCAATCGGCGAACCGGTACCGAGCCTGCTCCTCCCGGCGGGCGCCGTCGGCGGAGTTGCTGAGGATGGCCGTCCGGTAGCGCGGCCGCAGGCTCGCGGCATAGCCCGCCAGCTCGGCGTCCAGTTCGCCGCAGTACCAGTCCCACATGCCGGCGAAGAACCTGCGCTGCTGGCCTGCGGTCAGGCCCAGCGCGGCGGCGATCCGCTCCCGGTACTGAGCCTCGGCGATCGCGCCGGTCTCGATCTGCGCTACCGGGGCCGCGCTCCCGATCGCGGCGGCCAGCGCGCCGGCGGTCATGGCCAGCTCGTCCTGCCACGGCCCGAGCCAGCCGGCGGCTGGCCCGGCCTTCTCCAGTACCCCGCCGATGTCGAACATGACGGCGCTGATCGTCATCCGCCCAGCCTAGGACGGAGAGCCAGTCAGTGGCCTGCGGCCGGAGGCCCTCAGCCGGGGCGCGGGCCCGCGTCGATCGCGGCGCGGACCTCGGCCAGGGCGGGATGGTAGCCGAAATCGGTGACGGCCCAGGTCGCCCCGGCCGCTGCCCATGGCCGCGGATCCTCGCCCGGCGGCAGGTCCACGATCACGTCGAACGGGTCCCCGGCCGGGCGCGCCGCGCGGATCTCGGCGGTCAGCTCGGCCAGCTCGGCCGGGCCGGGCAGGCCGGTGGGGAACAGGCCATCCCAGCGCGCCGCCCGCCGCACCGGCCGGCGATGCGGCCATTCGGCCGCCACCCATACCGGGATCCGCGGCCGCTGCACCGGGACGGGCTCGAACGCGCCGGCCCAGTACCGGGTCAGCCCGGCCAGGCCCTGGTCCAGCAGCCGGGCTCGTTCCCGCGGGTCAGCGACCTCCCCGAACGGCTCGAACTCGCCGTTGCGGTTGCTGCCGAGCCCGACGCCGAGCGTCAGCCGCCCGCCGCTGAGCAGGTCCAGGGTGACGGTCTCGCGGGCGAGCTTGTGCACCCGCCGGCGCGACAGCGGGGTGATCAGCGTCCCGATCCGCAGCCTGCTGGTGGCGCAGGCCACCGCCGCCAGCGCGACCCACGGATCGGCCACCGCCCGCACCGGCGCGCGGTAGGCCACGTGGTCCCAGACGAAGAAGCCATCGAACCTCCGCCGCTCGGCGGCGGCCGCGAGCTCGGCCAGCACCCGCGGGTCGGCCAGCTCGCCGAACGGCGGCACATCGATACCGTGCTTCACGCGACCTGAGCGTAACGCGCGGCGGGAGGGAGCGGGGCCGGCAGCGGGGGGTGGCTGCCGGCCCCGCCGCTTGGGCCGGGCCTGCGGCCGGGCTCAGCCCGGCACGGTCACCTCGTGCCACAGGCCGCCGTTCAGGTTCAGGTTGTTGCCCCTGGCCTGGCCCGGCCCGCTGTCGCCGACGTAGGTGTAGAGCGGGTGCCCGTCATAGACCGCCTGCTTGGAGCCGTCCGCGCGGGTAATGACGGTGAGCCTGCCGGTCACCCCGGAGCCGGCCGTCACCGGCCCCCGGACCGGAGGCCAGTACGCCGCGCACGATCCCGAGCAGGCCGACCGCGACGGGGTGTCCGGCGCGAACCAGTACAGGGTCAGCCCGCTGGCGTTGGTCAGCACGGTCATGCCGCCGATCTTCGCGGTCTTCAGCGCGCCGGACCCGCCGCCCGCCGCGGGCTGGCCGGTGCCCGCCAGCGCGACCGACACGCCCAGCACGGCCAGCGCGGCCGCGCAGGCCGCGGCGGCAGCCGCGCGGCCGAGCCGGGCGGGTACCTGCGGCAGCCCGCCCATCCAGCCGGGGGGCGTCAGGCCCGGCCGCAGGGCCAGGACGGCCAGCAGGCCGAACGCGGCGATCTCGACGATCCCGGCGGCGACCCCGGCCGTGGTGCGGACCTCCCGGAACCCGAACAGGCCGAACCACAGCGACAGCAGGTAGCCGCCCAGGGTGGCCAGCGCGAAGCCCGCGCCGGCCGCCGCGGCGAGCGGGCCCGACGTCAGCAGCACGGCCAGCGCCAGCGCGAAGGCGGCGATGACCTGGAACAGGAACAGCCACCCGATCACCGGGATGGTCCGGTATCCGGTCAGGTACAGGCCCAGGTGGATGGCCCCGGTGGCCGCCAGCAGGCCTGCCCCGGCCAGCCGGGCGGCCAGCCAGCCCGGATTCCCGGCTCGGGTGGCGACGCGTGCAGTGCTCATGTCCCTGGTTACGAACGCGGGCCGGGCCTGGTTCACTCCGGCCTTGAACCTGGTTGCGGATGCGGCCGTGTCCCTGGGTATGACCGGTACCGGTGGCTGCGGTGAGCTGCGCGTCCTGCTCGGCGCCTACCTGGTCGGCGCGATCAGCCCGGCGGACCGTGACGCGGTGACGGGCCACCTGCGCGGCTGCGCCCGGTGCCGGGAGGAACTGGCCGGGCTGGCGGCGCTGCCGGGGCTCATGCACCGGGTGCCCGAGGCGGACGCCAGCCGCCTGCAGGACGGGGATCCGCCGGATTCGCCGGCGCCGGCCTGAACGGATCGGCCGCCCGGTCCGTGACAGGGGGGAAAGCACAACCACCTGAAGGGGAGACCCGTAATGCGCACTAGCTGGCTGGCCCCCGCGGGGGTCGCCGCCGCCGCCCTGGTCGTCGCGGCCTGCGGCGGCTCATCGTCAGGATCTGGCACCACGTCGGGCAGTTCGCATCCCGCGAGCGCAGCCTCGCCCGCCGCGGCCTCGTCGGCGCAGCTCAAGACGGCGAAGGTCGGCGGCGCAACCGTGCTGACCAATGCCAAGGGCTTCGTCCTGTACTGGTTCGTTCCCGACACTGCGACCACCTCCAAGTGCAACGGCGCCTGCGCCCGGTACTGGCCGCCGGTCAAGGGACCGGCCGCCGCGGGCTCCGGCGTGACCGGCAAGCTGACCGTCATCACCCGCTCTGACGGGACGAAGCAGGCGGCCTATAATGGCCATCCGCTGTACACCTACGTCGGTGACACCAAGCCCGGGGAAGCCAAGGGCAACGGGCTGAACCTGTCCGGCGGGGTCTGGCACGAGGTCACCGCCAGCGGCGCGGCCGCGCCCGCCGCCCACCCGTCCTCGTCCAAGTCCTCCGGCGGCGGGGGAGGTTACGGCTACTGACGGCCACGGTCCGGGTCGCGGCCTCGCTGACCCGGCGCGCCGCGGCGCCGCCCGGCTGCCCCGGGCGGCCGCCGCGGCTGTCATGTCCTCAGGGGAACGATGAGCGCCATCGCCAGCATCACCTGGCTCCTCGCTGTGCTCGCCGGGATGCTCATGCTCGCCATCTGGCTGGTCGAGCTGGACCGCGGCTACCAGAGGTTCGCGGCCACCCGGCTGCCCGTGCCGGTCCTGTCGGCCCATGCCCTGCTCGGCCTCGGCGGCCTGCCGGTGTGGATCGTGTATATCGTCACCGACCGCGACGCGCTCAACTGGGCAGCGCTCGCGATCCTCGGCTGCGCGGCCGTGCTCGGCCTGATCATGGCCTACCGCTGGCTCGGCGTACGCCGGGAACAGGCGGCCGGGGCCGGCGCGGGCCAGGTCCGGATGGCCGTGCCCCCGGAACGGCACATCCCGCCGGCGGCCGTGGTCGTCCACGGGCTTTTCGCCGTCACCACCGTGGTCCTGGTCCTGCTCACCGCCCTCGGTCACAGCTGAGCCCCGCTCAGCGGATGATCGCCACCAGGTGCAGGAGCGCGGTTCCGAGGGCCCGGTCGCCGGAGATCTCCGCCCGGCCGATCGCCGTCTCCGCGGTTATCCCCCTGGTCGCTGCCCGCCACAAGGTGCCCGAGGACAGCCGGACCCGCGCCGCGGGCGGGGCGGCAGCGGCCCCGCGGTCCACGGCCCATCGCGCCGCGGCCCGGCTGATCGTCCAGTGCCCGCCGCCCGGGCCGGTCACCTCCACCTCTGCGCAGGTGCCCGGCGGCCGGGCCAGCCCGGCGAGCGCCTGCGGCGCGGCCCGCAGGAACACGTCGACGACCGGGCCGGTCAGCAGGTCGGTGTCCGCGCCGGGCCGGCCCGTCGCATCGCGCACTTGCTGCTGGTGCACCCAGTACTCGCTGTATTCGCGGCCGATGTCCAGCCAGGCCGGCGCGGGCACGCCCGGGGCAGCCCAGGAGACCGCCTCGCCGAGCTGGCCGAGATCCGCGGCCGCCCACCAGCGGTCCAGCTGAGGTCCGAGGTAACCGAGCAGGCCGGTCAGCAGCCGCGGGCTCCAGCCCGCGGCGGCATCCACGAACTCCTGGTTCGAGCGGTGCAAGAAGCCGGGCAGTGTCTCGCCCGGCCGCCATCCCGGCCGGGCCTGCTGGTCGCGGCCGTAAGAGAGCTTCCTGATGTAGTCATGGACTAGGTGCGCGACCACGTCGCGGACCCGCCAGCCGGGGCAGGCGGTGGCCCGGAGCCAGTCGCCCGGCTGCAGATCCTGCAGCAGTCCGGACAGCTCGGCCCGCTCCGCCGGGAGCAGCGGCCTGACATCCAGCGGCGGCCCGGCCCAGCTCCAGTCAGCGGTGTCCATCGGCCGCTGCCCCGGGGCCCGGCCGCGGGCGGCCGCAGTGGCGCAGGATCGTGGCCAGCACCAGCTGCGGGTCGCGGACCGTCGGATAGTGATCGGAGCCGGGCATGATGACCAGCGCGCAGCCGGGGATGCGGGCCGCCGCGTCGGCGGCGCAGTCCATCAGCGCCGGCCGGTCCTGGTCGCCGATCATGACGACCGCCGGCGCGCGCAGCTCGCCCAGGCGGCCGAACACCGGGGTGTCCGGCTGCTGGAATCTCTCGCTCGGCTGGGCGAGCGCCGCGGACCGGGCCAGTTCCGCCACCAGCGGGTCCGGGCAGGCCGTGGCGTAGCTGCGCAGGTACAGCCGGGTGATGCCGTCGGTGTCGCCCGCGGCGGCCAGCGCGTCGTACTCGGCGTCGAGCTCGGGCTCGGCCGGCCACTCGTAGCCGGGCAGCCCGGGGCTCAGCAGTACCAGCGACGCGACCCGGTCCGGCTGGGCGAGCGCCAGCCCGGCCGCCATGCCCGCGCCGCCGCTGCATCCCGCCAGGTGCGCCCGGGTGATGCCGAAATGGCCGAGCACGGCGGTCAGGTCGGCCTGCAGGCTGAACGGCTCGGTGGCACCCGGCGAGCGCCCGAACCCGCGGACGTCGTAGCGGATCGCCCGGAAGGCGCAGGTCAGCTCCGGCCAGACCGGATCCCACATCCGCGAGTCGGCCACGTGCTCGTGCAGCAGGACCAGCGGCGGCCGGTCGCCGCCGGAGTCCTCCGCCCAGATCCGGTCCGCCCCGGCGGGCACCATGGTCTGCATCCGCCCAACCTACGGCCGCGGCCGCGGCGCGGCACTCCGTTATCGGCGGCGCTTACCCGCCGCCTGCCCGCTGGCCGTGGCGGGCCAGCACCGCCTGCTCCTGCCCGGGCGTGAAGCCGCGGGCCAGCGGCGGCTCGCCGCGGGCCCGGTCCCAGGTCAGCACGTCCGCGGCGGTGACGGCCAGCGGCGTGGCCGGCAGCCCGGCGGCGCGGGCGCGGGCCGGGCTGCGCTGTTGCGCCGCCCAGTCCGCGCGCACCAGCGGGAACATCGCGGGCGCCGCGCCCGGCGGGACCGGGACGATCTCGGCCCGGGCCCCGGCCGCGTGCGCGCAGATCGCGATCAGCCCGCCGAGCGTGACCGGATCCGCCGGCCCGACCGCGTGGAAGGCACCGGGCCGGTCCTCGGCGAGCAGCCGCACGACCAGCCGGGCCAGGTCGCGGGAGTCGACCACCTGGACCGGCTGGCGCGGGTCGGCCGGCACCGCGATCCGCCCGCCGCGCGCGGCGCGGCGCACCCAGTACGTCAGCCCGTCCTGGTTGTCGTGCGGCCCGGCCACCTTGCCCGGCCGCACGATCGTCGCCCGCCCGCCGTAGCGGGCCAGCACGTCGTCCTCGCAGGCCACCTTGAGCGGGCCGTAGGTCTGCTGGTCCAGCCGCTCGGTGTCGCGGACGGGCGGCCGCCGCGGCGCATCCTCCGTCGCGCCCGCCGCTGCCCCGGTGCGCTGGTAGACCGCATGACTGGAGACAAAGAGATACCGGGCCGCGCGGCCTTCCAGCGCGTCCATGGCCTGGCCCACATGCCGGGGAACGTAGCCGCTGACGTCGGCCACCGCGTCCCAGCGGCCCGCCCGCAGCGCGGCGTAGTCGCCGGCCTCCCGGTCGCCGGCCAGCCGCGGCACGCCGGGGAACAGGCCGGTCCCGGTCCGGCCCCGGGTGAACAGGGTCACCTCGTGCCCGGCCTGCAGCGCGCCGGCCACGATGGCCCGGCCCACGAACGAGGTGCCGCCGAGGACCAGGATCCGCACCCGCCGACCTTACCCGCCGGGGGCCGCCGGCCGGCTCAGCCGGGCGCCCGGCCCGGGGCGGACCATCAGCTCCGCCGCGGGCCCGAAGCCGGCCCGGGGCGGACCATCAGCTCCGCCGCGGGCCCGAAGCCGGCCCGGGCGTAGAACGGCACCGACCGCGGCGACGGGCTAAGCACGACCCGGGCGAAGCCCTGCTCGTCCGCGTAGCCGAGCAGGGCGGCGAGCAGCCTGCCGCCGATGCCCTGATCGCGGTGCGCGGCGAGGACGAAGGCATTGGCCAGGTACCCCCAGTAGCCCGGCGGCCGTCCCGGCCGGGGCATCCGCTCGAAGACGGCCAGGTTCATCACTCCGGCCGGGCGCAGGCAGGCCGCGTCGCGCCCGGCCTCGGCCAGCCAGGTGATCCGGCGCGGCGACTCGCGGCCGAACCACGCCGCGAGCCGCTCCTCGAAGCCAGGGTCGGCACCGCCGGGCCCGCCTTGCTGTTCCCTGGTCCACTCCCGGCGCAGCCACGCGACCGCTGCGAGGTCACCGGGGCCGGCCCTGCGGATCACGCATGCGCTCATGGCCGGACGCTAGCGGCGCGGCCGCGGCCGCGGCTACGGCCAGCGCGCGGTGTTCTCGCCGGGTGTTTCCGCGGGCGTCGGGAGGGTCAGGTCCAGGAAGGCCTGGACCTGCTCGAAGACCTCCCCGACCCGGTTCCCCGCCAGCCGGTGCCGGTAGGCCAGGTAGCGGGCCCGTTCCCAGTCCTGCCCGTGCGGCGGCAGCGCGGCCGTGGCGGGCTCGGGCACCGGGTTCCAGACCCAGGCCGCGATGCCGGCGGCCGGTCCGGGCGAGGACGCCCCGGGTCCCGCGGGGCCGGCTGGGCGGACGAAGTCTGCCGGGTTGGCGAACAGGCTCATCTGGTTGCGCACGAACCGTAGCCCGGCCAGCGTCTCCTCGGCCTGCCGGCGGCCGCCCGGGCCCAGCCGGTTCAGCGCCCGGTCGTAGCCGTCGGGCTGGTAGCGCACCAGCGCCGCGTCCACGATCGTGACCCGCCAGACGGCCTCGCTCACCACCGCGAATACCCCGGCCGGGTCGCGCAGCCGGACGCTGTACAGCCGCGCGGTCGCCTCCCGCATCGAGTAGACCGCCCAGTCCAGGGTCCGCAACCCGGCTACCGGGCCGCTTGCCTGCTCACTGTTCCACCGGGCCCGGCAGTCCGCCGAGCAGAACCGGCCGTGCTCGCGCCGCGGCACGAACAGCGTGCCGCAGTGGTCGCAGTTCCGCTCGTGCACCGGGCTGGCCCGCGCGACGGCAGATGCGCTCAGCTGGTCTCCTGGCACCGTCCGGTTCACCGGCCGCCTCCCCTCGACGCTGATTATCCGCACGCTCGCGGATCCCCGGCCGGCCGGGTCTGCCGCCCCGGCGGCCGTCCGTCCTGTTCCAGGCTACGGACCCGCCCGGACGTTAGGGCCGGACCGGCTGGATACCTGGTCTGACGGCTCGCTGATAGGCGCCGGGAGTCATCCCGTAGCAGCGGCCGAACCAGCGGCTCAGGTGGCTCTGGTCGGCGAACCCCGCCCGGGCCGCGGCCGCGGCGATCGGCTCGCCCGCGGCGATCAGCGCGCGCGGCGCGCAGCCGCAGCAGGCGCTGGCAGTCGCCCGGGGTCAGCCCGTACGCCGACACGAACGCGCGGTGCACGGCGAAGCGGCTGCGCCCGGTCGCGCCGGCCAGCTCACCGGCGCCGATGTCCGCCAGATACCGGGCGCGGATCAGCTCGCGGGCCTGCCGCGCGACCGGGGCGCCGGCCCGCGCGCCCGGTCGCAGCCCGGATCCGGGTGCCGCGCCGCCCGGGGCGGCCCGCCGGGCCGCGGCCCGGACCGCCGCGGCCAGCAGCTCGTCCCGGCGCATCGCCGGCGCCCCGGCGGCCAGCGCCCGGTGCAGGGCCCGCAGCCGCCGGGCCAGCTCCGGGTCGCGCAGCACCGGCTCGGCGAACACCGGCAGCCGGGCCGGACGGCCGGTCACGTCCGCGAGGACTCCGGCCATCAGCTCCGGCCCGATGTGCAGCATCCGGTAGGTGAAGCCGCCCTCGCCCGCCGCCCAGCCGTCGTGCGGGTCATCAGGATTGAAGGCCATCACCATCCCGGCGGAGCTGGTGTGGCCCGCGCCGCGGCAGGTGAACGACTGGGCGCCGTCGTCGGTGACGCCGAGCGAGTAGGTCTCGTGGCTGTGCCGGTGGTAGACGTGCTGCTCGAAGTGGGCGTACATCGCCTCCAGCGGCTGGCCGTCCGAGCGCCAGTACCGGTACCAGTCATGCGGCACGCCTGCCATTCTCCCTGGGCCGCGCGCCGGGCGGTCACCGCGGCCGGGGCCGGCGGCTCCGCTGTGCCGCGCTGCCGCACCAGCGTCCAAGACGGCCGGGCGAGCAGGCCGCGCAGACTCGGCCCATGCGCTTCGACACCAAGATCGCCATCGCGGTCCGCGACGACCTCCCCGGCTGGCAGCGGCTGAACGTGACCGCCTTCCTGGCCAGCGCGATCGCGGCCGGGCAGCCAGGGCTCATCGGCGAGCCGTACGAGGACGGCTCCGGCTATGGTTACCTGCCGATGTTCCGCCAGCCGGTGCTGATTTACGCCGCCGGCGGGGCCGCGCTCGCGGCCGTGCACGGCAAGGCGCTGACCCGCGAGCTGGATCTGGCCGTGTACATCGAGGAGATGTTCGCCACCGGCCACGACGAGGCCAACCGGGCCGCGGTGCGCGCCGTCACCGCCGAGAAGATGTCGCTGGTGGGCGTGGGCCTGCACGGCCCGAAGAACGCCGTAGACAAGATCTTCAAGGGCCTGCCGCTGCACCCCTGACGCGGGCCGGCCTGCTCGCGGCGCGGGCCGAGCCGCGGTGCTCACGGCGCGGCGGAGCCGCGGTGCTCACGGCGCGGCCGAGCCGCGGTGCTCACGGCGCGGCGGAGCCGCGGTGGCGCTCCTGGCCGGCGACCTGGGCCAGGTCCGGCAGCCGCCGGGCCGCGCTGGCGGCGCCGCGGCGAAGTCGGGTCATGGTCCCCCTCCGGTGCGGCTAGCCTGCCGGTGCGGGCCTGCCCGGACGGCCCGGCGCCGCCCGCCCGGGTGCCTTTCCCCGGCGGCTGTCGATCTGCCGCCCGCCCGTTCGTGATATCAGCAGGGGCCGCGCGCGAGGCGGGGCCCGGAGCAGCGAGGAGAACGACGATGACGCAGTACCTGCTCGCCGTGCACATGGTCGAGGGCGACCCGGAGCGCTCTCCGCAGGAGACCAAGGAGGCCTACGAAGCGGTCGATGCGTTCAACAGCGAGCTGCAGCAGGCCGGCGCCTGGGTGTTCGCCGGCGGCCTGCACCCGCCGGCCACCGCGACGGTGGTGCGCGCCCAGGACGGCCAGGTGCTGACCACCGACGGGCCGTTCGCCGAGGCCAAGGAGCAGCTCGGCGGCTTCTGGATCGTCGAGGCCGCGGACCTGGACGCCGCGCTGAAGTGGGCCGCGAAGGGCTCGGCGGCGTGCCGCGGACCGGTGGAAGTGCGGCCGTTCCAGGGGGCCTGAGCCGCCGTGCCGACGACAGATCCGGCCGGGCCCGCCGCCGGCGCCGCCGCGATCGAGCGGGCCTACCGCGACAGCGCGGGCCGCGCCGTCGCCATCCTGGTCCGCCTCTTCGGCGACATCGACCTCGCCGAGGACGCAGTCCAGGAGGCCTTCGCCGCCGCGGCTGTCCGCTGGCCGCGGGCCGGCCTGCCGCCCAATCCCGGCGGCTGGATCGTCACCACGGCCCGCAACAAGGCGCTGGACCGGCTACGCCGCGAATCGGGCCGGGCCGGCCGGGAGGCCCAGGCTGCCGCGCTGGCGGAGCAGATCGCGCCGGCCAGCGCCGGCCGGGAGGAGGCCGGGCCCGTGGAAGACGACCGGCTGCGGCTGATGTTCACCTGCTGTCACCCGTCCCTGGCCGCCGAGGCGCAGCTGGCGCTGACGCTGCGGCTGATCGCGGGCCTGCAGACCGCCGAGATCGCCCGCGCGTTCCTCGTCCCCGAGGCCACCGTGGCGCAGCGGCTGGTCCGGGCCAAGCGCAAGATCAGGGCGGCCCGGATCCCCTACCGGGTGCCCAGCGAGGCCGAGCTGCCCGACCGGCTGCCGTTCGTGCTGGCCGTGATCTACCTGGTGTTCACCGAGGGGCACACCGCCTCGGCCGGCGAGGACCTGATCCGGTCTGAGCTGTGCGACGAGGCCATCCGGCTGGCCCGGCTGCTGGCCGGGCTGATGCCCGACGAGCCCGAGGCCCGCGGCCTGCTGGCGCTGCTGCTGCTCACCCGGTCCCGCACCGCGGCCCGCACCGCGCCGGACGGGTCGCTGGTGCTGCTGGCCGACCAGGACCGCGGCCGCTGGGACGCCGCGCTCATCGCCGAGGGCTGCGACCTGGTCCGGGCCTGCCTGCGCCAGGCCAGGCCCGGCCCCTACCAGCTGCAGGCCGCGATCGCGGCCGTGCACGCCAGCGCCGCTACCGCCGCGGACACCGATTGGCGGCAGATCCTCGCCCTGTACGACCAGCTGCTCGCGCTCGCGCCCACGCCGGTGGTGGCGCTGAACCGGTGCGTGGCCGTGGCCGAGGTGCACGGCCCGGCGGCTGCGCTGGAGCTGGCGGACGGCATCGACCTCGACAGCTACTACCTGGCGCACTCGGTGCGGGCCGACCTGCTGCGCCGGCTGGGCCGCCGGGAGGAGGCCGCGGCGGCCTACGACGCGGCGCTCGCCCGCACCGCCAACCGGGCCGAGCAGGATTTCCTGCGCCGCCGCCGCGACAGCTTGTGACGCGCCGGCCCGGCCATCTGGCCGCGCGGCCGCCCGCCGTGGCAGGTTGGTATCCGGGCCGGGTTCCGCGGCGGCAGGCCGCGGCACTGCAGCGCCGGCCCGAGGGAGGCGCCGTGGCCGGGGATGACCTGGTGGCGCAGGCCGCCGCCGAGCTGTACGCGGCCGATCCCGGCGAGTTCATCGGCCGCCGGGACGCGCTGGCCGCCCAGGCCAGGAAGGCCGGCGCTCCCGCCGCGGCCAAGCAGATCGCCGGCCTGCGCAAGCCCACCCGGTCGGCCTGGGTGGTCAACCTGCTGGCCCGCGCCGACCCGGCGGCGCGGCCGGCTGGGCGAGCTCGGCGAGCAGCTGCGCGCCGCGCAGGAGGCGCTGGACGGAGACGCGCTGCGGGAGCTGTCGGTCCGGCGCCGCCAGCTCATCGACGGCCTGGCCCGGGCCGCGTTCGCGGCGGCCGGGCTGGCCGCGCCGCCCGCCGCGCTGCGCGAGGAGGTCACCGGCACGCTCGGCGCCGCGATGGCCGACCCGGAGGTTGCGGCGCAGCTCAGGGCGGGGACGCTGGACCGCCCGGCGCGCCGGGAAGGCTTCGGCGCGCAGGCGCCGCCGGTCCTGACCCTGGTCCCGGCCGCTCGGCGGCCCGGCGAGCCCGGCCAGGCACCGGACAGGGCCGGCCGGTTCCGGGGGCCGCCCGGCCGGGCCCGGCCGGGGCGCGGCCGACGGCCCCCGCGGTGCGCGTGGTGCTGGCCGGGAGCGCGGTGCTGGCCGGGAGGACGGTGCTGGCCGGGAGGACGGTGCTGGCCGGGAGGACGGTGCTGGCCGGGAGGACGGGGCCGGCCGGGAGCGTGCACCCGGGGCCAGCGTGACCACGCTGGCAGAGGCGCGCGCCCGGGCCGAGCGGGAGCGGCGCCGCCAGGCCACCGAGGCAGCGCAGCGCCGCCTCGCCGCGGCTGACGCGGAGGCGGCCGCCGCCGCAGCCGAGCAGCAGCAGGCCGAGCACGCCGTGCGGGTGCTGGAGGTGCAGCTCGCTGAGCTGCGGCAGCGGCTGTCCGGCGCGCAGGAGGACCTCTCCGGGGCCCGGGCCCGGGCCCGGCAGGCGGCCGCCGCCCAGCGCCGGGCCCGCCAGGCCCTGGACCGCCTGGAGCCGTAGCCCGGCTGGCCGTTCCTCAACATCGTGCTGACTTCTCAGTGGTCAGAACTGAAAAGCCTGCACGATCATGTGCTTCCCCGGCCCGCACTGGCCGCCTCCGCCTCCGCCTCCCGGGCCCGGCGGGCGGACAGCTCCCGTTCGGCGGCGTTGGCGGTCAGCGCGGCGGCGCGCTCGAACTCGGCCTGCGCCTCGGCCAGGCCGCCAGCTTCATCAGCAGGTCGCCGCGCACGCTCGGCAGCAGGTGATAACCGCGCAGCGCGGGCTCGGCGGCGAGCACGTCCACGATGGCCAGGCCTGCCTGCGGCCCGTAGGCCATCGATACCGCGACCGCCCGGTTCAGCTCGATGACCGGCGAGGGCGTGACGGCCACCAGCTCGGCGTACAGCGCGGCGATCTGCGCCCAGTCGGTGTCGGCGGCCCGGAACGCGCGGGCGTGGCAGGCGGCGATCGCCGCCTGCAGCGCGTACGGCCCGTCCTGGCCGCCGAGCTGGCGGGCCCGGTCCAGCGCGGCCAGTCCCCGGTTGATCAGCAGCCGGTCCCAGCGGTGCCGGTCCTGGTCGGCCAGCAGCACCGGCCGGCCATCCGGCCCGGTACGGGCCCGCAGCCGCGACGCCTGGACCTCCATCAGCGCCGCCAGCCCGTGCACCTCAGGCTCGCCCGGCGCGATCTGGGCCAGCAGCCGGCCGAGGCGCAGCGCCTCGGCGCACAGCGCCGGGCGCATCCAGTCGTCCCCGGCCGTCGCCGAGTAGCCCTCGTTGAAGATCAGGTAGATGACCTCAAGCACCGAGGCCAGCCGCTCCGGCCGCTGTGCCGCGTCCGGGACCTCGATCCGCACGCCCGAGGTGGCCAGCGTCCTCTTGGCCCGGACGATGCGCTGGGCGATGGCCGGCTCGGGCAGCAGGTAGCCGCGGGCGATCTCGGCCGCGGTCAGCCCGCCGAGCAGCCGCAGCGTCAGCGCCACCCGGCCGGTCACCGGCAGCACCGGATGGCAGGAGGTGAAGATCAGCCGCAGCAGGTCGTCCTCGATGCGGTCCTCGGCCGCGGCGTCGAAGTCCGGGGTCACCGCGCCGCCCTCGGCCTCCAGGGCCCGGCCGATCTGCTCGTACTTGCGGGCCAGGTCGGCGCTGCGGCGGAACTGGTCGACCGCCCGCCGCTTGGCCACGGTCATCAGCCAGGCCCCCGGCCGGCCCGGCACCCCGTCCTGCGGCCATTGCTCCAGCGCCGCGACCACCGCGTCCTGGGCCAGTTCCTCGGCCAGCCCGACATCGCCCGCGTAACGGGCCAGCCCGGCAATCAGCCGCGGCCACTCCATCCGGACCACGGCGTCGATCGCCGCGTGCGCCGCCCCGCCGGTCATGGCACCCGATCACACCACCGCCCGCCCGCCCCGGCAAGCGCGCCTGCCCCGGGCCGCTTCACGTGCCCCGTGGCTGTGACATCCAGAGTGTGCTATGCCGCTGGATGTCACAGCCACGGTGTGCCCTGGCCGGCGTGGCCGGGCCGGGGCGGCCGGGGTCAGTAGACCGGGCGGATGGTGGACTCGCCGCTGCCGACGAGGGTCAGGAAGCGCTTGCCCCACTCGACCGCCTCGGCCTGGTCCCGGGTGTCGAGCAGCGCCCAGCCGCCGATCAGCTCCTTGGCCTCGGTGAACGGGCCGTCCAGCACGGTGAACTTGCCGTCGGCGTAGCTGACCTTGGTGGCCTGGTCCAGCGGCGCCATCCCGCCGGTGGCGACCAGCACGCCGGCCTGGGTGGCCTCCTCGACCAGCTTGCCCATCTCGGTCATCAGCTCCTGGGTGGGCGGCGGCATCGGGGCCGACGGGTCGCCCAGGGTGTAGCAGAAAAACCGCATGACTCGCTCCTCGCGCTCGGCGGCCGGGCCAGCGCCCGGCCGGATCTGTTGTCACCCGTGCGTCGAACGGCCGGCCGCCGATTCGACAGCCGGCCGGAAGAATTTCCGGGCCCGGGTCCCGGGCCGGTCAGGACAGCACGCGGCGGCGGAAGTTGCGCAGCCCGATGGCCAGGAACAGCGCGCCGAACCCGATGACGACCGGGTAGATCACGTACAGGTGCATGTGCGGGAAGGTGGTGAACGCGGCCCGCATGCCCTCGTTCACGTAGATCAGCGGGTTGACCAGCACGACGGTCTGCAGCCAGTGCCAGCCGCCCACGGTGACCGGGGCCAGCTTGGTCCACGAGTAGTACGTGCCGCCGAGGAACGTGATCGGCAGGATGATGAAGCCGAACATCAGCCCGATGTTGCGCGGCTCGAAGCTGGTGCCGAGCACCAGCCCGAGCCCGGCCATCGCCACGCTTGCGACCGGGATGAACGTCAGGATCAGCCACCAGTGCAGCGTCAGGTGGGCTTCCACTCCCGGCGCGTGCACCACCGAGGCGATCGGCAGCACGATGACCGCCGACAGCACCCCCTGAGCGGCCCCGGACAGCACCTTGGCCATCGCCACCAGCCAGATCGGGCACGGCGCCTGCACCCGGTCCTCGATCTCCCGGGTAAAGCCGAACTCCTGGGCCATGGCCAGCGCGATCGACTGCACGCCCTGGAACATGACCGAGATGCCGACCACCCCGGGCACCAGCACGGTTGCGAACGCCGACTCGGCCGCGTCGCCGCGTCCGCCGCCGATGCCCTGCCCGATCTTGGGGAAGACGTACAGGAAGACGAAGCACAGCAGGAACGGCTGGATCAGCGTGCGCAGCACGAACTCCCACAGGTGCTTGCGCAGCACGACCAGGTCGCGCAGCATCAGCGCGCCGAGCGCGGTCCAGCTCGCCGCGGCCACCGACCGGGCGGGGCCGCCGCCGATGTGCGGCCGGGCGGGGGCGGGCGCCGCCGCCGGGGCGGGGGAGGTGGCATGGGAGGCCATCAGTCGCGCAGCTCCTTGCCGGTCAGGTTGATGAACACGGTCTCCAGGCTCGGCTCGGCAATCGCGATATCGGCCAGCTCGAACCCGGCCCGCTCGGCGGCCAGCACGATCGCGGCGATCGGCCGCTCGCTGCCCTGCACGTGCAGCTGCACCCCGTCGCCGGTCAGCCGGGTGCGGGTCACCCCGGCCACCTCCCGGGCCAGCGACTCCGCCAGCCGGCCGGTGTCGCCGGCCGCCTGGATCGTGACGATGGTGTCGGCGCCGACGCTCTGCTTGAGCGCCGCCGGAGTGTCCAGGGCCAGGATCTTGCCGTGGTCCATGATGGCCACCCGGCCGCAGAGCCGGTCGGCTTCCTCCATGTAGTGCGTGGTGAGCAGGATCGTCTGCCCGTCGGCGTGCAGCTCGCCGAGCAGGTCCCACAGCGCCAGCCGGCTCTGCGGGTCCAGGCCGGCCGTCGGCTCGTCCAGGAACAGCACCGACGGCCGGTGGAAGATGGCCCGGGCCACCATCAGCCGCTGTGCCATCCCGCCCGACAGCGCGTACACCGACGCCTTCGCCCACTTCGACAGCTGGAACTGCTCGAGCAGCTCGTCGGCGGTCCGCCGGGAGGCGCGCGCGCCCATGCCGAACAGCCGCCCGTGGAAGTACAGGTTCTCCCAGACCGTGAGCTGGCGGTCCAGCGTGTTCTGCTGCGACACGATCCCGCTGAGCTGCTTGGCCAGCGCCGGATGGGCCGCGACGTCCACCCCGGCCACGAACGCGCGCCCGGAGGTGGGCACCACCCGGGTGGTGAGCATGCCCGCGGTGGTGGTCTTGCCGGCCCGTTCGGGCCGAGCAGGCCGAAGATCTCCCCGGCCTGCACGTCCAGGTTGAGCCGGTCCACGGCGGCGAAGTCGGTGCCGGAGTAGATCTTGGTCAGGTCCTCGGTATGGATGACCGCCCGGGCCGGGGCCGGGCCGGGCGGGCTCGCCTGAGCTGGTGCGGTGCTCATCGCGCTCATCGTAGCCGCGGGGTCAGCCGCTCTCCCCGGCCGCGCGGGCGTTGCGGTGCAGCGCGTCCAGCAGCCGCCGGGCCTGCTGCAGGTCGGCATCGGACAGCCCGGCGCGCAGCTGCTCGTCGAACGCGGCGGCGGCGGCCGCCAGCCGGGCGAACAGCGCCTCGCCGGCGGCGGTCAGCTCCACCCGCTGCACCCGCCGGTTCCCCGGGTCGCGCCGCCGGGTCAGCACCCCGGCCGCCTCCATTGCGGCCAGGTGGTGGGTGAGCGTCGCGTCCTGGATGCCGACCGCGGCGGCCAGCTGCCGCTGGCTGGCCGCCGCGCCGGACTTCAGCGAGATCAGGATCAGCCAGGCCGGAAGCGACCCGCCGGCCGCCGTGAGCGCGCCGTCGAAAGCCCGGTTCACGTCCCTGGCCACCCGGCCCAGGTGACGGCCGATCGGGGTGACAGCAGGCCGCGGCATGGCCTCACCGTACCAGAATCTCTTTGACATCTAAAGCTTCGATATCTAACATTAGGCATCAAAGTAATGGCCTGGCGGGTGAGCCGGGCCGCGGGCGAAGGGAGGACCGGCATGACCGAGCCCGTCATGCACGGAAAGGTCGCGCTGGTGGCGGGGGCCAGCCGCGGGATCGGCGCGGCGGTCGCGCAGGCGTTCGCCACGGCCGGCGCCGCCGTGGTGCTGGCGGCCCGGGACGCCGCCGCGGTGCAGGCGGTGGCGGACGGCATCGCGGCCGCCGGCGGCCAGGCCAGCGCGGTGGCCGCCGACGTGACCGGCGAGGCGGCCGCGCGCGAGCTGGCCGGCCGGGCGCTGGCCGGCTACGGGCGGCTGGACTACGCGTTCAACAATGCCGCGGGCGGCCCGCTGCCCGCGCCGCTGGCCGATATCGACCCGGCCGAGTTCGACGCGTCCATCGCCACGAGCATCCGCGCCACGTTCCTCGGCATGAAATACCAGATCCCGGCGATGCTGCGCACCGGCGGCGGCGCGATCGTGAACATGGCCTCGGTGGCCGGGGTGAACGGCACCGCGAACCTGGCCGCCTACGTCGCGGGCAAGGCCGGGATCATCGGGCTGACTAAGGTCGCGGCCCTGGATTACGCCGACGCCGGGGTGCGGGTCAACGTGGTGGCGCCCGGGCCGATCCTCACCCACCGGCTGGAGGCGGCCGGGCCGCGCGCGCAGGAACTGGCCGCCCAGTCCACCCCGATGCGCCGGACCGGCACCCCGGCCGAGGTCGCCGACGTGGTGCTGTGGCTGTGCGCGCCGCAGTCGTCGTTCGTCACCGGGACCGTGGTCCCGGTGGACGGCGGCCAGCTGGCCGGCAACAAGCCGCCGCAGATGTTCGTCAGGCCCGCAGGGAAAGGGCAGTAGCGGCAAGTTTGCCACTACAAATACCGATCTGTGACATCGTGTTCCCACTGACTGAACCCGTAAGCGGCAAGGGAACCGGGCCGGCCGCCTGGCGGCGGCGCGGGAGGGAGCGGGCGCTGTCAGCCTGAGGAGCATGCGTGGATTTCGTCCTGGTGCACGGCACGGCGCAGTCGCCGCAGGGATGGCGGCGGCTGTCGGATGAGCTGCAGCGCCGCGGCCACCGGGCGGAGCTGATCGACCTCGCGGCCGGGCCGCCCGGGCCGCCGGCCGCGGCGGAGGCGCCGGGGCCGGGCGCGGCCGGCTATGCGGCCCGGGCGGCCGCCCAGGCCGGGCCCGGGCTGAGCAGCCCGGTGCTGGTGGCGCACTCGGGGGCGGGAGTGCTGATGCCCGCCCTGGCCGCGGCCCTCGCGCCGGGCCACCTGGTGTGGCTCGCCGCGTACGTGCCGGCCCCGGGCCGGCGCAGCTATCACGACGAGGTCCAGCAGGCGGCGGCGCAGATGTTCGGCGCCGAATGGCGCTCGGCGGCCGCGTCGGTGCTGGCCGACCCGGTGGTGGCCGCCTATTTCCTGTTCCACGACTGTGACCTGCCCAGCCTGCGCTGGGGGCTGTCCACGCTGCGGCTGTTCAGCCCGGCTGAGGTGTACCGCGAGCCGCCGGCGCCGCGGCCGCCCGGCGTCCCGTCGACCTTCGTGCTGCCGCGGGGGGACCGTACCCTGCGGCCGGACTGGATGCGCGCCGCCGCCCGGCAGCGCCTCGGCGTGGAACCGGTGGAGATCGACAGCGGGCACTGCCCGCACGTCAGCCAGCCCGAGGCGCTGGCCGCCATCCTGGAGCAGCTGGACCGGCCCCGGATCCGGCCGCGGATCCCGGCTCAGCGAGCCGCCTCCTGAAGTGCTGGCCCGGGGGAGGACCCCCGGAACCTCCCGGCCGATCGCATCGGGCCCCGCGGGCCCGCACGACCGGCGGTGCTGGCCCGGGGAGGACCCCCGGAACCCCCCGGCCGATCGCATCGGGCCCCGCGGGCCCGCACGACCGGCTCAGCGGACCAGCGTCACCCGGTCGATCTCGGTCCCGCCCGGGGCCAGCGCCCGGACCGTCAGCGTGCCGCCGGTGCCCGGGGCCGGGCGGCTGTCGGCGGCGAGCAGGCAGTACCCGGTGTAGCGGACCCGCGACCACGCGGCGCTCTCCGGCTCGGTCTCGCCGCCGCCCGCCTGCAGGTAGCCGCGGGCCGGGCCGCCGCCGCCAGGCCCGCCGCCGAGATAGCGGTCGGGGGCGGGGAAGCCGTACAGGTCCATCCCGCCGCCGCCGGCGGTGATGTAGGTCGTGCCCGCGGCCGCGGGCCGGATGCTCGCGCCGGGCGGCGCGGCGGCGCCGCAGCGGCCGCCGGCCAGCGGGTCGGTCCGCTCGTAGATGTGGTTGTGGCCGTTGACGACCAGGTCGACCTGGCAGGCGTCGAACAGCGGCACCCAGGCCGCCCGGACGCCGCCGTCCGAGCCGTGCGCCGAGCAGGTGCAGTAGGCGCAGTGGTGGAAGAACACCACCAGGAAATCGATGCCCGGCCGGGCCCGCAGCTCCGCCAGGGTGGCGGCCAGCCAGCGGGTCTGCGCCCCGCCGGTGTAGCCGAGGTTCGCGGTGATCTCGGCTGACACGTCGTTGGCGTCCAGGCTGACCACGCCCACGTTGCCGCAGGTGAAGCTGTAGTAGGCGGCCGGCGGGCCGCCATCGCCGGGCCTGCCATCGTCCGGGCCGCCGGCGCCGGGCAGGGCGAACCGGGCCCGCTGCGCGCCGTACCCGTCCGCGGAGTGCCAGGCCTCCATCTCGTGGTTGCCCATCGCGACCTGCCAGGGCACCGCACCGGCCGCCTGCTCGGCGAGGGCGAAGAAGGAGTCCCACATCCGCGGGTCGTAGCCGTCGGTGATCAGCCCGCGGCCGCCGGCCTCGGCGTAGGAGATGTCGCCCGCGTGCAGGTGGAAGGCCGGCCGCAGGGCCCGGACCTGGGCGGCGGCGGCGGCCGCGTCGTAGCTGACGCCCTGGTCGCCGAACGCGGTGAAGGTGAACGGCTCGCGGCGGCCCGGCGCGGTGCGGAACGTCCCGGCGGCGGCGCCGGGACCGGGGCAGCCGCCGGGGTCGAGGCCGCGGTGGCCGGCCGCGTAGTAGTAGCGCCGGCCGGGCGCCAGCCCGCTGACCTCGGCATGCAGATAGTACTGCTCGACGGCAGGCCCGGCCGACGGTGGCGCCCGGTGGCGCGGCGCGGTGTCCTCGCGCCGCGTGGTCACGGTCCTGATCTCCGCGGCGATCTTCTGGCCGAGGTCGCCGGGTGCCTCGCCGACCCGCAGGAACGGGTCGGCGACCAGGACCGGGACCTGCCAGGACACCGTCATCTGCCGGGCCGGGTCCGGGCCGAACGCCAGGTGCCGCCCGCAGGCCGGGACGGCCGCGCCCGGCGCCAGGTCCAGGCGGCGGGCGGGCGCGCCGCGGCGGCCGGGCATCCGGCGGCGGTGCCAGTCGTGCTGCTCGGCCAGGCTGAGCCGGGCCGCCTGGTCTGCGGTCAGCCGCGGGCGGCTCAGGACTGCGCCCGGTCGGCGCGCACCAGCACCACCGCGGACCGCGGAGCCACCGGCAGGGTCCGGCTGATGTCGAACTCCCGGCCCTGGCGCTTGGGGGTCGCGGTGTCCACGAGCGCCCGCCAGGTGTCGCCGAACTGCTTGGGCAGCTGCCAGTCCAGCGCCTCGTAGTGGCCGTTGAACAGCAGCAGGAACGAGTCGTCGGTGACCCGCTGGCCGCGCCGGTCCTTGTCGGTGATGGCCTCGCCGTTGAGGAACACGCCGACCGAGCCGGTGCCGGAGTCCCAGTCCTTGTCGCTCATCTCGCCGCCGTCCGGCCGGCACCAGGCGATGTCGACCGAGCCGCGGATGGGCAGGCCCTGGAACCAGCGGCGGCGGCGCAGCACCGGGTGGTCGCGGCGCAGCGCGATCATCCGCTTGGTGAACTCCAGCAGCGCCTCGTCCACGTTCTCCCAGTCCTGCCAGGAGATCTCGTTGTCCTGGCAGTAGGCGTTGTTGTTGCCGCCCTGGGTGCGGCCGCACTCGTCGCCGGCCAGCAGCATGGTGACGCCCTGGGACAGCATCAGCGTGGCGATGAAGTTGCGCTGCTGGCGGCGGCGCAGCGCCAGCACCTCCCGGCGCTTGGTCTCGCCCTCGGCGCCGCAGTTCCAGGACCGGTTGTCGTCGGTGCCGTCGGCGTTGCCCTCGCCGTTGGCCTCGTTGTGCTTGCCGTTGTAGGACACCAGGTCGCGCAGCGTGAACCCGTCGTGCGCGGTGACGAAGTTGACGCTCGCGCCCGGATGCCGGGCGTCGGCCTGGTACAGGTCGGAACTGCCGGTCAGCCGGGAGGCGAACTCGCCGAGGGTGGCGGGCTCGCCGCGCCAGAAATCGCGCACCGTGTCCCGGTAGCGGCCGTTCCACTCCGACCACAGGGCCGGGAAGTTGCCGACCTGGTAGCCGCCCTCGCCGATGTCCCACGGCTCGGCGATCAGCTTGACCTGGGACACCACCGGGTCCTGCTGGATCAGGTCGAAGAACGCCGACAGCCGGTCCACCTCGTGGAACTGCCGGGCCAGGCTGGCGGCCAGGTCGAACCGGAAGCCGTCCACGTGCATGTCGGTCACCCAGTACCGCAGCGAGTCCATGATCAGCTGCAGGGTGTGCGGGTGCCGCACGTTCAGGCTGTTGCCGGTGCCGGTGGTGTCGTAGTAGAACCGCTGGTCACCGGGCACCAGCCGGTAGTAGGCGGCGTTGTCGATGCCCTTCAGCGACAGCATCGGGCCGAGGTGGTTGCCCTCGGCGGTGTGGTTGTAGACCACGTCGAGTATCACCTCGATGCCGGCCTCGTGCAGCGCCCGCACCATGGCCTTGAACTCGGCCACCTGCTCGCCGGCCTGCCCGGTCGCCGAGTACTCGTTGTGCGGGGCGAGGAA
The DNA here is from genome assembly GCA_963846005.1 of uncultured Actinomycetota bacterium. GTDB lineage: Bacteria > Actinomycetota > Actinomycetes > Streptosporangiales > Streptosporangiaceae > CAVSUR01. Next base: position 374,063 of record CAWJUH010000003.1, on the reverse strand, counting down.
GCCGATCGAGTTGTAGCCCCAGTAGTTGCGCAGACCCCGCTCGACCAGGTGCGCGTCCTGCACGAACTGGTGCACCGGCAGCAGCTCGACCGCGGTGACGCCGAGACCGGTCAGGTACTCGATGGCGGCCGGGTGGGCCAGCCCGGCGTAGCTGCCGCGCTGCGCCTCGGGGATGTCCGGGTGCCGGGCGGTGAAGCCCTTGACGTGCACCTCGTAGATCACCGATTCGTTCAGCTGGATGTCCGGCGGCCGGTCGTTGCCCCAGTCGAAGAACGGGTTGTGCACCACCGACCGGGGCACGTGCGGCGCGCTGTCGTCGTCGTTGCGCGAGTTCTCGTCGCCGAAGTTATAGGGGAAACAGGCCGGGGCCCAGTCGACGCCGCCTTCGATGGCCTTGGCGTACGGGTCGAGCAGCAGCTTGGCCGGGTTGCAGCGCGAGCCGCTGGCGGGCTCCCACGGCCCGTGCACCCGGTATCCGTAGCGCTGGCCGGGGGTGACCGCCGGCAGGTAGGCGTGCCAGCAGGAGGCGTCGATCTCCTCCAGCGCCAGCCGCTCCTCGGCGCCGTCCTCGCCGAACAGGCACAGCTCGACCTTCTCGGCCACGTCGGAGAACAGCGAGAAGTTGGTGCCGGCCCCGTCATAGGCGGCGCCCAGCGGGTACGGCCGGCCCGGCCAGTTCTCGATGACGGTCATCTGCGGATGGTCCTCTCCTCAAGGCCGGCTCCGGCGGCCGCGGTGGCCCGGATCAAGCCGGGCCGGCCAGATCGGGGCCGGCCAGGATCACGACGGTATCGGGCGGCAGCGAAATGCCCTCCGCTGTCCGGGCGATGCCCGGATCGGACCCGGCGGCCACCGCGGTGCCCGGCCCGGCCGGGCAGGTCCACTCGGCGGTGCCGAGGTTGCAGGCCACCGTCACCGGCCCGCGGCGCACGGTCAGCCAGCCCGCCGCCGGGTCGAAATCGGTCCCGGTGCGCTCCAGCCGCGGGTCGGTGAGGGCGGGCACGGCCCGGCGCAGCGCGATCAGGGCCCGGTACCAGGCCAGCAGGTCGGCGTGGTCCTTCTCGCCCAATTCGGACCAGTCCAGCCGGGAGCGCTCGAACGTGGCGGCCGCCTGCGGGTCGGGCACGTCCGCCGGGTCCCAGCCGAACGCGGCGAATTCCTGCCGCCGCCCGGTGCTGACCGCCTGGCCCAGCTGCGGGTCGGCGTGGTCGGTGAAGTACTGGAACGGGGCGGAGGCGCCCCATTCCTCGCCCTGGAACAGCATCGGCACGAACGGCGCGGTGAGCAGCAGGGCCGCCGCGATCTTCAGGCGGCCGTGGCTGACCAGCGCGCCCGGCCGGTCACCGGCTGCCCTGTTGCCGACCTGGTCGTGATTCTGGGCGCTGACCACGAACTGGCTGCCGGACAGGCCGGCCGCCGGCGGCCGTGCACCCGGCGCCGGTGCGGGGAGTAGGTCCCGTCGTAGACCCAGGCCTGGCGCAGCGCCTTGGCCAGCAGCGCCAGCGAGCCGAAGTCGGCGTAGTAGCCGTCCCGCTCGCCGGTGAGCACGGCGTGCAGGGCGTGGTGCCACTCGTCGGCCCAGGCCGCGGCCAGCCCGTAGCCGCCGGCCTCCCGGCCGCGGACGAACCGGGGGTCGTTCAGGTCGCTCTCGGCGATCAGGAACAGCGGCTTGCGCAGGTGCGCGGCCAGGGCGGACACCTCGTCTTGCAGCTGCTCCAGGATGTGCACGGCCGAGTCGTCGGCGATCGCGTGCACGGCGTCCAGCCGCAGCCCGTCGATGTGGTAGTCGCGCAGCCACATCAGCGCGTTGTCGGCCACGAACCGCCGTACCTCGCCGCAGTCCGGGCCGTCCAGATTCACCCCGTCGCCCCAGTTGGTCTGGTGCCGGGCGGAAAAGTAGGGCCCGAACTCGGGCAGGTAGTTGCCGGCCGGGCCGAGGTGGTTGTAGACCACGTCGAGCACCACCCCGAGGCCGGCCGCGTGCGCGGCGTCGACCAGCCGCTTCAGGCCGTCCGGGCCGCCGTAGGCGTGGTGCGGCGCGTACAGCCCGACCCCGTCGTAGCCCCAGCCGCGGGTGCCGGCGAACTCGCCGACCGGCATCAGCTCGACCGCGTCGACGCCGAGGCCGGCCAGGTGGCCCAGGTGCGCGACGACCCCGTCGAAGGTGCCCGGCTCGCTGAACGTGCCGGTGTGGCATTCGTACAGCACCGCTCCGGCCAGCGGCAGGCCGCGCCACCCGGCGTCGGTCCAGCCGAACCCGTCGTGGTCGACCACCCGGGACGGCCCGTCGACCCCGGCCGGCTGGAACGCCGACCGCGGGTCGGGCCGGGGCGGCCCGCCGTCGAGGCTGAAGGCGTAGTCGGTGCCCGGGCCCGCCTGCCCGGCGGCGGCATGCCACCAGCCGCCGTCGCCGCGGCGCATCGGCACCCGCCGCCCGCCGGTCACCAGCTCGACCCGCTCCGGGCGCGGCGCCCATACCGTGAGCTCGCGCATCAGCCTGCCCTGCCTAGCACGGCGACGGGGAACCGGGCCAGCAGCCCGGCCACGCTGACCTGGCCGGTCACCGGGTCCTCGCCCGGGCCGGCCAGCACGCTGGACCAGGATCCGGGCGGCAGCGTCACGGTGGTGCCGTCCCACTCCCCGGCCAGCCGGGCCACCAGCCGCGGCACCACGACCACGACCTGCGGCCGGCCGGCGCCCGCGCCCGGCCGGCCCGGCGGGGTGTTACCGGCGGGCGGGGTGTTACCGGCGGGCGGGGTGCCGCTGTCCTGGCCGGGCTGGTCCTGGCCGGGCGCGGTGCGGGCGAACGCGACCACGTGCCCGGCCTTGCCGCCGTCCGCCGTGAGCGGCTGGTAGCCCGACCCGGGCCCGAACGCGGCCTGGTACTGCCGCCGGGCCGCCAGCAGCCGCCGGATCAGCCAGATCTTCGGGCCGCCCGCGTCGGCCCGGGCCAGCGCCGCCTCCGGCCCGGCCCCGCCGAGATCGGCCAGCAGCTCGCGGCGGGCGGCGTAACCGACCGGCCGGCGGTTGTCGGGATCGACCAGCGACAGGTCCCAGATCTCGTCGCCCTGGTACAGGTCAGGCACGCCCGGGCAGGTCAGCAGCAGCGCGGTCTGCGCCAGCGAGCTGACCCGGCCGAGCTCCACCAGCTGGTGGGCAGCCAGGAACTCCTCCAGCCCGGCCACGAACTCGCGGTCGCCGAGCACGGCGGCGACGAAGGCGGCCAGCGCCTCGTCGTACTCGGCGAACGGCTCGGTCCAGGAGGTGTGCACCTTGGCCTCGCGAGACGCCTTGGCCATGAACGCGGCCGCCCGCTCCGCGGTCACCGGCCACGCGCCGATCAGCGTCTGGTAGAGCAGGTACTCGGCGTTCGCATCCGGCCAGCCGGCCCGCTTGTGCCGCTGGTTGCGTGCCGACCAGGCCGCCGCCGCCTGCTCGAAGGCGCCCGGCAGCTCGGCCAGCAGCGCCAGCCGGGCCCGCATGTCGGCGCTGCGCTTGGTGTCATGGGTGGACAGGGTCAGCATCGCCTCCGGCCATTGCCGGGCCGTCTGCGCCATCGCCGCGTGGAAGTCCGCGACGGCCAGGCCGAACTGGTCCGGGTCGCCGCCGACCTCGTTTTGCGCCAGCAGCGGGTAGTACCGGTAGAACGCGGTGTCCTCCACTCCCTTGGCCATCACCGGGGCGCTGACCTGGGCGAACCGAACGGCGAACTCACCCTCGTGATCGCCGGGATAGTGCAGCACCAGCAGCTCGCCGATGAAGCCGATCAGCTCGGCGTCCAGGTCGGGGCGGGTGGCCCGGGCCGCCGCTACCGCCGCGCCGATGTGCGCCCGGTCCGCCGGGCTGACCGGGCGGCCGGGCAGGGTGTAGCTGCGGTAGACGCCGAAGGCGGCGAGCACCTCGGCCAGCGTCTCGCGCAGCTCGCGGCGGGTGTGGTCGCGCTGGCGCCGGTGCCGCTCGCACACCTCGGCCAGCAGGCTGGTCAGCCGCTCCAGCTCGGCGGCCAGCTCGTCCCGCATGATCTGCAGCTTCGCCGCGCGGGCCACGTCGGGGTAGGAGGCCGCGGCGCCGGTGAAGCGGGCGTAGCCGGCCCGCAGCGCCGGGCCGCCCGCCGGGTCGGTGAACAGCTGGCCGACCTTGTTGAGGAAGTCGTAGCCGCTGGTCCCCGCCACCGGCCAGGCGGGCAGCTGCTCGCCGGCCGCCAGGATCTTCTCCACCACCACGTAGCAGCCGCCGGTCGCCTCCTGCAGCCGGACCAGGTAGCCCTCCGGGTCGGCCAGCCCGTCCACGTGGTCGATCCGCAGCCCGTCGGCGGTGCCGTCGGCGACCAGCCGCAAGATCAGCCGGTGGGTATCGGCGAACACGTCGCCGTTCTCGATCCGCAGCCCGGCGAGCGTCTCGATGTTGAAGAAGCGCCGGTAGGACAGCTCCTCGGCGCCGGTCGCCCAGTAGGCCAGCCGGTAGTTCTGCCGCTCCAGCAGCTCGTCCAGCGCGTCGGCGTCGGCGTTGAGCGCGCTGACCTCCGCGTCGATTGCCCCGGCCACGGACGGCTGCTCCCGGCACAGCTCGGCCAGCCGCTCGCGCAGCTTCTCCTTGCCCCAGTGCCGCTCGGTGACCGCGGCCGGCTCGGTGAGGATCGCGTGCGGCAGCTCGCCGTGCGCGGTGGCCAGCTCGGCCAGCTCGGCCGACCCGGCCCGCCGTGCCGCGGCCGCCAGCAGGCCGTCCAGGGTGCGCGGCGACAGCGGCGCCTCGTGGTCGTAGTAGCGCACGAGGAACGAGCCGCCCTGCCGGGCCACGGTGAGATCGCCGGCCTCCAGCACCCGGCCGTACTGGTCGCCGAGCACCGGCATCAGCACGGTGGCGGTCAGCTTGCGCTGCGGCGGATCCCAGTCGATGTCGAAGTAGCGGGCGTACGGGCTGGACGGCCCGTTCTCCAGCACGTCCCACCACCAGGCGTTGTGCCGCCCGGCCAGGGCCATGTGGTTGGGCACGATGTCGAGCACCTGGCGCAGGCCGGCCGCGGCCAGGCTGCGGGCCAGCCGGGCGTACCCGTCCGCCCCGCCCAGCTCGGCGCTGAGCCGCGAGTGGTCGGTGACGTCATAGCCGTGCGTGCTGCCGGGGGCGGCCTGCAGCACCGGCGAGCAGTACAGGTGCGAGATGCCGAGGTCGGCCAGGTACCCGGCGATGGCCGCGGCATCATCGAAGGTGAAGCCCGCGTGCAGCTGGACCCGGTAGGTCGCGGCCCGCATCCTGCCCCCCTTCCGCGCATGCTCTGGCGCGAGCCGTCCGGCCCGCCGGGTAATGGGATGCGGCCCCGGCCCCGGCGCCCGGACCGCATCCGAGCCTCTGCCCGTCAGCCACCGGAAGATGCGCGCCGCGGGGCGGCCGTCACGGGGCCGCCAAGGCCGCGGCCAGCCGCCGGGCGCCCTGGCGGCCGGAAATGACGGCGCGCTGCCCGGCCGCGGCGAGCGCGTTCCAGCGCGCCCGCACCAGCACCGGGCCGCCTGCCGCGCCGCGCGCGGTCAGCCGGGCGGTGACCTGGCCGGAGGCCTGATCCCACCAGGCGGTGCCGGTGACGCTCAACCCGGCTGCCGGGCGCGCGCCGCGCAGCGTCACCCGCACGACCGGGCCGGGCCGGAACCGGACGGCGCCGCCGAGCAGCCCGCGGTCGGCGTTGCCGGCCAGCAGCGGCCACCGGCTGATCTCATCGCCCGCGGCCGCGACCGCGAGCGCCGCGGCCTGCCGCGCGGGCCGCCCGGCGGCGTTGCCCGCCCGGGCGGCGGCGGGCGTCGCGCCGGCCAGCGCGGCCGGGTAGCGGCCCACCGCGTGCACCGGCGTCACCGAGCGCGCGCACGAGGTGTCCTGCCGGGCCAGCCCGGCCGGGTCGGCGACGAACTGCCGGTAGATCGCGGCGGGGCAGGAGTCGTTGGCGTCCTGCAACGTCACGTGGGTCAGGTTCGCCACGGTGACCAGGCGGGCCGAGCGGCCCAGCTGCCGGGTGACGAGGGTGGCGCCGTGCAGCCGCGGGGTCAGCGAGTCCAGCGTCCCCGACAGGACCAGTACCGGCAGCCGGGCGGGCACCAGCGGCGGCCGCCGGGTGATCGGGGCGGCCAGCCGCTGCGGGGACGGCCAGTCCAGGCAGGCGCTGTAGGCCTCGGTGTACTGGTCCATCGCCGTCCACTGGCGGATGCTGAACGGCGCGAAGGTCCCGGCGGGCTCGCGCCGCAGCGCGGCGGCGTACTGCCGGGCCCGCGCCGCCGGCGCCGCGGTGCGGCTGAACAGCTGCGGGTAGTCGGTGCAGGAGACGGCGAAGTACAGCCCGTCGCTGAAGCCGGGCAGCGGCTCGTTGCTGTCGTCGAAGCCGACCGACAGCGCGCCGAGGCGCAGCAGCGGGGCGGCGAAGCCGTGGCGCAGCAGCGCCCGCGCGGCCGCGTCCAGGTCGCGGTACACCACCGGGTCGAACCCGGCGTTGTTGACCAGGTTGACCAGGGTTTCCGCGGTGACAGTGAACCGGCCGGGCGCGCCGGCCCCGGTCGCGGCAGGCCCGCTGACCGGCGACCGGGCCAGCCGCCGTTCCAGCGCGGTGACCAGCGCCCAGCCCGGCTCGCGGGCGGCCCGGGCGCAGGCCGGCCAGCGGGCGCAGGCCTGGCCGAACGCCTGCCGGGCGGTGATCACGGTGGTGACGTACCAGGGGTCGAGGTCCAGCACCTGGTAGGTGGAGTCGAGCGTGACCGAGCGCAGCAGCCCCGGGTACCGGGCGGCGAACGCCTGGGCGAACCAGGAGCCGTAAGAGTCGCCGTACAGGTCGGTCCGGGGCTGGCGGAGGGCGTGCAGCACCGCGGCGACGTCACGGGCGGAGTAGGCGGTGTTGAACAGGTCCGAGGCGTGCACGTAGCCGCCGCCCCGGTAGTGCCAGGTGTGGTTCAGCTGCGCGCCGCATGCGGCCACCAGGGCGTCGAAGGCCGGACCGTCCTGGTGCTGCAGCCTGCCGTAGCGCTCCAGGCCCGGGCAGTCCAGCGGGCTGGAGCTGCCGGTGCCGCGCAGGTCCACCAGCAGCAGGTTCCTGGTCTTCGCCAGTGAGCCGATCATCGTCTGGTACAGGCTCTGCGAGCCGGTAGAGGCGTAACCGGGGCCGCCCTCGACGGCCAGGATCGTCCCCGCCGGGCGGGCGCCGGCGGCGGGCAGCCACCGGAAGCCGATGCGGATCCGCGGGCTGGCCGCCGGGCGGGAGTAGTCCAGCGGCACCCGGATGCGCCCGCAGTAGGCGGCGGCACCGGGCCGGCACCGCCGCAGCGCCGCCGTGCCGACCCCGATCACGCCGCGGCCTGCCGCTCCGTCCTTCCCGGCCGCCCCGGCCGCCCCGGCCGCCCCGGCCGCCCCGGCCGCACGGGCGGGGCCGGCGGCCGCTCCCGCCAGCAGGACGGCGGCTCCGGTCAGCACGGCCGTCACGGCGGCCAGCGCCACCGTCCCGCCGGACCGGCCCGTCCCGCCGGACCGGCCCGGCCCGGCCCGCCCGGCCGACCTGGCCGGCCTGGCCCGGCGGAACCGGTCAGCGAACCGCACGCGAGTCCCGGTCGTCGTGCAAGAACAAGTTGAGCAGCCAGCCCACGATCCCGACGATGATCGCGCCCCAGAACGCCGGCCAGAAGCCGGTGATGTGGAACGGCAGCTTGAGCTGGCCGGCCACCCAGCTGGTCAGCCAGAACAGCAGCCCGTTGACGATCAGGCCGATCAAGCCGAGCGTGAGCACGTAGAAGATGCAGCCGACCACCTTGATGATCGGCTTGAGCACCGCATTGACCAGGCCGAAGATCAGCGCCACCACGATCAGCGTGAGGATCTTCTCGCTGGTTCTGGACGTGGGCAGCTGGATGCCGGGCACCAGCACCGCCGCGATCGCGACCGCGACCGCCGTGACCAGGATCCGCAGGACGAACCTCATGGCCGAATTGTCACACAGCACCGGCGCGGGCGGCGCGGGGCCGGATCGCCGCCGGGATTTGCCGGGCTTGCCCGGTCTTCTCCCGGACACTCACCCGGCCCCGGCCGCTGGTTGCTGGACACCGGGGGTGCTCGTTGCGAACCTGCCGTAATCAGGCCGCCTGCGCCCGGGGCGGCCGCGCTCGGGGGAGCGGGGGACCGGGGATGGGGTTTGCCTGGACGTCGGCTGACGTCTACTACTTCACGGCTTTCGACGGGCCGCCGCCGCGGCCGGTGACCGGCATCCAGGCCGTCCCGCTACCGCGCCCGGCGCCGCACGGAGGGCCGCGCCGCCGCCCCGCGGCCCGGCACCGGCGGCCGGCCCGCGCCCCGCGCCCCGTATCGCTGTTCGCCGCGGCGGCCCGGCCGCCGCTGGCCGGGCCCGCCCGGCTGGCCGGGCTGGCCGGCGGCTGGCGGGCCCTCGCACCCCGGCTGCTCGCACCCGCCTACGCCCAGCACCGCCACTAAGCGAGCCCGGGCTCACCGGCGGCGAAGCGCAGGTATCCGGTTCGCTGATGTGGCCTGGCCCGCGCGCGGCTGCTTAGGTACCGTGCAGGCACGCGGCAGATCTACAGCCTCCGCCCGCAGCCGCTGGCCGAGATCGATGACTGGCTGGACCGCTACCGGGCCCCGTGGCAGCAGCGGCTGGATGCCCTGCACACCGAGATGGCCCGGGACACACGCGAACGAAGGAGCGTCCGATGACCAGCAACGCCCGCATCCTGGGCAGCCTGCGATCCGCCGGCGGCACAGGCATCGTGCACATGGAAGACCGCTTCGGCACCGATGTCGGCGACCTGTGGCAGGCACTCACCGATCCCGCGCGGCTATCCCGCTGGTACGGCGAAGTCGAAGGCGACCTGCGGCCCGGCGGCGAGTACCGCGTGCACGTCTTCGCCAGCGGATGGGAGGGCACCGGGCGCATCGAGGCCTGCGAGCCCCCGCGGCGGCTGGTGGTGACCGGCAAGGATGCAGACGAGCCGTTCGAAGAGGTCACCGAGGTCACGCTGACCGCTGACGGCGGCCAGACCCTGCTGGCCATCGAGCAACAAGGCCTGCCGCTGGACAAGCTCGCCGCCTACGGAGCCGGGCTGCAGATCCACGTCGAAGACCTCGCCGCCCACATCACCGGCCGTGAGCGCGCCGGCCAGGCGCGGTGGGGCGAGCTCATGCCTGCCTATCAGGACCAGGCGGCCGGCCTCGAGCTAGGCACTATCAGCTCTACCTCGCCGCGAGACGCACAGCGGGGCTACGACAAGACGACTGAGTGCCTGGCCTTCGCTTGATGCTTGACGGCCCGGCTCAGTTGATCGGGTACACGCCCTGGACGTGGTTGCGACGGGTTGTCACGCTGGAATGAAGTCTGGGCTTGCGGCAGTGCTATCAACAGGGGGCTGCGGGAAGCGAGGCGCTCGCCAAGATGAGTTCTGGGCAGGTACGCCAGGCCGCCGGGCAGCTGTATGCGATCGCCGGGCAGGTACGTGCGCCGGCCGCGCGGGTTGGGTGGTCCAGTTACGGCGGCGCGGCCAGGGTGGTGCTGGCTCTGGTGCTAGTGGCCGTGGCGGCGGGGGTGGCCGGGGCGGGGTTCCGGCTGAGGGTCCCGGTGCGGCTGCCCAGGCCCGGCCGGACCGCCAGGACAGTGATGCTCGCGACCTGGGGGGCGGCGATCGTAGCGTTCCTGGTCTGCTTCGGCCTTTACCTGCACCAGCTGATCCAGCAGCATCTGATCCGCTCCAGGCCGCCGCAACCGATCTTCCCGATTACTGCTGCGTGCATGATCGCCCTGTTCTTCGCCATCTTGTATGCGGGCCGCTCGTTGAACCAGGAGGCCCGGGTGGGCAGCGCCTTGATCGGCGCGATAGCCGCGCCGATGATCTTCGAGTTCCCCTTCGACCTCCTCGTCATGGCCCGGACCTACCCCGCCGTTGCTCCCGATCCGGCGTTGTACCGGGTGCTGTTCTTCACGCCGTTGTTCCTCGTCGAATTCACCACGCTGGCGCTTCTGTCGCTGTCTCCGCTGGTGCGGCTGTCCCGGACGGTGTTCTTCACCTTCGCGCTGATGCTGCTGATCTTCGCGGTCTGGGCGCTCTTCGGATTGGGCTACCCCTCCGCGCCGCTGCCGTTCGCATTCAACGCGGTGTCGAAAGTCGTGGCCTTCATCGTCGCGCTCAGCCTGTTCCTCTCCCAGCGCGGCCAGGCCAGCGCGCCGGGGCCGGCTGATTTCGTGTCGCTTGGCGACCTCGGTCACCGCAGCCCCGGCCATGACTTCCGTCGGCCTGAGGTGACGGGATAGCGGCAGATGACGGACCAGTGGCAGGCGGTGCCGCCGAATTCACGTCGGAGCTCGCCTCGCTCGTGAAGGACAAGGAGGTCAGAGCTGAACCGGTGCGCCCCCGCAGGTGACAGCCGGTGCCTCGCTACTTCCAGCGGAAGTGGACGAAGATGCGGCCGAAGTTCTTGGAGTCCTTCTCCACCCGGTGGTAAAGCGCCTTGATCTCCTTCTGGTCCAGGAACCGCAGCACGCGCTTCTTCAGCTGGCCCGACCCCTTGCCCGGGATGATCTCGACCAGCGGGGCCCGGGTGCGCACGGCCTCGTCGATGATGTCGCGCAGCGCCCGGTCGATATCATGTCCGCGGTTGTAGATATCGTGCAGGTCGAGCTTGAGCTTCATCGAGTCCTCCCGGTCCGCCGCTGGATCCACGCTACGCTGATCATCCGATCGGTCCCGGCCTGCACCTCTGGAGCCCCGCATGCGCCTTTCCCGCCCGGCGGCCGCCGCGGCCGCCGCGGCCGGCTCGCTGGCGCTGGCCGCCGCCCTGGGCGGCGGGGCCGGGCCGGGCGCGCCGCACCGGCCCGCCGGGCCCGCGGTGCTGATCGCCCCGGACGCGCAGCACGCCGCGGCGGGCGGGCTGAGCGCGCCCCCCACCACCCGCTACTGCGAGCGGCACTACCGGATCGCCTGCTACCTGCCGGGCCAGATCCAGCGGGCCTACGGGCTCCCCGCGCTGTACCGCAGCGGCATCACCGGCCGCGGCCAGACGATCGTGATCGTCGACTCCTACGGCTCGCCGACCGTCCGCCGCGACCTGAGGGTGTTCGACCGGACCGCGCGGCTGCCCGCGCCGCCCTCGCTGCGGATCATCCAGCCGGCCGGATCGGTGGCGCCCTACCGGCCGAACCCGAACCGGGTCGGCTGGGCCGGCGAGACCGACCTGGATGTCGAGTACGCCCACACGATCGCCCCGCAGGCGCGCATCCTGCTGGTCGAGACGCCGACCGCGGAGAACGAGGGCCGGACCGGCTTCCCGGCGATCGTGCGGGCGGAGAAGTACGTGATCAGCCGCCATCTCGGCGGCGTGATCAGCCAGAGCTTCAGCGCCACCGAGCAGACCTTCGCCACCCCGCAGCGGCTGCTGAGCCTGCGCGGCGCCTACCAGCTGGCCGCCCGGAGCGGCGTGACCGTGCTCACCGCCTCCGGCGACAGCGGCGCCGCCGACGTGCGCTACAACGGCGCCAGCTACTACCTGCGCGCGGTGACCTCCTGGCCCGACAGTGACCCGCTGGTCACCGGGATCGGCGGAACCGCGCTGCACCTGGGCGCGGCCGGCCGGCCGCTGCGCCCGGCCACGGTGTGGAACGACACCTACAGCGCCCCCACGAACAAGTTCATCTTCGGCGACCGCGGGTCCAACCCGCTGGCCGGCGGCGGCGGCAAGTCGGTGATCTTCGCCCGGCCCGGCTACCAGGAGGGGGTCAGCGCGGTCACCGGCAGCCACCGCGGCGTGCCCGACATCTCCATGAGCGCGGCCTGCAACGGGGCGGCCGACATGTACCAGAGCTTCGCCGGGCAGAAGGCCGGCTGGTACCCGACCTGCGGCACCAGCGAGGCGACCCCCGAGTTCGCCGGGATCGTCGCGCTGGCCGGGCAGCAGGCCGGGCACTGGCTCGGGCTGATCAACCCGGCTCTGTACCGGCTGTCGGGGTTGCGCGCGCCGGGCCTCGCCGACGTGGTCAGCGGGAGCAACGCGGTCAGCTTCCGCCAGGGCGGGGCGCTGCACACCGTCCGTGGCTTCCGGGCGCAGCCCGGCTACGACCTGGCCTCCGGCGTGGGCACGGTCGGCGGCCCGGCCTTCGTGCGCGAGCTGGCGGCGCAGGCGGGCGGGCCGGGCCAGGGCACCGAGCCGGCCTCCACCGGGTCCGCCCAGGCCGCCTCACCCGGCCGGGCCGCCGCGCCGGACCAGGGCGCCCAGGCGGGCGAGGTCGCGCCTGGCATCACGGCCGGGTTCCGCGCCACGGGCTGAGCTGGCCGAGAGCCGGACGGCTGGCCCGGGACGGCCTAGGCTGGGCCGTAGCAGGCCGGATCAGCAAGGGCACTGGATCCCATGAATTTATCCGCTGAGCATCGTGCGCTCCGGGCGCCGGGCTCCCGGGGCCGGCGGGGCTCGGCCCGGCCCGGGGAGCCCCGCGGCGTGCCGGTGCGCCGTAGCGTCCCGCATCACCCCAGCCGGGACCGATCCGAGGGCGCTGCCGCCCCGAATACCCGGCATGACGAGGTGGGGCATGCCGGCGCCTGAGTCCGCGCCCGGGCCGGGAGGCCCTGGCGCAGACGTCGATGACATGCTCACCCGCGTCGCCCGCGGCGACCAGCTCGCGTTCGAGGCGGTCTACGACCGGCTGGCAGGCCCGGTTTACGGGCTGATCTGCAAGGTGCTGCGCGACCCCGCGCAGTCGGAAGAGGTCGCCCAGGAGGTCCTGCTGGAGGTCTGGCGCCGCGCTTCCCGGTTCGACGCCGCCAGGGGCAGCGCCCAGACCTGGGTGATGACGATCGCGCACCGCCGCGCCGTCGACCGGGTGCGCTCGGCCACCGCGGAGGCGCAGCGCGACCAGCGGTCGGCGGCCGCGTCGGCCTCGGTGCCGATCGACGAGGTCGCCGAGGCGGTCGAGGCGAACCTGGACCGGGAACGGGTCCGGCACTGCCTGGGCACGCTCACCGGCATCCAGCGGGAATCGCTCACCCTCGCCTACTACGGCGGGTACACCTACGGCGAGGTCGCCGGCTTGCTGGGCGTCGCGCTCGGCACGATCAAGACCAGGATCCGAGACGGGCTCATCCGGATGCGTGACTGCATGGGGGTGAGCGGATGAGGCTGGTCCGCCAGGATCTGCACCAGCTCTGCGGGGTGTACGCGGTCGACGCGCTCGCGCCGGCCGAGCGCGAGCGGTTCGAGCGGCATCTGCACCGCTGCCCGTCCTGCACCGCCGAGCTGCGCGGGCTGCAGGCGACCGCGGCCCAGCTCGGCATCGCGGCCGCGGCGGACCCGCCGCTGGAGATGCGCGCCGCGGTGCTCACGCGGGCGGCCCGCACCCGCCAGCTGCCGCCGGTGCCGCAGGCCCGGGGGCTGCGGCCGGAGTCGGTGCGGTGGGTTCCCCGGCTGGTCACCGCCACGGGGGCGGTCGCGATGGCGGCGGTGATCGCCGTCCTCGCCGTCTTCCTGGTCTCGGCCCGGCACCAGCTCGGCACCGCCCGCCACCAGCTCGGCGCGGCGCAGCACCAGATCAGCACCGCCGAGCAGCAGCGGAGAGCGGCGCAGTACCGGGAGGCGCAAATCGCCTCGCTGCTGCACGGCCCGGGGGTGCGGGTGCTATCGGCCAGGACCAAGGCCGGCGGCCGGGCCACGGTGGTGGTCTCGCTGCGGGAGCACCGGGGGCTGATCTCGCTGAGCGGCCTGCGCCGGCTGCCGAACACCAAGGTCTACCAGCTGTGGGTCATCGGGCCCAAGCTCAGCTCCTTCAAGTCGCCGGGGCTGGCCGGGCGCACCGGATCGTCGGCGCCCGTGCTCGCCACCGGGCTGCACCCCGGCTACTCCATCGGGGTCAGCGCCGAGCCCGCGGGCGGCGTCCGCGTGCCGAAGCTGACCGCGGTGGTCGCGGTCATCCCGCTGCGCGCCTGACCCGGCCGCGGGGGCGGCTGGCCCGGCCCGGTACGCGCAGCTAGGCTGCCCGCGTGCATGGCGGGCCGGCGATGATCTGCGTCCTCGGTGACGCCCACATCGACGTGGTCGTCGCGCTGTCCGGGCCGCCGGCCGAGGAAACCGACGCCCCGGCCCGCACCGTGCTCGGTCCCGGCGGCCAGGCCGCGAACGTCGCCGCCTGGGCGGCCGCGCTCGGCGGCCGGAGCCGGCTCATCGCCGCCCGCGGTACCGACATGGCGGCCGCGGTGCTGGCCGGCGACCTGGCCCGCCGCGGCGTCGAGCTGGCGGGCCCGGTGATCGAGGGGCGGACGGGGGTGGTGGTTGCGCTGTCCGAGGGAGGCAACAAGCGGTCCATGCTCACCGACCGGGGCGTGGGGCCGCGGCTGGCCGCGGCCGCAGTGCAGCCTTCCTGGCTGGACGGGTGCGCCTGGCTGCACCTGCCCGGCTACAGCCTGACGACCGAGCCGGTGGCCGGCGCGGCGCGGGCGGCCGCCGCGGCCGCGGCTGCGGCCGGGGCCGCGATCTCGGTCGACCTGTCCTCGACCGCGGCGCTGCGCGGTTACGGCCCGGCCCGGTTCGCGGCGCTGCTGGCCCGGCTGCGCCCGGCCGTGGTGTTCGGCAACCAGGCCGAAGCGGACCTGGCCGGCCCGGTCCCGGATGCCGAGCTGGTCGTTAAGCTGGGCGCCGGCGGGGTGCAGGCCGGCGGCAGGCACTATCCCGCCCTCCCGGTGACCGCGGTGGACTCGACCGGCGCGGGCGACGCCTTCGCGGCCGGATACCTGCTCGGCGGCGTGGAACTCGGGCTGCGCGCGGCGGCCCGGGCGGTGGCGAAGATGGGGGCGATGCCGTGAGCCTGCGGCTGGTGGTGGCGGACGAGGTCGCCCGGGCGCTGGCCGCGGGCGGGCCGGTGGTCGCGCTGGAGACCACGCTGATCTCGCACGGCTTCTCCGGCGGCCGCGGTGCCGCCGTGGCGCGGGCCGCCGAGGAGCAGGTCCGGGCGCACGGCGCGGTCCCCGCCACGGTCGGGATCATCGGCGGCGCGATCCGGGTCGGGCTCACCCCCGCCGAGCTGGACGCGTTCGCGGCGGCCGGGACTGCGGCTCGCAAGGCCGGCGCGCGGGACCTGGCGGCCTGCGCCGTGCAGGGCGCGCTCGGCGCCACCACCGTCGGCGGGACGCTGGCGGTGTGCCGCCGGGCCGGCATCAGGTTCATGGGCACCGGCGGCATCGGCGGGGTGCACCGCGGCTTCGCCCACAGCCTGGACATCTCCGCCGACCTGCCCCAGCTGGCCCGGACCGAGGCGGTCGTGGTGTGCTCGGGGGCCAAGTCGATCCTGGACGTGCCGGCCACCGCCGAGCTGCTGGAGACGCTCGGCATCCCGGTGCTCGGCTGGCAGACCGCCACGATGCCGCTGTTCTACAGCGCCGGCGGCGGCCCGGCCGTCTCGGCGACCGTCCCGGACGCGGCGCAGGCCGCCCGGATCGCCGCCGCGCACTGGCAGCTCAGCCCGGGGCGCGGGCTGCTGCTGGCCCGCCCGCCGGCCGGGGGGATCGAGCTGTCGGCGCTGATCGACCAGGCCGTCGACCAGGTCCGGCAGGCCGGGGTGACCGGGCAGGCGGTGACGCCGGCCGTGCTGGCCAAGGTCGAGGAGCTGAGCGGCGGGGCCAGCGTCGCGGTCAACGAGCGGCTCATCGCCGGCAACGCGGCGCTGGCCGCCGAGGTCGCGGTCGCGGCGGCGGCCCAGCCGCCCGCGGACTCATCGGGCTGACCCGTGCGCGGAACCGGCCGGCTGACCGTCTGCGGAACCGGGCGGCTGACCTGCCCGCGGACTCACCCGAATGACCGTGCGCGAACCGGCCGGCTGACCCGCCCGCCTAGCTTCAGCGCGATCTGACACTGCGTGTTTACTTCGTCACTTTGGGTACAACAACGGCACTTGGCCGGGCTGCGCGCCGTGCGCCGCCGGGCTGCGCCGCCGTCAGGCGCTCGAATCAGGGGGAATCGCATGAGCATGCCGCAGAGCGGACCGCAGGGCCAGGCCGACCCCGGCCAGCCCGGCAGCAGCGACGCCGCGACCGCCGCCGAGGCGCAGGTCCCGGCCGGCCCGCCGCCGGGCGGCCCGGCCGCCGGCCAGCCCGTCCAGCCTGTCAGCCTGGTCAGCAAGGCCAGCCCGGCCAGGCTGGCGGGCAGTGGCGGCCGGAGTGGGGCCCCGGCCCGCAGCCGGGTGCGCCGATCGCCGCGATGGACGACCCGACCCGGGTCGTCGGCCGCCGGGTGGTGCAGTACATCATCGACATCATCCTGGCCTCGATCATCCCGGCGATCTTGTCGATCGTGCTGGAGCGCGGCCACGGGACCAGGCTGACGATCGGCACCCTGGTCGCGGTGGTCCTCAGCATCGTCGTATACGTCTGGTACTGGGTGATCCGGCCGAGCCGGCACGGCGGCCAGACCTTCGGCATGCAGATGCTCGGCCTGGCCGTGGTCAGCAAGCGCGGCGGCCCGGCCAGCATGGGCCAGCTCGCCGGCCGGTGGATCCTGCTGATCATCGACAACCTGTTCGTCGGGCTGGTCGGCCTGATCACCATGCTGGTGTCGCGCCAGCACCAGCGGGTCGGCGATCACGCCGCCGGGACGCTGGTGGTGCGGTCCGGCAGCGCCACCGCGCGCTAACCGGACCGCCATGCGCGGGCCGGGCCGCCTTCAGGCCCGGCCCGCCCGTGATCTCGGCGATTTGCCTGCGCTTTCCCGCAGAGAACTCGCCAAGATCATCGAAGCCAGGCTCGGAGCCGGCCGCGGCCGGGTGCGGGCAGGACCAGCCGCAGCCGGCCGCGGCCGTGTGGTTGGCTGAGGCGTGAGCCTGGCCGCCGAACTCGCGCTGCTGGCCGCCGGCGTCGCCGCCGGCCTGGCCAGCACGGTCGCCAGCCTGGCCTCGGTGGTGTCCTACCCGGCGCTGCTCGCGGCCGGGCTGAGCCCGGTCAGCGCCAACGTGACCAACACCGTGGCGCTGGTGTTCACCGCGGCCGGGGCGGCGGCCGGCTCGCGGCCGGAACTGGCCGGCCGCGGGCGGCTGGTCGGCCAGCTCGGGCTGGTCACCGCGGCGGGCGGCGCGGCCGGGGCGGCACTGCTGCTGCTCTCGCCGCCACATGCGTTCCAGGCCGCGGCCCCGGTCCTGATCGCCGCGGCGTCGGTGCTGCTGCTCCTGCCGCGCCGCGGCCCGGCCGCAGGCCCGGCGCCTGCCGCGGGCGGGGCGCCCGGCGCGGATCCGGCGCCTGCCCCGGCCGCGCTGCCCGGCCCGGCCTCCGGCGCGGATCCGGCGCCCGCCGCCGGCCCGGTGCCCGCCCGGGGGGCCGAGATCCCCGGCGGGCCGCGGAGAGCCTGGCTGCTGCGGGCCGCGGCATTCGCGGTCGCCGTCTACGTCGGCTACTTCGGCGCCGCCGGCGGGATCATGATGCTCGCGGTCCTGTCCGCCATGCTGGCCGGGCCGCTGGCGCAGCTGAACGCGGTCAAGAACGTCGTCTCCGGCCTGGCCAACGCCGCGGCCGCTGTCGGCTTCGCGATCTTCGGCCCGGTCCGGTGGGCGGCGGCGGTCCCGCTCGCCGCCGGGTTCCTGGTCGGCGGCCGGATCGGCCCGGTGCTGGTCCGGCGGCTGCCGCAGCGGGCACTGCGGCTGGCGATCGCCGTGGCCGGGCTGGTGCTCGCGGCCGTGCTGGCCGTGCGCACCTACCGGTGAGGGCGGTTGCCGGTGCGGGGCCGCTCAGCCGGTGTTCTGCAGTCCGGCCGCCACCCCGTTGACGGTGAGCAGCAGCAGCCGCTCCAGCTGCTCGGTGTCTCCGCTGCCCGCGCGCAGCGCGGCCAGCGCGCGCAGCTGCAGGTGCGAGAGCGCGTCCACATACGGGTCGCGCAGCGCCACCGCGCGCGCCAGGATCGGGTGACTGCCCAGCAGCCGGTCGTGCCCGGTAACGGCCAGCACCAGCTGCCGGGTCAGGTCATACTCCTCCCGGACCAGCGCGGCCAGGTCCGGCCGGGCGCCCAGGGCCAGGTACCGGTCGGCGATGGCCGCGCTGGTCTTGGCCAGGCTCATCTCGGCGTTGTCCAGCAGCACCGCCAGTGGCGGCCAGTCCCGGCAGGCGGCCCGCGCCGTATCCATCCCGCAGGCCTGCGCGGCGGCGGCCAGCCCGCTGCCCAGCCCGAACCAGCCCGGCAGGTTCATCCGGGTCTGCGCCCACGCGAACACCCACGGGATCGCGCGCAGGTCGTCCAGGTTCGACGGCGGCCCGGCCCAGGCCCGGCGGGCCGGCCGCGACCCGATCCGCATCCGTCCGATCTCGGCCAGCGGGCTGATCCGGGCGAACCACTCGGCGAACCCGTCCGCCTGCACCAGGTCCTGGTACCGGCGCCGGGAAGCCTCCGCCAGTGCCGCCGCCACCGCCTGCGCGCCCGGCGGCGGCGCCTCCCGGCCCCCGGGCCGCTGGTCGGCCGCGGTGACGGCCAGCACCGCCGAGGTGACCTGGGCCAGGTGCCGCTGCGCGATGACCGGGTGGCCGTACCGGGCGAAGATCACCTCGCCCTGCTCGGTGACCTTGAACCGGCCGTCCACCGAGCCCGGTGCCTGGGCCCGGACCGCGCGCCCGGCCGGCCCGCCGCCGCGGCCGAGCGCGCCGCCGCGGCCGTGGAACAGCGTCAGCTTGATGCCTCGGCCGGCCGCCCACCCGGCCAGCCGCCGCTGCGCGTCGTACAGCTGCAGCGACGCGGCGGCCGGGCCGAGTTCCTTGGCTGAGTCGGAGTAGCCGAGCATGACCTCCAGGTGGCGGCCGCTGGCGGTCAGCCGCTGCGCGACCGGCTCGAGCTCCAGCATGCCGTCCAGCACCTCGGTGGCGCGGGCCAGGTCGTCGCCGCTCTCGAACAGCGGCACGACGTCCAGCACCGGAGGGGGCGAGCGCCGCGCCGCGTGCCGGGCCAGCTCGTACACCGCCGCGATGTCGTCCGCGGACCGGGTGAAGCTGACGACGTAGCGGCGGCAGGCGTCCAGCCCGAGCGCTTCCTGGATCGAGGAGATCACCCCGAAGACGGCGAGCACCTCGCGGGCCTGCGCCGACAGCGCGGCCCCGGTGCCGATCTCCCGCAGCACCCGGGCATGCACCGCGCTGTGCTGGCGGACCTCCAGCTCGGCCAGGTGGAAGCCGAACGTCTCGGCCTGCCAGATCAGATGCTGCAGCTCGCCGTAGGCCTGCCGGCCGGCCCCGGCCGCCGCCAGCTCCCGCTGCAGCATGCACAGGTCGGCGATGAACTCGGCCGGGCGGCGGTAGGCCAGGTCGCCGTGCCGCAGCCGGGTCGCCTGCAGCCGCCGGGCGACATACAGCAGATAGGCCCGGTAGGGCTCGTCGGCGGAGCTTTCCAGGATGCCGTGCAGCACCGCCGGATGGGCCCGGCGCGCCGAGCTGAGCGCCAGCGCCAGCGGCGACCCGGCGCGCAGGCTCCCGTCGTGCACGGTGAGCGCGCGGCCGATCCTGGTCGCGGCGTTCTCCAGCGCGCGCAGCACGTGCTCGGCCTGGATCTCAGCGGTCTGCCGGGTCACCTCGGCGGTCACGTACGGGTTGCCGTCCCGGTCCGCGCCGATCCAGCTGCCGAACCGCAGGAAGGCGGGCGCGGCCGCCGGGGCGGCACCCGAGCGCTCGCCCTGCAGCGCCCGGTCCAGCGAGCGGTAGATCGCGGGCACCACCCGGAACAGGGTGTCGTCGAATGCGGCGGTGGCCGTGCGCACCTCGTCCAGCGGCCGCATCGCGGTGACCCGCAGCGCGGAGGTCCGCCACAGCAGGTCGATCTCCTCGGACAGCCGCCGCATGGCCTCGGCCCGCTCGCTGTCCCCGAGCCGCCGGTCGGCCAGCTGGTCGAGCAGGTCGCTGACCCGCTGCAGCGCGTCGGTGATTGCCCGCCGCCTGGCCTCGGTGGGGTGGGCGGTCAGCACCGGGTGCACCCGCAGTCCGCCGGCCAGCTCGGCGGCGCCGGGCTGGCCGGCGGCGGACAGCTCGGCCACCGCCGCGGCCAGCGACTCGGGCAACGGCTGGCCGCCGGCATCGCGTTCGCGCAGGGTCCGGATCCGATGGTGCTCCTCGGCCAGGTTGGCCAGGTGGAAGTACACGGTGAACGCGCGCGCGACCGCCTCGGCCCGGTCGGTGTCGAAGGATGCCACCAGGTCGGCGATGGCCTGGTCGGGCGCGCGCCCGGGCTCCTCGGCCGCGTGCAGTTCCTCGTGCCGGGCGGTGATGGCGGCCCGCCGCAGCCGCTCCACGTCGTCCAGCAGGTCCTGGCCGCCCGATTCGCGCAGCACCTCGCCGAGCAGGCCGCCGAGCAGCCGGACATCCCGCCGCAACGCGGCGGGCACGTCCTGGCGATCGGCATCCCGGGTGGTGGTCACGGCGCCAGAGTAGCGAGCGGCCGCGGCGGGGCGGGCGGCGGTCAGCCCGGCAGCTGCAGCTCGGCGAACACGGCGCGGTGGTCGCTGCCGGGCAGCCGGTGCACCGACACCCGGTGCACCGCGCACCGGGCGTCGACCAGTACATGGTCGAGGGTGAGCAGGCCGGGCCGGCCGTGCCGGCCCCAGGTCGGCACCAGCCCGCGGCCCGCCTCGATCGCGGCGTCGGCGAAGCCCATCCGCAGCAGGCGGCGGAACTGGGCGTGGTCGGCGGTGGCGTTGAAATCGCCCGCCACGATCAGCGGCGTTTCGCCGGGCGGCGGCACGACCGCCAGCTCGCGCCGCCACCGGGCCACCCGGCGCGCGGAGAACGTGGGCGCGGGCGGGCGCGGGTGAACACTGATCAGGTCCACCTCACCGCCGCCGGGCAGCTGCAGCCGGGCGGCCGGCTGGGCCAGCGTGACCGGTTCCACGCCGGGCCCGGCGGCCAGCGGCCAGCGGGCGCGGATCGCCGACCCGCCGCCGGTCTCGCCGCGGATGTCGGCTACCTCGTACGGCAGCAGGTCGGCCAGCCCGGCCGCCTTGAACCGGGCCACTGCCGACTCGCTGAGCTCCTGCAGCAGCACCACGTCGGCGCCGGTGGCGCGCACCAGCCGGACGACCTCGCTCTCGTCGGCCCGCCCGACCAGCAGGTTGGCGGTCAGCACCCGCAGCCGGGGGCCGTGCGCGGGCGGCTGCGGGCGGCGGATGGCCCGCGGCAGCGTCAGCGCCGCGAGCATCCCGGCCGCGGCCGCCATGGTGGCCGCCGGGAGGCCGCGCCGCAGCACCGGCACCAGGGCCGCCGCGGCGGCCGCGGCCTGCGGCGTGAACGACATCAGCGGCGCGAGCGGGGCCTGCGCCGCGGCCAGGCCGTCCGCCCCGGTCAGCCGGATCAGCGCCCAGCCCGCCGCGGTCCCGGCCAGCAGGCGGCGGGCGGCCGGGCCGGCCGCGAGCCCGGCTGCCTCCCCGCGCTGGTCCATCCGCCCGCCTCCGTGCTCGTTGTCTCACCGACCTTACGGGGCAACCGGCGCGGCGGCCTGCCGGGACAGCAGGCGTGGGCGATGCAGTCTTCGGCATCGAGACGAATCCGCTGTCAGGCCGACATCCGCTGGCTGCGGGCGGTGATGCCGCCGTCGGTCACCGCGGCGGGATGACCAGGCGAAGGTTGTGCGCCCCGAGCTGGAAGGCCTGCTCGGCGAGGGGCGTGGCATTTTCGATCCGCCAGTCCTGGTGGGTGATCCCGCCATGCTGGGTGATGTCGAACCACATCAGTCCCAGTGCGTTGGATGATTGCACGCCGTGGAACAGGTTGCTGATGGCCGCGTATCGATTGAGGCGCGGGCTGACAGCAGTCTCTGAGATGAGTATCGGCTTCTTGGTAAAGACCTTGATCTGCTGGATCGTGGCGCCGAAGATCTGATGAAAGGTGTCGCCCGGCCGCATGTAGAAGCCGTCGATGCCCACCCAGCTCACATACTGTTCGCCGGGCCACCACGAGGCCACCGGGCCTGTAGTGCCCGGCTCGTCGGCATTCACCGTCCACAGCCAAGTGACATTGTTGGCGCCCTGGCTGCGGAATAGCGTGACGATGTGACGCCAGGCGGCGGTGAAGGTCTGCGCCGGCACGTGCCCGTACCCCCATGAGTACCAGGGTGCGTTCATCTCGTGCCCGAATCCGATCACGACGGCATCGCCGAAATTCCGGACGCTGTCGGCGTAGCTGCGCAGATAGCGGTCGTAGTCCCCGGCGGCTATATCGGCCACCGAAGCCAAGGTCGGGTCAATCTGAACGAACGGGGTCTCGTGCCGCCGGCTGATCATCCGCGCGAACTTGGCGGCGAACGGCTCGGCCCAGCCGCTGAAGTAACCAGCCAGGTTCGGCGTCTTACCCGCGGTCTTGGCGAACGTCGCGACCGGCTGGTAGCTGGGCGGTGCGCCTTGCTCGTAGGCGCCGAGGTAGGCGTTGGCGACAGCGGGCAGGGTCACGTGCACTGAGGGGGGCGCGGCCGGCACTGTCACCACCCGGAACGCGGACAGGATGAGCGCGGTAGCCGCGGCGATCAGCGCGAGCGCGACCACTAGGTATCTCGTCATGCGCGCTGCCTCCCGGGAAAGATCACGCGGCTGACCAGGGCCAGGTTGAGCAGCCCGAACGCCACCAGTACCGAGAAGCGGCCGGCTCCGAGCGTCCAGGCCCGCCAGCTGGCCAGGGCCGCCCAGATCAGCGCCGTGCCGCCGCTCCACCAGCACAGCCAGAGCCGGAAGCGCCGCAGCGCGGTTCCCGGCGTCCGGGTCGGATGCCAGCCCATCGTCTTGCCGCGCGCGCTGTCCCACAGCGCGAACACGTGCGCCCAGCCGCGGGCGATGCCGAGCGGCCACACCGACGGCCCGTACCGGCAGCGGTGCCACAGCGGGTACAGCATGAATCCGGTGATCATGGCGGGGGCCAGCACGAGGAAGTTGTGCAACCGGACCTGACCGGGCAGGAAGGCCAGCAGCACGATGGGGATCAGCGGTCCGAAGAAGGCCAGCAGGCTGGTGTAGACGTAGTAGCAGAAACCGGAGATGTAAGTCAGCCGGGCGCCGATGCTCATCGGCACGCTCCACAGCCGCCGGGTGAATACGACCCCGGCGTTGCCGGTGCACCACCGGTACTGCTGGCGGACGAACGCGTCGAGGTTGTCCGGGCAGATCCCCACCGACACTATGACCGGCAGGTAGGTCATGGACCAGCCTGCCCGCCGCACGTCCAGGCCGGTGTGCACGTCCTCGGCGTAAGGGATCAGCGTCGGGCCGCCCTGCGAGGCCAGCGCCTCGCGGCGGTAGACCGCTGAGGTCCCGACGCAGATGGCCGCGCCGAGGCGGTTCCTGGACACCTGGATCGTGCGGTAGAACACCTCCTGGATCGCCCCGGCCGCGTTCTCGATCCAGTTCTGGCGGCGGGAGGAGCGGAAGTACTGCGGCGTCTGCACGATCGCGATGCCCGGGTCGTCGAAGTAAGGCATGGTCTCGGTCAGCAGATCCGGCCGGGGTGCGAAGTCGGCATCCAGGATGAGGATGAACTCGCCGTCGGTGCGGGCAAACCCGTAGCGCAGGTTGCCGGCCTTCTTGAACACCCGGCTGTCCGGCCGCCGCAGGTAGCCGAACCCGTATTCGGCCGCCGCGGCCCTGGCCTGATCCGACGGCCCGTCGTCCAGCACATAGGCCCTGGCCAGCCCCGGATAACTGGCCACCAGCCCGGCCACCGCCGTCCACGTATTGCGGAGCACATCGAGCGGCTCGCCGCAGATCGGCAGGTGGATATCCACGCTCGGATACCGGTCCGGCCGCCAGCCTTCGACCCGCTTCTGGTGCGCAGCCAGGTCGAACCCCCGGCCGCAGAAGTTCACCGGCAGGCTGATCAACTGGTAGAGCGCGTAGGCGGCGGTGATGACCGTGAACGGCCAGAGCACGCCGGAGCGGGTCTCGAACCGGACCTGGCTGAGCACCAGGCAGCACGCGCCGAGCGCCAGGGTCAGCGTCAGGTAGACCAGGTTGCGCCGGGTGTAGAGGCGTTTCTCGGTCTCGTCCGGCGGGTGCGGGAGCACCGGTCCGGCTATCCGGTCTTTCAGCCGGCCGGGCGGGCCGGGCGCCAGGGCCGGCGGCCCGGCCCGCAGTTCTGTGGTGCTCATTTGCCTGGCTTGCGCACGAACACGACGTAGGTACCGGGGTAGGGTCCGTACGGGATGACCTGGGCCGGCCTGTAGTTGTGGCTGTCGATCAGGTCCTTCTTGAGCTGCAAGTCGAAGCTGGTGGTATCCGCGTAATTGAGCGCTACGTAGGAGAAGTAGCCGCGGGTGATGAATTCGGCATACACCCCTATGTTGCCGGCGCCGGTGACGCCGGCCCGCTGGGTGGGCCCGGCGGTGCTGGCACCGTCCGGCAGGGTGATGTTGCGGGTACTCGACCAGCGCTTCCAGTTCTGGCCGGGCAGGTAGTACTGAGCGATCGACGGGTCCTCCACCAGCAGCCGCCCCGAGCTGTGCCGGATCATGGCCCCGAAGACGGCGGTGAAGCTGCCTGAGTTGGGCCAGCTGGTAGCGAACTGCCGGGCCTGGGCCGCGCCCAGCGTAACCGGGAACGCCAGCGCCAGCACGCACGAGGCGAGCGTCACCGTCCGCATGCGCCCGGGCAGCGAGGCCGCGACGAACCGGTCGACGGCGTATCCGGCCGCGATTGCCGCGAACCAGACGCCCAGGTCCACGTGCTTGATCAGTGAGGTGGTGGTGTGCAGCCGGGCATGCTCAAGCGGTCCGAGCAGCGCAGCGATGCCGAGCACCGCGAGCAGCCAGGTTCGCTGCCAGCGAGGCTGGCCCGGCCGGTGCGAAGGCTGCGCGACACTGACGATGATCGCGCAGACTGCCAGCACGATGACGAACCCGCCCCAGGACCAGGACCGCTCGAGCACGGTCAGCGGTGACTGAGCACCACCGGCCCTGGCCAGGACAGTCAGCCGCACTCCGTTGAGGTAGGGACTTCCGCCGAGCATCAGCCCGCCGGTGATCAGTGCGGCGCACACCACAACTAGCACCGCGGCCCGTGCGGCTGCGGCCTTCCCGCCTGGCCGGGGCAGTGCCACCAGGACAGCCAGCGCCACGATGACCGGGTCGAACAACGCCGTCGAATACGCGGCCGCGTTGGCCAGCGCTAGCGCCACGCCCGCCCCGGCCATCCAGCCGGTGGCATCCGGCCGCTCACCGGCACGCACCACCATCCAGGCGGCCAGCGCGATGAGGAGCATGGACAGCGGATCGTAGGTAGCGAATGCGCCTAGATGCAGGGTCGGGCCCGTGACGGCGAACAGCGCGGTGGCGAAGAAGGCGGATCTGATCCCGAACAGGCGCCGGGTAGTAGCCCACAGCAGCGCGGTGGAGCCGAGCATGAACACCAGCGAGAGCGCCCGCGCCGCAGCCAGACCGCCGACGCTGTCGGCCAGCGCGCCGAGCGGCGGGTAGATCACCGGCGCACCCGAGAAATAAGAGGCGAACGGCGGAACCGCCGACCCGTGCAGCCAGTGGGCCCACATCAGATGCCCGGCCCACAGATACTCTGCCTCGTCTTCGAACGCGGTATCTAGGTGCAGTAGCCGGATCGAGAGGAGCGCCTGCACCACGAGGATTGCGATCAGCCAGCACCAAGCGGGTGTCCGCTGCCACCATGTAGCCCTCGCGGATGGCGCATCCGCCGCCCCGGCAGGCGCGCTGGCAGCGGGCGCGGCCGACATTGAGCTCGGCTCTTCGTCCCGCCGGGCCACGGCCGGGAAGTCACCCTGGGGCATCGCCGGCCAGGACCGGAGGCCTGGGCCGTAGCGGTCGCCCGAGGGCTCTTTAGGCGGCTGCGGCATCAGCAGGTCCCCCTCGTCATGCTCGCGTTGGCCTTCGCCGAGGCCTGTCGTAGCCGAGTAGCGGGGCTGCTCCCGGGCCCCGCCGCCGACGTCAGCCGCGCAGCTTGCCGACATGGCCGCCTATGGTGACGGCTGCGGCAGGTAACGACACGGCCTACCAAAAGGTACTGTTCAACGCGCAACAGGACAGGCGGTTTGCAGGAATCTGCGGGCGCGCGGTCCGGCCGGATCACGAGGTAGGCCGGTAATAGGACTTCGCTTCCCGCCGGTAGACGC
Organism: uncultured Actinomycetota bacterium; assembly: GCA_963846005.1. Lineage (GTDB taxonomy): Bacteria > Actinomycetota > Actinomycetes > Streptosporangiales > Streptosporangiaceae > CAVSUR01. The sequence goes on along the minus strand of CAWJUH010000003.1, from coordinate 347,997 downwards.
CGAGCGCCGCGGCATTGTCAAGCCGCCAGTTCCGGTCATGGGTAGCGTCGAACCAGACGAATCCCAGCAGTCCGTAGTCGCGGACCCCGGTGAACAGGTTGGCGACCTTCGCGGCCTTACCTGCGGTCGGTGTCGCCCCCGTCTCGGCTATCAGGATCGGGTCGATCGTGAGAGCACGCACGGCTTTGATGGTCGGCCCGAACAGCGGAGCGAATGACCAGGATGCCTTGTGGTAGTAGCCATCGATACCGACCCAGTCCACGTATGAGTCGCCGGGCCACCACGGTGAGGGATCCGCGATTCCGTTGCGCGGGTGGATGACGTTGATGGTCCACATCCAGGAAGCGTTGCGAGCACCTGCGGTGCGGACCACAGTGACGATGTGCCGCCAGGCGGCAACGAAGATCTTCGGGGAAGTGTGGTGCCAGCCCCACGAGTACCAGTTCCCGTTCATCTCGTGCCCGAAGGACAAGATGACCCGGCCGCCGAACTGCCTGATGGAGGCGGCAAATGACCGTAGGTATGCGTCGTACCGACCGGACGCGATGTCAGCGAGGCTGACATGGGTCGGGTCGATCTGCACAACCGTCACTGCGTGATGCCGCCTCGCCTCGGCGGCAAACCGAGTCTGGAACGCTTCGTACCAGCCGCTGTAATAGACGACCAGGTTAGGAGTGACTCCAGTAGAGGACGTGAACGCTCGGATGCCGGCATAAGACTGTGGCGATGAGGGAGTGAAGAGGCCCAAGTAGGAAGCAGGCCGGTGATGCAGGGGAGCAGTTGAATCAGTCCGAGAGCGCGAGCCTGGCCTGTCGGCCGACCCGAATGGGCCGAGGCCGATGGCTGCTGCGGCTGTCACTACAACGGCGATAACACCTGCCAGGATCACCAGCGCGGAGCGCCGGCCCCGGGTCATTCGCCGCGCGGATAGGAACCATGACTTCGGTCCACCGGCACTGCGGCGGCCTGTCGCCGTTGGCCGCCGCAGGTAGCGATGCGTGTTACGCCTGCTCACGGCGCCCTCCTGTCACGCTGGGCGCCGCGCCGGAATGCCGTCAGAGCTGCAGCGCTCCGAAGCCGCCAGTCCTGTACTCCTTTCGAATCGAACCAGACGAATCCCAGCAAGCCATAAGAACGAACCCCGGCGAACAAGTTGCTGATCTTGGCGACTTGATGATCGGCAGGCGCAGCTCCTGTCTCGGAAATCAAGATCGGGTCCACCGTGAGGGCGCGTACGGCTTTGATTGTCGGTCCGAAAAGTGAAGAAAATGTCCAGGAGGGCCTCAGATAATAGCCATCAATCCCGACCCAGGTGACATAAGAACTTCCCGGCCACCAGCGGGCTGGATTGAGAATTCCTTGGTTCTTATCGATAATGTTAACAGTCCAAAGCCAGGTAACGTCATCAGCCCCCTGCTGCCGGAAGATATTAACGATATGCCGCCACGCGGCGACGAAGAGTTTAGGCCTGACATGCTTGTAACTCCACCGATACCACGTGCCGTTCATCTCGTGGCCGAAGCCGATTACTACTCCGTGGTCAGTTCTCGCGCCGTAGGCAGCAACTGCCGTCGCAAATAGTTTCAGGTATTTGTCATAAAGACCGGCGACGATACCTGCAAACCTCGCGCGAGTGGGCTCGATCTGCACGAAAGGCACACTGCCATGCTTCTCGGCCTGAACGCCGAAGTCGTACCTGAACTTCTCGTACCAGCCGCTGTAATAGAGAGCGAGGTTGGGCTTACTAGCGGTAGCCCCGGCAAAGGCTGCCATTGGCTCGTAGCTTTCCGGCACGCCCTTTGCGAAAGCGCCGACATATGCGGCGGTATGAACCGGGAGACTGATGACCACATGGTGGTGGGTGTAAGTACCTACTGCCGGAATCCCGCTTTGCGCCGTTGAATCCTTCGGTGCTATAGGCTTTGCTATTTCAAATCCTGCCAAGATAACCAGAGCTATTGCGATGGCCACGCAGGCGCTGATCAACAGGAAGCGACTGTGAGATGGCTGCGGAGATGTGCCGGATGACGTTGGAAGGCGCGTTGTCATGAGGCATTCCTCCCCGGAAAGACTAGGCGGGCAACAATAAAAGCGTTAAGCAAGCCGAAGGCTGCGACGACCGCGAATTGAGGAGATCCGCTTTGTTCGATCCGCCATCCTGATAGGACGAGCCAGGCAAGCCCGAGCGTCCCATTCCACAGACTGACGCCCCACCAGAACCTTCTGGTAGCGTCGGCAGGCCCCCGGGAGGGCTGCCACGACATAACCCGCCCCCGCGAGTAGTCCCATAGCGCAAGAACCTGGGCCCAGCCAACTGCGACAGCAAGCGGCCAGATCCGCGGACTGTAAGGTGCATTGTGCCATAGTGGGTACAGCACAATGCTCGTGAAAGCCGGGGGCACCAGAAGTATGGCGTTGCGCAAACGAATCTCGTCCGGCAGAAACACGAGTAGAGCTATTGGTATGAGCGGCAAAATCAAGGTTCGCAGCGCAGTCGTAAAATTCCAGAGCCAGCCTGCAATGTACGGCAGGCGGCCACGCCACGACATCTGCACTCGCCACAGATGCCGTGTCCACACCAAAGATGTTGCACCGCAACACCACCGGTATTGCTGCCGCATGAATGTGCTGAGGGCCGAAGGACAGATCCCTGTCGCGAGGGCCATTGGAAGATAGATCAGCCGGAATCCGTGGTAGCGAAGATCAAGACCGGTGTGAGAGTCTTCGGCATACGGAATCTCTGTGAATCCTCCGGCTAGCTCTAGGGCAGCTCTTCTGTACACTGCGTTGGAACCAACGCAGAGTGCCGAGTCGAATCGGTCTCGGGATACCTGCACGGCTCGGTAAAAAACTTCCAGAGTGGCTCCCGCGGCGCGCTCAACCCAGGCTTGACGCCGGTCGATCCGAAAAAACTGCGGCGTCTGCACGATTCCTATTCCGGGGTCGTCCATGTACGGCAGGGTTTCGGCCAGGAAGTCTGCCCGCGGACGAAAGTCGGCATCGAAGATTACAACATGATCTCCGCTAGTCAGCCGGAGAGCGTGATTGAGATTCCCAGCTTTCTTGTGAGTATGCTGGGGTCGGCGTATGTAGCTAAAGCCAAACGACGGAGCCAAGGCTTTTGCCTCATCGCTATCTCCGTCGTCAAGTATGTAGGCGTACGCCTCGCCCGGATAGGTCTGAAGCAGTTCAAAGACGCCTGTCCAGGTGTTGCGGAGGATTTGCAGGGGCTCACCGCATATGGGCAGGAAGATGTCTATACGGGGATAACTTCCGGGGGTCCAGTTGCGGACTCGTGCCGTGTGCTCCGCCAAGTTGAATCCTCGCCCGGCAAAGTTAACCGGCAGGCTAATGACTTGGTATACAAGATAGAGAAATGTGTATGCTGCAAAGGGCAGCATGATCGGATATCGTACTTCCAGCCAAACTTGGGCTACGATGATGCAGATAGCGCTGATGTAAAGGGACACCGCAAGGAAGGGAAGCGAGCGCCAAGCATAAGAGTCCTTCTCAAGATCGCTAGGGGGATGTGGCGCAACTAGACCGGTTGAGCGATGTCGGCCTCTTTGCGCTGTAACACTAGCCATTTTTAGCCGTCGCAGCCTGAATTGAAACCGCAGGCTTTTCGCGCAGCCAGATCTCAAACGGCTTTCCCGGTATGTTGGACCGGGCCCGGTATTCCAGCTTGTAGTTGGCGGAGCCTTTCAGCGCCTTAACGATCGGCAGGTATACCTGTGGCTCCTCGGATGGATCTATCTCGATCAGGCTGAAGTAGCGATCGGTTATGGCTTGCCGATAGGCAGATGTTCCGTGGAGGAGGCGTGCTCGGGCAGTGTCGAGATAATAGAAGTAGTACACCGTGGTAAACCGATGGGGCCACATCTGCTGCGGCAGGTAGTAGTCGGCCACGTTGTCCGAGGCGAACAGGCACGGACAATGCGTCTTGCTGACGATGGGCCGCATGGCATTGATCAGCCTGGCTGAGTTGGGCCACAGGGCAAAATGCGATCTGGACAGCCCGAAGCCGCTCAGGGCAATCAGGATTACCAAACTCGTGGCAACCATCGCGGCTGCCTTCACCTTCACGACCGGGACTGCGCGGCTCAGCGATGCAAGTGCATAGCCGGCCACGATGCATGAGAACCATGCGCCGAAGTCGACATGTTTGAACAGGCTGGTCACGGTATGAATGCGTGCCTGCTCCATCGGAGCGATGAAGACCGCGCATCCCAGCACCGCACCGAGGAGCTTGGTTGCGGCGCTACTTCTATGGGCGGCAACGAGCGCTCCGATGACAGCAAGGAAGGCGACGCCGCCGACCCACCTGCCGCTGACAAACAGAACGCCAACCCCGGAGTCTGTACCGGAGGCGCGAGCGAGAGTGGTGAACTGGATTCCATGCCAGTAGACATGGCCCCCTGCGGCTAGCCCGATAAACAAGAGGCCGCACAGACCGCTCAGTACGATTGCCGTAGCCGCTACCGCGTTCCGAGGGCTGCTCCGTCGCCAGACGGCGAGGGTGATTACGGCAATCACTACGGGATCGAAGATGACAGAGGCGTATTTAGTTGCGTCAGCGAGGGCAAGAGCTCCGGCCGCAGCCAACAGGAAAAGGACCTGAGCTCGTCGGTGAGCCTCTGCCGAGCGTATGCCGAGCCACGTAGCCAGGGCCAGAAGCATGAGGGCCATGGCATCGTATGTCGCGAATGCGCCGAGATACTGTGTGGACCCGGTTGCCACGAATATGGCGGTCGAAAAGATAGCGGCAGGTTCGCCGAAGAGGCGGCGCGTTACACCGTACAGAAGACCAGTCGTGAGCAGCATGAAACATAGTGAGAGAAGGCGGGCGCCAGCGAGCCCTCCGATGCTATTGGCCATGGCGGCCAAGGGCGGATAGATGACAGGGGCGCCGGAGAAGTATGCAGGGAAAGGGTCGTATAGGTTTTGGGCCGGAGCGGTCCCGAAAAGCCACTGCGCCCATTCAACCCGGCCCGCCCACAGGTACAAAGCCTCGTCCTGGAAGGCAGTATTGCTCCAGATCAGCCTCAGTGAAAGGAGTCCTTGGGCCAGCAGGATGAGGCTCAGCGGATAACGCTGTGCCAGCGCTACTACGTAGTTCTTCCCCTTAGACTCCGTCGAGCGGGAGAGAAGGCCCGGCTCGGCGCGAGGTTCCCGCCAGGTGCTGTCAGGGCTGGCGCCCGGGACATGCCGTGATACCCGGTTCGTGTGGAGGGAACTCGGCGGCGGAGTGCCGAGACTTACACGAGACGCGAGCGCCTGATCGTTGACCCGCTGCAGTGCAGCCTCCTCAGCAGTTGATGAGGTAGCCGCGAACGGGTTCTGATGTGAGGGTGGATTCCGCATCGTCCTCGCGAGCTGAGCAATGGCGGTCGTCGGCTTGAGGCAGAGATATACCGGAAATCTTCAGCCGTGGTACCTCTGCGTGATCGTGCCTGGCTAGGCCGATCATGGCCGCGAGACCTGCCTGCTGCGAGTCCGCGAATACCTGCGCCGATGCGCGGCCAGCGTCGGATGTGATCACCGATGGCAGCACCTTCGGCTCATCGTCTTGGTGACCCAACGGCGCGTCCTGCTCACGCTCCCCTGGAGCGAAGTCGCGGATAGTCATCTGAGGCGCTCGCCTCGCGTCATGGTGGTCAGGCTCGGCCGCCCAACCCCTGGCCACTCCTGGCGGCAGCCTTGCTGTTCGCTGGGCAAGCGATTTGCTGAGTTCGCTGCTTGCCGGGCCGCTGCCCTCACGCTGCCGGCGCTGTCAGCGCGATCTGTGCCGCCGTGAGGTCTGACCAGGCATGGTGTGCACATCGCACCCACGACATCGGCGGCCTCTTGAGCCCATGCCGACACCGGCGGTAACCAAACCACACCTACAAGACCCCCCGTATCGCCGTTATTACTGATAGTCATGGTGATACCAGACCGGAACGGGCTAGTTGTCCGAGACGGTACTTAACGAAGGTGCCTGCTTGCAGGAGTTTGGCCGAACTATCATGTATTGCCTGGTTATGATCAGCGTCACAGACGGGCGAGTTGCGGACGTCGCGGCGCAGCAGATGGCAATCCGAATACGGGGGACCACACCTTGTCACGATTGACAACTGTGGGTGGTTTATGTTGAATGGCGCCCCAACGGGCGGTTGGCCCAGGCTCAAGGGGTCTCTCGGCGTTCACCGGATGGTGGTGCCACCAAGGGATAGGCCGCGATGAGCGAGGACGAAGACTTCTCCCCGCTCTCGCGGCGCGAGCCCGGGCAGGCCACCGGGCACCGCCCCTCTTCCTATGCTGGTCCGCCGCGGCTCTCCCCCGCTGACCTGCAGCGAATCCAGGCTGCTCTCCGGGCCGCGGCGGCCGAGGCCGGAGAATCTGACGAGGGCCAGCGATCGTCTCCGTCCGCAGCCGACGCCTCGGCACCGGTGTATCCCCTGCCGTCCGGAAGCACGGCCGTACCAGATCCGGTCACCGAACCCATTCCGGTCATCAGGCCGCCGGAGCCGGGAATCGCCCCGTCGGCGAAGCCGGCGCCACCGGGCAAGCCCGCATCAGGCAAGCCGGCTGCGCCGCAACCAGCCCGCGGCAACCCCAAGCTGCCGGCCCGGCGGCGCCGCGCTGCCGCCGGCGGCGCGGCCAAGGCCGCCAGCACAGCGAAAGCGCCCAGCGCAACCAACACGGACATCGGAACGCAGGCCGCTAAGACGCCGGATGTGGCTGCCGCTGCTGCCACCGAGAACGGCGCGGGCACGCAGGTCAGGCGCTCCGGTCCGCGCACGGCCGGCCCGGAAGCGGGTGCTCAGCCGCAAGCGCCGCTCAAGCCGCAGGTCAAACCCCAATCAGCCCGGCCCCGGCCCCGCGAGGAGCAAAGGGCCGCGCCAGCCGCCGACTCGTCCCGGCCCGCGGCGCCCGCGAGTGCCGTCCAGCCGATCCCGGGCGTGCCCCCGCACCTCGTCACCTCGGCGGCCACCACCGCGCCGTATGCGCCGAGCGGCCTCAAGCCCGGTTCTCCTCGCCGCCGGCACCAGCGACTGACCGCGGTAGTCGGCGGCGTGGTGATACTCCTGGCGGCAGGAACTGTCGCCCGTGCCCTGATCCACTCGTCTCCGGTAGCTGACGGGCCGGCCAGCGCGAAGGGGTCAGCCTGGATCGGGGCGGCGGCCTGGATAAAGCAGCAAGTCGCCCATGATGTCCCGATCACCTGTGACAAGCTGATGTGCAAACAGCTGCACTGGGAGGGAATGCCCGCGCATCAGCTGAGGCTGGCGGCCGCAGGACCGCGGGCCGCGGTGAGCACCCCGCTGATCGTGGTCACCCCTGATCTGCGCCAGCAGTTCGGGGTCCGGCTGGACTCGGTCATCGCGCCCGGCCGGATCGCGGAGTTCGGAACGGGCAGCTCCGCCGTCGAGATCCGGGTCACTGCCTCGTCCGCTGCGACGTTCTGGCGGCTCGTTTCCGCTGACGTTGCCGCCCGCAAGGCGGACGGCTCGGCGCTGTTGACCTCGCCCAGCATCACGGCGTCGGCGCTCGCGCGGAGGCAGCTGACTGCTGGTGCCGTCGATAACCGGCTGGTCAGCTTGGTCACGTCCATGGCCACCCGCCAGAACGTGCTGGTCGTCGCCTTCGGTGACGCAGCGCCCGGCGCGGACACCGCGGTAAGCCCGTTGCGCTCCGTCGAGTTGGCTGAGCCAGCCGGGATCCGTGCGGCGAACGCCGGCTACATGAACTACTTCGGTGGCTTCGCCCGGGCGCAGCACGGCGTATATGCCAGCAAGGTCTGGATGGTGCGGCAGCACGGCGGCCGGGTGGCGGTACGCATTAGGCTTTATGCCCCCAGCCTGCTCGGCTTTGGGTCCAGCCGGCAGACGGTCTACGGGTAACTGGCGCGCTCAGCTGTCGGCCATCCGGGTCTTCAGCTGACCACCGGTGCCGCTGCAGCCGAGCACAGCTTCTGCTGCGCCGGTCAGCAGGTCGGTCAGGCCCGGGTACAGCTTGCTTGCTGACTAGGAGCGCCCACTCTTCCAGGTAGAGCCGCTGCTTTCGGCGCAGCCGGCGCTGGCCGGCGGGCTGCGCGTACTCGGGGGCGCCGCCGGCCCGGCCGGCGGCCAGCTGCTCGTCCAGCGCCGCGCCCGCCGCCAGCTGGGCCTCGCGGTTGCGCAGGTAGGTCTGGCTGATGACGTTCACGGCCGAGCGCAGCACCGGCAAGCCCGCGCCCTCCGCCGCCGCTGGCCGGGATCGATGAGCCGGATGTTAGTAATGGCCGTCAGCGGCAAGGTGCTCAAGCACACGCAGCGCCAGCAGCATGCTAGCTCCTACTCGGGCTGACCCGTCCTCGCCCGCGCGCTTGCCGGACCTGCGCGAGCCGGGACACACTGGCCGAAAGCCGGCAGGCCGCCCGGGAGCCAGGCCGCCGGAAGGCGAGAGGAGCGGCGGTGACGGACAGGCGGCTTCCGCGGTGGGCGGAACTGCGGCCGCTGCTGCGCCCGCAGCCGTTCGAGGCCGATCCGGTGCGACGGCGGCTGAACCGGGCCCGCACCATAGCGGACCTGCGGGCCGTCAGCGCCCGCCTGGTGCCGCGGGCCGTCTTCGACTACGCCGACGGCGGCGCCGAGGCCGAGATCAGCCTGCGCCGGGCCCGGGCCAGCTTCGCCCGGGCGGAATTTCACCCCCGGGTCCTGCAGGACGTCAGCGACACCGACATCAGCACCACGGTGCTCGGCCGCCGCTGGCCGCTGCCGTTCGCGCTAGCGCCCACCGGGTTCACCCGGCTGATGCATCACGGCGGCGAGCTGGCCGCCGCGCGCGCCGCGCAGCGGGCCGGGGTGACGTTCGCGCTGTCCACCATGGGCACGGCGTCGATCGAGGAGGTCGCAGCGGCGGCCCCCGCTGCGGCCAGGTGGTTCCAGCTGTACGTGTGGCGCGACCGCGCGGCCGGCAAGGACCTCATCCAGCGCGCCCAGGCCGCCGGGTACGAGGCGCTGCTGCTGACCGTCGACACGCCCGTCGGCGGGGCGCGGCTGCGCGACGTGCGCAACGGGTTCAGCGTCCCGCCCGCGCTCACCCCGCGGACGGTGCTCGACGCGGCCCGCCACCCGGGCTGGTGGGTCAACCTGCTCACCACCGAGCCGCTGACGTTCGCCAGCCTGCATAGCTGGCAGGGCACCGTCGCGGACCTGGTCAACACCATGTTCGACCCGTCGGTGACCTTTGACGACATCGAATGGCTGCGCGCGTCCTGGCCGGGCCCGCTGCTGGTCAAGGGCATCCAGACCGTCGCGGACGCCCGGGCCGCGGCCGACCACGGCGCGGACGGGATCATCGTGTCCACCCACGGCGGCCGCCAGCTGGACCGCGCGGCCGCCCCGCTGGAGGTGCTGGCGCCGATCGTCGACGCGGTCGGGGACCGGGCCGAGGTGCTGCTCGACACCGGGATCCTGAGCGGCGGCGACATCGTCGCTGCCCTCGCCCTCGGCGCGCGGGCCTGCCTGGTCGGCCGGGCGTTCCTGTACGGCCTGATGGCCGGCGGCGAGCGGGGCGTGGACCGGTCGATCAGCATCCTCGCCGAGGAACTGTCGCGCACCCTGCAGCTGCTGGGCGCCCGCAGCGTCGCGGAGCTTGACCGCTCGCACGTGACGCTGCGCCGCTGAGCCGGGCGTCCGGGCCCGGGCCGCATGCGGGCGCACCTCGCAACAGACGCGCACCGGATAGAGAGGAAGGCCGCTGATGGAGGTTGTCGAGTTCCGCCCCGGGCGGGAGCAGTACGCCTACACCTTCGGCGGGGCCGCGCCGGTGCGCAAGATCGCGCCGGGGACGGTGCTGTGGCTGTGGACCGAGGACGCGTTCGGCGGCACCATCCGCAGTACGTCGGACCTGCCGAGCACCGCGCTGACGATGCCGTTCGTCAACCCGCAGACCGGGCCGTTCTACGTCGAGGGCGCGCAGCCCGGTGACACGCTCGCGCTGCACCTGGCCGGCCTGACCCCGGCCCGGGGCTATGGCGCCTCCTGCACGATCCCGCTGTTCGGCGGGCTGACCGGCACCGACAGGACCGCCACCCTGCAGGACCCGCTGCCGGAGCGCACCTGGATCTACGAGGTGGACAGTGCCCGCGGCACCGTCGGCTTCCAGGCGCACGGCGGCGGGCTGCGGGCCGAGCTGCCGATGGACCCCATGCTCGGCACGGTCGGCCTGGCCCCGGCGGCCGGCGAGGTGCGCTCGTCGCTGGTGCCCGACGCCTTCGGCGGGAACATGGACACCCCGGAAATGCGCGCCGGGGCCACCTGCTACCTCGGCGTCAACACCGAGGGCGCGCTGTTCTCGGTGGGCGACGGCCACTACCGGCAGGGCGAGGGCGAGGCCTGCGGCACCGCCGTCGAAGGCGCGATGAACGTCACGCTGATCGTGGACCTGATCAAGGGCGGCGCCCCGGCCTGGCCGCGGATCGAGTCCGACGAGCACCTGATCGTCGTCGGCTCCAGCCGCCCGCTGGAGGACGCCTGGCGGATCAGCCAGGCCGGCATGGTGAGCTGGCTGACCGAGCTGTACGGGCTGGACAAGCTCGATGCCTACCAGTTGCTGTCGCAGACCAGCCTGGCGCCGCTGGCCAACGTGGTGGACGCCAATTACAGCGCGCTGGCCAAGGTGCCCAAGGCCCTGCTGCCGCCGGCGGCCGCCTACGACGGCCGGCACCGGCAGCTGCGCGAGCAGGCCGCGCAGCTCGGCTCCTGAGGTTAGGCCCGCGGGCCGCCGGGGACGGCCGCTACGGCTCCGGCTCCGCGGCGCGGCGCACCGGCGGGTAGCGCGCCAGCACCTCCAGCTCGCCGAGTCCGGCGTGGTGGCGGATGTAGCGCCGGGACGCGCCGTAGTCCGGGGAGTAGTCCCACGGGACCTGGGTCCCGGTGCCGAGCGCCGCCGTCACGGCCATCCGCCGCTGCTGGCTCTGGCGCACCTCGGCCTCCAGCGCCCGCAGGTCCCAGCGCGCGGCGATCTCGGCGCGGAAGCCGGCGACCAGGCCGGCCGAGGCCTGGTCCGCGGCCAGGTTGACCCGCTCGTGCGGGTCGGCGGCCAGGTCGTAGAGCTGATCGGGGTCGGCCGGGGAGTGGATGAACTTGCGCGCCCCGCGCCGGATCATGACGATCGGCGCGACGGCCCCCTCGGCCAGGTACTCCGCCGTCACCTCGTCGCGGTCCGGGGCGCCGGACAGGTGCGGCAGCAGGCTGCGGCCATCCAGCGGGCCGACGACATCCGGCCCGGCGCCGTCGCAGGCCAGGCCGGCCAGCGTGGGCAGCAGGTCCATGGTCGACACCGCGGCCGCCACCCGCCCCGGCCCGAACAGCCCGGGGGCCCGGACCACCAGCGGCACCCGGGCCGAGCCCTCGAAGAAGCTCATCTTGTACCAGGCGCCGCGCTCGCCGAGCATCTCGCCGTGGTCGCTGGTGAGGATGACCACGGTGGCGTCGAGGCGGCCGGTCTCGCGTAGCAGGGCGATGAGCCGCCCGATGTGGTCATCGACGTAGGAGATCGCGCCGTAGTAGGCCCGCCGGGCCGCGCGGACGTGGTCGCCGGTAACCGCCGTGTCGTCCATCGCGCAGACCTCGCGCAGCCGCTGCTCGTGCGGGTGCGGCGCGGCCTCGCCCGGCCCGGTGGCGGGCACCGGGATGTCGCTGTCGCGGTACAGGTCCCACCACCGGCGCGCCGATCGTGAACGGGTCGTGCGGGTGGCTGAAGGAGACCACGTAGCAGAACGGGCGCTCGTCACCGGAGCGGATGTGCCCGAACAGCGACCGCTCGGCCGCGAACGCGACCTCGTCGTCGAAGTCCAGCTGGTTGGAGCGCAGGCACGGCCCGGCATCCAGCACCGAGAACATGTCGTGGTACCAGCTGGGCCGCTCCCGCGGGCGGTCCCAGTCCGGCGTCCAGCCGAAGTCGGCCGGGTAGATGTCGGTGGTCAGCCGCTCTTCGAAGCCGTGCAGCTGATCCGGGCCGCAGAAGTGCATCTTGCCCGACAGCACCGTCCGGTACCCGGCCCGGCGCAGGTAGTGGGCGAAGGTCGGGATCGCGGAGCCGAACTCGGCCGCGTTGTCGTAGACACCGGTGCGCGAGGGCAGCAACCCGGTCAGGAACGACGCCCGGGCCGGCGCGCACAGCGGGCTCGCGGTGTAGGCAGCGTCGAACACCACCCCGGTGTCCGCCAGCCACGACATCGCCGGGGCGCGGGTCACCGGGTGGCCGTGGAAGGGCAGCGCGGACGGGGCCAGCTGATCCGCCATCACGATCAGGATGTCCGGGCGGCGGGCAGCCACCGGCTAACCGCCCGCGGAGCCGCCCGGCGGCTCGGCCAGGCCCACCTCGGCGATCGCGGTCTCCAGCGACGGGGTGTCGGCGATCAGCTGGCGGGTGTAGCCCTCGCTCGGCTCGGTCAGCACCTGCCCGGCCTGGCCGTGCTCGACGATGCTGCCCTGGCTCATCACCGCCACCCGCTGCGCGACCGACCGCACCAGCGGCAGGTTGTGGGTGATGAACAGCATGGCCAGGCCCAGGTCGCGCTGCAGGTTGCCGAGCAGCTCGACGATCGCGGCCTGGACGCTGACGTCCAGCGCCGAGGTCACCTCGTCGCAGATCAGCACGGTGGGGTCGCAGACCAGCGCCCGGGCGATCGCGGCCCGCTGCCGTTCCCCGCCCGACAGCTGGTCGGGGTAGCGGCTGGCGTACGCCGCGGTCAGCGAGACCCGCTCGAGCATCTCGTCGACCAGGCGGCTCGCCTCCCGGCCCCGGGCCGTGCCGAAGACCCGCAGCGGCTGGCCGACGATCTGGCCGATCGTCTGCCGCGGGTTCAGCGAGCCGTACGGGTTCTGGAAGATGTACTGGATGCGCCGCCGCGCGTCGCCGCTGCGCCGCCGGGCGGCCTGGGCCAGCGGCGTGCCGTCCAGCTCGATCGTGCCGGTCCAGTTGCGGTGCAGCCCGGCGATGGCCCGGGCCACCGTGGTCTTGCCCGACCCGGACTCGCCGACCAGGGCCACGCATTCGTGCGGGGCCAGGGTGAGGCTGACCGCGTGCAGCACCTCGGCGCGGCCGTAAGACGCGCGCACGTCCGCCAGCCGCAGCGCGGGCTGCTCGGCTGCGCCGTCGGCCGCCAGGTCGATGATGTCGCCGGGCCGGGTCTGCGCGGTGGCCCTGACCTCCGCCGACCTGATGCACCGGACCTCGTGCTCCGGCCCCACCGGCGCCAGCGGCGGCATGGCCTGGTCGCAGGCGGCGATGTGCAGGCTGCACCGCGGGGCGAAGCTGCACCCGGGCGGCCGGCGGCCGGGCGACGCCGCGTGCCCCGGGATGCCGACCAGCGACCGGCCTCCGGTCAGCCGCGGGATCGCGCCGATCAGCCGCCGGGTGTAGGGATGGCCGGCCGACTCGAACAGCTCGTCCGCCCCGCCCAGCTCGACCACCCGGCCTGCGTACATCACCGCCACCCGCCGGGCCAGGGTCGCGACCACGGCCAGGTCGTGGCTGACGTACAGCGCGGCCACGTCGTGCAGTGCGGCCAGCTCGCGCACGGTGGCCAGCACGTGCGCCTGGGTGGTCACGTCCAGGCCGGTGGTGGGCTCGTCCAGGACGATGAGCCGGGGCCGGTTGGCGAAGGCCATGGCCAGCCCGACTCGCTGCTGCTGGCCGCCGGACAGCTCGTGCGGGTAGCGGCGCAAGAAGGCGCGATCGTCGGGCAGCGCGACCTCGCGCATCACCTCCGCGACCCGGGCGGCGACGGCGCTGTCCCGGCCCCCGCTGTGCGCCTCGATCACCTCGCGCAGCTGCAGGCCGATCCGCAGCGCCGGGTTCAGCGAGGAGGCCGGGTCCTGCGGCACGTAGGACACGAGCGCCCCGCGCAGCGCCCGGCGCTGCTGCTCGTCGAGGGTGAGGACGTCCCGGTCGCCGAGCCGGACCGACCCGCCCGCTAGCCGCAGCCCGCGGCGGGCGTGGCCGAGCAAGGCCAGCCCGACCGTCGTCTTGCCGGACCCGGATTCACCCACCACGCCGAGGATCTCGCCGGGAGCGATCTCGAACGACACCTCGGTGATCACCGGCGTGCCGGTGGCGGCGATCTCCACCTGCAGGTCGCGGACGGCGACCGCAGGGCCGGCAGGCGACGGGGGCCCGGCGGCCGGCCCGGGCGCGGTCATTCCTCGCCCCGGGCCCGGTCGATGCCGGCCGCGGTCCGCGCGATCCCGTCGCCGATCAGGCCGGTGCCAATGGTCAGCAGCCCGATGCAGATGATCGGCGCGACCGCGCCCCAGGGCTGGACAGCCAGCACGATCTCGTTCTGCTGGATCATGGTGCCCCAGTTCGGGCCGTTGGGGTCGGGGGCCAGGCCGAGGAAGGCCAGGGCGGCGATCACCGCGATCGAGTAGGTCAGCCGCAGGCTGGCCTCGACCATCAGCGGGCCGTAGACGTTCGGCAGCAGCTCGCCGAACAAGATCCGCCAGCGCGGCACTCCCATCGCCTCCGAGCAGGCGATGAAGTCGCGCTCGACGATGGGCTGGGCGGCGCCGCGCGCCACCCGCGCGATCCGCGGCGCAGTGGTCAGCGCGATGGCCAGCACGATGACCCACGGGTGCGGCCCGACGATCGCCACCGCGACCAGCGCCAGCATGATCTGCGGGAACGCCATGATCACGTCCATGCCGCGCATCAGCACGTCGTCGAACGCGTTGCGGGAGTAAGCCGCGACCAGGCCGATGGCCACGCCCGCGATGAGCCCGAACGCGGTCGCGAGCACGGCCATCACCAGGATGCTGCGGCCGCCGTACAAGACGCGGCTGAGCACGTCCTGGCCGAGGTAGTCGGTGCCGAGCAGCGCCTTGCCGCCCGGATCGGAGTTGGGCGCCCCGACCGGCGTATTCGGTCCGTAGGGAGCGATGTACGGCCCGATGATCGCCATCAGCACCAGCAGGCCGACCAGGGTGACGCCGATCCTGGTACGCCACAGCCGCAGCGAGCGGCGCAGCAGCGAGCTGGACCGGGCCGGGGCCGGCGGCGCCGCGGTCACGGCCAGCAGGCCGTCGCTGACCTGGCTCACAGCCGGGTCCTCAGCTTCGGCGTGACCAGGATGGTGGCCACGTCGGCCAGCAGGTTCAGCACCACGTACACCGCCGCGATCAGCATGGCCAGCGCCTGCACTACCGGCAGGTCATGGTTGATTACCGCCTCCTGGATCGCGCTGCCGATGCCGGTGTAGTTGAACACGTACTCGACGACCACGATGCCGCCGGCCAGGTAGGCCAGGTTGAGCGCGATGACCTGGAACACCGGGCCGAGGGCGTTCGGCAGCGCGTGCCGGATCAGCACGGTCCGCTCGGTTAGCCCCTTGAGCCTGGCCATCTCCACGTAGTCACTCTCCAGGACCTCCACCATGGAGGCCCGCATGATCCGGGCCACGTACGGCGCGACCGCGATCACCAGGGTGAGCGCGGGCAGCACGAGCGCCGCCCAGTTGTCCCACGGGTGGGATCCGGGCGGGATCGTGCTGACGGCAGGCAGCACGTTCGAGACCGTCGTCGCGAACAGGATGACCAGCACCACCGCGACCACGAACTCGGGCAGCGCCGCCAGCACCAGCAGCAGGTTAGAGCTGGCGGTGTCGAAGATCTTCTCCCGCTTCAGCGCCGCCCACGACCCGATCGCGATGGACAGCGGGATCGACACGACCGCCGCGATCAGCACCAGCACCCCCGAGGCCACGATCTTCGGCCCGAGCAGCGTGGACACCGGTTCCTGGGCGGCCAGCGAGGTCCCGAGGTTGCCGTGCAGCAGCCCGGTGACCCAGGTCCAGTACTGGTCGAGCAATGGCCGGTCCAGGTGCAGCTGGCGGCGCAGCGCGGCCAGGCTGGCCGGGTTGGCCTGCCGCCCGAGGATGGCCCGGGCCGGGTCACCAGGCAGCGCCTGGGTGGCCAGGAACACGACCACCGACACCAGGACCAGGACCAGGATGCCGAGCAGCAGCCGCCGGATGATGAATCCGGTTACCCCGCCGGGCCGGAATCTGTTCACGAAGCGGTCGGCCGGGCTAGCTGAACCAGATCGTGCGGAAGCCGTGGCCGAAGCTGTCCAGGTTCAGTGTCCCCTTGCTCGGCTTCAGCCCCTTGACCTTGCTCGAGTAGCCGTCGATCAGGTCACCGAAGAACGGGATGATGTACCCGCCGATGTCGTACTCGAGCTTTTGCATCTCCTGCTCGATCTGGATCCGCTTGGACTGGTTGGTCTCGGCCAGCGCCTGGTTGTACAGCGAGATGAAGTTAGACCCGGTGCCGGACTTCGGCGGCCAGTGCGTCTCGTTGTAGGGCGAGTTGGGCAGCGAGCCCTGCTGCACCTGGTTGAGGTAGCTGCGGGTGCCCCAGAAGTCGACCGAGAAGGCCAGCTTCAGGTACTGGTTGCCGTAGTAGTTCGGGTCGTTGATGACGTTGATCTTGATGCCGGCGGCCGTGGCCTGGTTGGCGAAGACGGTGGCCGTCTCGACCATCCCGGCCGCCCCGTTGGTGGTGTGCAGGTCCACGCTCATGCCCGCCTTGCCGGCCGCCTTGAGCAGGGACTTGGCCTGCGAGATGTCCTGGTGGCGCTGCGGCAGCGAGTGGTCGTAGCCCGGGTCGAACGGCGCGTACAGGTCGTTGCCGGTAAAGCCGTATCCGGACAGGACCTGCTCGATCATCTGCGGCCGGTCCACGATCAGCCGCATCGCCTGGCGCACCCGCACGTCGTCGAACGGGGGCATGTCGATGGCCATGCACAGCGGCAGCCAGCCGCCGGTCTTGGACACCAGCGCGCCCATGTTGCGGCCCTTGAGTACCTGGACCTGCGAGGCGGGCAGGTCGGTCATCGCGTCGACCTGGCCGCCGAGCAGGGCGTTGACCTGAGCGGTCGAGTCAGTGAAGTCGACGATCGTGACCGTGTCGAACCACGGCTCGCCGCCGCCGCGCCAGTAGTTCGGGTTGCGCTCGTGCGTGCTCTGCTGGCCCGGCGTGAAGGACTTGAGCTTGTACGCTCCGGTGCCGATCTGCGGGTGCGGGTAGGCCTTGTAGCCCACCGGCACCATGCCGAAGGTGTAGCTGGCCAGGGTCTGCGGGACCGTCGAGTCCGGGGTCTTCAGCGGCAGCCGGACCGTGTACTTGTCCAGCGCCTTCATGCCCGCCACGTCCATGGTGGCGGTGGCCGCGTACCCGGTGAGCCCGTTGGCCTTAGTGGCGATGCGCTGGAACGAGTACAGGACGTCCTCGGCGGTCAGCGTCTTGCCGTTCTGGAACTCGATGCCCTTGCGCAGGTGGATGGTGTACTGCTTCGAGTTGTCCTGGGTGACGTTCTCGGCCAGGCCGTTGTTGGTGAGCTGGTAGTTGTCGTCGAACAGCAGCAGGGTCTCGAACGCGGTCATCAGCCGGGCCTGGTCGGGCTTGGTGATGATGTTCTGCCCGTCCATGATGTCCTTCGACCCGCCGCCGGTCACCCCGAGGTGGAAGTTCCCGCCGCGCTTGGGCTTGCCGGCCGGTCCGGTGGACCCGGTGCTGGACGACGGCGAGCTGCCCCCGCAGGCGGCGAGGCCGCCCACGGCAGCCAGGCCGGCCGCGCCGGCCAGCAGCTGCCGCCGTGAAACATCCGTCATGTCTGAAGCCTCCCTCGGAGGGGCCGCGGTGCGGCCGGACGGCCATCAGGCCTGCTCAGCCCGAAGAGCACCTGACCCCCTGGGCTACCTGGCGTCATGGCGCGATGTTGACCTGTTCGTAGCGTGGCAGTCGCCGGCCTGTCAACCTTTTCCGGGCGAGTTGATCCCGTGTTGTTACGGGACGCAAGGGACTAGGAGCATAAGTCGTGACGAACCCGGAGGCATTGCGTGAGCCGCAGCCCGGCCGGCCGTACGCCGAGGTGCCCGCGCCGGGGCCGCGGCCGTGGCCGGCCCGTCCCCGGCCGCTGCGGGCGCGGGTGGCAGGCGCCGGCAGGCTGATGGACCTGGAGGAATTCCTGTCCCGCACGCACACCACGGCGCTGCTGGTGGTCGCGGACGGGGCGCTGGTCTGCGAGCGGTACTTCGGCGGGGCCGGGCCCGCTGACCGGCTGACCGGCTTCTCGGCCACCAAGTCGGCGCTGGCCCTGCTCGTCGGGCAGGCGGCCGGCGCCGGGCAGCTGCCGCCGCTGGACAGCCCGGTCACCGGCCTGGTGCCCGAGCTGGGATCCGGCGGGTACGCCGGAGTCAGCCTGCGCCAGCTGCTGACCATGACCAGCGGCGTGGCCTGGGCCGAGGACTACCGGGTGGCCGGCAGCCCGGCCGCGGAGCTGATGCGCCGGTGGCGCCAGGCGGCCGGCGGGCTGCGGGAGGCGGTGGCGGCGATGCCGGCCGGTGATCCGCCGGGCAGCCGGTTCGGCTACTGCACCCCCGACTCGCTGGCCCTGGACTGGGCCAGGGAGCGGGCCACCGGCGAGCCGTTCGCGGCCGCGCTGGCCCGGCTGTGGGCGGCGGCCGGGGCGGAGCACCCGGCCGTGGTCGGGCTGGACCAGGCGGCCGAACAGGGCGGGGTCGCGATGGCCGGAGGGTCGCTGGCCGCCGCCGCCCGGGACTGGGCCCGCATCGGGGCGCTGCAGATCGACGGGAGCTGGCGCGGCCGCCAGCTCGTCAGCCGGGACTGGATCGAGGCCAGCAGCCGGCCCGGGCAGGAGTTCCTGGCACCGGGCGGGCTGCCCAGTACGATCACCGCCCACGCCGGGTTCGGGTACCACTGGTGGCCGCTGGACCAGGCCGGGCAGCGGGTGATGGCCGACGGGATGCGCGGCCAGTTCGTCTACGTCGACCGGCCGCGCCGGGTGGTCGTGGTCAAGACCTCGGCCTGGCCGTACGAGGACGCCTGGGCCGACCGGCAGTACCGCGACCTGTGCTACCTGGCGCTGCCGGCGATCGCCGCGGCTGCCGCGGGCTGAGCGGGCGCCCGCCGGCGACCACGGCCGCCGGCCGCCGCGGTGGCCGGCCCTTCCGGGCCACCCGGCGGCCGCGGCTACCGGCCCTTCCAGGCCGGCGGCCGCCGGGCGGCGAAGGCGGCCGGGCCCTCGGCGGCATCCTCGGAGGCGAGCATCGCCGCGTACCGGGGCAGCGTGCCCGAGCGCAGCACGGCGAAGCCCTCGGGCACCGGCAGGGACTCGGTGGCCGCCAGCACCTCCAGCACGGCGGCGACCGCCAGCGGTGCCGACCTGGCCACCCGGGCCGCCAGCCCGGCGGCCGCGGTCATCAGCCCGGCCGCCGGGACCACCTGGTTGACCAGCCCGCGCGCCAGCGCCTCCGGCGCCGCCATCGGCCGGCCGGCCAGCAGCATCTCCATCGCCACCGCGCGCGGCAGCCGCCGCGGCAGCCGCAGCACGCCGCCGGAGTCCGGGATGATGCCGAGACCGGTCTCGGGCAGGCTGAACTGCGCGTGCTCGGCCGCGACGACCAGGTCGGCGGCAAGGACCAGCTCGAAGCCGCCGCCGGCCGCCAGGCCGTTGACCGCGGCGATCACGGGCTTGGACCGGCCGTGCAGCTCGGTCAGCCCGGCGAAGCCGCCCGGCCCGTGGTCGGCGTCCACCGCCTCGCCGGCCGCCGCCGCCTTGAGGTCCCAGCCTGCGCAGAAGAACCGGGTCCCGGCCCCGGTCACGATGCCCGCCCGCAGCCCCGGGTCGCGTTCCAGCCGCTCGAACGCGGCGTACAGGGCGCGGCTGGCCGGCACGTCCACCGCGTTGGCCGGCGGCCGGTCCAGCGTGATGCGCAGCACGCCGTCCGCGGCCTCGCTCCTGACCTCTCCGCCGCCGGCCATCTCAGCCGCCGTGCCCGCGCAGCAGCGACCGGGAGATGATGAGCCGCTGGATCTCGCTGGTGCCGTCCCAGATCCGCTCCACCCGGGCGTCCCGCCAGAAGCGCTCGACCGGCAGGTCGCTCATCAGCCCCATGCCGCCGAAGATCTGCACGGCCTGGTCGGTGACGCGGCCCAGCATCTCCGAGGCGTGCAGCTTGGCCATGGCCGCGTCGGCGTCGCTGAGCCCGCCGTGGTCCAGCCGCCAGGCGGCGCGCAGGGTGAGCAGCTCGGCGGTCTCGATGCCGGTGGCCATGTCCGCCAGGCTGAACCCGACGCCCTGGAACCGGCCGATCGGCTGGCCGAACTGCTCGCGCGTCGCCGCCCAGCCGGCGGTCATCTCCAGCACCCGCCGGGCCCGGCCCACGCTGGTAGCGGCCACGGTCAGCCTGCTCGCCCCGAGCCACTCGCTGAGCAGGCCGAAGCCGTGCCCCTCGGCGCCCAGCAGCGCCGAGCCCGGCACCCGGCAGCCGGCGAACGACAGCTCGCAGTGGTGGTAGCCGCGGTGCGAGACCGACGACGCGCCGCGGCTGACCGTGAACCCGGGGGTGCCGTGGTCGACCAGGAACGCCGAGATGGCCGACCGCTCGCCGCGAGGCCCGGCCTCGGTGCCGGTCACCGCGAACAAGATCACGAAGTCGGACATGTCGGCGTGGCTGATGAAGTGCTTGGTGCCGTCGATGACCCAGTCGGCCCCGTCCCGGCGGGCCCGGGTCCGCATCGAGCGCACGTCCGAGCCGGCCCCCGGCTCGGACATGGCCAGGCAGTCGTAGCGCTGCCCGCGGATGACCGGCAGCAGGTAGTCATCGACCTGGCTGCCCGCGCACGCCCGCAGGATGTTGCTGGGCCTGGCCACCAGCCACTGCAGCGCGTAGGAGGTCCACCCGAGTTCCCGCTCGGCCAGCGTCAGCGCCAGCGCGTCCAGGCCGCCGCCGCCCAGCTCGGCCGGGAAGTTGGCGGCGTACAGGCCGGCCGCCAGCGCCCGGCTGCGCACCTGGCGGGCCAGCTCGGCCGGCACCGCGTCCAGCCGCTCGACCTCGTCCTCGTGCGGCACCAGCTCGCGGCGGACGAAGTCGCGCACCGCGCCGGCCACGGCGCGCTGTTCCTCACTGAGCCCGAAGTCCATGTTCTGCCTCTCGCCGGATGCCCATCACGTGCCCGGCCGCGGCCGGGCGCGGCAGCGCGGCGTGCGCCGCGCGGATGGCGGCCAGCCGGGCGTGCAGGTCCTCCGGCATCGGGATGACCCGCCCGGTGCGCATGTCGACGTGGACCAGCAGCTGCTCGGCGGTGGCCACGGCCTGCCCGGTGGCCTCGTCGCGCACGGTGTGGAACAGGTGCAGGCTCTTGCGCCCGAGGTCGAGCAGCTGCAGCGGGACGCCGAGCCGGTCGCCGGCCCCGGCCTCGCGCAGGTGGTGCAGGTGCGTCTCGGCGGTGTACAGCGAGCGGCCGGCCGACCGGTAGGCCTCGTCGATGCCGATGTAGCGGAAGAAGGCGTCCGCGGCGTTGCCGACCGCCAGCAGGTAGGCCGACTCGGTCATGTGGCCGTTGTAGTCGAGCCAGTCCGCTCCGACCGTGACCTGGTAGAGCGCCAGCGGAGCTTCGATCATGGCGCCGCGACCCCCAGCCCGGAGCGCCGCCGTGCTCGTTCACTGCGACGCGCGTTCGTATTGTGCGACGATAGGCAGGGCCCCTATCCGCCGTCAACCGACAGGACCTGACCGTGACCGCATCTGACCCCCTGGCCGAGCCCGGCTGGCGCGGCCGGGTCCAGTCGGTGGAGCGCGCCGCGGCACTGCTGGACGCGATCGCCGCCGCCGCGCCGCGCGGCAGTACCGCCGCCGAGCTCGCGCTGGCCTGCGGCATCAACCGGGCGACGGCCTGGCGGCTGCTGGCCACCCTGGAGGGGCGGGGGCTGGTGGACCGCGACCCGGCGACCAGCCGGTACCAGATCGGCTATGCGATGGCCCGGCTGGCGGCCGCGTCCGGGACGGACGGGATGGCCCGGCGCTGCCGGCCCGTGCTGCAGCGGGTCTGCGCGCAGACCGGCGAGGCGGCGAGCCTGGCGGTAGGGCAGCGCTCCGGCCTGGTCTACATCGACGAGGTGGCGCCCCCGTCGGTGCTGACGGTCAGCTGGCTGGCCCGGCCGGTGCCGCTGCACGCCACCTCCACCGGCAAGGCCTGGCTGGCGTGGCTGCCCGAGGCGGAGGCGCGCGGCCTGCTCGGCCCGGCGCTGGAGGGCTTCACCGACCTCACCGTGACCGGCGTGACCCGGCTGCTCGGCGAGCTGCGGCAGATCCGGGAGCGGGGGTTCGCGGTCTCGGCCGGCGAGCTGGAGGCCGCCCTGTGCGGCGTGTCGGCCCCGGTGCTGCGGCCGGGCGAGGACCGCCCGCTGGCGGTGTTCAGCATCTGGGGGCCGGCCGACCGGATGCCGCCGTCGCGCTTCGGCGCGCTCGGCCAGGTGGCCATCGAGGCGGCGGCCTCGGCCGAGGCGGCACTGCGCAGCTGACGGGGCACTGCAGGGCCGGGGAGGCGCTGCGCGGCGACGGTGGCGCCAGGGGTTGACAAGGCCGGCGGCCGGGGGAGACCGTTCCGTATAGTGCGGTCGCTGCTCATTATCTGCGCTGACCGCCCGGCATCAACCCAGCCGACTGAGCCCGGAGGTCGCGGTGGCGCCAGCCCGCAAGGTCATCATCACGTGCGCGGTAACAGGGTCCGGCCACACGCCGACGATGTCGCCGCACCTGCCCTACACCGTCGAGGACGTCGTCGGGCAGTCGGTCGCCGCCGCGCAGGCCGGCGCGGCCGTCATCCACCTGCACGCCCGCGACCCGAAGGACGGCAGCCCGACCGCGGATCCCGCGGTGTTCCTGCAGTACCTCAAGGCGATCAAGGCGGAGACCGACGTCGTGGTGAGCATCACCAGCGGGGGCGGCACCGGGATGAGCGTGCAGGACCGGCTGCGGGTCATCTACGAGACCAAGCCCGAGCTGTGCACCCTCAACCTCGGCACGTTCAATTACGGCAGCTTCCCGATGATCGCCAAGTACGCCGGCCAGTGGAAGTTCGGCTGGGAGGAGCCCTACCTCGAGAGCACCCGCAGCGAGCCGTTCGTCAGCACCTTCGCCGACATCGAGCACATGCTGACCAAGCTGCGCCCGGCCACCGGCTGCCGGTTCGAGTACGAGGCCTACGACGTCGGCCACCTGTACACGCTGGACTACTACCTGCAGGCCGGCCTGGTGGAGCCGCCCATCTTCCTGCAGACGATCATGGGCGTGATGGGCGGCATCGGCCCCGAGGTCGAGCACCTGGCGCACATGAAGTCCACCGCTGACCGGCTGTTCGGCGACGCGCTGCAGTGGTCGGTGCTGGGCGGCGGGCGGCACCAGTTCAACATGATCACCGCCGCCGCGGTGATGGGCGGCCACGTCCGGGTCGGCCTCGAGGACGGCCTGTTCATCGGCAAGGGCCGCCTGGCCCAGTCCAACGCCGAGCAGGTGGCGAAGATGGTGCGCATACTCGGCGAGCTGTCGCTGGAGGTGGCCACCCCGGCCGATGCCCGCGAGATCCTCGGGCTCAAGGGCATCGACCAGGTCGGCTGGTGAGCGGGGACGGCTTCGGCCCGCCGGAGGCGGTCCAGGCCGTCGCCGTGATCGGCACCGGTGTCATCGGGGCCGGCTGGGCCGCGCACTTCCTGCGGATGGGGTACGACGTGCTCGCCTGGGACCCCGGCCCGGGAGCCGCAGGCCGGCTCGCCGGCCTGGTCGGGAACGCGTGGCCGGTGCTGGAGCGGATCGGCCTGCGGCCGGGTGCCTCGCGCGCCCGGCTGCGGTTCGCCGGCAGCCTGGCCGAGGCGGTGGGCGGGGCGCAGTTCGTGCAGGAGTCGGCGCCCGAGGTGCTGGACGTCAAGAGGGCGCTGCTGGCCGACATCGACGCGGCGGCCGCGCCGGGGGTGGTGGTGGCCTCCAGCACCTCCGGTTTCCTGATGAGCGAGATGGCGGTCCGGGCGGGGCGGCCCGGCCGGCTGGTGGTCGGGCACCCGTTCAACCCGCCGTACCTGATCCCGCTGGTGGAGATCGTCGGCGGCCAGCGCACCGACCGGGCTGCGGTGGCCTGGGCGGAGCGGTTCTACACCGAGGCCGGCAAGGTGTGCCTGACGATGGACCGCGAGGTGCCCGGGTTCGTCGGCAACCGGCTGCAGGAGGCGCTGTGGCGCGAGGCCCTGCACATGATCGACGCGGGCGAGGCGACGGCCGCGCAGATCGACGCCTCGATCACCTACGGGCCGGGGCTGCGCTGGGCGCTGATGGGGCCGATGCTCACCTTCCACCTGGCCGGCGGCCAGGGCGGGATGGCGCACATGCTCGACCACTTCGGCCCCGCGCTGGCCGCGCCGTGGACCCGGCTGGCCGCGCCCGAGCTCACCGCCCGGCTGCGCGACCTGGTCGTCAGCCAGACCGGGCTCGCCGCCGGCGGCGCGACGATCGCGCAGCTGCAGCGGCGGCGTGATGAGTTCCTGGCCGACCTGATGCTGCTGATCGACAAGCACCGCCGTGCCTGAGGATCCGGTGCCCGCGACGGCCGGGCCCGGGGCGCCCGGGGCCGGGCCGGCCGCGGCGCCGTTCCGCGGCTACCGGACCGTCGTAGGCGGCGAGTGGATCGACTACAACGGACATCTGCACGACGCCGGCTACGCGGTGGTGCTGAGCGAGGCCAACGAGGCGCTGCTCGCCTTCCTCGGCCTCAGCGCGCCCTACCGGGCGGCCACCGGCCGGGCGATGTACACCGCCGAGAGCCATATCCGCTACCTCGCCGAGGTCCGCCGGGGCGAGCAGATCGATGCCGCCAGCCTGCTGGTCAGCGCGGATGCCAAGCGGCTGCGGGTGCACACCGTGCTGAGCCGGGCCGGCGGCACGGCCGCCGCGACCGGCGAGTACCTGTTCCTGCACGTCGACCAGGCGGCGGGCCGGGTGACGGCGATGCCGCCGGACCGCCGGCGCGCGGTGCAGCTGCTGGCCGCCGCGCACGCCGGGCTGAGCCGGCCCGCGCACCTGGGTCTCGGCGTCTGGTCACGAGCGCCGTAGCCGGGCCTGGCCTGCGGGCCCGGGCTGGCCCGGCTGGCGGGGCTGGCCTGCTTGCTCCGACGGGTCGCCCGGTCCGGCCGGCCGGGCCGGGGCCACGGTGGCATCGGGGTGCGCGTACCGGCCGCCGCGCAGCAGCGAGGCCACCGCCGCGATCGCGGCCAGCCCCGCGGCCATGGCGAACACCACGGTCAGGCCCTGGTGGAACGGCCCGGAGATCAGGCCGGGGAAGAACTCCCGGCCGGTCAGCACCGCCCGGCTGGCCGCAGGCAGCGAGTCCAGGGCGCCGCTGGCGGCCAGCAGGTGCTGCACCGGGTTGGCGCCGAGCACCGCCGCGAACAGCGACGACACCGGCGGCAGCGCGGCGATCTGGTGCGCGGCCGCCGCCGGGACGCCGTGCCCGCGCAGGCCGGCGGCCAGCGTGCCGGGCAGGCTGCTGGCCAGCCCGGCGATCATGAGCGAGAAGAACACGCCGATCGACAGCGCGGTGCCGGAGTTCTGGAACGTCGACCGCATGCCCGAGGCCGCGCCGCGGTGCCGGGCCGGGACGCTGGACATGATCGAGGAGGAGTTGGGCGCGGCGAACATCCCGCCGCCGATCCCGTTGGCCGCCGTGATCAGCGCGAACGCCCAGTACGGGAAGTTCACCGGCAGCAGCATCAGCCCGATGAAGCTGGCCCCGAACACGGCCATCCCGGCGGTGGCGATGCCCCGCGACCCGAACCGGTCGGACAAGATCCCCGACATGGGCCCGGCGATCAGGAAGCCCGCCGTCAGCGGCAGCAGGAAGATCCCGGCCCACAGGGGCGTGTCGGCGTAGTCGTAGCCGTGCAGCGGCAGCCAGATGCCCTGCAGCCAGATGATGAGCATGAACTGCAGCCCGCCGCGGGCGATCGCCACCACCAGGCCCGCGATGCTGCCGGCCGTGAAGGCCCTGATCTTGAACAGGCTCAGCTGGAACATGGGCTCGCTGATCCGCGTCTCGATCACCGCGAACGCCGCCAGCAGCAGCGTGCCGCCCGCCAGCAGCACGATGACCTGCGGGTTGAGCCACCCCATGCTGTGCCGGCCGTAGGGCTGGATGCCCTCGGTGATGCCGATCAGGACCGCGCCGAGCCCGGCGGCGAAGGTGACGTTGCCCCACCAGTCGATCCGGCCGCGGTGCCGCTCGCCGGTCTCGCGCAGCCGGCGGTAAGCCCACCAGGTGCCGAACACCCCGACCGGGACGTTGACCCAGAACACCGCCCGCCAGTCCCAGGCGGCCAGCAGGCCGCCCGCGACCAGCCCGATGAACTGGCCCGCCAGCCCCGCGATCTGGTTGGTGCCGAGCGCGAAGCCGCGCCGCCCGGCCGGGAACGCGTCGGTCAGGATGGCCGCGGAGTTGGCCATCAGCATCGACCCGCCGACGGCCTGCAGCACCCGCCAGCCGATCAGCCACATCGCGCCGCCGCCGGCCTCGAACGGGTCGAACGACAGCAGCACCGAGGCCAGGGTGAACACCACGAACCCGGCGTTGTAGATCCGCACCCGGCCGAACATGTCGCCCAGCCGGCCGAGCGTCACCACCAGCACCGCCTGGACCAGGCGGTAGCCCATGATCATCCAGAGCAGGTAAGAGATGTTGCCGGGGGCGAGCGGGTCGAGGTGAATTCCGCGGAAGATGGCGGGCAGCGCGATGATCACGATCGAGCCGTCCAGCGCGGCCATGAACATGGCCGCCGTGGTGTTGGCCAGGGCCACCCATTGATACCGGTTCGTGCTGGCCGCCGCGTTGCCCGCGGCCGGGCCGGGCGGCTGTGGCCGGGGCGAGGCCATCAGATGGACTGCGCCAGGCGCTCGAGCAGCGGTGCGGCGGTCATCAGCTGGCCCAGCTCAGCGGGCGTGCATGTGCTGGCCATGGCCTGCGCCAGCTGCGCGGTCCTGGCGCTGCGCTTGACCTGCAGTGCCTGCCGCCCGGCCGGGGTGACCGACAGCACGATGCGCCGCCCGTCCGCCGGATCCGCGCGGCGCTCGACCAGCCCCCGCGCTTCCAGCGCGCTCAGCGTCGCGCCCATCCCCTGCGCGGAGATCTGCTCCCGCCGGGCCAGCTCGCTCGGGGCGGCCGGCCCCCGCGGTCCAGCCGGGCCAGGGCCGACCGCTCGGGCAGCGACAGGTCACCCGGAGCCGGCATCTGCCGCAGCCGCCGGACCAGCAGGCTGAGGCTGACGTAGACCGCGGCGGCCACCTCCGCGGGATCAGGCCCCTTCGCCGCCGCAGCGCCCGCCGCCGTGCTGCCGGTGCCGGGGCGGTTCGCACCGTGGCCGCGCCCGGCCGGGCTGCTGGCCTCGGGCCCGGCCGCGTCCAGGGTCATATCGTAAAGCTAGCTTTATAAATCTGGGTTGGCAAGTTGCGGCCGCCGATCCTGGCGCCGGCCGCGGAAGCCGGCGGCCGCGGCCCACCAGCGGGACCGCTGAGCCTGATCAGTCCGGGCCGGTCTTGTCATCCTTGCTGGTCAGGCTGGGCGGTAAGGGAGCGGGAGCAGCAGGATGTCCGCGGGCCCGGCGTCCGGGCCAGCCCCGCGGGCCCGCGCGACCTTGCGCCAGCCCCAGGCGCGGAAGGCCTGCTGCGCCGCCGCGGCGGCGGCCGGCACGGCCAGCGTCGCCCGTTCCTCGGCCCGGCCGGACAGCACCAGGTCGTGCAGTTCGCGGCCGATGCCCTGGCGCCGCCACGCGGCCCGGACGGCCAGCTCGGCCAGCGCGAATGTCCGGCCAGGATGCTCCCCGGTCACCTCCTCGGGCAGCGGCGCGGTCACTGCCCGCCACCAGGACGTGGCCGGGCGGAGTGGCATCCCGCACGCGTAGCCAACCAGGTAGCCGCCGCTGCGCGCCGCGGCCAGGGCGAATCCCGGCTGACGGGTCCGGACTGCGAAGCTGCGCGCCAGCGGCGCGGCATCGGCGCCCGGCCGCCCCGGCGGGCCCGTGCGGCGCTGCGGCTCGCCGTCAGCCGCAGCCCGGGCGGGCTGCTCGCCCCGGACCTCGGCGCTCAGGGCCTCGAAATCCGCGGCGCACGCGGCGGCCTGCTGCCCGTCGAGCAGCTCGAACGTCATCTCCGTCGCAGGCACGACCACCCTCTCGGCACCGGGTTTCTCCGAGCTCCAACAACCGCCGGCCTGCGGAGCGTCCCGCGGCGGCCGGAGATCAGGCGCAGCAGCTTGCGCTGGCGGGCGGCGGGCCGGGAAGGTAGGCCCGTGGATCATGCCGTGTTCGTGCCCGGGCTGGCGGAGCTGCGGCAGCGCCGCAGCGCCAAGTGGCAGGCCGGGCCGGCTGACGTGCTGCCGCTGACGATCGCGGAGATGGACACCGAGCTGGCCCCCGCGGTCCGCCGGGCGCTCGCCGGGGCGGTCGCGCGGTCCGACACCGGGTACGCCTTCCCGGACCCGGCCGTGGGCGAGGCGCTGGCTCAGTTCGCCGCCCGGCGCTGGGGCTGGGCGGTCGACCCCGGGGCGGTGACCGCGGTGACCGATGTCGGCGTCGGGATCGTCCAGCTGCTGCGGGCCCTGTGCCGGCCCGGTGACGCCGTCGCGTTCTCGCCGCCGGTGTACCCGCCGTTCTTCGACTGGGTCGCCGAGGCCGGGGCCAGGATCACCGAAGTGCCGCTCGCCCGCAGGCCGGAGGGCTGGCGGCTCGACCTGGACGCGCTGGAACAGGCCTTCGCCGGTCATCCCGCCGCCTACATCCTGTGCAACCCGCACAACCCGGTCGGCCGGGTGCACGACCCGGCCGAGCTGCGGCAGCTCGCCGCGCTGGCCGCCGCCTACCGGGTCACCGTCATCAGCGACGAGATCCACGCCCCGCTGGTGCTGCCGGGCGCGCAGTTCACGCCGCTGCTGAGCGTCCCGGGCGCGGCCGAGACCAGCATCAGCGTGATGTCGGCGAGCAAGGCCTGGAACCTGGCCGGCCTCAAGTGCGCGGCGGTGATCACCGCGTCGGCGGCGATGCGGCGGGTCACCGGGCGCTTCCCGCCGGACGCCCGGTGGCGGACCGGGCACCTCGGCGCGATCGCGACCGCGGCCGCCTACGCTGATGCCGGCGGCTGGCTGGACTCGCTGCTCGCCGCGCTCGCGGCCCGGCGGGACCAGCTGGCCGCGGCGGTCGGCGCCACCCTGCCGCAGTTGCGCTGGCATCCGCCTGAGGCGACCTTCCTGGCCTGGCTGGACTGCTCGGCCATCGGGCCGGGGGACGCCGTCGCCGCCCGGCTGCTGCAGTCCGCGCGGGTCGCCGTCGAGCCCGGCAGCCGGTTCGGGGCGGCCGGCCGCCAGCACATCCGGCTGAACTTCGGCACCCACGAGGACATCCTCGCCGCCGCGCTGGAGCGCATCGGCGCGGCTCTGCGCGATTCCGGCTAGCGCTCGCCGGGCGCCATCCGCCACAAGATGCCCACTGCGCTGCCGGGTGGCCCGCCGAGCAGGCCGGGGCCGCTGGGTGGCCCGCTGAGCATGCTCGCCCTGGGCGGCACCGGGCCAGCCGATGCCGGCTCTGGCTAGCCGGCTTCCTCCTTGGACGGGCGGCCGGGGCGGCGCTGCGGGGCGACCCGCCCCGGCAGCCGTCCGGCCTCGGCGAGCGCCCGCCGGAGCAGGAACTCGATCTGGGCGTTGGTGCTGCGCAGCTCGTCGGACGCCCACCGGGCCAGCGCGTCGTGGACGGCCGGGTCCAGCCGCAGCAGGATGCTCTTGCGCTCGCTCACCTGGCGTGGCTGCCCGCGGTCACTGGTACAGCGAGCCGGTGTTGACGACCTGCTGGGTGGCCTGCTCGCTGCACAGCACGACGAGCAGGTTCGACACCATCGCGGCCTTGCGCTCCTCGTCCAGCACCACGACGCTCTCCTCCTCCAGCCGCTGCAGCGCGAGCTGCACCATGCCGACGGCGCCCTCGACGATGCGCATCCGCGCGCCCACCACGGCGCTGGCCTGCTGCTGGCGCAGCATGGCCTGGGCGATCTCGGGCGCGTAGGACAGCCGGGTCAGCCGGGACTCGATGATCTGCACCCCGGCCGGGCGGACCCGGTCGGTCAGCTCGGCGGACAGCCGCGAGGTGACCTCGTCGGCGTTCTCGCGCAGCGACAGGGCGCCGGTGCCGCGGCTGTCGTAGGGAAAGCTGGAGGCGATGTGCCGGACCGCCGTCTCGGTCTGCACGGTGACGAACTCGAGGTAGTTGTCGACCGAATAGGTCGCGCTCGCGGTGTCGCGGACCTGCCAGACCACGACCGCGGCGATCTCGATCGGGTTGCCGTCGGCGTCGTTGACCTTCAGCTGCGCCGACTCCTGGTTGCGGATCCGGGTCGACAGCGCGATGCGGTTGGTGGCCGGGTTGACCCACTGCAGGCCGGGCGCCCGGATGGTGCCGCGGTAGCTGCCGAACAGCTGGACGACATGGGCCCGGCCGGGCACCACCGCGGTCAGCCCGCGCAGCACCAGCGCGCCGGCCAGCAAGGCCAGCACGGCGACCCAGGCCAGGGCCGTCTTCACGCCGCCGCTGGACTGCCCGGCCAGCCAGATCAGCGCGCCGCCGCCGAGCAGCAGCGCGATGCCCAGCACCAGCATCGCCAGCCCGGGCAGGAACCGGGCCGGGCGCTCGGTGACCGGCTGGCCGGCGGCCCGGCTGGCCGTCACGGTTACCGCCTGAGATGTCATCGGTCCCACCTCCGCCTGAACGACCCCTGCGTGCATAGCTAGCATACTGATATCACTTTAGTTCAGCAACAAGCCGCGCGCAGGAACCCGGCGGGGCGGTCAGGGCTGGACGGCGCAGCCGTCGTCGACGAGGTGCTCGCGGCCGATGGAGGCCAGCACCTCGCGGGTGTGCTGGCCGCGGGCCGGCGGCGGCTCCGGCCGCTGGCCGGGGTGCGCCGAGAAGCGCGGCGCCGGGCCGCTCTGCATGATCCCGTCCCGCTCGGTCAGCGTGCCGCGCGCGGCCAGGTGCGGGTGGCCGGCCGCCTCGGCGAGCGAGAGCACCGGCGCGGCGCACGCGTCGGTCCCGGCGAAGATCTCCGCCCACTCGTCCCGGGTCTTGCCGGCCACCGCTGCGGCGATCTTGCGCCGCAGCTCCGGCCACTGTGACCGGTCGTGCTGGTCGGCCGGGTCCGCGTCCAGGCCGAGCCGGGCGACCAGCTCGGCGTAGAACTTCGGCTCCAGTGCGCCTACCGCCAGGTACTTGCCGTCGCTCGTGGCGTAGACCGAGTAGTACGGCGTCCCGCCGTCGAGCAGGTTCGCGCCGCGCTGGTCGGTCCAGGTGCCCTGGGCCAGCAGCGCGTGCACGGCGCTGAGCAGCTGCACGGTGCCGTCCACGATCGCCGCGTCGACGACCTGGCCGCGGCCGGTCGCGCGGGCCTCGATCAGCGCGGCCAGCACCCCCATGACCAGGTAGGTCGACCCGCCGCCGTAGTCACCGAGCAGGTTCAGCGGGATCTGCGGCGGGCCGCCGGCCGGGCCGATCGCGTGCAGCGCCCCGGTGATCGCGATGTAGCCGATGTCGTGCCCGGCCCGCGGCGCGAGCGGGCCGTCCTGGCCCCAGCCGGTCATCCGCCCGTACACCAGCGCCGGGTTGCGGGCGAGTGCGTGCGCCGGGCCGACGCCGAGCCGCTCGGCCACCCCGGGCCGGAACGGCTCGATCAGCACGTCGGCGCCCGCGGCCAGGTCCAGCACCGCCGCCGCCGCCCCGGGCTGCTTCAGGTCCAGCACCACCGAGCGCTTGCCCCGGTCGGTCAGGCTGTCCTGCATCACCGGGGAGCCCGGGCCCGGCCGGTCGATGCGGATCACGTCGGCGCCCATCCCGGCCAGCGTCATGCCCGCGAACGGGGCCGGGCCGATGCCGCCCAGCTCGATCACGGTGACCCCGGACAGCGGGCCCGTCATGCCCGCCTGACGATCTTTGTCATGCCTCACCCTCGCATACCCGGTCCGGCCGCCCGCCGCCAGCCGGAGCCGCCCTCAGCTGCGCCCGCCGCCAGCCGCCCGGGCTCACCGGCGTCCGCTGCTGTTGTCAGCCGCTGCTGTCGTCAGCCGCGGGCCGGGACCGCCAGGGGGCACAGTCCCCCAATTGGGGGGCAGCGCGCAAAAGCCGCGGCCGGGCATACTCGGCTCTGGCCGGGCGGGAGAATCAGTCCTGATGGCGGCGCAATCGGCCCTGACCCGGTGGCATGCCCGGCGCTGGCAGGGCAGGGAATCAGCCTGCCGCGGCCCGGCCCGGCCCGGCCGCGGGCCGGTCATCCGGAAGGCGTGAAAGAAGGCGCAGATGAGGTATCCACCAACGCCGGGCAGCCCCGGCCCCGATCCGTCCGGGCCCGGGTACGGCCAGCCGGGTTACGGCCAGCCGCCCGGGGCCGGCCAGCCGGGCTACGGCCAGCCTGACACCGGCCAGCCCGGGCTACGGGCAGCCTGACACCGGCCAGCCCGGGTACGGGCAGCCCGGCTACGGGCGGCCGCCGGGGTACGGCCAGCCGGGCGCTCCCTACGGCTTCCCGGGCCCCGCCGGGGCACCGCCGAGCTCGCACCGCGGCTGGGCCATCGGCACGGTCATCGGCGGAGTGCTGTTCAACCTGATCTTGGGCTTCCCCACCGGGCTGGCCGCGCTGACCTACGCCCGCAAGGTGGACCCGCTCTGGCAGGCGGGCGACCAGCCGGGCGCGGCCCTGGCCTCGCGGCGGGCGCGGACCTGGGCCATCGTGTCGACAGTGCTCGACGCGCTCGGCGTGCTGTTCGTCGTGCTGATCATCGTGGCCACGTCGGCCAAGGGCCCGTTCGACAACCCGGCGAATGTGGCCTCCTCGCTGAAGGCGCAGATCCAGCACCGGCTCAGCGACCCGTCCGGCCCGTACTACCAGGCCGGGGTCAAGGTCAGCTCCGTCACCTGCACGCCGAAGGCCGCGAACACCGACACCTGCGTCACCCGGCTGTCCAACGGGCAGGCTCTCACCGTGACCGCCGTCATCTCCGACAACGGCAAGCGGTACCTGACCCACTGACCCGCTGACGGCTCGCTCGCTGACCGCGGGCCCGCGGCCCGGCCCGGCCCGGCCCCGCCGGGGCGCAGCCCGTGCGGGCGCCGCGCGCACGGCGCGGGCGCGGCGGTCAATATCGTGGGCGGGAACGGATAGTCATGTCCGCCCTGCGCCGGGGAGCCGATGGAACGCACCGCAACGAGGCAAGCCTCGCCTGCCCGCGCGGCCGGGCCGGAGCCCGCCGCCCTCCGGGTGCGCCAGCTCGCCGCCGCGCGCCGCCGGGCCACCGCGCTGCTCGCGGCGGCCACGGTGCTGTTCATCGTCCTCACCGCGGTCGGCGCGCACGGGACCCTGCTCGGCTACGTCCAGGCCGGGGCCGAGGCGTCCATGGTCGGCGGGCTGGCCGACTGGTTCGCGGTGACGGCGCTGTTCCGCCGCCCGCTGGGCCTGCCGATCCCGCACACCGCGGTGATCGTCGAGCGCAAGGACCAGTTCGCCGCCACCCTCGGCCGGTTCGTGCAGGAGAACTTCCTCAACGCCGACGTGCTCGCCGAGCGGATCCGGGCCGCGCACCTGGCCCCGCGGCTGGCCGGCTGGCTAGCCGACGAAGCCAACGCCGTCCGGTTCGCCAGTCACGCCGCGGATCTGGCGGTCCGGGTGGCCGAGGGGCTGCGCGACGAGGACGTGCAGCGGGTGCTGACCGCCGAGCTGACCCGCGCCGCGGGCGCCGTCGAGGTCGCGCCGCTGGCCGGCCGGGCGCTGCGGGTGCTCATCGCCGAGGGTCACCACACCGAGCTGTTCAACGTCATCCTGGCCGCCGCCGACCGCTACCTCGCCGAGCACCACGCCGAGCTGCGCGAGCGGTTCGAGGCCGAGTCGCCGCGGTGGCTGCCCGATCCGGTCTACCGGCGGGCCTTCGACCGGCTGTACCCGCGGCTGCGCGAGCGCCTCGCGGTGATGGCCGCCGACCCCGACGACGAGCTGCGGCATCAGTTCGAGGACTGGATCGCCGGGCTGCCCGCCCGGCTGGAGACCTCGCCGGAGCTGCGCGAGCGCGGCGAGCGGCTCAAGCGCGACGTGCTGGGCAGCGCGGTACTGCGGGACTGGTCGTCCTCGCTGTGGCAGACGGCCAAGAAGGAAGTGCGATCGCAGGCGGCCGACCCGCAGTCCGAACTGCGGCGCCGGCTGGCCGAGGCACTCACCGCGGCCGGGCGGCGGCTCGGCGCCGACCGCTCGCTGCAGGGCGGCTTCGACCGCGTGGTCGAAGCCGCCGCCCGGGCCCTGGCCGGCCAGTTCCACGACGAGCTCGCGGGGCTGGTCACCGGGACCATCGAGCGGTGGGACGCGACCGAGACCGCCGGCCAGCTGGAGCTGCTGCTCGGCCGCGATCTGCAGTACATCCGCATCAACGGCACGGTGGTCGGGGCGGGCGTGGGCCTGGCCCTGCACGCCATCGTGATGGCGCTGGCCTGACGCCGGCCGCCCGTGGCCGCGCCCGTCAGCCGGCCGCGCAGGTCAGCCGGGCGCGCGGGTCAGCCGGGCGCGCGGGTCAGCCGGGCAGCTCGGCGACGCCCTGAGCTACCGCGCACGGCGCGCAGAGCGCCATGTCCGCGCCGCCGTCCGGGCCGTCTTCCGCGGGCGGCGGCAGCCTGCGGGTGATGACGGCCCGGTCGTCGCACACCCCGGGGTCACCGGGATGGGCATCAGCACACGGGCATTCGCAGCCGGCCGGCGGCCAGATGGCCGCAATGCGCCAGGCCACCGCCCGCACGGCCGGGTCGCTGGCCAGCTTCTGGACCGCCTCCGCGGTCACCGCCGCGGTGCGCTCGGCCCACTCCGCGGCCACCGCCGCGGCGGCCTGCCAGGCGGCGGCGAACTGGCGCAGCGGGCTGTTGGCAGCAGGACTCACCATCTCATCGTCTCACGCCGGGCCATCCCGGTCCGGCTGCGCCGGGCCCGGCTCCCGGCGGGGCGAGCAGCCGGGCGAATTCCCGCACCAGGCCGGGCAGGCCGGGCAGCGCACAGGCGCGCAGGCTGCCGGTCACCTGCCGTTCCCAGGAGCGCAGGAAGCAGGCCCCGATGAGCAGCAACGAGGCGGCCTCGGGATCGGCGTCCGGGTCCGCCAGGCCACGGGCGGACATCGCGGTCAGCTGCTCGCTCAGCAGCTGCATGCCCCGGTGCGGGCCCAGGTCGCCCTCGACCAGGCGCCCGGCGAACGAGCGGCGCAGGCTCGCGTCCGACTGGACGGCGGCCAGCACCGGCATGGCATGGTCGAAGAAGGCCTCCAGCGCGGTGGCCAGCGGCAGCAGCGCGCCGGCCAGCGCCGAGCCGGGCTCGCCTGGGCCAGCGGGGCTGCCCGCGCCGCCCGGCTCGCCGGGTCCGCCGGGGGTTATTGCCTTCAGCGGCGTCAGGCCGCCCAGCACGACCTGCTCCAGCAGCCCGGCCTTGTCCTGGAAGTGATAGAAGACGCTGGCCTCGGAGACGCCCGCGCGGCTGGCCACCTCACGGGTCGTCAGCGCCGCCAGTCCCTCCTCGCGGATCAGCTCGATGGCCGCGGCCAGGATCGCCTCGCGGGCCCCCGCCGGTGGCCGCCCGCGCCGCCGCACTGGGAATTCCTCAGCCACCATGACCCCTTGTCTCAGCCTGTTGTCTCCGGCCTGCCTGCGGCCCGCTCGTTGGCGGCCTCCGGTTGACTTCCTGAGCATACACTCAGATAATCTTTTATTACTGAGTAAGCACTCAGGTCCGGTGAGTCCTGCCGGAGTTCTGATCCCGTCGGCTCCGCCGGGGACTGCCGGGGACCGCCATCGCGGACGAAGGAGGCCGCCCCGTGAAACTGACCATCTTCGCCGCCACCGGCGGCATCGGCGCGCACCTGATGCAGCAGGCGGCGGACGCGGGACACGAGGTGACCGCCGTCGTCCGGTCTCCGGAGCGGCTGGCCCGTCAGGTGCACGCGATCCGGGCCGACCTGTCCGACCCCGATCCGGACGCCCTGGCCGCCGCGCTGCTGGACGCCGGCGCCGCGCTGTCCGCGCTCGGCCCGCGCCGGCCCGCTCAGGCCGGGGTGGTATCCGCGGGGACGAGGGCCATCGTCCAGGCGATGAAGGCCGCCGGGACGCGGCGGCTGCTCATCGTCAGCGCCGCTCCCGTCGCCACCGTGCCGTCACCCGGCCGCCCCCGCCCGCCCCGGCACGACCCGCAGGTCGGCTTCCTGGCCGGGCGGGTGCTCACCCCGCTGCTCAAAGCGGTCTTCGGCAGGCAATATGCCGACCTCGCCCTGGCCGAGGACGCGCTGCGCGACAGCGGGCTCGACTGGACCGCCGTCCGCCCGCCCCGGCTGACCAGCGGGCCCCGCACCGGCCGCTACCGGATCGGCTACGGGCACAACGTCGGCCGCAGCATCTCCCGCGCGGACGCCGCGGACGCCATGCTGCGCCTGGTGACCGACCCCCAGTCGATCGGCCAGCCGGCCGGCATCGGCTACTGATGCCTGCCCGCCCGGGGCGCTGCCAGAGCGGCGAGGTGGTGATCGCCGATGACAACGCCCTCGCTCAGCCCGGGCAGATGGAGGTCGCCACCCCTCAAATGCACCGGCTGGTACAATCGGTGCTTACGGGAAGAGGGCTCTGACTTGTCCGGGGTCTGGCCCTGCCGGTCCGATCAGCGCGACGGCGTCGTCGAAGCCGGCTTCCGCGTAGCGGTGGAGCTGTTCGCCGACGGGGCCGAGGTCATCTCGCCCGTTCAGCGGGATGGCGCACACGATGGCCCGCCGGCCGCTGGCGGCCCGGTACCGGTCGTGGGCGGCGATAATCTGGTCAGCTGTGCTCCGGTAGCCGGAGGCCAGCCAGCCGTCGAAGTCCCGGGCGGCCTGCTCGATCCTGGCACCCCACGAGCCGAGGAGAAGCGGGGGCGTGCCCGGGGTCCCCGGGGCGAGATCGGCGTGCTCGTCCCGCCCGTGGGTGAGCAGGACCCGCAGCCGCGCCACGTTCTCGTCGAAGGTGCGAAAACGAGCGGCGTAGTCCCGGTCAAACGCGGCGTAGTCGGCGCCGGTCGATCCCGGGCTGACGCCGAGGGCCAGACGGTGGCCGCACACTGACATAAGCGACAGGATCCGGTGGGCGAGGTCTGCGGGATGGTGCAGCGGGACCTGCAAGGTGGCCGTCCCGAGCTCCACGCCCTCGGTGGCCGTGGCGGCCACCGCTAGCGTCACGAACGGGTCAGGGACCAGGAAGCCACGCCCGATAATCTGGGGTGCCCACAAGCTCTCGAAACCCTCGCCCGCTAGGCGTTTCGCCCACTCCGCCACCACGATCGGCGGCGCCGGGGACAGGTGGGCCAAGGTCCCGCCCAAGCGCACATTCTCTCCATTCACCCGGCATAGCCCTGAGGTTGACCGGCTCGATGAGTCCCGCCGGGCTGACGCGGGAGAATCCGGCGGGCTCACGAGCAATATGGGGTGTTCTCCCTATGGAGTTTGAGGTGCCCCGATCGTAGTGTCGGAGCCCTCAGTCCGAGGAGGCCGTATGCCAGATGCGCCAATCTCCCTGGTCACGGCTCACGCAGCGCAGCACGGTGGCGGGCGGGTGACGCTGCTGGAGCGGAAGGCAGCCCTGGACACACTGGCCGAGATCGCGGGGCGCGCACGGAGAGGTGACGGCCAGCTCGTCTTGGTCGAAGGCGAGGCGGGTGCGGGCAAGTCGGTCCTGCTCGAGCAGTTCACCAGCGACTTGCCCGACTCGCGCCTGCTGTCAGGGGCCTGCGACGGAATGTTCACACCCCGGCCGCTCGGTCCGCTGTTCGACATCGCGCAGCAGGTTCGCGGCCGCCTGGATTCCCTGTGCCGGGCCGACGCATCCCGCGAGCAGCTCTTCGGCGCCCTCCTTGCCGAGCTTTGCGAGCCAGGGCCGCTGCCGGTCATCGTCATCGAGGACGTGCACTGGGCGGACGAGGCCACCCTCGACATGCTGGGCTTTCTCGCGCGAAGGATCCGCGAGATCGCGGTGCTGGTGATCGTGACCTACCGCAACGACGAACTGGCTGACACCCATCCACTGCGCATTGCTCTTGGCTATCTGGCCGTCCAGCGCTGCACGGTGCGCCTGCCGCTGGCCCCTCTCAGCGCTCACGCCGTGCGGGTGCTGTCGGCCGGCAGCGGGGTAGACCCAGCGGAGCTGCACCGGGTCACCGGCGGCAATCCGTTCTATATCCGCGCGGTACTGGAGGCAGGCCTGGGCGAGGTACCGGGCTCGGCTCGTGATGTAGTGCTGGCGCGCGCCGCCCGCCTCGAGCCGAAGGCACGGGAGACGCTCGAGGCAGCGGCGCTGATCGGCGGTACCGTCGAGGAGCGGCTGCTGAGCCGCGTCGTCGCCGGGCCCGCCCTAGCCGAGGTCATCGCCTCCGGGCTGGTGGCCGGCCATCCGGTGCTGCGCTTCCGGCACGAGATCGCACGTCAGGCGATCGAGCAGTCGGTCTTGCCGGCCCGGCGCTCAGAGCTCCACACCCGGATACTGCGGGGGCTGCGCGATCTCGGCTGCGACGATGATGCCCGGCTGGCTTTCCACGCTGAGGAGGCCGGTGACGGCCCGGCCGCCTTGAAGCACGCCGAGCTGGCGGGTCGTCGCGCTCGCATGCTGGCATCTCACCGGGAGGCCGCCAGGCAGTTCGAACGCGCGCTGCGTTTCGCGGCCGGCGAGGGGCCGGCCAGCATCGCGGCCCGCTGGATCGAGCTCGCGACGGAGCTGTCGACGATCGACCGCTGGCCCGATGCCGAGACCGCCTACACGCGCGCGCTGGAGAACTGGCGGGCGGCCGCAGACCCCCTCGGCGAGGGCGACACGCTCCGGCGGATGACCGCGGCGCTGTGGCGGCTGTGCCGCGGCGACCAGATCCTCGCCGCGGCCGAGGCCGCCGTTGCCATCCTGGAACCGCTCGGCCCCACCGCGGAACTCGCGGCGGCCTACAACGGGCTGGCCGCGTTCCGGATCGCGCCAGGGCACCTGGACCTCGCCGTCTCGCTGGCCCGGCGCGCTCAGGAACTCGCGGCCAGGCTCGGCGAGCCTGCGGTGCAGAGCCGGGCCACGACGACGGAAGCACTGGCCACGTCGCACGCCGGTGGCGACTGGGAGCCTGTGCTGCGCCGCGCATTGTCGATCGCGCTCGAGCACGGGCTTGAGTATGAAGCGGGCTTCGCGTACACGAACCTGCACGAACTGAATTGCGCCGACCGGGCCTACGCCAAGGCCGACCCTTACTACCACGAGGGCGTCGCCTATTGCGAGGACCGCGATCTCCTCACCTACTACACCTGCCTGCGCGGAGTGCGGACGTCGAGCCTGGAACGGCTGGGACGCTGGGAGGAGTCGACGCGGCTCGCCGAGGCCGTCATGGCCGCCATCACCTCGCCGGTGAATCGCATGATCCCGATGATGAGCCTGGCCAAGATCGCGGCGCGCCGCGGCGATGCAGATGTCTGGCCGCACCTGGACGCCGCGATGATCGCCGCGGATGGAGCGACGCAGGCGGAGTACATCGGACCGGCTCGGCTGGCCCGGGCCGAGGCCCGCTGGCTCGAGGGCGATACGACCGCGGCGCGGCAGGAAGCCGAGCTTGCGGATGACGCGCTCGCTGAGGTCGCCGATCCCTGGCTTAACGGCGAGATCGCCGTGTGGCTGCGACGTACCGGATCGGCGCGGACGAGTCAGCGAGACCTGGCCGAGCCCTACCGGCTGCAGCTCACCGGCGACCATCGCGGGGCAGCCGGTCTGTTCGATGTGCTGGGCTGCCCTTACGACGCGGCACTCGCGCTGCTCGATGCATCGGATGAGCTGGCGCTGCGACGAGCGCTCGACATCTGCTACGAGCTCGGGGCGAGCGCGACGGCGCGGATCATCCGCCAGAAGATGCGCTCGCTCGGCATTCGATCGGTTCCGGCCGGGCAGCGAGCCGCGACGCGCGAGAATCCATTCGGCCTGACCCAGCGGGAGCAGGAAGTGCTCGAACTGCTCTGCGCGGGTTATACCAACGCGACTATTGCCGCCAGGCTGGTGATCTCACCCAAGACGGCCGGCCACCACGTCTCGTCGGTGCTGGCCAAGCTCGGCGTATCCCGGCGAACAGAGGTAGCCGCCGCGCGGCGGGCCGCAGCCACTCCGCTAGCGGCGAGCCGCACCGGTCACGCCTATCGAGGCTGAACCGACTGGGCCTTGGACATCAGCGCGATGATCGCGTCAATGACGTCGCCCGCCATCGTGTCGTCGGCGACTCGGTTGGGTCGGACGAAGCCGCAGACGACGCGCCGGTGGATCAGCACGAGTCCCCTGCCTCCTCGGTGCTCGACACGCTCGGGGTGCATCATTCCGCGGCAGGGGCCGGCGATTACTTCCGCTTCCTCTTCACCGGGGCATCTCGCAGCCGCCGGATCCGGACCTCGACCGGGTTTAGGTGGATTGTCCCGGTCACTGTCAGCCGAGCCCCCTCAGCCGCCAGCGGTAGGTGTCGTCCCGCGCTCACTGGCGCCGGCGCCGTCTTGTGATCAGAGCACTGCGGTGACCGGCCCGTATGGTTCGGCGCATCGTCCCTCCTTCGACGTCAGCGTCATTCTCGCCGATCACAGCACGCCGGATCGGCGAGAGCAACGCGGTTTCCCTTCCTGCGGTGGCCTGCCGCTCCACGAACCGGCGGATGGCTACCGAGGGCAGTGGACGCGGGGGTTCCACATGGCGAACATGCCGGCCGGATTGTGCTTCCAGATCCAGGCGTGCAGCGAGTAGAACGCCGGGAGCCCGTAGCGGTTGGGCGCATAGGTGACGTTGAACCGGTGCCCGTAAAGGTGCGGTCGAGGCGCGTTCGTGCCGTGCGCCTGCTCCCAGGCGCTCCTGAGCACGAGGTATTCAAGGGCGGCCAGCCGCAGGTGCCCGTGCTCGGGTGCGTAGACCAGTGCCTCGGGATGGCGGAGCAGCACGGCCGGGGTGCCCACCAGGGTCCCGTTGACGTAGTGGACGCCCATGGCGCCCATCGGCGGCATCGCTATGCACGCGATGCCGTGCTTGTCCTTGAACAGCCCGTAACCAGCCTTCTCGGCCATGGCGAGTGAGTGGAATTTCCTCGTGGCCTGGCGGGCGATCACCACCGGGGACCGGGGATGCGCGGTGGTCGCCGTCGGGAGGTAGCCGGTCGCCGCCGTCGCGCCGGCGGTCTGAGCCGCGATCGGGAGGACGAGCGCCGCGGTCGCGGCGGCAAGCATCCCCGTCAGTCGGGTGCGCATGAGAATCTCCTTCAATCTGGGTGATTCGGCCAGACTGAAAGTAGATTCGGGCCGCCTTGCAGCGGATCGGGAACAGCTACCCAGATTCGCTGCCGCGCTCCCCATATTGCTGCAGCGCGCCAGTACGAACCGGGGCGGTCTCCGAAGAGCAGGCACGCCAACGCCGAGATCGCTGCCAGGCTGTTCATCTCCGTCAAGACCGCCGACCACCACGTCTCCGCCGTGCTGGCCAAGCTCGGCGCCCCTAGCCGCGAGGCCGCCGCCGCGCAGGCGGCCCGGCCCGGGGCGGCCACGGCGGAAACTTAGGGAACGCCAGCGGTAAACCGGGGATTCGCTCCCGATCCGGGACCAGGGGCGGCGGTCATACGGTCGCTGTGAACTCAAACCCCGAGTCGAAGGAGATCGTCATGAACCCCATCCGCCGCGTCCGCCGCATCGCCAGCGTCCTGGCCGGGCTGGCATTGACCTGGCTCGCGCTTGCTCTGGCCGCGCCCGCCGCTTTCGCCTATACCGCCCCGTCTTCGGGAGGCGGCACGGCGCCCGCCCAGCCGCCGATCCAGGTCCGCACCGTGGTCGCGGGCGGGATGGCCGGATGGCAGATCGCCCTGATCGCCGTGGGGGCGGCTCTGGCCGCAGCTAGCCTTGCGGTACTGCTGGACCGCGTCCGGGCCGCCCGCCGCAAGCCCGTCACCGCAGGCGCCTGAGCCACCCACTACAGCGGGCGGGGGCCCGCGCCGGTGCCGCCCCCCGCAGCGGTCACGACAGCAAAGAGCACGACCGCAACGCAGGATGCGGCGGAAAGCCAGATGCGAGGCTGAGGTGTCAGCGGCCTCGCATCTGGCGGCGCATATGCGCTGCCTCAGTCCCGCAGGAAGGCCATGCGCGCCTCGGCGGCGAGATCAACGAACGGCTCACCGCTGACGTCCACTGCCGCGTGGACGATCGTGCCGCCGGTGAAGGACCACGGCGCCTCGCCTGGGTAGTCCTCGGTGACTGGTTCGGCGCCGTCTTTGCCGATGTTGAGTCCCTCCCCGGCGATGGAGAATTTGCCGGGCTGGGTCTTGATGCGGCCCCGTCCTACCTCCTGGTCGCCGGCGTGCAGGGTGAGGGTGCCCTCGGCCGGCATCGAGTCCCCGTCTCGCTCGAAGGAGGCTGAGACGATCACGTGCCCAGTGGGCAGCGGCTCGGCAGACGCGATGATCTGCTCGATGTCGCCGACGAAGTTGTAGACGTACTTGAGCTTGCGGTCCTTGATGTACAGGGCGTGGCCGCCGAAGCGGGCACCATGAGCGAACAGGACCCCGCTGGCGTCCTCGGTGTCGATGGTGACCTCGACCGCGATCGTGTAGGAGCGGTTGCGGATGTTCGGCGCGACCGACTCGGGGACCTCCGCGGTACCGGGGTAGTAGATATACCGGCTCCGCGGCTTGGTCAGCTGCGGCCGGTCGGTGGTGAGGATCTCCACGGCGTTCCGGTTTTCCAGCGGCAGGGCACCGTACTGGCCGGCGTGCGCCCACCACAACTGGATGAGCTCCTGCAGCCGCTCCGGCTCCTGAGCGGCAAGGTCGTGGCACTCGGTGGGGTCTTCGTCGGTGTTGAACAGCTCCCACCGCTGGGCGGCGTAGTTCGCCCACATGTCGGGGGCCGCCGGTGAGGTCGCGGCGGCCTTCCAGCCCTGGTGCCAGATCGCCCGGGTGCCGCCCATCGAGTAGAACTGCGTCTGCTTGTCGGTCGTCGCGCTGGCGTCGTTGAGGGTGGCGTCGAAGCTGATGCCCTCCAGCGGGAACTGGGTGTAGCCCTTGACGACCTCCGGCGGCTCGATGCCGAGCAGCGAGTAGAGAGTCGGCACGATGTCGATGGCGTGCACGTACTGGCGGCGCAGGCCGGCGGAAGTGATCCGCGCTGGCCAGGAGACGATCATCGGGTCGGCGGTGCCGCCCTCCCAGTTGGAGTACCGCTTCCACAGCTTGAACGGGGTGTTGAACGCCCATGCCCAGCCGGTCGGGTAATGGTTGTACGTCGCCGGGCTACACCGCGCGGCGCCAGCGGCCTCGTGCCAGGCTTGGTGGATGCCGGCGGTAGCGCACTCAATCCGCCAGTGTCATGGCCGCCCGCGGACCCGCGCTTCACCCACGCCGAGTGATAGGCCGGACGGTTCCCGGACCGTTAGCGCGGGTTGCGCGTTGAAGCTGCAGGCGGGGGGAATACTTTGAGCGTGAGCCGACGGGCTGCTGCACGGGGAGCTCTCGCGCTCGGCGCTTTGGGTGTGGTCTTCGGGGACATCGGGACGAGCCCGTTGTACACGGTGCAGACACTTTTCGATCCGAGCGATCCGCATCCGGTCAAGGTGTCGCGCGACAGCATTTTCGGGGTTATCTCGCTGATCTTCTGGGCGGTGACGATCATCGTTACCGTCACGTACGTCCTGCTCGTGATGCGGGCCGACAACGACGGCGAGGGCGGGATCATGGCGCTTATCGCCTTGATCCGCCGGCGAGCGCTGCCGGGGGGACGCCGGACCAAGGCAATCCTCGCGGCACTGGGGATCTTCGGAGCTTCGCTGTTCTTTGGCGACAGCATGATCACGCCCGCCATCTCAGTGCTGTCCGCGGTTGAGGGGATCAAGGTCGCCGCACCGTCAGTGTCGGGCATCGTCATCCCCGTCACGGTGGCGATCATTATCGGCCTGTTCCTGGCTCAGCGGCTGGGCACGAGCGCTGTGGGGCGGGTGTTCGGTCCGGTCATGGCCGTCTGGTTCACCATCCTGGCCGCGCTCGGCGTGCGGGGCATCATTGCCCATCCCGTGATTCTGAAGGCGCTGTCGCCCACCTACGCGCTCGGCTTCGTGGCCGGCCACTTCGGGACGGCGTTCTTCTCCCTGACCGCGGTCGTCCTGGCCGTCACCGGTGCCGAAGCGCTGTATGCAGATATGGGGCATTTCGGCCGCGGGCCGGTCAGGCGGGCCTGGCTACTGGTGGTATTTCCGGCCTGCATCCTGAACTACCTCGGGCAAGGCGCCCTGATCCTGGGCCGGCCGGCCAGCACCAGTAACCCGTTCTTCCTGCTGGCCCCGGGGTGGGCGCGGCTCCCGATGGTTTTCCTCGCCACCGTGGCGACCGTCATCGCCTCGCAGGCGGTGATCAGCGGCGCCTTCTCCGTGGCGCACCAGGCCGGGCAGCTCGGCTACCTTCCGCGTCTGCGCATCCAGTACACCTCGGAACAGGTGATGGGGCAGATCTACGTCCCGTGGATCAACTGGCTG
This sequence comes from uncultured Actinomycetota bacterium, assembly GCA_963846005.1. Taxonomy (GTDB): domain Bacteria; phylum Actinomycetota; class Actinomycetes; order Streptosporangiales; family Streptosporangiaceae; genus CAVSUR01. Next base: position 303,561 of record CAWJUH010000003.1, on the reverse strand, counting down.
CTGCTGGTATCCGTGCTCACTCTCGTACTGGCCTTCCGGAGCTCGGCGGCGCTGGCCTACGCCTATGGCACCGCCGTGACCGGCACGATCTCGATCACGACCCTGTTGTTCTTCTACTACGCCCGTCATCATTGGCGCTGGCCACTACCGATCGTGCTGGCCGGCAGCGGCATCCTGCTCGTCATCGACCTGCTGTTTTTCGCCGCCAACCTGACCAAGCTGACTCATGGAGCGTGGCTGCCGCTGCTGATCGGCGTTACCGCGTTCACCATTTTCACCACCTGGCAGCGGGGGCGCGAGTACGTCACGCAGAAGCGGGACCGGGAAGAGGGGTCGCTCAGGGAGTTCATCGCGCAGCTGCACGCCATGAAGCCCCCGCTGCCGCGGGTGCCGGGTACCGCCGTCTTCCTCAACCGCGGCAAGGTCACCGCCCCGCTGGCGATGCGATCCAACGTCGAGCACAACGAGATCCTCCACGAGCAGGTCATCATCCTCTCGGTCGAGACGATGCCCGCACCGCACGTACCTGAGGCGGAGCGGCTGCAGGTCGACGACCTCGGGTACAAGCACGACGGGATCACCCACGTCACCGCCCGCTACGGCTACATGGACCCGACCAACGTCCCGGTCCTGCTGCCGCTGATCCGCGACGCCGGCGTCGACTGCTCTTCACCCGACGGCAGGCTGTCGTACTTCGTGTCGCGCATCGAGCTCGTCCCGGGTCATGCACCGGGCATGAGCCAGTGGCGCAAGCGCCTGTTCATCGCGACCTCACGGATCACCACGGATGCTGCCGAATCGCTCCGGCTTCCGCACGAGCGCACCGTCATCATGGGCTCGCGCATCGAGCTCTGACCGCCTGATGGCAGGCTCCCGCCCCGAGCAGCCGCGTGTCCCGGCGACACCCATCCGGTGGACTACGACGGGAGCGCGTAGCCCCGGACGCGGCCTATGTAGCGGCGATAGCTCCGCTCGCCAACTGCCGGCCAGCTGAGCCGCGCTGGCAGCGGAGCCTTGCTGAGGAACAGGGCGCGGTCGCCGGGTGTCGCTTCCTCCATAAGCAGTCCCATCATGATCGGCCGCGCACTGCGCGGGAACTTGGCGAAGGATTCGCGGCCGAGCGCTTCCCACTCCGCTACGGTGACGTGTTCACGTACCAGCGGCAGGACCTTTGCCTCCTCGTCGTCGAGGTGCTCTGCGAGAACTTCGCTGAGCCGCACGAGCGCCGCCGCCAGTTCAGTGGTGGCTGAGGCGGAGGGCGCTACCCGCCACTGCTCGGTCAGCCGCCGTACCTGCTGGCTGGCCCCGGCCGCGGCGCGGTGCTGGGCCTCCATCTTCCGCACGAGGTTAGCGTGTGGGCGGGCTCGCTCAGTCAGCTTGGGCCAGAGGTATGTGTCCTCGGCGTCGTGGTGATTATGCAGCCCGAACAGCATGAAGCCGATGTGCCTCGCGACCGGCTCGGTCCGGCCCGCATGGCGGCAGGGACTGCGCCGGATGATGTCGGCGGCTAGCGGGAACTCGCGGCGGAAGATCCGGTGTATGACGACCATTTCGTGCGTGTTCGGCGCCTCGCGCCCGGTGCGGCCCGGCCCGCATCGCTGCGGGCCGGGCCTTGCCTCATGCATGGCTACTCCTCGTTGGCGTTCGCTGCGGCGAATCCCGGTCATGCGCGGGCAGCGTGCCGCTGATCGTGGTGCCGTGCCCGGGGCTGGAGCGGACGCGCAGGGTTCCGCCGACTGCGGCGAGCCGGTCGGCCATGCCCTGCAAGCCCGTGCCGTGAGTCGTCGTGTTGGTGTCGAAGCCGGACCCGTCATCGGTCACGCTGAATTCGAGCTGGCGGTCGGGGGAGGAGAGGGCGACGGTGGCCCGGGAGGCCCGCGCATATTTGGCCACGTTCTGCAGGGCTTCCAGGATGCAGAAGTACACCGTCGCCTCGATATCGGGCTGGTAGCGGCCGATCCCATCCGCCTCGACCAGGACCGGGATCCGGGCTCTGCTGCCCTGCGCGCGCAGGGCATCCGCCAGGCCCTGGTGGGCGAGCAGCGGCGGGTAGATCCCGCGGGCCAGGACACGCAGGTCGTCCAGCGCCGCGTGCAGCCCGGTCCGCATCTCGGCTGCCATCTCTTTGGCTCCGGGATTCTCGGCACACTCTTCCATCAGGGTGGCCTGGATCGTGAGCGCGATGAGTTGCTGTTGCGCGCCGTCGTGCAGGTTGCGCTCGATCCGTTGCCGTTCGGTGTCCTGGGCCCTGACCAGGCGCCGGCGCGATGCTTTCAGGTCGTCGATGGTCGCCTGCAGTTCGGCGGCCAGCCGGGCGTTGCGGAGCACCAGGCCCGCCTGTGATGCCAGGTGGGCGAGCAGCTTGTCCTCGGCCGCGGACACGGGCTCGCCCCGGGGCTTGGTGATCGCGATCGCGCCGAGCACCTCGTCCCTGTGCCTGACCGCGATCGCGCGAGTGGCATCGAGCGCCGCGATCGGGGCGCTGCCGGTGAACGCGACACGCGTACGGGGAGCCGCGTCCCGGGGCCAGCTGGCTCGGAGAGTCAGGTAACCGCCCACCCGGACCCAGACGTCTACCCGGTCCGCCCCGATGGCGGCGGCCAGCACCGACGCCATCCGGTCCAGCGTGACATCGACGTCCAGCTGGCCGGCCATGTCCTCGGCGAAATCGGCCAGCACCTGGTAAGGGGTGGCACGCGGGCCGTAGATGACGCGGTCGGCCACGAGCTGAGCCCGCACCCGGGCCGGCTGGAACAGCACCGCGATCACCACGGCCGCCGCGACCGTCAGGACGGGGCCGCCTGCGTACCCGGCGAGCGTGCCGAGGCCGAGGACGATGCCCGCGTAGACCGCGGTCAGGCTGGCCGAGAGCAGGCCGTACTTGACCGCGCGGTTGAGAATGACGTCGATCTGGTACAGGCCATGCTTGAGGATCGCGAGCGTGAGGACGGCCGGCAGCCCGAACAGCGCCAGCACCGGCACCACGAGGTAGGCGACGGTCGTCACCGGATTCGATGGATCGCCGGTGACCGCGATGCCCAGCACCGCCGTCGCCTGGCAGATCGCGAAGGCCACGGCGAGCAGCGTGATCCACTTGATCTGCTGGCGCTGCACGGGATCGCCGGAGCGGTAGCGGATGACCAGCGCCGCGCACGCCGCGACCTGCATCAGGCTCGCCAGCACTCCCACGCCGGTGAGAGTCCCGTTCAGGACGACGGTAGGCAGCGGGCCGATCGAGGTGACACCGAACGGATTCACGACAGTCTCCGACGTGCCGCCTGGCGCGGGCAGCCCCACCGGGCCGGGCTGGACGGCCACGCCGGCCAGGGTGATCGCCATTGCCATCAGTTCGAGCGCCGCGACCAGGCGCCAGCGTGGGGAGGGCAGCGTTCCGGTCGGGAATAGCAACAGCATGAACGCCAACCCGGTCACCACCGGGACGAAGCTCCACTGAGCGAGCAGCCCGGCCGGCGCGGCCGCGGGCAGGGTCCCAGGATGGCTGACTCCCAGTACCGCATAGTCGGAGCTGAGCGCCATGATCACCATGAACCCGCCGCCGCCGATTAGGAACCAGCCGATCGGGTTGCGGGCACGGCGGACGACAAGCCCGCCCAGGCCGGCGTACACCGCGGCGGCCGGCCCCGCGATCAGGTTGAAGACCACGTCCCTGATCAGCAGGTCGTTCCACGCCATAACGCTCGCAGCCGTGGCAGCCAGCGACAGCGCCGCGACCAGCGCGCACGCAACGGGCACGACGCGGCCGCCGTAGGCGGCCCGGCCCGTCGGCGTGCCCGTGGCGCCCGCAGCGGGGTCCGGCCGCCCCGGCGGCCCCGCGACTACGGCGTCCGCCATGAGCTCACCGCGAGGCAGCCGTGGCGCCAGCGGGCTCATCGTCCGGCGCGGTGCGGGCGTATCCGGTGCCGGCGCGTTCATCATCCGCCTGCGGTCCCCGGACAGGGCCCGGGGACATTCAGACCGGAGCATCGCACCCGGTACGCGGTTCTCATGATCGGGCTTCCTTTCGGCGTGCCGAGGCAGTCCGCTGTGCCGTGGCAGCGGTTTCCGGGATCGGGAGGGCGGCCCGCGATGGTGCCAGGGCCCGGCCCAGGGCCAGGGTCCAGAGGGGGACCGAAAGCCAGGCCGGGCAGCTCGGCGCCGCGGATGCCGATGGCCATTAGCCACGCCGCGGCGGCGAGTACTGCGCCGGCCGCCAGGGCACTGACGGCGGGCAGCAGGCCGGTCACCGTCAGCACGCCGCCGACCGCCGCTGTGGCGAATACCATCGCGCCGGTGATCCGCAGGACCTGGTCCGGTCGCTGCTGGCGGCTCAGGAAGCGGAACACCACGCCGGTGATCACGGTCAGCAGCGCGTTCTGCGGGATGCCGGCGTAGTCGGCGGCCGAGCGGAGGATGGCCGTGACGCCGCGCGGCCCGGTGAAATGCTGAACTGCGAAGCTGGCGTAGAACGCGACGAACAGCGCGTTGGCGATCATCCCGGCGGCCGCCGCCGCGTAGGTCCAGCTGCGTGCCGGGGCCTGGGTCATGCTGGCGACGCTAGGCCGCGGCGCTACGGCGCTGAATCGTGCGCAGCGCAAAGTCGGGTGCGGTAAACCTCCAGGCGGGTTGTGGCTGGCCACGTGGCGGGCCGGCGTCGGGGCGTTGGGCCACCGGGCGCCGTCAGCGCGGTCGACCAGCCACGAGCCGACCGAACCGGTCCGCCCCGGAACGACCAAAGACCAACTCAGAGCATGATCATTTGGTGTCCGAGGGGGGAGCGCACCCATAAGCCAATGCGTGCTGACGGGTGAGTTCGCGGTCGGAGACCCGCGGTGATCAGGCGGGCGGACATGTGGAGCCGGCGCACGACGATTGGCTGCCCCGGGCATCGCGGACTGGGGCGAGGATGCCGGTAGCGCCCGATCCGAGCACGACGGTCGCGAAGCGGTCGGTCGCTACGTTGGCAGGACGATTGAACCTCAAAACCGTTCACCCGCGGCGGGCGACGACCTTGACCACCGGATGCGTTCGCGACTGCCCAGGGAGCAGGCTTGATGGCCGCCCATCGAGATAGGTTCCGAAGAAGGCGTCGAGGTATGCGCTTTCGGCGCCGACCGCCGCCGACGCGTTCACCGTGCCCGGTCCGGGTCCCGCGGCCAATCTTGGCGCGACCCGCCGCACGAGAACCGATAGCCATACGCCGTCCGTGAACGCATCGTGTCGGCTCGCGTCGAGCTGGAGCACGAGATACGGCCCCGTCAACCGACGTACGAAGGGCCGGAAGTACGTATACGCGCCTTGGTCGAGCATGATCATGAACGGTCGCGAGAGCCCGCTGCCGACCACCGGGGCGTGGATCGCCCCGTCGAGGTCGGCGCCAGCACGAATCTCGGTGTCGGTCTTCATCGCGTTAGCCGCGGTCGAGCCGCCCAGCGAGAACCCGAACGCCCCGACCCGCGCGAGATCGAGCGCGCCGCGCAGCACCGGATTTCCGCGATCCAGCTTTGACAGCTCGGCCACGACGAACTGCAGATCCTTGACCCGGCGACGCCCCACCGCCGACGTGAACCCGTACGGACTGCTCGACGTGTACGGCACGCTCCACGGAACGATCCGCCCATCCGGGAACTGCACCCACTGTGCCTCATGAGTGTGGTCGATCGCGACCCACCACGAAGCCGTCGCTGGCAAGGTTCTCCTCCAGCGCCGTGTCATCGGAGCGCATGTCACCGAGTCCCGGCGAGTACAGGAGTACTGCGTGACGCCCCGGGGTGATCGGAGCGTCGGTGTACGCGCGGGTCCGCAACCGCTCGAACAGGTGGTCCGGGATCCGGTAGTAGCGCTCGGCCAGCCGTGCGACTTGCGCGGGCATGTACGGAGCAACCGCGTGACCTCGAGTCGATTGAGCCGGGTACCAGAACTGAACCATCAGCTCTCGCACGCCCGACGGCGACGACGAGTCCCGCCGCGAGTGATCGGTGAGGCGGAACGAGATCGTGCCGACGGGAAACCGACCGGTTAGAGGCGGTGTTTGCAATGAGACGGTCCGCGTAGCCGACCGCGCGGTGCCTGCACGCGTCGGAGGAGCCGGGCCCGTCGCCCGCGGAGCGTGCCCGCTCGCGATGAACCAGGTCGCGACCGCCGCTACCAGCAGCAACAACCCCGCGAGCATTCTCGCGAACCTGACGTTGAGGGATGCGAAACCGAACATGGCACGTCTTTTCTCTGCGATGTCCGCAACCGTCGGCGACCACGGCTGGCAGTAACCTCACTCGGCCCGCAGGGCCGTGGCCGCCGCGGACCGCGCAGCCCAGCCAGCGGGCAGGAGCGCTCCGCAGACGGCGATCACCAGGCCGGCGAGCGCCAGCACGGCCAGTTCCGGCGCGCTGTAGACCGCGAGGTAGCTGGCCGGCACGTTGGTGGCGGCCGCGTGCGCCATGGCCGGGAGCACGTACCGGTGCACGGCCATCCCGGCCGGCACCGCGACGAGCCCGGCTGCCAGCCCGGTCCCGGCGACCGAGCAGATGACCATGGTGATGGTCTGCCGCGGCGTCATGCCGACCGCCCGGAAGATGCCGAGGTCGTGCACCCGCTCTCTGGTGTGCAGCAGCACGGTGTTGAGGACGCCTAGCCCGGCTACCACGGCCAGCAGCAGGGTCAGCAGCGCGATCAGTGCGGTCAGGGTCAGGAAGAACGGATCGTTGGTGTTGAGTCTGATGGCGCCCCCTGGCCTGAGCGAGCGGCCGAGTGCGGCCGCGTACGCCCGCGGATCGGTGCCAGGCCTCAGGCCCGCATCGTAGGTCGCGGGGAAGAGCCGCGGGTCAGCGGTCGCGACGGTCCGCCAGCCGGTGAGCATGTCGAGCCCCTGGTTGCTGGTGTCAAAGATCTCGCCGACAATTCGCACGGGAATCAGCCTGCCAGCGTCGCTGACCATGACCGTGTCCCCGACCGACATGCCGGTGATGGTGAGGAAATTCGTGGGAACGACCGCCTCACCGGCGCGGTTGTACCAGCGTCCGCTGATCAGGTCGTAGCCGGTCCAGCGTGCATTGCCGCGGAATGCCGTCAGGTTCACCTGACCGGTAAGGCCGACGACCTTGACCCGCACGTCTGCCTCGGCCACGTATCGCAGCGTGCCCGGCTGGGCGCGCAGCGCCGCCTTGGTCGTCCGCTCGGCCACCGCCACCGGGAGGGCCCGCGGTGCGCCGCCCGGACCGAAGTTCTTGGGACCGGCCGTGGAGCCAGACGGCAGGTCAACCTGCACGGGCTCGGCCTGCGAATGGGACAGCCCGACCACCACGCGGTTCAGCGAGGCGGTCAGGCCCGCCGCGAATGTGACCGTGGTGGCGCCGAGCAGGACAGCCGCGAGGGTGACCGCGGTCCGCGCTGGCCGGGCGAACGGCGCGGCGAGCCCGATGGTCACCGGCCGCGGCAGCCGCAGCCCGGCCAGCAGGCGGTGGGCGGCATAGCCGCGGCCCTGGTACGGAGCGCGCCCGGTCGCGATCGCCTGGACGGCGCTGAGTCGGCCGGCCCGGATCGCCGGGGCGATCGCTGCCAGCCCGGCCAGGCAGCACATCGCCGCCGGGACTGTGACACTTACCCATACGGGCACCGCCAGGGTGCCGACCTGATAAACGTTCGCCGTGCTGCTGAGCACGGGGATCGCCAGCACGTTGCCGACCACGACGCCGGCTGCGCAGCCGATCAGCGCGGGCAGGGTGATCTGACCAGCGTAGGCGGCGACGACCTGACCAGGCGTGAAGCCGATGCTCTTCAGCACCCCGATCCGCCGGTAGCCGGCCACCACGGCGCCGCTGACGACGTTGACCACGATGAGCACCGACAGGACCAGGCCGATGATGCCGAAGACCACGACAAACGGGACGATCGGCGCGATGCCAGTGTTCTCCTGCTGCTTGACGGCCAGGTACGACTGCGTCGCGATGATGGTGCCCCGGCGCAGCGACCCGGCCACGGCGCTGACGTCGGCATGCAGGGCGGCAGCGGACCCTGCGGCAGCGAATCGGTAGAGCAGCTGCGCGGTCGGCGGGCTACCCGGCACGCGCAGTGCCGGAATCTCGGCAGGAAGTACCCAGCCGTCGGCGGACTGACCGACGGAGCTGGCGACGCCGACCAGGGTCAGCACCGGCGACCCTGGCACGCCGTGCGCGGTGATCTGCGTGCCGAGCTGAAGGCCGATTCCGGAGTTTGCGGACAGCACGAACTCGCCTGGCCGCTGTGGCCAGTGACCCTGGGTGAGCACTAGGTCGTCCAGCCGCCCGCCCGGCGACGAGCGGCCGACGAGGGTGATCGGCGGCGCGCTGTACCCACCGCCCGGGCCGCTCGCGATGACTGGCGTGATGGTTGCCTCGCCGTAGGGGCCGGACTGCGCGGCGACGCCTGGCAGCCTTCCCGTGGCCGCCAGCTGCGCGGGAGTAGCCCGGCTCGTGTCGACGGTTGCCGTCACGTCGGCGCCGTGCTGGGCGGCGAAGGCCGCGTCGAAGGGCGAGCTGGAGTCGACGACAAGCCCGAGGGCTAGCACGCAGGCTGCAGTCGATACCAGTACGACGATGCCGATCACGAACGTAGTGGTCCGGCGGCGCGCCACGCCCCCGCGAGCGGCCACCGCGACCGCCCCGGGCGAGCGGCGGCTCATCGCCATGCCCCGTTCATCGTCTCGCTGGCGACACAGCCGTCGACGAGCTGCACGGTCCGGCTGGCATAGCGGGCCGCCAGCTCCGGGTTGTGGGTGACGAGCAGCAGCGTCTGGCCGGCCCGGTTGAGGTCGAGCAGCACGCCACCGATCTGATCGCCGGCCGCCGTGTCGAGCGCGCCGGTCGGCTCGTCGGCGAGCAGCAGGGCCGGCCGGTTGATCAGCGCTCTGGCGATCGCTACCCGCTGCCGCTCGCCGCCGGACAGCCGGGCCGGGTAGGCGTGCGCGTGCTGCGAGATCCGCATGGCGGCGAGCAGCTCGTCTGCTCGCGCCCGGGCGCTGGCCCGGCGCGCACCGGCGAGCTGAGCTGGCAGCAGCACGTTGTCGAGGACGGTCAGGTCGTCGAGCAGGTTGAAGAACTGGAAGATCATGCCGATCTGCCGCCGGCGGAATCTGGCCTTCCTGGCCTCGGTCAGCGTGTCGATTCGCTGCCCGGCGACGGTGACCGCTCCGCGGGTCGGCCGGTCGAGACCTGCGACGAGATTGAGCAGGGTCGACTTGCCGCTGCCGGACGGTCCCATGATGGCGACCGCCTCGCCAGCCGCGACCTCCAGGCCGATGCCGTCCAGGGCGGCACGGCCAGCGCCGCCATAACGCTTCGTAACATCGTTGAGCCGTATGAGTGCATCCATGCCGGGCACGGTAGGCGGGCGGGCCAGCGCGACGCGTCCGCCGGAAGCGGCAATCTCACTACCTCATATGCGGGACCAGGGCCCCGCATCATACTTTTGAGGTAACGGGCTACCGCCACCGGCGGACGCCACAAGTGGTCGCGGAGCGCGAGAATAGGGCCCATGATCAGGCTTTCCGAGCTCCGCGCCTGGCCGGCCCGGCTGCTTGCCTTCGCCCGGTCCACCGAGCCGCGACGCGCGCCGAGCGCTACGGCCCTTGGTTCTGACGCGCTGCTAGCGTGCATTGCCGCGACGGCGTCACTGATGATCCACGCCGCACCGGCAGTAACTCGCTTCGAGGACCAAAACCCATGGCTGTACGGCTCGGCGGTGGTGGCAACCGTGCTGCCCCTGGCGCTGCGCCGGGTCTACCCGGTTGCGGTGTTCTGGGTTGTGCTGGTCGCCATCATCGCCGCCAGCCAGGACGCGAACTTCATCTCGTTCGCCGCCATCATGCTCGCTGCCTACTCCGCGATCGTGCATAGCCGGCTCCGCGGCGCGGCGGTGCTGAGCGTGCTGCTCGCCGGCGTCATGGTCACAGCGGTGTATCCGGACACGTCAATACCGCAGCCCGGCAGATTCACCGCTCTTTTTGTGCTCGTGCCGGTCGTCCTGGTCGGCAGCGCCATGCGCCGGTGGCGGCACCAGGCCGGGGACTCCGCCGAACGGCTACGGCGTGCCGAGGCCGAGCACAGGGCGGCCACCTTGCGAGCCCTGGCTGCCGAGCGATCGCGGATCGCCAGCGAACTGCACGACGTCGTGACGCACAACGTCAGCGTTATGGTCGTCCAGGCCGGCGCGGCGCGGCGGATCCTCGCGGGGTCGCCGGACGACGCGAGAGCAGCGCTGCTCGCCGTCGAGGCGAGCGGCCGGACGGCCATGGTCGAGTTGCAGCATCTGCTCGGCCTGCTGTCCCCGATCGACGGCATGCAGCCGGAGCCCGGCTCCGGTGAGGCCGACACCGCACCGCTCCGGCCCCAGCCGGGCCTCGGCCGTCTTCAAGCGCTCGTCGACCGGGTCGCGGCGGCCGGACTGCCGGTCCGGCTGACCGTGACCGGGCAGCCGCGGGCGCTGCCGCCGGGCCTGGACCTCACGGCCTACCGCGTCGTGCAGGAAGCCCTCACCAACGCCATGAAGCACGCCGGGGCGGCCTCGGCCGACGTGATACTCGACTATCGCGACGAGGGGGTGGTCATCGACGTCAGCGACGACGGCGGACGTGGTCACGGGCCCGGTCTCGAGGCGAGCCCGGCCCGGACCGGTCCAGCGGCCGTCGCGGGCAGCGGGCGCGGCCTGCTCGGCCTCAGCGAGCGGCTGTCGCTCTACGGCGGGGACTTCGACGCCGGGCCCAAGCCGTCGGGTGGCTGGCGGGTGACCGCCCGGCTGCCGGATGCCCCGGTGCCCGTCCCGTCATGACCGTGCCCGGCCCGCCGTCGTCGCTCGCCCAGCCGTACGGGCAGCCGAGGGTCGTGATCGCCGACGATCAGGTCCTCGTCCGCACCGGGTTCCGGCTGATCCTGACCGAGGCCGGTATCCCCGTGGTCGCGGAGGCAGCGGACGGCGGCGAGGCCGTGAGCGCGGTGCTCAAGCACAAGCCCGACGTCGTCCTCATGGATATCCGGATGCCGGACATGGACGGGCTCGAGGCGACCCGGCGGATCCTGGCAGCACGGCCGACCAGCCAGTGCCGCATCGTCATGCTCACCACCTTCGACCTGGACCAGTACATCTACGCGGCGCTGGCGGCGGGGGCGAGCGGCTTCCTGCTCAAGCACGTGACGCCGGAATACCTCGTGTCGGCAGTCCGGCTCGTGCGCTCGGGCGACGCGCTGCTGTCGCCGTCCATTACGCGCCGACTGGTCGAGAGGTTTGCCCCGGCGAACCCGGTAAACCTGCCGCTCCACGCCGACTTGGCCGTACTGACGCCGCGTGAGCTGGAGGTGCTACGGCTGCTAGCCCATGGCCTCAGTAACGCCGAGCTGGCCGGCCAGCTCACCCTCAGCGAAGCCACCGTCAAGACGCACATCGGGCGCATCCTCACCAAGCTGCAGCTCAGGGATCGTGTCCAGGCTGTCGTGGTCGCGTACCAGACTGGACTCGTCGGACTTCACAAGGAGACACCCGAATGAACCGTCGGCTCGCCGTCGATGTCGCAGCCTGCGGTGCGGGTGAGGGGGCGGCGGATTGCTGGATCGCACGGACGACGACCGGGTGCGCAGGCTGGGCTGGCTGTGTGCGGCGGCTTGATAAGCTCGCCACATCGTCAGGCGGCCCGCCAGGTTCGCTTGATCGTCTCCGGCTGCGGCGCAGCCGGAGGCCGGCTTGCTCCTCGAGCATGGCGACGGCCAGGAGCTCGCCGTCGGCTGAGCCGTAGTGGTCCAGGGCGCACTGGTAGAGCCGTTTCACATGTTCGGAGAGCTCGAATGGCACGCCGTCCTGGCGGGCCAGGTCAGTGATGGCGGTGAGTTCCTCACAGCACCGGTCGAGCCCGAACGAGGTAAGGTAGTCGCCGTCGAGCAGGGCACCGAGGTCGTGCCGGATGAAGCTGCTGCTTGCCGCGCTGCTGCTAAGGGCCCGTTGCATAAGGTCCATGTCGATGCCCTCACGGCGGGCCAAGATCAGCGCTTCGGCTGTGGCGATGGCCTGGCCGAACCACAGCAGGTTGACCAGGTGCTTGGTTGTGTAGCCAGCGCCGTGGCCGCCCATGCGGGTGATCCGGCTGGGATCGGCGAGCGCTTCGAGGAGGATGCGGTGGCGTTCCAGCAGCGCGGCGTCGCCGCCGACGAACAGGTGAAGGCTTCCGGCAGCAGCGGCGCGGACTCCGCCGCCGACCGGCGCGTCCAGCATCCCGATCCCCCGGGCGCGGGCGGCGCTGGCCAGCATCCGTCCAGTAACCGGGGAGGTGCTGGTCATGTCGATCCAGGTGGCTGTCTGCGGCAAGGCCGTCAGCGCGCCACCTGGCGCGAGCATTAGGTCGCGCAGTTCGGGGCTGCCGGGAAGCATGGTGATCAGGACGTCCGCCGCTGCCGCGACCGCGGGGCCTGGGCCGCCCCACCGTGCGCCGCACGCGGTGACCGGACCCTGTAGTTCCTCGCGCTCATCCCCGGCGGTCACGTCATAACCGGCGTGCACCAGGTTCGCGCACATCGGCAGTCCCATCCGGCCGACGCCGATAAATCCCACGCGGATGCCAGCCATTCGCGAGCTCATGCCGGCGGGCTCGGGTGCGCGAGGCAGGCGAAGGCGGGGCGGGCGGTGGCGCTGTCCTTTACCTGCAGGTCGCGGGTCAGCGCTCTGAGTCCCTGTCTGGTGACGTCATAGCGGTACCCCGGCGGCCAGCTGCCGTTCAAGGCCGAGCAGGAACTGCTTATGAGCGATTCCGGTGTCGTGGCCTCTCAGCTTGCCGTCGGCGCCGATGAGACGATGGCAGGGCACCATGATGAAGACCGGATTCCGGCCGTTGGCCATGCCCACCGCGCGCCCGGCGCCCGGCCTTCCGAGCCGGGCCGCGAGCTGCCCGTAGGTCATTGTCTGCCCATAAGGGATGTCACGCAGCGCTCTCCAGACCTGCCGCTGAAAGGGGGTACCCGGCGGCTCGATCGGCAGGTCGAAGCGAGTCAGGCGGCCGCTGAAATAAGCGGCCAGCTGGCGTACGGCCTCGGCGAGCGGCGCCCCCGAGCCGTCGTCCGGAGCGCCGAGGACGGCGGAGCACGGACCATGGCGGCGGATGTCCAGGTACAGGCCGGTCAGGCTGCCGGCTGCTGCCACCAGAGTAAGCGGGCCCATCGGGCTTCCGGTCGTGACGTGACTGAGAGGCGCGGCCGGGTACGGGAGCGGCGCTTTCATAGTCACTCCCCTCGACGCCAAGACGTCCGATGCGCCGTGAGCCGAGGCCACACATGCACCGGCCCCGCTGACCCCGCACGATCCGTGGGCTAGCGTGACGACGTCCCGCATCTTCCCACAGTCGGCCACGGGCAGACCACGTCCGCCGTATGGACCCGCCGGTGAAATCATGTACCTAGTGCTCTTACAGACCACTAGCGCTTGAAGTCCATTTCTCTGAGGGCTGTCTGCACGGTTTTGCCGCTCTCCCAGGAATTCGCGCCGGGCGCCACCTGCGGTGCGTGAATATCGGTCCGGCTCTGCCGCTTGCGTGCGGTCGAGATGCCGAGCCTGCGGTCCCGGTCGTCGACCAGCGCGTCGCTGACCTGCCCGTCCTCGGTCATGCCCATCATCAGCTGCGGGATTCCGTACGGGAAATCGTCACGGTCGTACTGCCAGGTGTGGAACGTCTTGCCATACGTCGAGACGAGATCAGTGAAGTAGGCGTGTTCCGCCAGGGCGGGGACGCCGGGCGCAACTAATGTGCCGGACTTCACTTCGTAATGGTGGCTGTGCCACAGTCGCTTCTCGTCTTCTGGAAGGGCGCGGAAACGCTCCTCGCTGACGATGTACTCGATTCCGATCAGCCGCGCATCGAGCGCGTTGCGGTCGAAGATCACGCACTGGTGCAGGTCATGGCGGAGGTGGATGCAGAAGTGCGAGGCCTCCACCTGCCGTCCCATCTCATCTGCGTACATGTGAAAGCCGTTGAGGTAGGTGCTCATGGCCGCCAGCGGGTACTTCGGCTGGATGGCACTGGAGGCCACGTCGAGCACGCGGTGCTTGAGGGGATGTCCCTGACCGATCTTCGCCGTTGTCACTGCCTTGCGGCCGAACAGGACGGCCGCCGCGGTCACTGCCCCAGCGGCGACACCGATGCCGACGTTCCCGGCCAGCCCCCCAGCCGTCCGCCGTGGCTGGCTCGAGCGGGTAAAGCGACGCATCGTCTTCCCTCCTATCGGTGCCGATCCGCCGGCCGCGGCCGGGAAGCCACGTCAGCGGGCAGGCTGCCTGTCCATCGCTTGCCGCTACCCGGGCGCTGGCGGTGCAACCGAATCGTCGGCTTGCTACCAGGCCTGGCCTGGCCTGGTCGCCGCCGGGCGGCCGAGCAGCGGCCCGACCAGCCTTCGAAGTGCTGTGATAGGGGCAGCCCGAGTCTGGCGCGCAGCAGGTGCCGATGGGCGTGGTGCTGCCGCAGAGCTTCTGAGGAGTTGCCCTCTGCCAGGTGCGCCAACGTCGGCCAGCGCTGTGCGCTCTCCGCAGCGGTTCGCAGGCGACGGCGGCGAGGCCGACTTCCATATCTGCCGAAACCACTCGCGCGCCTTCAGCAGCCACTCAGCGTGCCCACGCCCAGTGTGATCCGCAGGCTCTCCGCGTCAGCCTCGGCTGTGCCGGTGCTGAGGAGGCCGTCCAGCATCTGGATGTCTACCCGGACGTAAGGGTGCGGCGCGGGTCTTTGCCTCGTGACAGGCGCAGCATCAGCCGCCGGGGCACGCAGACGCCTTGTTACCGTTCCGTCATCTGGACCCGACTTGAACCCCTATGGATCTGACCTGCGGAAGGCTTGTCGAGCGAGACATTCCCTGAACCGCGCCTATGACGTATCCCCAGGTCAGCCCATGATCATTACGTGTCCGAGGGGGGACTTGAACCCCCATGCCCCTTTCGGGGCACTAGCACCTCAAGCTAGCGCGTCTGCCTATTCCGCCACCCGGACGAGCGGACCACGGATGTCACCGGGCCGGCGCCCCACGATAGCAAATCCGGCGGTCCCGCAGCCATGCCGCCGGCGGCCGGGCTGCCCGGCTCAGCGGGACTGCTGCGCCGTCGGCGCCAGGGCCCGTGCGCCAGGGTCCGTAAGCCGGGGCCGGACGGCCCCCGCGGGCCGGCCGCTGCGCCGGCCGGGGCGATGGTGCGACGATAACCCGATGAGCGATGACGCGCACGGGGCCGGCCCGGCCGCCGCTGACGAGGTGGCCGGCCTGGCTAGCGAGCTGATCAGAATCGACACCACCAACCCCGGGGATCACTCCGGCCCGGGTGAGCGGACCGCGGCGGAGTACGTGGCGGGCAAGCTCGCCGAGGTCGGCCTGGAGCCGAAGATCCTCGAATCGCACCCCAAGCGGGCCAGCGTGGTCGCCCGGATCGAGGGCACCGGCTCCTCCCGGCCCGCGCTGCTGATCCACGGCCACCTGGACGTCGTCCCGGCCGACGCCGCCGACTGGCAGGTGCACCCGTTCTCCGGCGAGAACGACGGGGACTGCGTCTGGGGCCGCGGCGCGGTCGACATGAAGGACATGGACGCGATGATGCTGGCGGTGATCCGCCAGCGGCTGCGCGAGGGGCGCCGGCCGCCTCGCGACGTGGTGCTCGCGTTCCCGGCCGACGAGGAAGCGGGAGGCCGCTGGGGCGCCCGCTGGCTCGTCGACAACCACCCGGAGGAGTTCGAGGGCGTCACCGAGGCAGTCGGCGAGGTCGGCGGGTTCAGCGCCACGATCGGCGGGCGCCGGCTCTACCTGATCCAGACCGCGGAGAAGGGCATGGCCTGGCTGCGGCTGACCGCCCGCGGCATCGCCGGGCACGGTTCGATGATCCAGCCCGACAACGCTGTGACCGACCTGGCCGAGACCATCGCGCGGATCGGGCGGCATGAATGGGGGACCACGCTCACCCCGGCCGTGACCGAGTTCCTGACCGCCGCGTGCGAGGCGCTGGGCGTGGAGCTCAGCGAGCAGAACCTGCGCGAGGTGCTCGGCAAGCTCGGCCCGATCAGCCGGATGATCGGCGCGACGCTCACCCACACCGCCAACCCGACCATGCTGGCCGCCGGCTACAAGGTCAACGTGGTGCCGCAGTCCGCGGCCGCGCAGGTGGACGGGCGGTTCCTGCCCGGCCACGAGGACGAGTTCCTGGCCGAGATAGACGGCCTGCTCGGGCCGGGCGTGCAGCGCGACTTCGTGCACCACGACATCGCGGTCGAGACCAGCTTCGACGGCGACCTGGTCGCGGCGATGACCGGGGCACTGCTCGCGCACGATCCGGAGGCGCGGGTGGTGCCCTACTGCCTGTCTGGCGGGACCGACGCCAAGTCGTTCTCCCGGCTGGGCATCCGGTGCTTCGGGTTCGCCCCGCTGCGGCTGCCCGCCGGGCTGGACTTCTCCGGCATGTTCCACGGTATCGACGAGCGGGTGCCGGTCAGCGCCCTCCAGTTCGGCGCGGCCGCCCTGGACCACTTCCTCGATCACTGCTGAGACCCGGCGCTGCCAGGATCCTGGAAGTAGGGGCCGGATCCGGACCGGAGCGGGGGCCGGGCTCCGGATATTGGGCGGATGTGTACTTTCGGTGATGCTATGGTTACGGCTCGTGCTAGGCAGCTTCTCCGGTAAGGCCGGGCTCCGGTGATCTACCTGACCTTCGGCGCTTTCGCCGCCGGCGCCTCCCTGCTGGCCGTGACCGCGCCGCCCCGGCTGGCGGTGCCGCGGGCACGGCCCGGATCAGGGCCGTCATCCCGCGAGCGGGCGACCGGAGCGCCCCGGGCGGCCCGGGCGGCCAGGCCCGCGCGGCACCGCCGGGTCAGCGAGCGCCGGCTCAGCGAGCGCCGGGTCGGCAGGCGGCGGGCTGGGGTCAGCGGCCGCCGGGCATCCGGCCGCGGGACTGCCGGATGATCTTGCGGCGGAGCGTGGCCTTGCCGCTGCCATCAGCGAACCGGCGCAGCCGCGACAGTTCCCACTGGCCGTACTCGGCGTGGTCGGTCAGGATGCGCCGGGTGAGGTCCCGTGAGGTCCCGCGCGGCAGGTAGAGATCGAGATAGGAGTATTCCGCCATCAGTGCTTATTGTGCGTGACGGATGTAGTGGTGTAATCAGCGTTGGGCAAAAACTGCCGGGCCGGCTGCGGCACGGCCGGGAACACCGGCGTCCGGCCGGGGAGTTATGCACCTGCGGTAGCCTCCAGGCGACCAGCAGGATGTGAGGGTGAAGAGCGTGGCAGCAAGGACGGGATCGGCCGCCGGGGGCAAGAAGACCGGCGGTGCCCCAGCCAACGGCGGCAGGCGCCGCCTGGTGATCGTCGAGTCACCGACCAAAGCCCGGACGATCGCCGGCTATCTCGGCAATGGCTATGTAGTCGAATCCAGCGTCGGGCACATTCGCGACATGCCGGACCGGGCGGCGGAGATTCCGGAAAAGTACCGCAAAGAGCCCTGGTCGCGGCTCGGCGTGAACGTCAATGCCGACTTCGAGCCGTTGTACGTGGTCAACGCCGACAAGAGGCACCAGGTCTCCAAGCTCAAGAACCTGCTCAAGGACGCCGACGAACTGCTGCTCGCCACCGATGAGGACCGCGAGGGCGAGGCTATCGCCTGGCACCTGCTGGAAGAACTCAAGCCGAAGGTCCCCGCGCGCCGGATGGTGTTCCACGAGATCACCCCGGAGGCGATCGCGAACGCCGTCGCCAACCCGCGCGAGGTCGACGCCGGCCTGGTCGAGGCCTACCAGACCCGCCGGGTACTGGACCGGCTGTACGGCTACGAAGTCTCCCCGGTGCTGTGGAAGAAGGTCATGCCGCAGCTGTCGGCCGGTCGGGTCCAGTCGGTGGCGGTGCGCCTGGTCGTCGACCGGGAGCGCGAGCGGATCGCGTTCCGCGCCGCCCGCTACTGGGACCTGGAGGCCGAGTTCGCCAAGGCCGCCGCCCGCGGCGCCATCGCGGCCGGAACCACCGGGACCGGAACCGCCGGGACCGGAATCACCGGGACCGGACCCGGCGCGGACGGCGCGCCCGAGCCGTCCTTCACCGCCGCCCTGGTCAGCGTGGACGGCCGCCGGGTCGCGCAGGGCCGCGACTTCACCGCCGGCGGCGAGTTGCGGGCCGCCGAGAACGGCAGCAAGCAGGCCCTGGTGCTGCACCTGGACGAGGCGGCGGCCGCCGGGCTGGCCGACCGGCTGTCGGGCGCCTCCTTCTCGGTCAGCTCGGTCGAGCGCAAGCCCTACCGCCGCTCCCCGTACGCGCCGTTCCGCACCACCACGCTGCAGCAGGAGGCGTCCCGCAAGCTCGGGTTCTCCTCCAAGTACACGATGCAGACCGCGCAGCGGCTGTACGAGAACGGCCACATCACCTACATGCGGACCGACTCGGTGACGCTGTCGCAGACCGCGATCGCCGCCGCCCGGGCGCAGGCCCGCGAGCTGTACGGCGCCGAGTACCTGCCGGACGCGCCGCGCGCCTACAGCAGCAAGGTCAAGAGCGCGCAGGAGGCGCACGAGGCCATCCGCCCGGCCGGGGACAGCTTCCGCACCCCGGCCCGGGCCGGGCTGTCCGGCGACGAGCTGCGGCTGTACGAGCTGATCTGGAAGCGCACCGTCGCCTCGCAGATGAAGGACGCCACCGGCGAGTCGGTGTCGGTCCGGGTGGCCGGCGCGTCCAGCGCCGGCGAGAACGCCGAGTTCGCCGCGTCCGGCAAGGTCATCGCGTTCTACGGCTTCCTCAAGGCCTACGTCGAGGGGTCCGACGACCCGGACGCCGAGCTGGACGACAACCAGCGCCGGCTGCCGGCCCTGGCCGAGTCCGACCCGGTGACCGCGCTGCGGCTGGCGGCCGCCGAGCACGCCACCCGGCCGCCGGCCCGCTACACCGAGGCCACCCTGATCAAGGAGCTGGAAGACCGGGAGATCGGCCGGCCGTCCACCTACGCCTCGATCATCGGCACGATCCTGGACCGCGGCTACGTGTTCAAGAAGGGCACCGCGCTGGTGCCCTCGTTCGTGGCCTTCGCCGTCGTCACGCTGCTGGAACGGCACTTCGCCCAGCTGGTCGACTACGACTTCACCGCCCGGATGGAAGACGCGCTGGACCAGATCGCCCGCGGCGAGGCGCACCGGGTGCCGTGGCTGCGCCGGTTCTACTTCGGCGCCGACGGCGAGGAGGGCCTCAAGGAGCTGGTCTCAGACCTCGGCGACATCGACGCCCGCGAGGTCAGCTCGTTCCCGCTGGCCGGCACCGACATCGTGGTCCGGGTCGGCCGGTACGGCCCCTACCTGGAGCGTGACGGCCAGCGGGTGAACGTGCCCGACGACACCGCGCCGGACGAGCTGACCCCGGAGTTGGCCGAGGAGCTGTTCGCCCGGCCGAGCGGGGAGAAGATCCTCGGCACCGACCCGCAGTCCGGCAAGACCATCGTGGCCAAGGCGGGCCGGTTCGGCCCCTTCGTCACCGAGCAGCTGGAGGACGGCGCGAAAGCCAAGCCGCGCACCGCCTCGCTGCTGAAGAGCATGGACCTCGACAGCGTGACGCTGGAGGACGCGCTGCGGCTGCTGACGCTGCCGCGCACCCTCGGCGAGCTGGACGGCGAGCCGGTCACGGTGCAGAACGGCCGGTACGGCCCGTACGTGAAGAAGGGCACCGACAGCCGCTCGCTGGAGTCGGAAGAGCAGATGTTCACGCTCACGCTGGACCAGGCCAAGGAGCTGTTCGCCCAGCCCAAGACGCGCGGCCGGGCGGCCAGGGCAGCCGCGTCCCCGCCGCTGCGCGAGCTCGGCACCGACACCGGCAGCGGCAAGCCGATCGTGCTGCGCGAGGGCCGCTGGGGCCCGTACGTGACCGACGGGGAGACCAACGCCTCGCTGCGCAAGGGGGACGCGGTCGAGTCGATCACCGAGCAGCGTGCCATCGAGCTGCTCGCCGAGCGCCGCGCCGCGGCTCCCGCGCCCCGCCGCAAGGCCCGGCCGGGCGCCAGGCCGGCCGCCCGCGGCGGCGCCAAGGCGGCGGGCTCGCGGGCGAAGAAGGGGTGACGCCGCCGGGGATGACCGGCCGCGCCGATACCCTGCTGGCGTGAACGTGAGATCCCCTTCGGCTGGCCGCCGTCCGGGTGTGCTGTCCATCCGGCCGTTCCGGCGCCTGTGGATCGCGCTCTCGCTGTCCAGCCTGGGGGACTGGCTCAGCCTGCTCGCGCTGTCGGTCCTGGCCAACAGCCTCGGCGGCAAGACCGGTGGCCTCTTCGCGGTCAGCGGCGTCTGGCTGAGCTCGCTGCTGCCGGCGCTGATCTTCGGGCCGCTGGCCGGGGCCTTCGCGGACAAGTTCGACCGCCGCCTCAACATGATCATCAACGACGTGCTGCGCGCGGTGCTGTACCTGTCCATCCTGGCCAACCTGTCGCTGGGCCTGGTCAACAAGCTGACCTGGCTCTATATCGCGCAGTTTCTGGCCTCCTGCGCGTCCTTGTTCTGGACGCCGGCCAAGGACGCCTCGGTGCCTAACCTGGTCCCGCCGGAGAAGCTGGAGCAGGCCAACCAGCTGTCGCTGCTGACCACCTACGGCACCGCCCCCATCGCCGGCCTGGTCTTCGCCGCGCTCGCGCTGGTCAGCCGGATGATCGCCGACTCCTCGCCCTACCACTCGGCCAACCAGGTCACCCTCGCGCTGTACTTCAACGCGGCCACGTTCGTCGTCTCCGCGATCACCGTGTTCACGCTGACCGAGCTCAGGCGCCGGGGCCGGGACGGGGCCGCGCCGGCCCCGTCGGTGGGCCGGTCGATCATCGACGGCTGGCGGTTCCTCGGCCGCACCCAGGTGGTGCGGGGCATCGTGTTCGGCATGGTCGGGGCGTTCGCGGCCGGCGGCGTGGTGGTCGGCCTCGGCCCGGCCTACGTGCGGAACACCCTGCAGGGCGGCAGCGCCGGGTGGGGCCTGGTGTTCGCCGCGATCTTCGTCGGGCTGGCCGCGGGCATGTTCGGCGGGCTGCGCATCCTGAGCGGCTTCTCCCGGCGGCGGCTGTTCGGCCTGTCGATCGCGGCCGCGGCGGTGCCGCTGGCCCTGATCGCGCTGATCCCCAGCCTGGTCGTCACCACGATCCTGGTCGTGATACTCGGCGCCTGCGCCGGGGCCGCCTACGTGACCGGCTACACGGTCGTCGGGCTGGAGGTCGACGACGAGACCCGCGGCCGGACGTTCGCGTTCCTGCAGTCCGCGATCCGGGTGATCTTGTTCGCGGTCATCGCGATCGCCCCGGCCCTCGCCGCCGGGTTCAGCGCCATCTTCGGCAACAAGTCCCTGCGCATCGGCGACGTCAGCTACAACGGCGTGGGCGACAACATCGTGCTGCTGCTGGCCGCCGCGGTGGCGGTCGTCCTCGGCGCCATCTCCTACCGGCAGATGGACGACCGCAAGGGCATGCCGCTGCTGGCCGACCTGGCCGCCTCGCTGCACGGTGAGCCGCCCCCGCCGGTGCCCGGCCAGCGGCCGGAGCGGCCGCGGCCCGCTGAGCGGCACGGGCTGCTGCTCGCCCTGGAGGGCGGCGAGGGCGCGGGCAAGTCGACGCAGGCCCGGCTGCTGGCGATCTGGCTGCGCGAGCAGGGCTACGACGTCGCGGCGACGCACGAGCCGGGCGCGACCAAGGTCGGCATGCGGCTGCGGGCCCTGTTGCTGGACACCGCGCACACCGGCCTGACCGCGCGGGCCGAGACGCTGATGTACGCGGCCGACCGGGCCGAGCACGTGGCCACGCTGATCCGCCCGGCGCTGGAGCGCGGCACGATCGTGGTCACCGACCGGTACGTCGACTCGACGCTTGCCTACCAGGGGGCCGGCCGGGCGCTGCCGGCCGACGAGATCGCGCGGCTGAACGAGTGGGCCACCGGCGGCCTCAGGCCCGACCTGACCATCCTGATGGACCTGCCGCCGGCCGTCGGCCTCGGCCGCCGGGCCCGGTCCGCCGACCGGCTGGAGGCCGAGCCGGCCGACTTCCACGAGCGGGTCCGGGCCGGGTTCCTGGCCCTGGCCCGGGCCGAGCCGGGCCGCTACCTTGTCCTGGACGCCACCCGCGACCCGGCCAGCCTCAGCCGGGAGATCCAGGGACGGGTCCGCGGGCTCCTGCCGGACCCGGTGCCGGTGACCGCGGAAGAGGACACGGGCAGCATTCCGGCGGTGCTGGATTAATCAGATGAGCAGCAACAAGCCCGCTGGCCGCGACCCCGCCGCGCCGTCCGGGCCGGGCCCTGCGGGCCCGGCCGCCCCGGCGTTCGCCGAGCTGATCGGGCAGGACACGGTCGTCGCGGAGCTGAGCCGGGCCGCCGCGGCGGCGGCGGCCGGCCAGCGCAGCGCCCGGCGCGGGGCCGGCATGACGCACGCCTGGCTGTTCACCGGTCCGCCCGGCTCCGGCCGGTCGGTCGCCGCCCGGGCCTTCGCCGCCGCGCTGCTGTGCGGCCGCCAGGGCTGCGGCCAGTGCCCGTCCTGCCGCCAGGTGGCCGCGGGCACGCACGCGGACTTGCTGCTGGTCCGGCCGGACGGGCTGTCGTACGGGGTGCGCCAGACCCGCGACCTGGTGCTGCGGGCGGCGACCGCGCCGGTGTCGGGCGACTGGCGGGTGGTGCTGTTCGAGGACGCCGACCGGGCCACCGAGCAGGCCGCCAACGCCCTGCTGAAGGCGATCGAGGAGCCCGCGCCGCGCACGGTCTGGCTGCTGTGCGCGCCCGCGGCCGACGACCTGCCCACCACGATCCGGTCCCGCTGCCGCCTGGTCACGCTGCGGATCCCGCCCACCGGGGCGGTGGCGCAGGTGCTGGAGCGCGACGGCGCCGGTGCCGAGGCGGCGCTGGCCGCGGCCCGCGCGGCGCAGGGCCATATCGGCCGGGCCCGGCGGCTGGCCACCGACCCGGAGGCGGCCAGGCACCGGGCCGAGGTGCTGACCCTGCCGGCCCGGCTGGCCGCCGGGCAGCCCGGCGGCGGCCTCGGCCCCGCGCTGGCCGCGGCGGCCGCGCTGGTCAAGTCGGCCGAGGCGGAGGCGGCCGCGGTCACCGAGGAGCTTGACGTGCCCGAGCGGGAGGCGCTGCGCCGGGCCTTCGGCGAGGGATCGACCGGCAAGGGCGTGGCGACCGCGGTGCGCGGCGCGGCCGGGGCGCTGCGCGAGCTGGAGGACCGGCAGAAGTCGCGCAGCACCCGGCTCAAGCGCGACGCGCTGGACCGGGCGCTGCTGGACCTGGCGGGCTTCTACCGGGACGTGCTCGCCGTCCAGCTCGGCGCGGACGTCGAGCTGGCCAACGCCGGCCTCGACGAGGTGTCCCGGGTTGCCGTCGCGTCCGGGCCGCGGGTCACGATCCGCAGGATCGAGGCGATCATGCGCTGCCGGGAGCGGCTGGCCGCCAGCGTCGCGCCGCTGCTCGCGGTCGAGGAGATGACGATCGCCCTCGCCGCCCGCTGAGCCGCGGTGCCCCCCGTGATCGTGTGGGATCGTGTGGGATTTTCAGTTCCAGGGCCTGAAATTCCTACACGATGAGCGCCGACGTGGCCGTCGGCACGGCGAGGAACCGGCCTAACGGGCGGGCGGCGGGAGCCGGATTAGTTCCCGGAACGTAACCTGGGGGCGTGAGCATGATGATGGCGGTCAGCTTCGCGCGCAGCGGACGGCTGTATTACCTGGACCCGGGGCCGCACCAGCCGGCCGTGGGCGACAAGGTGCTCGTGCCCACCGACTCCGGCCCTGAGGTGGCCGAGTGCATCTGGGCCCCGCAGTGGGTGGACGACGACATCACCGGCCTGCCGGTCTGCGAGGGCCTGGCGGGCGAGGAGGACCTGGCCCGGGACGAGGCGAACCGGGGCCGCCGGGCCGAGTGCCGGATCGCCGCCCGGCGGCTGGTCCGCGAGCACGAGCTGCCGATGAAGATCATCGCGGTCGACTACGTGAGCGCCCAGAACGTCTACACGGTCTACTTCAGCGCCCCGCACCGGGTCGACTTCCGCGCCCTGGTCCGCGACCTCGCGGCCCGGCTGCGCGGCCGGGTCGAGCTGCGCCAGATCGGGCCGCGGGACGAGGCCCGGCTGCAGGGCGGCATCGGCCCGTGCGGCCGGGACCTGTGCTGCGCCACGTTCCTGAAGGACTTCGAGCCGGTCTCGGTGCGGATGGCCAAGGACCAGGACCTGCCGGTGAACCCGCTGCGCATCGCCGGGGCGTGCGGCCGGCTGATGTGCTGCCTGAAGTACGAGCACCCGCTGTACCAGAAGTTCCGGGCCGAGGCCCCCAAGCTCGGCGCGACCGTCGACACCCCGGACGGCGAGGGCACCGTGATCGGCCACAACGTGCCGTCCGACCAGGTGCTGGTCAAGCTGGCGGGGGATGGCCGCCGCACGTCCTGCCCTAAGGCCAGCGTCTGCGGCTCGCGGCAGGCGTATGAGGCTATGCACGGCGGCGGGCCAGAAGCCGCCCGGGACCGGTAGACTCCTTCCGCTGCCCGCGCTGGCAGCACGCCGCCTTAGCTCAGTCGGCAGAGCGATTCACTCGTAATGAATAGGTCGTCGGTTCGATTCCGACAGGCGGCTCCAGGTCAGCGGCATGATTACGGCCCTCCAGCTAAAGCCCGTGGAACGAGATGTGGAACGGGTGGGTCGATCATCGTTGTGCCATGGCCAGTACCACCAAGGGGCACATCGAGTCGCTGCCCAGCGGGTCTTACCGGGTGCACGTGTATGCCGGTGTTGACGCTGTAACCGGCCGGGAACGCCGGATCAAGCGCACGGTCAAGACCGAGGCGGTTGCCGTGCGGGAACTGGCCAAGCTGCTGACGGCCGCCGATGCCGGGCGAGCGCCCGAGGATGCGGCAACCCTCGGGCTGGCCCTGGACCGCTACCTGGAGATCACCGACCTCAGCCCGTCGACTAGGGCGACGAACGAGAGCTTCATCCGGCGGATCATCAGACCGGTGCTCGGTGACGTGCGGCTGCGCAAGATCGGGCCCGACAGCCTGGACGCGCTCTACGCGCATCTGCGGCGGTGCTCCCGGCTGTGCGGGAGGCTGCCGGGCACCGAGCACTACTCCGACGGGCCACATCAGTGTGACACCCGCTGCGGGCCGCTGCGCGACCACCGCACGACTCGGCCGCACACCTGCGACGGCCGGTGCCGACCGCACCAGTGCAAGCCGTTGGCGCCCTCCTCGATCGTCCGGCTGAACGCGATCATCTCCGCCGCACTCAGCCTCGCCGTGCGGTATGAGTGGATCGAGCGCAACCCGGCCGAGCGGGTCACGCTGCCCCGGATTGTCAAGCGGGACCCGGCCCCGCCGAGCCCGGAGCAGGCTGCCCAGCTGCTCAACCGGGCCTTCGCCGCGGACGAGAAGTTCGGGCTGTACTTGTGGGCGGCCATGACGACCGGAGCGCGGCGCGGCGAACTGCTCGCGCTGCGGGAGGAGCGATTCGACTTCAGGCAGCAGACTGTCCAGTTTGCCGCCAATTACATCGTGGTGAACGGCAGGCGGATCGAGAAAGACCCCAAGACCGGCCAGGGTCGGCGCGTGGCCTTGGACCCGCTGACTTGCGAGCTGTTCGAGGCCTATTTCGCCCAGCGGCGGGCGGTCGCCGCCGAGGCTGGTGTCGAGGTGCCGGGCAGCGCCTTCGTGTTCTCACCAGATCCGGTCGGCGCGCAGCCGTGGAACCCGGACACGATGAGCCATCGGTATGAGCGATACGCACGGGCAGTGGGGATCACCAGCTCGCTGAAGGAACTGCGGCACTATTCGGCGACCCAGTTGCTGTCCAACGGCGTGGACCTGCGGACCGTGGCCGGGCGGCTCGGCCATTCGGAGGGCTCCACGACCCTGCGGTTCTACGCCCAGTTCGCCGCGCCCGCCGATCAGCACGCGGCCGCGGTCGTCTCCGGGCAACTGGCCGACCTCCGCAAGGAGGAGCAACTCCGGGCGCCTGCTTTCTAGCGGCCGCTGGCGGTGCGGTCCCACCCGCGGAGGCGCGGTGATCGAGGAGCTGCAGTCAGCCATGCGGAGCGACATACCACGCCAGAATGTCCTGCAGCCGCAGGATAGTCAGCTGGGCCATCGGCGCGATGGCTTCATCGTTGCTGGCGGCGAGCTCTTGCCGGTAGGCAGGTATCTGAGGCCACGACCAGGGGTTCGTCGTCAGCCAGAAGAACGGCACCTGGGGCACAGCCAGGCAGGTTCCCGGCCTGGCGGCCCTTAACACCGGCGGGTTGGCCTTCGTCCTGTCGGTGTCGTGCGCTACGGCGGGCAACTGCAGCGCCGGCGGGTACTACACCGACCGCTCCCACCACCAGCAGGCCTTCGTCGCCAGCCAGACACGCTGAGCTCCCGGACCAGTCATGACCGAGCCACGGCACCAGATCGCGTCATGGACACGAGCGCTTCCGCGCCGGCTCCATGCCGCACAGCGCGCGCCAGAAGCATGCCACCCGGCCAGAGACGACAGACAGGCGATTCGGTGCCCAGGCTGAATGGGTATGCAGATGGCCCTGATCCCGTCAATGCACTCTTCTGCCGCAACAGGGTCGACCGGATCCGGTGGCGCGGTGGCGCAACCACACAGCACCGACACTGCAGGAACTAGGCTCAGAGCATGATCACCGGGGCAGAAATCCGGGCATAAGCTGCACGGCGGGGATCGCTCTGGCGATGCCGCGGAGTTCGCGATTAGCCTGGCGGGTCCGCTCCGGTGACGGGACGGGCGTTGTCGTCGGCGGGCCGCACCAGCTGCTCACCGAGCACCCGGTCCTCGTCCAGCGCCGAAGTTTGCACGACGAGTACGTCGCACACGGCGCTCTTCACGACGTTGCTGGGAACCGATCCCAGGCGCTGCCCCTCCTGCGCGCCCAGGCCGCGGTTGCCGACCACGATGAGGTTCGCCGGGTTGTTGCCGACGACGTCGAGCAACGCCTGAGCGGCGTCGCCTTTGACGAGCCGCTGGTCGATGTATCTCACTCGCTCCCTGATGAGACCAGTGACCGTGTGATCCAGCGCATTGCGAGCAACCTCGGCACCGTAGAGATTTCGGTGCATGCCTTCGGCGGGACCCGAAGCCTCCCCCTCCGCGTACGCCGTGACGACGACCAGCCTGGCCTGGGCGGCTTCCGCAACTTCCGCGGCCCGCTCCACGGCGTACAGGCTGGGCGGCGTGCCGTCGGAACCGACCACGACCCTGTCGTACACAGTGATGGTGCGCTTGCTGCCCAGCGGCACGATGGGCGACTCGTGTGCCTCGTGCGGCGGGTTTACCCAGAGCATCGCCACGCCGCCGATGGCCATCAGGACGCCGGCGACCATGATGGCGTTGGAGCCCTTGCCGCCGAGCAGGTGGTCGAAGATCCAGCCGAACGTGACGGTCTCGATCAACATCGGGACCACGATCATCATGTTCAGGATGCCCATGTAGACGCCGGTGCGCTTGGCCGGTACCATGCTGGCGACCATCAGGTAGGGCACGCCGACCGCGCTGGCCCAGAAGATGCCGAGGCCGATCATCGGGACCAGCGCCAGGTACTGGCTGTGGGCGTGAGCGAGCGCGATCAGCGACACCGCAGCCAGGCCGAGTGCGATGGCGTGCACGCGCTTGGCGCCGATCCTGACGCAGAAACCCACCAGGAACAGCGCGGAAACCATGGTCACGAAGTTGTAGGCGCCGTTCTCCAAGCCGCTCCATGCGATCGCTTGCTGCCAGGCCGCGCCTCCCTTCTCCGGGGTGGCGTGGAACACCGTCTCACCGAGGCTAACCGCCAGGAACTGCCAGTAGATGAACATCGCGTACCACTGGAAGAGGAAGACCAGGCCGATCTTGTGCATGGCGACCGGCATCGCCTGGACCGCGGCCCTGATATCGCGGATCGCGTTCCCGAACCCCCTGGGCGTGGAGCGCATCTCTGCAAGGTCGGCGTCCGACGGGGTGAGCTCCTTGGTCCGCGCCATCGCGGTCATCACCGTCAGCAAGATGCAGATGGTGCCGATCCAGAAGCACACGTACATCCAGTAGGGCACGTGGTTGCCGGCGGTCTTGTCCAGCGCCGATACCTTCTGCAATAGGAACAGCGAGATGTTCGCCAGCACTGCGCCCGCCCCGGTGAACATGCTCTGCGTCAGGAACCCGCGGGCCAGCTGCGACTTGGGCAGCCGGTCGGAGATGAACGCCCGGTACGGCTCCATCGAGGTGTTGTTGCCGGCGTCGAGCAGCCAGAAGCAGATGACAGCCAGCCACAGGACACCGACGAACGGGAATGCGAACAGAATTACTGAACAGAGGATCGCGCCACCGGTGACGAACGGGCGGCGGCGGCCCCAGCGGGGGCTCCAGGTCCGGTCGCTGGTCGCCCCGATTATCGGCTGGATGATCAGTCCGGTGACCGGCCCGGCCAGGTTGAGGATTGGGAGCAGGCCGGGTGTCGCCCCGATCAGCAGGAAGAGCGGGTTCACCGCCGACTGGGTGAGGCCGAAGCTGAACTGGACCCCGAAGAACCCGAGGTTCATCATCAGGAGGGCGCGGCCCGACATCAGCGGCTTGCGCTCGACCTCCCCGGCTCCTGCCGAGATGGGCTCAACTGTCGTGGTCATGGCGACCCCCTCGGACGAGGCGAAGTAGGTCAGATCTTCCTTTCGCTTGCGACGTTAGACCCACCTTTGGTGGGCGGCAATACGGCTATTCGGCCGCTCACTGCCTCCTCGCCGTTCTCGGCGCGAAGCGTGCTGTATCCGGGTAACTGCCTCACGCATGTCCCTCGGTTCCGCAGCGGGACCGGATTCGAGGGCAAGATCCTGATCACCCGAGGAGTTACCGGCTTCGAACGCGAGAATCGGCCTCGACGGGCCGAACGGCGCGTAATAGCGTTCAGGACGGACAGCAACGAGCCGGCGTCACGGCGCGTTGGCGTACTCCCTGCTCCCGCCGAAGCGCGACAGTCAGCCGAGGCAGCCATCTGAGCGCCGGTCCGTTGAGACCTGGAAAGGAGACGGCGGTGGGTAAGTGGAAGACTATTCTGGTCGGCGTCGACGGATCGCCCCCCAGTCGGACCGCCTTGACCTGGGCTGCTGCCGAAGCCGCGGATCACGGGGCTGACCTGGTGGTGCTAGCCGTGTGGGAGCGCTCGCTGCTGCCACCGATGGGCAGCGGCGGCGTGCCGGAAAGCCCCGTACCCGACCCCCGCCAGACGGCCACCGAGGACCTGCTCGAGGTCATCAAGTCAGAACTCGGCGACGACCCGCCGGTGGTCGTCCAACCGCGCGTCAAGGAAGGCAGTGCAGCGAAGGTGCTTATCGAGCAGTCGGCGGACGCCGACCTGGTGGTGGTCGGCACCCGCGGCCGCGGCGGCTTCATGGGGCTAGTGCTCGGCTCGGTCAGCCAGCACGTCGCCGCCTACGCGAAGTGCCCGGTCACAGTGGTCCGCTGAGAAGGAATGACGCCGAGCCTCCCAGAGGCCAGTACTGCCAGGCCGCGCCGCCTTCAGCCATTACCTAGACTCAGATTGCTGGCAGGACCAAACACACCGCGCCCTAGAACAGGAGCGGCAGCGGCTGTTGCTGGGTGACACGCAGCTCTGAAGTGGTACATATTGACAGGATATTCGCGCTAGTCAGCCTGACTTGCGCTGATATTTCGCGACGGTCTGGGCGGTGATGCTATCCACCCGGGCAGTCGTGTGGGCGGGCGGCTTCGTGGCCACTGACGGCCTGGGCCACGCTGGCGTCGGCCCGGCAGCGGGCGCGGTCAGGGATGATCGCGGCGGACGAGCCAGCGGGGCTTGCCGCCGCGCCGCCCGGTGGTCTGGCGTATGCGCCGGAACCCGTGTGCCTCGAACAGGGCGATATGCCTGTGTAGCCGCTGGTCTGGTCGACGCGCCCGGCGCCATCGGAGATTGCAGCCACCGGGTAAGACCGTCGCTCGAGAGAGCTGGCCGTGGAACGGATCGTGGAACGAAAGCGGCTTCAACCTGAGTGCATACTGGGCTTTCCGGGCGAGTAGCGTTGCCGTAGGTGCAGGTAGTGAGCTTGGCGTGCCCGCGCGCGCATCTCGTAATGAATAGGTCGTCGGTTCGATTCCGACAGGCGGCTCCACTCAAACCGGCAGGTCGCAAGCCGCTGATGTTGCACTCTCGATGATCATGTAGTCCCTACCCATCCGGCGTGCCAGATCCGTGCCAGATCAGGCCGAGTCGCGGCCGGCCTGGAGGGCCGTGCGGACCAGTTCGCTGACCGCATCCGCGATAGTGCGCTGGCGCTCATCGCCGCCGTGCAGGTAGATCAGCGCGGCCTGGGGTGCTGCTGTGGCCCATCCGCTCCATCAGCTCGCGCAGGTTGGCCCCGACCGCAGCGCTGAGGACGTTACCCGCGTGCCGCAGATCGTGCAGATGGACCCCGGGCAGGCTAGCGGCGCGGGTGGCCGGGAGCAGACGCGCCTGCGGAAGTTGCCATTATGCAGCGGCTCACCCGCCGGACTGAAGATCAGGTCATCGCCGCCGGGCGCGGTGAACTGTTCCAGATGGCGGCTCAGCTCGGAGACGATGATCTCCGGGACGGCCACCGTGCGGCGACCGGCGGCAGACTTCGGCGGGCCCAACGACGATGACGGACTGGATGATGATGAAGTGCAGGACCCGAACACGGCGGTGACCTGGTCGGCGAGCTGTTCACCCCGGGTCCGCTGGTCGTGGCGGCGCTGGTTGGCGGGATGCTGGTGGCGCGCGCCCGGGACGGCCGTCGACGGCTGGTCCCGGGCGCGCGCTGTTGCTTCCGGTGAGGCGGTGCGGGTGGCCGGCGCTGCTGCGCTCACCCGGCGCCGGCTTTCGAGCGGGCCCGCCGCATGATCCGGCGCAGCTGGGTAATCCGCGCGGGGTGGCGGTCAGTCGCCGGCCGGGCGGGCGGAGTTGCCGGAGGCGCGGGTGTGGATGGTGCGGATCCGTTGACTGACGGAGGCGGCGGGGGCGGGGCGGTGGCTGACTGGGGCATGGTGTTCTCTCCTGAGCAGGGGTTGTGGCGCGGGCGGGCCGCTCGCGGAGTGCCGCGTGCTGGGTCGGGGCTGGGTGCGGTGGTGTGTTGCCCCGGGCTGGGGCTAGCCGGGCTGGTGTGCTGGGTTGGCTCCGTTCGGGGCGGTTCCGTTGGGAGCGGCGGCGCGGACCGGCGGTACGGCGGCCGGGGGTGCTGCCGCCGCGGCCGCGGCGGCGTTCTCGCGGGTGAGGAAGGAGCCGAGTTCGGCGATGGTGGTCATCAGGGGGGCGGGGAACACCACGGTGGTGTTCTTGTCCACGCCGATCTCGACCAGGCTCTGCAGGTTGCGCAGCTGCAGTGCGAGCGGATGGGCCATCATCGTGTCGGATGCCTCGCCCAGGGCGGCGGCGGCCAGGGACTCTCCCTGCGCGTTGATGATCTTCGCGCGCTTCTCCCGCTCGGCCTCGGCCTGGCGGGCCATGGCCCGTTTCATGCTGTCGGGCAGCTGGATGTCCTTGAGCTCCACCAGGGTCACTTCGACGCCCCACTCGACCGTGGAGACGTCCAGGATCTTGCGGATATCCAGGTTGATCGTGTCGGTCTCCGACAGGGTCTGGTCCAGGCTGTGCTGGCCGACGACCTTGCGCAGCGTGGTCTGGGCGATCTGGTCGATCGCGGCGTAGACGTTCTCGATCGCCACCACCGACCTGACCGCGTCCACGACCCGGAAATAGGCGACCGCGGACACGTCCACGCTGACGTTGTCGCGGGTGATGATGCCCTGCGACTGGATCGGCATGGTCACGATCCGCAGCGACACCCGGTGCAGCTTGTCGACGAGCGGGATGATCACCCGCAGGCCCGGTGCGCGGGCGCCCAGCACCTTGCCGAGCCGGAACAGCACCCCTTGCTCATACTGCTTGACGACCCGCACGGACATCGCCACGGCGGCCAGCAGCAGCACGACGACGATGACCGCGACGAAAATCAGGACTTCCATGGTGATCCTCCCGGACCGATAGGTGCGGCGCGGTGTGAGGGAACCTCAGTGACGGTCTCGCGCGGGCTGGCCGCCCCCCCGGCGTCGGGGCCTGACGACACGCGCCGGCCTGCGGGTATCCGCGCGAACACGTGCCTGGCCCCAGCCGCCAGCGAGGACCCAAGGGCACGGCCGCCGGACAGGCCGCGGAGCCGGAGCCGGGCGCCGGGCCGGCGGTCGCGTGATGCCCGTGTGCCCGCCCGCCGCCGGTGCGCCCACGCGAACTTCGTGCCGTCGCCGATGGCGGCGGAAGCGCCCCCGATCACCAGTGCAACCAGGACGATGAGCCCGGCGATGACCAACATGGCACTCCCAAATACGCTGTAGACCTACAGTCAATCCTGCTGCTAAGGTTTTGTCAACACCGTAGACCTACTTTGTGGACAGACCTGGTCACCGGACCGAGGAGAGACCGATGAGCCGCCCGACAGCTGGCCGCACCACCCGGGCCGCGGCTGCGCGCCGAGATGGCAAAGTCACCCGCGATGTGGTGCTGGTCACCGCCCTGGAGCTGATCGACCGCGACGGCGCCGACGGCCTGTCCATGCGCCGCCTGGCCCGCGCCCTGAACCGGGACCCGATGATCCTCTACCGGCACGCACCGAACAAAGCTGCCCTGCTCGACGGAGTCGCCGAGACCGTGCTCGGCCAGCTGCAGGTGGACGCCGCCGACCCCGACTGGGCCGGGCAGCTGCGCGCCGTGGCCCGCCGCTACCGCCAGCTGGCACTAGCCCACCCGCACGTGGTGCCGCTGCTGGTTACCCGGCCCCTGGCCACTCCGCTGGCACTGCGCCCGCACGGCACCCTTCGCCCGCTCGAGGCCATCCTGACGCTGCTGACCCGCGCCGGTTTCACCAGGCCGGAGGCCCTGCACATCTACCGGGCACTGTTCGGATTCCTGCACGGCCACGTACTCAACGAGCTGCAAGAACTCATCGACAACCCCGACGAAACCAACGACCTGCTGCGGCTGGGCCTGCACCGCCTGCCCATCACCGAATTCCCCCTCCTGCGCAGCCTCGCCCCCGTCCTGGCCACCTACGACGGGGCAGCCGAACTCGAACGCGGCCTCGACATCCTCCTCACCGGGCTCAACGCCACCCTGAGCCCCCAGACACGACAGGGCCGCCCAGCCAGTGGAGCAGCTTCGCCTGTCGCGCCCGCTGCAGGCCAGATCGGCAGGTCATCGGCGGTCAGCAGACAGTAACTTCACGGGGTACGCCGGCCGCCGCAGAGCTGCGTGCAGGCCAGTCAGCGAAGCTGTCTCGCAGCCTCCCAGACAGTCGCGGGCCCGCGGATCGCCCCGCGTAACCTCGTCACTGGATGGTCCTGCGGCCTGTTCAGGAGCGGAGCAGCTTGCTGAGGGCAGGTGAGTCTGAGATCCGGGCCGCCACGTCGTCGCCCAGGGCCCGCATCTCGGCGGCTGCGTGCCGGGCGTGCGCGGCAAAGCACAGCTCGCCCATGGGCGAGCGCATCGTTCGTGCCCAGTACCGGACGGCGACCGGCCTGAGCAGCGGGCTGTGCAGCACGGCGAGATTCCGCGGAAGGCCGGACGTGCCTTCAGCGCGCAGGCCGGAGAACGCTTCGGTGATGGCCTGGCACATGAGGCTGAGAGCCTTACGATCTCCGGCGAGGCGCACGGGGTCAGTTCCGCAGCGGTACAAGGCAGCGGCGATGCACGCGACGAACGCGGCGTGGTAGGTGAGCCATCCGTCCATGTCGGCAATCCGCTGGACAGCGAACCCGCGACCGGTCAGGACCGACTCGAACTCGGCGAGCCGGGGATCGGGTCCCTCCGGCAAAGCCGTCGGCTGCTGGCGGATCCGGGCGTACTCCGCGGTCCCATCGGCCATGACACCGCCCACGCCGGGAAACCCCAAGTACACCTCGCCAGCGACACGGCCGGAGATCGCGGAGCGGCCCGCGGTGTTGTTACCGAAGAAGACTACCGCTGGCTCGCCCCGCAGAACCGCCAGCCCGGCGCAGGCTGAAATCAGCTGATCACGCCGGACCGCGACCAGCACCATGTCGTAACCACGGCCAGCGTCGGAAACCACGCTGGCCTTGGCTTGGACCCGCCCCCCGTCCAGGACGTCATGGGCGGAAAGGCCCCCGCTGGCCACTTCACCGGTCCTGGGTCGATGGCTCAGCACCGAGACATTGTTCCCGGCGGCGCCAAGATGTGCCCCATAGACCGTTCCGATCACCCCAGCACCCACGATGAGCACCTGCACGCTGCCCTCCCGAGAGCCCGAGGACGCCGACATATGCGGCCTGAGCGCATAACAACCTTAAGAGGCAGAGATCTTCGACAGTGCGTCCTTCAACGCAGCGATCAGGCCCTGGTCCTGTGCTCAGGTGCATGTGTGTCTCCACTACCTCGCTCAAGCCTCTTTACGGAACCGTCTGACCGGCCCCCCTGCCTGGGCGCTCCTCGGGCTGCCGAACCCACAACGCTGCACGCGGGAGTGATCGCGGCGGCGCTGGTGTACCACTGGCACCTCGGACGCGGGGCTGGCCCGGCTGCCATACTGACGGCCGGGCTCTAGACCTGTGGCGTTGAACCGCTTGCATCCTTGGCCTGCCTCAGACGGCGCTGCGGGGCGCGGGCGGCCCGGGCTGTTTGCCCAGTAGGCGGCCGGGTAGCAACTTTGCTTCAGGCAGGCGTGTTGCCGGGGAGGCGAGGCTG
Source organism: uncultured Actinomycetota bacterium (assembly GCA_963846005.1). Taxonomy (GTDB): domain Bacteria; phylum Actinomycetota; class Actinomycetes; order Streptosporangiales; family Streptosporangiaceae; genus CAVSUR01. The sequence goes on along the minus strand of CAWJUH010000003.1, from coordinate 268,872 downwards.
ATGAGCGCCGCGTTCCCGGGCAACGGGCAACGGGGCCGGCGTACCGATGCCGGCCGTCACCGGGCTCTGTTGTATGAAAAGCCTGAAGAGCTGGTGCGGGCGGCCAGCGCACTTGTCCGGGAGGGCCTGCGCGCTGGTGAGCAGGTACTGGCGGTGCTGCCGGGAGACAAGCTGGCCCGGCTGCGGTCCGAGGTCGACGGCGATCCGGAAGGGGTCGAGTACGCGGATACGGCGGTCTTCCACCGGCACCACGGCCGCGCGACCCGGCAGAAGGCAGACTGGCTGGCCAGGCACGCGACGGGCGGGCGACGAGCCCGGATAATCTCCGCGCCGCCGCTGCGCGGAGACGATGAGGCCGCGATCGGGGAGCTGATGCGGTCCGAGGCCGCCTCCAACGCGCTGTACGGGCAGTTCGGGGTGTCAGTTGTGTGCGCCTTCGACGTCTCAGCGGTGCCGGAGCCGGTCGTCGCCGAGGTTCACCGCACCCATCCCGAGCTGGAGCGCGGCGGCGGCGTGAGCCCGAGCCCTCTCTATACCGACCCGGCCGACTACCTCCGCAGCCGGTGGGCGGCCGACCAGGTCCCCGACCCGCCGACGTCGGCCGAGTCATTGTCCCTCGCCAGCCTGTCGGATCTGGCCGCCGCCCGGCGGCTGCTGCGCCGCCGCGCGTTCGCCGCGGGCCTGGACGCCCAGGCGACCGGCTCGCTGCTAGTCGCGGCGGGCGAGCTGGCTGCTAACGCGCTGGCTTATGGCCGGGCGCCCCGCCGCCTGTCGGTCTGGACCGATACGCCTGCCACGAGGCTGGCCTGCCAGGTCGTCGACGGCGGCCCCGGGCTTGCCGACCCGCTCGCCTCCTACCTGGCGCCCCGCCGCTTGGCCTTGCACGGCCACGGCCTGTGGCTGGCCCGCCAGCTCGCGGACAGCACCGACATCGCGTCCGGTCCTGCCGGGACGCGCATCCGGCTGGATTTCCGGCTGACCGCCGGCCAGGCCGGCGCCCGCCGGGAATGAGCCCCCGGTCAGGCGGCGATGGTCAGCCCGGGCGCGGTGTCCCAGCCCAGGATCTCGATGATCTTGCGCAGGTGGGCCGGGAGATGATGCACAACCCGTCGCGGCTGCTGGCCGTTGCCGTCACTGCCGGTCAGGCCGATGAGCATCCGCAGCCCCGCCAGGTCGCAGTATTCGACATCAGCCAGGTCAAGGTGGAGTTCCCCGGCCCCGTCCAGGGCTTGCGACAAGGCTGCGGCCAGGGCCGGGTTGGTGGCCTGGTCGATGTCGCCGGCCAGCACCAGCCGCGACGGCCCGGCACAGGTAATTTGCAGCGGCCCGTCACCGGGCATGACGCAGTCCGGCCGGGCGGGCACGGCGGCCCGGCTATCCCGGCGCGGGACAAGATCGCTGCTGTCCACACCTCTCCTAGGGTCCGGAGAAAGGCGTCGGGCCGCACAACATGACTTCGCCGCGCCCGCAAGGGGGGGCTGCGCCGAGTATCACCCATTCTCCCGCGACGTGCCAAACAGTCCCCGGCTGGTCAGCTGGCACGGGGCGTCCGGCAAAGATGAGAACGGCAGCAGCGCGATAACCCACGCCCCCCCGCGGGCTGGATGAACTGCAGTCGGCGCAATCCGGTACTGTTACCGGGCCCACCGGGACGTCGGCACGCCGTCAGCGTGTCGTCCTCCGTGACAGCCTGGGGCGGCGACCCAGCTGTGTGCTGAGCCCCGACGATCAACTCGGTCATGATCGCCGTCCAAGACCAGCCGGCCGTCGGCAGCGGCCTTCATCGCGTGCCTCCTCCTCCGCTGGGCGCCTCCGGTTGCTGTCACTTTTCGGGTTAGGCCCGTTGACGTCCGGTGTACTTCGTCGTGCGACGAGTAGGCCTGTGCGAAGGTAAAGGTCCCGCAGCGAGGCATGTGCCCCGATGCCGTCACGAGTCGGCCGCTGATCCCGGACGGCTTCAGTGCCGCAACAGTACGCGGGGGGGGGCGCCTGGATTCAGGCTTCTCCGGTGAAGCGGATCCGGCGCCCGCTGATGTCACGCGCCGCCATCCTGACGTTGACTTCCCGATCGCCGCCAGCCCATGGTGCGACGCCCAGCGACCTGACCTCCGTCAGCTCCGCTGGCTCGGTCACCAGGCTCGCCGAGCCGCTGACCAGGACACTCCAGCCTTCGCTGAGAGCGTCGTCCAGATGGTCGACTTCGAAGGACACCGGCTGGTGCTGCGCGCCTTCGGCAAGACTGCTATGGGCGCCAGTGCGAAAAACGATGTCGCCGCCGAGCATCCGGTAGTTGACCGGAACCGCGACCGGGCCCCTTGCATCGAGGAACACGAACCGCCCGACACCCCCAGCGGCGAGGTAGTCACGGCATTCGGCCGCGCTGAGCTTTTCCAGCAGCGGGCGCGTTCCCGGGCCGCTCTCGCCGGGAGGCCGGCTGAGCCCGGCGCCGGCCAGAACGCTGGCTGAGGAACCGAGCGCTGCCGACAGCCGAGCCAGGGCGGCCTGCGTCACGTTCGGATTGTCACTGGTCTCCAGATACGCCAGGTAATCCTCGGCCATTCCAGCCTTCTCGGCTGTCTCATCGCGGCTCAGCCCCGCACGGTCACGATGCTCGATGATGCGCCTGCCCAGGTCACTGCCGCCGTGCTCAGAATCGCTGCGCATGCGACCTCCACTCAGCATCGTGCCAGCCGGAGGCTGCCGCTGCCCATTCCACCAGGACCGGACAGCCGCACATGCCGCGGCGGACCACAACGAGCGTACTCACGCGGTCGCATCAGGTCGGCCTGATATGGCGCATTGATCATCACGCCAACCCCGCCGGCCGGCCGCGGCCCGTCTCATCCGCGCATGACGGCAGCACGCGGCCCCCCGTGTCCGGCTGCGGCCCGCTCGCTGGACAATGGACGGGCTTATCCCGAACGAAGGAGCGTAAGCATTTGTCCGAGAACCCAGGCCCTGTGCTGGAGAAGCTGGATGAGGCCGAGTGCCTGCGGCTCATCTCCCCGGGCGGCATCGGCCGGATTGCCTACACCGGCCGGGACTATCTGACCGTTATCCCGGTCAACTACAAGCTGCATGCGGGCGCGATCGTGTTCCGCACCGCGCATGATGGAGCTACAGACGAGGATCTGCGCACCGGGATAGCGCACGCCGAGCACAAGGTCGCCTTCGAGATCGACAGCTTCGACCCGGCGGCTCACGAAGGATGGAGCGTCCTCATCCACGGTCCCGCGCACCATGTCGACACTGCCGAAGAACAGGCGGCGATGAAGGAATCAGGCGTCGAGCCCTGGCCGGGCGGCGCCAGAGAGCACTTCATCCGGATAACCCCCGTTCGCATCACCGGGAGGCGCATCCGCCAGCCCGCATGACCATCCTGGTGCGGGCAGTCGCTGGCGCCGGCGCTTCGCGGGCGCCCTCTCCCGCGCCGCCACCCCCCCGGACGGAGCGCCAGCACAGTAACTCCCCGCCGTGTACCCGTAGCTGAGCTGCGTTCGGTGGAGCCATGGCCCCGCTGCCGCACCGTGTTCCCGGAGAACGGACGTCGACGACGCGCGCCGTCGACTGCAGCCCGGCTCGACGACGCTTGTCGGCCCCGATGTGCCGGGCGTAGTCTCAGTATCGCAAGATCGTGATTGGTGCGCCTGCGGGTGCCCGATTGCGAGCAGGGCTGCTCCGGACCTCGGTGGCGTCATGCGCGTGTAGGTACGCCCGAGGTGGCATATGGCCGGATCTTCTCGTCTGCCGTTCCCGGCACTGGCGATCAATATGAATCAGCCGGGGTCGTTCGTGCACTGGTCGATCTTTGATATCACGGTGGCGAATCTGGTCCTGATCGGCGTGATGGTGGTCATCTTCGGCGCGGCGCTGCTGGTCCCGTTCCCGCGCGGATCCGGTGCGGAGCCGGCGGCCCCGCCCGGCGGAGCTCCGGATGGGGGCATGGCCGGGCTGAGCGAGCCGGCTGGCGACGGCACCGCTGGGATGTGGACGGCCCGGCTGCGGCGCCGTGCGCTCCGGATGCTGCCGCCGGGCAAGCTGCTGCCTGACAGCCAGCCGGCGTATGTGGCGTCGTGGATTTACGTGTTCGGGGTGGGTGCGCTGGCCGCGCTGGGGGTGGCGGTGGTGTCGGGGTTCGGCCTGGCCCTGGGCGGTCCTGACTGGTGGCATTACAACCCGGCCGGGCATTTTTTCAACAGCATGCACCTGTGGAGCGTGGAGCTGTTCATGGCGCTGCTGGTGATCCACCTGTGGGGCAAGTTCTGGATGGCCGCCTGGCGGGGCCGGCGGACGATGACGTGGGTGACCGGGGTGGCCGCGTTCGCGGCGTCGGTCCTGGAGTGCTTCACCGGTTACGTGTCGCAGCAGAACTTCGACTCGCAGTGGATCTCCGCCAGCGGCAAGGACGCGCTCAACTCGGTCGGGGTCGGCGCGTTCTTCAACGTGATGAACTTCGGGCAGATGCTGCTGTGGCACGTGGTGCTTCTCCCGATCGCCCTGATCGCCGTGGTCGGCGCGCATGTCCTGCTGGTCCGGATGCGCGGGGTGGCGCACCCGATCGGTGCGCACGCCGCCGGGCTCACCGGCAGCGGGCGGCTGCGGCGGCGCGCCATCGCAGCAGCCGACGCCGCCCCGTGGGCCGGCCCGAACCGGCGCTACGACATCCTGAAGGAGGGCACCATCGCCTCGGTGGTGGTGCTGGCCCTCACCCTGGGCCTGGCCGGGCTGCTGTCCTCCCCGGACGTGCCGCCGGTCACGATCGCGACCTGGGCCAGGCTCGCGCCCGCCGACTTCCTGGCCACCGCGGCCAGCGAGCTCAACGGCACCAGCGAGACCGCCACCTACGGGCCGCCCTACAACAGCCAGAGCGGCAGCGTCCAGCGGCTGCTGTTCTCCCCGCAGACCATCCCCGGGATCACCCAGCCGGTCAACGCCGCCCGCGGCTTCGTCACCGGGCCGCTGGCCACGCTCGCGGCCACCGACCCGGCCATCGCCGCCCCGCTCGCCGCCTACCAGGCCGCCCCCGCCGCCCAGCAGCTGAAATGGGCAAACGCCTACGCCGCCGCGGTCACGAAGGTGAAGTTCACCCACGGCAGCCCAGTCGTCCCCGCCGCTGGCGACGGGCCGGTCCCGGCGCTGATGGCCGCCGAGCTGACCCTGGCCCGCAGCGGCGCTCTGGACACCGACCTGCTGTCCCAGCAGCCGTTCTACGGCACCAACTTCACCAGGCCGCTGCTGTTCATCGAAGACGGCGCCTACTTCGGCAACAAGGCCCAGGCGATGGGCCTGACCGGCGCCCAGTGGGGCGTGATGAACGAGACCGGCAGCTACCCCGGCCAGCCCTGGCTGTGGCTGTACACCCTGTGGTACCAGGTGCCCGGCTGGACCAATTCCCCCAACATCGACATGATCGCCATCTACATGACCGGCCTGGCCACCATCCTGCTGCTCTGCGTCCCGTTCATCCCCGGCCTGCGCGACATCCCCCGGCTCATCCCCGTGCACAAGCTCATCTGGCGGCACTGGGACGACCCAGCACCCCAGCCCAGCACGCCAACCGGCCACGCCAGCACCAAGACCCCGAGCCATCCACGATCATGACAGAACCAAAGTAGATCGTGCCCGATCTATCCCATGGTCTTGTTCGGGCCTGCGCAGCGGAATCACCGATAGCGCATTAGGGACAGGGGCGGGCATCCGGCGTAATATCAGCGTCGAGAAGTCGGCGAACGAGCCGCTGGGTCGAGACCACGCCTTGCTGCCAGAGCAGGAAGGCGCGCCCGATGTTCTGTATCGATCCGAGTACCCGTGGCAGCGGCAGTCCGTGTGTTGTGGCTCTGCGCGGGGAACTGGATGTCGTCGACGCCGCGAGCGCCGCGCGCGAGCTGTCCGCCATCGCCGGGCGTGCGCGTCTGGTCATCGTAGATCTCGCCGGGCTGACGTTCATTGACTGCAGCGGCCTGGCGGCCCTGGTGCTCGCGCGCAAGCATGCGCGGGAGACCGGCAGTGATCTTCTGCTGGCCGAGGCGCACGGGCAGGTGCTGCGGTTCCTCGCTGTCAACCGGCTCATCGATGTGCTCAGCGTCCGCTGCGCGGAGGATGCGGCGCGCAGTGCGGAGCCGCCCCCGAGGGCTGTCCCGGCGGACGCTGATCCGGCGTTGCTCGCGACGGCCTGATGGGTTACCGGCCCCATCGGCCGGTCTGTCACTCATCTCGCAATCCGGACACCGGAGCCAGGGGCCGCGCGGGCCGCGAGCCTTGTGCCGCGAGGTCAGCGTGACGCGACCCGTGACGGCAGTCTACTTGTGGGGGCCCGCGGCCCTGCGCTTGTAGACCGCGCGGAAGATGAACCCGATGGCGGCCGCGATGGCCGCCACCACGATCCCGCCGAGGATCGAGGCGACCGCCGAGGCTCCGGTCGCGAAGGCAATGACGAAGTAGATCACTCCGGCGCCCAGGCCCGGGATCACAACACTGGTCATGGAGGCATTGATCTTCATGGCGTTAGCACCCTTCTGGCTGCGAGCGCTAAAGCTACTGCGTGCAGGCTACTGTGCATGATCTCTGCGAAGGAGATGACGAATCGTGCATTCGCCGGCGTGTACCGACAGTACGTCGCAGTCGAGTTCGATTTCGCCGAGAGCCGGGTGATCAATGGTCTTGCGCTCGTTGCCGTGGTGCGCGACGGTGGACAATTCCCACAGGCGGGCGAACTGGGGGTTGACCTGCGCAGTGCGGTGATCATGTCGGAGAGCTCTTGGTCTGCTGGTAGCGGGAGGCTACATCGCGCAGATCAGCGACGAGTGATGCCTGGTGGTCGTCGGGGAACGGGTGCCGTACCCGTCCGGAGTCGTCGTTGAAGATTCGCCACACGATTTTCGCCGGGCGGCCGGCCCGGCAGGCATCCCCCGCCACACCGCCCGGTGCGCGTCCGCGGGGGTTTGGCACCCGTGCAGACGATGAGCAGCCCGGCCAGCGGATGGCTGATGCGGCTTCCTCCGGCGCAGGTCGGTGTGTCGGATTCAGGGCATGCTGGGGTGCGCGGCGTCGTGGTCTCGGTACTCCCCGAGCAGGTCCTGCTGGGGCGACATTGTTTGGGTGGCCAGGTCGTGCAGCCGCTGGGCGAATGCGCGTTCCTGTTCGGCGGTCGGTGGTCGCTGTGCCCCGGGCGGGGGCAGGACCGCGCTGGTCGCCGGGGTGCCGAGCATGGCGACCTGCAGGTCAAGAGCGGCCGGAACGTAGAAGTTCAGCACCCGCGCGGTCTCGGTCTTAACGGCGAAGGCGTGCGGGATGCCTGCCGGGATGCGCACGAGCTGGCCGCTGGTTCCGGCGATGACCTGGTCTCCGAGCTGGAGGGCCATCTCGCCGTCGAGGATGTAGAAGACTTCCTCGCCCTGGTCGTGCACGTGCGGCGGCGGCCCGGCCTTGGCCGGCATGAGCTGCTCCATCAGTGAGTACGCCCCGCGCGTGGACTCGCCTGAGATCAGCGGAGTCCACAAGATCCCCATCTGCCAGAAGCCAGCGGCCGTCTCGGCGCTGGCCACCAGGGATGCGGCGTCGAAGAGGTTTTCGGGCATGACGGCTCCTTCGACTGGTGAAGGCGCGGCTTCAGCCGCGCTTATCCCGTGCGGTTCCGGCCGCGGGCAGCCGGCGCCACCAGACGGCAGCCTCCCATCTCGCGAGAGTATACCCTCGCGAGATCCCCGTGCATCTCTCTCTCGTGCGGTAGTCTCATGAGCCGTGACCGCTGAGGGGCAAGTAGCCGCCCGCGGCGGGAGTCCCCGGCCCGCCCTGTCCGAGCGGGTTCTCCAGAAGGAGCGAACCCGCTCGGCCCTGATCGCTGCGGCGCGGCGGCTGATCCTAGACGGGGACCGCATCACCATGATGGGCGCGGCCACCGCAGCGGGAGTGTCCGAGGCGACGGCCTACCGGCACTTCCCCGACCTGCCATCCCTGCTGCGCGAGGCTTTTACCGGGCTGTGGCCGGATACCCCCGAGGAGCTGGCGCGCGCTGGGGACTATGCTGACGTCCCCCAACGGGCGGCTCAGGCCACCGATTTCCTTCTGCGCAACGTGGTCAAGATGCAGGGGGCGGTCCGTGCCATGATCGCTTCCACGATCACGCGGGAGGAAGTGACCTTCCCGCGCCCCGGGAAGCAGTTCGGCCTGATCGACCTCGCCGTCGCACCGCTGGAGCGGCCGCCCGGCGCCATCGAGCCGGGCAGGCTCACCCAGCTCAAGCTTGAACTGGCCGTGATCATGAGCGCGGAAGCCCTGTTCACCCTGACCGACCTGGCGGGACTGGCACCGCAAGATGCGATCGCCAGCCTCGTGCGCACCGCACGGACCATCACAGAGGCCGCCATCCAGCCCCTGGCACCAGCACCGAGCCACCTGCCCACCTGAGACGTCCGTCCGGCACCGCGCCCGGTGCTGCCGTAGCAGCCGAGGTCATTGATCCCAACCTGTGTCGTAAGACTTGTACGGTCGGCAGAGCCGCGTGGCCGACCACGGCCGGCTGCGAGAGCCGGAATCTCCGCGAGCCGGCTGACGCCTGCGGGCTTAGCCGAGTCCGATCTGCTTGGCCTGCAGCGCGGAGTCCCAGAACGCGGAGATAGCGATGAGCTGGTCGCCCTGCCACTTGCTGGTCTGGCCGAAGTCGAGATCGAACGCTTTTCCTGTCGGGGGGACCACCGTGCCGTCGGGCAGCACCATTTCCCCGGTGAAGGTTCCGGTGGTCCGGGTGACCACGGTGATCCAGTCGCCGCTTCCGAACTGGACCGGGTAGGGATCGTTGTGGACGCGGACGTCGGGGAAGATGCGGACCATCTGCGCCACCATCGCCGCGTGGTCTGCCGAGCCGTAGATCGGGTCTGCGTTGCCGGTGACGTACGCGACCATGTCGGGGTGATGGATCTCGTTCAGGACCGCGAAGTCGCGGTCGTTGAAGGCGTCGTCGCCCTTCTTCATGAGCGCGAGGAGGTGTGTCGTGCGGCTGGTTTCGGTGCTGGTAGCCACGAGGGCTCCTGTCCTGTCGGTGATTCGTCAGGTCACGGCCGCGTGTCGCTAGCCCGCGGTCGAGTGCGTCTGGTTAGCGATGACTCTAATTTTGGTGCTAACCCTAATCTTAGCACTCTTCGCCGTGGCGTCGGCACGCCAGAATCGGGCTGGGGCGGCGCAAGGGGCGCTTGCAATCGCGGGAGCGTGACGTCGCCCAGGGTTCCGCTGAGCCCGTCATCGAAGTGGTCCTGTCGTCCGTCCGCGCGCGGCCTGTACCTCAAGGGGCATTGCAGCGTGCCATTCCCTGGCCAGGGGGAGCACAACAGGATCATCGCGATATAGATGGAGTGAGATCTATTTTTCGTTTAGAGTAAAAACTTGGAGTAATCGGGTAGGCTGGAGGATGGCCTCCACCGGATTGCGCGACCTCAAGAAGGCGCGGACGCGCCGGCTCATTGCCGACACCGCGGCCCGCCTGTTCGCCGAGCGCGGATACGAACAGGTCGCGGTCAGCGACGTGGCGCGCGCGGCCGAGGTCGCCGAGCAGACGGTCTACAACTACTTCCCGACCAAGGAACGGCTGGTCACCGACCGCGAGCAGCGGGTTCAGGACCGGCTGTGCGACCTGATCCGCTCCCGCCCGCCCGGCGTCACGCCGGCCGCCGCGATCCGCGGCTTCGTCCTCGACGAAGCCCTCGCCGGAATCCGCAGCATCCCGCCGGAGATCTGGCGCGGCGAGCTCGGCTACCTGGCGGCGATCAGCCCGACCATTCACCGGCTGGTGCTGGAACTGACCGACCGCCAGGCCGCTGCCCTCGCCGCCGCCATCAGCGATACCACCGCCGTCGCGCCGGAGGTCGCCCGGCTCCAGGGGATCGCGCTCGCGGCGGTGTTCCAGATCATCATCAGCGAAGCCGGCCAGCGCACCCGAGACGGCCAGAGCCAGGCCGAGATCGCCGACGAGCTGCGCCCTGCGGTCGAGAACATCCTCAACGAGCTCGACCGCTGGCTGAGCATCCCAGCACCGCCCGCGCAGCGGTAGCCACCCCGGGCCGCGCGCCCACCTTGGGTGCGCCCGAACACGCTGCCCCTCTGTTTACCGGCCGGCGACACCCGCCGGACCTATCCGCCGGCGGACTGCTCTGGCGCGGGGCTCGCGGCGTTGTGCGCCCCGGCCACGACCTCGGCGAGGGGCATGGCGGGATGTCCCAGCAGGCGCGCCAGGTCCTGGCTGCTGGTCTCGAGGTCGCCTCGGGCGATGGAGGCATCGAGGGCGGCCACGAAGTGGGCAGCCGCCTCATCAATGCCTCCCTCCTGCAGCCAGGAGGCGTACTCCTCTGCTGGCAGGTCACGGTAGGTCACCGGTGTGCCGGTGATGCCGGTAATAGTCGGCGCAAGCTCGGGCAGGTCGAACGCCGGGCCGCCGAGCTCGTGGGCCCGGTTCCCTGACTCGTCTTCAAGAAGCGCCGCAGCCGCGGCGGCGGCATAGTCCCGCCGGGTGGCCGCGGAGATCCTGCCGGTAACTGCACGGTCAGATCCGCTGGGCGCCGAGATACCCGTGCAGGTGGGAGGCCAGGGCTTCGGTGTCTGTGACCGAACCGTGAATGTAGCTGGAGGCGCGGGTGCGGAGCACGGGCAGGCCGAGGATGTAAAGACCGGGCACGCTGGTGATGACCCCGCCGTCATGGAGGATGTGACGGTTGCGGTCATGGACGGGGATCTCCAGCCAGGAGTGATCGGGGCGGAAGCCGGTCGCCCACAGCACCGTGGTGATTGCACCGCTGGTCAGGTCCATCTCCAGGGGCGTGCGCGGGTTGACCCGGGTGGGTGCGAAGCGGTGTGCTGACGGCAGCTCGCCGTCGAGGCCGCGCGATGCGGCCCAGTTGTCGGCCCGGGCGAGGAAGCGGTTCATTTTCAGGTCAGCGAGGGTGCAGGTGTTGCGCAGGGATCCGGAAAACTGGGCCATTCCATCGGCGATGCGGCCAAGGCGGCCGACGATGCGGATCCCTTGCGCGGTGAGCGAGTTCAGGTCGGTTGCGGCTGGCTCGCAGGTCCCGCTGAGCTGGGGCGAGGGCAGGTGGCGGGCCCGGGTGAGGTCATCGATCCGGTCGTAGCGTTCGGCCAGTAGTCCCGTGGCTTGCAGCCACCAGAAGATGTCGCGGCCGCGGTAAGAACGGGGCAGCCGGACGTGCCCGCCTACGGCCAGGGTTACCGGGCGTCCGGACCGGTGGATCTCGCTGGCGAGCTGGACTCCGGTGGCTGACGCTCCCACGACGAGTACTCCCCCGTCGGGGAGTTCGCTGGGGTCGCGGTAGCTGAATGGGGTGAGCGCCCTGACCCGCCGGGGAAGGGCGCCGGCGAATACGGGGATCGCCGGCCGGGTGCTCGCCCCGGTCGCCAGTACCACGGCCTGGGTATCGTGGCGCTCGTCGTTGGCGTGGACCTGGAAGCCCCCGGGTGCGGCGCGTACCGCGTGCACGGTCGTGGCCGTGCGCACCGGCGCGCGGGCCAGGCGGGCGTATCCGGCGAGGGTGGCCGCGACGCCGGCGGCGGGCATGTAGCCGTCGGGGTCGTCCCCGGCGTAGTGGTGGCCGGGCAGCCGGGTGAGCCAGTTCGGGGTGAGCAGCCGCAGGCTGGGCCAGCGCTGTGTCCGCCATGAGTTCGCCACCTCACCGCGCTCGAGGACCACGTGGTCGATGGAGCGTTCGGTGAGGCGGCGGCTCATGGCCAGGCCAGCGTGGCCGGCGCCGATGACGACTGCCGTGGTCTTCATGGTGCGGGCGGCCGGGCGGTGGTGGTCAGGCCAGCTCGACGAGCACGCTGGTCGGGTTGGTCACCACGTCGAAGACCGCTGAGCGCTTCTGCGCCTGCGCGATGAGCGCCTGAAGGTCGTCGCGCGAGGCGTCGGCGTCGATGGCGAACCGGACGGTGATGGCTTCGAAGCCGTTGCGGACCTCGGGGTCGGCCCCCAGAATGCCCAGGATGTTCATGGCGCCTTCAATGGTGGCGGTGACCGACCGGAGCTGGATGCCCCGGTGCTGGGCGACCGCGGCGGTGCCTGCGGCCAGGCAGCCGACCAGGCCCACCAGCACGAATTCCACCGGGGTAGCGCCGTTATCCTCGGACGCGAAGCATTCCGGATGGTCGACGTCGAACTCATACGTGCTGCGATGCTGCTGCTCGGCGCCGAGCCCGGTGAAGCCGGTGACGGTCGACTGGCTGTGGGTGCCGTTGCGCCAGGTGCAGCTGGCCCGCCAGGTGAACTGCGCCGCTTGCGGTGCGGCCGACAGCGCGTTGCGGGCGTCCAGCAGGGCCTGGACGTTCACGCCGTTGTCGACGGGACTGTCGGTGATGGTCATCAGTATCCTCCTTGGTGCGGACTTTGCTCCGGTACGACCGGGGTGGTCATCCGGTCTGGTGCTGGACGGGTCCGAGCACGACGGGAAGCGAGACGAGGCCGCGCAGCACGAGGCCGTCGCCGTGCGCCCAGGTGAGTGCGTCTCGGTCGGTGGCGAGCCGCAGGCCGGGGTGGCGGCCGAGCAGGGTCTCGAAGGCAACGCGGGCTTCGAGACGGGCCAGGGGCGCGCCGAGGCAGTAGTGGGCGCCGTGGCCGAATCCGAGGTTCGGCCCGTTGCCGCGGCCGATGTCCAAGACGTCGGGCGCGGGGAAGCGGCCCGGGTCGCGGTTAGCCGAGCCGAGGCACACCAGTACTTGTTCGCGGGGCGGGATCTCGACGCCGTCGATGGTCACTGGCCCGGCGGTCACCCGGAAGGTGGCATGGGGAACCGGGGCAGTGAACCGGACGAGCTCGTCGATGGCGGCGGGAAGCTGCCCCAGGTCGGCCACCAGCGCCTGCAGCTGGCCGGGATGATCGAGCAGGGCGACCACCCCGTTGCCGATGAGGCTGGCCGTGGTGTCGTGGCCGGCCACGACGAGCTGGAACAGGGTTGACAGCAGCTCCTGGGTGGTGAGCGCCTCGTCGCCGGCGGCGAGCAGCACGCTGACCAGGTCCTCAGCCGGGTTCTGCCGCTTGATGCCGACGAGTTCACGCAGGTAGGCCACGATCTTGCCGGAGGCCTCGACCGCCTCGGCGGGCGGCTCGCCGGCCCATCCCGTCAGCAGCACGCCGAACCAGGCGTGCAGGTCCGGGCGGTCGGCTGGCGGGATGCCCAGCAATTCCCCGATTACCCTGAACGGCAGCGGATGGGCGTAGCCGTGAACGAGATCGACCGTGGCGCCGGGGCCGGCCTCCTCGAGTTCATCGAGCAGGCCGCCGGCGATTTCCCGCACGGGCTGCTCAAGCGCGGCGACCCGGGATGGCGCGAAGGCCCGGGACACCAGCCGCCGCAGCCGGGTGTGGTCCGGCGGGTCGACGTTGAGCATGTGCCGGGAGAACTCCGGCCCGGGCAGGCCCTCGGCCACGACGTCGCCGTTGTCTTCGAGCGCGGCCAGCATGTCCTTGGAGAAACGGGGGTCGCTGAGCGCTTGGCGGGCTGCGTCATAGCCGAGGATGATCCAGGCCGGATGGCCGTCGGCGAGGCGCATCCGCTGCACCGGGCACCGGTCCCGGGCCTGCGCGAAGTGGCCGAACGGGTCGTCGCGGATCGCCGGTTCCCAGCCGCCCCAGGTCGCGAGGTTGTCAGGCATTGTCGGCCTCCGGCCGGTAGCCGGTGCAGAGCAGGTCAATCTGGGCGATGCGGCCGCCGTCGCCGGTGTCGGCGTAGGCCTGTTGTTCGACGATGAACCAGCCGGCGCCGAGCCGCTCTGCCCGCAGCCGCAGCCGCCAGTGCAGGTGCAGCCGGCCGGCCACCTCGCCGACGGTGGCCTCGACGAGGTCGAAATCCTGGGTGTCGCCGAACCAGCCCGCGAACCGGCCGGCGATCGCTTCAGCTCCGGTCCACTCCCGCAGGCCCACGGGCAGCAGGGCGCGGAGCCGGGCGCCTGGGGCAAGCGCGCCGCCTAGCTGGGCGAAGTCTTGGGCGGCCAGGCCCTCCAGGAACGAACCCGCCCGGGCGAACTGCGGCACCAGACTGGCCGCGCCGTGGTCGTGGGTTGTGGTCATGCATCTGTTGTACGGATCCGCCAGCGGCGGCGAATCGGGTAACTGCCCGATCTTTCCGTCAGGTTCCGGGCTCGCCCGCCGCCGCCGTCAGGCCGTGGCGCATGGCGAACAGCGCGGCGCCGGTCCGCGTCTTGACACCCAGCTTGGCGTAGATGTGCTCGAGGTGGGAGGAGACCGTCTTGCGGCTGACGTTCAGTTCGGCGGCGATCTCGGGATTGGACCGGCCCTGGCCGAGGCGCACCAGCACCTCCACCTCGCGGGCGGTGAGCCCGGACGGCAGGCCCGCCCGGCGCCGCAGCCGGTGGCCCGCCGCTGCCAGCACCGCGTGCACGCACTCGCCATCCAGCCGCCCGGCGCGTACCTCCTCGCGCATCACCCGCTCGGCTTCCTGGGCGCCCAGCGCCGGACGATAAGGGCGTGGCTGACGCAGGGCCTGGTAGACGTCGGCGGCGCCGAGGATCCGCACCGAAAGCGAGATGGCATCGCCGCGCAGCCCGTGCGGGTAGCCGGAGCCGTCGAGCCGTTCATGGTGCAGTGACGCGCAGCGCCCGACCTCGGCCAGCAGCGGGACACGGGCCAGCATCCGCTCGGTCAGGTATGGGTGGGTCCGCGCCCGCTCGCGCTGGGAGAGGCTCCATACGCCCGGCTCGTCCCAGACAGCGCTCGGGATCCCGATCATGCCGATGTCCTTGACCAGCGCCGCCCGGCGCAGCATCACGAGGTCGGCGTCCGGGAGCCCGAGACTCCCGCCGGCCCGCGCGGCGAGCACGGCCACACCCCGCGAATGCCCAAGGCGCAACGGCGACTTCAGGTCACTGAAATCGCCGAAGGCAACCAGCGACCGCTCCAGATGATCCTCCGTCAGCCCCGCGCCCAGGCCAGGGTCGAGCGCGATCACCTCCTCCCACGCCGAGATATCGCCCAGACCTCCGAGAATCTCCGCGTGGCAGGAGCAGAAGCAGTCCACCAGCTCCGGGTCGAACTGGGTACCCCGCCGCTCCCGCGCTGCGTGCAGCGCGGCCTCGGCGCCGCCGGTATGGTGGAACGCCTCGATGACGTCGGCCAGGTGAACCAGGCGGATAGCCGGGGCCAGGCCACCGGCTCCGACCGACCCCGGCACTCCTTTGCCATCCCACCGCTCAAACGTCTGCAGCAGCGGCTCGCACACGGCCGGTCCCAGCCCGAGCCTGTCGGCCAGCTCGCTCGTCACCCGGCAGTGCGATTCCATCAGCTGTTGCACTGAGCGGCCTGCGGTAGCCAGGAACTTCCCGACCAGCCCGACCCGGCGGAAACCTGACTGACCGCGGCCGAGATGGCGGCCGACGAACACCGCCAGGGTGATCTGGTCCAGGTCCTCATCGCGGGTATCGGCGTACAGCCCGATCTCATCACCGAACGCCGCCGCCAGCTCAGTGGTGTCCACGGCACAGCCCACCCACGCCAGCAGCGAGGTGTAATACGCCGATGTGCAGGCCGCCTGATCCATCCCGGCCGCCGCCCCGAGGCGCATCGCGACAACAGTCTGGCGCAGCACCCGCTCCATCGGCCGGCCCATCCCAAGATCAGCGACAAGCGACAGCGTCGCCACCAGCTCCGCAAGGGTCACCCGCCTCAGGGAATCCGCAGCCATCGCATTCCCCTCCCGTGCGGCGCTGCCCAGGGTGACCAGACGGCGCCGCCGCGCCGGTCATTCCACCAGCCGTCACGCGCGGATGCCGCGTGGCCGGTCTCGCTCATAGCGGGACCTTGTACGGATCGCCGGGAGGACTCCAGGGGGCAGCTTGCGGATCGTCGAGAGACGGTGGATCGCAATCCGGCGGGAGCGCATAGCCTCCGAGATAGGCATCCACCGAACCGTGCAGGTAGCGCATATAGGCCTGTACCTGGGCGCAGCGAGCTTTCTCGGCCTCCTCGCTCTTCTCGCTGCGGTTGAGGTCCATTAGCCGGGAGCAGAGCATCACCCAGGCACTGGCCCGGCGCCGCAGGGCTGGATCCAGCAGCCGGGGCAGCACCAGGAGATTCGTTTTCATGAGCGCGTCCTGAGCCGTTTCTGAGAGCACCCGGTTGGCCTTCGATCGATCCGACTCCAGGTTGCCCATCGACGGCATTGAGGACCAGTAGAGCACGGGCAGTGCCCAGAAGACCGTGGTCATGTGTTGCAGCAGCTCCACCGCGGCGGCGTAGGTCGTAGCTGCCCGCTCGTCCGCGATCTGAGCAGCTCGCTGCTCGGCGAGTACCTTGCGCTGCTCCCGGCGTTCATCCGCGGCCAGGTCACGGTCGGCGGCGGCGATCCGGCGCTGGCCGCGCAGGGTCAGATAAGTGGCCAGCATGGTGATCAGGCCACCTACCAGTGCTCCAAACAGCCCGCTGGAGAAGTTCGCCATCAGACCCTCCGGTAGGCAGATTATGACCGAAGTGCGGCCCGTGACGTCGTCATGCGCCCAACTCATGATCAACTGTCTCCGCACCGGCCGCCGCCAGCTCGCCGCCGCCATGTACCCACACCACCGGCATGCGCCGGGCCGAGAGAGTACCGGGTGACCAGTTGTGCGCCGTCTAGGGTGTGTCTAAGCAGCCCAGCCGCCCAGCCGATAGGAACATCCGGACGTGAACCTGCCCGACGGCCTGCTTGCCCTGCTGCGCCAGCCCAGCCTGTGCTTCCTGACCACCCTGATGCCGGACGGCTCGCCGCAGATGACCGAGACCTGGGTCGACACCGACGGCGAGCACATCCTGATCAACAGCGTGGCCGGGTTCCAGAAGATCAAGAACATCGAGCGTGACCCGCGCGTCGCCCTGGCCGTCTCCGACCCGGGGAACCCCTCCCGGTACTTCTCGGTCCGCGGCCAGGTCGTGAACGTGACCGCGGACGGCGCCGCCGAGCACATCGAGCTGCTCGCCCAGCGCTACCTGGGCGGCCCCTACCCCTGGTACGGCGGCCGCGACCAGACCCGCCTGCTTCTTACCGTCGAGGCCCGCAAGGTCCACGGCGTCGGATAGCCCTCAGCCGCGCCAGTGATCCGCCAGCACGACGGGAGAACTTGATCCAGGGCCAGCGGCGACTGGCGATCAAGGCCAGCTGGTTAGAGTCAGGCGATGCCCGATCTTCAGCGCTTGCGTGCTGACCACGCTCCTGCGGTTCTCGCCTTCGAGCTGGCCAACCGCGCCTACTTCGCGGCGTCAGTCTCCGACCGTGGCGATGAGTTCTTCGACCACTTCGCCGAGCGCCATAGCGCGTTGCTGGCCGGACAAGAAGCCGGGGCTGGCGCCTATTACGTGCTCGTCGCCGAGGATGGCACGGTGCTGGGCCGGTTTAACCTGACCTTCGCCGAGGACGGTACAGCGGAGCTTGGCTATCGCGTCGCGCAGGACGTCGCTAGCCGCGGCGTGGCGACGGCAGCGGTCCGGGAGTTGTGCCTGCTGGCGGCGGAGCGTCATGGGCTGCGCGCGCTCAAAGCGGCCACCTCCCACGGGAACGTGGCGTCTCGCAAGGTGCTGACCAAGGCAGGGTTTGTCCCGGCTGGCCCGGCTGGCCCGGCTCATCTCGGCGGCAAGCAGGGGACCTGGTATCGACGCGGTCTAGCCGCCGGCTGATGCTGATCCTCCGGCGAGCGGGCCGCGGAGCAAGCCCTAAAGATTGTCATTGCCCGCACCGGCCGCTAGCTGGGACCAGAACGGGATGTTCAGCTGCCGGTCACCAGGCGCGCGCGCTCGCGGCCCGACGCCGAACTCGTGGGCGACGTAGTCGAGCAGGTTGTCGCCGTACACGATGACGTCAGTCTGGTGGACCGAAAAGACAGGACTATCGCCTGGGGCAGGTGCGGCAGGCATGCACCTGTGCGAATAAACCGGTATCAGCGGGGGCACTCGCGCCAGGTGCAACCGGGCTTCCCGTTCGGCCAGCGTCCGGGTCGGTGGCCTGGCTCCCCAGGAACGAGGCCAGAAACCGTTCTCGTGCACGTCGAAGACGATGCCGTCGACGGGCCAGCGGAGACGGCCCTGCAGGACGTTCGCCGAACTGTGCCGCCAGTCCATCCAGAACCCGCCGACGGGCAGGGCAGCGGCCAGCAGCGCGCGGTGGGCCGGATTGAACGAGATGCCGAAGCGTGCCTCAGTACCGCTCAGTTCCTGTTCACTCAGCCCCGGTTCCAGGCTGACCTGGGCGCATTCGAGACGCCGCACGACCTCAGCAATGTCAGCATCCACGTTGTCCCCCGCCAGGCGTCCGGGCTGCGACGCTCATGGGCTGGTCAGCCATCAATTCTGACGGTCCGGCATCGGCTCCGCCAGTGCTGCCCGCCACGGGGGCGGGTCGAAGGGATCGGCAAAATACTGGGTCTCATGGGCGACGAGGCCGCCGGAGAACTCCATGATGCTCACTGAGTGGGTGGGCGTGCCGTCGTAGCTGATCACGCACTCGCTCACCCATACCTCCCCGCTGCCGCTGATCCGCTGCACAGCAAAGTGCCGGTCCGCCGGATGGCCACCGCGCTGCGCCGCGATGGCCGCGCGGCCCTGGAAGCGTTCCCCCGACTGCGGATAATCCAAGATCGCGTCCGCCCCGTAGATGGCGTGCTCGGCCGTGCCGTCCCCCCGCTCGGAGGCCCGCCAATGCTCCATGATCCTTGCTCGGGCCTGGGTGTCTGCGCCCATCGTCTCGCTCCTCAAGTCCGCTGGCCGGGCTCCGCGGCCCGCATCTGAGTCCGTCATTGGCAGCGGCGCCGCTGCGCCCGCGCGGCGCGGTCAGTCTTCGCCGGAGAACCGCTCCCAGGCTGCCTGCTTGGAAACGCCGAGCGCGGCTCCGATCCGGGTCCAGGTAACGCCGCGGGATCGCAGGATGTCGACATAGTCCTGCATCGCGGCCACGACCTGGGGCGCCACCGCCTGCACCCGGGCCAGGCTGGCCAGCAGCTCCTCGTCCGGCCGCTCGTTCCAGGGCACGATCTCGGGCGTGGTCTCCATGGCCAGGATCTGGGTGCACAGGTCGATGCACTCGTTGCAGATGTAGACACCGGGACCCGCGACCAGCTTGGCCACGGAGTCCTTGTCCTTGGTGCAGAAGGAGCAGCACAGCGTGCCGAGCTGCCCGGCGCCCGGCGCGAGATTCGCGGCAGCGCTCATGCCGTCAGGGTAGCCTTGACGATCGGATTGCGTCAAGGCTACCCTGACACGCGATTCACCGTGCCCGGCCAGGTCACGGGCCGTGGCCGGCGCGCGCGGGACATGACGAGGGGATGAGCCATGGACTGGAAGCTGGAAGTCGTCATCGCGCCGGTGTCGGACGTGGACCGCGCCCGGGAGTTCTACGTGGACAAGCTCGGCTTCACCCTGGACACCGACTTCGCGCCCAGCGAGCACTTCCGGGTCGTCCAGGTGACCCCGCCCGGCTCGGCCTGCTCGATCTCCTTCGGCACCGGCCTCGGCGCCGGCTCCGCGCCCGGCTCGCTCAAGGGGACGCAGCTGGTCGTCACCGACATCGAGGCCGCCCGCGACCACCTGGACCAGCAGGGCGTCGCGCACAGCGGGCCGAAGCACTTCGTGGACGGCCAGATGACACCCGGGCCCGACCCGGCCCGGGCCGACTACGGCAGCTTCATATTCTTCGACGACCCGGACGGCAACACCTGGTCGGTCCAGGAAGTCCGCCGGCCCGCGCACTGACGATGACCGGCTGAGCGGCCCGCTACCATCGCCAGGCATGCTGCCGCAATGGGAGAACAGCCAGCTGGTGCTCGCGGCCGAGCCCGGAGCCGGTAACTGGATTGGCGCGGCCAGCGCCCTGGTGCACGACGGCTACATCTACCTGTCCTACCGGGACCGGCATCCGATCGAGCAGGGCCGCGGCAACCGCGTCTACGTGGCCCGGTCGCCGCTGCGCGACGGCCTGACCTTCGAGACGCTGTGCTCGGTTGACAAGGCCGACATGGACGCCGAATCGCTGGAGCGCCCGGCGCTGGACGTCACGCCCGCCGGGGACTGGCACCTGTACCTGAGCTGCGCCACGTTCGGCACCAAGCACTGGCGGATCGAGCGGCTGCGGGCCGGCGGCCCGGGCCAATTCAGCGCCGTTTCCCGCGAGACGGTGTTCCCCGGCAGCGCCGGGTTCGGCATCAAGGACCCGGTGCTGGAGCGCGGCGATGGCCTGCGCATCTGGGCCACGCTGCACCCGCTGACCGAGGGCGACGACAACGCCGACCGGATGACCAGCGTGGCGGCGGACACGCTGGAGACGGTCATGACGCCCGATCCCGGCACCTGGTACAGCCGCGGCACCCGGATCACGGCGGTCACCGGCGAGCACGCCTACTTCGACGGCCGCGCGTCGGCGGCGCAGAACTACGAGGAGCGGACCGGCCTGGCCCGGTGGGACGGGACGCGCTACCTGCCGGTGGCGGGCCCGGCGTCCAGCCCGCACGGCGGCGGCGCGCTGCGGTATGTGTCCGCGATCACGCTGCCGCAGGGCGGCTTGCGGCTGTACTACGAGAGCGCCACCGAGCAGGGCAGCCACGAGCTGCGTTCCGAGCTGCGCGAGCCCGCCTGAGCCAGCGGGCTTGCGCAGCTGACGGACCGGGCGGGCTCAGAGATGGGCGGCCGTGATGACCTGGCTGGCCGGCGGCGGCGAGATCGTGACCGTGTTCCAGTCCGAGAAGGTCACGCTCTGGCCGTTCTTGCCGGTCAGCGAGAGCAGGTAGGGCTGGCCGCCGCGGGCGATGTACACCCGGTAGGTGCCGTCGCTGCCGGTCCAGGCGGGCTGGCCGCGGAACGTCGCGTGGCTCAGCTCGATCGCCGATTCCGAGGAGTTGGGCCCGTGCTTGAAGATGCCGCCCACCAGTGAGGTCATGGTCAGCCCGGCGAACGAGGACGCCTGGGCCGCCGGCACGGCGTAGTACTTGCCGCAGGCCCGGGCGCAGACCGCGGCAGGCAGGTGGCTGGCCCGCAGGAACGACTTGTTGATCTTGACATAGTCCTTGCCCGGCGTCACTACCAGGTCGTAGCCCGCGCCGCCCTCGGCGACCGTGCCGCTGGCCGAGCCGGGCTTGGCGAACGCCATGTCGAGGCTGATCGACTGGCCGTTCTGGATCACGTGCCCGGACATCCGCACGCTCTTGGCCGATTGCGCCGCGGCCTTGATCTTCGGGAATTCCTGGCCCAGGGTCGGGCCGCCGGCCGCCCCGCCGCTGCTCCCGCCGCAGGCCGCCAGCGGCAGCGCCGTCCCGAGCAGCAGCGCCGATCCGGCCAGGACGCGGGTCATCTGCACGAGGATCCCCCAGGAAAATGGCGACAGCGCACGCGGCGGGATGGCCGCGGGTCAGCCCGGCCCCGCCGGGCGGGAACACGCTAGCAGAGGTTCCGCGGCTTCACCGGCTCAGCCGGGACCGGGCCAGCCCGGTCACCGCGGCCGCCCCGGTGACCGGCCGGAACGCCGCCGCGGCCTGCTGCAGCGCCCGGTACTGGGCGTCGGTCAGCTCGATCTCGGCCGCCTCGGCGTTGCTCTCCAGCTGGGCCACGGTGGAGGCACCCGGGATCGCGGTCACGGCCGGGTGGCGGATCACCCAGGCCAGCGCGATCTGCGCGGGCGTGGCCGAGTGCTCACGGGCCACCTGCCGCAGCATCCCGATCAGCCCGGCGGCCCGGTCCAGGTTCCCGGGCAGGAAGAGCGGGTTGGCGCGGCGGACGCCGCCCGCCGGGCGGTGCTCGCGGTCATACCGGCCGGACAGCAGGCCCTGCGCGAGCGGGCTGTATGCGATCACGATCCGGCCGCAGGCCTGCGCGTAGGGCAGCAGCGCCCGCTCCGGCTCACGCTGCGCCAGGTTGTAGCAGACCTGGTTGGACAGCACCCGGCTGCCGAGCGCGGCCTCGGCCGCCCGCCACCGCGCCAGCGAGTAGTTGCTGACCCCGACCTCGCCGACCAGCCCCACCTGCTGCAGCGCGCGCATGCCGCGCATCGTGGTGCGGTCGCGGACCACCGGGTTGGGCTGGTGCACCTGATACAGGTCGAGCCGGGCCGCGCCGAGCCGGCTCGCGCTGGCCACCGCCCGCTGCTCCACCACTGGCGCCAGCGGCAGCACCGGGAACACCTTGGTGGCCAGGAACACCGAATCCCGGTCCGCGCCGAGCGCCTGGCCCAGGATCCGCTCGCTGCGGCCGAGCCCGTAGATCTCAGCGGTGTCGAACAGGGTCACGCCGAGCTCGAGGGCGCGGCGCACGATCGCCTGTGCTTCCCGCTCAGCGTAGGACCGCCCGTACCCCCACTCGCGGGAGCCGAACTGCCAGGTGCCCAGGCCGATCTTGGAAACCGGCCGCGCGGTGTCGAGGCCTAGATAGCGCATACCGCCCAGTGTCCCGCGCGCAGCACCGCGGCCGCGGCCGGGGGCAGGCCTGCCGGCGGCCCGGGACGGCCCGCCGCGCCGGGCGCGCCGGACCGGCCCGGCCGGGCAGCGGCCGCCGGGACCGCTGCCGGAAACCCGCCTGCGGGTCAGCCGGGCGCGCCGGGACCGGCGGGCCAGGGCCGCAGCGCCGACATCGGCTGGCGGGCCGCCTCGGCGGCCAGGGCGGGCTCGACCAGCGCGCTGCCCAGCCGCCGGGCCAGGGACCGGATCGTGGCCTCCGCGACCCGGTGCAAGATCGCCCGGTTCAGCCCGGCGCCGACCGCGGCCAGCGGCGGCCGGTACGCGCCCGCCAGGGCCAGCCGGGTCGCGTCCTCTCCCGCCGGGGCCAGCGTGAGGTCGGCGTCCAGGGCCGGGAACAGCCCGCCGCCGTGGCCGGTCGCCTCCCACCGCATGGCCAGCACAGCCCTGCCCTCCCGGTCGGCCAGCTCCTGGCTGTGCACCCGCACCAGCTTGGACACGCCGAGCCTGCCGCCGAGCGGCCCGACCCGCAGGAAGCCGTCGCCGTAGGCGGTCTCCGAGGCGCCGTCCAGCCAGCCGCCCCTGGTCAGGTTGGCCAGCCGGGCCCGGGCAGCGGTGAAGCCGACCGGTATCACGATGTCCTCGGCGACGAACACGAGCCAAGGTAACCAGGGCCGGGGGTGCCCTGCTCAGGGGCAAAGGTCCCGATGTGACCGGTCACAAATGGCTACCAGGGCGGCCGGTGCCGCGAGCCCGGCCAGCGCAGCCGGCGCGGTCGGCGCAGACAGCGCGGCCCGTTCAGCCGGCGCCGCCAGCGCGGCCCGGTGAGCCGGCGCGGCCGGCGCAGCCGCGCGGCCAGCGAGACCTAGCGCAGCCGGCGCGCGCCGGGGCCTGGGGCGACCCGGGTAATCTCCGGCGCCGGCCAGCCACGCCGCGCGAACTCGGCGGTCACAGCCGCGCCGGCCGCCCCGGCCCGGTCCGCCGGGGCTAGCGCGATGACCGAGCCGCCGAAGCCGCCGCCGGTCATCCGCGCGCCGAGCGCGCCCGCGGCGCGGGCTGCCGTCACGGCCGCGTCCGCCTCCGGCCACGACACCTCGAAGTCGTCGCGCAGCGACGCATGCGACTGGTTCAGCAACTCGCCCACCGCGGTGACCTCGCCGCGGCGCAGCAGCCGCGCCGCGGCCAGCACCCGGCGGTTCTCGGTCAGCACGTGCCGGGCCCGGCGGCGCAGCACCGGGCCGGCCAGCCGCTCCACTCTGGCCGCGGCCTCGCTGTCGCCGTCCAGGTCCCGCAGCGAGGTGACTCCGAGCGCGGCGGCCGCGGCCGCGCATTCGGAGCGCCGGTCGCCGTAGCTGCCGTCGGTCAGCGCGTGCCGGGCCCGGGTGTCGACGACCAGCAGGGCCGCGCCCGCGGCGGCGGCCGCCAGCGGGACAGCCGCCGTCTCGCTGCTGCGGCAGTCCAGCAGCAGCGCGTGACCTGCCTGGCACAGCAGCACGGCTGACTGGTCCATCATCCCGGTGGGCGCGCCGACGAAATCGTTCTCCGCCCGGCGGGCCAGCGCCGCCAGGGCGGGCCGGCTGATGTCCAGCCCCGCCAGCCCGGCCAGCGCGAGCCCCACCGCGCACTCCAGCGCCGCGGACGAGGACAGCCCCGCCCCTGGCGGCAGATCCGCGTCGACGGCCAGGTTCGCCCCGGGCACCGGGTAGCCCGCTGACCGCAGTGCCCAGGCCACCCCGGCCCCGTAGCCAGCCCAGCCGCCGACCCGGCCGGGCGCCAGCCCGGCCACCGGCACCCGGGCCCGCTCCGGCTGCTGGCGCGACGCCAGCGCCAGCTGGCCCCCGGGTGCCCGGCCCGCGGCGACGGTCACTCCGGCGGCCAGCGCGAACGGCAGCACGAAGCCGTCGTTGTAGTCGGTGTGCTCGCCGATCAGGTTGACCCGCCCCGGGGCCCGCCACACCCCCTCCGGCCCGGTTCCGTACAGCTCGGCGAACCACTGCGCGGCGCGGCCGCCGCCCGCGGCCTCGCTCACCGGCTGGCGGCCTGCATCCCCCGGCAGGCCCAGGCGTCCGCGACCATGTCCGGCAGGCCCAGCTCGGGCTGCCAGCCGAGGTCGGACCTGATCCGCGCGGAGGAGGCGATCAGCACCGGCGGGTCGCCGGGCCGCCGCGGGTCCATCCGCGCCGGGATGTCCTCGCCGGTGGCCTGCCGGCACGCGGCCAGTACCTCGCGGTTGGAGAACCCGGTGCCGCTGCCCAGGTTGTAGATGTGGTGCGAGCCCGGCGCGCACGCCTCCAGCGCCAGCAGGTGGGCCCGGGCCAGGTCGGTGACGTGGATGTAGTCGCGGACGCAGGTGCCGTCCGGGGTCGGGTAGTCGTCGCCGAAGATGGCCACCTGCTGTCCGGGCCGCCTGGCGGCGGCGAGCACGTTCGGGATCAGGTGCGTCTCCGGGTCATGCCGCTCGCCCAGCCAGCGGCCGTCGGCTGCGCGGTGCGCGCCGGCCACGTTGAAGTACCGCAGGCTGACCGCGCCGAGGCCGTGCATCCTGGCCGCCTCGGCCAGCGCGGTGTCGACGGCGAGCTTGCTCGCCCCGTAGGGGTTGGCCGGCCGCGGCGGGGTGTCCTCGGTGATCGGCATGGTCTCCGGCTCGCCGTAGGTCGCGGCGGTGGAGGAGAACACGATCCTGGCCACGCCCGCGGCCCGCATCGCCTCCAGCAGCGCCAGCGTGCCGCCCAGGTTGCCGCGCCAGTACTTCAGCGGCTTGGCCACCGATTCGCCCACCAGCGACTTGGCCGCGAAGTGCAGCACCGCGTCACAGCCGTCCGCGAGCACCGCGGCGGCGTGCTCGCGCAGGTCGCCCTGCACGAACGCGGCCTGGGGCGGCACCGCGCCGGCGTGCCCGGTGGACAGGTCGTCCAGCACGACGATCTGATGGCCTGCCTCGGCCAGCATCGCGCCGACCACGCTGCCGATGTAGCCGGCGCCGCCGGTGACCAGCAGCCTCATCGCGCCGCCCGCTTCCGCTCCGGTGCGGGAGCGGCCTGGGCTGCGGAGCGCCGCGCCGCGGCGGCGATGTTACGGGCCATGCCGCCGAACACTATCCCGTGGAACGGCGAGATCAGCCACCAGTAGAGATGCCCGGCGAGCCCATGCGGCTGGAAGACCGCCCGTTGCCGGTAGATAGTGTGACCTGCGTCGTCGCGCCCGGCGGCCAGCTCCAGCCAGGCCAGGCCGGGCAGCTTCATCTCCGCCCGCAGCCGCAGCATCTCGCCGGGGGTGATGGCCTCGACGCGCCAGAAGTCCAGCGCGTCGCCGACCAGCAGATGCCGCGGGTCGCGGCGGCCGCGGCGCAGGCCCACCCCGCCGGCCAGCCGGTCGGCCAGGCCGCGCACGGCCCAGGCGGCGGACAGCGAGTACCAGCCCGTCTCGCCGCCGATGCCCTCGATCACCCGCCACAGCGCGGCCGGGGCGGCCTCCACCGCGTGCGAGCGCTCGTCCACGTACAGCGAGCCGCCCGCCCAGTCCGGGTCGCTCGGCAGCGGGTCGCTGGGGGCGCCCGGGGTGGCCGCCGACGACCAGCGGGTGGAGACCATGCCGGACCTGGCGTGCCGCAGCGCCTTCTCGATGGCCTGGTCCAGCGGCAGCAGGCCCCCGGGCGGGTCGGGGATCCACTGCGCGATGTCGTGCTCGGCGCACACCACCTCGTTGCGCAGCGACTCCACCAGCGGCATGGCCAGCGAGTTCGGCACCGGGGTGACCAGGCCGACCCACAGCGAGGAAAGCCGCGGGGTCAGCAGCGGCACCGGCACCAGTACCCGGGGCCGCAGCCCGGCCACCCGGGCATAGCGCTGCATCATGTCGGCGTAGGTGAGCACGTCCGGGCCGCCGATGTCGAAGCTACGGCTGAGGTCGGCGGGCAGCCGCGCGCTGGCAGTCAGGTAGCGCAGCACATCGCGGACCGCAATGGGCTGGATCCGGGTGCTCACCCATTTCGGGGTGACCATGCCCGGCAGCCGTTCGGTCAGGTAGCGCAGCATCTCGAACGACGCCGAGCCGCTGCCGATGATCACGGCCGCGGACAGCACCGCGGTCGGCACGCCGCTGGCGCGCAGGATGTCACCGACCTCGCCGCGCGAGCGCAGGTGCGGGGACAGTTCGCCGCCCTGGCCGGAGATGATGCCGCCCAGGTAGACGATCCGGCGCACGCCCGCCTCCCGCGCGGCGGTGGCGAACGCCCGGGCCGCGGCACGGTCGCGCTGCTCGAACGCCGGCCCGGTGCCGAGTGAGTGGATGAGGTAGTAGGCGACGTCGATGCCGGTCAGCGCCGCGCGCACCGCGGTGGCGTCGCTGGCGTCGGCGGCGGCCACGGCCACCTCGGCGGACCAGGGCCGGTCGGCCAGTTTGCCGGGGTCGCGGGCCATGCACCGGACCCGGTGCCCGGCCGCCAGCAGCTCGGGCACCAGCCGCCCGCCGATGTATCCGGATGCTCCCGTCACGAGGCAGTTCAGCGAATCGGGCATGCCTTCCAGTCTGGCACCGCGGCCAGCGCCCGTCCTCGGGGGCTAGCCTGGCGGGATGATGACGGCCGGGACCGGCGAGCTGCTCGGCCTGTTCCCCCCGGGCAGCGCGACCGACCCGGACGGCATGCTCCGCGTCGGCGGCTGCCGGCTGGACGACGTCGCGGCGGCGCACGGCACGCCGGTGCTGCTGGTGGACGAGCAGGCGGTGCGGCGGCGGGCCCGCGACTATGCCGCTGCGCTGGCGGCCCGCTGGCCGGACTCGCAGGTGCTGTTCGCCTCCAAGGCCTTCCCGTGCACCGCGGTGCTGCGGCTGATGGTGGCCGAGGGCCTGGGGCTGGACGTGGCGGGCGGCGGCGAGATCGTCGCCGCGGCGGCGGCCGGCGCCGACCCGGCGAAGCTGGTGCTGCACGGCAACGCCAAGACCGCCGAGGAGATCGAGCTGGCGCTTGAGTGCGGTATCGGCACCGTGGTGGTCGACAACACCGACGACATCGACCGGCTGGAGGCCCTCGTGCCGCGCGGCCGGGTCCAGGGCTGCCTGGTCCGGGTCATCCCCGGCGTGCAGGCCTCCACCTACGCCGCCTACGCCACCGGGCACGCGGGGTCGAAGTTCGGCCTGGCCCCGGACGCCGCCCGGGCGGCCATCGCCCGGATCGAGGCGTCCCCGCGGCTGCGGATGGACGGGGTGCACACCCATGTCGGCTCGCAGATCCTGGACGCCGCCGAGCTGGCCGCGGCGGTGGCGCCGGTGGCGGCGCTGGGCGACTTCGCCGTCTACGACCTCGGCGGCGGCCTCGGCTGCCGGTACACCTACGCCGACCATCCGGCCGCCCTGGCGCAGTACCTCGACGCGCTCACCGGCGCGGCCCGCGAGCACCTGCCGGCCGGCGCGCGGATCTGGATCGAGCCCGGGCGCAGCATGGTCGCGCCGTACGCGGTCACGGTCTACCGGGTGACCACGGTCAAGCCCGGCGAGACCACGTTCGTGGCGGTCGACGGCGGCATGGGCGACAACCTGGAGGTCGCCCTGGTCGGCCAGCGGTTCGAGGCGGCCATCGCCGGCCGGGTCGGCGGCGGCGAGCCGGTCACCGTGGTGGGCCGCCACTGCGAGTCGGGTGACGTGCTCAGCGCCGCCGTCCCGCTGCCAGACCCGCGGGTGGGCGACCTGCTGGCCGTGCCGGTGACCGGCGCGTACTGCTACACGATGGCCAACAACTACAACGGGGCGCGGCGCATCCCGGTGGCCTTCGCCGACGGCGGCTCCGGGCGGCTGGTGGTGCGCCGCGAGCGGTGGGCCGAGCTGCTCAGCCGGGATGTCTGACCAGCGCGCCCCTGGGCTTGATCAACTGCGCTGCATAACCGGGCCGGCCGGGGGCAGACAAACAACCGGGCCCGCAGGGCCCCGCCATAGGCACGGAGAAAGGCCCGATCTGTCATGACTTCGCCGGATAACAGCGCGGACCAGGTCACTGCGGCGGCTGCCCCCGGCACCGAGCCGCGGCCGGCCAGCCCGCCCCGGCGGCTGGCGCGCCCGCAGCCCCGGCCCGGCCGCAGCACGTGGTCCGGCGCACCAGGGCGGGCGGGGTCTGGGTCGCGTCCGCGCTGTTCGCGATCGTGCTGCTGCTCCTGCTGATCTTCATCCTGGAGAACAGCCAGCGGGCCAGCATCTCGTTCTTCGGCGCCCACGGCCAGCTGCCGCTCGGGGTGGCCCTGCTGCTCGCCGCGGTCTTCGGGGTACTGCTGGTGGTGATCCCCGGCACCGCGCGGATCGTGCAGCTGCGCCGCACGGCGCGGCGGCACCGCAAGGCCGACGCGCAGGCCGCTGCTCCGGCCACCGCCGCCGGGACGGCCCCGGCCGCCGGGAGTGATCCGGGCCGGACCGCCTGACCCGGCCGCGGCCGGCCCGCCGAACGCCCGGGCGCCGCGCCATGCCCGCCGCCGCGGTCGTCGTCAACCCGCTCCGGCTGCCGCGTCCTGATGCGCTCAGGGCCGCGGCCGGCGCGGCGCTGGCGGCGGCCGGCTTCGGCCCGCCGCTGTGGCTGGAGACCGCGGCCGCCGACCAGGGCGCCGGGGCCGCCCGGGCCGCGCTGGACGCGGGCGCCCGGCTGGTGCTGGCCTGCGGCGGCGACGGGACGATCACCGCGTGCGCGGGAGTGCTGGCCGGCAGCGGCGTGCCGCTCGCGGTGCTGCCGTCGGGCACCGGCAACCTGCTGGCCCGCAACCTCGGGCTGCCCCGCCGCCTGCAGCCCGCGCTGGCCGTCGCGCTGTCCGGCCGCGACCGGCGGCTGGATGTGGGGATCGTCAACGGCAGGCCGTTCCTGGTGATGGCCGGCGTCGGGTTCGACGCGCGGGCGCTGGCCGCCAGCGCGCCGGTCAGGCGGCTCGGCTGGGCGGCGTACTACCTGGGCGCGGCCCGGCACCTGCTGGACGCGCCGATGCGGCTGACCGTGCAGGCCGGCCAGGCCGCGCCGGTGCGCTGCCGGGCCACGGCCTGCGTGGTCGGCAACGTCGGCGTGCTGCCCGGCGGGCTGCGCCTGCTGCCGCAGGCCCGGCCGGATGACGGTGTCCTGGACCTGGCGCTGCTGACCGCCCGCGGGCCGTGGTCGTGGACCGCGGTGGCGGGACAGCTGGTGCTGCGCCGCCCGGCCGGGCCGGTGGCCTGGCTGGCCGGGCGGCGGCTGCGGATCAGCCTCGACACCCCCGCGCCCTGGCAGCGGGACGGCGAGTACATGGGCCGCACCGGCCAGCTTGACGCCGGCTTGCTGCCCGGCCCGCTGCTGCTGCGGGTGCCCGACCCCGGGCCCGGCCGCCCGGCCGCCGGCTCCGGCCCGCCGTCCGCGGGCCCGGCTGGCAAGATGTGACCCGCTCCCCGACATGTGACCCGCTCCCCGACCCCACCACCGTGCCGTGCCCCGGAAGGGACCGCGATGACACCCCCCGACGCCGACTCCGGCGGCCCGCAGCGCCAGCGGGCCGCCGTGGTCGTCAACCCGATCAAATTCGACGACGTCGGCAAGTTCCGTGACACGGTGACCGCGGTGCTGGCCGGCCACGGCTGGGCCGAGCCGCTGTGGCTGCCGACCACTGCGGAAGACCCCGGCGGCGGCCAGGCGGAGCAGGCGATCCGCGAGGGGGCCGGGCTGATCCTGGCCTGCGGCGGTGACGGCACGGTTACCGCCTGTGGCGGCGCCATGGCCGGCCGCGGCGTCCCGATGGCGATCGTGCCGGCCGGCACCGGCAACCTGCTGGCGCGCAATCTGGGTATCCCGCTGGACGAGCAGGCAGCCCTGGAGGTCGCGCTGACCGGCTCGGACCGGCAGCTGGACGTGGGCACGGTCAACGGCCATCAGTTCCTGGTCATGGCGGGCGCCGGTTTCGACGCCAAGATGCTCGGCGGCGCCTCGGAGTCGCAGAAGCGCCGCCTCGGCTGGGCCGCGTACGCGCTGGCCGCGGTCAAGTACCTGGGTGACCGTCCGATGCGGGTGACGCTGCGCGCGGACGGACGGCCGCCGGTGCGCCGCCGCAGCAGCTCGGTGGTGATCGGCAACGTCGGGTCGCTGCAGGCGGGCATACCGTTGCTGCCGGACGCCAGGCCCGACGACGGCCTGCTGGACGTGGTCGTGCTGACCCCGGGCGGGCTGGCGGGCTGGCTGATCCTGGCCGCGCACGTCTTCGCCCGCCGCGGATCGAGCGACCGGGTATTCCGGCTGACCGCCCGCAAGCTGAAGGTCGATCTCGGGCGCGCGCAGCCCTGGCAGCTCGACGGCGAGACCATGGGCACCGCGCGCGAGCTGGACATGACGGTCAGCCCGCGCGACCTGATCTTGCGCTGCCCCGCGGAATCGATCCCCGCGCCGGAGCGGGAGGCAGCTCAGGCCGAGCGGCCGTAACGCCGCCGCAGCGGGCCGGGACGGCGGCGCAGCAGCAGCCGGATCCGGCGCTCGGCCAGCTGGTGGGTGTGGTGGCTGAGCCAGATGCACACCGCCGCCAGCGGCAGCTCGATCAGCACCGCCGCCGCGATGGACCGGTACAGCTGCGGCGGCGGGGTGGTCATGATGTCGAACCACGCGTCCACCACCAGCATCGCGGCGGCGGCCCCGGCGGCGGTGGACAGGTACCGGGACCGGCGGAACGCGAACCAGGCCGTGGCGGCCAGCGCGCACAGCTCCAGCACGTCGAACCCGGCCCAGGCGATGTCGTAGTTCGGTGACAGCTGCCGGGACGGCAGCGCGGTGGCGATGTAGGCGGTCCACGGGACCAGCACGACCGAGCACACGCCGAATAGCGGCCCGGCCCAGCGCACGATCCGGGCGTTGTCGGCCAGGACCTGGTTCTCCGGCTCCGGGCTCGGCTCGACCAGCGCATCGAGCTTGTCGATCAGCCCCCCGGGCTCGGGGGCGGCGGGATCCATCATCGGCTCCAGCGGGAAGGTGCCTGCCTGCGTCTCCTGCTTCCCCCCTGGCCAGGGACGATACATCCGGTATCCGGGGCGCCGCCAGCCCGCCGGGCCTCAGATCAGCAGGCGGCCGCCCGCGGCTAGCGCGGCCAGGCAGCCGGCCAGCCAGACCGCGGACCACAATCCGCGCGGCACGCCGGTGAGCTGGTGCAGCCGCTCGGCGTCGGAGGCGCGGCCGCCGCGCTGCAGTACCACCCGGATGCCCGCGATCAGCAGCAGCCAGGCGATGCTGTAGCTGAGCACCGCCTGGGCGCCTGCCTGCGCGTACCGCAGGATCAGGAAGATCACCATGCCGGTCGCGATCACGCTGGCGAAGCTGAACCAGCCGCGCAGCAGCGGGAGCAGCGCCGCCCCGGCGGCCAGCGCCAGCCACGGCACCGCGACGATGTGACCGAGCCAGATCAGCGCGGCCGCGCCCAGCCCGAAGATGCTCGGGCCCAGGTAGCCGATGAACCCGACGGCGGCATCGGCGCTGCGCGTGCGGACTGCCGGGATCACGGTGGCGCCGTCGCCATTGCGCATCAGCCGCACCTGGCCGACCTTGTGGCCGAGGCCCGAGCCGATCATCGCGTGCGCGCTCTCGTGCGCGATCAGGCTGATGTGGCGCACCACCGGCCACAACCACGGGACGGTGACCGCCGCCGTGGCGGCCAGGCCGGTCGCCACCGCCGCGCCGGCCGGCAGGTGTGCCTGGACCTGCACGATCTGCTGCAGCTGGTGCTCCAGCGAGGGTCTGGACATCGGGGGCCGCCTGCGGGGACGCGAAGAGGTGGCCCAGTGTATGAGCTACCCGGCCTCGATCAGGCCGCGCAGGTAGGCCGCCTGGCCGGCGTGCTGCATGTCGTCGTCGAACACGCTGACCAGGCGCACACCGAGGGTGACCGGCGGGTCCCATTGTGAGTCCACGACCCGGTCCAGGTCGGCCGCGGTCAGCCCGCGGACGTACCGGATCGTCCGCTCGCTCACCGCGTCGTGGTAGCCGATCAGCTGGTCGGCCGAGGAGATCCGGACCGCGGTGACCTGCTCCGGCTGGTGGCCGTAGCCGGTGTCGGAATCGTCGGGCGCCAGCCCGAGGCGCTGGGCCCAGCCGTCCGCGACGTAGGCCTGC
Organism: uncultured Actinomycetota bacterium; assembly: GCA_963846005.1. Classification (GTDB taxonomy): domain Bacteria; phylum Actinomycetota; class Actinomycetes; order Streptosporangiales; family Streptosporangiaceae; genus CAVSUR01. The sequence goes on along the minus strand of CAWJUH010000003.1, from coordinate 236,381 downwards.
GCCACCCCGGCCGCTTCGGAAACGTGATCGTCCTGCACCCGGGTCAGGTGCCAGAGCAGCCACCCCGCCGAGTTCGCGCCCGGCCCCGGCTGCCAGGCCAGCTGCTCGGCCGTCAGGCCGCTCGCGACCTGGGTCACGTTCTCCTGGATCCGGCCGAATGCCTCGGCCAGCACCGCGCCGATGTCCATCGCGGCATTCCTCCCTCCCGGGGCGGCCGCCGGCCGGCTGCCCGTGCCGTCCCATCGAAGCACCTCCGGCCCCCCGCCGCCTCCGGGGGCGGCCGGTGCCGCCCGGCCGCTGATGCCGCGGGCGCCGCGGATTAGGACATGCCCTGGCTGCTGCTGATGGAAATCATGCGCAGACGCCATGCTGACGCCGCCCCGCCCGCAGGACTAGGTTGCCGCCATGCACAGCGTCAATGCCACCACCGAGCAGATGATCAGGTCCGTGCTCGCTTACGCCGAGAACCGGCTGAGGCTGGACCCGGTGCCGCTGGACCGCGGCTCGCGCGATCCGGCCGAGCTGGAAGCCGCGCTCGGCGGCCTGCTAGCCGAGGAGGGCCACAATCCCGATCAGGTCCTCGGCGCCTACGCGGCCACGCTGGCGCCCGCCGTGCTGTCCGCCGACAGCCCGCGCTTCCTCGGCTTCATCCCGGCCGCGCCGACCAAGGCGGCGCTGCTGTTCGACATGCTGGTGTCCTGCGCCTCGGTCCAGGGCATCTCCTGGCTCGAGGCGGCCGGCGCCGTGCACGCCGAGAACCAGGTGCTGCGGCTGCTCGCGGACCGGGCCGGGCTGCCGGCCGGCGCGGGCGGCTGCTTCGTGGCCGGCGGCTCGGCGGGGAACCTGTCCGCGCTGGCCGTGGCGCGGGAGATGGCCAAGCGCAGGGCCGCAGCCCGGCCCGGGGCGGCCGGGGCCGCGGGGGCGGCGGGTACGGCCGGCCCGGCCCGGTGGCGGGTCGCGGTCAGCGCGGACGCGCATTCCTCGGTCGGCAACACCTTGCGGCTGCTGGAAATGGACCCGCTGCCGGTGCCCGTGCCCGGGCACCGGCTCACCGGGCCGGCCCTGCGGGCGGCGATCGACGCCGACGGCGACCCGGGCTCGGTCGCGGCGGTCGTCGCCACCGCGGGCACCACCAACGCCGGCATCATCGATGACCTGGCGGGCGCCGCGGCGGTGGCCCGCGAACTCGGCGCCTGGCTGCACGTGGACGGCGCCTACGGCGGAGCCGGGCTGTTCGCGCCCAGCGTCCGGGCCGCCTACGACGGCATCGAGCACGCCGACTCGCTCGTCATCGACCCGCACAAATGGCTGTTCGCGCCGTACGACTGCGCCGCGCTGCTGTACCGCGACCCGGCTGCCGCCCGGTCGGTGCACCGCCAGGACGCCTCCTACCTGGACGTCATCCACGCCGGGGACGACGGCGGCCCGGCGGAATGGAATCCGACCGACTACGCCTATCACCTGACCCGCCGGGCCCGCGGGCTGCCGCTGTGGTTCTCCCTCGCCGTGCACGGCACCCGCGCCTACACCGAGGCAATCGAGGCCGCCATCGCGCTGGCCGCGCAGGCCGCCGCCGAGATCCGCGCCCGCGGCTACCTGGAGCTGATCCGCGAGCCGCAGCTGTCGGTGGTGCTGTTCCGCCGCCGCGGCTGGGGCCCGGAGGACTACGCGCGCTGGGCCGGTGCGCTGCTCGCCGACCAGGTTGCCTTCCTGCCGCCGTCGGCCTGGGAGGGCGAGACGGTGGCCAGGTTCGCGTTCCTGCACCCGCACACCCCGATCGGGCTGGTGCGCGAGATCCTCGACCGGATGCAGTGACGGCCGGCATTTCACGTCCGCTGGCCGGAGAGCCCGGGCCTGGCCTGAAAACGGCAGAAAATGGCCGCGCCCGTCTTGCGTGCGGTTTTCCTGCGATATTAGGTAACCCTGACGTGCTTGCCACTGCACGGGAGCGGCTATGAGCAAGGTCCTGCTCGAAAGCGGATTGTGGGCTGCGGTCCTGCTCGGCGAGATGACGGCCGTGATCGTCGTCATGGTGCGCACGCCGCGCAGCGAGTTCGCCGACGATCCCGGTTACAGCTGGGCCGGGCCCGGCTGGGCCGAGCCGCTGACCGCGCCGATGCCCGCCGTGGCCGCGGCGGGCAGCCCGGCGGCCCGGCACGCCGGCCCCGCGGCGCCGCCTGCGGCGCTGCCGGACGGGCCCGCGCTGCCGGCGCCGGAGCGCTACCGGCCCCGGCACGGCGAGCCGGCCGTCTCCGGCCAGCCGCCGTGGCCGCCGGCCCGCGGCCGCCCGGCGTGGTCGAGTAGCCGCTGCTACCGGCCCGCGCGGCGGCGCTGACCGCGGGCCGCGCATTCGATGCACTCTGCGGCGGCCGGCCGCGCCGCGAGCCGCCCGGCGCCGATCGGGCGGCCGCAGGACTCGCACCGCCCGTAACGGCCCTGCGCGATCCGGGCCAGCGCGGCCCCGGCCGCGGCCAGGTCCGCCCGCGCCTGCCCGATCAGCGCCGCCACGTGCTGGCGCTCGTAGGCGATCGTCGCGCCCTCCGGGTCGTGCTCGTCGTCGGCATTGGCCGCCGCGGCCGCGTCGACGATGCCGCTGAGCTCGTGCTCCAGCGCGGCCAGCCTGCCCTGCGCGGCGCGGCGCTGCGCCTCCAGCAGGCCCGCGGCCGCGGCCAGCGGAACGGGGTCGCCCGGGCCGGGCGGAGCAGGTGCAGGCATCCCTCCACGGTAGTGTCCGGCGGGCCGGCCCCGCGGCAGCGCCTGCGGTCAGGCAGGCTGGGGGCATGGCAGACACCCTGACCCTGATGGCGGTGCACGCGCACCCCGACGACGAGGCATCGAGCACGGGCGGCGTGCTGGCCAAGTACGCCGGGGAGGGCGTCCGGACCGTCGTCGTAACCTGCACCAACGGCGAGTTCGGCGACGCGCCGGGCGGTATCAAGCCGGGCGTGGACGGCCACGATACCGATGAGGTGGCCCAGCTGCGGATCGCCGAGCTGCGCCAATCGGCCAAGATCCTCGGCCTGACCGAGTTGGAGCTGCTCGGCTACCACGATTCCGGCATGCCCGACTGGGACTACAAGGACCTGCCGCAGGCCTTCTGCAACGTTCCCGAGGCGGAGGTCGCGGCCCGGATCGCGGGGCTGTTCGAGCGGTACCGGCCGCAGGTCGTCATCACCTATGACCCTGAGGGCGCCTACCAGCATCCCGACCACGTGCACGCCGCCCGCTCGGCCATTGCCGCGGCCGCTTCCAGCGGAATCCCGGCCAAGGTGTACCTGACCGCGATGCGCCGCAGCGACTGGCAGAAGATCGCCGAGGCGGTCCGCGCGGCCGGGGAGGACGTCCCGGAATGGGAGATGACGCCCGAGGAGGTGGCGAAGATGGAGGCCGAGGAGCGCCGCATCACCACCACCGTCGACATCGGGCCGGTGCTCGAGCGCAAGCGCGACGCCCTGCTCACCCACGCCAGCCAGATCAGCGACTCCTGGTTCAGCAAGATCCCGGCCGGGGTCGCCGAGGAGGTGTTCGGGGTTGAGCACTTCGTCCGGGTCAGCGACGCCACCGGCGCCCCGCTGCCCGAGACCGACCTGTTCGCGGGCCTGCGCCAGGCCGGGCGGCGCTAGCCAGGGGGAGGACCCCCGGAACCCCCCAGCCGATCACTTCGGGCCCCGCGGGCCCTCGCGGCCGGCCCTACCGCCGGCGGCAGCCCGAGCAGCCGGGCCGCGTTGCCGTGGCAGACAGCGCGCAGCCAGTCTGCCCCGAGGTCCAGCCGGGCCAGCGCCGTCAGCTGGGTCAGGTAGGGATAGGGGATGTTGGGGAAGTCGGTGCCGAGCAGCACCCGGTCCGCGGCGGCGGCCAGCCGCGGCACCAGGGCCGGCGGGAACGGCGCCAGCCGCTGCATGAACCCGGTGAAGGCCATCGTGGTGTCCAGGCAGGCGCGCGGGTAGCGCGCCGCCAGGTCGAGGAACTCGCCGTATTCCGGCGCGCCCAGGTGCGCGATGACCGCGGTGAGCCGCGGATGCCGGGCGAGCACCTGCCCCATCGGGCCGGGCCCGGTGTGCGCGCCCGGCGTCGGCCCCGAGCCGCAGTGCACGATCACCGGCAGGCCGGCCTTCGGCGAGCAGTCCCCAGACCGGGCCGAGCAGCTCGTCCCGCGGGTCATAGCCGCCGACCTGGAGGTGGGCCTTGAACACCCGCGCGCCGGCCGCGATAGCCGCGGCGACGTAGCCGGCTGCCTCCGGCTCGGGGAAGAACGTGGCGCTGTGCAGCGCATCCGGCGTGCGCGCGGCGAAACCGGCCGCCCAGTCGTTCAGCCAGGCCGCCATGCCGGGCTTGTGCGGGTACAGCAGCGCGCTGAACCGGCGCACGCCGAATGCGCGCAGCAGCTCGATCCGCTCGTCCTCCGGCCGCCGGTAGGCGACCGGCCAGCGCTGCCCCGCCTCCAGGCCTGCCTCGAAGAAGGCCCACACCTTGGCCAGCACGTTGGCCGGCATGAAGTGGGCGTGGATGTCGATCAGGCCCGGCAGGCCGAGGCCGCGCCAGAAACCGGTGACGGCAGCCGCCTCGGCCCGGTCGGCGTCGGTGAGCATGGGCCTAGTCTGCCCCGCGCCGTCTGTTCCGCGCGCTGACCACCGTTGTGGGTCACGGTCTGGTCTGGCCGCCTCCGTGGCGGGCCCGGCTGCGCCACGATATGGCCATGCTCTTCCTCCTGGCCCGGGTGCTCAGCGCGGGTCACCGGCGGCACGTCGCGATCTTGCTCACGATCGTGCTGATCAGCGTGCTGGGCGGTGGCGCCCTGTTCGCCCGCGCCGACCACGTGGCCTTCACCGCCGGCGTCTACTGGGCGATCACTACCGCCACCACCGTGGGCTACGGTGACGTGACGCCGCAGAATCCGGTCAGCCGGCTCATCGCCGTCGCGGTGATGCTGACCGCCATCCCGCTGCTGGCCGCGGTGTTCGCGCTGCTGACCGGCAGCGCGGCCGCCAACGGCATAAGGAGGATCCTGGCCATGCGTGACCGTTTCCCCGGCCCCGGCTACCGCCTGGTCCTCGGCATGAGCCCCGCGGTGCCGCCGATCCTGGCCGAGCTGGCCGGGGCCGGCCAGCCGGTGGTGCTGGTGGCCGACGTGGAGGAATCCCGGGTGCCGTCCGGCGTCTTCGTGATCAAGGGCGACCCGACGCAGCAGCCGGTGATCCGCAAGGCCCGGCCGCAGCGCGCGCTCGGCGTGAGCGAGGACCCGGTGATCGCCGCCGGCGACCGGCTGCTTGTCGCCGAGCCCGCCACCGCCTGAGGCGGCAGCGGCCGGTGGGCGGGCGGGTCAGGACCGCGGTCCGGGTGGAGGGCATCGTCCAGGGCGTCGGGTTCCGCCCCTTCGTGTACGCGCTGGCCACCGGCCTGGGCCTGGACGGCCATGTCGGCAACGATGCCGGCGGGGTCTTCGCCGAGGTCGAGGGGCCGCCGGAGGCCGTGGCCGCGTTCCTGGCCCGGCTGCGGCGCGAGCCGCCGCCGCTGGCCAGGATCGACAAGGTCACGACCTCGGACCTGAGCCCCGCGGGCGCGGGCGGCTCGTTCGTGATCGCGGCCAGCCGGGGCAGCGGCGCCCGGCGGGCCCTCGTCTCGGCGGACACCGCGCCGTGCCCGGAGTGCCTGGCCGAGCTGAACGACCCGGCGGACCGCCGGTCCGGCTACCCGTTCATCAACTGCACCAACTGCGGCCCGCGGTTCACCATCGTCCGCGGCGTGCCCTACGACCGGGCGCTGACCACCATGTCGGGCTTCGCGATGTGCGCCGCGTGCGCGGCCGAGTACCACGACCCGGCCAGCCGCCGGTTCCACGCCCAGCCGGTCTGCTGCCCGGACTGCGGCCCGCGGCTGACGCTGACCAGCACGGCCGGGGAGCCGCTGCCCGGCGACCCGGTGGCGGCCACGGCGGACCTGCTGCGCGCCGGGAAGATCGTCGCGGTGAAGGGCCTCGGCGGGTACCACCTGGCGGCCGACGCGCGCAGCGAGCCCGCCGCCGCGGCGCTGCGCGCCCGCAAGCACCGCGAGGACAAGCCGTTCGCGGTCATGGTCGCCGATCTCGCCGCCGCGGCGTCGCTGTGCCTGGTCGACCCGCCCGCCGGCGATCCGGCCGGGCTGGCCGGCCCGGCCGCGGCGGGGCTGCTGACCAGCCCGCAGCGGCCGATCGTGCTGCTGCCCCGGCGGCCGGGCGACGGCATCGCCGTGTCCGTCGCGCCGGGCAACCGGCAGCTCGGCGTGATGCTGCCCTATACCCCGTTGCACCATCTGCTGCTCCGCGCCGTGGCGGGCCCGATCGTGCTGACCAGCGGAAACGTCTCCGACGAGCCGATCGCCTACGACGACGGCGATGCCCGGGAGCGGCTGGCGCCGATCGCGGACGCGTTCCTGGCCCACGACCGGGAGATCTGGACCAGGACCGACGACTCGGTGGCCCGGGCCTTCCGCGGCCGGCCCGTGCTGCTGCGCCGCTCCCGCGGGTACGCGCCGGAGCCGCTGGAGGTGCCGGTCCGGTTCACCCGGCCGGTGCTGGCCTGCGGGCCGGAGCTGAAGAACACCTTCTGCCTGGGCCGCGGCAGCCAGGCGCTGCTGTCCCCGCACATCGGCGACCTGGAGAACGCCGAGACGCTGGCGGCCTTCACCGCTGGCATCGCGCACTACACCCGGCTGTTCGGCGTCGAGCCGCAGGTAGTGGCCTACGACCTGCACCCGGAGTACCTGTCCACCAAGTACGCGCTCGCGCTGCCGGACGTGGAGCTGGTGGGGGTGCAGCACCATCACGCGCACATCGCGTCGTGCCTGGCCGACAACGGCCAGCGCGGCCCGGTCATCGGGGTGGCGTTCGACGGCACCGGCTACGGGCCCGACGGCACGCTGTGGGGCGGCGAGTTCCTGATCGCTGACCTGGCCGGGTTCCAGCGGGCCGGGCACCTGGCCGGAGTGCCGCTGCCGGGCGGCGCCGCCGCGGTCCGCCAGCCGTGGCGGATGGCCGCGGTATACCTGGACGCGGCCCATCCCGGCGGCATCCCGCCCGGGCTGGCGGTGGCCGGCCGCCACGCCGGTGCCTGGGCGCCGGTGCTGGCGATGGCCAGGCGGTCAGTCAACGCGCCGGTGACCACCAGCGCCGGGCGGCTGTTCGACGCGGCCGCCGCGCTGCTCGGCGTGCGGGACGTCATCAGCTACGAGGGCCAGGCCGCGGTCGAGCTGGAACAGCTCGCCGAACCGGCCGAGCCGGGCAGCTACCCGGCGGCGGTCCAGGCCGGACCGGACGGGGTCCTGGTCGCGGCCGGCGCCGACCTGATCAGGGCGGCCGCCGCGGACCTGGCCGCGGGCCTGCCCGCGGCGGTGATCGCGGCCCGCTTCCACGCGGGCGTCGCCGGCCTGATCGCCGAGGCCTGCACGCAGCTGCGCGACCGGCATGGCCTGTCCGCGGTCGCGCTTTCCGGCGGGGTCTTCCAGAACATGCTGCTCACCCGCGCGGTGATCGGCCGCCTCACGCCGCGGGGCTTCACCGTGCTGACCCACTCCCGGGTCCCGTGCAACGACGGCGGCATCAGCCTCGGCCAGGCCGTCATCGCCGCCAGCCGCCGGTGAGGGCCCGCGGAGCCCGGGCAGGCGGCTATCCGGGGACCGGGGCCGCCTCAGCCGGCCGCAAGGGCCTGCTGGCCCGCGGCGGTCGGCTCAGCGGGGGTTCCGGGGGTCGTCCCCCGGGTAAACTCAGCGGGGGTTCCGGGGGTCGTCCCCCGGGTAAACTCAGCGGGGGTTCCGGGGGTCGTCCCCCGGGTAAACTCAGCGGGGGTTCCGGGGGTCGTCCCCCGGGAAACAGAGTCCCCCGGGCACACAGAGCCCACCTTGCGGCGCAGCCAGTCGAGCCAGCCGCTGACGCCCTGGCCGGTGGTGGCCGACAGCTGCAGCAGCAGCGCGTCCGGGCTGACCCGGCGCAGGTCGGCGGCGTAGCGGCGCCGGTCGAAGGCCACGTAGGGCAGCAGGTCGGTCTTGTTGAGCAGCACCAGGTCGGCCTGGCGGAACATGTGCGGGTACTTCAGCGGCTTGTCCGCGCCCTCGGTGATCGCGGCCAGCACCACCCGGGCCGCCTCGCCCAGGTCGAACAGCGCCGGGCAGACCAGGTTGCCGACGTTCTCCACGATGACCACCGAGCCGTCCGGCGGGTTCAGCTCGCGCAGCCCGGCCGCGGCCATCTCGGCGTCCAGGTGGCAGCCGGCTCCGGTGTTGATCTGCACGACCCGGCCGCCGGCCGCCCGGATCCTGGCGGCGTCCAGCGTGGTCTCCTGATCCCCCTCGATGACCGAGATCGGGATCCGGTCGGCCAGCGCGATCGCGGTGCGCTCCAGCAGCGTGGTCTTGCCCGCCCCCGGCGAGCTCATCAGGTTGACCGCGAAGATCCCGCGGGCCGCCAGCCACTCCCGGTTGCGCTCGGCGATCTGGTCGTTCTTGGCCAGCACCTTCTGCTGCAGCTCGATGGTCCGCTCGGCGCCGGCCGCCGGCCGGCCGGGTGCACGTGGCCGTGCTCGTGCCCGGGCCCGCTGCTGATGTCCGGGAGCACCTGCACGACCGCCGTCGCCGCGCATCCGCATGTCCCGCACATGGCTCAGGCCACCTGGACCGAGGCGATGCGCAGGTCCTGCCCGGCCAGCACCGCCACCTCGGCGCTGCCGCACGGGCACAGCGCGATCGGCCCGTCCGGCGCGAACTCCCGGCCGCACACCCGGCAGCTGCACCGGCCCGGCGGCTCGGTGATCTCCAGCCGGGCGCCCTCGGCGTTGGTGCCCTCGGCGACCAGGTCGAAGCAGAACCTGACCGAGTCGGCTACCACGCCCGACAGGGCGCCGATCTCCAGCCGCACGCAGGTGATCCTGGCGTCCGGCAGCCGCTGCGTCACCGCCTGCACCACGCTCTCGGTTATCGCCAGTTCGTGCACGTGCGTCGCTCTTTCTGTAGGTAGGCGGATCAGCAGATCCGGGGGAGCGGATCGCCGACCAGCAGGTCCACGATGCGGGTGCCGCCGAACGCGGTCTTGCACAAGACGATGCCGGGCGGTTCGGCGGTCACCTGCCCGATGATCGCGGCGTCCGCGCCCTGCGGATGGGCGCGGAGCGCGGCCAGCGCGGCATCGGCGCAGCCGCCGTCCACCACCGCCACCAGCCGTCCCTCGCAGGCGACGTACATCGGGTCGATGCCGAGCAGCTCGGAGGCGCCCCGCACCGCGGAGCGCACCGGCAGGCTGTCCTCGTTCACCAGCACGCCCACCCCGGCTGCGGCCGCGATCTCGTTCAGGATCGTGGCCACCCCGCCGCGGGTGGCGTCGCGCAGCGCCCGCACCCCGCCGGTGGCGCCGAGCAGGCCCGCGACCAGGCCGTTCAGCGGCGCGGTGTCGGAGCTGATGTCGGCTTCGATGTCCAGCTCACCGCGGGCCAGCATGATCGTCACGCCGTGGTCGCCGATCGGGCCGGATACCAGGATCGCATCGCCCGGCCGGGCGTGCGCCACGCCGAGGACCCGGTCCGGATCGAGCCGCCCGACCCCGGCGGTGCTGATGTAGCAGCCGTCCGCCTTGCCCCGCTCGACCACCTTGGTGTCACCGGTGACCACCTGCACGCCGGCCGCGTCGGCCGCGGCCCGCATGGATGCGGTGATCGCGGTCAGCTGCCCGACCGGGAAGCCTTCCTCCAGGATGAAGCCGGCCGACAGGAACAGCGGCACCGCCCCGGCCACCGAGAGGTCGTTGACGGTGCCGTTGACGGCCAGGTCGCCGATGTTGCCGCCGGGGAAGAACAGCGGGGACACCACGTAGGAGTCGGTGGTCATCGCCACCTCGGTGCCGCCGACGGCCAGCCGCGCCGAGTCCTCAAGCGGCTCGAGCAGCGGGTTGCGGAACGCGTCGAGGAACACCGCCTCGATCAGCGTCTGGGTGGCCTTGCCGCCCGCGCCGTGCGACATCGTGATCCGGTCCTCGCGCACCCGCGGCCGGGCCCGCCGGGCCCGGTCAATGCGCTCGAGCACCAGGTCCTCGCGCACCGTGCCGGGCGCGGGCTGCGGCGACCCGTGGTGGCCGACGGTCATGACCGGCTCGCCTCGCTGACCCGGGTCCGGGTCAGCCGCCCGTAGTTGTAGTACGCGGCGCAGGCGCCCTCGGGCGAGACCATGCAGGTCCCGATGGGGGTCTCCGGCGTGCACGCGGTACCGAACACCTTGCACTCCCACGGCTTGAGCACGCCCTTGAGCACCTCGCCGCACTGGCAGGCCTTCGGGTCGGCGACCCGCACGCCGGGTACCGAGAACAGCTGCTCAGCGTCGAAGGCGGCGTAGCTGCCGCGGACCTTGAGCGCGGAGTGCGAGATGAAGCCGAGCCCGCGCCATTCGAAGTAGGGCCGCAGCTCCATCGTCTCGCCGATGGCCCGCAGCGCGACCGGGTTGCCGTCCCACGGCACGACCCGGGAGTACTGGTTCTGCACGATTGCCTCGCCGCGGGACAGCTGCAGCATCAGCATGTAGATCGACTGCAGGATGTCCAGCGGCTCGAAGCCGGCCGTGACCACCGGCTTGCCGTAGTCGCTGGCGATGAACTCATAGGGCCGGCAGCCGATCACGGTAGAGACGTGGCCGGGGCCGATGAAGCCGTCCAGCCGCAGGTCAGGGGAGTCCAGGATGGCCTTGATGGCCGGCACGATCGTGACGTGATTGCAGAACACGGAGAAGTTGCCCAGGCCCTCCTTCGCCGCGCGCAGCAGCGTCATGGCCGTCGACGGCGCAGTGGTCTCGAACCCGATGGCCATGAACACCACGCGCTTGCCGGGGTTCTGGCGGGCGATCTTGAGCGAGTCCAGCGGCGAGTACACCATCCGGATGTCCGTGCCGCGGGCCTTGGCGTCGAAGAACGACCCGTCGCTGCCCGGCACCCGCATCATGTCGCCGAACGAGGTCATGATGACGTCCGGCTCGGCGGCCAGGGCCATCGCGTCGTCCACCCGGCCCATCGGGATCACGCAGACCGGGCAGCCGGGCCCGTGCACCAGGGTGATCTGCTCGGGCAGGTAGTCCTCGAGGCCGTGCTTGTAGATCGTGTGGGTGTGGCCGCCGCACACCTCCATCAGCTTGTACTGGCGGCCGGGCTCGCACAGCTCAGCGATCTTCGCGGCCAGCGCGTGCGCGGTGTCCGCATCACGGAATTCGTCGACGAAGCGCATCGGGCATCTGCTCCCTACTCGATCCGCGACTCGGCCAGGGCCGCGATCTCGTCCTCGTAGGCCTGGCCGATCCCCTCCAGGAACGCCAGCGCCGAGGCCGCCTCGGCCTCGTCGATCTTCGACAGCGCGAACCCGACGTGGATCAGCACCCACTCGCCCGCCTCCGGCGGGTCGTCCGACAGCAGCCCGACGTTGATGACCCGCCGCACGCCGCTGACGTCCACCCGGGCCAGGTCGGGCTGGTCCGGCAGGTACTCGATCACCTCACCCGGAATGCCGAGGCACATGGGACCTCCCTCCGCCTGTCAGCCATGCCGCTCGCCGGCCGGATGCCCCGGCCGGGCCGCATGCTCGTCGTCTGCCAGCCGCCATACCACCGAGATCGCCTCCCCGATCGCCGCGCTGACCGGCCGGGTCAGCCCGATGCCGTAGTCGGTGCTGGCCGGCTCGCAGCCGACGATCAGTATCGTCCCGCCAGCCAGGCCCGCCGAGCGTGTCCAGCATCTGCAGCACCACGTCCGGCTGCATTCCGTGCGCGTCCAGCAGCGGGCCCCCAGCAGCAGGCCCGGCCGGGGGCGCCGGGCCGGATGACTGCGGGCCGGACGACTGCGGGCCGCCTGGCTGCGGGCTGCCGGCCGGGGTGCGGTCCGGCTCGATCACGTACACCGTGCCCGGCGGCCCGCCGCGGGCCACCGCGTCGACCAGGATCGCGGTGCGGAAGCCGGCGGCGAGGTCGTAGGCCAGGTGCAGGCCGCGGATGCCGTAGTCCTTGACCTCGACCCCCGGCGGCAGGGCTTCCGTCATCAGCCGGTGCGCCACCTCCACCCCGAAGCCGTCGTCGGAGCAGAAGATGTTGCCGATCCCCGCGATCAGCGTGCGCTCGGTCACCGGGCCCCCTGCTCCCGGCGCAGCGCGCCCTGGGTGAGTTCCCACAGTGCGTGGTAGATCGTGGTCTGCGCCTCCTGGATGCGGTGCACCGAGGACGACGGGGCGACGAACAGGTAGTCGATGCTGTCCAGCTCGGCCATCTTGCCGCCGGTGTACCCGGCGATGCCGATGGTGAGCATCCCGCGCCGCGCCGCCTCGTCGAAGGCGCGCAGCAGGTTATCGGAGTTGCCGCTGGTGGACAGGCCGACGGCGATGTCGCCCTTGGTGCCCATGGCCGCGACCTGCCGGGCGAAGATCACGTCCGCGCCGATGTCGTTGGCCAGCGCGGTGAGCACGGAGGTGTCGCTGGCCAGCCCCAGCGCGGGCAGCGGCTGGCTGGCCCCGCCCGGGTGCAGGAACAAGGTGGCCAGCTGCTGGGCGTCGGTGGCGCTGCCGCCGTTGCCGAACGCGAGCAGCCGGCCGCCGGCCGCGAACCGCTCGGCCATCTCCCGCGCGCAGCCCGCCAGCCGCTCGCCGTCCTGCCCGGCGACCGTGCGGCGCAGCGCGACGATCTCGGCCGCCTTGGCCACCGTCGACTGGCGCACCTGGTCCAGCACGGCGGACAGGTCGGTGCTGCCCGAGTACAGGAACGGGTACAGCGACTCGACCGAGCCGGCCGCGGGCTCGCCGGGGCCGGTCATCCCGGCACCACCGCGATCGCCTCCCGGGCGTGCACCAGGATGGTGTCGCCGACCCCGGCGCTGACCAGCGCTACGCTGACCTCCTCGGTCCCGGCGCCGGTGTCCACCCGGGCCATGTCGTCGGGCAGCAGCGCGGTGACGGTGACCGTGACCGCGGTGTCGGAGCAGGTGATGCAGAAGTCACCGTGGCACTCGCTCAGTGCTGCCTGGTTCGCTTCTCCGCCCGCTGCGCGTGCGTCGCTCACGCGACCACCCCCGGGCCGAGCACGCCGGGCTGCTCGAAGAACACGTGCACCAGCTCCCACAGCACGTGGTAGGTGGTCACCTGCACTTCCTTGACGATCCGCGGGTCGGTGGCCGCGGTGACCAGCAGGTGGTCCACCGCAGAACTGGCCCCGATGGCGCCTCCGCCGGCCCCGGCCAGCGCGATGGTCAGCAGGCCGAGCTCGCGGGCGGCGCGCAGGCCGGCCAGCACGCTGACGCAGTCGCCGTCGGCCGAGATGCCGAGCGCGATGTCGGCGGGGTCGGCCAGGTAGCGCAGCTGATGGGAGAAGATGCTGCCCATCCCCTCCTGCGCGGCGACGCCGGTCACGGTGGCGACGTCGCAGGTCAGCGAGATGGCCGGGAGGGCCCGCTTGCCGACGATCACCGGGTGCACGAATTCGACGGCCACATGCTGGGCGTCAGTGCTGGCCCCGCCGGTGCCGAACACCACCAGCTTGCCGCCCCGGTGGAACCGCACCGCCATGTCATGGCAGGCGGCGGCCACCTGCCCGGCCTGCCCGGCAAGCTCCTCCAGCGGCTGCGCCCGCCGCTCGAACAGCGCGCTGACCTCGCCCGGGACCGGCGGTGCGCCGGTGCCCGGGGCGGTCGGCGGCGGGCCGGGCCCGGTCACCCAGCGGCCTCCGGCTGCGGCATGGTGATCTCCGCGGTGACCTCGACGGCGTCCCGGACCTTGAGCGCGCCGAGGAAGCCGGTGTAGGGCTTGATGCCGAACTGGGTCTGCACCACCGTCGCGGTGACCTGGTAGCTGTCCGCACCGGTCCTGCGGACCTGCAGCGGCAGCGGGTTGCTCGTGCCCGCCAGCGTGAGGGTGCCGCGGATGACCCCGCCGCCGGCCGCGTCCGGCTCGAAGCCGTCGGCTGCGTAGACCGCCTCCGGGCTGCGGTCGGCGCGCAGCACCTTGCGCGCGGTCACCGCGATCTCCCGCTTGTCCCGGTCGGTCAGCGGCTTGAGACCGCCGGTGCCGGCGATGACGGCCAGTGAGCCCATGTCGATGTGCGCCTCGAGACTGGTCGGGGATCCGTCCTGGCCGGTCGTCAGCTCCGCTGACCAGCGGGTAACACCGATGGTCAGGTCGTGCCCGGCCTTCCCGGCCATCCCCTCCCGCGCTGTCTTTAACGTGATGTGACCGCGTTCGGCGCTGAGCTGCACCTGCTCTGACCCGCTGGTCATGGCAGCACCGCCCGACTGGTCATGGCAGCACCGTAGGACACATGTGGGGGGACGTCCAGTGGTCAGGCCCGGACAGCTGTGGCTGCTACGGGAGCGGCACCTCGCCGAAGAGTTCCTGGATGCGCCGCAGGTCCCGCATCCGAGGCTCGGTGGCCCCGCCGACCCAGCGGCTCACGGTTTTCACCGACACGCCGAGCTGGCGCGCCGCCGCCTCCTGGGTCAGTCCCTCGCGGCGCAGCGCGCTGGACATCCACTCCGCGAACGTGGCCGGCTGGCCGCCGGGGCCCGGCGCCGCGGCCGGGCCGGGGGCAGCCGCCGGGTCCGCTGCGGCGGCCGGATCGGCGGCCGGGGCCGCGCCGGGAGCCGTGCCCGCGCCCCGGCCCGGCGGTCCGGGCAGGCCCTGCTGCGCCGGGGCCGGGCCGTCGGCCTCCGGCACGCCGAGCGGGCGCGGGCCGGTGCCGCGGACGACCGGCGGTCCTGGCAGGGTCGGCGGGGTGATGGCGGTGTCGGAGTGCAGCACGTCCACCTCGACGTGCTCGGGGAAGATGCGGAAGGCCACCTGGATCGAGCCGGTGGGCCCGGCCGCGTCCAGCAGCGCGCGGAAGACGGTCTCGCCGACTTCCCGGGTGCCTTCCTCGGTCAGCGGCGACTCGGCCAGGCAGCGGCGGACGAAGTCGCGGATGTCGGGGATCGAGGAGGGCCGGGCGGTGAACACCTGCGAGAGCACGACGACCGGCACGACCTCGATCGAGTCGCCGGGCGAGCCGTAAGCACCCGTACCGGGACCGTAACTGGCCTCCGCCACCGCTGATCTTCTCCTCCGGGCCGTCACCCCGTGCCGCGATCACGCCGCGACCAGGGGTGAGGCCAGCGTACGTGCATCCTGCTATGTCCGGTAACCCTCCGGGCATTCCTGTCCCGCGCGGGCGGCGCCGTGCGGCCCGCGCGGGCCCGCCCCGGTCTTGGCGCTGCTCAGCGCCCGTCCGGCCAGTCAGACATTTCTGTCCGGTGGACTGGCTGCGGTGTCTTGTCCCCGGACTGTCACGGGTCTAGCATGCAGGCACCTGCGCATCACGAATGCCACGAAGGCGAGGTGGGTCGTGACCTGCAAGGCCAGACCGGCGCGGCCCGTCGCAGCGTGCGCATTGCCGTTACCAGCGCTGTCCGCCCAGGAGCGAGGGAGGTGGCCTCGCGTTGGCCGCTGATACTCAGACCAGTTCCGCTCAGCCCGCCGCTGACGAGCCCGTGGTGCACATCCTGTGGATGAACGCCGGGCTGAGCTGCGATGGCGACTCGGTGGCGCTCACCGCGGCCACCCAGCCGAGCATCGAGGAGATCGTGCTCGGCGCCCTGCCCGGCCTGCCGAAGGTGGCCGTGCACTGGCCGCTGATCGACTTCGAGAGCGGGCCGGAGACCGGCGCCGACACCTTCATCGAATGGTGGCACAAGGCCGACCGCGGCGAGCTCGACCCGTTCGTGCTGGTGGTCGAGGGCTCGATCCCGAACGAGGCGATTAGCGGCGAGGGCTACTTCTGCGGGTTCGGCAACAACCCGGCCACCGGGCAGCCGATGACCACGAACGAGTGGCTGGACCGGCTCGCGCCCAAGGCCACCGCGATCCTGGCCGTCGGCACCTGCGCCACCTACGGCGGCATCCACGCGATGGCCGGCAACCCGACCGGCGCCATGGGCGTCCCCGACTACCTGGGCTGGGACTGGCGGTCCAAGGCCGGGCTGCCCATCGTCTGCGTGCCCGGCTGCCCGATCCACCCCGACAACCTGTCCGAGACCATCCTGTACCTGCTCTACCAGGTGGCCGGCCAGGCGCCGATGATCCCGCTGGATGAGGCGCTGCGGCCGACCTGGTTGTTCGGCGCGACCGTGCACGAGGGCTGTGACCGGGCCGGCTACTACGAGCAGGGCGACTTCGCCAGCGAGTACGGCTCGGCCAAGTGCCTGGTCAAGCTGGGCTGCTGGGGCCCGGTGGTCAAGTGCAACGTGCCCAAGCGGGGCTGGATCAACGGCGTCGGCGGCTGCCCGAACGTCGGCGGGATCTGCATTGCCTGCACGATGCCCGGCTTCCCGGACAAGTTCATGCCGTTCATGGACGAGCCGCCGGGCTCCCGCGTGTCCACCGCGGCCAGCAGCCTGTACGGCACCGTCATCCGCACGCTGCGCGGCTTCACCGCCAGGACCGCGGACGAGGAGCCCAAGTGGCGCAAGAAGGGCGACGAGCTGCTGACGGGCTACCGCAAGACCTGGTGACACCGACCGGCGCAGGCGCCCGCACGGCAGCCACGCCCCGAAGAGGGAGAGCGAGGACGCGATGACGACGGCCGAGGACACCGGCATCGTAGAGATGGCCTGGGACCCGATCACCCGGATCGTGGGCAGCCTGGGCATCTACACCAAGATCGACTTCAAGCAGAAGAAGGTCGTCGAGTGCCACAGCACCTCGTCGATCTTCCGCGGCTACAGCATCTTCATGAAGGGCAAGGACCCGCGGGACGCGCACTTCATCACCAGCCGTATCTGCGGCATCTGCGGCGACAACCACGCCACCTGCTCGGTGTACGCGCAGAACATGGCCTACAGGGTACGGCCGCCGGCCCTGGGTGAGTGGATCATCAACCTCGGCGAGGCCGCGGAGTACATGTTCGACCACAACATCTACCAGGAGAACCTGGTGGGGGTCGACTTCTGCGCGCGGATGGTCGGCGAGACCAACCCCGGGGTGCTGGAGCAGGCCAACCGCACCGAGGCGCCGCACGCCGCCGACCACGGCTATAAGACCATCGGCGACATCATGCGCTCGCTGAACCCGCTGGAGGGCGAGTTCTACCGCGAGGCGCTGCAGGTATCGCGGTCCACCCGGGAGATGTTCTGCCTGATGGAGGGGCGGCACGTGCACCCCTCGACGCTGTATCCAGGCGGCGTCGGCACCACCCCCACCGTGCAGCTGTTCACCGACTACCTGACCCGGCTGATGCGCTACGTCGAGTTCATGAAGCGCGTGGTGCCGATGCACGACGACCTGTTCGACTTCATCTACGCCGCGCTGCCGGGCTATGAGGAGGTCGGCCGCCGCCGGGCCGACATGGTGTGCTGGGGCAGCTTCAACGATCCCGAAGCTTGCAACTTCCAGTACGACACCATGACCGACTGGGGCCGCAAGATGTTCGTCAGCCCCGGCGTGATCCGCGACGGGCAGCTGCTCACCAACGACCTGGTCGAGATCAACCTGGGCATCCGCATCCTGCTCGGCTCCTCCTACTACGAGGACTGGGAAGACCAGGAGATGTTCGTGACCCGCGACCCGCTGGGCAACCCGGTGGACCGCAGGCACCCGTGGAACCAGCACACCATCCCCCGGCCGGCCAAGCGCGACTTCGACAACAAGTACAGCTGGGTCATGTCGCCGCGCTGGTTCGACGGCACCGACCACCTGGCCGCCGACACCGGCGGCGGCCCGATCGCCCGGTTGTGGGCGACCGCGCAGGGCCGCCTGGTGGACTTCGGCTACGTCAAGTCCACCGGGGACAGCGTGCTGATCAACCTGCCCAAGACCGTGACCAAGCCCGAGGTGACCTTCGAGTGGAAGGTGCCGAAGGACGCGCAGGGCCGGCCGCTGTCCAACGCGATCGAGCGGGACCGGGCCCGGACCTACTTCCAGGCCTACGCGGCCGCCTGCGCGCTGCACTTCACCGAGCAGGCGCTGGCCGAGATCCGGGCCGGGCGGACCAAGACCTGGGAGCCGTTCGCCGTCCCGGACGAGGCCGCCAGCTGCGGGTTCACCGAGGCCGTGCGCGGCGTGCTGTCGCACCACATGGTCATCCGCGGCGGCAAGATCGCCAACTACCATCCGTACCCGCCGACCCCGTGGAACGCCAGCGTCCGGGACAGCTACGGCACGCCGGGCCCGTACGAGGACGCGGTGCAGAACACGCCGATCTTCGAGGAGAACCCGAAGGAGTCGTTCAAGGGCATCGACATCATGCGGACCGTGCGCAGCTTCGACCCGTGCCTGCCCTGCGGCGTGCACATGTACCTGGGCAGCGGCAAGGTGCTCGACAAGCTCCACTCGCCGTACGGCACCACGCTGGCCACCTGATGCCCCGGATGGCTCGTTCATGATCCGGATCGCTGTCTCATGACCGGAGTCCAGCGGGCCGGCGCGCGGGTCGAGGAGCTGCTCGGCGTCCTCGCCGCCGCCGGCGGTGAGGGCACGGCCAGGGCCGCCGAGGAACTGGTCGGGCTGCTGGTCGGCCTGTACGGGGACGGCCTGGGCGCGATCACGGCCATCCTGGCCTCCCACGGCGAGGCGGGCGCCGCGCTGCTGCGCGAGATCGCCGACGACCCGCAGGTCGAGGGGCTGCTGCTGCTGCACGACCTGCATCCGCTGGATGTCGACGCGCGGATCCAGCAGGCGCTGGACCGGGTCCGGCCCTACCTCGGGTCGCATGCCGGCGGGGTGCAGTACCTCGGGGTCACCGGCGGCGTGGCCCGGCTGCGGCTGGAGGGCAGCTGCCATGGCTGCCCGTCCTCGACGGTCACGGTCGAACTGGCCATCCGCAGCGCCGTGGAGGACGCCGCGCCGGAGGTCGCCGAGGTGGTCGTGGAGGGCATGACGGCCGCGCCGGAGCCGCCGCTGCTGCAGATCGGCCGCCGCCCGGCACCAGCACCGGAGGGGGCAGGGCAGGCAGGCGGCCCGGCTGACGGCGGATCCGCCGTCAGCTGGGTCCGCCTGCCGGACGTCGGCCCGCCGAGCGCGCGCCCGGTCAGTGCGTCGGCCGCCGGCGTCGCGGTCCTGGTGTGCGCGGTCCGCGGCACCCTGTACGCCTATCGCGACGCGTGCGCGCGGTGCGGGGCATCTATGGCCGAAGGTGCCCTGCAGCGCGAGGAGCTGACCTGTCCGGCGTGCGGCGCGCGCTACAACATCCGGCTGGCGGGCAAGTCGCTCGATGACACGTCGCTGCACCTGGACCCGCTGCCGCTGCTGACCGACAGCCAGGGCGTGCGGGTCGCCCTGCCGGAGGCTGCCATGGCGGCACAGCCGGAGGCCGCCATGGCGGCACAGCCGGAGCCAGCCACCGGAGCACAGCCCGAGGTGGTCGGGTCGTGACCGGAGGCACGGGACTGCGCCGGTTCGTCCCCGGCACGGCCCCGCCGCGAGCGGACCCGCCGGCTGCGGCCGCCGACCCGGCTCCCGTGCCCGCCGATCCGGCCGTGCCCGCCGATCCGGCCGTGCCCGCCGATCCCGCGGTGACTGCGGCGGCCGCGGCGGCGCTGCCCGCCGACGCCGGGGCGCTGGCCCAGGCCTTTGCCGCCAACGCGGCCCGGTTTCAGGTCGCGTCCCCGGGGCCGGCCGCCGCCCCGGGGACGGAGAAGTGCGAGCTGTGCGCGGCCGAGGTTCCCGAGCAGCACAGTCATGTAGCCGATCTGGAGTCGGCCAGCCTTATCTGCGCCTGCCGGGCCTGCTACCTGCTGTTCACCCACCCTCGGGCCGGCCAGGGCCGCTACCGCGCCGTGCCGGACCGGTACCTGCTGGACCCGGACCGCGTCCTGCCGCCGCCGCGCTGGGAGCAGTTCGAGATCCCGGTCGGGCTGGCCTTCTTCCTGCGCAGCTCGCAGCGCGGCCAGGTGACCGGGTTCTACCCCAGCCCGGCGGGCGCCACCGAGTGCATCCTGGACCTGGCCGCGTGGGACCAGCTCACCGCGGACTTCCCGCTGCTGGCCGCGGCCGAGCCCGACGTCGAGGCGGTGCTGGTGTCCAGGTCGGACGCCGGGGTGGAGTACTTCCTGGTCCCGGTGGACGTGTGCTACGAGCTGGCCGGCCGGATGCGGCTGACCTGGCGCGGCTTCGACGGCGGCGCCGAGGCCAGGGCCGCGATCGGCGAGTTCCTCGCCGGCGTGCGGGGCAGGGCCCGTCCGTTCGGGAAGGCCTGAGCATGGCCGAGCTCGTCTTCGACTGCACCGGAGCGCGGGCGGACCGGTACGCGGTGACCCCGTCGATGTCGCTGCTGCTGCGGATCAGCGAGACGAGCGGCCAGCGGGTCGAGGCCATCGCGCTGCGCTGCCAGATCAGGATCGAGCCGAGCCGGCGCCGGTACACCGACGCCGAGGCGCAGCGGCTGAACGACCTGTTCG
Source organism: uncultured Actinomycetota bacterium (assembly GCA_963846005.1). Classification (GTDB taxonomy): domain Bacteria; phylum Actinomycetota; class Actinomycetes; order Streptosporangiales; family Streptosporangiaceae; genus CAVSUR01. The sequence continues at coordinate 215,986 of CAWJUH010000003.1, read as the reverse complement.
GCGACACCCGGCGGTGGGCGGACACGCTCAAGCCGCTGCAGTTCACCCAGGTGTCGGTGATGGTGCCCGGGTTCACCGGCAGCACCGAGCTCGACCTGCCGGTGCCGCTGAGCTACGACCTGGAGATCGGCTCCACCCGCTACTTCGCCGGCCTGCAGGATGGCGAGGTGCCGCTTTTGCTGCTGTTCAGCGGGACGATCTTCGCTGCCGAGGGCGGCCGGCTGTCGGTCACCCAGGTGCCGTGGAGCAAGGAAGCGTCCTACCGGTTGCCGGTGGCGCTGTGGCGGGAGGCCATCGAGGCGCACTTCCCCCACTCGGCGTGGATCAAGATGAGCCTGGACACCTTCGACGAGCTGGCCCGATTCAAGACCGGTGCCGCCCTGCCGACCTGGGACGCCACGATCGCCGCGCTGCTGGCGCGGGCCGGCGCCGCGGCCGGGGACCCGCCGCGATGACCCCCGGCTCCGCCCGTCTCGCGCACGCCCGCAAGGTCGCGGACGCGATCTTGTACGAGGGCTACCTGCTGTATCCCTATCATCAGCAGTCACAGAAGAACCAGGCCCGGTTCCAGTTCGGGGTGCTGATGCCCCCCGGTTACGCGGCCGTCGACCCGCACGAACCGTCCGCCACCCAGACCGAGTGCCTGCTGGAATGCCCGCCGGACGCGCAGCTGAGCGTGCTGGTCAGGTTCTTGCGGCTGCAGCGGCGGACCGTGCAGGAGATCCCGCCGGGACCCGGTGCCGCGCGCGAGGTGCCCGAGCTCACCGTGGCCGGGACGACCTACACCAGCTGGGACGAGGCGGCCGAGCAGGAGCAGGCCGCGAGCGTCCCGGTCGCGGCGCTGCTGGACCGCGAGCACCAGCAGGACTTCAGCCTCGCCGCACATCGGGCGGAGCAGGACCTGCTGGGCGCCGGCGGCACGCTGGCCGGACGGCTGCTCCGGGCCTGCTGTGCCGTCGACGGGCGGATCGTGCTGAGCGCGCAGCGGCTGCCGGGGCCCTACGGCGCGCTGCGGCTGCGGGTGCGGGTCGAGAACACCACCGCCGCCGCGGGTCCGCTGGCGGTCCGGCAGGACGGCCTGCGCTGCGCCCTGATCGCCGCGCACAGCCTGATCGAGGTGCCCGGCGGCCGTTTCGTGTCCATGACCGACCCGCCGCAATGGGCCGCCGCCGAGGTGGCCGCCTGCGTCAACACCGGGACCTGGCCGGTGCTGGCCGGGCCGCCGGGCGGCCAGGACCTGGTGCTCTCCTCGCCGGTGATCTTGTACGACCATCCGGAGATCGCCGCGGAGAGCGACGGGGAGATGTTCGACGCGACCGAGATCGACGAGATCCTGACGCTGCGCACTCTCACTCTGACCGAAGCGGAGAAGCAGCAGGCGCGGGCTACCGACCCGCGCGCGGCCGGGCTGATCGACCGGGTGGACGGCATGCCGGCCGAGATGCTCGAGCGGCTGCACGGCGCAATCCGCTACCTCCCCGCTGCGCCGCAGCAGCCCGGTGTTCCCGGCGGCAATGCGGCCGCGGACGGCTGGCCCGCGCAGGTCACGGACCGGCCGGCGGTGCCGTGGTGGGATCCGGGCGCCGACGCGTCGGTCTCGCCGGAGACCGACGCCGTGATCATCGCGGGCCACCGGGTCGCCCGCGGCAGCCGGGTGCTGATGCGCCCCGGCAGCCGCCGGGCCGACGCCCAGGACCTATTCCTGGCCGGCCGCGCGGCGGTGGTGGAGGCCGTGCTCAGTGACGTCGACGGCCAGACCCATCTGGCGCTGCTTCCCGAGGACGACCCGGCCGCCGAGCTGCAGCGCTTCCACGGCCGGTTCCTGTATTTCGCCCCCGACGAGGTGGAGCCCATCGGCCCGGCGAAGCCGCCTGGTCAGCATCCGGAGGAGGACAGAACATGATCGGCAAACTGGTCGCGGCCGCGCTGGTCGCCGCGGTTCTCGCCGCGGTGGTGCAGTCGCTGCCCGACGTCAAGCGCTACCTCGAGATCCGGGACATGTGAGCGGGCGCTCTTGGTGCGTGATCAGCCGGCCTGGCGGGCCCGGCTGGCGGCCTGGCGGTCCCGGCCGAATCGCAGCAGCGCGGCGACGCCGAACGCGCCGGCCACCGGCAGCGTGACCACCGCGGGCAGCTGGTAGCGCCAGGAGAACTCCGGCAGGTCGGAGATCAGCAGGTCAGCGGCCGCGGTCAGGAAGAACAGCAGGCTGCCGAGGGCCAGCTGGCCCTGCAAGCTGCCGCTGCGGCGGCGGAAGAGCAGCATCAGCGCGCAGGCCGTGCCGGCCAGGCCCGCGAGCGAGGCGAGCAGCAGGAACGGTCCCGGCGTGTAGCCGCCATCGCGCTGGTAGGAGTGCAGGAACGCGGCCAGCGGCTTGTCTACGGCGGCCCGCGGCCCGCCGTAGGCCGGGTCCAGGGTGCGGTACAGCACCGGGCCGCCGGGCTGCTTGAGACCCAGCACGATGAGGTTGCCCCGTCCTACCTCGACGTCCAGGTAGGACGGATAGAAGGTCTGGAACTGCCAGCGGCTGATCGGCGTGTCGCCCGGGCTGGTGACCCGGCGCAGCGCGAACAGCTTGATCACGTCCGCGGCGTAGGCGCCGGCCACCCGCAGCGGCTGCTGCTCCAGCACGTCGGAGTTGAACTGGCCGATGGCCGCCGCCCGGCTGACGCCGGGCGGCGGGATGAACGTCTTGGCGGGCGAGTTGTTGTCGTGGTCGAGCCGGTCCGCGCCGACATAGTGCTCGGCCCCGGCGGGGCACAGCGGCCGCAGCGCCGGCGGCACCTTCAGCGTCGCGCAATCCGCGGCCGAGGCCATCCGGCCGTAGGTCGACGCCGAGCCGCTCTGGGACAGGCTGAAGTGATGCGTCAGGTCATACGACCCCGCCATGTACAACAGCACCGGCGCGAGGAAGGCCGCGCACAGCGCGACGGTCTTGCGCAGCCGGCCGCGCCAGCCGCCGCCCGCCACCAGCAGCACGAACAGCGCGGCCGGGACGACCAGCACCTCGCCGATCTGCCGGATGGTGGCCGAGGCGCCGAGGATCAGGCCGGCCGCGACGCAGATCCTGGTGCTGATGACCTGCCGCCAGGCCAGTACGGCCAGGCCGGCCACGATCAGCGCCTCCAGCCACACGTCCGGCATGATCGTCTGCTCGGACTGCAGCTGGTAGGCGTCCAGCAGGACCGGGGCGATGGCGATGGCGGCCAGCCAGCGGGCCACGCCGCGTCGGATCAGCACCGCGTACAGCGTGACCGCCATGGCCAGGCCCAGCAGGTGCTGGACCACCGCGACCAGCTCGAGGTTGCCGAACAGCAAGATGACGTGCAGCGGCAGCTTGTAGCCGACCGGATCGGATCCGCTCCACGAGTGGTACAGGTACTTCAGCGTGTCGACGTAGATCAGCGCCGGGCGGTAGGCCACCAGCGCCAGCACCCGCGCCGCGATGCCCGCCGCGAGCAGCAGGCTGGCCAGCCAGTGCCGGGCCGCGAGCTGCGGGGACCGCCGGGCGAGCGCGGCCAGGTCCGCCAGCCACCGCCGCGGGCCGCGCTCGGGCCGGCCGGTGCCGGCCGGCCTCCTCCTGGCCCGCCGGAGCCGGGGCCTCCGATCCGGCCGGGGCCCGGAGCTCAGGCTCGGCCGGGGCCGGGAGCTCGGGCTCGGCCGGGGCCCGGAGCTCAGGCTCGGCCGGGGCCCGGAGCTCGGGCTCGGCCGGGGCCGGGGCCGGGGCCGGGACCTCGGTCACCGCCCGGGCGGGGTCCGCGCTGCCGTTGCCCGCGGCCGCCTGCCCGGCCTGCGGGCCAGCAGCCTGAGCCGGCGTGCCCGCCCGGCCGGATGCGGCCCGTCCCGCGGATGTACCTGGCATTCGCATACGGTCTCGTCCCGGTTCCCTGTGATTCGGCGAGGCTATTCCCGCCCGCCACCTGCGCGGTCCGCGCACGCTGTCATGGCTCACTGTCACGGCCTGCTGTCCACGGCCTGATCCCGCCCCAGGCATGAACGCCCGCACCGGACTTCCCGGGAGTCCCCGCGGCCTGGCTCGCCAGCCAGAATATCTCCCGGCGCAAGCTGCCCGCCGGGCATGTCGAATCTCGCTGCAAACGCCCGCGCGCGGGCGGCCGGGTCCCGGGCCCGGCCGCGCCCCGGGCCGGCCGCGCTCCGGGCGTGCCGCGCGGCACCGGCCGCGCGGCACCGGCCGCACTGCACCGGCCGCACTGCACCGGCCGCGCGGCACCGGCCGCACTGCATAGGCTTAGCTCGTGCCCGCCGCCCCGGCCGCCCCGGCCGCCTTTCCCGCCGCGCCGTCCCGGACCGCGCTGGTCCGGCGCGCCCGCCGGATCAACAGGGAGCTGGCGGCGCTGTACCCCGATGCCCACTGCGAGCTGGACTTCACCAGCCCGCTGGAACTGCTGGTCGCGACCATCCTGTCGGCCCAGTGCACCGACCGGCGGGTCAACCTGGTCACCCCGGTGCTGTTCGCCCGGTACCGCACCGCGGCTGACTACGCCGCCGCCGGCCGCGCGGACGTGGAGAAGATCATCCAGTCCACCGGGTTCTTCCGGGCCAAGACCACCAGCATCATCGGGCTCGGCCAGGCGCTGTGCGAGCGCTTCGGCGGCGAGGTGCCGGGCAAGCTCAAGGACCTGGTCACGCTGCCCGGCGTCGGCCGCAAGACCGCGAACGTAGTGCTCGGCAACGCCTTCGGAGTGCCCGGCATCACCGTCGACACCCACTTCGCCCGGCTGTCGCGCCGCTTCGGCTGGACCGCCGCGGACGACCCGGTGAAGATCGAGCAGGAGGTGGGGGCGCTGTTCCCCCGCTCGGAGTGGACGATGCTGTCGCACCGGCTGATCTGGCACGGGCGCCGGGTCTGCCACGCCCGCAGGCCCGCGTGCGGGGCCTGCCCGCTGGCCGCGCTGTGCCCCTCGTTCGGCGAGGGCCCGACCGACCCCGCAGTGGCGCGCAAGCTGGTCAAGACGGGCCCGTTCTCGTGACCGCCGCGGGCCCGCCGGGCCCGGCCGCGGCATCGTCTGCGGGGCCGCCGGGCTGGCTGACCCGGCTGGCCGCGGCGGCGCAGCGGATGGAGGTTCCGGCGGCACTGCGGCCGCCGCCAGGCGGCGGCCGCCCGTCCGCGGTGCTGGTCTTGTTCGGCGACGGCCCGGCCGGGCCCGACCTGCTGCTGGTGCAGCGCAGCCGCGCCATCCGCCGGGCACGCCGGCCAGCCCGCCTTTCCCGGCGGCGCGATCGACCCGGCCGACGGCGGCCCGGTGCCGGCGGCACTGCGCGAGGCCGCCGAGGAGGCCGGCGTGGAGCCGGCGGGCGTGCAGGTGCTGGGCGTGCTGCCCGAGCTGTTCATACCGCCCAGCGGCTTTTCCGTCACCCCGGTGCTGGCCTGGTGGCAGGTGCCGGTCTCGGTCGCGCCGGGCGACCCGGACGAGGTCACCGCGGTAGCCAGGGTGCCGGTGGCCGAGCTGGCCGACCCGGCGCACCGGCTGACCATCCGGCACCCGTCCGGCCGGGCCGGGCCCGCCTTCGAGGCCGGTCCGATGCTGGTCTGGGGTTTCACCGCGATGGTCGTGGACCGGCTGCTCGCCCTCGGCGGGTGGGAGCAGCCGTGGGACGCGGGCCGGGTCCGCGACCTGCCGGCCGACGCCTACCGGGCCGCGGAGGGCCTGCCCGAGACCGGGCCATGAGACACCCTCTGTCAACCTCAGGCGGCAGGTTTGAGGGCGCTTGCCTTTTGCCGGTTGGCCGTGTGGATGGTTTCGTCGTAAAGGACGCCTTTGTCCAGGCAGTGCCACAGGACCTCCAGCCAGCGGTTGCCGAGCTTGCGCAGGGCGCAGTGGTGGTTGTTGCCGGCGGCGGTCTTCTGGTCGTAGAACTCTCTGGCCCAGGCGGATTGCTGGAGGCTGCAGAAAGCCCACTGGGTGACGGCTGTGCCGAGATGCCGGTTATAGGCCAGACGGCGGGCGACCACGAACTCGCTGCGGCCGGACCTGCGGGTGACGGGTGCTTGCCCGCCGTAGCATTGCAGGGAATTCGGCGTGACGAACTGCCCGAAGTGCTCGCCGATCTCACCGGCGACCCGGGCGGCGAGACGGTCACCCAGGCCAGGCATGCTCAGGTAGGTCTCGCCGCCCGGGAACGCCTTCCCCGGGTCAGGGTCCTTCGGGGTCTTGTCCCGGCCGTAGCGGGGGGCGCCGAGCAGCAGCTCACCCATCCGCTTTTCCCACGCCTTGCGCTGGTCGCGCAGCAGCAGAAGCTGGGCGGCGGCCAGCGCGATGGTGCCGGCCTTGGCGCGGGCGAGCTCGGGCCGTACCGCCAGCCGGGACTCGGCCAGGGCGGTGGTGACGCGGTCAGCGAACCGCTCCGGCCAGCCGTGGCGGGCCGAGCGGGCGAAGGCCGCCAGTTCCTCGCGGCTGGCGGCAGCCAGCGCGTCAGCAGAGGGCCAGCGCTGCAGCAGCTTGAGGAATACCGCCGCGCCCAGGTCGCCGCCGGCAATGTCGACGGCGGCGGGGAAAGCAGACAACAGGTCGGCGCGCAGCCGGTTGCCGATCCGCCGCTCGTCACGGGCCGCCCGTTCGTCATCACGGGCGATGGCGCGCAGCTCGGTGCCGATCTCGCCATGCGGGATCAGCTTGCGCAGCTCCAGGTAGGCATCCAGGGCCATCAGGCAGCAGATCCGGGCATCGGCGGCGTCATCTTTCTTCCCCCGCCCGCGGGCCCGGCCCGCAGGCCGGGCCCGCCCTCCCGGCGGCGCGGCCGCAGGCCCGGCGAGGCGGGCCGGGGCGCTGCCTGCGGGCGATACGGTGTTGTTCGTGCCCGGCGATCTACTGGACCTGATCCTGATCGTGCTCGCGGCGGCGTTCGCCGTGGCCGGGTACCGGCAGGGCTTCATCATCGGGGTGCTGAGCTTCGCCGGTTTCGTCGGCGGCGTCATGGCCGGGGCGGTGTTCGCCCCGTGGCTGTCGCACCAGCTGGCCTCCACCCCGAACGTGCAGGCGTTCATCGCCATCCTGACCGTCTTCATCGCCGCCATGGCGGGCATGCTGCTCACCTCCGGGATCGGCGTCGCGGTGCGGTCGCGGGTCCGCTGGCGGCCGGCCACGGTGCTGGACTCGATCGGCGGCGCGGTCATCAATGTGGCGGCGGTGCTGGTGGTGGCCTGGCTGATCGGCTCGTTCGTGGCCTACTCGCCGTTCACCCTGCTGTCCCGGCAGGTCAACGGCTCGCGGGTGCTGCGGGCCGTGGACCGGGTGATGCCGGCCGCCGCGCTCAGCCTGGATTTCGCGCCGCTGCGCAGCCTGCTGTCCAGTGGCTCGTACACGCAGGTGTTCAGCGCCCTCGGCGCGGAGAGCTCGCTGGCCGTGCCGCCCGCCGACCCGGGCGTGCTGCAGGCGCGCGGGCTGGCCAGGGACGGCGGCAGCATCGTCAAGATCCAGGGCGTCGCGCCGAGCTGCTCGCGGCGGCTGGAAGGATCCGGGTTCGTCGTCGCGCCCGGCCGGGTCGTCACCAACGCGCACGTGGTGGCCGGGGTCACCGACGGCCCGCGGGTGTTCACCCGCAGCGGGGCCCAGTACCCGGCCCGGGTGGTGCTCTACGACCCGGGGCGTGACATCGCGGTGCTCGACGTGCCGGGGCTGACCGCGCGGCCGCTGCGGTTCGCCGGGCAGGCCAGGTTCGGGGCCAGCGCGATCGTGGTCGGCTACCCGCTCAACGGCGGCTTCACCGCCGTGCCCGCCCGGGTGGCGGCGCTGGAGAACGCCACCGGGCCGGACATCTACGCCAGCGCCCAGGTGACGCGGTCGATCTACCCGATCCGCGCGCGGGTGGAACCGGGCAACTCCGGCGGCCCGCTGCTGACGCCGGCCGGCCGGGTCTACGGCGTGGTGTTCGCCGCGGCCACCGCGGTGCCCGACACCGGTTACGCGCTGTCGGCCGGGGAGATCGCCCCGGACGTGCGGTCGGGCCTGGCCGCGGACCGTCCGGTCTCGACCCAGGCCTGTCAGTAGCGGGCGGTCAGCGGCGGCAGGGCCGGGGCGGCCGCTGCGGAGCCGGGCGGCGGCAGGCCCGCGGCTTCGATCCGGCCGGCCAGCCCGTCCGCCGCCGCGGCGAGGGCCGCGGCGTCCACCCCGTGCGGGCGGCGCGGCCGGTACCCGGCCAGCCGGGCCGCGCCGCGGCGCAGCAAGGCGGCCGCGCCGCGGGCGTTGCCGCGCCGGGCGTGCGTCAGCCCGACGGCGAGCTGGGCGAGGCCCTGCCAGAAGTCCCGGTCCGGCGCCGGCGCGGCCTTCCACGCGGCCTCCAGCACCTCGTGCGCGTGAAACGGCCGCCCCTCGTCCAGTAGCCGCTGGGCCAGCGCCAGGGCCTGCTGCGGCGGCAGCGCCGGGTCGTCGGGCAGCGCCGGCTGGCCCGCTGCGCCGCGCGGCAGCGGCCGGCCCAGGCCGTCCCGCGGCCGGGCGTTGCGCGGCCGCCCGGCGCGGTCCCGGTCCCGGCCGGACGCGTCCGCCGGGCGCCCGGTCATCGCTCCGGCTCGGGATCGGCCAGCCAGGAGCGCAGCTCTGCGTCGAACCTGGCCGGCTGCTCCTCGTGCGGGAAATGCCCGGCTCCGTCGATCAGCCGCCACCGGTACGGCGCCTCGACGTGCAGGCTGGAGCCGCGGGCGGTGGCCGGCAGCACGCAGGTGTCCAGGGCGCCGTGCAGGTGCAGCGTCGGGGCCTGGATGGGCGCCCGCATGGCCCGTGCGTAGCGCAGCCCGTCGGGCCGCAGCCGGGAGCGCACGAACCAGCGGTGGTACTCAAGCGCCGAGTGCGCCACCGACGGCACGCCCATCGCGGCCCGGTAGCACTGCTCGGTCTCGGCGTCCGGCCAGCCGGGCGCCGACCAGGCCTCCAGCAGGCTGGCGACCCGGCTGGCGCCGTCACGCAGCAGCTGCCGCTCGGGCAGCAGCGGAAGCTGGAAGCCGAGCGCGTAGCCGCTGCTGCGGCCCTGGCCGAACGGGTCGGCCAGCACGGCCTTGCGCAGCCGCAGCGGATGTGCCGCGGAGACCACGGCGAGCCTGCGCACCACCTTCGGGAAGTAGGCGGCCATGGTCCAGGCGATCAGCCCGCCCCAGTCGTGGCCGACCACCACCGCGTTCGCCTCGCCCAGCGCCCGGACCAGGCCGGCCGCGTCCGAGGCGGCGGTCACCAGGTCGTAGCCGCGCGGCGGCTTGTCGCTGCCGCCGTAGCCGCGCAGGTCGACGGCGACGACGCGAAAGCCGGCGGCGCGCAGCGACGACAGCTGCTCCCGCCAGGCCCACCAGAATTCCGGGAAGCCGTGCAACAGCAGCACCAGCGGGCCCTCGCCGCTCTCGGCCAGGTGAAACCGGGTGCCGTTGGCGCTCACCGAGCGGTGCCGCCAGGGACCCTCCCGGTAGATCGCCGCATCGGCATGCTCGGGCACGTCAGCCGGCTTTGCCTGCCGGGGCCGCCGCGGTGCCGTCGCCGCGGCGCAGCAGGGTCATGTCGTCCTGTACGGTCTGCCGGGTCTTGGGCAGCCCGGCGAGCTTGCGCACCTTCATCACCCCGATGAGCACGGCCAGCCCGGCGAGCAGCACGTACGCTCCGGCCACGATCAGGAACGCGGCCCAGGCCCAGATGTGCAGCGCGACCAGGCCGTAGGCGAGCGCGATGGACAGCAGGATGAGCACCAGGCAGCCGACGAAGGCCGCCATCGCGAGCAGCGCGCCGCCGATGCCGAGCCGCTTCACGTCCTGCTTGAGCTCGATCTTGGCCAGGTCCAGCTCGTACCTGAGCAGCTTGGTCATGTCCGCGACCGCTGACTGGACCAGGGTGCCCAGCGACGGCTCGCTGGTGAGTTCAGCCGGCTGGCGGGCCGGGGATTCGGCCATCAATGCTCTCCCATTCTCGCGCGGGTCGCACCACTGTCTTGCTCATACCCTCTCGCGACATTCGCGCTGCGCGACAATCGGAGAGATCACTAGCAGATTGCCAGTTCGTTGCGGAGTAGGTGACCAGGCACGCCGATGAGGACGATCGCCCGGTTTGGCCGGGGAATCGTCCGGCCGGCCCGAGAAAGAGACATGCTCAACAGCACCAACGATCGATTGCACAGCACCAACGATCGATTGCGCGCATGTTAGCACGGTGCAAAATGCGCGCGTCGCATTACCTGCCGCGCGGACGGCCGGGCCGGCCTGACCCCGGCCGGCTGGCCTGACGGGTGCGCCCGGCCGTCCGCGGGCCCGGCGGGCCGGCCTCGCGTCCGCGCCCGGGCACAGCAAACGGCGCCCCAGCCGGGGCGCCGTCGCATGCCACGTCAGGCCGGGTTACCAAGCGTGCACCTGTACTGCCGGGTAGGCGGCCGGCTGGCCCGCTGGCGCGGGGCCGTCACCGGCCTTCCTGCCTCGGCACGCCTCCCGCGGCTGGTCGCGCGTGGGTGCCCGGTTGCCGTGTCCGGACGCAGAGTCCGTGTCTTCTTTCTACGACGGATCGGGCCGGTTGGGAACCCCTGGAGCGTGACAGATTCGTTATCTCGATCGGTCCGGTCCCATTTATGGCTTCTTCTCCGGCCCGAAGGCGAGCACCGGCCAGCCCCGCTCCCGGGCGACCCGGCGCAGCGCCCGGTCCGGGTTGACGGCATGCGGGCGGCCGACGGCCTCCAGCAGCGGCAGGTCGGTGACCGAGTCACTGTAGGCGAAGCAGTCGCCGAGCCGGTAACCCCGCTCGGCCGCCAGCTCGCGCACCCGGTGCGCCTTGGCCTCGCCATACGCGTAGAACTCCATGACGCCGGTGTACCGGCCGCCCGCGACCTGCATCCGGGTGGCGATCACGCTGGAGGCGCCGAGCAGCAGCCCGATCGGGCCGACCATCTCCTCACCGGACGTGCTCACGATGATCACATCGCGCCCGTCCCGGCGGTGCGCGGCGATCAGGCTGTAGACCTGCGGGTACACCAGCGGGACGATGATGTCCTCCAGGTTGCGCCGGACGATGTCGGCGACCCGGTCGGCCGGCCAGCCCCGGCAGACGGCCGACACCTGCCCCCTGATACGCTCCATCCGCCGGTGATCGGCGCCCAGCAGCCGGTACGACAGCTGGGCGTAGGCACTGCGCACCGCCTCGGTCCGGCTGATCAGACCGTGCCGATAGAAAGAGGGCGCGAAAGCCAGCGCGCTTGATCGCGAGATGATGGTCTTATCGAGATCAAAAAAGGCCGCCTCGCGTGCGATGTCGTGCGCCTCATGGGATGTGGCCACGTTCGGCGAGCATAGGCGAAGTCACTAAACGGTTATGCAATTTGGGCGGACCAGCGGGTAACTTCCGCTAGCCAAGCTGGGCCGCTGCACGTAGGCTTTCGTGAAGCGGAGCCGGCTCTGCCCCCCCGGAGTCGGACCGTTACCGGCGACCCCCGCTCTCCCCCCCGGCGGGGGTCGCCCCTTTTTCTTTCCTGCAATTTCACGGCCTGGCTTCCCCTCCTGGCGGTGCAATTTCACCGAGCCGCGGCGAGTAGTTCCCGCAGCAACAACACGGCCCCCGGCTTAGACAACGGCTGATTGCCGTTACCGCACTTGGGTGACTGCACGCACGAAGGGCAGCCGTCCGCGCACTCGCAGCAGGCGATCGCCTCCGCGGTGGCGGACAGCCACTGCCGCGCCGCCGCGAAGCCGCGCTCGGCGAATCCGGCGCCGCCCTCGTGCCCGTCGTAGACGAACACCGTCAGCCGCCCGGTGGCCGGATGCAGGTCGGCCGACACCCCGCCGACGTCCATCCGGTCGCAGGCGGCCACCAGGGGCAGCAGCCCGATCGAGGCATGCTCGGCGGCATGCGCGGCCCCGGCCACCTCGACTCCGGCCGCGGCCAGCGCGGCGCGCTGCTGCGGGCCGATGGTCCACCACACGGCCCTGGTCGGCAGGGTGCGGGCGGGCAGGTCCAGCGGTTCCTCGCCGAGCGGCAGCCCGGTCTCGGCGTGGCGGCGGATATAGGAGACCACCTGGCGGGTCACCTGGACGTCACCGAAGTGCACCCCGGCCGGCCCCCACGCCTCGCCGCGCAGCTCGCGCGCGATCTCGACCCCGGTGAGCTGGCGGGCCGAGGTCGAGTAGCCGGGATCGCCGGGCTCGACCAGCGCCACCCCGCAGTCCAGGTCCAGCTCCCGGACCAGGTACATCTCGCCCTGGTGCGGGTACACCGCGCCGGCGTGGGCCAGGATGTGCGCTGACGGCTCGTCGACCGTTCCCACCAGCCGGCCCGTTGCCTCCTCCACGATCTTTACCGGGCTCGCGCCGGTGCCGCGCAGCCCGGTGGCGGCGGCCCGGCCGCGGCGGGTCCAGCACCAGCGCTCGCCGCGGCGGCGCAGCAGCCCGTCCCGGCACAGGCCCGCGGCCACCGGCCGGGCGGCGGGGCCGAACAGGTCCAGGTCCGGTTCGGTCAGCGGCAGCTCGGCGGCCGCCGCGCACAGGTGCGGGGCCAGCACGTAGGGATTGGCCGGATCCAGCACGGTGGCCTCGACCGGCTGGCCGAGCAGCGCCTGCGGATGGTGGACCAGGTAGGTGTCCAGCGGGTCGTCCCTGGCGATGAGCACGGCGGCGGCATCCCGGCCGCCGCGCCCGGCCCGGCCCGCCTGCTGCCACACCGCGGCCCGGGTGCCGGGCCAGCCCACGATCAGCACCGCGTCCAGCCCCGCGAAGCTCACCCCGAGCTCCAGCGCGCTGGTGGTGGCCAGGCCCGCGAGCCGGCCGGAGCGCAGTGCCTCCTCCAGTGACCGCCGGTCGTCGGCCAGGTAGCCGGACCGGTAGGCCGCGATCTGGCCGGCCAGCTCGCCCGCGCCGGCCTGCTCAAGCAGCCGCCGGGTGGTGAGCGCCAGCGCCTCGGCGCCGCGCCGGGACCGGACGAACGCCAGCGCCCGCAGCTGGCCGGCCACCAGGTCGGTGAGCAGCCCGGCCGCCTCGGCCTGGGCGGTGCGCCGCACCGGCGCCCCGGCCTCGCCGCGCAGCGCGGTCAGCGGCGGTTCCCACAGGCCGAAGGTCAGCTCGCCGTGCGGCGCCGCGTCGTCGGTGACCTCCTCGGCGGGCAGCCCGGTGAGCAGCTCCGCGCACCGGCCGGGCTCGCTGATGGTGGCCGAGGCCAGCAGGAAGACCGGGGCCCCGGCGGCCGGGCCGGCGTGCTGCGCCGCGACCCGGCGCAGCCGCCGCAGCACCTGGGCGACGTGCGAGCCGAACACGCCGCGGTAGCCGTGGCACTCGTCGACGATGACGTAGCGCAGCCGCCGCCAGAAGCCGTCCCAGCGGGCGTGCCCGGGCAGCAGCGCATGGTGCAGCATGTCCGGCGTGGTGAGCAGGTAGCTGGCCTGCGCCCGGGCCCGGGCCCGGTCAGCGGGCGGGGTGTCGCCGTCCACCACCGCGGCCCGCACCCCGTCCAGCCCGAGCGAGCGGACCAGCCGCAGCTGGTCGGCGGCGAGGGCCCGGGTCGGGGCGATGTACAAGGCGGTGCCGCCCGTCCGCACGGCGGTGAGCGCGGGCAGCAGGTAACCCAGCGACTTGCCGGAGGCGGTGCCGGTGGCGATGATCACGTTGCGGCCGTCGCGGGCGTGCCCGGCGGCCGCCGCCTGGTGCGCCCAGGGCTGGGTGACCCCGGACCGCGCGAAGGCGGCAATAAGCTCGCCCGGCACCCAGGACGGCCACGGCGCGGGACGCCCGGCCCGGCCCGGCAGCCGCTCCAGGTGGGTGAGCCGGCCGCGGCCGCGGCGGCGCAGCAGCGCGGCCGCGTCCGGCGTTCCCGGGCGGGCCGGGGCGGCCTGCGGGCGGGCCGGGGTGGCCTGCGGGCGGGCGAGCTCAGCTTCCGGGCATGCGGCAGCCGTCTCCGGGCTGACCCGCCCGGCCGGGACTGGGGGCCCGCTCGCGGTGAGCGGCGTTACCGCGGCCATCGGGTTTCTAGTGTGTCATCACCGGGCAGGCAGCCTCGAACTGTGATCTGGTATAGACATGACGTCGGAGCGTGGTTGAATCCCAACCGGGCGCGCACGCGCAGGCGCGCCCGGTAACGGTGCGACTGGCTCCCGGCGGGCCACCGGCCCGGGCCCGCGCTCGCCAGCTCACGACAGCCGCACGGCTTGGAGGATTTGTGGATCTGAAGTTGGATCACCACGGCAAGGACGGCATCGAGGTCGTCGATGTGGAAGGCGAGATCGACGTCTACACGGCGCCGCGCTTGCGCGAGCTGCTGATCGAGCTGGTCAACAACGGCTTCTATCAGCTCGTGGTGAATATGGAGAAGGTCGAGTTCCTCGACTCGACCGGGCTAGGCGTGCTGGTCGGCGGGCTCAAGCGGGTCCGCGCCCACGACGGCTCCCTGGACCTGGTCTGCACCCAGGAGCGGATCCTGAAGATCTTCCGGATCACCGGCCTGACCAAGGTGTTCGGCATCCACGACACCGTGGACGCGGCGATCAGCGCGCGCAAGTCCGAGAAGTAGCCGGCCGCGGTCCGCCGATGGCCACGGTCGAGGTCAGTTTTACCGCACTGCCCGCGCACGTGCGCACCGCCCGCCTGGTCGCCACCGCCGTCGCCCGGCGCAGCGGCGTCCCCGAGTCGATGCTCGACGAGGTCCGGCTGGCGGTGGGCGAGGCGTGCTCGCGCGCGGTGGAGGCGAACCGGCTGGCCAGCCCGGCCGAGCCGGTGCGCATCGCGCTCACCGACTCCGGCGGGCGGTTCCAGGTCGAGGTCACCGACACCGGCACCGGCCCGGGCGGCGCGGGCCGGGCGGCCGCCGCGACGTCCGGCTTCGGCATCGCCGTCATCGCCGGGCTCGCCGACGACGTCCAGGTCACGCAGACGGCGGCGGGCACCAGCGTGCTGATGAGCTGGCCCGCGGCGAGCGCCGCGGTTGCCCCGGAGCCGTCCTAGCGCGCTGGCGCTGGCCGGCGGCGCGGCCAGGCCGGCGAGCGGCTGGCCCGGGCGGACGGGGCGGCCGTAACCCCGATCCGTTGCCGGCGCGGGGTTACGGCGGCCGGCCGGTTGGCCCGGTTACGGTGCGGCCCGGCGGTCATCGCGGCAGGATGTGAGCAGGACCCGCTGGATCGGGCGATGACCGGGGTGCGTAGAATCCCGGCACCGCAGTGGTGGCGTGCCCTGGCCGCCGGCCGATGTGCCGCCGCCTGGTGCCGCGTGCAGGCAGCTGGCGGTATCGCGCGGAGCACGCGCATCCCTGTCAAGGAGGACAGATGTCTAGGCTCAACCCCGCCCTCGCGGGCGGTGCGGCCACGGTAACCGGCGGCAACCTCACCTGGGTGATCGTGGTGGCTGTGGTCGCCCTGCTGGCGCTCGGCGTGGCCGCCGTGCTGGTGCGGGAGGTGCTGGCCGCGAGCCAGGGCACCGCCAAGATGCAGGAGATCTCTCTCGCGGTGCAGGAGGGCGCGGCGGCCTACCTGCGGCGGCAGTTCCGCACCATCGGCGTGTTCGTGGTGCTGATCTTCTTCATCTTGCTGCTGCTGCCCGCGGTGGACGAGGGGGTGCGCTGGGGCCGCAGCGTGGCGTTCTTGTTCGGGGCCCTGTTCTCCGCCACGACCGGCTTCGTCGGGATGTCGCTGGCGGTGCGCGGCAACGTGCGGGTCGCGGCGGCGGCCAAGGAGGCCGGCGAGCGCCCGGCCATGCGGATCGCGTTCCGCACCGGCGGGGTGGCCGGAATGTTCACCGTGGGCCTGGGCCTGTTCGGCGCCGCAGTCGTGGTCATCATCTATAAGGCCAATGCCTCGGACGTGCTGGAGGGCTTCGGCTTCGGCGCGGCGCTGCTGGCCATGTTCATGCGGGTCGGCGGCGGCATCTTCACCAAGGCCGCCGACGTGGGCGCCGACCTGGTCGGCAAGGTCGAGCAGGGCATTCCCGAGGACGACCCGCGCAACGCCGCGACGATCGCCGACAACGTCGGCGACAACGTGGGCGACTGCGCCGGCATGGCCGCGGACCTGTTCGAGTCGTACTCGGTGATGCTGGTCGCCTCGCTGATCCTCGGGGTCAGGGCCTTCGGGTCGCAGGGCCTGGTCTTCCCGCTGATCGTGCCGATGATCGGGGTCATCACCGCGGTAGCCGGCATCTTCGTGACCGCGCCGCGCGCTGGTGACCGCAGCGGCATGACCGCGATCAACCGCGGCTTCTTCTTGTCGGCCGTCATCTCGCTCGTGCTGGTGATCGGGGCCGCGTTCCTCTACCTGCCCGCGAAGTTCAGCGAGCTCAAGGGCGTGAGCGGGGCCGGGTCGGCGGCCATTCTCAGCCACGGCGGCAGCCCGCGGCTGCTGGCCATCGGCGCGGTGGTGGTCGGCCTGGTCCTGGCCAGCGCCATCCAGCTGCTGACCGGCTACTTCACCGAGACCAACCGGCGGCCGGTGAAGGAGATCGGGGAGAGCTCGCTGACCGGGGCGGCCACCGTGATCCTGTCCGGCATCGCGGTCGGGCTGGAGTCGGCGGTCTACTCGGCGCTGCTCATCGCCGGGGCCGTCTACGCCGCGTTCCTGCTCGGCACCGGCAACGCGACGCTGGCGCTGTTCGCGGTGGCGCTGGCGGGCACCGGCCTGCTGACCACCGTCGGCGTCATCGTGTCCATGGACACCTTCGGCCCGGTCTCCGACAACGCCCAGGGCATCGCGGAGATGTCCGGCGAGGTCGAGGGTGAGGCGGCCCAGGTGCTGACCCGGCTGGACGCGGTCGGCAACACCACCAAGGCGATCACCAAGGGCATCGCCATCGCGACCGCGGTGCTGGCCGCGACGGCGCTGTTCGGCGCGTTCCGCACCACGGTGGAATCGTCGCTGGGCGGCGCCGCGCGCACCTTCAGCCTGTCGGTCGACCATCCGAACGTACTGGTCGGGGTGATCGTCGGCGCGGCGGTGGTGTTCTACTTCTCCGGCCTGGCGATCATGGCGGTCGGCCGGGCCGCCGGCCGGGTGGTGTGGGAGGTCCGCGAGCAGTTCCGGACCCACCCCGGGATCATGGACTTCACCGAGAAGCCTGAGTACGGCCGGGTGGTGGACATCTGCACCGCCGATTCGCTGCGCGAGCTGGCCACGCCCGGCCTGCTGGCCGTGCTGAGCCCGATCGCCATCGGATTCGCCATCGGGTACGCGCCGCTCGGCGCGTTCCTGGCCGGGGCCATCGCCGCCGGGGCCCTGATGGCCGTGTTCCTGGCCAACTCCGGCGGTGCCTGGGACAACGCCAAGAAGCTGGTGGAAGACGGCCACCACGGCGGCAAGGGCTCAGAGGCGCACGCCGCGACCGTCATCGGCGACACCGTGGGCGACCCGTTCAAGGACACCGCGGGCCCGGCCATCAACCCGCTGATCAAGGTCATGAACCTGGTCTCGCTGCTGATCGCCACCAGCGTGGTCAAGTACAGCCACAATCTCGGCCTGCGCGCGGGCGTGGCCATCGCGGCCGTCCTCATCATCGTGGCGGCGGTGGTGGTCTCCAAGCGGCGGCAATCCGGGATCCGGGCCGACGGTGACGGGCCGGCCAGCGGCAGTGAGGGCGAGCCGGCGGCGGCGCCGGCGGCCGGCTGACGGCGGGCACCGGCCCGGTGCCGGCAGGCCAGCGCCGGCCCGGTGCCGGACGGCTGTTACGGACCGTACCCGCGTGCCGTCGTGCCGCCCGCGCCGTCGTGGCCCAGGATGGACGTCATGAACGGCGCGCACCGGCTGATCGTGATGCGGCACGGCACGGCGGGCGAGCTGCCCGGCGGCCCGGACGCCGAGCGGGCGCTGCGCACCCAGGGCCGCCAGGATTCGGCTGCGGCCGGGGCCTGGCTGCGCCGTGGCGGCTTCGTGCCGGACGCGGTGATCTGCTCGCGGGCCCGGCGGGCCCGGCAGACCTGGCAGTACGTCTGCGCCGAGCTGGCCGCTGAGCTCCCGGCGCAGATCGACGACCGGATCTACGACGCGGGCTCCGCCGAGCTGGCGGGCATCATCGCCGAGACCGGGCCGGAGGTGGGCACGCTGATGTGCGTGGGCCACAACCCGGCCGCGGCGCAGCTCGCCGCGGCGCTGACCGGGGCCGAGATCGGCTTCCCGGCCGCCGCGGTGGCGGTCATCGAGCTGCCGGTGCCGTGGGCCGAGCTGGGCGAGGGGACCGGCAAGCTGATCGCGTCCTGGCGGCCGCCGGCCGGCTAGCCCGCCGGGGATGACCCGGCGGGCAGCGGGACCCGCCGGCCGGCGCCGGCCTCATCGCCCGCGTCCGCTTCCTCGACCTCGTCGCGGGAGATGCCGAGCAGGTAGAGCACCGCGTCCAGGTGGGGCACGCTGACCGACGCGTCGGCGGCGTCGCGCACGGCCGGCTTGGCGTTGAAGGCCACGCCGAGCCCGGCCGCCTCGATCATGTCCAGGTCGTTGGCGCCGTCGCCGATGGCGACGGCCTGGCTCAGCGGGACGCCCGCCGCGACGGCGAACTCCCGCAGCGCCCGGGCCTTGCCCGCGCGGTCGATGACCGGGCCGGTGAGCTCGCCGGTCAGCTTGCCGCCGGAGATCTCCAGCGTGTTGGCCGCCGCGTAGTCCAGCCCCAGCTCGTCCCGCAGCCAGCCGGTGACCTGGGTGAAGCCGCCGCTGACCACGCCGCACCGGTAGCCGAGCCGGCGCAGCGTGCGGATCAGCGTCTGTGCGCCGGGGGCCAGCCGCAGCTCGGTCAGCACCTCGCCGAGCACCGCGGCGTCCTGGCCGGCCAGCAGCCGCACCCGCTGGCGCAGCGCAGTGGCGAAATCGGCGTCGCCGCGCATGGCCGCCGCGGTGATCGCGCTGACCTCGGCGGCGCGCCCGGCCCGGGCCGCCAGCAGGTCGATCACCTCCTGCTGCAGCAGCGTCGAGTCGACGTCCATCATGACCAGCCGCATCGCCCGCCGGTGCAGGCCGCCGCGCTGCACCGCAACGTCCGCGCCGAGCGCCGCCGACTCGCGGGCCAGCACTGTCCGCAGCGCGGCCGGGTCGGCGCCGGACACGTCGAACTCGATGCAGGTCACCGGCCGGTCGGCCAGCCGCCCGATCCGGTCGATGTTCGCGCCGCTGGCCGAGATGCGCCCGGCGATGGCCGCGATGACGGCTGGCTCCAGCGGCCGGCCGAGGACCGTGATGTGCAGCTGGCCCCGGCGCCGGGCGCTCTCCCCTGAGCCGAGCGTGATCTCGGCCTGCATGCCCAGGTCGGCGGCGACGCCGGTGATCTCCCGGTGCAGCGCGGTCAGGTCCGGCGCGCTATCGCCGGCCAGCAGCACGCCGAGCACCAGGTGGCCGCGGATCACCACCTGCTCCATGTCCAGCACGCTCAGCCGGTGCGCGGCGAGGGCGGAGAACAGCCGGTAGGTGACGCCCGGCCGGTCCCGGCCGGTGAGGGTGACCAGCACGGTGGTCTGATTGCCGTTCATGACGACGCCCACGCTACCGACCCCGCGCGGGGCGGCACCGCCCGCGCCGGCGATGCCGTAGGTTCGAGGAGATGCTTGCGCCCGAACTGGCCTCGCGGAAGGACCCGCATGTCGGATGAAGTCCTGCGGCTGAGCGGAGTGGGGGTACGCCACGAGGACCTGATGCTGCTGCGCGACGTCGACTGGACGGTGCGCGGGGACGAGAGCTGGGTGGTCATCGGCCCCAACGGGGCGGGCAAGACCACCTTGCTGCAGGTGGCCGCGGCCATGCTGGAGCCGGACGAGGGCAGCGCCGAGATCCTCGGCGAGCGGCTGGGCGAAGACGACCCGGCCGAGCTGCGCGCCAGGATCGGCTTCGCCAGCGCCGCGGTGGCCGACCAGGTGCCGGCCGGCGAGAAGGTCATCGACCTGGTGCTGACCGCCGCCTACGGGATCCTCGGCCGGCAGGAGGAGGACTACGAGTACGGCGACCTGACCCGGGCGGCCGAGCTGCTGGACGCGCTCGGCTGCGCGCACCTGATCCGGCGCCGGTTCGCCACCTTGTCCGAGGGCGAGCGCAAGCGGGTCCAGATCGCCCGGTCGCTGATGGCCGACCCGGAGCTGCTGCTGCTCGACGAGCCGGCCGCCGGGCTCGACCTGGGCGGCCGCGAGGACCTGCTGCGCCGCATCGCGGTGCTGGCGGTCAGCCCGCGGGCCCCGATGATGGTGCTGGTCACCCACCACGTGGAGGAGGTGCCGCCCGGCTTCACGCACGCGATGCTGCTGCGCCGCGGCGCCGTGCTGGCCGCCGGGCCGGCGGCCGAGGTGCTCACCGGGGCGAACCTGTCCCGGTGTTTCGGAGTGCCGCTGATCGTGGAGCGGCGCGACGACCGGTGGACGGCCCGGGCGGTACCGCTGCCCTGACCGCCGCCCGTGACCAGTGGCCGTGACGGGCCGGCCATGACGGCCGGCCGCGGGGCGTGACCGCGGGCTGCGGTGCGCTGGCCGGCGCGCCCGCGTCTTAGGATCAGGCGTCATGCGAGGTGCGCGTGCCGCCAGGTGAGATCGCCGCGATCTTCGCGGCCGGGGTCGGGGCGGGCGCGATCAACGCCGTGGTGGGATCCGGCTCGCTGATCACCTTCCCCACGCTGCTGGCGTTCGGCTTCGCGCCGGTGGTCGCCAATGTCTCCAACAATGTCGGCCTGGTGCCGGGCAATCTCAGCGCGGTGTGCGGGTACCGGCGCGAGCTGGCCGGCCAGCGCAGCCTGCTGCTGCGGCTCGGCCCGGTCGCGGCGGCCGGCGGGCTGGCCGGGGCGATCTTGCTGCTGTCGCTGCCGGCCGGGGCGTTCGCGCTGATCGTCCCGGTGCTGATCCTGGTCGCCTGCGTGCTGGTCCTGGTCCAGCCCCGCTTGTCGGCCTGGGTGGCGCGGCGCCAGGAGGAGAAGGGGGGCAGCCGCGCGCCCGTCGCGCTGACCGCGGGGACGCTGCTGTCGGCGGCTTACGGCGGCTACTTCGGCGCGGCCCAGGGCGTGCTGGTGATCGGCCTGCTCGGCACGTTCTCCGCGGACGGCATGCAGCGCATCAACGGCGCGAAGAACGTGCTCGTGGCGATCGTCAACGCCACGGCCGCGATCGTGTTCGTCATCTTCGCGCACGTGAACTGGCTGGCCGTGCTCCTGATCGCGGTCGGCTCGACGCTCGGCGGGGTGCTCGGCGCCCGGCTCGGCCGCAGGCTGCCGCCGCTGGCGCTGCGGATCACCGTGGTACTGATCGGCCTGATCTCGGCGGTCCGGCTGATCTTCTTCTGAGCCGGTCTCCTGCCGATCCGGACACTCCTCGTGCCCGGCTGACCGCCCTGCGTACAGTGGGGCCGGTGGCTCAGCAGCGCGACGATGCGCGCCCGGTGACCTACCGGGATGTGTTCGCCGTCGGCGAGTTCCGGGCGCTGTGGAGCGCGCAGGTCCTGTCGGTCATCGGCGACCAGCTCGCCCGGGTCGCGGTCACCCTGCTGGTCTACGACCGGACCGGGTCCTCGCTGCTCGCCGCGGTCGCGTTCGCGGCCAGCGTGGTGCCCAGCTTCATCGGCGGCATCTTCCTGGCCGGGCTGGCCGACCGGTTCCCGCGGCGCTCGGTGATGATCGGCTGCGACCTGGTCCGGCTGGTCCTGGTCGCGGTCATGACGCTGCCCGGGATGCCAGTGGCGGCGCTGGTCGCGCTGCTGTTCGTGCTCACCGTCTTCGGGCCGCCGTTCACCTCGGCGCGCACCGCCATCTACACCGACGTGCTGGACAGCCAGCAGTTCATGCTCGGCAACGCCATCACCATCACGACCTTCCTGCTCGCGCAGGTCGCCGGGTTCGCGCTGGGCGGATCGGCGGTGGCACTCTTCGGCGCCCGCCCGTCGCTGATCACCGACGCCGCGACCTACGCCATCTCCGCCCTGATCACCGTGATGTGGGTGCACCGCCGCCCGGCTGCACGGCGGGCGGCCCGGCGGCGGCCAGCGGAGCCACGTCCTGACGGGCCCGCAACCGGCCAGGCAGAGCCAGCTGGCGTGAGCGCCGTCCCGGATGGCCTGACCGACAGCCCCGGCCGTTCCGGTTCCATCCGGCATGGCCTGCGGCTCGCCTTCAGCGTCCGGGCGCTGCAGGTGCCCATGCTGTTCGGGCTGCTTGCCGCGTTCTACGACGTGCCCGAGGGCGTCGCGGCACCGCTGGGGAGCGCACTGGGAGCCGGGCAGGTGGCCGTGGGTCTCATCCTCGCCTCCGGGGCGCTGGGCGCGGCAATAGGCGCGGCTCTATTCAACCGCCTCGTTCCGGCACCGTCGCGGCTGCGGTGGATGCGGTGGCTGGCTTTCGCGGCTTCCGCGCTGCTGGTGCCCTTTGCGCTGCGGCCGTCGCTGCCGCTGGTGCTGGCACTGCTGCTGGTCTCCCAGCTATTCAGCTGCTACCAGGTCACGGCGAGCGCCGTATTCGTGGTAGCTGCGCCGCCGGACTACCTGAGCCAGGTCTTCGGGATTGCCCAGGCCACGATGAGCCTCGGGCAAGGCGCGGCGATGATGGCGGCGGGCGCCGCGGCGGAGGCCATCGGCCCGGCGGCGGTCATCGCCGTGGCTGGCGCCGTGGGCGCCCTCGTCAGCCTGGTGATCCCGTCCTACCCGCGCCCCGAGGGCGCGAGCCGAGACGGGAAGCCGTAGCGAGGGCCCCAAGGCGCCGCGCCCGTCGATCGGTGCGGCTTGCTCAGCCGCCGCCCCAGCCTTGGCCCTTCATGACATCGCCTCCCTTCCGTGCTCGGCATTTCCGGTCTCGCCGGCACTTTCAGCCGCCGCCGCCCCAGCCATGGCCTTTCATGATCCATTCCTCCTTTCGTCAAGATCAGCATTTCCGCAGTTCAGGGACCAGGATAATTGACGGATCGAGATTCTCTAAATGGCACCCAGGGTTTGCCAGAAATATTTCGGGTATGACGGATGAGCCGTTTGTCATGGTCGATTACGGTCCTGGCTGGTACGCGCAGCCGCTCCGTTGCCCGCCGCTCCGTTGCCCGCCGGGACCCCGGTACGCTCCCGACGCCCCGGGCCGTTGGGCCGTGTTTCGCGGCGGTACTGGGGGGCATGAGCGGCACTCCGCGCAACACCGCGGGATCCGCGGGAACCGCAGGATCTGCGAAAACCGGCGGGATCTGCGGGATCTGCGGGAATCTGCCGTCGAGAGCAGTGTGTAACGAGAATTTGACAGTGAGCTATTAACTTGTGGCACAATGGGTATCGGTTACCTTGCGGGGCGTGAGCACTGCTGGCAGCAGCCGGTTGCCTGGTGCGTGTGCTGTGGCGGGAGGGGGAGCGTTGGGCATTCTGTCTGCCACGGTTGCCTCCCGGGCTAACTGCAATCGTGTGCAATCAGCGGTTAAGGCCCTCCCGAGTTCCGCCCGTGGCTGGTCCTACCTGCGGCTGCCGCGGTGGCTGGTGGTCTTTGTGGCCACGATCGCGCTGGCGGATGCCGCCGCGATCGCCGCGGCCGCCCGGCTGTCCGTGCTCACGCCCGCCAGCCTCCTGGTGTTCGGCCTGCTCGTGGCGTGTTCGGCGGTCACCGTCGAGATCACCCGCCGGCTGGGCGAGTCCGCGCTGTTCTTCAAGGACATCTGCGGTGTGTGGGAACTGCCGGCGGCCGTCTTGCTGCCGCCGCTGCTCGCGCTGCTGGCCCCGCTGCCCCGGCTGGCGCTGATGCAGTGGCGGGTCCGCCGGATCGAGCCGCACCGCCGGGTCTTCACCGCCACGGCGGTCAGCCTGTCCTACGGTGCGGTGTCGGTGCTGTTCCACCTGCTGACCGGGTCGGGGCGGCTGTCCCTGCACCAGTCGGGCCTCGTGGCGGCCGCCTGGATCCTGGCGGTGGCCGGCGCGGGCGCGCTGAACTGGGTGCTGCACAGCGCGCTCATTATGACCGCCATCAAGGGCACCGACCCGAGCGCATCGCTCCGGCAGATGCTGCTGAACCGCAAGAACCTCTACGACGACGCCGTCGAGATCTGCGTGGCCACGCTGGTGGCCGCGGGCGTGACGGTCAGCCCCGTCACCCTGGTATTCGCCCTGCCCTTTGTCACTCTGCTGCAGCGGTCCATGCGGCACGCCCAGCTTGTCAACGATGCGCGCATGGATGCCAAGACCGGCGTGCTCAACGCCGCGAGCTGGCGCCGCGAGGCCAGCGCCGAGCTGGCCAGGGTGCAGCGCACCGGTGCCTGCATGGCGGTGGCGCTGATCGACATCGACCACTTCAAGGCGGTGAACGACCAGCACGGCCACCTGGCCGGTGACGACGCGCTGCGCGCGGTGTGCGACGCGATCGGCGAGGTAATCCGCGAGTACGACGTGCTCGGCCGGTTCGGCGGCGAGGAGTTCTCGCTGCTGATGCCGCAGACCGATGAGGTCAGCGCGGCGGCAGTCGCCGAGCGCGTCCGCGCTGCGGTCGAGGCACTGCGGATACGTCCCGATGTGCCCGGCGCAGCCCAGCCCATCGGGATCACCGTGTCCATCGGGGTCGCCGAGTCCCGGCATACCGCCACGAACATCACCGAACTGCTGGCCGCGGCGGACGCGAGCCTGTACCAGGCCAAGAACGCCGGCCGCAACCAGGTGCGTGCCTGCTCGGACACCGCGGCGGAGCCTTGCGGCGCAGGGCATGCGCACGCCAGCGGGCTTGCCAGCTGAGCCTGCCCGATCGGGCTTATTCAGGTACGGACGGGATTAACCGCCCCAGCCACCGGTCCTCATCCGGATCCTCCCTTCCGCTAGCTGTGATCTGAAGTGCCCGGCAGATGTCAGCCGCCCCAGCCTCCGGTCTTCATGCGGATCCTCCTCCCGGGTTTCGCGGGCCTGGTTCCGTGCAGCAAGCGATACGCAAGTTGCCAAGCCAACCGCTGTGATCCCGGGCGCGGCCAGGTGCAGGAGCCTGATCACCGAGCCAGGGCCGCCAGCGGTTGGAGCGGGCGGAACCTAGACGTTTACTACGCATTGTGAGTAAACGCTGCCTTATTAGCGATCTGATCACTATCAGTCAGTATGACTTGACAGCGCGCAAATGACTCATGCAAGAATGCATCCGGCCCATGCTCCAGACGTGACCGTTCGCTGAGACGATTTGAGAGGCCCCCGGTCGCGGCCCCTGACCGGTCCCATGCTGCAGGAGACATAGTGGATCTGTGCAACCGCTTGCACCAAGGGGTGCGGCGAGTGCACGGCTGGCAGCTCTGGAAGCTCCCTCGCACGCTGATGGCCTACATCATTTCCGTCGTCGCGGTGTGGGCAGCGATGGCCATCCGCGCGGCCGTGGGTCTTCCGGCCTGGCGCCTGGGTGATCTGCTGCTCTTCGCCACCCTGACCGGCTGCGGGCTCATTATGGTGGAGATGACGCGCCGGGCCGGCGAGTCGGCCTTGTTCATCAGGGACATGTTCGCCATCTGGGAACTGCCCATTGCGCTGCTCCTTCCGCCTTTCTACGCTCTGATCGCCCCGATCCCGCGCCTCGCGCTCACCCACTGCCGGATACGGAGGATCGCACCGCATCGCAGGGTGCTTACGGGGGCTGCAATCGGTCTCTCATACGGCGGTGCGAGTTGGGCTTTTCACCAATTTAGCCGGGTTGCTCCGCTTTCGCCGACTCGTTCCGCCAGTTCAGCGGCGCTGTGGGTGTCTGCCGTGGCAGGCGCGTTCGCACTGCACTGGCTGGTGAACAGCGGGCTGGTCATGGTCGCCGTGAAGGGATCGGACCCGAGCGCGAGCGTGCGGGCCCTGCTCTTCGACCGCGAGCATGTGCACAACGATGCGGTTGAGGGCAGCGTGTCGGTTATCGTCACGCTCGCCCTGGCCGTCACCCCGGTTACCTTGCTGTTCGCCCTGCCCTTCGTGTCGCTGCTGCAGCGTTCCTCGCGCCACACTCAGTTGCTGGCGCAGTCACGGCTCGATGGCAAGACCGGCCTGCTGAACGCGGTGACCTGGCGCCGGGAGAGCAGCGCAGAGGTCGACCGCGCAGTCCGGTCGGGCTCGCCGGTCTCGGTGGCGCTGGTCGATATCGATCACTTCAAGCGGGTGAACGATATGTTCGGTCACCTAGCCGGGGATGAAGCGCTCCGAGCGGTCAGTGACGTGCTGCAATCGGCTGTCCGCGAATCGGACATCGTCGGGCGGTTCGGCGGCGAGGAGTTCTCGCTGTTGCTGGCGCATGCGGATGCCAGTGAAGCCCGCGACGTTGCTGAGCGGATCCGGGAACGGGTGGCCGCGTTGCGGGTGCGCGACATAGCGGAGCGCGGCGGCGTCATATCGCTGACCGTGTCGGTGGGAGTGGCGGCGCTGCCCGGTGGCGCTACCGGAACCGACGTGAACGATCTGCTCGCGGCCGCGGACAATGCGCTCTACCGCGCCAAGGGCGGTGGCCGCGATCAGGTCTGGGTCACGACCGAGCACGCCATCACCGCTGTCACTTCCCCGCGGATGCCGTGATCACTTCCAGCGGCTGGTCAGCTCGACGGCCCGACTGCTACCGGGTTGATCCAGGTGAGCCCGGGGAAACGGGCGAAATCTGAGTCGGCGGAGCAGATGCCGACGCCGTTCTCGATCGCCAGGGCAGCCAGGTGAGCGTCGGTCACCAGGTTGCCGCGCAGATCCCCGTCCACGATCAGCCGTCGCAGTATGCCCGCATGCCGTTCCCCGGGCGCTGGTATCCAGACCGCGGCGGCATCCAGCCAGTCGGCCAGGTATGACCAGGCTTGCTCGGGGCTCAGCGGGCTGGCCGAAGCACGCGCATGAGTCGCGATGCGCTGGAACGCCAGCAGTGAGGGCCATGGCAGGCCGATACGGGCAGCCCCGTTGAGCGCATCCTCCAGCCACTCCGCGGCGGCGGCGTGGAAAGGGCTGGCTGAGTCCACCGCGTAGAGCAGGATGTTCGCGTCGACTATCATCCGCCGTGCCTGGCGCCGTCGAGCTGCTCCAGGGCCTCGGCCACATTGGAAACATCCGCAGTCAGCCCCAGGGGCACGCTGCGCTGCCGGAACGTGCGCTGCGGCTGCCGGGCCCGCAGCCCCGCGCGCGCCAGCGTATTGACCGCCTCGCTCAGCCCGATATGACGCTCGCGCTGGAGCTGCTCCGCAGCTGCCGCGATGTCGTCATCAAGCCGGACCGTGGTGCGCATGACAGCAGCCTAGCATCTGTGGTGCCATGTACCACGCATCACTGATGCGCGTGACTGCCGCCGTGTCAGCGAGCCGGCGCCGGTGCCGTCCTGCATTCAGCCGTGCCGGGCCGGCGGGAGGTCGAGCGTGGGGTTGCGGTCGAAGAAGCCGGCTGGCTTGAGCCAGAACGACACCCGGTCGGCGGGCATCACCGGCCAGTCCTCGGGCCGGGTGACGTGGTGGATGCCGAACACGTACCACAGCACCACGTCGGCGCCCTCGATCGGCCGGTCCGCTGCCGTCCAGGCCGGCAGGCCGCTGTCGCGCTCGCTCAGGTTCGGGAAGTCACCGCACGGCCAGCGCTCCTCCGGCCGGTACGGGGTGACCCACAGGGTGTGGCCGATCACCTCGGCCCGGCGGAACGCGGGCGACGAGCGGTCCAGCATCGGCGGGAAGCAGCCGCCGGGCACCAGCTTGTAGGCGGTGGGCAGGCCGAGACTGTTGCGGGCCGCGGAGCTGGCCACCTTCCAGGTCCGCTGGGCCTGCCAGTCGTAGTCCTGCTGACCTTCGGTTTCGGTGCGCAGCGGCTGCTCGCGCACCTCCAGGGCCAGGCCGTGCGGGTTGTCCGCGCTGACCGGCAGCGGCACTGAGTCGCAGGCGTAGACGGTGTTGGCGGTGCCGTCCACGTCCAGGTCCAGCCGGGCCACGATGAAGTGCTGGTGGTACGGCGCGTAGGTGCGCTGGTCGACCAGGGCGCCGGTGCGCGGCTGGCGGCCGTCGGGGAACGGCGTGGCCACCATCAGCCCGGTGGCGCGGACCTCGCATTCGATGTTGCCGTCGGTGTAGAAGCGCCAGTAGACCAGGTACTCGTAGTTGGCCACGGTGACGTGGAAGGACAGCACCAGCCGCCGGGCCCGGCGCACCTCGGCGCCGGTCTGCTCATCCACGTGCTTCCACAAGATGCCGTCGTCTTCCTCGTGGATGCAGATGGCGTTGCGCAGGATCCGCGGCTCGCCGCGGGTGTCGTGCACGACGGCGTCCAGGTAGCTGATCTCGCCGAGGCAGTCGCAGCCGAGTTCCAGCGACGCGGTCATGAAGCCGAGGCCCCACTCGCCGATGTCGAACGCGGTGCGGCGGTAGTGGTCGGGGGTGGCGTCCCGGTAGGGCACGATCATCTCGGCGAAGGACATCCGGTGCGCGACCGGCCGCAGCCGCCCGCCGTCGCGGAACCCGACGGTGTGCAGGATCAGGCCCTCGCGGTGGTTGAAGCCGATCCGCAGCTCCCAGTTCTGCCAGGCCAGCAGATGGCCGTCCAGGGTGAACGACGGGCCCGCGGGCTGGCTGATGTGCAGCGGCGCGACCTCGCGCAGCGGCAGGCCCGTCAGCCCGGGCTGGTACTCGCCCATCACGCCGGGCAGATCCGGTCCGGCCTTGTTGCTGTCCTCGATTTCCAGCAGTTCCATCGTGTTGAGGTCCACGATCGGGTGCAGGCCGGCCAGGTGGTGGGCGTAGGGGTTGCCGTCGTCGCTGCCGCGCAGCCAGACATCGGACCAGCCGATCCGCCGCCCGGCGTACTGCGGCGGCACCAGCGCCGCGCCGTAGGCCCACACGTCGGTGAGCACCCGGCCGGCGTCGGTCACGCCGCGGCGGGCCAGCGCGGCGGCCAGCTGCGGGCTGGCGCGCAGCATCCCGTCGCACTCATGCCACTCGTCCACGGTCATGTTCGGCTGCTGGCCCGCCGCCAGCGGCTCCCAGCTGAGCACCGCGTCCCGGCTCAGGCAGACCAGCGCCCGGTACGCCTGCCCGCTCGCCCGCTCCCAGCAGACCACCCGCGCCCGCCGCGGCAGCGGGCCGCGGCCGGCCGCGGCCAGCTCGTCCTTGCCGGGCTCGGCCAGCTCGATGGCGGCAATCCGCCAGCCCGCCCCGACCGCCCGGTCGCGCCGCAGCATGGCGGCCACGGCCCGGAATTCCTCCGCCGTCAGCGGGTCCAGCGGGTGCGGCGAGCCGGGCTGGCCTGTCATGGCACCGCCTGCCTTTCCGGGCCGGATGGCCCGTTAGATACCGGTATGACGCCAAGATCGCGGGGGTCGCAGCCATTGTCTCCTGCCGCCGGGCGCGGATCACCCGGCGCGCCGCGCTACGATCTCGGCTCGATGGCATCGATCCGGGTGGTACTAGCCGAGGACAACGTCCTGCTGCGCGAGGGCCTGTCCCGGCTCGTCGCCGCCGCGGACGGCCTGGAGGTGGCCGGGACCGCCGCGGACCTCCCGCAGCTGCTGGAGCTGGCCGGCCGGGAGCGTCCCGACGTGGTCGTCACCGACATCCGGATGCCGCCGACCGGCACCGACGAGGGCATCCAGGCCGCGGCCTGGATCCGCGAGCACCTGCCGGACGCCGGGGTGGTGGTGCTCACCCAGTTCACCAGTCCCGGGTACGCGCTGGCCCTGCTGGAGCACGGCTCGGCCGGCCGGGCCTACCTGCTCAAGGAGCGCGTCGGCGGGGCGGACGAGCTAGCCCGGGCCATCCGCGCCGTGGCGGCGGGCGGCTCGGTCATCGACCCGGTGGTCGTGGACGAGCTGGTCCGGGCCAGGACCCAGGACCGCCAGCCGGGGCTGGCCTCGCTGACGCCGCGGGAGACCGAGATCCTGGCCGAGATGGCCCAGGGCAAGAGCAATTCGGCGATCGCGGCCGCGCTGTTCGTCACCGAGCGGGCGGTGGAGAAGCACACCAACTCGATCTTCATGAAGCTCGGCCTGTCGGAGGAGAAGGACGTCAACCGGCGGGTCAAGGCGGTGCTGGTGTTCCTCAGCGGCCGGGCCGCGGACTGAGCCTGGCTTGAGCCGCGGACCGGGGGTGCTGGCCTCACCGGCGGTTCGGGGGGCAGCACTCTGCCAGCCAGCCGGCGGTCATGCGAAGCTGATGTCGTGACCCGCGCGCACCCGGTCCTGGTGGTGGACGATCAGCGGCCATTCCGGCTCGCGGCCCGCGCGGTGCTGCGGCGGATGGAGGGCTTCGAGCTGGCCGGCGAGGCGGCCAGCGCGCAGGAGGCCATCGACCTGGCCGGCTCGCTGCGGCCGGAGCTGATCTTGATGGACATCAACATGCCGGACATGAACGGCATCGAGGCCACCCGCCGCATCACCTCCGCCGACCCGGACGTGGTGGTCATCTTGTGCTCGACCTACGAGGCGGCCGACTTGCCGAGCGGCGCTGCCTCCAGCGGCGCCCGCGGTTATCTCAACAAGGAGCAGCTCGGCGCTGACCTGCTGCGCCAGATGTGGGAGGCACGGGCGGCCGGCTCATTCTGGGCGGCCTGAGCCGGCGGAGCGCGGCGTGCGCCTGTCATGATCTCGGTAACTTCTCAGGTCCAGCTGCGGAAAAGTTACCGAGATCATGGGACCAGCGGGATGGAGCCGCGTATCTGCGCGCCATGGCCGGGCTCGGACTGCCACCGGACCGTGCCCCCGATCGCGCCCAGCCGGTCGGACATGTTCACGAAGCCGTGGCCCCGCCGGGCCACCTCGGCGTCGAAGCCCGGGCCGTCGTCGATCACGCTGAACAGCAGCCCGCCCGACTCCTCCCACACCCGCAGCTGGACGCTCGCCTCTGACGCGTGCTTGGCGGCGTTCTGCAGCGCCTCCAGGCAGCAGAAGTAGACCGCCGCCTCGATCTCGGCGGAGTAGCGCCCGGTGCCCTCGGTGTCCACGGTGATGGCGAGCGGGCTGCGCCCGGCCGCGGCCCGCAGCGCCTCACCCAGCCCGCTGTCGGCCAGCAACGGCGGATAGATGCCGTGCGCGAGCTCGCGGAGCTCGGTGATGGTCCGCTTGACCTCGGCCCCGATCTCGTCGAGCATCTCCGCCGCGGTCTCCGGGTCGTCGGCCACGATGTCGCGGACCAGCCGGACGTTCACCGCCAGCGCGACCAGGTTCTGCTGCGCGCCGTCGTGCAGGTTGCGCTCGACCCGGCGGCGCTCGGCATCGCCGCTGGCCACGATGCGGGCCCGGGACTCGCGCAGTGCCTCGGCCTGGGCGCGCAGCTCGTCCAGCGTGGTTTGCAGCGCGGCATCGAGCTGCGCGTTGTGGAACGCGAGGCCGGTCTGGCGGGCCAGCTCGGTGAGCACCCGGTCGTCTTCCTCGGTGAACGCATCGCCGGCCGCGGGGCGCTCGACCACGATCAGTCCGAGCAGTTCCCCGGCGTGGCTGATCGGCGCGACGCGCAGCTGGGCACTGGCCCGCCCCTCCAGAACCGCGGGCAGCCAGATCGCCGCCCAGGCGCTGCCCGACACCCCGGCCCGGGTCACCACCGGCCGCTCGCGGGCCGACACCAGGATCGAGCCGGGCCCGGCGTCGGGCACCGAGACCGCGCGCTCCAGCACGTCGCCGCTGCCGGTGTAGACCTCGGCCCGGGTCAGCCCCATGGTCTTGCGCAGCGACTCGGCCAGCTGCAGCAGCAACTCGTCCATCGGGATGGCCCGGGTCAGCCGGCTGCCGAAGGTGCGCAGCGTCTCGTCCGGTGCCTCCCGCGCGCCGTACACCAGCCGGGTGGCCGAATCGGCCAGCCGATCCCGGGCCGGGATGTAGCCGATGGCCGCCACCGCGGCCGCCAGCATCGACAGGCCGAGCAGCTGCCGGTCACCGCTGTCGTGCGGCGCCGTGCCGATGCCGAACACGATGACCAGGTAGATCGCCGCGACCACCACGGTAAAGCCCGCCGCCGACAGCACCTGCACCAGCAGCCGGCCGCCGGACGGGCCGAGCCTGCGCACGTCCCCGGCCATCATGCCGAGCGGCAGGAACACCGCGCATCCGGCGCACGCCGCCGCGACCGGGACCGGCCAGCCGACCAGCAGGTGCAGCACTCCGACGATCAGCGCCGTGCCGGCGGCGAGCACGGCCCCGGTCGCGATCCACTGCATCCGCTCCCGGTCCCGGCCCGCCGACGACTGGTAGCGGCGGAACGCAGCAGGCAGCGCGCACGCCAGGGCGGCGCACCACGCGGTCACCACGGCCACGGCCGGCACCGGCTGCCCGGCGGCGGCCAGCGCCAGCCCGCCGCCGGCCGCCACGGCGTACCCGGTCACCACCGCGGCCCGGCGCACCCGGCGGCCGAGCCTGCCGTCCGGCAGGGCGAGCATCAGGTGGAAGGAAATCGCTATCACCAAGGGGACCGCGAAGGTAACCAGGCCGCGCAAGACGGCGCGCTCGCCGCCGGACGCCGCGCCCGCGGCCCGCGCGGCCGCCAGCGCAGCCGCGGCCGTCAGCGAGCCGGTCGACACCTGCCACTGCGGCGTGCGCTCGGGCGCCCGGGCCGTGACCGCGCCCGAGGCGGCGGCGGCCAGCGTCAGCCCGAAGGCGGCCGCCTGCACGTCGGGCAGCGGGCCCGCGCCCGCGCGCAGGCCCGCGATCACCACCGCCAGGGTAGCGAGCGGCAGCACCAGGCCCGCGACCAGTGAGCGCGCGGCGGTGCGGCCGCCGGCTGCCCGGGCGATGGTGTCAGGCTCACGGACCGCGGTATTCACGCCACAATCACTCCGTTCGCAAGATAGCGGCCGCCGGGGTGCGCGCGGCAGCACGGCCGGGCAGCGCGGCGACCAGGTTGGCCAGATGCGCCGTCGCTAGCCGCGAGGATCTTCGGCGAGCGCATGGACCGGCGCAGCGCATCGGTTACCTGCTCCAGCGACCGCAGCCCGGCCGCCTGGCTGACGCTGAGGTAGCCGGGCAGGCGGCGGCGGAAGGTGGCGCGCAGCCGGCAGGCCAGCAGTCCCATCACTCGGCCCTCAGCGCCAGGGCGGCCGCGGTGCGGGCGGCGGCCCGGCCGGGCAGCGCCGCGACCAGGTTGGCCAGCACCAGCGCGGCCAGCGCGGCCGCCGCGATCGAGGCGGCCGGGATCGTGACGGCGGGCACGGCCGACAGCTCGCGGGCGAAGGCCAGCCACAGCCACCGGCCCGCGGCGATGCCCAGCGGCAGGCCGAACGCCAGCCCGGCCGCCGCCACCGCCGTGGCCTGCCAGCCGACGGCTCCCGCGAGCTGGCGCCGGGTGAATCCGAGTGTCTTGAGCAGGGCCAGGTCCCGCCGCCGCCGCCGCACCGACGCGACCAGGGTGAGCCCGAGCCCGGCCACCGCCCCGGCGGCCAGGCCGCCGGCCAGCACGGCGGGCATCGCGCCCATCGTCCTGTAGTTCACGATCTCGGCCGGCCGCTGCGCGGGCAGCGCGCTGGCCTGCAGCTGCAGCGCGGTGAGGCCGGCCTGCGCCTCGATCTGCGGGGAGCGCACGAGCTGGTTGTACAAGTCGGCGATCTTCTGCACCGAGCGCAGGCCCGCGGCCTGGCTGACGCCGGGCCGGAGCCGGATGAAGATCGCGTTCGGGCCATAGTGGTGGCTTCCCTGGCCGTCGGTCAGCCCGGCCCGGCTGACTGCCGCCTGCGGCAGCACCGCCCCGGTGGACAGCGACGGGTGGATGCTGAGCGTGTCCCCGATGGCCGGCAGCGCGGCCGTGCCGGCGATCGTCAGCCTGCGCCCCGGAATGACCTGGCCGAGCCGCACCGTGACCGTGTCCCCGACCTGCTTGTGCAGCTGGGCCAGGGTGGCCGGGCCGAGCACGATCTGGTTCTGGCCGTCGAGCCGGTGGCCGGTCAGCGGGCGCGGGGCAATGGCCGCACGAGCCGGGGACACGATGGCCGGGACGGTCTGGCCGTCGATCTCGACGGTGGCGAAGTACACGCCCGTACTGGCCGCAATCTGGTGGTCGCGGTGCAGCACCGGGTCGGTCAGCGCGGGCGGGAACGGCCCCCAGCCGTCGGTGGAGTACAGCGCGTAGCCGAAGTTCCAGCCGTACAGGCCGGGGTGGGCCACCAGGTTGGTCAGGCTGGCACCGAAGGTGAGGGCGGCCGCGCCCACGCCCACCGCGAGGACCGCCCCGGCGATCACCGAGCGCACCGGGACCGCGGTGCGGCCCCGGCCCGGCTCCAGCGCGAACCGCAGCCCGGCCACCGCGGCCGGGGCCAGCCCGGCGGACAGCCCGGCCCGGACTACCGCCGAGCCGCGGCCCGGCCGGCGCTGGCGGGCCGCGGCCCGGTGCGGCGCCTGCCGGTAGCCGGCGATCGCGGCGGCCAGCGCGAGGATCAGGGCCAGCGCGGCGGCGCCGAGGCCCAGCACCGACCAGTCGAGGTAGAACCCGCGGCCGGGCTCGGCCTGGCGGACCGGCCCGAACAGCGAAAACGGCGACAAGCCGATCGCGACCACGGCGGCCAGCAGTGCCCCGGCGCCGATCGCGGCCAGGATGCCCAGCACGCCGTCCGCCAGGGCCGCAACCGGTCCCGCGCCGAGCGCCCGCAGCACCGCGGAATCCGCCGCGCCGGCCTGCAGCTGGCGGGCCGCGGACTGCGCGCCGAGCAGCAGGGCGACCAGGCCGGCGATGAGCCCGAACACCGCGAGCGCGATCGCTTCCGGCCGGATCGAGCGCTGGGCCTGGGTCTGGATCGCCGCGGTGTCGTAGATCTCCAGCAGCTGCAGCAGCTGGCCGTTGCCGCCGGCGTAGTAGGTGCTTGAGGTCTCCAGCTGCTCGAACTCCCGGCTCACCGCCGTGGAGTACCGGAAGCCGCCGGCCAGCCGCAGCCCGACGTAGGAAGTGGCCTGGTAGCGGCCCGAGCCGAACCGGCGGTCCAGGCTGGGCGTCCCGATCAGGAAACCGGTGCGGTCGGCGTCGATGTCGTCCTGCAC
This sequence comes from uncultured Actinomycetota bacterium, assembly GCA_963846005.1. Lineage (GTDB taxonomy): Bacteria > Actinomycetota > Actinomycetes > Streptosporangiales > Streptosporangiaceae > CAVSUR01. The sequence continues at coordinate 181,245 of CAWJUH010000003.1, read as the reverse complement.
GATCTGGGTGCCCAGCACGCCGATGCCCGACACGGTCAGGGTGAGCCGGCGGCCGACGGGCGGGATGCCATGCGGCGAGACCAGCTTCAGCAGGCCCACCGGCAGCCGCGAGCCCACGTGCAGGTGCAGCTGAGCGGCGGCCCGGACGGTCGCCACCACCTGATCGGGCCGGGTGGCGGGGTGGCCGGCCACGATCGTCACCCGGTCCTGGCGGGAGAACATGCCGTCCCGGCTGGCCACCAGCTGCACCTGAGTGAACAGCAGCGAGGCGATGTGCCCGCGCGGGGTCAGGGTGGCCGCGTTGAGAGCGTCCGCGGTGGTCAGCCCGCGGACGTGCGGCAGGTGCCGGATCCGGCTGAGCAGCTGCCGGTAGAGGCGCTCCGCCGCGGCGAAGTCGCCGCCGCCGTTCGCGTTCGGCTGGATGATCAGCGCGGACGGGCGGGTGCCCGCCAGGTAGTCGGGATAGGAGGAATCGGTACGCCGGGCGGCGGTGACCGCGGCTAGTGCCACCCCGCCGAGCAGCCCGGCCAGGAGGGTGAGGGCAAGATAGCCGGGCAGCCGCCGCCGCCAGGTGCCCCGCAGCCGGTACCCGGCCACGGGCAGCACCCGGGCGTGCGGGCGCTCCTCGGCGGCGGGCAGGCCCGGCTCCGGGCCCGGCGGCCTGGCCCTGCTGCTGGCCTGACCGGCGGCTTTCATCTGCTCGCTCCGATCGCAACGTGACTGCCGCCGGAGGACAGGCGGCGCACCGGAGCGGCCCCCCGAGCCGGGGACGTGACGGCTGACGGCTCGGCCGCGGTCACGGCTTACTCCGCCCGCAAGATCTCGGCGGCCCTGGTCCGGGCGGCGTACCGCCCGGGACCCGCAGCCACCAGGTTGGCCAGGACGAGCGCCGCCAGCGCGGCGGCCAGCAGGGAGAGGGCGGGTACGACCGGATCGGGGACGGCGGACAGCTCGCGGGTGAAGGCGAGCCACAGCCAGCGCCCGGCGGCGATGCCGATCGGCAGGCCGGTCAGCAGCCCGATGGCCGTGATCAAGGTGGCCTGCCAGGCAATGGCGGCGGCGAGCTGGCCGCGGGTGAACCCGAGCGTCTTGAGCAGGGCCAGGTCGCGACGGCGGTGGCGGACCGAGGCGGTGAGGGTGACGGCCAGCCCGGCCACGGCGCCGGCGGCCAGCCCGGCAGCCAGGGTGGCCGGCATCGCGCCCATGGTCTTGTAGTTCACGATCTCGGCCGGCCGCTGCGGCGGCAGCAGGCTGACCGTGTCGACCAGCGCCTCGCCGTTGGTATGAGCCAGCACCCGGGGTGCGTGCTCGTCCCGGTCGAGCGCCGCCAGCACGCCGCGCATCGACCGCAGCCCTGCGGCCTGGCTCACTCCCGGCCGCAGCCGCACGAAGATCGCGTTCGGCCCGGCCAGCGGCCCGGCGAACGGCCCCCCGGCCCCGGTGCCAGGGAGGATCGCCGCCGACAGCAGCGCTCCGGTGCTCATTGACGGGTGCACCGACAGCACGGTCCCGATCGTCGGCAGCACCGCCGTCCCGACGATGCGCAGCCGCGCGTGCAGCGGGTCGTTGATCGTCACCGTTTCTCCGACGCGCCGGTGCAGTTGCGCCAGGGTCGCCTCGCCCAGCACCACCTGATGCGGTCCGTCCGGGAGATGTCCGGTGACCAGGTGCGGCGCTACCGCCGCCCGGTCCGGTTCCAGCAGGGCCGGGACGGTCTGGCCGCCGATCTGCAAGGTCGTGAACCAGGCGTCGCTGACCGCGGCCACGTCCCGGTCCCGGGCCAGCAGCGGGCCCGCCCACCGGACCGGGACGGTGCCCCAGCCCTGAACCGAGTACAGCGCGTAGCTGAAGCTCCAGCCGTACAGGTCAGGGGAGGCGATCAGCGTGCTCAGGCTGGCGCCGAAGGTCAGCGTGGCCCCGCCGACGCACGCGGCCAGCATCGCCCCGGCGATGACCGAGCGCACCGGCACCGCAGTACGGCCGCGGCCGGCCTCCAGGGCGAAGCGCGTCCCGGCCAGGACCGGCGCCGGCAGGCCGGCTCCGGCCACTGCCCGCGCGGCGCCGGAAGCGCGGCCGGCCGCGCTCGCCGTCGCAGCGCGATGCGGCGCCCGCCGGTAGGCCGTGATCAGGACCCATCCGCCGAGCAGTCCGGCCAGCGCGGCCGTGCCGGCCCCGAGCACCGTCCAGTCCAGGTAGATGTCACGGCCCGGCTCGACCTGCCGGACCGGCCCGAACAGCGAGAACGGCGACAGCGCCGCCGCCGCCCCGGCCGCGAGCAGCGACCCGGCGGCGGCGGCGCCGCTGGCCCACGCCAGCTGGTCGGCCACGGCCGCGGCCGGCCCGGCCCCGAGCGCGCGCAGCACCGCAGCGTCCGGCCGCCCGGCGTAAAAGAGCCGGGAGATCGTCTGCGCGCCGATCAGCAGGGCCGCCGCCCCGGCGATTAGCCCGAATACGCCGAGCGCGACAGCCTCGGGCCTGATGCCCCGCTGCGCCTCGGCCTCGATCGGCCCGGTCAGGTAGTCCTGCAATTCCCGCTGGCCGGCCGGGATGTCGGGGCTGGCCGCGATCAGCCGCCCGTATTCCCGGGCGGCGGCGGTGCCGTAGCGGCTGGCGTCGGCCAGCCGCAGACCGACGATCATCGCGCTGGCGCAGCAGCCGCCGTACCGGGCGGCCAGGGCCGGCGTGCCGAGCAGGAACCCGGTCCTGCCGGTGTCGATATCGTCCTGCAGCACCTGCAGGTTGAAGACCCCGATCCCGGTCACGGTCAGGGTCAGCCGCGCGCGCGCCTGCCCGCCGGCGGAGCTGATCAGCACAACCCGCAGCCGTGATCCCACGAGCAGGTGCAGCCGGGCCGCGGCGTCCGGGCTGACGACGATCTGGCCGGGGTCGCGCGGGTCGGCGGGCCGCCCGGCCACGATCGTCACCTGGTCCTGACGCGAGTACAGCCCGTCCGGGCTGGCGATCAGCTGGGCCTGGCTGAGCAGGATCGTGCCCGGCGTGCCGCGGGGGGTCAGGGTGACGGCGCTGAAGGCAACCGCGTACGCAGCGTGGCGGACATGGGGCAGCTGGCTGAGCTGGCGTACGAACGCCGGCGAATCCGCCGGGGAGGTGAACGGCTGGACCACCAGGCTGGACGGGCGGGTCGAGGTCAGGAAGCGCGGGTAGGAGGAGTCGGTACGGCGGGCGGCGGTCACCGCGGCCAGGGCCACGCCGCCGAGCACCCCGGTCAGCACCACCAGGGCCAGGTAGCCGGGCAGGCGGGAGCGCCAGGTGGCTCGGATGCGGTACCACGCGATCCGCATGGCACCGGCGGTCATGGCTAGCGGGCCTCGGCGGGCACGCCGCTGGTGACCCGGGCGGCGGGCGGCCCGGCCGCCGGGTCGGCGGCGATCCGGCCGTCCAGCATCCGCACGATCCGCTGCGCGGCCGCCGCGACCTGGGCGTCGTGGGTGACCAGGATGATGGTCTGGCCCCCGTGGTGCAGCCGGCTCAGCAGCTCGATGACCTCCTGGCCGCCGTCGGAATCCAGCGCGCCGGTGGGCTCGTCGGCCAGCAGCAGCGTCGGCTCGTTGGCCAGGGCCCGGGCGATCGCCAGCCGCTGCCGCTGGCCGCCGGACAGCACGCCGGGCACTGCGGAGGCCTTGTCGCCGATGCCGAGCAGGTCGAGCAGGTCGCGGGCCCGGGTCTCGGCCATCCGCCGCTTGCGCCCGGCGATCACCGCCGGGAGGGCCACGTTCTCCAGCACGGTCATCCCCTCCAGCAGGTTGAAGAACTGGAAGATGATGCCGATATGCCGGCGCCGCAGCCGGGCCAGGTCGTCCTCGCTGCGGCCGGTGACTTCCTCCCCGGCCACCGTGATGCTGCCCTCGTCGGCGGCCTCCAGCCCGGCGACCAGGTTCAGCAATGTCGATTTGCCGCACCCGGACGGCCCCATCAGGGCCACGAACTCGCCGGTGCTGACGGTCAGGTCGATGCCGCGCAGCGCCCGCACCGGGGCGTTCTCCGCCTCGAACGTCTTGCGCGCGCCCTGCACCTGGAGGGCTGGCTGGTTCTCGCTCATCTGGTCCTCATCTGGTCCTCGCCGGGTTCGCTCAGCGATTAATCGGCCAGCACCGCCGGGGCGGCACCGGACTGGGGAATCTTGAAAGCCACGATCGGGGTGTCCCGGCCCTTGACCAGCTGGGCCGGCAGCGGCACGGCCGCCGCGGGCTCGGCCAGCGCGTCCATGGTCGGCCCGGACAGCACGGACTCGCCGGCGCTGGCCAGCTGCTGCAGCCGCTGGGACAGGTTCACGGTGTCCCCGACCAGGGTGTACTCCAGCCGCTCCTCCGAGCCGAGCAGCGCGGCCGCGGCCGGGCCTGTGGACAGCCCGATGCCGAGGCCGAACGCGGTCAGCCCGGCGGCCTCCCACTGCGCGTTGATGGCGGCCTGCTCGGCGTGCATCCCGGCGGCGGCGGCCACCGCCCGGTCGGCGTGGTCGGGCTGGGGGAAGGGCGCGCCGAAGACCGCCATCACCGCATCGCCGACGAACTGCATGACCGTTCCCCCCTCCCGCAGGATCGCACGGTTCATCGCCGCGCGGTGGGTTCCGAGCTGGCTGGCCAGCGCGCTGGGGTCGGCGTGCTCGGCGATCGTGGAGTAGGAGCGGATGTCGCTCATCAGCACGGTGACCACCACCCGCTCGGTCTCGCCGATGCGCTGGCCGCCGCCGCGCAGCTTCTCGGCCAGTCCGCCGGGCAGCAGCCGGGACAGCGTCTCGCCCTGCTCCTCCCGGTCCACGATGGCCTGGTGCAGCAGCCGCAGCCGGTCGATGGCCGCGTGGTGGCCGGCGGCCACGCCCGCGGCCAGCTTGACGAACACCGCCTCGACCTCGGCGTTGACCGCCTCGGGCGGGACGGCCCTGGCCGCCGCGATGGCCTTGATCGGCTTGCCCTCGGCGACCAGGCCGAGCAGCTCCTCCTCGTCCGGCCGCAGGTCGCTAGGACCGACCACCGGCCGCACCAGCGCCTCGACGATGGACGGGTCCAGCGCGGTGCCGCCGGTGGCCACCTGGCGGATCGCGTCGGCGAGCTGGTTGCCCTCGGCGACCCGGTCCTTGAGCAGGTAGCCGTACCCGGCCGAGCCCTCGGCGAGCAGCGATACGGCGTACTCGGGGTCGTCGTACTGCGACAGCACGATGATCCCGGTGCCCGGGTAGCGCTTGCGCACCTCCTTGGCTGCTTCGATGCCCTCGCGCTGGAACGACGGCGGCATCCGCACGTCGGTGACCAGCACCTGCGGCTCGGTGCCCGCGCAACCGGCGATGACCTCGTCATAGTCGGCGGCTACGCCGACCACGTGCAGGTCCGGGTTGCGGTTGATCAGCGCGCGCACCCCCTCGCGGACGATCAGGTTGTCGTCGGCGAGGAACACGTCGATGCGGCCCTGCGGCCCCCCTGGCTGGCTCATCCCGTCAGTTGTCCCATAGCGGCGCCCATTCTGGCCAGGCGGCAGCCGCGACAACCGGGGTGGTGCTAGGCCCACCCCCGCCGGGGAGTCAACCTGCTGGCTGGCCTGGCCGTCCTACCGGCATGGTGTTATCCGTCACAGACCCAAGGAGGGGACCTCGTGAAACGCACCACTGCACTGGTGGCGGGGGCCGCGGCCGTCGCCGCCAGCCTGTCGCTGGCCATCCCGGCCGGAGCAGCCCTGGCCACCAGCTCCGCGCCCGCGGGCGCACCGTCGCTGCACGTCATCCGGGTGGCGATGAACGGCAAGAAGATCTCGGTCACCGGCGACCTGCAGTCAGGCGGCGCCCGGGTGATCTCCACCGTGACCCGCGAAGCCCAGGCCGGCCCGACCTTCGTCCGGCTCGACCCGGGCGTCAGTTACAGCCAGTTCTTCGCGGCGCTGCCCGCCATCGCCCAGGACCAGGACAACGTCTACGGGCTCGGCTCGTTCGTATTCTCGCCGTCGGCCAGCCGCGGTACCAGCGCGGCCCAGGTCTACCTGCAGCCGGGCCGGTACGTCGCGGCGGACATCGGTAACCACGGCGGCAAGCCGCCGCTGACGACGTTCACCATCACCAAGTCGTCCGCCCCGGCCAACCTGCCCGCCCCGGCGGCCAAGGTGCACTCGATCGAGTTCGGCTTCCGCGGCCCGGGCACGCTGCAAAACGGCACCATGGTGCGGTTCGGCAATCACGGCTTCCTGGTGCACATGATCGTCGCGGCCCGGGGCAGCAACAAGGCCGCCGCCGAGAAGATCGCCCGGCTGCTGCACGAGGGGCGGGACAACGCCGCGCAGCACCTGGCGGACAACTTCGCCACCTTCTTCAACGTGATGTCTCACGACGGCTACCAGCAGCAGATCCTGCGCGAGCAGACCGGCTGGTGGGTGCTGGCCTGCTTCATGGACACCCAGGACGGCCGCGAGCACACCCAGCTCGGGATGGAGCGGGTCATCCGCATCGTCAGGTAGCAGGCACGGGCGCTGCCGCGGCAGCGTTTCCGGCAGGCTGGAGCGGCCCGCGGGGGCGGGCCGCTCCAGCGTCTTTCCGGCCGTCCGCCCGAGCCGTCGGCGGGCGGCCTGCCGGCGCTGGTGCTAGGCACACCCCGGCAGTAACCAGCCAGCACCCTGGCCCTGGCGGGCCCGGCCCGGCAGCATAGGGGTATGCGCTACGAGAGCTCAGTGACCTCGCTGTCGTGGATCCCCTCCGAGGCGATCCCCGGCACCGCCCGGCTGCCCTTCGACGCCGGGTTCACGCACTACGACCAGCCGCCGCCGGACCGGATCACCGACCTGGAGGCGCTGCGCGCCGCCGACCGGTTCCGGTTCGCCAACGTGCTGTCGGGCTGGATCGAGACCGACGAGGCGGGCCGCATCACCGGCTGCGGCCGCGGCGGCGGCGGCCAGATGGGCTCCACCACCGTGCACCTCGGCGGGCTCAGCCGCGAGTTCCAGGCCGCGCTGCTGCCCGACATCGCGCCCGAGCCGGAGCGGGGCGAGGGCTGGGTGCGGTTCAGCCAGACCGCCGGCGGCCGGACCGGCCTGCCGGCGCCGCGCCGGGTGCGCCGCCGCCCGTTCGTGCAGTGGCAGGCGCCGCTGGTGTGGACCACGCTGACGCTGACCCTGCACGCGGACGGCCGGGCCGAGACGGCGCTCACCGGGGCCAGCCGGTTCCCCCGGCACTGGGTCTACGATCACGCCGGCAAGCTGACCCACAAGTCCGGTCTCACCGACTTCCGGGAGTGGTGGCGCAGGTCGTTCGGCCTGCACAGCCCGTGGGGGGACGAGGACTCCGAGGCGCTGGTCACCGCGGTGGAGACGGCCCTGGAGCGGGAGCTGTCGGGCAAGCTGATGCACGGCGCGGGCAAGCCCAGGTTCCGCCGCCTCGCGGCCGGCGACGTGCTGGTCCGCCAGGGCGAGCCGGGCAGCGAGATCTTCCTGGTGCTGGACGGGGTGCTGCGGGTAGAGCGGGACGGCGAGCGGCTGGCCGAGTACGGCCCGGGAGCCATGCTCGGCGAGCGGGCCCACCTGGAGGGCGGCACCCGCACCTCGACGCTGACCGCGGTCACCGCCTGCCGGGTGGCGTCCGTGCAGGCCGGCCAGCTCGATCCGGCCGCGCTCACCGAGCTGTCGGCCGGGCACCGGCGCGAGGACGCCGCGGCGCCCGGGCAGGCCTGAGCATGCGCCTGCACCTGTGCGGGGTTCGCGGCTCCACGCCCGCGCCGGGCCGGGACTTCCTGCGCTACGGCGGCCACACCTCGTGCGTCGCGCTGGCGCACGACGGGGCCGCCGTCCCGTCGCTGGTGCTGGACGCGGGAACCGGCCTGCGCCAGGTCACCCCGCTGCTGGGCGGCCGGCCCTTCACCGGCACGATCCTGCTCACCCATCTGCACTGGGACCATGTGCACGGGCTGCCGTTCTTCACCGCCGGGGACCGGGACGACGCGCGGGTCACCCTGCTGCTGCCCGCGCAGCCGGACGGGGCCAGCGCCGAGGAGGTGCTGGCCCGCGGCATGTCCCCGCCGCACTTCCCGATCGGGCCGGCCGGGCTGCGCGGCGACTGGCGGTTCGCCGCGATCGGTCCCGGGCCGCTGAAGGCGGAGGGCTTCGCCGTCGAGGCCCGGCCCATCCCGCACAAGGGCGGCGCCACCTACGGCTACCGGGTCAGCGACGGCCGCAGCGCGGTCGCCTACCTGCCCGATCACTGCCCCACCGTGCTCGGGCCCGGCCCGGACGGCTGGGGCGAGTACCACCCGGCCGCGCTGGCCCTGGCCGCCGACGCCGACGTGCTGATCCACGACGCGTTCCTGCTGCCCGAGGAGGTCGCCGCGGAGGCGGCGTTCGGGCATGCTGCCGCCGATTACGCCATCGGCCTGGCCCGCCGGGCCGGGGCGCGCCAGGTGCTGCTGGCCCACCACAAGCCGGGCCGCACCGATGCCGAGCTCGACCAGCTGGCCGCCCGCGTGGCGGCCGGCCCGGTTGCCGCGGTAGTCGCCGCCGAGGGCGAGATACTCGATCTATGACACCGCCGCGGGGAACCAGCGGGCAGGCCGGGCCGGCATCCCGTGGCTAGCGGCCGCGGCGGCGGCCCGGACGCGGTCGTGCTCGGCTCGGGACCGAACGGCCTGGCGGCGGCGCTGACCCTGGCCCGCGCCGGGCTCGCGGTGCAGGTGGTAGAGGGCGCCGCGGTGCCCGGCGGGGGCTGCCGCACGGCCGAGCTGACGCGGCCCGGCTTCCGGCACGACATCTGCTCGGCGGTGCACCCGCTCGCCGCCGCGTCGCCGTTCTTCCGCAGCGCGGACCTGGCTGCCCGCGGGGTCCGTCTGGTCACCCCCGGGGTGGCGTTCGCGCACCCGCTGGACGGCGGCCGTGCCGCCGCCGTCTTCGGGTCACCGGCCGACACCGCAGCCGGCCTCGGCCGGGACGCGGCCCGCTACCAGCGGCTGCTCGGGCCGCTGGCCCGCGATGCGGACCGCATCCTGCCGGCGTTCCTCGGCCCGCTGCGGACCGTGCCCGCGCACCCGGCGGCGGCCGCCCGGTTCGCCGCCGAGGGCCTGCTGCCGGCCTCGGTGCTGGCCCGCGGTTTCGCCACCGAGGAGGCCAGGGGACTGCTCGCCGGGGTCAGCGCGCACGCCATCTTGCCGCTGCGGACCCCGCTGACCGGCGGATTCGGGCTGATGCTCACGGTCATCGCGCATGCGGTCGGCTGGCCGGTGGTGGCGGGCGGCAGCGCGGGCATCACCACCGCGCTGACCGCCGAGCTGGCCGAACTCGGCGGCCAGGTCTGCACCGGCCGCTGGATCGCCCGGCTGGACGAGCTGCCGCCGGCCCCGCTCACTTTGCTGGACGTCACGCCGCGCCAGTTCCTGGCCCTGGCCGGCGGCCGGCTCCCGGCCAGGTACGCCGCGGCCCTGCGCCGGTTCCGGTACGGGCCGGGCATCTGCAAGATGGACTGGGCGCTGGACGGCCCGGTGCCGTGGGCGGCCCCCGCCTGCCGCCGGGCCGGCACCGTGCACGTCGGCGGCACGTTCGCCGAGGTGGCCAGCTCCGAGGCGGATGCGGCGGCGGGCCGGCATGCCGAGCGGCCGTTCTGCATCGTGGCCCAGCCCGGCGTGGTGGATCCCGCCCGCGCCCCGGCCGGCCAGCACACGCTGTGGGGCTACTGCCACGTCCCGGCCGGGTCCGACGTGGACATGAGCAACCGGATCGAGGCGCAGATCGAGCGCTTCGCGCCGGGATTCAGGGACCGGATCATCGCCCGGTCGGTCCGCACCGCCTCCGCGGTCGAGCAGCACAACCCCAACTGTGTCGGCGGGGACATCGCCGGCGGCCAGGGCACGCTGTGGCAGACGCTGTTCCGGCCCGCGCCGCAGTGGAACCCGTACCGCACCGCGCTGCCCGGGGTCTACCTGTGCTCGTCCTCCACCCCGCCCGGCGGCGGGGTGCACGGCATGTGCGGGCTGCATGCCGCCAAGGCCGCCCTCGCCGACCTGCGCCAGGGCCGGGCCGCCCCGCCCGGGGCCGCGGGCGGGGCATGAGCGGCGGGCCGGCCGCCAGCCCCAGCGCGGGGCTGCCCGCCGGCACCGTCACCATGCTCTTCAGCGACATGGAGGGCTCGACCAGGCTGCTGGCCCGCCTCGGCGACCGCTACGGCGAGGTGCTGTCGGCGCAGCGGCGGCTACTGCGGGCCGCATTCAGCCGCCACGGTGGCCGCGAGCTGGGCACCGAGGGCGACAGCTTCTTCGTGGTGTTCGCGGCCGCGGCGGCGGCCGCCGCCGCGGCCGCGGCGGGCCAGCAGGCGCTGGCCGCCCATTCCTGGCCGCCGGGCGCGGCACCGCGGGTGCGGATGGGGCTGCACACCGGTGAGCCGGCCCGGCACGAGGACGGCTACATCGGCATGGACGTCCACATCGCGGCCCGGATCAGCGCCTGCGCGCACGGCGGCCAGGTCGTGCTGTCACAGGCCGCCGCGCAGCTGGCCGGCGGCCGGGACGGCGGTCCCGCCGTCAGCGACCTCGGCTGGCACCGGCTCAAGGACATCACCGCCGCGCAGCACCTGTACCAGCTGCGGGTGCCCGGCCTGCCCGAGCACTTCCCGCCGCTGCGCAGCCTGGGCCACCGCAGCAGCCTGCCGGCCCCGGTGACCGCCCTGGTGGCCAGGGACACCGAGCTCACTGAGGTCACCGGGCTGGTCACCGGCCCGGCGCCGGCCCGGCTGGTCACGCTGACCGGACCCGGCGGGGTGGGCAAGACCCGGCTGGCGCTGGCCGCGGCCAGCGCCAGCGACAGCCATTTCCGCGACGGGGTGTACTTCGTGCCGCTGGCCCCGGTGACCGAGGCGGCGGTGATGTGGACCACCATCGCCGAGGCGCTCGGCATCACCGGCGACGGCCGGTCGCCGCCGACCTTCTTCGAGCACATCGCCGGCCGGCACGCGCTGCTGGTGCTCGACAACACCGAGCAGCTGCCCGCGGCCGGCGAGGTGGCCGCCCAACTGCTGGCAGCGGCACCGCAGGTCACGCTGCTGGTCACCAGCCGGCGGCCGCTGCACGTGCCGGGCGAGCAGGAGTACCCGGTGCCGCCGCTGCCGGTATCCGCGCCGCGGCCCGGCCCGGCCGCCGGCGCGGTGGCTCTGTTCGAGCAGTACGCCCGGATGGCTCAGCCGGGCTTCGCGGTCACCGAGCAGAACGCCGCGGACGTGGCCGCGGTGTGCGAGCGGCTGGACGGCCTGCCGCTGGCGGTGGAGCTGGCCGCCGCGCGCAGCCGGCTCCTCAGCCCGAAGGCGCTGCTGAGCCGGCTGGACCTGGAGCTCGGCGCCGCCGGCCCGGGCCGCCCGGCCCGCCAGCAGACCCTGCGCCAGACCATGGCGTGGAGCTACGACCTGCTCGATCCCGGGCTGCAGGCAGTGTTCCGGCGGCTCGGCGCTTTCGCGGGCGACTGCGAGCTGAGCGCCGTGGCCGCGGTCGCCGCGGACGGCGCCGACCCGTTCGCCGCGGTGGCCGCGCTGGCCGACGCCAGCCTGGCCGTCGTCCGGGAAGGCCCGGATGCCGAGCCCAGGGCCGGCCTGCTGCAGACGGTGCGCAGCTACGCGCGCCTGCTGCTGGCCGGAGCCGGCGAGCTGGACCAGGCGCAGGCCGCGCACGCCGCCTGGTACGCCGGCTTCGCCGAGGACGTCGCGCCACAGCTGCGCGGCCCGCGGCCGCTGGCGGCCCGGGACCGGCTGGAAGCCGAGCTGGCCAACCTGCGGGCCGCGCTCGGCTGGTGCCTGCAGCCGGGCCCGGGACCGGCCGACGGCCCGGTGCCGGACGAGGGGGCCGGCGGGAGGACGCCGCGGGCCGCGCTCGGCCTGCGGCTGTGCCAGGCGCTGAGCTGGTTCTGGTACGCGTTCGGGTACACCGCAGAAGGCCGGGACTGGCAGCGGCGGGCGGTCGCGGCCACGGCCGCGGACGAGGGCCCGGAACTGGCGGCGGCGCTGCACGGGCTGGCCATCTTGCTGCTGCAGCAGGGTGAGGCCGCCGAGGCCAGGGATGCGCTGGCGACCTGCCTTCGCATCTGGCGCCGGGCCGGCAACCGCAGCCGCCAGGCCATGGAACTGTCCAGCCTCGGGGTCGCGCACTGGACCCTCGGTGACATCGAGTCCGGACGGCGGCTGCTCACTGACAGCATCGGCCTGGCCGCCGAGCTCGGCGAGCAGGACAAGCAGTCCACCGCGCTGTCCAATCTGGCCGTGCTGGAGATCGCCGACGGGCATGCCGACCGGGGCATCGGGCTGCTCGAGCAGGCGCTCCAGATCGACGAGCGGCTCGGTAACACCTGGGGCTGCGCGGTCATCCAGGCCAACCTGGCCGCCGCCCTGCTGCGTGCCGGGCGGCCGGGCGGCGCCCGCGACATCCTGGCGCAGCAGGCCGCGGCGATGGTGGCGCTCGGCGATGTGGAGCTGACCATCGAGGTCATCGAACTGCTCGCCAGCACCGTCGCGCAGACCCGCGGCCAGGCCGCCGGCACCGGGAACGGCGACCCCCGCGGATCCGGCGCGCCCGGCGGAGATGCCGGGTGGGCCGGGCGCGCCGCGCGGCTGCTCGGCGCGGCGCAGGCGCTGCGCGATCAGGCCGGCATGCCGAGCCTCGGCCCGGACGCCGAGCTGATCGCCGCCTACCTGGCCCCCGCCCGGCACGCCCTCCGCCCCGCCGCCTGGGACGCCGAGTGCCAGGCCTGCCGCTCCCTCGACGCCCGGCAGGCCCTGGCCGAAGCGGGCCTGGCCTAGAGCGTCCTGGAACGCAGCTCGCGGAACACGGCCTGCCGGACCGGCCCGGTCAGCCGGTCGAGGTACAGCACGCCGCGCAGATGGTCGGTTTCGTGCTGCAGGCAGCGGGACATCTCCTCGGCCCGGCCGGGCAGCAGCACGGTGTCCACAGGCCGACGTGCCCGCGCAGGCAGTCTTGCCGCAGGCCCGGCGTCCGGGGGCTCGCGCCGTGCCCGGTGGTCATGGCCGGTCGGTGCCGCCTGTCGGGTGCGCTTTCAGTTCGTAGGCGGGGTTGCTCATGTAGACCTTGCCGTCGCGGACGCCGACTGGCCCGCGGAGCCGGACCTTGCTGCCGGCGACCAGGCCGGGGATGTGGGACCGGCCGAAGAACAGCGCGGTGAGCTTGCCGGTGGAGTCGGCGACCTCGCAGGCGAGCATGGTGTTCTGCTGTACCGGCCGGATTTCCACTGCGCGGATCCGGCCCTCGACCGTGACCTTGCCCCGCTGCGGGCTGGTCAGCGACCCGATCGGGGTGACGCCCTGGGGCGGCCTGGGCCGGGAGTACTCGTCGCTGTCGGGCTGGGCCTGCGTCGGGCACCGGCTCCACCGCCCCCGGCGCGGGACCGGGCGCCGGCCCGGGCGCAGGACCGGGCGCGGGGCCGGGAGCGGAGGCGGCCGCGGCCGGCTCGTCCGGGCGGGCGGTGGCCGCCAGAGCCGCGCCGCCGGCGGGCTGGGCCACCCGGCCCGGCTGCGCCTCGCCCGGCTTGAGTTCCGGCGGCCGGCCCGCGGTCCGCCCGTCCGCGGGTTGCTGATCAGCGGGCCGGCCTGCCGCCGGCGGCTGGCCGGCGGACCGCCCCGGCGCGGGACGCCCGTCCGGGGCACGCCGCCCGTTGGCCGCCTGGGGCGCTGCGGCTTCTTGCATCCGGGTGTTCAGGATGGTGCGGGCCCGGCGGCGGACGTTGAACGGGACGATGGTGGCCGCGGCGTGCGGGATCTGGCTGATCTCGGCGGCCATCTTGTCGGCGGTGCGGTCGTGCAGCAGGCGGCCGAGCAGCTGTGAGTACACCCGCCGCGGCAAGATCGCGGTCACGCCCACGCCGGGCAGTTCGGCCTCCGCGCCGACCATCTCCGCGGCGCCCCGGGCCAGCCGCCGGTCCGGGCAGTCCACGAAGTCCAGCGCGATCCCGGTCCTGGCCCGCACCCACTCCCGGCGCAGCACGTCCGCCTGCACGTTGTCGATGACCAGGTGCACGGCGCGCAGGCTGGTCGGCCGCAGGCTGCGGGCGTAGCGCAGCCCGGCCAGCGTGGCCAGGTCCAGCTGGTCCACGAACACGAACACGGTGCGGCGCGAGTAGGTCGGCGGGGCGGGCGGCCGGTCCCGGCTGCCGATCCGCTCCAGCACCTTGGCCTCGATCCGGTACTCCCGGTTCAGCCAGATCAGCGACGGCACGCCGACCGCGAACAAGATGATGACCAGCCAGGCGCCTTCCCTGAACTTCACGACAGCGAAGATCAGCACCACGATGAGCGAGGTCAGCCCGGCCGAGAAGTTGATGACCAGCTTGTGCCGCCAGCCCCGTTCCCTGGTCCGGTGGTGATAGCGGGCCATGCCGAATCCGGCCATCGTGAACGCGGTGAACACCCCGAGCGCGTAGAACGGCACCAGGTTGTTGACGTTCGCCCCGGCCACCGCCAGCAAGGTGCCCGACAGCACGGCTAGCACGATGATGCCGTTGGAGAACACCAGCCGGTGACCCCGTTTCGTCAGCCAGCGGGGCAGGAACGCGTCTTCGGCCACGAAGCTGGCCAGGAACGGGAACCCGTTGAAGCTGGTGTTGCCGCCGGTGTAGAGGATCAGCGCGGTGGCCGCCTGGACCAGGTAGAACATCGTGGTGCCGAACGCGGAGGTCCCGAAGACTTTCTGTGCCTCCTGGGCGATGACCGTCGGCACGCCGCCGCTGTACGGTGCGGCATGGGTGGCGTGCGCCAGCCAGGAGATGCCGGCCACCAGGAAGCCCAGGATCAGCCCTTCGGCGACCAGCACGGTGCGGGCGTTCAGCCCTTCGGGCGGCCGGAACGCGCTGACCGCGTTGGACACCGCCTCGATGCCGGTCAGCGACGAGCCGCCGTTGGCGAACGCGCGCGCCAGCACGAACACCATGCCGAAGGTGATCAGGCTGGCGTGGCTGATGCCGTGCATGGCGGTGACCTGGCCCGCCACGGGATAGCGGTAGGTTCCGAGATCACCGAGCGCCTCGCGGATCAGGCCGGCCACGATGGTGAGGATCATCACGCCGGAGAACAGGTAGGTGGGCACGGCGAACGACTTGCCCGCCTCGCGGATGCCGCGCAGGTTCCCGTAGCACATCAGCGCGACGACTGCGACCGATACCGCTGTCAGGGTGGTGTTGCTGGTGAGCCCGGGATGGGCGTGCGTCAGGCTCCGCGGCAGGGCCGAGGCGACGGCGGCCGTGCCCGCCGCGACCTGGACCGCGACCGTGACCACGTAGTCGATGAGCAGCGCGACCGCGGCGATCTGGGCCACCCGCGGCCCGAAGTTCTCCCGCGCCACCACGTACGAGCCGCCGGCCCGGGTGTAGACCATCACGACTTCGCGGTAGGACAGCACGACCAGGGCCATGACGAACAGCACGACCCCGGTCAGCGGCAGGATCAGCGCGAACGCCGAGACGAACAAGCCGCCCTTGAGCAGCTCGATGAGGATTTCCTCGGTGCCGTACGCCGATGAGGAGATCCCGTCCGGTGACAGCACGCCGAGCGCGATCACCTTGGACAGCCGCTGCTCGCCGAGCTGCTCGTTCACCAGCGGCTTGCCGAGCAGCCGCCGCTTCAGCACGTAACCGAGGCCCTCGGCCCGGCCCGCGCTGCGCACCAGCCGCTGAGTTGTCCGTATGGCCACGCCGCCGCTGCCTCTCTTTCTTGGCCTGGCCTGTTCTTACCGCTTCGGGCCTCTGACCAGCGTTAACGCGCCGTCAAGATTGCGGGCCCGGGCGTTAAGACGGCGTTAAGAGCGCTCGGGATGCCGCCGCGGCCGGGGTTGAATAACGGCGAGATGAGTCGCAGAACCAGTTCAGCTGCCGTCCCGGCCTACGCCGTGTTGCCCGCGGCCTACGCCGCGATGCTGCTCATCGGCGCCGTCGCCGCCGTGCTGAACGGCCGGCTGCCGGGGGCCGTGCTCGTCGCGGTGGCGATCCTGGTCACCGTGGCGTCAGCCATCGCCACCCCGTGGGCCGCGCCGCTGCTCGGCCTGACCGGATGGCTGTTCGTGGCGGGATTCTCCCGGCCGCCCTACGGCCAGTTGCGGCTGGGCGGCCCGCTGGCCGGGCATGCGGCGATCGTGCTCGCCGCGGGCAGCCTGGGCGGGGCGGCGCTCGGAATCGTCCTGCGCCGGGTCATCACCGCCACCGGGGTGCGGATCGTGCGAGGCCCGGCCGGGAGCGGGCCGGGGCCGGCCGGGCGCAGCCGCCCGCGGAACCCGGCGGCGCGCCCCGGGCTGCGGCCTGGCTGGCGCCGCGGGGACTGGCCGGGGTCGACCGGCGCAGGCAGATCGCGGGCACGCTGCTGGCGGCGGCCCTGCTGCCGTCATTGACCGCGGTGCTGCTCGCCAGTCAGCCGCACCTGAGCCTCGATGATGACCTGCTGATCTACCTGGCCGCGGTGGTGGCCGTGGCCGTGGTCGGCGGGTTCGCGCCGGCCGTGCTCTCCGCCGTGGCCGCGAGCATGCTGCTCAACTGGTACTTCACCGCCCCGCTGCACAATTTCACCATTGACAAGCCGCAAAACCTGCTCGCGCTGCTGTTGTTCGTCTTCGTCGCGGTGACCGTCAGCAGCGTCGTCCACCTGGCCGCCCGGCGGGCCGGCCAGGCGGCACGCAGCAGCGCCGAGGCGGCGTCGCTGCTCGCCCTGGCGCAGACGGTGCTCAGCGGACGGGACACCCCCGCTGCCGTGCTTGAGCACCTGACCGGCACCGTCGGCGGTCACGCCGAGCTGCTGGAGAACGTCAGCGGCCAATGGGTCAGGGTAGCGGCGGCCGGTGCCGCGCCGCCGCAGGCGGCCAGCATCCGGGTCAGCGCCCGGCCGGGCCTGGCCCTGCGCGTGGCCGGGGAGACCCGGCCGGCCAGCCCGCGGCTGCTGGACGGGTTCGCCGCCCAGGCCGCGGCGGCTCTCGACCGGGAGCGGCTGCGCACCCAGGCCGCGCAGGCCGAGGCGCTGGCCGAGGGCAACCGGATGCGCGACGCCCTGCTCGCCGCGGTCAGCCACGACCTGCGCACGCCGCTGGCCTCCATCAAGGCGAGCGTCAGCACGCTCCGGCAGCAGGACGTGGCCTGGACCGCGGACGACGAGGCGGCCCTGCTGGCCACCATCGAACAGTCGGCGGACCGGCTGGATTCGCTGATCAGCAACCTGCTGGACATGGGCCGGCTGGCCGCCGCGTCACTGCAGCCCTTCCTGCGGGCCGCTGCCATCGACGAGGTGGCCCCGCTCGCGCTGCGCGGACTCGATGAGCAGGGCGGCTTCCGGCTGCTCGTGCCCGACGGCCTGCCGCTGGTGCGGACGGATCCGGGCCTGCTGGAACGGGTCCTGGCTAACCTGTTCGCCAATGCCCTGGCCCACTCGCCGCCGGGCCGCCCGCCGGTCATGAAGGCGCGCCAGGCGGGCGGCACCGTGGTGCTCGAGGTCAGTGACCACGGCCAGGGCGTGCCCGATGCCTGGAAACCGCGCATCTTCGAGCCGTTCCAGCGGGTCGGCAAGCCTGCCGGGCCGGGGGTCGGGCTGGGGCTGGCCGTGGCCCGGGGCCTCGCCGACGCCATGGGAGCCTCGCTCGAGGCGGCCGATACGCCGGGCGGCGGCCTGACCATGCGCGTCACCCTGCCCGTCGCGGGCCAGGCCGCCAGCGCGGTGATGCTGGCGGACCGGTGACCCGGGGCGGGAGGTCAGTCGTGCATGGGGCGCTCGTGGTCGGCGTGGCCGGCGGGCTCGAGCTGGAAGGTCGAGTGCGCGACGTCGAAGTGCCCGCGCAGGCAGTCTTGCAGCAGGTCGAGCATCCGGGCGCCGTGCCCGCCGTCCAGCACCTCGGGATCGACCACGATGTGCGCGGACAGCACCGGCAGGCCGGAGGTGATCGTCCAGGCGTGCAGGTCGTGCACCTCCTGCACGCCGCCTAGCCCGGTCATGTGGCGGCGGACCTCGGCCAGGTCGATGCCCTTCGGGCTGGCCTCGAGCAGGATGTCGAGGGTCTCCCGCAGCAGCTGCCAGGCGCGCGGCACGATGAGCGCGCCGATGGCCAGCGATGCGATCGGGTCGGCCCGGGTGAAGCCGGTGCAGGTGATGACGATGCCGGTCACGATGACCGCGGTGGCGCCGAGCGCATCGGAGGCCACCTCCAGGAATGCGCCGCGCAGGTTGAGGCTCTCGGCCTGGCCGCGGCGCAGCAGCAGCAGCGAGCCGGCGTTGGCGGCCAGCGCGACCGCCCCGAACACGATCAGCAGCGGCGAGTCCACCGGCGGCGGCGTCATTAGCCGGCTGACCGCCTCGGCCAGCACGAACACCGCCATGGCCGACAGCAGCACCGCGTTGGCCATCGCGGCCAGGATCTCCGCGCGGGCGTAGCCGAAGGTGCGCTGCGGGGTGGCCGGCCGCCCGGCGAAAGCCACCGCCAGCAGCGACAGCCCGACCCCGGCCGCGTCCGCGGCCATGTGCGCGGCGTCCGCCAGCAGCACCAGCGCCCCGGTGATCGCCGCCCCGGCGACCTCGGCCGCGGCGATGGCCACGGTGATCACCAGCACGGCGGTCAGCGCACGGCGGTGCCGCCCGGCCGCCGTCAGCCCCGGCCCCGGCCCGTGGCTGTGCCCGTGGCCGTGGCCGTGGCCGTGCCCGGACCGGGGGCTCGCGCCGTGCCCGGTGGTCATGGCCGGTCGGTGCCGCCTGTCGGGTGCGCTTTCAGTTCGTAGGCGGGGTTGCTCATGTAGACCTTGCCGTCGCGGACGCCGACTGGCCCGCGGAGCCGGACCTTGCTGCCGGCGACCAGGCCGGGGATGTGGGACCGGCCGAAGAACAGCGCGGTGAGCTTGCCGGTGGAGTCGGCGACCTCGCAGGCGAGCATGGTGTTCTGCTGTACCGGCCGGATTTCCACTGCGCGGATCCGGCCCTCGACCGTGACCTTGCCCCGCTGCGGGCTGGTCAGCGACCCGATCGGGGTGACGCCCTGGGGCGGCCTGGGCCGGGAGTACTCGTCGCTGTCGGGCTGGGCCGGCTCGTCGGGCACCGGCTCCACCGCCCCCGGCGCGGGACCGGGCGCCGGCCCGGGCGCATCCGCCGTGCCGGGGCCTTCCTGGCCCGCGGGGCCGGGACCCTCCCCGTCACCCGCCCGGGCGCCGTCCGGGGCGCCGGCCTTGGCCGGTGCCGGCCGGCCCGGCTTGCGGCTGCCGCCGGCCTGCGCCGGCTCCCGCCCGGTCACCATCGGTCCCGGCCCGGTCACCGGCGGCCGGGCCCGCGGCCGCCTGGGGCGCTGCGGCTTCTTGCATCCGGGTGTTCAGGATGGTGCGGGCCCGGCGGCGGACGTTGAACGGGACGATGGTGGCCGCGGCGTGCGGGATCTGGCTGATCTCGGCGGCCATCTTGTCGGCGGTGCGGTCGTGCAGCAGGCGGCCGAGCAGCTGTGAGTACACCCGCCGCGGCAAGATCGCGGTCACGCCCACGCCGGGCAGTTCGGCCTCCGCGCCGACCATCTCCGCGGCGCCCCGGGCCAGCCGCCGGTCCGGGCAGTCCACGAAGTCCAGCGCGATCCCGGTCCTGGCCCGCACCCACTCCCGGCGCAGCACGTCCGCCTGCACGTTGTCGATGACCAGGTGCACGGCGCGCAGGCTGGTCGGCCGCAGGCTGCGGGCGTAGCGCAGCCCGGCCAGCGTGGCCAGGTCCAGCTGGTCCACGAACACGAACACGGTGCGGCGCGAGTAGGTCGGCGGGGCGGGCGGCCGGTCCCGGCTGCCGATCCGCTCCAGCACCTTGGCCTCGATCCGGTACTCCCGGTTCAGCCAGATCAGCGACGGTATGCCGATGATGAACAGCACGACCACCAGCCAGGCGCCCTCGGTGAACTTCACGACGGCGAACACCAGGACCACGATCGCGGTCAGCAGCCCCGCCGAGAAGTTGATCACCGACCGATGCCGCCAGCCCCGCTCCCGGTGGCGGCGGTGGTATCTCGTCATGCCGAAGCCGGTCATCGCGAAGGCCGTGAACACGCCCATGGCATACAACGGCACCAGGTTGTTGATATTGGCGCCGCGGATCAGTATCAGTGCGATCGAGGCCACCGTCAGCGCGACGATCGCGTTCGAGAACACCAGCCGGTGACCGCGCTTGAGCAGCCAGCGCGGCAGGAACGAGTCCCCGGCGACATAGCTGGCCAGGAACGGGAACCCGTTGAAGCTGGTGTTGCCGCCGGTGTAGAGGATCAGCGCGGTGGCCGCCTGGATCAGGAAGAACAGCAGGTGCCCGAGGATGCCGGTGCCGAACACCTGCTGCGCTTCCTGGGCCAGGACGGTCGGATAGCCGTCCCGGTAAGGCCGGGCCCGGATGACGTGCGCGAGCCAGGCGATCCCGGCGACCAGGAAGCCGAGGATCGCGCCCTCGGTCATCAGCACCCGGCGGGCGTTGACGCCCTCCGGCGGCCGGAATGCGCCCACTGCGTCGGAAACCGCCTCGACCCCGGTCAGCGAGGCCCCGCCGTTGGCGAAAGCCCGCAGCAGCGTGAAGATCATCGCCACGCTGATCAGCCCGGCAGTACCGGGGCCGAGAGGAACGAGCGGGGCATGCCCGCTCGGCGGCGTGTATCTGGGCAGCGCGCCGAATACCACCCGGATAGCTCCCACCACGATCATCAAGATCACCGACCCGGAGAACAGGTAGGTCGGGACGGCGAAGATCTTGCCTGCCTCCTTGAGCCCGCGCAGGTTGCCGTAGCACATCACCAGGATCACGCCGATGGTGATCTCCCGGACATACGGGCCGAGGGCCGGGAGGGCCGAGACCACGGCCGCCGTACCGCCGGCCGTCTGCACCGCCACGGTCACGACGTAGTCGACCATCAGGGCCACCGCGGTGACCTGGGCCACCTTCGGCCCGAAGTTCTCCCTGGTGACCACGTATGACCCGCCGGGCCGGATGTAGACCATCACGACCTCGCGGTACGACAGCACGACCAGCGTCAGCACCAGCAGCGTGACCAGGGTGATGGGCAGGATCAGGGTAAACGCGGCCAGCCCGGCGATCGGCAGCAGGGCGATCAGGATTTCCTCGGGACCATAAGCGGACGACGAGATGCCGTCCGGGGACAGCACGCCGAGCGCGAGCACGTTGGACAGCCGCTGCTCGCCGAGCTGTTCATTCACCAGCGGCTTGCCGAGCAGCCGCCGCTTCAGCGCGTAGCCGAGGCCCTCAGTCCGGTCAGCGCTGCGCATCAGCCGCTGAGTTGTCCGTATGGCCACGCCGCCGATGCCTCCGCTCGCTGCCGCCCGTGTGGGTTGTTCCTATCATCACCGCACGGTAAACGGCAGCGGGTGCCGGCTCTGACCGGGTGTGGCCGGCCCGGCCGGCCGGTCAGTGCGCCAGCGCCAGCGCCGTGATCTGCGCGGCAACCAGGACCGTGGCCACCGCCAGGTAGCCGCGCAGCACGGTCATGGCGACCTTGCGCCCGGCCGGGACCCGCGGCCGCTGCAGCAGCGCCAGCGACGGCATCCGCCAGTCCGCGCGCCCGGACCGGTCCACAGGCGCGGCCGGCCGCCGCCGCTCCGCCAGCAGCCAGGCGGCCCCGGCCGCCGCCGCGCCGCCGGCGCAGCAGGCCAGGATGACCTCGATCTGGCCGGCCGTGATGGACGGGTCGAGCACCGAGGCGGTGAGGATCACCGACAGCCCGATCAGCAGGGACACCACCGCGCCGGTGAACAGGTTGGTGCCGCGGCTGTTCACCCACGGGCCGAGCACCTGCCGGTCGTTGCACAGCAGCAGCAGGTAAACCGCCGCGGACGGCAGCAGCACCCCGGCCAGCGCCTGCACGCCCTCGGTCAGCAGGCCGAGCGGCGAGCCGGGCACCAGCACGACCGCCGCGGCCAGGCCGATCAGCCCGGCGTAGACGGCGTAGAAGCCCTTGGCGCCGCGCACGCCGCGGTGCAGCGAGTGCTTGAGGCCGAGCACGTCCCCGATCGCGTAGGCGGTGGACAGCGACACCGCGAACGCGCCGATCACCGACGCGTCCAGCAGCGCCACCGCGAACAGCACGCCGGCCACCCGGCCGGCCCCGGCCTGCAGCCCGGCGGCCAGCCCGGCGGCGTCACTGAAGTGGCCCGCGGCGCGCGAGTGCGCGAACACCGCCGCGACGGCGCCCATCAGCGCGGCGGCGCCGACGACCACGACCGCGATGCCGATCCACAGGTCGGCCTTCTCATAGCGCATGTACCGGGGCGTGATCCGCTTGTCGATCACGTAGCTCTGCTGGAAGAACAGCTGCCAGGGCGCGACCGTGGTGCCGACGATCGCGATGACCAGCAGCATCACCGGGGCCAGCTGTCCCGGGCCGCCCGGCAGCTGCGGGATGGCCAGGCCGGCGGCCAGCTGGCCGGCTGCGGGGCGGGACAGGAAGTACACCGGGATCAGCAACAAGCTGCCCGCGCAGAAGGCCATCGCGATCCGCTCGAACCGCCGGAAGCTGCCGGTGAAGGCGGTGCCGACGATGACCAGCGCGGCGAGCGCCACCGCGGCGGGCTTCGGCACGCCGAGATAGCCGGCCGCCAGCGTGATGCCGATGAACTCGGTAATGAGCGTCAGCGCGTTCAGCAGGAACAGGTCGATGACGCTGAACGCGCCCCAGAACCTGCCGAACCGCTCCAGGATCAGCCGGGCGTGCCCGACCCCGGTGACCGCGCCGAGCCGCAGCACCATCTCCTGGTTGACGTACAGCACCGGGATCAGCAGCACCAGCGTCCACAGCAGCTTGGTGCCGTAGTCCTGGCCGGCCTGCCCGTAGGTGGCGAAGGCGCCCGCGTCGTTGTCGCCGACCATGACGATCAGGCCGGGCCCGACGATGGCCAGCAAGGTCTTCAGCCGGGCCCCGCGGCCGGTGCGCGGCGCGCCGTCCAGCCGGATGGTGCCGAGCGCCCCGCGGATGTCGCCGGTGTGCTGGTCGTCGAGTACCGCGCTGCCGCGGTCCAGGGTCGCGGTCATGACGATCCCTCCCTCGGCCCGGCGGGCCCGCAGGGCCGGCCGGGATGTCGGAGGGCACGCGGGTCCTGCCGCCGGGCGCTCAGGCGCCGGCGCGGGCGGGGATGATCGCGCGGGCGGTAGCTACCGCGTGCCGGAAGAAAACGAGAACGGCTGGATACGGGGCCATTGACGGCCCGGACTACTGCTTTCCATGTCTCGCCTCCTCCCGCCGGGGCGCACGCGGGCGCCGGTATCAGGGCACGGCAGTCAGGAGCGTGCCGGGATCGCTCCCGGCTGGCACCCCTGACTCGTCAGAGCTTTGGCACGACGCGACGTAGCACCGTCCCGCCTATCCGGGGCTGGCGCAGCCACCTCGGGTCACCCCTTAAGCCGGGGAGACCTGTCCTGACCCTGGGCGTCTCTCGACGTCGTCGGATCAGTGGCCTGTGTTCGCGCCGACGCCTCACCGAACGAGGTGCCGACAAGCAAGCAGATTGTACCGGCCGCCCCGGCAGCGGCCAAACCCCGGACCAGGGGCCTGTGGCAATGCGCTGATTCCGGCCGCGGAAACGGCAAAAGGTCTATATTGCGGTGGTGCTGACCGGGAGGCCGAGTTGGGCAACATACTGACCCTCGACGTGGGACAGGCCGAGCGGCACCGGGTCGAGCTGTCGTTCGACCGGATGCTCGGCGGCCTGACGATCAAGGTCGACGGTCAGCTGGTCGAGAGCGACCGCCACATCCTCAGCTTCCGGCTGACGCGCAGGTACGAGTTCACCGTCGGGCAGGCCGAGCGGCATGCGGTGGCCATCGAGAAGAAGCGCAAGCTGCTGCTAGCCGGCTTCCGGCCGTCCCTCTACCACGTATTCGTGGATGGTCAGCAGGTGCTGAGCCAGGAATCATGATCCGGGCCCGGCCCGCCGGAAAGGGACCTACACCGCCATGACCGAACCCGCCCCCGACGCGTTTCTCCGCGAGCTCGCGGAGCTGCGGTCGTACCTGGCCGGCCTGGGCAGCGTGTTCGAGGAGCTGGAGCAGCAGGCCCCGGCGCGCAGCACGGGCACGGATGCCACCGGTACGATCCGGGTCACGCTCGACCGCGCGGGCCAGCCGGAGCAGATCGCGGTACACGATTCCTGGCCGCAGCGGCTGCGGCCGGACGCGCTCAGCGCCGCGGTGGCGGAGGCGTTCGCGGCGGCCGCCAGGGCCCGGGGCGCCGCCTGGAAGGACGCGCTGGACCGGTCCGGCTGGCAGCAGCGCGCTGACCGCCTCGATGACCGGGCCGGCCCGGCCGTGGCCGCGCCCGGCGAGCTGCCCGCCGCCTTCCGCCGCGTCCCGCCCGGCCCGCCCCGGCCCGTCAGCCAGCTAGCCGAGGACGTGCTGGCCGGCCTGGACGGCGCGGCTGCGCTCGCGGCCCGGCCGCGCCCGGCATCGCAGGGAAGCGGCGCGAACCGCGAGCGCACGGTCACCGTCACGCTCCGGCCGGGCGGCCAGCTGGGGTGCGAGATCAGCGCGCAGTGGGCGGCGCCGCGCACCGCGGCGGCGCTGAACGACGCGCTGGCGCAGGCGCTGACGGCCGCCCGCCGGAGCCTGGCCGCCGCGGCGGCCCTGGGCACACCGGACGTGACGCAGGCGAATCAGCTGCTGGCCGAGGCGCTGGACGCCTTCGGCAGGCAGGACTGACTGGCCGGGCCGCAGCCCGGGAACCGGGAGGAGACAGATGGGATCGGGATCGGGTGAGACCAGCGTTCACCGGGACGGGCTGATCGGGATGGCCAGG
This sequence comes from uncultured Actinomycetota bacterium, assembly GCA_963846005.1. GTDB lineage: Bacteria > Actinomycetota > Actinomycetes > Streptosporangiales > Streptosporangiaceae > CAVSUR01. The sequence continues at coordinate 156,514 of CAWJUH010000003.1, read as the reverse complement.
TTCTGGGACAACAGCTCGGCCACGATGGGCGGCGTCAGCCGCCAATCCTACGGACTTGTCTACAACGGCGACGCCGGCGTGTTCACCGAGTTCGTCAGCGTGTACAACCAGCTGGCCGACAACGTCGGCATGTGGTCCGGCCAGGGCCAGACCCAGATGGGCGACATCGCCGACGCGCTCGTCACCGCGGCCAAGCGGTACGACCACACCGAGTCCGGCAACATCGGCGCCGCGGGCAGCGTCGGGCACTAGGAGGGCCGATGACCTTCAACGAGGGCCAGTACCAGTCGCTCTACCAGCAGATCGTGAACGGGCTCAACCACGCCGTGTCGCTGGTCAACCACATCATCCACATCGTCGAGGACGCGACCAGCTGGATCCCGTTCGTCGGCGACGCGATCAAGGGCGAGCTGGACAAGCTCGTCGCGAAGATGAACCAGTTCACCCAGAGCGTGATGCAGCACCTGAAGGCGTTCGAGGTCCCGAGCTACCTGAACTCGTTCTCCGGCACCTGGACCGGGATCGAGCAGGCGACCGGCAACCTCGCCTCGGGCATCGCCGGGGAGGCGCAGACCGCCGGCCACACGTGGGCGGGCGTCGCCGGCGGCGCCTATCAGCAGGGGGTGTCCAACCAGGCACCCGCCGTCTCCGGCATCAACGGGCTGGCCGCCTCGCTGTCCAGCGCCGCCGAGGGGGTGGCCAACGCCGGCTTCGTGTTCTTCGTCGCCGCCGGCGCGGCCATCGTCACGCTGTGCATCGGGCTGGCCGGCGCCGAGCTGGTCTTCCCGGCCATCGCGGCGATCATCGCGGCCACCCTGGCCATCGGCGGCGCGTACACGAACCTGCGGATCCAGATCAGCACCAACAGCCGCACGCTGCAGGGCAAGCTGGCGGGCAGCTCGGCGCTGCCCGGGGGCAGCTGGCCGCTGGCTACCGCCTCCTGACGGCCGGGCCGCCAGGCCGCCCGCCCGCGCCAGATCCGGCGGCCCGCGGTCGATGTATCGTCAGGGGGTGCGAGGTTACACCCAGGATAAGGATGCCTACCTCCGGCGGCTCCGCCGGATCGAAGGGCAGGTCCGCGGGCTGCAGCGGATGGTCGAGGACGACACCTACTGCATCGACGTGCTGACGCAGGTGTCGGCGGTCACCCGGGCCTTGCAGGCGGTCGCGCTCGGGCTGCTGGAAGACCATCTCGGCCATTGCGTGACCCAGGCCATCGAGCACGGCGGCCCGGACGCGGAGCTGAAGGTCAAAGAGGCCTCCGAGGCTATCTCCCGGCTGGTCAGGTCCTGACCGCTCACGCCCTGAAGGCCGGGCCGGCCAGCCCGGGCTGCCCGGTCACCCGGCCGAACGCCCGCAGGTTCGCGACGCTCTCGCCGCGCTTGACCCGCCAGTCCCACTCCCGCCGGATCGCCGACGCGAAGCCGATCATCAGGGCCTGGTCGAAGTTCTCGTCGGAGTAGCTGAGCACGCAGCCGAGCAGCCGGTCGACCTCGGCAGCGTTAGCGCTGGCCAGCGGCAGCCGCCCGACCAGGTAGACGTCACCGGTGCGGTCCAGGGTGAAGTGCACGCCGAACATGCCGCCGCTGCGCTCCAGCAGGAACCGGTAGAACGCGGCGTGGTTCTCGTCCGGCTGGCGGCAGAAGAACGCCTCCACCAGCAGGCTGTGCTCCCCGGCGGTCAGCCAGGTCATCGTGGCCAGCTTGTGCTGGCCTTCCAGCCGGACCAGGCAGGAGCCGGGGCGCGGGCTCTCGTAGGGCACGCCCAGTTCGGCGAGCGCCGCCTCCAGGTCAGCCGCGGCGCCCGGTGCTTGCCGGTTCGCTTCTCCGCCCGCTGCGCGTGCGGCGCTCACGCGTCCACCCGGGCCGGCGTGCCGCTGATCACCCCGCCGTACAGGTGCAGCAGCTCCTCCACCGTGGCGGACCAGCCGAACCGGGACGCGTGCGCGCGGGCGCCGCGCGACAGCCGGGCCAGCGCGGCCGGCGCGGCGATCAGCTCGCGCACCGCGCGCGCGTAGCTGGCCGGGGCGCGGGAGTCGACCAGCACACCGGACACGCCGTGCGCCACCGCGGTGCGCAGCCCGCCCACCGAGGCCGCCACCACCGGCGTGCCGCAGGCCTGCGCCTCGACCGCGACCAGGCCGAACGACTCGGTGCGCGAGGGCACCATGACCAGGGTCGCGGCCCGGTACCAGTCGGCCAGCTCCGGCTGCGGGCACGGCGGCTCCAGCCGGACCAGCCCGGCGATGCCGAGGCGGCCGGCCAGCACGGCCAGCCCGTCCGGGTCGGCGCGGCCGGACCCGGACGGGCCGCCCACGAACGCGACGGTCAGCCGCCGGGCCAGCGACGGGTCGCCGCGGACCAGCTGGGCCGCCGCGTGCAGCACGATGTCCGGGGCCTTGAGCGGCTGCACCCGGCCGGCGAAGACCAGCACCACCCCGTCAGGCCGCAAGCCCAGCCGCCGCCGCGCCTGCCGCTGCGAGCCGGGCCGGAAGACGGTCAGGTCCACGCCGGGATTGATGACGTGCACCCGGGACGGCTCGGCCGCGTACAGGCCGGTCAGCTGCCCGGCCTCCTCCTCGGTGTTGGCCACAAGCCGGTCAGCGGCGGCGATGACCTCGGCCTCGCCGTGCAGCCGCGCGTCGGGCTCGGCGGGGTCCCCGGCGGCCAGGGCGGCGTTCTTGACCCGGCCCAGCGTGTGCATCGACTGCACCAGCGGCACGCCCCAGCGTTCCTTGGCTACGGCGCCGACCTTGCCCGACAGCCAGTAGTGGCCGTGGATCAGGTCATAGCGGCCGGGCGCGCAGGCCGCCTCGGCCCGCAGCACCTCGAAGGTGAAGTGACACAGCTGGCCGGGCAGGTCGGACTTGTCCAGGTCCTCGAACGGGCCGGCCGGCAGGTGGCGCACCAGCACGCCGGGGGCGAGCTCGGCGACGGGCGGCAGGTCGCGGGACACCGCGCGGGTGAACACGTCGACCTCGACGCCGCGGGCGGCGAGCCGTTTCGCCACCTCGACCACGTACACGTTCAGCCCGCCCGCGTCACCGGTACCAGGCTGCTCCAGCGGCGATGTGTGCACGCTGACCGTAGCGACCCGCCGTGGCAAGCGTCGCGGCACGGCTACCACCTCCGAAGAATGAACCCCGCAGCCGCGGCTGCTGTTCCCCCTGCCCTGCCCGGATCTGATCTTCGGCAGGCCCCGCCCGGCCCGGGCCGGGCGGGCATCCGGGTCAGGTCCGGGAGGCCGCCGCGGCCGCCCCGGCGATAGGCTTCCGGCATGGCGACGCTGGTGCTGGTCAGGCACGGAGAGAGCAGCTGGAACGCTGAGGGACTGTTCACCGGATGGGTGGATGTGGGCCTGTCCGGCACCGGCTCGGCCGAGGCCGCGGACGCGGGCCGCCTGATCGCCCAGGCCGGCCTGCGGCCGGACGTGCTGCACACCTCGGTGCTCACCCGCGCGATCCAGACGGCGAACATCGTGCTGGACACCGCCGGGCTGGGCTGGCTGCCGGTGCGGCGCTCCTGGCGGCTCAACGAGCGGCACTACGGCGCGCTGCAGGGCAAGAACAAGGCGCAGACCCGCGAGCAGTTCGGGGACGAGCAGTTCATGCTCTGGCGCCGGTCCTACGACGTGCCGCCGCCGCCGCTTGAGGGCCCGGACCTGGCCGCCCAGGCTGACGACGCCCGCTACGCGACGCTGCCCGACGAGCTGATGCCGCGATCGGAGTGCCTCAAAGACGTGGTCGCGCGGATGCTGCCGTACTGGTACGACGCGATCGTCCCCGACCTGGCCGCCGGCCGGACGGTGCTGGTCGTGGCGCACGGCAACTCGCTGCGTGCCCTGGTCAAGCACCTGGACGGCATCTCCGACGCCGACATCGCGGAGCTGAACATCCCGACCGGCATCCCGCTGGCCTACGAGCTGGGGCCCGATTTCGCGCCGCAGCCGCCCGGCGGCCGCTACCTGGATCCGGAGGCGGCGGTCACCGCGGCCGAGGCGGTCCGGGCCCAGGGCCGCTGAGCGCAGGGTTGCTGACGCAGGGGCGCTGACCCGGGCCGGCCCCGCAGCGCAGGTGTCGCCCGCCCCGCCGCCGGGCACACCTCAATCAGCGGAAACATGAACATTCAGCGAATTACTCCTCGTCAGACGCCTGGCGCTGGTGCGCCGTGACCAGGTGGACACTTACTATCTCTGGTGTGGACACCGGACTCAAGCCGGCCAGGCCGGGCCAGCGGGCCGGCCTCGCCGGAAGCTGCCGCCGTGCCCTGCTGGCGGGGGCCGTAACGGCCCGCCCGCTTGCCGCCCGATGAGCCGCGGGACGATCCATGGCTGATCCGGCGGCTGATGACCCGCCGCTGCCGCCTGGCATTGCCGCGGTCCTGGCCGCCCTGTCCTCCGGTGCGCTGGTACTCGACCGCAACGACCGGGTGCTGAGAGCCAGCACCGCCGCCCGGTCCTTCGGCCTGGTGGACGGGGACCGGCTGGTCGTCGGGGAACTGCTCGCGCTGGCCCGCCAGGTGCGCCGGGACGGCGAGATCCGCGAGGGCGAGATCGAGATCACCACCGCCGGCTTCAACGGCCGCACGACCAGCTTCGCGGTGCGGGTGGCCCCGCTCGGCGCGGCGATGGGCGACGGCGGGCTGGTGCTGCTGCTCGCCGAGGACCAGACCGAGAGCCGCCGGGTCGAGGAGGTCCGCCGTGACTTCGTGGCCAACACCAGCCACGAGCTGAAGACCCCGGTCGGCGCGCTGGCGCTGCTGGCCGAGACCGTCGAGGACGCCGCGGACGACCCGGAAGCGGTGCGCAGGTTCGCCGGCCGGATGCGCCAGGAGGCGGCGCGGCTGACGCACCTGGTGCAGGACCTGATCACGCTGAACCGGATCCAGGCCGCCGAGCCGATGCCCGATCCGGTCACGGTGGACCTGGATGCCGTGGTGGCCGAGGCGCTGGACCGCTGCCGGATGAAGGCCACCGCGGGCGGCATCGAGCTCGAGGCCGTCGGGCAGACCGGGCTGTCGGTCTACGGAGACGAGGACTTGCTGGTCACCGCGCTGCGCAACCTGCTGGAGAACGCGGTGGCCTACAGCCCGGAGCGCACCAGGGTGGTCGTCACGACCCGCTGCAGCGGCGACGGCATCGCCGAGATCAGCGTCGCCGACCAGGGCATCGGCATCCCCGCCCGGGACCTGCAGCGGATCTTCGAGCGCTTCTACCGGGTCGACCCGGCCCGGTCCCGGGTCACCGGCGGGACCGGTCTCGGGCTGGCGATCGTCAAGCACATCATGAACGCGCACGCCGGCAAGGTCGCCGTGTGGAGCGAAGAGGGCGTGGGCTCGGAGTTCGCGCTGCAGCTTCCGCTGCGCTCACCAGCGGAGCAGGCCGGCGGGGCGGATCACGGTCTCGGGCAGCAGGCCAGGGAGGCAGTCAGATGACACGCGTGCTCGTGGTCGAGGATGAGGCGTCGTTCAGCGACCCGCTGTCCTACATGCTGCGCAAGGAGGGCTTCGATGTCGCCGTCTGCGCGACCGGGCCGGACGCGCTGGACACGTTCGACCGCAGCGGCGCCGACCTGGTGCTGCTCGACCTGATGCTGCCCGGGCTGCCCGGCAGCGAGGTCTGCCGGGCGCTGCGGGAGCGCTCCAACGTGCCGGTCATCATGCTGACCGCCAAGGACGGCGAGATCGACAAGGTTGTCGGCCTGGAGCTGGGCGCGGACGACTACGTGACCAAGCCGTTCTCCTCCCGCGAGCTGGTCGCCCGGATGCGGGCCGTGCTGCGCCGCCGCGGCGACTCCGACGAGCCGGTGACCTCGGTGCTGGAGTCGGGGCCGGTCCGGATGGACATCGAGCGGCACGCTGTCACCGTGCGCAGCCAGCAGGTGCAGCTGCCGCTGAAGGAGTTCGAGCTGCTGGAAGTGCTGCTGCGCAACTCCGGCCGGGTGCTGACCAGGATGCAGCTGATCGACCGGGTCTGGGGCGCCGACTATGTGGGCGACACCAAGACGCTTGACGTGCACGTCAAGCGGCTGCGGGCCAAGATCGAGCCGGACCCGGCCGGCCCCGTGCACATCATCACGGTGCGCGGCCTCGGCTACAAGTTCGAGCCGGCCGGCTGACCGCCGCCCGGCGCGGCCGGAAATCCGGAGCGGCCGGGAAGTCAGCCCGTGGCGGACGGCGTGGGCGACGCGGACGGCGAGGCCGTCCCGCCGTGGTGCTTGTTGCCGTGCTTGCGCGCTGGCGACGAGGGTGTCGGGGTGGGCGTCGGGGCCGGCGAGTAGGCGCTGTAGTACTCGGCGCGCGGCATCACCGGCACGTTCAGGTGCACGCTCCCGGCGTTCTGGAACGTCAGCGTCAGCTTGACCGACTGGCCCGCGGCCAGCGGCCGGGTCAGCCCGGACAGCACCGCCTTCGGGGCCGGGCCGGACAGCAGGGCCACGTGCTGGCTCGGCAGGCTGACCGGGCCGCCGATCAGCGTGACCTTCGTCGCCGTCCCGGGCGCGGTGATGCCGAGCAGCCGGTCCGGCGCACCCTGATTGCCGACGGCCAGGTACAGGCTGGCGGACTGGCCCGGCTGCAGCGAGCCGGAGGACGGGCCGAGGACGAACACGTTGGCGATGGCCAGGTTGCCCGCCTGGGTGCTCTCACCGGGGGTCGGCTGGTGCCATTGCTGGGTGGGCGCGCCGTTACCTGCCTCGCAGCCGGCCAGCACCGGGATCAGTGCGGCCGCGGCCAGGATCGCGATGTGGCGCGGCCGTGCCATCCCGCGGCTTCGGGTCACGGGTGCTCTCCTCGTCTGCCGTGCGGCCAGGTGCGCCCGTCATCGCGCGGACACGTGCGTCACCGGAACACCGGAAGCGTAGCCGCCGCAAGCCCGCCGCGCCCAGCCGGCCCGGCTATCCGCCGGGAGGCTGTCTCAGCCCGCCGGGCTGGGCGCGGGGCTGGTGGCCGGGCCGGACAGCGCCGTCAGCGCGCTGGTCAGCTGCAGGCCGCGGCCGAGGTTGCGGGCCAGCCGCACCCGGCCCGTGGCGTCGACCAGCACGGCGGTCAGGCCTACCCGGCCGTAGGCCGTGCCGAGCACGTCCCTGGCGTCCTCGGCCGTGCGCACCCGCGCCGGGGCGGCCTGGCCGGCCAGCGTGCGGACGGTGGGCATCGCCCTGGTGCTGCCGACCAGGTAGAGCGGGACGCGCACGGCCGCGGCCTGGCCGGCCAGCGTGCGCACCGCGGCCGCGCAGGCGCAGCCCGCGGGCACCAGGGCCAGCACCGACGTTTTCAGCATCCGGACCGGCAGCGGGCCCCGCCCGACGGTGAGGTCTAGATCCGGCAGCGGCGCCGCCGCCGTCACCGCGGTTGCCCCGGCAGGCCCGGCGGCGGGGCCGCCGGCCGCGGCCGGGCGCTGCGGCGTGGTGCTCGCGGATCCGGTGGGCCGGGTCCGCCCGGCCAGCGTCCGCGGCCGGGTGATGGCACCGGGCCAGGCGGTGAAGACCGTCAGCAGCGTGCCCGCGATCAGGGCCAGGATCAGGCAGCCCGCCAGCAGCGGCACGATCATGCCGTCCCTGGTCAGCGGGGAGGTCCACCGGCTGCGCCGCAGCCGCCGCCGCTGCGCGCGCTGCTCCCGGTAGTAAGCCTGCACGTCACGGTCGAGCTCGCGGGCGTCGTCGGGCACGACAATGTCCACGGGAGGCAGGCCGAAGTCGTCCCGGTCCGGTTCGCCGCCAAGGTTCACGAGCACCTCTCCGGCAATGAGCGCAGCGTCTTCCCTCAGTATGAGCCCACCTGCGCCGTGATGTGACAGGGCGGGTGCCACTGGCCGCCGTGGCGGGCCTCAGCCGCGCTTGCGAGCTGACGGCGGCGCCCGGGCGGCCGCAGTGACCAGCCGCTCCGGCGGCCGCGATGGCGGGCCGGCGCGCCCCCGGCCCGCGCCCGGGCCGGCGGCGGCCGCACTGCGCGCGAGCGCCTCGCGTGCCGGGCAGGAGAATTATCTTGTCCGAATGACGGCATTGACCTGCATGTTTGCCGCCAAGGAGGGCTTAATGCCCTGGTTCGGCGTGCTAGGATGGCTCTAGCGGAAGGGGTACATGCCACATGTCATTCAAGGTCGGCGACACCGTCGTCTACCCCCACCATGGGGCTGCTCGGATCGAGGAGATCGAGACCCGCTCAATCAAGGGTGTGGATAAAACCTACCTCGTGCTCAAGGTCGACAAGGGCGATCTGACTGTCCGGGTTCCCGCTGACAACGCCGAGCTGGTGGGCGTGCGGGACGTAGTCGGGCAGGAAGGGCTGGAGCGGGTCTTCGAGGTGCTGCGCGCCCCGTACACGGAGGAGCCGACCAACTGGTCCCGCCGGTACAAGGCCAACCTGGAGAAGCTTGCCTCCGGCGACGTCAACAAGGTTGCCGAGGTAGTGCGCGACCTGTGGCGCCGGGACCGCGAGCGCGGGCTGTCGGCGGGCGAGAAGCGGATGCTCGCGAAGGCCAGGCAGATCCTGGTCAGCGAGCTGGCGCTGGCCGAGAAGACCAACGAGGACAAGGCCGAAGCGCTTCTCGACGAGATCCTGGCCAACTGAGAGCCGGTCCGGTTCATGCCGGATGTCTCGATGCGGGTGGGCGTCGGAACCGACGTCCACCCGTTCGGTTCCCGGGCCCGGCCGCTCTACCTGGCTTGCCTGTGCTGGCCCGATGAGGCCGGCCTGTCCGGCCATTCCGACGGCGACGTGGCCGCGCACGCGGCCTGTGACGCGCTGCTGTCCGCCGCCGGGCTCGGTGATCTCGGCGCCCAGTTCGGTACCGGCGAGCCGGCCTGGGCCGGGGCACACGGAGACCGCCTGCTCGGTGAGACCAGAAAGCTGATTACTGCGGCGGGCTGGGATATCGGCAATGTCGCGATCCAGGTCATCGGCAACCGGCCGCGGATCGCGCCCCGCCGGCCCGAAGCCGAGACCGCGCTGTCCGCCGCGCTCGGCGGCGCACCGGTCAGCCTGGCCGGGACCACGACCGACGGTCTAGGCCTGACCGGCCGCGGCGAGGGCATCGCCGCCATCGCCACCGTCCTTCTCGTCCGCCCGCCCGGCTGACGTTCCGGCGGCCCGCGGCAGCGGGCCGGGCGGTTATGCGTCGTGCCGGGCCAGGGGCCGTTCGCCGGGCGGCACCGGCGAGCTGCGCGGCCGCTCGAACTCCTGCGCGGGCAGGCCGGCCTCGTCCTGGCCGGCTGCCGCTACCCCGGCCGGCCATCGGCCGGTGCCGGGCCGGCTTCGCGCACCGTCTCGGCCTGCGCGGCGGGATCAGCCTCCGCCCGCACGGTCTCGGCCGTCACGGTCTCGGCCCGCACGGTCTCGGCCCGCACGGTCTCGGCCCGCACGGTCTCCTCGCGCCGCCTCGGCCGGCCGGTCTCCTCCTGCGCCGCCTCGGCCGGCCGGCTTCCGCCTGATCTCGGCCGGCCGGTTTCCTCCTGCACGATCTTGGCCGGCCGGCTTCCGCCCGCGCCGCCTCGGCCTGCTCGCCCGGCCTGATGATGCGGACAATCTCTCCGCCCGGATCGACCTCCGCGGCCGCGCCGGACGCCGCGCTAGCCCGCTCTGGCGCGGTCTTCGTTCGCTTCGCCCGCTTGCGCATCACGCTGCGCGCCCGCCTCGGCGGCTCGCTCGCCGTGGCCTGCGGGCCCGGCGCCTCCGGATCCCCGCCCATAGTCTCCTGAGCCGGGGTCTCCTGAGCCGCAGTCTCCTGGGCCGGGGTCTCCTGAGCCGGGGTCTCCTAGCCGGGGTCTCCTGAGCCGCAGTCTCCTGAGCCGGGGTCTCCTGAGCCGGGGTCTCCTGAACCGGAGCGTTCCGGACCGGAGTCTCCTGAGCCGGCTCCTCCCCCGGGATGGCATCAGGCGCGGGGACGGCCGCGGCCGCCGGACCAGCGGGCTCCCCGGCGGTGACCAGCGAGGTCATCAACACGTTGTCCTCGTCCCGGGCCAGCGGGAACCAGCGGGCAGGCGGCCGGGACGGCAGCGGGATCGCTTCGTCGGTGGTGGGATCATCCTCGTCGGCCGGATCTCCCGCGGCGAAGTCCGGTTCGTCGCCGTGGGCCGCTAGATCCTCTTCGGCACTGATGGCCGGCGCGGCCCCGGTCGTGTCATCCCGCGCCGGCTCCGGGTCGTCCTGCGCTGCGGCCGCGCCGTCCCGCGCCGGCTCCGGGTCGTCCTGCGCTGCGGCCGCGCCGTCCCGCGCCGGCTCCGGGTCATCCTGCGCTGCGGCCGCGCCGTCCCGCGCCGGCTCCGGGTCATCCTGCGCTGCGGCCGCGCCGTCCCGCGCGAGGGTGTCCTCCTGCGCCGCGGCCAGCTCGTGCTGCGATGGGGCGAGCGCATCCGCCGGGTCGCCGGGGTCTGCGGTCCCCGTGCCCGCGCCCTGATCGGCGGCAACATTGCTGCCCGCGGCCTCGCTGGCCGTGCCGTCGCTAACGGTGGCGTCCTCGCTGGCCGTGCCGTCGCTGACGACGTCGGTGGGAACCGCTTCGCTGCTGCCGGCTCCGTTCATCGCAGCCCCGTTGCTGGCCAAAGCCCCGTTGCTGGCGGCGGCGCCGGTACCGGTCAAGGCGCCGTTGCTGGCCGCGGTGCCGTTACCAGCCGCGGCCTTGTGGCTGGCCTTATTGCTGGCCATAGCCGGGGCGGCCGCGGCTGGCCGGTCACCGCCCGCGTCCGCCGGATCCTGCGCGTGTCCCGCGGTTACCGCGCCGCGCGCATCCGGCGCGCCCCGCTCATCGCCCGCGCCGGGCCCGCCTGTCGCGGCCTGCGCCTCCCGCACCTCGTGCGCATGCGGCCCGGTCCGGCTGCTGCGGCGATATCGCCGGGCGTGCCGCAGCATGGCCAGCATCAGCAAGAACCCGGTCAGGGCCAGGACCCACGGCAGCACGGCCCCGGTGACCGCCGCCGCCTGGTGCGGCAGCCGGGTCCCGACCGCGTGCACCGCGCCGGCCGCGGCAGTCGCGGCCACCAGCACGATCAGCGCCAGCCAGCTGGCCGCCCGCATGGCCAGCCCGGCCGTCCGCAGCGCCAGCACCGCGGCCCCGGCCATCACCAGCACCGCGTCCACGATCAGCGGATACAGCCGCGCCAGCGACGCGGACACGCCCGCCTGCCCGGCCAGCGCATGCAGGCCCGGATAGGACAGCACGAAGGCGGCCGCGGCGAGCAGCAGCACGCCCGCCGACACGGCCGCCAGCGCCAGGATCCGCACCGCCCACGGCCAGCCGCCCAGGCCGCCCCGGGCGGGCGCGGCCTGGTCGCTGCCGGGCAGCACCGCGGTTTCATTCATGAGCTCGCCGCCGTCCTTCCTCGCCGTACCCCGCCCGGGCCGCCGGCCTATAGTCGGAAGGGAACGGCTCCCGCTGCCATGGCCGTCGGCGGCCCGCGCGCAGGCACGCTGACCTGCTCCGGCCCATGGCGGCCGGAGGCAGGCGACGACGCCCGCCCGCGCTGGCGGCAGCTGAGGAGACGACATGCCGTATTACCGGGTAACCGGGGACATTCCCGCTAAGCGTCATATTCGTTTCCGTAGTCCCGATGGCGGCCTTTATGCCGAAGAGCTTATGGGTGAAGAGGGATTTTCCAGCGACGCCTCGCTGCTGTACCACCGCCATCCGCCGACGGCGATCGTCAAAAGCGAGGGCCTGGCCGACCTGGCCGCGGAAACGGCGGTGATAGCGAACCACCCGCTGCTGCCGCGCCATTTCCGCACCCAGGACCTGCCCGCGGGGGGTGATCTGGTGCTCGGGCGGCAGCTGCTGCTCGCCAACGAGGACGTCCGCATTTCCTTCGCCGCCGCGGACGCGCCATCCGAGCTGTACCGCAACTCGACCGGGGACGAGGCCCTCTACATCCGCTCCGGGTCGGCCCGCTTCGAATCGGTGTACGGGACGCTGCAGGCCGGCCCGGGCGACTACGTGATCGTGCCGCGGGGCACGATCCACCGCTGGCTGCCCGGGCCCGGCGAGCCGGTCCAGGCCCTGGCCATCGAAGCGCGCGGGCACATCAGGCCGCCGCGCCGGTACCTGTCCGCCACCGGCCAGTTCCTGGAGCATGCCCCCTACTGCGAGCGGGACCTGCGGGCCGCCGACGGCCCGCTGCTCGCCGACGGCGAGGACGTCGGCGTCATCGTCCGCAACCGCGGCGGCCTGACCCGGCTGACCTACGCCTACCACCCCTTCGACGTGGTCGGCTGGGACGGCTGCCTGTACCCGTACGCGTTCAACATCGCCGACTTCGAGCCGATCGTGAAGCGGACCCACGCCCCGCCGCCGGTGCACCAGACATTCGAGGGGCCGAACTTCGTGATCTGCTCGTTCTGCCCGCGTCCGCTGGACTTTCACCCCGAGGCCGTGCCGATCCCCTACAACCACCACAACGTCGACTCCGACGAGATGATGTTCTACGTCGACGGCGACTACGGAGCGCGCAAGGGCTCGGGCGTCGGCCTCGGCTCCATCACCTTGCACCCGTCCGGGTTCACTCACGGCCCGCAGCCCGGCGCCGTCGAGGCGGTGATCGCCGGCCTGGAGGCCGGGCACGACACCACCGACGAGACCGCGGTGATGATCGACACCTTCCGGCCGCTGCTGCTCGGCCCGGCCGGCGGCGAGGCCGAGGACCCCGAGTATGCCTGGAGCTGGGCCAAGGCCGCGCGCGGCTGACCGGCCCGGCCGGGGCGGGGCGCCGGCCCCGCGCGCACGGGCCGCGCGGGGCCGGCGGCATCCCGTAGCCTTGGGCGGGTGACCCTCCGCCTGCATGACACCGCGACCCGCTCGGTGCGCGAGTTCACCCCGCGCGTTCCCGGCCAGGTGTCGCTGTACCTGTGCGGGGCGACCGTCCAGGCGCCGCCGCACATCGGCCACATCCGCTCCGGCGTCAGCTTCGACATCCTGCTGCGCTGGCTGAAGGCCAGCGGCTACCAGGTCACGTTCTGCCGTAACGTCACCGACATCGACGACAAGATCCTGCACGCCGCCCAGCACGCGCTGTCGCCCTGGTGGGCGATCGCCGAGCGCAACCAGCGGGCGTTCGGCCAGGCCTACGACGCGCTCGGCTGCCTGCCGCCGGACGTGGAGCCGCGCGCCACCGGGCACGTGCCGGAGATGATCGTGCTGATGCGCCGTCTGGTCGAGTCCGGCCACGCCTACCCGGCGGGCGGCGACGTCTACTTCTCGGTCGCCAGTTACCCGGAGTACGGGGCGCTGTCCGGGCAGCGCCCCGAGCACATGCGCGCCGCCGATGACGTGGAGGGCGGCGGGTCCAAGCGCGATCCCCGCGACTTCGCGCTGTGGAAGGGCGCCAAGCCCGGCGAGCCGAGCTGGGACACCCCGTGGGGACCGGGGCGCCCGGGCTGGCACCTGGAATGCTCGGCGATGTCCACCAAGTACCTCGGCGAGACCTTCGACATCCACGGCGGGGGACTGGACCTGATCTTCCCGCACCACGAGAACGAGCTCGCCCAGTCCCGCGCCGCCGGGGACGGCTTCGCCCGGTACTGGATGCATAACGGCCTGGTCCGGGTCAGCGGCGAGAAGATGAGCAAGTCGCTGGGCAACTCGCTGCTGGTCGCCAGCATGCTCACCCGGGTCCGCCCGGCCGAGTTGCGCTACTACCTCGGGCAGGCCCACTACCGGTCCCAGATCGACTACTCGCCCGAGGCGCTGGCCGAGGCCGCCGCGGCCTACCAGCGGATCGAGGGTTTCGTCACCCGGGCCGGGGAGACCGCCGGGCCGGCGGGGCCGGGCGGCGCGGATCCGGCGGGCGGGCTGCCGGCCGCATTCGCCGCCGCCCTCGACGACGACCTCGGCGTCCCGCAGGCGCTGGCCGTGCTGCACGAGACCGTCTCCGGCGGCAACGCCGCCCTCGCCGCCGGGGACGACGGCGGGACGGCCAAGCACCTGGCCGAGGTGCGTGCCATGCTGTCGGTGCTCGGGCTGGATCCGCTGACCGCCCCGTGGTCGTCCGGGCAGGCCGGATCGGACCTGCGCGCGGTGGTGGATGCCCTGGTCAGCGTGGCGCTGGAGCAGCGCCAGGCGGCCCGGCAGCGCAAGGACTATCCGGCGGCAGACGCGATCAGGGACGGCCTCGCCGCCGCCGGGGTGGTCGTGGAGGACACCCCGCGCGGCCCCCGCTGGGAACTGCGCCGGTGAGCGGGCGCGCCGCGGGCCGGCCCGGGCCAGGCGGCCGGACCAAGTCAGGCAAGCCGCGGCCGGGCACCGGCGGGTACGGCCGCCGCAAGCTGGAAGGCAAGGGGCCGACGCCGCCCGCCGAGTTGCGCCCCGGCCACCCGGCCCAGCGCCGCTCCGCGGCGAAGAACCGCGGCAACCGCGGCGGGGCCGGCAGCGGGGCCGGCCGAGACGGCGCCCGCGGGGCGCCCGGCGGGCCGGGTGCCCCGGCTGCCCCGGCCCGGCGCGGGGCCGGCAGCGCGGCCGAGATCGTCGCGGGCCGCAACGCGGTGCTGGAGTCGCTGCGGGCCGCGGTGCCGGCTACCGCGCTGCACGTCGGGCCCCGGCTGGACGCCGACGAGCGGATCGGCGAGGCCATCACGCTGGCCGCCGACGCCCGCATTCCCGTCGTCGAGGCCGGCCGGGCCGAGCTGGACCGGATCACTGGCGGCGCAATCCACCAGGGGCTGGCGCTGCGGATCCGCCCGTACCGCTACGCCCACCCCGACGACCTCGTCGCCGCGGCCCGGGCCGCCGGTGAGCTGCCGCTGATCGTCGCGCTGGACGGCGTCACCGATCCGCGCAACCTCGGCGCGGTGGCCCGCTCGGCCGCCGCGTTCGGCGGCCACGGGATCGTGATCCCCGCCCGCCGGGCCGCCGGGGTGACGGCCGGCGCGTGGAAGGCCTCGGCCGGCGCGCTGGCCCGGCTGCCGGTCGCCCAGGTCCCGAACCTGGCCCGGACGCTGGCCGCCTACCGCCAGGCCGGGCTGTTCACGGCCGGCCTGGACGCCGCCGGGAAGCAGGGCATCGACGACCTGGAGCTGGCGGACGTGCCGCTGGTGCTCGTGGCGGGCTCGGAGGGCAAGGGACTGTCCCGGCTGGTGGCCGAGCACTGCGACGTGATCGCCGCCATTCCCATCAGCGGCGCGGCCGAATCGCTGAACGCCGGCGTCGCCGCCGGGATCGCGCTGTACGAGGTGAGCCGCCTGCGGGCCGAACTGTCCAGCTGACCAGCCCGCCCGCCGCCGCCCGCGGCTCCTAAGCTAGAGGCGGGAGGTGGCTGCCCATGACCGCAGATGATCCCGCCCCCATGCCCGGTCACGCAGCGCCCGGCAGCGCAGCGCCTGACCTCGCCCGCGCGGCGCTCGCCGACCGGCTGACCGGCACCGGCGGGACCATGAGCCCGGCGATCAGGGAGGCCTTCCGGGCGGTGCCCCGGCACCTGTTCCTGCCCGGCATGCCGCCGGAGTCCGCGTACGCGGACCAGGCTTTCGTGATCAAGTACGACAAGGACGGGATGCCGGTCAGCTCGTCGTCGCAGCCCGCGATGATGGCGATCATGCTGGAGCAGCTCGGGCTGCGGCCCGGGCACCGGGTGCTGGAGATCGGCACCGGCACCGGCTACAACGCCGCCGTCATGGCCCAGATCACCGGCGACCAGCACGCGGTCGTCTCCATCGACATCGATCCCGACCTGACCAGCCGGGCCCGGGCCACCCTCGGCGCGACGGGCGCGGGCGGGGTGCGGGTGGTGTGCGGCGACGGCAGCCTCGGGGTGCCCGAGCACGCGCCCTACGACCGCATCATCGTGACCGCGGGCGCGTGGACGCTGACCCCGCAGTGGCTGGCCCAGCTCGCGCCCGGCGGCCGCATCGTGCTGCCGTTGTCGGTGCGCGGCATCCAGCTGTCGGCGGCCTTCGAGCGGGCCGGCGCGGCTGGTCGGCCATCTCCGCCTTCCGCTGCGGCTTCATCCGGATGGCCGGCCCGCTGGCCGGCCCGGAGCGGTTCGTCCCGCTCGGGCCGCAGCCCGGCTGGCGGGTGCAGGCCGACGACGGCCGGGCGC
Organism: uncultured Actinomycetota bacterium; assembly: GCA_963846005.1. Lineage (GTDB taxonomy): Bacteria > Actinomycetota > Actinomycetes > Streptosporangiales > Streptosporangiaceae > CAVSUR01. The sequence continues at coordinate 140,502 of CAWJUH010000003.1, read as the reverse complement.
TGGACTCCGGTGGCCTGTACCGGGCGCTGTCCGGCTCCGGGACCGACGTGCCGGCCGGGCTGGACGTGACCGGCAGCGAGCAGCTCAGCGATCTGGACCTGTGGCTCACGGTGACCGAGCCCCGGCTGGCCCGGCTTACCCTGGTCGCGGCCCGGCGGCCGGGGGCGGCGCGGCCGCAGCCGCTGCCGCTCGGCGGCCTGGCCGCCGCCGTGCCCGGCCGGCCGCCCGGCCAGCTGGCCGCCGCCGCGCTGGTCATGCCGCCCGAGCCGCCCGCCGATCCGGCCCCGCCGCCGGCGGCCTGGCCGCGGCTGCGGCCGCTGCCCGCGGTCGTGCGCGGCTACGGCCCGGCCGGTCCGGGCCTGGCGGGCTACCTGGCCGGCCAGGCCCGGGCCTGGGACCAGGCCGGCCGCCCGGGCGCGGCCCGGCTCAGCATCACCGCCTGGCCCCGCGGCGCCGGCCCCGGCGGCGACGGCGCACCGCCCATCCCCGGGCAGGTCGTGCTGGACCGCGGCGATCTGCGGCTGGCCGTCGGCTGGATCGCGGCCTAGCCACGGCCAGCCCGCCGGCTAGCTGGCCGGGACCAGGTCGGGGACGCTGGCCAGGATGCGGCGGCCCGGCAGCGGCGCGGCGGCCGGCCAGGTCGGCTCCGGCGCGGCGCTGCGGCCCGCGGCGGCCGGCGGGCCGACGATCAGCGGGTCGGGCACGCCGGCCACCGTCTCGTCCCGGCCCTCGTAGGGCACCCGGCTGAGCACGTAGCGCATCGCTTCCAGCCGCCCCCGCCGCTTGTCGTCGGCCTTCACCACCGTCCACGGGGCATCGGCCAGGTCGGTGTGCGCGAACATCGCGTCCTTGGCCGCGGTGTAGGCGTCCCATTTGTCCAGCGAGGCCAGGTCCATCGCGCTGAGCTTCCACTGCTTCACCGGATCGGTCAGCCGGTGCACGAACCGCCGCAGCTGCTCGGCCCGCGACACCGACAGCCAGAACTTGACCAGCACGATGCCGTTGCGCGCCAGCATCCGCTCGAACTCGGGCGCCTCGGCGAGGAACTGGCGGTACTCGTCCGGCCGGCAGAAGCCCATGACCCGCTCGACCCCGGCCCGGTTGTACCAGGACCGGTCGAACAGCACGATCTCGCCGGCCGTCGGCAGGTGCGAGATGTACCGCTGCAGGTACCACTCGGTCCGCTCCCGCTCGGTCGGCTTCTGCAACGCGACCACCCGGGCGCTGCGCGGATTCAGGTTCTCGGTGAACCGCCGGATCGTGCCGCCCTTGCCCGCGGCGTCCCGGCCCTCGAACACCACCACCAGCCGGGCGCCGGACGCCGTCACCGAGCGCTGCAGCTTGAGCAGCTCGATCTGCAGCGCGCGCTTGGTCGCGTCATGCTCGCGGCGGCTGAGCCGGTGCTCGTACGGGTAATCCTCGCGCCAGGTCCGGGCCGGCTGCCCGTCCGCGCCGACCAGGACCGCTCGGCGGCCGGGCCGGTACTCGATGCCGAGGCCGAGCTGGCCGGCCAGCCGCTCCAGGACCGCGCCGACCTCAGCCTCAGCGAACCGGCCCGGCATCGCGCGCCCCCTCCCGGCGCTGCCCTGGCCCTGCGTCGGTGATCGTGCTCATCAGCGCCGTGCCCTCCGTCTTCCCGGCTGCCCGGGCCATGCCCCGGCCCGGCTGCCCCAGGTGTACGTCCGGTGAACGAGCGGTAAATACCCGCGCGCACCCGCTCGCACACTCTCCGTGCTCATCGTCACTATGGGTATCCGCTCCCGGCCGACATTTGCGGCTCGGTAGGCTGGCCCCGGCACAGTGCAGGAACCGGCGTGGCCGGGGCATGAGGAGCAGCTGGAGGCCCGCGATGCGACGTTTCGTGGTGGCAGCCGCAGTGACGCTGGCGGCGGCCGGCGGCCTGACCGCGTGCGGCAGCAGCGGGCCGGGCGGCGCCGGCTCCAGCCCGGCGGCGGCGGCCAGCTGCACCCGGTCCGGTCTCAGCCACGAGCTGTACAAGTCCGGCGTGCTGACCGTCGCCACCGACAACCCGGTGTACTCGCCCTGGTTCGAGCAGAACACGCCGTCCAACGGCAAGGGCTACGAGAGCGCCGTCGCCTACGCGATCGCCGCCAGGCTGGGTTTCAGCAAGTCCCAGGTCGTGTGGGTCAAGGAGCCGTTCACCAGCGCCTACGCGCCGGGGCCGAAGAGCTTCGACTTCGATATCAACGAGGTGTCGGTCACCCCGCAGCGCGCCACCGCGGTGACGTTCTCGGCCAGCTACTACGACGTGCAGCAGGCCATCGTGGCGATGAAGGGCACGCCGATCGCGACCAGGCACTCGCCTGCCCAGCTGAAGACCTACCAGTACGGCGACCAGATCGGCACGACCGGCCTGACCTTCATCACCACCCAGATCCAGCCGGCTGCGACCCCGAAGGTGTTCGACACGCTGGCCGAGGCCGCGGCCGCCCTCGCCGCGCACCGGATTGCCGCGCTGGTCACCGACACGCCGACCGCGCAGTACATGGCCAGCGCCCAGATCAAGCACGCGGTGCTGGTGGGCCAGTTCCCCAGCACCGGGGAGCACTACGGGCTGGTCTTCCGCAAGGGCGACCCGCTGGTGTCGTGCGTCAACAAGGCCATCGCCGCGCTCAGGGCCAACGGCACGCTGGCCCAGCTGACCAAGAAGTACCTGAGCATCTACACCAGCTTCCCGACCCTCAAGCCGTGAGGCCGGTTACCGCCAGCGCGCATGAATGACAGCCAGGGCGGGCCCGGGCCCGGCTCGCCGTCCAGCGGCCCGGGCGCGAGCCTGCCGCCCGGCCCGTTCACCGCCGCGGGCCGCGGCCCGCGGCTGTGGTCGGGCGGCGGCCGCCGGGCCGTCACCGTCTCGACCGTCAGCACCGTGGTCGTGCTGGCGATCCTCGTCCTGATCTTCCTGCGCGCCCCCGGGGCGCGGCAGTTCGAGCACGCGTTCTTCAGCCCGCGTGACATGTGGCAGTCGTTTATCGGCAACCCGAAGCAGGGCTATTACTCGGTCGGCGCGGCGATCTGGCTGAACATCCGGATGTTCTGCGTCGCCGAGGTGCTGATCCTGGCCCTGGCGCTGCTGATCGCGCTGATCCGCCAGTCCGCCCATCCGGCGCTGTTCCCGATCCGGGTCCTCGCCACCATCTACGTGGACTTCTTCCGCGGCGTGCCGCTGATCCTGGTCATCTTCGCGATCGGACTCGGCGTCCCGGCGCTGAGCCTGCCGTTCGTCTCCAGTCAGCCCGATGCCGTCTACGGGGTCACCGCGCTGGTGCTGTCGTACTCGGCGTACGTGTCGGAGGTCTACCGGGCCGGCCTGAACTCGGTGCACCAGAGCCAGGCCGCCGCGGCCCGCTCGCTCGGGCTGCCGGGCTGGACCGCGCTGCGCTACGTGATCTTGCCGCAGGCGGTGCGCAACATCATCCCGCCGCTGCTCAACGACTTCATCAGCCTGCAGAAGGACACCGCCCTGGTGGGCATCCTCGGCACGATCGAGGCGAACAAGGCCGCCGATATCTACAGCGAGCAGGTCTTCAACTTCTCCAGCTTCACCGTGGCCGCGATCTTGTTCCTGATCCTCACCATCCCGCTGGCCCGGTTCACCGACCGGCTGATCGACCGGGACCGGCGGCGCCGGCTCGCCGGGGTCACGCGGTGACCGGGGACGAGGCGGTCCCGGCCGGTCCGGCCGCGGCGGTCGGGATCGAGGAACTGCGCAAGTCCTTTGGCCCCAACCAGGTCTTGCAGGGCATCGACCTGGCCGTAGCGGCCCACGAGGTCATCTGCCTCATCGGCGCCTCCGGGTCGGGCAAGTCGACCCTGCTGCGCTGCATCAACCTGCTGGAGCCGATCGACTCGGGCCGGATCACCCTGGCCGGGCAGCAGATCACCGGGCCCGGCGTCGACGCCAACCTGGTGCGGCGGCACATCGGCATCGTGTTCCAGTCCTACAACCTGTTCCCGCACATGACCGTGCTGCGCAACGTGACGCTGGCGCCGGCCAAGGCGCTCGGCATGCCGCGGGCGCAGGCCGACGCGCAGGCGCGCGAGCTGCTGGACCGGTTCGGGCTGGCGGACAAGCAGGCCGAGTACCCCGACCGGCTGTCCGGCGGGCAGCAGCAGCGGGTCGCCATCGTCCGGGCGCTGGCCATGCAGCCGCAGATCATGCTGCTGGACGAAGTCACCAGCGCGCTCGACCCCGAGCTGGTCGCCGAGGTGCTGGACGTGATCGGCGAGCTGGCCGCGGGCGGCATGACCATGCTGATCGCCACGCACGAGATGGGCTTCGCGCGCGACATTGCCGACCGGGTCTGCTTCCTCGAAGAAGGCCGGATCATCGAGGACGCGCCCCCGGCGAAGCTGTTCACCCAGCCCGACGACGAGCGCACCCGCCGCTTCCTGCGCCGCATCATCGACGCCCGCCGTGCTGTGCGCCGGCTCGCTACTTGCGCCTGCCCGGGCTGAGGCGGATCAGCCGCCACCAGGAGATCAGGGTGAAGGCCAGGCCGAGCACGACCATCATGGCCATGTCGAACAGCCAGGTCTTGGCCGTGTGCTTCCACAGCGGATCCGGCTGCACCGCCGAGGACGCCGATCCGGCCGCAGCCGGGGCCGCGGACGGGCTGGCGGCCGCCTGCGCCGAGCGGCCGGCGTGCGGCACCGCCCGGCCGTGCCCGGACCGGCCCGCGCCCGGGTGCCGCCCGTGCGCTCCGGCGGCCGCGGTCTTGCCGTCCGCGGTCTTGCTGGCCGCGGCGGCCTTCCCGGCAGGCACGGTCACGGTGCCGCCGGGCTGGATCACGTTGAGGTTGACGGTGGACGCGGTGGCGGCGAAGCCCCACCGGGACGGGGACAGCCAGGCGACCTGCTCCAGCCCGGCCTTCCCGGCCAGCGCGAACACCCCGCCGGTCAGGATGACCTGGAACATGACCGACACCACCAGCAGCGGCATCGTCTTCTCCGAGCGTGTTCACCACCGCGGAGATCAGCAGGCCCAGCGTCATCGACGTCGATGGCCAGCAGCCCGATGGCGACCAGCAATTCCACCAGCGGCAGGTGCACCAGTACCGTGCCGCGGTGCGGCAGCTTCCCCCGGCCAGCCCGATCAGCACCAGCACGCCGGCCTGCAGGCGCTGATCAGCGCCGAGGATGATCAGCTTGGATACCAGGTAGGCGCCGGCCGACAGGCCGGCTGCCCGTTCCCGGCTGTAGATCGGCTCGTTCCTTGACCAGCTCGCGCACCGCGTTCGCGGCGCCGGTGAAACAGGCCGCGATGACCAGGATCAGCAGCAGCGATTCCGCGTCGCCGTTGTCGTGCCCGGCCAGGCCGAGCGGGGCGGGCACCGCGCGTATCAGCACGCCGAGGACGATCGGCATCACCCCGAGCACGGCGAGATAGACCCGGTCGGAGGCGATCACCGCCAGGTACCGGCGGCACAGCGTGCTGACAGCTGGGCCAGCCGGTTGCGGGTGGCGGGCGGCGGCGGCACGGCCTGCGCGGGCCGGCCGGCCGGGGCCGGATTGTCGCATGTCGGCGGCGACGTAGCGGTGCGTAGTACGCCGACCGGCGGAACTCGCCGGCCCAGTCCCGGTCCGGCTCGGTCGTCGAAGGCCTGGAACACCTCGGCCCAGCCCGGCTTGCCGAAGTGCCGCAGGCCCTCGGCGGGCGGCCCGAAGTAGGCGACCTTGCCGCCGGGCACCAGCACCAGCAGCCGGTCGCACAGGTTCAGGTTGGCCACGCTGTGGGTGACCACGATGACCGTCCGGCCGTCGTGGGCCAGGCCGGCCATCATCTCCATCACCGACTTGTCCAGGCCCGGGTCCAGGCCGGAGGTCGGCTCGTCCAGGAACAGCAGCGACGGCTTGGTCAGCAGCTCAAGCGCGACGTTGACCCGCTTCTGCTGGCCGCCCGACATGGCCGGTCGGTCTTGGTGTCCTTCGTGCTGGGTCAGCGCCAGCTCGGCCAGCACCTCGTCGATCCGGCGCTGCCGCTCGGCCTTGCTGGTGTCGCGCGGGAACCGCAGCTCGGCGGCGTAGCCGAGGGCCCGCCGGGCGGTCAGCTGGGTGTGCAGGATGTTCTCCTGCGGGACCAGCCCGATCCGGTGCCGCAGCTCGGCGTAGTGCGTGTACAGGTCACGGTTGTCGTACAGCACCGACGCCGTCGGTGGCCGGGCGCATCCCGGTCAGCGCGCCGAGCAGCGTGGACTTGCCCGCGCCGCTCGGGCCGATCACCCCGAGCAGGCAGCGCTCGCCGAGCGGGAAGCTGACGTGGTCGAGCAGGACCTTGCCGCTGGGCAGCCGTCACGGTGAGGTCGCGGCGCGCTCAGCGAGACCTCGCCGGTGTCGATGAACTCCTGCAGCTCGTCGCCGACCAGCCGGAACGTCGCCGGGCCGACGCCGATGAGTGTCGCCGCTCGGTCACCGGCGCCGCGGTGACCCGGCTGGCCGTTGAGGAACGTGCCGTTGTGGCTGTCCAGGTCGACGATCTCGAAGCGCCGGCCGCAGATCCGGCGCAGTTCGGCGTGGTAGCGGGACACGCTCGAGGTCGGCGACCACCACGTCGTTGTCGGCCGCGCGGCCGATCCGCAGCCGCCGTGGTCGGGCAGCTGCATGACCGCGCTCGGCGGCCGCAGCGCGCCCGACCGCGAGTCGGCCGGCCACTCCGGCGCCACCGGCGGGTGCAGCGGCTGGGCCTGCGGCCGCGCCTGAGCCTGCGGCTGGGGCTGGGGCTGGAACTGCGGCTGCGGGCGGCCCGGCGGATACGGCTGCGGCGGCGGGGCCTGTGGCTGCCGCAGCTGGGCCTGGGGCTGGGGTTGTGGCTGGGGTTGTGGCTGTGGCTGAGCCTGGGGCTGCGGCGGAGCCTGCGGCTGCGGCGGCTGCAGGCGCGGCTGCGGCTGTGGCGGCGCCTCCGCCGGCCCGGGCCGCAGCGAGAAGGCAACGACCGTGCCGTCGTCGGGATGGCCGAGCCGCAGCTGGCAGTCCCCGGTGATCTGGATCCGGCTGACCCGCTGCCGTCCCGCCCAGGTCCCGTTGGTGCTGCCGGGATCCTCCATCAGCCAGCCGTCGCCGTCGCGGCGCAGGGTGGCGTGGTGCCACGACACGCGCGGCTCGTTGATCACGACGTCGGAGGCCGGGTCCCGGCCGATCCGGTAACTGGGCCCCGCCTGGAGCGTGCGGTCACAGTTCTTCGCCCGCACGATCAGCGCCGGACCGGCGCTCGCGGAGACGGCATCTTCAATCCTCACCCGCTCACTGTAAGAGAAATCACCCCGGATAAGCATCACTCACCGTGACCTAAGTGAAGATCGGGGGATAACGAGGATCGGGCGCGGGCCTGCTGGGCCCGGGCTGCCCCGCCCGCGGCGGGACCCGGCTATGCTCGGCGAGCACACCGGCCGCGGGTGCCGGGGCGGGCGCTGGAGGCGCGGTGAGCGAGGACAATACTGCGATTCCCGGCGGCTTCGCGCCCGGCTCGCAGCTGGCCGGCTACCGGCTGGACCGGCAGCTGGGCCAGGGCGGCATGGCCGTGGTGTTCCGCGCCCGCGACGAGCGGCTCGGCCGCCAGGTGGCGCTGAAGATCCTTTCCCCGGCGCTGGCCGCCGACCAGGCCTTCCGCCAGCGCTTCATCGGCGAGTCCCGGGCCGCCGCGGCGGTCGACGACCCGCACATCATCCCGGTCTTCGAGGCCGGCGAGGCCGGCGGGGTGCTGTTCATCGCCATGCGCTATGTCCCCGACGGGGACGTGCGCACGCTGCTCGACCGGCTCGGCCCGCTGCCGCCACCCCGGGCGATGGATATCACCGGCCAGGTCGCCGCCGCCCTGGACAACGCGCACGCGCACGGCCTGGTGCACCGGGACGTCAAGCCGGCCAACATGCTGCTGGGCTCGGTCGCTACTGACAGTGACCGCCGACCACGTCTACCTGTCCGACTTCGGGCTGAGCAAGACCGTCGCTGTCGTCCACCGGGCTGACCGCCACCGGCCAGTTCCTCGGCACGCTGGACTACGTCGCGCCGGAGCAGATCGAAGGCCGGCCGGCGGACGGGGCCGCCGACCAGTACGCCCTGGCCTGCACGGCGTTCGAGCTGTTCAGCGGCCTGCCGCCGTTCCGGCGTGATCTCGGCCTCGGAGTCATCTACGCGCAGCTGTCCGAGCCGCCGCCGGCGCTGACGTCGCGCCGGCCCGGCCTGCCGCCAGGCGTCGACGCGGTGTTCGCCCGGGCGATGGCCAAGGCGCCGCAGGACCGGTACGCCAGCTGCCGGGAATTCGCCGGGGCGCTGCGCGACAGCCTCGGCCTCGCGTCGCACTCCGGGCCCGGCCACACCGTGGCCGCGAGCCAGCCGCCCGGCGCCTCGGCCACCGAGACCACCAGCCCGGGCAGCGACATCCTTTCCTATCCGCCCGGCCGCCCCGGCCCCGCCGAGCCGCCCGGCTCGTACCCGCCTGCCAGCCCGGCTCGTACCCGCCTGCCGAGCCGCCGGGCTCGTACCCGCCTGCCGAGCCGCCGGGCTCGTACCCGCCTGCCGAGCCGCCGGGCTCGTACCCGCCTGCCGAGCCGCCGGGCTCGTACCCGCCTGCCCAGCCGCCCGGTGGCTGGTACCCGGCTGGGTCCCGGCCGGGCGAGCCGCCCGCCGAGGCGGCCCTGTCCGGGGCCGATCCGCCGACCCAGGCCGCGATCTCCGGCGGCGGCCGCTACACCCGCCCGGGCATTACCGACCCGCTGTACGCCCCGGCCGCCCCGACCGGCGCGATGCCGACCCGGCGGCGCTCCCGGGCGCTGCTGATCACGGCCGCCGTGGTGGTCGCCGCGCTGATCATCGGCGGCGGCGCGTACGCGCTGCTCGGCCGCGGCGGCGGCCCGGGCACCAGCGCCGCGGCCGCCGCCCTGCCCGGCCAGGTCACCGCCGCCGCGACGGCCCCGCTGGCGCACGGGGTCAGGTCCCGGGAGCTGACCGTCGGCGGGCAGCCGTTCTTCGTGCAGCCCGGCGGCGGCGGCCAGTTCTCCTACGTCGGGCTCAGCAGCCCATCGATCGCGATGCTGACCAACAACACCGGCCTCGGCATCGCCCTGCACCGCACGATCAGCCTGCCCGGCCCGGCGCTGGGCGAGGCCTACGCGAACCTGAACGGCAAGGGCTACGTGCTGGCGGCCAGCCGCGGCGGCGCGATCGTGGTCAGCACCAGGGAAGCCAAGACCAGCGGCAGCCCGGTGGTCGGGCAGCTGACCAGCCCGGGTACCTCGGCCCAGGAGGTCGCGGTCTCGCCGGACAGCCGGTTCGCCTTCGTGACGCTCAAGGAACCGGGCAAGGCGCACGGCCAGCTGGCCGTCTTCGATCTGCGCACCGCGCTGGCCAGCCGGTTCACCAAGGGCCTGGTCGGCCTGATCAGCGTCGGCGGCCAGCCGGTCGGCATGGCCCAATCCGGCCCGTGGCTGTACGTGGCCAACATGGGCGCCAGCGACATCGGCCCGGGCACGGTCAGCGTGCTGAACCTGAACAGCGCCGAGGCCGCCTCGCCGAAGTCGGTGGTGGCGACCGTGCGGGCCGGCTACAACCCGTCGCGGGTCATGGTTTCCGCCGACGGCGGGACGGTATGGGTCACCACCCAGCAGAGCAACGCGCTGCTGGCCTTCTCGGCGGCCAAGATGCGCACCGACAGCGCGCACGCCCTGCAGGCGGTCGTGCCGGTCGGCGCCAACCCGATCGGCGAGACCTTCATCAAGGGCGGCAGCGAGATCGTGGTCGCCGACTCGGCCAAGAGCCACCAGCCCGGCACCCGGCCCGACCTGATGGTGGTGAACACCAGCAAGGCCCTCGCCGGCGACAAGAAGCACGCGCTGGTGGCCCGGATCGGCACCGGGGCCGAGCCGCGCGACTTCGCGACCATCAACAGCACCCTGCTGGTGGCCGACACCGGGTCGGGCCAGGTGCAGGCGGTCAGCATCAGCTCGATTCCCTGACCGGCCACCACGCCTACCATCGGACCAGACGACAGGAGAAGTGCGGTGAGTTATCCGCCTACTGCACCCTATGCGCCCTATCCGCCCGGCCCTGCCCCGCGCCGGCGGCACCCGCTGCGCATCACGGTGATCATCCTGGTCGTGGTGATCGGGCTGCTGGTGGCGGCCGACTTCGGCGCCAAGGCCCTGGCCGAGGGGGTGATGGCCGACCAGATCAAGAGCCACGGGTTCCCGAAGAAACCGGACGTGACCATCCAGGGCTTCCCGTTCCTGACCCAGGTCGCGGCCCGCGACCTGCGCACGGTGGACATCAGCTCCACCGACGTCAAGGAGGGCCCGCTCACCATCACCAGCATCAAGGCCGCGCTGAACGGCGTGCACATCGACTCCAGCTTCCACGGCGGCACGGTGGACCGGCTGGCGGGCACGGTGTTCATCAGCTTCCCGGCAATCTCCAGCGCGCTGGCGCATCAGGCCGGGCCGCTCGGCTCCGCGCTCGGCAGCACCGGCATGACGCTGCAGCCGGCCGGCGCGCACTCGGTCAAGGCCACCGTGAACGTGCTGGTCACCAGCTTCTCGGTCACCTGGCGGATCAGGGTCCTGCCCGGCAACAAGATCTCGGCCCAGCTCACTTCCTCCGGCGGGGTGCCCGGCTCGCTGCTCGGGTCCATCCGTCACATCACGGTGCCGCTGCCGAAGCTGCCGCTCGGTCTCAAAGTGACCAGGCTGTCGGTGACGCCGCGGGGCCTGACCGGCGATCTGGGCGGCCAGGACCTCTCGTTCAGCGGCTGACCGGTGTGAGCCCGGGGGAGGACCCCCGGAAGCCCCAGCCGATCGCTTCGGGCCCCGCGGGCGCTCACGACCGGCGGCCTGATCAGCCGGTCCGGTAGGCCAGCTCCGGGCCGGCATGCTGCAATGGAGTCCCGCCGCCGGCTGCGGCGGGAACGCCGGGCTGCGGTGCGGGCCGCGGGAAACGGAGCGTGCGAGGTGACGGACGTCGGGGGCAGACGGCTGACGATCATCGGCGGCGGCATCATGGGCCTGATGACCGCGTACCACGCGGCGCCGCTGGCGGCCAGCGTCAGCGTCCTGGACTGCTCCCGGATCGGGGACCCGGCCACCGCATCGTTCGGCCTGACCAGGTCGGTGCGCAGCGACTATCTCGACCCGCTGTACGCCCGGCTGGCGGCCGAGTCCCGGCGGCTGTGGCGGGAGCTGGAACGCGAGCTCGGCGAGCCGCTGATCATCGGCGGCGGCTGCCTCAACCTGGCCAAGGCGAGCGTGACGCCCGACATCGCCGGCACCTACGGGGCGGCCAGCTACGCCGTCCTGCGCCAGCTCGGGCTGCCCTGCGAGGAACTGGACGCGGCCCGGATGCGCGAGCAGTTCCCCCAGTTCGCGGTGGACGCCGCCTGGCTGGATGCCGACGGCGGGTTCGCCGACCTGGCCGTCATCACCCGGGCGCTGCGCGATTCCGTCCGCAGCCGCGGCGCGGTGCTGACCGAGAACGCCCCGGTGCGCGCCATCACCCGGTCCGGCGGCAGCTGGCAGGTGCGCACGGACGCGGGCACCGCGGAATCGGACGTGCTGGTGGTCACGGCGGGCCTCGGCACCAACGACGTGCTCGGCCTGGTGCCGGACTGCCCGGTCCGGTTCCCGCTGCGGCCGGACCGGCCCGCGGAGTCGAAGTACTTCATCCCCGGTCCCGGCGACCGGGCGGCGTTCACCGAGACGGAGCTGCCGGTCTTCGCCTACCTCGATGTCGGCATCTACGGCCACCCGCTGTACGACGGCCGGACGCCGGGCGTGAAGATCGCCTTGTACAACCCGCCGGACGTGCCCCGGGCCGACAGCCGCATCGCCGGCGTGGCGGACTTCGTGGCCGAGTGCCTGCCGGGCCTGCACGCGGTCGAGACGGTAGACGTGGCCGAGGCCAGCGGGGTAGACACCTGCCATTACGACCTGGTCGCCGACGACACCTTCATCCTCGGCCCGGTGCCCGGGCCCGGCCCGCTGTACACCGGGGTGGGCTGGCGCGGCACCGGCTACAAGTTCGCCCCGTGGGTCGGCCGGGTCCTCGCCCAGCTGGCCCTGCAGCAGGGCACCGTGTACGACATCAGCCGCTTCGCGCCCGGGCGGTTCGCCGGGGCGCCCGCGACCAGGCAGGAGGCATCCCCATGACCACGACCGCGCCGCGCGGCATCCTCGAGCGGCTGGCCGCAGGCCCCGTGCTCGGCGCCGAGGGCTACGTATTCGAGCTGGAACGGCGCGGCTACATCAAGGCCGGCCCGTTCGTGCCCGAGGTGGTGCTGGACTTCCCCGCCGCCGTCACCGAGCTGCACCGCGAGTTCCTGCGGGCCGGCGCCGAGGTCATGGTCGCGCTCACCTACTACGCGCACCGGGAGAAGCTCCGCGACGTCGGCCGCGAGGGTGACCTGGAGGCGATGAACCGGCAGGCCGTGCGGCTGGCCCGGGAGGTCGCCGCCGAAGGCGGCGCGCTGGTGGCCGGCAACGTCTGCAACACCTGGGTCTACGACCCCGGCGACCCGGCCAGCAACGACGCCGTGCGCGCCACCTACGCCGAGCAGATCGGCTGGGCGGTCGACGAGGGCATCGACTTCGTCATCTCCGAGACCAACGACTACCTGGGCGAGGCGCTGATCGCGCTGGAGGTCACCGGCAGCTTCGGCCTGCCCGCGATGGTGACGCTGGCCACCACCCAGCCGGAGACCACCCGCGACGGGTACGGCTACGCCGAGGCCTGCCGCATCCTGGCCGCGGCCGGCGCGGCCGTGGTCGGGCTGAACTGCGACCGCGGGCCGCAGACCATGCTGCCGCTGATCGAGCAGGTCCGCGCGGCCGTCGACTGCCCGGTCGCCGCCCAGCCGGTGCCGCTGCAGACCACGCCCCAGTTCCCGACCATGGAGTCGCTGCGGCTGCCCGGCGGGGCGCAGGCGTTCCCGGTCGCGCTCGAGCCCTTCACCTGCACCCGGTTCGAGCTGGCCGACTTCGCCCGCCGGGCCCGGGACCTCGGCGTCGGGTACCTCGGGGTGTGCTGCGGCGGCGCGCCCCAGCACGTGCGCGCGATGGCCGAGGCCATCGGCCGCGAGCCGCCGGCCGCGAAATACTCGCCGTCGATGGAACTGCACCCGATGTACCGCTCCGACATCGCGGCCAAGGACGCCGCGTTCCTGCACGCCTGGAACACCGCGCCGTGACCGGGCCGGTCCCGCCGGAACTGCTCGCGCACCTGCGCCGCGCCCGCGACCACATCGACCGGCACTTTGCCCGGGATCTGGACACCGGCCGGCTGGCCGCGGTGGCCCGGATGTCGAAGTTCCACTTCGCCCGCAGCTTCAAGGCCGCCTACGGGCAGACCCCGATCCGCTACCTCACCCGGCGGCGGATCGAGCGGGCCCAGGACCTGCTCCGGCACGCCAACCTGACCATCACCGAGGTCTGCGGCCTGGTGGGCTTCGCCAGCCTCGGGTCCTTCTCGGCCCGGTTCTCCCGGCTCACCGGGGAGAGCCCGCGCGCCTACCGGGACCGGTGGGCCCGGCTCGGCGGGCCCCGGGTGCCCGGCTGCTACCTGTTCATGTGCGGCACCGTGAACCCGTCCGGCACGGCCGCCGGGCCAGCGCTGGCCGGGCCGCCGCAGATCGAGCAACCTGGGAGAAGCACGCCGCGGCCGCTGGCCGGTACCGTCGCCTCATGATCACGAATATCTCGCTGGTGACCGTGTACTGCCTGGACCAGGACCAGGCCCGCGACTTCTACGTCGACGTGCTCGGCTTCCGGCCGCACACCGACGTCACCATGGGCGAGGGCTATCGCTGGCTCACGATCTGCCATCCCCGCCAGCCCGAGCTGGAGGTCACGCTGATGAAGCCGGGACCGCCGCTGGACGACGAGGCCGCGGCGTTCGTCCAGCGGCAGCTGGAGAAGGGCCAGATGGGCGGGCTCGGGCTGCGGGTGGACGACTGCCGGGCGACGCACGCCGAGCTTGCCGCGAAGGGCGTGACGTTCCTGGCCGAGCCCGCCGAGCGGCCCTACGGGGTCGAGGCGCTGATCCGGGACAACTCGGGGAACTGGCTGGTGCTGGTCGAGCCGCGGGAGTTCACCCCGGCCGACTTCGGTCAGTGACCGCCGGGCCGGGCATGCGCGGCCAGCGCCGCCTGCCAGGGCTGCACTGACTAGCGCAGCTCCCTGAGCGGCGGTAGGACGTCATGGCTCAGGGGGCGGCCGGCTCGCGGTCCCGGCCGGGCACCTGGCCGAGGGCGTCGAGGAACGCCGACGCCCAGTGCCGCACGTCGTGCTCGCGCACCCGGCGCCGCATAGCCCGCATCCGCCGCCTGGCCTCGCGCGGCGGGATCGTCGCGGCCCGCACGATCGCGTCCTTCAGGCCCTCGATGTCGTGCGGGTTGACCAGGAGGGCGCTGGTCAGCTCGTCCGCCGCGCCGGTGAACTCGCTCAGCACCAGCGCGCCGGTCTCGTCGTAGCGGCAGGCCACGTACTCCTTGGCGACCAGGTTCATGCCGTCGCGCAGCGAGGTGACCAGCATGACGTCGGCGACCAGGAACAGCGCGGCCATCTCCTCGCGCGGGTAAGACTGGTGCAGGTAATGCACCGGCGGGTTGCCCAGCTCGCCGTGCTCGCCGTTGATCCGGCCGACGGTGACCTCGACCTCGTCGCGCAGCACCCGGTACTGCTCGACCCGCTCCCGGCTGGGGCTGGCCACCAGCACCAGAACGGCGTCGGGCACCTCGAGCCGGCCTTCCTGCAGCACTTCGCCGTACGCCTTGAGCCGGTGCAAGATGCCCTTGGTGTAGTCGAGCCGGTCGACGCCGAGCAGGACGATGTCCGGCTCGCCGAGGGCCTTGCGGATCTCCCGGGCCCGCTCGCGCACCTCCTCGCGGCGCGCGATCTGCTCGAACGACGCCGAGTCGATCGAGATCGGGAAGGCGGCGGCGCGGACCAGCCGCCCGCCCGCCTCGGGCCCGTCTGCGGCTCCGTCCCCGGCTCCGGCTCCGCCTGCCGGGTGCTCGCGCCCGGCGTCCGGGGCCGCGCCGGGCACCCAGACCTGAGTCCCCCTGGTCCACAGCCCGGCCGCCCGGCGGCAGGCGCGCAGGAAGTTGGTGGTGTCGGCCTGGCGCTGGAAGCCGACCAGGTCGGCGCCGAGCAGGCCGAGCACGATCTGGCGCCGCCACGGGAGCTGGGCGAAGATCTCGTAGCCGGGGAACGGGATGTGGGCGAAATAGCCGATGCGGATATCGCGGCGCTGCTCGCGCAGCAGGCCCGGTACCAGCTGGAGCTGGTAGTCGTGCACCCAGACGGTGGCGCCGGGCGCGGCCAGCCGGGCGGCGATCTCCGCATACCGGCGGTTGACCCGCACGTAGGCGTCCCACCACGGCCGCTGGAACTCCGGCGGGGCGATGACGTCGTGGTACAGCGGCCACAGCGTCGCGTTGCAGAAGCCCTCGTAGTAGTCGCGCACCTCGTCGGCCGAAAGCCCGACGCTGACCAGGTGCATCCCGTCGGTGTCGAACGGCTCCGGCGGCTCGCCCGCCGCGCCCTGCCAGCCGATCCACGCCCCGTCGGCGGCCTGCATGACCGGCTCGAGCGCGGTGACCAGGCCGCCGGGGCTGGGCTGCCATTCCGGCTTGCCGTCCGGCCCTTCGACCCGGTCGACGGGCAGCCGGCTGGCGACCACCACGAAGCTGTAGCGGGCGGACGAGTCCCGGCTGTTCCCTCCGGCTGACCTTGTTGCGGACACGGGGCTGATTGTATCGGCGGGCGGCCAGCCGGTCCGGGCGCCGTCCACGCCGCTACCCGCGCGGGCTGGTGACGGCGCGGCGGATGGCATCCAGGATCTGGCCGTCCCGCCGGTAGGCCTCCCGCTGCTGGCGGGCCCCGTTGCCGCGCCGCAGCACGTCGGCCAGCAGGCCTTCCACGGTCCGCAGCTCGCCGGCGTCGGCCAGCGCGTCCCGGACGTGACCGACCAGGGCGCGGGCCACCGCGGCGGCCGGCCCGGGCCGCAGCGTCAGCGGGTCGAGCAGCTCGCCGTCCAGCCCGGACCGGCTGGCCCGCCATGACGCCAGCCGCAGCAGCTCGGCCGGGATCCCGGCGGGCGGCCGCCCCGCCCGCCAGGCCCGGGCGTGCGTCTCGGCCAGCGCCCGGATCAGCGCGGCGACCAGTACCGCGTCGGCGGCGTCCAGGCACACGTCGGCGACCCGGACCTCCACGGTCGGGTAGTGCCGCGACAGCCGGGCGTCGAAATAGATCATGCCGAGGTCGAGCACCGTGCCGGTGGCCACCATGGCGCCGGTCAGCTCGTGGTAGGCGCGGGCCGAGCCGAACTCGGCGGCCGGGCCGGACGACGGCCAGCGGCCCCAGGCCTGGTAGCGGTAGCTGGCGTAGCCGCTGTCGCGCCCCTGCCAGAACGGCGAGTTCGCGCTGATCGCCAGCACGGCCGGCAGCCACGGCCGGATGCCGTCCAGCACCGCGACGCCCTCGTCGTCGGATTCCACCTCCACGTGCACATGGCAGCCGCAGGTCAGCTGCTCGTGGGCGACCAGCCCGAACTCGGCGGCCATCCGCTGGTACCGGCTCTTGTGCGTCACCGACGGCTCGCTCTC
This sequence comes from uncultured Actinomycetota bacterium, assembly GCA_963846005.1. Classification (GTDB taxonomy): domain Bacteria; phylum Actinomycetota; class Actinomycetes; order Streptosporangiales; family Streptosporangiaceae; genus CAVSUR01. Next base: position 123,899 of record CAWJUH010000003.1, on the reverse strand, counting down.
CATCGGCGCGGTACCGAGGGCGGCCACCTGCACGCCGGCCTCCCCGGCCGCCCGGGCGGCCTGATCGCGGCACCGGCGGATCTCGGCGTCCAGCTCCTCCAGTGACCGGCACGGCCGGGTGGCGGTCTCCAGCTGCTCCAGCTGCAGCTCGAACTCCAGGTCGTCGCGGGCGTGCTGCAGCACGGCGGCGGCCACCGCCCGGGCCTGCCCGGTGGCGGCGTCGATGAGCATGAGCTCTTCCTCGACGCCGACGCTGCGCATCGTCACCCTTCGTCACCCTCCCGGGAGATCAGCGCCGCGGCCATGTTTAGGCGGCGGCAGCGGGGTAGAACTGGTTTTCGGTACGTCAGTGCTTACTCCGAGGAGGGACCATGAGCCACGGGCCGGTGGAGAAGGACCCGGAAGAATGGGCGACCGGCGACGAGCCGATGACCGCGCCGCAGCAGTCCTACCTGGAGACTCTGGCCCGCGAGGCGGGCACGCAGGTTCCCGCGGACCTGACCAAGGCCCAGGCGTCGCAGCTCATCGACCAGCTCCAGGGCCGCAGCGAGCGCCTGCAGGACTCCTAGCCCGGCGGCCGCCCGGGTCACGGTCCGGCAGCTCAGAGCTTGCGGCTGGTCTGCCCGGGCGCCGCGCTCCAGCCGCGGTCAGCCGGCGCGAAGCCGGCCTGGCCGCCGGTGTCGGTGCGCACCAGCAGGCCGCTGCCGGTCAGCGCGGTGAGCGCGGTGTCCAGTTGCTCGCCGTCCAGTCCGGTCGCGGCCGCGATCTGCTCCCGCGTGGCCGGGCGGCCGGCGTATTCAAGCGTGGCGATCGCCTCGTAGACGTCGATGTGGGCGTCTTTTACGTGCTGCGCGTCGGCCGGAGGCCGGCTGCCGGACTCGGTCATGATTGCCGCCTGTCGTGGATGCGGGTGCTTGCCGGCCCGCGGACGCGGCCGGCCAAAGGGCACGACCTACCCGCCCCGCCCCCCGCTACACCGGGCCGGCGGGCGTGGCGGCGGGCGTTTTCCCGGCTCAGGGCGGGCAGGATAAGCGCATGGGCGAGACTCCGTTCCAGAACCCGGCCAACGATGAGGCCGACGAGCGGCCCGGCGAGTCGCCGGGCGAGCGCGCGCAGCGGCTCTACGAGCAGCAGTCCGGGGCCCGGCTGCCCGGCGCCGACGCCGGCCCCGGCGCGCGGCCGCGCGAGGCCGCCCGGCCGCGGGATGCGGAGGATGACGACCTCGCCGGCCGGCCCGGCCCGCCCGGCGACGGCGCCCCGTCCGCCTGATCAGCCGCGCATGTCGATGGCATTCACCCGGGCCGGCCGGATCGTGACCACGACGCGCCGGTCGCCCGGCCCGTCGTGCTCGCGCAGGTCCGCGCCGTACTTCGCGCCGACCCGGTCGGCGAAGGCGTAGTCGTCGTCGGGCTGGATCTTGGCGTCGCCGCGCAGCTCCAGGTAGCGGAACGGGACCGCGAGGTCGAGCAGGAACAGGCAGGCCGCCGGGTTGGCGGTCAGGTTCCTGGTCTTCTGCCGGGAGGAGCTGAGCGACACGCGCACCTCGTCACCGTCGGCCAGGAACCACACTTCCGATAGTTGCGGGCGCCCGTCCGGGCCGACGGTGGCGAGGGTGGCGAACTGGCCGTCCAGCAGGTCGCGGTGCGACGGGGGAATGGCAGGCATGACCGTCCTTAAAGTAGGTCGTGGCGGGTGCTCAGGTCTGTCCGCTGAGATTCTGCCCGACCCGGGCCGCCTGCCGCCCGCCTGCCCCGCCCGCCTGCCCCCGCCCGGCCGTCAGCAGCGGCCCAGGTACGCGCCGCTGGTGTAGGTCGTCCACGCCGACCAGTTGGTGCCGTCCGAGGACATGATCACGGCCGAGCGCGCGTTGCCGTACGCGTCGTAGGTGGACAGCGCCCCGTTGACCGGGTTGATCTGCCAGTAGCCGCGCTCGCCGACGGTGCCGGTGGCGAACTGGTTCCCGCCGGACTCGGCCATCGCCACCGAGGCCGCGGTCACCGCGGCGGCCGGTGACCCGCCCGCCGACTCCCACAGCGCTTCCAGGCCGCCGCACGCCAGCGTCCCGCTCAGGCCGCGGCCGGCGCCGCCGGATGCGGGCGCGCCGCCGGAGCCGGTGCGGGCCGCGGTGGTGGTGACCTTGGCATGCCGGGGCCGGTAGCCGTCGTCACCGTCGTGGTCGCCGTCGCCCGCGGACGTGTGCCGCGGCGCCGCGGCCGCCGCCGGGGCGGCCGCCGCCCGGGCGGGTGCCGGGGCCAGCGCCGCGGCCGTGGCCGCCGTCACGGCGGGCAGCACCTGCGGCAGGGCCAGCTTCTGCCCGGGATAGATCAGGTCGGGGTTGCTCACGACCCGGTGATTGACCTGGTACAGCGCGCGCCAGTCGGCGGTCCGGCCGTAGAACCTGGCCGCGATGGCGGACAGCGTGTCGCCGGCGTGCACGTCGTAGCGGCGCGCTGCGGCCAGCCGGCGCCCGGCCCGGGCCGGGCGCGCAGACCCGGCCGGATGAGCGGTCCGCCCCGGGCGCGCGGCGCGGGCGGGCCCGGCCAGGGCCGCGGGATGGCCGGCGGCGTCGAGGCGGGCGGGGGTCACGGTCCCGGCCGCGGCGGACGCGGCGGAGGGCCCGCCCGCCGGCGGGGCGGCGGGCGAGCCGGCCGCGGCGGAGGCGGCCTGCGGCAGTTGCGGGAGGCCGGCCAGCGCCCCTACCACGGCTACCGCGGGCACCGCCTTGCCGGCGGTCTGGGCGACCTTCCCGGCCTGGGACGGCGGAGCGTGCCGTCCGGTACGGAAGATCCTGGGGGTCCTGCACGGGACTGGTGCTGAGGTCACTGACCGTCCTTACGCCGGGATGATGCCCGCCTACGCAGCCGTGCTGCTCGCCTCTCGGCAGGCCCGCCTGTCATCCGCTCCACCAGCAGACTGCCAGGACACAAAGATCGCTCGCGGCGAAACGCGGCTAATTTCCCAGTCAGAACATGATCAGACAAACTACATAACATTCACCACTCAGGCACCGCTTACCCCCGGCGCCCCCGGCGTCAGTGCCCGAGTGCGCCGCCGCCCCGGCGGTTCTCGGCACGCTCGGTGCCGGCGCGGGACGCCGGTCAGTTTGCTGACTACTTGCGTTCAGCTAATGACGTTCGGTGCTGCGAATCGTTTTGCCCGGGCGAAGCGGGGGGAATTAAGCCGAACGGGGGTGGGGGACCCGGATGAGTGACGCGTACCGCGGGGGCGGGCGTGCTGGTGCCCGGCCGCGTCTCCGCCGCCGGGCGGGCGCGGCCGGCGGCCGGGCCTGGCTGATCGCGGTACCGGCGACGCCGGCCGCGGATCTGGCGCGCGAATACGAGCTGCCCCGCGTGCGGCTCCCGGACGGGAATCCGGCCCGCGCTGTCACCGGGAGCAGGTCGTGAAGCAGATCATCCAGCCGCTGTCCGGCGGCCCGGCCCAGGTCGTCGAGGTTCCGCTGCCGGTCCCCGATGCCACCGAGGTCCTGGTTCGCACGGTCGCATCGGTGATCTCGGCGGGAACCGAGCGGTCGGCCACCGCGCTGATCCAGGACAACCTGCTGGCCGCGGACCAGGGCCGGCCCGACCTGCTGCGCCAGATGGCGAGCACGACCAGGGCCGGGGGCGCGGCGGTGACCCGGCGCGCGGTGCGGTCCCGGCCGGACACCGACCTGCCGCTCGGGTACTCGGCGGCCGGGGTGGTAGTGGAGACGGGCCCGGCGGTCACCGGGATCCGGCCGGGTCAGCTGGTCGCCACCGGCGGGGCAGGCAAGGCCAGCCACGCCGAATTCCAGGTCGTTCCGGCACTGCTGTGCGTCCCGGTGCCGCAGGCCGTGGCCGCGGACGATGCTGCGTTCACGGCGCTTGCGTCAGTGGCTCAGCACGGGTTCCGGCTCGCCGGGGCCGGCCCAGGGTCGAAGGTCGTGGTGCTCGGGCTCGGCCTGACCGGCCAGCTCGCCGCCCGGCTGGCCGCCGCCGCGGGCTGTGACGTGCTCGGCATCGACCCGGCCGGGCACGCCCGGGCCGCAGCCCGGCAGGCCGGCGTTACCGCGGCGGACGAGGATGGGGAGGCCACCACCGGCCAGGTGCTGGACTGGACCCGCGGCCGCGGCGCGGATGCGGTGCTGGTCTGCGCGTCCGGCGCGTCTTCCGGGGTGATGCAGCGGACGCCCGCTTTGTGCCGTGACCGCGCCGCCGTGGTGATCATCAGCGACGTCGGCCTGCAGCTGGACCGGGCTGCCTTCGGCCGGCGGGAGCTCACGGTGCGGTTTGCCGGCTCCTGCGGGCCGGGCCGGCACGAACTGGCGTACGAGTCGTGGGCCGTGGACTACCCGGCCGGGCAGGTGCGCTGGACGGAGGGCCGCAATTTCGAGGCGGTGCTCGACCTGCTCGCGGCGCGCCGCCTGCGGGTCGACGACCTCGTCACGCACACCTTCGACCTGGCTGGCGCGGCCGCTGCCTACCAGCTCATCGAGTCCCGGGCCGAGCCGCACCTGGCGGTGCTGCTGCGCTACCCCGAGCCGCCCGGCCCCGCCAGCCTGGACGGAACCGGCCCGCGCCGGGCGCCGCTCGGGGCCGCCCCGGTGCCCCCGGACCCGCCGCCTGCGGCCGCGGCCCCGTGGGCCGGGCTGGTCGGCGCGGGTGCGTTCGCGACCGGGACGCTGGTGCCGGCGCTGCGCGCCGCCGGCTTCACCCGGTGGGCCGCGGTGGGGTCGGCGGGCGGCCTGTCCGCCCGGCGGGCCGCGCAGCGGCACGGGTTTGCCGCGGCGGTCAGCGGTGCGTCCGGGGTGCTCGCCGATCCAGCCGTGGCGATGCTCGTCATCGCCACCCGGCACGACAGCCACGCCGCGCTGGCCGCCCGCGGCCTGGCTACCGGACGGCACGTCTGGTGCGAGAAGCCGCTGGCGCTGACCGAGGACGAACTGGACGCGGTAGAGGCGGCGTGGCGGGCCTCGGGCCGTCAGCTCGCGGTCGGCTTTAACCGGCGCTGGTCGCCCGCAGTGCTCGCAGCCCGCGCGGCGCTGGCGCAGGCGCCGGGCCCGCGGCTGCTGGTCTACCGGGTCTGCGCCGGCCCGGTCCCGGCCGGGCACTGGTACCGTGACCGGCGCCAGGGCGGCCGCCTGCTCGGCGAGGTATGCCACTTCATTGACACCGCACAGGCCCTCATCGGCGCCCCGGCCGAGGACGTCGCCGCGCTCGGCGGCGGCCCCGGCGGCGCGGACGCGGCGGTGTCGCTCAGCTTCGCCGACGGCTCGCTGGCCACGATCGGCTACGGCAGCGCCGCGCCCGGCCGGAGCAAGGAGCGGATCGAAGTGCACGCCGGCCGGGAGCATCTGGTCATCGACGACTTCCGGTCCGTCACGGCAGGCGGCGCCACCTTGTGGAAAGGCCGCGCCGACACCGGACACCGCGGCCTGGCGGACGCGTTCTACCGGGCGGTCACCGGCGGGCCGCCGCTGCCCACCGCCGAGCTGCTGGCCACGATGCGGGTTACCGTGCGGGCGGCCGCGCTGGCTGGCCGCCGCGGCTGACCTGGCCTGAGTCCGGGGGGCATCGCGGTATAACCCTTAGTAACTATGAGACTCGCGGGCCGGGTGCCCGGCATGCGCCGCCCCGCAGCGGGTACTGTCAGCGGTCGGCACCGGCACATACGAGGCAAAGGCGGCGGTCGTGTGGGAGCGCCTGGAACAGCAGGAACTTAAGCGGCTGACCCGCCGGATGCCCGGCGGGCTGCCGGGCGAGCGGCCCGACCCGGCCCAGCCGGCCGGCACCGACCTGCTGCCGCAGATCGAGCACATCGTCGTGCTGATGATGGAGAACCACTCCTACGACAACTACCTGGGCCTGCTCGGCCGCGGCGACGGGCTGCCGCACGGGGGCGACGGCGGGCCCGATGCCGCCAATCCCGACGCGGCCGGCGAGGCGGTGCGCGCGTTCCACCTCCCTGCGACCCGCCAGCAGTCGAAGGCCCCGACGCAGAGCTGGCACGCGACGCACCTGCAGTGGAACGAGGGCAAGCTGGACGGCTTCGTCACCAGCACCCAGCAGGTCGAGCCCGACCGGGACCCGAAGCTGGCCATGGGCTACTGGACCGAGGCGGACCTGCCGTTCTACTACGGCCTGGCCGGCACCTTCCCGCTGGCCGACCGCTGGTTCGGTTCCTGCCTGGGCCCGACGTTCCCCAACCGGCGGTTCCTGATTGCCGGCACCGCGCACGGCCTGATCGACGACCTGCCCTACAACCTGCTCGACTACCCGCCGGCCGGGACGATCTTCGACCTGCTGAGCCGGAACGGGATCTCCTGGGTGAACTACCACCCGGTACTGGGCGACGTATCGGCCTGGCGCCGGTACGCCCGCTACCGGAAGCGCATGGTGGTCCGGCGGCTGCGCTCGCTGGCCCAGGGCTTCCACGGCGCAAGCCGCGATATCCAGAAGGACCTGCAGTTCACCGCGGACATCTTCCCGCTCGGCATCGCCCGCTACATGCTGCACGTGCGCAGCACCGACGACTTCTTCGCCGCCGCGGACGCCGGGACGCTGCCCGCCGTCAGCATCGTCGACCCCGACTTCTCCAGCTTCTCCGAGGAGAACCCGCAGGACATCCAGCGGGGCGAGAGCTTCGCCGCCGAGGCGATCCGCCGGGTCATGCACGGCAAAGGCTGGCCGCGCACGCTGCTGATCTGGCTGTACGACGAGCACGGCGGCTACTACGACCACGTCCCGCCGCCCGCCGCGGTGCCGCCCGACGACGTGCCCGGGCACGGCCTGGCCACCAGCGCCCCGTGGCTGCGGGTGTTCCTGAAGACCTTCTTCCCCGGCTACCTGCGCAGCGTGCGGAACCTGGACGACGGGCCGCAGAGCTACGACCGGTACGGATTCCGGGTGCCGGCCGTCATGGTCTCGCCGTATGCGCGGCGTGATTGCGTGCTGTCGGAGACGTTCGACCACACCTCGGTGCTCAAGCTCATCGAGTGCAAGTGGAACCTGCCCGCCCTGACCCGCCGCGACGCCGCGGCCGCCGCCCCGCTCGCCGCCCTCGACTTCGATTCCCCGCCCGCGTTCCTCGACCCGCCCGACCTGCCCGCCCCCGCCCTCAAGTGGGGCACCTGGTAGCCGCCCCGCCGCCGGCCCAGCCCCGGGCCCGCGCTCGCCACGCACCTCCGGTTCAGCGGACTGCCCCGGCCACCTGGCGAATCCGGATCATGAGCGCGGCCGAGGGAGTGACCTTGCCGGCCGCGTAAGTCGACAGCCGCGAGGCTGAAGTCCCGATCGCTGATGCGAACTCCGCCCGGCTCAGCCCCGAACGCTTGATCGCGTCCCGGATCTCGCCGGCCACAGCTTCCCGCTCGGCGACCTCCGCCCGCTCGCGGGCCTGGCGCAGCACCGTTTCCATCACCTCGGCGATGCCGTACGGGCGCGAGTGGCTGAGCACCTCTGCCACCTGCCGCGCCGTCTTCCCCCAAGGGCGGGCCGTGACCTCAGCGGCCAGCCGGTGCCAGTGCGCGAGATCGCCCCGTTCCAGGGCGGACTGCACCGCCTCGGCCGGCCACTGCGAGATGGGCGCGCCGGGGGTGATGGACAGGTTGCGGAACGCCAGCGCCATGACTACACCTCCGCTTCCACCATCTCGACGGCCAGTTGCCGGCACACTGACCGCACTTCGCCCCAGTCGGTCCACCGGGCCGCCAGGTTCCGGTACGCGCCGAGCTGCCTGGTCACGGACGAGTCTTTCGGCCTCGGGTCGCCGAGCTGACGGACGAGCTGCGCGGCGATGCCCTGGCCCGCACCGTGCTGATCGGCGTAGTAGTCGTCAATCCGCGCGAGGACGGCCGCCGCCTCGCGGAGGCCGTACCGCTCCGCGAGCGCTGCCACGTCCAGGTAATCACGGGTCTGGTTCCGCCGCACGATCAGGAAACCCTTGACCCGAAGGGCCTCATCGGCCGTCGGTACCGTCAGCATGTGCCCCGAAGGAAGCTCGACGCGCGCTGTCTCAAGTGGCCGGGTGCGGATCATCTGCCGCACGCCGGCCTCGATGTCGCCGAGCTGGCCGAGGATGACCTTGCCGGGCACGACCCGGTTCGTTACCCAGTCGCCTTCCGTTTCGAGCGCTTCGAGCACGGCGTCGAACCGGCCACGCAGGTCATCGACAACGTGATCATGATCGTAGGAGTCCCGGTGACCCGCGTAAAGAGCCGCTGCTGACCCGCCGACGAGTACCGCATCGGGCACCAGCTCCTGCAAGCGCGACGCCGATTCCAGCACCGCGAGCAGCTCGGGGCTCGCGTCGCGGGCCGAAGGCTTGCGAGGCGGCGGACGTGCTGCAGCTTCAGCTTCATCCTCGGCCATACGCTGATGTTATCAGATATGATAACCCCCTCGGAAGAGCGCCCCCGCGGCAGCCGCCAGAGTCCACCTCATGAATGTGACATTGATGGTCACCGGTGACGCTGGATGTCACATCCATGAGGTGGAGCGGGGCTGATCGGGCGCCCCGGGCGGCCGTCCGGCTACTCGACGGGAGGGAGCGGCCTGGGCGGTCCCAGGACGGGGGCGAAGACGTCGCCGAGCCGGGCCAGCCGGGCGGGCATGTCGCGGATCGTGAACGTGTCCGAGCGCAGGTCCTCGTCGTCCAGCTCGTCCCAGGTGATCGGGGCCGACACCGGCGCGCCGGGCGCGGCCCGCGGGCTGTAGGGCGCGATCAGGGTCTTGTTCTTGACGTTCTGGGTGTAGTCCAGCCGGGCCAGGCCGCCGCGCTCGCGCACGTCCCACTTCCAGCTGACCAGCTTCGGCACGACCCTGCCGACTTCCTTGGACACCTGCTCGACCCAGCTGCGGGTCTGCTCGAAGCTGTCCGCCGCGGCGGGAATCCAGATCTGCAGGCCGTGCCGTCCGGTCAGCTTGGGCTGCGCGGTCACGCCCAGGTGCGCCAGCGCGGTCCGGTGCAGCCGGGCCAGCAGCACCAGGTCCGGCCACGATGTGCCCGCCCCCGGGTCCAGGTCGATCAGCGCGTAGCTCGGCCGGTCCGGCGCCTCGGTGCGCGAGGTCCAGGCGTGCCATTCCAGCGCGCCGAAGTTGGCGGCCCAGATCAGCGCGGCGGGCTCGTCGGCGACCAGGTAAGTGGCCGTCTTGCCGCGCTCGGCCTCCGGGTCGTCCCAGCGCGGCAGCCAGTCCGGGGCGTGGTCGGGCAGCTGCTTGTGCCAGAACCCCTTGGTGCCGGCACCCCCGGGGAACCGGTGCATGTTCAGCGCCCGGCCGGCCAGGTAGGGCAGCGCGACCGGGGCGACCTCGGCGGCGTAGCGGATCAGCTCGCGCTTGGTCACCGGCGCGGTGCCGGGCCGGGCCGGGAACAGTTCCTTGCCGAGGTTGGTCAGCTTCAGCTGACGGCCGTAGACCCGCCAGGTGCCGCCGTCGCCGAGCTCGTCCAGCGCGGCGAGCTCGTCCTCGCCGGGACCGGCGATCGCCGGGCGGGCCGCCGCCTGCTGGCTGCCGCCCTGCTGGCGGCTCTGCTGGCTCCGGCTCTGCTGGCTGCGGGCCTGCTTGTGGCCGGCCTTCGCGGTTTTCCTGTCCTCCGGCACCGGGACCGATGCCTGCGACGGGGGCAGGTCGGACCGCCACATCCGGTCCGGGTTCGCCTTGACCTCGTCGTTGGTGCGGCCGCTGAGGACCGAGCGCGGGTGGTCCTCGGGGTCCCAGCCGTCGACCGCGTCGTCGTCGTGCTTGTGCAGCAGCAGCCACTGGTCCTTCTCGCCCGGGTCGCGGCTGCGGCGGATCAGGACCAGCCGCCCCTTCAGCTTCTCGCCGTGCAGGTCGGCGTGCAGCTCGCCCGCGGCCACCGCGGCCGCCGGGTCGTCGGTGGCGTGCGGCTCCCAGGTCCCGGTGTCCCACACGATCACGTCGCCGCCGCCGTACTCGCCCTTCGGGATCACGCCCTCGAAGTGCAGGTACTCGATCGGGTGGTCCTCGACGTGGATGGCGGTGCGGCGGACCGACGGGTCGAGCGTCGGGCCGCGCGGCACGGCCCAGCTGACCAGCACGCCGCCGATCTCGAACCGCAGGTCGTAGTGCAGCCGCCGGGCCCGGTGCCGCTGGACCACGAACCGGGGGCCGTCCGCAGCCGGGCGAGCGGCCTTCTTGCCGCGCGGCTGGCGGCCGGAGGCCTGCCCGGACGGCTCCGGCGTGCGGGTGAAGTCCCGCTTGCGCTGGTAGCGCTCGAGCTTTTCCGGAATGCGGCACCTCCCGGTGGTCCCGCCCTCTGCGTTCCCGCGCGGCGGTCGTTCACACTCCGGAGCTGCCGCCCGGCCCGGTCAGTGCCTGCGCTGGCCCGCGCGCAGCGACTCGACCGTCCTGGTGACCCGGCCCGCCCGGGTCTCCGCCTTCTTGGCCTCCTCGATCCAGCGCACCCATTCCTTGCGGTGGCTGAACGGCAGCCCGTCGAAGAACGCGCGGGCGGCGTCGTCGGCGGCCAGCGCCCGGGCCAGGTCGGCGGGCACGGTCACCTCCCGCGGGGCGGCGTCCGGCTCGATCCCGACCTCCACCTCGTCGCCGGCCGCGACCCCGGCCGCGGTCCGGTGCCCGGCGCTCAGCGGCACCATGGACCGGCCGCCCATCGAGCCGACCGTGGTCCGGTAGGAGTGCCCGCCGATCGTGACCACGACCGCCGGCCGCTTGCCGGGCCCGAGCGCGTCCATGACCTCCCCGGGGACCTCGATGCCGGTGGCCGTCTTGCCGTTCAGCTCAACCGTCGCGCGAAATCTCATGCCCGCAGTATGCCCGGCCTGGTGTCCGGCGCCTCGCGCCAGGACACCCGGCCGCCGGCGGGCCGGTCTCAGTGCCAGCCGCTGCCCGGCCAGGGCAGCCGGTACGCGCGGTAGCTGTTGATCCCGGCCGGGAACTCCGCGTTGTACAGCAACCGGCCCGACGGGCTGAACTCGGAGAAGTAGGGCAGGATGCCCCAGCCGACGAAGGCGTCCCCGTCGCGGAGGCGCTGGTTGTTGCCCTGGGAGGCTGCCGACAGGCCCTCGGGCTGGTGGTCGGAATGGACCAGGGTGGCGACCTTGGTGCGGTAGTTGAGCCGCACGGTGATCGCGCGGCTGTAGGGCAGCAGCGGGGTCATATTAAGAATAATTACTACAGGAAATATAGGCAATAGGCGGCCATGCCATGCTGCACGCATGCCGGAGATGCAGGAACTGCGCGAGCGGATGCGGCGGTTCGCCGCCGACCGGGACTGGGAGCGCTTCCACGACCCGAAGTCGGTGCTGCTGGCCCTGGTCGGGGAGGTCGGCGAGCTGGCCGAGCTGTTCCAGTGGCTGCCCGCGGGACAGGCGCGCGAGCTGGCCACGGCCGAGCCGCTGCGCACCCGGGCCGGCGAGGAGATGTCCGACGTGCTGCTCTACTTGCTGCTGCTCGCCAACGTGCTGGACCTGGACCTGGCCGCCGCGGCCGGGCGCAAGCTCGCCGACGCCGAGCGCCGTTACCCGGCCGGCCAGGTGGCCGGCGCAGCGCCGGACCGGGACCGCCGGGCCGGCCGGGAATAGCCCGGCGGCGCCCGGCTGGCCTCAGGCCGCCAGCCGGCGGGCCGCTGCCGCCCCTACCGGATCACCGCGACCGGCGCGCAGGAACTGGCGCAGCAGTCCGAGCGGATGCAGCAGGCCGCGCGGGCCCCCCCAGGTGCCCAGGACCCGGGCTGAGCCTGCGGCCGCCGGAGCGCAGGCATGAGCGGCTCAGGTCAGCCCGACACGGACCAGGTGGCCGGCCGGTCCGCGGCGGTCGGCATGTTCCACGCGGCGAAGCCGCCGCGGACGACCGCGTGCACGAGCCCCGACCGGGTGCGGACCACCGGATGCGCACCGGCCCGGGCGGGCAGCCGCACCCGCATGGCCAGGCGGGCGGCCGCGGCGGTCCGCACGTAGCCGCGGGCGCTGGCCGGGCCGTAGGTCACGCCGAACCCGGCCGTGTCCCAGCTGAACGTCCGGCCGGGCCAGTGCGGGTCGATGACGTAGCCGGAGGCCGTGGCCGTGATGCCGGACTCGGCCGTGGTGTCGTATAGCTCCCACAGCGAGGACTGGGAGTCCTGCACCGGGTAGAACGGGATCGAGACCTGGCCCGCCGAGCGTGATTCGAACGAGTCCCAGGAATCGGGCCCGGACAGCACGCCGAACCAGTTGCGCGGATAGGCGCGGGCGTAGGCGGCATGGGTGCTGTCGGCGTATTCGCGGAACGCCAGGGCCGGGTCGACCGGGCCGAGCGCCCAGACGTCGGGGCCATTCAGGGCGTACCAGATCCCGCCGTTGGAGCCGAGGCCGGTGGTCTTCTCCGGGTCGTGCCCGTACCGCGAACGTGATTCGGAGGCGGCCCCGATCGGTGACGGCGCGCTGAGCAGCGTGCCGATCGCCTGCGCGACCTGCCGGGCCTGGCCGCGGCTGGCCGCGCCCGACAGCAGTGCCCAGGGCTGCGCGTTGATGTACAGCGCAGCCACCCCGTAAGGCTTGGCGCCCCGGTACCCGCGGTTGAACCAGCGGCCGGTCCATTGCCTCGCCACGACCTTGCGCAAGGCCGCGCCCTCCGCCCGGGCCTGGCGGGCCAGCGCCGGCTGGCCGGCGGCCGCCGCCAGCTGCGCGAGGCAGGGCAGCACCCAGGCGGCCTGGGCCGTCGTCGGGGTGGACTCGGTCGCCTTGTGCTGCCCCTCGCCATCGGACCAGTCACCGCCGAGCATCCGGAACTCGCCGTGCGGGCCGAACCCGACGCCGTGCAGCAGGTGCGCATAGGCCAGCTTCAGGTGCGCCATGACGGTCCCGCTGCCGCCGGTCAGGAACGGCTCGCGCTGGGCGAGCAGGCCGAAGTCGCGGGTGGCCAGCACGTACTGGCTGGCCGCCCAGAGCAGCCACAGGTCGGAGTCGTCGGCCCGGTAGCCGGGATTGAGGTCGAACGGCTTGCCGGCGGCGAACCCGTAGGGGATGTCGCCCGAGCGGGGCTGGGCGCGCACGCCGAACAGGATCGTCTGCCGGGCCAGGGCCGGGTCCTGGTAGGCCATCGGCAGGGCCGGCATCACCGCGTCCCGGTAGCCGGCGTTCTCGCCCCAGTAGTACAGGTAGTCGTAGCCCTGGCTGACGATGTAGGCCCGCTGCGCGGGATCGTAGCTCTGCGAGCTGCGCAGGTAGTAGTAGTCCCAGGCGGTCTCCCGGCTCAGCCACGGGTAGCCGGGCAGCGCCAGCCGGGGCACGGCGGCCCGCCAGGCCCGCTCGGTGGCGCCCAGCGCGGCCCCGGCCCCCGGGCGCAGCGAGCGCACGAGTGCCGGGATAGCTTGCGGGCCCGAGTACCCGTAGGCGTAGACGAGAGTGCGCGCCTGGCCGGGACGCAGCCGGACGGTCGCCTGCAGCGCGAACATCGACTGCGTGCCGGCCGGGCCCGGCCGGTAAGGCCGGTCGGACAGCCTTCCGCTGGCCACCTCGGCCGGGCGGCCCCGGCCGCCGGTGCCGAAGAAGCGGGCGGCCGAGGTCTCGTAGCCGGCCACCGGGCCGGTCAGGCTGGCCAGGAACAGCGCATGCCGGGCCGGCGAGACACCGCGGGACGGCCTGGCGATCAGGGTGCGCAGCGGGGCGTCGTAGCTCACCAGCCCGGGCGGCTCCGGCACGCTCGGCCCGCCCTGGCTGGGGGATCCGGGCATGATGGCCTGCGGATTCACGCCCCAGTACTCGTAGTAGCGCACGGTCTTCGGCCGGGAGCCGGTGTTGCGCAGCTGGATCTGCGACAGCAGCACCGGGTCGCGGCCGAACGGGGCGAAGACGGTCTGGGTCGCCTGCAGGGAGTGCGCCTGCTCCTGCTTGCGGTAATAGCCCATCCCGAATATGCGCTGGAAGCTGGCGCCGGCGGGCCGGCCGGCGTACAGCGTGCTCCAGGTCGCGCCGCCGGCGTTCAGGTAGCCGAAGCCGCCGGCATACTGGCTGAGCGCAGGCTGGTAGTAATTGCTCCACCGGGGCTCCAGCTCGCCGTCCCACAGCTGGACGTAGCCGTCGCTGAAGGCGTCCGCGACCACCCGGTCGTTGCCGAGCTGGTGCCAGAAGCTGGTGCTGGTGCCGTTGCCGTCGTTCCACCGGGCCGCCGGGTCGGTGGCCTCGTCCGCGGTGTACTCGAAGGCCGGCAGCCCGGCCGCGTCCTTGATCCACCGGCCGAAGTCACCGCCGCCGAACGACCAGGGCTGGCGGGCGAGCACGGCCGGGACCGCGACCGGGGCAGCGGCCGGGGCGGGCGGGCTGGTGCAGGCCGCGGCGGCCAGCGCAAGGATCGCGCCGAGCCCGGCGGCGGTGCCCAGGCGGCGCCGGGCCGGGCGGGCGGCACCGCCGGGCGGCAGGTCAGGAGCTTGGCCGGATCTCACCATCGGCTGCAGCAGCAGCGGGCCGTCCGCGGGAGGGTGGTCTGTGCTCAACCGGTCCCCCTGTCTGCCTCAACGCGGGTTCAGGCGGTGACCATGCCAGGCAGATTCCCCGCAGCGTGGCCGGCAAACGGCCGGGCCCGGCGGCGCGGCGGGGCGTGCCCGGCTGCCTGCGGGTCCTGCTTGACCGCACCTGTTCGCGACAGCGGCTGGCGGTATAGCCAGGCCGGGTGGCGGCCGCGGGGCACTGTCGGTGGCCGGCGGCAGGATGAGCGGGTGGGAGAGTACGCGTTCGGCCGGGCCGCATGGGACCGGGAAGACGAGCGGCTGGCCATGGTGGAGCGCCAGCTCGATCCGGTCAGCCGGGCGGCCATCAGCCAGCTCGGGCTCCGGCCGGGCTGGCGGTGCTGGGAAGCCGGCGCGGGCCGGGGGTCGATGGCGCGGTGGCTGGCCGGCCGGGTGACCGCCAGCGGCTCGGTGCTGGCCACCGACCTCGATGTGGCCGGGCTGGACCTGGGGCAGGTCACGGTGGCCCGGCACGACCTGGAACTCGACGCGTCGCCGGCCGGGCCCTTCGATCTGGTCCACGCCCGCCTGGTGCTGGAGCACCTGCGCGATCCTGCGGCCGCGGTGCGGAAGCTGGTTTCGGCGCTGGCGCCGGGCGGCTGGCTGGTCCTGGAAGACGCCGGCGGGCTCGGCTTCGCCGCGGAGCCCGCGGCGGGATCGCTGGCGGCACTCACCGGGCCCTGGGAGCGGGCCGCCCGGCAGGCTGGCTGGGACCCGGGCTACGGCCGGCGCCTGGTGGCTGAGCTGCGGCGGGCGGGTCTGGAGCGGGTGGCCGGCTGGTCGCACCGCAGCATCCAGCCGGGCGGCGAGGCCTGGGCCGGAGCCCGGCTGGGCCTTGACCGGCTGCGGGACCAGGTCCGCCAGGCCGGAGCCGCTCCGGCCGAGATCGAGGACGCCCTGTCGGTGCTGGCGGATCCCGGGCGGGTCATCACCGGGGCCCCGATCGTCACGGCGTGGGGTCAGCAGCCTGGCTGATTCCAGGCTGCCCGGGCCAGGAGCGCGGCCCGGCCTGACCCCGGGGGATCAACGCGGGCAGCCTGGGCGGCCCGGCGGAGATCGAGCCGGGCTTGCGTCGGCGGCGCTGCAGCGGGCGATGACGTTCGAGAGCCGGGGCACGGTCCGGGCTTAGCGCCATAGCCGCGGGCACGTTGCCGCGGCCGGGGAGATCGACTCCGAGCCGGACATCGCCGTGATCTTGGGCAAGGCTACGGAGCCGCGCGGCGGCACCCCTGGGCACGCCGAAAGCACGGAGCGAAAGCACGGAGCGCTCCCTGCGCGATGCGGGCGCGCGGATTGGGCCTGGTTTGGCCGGGAAGCCGCCGGGTAACGAGGAGCCTCCCGGCTTTCCCGCCAATTCACGCCACGGGAGGCGAAGCGCATGACCGAGCCTTATCCCCCCGAAGACTCGCCCGAGCGGCCGGCCTGGGACGAACCCGCCGGCCCGCAGGCCGCCGGTTCCGGGCCGGGTGAGCAGATGTGGCCTCCGGGCACCGCGGCGCCGTTCCGGCCCGACGGCGCCGAGGACGTGCCGTCTGCGCCCGTCGTGCCGCCTGAGCCGCCGCTGCCGGATCCGGCAGCGCCGCTGGAGCCGGCAGCGGCCACTGACCCCGGCGTGACCGGCCCGGACGGATTCCCCGCCGGGCCCGGGGCGTCGGTACCTGCGCCGGGCACGGAACCGACTGTTGTGCTGACCGATCCGCTGACCCCGCTGCCGGCCACCGGCGAAGGCGCTGGCCCCGGCGGGCAGGCCGGGTCGCAGAGCACCGCCCAGCAGAGCACCGCCCAGCAGGCCAGAGAGCAGGCGGCCGGGGTGGCGCAGCGCGGCGCGGAGGCCGGCCAGCGGACGGCCGACGTGGCCCGGGAGCAGGCCGGCCAGGTGGCCGGCGAGGCTAAGCGCCAGGGCATCTCGCTGCTGCGCCAGGCTCAGGACGAGCTGGGCCAGCAGGCGGCCGACGGGCAGAGCCGGCTGGCGGAAGGGCTGCGCACGCTGGCCGGCGAGCTGACGTCCATGGCCGACGGTTCCGATCACGACGGCATGGTCGCCGACCTGGCCCGGCAGGCGGCGACGCGGCTGCAGACGGCAGGGACCTGGCTGGGCAGCCGTACTCCCGCCGACGTCACCGCCGAGGTCGAGTCCTTCGCCCGCCGCCGGCCGGGCGCGTTCATCGCGCTCGCCGCGGCCGCGGGCCTGGCGGCCTGGCTGACCCGCGGGCTGAAGGACGCCGGCGCTGACGACGGCGCCGCGGACGACGGCGCCGCGGCGGCCGGCCGCTGGCCGGGAGCGGGAGGCCAGCCGTGAGCACCGCGGCCGAGCCCGGGAGGCCAGCCGTGAGCACCGCGGCCGAGCCCGGCGCAGAGCCCGCGCGCGCGTCCGTCGGCGACCTGGTCACCGACGTCGCCGCCGACCTGAGCACGCTGATGCGCCAGGAGATCGAGCTGGCCAAGGCGGAGGTGCGCCAATCCGCCCTGCAGGCGGGCCGGGGCGCCGGGCTGCTCGCCGGGGCGGGAATCAGCGTGCACATGTTCCTGGTGTTCGCGTCCGTCGCCGTCTGGTGGGGGCTTGGTGACGCCATCGGGCACGGCTGGTCGGGGCTGATCGTGGGCGGCATCTGGCTGCTCATCGCGGCCGTGCTGGGCCTGATGGGCCGCCGCGAGCTGTCGTCGGTTTCCGGGCTGACCCAGACGCAGGAAACCGTGAAGAAGATTCCCGGCGCAGTCAAAGGAAACGAGGCACGGTCATGAGCACCGACCCGGACGAGATCCGCGAGCAGATCGAGCTGACCCGCACCAGCCTCAGCGAGGATGTCAACTCGCTGGCTGACACGGTCAATCCCGCGCACGCGGCCAAGCGGACCGCGGCCAGCGCCCGCGCCGCGGTCACGGGTACGGTCAGCAGCGCGAAAGACAAGGTCATGGGGGCGGCCGGCGCCGCGTCGGGCACCGCCTCGGACACCACGTCGGCGGCTTCGTCGCGGCTGTCATCGGCCCAGGCGCGGGTGCGCGGCCAGGCCGCCGGCAATCCGCTGGCGGTCGGCCTGATCGCGCTCGGGGCAGGCTGGCTGATCGGCTCGCTGCTGCCCGCCACCGAGCCCGAGCAGCAGGCGGCGGTGCAGGTCAAGGACACCGCCGCGCCTGCGGTGTCGGGCGCGGCCAAAGAAGTGGCCGCGGATCTGAAGGACCCGGCGCAGCAAGCGGCGCAGGAGGTCAGGTCCACCGCGGCGGACGCCGCGTCGGCGGTGAAGGACGAGGCGGCCAGCAACGCGCAGGACGTCCGCGACCAGGCCCAGTCTGCCCGGGACACGATCACCAGCTGATTGGCTGGTTTCCGCAGCACCGGCACCGATACCAAGGAGGCACGCCATGGCCATACCGCCCGCGGCACCGCCCTCGGGACCTGAGCCAGATCCCGATCCCGACCACTTCCCCCGCCCGGGAGTCGACCCGCCGGGAGCGCCGGAGCCCGACCCGTCGGCGCCGCCTGGCTCCACGCCCGGGCCCGCGCCGGACCGGCCCCCAGTCGACCCCGGTCGTGATGCGGACCCGGATAACGTAGGCGAGTAAGGCGGCGCGCGGCGTACGCGCGGGGAAGGCTGGCCGGACCATGAAAATCCCGCAGGCGGCATGCCGCCGCGCCGCGCCCCGTATCACGGGCGTCCTGGCCGGCGCGGCCATCCTCGCTCTCGCCGTGCCGGCCGCCCCGGGCGGCGCCGCGGCCGCCGGCCTCGCGGCGGCCACCCGGCCGGCCGCCCCGGGGCCGGCGCCGGGCGGCCCGGGTACCACCTCGTACCTCGACGTCGCCCGCAAGGACTGCTTCGGGACGGCCCGCAACCGCACCTCGAAGGTGTGGTTCACGGTGGCCCGCGGCGTGCTGTCGGACGTCTATTACCCGACGATCGAGAGCTCGAATACCGGCACGGTCCAGTACATCGTGACCAACGGCAAGTCCTTCGCCGACCTGCAGCAGCGCGACATGACCTACACCGTCAGCGCCGCTGGCCGCAGCGGCATGGTCTGCCGGGTCGTCAGCACCGACGCCAGGCACGGCTTCCGGATCGTGACCGACTACCTGACCGATCCGGCCCGCGCCAGCGTGGTCATGCGCACCCGGCTGGTCCCGCTGCCCGGCAGCAGCGCGGATTTCCGGGCCCTGAAGGTGTATGTACGGGTCAGCCCGCACATCGACAACACCGGCGGCGGGGGATCGGCCAACGGCGGCGCCAACGACGCGTACACCGACCCGGCCACGACGGCGCTGACGGCCACCGACGCCCGCCGCGCCAGCGGCCCCGGCCCGTTCGCGGCGACCGTCTACGGCGCGCTGGCCGGGAGCCGGCCGTTTGCGGCGGAAGCCAACGGGTTCGCCGGGACCGCCAGCGACGGCCTCAGCCAGCTCGATGCCCGGTACCGCCTGGTGCACCAGTACGGATCGGCGCGGGACGGGAACGTGACGCAGACCGCGCTGGTCAGCGCGCGGCCCGGGCGGCCGTTCACGCTGGCGCTTGGCTTCGGCCCGGACGCCGCGACGGCGATCCGCACGGCCCGGCGGTCGGCCCGCCAGGCGTTCAGCCCGGCCCTGGCCCGCTACGAGCAAGGCTGGCGCGGCTACGACCGCGGCCTCCGGCCGCCGCCGCGCCGGATCAGCGGCCTTCCCGCCGCGGCGGACGGCGCCATGCACCGGGCTTACTGGCTGTCGGCCAACGTGATCAAGGCGGACGAGGACAAGACGTACCCGGGGGCCTTCGTGGCCTCGCCCACCGATCCGTGGGGGCAGGCGGTGCCCGCCCAGACCACCCATCCGGGCTGGACCTACCGGGAGGTCTTCGCCCGGGACAGTTACGAGACCTTCACCGGGCTGCTCGCCGACGGTGACCGGGCCAGCGCGCGGGCCATGGTCGGCTTCCTCTACGACCGCGCGCAGCAGGCCGACGGCAGCTTCCCCCGCGACTCGCTGCTCAACGGCGCCGTGGCCCCGGATACGTTCGGGCTCGCCGAGATCGACGAGGACGCCTACCCGCTGCTGATGGCCTGGCAGGCCGGATTCGCCGGCAACCGGTCCTTCTACCGCCGGCACATCCGCCCGGACGCCGACTTCGTGGTCGATCATGGTCCCGCCTACGGGGCCGAGCGCTGGGAGGAGCATCCCGGGTTCTCGCCGTCGACGATCGCCGCGGAGATCGCCGGCCTGGCCGCGGCGGCCCGGCTGGCGCAGGCGGCCGGCGATCCTGCCCGGGCCCGCCTGTACCTGGCCACGGCGGACGAATACCAGCGCAACGTGGTGCGCTGGACGGTCACCTCGTCCGGTCCCTACGCCCGGCGGTACTTCCTGCGGCTGTCCCCGACCGGGCACCCGAACCTCACCGAGACCTACGACCTCGGCAACGGCAGCTTCAGCAACGTCGACCAGCGCGACGTGGCGGACGCGGGCTTCCTGGAGCTGACCCGGCTGGGGGCACTGCCGCCCGGTAACCCGGACGTGCGCCGGTCGCTGGCGGTGGTCGACTCGGTCATCAAGAGCAGCACGAGTTCCGGCCCGGGATGGCACCGCTACGGCGTCAGCCCGGCGCTGTTCGGCAAGCAGGCCGGCAGCACCGACGGCTACGGGGACTGCTACCAGCCCGATCCGACCACGTGCGCCCCGAGCGGCGCTCCCTGGTTCGGCCCCGCCGCGGGGTCCGGGCACCTGTGGCCGGTGCTGGACGGCGAGCGGGCCGAACAGGACCTGCAGGCCGGGGACCAGGCCGGCGCGGCGGCGCTGGCCGCCACCATGCAGCGGATGGCGTGGGGGACCGGCCTGCTGCCCGAGCAGGTGTGGGAGGACCCGGCGGTGCCCGCGTCCCGGTATGGCGCCGATCCCGCCACGGCGTCGATCGGCTTCACCAACGGCCAGGCCGCCGGCTCGGCTGACCCGCTGATCTGGGCCCAGGCCCAGTACCTCAGGCTCATCCGCGACCTGCAAGCCGGGCGGCTGACCGACCAGCCCTCGATCACCAGGACCCGCTACGTCACGCACCGGCCGCCCCGGCAGCCGCCGCTGACGGTCCGCATCTCGGCGCCGGGCGCGGTCACCACGCCCGGTCACGTGTCCACGGCGGCTCCGGGGATCAAGGAAGACATCCTCGCCCGGCAGGAGCCCAGCACCACGACCACGCGCAGCCATGCGTCCGTGTCGGGGCGGACGGCCCCGGGGGCGATCGTCGAGATCGCGGTGAGCGAGCCCGGCGCACGAGGCAACCCGACGCTCGTGGTGCAGGCCGTCGCCGCGGCCAGCGGCATCTTCCGGGTCACCATCCCCACTCCGCGCGGCCGCGCGATCGTGACGGTGACGGCCACGGCGGGCAGCCGGAGCAGCGGCTGGGCGCAGCAGACCGTGACCCGCCGGTGAGACGTGGCCGGGTAACGGGCTAGGACTCAGTCCTGGGGCGGTCCCGGCGCGGCTGTGCGGGCGGAGCGGGCCACCCGGCGGAGGGCGGCCGGCGGGCAGGCTCTCTGAGCCGGGCTAGCTCGGCCTGCAGCTGGCGGGTCTCTTCTTCCAGCTGCAGGACCCGGCGGATGCCGGCCAGGTTCAGCCCGTCGGCGGTCAGCGCGCAGATCGCCTGGAGCCGGTCGATGTCCCGGCGGGAGTACCGGCGGGTGCCGCCGGCGCTGCGCGCCGGGTCCAGCAGTCCTTC
Source organism: uncultured Actinomycetota bacterium (assembly GCA_963846005.1). Classification (GTDB taxonomy): domain Bacteria; phylum Actinomycetota; class Actinomycetes; order Streptosporangiales; family Streptosporangiaceae; genus CAVSUR01. Next base: position 102,792 of record CAWJUH010000003.1, on the reverse strand, counting down.
ACGCTCGTAGATCCGCAGCGTCTGCGGGTGCAGTCCGGCCAGCTCGGCAGCGACCGAGATGCTGAACAGCCCGCGGTCCAGGTCGGCCCATCCCGGGTTCACCATGGCGGCTCCCGGCCTGCGGCCAGATAGCGCAGCGCCAGGCCGGCCAGCAGCGCCAGCCTGAGCTCCTCCTCGTCCCGGCCGGCCGCCGGGCGAGGGCACTGCGCCCGGACCGGGCCGGCCGGGCCTTCCACCTGGACAGGTCCGGCGCGCAGCGGCGGTTCTGGCCTCCGCAGCAGCGGCGTCATGCCGCCCGGGGCGCTGGCTTCAGGCGGGTGCCGCCCCGCCACGCGGCGAAGTGCCACCCGGGACGTCACCTGCCCGACGTCCCGGGCGCGGTCATAGGCAGCACGGCGGGCCGGATCACTGAGCACCTGCCAGGCCTGCGACAGGGCGCGGAAGCGCCCCGGTGCTGCGGCGTCAGCCGGCCGCGCATCGGGATGCTCGGCTCTGGCCCGGCGCCGCCAGGCCTGCGCGATCTCCTCCCGGGATGCCTCTCGCCTTACTCCCAGCAGCTGGTACAGATCGGCTTCGGCCTCGCCGTGGTCCGCGGCCGTCATCACTGTCACCTGCCCTCCGCAGGCCGGCCAGCGTCATCTGAGCTTTCAGTATGCCGCAGGAGCAAATCTGAGTCGAGTCTTGCCAGTTAACTCGACGGAGTGCTATATAGATGCCATGAGCGTGACCTGACGATCGAGACATGGTGAGGAGGCACCGATCATGCTCATGCGCACCGACCCGTTCCGTGAACTGGACCGGCTCACCCAGCAGGTGCTCGGCACTACCGCCCGGCCGGCCGCAATGCCCATGGACGCCTACCGTCAGGGCGACAGCTTCTACATCTGCCTCGACCTGCCCGGCGTCACGCCGGAGTCGATCGACCTGACCGTCGAGCAGAACGTCCTGACCGTCCGCGCCGAGCGCGTTCCGCTCCAGGCCGAGGACGCCGAGATGATCGTCGCCGAACGTCCTTACGGCACCTTCACCCGGCAGGTCTTTCTCGGCGAGACCCTCGACGCCGACCACATCGGCGCCGACTACGCCGCCGGCGTCCTGACCCTGACCATCCCGGTCCGCGAGGCCGCCAAGCCCCGCAGCATCCAGGTCACCAGCAGCGACACCAAGCAGGCCGTCACCGCCTAGTCCCGGCGGCATCGCTGGCGTGGGCTGCCGCACGGGCGGCCCACGCCAGGTTGCCGCGTGAGCGGGGCATGTAGGACCATCAGGCAACAAGCTCTGCCGGGGGATACAGCGACGCTCCGGCTTGATGTCTGGCCGCGGGCCAGCGTGACCGGAGGCGAGGTGACCGGTGCGGCTGCTGCTGATCGGCGCGCCCGGGCCGGCAAGGGGACCCAGGCCGGGCGCCTGGCCGGCCGGTTCGGCATCGCGCACATCTCCAGCGGGGACCTGCTGCGCCAGCATGTCCGGGACGGCACCTCGCTCGGCGAGCGGATCAAGTCGTACGTGGACGCCGGGGACCTGGTGCCCGACGGCCTGGTGATGGACATGCTGCGCAAGCCGGTGGTCACCGCGTCGGAGGCGGGCGGTTACGTGCTGGACGGGTTCCCGCGCACGGTGGAGCAGGCCAAGACGGCGTTCGAGACCGCGCACGCCCTCGGGGTCGAGGTGCAGGCGGCGGTGCACCTGGACGTGCCGGATGAGGAACTGGTGCGCAGGCTGCTGGCCCGGGGGCGGGGGTCGGACGACACGCAGGACGTGATCGGGCACCGGCTGAAGGTGTACCGGGAGCGGACCGTGCCGCTGCTGGAGTACTACGCGGAACGGGAATGGATGTTCGCCGTGGACGGGGCGCAGTCGCCGGGCACGGTGCACGAGGACATCGTGGAACGGCTGCGGAAGCTGGCGGCGTTCTCGATCGCGGACGGTCAGCCAGGGGCCGGTCAGGCCGCCTCGCAGCGGACGCCCGGCAGCTGATCGCGCAGGCGGCTTGTTGCCGGTATTTCCCGGATGTGCCGGCGGGGGCGGGGCTACGCTCTCAGGCGCGGCCGGCGAATGGCGGCTGGCCGCCTTGTTTCCTTCGCGGAGCGGGAACCCGGAAGGAGAACGTGAGCCACATGCGAGCGAAAAGGCTGGCCGCAGGACTGAGCGCGGCCGCGCTGACGGGGGCCGCGCTGCTCGGTTCTGCCGCGGCCGCGGCGCCCGCCGGTGCCGTGGCCGCGTCGAAGGGGATCATCCCGCCGGAGAATCCGTCCCGCAGCCTGCCGCCCTCGCCGTTCTCTCCTGGTTCCGGCTCGTGCACGGGCGGCAACGACGGCGCGGCCTGTAACGAGCTGGCGGTGCGCGCCGTCGACCGGGCGCGGACGATGCTGGAGCACATCCCGGGCCTGTCGTTCTCGCTCGGCGCCTACCTGAAGATGACGCCGGAGGAGCAGCTGTTCGTCACGGTCAACCTGGAGCGGACCGAGCGGGGACTGCGCCCGGTGTGGGAGCTGTCCCGCTCGCTGGACACCGTCGCGCAGACCGGCGCGAACGACGACACCGACCCGCCACTGAACGAGGTCCCTGACCCGCTGCCCGGCGGCGGGCACTGGAGCAGCCTGGGCGGCAACTGGGCGGGCGGCTGGATCAATGCGCTCGGCGCGGACTACGCGTGGATGTACGACGACGGCGGGTCCAGCTGGGGGCACCGGGACAACATCCTCGGCAGCTACGCCACCAAGGCTGACTGCAACAGCGGCCCGTCGGTGATCGCCATGGGCGCGGGACACGTCACGTCGGGCAAGGCTTACGGGGACAGCGAGACGGAGCTTGTGGCCGGCGTCTGCGGGCCCGCGCCGGCCGACGCCGTGATGACCTGGAACCAGGCGAGGAAGCTGCTGGGCATCACCGGCTGAACGGCCAGGCCGGCCGGGTAGATGCTAGGCCCCATGACTGATGCCGGCGTCCGTATCGACTCGCTGACCGGGGCCCACGTGGTGGTCACGCCGTGGCGCCAGCACCGGCCCAACCTGCCCGATGACGGCTGCCCGTTCTGCCCGGGCGGGCTGGAAGCGCCCCGGCCCTACGACGTCAGGTACATCAAGAACCGCTGGGCTGCGCTGCCCGGTGGCTGCCATGAGGTGATCTTGCACAGCCCCGATCACCAGGCGTCCTTCCCCGTCCTCGGGGCGGACGGGACGGCCCGGGTGGTCGAGTTGTGGTCCGCGCGCACCGCGGAACTGGCGGCCCGCGCGGACGTCGGGTACGTGTTCGTGTTCGAGAATCGCGGCCGGATGATCGGCGCGACGATCGACCACCCGCACAGCCAGATCATGGCTTTCGGCGCTATCCCGCCGGTCCCGGCGGCCGAGCTGGCCAGCCAGGAGTGCAACCTGTGCGCCGGTCCCGGCGCCGGGCTGCTGGTCACCCGCCAGGCCGGATGGCGGGCCGCCGTGCCATGGGCGCCATCCTGGCCGTACGAGATGCTGATCACCCCGGACGGTCACGTTCCGGACCTGCCCGCGGCGGGCCCGGCCCTGCGGGCGGGCCTGGGCCAGATGCTGGCCGGCCTGATGACCCGGCTGGAACGGCTGTTCGGCCCGGACGCCCCGTACATGCTGTGGCTCCACCAGCGGCCCGCCGACGGCGGAGCGTGGCCCGCCGCGCACCTGCACCTGCACTTGGTCCCGGTGCTGCGCGCGCCCGGGGTGCGGCGGCACCTGGCCTCGGCCGAACTTGGCGCGGGCGTGTTCTTCGACCCGGTCGACCCGCAGGCCGCCGCGGAGCAGCTGCGATCGGCCGGACGCCCGGAGGCGCGGTGATCCCGGAGCCGGACGGCATCTGGTTCGCGCCGGGCCGGGTCAACCTGCTGGGCGGCCCCGACTACAACGAGGCGCTCGTGCTGCCGTTCGCGCTGAGTGCCGGGGTGCATGCGGCGGCGTCACGACGGCCGGACGGGCTGCTCCGGTTCGCCTCTCGGCAGGACGGCCGGGATCCGGTGACGCTCGATCCCGCCGGCCTGGTCCCCGGATCGGTGACCGGCTGGGCGGCGTACCCCGCGGGCATGGCGTGGGCGCTGCGCGAGGCCGGGTGGCTGGCCGGAGGAGCAGATGTGCTGATCGACGCCGACCTGCCCGCGAGCGCGGGACTGTCGTCGTCGGCGGCGCTGGAGTGCGCGGTGGCGCTCACGCTGACCGGCCTGTACGACGTGAACGTGTCCCGGCCTGAGCTGGCGGCCGTCGCCCGGCGCGCGGAGAACGACTTCGCCGGGGTGCCGACCGGGATCATGGATCAGCTCGCGGTGCTGACCTGCCGGCCCGGCCATGTGCTGCTGCTCGACTGCCGGACCGGCGCGGGCACGCACATCCCGCTGGATCCGGCCCGCGGCGGCCTGGCCCTGATGGTCATCGACACCGGCGTCCCGCGGACGCTCGCCGATAGCCGCTACGCCGCCCGGCGCCGGGAATGCCAGCGCGCGGCGGCCGCGCTCGGGGTGCGGTCGCTGCGGGACGCCTGCGGCGATCCGGGGGCGCCGGACCGGCTGGCCGATCCGGCGCTGCGCCGCCGCTGCGGCCATGTGGTAGCCGAGCACGGCCGCGTTCGCGCGGCCATCGGCCTGCTCCGCGCGGGCCGTGCGGCGGCCATCGGCGAGTTGCTCACCGCCTCGCACGCGTCGCTGCGGGACCGGTTCGAGGTGTCCTGGCCGCAGGCCGACGAGGCGGTCGAGGCCGCGGTCGGCGCCGGAGCGGCCGGCGCGCGGATGACCGGCGGCGGTTTCGGAGGCTGCGTCATTGCCCTGGTGCCCGGGAGCCGGGCCGCCGGGGTTCGCGCAGCGGTCAGCGCCCGGTTCGCCCGCTGCGGCTGGGGCGCCCCGCGCTACCTGGACGCCGCCCCCGCCGGTTCAGCCCGGCGCGTCCGCTGAACCGCGCGGCTCCGCATCCGGGATCAAGGCCGGTGCGTGACGGAGATGCTGGTCGTGCGCACGGCCAGGTGGGCGCCCTGGCGCGCGAGCAGCTTCTCGTCGCTGCGTGCCGTCAGCCCGGCCCGGTGCGGGAAGGACGGCCCGTTGCCGACCATCGTGCCGCCGAACCTGACCCGGTCCCCGGCGCGGACGTGCAGCGGCCGCAGCGGTCCGACCAGCTGAACCCAGATCCGTCCCCGGCGCGATCCGATCCAGAAACCATTGCGGGTCACGGCCATGGCCACCGCGGCGCCCGAGGCTTCCGCGTGCTTGCTGATCATCGGCCGGATGGAACGCGCGGCCTCGGCGTCGCTGAGCTGGCGGCCGCCGATGGTCAGGTTGCTGATCACCGGGGCCGGCCGGGGCGCTGCGGCTGACGCCGGCGCCGGGGCCCGGACGTGCCGCGCAGGCGCGGGCGTGGCGGCCAGCCGGGGGCCCAGCACCGCTGCCGCGGCGACCACTGCGCCGCCGGCCGTGACGCCGGCCGCGGCCTGTACCGGGTGCACCCTGGCCTGGCGGACCAGCCATCCCAGCAGCCCGCCGGGGATGGCGATCGCGGTGAGCGCGACGCTGCGCCGGTCCAGCGGCTCGCTCAGCGTCGCGCAGGTCTCGCAGTCGAGCAGGTGCTGTGCCGCGTCGAGCTGGCGCTGCCGGCGTGTGTCACCCGCTGATATCGCCAGCAGCACTCCGCGGCATTGCGTGGTGGGCAGCTGCAGGTGCCGGTAGGCAAGCAGGTACTCCAGCCGGAGCTTGGCCCGGATGCGGGCCATCCGGACCCGCAGCGCTCCCTGGGCCGGCGGGGTGGCCGCGCGGTCAGTGGAGCCGGGGCTGTAGTACGCCAGCAGTTCCTGCCGCTCGGCGTCGGAAAGCTGGGCCAGCGCGGTCCGCATCGCCGTCCGGGCTTCCCCGGCAAGCAGTGTCTCCTCGGGCAGCTCGGGTGCGCTGGCATCGTGCAGACGGGGTGCGGCCGCGGCCCGCCGTATGGCGGTCCGCGCGGTCGAGCTCACCAGGTTGCGGGCGGTCACCACGGCATAGGGCAGCACCGCCTCGGGGCTGAGCCGCGGATGAGCGACCAGGAGGCGTTCCAGGCAGTCCTGGACGAGGTCGTCGACGTCCGCCGCGTTGGCGACCCGGGCCGCGATGACCCGGCGGATGACCGGTTCAGCCGCGAGTACCTCATGCACCGAGGATGCGGTCGTCTGCTCTGTCATGCGGCCGCCGTTCTGTCGCTGCCGTTCGCCCGGCGGTTCCGGAATGGCGCACTGCCGCCACCGCTCAGGGGCTTGGTCAGGACGCCTACCCGCCAGCGGCCGGATTAGGCGGAAACCCGCGCCGGGCGCTGCGTAACGCCGGGCCCCGCCGGGACTTTCAGGTGCGGGGGAACTCTGAGTCCGCTGAGTGGCAGTGAGCCACATTGGTCCCAAGGAGAGACACACATGACGAGCCCGCAGCAGTGGGACAGCCTGATCGGCGCTACCGCGGTCGACGTCGCTGGTGACAGCATCGGCAAGGTCGGCCAGCTCTACCTCAATGACGAAACGGGCGAGCCGGAGTGGGTGACGGTCAGCACCGGCCTGTTCGGCGGCCGGGGCAGCTTCGCCCCGATGTACGGCGCCCGCCTCGACGACGGCGAGCTGCGGCTCGCGGTCACCAAGCAGCAGGTCAAGGATGCCCCCAACGTGGACGCCGATGACCACCTGAACCCGGCCGAGCTCGACACGCTGTACCAGTACTACGCCGGCCAGCTGGGCGGGGCGGCCGCCCCGGCCGAGGCCGGCCAGGACGGGCCGGCCGCTGATGCCGGCGGGCTGGCCGGCGCGGAAGGCCGCGACCTCTCCGGCCCCGCCACGGATGACGCGATGACCCGCTCGGAGGAGCGGCTCCGCGTCGGCACCGAGCAGGTGGCGGGCGGGCGCGCGCGGCTGCGCAAGTACGTGGTGACCGAGAACGTGACCACGACGGTTCCGGTCAGCCACGAGGAAGTCCGCATCGAGCGTGAGCCGATCACCGACGCGAACCGCGACGCGGCGGTGTCCGGCCCGGCCATCAGCGAGGAGGAGCACGAGGTCACGCTGAGCGCCGAGCGGCCCGTGGTGGAGAAGGAAGCCGTCCCGGTCGAGCGGGTCCGGCTCGGCACCGAGACCGTGACCGAACAGCGCGAGGTCAGCGAGCAGGTCCGCAAGGAGCAGATCGACGAACCGGAGATCGCCAGCGACCAGCCCGGCAGCGGCCAGCCCGGCCAGTACCGCGAGAACTAGGAGCCAGGCATGCCGCAAGCCGTCAACTTCAATACCGGGATCTCCAACGCCTGGTCCAACGTGGCGACGTTCGTCCCGAAGTTCGTGGTGTTCCTGATCATCCTGATCGTCGGGTACCTCGTGGCCAAGGCCATCGCCAAGATCTTGTCCCGGGTGCTGACCCGGGTCGGATTCGACCGGCTGGTCGAGCGCGGCGGGGTCAAGGCAGCGCTGGACCGCAGCAAGTACGACGCGTCGGACATCCTGGCCAAGGTCGTGTACTACGCGATCATGCTGTTCGTGCTGTCCACCGCGTTCGGCGTGTTCGGACGCAACCCGATCAGCACCTACCTGCACGCGGTGATCGCCTACCTGCCGCTGGTGTTCGTGGCCATCGTGATCGTGGTGATCGCCGCGGCGATCGCGGCCGGGGCACGGCGGCTGATCGAGGGCAGCCTCGGCGGGCTGTCCTACGGCAAGACCGTCGCGAACCTGGCCGCCGGGTTCATCCTGGCCATCGGGGTGATTGCCGCGCTGGACCAGCTGCACATCGCGCAGAACGTCGTCAATGCCATCTTGTACGCGGCGCTGGCGGCCATCGTCGGGATCGCGATCGTCGCCGTCGGCGGCGGCGGCATCCGCACCATGTCGCAGCGCTGGGAAGCCGTCGCGGCCCGGTACGACGACGAAAAGCCGCGGGTGGCCGCCGCCGCCCGCAGCGCGCCGTCGCTGTCCGATCAGGCCCGGTCCTACACCGCGGCCCAGACCCGCCCGTACTCCGGCGGCGAGACCAGCGGCGGCGCCTCCCGGCCCTATCAGCAAGGGCCGGAAAACCCCGGCCAGTACTGACCGGCGTGGTCCCGGCCGCCAGGCCCCTATCGCACCGGATGCGGGGGCGGGGCCTGCCGGCGGCCCGGTCCTCGTTCCCCGGGCCGGCCCCGGCCGGCCCGGGCTGGCCTGTTGACAACCGGGTCGTCCGGGTGCGCTATGCCGGCTACCTGGCCCACCCGGAGGCCGAGATCCACGGCCGCTACCGCGGTCAGCCCATCGTGGCCGCGATGCCCGCGCCCTGACCTGGCCGGGGGAACGCGACGGCCCGGCAATCCGGCGGGGGCAGCTAAGTTTGCCTGCCGTCCCGGCGGGGAGTTGACGCTCATGTTCGAGGCAGAGAACATCCGCGACTGGCGCGATCATGACGTGGTAGATCCCGACGGCGGCAAGATAGGCCAGCTGGAAGCCGTCTACGTCGATACCGGCACCGACCAGCCCGCGTTCGCCTCGGTCAAGATCGGGATGGTCGGACGGCACCGGCTGACCTTCGTGCCGCTCGACCGGGCCACCGTCGCCCCGTCGCACGTGCGGGTGGCCTACCCCAAGAAGCAGGTCAAGGACGCGCTGACCATCGACACCGACGGCGAGCTGGCCGCTACCGACGAGCCCGGCCTATTCGGCCACTACGGGCTCACCTACGAGCCCGGGGCCAGCGGCGAACGCCGCCTGGCCAGGCGCTAACCGGAAGGCCGGCCCGCCATGGTCCTGTTCTTGCTTCTCGTCATCGCGGCGATAGCCCTCGGCATCGTCGGCTTCGTGGTCAAGGGCCTGCTGTTCCTGTTCATCATCGGCATCGTCGTCTTCCTCGCCGACCTGATCTTCCTGGGCGCCCGCCTGCGCGGCGGCCGCCGCCGCCCGCCCCGCTGAGCGGGAACTGACCGCCTCGGGCCCGCTGATCAGGACCGCGCCCAGGCCCGGCAAACTCAGGCTTCGTCCTCGGCCGGCGCGGAAGGCGGTGACCTGACCAGCAATGCCATGACGACGAGCGCGATCGCGGCGAGGACACTGACGGCCACGAAGGCGGCGGCGTACCCGTGATCCGATGCTGTGCGTGCCGCGATCAGGTACTTGCGCACGTCCGGGGGGAAGCTGCTGGCCCGAAGCCCGGTTTGCTCGGCTCGCAGCAGCGAGTTCTTGAGCTCGAGCAACTGGCGCGGGGTGGCATCGGGCAGCGGGCTCCGGGAAATGATGGCGTTGAGATTGCTCACGTAGGTCGCATGGAAGAGCAGGTAGAGCGCGGCGATGCCGATGGCCCCGCCGAACTGCTCGGCCGTGGCCGAGACACCGGAGGCCTGGCCGTTGTCCGCGGCGGGAATCGTGTCGAGCGTCACCGGGTCGTTGACGGTCAGGATCACCGCCAGGCCGACCCCGAATACCAGCAGGCCCGGCAGGATCCAGTAGTAGGAGTCGGCATGGACGCCCACGGCTAGCAGCAGCCCAGCCAGCAGCAGTATGGCGAACCCGGCGACCAGCGGCCAGCGGCCGCCCGCCCGGTCGTACCAGCGGCCGGCCAGCGGCGCAACGATGATCATGGGGAGCGTGGTCGGGATCAGGGCCAGGCCGGCCAGCCCGGGCGGCATCTGCAGGTTGAGGATCAGCAGCAGCGGGAAGAGCAGGGCCAGTCCCATCTCGGCCATGCCGCCGATGGTCTGGCTGATCGTGGCCGCGAGGTAGTTGGGATGCCGCCGCAGCAGGCCGAAGCTCATCAGCGGAGCGGCCGACCTTCGCTCGATCCCGGCGAACATCAGGGCGGCGGCGGCGCTTACCACGAGGGATCCGACGACCAGCGGCGAGCCCCAGCCCCAGGTCTGCGACTGAGCCAGCCCGAAGACCAGCCCGAACAGCGCCACGCCGAGCGCCGCCGCTCCGGGCAGATCGACGTGGGCGGCCTGCTCGCGCGACGGATCGGGTGGTACCACCCGCAGGGTCAGGATGATCGTGGCCACGGCCAGGGGGACGTTGACGAGCAGCACGGCACGCCAGCTGAGGGCGGCCGTCAGGCCCCCGCCGATAGTAGGTCCCAGCGCCCCCGCCACAGCGGCGGCCCCGCCCATGGTGCCGAGGGCCCGGCCCCGCTCGCTGCTAGTGAAGGCAGAACTCACGATCGCGACCGTGTTGGGCAGCATGAGCGCGCCGCCCGCCCCCTGAAGGAAGCGGAAGATCAGCAGAATGAGGAAGCTGGGGGCAAAGCCGCCCAGCGCGGAGGCCCCCGCGAACACGATCGTGCCCGCCAGGAAGACGCGGCGGCGGCCGATCAGGTCGCCCAGGCGGCCGCCCAGCACCAGCAGCGCGGCCAGCGGCAGCAGGCTGGCATTGAGCACCCATTGCAGCTGGGCGGAATTCACGGCGAACTGGCGCATGATGGCCGGCAGCGCCAGCGGGACCGCGGTCTGGTCCACCAGGACCATGGCGTTGGCCAGCGTCATGCCGATGACCAGCCACTGGCGTCCCCCGGGACTCAGCGCAGTGTCCGTACCTTCAGCAGGGCTTAGCCGCTCGCCCAGACTCGCACCTCGATTCCGTGGCTGAACGACGGACCGGCCCGCTGCAGGTCAGCGCCATCCCATGCTCCGTATAGCAAACTCCGTATAGCAAACTCGCCCGCCGGGCGTATGACAAGCAACCGGCCCCGGACGGCAGTGCGAAAGTTCTCTTGCGCGGCTGGCGATCGCGGGCAATTCAGTGCGGTGGCGGCGGGCTCTTAACTCGCGCTGCCGGGCCTGGTATCCAGTTCTGCCCACACGGCCTTGCCGGACGGGGTGTCACGAACTCCCCACCGGCCGGCCAGGGCCTCCACGAGCACGAGTCCGAAACCTGACTCGTCCAGGCTGGCCGGTGTACGCGGCTGCGGGCGGCAGGGGTCGGCGTCTTCGACGTCGATCCAGAGCAAGCCGCCCTCAGTGTGCAGCCGCAAGATCACCAGGGGGGCGGGGGCATTCGCGTGCAGGACCACGTTGGTCACCAGCTCGGACACGATGAGGACCGCAGCCTGCTCCAGGTGAGTCATCCGCCAGGAAGTCAGCGCGTCCTGGGTCGCCCGCCGGGCGAGGCCCGCGGCCTGCGGAGTCGCGGGCAGTGCCAGCTGCCGGGAGGAATGCGGACGGGTTGCCTTGCCGGACTGGGCGTGAGTGCCCCGGGACCCGCTCAGGTCGGCCGTCATTGCCTGAATGCCTCGTTCTCGCTTCCCGGCTGGCGGACCGGAGTCTCCCACGGCGGATACGGGCGCGCCATCGGGCCGGCATACCGCGTGTCCCCGAAGGGCGCCTGGGCTGCCCTGGCCTGCGTTCCCCGTGCTGTCCTCACAGTGTCCGCTGCAGGCCTGAGCGGAAAATCAAAGATTGCTCAAGACTGGCTGTGGCCTTACTCCTGGTCAGCTGAATGCTGCAGCAACGGCAGCTGAAAGCATCGCGCCCGTCCGTCGGCATCGGCTCACCGGACGCCGGGCCTAAATTGCGGCAGCCACGCCGCCTCCGCCGCCAGCATCCGGTCGGTCATCTCGCGAATCTCAGGCAGCGTCAGCAGCGCGCTGGTCGGCGGATCGAGTGCCACCGCGGCGTGCACCAGGCCGGCGTCGCCGGTCATCGCCGCCTTGACGTACAGCACGATCTCGCCCCGGGCCAGAGAGCTGAACGACAGGATGTCCCTGGCCAGCTCGACGGGAACTCGACGCCTCAGCGGCGGCCGGGCGGGCGCCGAGGTCAGGAACCGCAGGAGTTCCCGTGACGCGCGTTGCGCCCTCGTGATTCCGTCATACGGATCGCCGTTCCATAGAGATCGCGCGGTTATTCCTTCCGCTCAGGCGGGAGTCAAGGTGCCGCCGCCCCGGATCCCGCGGTGCCGAGCCCGGGGCGAAGCAGCGCCTTGACCGGGTCGAGGCGGCCGTTCATCAGCTCGGTGAAGATCTGCGCCCCGTCCGCCAGCGGATACGGCGCGGCCCAGCTGAGGTCGGCGTCCTTCAGCAGCACCGCGGCCCGGTCGAACTCGGCGTCGGTGTAGGCGAACGAGCCGAGCACGCGCTTCTCGGAACGCACCAGCGCCCGGGCGTCGAACCCGGCCGCCTGCTCGGCGAGGCCGAGCCAGACGGCAGCACCGCCCGGGCGCTGGTGCTGCACCGACTGAGCCCGGGTGACGGCCGACCCGACGGCGTCGAAGATCACGTCGTACTCGCCGGTCAGCGCGATCCCGGCCGCGGCGGCGCCGAGGCGCCTGGCGGCGGCCAGCCGGACCGGTGACAGATCGGTGACCTCGACCCGGTCAGCTCCGCCTTCCAGAGCCACCCGCAGGCACAGCAGGCCGATGGCCCCGCAGCCGAGTACCGCCACCCGCAGACCGGGACCGCCGCGGGCCAGATTCCAGGCGTGCACGGCATTGGCCGCCGGCTCGACGACCGCCGCGGCCTCCCACGCGAGCCAGTCAGGCAGCGGCCGCACGGCACCCGCGGGAACGGCGACGCGCTCGGCGAAGCCGCCCGGCCGGTGCACCCCGATCAGCGCCCGGCGCGCGCACAGGTGCCGCAGCCCCCGGCCGCAGGACGAGCACTGCCCGCAGGACAGGACGGGATTGACGAGCACCGGATCCCCGTCGTCGCTGACGCCGGCGAATTCGTGTCCCATGATCAGCGGAGGCACCCGGAACCCGGGATGGCGAGCCCCGTGCAGCTCGCTCCCGCAGATGCCCGCCGTGTGAACGTGGACCAGGACCTCGCCGTCGGCTGGCGCCGGCTCAGGGACGTCTTGCATCTCCAGCACGCCGGGCGCGGTGAACACCAGTGCCATCATGACGGCGGGACCGCTCGGGGTGTCATGCCATCCTCCGTCGGCAACGCGGCCGGTTCATCCGGCCCACGGATGAACCCGCTGCCCGGCCGGCCCCGGCCGGGCAGCGAACAGGCTGCCGCCGAACTGGCCCGGGCCCGCGGCGGTCGTGATGTACAGCGTCCGCAGATCGGGACCGCCGAAGGCACAGCACGTCACGTTCGCCGCCGGCACCTCGATGACCTCGGTCAGCTCACCTGCCGCGCTGTATCTGTGCACGGCACCCTCCCCCCACACCGCGACCCAGATGCCGCCGTCAGCATCGACGGCCAGCCCGTCGGGCAGGCCCGTGCCCCGGCCGACGCCCGCCAGCACGCGACGGCCGCCGATGGCTCCCGTCGCCGGGTCATAGTCGAAGACGTCTAGCTGCCTGGTCAGTGAGTCCACGTAGTACATGAGCCGGTTGTCCGGGCTCCAGCCGATGCCGTTCGAGATCCCGACTCCGGTGAGCAGGCGGTGCACAGAACGGTCGGGGTCAAGCCGGTAGAGCGCGCCCGCGCCCGGCGTTTCGTCAGCGGCCATGCTGCCGGCGTACATGCGGCCCGCCTGGTCGCAAGCTCCGTCGTTCAGCCGGACTCCGTCCCGGCCGTGGTCCACCGTGGCCAGCCGGGCGGTCGCGCCGGTCGCCGGGTCCAGCGCCAGGAACGCATCCCCGGCGGCCGCCACCAGCCCGCCGCCACGCCGCAGCGCCAGTGCGCTGGCCGGCTGCCCGAGCTGCCAGGTCTCCAGCCGCCCGCCGCCATCGAGCCGGTGTATCCGGCTGGCGTTGATGTCGACCCAGTACAGCGCGGCGGCAGCCGCGTCCCAGCAGGGGCTCTCACCCAGCTGCGCCGGGGGCGCCGGCAGCCGTTCCAGGCCGGCTCCGGTCATGATGCGTCCCGGCCGGGCACTACCGCTATGCAGTCGATCTCTACCTTGAACCCCGGGGCCAGCGCGACCCCGACGGTCGTCCTGGCCGGCCGCGGCGCGGGAAAGATCTCGCGGTAGGCGGCGTCCATGCCGGCAAAGTCGGCCATGTCGGCCAGGAAGACCCCGCAGCGCACGACGTCGGCCAGCGTGGCGCCGGTCTCGGCGAGCACCGCCGCGATATTCTGCGCCGCCATCCTGGTCTGGTCCGCCGCAGTGCCGCCAGCCGGAACGCCGTCGCGCTGCGCGACCTGCCCGGACACGAACACGAAGCGCCCTTCGGCGATGATCCCGGCCGAGTAGGCCCCGCCGGGCGTGCTACCGCCGGCCTGTTCCTTCACGTGCTCTCACTCTCCGGAAGAATATTCCGTATAGCGGAATAGACGAGATATATCCTGCCAGCGGTCTTGAGCCGGTGTCAACGGACTCAAGGCGGCACGCGGGCGGGCCGGCCACCTCAGGACCCTGGTGACCTGGCCAGGTCGGCGGCCGCGCTGCGGAGCGTCGCGCCGAGCTCGGCAAGCCGTCCCTGATCGGCTCGCGCGGCCAGGACCGTCACGCTGATGGCGGCCGCGGGCACCGGGCGGCCGAGGAAGACCGGGACGGCCGCGCACCGCACGCCGGTCTCGTTTTCCTCCAGGTCCATCGCAAAGCCGCGCTTCCTGACCTTGCCCAGCTCCCGGGCCAGCAGCGGCGCCGCGGCGATGGTGCGGTCGGTGCGCCTGGGCAGCGGACCCCACAGGGCCGCCCACGCTCCGATGGCCTCATCGGTGGGGTACGTCCAGGCCAGCAGCGCCTTGCCGACTCCGGTGGCGTTGGCCGGGTTGCGCCCGCCGATCACCGACGACATCTTGATGGCGCGAGATGCCTCGACCTTGTCCTGGTAGACGACTTCCGCCTTATCGAGGACGGCCATGTGGGTAGTCTCGTTGAGCTCTCCGCTCAGCCGCACCAGCAGCGGGTGAATCAGCGCACGCAGGTCGAGCATGTCGTGGAACCGGAACGCGGTGGCCAGCATCTCGGTGCCGAGGAAGTACGGGCCTGGCTCGGGCTGCGCGACGAACCGGCGGTGCTTCAGCGCCGCGAGAAGCCGGTGCAGCGAGCTCTTCGGGATGTCCAGCCGAAGCGAGAGCTCGTCGAGGGACAGCCCGCGGGACGAGCCGCCGATGACGGTGAGGATCCGGAGGGCGCGGTCAACGCTCGCCACAGGTGAGTCAGCCAACTCTGCGCTCCCCTGCAGCCCGACCGGATTCCGGTAGGCGGAATCATAGACCAGATGGCGAATCGCCGCTAGCTTGTCCCGGAGCATGCGCGGCACTCGGCCGTGCTCTGGCCAGAGCGGAGCCAGGTGTGCGCGGACTGGCTGGCAAAGGGGTCCTGGTCAGCGGCGGTAGCAGCGGGATCGGCCTGGCTGCGGCGGAGCGGTTCCTGGCCGAAGGCTGCCGGGTCTTCATCGCGGGCGCCGGTGACGCCGAGGTCGACCGTGCGCTGACCGGCCTCGGCGATGCCGGCGAAGTCTCCGGGCTTGCCTGCGACGTCAGCGTCCCGGCGCAAGCGGAGCAGCTGACGGCAGCCGCCGAGCGGGCACTCGGCGGCGTGGACGTGCTCGCCAACAACGCGGGGATTGCCGCGCGCGCGCCGTTCCTGTCGATCGACCTGGCGCAATGGGACCGGATCATCGAAGTGAACCTGCGGGGGATGTTCCTGATGGCCCAGGCGGCCGGCCGGAACATGGCGCGGCGCGGGCGCGGCGTCATCATCAACATGTCCTCGACCAACGGGATCGCGGGCGAGGAGGACTACGCGCATTACAACGCCTCCAAGGGCGGCGTGCTGCTGCTGACCAAGACGATGGCGGTCGAGCTGGGCCCGCTCGGCATCAGGGTGAACGCCCTGTGCCCCGGTTACATCTCCACGCCGCTCAACACGGCCATCGCCGGTGCGGCCGGCGGCCAGGAATTCGAGGCCAGGTACGCCAGGGAGCGAATTCCGCTCGGCCGCGCCGGGACAGCCGGCGAAGTGGCCGCCGCGTACGCATTCCTCGCCTCCGATGATGCCTCGTTCATTCACGGGACAGGGCTCGTCATCGACGGCGGCCAGCTGGCGGTGATGTAGGCCTGCCCGGCGGGCGCCCGCCGCGCCGCCGGCGAGGTCAGAAGAAGGTGTGGACGGCGTCGATAACCCGGTACTCATCGTCGACGACCGGGATCACCCGCCACTTGTCGAACGTCGTGCACGGATGGGAAATGCCCATGCCCACCAGGTCGCCCGGGACGAGCGGTGAGTGGCCAGGCAGGCTCAGGTAGGCGTGCTGATCGTCCAGGCCGGTGACCTGCATTCCCGTCGCGGCCGACAGCGTGCCGCCGGGCCGCCGGACCCGGAGTGGCAGCGGCCAGCCCTGGTCGAACGAGACATCGCGGCGGCCCGCGCAGATGATCGCCCGCCCGGGCTCGGGACGCGACAGCACCGGCGCCCACAGCTCGATCGCGGGCGCCAGCGACGGCCAGGGGCCGCCCCCGCCGGGCGCTTCAGGCCGGCGGCCGGGGGCACGTCCGGCGTAGAAGCCGTGGTCGTGGGTGACATACGCGCCGCTGCGCAGCACGACTGCCGGGGACGGCCGACCGGGGAAAGCGGCGGTGAGCTCCCGCACGACCACATCGAAATATGCGCTGCCCCCGGCGCTGACCAGGCAGGCACCGGTGCCCGCAGGGCCGCGGGGCAGCCGGTCCGCGAGCTGGCGCAGGTCCCGGCAGAACCGGCCGACTTCGTCCCGGGCGGCCGGGCCGCCGTCCCCGCCGAAGGTGCCCTCATAGCCAGCGGCACCCGCCAGCCGGAGCTTGCCCGACGCGGCCGCCGCGCCGGCCACCGCGACAGCCTCGGCGATGCTGCGGCAGCCGCCGCGGCCGGCTGGCCGGCCAAGCTCGACGAGCACAGGCAGTGACCGGCCCGCCCGTCCCGGCGGCAGTGCGTCTTCCAGCAGCCGCACGCCCGCCAGGCTGTCCACGTAGACGTAACAGTCGAAGCCCGGATCCGCG
Source organism: uncultured Actinomycetota bacterium (assembly GCA_963846005.1). Classification (GTDB taxonomy): domain Bacteria; phylum Actinomycetota; class Actinomycetes; order Streptosporangiales; family Streptosporangiaceae; genus CAVSUR01. Next base: position 86,027 of record CAWJUH010000003.1, on the reverse strand, counting down.
GCCAGCTCGCCGGCGAGCCACTCGATGCCCGGCCGGTCGGTCAGCTCGTTCGCGAGCAGCACGCGCGGTATGCCGAATGCCCGGAAGACCTGGACCTGAGCCAGGGTGGCCGCCGACACGCCCCAGGCTCCCGCGGCGAGCTGGCGGGCGATGAGCTGCGGGGCCATTGTGGTCTTGCCATGGGGAGCATGCAGCACCCCCGCCGCCGTGCAGTAGGCCGCCATGGCCTCGATGTTGCGCTGCAGCGCCGACTCCCGCAGGATCATCAGCGGCAGCGTGAATCCCGGCCCGAACAGGCTCGGACGGTCTGCGGCCAGCCGCGCTGCGGTCAGCGGGCGGGTGGCCGCGAGGCAGCCGAAGCCCTTGTCGGTCCTGCAGATCGGCCGCTGCTGCAGGCCCGCGACCGAAGCTGCGACCCCCGGCCGTGGCGGTTCCCTGCGTCCTGTCAATGCCGCCAGCCTCCTCCGCCCGCTTGCGGCCGGGCGCGAGCCAGCGCATGCCGCGGGCACCTGCCTGCTTCCTATCACGCTCTGGCCCGCAGGCCGGCATCATCGTCGGCGCCCCTGCGGCCAGCGCGGCGGCGCAGCCTGCCCGGGCCGCGGCACCGGCCGCCCCGCCCGTGTGGCAGCCGCCCGCCGACGCTGACTGGATGTGGGAACTTGGCAGCCCGCTGGTGACGACCAATGCCAATCTGATGGGGACGGGGGTCACGGCCTATAACGGCGACACCCCTCCGGGAGATAACCCGGTCATTTACGATATCGACGGCATAGAGAATCCCGCCTCCACCGTTACCTCGCTGCACCAGCTCGGTGATCATGCCATCTGCTATATCGAGGTCGGGACCGCGGGAAACTACTACACCGCCGCCCAGGAGGGCATACCCACAACATATTATGCTTAGCTCAAGTCCGCGGGAGACCTGGGCCGTAAGCTGAGCGGCTATCCTGAATATTTCATAAATATCAATGCTCCGTCCGCGGTGTCGATTGTCGAATCCATGATCGACCATCAGTGCGCCGCGAAGGGCTTCGACGGGGTCGAGACCGACCTGGACGAGACGTTCGGCAACAATGAGGGCAAGACCGGCTTCACGATCACCCACGCCGATGAGGAGTCCTATCTGACCACGCTGTCGTCCTACATGCATGGCTTCGGGCTGGCCTGGATCGCCAAGAACCTGGACGACACCGGGAACGCTTCGTTCGTGGACGACATGGAGCCGCTCGCCCAGGGGATCATCAGCGAGCAGTGCAGCCAGTATCAGACCTGCTCATTGCTGAAACCTCTTGAGAATGCGAGCAAGTGGATCGGCAATGCAGAGTACGCCCCGGAGACCCAGGCGGAATTCTGCGCCTCCGACAACGCAGCGGACATCAACGGGATTCTGTTCAAGCAGAACCTGAACGGCGGCCGGCAGCCCTGCCGGTAATGGCGCGCAGCGCCCGCGGCTGCGGTGGCGCTGCGCATTGCTGGCGCTGGCGGCCGTACCCGGAAACAGGGTGCCGTGCGCGGCGCTGGTGGCGGCTAGTAGTTACCGGCGCGGGCGTCGTCGAGATCGATGCCGGTGATGCTGGCGACATGTTCCAGATCGCGGTCACAAGCGAGCAAGGTGGCTTGGTGCCGTCGCGCGACCGCAGCGATCATGCAGTCGACCATCCCCCTGGGCGTGATCCCGGACCGACGGCAGCGGCGGTAGATGCGCACCGCCCCGTCGAAGTCAGCGACGGCGTCAAACGGGCAGAGCTGGAATCGCAGCAGCAGGCGGCGCAGATCTGCTTCCCTCGCGTCGCTGCGCGCGCCAGCCAGGACTTCCATGATTACCGGCTCTGTGACGGCGACCGGGCCCCCGGTTTCGATCAGCTCGGTCAGGCGATGATCGACTGCGCTTCCGGTAGCCCGGTCATATTCGACCCAGGCTGAGGTGTCAGCGAGGATCACGCCGGCCCCGGGGCGCGACATCATCAGGGAGGTCCCCGATGGCGTGCGCGCCCCGCATCGCCAGGGCCTCCTGGCGCGTCATCGGCTGTCCGGCAAGATGGCGCAGGGCGAGTTCCACCGCTTCGGTCTTCGTCCGCAGGCCGTAGCGCTCCATCACGGCCTGGAGATAGATGTCTTCGATCTCGATATTCGTGCGCACCCGGCTCATACACCTATCGTACACGTGAGTTCGGTGCAGCCTGCCGAGGATGAGCTGCGGCTGGCGCTAAGTAAAAAAGTCCTGCCGGCGAGGGGCGGTTACATTGGCTGCGGTGCTCGGGTTCGCCGTCACCGGTCGGGGCGTAAGCCTGGTCGTGGGTTCCGGGAACGAACCGGATATGCGGCAGTGTGACGGGAGGCGGATCCAGACTGTGCAAGACAGCTATCCTGACCCGTTCGGTACTGCGGAGCTGCGCCGCCTGGTGCTCGATTCCTGGACCGCGTCCCCGGCGCGGTTTCGTGAGGATGCCAATGCCGAGGAGGATTACGCCCTTGGCGGCTACCGGGACCGCGTGGTGGTGGAGCTGGCTCAAAACGCCGCGGATGCGGCGGCACGCGCGGGAGTGGCAGGCCGCCTGCGGATGACGTTGGATGCCGGGACGCTGGTGGCCGCGAATGCGGGAGCGCCGCTGGACGCGGCGGGCGTCGCGGCGTTGTCCACGCTGCGTGCTTCCAGCAAGCGGGGGCCTGATGCGCGCGAGATGGCGGTCGGCCGGTTCGGCGTGGGGTTCGCTGCCGCTGTGGCGGTCAGCGACGAGCCGCGCATTTCTTCGCTCACCGGAGCGGTGAGCTGGTCGGTCAGTGCCGCCCGCGACCTTATCCAGCGGATTCCCGCCCTGGCTGGCGAGCTCGCCGCGCGGTCGGGTCACCTGCCGGTGCTGCGGTTGCCGTTCCCGGCGGACGGGACTCCCCCCGAAGGCTTCGCGACAGCAGTCATGCTGCCGCTGCGGGATGAGGCGGCTGAGCAGCTGGTCAGGCGGCTGCTCGCTGAGACAGGGCCTGCGCTGCTTCTCGCGCTGCCCGCGCTCGCTGTCATCGAGATCGAGGTCGACGGTGTGACACGTGTGCTCGCCGCGGCGCACGATGGCGACGGCGTGACCGTCACCGCCGACGGCACGGCCTGCAGGTGGCGTACGGGAACTGCGGCTGGCCGGGCCGATCCGGGGCTGCTCGCCGACCGCCCGGCCGAGGAGCGTGCGCGCTCGTCGTGGTCGGTGCGCTGGGCGGTGCCGGTCACGGCCGGCGGCGAGGACGGTGACACGCCGGCCGGCCGGCTGCCCGAGGAAGTCGGTGCCGTCGTGCATGCGCCCACGCCGACCGACGAGCCTCTGGGCCTGCCCGCGCTGCTGCTGGCTTCGTTCCCGCTCAGTCCCGACCGCCGTCACGTCGCACCGGGCCCGCTGACCGGCTTCCTCGTCGATCAGGCCGCCGGGGTCTACGCCCGCCTGCTGCCCAGCCTCCGGCCGGGGAACGGCCTGCTCGATCTGGTCCCGGGTCCGGTCGGGCTGGGTGAGCTGGACGCGCAGCTGCGGCGCGCGATCCTGGCGCGACTGCCGGAGACAGCGTTCCTGCCCGCCGCGCAGCATCGCGGCCGGCGGATCCGCCCGCGTGACGCGGTCGTACTGGAGCCAGCCCTTCCGGGCCTCACCGGCTACCTCACGCCGGTGCTGGACGGCCTGATCGAGGGGCCGGCCCGGCACCCCGCTTACGCGCAACTCGGTGTCCGGCGGCTCCGGATGGCCGAGCTTACCGACATGCTTGCCTCGCTCGACCGTGATCCGGCCTGGTGGCGGCAGCTATATGAGGCACTGGCCGCCGCGGATCCAGATGAGCTCGGCGCGCTGCCGGTGCCCCTGGCCGACGGGCGGCTGGTGCGGGGTCCGCGCGGGCTGCTGGTGCCCGGACCCGGCCTGGAAAACCCCGGCCAATTGTCGCTGCCCGGCCTGCGCATCGTGGATCCCGGCGCGGTGCACCCGTTGCTGGCCCGGCTGGGCGCAGCCGAGGCAACGCCACGGACGGTCCTCGCCCACCCGGCCGTCCGCGCAGCCGTCGCGGACTCCTACGACTCAGACGATCCCGGGCCCGTCGCCGACGCGGTGCTCAGCCTCGTCGAAGCGGCGCACCTGCGGCCGGGTGAGGAGCCATGGCTTGCGGACCTCGCGCTGCCGGGCGCCGACGGCGAATGGTATCCGGCGGGGGAATTGCTGCTGTCCGGCGGCCCGCTGGCCGAGGTGATCGCGGCGGACACGCCGTTCGGCACCCTCAGCCCGGCGATACTCGAGCGCCACCCAGCCGCTACCTTGGAGGCCGCCGGTGTGCTGTCGTCGTTCGGCCTGCTGGCCGCCCAAGACGTCGCCCTTGATGCGCCGGACCTCGACCTGGATGGTGCGGACGAGTGGGGCGCCGACGTATGCGCGCGGCTGCCCGGCGGCGGCGTGCCGCCAGTGGCGGCCGAGGTGCTGGCCGTCCGCGACCTTGAGCTCGTGGACCCCGCGCGCTGGCCGCGGGCACTCGAGCTGCTCGCCGCGCCGCCCTTGCGGGCGGCGCTCGTCGAGCCGGTGCGGGTGCTGCTCGCAGACGGCCGCCTCGCCGATGTGCCGTCCTACACCGCCTGGTGGCTCCGCCGCCACCCGGTCCTCGGCGGCCGCCGGCCTGCCGACGTGCGCGCCGCTGGCACGGACCCGCTGCTCGCGGGCCTGTACGACGAGGCCTCGCTGCCAGGCGACCCGGCGGTCGCCCGCGCGCTGGGAGTACGCACCTCGCTCACCGGGCTGCTCGCCGAGCCCGGCGGGGCGGACGAGCTGCTGGACCGGCTGGCCGACCCCGGGCGGCCGGTGACGCGGGCACAGTTGCGGGCCCTGTGGACGGCGCTCGCCGCCGTCCCCGAGGCCGCGCCGCCGGACCGGGTGCGCGTGGTGTGCGGAAACGACATCGTCGTGGCCGACGCCAGCGACGTGCTGGTGCTCGACGCCGCGGATTTGTGGCCGCTCGTGGCCGCCCAGCCGCTGGTGCTGGCGCCACCCGACCAGGCCGCGCGGCTCGCTGACCTGCTGGACGTGCCACTGGTCTCGGAGGAAATCGCCGGCCTGGTCGAGTCGTCGCCGGTACGCCGCCCGGTCCCCGCGATCATCAGCGCGGTGCTGCCCGACCCTCCCGCGGCCTACTACGCGCACGACCCGCTCATTGTGGACGGCGTCTGCGTGCCGTGGCGTTACACCCTCGGCGCGGTGCACGCCGCCGGGCCCGGCGGCCTCGCCTGCGGGCTGGCCTGGGCCTCGGGCAAGTGGGCGGCACGGCACCTGATCGCCGCCCTGCTGGATGACCCCAGCTCGGCCGCCCGCCTGCTCGCTGACGCCGACCTGGACCGCGACCCGCCGCGCGGGCAGTAGTACGCGTCCAGCCACACAACCCGCCGATGTCAAGACCTGGCCCTAGTCCATAACGCCACGCAGCATTGTGCTGCCTGTGAGCTGGCCGCGCCGGGTGCGACTGCTCAGCGGGCAGCCCAGGCTTGCGGGCCCTCATCGGTGAGCAATTAGGCGAACACGTCGTCAGCGGCACCGAGCAGGGGGCGGATGCTGGATCAGGCCTTGAACTCGGCATTCACGAACTGGCTGCCGTCACCCCGGTGATCAGCGCCGCAGCCCGCGCCGATGTGAGCATGCCGCCGGAGAGCTTCCTGGCCGAGCATCACGCTGGCAGGTCATCCATGCGCGCAGATCACCCGTTCCAACGCTGGCCTCACGCCCCACTTAGCCAGCGGCACATGCCGCCCCCGATCGGCAGTTCGGGCGCAGCGCGCCACCCGGCAACGTTGTGTCATTGCGGCCGGGATGTCACTGGCGCCAGGCAGCCTTCCGGTCACGACGCGACGGTGCTGGCGCACACTCGTCACAGCATGGCTGAGGCTACGGGCCGGGCGGCGGGCTGAAGATGGCGTGGGTTCCGATGCGCCGCCAGATGACGTGGGCCTGGCCGGCGATCCGTTCCTCGCCGTAGCTGAACGTCGCATGGCCGTCGTTATCCCACGTCATCTCGAACACGCCAGGGTGGGCTGCCACGCCTTTGACCCGCAGCCCGGCCCGGAACGGGCGGTCAGGCGCGGCCAGGTCCGGAACGAAAGCTTCGGCGATGACCTTGCGGAACGTTGCACGCCGCTGTGCTGTGAGATTCCTCCAGTCCCGTTCGAACCTGGGCAGTGTCTCGAAGGTCGGCATTACTCGTCCGCTGAGTCCAGCGAATCGAGGTGGGCGAACATGTCCTCGGCGGACTCGTGGGTGGTCCCTCGCCCGGCCGCGATGTCCTCATCAGCCTCCCGCTCACCGGCCAGCCACTCGGGGGTGAAGAACCACGCCTGGTCGGTGGGGATGGACACGTAGCCGCGGATCGTGACCGTCCCGTCGTCGTGCACCGCGAACTCGACCTCGTCGCCTTCGCCGATGTGGAGAGCGCGCCGAACCTCATCAGGCAGCGTGAGCTGCGCCTTGGACCGGATCTTCGCCCTGGCCCTCAGACGGGGTTCTGGTTCCATCTTGGCTGCGGGCATCCCCATGGCAACTCCAGAGAGTTGGATTATCCAACTATCGAACTATACCTCTCCGGATCGCGACGGCGAGGACGTCATGGCCCGCGGACTGCTACTTGGCCATGACGGGCGAGATATTTCCTCGGGCAGCAGCGGTGGTTCACTTCTTTACCTGGCAAGCAGATCGCGCTCGGCTGCGATGCCTGGTCGGCGGCTTCTTCCGCGGCTGGCGGCCGCCGCTCAGCCGGCGGTGACCGGGCTGCTGGCCGACAGGCCGTGCGCGGCGGTCGGGTCCAGCACCGCGCGGTACCGGCGCGGGAGGCGGCGGATCCGCACGGTGAAGGCGGCCTGGCCGGCTTCGCCGAGCGGCTGCGTGCTCACGTTCACCCAGTTGCCGGCCGCCCGGACCTGGAGGGTAACGAGGTCGCCGGGGGACGCGAGCGGGCTGCTGGCCGTCAGGGTGCCGGTGCGCGGCCGGGGGCCGCTGGCGGCCGCCAGCGTGACCGGGAGCACCACGACCACGCGCACTGGCTGGCTGAGCGCGCCGTCCGGGCCGGTGATCCGGAACGCGGCGTCCGCGGTCAGGTCAGGCACGGGCAGCACGGCTGTGCCGGACGTGCTGGTGCTGGCCTTTCCGGCCGGCCGCCACGCCGTCTCGCCAGCGGCCCGCTCGATCAGCGTGAGCTGCTGCCCGGCGACGGCCTGGCCGCTGCGGTCGGTCAGCAGCCCGGCGATACTGTCACTGCCGCCCGCGGTGATCCGGCGCACCGCGACTGTGGCGGACAGTTGCAGCGGCAGCACGGGCGGCGGCCCGGCGGCCTGGGACCTGCCCGGAGCACCTGCCGGGCTGGGAGCGGGGCTGCTGCCCGGTGCCACCGAAGCAGGGGAACTGGCGTGCCCGGAAGCGCCCGGAGCTGATGCTCTGCCGGTGCGCGAGGCCAGCGGGGCTGGTTGTCCCTGGTGTCCGGGGTGAGGAGCATCCGGGATGCCGGCGAATCCCAGCACGCGGTAAGCGGCGTGCTGGACCGGCGTCGGCAGCACAGCCGCGTAGGCGCCGGCGAGTCCCGCGGCGGCCAAGCCGACCGCGGCCGCTCCCAGCAGCCGGCCGGTCCGGGCCCAGCGGCCGCCCGGAGCAGCGGGCCGGGCCGGGGCAACCCGGATCCCGGGCCCGGCGGGCCCGGTGCTCGCCGCCGGCCCGCTCCCGGCCCGGCTGGCCCGGAACATCGCCGCCGCAGCGGCCTCGCCGGCCAGCTCGTCCGGGGTGGCGGCCGCGGCCAGCGCGCGGAAGAGGTCGTCGAGGCGGGAATCGTAAGGGCCAAGATCGTCTGGCAGGCCGGCGTTCACGAGCCATCCTCTCCAGTAGCGCGAAGAGTGAGATCAGGAACCGTCCCCGCGGAGACGGAACCGCGTGCCCGGTACCCGGATGATGGCGGGCAGGCAGGCTGCGGGCTGGTGCCTGCGGCCAGCAACCGGACGGCCGGGTCTGCGGCCAGCGCGCGCAGGCCCCGGTGCAGGGCGATCCGGACCGCGCCGGGAGATTTGCCGAGGATGCCGGCCACGGCGCGCGTGTCGAGGCCGGCGATGACGCGCAACGCTACCGCCTCGGCCTGATCCGGTGACAGGCGCGCCACCAGCGCGGTCGCCCGCCGGACCGATAGGCCGTCGAGCACCTGGTCCTCCACCAGGACGCTGTCAGGCAGGTGATCGAAACCGCCGCCCGGCACCGGGCAGGCCCTGCGCCGCGCCCGGGCTCTGGCCGCGTCGACAGCCCGGTGCCTGGCCACGGTGAACAGCCAGCGCCGGAAGTCCTGTTCTTCGCCGGTGAACCCGTGCAGGTCACGGACAACTTGCAGCCAGGTCTCGCTGGCCGCATCCTCGGCGTCGTCCGGGCTCACCACGCGCAGGTATCGCAGCAACGGCGGCTGCAACCGCCGCCACAACTCGATGAACCCGGCCTCATCCCCGGACCGGGCCTTCGCCAGTGCGCTCTCCACGTCCATCGTCTCTGCCGTCACCGGGCAAGAGCTTCGCGCACCGGGGCCCGCCGCGGGCCGGAAATGAAGGTGTTCGCGACGGAAGCCGCCGGTGCGCGAAGCGCAGCCGGGCAAGGTTTCAGCTAGGCGACGGCCCGAGTGACCACGACACCGCTGTGCGACGGCCGGAAGTTGGGGCTGCCGCGGAATACCAGCATGTACCGGGTCCGGTGCGCCGGGTGCACCCGGAAGGCGACCCCGCCGTGGCGGCCGGTCCGCCCGGCGGCCAGCACCGTGAACCGGCCGTCCGTCCCGGCCCGGCGGCCCTCCAGGTAGACCAGCTTTCCGCGCAGTGTGACCTGGCGGGACTTCAGCACCCCGCCGACCCAGTCGAAGTGCCGGGCCGGATGAGTCACCTCGCGCACCGACAGCGTAGTAGGCAGCCGCCGAGCAGGCCCGGGCAGGCAGCGGCCGGCCGTCACCACGCCGCTGCGGGCGGCCTGGAAGTTAGCGCTGCCCGCAAACACCAGCACGTACCGGGTCCGGACCGCCGGGTGCACCCGGAAGGCGACCCCGCCGTGGCGGCCGGTCCGCCCGGCGGCCAGCACCAGGAACCTCCGGTCTGTCCCGGCCGGACGGGCAGCCAGGTAGACCACCTTGCCGCGCAGCGCCACCCGGCGGGACCTCAGCGTCCCGCTCACCGAGTCGAAGTGCCGGACGGGATGAGGCGCCTCGCGCACCGACAGCGAGGTGGGCAACCGCCGCGCATGGGTGACCGCAGCGCCTGCAGCACCCGCGCCGGCGATCACGCCGGTGACGGCAATCGCCCCCGCAGTCGCGGCCGCGGCAACCCGGCCGAGCGCGGGCATTCCGGATATACGCATCTGATCTCCTTCGATTGGGCCTCAGTGCCGAGGCAGCAGACCAACGCCAGATCAGCGACAGCGCGCTCCGGCTTGTTACTCACCCGGCCAGCCGCGAGCGCGGGCGCGAGAAGAGCCAGCAGGAACCCACCGTCGGCGAACTGTTCCGGGTTGGGCCGCAAGCTGCTGCTGACCGCATGCTGCTGCGCAACGTCAGCGTGATAGCGAAGGTTCGGGCGCGTGGGTTTCTTTCAGCAAGACCCTTTCCCGGCAACGGCCCGTGAGCTGGCCGACCCTGTTGTTCGAGAACTGCGGCCGATGGTGCAGCGCAGCGACGCAATTCGCCAGCCGGGAAACCCAAGGCGCGAGAGATCACCCTGACGTTCAACTAAAAAGCTGATAGAGCTGAAGGGTCGCCTGCTGCCTTAAAGAGGCAGATCGGCCAGGTTAACTCGAGATGATTCTGCACAGAAACTAGGCCCAGGCTTCTCCGGCTTACTGTAAGCCGTGGGACCGATGACCTACTGACCTGCAGTGCGGCGCGTCTCGAAGTTTCGGCACATATTCGGCGTGGCTAGCCTGACCTTCTTCTTCGGGCTGGGCCTGATGCGCGAGTTTCGGAGGCTCGCAGCCGCTCCAGGCGGATGATCCGCTGACCCCGCGGGATTTCCAGGTGCTGGCCGTACTTGTCCCCCAGGGTGACTGCCTGCGCTGATGACCGTGGTCTCCGTGCACAGCCCGGTCTACGTGGCCGGGATGGTGCTGCGCCTGCTGCGCACCGGCGAGGAATAATTCGACATCCCGCACGGCGCCGAACAGCCCGGCCTGACCCAGGTGCCCGGTCCGCCTGACCACGCGCCAGGCCAGTCATCAGACTCGGACGGCATCTGCGCGTGCGCTGGCGCGCCTGCCCGGTCAGCGACGACGCCGTCTGGGCAGCAGCAAGACAATGATCAGGGTCACGATGCTGAAAAAGAAGCCAAGTATCCCGAAGAGGATAGCGCTGTATCCCTTGATCTTCGCGATGATAGCGCAAGCTATCGTAAAAATAAATTCGCCGATTATGATCAGTACAATCGCACTGATGCTGGCGCGAATAAGCCTAGAGGCAAGGAGATGTTGGCCTGGAGCGGCCAGCAGGTAATACAGCATAAACCCGTCTCCTTACCGGCCCTCTGCCGAAGGGCAGGATACTTCCAATCAGCCGGAAGCCACTGCCGGACAAGCAGGTAAGCCACGGTGAAGTCTAGCTGGCAGCCGGGCCGGGGCAAGATCGGGCGCTAGCCCGGCCGGGACGCGCTGGCGGCAGCGTTCCGGCTGCGGCCAGAACACCCGCGTCCGCAGTGCTGGCGTATGGTCACATGGCCCGGAGTGCTGCGGGCTCGGATCGGAGTGACGGGCGGTCGAGGGCGATGAGCTGGATCGAAAACCTGATTCGCCGTGTCGACGCCGTGCAGCGGCGGTACAAGCCTTCCGCCTTTGTCTTCGGGGTCATCAAGAAGTACGGAGACGACGCAGGAGGCCGGCTGGTGGCCGACCTGGCCCATTCCGCCTTCATTACCTTGTTCCCGTTATTCCTGGTCTTGGTGACTCTCCTCGGCCTCGTCCAGCCGCCGCTGACCAAAGCGGACCGCGCTGTGCTCGCGGCGCAGGCGCTGCAGAACCAGCGGCGAGACGACCAGCTTGTCAGGGTGATTTTTGCTGACCTGCCAGCGGACGTATACGCAGCCGGCCGCCACCAGCTGAACGAGAGGTCATGAGCACTGACGACCGTGACGGGCACCGGCAGGCCGGGGCGGCGGCCCGGACCGCGGGTACCCCGGTGGCGACGGCCGAAGATGAGCTGTCGCTGTTGCGGGGTGATGAGCCGGTCTGCACCCACGGTGCCGGAATCTAAAGATTGACTGGCGGGCCGGCGCGCAGAACCGGACCGGGAAATCAGCCGGGATTCCGGGGTTACCCGCCTAGGACCCTGGCTTTCGCAGTGGCGAATTCCTCATCGGTCAGTATTCCCTGCTGGTGAAGGCCGCCAAGCTGCTGCAGCTTGGCGATCGCCTCAGCCCCGATCCCTCCGGCGGCGGGCGAAGCGACGCTGGGTGCACTCTGGCCAGCCGGGGCGTGCTGTCCGGCAAGGGCGGCTGCCACCTGCGCGTCGATCTGCGCTTGCTGCTGGTGCGCTCTGGCTGAGCGGTGCGACTCCACGCCGCCCACCACCGCCGACGCCGTGCCGGCGACGACGGCCGTTCGCGCCACCGTGCCGAGCAGACCCGGGCCTCTGCGGCCCAGCCCGGCGCCTCTCCTTCTCATCGGGACTCGCTTTCAGCCGATGCCGCCTTCAGTGAGGCTGCGGCCACTTCTACCGGAACCTTGTCGTGAGCCACCAGCCAGCCGCCCGCCTCTTGCACTGCCTGACCGAAGGAGGTCACCCACAGGTCTTCCCAGACCAGCACGGCGGCGCTGCTGCCGGGCGCAAGCGCCTCGCCCGCGAGGGCGATGTCCTGCTCGTTGAGCAGGCCGAGCACATCACCGTCGAGATCGTCGAACAAGGCCGCCTCGTCCGGCTCAAGGCCGTCCAGCTCCAGGGCGGCAACCGCACCGTCGCTGTCCTTGTGCAGGACTACCAGGTCAATGATCCGGATCGTGCCCGAGTCGACGAGCTTCCTCAGCGGCTGCACGATGCTGCGGGTGAGCTTAGTCCCCGGAAGCGCGATCTCCATCCATTCAACCGGCCCGAGCGTCATAGACATCACTCCTGTGCGGGTCCGCTGCAGAGGGCACCGCCAAGCGATCGTAGCCGAGCCGATGATGGGGACAGAAGACACGCATCGGCCCCGCCGATTAACGGTCTTACTCGCTCCGGGAATCGACAGCAGCGCTCACTCCAGTGTTCACAGCGATTTCCAGCCCCAGGGGTTGCCGCGTGGCCGGCCAACGCCGATCATGGTGTGACGAGTCACGAGCAATCTTTTTTGCGCACTGGCGATAGGTACGGACGGAGCGATATGGCCACCTTCACGGTCGTTAAGTTTCCCTCGGCAAACGGAGCCGACGACGCTCTGGGCACGCTGGAGAGACTTCAGCAGCAGGAGCTGATCAGGGTGCATGACGCGGCGGTGGTGAGCTGGCCGCCGGGGCGGAAGAAGCCCAGCACGCACCAGCTCTATGACACCAAGAGGTCCGGTGCGCTGGGTGGCGCGTTCTGGGGTTTCTTGTTCGGCCTGATCTTCCTGGTTCCGTTCCTGGGCATGGCCATCGGCGCGGCCAGCGGGGCGCTGGCAGGCTCGCTCACGGATGTCGGGATCAGCGACTCGTTCATCCGGCAGGTCCGCGAGAAGATCACCCCCGGCACCTCCGCGCTGTTCGTGCTGACCTCTGACGCGGTCCTGGACCGGGTCGCCGAAGAATTCCGTGGCTCTCAGGGGGAAATCATCCACACTAACCTGTCGCAGGAGCAAGAAGCCAAGCTGCATGAGGCATTCGACGAAGACTAGAACCGCCCGACCGTCGGTGGCGCAACGACGCCGTCATCTGCCAGCAAGCTGACCGGTGGCCGGGGAGAAGCTCGGGTGACCGGAAGACCTGATGTGCCCGGAAGTCCCGCGTGTCGAGCCATTTCTCGCCACTCCTTTCCTTCTCATCTCCGGTGCTGCACGTGACCGATCTGGGTGAGATGCCACCCTCTGCACGGTAGGGGCAGGCGCATGACGCGGTTGAGACCACGGCGCCGACGGAGGTGCGGAAGTTCCCGCTGACCACGCTGATCGCGAGGGTCGTGGGCTCGATGGTCGGCGCCGGGTCTTCTCGCAGCCGCGTAACTTCGCTCTGGCCACTGGCACCCTCGGCGCGCTGATCGCGTGGGCCATCGCGGGCACCGGGATGCTGATGCTGGCGTTCGTGTTCCAGACGCTGGCGGTGCGCAAGCCCGAACTGGACGCCGGCCCCAGCCTCGCGTACGGGTTGCGTACTCCGCCGGTGCTGTTCTGGTGAGGCCCGCGCGCTTACGAGCCCGGCCGGAGCGGTCCAAGATGGAGCGTGGTGACCTTGCCGTCCCGAAACTCGGCCTGGGCCTGGCCCTGCAGAGCGGTTCCGGGACGGTCGCTACGTGCCCGGACCGTCCAGGTGACCCGCTCCCGGGCCACCTGCTTGTGGGTCAGGTCCACACCGACGCCGACAGACAACTGTTCTTGCACGAACTGACGCACCTGCCTAGCGCCCCGGTGGCTGCCCGGCTGGGGGAATGGAGGTGCGGAGACCAACTCGGGATCCTCGGCGAACAGCTCCATCACTGCAGCGACGTCCTGGTCCGTCCAGGCCCGCTCGAAGGCCAGCGCGGCGAGGAACTCCCCGGCCTGCCGCTCGCCGTGAGACATCAGGTTCTGGATGAACAGCGGGTCCCGGTTCAGCTTGGATGCCGCGCCGAGGTTGCGAGGGAGGCTGGAGCGGGAAAGCTCTATCACCCGCACTACGATCTGCTTGTATTTCTCGCCCTGGCTGAGCACTTCTGCCTCCAGCAACTGGTCGATCTTCTCGATGAACGCTAGTTCCTGGTAGAGCGACAGGTTGCCGGCCAGTTCGTTGCGGCGGTCGGCGATCTCGGCGAGCGTGGTCGGCTCGGTGTCCAGCTGCTGCGGGTTTATCTGGATAACCCAGAGCTCGTCGGGCTTGACGTCAAGCAGTTCGCGGACCGGGGGATTCTGGGAGAACAGGCCGTCCCAGTAAGCGCCGTCCTCCAGCCTCACCGCGCGGAACAGGTTCGGGATGGCCGCCGAGGCGAGCACGGTGTCGGCGGTGATCCGGTCGCGGCGGCTGTTGAATGTCCGGAACCGCCCGGACAACACGTCAACCGCTCCGATGAGCAGCATGGGGTGCTTTCCGGCCAGGTCGACCTCGATCTGCTCGAAGTCCACCTGGCGGCCGAGCAGCTGGCGGAACTGGTCAGCGCCCATTAGAGAGGCCGGCGAGTGATACGGGCTCACCGCCGGCGGCACGAAGCCAAGATCCTGCCAGGCGCTGGCCCACAAGATCCAGTTATTGACCAGCATTTCTGCAGGCCCGCGGGCGGAGTTGTCGGTCCAGAACCGCTCCAGGAGCTGCCCGGCACGGAGCGGGTCACCGTCGAGCAGGGCATACCACGCCAATAGCGCGCACACCGCGCCGCCGGACGTGCCGCTCAGCCCGGCAAGCCGATAACCTGAGAATGCGCCGGGACCCAGCAGCCGTTTAAGTACCCCTGCCGTAAACGCGGTGTGGCTTCCGCCGCCCTGGCAGGCAATCACCACCCGCCGTTCCTGCTTCCCGTCGTGAGCCGCTGCCGCCATGGCCAATCCCCTCGTTCGAGTGCCGGGCGCCTGGCGGATCGCAATCCCGTCGTCGGCCAACGACGCCCGGGAGCCCATGCTCGAGATTATCCGGCCGGGACAGCAAGACCTCGCCCATCCCCGGATAGGCACAGCGTCCGGCCAGCAGGGCGCCGCCCGCAGTGACTACGCGGAGTCCGCGATGATGTCGGCCGTAGCCGGCCAGCGGCCGCCGCCCGCCGTTGCCGCGCGATGCCACCGCCCTCGAGATCCGGCAGATACGCCGCCAGGCCGACGAACTCGCTGCTGCCGCTGCCGTCCGCACCGGCCGGGCCGCCGTCGAACTGGTGGCCAGCGGACTGTCTGTCCGCGATGTCGCCGCCCTGCTCGGCATCAGTCCCCAGCGCGTCTCCCAGCTCACCTCCCGGGCAAGCTGAGCCGCCGCGGCCGCCCGGGCCAGAGCAAGTTCGCCGTGCTTGGACGGCCGGTGTCGTCGAGCAGCCGCTCATTCATTCCCGCTGGTGAGATACGGATCCGTCGGTAAACAGTCTCGTCCGACTCGGCCGTCAGCGGACCGGCGATGAACCCCGCCGGTCAGGAAGATCGCAATATTCCTGGTGAACGTGATAATGAGTGAGCGCCTACGGCGATGACCGGCGGCCGGGCGGCCATTGGCTTAGCAGGAGAGATACCCAGGCGTAACCGGACAGGCGGCAGTTCGCGAGGGGTGAGGTTGCGGTGGCACCAGCAGAGGGCGGAGGCGGCCGTCGTGGCCGGCCGGGGCGGGGCCTATCGGCGGAGCGGATTGTCACGGCCACCCTGGAGCTGATGGACGAGCAGGGTATCGGGGCGGCGTCGATGCGGGCAGTGGCGGCGCGGCTGGGGGTCCGCTCGATGTCGCTGTACCGGTACGTGCAGGACCGCGATGAGCTGTTCGACGCCGTCGTCGAGCGGATCGTCAACGAGCTTTCCGATGACCCGCAGGTCCAGCCCCGGCCGGTGGCAGGGTGGCGTCCCTACCTGAACGGCATGGCTCATGGCGTGCGCCGCTACGCCCGCGCGCATCCGCATGCCTTCCCGCTGGTCGCAACCCGGCCGCCCGCGGCGCCGTGGGTGAATCCGCCGCTCCGGTCGCTGCGCTGGATCGAGGCGCTGCTGAGCGGCCTGGCCAGCGAGGGGTTCAGTGATGAGCAGGTCCTGTTCACCTACCGCACATTCAACGGCTTCCTGCTCGGTTACCTGCTGCTGGAGACCAGCGCGATGGCACTGCGCGACCCCAAGCCCGGCGACGGATCCTTCACCCGTCCCGACACGGCCTCGGCGGATGGCAGCGAACCCGCCGATGCCGCCCCGGCCGACCCGGTTCCCGGCGGCCTGAGCCCGGCCCGCTCGCCCGGGCAGCGAGAGAAGGTCGAGGACGCCGACGCGCCGCATGAGCTGGTCGACCCAGCCGGCCAGATCGATGCCAGGCGGTTCCCGGCCGTGCACCGCCTCGCCGCAGGGCTCGCCGAAGACCGCTGGGAAAAGGAATTCGAGACAGGCCTGACGCACATGCTGGACCGGATCGCCATCTTCATTACCGACGGGCAGAACCTCAGCCGGTCCAACTGAGCCCGTAAGCCGCGGCGGCTACTGCGCCGCAGGGTGACCAGGCCTTCCGGCCGGCCGGTTGTGTCCAGGCGCGGTACCCGCCGCCGTCGGCCATACCGGGCGGCAGGGACGGCCAGCCGCAGGTCTGTGCGAGCCTTATCGAGTTCTCCCCCCGTATGGTTGACACCGTAAGCTTCCAGTGTAAGCTCTGTTCCCGGGCGTCGGCCTCCCGCGAACGAACTGGCTAATCCCGGGGAAATATGCCGTCAGCTGCCGGCCGGTGCCCGGTACCGCATTCCGTCATCCATTCGCAGAAGAGGACCATTGTGATGACTACCCCGCAAGACGCCCAGCAGTTCATCGGCTGCACCGCGGTCGACAGCGAAGGCGGCAAGCTCGGCAAGATCGGCCAGGTGTATCTCGATGACCAGACCGGCCAGCCGGTGTGGGTGACGGTTGCCACCGGCATGTTCGGCACCCGGCAGAGCTTCGCGCCGATCTACGGCTCCCGGCTCGACGGCGACCAGGTCGTGCTGGCGGTGTCGAAGGACCTGGTCAAGGACGCCCCGAGCATTGAGGATGACGGCCAGATCGACGCCGATGAGCAGAGCGCCCTCTACCACCATTACTCCGGTCACCTCGGTGACAGCTCCGCGCAGGCTGGCGGCGAAGACTCCCGCTACCACGGGGAGCACGAATACCAGGGGCAGGCCGGAGACTATGCCGGCGACAGCCGCGAGGATCTGGCTGGCCAGACGGCTGCCGGGGGCCGGGGCGTCTCCGGGCCGGGGACCGATGACGCGATGACCCGGTCGGAGGAGCAGCTGCGCGTCGGGACCGAGACGGTAGAGGCGGGCCGGGCCCGGCTGCGCAAGTACGTGGTAACCGAGAATGTCACCACCACGGTCCCGGTCAGCCACGAGGAAGTCCGGATCGAGCGGGAGCCAATCACCGACGCCAACCGGGACGCCGCGCTGTCGGGCGAGCCGATCAGCGAGGAAGAGCACGAGGTTACCTTGCGGGCAGAGCGGCCGGTGGTGGAAAAGGAGGCCGTCCCCGTCGAGCGGGTCCGGCTGGGCACCGAGTCCGTCACCGAGGACCAGGAGGTCAGCGAGACCGTCCGCAAGGAGCAGATCGACGACCCAGAGATCGGCGACACCCGGCCGGGCCCGGGCCGCTGACCGGAGTACGGCGCGCCGGCCAGCAAAGCCGCGCCGTCGCGGCGGGCGATAGGAGTCACCCGCCTGGCCTTCACATCCTTCTCTCACGGCAGCTGGATGCCAGGCCAGGTGACTTGCGCCGAGCCATTTCCTGAACCGCCGGCGACTGGCTGGCAGCGCGGCGCAGAAGGAGGACCGGTGAAAGAGGACGCAGGAGCAGCTCATCCTGCGGCGGCTGATGACCGCCCGGCTGGTGAGCTGGTGAAACAGTTGTCGGAGCAGGTTTCCCGGCTGGTCCGTGATGAGCTGCGGCTAGCCCAGCTGGAGATGACACGCAAGGGCAAGCGCGCCGGCGTCGGCATCGGCATGGCAGGAGGGGGCGGGCTGATTGCCCTGTACGGGCTCGGCGCCCTGGTGGCCTGCGCGGTCCTCGCGCTCTCGCTGGTGCTCACGGCGTGGCTGGCGGCACTGACCGCGGGGGTCGCGCTGCTGCTGACCGCCGGCACCTTGGCGCTGCTGGGCAGGCGGCAGCTGCAGCGAGCGATCCCGCCGGTCCCGGCTGCAGCGGTAGACAGCCTCAAGGCCGACGTGGAGGAGATCAAGGAAAGGGCACACCGATGAGCGCACCAGACCCCTCCGACCCTGTCGGCCGGCACCGCTCAGACCTGGAAGCAAGCGAAACGCTCGTGTACGGGGATCTCCGGCCTGCCGGTGCGGGCGACCCAGAAGAACCAGCTGCCGCAGGCGGGGCTGGGCCGGAAGATCTCTCGCAGGCACTGACTCAGGAAATACAGGCCACCCGCGAGGACCTGGGCGAGACGGTCGAGGCGCTCGCGGCCAAGGTGGAGGTGAAGGCGCGGGCGAGGGATAAGGCCCGCGAGGTATCCGGCCGGGCCCGGGCCCGGGCCGCCGGAATGGCGCAATCGGCCGGGTCGGCCGCCGTCTCTAAGGCAGCGCCCGTCACAGACCGGGCCCTTGCGGTCGGGAGGACCGTGAAGCAGGCCGTGCCCGAGCCGGGGCGCCGTGCCGTTTCGGGCGCGGCGCGGGCGGCAAGGGAGAAGCGGGTGCTGCTGGCAGGCGGTGGCGCCGCCGTGGCGGTGCTGACGGCGGCCTGGCTGACCGCGCGCAGGAGGCAGCGGTCATGATCAGGCTGCTGTATAAGCCGCTGGGCCTGGCGGTCAGCGTTCTGGGCGGGGTGGTGGCCGGAGCGATCTTCAAGCGGCTGTGGAAGCTTGCTGCCCGTCAGGACGAGCCCCCCAAGGCCACTGACGCCGACCGCGGCTGGCGCGAGATCCTGATTGCTGCCACAGCTCAGGGGGGCACCTTCGGGCTAGTCAAGGCGGTCGTTGACCGGGGAGCCGCGGAGGGCACCCGGAAGCTGACCGGCACTTGGCCCCGGCACGGGTAAAGACGCGCCGGCCGGTAAGAAGGGAAGCTCACGACGGCGGACAGACCAGGGACGGCGCCAGGCGAAGCAGCAACAGCCAACCTGGCCGCCCGTGGCCGCGCTGGCGTTGTCCGGCTGGCCTTGGAGGGCAGATGAACGGATACCCGAACGGTGAGGCGGCCGCCCCGCGGGTTGCCCGGCCCGGACAGAAGGGCGGCCTGCTGTGAGCCGCCACCGGTCCGGATCGGAAGGGCAGGCCGGCGCCGAACAGGCCAGCGCGCAGCAAGGTCGTGACGCCGCGACGCAGCCCGGCGAGAAACGCTCCGCCCGGATCCCTGAGGGGGTCGCCCACAAGCGGTCGGGCAGCCTCGCACAGACCATCAAGCGCACCGTCACTGAGTTCAGCGAGGACAACCTGACCGACAGCGCGGCCGCACTGACGTATTACGGCGTGCTGGCCGTCTTCCCGGCGATGATCGCTTTGATCTCTGTCGTAGGGCTGATCGGCAATCCCCACACCATCATCAGCGACGCCGCCAAGGTCGTGTCATCAGTCGGCCCAGCATCCGCGGTGAGCACCTTCAAGGGCCCGATCGACGGGCTGGTCGCCGCGAAAAGCTCGGCCGGGATCTTGTTCATCGCCGGGATCGCCGGAGCCCTGTGGTCGGCGTCGGGATACGTCGGGGCGTTCATGCGCGCGTCGAACACCATGTACGAAGTCCAGGAGGGCCGGTCGTTCATCAAGCTGCGGCCGCTGCAGATGCTGGTCACGCTGGTCTTGGTGATCCTGCAGGTGATCGTCCTGGCCGCCCTGGTCCTCACCGGGCCGCTGGCGCGGACCGTCGGAACCGCCGTCGGGCTGGGAAGCGCCGCGGTCACCGCCTGGGACATCGCCAAATGGCCGGTCCTGCTCGTCATAGTGATTCTCATGTTCGCGGTGCTCTACTACTTCTCCCCCAACGCCCGGCTCGGCGGCTTCAAGCGCGTCCTGCCCGGCGCCGCCCTGGCGCTCGCCGTGTGGCTCGTCGCCTCGGCGGGTTTCGCGTTCTACGTGGCTAACTTCGGGTCCTACAACAAGACCTACGGCGCTCTCGGCGGCGTCATTACGTTCCTGGTGTGGTTGTGGCTCAGCAACGTCGCGCTCCTTCTCGGCGCCGAGTTCAACGCCGAGTCTGAACGCAGCCGGGAGCTTGAGTCCGGAGCACCGGGTGCGGAACGCGAGATCCAGCTCAGCCACCGCACCGAGCCCAAGCGCAAGAAACGGTCCCGCACGGCGTAACGGGCCGGCTGGCCGGCGCCGCGGCGTTGAAGTTCTGCTGGCCCGATGGCCGGTTCGTCCGCGGCCAGCGGCGGGTCCGGAGGGTCAGGGAACGCCGGGCGGTTCCGGCGCCGGGGCCAGGCCCGGCCAGCGGCCGCGTGCGCAACGGCTGCCCGGGGTCATACTGGCCCGGCTGCGGCCCGGAGGTCCAGGCCGGCGGGGAATCGCGGCGTGTTCGCATGGTTGCGGCGGGGCAGGACGTATGCCGGCGGTGCCTCGATTGCGCGGCCGCCATGCGCGGTTCTCATCGGGAGGGCGGAACGACGGAGCTGATCGTTGACGATGCTGTCATCGTCACCATGGCCGCGGGCGCAGGCGTCGCCCGGAGCATGCTGGTACGTGAAGGCCGGATCGCGGCGGTCGGCTCCGCCGGTGAGATCCGCGCGGCCGCATCGCCGGGCGCCGCGTCGGCCCGGCTCGGCGGCGCGACCGTCATACCCGGGCTGATCGACGCGCATTGCCACGCATCGAACGTCGGCTATCTTTCGGCGGGAGCCGACTGCAGCCAGCCAGCCGCGCCCCGAATCGCCGCGATCCAGGCACGGCTGCGGGAAGCGGCCGGCCGGGCGCCGCAAGGTTCCTGGGTAACCGGCAGCGGCTACGTCGAGTACAAGCTCCGCGAGGGCAGGCATCCGACTCGCGCGGATCTCGACGAAGCCGTGCCGGGCCGTCCGGCGGTTCTCTATCACGCGTCGCTGCATGCCTGCGTCCTCAATACGCCGGCGCTGCGGGAGGCGGGATTCGACGACAGGCAGCCAGACCCGCCCGGCGGTGCGTTCGGCCGCGACGACCTGGGACGGCTCGACGGCGTGGTGTACGAGGGGCCGATGTTCGCGCTGTTCGAGCGCAACTTGCGGCGTGACCTCGCGCGAATGGGCGCGGCCCAGAAGGCAAGGCTCATCGACAGCGCAGGACGGTATTTCGCGGAACTCGGCGTGACCTCGGTCTGCGACGCTGACGTGCGCCGTGACACGCTCGCCGCCTTCGCCGAGGCCGACGACGAGGGCATGCTCCGGCAGCGGATCTACGGACTTGTCGTCCATGAGGAGGCGGACTGGCTGGCCGCGTCCGGCCTGCGGGGCACCCACTCGGACCGGCTGGCCGCCGGCGCCGTGAAAATCTGGGCTGATGGCGGCATGAGCAGCCGGACCGCTGCGATACACGGGGCCTACCCGGTCCCGCCTTATGGCTCGGGCATTCTGTTCTTCGACCGCGACGAGCTGACCGAGATGGTCCGTGCGTTTGATTCCCGCGGTTTCCAGATCTGCATTCATGCTCAGGGGGACCGGGCGATCGAGATCGTCCTCGACGCCTACGCCGCGGTGGTGGCCGAGTCACCGCACAACCCGCGCCGGCACCGTATCGAGCACGCGGGCGCCATGTACCCCCGGCTGATCTCCAGGGCCGCCGAACTGGGGATAGTGATCGTCAGCCAGCCCGGATTCCTGTCAGTCCTGGGCGACGGGTTCGCCGCAGCCTTCGGCGAACGCTGCGATCAGCTGTACCCGTTCCGATCCTGGCAGCGGGCAGGCATCGCAGCCGCCGGGTCCTCCGACGCGCCGGTCATCACCGCCGACCCGCTGGTCGGCATCCGGGATGCGGTCCTGCGCCGGACCGCCGAAGGCCGCGTGCTCGGCCCCGGCGAGCATCTCACCGTCCGAGATGCACTTGCCCTCTATACCCAGGGGGGCGCCTTCGCGATGCACCGCGAAACAGAGATCGGCTCGCTCCGGCCGGGCAAGCTCGCGGACTTTGTCGTCCTGGACAAGAACCCCCTTGATACCGAACCGCAGCACATTACGGGCATCCAGGTTCTGGCCACAGTCCTCGGCGGGACACCCGTCCACCAATCCGGGGACATCCTCCCCATGGGCGAAAACACCGCGGAAAGACCACATTGAGCGGCCGCAGCCAGTTGCGCAGCTCCTTGAGGTGGTGGCCCGCCACGTATGCGTCCAGCTTCGCGCTGCGCGGCGCGGCGAGCCGTCGGCGAGCTCGGGGTGTCGCTGATGCGCCTCGGCCTTCACGTCCTCCCAGCGCCGTGACTGCTCCATCACTGTTCACCTTCCCTCGCGTCGCCGCCCGCCAGTCGGCGTAGCGGCGCTCGGCAAGCGGAATCGCCTCCTGATACCAGCGCGACCACCGGCCTGCCTTGTCCCCGGCCACCAGCAGTACCGCCTGCCGGTCCGGGTCAAAGACGAACAAGATCCTTATCTCCGTCTTTCCGCGGGAGCCCGGCTTTAGCTCCTTGAGATTCCTTAGGCTGCTGTGCTCCGGCGGGTCTCAGGCCTGCGCCCGGAATCAGGGCGGCAGGTGAGCAGCCTGCGTCCGAGGCAGAGGCAGTCAGTCCGGGTTCAGGTACTGACCGCCCCACGTCTGCGGGTCTGTGTCCGCTAGCGTCTCGGTGAACGTCCACCGATGACCGGTGAAGTCCTCGGCGCCATACTGCCGCTCGCCATACATGTAGTCCGCCGGCTCCGCCAGGATGACCGCGCCATGTGCCCGGGCGCGCTCGCAGTGAGACCGCGCGTCCGGGACCCGCACCATCACGTACTGGGCCACCGCCTCGCGACTCGGCGGGTGGTGGTAGCCGCCTGGCTCGGCCACGATCACGGCCCCGTCGCCGACCCTCAGCTGAGACCGGTGGTTCTCGCCGATCCGTAGCCGCTCGACAAACCCGAATGCCGCAGTCAGCCAGGCAACCGCCTCGCGGACGTCCGGATAGATCAGAACCGGGATGACCGTGGCCGCTGGGACCGAGCGGTTGACCTTCATTCCGCCAGGCTAACGACACGCGCGCCGGCAGGCCACGGACCGCAGGGAAGCACTCGTCTAGATCGCATCACGTGCCCACACCGGACAAGGTCTCGGCTGCGGCCCTAGTACTAGTAGTACTAGGGGTGAATTGTCACCGGCAAATGGCAACCCTCGGCCATTCGTCGCGAAGAGGCCCGCAGCCGTCAGCGTGCTGTAAAGAAACCACAAAATCGACAGCGCGTGATCCAGCTGGCTGCAAATGGAATGCTGAGCTTGGCGCGGACTGCCGAGGTGCAGCCTGGTCACATGCTGCTGGTTACCGCGATATCACGGTTACGGGGCAGCGCAATCCGGGGGCGTGGCTGAGCCGTCGGTCTGCAGTGAGTAACCCGCAGCCGAGCGCTTCGGCCAGCGCGACGTAGGAAGCGTGGTAAGCCGGCAGGTCGTCGCGCAGCTCCCAGATCCGTTGCGGCACCCTCAGCCGCCTGAACGGCGGGAGAAGGTCGGCTAAGTACTCATGCTTGCCTGCAACAGAGGTTTTCGGCATAGTTTGTGGCCTGGCTTCGGTGATGCGCTGCGCCCCGTTCGTGCGTGATTCTGTCCGATGAGCGGCGATCGCATGGCATCGCACCTCTGATCCAGATGTCCTCGATGGTGCGACGCTCGGGGAGGCCGCCGTGATCACTTCAGTTCTTCGCCGTCTGTCACTGCGGGCGCTTGGCGGGCTGGGTGGTGGCCTGAGCCTGGTCCTGGTGCTGGGCGCGGCGGCGCCCGCGTCGTCAGCGTCGGCGACGGTCACGAGCTATCCCGGTGCGCTCCAGGCCGTGAGCGCCCTATCGGGCTCTGACGCGTGGGCCGTGGGTTACGCCCCTGGTACCGCCAGTTTCGGGCTAAAGCCGCTGATATTGCATTGGAACGGCACTGTGTGGGCCAAGGTGGCCAACCCTGTGCCCGCCGGCATTCTTACCGGCGTGCGCGTGCTGTCGGCTTCAGATGCTTGGGCGGTGGGGTGGTCGCAAGATAGCAGCGGAATCAGGACGCTGATCTTGCACTGGGACGGCACCCGGTGGGCACGGGTGTTCAGCCCGAGCCCGGAAGTGGTCGACGGCAGCTTCTTGCAGGCGGTAAGTGCGGTCTCGGCGTCCGATGTGTGGGCGGCTGGCTGGTACTACGGTCCCGGCGGAGAGAACTCCAACACTTTGGTGCTGCACTGGAACGGCACCCGCTGGAAGCAGGTCGGCAGTGCCAATCCCGTTCACCTGGGCTTCAACACTCTGTACGGAGTGAGCGCCCCCGCCGATTCTGCCGCGTGGGCTGTCGGTGGCGACGACAACGGCACCCTGACCGAGCACTGGAATGGCACCCGCTGGACCCGGGTGCCCAGCCCCAATCCTGGATCAGCTGGCTCAGACTCCCTGAACGGGGTGAGCGCTCTGTCAACGTCCGCTGCCTGGTCTGCCGGTGGTACTGGGGCGGGCACCCTGGTCCTGCGCTGGAACGGGACCAGGTGGTCGCGGGTCCCCAGCCCCAGCCCCGGCACCGGCGGCACGCTCAACGCGGTAAGCGCTGATTCGGTGTCTGAGGTGTGGGCGGTCGGCGACTATTTCTCCCCCAGCCAGCAGGAACTTCCGCTCATCGTGCACTGCGCCCGCGGCGGATGTACGCGGGTGGCGAGCCCGAACCCCGGCGGCGCAACCGGTACTCAGCTCGACGGCATCAGCACGCTCTCGGCGTCCGATGCGTGGGCAGTGGGGTACGCCAACCCCTCCGGCACCAATACCGTGACGATCCTGCACTGGAACGGAACGAGCTGGACACGATCCTGATCTCGCGGTGAGCCTCTCTCTCGGAGCTCGGGCCGGTTTTATTACGGAATGTGAGCCGTCGGCTGATGCTGGATGACAGTCGTGATCTGGCGGCCGCCGGGCCTGAGGAGGTTCATCGCTGCCCTGAGCAGCCGTGCCGAGTGTGCTGTTGTGCGCGGCAGGCAGCACGGAAATGCCCATGCGTAACGTTTGCTAGCCGGGAAACGCTGTGTTACATTCAGTTTCTGATGTAACTCTCAGGAGGCGGCCATGGACCAGGCGGCAATCGGCCGGCTCGAGCGGCAGATCAACGATGAGGTGAACAAGCGCTTCCCGGGCGCGGTGCAGCGGGTCGCCGTGCTGCAATACGGCGCTGACCCGGTGATCGAGCCGGGAGAACTGCTGGTCCGGGTCATCCTCCAGGCGGGGGAGGGACACGAGGCCCAGCGGCAGGCGCTGCAGGAGTTCGAGAACGCGCACGGCCCGGCGATCAAGAGGTTCCGGCGCGATCTGTCCGACCAGCTGCCCGAGGCCGGGCGAGTGGAATTCCGTGTCAGCGA
This sequence comes from uncultured Actinomycetota bacterium, assembly GCA_963846005.1. Lineage (GTDB taxonomy): Bacteria > Actinomycetota > Actinomycetes > Streptosporangiales > Streptosporangiaceae > CAVSUR01. Next base: position 60,812 of record CAWJUH010000003.1, on the reverse strand, counting down.
CGACACCGACGGCCCGCGGATGGTGGTGGGCGGCAGAACCCGCGACTCGCTCGAGGCCCGGGCGGAAGGCGGCGAGCTGACCCCCGTCATGGCCCGGCTCGACCCGGTGGACCTGGAAACCCTGGACGCGCTGATCACCGCGGGCATCGCGGCCAGCCGCGCGGAGGCCGTCCGCTGGGCCCTGGCCCGCATCCGCGAGCGGCCAGCATACGCACAGCTGCGCGAGCGGGCCCGCGAGATCGAGCGGCTCAAGACCGAGTTCTAACGGGACCCCAGTCCGGGTAGCCGGGGTGGCCGCTCGCGCTGCGCCAGTCCGAGCATCCGCCGAAGGCGGAGCTATCTAAAGAAGGAACGGAAGCGGTGCCCCTCCTGCGCCTAGCGATCGATCTCGCTTTCGTATTTGAACGAAAGCTGGAGCTTGGTGCGGTAGGTGATCGCCCCGGCTTCGTCGAGGCTGATGTCCTGCTTGACGACTTCAGCAATCCGAAGATCACGGATCGTCCTGGATGCAGTCCTTACTGCCTCCGCTGCCGCCTCCTCCCATGAGGTGCCGCTTGTCCCGATGATCTCGGTCACTCTGTACACGCTCATGGCGTTCTCCTTCGATGGCCGCCTGGCCGGACGCTGCGAAGCTCAACTGGTCCGGAGCCGGCACCCGGGCCTGGGCTGGTCCGGATCGGGTCGGGTCGGTCAGCGCAACGTTTGCCGCCGGACCCGAGCCTGGCACTTAGCCCGGGCGGCGTCCAGAGCCCGTAGCCCTGCGGGTCCGCGTCCATGCCGGTGCGCGTCAGCCCGGAGGAGGCTCCGGCGAGAACGCGCCGGCAATCGGCCGACGCTCATCCCTCGGCTGTATCGGTGAGTGGGCGGCCGCTGCTGCACGCAGCCCGGTGGCGCAGTTGACGAAGTCCGACGGCGGACGGCCAAGAATGGCGCTCAGCACGAGCGAGTTGCCACCATGAAACCCGTACTCGTCGTAGTAGCGCCGCAGTCGCCGGAATCCGTCGGCTGAGTAGGGGTTCGACAGCAGGCCGCGGGCGGGGGCGTAGTCGTGCAGCGGCGCCTGCTGCGCCCGAATGGGATGACCGAAGACCTCGCTCATCATGGCGGCGATCTCGTGCAGGCTATGCTCGCCGGGAGCAGCCAGCTCGAACGTGCCGCGTATCAGCCGGTCCTCGCTAAAGGCGATCGCGGCCACGTGAGCAACATCCCGGTAGTCGACGTACGCCATCTTCGCCTGGCAGTCGAAGGCGTCGGCCAGCACGCCTTCCTCCGCCATGCTTGTCCAGCTCGACAGAAGAAGGCCGTGCATGAAGCGGGCCGGCTGGAGGACCGTGTATTCCAGGCCGGTCTTGTACAAGTGGTCTTCGATCTCGAGTTTGCTGCGGTGGTTGACGAGCGCCTGGATAGTGGGGTGATAGACGCCGGACAGCACGAAGCGGCGCACGCCGCCCCGGACCGCGATGTCGATGACGGCCTTGCCCAGCGCTGCTTCTTCGGGCATGAAGCGCGGCCCCAGGAAGAAGATGCCCTCACAACCACGCGCAGCGGCCTCGACGGCGCCGAGATCACGGAGGTCGGCCACGATCACCTCCGAGGCCCCCGCGGCGCGGACGGCCTCCGTGGCGCCGGCTCTTCGGACCAGGCCGCGGACCTCCATGCCAAGCCCGGCCAGAGCCCGCGTGACGCTCTGGCCGGCGAAACCGGAGGCGCCCAGCACGAGAATCATGAAAGTCGGCTATCCGAACTTGCTGTCATCTGGCTTCCCGGTAGCCAGCCGCTGTCCCTGCGGAACGCCGATGACGGCCCGGCACGACTCGGCATGAAGAACCGGCCTTAGAGAAGACCGAGCCTGGTAACCCAGTCGACAACGGTATCGGTGTAGAGCTTCGGCTGGTAGGAGTGCATCGCATGCGGCATGTCAGGGAAAGAGAGCATCGTGAAGTCCTGGCCTGCGGCGGTGACGAGTTCCCCGGCGCGGCGGGCCTGCAGGTCGGACAGGGCGCCCACCAGGGTACCGGTCGCCTCGTCGGTGGCGCGGAAGTGATGCGTGAGCAGGACAGGTACCTTGACGTGCGAGAGCATGGCGGCGTGATCGCAGGATGCGGTGGCGGCACCTGATACGAACGCTTTGCCCCACTCGGGGTCGTACTCCCTGAGGTTTTGCGGGATTCCCGGGGGTTCCGGGCCTTCCCGGGGCGGGAACATGGCGGCGATACCGCGCAGCATGGTCATCGTCAGTGCCTGCGGGATGGCTTGCTGCAGGCCGTCCCAGTCGCCGAGCGACCATTGGTCGCCGAGGTATTTGTTCCACAAGCCGAACAACGGCCCGATGCTCTGCCGGATCGACTGGCCGGCGGCGGGGTTCACCTCGGAGGCGAACAGCGGCGGGTCCTCCCACACCGCTGCCCTTACCTGGGCGGGCTTGGCGTAGGCGGACAGCCAGGCGGCGATGGTGCCGCCGGAGGAGAGCCCGGAGACGATGACCGGCCGCTTGATAACCAGGTCGATGAACCGGACCAGGTCGTTGCCGAAGTTGTCGAGGGTGTACCGGCCAGGTGTCCAGGTCGAACGGCCCTGTCCGCGAAGATCGACGGCGAACACCTGGAAATGCCCGGCCAGCAGCGGCATCGCGTCTTCGTATCCCCACCACGACTCGCTCTGCGCCGGGATCAGCAGCAAGGCGGGCAGGCCCGGGTCGCCGGCGGTGCTGTAATTCAACCGCACCTCACCCAGGTCGGCGATGTGCTCGCCGAAAGCGTGCGGGATGTAGAGGTCGGCGTGGTCGTCTGCTTCGAGGTAGGCCATTGCAGTTCCCTTCAGTCGGCCATCCGGCTGGCGTCGGTCATGGCGGCGTGGTCAGCCGGGCGTCCGCACACCCGGTCGAGCAAGGCGGCTGCGCTGACCTGGTGCAGGCTGCCGCACCAGGCGACGTACTGGTCGGGACGGACCAGCGCAGCCTGCGCGCCGTAACGCGCGCCGAGAGCGGTGCGGCTGAGGTCGACGACCTTCACCGGCACCCTGCGGCCCCGGGCTGCTCGCAGGATCGCGGAGGGGTCGGCGGGGGAGAACAGCAGGAGCGACATCCCGGTCCCCAGCTCGTCATACAGCGACCGTCCCGGCGCGAGCCAGGCGTGCTTCAGGCGGGCACCGGGACGCAGCGCGCCGTTCGCATCGCCCGGCGTGCCCTCGACCACGGGGGAGTGGCCGAGGGTGATGTCCAGGACCAGGTCCAGGGCGAAGAACTCGGCCCGCTTGGTGTCCTGGATCCGCTGATGGGCGACGGCCCGGGCCTTCTCGCCGCGCGGGCCGTCGTCGTCGAGGTCCGCGGACATCAGCTCGGGGGTTAGCACGCTCATGTTGCGCGTCGCCTCGCCGATGACCCGCTGCTGGATCGGGCGGCGCTCGGCCTCATAGCTGTCGAGCAGGCCCCGGCCGCCCCAGCCCTGGAGCACGGCGGCCAGTTTCCAGCCTAGGTCGACCGCGTCGCCGATGCCGGTGTTCAGCCCGTGCCCGCCGAACGGCGGGTTCAGGTGCGCCGCGTCACCGGCGAGGAATACCCGCCCGGCCCGCAGCCGGCCGGCCAGCTGCATCCGCGCCGTCCAGGGATCCGTCGACAGGATCGCCGCCTCCACCGGCATCCCGGCCGCCCCGCAGATGAGCCGGTGCGGGTCGCGGCGGCCGTCCCCTTCGGTGACGCCAAAAGCGATGATCCACCAGGTTCCGGTCAGGTCGAGGGGCCCCATGAGAGCGGGGGCGACGTCGTTGACGATCCAGTAGTGCACCGCCGGGCCGTGCCGCACCAGGCCCGCGAGCTGCGGCGCGCGGAACACCATACCGAAATTGGGGCGCAGCGCATGCTCCCCCAGGTACGCAGCGCCGATCTGCTCCCGCACGGTGCTGCGCGGGCCGTCGCAGCCCACGACAAAGTCAGCGACGACGGTGGACGGCTCGCTGCTTCCGCATCCGACGATGACCTCGACCCCGGCGTGGTCCTGGCGGAGGGAGATCACCCGCCGGCCGGTCGCCAGCGTGCACGCCGGGAGTGCCCCGGCGGCTTCGCGGAGCAGTTCCTCCAGCACGTACTGCGGCGCCTGCTGGCCGGGCTCGGGAAACCGGTCACCGTCGGGGGCCAGCCCGAGGACACCGCGGAACCTGGACAGCTCACGGCCGGTCAGCGAGGTGCAGAAGACCGCGTCCTGCGACCACGACACGGGCAGCGGGGCCGCGGCCCGCAGCCGTCCGGCCAGGCCCCAGCGCCGCAGGTGCTCCATGGTGCGGACGTTGATCGTCTTGCACCGCGGCCGGGCGTGCGACACCTCGGCGCGGGGTTCGATCACTATGCAGTCAATGCCCCGCTGGCCCAGCTCAACCGCGGCCGCCAGGCCGACGGGGCCGCCGCCGGCGATCAGCACCTGGGTCCGGGCGGGCAGCGCAGCTGACGGCGCGGTCACCGGGGGACCACCCGGACCGGCACTGAGCGGTGCCGGGCCACTGGGCGTACGACCGGCATCACGCGCTCCTATCCGCCACGCTTACTGGGCGTTAGCAACTATATGTTATAACGGTAAGGACGGCTCGGTCAGCCGGCTGCGGCCACGTACGCACCGGCCGGTGAGCGCTATAGTTGATAACATCCAGCGGCCTCAGGAAGGTGACCACCCGTGACCACTGACCCGGCCGCGGTCCGCCCGATCGAGACCCGTTCTGTTGTCGACCTGGCGACCATTGAACTGCGCCGGTCCATCCTGTCGGGCGCCTTGGCTCCGGGGCAGAGTTTCTCGCTGCGCGAGCTCGCCGCGATGCTCAATGTCAGCTTCATCCCGGTGCGCGAGGCGCTCCGCAATCTGGAATCCGAGGGCCTGGTGGTGATCCGGCCCGGCCGCAGCGCCGTCGTCGCGCCCCTCGACCTCGGCGACCTGCATGCCATCTACCGGCTGCGCCGCCTGCTCGAACCAGACCTGGCCCGCCGGTCCTGCACGCTGATCTCCGGCCGTGAGCTCGACCGGCTCGAAGCAGAAGCGGCCTACTTCGGGGACCCGGACCACAGCATGGAAGCGATCTACGACGCCCACTACAACTTCCATCTCGCCCTGTTCGCCCCCGCCGCCACCAGCTGGGACATCCGGATGCTCGCCATGTTGTGGCGCGCGGCCGAGCGCTACATCCGGATCGGCTTCGGCTTGCTCGATCCCGACCCCCGCGAGCACCACCGGCGGCAGCGCGCCCACGAGGAACTCATTGGCGTTTTCCGCCGCCGCAATCCGGAGCGGGCCGCGCGCGCCGTCGACGCGCACCTGGACCACAACGAGAAGATCGCCCAGGCCGCGCTGAGCCCTGCCGCCACGATGGTGGCCAGCCGATGACCGCGGCCTTCACCGCGAAGCACCGCTTCCCGCCCGGCAGCGTCACCGACCCGGCGCACTGTCTCATCTGTCACCTCGATGAGGCTCCGGACGAGGCGGTGGTCTTCCGCGATGACGCCTGGGCGTGTGAGATCGCGCCCGGCTTCGAGGTTCCCGGGTGGTATTTCCTGCGGCTGCGCCGGCATGCGCTCGGCTGGGCCGAGCTAGCGCGGCCCGAGCTCACAGCGTTCGGACCAGTGGTTCATGACCTGATGGGCGCCCTGGAGCAGGCGTTCGGCGCGCCAGCGTGTTACCTCATGACCTTCGGTGAGGCCTACCCGCACTTCCACGCCGTGATCACCGTCCGGGGCGACGACGTGCCGCCGGAGTCGCGCAGCGGGAGCATCCTCGCCCTGCGCGCGAGCCGGACCGACCGGGATGCCGCGCTCGCCTGCGTGCCGGCGGTGCGCGAGGCGCTCGCCGCCATCCGGGATCCGGCGAGCCGGCCGGCGCCGACACCGGCTGAGCCGCCGCTGCCCACGAAACGGAGACCGTGATGCCGAACGACACCCCTGCCGGCTCCTCCAAGGCCGTCAAGGTCGACGAGGAGCAGTTCACCCCGACGGCCAAGCCGCAACTGCCGCTCAACCGGGCCACGGGCCGGCCGGTCATCCCGCCGGTGCTGCACCACACCACGTTCACCACGCTTCGTCTCTCCGAGATGGTCGCCTGGTATGAGAAGGTCGCCGGCCTGGTGCCCGTCTTCTACGGCGAGGAAGCCGCGTGGCTCACCAACGACGCGGCGAACCATCGCATCGCATTCTTGTCGCCGCCCGGGCTGAAGCACCCGGACGACAAGGGCCACACCACCGGCATTCACCACACGGCCTTCGAGTTCGCGACATTCGACCAGTGGCTCGACAACTACATCCGGCTGCGCGACCTGGGGATCTTGCCGTGGCTGACCCTCGATCACGGCATCACGATGTCGGTCTACTATCAGGACCCGGACGGCAACGGCGTCGAGATCCAGGTCGACGGCTTCGGTGACTGGGCCGACTCCAAGCAATGGATCTCCTCCGCCCTCGAATTCGCCACCAACCCCATCGGCACCTACTTCGACCCGGAAAAGCTCGTCACCGCGCGCGAGCAGGGCCTCGCGTTCGAGGAGATCCACCAGCGCGCCCGGGCCGGCGAGTACCTGCCGGGCAGCATTCCCGAGGACCTCTTCCTGCCGGACCTCTATTAGGCCGCCCCGGCCGCCGGCACCGTCAGGTCCTCTCCTCCGAACGAGCGCCCCTGACTCGCATCTTCAGTTCGGACAAGCCGCTCTCTCAGGGTGTGTAGACCAGCCGTCCCGGGTCGGTCCACGTGGCGCCCACCTCGGCGAGGCGCCGTTCCTCGACGTCGACGGCGATCACGCCGCGCGCGGCCAGATCAAGCGCGGCGTCGATGAGGTCCCGCCGCCGCTCGGGCGAGTAGGCGCCCGCCCCGCTGCCCCAGACGTGCAGGTCGCTCATCCGCAGCAGGGTCGCGTCGAACGGAATGGAGGCGCCGCCCAGCGCTCCGAGGTTGACCCAGTCGATCCGGTACCGCGGATGCGGCGCGGAGCGGGCCAGGGCCGGCAGCACGACGGCGGCGGTGTCGCCCCACAAGAAGTCGAGCACGACATCCACGCCATCGGCCCCGACGCGAGCCATCGCGGCATCGAGCCCTTCATCGAGAGGGATCACCTCGTCAGCGCCCCGCTCGGCGGCCCGGCGCAGCGCGGCGCCCTCCCGGCCCACCGCCACGACCCGCCGCGCGCCGAGGTGCCTGGCGAGGGGCACCGCCACGGAGCCAGCCGCGCCGGTAGCGCCGAGCACCAGCACCGTCGGCGTCGCATCCGGCGCCAGGATGCGGGTCAGCGGCAGCCACGACGCGAACGCGGCGTTCACCACCGCCGCCGCCTGAACCGCCTCCAGACCCTCGGGCACGGCCCGGGCCGCGGCCAGCGGCACGGCAGCCCGTTCGGCGAGCGTGCCCCACGGCGACCGCACCCCTGGCACATAGACCAATGTGCCGTCCGGCAGCTGCGCGACGCCGTCGACGCCGCCCACCATCGGCGGCTCTGCCGCGCTCGAGTAGTGCTTCCCCGCCGCTACCAGCCGCACGAGATTCGACACGGCGGCGGCGCGCATCACCGCCGCCACCTCACCCTCGGCGGGCTCAGGCTCCGCAAACTCGGCGTAGCCGGGCGGCTCGGAAAAATCCGTAACGACAGCAGCGCGCATGCCGTCAGTCTGGCAGCGATTCCGGATGCCGTTCAGCATGCTCGCGCAGGAAACTGGCCCCTGACCCTCACGGGGCGTATCCGGCACCCGCCGGGGCGCCGGAGGTTACGTGATCGCGGCCCGTTCGCCGTCGCCGCCCATCCGGGTCATCAGGTCCCTCAGGCTCGGGTCACTCGTTGCCGCCGGCTCTCCATCCGGCCGTCAGCAATCAGGATTCAGCGACTCCGCAGGATCCAGCATGCTGACCGGCTCGCTGATGGGCATCAATGCGCGCGCCTCTGGGCGCGGCAAGGTTGCCCTTCCGGCGTGAGTGCTACATCTGCATGGCCGGGGCGCCTGCCGGGTGAGACCGTCCATGACGAGCGACAGGATGGCCTCGAAGACGTCGTCGTCCCGCACATCTGCCAGTTCCTCGCGGATCTGCCAGATGTGCGGGTACTCGGCCTGGTGGACCGCCGGATAGGTCCGGGTCCACGCTGCCTCGTCCCGCTCCTGCTGACGTTCGTCCAGGGCGAGAAAGGCCGCCTCCCCGCCTGACCAGGACAAGGCAAAATCTCCGATTGCCCGGTAGACCCGCGCGGCCTGATTACCCGCGAATCCGGCTTTGAGTATGGCGCCGACGAGGAGGTCAACGATCTTCATCTCGGCGGGTTGTTGCGTTGCCCGGCAAGCGGCAAGTACAGCAGCAGCCGGGTGGGCGCGGTAGGTGCGCCGAAGACGCCTCGTCGCATCGGTCACTGTGTCGACCCAGCAGTCCAGAGGTGACAGGCCTGCCAGAGCTTCCTCGATGAGGTGGTCCGCGATGGCGAGGACCAGGTCATCCTTGCTGGCAAAGTGCCGGTATACGGCGGTGGGATCAGCACCGAGGGCGCGGCCCAGCTTGGGCAGGCTGAATCCGTCCTTGCCCTCCTCATCGAGGAGCCGCAAACTCTCGGCGACAATCAGGCCCGGCGTCAGGCTGCCGCGGGGCAGCCCTCGCCGCCTTCGGCGCGGCTGCACCCCGGCGGTGGATCCCGGCATTCCTTCAACTCCCTGGCGGTTCGCAGCACTGGCTCGCCTGGAGTTCAGCGCTGGCTGGTGCACCTCCTGCGAGCTTACGCGCTCCCGCTGTTGGTCAAAGGCATTGACAATGTCTTTGACCGGTGCTTGAGTCAACGCAGTGCCGGGCTCCGCGAGGGAGGTCGTCCATGTCCGCCGACTCCCGGACTCGTTCACGATCAGCCCTCCCGCTGCCCGCGGTGCGTGATCTCCGGCTAGACGAGAGCTACCTGCGCCGGGTGGTCGATCACCTCTGCAGCATCGGCTCGAGCCCGCTGGGTTTCCGGACTACCGGTACCCCGGAGGACGCCGCCGTGGCCGCTTTCGTCAGGGCCGAGATGCTGGACATGGGCCTGGCTGACGTCGCCGTTGAGGACGTGGAGGTCGACGCCTGGCGCTTCCGCGCCGCCGTGCTTCAGGTGGCCGGGGGCGCTCGCTATGAGGGAGCGAGTTTCGGGGGAGTCCCCCCGACTGCGCCCGGCGGGCTGCACGGCCTGCTGGCTGATATCGGCACCGGTGAGCGTCACCGCCTCGACGGCCGGGACCTGACTGGCGCTGTCGCGCTGCTCGACTGGCGCGACCCGCGTGTCGCCCCGTCCGCCATCGCGCTGGAGCTAGCCCGCCGGGGCGTGGCCGGCATGATCCTGAACTGCCCGGACAAAGGTGCCTGGTATCAGTCTCCCGGCGCCCTGGGCGCGTTCGACGGCCAGTGGCCGGCTGGCGGCCCTCCGATGATGACGCTCCGCCAGGCAGACGCCGCCGCCCTGCGCGAGCGCCTGGCGCAGGGACCCCTCACGGCTCATATGACCCTCGACGTCGATCTGGCTCCGCGGACTGCCGGGCACAATGTGGTCGGCTACCTGCCTGGGGAGCGCCGCGGGCCGATCGTGGTCGGAGCGCACCACGACGGCTGGTTCCGCGCAGCCTGGGACAACGCCAGCGGCGTGGCGACGATGCTGGCGATCGCCCGGGCCCTGGCCGGGTCGGGCTATCCCCTGCGCCACACCGTGTGCTTCAGCACGCGCACGGCCGAGGAATACGGCATTACGGACAGCATCTACGACTGGTGCATCGGCGCCTGGCGGCAAGTGACCGCCACGCACCCTGAATGGGCTGGCCAGGCACCGTTCCACCTGTGCCTGGAAGCAACCGGTCATCGCAGCCTTAAGGTGCTTCTCGAGACGCCTGTCGAGCTCGCCGGATGGGCACGTCGTGCGTGCCGGGCCGCCGATCGCGAAGGATGGCTGCCCACCGGCTGGCGGGTGGGGCCGCCGCATCCGGGTACCGAGCTGTGGCCGTTCCTGGTCTCGGGCGTGCCCGGTGTCGCGGCGTATACGTGGGAAAAGGCTTACAGCAAGACCGATTACCACACCCAGTTCGACACCGCCTCCATCCTGGACTTCGCCTACATGGGCCAGCAGGCGCGCCTGTATGCCCTGCTGCTGCTGGACGCTGACCGTGACCCCGATGCGATCATCGACCACAGGGCCAGGGCGCGCGAGCTGGCCGCGATCGCCGCCACCGGGCCGGACGGCGGGGAACTGGCGGCCGCAGCGGAGCAGCACCGCGCCGCGCACGGCCGCCGCGCCTTTACCCGGACCGGGCGCGGGCTGATCGCCCTCGACGCGCACATGCGCGCCTGCTATCCGCATGAGCAGGCCAGCTCCGATATCGCCGCCCTGGAAGCAGCCATCGAAGCACTTGAGAAGGACGACCGCGCCGCTGCCTACCGGCAGTTGCGCAAGGTCGGCCATCACTTGCTGTTTCCCTTTCTCTCCGAGACCGCCTTCCGCGACTACAATCGCCGGAGCCGCGGCGAAGCGGTCAGCCGGTCTTGGGCCGGCCGCAGTCATCTGACGGCAAGCCCGGAAATGTGGCGGGAGATGGCCGCGCTCCGCGGCGGCCGCGCCCCCCGGCCGTACGGGCCCTGGGTAGGCAATTCGCTGGCTCGCGCGCTTGAGAAATCCCGGCAGCAGCGCCGGCGCCGCCTGGCGGCGATGGCGCGCGCGGTCGGGCCCCGTACGGTCACCGATAATGCGAGGTCATCATGAAACGCTCAGCTCCCGCCGCCGGCTGCGCGGCCCTGGCCGGCGCGGCACTGCTGGCAGCGTGCTCGGCCGGCTCTCCGGCGGCTTCGTCCCCCAGTCCGAGCGCCGGGACGGCTTCGCATTACGGGGGCACGTTCACGATGCTGTGGAACACGGCTGGCAGCTCGATCGACCCCGCTGTGGACTACGACGCCGGCTGGTACATCCTGCGGATGACCAACGACGGCCTGATGACATGGAAGCAGGTGGGCGGCGCTCAGGGCAACGACCTGGTTCCCGACCTCGCCGAGGCCGTGCCCGCGCCCACCGACGGCGGAAAGACCTACACCTTCACGCTGCGGCCCGGGATCAGGTTCTCCACCGGCGCGCCGGTGAAGGCCAGCGATTTCGTCTATACGCTCACGCGGGAGTTCAAGATCCCGGGCCCGGGCGTCACCTTCTATTCCGGGCTCGTCGGCGGCCAGGCGTGCATCGCCCACCCCAAGACCTGTGACCTGTCCAAGGGAGTCGTGGCGGACAACGCTGCCCGCACAGTGACCTTCCACCTGACCGCCCCGAACCCTGATTTCCTCGAGGACCTCGCGCTGCCGTTCGCCTTCGTCGTGCCGGCGGGCACCCCGAACGCCGATACCGGGCAGAACCCGCTGCCCGCGACGGGCCCGTACATGATCAAGAGTTACACGCCGAACCAGCAGATGATCCTGGTCCGCAACCCGCATTTCCGGCAGTGGTCCCGCGCCGCGCAGCCGCAGGGATACCCCAGCCAGATCATCATGAAGATCGGCGTTGCCGACGAGGACGCCGTGACCCAGGTGGAAAACGGCCAGGCCGACTGGATGTACGACGTCCCCCCGGCTGACCGGCTCAACGAGATCGCCACCCGCTACGCACGCCAGGTTCATATCGAGCCCAGCCCGCAGGTGTTCTACATGGCCCTGGACACCCTCATCCCGCCGTTCAATAACCTGCAGGCGCGCCAGGCCCTGAACTTCGCCACCGACAGGAAGGCCGTCGTCCAGCTGTTCGGCGGCCCGCGGCTGGCGCGGCCGGTCTGCCAGATCCTGCCGCCGGATTTCCCTGGCTACCAGCCGAACTGCCCCTACACCAAGAACCCGGGCCCGACCTGGTCGGCGCCCGACATGACGCGCGCCAGGCAGCTGATCGCGCAATCGGGCACCAAGGGTGACAAGGTTGTCGTCATCGGCAGTCCCACGCCGCCGGCCCCGGCGATAGACCAGTACTTCGTGTCCCTGCTGAGCCAGCTCGGCTACCGCGCCAGCCTCAAGACGCTCTCCAGCACGGTGCAATACCCCTACGTGCAGAACTCCGCGAACCGTGCCCAGATCGATGAGTCGTACTGGGACCCGGATTACCCGGCCGCGGCCGACTTCCTGAATGTCATGATCGGCTGCGGCGGCTACCATAAGGGCAGCTCCGCGAGCCCTAACCTGTCCTATTTCTGTGACCCGGCCATTCAGGCCAAGACGGCGCAGGCGCTGCGGGTGCAGGAGACCAACCCGGCCGCCGCCAACAAGCTGTGGGCGGCCATCGACAAGAGCGTCACGGCACAGGCACCGCAAGTGTCGCTTTTCGTCGCGAACGACCTGGCTTTCGTGTCTTCCCGCGTCGGCAATTTCCAGTACAGCCCGGCGACCGATTCAGGCTTTCTCATCGACCAGGCCTGGGTGAAATGACGGCGAGACTCGATGCGGGACTGGAGGTCAGCGCCGGATCCGCCGGAATCCCGGTCCGCGCACACGCCAGCCCCGGGCGCCTGGCGCTCGCGCGGCTGCGCCGCAACCGGGCGGCGACCGCGGCGCTGGCCTTGTTCGCCGTCATCGTGCTGGCCAGCGTCTGCGCGCCGCTTTACGCGCAGTACGTGGCGCACACGAACCCGTTCCAGTCCAACATCGAGGGCACGACGATCCTGCACGGCCGCCGCGTCCCGGTCATGCCGGCCAACCCATCCGGGCTGGGCTCGAACCCGATCGGGCCGACGCTGACCCCCCGCTACTTCCTGGGAGCCGACACCCAGGGGCGGGACGTCGCCGCCCGGCTGCTGTACGGCGGCCGCACATCACTGACGGTCGGCATCGGCGCAGCCGCCATCACCGCCGTGCTGGGCACCGCCATCGCGCTCGTCGCCGGATTTTACGGCGGCGTTCTCGACTCGGCCATCTCCCGCCTGCTTGATCTTTTGTGGGCCTTCCCGGTGTATCTCATCGCCATTGCGCTGTCGACCGCCCTGCTGCTGCATGGCCTGAAGATCGGCCCGGTCAACGTCAACCCGGACAGCCTCTGGCTGCCCACGCTGATCATCGCGGTCATCTACGTTCCCTACCTGGCCCGCCCCATCCGCAGCGAGGTCCTGTCGCTCTGCCGCCGCGAATTCGTCGAAAGCGCCATCGGCCAGGGAGCATCCAGCCGCCGGATCCTGCTCGGTGAGCTGCTGCCGAACGTCGTGCCGATCGTCCTGGTCTTCATGCCGCTGCTGATCGTGACGGACATCCTGACCGAAGCAGCCCTGTCCTACTTGTCCATCGGCGTCCAGCCGCCGAACTGCAGCTGGGGAACGCTGATCAACGACGGGCAGAGCCAGCTGTACACCCGCCCGTGGGTGTCGATCGCTCCGGGCCTGATGCTGGCGATCACGGTCGTGCTGCTCAACGTGATCGGCGACGGCGTGCGCGACGCGATCGACCCCCGCGGCCTGCTGCCGCGCAGGCGGCGCAGACGCGCGGCGAGATCATGACCGCCTTCATCGTGCGGCGGCTCGCCGCCATGATCGGGGTGCTGTTCGCGCTGAGCGTCCTGGTCTTCCTGATCTTCTTCGCGATTCCCGGCATTAACCCGGCCCGCCAGCTCGCCGGGCGCAATGCCACCCCGCAGACCCTCGCTGCCATCAAGGCCGCTTTCGGCCTGAACCGGCCGCTGCCGGTGCAGTACTGGCGCCTGATGGACCAGCTGCTCATCCGCCAGGACCTGCAGTCGTATACCAACCGCGGGGTCAAGGTGATCCCCGAACTGCTGGCCGCGGCGCCGGTGACCTTGTCGCTGGTCCTGGGCGCGACGGTCATCTGGCTCGTCTTCAGCATCGCGCTGGGCGTCATCGCCGCCGCCTTCCGCAACTCCGTCTGGGATCGCGGCCTGATGGTGGCCTGCCTGGTGGCGGTGTCCATACCCGTCTTCTGGCTCGGCCTGGTCGCTAACCTGCTGACGCAGGACCGATGGCATTCATCGGTATTCTTCCGCTGGGTGCCTCCCTCGGGTTACACGCCCTTCACCCAGGACCCCCTGCTGTGGTTCAAGCACCTTGTCATCCCCTGGTTTGTCCTCGCCGCGTTCTACGTCGGCCTCTATGCCCGGATCCTGCGGGCCGCGCTGATCGAGGTCCGCAGCGAGGATTTCATCCGCACGGCCAGATCGAAGGGCATCTCCGAGCGCCGCGTCGTGATCCGGCACATGCTCCGGACGTCGATGATCACCTACTCGAGCCTGTTCGGCCTGGATTTCGGCGTCCTGGTGGGCGGCGGCGCGCTGCTGGCCGAGGTGGTATTCGGGCTGCCCGGCATCGGGCTGCTCACCTACCAGTCACTGGCCGGACTGGACCTGCCGGTCATCATGGCGACCGTACTGTACGGGGGCGCCTTCATCGTCATCGCGAACGCCTGCGTCGACGTGCTGCATGCGCGGCTTGATCCGCGGGCGCGGAGAGCCTGACCGTGGAAGCGTCTGCTGTCCTGTCCGTCGAGCGGCTCAGCGTGACCATCCGCACCGAACGGGAGTCGGTCACGGTAGTCGATGACGTGTCGATAGCCGTGGCGCCGGATGAGGTCATGTGCATCGTCGGCGAGTCCGGTTCAGGCAAGAGCGTCACCATGCTCAGCGTGATGCGGCTGATGGACGACCGCATCGTGCAGTACTCCGGGACCGTCGGTTTCGAGGGCAGTGATCTGCTGTCGCTGTCTCAGCGCGAGATGCAGCGTATCCGCGGCAGCGGCATCGCCATGATCTTCCAGGATCCGATGACCGCGCTGAACCCGGTGTACCGGATCGGCTGGCAGATCACCGAGCAGATCCAGGCTCACGCCAGGGTGCCCGATCGCGAGGCTCGCGCGCGCGCGCTCGGGCTACTGCGCGCGGTCGGCATCTCCGACCCCGAGCGCCGCATCGACAATTACCCGCATCAGCTGTCCGGCGGGATGCGCCAGCGGGTCATGATCGCCCTTGCGCTCTCCTGCAAGCCGAAGATCCTCATCGCCGATGAGCCCACCACGGCGCTCGACGTGACTATCCAGGCGCAGATCCTGCGCCTGATCGGGAAGCTCAAGAGCCAGACGGGAATGTCGGTCATCCTGGTTACCCACGACATGGGCGTGGTCGCCGAAATCGCCGACCGGGTGCACGTCATGTACGGCGGCCGCGTCGTTGAGCAAGGCGCAGCCGCCGATATCTTCGAGAATCCGCAGCATCCCTACACCTGGGGGCTGCTCGGCTCCATCCCGCGCCTGTACGGTCCGCGTCCCCGGCGGCTGCCCTCGATAGCCGGAGCCCCGGCCGCGGCCGGCCACATCGCCCCCGGCTGCGTTTTCGCGGCGCGATGCCCGCACCGATTCGCTGCCTGCGACCAGCCGCCGCCGCTCAGCCAGGCCGCAGCCGCAGGTCACCTGGCCGCCTGCCACCTGCCGCCCGAGCAGCGGCAGGCACTGCGCCCGCAGCCAGCCAGAACGCCCGGGAAGGGGGCAAGATGAAGGACGCCGGGGACAACGTCCTGCTGCGAGCGGTCGAGGTCACCAAGCACTATCCCGCCGAGAGCAGCAAGCCGGGATGGGGGCCGTCGCAGGTCGTCCACGCCGTCGACGGAATCAGTCTCGATGTCTACGCGGGCGAGACTCTCGGCCTCATCGGAGAGTCAGGCTGCGGCAAGTCGACGTTCGGCCGCTGCCTGGTCCGGCTGACCGATCTCACGTCCGGCCGCGTCGAACTGGCCGGGCGCGACATCTCCACCCTCTCGCGCCGGCAGCTGCGTCCCCTGCGGGCGCAGATGCAGATGATCTTTCAGGATCCCTACGGCTCGCTCAACCCGCGCAAACGGATCGAGTCGACCGTGAGCCTGACTCTCCGGATCAACCGGACGGTGCCCCGGGCCCAGGTGCCGGCCCGGGTGCGCACGCTGCTCGAGCAAGTCGGCCTGCACCCAGAACACGCCACCCGGTTCCCGCACGAGTTCTCCGGCGGCCAGCGGCAGCGCATCGGCATCGCCAGGGCCCTCGCGGCCGAGCCCCGGCTGATCGTCGCCGACGAGCCCGTGTCCGCCCTGGATGTCTCCATTCAGGCGCAGGTCATAAACCTGCTGGCCGATCTCAAAGAGGACTACGGGCTGACTTACGTATTCATCGCCCACGACCTGTCAGTCGTGCGCCAGATCTCCGACCGCATCGCCGTGATGTACCTCGGAAAGCTCGCGGAGATCGGCCCGGCTGAAGAAGTTATCCAGTTCCCGCTCCACCCTTACACCGAGGCGCTGCTGTCGTCGGTGCCGGTGCCCGACGTCCGGCTCCGCGAGCGCCGGGACCGAATCGAGCTCGGCGGTGACGTTCCCAGCGCAGTCACGCCGCCGAGCGGGTGCCGATTCCATCCTCGCTGTGCCTACGCAACGGACCGCTGCCGGGCTGAAGAACCGGTCCTGAAGTCCCACGGGCCGGGCGGCCGCGCAGCCGCCTGTCATTACCCCCGGCTCGCTGCCCCGGCAGCCACTGCTGAACGGTGAGGAAACATGACCGAGCCTGGCAGCGCTGCACCGGATACGTCGATCTGGCAACAGCGCGCCCTGCAGTTCCTTGCCGACCACGCACGGGAAATGGTCAGCGCGCTCAGCGAGATCACCAGAATCCCGAGCATTTCCGGAACAGCTGACGAGAACGGCATCCAGGAATTCCTGGCCGGGCAGCTCACGCGGGTCGGCCTGGAGGTCGATCACTGGCAGATTCCCCTCGAGGACACCGTCACCATGGACGGATTCCCCGGAGCCGAAGTCGGCCGGCGGGAAGCCTGGGGGCTCGTCGGCTGCGCCCGCGGCACCGGCGGCGGCAGGTCGCTGATGCTCAACGCGCATGTGGACGTGGTACCGCCCGGCGACCTTGCCGCCTGGGCACCGCGGAGCCCGTTCAGCGGCGACGCCGACGGTGATTTCGTCTACGGCCGCGGCAGCTGCGACATGAAAGGCGGTCTCATCGCGGCCATGTGGGCCGCGCGCGCACTGGTGCAGGCCAAGGTTCCGCTGCGCGGCGACATCGTGCTCGCGTGCGTCGTTGCCGAGGAGGACGGCGGGCTGGGCACCTTCGCGACCCTCAACCGCGGCTGGCGCGCCGACGCATGCGTCATTCCCGAGCCGACCTCACTGGACCTCGTCCCCGCCGCCGGGGGGTCACTGACCTTCCGGCTGCACATCCCCGGACTCGCCGCGCATGCCTCACGCCGCACTTCGGGCGTGAGCGCAGTGGAGAAGTTCTGGCCGGTATTCCTGGCCCTGCGCGATCTCGAAAAGCGGCGCAACGCCAGCCCGGATCCGCTGATGGCGAGATGGGACATCGCCTACCCCGTCGAGATCGGGACGGTGCGCGCCGGGGACTGGTCCTCCACCGTGCCCGGCAGCCTCATCGCCGAGGGCCGCTATGGCGTCGCGCTGGGCGAATTGCCAGCTGCAGCCCGGCGCGAGCTGGAAAACGCGGTCGGCCGGGCCTGCCAGGCCGACCGCTGGCTGCGCGACCATCCCGTCAAGGTCGAATGGTGGGGCGGCCAGTTCGCCCCCGGGATGACCGACCCCGCTTCGGCCATCGCCCGGGTCCTGGGCGCCGCCCACGCACAGGTCTCCGCCTATCAGCAGCAATGCTGGGGGGCGCCGTACGGCAGCGACCTGCGGCTCATGACCGGGCTCGGCGGCGTGCCCACGGTTCACTACGGCCCCGGCGACGTGGGCCTGGCGCATGGCCCGCGCGAGCAGGTGCCGATAGCAGAGGTCCTGACCGCGGCCCGGGCGCTGGCCGTCCTGGCCATCGAATACTGCTCGGCACCACGGTGAGATGACTCAGCCCGGGTCCTGCGGGACAACGACCGCACTCTGAAGGCGGGCACGTGACCTCTACTGCTGCGGCCTGGCACCGGCTCGACCCGGCCGAGCCGGTCGTCGTGGTCGGCGCCGGCATCATCGGCTGCTCAGCGGCCTATCACCTGCTGAAAGCCGGCGCCCGCAATGTGACCATGATCGACAAGAATGCGCCGGGCGAAGGCACCACATCCGCCGGCGCGGGCTTCGTGGCGTTGTGGGCCGCGGGAACCATGCCCATGGGCGGCACCGGCCTGAAACTGGAGCATTACTCGCTGGAATTCTACCGGCGTCTGCACGCCGACGGACATGACATTTCCTACCGCAACAACGGCAACCTTATCCTGGCGCTGACAGCCGACACGTGGCAGCGAGTCGGCGCCAGGGTCGCGCAGCATCCTTCCGCTTCTCCCGGCACTCAGATCATGACTCCGCAGGAAATCAGCGACGTTACCGGCGTAGTGAATGCCGCCGCCGTGCACGCGGCCGCCTTCATGCCCGCGGCAATTCAGATTGAGACAGGGCCGGTCACCCGAACCCTGGCTGCCCTGATCGCAGAGATGGGCGGCACGATCCTTACCGGCGTTACGGCCGACACGTTCAGCCTCACCAAGAATCAGGTGCGCGCCGTAGTCACCTCAGGCGGCGAGATCAAGGCTGCCGCGGTCGTCCTGGCCGCCGGCGCCTGGACGAACCCGCTGCTGCGCCGCCTCGGCGTCAGGCTCCCGCTGCTGCGCATCGTCGCCACCCGTATCGTCACCCAGCCGCTCAACGTCCCTGACACCATGCCGACCATTCAATGCGATGACTTCGGGCTATGGATCCGCGAGAGCAGCGGCCGGTTCACCTGGGGAAGCGGCAGCGCGTACCGGCCCGCGTACTGGCTGGAGCGGTCTGCGGGCCCCGTCCCATTCGGCCAGCCCCACAGCGACGAGCTGCTCGCCATCCAGCTGGCCGAGAAATCACGGGTAGCGGCCATCTTCCCGGCCATGGCCGGCGCTGAAGTCAGCGGCTGGATGCAAGGCATGCCGGTCTACACGCCCGACACCCAGTTGTTCATGGGACCCGTCCCGGGGTGCGGCAACGTCATCGTGCTCGGCGGCGACAATGAATCCGGGGTTGCCCATGGCCCCGGAATGGGCCGCATCGCGGCGGAGCTGGTCCGCGGCGCGACGCCCTTCGCCGATATCCGTCCGTGCCGGCTCGACCGGTTCGACCCAGCAGCCTTCCCCGACGAGATGTCCCTCGAGCAACACCTGGCGTCACGCCGTTAACAGCCGGCCAGCCGGATGCGGTCTCATCAACTCCCGCCGGTGGGCCAGATGGCGGCTGGGCCGGCTTGCCCAGCAGTCCTCTGGCATCATGCTGAGTGGCAATGGCAGAGGAGCGGCGGTGACTGCCGGGCACTGGCTGGACTCCGATGGCGTGGATTACCGGCGGCTGCGCGCGGAGCGGCTGGGTCGTTTCCAGGAGGCGATGCGGGCCCGCGGGGTTGCCGTGTGCCTGTTGTTTCATCCGGCGAACATCCGCTATGTCACCGGCGCCGCGGTGATGGATGTCTTCTGCGCCGGGGTCTCCGCCCGGTATTGCGTAGTGGCCGCCACCGGTGAGCCGGTGCTGTTCGAGTATGACCTGGCGATCCCGTACTCCGCGGCGATCGTCGCGGATGTCCGGGCGGCGGGATGGTGGCAGTTCACCGGCGGCCGCCGGGAGCGGCGGGTGATGCAGGCCGTCGCGGCCGTGTCGGATGTGCTGCGCGAGCTCGGGGTAGCCGGCGAGCCGGTCGCCGTGGACCGGGCGGATGCGCTGGCCCTGCTGGCGCTGCAGCAGGCCGGGATCCGGGTGACGGACGCCGGCCCGGTCAGCGACGCCGCCCGGGAGATCAAGACGCCGGAGGAGATCAGGCTGCTGCGGCTCAACGGCGCGGTCGGGGATGCCATGATGGCGGACTTCGCCGCGGCCATCCGGCCGGGGATCCGCGAGCACGAGCTGTACGCGGTGCTGTCAGAGGCGCTGCTGCGCCGCCGCGGCGAGGTGCTGTTCACCCGCCTGGTCGCCTCCGGCCGTAACACCAACCCCTGGGGCGCCGAAGCGGGCGACCGGGCAGTCCAGGAGGGTGACATCGTCGCGGTGGACACCGACGCCGTCGGGTACCAGGGTTATCTCATCGACTTTTCCCGCACATTCCTGTGCGGCGACCGGCCGCCCTCACGTGGGCAGGTCGAGCTCTACCGGGTCGCCCACGATTTCCTCACCGTCTTGCGCGAGGCGGTCCGGCCGGGCATCTCCTATGCCGAGTACGCGGCAACTGTGGCACCGGCGCTG
This sequence comes from uncultured Actinomycetota bacterium, assembly GCA_963846005.1. Classification (GTDB taxonomy): domain Bacteria; phylum Actinomycetota; class Actinomycetes; order Streptosporangiales; family Streptosporangiaceae; genus CAVSUR01. Next base: position 40,681 of record CAWJUH010000003.1, on the reverse strand, counting down.
CCGCGCAAATATCACAGCCAGCGCTATCCCGCGCTGGTACACGGCGCAGGGCTGGAAGACGAAGGACCGATCATCAACTATCCCGGCCAGGGCGATAACCCCGGCGGTGAGTTCCTCCGCGAGAACATGGTGCTGTGCCTGGAAAGCTACGCCGGTGCCGTCGGGGGGCCGTTCGGCGTGAAGCTCGAAGACCAGATCCTGCTCACCGCCAGCGGCGCCGAGGTCCTGACCCGGTTCCCGTTCGACCAGCGGCTGCTCGGCCGCTAACCGCTCCGCCATCAGGAACTGCGCCACACGGCCCGTTACATTTGATTGCACAGACTGGTCGCGGCCGGCGGCTCCGCGGGGCGGCCCGCAGCGGCCGCTGAACATCGGAGCGCCGCGTTGTCCGCCGGGTTCCTAGAGCTCTTTGGCGAAGTCCCGGTAATGCGGGCTGACCCGTTCGCTGGTGCCGTAGTAGGCGTGCCGGCTCATATCCGCGCTGAACCGGCTCGCCGGCGGCGTGCGGCCGAGTGCCTCGGCCATAGCGCGGACGTGGTGGGGTGCGCAGCCGCAGCAGATGCCAAGATAGCTGACTCCGAGCGCAGCCGCCGCCGCGGTGAACGCGGCCATCTCGTAGCGGTTGGCCAGGAACGGGTCTAGCGCAGTCGGGAATGGCCGCCCGTCCGGGATCAGGTCGCAATCCGGGTCGGTGAGCGACTGGAACGTCGGCTCGGCTTCTGTCGTGCGGTACGGCACCGGCAAGGCGGCGATGTAGCCGTCGCACGCGGCGCGGATCTCACCGAGCAGCGGCAGCATGGTGGCGGGCCCGCGGATGCAGTTCAGCCCGACCACATCGGCCCCGGCGTCCTGCAGGCGACGGCATGCCTCGCCGATCGGGGCGCCCCCGCGGACGGTGGGCTGGCGATGGATGGTGAGTGTGACGACTGCGTCGAGGTCGTGCGCCTTGATTGCTTCCAGCGCGAGCAATGCCTCGCCGGGATAATCGATGGTCTCGGCGATCACGAAGTCGACGCCAGCCTCGGCCGCCCATCCGACCTGCTCGGCGAACATGGCGCGGACGGCCTCATGCGTCGCGGGATCGTCCGGGTCGTAGACGTTGGTGTTGCAGATATTGCCGGCCACCAGGGAGCCGTGCTCGGCGCCGACCTCCTTGGCGATGCGCAGCGCCTGCCGGTTCAGCGGCTCGAGGTCGCCCTCGCGGCCGATCACCGCCATTTTCTCGCGGTGGGCGTAGTAGGTGAATGCCTCCACCACGTCAGACCCGGCGTGCACGAATTCCCGGTGCAGTCCGGCTACCATGCCGGGCTCCTCGAGCACCACCTCTGGCACGAACGCCCCGGCCTGCAGGTAGCCGCGGCGCTCGAACTCGAACAGGTACCCCTCGGCGCAGATCACCGGGCCGGCGGCGAGCCGGTCGAGAAGCTTACCCATGCGTGACACCTCCAGGGTCTTATAGTCGGAACGACTGTACCGGGAAAATCTAGACGCAGGGATGCCTCGATGAGATCTTCCGCGCACGTGGTCGTCATCGGCGGCGGGGTGGTGGGCGCGTCGGTGCTGTACCACCTCACCGAGCTGGGCTGGACGGATGTGGTGCTCGTCGAGCGCAAGGAACTCACGGCCGGCTCGACCTGGCACGCTGCGGGCGGCATGCACACGCTCAACGGTGACCCTAATGTCGCGAAGCTGCAGCAGTACACCGTCGGGCTGTACCGCGAGATCGAGCAGCGCTCCGGCCAGAACTGCTCCATCCACATGCCTGGCGGGCTGATGCTGGCCGGCGACCGGGAGCGGATGGACTGGCTGCGGATGGCCCAGGCCCGCGGCCGCTACCTCGGCATGGATATGGAGATCATCTCGGCGGCCGAGGCCAAGCGGATGTTCCCCCTCCTGCAGGAGCAGTACTTCATCGGTGCGCTCTTCGACCGGGCCGAGGGTCACGTCGACCCGGCCGGGGTCACCCGGGCCTATGCCGGCTGCGCGCGGCAGGCCGGCGCCGAGATCTACCAGCACACCTGGGTGAGCGACCTTCGCCAGCGCCCCGACGGCACGTGGGACGTCATCACCGACTCCGGCGAGATCCACGCCGAACACATCGTCAACGCCGGCGGCCTGTGGGCACGTGAAGTGGGCCGGATGATCGGCCTGGAGCTCCCCGTGCTCGCGATGGAGCACATGTACTTGATCACCGAGGACATGGATGAGGTGGCCGAGTACAACGCGGCCACCGGACACGAGCTGCCGATGGGCCTGGACTTCGACGGCGAGCTGTACATCCGCCAGGAGGGCGGCGGGATGCTGCTCGGCACCTACGAGCAGGCGTGCGTGCCCTGGTCGCCCCGTGACACGCCGTGGGCCTTCGACCAGCAGTTGCTGGCCCCCGATCTCGACCGGATCGCCCCGTCGCTGGAGATCGCGTTCAAGCACTATCCGGCGCTCGCTGACGCCGGGATCAGGAAGGTGATCAACGGGCCGTTCACCTTCGCGCCGGACGGCAATCCGCTGGTCGGCCCGGTGCCGGGCGTGCGCAACTGCTGGATGGCCTGCGCGGTGATGGCCGGTTTTTCGCAGGGCGGCGGTGTTGGCCTCACCCTCGCGCGCTGGATGGCCGACGGCGATCCGGGTGAAGACATCTGGGCGATGGACGTGGCCCGCTTCGGCAACTGGGCGAGCCTCGCCTATACCAATGCCAAGGTGCGGGAGAACTACAGCCGCCGGTTCCGTATCACCTTCCCCAACGAGGAACTCCCGGCCGGCCGCCCACTGCACACCACGCCGGTCTATGACCGGCTCACCGCCCGCAACGCGGTATGGGGCGCGAGCTTCGGGCTCGAGCATTCCCTGTGGTTTCAGCGGCCCGGGGAGGAGCCGCGCGAGGACGTGACGTTCCGCCGCTCCAACGCCTACCCGGTGGTCGCTGAGGAATGCGCCATGGTGCGCGAACGCGTCGGGCTCACCGAGTGCTCCAACTTCGCCAAGTACCGCGTGACCGGCGCCGGCAGCGCCGGCTGGCTGCAGCGGCTGTGCACCAACCGGCTGCCGCGAGTCGGCCGGATCAACCTCACCGCTGCCCTGGATCCGGGCGGTCACATCGTCGGGGAGTTTTCCGTGGCGCGAGTGGGTGCCGACGATTTCTTCCTGTTCGGCTCGCAGGTCGCCGAAGCGCATCACTCGCGCTGGTTCTTTCACCACCTCGCTGATGGTGTGCAGTTCGACGTGCTGGGCCTGTCCCTGGTGGGCCTCTCGCTGGCCGGCCCGGGCGCCCGTGACGTGCTGCAATCGGTCACCGACGTTTCGCTGGCCACCGAGAATTACCCGTTCATGACGTTCCGCCGGATTGACGTGGGGATGATCCCCGCTTACGTCGGCCGGATGACCTACACCGGGGATCTTGGGTACGAGATCTGGGTCGCACCGGAGTACCAGCGAGCACTGTTCGACCTGCTGTGGCAGGCCGGGAAGGCGCACGGCATCGGCCTGTTCGGGTTCCGGGCGCTGATGTCGCTGCGGATGGAGAAGATGTTCGGCACGTGGGCGCGCGAGTACCGTCCGGTCTACACGCCGGTAGAGGCGCGCATGCACCGATCGCTCAGACTCGACCACGACTTCACCGGCCGCGCTGCGGTGGAGGCGGAGCTGGCGCGCGGCCCGGCCCGGACGCTCGGCTACTTCGACGTCACCCCCGATCCAGCGGAACCGGCCGACGTCGCCGGCGACGAGCCGATCTGGCACGGCGGGGCGGTGGTCGGCTGGGTGACCTCCGGCGCGTATGCGCATTACAGCCGGCGCTCGCTAGCGTTCGGCTACGTGCCGAGCGAGCTCGCGGTGCCCGGCGCGATGTTCGAGGTGGAGATCATCGGTCAGCGCCGTCCGGCGCGATTGCTAACCGAACCGGTGCTCGACCCGGCGGGCCATCGCATGCGCGTCTGATGGGACGCCATCCTGATCCCGGACGACGGGCCGAGCTGCTGGACGAGGTGGTCGGCTACCTCGCCCGGCACGGCGTCGCCGGAGTGTCACTGCGGCCGGTTGCCCGCGCACTGGGCGTGTCCGTCAACGCGCTGGTGCATCACTTCGGCAGCAAGGACGAACTGGTGGTCGCGGCCTTGAAACGGGCCGCTGAGATTCAGCGAGGAGTCGAAGGGCGGTGGCGGCGGCAGGTGCCTGACCTCTCCACGGCGGAGCTGCAGCGGCGCTGGTGGCGGTGGATCAACCGCAGCCCGGAGCACCTGGCGCTGGTGCGACTGGGCCTCGAAGCCGCCACGCTGGACGCCACGGTCAGCAGTCTGCCCGGTGATGTGCGCGCGGAGCAGATCTCGTTCTGGCGCGAGGACATCGCCGACGGCCTGATCGCTGACGGCATCAAGCCCGAGGACGCCGAACGCGAGGCGTCACTGGTAAAGGCGACGTTCACCGGCCTGGTGCTTGACCTGCTGGCCACCGGTCACCGCAAGCGGCTCACCGACGCGCTTGAATGCGCCCTCAGCCGCCTCGACGACCTGAGGCAGACGGCCCCGTGAGCGTGTGGCCGCAGGCAGGCTCAGGCGGCACGCTCGTCTCGGCAGCCTTCGGCCAGCGCTGCTACTGGCTGGAGCCTGGTGGCAGGCCGGTGAACACGACGGCGCGGCCCGCGCTGGAATCGTCGCCGGGCGCCCCGGCCAGCGCGGTCCGCCCGTCTGAGGTAAGCCCTGCCGCCCAGCCTGAATCATCGCCGCTGCCGTCGGCGGGGATCAGCTCGCCGGACTGCACCCAGCCCTGCCGCTGCGAGGTGAAAACGTACGTCGCTCCCTCTGCCCCGTGCCCAGGCGCTCCGGCAATGAGAGTCTGGCCTAGGGCAGAAACCGACACCGATGCGCCCAGATCGTCTCCAGGCTGACCGTCACTTGCGGTCAGCTCGCCAGTCTGGGTCCAGCCGTCAGGACGCCGGCTGAAGACGTAGACCGTTCCGGCGGTCTCCAGGTGGCCGAGGGCCGCGACGACGACGATGCGCCCGCCCTCCGCGGTAGCCACGGCGTTACCGAAGTTGTCGCCATTGCCGGTGCTGTCGCTGGCCGTGAGCTCGGCCGCCCGGCTCCAGTGCTTACCGGTGCGGGTGAACAAGAAGGCCGCCCCAGCGGCAGAGCTACGCCCCACTGCCCCGGCTACTGCGGTATGCCCGTCAGGCGAGAGCGCAACGGAATCGCCGAGGAAGTCATTGGCCATACCGTCAGCGGCGGTCAGCCGGGCCGTTTGCGTCCACCCGTGCGGTCCCCGGTTGAAGACGTACGCGGCGCCCGGGCCGGCGCCGTGCTCGGGTGACCCGACCAGCGCGGTGCGCCCGTCGGCGGACAGCGCTACCGATGTGCCGAACGTGTCACCGGCGACCGGTGCGGGAGCCGTCAGCTTGACGGTCTGCACCCAGCCAAGCCCGGTGCGGGTAAACACGTACACAGCGCCGCGGTTGCCGTTGTAGACGGGCGACCCGACCAGGATGACGCCCCCGTTGTCGGAGATGGCTACCGATGCGCCGAACATGTATCGCCGCGCACCGTCGCTCGCAGTGAGCTCGGCTGCCTGCATCCAGCGCGAACCGCGATGGATGAACACGTAGGCAGCTCCGGTGCTTGACGCCCGCCGGGGCGCGCCGACCACCGCGGCCAGGCCGTCTGGCGCGATCGCCGCCGCCTGACCGAAAGAGTCGCCCGCAGCGCCGTCGCCAGCGGCAAGAACGGCCGCCTGGTCCGGTTCCCGGGTGTCGCGAACTGACCGCGACGGGGCCGCGGCCGACGCCGGCCCGGATGAACCTGCTGCCACGAGCAATGCCGTGATTACGGTCGCTCCGGTGGCGCTCGCAATCCACCGCGCAGCCCGGCTCTCCCAGCGCTGAGCCACAAGTGCCCCCCTGACGTCCACTTCTGATCCCCGGCTCGGACAGGCGGGCACCGTACGGGTCCGCCGGACGAGCTCATGTAGCATTATGTCATTAGTCAATTACTATAAGCAATCAGTACTGTTCAGAAGCATGCCAGACGATTCCTCGTTCCCGGCGATCGGCGCGCGTGCTGCGCCCACGGATGCTGCTCAGCGCGCTCGGTGTTGCCCGGCTGACCGCGCTCGTGCAGGCGGATCCGCCTTCCCCCCGCTCAGGACGGCAACCGACGGCGTGCCTGCCTCATGCGAAGGCCCGCCGCGTCAGCCGCTGTGACCATGACCCGCCGGCGACCACGCGTCCACGCGTCCCGGCTCCGAAGCAACCACGAGCCTGTCGTTTATGCCGAATGCCCGGGACCTAACGGCGCAGACCAGGCAGGTATCGCTTACCGGCGTGGTCGGAGGCCCGCTGAGGTACGGCCACCGGAAGCAGGCTCACCGAGCGGCGGAAGGCCATGGCCCCCCTTCCTCCATCCTCCCCGCCCAGGTCCCGACCCCCGCCGACCAGCATCTGCCGGGCATGCGCCCGGCTGAGATTCGTGGCGAGTCAGCGGGCAGTCGCCTTGCCAGAGGCACGCCGCGATACGGCGGTCACTGCCGAGTCGGCATGACGCAGCGCCCTGGCCGTTCGTGCTGATGGATTACGGTGCTCGGCGGCCAAGGCCAAGCGGTGAACGACCATCCGGCCCAGCGGCAGCGCGATAGCCAGCAATATCAACTGCCGCGGTCGGCGGAACAGGAACCACATGCTCAGCGTCCATTCTGACGGGCCGCCAGTATCGGCCAGGAGGCTCTCTCCATAGGGCGCAAGGCCGACCTCCGGAGGAAACAGACGCTACCCACCGCGCGGCGCGGTAATCAGTCGCCGCTGGGCCGGACAGTTCCGCTGGCGGTCTGTACTCGGCGCGGCGGCGGGCAATGGCGTCGCCGGTGCTGGCCCGGCGCAGAATGTCCGGACCGGGGGCCTGGCCGGGGCTCAACAGCGCCATGGCGGCAGCACCCTGGCCGCCAATGCTCGCTGGCCCGCTCAAAGGCGAGCACAACCTGGTGACGGCGGCCGTGCTGGTCAGCCTTGAGGCCCCGGTCCCCGGTCAGGCGGAGCCTAGGCTGGCCGGGTGAGCGAAAGACTGCCCGCGGTGGCCGAGGCCCGGATGGCGGCGATCCGGGCCAGCGGCACGTGGGGGTCCGCGCTGACCACCGAGGAGTTCGCTGCCCTCCGCAGCGTGGGCTTCGAGCCTGTCGGCCAGGTGTTCGGCGCGGCCGTCTACAGCGCCGGGGCGGCGCGGCGGCTATCGCTGCCGCGGGGCGCCGGGACCATCTGGCGACGAGGTGGCGTCCCAGCCGGCGACCCAGGTCTCCGGCCTGGGCGGTCCGGGGTCGTTCGGCCCGCTCGTGCAGACCATGGAGCAGGCGCGGCGCACGGCCGTCAGCCGGATGGCCGCCGAATGCGCGGAGCTGGGCGGCCACGGGGTGGTCGGCGTCCGGCTGTCGCGGGGGTCGTTTCCCCTCGGCGGAGCGCAGTTCACCGCCCTCGGCACCGCGGTCCGCGCCGTGAGCACCGCGCACGGGCAGTCGGCGCCCTTCACCTGTGAGGTGTCCGGGCAGGATTTCGCCAAGCTGATCATGGCGGGCTGGGTGCCCGCGGGGCTCGTGCTCGGCATCTCGATCGGCTCGCGGCACGATGACCGCCAGACCGCCCGCCAGGCGCGCTGGGGCTCGGGCAACACCGAGGTCGCCGCCTGGACCGAGCTGGTCAGCCAGTCGCGGCGCGACGCCAGGCACCAGCTGGAAAGCGACATCAAGCGGCTCGGCGCCGAAGGCGTAGTGATCGCCACGATGGACATGCGGGTGCGCGAGCGGGACTGCCCGGACGCGGTCGGCCGCCGTGACCACATCGTGGAGATAACCCTCATCGGCACCGCCGTCGCCCGGTTCTCCCATCCCCGGCAGCGGTGTGGCGGCCCGGCCCTGGCCATCATGTCGCTTAACCCGCAGCGGCGCCAAGCCGTCAGGTTCCGGATATAGCATGCAGGTATGGCCCGATTCCCGACAATGCGATGGCAGCCATTAGGTTCGGCGAGATCGGTATGGCCGCTCAGGATGTATAAATAGCGCGTCGATAATCAGCAGGCAAAGAACTATTCGGCGAGCAGCTTGCCGGTAAACGGACAATTGATAAGGCTTTGAGCTGGTCACCTGCTGCGAACAAAGCCGGTTACGACGCATATTCGGCACGGCCCGTTGTGGCTAGCGACCAAAGATCGTTAGCCCAGCACTTTAACGCGATTAGGTGGCCAAAGGTTGCCTGCTAGCCGTATCGGCGGCCCGCAGCTGCTGTACCGTTCGTTGCGCGCCGTCGCCGCGGCGTTATCGGGTCCGCTCCTGCCTGAACCTGGGCATCAGTCTAATCCCGGCGTGAACTGCGGGGGTTTCCGATAATGCCGCCTGACGCCGGTACGGTGTCAGACGGTCGGCCCCCGGAGTCGTCGTGACTGAATACATGCCGCAGCTCGACCCGCCGCCGAACGTCGTGCTGCCCGGCTACGGCACCGGCTGGCGGCCCGGCCCGGCTCCGCCTGCCTAGCCCGGCGTCGGGTTACGGCGCTGGGGTGCACCCCGACTACGGCGGCGGCCTGTCCGAGGATCACTATCTGGTGCTGCGCGGCGAGGAAGTTCCGCCCGCCAGCGCCTTCGTCACCCGGCTGTGGGCGCTGGTCACCCTCGGCGGTGAGCCGGTGGCCTTCATCTCGCCGGACGAGGTCCAGAACCTGGACCCGGGGCCTGCCGGTGGCCGCGTTCCTCGACGACCTGGACGCCGTTTACGTAGCCGGCATTGGCCAGCCTGCCGTATTCTACCGCCAGCGGCTGGGGCGACCGCACGTCACCCAGGGCCGCGTGGTCATCCTCAACCGCGATTTTGCCGGGACGGCCGGGCTGCGGGCCAGGCTGGCCGAGTTCGACGACGCCGAGTGCGTGTACGGCATCATCAACGGAACTGGCAAGCCCTGCAGCTCTTGCATCTGCGAACGGTCTGGCGGGTGAAGCCACTGTGGCCCGAGCCGCAGGACCCGAATCCGGCCTGGCGCGCTCAGTGGATACGTTGGTGCCGGCGTGCCGCTCGTGGCCGGATTCGAGCTCGCGGCGCTCGTGCTGCTGATCGTAAGCCCAGGCGTCCCGGCCGCCGTCCCGCTGATCGGCCCCGTCATGGTCGCTATGGTGACGTCGGCCGCGCTGCTGGTGTTCAGCATCCGGTACGGCTTCTGGGCGGTGAGCTACTGGACGACGCCTGCCGAACGGCTCATGTGGGATCCGGCCGCGGTCGTGGCCCTGCCGCTGCAGCGGCAGCGCCGCCGTGCTAGCCGGGCGGATGCTGGAGTTCGGCAAGCTACGCCGGCGGGCCGAGCACCTGTTCCAGATCGGCATCTTCGTCTTCCTGATCGCGGTCGCGCTGCTGCTAGTACCCGACCGGTGGCACGCCAGCGGCACCGACTGGCGCTGGGCGGCGGCCAGCGTCGCCTGGCCTGGCCTGGTGCACCTACTCTGGTCGGCCGGCAACTGGCGGCATCACCAAAATGCCCGCCTCTACGGCAGGCTGGCGGCCAGGAGCACCGGGCCCGGTGACCGCCCGGCCCGGCGGGCTGCCCGGGTGCAGCGCCGGGACGTCCGGCTGGTGCGGTACTTGGCCGTGCTCTGGCCGCCCGCCCGTGATGCCGAGATACCCGTCCCGGCCGAGCCTGACGGCGACAGCCTGGACGGCTTGCGCTGGCCGGCGCTGGCGACGGCGGCCCAGGCGTCGGAAGCTACTGCGACGGCTCTGGCGCCCGGGCAGGGCCAAGAGCAGGCCAAGACGACAGCCGCGGCAGCCGGTGTCGCCGCCGGGCTCACCGCTGCAGTTTTGGTAACGGTGGCCCGCGACCTGCTCGGCGCAGCCCGCAGGCCCTGGCCGCGCTGACAGGCCCAGTCGCGCTGGCGATCGATCACCCGGACGGCGGACCGGCCCCCCGGCTGGCGTCGTACCAGCCGCACCATATTCCCTGCCGCCGACCTTGCCGAAGACGCCCGCTGGCTGCGCCAGCACCGCGCAGCAGCGGTAGACCTTGCCTTCTCTCGTGGGGTGCTCAGTAATGTCGGTCATCCAGAGCAAGTTGGGCTGGCTGCGCAGGAATTTGCGGTTGACCAGGTCATCAGTGCTGACGGTCACCCCGCGGGTACTTAACTCCCTTGCGCTTGGGAATCCCCTGCAAGCCCGCCAGCCGCATCAGCACCTCGATTGTGTTTTTGCTGACGCAGATCCCCATCCCCAGGGCCAGCTCGGCGCAGACCCGGCGCGAGCCGTAGGTGCCGCGGGACCGGGCATGGCCGTTTCCAGCTCACGGATCCGCCGCCGGGCCGCTCCCAGCTCAGCCGCTCCTGGGTCGCCAGCCCCGGAGTTTACGCCCCGGTCGATCTGGTCGTGGCGGACCCAGTTATGCAGGCAGCCCTGGCTGATCCCCAGCGCCGAGGCAGCTGCGGTGATGGTCCGGCCCGCACGGACCAGCGCGACAGCCCGGACACGGAACTCTGCGGGATACGGTTTCGGCACGATACGAGCCTCCTAGCGAAGGCCCAATATTCAGTTCGCCACTCCACGAAACCCTGGGGCAGGTCAAGGAGTCAACTCAACCGGGGAGTCCCATTCGGCACAGCCCATCATCCCAGCAGCAACCGTAAACCTACTAACGACGCGTGGCACTAGGTCACCCGAAAGACTGGGTAATCTTGGCGACCGGCACTGCCGTGATTACCGCGGAGAGCGCGTCTGCGCCACCCGAGCCTGTCCCGTTCGCGCAAAGGACCTGGACTTGGCCGCTCACGTTAAGGCTTGTGGCACCAAGCAGCGTCATGCCGTAGCCAGCGGAGTTATTCAAGGCTGGGATCAGCGTGACCCCCGTGGTGTCTAGAGTGTTCCCGTTGGAGTCGACCAGATCGCAGCTCACCACGTCATCTCCGTTGTTGGAGCTGCCGAGAAGGGCGTCCAACTTGGCGGTGATCAGGAACTTCCCGGCCGGAAGGGGCAGGGTGCCGACTACGGTGAGGCTGGTGTTCGTGAGCGACGCGCCGCTGCTGTTGTCGATGTAACCGTCGACGACACCGGCGGGCCCCCGGGGGCCCCGTGGGCCCCGTGGACCGGTCGCACCACGGGGACCCCTGAGGCCCTGCGAGCCGCGTGGGCCAGCCGCATTTGCTTCCGGCGTACCACCAGAACGGTCGGCGGGGAGTTGGTCAGGACCGTCGTCAGGCCGCTGGCCGGAGCGTTCAGTCAAAGACATTGGTAATCCTTCCGTGTGGCCACATATGAACCTCCATGTTCTGGAGATGTCCGCGGGTCCACCTGATACAGCAAAAACTCTCTTATAACTGTCAAGCGTCATGACATCATCGTTAGCCCAGCTGAAGCCTTCGACGTGAATAGCTTGTGCACCCCTGCATTGCTCCCAATGTCAGTACTGGACCGGGGTGCCAAAGGCACGGCCGTTGCCCAACTGGTCGCCCGGCCCATCCAGTTGGTGAAGCCGAGGGCTGATGCGGCCGCCACAACCAGGCGCGCCCGGCGCCGAGCGATCGACCGCTGCATCGGTTGCGGAATTCAGGTCAGAGTGCAGATGACCACGTCAGAGCCAGCCTGGGCTACCATGCAGCGAGTCACCCGCCGGTGTAGCTCAGTTGGCAGAGCAGCCGTCTTGTAAACGGGCACGCAAATAGCCGCTGACCTGGCTGCTTGGCGCAACAGCAACGCGGTTTGGCACGTATTCGGCACGCCTCAGACGCCGGATCGAGGGTGCTCCAGGGCGATACGCAGCCTCGTGGCCCCGCGAATACTGGACCTCCTACGTAACATCACCATGAAGGTGCGAAGATCTCCGCGACCGGCCAGGCATCTCGGCACACTGACCGCCTGCACCGACTCGTTGGACCGGCCAGCCCAAGGGTGGCCCGCGAACTGGCTCCCAGCGCCCGGCTTGGAAACGACCTCGAAGGCCGCGGAGGAGTATGCTTTATCGCCCATGGCCCGGCCGGGCCTGGTGCGGGGCCTGCCCCGGCCACGGCGCAGGATCCGGGCCTGGTCCATCAACGGGATGAACCGCGGGCTGTCGTGGTGCTGGCCCGGGCTGAGGATCCGGGTGACCGGGCGGCAGCGCCGGTCAGCGACCAGATGAATCTTGGTGGTCAGCCCGACGCGGGAGCGGCCGAGCCTCCCGGCCAGGCCCGAAGCCGGGATTGTTGTCATTCCGCCCAGCCCCCTGACCAGCCCGGCGGGCAGCGCACGGCGGGCGCCAGCCGCGTGCTGGTGCGCGCGGATGACGGTCGAGTCCGCACTGACGGTACAGTCAGCGCCCTCTGCCTGATCGCATCCCGCCCGCAGCCGGTCCAGCACCCGGTCCCAGGTGCCATCCAGCGACCAGCGGCGATGCCGGCCCTACGCGCTCTTCCAGTTCCCGAACTGCGCGGGCAGGTCACGCCCCGAGCAGCCGGTCCGGGTCCGGAGCAAGATCCCGTCGATCACGGTGCGGTGGTCATTCCAGCAGTGACCCTGCCGCGGATGCACAGGCATCAACGGCACCAGCCGGTCCCACTCATCATCTGTCAGGGCATGACGATAAGGCAATCATCCACCCGAGGATCTACACCAGCCCGGCTTCAAGATCTACGCGACACGCCCTAGTTGACGGGGCTCGGGCCAGCCCCGGGCTAGCCCCGAATTGAGGGCAGCAGCCAGACAGTGTCACGCACGTGCCTATAGGACGTGGGAGCAGGAACAGGAGACTCAGCAGCGGACGCGAGGATAACGATGACTTGGGCGGTGCGACCACTAGAAGCTGTGGGGCATGTCCGCATGTTCGGCGATCTGTGTCCTTCCTGTTACACTCCTAATAGACAGGTTCAAAATGCGAGGCTATAACTCATCGAGGGGGACGTCGCATGCGCTTGCGGTTCCGTCGTCGGGATGGACTAGAGCCAACGCCCACCTGGATGGCGTTGCCAACGGGTTTTTGCTACGTTCCTCGCCAGGAGTTGGAGAAGTTCGAGTTCGATGCCGCGACAACGGAGCAGCTGGACGACACGCTGCAGGAGATCGACCGCTACCATCGGTCTGCAGAGGCACTAATCAGCGATCTCCCCCTCCCATAATAGCTGCTTGTGCCACACTTGATCCTATGATTGGACGGAGATCCACAACGGGTCAGCGAGCCGTGAGCGCACCAACTCCAGCTTACGGTCTCGACCTCCGTAGTGACGGAGCGAAGGAAGCGCTCCTTGATCGCTTTTGCGGACGCCTTCAGTTGGAGGCAGGTCGGCAGGCGTGGGATCGGCGCCGCGTACTTCGATCGGTATTAGATACGGCATTTATTCGTGGTGCGCAGACTGTGGTTGTCGAAGGCCGGTACACAGACATCGACTACCGTGACGAGTACGCTCGCTTCTATAGCTCCACCTTCCGCTGCTATTCTCCTCTTGCCCACCGATTGCACTTCTTCGCCGACCCGCCCCCGCCCGATATCTCAGATCCGGACATCGCCGCCTCGTTCGCCGGACTGACCTATCTCGGCTATGTGGTCATCCGTCCTGTCACCGGTGCACCGGTAGGACGTACAATGTTGTGTCCGCCCGAGAACCTTCTACGTTGGGTGACTTGTACAGCAAGAGATGAGGCTAATTTTTTTGGAGTAGCACACGAAGTGTCTGCCGCCCCGTTTATCTCTGGTGATGCACAATTGGGCGTGTGCGCGCACGCTGCGGGATGGATGGCCGCCTACTACCACCGCTTGCGATACGGCTCTCCCCGCTGGCTGCCGGGAGACATAGCCCAGGCTGCTCCCGGCGAGCTTGGCGTTGGACGATCAGTGCCTAGTGCTGGGCTGACCGTTGGACAGCTTACAGAAGCGATGCGTCGACTTGGCATGTCTCCATTGGTCTACCGCAAAGAGGACCTACCGCGAGAAGAAACACTAGACAAGGTAGCGCGTCGTTATCTGGATTCTGCACTGCCAGTAATTGTCGGTACACAAGATCACGCGTTCATCCTTGTAGGTTACAAGCCAAGGCCCGGACGTGGACGCAGGGTCGATTTCATATGTAATGATGATGCAGCTGGTCCCTATCGACTCTGTTCAATGCCACATAAAGGGCAGCCAGAAGAATGGCTCTGTTTGATAGTCTCGCTGCCGCCTGACCTATATGTACCAGGCGAACGCGCTGAACCATTGGGAATGGCACGACTACGCAAGGAGTTTGACGACCGAGCGGAAGATCCCGCTCTAGGAGCGCTGCGTCGGCGCCGAGAGGGCATCGAATTTGTGACTAGCGCTCTGCCCAGCAATGACTTCAAGAGATACTTGGCCGACCGAGGAGCGCCACGAGATGTAATCAGCGGCTACGGCCGGATCGGCATGCCTAGGTGGGTGTGGGTCGTTGAAGCTGTGGACCGCGAGGCGTTTCTCGAGGGTAGAGCATGCGTTCTGGCAGAGGCGCTGATTGATTGCACTGACCACACGTGGGATATGCGGACTCTTGCTTGGCGGATTCCAGGACTCCTGCGCCATTGGGATCCGGACTCGGACCTTGTCGGCGATCTGCCTGTACGGAGCGAGCAGGAGCTCATGCTGCGCAGCGTCGCGGCGACGTCGTGGCGTAGACCAGCGAGGTTGCGGTGACTATGCCTGAGTCCACAACATCTTTCGGACGAAGCGTTGACATTGCTGAATTGGTTGAACGTGCAAAGGCTGGCGAACCAGACGCCGGGCCATCGCTTGTAAGCTTGTGCGGAGCGAGACTGTCTCAGTACCTAAACTTGATTGCACCGCAGTTGTCTGATGCTGATAAAGATGAAGTATGTGAGCATGCCGTAGAACGTGCCGTAGAGCGTATTGACTTGTACGACAAAGCCCGCGGTTCTTTCGACACTTGGCTACGGGGATTTATTCGGCGCGAGGTCTATGAGTTCTCTCGTCGCACTACTTCAGTTGCGATGGCAACGGACCAGCTTGAGCGACTGGGGGGTCGGGCTTCAGTTCGCGACTCCCAGGAATCCGCCGCTGGACCGGCGCTTCTGCAAAGCCTAGCAGAGAAGCTACGTCTTTTGATCATTTCCATGAGTGAAACGGATCAAATGATGTTGGCTCTTCGGGATTATGAGTGTCTTCCATATGCAAGGATTGCTGAGCACCTGGGGACGACTGAATCGGCATGCCGCCAGCGTCATTTGCGAGCAGTGGCGCGCTTGCGACATATGGTCCGTCACCACCCAGACTTCACCCATCTATGGGAGGACACTCAATGAATGATATAGATGCCCCTAACAGTGATTCTACCCTGGAAGAGCCGACTCTAAGTGAGCTTCTTACGGAGGAGATGCGAAGTGGGAGAGACCTCTCAGAGGAGCTTTCTGGCAGAGTCGATACATCGATGTCCTCGGATAGCGGCCAGCATGCGGGCGAAATCCCAATGACGCTTGCAGCTGAACTCACTGCGGCCTCGTTCTCAGAACCTGTCCTTGACGAGGTCGACTGGCTAATTGCGGACAGAGCTCTGCTAAATGTGAAGACCCGGGAACGGCTACTTGCTGGTGTTGATCGAGCCCTGAGGCTAAGACGTGCCGATGATGAGATTCAGAAGCCGTCCGAGGACTTGTTCCGCGACGTGCCGGATGAGTTGGTTAATGCGGCAGAAGAACTGCGTCGTATTCTTATTGCTGTCGAGAATGGTAATATGACAGTAAATAGGTTTAGACCTGTACATGTCAACGAGCTAGTGCGAACGGCCACGATCGATCCTATGGTGGCCTACGCAGCCTTCAGGCGCGGCATTAGATGTGCACAAGCCATTCGCCCGGATAACGTGCCGGTTATGGCGCGTCATATTTCTGATGACTGGGAAAACCATCTCACGCACTTGCGGCATCTCCTTGTCAACGAACAGGGCCCTAATCTAGTTGATGACGCTTCGGAGGAAGGAGCGACGGACGGTGCCAGATCCTAGCCTGCATATGCTAGTCATTAACTTTTCTACGACAGGCAAGGCGTCGGATAATCTCAGCAGTTTGTTTACTATTGCGAGCTTGCTATCACTACAAGGGGCAGCCGCCGCCTGCCTTCTAGTGCCTAACGTCCTCGGAGTCCTAATTGGGCCAAAGTTCGGGCCACGCGCACGGAACTGGGTCGCTTTCACGCTAGCTCAGCTGCTCGCTTATTTAACCGCCATACTCGTCGATAACGGCAGCTGGGCGCGCTGG
This sequence comes from uncultured Actinomycetota bacterium, assembly GCA_963846005.1. Classification (GTDB taxonomy): domain Bacteria; phylum Actinomycetota; class Actinomycetes; order Streptosporangiales; family Streptosporangiaceae; genus CAVSUR01. The sequence goes on along the minus strand of CAWJUH010000003.1, from coordinate 24,498 downwards.
GTAATTGCTCTTTTTAATGGCTTTCTGATCTTCGCATCTGCCTATGGTTTAGACTCCGCAGGTGCCCAGATGACCGGACAGGGCAGACGTGGCCACGAAGCGGTAATGCGTGGACCGTCAGATCGAAGGCGGCGATTTTTTATTCCATGGTCATTCTGAGCAATCAATAAACAGGTATAGCAGTCATCCGAGTTCATCTCCATTCGGTCATAGGGCGAAGGGTCCGCGGCCAGAGTCTGGTCGCCCTGCTCGTTATCCAGCCTGAGCTCGGCGTTCTCCCCGCGCAGCCGCTCCAGCTCAGCCCGCTCGCTGGCATCCAGCGGCGCCTCCGGCGGCTCACCCAGCCGCTGCCGCTCCAGCGCCACCCAGCGGCCCAGCAGCTGGGCCCCACATTGATCTCGGCCGCGACCGCCGCGATCGTCCGGCCAGTGTCGATCACCAGGTGCGCAGCCTCCCGCCGGTACTCCGGCGTATAGCTCTTCCGCTTCTTCGACCCCATCGAGGACATCCTCCCCGGCAGGCCCCTGACGAGGGAACCCGCCAAGACGGTGTCCGGAAAACGGGGTCAACCACAGATGACTTCGTCGTGCTAGTTCACGGCACCGACTCTCACCTTCACGCCTTGCGCGAGGAAGTCGAGGTGGTGCTCGGGACTGCGGGGCTGCGCCTGTCGCTGGCCAAGACTCACGCCGTGCACATCGACCAGGGATTCGACTTCCTCGGGTTCCGCATCCAGCGGCATACCCAGCGGGGAAGCAACCGGCGATACGTCTACACCTACACCTACCCCTCCCAGAAGGCCCTGCTTTCGGTCAGGAGGAAGATCAAGGCGATCACCAGCCGGCAGGTCACCGACCGCGACCCCATGGTCGTGATCCTGGAACTCAACCGGATCACCCGCGGCTGGGCGAACTACTTCCGAACCGGCGCGTCTAAGCGAGCATTCCGTGATATCGACCGCTACCTGTGGTGGCGGACGTGGCGGTGGCTACGCGCCAAGCACCGGCAGCGAAGTGCCCACTGGGTCAAACGGACGTACTACCACGCTGACCCGTGGTGGCCGTCCGCTTCGGGATACCTTCTGGACCACCCGGCACGTGTCCGCATCCGGCGGCACTCCTACCGGGGCCGACCAGATCCCTGCCCCTGGGCCGCCTGACCCGCGAAGCCGATCCCCATCTTTCCTCGGGGAAAGCCTGGTGCCGGGAAACTGGCACGCCAGGTTTGGAGGAGCGGCCAGGGGAAACGGACCCGCCGCAAAACGGCACCGCGCCCTTGGTCGACTCCTACCTGCTCACCGGCGCCGACGGGTTTCCGCTGATGGTGTCGGCGTTCGGGGGGAACAAGGCTGAGACCAAGACGATGCTGCCGGTCATCGAGGCGTTCATGGCCGCGCACGACCTGCCGGACGTGACCGTGGTTGCGGACGCGGGCATGATCTCCGAGGCGAACCAGAAGCAGATCGAGGCGGCCGGGCTGTCGTTCATCCTCGGCATGAAGATCCCGCATGTCCCCTACGCGGTGAAACAGTGGCAGCGCGCCCATCCGGGCGAGCAGATCCCCGGCGGGCACGTCTTCACCCAGCCCTGGCCAGCCGGGCTGAACGGTGGCCGCCGGGACTAGGTGATCTACTACCAGTACAAGGCCGACCGGCCAGAAGGACGCTGCGCGGCATCGATGAGCAGGTCGCCAAAGCCGAGAGGGCCGTCGCCGGGCAGGTGCCAGTCAAGCGCAACCGGTTCATCCAGCTGTCGGGCGCAGCCGGTCAGTGAACCGCGAACTCGAAGCCAAGGCCAGGGCGCTGGCCGGGCTCAAGGACTATGTCACCAACCTGGCGGCCTGCCCGGACGGCACCCCGGTCACGCCAGAGTTCGCGATCGGCTCCTACCACCAGCTCTTCCAGATCGAGAAAAGCTTCCGGATGGCCAAAAGCGACCTGCAGGCCCGGTCCGTCTACCACCGGACCCGCGACTCCATCGAAGCCCACCTGACCATCGTGTTCCCCGCGCTCGCCATCAGCCGCTGGATCGAGCAGCAGACCAGCTGGTCCATCCACAAATTCGTCAAGACAGCCCGCCGCTACCGCACCATCCAGAGCGGCACGAGCGGATATTGACCCGCCTACCTCCTTCTTTCCGGACTGGTAGATCTAGTCAACGGGTCCACCGGGCGGCCCGCCAGGGACCTGACCTCGGCGAAGAACCGGGGCGAGACGTCGCTGCTTTCGAGGCGGGCCAGGGTCTCGCCGCGCTCGAGGGCTCCACGGACCGGCGATTGATCTCCTGCAGCAACAGCGCAGCAGCAGAGGTTCTGAACTGGACATTCCCTGGGGGTAGAGGATCCAGCCCGCCCGAGTTGGGCCACGATCTTGGACTTATTGATCTTGCGGTGCGCTGACCTGCGCATTCACTGGATTTCGGCGGCGAATCTGCGCACTAATCTCCAGTCGTAGATGGGTCAGGTCCGCTCCGCCCGCCACGGTGGGAGCCGTATTGCTGATTACGAAGACGCAGGTCACGGGCTCCTCGCCGCCTGCGCGGATGGATGCCATCCTTTCAATCGCCTTCAGGCCTCCGAGTGTGCACTAAATTGGCCCAACTCGGGCCTGAACTGGACATTCCCTGGGGGTAGAGGATCCAGCCCGGGATCCGGGCGCTGGCGCGCCGGGTTCCCAGGGGGTTCGGACTGCGGTATCGGCTAGCGCATTCCCCGCGGGCAGTGCCGCTGGCTGCAGTCATCCCTTCGCGGGGTCCCGGCGGGCGGGCCGGGGAGCATGGGGGAGGTCGCGTCAGTGGTCAGGGCCGGACGGGGCCAATCGGGTCGGCGTCCGCGCCGCCGGCGGGCGGGGGACAGACTGGGGAGCCTCGCGCCCGGCCGGCCGGGGCGCGCTCATGCGGCTGCGGCTGGTTCGGGCAGGCAGCGGATCTGGCCGTCACGCAGCCCGTAGTAGACCAGGGTCAGCAGCCGGCGGGCGGCGGCGACCTTCGCGACGTTCCGGGCTCCGGGGCCGCGCCTGGCGATGATCGCGTCCTCCGCGTCCCGGACGGGGAACCCGGCCGGGCCGCGCTGGATGGCCTCGATCAGCGCCCACCGCAGCAGCCTCGAGCCCTGCTTGGTCACATGCCCGCGGGTGACGCTGGTATCGGACTCGCGGTGCTTTGGGGTCAGCCCTGCCCAGCTCGACAGCTGAGCCGCCGTCCCGAAGCGAGTCACGTCACCGATCTCGGCGATGATCACCGCGGCCAGGACCGGGCCGATGCCCGGCAGCCGCTGGATCACCCGGTAGCCGACATGCCCGGCCCGCAGGTCGGCGACAACCCCCTCATTCAGCATGGTGATCTCGGTGTTCAGCTCGCCGATCAGCTGTCGCAGCGAGGTCACCTTCCCCGCGTACGGCTGCGGCAGCCGCAGCCCGTCCATCCAGGCACTGCCCCAGGCGCCGAACAGGTCCGAGCAGGTCACCGCCATCCCGAGCTTGGCCAGCACCGCGTGGACTTGGTCATTGCAGTTGCTGCGCAGCCCGACCAGTTTTGCCGGTACCTGGTCAGCTCCCGCAGGTCACGGACCTCGCGCGGGGTGATCCACGCCTCCGGCAGCCGCCCCATCCGCAGCAGGTCGGCCAGATTAGCGGCGTCCCTCGCGTCGGTCTTGACCCGCTGGCAGCCGTAGGCCTTAACCCCCCAGCGGATGCGCCAGGTGCACCTCGGCCCGGCCGCCGCCGGCGTATCCGCGGCCCAGTACCATCCGTATGTTGCCTCAAGGACGACCCGCGGGTTCTCCCCGGCCCGGGGAGCTCGGCACGCAGCGCGGCCGGGCTGTTGGCGATCCGGGCGGTGCCCAGCTTCCTGCCATCCTCGGTCATCCGGACCAGCACGCTGCGGCGCCGGTGCAGGTCCATACCGACGACCTGCCGCCCGGCGTACTCTTCGCTCATAAGGACCTCCCTGCCTGGTGGAGACGGACGATTGCACCTTCCGGCATCCGCCATAAGCGGAGGCCCGCTTCTTCATGGCATCAATCCCCGGGACCAAAGGCCGCATGATCATCCGGATTCTGAACGGAGTGCCCGCCAGCCTGGTCGGCGGCGAGTTCCCTGCGGATGGCCGCGGCTTCCCGCTCGGCGAGCGCCGCGTCCGCGGGCTGGCCTACGTCAGCGAGCCGGGAACCAAGGAAACTCAGCCAATATGCGCGAAGTGCTGGCTCGGCTTCGGTCGGCAGTGTGCCCAAGATCCGCCGGGTCAGAGCTAGAGCTGCGGGAGCAAGCGTGGCGCTCGGGTCCGGCAGGATGCTCAGCAGCGCCGTCAGTGTTTCCGCCGGGAACCGCATGTCGGTGATGTGATCAGGAATATCCGGCAGGATCTGCCTGAGCAGGATGCCTGCCTCCCCGTAGTCCGCGGATGCTCGGGCGAGAAAAGTCACCGCATGGATCGCCTGGTCGGCGGTGAGCTGAGCGAAGCATGCCTGTACAAATTCCGGCGAGGCAATTAGCTCTCGCAGGGTGTGCAGCTCAGCGAGACGGGCGGGCAGCATGAGGCCGGTCCCGTCTCGACTGACATGGCCGACTGTGTAGAGGTCCAAAAGCCATTCACCGAACTTGGGGGACGTAGGCATTCCAGGTACCCGGGCGGCCAGTTCGCGGGCCACGTCCGCCGATGCGGCGCCGAACAGCCAGCCAGTTGCGATGATTTGCCGCAGTAGCCGCGTCGTTGCCTTGTCGCGGCCGTTCAGCAACCCTCGGGCCTCCGCGAGGTCGTACCAGAACTCTTGCTCGTGGCTGAGCAGATGGTTGAGTCCGGCGCCTTGACGAATATCGGCTTGTACTGTTCCCGTGCCGGTACTGGCCAGGGTGGCATCTGTCAGAGTCGCGAAAAGCGCTGCCGCGTGCAGCTCCAGCATCGGAAGGCGGCCCGCGCTGGTTTTGTAGCGGGTCTCGATTTTCGCCTCGCGCAGGCCGAGTTCCTTCGCGATTGCTCCAGCTGCCTGCGCCACGATCTTGTGGTCAGGTCCATGCGCGACCGCAGCTGCCGACAGTGAAATTTTTGCTTCCGATGCCAGCCGGAAGAGATTCCGTATTGCAGGAGACTCGATGCCAAGCTGACTACACCATTCCCCGGATGACCGGGCCAGCAGCAGGACTCGCAGGGCGCCCCCTTCTTCGTGCACCAGTGCGGTCAGCATCTGCTGGAGCCCCGCGCAGGTATCCGCATTGTCAACCACCAGCAGCGCTCGATCACGGGTAGCCGCGTGCAGGATGCCGGCGATCGCAGCTTCCTGGCCGGGGGCGATCAGCTGAGTTTTCCAGCCTCGCTGCCTCAGGCGTTCAGCGAGTTCAAGGGCAAGCCGCGTCTTGCCGATCCCCCCTGGGCCGGTCATCAGTCGCAGCCGTCCTGCACGGTCGTCCTCGCACCAGGCGAGAAGCGCTGCCAGCTCGGCTTCACGGCCGATGAAGCTGAGCAGCGCGCGCTGAGGGTCCAGCAGCCAGGCCCAGCTGTGATGCAAAAGCTCTCGCGTAAGGTCGTTGTCCCCAGTCTCGGTCCCGGCTTTGTTCTCCCCTGACTGCGCCGCATCTGCTATCACGCCCCGCAGTGCCAGCGAGCCCGGCTTCTGCCGGGCAATTAGCATGACAAGCCAGATGACCGCGACTACGGACAGTGCGACACGGTCGGAGACGCTGGATAGGGCGTCCGACTCGAAGTAACCGGTAGCAGCGCCGTGGCCCAGCGCTAGCATCGCAACGGCGACAAGAGAAATTGACTGAAAGTACGAAATACGATTGACCCGGTACTTGTCGGGCTTATTAATCTTACCCGCATTGTAGACAAATCGCTGCAGAACGGTCAGGCCCACCGATGCCGCCGCCGGCAGCCAGGTGGCGTGCCACAGCGCCAGCGACCAGAGCGCCAGCGCGCCGCCGGCCAGCACGGCGGACCAAACCGCGGGCGGAAGGATCTCGCGCTTGAATGTGAGCAGGATGACGACAACAGCACATCCAGTCAGCAGGAATGTTGCGTAGGAATGATCGGCAAGCCTCGCGACCGGCGCCAGCACAAAGGCCAGAAGGCCGACCCGGATCAGGAACCATATAACCGGGACGGCCCCACGACGCACTTTCTTGTCCATTACATTTATCAGCATGCCCAGCAGGAAGGCCACTACGAGCCCGAAGCTAGTAGCCCAGATCACTACCTCAACGTGGCCGTAAATGGCAGAAGCTGATACTACAGGGATCGTTACGAGGCCATAATTATGCCAGTAAAAGTAGAATCCGTGCAAGTCAAAAGGAAACCACAGGCCGGCTTTTCGCTCCGAGAAAAATATCTGCGCAGAGAACGACGAGCACAGGGGATGCTAGAATTCCGAGCAACAAGGATACTCGGCCCAGTTCACGCCATTCTTCAGGCAGCTGCCACTTACTGGCACCACGTTCAAAGCCTTTAGCCAGGCGCGCCGCCCGGCCTAGGCGGCCGCCAAGGGAGAGCGAGACGACTAGTAGCAGTGCGACACCTGCCAGCATGGCCGGAAGGCTGCCATGAGCGGCCGCCACCCCGGCGGCCGCGAGCACGACCGCGGCGGCGGCTAGCCGGTAGTCGATCCGCCGCGCACGCGCCAGCAAGGGCGTTTCGGCGTCGTTGTGCCTGACCAGTCGATGGCATGTCCGGGCTGACTCCACGCCTTCCCACATCAGGACCAGAAGCGGCAGCGCGACCAGGACCTGCAGCGAGTTCCAGGCAGCAGGGCCAAGATCGCGCAGCGAAACGGTCACCAGTGCCCCCGACGGAGTCGGGTACCTGTAGCCCATGGCAGCTGCCAGCGCCGGGGAAAGGACCCACTGCGTGATGATCGCCGTTAGGGCCAGTGCCGCGAATGGCAGCAGGAGCCACCAGCGGCGGCTAGCCAGCCACCGGATCGGACCTATCGAGTCTGCCGCTGCTCGCGGCAGCAGGTTCACCGCGGCTACCGCGAGCGGGGCGAGGAAGCCGGTCACCAGAACGATCGCGAGCAGGGTGCCCCAGCCGACAGCTGCCGCCCGCGCCGGGCTGGTGAAGATCAGGGACGGCCGGTAGAACCTGCGCAGTAGGACGATCTGGAGAATCAGCCGCACGCAGTGCCCGGTGAGCGCAGCAGTGATGATCCCGAGGCCAGCGACAATCTGTCGCTCAAGTGGTCTGTCACGGGCCGCGGCAATGGCAGACCATACCCCGGCTCCCAGGCACAGGTCACCGACAAGAAAGCAGAGCGCCGGGACAAAGCCTGGCGGCCCCGCGCCAGAGAGGTCGCCGAGCGCGGCCCCGTCCACGTGTGCAGGCGCGAGCGTCACCAGCAACCCTGCCGCGATCAGCGCGAAAACAGAAAGCACTCGTCGCCTGGCGGCCGCCTCGACTCCCAGCTGCCCATTCGGGGGCAGCCGGAGGGGCTGGAACTGAAGGAATGGCCAGCGTTTCATCCACCGCCCATACACCGCTCGCGCGCGCTTCATCAGCCGCTCCCAGCCGAGGAGGGAATGCTGCCGAGCATGACCCGGATCGCACGAACCTTGCCGCCCCGGACGTATGTCACCGTATGGGTGCTCCCGGGCATGAGCGTGCGAATATATGCGTGCAGAGCAGTAAATGGGCTTACGGTCTTCGCGTCGACACGGATGATCACGTCCCCCGGCCGTAGGCCCGCCTCGACTGCCGGGCTGCCTGGCTCGACCGTGGCGATGTATGCGCCTGTCTGCTGGCCCCGGTACCCAAGTTCGCGTCGGGCTGTGGCTGTGCTCTCGACGATCACCCCGAGGTAGGCGGTCGCCCTGCTCGGCCCGGGTGAGGTAGTAACGAGCAGCAGCAACTGGCCAAAGGTCCAGGCGCCGAGAATGGAACACTGGCCCGGAACCACCGAAGGCACGGCCAAGCCGATCAAGACGAGTTGTCCGGACGGCAGCACGTAGCCGAGTGGCGCGCCGGCTCCAGCACCCGAAACGGGTGTGTCGCACCACGAGCGCCCCGCTCCGCGCAAGCCTCCGCCGGTCAGCGCGAAGCTCGCCGACCTGCTGAACAGGGCGGGATTGCGCCGCAGGATGAGCTGCCGGGGCCGTAACGTGCCATCCGAGGGCACGGCGGCAAACTCGGGCGGCCCGTCGAGACCCGACACCTGCGCCTCAGTCATCGTTACCGCGATAGCCGCCAGCCCCAGGGCGCTGTCCTTCAGGACAACAGTGCCGGGGAGCTGCAGAGATCTCGCATCCACGACAACGTCCCGTGACTGCAACTTGCTGAGTGGCGCGAGAAAAATGGCGGCGTAAGTGTGGACCTGCCCAACCTCCAGGAGGTGCCTGACACTGCGGGGCAGCGACGACGTGAAGCCAGGCAAGGCAGCCGGATTAGTCAGGAGATCGGCATACATGCCGGTTGCCACGACGCGACCGGTAGAGCGGTCCCGGATCACCGCGGTATCGGCGTTGAGTTCTTCGTACGCACCCAGTAAGCCTGGAGGTGGCCCCATCCGCTGCATCAGCATCAGAGACCCATCCGCCGCCAGCCGGCCAGGACGAACGGCAACGTGGGTCAGCACCCCCGCCGCCAGCAAGCCGGCCACAGCCAGTATCCCGGCCAGTCGCTGCGCTGTACGCCTGCGGGGCGACGGCCGAGTGCCTGGACTCCGGTTTGCCGCGCCACCGTCCCATCCGGGGTCTATAGCCCTCGGGGCCCCTCGTGGCGCGGTCTTGAGCTGTGCGGCCCGATCGGCTTCTTCGCCCGCCTCGCAAGCATCGCGGCGGTCCGTCGTAGGAATGCCGGAAGGCCGCTCAGGCGCCAGTGAAACCGGGCTGGGGCGCAGCCGGAACTCACTTACTGACCGTTGAGAGGCAGTTTTGGCCCTTTGCTTCCTAACCACGAAGACAGCCACCAGAAAAACGACAGCCGGGCAGAAGACCAAAAATAAGCCGAACCTAATCAGCAGGCCGCCAGCAAACGTCGCTATCCCGCCGAAAACACAACTAGCTGACTGCGGCAGCGGCGCACTGCAGTGGGCCTGCTCTGCTACATAGTGGCCAACTAGATAACGGCCAAATAGAGCCGATAGTGCACCAATAATTGAAATAGCTGCGCCGATCCCGATCCAACCAGCGCGACTGTCCGCCAACCGCCGGACTCCCGCAGACACGCGAGTCGGGTTCTGGCGATCATCGTCGCTGGGCAGGCTGGCCTGTTTGTGCTTGCCCTGCGACGATGCAGCTTTACGTGCTTGAGCGTTCTCCTGGCGCCTCTTCTCTTCAAGCGCGGCAGCGCATTCCGGCCCCAGTCGCGGCACGTATTCAGGCGACATCGCTTCCAGGAAGCCCTCGAAATTCCGAAGGTGGGTAACCCGGATCGCGAACGAGTCGGCCAACCCTACGAACTCGACGCGGTTGATCTTGCCGGCGGACGCCTGCCCCCTGCGGCGGAGCAAGGTCAGCGCGGTCGACTGACACGAGCGCCACCTCTCCCGCCTCCGCGCTGAGGCCCGGCGAATTCGTGCCCGATCGCACCAGCACTATCAGCCGCAGCCGGGTGACAACGACCTCGGCAACGCCTTCGAACTCCTGGCCCGAGCACGTCACGCCAACCCGGCCGTGGTAGCGGTGATAGAGGGGTTCGTCGCGTCCCTGGGGATGAACCCTTAAGGCGTACGGCGCATCGCCCTGCTCGACCCGGAGGTCTAGCTCCGTTTCATGGTAAATTTTACCTATTTGACCCAGCAGACGCCTGCGAACGACAAGGCTCAAAGCACGCCCCTTAACCTGCTGCGCAGGGCGCTGACCCTCATGATCATGACAGCAGTCGTCACAGTCTTTCCTACCTCGCAGTGACTTCTAATAAGTTGGTCTTATCGGACAAAATTCCCAAACACGGGTATTATGACCAACGTTCAGCTCGCCCGTGGAACCTCTCCGTCTTCGCCAGGTCAGCAAGCCAGCCGTTATCGCATGAATCTAGTGGTTTATCAGCAACGAAGCAGCATGTACTGCCATTAGGATCCCGGAAAGCCCGCTGGGAGTGCTGTAGCCGTCGGAGTACGGCCAGGATGGTCTGCCCTCAGCTGACCACAGCGTGCGAACTCAGCGCAGTGCTTGAAGCTGCCGCTGTGGTGGGCGCTTCTGCGGGCGCCGGCGCGATCTGCTCACGCACCAGCGTGCCGTGGTTCGTGTCCCTGAAATAGTGCATGGAGGCAAGTGATCAATCTGTCACAGATGGACCAACTGGGCGTGTCGGCGCGAGGTATCCGCTTTCTGATCCCTTGCCGACGACCCGAACTGCCACGAGGATTCCGGCGGTGCCACGGCATCCAATCTCGGACAATCTATGTGTTACCCGTGACCAAAGGGCGATCATGCAGGCTCGCAAGCATTTAGGCGCGAAATCTAGCGGCCTGTGTTTGGCGAGTAGGACGCGCCCCAGCCCTACACCCGCACCGTTCCCCAGCCCAGCTGAACTCCGGCTCGCGCTGTCGGCCGGGATCATGCCGGCTGCTGATCCTGGCTGAGGCGGAGCCGCCGGAACCCTCATCCAGGCGGTGTCAACCGGAACTGAGGGGTGCAGCGCTACCGTCCATAGCTAATGATCTAGGCGGTAAAGGCGCAGTTCAGGTATCGAATACGCACGTCATAGGCCGACTGGGCTACCATTCAGGAGTCACCCGCCGGTGTAGCTCAGTCGGCAGAGCAGCCGTCTCGTATTCGGCATTCAACCCGACCCGTCACCTGCTCGCTCTTCGCGAAGAATGGCCGCCTCGGCGTGTACTCGGCACCGCCCGTGGTGTCAGATCGCTGGGCTGTGACTTGGGCACTTGATCACGTTAGGCGCGCTGAGCATCGTGCAATGTGTTGGCCAATCGAATCGGCACCGTTTCTGCGACTTGCTTCGCCAGGGCGGCAAGTTGCCCGAGAAGCGCTCCGGGCAGGACGTCAAGATCTAGCGCGTGCGCGATCACCTCGACCCCGACCTCGCGGACGACGTGCCGAGCGGGCGTGCCCTGGCCTTTGGCGTAGATCAGGTGTCCTTGCCGGAGCCCCATCGCCGTGCAGTAGGCCAGCATCTGGTATAGGTCGACGTTGGGGTATCCCGACGGGCTTCTCGGCCTTGTACTTCGCGTCGGCCACCGCGACCGCGCGGCCTCGCGAGGTACCAAACGATGTCGGGGCGCAGTCTGACCCGCCCGGCCTCGTCGAAATAGAACGACGGGTCCTGGGCCTCAACCTGTCCGCCATAGCGCTCGGTCAGCGCCTCGTGTAGCGCGCTGGTCACGAACTCCTCGAAGAGGAGTGGCATGTCAAGCAGGAATCCCGTCACCGCGACGCCGCCGGCCCCGTGCTCGACCGAGGTCGCCGATAGCACTAGTTCCGCCAGCCGCAGCGCCGGCTGGTAACGGGCGTTCAGCCGGGTCGGCTGTCCAAGGCGGGATCGCGTCGCCACGCGCCAGCGGGGTGACGTCGGTGAACTCGCGTAGCAGGACGCGCAGCCGCCGCCGGGATTCGTCATCAACCCGCGGCACGGTGAGCATCCGCTCGCAGGCGGTACGCAAGATCCGGTTCTCGGCGATGTCGACCGTGAACTCGTCGCGGCGCATCTCCAATGGGAACGCCAGGCCGCAGTGCCGGTTGAGCTGTCGCTGACTCCAGCAGACGGCCACGAAGCACTGGCGAGGTCTCTTCGAGCACCACATATCCGGGCAGCAGGCCCTGGTGCAGCGCCCGGTCCAGTTGCCGCCAGAGTGCCTGGCCGATGGCAGCGACGAGGTCATCGGCCTGGCCGATCGAGACAACATCGTTGGTCCACTTCACGCCGCTGCGGGCGTACCCGGCCAGGAACAGCAGCCGGGTTACGCCGACCTTCGGCGTGATGTGCACTTCGATGTCACCGACCCTGGCCGCGCCGACCTTCCCGGCCGCGGACAGCTCCCACAGGTGCGGCGTGAACGCCGACGGCCGCGCCGTCACCACTCCGGACCGGGCCAGCCGGGTTCCCTGCTCGTGGCTGAGAGACAGCAGTTGCGGCGGACCCAGCTCGCCTAGCTCAATCAGCATCATGCCGGCGCGGCTGGCGCGGCCGGATCGGTGGGCACGTCACTATCGCCGGGTGTCTCGCCGGAATCAGCGTGCTGCGCCTCGGCCACGGCGGCCACGGCACGGCGCAGGCTGGCGAGCCCGTAGCGGCCCTCCAGGTCCCGCTCGCCGTAGAACAGGTCTTCGAGCAGCGGCATGATCGAGTAGCGCCAGACCTCGTCCAGCCCGTCGGCCCGCTGGTAGATGCGCTCGTCCATCAGGTACGACGGGCCGATCGCGGCGTCGGCGTCGGCGATCCGCAGGTTCAGCTCGTCCAGCAGCCGTGCTGGTTCGTCCGGCAGGCCGCGCCGACCGAGCCATTCGCGCAACAGCCCGCGGACCGGCGGCCGGCGCGGGTCGAGAGCCACGAACCTGAACCGGCGGCGCATCGCCGTGTCGATGCGCGCGATGGACCGGTCGGCCGTGTTCATGGTGCCGATGATGAACAGGTTCTGCGGCAGGGTGAACTCGGTGCCCGGCGAGTACTGCAAGCTGATGGAATGGTCCCTGTACTCCAGCAGGAAGTACAGCTCGCCGAAGACCTTGGCCAGGTTGGCGCGGTTGATCTCGTCGATGATCAGGATGTAGGGCGTTGACTGTTGGCGGTCGCCGCCTCCGCGAAGGCCCGGAACGGGCCGGGTTTGAGAGTGAAGGACAGTGCCGCATTATTACCGAGCTCGGGCCGGAAACCCTCGAAGAAGTCCTCGTAGGTGTAGGACGGGTGGAACTGGACCAGCCGGACTGCGCCCTCGTCGGTTAGCTCCCGGGCCAGGTGCTCGGCCAGCCAGGTCTTGCCCGTGCCGGGCGGCCCGTACAGCACGATCTGCTTGTGCTCCCATAGCAGTCGGGCAATCTGATCGAGATCGGCCTTGTCCGTCAGCATCTCGCGGGCGAACTCCGCCGTCACCTCATTGAATTCCAGCCGGCGAGACGGCAGGGCCGTCGGGACGACGGCCGCGGTTTCCTGCTCCTCGGGGAGCAGTGCCGCAATCTGCGCGTAGGTCTCGGTCAGGTCCACGATGCTGTCCTGGCTTTGCAACAGGGCCGGCACCGGCGGCTCGAGCCGCGCACCGTCCACCGGGCGGTCGGAACGCCACTCCACGTCCCGTCGCACGTTAGACAACGCGTCATCGGGATCGGCGAAATAGGCCGTCCCGGTCACCCGGCCGAGGTAGACCTGGCCGCCTGACGTGGTGAGTACCAGATCGTCGGGCTGCATGCGGAACAGGAACCGGTCGAGTTCGGCCAGGCGCTGCGCTCGGTAGGCGTACGACTTGTGCTGGTAGCCCGACTCGACTCGCCGTTTGAGTTCGTCGTACGACGTGACCCTGTCCACCGGCCCGAGCAGCGTTGCGCTCAGCGACACGAACCCGTCCTGGAGCCATCCGTCGACGATGTTGTAGCCCTCGACGTTGGATCCGCGGACCATCCAGGCCCGGCGTGACGCCGCTCGTCGGCCCCCGTTGATCCGTTGTCCTCTGCTTGCTCTTCCAGCAGTGTCCGCAAAATATCCGCACCGAGGCGTTGATCCTGTGGGGCTCGGCCGAACTCATTGAATTTCACGCCTTCGGCCGCCAGCCGGCGCTGGAGATCAGTGCCGCGGTACGCGGCGTTCGTCATGCCCTCGTCCGGGACGCTGCCGTCCGCGTTCAGTACCCGATAGCCATTCGCCAGTTTGACTTGGGGATTAGCCAGGAAGTGCGCGACCTCCTCGCCGGTAGTGCCGGCCAGCTCGGCCAAATCATCCTGGGCCGTCCAGCTTCCCGCCTCGACCAGCCGCAGCGTCTGGGCGATGAACTGCTGGACCTCGCTCAGGTTGCGCTGGGCGCGCTTGCGCTGCTCGTCGATCTCCCGATAACGGCGGTATCGCTCTGAGTCCAGCGCGACCGGATCGGGGAAGGCTTCCATAGCTGCCAACCCGGCCTCAGTGATAGCCCAGCCATCGCGCTTGGTCATCCAGCCGACAGTCACCGCCTCGCCAGACTGGAAGCGCAGCACGATCTCCCATCGCACTCCTCCGCTCTTGACCCTCTCTAGCTCGTGGCTCGTCGGCTGAAGGGGCTCACGGACTCGATCAAAAACCTCGGTAGGTGACAGCGATTCTGGGGCGTCGCGGAGGGTCTGCATCAGCTCCCAGAACAGTTGGGCGTAGCGAATCTGCTCGGGCATCAGGCCGGTCTCCGCTCGGGATGCCGGGGCCCGCGGCCGGGCGGTGGGTCTAGGACGGTCTGGTACGTCTCATGACGCCGAGCGGCTTCGGCTATGGCGTCGTAGCGCTCCAGGATCTGCCGCTTGGTGCGGAACTCGCCGAGCTGGCGCTCCTCCTGGCTGCGTACCCCTTCGAAGGAGTCCATCACATGCTCAACATCGCGGCGTCCTAGTCCGTATAGGTGGAAGTAAGCGGCATCTAGCTCAGCCCGCATTAGAGTCCGTCGGCTCCTCGTCCCACCGGAAAGGCGGGCCGTCGTCGCTCATGTCGCGCGCGAAAGCCTCCATATCCCATGCGGTATACGACAATTCCAGCACGCGTCGCTTGATCCATTCAGTCACGGCCTCGGCCGCGGGCCAGACAGCGGGCTTTCTGTAACCGCTGGGCGCAAGTACTGGAAGCTGCTTGAAGACGAAGTACTTCAAGTGCGTTCCATTAATTTTCTGTCTGGCGCAGTAGTCAATAACGAACGTGTTTAGATTAGCCACCAGAAGCGCAACAGGGTGAGGTGTGAAGGCTAGCAAAAATGTGTCGCCGGTGGCGGCTCGGGGAATCAATGACGATATTAGGGTACGCTCGTTGGTCGCGTTGGTTATGTCGCGCCAGCCAAGGAGCCAGCCGCGGTTCCAGTGCTTGGCGGCCAGACGCGATGCGACGCCGGTCGCGGAGTAGGCCGCTTGCCGGGTGTCGATTTAGCTTCGTCTTCGGTGTCGAACTCCTGAACCCAGTACCGCGGAATGACGAAGCGATAAGGGTCGTCTTTCTCGCTCAGCTCCAGCCGAGGTAGTTCGGTGTCCCGGCTGCCCTCCGGCCTCTTGCTGTAGCAGGCGAGCCGATGGTCGAATTGGTGAATGAGCTTCGCCTCGTAGAGCGGCAACATTCGCTGGTTGCCGCCGATGAAGACGTTCCCGTCAAGCCTCCAGCCATCCTGTTCGAGCTGATTTTTAGTGTGGAAAAGACCTGAGTCGTTGGCCATATCGAACATCCGCAGGAACGACAGGCCCCAGGGATTTTCCTGCGGCTCGTCCCGCCAAAGCACGGGCACATGTTTGTAGATTCGGATCGTGATCTCGGCGTCGCGCTCCGTCTGAAACATCGGGCATGTGCCTGTATTCGGATTGACGAGCAATAGATCTATGGCCGAAACCTTAATTCGATGGCCTAGCGGCGGCAGTTCAGAAGGATGTTTCACTAGAGTAGCAAATTCGGGCTGGTTAATGCGGACTCTGCCGCCACTGATTGTGAGGAGCGAAAACCTCATACGGCCGTGACCGATCTCTTGCCAGAACCTTGGATTGGTGACGAAATCAAGTAGAGAATCGAGCGACCGCTGTTCGATCAAATCGTGGAAGAACGGTGCCGTAGTTGCATCCGTGGCGATGCCGGTGGGCAATATCAAGCCAGAGCGACCAGTGGGCGCGATGATCGGTGCGGCCGGTTTCGGCAAAGACGGCGTAGGTGTTGACGTCGCCGCGGCCGGTGAGTGGGATAGCGGCCGGATTCGCGGAGCAGGTGGCTCCAGCCCGCGGACTTCCGCAGCTCACCCTGGAACTCCTCGTAAGCGCGCGGTCCGCGGGGCTGTCGCCGTCCGCCAGGGCTGCGATCATCTTCTTGCGTGCCGCCGCGTTTGCTGCGCCTGCGATGTCCGGCCTGCCCTTGGCGGCGAAGAACTCCTGCTCCTGGAGCTTGACCCGTTCCCAGGGCGGGTTGCCGATGACGCAGGAGAAGCCGCCGGACCAGCCAGTGGCCGGGTCGACGTCGTGAGCTCCGTTCCCGGTGCGGAACATGTGCGGGAACTCGACGTGCCAGTGGAAGAACCGGTACTGGCGGGCCAGCCGCCGGATAGCTCCTCGGCTGCCGCGAGTGTCCCGCTGTCGGTCGTCCGCGAGCATTTCCAGGGTGGCCTGGGTGATCGCGCTGGCGTGGGCGGTCTCGGTCTTGGGCTGGACGAAGGCGGCGCACCAGGCGTCGGCGAGCAGTTTCTGCCGCCGCAGTTCGGCCGACGTTTCCAGCTCCTGTGCTTCGCGCTGCTGGTGGATGTGCAGGTCTTCCAGGCTGCTGGGGAGTTCACGGGCGATGTCGCGGCACGGGCGGCGAGGGTGGCGTTGGAGACCCGGATGCCGGCCACGCCGAACAGGTCATCCTGGCCAGCCCGTTCGGGCGCACTCTGCTTCTTAGCGACGCGGCGACCTTCTTGTCGTCACCTTCGATCGGCTTGAACGCCGCGTCGGGCAGGCCTCCGGCGATCAGCGCGGGGGTGGTACCGAGGAGGGCGTTGCCGACCCGGATGTTCTGGTCCAGGAAAGCCAGTGGCTTGCCGGATTCGAGGGCTTCCATGCACAGCGCGACCCTGGCCAGCTCCGCGGCCATCGGGTTGATGTCCACGCCGTAGATGCACCGGCCGGTCACCCGGCGCAGCGCGGCGCGGATCACCGTCTCCGGCGGTTCGGGCTCACCGGTTTCCTCGGCGGCCAGCCGCTTGGCGATCCGCCGGGCCGCGGCCACCAAGAAATGCCCGGAACCGCAAGCAGGGTCGCAGACAGTAATGTCCAGCAGCGCGGCGGCTCGGTCGGCCGCAGTCGGCTGAGCGCACGCCTGGTCGATCAGGGGATCAAGAGCCGAGTCGAGCAGGCAGTCAACCAGGGCAGTGGGCGTGTAGTAAGAGCCGGACTCCTTGCGCTCGTTGCCGGCCAGCGCGTCCAGGCTGTAGCTGAGCTGCTCGGGGTCGTAGTGGGGGATTCGTTCCAGCAAGGATTCGTAGACGCTCCCGAGTTCTTCGGCGCCGAGGTGGCCGAAGTCGACCGGCCGCCGGGCGCCGCCTCGCGCGACCGGACCAGACCCAGCGCCCGGACAGCGTCCAACAGGGCCTGATTGGGCAACCGGGCGCCATCCAGCGGTTCGTCCAGCGGCAGCGCCCGGCCATCGTCCTGGCGGGATTCGAAGATGCCGCCGATACCAGGAAGTGCCAATTCGACGACGCCGCCCTCGGTGCCGAGGCCATCGAAAACGAGCTGGACGCCTTCCAACAGATCGGTGTGCCGGCGACCGCGGGTCTTGCGGGCGAGGCGGCGCAGCCGGGCAGCGGAGAAGTACGCCGCGTACCGGTCCCGCGCTTCCCGCCGCGCCGCGGCTTCGGCAGGCTGGTCGTCGGGGGAGTCGGGGATGAGCAGCGCACCGCGGTCCTCGGCGACGAACCAGAACAGCAGCCGGTACACCACCCGCAACAGCGCGCGATTGAGGTCCTCGAGACGCATTTCCGCGCGGGCCGGGTTGAGCCGACCGCGCAGCTGCGGGTTGGCCGGGCACGACAGGAAACCAGTGCCGAGCGCCGCGATCGCTCGCTCACTGAGCAAGACGCCGAACCAGGCGCACAGAACAACGGGAATTACTTTTTTGGCTCGGCCTTCAGCGGCCAACCCAGCGAAACCGGAAGCGACTTTGTGGATTTTCTACTCGGCGCGCCGGCGTCTTATGTACAGGGGCAGTCCTATCCCTCTTACGGACGCAGTTTCTACATGGGCCTCTACGGTCAGGACAGCTGGAGAGTCGCACCGAACCTGACCCTCAATTTCGGTTTGCGCTACGATGTGAGCTCTCCCTGGTGGGAAAAATATAACGAGATCCAGACCCTCATCCCCGGAGAGCAGTCAGTGGTGTTTCCGGGTTCACCAAAGGGTTGGGTCTTCCCCGGCGATCCTGGCGTTCCGCGCACCCTTGCCCCGACTCGCTGGCATAACTTCGCGCCCCGCTTTGGCCTGGCATACGCAATGGGAGACCATGAGGGGTTATTAGGAAAGGTCTTTGGAAAAGCCGGTGCTTCCAGCATCCGCGCCGGTTATGCGCTTTCTTATTCTGCTCTGGAGGGAGCGACCGACTTCAACGAAATCGGCGACGCGCCCTTTGGCAACTACACCGGTCAGAACGAACCAACGTTTGCCGCGCCTTTCACCAACCGTGCGAGCGGGCAATCGGTGAAGAATTTGTTCCCGGTCGCTCCGCCGCCGAAGCACTTCTCGGCAAAAAATCCGGCGAGCGGACCTCCCTACGATACTCTGGCCGAGTTCTACACCGCCTTTGGCTCGATTGGCAGTTCACCCGCGTTCTACAACAAGAACCAGCTGCCCTATGCGCAGAACTATGAGTTTTCGTTGCAACGACAGCTCAGCCCCAGTGACGTAGTGACCTTGAGCTACGTAGGCACCACGGGCCGCCGGCTGCTCTCTTCCGTCTCGGCGAATCCAGGCAACCCGGCCTTGTGCCTCAGCGTAAGCCAGCCGTCACAGGTGGCGCCCGGATCTCCTACATGCGGACCCGGAGGAGAAAACAACATCTACACCACCGCCGCGGGCACGCAGATTCTCACCACCCGGTCACCCTTTAGCGGCGTGGTCGATCCAACCCTCGGCGCGATCGCGCCGTTTGGCAACGATTCCTATTTCATTACCGAAGGCTGGTCTAACTACAACTCCGCGCAGGTGAATTACCGGCATACTTCTGGCAGCTTGCAGTTGCTCCTGGGATACACGTTCAGCAAGTCGTTTGACGATTCGTCAGGATATGGTGAGCAATTCAATCCTGTAAACGCCAGCCTGAGCCGCGGTTTGTCAGCGTTCGATTCAACCAATAACTTCGTGGTCAGCTATAACTACCTTCTTCCCTTCGACCGGCTGGGTGGCCCTAAACAGCTGACCAGTGGGTGGGCTATCAGCGGAATTACCCGGTTCGAGACCGGGTTGCCGGTGACCCTGGTGGAGACGGATGATAATTCCCTGCTGGGCACAGCCTTTGGCGGCCCCATTGTGCTTCCGGTCGATACGCCGGACAAAGTTGGCCCGCTGCACATCATGAACCCGCGCAATTCAAGCAGCCACTATTACTTTGATCCCACGGCGTTTGCCTCTTCAGCCATTGGCTCCGAAGGGGATGCCCGGCGGCGGTTCTTCCACGGACCGGGGGTCAACAATTTTGATACAGCTTTGGTGAAAGATACGAAATTGTCTGAGCTCTTCAATCTTCAATTTCGGGCTGAATGGTTCAACATTTTCAACCATACGCAGTTCGGCACACCAAGCGGCATTCTTTCCGGACCATTCGCGCAGGTGACGCAAGCTGCGGCTCCCCGCATAGGCCAGGTTTCTCTCAAATTGAATTTTTAAGATGCGGGTTAGCCAAGGGCTGGATAGATGAATGAAGCTTGATACTTCAGTCGTACATTCGCTGAGAACTCCACACGCGCAATCGGGCGAACTACTCCGATTCAGCCGGCAGGAAGTTGGGTGGGAGTGGATGAGTTTCGCCGTTCACCGCCTGGTTCCGGCAGGGACGTTGTCTCTCCAAACGCAAGGCGAAGAAATGGTGCTTGTTTTTCTTTCTGGCCGGTGCGCAGGTGATTGGGGAGAGGGCCAGGTGCCGATTGGCGGCAGAAAGACGGTCTTCGATGGACTACCCTACGCACTTTACCTGCCGTCAGGCAATCGCGTCACCCTGAAAGCGGAAACGGTCTGCGAGATCGCGGAGTGCCGGGTGCCTTCTACGGCTTCCCTGCTGCCAAGGCTGATCAGGCCGCAGGATATCTCCAGCAATTTGCGCGGAGGCGAAAATGCGTCGCGGCAAATTGTCGACGTGCTGCCTCCCGAGTTTCCAGCGGACAAGTTGGTGGTGGTGGAGGTCTACACCCCTGGAGGTAATTGGTCCAGCTACCCTCCCCACAAGCACGAGGTCCACAATCCGCCGATTGAAGTCGATCTCGATGAGATCTACTACTACCGGATGAAGGGTGCCCACGCCTTTGCGTTTCAAAACCTGTACAGCTCCGATCGGACCCGGAGTGCGGTACTCAAGGTCCACGATGGCGATGCGGTTCTGGTGCGGGACGGATATCATCCCGTGGTGGCCGGCCCCGGATACGATTTGTATTACCTCAATTTCCTCGCCGGCACATCGCGGTCGATGATGGTGACCGAGGATCCGGAGCATGTTTGGCTTCGGTCGAGCTGGAAGCAGACAGACGCGCGTCTCCCGCTGGTGCGCAGCGACGAATCTTGATAAGCGCTTAGTATGCTGGTCCCATGTGCACAGGAAAGTTTCCCTAACGCTAGAGTTTGCCCAAGAGTCTCGAACGAGGGCACGGGTTCCAGCCGTGCCGGCCCAGGATGAAATCCTGGGAAGGTGTGGGCTTCAGCCAATACGGAGTTTCTGCATTTGTCTCGGCTTTGCCGGATTGCTGATCAAGGCACGATCGCAGGCATACGGTTCGGTACGATATGCATTCCTTTCCAGCCCGGAGTTGCGACAAGTGTTTTCAGTGCAAAATCCCGCAGGGACGACCTGATAATAGCCCAGTACGGTTCGGCGCCGACAAGCTGTACAGGATGAGAACGAAGGTACAGAGCCGAACCAGTGCTGGGTACAATGGGACTAGCAAGACCAGCCTGCCTCGGCCTGCCGTGAGTCCCGTAAGGGACGGCTGATTCTGATGCATCATAGTCACATATCTTGCCTGGTTCACATGGTGTTCAGCACCAGCGGACGACAACCGACAATTCTGCCATAATTTCAGCCGTCCCTTACGGGACTGGTCCACGCACTCTTCGCGACCCAGCACTGCGTGCTGGGCTATTATCAGGCCGTCCCTGCGGGACTTTACGCTACAAACGGCTGTCACAATTCGGGGCTGGAGAGGAATGCACCTAGCTAGTACCGAACGGCTAAGTTCATCAACACAACTCGAAAATTTGGGCCACCGAGGCCGATCAACAGAAGCATCCTGGTTTTGTTGCTAACCTGGACAGTTCCCTTCCTCAATTCACCCGTACGACAGCCACGGTCGTCTGGTCGATCTGTCGCGAGTCTGAAAACCTATCCATCGAGTGCATGATGGCCTCGACCATCTCTCCGGCGGACCCCGCATCGCTTTCGGCAGCGGCTATCCGCAGACCCTCGGTGCCCCATTCGCAATGAGACGGGTTGAGAGATTCAATCACTCCATCTGTATAGGCAAGGATCAAGTCGCCGGAACCGAGTTGAACCGAACCCTCCTCATAGATCGAATCGGAAAACATTCCAACAGGCGCGCCCCCGGTCGTAAGCCCGATCATGGACCCATCTGGCCGGATCACCATGGGAGGATTGTGCCCGGCATTCACGTAGTGCAGCGTGCGGTTTGCTGCGTCCACAACGCCGTAAAAGAGGGTCGCATAGCGGGATGCCAGGCAGGAGCCATAAACTTGCCGATTCACTACCTGGAGCGCCATAGCCAGGTTGGTTCCAGCAAACAGAGTTGCCGTGCGAAGAGATGATTGAACATTCGAGATCATCAGCGCGGCGGCGAAGCCCTTGCCGCAGGCATCCCCAATGGCCATCTCCAAACGATCCCCGGGAATGGTAACGAAATTGTAAAAATCGCCCCCCACTTCGCCCATCTGCCTGCATTGTCCGCTGTAGTCCAGCAAATCGACGCCGGACCTCGAGTCTTCCGGAGCGAAATTACCTTCTGACGCAAATCGCCCGGTTGAGCAACGGGGTATAAGCTGAGGTCACCCTGGTTCCGTATCCGGTGGAGATTCGGAAGTCACCGTATCAGCCACGCGGCACTCCCTGCGGGCTGTCCAGGTCATGGCTCTTCCAACGCAATAGCGGCACTCCGGTCACGAGGTCCGTTTGCCAAAGGAACGCGCACGCCGGCACAGGGATCTTCAGGGGGATTCGTTCGAAACCATCTCCGGATCGTGGACAATAGGCGGTTCATCAGGCTGTCTTGGTTTCTGGCGCCTGAGTTCCGCTCTCCAGATCGTGGAGGAGAAGTTTGAGACGAGTCTCTTCGTTGGAATAGCGCCGGGCGTTGAGGAAGTCGTGCCTGGCTATCGAAGCGACCATCATTCTAATTGCGGTTTGGCGCTGGCTATTTACCTCTGCGATGGTCAGAGGGCTACAGGTCGCATCCGCTGCTTCCGAGGGTGAAGGATTGCCGTTGACGGTCAGGATTTTCGCTAGCCACACATTGCACGCTCCTTTTGCGATGCTGGAAAACTCCCTGGTGAGGAAATTGAGAGTTTCGGGGCATTCGTCTACCCTTTGCTGAAAGACAGAAACCATCTCCTCCGAGAACTGGCTGCGAAAGTCCGCAGGATAGAGGAAAAGCAAGCCGCGGTATAAATGAGCAAGCTTCATTCAGGCTCCTTTGAGGCCCAGCCGCGTTGTTGCCGAGTGGAGGAGATGGCGGAGCCGGATAATTTCAGCGTTAAGCTGCGCGCGCCCCTTCGCAGTCAGCCGGTAGGCCTGCTTCTCTCGCGATGTATCCTCCTGCTCGAAGCGCTCGATCCATCGATCGTCGAGGAGCCGGCGGATTGCCCCGTAAAGCGTGCCGGTACTTAGTTGAACGCGTCCATCGCTAAGCTCCTCCACGTCTTTAAGGAGAGCATAACCATGCTTGGGTGCCGACGCGAGACTGGTCAACATCAACACCACCGGCTCACTGAGCGGCTTTGCATCCGCTACGACATGTCGCATAATGACATGTTGCACCGCGCACGGTTAATTGTCAAGTGGTATCGGGTTCGGTGGCCTGGTCCACGTCTGAGGTGTGTCTCTTTGACGAAGAGACTGTCGAACGAAGGGCACGGGTTCAGCCGTGCCGTAAACGGGGCTGACGGATGACGGCTTTAGCCGCTGAGGTACGCTTTTCGAGGCATGTGGGGCGAAGTCATCCCTCTCCACATCTGCGTTCGGCACAAACGATTGGAAAAACTACCTCAGCGGCTAAAGCCCTCATCGGATTCCCTGTGTGGCACGGCTAAACCCGTGCCCTTCGTTTCATCAATACCCCTCGAACACTTATTCTCATTTAGGTAGCACCGATCGACAGCAACAACCTGATTTTGTTCACCCCAGTTCCCTCGAAAGCAATCAACAAGTTACATCCTGACTGCCCTTTGCCGAAGAATGGAATCATCTCCTGCGAAAACCTCTGCCCTGTCCCTTGGTAGCCGGCCTTTCCTTTCAACAACCCTCTCCTTTCTGTCATCCCGAGCGAAGCGAGGGATCTGCTGTGCGCAATTCGGATGCCCCCAAATTTCCTTTCAACAGCCGAGCGTCTGCAGTGCTCTTCCTCAGCGTCATCGCAGTTGAAAGTGAGACTGCAGAATCCCTCCACGGCACGCCCCACGCACGCCGGGGCAGGCGGCACAGGTCGGCTTCGCTCAGAGGATGACAAAAAGGAGAGCGGTTGTGGAACGGTAAAGGTGGGGCACCCGAGTGGCGCACCGCAGATCCCTCCGCTCCGTTCGCTCGGTCGGGATGACAAGGGGAAGGGTAGTTGTAGAACGGTAAATTTGGGGCACCCGAATGGCGCACCGCAGATCCCTCGGCTTCCCCGGATTTCCTGTCGAGATTGGTGGCGCTGATGAACTTCATGCGCCTTTCGTTCAGAGAAAGGCGCACGCGCAAACGTGTCCGGCGCAGCGTGGCAGGAAATCCGGGTCGGGATGACAAACAAGGAGAGGGCAGTTGAAAGGAAAGGACCGTTGCCAAGGGATAGAGCAGTTGTTGGCGCCGGGGACACCTTTTCCATCCAACCGCGTCTTCCGTCGACAGCCGCAACCTTTTTCGCGAAATCGAAAAAGTCACAGCTCTCGGATGACAAAAAGGAGAGGGTTGTGGGGGAACGGTAAAGGTGGGGCACCGGAGTGGCGCACCGCAGATCCCTCCCCGGCTCCGGATCCCCCCCTTTTTTCCCCCCCCCCCCCCCCCCCCCCCCCCCCCCCCCCCCCCCCCCCCCCCCCCCCCCCCCCCCTCGGGATGACAAAAAAGGAGAGGGTTGTTGAAAGAGAGAGGACCGTTGTCGAAGGACAGGGTGGTTGTCTGGCGGCGGGGACGCCTTTTCCATCAAAACCTCCGTCTGCATCGACAGCGACAGGGGCTTTTGTGCGAAGTCAAAATAGTCACAGGCTCTCAGGATGACAGAAAGGAGAGGGTTGTTGAAAGGGAAAGGACGGTTACCAAGGGTGACAGGGCAGTTGTCCGGGGCGGTTGGGTACGCCTTTTTCCATCGACAACCGCCCCTCCCCCTTCTCCATCGACCAATGGAACTCGGTTTTGTGCGAAATCGAAAAAGTCACAGTCCCTCACCATGACGATTTTGCTGAGGGGTTGAACCACATCGGCGGGTGTGCGAAAAACCGGACCAATCGAAAAGTCACAGTCCCTCACCATGACAAAGGACTGAGCAGTT
>CAWJUH010000002.1:0-604543 GCA_963846005.1 uncultured Actinomycetota bacterium | reverse complement strand
GTGATTTCGGCAGCTCCCATGAGGTGCTCCTCCGCGAACGTCTCCAGTCTCGAATCTACAAGGCTGCCGCGGCTCAGGGAAGACGACTTCGGAAAGATATTTCCGCATAGTGAATTTAGTGTGCCCCGCATTCGGCAGGACCGCTGCGCCCTGCCCGTCCCCGGCCCCTGGCTGTGACATCGAGGGGCACCCGGCACCGTGGCTGTGACATTCAGGGGGTTATCGCGGGCTGCCGGCTGGGCTGCCTAGCGGCACGTGCCGGTTGACGTCCTTGTACAGCAGGTAGCGGAACCGGCCGGGGCCGCCGGCGTAGCAGGCCTGCGGGCAGAACGCCCGCAGCCACATGAAGTCGCCGGCCTGTACCTCGACCCAGTCGCGGTTCAGCAGGTACATGGCCTTGCCCTCGAGCACGTACAGGCCGTGCTCCATCACGTGCGTCTCCGGGAACGGGATGGCCGCGCCGGGCTCGAAGCTGACGATGTTGACGTGCATGTCGTGCCGCAGGTCGGCCGGGTCGACGAACCGGGTGGTGACCCACCGGCCGTCGGTGTCCGGCATCGGGACCGGCTCGGCCTCGTGCTCGCTGGTCACCAGCGCCCCGGGCGCGTCGATGCCGTGCACCCGCTGGTAGGCCTTGCGGATCCAGTGGAAGCGGGCGGCCGCCGCCCCGGTGTTGCGCAGCGTCCAGGCCGCGCCGGGCGGCAGGTAGGCGTAGCTGCCGGGGGCCAGCGTGTGGGACGCGCCGCCGATCGTCAGCCGCAGCGCGCCGTCGACGACGAACAGCACCGCCTCAGCGCCGGGGTCGGCTTCCGGCTCGTCGCTGCCGCCGCCGGCCGCCACCTCGACAAGGTACTGGGAGAACGTCTCGGCGAACCCCGACAGCGGCCGGGCCAGCACCCATAGCCGGGTCTGGTCCCAGAACGGCAGCTGGCTGGTGACGATGTCGGACATCGTGCGTCCCGGCAGCACCGCGTACGCCTCGGTGAACACGGCCCGGTCGGTGGTGAGCTCGCGCTGCCCCGGCAGGCCGCCGCGCGGAATGTAGTAGCTGGTCATGATGATCCTCTCGCGAGCAGGCGGCCGCGCGCCGGGCCTTCCGGGGAGATCCGCTCGCCGCGCAGCCAGGTCTGGCGGACCGCTCCGGTCAGCGGCTGGCCGGCGTAGGCGCAGACCGGGTTCTTGTGCCAGAGCAGGCCCGGGTCGACGACGAACTCGGCGTCCGGCGCGAACACGCAGAAATCCGCCTGGGCGCCCGCGGCGATCCGGCCCCGGCCGGCGAGACCGGCCAGGTCGGCCGGCCCGGCCGCCATCCATCCCGCGACGTCGGCGAGCGTGTGGCCGCGGCGGCGGGCCGCGGTCCAGACCACCGGCAGGCCCAGCTGGAGCGACGCGATGCCGCCCCAGGCCGCGGCGAAGTCGCCGGTGTCGAGCCGCTTGAGGTCGGCGGTACAGGGCGAGTGGTCGGAGACGACCAGGCCGATGTCACCGGCGGCGAGACCGGACCACAGCCGGTCCTGGTTGTCCCGCTCCCGGATCGGCGGGCAGCACTTGAACTGCGTGGCACCGTCCGGGATGGACCCGGCGTCGAGCGCGAGGTAGTGCGGGCAGGTCTCCGCCGAGATGCCGACGCCGGCGGCCCGGGCCGCGCGCAGCCCGGCGAGCGCGCCGGCGCTGGACAGGTGCAGCACGTGCGCGCGGCCGCCGCAGGCCCGCGCCGTGTCGATGATCCGCGAGATCGCGGCGTCCTCGGCCGCGGGCGGGCGCGAGCGCAGGAATCCCGC
Source organism: uncultured Actinomycetota bacterium (assembly GCA_963846005.1). GTDB lineage: Bacteria > Actinomycetota > Actinomycetes > Streptosporangiales > Streptosporangiaceae > CAVSUR01. Next base: position 602,762 of record CAWJUH010000002.1, on the reverse strand, counting down.
GTACCCCCGCCCGTCCGGCGGCGGCGCGGCCCCGACGACGGCCGGATCCTCGGCGTGCACGATCAGCAGCGCGCCGAGCCGCGCGGTCTCGCTCATCGCGGCTGCGAACTCCGCGGCGGACAGCGGCGGGAACTCCGGGACGCCGGAGTCGATCAGGAAGCACTTGAAGCCGAACACGCCGGCCTGATGCAGGGCCGCCAGCTCGCCGAGGTTGCCGGGTACCGCGCCGCCCCAGAACCCGACGTCGACGTGCGCCTGGGCGCGGGCCCGGTCCTGCTTGACCGCCAGGGCTCCGGCCGTCGTGGTCGGCGGGACGGAGTTCAGCGGCATGTCGAGGATCGTGGTGACCCCGCCGGCGGCGGCGGCCCTGGTGGCCGTGTCGAATCCCTCCCACGCGGTGCGCCCCGGCTCGTTGACGTGCACGTGGGTGTCGACCAGGCCCGGCAGCAGCACCTCGTCGGCCGCGAGCTCGACGACCGCGGGCGCGCCGGCCGCCGCGTGCAGCGGCCCGATGCCGGCGATCTTGCCGCCGCTGACCAGGACCGCGGCGGCCCGCTCGCGGCCGTCGATGATCGCCCGGCGGGCCGCGATGGCCAGCTCGGCGCTCACCGGCGCCCGCCGTCGAGGGTGGCGGCGATCCGGGTGCCGATCCGCCGCAGCAGCGGGCCGGGTTCGGCCAGCGCCTCGCCCGGCCTGGTGCTCTCCGCCAGCAGCGTGTACACAGTGTCGAATCCTGCCTCGCGCAGCTGGCGCGCGTCGAGCTGGCAGCGGCCGGCCACCGCCACGGTACGGACCGAGGCGGCGCGCGCGGCCTGCGCCACGCCGGCCGGGGCCTTGCCGTGCAGCGTCTGCTCGTCGAGCGAGCCCTCGCCGGTGATCACCAGGTCGGCGCCGGCCAGTGCGGCGGCGAAACCGGTCAGTTCAAGTACCAGGTCCACGCCGGGGCGCAGCGTCGCTCCGAGCACCGCCAGCGCGGCGAAGCCGGCGCCGCCGGCTGCTCCGGCGCCGGGCTGCCCGCGCCGGTCGGCACCGGTCGTCACGGCGACCAGGTCGGCCCAGCGGCCCAGCGCGGCGTCCAGGTACTGCACATCCGCGGCGGTCGCGCCCTTCTGCGGCCCGTAGACGGCCGCGGCGCCGGACGGACCGGTCAGCGGGTTGTCGACGTCACAGGCCACCTCGATCCGGGCGCGCCGCAGGCCGGGATGCAGGCCCGCCAGGTCGAGCCGGACGGCGGCCTGCGCCCCCCGGCCGCCCGGGCCGGCCTCGCCGCCGCGCGCGTCGAGGACCCGGCCGCCGAGCGCCTGCACCATGCCGATGCCGCCGTCGGTCGAGGCGCTGCCGCCGATGCCGAGCACGATCCGGGTGCAGCCGGCGTCCAGGGCGGCGGCGATCACCTCCCCCACGCCCCGGCTGGTGGCCGTCAGCGGGGCGCGGCCGGAGCCGAGCTGGGCCAGCCCGGCCACCGCCGCGAGCTCGACCACCGCGTCGCCGCCGCGGCGGGCATAGCAGGTGGCGGCGGGCGCGCCGGCCGCGTCCGCCGCGGTCACCGGCACCCGGGTGAACCCCGCGGCGCCGAACGCGTCCAGCAGCCCGTCGCCGCCGTCGGACACCGGGATGGTGATCAGCTCAGCGTCCGGGCGCCGGGCGCGGATGCCGCCGGCCAGGTACGCGGCGACCTGGACGGCGGTCAGCGTCCCCTTGAACTTGTCCGGCGCGAGCAGCACGCGGGCCACGTCCGCTCCGGCTCAGTCGAGATTGGCGTACAGCGAGGTAGGCGCATGCGCTCCGGATTGCGCCAGCTCCTCGAACTCGGTGATGTTGTCGATCTCCAGCCCCATCGACACGTTCGTGACCCGCTCGGTGATCACCTCGACCACTACCGGCACGCGGTGCTCGGCGACCAGCTTCTTCGCCTGCTCGAGCGCGGGCAGGATCTCATCCGGCTCAAAGACCCGGATCGCCTTGCAGCCCAGCCCCTCGGCCACCTTCACGTGGTCGACGCCGTATCCGCTGACCTCAGGCGCGTTGATGTTCTCGAAGGAGAGCTGCACGCAGTAGTCCATGTCGAACGCGCGCTGCGACTGCCGGATCAGGCCGAGATAGGCGTTGTTCACCAGCACGTGGATGTAAGGGATGCTGAACTGCGCCCCGACCGCGAGCTCCTCGAGCATGAACTGGAAGTCGTAGTCGCCGGACAGGGCCACGACCAGGCTGTCGGGGTCGGCAGTCGCCACGCCCAGCGCGGCCGGGACCGTCCAGCCGAGCGGGCCGGCCTGGCCGGCGTTGATCCAGTGCCGGGGCCGGTAGACGTGCAGCAGCTGCGCGGCCTGGATCTGCGACAGCCCGATGGTGCTGACGTAGCGGACCGACGGGCCGAAGGCGCGGTTCATCTCCTGGTAGACCCGCTGCGGCTTGACCGGGACCTGGCCGAAGTTCGTCCGGCGCAGCATCGTCCGCTTGCGCTCGGCGCACTGCGCCGCCCACTCGCTGCGGTCGGGCAGACCGCGGTCCCGCGCGGCGGCGGTGAACAGCTCAAGCGCGGCCTTGGCGTCGGACACGATGCCGTAGTCCGGTGCGAACACCCGGCCGATCTGGGTGGGCTCGATATCGACGTGCACGAACGTGCGGCCGCGGGTGTAGGTGTCCAGGCCGCCGGTGTGCCGGTTGGCCCACCGGTTGCCGATGCCGAGCACGAAGTCGGCCGCGAGCATGGTCGCGTTGCCGTAGCGCCGCGAGGTCTGCAGGCCGACCATGCCGGCGTTCAGCTCGTGGTCGTCCGGGATCGCGCCCCAGCCCATCAGGGTCGGCACCACCGGCACGCCGGTCAGCTCGGCGAACTCGACCAGCAGGCCGGCCGCGTCGGCGTTGATGACCCCGCCGCCGGCCACGATCAGCGGCCGCTGCGCGGCGGCCATCAGGTCCAGCGCCTTGCCGATCTGGGCGCGGGTGGCGGCCGGCTTGTAGGCCGGCAGCGGCTGGTAGGTCGCCGGGTCGAACTCGATCTCGGCCTGCTGCACGTCGATCGGCAGGTCGATCAGCACCGGCCCCGGCCGGCCGGAGCGCATCAGGTGGAATGCCTGCGCGAACGTGCCGGGCACCTGGCCCGGCTCCAGCACCGTCACCGCCATCTTCGTCACCGGCGCGGCGATCGCGGCGATGTCCACCGCCTGGAAGTCCTCCTTGTGCAGCTTGGCCACCGGCGCCTGCCCGGTGATGCACAAGATCGGGATCGAGTCGGCGCTCGCCGAGTACAGGCCGGTGATCATGTCCGTCCCGGCCGGCCCGCTGGTGCCGACGCACACCCCGATGTTGCCGGCCGCGGCCCGGGTGTAGCCCTCGGCCATGTGCGCGGCGCCCTCGACGTGCCGGGCGAGGGTGTGCGCCAGGCCGCCGTCGGTCTTCATCGCGCGGTAGAACGGGTTGATCGCCGCGCCGGGCAGGCCGAAGACGCGCGTCGCTCCTTCCGCCTTCAGGATCTCCACTGCGGCCTGCGCCGCGGTCATGCGTGCCATCTGAGAGTGCCCCTTTACCTGGTCAGTCGGTGCGGTGGCCGGCCAGCCGCTCGACGCCGCGCAGCAGCGCGGAGTGGTCGAGCCCGCCGTCGCCGTTGGCCTTCGCGGACGCCATCAGCTGGGCGACGATCGCGCCGACGGGCAGCACGACGCCGGCCTCGCGGGCGGCCGAGGTGACGATGCCCATGTCCTTGTGGTGCAGGTCGATGCGGAAGCCCGGCTGGAACGAGCGGCCGAGCATGTTCTCGCGCTTTTGCTCCAGCGCCTTCGACCCGGCCAGCCCGCCGCCGAGCACGTCAAGGGCGGCCTTGGTGTCCACGCCGTACGCTTCCAGGAACACCAGCGCCTCCGCGAGCACCTGGATGTTCGCTCCCACGATCAGCTGGTTGGCCGCCTTGACCGTCTGCCCCGCGCCATTCGGCCCGACATGCACCACGGTCTTGCCGACGGCGCCGAGCACCGGCCTGGCCGCGTCGAAGTCGGCCGCGCTGCCGCCGACCATGATCGACAGCGCCGCGTTCTTCGCGCCTGCCTCGCCGCCCGAGACCGGGGCGTCGAGCAGCCGGAAGCCCTGGTCCGCGGCCGCCGCGGCCAGCTCGGCCGTCACGTCCGGCCGGATGCTGGAGAAGTCGATCACCAGCGTGCCCGGCCCGGCGGCAGCGAAGACGCCGCCCGGGCCCAGCAGCACGTCCTGCACGTCCGGCGAGTCCGGCACCATCACCGCGACGATCTCGGCGCCGGCCACCGCGTCGGCCACCGACCCGGCCTTGCGGCCGCCGGCCTCGACCAGCGGGCCGCTGCGGTCGCGGTGCTTGTTGTACCCGCTGACCTGGTAGCCCGCGTTCTGCAGGTGGACGGCCATCGGGCTGCCCATGATGCCGAGGCCGATGAAGGCGAGGTTGGTCACGTGCTGCTCCTTCGCGATGCGGCGCGGCGGTCTCGGGGCAGCCACGCGAGGCTGGTCTCGCTGTCGGTCGTCGGCTTGTACTCAAGGCCCACCCAGCCGCCGTAGCCGCGGGCGGCCAGGTCCGCGAGCCGCCGGCTCAGGTCGAGCTGGCCCGAGCCCGGCTCGCCCCGGCCGGGGCAGTCGGCGATCTGCACGTGGCTGGTGACGCCGGAATGCCGGGCGATGGCCGCGTCCAGGTCGTCACCGTTGCTGGCCAGGTGGTACAGGTCGAGCAGGAGGCCGACGTTGGGCGGCCGGCGGCCCGGGCCGCGCTGACCACGGCGACCGCGTCGTCCGCGGTGCGCAGCGGGTAGGGCTTCGGCCCGCTTACCGGCTCGACCAGCACGGTCGCGCCGATCCGCGCCGCCGCGCCGGCCGCGCGGCCGATGTTCTCCCGGCCCAGCTCGTCCTGCTGCTGCGGGCTCGCGTCCGGCACCCGGTTGCCGAACAGCGCGTTGAATGCCGAGACGCCCAGCTGCTCGCCGATGCCGACGGTGACGTCGATGTTGTCGCGGAACTGCTGCGCGCGGGCCGGGATGGACGCCACGCCGCAGTCGGGGCCGGCCAGGTCGCCGGCGAAGAAGTTCAGCCCGACGAGCTGCACGCCGGCGTCCCGGATCGCGGCGGTGAACGCGGCGATCTCGGCGTCGCCGGGCACCGGCTGGTGCGGCCAGGGCCACCAGAATTCGACGGCGTCGAAGCCGGCCGACTTCGCGGCGGCGGGCCGTTGCAGCAGCGGGTACTCGGTGAACAGGATCGAGCAGTTGGCCAGGTAGTCAAGTCCGTGGTCGGTCATCAGCGCCGCCCCGCTCAGGTGAAGGAGGGCACGGCCAGCCACGCGTCGCCGGCCGGGGCCGCGTCGTCGCGGAGCACGGTCGCCTCGATGAGCCCGTACGGGCGGTCGGCGGCGATGAACACCTCGCCGTCGTTCGGCACCCCGAACGGCGCCAGGTCCACCAGGAAGTGGTGCTTGTTAGGGGCTGAGAACCTGATCTCGGCGACGTGGTCGAAGGTCTGCAGCACCTCCTTGCCCATCAGGTACAGCGTCTCCTGCAGCGCGCGGCTGTAGGTTGTCGCGAACGTCTCCAGCAGCACCGACTGGATCGCGTCGTAGGACTTGTTCCATTCGGCATCGCTGCTCGCGTACCGCCAGCGGGCCACCAGCGAGGTGGCCAGGATCCGGTCGTCGGCCTCCGCCAGCGTCGTGTACTTGTCTGTGAGGTAGCCCTTGAACTCCGAGCCCGTGGACTTGAGCAGGACGAGGTCCTGCAGCCCGGAGACCACAAAGACGCGCTGATCGGGGCCGCGGCCGCTGACCGTGACGACCGTCGTGCGCACCGCGCCGCCGCGCCGGACGAACGCGTGGTCGTGGCCGTCCGGGCCGACCGGGATGCGGTCCCACGCGTACTGCTCGACGCGGATCTGCGCGCTGTCGGCGGCCGGTGCCGCATCGAGGAAGTGCCGCCCGAGCGCGATCGCGTAGTCCTCGGGAGAGGTAACGCCGTGCTCCTTGGCGTAGGCGAAGGCGGTGTTCTTCTGCGTGTCTGTGGGCAGGATGTCGGCCTGGTCGCCATGGGTGTGCGCGGCCGTGAAGGAGCCCCGCAGCGAGCTGGAGACGTTCAGGTCCGCGATCTGGTGCCGGGCCGTGTCGCGGTAGATGCGCACGACCCGGTTCTCTGCCTTGCCGTACTGGTTAGCGCCGAGTGAGATGCCCATCGGGATGCTCCCTGAGTCCATCCGGTTTGTTCTTCCCGTTTTCCGTTGAGCGGAAATTCACTACCGGATAGCGGAAGAATATCGGACCTGGCGGCCGGCCGTCAACGGCGCGGCCTGGCCAGTTCGGCGATCGCGCCGGCGTCGAGCCCGGCGGCCGCCTCGGCCTCGGCCGGGTCGACGGCGCCGCAGTGCAGCGCGCGCAGCAGGTAGTCCGCCAGCGCCCGGGCGGTGGCCGGCTCGTCCAGGACCGCCGACCCGGTGCTGGACGCGTAGTCGCGCAGCCGGGCCGCCGCCCGGCCGAGCCCGGCCCGGTAGAAGGCGAAGGTCGCCGCGTAGCGGGTGGGCAGCTGGGCCGGGTGCAGGTCCCAGCCCTGGTAGTAGCCGTGCTCGAGCGAGCGGCGGACCAGCCCGTAGTGCAGCTGCCACCCGGCCCGCACCGCGGCCGCGTCGCCGACCGGCAGGATGTTCGTCGAGCCGTCGGACAGCCGGACGCCGGTCCCGGCCGCCGCCGCCTGCATGACCAGCTTGGCGTGGTCGGCGACCGGGTGCGCCATGCTCTGGTACTCGGCCGCGATCCCGCAGAACGCCGAGTAGTCGTAGGTGCCGTAGTGCAGCGCCGAGCAGCGCCCGCCCGCGGCGTGGATCATCCGGGCGACCAGCGCGGACCCGTCGGGGCCGAGGATCGACTGCGGAGTCTCCACCTGGATCTCGAAGTGCAGGCCGGCGCAGCCGAGCTCGCGCTCAATCCGGTCGAGCGCATGCACCATCGCCTCGACCTGATCCACGCTCGTGACCTTCGGCAGCGTGACGACGCCGGGTGTCCCGCCGGCTCCGGCCAGCGCGGCGAGGAAGGTGCCGAGCGTCCGCACTCCCCGGGCGCGGGTGGGGGCTTCGAAGCTCTTGATCCGGATGCCGTGGAACGGCGCGGCGGTGCCTGCCGCCTGGCTCTCGGCGAGCGCAGCCGCGGCCGCGCGGACATCGGCGTCCTCGGCCTCGTCCGGCCAGGTGCCGTAACCGTCCTCGAAATCGACGCGCAGGTCCTCCACCGGCTCCGCGGCAAGCTTTTCCTTGACCCGGGCCACGACCGCGTCGTCAGCGACCAGTTCCGCGAACAGGTCCTCGTGCGCGCTGATCGCCTGGCGTGCCTGGCTGCCCCAGTCCGGGCAGAACCGCGAGCGGTAGCGGTTGGCCGGGACGTACACGGTGTGCACGGGCTGCCGTGCTGGCTGATCGCCCGGGTACCGCGCGGCCAGTTCCGCGTCGGCGGCGGCCAGCCGCTCGTCGAGGTCCGCAGTCAGCGCCGCGATGTCCAGCATCACTCGCTCCGTCGAAGATGACCACAGGGCCCGGGACATGACCGCACCCGGTACCGCCAAGCTACGCCGCGGCCGGGGCGTAGCACAGCGGTCAGGCAAGCCCGGGCGGCCAATGTCCCCGCGGCCGGTTCCGGTGACGGCTACCCGGCCTGCCCCGGGCCGATCGGCCCGGTCAGGTAACGGTCCAGGGTGGGGCCGATCGTGGCGGCCAGCTCCCCGGGGGTGGCCGCGGCCACCGGGCCGATGGCGAGCACGTACCGGGTCATGGCCACGCCGACCATCTGGGTAATCACCATGGCCGCGCGGTACTCCAGCTCCGCGGGGTCCGGCTCGCCATGGCCGCCCCGGGCCTGGCTGGCGGCCCGGGCCACCGGGCCCATGATCGTGGCGGTGACGAACTCGCGCAGCAGCGCTGCCGCCCGCTCGCTGGTGACCGCCGAGCGCAGCAGGCCGAGGAAGGTGGCCCGCATATCGGCCTGCTCCCAGACGGTGAGCGCGGTGCGGGCCAGGTGCTCGCCCAGGCTGGTCCCCGGCTGCGGGGCGCCGTCCAGCAGCGCGGCGCTGATGATCTCGGCCGGGACGATGGGCAGCCGCAGGGCGGCGGCGAACAGCCGCTCCTTGCTGCCGTAGTAGTGGTGCACCAGCGCCGGGTCGACGCCGGCACCGGCGGCGATCATCCGGATCGTCGCCCCGTCGTAGCCGTGGTCGGCGAACCGCTGCCGGGCCGCGGCCAGGATGGCCTCCCGGGTGCCGCTGTCACCGGCCCGCCGTCCGGTCCGGGCGCCGCGCTGAGCGGTCATGCCCCGGCTCCGGCCGGCGCGACCAGCTGGAAGAAGCGCTCCTCCAGCGTGGCGGGCTGCTGGCTGATGCGGTACCGGCCCGGCTCGCCGGCCGCCGGCCCGGCGTTCAGCACCCGGGCGACCTCGTCCGGGTCCGCGCCGGGAACCCGCAGCGCGCGGCCGGCCAGCGCCACCGGCAGGCCAGCCTGCTCCAGCCGGGCGAAGGCCTCCGCCCAGGACGGAGCCTGCACCACGGTGACCTGAGCATCGCCGGTGATCTGCGCGGCGGTGCCCGCGGCGACCACCGCCCCGTCCGCCATCACCACCAGGCGGCCGCATTCGCTGGCCTCCTCCATGTAGTGCGTGGTCACCAGGACGCCCGGCGCCGGCGTCGGCCGCGGCCCGGATCGTATCCCACAGCCGGGCCCGCGACAGCGGCCCGACCCCGGACGTCGGCTCGTCCAGGATCAGCAGCTCCGGATGGTGCGCGAGGGCCTGCGCGAACGCGACGCGGCGCTGCAGGCCCAGCGGCAGGCTGCCGACCAGGTGGTGCCCGGTCGCGGCGGTGACGCCGGGGATGGCCGCGCGGGCGGTCCCGGCGCCGAACACAGCCGCGGAGAACTCCAGGTTCTCGGCGGCGGTCAGGTCGGCGTAGAGGCCGAGGCCCTGCGGCAGATAGCCCAGGCGGCGGCGGGTCGCCCGGGACGGCGGCTGGCCGAACAGCGCCACCTCGCCCGCGGAGGTGCCGAGCAGGCCGAGCAGCATCCGGATCAGCGTGGTCTTGCCGGCGCCGTTGGCGCCGAGCAGGCCGACGATCTCCCCCGGCCTCACCTCGAGGTCGACCCCGCGCACGGCGGTGAAGCCGCCGAACCGGCGGGTCACCGCGGCGCACCGGGCCAGCGCGGCCGGGGCGGAGGTGCCGCCAGCCGGGACCGAGGCGGCGGCCGGAGCGGCAGCGGCCGGAGCGGCAGCGGCCGGAGCGGCAGCGGCCGGAGCGGCAGCGGCCGGAGCGGCAGCGGAGGCCGGCCCGGCCGGCGTGTCCGGGCCAGCCGGGCCGGGCCCGGCTGGCCCGGCTGCGGCCGGCGAGGCCGCCGGCACCGGGGGTCCCGCGGCGGCCGGCGGGTCCGGCTCAGCGGTCAGGGCCGCGACCGTCACCGCGTCCTGCAAATCCGCGGCCGCCGCCGGGCCGGGGCCAGGCCGGCCATCCGGCACCCAGATCCGCCACTGGCCGGCTCGCCGCCAGGCACGCTCCCCCGGCCGCAGCACCGGCGGCCCGCCCGGCCCGGTCCGCCGCAAGGTGCCGGGCATGGCGGCCACGATCTGGTCCGCCGTCCCGGCGGCGAGCGCCCGGCCCGCGTCCAGCACCAGCACCGACGCGGCCCGCTCGGCCTCGTCCAGGTAGCTGGTCGCGAGCACGACCGCGGCGCCGCCGGCCGCGGCGCGGGCGATCAGCCACCACAGGCCCGAGCGGCTCACCGGGTCCACGCCGGTGGTCGGCTCGTCCAGGATCAGCAGGTCCGGCTGGTGCAGCATGGCGGCGATCACGCCGAGCTTCTGCCGCATACCGCCGGACAGCTGCCCGGCGAGCCGGCCAGTGGCCTGGGCGAGCCCGGCCCGGCCGGCCAGCTCGGCGGTCCGCTCCCGGGCGGCCGCGGCATGCCGGCCATAGGCTTCGGCGCGGAAGGCCAGGTTCTCGCTGACGGTCAGATCCGGGTAGATCCCCGCATTGGCCGACAGGTAGCCGATCCGGCTGGCCTCCGGCACCCTGACCTCGCCCGAGTCGGGTGCCAGCGCCCCGGCCAGGCAGCGCAGCAGCGTCGTCTTGCCCGCGCCGTCGCCGCCGACGACGGCGGTCACCTGGCCGGCCGGGACGGCCAGGGTCACCCGGTCCAGGGCCGGGGCCCGGTGCAGCGTAACGCTGATCTCGCGGGCACCCCAGGCCGCCGGGCCCGGCCCGGGGCCGGCCGCCTGCGGGGTCAGCGCCGGGCTGGTCATGGCCGCCCCGCGGCGGGCACGGCCGGCCCGGCGGGAGCGGCCGGCCGCGGGCCGGCCCTGGCCCGGTGCCGGTCGCGGGCCGGGGCGAGATAGGCGCGGAACCGCAGCGTGGCCAGCGTGACCACGACCACGCAGAGCAGCGCGAGGTAGGCGAAGGGCTGCCACAGCGGCCCGATCGGCTCGGCCCGCAGCATCACCCCGCGGGAGATCTCGTTGAAGTAGGTCAGCGGCAGCAGGTAGGAGATCCACCGGACCCCGGCGGTGATCGAGGACAGCGGGAAGATCAGCCCGGACAGCAGCACCTGCGGCAGCATGACCGCCATCATGGCCAGCTGGATGGCCTGGCCCTGGTTCTGCGACACGCTGGAGATCAGCACGCCCAGGCCGAGCGTGACGAAAAGGAACTCCAGCGCGCCCAGCCCGAACACCAGCGGCGAGCCGCGGAACGGCACGCCGAAGATCGCGATGCCGACGACCAGCACGATGGCCAGGTCGAGCGCCGCGACGGCGAAGTACGGCACGAGCTTGCCCAGGAACACATCCCGGGGCCGCAGCGGCATCACCGCGAGCTGCTCCAGCGTCCCTGACTGGCGCTCACGGACCACGCCCAGGCTGGTGATGATCGTGCCGATGAACACCAGCACCACCCCGGCCAGGCCGGGGATCATGATGTAGGAGGTCTTCAGGCCCGGGTTGTACAGGATGCGGATCTGCGGCCGCAGCGCGGCGGACGTGCCCGCCCCGGCGGAACCGCCCGGGCCGCCCTGGCCGCGGGCCGCCGCCTGGCCCGCCTGGGCCTCCAGGCCGGTGAGCGCGGCGCGGGCCGCGAACAGCTGGCTGCCGTCGATCAGCACCACCGCCGCGGCGCCCGGACTGGTGCCGCCCGCCGGGGTCACCCCGGTGACCACCGCCACCTCGGCACGGCCGTCCCGCAGCTGCCGCTGCGCCCAGGCCCGGCCCCGTCCCGGCTCCGATGCCTCCACCCGGAAGGTGCGGGGCAGCAGCTGGCCGGCCTGCCGGGCACCCGGCCCGGCCACGGCCACCGAGATCGAGGACACATCGAAGCTGGCCGCGTAACCGAACACGACCAGCAGCAAGATCGGCAGCACGATCATCATCGCCAGCGTGCGCCGGTCGCGGCGCATCTGCCGGAACTCCTTCACGATCATCGCCCACATCGGCGTGCTCCCTCGCCCGGGCCCGGCCCTGTCCCGGCCGGCTCACGATCATTGATTTCACCGTCCGTTGAATTCTACGGCTGATGAATTACTGCCGGCAAGGGGCTTACCGCATGATCGTGTGGGGTTTTCCGTTCCTGGAACGGAAAACCCCACACGATCTCGGGATCCAGTGACGCCGGGATCAGTTTCCGGGTCCGACGACACCCTGGCCGCTATAGCCGGTACCGCCGCCGCTGTAAGAGCGCCCGGCCGGAGCGCCGGCCGGGCAGCGGCCGCCGGCGTAGACCAGCGTCCAGCTGGCGGCGAACCCGATGCCGCGGCCGTGCCGTCCGGACCGGGCGCTGGGCGGGCTGACGTTGATCCAGAGCCCGACCCGGGCCGGGATGGCCGCGGGGTCGATGGTGAACACGGTCCGGCCGCTGGGATGACCGGCCTGCGGGAAGATCTTGTCCAGCAGCCGGAAGGGGTGGCGGGCAGGCTCCGGGTAGTACAGGCAGCCGGGCGGGGTCTGGCTGGTGAACCGGACCGTGGCCGGGACCCCGCCGGCGCGCAACTGGCGCTGCAGGCCGGCCGGGTTGCGCAGGTCGCGGATGGTGACCCGCACCTCGCCGCCGGGGCGGGTGACCACGGTCCACGCCGCCAGCCTGGCCCCGGTGCTGCCGCTGCCGCTCGCGCCGATGCCGGGCAGCAGCGTGAGCGCCGTCACCGCGGCGATCGCGGCGGCAGCCGCGGCGATGCCGTACCCGATGCGGCGCCGCCGCACCCGGGTGATGATGTCCGCTGCCGGAGGCGCCGCCTGCTCCCCGGCCACGCTGTCGCGGGCACTGATGAGGCCGTCGCGCACTGCGGTGAGCACCTCGTCGTCGGTCATTCCGCGGCCTCCTGACTAGCCGGAAGTGAGATCTGGGTGCGCAAGACGGCCAGCGCGCGGTGCAGGTGCACGCCGACCGTTCCCGGCGCGATGCCGAGGGCCTCCGCGGTGGCCTGGACGTCCAGCTCGAAGAACACCCGGAGGATGATCACTTGCTGCTGCCGGACGGACAGCCGGCGTATCGCGGCCAGCAGCGCCGCGTCCGGGCCGCCGCCGCCCTCCGGAGCCGCCAGGTCATGGCGGCCGAGGGGGATCTCCCGCCGGCGGCGGCGCCACCAGGAGACGTTCAGGTTCAGCGCGGTGCGCACCACCCACGCCCGGGGCGCCGGATGCTGGCGCACCGTCCGCCAGGACGCCCAGGCCCGGGTGAATGCCTCCGCCACTAAGTCCTCGGCCAGCTGGCGGTCGCCCACGGTGACCTGCACGATCCGCAGGCAGTCGGCTCGGGCGGCGTCGTAGAAGCCGGTGAACTCCAGCCGCTTGTCGGTCATGCTCGAAGTACGCATACCGCCCCCGATCCGTTTACACCAGCGGGAGCCCGCCAGCGGAAATTCCGGTGGCCGGCGGCGGTGGGCGGCCCCAGGTGAGGGCGTGCCAGGCTGGGGGGATGAGCGAGAGCCTCAGCGGCCGCGTCGCGCTGGTCACCGGGGCGTCCGGCGGCATCGGCTCACGGCTGGCCTGCGCCCTGGGCGAGGCGGGCTGCGCCGTCGCGGTGCACTATTCGGGTGGCGGCGAGCGGGCCGGTGCGGTCGCCGGGCAGATCCGCGCCGCCGGCGGGCGGGCCGCGACCTTCGCGGCCGACCTCGCGGACCGCGACGCCGCCGGCCGGCTGGCCGAGCGGGTCGAGGCCGAGCTCGGCGCGGTCGACGTGCTGGTGCCGGCGGCCGGGATCTCCGGGCGGGTGCAGTCGCTGGAGGAAGTCGATCCCGGCCGGTGGGAGCGGACCCTCGCGGTGAACCTGACGGCGCCGTTCATCCTCGCCTCCCGGGTGCTGCCCGGCATGGCGGCCCGCGGCTTCGGCCGCGTGCTGTTCGTGTCCTCGGTCGCCGCGTTTACCGGGGGGATCGTCGGGCCGCACTACGCCGCGTCCAAGTCCGGGCTGCACGGCATGCTCTACTGGCTGGCCGGGCACTACGCGGACCGGAATGTCACCGTCAACGCGATCGCGCCCGCGCTGGTCGTCAGCGGGATGATCAGCGAAGATCAGGACGCCTCCGCCATACCCGTCGGCCGGCTCGGCACCGCCGGCGAGGTCGCCCAGCTGGCGATGACGATGCTCAGCAACGGCTACCTGACCGGCAAGGTCTTCCTGCTGGACGGCGGAATCCGGCCGCAGTAGCGCCGCCGGCGGCAGCCGGCCGGGCTCCCGGCGAGTGCGGCTAGCGCGCTTTCCTGACGTTCACGATCCGGCGCTTGCGCAGCGACTCGAGCCATTCCTGCCCGCTGAGCAGCCGGGTGGTCTTGCCCGACTTGACTTCGCCTGCCGCGGCAATGGCCATCGCGACGCTGGCCGCGGTCATGTCGTCGGCTGCCTCGTACACCACGAGCACGTCGTACTCGCCGAACGGGAAGCCGGCCACCCTGATCTCGGCGCCCAGGTCCTCCAGCGCCGACGTGATCGCTTCGACCGGGTCCCGCGGCTCGTCGAGCTGAGCCGACATCGACTTGGCGGTATAGGACGCCTGGTACATGTACAGCGCCATCGAGATTTCCCTCCGGCGGGAACGGGCTGCGGTCCCAAGATCGTAGACCCAGCCCGCCCGGCGCACCAGCCGCCGGCCGGCCCCGCGGCTGGGCTGGCCGGCGGCCAGGCCTGGCCGGGCGGGCGGCGTGCCCGGCGGGCGAGGCGGCTGCTGGCTGCTATCGGTCTTTCTTTTCGATCTTGAACACCGGGTAGCCGGGAGCGATCTGGAGCAGCTTCTCCCGCGGCGCCTTCGCGTCCACGCCGTCGAAGAACACGCCGACCTCGAACTTCCACCGACGCAGGTAGGCGCGCAGGATCTCCGGCTTGCCGGCGTCGGGCACCTCGGTCGCGGTGAAGGCCAGCACCCGGCGGCCCGTGCGGAGCTCGCCCTGGCCGGCCGCCCGCAGGTTGCGCACCCACTGGGTGTGGCCGCGCGGGGCGACCAGGTACTGGGCGCCGTCGTAGTGCAGCGGGTTGACCGGCGTCGTGCGCCACTCGCCGGAGGACCGGCCGCGCACCGCCAGCACCCGGCTGCCGTAGACGCTGATCCCGGCCTTGGTCAGCGTGGCCACCAGGCCGTTGAAGAGGTTGTTGAACACGCGGCCGGCGCTGCTGGCCGGCCTGACGTAGCGGCTGTCCGGGGAGGCGGGGGGGCTGGCGGTCATCGGGATTCTCCTGGCGGTAGGGCCGGCCTGCGGGGCCGGGGCGGTGCCTTGCTGGCGAGATCGGTGCTCTTTCTTAAGATCAGTGTTCACTATTACCAGGCATCTGTCAAGAGCGGCGCTCTCTTATTTGATCGCCGCTCTTGGATGTGGCAGGCTGGCGCCATGAGCGCACCGCGGACGGCCCGGGACCGGGCCCGGGCGGAGCTGACCCGCGAGATCAAGGACGAGGCCCGGCGGCAGCTGGCCGCCGAGGGCGCGGCCCGGCTGTCGCTGCGGGCCGTGGCCCGCGAGCTGGGCATGGTCTCCTCCGCGCTGTACCGGTACTTCCCCAGCCGGGACGACCTGCTGACCGCGCTGATCATCGACGCCTACGACGCGCTCGGCGCGGCCGCCGAGCAGGCTGTCGCGGCGGCCGGCGGCGGCCGGATCCGGGACCAGTGGCTGGCCTGCTGCGACGCGGTCCGCGGCTGGGCACGGGCGCATCCGCACGAGTACGCGCTGATCTACGGCTCGCCGGTGCCCGGCTACGCCGCGCCGCAGGAAACCGTCGCCTCGGCGGCGCGGGTGGCCGCCTGCTTCGGCGGGCTGCTGGCCCGGGCGCAGGCGGCCGGCCAGCTGCGGCCGGCCGGCGCGGCGCAGTCCGCGGAGCTGCCCGGGCTGCTCGCCGCGCAGGCGGCTGGGCTGGCCGCGGCCGTGGCGCCGAGCGTCCCGGCTGCGGTGCTGGCCCGGGCGCTGGTCGCCTGGACGCAGCTGTTCGGCATGGTGAGCTTCGAGCTGTTCGGCCAGCTGGTCGGATCCGCCGATCCGGCCGACGAGTTCTTCGGCTACGCCGCCGGGCAGATGGCGGACTTCGCCGGCCTGGCCGCGGCCGGGCTGACCTGGCCCGCCCGCACCAGCCGAGGCCCGCACCGACCGAAAGCCGCACCGACCGAAAGGACCGCCGATGGAGCAACCGCGCCGCTGGGGCATCACGCTGCCGCTGCCGGGCAGCACGCTGGCCGCCCAGCGCGAGATCGTCACCGGGCTGGCTGACCTCGGCTATACCGATGCCTGGTCGGCGGAGGTGAACGGGGCGGATGCGTTCACGCCGCTGGTGCTGGCCTCGCAGTGGGCGCCGCGGCTGCGGCTCGGCACGGCGATCGCGCCGGTATTCACCCGCGGGCCCGGCACGCTGGCCATGAGCGCGGCGACGCTGGCCGGCCTGGCCCCCGGCCGGTTCACGCTCGGGGTGGGCACCTCCTCCCCGGCCGTGGTGCAGGCGTGGAACGGCATCTCCTTCACCCGGCCCTATCAGCGCGCGGCCGACACGCTGGAGTTCCTGCGCGCCGCGCTGGCGGGCGAGAAGATCACCCGGCGCTACCCGACCTTCGCGGTCGAGGGCTTCCGGCTGGAGTCTCCGCCGGCCGAGCCGCCGGCGCTGGCGCTGGCCGCGCTGCGGGCGCGGATGCTGGCCCTGGCCGGGCGGCAGGCAGACGCCGCCATCACCAACTGGCTGTCCCCCGGCGACGTGCCGAAGGTGGCGGCGGCGGCCGGGCCGGGCTGCCCGCTGATCGCGCGGATCTTCGTCTGCCCGACGGCGGACGCGGACGCCGCCCGCGCGATCGGGCGCCGGATGATCGCGGCGTACCTCACCGTTCCCGCCTACGCGGCGTTCCACCAGTGGCTCGGCCGTGGCGGCCAGCTTGCGGGCATGCAGGCGGCGTGGGCGGCGGGCGACCGGCGCGGCGCGCTGGCCGCCATACCCGACCACGTGGTGGACGACCTGGTCGTGCACGGCCCGCCGGAGGCCTGCCGGGAGCGGCTCGGGCAGTACCAGGCGAACGGGATCGGGGTGCCGGTAGTGGCGCTGGCCGGGCCGCCGGGGCTGGACGTGGCCGCGGCCGTGCGCGGGCTGGCCCCCCGGTAGGCGGGCTGGCTCGGCGGCAGGCGGGCTGGCCCGCGGCAGGCCGCGGCTACCAGGAGCCGGGCAGCTCGGCGCCGTACCAGGACTGGATGATCCGGTGCGCGATCGAGACCGGCGGCGGAAGCCGGATCTGGCCGCTGCCGACCGCAGCCCGCAGCTCCTCGCGGCTGTACCAGTCCGCCTCGGCGATCTCCTCGGTATCCACGGTGATCTGCTGGCCGTCCTCCGCCTCGGCCCGGAAGCCGAGCATCAGGCTCTGCGGCATCGGCCAGGGCTGGCTGCCCAGGTAGCGGATCGCGCTGACGGACAGCCCGGTCTCCTCGCGGACCTCGCGCATCACGGCCTGCTCGCCGGACTCGCCCGCTTCCACGAACCCGGCCAGGATCGACACCCGGCGGGCCGGCCATTGCGCGTTGCGGGCCAGCAGGGCACGGTCGGCGGAGTCGGTGACCAGCACGATCATCGCCGGATCGACCTTGGGAAAGTGCTCGCTGCCATCGTTCGGGCAGCGCCGCGAGTACCCGGCCTGCTCCGGCCGGGTCACCGCGCCGCAGCGCGGGCAGTGCACGAACACCGCGTGCCAGTTGGCCAGCGCCACCGCGTGCGTCATCAGCCCGGCGTCCCGGTCGGACAGCAGCGGGCCGACCTCGCGCAAGGTGGCCGGGCGCACCGGCGGGGGCGCGCCGGGGGGCAGGTCGGCGGACGGCGTGTCCGGCAGCCCGGCCATGACGGCGAAGTAGGCAGCGCCGCCGGCGTCCACGCCGAGCAGCATCCGCAGGCCGTCCGGGGCCTCCGCAGACGGCAACAGGGCCAGCTCGGCACCGCCCGGGGTCTCGATGATCAGCGCCTGGCCGTCGTCGACGACCAGGACCCGGGTGGCCGGGTCGGCCCAGGCGGCGGCCAGCCATTCCTCGTCGCCGCGGCGGTGGGTGGCCCGGTCGACCGCGCCGCGGGCCAGCGCCAGCCCGGACAGCGGCGGCGGCGGGTCCGGCAGGTGCCCGGCGGTGCCCGGCGGAAGGGCGGGACCAGGCGGCGAGCCGGGGCCGGTCCCGCTCACCGGCCGCCCGTCAGCTCACCCGCCGCCGCGGCCAGCTCGTCCCACAGATAGGCGGCGGTCTCGGCCCCCTTGAGCAGCAGCGCCATCTCGACCTTCTCGTTCGGGGCGTGGATCCGGTCGGAGTCCAGGCCCACGGCCACGAATACCAGCGGCGCGCCGAGGATCTCGGCCAGGTCGGCCTCCGGCCCGCTGCCGCCCTCGCGGGTGAACAGCACCTCACGGCCGAACGCGCGCTGCATCGCCGTCCGGCCCGCGCGCACCGCGGCCGAGCTGACCGGCGCGGCGGACGCCCGCACCCCGGGACCGCTGACGGTCACCGACGCGGTGATTCCCGGCGGCGCGGCCTGCGCCACGTACCGCCGCAGCGCATCCGCGACGGCGAGCGGCTCTTGCCGGCCGACCAGCCGGAACGACAGCTTGGCGTGCGCCTCGCGCGGAATGATCGTCTTGCCGCCGGCCCCGGTGTGGCCGCCCCAGATGCCGTTGATCTCGGCGGTCGGCCGGGCCCAGATCCGCTCCAGCGTGGTGTAGCCGGCCTCGCCGTAGGCGGCGCCGCTGTGGCCGGCCTCGGCCAGCCAGGCCTTCTCGTCGAACGGCAGCCGGGCGAACAGCTCGCGCTCGGCCTGCGGCAGCTCGGCGACGCCGTCGTAGAAGCCCGGCAGCGTGACCCGCCCGCCGGCGTCGTGCAGTCCGGCCAGCAGGCCGGCCAGCGCGTGCAGCGGGTTCGGCACACCGCCGCCGAACGAGCCGGAATGCAGATCGCGCTCGGGGCCGGTCACGTCGATCTGGGCGTCGATGACCCCGCGCATGCCGACGCACATGGACGGCACGTCCGCCGCCCACATGGTGGTGTCGGAGACCACCACCACGTCGCAGGCGAAGCGGCCGGCCTGCTCGCGCAGCAGCGCGCCGAAATTCGGCGACCCGGATTCCTCCTCGCCCTCGATCAGCAGCTTCAGCGTGACTGGCGGGGCGGCGGCGCCGCTGACGGCCAGCAGCGCCCGGGTACCGAGCGCGTGGAACAGCACCTGGCCCTTGTCGTCGGACGCGCCGCGGCCGAACAGCTGGCCGTCCCGCTCGGCAGGCTCGAAGGGCGGAGAGGACCATTCAGCCAGGGGCTCGACCGGCTGGACATCGTGATGGCCGTACACCAGCACGACCGGCGCCGCCGGGTCGGCGGCGGGCCAGTGGGCGTAGACCGCCGGCATGCCCGGCTGCGCGGCGGTGCCGGCAGGCAGGACCTCCACCTCGGGGAACCCGGCCGCCGTCAGGTACCCGGCCAGCCACCGGGCCGACCGGCGGACATCGGCGTGGTGGCCGGGGTCGGCCGAGATCGACGGGATGGCCAGCCACTGCTTCAGCGCGGCGAAGAAGGCGGGCGCGTTCTCGTCGATGTATCCGGGCACGTCCATGAGCGCTCCCTTGCGGCTCAGTGCTTCATCAGCGAGCTGGTCATCGTGTCAGCGGAGTGCGCGGTACGGGCGGCCAGCCTGGCGGCGGGTTGAAGCGCAGGGCCACAGCAGCGAACTCCCGTGATGCAGAAGGCAGGCGGCAGGCCGGACCTGGCCCGGCGTGCCGAAAGCAAGACCCTAGCAGCGCGCCGGTATCCGCTCATACGCCTTGGCCAGGCCGAAAGGACCCGGCGGGCCGTCCGCGCGGCGGCCGGCCCGGTGTGTCATACCGCCACGAACCGGTAACCCCGCTGCAGCAGCCAGGGCAGCACCACGCCCAGCGCCGCCACCGTCTGCGACCGGTTGCCCCCGCCGTCGTGCTCGAGGATGATCGAGCCCGGCCGGGTCTCGTGCATGATCGTGCTGATAATGCTGCGGGTCCCGGGCTGCGACCAGTCGCGCGGGTCCACCGACCAGTCCACCGGCGTCAGCTGCAGGCCCTCGCACTCCCGGATCACCCGGGCCGACCACGCCCCGTACGGGGCGCGGAACAGCGCCGGCCGGGCGCCGACCGCGGCCTCGATGGCCTGATTGGCCTGCGTGATCTCGGACTGCACTCCGTGCAGCGGCAGCCCGGCCAGGTCAGCGTGGGTCCAGGTGTGATTGGCGATGTGGTGGCCGGCCTCGGCGACCGCGCGGGCCAGGTCGGGGTAGGCGGCCACGTGCAGGCCGATCATCGAGAACGTCGCGGTGACCCGGTACAGCGCCAGCAGCCGCAGCACCTGCGGGGTGTACACCGGGTCCGGCCCGTCGTCGATGGTCAGCGCGATCGCGCGGTCGGCGTCGTCGACGTAGTACAACGGCCGGTTTCCCGGATAGTCCGGCACCCGGTACCCGGCTGGCCCGGGCCTGGCCGGGTGCCGCGGCTGCGGCCGGGGCGTGCGGCTGGTCTCCGCCGCGTGCGCGCTCGGCCCGGACAGCAGCCGCGGGGCCATGACGCCGGTCAGGGTGATCGCGCCGGCCGCCAGGACCACGCGACGGCGCCGGACCGCGTAAAGCGCGGCCTGATTGTCGTCGGGAAAAGCGCGGCGTGTCACGATAACCCCGGCTCATGTGGCGGCTTACCGAAAATTGCGCTCCGGCACGTTCTGTCGATACGCAATCATCATGCGCGAATACTGCCGCGTAACGAAACAAGGCGAGCGGCGTGTCGCCGCCCGCCTTGCCGGGCCGGGTGCAACCCGGTGAGTGGGCCATTCAGCATGCCGGGCGGCGATGGGCGGGCCATTGAGCAGGTCCGGGACGGGCTACGGGCCAGCTAGGCGCGCGACCGTTTTCCGGCCGCCATTAGGCTGGCCCGCGGCGAAAAGCGCCAGCCGCCACTGATGCCGTCACCAGGAGCGCCAGACTATGCATCAATCCCGCCAGGCCGGCCCGGCCGGAGCCCCGTGACCGCGCCGGGAACGCCGGAGCCGCCGGGCGCCCCGCTCGCGGACCTGCTCCGCGGCTACCGGCCGCAGGGCGCGGCCGAGGAGGCGGACGTGCGCAGGCTGCTCGGGCTCGCCGCCGGCCCGGGCAATCCGTGGCTGCGGACCGAGCCGCTGCACGCGACCGCCTCGGCGGTCATCGTGCACCCGGCCAGCGGGCAGGTGCTGCTGCGCTGGCATCAGCGGCATCAGGCCTGGCTGCAGGTCGGCGGGCACGGAGATCCCGGCGAGCGCGACCCGCTGGCCATCGCGCTGCGCGAGGCCGCCGAGGAGACCGGGCTGACCGACCTGGCGCCGTGGCCGGATGCTCAGCTGCGCCACCTGACCATCGTCGACGTGCCCGCCAGCGCCGCCGAGCCCGCCCACCAGCACGCCGACCTGCGGTTCCTGCTGGCCACCACGGACCCGGAGGCGGCCCGGCCGGAGCAGCCGGACGCACCGCTGCGCTGGCTGCCGGTGCGCGAGGCCCGGCAGGCCGCCGATGCCGGGCTGGCCCAGACCCTGGCCCGGATCGGGCAGATCATGACCGCAGCCGGGGCCGGCGGCCGTCCCGGGTAGGCTCCCGGGCATGAAGAAGCTTCTGGAGTTGCTGGTCTGCTTCCTTCACCCGCTGGCCGTGGTCTTGCTCTGGATCGATCTGGCCACCCGCAGCGACCAGTCGACCGGCGCCAAGGTGGCCTGGGCCCTGTTCGGCCTGATCCCGCTGGTGCCGTTCATCTACGTGCTGACCGGCGGCGATCTGTGGTAGCCAGGGTCAGCTGGCGCTGACCTCGGCAGTGCTGGTCCCGGCCAGGGCCGCCACGGTGCGCTCCACGCCCGCTGACCTGTGCCGCGGCGTCTGCTGTCTCCGGCCCGCTCGGTCCTCGTCATCTGCGGCAGCCAGTGCGGCAGGTCGCGGACGTCGGGCAGGTAATGGCGCGCCACCCGGGTAGCGGCGGGTCATGGCACATTTCAGGAGGGGCGACAAGGTCCGCTGGGAGTCGCACGGCGGCGAGGCCACCGGCGTCGTCGTGCGGAAGATCACCTCGGACACCGAGGCCGCCGGGCGGACCGTGCGGGCGTCCAAGGACGAGCCGCAGTACCTGGTCCGGAGCGACAAGAGCGGCGGCGAGGCCGTGCACAAGCCGTCGGCACTGACGAAGCGGGGCTGAAGTAGCGGCACCGAAGCGCGCGTGAAGCGGCGCCCCGGCACCGGCCCGGGCCGCCGGTCAGCCGGCCGGGATCTCCTGGATCAGCGCGGCCAGCCCGGCCTCGTCCAGCAGGTCCGCCGGGCGCACGGTCTTGTCCTCGCGCACGTAGTAGAACGCCGCCCGGACACCGGTGATCTCCGCGCCGGCCAGCGCGGCCCAGGCCAGCCGGTAGGCGGCCAGCTGTACCGCGACCGCGCGGCGCTCCGCGGCCGAGCGGGGCGGCTGGCCGGTCTTCCAGTCCACGACGTCGTAGCCGCCCGCCGGGTCGTCGGCGAACACCGCGTCGATCCGGCCCCGGACCAGCCGGTCGCCGACCAGCGTCTCGAACGGCACCTCGACCTCGGCCGGCCACCGGCGGGACCACTCGCTGGCGTCGAACCTCTCCTTCAGCGCGGCCAGCTCGGCGTCCGGGCCGCCCGCCTGGTCGTCCGCCGCGCCGGGCAGGTCATCGGCGTCCAGCAGCTGCTGCCGGCCGAACCGCTGCTCCAGCCAGCGGTGGAACTCGGTGCCCCGGCCGGCCTGCGGGGCGGGTGGCTGCGGCATCGGGCGGCGGACCTGCCGGGCCAGCTCGGCCGGGTCGCGGGCCATCGTGACCAGCGACGACACCGGGATCCGGCGGGGCAGCCTGACCGCGACACCGTCCTCGCGGCGCTGGCCGCGCTCGGCGAGCAGCAACTCGGTGTCGCGCGCCCAGGCCGCCACCTGCGACCGGTAACTGGGCGGCACGGCAGGCCCGGCCTCCCCCGCCGGGGCGGCCATCGCCGCCTCGACCAGGTCACCTGCGGCCCGGACGGCGGCATACCGGGCGCTGCCGGCGCTCGCCGCGGCCGGCCACGGCGCGGAGGGCGGCTCCGCCAGGGCAGGGTTCTGCGCGTCGTCGCCCGGCTCCGGGGTCCAGCAGGCCACCGTCCCGGCCCCGGCCTCGCAGGCCGAGCGGACCTCGGCCAGGAACGCCGACGGGCCGAGCCGGGAGGACCCCCCGCCCCACCAGTAGCCCGAGCAGCCCAGCCAGAATGCCGCCCGGGTTGCGGCCACGTAGGCCAGCCGCCGTTCCTCCGACAGCTCCCGCGCCGCGCACGCCTCGCCGAACCGGGTCAGGTCGTACGCGGCCAGGCCGGCCAGGGCCGGCAGGTCGGCGGCGTCGCCGCGCAGCCCGAACGGCAGCAGCCGCGGGTTGTCGGTCCACCGCGTGGTCAGCCGCGGCCGGGCCGGGAACACATGGCCTTTAGCGCCGCCGGCCAGGCCGGGCACGAACACCGCGGCCCATTGCAGGCCCTTGGCGGCATGCACGGTGGCCAGCTTCACCGAGTCGGTCTCCCCGACCCGGCCGGCCTCCAGCCCGAACTCCTCGGCTTCGGCGGCGGCCAGGTAGGCCAGGAAGGCGCCGAGCGTCGGCTCGGTCTGGTCGCCGGCGAACACCGCGGCGGCGTCGGCGAAGGCGTCCAGGTCGGCCCGGGCCGACACCGGGTCGGCGCCGGGCCGGGCGGCGACCTCGATGTCCAGCGACAGCACCCGCTCGACCTCGCCGACCAGCTCGGGCAGCGAGCGGCCCGCCTGGCCGCGCAGCATCCGCAGCTCGGCCGCGAGCGCGTGCAGCCGGTCATAGCCCGCCGCCGAGTAGGCCTGCCGGCTGCCGAGGTCGTCCAGGGCCTCGACCAGGCTGCCGGCCTCCCGGATCAGGTCGCCGACCGTCTGCGCCAGCGCATCGGGCTGCTCCGGGGGGGCGGCGCCCGGCGCGGTGGGGCTGTCCGGCTCGCCCGGCTCGCCCGGGCGGGCGTCCCGGCCGGCGCCCTGGCGGGCCAGCACCCGGGCCCGGGCACCGAGCGCGACCAGGTCGGCCGGCCCGATCCGCCAGCGCGGCGAGGTGAGCAGCCGGGCCAGCGCGTCGCCGGCTCCCGGGTCATGCATGACCCGCAGCGTCGCGACGATGTCCGCCACCTCCGGCACGGTCAGCAACCCGCCCAGGCCCACCACCTCAACCGGGATGTCGCGCTCGGCGAGCGCGGCGCGCAGCGCCGGGAACTGCGACCGCTTGCGGCACAGCACCGCGATGTCGCGCGGCTGCACCTGGGCGGCCCGGCCGTCGGGCCAGGGCCGTTCGTCGGGAGCCAGCCCCGGCGCGAGCGCCAGCAGCGCGGCGATCCGGTCGGCGACCCAGGCCGCCTCCGCTGCGGCCGTCTCCAGCAGCGCGCAGGCGACATGCCCGCGCCCGGCCCGGCCGGGCGGGGCGGTCAGCCGCGGCACCTGGGGCGCCTGCGCGCGCAGGTCCTGCTGGATGAGCGCTGCCGCGTCCAGCACCCGGCCGGTGTTGCGGAAGCTGGTCGACAGCAGCCGGACCGGCGCAGGCGAGCCGCTGGCCGCCGGGAAGTCCGCGCTGAACCGGGTGAGGTTGCCCGCGCTCGCACCGCGCCACCCGTAGATGGACTGGCACGGGTCGCCGACGGCGGTCACCGGGTGGCCGCCGCCGAACAGCGCCGCGAGCAGCATCAGCTGGGCGTGCGAGGTGTCCTGGTACTCATCGAGCAGCACGACCTGGTAGCGGGCCCGCTCGGCCGTCCCGACCTGCGGGTGGCGGGTGGCGATCCGGGCCGCGAGGGCCATCTGGTCGCCGTAGTCGATGACCTCCCGGGCGGCCTTTGCCTGCTGATATGCGGCCACCAGCGGCAGCAGCTGCTCGCGGGTGCGCTGGGCGGCCACTGCCCGGCTCGCACCGGCGGGCACCCGGCCGGGCAGCGCGGCCCGCTGCTCGTCCAGCCACCGGCCGGTCTGCCGCACGTCGTCCGGGCCGCGCAGGTGCTCAGCCAGCTCCCCGGCCAGGTCCAGCACGGCGGCGGTGACGGTGGACGGCGCCCAGCTGACCGCATCCATCGGCCCGTCGTAGGCGGCCACGACCCGGGCCGCGAGCTGCCAGCACACGGCCGGGGTGATCAGCCGCAGCGAGGGCTCCAGCGCCTCGCGCAGCGCGTGGTCGGCGACCAGCCGGCCGGCATAGGAGTGGTAGGTGGCGATGACCGGATCGCCGGCCACCGGATCGGCCTCGGCGGTGGTAGCGGTGGTGGTGATGGCGGCAGCGGTGGTTGCGGCGGGGCCGGGCAGCTCCGCCAGCCGGGCCCGGCGCAGGCCGTCCAGCCGGGTCCTGACCCGCTCGGCGAGCTCGGCCGCCGCCTTCCTGGTGAACGTCAGGCCGAGCACCCGCTCGGGCCGGACCAGCCCGTTGGCCACCAGCCAGACCAGCCGCGCCGCCATGGTCTCGCTCTTGCCCGAGCCGGCCCCGGCGATCACCGCCAGCGGGCCGGGCGGCGCGCCGATCACCGCCGCCTGCTCGGCCGTCGGCTCGGGCAGGCCGAGCAGCCTGGCCAGCTGCGCCGGGGTGTAGCGGGGGCTCGTCCCGGCCGTGCCGCCGGAGGCCGGGCCGGTCACTGTGTCACCTCGCGCGACTCCGTCACGGCGCCACCCGCGCGACCCCGTCACGACGCCACCCCGCGCGACCCCGTCAGGCGCCACCCCGCGCGACTCCGTCACGGCGCCACCCGCGCGACCCCGTCACGGCGCCACCCGCGCGACCCCGTCACGACGTGACCTGCGCGCCGCGCTCGTGCACCGGGCAGCTGGAGGCGACCGGGCAGACCCGGCAGGTCGGGTTGGCCGTGGCCTGGAACACCGGGCTGGCCATCCCCGCGGCGACGGTGCTGACCATCGCGCCGGCCCAGTCCGGGTCCGGGTCGTCGGACAGCGCCCGCTGCGGCTGGACCCGGACCGACGCGGACAGCGCGGCCTTGCCGACCTGGACCAGCTCGGCGCCCCCCGGCTCGGTCAGGCCGAGCTCGGCGAACGCGCCGAGCAGCACGGCCAGCTGGTAGACGCCCAGCTGCGGGTGCCGTTCCAGCTCCCCGGCATCCGGGAAGCTGGTCCCGGTCTTCAGGTCCACCACGACGGCCCGGCCGCCGGCATCACGCTCCAGCCGGTCCACCCGGCCGGTGATCAGCACCTGGCCGACCCGGACCTGGAGCTGCCGCTCGACCGCGACCAGC
This sequence comes from uncultured Actinomycetota bacterium, assembly GCA_963846005.1. Taxonomy (GTDB): domain Bacteria; phylum Actinomycetota; class Actinomycetes; order Streptosporangiales; family Streptosporangiaceae; genus CAVSUR01. Next base: position 577,038 of record CAWJUH010000002.1, on the reverse strand, counting down.
TCGCGCGGGTTGGCCCGGTGCCAGTCCAGGAACTTGGCCACCATCTGCTCGGCCCGGCGGCGCTGGTGCTCGCTGTACCAGGCGCTGCCGAAATCCAGGTGGTGCCAGATCTCGTCCAGCCGCTTGGTGATGTCGTCCTCGCTCGCGCCCTCGGCGGCGAGCACGGCCGCCGCGTGGATGACGCTGCCGAACCCCTGCACGGCGCTGGCCGACCCAGCCCCGGCCGCCGTTTCCAGCAGCCAGCGCAGCCCGCACCGGGCGAACCCTTCCACCGACGACGGCGACAGCCGCACCTCGCCGGGGAAGGCCGGGCCGGCCGCGGACAGCTCGGTCAGCGCGTACCAGCGGCGCGGATGGGCGCCGCGGACCCCGGCCGCGGCCAGCCGGGCCAGCTGCCGGGCCGCGGCCTGGCGCACCGCCGCGGGCAGCTCGCCGTCCGCCGCCGCCTGGCGCAGGTCCGCGGTCAGGGCCGGCAGGGACAGCCACCGCCCGCCGCCCGCGGCCGGCTCGACCGCGACGTCGCCCCCGGCCAGCTCGGCCAGGAACCGGGACGGCCGCACCTCGGCGTCGTCACCGCCGATCGCGGTCACCACCAGCGCCCGCCGGGCCCTGGTCACCGCGACGTAGAACAGCCGGCGCTCCTCGTCCAGCAGCTTGGCGCTGAGCGCCGCCGCGGCCGCGTCGTCCGGCTGTCCGGCCGCGGCCGCCCGGCCGGAGGCCGCGTCAACCAGCTCGTCCATCCCGAGCAGCGAGCCGCGCAGCCGGATGTCGGGCCAGATGCCCTCCTGTACTCCGGCCACCACCACCAGGTCCCATTCCAGGCCCTTGGACCGGTGCGCGGTCAGCACCGCAACCGCGTCGCCGTGCGCCGCCCGCTCGGCGAGGGTGTCACCGGCGATCTCCTGCCCGGCCAGGCTGTCCAGGAACAGCAGCGGCGAGCCGTGCGGCAGCCGGGCGGTGAACCGGGCGGCCGCGTCGAAGAGGGCCACCACGGCATCCAGGTCGGCGTCGGCGGCTGCGCCGCGCTGCCCGCCGGCCGCCGACTGCGCCTGCCAGGCCGGGGCCAGGCCGCTGGCCTCCCACAGCTGCCACAGCAGCTCGTGCGCGGTGGTGGCCGGGGCGGCGGCGCGGGCGGCCGCGAGCAGGCCAGCCACCCGGCGGGCGGCGGCGAGTGCGGACCGGACGGCGCGGCTGCCCCCGGCGGCGCCGGACGGCCGCGGGCCGTGCGCCTCCTCGGGGCCCTCTGCTCCCTCCGGCCAGGCCGCCGCGGCCAGCTCGCGCGGGTCGCGCAGCGCCGCCGCCAGCGGCTCGGCGGCCGGCGGCGGCCCGGCGGCCTGCGCCGCGGCCCGCAGCACCCGGCGCAGCCGCCGCAGGCCGAGCGCGTCGGTGCCGCCGAGCGGCCCGGTGAGCAGCTCGGCGGCGCTGTCCTCGGTCAGCGCGCCGGGCCGCAGCGCGCAGCTCAGCAGCAGCAGCAGCGGCCGGGCCCCGGTCTGCGCGGTGAGCGGCAGGTCGTCGCCGATCACCGCGGACGGCACCCCGGCGGCGGTCAGCGCCCGGGACAGCACCGGGACGCTGAGCGCGGCCGAGCGCACCAGCACCGCCATCGAGGACCAGGGCAGCCGGTCCAGCAGGTGCGCGCGGCGCAGCGTGTCCGCGATCAGCGCGGCCTCGGCGCTGGCGCTGTCGGCGATCCTGATCGACACCGTGCCGGGCGGCGCATCCGGCAGCGGGGCCAGCGCCCGGTGGCCCCGGGACGTGAGCAGCGGCCCGGCCGCCGTGGCGGGCAGCCGCTGCGCGACCCGCCGGGAGGCGGCCAGCAATACCGGGCCGCTGCGGCGGCAGGTGCCGAGGGCCACCACCCCGGCCGGGCTGCCGTCGGGGTGGGTGAACCGCTCGGGGAACCGGCGGATCGCGTCCACGTCCGCGCCGCGGAAGGCGTAGATCGACTGGTCCGGATCCCCGACGGCGATCAGCTCCCGGCCGTCGCCGGCCAGCGCGGCCAGCAGTTCCTCCTGCGCCGGGTCGGTGTCCTGGTACTCATCGACCAGCACCACGTCGTAGGCCTGCCGCTCCCGGTCCCTGACCGCGGTGCTGCGCAGCAGCCGGCCCGCCATCCTGACGATCTCGGCGTAGTCGTAGGCCGGCACCGGCGCCAGGTCGAACCGGGCGGCGTAGCGGTCCAGGAACGCCCCGGCGGCCACCCAGTCGTCCCGGTCGCGGCGGCGGCCGAGCTGGGCCAGCGACCGGCCGTCCAGCCCGCGCTCGGCGGCCCGGAGCAGGAAGTCGCGCAGCTCGGCGGCGAAGCCGCGGGTGCCGAGCGCGGGCCGCAGCCGCTCCGGCCAGCCCGGCGCGCCGTCGGCCGCCTCGCCGCGCAGCAGCCTGCGCACCTCCAGCAGCTGCTCCGGCCCGGGCAGCAGGATCGGCGGCTCGTCGCCGGCCAGCACGAACTCGCGGCGCACCAGCGCGTAGGCGTAGCTGTGGAAGGTCAGCGCGAGCGGCGAGCGGGTGGTGCGGCCAAGCCGCAGCGTGATGCGCTCGCGCAGTTCCTGCGCGGCCTTGCGGCTGAAGGTGAGCACCAGCACCCGGCCCGGCGCGATGCCGCGGCGGCTGATCCGGTCCGTCACCGTCTCGACGATCGTGGTGGTCTTCCCGGTGCCGGGCCCGGCCAGCACCAGCAGCGGCCCGCCGGCGTGCGAGACGACGAGCTGCTGGGCCCCGTCCAGGCGCGGCGGGGCCGCCGCCGGCACGGGCTGGCGGATCAGCCGGTAGGAGGGGGGCGGACGGTCCATGTCATGCCGATTCCAGCAGATGCCGCCGACATTCCGCGGCGGTTAGCCGCCAACGGCGGCAAAGAGCGCGAGCGCCGGCGCGGCCGCGTCATTAACGGGGCGGATTTGCGCCGCGGAGGCAAACAAAGCGGAGGCAGACAAATTTGCACCGTTAAGGGAGGTTGCCGGGCGGTCTGCAGCACTTGCGGGCGGGCCGGGTAGGCTGACGGGCAGCTTGTGGTTGTGCCTAGGGTTCCGTTCCGTTTCCGCGCTGGTCACTCGCACGACAACTAGGGAACGGCGGCCTGGACCGAGCGGCACCAGGGACGGCCGGGCCCGGCAAGAGCCGGGGAGGCCGCCCCCACACCTGACGGGGTAAAAGCCCTGAGGGCTCTTACCGGCATGCCCGGATACCGGGCTGGCACCAGGAGCCTCATGTCACCGTCAGGATCGTTTCCGTACGCTGATCTCACGCCCCGCCGCACCGGGACCGCCCGCACGGGCGCCGTTCGCGCCGGGGGCGCCCGGACCGCCGGGGCCCGGGCCGGGGCCGCCCGCATCGGCGGGACTGGGCCGGGGCGAAGCCGGTGACCGGCAACCCGCAGCTGACCCCGCTGGTCGTGCTCATCGTCGTCGGCGCGGGCGCGCTGCACGCCTGCTGGAACGCGATCGCCAAGCGGGCTGGCGACCAGCTGATGGCGTTCGGGCTCATCGGCGTGGCCTCGGCGGCCGGCGGCGCCGCGCTGCTCGCGGTCACCGGCCTGCCGGCCCGGGCGGCGCTGCCGTACGCGGTCGCCTCGGCGGCGATCCACACCGGGTACAACCTGGCGCTGCTGAACACCTACCGGCTCGGTGCGTTCAACCACACCTACCCGATCGCGCGGGGCACGTCGCCGCTGCTGGTGGCGGCCGGCGCGTACCTGCTGGCCGGGGAGCGGCTCGGCCCGCTCGCGCTGGCCGGGGTGTGCGTGCTGGCGGCCGGGCTGATGAGCCTGACCCTGTCGGCCGGGCGGCTGACCCGCGACGAGCTGCCCGCGGTGCTCGCCGCGCTGCTGACCGGGCTGACGATCGCCAGCTACACGGTCACTGACGGCATCGGCGTGCGGCACGCGCACGATCCCTGGGCGTACGCGGGCGTGCTGTTCCTGCTGCAAGGACCGGTGATGGCGGTGGTCGCCGCGATCCGCCGGCCCGCCCGGCAGTGGCTGGTGGCGGCGCACGCGGGACCGGGCCTGCTGGCCGGGCTGCTGGCGCTGACCGCGTACGGGATCGTGCTGTGGGCGCAGACCCGGGCGCCGCTGGCCGAGGTCGCGGCGATCCGGGAGATCAGCGTGGTGTTCGCGGCGCTGATCGGGATGGTGTTCCTGCGCGAGCGGTTCGGGCTCCGGCGCACCGCGGCCGCCGCGGTGATCGCGGCCGGCATCATCTTGATGGCGGCGTGAGCAGCCGGAGCCAGCCCGGCGTTACCTCGGGGGCGGAGTGAGCCAGCGAGCCCGGGGCATGTCGACCCGGGCCGGGCGGCCGTCGGAGCCGGCCCGCAGCGGGGTGCCCTCGCCGGCGTAGCGGCCCAGCGCCTCCCGCTCGTGCCCGGCCAGCAGCGAGCCGTCGGCGTGCACCACCCGCCACCAGGCCACTCCCCCGCCCCACAGCGCCATCACCCGGCCCACCCGGCGGGGGCCGTACTGGCCGAGGTATTCGGCGATGTCGCCGTAGGACATCACCTGGCCCGGCGGGATCGCCTCGACGACGTCGAGGACCTGGCTGTCGAACTCATCCGGGCCGGACTGGCCCGGCACCAGCCGGCCGCCGCCGGCCGCCCGGGCCGGGCTGCGCCGGTCATCCGGGCTGATCGTTCTTGCCGTCCGCCGCGTGCCGGCAGGCCTGCGCGGGAGCCTGCCACGGGAAGCGAGGACCGCCGCCTGCCCCGGCTCCGGGCCGGGCGTGACCAGCCGCCGGGCGCTCGCCAAGTGCGTCCCGGCAGCCGGGACCACCCTCGTCCTCGTCGGCCCCGGCCGGCCCCGCTCCATTGCCGGCCGGGCCCGCGCCATGGCCAGGCGGCCCCGCGCCATGGCCAGGTGGCCCCGCGCCGTTGCCGGGCGCCCCCGCGACGTTCCCGGCCTGATAGGCGCCGCCCGGCAGGTCAGCGCCGCCGCGCGGATAAGCGCCCGGCTCCGGGTAAGCGCCGAGATCCGGATAGCCGCTACTGCCCGGATTGCCGGGCTGATAGCCGCCCCCAGGCTGATAGCCGCCGCCAGGCTGATAGCCGCCGCGGGGCTGATAAGCGCCGCCGGGTTGGTAGCCGCCGTCTGGCGGGGAGGCACCGTCTGGATGGGTGGTGCCGCCGGCACCACCCGGCAGGCCGTAGCCGCCGGCCCGTGGGTCGTGGCCGTCACCCGCCGGGCCGGGGCCGCCACCCGCCGGTTCGTAGCCGGCGCCGCGCTGGCCGTAGCCGCCGGCCTGGCGGCCGTAGCCGCCCGCCTGGTAGCGGGGCGCGCGCAGCCCGGCGGGTCCGGGTCCGGGCGACGGGCTGGCCCAGGCGGGCGGCCCGGCCGGCCGGCCCGGGACTGGCCGCCGGATGCTGACCAGCCGCCAGGCCGCGGCCGCCACCACGGCCAGGCAGCCGATGCCCAGCAACAGCAGCAAGAGCAAGGTGCCGATGCCGCGCGAGCCGACCGGGACCGGCGGGACCGCGGACGGCCCGCCGCCGAAGTGCCGGCTGCCCGCGATGCCGTGATTCGCGGCCAGGCCGGCCCCGCGGCCCGCGCCCCGTCCCGTGCCCGGCCCGGGCGCCACCTGCTGCCGGTAGAGCTGGCCGGCCTTGCGCAGCGCGGCGGCGGCGTCGACGGTGCCGTGGCCGACCTGCGCGTCGTAGCCGCCCGGCGGGCGGTGATGCGTGCTGGTCATGATGGCCTGCCGGACCAGCGCCGGCGGCAGCTGCGGATACCGCGACTTGATCAGCGCGGCCGTGCCCGCGGTCAGCGCGCACGCGGGGCTGGTCCCGCTGACTAGCCAGTACCCGTTACCGCGGCCCTCGGCGGGCACGTTGACGCCGGGCGCAGCCACTTCCACCGAGATGTTGCTGCTGGAGAACGAGGCCGGCTGGCCGTACCGGTTGACCGCGCCGACGCTCAGCACGCCCGGGTAGCTGGCCGGGAAGGAGTACGGCGCCTGACCGGCCCGCTGGGTCTGCGCCAGCGCGCCGGAATTGCCCGCCGAGGCCACCACGACCACGTTGTGGCTCACCGCGCCCTGCAGCGCCGTGCGCACCGGGGTACTGGCCATGTCGTAGCCCAGCGACATGCTGATGACCCCGGCGTGATGGGACACGGCGTACCGGATGGCCCGGGCCAGCTCCCGCTGGCCGCGCTGCGGCGGCTCGTTCTGGTAGGCGGCGTAGCCGGGATCCTGGCGGTCGGTGATCACCCGGACCGACAGCACCTTGGCCTGCGGCGCGACCCCGAGCACGCCATCGGGCTGGGCTCCGCCCGGGACGCCGCCGTGCCCATGGCCGGCGATCAGCGAGGCCATCCAGGTTCCGTGCATGCCCCAGTTCGGGTCGCTCGGCGGCGTGTCGACCCCGGTGTAGTCCGGGCCCGGCAGCACCGAGCCCGCCAGGTCGTTCGCCTCCGGGCTCACGCCGCTGTCGATGACAGCGACGATCACGCCCTGCCCCTTGCTGATATTCCAGGCGGCCGGCGCATCCAGCGCATCCAGCACCCAGGACTGGTCCTGGCGGACGATGTCGGCGCGGGCGGGCGCGGCCCCGGCCAGCGCCGGCAGCGCGACGGCGAGCGCCCCGGCCAGTGCGCAGGCCGCGGCGGCCCGGCCCGCCCTCAGCATCCGGGCGCCCCGGGGCAGCGCGGGACGGCGGGCGGCTGCCCGAGCGGGTGGCTGACCGCGTTCGCCACGCCGGTGGCGAAATCGTTCATCTCGTCGGTCATGTACGGGTCGGCGGACAGCCTGACCTGCGGCCGGCCGTCGGTGTAGCCGGCCACCGACATGACCACGTACGGCCCTTGGCTGCCGGCCAGCATGAGCTGGCGCTGCGCGGGACCGAACCGCGCCGCCAGCGTGCCCGGGTAGCGCACCGGCGCCAGCCCGCCCGCCGGGCCGCCGGACCGGGACGCCGCGGTGAGGGCGGCGGCCGCGGCGGCCGCGGCCGCGCGGCTGCGCACCGGGGCGATGCCGACGGTGACGACCAGGCTGCCGGTGCCGTCGACGTAAGTGGCCCGCAGCACCGCCTGGCAGCCGTAGCGGGCCAGGATCCGCGCGGTCGCCGGATCGGCGGCCGCCCGGCAGGGCGCCTGCGCGGCGATGCCGAGCCGGCTGGCGTGCAGCGGCACCGGGCGGGCCAGGCCGACCTGGGCGCCGGTCACCTGGTAGCCGATCCGGGCCGGGAAGATCGTGCCCGCCGGCATGGCCCGCCACCGGCGCGAGACCTCCCAGGTCTCGATCTGGCGCTGCTGGGCGGCCGTGAAGCGCCGCGGCAGGATCTGGTTCACCACGCCTGCCGTGGCCGCGGCCAGCCCGCACAGCCCGAGCAGCAGCGCAACCGCGATCAGGCTGCGCCGCCATCGCGGCCCGGGCCGGGGCTGCGCTGCCTCGCCGGGGGCGGATGGGCCGTCACCGCCGGCCCATCCGGGCTGCGCTATCACACCGGAATGTTACGGCCTGCAGCGCAATCGTTCAGCCCGTGTGACGAAGGCTCCCGCTCAGTAGGCGGGCAGCGAGGGGTCGACCTGGCTGACCCAGGCCAGTACGCCGCCGCCGACGTGGACCGCGTCGGAGAAACCCGCGTTCTTCACCACGGCCAGGCATTCTGCGCTGCGCGCGCCGCTCTTGCAGTGCAGCACGATCCGCTTGTCCTGCGGCAGTCCCGACAGCGCCTCGCCGGTGAGGAACTTGTCCTTGGGGATCAGCGTGGCGCCGGGGATCGACACGATCTCGTACTCGTTCGGCTCCCGGACGTCGACCAGGTAGATGTTGTCGCCGGCGTCGAGCATCTGCTTCAGCTCGGTCGCGGTGATCGTAGAGCCGGAGGCCGCCTGCTGCGCGTCCGCGGACACGGTGCCGCAGAACTCCTCGTAGTCGATCAGCCCGGTGATAGTGGGATTCTTGCCGCAGATCGGGCACTCGGGGTCCTTGCGCACCTGCAGCGAGCGGTAGTTCATCTCCAGCGCGTCGTAGATCATCAGTCGCCCGGCCAGCGGCTCGCCCACCCCGGTAATGATCTTGATGGCCTCGTTGACCTGGATCGACCCGATCGAGGCGCACAGCACGCCGAGCACGCCGCCCTCCGCGCAGGAGGGCACCATGCCGGGCGGCGGCGGCTCGGGGTACAGGCACCGGTAGCACGGGCCGTGCTCGGCCCAGAACACGCTGGCCTGCCCGTCGAAGCGGAAGATGGAGCCCCACACATACGGCTTGCCCAGCAGCACGCAGGCGTCATTGACCAGGTAGCGGGTGGCGAAGTTGTCGGTGCCGTCGACGATCAGGTCGTACTGCGCGAAGATCTCCAGCGCGTTATCGGAATCCAGCCGCTCGATGTGGGTGACCACCGTGACGTACGGGTTCACCTCGGCGATGGCGTCGCGGGCGGACTCGGCCTTGGGCCGGCCGACGTCGGACTGGCCGTGGATGACCTGCCGCTGCAGGTTGGACTCCTCGACCACGTCGAAGTCGACCACGCCGAGCGTGCCGACGCCCGCGGCGGCCAGGTACAGCAGCGCCGGGGAACCGAGGCCGCCCGCGCCCACGACCAGGATCCTGGCGTTCTTCAGCCGCTTCTGCCCGGTCATCCCGATCTCGGGGATGATCAGGTGGCGCGAGTAGCGCCTGACCTCATCGACGCTCAGCTCGGCAGCCGGCTCGACCAGCGGTGGCAGTGACACGATCAGCTCCTGGATGGATTGCTTGCAGGCCCCAAACCGGTAACCAGCCGGCCTGGCCAGCGCATTCCGGATCACGGCAATCCGCGCCGGGCGCAACCGCCCGCGGCCGCGGCGCGTCCAAGGATCATGCGCCGCAGCTATGTGCCCATTACCGGGCTGGCCGCCGCGCTGCTCGCCGCCTTCTGCGCGGCCTGCGGCAGCGCAGCGGCGCCCGCCCAGCCCGGCTCCCCGGCGGCCGATCCGGGCCACGGAACGTGCCCGGCCGGCGCGCTGCGCGTGACCGGCCTGCGCACCCAGGCCGGGACCATGCCCGGCACCGTGACCTCGGTGGAGTTCCGCAACACCGGGACCGGCGCCTGCACGCTCGACGGCTGGCCGGCCGTCGTGATCGCCAGCCCGGCCGCGGTGCGCGCGGGGGCAAAGATCCGCCGCCAGGGCGACACGGCGGCGTTCACGATCGCGCGCACCCGGGTGCGGCTGGCGCCCGGGGCGAGCGCCACGGCGTCGCTGCTGATCGCCACGCCGCAGCCGGCAGCCAGCTGTGCCGCGCCGTCCTGGCAGGTCACGCCCCCGCCGGGACGAGGGCCCGCTACCGTGCTGCACTCCGCGGCCGGGCCGCGGGTCTGCGCGGGCAGCACGGTCGTGGTGTCACCGGTGTATCCCGGCGCCCGGCTGCGCGCTCACTTCTTCGGACCGTCGCCCGGGCACAGCCCGACGTGATTGGCATCGACCTGGTCGAGGTCGCCGCCGAAGCGGTTCAGCACCCCGTTGCCGCCTGACCACTGCCACAGCAGCGCGCAGCCGAACGGCTCGTTGGAGAAGAACGCGGCCGTGGCCGGGCCGTGGAACCTGGTCGGCCACGGCGACACCGAGCTGGTCTCGTTGGCGAAGGTCCACTCGGAGACACCGGACGGGTTCTTGCTGCCGAAGATCCCGCCCCACGAGCCGTAGCCGACCACGCCCGCGCTGTAGACGCCGGCGTAGTAGCTGGTGTTGCGGTAGACGTAGGACGCGAAGGCCTGCTCGGTGGCCAGGTCCACGCTCGGCGAGATGTAGCCGCCGCGGATCGTCCCGCTGCACGGCCCGTCCCAGATGGTGTTCCAGCCGTTCTCGTCCGGCGGCGAGCCGTTGTTCTCGATGTCCATGAACACGTACGGCAGGTCGAAGCCCAGGCCGAGATCGGTCCGCGCGACCCGGCGGGCCTGCGCGGCGCCCCACCGGGCAGCCTCGCCGGTGGTGCCGTTGTAGTGCGGGTCCCGGCCCGGCCCGGCCGCGAACCAGTAGGCCGCGGCGCCGAGGCCCTTCCTGGCGGCCGCGGTGGCCTGCGCCGCGTCGTAGTTGCCCTGCAGCCAGTTCAGGCCGTTGCCGCAGCCGTTCCAGCGCTGGAACGAGCCCACCTCGCCGATGTAGGCGCCGTAGTACCCAGCGGTGCCGTTGCTGCAGGCGCCGAGCGGCTCCCGGTAGGGCGGCCTGGTGCCGCAGGCGTACGGGTAGGCGCTGTCGGTGCCCTTCCACCAGCCGGCCCAGCCGAATTTGGCCACGTCAGGCCGGGCCTGCCCAGTGGCCCCGAACGCCCAGGACCGCATGTTCTGAGCCTGATGGCGCCCCGCGACGAAGGGCAGCACCCGCGGCGTCCCGCACAGGCTCAGCGAGCCGGGCAGCCGGACAGAAAGGCTCGCGCCGAGCGCGATGGTCGTCGGGTAGATAGTCGCCGACCGGGCCGGAGCGCACCGGCCGGTTCCCTGACCGGGCAGCAGCACCGGCACCGAGACACCGATCCCGGGCCGGATGGCCACCGCGCTGGCCCGGCCCTTGCCCCGGGGCACGCTGGTCAGCGCGCGCGCCGCGGCGGTGAGCGAACCGGGCGCGGGCATGGCCTTGGCCACCAGAGCCTGCCCGCGGCTGGTGCGGACGCGGACAGAGGGCCAGGTCTCGGCCAGCACGCACGCGCCGCCCGTGGTGCGCAGCCGCACCACCGCGAGCGCCGAACCGCTGCCGCGGGTTACTGATGTCACCGTGGCCCGCAACGAGCCGAGCCGGCAGCCAGCCTGCCGCCCGCCCATGTCCACCCGGTCCGCGTGGGCCGCGGCCACCGCCGCGGGCTTGCCCAGCCGGCCGATGACGTGGCGCAGCGTGCTCAGCCGCTGCACCGGTGACAGCCGCAACTGGCCGCCCAGGCAGGGCACGAACACGGCCGGCGGCTCGGGAACGGCGATGGCCTGGCCGGCGGACGGCAAGGTCAGCCGCAGCCGCCACCGGGTGACGCAGCCGTGCACGGCGGCCGCCCCGGTCACCGTGGCCACCGCGGCCTGGCCGGGATGCAGGGTGATGCGGCGGCTCGGCACCGGGCCGAGGTTGCTGAACGTGACGTCGTGCACGGTGACGGGAGCCGGCAGGCCCGCGGCGGTCAGCACCGACAGCCGCGGCCAGCCCGTAATCGTGCAGGCGGTGCCGGCGACGTGCCGCAGCATGATGTTCCAGGCCCGGTTGCCCATGCCCTCGGTCGGGTCCCCGGCGATCTGCGCCGGGACGGATACGTGCAGCTGGGACGGCGCGCAGGCCCGCACCGATGTGCCGCCGTGACCGGCCAGGGCGGCACGGCTGGCCGGCTGCGCGCTCTGCGCCGCCGCCGGCCCGGCCGCGCCCAGCAACGCTGCCGCGGTCACCCCGGCGGCCAGGCCGGTCACCCGCCAGCGGCGGGCGTGCCGCCGGCCGGCCCGGCCGGATTCTGCTCGTGCGCTGTGGTCAGGTGCCTTGAGGCCCATCGGGTTTCTTCCTTATCACCAGCGTGGCCGAACTCTTCACGGCGCCGAGGGAAGCGGCCAGTTCAAGCCGGCCGTCCCGCAGACGGGCTCATTGTGGCGGGAACCGGTTCAACACCGGACGCGCCACGCTGGAGTAATGGCTTTATTTCTGCAATTTCTTAGTCTCGGCGGCGGTGACCCGTTCTGTTCTGCATGGCAGATCGCGGCTTATTCACCACCCGCCGCGGCAGGTGGTGAACGATTCGGGATGGCACCCCGCGGACTGCGGCGAGTGACGCCGCCGGGGCATTGCGGTGCGCATCACGCCGTATTGTGCGAGCGCGCCGGTATTGCCACCCGGCCGGGGACCGGTATTAGGGTGGCGGCAATCCGGATTTCCCCGCGCGAGCCGGCCAGAGTCCGCACCGGTATGGCGCGGCATTTACCGGCGGCCTGTTGCCGGGCGCCCGGCGCCGGACGGCCGCCTCTGCCCGGCGCGGCCGCGGCACAGCGACAGCCGTGACCGCGACCGCAAACCGCGACCGCGACCGCGACCGCGACCGCGGAATTGTCGGCGGGGACCGGTACAAAATCTGCCATGACGGAAGAGCCGCCGCGCGTGCCCGACAGTCCCGGCCGTTCCGCCCGCCAAGGCGCCGCGAGCGGCGGCGATCCCGCCCGCCGCGGCCGCGGAAAGTTACCGCCGGACGGCCCGGACGGCCCGTCGCCGGACCGCCGCTCACCCCGCCGGGTCCGCTCCCCCGGCCGGCGGCACCCGCTGCCCGACGCGGTGGCGAGCGTGCCGTGGTCAGATCCTGCGGCCCGCCCGGCGGCCGGCCGGGACGGGCCGGCCGCCGGGCAGATACGGGCCCACGATGTGCCCGCGGCGGCGCCGCCGTTCGACGACGAGCCGGTTCCCGTCCCCGGTGCTGGCAGCGGGCGCGACGCCGCAGGGCGCCCGGCACGCCACCGTCCGGTCGCGCTGGTGGCCGGCGGGCAGCCCGGGCTGGGCTGGGCTGAGCGCGGCCGGGCCGATTCCGGCCAGGCTGAGCCCGGCCATGCTGAGCCCGGCCAGGCTGAGCCCGGCCAGGCTAAACCGGGCCCAGGCGCCGCGGCGCCGGCTGCGCGGACTGAAACCGGCCCGGGCCCGGGCCGCGGAACGGCCGAGGCCGACCGCTGGCCGAGCCAGTTCGCGCAGGTCCTGGCCGAGACGCTGGCCGGATCACGGCCGGCCCGGCAGATCACGCCCTGGACCACCGCGCAGTCCCGACAGCGCATCCGCCAGCTCGGGCCCGCGCTGACCGCCGGCCGCCAGCCGCGGCTCCGGCGGGTGATCACCACCCGTCCAGCCGAGGATGTGGTCGAGCTGACGGTCGTCGTGAGCTTCGGCCCGCACCTGCGGGTGCTCGCGATCCGGCTGGAACGGGCGGAGCCGCAGGCCCCGGGACCGGAAGCTACCGGGCCGCAGGCGCGAACCCGCGGGCCAGGCTGGCTGTGCACCGCGGTCGAGGCCGCCTGAGCCGCGATTGAGGCCGCCTGAGCCGCGATGTGAGCCTGCGCCCCGGCTCTCGGCCTCTCAGGGCGGGAGCGAGCCGGAGGCATAGCTAGGCCCCGTAGCGGCCGGTCAGCGGTTGCGCGGGTCTCCGTGGCACTGCTTAAACTTCTTGCCCGAGCCGCACGGGCACGGGGCGTTGCGGCCGACCTTGCTGTAGTCCGGGCCGGATTTGCCTGCGGTGCCGGAACTCCGGTGCTCGGCGGTGCCGGACCCGTCGGTGGCTGGCGCGGTGTATTCCAGCCGGCCAGGCCGCTGCGGTGCCTCCAGGCCGCGGCCGGCCAGCGCCGGCGGGATGGGCTGCCGGTGCTTGCCGCCGGCCGGAACCGCATCCTCGACCGCGCCGGCGGCGGCCGCCGCGCGGCCCGCGCCACGGGCCGCCGCGCCGTCCGCAGACCCGGGGCCCGCGCCGCCGCCGCGGCGCCGCTTGCCGCTCCCGGCCGCCTTGCCGTTCCCGCCCTGCGCGGCGTCCGGCTGCGCGGCCGGCGGGCCGAGCAGCTCCGGGCCGAGCAGCTCCGGGCCGGCCAGCTGCGGGCCGCCGAGGGCCAGACCGGGGCCGGTCAGGCCGGCTCCTGCCAGGTCGGCGCGGGGCAGCCCGCCCGACTCGGCCACGATCGGGTCCTCCTGCACCTGGACCTGCAGGTTGAACAGGTTGCCGACCGACTCCTCCTTGATGCCCTCCATCATGGCGTTGAACATCTCGAAGCCCTCCCGCTGGTACTCGACCAGCGGATCGCGCTGCGCCCAGGCGCGCAGCCCGATGCCGTCACGCAGGTAGTCCATCTCGTACAGGTGCTCGCGCCACTTGCGGTCCAGCACCGACAGCACCACCCGCCGCTCCAGCTCGCGCATGAGCTCGGGGGTCAGCTCCTCGGTGCGCCGGTCGTAGGCGGCCTGGGCGTCCTGCTGGATCTCGCCGATGATGAAGTCGGGGTCCAGGTCGGTCCGCTCGCCGCCGGCTTCCTCGACCATCTTGCTGAGCGGCATGACCGACGGGTACAGCTGGGCGAACGCCCGCCAGAGCTGGTCCAGGTCCCACTCAGAAGCGTCGACGCCCTCGGCGGTGGCGCCGCGCACGTACCCGGCCACCACTTCGTTGATCATCCCGCGGATCTGCTCCTGCAGGTCGGCGCCCTCCAGCACCCGGCGCCGCTCGTCGTAGACCACGTGCCGCTGCCGGTTCATCACGTCGTCGTACTTCAGCAGGTCCTTGCGGATCTCGAAGTTCTGCTGCTCGACCTGGGTCTGCGCCGACCTGATCGACCGGCTCACCGCCTTGGACTCGATCGGCACGTCCGGCGGCGTCTTCAGCCACTCCATGAAGTGCGCGACCTTGTCGGCGTTGAACATCCGCATCAGGTCGTCTTCCAGCGACAGGTAGAACCGGGACACGCCCGGGTCGCCCTGGCGGCCGGACCGGCCGCGCAGCTGGTTGTCGATCCGGCGGGACTCGTGCCGCTCGGTGCCGAGCACGTACAGCCCGCCCGCGGCGACCACTTCGGAGTGCTCGGCCTCGACGGCCCGCCGGGCTTTCTCGACCGCCTCGGGCCAGGCCGCCTCGAAGTCGTCCGGCGTCTCCACCGGGGACAGGCCGCGCTGGTGCAGCTCCAGGTCGGCGATGAAGTCCGGGTTGCCGCCGAGCATGATGTCGGTGCCGCGGCCGGCCATGTTGGTGGCGACGGTGACCGCGCCCTTGCGCCCGGCCTGGGCGATGATCGCGGCCTCACGCTCGTGGTACTTGGCGTTCAGCACCTCGTGCGCGATGCCGGTCCGCTTGAGCATCCTGGACACCAGCTCGGACTTCTCCACGCTGGTCGTGCCGACCAGCACCGGCTGGCCCTGCTCGTGCCGCTCGGCGATGTCGTCGACCAGGGCCTCGAACTTGGCCTGCTCGGTCTGGTACACCATGTCGGCCTGGTCGTCGCGGATCATCGGCTTGTTGGTGGCAATCGGCACCACGCCGAGCGAGTACGTCTGGCTGGAACTCGTTGGCCTCGGTCATGGCCGTGCCGGTCATGCCCGCCAGCTTGTTGTAGAGCCGGAAGTAGTTCTGCAGCGTGATCGTGGCGAGCGTCTGGTTCTCGTCCTTGATCTGCACGCCTTCCTTGGCCTCGATGGCCTGGTGCATGCCCTCGCTGTACCGGCGGCCGTGCAGCATCCGGCCGGTGAACTCGTCAACGATCATGACCTCGCCGTTGACGATGACGTAGTCCTTGTCCTTCTTGTACAGCTCCTTGGCCTTCAGGGCGTTGTTCAGGAAGCTGACCAGCGGGGTGTTGACCGACTCGTACAGGTTGTCGATGCCGAGCCAGTCCTCGACCTTCTCCACCCCGGCCTCGAGGATGCCGACCGTCTTCTTCTTCTCGTCGACCTCGTAGTCGCCCTCGCCGTCCTCGCCCCGGCGCAGCCGCGGCGCGATCTTGGCGAACTCGTGGTACCAGCGGCTGTTCTGGTCGGCCGGGCCGCTGATGATCAGCGGCGTCCGCGCCTCGTCGATGAGGATCGAGTCGACCTCGTCCACGATCGCGAAGTTGTGCCCGCGCTGGACGCACTCCTCCAGCCCCCAGGCCATGTTGTCGCGCAGGTAGTCGAAGCCGAACTCGTTGTTGGTGCCGTAGGTGATGTCGGCCGCGTACTGCTTGCGGCGCTCGTCCGGCTCCATCTGGGCCAGGATCACGCCGACCTCGAGGCCGAGGAAGCGGTGGATGCGGCCCATCCACTCGGCGTCGCGCTTGGCCAGGTAGTCGTTGACCGTGACCATGTGCACGCCCTCGCCGGTCAGCGCGTTGAGGTAGGCGGGCAGCACGCCGGTGAGCGTCTTGCCCTCACCGGTCTTCATCTCGGCGATGTTGCCCATGTGCAGGGCCGCCCCGCCCATGATCTGGACGTCGAAGTGCCGCTGGCCGAGGGTCCGCCTGGCTGCCTCGCGCACCGTGGCGAATGCCTCCGGCATCAGGTCGTCCAGCGACTCCCCGTCGGCGTAGCGCTGCTTGAACTCGTCGGTCTTCTCCCGCAGCTCGGCCTCGCTGAGCTTCTCGAAGAACTCTTCGATCGAGTTGACCTGGTCGGCGATCCGCCGCAGCCTGCGCAGCATCTTGCCCTCGCCGGCGCGAAGGACGCTGTCGATGATGGCTGGCACTTGCGGTAACGCTCCTCGCGGATCGTCTGGCTTGCTGACCGGGCGCTGCGGCCCGCGCTGACCGGGCGCTGCGCCCGCGGCAGGCCGGCCCGACATGCTCATAGTCATGGTAGGCGAGATGTGCGGCTGCGCGGAGCCGCGCGGGCCGGCCGGGCGCCCGCGGGGGCCGCGGCGGGCTCTTCCGCACCAATATTCGGTAGGGTCATATCACGCCAAGGAGAGGAGCGGCGCATGGCGAACCCGGCAGACCCCGGTCCCGCGGGCGGAACCGCGCAGCAGCCGGGCATGCTCACCGACCCGGGCGCGAGCCGCACCGCCGCCATCCACGCCGAAGCGCAGGCCGACCAGCCCCATCCGTCCTTCCACGGCCGTCCGGTCTCGTGGGTCGCGGTGTCGCTGATCATGGTCGCGTTCGTGGTCGGCGGGCTGGCCCTGATCTTCGGCCCGACCTGGTGGCTGTTCTGGGTGGCCGTCGGCGTCGTCGTGCTCGGCGGGCTGCTCGCCCTGTCCACCAACATCTTCGAGGACTGGTACTAAAGCCACCCGCCTTCCGGCTCTCCCTCCCGCCCTCCGGCCGGCTTCCCCGGCCGGTGACTGTCGTACCTGCTGGTTACGCTGTCGCTCGTGGCGATTGCGAGCGGGCCGGCACCCCAGCTCAGCCTCACGGCTGACGACGCCCGGCGGCTGATCCTGCGGGCCCAGGGACTGACCGGCACCGAGGCCAGGCGCGGCGGCGTGCCCGCCCTGCTGCGGCGGCTGGGGGCGGTCCAGCTCGACACGATCAGCGTGCTGGCGCGCTCGCACGAGCTGGTCGCCTACGCCCGGCTCGGGCCGGTCGGCCGGGACCGGGTCGAGCGAGCCTACTGGAACCCGCGCCAGCCCGGCGCGTTCGAGTACTGGTCGCACGCCGCCTGCGTGCTGCCGATCGAGGAGTGGCCGTACTACGAGTTCCGGCGGCGCCGGATGCGGGCCGCGGAGAAGCGCTGGCACCAGGTCAGCGCCGCGGCCTGCGCGCAGGTGCTGGCCCGGATCCGGGCCGAGGGCCCGCTGACCGCGACCGGGCTGGGCGGGGCCAAGAACGGCGGCCCGTGGTGGGACTGGTCCGAGACCAAGATCGCGGTGGAGCGGCTGCTGGACATCGGCGAGGTGATCTGCTCCCGCCGGGACGGCTGGCGGCGGGTCTACGACCTGCCCGAGCGGGTGCTGCCGCCGTCGCTGCTGGCGGCCCGGCCGTCCGAGGCGGACTGCCTGACCCGGCTGGCCGCGGTCGCCGGCCGGGCGCTCGGCGTGGTCACCCGCTCCGATCTGGCCGACTACCAGCGGGTGCGCTACGGCAGCCGGCAGGAACCGGTGGCGCTGTCGGCGGACGACGCGGCGCTGGCGGCCGGTCTGGTCCCGGTCACCGTGGGCAGCGCAGCCGGGCCCGGGGTGCCCGGCTGGGCCGACCCGGCCGCGCTGGCCGGCGGCAGCGAGCCCGGGCGGCCGCGGGTCACGCTGCTGTCCCCGTTCGACTCGCTGGTGTGGGACCGCAAGCGGACCTTGCGGACCTTCGGCTTCGAGCACAGCCTGGAGGCCTACGTGCCGGCCGCCAAGCGGGTGCACGGCTACTTCACGATGCCGCTGCTGGCCCGGGGGCGGCTGGCCGGCCGGGTCGACCCGGCCCGGTCGGGCCGCACGCTGGTCGCGCGCAAGCTGTCGCTGGACGCGGCCTGGGCGGCCGAGCCGATGGCCCGGGCGCTGGCCGAGGCCGCGGCCTGGGTCGACTGCGACAGCGTGCAACTCGGCCAGGTCACCCCGGCCCGGCTGGAGCCGCGGCTGCGCTCTGCGCTGGCGGGTCTCGGAGCGGCCTGACCCCGGCGGCGGATGGCAGGCTGAGATCGGATGGCGTGCCTGGATCAGCCCAGCTCGATCAGCTTGTCCCGGACCGCGACCATGACCGCCTCCATCCGGGAGTGGATCTGCAGCTTCTCCAGGATGTTGCGGACGTGGTTCTTGACCGTGTTCTCGGAGATGTACAGCTCCCCGGCGATGTCGCGGTTGTTCATGCCGCGGGCGATGAGCTTGAGCACCTGCATCTCGCGCTCGGTCAGCCTGGGCGCGGGGACCTGCTCGGCCCGGTCCCCGGCGTCCCGGCGGGCCAGGCTGGCGAACTCGGTCAGCAGCTTGGCGGCCATCGAGGGGTTGATCAGCGACTGGCCGCCGTGCACGGCGCGCACGGCGCCCGCCACCTCGTCCAGCGGGATGTCCTTCAGCAGGTAGCCGCTGGCGCCGGCCCGGATCGCCTCGAACAGGTCCTCTTCCTCGTCGCTGTTGGTCAGAATGACGATCTTGGCGCTGGGGGCCGCGTCCTTCATCGCGCGGCAGGCCTCGATGCCGGTGCTGCGCGGCATCCGGATGTCCATCAGCACCACGTCGGGCAGGAACTCCGCGGCCTTCTGCACCGCCTCGGCGCCGTCGCTGGCCTCGCCGACCAGCTCGATGTCGGACTCCGCGCCCAGCACCATCTCCAGCCCGCGGCGGAACAGGGCGTGGTCGTCGACGATCAGCGTCCTGATGGGCTCCGGCTGCTCGGGCGAGTCCGCGTGCTGCGTACCGGTCCCGGCACTGCCCGCCATCACCGCACCTCCTGGTGGCCTGGGTCAGCGTGCCCGGCGCGCGCCGGGCCGCATGAGACGGGCCCGGCCGTTGCTGGCGGCCAGGCCCCGTACCAGCTCCCCCGGGCTGCACCCGGGGAAACCAGAGCCGGTCAGCCTCCGGCGGCCCGCCGGGGCGCGGCCGCCGCGGCAGCCCCCGCGACGTCGCCGGGCGGCCCGGAGCCGGCCGCGCCGCCTGGCTTTCGACCAGGCGGATCACACCGTACTGGTATCCCCGGCGCTGGTACACCACGCTGGGCACCCCGCTGGCCGCGTCGCGGAACAGGAAGAAATCGTGTCCCACCAGTTCCATCTCCAGCAGCGCGTCGTCGATGGACATCGGCCGGGCGGCGTGGAACTTCTCCCGCACGACCAGCGGGCCCTCGCCCTGCATCTTGATCGGCACTTCGTCGGCCGGCGGCTGCGGCTCTGCGGCGGCGTCCGTGCCGGGGGCCTGCCCGTTGGCGGACGGGGCCTGGCCGCCGGCCGCGGCGGGGGCGAGCTTGGCCGGCGCGTGCCCGCTATTGCGGGTCTTGCGCCGGTCACTGGCGCGGCGCAGCCGCCCCTCCAGCTTGGCGAAGGCGAGGTCGAGCGCGGCGAACCGGTCCTCGGCGGCGGCCTCGGCCCGGATCGCCGGCCCGCGCGAGGTGATGGTCAGCTCAACCCGTTCCTTGCGCCCGGACTGGCGCGGGTTGCGCTCGGCGCAGATCTCGACGTCGATCCTGATCACCTTGGCGTCTAGCTTCTCGATCTTGGCGAGCTTGCCGATGGCATGCTTGCGGAAGCGCTCCTGCACGTCCGTCTGCCGGCCCTTGAAGATGATGTCCACGGCGGAACCCCCTTCGCTCCGGTCCTGGCGGCACCCGTCCGGCCGACCTGGTCTTCGTCCCCACATCCGCCTGCTGAGAGGTTCGCGGCTCTGGTTGTGCCACTACTGCCCTTCTCCCGGGCCGGGGAACGCCTGATCCCCCGGGCGAGGCAGGTCTTACTTCTAAGCCGCACCGTGATCGGTCGACATGACGTCGCCTTACGTGGGCCGTTTCGCCTGCGGCTGGCATCGGCTTGCCGGGCCGGGCATCCCGCGAGCGGGACGGCCTGCCCGGCGCAACCACGGACCCGGACGGGTGCCATACCCCTGACGCTAGTCCCATCACCCCCGCATGTCAGGCCGCAGTCACCGGGAAACGATCAGCCGCCGGGGACCGCGGGCTGGCTGCCGGGGCCCGCCGGCCTCCACTCGCTGTTCGGGCCGCCCGAGGTCAGTACGTCCCCGCCGGACGCCACGGCCAGCGACCGGCCGTTGCTAGTCAGCCAGGTCATGTTCTGCTCGGGGTTGATCTGGCTGGCCTCGCCGCCGTTGACCGGGGCCTCCCACAGCCGCGAGCCGGAGCGGGACAGCACCAGGATGTCGTCGCTGCCGTACCACGACAGCTGCCAGGGATCGGGGACATTGTCGGCGACCGTGACGGTCTGCGCGATGGACGGGCCGGTCGGGGCGTGCTCGATCGAGCCGACGTCCACCTGGGTCGTGCCGTTGCCGTTGCGCACGATCATCGCCACCCGCACCCCGTCCGGGGCCACCCGCAGCGCGGTGATCGACTGCGTGGTGCCCAGGCCGTCGATGGCCACCGGCACCGGCGCGGCGGTCCCGGCCGGCAGCAGGTACAGCCCGCCGCTGGCCACCACCCACAGCTCGCCGTCCGTGCTGTAGCCCACCGACGTGCACGGAGCGGGCAGGTGCCGGGTGGCCACCCGGCCGCCTGGGGCCCCCAGGCCCGTCCAGACCGCGCACTGGGCCTTGCCGCGGCGGGTGCGGACCGTGCCGATCCCGGCCAGCGCCGTGGCCCGCGGGGTGGCCGCC
Source organism: uncultured Actinomycetota bacterium (assembly GCA_963846005.1). Lineage (GTDB taxonomy): Bacteria > Actinomycetota > Actinomycetes > Streptosporangiales > Streptosporangiaceae > CAVSUR01. The sequence continues at coordinate 556,450 of CAWJUH010000002.1, read as the reverse complement.
AGGGCGCTGAGCGGGTACTGCCCGGCCCCGGCCGGGCCGGGCACCGGCCGCGGCGCACCGGAGGACTGCACGTAGGCCCGGCTGCCGCGCAGGAAGTACAGCAGCTTCACCGGCGGCGGGGGCTGCCAGTCCGTCAGCCACTTGAGGTAACCGGCCGACTGGTACGGCTGGGGATACAGGTGCTGCTGCGTCTTGCCGTTGATCTTCAGGACGACCGATTGCGCGATGGGGGGCGCCGATCCCGACGGCACGGCCAGCGTGTAGACCAGCTGGGCGGCCATCGCGTCCAGGGTCGAACGGCTGGCCCGCGCCGCGGCGCCGCCGAGGTTCACGGTCAGCACCGAGCCGTTGATGGCGACCGCGTGCCTGGTCAGCAGCGTGGCGCCCGGCGGGAACTTGGTGACCGCAGCCCCGGTCAGCAGCCCGCGCGGCGCCGCGAGCAGGGCCTTGACCAGCACCCGGGCCAGTTGCTGCGGAGTTCCCGTCTGCGGCAGGAAGACCGGGTCCGGCACCAGCACCTGGCTGGCGGGCCGGGCGAAGTACAGGTCGTGCGCCTGATAGACGTTGACGAAGTCGGGCTTGGTGAGCAGCAGCAGGTGACACGACCAGTGCCTGGCGTGCAGCTTCTTGCTGCACGAGGGCAGGCCGGAGATCTGCCAGATGTGGCTGCTGTTGTTCAGCACCAGATTGAAGCTGTAGCTCGTCGTCGCGGAGGAGACCTGGTACTGGCCGGTGGCGGTCAGCGTGGCCAGGTGCTGGCCGGTGACCTGGACCTGCGCGCCCAGGGTGCCGTCCGGGTTGTGCTGCGGGCGGCGGGTGTAGATCTCGCTCAGGTCGCCGGACACCACCGTCACGGCCCAGGTCGGCTTCCAGACCGGCCGCAGCCCGGACGTCAGGTACTGGCGGGCCGCCGCGTGGTCGTTGACGAAACCGCTGGCGCTGGCCTGCAGGAACCCCTGGACGATCTCCTTGGGCAGCCAGCCGGGCTGGGGGGCGACCGGGATGCTCTGCGGGTAGGCCTCGTTCTGCGCGGCGTTGTTCTGGGCCTGCTGGACGCGGCCGCTGCTGGGCACGGTGGCGCATCCCGCGGCCAGCACGGCCAGGGCCGCGAGCACCGCCGCGGCCAGCAGGGCGCCCGGCCGGCGCCCGCCGCGGCGGGCCGCCCGGCTAGCCACGGGTCCTGACCTCGTCCCCGGCGGCCGGTATCGCGCGGGCGCCGTCCCCGTCCGGAAGATGGCCAGCGGCGGAGTCCGCAGGACGGCCGGGGGCTGAGTCCGCAGGACGGCCGGGGGCTGAGTCCGCAGGACGGCCGGGGGCTGAGTCCGCAGGACGGCCAGGGGCTGAGTCCGCAGGACGGCCGGACATGGCGTCCGCGAGCCCGCTGGGCGCAGCATCCGCGGGCGGCCCGGGACCCGCGAGCACGTCGGAGCCGGCTGATCCGGCGATAGCGGCCAGCGCGCCGGAGACCGTGCCGAGGTCGGCGTCGTCGGGGTGCAGCGGCAGCGGCGACCCGGCCAGCGGCTGGCCGGCCGTCCGCGGCAGGGTGAGCCGGAACACCGAGCCGCGGCCGAGCGTGCCCCAGGCCTCCAGCCAGCCGCCGTGCAGCTGGGCGTCGGCCAGCGCGATCGCGAGGCCGAGCCCGGTGCCGCCGGTGGTCCTGGCCCGGGCCGGGTCGGCGCGCCAGAACCGGTCGAACACCAGCCGCTCGGTCCCGGGCGCCAGCCCGATGCCGAAGTCGCGGACCGCCACCGCCACGGCCGCGGAGTCGCCGGCCACGGTCACCACGGTGTCCTTGTCCTCGCCATGCTCGACCGCATTGACCAGCAGGTTGCGCAGGATGCGGGCGACCCGCCTGCGGTCGATCTCGGCCATCACCGGCTCGGGCGGCAGCCGGAACTCGATATTGGTGCCGCGGCGCTCGGCGAGCTGCTGCGCCCCGTCAGCGCAGTGCCGGACCAGGTCGCACAGGTCGACGGGCTCGGCGTCGAGAGTCGCGGCGCGGGCGTCGTACCTGCTGATCTCCAGCAGGTCGATGAGCAGCGACTCGAACCGCTCCAGCTGGCTCTGCAGCAGCTCGGCCGACCGGCTGGCCTCGGCCGGGAGCTGGTGGCGGGCGTCGATGAGCACCTCGGCGGCCATCCGGATCGTGGTCATCGGGGTGCGCAGCTCGTGCGAGACGTCGGAGACGAACTGCCGCTGCACCTGGGACAGCCCCTCCAGCTCACCCATCTTCTCCTGCAGGCTTTCCGCCATGGCGTTGAACGAGGTGGCCAGCGCGGCCAGCTCGTCAGTGCCGCGCACCGGCAGCCGGTCGCCCAGGTGCCCGGTGGCCAGCCGCTGACTGGCTCGGGCCGCCTGCTGTACCGGCACGACCACCCACCGGGTCACCAGCGAGGCGATGGCGGCCAGCAGGAACACTAGCGCCAGCCCGACCAGCGCCAGGGTGCGCTCGTCGGAGGCCAGCTGGCGCTGTTCCTGGGTGAGCGGGAAGAAGTAGTACAGCTGGTAATGGTTGCCGAACGGGACGCCGAACAGCAGTCCGGGCGTCACCTGCCCGGGCCCGTCGGTGCCGTAGCGCAGCGCGGCCGGCACGTAATGCAGGGCCGGGTTGCTGTTGCCGGCGGCTCGCCCGACCTCGCGCACCAGTTTCTGCGGCAGGCGGGTGGCGGTGAAACCGGCCGACGATCCGGCGCTGAACACCGGCGGCCCCTGCTTGCCGGGCGGCAGCAGCACGGCGACCCCGTAGTCGCCGCTGGCGCCTCCCCTGGCCTCCAGCTGCCCCACGAGGTTCTGCATGAAGACCGGCGTGTTGAAGGTCAGGCTGGCGAAGATGCCCGGGTTGTGCTGGACGATCTCCAGGCCCTCGCTGGCCTGGTTGTCCGACAGGTATTTCTTCCCGGCGATCAGCGAGGCGGCCCGCTGCTGCATGAGGAAGAAGCCGAGCACGGCGACGACCACGGCCGACACGACCAGCGTGGTGGTGACCACCCGCAGCTGCAGGGAGCGGCGCCAGCGGACCCGCACCCGGGCGCGCAGCACTGCTGCGCCGGCCTCTGCCCGGCGCAGCAGCCGGCCGGGTATGGCCCGCCAGTCCGGCAGGCTCCTGCTGGCCGCCGCCTCCTTCATGCTCCTCCGCGGGACAGACTCGGTGGTTCGCGCCGCCGCGGCCCGGCCGGGGCCGCCCCGGTCAGGCCGGGCCGGCCTTGTAGCCGACGCCGCGCACGGTCACCACGATCTCCGGCCGCTCCGGGTCCTTCTCGATCTTGGCGCGCAGCCGCTGCACGTGCACGTTGACCAGCCTGGTGTCGGCCGCGTGCCGGTAGCCCCAGACCTGCTCGAGCAGCAGCTCCCGGGTGAAGACCTGGCGCGGCTTGCGGGCCAGGGCCACCAGCAGGTCGAACTCCAGCGGGGTCAGGTTCAGCGGCTCGCCGCCCCGCTTGACCGAGTGCCCGGCCACGTCGATGCTGACCTCGCCGATCGACAGCATCTCCGGGGCCGGGTCGTCGGTGCGCCGCAGCCGGGCCCGGACCCGGGCGATCAGGACCTTGGACTGGAACGGCTTGACGATGTAGTCGTCGGCACCCGACTCCAGCCCGAGCACCACGTCCACCGTGTCGCTCTTGGCGGTGAGCATGACGATGGGCACGCCGGACTCGGCGCGGATCTGGCGGCAGACGTCGATGCCGTCCATGCCCGGCAGCATCAGGTCCAGCAGCACCAGATCCGGCCTGGTGTCGCGGAATGCCTCCAGGGCCTTCTCCCCGTCGTACACGAACGTCGGCTCGAAACCCTCGCCGCGCAGCACGATTCCGAGCATCTCCGCCAGCGCGGCGTCGTCGTCGACGACCAGTACGCGACCTTTCATGACCCCCATAGTTCCATGTGAACGGCCTTCAGGGGACCTTCAGCCCCGTCCCGGCCGCCCGCCAGCGCCCGCAGGGCCGCCGCACTGACCGGCCGGGTCACGCCCCGCTCGGTCACCAGCGCGGTGATCAGCTCCGGCGGGGTGACGTCGAACGCCGGGTTGTAGGCGGGCGATCCGGCCGGCGCGACGGGCCGTCCGGCCAGGCTGGTGACCTCGCCGGCCGGGCGCTGCTCGACCGTGATCGCGGCGCCGTCCGGGGTGGCCAGGTCGATGGTGGACACGGGAGCGGCGACCACGAACGGCACGTCGTGGTGGCGGGCCAGCACGGCCAGACTGTAACTGCCGACCTTGTTGGCCACGCTGCCGTCGGCCGCGATCCGGTCCGCGCCGATGATGACCAGGTCGACCTGGCCGGCGGCCATCAGCGACCCGGCCGCGCCGTCGGCCAGCACCGCGTGCGGCAGCCCGGCCCGCCGCGCTTCCCAGGCGGTCAGCCGGGCGCCCTGCAGCAGCGGCCGGGTCTCATCGACCCACAGCCGGGCCAGCCGTCCGGCCCGGTGCGCGGCCAGGATGACCGCGAACGCGGTTCCTTCCCCGGCCGACACCAGCGCCCCGGTGTTGCAGTGGGTCAGGATCCTGGCCTGCGCGGGCACCAGCGCGAGGCCGGCCGCGGCCATGGCCGCGCTGGCCCGGGCGTCATCGGCCGCGATCTCGTGCGCCTGCGCCAGCGCCGCATCCGCGCCCTGCTGAGCGGGGGGAGCCTGCACCGGCCGCGACCCGGCGGGGTCCTGCGGCCCGGCAGCCGCCTGCTGCCAGGCGCGATACCCGCGCTGGACGCCCCAGGCCAGGTTGACCGCGGTGGGCCGGGCCGCGGCCAGGTCCGCGGCGGCCCGGGCGACATCGTCGCCGCGCGCGGCGGCCAGGGCCACGCCGAACGCCCCGGCCACGCCGAGCATCGGGGCGCCCCGGATCGCCAGCCGCCGGATCGCCTCGATCAGCGCCGGGACGTCGGCGCAGGTCACGACGACTTCCTCCGTGGGCAGCCGGGTCTGGTCGAGCAGCTCGATGGCCGGGCCGGCCGGCGGCCCCAGCCAGCGCAGCGCAGGTGTGGTCACCTCGCCAGTGTGCACACCGGCGGCGTTGGCTGGCCAATCGCCGGGCTCGTGCCGTCGGCGGCGTCGCGGGCGGCCCGGCCGTGCAAGTATGGGCCCACCGGTCCAGGGATTGCTGTGCCCGCAAGCGGGTGCGAGTATCCGGCATCGCGACCAGCCGACCTGACGACGCCGGCGCGCGGCCGAGGAGACACCAGCGATGACCGACAGCACGTCCGGAAGCGGGCCGGGCCAGCCGGACGAGGGCGAGCACGGCCAGCCCCAGCCCGAGCCCGGGCACGGCCAGCCCCAGCCCGGATATGGCGACCAGTCTCCCGGGTCCGGCCAGTCCAGGCCGGGGCAGCCGCCGCCCGGGTCCGGCCAGCCGGGACCCGGACAACCGCCCCGGTACGGCCCGCCGCCACGTGGATACGGGCCGCCGGGACCCGGACAGCCGGGATACGGCCAGCCCGGGTACGGCCCGCCGCCACCCGGATACGGGCCGCCGGGACCCGGACAGCCGGGATACGGCCAGCCCGGGTACGGCCCGCCGCCACCCGGATACGGGCCGCCGGGACCCGGACAGCCGGGATACGGCCAGCCCGGGTACGGCCCGCCGCCACCCGGATACGGGCCGCCGGGACCCGGACAGCCGGGATACGGCCAGCCGCCCGGGTACGGCCAGCCCGGGTACGGCCCGCCGCCACCCGGATATGGGCCGCCGCGACCCGGACAGCCGGGATACGGCCAGCCGCCCGGGTACGGCCAGCCCGGGTATGGCCCGCCCGGGTCCGGCCCGCCGCCGCCGCCCGGCTACGGGGCACCGCCACCCGGCTACGGGCAGCCCGGCTACGGGCAGCCCGGCTACGGGCAGCCCGGCTACGGGCAGCCCGGCTACGGGCAGCCGGGTCACGGGGCGGGCGGCTGGCGGCCGCCGGATCCGGCACCGGGCGGCATCCCGCTGCGGCCGCTGGCTCTCGGCGACATCCTCAACGGGGCCTTTACCTCGATCCGCCGCAACCCGCGGGCCACCCTCGGGCTGGCCGCGATCATCCTGACCTGCTCCGGCGTCATCTCCACTGCGGTGTCGCTGGCCACCCGGTCGTCGCTGCACTTCAGCACCAACCCCGCGACCGGCCAGATCAGCTACTCCGCCAGTGCGGTGACCGGCTCGATCGTGGCCGTGCTGGTGTCGCTGGTGCTGACCTTCTTGACCAGCGGCATCTTGTCCGGGTTGCTGACCGCGGTGATCGGCCGGGGCGTGCTCGGCCGCAGCGTCAGCATCGGCGAGGCCTGGCGCCGCGGCCGGGTGGCGCAGGTGATCGCCGTCTCGCTGCTGATCACCCTGATCGTGGTGGTGCTCTGGGATTGCCGGCGGCGGTGGTCATCGCGCTGGCGGTGGCGCACGCCGCGGTCGCCGCGGTGATCGTCGGCATCCTCGGCTTCCTCGCCGTGCTGGCCGCGACGATCTGGCTGTACGTGGTGCTCAGCCTGGCCAACCCCGCCGTCGTGCTGGAACAGCTGGGACCGGTCGCGGCCCTGCGACGGTCGGCCCGGCTGGCCCGGGGCAGCTTCTGGCGGCTGTTCGGCATAGAACTGCTGGCCGCCATCATCGTCGCGGTCGCCGCGGGCGTGATCGAGATCCCGTTCCTGATCGGCGCCGCCCTGGCCGGCGGCTCGGGCGGCCTGTTCGCCGCGGGCGGTGCCGGGAACGTCAGCGTGCTGGCCGCGATCATCAGCGCGATCGGGAGCATTATCGCCAGCTCGGTGACCAGGCCGATCAGCGCGGGGGTCACCGTGCTGCTGTACCTGGACATGCGGATGCGCAAGGAGGGGCTGGACATCGTGCTGCGCAACGCCGCGCAGCGAGAGCACCTGAGCGGGGATGAGCTCAGCTCGCTGTGGCAGCCCGGTGCGGCCGGAGCCGGCCTGCCCGGGACGCCCGCAGCCGGGCCGCCGGCGTGGTAGCCGGGCTGGCCCGGGCCGCGGCGGCGGCCGGCGCCGGACCGGACATCGGCCGCCGCGCGGCGGCCCGGCTGGCCCGGCGTGAGCTGAGCAAGGCGATTTACCAGCCCCCGCTGACGCAGCGGATCCTGAACGACATCGGCGCGTTCTTCAACCGCCTGGTCAACGGGACCTCCGCGGCCGTGCCCGGCGGCTGGTGGGGCCTGATCGTGCTGATCGCGGTGGCCGTGGCGCTGATCGCGGTGATCGGCTACTGGGTGCGCCCCGCCCGCCGCCGCCCGCGGCGGCCCCGCTGCTGCCCGGCACCCGGCGGCCGGCCGCCGATCACCGGGCGCAGGCCGGGCGGCTGGCCGCGGCCGGGGACTTCGCCGCTGCCATCGTCGAGTCGCTGCGGGCCATCGCGGTCGGGCTGGAGGACCGCGGGGTGATACCGCCGCGGCCGGGCCGGACTGCGGACGAGCTGGCCGCCGAGGCCGGCGCCGTGCTGCCCGGCGAGACCGCGGCCCTCGGCGCCGCCGCGCGGCTGTTCGATGACGTCCGCTACGGCGGCCGGGCCGGCAGCGCGGACGGTTACCAGCGGCTGCGCGACCTCGACGCCGGTTGCTGACCACCCGGCCCGCGCCGCCCGGGGGCAGCGATCCGGGGCAGCCGCCGGGAGCGGGCAATCCGGGGCCGCGGCCGCCGGCAGGCGGCGGGCCCGCGCCGCAGCCGGCCTGGCGGCGGGACCGCCGTCGTGACGGCAGCCGGGCCGGTCGCCTCCCCCGCTCCGGCAGTCGCCCCGGCCCCCCCGGCCGCTGCGCCATCCGCCCTCCCGGCAGGCCGGGGGCCAGGGCCGCAGGCACGGCCGGGATCCGCGGCGCCCGGGGGCCGGCGCTGGCGGGCCCCGCTGATCCTGGCCGCGGTGGTGATCATCGGCGGCGTGCTGATCACGCTGCTGCAGCCGCGGCCGCCGGCCACCGGCTACCTGGACCCGGCCGGTACCGGCAGCTACGGCGGCCACGCTCTGGCCGACTTGCTGACCGGGCGCGGCGCCACGGTGATCCGGCTGACCGCTCCCGGCGGGGCCGCCGCGGCGGCCGGCGCAGCCAGGCTCGACGCTGATGATCACCAGCCCGGAATACCTGTCCCGCGGCCAGCTGGCCGCGCTGGCGGCGGCCGGCTCGAGCGTCGTGCTGGTGGAGCCGACCGCCGCCGCGCTGGCCGTACTCGCGCCGCGAGCCCGGCTGGGCAGCCTGCTGCTGCCGCTGGCGGTGCTGCCGCCCCGGTGCCAGCTGCCGGCCGCGGCGGCGGCCGGCTCCGCTGACGCGGGCAACATCGGCGTTTCGCTGCGCCCGGGCACGGCCGGGTTCGCGTGCTATCCGGCTGACGGCGCCGACTCGCTGGTGCGATACCAGGCCGGCGGCCGGGTCGTCACCGTGCTCGGCTCGGGCCTGGGGCTGGCCAACGGGCAGCTGGCAAACCAGGGGAACGCGGCCCTGGCGCTCAACCTGCTCGGCCGGGGCCGGATCGTGTGGCTGGTGCCGCCGCCCGCGGCGGGCGCGGGGTCGGGTCGCAAGACCTTCACCAGCCTGGTGCCGCTGGCCGCCTGGCTGGTCGCCGCGCAGCTCGGCGTGGCACTGCTGCTGACCGCGGCCTGGCGCGGGCGGCGGCTGGGCCCGCTGATCGCCGAGCGGCTGCCGGTGGTCGTGCGCGCGGCCGAGACCGTCGAGGGCCACGGGCGGCTCTACGCCGTCCCGCCGGGCCCGGGACCGGGCGGCCGCGGCGCTGCGGTCGGCCATGGCGGCCCGGGTGCTGCCCGCCCTCGGCCTGCCGCCGGGCGCGGCCCCCGCGGTCGTGGCGGGCGCGCTCGCCGCCCGGTCCGGCCACCCGGCCGAGCGGGTCACCGGCATGATGTACGGACCGCCGCCGGACAGCGACGCCGCACTGGTCGCGCTGGCCGCGGACCTGGATGCACTGGAAAGAGAGGTACTCGGGCCGTGAATGCCGACGTTCCGGCCGGGACCGGCCCCGCGTCGCGGGAGACCATTCCCTACCCCGGGCCGGGCGGCGGGCTGCCGCCCCGGGACGGGCCGCCCCGCTCGCCGGCCGTCCCCGCAGTACCCGCCGCCCGCGGGCGGGACGAGCCCGCCGGCCCCGGCCGGGGTGAGCCCCCAGGCCCTGGCCGGGGTGGGCCCGCCGGCTGACCCGCGGGCCGCGCTGGCCGCGGTGCGGGCCGAGGTGGCCAAGGCCGTGGTCGGGCAGGACCCGGTGATCACCGGGCTGCTGATCGCGCTGCTGTGCCAGGGCCACGTGCTGCTGGAGGGCGTGCCCGGCGTGGCCAAGACGCTGCTGGTCCGGTCGCTGGCCGCGGCGCTGGCGCTGTCCAGCAAGCGGGTGCAGTTCACCCCGGACCTGATGCCCGGCGACGTGACCGGCTCGCTGATCTACGACGCCAGGACCGCGCGCGTTCCAGTTCCGCGAGGGCCCGGTCTTCACCAACCTGCTGCTCGCCGACGAGATCAACCGGACCCCGCCGAAGACCCAGGCCGCCCTGCTCGAGGCCATGGAGGAACGGCAGGTGTCGGTGGAGGGCACCCCGCGGCCGCTGCCGGTCCCGTTCATGGTCGCCGCCACCCAGAACCCGGTCGAGTACGAGGGCACCTACCTGCTGCCGGAAGCGCAGCTGGACCGGTTCCTGCTCAAGCTCACGGTGGCCCTGCCCGAGCGGGCGGACGAGATCGGGATCCTGGCCCGGCACGCGGCCGGGTTCGACCCGCGGGACCTGGCCGCTGCCGGGATCCGGCCGGTTGCCGGGCCGGGCGACCTCGCCGCGGCCCGGCAGGCCGCGGCCCGGGTGCGGCTCGCGCCGGAGATCGCCGGCTACATCGTCGACATCTGCCGGGCCACCCGGGTCTCGCCGTCGCTGCAGCTCGGCGTCTCGCCGCGCGGGGCGCACCGCGCTGCTGGCCAGCAGCCGGGCCTGGGCCTGGCTGTCCGGCCGCGACTACGTCACGCCCGACGACGTCAAGGCGCTGGCCCGGCCGACCTTCCGGCACCGGATAGCGCTGCGGCCCGAGGCCGAGCTGGAGGGGGCCACGCGCCGACGGCGTGCTCGAGGGCGTGCTCGGCTCGGTCCCGGTGCCGCGGTGACCGCGTGGCGCTGACCGGCCGGGCCGCCCTGGCCGCGCTGGCCGGGGCGCTGGTCGTGCTGGCCTTGCGCACCCCGCTGGCGCTGCTGGCGGTCGACGCGCTGATCCTGGCGGCGATCGGCGCCGACGTGGCCCTGGCCGCCCCGGTCCGCCCGCTCGGCGTGCGCCGCTCCGGCGACCGGCGGATCCTGCTCGGCCAGGCCGGCACGGTCACGGTGACGATCGCCAACCGCAGGCCGCCGGCCGCTGCGCGGCCGTCGTCAGGGACGCCTGGCGGCCGAGCGCCGCGGCCCGGCCCCGGTCGGCGGCGCTGAGCGTCCCGCCCGGCGGCCAGGCCAGCCTGGGCACCGTGCTGGTCCCGCAGCGCCGCGGCGACGCGGCCGGCGGGGCCGGTGACGGTCCGCTCGCTCGGGCCGCTGGGCCTGGCCGGGCGGCAGGGCCGGCACCCGGCGCCGTGGACGGTCCGGGTGCTGCCGCCGTTCGGCAGCCGCAAGCACCTGCCGGAGAAGCTGGCCCTGCTGCGCCAGCTCGACGGCCAGCACCGGTCGCTGCTGCGCGGCCAGGGCAGCGAGTTCGACTCGCTGCGCGAGTACGTGATCGGCGACGACGTGCGCTCGATCGACTGGCGCTCATCCGCCCGGCAGACCGACGTGCTGGTGCGCACCTGGCGGCCCGAGCGCGACCGGCGGATCATCCTCGTGCTGGACACCGGGCGCACGTCGGCCGGCCGGGTCGGCGGGGTGCCGCGGCTGGACGCCTCGATGGACGCCGCGCTGCTGCTGGCCGCGCTGGCCACCCGGGCCGGGCGACCGGGTCGACCTGATCGCGGCCGACCGCCGGGTGCGGGCCCGGGTGATCGGGACGCCGCGGCCGGAGGTGCTGTCCGCGCTGACCGGCGCGATGGCGGTGCTGGACGCCGAGCTGATCGAATCGGACGGCGGGGTGCTGGCCGGCGCGGTTCTGGCGGCGGCCCGGCAGCGCTGCCTGGTGGTCTTGCTGACCGATCTGAACCAGGCGGCGGTGACCGAGGGCCTGCTGCCCCGGCTCGGCCTGCTGGCGGCCCGGCACCGGCTGCTGCTGGCCGCGGTGGCCGATCCGCGGCTGGACGAGCTGGCCGCCGGCGCGGCAGGACGCGGCCGGCCGTGTACGCGGCGGCCGCGGCCGAGCGGGCCAGGTCAGAGCGCGCCCGGGTGGCGGCGCTGCTGCGCCGCCGCGGCGTGGACGTGGTCGACGCCCCGCCGGACCGGCTGGCGCCCGCGCTGGCCGACGCCTACCTCGGCCTGAAAGCGGCCGGGCAGCTCTGATCCCGGCGGTCAGCCGGTGACCGGCTGCAGGTCCGGCGCCTCGTCGATGTCGGCCGACTCGGCCCTGCGCCTGCGCCCGGCGCCCGGCCGCGATCACGTAGCCGAGGAACACCGCCTCGGCGGCGGCGCCGATGGCGATCCGAGCCCAGCCGGGCAGCGGCGACGGGGTCACGAACGCCTCGATCACCCCGGACACCAGCAGCACCACGACCAGGCCGAGCGCGATCGTGATCGTCTCCCGGCCGGCCTGCGCCAGCGCCTGGCCGCGCGGGCGCGGGCCGGGATCGATGACCGTCCAGCCCAGCCGCAGCCCGGCCGCGGCGGCGAGGAAGACCGCGGACAGCTCCAGCATCCCGTGCGGCAGGATCAGGCTGAAGAACTCCCCGGTCTTGCCGTAGGCGGCCATCAGCCCGCCGTCGACGCCGACGTTGACCGAGTTCAGCAGCAGCACGTACAAGGTGGGCAGGCCGAGCAGCGACGCCGAAGACCAGCGAGGCAGCGGCCACGAGCACGTTGTTGGTCCAGACCTTCGCCGCGAAGGAGCTGGCGGCGTACTGCGAGTAGTAGTCGCGGAACTGGTGGTTGACCAGCTGGGCGGCGGCCGACCTGGGCAGCAGGCTGGCCTGCACGGACGGGGTCCTGGCGATCCACCAGCCGAGGATCAGCGCGAGCGCGAGCGAGGCGGCCGCGGTGGCCAGCCACCACCAGCGCAGCCGGTAGGCCATCAGCGGGAACGACACCGCGGCGAACCTGATCACCGGCTGCCAGGCGGACGGCTGCGCGCCGCCCACGGCGGCCCGGGCCCGGGCCAGCCGGCCCGACAGGTAGGCGGTCAGCGCCGGGTCGGTCCCGCTGGTGCGCAGCACCGAGAGGTGCGTGGCGGCCCGCTGGTACAGGGCGACGAACTCGTCGATCTCCGCGCCGGTCAGCCTGCGCCGCCGCCGGGTCAGCTGCTCCAGCCGGGCCCATTCGGCCCGGTGCGCGGCGGCGAACGCGTCGATGTCCACGGCAGGAGACTACTGCCGCCGGCGCGGATAATCTGGCTGCCGATGCCGCCGAGCGGAAGGGCAGGACGCCCGTGGCTGAGGTCGTGACCGGGGAAGCGGTCATCCTGGACGTCCCGGTGGCCGGGTTCCCGGTCCGGCTGCTTGCGCTGCTGCTCGACATGCTGATCCAGGTCGTGGGGCTGGTCGCCTTCATCGTCATCGCGACCAGCGCCGGCGGCAGCCTGGACAGCGCCGGCCTGGCGGCCGTCGTGCTGGCCGGCTACGTGCTGATCGTGGTGGGCTACCCGGCCGTCTTCGAGACGCTCAGCCGCGGCAAGACGCTCGGCAAGATGGCGCTCGGGCTGCGGGTGGTCAGCGACGACGGCAGCCCGGAGCGGTTCCGGCAGGCGCTGCTGCGGGCGCTGATCGGGCTGCTGGAGATCTGGACCGTGGTCGGCTGGCCGGTCGCGCTGATCACCTCGATGCTGTCGGCGCGGGGCAAGCGGCTCGGCGACCTGGCCGCGGGCACGTTCGCCATCCAGGAGCGGGCGCCGCAGCGCCCGGCGCTGCCGCCGTGGCTGGCCGTGGTGCCGCCGCCGCTGGCCGGCTGGGCCCAGGTGCTGGAGCTGTCGAGGCTGCCGGACGAGACGGCCGAGGCGGCGGCCAGCTACCTGCGCCGCCTCGGTGACCTGCAGCCCGCCGCCCGCGATGCCATCGGCCTGCAGCTCGCGTCGGCGGTCAGCGCGCAGGTCAGCCCGCCCCCGCCACCCGGCACGCCGCCGGCGGCCTACCTGGCCGCGGTGCTGGCGGTGCGCCGGGACCGCGAGCACGCCCGGCATGCGGCCGGCCAGCCCGCCCCGGCCGCTGGCCCCTGGCCCGGCGCCGGGTACGGGCCCGGCCCCGCGCCCGGGCCGATCGCGGCCCCGGGCAGCCCCGGGCCCGCCAACGGCACCCCGGCGCCGCCGGCGCCCGGCCCGGGCGGCCCGCCGTGGCCTGGCCCGCAGCCGGGCGGGGAGCAGCGACCCGATCCGGGCGCGCCGCGGCCCGGCGGGTTCGCGCCGCCGGCCTGACTTCGGATTTCATGGACGGGCGGGCCGGAGGCCCGGCTGGGCCCTGGCTGGCCGGCCGGCGTTACTGGCGGCGGCCGGGGACGGGCCGGGGCGGGGCGAGGAACGGGCGCACCAGGTCGGCGGTAGCGGCCTCCGCCACCTCGATCGCGATCTGCTGCGGGATGTCGTGGGCGAGGTACTCCTGGCGCCCGGCGGCGGTCGCGGCGGTCAGCGTGACCAGGCCCTGGCGCCGCTGGAACCAGCTCTGGTGGATCCGCCAGCCGACGATGCCGTCGGCCGACAGCACGCTGCGGCGGCGGATCAGGCTGCCGGTGGCGGTGACCAGCCAGCCGTCGCGCAGCAGGTGGCCGAGATTGCGGTAGCGGTCCTCCGCCAGCGCCGCGGCGGCGGGCAGCACCGCCAGCGAGCTGAGCCAGGTCCACGGCGGCCACTGCCAGCCGGCGGCCGCGGCGGCTACCGCGGCCACCACGGCGAGGGCGCCGGCCAGCGCGCGGACGTAGCGGCGGCGCCGGGCCCGCGGGCCGTGCCGCACCAGCGGCCCGGCGGTCAGGTCCGGGCCCGCGCCGGTCACCTGCCCGGCGACGGCGCGGGCGACCGCGCCCGGCGCGGGCGGCAGCAGCAGCGAGCCGCCGTGCTCGGCTCCGCGGCCGACATGCAGCCCGGTGGTGATCGCGATGCAGCGGGCGCCGCCCGCGGCGCGCAGCAGCAGCGGCTCGCTGATCTCCGCCCCGCGCAGCCGGCTGGTGTCGATGGTGATCGTCCGGGTGGACAGCAGGCCGCGGGTGACGCGCAGCGCGGCCGGGCCCTGGCGGACCAGCCGGAAATTCCAGAAGATCGCGATGTACCCGGCGGTGGAGATCAGCACCAGGCCGGCCAGCACCACCGCGGCCCCGGCCAGCACCCGGGTGCCGAGCGTCAGCGCGCCGAACTGGACGACCAGCCGGCGCACCGGCCCGAGCGTGGTCACGTCGACGTGGGTGGCGTCGGTGAACTGCACGGCGAAGCCGAACGCCACGCCGATGATCACCATGCCGGTCAGGGTCAGCGGCGCGAACCTGATCCAGGACGGGCGCAGCCGGGCGATGACGGTCTCCGGCGGGCTGGACGCCGCGGCCGGGGCCGGGCTGGCCGGGGCCGCCGGGCTGGCCGGGGCCGCCGGGCTGGCCGGGTCCGCCGGGCTGGCCGGGGCCGGGGTTGCGGCTGCCGCGGCCGGGGCCTGGCCGGCCGCGGGGGCGGCGGCCGGGCCGGCCCTGGCGAGCAGCATCGCGCGCAGCGCCTCGGCATCGGCCAGGGTCAGGGCGTCCAGCCGGAAGCCCTCGTGCTCGCGCCGGTCGTTGCGCCCGGTGCCGATGTTCACCTGGCGCAGTCCGAGCATCCGGTACAGCACGTGCGCAGAGGTGTCTACCGTGCGGATCCGGTCGCGGGCCACCGAGAGGACCTTCTGGCTGACCAATCCGTGGCGCAGGTACACCCGGTCTGCGGTCACCTTGTACCGCGTGGTCAGCCAGCGCACCACGCTGGTCCCGATGGCCAGCAACGCGAAGCCGAGCCCCCAGTAATCGGCGGGGCCGCCGCGGGCGTGCAGGTAGAGCAGCCCGAGCAGGAACGGCAGCAGCCGGGCCAGGTCGGTCACCGGCCGCACGACCAGCGAGCGCGGGCTGAGCCGCAGCCAGCCGCCGCCGGGCGGCTGGCCAGCGGGCGGCCGGGAGCCGGGCGGCTCGCTGCTGGCCGGCTGGCCGAGCTCCGGCTCGCCGGGCGGGCTGATCATGTCGCGTCGCCGGGGAGCTGGCCGGTGGCGACGGCAAGGTCATCGAGCAGCCGGTCGGCCGTGGCCCGGTCCAGCCCGTGGATGTGCACCGGCCCGGCGGCCGAGGCCGTGGTCGCCGTCACGTTGGCCAGGCCGAACAGCCGCTCGCCGAGCGAGCGGTGACTGTCGATGGTCTGGATCCGGGAGATCGGCGCGATCCGCCAGTGCACCGAGAACCAGCCCGCCCGGGTGTACAGCGCCTCCCCGGTGACCTCCCAGCGGTGCACCCGGTACCGCCACTGCGGCATGATCATCGCGTGCGCGAGGCCGGCCAGCACGCTGGCGTCGACGATCGCCCACCAGCCGTGGTGCAGGTGGCCCGCCAGCAGCACCGCCGCCTCGATGGCCACGATGACCAGCCAGCTGCCCGACGCGCGGGCGGTCCAGTACGGGATGGCGCGGCGGCTGACCCGGTGGCTCGGAGCCCGCAGGCCCGGCAGCAGCGGGTCAGCCGCCGTGGCATCGGTCATGGTGAAAGCCTGCCATGGCCGGCCCGGCGGGGAAAACGCGCCGCCGCAGGCCTCAGGAGCCCTCCCGCCACGAGTCGAGGTACTCCTGCTGCCCGGCGGTCAGCTCGTCGATGGCCAGGCCGCGGGCGGCCAGCGCGAGCCGGGCGACCGCCGCGTCGATGTCGGCCGGCACCGGCGCCAGCGCGCCCGCGCCGCCGGGCTCGCGGGCGGCCAGCCGGGTCAGGGCCAGTGCCTGGACGGCGAACGACAGGTCCATCACCGCGGCCGGGTTGCCTTCCGCCGCGACCAGGTTCACCACCCGGCCCTCGGCCAGCAGGATCAGCCGCCGCCCGTCGGCGAGCACGTACTCGTCGGCGTGCGGGCGGACCTGCGGGGTGACCTTGATGGCCGCGGCCGCCAGCGCCCGGACGTCGATCTCGACGTCGAAATGGCCGGCGTTGGCGAGGATGGCGCCGTCGCGCAGCAGCGCCAGCTGCCCGGCGGCGATGACGTCCCGCGACCCGGTCGCGGTGATCAGCACGTCCGCGGCCGCGGCAGCCGCCCGCATCGGCAGCACGGTGAAGCCCTGCAAGCTGGCGTCCAGCGCGCGGACCGGGTCGGTCTCGGTCACCACCACCCGGGCGCCGAGGCCGCGGGCCCGCTCGGCGATGCCGCTGCCGGCCGGGCCGAAGCCCGCCACCGCGACCGTCTTGCCGGCCAGCAGCGTGTTGGTGGCCCGCATGATCCCGTCCAGGACCGACTGGCCGGTGCCGTAGCGGTTGTCGTACATCCGGCGGACCACCGACTCGTCGGCGGCGAACATCGGGAACGCCAGCGTGCCGGCCGCCGCCATCCGGCGCAGCCTGGCCGCGCCGGATGCGGTCGCCTCGCACCCGCCGCGCACCCCGGCCAGCAGCTCGGGGCGCTCTTCGTGCAGCGTGTTGACCAGGTCGCCGCCGTCGTCCAGGACCAGGTCAGGACCGCAGTCCAGGGCGCGGTGCAGGTGCTGGTAGTAACCGCCGCGGTCCACTCCGGCCCGGGCGGACACGCTCACCCCGGGCAGCGCGGCCAGCGCGGCGGCGATGTCGTCCTGGGTGGACAGCGGGTTGGAGGCCGCCAGCTGCACGCTGCCGCCGCCCGCCCGGATCAGGTTGACCAGGCACGCGGTCTCCGGCGTCAGGTGCAGGCAGGCGGCGACCGCGAGGCCCGCGAACGGCCGGGCGGCGGCCAGCTCGCGGCCGATCAGCCCGAGTACGGGCATGGACCGCCCGGCCCACTCGATCCGGGGCTGCCCGAGAGCGGCCAGCCCCGGATCGGCGATGTCGGAGCCCGGCCCGGCCGGGCTGGTCACCGCGATTCTCCCGCCCGCGCGGCTCGCGCCCGCCTGCCTAGTAGCGGTACTGGTCGGACTTGTAGGGGCCCTCGACCGGGACGCCGAGGTAGGCGGCCTGCTCCTTGCTGAGCTCGGTCAGCCGGGCGCCGAGCGCGCCCAGGTGCAGCCGGGCGACCTTCTCGTCCAGGTGCTTGGGCAGCACGTGCACGCCGAGCGGATAGGCGTCCGCCCGGGTGAACAGCTCGATCTGGGCGATCACCTGGTTGGTGAAGCTGTTGGACATCACGAAGCTCGGGTGCCCGGTCGCGTTGCCCAGGTTCAGCAGCCGGCCTTCCGACAGCACGATGACCGAGTGCCCGTCGCTGAACCGCCACTCGTCCACCTGGGGCTTGATGTTCACCCGGCTGATGCCGGGCAGCCTGGCCAGGCCCGCCATGTCGATCTCGTTGTCGAAGTGGCCGATGTTGCCGACGATCGCCTGGTGCTTCATCTGGCTCATGTGCTCGGCGGTGATGATCCGCAGGTTCCCGGTGGCGGTGACGAAGATGTCCGCGGTGGCGATCACGTCTTCCAGCCGGGCGACCTGGTAGCCGTCCATGGCCGCCTGCAGTGCGCAGATCGGGTCGATCTCGGTCACGATGACCCGGGCGCCCTGGCCGCGCAGCGACTCGGCGCAGCCCTTGCCGACGTCGCCGTAGCCGCACACCACCGCGACCTTGCCGCCGATCAGCACGTCGGTGGCCCGGTTGATGCCGTCCACCAGCGAGTGCCGGCAGCCGTACTTGTTGTCGAACTTCGACTTGGTCACGCTGTCGTTGACGTTGATCGCGGCGAACTGCAGCGTCCCGGCCCTCGCCATCTCGTACAGCCGGTGCACGCCGGTGGTGGTCTCCTCGGTCACGCCCCTGATGCCGGCCGCGCACCTGGTCCACCGCTGCGGGTCGGCGGCCAGCGACTCGCGCAGCACGCCGAGCACGACCTGCCACTCCTCCGGGTCGTCATCGGCCGTGGCGGGCACCTCGCCGGCCTGCCTCGAACTCGGCGCCGCGGTGCACCAGCAAGGTGGCGTCGCCGCCGTCGTCCAGCAGCATGTCCGGCCCCCCGGCCGCCTCCCCTTCCCCCTCCGCGGGCCAGGTCAGCGCCTGCTGGGTGCACCACCAGTACTCGGACAGCGTCTCGCCCTTCCAGGCGAACACCGGGATGCCGCGCGGCTCGTCCGCGGTCCCGTCCGGGCCCGCCGCCACCGCGGCGGCGGCGTGGTCCTGGGTGGAGAAGATGTTGCAGCTGGCCCAGCGGACCTGCGCGCCGAGCGCGGCCAGCGTCTCGATCAGCACCGCGGTCTGCACGGTCATGTGCAGCGAGCCGGTGATGCGGGCGCCGCGCAGCGGCTGGGCTTCGGCGTACTCGGCGCGGACCGCCATCAGGCCCGGCATCTCATGCTCGGCCAGCCGGATCTCCTTGCGGCCGAACTCGGCCAGGGACAGGTCGGCAACCTTGAACGGGAGGTCCTGCACGGTCATACGGCGCTCCTGGATGTCACGGGCGGCTGCGGCCGGCTTCTGGCCGGCTGGCACGGGTGCGGCCGGCCTGGCCGGCTGGTACCGACGCTAGGCGATGACAGGCCCTGCGCGCATCTCCGGAGTCTCGTTCTTGACACGAAATTGTTCAATACTGTCCTCATGCGCATCACCGAGGCGGCTCAGCGGCTGGGCATCTCGCCGCGGATGCTCCGCTACCGCGAGATGCTCGGCCTGCTGCCCGCAGTCCGGCCGCGCCGCGGCCGGACCGGACCTGGCCGCGGGGACGAGGGCGGGCCGCGGCACCGGCAGTTCACCGCCGCCGACCTGGACGCGGCCGCGCTCGGGCTGTCGATCGAGGCGCGCTACCGCATCTCCCCCGCCGCGCTGGCGTTCGGCGTGCAGGTGCTGGCCGATCCGCGGGCGGCCGCGCTGGTGGCTGACCTCGGGCGGCGCATCGGGCGGATCCAGCCGCCGCCGGCACGCGCGCTGGACTTCGAGCAGGAGCGGGCCCTGCGGCTGCTCGGCCTGGGCGGCCAGCGCGCCGCTGCCCGCCCGCCCGGCCCGGCCCGGCGCGGCGGCCCGCGCGGCGGCCGCACTGGCTGAACGAGGGGTTCCGCTGCGAAAATGCTGTCGCGGCCGGCCCGAGCCGGCCGGCCGACGCCGGCCCGGCCGGGCTGCAAGGCTGCGGCTGAGCGTGACCCCCGGAAGGACCCCATGGCAGATCTCACGCTGTCCGTCGACCAGGAGGAGTTCGCCGGGCTGGTCGCCATCGGCGAGCTGGACGCCGCCGCAGGCGAGGCGGGCCCCGATGTCGGACTGATCGCCAAGCGGCTGCTGCGGTCGGCCCTGGCCAGCCGGCTGGGCGAACTCGGACTGCCGTGGTCCCCGCCGGCCGATGACGTAGCCGCGCGGGTGGCGGCCGCGGCCGCCGCCGGGCCGCCTGAGCAGGGCCTGGCCGCGGTGATACGCCGGCCGCGGGTGCGCCGGTGGGGCCTGAGTTTCCTGGCCGTCATCGTGCTGGTGCTGCTGTGGGGCGGATATGTGCTGGGCTGGCGGTGGACCGGGTTCCAGGCCAACGCGCAAGTCTGGGACTGGATGCACCTGCTGCTGCTGCCCGTGGTGGTCGGGACGATCCCGCTGTGGCTCGAGCGGCCCGCCGAGGTCAGCCGGGCCCGGCAGCTGACGTACTGGGCGCTGATGGCGGCGTTCGTCGTGTTCGCCGTGGCCGGCTACCTGGTCCCGCTGCCGTGGACCGGTTTCGCCGGCATCACCTTGTGGGACTGGTTCGGGCTGATCCTGCTGCCGGCCGCGGTGGCCAGCGCCCGGCTCTTCCCGGCGGTGGTCACCGCGCTGCGCCCGCATCACCGCGCGGTCTTCGGCCTGGCCGCGGCCGGGTGGCTGGCGACGGTCATCGGCGGCTACAGCCTGGGCTGGAAGTGGACCGGCTACCCGGGCAACACGCTGTGGGACTGGCTGCAGATGCTGCTGCTGCCGCTGATAGTCCCGATCATCCTGGTACCGGCCGCCTTGAAGTGGGTCTCCGGCACCGGGGCCGGCGCGGCCGGGCCGGCGCCCGCCCCGGCCCCGGACGCCTGGCCCCGCCAGGACCGGCCCGGCCAGGACCGGCCCCGCCCGGACGGCCCCGGCCAGGACGAAGTAGCGGCCGGGAAACGCCGCGATCCGGCGCGGTGGTACACAGGGGCCGGGCTGACAGCCCGCTGACGGCGGCGGTCAGCGCGCCGTCAGCGCGGCGGGCCCGGACGGCCGCGGGCGTCCGGTATCAGCGGCCGGGCCGCCGCGGGGACGACCGGCGCGCGGCGCGGATGGCCGGGTCGGTGTCGTCGGTCCGGCCGGCGGCGTAGACGTCCGGCTCCAGGAAGATCAGCTGCGCGATCGGGACCGCGGCGCGTATCCGGCGCTCGGCCGCGTCGATCGCGGCCGCGAGCACCGCGGCCCGCTCGTCCGGCCGGACCGCGATCTTCGCCGTCACCAGCAGGTTCTCCGGCCCGACGTGCAGCGTGCGCAAGTGGATGACCCGCTCGATCTGCGGGCTCGCCTCGATCGCGGCCACGATGGCCGCCTCGGCGGCTGCGCTGGCCGACTCGCCGATCAGCAGGCTCTTCATCTCCGCGGCCAGCACCACCGCGACGCAGCCGAGCAGCACGCCGACCGCAACCGACCCCGCTCCGTCCCAGCGGCCGTCGCGGGTCACCGTGCTCAGCGTCACGCCCGCGAAGGCGAAGACCAGGCCGATCAGCGCCGCGCTGTCCTCTAGCAGCACGGCCGGCAGCTCGGGCGCCTTGGCCTGCCGGATGAACGTGCCGACTGACCGGCCCGCCCGCAGCTTGTTGATCTCGGTGATCGCGGTGCGGAAGGAGAAGGACTCCAGGCCGAAGGCCACGGCCAGCACCACGAACGCGACCACCGGGCTGCTGACCTGCTCGGGGTGGGTGATCCGGTGGTAGCCGTCGTAGATGGAGAACAGCGCGCCGACGGTGAACAGCACCAGCGCCACGATGAAGGCCCAGAAGTACCGCTCGGCGCCGAAGCCGAACTGGTGCTCCTCGGTCTGGGTCCGCCGCGAGCGGCGGCGGCCGAGCAGCAGCAGCAGCTCGTTGCCGGTATCGGCGATCGAATGCACCGATTCGGCCAGCATCGAGGCCGACCCGGTGATGACGAACGCCACCAGCTTGGTCGCGGCGATGCCCAGGTTGGAGGCGAGCGCGGCGATGATCGCGCGGGTGCCCCCGTGATTGCCGCCGGGACCGGCCGGGGCGCCGCCCGGCGGCCTCGCGTCGGGGCTGATGGGGATGTCCTTGCGCGCGGCGTGACGGCGCGGCCGCTAGCTGGCGGCCGGGTCGCGGGCCTCGTCGATCAGCAGCACCGGGATGTCATCGCGGACCGGGTAGGCCAGGCCGCACTCGCCCGTGCAGACCAGCTCGCCGGCCGCCTCGTCCACTCGGAGCACGCCGTGACATTTCGGGCAGGCCAGGATGTCGAGCAGCCAGTCGTCGATCTTCACGCGCGCTCCCTGGGTCAGCTGCCGGCGGGGTCGCTGCGCACGATAGCCAGGACCTCGTCGCGGATGTCCGCCAGCGTAGCGCTGTCGGCCGCCTCGACGTTAAGCCGCAGCAGCGGCTCGGTGTTGGACGGGCGCAGGTTAAACCACCAGTCCGGCGCGGCGACGGTCATCCCGTCCAGGTCATCGGTGCTCACCCCGGACCGGCCGGCGAACGCCGCGCGGACCCGGCTGGCGGCGGCCGCGGCGTCGCTGACTTCGCTGTTGATCTCGCCGCTGGCCTGGTAGCGCGAATAGGAGGCCAGAAGCTGCGACAACGGGCCCGGCTGCGACCCGAGCGCGGCCAGCACGTGCAGGGCGGCCAGCATCCCCGAGTCGGCGAACCAGAAGTCGCGGAAGTAGAAGTGCCCGGAGTGCTCGCCGCCGAAGATCGCCCCGCTCTGCGCCATCCGGGCCTTGATGAACGAGTGGCCGACCCGGGTGCGCACCGGCCGCCCGCCGTGCTCGGTGATGATCTCCGGGACGGCCCGCGAGGTGATCAGGTTGTGGATGACCGCGGCGCCGGGTTCGCGGCGCAGCTCGCGCACCGCGATCAGCGCGGTCAGCGCGGACGGCGAGACGATCTCGCCGCGCTCGTCCACGACGAAGCAGCGGTCGGCGTCGCCGTCGAAGGCCAGCCCCGCGTCGGCGCCGGAGCTGACCACGGCCCGCTGCAGGTCGGCCAGGTTGGCCGGGTCGATCGGGTTGGCCTCGTGGTGGGGGAACGTCCCGTCGAGCTCGAAGTACAGCGGGACGGTGGCCAGCGGCAGCCCGGCGAATACGCCGGGCACCGTGTGGCCGGCCATCCCGTTGCCCGCGTCGACCGCGACGGTCAGCGGCCGGATGCCGGACAGGTCGACCAGGCTCTTCAGGTACGCGGCGTAGCCGGGCAGCAGGTCCCGCTGGGTGATGGTCCCGGCCGGGCCGGAGCCGCCCGGCACCCCGGCCGCGGCCATCGCGCGCAGCTCGGCCAGGCCGGTGTCCTGGCCGACCGGGCGGGCGCCTGCCCGGCACAGCTTGATCCCGTTGTACTTCGCCGGGTTGTGGCTCGCGGTGATCATCGCGCCGGGGATGTCCAGGCTGCCGCTGGCGTAGTACAGCATGTCGGTCGAGCCCAGGCCCCCGGCGATGACCTCGGCGCCCAGCTCCGCCGCGCCGGCCCCGAATGCCTCGGCCAGCGGTGCCGAGGAGGTGCGCATGTCGTGCACCGTCACGACCGAGGGGGCGCCGGTCAGCCGGACGAAGGCCGCGCCCACCGCGGCGGCGACGGACTCGTCGAGCTGGTCCGGCACGATCCCGCGGATGTCGTAGGCCTTGAAGATCCTGGCGTAGTCCGCCATGCGCTCGCGCCTCCCCGTAAGTAACGATCAAGTAGCGCTCTGTGGGCGCTGGCCTGCGGACCGAGCTTAGCCGGGCGCCGGGAGGCGAGTGCCGAAGCGGGCGGTCCCGCCGGTCAGTCCGGCGGGCCGGACCGCAGCACGCGCAGATGCCCGCGCCGCCCGACCTCCACGCCCTGACCGACCGGCTCGGCCCTGGTGCGCGGCACCGCCGCCTCGCGGACCGCGTTGGCCAGGGCCTCCAGATCGTCGGCAGCCTCGGCTACCCCGGCCTCTTCGCTGCCGGCCGGCAGCCGGACCACGTCCCAGCCGCGGGGCGCGGTCAGCCGGTCGGCGTGCGCGGCGCACAGGTCGTAGCAGTGCGGCTCGACATAGGCGGCCAGCGGGCCGAGCACGGCGGTGGAATCGCGGTAGACGTACGTCAGCGTGTAGACCGCAGGCTTCCTGCAGGCCGGCCGGGAACAGGTTCTGACCGTCAACCGCCCACCCCGCCCGGGGATGCGCAGCCGTCGCCGGTCATCACGCGCCTCAGCTCTGAGCGGGACCACAGCGGACCGCGCGTCCCGCTCCTCGCGGGCCCGCGTACATCGCTCACTCGGATGACCGTATCGACCCCGCGGCGGTAACGCCACCACCCGGGGCACTCTGCGCGATCGTGTCTTCGGGGCCGCGCGGTCAGGCGCTAATCTCGGCACCGTGAGCACCAGCCACCCGCCCGGCCGCCCGCCTGGCCGGCCCCCCGGATCCGGCGCCGGGACCGGCACGGCCGGGGCATGCGCGGCCCGCTCACCCCGGACGACTCGCCGATCTACCGGACCCGGGCCGAGCGGTTCGACGACCTGGTGCTGCAGGCGGTCTCCCGGCTGGAGCCGCGCTGGGAGACCGAGCTGGCCACCGTGGAGTTCGCGGTGGAGGAGATCCCGCCCGCGGACGCGGCCGACGACGACCCCGAACCGGTCCCGATGGCCCGGCTGGAGCCGGGGTCGCCGGGGCCCGGGCGGCCGGGCCGGCCGGCCACGCCCGCGCGGATCGTGCTGTACCGGCGGCCGCTGCAGGCCAGGGCCGACGACGACGAGGAACTCGGCGAGCTGGTGCTGGACGTGGTGGTGGAGGAACTCGCCGAGCTGCTCGGCCTGGATCCGGAGATCATCGACCCCGGCTACGACGGCCCCTGACCGCCGCGACGGCGCCCGGGCGGCCCGGGCAGGACGGTGCCCGGGGCGGGACGGTCAGGGCAGGACGGCGCTCACCGACTCGCGCACCGGCGGCAGCGGGATCCGGGTGGGCGAGCTGAGCGCGGGCAGCATGGCCCGGACGGCCGAGCCGGCGGCGGCCACGTCCCCGGCATAGACCGGGCCCGAGCCGGGCTGCGGGATGATCAGGATGGCGAAGCCGCCGTGCGCGCTGCCGTCCGGCGCTCGGATCCGGTGGACGATGGTGTGGGCCGCGGAGATGTTCACCAGCTGGCCCTGCTGGCTGCCGAAAGCGGTAGCCGTAGTGGCGGTGATGACGCGGACGGCGGCCGCGGTCCGCGGTGCCGACAGCACGATTTCCGCGGTCTTGCCCACCCCGCCCGGGCTGGCGGCGAACACGCTCTGCTCGGTGACCGGCCCGGCCGAGCCAGTCAGCGCGCCGGGCCCGCCCGCCGGGCCGCCCGGCACCATCACGGAGGCGACGACCGGCACGTTCGAGCGGATGACCAGGGCGGCGGCGATGCTGCCGAGTGAGGGCAGCGGGATCTGCGTCGCAGTGCCGCCGGGCAGGTCGAGCCCGCTGCCCCCGGTCGGCTGGTAGGACCCCTTGGCGGTGACGGCGGTCACCTTGACCTGGGCGTTGGCCGTGCCCGGGGCCGCGACGTAGAGCTGGCGCGCGCCCGCCGAGGCGGGCAGGCCGGGCAGCACCAGGCTCTTGGCTGGCGACTGCAGCGGCGGCAGCCAGGTGCCGGGGGCCGTTGCCGTCCTGGACACCCGCACGGCGGCCTCGATCCGGCCGGCGCTGCTGCTCACGTGCAGCGCGATCGCCCGGGAGCCGCGTAGCAAGCCGCTCAGCGACTGGACCACGGCCCCGTGCGCGGGCACCGGGATGCCGGCGTCGGCGCTGCCGAGCACCGGGCCGTTGTCGGTCTCGGCCGTGACCTGGACATCGGCGGCCAGGCTGTCGGTGTTCATCAGATACAGCTCGACATTCGCAGCCGACTCGGTGCCCGGGCCGGCGAACCAGAAATCGGTGCCGGGCTGCGCGCAGCGGGCCGTCGGCACCCCGGCCGGGTCGGTCTGCTCGACCTCCAGGCCCTCCGCGATCGGACCGGAGGCCTGCACCTCTACCCCGGCCTTGCCGGGCACGGTCGGGACGGCGGTTCCGGCCGGGTGGCGGTCGAGGCTGGCGGCCGGGGTCTTCGGCACGGCGGGCGCGGCCAGCCGGCCAGCAGTGGTCAGCGTGGTCAGCGTGCCGCCGCCGGGCGTCAGGCGGGAGACGACGGCCCGGGCGCCGGCCTGGCCGGCCCCGGCGGGGGCGCTGGCGATGGCGAGCTTGCCCGCCGTGGTGCCGCCCGCCGCCGGGTCCGGGCACGCCCGGACCGCAGCCGAGACCGGTATCAGCCGCTGCGTTCCGGCCTGGCGGCCCGCGGCGGCCGCGACCGGGCGGCTGGTACCGGCTGCCGCGTACAGCGCGGCGGCCACGATCAGGACCAGCGCGGCCACCGCGAACCGGTTCGCCAGCAGGCGCCTCACCAGCGGTCCTCCTCGGGCTCCGGGTCGGGTGGCAGCCAGCGCGGCGGGGGCAGCTGGCCGGCCGCCGAGCGCGGGCCGGAGCCGCGGCCCGGGTCCGCGGCGGCACCGGTGCCCAGGCCGCCGCGCGGGTGACCGGCACTCTGCGGCAGCGGGGCCAGCTCATCGGCGGTCTCAGCCCAGCTGGGCTCCGGTTGGTCATGCCCGGCCCAGTCAGGCCCGGCCCAGTCAGGCCCGGAGCGGCCGGAGTCGTCGTAGCCAGGCTCCGGGCTGGAGGACTCGCGCCAGCGCGGCCCGGCGCGCCCGGGGTTGTCGTAGCCGGGATCGGGGCCGCCGGTGTCCTGGTAGCCAGACTCCGGGTGAGCGGGTTCAGGCCAGCCAGGGGCGCCGCGGCCGTAGTCGTAGTCACCGGGCTGCTGGCCGTCGGGCCGCGTCCCGCCACGCTCGGAGCGGCTTGAGCCAGCCTGGCGGGGCACGGAGTAGCCGGGCTCGGGGTGACCGGGCTCGGGCCAGCCCGCTCGCTCGTCATCGGTGGTCCAGCTGGACCGCTGGCCGCCGGCCCGGCCCGGTGGCTGATCGTCGCCGGCCCAGGTGGCCGGCCCGCCGCCGCCCTGCCAGCTCGCCTGATGGCCGGAATAGCGGCCCGAACCAGCCTGCTCGTAGCCGTCGCTGTCGTGGCCGGCGTCTCCGTATCCCGCGCTGTCGTAGCCGGCGCGGTCGTAGCCGGCGCGGTCACGGCCGGCATCGCCGTATCCCGCGCCGTCGTAGCCGGCGCGGTCGTAGCCGGCGCGGTCACGGCCGGCATCGCCGTATCCCGCGCTCTCATGGCCGGCGCGGTCACGGCCGGCATCGCCGTATCCCGCGCTGTCATGGCCGGGGCTGTCGTAGCCGGGGCGGTCGAGTGCGGCGCTGCCATACCCGGCGCTGCCGTAGCCGGCATCGTCGAGACCGTCGCCGGCCTGGCTGGCGCGGTCATATCCCGCGCTGTCGTATCCGGCGCCGTCGTATCCGGCGCCGTCGTATCCGCCGGAGCGGGACGGGGCCGGCAGACCGGGCTCGCTCGCATAGCCCGGGCCGCCGGCATGGCCGGGCTCATCCGGATAGCCGGGACGGCCGCGACCTGCGGCGCTGGCGTCAGCGGCCTCGCCGCGATCCTCCGGCTCGGCGGGGAGCGGCAGGCCTGCGTAGCCGGCGTGCTCCGCTGGCCCGGCTCCGGACGGATAGCCGCTGCTCTCCCGGTACTCGCTGCTGTCCCGGTACTCACCGCTGTCCCGGTACTCACCGCTGTCCCGGTAGTCGCCGTCCCCCCGGTAGCCGGCGGCGGCATAGTCCGCGGGACCGCCGTATCCCGCTGGCTCGTGCCCGGCAGGTTCCTGCTGCCGCGCGCCGTACTGGTACGGCCCGTCCTCCTGGTTGCCGTCCCGGCCCGGGGGTGCCTGCGCGGCGGCGCCGGGTGCCGCGGCCGGCTCGGCCGGGCCGCGCCCGGGCCGCCGCAACCGCCGCCGCGGCGGCGGGCCGTGCTGGCCGGCCCGGCCGCCCCGGCGGCCGGGCGTTCCGGTCACCCGCCGTGCGCTCCCGGCCGCGGCCCCGGCACTCAGGCCGGCGCTATCCCGCGCATCCTCCGTATCCTCTGCGTAATCCGCATAGTCCGCATAGTCCGTCTGCCCCGCCGGCTCTGCATGCCCCGCATGCTCCGTCGGCCCCGCATGCCCCGTCGGCCCCGCATGCCCCGCATGCTCGGTCTGTCCGGCATGCCCGGCGTACTCCGTCTGCCCCGCATACTCTGCGCGCCCTGCGTACTGGGCGCCGATCAGCTCGCCCGCATATCCGCGGTCGGCGTCTGCGCTGCCGAAATCGGGATCGCCGAACGGCCGCTCCGCGCGCCCTCCGGCACCGGCTCCCGCGCCAGCCGGCGCGCCGGCACCGGCCAGCTCGCCGCGCCGGGCCCGTTCGGACCGGGTGCCGGGCCCGGCCCGGCCGCCGTGCCCGGGCCGGCCGCCGTGCCCGGGCCGCTGGCCGCGCTCCGGCCGGGCGGTCTCCTCCTCGGCGGCCCGGACCCCGGGCAGCCCGAGCACCGCGACGAGCAGGAACGCCAGCGCAGCGAAGCCGATGGTCAGCGTGCGGCCGAGCTGGTTGCGGCCGATGGTCAGGGTGCCGCCGCCGGCCGGCAGCCGGAACGCCTGCGCCCAGTGGCCGGCCGGGGAAGCCACCGGGGTCAGCGGGTGCCCGTTCAGTGCCGCGGTCCAGCCGCCGGCCGGCTCGGCCAGCATCAGCGTGCCGCCCGCGGCCGGCGCCGCCGTCGCGGGCATCCCCACCGGGCCGGACGGGAGGGCCACGACCTTGCCGCCCGGCTCGGCCACGGTGACCTGGCCGCTCACCCCGGTGAGCCGCCACACCACGCGGGCCGGGGTCCGGTTCTGCAGCCGCAGCCCGGCGACACCGTTGATCTGCTGGACCAGGTTCGCGTCCACCGGGGCTCGGACGACCACGAAGCCGATGCCGAGCTGGCTGAGCAGCTGGCTCTGGTCGGCCGCGGCCCCGCCCTGGGGGGCGGCCAGCGCGGCCACCGCGGCGTTGAGCGCGCGCTGCGCGGCCGCCGGCAGGATCAGGTCCGGCTGGCCGAGCAGCGGGCTCGGCCCGCGCAGCAGCGCGTACGAGATATGCCCGTGCGCCGAAGCCAGCACCAGCGTCCGCAGCTGCAGGCGGCCGCCGGCCGAGACCTGCGCCGGGACGACCGGCCCCGCGGCCCGCTTCACCGGCCCGGATACGCCGTTGACCAGCCACAGGCCCGCAGCGATGACAGGAGCGGAGAAGCCGGCCAGTACGATCAGCACCGCCAGCAGCCGCCCGCCGCCGCGCGCCACGCTGCCGCCGCGCGGCTCACCGGAGTCCCCCCGGCCGGGCAGCGCGTCCCCGGCGGCGCAGCCGGCCAGCAGCAGGCCGAGTGCGGCGACCAGCAGCGGCACGCCCGGCCACGGGTTCACCGCGGTGCCGCCGCCCATCGGGGTGACCAGCGTCCGGCCAGCACCGATCGCGATCGCGTACCCGGCCAGGGCAATGCCCCAGCCGGTGAGGATGAGCCCCCGGCGCTGGCGGGCGAACAGCGCGGCGACGGCCACCGCGGCCAGGCCGGCGGCGATCCAGAACGCAGGCACGCCCGGGCCGCCCGGGTTGAGCAGCAGCAGCGCCCGGGCCGGCAGG
This sequence comes from uncultured Actinomycetota bacterium, assembly GCA_963846005.1. GTDB lineage: Bacteria > Actinomycetota > Actinomycetes > Streptosporangiales > Streptosporangiaceae > CAVSUR01. The sequence continues at coordinate 527,610 of CAWJUH010000002.1, read as the reverse complement.
TGCGGGCTGACCAGGCCGGGCGGGTTCAGTCCGGTCTCCAGCAGCAGGGTGCCCGGATGGGCCGCGAGCTGCAGCGTCCACGGCAGCAGCAGGACGGGCGGCACCAGGACCACGATGGCCAGGCTGACCAGCACGCGCAGCCGCCGCGCCGCGATCGCCGCGATCGCCGCCAGCACCGCGGCGGCGGCGGCGATCAGCCACAGCAGCGGCACGAACGCCGCGCCCACCGCGATCAGCAGCCCGGCCGCCCAGGCCGCCCGCCGGGCCCGCCGGGGCGCCGCGGTGAGCACCCGCCCGGCCAGCAGGGCAATCAGCGGCAGCAGGATGAAGACCACGGCGGTGCCCAGCCGGGCCGCCGCGACCAGGCCCATCGCGACCGGCAGCAGCGCGTACCCGGCTGCCGCCCAGGCCCGCACCAGCGGCAGGCTGGTGACCTGGCGGGCCGCCAGGTAGGCCGACATCCCCGCCAGCGGCACGCTGCCCAGCAAGATCACGTCCACGGCCAGCCACGGCTTGCCGCCGAGCACGGTGGCCAGGGCCGCCACCACCACCAGGTACGGCGGGGCGCTGGACGACGACCCCATGCCCGCCGGGTGGAACCCCTGCACGAAGGAGCGCCACAGGTCGGACGCGCCGCCGAAGCTCGGCACCAGCGCGCCCCCGCCGAGCGGGCCCGGGCCGAGCAGCGAGCGCCCGGCGATCAGGGCGATCAGGATCAGCGCGCCGAACAGCAGCACCCCCGGGCTGGAGAAGATCCGCTGCGCCAGGCCGGTGTCGGTGAGCAGGAAGTCGTCCTCGCTGGGGTCCTCGGAAGCGTGGTGCGAGCCGACCGTGCTGGCCGGCCCGGACGCCGACATCGCGGCGGCGAGGAACTCGGCGACCTGCCGGGCCGAGTGCCCGGCCGGCAGTTCGCCGCGCAGCCGCGGGTAGGCGTCCCGGCGCCCGGGAGCGCGCAGCTGCCGGGCCCGGCGCAGCCGCAGTGGGTGGCCGAGGACGGCCGCGACCGCGGCGGTCTCGTCGACCGCGGCCGACGGGCGCTTGGCGACCAGGAAGAACAAGATCCGCAGCGCGGAGACGACCATGTTGCCGGCGAGCGCCCGGGCCAGCGCGACACCGGGCAGGTTGCCCAGCAGCGTGATCAGCGAGCTGCGCCGCTCCAGCATCCGCGGCCGGCCCGCGGCGACGGGCCGCCGGTTACGGGCCGCCGCCTGGGCGTGGTAGACCACCGCGTCGGTGATCACCCGCACCCGGTAGCCGGCCGCGTGCACCCGCCAGCAGAAGTCGATGTCCTCCATGAACATCGTCAGCCCGGCATCGAAGCCGCCGACGGCGTCGAAGACGTCGCGGCGGATCAGCATGCCGGCGCTGCCGACGGCCAGCACGTCCCGGTCGCCGTCGTGCTGGCCCTGGTCGGCCTCGCGCGGCTCGGTGCCGGTGATACGCCGGCCGATGGTGTCGATCGTCACCCCGGCCTCGAGGATCACCGCGCGGTCGGCCCAGTCCCGCACCTTCGGGCCGAGCACGGCCGCGGCCGGCGTCTCGGCCACGCCGTGCAGCAATTGCTCCAGAGCGTCCGGGGCCGGCTCGCTGTCGTCATGCAGCAGCCAGATCCACTCGGTCCGCTCGCCGTCGGCGCCGGGATAGCCGGCCCCGGCACCGGAGGCGGGGGACACCGGCGCGCTGGCTGCGGGATGAGCCACGGCCCGGTCCACCGCAGCCGCGTAACCAGTGTCGCGGTCCATCCCGAACACCGCGCTCACCGCACCCGCCGCGTTCTGGCCGAGCCGGGCAGCCAGCTCGGACCCGCTGCGGTCGCGGCTGCCGGTGTCGACCGCCACCACCCGCTGCACCGGGCGGTCCTGGCCGAGCAGCGCGTCCGTGACGCGCGGCAGCCAGGCAGCCCCGTCGTGCGCGACGACCACCGCAGTCACGACATGCTGCGGATACGAATCGTGTGGCGACAAGTAGGCCCGCTAGCTCCAAAAGGGGATCCCGGCCCGGCCGGGACACGCAGGCCCGGCCCGCGGCGCTGGGGTTTTCCCCGTGAACGATACGCGAACCACGCCTGCCGGGATGGCGAGTTGCGGGGTTAGCGGGCCGGCACCGAGACCGCCGCCGGCGGCCTGGCGGCTAAACCGCCTCGCGCTTGAGGCGGCGGCGCTCCCGCTCCGACAGCCCGCCCCAGATGCCGAACCGCTCGTCGTGCTCGAGCGCGTACTCCAGGCACTCGGCGCGCACCTCACACGACCGGCAGACCCGCTTGGCCTCCCGGGTCGAGCCGCCCTTCTCCGGGAAGAACGCCTCGGGATCGGTCTGCGCACATAGTGCGCGGTCCTGCCAGCCCTGCTCGTCTGCATCATCCGCGCCGATGTCGAACGCGTCCTGATCGTGCACCAGCGAGACGATGAGGTCTGTCACCGCGCACCTCCTGCCATTCATAGCCCCGTCTTCGCACGCGGTCCTGGCGCGCAAGAATTACACAGGTGAAATTACACCCGCGTGTCTTGCCACAAGTCAAGTGCGATAGGTGATATTGGCCACCGGGTTGCCCCCGATGACCTGAAAGTCCGGCGCGGAAATTCCGTCCGGTCGCCGTCCCGCGCGGCGCCGGCGGGGCCTCGAACACCGGCCGGCCCCGCGCCGCCCCCGGCGCAGGGCGGCCGGACGCCCTCCTGCCAGACTGCCGTCATGCGCATCACCGTGCTCGCGGGCGGGGTCGGCGGCGCGCGCTTCGTGCGCGGCCTGCGGGCCGCCGCCCCGGACGCTCAGATCACTGTCGTCGGCAACACCGGCGACGATATCGAGCTGTTCGGCCTGCATGTCAGCCCGGACCTGGACACGATCATGTACACGCTCGGCGGCGGCATCAGCGAAGAGCGCAGCTGGGGCCGGGATGGCGAGACCTTCACCGTGCTGCCCGAGCTGACCGCCTACGGCCTGGCGCCGGACTGGTTCGGCCTCGGCGACCGCGACCTGGCCACCCACATCGCCAGGACCGCGCTGCTGCGCGCGGGCCAGCCGCTGTCGGCGGTGACCGCGGCGCTGTGCGCCCGCTGGCAGCCCGGCGTCACGCTGCTGCCGATGACCGACGACCCAGTGCAGACGCACGTGGAGATCGACGCCGACGGCGGCCGGCGCGAGGTCATCCACTTCCAGGAGTGGTGGGTGCGGCTGCACGCCGAGGTCCCGGCGCGGCGGATCTTCGCCGCGGGCGCCGAGGCGGCCCGGCCCGCACCGGGCGTGCTGGACGCGATCGGAGCGGCGGACCTGGTGCTGCTGCCGCCGTCCAACCCGGTCGTCAGCGTCGGGGTGATCCTGTCGGTCCCGCAGGTCGCCGCCGCGGTTGCGGCCAAGACCGTGATCGGAGTCTCCCCCATCATCGGGGGCGCCCCGGTCCGCGGGATGGCGGACGCCTGCCTGACCGCCATCGGCGTCCCGACCACTGCCGCCGCGGTCGCCGCGCATTACGGGCCCGGCCTGCTGGACGGCTGGCTGGTCGACAACCAGGACAAGGACGCGGCCGACGACCCGGGGCTGGCCCCGATCGCGGTCCGGGCCCGCCCGCTGTACATGACCGACCTGGCCGCCACGGCCGAGATCGCCCGCGCGGCCCTCGACCTCGCCGCCGAGCTGGCCCGGTGACCGGCAGCACGGCACCCGGGCCTCCCCGCCCACCCGGGTCGGCGCCGGCCGGGCCGCTGGGGTCCGCGCAGCCGGGAACCGGCCCGCCGGTGACCGTGCTGCCGGTGACCGTGCTGCCGGTGACCGGGCTGCCGGAGATCACCGCCGGGGCCGACCTGGCCGCCCTGATCGCCGCCGCGGCCCCCGGGCTGGCCGGCGGCGACATCCTGGTCATCACCTCGAAGATCGTCAGCAAGGCCGAGGGCCGGGTCGCCGCCATGGACCGGGAGGCGGCCATCGACGCCGAGACGGTCCGGGTGGTCGCCCGCCGCGGGCCGACCAGGATCGCGCAGACCCGGCACGGCCTGGTCCTGGCCGCCGCCGGGGTGGACGAATCCAATACCGCGCCCGGCACGGTCGTGCTGCTGCCCCGCGACCCGGACGACTCGGCCCGGCGGCTGCGCCGGGCGCTCGCCGAGCGCACCGGCGCCGCCGTCGGGGTGGTGATCACTGACACCATGGGCCGTCCCTGGCGCAACGGCCAGACCGACACCGCGATCGGCGCGGCGGGCATCGCCCCGCTGCGCGACCACCGGGGCGAGCCCGACACCTTCGGCCGCCCGCTGGAGGTCACGGTCGCCGCCGTGGCCGACGAGATCGCCGCGGCCGGCGACCTGGTCAAGGGCAAGACCCGCCAGGTGCCCGCCGCGATCGTGCGCGGCCTGGCCGGGCTGGTCACCGGCGCGGACGGCCCGGGCGCGGCGGCGCTGATCCGGCCGGCGGCCGAGGACATGTTCCGGCTCGGCGCGGCGGACGTGCTGGCGGAGCGCCGGACCGTGCGGGATTTCACCGCCGAGCCTGCCGACCCCGCCGCGGTGCGCCGGGCCGTCGCCGCCGCGGTGACCGCCCCGGCCCCGCACCACAGCCAGCCCTGGCGGTTCGCGGTGGTCGAGTCCGCGGCGGCCAGGACCGCGCTGCTCGACGACATGCTCGCGGCCTGGCAGGCGGACCTGCGCGCCGACGGCTTCACCGCGGAGCAGATCGCCCGCCGGGTGCGCCGCGGCGAGCCGCTGCGCCGGGCGCCGCTGATCATCGTGCCGTGCCTGGTCACTGACGCCGCGCACGAATACCCGGACGCGCGCAGGAACGCCGCCGAGCGGTCGATGTTCCTGGTGGCGATGGGCGCCGCCGTGCAGAACCTGCTGGTCGCGCTGGCCGTCGAGGGCCTCGGCTCATGCTGGGTGTCGAGCACCCTGTTCTGCCCGGAGGTGGCGGCCGCGGCGCTGCGGCTGCCGGCGGCTGGCAGCCGATGGGCGCGGTCGGCGTCGGCCATGCCGCCGCTCCCCCGCCGCCGCGCCCGGACCGCGACCCGGAGCGCTTCATCGAGGTCCGGTAGCGGCGCCGGTGCGCGGAGCCGGGCCCGCGGACCGCTACAGGCCGAGGCGGCGGGACAGGTCGGAGGCGAGCACGCCGCCGGGGTCGAGCTGGCCGCGCAGCGTGCGGAACTCCTCCAGCCGCGGGTACATCCCGGCCAGCACCTCCGGCCGGACCCGGGAGTCCTTGGCCAGGTAGACCCGGCCGCCCGCGGCCAGCACCAGCTCGTCAAGCCGGTCCAGCAGGGGCCGGAGGCCCGGGGTGGCGGCCGGGAAGTCCAGCGCCAGCGTCCAGCCGGGCAGCGGGAACGACAGCAGCCCCTCATCGGCCGGGCCGAAGCGCTTGAGCACGGTCACGAACGACGGGGCACGGGCTGCGCTGATCTGCTCCAGCGACCGGCGCACCACGGCGTCGGCGCGCAGCGGCACCGCGTACTGGTACTGGCGGAGCCCGGCCGGGCCGTATACCCGGTTCCAGTTCCTGATCCCGTCCAGCGGATGGAAGAACTGACCGATGGTCTGGATCTCTCCCTCGCGCCGCCGCGGCGCCTTGCGGTACCAGGCCTCGTTGGCGGCGGCCACCGTGTACCGGTTGACCAGCCCGCGCGGGAAGGCCGGCGGGGCGCCGGCCAGCGCGCCGGGCGCGAACGCCAGCGGGTCCCGCCTGGCCTTCGGCGGCAGGTCCGTGACCGCGGCGAAGTCGCCGCTGGTGATGACCGACCGGCCGAGGCGGCCGCCGCGGGCCAGGCAGTCGGTCCAGGCCACCGTGTACCCGTACCGGTTGTCGGTGGCCGACAGGCAGGCCATCGTCTCGTCGATGTCGGCGGTGCGCACGGTGTCGACCCGGACCCGGGCCGAGGGCACCTGCTTCAGCTGCACGGCCGCGCGCACGATGATGCCGGTCAGCCCCATCCCGCCCGCGGTGGCCCAGAACAGCCCGGGATCGCGCTCCGCCGACACCCGGCGCAGTTCGCCGCCGGGCAGCAGCAGGTCCAGCCACCGGACGTGCCGGGCGAAGCTGCCGGCCACGTGGTGGTTCTTGCCGTGCACGTCGGCGGCGATGGCGCCGCCCACGGTGACCTGCCGGGTGCCGGGCGAGACCGGCACGAACCAGCCCGCGGGCAGGCCGGCCACCATCAGCCGCTCCAGGCTCACCCCGGCCTCGCAGGTGATCAGCCCGCGCTCGGGGGCGAATGCGGTGATCGCATCCAGCGCGGTGGTGCCGATGACCAGGCCGCCGGCGTTCTGCGCGGCGTTGTTGTAGCTGCGGCCGAGGCCCCGGGCGATCACCCCGCGGGCCGGCGCGGCGGCCAGCAGGCCTGCCAGCGCGGCCGGGTCGGCCGGCTCGGCGAGGTCGGCCGTGGTCGGCTCGATCCGGCCCCAGCCGGTCAGCTGCGCGGCCCGCGCCGCCGGGGTCTTCGCGGCCCGGGTGGCCGGGGTCCTCGCGGCCATGCTGCTGGCCTCCTTCGATATTGACAACGGCAGGCAGGCGGCGCCGGATCGTCCGGGCCGGTGCGGCCGGCCCGGACCGGGTGCCCGCCCGCTGCGATCCTGCCTTACGCGGTGGCCAGCGGCAGCGTGCGGCGCGCCGCGCCGAGCACCGACGCGCAGACCCCGTCGCTGGCGGCAGCAGCCGCCACCCGCCCGGCGTCCGGGGTCCCGTACAGCGTGGTGCGCTGGCGCAGCGGCCGGCCCGTCGGGGCGACCATCGCGGCGATGTCGCTGATGGTCTTGAACGAGCCGTTCTGCGAGCCGGCCATCCGGCTGATGGTCTCCTCCATCAGCGTGCCGCCGAGGTCGTTGACGCCGCCTTGCAGCACGTCCCGGCAGGTCTGCTCGCCGAGCTTGACCCAGGAGCACTGGATCGAGCCGATCGCGCCGTGCAGCATGATCCGGGCCAGCGCGTGCACGGCGCGGTTCTCCCGCGCGGTAGGGCCCGGCCGGGCCAGCCCGGCCAGGTAGATCGGCGAGCTGGCGTGCACGAACGGCAGCAGCACGAACTCGGTGAACCCGCCGGTCCGCTCCTGGATGCCGCGGATCACCCGCAGGTGCCCCACCCAGTGCGCCGGGGTGTCCACGTGCCCGTACATCATCGTCGCGGTGGTCGGGATGCCCAGCTCGTGCGCGGTGGTGATCACCTCGATCCACGCGGCCGCGGGCAGCTTGCCCTTGGTCAGCACCCACCGGACGTCGTCGTCGAGGATCTCCGCCGCGGTGCCGGGCAGCGAGCCGAGGCCCGCATCCTTCGCCGCCGTCAGCCAGTCGCGGACCGGCAGCCCGGTCCGGGCCACCCCGTTCATGACCTCCATCGGGCTGAACGCGTGCACGTGCATGTCCGGGCAGCGCCGCCGGACCTCGGCGGCGAGGTCGAAGTAGGCGGTGCCGGGCAGGTCGGGATGGATGCCGCCCTGCATGCACACCTCGGTGGCGCCCGCTGCCCACGCCTCGGCCGCCCGGCCGCCGACCTGCTCCAGCGACAGCGTGTAGGCGTCGGCGTCGGTGCGGCGCTGGGCGAACGCGCAGAACCGGCAGCCGGTGTAGCAGACGTTGGTGAAGTTGATGTTGCGGTTCACCACGTAGGTCACGTCGTCGCCGGCTGCCCCCGCGCGCAGCCCGTCCGCGAGGGCGGCCAGCGCGTCCAGCTCGGGGCCGTCGGCGTCCAGCAGCGCGAGGGCCTGGCCGTCGGTGAGGCCGGCCGGGTCGCGCTCGGCGGCGCGCAGCGCGGCCGCGACCTCGCCGCGCAGCCGCTGCGGGGCCGCGGGCGCGGCCGGGGCGGGACCGTTCCCGTTCCCGTTGCCGCCGGCGGCGTTCGCGGCGGGGCGGGCCGCGGGCTGGATCCGGGCGGCGATCTCGTCCCAGTTGCCGTACACCTCGGCGAAGTCGGCCCGGCGGTCGGCGCTGCGGCCCTTCGTGTCGATCGAGGTGTGCAGGTCGGTGCGGCCGCTGGCGTCCCCCCAGCCGCCGTCGGGCTCCTGCCAGGGCAGGCCGCGCGGCATCGCGTCCGGCCGGGCCAGGCCGGTGGCCGGGCCGGCGAGGGCGGCCACGTGGCCGGCCAGCCGCGGGTCCAGCCACGGCTCGCGCTGGTAGCCGGGGTAGATCGTGAGCCGCTCGGCCAGCTCGAAGCCGCCGTCCGCGGTCCGCGCGGCCAGGTCATCGAGCTGCGGCCAGGGCCGCTCGGGGTTGACGTGGTCGGGGGTCAGCGGCGACACCCCGCCCCAGTCGTCGATCCCGGCCGACAGGATCAGCGGGTACTCCTCGCCGATCAGGTTCGGCGGGGCCTGGATCCGGGCCGCCGGGCCGAGCACCAGCCGGGCCACCGCGATGGTGGCGGCCAGGTCGTCCAGCCCGGCGTCCGGGGCGGCGCGCATCCTGGTGTCCGGCTTGGCCCGGAAGTTCTGCACGATGACTTCCTGGATGCCGCCGTACTCCCGGGCCACCTTGCGGATCGCGAAGATCGAGTCGGCCCGCTCGGCCAGGGTCTCGCCGATGCCGATCAGGATGCCGGTGGTGAACGGCACGGCGCTGCGCCCGGCGTCCTCCAGCACCCGCAGCCGGACCGCCGGGTCCTTGTCCGGGCTGCCGAAGTGCGGGCCGCCGCGCTCGGTGAACAGCCGGGCGGCGGTGGTCTCCAGCATCATCCCCATCGACGGCGCGACCGGCTTGAGCCGCTGGAAGTCGGCCCAGCTCAGCACGCCCGGATTGAGGTGCGGCAGCAGGCCGGTCTCCTCCAGCACGCGGATGGCCATGGCCCGGACGTAGGACAGCGTGTCGTCGTAGCCGCGCGAGTCCAGCCACTCCCGGGCCTGGTGCCAGCGGGCCTCGGGCTGGTCGCCCAGGGTGAACAGCGCCTCCTTGCAGCCGAGCGCGGCGCCGTCCGCGGCGATCTTCAGCACCTCGTCCGGGTCGAGGTAGGCGCGGTCCAGCCGACCGGGGACGGTGACGAACGTGCAGTAGGCGCAGCGGTCCCGGCACAGCCGGGTGAGCGGGATGAACACCTTCTTGGAGTAAGTGATCACGCCGGGGCGGCCCGCCGCGGTCAGGCCCGCGTCCCTGGTGCGGGCGGCGTAGCCGAGCAGCTCGGTCAGCTGGCCGCCGCGGGCGTGCAGCAGGACGGCGGCCTCGGCCGGGTCGAGTGGCTTGCCGTCCCGGGCGCGCGCCAGCGCCCGGCGCAGCGCGCTGGCACTCGGCGGCGGCCCGCCGGGGGCTGCGGCGTGATCGGTCATGCGCCTTACTTTACGGGCGCGGCCGGCGCCAGCTTCCGGTCAGGCTGGCGATGCCGCCGGCGGCCGCCGCGGCGAGGCCGGGAGGCAGCGGGCCGAAGGCGGGTCAGAAGGAGCGGTAGTCGCGGACGGACATGCGGGGACCGCGGCGGGGCGGGTAGCTGCCGCCGAGCACGACCAGCCGGGCGACCCGGTGGCGGTGCCCGCGGTAGGGGGCGAGCAGTTCCAGCATGCCGGCGTCGTCGGTGACCCGGCCGGCCAGCGTCCAGCCGACCGCTCCGGGCAGGTGCAGGTCGCCGATCGTGACCGCGTCCGGGTCGCCGCAGGCCCGCTGGCGCACCTCGGCCGAGGTCCACGGGCCGATGCCGGGCACCAGCCGCAGCCGGGCGTCCGCGTCAGCGGCGGACATCGCGGTGATCTCCTCCAGCCGCGCCGCCACCCGCGCCGCCCGGGCGATCGTCATCGCGCGCACGCCCTCCACCCCGGCGCGGTGCCACTCCCAGGACGGCACGCGGGCCCAGACTTCCGGCGGCGGGCAGACCCGCATCCCGGCGGGCGCCGGGCCCGGGGCGGCCAGGCCGAACCGGGTGAGCAGGTAGCGCCAGGCGCGCTTGGCCTCGATGCCGACCACCTTCTGCTCCAGCACGGCAGGCACCAGGGCCTCGAACACCCGGGCCGACCGGCTCACCCGCGGTCCGTGATAGCGGATCGTGAGCCGGTCCAGCAGCGAATCCCCGGGGGAGAACGTGTCCGCCGTGTCGTCATGCGCGCCGAGCAGGTCGGGCAGCTGGTCCAGCAGCCAGCCGGCCCCGGGCCCCAGGCGGCCGCGCGGACCAGGGCCGGGCGCCCGGCGACCCACAGCGTGCCGGGGCCGTCCGGGGTGAGGCAGGTCCGCCAGACCGCGCCGCCGGGCTCGACCCGCAGCGCCGGGTCGCGGCGGCCGCGCTGGTGCACTCCGGCGACCAGAGCCACGTTCAGCCCGTACGGCGGGCGCCACTCCCGGGTCAGCGGCGCGGCGGCGGGCGGCGGCGCTCGCAGGCGGCCCGCGGCCGGCGGCGGCACGGGCGGGGGGCCGGTGACCCCGTCGGCGCCGGGCGGCCTGATCAGCACGGCAACGGGCTCAGGCGTCGGCGGAGAAGCGGACCGCGGTGTCGCCGAGCTCGACGCCCGGCCACACCCGCATGCCGCAGCGCAGCTCGTTGCCGGGGCCGATCACGGCGCCGTCGGCGATCACCGCCCCGTCGAGCACGGCGCCGGGTGCCACTCGCGCCCCGGTGCCGAGCACGCTGGCCCGGACCATGGCCCCGGCGCCGACCTGGGCCCGGTCGAACAGCACGGACCCGTCGACCTTGGCGCCCGCCCCGATGACGCAGCCGTCCCCGGCCACGGTCCCGCCGCTCAGCACCGCGGCGGGACCGGCAGCCGCGCTGCCCAGCAGCAGCGCCTCGCCGGCCGGCCCGGGCACCGCCGGCGAGGCCAGCCTGCCCAGCACGAGATCAGCGGAACCGCGCACGAATGCCTCCGGGGTGCCGACATCCAGCCAGTAGGCATTGTCCACGTACCCCATGACAATCTGGCCGGCCTCGATCAGGCCGGGGAAGGTCTCCCGCTCCACCGACAGCACCCGCCCGGCCGGCATCTGGTCGATGAACCGGCGCCTGAACACGTAGCAGCCCGCGTTGATCTGGCTGGTCACCGGATCGGGGGTCTTCTCCAGGAACGCGGTGACCTGGCCGCCGGGATCGGTGGGCACGCAGCCGAACCGGGACGGGTCCTCGACCTCGACCAGGTGCAGCGTCACGGCCGCGTCGGCCTTGTCGTGCAGGGTGAGCTGGGCGCCGATGTCGTGGCCGGACAGCACGTCGCCGTTGAACACGATGACCGGGTCGTCCGGCCCGCTGCGCAGCGCCGCGGCCGCGTTGCGGATGCCGCCGCCGGTGCCGAGCGGCTCGTCCTCGGACACGTAGGCGAGCTCCAGGCCGAACGCCGACCCGTCGCCGAACGCGCCGGCGAACATCTCCGCCCGGTAGGCGGTGGCCAGCACGACCCGGCCGACGCCGGCCGCCGCGGCGCGGGCCAGCTGGTGGGCCAGGAATGGCACGCCCGCGGTGGGCAGCAATGGCTTGGGAACGGTGATGGTCAGCGGCCGCAGCCGGGTGCCCTGCCCGCCGACGAGCAGGATGGCTTCGAGCGGAGAGCCGCCGGCGGCGGCCGGTTCCCGGCGCATGAGCCTGAAGGCTACTCGGCCGCCGCAGCCGCCGCACGCACAGCCGTGCAGCACCGGCGAAGGTCGTGCGGCGCCCCCCGGGACAGTCCGGGCGAGGCGGACCTTATTGCCGCCTCTTGGCTTGTTACCGGCCTTCCGCCGCTTGCCGGGTCAGGACTCGGCGCCCTGCGCGGCGGCGCGCTCGTAGGAGGTCATGTGCGCCTCGGCGGAGGCGGCCCAGGTGAACTCCAGCGCCCGGGCGTGCCCGGCGGCGCCGAGCGCCTCGCGCCGCCCCGGGTCGTCCAGCAGCGCCCGCAGCGCGGTCTTGATGCTCTCGGCGTCCGGCTCGGTGTAGGCGACCGCGTCGCCGCCGACCTCGGGCAGCGCGGTCCGGTGGGTGGTGAGTACCGGCGCACCGCAGGCCATCGCCTCCAGTGCGGGCAGCCCGAAGCCCTCGCCGGTGGACGGGATCGCCACCACCAGTGCCCCGCCGAAGAATCCGGGGACGTCGGAGAACGGCAGGTAGCCCGGTCGCACCAGGCGCAGGTTGGCCGGCACGGCGGCCACGGCCTCGTCGACCTCCTCGCTCCAGCTGCTGCCGCCGGCCAGCACCAGGGCCGGCGGGTCGGGCAGGTCGGCGACCGCCGCGGCCCAGCCCTCGATCAGCGCGGGCACGTTCTTGCGCGGCTCCAGCGTGCCGAGATAGGCGATGTAGGGCTTGCCGTGCAGGCCAAGCCGGCCGGCGATGTGCTGCTCGCGCGCGGGGTCGGGCTGGTGGAACAGCGTGTGGTCGACGCCGTGGTAGGCCACGTCGATCCGGGTCGGGTCCGCGCCGAGCACCCGGACCAGCTCGTCCCTGGTCGCCTTGGACGGCACGATCAGCCGGGTCGCACGGCGGGCCGAGGTGCGGATCGCGGCCTTGTAGAACGAGGCGGTGACCGGGCTGTGCGCGTCCGGGGCGGTGAAGAAGGTCAGGTCGTGCACGGTCACGACGGTGGGCACGCCCGGCCGCAGCGGCATCGAGTAGTGCGGGGAGTGCAGCACCTGCGCGCCGACCTGCTGGGCGACCAGCGGCAGTCCGCTCTGCTCCCAGGCCAGCCGCGCCGGGCGGTGCGCGATGGCCGGCGGCCCGGCCACCACGGTCGCGCTGGGCACCAGCCGGCCGTAGCGTTCCTGGTCGGCGCGCTGGCAGGCCACCGCGAGCTCGACCCCGGCGGCCCCGAGCGCACAGACCAGGCCATCCACGTAGCGGCCCAGCGCGCCGCGGTCAGCAGGCACGCCGGTCGCGTCCATGAGCACTCGAACTGGCACGACCGGTCTGGCTCCTTCACATCGGCTTCACATCGGCCTGGCTGGCGCTTGCGCACTGCTGGCACGCACGGTTTTGGAATCGGTTCCTTCCCCGGTAACGAGCGTACGCCTTCAGCGGCGGCGCCGCGCCCGCGCCAACCGTGCCGGGGCCGGCAAAGCGGGCGCGCCGCGGCGGCTCAGCGCGACGGCGACGGCGACGGCGACGGCGACGGCGAGCCGCCGGCCGGTGCCGGGCTCTTGCCCGCGACCGGGCTCTTGGCCGTTCCCTGCGCCGCCTGCCGCGCCCGGGCCAGCGCGGCCTGCATCAGGCTCAGGTAGTGGCCGTAGGAGGCCAGGTTGTCCTGCTTCAGCGCGGCCTGGGCCAGGACGTAGTCGTGCTGGGCCTGCTCGATGTACTTCAGCGACGACGAGCTGGCCCCGCCCGGGCTGGGCCCGGTTCCCGACGGCCCGGACGGCGTGCTCTGCGAGGTGCCGAACACCTGGGCCAGCGCGCCGGACAGCGTCGGCGAATACCCGACGTTGCCGTTCCAGTAGGCGAAGACCCGTTTGAGCAGCGGGTAGGAGCCGGCACTGGACGCGGTCGACGAGGACACGTACACCGGCTCGGTGTACAGCAGGCCGCCGGCCAGCGGCAGCGTGAGCAGGTTGCCGAGCGTCACCCTCGAGCCGCCCTTGCGCAGCAGCGTCAGCTCCTGCGAGGCGGTCGGGTCGGACTCGAAGGTGTTGAAGGCCAGCCGGGGCCCGAAGATCGAGGTGTCCTGGGGCAGCTGCAGGATCTGGATCTTGCCGTACCCGGGGCTGTCCGGGTTGCTGTTCACCGCCATGTAGGCGGCCATGTTCTGCTTGCCGTGCTGGGTCAGCGAGGTGACCAAAGAGAACTGCGGCGAGGAGGAACCGGGCATGGACATGGTCAGGTAGTAGGGCGGCTGGCTGACGGACTGGCTCGCGGTCGGGTCGCTCGGCACCGACCAGAAGTTCTGCCCGTTGAAGAACGCCTGCGGCTGCGAGCTGTGCAGGTGGTACTGGGTGAGGATCTGGCGCTCCAGTTCGAACATCACCTCGGGGTAGCGCAGGTGAGCCCGCAGCCCGGCCGGGATCCGGCGCTGCGGCTGGATGATGCCGGGGAACGCCTTCATCCAGGTCTCCAGCACCGGGTCGCGCGGCCCCCACTGGTACAGCTGCACCCGGCCGGTGTAGGCGTTCACCACGGCCTTGACCGAGTTCCTGATGTAGTTGACCTGCCCACTGCCGGTTCCCGGGGCGGCCGAGCCGTTCGGGAAGTATTTGTCGGCGGTCGTCTGCTGCAGTCCGAGCCGGGCCGAGTACGGGTAGTCGTCGGTGGTGGTGTAGCCGTCGACCACCCAGTAGATCTGGCCGCCGGAGATCACCGGGTACGGGTCGCCGTCGAGGGTCAGGAACGGCGCGACCTTGGCCACCCGCTGCAGCGGGTCGCGGACGTACATGATCCGCGAATGGCCGCCGATCGCGCCCGAGAGCAGGATGTTGAGGTCCCGGAATTTGATCGCGTACAGCAGCCGGTCGCCGAACGAGCCGACCGGCACGCCGCCCCCGCCGCGGTAGGTGTTGTTGACCTGGCCGCTGCCGTTCCCGCTGGGGTAGTCGAATTCCTGCTGGCTGCCGCCGACGATCACGTAGCTGGTCTCGCCGCGGCCGAAGTACACCCGCGGCTGGAACCGGCCGAGCTGGCCGTTCGGCGGGATGTCCTGCTCGGTGAAGTCCGGCTGGCCGCTGGCCGGGGTGGAGGCCGCCACGGCGGACACGAAGCCGAAGCCGTGCGTGTAGACCAGGTGCTCGTTGACCCAGTTGTCCTGGCCGGCCGGCGGGCCGCTGATGTCCCGCACGCCCACTATCATGTCCTGCGGCTGGCTGGACCCGGGCAGGGAGTACCTGTCCATCGCCAGCACGTCGCTGAACTGGTAGAAGCTCTTGACCTGCTGCAGCTGCTGGTAGGCCTGGGAGATCACGCCGGGGTCCATCAGCCGGGTGTCGGGCAGCGCGGCCGCGGTCTTGGCGGCGGCCGCGGCGGGCTCGGTCGGGTTGTCGGAGTAGGGCGTGATGGAGACGTTCGAGACGCCGTAGGCCGCCCGGGTGCTGGCGATCTCCCGGCTGATGTAGGGCGATTCCTTGGCCTGCTCGTTGGGCTTGACCACGAACTGCTGGATGATCGCCGGGTACACCCCGCCGATGATCACCGCCGACAGCACCAGCAGGCCGAAGCCGATGGCCGGCAGCAGCGTGCTGCGGCGCAGCGCGCCGGCGAAGAACAGCAGCGCGCAGATCAGCGCGATGACCGCGAGGATGGTCTTGGCCGGCAGCACCGCGTGCACGTCGGTGTAGGAGGCGCCGGTGGTCACGATGCCGCGCTGGGAAAAGTCGATGCCGTACCGGTCCAGCCAGTAGGCCAGCGCCTTGAGCAGGATGAAGAACCCGACGAGGACGAACAACTGGGCGCGGGCGCCCGCGGTGGCCCGGTTGCCGCGCCGGTGCAGGGTCAGCCCCCCGTACAGGTAGTGCACGAGGCCTGCAAGAAGCAGCGACAGCAGCACCGCCGCGAACAGGTAGGTCATGACCATCCGCAGGAACGGGTAGTCGAAGACGAAGAACGAGTCGTCGAAGTGGAACTGCGGGTCGGTGACGCCGAAGGAGGTGCGGTTGGCGAACAGCATCCAGGTCCGCCAGTCCCCGGCCGCGCCGAGCCCGGAGATCAGCCCGATGACCGCCAGCAGCACGCCGAGGACCAGGCGGCGGTGCGGGTCGATGGCCTGCCGGTAGGCCTCCACGCTCGCCGGGCTGGCGGGCACGGCGGTGAGGTCGGGGCGCAGCCGGTAGGCGAGCACGCCGTTCAGGCCGACCACCACGATCATGAAGATGGCGGCGACCGCGAACAGCAGCCACTTGGTGCCGTAGCTGACGTCGAAGACCGAGCTGTAGCCGATCGCGTTGAACCACAGGAAGTCGGTCCACACCCCGGCCACCACGGCAGCCAGGATGATCAGCGCGAGCAGGATGCCGATCGCCGGGAGCAGGAAGCGCGGCCAGCGCGGCAGGACCAGCGGGCGGCCGGCGGCAGGCCGGGGATGGCCGGGAGTACGGAAGGCCACGCCGTTCCCTTCGCTGGAGCCTCAGGCGCACTTGGGCAACTGCCGCGCTTGCGGCGCGCGCAGCGGGTTCGCGCGCGGGCGGGCGGGCACGTCCCCTACGGCAACTTACCGGTCCCGGGCAAGGTTCCCGGTACCTTCACCACAGTGCGCGGCACGCGCCGTCGCACAGTGCGCGGCACGCGCCGTCGCACAGTGCGCGGCACGCGCCGTCGGCACAGTGCGCGGCGCGCCGGCGGCCCGGGTCAGCAGGACGGGACCGGGCGCCCCTGCTTGATCGCCTGGAGATCGGCGATGGCCCCGCTCAGGCTGCTCACCTTGACCAGCTTCAGCCCGGCCGGGACGGCGCCGGAGGCGTCCGGGCAGTTCAGCGCCGGGGTGAGGAACACGGTGGCGCCCGCGGCCCGGGCGCCGGCCATCTTCTGCTGGATGCCGCCGATCGGCGTGACGGCGCCCTGGGCGGTGATCTCGCCGGTGCCGGCGATGAACCGGCCGCCGGTCAGGTTCATCGGGGTCAGCTTGTCGATGATGCCGAGCGCGAACATCATGCCCGCGCTCGGGCCGCCGATGTTGCCGATGCTGATCTTGATCTGGAACGGGAACCGGTAGCTCTCGCTGACGCTGATGCCGACCACCGCCGTGCCCTGCACGTCGATAGTCTTCAGCCGGAAGGTCCTGGTCGCGCCGCCGCGGCGGACGGTGAGGCGCACGCTGGCCCCGGGCCTGCGGGCCCGGATCATGGTGGCGGCGTCGTGCTTGCAGGTGACGGGGGTGCCGTCGACGGCGGTGATGACGTCGCCCGCGCGCAGCACGCCGTGCGCCGGATCCCCCTTGATCGTGCCCAGCACGGAATCGACGGTGTCGAACCTGATGCCGAGCTGGCACAGCGCCGCCGCGGTCGCGGTCTGCTGGGAGCTGGCCATCTCCTCGGTGTCCTGCTTGAGCACCTGCTGCTGGGTCTGGCCGGGAGTGAAGATCTCCTCCTGCGGGACGACCGCCTCGCCCGGGGTGAGCCAGGCGCGCAGCGCGGCGAACAGGTTGAAGTTGCTGCCGGGGCCGCCGATGAACGAGACCGTCACCATGTTGAGGTGGCCGGAGGTCGGGTAGGTCTTGCGGCCGCTGATGGAGATCAGCGGCTTGCCGCTGTGCTGGCCGAGGGTGTTGAGGGTGGGGCCGGGCAGCAGCGCCACGTACGGCACGGTGGGCAAGGTGGCCGCCGCCAGCGCGCCGGCGACGCCGATCGCGGCGATGACCAGCGTCAGGGCGCGGCGGGACATGGCCCGAACACTACGCGGTGTTCACCCATTCGCTGTCGCCGCCGGTGAACTGCTGGTGCTTCCAGATCGGCACCGACGCCTTGACCTCGTCGATCAGCGCCCGGCAGGCGCCGAACGCCTCGGCCCGGTGGTCGCAGGCCGCGGCCGCCACCACCGCGAGGTCCCCGACGGCGAGCTCGCCGGTCCGGTGCACGACCGCGACGGCGCGGGCCCCGTAGGCCGCCGCCACCTTCTCCGCGACCCGGCGGAGCTCGGCGGCCGCCGACGGGTGCGCGCTGTAGGACAGCCCGGTGACGTCCCGGCCGTGGTCGTGGTCGCGTACCGCGCCGAGGAACAAGGCGATCCCGCCGGCCGCCGGGTCGGCCACCGCGGCGCGCACCTCGTCGGCCGACAGCGGGGTATCCCGGACCTCGGCCAGCCTGACCACATCCACCCGCCCACGGTACCGGCCCGCAGCCCCGCGCTGCGCCGCGCAGCCCGGCCGGCCCGGGGCCGGGCTAGGCCGGCCGGGCAGGGCCGGCCTGCCGGCGCGGGGCCGGGCAGGGCCGGCCGGCGCGGATCAGTCGGAGGAGGCGCGCTTGCGACGGGCCCGGCGCACGATGGCCGCGGTGCCGATGACGGCGACCGTGCCCGCCGCGGCCGTGATGGTGGCCTCCTTCTTGTGCAGCCGCCGCCCGGCCAGGGCATGCCGGCCGGCCCGCTCTTCCAGCAGCGCGGCCAGCGCGGCGGCATTGTCGTAGCCGGGCAGCCAGCCCGCGGCGCGCAGCCGCCCGCAGTCGACCACCCACGGGTAGACCATGTACTGCAGGTCGATGGCCGGGCCCGGGGTCAGGCCGGCCCGGTGCAGCCGGGCCGCGGTGCCGAACGTCAGCGCGGCGGGCAGCTCCAGCTTGTGCAGGCCGGACAGCTCGGTCAGCTCGGCCTCCTCCAGCCAGCCCTCGCAGCCGACGGCGAACTCGCCGGTGACCTCGCCGGCCGCGGCCAGCTCCAGGGCGGAGACCAGGTCATCGGTGTGGCAGAACTGCCAGCGTGGCGCGCAGCCTTTCACCGCCAGCAGCCGGGGCGCCTCGAAGTGCCGGGTCACCAGGGTGTCGACGCCGCTGCCGACCAGCGCAGCCGGCCGGGCTACCGTGATGGCGACGCCGGGGTGGCTGCGCGGCGACCGCTCGGCCAGCTGCTCGATCTCCAGCAGGTCGCCCACCACGCTGCCGTCCGGGTCGGCCCGCAGCGGCCCGTCCTCGGCCAGCGGCACCGGGTTGTCGGGCCGGGCACCGTAGACCATCGCGCTGGTGATCAGCACGACCCGGCCGACGCCGCCGGCCGCCGCGGCGGTCAGCACGGTCTGCGCGCCGCGCACGTTGAAGGCCCGCCGGGCCTTGCGGTCGGTGTCGGGCGACAGGTCCAGGTCGGTGTGCACGACCACGTCCACGCCGCCCAGCCGGCTGCTCAGCGCCGGGTCGCGGACGTCGACCACCCGCCAGGTCACGCCGGCCACCTCGCCACGGTGGTCGTCGATGGCGACCACCTTGCCGATCCGGGCGGAGCTGGCCAGCCGGGCGGCCAGCCGCTGGCCGAGGCCGTGCGCCGCGCCGGTGACGGCGACGACCGGGCCCGGCTCGCTCACCGCCGGCGCCTGCGCCGCCTGGGCCCGGCCGCGCCGGGGGCCCGGGGTGCGGCGCGGCCGCGTCCCGCCGCCGGGCCGCGCGCCGCGGTCAGCCCGCGCGGCCCCGGCCGGCGCATCGGCCGGCCCGGATGGCGGCGCGGATGCCGGGACGGCAACGGGGACAGCCGCCGGCTGGCCGTCGCCCTGCGCCGCCGGCTGGCTGTCCGTTTGCCCGGCCGGCGGCGCTTCGGCCGGCCCGCGCCCGGCGGCCCTCTCGGCCGGCCTGGCTGCCCGGCCGGCGGCCTGCGGTGCTGGCTGGCCGGGGGCCTGCGATGCTGGCTGACCGGGCGGTGCGGCGGGCTCGCCCGGCTGCGCCGCCTGCGGGCCGGCCCGGTCCTGGCCACGCCGAGCGGCCCGGCTGCGCTGAGCGCGAACCTTGCCCTCCTGATTGCTCACCGTGGCTTGCTCCTGGGATAACTTGGCACACGTGATCCTTCCGTTGTGCCCATCCTGCCTGAGAGGCCAAGCAGATGGCTGACCCTCCCTTCGGCTTCGGACTGCCCGGAAAACCCGGTGAGGAATCAGGCGGCTCCTCGGGCGGGCCGTCCGGCCCCGGCGGCGGGTCAGGCGGCAGCGGATCCGGCGGCTCGGGCGGCGGCGGGACGGGCGGGCCGCTCGGCCCGATGGGCCCGCTCGGCGACCCGCAGCAGTTCGCCGAGGCGCTGCGCCAGTTCGCCGACCTGATGGCCTGGCAGGGCGGGCCGGTCAACTGGGACCTGGCCAAGAACGTGGCACGCCAGACCGTGGCCGCGGCCGGCGACCCCAGCATCCTCGGCGGCGAGCGCGACAAGGTCACCGAGGCCATCCGGCTGGCCGACCTGTGGCTGGAGGACGCGACGAGCTGGCCGACCGGGATCCGGTCGGCGCAGGCGTGGAGCCGGTCAGAGTGGGTCGAGGCCACGCTGCCGGTGTGGTCCAAGCTGTGCGACCCGATCGCCGCCCGCGCCGTGGAGGCGATGAGCGGGATGCTCAACGCCGACCCGGACGAGCTGGCGGCCGGGCTGCCGCCGGAGATGCGCTCGACCATGGCCGCGATGACCGGCGGCCTCGGCGGCTTCGGCGGGCTGGCCGAGATGATGCGCCGGATCGGCGGGATGATGGTCGGCGGCCAGACCGGCGCGGCCGTGGGCGCGCTGGCGCAGGAGGTCGTGAGCTCGACGGACGTGGGGCTGCCGCTCGGCCCCGAGGGGGTCGCGGCGCTGCTGCCCGGCGGGGTGGCGGCCTTCGGCGAGGGCCTGACCGTCGGCGACGACGAGGTGCGGCTGTACCTGGCGCTGCGCGAGGCGGCGCACCACCGGCTGTTCGCGCACGTGCCCTGGCTGCGGGCCAGGCTGCTCGGCGCGGTCGAGGACTACGCCCGGGGCATCACGGTGGACGCGTCCGCGCTGCGCGAGGCAATGCCGCAGATCGACCCGACCAACCCGGAGGCGCTGAACGAGGCGCTGTCGGGCGCGGCGCTGTTCCAGCCGGAGGACACTCCGCAGCAGAAGGCCGCCCTGGCCCGGCTGGAGACGATGCTGGCGCTGGTCGAGGGCTGGGTGGCCACCGTGGTCGAGGACGCCGCCGGCGACCGGCTGCCGCAGGCGGCCGCGCTCGCCGAGGCGATCAGGCGGCGCCGCGCCAGCGGCGGCCCGGCCGAGCGCACCTTCGCGACGCTGGTCGGCCTGGAGCTGCGGCCGCGGCGGCTGCGCGAGGCCGCGGCCATCTGGCGCGGGCTGACCAACGAGCGGGGCATCGAGGGACGGGACGCGACCTGGGCCCATCCGGACTTGCTGCCAACCGCCGACGACTTCGACGACCCGGACGGCTTCGTCCGCGGGCGGCCCGACCTGGACATCATCTCCGCGCTGGAAGCGGAGGAGAAGCAGCGCGGCGCCGAGTCCGGCGAAGACGGCAAGCCCGGCGGCGACGGCAAGCCCGGCGAAGACGGCAAGCCCGGCGGCGGCGAGGACGAGGAGCCCGGCCCGGGCGGGCCGGGCCCGGACGACAAGGCCTGAGGCCTCTTTCCGGCGGACCAGCCTCGCCGGCCGGCCGGCCGCGCCGTTCCGCCAGGGCTGGACGTGTGCCCGGCCCGGCCCACCCCAGTCACAGGAGTCCACGGCACGATTAACGCGGAAAATCCGTGTACCTCCGCGACACAAATTCTTCGCGCTCATCGGGTAGCGCCGGGACGGCACTCCGGCGTGGTTGCGGCCCGGCCTGTGGACGGGGCGGGTGATCTTCACGCCCGGACCGGATCACCGGCGGCCGCGCTCCGGCCGGCCGGGCCCGGGGTGAATTGCCGGGATATAGCGCGTGATTTTTCTGGTCCACAAGCGGTGGAAGGCGCCGAACCTGGTGAGAGCGGCATTGCTGGTGATAGGAACGGCAAATCCACATCTGCGTGCACCAGCTGCGCACACCGACACGCCCTGTGGTCCCCACGTTGCGCACAGCTTTATCCACAGGGGTGTATTGACGGGCGCGGGAGCCGGGCCTAAGGTCGCGGCCGGCCGCCCCGGACCGCGGGCGCCGTACTTCCCGGGGAAGCTCATCGCCGGCCCGGGCCCCGCGGCAGCCGGGCTCGCGGTCTAGGCCCCGCGGGTCACGGCGCAGCCGACTCGCGGCCGGTTTGTCGGTGGCCGCTGTCACGCTGGCCGGGTGAGACCCGCGCTGAAGGCCGGCCTGGTGCCCGTGTGGCGCAGCCGGGACACGCTCCAGCTCGGCGTTGACGCCCGCCGGGCGATTGCGGTGACGGGAATGGCCGCGGCGGCCGGGTTGATCGGCCTGCTCGACGGCAGCCGGGACCGGGCCCAGGTGGTGGCGGAGGCGGGCGGGCGCGGCATCACCGCGGGCACCGCCGAGCGGGTGCTCGACGTGCTGACGGCCGCGGGAGCGCTCGATGACTTCCCGGCCGAGACGCTGCGGGCGGTGCCCGCGGACCGGCGCCGCCGCCTGGCCGGCGAGCTGGCCGCCGTCTCGCTGGCCCGGCGCGACTGCGACGGCGGGGCCAGCGCGCTCGCGCGCCGCCAGGCGGCGACGATCGAGATCCGGGGCCAGGGGCCGGCCGGACCGGTCATCGCGCGGCTGCTGGCCGCCGCCGGGGCCGGCCGCGTCGACGGGCCGGCAGGCGCGCCCATGCCGGATGCGACGGCCACGCCGGGTCCGGCGGCCAGGCCGGGCGGACGGGCCCGGGGCCGCGCGGGTCCGCCGCCTTCGGTGATCGTGCTGACCGAGCGGCAGCCGCCGGAGGCCGTCTCGGCGTTACTGGCCAGCCGGGTCCCGCATCTGGCGATGAGCGCCGCCGAGGCGATCGGCGTGGTCGGGCCGCTGGTGCTGCCAGGCCGGTCCGCGTGCCTGCGCTGCCTGGACTTCACCCGGGCCGAGCATGACCCGGCGTGGCCGCTGATCCTGGCCCAGCTCCTCGGCCGGCCACCGGCCGTGCAGGCCTGCGGCGCGGTGCTGGCGGCCGCGATCGCCGCCCAGGCCGCCGCGCAGGTGCTGGACTTCCTGGACCGGCCGGCCGAGGCCCCGGCCGCCGTCAACGGGACGCTGGAACTTGTGCAGCCGGGCTGGCAGTGGCGCCGCCGCACCTGGCCTGCTCATCCGCTGTGCACCTGCGGCGGTCACCGCCATCCGGGCCAGGCCCGCTGAGCAGCCGGAAAGTCAGGCTGGCGGCGCCGCTGGCGGGCCGGCCGGCCGTCGGCCGGCGGCGGGGCAGGTAGCCGACACGGCGGAGCGTGCCCGACAATGGAACAATGAGTGACCTCCCTCGCCGCGCCGTGACGCGGACGGCCAAGCTCGCCACGCTGCCGGTCGGCCTGGCGGGCCGCACCGCGCTCGGGCTCGGCAAACGGCTCGGCGGCCGGCCGCCGAGATCGTCGCGCAGGAGATCCAGCAGCGGACCGCCGAGCAGATCTTCCGGGTGCTCGGCGAGCTGAAAGGCGGCGCGCTCAAGCTGGGCCAGGCACTGTCGATCTTCGAGGCGGCGCTGCCGCCGGAGCTGGCCGGGCCGTACCGGGCCACACTGACCAGGCTGCAGGAGTCCGCCCCGCCGCTTCCGGCCAGCACCGTGCACCGGGTCCTCGCCGACGATCTCGGGCCCGGCTGGCGGGACAACTTCGCCGAGTTCGACGACCAGCCTGCGGCGGCCGCCTCGATCGGCCAGGTGCACAAGGCGGTGTGGCGCGACGGCAGGACAGTCGCGGTGAAGATCCAGTATCCCGGCGCCGGACGGGCCCTGATCAGCGACTTCACCCAGCTCGGCCGGGTAGGCCGGCTGTTCGGGGTGCTGATGCCGGGGCTGGAGGTCGGGCCGCTGCTGGACGAGCTGAAGGCCCGGGTGGCCGAGGAGCTGGACTACCGGCTGGAGGCGTCCTCCCAGCAGGCCTTCGCCGACGGCTATGCCGGCGACCCGGACATCTTCGTGCCGCCGGTGCTGACCGCCACCGACCACGTGCTGGTCACCGAGTGGATGGACGGCACGCCGCTGGCGCAGATCATCGCCAGCGGCACCCAGGAGCAGCGCAACCGGGCCGGGCTATTGCTGGTCAGGTTCCTGTTCTCCGGCCCGGCCCGGACCGGGCTGCTGCACGCCGACCCGCATCCGGGCAACTTCCGGCTGCTGGACGACGGCCGGCTGGGCGTGCTCGACTTCGGCGCCGTCGACCGGCTGCCGGACGGCTTCCCGCCGTTCTTCGGCCGGCTGCTGTGGCTGATGCACACCGGCGGCGACATCGCGGCCGTCGAGCGCGAGCTGCGCCGCAACGGCTTCCTGCGGCCCGGCGTCGAGGTCGACCTGGATGCCCTGCGGGCCTTCCTCGCCCCGCTGGCCGAGCCGTCCCGGGTGGAGTCCTTCAGGTTCAGCCGGGAGTGGATGCGGGCCGAGGCGGCCCGGGTCACCGATGCGCGCGCCGCCAACGTCAGCCAGGCGGCTGAACCTGCCGCCGTCGTACGTGCTGATCCACCGGGTCTCCACGGCCGGGATCGGGGTGCTGTGCCAGCTCGAGTGCGAAGGGCCGTTCCGCGCCGAGGTGCTGCAGTGGATGCCCGGCTACGGGCCGGACCCGGCGGCCGAGCTGGCCGCGAGCGCAGACGGGCCCCCGGGAGCCTGAGCTCCGCAGGGGCCCGCCCGCCCGCCGTCCGCCTGGTGCCGTCACGCCTGCGGGTCGAGCTGAAGCTCGGCCAGCCGGTCGTGCAGCCGGGCTGCGTGCTGCCAGCGGGAGGCGAGCTGCCGGTCGGCGCGCTCGGCGCGCCGGGCCGCCCGGCTCAGCTCGCTAGCCCGGCGGGCCTCCGGCTCCGCTCGGCTGCCCGCAGCATCGCCTGCTGATGGACTCTTACCTGCCAGTATTCCTCGCTCATCGCTCCTACCGCCATTCGTGCTCACTCGCTTGCCGGCCGCGGCCGCAGCCGGGCGAGCGCCGGATCAGGCCGGCGCCCCCCGGCCGCTACGCGGCTACGTCGGTCTTGCGCGGACGGCCCCGCGGGCGCTTGCGCGGCACGACCTCGCCGCGCAGGAACAGCTCGCCGCCCCAGACGCCCCACGGCTCCCTGCGCTCGAGCGCGCCGGCCAGGCAGGCGAGCCGGGCCGGGCAGCCGCGGCACAGGGACTTGGCGAACTCCACGTCGTCGGGTGACTCGGCGAAGAACAGCTCCGGGTCATCCCGGCAGGGCAGCCCGAGCCCGCCCGGCACGCCGGCCATGCTCACCGGGGTGCTCGCGGGCGCCGTCCCGCTGGTAGCTGCCGCCGCCGCGGCCGTGACCGTCATCCCCATCGCTTCCGGCGACACGTGCCTGTCATCACGGTGCCTGTCGACACGGCGGTGGTGCCGGGCCAGTGCATCGGTGCCATCCCCTCTCGTCTGCTCGTCGAGCGTCTCTCATCCGTCTGACAAAACGGTGGCCTCGCATGACGAAGGCCGCGGACCCGATTTCGGGTCCGCGGCCTGTGAGGGGATCTGGCCGGTCTGGTTAGACCGGTTCCGGTTCCCTCGGCGGATGCGGACCCGTGGCGCCGCCGCTGAGGACGGCGACCTGGGTCGTGTGCGCGTACTGCTTGCGGTAGGCGGGCTGGGCGGTCGCCTTCTCCTGGCCGGTCAGCTGAGCCGGGCCGGAGCTGGCGGGCGCCCAGGCGGCGCGCGGCCGCGCGAAGATCGCGGTGGCGCCGCTCGGCGCGAAGCCCCCGGCCGGGGCCGGCGGGCAGGCGCGCATGCCGATATCGCCGCGCGTGTCGGCGATCTCAGTGCGGGATATTGATCAGCAATGCGAGCACCTCCCTCCGGGCACCAGGGACTGGTCAGCCATGGATGCACCCTACGCAGCCGCCGCCGGCCGGGGCAACTGTTTTTCCGGCCGCCCGGACCAGCTGTTTCGCTACTGTGACCCGGCGGTCAGGAACGTGACCGCACGAGCCCTTCCTGCACCACCGACACCACCAGCTCGCCCGCCTCGGTGAACACCTCGCCGCGGGCCAGGCCCCTGGCGCCCTGGGCGGTGGTGGACTCCTGCGCATACAGCAGCCAGCGGTCGGCCCGGAACGGGCGGTGGAACCACATCGCGTGGTCCAGGCTCGCGCCGCTGGTGCTGCCGTCGGCCCAGGACCGGCCGTGCGCCAGCAGCACCGAGTCCAGCAGCGTCATGTCCGAGGCGTAGGTCATCAGGCACACGTGCAGCAGCGGGTCGTCGGGCAGCTCGCCGTCGGCGCGCAGCCAGGCCTGCGTGCGGGTGGCGCGCAGCGCCGGGTTACTGGTGGCCTCGAACGTCAGCGGGCCGATGTGGCGGATGTCGATGGGGCTGTCGGCGAGGAAGTCGAACACGCCGGGCCCGAGCAGCCGTTCGATCCGGTCCGCCGTGCGCGGCACCTGATCGGGCGGCGGCACGTCCGGCGGCGCCTCGGCGTGCTCGATGCCGGGCTCGGCCCGGTGAAAGGACGCCGACAAGATGAAGATCGTCTTGCCGTGCTGGACGGCCGAGACGCGGCGGGTGGTGAACGACCGGCCGTCCCGGACCCGCTCGACCAGGTAGACGATCGGGACCTGCGGGTCGCCGGGCCGGATGAAGTAGGCGTGCAGCGAGTGCACGGCGCGCTCGGCCGGGACGGTCCGCCCGGCCGCGACCAGCGCCTGGCCGGCCACCTGGCCGCCGAAGACCCGCTGCCGCCGCTCACCTTCCGGGCTGCGGCCGCGGAAGATGTTGACCTCGATCTGCTCCAGGTCGAGCAGGTCCACCACCGCGTCGAGGGCCTTGCTCACGGTCTCGCTTCCGTCCTGCGGTTCCGGCCGGCGGCCGCCGGTCAGGCGCGTCCGGTCACCGGCCGCGCGGCCCGCAGCCTGCTAGGCCGCACCGTACCAGCCCCGGGGCGCGCCGCCGCGGGCAGCCGCAGGCCGGCCAGGAACCGGGACGGCGAGCGGGCGGCCCGCCCGCCCGGCGCCCGGGCCAGCGCCCAGGACATGTACAGCCGCTCGCGGGCCCTGGTCACGCCGACGTACAGCAGCCGCTGCTCCTCCTCGACCGCGGCGGGGGTCTGCGCGTAGCTGATGGGCACGTTGCCGTCGGTCAGCGCGGGCAGGAACACCGCATCCCACTCCAGGCCCTTGGCGGCGTGCAGCGAGGCCAGGGTGACGCCGTCGGCGGCCGGCTCGTGCCCGGCCTCGGCCCGCAGGGCCAGCTCGGCGGCCAGGCTCGCCACGGTGGCGCCGGGCACGGCGGCGAAGTAGTCGGCGGCGATCCGGTCCAGCGCGGCCAGCGACTCGAAGCGGTCGCGGGCCACGCCCCGGCCGAGCGGCGGGACCGCGCTGAGGCCAAGGCCGGTCAGCACGGCGCGGGCGGCGGCCGCGGGCTCCTCGCCGGCCGCGGTCCTGGCCGCCGACCGCAGCAGGGCCAGCGCCTGCCGGATCTCGGCGCGTTCGAAGAACCGCGCGGCGCCGCGCAGCCGGAACGGCACCCCGGCGGCGGCCAGCGCCTGCTCGAATCCCTGGGTCTGCGCGTTGACCCGGACCAGGATGGCGATCTCGCCGGCCGGCGTCCCGGCCGCGATCAGCCCGGCGGCCTGCCTGGCGACCCCGGCCGCCTCGGCCTGCTCGTCGGGGAACTCGGTCAGCTCCGGGGCCGGGCCCGGCGGCCGCTGGCCCACCAGCCCGTCGCGGCCCGGCGCCGCCGGGCGGCCGGGGCGGCCGGCCCGGCCGGGGCGGCCGGCCGGGGCGGACAGCTGGTTGGCCAGGGCGACGACCTGCGGAGTGGAACGGTAGTTGCGGACCAGCCGGACCACGGTCGCAGCCGGGAACTCGGCGGTGAACCCGGTCAGGTAGGCCGGCGTGGCACCGGCGAACGAGTAGATGGTCTGCCGCGGGTCGCCGACCACGCACAGGTCCTCCCGGCCGCCGGCCCACTGATCGAGCACCAGCTTCTGCAGCGGGTTGACGTCCTGGTACTCGTCGACCACGAAGTAGCCGTAGCGGTCCTGCACGGCGGCCGCGGCGGCCTGGTGCTCGGCCAGGATCGCGGCCGTCAGCTCCAGCACCGACTCGAAGTCCACCAGGTGCCGCTCGCGGCGCAGCTCCTCGTAGCCGCCGTACAGCCCCGCCATGGCCCGCGGGCCGAACGGCGGCGCCCGGCCGGCCCGGGCGCTGGCCGCGGCATAGTCGGCCGGGCGGATGCCGGTGACCTTCGCCCACTCGATCTCGCTCGCCGCGTCCCGCAGCTCGGGCACCCCGGCCCGCAGGCCCAGCCGCCGGGCCGCCTCGGCCACCAGGCTGACCTTGGAGTCGAGGACGGCGGGCGGCTGGCCGCCCACGGTGCGCGGCCAGAAATGCGTGAGCTGGCGCAGGGCGGCGGAGTGGAACGTGCGCACCTGCACGTGCGCCAGGCCCGCGTCCGGGACCAGCGCGCCGAGCCGGCGCAGCCGCCCGCGCAGCTCGCCGGCGGCCCGGGTGGTGAAGGTCAGGGCGAGCACCCGGGCCGGGTCGGTCACCCCGGTGGCCACCGCGTAGGCGATGCGGTGCGCCACGGCCCTGGTCTTGCCGGTGCCCGCGCCGGCCAGCACGCACACCGGGCCGCGGGCGGCCAGCGCCACCTCGCGCTGCTCGGGATCGAGCGGCGCGAGCACGGCTTCGGCGCCCTGCCGGGGTTCCATGGCCCACCTCCCGCGCGCGTTCCCGCCGCGGCCACCGGGCCCGCGGCAGGCCGCGCCGCCATCTTGCCGCATCCCGCCGACGGCCCGCCCGCAGCGGCCGTACCGGACGCTGGCCTGGGCGGGAAGGCACTGGCGTGGCTACGCGTTAGTAATATGCGGGACTGACCGAACAAGGAGGACGCCGATGGCAGCGCCGCTGACTATGTACACCACTACGTGGTGCGCGTTCTGCAGGCGGCTGAAGAGCCAGCTGGCCCGGGACGGCATCGAGATCGCCGAAGTGAACATCGAGGAGGACCCGGCCGCGGCTGACTACGTGATGTCGGTCAACGGGGGGCACCAGACCGTGCCGACCGTGGTGTTCCCCGACGGCACCGCGCTGACCAACCCCTCCGCGGACGCGGTCAAACAGCGGCTGCAAGAACTGGCCGTGCCGTGACGGGCGGCGGCCCGCCGGCCCCTGACGCGATCACCGCGGCGGCCACTGAGGCCGCCGCGGCCGGGCCGGGCTCGCCCGGCTTCGCGCCCGGCGAGTATCCGGAGGATGCGGTGGTCCGCCGCACCCGCAACGGCTGGCGGGTCGGCGGCGAGGACGTGCCCGACCTCACCTGCGCGATGGTGCTGGCTGACCTGCTGGCCGCGGACCTGCCGGCGGCTGGCCAGCCCGCGCCGCCCGCCGGGGACCAGCCGGCCGCGGGGCAGCAGGGCGCGGGCGAGGCCGCCGGGCCATCCGCGCGCTCGCCCAGGATCCCGAAGGCCTGCCGGGCCGGCTCCCGGGCGGGCGCCGCCGGGGACGACAGCCAGCCGGCCGCCGACGCCGAGAGCCCGATCGTGAGCGAGGCGCGGCGGCTGAAGGCGACCGTCAGCCAGCTGCAGTACGCGCTGACCGCCCGGATCCGGGTCGAGCAGGCGATCGGCGTGCTCGCCGAGCGGCACCGGATCCAGCCGCGGCAGGCGTTCGAGCAGCTGCGCGCCGCGGCCCGGGCCCGCGGCCAGAAGGTCATCGACATCGCCGCCGACGTGGTGGCCAGTGCCACCAACCCGCTGCTGCAGCTGCCCGACGAGCTGTCCCGGCCGCGGTCGGCCCGGCGCCGCAGCGTGGGCCAGCCGCACGGCGCAGCCTGAGGCCGGGCCGGGTCAGGACGCGGGCGCGGCCCCCGGGGCGGGCGCGGCGAACTCGATCCGCAGCGCCGGGCGCCTGCCTGCCCGGACCTGGCTGACGCTCGGCGCCTCGAATTGCGCTCCGCCGCTCGGCAGCGTGCTGGCCAGCTGCTGTGCCGCGGACCCCTGGCCCGCGGCAGAGGTGAGCACGGCCGAGCGCAGCGGTACCCCGGGGCTGGCGCCGGGCCCGGAGTCGGTGAAGGCCAGGATCAGCGTCCGGCGCTGGCTGCACAGGTAGGCGATCAGCGAGGACAGCCGCGGATCGACTTGCCCGCCGAGCAGCTGGCGGCGCGCGCGGCCGGTCAGCCGCAGGTTGGCGTTGCCGGCCAGCAGCAGGCCCTGGCGCCGGCGAGCCGCCAGATCGGCGCGCAGCTGCCGGCCCGTGTCGTCGGCGGCCCGGACCTCCACCCGCTGGCTGCCATGACCGAAGGCCGCGAGGACCTGATCCGCGGCCTCCGCCGCCCGGTTCGCGCCACCGACCGCCGGGGTTACGACCACGACGGTGGCCCGGCGCGGGCCCGCCCCGGCCGGCCGAGCTCCAGCAGGCGGCCGCTCGGGAAGCCCCGCGCAGCCAGCGCGGCGCACATCTGCTCGTCGCAGCCGACCACCGCCGAGCGCCGCACCTGCCCGGTCACCCAGCGGGCCGCTGCCTGCTGGGCGGCGGCAGCGGCCACAGCCGGGTTGCTGCCGCCAGCCGGAACCGGTCCGCCCGCCGTCGCGGCAGCCAGCGCGGCCGGCAGCGCCACGATGACCGCAAGGACCGCGACCGCGAGCGCCATCGCTCCCGGCTGGTGCATCCGGCCGAGCCCGCGGACGTCGCGCAGCCGGGCCCACGCCCGCTCCGGTCCGCGGCGCGTTCGCTGTCTCATGCGGCGGCCCAGGGCCACCGCACCGGCCCCGGCCGCGAGCACTGGCCTGATTACCAAGGTGGTCCGGATGGCCAAGGTGGTCCGGGCAGCTCGCACAGGTCCCCCCTCGGTCGCCGCCTCCGAGATAAACCCCTTAGTGCGAACTAAGTCACCAATAGCTTGCTTCGTAAACGTTTTGCGGCATAGCGGGACGTTCCCGGTTGTCGCGCGCAGGTGCGTGAAGGCGAGCGGCCCGGCCCGCGGGGCCTGGCGGTCTCAGGTGTTCCGGGTCAGCGCGAAGGCCGCGCGGGTCCGGCGGACCAGCGCGTACCCCCTGGTCAGCAAGCGATCGCCGAGGTAGGCACCGGCGATCCGCCGTCCCGCTGCGGCCTGCCCGAATGCCGCCAGGCTGGTCGAGCGCCTGATCGTCAGCCGGGGCAGCGCGAACAGGTCCGGGTGCTCCCCCAGCAGCGCGTTGCCCACCGCGCAGCCGTACCGGTACCCGGCCGCGGCTGCCGCCTGCCGGACTGCCGCGCTGGAGTACCCGTACGGGTAGGCCACGCCCGGCACGGCCGCGCCCAGTCCGTCCTCCAGCTCCGCCTTGCTGACCCGCAGCTCCTCGCCCAGCCGGCCCGGCGGCAGCTGGTCCAGCTGCGGATGAAAGCGGCTGTGCGCGCCGATCTCCACCCCGGCCGCCGCGGCCTCGCCGAGCTGGGCCCAGCTGAGCATCGGCCCGGGCCTGCGCCCGGCCGGCAGCGGCCCGGCGTCGGCCACCCAGCCGCTGGTCACGAACACCGTCGCGGTGAACCCGTACCGGTCGAGCAGCGGCAGCGCCCGGCGGTGGAAGTCCTCGAACCCGTCGTCGAAGGTGAGCACGACCGGCCGGGCCGGCAGCGCCGCCGCCCCGCCCGCCCCCGGCTCGCCCTTCCCCGCCACGGCCCGTCCCGCCACGGCCTGCGCCAGCCGCCCCGCCGTCACCGTCTCGAATCCCGCGTCGTGCAGCCAGGCCAGCTGCCCGGCGAGCGCCTGCGGCGGCACCGCCAGCCGGCTCGGCGTCTCGGCCCGCCCGGCGATCTGGTGGTACATCAGCACCGGCACCGGCACGGGCCGCCAGGCCGGCCCGCTCACCGGAGGCCTGCCTGCCCGCGCCGGGCCTTGTTGCGGCGATTCTGCGCGCTCCGGGCCGCCGCCTGACCCGCCAGCGCGCGCCCGCGGCGGCCCGCCAGCCCGGCGCAGTATCCCGCGGCGGTGGCGGCCAGGCCGGCCGCGATCGCCGCCGTCCGCCCGAGGCCGGTCACGTCCCCGCGCAGCGCGTCGGCGATCCCGTGCAGGGCGCCGGCCGGCAGGGTGCTGGTGACGTAGCGCCGTTCGGCGGCCAGCCCGTCCGCCGCGCCGACGCTGGCGGTGACCTGGGCCTTGGACAGGCCCTCGGCGTAGCAGCGGGACCGGAAGTAGCCGAACCGCGTCCGCTGCTCCGGCACCAGGTGCCAGATCACCGCCCGGTGGTCGAACAGCAGCACCGAGCCGGGCGAGCGCTGGCTCAGCCGGATGCAGAACTCGGTCTCCTCGCAGCCCATCGGCCGCTTGCCCGCCGCCCGGCCGATGCCGCTGCTGAATCCCCCGGCCAGCCCGAATGCCTCGCGCCGGAACGACGCGTTGCCGCCGGACAGGTTGCGGACGGGCGCGCGGGACTGTGGCATGCCGCGGTAGGTGCAGCCGACCACCCAGTCGAACTCGCGCGGGAACCACGACGGCCGCGGACTGCGCCAGTCCGGCACCGTCAGGCCGCCCGCCCCGATCACCGCCGGGTCGGCGTAGGAGCTGGCCAGGAACCGCAGCCAGTCCCGGTCGGCTACCGCGTCGTCGTCGAGGAAGGCGACCACGTCGCCGCGGGCCAGCGCGACGCCGGTGTTCTTGCCGCCGGACAGGCCCTGCTCGTGCTGGTTGGCCACCACCGTGACCCCCGCCAGCTCCCGCGACAGCGCCGCCAGCAGCGGCGGGTTGTGGTCGACCACGACGATCGTCTCCAGCGCGGGCAGGCTCTGCGCCCGCACCGACTCGGCCGCGGCGCACGTCTCAGTGAACCGGTCAGCCGTGTGCGCGCAGATCACCACCGACACCGGCGGTACCGCGCCCGGTGGCGACCCGGCCCGCCCGCGGCGCCGCCGCGCGGCGCCCGGCGCCCCCGCGGAAGTAACGTCCACGACGCCTGCCCCCCAACAAGCTCCGTCCGCGCTTGCGTTCACGGCATCGCCGCAGCCCGGAGTCAGAGCCCCCCGCAGGGACCTTACCCAGCCGGCCTGCCGCCAGAAACGCTGGTTAGCCAGCGGCCGCGGCCTGGGCGGCGGCCAGCTTGACGCCCGCGTGCGCCCACGGCCGGGAGAAGCCGACCGGCTGCGTGTCGCCCGGGGCCGCCGCCGAGGTGCCGAAGGAGGCGATGCGGATCGGGAAGCCGGGCGCGTAGGCCTCGATCATCTTGCCGCGGCCGATCACCAGCCCGACGTGCCCGGGTGAGCTCACCGTGCCGTCGCCGCCGGCGAAGAAGACCAGGTCACCCGGCTCGACCTGAGCCGGGCTGATCCGCGGGCCCCAGGACCACTGCTGCTGCGAGGTGCGCGGGATGTCGATGCCGGCCGCCAGGTAGGCCTCCATCACCAGGCCCGAGCAGTCGAACGCGTCCGGGCCGGTGCCGCCCCACAGGTACGGCTTGCCGAGCTGGGACTCGGCGTAGGCGATCACGGAGGAGACGGCGGCGTTCGGCACGGCGTTGGTGCCGGGCAGGCAGCCGGGCGCGTTGTCCAGCGTGACCGGGCTGACCGAGTAGCCGCCGCTGGCGTAGGTGCCGGCCCAGTGCATCACGGTCTGGACGTAGGAGGTCAGGTGGTTGTAGGCGAAGATCGCGCTCTGCACGTTGGTGAGCACGCCGTGGGCCAGCAGGTACTTGGCCGCCCCGGCGATGGCGTCGGCCGGCTCGTAGACGCTGGCGATCCCGTCCCCGTTGGCGTCGGTCGCGACGCCGCTCACCACCTCGCTGGCCGGGTGCACCGGGGCACCGCCCCAGGTGTTGCCGGCCGCCCCGCCGATGCCGATCTGCATCGGTCCGGCCGCGCCGAAGGGGTTGGCCCCGCTGTGCACGCCGGGCGCATTCGACTGGCCGTCGTTGCTCTCCACCTCGCCGATGCCGGCCAGGATCACCCACGGCACGCCGTACCTGGCGCCGATCGACTTGAACAGCTGCAGGTAGTCCGCGGGGATCGAGTTGCGCGCCGTCCCGCTCGCGGATGGCTGCGGGGCGCCGCGGGCGTCGTTGCAGGCATTGCCGCCCATCGACAAGAAGCCGCCCGAGGCGAACATGGCCATCGGGGCGGTGATCAGGCCGAGCACCAGCAGCGCCGCCAGGCTGATCAGCGCGAGCACCATCCAGCGGCCGCGGCCGCCCTCGGCGGGGCCGGGCGGTGCCAGCCGCGACCGCAGGCTCACGAGTTGCCCGCCGAGGCCAGCTCGATGCTGCTGACCTGCCAGTCGCCCGCGGCCTGGGACACGGTCACCGCGTAGGAGTAGCTGGCCTGGCTGCGGCCGCGGGTGCCGGTCAGGTGCTGGGTGCTGGCCATCAGGAACGTGATGCTGGACGAGCCGAACGCCCGCAGCACGCTGACCGAGGCGGTGCCCGTGGCCACCTGCCGCTGCCGGGTGCGCGCGGAGGCCACGCCGGGGGTGTTATAGGCCGCCGTCAGCTGCTGCCCCAGCGTCCTGGTCATCAGCCCGTTCATCGTGGCCAGCCACTCGGCCGCGTCCTGCGTGTAGGAGAACGTCGAGTAGGCCCGGGTGAACCTGATCGCGACCCCGGAGGCGGCGGCCAGGCCGGACGGGGTGAACGGCAGCCACCGGTAGATGTCCGGCGACGCGGCCGGGACCGGTCCGGAAGACGGCGACGACGCGGCCGGGGAGGCCAGCGGGGACGCAGCCGCCGGCGCCGGGCTGCGCCCGGGTGCCGGTGCCGCCGCGGACCGCTGCCCGGCGGGCCGGCCCGCCGGGCTGGCGGTGCCGCGGATAGCGGGCAGCAGCAGGGACCAGCCAAGGCCGGCCAGCACCGCCACGATGACGGCGAAGGCGGCCTTGCGCTGCAGCGGCGACAAGTCCATTCGGCCGCTCCGCTACTTCCGCCGCCTGACCGGGCGCATCCAGAACGGCCCGGCGGCCCGATCTGCGGGCTCGCCCGGCCGGTCTCCCGGCAGCGGCGCGTTGCTGCCGGGCGCGGTTCCGCCCGGCGCGGTGCCGCCGTCGGGGTAGCCGGCGCCCGGCTGGCTGGCGCCCGGATGACCGGAGCCTGGCTCGCCGGCACCCGGGTAACCGGCGCCCGGGTAGCCGGCGCCCGGGTAGCCGGCGCCCGGGTGGCCGGCGCCCCGGTGGCCGGGGCCTGGCTGGCCAGCGCCGGGCCGGGCCGGGTCCGCGGGCGGGGTCCAGCGCGGGGCGCCGGCCGCGCGGGGCGCACCGCCCCAGAGGCAGGCCGGCCCGGACGAGGGGGCCGGGCCCGGTGAGCTGGCCGGGCCGGCTGACCTGGCCGGGCCAGGTGCTGAGCCGGCCGGCGGCGGGGCGGGGCGGGGCGATTCGGATGAGGGGCCGGCCCACGGCCCGGGCGAACGGCCGGAAGGGGACGGACCGGGAGGCGAAGAGGCCCACGGCCCGGAGGTCCGGGCCGGCTCGGACCGTCCGGCCGCGGAGCGGCCGCCCCACCGGCCCGATGATCCGCTGGCGCGCCCGGGCCCGCCCGTTCCCGATCCCCGGGACCGTGCAGAGCCGCCCGGCTCCGCCGGGCCGGCGGACCGCGGCGCGCGGGGCGCAGCGGCAGACCGGGGCGAGCCGGCGGGTGCAGGGGCCGCCGGGCGCTCGCGGACAGGACCGGAAGCCGGGCGAGCCGGCGGAGCGGCCGGGCGGGACGGCGGGGCAGCCGGGCGGGACGGCGGGGCAGCCGGGCGGGCTGGCGGGGCAGGCGAGCCCGCGGACGGCGCCGCCCGGCGCGCGGACTCGGCGGCCCAGCGGGAGCGCGGCGCGGCGGCGCGCTGGTCAGCCGGACGGGACGGTGCCGCCGGACGGGACGGCGCTGCCGGGCCGGACGGAGCCGCTCCGCCGGAGGATGCCGCCGGGCCGGCCGCGGCCGCCGGCGGGCTTGCGGACTGGGCCGGCCGCGGGCCGCCCGCCGCGGCCGATCCGCCCGGCCGCCAGGGCGCGGGCGGCCGCCCGGTGCCCACCCGCGGCAGCCGGGCCGGGCCGCTTGGCGAGCCTGAGCCGCCGGGCGCCGGGCTGGCACTCGCGGAACTGCCTGCCCGGCCCGGCGGGCCCGCTCCGTTCGCGGGTGCGGCGCCCGCCGCCGGCCGGCTGGCGGCGCTCGCCGGCGGCCGCCCGGCGGTGCTGGCTGCCGGCCGGGCGCCGTGGCCAAGCCCGGCCGGGCTGTCCGGCCGGGCGCCGTCGCCCTGGCCGGACAGCCCCGGTCCGGCCGGGCCGCTCGCCCGCACCCCGCCGGCCGCGAGACCAGGAGCGCCGGCCGTGGTGCGGGCCGCATCCGCTGTGGTCGCGGCGGTCCCGTGAGCCGCGGCGGTCCCGCCGGCCGGAGCGGTGCCACTGGCCGCGGCGGTTCCGCTGGCCGGAGCGGTGCCGTTGGCCGCGGCGGTTCCGCTGGCGCCGGACCGGCCGGCCCCGGCGCCGGGGCGGGCAGGCAGGTGCAGCGGCGGGGCCTCCCGGCCGCCGGCTTCGGCGGCCGTGCCCTCAGCGGACGCGGCGGCCCTGGCCCTGGCGGCCAGCCCGGTGCGGGTGCCCGTCTGGCCGGGGTCCCCGCCGGCCTGCCCGGCGCCGGCGGCGCCCGGCTCGGCGTCCGCTTCCTCGCCGGCCGCCCCGCTGCCCGCCGCGCCGGCCCCGAGACCGGCCGCGGCGGCCGAGCCTGCCCGCACGGCCGTGGCCGCCCCGAGGGCCAGGCCGGCCGCCTGGGCCGGGTTGCGCCGCGCCCACCGGGCGGCCCGGTAGGCCGCGACGCCGGGCACCGTCGCGGTGGCGGCGGCGAGGGTGTTGGCGCGGGCCGCCTCCCCGGCCCGGCCCAGATCCGCCTCGGCCCGCTCGCGCGAGCCGATCACGCCGTAGCCGACCGCGGAGAACAGGTGCGTGAACGGCAGGCGGTAGATGAAGGCCGCCACCGTGACCAGCGTGATCATGAGGATCTTCAGCGCCCACGGCAGAACCGCGTCCGACGTGCCCATGATCAGCGCATAGCAGTACAGCAGCACGCTCAGCACCAGCGCGACGGCGGCCTGCTTGAGCAGCACCCCGACGAGCATCTCGACCCAGCGGATGGCCACCACCCGGCCGAATCCCGGATGCGTGCCGATCAGCAGGAAGAACGGGCCGACGATGAGCAGCAGCAGGAAGCTCAGCTTCAGCAAGATCAGCGTGACCGAGATCAGCAGCACCAGCACCCCGGCCAGCAGCGCGGCCAGCAGGGCCGCGAACCCGACCTCCAGCCGGGTCGTCCATTGCTTGCCCTGGAACAGCGGGTACACCGCCGGGTCCCCGTGCTGGAGGCTGGACGCGATGCCGGCGTAGGTGGCCTGCTTGGCCGAGATCAGCCCCGAGGTCGGCTTCTCGTTGACCGCGATGGCCTGGGCCCACAGCAGCTGCCGGCCGTAGGCATTGACGACGGTGGGCTTGCCGCCAGGCGCCGCGTACACGGTGGTGCCGAACTCGCCGTCCAGCCAGGGCTTGCAGACCAGCACGGTCCACAGCTCGTTGGCGTTCTGGTCGACCACGGTCGAGCCGGAGGTGTAGCTGTAGCTGGACGGGCTGATCTGCGGGTCGCCGGCCTTGACCGGCAGGCAGCTGGCCTGGCCGGGGCTGGGCAGCTTGGCGAAGGCGACATCGAGGGCCTGGGAGATGCCGCCCGAGACCCCGGCGCCGATGCCGGTGAAGTCAGCGGGCCTGCCGATCAGCAAGATGGCCGCCACGCACGCGATGACCATCCAGACCGTGCCCTCGATCGTGGCGGTGCCGCGCTTGCGGATCAGCCCCTGCCAGGCCAGCCAGATGGCCGCGATGATGACCACGATGGCTAGGTAGGGGAAGTAGATGGCGCGGCCCAGGCCGGAGACCAGCTTGTCGGTGACGCCGCTGAGCCAGGACACGATGCCGTTGCCGGCGGCGGCCTGGTACACCGAGATCGTTACCCGGTCGATCGACTTGGCGATGTCGAAGGCCATGCCCGCGACGTTGTTGCCGATCAGCGAGGTCATGTCCGAGCACTGGAGGTTGGTGGCCGCCCAGTACTGGCCGGCCACCCCGTACTCGTTGTACGGCGTGGCGAGCGGCTTGCCGGCGGTGGCCGGCGGCCGGATCATCGAGTTGATGCCCCCGCTGGCCGGCTCGGGGTCGGGCAGCGAAGGCTGGCAGATGTTGTTCAGGTCACCGGTCAGCCCGCTGGAGCCGAGTGAGCAGAACCCGAGCAGGCCGCCGATGTCGCCGATGCCCGGCACCGAGCACAGCCCGCCCGATGCCGCCGGGGAGACCGCCGCGTCCAGCCGGGCCCGGACCGGGGCCGCGCTGCGGGCATGCGCGCCGGAGCCCGGCTGCGGGCGCACCGCGGCGCTCGCGGCGTGCGGGACCAGCAGCAGGCCGGTCAGCAGGGCAAGCACCGCCGCGGTCTTACGCGGGAAGCGGCGCGGTCTGAGCATCTCGGGGGGCTCCTGATGAATTGTCTGGCGGGCGCCGCCTGATCTGGGCGGCGCCCGCTGCTAAGGCCCGGGCGGCTGCCCGTCCCGCGCCCCGCTGCGGCCCCCCGGCCCGCGCGGCGCGCTGTCGTCGGTGCTGTCCTCCCCCCGGCCGTCCGGCTCGTCCCCGGACTCGCCGTCCCCGGAATCGCCGTCCGGCCGCTCGTCCGGCGTGCCGTCCGCGCCCGGCACCGGCACCTCGCCGGGCCGGGCCCGGGTGGGGTTGGTGTCCAGCCACCGGGTCAGCTCAGCCGAGATCAGGTCGATGCCGACGCGGCCCGACCGGCCGTCCAGGTCGCGGAAGATGCACTCACCGTTGCCCAGCGCGCGCAGCGCCGCCTTGTGCTCGTCGGACGGATCGAGGCCGAGCAGTGACATGACGTGCGACACCTCGGCCCGCTCCGAGGAGCGGAACGCGAACACGCTGGAGATGCAGTTGGTCACCTGCTCGTTGAGCAGGTCCCCGGCATTCTGCGAGACCATGATCAGCGCCGTGTTGCGTGACCGGCCCATCCGGGACACCTCGGGGATGAGCTTGGCGCCCTGCGGGGTCGAGGTGACCGCCCACGCCTCGTCCAGCACGATCGCCTTGGGCAGCCGCCGGTCCATGCCGTTGAGCAGCCGCCGGGCGAACTGGGAGACCAGGTACAGCAGCGCCACCGACAGCCGCTGCTCGTAGGAGAGGTCGTCGCGCTTCACCGCGGCGTCCGGCAGGGTCAGGCCGGCCAGGGTGAACACCGTGGTCCAGCCCTCGGCATCCAGGCCGCCGCCGCCAGACGGCGCGAAGCACAGCCGGGCCAGCCGCATTTCCGACATCGAGCGCAGCACCGCGCCCAGGTTGACCGACGCCGGGTCGGCGGAGTTCTCCAGGTGCTCGACGACCTGACCCAGGCTCGGCTGCGGCCCGGCCGCGACCGCCCCGACCGCCTGGATCATCGCGCTCTCGCGCTCCTCGCTCATCCGCGGCAGCAGCAGCCGCAGCGTCTCGGTGGCCATGGTGCGCCGCTCGGCCAGCCCGTCGCCGAATGAGAACGGGTCGAGCAGGCCGGGCGCCGCGCTGCCCAGCGGCAGCACCCGGGCCTTGCGGCCGCGGCCGCGCAGCAGCGCGGCCAGCGATTCCGCGTCGCCCTTCGGGTCGATCACCGCGACCGTGACGCCGCGCAGCGCGAGCTGCAGGATCAGCAGCAGCGCGAGCGTGGTCTTACCGCCGCCGGGCTCGCCGGTGATGGCCACCGCGGTGGGCCGGTTGCGGGCGGCGGCCACGAGCGGGTCGAAGTGCACCACCGACCGGGCCCGGCCCAGGGTCTCGCCGATGTAGGGGCCGATCCAGCCGGCCCGTCGGCGACCCGGTCGCCGAGGTCGACCGTGGCGGTCGGCATCCCGCCCGCGATCGTGTACAGCGGCTGGCGCTGCAGGTAGGAGTTCACCCGCACCCGGTCGCCGGGCAGCGACTCGCGCAGCAGCGAGAACTGGTCGCCGGTGGAGCTGACCACGTCGATGCCCGCGTCCCGGTAGTGCTCGCTGACCGCCTCGGCGCGGCGCACGCACAGCTCCCGGGTGGGCGCGGTGACCATCAGCCGGTGCCACCCGTACACGAACGGCAGCCGTTCCTTGGTGATCCCGTGCTCCAGCAGCCGGGCCGCCTCGATCTGCTCGGCCAGCGCGATCGGCAGCTCGGCCCCGGCCTCGCGGATGTGGGCGTCCATGTCCCGGGCGTGCGCCAGCCGCCGGCTGACGTCCTTGCTGGCCCGGGCGGGCGGGATCAGCTTCATCCGCAGGCTGGCCTCGACCGGGAACGGCAGCGAGTCGGCGAAATGCAGCCACGGCTCCCCGTCGGGGAAGTACATGACGTCGGGGAACCGGGAGAACGACAAGAACGCGGCGTACGACTCGCCGCCGGGCTGCTCCAGCCGCAGCAGCGTGCGGCCGTTGTGGACCTGCCCCTCCGCCAGCGCCTCGATCTCCCCCGCGCCCCAGGTGCGCCGCCGCACCGCGGACGGCGGCTCGTCCCCGGCCGTGCCGGTCAGCGCGTGCCGGAACAGCCAGGCGATCTGGCCGGACGTCGCGTGCCGGGCGGCCAGTGCGCTGGCCGCCAGCGCCCGGCCGAGGCGCTCGGCCTGCTCGCTCCACCGGGCGATCTCGCCCGCGCTGACGGCCTCGTCGGTCAGGCCCATGGCCTGCTCGCCCGACTTGTAGGCGGACAGGAACTGGGCGAGCACGCCGCCGGACAGCTGAGCCCGCATGCCGCGCGGGCCGAGCCGGACGCCGAGGTAGACCTCCTTGGTCCAGAAGTCCTTCGCCCACACGTGCCGGTAGGCCTCATCCAGGTAGTCCAGCCAGCCGGGCCCGCCGTCGGAGGTCGCGTCCAGGCCCATCGCCCAGTCCGCCGCGGCGTAGGAGCGGTGCGCGATCCGCAAGTGCACCTCGGCGTCGGGCATCCGGACCGCGGCCATCGCCACGGTCAGGTTGGTGGCCAGCGCCTCCCGCTCGGCGCCGGTGGTGAACTCGTACGAGATCGTCGGCACCTGGTAGTAGGCCCAGGCGTGGGTCTCGGTGAGCAGGATGCGGTCGTCGAAGTAGCGGACCGGCAGCCGGCTGCGGCCTGCGGTGCGCGCGCTCATGCCCGTGCGCCTTGCGGCTCGTGCGGCTCGCGGGCCGGCGTCTGGCCGGCGATCAGCACCCCGGCGAGGGCGGTGTAGGCCTGCAGGGTGGAGGCGGCCACCGGGCCGGGCGGCCGGCCCCTGCCGCCGACCGGGGCGGCCCGACCCCGGCGCGCCGCGGTGCCCGGGCGCGAGCCTGCAACTGGTCGTCCCAGGGCACCCGCACGATCGCACGGCACCGGCCGCGGGCGATGGACTCGGCCTGCTCGGCATGCGGCATCGTGGCCAGGCTCACCCCGTTCACTACGACGACGGCGCCGGCCACCAGGTCGGCGTGACCGTGCGCCTCCAGCCATTCGATCGTCATGGCCAGCGCGCTAGCCGCCGCCGCGCTCGCGGGCGCGACCAGCAGCAGTTGGTCGGCGGCCGGCAGGACCCGGGGCACGGCACCGGCCGACGGGTCGGCCAGGGTCAGCGGGAACCGGGCCGACATCAGCTCGAACACCCGGCCGGGATCCGCGTCGGCGTCCGTCCCGGAGCCGGCGCTGGCCGTGAGCACTTCCAGCGGGGAGGGCCCGGGCCGGTGCGGCGCGGCGGTCCCGGGCAGCCGGACCGAGCGCGGCGCCGGGACGGGCTGCAGCGGCGGCGCGGCGGCGGCCCGCCCGGCCAGCGACCCGGGACCCGGGTTCAGGTCGAGCACGGCCACCGGCTCGTCCCGCGTCCGGGCCAGCACCTCGCCGGTCATCAGCGTGGTGACGGTCTGCCCGGCGCCGACGGTGCAGCCGAGCACCACGATCCGGCGCTCCCCGGTGATCGGCAGCCGGATCCGGGCCTGGTCGCGCTGCTGCGGGTCGGGCCGGCCGGGGCGGTGCCCGCCGGGCACCACCACCACGCGTTCCCGCCAGCCATCGGCGCGTTGCGCGGCCGGCCCGGACAGCGCCCGCTCGACCATCCGCAGCGGCCGCTGCGGGGCGGGCTGGGCGTCCTGCACGGTGACCGCCCGCGGCCGCGGTGGCCGGGCTCCGGCCGGGGCTGCCGCGGGCGCATGCGGGACGACCGGCGCCGGGATGTCGTCCGCCGGAACGGCCGGCGCCACCCCCGGCAGGCCGGCCGCGGGCACGGGCTGGACGGCGAAGGCAGGCGCGCCGTCAGCCGCGGCCATGACGGGCGCAGGCCCGGCCGCGGCCATGACGGGCGCAGGCCCGGCCGCAGCCACGGCGGGCGCAGACCCGGCCGCGGCCACGGCGGGCGCAGGCCCGGCCGCAGCCACGGCGGGCGCGGGCCCGGCCGCGGCGGGCGCTTCCTCGGTTTCAGTCTCGGTGAGATCGGCCCCGGTGACATCTTCCCGGGTCGCGGCGGGGTGGCCCTCGGCCTCGGCGGCAGGCGCATCCACGGCCGCAAGGACCTCGTCATCTAGGCTGGCGGCATCGGGAGTGGCGGCATCGGTGCCGTCACCGCCGGTCAGCGCCGGCTCGGCCGGCGCTGGGGCGGATGAGACGGCTGCTGGCCGATCAGCGGGTTCAGGACCGTGCGCGGGCGCCAGCGGTGCGGGATCCCCGGGCGGGCCGGAGGGCTGCGGCCGGGCCAGGCTGGCCAGCTGAGCGAGGCCGGCCAGCTGAGCTGCGGCCGCTGGCTGCTCCGGTTGCGGGGCAGGACCGGCCGCGAGCGGCCGCTTGCGGCCGAAGACGCCGGTCCCGGCGCTGACCCGGGCCCGGCGGGCCCACTCGGGCACCCGCGACCAGGGGATGGCGGCCTCGGCCAGGGTGCGCGCCGCGGGCCGCAGCGGCGGGCCGGCCTCCTCGGGCTCGAACGCTTCCTCGTCCGGCTCGGCCAGGAGGGCCACCGGGGCGGGCGGCTCCACGTTGCCCACGACCGAACCGCCCCGCGCCCGGGGCCGCCCGGCCAGGAACCCCGCCGGGGCCGGTACCGCCAGCCCGGCGGGCGCCGGGCGTGCCGTCCCGGTCACCGGCACCGCCTCCCCGGCCGCCGCTGGCTCAGCAATCACAGGCTTGACCACCACAGGCTCGGCCACCGCCGGCCCGGCCACCGCCGGCTCGCTTACCGCCGCCGCGACCGCAGGCCCGGCCACCGCCGGCCCCGCTACCACCGGCTCGCTTACCGCCGCCGCGACCGCAGGCCCGGCCACCGCAGGCTCGGCCACCGCCGCCGCGACCACGGGCTCGGCCACCGCCGGCTCGCTTACCGCCGCCGCGACCACGGGCTCGGCCGCCGCCACCGCCACCGCCGCCGCGACCGCGGGCTCGGTGGCGGCAATATCCGTGACAACCGGCTCCGCGGCGTCCGCCTCCGGGACGTCCGCCTCCGCGGCGGCCGGGCTCGCGGCGGAGGGCAGGGCCAGCCGGGTGCGGGTGGCGGCGAGGGCCAGTTGCGGCGGGTCACGGCGCCACACTCGGCAGGTCACGGTGACTTCGTCCGGCTCGGCCAGCGGCGCCAGCCGGCACCAGGTGCGCGGCTCGCCCAGATAGCGCAGCTGCGAGGCCAGCAACTCCGGCAGCCGCTTGCTCTCGATCACGGGCCTGGTGGCCAGCCACGCGAGCACCGCGGGCGGCAGCGCGTACAACCAGACCAGCGTGTGGCTGAACGGCAGCCCGGCGAACGTGAGCACCAGCACGTACGGGACGGCGATGGCAGCGAACACCGCGATCTGGCCGACCGGCAGCGGCATGGGCAGCCGGAAGTCATAAAGCTTGTACAGCCGTTTCTCGATCCGCCAGATGTTGGTGTAGGTAGGCAGGTCCACCTGCTGCTCTCCTTCCGCTGGTGAGCCTGCTGCGGGCCGGCCTGGCTCAGTGCACGCCGAGGGCGTTGGCGATGCCGCTGGCGATGGTCTGCACGATGCTGGGCGTGTAGAACACCACCGCGATGGCGATGGCCAGCACGATGAACTGGACGAACCGGATGATCTCGCGGGTGAACAGGAAGAAGATCGCGACGATGCCGACGATCCCGAGGAACAGCGGTCCGAACAGGCCCTGCAGATAGGACACAAGACCGGAGGTGGACAGTGCCACGGGAGCGGCGGATGCCGTGAGAATCACGTGCGACGACATCGGGACTCCGGGGGGTTGGGGGCCGGGCGGTCAGGGCTCATGCGGGGCACGCTGCGGTCATGGCGGCCCCGGCAGCGCGGTCGAGGTGGCAACTCCCGCGATGTCCCAGATGCCGCCGTGCTGGACGACCTTCAGCTGGTAGGTCATCTGCATCACGGCCTGGGACGCGGCGACCGCGGAGCCGCCCTGGCCGGCCGGGATCCGCCAGCTGACCGACACCTGGATCTGCCGGACCGGCCCGCCGCGCGGGACGGTGATCTGGGAGATCGAGCCGAACGTGACCGCGCCGCCGAGGCCCGCCAGGTGCGTGCCCGGGGCCAGGAAGCGGGACAGGGTGGCCTGGTCGCCGCTGGCGTAGGCGCGGAAGAACGACGGCAGCACGCCGAGCAGCGCGGTCTGCGCCGCCGGGTCGGTCGCGACGGCCGCCTGCTGCGGCACGGCGGCGCGGGCGGGCGCGGGCAGCAGCGCGGGCTCGCCGCTGACGGCCAGGCCGTCCGATCCGGCGTACACCGGGACGCCCAGTTCGATCAGCTTGCCGTTGACCTGGGCGAGCAGCGTGACGACGGCCTGGCGGGCGCTGCGCACCGAGACGCTGGCCACCTGCTCGGACTGCAGCCGCTGCGATCCGGCGCCGTTCCAGCCGAGCTGGGCGTCGGTGCCCGGCGGCAGGTAGGCGGCGAGGCGGGCGGCCCGCTGCGCGGCCGTGGCGGGGCTGAAGCTCAGGTAGACGCTGCCGAACTGCAGCGCATACGCCTGGGCCAGGGTGACCGGGAACCCGCTGGACCGGCTGGCGGCCG
The DNA here is from genome assembly GCA_963846005.1 of uncultured Actinomycetota bacterium. Taxonomy (GTDB): domain Bacteria; phylum Actinomycetota; class Actinomycetes; order Streptosporangiales; family Streptosporangiaceae; genus CAVSUR01. The sequence continues at coordinate 483,486 of CAWJUH010000002.1, read as the reverse complement.
CCGGGGCCGGCTCGGCGGCGGCGCGCGGCTGGCCGGTGATGATGGCCGCCACGCCGCGGTAGCCGACCAGCAGCAGCAGCGCCCAGGCGACGACCCGGCCGGTCCAGACCAGCCAGCGCCCGCCCGAGCCGGTTACCCGGCGCCGCGGCGGCTTGCTCAGCCGCTGCCGCGGCGGGGGTGAGGAGAAGGGGTGCTCGGCGGTCAGCAGCGACCCGGACGCAGCGCCACCGGCATCGGCTGGCCGCTCGTCGCGCTCGAGGGTCGCTCTGCGAACCATTGCACCTCCGCTCGCCTTCCTGCGCCCGCGCAGCAAGGAGACGCGGCGCACCCTTGCCCGTTTGGGGCCCTATTCTCCGCCACAACAACCGGCCAGCCGATCATTGAGCGCCGCCGGCGCGTCGGCCTGGTTCGGGCCCCGCAGGCAGCTTCACTAAGCGCCCCCGGGTGTGACATCGCTGTGACAGCTCCGCCGCATAAAGGCTGAAAAGGAGCATTAAGTCACAAAGAAATTTGCCGCAGTAAGGCCGCCGCCCGAGGAACCCAGCCCCCTGAATGTCACAACCACGGGCACTGGTGCCCCTCGATGTCACAACCACGGGCACTGGTGCCGCCGCCCGGGAACCCAGCCCCCTCAATGTCACAACCACGGGCACTGGTGCCCCTCGATGTCACAACCACGGGGCACCACGCGCGTCTCGCGCCGCGCGGCGCGAGACGCGCGGCGCGAGAGTCAGGCTGCGGCGGACTGGATGGCCGCGGTGGCGGTGGCGATGATCCAGGCGAGCACGAAGGCCTCTTCCCGCCAGGCGTCGTAGCGGCCGCTGCGGCCGCCGTGCCCGGCGGACATCTCGGTCTTGAGCAGGAACGGGCCGCCCTTGGCCTCCGCCTGCAGCCGGGCGGTCCACTTGGCGGGCTCGGTGTAGAGCACCCGGGTGTCGTTCAGGCTGGTGACCGACAGCACCGGCGGGTAGTCCGCGCCGGAGACGATGTTCTCGTACGGCGTGTAGGACTTCATGTACCGGTAGACCTCGGGGTCGTGCAGCGGGTCGCCCCACTCCTCCCACTCGGTCACGGTCAGCGGCAGCGACGGGTCGAGTATCGAGGTGAGCGCGTCCACGAACGGCACCTGGGCGACGATGCCGCCGAACGCGTCCGGGGCCAGGTTCACGGACGCGCCCATCAGCAGCCCGCCGGCCGACCCGCCGCGGGCGATCAGCCGGCCCGGCGCGGTCCACCCGGCCGCGGCCAGGTGCCGGGCGCAGGCCACGAAGTCGGCGAAGGTGTTCTTCTTGTGCAGCATCTTGCCGTCGTCGTACCAGCGGCGGCCCATCTCGCCGCCGCCGCGGATGTGCGCGATCGCGTACCCGAAGCCGCGGTCGAGCAGCGACAGCCGCGATACCGAGAAGGCGGGGTCGATGGAGATCTCGTAGCTGCCGTAGCCGTACAGCACGAACGGCGCGCTGCCGTCGCGCGCGGTGCCCTTGCGGCACACGATCGACAGCGGGATCTTGGTGCCGTCCGGTGCGGTGGCCCAGTCCCGGAACTGCTCGTAGCCGGCCGGGTCGTACTCGGCGCCGCCGGGCAGCGGCCGGACCGGCTTGCGGCGCAGCAGGGTCAGCTGGCCGGTGGCGACGTCGCAGTCGTACACCGACTCCGGGGTGATCATCGAGGTGAAGCCGAGCCGGTAGGTGCCGGAGCCGTACTCGGGGTTCAGGCCCGGCCCGACCTGGTAGACCGGCTCGCCGAAGCCGATCTCGTGCTCGCTGCCGTCGGCGCGGCAAATCCGCAGCCCGGTCAGCGCGTCCCGCCGGTAGTGCAGCACGAAGTGCCCGGCGAACGCGTCGACCGCCAGCAGCCGGGTGCCGGGCTGGTGGGCGATCAGCGGCGTCCAGCGCGCCGGGTCGGAGACCGGCGCAGCGGCCAGCTCGAAGTTCTCGGCCCGGTCGTTGTGCAGGATCAGCAGCCGGCTGGTCCCGTCGGCCAGCAGCTGGTGGTCGACCTCGTATTCCACCCCCTGCCGCCGCGGCGCGACCACGGTGAACTTCCCGGCCGGGTCCGCCGCGTCGAGCAGCCGGGCCTCGCTGGTCAGCTTGGACGCCGAGCTGATGACCACGTAGCGCTCGCTGCGGGTCAGGCCCACGCCGACCCAGAACCGCTCGTCCGGCTCCTCGTAGACGATCACGTCCTGCGCGGCGGGGGTTCCGATCAGGTGCCGCCACACCCGGTAGGGCCGCCAGGCCTGGTCGACCGTGACGTAGAACAGCGCGTCGCCGCCGGCCGACCAGGCGCCGCCGTAGAAGGTGTCGGGGATCTCGTCCGGGTAGGTCTCGCCGGTCTGCAGGTCCTTGACCCGCAGCGTGAAGCGCTCGCTGCCGGCGAAATCGGTGGAGTAGGCCAGCCGCCGCCCGTCCGGGCTGACCGTCAGCGCGCCCAGCGCGAAGAAGTCCCTGCCCTCGGCCAGCTCGTTGCCGTCCAGAAGTATTTCCTCGCCGTCCAGCGGCGCGCCGTCCGCGCTGATCGGCGGGCCGGAGTCGGACGGCAGGACGGCCCGGCGGCAGTGCACCGCGTACTGCTTGCCCTCTTGCGTGCGCCCGTAGTACCACCAGTCGCCCTTGCGGGCCGGCACCGACAGGTCGCTTTCCTGGGTGCGGGCCTTGATCTCGCCGAACACCGCCTCGCGCAGCGCGGCCTGGCCCGCGGTGACCGCCTGGGTGTAGGCGTTCTGCGCCTCCAGGTAGCCGATCGTGGCCGGGCTGGCCTTGTCCGCCAGCCAGCTGTACTCGTCGGTGACGGTGTCGCCGTGGTGGGTGCGCGCGGCCGGGATCCGCCCGGCCGGCGGGGCGACCCGGTTCCGTCAGCGGGGCGGGCGGGGGAATCCTCGATCGGGTCGCTGCTCATGAGCGGCCAGTCTAGGTGAGCCCGCGCCAGGCTCCGGCGCGGCGGGCGGGGCGGGCGGGGCCAGCGAGCCGGGCGGCACGGGCTGGGCGAGACTGGTGCGGTGAGCGCCGCCCCGCAGCACGAGCCCGGCTGTCCCAAGCGGATGGTCTACGGGCCGTGCGGCGGCGTGCGCGCCGACCTGAGCTGCGAGATGGCGCCGCAGCCGTGCCCGTTCGTCACCGCACCGCCGGTGGCCTTCGCGCCCGGCTTCCCGCCAGGGACCGCCGACGTCCCGGCCCGGCCGCCCGCCGCCAGCGCGCTGCTCGGCGCGGCCGCCCGCGGGCCGGTCGTGCTGACTGACCTGTCGGTGCGCCCCTTCTCCCCCGCCAGCATCGAGCGGGTGATGCGGATCCTGGACGGCTCGTGCGACGCGGTGCTGGTCGGCGAGCACCAGGACCGGCCCGACTTCCCGCCCGCGCTGATGGCCTCGCTGGTGCGCGCCGCGGGCGGGCGGCCGTGGATCACGCTGACCTGCCGGGACCGCAACCGGCTGGTGCTGGAGCAGGACCTCGCCGGGCTGGCGCACGCCGGCGCGGACGGCGTGCTGTGCGTGACCGGGGACGGCCGGGCCCCGGGCATCCGGCCGGAGGTGACCCAGGTGTTCGACCTGGACGGGACCCGGCTGGCCGCGATGGCGGCGGCGGCCGGGCTGCCGGCCGCGGTACCGGAGGCGCCCGCCGCCCCGCCGGCCGGGCTGCGGCCGCACCGGCTGCTGGCCAAGCAGCAGGCCGGGGCCCGGCTGGCGGTGCTCAACCACGCCGGCCGCGCCGCGCGGGTCGCCCGGTTCGCCCGGGCGGCGGCCGGCCTCGGCGTGCAGCTGCCGCTGATCGCCGGGGTGGCGGTCTACACCGACGAGCCGTCGGCCCGGGTGCTGGCGGCCTTTCCCGGCCTGGAGGTGGACCAGGCGGCGATGACACGGGTGCTGGCCGCGCCGGATCCGGTCGAGGCCGGCATTGCCGCCGCCGTGGCCGAGGCCCGGGAGCTGCTGGCCACCGGGCTGGTCGCGGGGGTCAACCTGTCCGGCCTGGCCTCCGCCCGGGGCGAGGTGCACGGCGCCGAGATCAAGGCGGCCATCGGGCGCCGGATCCGGGCGGAGGCGCGGCGCGCGGGATCGCGGACAGCGCAGGAGGGTGATGGCTGAGGACACGAGGGGAGGCCAGAAGCCGTCTGGGGATCAGCCGGAGGCGATGCAGGCCGAGTTCGGCACCGTGGCGGAGTGGACCCTCGGCGCGGTACGCCGGCTCGGTCCGCAATACGCGCTGCCGGCGGCCTGCCGGGGCAGCGGCAACCCGGCTGCGCTGAGCTGGCTGGCCCGGCGGCTGGAGCTCGGGCCGGGCACCCGGATGCTCGACAGCGGGGCCGGGGCCGGCGGCCCGGCCGCGTTCGCGGCCAGGCAGGCGGGCGTGCGGCCGGTGCTGGCCGAGCCGATGGCCGGTGCGTGCCGCGCCGCCCTGGCCCTGTTCGGGCTGCCGGTCATCGCCGCCGACGGGACCCGGCTGCCGTTCGCGGCCGGCGCGTTCGACGCGGTGTGGTCGCTCGGCGTGCTGTGCACGATGCACGACAAGCTGGCCGCGCTGCGCGAGGCCCGCCGGGTGCTGATCCCGGCCGGGCTGCTCGGGCTCATCGTCTACGTCCGGCAGGCCGCCGAGCTGCCCGGCCAGCCCGCGGGCAACGAGTTCCCGGACGCGGCCGAGCTGGCCGGGCTGCTGCGCCGCGCCCGGTTCGAGGCCGTCGCGCAGCGCGGGCTGGACGGCTTTCCGCCGCCGGATCCGGACTGGCAGCGCCGGGCGGACGAGGTCGAGCGCGATCTGCGCGCTGCGCATGCCGGACAGCCCTCGTGGGAGGCCGCGGCCCGGCAGGAGGAGCGGATGAGCGCGTTGCTGGCCAGCGGTGACGTCGCCGGGCAGGTCATCGTGGCCAGGGCCAGGCCCGGCTGAGGCGGGCCGGGCTGAGGCCCGGCCGCGGGCAGCGGCCGGCGGCCCTGGCCGGGCCGCCGGCGAAGGGCGGGCGTTTGCGGCCGCCCCCGGCGGGAATCTTGGTGCCTCGCCCCTCGCGGAAAGGCCCGCCCATGCCAGCTCTCGTTCATCCGCGCACCCGGCGCACCCGGCGCGGCCCCCGCCGAGACGTGCCCGCCCCGCCGCGCCCGGTCGGCGACAAGAAGCAGGTGGCGCTGCGGCTCGGCGCCGGCCTGGTCCTCATCTTTGGCGTGATCACACTGCTCGGGCTGCTGCTCACGCACGTCATCGGCTCCGGATCGCTGCACCGCGCCGATCTCGGCGTCGACAAGTTCTTCGCGGCGCACCGTTCCCGGGTGTGGAACGACGTCACCTACGTCGGCACCAACATCGCCCAGACCGAGACGGTCATCGGGATCACCATCGTGGCGGTGGCCCTGCTGCGCTGGCGGCTTGGCCGCTGGTACGAGGCGGGGGTGCTGGTCACGACCATCGTCGGCGAGCTGGTGATCTTCCTGTGCGTGACTCTGGTGGTACACCGGCCCCGGCCGCCGGTGCACCGGCTGGACGTGGCGCCGGAGACCTCCAGCTTCCCGTCCGGGCATACCGCGGCGGCTACCGCGCTGTACGGATGCCTGATCGTCTTGCTCATCTGGCTCAGCCGGCCGCGTGCGCGGCCGGCCGTACGAGTCGCGGTTGCCGTGCTGGCGTGCCTGCCGGTCGTGGTCGGGCTGTCGCGGCTGTACCGGGGCATGCACTACCCGAGCGACGTGATCTGCGGCGCGCTCACCGGCGGCCTGTGGCTGCTGGTCGTCACCACCACGCTGATGCGCCGCCAGCCGGCGGCCGGCCGCGCCGCCTGCTCGGCGGAACGGCGGCCCGCCCGCGGGCCGGGATACTGCGCAGATGAGCCGGCCGCGGGACCGCGCCCGGCCATCCGGGCTCGAGCGGGACCGGGCCGGGGCACCCGGGCCGCACGAAACGGCGCCCGGGCCGCACGAAACGGCGCCCGGGCCGCACGAAACGGCGCCCGGGCCGCACGAAACGGCGCCCGGGCCGCACGAAACGGCGCCCGGGCCGCACGAAGCGGTACCCGGGCTGCAGGAAGCGGCCGCGGAACCGCAGCAGGCAGCAGCCGGATCGCCGGTCGCCGTGGCCGTGGTGATGACCGCCGCCGGAACCGCGTTCGCGCTGCTCACATTCTGGGTCGGGCGCGGCGGCCGCCCGCCCGCCGTCGATGAGGAACTGCACCGCTGGGCGCTGGCGCACCGCGACAGCCTCAGCATCACCGCCGCCCGGACGGTGACCTGGGCCGGGATCAGCAAGATCGTGCTGCCGGCGGTATTCGTCGCGGGCTGGTTCATCGGCACCGGGCGGGGGGTGCGGGGCCGCGTCCTGGCGGCGCTGGCTGCCGGGCTTACGGCTACTGCCGGGGTGCTGGCGGAGACCCAGGTCAACGCGGCGATCGACCGGGTCCGGCCGCCGGTGGCCGGCTGGGCCGGGAGCGCGGGCGGCCCGGCGTTCCCGTCCGGCCACACCACGGCGGCCACGCTGAGCGTGCTGGCTTGCGCGTGGCTGCTCACCCGGCGGCTGCGGCCGGGCGCCCCGCGCTGGGCCGTCTGGGCGGCGGCGGGCCTGATCGCGGCCGCGGTCGGCTGGTCGCGCTTCTGGCTGGGCGTGCACTGGCCCACCGACGTGCTCGGCGGCTGGCTGTTCGGCCTCGCCTGGTCAGCGGCCGCGCTGGCCCTGCTGCTCGCGGCCGGCCGGCGCCGCATGTCCCGCGCCGCCGCCCGCGGCCGCCGGCCGCCTCCGGGCGAGGCGCCGGGATAGCGCGGGGTGATCCAGCCTGACCGTGCGCAACGGCGCCGTTCAGCCCGGCAACCGGGCCCGCCCGGGGCCGCTCCGCGCGTGCCGTTGTCACCTGCGAAGACATGCGATACCGCCGCCAAGTGAGGCAAATGCAGTTAAGTTACTGATCTGGCGCGAGGCATTGCGCGGAATGTTGTCGAATAGGTCATCGCGATCCGTCGGGCGGGTGCAGCTTCGGAATGTCTCACGGGACGCTCGGTGGATACCCAGTGCCCTTGCGCGACAGCCGCGGCGAATCCGCGCCAGATCTTCCTGACGGCCTGTACCGCGACTGGGACGGTGCGCGCACGGCCCCGGGCGACGGTTCCTGGCCGCCGCCATCCGGTGATCATCGGCGTTACCCGGGGCCCGGGCATCCGTACCCGGAAGAAGGCCAGGATTCCGCTCCGCCCGGGCCGCCCGTCCGCCGCTACCACCGGGCCGCCCCGGGCGCCTATGAGCCGGCGGCCAGCGGATACGGCCCCGCCGGCGGCTGCGAGCCAGCCCGCAACGGACACCGGACGCCGCGGCCGGGGCACGGGCCGGCCCGCAACGGATACGAGCGAACCCGCAACGGATACGAGCCAGTCCGCAACGGATACGAGCCAGTCCGCAACGGGAACGGGACGGCCGGCCTGCCTGCTCCAACGGCCGGCCGTCCCGAGTTGCCGGAATCCCGCCGCCCGGCTTTGCCGCCGCCCGGTGACAGCACCGATCCGCTGGAATACCTGCTTTCCCTATCGACACTAAAGGAAGCACGGCGCTATGAACCTGTTTCACACCCTGTTCATCCTGATCATCTACGGATCGGCGGGCTTGACCCTGATCCTCGCCCTCGTGACCCGCTTGTTGTGGCGCCGGGGCAAGTCACTCCAGGAGCCCTAGCCGCCGACTACCCGCTGCCCCGGGTCGAATACCACTACAGCTTCGTGCCCTGGCTGCTGGCGGTATCCATGCTCATCGCCGGCCGGATGGTGGAGCACGCCTGGTCCATGGAGCAGCGCGCGCCAGACCTGCACACCGTGTACCTGATCGTGGTGCTGCTGTCTTCGGGCTTCGCGGTGTTCCAGCAGCTGGTCTCGTGGATGGACCGGCCCAGGCGGGTCACCGCCCGGCAGGAGGCCCGGCTGGACGGCTTGCGGGTCGTGGTGGCGGTCCCGGTCTACAACGAGGACCCGCTGTGCCTGGACCGGGCGATCTGGTCACTGGTCAACGGCAGCCGGGTGCCGGACACCATCCACGTCGTCGAGGACGGCGCCCAGAAGGTCGACTACACCGAACTGCGCGAGCACTGGACCCGGCTGCGCCTGGCCCGGGCCGCAGGTTATCTGGACCGCCAACCCGGTCAACCGGGGCAAGAAGTGGGCCCAGGCCGAGGTGTTCGGCTCGCACCCGGAGGCCGACATCTTCATCACGATCGACAGCGACACCGCGCTGGAGTACGCGGCGGTCCGCGAGGGCCTCAAGCCGTTCGTCGACAGGAACGTCCAGTCGGTGGCGGGCATCGAGGTCATGTACAACTCGCACAAGGGCTGGCTGACCTGGTCGGTGACCACCCGCAACATCGTGTACCAGCTGGTCACCTGGGGCGCGGAATCCGCGGTCGGGCAGCTCATGGTCAACCGCGGCACCTACGCGCTGTACCGGGCCCCGATGATCCGCGAGATCATCCCCGCCTACCTCGGCGAGACGTTCCTCGGCCACCCGATCAAGCTGGGCGACGACGCGGCCCTGGCTTTGTTCGCCCGCGGCCGGGGCAAGACCGTGCAGCAGGTCACCGCGTTCAGCCTGCCGATGTGCGCGGAGTCCTTCTCGCACCACTTCCGTCAGTTCACCCGGTGGATGCGCGGCAAGGCGATCCGGGACGAGTGGCGGCTGCGGTACCTGCCGTGGTGGTCCTACGGCTGGCTGTTCACGTTCTTCACCATCTACGCCGTGATCGCCTCCTCCGCGGTCTTCCTGGTCATGCTGGCCCTGCTGCCCGACACGCTGCAACTGCTGCGCTACTCCCTGCTGGTGGTCATCCTGGCCTCGCTGGTCACCGGGACCCGGGTGTTCTGCATCCGGCGCAGCGACGAGCGGATCTTCGACCGGATCATCTCCTGGCTGCTGTATCCGTCCGCGCAGCTGTGGGTGCTGTTCGTGCTGCGGCCGCTGCGCTTCTACGGCGCGGCGACCGCATTCCGGCAGGGCTGGGTCACCCGCCAGTCCGGCGTCGAGGTCGGGATCGACGAGGCGGACGTGATGACGCCAGCCGTAGGCGGGCCCGCGCGGTGAGGCGCTACGGCGGGGCCTTGCTGGCCATGCTCGTGGTCGGCGGCTTGCTGTACTTCAGCTTCGGCTTCTTCGCCCAGCACCCGGCCGCCCGCCCGCACGCGAGCCGGCAGGTTTACGGGCCGCCCAAGAGCGTGCTCACCCAGAGCACGAGGGACGCCAGGACGGGCCAGTCCGGCAACGGCTGCCCGGCGCCTCCTTCCACGACCAGCGGGCACCTGGGCGCGGTAGTCGCCCGGCCGATGACCACGACGCTGAAACCCTTCAGCAAGGCCATGAGGCGCCGTCCGACGGTCATCTCGTACTACGAGGATTTCCCCAACCCGCTGAACCTGATGCAGGCCAGGGAGATCTACGACCACCATGCCTTCCCGATCCTGCAGCTCGACCCGGCCGTCCCGCTGACCGCCATTTCGGCCGGCACCTACGACGGCCAGCTGCGCAAGATGGCCCGGCAGCTCATCGCCTTCCGGTGCGAGATCGCGCTGTCGTTCGGGCATGAGATGAACGGCGCCTGGTACCCGTGGGGTTACACCCACGTCCGGCCGGCCTCGTTCCGGGCTGCCTACCGCCACATCCACGGCGTGCTGACCCGCGCCGGGGTGCGCAACGTCATCTGGGCCTGGACCGTCATCCGGCAGGTCGTGGGCGAATCGAAAATGGCGCCCTGGTGGCCCGGCAGCAAGTACGTGGACTGGATCGGGGTGGACGGCTACTACCGGCACGACACGACCACCTTCGGCATTTTCAAATGGACGTTCCAGACCATTCGTCACAAGTGGCCGGACAAGCCGGTCTTCTTCGCCGAGACGGCCGTCGCCCCGCGGCCGCAGCAGGCGGCGCAGATCAGGAACCTGTTCCGCAACGCGGCCAGCCATCACGTCTTCGCCGTGATCTGGTTCAACATCCACGTCAAGGAAGCCTGGGATCTGGGCGAGGCCACCCCCCAGGCACTGGCCGTGCTGCCGCGCGCCGTCCGGGCCTACGTGGGCTCGGCCTGGTGACCGCGCTCCGGCCGCCGGGCCAGGAAGACCAGCTCGCGGCCCGGCCGGTCCGGCGCATCGCGCACTTCTTCCGCGATGAGCCCGGCCGCCGCTAGCGAGCGAGCGACCTGATCCCGGGTGCGGAAGCACAGCACAGAGCCGGACGTCAGCACCGCTCCGTCGGCGTCGAACTCGAACGTGTGCCGGAACCAGACCAGGCCGCCGCGCACCTGGGTGACCTCGGTCCAGCGCCGCACGGTGCCTGCGCCGTGAATCACCGCCTGCGCGCGGCTGCGCTCCGGCGTCCACTCCCGCCAGGCCTGCCGGGCCGGGTCGCGCGTCTCGAAGACCAGGAGGCCGCCGGGCCGCAGGGCGGCGCGGGCCGCGCGCAGCACGGCTGCCCACTCGGCGTCAGCGACGAAGACCTGGGCGACGTTGCCGGTCATCGTGACCAGGTCGACCTGCAGCGGCGGCAGGCTGGCCGCCTCGCCGAGCACCCAGCGCACCCGGTTCGCGCCCGGCTTTGCCCGGGCAACCTGCAGCGACGCCGCCGCCGGGTCCACGCCGGTCACCTCGAGGCCGCGGCGGGCGAGCAGGCATGCGAAGGTGCCGGTGCCGCAGCCGATGTCCAGCACCTGGCGCGCACCGCATTCAGCGGCGATCGCCACGTAGGCGTCCAGGTCGGCGCGGTCGGGATCGAGCGGGTCATAGGCCGCCGCGAGCCGGGGATCCGCGAAGATCGCATCTGCCATCCCGGCAGGTTATGCCGGGACGGCCTGATGGCCTCCGTAGTGTGCGAGATCGCTCGGAAGAATGGAAGTGGTCGATCCAGATGCCACATGTCCAGATGCCACATGGTGAGTGCCACGGACAGCCGCCCGTCGACGGCGCCCTGATATCAGAACGGGATACGGCTACACGTTGAAGCGGAATTCGACGACATCGCCGTCCTGCATGACGTAGTCCTTGCCCTCGATCCTGGCCTTGCCCGCCGCGCGGGCGGCGGTGATCGAGCCGGCCGCCAGCAGGTCATCGAACGAGACGATCTCGGCCTTGATGAAGCCGCGCTGGAAGTCGGTGTGGATGACGCCGGCGGCCTGCGGCGCCGTGGCGCCGGCCGGGATCGTCCAGGCCCGGGCCTCCTTCGGGCCGGCGGTCAGGAACGTGGACAGGCCGAGCGCGGCAAAGCCGGCCCGGGCCAGCTGGGCCAGGCCCGGCTCGCCCATGCCCAGCTCGGCGAGCAGCTCCGCGGCCTCGGCCTCGTCCAGTTCGGCCAGCTCGGCCTCGGTCTTGGCGTCCAGGAAGATGGCCTGCGCCGGAGCGACCAGCGCGGCCAGCTGATCGCGCCGCTCCTTGTCGGCCAGCCCGGCGTCGTCGACGTTGAACACGTACAGGAACGGCTTGGCCGTCAGCAGCTGCAGCTCGCGCAGGTCAGCCAGGTCGATGCCCGCGCCGGCCGCGCCGGCGGACAGGGTCGTGCCGCCGTCGAGCAGCTGCTGCGCCCGCTCGGCCGCGGCTGCCGCCGCGGCCCGCTCCCGGTCCTTGGCGAACCTGGCTTCCTTGGCCAGCCGCGGCACCGCCTTCTCCAGCGTCTGCAGGTCGGCCAGGATCAGCTCGGTCGCGATCGTCTCGATGTCGCGCTCAGGCGAGACGTCGCCGTCCACGTGGCTGACGTCAGGATCGGTGAACACCCGGACGACCTGGCAGATCGCGTCGGTCTCCCGGATGTGGGACAGGAACTGGTTGCCCAGGCCCTGGCCCTGCGAGGCGCCGCGGACCAGGCCGGCGATGTCCACGAACCGCACGGCGGCCGGGATGATCTTCGCCGAGTCGTACAGCCCGGCCAGCGCGGGCAGCCGGGAGTCGGGGATCCCGACGATGCCGACGTTCGGGTCGATGGTCGCGAACGGGTAGTTGGAGGCCAGCGCGCCGGCCCGGGTCAGGGCGTTGAACAAGGTGGACTTGCCGACGTTGGGCAGGCCGACGATGCCGATAGACAGGCTCACCCGGGCGAGTTTAGGCGGCCGGCCTGACCGGCCGCGCCCCGCGCCCGGCCCGCCCGCGCCGGGCGTGTCAGCGGGAAACTGTCGGCGCCGGCTGCGAGCATGGCACGATATGGACGCGATTTCGCTGCTCGCCGGCCTGCTGGCCGGGGCGGCACTCGGCGCGGTGATCGGCTACCTGTACGCCCGCGGGCGGCTGGCCGGCCTCACCGCCGAGCTCGCCGGGCAGGCCAGCGCCGCCGACGAGCGGGCCAGGGCCGCCGCGGACCGGGCCACCTGGATCGAGCGGGCCGCGGCCGAGAAGGCCAGCCTGATGGACGGCCAGCTGGCCGAGCGGTTCCAGGCCATGTCCGCGCAGGCGCTGGACCAGAGCGCCCGCCGTTTCCTGGAACTGGCCGAGGGACGGCTCGCGGCCGCGAACGTGAAGGCATCCGGTGACCTGGAGACCCGGCGGGCCGAGGTGGAGAACCTGGTCGGGCCGCTGAAGGAGACGCTGGCCCGGGTCGAGGCGCAGCTGCGGGAGACCGACGCGGCCCGGGTCCGCTCGCATGCCGCGCTGGCCGAACAGATGGACCTCACCCGGCGGTCCTCCGAGGAACTGCGCGATCAGGCCCGCGCCCTGGTGGCCGCGCTGCGCCGGCCCGAGGCCCGCGGCCGCTGGGGCGAGATGCAGCTGCGCCGGGTGGCGGAGCTGGCCGGCATGGCCGCCCGCTGCGATTTCGACGAGCAGGTCACCGTGACGGCCGGCGAGGCCCAGCTGCGGCCCGACATGGTGGTGCGGCTGGCGGGCGGCAAGAACATCGTCGTCGACTCGAAGGTGACGCTGGCCGCCTACCTGGAGGCCGCGGAGACGACCGACGATGCGGTGCGGGAGGCCCGGCTGGACGCGCACGCACGGCACCTGCGCGAGCACGTCGAGCGGCTGGCCGCCAAGAGCTACTGGTCGGCGCTGGGCCCCGCGCCGGAGTTCGTGGTGCTGTTCATCCCGGGCGAGGCGTTCCTGGCCCCGGCGCTGGAGCGTGACCCCGCGCTGCTGGAGGATGCGATGGCCCGCAGGGTGCACATCGCCACGCCGACGACCCTGGTCACGATGCTGCGCACCGCGCAGTACGCCTGGCAGCAGGAGGCCCTGTCCCGGAATGCCCGCGCCGTGTTCGACCTGGGCCGCGAGCTGCACGAGCGGATTGCCGGGCTCGGCCGGCACATCGACAAGCTGGGCAAGTCGCTGGGCGGCGCGGTCACCGCCTACAACCAGACGGTCGGCTCGCTGGAGGCGCGGGTGCTGGTCAGCGCCCGGAAGCTGAACGAGGTCGGCCTGACCGACGCCGAGCTGGAGCAGCCCCGGCTGGTGGAGGACATGGTCCGGCCGCTGTCCGCGCCCGAGCTGGCCGGCTCCGGCCCGGCGCCAGAGCCCGGCCGTGAGATCGCTGACCCGGATGACCAGGCCAGCTCCGGCCGGGTCAGCCCGATCCCGCACCAGCTGCCCGGCGGGCAGCGCGCCATCGGGGCGGCCAGCTGAGGCTGCGCCCGGAAGACGAGCCGGTGGCCGGGACCAGCCTGCGCCGGACGACCGGCCAGCGCCGGGAGACCGGCCAGTGCCGGAAGACAGGAGGAAGCCTCGTGCCGATGCCGACAGGGCCGCAGCGCCCAGCGGCCCGCCCGTACCGGGGCCCGGCCGCCGGCCGGTCCTCCGAACCAGCGGCCAGCCGGTCCTGGGAGCCAGCGGCCGGCCGGTCCTCCGAACCAGCGGACAGCCGGTCCTCCGAACCAGCGGATAGCCGGTCCTCCGAACCAGCGGCAGGCCCGTCCTGGGAACCAGCGGCCGGCCGGTCCTCCGAACCAGCGGCCGGCCGGTCCTCCGAACCAGCGGCCGGCCGGTCCTCCGAACCAGCGGCCGGCCGGTCCTCCGAACCAGCGGCCGGCCCGTCCTCCGAACCAGCGGACAGCCTGTCCTGGCAGCCGGGGGCCGGCCCGTCCGGGCGGCCGGCTGCGGACAACCCGCTGCCTGATCTGCGCTTCGGCGACTGGCTCGACCGGGCGGCCGGGGCGGGCCGGCCGCAACTGCGGGCCCGGGTCACGGCCGCGGCCATGCTCGGGGTGTTCCTGGCCGGGTGCCTGGCCGCGGGCTGGCTGCACGCCGGGGCGCTGCCCGGGCTCAGCTTCCTGGCCGGTGCCGCGGGCGGGGCCTGGTACTGCCGCCGGACGGCGCTGCTGCGGGTCGTGGTCATCCCGCCCGCGCTGTTCCTGCTGGCGGTGCTGGCCGAGCAGCTCGTCACCGCGCCCGGCGGCACGGCCATGACCGCCGCGGAGTCAGTGCTGGCCGGGACCTTCCTGATGCTGTCGGCGAACGCGCCGTGGCTGTTCTTCGGTATGGCCGCGGCCATCGGCGTGGCGTGGCAGCGAGGCCTGCGCCAGTGCGTCCGGAAGCTGCGCGCCGAGCTGACGGGCAACCCGGCCCGCCAGGCCGCCCGCTAGGGCGGGTCAGCCGCTGCGGCGCGGGCGGCCCTGGCGCAACTCGTGCGGCAGGGCGAAGACCATCCGCTCCTCGACGGCCTCGATCTCTTCCACCGTGGTGTAGCCGAGGTCGCGGAGCCGGTCGAGCAGGCCGGTCACGAGATAGTCCGGCACCGAGGCGCCGCTGGTGACCCCGATGTTCGTGGCGCCCTCCACCCAGTCTTCCTTGAGCTGGGAAGCGTCGTCGATCAGGTAGGCGGCGTGCGCGCCGGCGTCCAGCGCCACCTCGACCAGCCGGACCGAGTTGGAGGAATTGCCCGAGCCGACCACGATGACGACGTCGGACTGCGCGGCGATCTTCTTGACCGCGGACTGCCGGTTCTGGGTCGCGTAGCAGATGTCGTCGCTCGGCGGGTCGAGCAGCTGCGGGAATCGCTCGCGCAGCGCGGCCACGGTCTGCTGGGTCTCGTCCACCGACAGCGTGGTCTGCGACAGCCAGGCGACCTTGGCCGGGTCACGGACCTGCACCGCGCTGCCGCCTTCGGGGCCGTCCACCAGGTGAATCCGGTCGGGCGCCTCGCCGGCGGTGCCGATGACCTCCTCGTGGCCCTCGTGGCCGATGAGCAGCACGTCGTAATCCTGGGCGGCGAACCGGCGCGCCTCCTTGTGCACCTTGGTCACCAGCGGGCAGGTGGCGTCGATCGTCCGCAGGCCGCGGCGGCTGGCCTCCTCGCGGACCTCAGGCGCGATCCCGTGCGCGGAGAAGACCACCACCGAGCCCTCGGGAATCTCCGCGGTCTCGTCCACGAAGATCGCCCCGCGCTGCTCCAGGACCGCGACCACGTGGGTGTTGTGCACGATCTGCTTGCGCACGTAGACCGGAGCGCCGAAGCGATCGAGGGCCTGTTCGACCGCCTGCACGGCCCGGTCGACCCCGGCGCAGTAGCCACGGGGCTTCGCGAGCAGGACACGACGGGTAGGCGCGGACATGCTCCCCATCGTAGGCGACCGCCGTCTCCGGCCGGCCGGATCCGGCAGGCCGGCGCGGCAGTGGGCACCGCACCGGGCGCGAAACCCGCCGCGGCCCCTAGGCTAGGAGCGGCTGGCGCGGCGGGCCGGGATTCCCGGGCGCCGCCCTGGCCGGACCACTGTGCGGCGCGCGGCAGCCGGCCAGGTTTCGCCGCGCGGGCGGCCGGGCACGCGACTGCCGAGGAGGGCCGATGAGCATGCGCGACCCGGAGGTCAGCGGGGACGTGAGGCCAGGACCAGTCGCCGCGGTGCGCGCGTTCTTCGCCCGCATCGGCAAGGTGCTGATGGCCGCCGAGGGCGCCGGCGAGCCGCAAGGGCACCCGGACGCCGGCCCGGAATTCCGGCCGGCGCGGCCTGGATCCGCCGCTCCGGGCAGCCCGGCCACCGCCGACACCCCGGCCCCCAGCGGACCGTACGGCACGCCGCCCCCCGGCAGCCAGGGCGCTGACCGCCGGTACGCGGGGAGCAGCCTGCACGATCCGGAAGACGACCCCTACGACACGCGGACGGGCGCTGAGCTGGACGGGGCGCAGGCCGCGGCCCCGGGCAGCCCGGCCGGCTCGCCTGGACCGCCGGCGGCGCCCGACACGGCCCGCGGGCAGTTCCGGCCGCATGGCGAGACCGGCAATGTACGGCTCATCCCGGCCCGGCGCCCCGCCGCGCCGGCCGCAACGGCGCCAGCCAGCGCAGAGACGGAGCCTGATCCGGTACGCCGGCTCCGCGAGCAGGGAACCCGCGGCCAGCGCCGGGCTGGCGGCGGCGGCCGCGCCCACGGAGGCCGGGCTGGCGGACGCCGGGATGGTCGGCGCCGCCCCCGTCGGCGAGGCAGCACCGGCCGGCCAGGCAGCACCGGCCGGCCAGGCAGCACCGGCCGGCGAGGCAGCACCGGCGAGCCAGGCAGCACCGGCGAGCCAGGAAGAGGCCGTCAGCGAGGAGGCGATCAGCGAAGGCACGGTCAGTCCGGACGCCGCCAGCGAGGACGCGGTCTCCGCGGAGTTCTCCGACGATGGCTGGGGCCCGCAGCTCGGCCCGGACGCCCTGGCCGGCGAACGATCAGCTGCCGAGCAGCCCGAGCCGGTCACGGCCAAGCGGCCCGAGCCGTACGCGGCCGGGCAGCCCGAGCCGGTTGCGACCGCCGGGGCGGCGGCCGGGCCTGAGCCGCCCGCCGACCCGGAAGCTACCCTGCCGCTGCCCGGCTACGACAGCCTGTCGCTGCCGTCGCTGCGGGCCCGGCTGCGCAATCTCGACGCCGCCCAGCTGCAGGTCCTGCTGGACTATGAGCGGGCGCACGCGGGCCGGGAGGCGGTGCTGACCATGTTCGCCAACCGGATCGCCAAGATCAGCGGCGGCGCATCCTGACCTGCAGGTGGCGGTAGCCGGCCGCGGGCTGCGCGGCCGGCGCGCTGCCTCATGACGCCGCCGCCGGCGGCCTGGCACCGCCGCCGGCCTGACGCTGGAGACCGAATGACGCTGGAGACGAGCGCCGAGGCGCCGGTCCCGGTACGCACGGTGCTGCGCCTGGTCGGCGAGTGGATCGGCCGGCTCGGCCGGGTCTGGGTCGAGGGCCAGATTTCCGAGCTCAGCAAGCGCGGCAGCACGGTGTTCCTGTCGCTGCGCGACCCGGTGGCCGCCGTGTCGGTCCGCGTCATCTGCCCGCGCACGGTCCTGGAGGCCACCGACCCGGCCCCCGGCGAGGGCGCGCGCGTGGTGGTCTGGGCCAGGCCGGACTTCAACGTGGCCAAGGGCTCTTTCTCGCTGGCCGCGATGGAGATCCGCGCGGTGGGGATCGGCGAGCTGCTGGCCCGGCTGGAGCGGCTGCGCCGCTCGCTGGCGGCCGAGGGCCTGTTCGCCCGCGAGCGCAAGCGGCCGCTGCCGTTCTTGCCGGCCGGTGTCGGGCTGATCTGCGGCCGGGACTCGGCGGCCGAGCGGGACGTGCTAGAGAACGCGGCCCGGCGCTGGCCCGCGGTCCGGTTCCGGGTCGAGCAGGTGGCCGTGCAGGGACCGCGGTCGGCGGCCGACGTGACCGACGCGCTGCAGGCGCTAGACGCCGACCGGAGCATCGATGTGATCATCATCGCCCGGGGCGGCGGCTCCATCGAGGACCTGCTGCCATTCTCGGACGAATCGCTGATCCGGGCGGTTGCCGCCTGCTCGACCCCGGTGGTCAGCGCCATCGGGCACGAGCAGGACGTGCCGCTGCTCGACCACGTGGCCGACGTACGCGCGTCCACGCCGACCGACGCGGCGCGGCGGGTGGTGCCCGATGTCGCCGAGCAGGTCGCGCTCATCGGCCAGCTGCGCTCGCGGGCCCGCCGCTGCGTGACCGGGCGCATCGACCGGGAGGCCTCGTGGCTGGCCGCGATGACCTCACGGCCGGTCCTGGCCAGCCCGGTCAGGGAGATCGACCGGCGGCAGGAACAGGTGCAGGCGCTGGCCGAGCGGGCCCGGCGCTGCGTGTCGGCGCGGCTGGACCGGGCGGAGGACGAGGTATCGCACGTCCGGGCCAGGCTGGTCGCGCTGTCCCCGGCCCAGACGCTGCGCCGCGGCTA
Source organism: uncultured Actinomycetota bacterium (assembly GCA_963846005.1). Taxonomy (GTDB): domain Bacteria; phylum Actinomycetota; class Actinomycetes; order Streptosporangiales; family Streptosporangiaceae; genus CAVSUR01. The sequence continues at coordinate 465,454 of CAWJUH010000002.1, read as the reverse complement.
CGCGATCGTGCAGCGCGAGGCCGGGACGGTCGTCCGGGCGGCCGCCGAGGTCGAGCCCGGCGATCCGCTCTTGCTGCGGTTCGCCGCCGATCAGCTGCCCGTAACCGCCGGCCAGGCCGCGCCGCACAACGATCCCGCAGCCCGATAACGCCCAAAGGGCCACGCATCGGGCCGGGCGTCCCCCCACGCCCGCCGGACCGGCGCCCTGGCACTGAGGCGATGCGGAGGGCGGAGCGACGCCCCAGTCACCGGCGGTAACGATCCGGTAATTTCTCATCACCCAGCGTGTCCGGCGCGGGCGGGTCCGGCCCGGCGTCACTAGGTTCGTGACCAGCGCCATCGGGGAAATCAAGCGCGATCCGGGGGGATCCACCGCCGTGCCGGTCCGGCAGTCCGTCCCAGCCTGACTACTCGCTGGCGTCAGTCAATCACGCCCAATGCCGGCCGTGGGCGTTCGCGATCCGCCAGCTCAGGGAGGGCCAGGCGTGCCGGTGGTGCCAGCAACGGCCGAGCGAGGCAAGATCCGCAGATCGCTGCCGCACGCCCCGTGGCCCGTTCGCGAACGGTACCGGGGCGCCTGCCCGCCCGCTGCAGCCGTTCCGGCCGCGGTCCGGGCCGGAGCCCGCGAAGCGGCGCCGGATCGGGGTGCAGCCCCTGCGCGCGCGCCGGGCCTGGATGGCCTCCGGGCGCTCGCAGTGCTCGCGGTCATGGCGTTTCATGAGAACCTCTCCGCGCTGCCTGGGGGGTTTCTTGGCGTCGATGTGTTCTTCGTTCTGAGCGGCTACCTCATTACCGACATGCTGGCGGCCAGGTTCGACCGGTGGGGCCGGATCGGCGTGGCGGACTTCTGGGCCCGCCGGGCCCGGCGGCTGCTGCCCGCACTGACCGTGATGCTCGTCACCACCACCGCCGCGGTGGCCGTGTTCGAGCCCACCCAGCTGAAGAACCTGCGGCCCGCCCTGCTCGCCGCGGTGACCTACACCAGCAACTGGTGGCAGGCGCTGGCGCACCGATCCTACTTCGCGGTCTTCGGCCCGCCGCCGGCGTTGCAGCACCTGTGGTCGCTGGCGGTCGAGGAGCAGTTTTACCTGGTCTGGCCGCTGGTGGCGGTGGTGCTGTTGCGCCGGGTCCGGCGGCGCAGCGCCCGGGCCGGCGCGGCCGCCGCGGGGGCGGCGGGGTCGGCCCTGCTGATGCTCGCCCTCTACCGGCCGGGCTCCGATCCGTCGCTGGTGTACTACGGCACGGCCACCCACGCCAGCGCGCTGCTGATCGGCGCGGCGCTCGCCTTTGCCTGGCCGCTGGCCTGGGTGGCGGGCGCCCCGTCCCGGCTGGTGGCCCGGCTGGACATCGCCGGGGCGGCCAGCCTGGCCCTGCTGGCCTGGGCCGCCTGGCATTTCACCGGCAGCGACCCGGCGGTCTACCCGGGCGGGCTGCTGCTCGCGGCCCTGGCGGCGGGCGGCGTGCTGCTGGCCGCCGCGGCCCCTGGCCTGATCGGCGGAGTCCTCGGCAACCGGCCGCTGCGCTGGCTGGGCGTGCGGTCCTACGGCATCTACCTGTGGCACTGGCCGGTCATCGCGATCATCGCCGCGCTCGCCGGGACGGCCGCCACCGCGCTCCCGGCCCGGGCCGCGGAGACGGTCATGCCGATCGCGCTCGCGGCCGGCTCGTGGCGGTGGATCGAGCAGCCGGTGCTGCGGCGCGGGCTGCGGACGTCGCTCGGCGGCCTGCCCGCCGAGACCGCGCGGCGGCTGGCCGCCCTGCCCCGCTCCCCCGCCCGGGCGCTGCCGCTGATGCTGCCGCTGGTGCTGGTCCTGGCCGCGTGCACGGCCGGCTACGGGCTGGTGCACCCGCCCGGTGGCCCCACACTGGAGCAGCAGATCAGCGCCGGGGCCCGGATCAGCGCGGCCAGCCAGGCCCCGGCGGGGCCGCCGGACGGCGGCCCGGCGGCCGGGCGCGCCGCCGGGAGCACGGCCGCCACGACGGCCGGGAGCACCGGCGGCGGCCGTCACGCCGCCGGCCCCGCCGCACCGCGGCGACCGGGGCGCAGCCGGGTACGGCTGGCCCGGGCATCGGGCCGCGACGTCGTGGCCGTCGGGGACTCGGTGATGCTGGCCGCGGCCCCCGCGCTGCAGGCCGCCATGCCGGGCATCTACATCGATGCCCAGGTCAGCAGGCAGATGAGCGCGGGCGGCGAGGTGGTCAGCCAGCTCGCGGCCGACGGGCAGCTGCGGCCGGTCGTGGTAGTCGGCCTCGGCACCAACGGCGTGATCAGCGCTGCGCAGATCGCCCAGTTGCGGGCGCTGATCGGCCCGGCCCGGCGGCTGGTGCTGGTCAATACCTACGTGCCCCGGCCCTGGCAGGGCGAGGTCAACCGGACGATCGCGGCCGCGGCGCGCCGGTTCCGCAACGTCCTGCTGGTCAACTGGCAGGCGGCGATCGCGCACCGCACCAGCCTGTTGTGGGACGACGAGGTGCATCCGCGCCCGCCGGGCGGGACGCTGTACGCGCGCGTGGTCAGGGCGGTCGTCGGCCGGGCCCTCGCGCTGCCCGGCTCGCCCCGGCCGCATCGCTCATCCCGGCCAGTCCGGGGAGGCAACGGGCGCAGCCGCCGCTAGGGTAAAAAGCGTGACGGCTTCGGAGGGCGCGCGGCAGTCGGAGCAGGGCGCGCAGCAGCGGCCCGCCTACGAGCAGGCCCGGGACGAGCTCATCGAGCTGGTGAAGCGGCTCGAGGCCGGCGGGCTGACCCTGGAGCAGTCGCTGGAGCTATGGGAGCGCGGCGAGCGGCTGGCCGCGATCTGCGAGGAGTGGCTGGAAGGGGCGCGCGCACGGCTGGCCACGGCCGCGGCCGCCCGCGCCGAGGACGGCGGCGGGCCCGCGCCCGGCGCGCCGTTCTAGCCCCGGGCCTGGCCGCCGTGCAGCCGGGACAGCACCTCGATCACGCCGTCGGCGATGCGCAGCGCGGCCTGGGTGTCGGCAGCGCGCGACATCTCAGCCAGCGCCACGACCATCGCGCCGGTCATCACGATCGCCACCGCCCCGTCCAGCGGCTCGCCGCTGCGGGCGAAGAACTCGGTATTCCGCACGACCCACTGGGTCACCCGCTCCCGCCAGGACCGCTCAAAGCCCGGCGGCCCGTCGCCGCAGGCGAACATCCGGGCCAGTTCCCGCTGCTCGGCGCAGACGTCCATGTAGCCGCGCGCCCCGGCCAGGAACAGCTGCATCGGGTCGCTGACCCCGGCCTCGCGGGCCCGCCGCACCGCGCTGCGGGTCCGCTCGGCGTGGTCGCGCTGCAGCTGCTCATACAGCGTGAGGTACAGGTCGGCCTTGCCGGAGAAATGGTGGTAGAGGCTGCCGACGCTTGCGTCAGCCAGCGTCACGATCTCCGACACGCTGGCCTGGGCGTAGCCGTGGCGGGCGAACACCTCGCGGGCGGCCGCAAGCAGGCTGTGGCGGGTAGCTGCCCCTCGGTCCGGGCGCGCTCGCCGCCGGCGGTTGGTGACTGGTAGTCATGGGTTTCTTGCCTGTCACGGCAGGCCGCCCCCGGGTTGAGCGCACTGCGTCGCCTGCCAGCTACATAGGATCTCATCACGGCCGACACGGAAAGGCGCATCTGCGATGACGGAGAGCAAATTGTTCGCCACGCCCGGCGGTGACCCGGCGGCCGGGGTGCCCGGCCTGCGGACCGACAGCCTAGAGGCCGTGCCGGAACCCCGGGCCCCGGACCGCAACCTGGCCATGGAGCTGGCCCGGGTCACCGAGGCGGCGGCCATGGCCGCCGCGCGCTGGGTCGGCCGCGGCGACAAGAACGGCGCGGACGGCGCCGCGGTCGCCGCGATGCGCGAGCTGATCAGCACGGTCTCGATGAACGGCGTGGTCGTGATCGGCGAGGGCGAGAAGGACGCCGCCCCGATGCTGTTCAACGGCGAGGAGGTCGGCGACGGCACCGGGCCGCTGTGCGACGTGGCCGTCGACCCGATCGACGGCACCCGGCTGGCGGCCGGCGGCATGCCGAACGCGATCGCGGTCATCGCGGTCAGCGCCCGCGGCTCGATGTACGACCCGTCCGCGGTCTTCTACATGTCCAAGCTGGTGACCGGCCCGGAGGCGGCCGAGGTGGTCGACATCGAGGCGCCGCCGGCCGCGAACATCGAGGCGGTGGCCCGGGCCAAGCACGTCTCGCCGCACGACGTCACCGTGATGATCCTGGACCGGCCGCGGCACGCCGAGCTGATCGCCCAGGTCCGCGAGGCGGGCGCGCGGATCAAGCTGATCACCGACGGGGACGTGGCCGGCGCGATCATGGCGGCCCGCGAGGGCACCGGCACCGACCTGCTGCTCGGCATCGGCGGCACGCCCGAGGGCATCATCGCCGCCTGCGCGGTCAAGTGCCTGGGCGGCGTGATCCAGGGCAAGCTGGCGCCGGCCGACGACGCCGAGCGGGAGCGGGCCGCGGATGCCGGGCACGACCTGGACCGGGTCCTGTCCACCGAGGACCTGGTGGCCTCCGACGACGCGTTCTTCGCCGCGACCGGCATCACCGGCGGCGAGTTGCTGGCCGGGGTCCGGTACCGCTGCCGGCGGCGCGACCACCGACTCGCTGGTCGATGCGGGCCCGGTCCGGGACGCTGCGCACCATCCACAGCGAGCACCAGCTCTGGAAGCTGCGCGCTTACAGCTCGGTGAACTTCGACGGTGATTAACGCGCCGGGGAGGCCAGAAGCCGTCCCGGCAGGTAACCGGGCACTAGCGCCCGCTCAGCCGCGCCGCCGGCCCGGCGGTCAGCGCGCGCAGCCTGCGCAGCATGCCGCGCCGCGGCCGGGGCGGCGCCACGATCGTGACCCGGCGCCGGCCCCGAACGTGCGCACCTCGACGACGGGGATGCCCGCCCCGGGCGCGGGCAGCGGGCCGCCGCGGTACCGGGTCCTGGACAGGATCGTCCTGCCCGGTGACCTCGACCGCGACGCCCGCCGGGCACCATCAGCTCGAGCTGGCCGGCCGAGCAGCGCGGCCAGGATCGTCACCCGCCCGGCTCTGACAGCAGCGCGTCCCGCAGGTCCAGCGTGACGGTGCCGCAGATGGCGGCGACCGGCAAGCTTGGCGGGCACCACCCAGCGGCCGGAACGGCGGTCGGAGCCGAAGATCCCGGTCACCGGGCGGCGGGTGTCCACCCGGATGGGCTGCGCGGACGGCGCGGCCAGGTCCGCAGTCAGCCCGGCCAGCTCGCCGAGCGTGCGCGCGGCATAGGCGCGCTCGATCCGGTCGGCGTGCTCGGCCAGCGTCAGCCGGCCGTCGGCCGCGGCCTCGCCGAGCATGGCCGCCACGCGCTCCCGGTCAGCGTCCGAGGCGCGCAGGTCAGCCGGACCGGTACCGAAGGCCACGCCCCGACGATACCCCGCCCGCCCGGCCCCGATCAGCGCTCCCAGCCGGACTGTCCCGCCCCAGCCCGTTTGCCTGGCGTCAGCGCGGAGCGCTTTCATGGCTATCTGCGGAAGATGGTCCACGATCATCAGGCAGCACCTCCCTGAGGCCGCGGCCCGGGCGCCAGGTCCGCCGGGATGCCCGGTTCTGGCGGATGTCGCCCGCCGCTGCTGGGCGCGGAAGTTTCCGCGCCCCCGCGCCGTTGTAGCCCGGCGTCCCCGGCTGCCGCCCGCGGCGGCCCGCAGCCTTCAGGGGGCGTATTTGACCGGGCGGCAGGTAAGCCTGTTAGTTTTGCTCTAGCAACTATCGGGCGGGAGGACTCGGGTGGCAGGAACGCCAGGCGCGGCGGCCGGATCCGCGGCGACGGCCGGTCCGGGAGGCGGCGGAAGGCGCGGCTTGCGCGGCGGCCACTACAAGTGGGTCGCGCTGTCGAACACGACGCTCGGCATGCTGGCCGCGACGGTCAACGGATCGATCGTGATCATCTCGCTGCCGGCCATCTTCCGCGGCATCAAGCTCCAGCCGCTGGCCGCGGGCAACTTCAGCTACCTGCTGTGGATGCTGATGGGCTATCTGGTCGTCTCCGCCGTGCTGGTGGTCACGCTCGGCCGGCTCGGCGACATCTACGGCCGGGTCCGGATGTACAACGCGGGCTTCGCGATCTTCGGCGCGGGCGCGCTGGCGCTGCCGTTCGACCCGCTCACCGGCCCCGGCGGCGCGCTGTGGCTGATCGGCTGGCGGGTGCTGCAGGCCATCGGCGGCGCGATGCTGATGGCCAACTCCCCCGCGATCCTCACCGACGCGTTCCCCTCCGACCAGCGCGGCACGGCCATGGGCATCAACCAGGTGGCGGGCATCTCCGGCCAGTTCCTGGGCCTGATCCTGGGCGGCGTGCTGTCGGCGGTCGACTGGCGGCTGGTGTTCATCGTCTCGGTGCCGATCGGCATCGGCGGCACCATCTGGTCCTACCTGTCGCTGCAGGAAACCGGCATCAGGACCAAGGCCCGCATCGATTACCTGGGCAATATCACCTTCGCGCTCGGCCTGATCGGCATCCTGGCCGCGATCACCTACGGGCTGGAGCCCTACGGCGGGCACTCGATGGGCTGGACCAGCCCGAAGGTGCTGACCGGGCTGATCGGCGGCGTCGTGCTGCTGATCGCGTTCTGCATCATCGAAACGCGGGTCGAGGCCCCGATGTTCGACCTGCGGCTGATGCGGATCCGCGCGTTCGCGGCCGGCAACGCCGCCACCTTGCTCGCGACCATCTCGCGCGGCGGCCTGCAGTTCATGCTGATCTTGTGGCTGCAGGGCATCTGGCTGCCGCTGCACGGCTACGCCTACCAGGACACGCCGCTGTGGTCGGGCATCTACCTGCTCTCGCTGACCGCCGGATTCGTCGTTTTCGGCCCGGTGTCCGGCTGGCTGTCGGACCGCCACGGGGCCCGCTGGTTCGCCTCTGGCGGGCTGCTGGTCTCCGCCTTGTCCTTCCTCGGCTTGTTGCTGATCCCGGTTGATTTCAGCTACTGGGAGTTCGGCCTGCTGATCTTCTTCGCCGGCGCCGGCATGGGGCTGTTCTCCGCGCCGAACGCCGCCGCGATCATGAATAGCGTGCCCGCCCGCCAGCGCGGCGCCGCGTCCGGCATGCTGGCCACGTTCCAGAACTCCGGTTTCGTGCTGTCGATCGGCGTGTTCTTCTCGCTCATGATCGCCGGTCTCGCGGCCACGCTGCCGGGGGCGATGGTCCGCGGGCTGCACGCCCACGGGGTGTCGCTGCCGGTCGCGGCCGGGGTGGCGAAGGTGCCGCCAGTCGGCAGCCTGTTCTCGGCGTTCCTCGGCTACAACCCGATTCACGAGCTGCTCGCCCCGACCGGGGAGCTGGCCAAGCTGCCGCCCGGCCAGGTGGCCGTGCTGACCGGGCACGACTTCTTCCCGCAGCTGATCTCCGCGCCGTTCCACCACGGCCTGACGATCGTGTTCGGCACCGCGATCGGCATCCTGATCCTCGCGGCGTTCGTGTCGCTGCTGCGCGGCAAGCGCTACGTGTACGAGGAGCAGGGCGCGGAGCAGCGGGCCAGCGCGGCCGACGTCGAGGTGGCCTCCTCCGCCGAGGTCCAGGCGGCCGCCTCCGGGGCGATTGAGGCGGCCGCGGCCGACGCGGGCGAGCTCGCGCCCGGCGGTCCAGCCGACCGCAGGTAGCCGCGCCAGGCTGACTAGTGTACGCAATTTCGGGTACACTAAGACTATGGAGGATGCCCAGGCTGAGCTGAGCGCCCGGGAGGCCAGGGCGCACTTTGCGGAGGTCATCAAGCGGGCGGAGGACGGGACGCCCACGGTCGTCACGCGCAACGGCCAGGCCGTAGCCGCCGTCGTCCCCATCGAGGATTTCAACGCCCTCGAAGACGCCATCGACCGGTACTTCGCCCGCGAGGCCGACCATGACCTGGCTGACAACCCCGATGCGCCGACCTACAGCATGTCCGAGGTGGTTGCCGCGATCTTCGACGAAGAACCGGGCAAAGGCGCCGCGTGAAATACGCCTTCCGGTGGCGTGAGCGGGCGGTCAGGCAGCTCCGGGCTATACCTCAGCCAGCCGCATTAACGATCTTGCGTGCGCTGGCCCCGCTGGGGGACGATCCCCGCCGGCCGGACGCCGGTATCAAGAAGCTCGCGGGATACGACGACCGTTACCGGCTGCGCGTCGGGGATTACCGGGCCATCTACGAGGTCATGGACGGCAAGCTCGTCATCCTGGTCGTGGGAGTAGGCCATCGCCGGGAGATCAACCGGGCCATGCACTGACCAGGCGATCCGCGCCCGCGGTCAGGCTGAGCGCAGGTAGGCACGGAAGGCGGCGGTGGCCGCCAGCGCGGTGGCCGCGATCGCGGCCGCGAGGAACGCGGCGTAGCTGCCGATCGTCGCCCAGGCCGGGTGGCCGGCCACCGCGATCCGGCCTGCGCTGGCCGCCCAGTTGACCGGGTTGTACCGGGCCACGTGCGCGATCCAGCCGGGCACCAGGCGCAGGGACAGGAACGCCCCGGACAGGAAGGTCAGCGGCAGCACCAGCGTGCTGGACACGCCGATGACCGCCTCGCGCTCGCGGGTCAGCAGGGCCAGGGCGTTGGACAGCCCGGCCATGGCCAGCGCGAGCAGCACGGCGGTGCCGGTCAGCACGGCCAGTCCCGCGGCCCCGCCGGGGAACGCCGCCCCGGTGGCCCAGCCCATGACCAGGATCACCGCGGTCTGCAGGATCGTGCAGACCGCCTGGTAGCCGAGCATGGCCATGGTCAGCGCGCCGCGGCTGACCGGCGCGGTCAGGAACCGCTCCATCACGCCGGTCTGCATGTCCTCGACGTAGGACATGCCGGTCCAGCTGGCCGAGAACATCGCGGTCATGATGACCACGCCCGGGGTCAGGTAGCTGATGTAGTCGCCGCCGCCGAAGCCGGGGATCTCGGCGATCTTCTTGAACAGCGCGCCGAACAGCAGCAGCCAGACCACCGGCTGCAGCAGGGTCAGGAAGATGACGGCGGGCTGGCGGTACAGCTCGCGCAGGTAACGCCCGGTCAGCAGGTCCCAGGCTGGGCGGATGGCGGTCATGCGGCTTCGCTCCCCTCGGCCTGCCGGAACGACCGGCCGGCGTGGTGCAGGTAGACGTCATCCAGCGAGGGCCGGGCGACGGTGACGGAGACGACCGGGATGCTGCTGGACTCCAGCGCGGCCAGCACGGCCGGCAGGGCCCGGGCCCCGTCGCCGACCCGGGCCCGGACGCCGGAGCCGGCCGCGGCGGCCGAGCGCACCTGGGGCAGTCCGTCCAGGGCCTTGCGCGCCTGCCCGGCGAGCCCGGCGTCGGCCAGGTCGAGCAGCACCGAGTCGCCGTGCAGCTGCGCCTTCAGCTCCTCCGGCGCGCCCGCGGCCACGATCCGGCCGCGGTCCACGATCGCGACCCGCGCGGCGAACTGGTCGGCTTCCTCCAGGTAGTGGGTGGTGACCAGGATCGTGGTCTGGTCCTGCGCCACCAGCCTGGTCAGCGCGGCCCACAGCCCGGCCCGGCCCTCGGGGTCGAGCCCGGTGGTCGGCTCGTCCAGGAACAGCACGGCCGGGCGGTGCAGCAGCACCATGGCGATGTCCAGCCGCCGCCGCATGCCGCCGGAGTACCCGCGCACCGGGCGGCGGGCGGCCTCTTCCAGGCCGAACTCGCCGAGCAGCTCGGCCGTCCGGGCCTTCAGGACCCGGCCGCGCAGCCCGTACAGCCTGCCCTGCAGCATCAGGTTCTCCTGGCCGGTGAGCAGGCTCACCGCGCCGGTGTGCTGGCCGACCGCGCCGATCGCGGCCCGGACCCGGCGGGCCGGCGCAGCACGTCGATCCCGGCCACGACGGCCCGGCCCTGGTCCGGGCGGGTCAGCGCGGTGAGGATGCGCATCGTGGTGGTCTTGCCCGCCCCGTTGGGGCCGAGCAGCGCGAACACGCTGCCGGGCGCGACGGCGAAGCTGAGCCCGTCCAGCGCGCGCACCCCGCCCTTGAAGGTCTTGCGCAGCTCCTGCGCCTCGACCACGGCTGGCGTCTCGTCCATGCCGCCTCCTAACAGCGTTCTTTACTGAACAACGTTCTTACTCGAACAACGTTTATCGCAGAACAACGTTCTCGTCAACTACGCTGTTCACATGAATCAGGCAGCGGACAGCCGCCGGGCGGCGGCGGCCGGGACGGCGGGCGGCCGCCGGGCGGCGGCGGCCGGGCCGCCGCCGCCGTGGCGGTCGGCGCCGCGCCGCCGCGGCATCACCCCGCGGCCGCCGCTCAGCCGGGAGGTCATCGTCGACGCGGCGCTCGCGGTGATCGAGGGCGGCGGCGGGTCGGCGCTGACCATGCGGCGGGTGGCCGACCAGATCGGGGTGTCGGCGTCCGCGCTGTACGGGTACGTCGCCAACAAGGAGGAACTGGTCCAGCTGGTGTTCGAGCGGATCATCGCCGAGATACCCGACTTCACCGGGGACGGTGACTGGCGGGACATGATGCGCGAGTCCGCCCGCGAGATGCTCGCCATCTTCCGGCGCCACCCCGGGGTGGCCGGGCTGACGCTCGGCCGGGTACCGCTCGGCCCGGCGATGATGGCGGGCGCCGAGAAGATGCTGGCCCGGCTGCGCGCGGCCGGGCTGCCCGACCAGGTTGCCGCGTTCGCCGGGGACCTCGGCAGCCTGTACGTCGGCGCCTACGCCTACGAGCTGGACGTCGCGCCGCCGGATGACCAGGCGGAGTTTGCCGGGCAGTTCGCGGGCTGGCTGAAGTCACTGCCGCGCCAGCAGTTCCCCAACCTGGTCGCGCTGGCCGGCGCCATGACGCGCGGCAGCGCCGAGGACCGGTTCGAGTGGGGCCTGGACGTCCTGATCCGCGGGCTGGCCAGCTACCTCACCGACCCGCCCGGTCCCGAAGCCCGCTGGCCGGAGGACAGCTGACTGAGCGAGCGGTCAAGCCGATTGCTGGACTCGGCGCGCTCACTGCCGCCGTCCGCCGCTCCCATGGTGCCGCTGGCGACTCGCAGCCACTCAGGCTTCACGGCACAGGCACCGAGGTCATGGATCCGTGGGCTCAGGCAGATCAGGCGTCGCGGAGACGGAGGATCAGGCCGCCGGCCAGCAGCGCGGCGGCGGACCAGCAGGCGAGCACGCCGAGACCCTCCCACGGGCCGATCGGCAGGCTGTGCAGCCCGGTGGTGTGCTGGACGGTGAGCCCGGCCAGGGTGGGCGCGTACCGCTCGACCCGGCGCTGCCAGACGGGGTCGCCGCCGAGGAAGGCGGCTGCGATCGGGAACAGGTACAGCAGCCCGAGCACCGCGCCCATGGCCACGGCCGAATCCCGGATCGCGGTGGCCACGCCCAGGCTGAGCAGCGCGATCAGGACCAGGTAGAGCACCGAGCCGGCCGCGGCGCGCACCGTCGCGCCGTGCGCCAGGGACACCAGCGCGAACCCGCGGGCGGGGGTGAAGCCGTGCCCGGCCAGCATCAGCCGCCCGGCCAGCAGCGACCCGGCCACGCCGGCGGCCCCGGCCGCCAGCACCAGGGCGGCCAGCAGCCCGGCTTTGGCGGCCAGCACCGCAGGCCGGCGCGGCATCGCGGCCAGCGTGGCTCTGATCATCCCGGTGCTGTACTCGGCGGTGATCATCAGCACGGCGAGCACCGCGACGACGGCCTGGCCGAGCTGGACGCCGGTCAGGCTGAGCCTGGCGGGGTCCGCCGGGCAGGCGGCGGCCGGCCCGGGCGGGCACCGGGTCGCCGCCACCGCGGCCGCGCCGACCCCAACGGTGAGCGCGGCGGTGGCGGCCAGCAGCCAGCCGGTTCCGGCCAGCGTGCGCAGCTTGGTCCATTCCGCGTGCAGGGCATCGCCGAGATACCCCCGCCGCCGGGCAGCGTGCGATCCGCCCGGGCGGCCGGGCACGGCCGCGGCGCTCACGCGGCCCGCCTGCGCAGCAGGTACAGCGCCAGGGCCAGGGCCGCGGCTGCGTAGCCGCACAGCACGGCGAACCCGGACCACGGTGCCAGCGGATAGTAGACCGGCAGCGTGTACAGCGCGCTCACCTGCTCATACCGCGGCAGGCTCTGCTGGATGGCGAACCCGGCTGCAGGGCTGACCCGCAGCAGCCAGTCCGACGCGGCCGGGGGAAGCAGGGCAGCCGCCAGGACGTAAGGCACCACGACCGCCGTCAGCGCCGCCGCCACTGCGACTGCGCTGCGCCGCACGATCACGCCGATGGCCAGCGCGAGCACGGCGGCGACCGCGAGCAGCGCCGCGGTCCCGGCGATCACCCGCAGCTCGGCCGGCCACCCGGCCGGCAGGACGTAAGCGCCCTCGGCCCGGGACAGCGCCGTCCCCCCGATGACCGCGAGCGCGGCGGCCGGCAGGCCGGCCGCGAACGTGACCAGGCCGAGGACCAGGGCCTTCGCGGCCAGCACCTGGCCCCGGCGCGGATTAGCCGCCAGCGTGACCTTGATCAGCCCGCGCCGGTACTCGGCAGTGACGAACATCGCGCCCACGATGACCAGCACGGTCAGCCCGAGGAAGACCCCGGCGAGGTGATCTTCGATCGTGCCGCTCGGCTCGTCCTGGCTCGGCCCGGCCACTGCCGGGGCAATGTCACCGGACCCGGTCACCGAGAACCCGGTACCCGAGCGGCGCAGGGCCCCGGACCGGCTGGCGGGCGCTCCGTATCCGGTCAGGCCGCCGATCTGCGCTGCGGCCCAGGTGCTGTGGCGCGGCGCTCCGGACAGCCGGACGTGGTCGAAGGTGCCGGTGGCCATGCTGTCGCTGACCGTCCCGTCGGTACCGCCGCCCGATGACAGGGTCAGGTCCCGGTAGGTCGGCGAGGTGGCGAACATCCCGGCCTGCGCCGTGGCGGGCAGGCCGGCCAGCCGGGCCGTGCCGATCCGGGTCCACCGGGTGCCGTCCGCCGAGTCGTATCCGGTGATGAGGTCGCCGGCCCTGACCAGCCGCAGCCAGCGGGGGAAGCGGCGGAGACGGCGCCGGGCATCCCGGCTGCGTCGTGGACGTAGTCGGCTTGCATCCGCACGCCGTGGCGGCCGGTCACCAGCATCGCCGCGTAGGCGGCGCCCGGCCGGGTGCTGGCGGCGATCAGGATGCCGGCCTTCGACCAGGGCTGGGTGCCCCGGCGCCCGGCACCTTGCGTGCTCGGTCCGGGCGCCGGGGCGGCCCCGCCGTACCGGCCGGCCAGTCCGGTGACCCGGACGGTGAGGCTGCCCCGGGCGCCCAGCGGCTGGCGGACGAAGGTGTAGCTGTCGGTGACGGCCTCGCCGCCGGGCCCGGTCGGGATGAAGGGAGTGCAGGCGGCACCGGACCTGACCGGCAGGCCGGCGGCGCCGCCGCACTGGAGCTGGTCGTGGACTAGCAGCAGCCCGGCGCCATCCATGAGCACCGCCGCGGCGATCAGCGCGATGACCCAGCCGCGCACCGTGCGGAGCTTGGTCCATTCCGAGCGCACCGCGCAGCGGAAGCCGGCCGCGCCGGGCCGCCCGCCGTCATGGCGGCCGGAGCGGGGCATCGTCATCGTCATCGTCAGGTCTCCTTACACGGATCGGGCCGGGAGGCAGGCAGGCGGCTCACGCGTCACGGCGGCTCACGCGTCCCGGCGGCGCAGCAGGACCAGCGCGCCGGCCAGGGCTAGCGCGGTGTAGCCGCACAAGACCGCGAATCCCGCCCACGGAGCCAGCGGGAAGTAGCCGGCGTTCGGCGTGTACAGGTCGCTGACCTGCGCGTACTGTGGCACAGCCTGCTGGATGGCGAACGCCGCGGCGGGCGTGAGCCGCAGCAGCCACTCCGCCGGGGCCAGCGGCAGGACCGCGGCCACGCCGAGGATGTAGGGCAGCACGATCGCCACGATGACTACCGCGATCGCGGCGGCACTGCGGCGCAGCATCGTGCCGACGGCCAGGGCGAGCACGGCGGCGACCGCGAGCAGCGCCGCGGTCCCGGCGATCACCCGCAGCTCGGTCGGCCAGGCCGCCGGGATCACGTACTGGCCCTGGCGGCGGGAGATCGCGACGCCGGCCAGCACGTCGATGACGGCGGCGATCAGGCCGGCCGCGAACGTGACGGCGGCGATCACCACTGCCTTGGCGGCGAGCATCCGGCCGCGCCGCGGGCTGGCGGCCAGGGTCGTGCGCACCAGGCCGCGCCGGTACTCGGCGGTAATGAACATGGCCGCGATGACCCCGATCGCGATCAGCCCGGCGAAGGTGCCCGCCAGGTGCTGGGCGATCGTCGTGGTCGGCAGGCCGGATCCGATCTCGCCGTTGGTGACCGGGGCGATATCGCCCGAGCCGGTCACGGTGTACTGGCTGCCAGCCTGGCGGAACCCGGTCGAGCCCCCCAGCGCGGGGCTGTCCGGCCCGCCGATGAACTGGCCGGCCCACCGGGCGGCCGGGGCGGCCCCGGTCAGGCGGACGTGGTCGAACACGCCGGTGGCCACGCTCGGCCCGATGCTGTCCGTGGACCCGCCGAAGCTGGAGCTGATGTCCGCGTGCTGCGGCGAGGTGACGAACATGCCCGCCCGGGCGGTGGCCGGAAGGCCGGCCAGCACGGCCGTGCCGACCTTGCTCCAGTGCGTTCCGCCGGCCGACTCGTACCCGGTGATCACGTCGCCGGCACGGGTCAGCCGCAGCCAGCGCGGCGACGCCGCGGAGACCGCGCCGGGCAGGCCGGCGATGTCGGCGGTGTAGTCGTACTGCATCCGCACGCCGTGGCTTCCGGTGATCATCATGGCCGCGTAGGCAGCACCCGGCCGGGCGCTGGCGGCGATGATGACGCCCGCCTTCGACCACGGCTGGGTCCCCTTCGTCATCGCGGCCAGCGGATTGCCGCCCGGGTTCGCCTGGGCGGCGCCGCCGGCCGGGTACCGGCCGGTGAGCGAGGTCAGCCGGACGGTGATGCTGCCGTGGCCCGCCAGCGGCTGGCCGAGAAGGTAGTAGGCGTCGGTGACCGGCTCGCCGCCGGGACCGAGCGGCACCGCGGGCAGGCAGGCCGCGCCCGTGGCGACCCGGCCGCCGCTCGTCTGGCATGCGCCGCTGTGGCCCGAGCCGAGCAGGCCCATAGCGACCATCAGCACCGCTGCCACGATCATGCCGATCACCCAGCCCCGCACGGTGCGGAACTTGGTCCACTCGGCGTGCAGCAGCAGGCCGAAGCCGTCCCGGTCCGGCCGGCTCGCGGGCCGCTCCCGGGTGGCGGCGACGGCCGTCACCGGGCTGTCCCGTCCGTGCTGGCCGGGGCGGCCTCGGCAGTGGCCCCGGCCGGCGGCGCGCCTGCCCGGGCAGCCTGGAATTCGACCGAGTCGCGGGTCAGCTCCATGTAAGCCTCCTCCAGGCTGGCGCGGTGCGCTGAGATCTCCGAGAACGGCACCGCGGCCTCACCGAGCAGCGCCACGATGCGCTCGGCGGCCAGCCCGGTCACCGTGAGGGTGTCGGCACTGATGGCGGCGGCGGTGGCGCCCGCGTGCGCGAGCACCGTCATGGCCTGCGAACGGGCGGAGGTACGCAGCGTGACCCGCCCGCTGGAGGCCGCCGACAGCAGGTCGGCGACGCTGGTGTCGGAGATGATCTTGCCCCGCCCGACCACCACCAGGTGGTCCGCGGTGTCCTGCAGCTCGCTCATCAGGTGGCTGGACACCAGCACCGCCCGGCCCTCAGCGGCTAGTGCCCGCAGGAAGCCGCGCATCCAGACGATGCCCTCGGGGTCCATGCCGTTGAACGGCTCGTCCATTATCAGCGCTGGCGGGTCGCCGAGCATGGCCGCGGCGATGCCGAGGCGCTGCCGCATGCCGAGTGAGTAGCCGCCGGCCTTGCGGCGAGCCGCCGAGCCCAGCCCGACCTGGTCGATCACGGCGTCGACCCGGGCCGAGCGGAGGCCCTGGGAATGGGCCAGCCAGAGCAGGTGATTGCGGGCGGTGCGGCTGGGCTGCAGCGCGGCCGCATCCAGCAGCGATCCCAGGTGGCTGAGCGGCCGCCGCAGGCTCGCGTACGGGCGGCCGCCGACCAGGGCGCGGCCCGAGTCGGCGGCGTCCAGGCCGAGTATGACCCGCATGGTGGTGGACTTGCCGGCTCCGTTCGGGCCGACGAATCCGGTGACCTGCCCCGGCTGGACGGTGAACGACATGCCGTCCAGGGCCAGCCGGGAGCCGAAGCGCTTAGTCAGGTTGCTGACTTCGATGGTGGGGTCCATAGCTGAAAATCTAGGCAGCGCAGGCCCCCCGGGTCGTCACGCCGCCGAGCCGTCTTGGCCGCCACTGCCGCGGGGGACGCGGCGGCGCCCGCCCTACCTCGCACGAGGGACCCGGGTTGGCCGGCCAGGGGGACGCGGCCGGGCCAGCCAGCGGCCACAATGAGCAGCAGTGTCAGCGAAGCAGGCAAGCACCCGATGACCGGGCACGGCGGAGACGGCCGCGCCTGGCGGCGCATGCTGGCTGCGCACCCGGTCGCCGCGGCGGCCGCGGCGCTGGCCCTGCTCGGGCTGGCCGAGCTAGCCGCGAGGCTGGTGCTGGATCCCGGCTCGCTGGGCCAGGGCCCGCTGGCCGGCTCGGTGAGCAGCCGGGCCGCGGGCGGCGGGCCGGGGCCTCCCGTCGTGGCGCACCTGACGGCGGGCGTGGGCGTGCAGGCCGCGATGGCCCTGGTCTTGCTCTGCCTGTGCGGCACGCTGCCGCTGGCCTTCCTGCGCCCGGCCGCGGCCGCGGTCGCCGTCACCGCGGCCAGCGTGCTGTCCCTCGGCCCGTTCGGGTTCCTGACGGCCGCGGCCGCGGCGGCCCAGCTCATCGCCAGCTACCGGCTCGGCCGGTCCGGCCCGCCGGCGGCGGCGGTGGCGCTGGCCGCGCCGTTCCTGGTGCTGGCCCTGGCGTGGCCGGGCGCGAGCGAGACGCGGGTGCTGACGATCCTGCTGGCCGCGCTGGCCCCGGCCGCGGCGCTGGCCGGGGTCGCCCGCCGGGCCCAGGCCGAGGCGGCGGGCCACAGCGCAGCCCGGCACGTGATCGCCGGCTCGCTGCTGGAGCACACCGCGCGCGGCGAGCGGGCCCGGATCTCCCGCGAGCTGCACGACGTGGTCGCCCACCACATCTCCATGATCGCCGTGCAGGCCGAGACCGCACGGCTGGCCACGCCCGGGATGCCGGCGGCCGGGGCGCAGCAGCTGTCGGCGATCGGCGACACCGCCCGGGCCGCGCTGACCGAGATGCGGCGGCTGCTCGGCGTGCTGCGCGAGGACACCGGGCACGAGCCGGCCCCGCGGCAGCCGCAGCCCGGCCTGCCCGAACTCAACCAGCTGCTGGACGAGGCCCGGCAGGCGGCGGGGTCGGCCGCCCGGCTCATCGTCCGCGGCCAGCCAGCGCCGCTCGACCCCGGCGTCGAACTGGCCGTCTACCGCATCGTGCAGGAGGCGCTGACCAACACCCGGCGGCACGCGCGCGGCGCGGCGGTTGACGTGGAACTCGGCTTCGGCGCCGCCGAGCTGCGGCTGCGGATCCGGGACAACGGCCCGGGGACGGCCGACGATGCGGCGGAGCCCGCGGGCGGCCACGGGCTCGTCGGGATGCGCGAGCGGGCGGCCGCGGTGGGCGGCGAGCTGCGCACCGGGCCGGCCGCCGGGGGCGGCTTCCTGATCGAGGCGCGCTTGCCGGCCCAGGCGGAAACGGGCCCGGACACGGCGGAAGCGGCCGGCGCGGCGGCCGCGGCGGAAGCGCCGGGCGCGGAAGCGCAGGCCCGGGCCGCGGGAGCAGCGGCCGCGGCGACGGAGACGCCGGCAGCCACGACGGAGGCAGCCGCGGCGGAAGCGCCGGGCGCGGAAGCGCAGGCCCGGGCCGCGGGAGCAGCGGCCGCGGCGACGGAAACGCCGCCGGCCGGGGCAACCGCAGCAGGAACGGACGCCGCGGCACACCCGGCAGCAAGAGCCAAGATCGCGGAGGCGGGAGCAGCAGGGGCCACGGGGACGGAGGTTACGTAGTGACAGACAGCCACCCGGCGTCGCCCGGAGACGCGGACGCCACCGTGGCGGGCGGGCCGGCTGGCGGAGCCGCGGGCAGCCGCGCCGCGGTGCGGATCGTGGTCGCCGACGACCACCAGGTGGTACGGGCCGGGTTCGCCGCGCTGCTGGACACCCAGCCGGACTTCACCGTCGCGGGCACGGCCTGTGACGGCGCCGAGGCGGTCCGGATGGGCCGGGAATTGCGCCCGGACGTGGTGCTCATGGACGTGCGCATGCCGGCCATGGACGGCATCGAGGCCACCCGGCAGCTGACGGCGGCCGGAGACGGACCGCGCATCCTCATCCTGACCACCTTCGACCTAGACGAGTACGTCTATGACGCGCTGTGCGCCGGCGCGAGCGGCTTCCTGCTCAAGGACGTCACCGCCGAGCAGCTGTTCGACGCCGTGCGCGTGGTCTCGGCCGGGGAGGCGCTGCTCGCGCCGGCCGTCACCCGGCGGCTGATCAGCGAGTTCGCCCGGCTGCGGCCGCGTTCCCCCGGCGCCGCAGCGGCCGGGCTGGCCGGGCTGACGCCGCGCGAGACGGAGGTGCTGCGGCTGGTCGCGCAGGGCCTGTCCAACACCGAGATCGCCGGACGCCTGTTCGTCACCGAGGAGACGGTGAAGACGCACGTCAGCCGGATGCTGGCCAAGCTGGGCCTGCGCGACCGCACCCAGGCCGTGGTGGCTGCCTACGAGTCGGGCCTGGTCGTGCCGGGCGCCGGACCCGGCGGCACCGGGGCCGGCCGCCGGGAGCGCCCGTAGGCCGTCCGTAGCGTCCGGGCCGGTTCCGCTGCCTTCGGTGGTGCTCATCTGACGGGTGCTCATCGGATGGCTGCCCATCTGACAGGTGCCCATCTGACAGGTGCCCATCTGGCAGGTGCCCATCTGGCAGGTGCCCATCTGGCAGGTGCCCATCTGGCAGGTGCCCATCTGGCAGGTGCCCATCTGACGGCGCGTTTCTGACGTGCCCCATCGGACAGTGCACGTGTGACAGTGCTCGTTTTGACGATGCTAGTTTGACAGTGGTGAACAGACCGGTCTACTCTCTACCGTGCGCTTACTAGACAGACTTGTCTACTCAGCAATCGGCCTCAGGGAGTGACCATGACGGACAGCGCGACCGGCTACCGGGCCACCGGCCGCAGGTTCACCGGCCGCGGGTCCGGGCCCGCGAGCACCGCGCTCGGCCCCACGGCGCGGCTGCTGGTGCTGGCCTCGGTGACGGTATCGTTCCTGGCCGGCTCGGCCGCTCCGACGCCGCTGTACGCGACCTACCAGGCCGACTGGGGGTTCTCGGCCCTCACCACCACGGTGGTGTTCGGTATTTACGCGATCGCCCTGCTGGCCACCCTGCTGACCGCCGGGCGGCTGTCCGACCACCTGGGGCGGCGGCCAGCCCTGCTGGCGGGCATCGCCGGCCAGATGGCCGCCATGCTGGTCTTCGCCAGCGCGCACAGCGTCGCGGCGCTGATCGCGGCCCGCGTCATCCAGGGGCTGGCCACCGGCGCCGCCATCGGCGCGGTCGGCGCCGCCATGCTCGACATCGACGCACGGCGCGGCGCGGCGGCCAACGCCACCGCTCCGGGCATCGGCACCGGCGGCGGCGCGCTGGCCTCGGCAGTCGCCGTGCAGTGGCTCCCGGCCCCGACTCACCTGGTCTACCTGGCGCTGACTGGGGTCCTGGCCGTGCAGGCGGTGGCCGTGATCTTGCTGCCGGAGACCAGCCCGCGGGCGCCCGGCGCCTGGCGGTCGCTGATCCCGCAGGTCGCGCTGCCCGCGCCGACTCGCGCGCCGCTAATGGCCGCGGCGCCGGTGCTGTTCGCCGTGTGGGCGCTGGCGGGCTTCTACGGGTCGCTCGGGCCGTCCCTGGTCAGCGAGCTGACCGGCTCCCGCTCGGTCATCGGCGCCGGGCTCGGCCTCGGCATACTGGCGGGGATGGGCGCGATCACCACCTATGTGCTGCGCGCGGCGCCGGCCGCACGGGCCATGCTGGCCGGCACCCTCGCGCTGGCGGCCGGCGTCGCCGCCACGCTGCTGGCCGTGCTGACCAAGTCCCCGGCCGGGTTCTTCGCGGCCACGGCGCTGGCCGGGGTGGGCTTCGGCGCCGGCTTCGCCGGCGGGATCCGGCTGGTCGCCCCGCTGGCCCCGCCGGAGCAGCGGTCCGGAGTGCTCTCCGTGCTGTACATCGTGTCCTACCTCGGGCTCGGCGTGCCGGCCGTGGCGGCCGGCCTGGCCGTGGTCCACTGGGGCGACCTCACCGCCACCACCTACCAGTACGGCCTGGTCATCATCGCGCTGGCCCTGATCGCCGCGGCCAACCTGGCCCGGCTGCGCGCCCGCCGGCCCGCCGCGCGGCACGCCGTCACCTCCCCTGCGAGCCCGCGGGTCAGGCTGCTGGATGTGACATCCACGGTCATGGAACCTGCTGAGTGTCACATTCATGAGCGGTGCTGCCCGGCCGGTGCCGACGGGGCGGCGCGGTGAGGCCGGCCAGCCCGGGCCGGCCCGGCCTCGTGGTCGTCTGATCGGGAAGGAGACCGCACATGAGCACTCCGGCAGCCGCGACGGCCGGCCCGCGCCGCCCGGCCCGGGAGCGGATCCTGGCCGCCGCGAACGAGCTTTTCTACGCCGAGGGCGTGCAGACCGTCGGCATCGACCGGATCATCGAGCAGGCCGGGGTGGCCAAGGCGTCGCTGTACAACTGCTTTGCCAGCAAGGAAGCACTGGTGCAGGCCTACCTGCGGTCCCGGCACGAGCGGACGCTGCGCCGGCTGACCGAGGCGGCAGCCGCGGCGCCCACCCCGCGGGAGAAGATCCTGGCCGTCTTCGACTCCCAGGCCGCGACGTTCACCCGGCCGGGCTTCAACGGCTGCGCTTTCGTCGCCGCCTCCACCGAGGCACCAGCCGGCGGCCTCATCGACACCGAGGCCGCCGCTTACCGGAGCGACGTGCGGGCCCTTTTCACCGGCCTGGCCGCGCAGGCCGGGGCCGCCGACCCCGCCGACCTCGGCCGCCAGCTGCACCTGCTCTACGACGGCACCGGGCTCTCGGTCCGGATGGACCGGGATCCTGGCATCGCCGTGGCCGCGCGCTCGGCCGCCGAGACCTTGCTGGACGCCGCGCTGGGCTGAGGCCGCGGCCCCGCATCCCCGGCGGCGGGCCGGGCAGGAGGCGGGCTCACCGGCAAAGCGGCCGGCCGTGCCGCAGGCCCGGGGAGTCACGCGCGGCTGGCGGGCTGGCGGTGGTGCTTCTTGTGAACTATGGTTCATGAAAATAGTTCACGACGGAGGCCGCGGTGTCACCGAGGAAGCCCGCCGCCCTGCGCGGCGACGACAGTCAGGATCTGCGCGAGCACCTGATCACCACTGCGGCCCGGCTGCTGGGCGAGCGGGGCAGCGCGGGCCTCGGCGTGCGCGACATCGCCCGCGCGGCGCGGGTCGCCGACGGCGTGCTCTACAACTACTTCGACGATAAGGACGACCTGCTTGCGCAGGCGTTGCTGGCCCATGTGGCCGCCACGTTCTCGGCCATGCCGCCGATGCCGCCCCCCGGAGCCGGCACCGTCGCCGCCAGCCTGGCCCAGTTCATCGACAGCGGCCTGGCCCAGCTGCGCCAGGTCGCGCCCGCGTTCGCCGGGCTGCTCAGCCAGCCGGGGGTGCTGGCCCGGTTCCACGCCATGATCGGCGGCGACGCCGCGTTCGGGGCCGCCGGCGAAGGCGACGGCCCCCCCGCCCCCGGCTCCGGCTCAGGTCCCGGCTCGGGCTCGGGCTCGGGCTCGGGCTCGGGCTCGGGCTCGGGCTCGGGCTCCGGCGCAGGCTCGGGCTCCGGCGCAGGCTCGGGCTCGGGCTCGGGCTCCGGCGCAGGCTCGGGCTGGGGCTCGGGCTCCGGCGCAGGCTCGGGCTCCGGCGCAGGCTCGGGCTCGGGCTCCGGCTCGGGCGCCGGCTCCGGGGAGGCGGCCGGGGCGGCCGGGCCCGATGACGACGACGACGGCCCCCAGGGCCTGCCGGACATGCTCAAGCACTACCTGCGCGCCGAGCAGCGCCTCGGCCGGATCGCCGCGGATGCGGACGTGGAGGCGGCCGCGGTGCTGGTCGTGGGCGCGATCCACGGCGAGGTGCTGCCGCGGGTCATCTTCAGCCCGCCCGGCCGCCCGCCGGACGTCTCCGCCCCGGGTCTCGGCGCCCGCCTCGCCGCGACCGTGCTGGCCGGCATCGCCCCGGGCGGCCGGGCCGGGATTCCATGATCTCGGTAACCTTTCAGGCCTAGCTGCGGAAAAGTTACCGAGATCAGGCCCGCTCCGCGGCGGGGGTGGTGAGGAGCGCCGTGGTGAGGGCGGCGAGCACGGCCGGGTCCAGGCCGCAGCCGGCCAGGAAACCCGCAGCCGAGCCGCTGTCCTGCCGGATCAGCGCCAGCAGCACGGTGATCGTCTCCGCGCTGGCCAGCACCGGGCCGCCGGCGGCCAGGCCGTTGGCGTACATCGGGTTGGCCGCCAGCCGCCGGGCGACGTGCCCGGCCTGCCGGTTGCTGCGCAGATAGTCGGCAGCGACGTCGGCGTCGGTGACGCCGACGGCGGCCAGCAGCATCGCCATGATCGCGCCGGTCCGGTCCCGGCCTGCCGCGCAGTGCACCAGGCACGGCACGCCGCGGTCCAGCTCGGCGGCGAGCACCGTGAGGATCTGCTGCAGCGCGGCCGCGCCCCGCCGCAGGTCGCCGAGGTAGCAGGCGGCCAGCTGGGCCGGAGTGGCCTGGGCCATCGGCTGCTTGCCGAGGAACTCCGGGGCGATCAGCGGTATCTGCCGGTAGCCGACGCCGGACTCGCGCCACGGCGCGGGGCTGACCTCGGCCGGGGTCCGCACATCGATGACCGTGCCGATGCCCAGCTCGCCGAAGAGGATCTTCTCGTCGGCCGCGGAGATCGCGTCCAGCGAGTCGCCGCGGTACAGCAGCCCCGGGCGGGTCCGGGCACCGCCGTCCGCGCGCAGCCCGCCGATGTCGCGGACGTTGTAAGCGCCCTGGAGTTCTACGGCGGTCATCACAGCTCCGCTTCGCATGCCGAGGCCGGGCCCGGGATAGTTCCCGGCCACGGCGGCCCGGAAACGCCGGGGCACGCAGAATTCAGCTGACCGGCACGAGCCGGCCCGTGCAGGCGGCCGGGCAGGCGGCCGCGCAGGCGCCGTGCAGGCGGCCGTGCAGGCCGCGCGGCGCGCCGGGGGCGGCTCGCGTCGCGCCCGCCGGACCCGCTACCGCCACAATGGCCCTGTGAGCAGCACCCGGCGGATCAGCATCGCCCTGCTGGCGGTGCTGGCGGTGATGGCCGGCGGCACCGCCGGGTACGTGGTACTCGGGTTCAGCCCGCTCGACGCCATCTTCCAGACCGTCACCACGATCACCACCGTCGGCTTCCGCGAGGTGCAGCCGCTGGGCGAGGCCGGCAAGATCTTCACGATCGTGCTGATCCTGGCCGGGGTGGGAACGGTCCTTTACGCCTTCGGCGTGGTGATCGAGTCCCTGCTGGAAGGGCATCTGCGGCACCATTTCGAAAGGCGCCGGATGGAACGCAACATCGCCCGGATGACCGGGCACACGATCGTGTGCGGCTGGGGCCGGGTGGGCCGCGCCGTCGGCGGCTACCTGGCCGGGCAGGACGCCGAGGTCGTGGTGGTCGACCTGAGCCCGGAGCGGGCGGCGGCCGCCGGGCACCCGGCGCTGGCCGGCGACGTGACCGACGACGACGTGCTGCGCAAGGCCGGCATCATGCGGGCCAGGGCACTGGTCGCGGCGATCAACACCGACGCGGAGAACGTGTACGTGACGCTGTCGGCCCGGGCGCTGCGGCCGGATCTGGTGATCATCGCCCGGGCCAGGACCGAGGCGTCGGAGCCCAAGCTGCTGCGGGCCGGCGCGACCCGGGTGGTGAACCCGCAGCGGATCGGCGGCCAGCGGATCGCGGCGGCGGCGCTGCAGCCTAACGTGGTCGAGTTCCTCGACGTGGTGATGCACGACGGCAGCCTGGAGTTCCGGCTGGAGGAGGTGGCCGTGCGGCCCGGCTCGCGGATCGCCGGGCAGACGCTGGCCGGGGCCGACCTGGGCGACACCACCGGGGCGCTGGTGCTCGCGCTGCGGGGTCACGATGGCGCGTTCGTGACCAACCCGCCGCAGCACGCCCCGGTGGAGGCCGGCACCGTGATGATCGCCATCGGCACGCAGCCGCAGCTGACCGCGCTGCGCCGCGCCGCGGGCCGCAGCGGCTGACGCGCCGGCTGATCAGCCCGCTCCGGCCTGCCGCTGCGCCCGGCGGCGTCGCCACAGCCGGGCCGCGCCCACGGCGGCCAGCCAGACGGCGCTGAGAGCGAGGGCCAGCACCCCGGCGAAGCTCAGGCCGATCGCGGTCAGGGCGCTTGGCGAGCTGTCGGAGGACGAATGGTCGGCCACCAGATAGGCGGTTAGCAGGCCGGCCGCGAGCGCGGCCCCGCCCGCCGCGGCCAGCGCAATGCCGGCCGTTACCGGCCGGCTGATGGTGTGCCTGCGCGTGCTGCTCATGCTGCCAGTCAAGGACACCGGATGCGGCAGCGCCTGAGCCCGGTTACCCGGTTCGGCACCCGGAGAACTACTCAACGGCATCCCGGGCGCCGTCCCCGTTTCTGCCCGCGTCCCCGCGCAGCGCGGCCACCGCGGCGTCGTACAAGGCGAGCAGGCCCGCATGCACCTGCGGGCCCTCGAACTGGGGATCCCAGACCAGCTCGGCCAGCGAGTCGCTGATCACCACCGCCGAGGCCACCTGCACGCCGCGCACCCGGCCGACGGCGAACAGGGCCGCGGCCTCCATCTCCACGCACAGCACGCCCTCGTCCTGGTAGTGCCGGGCCTCGGCGACCGTCTCCCGGTACGGCGTGTCGATCGTCCATGAGGTCCCGGTCCGGCAGCCTCGCCCCGCCTGGTCCAGCGCGGCCCGCAGCCGCGCCGTCAGGCCCGGGTCCGCGGCGGCGAGCCGGGCCGGCGGCAGGTAGTGGTGCGAGACACCCTCGTCCCGGACCGCGGTCTCGCACACGACCAGGCTGCCGACCGCCAGATCGCGCTGCAGGCTGCCGGCCGTGCCGATGGACACGAACCGGCGCGTGCCGAGCGCGGCCAGGTCCTCCAGCACGGCGACCGCGCCGGGGGCGCCGATGCCGAACCGGCCCATCAGGCCGACCTGGCCGTCGCAGGAGGGCAGCAGGACCAGCCCGTGCGCGGTCTTGCGCCGCAGGCCGGCCGCGATCCCCTCCGCGCGCAGCACCTGCTCGTACAGCGGCCGCTGGTAGCACAAGATGACCCCGGCCGGCGCCTCGTAATCGGCCAGGGCGCCGGTGCGGCGCAGGTAGGCCACGAAGTCGGCCGGGGTGAACATCGCCTCTTCGGCATGCTTGCCGGCGAAGTTCGGATAGCTGCTGGCCACAGGACGCCTCCCCGGTCGTCTTCGCGGGCTGAAGGTGACACAGTAGGCGCAGATGACGACGCCGACCGGAACCGCGCGATCCATCTCCGCCAGCGAGCAGCCCGCGCCGCGCCGCTGGCGCTGGCGGGCGTGGCTGAAGTACCTGAAGGTCAGCTGGTCGGTGCCCGCGGCGGCCCGGGCGCTGCGCGCGGTCATCGTCATCCCGTGCCTGTTCGCGCTGACCTTCAAGGTCATCGGTGACCCGCAGATGACGCTGTTCGCGGTGTTCGGCAGCTTCGGCACGCTGATCATGACCACGTTCAGCGGCACCTGGCGGCACAAGGCCGTGTCACATCTGGGCCTGGCCGTCGCGGGCAGCCTGGCGCTGATCCTCGGCACGCTGGCGAGCGGGTCGGCGTGGCTGGCCGCGGTGGTCACCGTGCCGGTGGCGTTCACCATCTACTTCGCCGGGGTCTTCGGGCCGGCCGCGGCCTCCGGGGTCACCGGCACGCTGCTGGCCTTCGTGCTGCCGGTCGCCTCGGCGGGCGGCGCGAGCACGCTGCCGTCCCGGCTGGAAGGCTGGTGGCTGGCCTCGGCGGTCAGCGCCGCCGCGGTGCTGCTGCTGTCTCCCCGCTCTCCCGGTGACCGGCTGCAGGCCAGCGCGGCCAGGCTGGCCGCCGTGCTGGCCCGCGAACTGGAAGCAGCGGTCACCGGCGCGCCGGTCCGCCAGGACGCGGACGCGACAGCGGCGGCCAAGCACGAGCTGATGTCCCTGTTCGCGGCCACCCCGTACCGGCCGGTCGGCCTGGCCGAGGCCGACCAGGGCCTGGCCGGCGCCATCCACCTGCTGCAATGGTCCGCCGGGCTGACCCGGGCCCTGATCGACGATCACCTGGATCTCGGCGAGGCAGGCGCCGAGGACCGCGCGCTGCTGATCCGGTCGGCCGCCTTGCTGCGCGATACCGCCGCGCTGCTGGACGGCCAGGACGCCCGGCCCGACCTGGAGGCAGCGTGGCAGGCCCGGGCGGCCAGTGCCGCGCACCTGCGCGCGCTGCGCGGCGACCCGCAGACCGTCCGGCGCCAGGCCGACCAGGCTTTCCACGCCCAGATCATCGGCATCGCGGCCGCGGCGGCCGCCGCGGACGCGCTGGTCGCCGCGCACCGGGCCAGCGCGGCCGAGGTCGCCGGGCTGCGCAGCCGGTGGATCGCCGGGCCGCTGGCCGACCTGCACCAGCCGCCGGCGCCGCGCGGCGGCCCGGTGGCGGAGGAAGCCCGGTCGGCCGCCGTGGACGCGAGCCTGCGGTCGGTGTGGTTCCGGAACGCGGCCCGCGGCGCCGTGGCCCTCGCCGCTGCGGTGGCCGTGGCCAAGCTGGCCGCGGTGCAGCACGCGTTCTGGGTGGTGCTCGGCACGTTGTCGGTGCTGCGGACCAGCGCGGCATCGACCGGCGCGACGGCCATGCGGGCACTGGCCGGCACGGTCGCCGGGTTCGCCGTCGGCGGCGCCCTGCTGCTGGCGATCGGCGCCAGCCCGGCGGCGCTGTGGATCGTGTTCCCGTTCGCCGTGCTGGTCGCCGCCTACGCGCCGGGCACCGCCCCGTTCGTGGTCGGCCAGGCCGGGTTCACCATCGTGGTCGTGGTGCTGTTCAACCTGCTGGTGCCGGCCGGATGGCGGGTCGGGCTGCTGCGGGTCGAGGACGTCGCGATCGGCTGCGCGGTCAGCGCCGCCGTCGGCCTGATGTTCTGGCCGCGCGGCGCGGCCGCGCTGGTGGGCGACAACCTCGCCGACTACTTCCGGCGCGGCGCCGACCACCTGCTGGAGGCGGCGGCCTGGGCGCTCGGCACCCGCGCCGAGCAGCCGGAGCGGGCCACCGCGGCCCTGGCCGCCGGGATCCGGCTGGACGACGCGCTGCGCGGCTATCTCACCGAGCAGGGCGCCAAGCGGCTGCCCCGCCAGGACCTGTGGGCGCTGGTCATGAACGCGATGCAGCTGCGGCTGACCGCGCATTCGCTGGCCAGCCTGCCGGGCGCCGGCCAGACCGGCTGGGATGCCGAGCCGGGCGCGCACGCGGACGTGGCGGTGGTGCGCACGGCCCTCACGGCCCAGGCCCAGCGGCTGGCCGGCTTCTACGGCCAGCTGGCCGCCCAGGTGGCCAGGCCCGCGGCCGTGCTGCCGGGCCGCGGCGGGGCGGATCGGGGCGCGGACGAGCTGGCCGAGGTCAGCGTCCCGGCCGGCCTGGGCGACCAGCCGGAGCAGCCGTGCCGGTCCGGCCCGGCGCACTACCACCCCGAGGCGCTGTGGGTGGCCGACCACCTGCGCCATCTCGGCACGGAGGCGGCCGTCGTGCCCGGTCCTGCCGCCCGGCTGGCCCGGGCCCGCCGCACCCCCTGGTGGCACTGACCGGCGCCCGGGCGCACCACGGTCACCGCCCGGGCCAGCCGCTGGCCCGGTGGCCAGCCAGATGGCCACTGCCCCTACCGCAGCCGGGGCCGGAACGGGCAAGGTGTATTCAGGGCGTCCGGCCCTGAGTTGTGAGCACTGGACCGCACGGAGGCGTCTGTGAGCGACATGTACTCGACCGGGCTGGAGGCGAACGCGGCGAACTACGCGGCGCTGACGCCGCTGGCGTTCCTGGACTGGAGTGCCGACGTGTACCCCGACCGGCTCGCGGTGGTGCACGGCTCCCGGCGGTTCACCTGGGCGCAGACCCGCGAGCGGTGCCGCCGGCTGGCCGCGGCGCTGGCGGCGCACGAGATCGGGCGCGGCGACACCGTGTCGGTGGTCGCCGCCAACACCCCGGAGATGGTCGAGGCGCACTTCGGCGTGCCGATGACCGGCGCGGTGCTGAACACGCTCAACACCCGGCTTGACGCCGCGACGATCGCCTACATCCTCGACCACGCCCAGCCCAAGGTGCTGATCACCGACCGCGAGTTCTCCCCCGCCGTCGGCGCGGCGCTGGAGCGCTGCGAAGCCCGCCCGCTGGTGATCGACATCGACGACCCCGAGTACGACGGGCCGGGCGACCGGCTGGGCGAGACCGACTACGAGGCGCTGCTGCGCGGAGCAGACGCCGAGTACCCGGCGGCCGAGCCGGCCGACGAATGGCAGGCCATCTCGCTCAACTACACCTCGGGTACGACCGGCCTGCCCAAGGGCGTCGTCTACCACCACCGGGGCGCCTACCTCAACGCGATCGGCAACATCCTGACCTGGGGGATGCCCCGGCACAGCGTCTACCTGTGGACGCTGCCGATGTTCCACTGCAACGGCTGGTGCTTCCCGTGGACAGTCGCGGCCAACACCGGCGTCAACGTGTGCCTGCGCAAGGTGGAGGCCGGGCGGATCTTCGAGCTGATGCGCACCGAGGGCGTCACCCACTACTGCGGCGCCCCGGTGGTGCACAGCACCCTCATCAGCGCACCGGAAGACCAGCAGCAGGGGGTGAGCGGCGTGCACGCGATGGTGGCCGCCGCGGCGCCGCCCGCGGCCATGATCGAGGGTATGGACGAGCTCGGTTTCGACTTGACGCACGTCTACGGGCTGACCGAGACCTACGGGCCGGCGGCGGTGTGCGCCAAGCAGGACGACTGGGAAGGCCTGGACGCGGCCCAGCGGGCCCAGCGCAACGGCCGGCAGGGCGTGCGCTACCTGCTGCAGGCCGGGATGACCGTGTTCGACCAGAAGACCGGCGAGCAGGTGCCCGCCGACGGCGAGACGATGGGCGAGATCGTCTTCCGCGGCAACATCACGATGAAGGGCTACCTGAAGGACGCCGAGGGCACCGAGGAGGCGTTCGCGGACGGCTGGTTCCATTCCGGTGACCTGGCGGTGATCGAGCCGGACGGCTACGTGAAGATCAAGGACCGGTCCAAGGACGTGATCATCTCCGGCGGGGAGAACATCTCCTCGCTGGAGGTCGAGGACGTGCTGTACCGGCACCCGGCCGTGGCCATGGCCGGGGTGGTGGCCCAGCCCGACCCCAAGTGGGGCGAGACGCCGCGGGCCTACGTCGAGCTCAAGCCCGGCGCGCAGGCGACCGAGTCCGAGCTCATCGAGTTCTGCCGGGAGAACCTGCCCCGGTTCAAGGCCCCGAAGACGGTGATCTTCGGCGAGCTGCCCAAGACCTCGACCGGCAAGATCCAGAAGCACAAGCTGCGCGAGGACGTCAAGTCGGCCTCGGCCGCCGAGTAGCCGCGCCACCGCATCCGGCAGCGGCCGGAGTGCGGCCGGTCAGGTCCTGGCGTGCGGGTCCGCCTGCGGGAAGGCCAGGGCGGCCAGCTGAGCCAGGGCCGACTTGTGCCGGGTGCGGGCGAACGCGTAGACGGCGGCCACCAGGACCGGGGCGAGGATGCCCGCCGCCTGCGCCGCGGCCGGCCCGTGCAGGCCGACCAGCCCCAGCACGGTAGACAGCACCGCGGCGAGCACCGTGGTCCACCATTCGGTGGTCAGGTAGCCGCGGCGGCTGGCCGCGCTGGCGATGTCCTGCAGGGGGTTGTCCTGCAGCGGCCCTTCGTGCGGCGGGTTGTCCTGCGGCGGAACGGGCTGGCCGGTCGTCCCGGGGCCGGGCAGGGCCGTGTCGGTGCTGGTCATGGCGCGACGTCCTTCACGCAGAGGTGCACAAGCTGCCCGTACGGAGGCGCAGCCGCCGACCGTGATACGCCGGCCGGCGCCTTCAGCGGCGGGCAGGCCGGCGGCTCAAGGGCGGCCCAGCCGCCGCTTCGCCTCGGCGTAGACGTCGTCCGGCAGCGGCCCCGCCTCGGCCGCGGCCAGGTTGGATTGCAGGTGAGCGGGCTGCGCGGTGCCCACGATCGTGGCGGACAGGGCCGGGTGGCTGAGGGTGAAGCGGAGCAGGAAGTCCATCGGGCTCATGCCGTCCAGCAAGTCGCCCAGCCCGGCGGCCTCCCACCGGCTGCGGCCCTGGCCCTCGGCGAGGCCGATCGGCCCCCGCCGCCAGTCCTTGCCGGCCGCCGGGCCGCCGCGCGCCGCGCCGCCGCGGATCAGGGTCCCGGCCCCAGCCCCGGCGGCTGCGGTGATCAGGTCCTCGTGCTCGCGCTGGACCGCCGAGTACGGGATCTGGAAGACCTCGAACACGCCCATGGCGATGTGGTCGGGCAGGTGCGGCAGCGTGCCCGACATGCCGAGGAAGCGGATCTTGCCCTCGTCCCGCAACTGCCGCAGCGTCCCGACGGTCCCGTCCGCATCGAGCTGGGCCCGGCTCGGCGAGATGTGCACCTGCAACAGGTCGAGCCGGTCGGTGCGCAGCCGCCGCAGGCTCTGCTCGACCACGGCCCGGATGTTGGCCTGGCTGTAGTCGTGCGGGAACGGCGGGGTGGCGCCCGGCGGCGGGTCCCCGGGCAGGCAGCCGCATTTGGAGGCGAGGAAGAAATCGTCCCGCCGGTGACCGACGTGGCGGCCGATCAGCTCCTCGCTGCCGCCGTAGTCCGGCGAGGTGTCGATCAGGTTGATACCGCCGTCCAGGACCGCGTTCAGCAGCCGCCCGGCATCCTCGTCGCTGACGTCGGCGCCGCGCGGCTGGCCGCGCAGCTCCATCGCGCCGTAGCTGAGAATGGTCACGTGGTGCCCGGTCCGCCCGAGCGGGCGCGTCTGCATCGTCACGGGCGCAGGCTACCGCGCCAGCGGCGCGGCCCGGCGGGCGGCGTTCCGCCCGCGCGGGCCCGCTGGCAGACTGCTGGGAAACCCGGCAGGAGAGCCACGTGACGCCGACCCTCATCCGCGTGCTGGCCGCGAGCACGGCCGCCCATCCGCGCATTAACCTGCTCGGCCTGATCCCGCTCGCGGTGCTGATCGGCCTGGTCGTGCTGGCGCGCAACCTTAGCCAGCGGCACCGGCGCCGAGCCGGCCGGCCGGGCGGGAACGGCCGCGGCTCCCGGAGACGGGCCGCCCGCCGCCCGCGCCCCCGGCCGGTGACCAGGCCGCCGGCCGCACGCCCGAGGATCACCCGGGCGGTTAGCCGTCGTCCCGAACGGGTTTACCCGCCGGACGGGTTTACCTGCCGGGCCGCGCATACTGGAACCGGCAGGACCAGCCGGGCAGATCAGGCTCGGCCGGGGATGCGCGATGGGTGAGCGGAATGGCGTGGTCACGGGGTGAGCCACCCGGCACGCGGGGATCTTGCCGGTGAGGCCGGCCGGGCCGTTGCGGCCCTTCGTGTCAGGTTACGCGGGCTTCGATATGGCCGGCCGGCCGTCACCGCGGCCTGCCGGACGCAACCCTGGCGCTCGTGGTCAGCTTCGGGACCTTGGCAGCTGACAGGTAACGTCACGGCATCGCACCGTTGATCATCTCACCCCAGACCGCTGACGGCGCGGGCTGGGCCGCCAGCCTGCACGAAGACACCGTCAAGCTACCGAGTGGATGATCTGGGCGCGGGGTGACCATCGGCCCGCGATCCGCGCCAGGCGCTCGTAGCCGACGATCGGCGATCTGCGCTACTGGGCCGGGACTAGCGGGCCGAGCCTGCTCCGGCCTGCTCCGGCTGCTGGCTGGCGGCGCCGGGCGACCCGGCGCCTGCCTGCTGCGCGCCCGCCGCGCCCCGCTGGGCGGCGAAGTCCTTGCTGCGGATGGTCACCAGCGAGATCAGCCCGGCCGCGAACGCGATGATCGCCGCGACCAGCAGGATGTAATTCAGGCCCGAGGTGAACGCGCTCCTGGCGACATGCCCGACCGCACCGCGTGCTTGCGGCGGCAGCTTGGCGATCACCTTGCCGATGCTGCCGGACTGCACCGCCGCGGCCAGCTGGCTGCCGTGCGACGCCAGCCCGCGGACATGGCTCGCGCCGGCGATCACGTCGCTCTTGACCCGGCTGGAGAACAGCGTGCCGAGCAGCGCGATGCCGGTGGCGATGCCCACCTGCCGGAAGGTGGAGTTGATGCCGGACGCCATGCCGGCCCGCTCGGGTGCGACCACGCCCACCGCGGTGGAGGCCAGCGGCGGGTTGATCATCCCCACGCCGAGGCCGCCGACCAGCATGCCCGGCACCAGGTGGGTCCAGGCCGACTGCGCGTCCAGGCCGCGCATCAGCAGCAGGCCGGCCCCCACCACGACCAGGCCGGGGCCGATCAGCCAGCGCACCGGCACCTTCGACGACAGCCGCCCCGCCAGGGTCGAGGTGGCCAGGATCCCGCCGGACAGCACCAGCACCCGCACGCCGGTGGCCAGTGCGCTGAAGCCCAGGATGTCCTGCAGGTACAGCACCAGGTACAAGATCATCGCGAAGATCGACGCGCTGATGCCGAACGCGGCGACCGCGCCGCCGCTGAAGGTGGGCAGCCGGAACAGGCTGAGATCGAACATCGAATGCTTGCTGCGCATCTCGATAACCAAGAAGATGATCAGCAACAAGGCCGCCGCGGCCAGGCAGCCGAGCACCAGATGGCTGGAGAACGTGCGCTCATTGGACTCGATCAGCCCGTAGACCAGGCTCGCCAGCGCGGCCGTGAACACTACGAAGCCGGGCCAGTCGGGGCGGCGGGCATGGGGCGCCCTGGACTCGGCCACCCGCATCAGGGTGATCAGCACCGCGGCCACGCCGATCGGCAGGTTCACCCAGAAGATCCAGCGCCAGGACAAGCCGGAGGTCAGCGCCCCGCCGAGCAGCGGCCCGATGGCCACGGCCAGCCCGGTGATCGCCCCCCAGACGCCGAACGCGACGCCCCGGTCCTTGCCGTGGAAGGCCTGGGCCAGCAGGGCCAGCGATACCGAGAACATGATGGCGCCGCCGACCCCCTGCAGGCCGCGGGCCAGTTGCAGCTCCAGCGTGGACGTCGACAGCCCGCACCACAGCGACGAGCCGGTGAAGATGACCAGCCCGATGGCATAGAACAGGCGGCGGCCGTACAAGTCAGCCAGGCTGCCCGCGGTCAGCAGCAGCGCCGCCAGGCTCAGCGCGTACGCGTCGACGATCCACTGCAGGCTGGCGAAGGTGGCGTGCAGCGACTTCTGGATGTCCGGCAGCGCCACGTTCACGATCGTGATGTCCAGCAGCAGCATGAAGGTGCCCAGGCACACCGCGACCAGCGTCCACCACTTGCCGCCCTTGGGCGCATGGCCCGCCTGCTCTGCCGCGGCCCCGTCCGGGCCGGCGGCCGGGCCGGACGCGGCCGGCCCTGACGGCGGACCGGGCGAACCGTCGCCCGCTCCGGTCACCGCGGGCGGCTGCGTCAGGTCGAGCCCCGGATGCCGGTCCCGCTGGGCCTGCAGGTTCTGGGCGCTGTACCGGGCGGCCTGCTCGCCGGACCGGGCCGGGCCGGGCTGGCCGTCTGCGCCCGGCTGGCCGTCTGCGCCCGGCTGGCCGTCTGCGCCCGGCGGGCCGTCCGGGCCCGGCTGGCCGGCCGGGCCCTGCGCTGCGTCTGGCCGGCCGGGATCAGGCTCGGGATGTCCCTGCTCGTGCCGGCCGTGGCCGCCCTTGCGGTGCTGCCGGGCGTGCGCGCCGCTCATGGCCGCCCCCGGCGCTGCGGCGGCACGGGTCCGCCAGTCCGCAGGGACCGGCCGGGCGGTAGCGGCCGGGGAAGCCGCGGCTCTCCGGCCGGCCGAAGCGGCGCAGCGGCGCATGGGCGCACGGTGTCCGGCACGTAACTACCTCCGCAGCAGGGTTGGGAGCGGTGATGCCGCGCGGAAACCCGGAGTCGGCCACCCCCGTAGCCCCGCACTTAGCTTCTTTCCGCCTGTTTCCGCCTGCAAACTCGGCAAACAGCACGGGCCGGGTCAAGCACGGCGCGCGGGCGCGGCCCGGCCGGACCGCCGGGCTGGGAGTTCCCGCCCCGGGCCCGGCCGCTACGGCAGCTCGATGACGGCGAGGACGCCGCGGTGGTCGGTGCCGGGCAGCCGCAGGATCTCGGACCGGCTCGCGGTGACGCCGGCGCCCCGGATCAGCACGTGGTCGAGCCGCATGACCGGGGGGATCAGCCGCCCGGCCGGCCAGGTCATGGCCGGCCACGGCCGGCGGCGGGCGGTGTCGGCGCAGTCACTGAAACCCGCGGCGAGCAGGTCGCGGAACGGCCGGTGGTCCCGGCTGGCGTTGAAGTCCCCGGCCACGATCTGCGGACCGCCGTCCGGCACCGCAGCCAGGCCCGCCAGCTCGCGCTGCCAGGCGCGCTCGTGGCCGCCCACCGGAGCTTTGGTGTGCACGGCGGTGACCGCCACCTCGCGGCCGCCGGGCAGGCTGACCGTGACCCGCGGCGCGGCCGCGGCGGTCCCGGCCAGGGGCTGGCGCGCCGTCAGCGGCCAGCGCGACCACAGGCCGGTGCCGGGCGAGCCCGGCCGCGGGTCCAGCCGGGAATGCGGCAGCTCGCCGCCGAGCCCGGCCAGCCCCAGCCGGGTCACCAGTTCCGGCGTCAGCTCCTGCACGGCGAGCAGGTCCGCCCGGTGCCGCCGGACGGCGGCGACGACCGCGGCCGGATCCGCCCGGCCGCCCTGGGCGTTGAGCGTGAGCATCCGCACTACCCCGGCGTCCGGTTCCGGCAGCCGGCCGGGCCGGGCCTGCCGCCGGGCCGGAAGCTGCCACGCGGCGAGCACCAGGAACGGGACGGCCAGTACCAGCGCCAGCCACCACCGGGCCGCGGCGGCCACCGCGACGGCCGCGGCCGCGGGCAGCACCGCCAGCGGGGCCAGCGCGGCCAGCTGCGGCCGCGGCCCCGGCGGCCGCCCTCCGGCCGCGCGCGCCGCGAGCGGCGGCAGCGCCGCCACGGCCAGGACCACCGAGATCAGCCAGGACACAGTGCGCGGGGGTGTCCGGCGAGCGGCTCAGGCCGGCGATCTCGGCGGCGCCGCTCAGGCCTTCGCGGGCAGCTCGGTGATGAGGTCTTCGGCGGTTTCCATGCCCTTGCGCCAGACCGACCGGGCGATGATCTTCGAGGGGTCGACCCGGTCGCGGTAGCGGCGGGCCACCTCGGTCCCCTCCTCCAGCAGCCCGTCCGACAGCGTCGTCGGCTGCAGGCCGAGGGCGAGGAACTGGTCGTTCCGCACGACCAGGTCGTTCTCCTCGGCCTCCTGCCGCGGATTGGGCAGGTAGGCGATATCCACGCCCATGATGTCGGCGACCAGCTTGGCCAGCTCGATCACCCGGTGCGTCTCAGTGATCTGATTCAGCACCCGCGGCCGCTCCCCCGCCTGCGGCGGGTTGCTCAGCGCGATCTCGATGCACCGGACGGTGTCCCGGATGTGGATGAACGCCCGGGTCTGCCCGCCGGTGCCGTGCACAGTCAGCGGATGCCCGATCGCGGCCTGCATCAAGAACCGGTTCAGCACCGTGCCGTAATCGCCGTCATAGTCGAACCGGTTGACCAGCCGGATGTCACGGGCAGTCTGCTCGGTCTGGGTGCCCCACACGATGCCCTGGTGCAAGTCGGTGATCCGCAGCCCGTCGTTCTTGGCATAGAACGAGAACAGCAGCTGATCCAGCGTCTTGGTCATGTGATAGACCGACCCCGGGTTAGCCGGATGCAAGATCTCCCGCTCGATCTCCCCGTCCGGCGTCGGCACCTTCACCGTCAGGTAACCCTCCGGGATCGGCGCGCTGCCCGACCAGCCGTACCCGTACACGCCCATCGTGCCCAGGTGCGCCAGCGCCGCATCCACCCCCGTCTCCACCAGCGCGGCCAGCAGGTTGTGCGTCGCCCGCACGTTGTTATCCACCGTGTAGCGCTTCGTCGCCGGAGTGCGCATCGAATACGGCGCCGCCCGCTGCTCCGCGAAATGCACGATCGCCTCCGGCCGCAGCTCCTTCAGCAGCGCCACCAGGCCGTCATACTGCGTCGCCATGTCCAGGTTCACAAACCCGATCTCCCGCCCGGACACCTCCCGCCAGGCCCGCAGCCGCTCCCCCACCGGCCGGATCGGCGTCAGCGACTCCACCTCAAGCTCGACATCGATCTTCCGCCGGGACAAGTTATCCACGACCGTGATCTCATGCCCCCGGTCCGACAGATACAGCGACGTCGGCCACCCGCAAAACCCATCGCCGCCCAGAACCAGAACGCGCATCTCCGAACTCCATCGTGTGTGAGGGGAAGCCAGCAGACCTTACCAGCCATCTAGAACCGGATCGTTCCGGATTGTCCAGACGCTGCACGTTCCGCGGGCGTCACTGCTGAGCACTGTCTCACCGATCCATGCAAGCACAGGCCAGCGCCGGCTGCCTGCGAAGCAGCTGAGAATCGCCGGTGACCTGGGCCGCCCCGGCCGGGCGGCCCACCCGGCCGGGCGGCCGCTCCGGCCGATGGACCGTCTGCGCTGGTCAGCGGTGCACGTGCCAGCTGAACTTCACCGCGGCCCAGGCGCCGGTATGGTCGGCGACGGTGACGGTGACGGTGCGGCCGGTGCGGAACCGGGGGCGGCCGGTGATCCTGCCGGTCAGGTGGTCAAGCGACAGGCCCGCCGGCAGGCCGCTGCCCGACCAGTAGAGCCGCTGGGCGGCCGAGGAATCGGCCGCCCGGACCGTGACCGGCTTGATGGCCAGGCCGCGGCGGCTGGACTGCGGGCCGGGGCTGCGCACGGTGACGGTGTTGATGACCTGCCGGTAGGCGCCCGTGCCGTCCGGGGTGCCCATCCCGGTCGGGCCGTCGTAGCCGGTCCCGGCCGCGCACAGCACCGACGGGGAGCAGCCCTGGCTGCTGTTGCTTCCGGAGGTCACGTCGTAGCTGTGCCGGAAGTGCGCGTAGCCGAACGACGCGGGGTCCGTGCCCGCCGGGGGCGGGCCGGCCAGCGCGTACATCCCGGCGATGATCGGCGCGGCCACGCTGGTGCCGCCGAACAGCATCCAGCCGGGACGGCCGCCCTCGGTGTCGTAGACCGCGACGCCGGTCGAAAGGTCAGCGTCGGCCGACACGTCCACGGCCATCCGGCCGGAGCACCCGCCCGCCGCCGGCTGCCAGGACGGCGCGGGCTCGTACGGCGAGCAACCCGAGCCCGTTCCCGGCCACGCCGTCTCTGCCCAGCCGCGGCGCGTCCCGGGCGCGCGGTGCAGCGACGTGCCGCCGACCGCGGTCACGCCGGGCGCGACCGCGGGGAACTCGGTCCCGTAACCATAGTCCCCGGCCGAGGCGGTGATCGGCACGCCCGGGTGGCGGTAGCCGGCGTTGTCCATGGTCTCGCCGGACCACTCGGGACCGCCGTAGCTGTTGGACACGAAGCCCGCGCCCAGCTTGACCGCCTCGTCCTCGGCCGCGGCGAGGTCGGCGTCGGCCGGGCTGCTGGCCTCCACCAGCAGGATGCGGCACTCGGGGCAGACGGCCGACACCATGTCCAGGTCCAGGCTGATCTCCTCCGACCAGCCGTTGCCGTTGCCCGGGTAGGCAGCCGTCCCGGCCTGGCCGGCCTTGCGGAAGCAGCCGCCGGCGGTCGTGCACGGCGGGAGCCGGTAATGGGACCGGTAGGCGTTCAGGTCGGCCGCGACCCGGGGGTCGTTGTAGGCGTCGACCACGGCGACCGTCCGGCCGCGGCCTGCCACCTTGGCGACGTGAGTGATGTTGTAGGCGCTGCGGAGGCTGGCCGGGCCGTAGCCAGCCGGGGCGCCGCTGGCATCCGGGACGGCGAAGGTTCCCGCGGCCGTGGCCACCAGGGCCAGGCACTGCGCATAACCGGGCCGGGCCGGGCCCGGGCAGGCACGCTGGGCGCTGAGCCCGGTCCCCGCGGGGCCGCTGCTCGCGGCCGCGGCGGGCCCGGCCGCGGCCAGCACCAGCACGGCGAGCGATGCCGCTAACGACAGGCGGCCGATCCGCAACGGTCCCGCAATGACGATCATGGATACCGGCTCCCGTCTTCGGAGTATCGGCAGGTAAGACGGGCCGCTCCCGGAAGCGGTTGACGCCGGGCCCGGAAGTTGCCCGCTTTCCCCCGGCATGCACCCATGCTGGCGGCCGGCTGCGGTCAGTAGCTGTTCTTCCAGCGGGCCGTGAAGGCGTTGCCGCCGGTCAGGCCGGAGGCGACAGCGATGTCGTAGCTGCCGGTCGCGTCCACCGAGGTGATGTCGTAGCGGGTGCCGGAGTAGCCGGAGATCGTGCTGGTCTTGCCGCGGGCGGTCGCCGAGGCCTTGCTGAACGGCACGCTGGCGAACTGCGCCTCGGGCGCGATCCCGATGGCGTACGACGGCCGCTCGGCAATCCACTCGGCGCTGGTGTCGAGGCAGGTGGTGACGGCGCAGCTGGCCTTCTTGCTGAAGCTGCTCGCGGGGTGCGCCGGGTCGGTCAGGGCCAGCGTGTAACGGGTGCCGCTGCGCCGCACCGAGGCGCTGATCTTGTCACCGGCTGCGACGGTCTGGCCTGCCTCCACGGTGCCCGCCGGGTACATCTCGTACCAGCTGTAGTACACGGCCCTGCCCTCGAAGCACTGGGCGACCGTGCCGTCCTGCTCGACCGTCGGGCTGGCGAACCCGTCCAGGCCGACCCAGTCAGAGGTGATGCGGTCCTCGCGGGTGCAGGTGAGCGCCGGAACGGTCCACGAGCCGCTGACCTTGGTGAAGGTACCGCCGGCCGTGGCCGCGTCGGCGTAGCCGGCCCAGTTGTAGGTGCTCTCGGCCGCCGTAGCGCCCGCTGCGGCGGGGCGGCGCCGCCCCGGCACGAACCACGCCGTGCCATGCTGCCGGCCCAGGTCCCGGACCAGGGCGGCGCGGGCCCGGGACAAGAACGCAGCGGTCAGGGTGAGGTGCCCGGCCGGGCGCGCGGCGGGGACCGCGGCCGGGCTGGCCGGCCCGGCCGCCACGGCGACCGCGAGGGCACCACTCAGCACAGCGGCCGGGGCCGTGGCGAGCAGGAGCCGGGCTGGCGCCATGAATTTCTCCTCCGGGTCATGGTCCGGGCCTGCTGCCGCTGGCCGCCGGGCGCCCGGCGGCGCGGTCAGGCGCTGACCCGGGCCTCGGTGATGAGGTCTTCGGCGGTTTCCATGCCCTTGCGCCAGACCGACCGGGCGATGATCTTCGAGGGGTCGACCCGGTCGCGGTAGCGGCGGGCCACCTCGGTCCCCTCCTCCAGCAGCCCGTCCGACAGCGTCGTCGGCTGCAGGCCGAGGGCGAGGAACTGGTCGTTCCGCACGACCAGGTCGTTCTCCTCGGCCTCCTGCCGCGGATTGGGCAGGTAGGCGATATCCACGCCCATGATGTCGGCGACCAGCTTGGCCAGCTCGATCACCCGGTGCGTCTCAGTGATCTGATTCAGCACCCGCGGCCGCTCCCCCGCCTGCGGCGGGTTGCTCAGCGCGATCTCGATGCACCGGACGGTGTCCCGGATGTGGATGAACGCCCGGGTCTGCCCGCCGGTGCCGTGCACAGTCAGCGGATGCCCGATCGCGGCCTGCATCAAGAACCGGTTCAGCACCGTGCCGTAATCGCCGTCATAGTCGAACCGGTTGACCAGCCGGATGTCACGGGCAGTCTGCTCGGTCTGGGTGCCCCACACGATGCCCTGGTGCAAGTCGGTGATCCGCAGCCCGTCGTTCTTGGCATAGAACGAGAACAGCAGCTGATCCAGCGTCTTGGTCATGTGATAGACCGACCCCGGGTTAGCCGGATGCAAGATCTCCCGCTCGATCTCCCCGTCCGGCGTCGGCACCTTCACCGTCAGGTAACCCTCCGGGATCGGCGCGCTGCCCGACCAGCCGTACCCGTACACGCCCATCGTGCCCAGGTGCGCCAGCGCCGCATCCACCCCCGTCTCCACCAGCGCGGCCAGCAGGTTGTGCGTCGCCCGCACGTTGTTATCCACCGTGTAGCGCTTCGTCGCCGGAGTGCGCATCGAATACGGCGCCGCCCGCTGCTCCGCGAAATGCACGATCGCCTCCGGCCGCAGCTCCTTCAGCAGCGCCACCAGGCCGTCATACTGCGTCGCCATGTCCAGGTTCACAAACCCGATCTCCCGCCCGGACACCTCCCGCCAGGCCCGCAGCCGCTCCCCCACCGGCCGGATCGGCGTCAGCGACTCCACCTCAAGCTCGACATCGATCTTCCGCCGGGACAAGTTATCCACGACCGTGATCTCATGCCCCCGGTCCGACAGATACAGCGACGTCGGCCACCCGCAAAACCCATCGCCGCCCAGAACCAGAACGCGCATCTCCGAACTCCATCGTCATCGGGTGAACAGCGGTATCTGCAGCCCGTTCTCGCCCGCAATCTGGCAATCAAGATCTTAATGACAAGGCATAAATGCCGACATAAATGTATTCAGCCCGGACGTTCGCCACCCAAGCTGGTTCCGCTCGGAGATCAGATGATAGCGCCGGGTCATCGTCAGGGGCGGCTGGCCGCGAAATCACGGGCGTGTTACGCGGGCCGATCCGGCATATGCCGTTATCCGCGTTAGCCGGCCGGCCGTGTCTGCCGGAGGTGCGATTCCGGCTTCCGGCTGCGGCATTTTGCCGGTGGCGCATTTCGCCGCGGCCGGGAATCAGGCGGCCCCCGCACCAGTCCGGGTGAGCCCGGCGGCGGCCGGAGCATCCGCCGGCCGCGGCCGGCGGCGGCGGACCGGCACGGCCACAAGGACCAGCATGGCCGCGGCGTACCACCAGTAGGGCACCTGAAGCCAGGCGTCGGTGACCGGCCACCACAGCGAGATCGGCGCGGTGGCCACGTCGCGCAGGAAGTGCACGGCCACGCCCGCGGCCGCGCCGGCCGACACGACCGCGAGGGCGGCAGCCCGGCCGGGCGCGGTGCGCCGGGACCGGTGCCAGGCGGCCACTGCGACCACGCTCAGCAGCACGACCACCCAGAGCGCGTGAGTGCAGGGACGCGGGGTACTCATGACCAGCACCTCGGTCCCGAACTGGGCGGGCAGGTGGTCCAGGTCGATCAGCACCGACGCCGCCAGCATCGCGGCGGTGAACGCGGGCGGCGGGATGCGGCCGCGCCAGCGGACCAGGGCGCCCAGGGCAATGACCGCGGTGGCCAGATGGCAGGGCTCGTCCACCAGGGCACGCGACACGAATCCGAATGTCTCGAAGGAAGTGAGCCGGTCGATCGGGACTATCGCCGTAATGAGCCCGAGCGACAGCAGGCGGCTGGCACTGAGCCGGGCCGTGAAATCGGCGCAGCCGCGC
Organism: uncultured Actinomycetota bacterium; assembly: GCA_963846005.1. GTDB lineage: Bacteria > Actinomycetota > Actinomycetes > Streptosporangiales > Streptosporangiaceae > CAVSUR01. The sequence goes on along the minus strand of CAWJUH010000002.1, from coordinate 424,061 downwards.
AGATAACGGTGCAATTACGCTCCCCCTGTGCCGCCCGGCTGCCCGGCGCCCGCAGCGGGCCCGGACGCGGCTGGCTGCTGGTCACCGGCGCGGCGGATGCCCGCGGCCGGGCCGCGGTGCCCGCCCAGGGTAGCGCCGCGCGCCGCCCGCGGCGGCCGGTCCGGGCCCGGGCGCTGCCGGGCCGGCCGGAGCGGGCGGGCCGGTTTCGGTTTCCGGGGTCCGCGGGCCGCGTTTTGCCCTGCGTTAACAGGCAGGTATCTTCGGCGCAGCGGGCGCATATACCCTGGATGTAAGGCTGCAGGAAAGAAAAGGCGGCCAGAAAGGGCCGTGGCGGGCGCGGGAACCGCGCATGGGGCGGGAGAGCTGAACGTGAGCCAGGACGGTCGCGACTACGACGAGGTCTTGCGCCGCATCCTGCGCGACGCGGCCGCGTCGGTCGAGGTCGATGACGGCGGCCTGGAGCAGATCCGGGCCCGCCTGGGCACGCCCCGCCGGCTCGCGGTCGCGTGGCTGCTGGCCGCGTGCGCAGCCGTCGGGGCCGTGCTGCGCCGCTGGCTGCAGACCGCGGTCGAGCTCGTGTGGCGGGTCGCCGGGCGGCTGCGGCCATCCGGCTCGCCCGGCGCGGCCGGCCCTGGTCCCCGCGCGCGCCAGCGCCGGCCGCCGCGGCTGTCGCTGCTGAGCGCCGCCGCCGCGGCCGGCGCGATCGCCGTTCTCGCCGTGATCGGCGTCCTGTCCCCGGCCTCGCTGCCCGGCCAGGCCATCCACGACACCGCCGCGCTGCTGAGCCACCTCATCGGAGAGCGGCCTGCGCACCCGCCCGCGGGCTCCTCGCAGGGCGGCCAGAACGCGGGCGGTGCCGGCAGCGGACCGGGCACGTCCGGCGGCAGCGGGTCCCCCAGCGCCACGTGCACCCGTCAGGCCTCGGGTCCAACGCCCGGCGGGGGGCCGCACTGCCGGCCCGGCCGTCCGGGGAAGCACCACCAGACCCCGGCCCCCGGCCTGAACTCCTCCGTGCCCGCTCCCCCGCCCGTCACCGGCAGCCCGGCCCCGACTCCGACTCCGAGCAGCAGCAGCCCGGCCGGGTGCCCGACGCCGAGTACCGGCACGTCACCCGGCCCAAGCGCGTCGCCGGGCACCGGTGCCAGCTCGCCGTGCCCCACGGTCTCCCCCTCGCCCGCGCCGACCGGCACGGCCACCACCCCGGCCAGCACGCCGAGCCCGGCCGTCACTCCGTCCCCGGACACCGGCTCGGGCAGCAGCCAGCCGGCCAGCTCACCGGGTAGCACTGCGGCCTCTCCCGGCGCCGGCTGACCGCCGCCGGGGCCCGCGGCTCGCGGCCCGCCCGCGCTTAGCGGCGGATCCAGCCCTCCGGCAGCTCCAGCTTGCGCACGACCCGGGCCGGGGCGCCGGCGGCCAGGCAGGCAGGCGGCACGTCCCTGGTGACCACCGAGCCCGCCCCGATCACCGAGCCTGCGCCGATCGTGACCCCGGGCAGCACGGCCGCGCCCCGGCCGAGCCAGGCGTTATCGCCGATCACCACCGGCCCGCGGGACATCCGGGCGCCGGGCTCGACCTGGTGCCGGCTGTCGTCGATGACCGAGGCGTAGGGCGCCATCAGCACGTGGCTGCCGATCGTGACCTGGTGCCAGGCCTCGATGCAGACCCCGGCGTTCAGGTACACGTCGTCGCCGATCTCCAGCCGGGCCCCCGGCATCACGGTGATGCTCACGGTCGCGCCCAGGCCGTCGGCCCGGAACCGGTCGCCGAACACCGCCCGGCCGCGCAGCCGCAGCCGGACCAGGCCGAGCAGCTGCGGGTGCGCACCGAACCGGCCGGCGCCGGCCAGCCGCAGGGTGGCCATCCCCCGGGCCATCCGCGCGCCGAGCACGAGCCGGTCACCAGAGGGGACAAACCTCCGCCAGTCGTCACGCATTGTTACATTACCCCCGCCCCGGACTCGCGCTCCTAGGTAACACTGCGTAGTTGAAATCTTACTCATGCGTGATAGCGCCGGGCTTCCCGCACCCGGTCCGGCGGGCTGCGCCGGGCGCGGCCGGCCGCTGCGGCGGCCCTGACTGTGAGATTCTGGGGTCCGGCCGAAAGTTTTTTTCCGTGATCGGCCAATCCGACAACAGGCGCACTTTGCTGGCAAAACGATGACATCACCCAGTTCACGGCAATGCCAATGCGGTCACGACCGCGCCGCGCACGAGCATTACCGGCGCGGAAACGACTGCGCGCTCTGCGATTGCCGCCGTTTCTCGCCCCGCCGTGGCCGCCTGACCCGATGGCTGCACCATGGCCAGAACGGCCCCGAGTCTGATAACTCTCCGTAGTCAGTCCGATACGCTACGTATGGGGCTGATGTGGCGTCGATTACTCCTTGTTGATTGATGTCCGATTCCGGGTATAGTCGCTGTGCGTAACCAAACGGCTGATGGCCGGCGGCACCTCGCCGCCACGCCAGGTCCTCTCCGGGGGGCGGAGGGACCGGCGCGATGCCGGGCCGGAATCTAATTCGGGGGCACAGACATGAGCGAGCACAGCGTGGCGGCCTGGCCGCGGGTCAGCGTCGTCGTCCCGGCGATGAACGAGGAGCGCAACCTGCCGCACGTCTTCGCGCGGATTCCGGCCGGGGTGCACGAGGTGATCCTGGTCGACGGGAACTCGGTCGACGACACCGTGGCCGTCGCCCGGCAGCTGCGGCCGGACATCCGGGTGGTCCAGCAGACCCGGCGCGGCAAGGGCAACGCGCTCGCGTGCGGCTTCGAGGCCGCGACCGGCGACGTCATCGCCATGATCGACGCGGACTGCTCGACCGACCCGGCCGAGATCCCGCACTACGTCGACGCGCTGCGCCGCGGCGCCGGGTTCGCCAAGGGCACCCGCTATGCGCTCGGGGGCGGCAGCGAGGACATCACGCCGGTCCGCAGCCTGGGCAACCGGGCGCTCACCGGGCTGTTCAACCTGCTGTTCCGGACCCGGCACACCGACCTGTGCTACGGCTTCAACGTGTTCTGGGCGGAGCACACGGCCGCGCTCGCGCTGGACGCCCGCACTCCGCAGCCCGCTGACGGCAGCAAGCTGTGGGGCGACGGCTTCGAGATCGAGACGCTGATCCAGGTGCGGGTGGCCGCGGCGGGCATCGAGGTGGCCGAGGTGGGCAGCTTCGAGCGCAACCGGCTGCACGGGGAGAGCAACCTGTCCGCCGTCAGCGACGGCCTGCGGGTGCTGCGCACGATGCTGACCGGCCGGATGGCCGCCTGGCGCCAGCGGCGCGGCCCGCAGCCGGCCCCGGCCGCCCGGCCCGCGCTGACCCTGGCCCCGGTGCCGGCCACAGCGGGCGCTGCCCCGGCCTACGCCAGCGCCGCGACGGGCCTGCGCGATGCGGCCTGACGTCCCGCTGCGCGCCGCCTGGCGGCAGCATCGCGACCTGCTGGCGAACGCGGGCAGCCTGATCGCGACCACCGGCGTGACCTCCGGGCTCGGCTTCGCCTACTGGGCGCTGGCCGCGCGGCTGCTGCCCCAGGCGCAGGTCGGGTACGGCTCGGCCGCGGTGTCGGCGATGACGCTGCTCGGCACGATCGGGATGTTCGGCCTCGGCACCGTGCTGATCGGCGAGCTGCCGCGGCGCCGGCCCCGGGCGGGCCTGATCAGCGCCGCGCTGCTGGCCGCGGGGCCGGCTCGCTGGTGCTCGCGCTGGGCTTCGTCCTGGTGGCGCCGATGCTCAGCTCCTCGTTCGCCGCCTTCGCCGGGACACCGGCGCGGGCCGCGCTGTTCACCGCCGGAGTGGTGGTGACCGCGGTGAGCATGGTCTTCGACCTGGCCACCATCGGCCTGCTGCGCGGCGGCCTGCAGCTGGGCCGCAACATCGCCTTCTCGGCCGCGAAGCTGGCCGCCCTGCCGGCGGCCGTGATCATCCTGCACGCCGGATTCGGGGCGAGCGTCGTCGTGTCCTGGGTGGCGGGCACCGCGCTGTCGCTCATCCCCGTCGCCGTCCGGCTCGCGCTGGCCGGCCAGCCGCTGGCGCCGCGGCCGGACTGGCGGGTGCTGCGCGGCCTGGGCCGCACGGCGCTGGCCCACAACTGGCTCAACCTCGCCATCACGGTCCCGCTGTCGCTGATGCCGGTGCTGGTCACCCTGGTGGTCTCGCCGGCCGCCAATGCCGCCTTCTACGCGGCCTGGATGCTGAGCAGCTTCCTGTTCATCGTCCCCGTGCACCTGTCCACGGCGCTGTTCGCGGTGGCCGCGGGCGACCAGCGGGCGCTGGCCGGCAAGCTGCGCACCTCGCTGCGGCTGTCGGTGCTGGCCGGGATCCCCGGGATCGCCGTGCTGGCGCTGGCCGCGTACCCGCTGCTCAGCCTGTTCGGCGCCGGCTACGCGCGGGCCGCCACGGTGCCGTTGTGGCTGCTGCTGGCCGGGTACCTGCCCGCGCTGCCCAAGACCTACTACGTCGCGGTCTGCCGCGCCACCGGCCGGATCTCCCGGGCCGCCGCGCTGCTGACCGCCTTCGCCGCGGCCCAGATCGCCGCGGCGGTGCTCGGCGGCCTGGCCGGCGGCCTCATCGGCGTGTCGGCCGGACTGCTGGCCGTGGCCGTCATCGAGGGCCTGGCCACCGCGCCCGCCGTGCTGCGGGCCGCCTATGCTCCCGCGGCGCCCGGACCGGCGGTCGCCCCCGTTCCGGACCGGACGCCGCGGGTCTCACGGCTGCCAGACCCGGACCGAGCGCAGCCGCAGCTGGCCCGAGCATCCGCTTGACGCCGTGACCGCGTAGACAGCCAGGTCCGCCACCAGGTACATGGGCTGGCGGGGGACGTCCCGGCTGAGGGTCATGACGGTCCGGCCGTCGATGGTCCAGCGCAGCCGGGACGGGGTCCACAGCAGGCCGATCGTGTGCCAGCCGGCGAACAGCCCGGGGGTGCCCGGCCAGGCCGCGATCTGCGCGCCGCCGACCGCGTGCAGCACCACCCCGCTGGTCCGCGAGACCCCCCAGTGCTCGAGCATGTCGATCTCCGGCGGCCAGCCCTGGTTCGCCGCGGCCAGCCACAGCGCGGGCCACAGCCCGTGCCCGGCCGGGATCTGCGCGACGGTCTGCACGTAGCCATAGGTGAACCGGAAGCCCGGGTAGCTGGTGACCATGCCGGAGCGGCACTGGTACTGCTGCGGCGCGCCGCTGGCCGACTGGCCCATGGTCGGCTCCCGGCGGGCGGTGAGGTTCAGTGCCCCGCCGCTGACGGTGGCCTGGCCGGGCAGGTACCACTGGCGCTCGGGGTTGCCGAAGTTGCGGCACCCGGAGGGGTGGTCCATCCACGGATAGCAGGTCGCCCACAGCGAGGTGTCCAGGTGCGATCCGCCGAAGCGGGCGTCCAGGGCGAGATGCCAGCGGGCCGGCACCCGGCCGGCGGCGGGATGCGGCCGGCCGGGGCCGAGGCCCGCGCCGACGGCGTGCCGCCCGGGGCCAGGCCGCAGGCCACCACCGCCACCGCGGCCAGAATCACCATCACGGTCGTGACGGCCGCCCGCGCCCGTCCGCCGCCGCCCCGCTGGCTCAGCGCTGCCACCCCGGTCCCCCGATTCCCGGCCGCCGCGCGGCCGGGAACGGCCCGCGCGACCCGGCGGCCGCCTGTAGACACTCTAAGTCATTTTGCGTTGCTTAAAGTAATCGAAGGCGGGGGATGACCGGCTAGGGGGACCCGGAACCGGAGCCGGAGGCGGCCCTGGGCCCGGGACAGATCATGGGAAACGAACGAGCGGCGGCTGCGGGGCGCGCCGTCCCGCGGCGCTGGCTGGCGGCCGTGGCGGCGGGTGACCTGCTGGACCTGGCCGCGATGCTCGCCGCGGCGGCGCTGCTCGGGCTGGTGACGGCCGGGGCCGCCGGGCCGGCCCGGGCGTGGCTGGCGTTCGGGTTCGCTTTCTTCGTGCCCGGACGGGCCATCACCGCGCACTGGCCCGCGCTCGCGGGCTGGTCGCAGGCCGCCGTGCCGGTGGGGCTCAGCCTGGCCGTCACCGCCGCCGTGACCTCGCTGATGCTGTGGTGGCATGCCTGGCATCCGGTCGCGCTGCTGCAGATACTCGGGGCGGTCAGCCTGGCCGCGCTGGCCGCGGCGATCGTGCGCAGGCACCGGCCGCGCGTGACCGGCCCGGTGGCGCCCGGCCACGCGGCGGGCCCGGCGGCAGGAGCGCCGGCATGACCACCGTGCGGGCCGTCCCGGCCGCGGGCGAGAGCCTGTGGGTCGGCATGCTGGAGTTCGACCAGGACGTGCCGGTCACCGCGATCAGCGGGCCGGTGCAGGCCCGGCACGGGCAGGCCAGGATCCTGATCCGCCGGCACCGCGCCCCGGTCGGCTTCGTCACCATCCCGGCCGAGCCGGCCGCGACGATGGCGGACCGGGCCCGGGCCGCGGCGCGGATCGCACTCGGCGAGCCGCTGCGCCAGCACGCCAGCTGGGACGCCGAGGCCGCGGCCGCGCCGCAGCAGGCCAGCTGGGCGGCCCGGGTGGCCTGCCCGGACCGGCAGCCGGCCACCGGGGACGGCATCAGCGTGGTGATCTGCAGCCGGGACCGGGCCGCGAGCCTGGCCCGCAGCGTGCGTGCGGTGCAGCAGGTCGGCTACCAGCCACTGGAGATCCTGGTCGTCGACAATGCGCCGACCACCGCGCAGACCCGCCGCGCCGTGGCCGAGCTGGCCGCCGCCGACCCGCGGGTGCGCTACACCCGCGAGCCCGCGCCCGGCCTGTCCCGCGCCCGCAACCACGGGCTGGCGCAGGCCGCGCACGACATCGTCGCGTTCACCGACGACGACGTGCTGGCCGACCCGGGCTGGCCGGCCGCGATCGCGGCAGGCTTCGCCGCCGACCCGCAGACCGTCTGCGTCACCGGGCCGGTGCCCGCGGGCTCGCTGGACACCAGCGCGGAGCGCTACTTCGAGTCCCGCTACACCTGGGGCACGGCGTTCGCGCCGCGCCGCTTCGACCTGGCCCGGCACCGGGACCGCTCCCGGCTGTACCCGTTCAGCGCCGGGCTGTTCGGCACCGGCGCCAGCCTGGCCGTCCGCCGCGCGGCCGTGCTGGACGCGGGCGGGTTCGACCCGCTGCTCGGCGCGGGCAGCCCGGCCCGCGGCGGCGAGGACCTGGACATCTTCGTCCGGCTGATCCTGGCCAGCGGCCGGCTCTCCTACCTGCCCTCGGCGCTGGTCTGGCACCGGCACCGGGCGGAGACCGGCGAGCTGTCGGAGCAGATCTACTCCTACGGGTTCGGCCTCGGCGCCTACCTGGCCAAGCACCTGCTGGACCGGACGCTGCCCGCCGGGATGCTGGCGCACGGGCTGGCCAAGGCCGCGAGCGTGGCGAAGACGATGCGCCAGGCTACGCAGGACAGCCAGCTGCACGGTGACGGCCGGCGGCTGGCGGTGCGGGAGGTCAGCGGGATGCTGGCCGGGGTGGCGGCCTACTCCCGGGCCCGCCGGGCGGCCCGCCGGTGAGCGCGCGCCGGTGAGCGCGGTACGCCAGGCCGCCGCCGGGGCCGCCGCGCGGATCCCGCATGGCGGGCGGCCCGGCCGCCGCGCTCCCGTCCCGGCGGCCGCGGTCCTGCTGCCGGCCGCCGCCGCGCTGTGGGCGGCCGGGACGGCGCAGGCCGACCCGGCCGCGATCGGCGCCTACGGGCTGCTGAATGCGCTGCCGGTGATCTGGTACGCCGGGCTCGGGCTGCTGGTCGTGTCGGCGGGCATCGAGCTGGCCCGCGCCCGGCCGTCGGGCATCTGGCTCGGCCTGCACGCGGCGGCCCTGGCGGTGATGCTGTACGGCACCGCGCCGCTGGTCTACGCGCAGGGCCGGTACGCCTGGCTGTACAAGACCGTCGGCGTGGTCCAGTACGTCAACGCGCACGGCCAGCTGGACCGGCACATCGACATCTACCAGAACTGGCCGGGCTTCTTCGCGTTCGCCGCCTGGCTGGGCAAGGCGGCGGGCATCACGACCCCGCTGGCCTACGCCAAGTGGGCGCAGCTGGTGGTCGAGCTGGCGGCGCTGCCGCTGCTGCGGCTGTGCTACGCCGAGCTCGGCCTGACGCAGCGGCAGCGCTGGGCGGCGCTGCTGCTGTACCCGGCGGCGAACTGGATCGCTCAGGACTACTTTTCCCCGCAGGCGTTCGGCACCCTGCTCAGCCTGATGATCTTCGCGATCGCGCTGCGCTGGCTGCGCCCCGGCCCGGGCCGCCCGGCCGCGCAGCGGGCCGCGTTCGCGCTGCTGGCCGCCGGGGTGTACTGGGTGCTGGTCACCGCACACGAGCTGTCCCCCTACATCGTGGCGGTGCAGCTCGGGGCGCTGGCCGTCACCGGCCGGCTGCGGCCCCGCTGGCTGCCGCTCGGGCTGGCCGCCATCGCCGTGGCCTACCTGCTGCCGCGGCTGTCGTACGTCAGCGCGCACTACGGACTGCTGCAGTCGGTGGGCAGCTTCTTCAGCAACGCCGCGCCGCCCTCGTTCGCCTTCGGCACCGTCCCGGCCAGCGAGACCACGATCCGGGAGGCGGCCAAGGGGCTGTCGGCGGGCATGTGGGCGCTGGCGCTGGCCGGCGCCTGGCGGGCCTGGCGCGCTCGCCGGTCCGGGCGCGCATCCGGCCGGGACGGTGTGCCCGCAGTGGCCTTGTTGCTGATGACGTTCTCGCCGGTGCTGGTGCTGGCGGGCCAGGCCTACGGCAACGAGGGCATCCTGCGGGTCTATCTGTTCTCGCTGCCCTGGGCGGCGGCACTGGCCGCGGTCGCGCTCGTCCCGGCCCGGCCGCGGCACCGCCAGGACCAGCGGGGGGTTCCGGGGGGGCATCCCCCCGGGCCAGCACAGCCGGGGGTTCCGGGGGGTCGCCCCCCCGGGCCAGCACAGCCGGGGGTTCCGGGGGGTCGCCCCCCGGCCAGCACAGCCGCTCGGCGTGCTGCTCGCCCCGGCGGCGGTGGCGGCCGCGGTCGCGCTGTTCCTGCCCGCGTTCTTCGGCAACGACAGCTCCAACGTGATGACCTCGTCCGAGGTGAACACGGTGGCCGGGTTCCTGCGCACCGCCCGGCCCGGCCCGGTCTACAGCGCCGTGGCGAACGCGCCGCTGTCCGACACCGCCCGTTACAACCTGTTCCCGCTGCCCACGGTGTTCGGCAGCGGCGGGGTCGCCGCCGCCCGGCCGGCCTTGGGCGTGCTCGGCGAGGTCGAGCGCGACTCGCTGCACTACACCCGGGGTCGCGGGCCGGCCTACGTGGTGGTCACCCCGAGCATGATCACCTACATGCGGGCGATGGGCATCGCCCCGCCCGCCAACATCGCCCGGCTGCTGGCCGACCTGGCCCGGTCTCCCCGCTGGCGGCTGCTGGCCGCCAGCCACGGCACCTACATCTACGAACTGCCCGCGCCGGCCAGGAGCAGCCGATGACAGCAGACCGGGACCCGGCCGTCACCGTCATCACCCCGGCCTACAACGTCGCCCGCTACGTGGCCGAGGCGGCCGGCTCGGTGCTGAGCCAGACCTACGCCCGGTTCGAGTACCTGGTCGTCGACGACCAGTCCACCGACGACACCATGCAGGTGGTCAAGGAGACGGCCGGCCATGATTCCCGGGTCACCATCGTGCCCGGCCCGCACCGCGGGCTGAGCGCGGCCCGCAACGCCGGCATCGCCGCCGCCCGCGGCCGCTACCTGGCGTTCCTGGACGGCGACGACCGCTGGCATCCGCGGTTCCTGGAGCGCCAGCTCGGCCTGATCGAGTCGCTGCCGCCGCGGGTCGGCGGGGTGTTCTGCCGGTCCCGGATGATCCTGGAGAACGGCACCCCGGTGTTCTGGCAGTGGTCCCGGCCGGGCCGCTACGACCTCGACGACCTGCTGGCGGCCAGCAACCCGGCCCGCAACGGCAGCTCACTGCTGGTCCGCGCCTCCTGCTTCGCCGACGTCGGGGGCTTCGACGAGGGCATCTCGCACGTCGAGGACCTGGAGATGTGGCTGCGGATCGCGGCGGGCTCGGCCACCCCGGCCTGGTGGGCCAGCCGGATGTGCTGACCGACCTGCGGCTGCGGCCCGGCTCGCTGACCCGTGACCGGGGGCGCAGCGAGGCTGCGCTGGACGCGCTGCTGGCCCAGTGGGCGCCGCGGATGCGGCGGCTGCCGTCCGGGCTGGCCTACGTCCGGCCCGCCATTGCCGCGCTGAAGTACGGCGACGACCCCGAGCTGGCGCAGCGGTGGGCCGGCCAGGCCAGGTCGGCCGGGCTGCCGCAGCTGGCCCGCACTGCGTCCGGGCTGCGCATGCTGGGCTGGAGTGCGCTGCCGGGCCCGCGGCGGGCGGCGCTGCGCGCAGCCCAGGGCCGGGCCAGGGAGGCGGTCAAGGCCGCCGAGCCGCGGCTGCGGCGGCTGGCTCAGCGCGCGGCCGCCCCGGTCTCCGGCCGGGCCCGGCCGTAGCCGTAGCCGGCCACAGTGACCGCCAGGCCGCCGGCGGTGGCCAGGGCCCGCAGCAGAGCGGCGCCGTCGCCGCCGGCCGCGGCGCGCAGGTCGGCGGCCACCGCGGCGGGAATGACGCGCACCGCCTGGCGGCGCTCGGCGGCCAGCCCGGCCGGCGTCCCGGCCCTGGCCACCACCCGGGCCTTGGACCGGCCCTCGTGCCAGCACCGGCGCAGGAAGTAGCGCAGCCGCGCCCGGTCGGCGGCGACGTGGTGGTCGACCTGGGCGGCCGGGGCGTACCAGACCGCGGCGCCGGGCCGGGCGGCGGTGAGCCGGATGGCCAGCTCCGTTTCCTCGCACCCGGTCGGCTTGGCGCCGAGCCTGCCGACGCCGGTGTCGAAGCCGCCGGCCGCCAGCGCCGGGCCGGTCCGCAGCGACATATTCGCCCCGATCGGGTTACGCACCGGCCCGGGCGCGGCCGGCAGCCCGGTGTAGCTGCACCCGACCACCCAGTCGAACGCTGGCGGCAGCCAGCGCGGCCGGGGGCCGGGCCAGCGCGGGTGCGCGCTGCCGCCGGTCGCCACCACGTCCGGGTCGGCGTACGGCGCGACCAGCTCGGCCAGCCAGCCGGGCCTGGCCTCGGCGTCGTCGTCGAGGAAGACGGCCACCGGGTGGCCGGCGGCCTTCAGGCCGGCGTTGCGGGCCCCGGACAGGCCCTGCGGGCCGGGCGAGTCGAGCACCGTGACGCCGGTTAGCTCGCGCCGGGCCCGGCCGGCCAGCGCCGCGTTGTGGTCGATGACGAGGAGCACCTGCGCGGCCGGCGGCTGCTGGGCCAGCACCGAGCCGACCGCGGCCCGCAGCTGCTCCCACCGCTTCTCGGTGTAGGCGCAGATGATGACGGTGACCGCCAGCGCGCCGCCCGGCTGGCCGGTGCCGGCCGCGGCCGCCTGGCTGGCCGGGCCGGCCGGACCGGCCTGGCGGGCCGGAATGCCGCTGAGCCCCGCTGTCATGCTCGCCCCGTCACTACTCAGAGTTTTGTTTTACATACTCAGAGTAAGTATGCGCGCTCCCGGGCCGCCGGAAACCGGAGCGGGTCCGCGGGACGGGCAGGACGCGGTCAGCAGGGCGCTGTGGCCGGCTCGCCCGCGCGCCGCGGCTGCGGCAGCGCCGGCGGCCCGGACGCGGCCGCGCCGTCCGAGGCCAGGGTGAACCACACCACCTTGCCCGGTCCGGAAAGCCGGGCTCCCCAGTCCGCCGCGAGGGCATCCACGATCATCAGGCCGCGGCCGCTCTCCTCGGCCAGGCCGGGCACCATCCGCTGCGGCAGCTGCGCGTCATCGTCGAAGATCTCCGCGACCAGCTCGCCGGCCCGGCGGTGCAGCCGTAGCTCGATCGGCTGGCAAGCGTGCCGGATCGCGTTAGTGAGGATCTCGGATACCAGCAGGCAGGCGTGCGCGGCCAGCTCCTGCTGGCCCCAGGCGGCCAGCGTCTCGCGGACGAAGCGCCGTCCCGCGCCGACCTGGCGCGGCTCGGGCGGCAGCGACGTGCTCGCGCTGGCCAGCGGCGGGGCCGGCATCCGGACCAGCAGCAGCGTCACGTCGTCGGCGTGCTGCCCGCTGCCGGTCAGCAGCGCGGGCAGGATCTGGTCGGCGGCCTGCTCCAGCCCGGCGGAGCCGGCCAGCGCAGCGGCCGCCTCGGCCGCGAGCGTGCCGATCCGCGCCTCCAGGTCACTGTCGCGCGTCTCGATCAGCCCGTCGGTGTACAGCACCAGCGTGGTACCCGGCGGGACCGCGAACGCGGCCTCCGCATGCGGGATCCCGCCGACGCCGAGCGGGACGCTGACCGGGATGGGCAGCGGTCCCGCCGTGCCGTCCGGCCCGGCCGCCAGGATCGGCAGGTGGCCGGCCGAGCACGCCGTCAGCTCTCCCCCCGTCGCGTCGATGACCAGGTAGCAGCAGGTGACCAGCTGGCCGGGCAGGTCGCGGGCGACCGAGTCGAGCGCGGACATCAGCTGCTGCGGCGACATCCCGGTGCGGGCCAGCGCGTTCCCCGCCGACCGCAGCCGCCCCATGACCGTGGCCGCCTCCAGGCCGCGGCCCATCACGTCGCCGATCAGCACGGCCGCCCGCCCGGCCCCGAGCGGGATCAGGTCGAACCAGTCACCGCCGACGCCCGCGCCCCGGGTGGCGGGCCGGTAGCGGCTCGCGGTCTCGATGCCGGGGACCTGCGGGACCGGGCCCATCAGGTCGCGCTGCAGGGTCAGCGCGACCTGCCGCTGCTGCTCATGCAGCCGGGTCAGCTCGCCGCTGGCCCGGCGCTGCTCGCCGACGTCGCGCACGATCGCGCAGACGCCCGTCACCTGGCCGGCCGGGTCACAGGCCGGCCAGGCGACGATGTCAACGTCCAGCAGGTCACCCGACCGGGCCCGGCGCAGCGTCTCGTAGTGCTCGATCCGCTCGCCGCGTCGCAGCCGGGCCAGCAGCGCCGCCACGTCGCCGGCCCCGCCGGGCGGGGCGAGCATGACCGCGCTGCGGCCGACGGCCTCGTCCGCGGAGTAGCCGTACATGCAGGCCGCGGCCTCGTTCCAGTAGGTGATCACCCCGTCGGGCGTGGCGGTGATGATCGCGTCCTGCGAGGTCTGGACGATCATGGACAGCTCGGCCATCCGCAACTCGGCCGCGCGCCGCTCGGTCGCGTCCCGGACGGCGGCCGACACCAGCAGCCCCTGGCCGGTCTGCAGCGGGCTGAGGCTGATCTCGACCGGGAACTCGGTGCCGTCCCGGCGCAGGCCGAGTAGTCCCAGCCCGGCTCCCATCGGCCGGGCCCGCGGGCTGGCCGAGTACCAGGACCCCTGCGCGGCATGCCCGGCCCGCAGCCGGCCGGGCAGGAGCATCTCGACGGGGCGGCCGAGAAGTTCAGACCTTTGATGACCAAAGAGCTCTTCGGTTTTGGCGTTGACCAGCCGGATGATGCCGCCGCTGTCGACGATTACCATCGCGTCGGGCGCTGATTCCAGCAGCGACCGGTACAGGTCGGCCGAGCCGGCCGGGTCGCTGGTGTCGGCAGGGTCGCTGTTCGCGGCACCAGCCGCGACCGCTGCCCGGCGGCGCGCAGCAGCGCCGCTTCTCCCCCCCAAGACACCAACCTCCCCGGCCGCGCGAAGCCCCGGCGGTGGCCGCGGCCACGCCGCCTATCTAACCATAGGTGGTCGCCCAACTACGATTAGTTGCGACCATTCACGGGTCGAGCCGGGCAATTGCCGTGCGCCAATGCGCCGGTACGGTCAGGGCATGACCACAGCGGGCGTTGCCGTCGTCACCGGGGCCGGATCGGGCCTCGGCTTGGAGATCACCCGGGCGCTGCTCGCGGCCGGCTGGCGGGTCGCCGCCGCGGGCCGCCGGCCGGAGCCGCTGGAGCAGGCCGTGGCGCCCGGCTCCTGGCCTGCGGGCCAGGGACTGGCCGTGCCCGCCGACGTGAGCTCGGCCGATTCGGTGGCCGCGCTGTTCGGGGCGGTCGGCCGCCGGTGGGGACGGCTCGACCTGCTGGTCAACAACGCCGGCCTGTTCGGCCCGGCGGGCGCGGTCGGCGACCTGTCCCCGGCGGACTGGCAGCGGGCCGTCGGCACCAACCTCACCGGCGCGTTCCTGTGCGCCAGTCAGGCGGTGACGATGATGCGGGCCCAGGAGCCGCGCGGCGGCCGGATCATCAACAACGGCTCGATTTCCGCGCACGCGCCCCGCCCGGCCAGCGCCGCCTACACCGCCACCAAGCACGCGATCACCGGGCTGACTAAGTCCATCTCGCTGGACGGCCGGGCCCACGACATCGCCTGCGGCCAGATCGACATCGGCAACGCCGCCACCGAGATGACGGCGGCCATGGCCAGCGGCGTCGTGCAGGCGGACGGGTCGGTCGCGGCCGAGCCCACCTTCGCCGCGCGGCACGTCGCGGAGGCGGTGCTCTACATGGCCGGCCTGCCGCTGGACGCCAACGTCCAGTTCCTCACGATCACCGCGACCAAGATGCCCTACATCGGGCGCGGCTGACCGGCGAGGCTGCGCGGCGCCGGGCGGCCCGGCGCCGGCCGCGGGTGCCGGGCGGGCTGGCCGGCGGAGGGCCAGCTGCTCACCACGAGCAGCCGGCCTTCTAGCGGGCACCGCGGCCGGGCCGCGTCCAGCCGCCGGTAGGGGCCGACGTGGCAGCGGATGGCGGCGCGGCGCTGGGCGGCCTGCGCGTGCGCCTCGCGCTGGCAGGCCACCCGGCCGGCCTGGCGGGCGTGACCGCCGGCCAGGCCGGCCGCCGGATTGGGCGGGCCGCCCCACAGCAGGGCGGGCTCAATCGGCGCAGGCAGCTGCCCGGGGCCCGGGACCGGCCCGGCCGGGACCGGGTCCTCCGCCAGCAGCCCGGCGGAGGCGGTGACGCCCGGGCCGGCCGCCACCCGCTCCGGCTCACCCCGCTCAGCCCCGGCCAGCTCGGCCTCAGCCCCGGCCAGCTCGGCCTCAGCCCCGGCCAGTCCGGCCCCGGCCAGCTCGGCCTGCCCGGCCTCGGCGCGGGCGGCGGTCAGCAGCGGCAGGCTGCTGAGCCCGATCCCGGCCAGGATCGCGGTACCGCCGAGCAGCTGCTGCGGGCCGGCCGGGTTGCCGAACACGACGACCCCGGCGGCGGCACCGACCAGCGGCTCGATGTTGAGGAACCCGCCCGCGACCTCGGCGGGGATCCGCGCCTGGCCGTAAGCGAACAGGGTGAACGGGGCGACGGTGCCGCCGATGGCCAGCGCGACGGCCGCCAGCACCGCGCCCGTCGGCGCGGCCGGGATGGCCGCCACCGGCTCGGTGACCAGCGCGGCCGGCAGCACGGCCAGCGCCGCGGCCAGGAACTGCACGGCCGTCACCGCGGCCGGGTCGCGGCCGGCTACCAGGCGGCCGAGCGCCACCGTGGCGCCCGCCGACAGCAGCAGCGAGGCCAGGACCAGGCCGTCGCCGGCCAGTGAGGCGCCGCCGCCACCGCCGCCTGCGACCAGCCCGACGCCCGCCAGCGAGACCGCGAAGCCGAGCCAGGCCACCGGCCGGGCGACCGCGCGGTGCCAGCCCGCGGCGATGAGCGCGACCAGCACCGGCGTGGCCCCGATCAGCAGCGCGGCGCTGCTGACGCTGGTCCGGGTGATGCCGGCGTTCTGCAGCAGCACTGAGCCGCCGTAGCCGATCGCGCCCGAGGCGATTACGCCGGGGGTCAGCGCGGCCCGCAGGCGGGCCCGGCTGGCCGGGGTGCGGGCGCAGGCCAGCAGCAGGATGAGAGCGGCCACGGCGAACCGGGCCACGGTCAGCCAGGCCGGGGGCAGCCACGTCAGGGCAACCTTGGACAGCGGGACGGTGGTGCCCCACAGCAGGCCTGCTGCGGTGAGGGCAGCGAGAGCGAGACGACGGCTGTTCTTCATGTAGCTATTATCGGATATCAGTATCGTCAAATTCGCCCTGCAACGGATCTGGCAAGATATTATTCAGTGCTATGGCCGTTGCGCTTGATGAAGTTGACATAGAACTGCTCACTGCGCTGCAGGCGGACGCGGACCGCACGAACGTGGAGCTGGCCCGCCTGGTGGGGCTGTCTGCCGCGGCGACGCTGAACCGGGTGCGCTGGCTGAAGCAGTCGGGCGTGATCCGGGTCATCCGGGCCGAGCTGGATCCGGCGGAGGCCGGCTTCCCGCTGCAGATGTTCGTGCTGGTCGGCATGACCCGGCACGACCCGCGGTCGACCCGGATCTTCGAGGACCAGCTGCGGGCCCTGCCGCAGATCATCGCGGCGGACAACATCGCCGGCGAGTTCGACTACCTGCTGAGCGTGGTGGCCAGGGACGTCGGCGAGCTGCAGCAGGTGCTGGCCGCGCTGGCCGCCCGGGGCAGCTCCCGGATGGTGACGCACCTGCGGCTGGAGGAGGTCAAGCCGCCGTCGCGGCTGCCGATCGCGGCGACCAAGCCCGGGCCGGTGCGCGAGCGCCGTCCCGCCGCCCGCGCCGCCAAGCGCCGCCGCGAGGCCGCCGGTGATTGACGCGGAAGATTTGTGCCGCCGGCGTTAACCAACCTTCCGCGTTAACTGGCCATGTGACGGGCGTGACAGGAGTGGCAGCGCACGGGGGCCAGGCCGACCCGGGAAGCCGGCCAGGCCCGGGGAAGCCGGCCATTCCGGGCCAGGCTCGCCCGGGTTAGGATGCAAACGTTTGCGACTAGGCCGGGCCGCTGGCCCGGCCGGGCCAGCAGGGCGCGGAAAGCCGAGGAGCGAGGCGATGAGCGAGAGCAGCAGGCCGATGGCGGCGCCCGGGCACATGGGCGTGGACTATGAGACGCGGCTGGACTTCGGGCGGCTGCGCGACTACCGGCTGGGCCGGGCCCGGCAGGCGCTGGCGGCCAGCGCGTGCGGCGCCTTCTTGCTGTTCGATTTCTACAACATCCGCTACACCACGCAGACCTGGATCGGCGGCGCGCTCGGCGACAAGATGACCCGCTACGCGCTGCTCACCCGCGGCGGCGAGCCCGTGCTGTGGGATTTCGGGTCCGCGGCCCGGCACCACAAGCTGTACGCGCCGTGGCTGGAGCCGGACAACTGCCGGGCCGGGATGCTCGGGCTGCGCGGCGCGATCGCCCCGTCGGCCGGGCTCATGCGCGACGCCGTGACCCAGATCAAGGGCCTGCTCACCGACGCCAGGCTCGCGGGCGAGCCGGTCGGGGTGGACATCGCCGAGCCGGCCTTCCTGTTCGAGATGCAGCGCCAGGGCCTGACCGTCGTGGACTGCCAGCAGGACATGCTGGACGCCCGGCAGCTCAAGTCCGCCGACGAGATCATGCTGCTGACCCAGGCCGCGGCCATGGTGGACGGGGTCTATCAGGACATCGCCGCGGCGCTGCAGCCCGGCATCAGGGAGAACGAGATCGTCGCGCTGGCCAGCAAGCGCCTCTACGAGATGGGCTCGGACCAGGTCGAGGCGATCAACGCGGTGTCCGGCGAGCGCTGCAACCCGCATCCGCACAACTTCTCCGACCGCTACATCCGCCCCGGCGACCAGGCCTTCTTCGACATCATCCACTCCTTCAACGGCTACCGGACCTGCTACTACCGCACGTTCAGCGTGGGCATGGCCACGGCCAGCCAGCGCGACGCCTATGCCAAGGCCCGGGAGTGGATGGACGCCGCGATCGCGGCGGTCAAGCCCGGCACCGGCACCGACGAGATCGCCGCGCTGTGGCCCAAGGCTGCTGACTTCGGGTTCGCGACCGAGATGGACGCCTTCGGCCTGCAGTTCGGCCACGGCCTCGGCCTGGGCCTGCACGAGCGGCCGATCATCTCCCGGCTCAACAGCATGCGCGAGCCGGTCGAGCTGCAGGCCGGGATGGTGTTCGCGCTGGAGACCTACTGCCCGGCCAGCGACGGGTTCTCCGCGGCCCGGATCGAGGAGGAGGTCGCCCTCACCCCGGACGGCCCGCGGGTGCTCACGCTGTTCCCGGCCAAGGACCTCTACGTGGCCAATCCGTACCCAGGCTACTGATCCGCGCCGCCGAGGTGGCGGGCCAGCTCGGTCCGGGTGCGGCGGATATGGCCGCGCAGGCAGCGCCCGGCGTCCACCGCATCCTGCCGGCTGATCGCGTCCAGCAGCAGCCGGTGCTCCGCCGCGATCACCCAGCGCCGGGACGGCCCGGCCAGCGTGACGAACAGCCGTCGGTGGTGCTGGGTGGAGTTCCACAGCCGGGTCACCGCGGTGCGCAGCTGGCCGAACGCGCAGCCGGAGTAGGTCAGCAAGTGGAACTCCCGGTCCAGGGCCAGGAACTCGGCCACGCCCGGCCCGGCCTCGATCGCGTCCTCCAGCGCGGCCAGCCGGGCCAGGTCCGCGGCGCCCAGGTGCGGCATGCTCTGCGCCAGCGCCAGCGGCTCAAGCCGCTCGCGCATCTGGTAGAGCACGTCGATCTCGGCGGCGGTCAGCTCGGGCACCCGGGCGCCCTTGCGCGGCTCCAGCTCGGTCAGCCCCTCGGCCTCCAGCATCCGCAGCGCCTCGCGGACCGGCAGCCGGCTGGCGCCGAGCCGCTCGGCGATCTCCTCCTGCCGGATTCGCTCCCCCGGCCCGATCTCGCCGGACAGGATCGCCGCCCGCAGCCAGGCGGCCACCCGCAGGCTGGCGGCCTGGCCGGCCTCCGCAGCCTTCGCAGCCTCCGCAGCCTCTGCGGCCTGAGCAGCCTGAGCGGCCTGCGCGCTCAACCGGCGGCCACCGTCCCGGGCGGCAGCACCGGCGGCGGCTGCGGCGGGGCGGCCGGGAAGCGCCCGGGATGATGCGAGAACGCCTTGCCGCCGGGGTAGCTGACCAGCTCGAACTGCATCCCCCACGGGGCCAGGAAGTACACCCACCGCTGGCCCTCGCTCGGCCCGCGGCTCGCGGTCGGCTCGCCGAGGACCCGCACCCCGTGCCCGCGCAGGTAGGCCACGGCGGCGTCCAGGTCCTCGACGTACAGCGCGACGTGATGGCCGCCGATGTCACAGTTGCGCGGCGGCTGCGCGCGCTGGCCCGGCGCGGCGAACTGGAACACCTCGAAGATGGCCTGCCCGCCGCAGCGGTAGAAGTGCAGCTGCTGCATGACCGCCCGCGGGTCGAGGTTCATGTGCTCGCGCATCCAGTCGCTGTCGTCGTGCCGGAACGGGCCGAGCGTGTACATGTACTCGCAGCCGAGCACCCCGGTCAGGAACCGGTGCGCCTGCGCCAGGTCGGGCACGGTGAAGCCGATGTGGTCGACGCCGGTCAGGCCGGGCAGCCCGGCTGCAGTCGCCCCCTCCTGGTGCGCTTCTGCGCCCGCTGCGCGCGCGCCGCTCACGTGGCCTCCCTGGATCCAAAACTCGACTGGATACTGGTGACATGTCACCATAGCTGGACTGAGAAAACCACTTTGGATCCACAACAAGGCACCTGACCGCCAGCCCCACCGGGAGGAGAAACCCCCGATGCCCGACCAGCACCCGCTCAGCCCGGACGCGCCGTGGACCGAGCTGCGCGCCAGCCGGGACGACTGGGACGCCGCCGACCCGGCCCTGCTCACCTCGCTGTACAGCCAGCTGGTGCTGATCCGGGCGTTCGAGGAGCACGTGCTGAAGCTGGCCGGGGACGGGCTGATCCACGGCCCGGCGCATTCGTCCATCGGGCAGGAGGGCGGCGCGGCCGGCTCGGCGCTCGCGCTGACCGCGGCGGACACGGTCAACGGGTCGCACCGCGGGCACCACCAGTTCCTGGCCAAGACGCTGCACTACGTCGCGCCGGACGGCATCGACCCGCGCCGGCCCTGGCCGGACGAGGTCCGCGAGCTGCTGCTGCGCACGCTGGCCGAGATCTGCGGCCTGGACCGCGGCTTCAGCCACGGCCGCGGCGGCTCGATGCACCTGCAGTGGCGCGAGGCGGGCGCGATCGGCACCAATGCGATCGTCGGCGGCGGGGTGCCGCTGGCCGCCGGGTCGGCCTGGGCGCACCGCCGCGCCGGGACCGGCGCGGTCGCGGTCACCTATTTCGGCGACGGCGCGGCCAACATCGGCTCCACCCTGGAGACGCTGAACCTGGCCGCGGCCTGGCAGCTGCCGCTGGTCTTCTTCATCGAGAACAACCAGTACGCGGTGTCCACCACGGTGGCCGAGGCGACCGGCGAGCCGCGGCTGTCGGCCCGGGGGCCCGGCTTCGGGATCGCCAGCTGGCGGGTGGACGGGATGGACCCGCTGGCGGTGTACCTGGCCATGGGCGAGGCCACCAGGCGGCTGCGGGCCGGGCACGGCCCGGCCGTGGTCGAGGCCGAGGTGTACCGGTTCTTCCACCAGAACGGCCCGCTGCCGGGCAGCGCGTTCCGGTACCGGACCCGGGAGGAGGAGCGGCAATGGCAGGCCCGCGACCCGCTGGCGCTGACCGCGGCGCACCTGATCCGGCGCGGCATCCTGACCGGGCAGCAGGCTGAGGCGGCCGGGCGCGCCGCGCAGCAGCTCATGACCGACATCGACGAGGTGCTGACCGAGCCGTCGGCGGACGGGAAGCGGCAGATCAGGGCGGCCGAATGGCCGGACCCGAAGTTCGCGCACGTCGGCCTGCGCGGCGACCTGAGCGAGTTCGACGGCGCTCCGATGGCGCGCGAGCCGGACCGCCCGGGCCAGCGGCAGCCGCCGGTGAAGTTCATCGACAGCGTGGCGGCGGTGATGGACCGGCGGATGGCCGCCGACGAGCGGATCGTAGTCCTGGGCGAGGACGTGCACCGGCTCGGCGGCGGCACCAACGGGGCCACCAAGGGGCTGGCCGAGAAGTACCCGGGCCGGGTGCTCGGCACGCCGATCAGCGAGAACGCGTTCACCGGGCTGGCCGGCGGGATCGCGCTTGACGGCCGGTTCCGGCCGGTGGTCGAGTTCATGTACGCCGACTTCATGTGGGTGGCGGCCGACCAGCTGTTCAACCAGATCGGCAAGGCCCGGCACATGTACGGCGGCGATGACGACGTGCCGCTGGTGGTGCGCAGCAAGGTGGCGATGGGCACCGGCTACGGGTCGCAGCACTCGATGGACCCGGCCGGGGTCTTCGCCACCTCGGCCGGATGGCGGATCGCGGCCCCGTCCACCCCGTTCGACTACGTGGGCCTGATGAACAGCGCGCTGCGCTGCGCCGACCCGGTGCTGGTGCTGGAGCACACCGACCTGTACCCGTCCGAGGGCGACGGCCCGCCGGACGGCGACCTGGACTACTGCCTGCCGGTCGGCAAGGCGGCGGTCCGCCGCCCGGGCCGGGACCTGACCGTGATCAGCTACCTGGCGATGACCAGCTACGTGCTGGCCGCGGTGGACGGGCTGCCGGAGGTGGACGCCGAAGTGGTCGACCTGCGCTGGCTGGACCGGGCCAGCATCGACTGGGACACGATCGGGGCCAGCGTCCGCAAGACCAGCAACGTGCTGATCGCCGAGCAGGGACCGCTCGGGCCGTCCTACGGCGGCTGGCTGGCCGACGAGATCACCCGGCGGTACTTCGACTGGCTGGACGCTCCGGTCCAGCGAGTCACCGGCGGCGAGGCCTCCCCCAGCATCAGCAAGGTGCTGGAACGGGCGGCCATCGCCCGGGCCGAGGAGGTCAGCGCGGCGATCCGGGCGATGACGGGAGCAGGCCGTGGCTGACGTGCTGCGGATGCCGGCCGCGGTGGCCGGCGAGACCGAGGCCGTGCTGACGGCCTGGCTGGTCGAGGAGGGCGGCCGGTTCGCGGCGCAGGACGTGGTGGCCACCGTGGAGACGGCGAAGGCCACGTTCGACGTTGAGGCCGAGGCGGACGGGGTGCTGCTCAGGCGGCTGGTGCCGGAGGGCGCTGAGGTCGAGGCGGGCGCGCCGATCGCGGTCACTGGCGCGGCCGGGGAGACCGAGCAGGACGCCGCGGGCCTGCTCGCCCGGCTCGGCCCGGCCGCTGCGCCGGTCCCAGCCGTCGCGCAGGCACCGCGGGAGGAAGCGCCGGGTGAGACGGCGTCCGCCGATGGCGCCGGGCCGGAGCGGGGTCAGCGCATCTTCATCAGCCCGCTGGCCCGGCGGCTGGCCCGCGACGCCGGGCTGGCGATCGAGCAGCTGACCGGGACCGGGCCGGACGGCCGGATCGTGCGCCGCGACGTCGAGCAGGCGATCACCGCCCGGCAGGCGGCTCCCGCCGCGGCACCAGCCCAGCCGGGGGCCGGGCCGCCCGCGCCGGACACGGTACCGGCCGCGCCGGAGACGGTGCCGCCCGCCGCCGCTGGCGGCGGTGACGCTCATGGTGACGGCGGCTACACCGACCATCCGCACTCGCGGCTGCGCCGGGCGCTGGCCCGGCGGCTGACCGAGAGCGTGACCACCGCACCGCACTTCTACCTGCGCGGTACCGCCGAGGTCAGCGGGCTGCTGCGGCTGCGGGACCAGCTGAACGCGGCCGGCACCGCCTCCGGCGCGGGCGGCACCGCCTCCGGCGCGGGCGGCACCGCCTCCGGCGCGGGCAGCACCGCCTCCGGCGCGGGCAGCACCGCCTCCGGCGCGGGCGGCACCGCCAGGATCACCCTGACCGACCTGGTCATCAAGGCGGCGGCGCACGCCCACGTCCGGGTGCCGGAGATGAACGTGATCTGGACGCCGGACGCGGTCCGGCAGTTCACCAGCGTGGACCTGTCGGTGGCCGTCGCGACCGACGGCGGGCTGGTCACCCCGGTGATCCGCGCCGCCGACCGGCTGACGGTGGGCGCGATCAGCGCCCAGGTGGCCGTCCTGGCGGAGCGGGCCCGGTCGGGCCGGCTTCGCCAGGACGAGCTGACGGGCGGGACGGCCACGATCACCAACCTCGGCATGTACGGGACGCAGGAGTTCGCCGCCATCATCAACCCCCCGCAGGCCGCGATCCTGGCCGTCGGCACGGTCCGGGACGAGCCGGTCGTACGCCGCGGCAAGGTGCGCCCCGGGCGGCTGCTGACCGTCACCCTGTCGGTCGACCACCGTCCGGTGGACGGGGTGACGGCGGCACGCTGGATGGCCGCCTTCACCGCCCTTCTCGCCCAGCCCGCGCAGATCCTGCTGTAGCCCGGCGGCCGGCCCCGTTGACGGGCGGTGCGCCGCGGCTCAGCATGAGTCGCAGGACCGGGGGCAGATCAGCGCACAGCAACAGGAGGGGTCGGCATGGCCGGAAATATCGACGGGGCCCCGCAGACCGCGGTGAGCGGCGTCTCGCTGTAGCGCCGCCGGGTACCGGGCACCTGGATAACAGCTGATGATCGCCATCGCGGCCCTGCTGAGCTGGGCCGCCACCGCCGGACTGGGCAGCTGGATGCTGACCCGGTGGCTGCGCCACGGCGGCCTGGCCCGGCTGCGGGCGGACCGGGACCGGCTCGGCCCGCTGGTCATCACCGGGCACTTCAGCCTGGCGCTGACCGGGCTGGCCGCCTGGGCCGTGTTCGTCGCGGGCCGGTGGCCCGCCGCGGCCTGGACCGCGGTCAGCCTGCTGGCGCTGGCGGTGGGCCTGGGCCTTTCCACCGTCACGCTGTGGACGCCCTACCCGGCCCGCGGGGCTGCGGGCATCCGCGGCCCGGAGCCGGCCGCGGGCGCCGCGGCCGGCCCTGATCAGGGCACGGGCGGGACGGGCCAGCCCGGGCCGCCCGGCGTGATCGGCGGCGGCCCGGCCGGTGACGTGCCGCTGGCCGGGCCGGTCACCGACGCCATGCTCACCCGGGCGCTGACCGATGAGACGCTGCTCGGCCTGCTGGTGGCCGACGTGGTGGCCAGGTCCGCCGAGCACCCGGAGGGCCAGCCAGGTGCTCCCGCCCAGCCGGCCGGGCCGGCCGGTGGGCGGGAGCCGCTGGCGTGGCCGGGCGGGCCGGCTCGCCTCGCGGGCTCGGCGCAGCGGGCCGGCCCGGCTCGGCCCGGCCGCCGCGGGTGAGCGGCCGCGGCCGCCGTCCGGCGCGGCTGGCGGCCCTGATCCCGGTCGCGCACGGGATCGGCGCGCTGGTCACGGTGGTGCTGGCGGTGACCGCAGCCGCAGGCGCGAGCTGAACCCGGCGGCCGCTCAGGGCAGGCTCAGGAATCCGGGTTCAGGAGGCGCTGCCCAGATAGCGCTCGCGGGCGGTGTTGCCGACCGGGCAGCCGCCCGGCGCGCCGCGGCAGACGCCGGTGTCGCAGAGCCGGCAGATCCAGCGCACGGCTCCGGGCCCGCGCATCATCCCGATCAGGACCTTGCCCGCCAGCTGCTCGAACGTCTCCCGCTCGGCCGGGGTCAGCGCGTCCAGCGCGCCGGCCAGCACGCCCGCCCTGGCCTCGCCGACCCGGCGGGCGGCGTCGCGCCCGGCCCTGGTCAGCGTGACCGCGGTGGACCGGCCGTCGGCACCGGGACCGCGCTGCACGTACCCCGACTCGGCCAGCCGGTCGACCAGCCGGACCGTTCCGGACGAGGTCAGGCCCAGTACCTGGCGCAGCCGGTCGACCGACGGCCGGTCCAGGAAGTGCCCGAGCGCCGACAGCGCGGCCGCGGCCGAATCCGACCGCCCGGCCGCCGCCCCGGTCGCGTCCGCCATCCGGTCGGCGACGACCAGGCACAGCGCGCCGAACAGGTTGGCGGCCCGGTCCAGGCCAGCCTCGGGCATGCTCAGCCGATCTCGTAGTCCAGCACGAAGGTGCCGGGCGGCTCGCTGGTCGACACCCCGGTGCCCTGGCCGCGCAGCCCGGCCAGCTCACCGGTGCCCGATCCGTCGGCGACCTCGAACTCGGCGCGGGCCTCACCGCCGGCGAACCGGCCGCGGGAGATCAGCACGAAGCTGCCGGACCGGCCGCCGAGCTCGCCGGTGATCTGGTCCAGGCCGGTAAAGACGGCCGTGCCGTCCGGGGCGTAGCACATCAGCGCCTCGGAGGCGCACTCGGCCCGCAAGTCGCCGTCATAGCCGAACACCATGCTGGCCTTGGTCAGCTTGGCGCCGCCGCCGAGGTCGGCATAGGCGTCCTCCTTCCACGACGTCACGGTGAACGTGCCCTTCGCCTGCGTCATCGCGTCCTCCCTTGGCCTTCGCACCGCGGACAGGCCCGGATCAGGCCCCGCCGCTCAGTTAATGTGTGACTCACACACTAATTGCGCCTGGCTCAGTTGTCTAGCGGTTGTCTAGCGCTGGGGCTGGCGCACGTCGGCGCAGCGCATGCCGGGCCGCCGGCCTACGCCGGGCAGGCAGGCGCAGGCCCGCGCATGGCGAGGCAGGCAGGCAGGCGCAGGCCGGGCTGCAGGAGCGGGCGGACATCGTGATGAAGTCGCGGGCCCAGGACGGCTCGAAGAACGTGCCGGGCCCCTGGGTGGTCGAGCCGAGCAGCTTGCGGCCGTTGGCCGGGCCGGCCCGGCCGCTGCCGGCCGGGTCGTAGCTGGCGAAGTCCGGCCAGTAGGGATTGATGTCGAGCTGCATGCCGCGCACCACCCCGGCGCGGGCCAGCAGCCGGGCGAGCTGGGCCGGGTCGAGCGAGGGACCGGCCGCATAGACCAGCGCGCCGTCGGCGGTGACGCCGGCGCCGGACCGCCATTGCCGCTCCAGGCCGGGCACCGACTTCGCGCACGACCGCGCCCCGCAGGTCGCGCCCCAGGCCCGCCAGTGCGTCAAGGCGGCGCGGGTCGGCTGCCCGGCGGCGTCCAGCGGCACCAGGTTCTGCCGGACCGCGATCACATCCGGGGTCATGTGCACGTCGCTGCCCCAGGCGCCGACCGTGACCGCGCCGCCGGCGTAGATGACCAGCGAGGCCGCGCCCCGCCGCAGCGGTACGACCACGCGGCCCTGAGTGAAGTAGCCGCCATGGGCGTCGCGCATCTTGAACCCGCCGTTGAACGCCGCGACCAGCGACGCGGCCTGGGCGGGCCGGATCGGCGCGGTGAACCGGTACGGGCCGCCGCTGGGGCTCTCCGAGCCCGAGTACAGCCGGGCCGAAAGCAGCCTGGTGTCCATCCAGGCGATCCCGGCCGGGCGCCGGCCGCCGGGCGGCATCAGCCTGGTCGTGTAGACAGCGGGAATGCCGCGGACTCGCCGCCCGGCCGGCCGCCACACCCCGGCCCGGGTGCGGCGGCGGGAGCCGAACGGGGTGAGCGGCCGCGGCGGGGGCAGTGCCGCGGCCGCCCCCGCGGTCTCGCCGCCGGCCGGGGCCGGCAGCCCGGGAGTCGCGGTGACCGCGGGCGTGGCCGCGGCCGGGCGGGCGGCGCGGGTCCCGGCCGGCCCGGTTCGCGACGGGGAGGCGGCCGGCCGTCCTGGCCCGGAGGCGCCCGGCTGCCCCGGGCTAGCGCAGGACGCCACAGCCGTGGCGACCATGACCACGGCCGGCAGCGCAAGTGCCCGCGGCCCGCGAAGCAGCAGGGCACGGCCCGATCCGGAACGCGGGCGCCGGGCGGGTGCGGTCATCGTCCCCGACCTTATGCGGACCACCGCGCGGATCATCGCAGCTCGGCAGTACCGTGCTGGGGTGGCCACCATCGAGGACGTGTCCCGGCTGGCGCTGCCGCTGCCCGAGGTCACCGAAGGTGAGCGGCACGGCAACCTGACCTGGTTCGTGGCCGGAAAGGCTTTCGCCTGGGACCGGCCGTTCAGTAAGGCCGACCTGCGGCGGTTCGGCGATGCCGAGCCGCCGCCCGGTCCGATCCTGGCCGTCAGGACCGCCGACCTGGCCGAGAAGGAGGCCGCGCTCGCCGCGCACCCGGACGCCTTCTTCACGATCCCGCACTTCGACGGCTTCCGGGCCATCCTGGTCCAGCTGCCCCGGGCGTCCGCGGCGCAGCTGCGCGAGGCGGTGACCGACGGCTGGCTGGCCTGCGCGCCGCCCGCCCTGGCCCGCGATTTCCTGGCCCGCTGACCCGCGGGGCGCCCGCCCGCCCGGTGACCGGCAAGCCGGCTAGGGCCGCGCACCTCATGACTGTGACGTTGCTCCTCACCGGTGACTGTGGATGTCACATTCATAGTGTCCGGCCATAGTGTCCGGCGGAGGTGCCGGTGACCGTGAATGTGGCATCGAAGGGGCTCGCAGGGGGCCGGGGGCGGGCGTGTCACCCGGCTGGGTGTCATGACAGCGGCGGCCGGCCCGGCCATCCTGACAGTGCGCTAGCCCGCGATCGATGACGCCGCGCGGCCGGCCCGCAACCGGACGCCGGTGCAACGGCCGATTCACCTGGGGGGTACACACCCTGGGGGGTGGCTTGAGTGTCCCGGGGCGCCGTCCCGGGACACTCAAGCTGAGGGGCTTGCGCCCGCCGCGCGGGCGCGCGAGGCGTAGATCGTGATCTCGCCCGGCCTGATGACGCCGTCCTCGATCGCCCGCGCGAGCAGTGCGTCCTTGCTCGGCGCGGCCCGGCCGGTGGCCGCGTACTTGGCGCGGGCCCGGCTGATGTACTGCCGGACCGTGTTCTCGCTGATCTTCATCCGCCGCGCGACCGACGCCTTGGACATGCCCTGGAACCACAGCAGCAGCGCCTGCCGCTCCTGGTCCGACAGCGCCGGCCGGGCCGGGCGCCGGTCGGCGAGCATCGCCCGGGCCTGCGACCGGGTCACGTACGGCCGGTCAGCGGCCGCCGCCAGCACGGCCTCGACCAGGTGGTCGCGGCCCTCGTCCTTGGACAGGTAGGCGTGCGCGCCGCTGTCCAGCGCCTCCATCACGATGGCCGGGTCGTTGTGCCCGGAGAAGGCCACGACCCGCCAGCCGGCTGCCACCAGGACGGGGATCTGCGCGGTGACCAGGTCGCCGGACAGCTCCAGGTCCAGGATGAGCACGTCGGCCGCGGGCTGCGGCCCGGCGCGCAGCCCGGCCAGGTCCGGCGCCGAGAGCATGAGCTGCACCCGCTGCCCTGGATCGGACCCGATCCAGGACGCCACGCCCTCGGTGACGACCGGGTGGTCCTCGATGATGGCCACCGTCACCGGCCCGTCCGTCACCGGCCCGTCCGTCACCGGCCCGTCCGTCACCGGCCCGTCCGTCACCGGCCCGTCCGTCACCGGCCCGTCCATCGCGCCTCCGCCCAGAGCATCCCGCTGTCTTGCTGCTGCTCGATGGCGACCCCGTCACCGGGGCCCGGCAGCGGCACCGCGGCGCCGGTGTCAGCGACGAAGCTGACCGCGATGCCGCTCGCCACGGTCGCGAGGGTGATCCGCGCCTGGCTGCGCGCCGCGGTCAGGATCGCGATGGCGGTGTCGGTGATCACCCGCCGGGCCCGGCGGGGCACCTGCGGCAGCGGCCCGGCCGTCTCGATCTCGACGGCGACGCCGCGCCGCTCGGCCACGTCGGCGCTCGCGTGCAGCTCGTGCACCAGCGGCCCGGACACCTCGTCTCCCTCGGCCAGCAGCCGGCGCAGCCGGGCCGCCTGGACCGCGCACCTGGTGCGCACCCGCGCGTCGCCCGGGTCGGCCGCCCCGGCCGCCAGCTCAGCCACCAGCGGGACGGCGCTTTCCTGCAGGGCCAGCCAGCGGGCCTGCCGGGCCGACCGGATGATCTCGGCGGTGGCAGCGCGCTCGCGCGCCTCGTGCTCACTCGCCGCCGCCGCGGCCGCCTGGCGGGCCGCGGCATCCAGTGCTCTGGCCCCGGCGGCGACGGCCACCTGGGCCCCGGTCGACCAGGCCAGCAGGGCGAGGAAGCCGGCCAGGTCGGTCCGGTTCAGACCGTCCCGCCCCTGCACGGCCAGGATCCCGGCCGCCGTGGCGGCGAGGAACCAGGCGAGCTCGGTGAACCGGCGGTGGAGCAGCACGAGCACGCACATCCACCCGGCGCTCCCCCACGCCCAGTTGACCGCCAGCATCTGGCCGGCCGGGCTGGCCGCTGCCGCGGCCGTGCTGGCGGCCACCGCGATCACGGCCACCGTCCGGGCCTGGCCCGCCGAGGGCTCTCCGCGCAGCACCAGCACCGACCCGGCGGTGATCGCGAGCGCCATGGCCAGCCACATGGCGCACTGGAAGGCAAACGAGCCGTAGGCCGGCCGGTCGTGCAGCAGCTGCCCGCCCGCGCCGGCCAGGTGCCAGCCCGCGACCAGGAAGACCACCGCGACGGTGAAGGCCCGCTGGTAGCGGGCAGACATCATCGCCGCTGGCTGCACGGCGGTCATGCCGGCCACCTTACGGTGACGGTCGTGCCGGCGCCGGGGCGGCTGGCCACCGCGGCCCGGCCGCCGGCCGCCAGCATCCGCCCGGCGATCGACTCACGGATGCCCCGGCGAGATGGCGGGGTGGCGTCCGGGTCGAACCCGCAGCCGTGGTCGGTGACCTCGACGATCGCCCAGCCCTCGCCGCCGGTGACGGTGACCTCCGCCTGACCGGTCCCGGCGTGCTGCTCGACGTTGCGCAGCGCCTCGCCGACGCAGGCGGCGAGCCGGTCGGCGACCCCAGACGGCAACGTGACGGCCGGGGCGGGCTCCAGCCGCACGTCCAGGGCGCTGGTGCTGGCCGCGGCCCGCTCCAGCCTCGGGCTCAGACCGGCCAGCGGCGCCGCCCCGGCCGGGGCGGCCGGGGCGGCCGCGAGTCCTTGCAGCACGCGCAGGTCCCGGGCGGCCTGCGCGGTCAGCGCCGGGGACGGGCGGGCGAAGGCGCTGGCCGCGATCATGGTCAGGGTGGACAGGACGGTGTCGTGCAGCTGCCGGTGCTGCTCCCGCTCGTCAGCGCGCCGTGCCTCCTCGGCCCGGATCCGCCGCTCGGTCTCCAGCCCGGCCGCGACGATCGCGTCCGCCTGCCGGGCGCCGCCCCGGATCACCGCCACCAGCCCCGCGGCGACCATCGTCTCCACGATCAGGAACCAGGCATCGGCCGGATGACCGGAGCCGAGCCCGTAGGCGACGGTCACCGCCGCGGCGCCGAGCAGGCTGACCGGCAGCCGCAGCGCGATCTGCAGGATGTACACCGACGTGCAGGCCAGCGGGAGCATCCAGGTCGTGCTGTCCTTGATCATCACGGCGGGGACCAGGTGCTGCTGCGCCAGCGCCAGCGCCGAGATGACCGCGGCGTCGGCCAGCACCACGGCCGTGGTCAGGCCGGACCGCCGGACCCGCCAGGTGAACACCGCGGACCACAGGCACAGCGCGGCCAGCAACAAGCCAAGCCACCAGGCGGAGATCCGGGCCGAGGCGGCCAGTAGCCCGACGACAGTGAACAAGATCGCGCCGCCGAGCCGCAGCGCGATCGCGAACCAGCCGGCCAGCCGGTGCAGGGCCAGGTCAGAAGCTCCGGCCGCGGGCACGGCTAACCGGGCCCGGCGCGCGCGGCCGGCCTGGCTGCCGGCCGGCTTGACCTGCCCCCCGATGGAATCCACTGCCGGTTCCACCGGACCAGTATGCGGCAGCACGGCGGTGCCGGGTACGCGGAAGTTTCAACATCTGGCCGCAACGGTGCCACCCTGCCGGGTTTGGCAGCTTATGCCAGGCGCCGGCCGACCGCAGAATGCCGGCCGGCCGCGGGGAGGCCCCGCGGCAGGCCGGTGTGGCAGGCGGATACCGGCCGGTCCCGGCGGACCGGGGCCGGCCAGCCGGCCGCTCAGGCGGCGAGCAGCCGCTCGAAGAACGAGCGGTAACGGCGCAAGCTCACCCGCAAATCCTCGGTCGACACTCCGTCGCCGCCCGACCAGCGCCGCTCCAGGTCGGCCCGCTCGGCGGCGAACATCGACGCCAGCCGCTGCATCAGCTCGGCGACCAGCGCATCGGCCTCTTCGACGGCCTTCCTCGGCTCGTCCACGAAGTCGGCCTGGATGGTCTTCCAGCGGCTCACGATGCTGTTCATCTCGTCCTCGGCCAGCAGCCGGGCATGCTGGCCTTCCTGCGGACCGTCCTGCTGACCGTCCGCCGGCCCGGTGCCGCCGGGCTGCGGCTCCAGGGACTCCAGCGGCTGCGGTGGCATGGCCTGCGGCCGGGATTGCTGCGCGGGCACGTCTTGCGAAGCCGGATAGCCCGGCTGTCCGGCCAGACCCTGGGCCAGGCCGGGATCCCCGGTAGCCGGGCCCGGATCCTGGGCGGCGAGACCGGGGTCAGCGGCGCCCCGGCCGGGGCTGGCCACGGGTCCCGGGCCGGCCTGCTGCTGCCCGGTCCAGTCCGTTCCCCGGGCCTGGTCTTGTCCCTGCGCCTGGTCTTGCCCGCCGGATGGCCGCTCGCCGAGCGGCTGCTCATCGAACGGCTGATCGGAAGGCGGGGCCAGGTCGTCAGGCGGCGGAGGCGGCATCTCACCCTGGGGCGGGACCGCCGGCGGGGTGACGGGCTCGGCGGAAGCGCCCGGCTGAGCCTGCTCAGGCTCGGTGACGTCGCCGAAGTCGCCGGCGGCCTCATCCGGCCCGGGCCCGGCTCCTGCGGCGGCAATCTGCTCGGTGGTCAGGCCCTGGTTCTGCGCGTGCTCGGCTGTGCTCATCGTCCACCTCGCGGCGTGGGCTGGTTCTCCGGCAGCGGCTGGTTCCCGGGCGCGGCCTGGCCTTCTGGCGCGGGCTGGGCGTCCGGCAGGGCCTGGCCCTGCGGTATGACCGGGCTGCCCGGCGTGGTGCCGGCCGGGCCGTCCGGCACGGCCCCGGCCGCGGCGGTGCCCGCCGGGCTGGCTGCGGTGGTGTCCGCCGGGCTGGCCGCGGTTTCCGCCGGGCTGTCTGCTGTCCCGGTTCCGGCCGGCTCTGCCTGGACCGCCGGCTCACCGGCGTCGGCCTGGAGCAGCTCGCCGAACAGGGAGCGGTAGCGCAGTAGCGCCTCGCGCAGTTCCTCGGTCGTGGTCTGCTCCGCCCGGGCGCGCTCCTGCACGCCGTGCGCGAAGCGGTAGTTGTCCACCACCGCGGGGTGATCGACTGACAGCAGGTCAGCCTGCGCGCTGAAGTCCTGCATCGGGTAGCCCCGTGCGTCCATGACCCGGGTGATCAGGACGTCCGCCGCGGTCACGGCCGGCCCGGGCGTGTCGACGAAGCGCTCCTGGATCTCGCGCCACTCGGCTGCGTAGCGGGCCCGGTCGGCTTCCGGCAGCGGCCTGATGTCGAACTGCGCCCGCTGCCGCTCCCGGCCGCGCAGTTCCGCCTCGGCGGCGCGCCGGTCCTCAGTGCCGGCGACGGCGCGATCGTATTCCGGGCCGAACCGCTGGCGCAGCCGTTCTGAGCTGCGCCTTCTCGCCGCCATTGCGATCAGCACGATCGCGAGCAAGACGACGATGACTATCAGCACCCAAACCCATGTAGCCATCTGATTCCTCCCTGCAACTGGGTGTGGTACATCTACCCCGGCTCAGCCCTTGAAACGGAGCCGATCACCGCAAAGCGGACCGCAGCCCGGATGAGGAGAAAGCGGCCCGTGTTACCAGCAAGAAGGCGGGCGCACCTATCGCGCGGCCATTCCCCGGCCGCGCTTTGACCGGGGCTCAGCGGACGGCCGTGACCCGCCGGAGCACGGCGGCGACCTGGCCGAAGTTCGTGGCCCCGTTGCCCG
The DNA here is from genome assembly GCA_963846005.1 of uncultured Actinomycetota bacterium. GTDB lineage: Bacteria > Actinomycetota > Actinomycetes > Streptosporangiales > Streptosporangiaceae > CAVSUR01. The sequence goes on along the minus strand of CAWJUH010000002.1, from coordinate 391,748 downwards.
GGATCGGGGTATAGGCGGGGTTCTGCGGCATCAGCCAGACCTGGCGGCCGACCTTCTTGTAGGTCTTGACCGTGCCTTCTACCTCCACGCCGTCGATCGTCGCGGCCACGATGTCCCCGTCACGGGGCGGCTCGGTCAGCGGCCGGATCACCACCCAGTCCCCCGGGAAGATCCGGCGCCGATCATCGAATCGCCGACGACCTCCAGGATGAACAGGCCCTCCTGGCGGCCGACCAGATCGGTCGGCAGCGGCAGGTAGCCCTCGGCCGATTCCGCGGCCAGGATCGGCTGGCCGGCTGAGATCCGCCCGACGACCGGGACCAGCACGACATTCGGCTGCTCCGGCGCGGGCGCCTGGCGGGCCGGGAAGCCCGGTTCTCCCGGCAGCCGCACCATGACCGTGCGCGGGCGGCCGGGGTCCCTGTGCAGCAGGCCCCTTGTCTCTCATTGCTTGTGCTGATGGGCCAGCGCTCCGAGGCTCTTCAGCCTGACCTGGCCGAGCACCTCGCGCATGGTCGGCGACCTGCCGTACTCGGCGGTCAGCGCGCGGATCGTGAGCAGGATCGAGCGCTGGACCGGGGTGGGCTCGTCGTGCGGCATGGCCGGTCACCGCCTTCGCTCGGCCGGACGGCTGGCATTAATGATCATGCCAGGCCGGGGCGGATCGGGACAGAGTCCCGCAGGCCCGCGATGCGGCCTTCGCTACCCTGCGGGCATGCGCATCCGGGCCGCCGCGGACGATGACCTGCCCGCGATTGCCGGCATCGCGGCGATGAACGACGACGAGGGCGCCGGCTCGGCGGCCGACCCGCGGTACGTGGCGCACCTGCGCTCGGACGGCCGGTTCCTGGTCGCCGACGACGGCGGGACCGTGGCCGGGTATTGCGGAACCCGGCCGGTCGGCCGGGCCGTCATGCTGTGCGACCTGTTCGTCCATCCGGACCGGCAGGGCGCCGGGGTCGGCGGCCTGCTGCTGCGCGAGGCGCTCCCCGCGGCTGGCGAGCGGTTCACCTACGCCTCGAAGGACCCGCGGGCGATGCCGCTGTACATCCGGCACGGGATGATCCCGCACTGGCCGCTGCTGTACCTGCACGGCCCGTGGCCGGCCGCCGGTACCGGGCCGGCCGCCGCCGGGCTGGAGCTGGAGCAGGTCACGCCGGCCCGGGCCGCCGCAGCGGACCGGGAGATCACCGGGCAGGACCGGGATGCCGACTACGCCTACTGGGCGACCGTCGCCGGGAGCACCGGGCTGATCGTGCGGCAGGCCGGCCGGGTCGTGGCCGCCGCGGCGGCGGCGCCCGGCCAGCTCATGCACCTGGCCTGCGCGCGGCAAGCCGGCCCGGATGCGGTGCGGGCCGGCCCGGACGCGGTGCTGGCCGTCGCGCTCGGGGCGGCCGGCCCGGGCCCGGTCCGGGTGTGCCTGCCCGGACCGCACCCGGCCGTGCCGCGGCTGCTGGCGGCGGGCTGGCGGATCTTCGACTACGACCACTACATGGCCAGCCGCCCCGGCCTGGCCTGCACCGGCGACGCCCCCTCGCCTGCGCTGGGGTGAGTCAGGCGCGCAACCGGGCCGCGGGGCGGGCGTTGACGATCCGGCCGGCGGTGATCCCGGCCCGCTCGGCCCGGGCGCAGCCGTTGTCCAGCCAGTCCAGCTGGCCGGGCGCGTGCGCGTCGGAGTCGATGGCGAACTCGCAGCCCGCCTCGGCCGCCGCGAGCAGCAGCTCGTCGGGCGGGTCCTGGCGCTCGGGGCGGCAGTTGATCTCGACCGCGACGCCATGCTCGCGGCAGGCCGCGAATACCGCCGCGGCGTCGAACTGCGACGGCGGGCGGCCGCGGCCGGCGATCATCCGGCCGGTGCAGTGCCCGAGCACGTCAGTGCGCGGGTCCGACACCGCGGCGATCATGCGCTCGGTCATCTGGCTGGCCTCCATCCGCAGGTGCGAGTGCACGCTGGCCACCACGACGTCGAGCCGGGCGAGCAGGTCGTCGCGCTGGTCCAGCGCGCCGTCGTCGAGTATGTCCACCTCGATGCCGGTCAGCACGGCGAACGGCGCCAGTTCCGCGTTCAGCGCGCCCACCAGCTCCAGCTGAGCCTCCAGCCGCTCCGCGGACAGCCCGTTCGCCACGGTCAGCCGGGGCGAGTGGTCGGTCAGCGCCACCCATTCGTGGCCGAGGCCGCGGGCGGCCTCGGCCATCTCCCGCGGCGGGCTGCCGCCGTCGGACCAGTCGGAGTGGGTGTGGCAGTCACCGCGCAGCGCCGCGCGCAGGTCGGTCTGCTCGCCGTGCGGCGCTTCGGCCAGCAGCCGGGTCAGGTAGCCGGGCTGCCGGCCCTGCGCCGCCTCGGTGATGACCTCGGCGGTCGACGGGCCGATCCCGGGTAGCTCGGTCAGTGTGCGCGCGGCCAGCCGGGCGCGCAGCTCGCCGGGCGGCAGACCGGCCACGGTCTGCGCGGCCCGGCGGAAGGCGCGCACCCGGTAGGTCGGCGCCCCGGCCCGTTCCAGCTGGAACGCGATCTCACGCAGCGCCTGGCGCGGGTCCAGCGGGTCCACCGGCCCAGTATCCCGGCAGGCTCAGCCCCCGGCACGGGCATCCCCAGGGCGAGCGGCCGGCGGTGCGGTCACCGGCAGGCCGAGCAGGGCGGCGAGCCGGTCGATGGCCGGTGCCGAGCCGGGCACCGGCTGCGGCGGGGCGAAGGGACGGCGGTCGGCAGGGACGCTGGCCAGATTGGCCTGGGTGAAGGCCAGCGCCTGCTCGGCCAGGCCGGCCGGGAAGGCGGGCGCCACCCTGGCGGCCCGGGCGATATCCCAGCCGTGCACCAGCAACTCGGTGAGCCGCAGGTTCAGGGCCACGATGCCGGGCACCGTGCCGAACGGCACGGTGAGCACCTGCTGCAGCGCACCCGGCTGGCGGAACGCGGCCAGCATCTGCCCGGCCGATTCGCGGTAGGCGGCGGCCAGCGCGTCACCGGATGGCTGGCCGGCCGCGGGCTGGGCTGCCGCCGGCTGGGCCGCTGTGGGCTGGGCTGCCGCCGGCTGGGCTGCCGCCGGCTGGGCTGCCGGGGCCTGCGCTGCCGCCGGCTGCGCTGCCGCCGGCTGCGCTGCCGCCGGCTGCGTTGCCGCCGGCTGGGCTGCCGGGGCCTGGGCTGCTGTGGGCTGGGCTGCCGGGGGCTGGGCTGCTGTGGGCTGGGCTGCCGGGGGCTGGGCTGCTGTGGGCTGGGCTGCTGTGGGCTGGACTGCCGCGGGCCCGGCGGCCGCGGGCGGCTGACCGGCCAGCCTGGCGGCGACGGAGTACTGGCCGGTCACCAGGTGCTGCACGACGTCGGTCACCTGCCAGCCGGCGCAGACGGTGTCGGCCTGCCAGTCCTGTGGCCGCAGCGCGGCAATCAGCTCGCCGGTCGCGGCCGCGGCCTGGCTGAGCTGATCGGCGGGCTCGCTGCCGGGCGGAACTTCCATCGCTGGTCTCCCGTGTCGTCGGCTCCGCCCCATTGGTACACCCTGCTGCCGGCGCCGGCACCGGCACCGGCACCGGTGCCGGCCAGCCGGCCCCGCGCCGAGGCCGGTCCGCGCCGAGGCCGACTCCGAGGCCGGCGCCGGAATCGGATCCGCGACACGGGCGCGGCGGGAATCGCCGCGCCGGCTGCCGCGTTCGGGTCTGGCATGTCGCGCATCGTGATCGCCACCGCCTTCGGCGGCCCCGAGGTGCTCTCCGTCACCGGCCAGCCGGCGCCCGAGCCCGGACCCGGCGAGGCGCGGATCTCGGTCCGCGCCGCCGGGGTCAACCCCATCGACTACAAGATGTACAGCGGCAACATGGGCGCCGACCCGGGCCAGCTGCCGATGCGCCCCGGCTTCGAGGCGGCGGGCATGGTCACCGAGGCCGGGCCGGGCGCGACCGGGCCGGGCGGCCCGCTGGCCGCCGGGGACGAGGTGATCGCCTACCGGGTCGCGGGAGCGTACGCCGCGGAGCTGACCGTCCCCGGCTCGGCGCTGGTGCCCAAGCCCGCGAGCCTGGGCTGGGCAGCGGCCAGCGGCCTGATGCTGGCCGGCGTGACCGCCTGGCACGCCCTGGCCGCGGCCGGCCTGCAGGCCGGCGACACCGTCCTGATCCACAACGGAAACGGCGGCGTCGGCGTGATGGGCATCCAGCTCGCCGCCGCCCGCGGCGTCACCGTCATCGCCACCGGCCGGCCGGAGAACCACGACTTCCTGCGCGAGCTCGGCGCGATCCCGGTGGCCTACGGTGACGGCCTGGCCGGCCGGGTCAGGGCCGCCGCTGCGGGCGGGGTGGACGCGGCGCTGGACTTCATCGGCACCGACGAGGCGGTCGACGTGTCGCTGGAGCTGGTGGCCGACCGGGCCCGGATCGTATCGATTGCCGCCTGGGGCCGCGGCGGGGACGGCATCACCATGATCGGCGGCGGCCCGGGCGCGGACCCGGGCACCGAGCTGCGCTACGCGGCCCGGCCGAAGCTGGCCCGGCTGGCGCAGGACGGCGCGCTGCGGGTCTTCGTCAGCGCAACCTACCCGCTGGCCGAGGCCGCTGCCGCGCACCGGGAGATCATGGGCGGCCATGTCCGCGGCAAGATCGCGCTCATTCCCTGACCGCGCCGCTTTCCTGACCGCGCCGCTTTCCTGACCGCGCCGCCGTCACGGCGGCCCCGTGGTGGCGTCCCGGTGACGGCGGCCTGGTAACCGGCCAGGCTTACAGCGACTGCGGCTCGGCGGGCGCACCGCCGAGCGCGACCCGCAGCGCCGTCTCGGCGGCGTCGGCCGCGGTACGCGCCGTGATCGCATACTCCTGCGCGCGCTCCAGCTCGCCCAGCGCGATGCAGTCGAAGGCCACCCGCGCGTCGTGCACGGCCAGCTCGAGCTGGCGGGATGCCTCGGCGAGGTCAACGTTGCCCTGACCCGCTTCCGGGACGCTGGTCATCGCATCAGCCCTTCGTCGTTGTGCCGCGCCGCCGGTCAGCTGACGCGGGCTGCCCGGGCCTGCTAGCACCAGCCAGTTACCCGGACGGGGCGCGCGCATGCGGACGGCCCTGGCCAGGACTATGGCAGACCGCAGTGATCAGCGGCGGCGTTACCCGGCACCGGACTGCCCGTCCCCGGCTTGGCCGGCCCCGCACGGGCCGCGCCGTCCCGGGGGGCGAAACAGTACAATCACCAGCGGTGGACTGTGATCTAGGCCACCACTCCGGACCAGCGGCGATGCACGCCAGAACGCCAGCGCGAGCAGGGAGAGCCATGACTGAGCTGCTCGGTGCACACCAGTCGGACACCCATCAGAAGGCCCTGCGGATCAACCTCGATCCGCGCTGGTACGGGACCGTCGCCGAGATCGGGGCCGGCCAGGAGGTCGTGCGCTGGTTCTTTCAGGTCGGCGGGGCGGCCGGGACGGTGGCCAAGTCCATCTCCGCCTACGACATGGCGGTCAGCGACGCGGTCTACGGCAAGGCCGACCGGTATGTCTCCTCCGGCCGGCTGCAGGGCATGCTGGACAAGGAGTTCGCGCTGAACGTCGAGCGGCTCGCGGATGAGCGCGGTGACGAGAACTGCTTCTTCGCCTTCGCCGACACGGTCGTCGCGCGCAGCTACCGCGGCGGCAACGAGTGTCACGGCTGGATGGGCGTGAAGTTCCAGGCCCAGCCGTACGACGAGCCAAGCCAGATCGTGATGCACGTCCGGATGCTGGACGTGGAGGCGTTCGCGCAGCAGGAGGCGCTCGGCATCGTCGGGGTGAACCTGCTCTACGGGGCGTTCTTCCAGCACCACGAGCCGGACAAGCTGATCGAGAGCCTGCTGGACCGGCTGACCACCGGGCGGATCGAGATCGACATGATCGAGTTCCGCGGGATCGAGTTCCGCCGGGTGGACAACCGGCTGATGGCGCTGAAGCTGGTGCAGCTCGGGCTGAGCGGCGTGGCCATGTTCGGCCCGGACCGCGAGGTGCTCCAGCCCAGTGAGGTGCTGCGCAAGAAGGCGGTCCTGGTCGAGCGGGGCAGCTTCCGGCCGCCCACGCACGTGAACCTGGACATGCTCGAGACGGCGCGGGCCCAGTTCGAGCAGGACCCGGCGGTAGCGGGCAAGCCGGTGCTGACGCTGACCGAGATCACCATGCGGAACCTGCTGGCCGGCGGCGCGGTCGACGTGGACCGGCGGGACTTCCTGGCCCGGGCCGAACTGCTGGCCGCGTGCGGGATGACCGTGCTGATCAGCGACTATTTCGACTACTACCGGCTGGCCGCCTATATCGCCGAGCGGACTAATGAGCGGCTCGGCATCGTGATGGGCGTGCCGAGCCTGATCGACCTGTTCGACGAGAAGAACCATTCCCAGCTTCCCGGCGGGATCCTGGAGAGCTTCGGGCGGCTGTTCAAGAATCACCTGAAGCTGTACGTCTACCCGCTCAAGCCCGAGCCCGACGACGAGCTCAAGACCGTGGACGACATCAAGGTCCGGCCCGAGCTCCAGCCGCTGTATGACTACCTGGCCGGCCGGGGCAGCTTCGTGCACCTGGGCGACTACCGGCCCGAGTACCTGCCGATCTTCAGCCGGGACGTGCTGCGACGGATCGCGGCCGGCGACGACACCTGGGAGAGCATGGTGCCCGAGGCCGTGGCCGAGCTGATCAAGCGCCGCTCGTTCTTCGGCTACCGCCCGGCGCTGGACTGACCGGGCGCGGCGCTACCGGGCCGGCCTGCCGGCCAGCCAGGCCGCGGCCCGGGCCGGCGAGGCGCGGGACAGCCACGCGTCCTGGATCACCTCGGTCAGCTCGGCCAGGCTCAGCTCGCCGATCCGGCTGGCCCGGGCCAGCACCGACAGGTGGCCGTCGAAGTGCGGGGTGGTGAAGAACGGCGAGGCGGGATCCTGGACGAGCGCCTGCTTGTCAGCCTCGGAGGGCACCCAGAAGACGATCACGTCCGGGTAGCGCTCGCCGGTCTCCGGGTCGACGGCATCGGGCCGCGGAGTGCGGAAGAAGATGAACGACTTCCCGCCGACCGAGTAGATCGGGTTCTCCTTCGGCCCGTGCGCCACCTTCACGTGGGGCAGCTGCTGGGCCAGCTCATGCACGTCGTCCGCGCGAGCCCGCCGCCGAGCGGTCATGACGTCAGGGTACGGATGGCCTCGCCAGAGCGCAGGCTGGTTGCTAGCCGGGCCCCCTACGATGAGCAGCAGAAGCCGCTGATCACCGAGGATGGGCGAAGATGCCTGAGTTCGATTTTACCGAGCTGCTCCCGGCCGGCCCGGACGGCACCGAGTACCGCCTGCTGACCGCCGGCGGGATCCGCGCCGGATCCGGCCTCGGCCGCGAGTTCATCGAGGTCGAGCCCGAGGTGCTGACGCTGCTCACGGCCGCGGCCATGCGCGACATCGCGCACCTGCTGCGGCCCGCGCACCTGGCCCAGCTGCGCTCGATCCTGGACGACCCGGAAGCGTCCGGCAACGACAAGTTCGTGGCCGGCGACCTGCTCAAGAACGCCTGCATCGCGGCCGGCGGGGTGCTGCCGATGTGCCAGGACACCGGCACCGCGATCGTGATGGGCAAGCGCGGCCAGCAGGTGCTCACCGACGGCCGGGACTCCGAGCACATCGCCCGCGGCGTCTTCGACGCCTACACCACCCTGAACCTGCGCTACTCCCAGCTCGCGCCGCTGACCATGTTCACCGAGCGCAACACCGGGTCGAACCTGCCGGCCCAGATCGAGCTGTACGCGACCGCCGGCGCGGAGTACGAGTTCCTGTTCATGGCCAAGGGCGGCGGCTCGGCCAACAAGTCGTACCTGTACCAGGAGACCCCGGCCGTGCTGAACCCGAAGCGGCTGCCGGAGTTCCTGGAGGAGAAGATCCGGTCGCTCGGCACGGCCGCCTGCCCGCCGTACCACCTGGCCATCGTCATCGGCGGGACCAGCGCCGAGTACGCGCTGAAGACCGCCAAGTACGCCTCGGCCAAGTACCTGGACGCGCTGCCCGCCACGGGATCATCCTCCGGGCACGGCTTCCGCGACACCGAGCTGGAGCAGCAGGTGCTCCAGATCACCCGGCGGGCCGGGATCGGGGCCCAGTTCGGCGGCAAGTACTTCTGCCACGACGTGCGGGTGATCCGGCTGCCGCGGCACGGCGCTTCCTGCCCGGTGGCGATCGCGGTGTCCTGCTCGGCCGACCGGCAGGCCCGGGCCAAGATCACCCGCGACGGGGTGTTCCTGGAGCGGCTGGAGACCGACCCGGCCAGCTACCTGCCCGACACCACCGGGGAGGAGCTGGACTCCGATGTGGTGCGGATCGACCTGGCCCGGCCGATGGACGAGATCCGGGCCGAGCTGACCAGGTACCCGATCAAGACCCGGCTGGCCCTCACCGGCCCGATGGTGGTGGCCCGCGACATCGCCCACGCCAAGATCGCCGAGCGGCTGGCCGCGGGCGAGCCGATGCCGGCCTACCTGCGCGATCACGCGGTGTACTACGCGGGGCCGGCCAAGACCCCGGCAGGCTACGCGTCCGGCTCGTTCGGGCCGACCACCGCGGGGCGGATGGACTCCTACGTCGGGCAGTTCCAGGCGGCCGGCGGGTCGCTGGTCATGCTGGCCAAGGGCAACCGGTCGGCCGCGGTGACGAAGGCGTGCCAGCAGCACGGCGGGTTCTACCTGGGCTCGGTCGGCGGCGCCGCGGCCAAGCTGGCGCAGGACTGCATCACCAGGGTCGATGTCCTGGAGTATCCCGAGCTGGGCATGGAAGCGGTGTGGCGGATCGAGGTCCGCGATTTCCCGGCGTTCATCGTGGTAGACGACAAGGGCAACGACTTCTTCGCCGACGTGACCGCGCCGCGCCAGCCGGTGCTGACGATCGGGCCGGCGCCCAGCTGAACAGGAGGTCCCCCGGCATGCCGGACGGGTCCGCGGGGTTCCGCACCGAGCACGACTCGATGGGCGAGGTGGCGGTCCCGGCCGACGCCCTGTGGGGCGCGCAGACCCAGCGGGCCCGGGAGAACTTCGCCCCGGTGGCCGTCGAGCCGGTGCCGCGCGAGGTGATCATCCAGCTGGCCCGGATCAAGTCGGCGGCCGCCTGGGCCAACGCCGAGCTGGGCGTGATCGACGCGGACCGGGCCCAGGCCATCCAGGACGCCGCGAAGGAGATCTGGTCCGGCGACATCGCCGACGGCGGTCACTTCGAGCACTTCCCCGTCCCGGTGTTCCAGACCGGGTCCGGCACCTCGACCAACATGAACGCCAACGAGGTGATCGCCCGGTTGGCCAGCCAGAAGCTGGGCCGGCCGGTCCACCCGAACGACGATGTCAACGCCTCGCAGTCGTCCAATGACGTGTTCCCGTCCGCGGTGCACCTGGCCGCCGCCCGGCTGCTGGACGCGCTGACCCGGGCGCTGTCCACGCTCGCCGAGGCGTTCGAGGCCAAGGCGGCCGAGTTCGCCGATTACGTCAAGAGCGGCCGGACGCACCTGATGGACGCGGTGCCGGTCACGCTCGGCCAGGAGTTCAGCGGGTACGCCGCCGTGGTCCGGCACGGGATCGAGCGCATCAGGGCCGTGCTGCCCGAGGTGGCTGAGCTGCCGCTCGGCGGCACCGCGGTCGGGACCGGCCTGAATGCCCCGCCGGGCTTCGCCGCCAGGGTGATCGAACGGCTGGCCGCGCACCACTATCCGGTGACCGAGGCCCGCAACCACTTCGAGGCGGCCGGGGGCCGGGACGCGCTGGTCGCCGCGAGCGGGGTGCTGCGCACGGTCGCCGTCGGCCTGTACAAGATCAGCACCGACCTGCGGCTGATGGGGTCGGGCCCGCGGGCCGGCCTGGCCGAGATCTCGCTGCCGGACCTGCAGCCCGGGTCCTCGATCATGCCCGGCAAGGTCAACCCGGTCATGCCCGAGGTCATGTCCCAGGTCTGCGCCCAGGTCATCGGCAACGACGCCGCGGTGGCCTTCGCCGGGGCGGCGGGGAACTTCGAGCTGAACGTGATGATCCCGGTCATCGCCCGCAACCTGCTGCAGTCCTGCGCCCTGCTGACCGGCGCCTCCGGCGCGCTGGCGCACGCCTGCGTCGAGGGCATCACCGCCGACGCCGCGCGGCTGCGCCACCTGGCCGAGTCCTCGCCGGTCATCGTGACCGCGCTGAACCGCTACCTGGGCTACGAGGCCGCCGCCTCGGTCGCGCACGAGGCGCTGGACACCGGCAAGACGATCCGCGAGATCGTGATCGCCCGCGGCCACGTCGAGCGCGGCGACATCACCGAGGAGCAGCTCGACGCCGCGCTCGACGTGCTGGCCATGACCCGCCCGCACGGCGCCCCCTGACGCCGGCCCCGGCCGACCGTCATGATCTCGGTCACTTTTCAGCTGTAGCGCCTGAAAAGTGACCGAGATCATGGTGATGCCGGCGGGGGGCTGGCGGCCGTCCAAGTGGTGACCGGGGCGGGAGGCGCAATGGGCGGGAGCATCACTAGGCCGGGCCGCGCGCTCGCCGGGGCCCTGGCGGGGGCCGCGGTTATCACCGCCGCGGGCTGCGCACGGTCTCCGGCCGATGTGGCGGTCCCGGCCAGCGCGACGGCTACGGCCGGCGGTAAGGTCCCGGCCTCGGCGATCGGGCGGCTGACCGCGATCGCGCCCCGCGCCGCCGTCAGCAACGGCGATCCGCATCCGGCCTGGGTCATCGTGGTGGCGACCACTCGCGCCAGGGCGCTGACCTCGGCCACGCCGGGCGACTTCGTGCCCGTCGGCTCACGCGCCCGGGTGTTCCTGATCACCTTGCGCGGGCGCTTCACTGACCGGATGGCGCCGGGGCCGCCCGGCAGCGCCCCGCCCGCGGGACGCTATGTGTCACTGGTCCTCAGCGCCAGGACCTTCGGCTCGCTGGACTTCGGCCTGGCACGCCGGCCGCCGCCGGTTGCGCCCTCGAGCCTCGGACCCGTCACCCGCCTCCGCTGGTGATCCAGCCGGCGCGCGCCTGCCGGGCGGTGCTCGCTGAGCGCGGCCCCTGACTGCCAGCCAATTCCCATCTGGCTCTCAGCGAATCCGCCGGCCAGCGCCGGTATGGTCCCGGACCATGCGAGCGGCGGCGCAGCCCGGTCGGCTGATCGACGGCCGGTACCGGCTGCGGCAGCCGGGCGGCCGGAGCGTGCCGGATCAGCCGTGGCAGGGCTGGGACGAGCTGTTGCGGCGGCCGGTCGAGGTCACCGAGATCGCAGCCGTGTCGGCCAGCCCGGACGCGCCGCAGGCCCGGGGTACGGCGCGGGCCGCGGCCCGGCTCAGCCATTCCGCGATCGCGCGGGTCTTCGACGTGGCCGAGCAGGACGGCAGCGTGTGGATCGTCACCGCGCCCGCTCCCGGCCGGCCGCTGGACCAGGTCATCGCGGAAAGCGGCCCGCTGCCGCCGGCCCGGGCCGCCCGGCTGGGCTGTGCCCTGGCCGGGGCGCTGGCCGCCGCGCACGCCGCGGGGGTGACGCACGGCGCCCTCACGACGTCGCAGGTGCTGGTCAGCCCCGAGCGGGCGGGCCAGGACCGGGTGGTGCTGGCCGGCTTCGGCACGCGCGCGCCCCGGTCTTCGCCCTCCGGGCCGGAGCCCGGCTGCGGAGAGACGGCGCTGGCAGCCGCTGACCTGCACGCGCTCGGCGCGGTGCTGTTCACCGCGGTCGAGGGATACGGGCCGTCCGGGCGGCGCGCGGGACACCGACCGCCGCCCGGTGGCACGCCGCCTCGGGCCCCGTCGGCGGGGCCGCTCGGGCCGGTCATCTCGGCCCTGCTGGACCCGGATCCGGCCCGTCGGCCAGGCGCCGAGGACGTGGTGCGGCGGCTGGATGCCGTCGCCGCTGGCGGCTGCGGAACGAGAGCCGCCCTCGCCGCCAGCCCGGCGGCAGCCGCCGGCCCGGCGGCGTTCGCCACCCCAGCCACGATCATGACTCCGGCGGCAATCACCGAGCCGACGGCAATCACCGGACCCACGGCAATCACCGGCCCCACGACGGTTCCCGGCCGGCCCGGCAACGCCACCACACCGCAGCCGGCGACCCGGCCCGGCCCGCCCGGCAACGCCACCGCGCCGCAGCCGGCCACCCGGCCCGGCCTGCCGGTTCCGGGCTCCGGCACGGCCGGGACGTTCAGCCAGCCCGGACTGCCGCCGCCGCCCGACTTCGCCAGCCTGCGCATCCCTTCCATCGGGCCGCCAGGCCCGGCCACGCTCAGGCGGCAGGGCCCAGCGGGGGCCGTGCCGGCGGTCCGGGCGCGACGGCGGGTCTGGCCCGTAGTGCTCGCGCTGCCGGTCGCCGCGGCCCTGTTCGCCGCCGGGGCCGCGCTCTGGCTGGCGCTGGCCGGATCCTCCGCAGGCCCGTCGGCGGGGGCCCAGCGCCACCCGCCCGCCCCGGGCCGCGCGGCCCGCACCACCGCCGGCCGGAGCGGTGCGGCAGCACGCACCCCGTGGATGTGACATTGAGGGTGCTGGGTGACCCTGAATGTCACATCCAGGGGCCTGGCTGGCGGGCGGGCGGGTCGCACGAGGCCTGGCCGCCGCGGGTTAGTACCAGCCGGTGCTGAGTTCGTGGGACCAGGCGCCGCAGGGGGTTCCGTAGAGGCTCTTGATGTAGCCGAGGCCCCAGCGGATCTGGGTCGCCGGATTGGTGGCCCAGTCCGCGCCCGCGCTGGCCATCTTGGAGCCGGGCAGGGCCTGCGGGATGCCGTAGGCGCCGCTGGCGTTCTCGGCCCGGTAGTTCCAGCCGCTCTCCCGCGTCCACAGCTGGTTGAGGCAGGAGAACTGGCTGGCGGGCCAGCCGTAGGAGCCGAGCATGGCCTGCGCGATTCGCTGCGGCGATCCGGACGGGACCGAAATCTGGGCGGGTGACGGCGGGGCGGACGCCGCGGCGTGCCGGGCCTGGCTGGCGCGCTGCCGGGCCGCGCGGGCGGCGGCGGCTGGGCGGCGGTCCGTGCTGCCGCGGCGCGGGCCGCGGCAGCACGGGCGGCGGCAGCGCGGGCGGCGGCGGCCCGGGCGGCCCGGCGGTGCGCGGCCGCCAGGACCTCGCGGCGGTGGGCGGCGTCCCGGGCGACGGCGGCGCCGGCGGCGGCCGGGATAGCGGGAATGGCAGGCCGGGGCCGTCCGGCTGGCCGCGCACCTGGTCCTGCGGGCCGGTGGTCCGGTCAGTCAGGGCGGCCGGCTGGCCCGCCGCGGCGGTGGCCGACATGACGGCGACGGTGGAGATGGTGGCTGCGGCGGCCGCGACGGTGGCTCCGGCGGCGGCGGTCGTGACGCGCGCGGGCTTCCTGTGCCGGGGGGCTCGGCGAGACAAGGGTGACTTTCGGTCGGGGCGCGTCCCTGCGCCCGGCTCTCACCCGTCCGGCCGGCTCACCGGGACGGTGGCGGCCAGGGCAGGCGGACGCTGCGCGGGGCAGGGCGGCAAGGGAACGTCACGCTTGCCGGGTGCTCGGCTACCCACGATGCCCGAAATGGGCAGCCTGCGTGACCGAAAAGGGAAAACGGGGCGGCAGGAACCTTCTCGCAGGTAACGGCTAGTACCAGCCGCTGCTCAGCTCGTGCGCCCAGGCGCTGCACGGGGTCCCGTAGACGCTCTTGATGTAGCCGAGGCCCCAGCGGATCTGGGTGGTGGGATCGGTCGCCCAGTCCGCGCCCGCGCTGGCCATCTTGGAACCGGGCAGCGCCTGCGGGATGCCGTAGGCACCGCTGGCGTTCTCGGCCTCGTAGTTCCAGCCGCTCTCCCGCTCCCACAACTGATCCAGGCAGCTGTACTGCGAGCTCGGGCTGAAGCCGAAGGACGCCATCATGTTGTAAGCAATCGACTGGGCGCTGCCGGGATTCGGCGCGGCCACTCCGCCCGCCGGCGCGGCGCCGCCGCCGGCGGAACTCGCCGCGGCTATCCCGGTGGTGCCGGCGGCGACCGGATTCGAGGCCACCTTGGGCGCGCCGACCATGTCCATGGTGCGCGACGCCGAATCCAGGATCAGGTGCTGCCGCTCGCGCTCGAGCAGCGTGGCCGAGTGGCTGTCGGAGATAGCGGCCGCGGCCGCGGCGACCGGGTCGGAGGTAGCGGCCCCGAAGCCGTGGATCGCGATCAGAGCACCCGATGAGATGGCGATCACCGCTGCGACGGAGGTGACGAGGAATACGCCGACCCGCCGCGGCCGGCGCTTGGGCGCCGGCTTTCTCCGGTGCTCTGACAATGCGGTCCTTCCGGTCGGCCAGGCGCACCGGGCAGACGCCCGCATGCGCAGACCGCTGCGGTGCAGGGCAGCGAGTCGTAACGGCCGGGTCGCAAGTGGCGGGAGCCGCTCCCTGAGGCGGGAGCGGCGGCCGGGGCCGATGGGCTCCGTACCGTCGCGGCCTTACGTTGCCAGATCCGGAGGGCGCGACCAAGCGCTTCCGCAGAAAAAGTCGGCGTGCCGCGCCCGCGACAGGTGTCGCTCTGGTCACAATTTGGTGCCAAGAATGCTAACAATTACATGACGTAACGGCGTCGTTGCGGAGAAGTAAGAGTGACTTGCCGGGCTTCTTCCGCCGCGGCGCCGCAGGCGGCCGGCGCCGAGTTGCACCGCAGTCCCGGCGACGGCGGCGACCCGGCCGGTAACCGCCGGGCGGCCGGGCCGTCTCAGCCAGAGTCCGAGCCGGATCCGCGCGGCTCCTCCGCGGGCAGCCCGAGGTGACGCTCGATCGCGGCCAGCCTGGTGTCGATCGCGGCGAGCCTGGTGTCGATCGCGGCCAGCTTGTTGTCTGCCGATGACAGGAACGCGGCGATATCCCCGGCCCGCGCCGAACCGGCGATCCGGCGCGCACGGGGCGGCGGGCTCGAGATCGGAATGCCCGGCGGGGCCTGATGGATGACCTGGCGGCGGATCTGCGCGGGCGTGGCGCCCAGCTCGCCCAGCACCCGCACGGCCAGCCCGTCTGGATCCTCGATCACGCCGAGCAGCAGGTGCTCGGTGCCGATGTGCTCGTGGCCGAGGCTCAGCGCCTCGCGCAGCGATTGCTCCAGGGCGGCCTTGGCCCGCGGCGTGAACGGGATGTGCCCGGCCGGTTTCCCCGGGCCCCGCGCGGTGAGCTGGGTGACCCGCTCGCGCGCTGCGTCCTGCGTGATGCCCAGTGCCTGCAGCACGTCCGCGCCCGGCCCGGCCCCGGCGGCGATACCGAGCAGCAGGTGCTCGGTGCCGATGTAGTGGTGGCCGAGAGACACGGCCTCCTCCTGGGCCAGGACCACGACCCGGCGTGCCTGCTCAGTGAATCGCTCGAACATCGGCTGGCTCCGCTCGCCCGCTGGCCCTTTGTCTCCATAGTGCGCCCGCGGACCGGGTGCGCGGGACCCGAGGTCAGGCTGGCGGCCGGAACAGGTAGTTGCGGACCTGGGGGGTGACCTCGGCAGCGGGGTGCCAGCCGTGCCGCCAGGTATGCATCGAGTATCCCCGGCCGGCCAGCCAGGCCGCGATCTCCTCCGGCGCGCGGCCGAACCGGGCGGTGTGCCGGGCCTCGATCTCCACCAGCAGCGCCGGGGTGAACTTCTCGATGACCTCCCGGCCGCCTTCGAGCACGCCCAGCTCGGCGCCCTCCACGTCGATCTTGATGAAATCGAGCCGGCCCAGCCCGGCGCCGGCCGCCAGCCCGTCCAGGGTCTGCACCGGCACGCTGACCGACATCTGGCCGGAGAACTCGGCGTTCGAGCCGAGGCCCCGGCTCTGGCCGGCCAGGAAGGACCGGCCCGTCACCGGTCCGAACCGGCCGATCGGCACGCTCATCACCCCGTGGCCGGGCTCGCTGCCGAGTGCCATCCGGTACCGGCGGACGTTGGGCCGCTCGGCGGCGCGCAGCACCCGGGCCCAGAACGGGTGGGCGAACGACAGCGGCTCGATGCTGTGCACCTCGCCGGCCGGGCCCGCCAGCCGGGACAGCGCGAGCGTGTACAGGCCTGCGGCCGCGCCGACGTCCACGCAGACGCTGTCCGGCACGACCAGCCCGGACAGGCCCAGCATCTCCGCCTCCAGGTACCGGGTCCAGCGGGCGAGCAGCAGCATCGCCGACACCGCCAGCCCGGCGCGGACCGCCGGGCCGGCCGCGGCCTGCCTGGCCCGTTCCGGCTTTCTCATCACACCCCTCAGCGCCCGTAACCCGCACACAGAACCTAACCACGGACCGCGCCGGTCAGCGGCGGGAACGTGCACGGTATCGCGGCCGGGCCGCCAGCCGGGAATTCCGCTCAGGAACCGGCGGTCCTCGCCGCCAGCCGCTCGCGCTGCGGGACCACCACGTACTGCGGATCGCGCGCGGACTGCACGCCCGCGGTGAAGGTACCGAAGCGCTGCAGCACGCTGCCGGCGAGCAGGGCCGCCCCGGCGGCGGCCGCGGCGAGGCGGCTGCGCCGGGCCAGCGTCAGCGCGCCGACCGCCCCGGCTACCGTCAGGCCCTCCGACCAGCGCCGCAGCCGGTGCGCGGTGCCGGTGCGGAACGCCTGCGCGGGCAGCCCCGGTCGGCGGTCGATCAGCAGCGACGCGGCCAGCTCACCGGCCGCGCCGGCCGCGGCCAGCCGCCGGGCCGGGCCCGCCTGCGCCACCGGGGCGGCGAGCATGCCGACCGCGCCGCCGCTGGCGGCGGCCGACCCGGTGTAGACGAACGGCAGCTGGCGGTGCGAGTCGTGCCAGGCCGGCACGGCGGTGTGGGCCAGCAGCACCGAGGTGTAGGAGGCCACGCCGGGCGCGAACGCGGCCGCCCACAGCCCGGCCGGCCGCCCGGCCGCGTGCAGCAGCCGCCCGGCGGCCGTGCCGCGCAGCGCGGGCGGGATCAGCTCGGCGGCGGCGGCGATCCCGCTGCCGGGCCCGTAGGCGACCAGGATCCAGGTGCCGACGCTCATCGGCGAGGTGGGCTTGAGCACGCGCAGCATGTGCAGGAACCGCTCCGGCCGGCCGAGGTCGGCGACCAGCAGGTACATGCTGGCACCGAGGCCGGCGAAACCGCCCAGCCGGCCGGCCTTGCGCAACGCCGGCCGGCCGGTCAGGTCCGCGCCCGCGGCGATCAGCGCCGACCCGGCCGACAGGCCGCCGGTGAACAGGTAGGCCGGGATCTTCCACTCCCACACCGGCGGCTTGAGCACCGGCCGCCCGTAGTAGGACCGGAACTGCGCGCGCGGCACCATAGGCTGCTCGCGGCCGCCGTCGTCGGGCCGCTGGCCGGTCCGGCGGCTCACCGCGGCCGCCGCCCGGCGAACGCCGCGATCGACCAGGCCGCCAGCACCCCGGCTGCCGCGGCCGCGTGCTTCCACATCGACGCCGCGTCCCGGGTGGGCACCACCGGGTCGGGCGGCAGCCCGTACACCTCCGGCTCGTCCAGCAGCAGGAAGAACGCGCCGTCCCCGCCGACCCCGTCGCCGGGGTCCTCGCCGTAGAGCCGGGCCTCGCTGACGCCCGCCTCGTGCAGGCTGGCCAGCCGCTGCCCAGCCCGCTCGCGCAGCTCGTCCAGCGGGCCGAACTGGATCGAGTCGGTGGGGCAGGCCTTGGCGCAGGCGGGCTCCAGCCCGCCGCGCAGCCGGTCGTAGCACATCGTGCACTTCCAGGCCCGGCCGTCACTCTCCCGCCGGCCGATCACCCCGTACGGGCAGGCCGACACGCAGTAGCCGCAGCCGTTGCAGATGTCGGGCTGGACGACCACGGTGCCGAACTCGGTGCGGAACAGCGCCCCGGTCGGGCACACGTCCAGGCAGCCGGCGTGCGTGCAGTGCTTGCAGACGTCGGACGACATCAGCCAGCGAACAGCGCCCCCGGCGCTGTCCGCTGGCCCCCCGCCGCCCTCGCCCGCCCCCTCTCCCGCGGCCATGTCCGCCTGCAGGTCGCTCTCGGGGGGAATGCGGGGGGTATCCCCCCGCAGCTCAGGTTGCTCGATGAAGGCCACGTGCCGCCAGGAGCTGGCGCCGAGCATGCCGGTGTTGTCGAACGAGGTGCCGAGCAGGTTCAGGCCGTCCTCGGGGACGTCGTTCCATTCCTTGCAGGCCACCTCGCAGGCCTTGCAGCCGATGCAGACCGAGGTGTCGGTGAAGAACCCGACCCGGTCGGGATGCCCCTGGTAGCCGGCCTCCCCGGCCGGGTCGGCCAGCGGCCCGTACAGGCTGCTCTGGCGGATCATGACTGCTCCCGGGAGGTCGGCTCGGTGTGGGCGGGGGTGGTGCGGGCGGGGCCAACGGCGCGGGCGGGCGTGGCTGCGGTCAGCAGGCGGGTGCCGGTCTCGGGGGTGATTCCGGCCCGCTCCCGGTAGCCGCGCACGTAGTCCAGCAGGTCCGGGCCGCGCGGCCGCCGTCCCGGCCGGATGTCGCAGCTGGCCACCTTGCTCTCCTGGATGAACACGTTCGGCTCGGCCACCACCCCGAGCAGGTCGTTGACCACGTCCCCGCGGGTCAGGCCGGAGCCGCCCCAGTGGTAGGGCATCCACACCTGGTGCACGGTTCGCCCGGCTACCCGCAGCGGCGCCATCCGGCTGGTGATCACCACCCGGGCCTCCACCGCGGTCCGGCTGGTGACCACGTGCGCCCAGGCCATATGAGCCAGACCGCGCTCGGCGGCCAGTTCCGGCGACACCTCGACGAACAGCTCGGGCTGCAGCTCGGACAGGTACGGCAGCTGGCGGCTCATCCCGCCGGCGGTGTGGTGCTCGGTCAGCCGGGATGCGGTGAACACGAACGGGAACACCTCGGCGTGCGCCTCGGGCGGCGACGGGTTGGACGGATTGTCGGGCCGGCCGTAGACCTTGCGCACCGGGCTGGCCTGCTGGCCGTACAGCAAGTTCGGCACCGGCGACTCGTGCGGCTCGTAGTGCGCGGGCAGCGGCCCGTCGTGCAGGCCGGCCGGCGCGAACAGCCAGCCCTTGCCGTCGGCCATCATGATGAACGGGTCGTCGCCGTGCAGCGCCTCCGGGCCGGTCGCGCCCTCGGGCGGCCGGTAGTCCGGCGGCTTGTCCGCGACGAAGTCCGGCACGTCGTGCCCGGTCCATTCGCCCTTCCCGGCGTCCCACCAGATCAGCGCCTTGCGGTCGCTCCACGGCCGGCCCTGCGGGTCGGCCGAGGCCCGGTTGTACAGCACCCGCCGGTTCATCGGCCAGGTCCAGCCCCATTCGGGGTCGTACTTGCCCTGCTGGTCACGCGGCGTGCGGCGCCGGGCCTGGTTGACTTCACCGGCGTACACGCCGCTGTAGATCCAGCAGCCGCAGACCGTGCTGCCGTCGGCCCTCAGCTCGGTGTACCCGCTGACCGCCTTGCCGGTGCGCAGGTCAACTCCGCTCATGCGGCGCAGCACGTCCGCCGCTGACGGCTCGTCGCCCTCCATCTGGTAGTCCCAGGCCAGCTCCAGCACCGGCCGGTCCCGCTCGTCGGCCGACCCGGCCAGCTTCTCCCGCAGCCTGCGGCCGAGGTGGTAGGCGAACCACAGCTCCGAGCGCTGGTCGCCGGCCGGCTCGACCGCCTGGTCGCGCCACTGCAGCATCCGCTGGGTCTGGGTGAACGTCCCGGACTTCTCGGTATGCGCGGCCGCGGGGAAGAAGAACACCTCCGTCTTGCACTGCTCAGGCACGATCTCACCGGTCTCGGTCTCCGGGGAGTCCCGCCAGAACGTGGCGCTCTCGATCATGGCCAGGTCGCGGACCACTAGCCAGTCCAGCTGGGCCAGCCCGAGCCGCTGCAGCCGTCCGTGCGCCGACCCGACGGCCGGGTTCTGGCCGAGCAGGAAATAGCCGGACACCTTGCCGTCGACCATGTCCATCACGGTGCGGTAGGTGCCGTGATCGCCGTTGATCCGCGGCAGGTAGTCGAAGCAGTAGTCGTTGTCCGCGGTGGCGGCGTCGCCGAAGTACTCCTTCAGCAGCGAGATCGTGTAGGCGTCCGCATGGGTCCAGAAGCCCTTCTGCCGTTCGCCGCGGATCGCCTCCAGGTAGCTGCCCAGGTCCTCGTGCGAGGTGTCGGGCATCGGCAGGTAGCCCGGTAGCAGGTTGAACAGGGTCGACACGTCGGTCGAGCCCTGGATGCTGGCGTGGCCGCGCAGCGCGAATACCCCGCCGCCGGGGCGGCCGATGTTGCCGAGCAGCAGCTGGATGATCGACCCGGCCCGGATGTACTGGGCGCCGACGGTGTGCTGGGTCCAGCCGACGCTGTACACCAGCGCGGTCGTGCGCTCGCGCCCCGCGTTCTGGGTCCAGGCCTCGCAGACGGCCAGGAACTGCCCGGGCGGCACCCCGCAGATCTTCTCGACCATCTCCGGGGTGTACCGGGAGAAGTGCCGCTTGAGCACCTGGAAGACGCAGCGCGGGTGCTCCAGCGCCTGGTCGTTGGCAATGTCCGCGGCACCGATGTCGATGACCGGGCCGCCGGACCCGTGCTGCTCGGACGAGGCCTGCTCGCGGTGCCGCGGGTCCGGTCCTTCCGGCACGTCGCTGCTCTGGTATGACCAGGTCGCCGGGTCGTAGGACCCCGAGTGCGGGTCGTATCCGCTGAACAGGCCGTCCAGGTCCTCGGTGTCGGCGAACTCCTCGTTGACCAGGAACGAGGCGTTGGTGTAGGCCCGCACGTACTCGCGGAACTCCAGCCCGTTGGACAGGATGTAGTTGATCACCCCGCCGAGGAAGGCGATGTCGGTGCCGGCCCGCAGCGGCACGTGCTGGTGCGCGACCGCGCTGGTCCGGGTGAACCGGGGGTCGATGTGGATGACCCGGGCGCCGCGCGCCTTGGCCTCCATGACCCACTGGAACCCGACCGGGTGGGCCTCGGCCATGTTCGAGCCCATCAGCACGATGCAGTCCGAGTTGATCAGGTCCTGCTGGTAATCAGTGGCGCCGCCGCGCCCGAACGAGGCTCCCAGACCGGGAACTGTGGCGGAGTGTCATATCCGCGCCTGATTCTCGATCTGGATAGCGCCGAGCGCCGTGAACAGCTTCTTGAGGAGATAATTCTCCTCATTGTCCAGCGTGGCGCCGCCCAGGCTGGCGATGCCCATGGTCCGCCGGAGGGTACGACCCTGGTCATCGGCGTCCTGCCAGCCCTTGCGCCGGGCGTCCAGCACCCGGTCGGCCACCATGTCCATCGCCGTGCCGAGGTCCAGGTCGGCCCACTCAGTGGCGTACGGGGCGCGGTAGCGGACCGTGCGCTCCCGATGCGGGCCGGTGACCAGCTGCTTGCTCGCCGAGCCCTTCGGGCACAGCCGGCCGCGGGAGATCGGGCTATCCGGGTTGCCCTCGATCTGGATGACCTGCTCTTCCTTGACGTACACCCGCTGGCCGCAGCCAACCGCGCAATACGGGCACACGGTGTCGACGACCCGGTCGGCATCCTGCACGCGCGGCATCAGCCCGGCCGAGCGGGCTGACTGGGCCGCCCGGCCCCGGCCCAGCGGGTCAGCGCCGGTCGCCTGCCGGTAGACCGGCCATGACCCCAGCCACTGCCGCATGCCCATCAGCATCCCCCCGAGTTCCGGTTGGGTTGACCGGCTGCTGCCCGGCGGGCGGGGCCGCCAAACCAGGCCGGACGGTTACCGGCGGTCAGGCCGAGATCAGGTCGCAGACGAAGATCAGGGACTCGCCGGGCGCGATGGCGCTGCCCGCTCCGCGGTCTCCGTAGGCCAGGTCCGGCGGGATGATCAGCTGGCGGCGGCCGCCGACCCGCATCCCCTGCAGGCCCTGATCCCAGCCGGCGATGACCCGGCCCGCGCCGAGCGGGAAGGACAGCGGAACTTGCCGGTCCCAGCTGGAATCGAATTCCTCGCCGCTGGAGAACGCCACCCCGACGTAGTGAACCTCGACCACCGAACCCGCCCTGGCCTCGGCGCCCTGTCCCTCCCACAGGTCGGTGATCTGCAGGCTCTCCGGCGGCTCGCCGCCGGGAAAGTCAACCTCAGGCTTGCCAGCGCTCATTCTCACGCCTTCCGGGTCGGCGCGGCCGCAGCGCGTGCGCAGGAGCCGCCCTGGGGGCGGGCCCGCCCGGCCGCGGTCCCGCGGGAACGGGCACCCACGCTAGCGCGGCCCGCAGCAAGCCCGGCCCGCGGGCCGGAGATGCGCGCGCGTTACCGGGCCGGCCGGGCGCCGGCCGGCGGCGGCCCCTCAGGCCGGGCGGGGCGGGACCGGTTGCCCCGGACCGTGTTGCGGCGGCCCGTGTTCACCACCGGGGCGCCGCTGTTGCGCAGGTAGCGGCCGAACCGGTCGAGCCCGATGTAGTTGTTCAGCACGAGGTTCCCGCGGGTGCCGCGGCTCAGGGTCACGCCGATGCCGGCGTTCCCGCTGATCAGGTCGGACGGACCGCGCCGCCTGCGCCATTTATGGCCGATGCGGCCGATGTGGTTGCGGTAGGCGCGGCCGGTGATCAGGACGCCGCCCCGGCTGTTGCCCAGGGCCTTGACGCCGAGCACCTGCGTGCCGATGAAGCTGGCGAAGACGCTGTTGCCGTGCGCCCGGCCTGCGATCACCACCCCGTAGCCCTTGTTGCCCGAGAACGTGTTCTGCGGGATCACCGAGCGTCGCGTTCCGCCGATGGTGTTGCCGTGCGCAGTGCCGTGGATCAGCAGGCCGTCGCCGCCGTTGGACAGCACGGCGTCGCCCTTGGTCGTGAGGCCGACGATGTTGGGATCGACGGTCACTCCCGAGGCGTTTCCGGCCAGTTCGATTCCGTTCCGCTTGTTGCCGGAGAACACGTTCGTCCGGGCCAGGTTGTTGCCCCCGGTAGAGGTGATGAGCAGCCCGTCATGGCCGTTAGGAGCTGCGCCCTTGAAGGCCAGCAGCCCGCCGAATGTGTTGAACGTGACGAACCCGCGGGCCTTTCCGGCCACCTCGACGCCGTTCCGGCCGTTTCCCGCGGACACGTTGCCCAGCGGGATGACTCCGCCGACCTGAGTGTTCGCCGAGGTCCCGTCGACCAGAATGCCGTCCAGCCGGTTTTTCACGATTGCCGTGTTGTTGGCGCCGGTGCCGAAGAAGTTTCCCTGCACGGTCACATTGTCCGAGCTGGTGACCCGCAATCCGTTCTGGCGGTTGCCGCTGACGACGTTGTAGTAGACGAACGGGTTATTGACGAACTTGCAGCCGGCGAGGGTATTGTCCGGTGCCCGGTCGATCCACACGCCGTTGCCGTGATTGCCGAGAGCGCCGTCCCCGCGGGCCGTGGTGCCGATGAAGTTCCCGTTGAGCATGTTGCCCCGGGAGCCGGTGCCGATCAGCACGCCGTTGCCGTCGTTGCCCGAGATCAGGTTGCCCAGCGGCGGCACCACGAAGACCGGCGTCACCGTCCCCTTGGTCCCGGTGGGGTTGTTCGCCTTGCCGGTCGCGCTGTCGACGTAGGCGGTGCCGCCGATCTCGTTGCCGCGTGACCGCCCGGAGATCCAGATGCCGTCGCCGCGGTTGGGGATGGCCGCGGTACCGGCGGCGTTCGTCCCGATCCGGTTGGCCACCACGGCGTTCCCCGGCGATCCGGCCAGCACGATGCCGTTCCCCCGGTTGCCGGATATCACGTTCGCGACCGCGCCCGAGACGCGCGAGCGGTTCAGCCCGATGAGATTGCCGGCCGAGGCGGCCGAGGCGTACACGCCGCTGCCGTGGTTGCCGGCCGCCGCCCCGGCCAGGTTCAGGCCGATGTAGTTGTGGTTGAGCGTGACCGGGCCAGCGTCCAGCGTCACGCCGTTGCCGCTGGCGTGGTCCACGGCCACGCCCAGCAGCTGCGAGCCGCCCGAGCCGGCCGCGAACCGCAGGCCCGGGTGCCCGTCGAAGTTCAGCGCCACGACCGGCGGGCCGCCGCTGACGTGCCCGGGTGCCGAGGTCGCGTCGATCGTGGTGTCCCGTGCGATGGCGGGCAGCGGGCTGGCCAGGGTGATAGTCCCCTTGACGCCGAAGCCGATCAGCGTTGAATTCCCGGCCGCAGCGGCATTGGCGGCGCCGATGGCGGCGCGGAGCGTCCCCGGTCCGTAGTTGCTCAGGCTGGTGACGGTGATTGTCTGCGAGTAGGCCCCGGCCCGGGCGCCCGCGGCCCGGACGGCGGCTCCTGCGGGAAAGGCAGCCGCGGCCGGAACCGCCGCGAACAGGAAAGCGGCACCTGCCAGGGACGTGACACAAACGGACCGGGTTATCCGTGCGTTCGGGTAGGCCGCCTGCATGACGCGGGAAAGTTTCATGAGTCTGCTTTCGTTACCTCAGGGCTACAGCGAGTACTCACTTAAGCAGCTCTGCCCTCGAGCCGCAGCACCCGCCGGAGTGATTCCCCGACGGGGTGACCAGCAGATTTACCGAAATCGGTCAACCGCGCCGTTCCGGAATGCGCCCGCCGGCTGCAGGCCCGGGCCGGGAATGAGGCAGCGGCCGCTTCAGTCCTTGAGGAGCTGGCGGGCCATCACGACGCGCTGGATCTGGTTGGTGCCCTCGTAGATCTGAGTGATCTTGGCGTCGCGCATCATCCGCTCCAGCGGGTAGTCGCTGACGTAGCCGTAGCCGCCGAGCAGCTGGACCGCGTCGGTGGTGACCTCCATCGCCGCGTCGGAAGCGAAGCACTTGCAGGCCGAGGACATGAACGTCAGGTCGGCAACCTGCTGGCCGGCCATCGCCGCCTCGGACCGGGCCGCCGCGGCGTAGGTGAGCTGGCGGGCCGCCTCCACCTTCATCGCCATGTCGGCCAGCATGAACTGGATGCCCTGGAAGTCAGCGACCGGCCGGCCGAACTGCCGCCGCTGCCGGACGTATCCGGCCGCGTAGTCCAGCGCCCCCTGGGCGATGCCGAGGGCCTGCGCGGCGATCGTGATCCTGGTGTGGTCCAGGGTGGCCAGCGCGGTGCGGAACCCGGTGCCCTCGGCGCCGATCATCCGGCTCGCCGGGACGGCGCAGTTGTCGAAGTACAGCTCTCGGGTGGGCGAGCCCTTGATGCCGAGCTTGTGCTCGGGGGCGCCGAAGGACAGGCCCTCGTCGCCGTCCTCGACGACGAACGCGGAGATTCCGGCCGCCCCGGCGGCGGGATCGGTCACCGCCATCACCGTGTAGAACTTCGAGATCCCGGCGTTGGTGATCCACCGCTTGGTGCCGTTGAGGAGATAGGAATCACCCTGGCGCACGGCGCGGGTGCGCATGGACACGGCATCCGAGCCGGCCTCCGGCTCGGACAGGGCGTAGGAGAACATCGCCTCGCCGCGGGCGACCGGGGGCAGGTAGCGCTGCTTGACCTCTTCCGAGGCCGACAGCATCAGCGGCATCGTGCCGAGCTTGTTGACTGCCGGGATCAGCGAGCTGGACGCGCAGGCCCGGGCTACCTCCTCGATCACGATCGCGGTGGCGATCGCGTCCGCGCCCGAGCCGCCGTAGGCCTCCGGGATGTGCACCGCGTGCAGGTCGGCCTTGACCAGGGCGTCGTGCGCCTCTTGCGGGAACTGGGCAGACTGGTCCACCTTGGCGGCATGCGGGGCGATCTTGTCGCCGGCCAGCTCGCGCACGGCCGCGCGCAGGGCCTGGTGCTCGGCGGACAGGGTGAAGGAGGCATGGTCCGGGCTCATGATGCTGATGGTAAGCCGCCGGTGAACGAGCCGCCTGACCTGGACAGCCCGGCAGGCCGCGAGCTGCTGGACCGGCTGGCGGGCGAGCAGGTCGATCCGGGCCGGGCGCTGGTGCTGGCGCGGTCGCTGCGGGCCAGCTACCCGGCCGGCCTGGTGGCGGCCGCGCTCACCCAGCAGGCGCTCCGCCAGGCCGCCCGGGCCAAGTTCGGCCGGGCCGGCCAGATGCTGTTCACCCGGGACGGCCTGGAGCAGGCCTCCTCGGACGCCACGGCCCGGCACGGCGCGGCCCGCTTCGCCGGCGCCGCCCGGATCGCCGACCTGTGCTGCGGCATCGGCGCCAGCCTGGCCGCGCTGGCCCGGGTGGCCAGCGAGCCCGTGATCGCCGTGGACCGGGACCTGACCAGCGTGCGGTACGCCCGGCACAACGCCGCGGTGCACGGCGGCGCCGGGGTGGCGGCGGTGTGCGCGGACGTGCGGGACCTGGCCCTGGGCGGGGTGGACGCGGTGTTCATCGACCCGGCCCGGCGGGCCGGGTCCGCGGCCGGCACGCCGGCCGGGGGCGGGGGCGGGCGCCGGCTGCTCGGCGGCCGCAGTGAGCCGCCGCTGGAGTGGTGCGCGCAGCTGGCAGACCGGGTCGCCCAGGCCGGCATCAAGACTGCCCCGGGCCTGGACCGCGCGCTGATCCCGGCCGGCTGGGAGGCCGAGTTCGTCGCGGTGGGCCGGGAGCTGAAGGAGGCGCTGCTGTGGTCGCCGGCGCTGGCCACCGCGCCGCGCCGGGCCACCGTGCTCGCGCCGCCTGCCGCCGACGACGCCGCCGGGCCGGCGGCCGCCGCCGGCGACCCGGCCGGGCCGGCGCGTGCCGTGCACACGCTCACCGGCGCGGGCGACGGCGCGGACGGGGCGGGCGACGTGCCGGTGGCGGCGCCCGGGGAATACCTGCTCGACCCGAATCCGGCCGTGACCAGGGCCGGGCTGGTCGGCGAGCTGGCCCGGCGGACCGGCGGCTGGCAGATTGACCCGATGATCGCGTTCCTGTCGTCCGGTCGGCCGTTCGGCACCCCGTTCGGCCGCGGCTTGCGGGTGCTGCACTCCGCGCCCTGGCAGGAGAAGACGTTCGCCCGGCGGCTGCGCGAGCTGGGCATCGGCGCCGCCGACATCCGCCGCCGCGGCCTGGCCGGGGATGTCGCCCTGATCCACCGCCGCCTCGGCCTGCGCGGCCCCGGTTCGGCCGTGCTCGTGCTCACCCGCGTGTCCGGCCGCCCCTGGGGGCTGATCTGCACCGCGGAAGACGCCGGCCGCGGCGGCCCCAGCGGCCTCGGCGGCCCCAGCGGCCTCGGCGGTCTCAGCGGCAGGCCCGGCTAAGAGCGCCGCGCGGTAGCCGGCTCCGGCCTCGGATTCGATGGTCTCGGGAATTCGAAGCGGAAGGCGCCGGGCAAATCGCCAAGATCATGGACGAGCCGCTCCCGGGCGGCCGCCTTCCCGGTCCAGCACCTGCCGCTGGCGGAGCCTGCGGTTCTTGATCCGGTTGCCGCAGGTGGCCATGTCGCACCAGGCGCCGGCCTGGCGGTGGGACCGGTCGTAGAAGGCCCACCGGCAGTCGGGGTTGCCGCAGGCCTTCAGCCGCGGCCAGGTGCCGTCCCGCTGGGCGTCGCGGATGACGAGCAGCAGGTCCGCCAGCCCGGCTTCGAGCCCGCGCTCCGGCCCCTCCGGCCCTGACGTCAGGCTGACCTGCCCGCCGGGCCCGACCTGCAGCCCGGGCCGGGCGGCCTGGGTAACGGCCTGGATGGCCGGCAGGTCGCCGGGCGCGGGCGGGGAGCCGCCGCTGTGGGCGGCCAGCATGGCGCGGATGTCCTCGCGGACGCGGCGGGCCAGGTCGAGCTCGGCCGGATCGGGGCGCCGGCCCGGGTCCCACAGCCCGGATTCCGCCAGCCAGGCCCGCGCCGCGTCCGGGTCGAGCAGCAGGTCCGAGCCGTGATCGCCGTCCCAGGTGTTGAGGAAGGCCTGAATCCGCAGCAGCGGCATCGGGGCCGGCTTGCTTTCTGCACCCGGCACCCAGGACGGCGTTCCCATGACCAGGAGCCTAGCACATTGTGACCTGTTAACTAGTTTGACTGGTCTTGTCATGACTTCTAAAATAGATTTACTGGTCACGCGAGACCGGCCGCCGACGGGCCGCCGGTGAGGAGGTGCACGTCATGGTCGTCCTGCTCGGGCTGGCCGCCGCCGCGCTGTACGGAACCGGCGATTTCCTCGGCGGCCTGGCCTCGCGCAAGGTCCCGGTGCTCGTGGTGCTCGCGCTGGCTCAGGCGGCCGGGGTCGTGGTCGCGCTGACGGCCGCGGCGATATCCGCGGGGCCGGTGCGGCTGGCCAGCCTGGCCTGGGGGGCCGGCGCCGGGATGACCGGCGGGCTCGGCCTGATCATCTTCTACCGGGGCCTGGCGTCCGGGCCGATGGCCGTGGTCGCGCCGGTGTCCGCCCTGGTGTCCACGGTCCTGCCGGTGGCGGTGGCGCTGGTGCAAGGCGAGCGGCCCGGGCCCGGCGTCTATGCGGGAGCCGCGCTGTGCCTGGTCGCGATCGTGCTGGCCAGCTCGGCCGGCCCGGCCGATCCCGGCCGGGCAGCGTCCCCTCGGCGCCTCGCGGGCGGCGGCCGGGCGCTCGGTTACGGCACTGCGGCGGGCGTCGGCTTCGGCCTGTTCTTCCTGCTGATCCGGAACGCCGGGCAGGCCGGGACGGTGTGGCCGGTCGCCGCCGCGCGGATCGGCGAGCTGGCGACCGTGCTGGCCGCGGCGGCGGTGCTGCGGCGCAGCCTGGTGCCGCGCGGCGCGGGCGGCAAGCTGCTGATCGCGGCCGTGGCCGCGGGCGCGATCGACGTCATCGCCAACCTCAGCTACGTCGCCGCCGCCAGGACCGGCCAGTTCGGCCTGGCCGTGCTGCTGGCCTCGCTGTATCCCGGGGTGACAGTGCTGCTGGCCAGCCTGGTGCTCGGCGAGCGGCTGCGCTGGGTCCAGCGGGCCGGCCTCGGGCTCGCCGCGGTCGGCATCGCCCTGGTCATGGCCTGAGCCCGCGGCCGGCTCAGCACTGCCGGCCGCGAGGGCCCGCGGCGCCCGAAGGGATCGGCTGGGGGGTCCGGGGGTTCTCCCCCGGGGACAACACGGCTGCGGGCGCGGGTCAGAACCGCCACCGGGTCGCGCCTCGACTCCGCATCAGGCTCGGATTCACCCGCGCAGCCGTGCGCATACTGTCGGCATGCCGCTCCGACTCCATCACATCGTCGTCGATGCTCACGATCTTCCCGGCCTGGCCCGGTTCTGGGCGCAGGCGCTCGGCTGGCGGATCCTGTCCGAGCGCGCCCGGGAGATCGTCATCGGGCCGGACGAGCACGCGCCCGCCGGCCTGTGCTTCATGCCGGTCACCGACCCCAAGCAGGTCAAGAACCGCGTGCACCTCGACCTCACGACCAGCGCCGCAGACCGCGACCAGGAGATCGAGCGCTTGCTCGCGCTCGGGGCGCGCCGGGCTGACATCGGGCAGGCCGGCACGGAGTCCTGGACAGTCCTGGCCGACCCGGAGGGCAACGAGTTCTGCGTGGTGCGCCCGAAGCAGACGCTGACCCGCTGAGGCAGCCGCCCGGGACCGCCGGGCCGGCTAGCCCGCCGCACTGCGGCTACGCCGGATCCGGCCGCTGGCCGCGCAGCCGGGCCCGCAGGGCCTCGCCCTTGGCCTGGGCGGTGGCCCGCAGGCCCTGCTGGAACGCCTCCATCCGCGCGCGCAGCCCGTCGTCGGCGACAGCCAGGATGCGCACCGCCAGCAGGCCGGCGTTGCGGGCGCCACCGACGGCCACGGTGGCGACCGGGACCCCGGCGGGCATCTGGGCGATCGACAGCAGCGAATCCACCCCGCCGAGATGGGCTAGCGGCACCGGCACGCCGATCACCGGCAGCGGCGTCACGGCGGCCAGCATCCCCGGCAGGTGCGCGGCCCCGCCCGCTCCGGCGATGATCACCCGCAGGCCGCGCCCGGCGGCCGCCGTGCCGTAGCCGATCATGTCCTGCGGCATCCGGTGCGCCGACACCACGTCGGCCTCGCACGGCACGCCGAACTCGGCCAGCGCGGCGACCGCAGGCTCCATCACCGGCCAGTCTGAGTCGCTGCCCATCACCACGCCGACCAGGGGCGCTGCCATCATGTCCTCCCCGCGGGCCGCTCGGTGCCGAGGCTCAGGTAGCTGGCGGCCTGGGCGGCCCGGTCCCGCAGCCGCGGCAGGTCGCAGCCGGTCACCGTCACGTGCCCGATCTTGCGGCCGGGCCGGACCTGCTTGCCGTACAGGTGCACCTTCACCCCCGGGTCGCCCGCCATCACGTGCAGCAGCCGGTCGTGCAGGCCCGGCTCGTCGCCGCCGAGCACGTTCACCATCACCGCGTGCGGCACGGCCAGCCCGGGCGCGCCCAGCGGCAGGTTCAGCACGGCGCGCAGGTGCTGCTCGAACTGGGAGGTGACCGCGCCCTCGATGCTCCAGTGCGCGCTGTTGTGCGGCCGCATGGCCAGCTCGTTGACCACCAGCCCGCGCTCGCTGCGGAACAGCTCGACGGCCAGGATCCCGGTCACGCCGAGGTCGGCCGCGAGCCGCAGCGCGAGCCGCTGCGCGGCCGCGGCCTCGTCCGCCGGCAGGCCGGGGGCGGGCGCGATCACCTCGCGGCAGATGCCGCCGGCCTGCACGGTCTGCACCACCGGGTAGGCCGCGCCCTGGCCGCTGTAGGAGCGGGCCACCACCGCGGCCAGCTCGGCCAGGATCGGCACCTGCTCCTCGACGATGAGGTCGAGCCCGAGGGCCAGCACCCGCGCCGCGTCGCCCGGGCCGGCGCAGAACCACACGCCCTTGCCGTCGTAGCCGCCGGTGACGGCCTTGAGCACGACCGGCCAGCCGTGCCGGGCCGCGAACGCGGCCACCTCGGCCGGGCCCGGGGCCGGGGCCCACGGCGGGCAGGGCACGCCGAGCTGCGTCAGCCGCTCGCGCATCCGCCGCTTGTCCTGCGCGTACCGCAGCGGCGCCGCGGCCGGGCGGACCGCGACGCCCGCGCGCTCCAGCTCCCGCAGCGCCTGCTGCGGCACGTGCTCGTGGTCGAACGTGACCACGTCGCAGCCGGCCGCGAAGTCCAGCAGGTCGGCCGCCGAGGCGTGGTCCCCGAGCACGGTGCCCGCGCACACCTGGGCGGCGCTCTCGCCGGCCGAGCCGGCCAGTACCCGGAACCCGATGCCGAGCGGGACGGCTGCCTGGGCGGTCATCCGGGCCAGCTGCCCGGCGCCGACCATGCCGACCACCGGCGCGCCCGGCGCCGCCAGCACCGGGCTGGCCGTCCCGGCGCCCGCTGTTATCACGCCCGGTAGCCTACGAGACTCCTCAGGCCGGGCCGGTCACGGCCCGCTCCGGCCTGACCTCGGGGGCAGCGCGCGGGAAGAACGCGGCGAACGCGGCCGGCCGGGGCCGGACCAGCACCACCTGGCCGCCGCTCGCGGCGGCCAGCGTCCGGGCCAGGCTGAGGCCGAGCCCGGTGCCGCCGGGGCGGCCGCTGACGCTGCGCTCGAAGATCCGCGGCACCAGCTCGGGCGGGACGCCCCGGCCCTCGTCCCGGACCTCGATCATCACCGACTTGGGCGTCTGCGAGGTCCGGATCGTCACCGTGCCGGCCCCGTGGGTCAGCGCGTTGTCCAGCAGCGTAGCGACGACCTGGGAGACTCCCCCGGCGGTGACGAACGCGTGCAGGTCCTGCTCCCCCGCCACCTCCAGCTTGCGGCCGGCCCGCCGGTAGGCCGGGTCCCACTCGGCCAGCTGCTGGGCGATGAGGTCATCGACGCTGACCAGTTCCGGCTTGCCCGGCACCGTGCTGCGGTGCCGGCCCAGCAGCTGGCTGACCACATCGGTCAGCCGTTCGGTCTGGGCCAGCGCGGCGGCGCCCTCCTCCCGGACCACGTCCGGGAACTCGGCGGCGCCGATCATCTCCTCCAGCCGCATGGACAGCGCGGTGAGCGGGGTGCGCAGCTGGTGCGACGCGTCCACGGCGAACTCCCGCTCGGCGGCCAGCAGGTCGGTGATGCGCTGCGCGGACCCGTCCAGGCCCTCGGCGACGCGGTCCAGCTCCTGCAGCCCGTACCGGCGGCCGAGCGGCCGGGCGTCGCCGGAGCCGAGCCGGTCCGCGGCCTCGGCCAGCTCGGTGAGCGGGCGGGCCAGCCGCCGGGCCAGCAGCAGCGCCAGCACCACGGCCACGCCGACGGCCAGCCCGGCGAGCGAGGCGATCAGCACCAGGCCGCCCCGGATCCCGCCGTTGACCACCGAGTCGTCGGCCTCGACGATGACCGTGACCCCGCCGCTGCTGGCCTGACCCTTGATCGTGTCGCGCACCGGCGGCTTCTGGCCCACCCGCTCCGTGGCGAAGTCGCCCTTGATGATCACGTACCGGCCGGGCAGCGCCCGCGCCACCAGCCGCCGCCCGCCGGGCAGGCCGAACTGATCACGCTGACTCAGGTCGCGGGCGAGCGTGGCCGCGTCGTGGTTGAGCTGCTGGCGGGCATCGTCGGACTGCAGCCGGATCAGGGCGAAGGCCAGCGGCACCCCGAGCAGCAGCACCGCGGCCACCGCCACGGCCACGGTCGAGATCAGCAGCCGGCGCTGCACCGGACTGCTCCCGTGCCGGGGCACACCGCGCCGCTCATCTCACCGCACACCGCCACCTGCCGCACCAGCCGCAGCGCCCGGGCGCGGCTCAGTCTCCCCGCTCGAAGCGGAACCCGACGCCGCGGACGGTGGTGATGAACCGCGGGTTGTGGGCGTCGTCGCCGAGCTTGCGGCGCAGCCAGGAGACGTGCATGTCCAGCGTCTTGGTCGAGCCCCACCACTTGGAATCCCACACCTGGCGCATGATCTGCTCCCGGGTGACGACCTTCCCGGCCTCGGAGACCAGCAGCGCGAGCAGGTCGAACTCCTTCGAGGTCAGCTCGATCTCGGTGTCGCCGAGCCAGGCCCGCCGGGCGTCGGCGTCGATCCGCACGCCCTGCACGACCTGAGTCTCCGACGCGCCGCGGCGCAGCAGCGCCCGCACCCGGGCCAGTAGCTCGGCCAGCCGGAACGGCTTGGTCACGTAGTCGTCGGCGCCGGCATCCAGGCCGATGACGGTGTCGACCTCGTCGGCGCGGGCGGTGAGGATCAGCACCGGCACGGACTGGCCAGCTGAGCGGATCCGGCGGCACACCTCCAGGCCGTCGATGCGGGGCAGCCCGATGTCCAGCACGATCAGGTCGATGCCGCCATCGCGGGCCGCTTCCAGGGTGCCCGGGCCGTCGGCGGCCACCCCCACGTCATAGCCCTCGCGCCGCAGCGCGCGGGCCAGCGGCTCGGAAATCGCCGGGTCGTCCTCGGCGAGCAGAACGTGCGTCATGCACCGATGGTAGGCCGCCGCGCGAGTGCATCCCGCACACTAGCCGCGCCTGCGCGTCAGATCACCCTGCGGGGTGCCGGCCCGGCCGGGATCAGCCCGGGCCCAAGGCGGGGCTAAGACGGGGCCAAGGCGGCATCAAGCCGTGGCCGGGCCAGGGCCGGGGCAGGCCGGAGATCGGATCAGACCGGGGTCACGCCGTGCCGGCGGCTGGAGAACGAGCGGTCCTTGCCGGCCGCCATCGCGAACCGCAGGATCAGCTCGGCGCGCAGGTCCTCCGGCTCGACGACGTCGTCCACGACCAGCTCCCCGGCCAGCCGGAGCACGTCGATGCCGGCGTCGTACTCGGCCCGCAGCCGGCTGACTTCGTCTTCCCGGGCCGCCGGGTCGGTGATCGCGGCCAGCTTGTTGTAGTACACCGCATTGATCGCGGCCTCAGCCCCCATCACCGCGATCTTGGCCGTGGGCAGCGCCAGCGTGGCGTCCGGCTCGAAGCCCGGGCCTGCCATCGCGTACAGGCCGGCCCCGTAGGCCTTGCGCACGATCACGCAGATCTTCGGCACGGTCGCCTCCGACACCGCGCTGATCATCTTGGCGCCGTGCCGGATGATGCCCTCGCGTTCCACCGCGGTGCCGACCATGAAGCCCGGCACGTCGGCCAGGAACAGCAGCGGCAGGCTGAACGCGTCGCACAGCTGGATGAACCGGGCCGCCTTGTCGGCCGAGTCGGTGAACAGCACGCCGCCCTTGATCATCGGGTTGCTGGCCACCACGCCGATCGGCTGGCCGTCCAGCCGGGCGAACCCGACGATCAGCTCCGGCGCCCACAGGGCGTGGATCTCGAACAGCGAGCCGCCGTCGGCCACGCCGCGCACGTAGCGGCGCATGTCGAAGGACTGCCGCTCGCTGACCGGCACCATGGCCCGCAAGTCGGCCGGCTCGGGCTCCTCCGGCTCGGTCTCCGGCGGCCGCTGCCGCCAGTTGCCGGGCAGGTAGGACAGGTAGCCGCGGACCGACTCGATCGCGTGCTCCTCGGTCGGCGCCAGCTCATGCCCGCAGCCGGACACGGTGCAGTGCATCCGCGCGCCGCCCATCTCCTCCAGCGTGGTGTGCTCGCCGACGACCATCTCGACCATCCGCGCGCTGCCCAGGTACATCGAGGCGTTGCCGTCCACCATGACCACGTAGTCGCAGAAGGCCGGGATGTAGGCACCGCCGGCCGCGGACGGGCCGAACAGCGCGCACACCTGCGGGATCGAGCCGGACGCCCGGACCTGGGTGTGGAAGATCTTGCCGGCGCCGCGGCGGCCGGGGAACATCTCCACCTGGTCGGTGATCCGCGCGCCCGCCGAGTCGACCAGGTAGACCATCGGGATCCCGGACTTGTAAGCCTTCTCGATGATCCGGATGATCTTCTCGACGGTCCGGGCGCCCCACGAGCCGGCCTTGACCGTCGAGTCGTTGGCCATCAGCGCCACCGGGCGGCCGTCGATGGCGGCGGTGCCGGTGATGACCCCGTCGGCGGGCAGCCCGTCGGCCAGCACGTTGGCGAACGCGCCGTCCTCGCTGAACGTGCCCTCGTCGGTGAGCAGCGCGATCCGGTCCCGGGCGAACAGCTTGCCGGCCTTCGCGGCCTGGTCGTGGTAGCGCTGCGCGCCGCCCTGCTCGATCCGCGCCCGGACCTTGCCCAGGTCATCGTGCCGGGATCCGCCGTCCTGGATCACGTCGCGGGGCACGCCCTCGGTCACGCCCTTGGTCACGCCTTCGGTCACGCTCGCGAGCGTACCGCGCGGCTGACGGCCCGCCGCGCCGGCCGCATTCCATGATCACGGATGGCGGCCCGGGCCCCGGCGGCGCTGCCGTCGTGCTGATCGTGTGAGGTTTTCCGTTCCTGGAACGGAAAAGTCAACACGTTAAACGACCCGGTGCCGGCTGGGCGGGAGTTATCCACAGGGAGGGAAACGGGGCTGCGGGCGGGGCGGCCGGGTCTGCAGGGTGAGCCGCATGACCCGGGAAGACTCTCGCCTGATCGCCGATCTGCTCGCCTTGCAGGACGGTGTCATTGCCCGGTCCCAGGCGCTGCGGCTGGGCGTTCCCGGGCAGCTGATCGACAGCCGGCTGCGGGCCGGCTGCTGGACCGCCCTGCAGCGCGGCGTGTACGCCACCTTCACCGGGTCGCCCGGCCGGAACGCGGAGCTGTGGGCCGCGGTGCTGCGGGCCGGGCCGGGCGCGGCGCTCAGCCACCGCAGCGCGGCCGAGCTGTACCGGATCGGCCCGCCGCCGGGGCTCGTGCAGGTGACCGTGCCGGCGGACCGCGTCGTGAGCCCGGTCCCCGGCCTGGTCATCCACCGCTCGCGGCGGCTGGACCAGGCGCGCCATCCGGCTCTCGCCCCGCCGCGGACCCGGATCGAGGACACCGTGCTCGACCTCGCCGAGGCCGCGCTGACCGCCGATGAGGCCATCCGCTGGCTCGCCGCCGCCTGCGGATCGCGGCTGACCACCGCCAGCCGGCTCGCGGCCGCGGCCGGGGGCCGCCCCCGGCTCCGGCGGCGGCGTGAGGTGCTGACCGCGCTCGGCGACACGGCCGCAGGCGCTCACTCGCTGCTGGAGCACCGCTACGTGCGGGACGTCGAGCGGCGGCACGGGCTGCCCGCCGCCGAGCGCCAGGCCCGGTCGGGCCAGGCCGGCCGGACGGTGTACCGGGACAACCTGTACGCCAGGTACCAGCTGTGCGTCGAACTGGACGGGCTGGCCGCCCATCCGGTCCAGCAGCAGTGGACCGATCAGCACCGGGACAACGCGGCCGCGGCGCTCGGGATCACGACCTTGCGCTACGGCTGGGCCGACGTGCACGAACGGCCGTGCCAGACCGCCGCTGAGGTGGCGGCGGTACTACGCCGCCACGGCTGGACCGCCGCCGCCCGCCCGTGCGGCCCGCTCTGCGCCGTGGCCGCGGTCCGGGCTTCATGATCGTGTGGGATTTTCCGTTCCAGGAACTGACAATCCCACACGATGATGGCGCGGACGCCCGGCGGCGGGCCGCAGCGGCGGCGGGGCTGGCGTGAGGAGCGTTACTCGGTCGTGCGGCGGCGGAAGAACCAGGACGCGAGCGGCGCCGCCACCGCGATGATCAGCACTGACCAGGCCAGCGAGGCCAGGACGGGATGCTGCATCGGCCAGGCGCTGACCGCCGCGGACGGGTTCGGGTTGTGCCAGAGCTGACGGGCCCCGGCAGTCACCGCGCTGACCGGGTTCCACTCCGCGATGGCCTGCAGCCAGCCGGGCATGTGCTGGGTCGGCACCATCGCGTTCGACACGAACGCGAGCGGGAACAGCACGATAAACCCGAACGAGGCGGCCGACTCCGGGCTCTTGCTGTTGAGCCCGACGCAGGCGGCAACCCACGACAGCGAGTAGGAGAAGAACAGCACGAGCGCGAAGCCGGCGATGATCGGCAGCGGGCTCGCGCTGGTCCGCCAGCCGACGGCCAGCCCGGTGACCGCGACCACCAGCGCGCACAGGCAGGCCGTCAGCAAGTCGGCCAGGGACCGGCCCACGAGCACGGCCGGCCGCCACATCGGCAGTACCCGGAACCTGTCGATCATCCCCTCGTGCAGGTCGGTGGCCAGGCCGACCGCGGTGCCCATGGAGGACGTCGTCAGGTTCAGCGCCAGCAGGCCGGCCAGGATGAAATCGGTGTAGCTGCCGCCGCCGGGGATGGGAATCGCGCCGCCGAACAGGTAGATGAACAGCACCGTGAACAGCACGGGCTGGATCGTGACGTCGGAGAGCTGCATCGGCTCCCTGGAGATGTGCACCAGGTTCCTGCGCGTCATCGACGCCACGTTCCTGACCCGCCCGGCCAGTCCCTGCGGTACCAGCCGGATCCCGGCTCCTTGCGGCTGCGCGGTGGCCGTCGTCATGCCTGCACCCCTTCCCGGTCGAGCGCCGTGCCGGTCTCGCCCGCGTCACCTGGCCGGTCTGGCCCGTCCGGCCGGTCCGGCCGGTCCGCTCCGTCCGGTCCGCCTGGCCGGGCAGCCTGATCAGCCCGGGCCGGCCTGCTGCCGTTACCGGGGACGTGCCCGCCGGTCAGCGCGAAGAAGACATCGTCCAGCGAGGGCTGGCGGACCTCGATGTTGTCGGCCAGCACTCCCGCCTGGTCCAGGGCCCGCACCACGGCGGTCGCCAGGCCGGGCGCGGCGTCCACGGCGGCGCCGAGGCGCAGCCCGTCGGCGCTGACCGAGACCTGGCCGCCCACCAGTGGCGCGATCACCCCGGCGGCGCCCGGGCTGGGCTGGGCCAGCGTCACCTCGACGTGCGCGTTCCGGCTGTGCTCCTTCAGCTCGCGCGGCGTGCCGTCGGCAATCACCCGGCCGTGATCGACCACCACGATGCGGTCGGCCAGGGCGTCCGCCTCGTCCAGGTACTGAGTCGTCAGCAGCAGCGTGACGCCGGAGCCGATCAGCTCCCTGATCACCTCCCAGACCCGTTGCCTGCTGACCGGGTCCAGGCCGGTGGTCGGCTCGTCCAGGAACAGCACGGGCGGCCGCGTCAGCAGGCTGGCGGCCAGGTCCAGCCGGCGCCGCATGCCGCCGGAGTACCCCTTGACCACCCGGTCGGCCGCATCGGTCAGCTCGAACAGCCCGAGCAGCTCGGCCGCCCGGGCCCGGGCCTGCCCCGTGCTCATGCCGCTCAGCTCGCCGGCCAGCACCAGGTTCTGCCGCCCGGTCAGCAGGCCGTCGAGGGTCGCGTCCTGGGCGGCCACGCCGATCTGCGCGCGCACGGCGGCCGGCCGGGCCAGCACGTCGAGGCCGGCCACCCGGGCCCGGCCCGCGTCCGGCCTGGCCAGCGTGGTCAGGATCCGCACGGCCGTGGTCTTGCCGGCCCGTTCGGGCCGAGCAGCCCCAGCACGCTCCCGGCCGGGACGCTGAAGCTGACCCCGGCCAGCGCGCGGGTCTGGCCGTAGCTCTTCACCAGGCCGTCGGCCTCGATCATCAGCTCAGCCATCGCCGGCCACCTCCTCAGCTCGTTCTCTCGTTTACCTAACGGTCGGTAAGTAGAGGCAGCATACCCCATGGTGCTGACCGACCGTTAGGTAGGTGCCCGCACGCTAGACTAGGGACGTGACCCAGACAGCTGATGCAGCGCTCGCGCCTGCGGGCCTCCCGGCGCCGGACGAGCAGCCCGGGACAGGCCAGCCCGAAGGCGACCAGGCCAGCGCGCCGACTCGCGAGCGGATCCTGGACGTCGCCCTGGACTTGTTCACCGACCAGGGCTTCGACGGCACGTCCATGCGCGAGATCGCCGAGCAGCTGGGCATCAGCAAGCCGGCGATCTACTATCACTTCGCGTCGAAGGACGAGATCCTGATGGCACTGCACATGCGGCTGCATCAGTTCGGCCGGGACGCGCTCGCCCAGCTCACGGGCCAGACCGTGACCCTGCAGCTGTGGGGGTCACTGCTGGACGAGGTGCTGGACCAGATGATGGCCCAGCGCAAGATCTTCCTGATGCACGAGCGCAACCAGGCCGCCCTGGAGAAGCTGCACCGCAAGGATCACGACGAGGAGCACGACGACATCCAGCAGCGCTTCCGGCAGGCACTCGCCGACCCGTCGGTGCCGCTGCGCGACCGGGTCCGGATGGCGTGCTCGCTCGGCGTGGTGTTCGGCGGGATCTTGCTGGCCGGTGACGCGTTCGGCGCGGTCTCCAGCGCCGAGCTCGGCGCCCTGATCCGGGACGCCGTCCGCGACGTCGCCGCCCCCGAGCGTAACCGAGGCGGCCCAGCCTCCTAGGGGCTGATCACGAACGGCAGCACCGGGGTGCGGACGGCCCGGCCGAGAGCCGGGTCGAGCGTCACCTGGACGCCCCAGTCGCCGGGCGGGACGGCGTAACCCAGGCCGGGCACGAAGCTGTCCGTCGCCACCAGCAGGGGCACCCGCACGGTCTGGCCGGGCGCGGCGGTGAAGACCTGGCGCACCAGCCGGACCGCGCCGGTGTAGCCGCCGACGACCGCGCCGGAGGCGGGATCGACCACGTCAGCGACCAGCGAGCCGCCGTCGACAGCCACCTCGCACGTCACCGAGGCCAGGTTCGCCACCAGCAGGCCGGGCCGTCCCTGATGGCCCGACCGGACGACCAGCGCGCCGTCCAGGGACGCCCGCAGCTGTGCCGGGTCCAGCAGCGGCAGCTCCGGCCGCCCCGCCAGCGGCCGTCCCGCCGGAGACCCGCCAGCCGGAGGCCGCCCCGCCGGTGGCCCGTCGGCCGGAGGCCGCCCCCCGGCCGAAGCCCGCTGCGGGTACCGCAACGACCCGACCGTCAGGACCACATCGGCGCCGAACTGGCGATCAAGCTCCGCAGCCGCGCCGGCGGCCCACGCAGCCAGGCCGATGTCGAACGGCGGCGGCTGGGCCGCGCCCGGCCGCGCGTCCGGGTCCGGCCAGCGGGTCAGCGGCATCGGGTCCTGCCGTGCCAGGCGGCGCAGCACCGCCGTCAGCTCGTCCCAGCGGCCGGCCACGGCGCGGCGAAGCGCGTCAGGCCGGGATCGTGCGGGTCCGGGGACCGGCCCGCAGCACCTGTGAGGGCAGCTGCCGGCCGATGATCCGCTCCGCATCGGCGGCGGCGTCGATCATCGCGTCCAGGTCAATCCCGGTGCCGATGCCCATGTCCTCGACCATGTGCACGAGTTCCTCGGTCGCGATGTTGCCGGTGGCGCCGGGCGCGTACGGGCAGCCGCCGAGCCCGCCGACCGAGGCGTCGAAGTCGGTCACGCCGAGCTCCAGCGCGGTCAGCACGTTGGCCAGGCCGGTACCGCGGGTGTTGTGGAAGTGCACGTTCAGGCTGGTATCCGGGTGCGCGGAGCGGAACTCGCCGATCAGGCGGCGCACCCGGCCCGGGGTGGCCATGCCGGTCGTGTCGCCGAAGGAGATCGTGTCCGCGCCGTCCGCCACCGCCCGCGCCGCCACCCGCAGCACCCGCTCGGCCGGCACGTCGCCCTCGTACGGGCAGCCCCACGCCGTGGCGATGATCACCTGGCAGGTCGCGCCCCGGTCGTGCGCCTCGCCGATCAGCACCGCGATGTCGTCCAGTGACGCCTCGGTCGGCCGGCCGATGTTCTTGCGGTTGTGGGTGTCGGACGCCGAGACCACGGCCTCGATCTCGGTCAGGCCCGCGTCCAGCGCCCGGCGCGCGCCGCGCAGGTTGGGCACCAGCGCGGAGTAGCGCACCGACGGCGCCCGGCTGATGCCGTGCCACACCTCGTCCGCGTCGGCCATCTGCGGGATCGCGTCGGCGCGGACGAACGACACCGCCTCGATCCGGCGCACGCCAGTGGCCGACAGCCGGTCGATCAGCTCGATCTTGGCCCGGGCCGGGACCGGCGCCTCGTTCTGCAGCCCGTCCCGCGGGCCGACCTCGCGGACCGAGATCTGGCCGGGAAGATCACTCACCGGCAGCCTCCGCTCAGTGGTCGCGTCATGCCCTTCTTACCCGTCAGCGGTCGTCCCGCGCCAGCCGGGTCTGCTCGTCCTCCACCAGCTGGAACAGCGCGGCCTGGACCCGCTCGACGTGCGGGATCTCGGTCAGCACCAGCTGGCCGTGCTCGCCGGCTGACTCCACGATCAGCCGGCCGCAGCCGAGCAGCCGGTCCAGCGGCCCGCGGGAGAACGACACGTCGCTGATCCGCAGCAGCGGGAAGTCCCGGCCGACGCGGGTCAGCAGCCCGGTGCGCAGCCGCAGCCGCCGGGTGGTCAGCTCGTAGGTCGTGACCCGCCAGCGCATCAGCGGCACGGCGACCCAGATGATGGCGGCCAGCAGGCCGAGCACCGCGACCGCGAGCCGGCTCACCGCCCCGTACTGCCCCAAGGGCAGGAAGATGAGCAGCAACAAGCACGCCGCCACGATGAGCACGAGCACGAGCACCGGTCGCACGACCGTCTTCCAGTGCGGGTGCAGCCGCAAGACCAGCTGCTCGCCGGGCGCCAGCGCAGTCGCGTCCATAGCCCACATCGTGGCACGCACCATGGCAAAAGGCGCGCACCGCCGGACCTGCCCGGCGGCCGGGCCCGTCCTGCGCGCAAGGGTCCTGCGAGCCGCGGCGGCCCGGCCGCCGCGGCTGAGTCGCGCGGGTCAGCGCAGGTGCACGACGTCACCGGCGCTGACCGGCACCGGG
Organism: uncultured Actinomycetota bacterium; assembly: GCA_963846005.1. Classification (GTDB taxonomy): domain Bacteria; phylum Actinomycetota; class Actinomycetes; order Streptosporangiales; family Streptosporangiaceae; genus CAVSUR01. The sequence goes on along the minus strand of CAWJUH010000002.1, from coordinate 350,678 downwards.
CCGCCGGCCGCCCGCACGACCAGCCGGCCTCGTCGATGTCCGCGGCCCGCCCGGCCAGTTCCCGGCCGCCGGGCAGCTGCACGCGGACCTCGCGGCCGATCGTGGCGCACCGCTGCAGGTACGCCTCGCGCAGCCCGCTGGCCTGCGGGTGACCGGGCGGCATTGCATCACGCCAGCGCAGGTACCAGGCAGCCAGCTCGGCCAGCAGCGCGGCCAGCAGTTCGTCCCGCCCGGTGACCGCGGCGCCGAGCCCGGCCAGCGACACCGGCGGCAGGGCGCCCGCCGCGGCGGGCGGGGCCGCGATGAGGTTCATCCCGATCCCGATCACTACCGCCCCGGCCTGCTGCTCGGCCAGGATGCCCGCCAGCTTGCCGCCGCCGGCCAGCACATCGTTCGGCCACTTCAGCCGCGCGTCCACCCCGGCCGCCGCCCGCACGGCCGCGGCCGCGGCCACCCCGGCCAGCAGCGGCAGCCAGCCCCTCCGGGCGGGCGGCACCGGGTCCGGCCGCAGCAGCACCGAGCAGGCCAGTGCCGCGCCGGGCACGGTGACCCAGCCGCGGGCCAGCCGGCCCCGCCCGGCCGTCTGCGCGTCCGCGGCCAGCACCGTTCCCTCGGGCGCGCCGCCGGCCGCGGCCGCGAGCAGGTCGGCGTTGGTGGACCCGGTCGACGCCACGATGACCGGCGGCCGCCACAGGCCGGCCGCGTCGCTGGCTCCGTCGCGGGTCACGGCCGCCATTGTGGCGCCGGCCGGGCGGCCGCCGCCGCGCCGGGTGCGGCCGGCCGTGACCCGGACCGACGGCTTCTGGTCATCCGGGCAGGCCACTGCCCTACTCTGTCCGGCATGACCATCGAAGTCCGGCCGCCGGCCGACGGCACCGGCCCCGCCCCTGACCCGCACACCACCGCGGGCAAGATCGCGGACCTGAACCGCCGCCGGTACGAGGCGATTCACGCCGGCTCCGCGCGCGCCGTGGAGCGCCAGCACGCCAAGGGCAAGATGACCGCCCGCGAGCGCATCGACGAGCTGCTCGACCCCGGCTCGTTCACCGAGTTCGACGAGCTGGCCCGGCACCGCGCCACCGACTTCGGCGTGGCGGAGAACCGGCCCTACGGGGACGGCGTGGTCACTGGCTACGGCACCATCAACGGCCGCCCGGTCTGCGTGTTCAGCCAGGACTTCACCGTGTTCGGCGGCTCGCTCGGCGAGGTCTACGGCGAGAAGATCGTCAAGGTGATGGAGCACGCGCTGAAGACCGGCTGCCCGGTGATCGGCATCAACGACGGCGGCGGCGCGCGGATCCAGGAAGGGGTGGTCGCCCTCGGCCTGTTCGGCGAGATCTTCTACCGCAACGTCATCGCCTCCGGGGTGATCCCGCAAATCTCGCTGATCATGGGCCCGTGCGCGGGCGGCGCGGTGTACTCCCCCGCGATCACCGACTTCACCCTGATGGTCGAGCACACCTCGCACATGTTCATCACCGGCCCGGACGTGATCAAGACGGTGACCGGCGAGGAGGTGAGCTTCGAGGATCTCGGCGGCGCGCATGCGCACAACACCAAGTCCGGCGTCGCGCACTACCAGGCGCACGACGAGCAGGACTGCCTGGCCTTCGCCCGGGACCTGCTGTCCTACCTGCCGTCGAACAACCTGGAGGAGCCGCCGCGCGCGGCCGGCCCCGACACCGACCCGCAGTCGGTGCTGGAGGTCAGCACCACCGACACGATGCTCGACACGCTGATCCCCGACTCGCCCCACCAGCCCTACGACATGCACAAGGTGATCACCTCGGTGCTGGACTCCGGCGAATTCCTGGAGATCCACGCGATGTTCGCCGAGAACATCATCGTCGGGTTCGGCCGGGTGGACGGCTGGCCGGTGGGCGTGGTGGCGAATCAGCCCATGCACTTCGCCGGCTGCCTGGACATCAACGCCTCGGAGAAGGCCGCCCGGTTCGTGCGCACCTGCGACGCATTCGGCATCCCGGTGCTCACGTTCGTGGACGTGCCCGGCTTCCTGCCCGGAACCGGCCAGGAATGGGGCGGCATCATCCGCCGCGGCGCCAAGCTCATCTACGCCTACGCCGAGGCCACCGTGCCGAAGATCACCGTCATCACCCGCAAGGCCTACGGCGGCGCCTATGACGTGATGGGCTCCAAGCACCTCGGCGGCGACGTCAACCTGGCCTGGCCGACCGCGCAGATCGCGGTGATGGGCGCGCAGGGCGCGGTCAACATCTTGTACCGGCGCGAGCTGGCCGCGGCCGGCGAGCAGGAGCGGGCCCGGCTGCGCGAGGAAAAGGTCGCCGAGTACGAGGACATGCTGGCCAACCCCTACATCGCGGCGGAACGGGGCTACGTGGACGCGGTCATCGGCCCGGCCGAGACCCGCCCCGCGGTGATCCGCGCGCTGCGCGCGCTGCGCACCAAGCGCCAGACGCTGCCCCCCAAGAAGCACGGGAACATACCCCTGTGAGCGACGCACGCGCAGCGGGCGGAGAAGCGACCCGGGAAACACCGAGCGACGCACGCGCAGCGGGCGGAGAAAAGAAGCGCACGCCGCCGGGCGGAGAACACCGAGCGACGCACGCGCAGCGGGCGGAGAAGCGACCCGGGAAACACCGAGCGGCGCACGCGCAGCGGGCGGGAGAGAGCGGCCGGAGGGGGAGAACGTCAGGCCGGCACCACGCCGAGTGAGCCGAAGGGGCCGCTGGCCGGGCTGCTGGTGGCCGACTTCTCCCGGGTGCTGGCCGGGCCCTACGCCACCATGCTGCTGGCCGACCTCGGTGCCGAGGTGATCAAGGTGGAGAGCCCGGCCGGGGACGACACCCGCGGCTGGGTCCCGCCGGTCCGCGACGGCGTGGCCACCTACTACCTGGCCGTGAACCGCAACAAGCGCTCGGTGGTGCTGGACCTGGCCGCCGAGGCCGGCCGCGCCGCCGCCGCCGAGCTGGCCCGCCGGGCCGATGTGCTGGTGGAGAACTTCAAGCCCGGCGGGCTGCGCCGGTTCGGCCTGGACTACGACAGCGTCCGCGTGGCCAACCCGTCGGTCATCTACGCCTCGGTCACTGGCTTCGGCGCCGAGGGCGGCGCGCAGCTGCCCGGCTACGACATCCTGGTCCAGGCGGTGTCCGGCCTGATGAGCCTGACCGGTGAGGCGGACGGGCCGCCGCTGCGCTCGGGCATCTCGCTGGTCGACATCATCTGCGGGCTGCACACCGCCATCGGCATCCTGTCGGCGCTGCACCACCGGCAGCTGACCGGCGCGGGCCAGCGCATCCAGTCCAGCCTGCTGACCTCGGCGCTGTCGGGGATGGCCAACCAGTCCAGCGCGTACGTGGCCGGGGGCAAGGTGCCGTACCGGATGGGCAACAACCACCCCAGCCTGTTCCCCTACAACCCGCTGCCCACCGCGGACGGCGAGATCATCGTCGCGGTCGGCAACGACCGGCAGTTCGCCGCGCTGTGCGCGGCCATCGGCGCGCCGGAACTGGCCGCGGACCCGCGATTCGCGGCCAACGAGGGCCGTACCTCGCACCGCGAGGAGCTGCGCGCGCTGCTGACCGAACGGCTGGCCGCCCGGCCGTCGGCGGACTGGTTCGGCGCGCTGACCGCGGCCGGGGTGCCGTGCGGCCCGATCAACACCGTCGACGGCGGGGTCGCGCTGGCCGCGGAGCTGGGCCTGGGCCCGGTCGTCGCCGCGGGCACCGGGCCGTCCGCCGTGCCGGTGATCAGGAACCCGCTGACGTTCTCGGCCACGCCGCCGCGCTACGACCTGGCCCCGCCCGCGCTGGACGAGCACGGCGAGCAGATCAGGGCCTGGCTGGCGGCGCCGGGCGACCGGCCTTCCCGGACAAGCCCGGACAACACAGTGAGTTAAAGTGACCTCACGTTCAGCTAACTAAATCGGGGAGCCGGCCAGTCCGGCCGGCTACTAGAGTCGTGACTGAGATGGCCGAGCCCGGTTCCCCCCTGCCGCTGCTGTCGCGGTACGCCGTGATGGTGGATGTCGGCTACATCTACGCCGCCGCCGGCGAGCTGCTGTTCGGCACGGCGTCGCGGCGCGAGTACCGCGTCGACGCCGACAAGCTGATCCAGGCCCTGACCTCGCACGCGCACGACAAGGTCCGCGGCGAGCTGCTGCGCGTCTACTGGTACGACGCCGCCCGCGACCGGGTGCCGACGATCGACCAGCGGGTCATCGCCCAGATGCCCTGGGTGAAGCTGCGGCTGGGCAACCTGAACGCACGCGGCCAGCAGAAGGGCGTGGACGCCCAGATCCGCGCCGACATGGAGGCGCTGGCCCGGCACCGGGCGATCACCGACGCGATCCTGGTCGCCGGGGACGAGGACATGGTGCCCGCGGTCGAGGCCGCCCAGGCCTACGGCGTGCGGGTGCACCTGTGGGGAGTGGAGCCGCCGTACGGCACCAACCAGGCCGAGCGGCTGGTATGGGAGTCCGACACCGTGGAAGTACTGGAGCGCTCGTTCGCCGAGCCGTACTTCACCCGCCAGCTCAGCCCGGAGCCGGCGCCGGCCGGCGCGCTGGCCGTCCCCGGCCGGGCGGTCCCGGCGGCCCCGGCCGCGCCGTCGCCGGCCCAGGTCTTCGGGGAGCGGCTGCCGCTTCGGCCGCCGGCCCGCCCGGCCGGGCTTCCCGCCGTCCCGGCCGCCGCCCACCCGGCGGCCGGCCATCCGGCCGCCCCGGCCGGAGGCGGGCATCCTGCCCGGCTCGGGCCGGACCGGGAGCGGGTCGAGGAGGCCGGCGAGCACGTCGCGCAGAAGTGGATCCTCACCCGTGGCGAGGACAACATCCGCGACCTGCTGCCCGGCCCGATCCTGCCCCCGGTCATCGACAAGGAGCTGCTGGTGGACGCCGAGAAGGAACTCGGCCAGTCGCTGCGCGCCTACCAGGAAGCCAGGGAGTGGCTGCGGGACGCGTTCTGGGCCCGGGTGCACCGGCAGTTCGGGATCGGGACGGGCAAGTCCCATGGCTGAGGTGAGAGAGATGGAACCCGATATCAGCGTCGTCCGCGGCGAGCCTACCGCGTCCGAGGTGGCCGCGCTGGTCACGGTGCTGACGGCGCGGCAGCGGCTGACCCGGGCCGGCGCGGCCCCGCCGCAGCCCCGGTCCCAGTGGGCGGCCAGGGGCCGGCTGATCCGCGTCCCGGTCACCGCCGGGCCGGGCGCCTGGCGGGCCAGCGCTCTCCCCTGGTGACCCTTCCCCTGATGACCGCGGCCCGGGCCGGGCCGCCGCGGCGCTGGTAACTGCCGAGGTCGCTATCTCGCGCGTGCTGCCCGCTGCCTGCAGGAGGTCCCGGATCACTAGACTCCAGGCAGGGCGAGAGGAGTCGGTTGCGGTGCGCAAGGTCTTGATCGCTAATCGTAGCGAGATCGCCGTCCGGATCGTGCGGGCCTGCCGCGACGCCGGGCTGGCCAGCGTCGCGGTGTACAGCGAGCCGGATCTCGACGCGCTGCACGTGACGATGGCGGACGAGGCGTACGCGCTGGGCGGGCAGAGCGCGGCGGACAGCTACCTGGACATCGCCAAGCTGCTCAAGGCGGCCGCCGAATCCGGCGCCGACGCCGTGCACCCCGGTTACGGATTCCTGGCCGAGAACGCCCAGTTCGCCCGCGAGGTGATCGCCGCCGGGCTGACCTGGATCGGGCCGCCGCCCGCCGCGATCGACGCGCTCGGCGACAAGGTCTCGGCCCGGCACATCGCCAAGTCGGTCGGCGCGCCGCTGGCCCCCGGCTCCGACGGCCCGCTGTCGGACGCCGCCGAGGCCGTGGCGTTCGCCGCCGAATACGGCCTGCCGATCGCGATCAAAGCGGCGTTCGGCGGCGGCGGCCGCGGCCTGCGGGTGGCCCGCACCGCCGAGGAGATCACCGGCCAGTTCGAGTCCGCGGTCCGCGAGGCGGTCGCCGCCTTCGGCCGCGGCGAATGCTTCGTCGAGCGGTACCTGGACCGGCCCCGGCACGTGGAGACCCAGTGCCTGGCTGACGTGCACGGCAACGTGGTGGTGGTCTCGACCCGGGACTGCTCGCTGCAGCGGCGCCACCAGAAGCTGGTCGAGGAGGCCCCGGCCCCGTTCCTGTCCGCGGCGCAGGAGCAGCAGCTGCGCGACTCCTCCAAGGCGATCTTGCGGGAGGCGGGCTACGCCGGCGCGGGCACCTGCGAGTTCCTGGTCGGCCAGGACGGCGCGATCTCCTTCCTGGAGGTCAACACCCGGCTGCAGGTGGAGCACCCGGTGTCGGAGGAGGTCAGCGGCATCGACCTGGTGCGGCAGATGTTCCGCATCGCCGACGGCCAGCCGCTGGAGTTCGGCGACCCGCCGCTGCGCGGGCACTCGATCGAGTTCCGCGTCAACGCCGAGGATCCTGGCCGCAACTTCCTGCCCGCGCCCGGGACCATCACCACCTGGCGGCCGCCGTCCGGGCCGGGCGTCCGGCTGGACGCCGGCTACGCGGCGGGCATGACCGTGCCGCAGGCCTACGACTCGCTGCTGGCCAAGCTGATCGTGACCGGCGCCACCCGGGAGGAGGCGCTGGAGCGGTCCCGCCGGGCGCTGGCCGAGTTCGAGGTGGGCGGGATGCCGACGGCGCTGCCGTTCCACCGCGCCGTGGTGGACGACCCGGCGTTCACCGGCGAGCCGTTCGCCGTGCACACGCGCTGGATCGAGACCGAGTTCGCCGGCCACATTCCGCCGCATGAGGAACCGCCGTCCGGCGCCGAGGCGGCCCCGCGGGAGCGGATCACCGTCGAGGTCAACGGCAAGCGGCTGGAGGTGGTCGTGCCCGCCTCGCTGTCCGCGGCCGCCGCGCCGGCCGCGGCCGCGGCGCCGGCCCGCTCGTCCCGCAGCGGCCGGCCCGCCGCCCGGCGCGCCCCGGCCAGCGACGACGCCGCGCTGGTCAGCCCGATGCAGGGCACGATCATCCAAATCGTCGCCGAGGAAGGCCAGCAGGTCAGAGCGGGCGACACCATCGTGGTGCTCGAGGCGATGAAGATGGAGCAGCCGCTGACCGCGCACCGGGACGGGACCGTGGCCGGCCTGGCCGTCACGGTGGGCCAGACCGTCTCGGCGGGAGCCGTGATCTGCCAGCTGCAGGAGTGACCGGATGGCGCGGATTGCTGGTGATCCCGGGCCGCTGCGCTGGCTGCGGTTCGCCGCCGGGTTCCGGCTGCCGCCCGAGAACCTCGAATGGGTCCGCCACGAGCTCACCGATGTGGGCTGGCGGGGCCGCACCGTCTGGCGGCACCTGGCGGTGATCGTGCCGATCTGCGTGATCGTCGCGGTGGTGCTGCTGACCACGCTGCCGGCCCCGACCTGGCTGGCGGTGATGATGGTGGCGCTGATCCTGGCGGGCAGCATCTTCACGGTCGCGGCGTACGCCGACGACATCCGCGCGTCCCGGCTGCGCCAGCACGGCCTGGACGTGCCCGACGACCCCGACCTGGGCCATCCGGCACACTGAGCGCCCGGTTACGCGCCGCCCGGGGCCGGCTGCAGGCGGCCGGGAAAGAACTGCCGCGCGCCCGCCAGGAGCTCGGGCAGCGGCGGCCACCAGGGCCCCTGCGGCAGCGACCGCAGCACGTGCAGCACGGTGCGGGCCTGCTCGGCCGCCGCGCCGGATCGCTCCGGCGGGTCCGGGGCGGCCTGCGGGCCGGGAGCCGCATCGCCGCTGGCGGTCATCGCCACCGCGATGCGGCGCGGCCGGGCCGCGTGCAGCGGCCCGAGGTGAAACCCGGCCGGGCCCGCCGACGCCGCCGCACGCGCGGCCGCCGCCCCCGGCCCGGCCGCCGGCCGGGAACGAGGCTCCCCCGGCCCGGCGGCCGCGAGGACCAGGTAGTAGTCGGGCAGCTCGAACTGGCCGGAGCGCCAGCCGGCCAGCGCGGCGGCGGCCGCCGCCTCGAAGCCGGCCGGGCCCGCCTCCGGCCGGGTCAGGTCCCACATCGCCTCCCACTGCCCGGCCACCCCGGCCAGCGGATCGGCGGACACCAGCACGTACGGCGCCGACCGGTGCGCGGCCTCGCGCAGCGCGCGGGCGCCCGCCGCGCCCGCGTCCTCATCCGGCCCCGGGCCGGCGGCCAGCACCGAGACGTTCGGCACCGCCCGCAGCGCGGCCAGCAGCTGCGGGCCAGGGCTGCCGACCAGGCTGACCACGGTGGAAGAATCGCACCGCACCGGCGGATCATAGCGCCGCCCGGCCTGTGCCGCGGGCCGGCCGGGGGCCGGGCGCGGGCAGCTGCGGGCGGGTCAGTGCAGGCAGGTCAGTGCAGGCATCTCTGGGTCAGGACCAGCACCTTGAGCACCACCAGCACCACGCCGATCAGGACCGTGACCAGCGCGATGAGCAGCTGCTGCCCGCGGCGCAGCGCCGAGGCCTGGCCGGCCAGCCAGCCGTACACGATCAGCATGATCACCGCGACAATCAGCCCGGCGAGCGCCGACCGCTGCTGGCCAAGCCCGAACGTGCTGGCCAGGTCCAACGCCAGCAGCGGGAAGAGCGAGGCGGTGACCATCGGCCAGGTGCGCGCCAGCCCGTGCCAGATCTGGCGCCAGCCCGGCAGCCGGCCGCCGCCCAGGTGCTCGCCGAGCAGGTCGGAGTACTGCTCGGCCAGCCAGTACACCACCAGCGTGAAGATGATCGCCACCGTCAGCGGGATCGCGTCCCGGCGCGGCCCGGAGGTGGCCAGGATGGCCCCGGTGATGATCGTGCCGTAGATGCCGGCCGCGTACCGCTGCCCGGCCCGGCTGGGCCCGGCCGGCCGCGGCCGCGCGGCCGGGGCCGCCGGCGCGGGCCCGCCCGCGCCGGACTCAGCCTCGCTCATGGCCCTCCCTTTCTCGCTGCGCGGCAGGCGCCGGCAGCCAGGGCCGCCGCGGGTCCATCATGCCGTGCGCCGGCGCTGTAGCGCGCGGCACGCCAGCGCCACGCCGGGCGCCCGGCGAAGAGGGGGCCGCATCGTCTCCGGCCCGGCCGGCGACCGGTCCGCGCGCCCGGCCGGCTGCATCAGCCTGCGGGCGGCCTCGGTCAGGCTGCCGGCCAGCGCCGGGTAGACGGCGAAGGTGTGAGCCATCTGGTCCACCGTGAGCAGCTGCTCGACGGCCAGCGACACGCCCAGGATCAGCTCGCTGGCCCGGGGCGCGACGACCACCCCGCCGAGCACGATGCCGCTGCCGCGGCGGGCGAACAGCTTGATGAACCCGTCACCGAAGCCCTGCATCTTGGCCCGCGCGTTAGTGGCCAGCGGCAGGTTCACCACCCGCGCGTCGGCCTCGCCGCGCTCGACGGCCTGCTGGGTGACCCCGGCCGTGGCGATCTCCGGCTCGGTGAAGATCGTCGCGGCCACGTGGCTGAGCCGCAGCGGCGCCACCGCCTCGCCGAGCGCATGCCACATGGCGATCCGGCCCTGCATGGCCGCCACCGAGGCCAGCATCATCACGCCGGTGCAGTCCCCCGCGGCATAGACCCCGGGCACCGAGGTACGCGACACCCGGTCCACGGCGGCGAAGCCGTGCTCGTCCAGCGCGACCCCCGCCTCGGCCAGGCCGATGCCCGCGGTGTTCGGGACCATGCCGACGGTCAGCAGGCAGTGCGACCCGCGGACGGTGCGGCCGTCGGCCAGCGTCACGGCCACCCCGTCGCCCTCGCGCACCGCGGCGACCGCGCGGGACCGGCTCAGCACCGTCATCCCGCGGCGGCGGAACACCTCCTCCACGACCATCGCGGCGTCGCGGTCCTCATGCGGCAGCACGTGCTCGCGCGAGGACACCAGCGTCACCTGCGAGCCGAGCGCCTGGTAGGCGCCGGCGAACTCGGCGCCGGTCACGCCCGAGCCCACCACGATCAGCTCCGGCGGCAGCTCGCCGAGGTCGTAGAGCTGGCGGCAGGTCAGCAGCCGCTCGCCGTCCGGCTCGGCGGCGGGCAGCACCCGGGGCCGCGCGCCGGCCGCGATCAGGACCGTGCCGGCGGTGATCTCCTCGCCGCCGGCCAGCACCGTGCGCGGCCCGGTCAGCCGCCCGGTCGCGGCGATGACCTTGACGCCCTCGGCGGCCAGCCGGGCGGCCACGTCCGCCGACTGGGCGGCGGACAGGGCGCGGACCCGGGAGTACAGCCGCGGCGCGTCCACGGTCGCGTGGCCGGCGCCGCCGGGCCGCATGCGGCCCGCGCCGAACCTGATGCCCAGGCTCGCGGACACCTCCAGCGACGCCATCATGCCCGCGGTGGCGATCAGCGTCTTGGACGGGACGCAGTCCCACAGCACGCAGGCGCCGCCGGGGCCGTCCCGGTCGACGACGGTGACCTCGGCGCCGAGCTGGGCCGCGACCAGGGCCGCCTCGTAGCCGCCCGGGCCGCCGCCGACGATGACGACGCGTCCCTGTCCCCCGCTCACGGTGCCCTCTGGCCCGCTTCCCCGCCCGCTGCGCGTGCGCCGCACGTTGTTTCCTGGTTCGCTTCCCCGCCCGCTGCGCGTGCGCCGCACGGTGTTTCCTGGTTCGCTTCCCCGCCCGCTGCGCGTGCGCCGCACGGTGTTTCCTGGTTCGCTTCCCCGCCCGCTGCGCGTGCGCCGCACGGTGTTTCCTGGTTCGCTTCCCCGCCCGCTGCGCGTGCGCCGCTCACGGTCTCATTGTGTCGCACGACCCGGCTGCGGCCTGCAGTCGCCGCCCGTACGCTAGGCAACCGTGGCGATGTATGCGGCCTACGGCAGCAATATGGATCCGGCCCAGATGGCGCGGCGCTGCCCGCATTCGCCGCGACGCGGCACCGGCTGGCTGGAGGGCTGGCGGGTGACCTTCGGCGGCGAGGACATCGGCTGGGAGGGCGCGCTCGCCACCGTGGTGGAGGACGCCCGTGAGCGGGTGTTCGTCGCCCTGTACGAGGTGACCGAGGGCGATGAGGCGGCCCTGGACCGGTGGGACGGGGCCAGCATCGGCTACTACCGCAAGTTCACCGTCCGGATCGCCACCCGGGACAACGAGGTGGTGGCCTGGCTGTACGTGCTGAACGACTACGAGGGCGGCCTGCCCTCGGCCCGTTACCTCGGCATCATGGCCGACGCCGCCGAGAAGGCCGGCGCCCCCGCCGACTACGTGGCCGCCCTGCGCGCCCGGCCGTGCGCCTAGCGGGCGGTCAGAGCCCCAGGAACCGCGTGATGCCGTCCCGCAGGCCGGCCGGGTCCAGGCCGTGGGCGGCCTGGTGCTCTTCCGGCGTGCCGTAGCGGCGCAGTTCCTCGCGGCCCACGCCGAGGCCGAGCACCCGGTGCGGCATGTCGCGCAGCGCCTCGGTCACTGCGGCGGACGACGTGCCGGCCAGGTACGGCTCGGCCAGCACCACCGCCGGAGCGCCGAGCGTCTCCCGCAGCCCGGCCGCGTCGAACGGCCGGATCGCCGCGGCGTACAGCACGGTGACGTCCAGGCCCTGCGTCGCGGCCAGCACCGGGTCGGCCAGCGGGCCCACGGCCAGCACGGTCCCGGCCCGGCCGGTGCGCAGCACCGTCAGCCCGCCCGGGCGGCCCGGCCGCGGCGGCGGGGCCAGCGGCGCGGCGTTGGACAGCACCGACAGCCGGACGTACTCCCGGCCGCCTGACCCGGCTGCGGCCCGGACCGCCGCCCCGGCCTCGTCCGGGTGCCCGGGCACGTGCACGGTCCAGCCCGGCAGCGTGTCCAGCAGCGCCACGTCGCCCGGCGCCTCGTGCGTCCGGCCGTAGGCCGGATAGTCGTAGGAGCCGCCCGCGCTGACCAGCACCGCGCCCACGTCCTGGTGGCCGAGGTCCAGCTTGACCTGCTCGAACGGCCGCTCGATCAGGAACGGCGCGAACGTGTGCGCGATCGGCCGCATCCCGGCCAGGGCCAGCCCGCCCGCCACGCTGACCAGCAGCTGCTCGCGGATGCCCAGGTTGATGACCCGGCCGGGGTGCCGGCGCCCGGCGGCGGCGACGCCATCCCGGCCGATGACGGCGAGCACCACCGCGATCAGGGGGTCGGAGTCCAGCAGTTCGCTGGCGACCTGGTAGAAGCGGTCCCGCATGGTCTCCATCTAGACCGCCGCCACGACCGCGTGCGGCAGGCCGGGATGCGGGCGGCGCAGCGCCGCCTCCAGCGCAGCGTGGTCCCGGCCGCCGGCCCGCTCGGCCGACCAGCCTTCGACGGTGAACCGGCTCTCCAGCCCGCCGGGCCAGCCGAAGGTGGAGGAGGAATTGTCCACCACGACGACGGTCAGGTTGTCCAGCCGGGCGGCCCCGGCGAACGCGATCGCCTCGTGGTTGGAGCCCTCGTCCAGCTCGCCGTCGCCGGTGAGCACGAACACCCGGGCACCGGCCAGGTCCCGGCAGCGCAGGCCGAGCGCGGTGCCGACCGCCAGCGGCAGGCCGTGCCCGAGCGAGCCGCTGGAGATCTCCGCGGCGGGCAGCACGACCCGGTCGGGATGGTGGCCGAGCGGGGAATCGAACTCCCCGAAGCCGGGCAGCAGGGCCTCGTCCAGGAAGCCCTTGGCCGCGAGGACCGCGTAGTAGGCCATCGGGCCGTGCCCCTTGGACAGGTAGAACCGGTCCCGGTCGTCGCGGTCCGCCGTCTCCGGCGTGAGCCGCAGCACCTTGTCGTAGAGCACCCACAGCACGTCCACCGTCGAGTAGGACGCGAGGTCGTGCTTCTCATCGCCGGTCATCAGCCCGATGAGGCGGGGCAGGCCGGAGTATCCGTATCTGGTCACTGGCGCGCTGGCTGGCATGTGGTCCAGCTTCTTGCCTCAACTGGACTTTAAGTCAAGGGTCCGGCCGGGGCGGTGCCTAGCGGATCGTCAGGATCAGCACGAAGGCCACGACCGGGACGACGATCGCGGCGACCGCGGACCAGGCCCAGCGGCCGGCCAGCGCGCCGGACGGGGCGCGGTCCGCGGCCTGGCCGGCCGCCTGGTCACGCAGCCGGCCGAGTTCCCTGGCGATGATCTCGGCGGTGGTGGCCTCGGTCAGCTTGCTGGCCTCGCCCGGCATCCGGCCCGGGCCGGGCTGGCCGTAGCGGGGCGAGTCGCTGACGCTCTCCGCCGCCCGGCTGGCCCGGCCGCCGAGGCCGTAGCGCGGCCGCATCTCCGCCTTCAGCCGGGCCCGGCGCCGGGTGGGCAGCGCCCAGCTGTAGACGGTCTTGTCCTTCTGCCCGGGGCGGATGCACCGGAACTCGATCGACTCGCCGAAGTAGATGCCCTCCAGCGCGTCCCACGGGATGCGGTGGTCGCGGACCGGGTTGCGCACCAGCAGCCCGCCGGAGTCGGCGACGACCCGGGGCCGCAGCGTGCAGGCGTACATGATGCCGGTGATCGCGAGCACCGCCACCGCGGCCTGCACCGCGGCCCGGTCCCGGCCCTGCACGGCCAGGTCGGCCAGGCAGACGGCCGCGAACGCCACCCAGGCCCACCAGCCGAGCAGCGGGGCCGGCATCCGGAACACGGTGCTGCCGTCCTCGCCGGTCCGCCAGGGCGTGCCCATCCACCCGCCGCGGCGGCCCGGCGCGGGCGGATCGTGGTGAGCCGACACTGCTGATGCACTCCCGGATGTGACCGTGCGCGGGCCGCCCAGGCCGGCCGCGCGTCCGTTCACTCTACGTCCGCGCGCGGGCCCGGGCGGCCGCGCGGGCTCAGGCGATGGCGGCGCCGGGCAGCGGCTCGTGCGCGGTCGGGCCGCCGGCCGACATCGCGGTCAGCGCGGTCGCGGCCATCAGCCGGACGCCGAGCGCGATGGCCCGCTCGTCCACGTCGAACCGGGCCTGGTGGATGTCGAAGTCGGCGGCCGAGCCGGGGGTACGGGTGCCGAGCCGGCACAAGGACCCGGGGATCGACTCCAGGTACCAGGCGAAGTCCTCGCCGCCGAGGCTCTGCGGCGCCGAGGTGACCGCGTCCGGGCCGAGCACCCGGTCGGCGGCGGCCTCGATCATCGCGGTGGACACCGCGTCGTTGACCGTGGGCGGCACGTTGCGCTGATAGGTGAGGTTGGCCATCACCCCGTACGCGCTCGCCACCGAGTCCAGCAGCGCCTTGAGCAGGTCGGGGGCCTGGTGCCAGGCCTCGTCGTCCAGGCACCGGACGGTGCCCTCGGCGATGCCGTCGTCCGGGATCGCGTTCGCGGCCGTGCCCGCGCTGACCCGGCCCCACACCAGGCTCAGGCTGGAGCGCGGGTCCACCCGGCGCGACAGCGCGGCCGGCAGCTCGGTGACGATCTTGCCGAGCGCGTAGACCAGGTCGGCGGTCAGGTGCGGCCGGGCGGTGTGGCCGCCGGGGCCGCTCACCTTGACCAGGATCTTGTCGCAGGCGGCAGTGATCGCGCCGGACCGCGTCCCGATCTTGCCCAGGTCCAGCCGCGGGTCGCAGTGCAGCGCGAAGATCCGGTCCACCGAGGCAATGCCGCCGCCCGACAGCACGTCGATGGCGCCGCCGGGCACCTCCTCGGCGGGCTGGAAGATCAGCCGGACCTTGCCCGGCAGCGCGCCCGCCGCCGCGGCGCGGGCCAGGAACAGGCCGGCGCCGACCGCGATCGAGGTGTGCACGTCGTGCCCGCAGGCGTGGCAGGCGCCGGAGATCGTGGAGCGGTACGGGACGTTCTTCTCGTCGGTGATCGGCAGCGCGTCGATGTCGGCGCGCAGCGCCACCACCGGCTCGTCGGCCAGCCCGGCGCCGATGTCGACCAGCAGCCCGGTGCCCTTGGGCAAGATCGTCGGGCGCAGCCCGGCCGCGGCGAGGCGCAGCGCCACCCGGCGGGTGGTCCGGTGCTCGTGGTAGCCGATCTCGGGGTGGGCGTGCAGATCCCGGCGGAAGTCGATCAGCTCGTCCTCGTGCCGGGCCAGGAAGGCGTCCAGCTCGCCCTCCAGGTCATGTTCGGCCATGAGCCAGCTCCCCCGGGACGACGAATCTGTCGTCCGCGAACTCAGCGGCAAGCGCGTCAACGACATCGGTGAGGTCTCCGCCCTTCTCTACGATGGCTCGCTGGCGCTCATACGGAGCACCGTGCTCCAGCACTTCGGACACCACGCCCAGCTCCGCCTCGCAGCCGAGCCGGCCCGCGACCGGCGCCAGCTCGCGGGTGAGCTCGTACAGCTCGTCGCGGACCGGCGCGGTGGAACCTGTGTCGTCGGTGATCACCCGGGCGTCGAGCCCGTACCGGGTGGCCCGCCATTTGTTGTCCCTGACCACCCACGGCGCGGGGCGGGGCAGCCGGTAGCCGCGGTCGAGCTGGCTGTCGAAGAGCTGGACCAGCGACTGGGACAGCGCCGCCACCATGCCGACCTCGCGCATCGTCGGCACGCCGTCGAACATCCGGATTTCGAGCGTGCCGAAATCGGGGTGCGGCCTGATGTCCCACCACACCTCCTTGATGCTCCGGATCGTCCCGGCTCGCAGCAAGGTGTCCATGTAGTCCTCGAACTCACTCCAGTCGGCTAGCAGCGGCGGCGGGCCTGAGGTGGGCAGCCCGCCGAAGACGATGGCCCGGCTCGAGGCGAGCCCCGTGTCCTGCCCGCCCCAGTACGGGCTGGACGCGGTCAGCGCCAGGAAATGCGGCAGGTAAGCAGCGAGCGCATTGACGATCGGGATCGCCTTGCTCTGGTCACGGATTCCGACATGGATGTGGACACCGAATGTCTGGATCCGGCGGGCCAGCCACTGCAGCTGCTCGACGAGTTCGGCATAGCGCTGAATGGGCGCCATCTTCGCATCCCGCCAGTCGCTGACGGGATGCGTTCCGGCACAGGCCAGCATCGTACCGCGACCCACGGTGATCCGCTGAAGTTGAGCGATTGTGGCGGCCAGGTCCGCTTTTGCCTCGGAAACGGTGCTGCAGATGCCGGTGATGACTTCTACGGTGGATTGCATCATCTCGAAGCGGATTTTGGGATGCTCGCCAGATATGTCCAGCCCCGGCAGCGCGGCCAGCACCTCCCGCGCGTCCTGCCGCAGCAGCTTGCTGTCGCTGTCGATGAGCTGCAGCTCCCACTCGATGCCCAGCGTCGGCCCCGCCGACGGCTTCCACGTGATGGCCACGGCACCTCCTGGCGTCAGTACACGTCGGGCGGCTGGTACTGGCCCCAGGTCTCGCGCAGCGCGTCGCAGACCTCGCCGACGGTGGCGCCGGCCGCCAGCGCCTCGCGCAGCGGGTAGAGCAGGTTGCCGGCGCCCTCGGCGGTCCGCTTCACCTCGCCGAGCCTGCGCGCCGTCTCGGCGGAGTCGCGGCCGGCCCGCAGCTGCGCCAGCCGCTGCGCCTGGGCCTGCTCGATGGCCGGGTCCACCCGCAGCGGCTCGTAGGGCTCCTCGTCGCTGGTCGCGAACTTGTTGACCCCGACCACGACCCGCTCCCCGGCGTCGATCTCGCAGGCCACCCGGTAGGCCGAGCGCTCGATCTCGGCCTTCTGGAAGCCCTGCTCGATGGCCGCCACCGCGCCGCCGCGCTCCTCCACCTGCGCCATCAGCTCGCGCGCCTGCTCCTCGACGTCGCCGGTCAGCGACTCCACCGCATACGAGCCGGCGAACGGGTCCGCGGTGGCGGTCAGGTCGGTCTCGTACGCGATCACCTGCTGGGTCCGCAGCGCCAGCCGGGCGGCCTTCTCCGTCGGCAGCGCGATCGCCTCGTCGTAGGAGTTGGTGTGCAGCGACTGGGTGCCGCCGAGCACGGCGGCGAGGGCCTGCACGGTGACCCGGGCCAGGTTCACCTCCGGCTGCTGGGCGGTCAGCTGCACCCCGGCGGTCTGGGTGTGGAAGCGCAGCATCTGCGACCGCGGGTCCCTGGCGCCGAACTCGTCCCGCATCACCTCCGACCAGATCCGGCGGGCGGCGCGGAACTTGGCCACCTCCTCCAGCAGCGTGGTCCTGGCCACGAAGAAGAACGACAGCCGGGGCGCGAACTCGTCGACCGCGAGCCCGGATTCGATCGCGGCGCGCACATAGGCCCGGGCGTTGGCGAGAGTGAACGCGATTTCCTGCACCGGCGTGGCGCCGGCCTCGGCCATGTGGTAGCCGGAAATGGAGATGGTGTTCCACCGGGGAATCTCCCGGCGGCAGTAGGCGAAGGTATCGGCGACCAGGCGCAGCGAGGGCTGGGGCGGGTAAATGTAGGTGCCGCGGGCGATGTACTCCTTGAGAATGTCGTTCTGAATGGTGCCGGAGATCATGTCCGGGCCGGTCCCCTGCTCGGCCGCGACCAGCTGGTAGAGCAGCAGCAGAACGGCGGCCGGGGCGTTGATGGTCATCGAGGTGGACACGGTGTCCAGGCCGATCCCGGCCAGCAGGATGCGCATGTCCTCGATCGAGTCGATCGCCACCCCGACCTTGCCGACTTCGCCGCTGGCCTGCGGGGCGTCGGAGTCGTAGCCCATCTGGGTCGGCAGGTCGAAGGCCACCGACAGGCCGGTGGTGCCCGCCTCGATCAGCTGGTGGTAGCGGCGGTTGGAGTCGGCGGCGGTGGAGAACCCGGCGTACTGGCGCATGGTCCACGGCCGGGTGACGTACATGGCCGGGTAGACGCCGCGGGTGTACGGGTACTCGCCGGGCTCGCCGAGCTGCTGCCCGGGGTCGAAGTTGTCCAGTGCCTTGGGCCCGTAGACCGGCTCGATCGGCCGGCCCGACTCCGACATGCGCGTCATGCGCTTCAGGGTAAGGCGTGCCCGGCAGGGCGCCTAGGGACCTGCATCGTCCTGCGTGACCTGGCGGCGGCCAGCGAATAGGCTGCGCGGCACAGGCCTGTTGCGGCTTGTGCAGGCCTGGTGGCTCTACTGGCGGGACCGGACGCGCCAGCCGGCCCGGCCGGCCCCGTGACGGGGCCGCGGCCGGCGGCGGCGGGGATCGAGTGCTCATGACTGACCGCGGCCGCAGGGCCGGAGCCGTGCTCGGCATGCTCGCGGCGGTCCTGCTCGCGGGGCTGGCCGGGCTTCCCGCCCCGGCCGCGTTCGCCGGGGCGGCGGCGGCCGGCCGGGCGCGCACCGCGGGCGGCGGGACGGCGGCCGGGGACGGGACGGCGGCCGTGGGCGGGACGGCGGCCGGAGGCGGGACGGCGGCCGGGGGCGGGACGGGGGTGGCCCGGGCGGACGTCGGCGGGACGCAGCTGGCCCGCACCGGCGTGGTCGTGCACTACCCGGCCCACGGCGCCCGCCGGCTGCCCAGGATCCCGGCCCGGGCCTGGGTGGTTGCCGACGCGAACACCGGGCAGGTGCTGGCGGCCAGGGACGCCCACGGGGTGTTCCCGCCCGCCAGCACGCTCAAGGTGCTGACCGCGATCACGCTGATCCCCCGGCTCAGCCCGGACATGCTGGTGAAGACCACCCGGCGGGCCACCTCGGTGGTGCCGAACGTGGTGGGCCTGATCCGCGGCCGCCGCTACCGGGTCTCCGACCTGTTCCGGGCGCTGCTGCTCATCTCGGCCAACGACGCCGCGGTCGCGCTGGCCCAGGCCGCCGGGTCCTACAGCCGCGGGATGGCACTGATCAACGCCGAGGCCCACCACCTGCAGGCCTACGACGTGGTCGCCAAGGACCCCAACGGCCTGCCGGCCGGCGGCCAGCACGTCTCCGCCTACGACCTGGCCCTGATCGGCCGCCAGGCGCTGAAGATCCCGGCGTTCCTGAAGTACGACGAGACGCTGGCGGCGCGGTTCCCGGTCCGGCCCGGGCATAAGGTGACGCTGGTCAACCAGAACACCCTGCTGACCAGTTACCGCGGCGGCATCGGCGGCAAGATCGGCTGGACCGAGGAGGCCCGGGCCACCTATCTCGGGCTGGCCAGGCGGCACGGCGTGACGCTGATCGTGGCCCTGCTGCACTGCACTCCGCTGCAGGAGATCACCTCCGGCGAGAAGCTGCTGACCTGGGGCTTCGCCATGGCCGACAAGGTCACCCCGGTCGGCACCCTGGTTCCCCCGCTGACCCCCGCCGCGGCCAGCCCGGCTCCGGGCGCGTCCCGCCCGGGTGCGGGCGGGACGGGCCGCCCGGGGAGCGGGACGGCGGGCGCGAATGCGGCGGGCCGCCGCGGGGCCGTGCAGGCCGCGGCCAGGCCGGCCACGGCGGGCCTGCCCGCGATCGCGGTCGCCGTCGCGGTGCTGCTCATCGCGGCCGTGCTGGCCGGCACCGGCTGGGCCATGCGGCTGAGCCGCCGCCACCGCCCCGCCTGACCCGCTCCCGCCCGCCCGCGCAACGGGCTGCCGCCATGATCTCGGTAACTTCTCAGGTCTATCTGCGGAAAAGCTACCGAGATCATGCAATGCCGGGGAGTCAGGAGGGAGGCAAGAAGCCGATCTTGCCGCGGACCCGGCTGAGAGTGGCGGAGGCGATCTCGCTGGCCCGGGCCGCGCCGGAGGCCAGAATCGCGTCCAGCTCGGCCTCGTCGGCCAGCAGCTTCTCGGCCCGCTCCCGGATCGGCGCGAACGCGTCCACCACCACCTCGCCGAGGTCCTTCTTGAACGCGCCGTAGCCCGAGCCCGCGTAGCGCTGCTCCAGGCCGGCGATGCTCTCGCCGGACAGCGCCGAGTAGATCCGCAGCAGGTTGGTGACGCCCGGCTTGGCCGCTTCGTCGGCGCGGACCTCGCTGCCGGTGTCGGTCACCGCGCGGGAGATCTTCCTGCGGATCGCGGCCGGCTCCTCCAGCACGTCGATCAGGCCCTGCGGGGACGACGCCGACTTGCTCATCTTGATCGAGGGGTCCTGCAGGTCGGCGATCCTGGCCACCTCGGGCAGGATGTAGGGCCCCGGCACGACCAGGGTCGGGCCGAACCGGTGGTTGAAGCGCTGCGCGAGGGTCCTGGTCAGCTCCAGGTGCTGGCGCTGGTCCTCGCCGACCGGGACCTGGTCGGTGTCGTAGAGCAGGATGTCGGCGGCCATCAGGATCGGGTAGGTGAACAGGCCGACGCTGGCCGAGTCGGCGCCGCCCCGGACCGACTTGTCCTTGAACTGGATCATCCTGGATGCCTCGCCGAAGCCGGTGAGGCAGCTCAGCATCCAGGTCAGCTCCGCGTGCTCGGGCACATGGCTCTGCACGAACACGATGCACCGGTCCGGGTCCAGGCCGGCCGCGATCAGCTGGGCCGCGGCGACCCGGGTGCGGTGGCGCAGCTGCGCCGCGTTGTCCGGCATCGACAGCGTGATCGCGTGCAGGTCCACCACGCAGTAGACGGCGTCGCAGGTGTCCTGCATGCGCACCCACTGGCGCAGCGCGCCGAGGTAGTTGCCGACGTGGAAGGAGCCGGCGGTGGGCTGGATGCCGGAGAAGACGCGCGGTCGGGACATGGCCGGAAGTCTAGTTGCGCGCGGAAGCCGGCCGCGTCGTTACCGGCGCCGGGGCCGCGGCCGGCGTGACCACGACCTCGACCCGCTGGAACTCTTTCAGGTCGGAGTAGCCGGAGGTGGCCATGGTGCGGCGCAGCGCGCCCATCAGGTTCATCGACCCGTCCGCGGCGGTGCTCGGGCCGTGCAGTATCTGGCCGATCGTGCCGATGGTGCCGACCTGCACCCGGGTGCCGCGCGGCAGCTCGGCGTGGTGCGCCTCGCTGCCCCAGTGGTAGCCGCGGCCGGGAGCCTGGCTGGAACGGGCCAGCGGCGAGCCGACCATGACCGCGTCCGCGCCGAGGGCCAGCGCCTTGGCGATGTCCCCGCTGGTGCGCATCCCGCCGTCGGCGATCACGTGCACGTAACGGCCGCCGGACTCGTCCAGGTACTCGCGGCGGGCCGCGGCCACGTCGGCGATGGAGGTGGCGGTGGGCACGGCCACGCCCAGCACGGCGGCGGTGGTGTGGCCGGCCCCGCCGCCGAATCCGGCCAGCACCCCGGCCGCGCCGGTGCGCATCAGGTGCAGCGCCGCGGTGTAGGTCGCGCAGCCGCCCACGATCACCGGCACGTCCAGCTCGTAGATGAACTGCTTGAGGTTCAGCGGCTCGGCCTTGCCCGACACGTGCTCGGCCGACACCGTGGTGCCGCGGATCACGAACAGGTCCACCCCGGCGTCGAGAACCGCCTTGTAGTACCGCACGGTGCGCTGCGGTGACAGCCGCGCCGCGGTGGTCACCCCGGCGGCCCGGATCTCCTCGATCCGGCGGCCGATCAGCTCCTCGGAGATCGGCCGGGCGTACATGTCCTGCAGCCGCCGGGTCGCCGCCTCGTCGTCCAGCTCGGCCGCCTCGGCCAGCAGCGGCTCAGGGTCTTCGTACCTGGTCCACAGCCCCTCCAGGTCCAGCGGGGCCAGGCCGCCGAGCCGGCCGACCTCGATCGCGGTGCCCGGCGAGACGACGCTGTCCATCGGGGCCACGACCAGCGGCAGCTCGAACCGGTAGGCGTCGATCTGCCAGGCGATCGACACCTCCTCGGGGTCGCGGGTGCGGCGCGAGGGCACGATGCCGATCTCGTCCAGCGAGTACGCGCGGCGGCCGCTCTTGCCGCGGCCGATCTCCACCTGGGTCACTGCTTGCTGCCTCTCCCGCCCTGCTGTGCTTGCCCCGCCCGGCCGCGCCGGTCAGTTCCGGCGGCCCACGTAGTTGGGCGCCTCGGCGGTCATCTGGATGTCGTGCGGGTGGCTTTCCGCCAGCCCGGCCGCGGTGATCTGGGTGAACCGGGCCTGCTGCAGGTCGGCGATGCTCGCAGCGCCGCAGTAGCCCATCGCCGCGCGCAGGCCGCCGACGAGCTGCCCGGCCACCGCGGCCAGCGGCCCGCGGTAGGGCACCTGGCCCTCCACGCCCTCGGGCACCAGCTTGTCCTCGCGCAGCACGTCGTCCTGGAAGTAGCGGTCCCTGGAGTAGGACCGGCCCCGCTCCGGGTTGCGCATCGCGCCGAGCGAGCCCATCCCCCGGTACAGCTTGAACTGCTTGCCGTGGATGAACACCATCTCGCCCGGGCCCTCCTCGCACCCGGCGAGCAGGCTGCCCAGCATCACGGTGTCGGCGCCGGCCGCGATGGCCTTCGCGATGTCGCCGGAGTACTGCAGGCCGCCGTCGCCGATCACCGGGACGCCCGCGGGCCGGGCCGCCTGCGCCGCCTCGTAGATCGCGGTGACCTGCGGCACGCCCACCCCGGCCACGACCCGGGTGGTGCAGATCGACCCCGGCCCGACCCCGACCTTCACCGCGTCGGCGCCGGCCTCGATCAGGGCCCGCGCCCCCGCGGCGGTGGCGATGTTGCCGCCCACCACCTCGACCTGCGCGTTGGCTTTGAGCTGGGCCACCATCTCCAGCACCGCGCGCGAGTGCCCGTGCGCGGTGTCGACGACCAGGAAGTCCACGCCCGCGTCGATCAGCGCCTGGGCCCGCAGCTTGGCGTCCTCGCCGACCCCGACCGCGGCGCCGACGACCAGCCGTCCCGCCTGGTCCTTGGTGGCGTGGGGGAACTTCTCGCTCTTGGCGAAATCCTTGACCGTGATCAGGCCGCGCAGCCGGCCGTCGCCGTCGACCAGCGGCAGCTTCTCGATCTTGTTGGCGCCGAGCAGCCGCAGCGCCTCGTCGGCCGCCACCCCCTCCGGGGCGGTGACCAGCGGCATCGGCGTCATCACGGCCGTCACCTTGCGGCTGTGATCGGCCACGAACCGGATGTCGCGGTTGGTGACGATGCCGAGCAGCACGCCGTCGGCGTCGGTGACCGGCACCCCGGAGATCCGGTACTGAGCGCACAGTTCCTCGACCTGCGCCACGGTGGCGCCGGGGCCGCAGGTCACCGGGTTGGTGATCATGCCGGCCTCGGACCGCTTAACCACGTCGACCTGCTGCGCCTGCTCATCCACGGACATGTTGCGGTGCAGCACGCCGACGCCGCCCTGGCGGGCCATCGCGACGGCCATCCTGGCCTCGGTCACGGTGTCCATGGCCGAGGAGACCAGCGGCACCCGCAGGCTGAGGCTGCGGGTCAGCCGGGCGGTGGTGTCCGCCTCGCTCGGCATCAGCGCCGAGTGCGCGGGCAGCAGCAGCACGTCATCAAAGGTCAGGCCGGGCGGCCCGAACTTGGCGTCGGCAGTCATGTCACCAGTCATGTCACGTCCGTGCGCTCGAGGTGGGATCCCCCAATCCTAGTGACCGCGCCCCGTGCTGGCGGCCGGCCAGCGCCGGATGGCCCGCGGCAGCCCGGATTGGTCACGCGGAGCTGGTCACGCGGCTGGTCACGCGGCTGGTCACGTCACTCGGGACTGGTCACGCGGAGCAGGGCACGGACCCGGCCGCGGACTCGGCCGCGGACTCGGCCGCGGCGATCGCGCGCAGCCGGGCCAGGGCGCGGTGCTGCGCCACCCGGACCGCCCCGGCGGTCATGCCGAGCGCCTGGCCGGTCTCCTTGGCGGTCAGCCCGCGCAGCAGCCGGAGCGCGACCAGCTCGCGCTGCGGGCCGGGCAGCCGGGCCAGCAGCGCCCGGGCCCGCTCCGCCTCGATGCAGGCCACCGCGGTCTCCTCCGGCCCGGGCCGGTCGTCGGGGCCGTCGGGCAGGTCCTGGGTCGGGATGGCCAGCCGTGCGGCGGCCCGCTTGGCGTCGGCCACCTTGTGCGCGGCGATCCCGAAAACGAAGGATGCGAAGGGCCGGCCTATGTCCTGATAGCGCGGCAGCGCGGAAAGCACGGCGATGCAGACCTCCTGGGCCACGTCGTCGGCCACATGATATTGCCCGGAAATACGCCCCAGCCGAGTCCGGCAATAACGCACGACCATCGGCCTGATTTGCCGCAGGAGCAATTCGATCGCGATGGGTTCCCCCTCGGCGGCTAGCGCCGTCAAGTCGCCCAGATTGCCGCACTCACCCCGTTCTGCCAGCACTTTCCTAACGCCCCCTTTGCCGGGGACAGGCCGGACGCTGTCCCCGAGTCCCCCAGACTCCCGGTCCGATGCTCTCTCACGGGTGACGTAATTGACAAGTAAAAAGACAACGGAAAGGTCACGTTCCGACGACGCGGGTGAGCTTGGCCGAGCAAAATCACAATGCGTGACCATGACAATTACTGAGCGTATTGAGTTACGTATTTACTAAGGAAATTAGGCCTCGGGAAAGGCCGGTCATGATTACTGTTTTCATAAACCGCCTGCTAAAAGGGGCATGTCAGGACTTCGGGCCGCGGCGGAGCCGCGCGTCCCGGCCGTGATGATCGGCGATGGGCGGCCCGCCGGGCACCTCCTGGCGCGACGGGCGAGCCGCCGGGCACCTCCTGGCCCTGGCGCGACGGGCGAGCCGCCGGGCACGTCCCGGCGGGCGCGGGCATGCGGAAGGCCGGGCTCAGGGGGTCCTGGGCCCGGCCTTCCGCGGTGGAGCTACGGTCTGGCGGCGGTCAGTGCTGGTGGCCGTGGCCGGTGGCGGCCGCCTCCGGCTCGGGCTCCGGCTTGTCGGTGACCAGCACCTCGGTGGTGAGCAGCATGCCCGCGATCGACGCCGCGTTCTGCACCGCCGACCGGGTCACCTTCACCGGGTCGATCACGCCCTGCGCCATCAGGTCGCCGAACTCGCCGGTGAGGGCGTTGTAGCCGTGCCCGGCCGGCAGCTCGGAGATCTTGTTGACCACGACGCCGCCCTCGGCGCCGCCGTTCAGCGCGATCCACCGGGCCGGCGCGGTCAGCGCGGTGCGGACCACCCGGACGCCGGTTGCCTCGTCGCCGGTCTTGCCCAGGTCACCGAGCTCGCCCGCGGCGTGCACCAGCGCGCTGCCGCCGCCGGGGATGATGCCCTCCTCGATGGCGGCGCGGGTCGCCGACACCGCGTCCTCCAGCCGGTGCTTCTTCTCCTTCAGCTCGACCTCGGTGGCCGCGCCGGCCTTCAGCACGGCCACGCCGCCGGCCAGCTTGGCGATGCGCTCCTGCAGCTTCTCGCGGTCCCAGTCGGAGTCGGTGTTCTCCATCTCGGTGCGCAGCTGGCGGACCCGGTCGTCGACCTCGGACTGGTCGCCGGCGCCGTCGATGATCGTGGTGGTGTCCTTGGTGACCACCACCCGGCGGGCCTGGCCGAGCACGTCCAGCCCGACGTTCTCCAGCTTGAGGCCGACTTCCTCGCTGACGACCTGGCCGCCGGTGAGGGTGGCCATGTCGGCCAGCATCGCCTTGCGACGGTCCCCGAAGCCGGGAGCCTTGACCGCGGTGACGTGCAGCAGGCCGCGGATCTTGTTGACCACCAGGGTGGACAGCGCCTCGCCGTCCACGTCCTCGGCGATCACCAGCAGCGGCTTCTTGGTCTGCGCGATCTGCTCGAGCAGCGGCAGGAACTCGGTCATCGCGGAGATCTTGCCGCCGTGCAGCAGGATGTAGGCGTCCTCGATGACGGCCTCCATCCGCTCCGGGTCGGTGACGAAGTACGCCGAGATGTAGCCCTTGTCGAACTGCATGCCCTCGGTGAACTCCAGCTCCAGGCCCATCGTCGGAGCTTCCTCGACGGTGATGACGCCGTCCTTGCCGACCTTGTCGAAGGCCTCGGCGATCACCTTGCCGATCCGGGGGTCCTGTGCCGAGATCGTCGCCACGTTCGCGATCTCTGCCTGCTCCTCGACCTCGCGGGCCGACTTCAGCAGCATCTCGGAGACGGCCGCCGCCGCAGCGTCGACGCCGCGCTTGAGCGCCATCGGGTTGGCGCCGGCCGCGACGCTGCGCAGCCCTTCGTGCACCATGGCCTGCGCCAGCACGGTCGCGGTGGTGGTGCCGTCGCCGGCCACGTCATTGGTCTTGGTGGCGACTTCCTTGGCGAGCTGCGCGCCCAGGTTCTCCTGCGGGTCCTCCAGCTCCATCTCCCGGGCGACGGTCACGCCGTCGTTGGTGATGGTGGGGGCACCCCACTTCTTGTCGATGACGACGTTGCGGCCCCTCGGGCCGAGCGTCACCTTGACGGCATCCGCGAGGCGGTTTACCCCGCGCTCAAGCGCATGCCGCGCATCCTCGTCGAAGTCCAAGCTCTTGGCCATTGATTACCTCAGCCCTGTGTTCGTAGCACCGTGGTGCTCGCAGCACCCAGCGGTGTGATCCTGTGTTACTTGCGGCACTCGTGCCGCCGCCCCGGGCCGGTCGGCGGCCCGGCGGAGTTGCCTGTGCCGGGCCGCGGACCGATCCGGGGCGGCGAAGCGCAGCAGCAGGCAGCGCGGGCCGGGCCCGCGCCGCGCGCTGCTTACTTCTCGACGATCGCGAGCACGTCCCGGGCGGAGAGCACCAGGTACTCCTCGCCGTGGTACTTCACTTCCGTGCCGCCGTACTTGCTGTACAGCACCACGTCGCCGACGCTGACGTCCATCGGGACGCGCTTGGCGCCTGCGTCGTCGAACCGGCCCGGGCCCACGGCCAGGACTTCGCCCTCCTGGGGCTTCTCCTTGGCAGTGTCCGGGATGACCAGGCCGGACGCGGTGGTCTGCTCGGCTTCGAGCGGGCGTACCACGATCCGGTCTTCGAGCGGCTTGAGAACAACCTTGGTGGCGGTCGTCACGATCTGACCTCCCCCTCCGAAAAGGGCTAGCGGAAAGGATGACTTAGAGAGGCGACCATGGCGGCCTGTCGTCGCGGGTGCCAGGCCAACTTCGTCGCATTAGCACTCTACCGTAGTGAGTGCCAGTTCGGAACAGTAGCCCGGCGACGTGGCCACGTCAAACCGGCGGCCGGCGCCGCCCGTCCGGGCCCGGCCCGGCGCGCATCCCGCGGGGCGGGACGGCGGGCCCGGCGGCGGCGACTACGGAGCCAGGACGCTGGTGACCGGCAGCCCGGAGTCGGCCGCGAACTCCAGGTCCGAGGGGGGCGCCCCGGCCGCGGCCAGCTCCGCCCCGAGAGCCGCCACCATCGCGCCGTTGTCGGTGCACAGGCCGGGCCTCGGCACCCGCAACGTGATCCCGGCCGCCTCGCAGCGCTCCGCGGCGAGGGCGCGCAGCCGGGAGTTGGCCGCCACCCCGCCGCCGACGACCAGGTGGTCCACGCCGTGCGCCCGGCAGGCCTGCACCGCCTTGCGGGTCAGCACGTCCGCGACCGCCTCAGAGAACGAGGCGGCCACGTCCGCCACCGGCACCGGCTGGCCGGCGGCCTCCCTGGCCTCGACCCACCGGGCCACCGCGGTCTTCAGCCCGGAGAAGGAGAAGTCGTAGCTGCCGTCGGCGTACTTGCCGCGCGGGAACGCGATGGCGGCCGGGTCGCCGTCGCGGGCCGCCTTGTCGATCGGCGGCCCGCCGGGGAACGGCAGGCCGAGGACCCGGGCCACCTTGTCGTAGGCCTCGCCGGCCGCGTCGTCCACGGTGGCGCCGAGCGGCTCGATCCGCCCCGACAGCCGCTCGACCAGCAGCAGCGAGGAATGACCGCCGGACACCAGCAGCGCGATCACCGGGGCGGGCAGCGGGCCGTGCTCCAGCTGGTCCACCGCGACGTGCGCGGCCAGGTGGTTGACGCCGTACACCGGCACGCCGAGGGCGAGCCCGTACGCCTTGGCCGCGCACACCCCGACCAGCAGCGCGCCGGCCAGCCCGGGCCCGGCGGTGACCGCGATCGCGCCGATGTCGGCGAGCTTGGCCCCGGCGGTGGCCAGCGCCCGGTCCACGGCGGGCACCATGGCCTCCAGGTGGGCCCGGCTCGCCACCTCGGGCACCACGCCGCCGAACCGGGCATGCTCGGCCACGCTGGAGGCGACGGCGTCGGCCAGCAGCTCCCGGCCGCGCACCAGGCCGGCGCCGGTCTCGTCGCACGAGGTCTCGATGCCGAGCACCAGCGGCGCGCCGGCCGCGCCCGCGGCGCTCACCGGGCCGCCCCGGCCGTCCCGGCCGTCCCGGGGTCGGCGGCGCTCCCGGCCCCTTCGGCCGCGCCGCCGGCCGCGCCCGGCCCGGCGGCTGAGCTGCCCTGGCCGCCGCGCCAGCGCGGGCTGCCGCGCCAGCGGGCCCCGGAATGCCGGCCCGGCCGGCCGGGCCGCTCCGGCACGCCCGGCCCGCCGGCCCGGGCCGCCAGGTCCAGCCGCATCACCAGCGCGTCGGCACCGGAAGGCTGGTAGTAGCCGCGCCGGATGCCGACCTGCGCGAAGCCGTACCGCAGGTACAGCCGCTGGGCCCGGTCGTTGTCGTGCCTGACCTCCAGGAACACCTCAGCGCAGCCGCGCCGGCCCGCCTCGGCCAGCAGCGCGGTGAGCAGCGCCGAGCCGATCCCCCGGCCCCAGCGGCCGGCCGCCACGGCCAGGGTCAGCACGTCGGCCTGGCGCGCGGCGGCGAGCAGGCCCGCGTAGCCGGCCACCCCGGCTTCGTCCTCGGCGATCAGGTAGTGACGGCTGGCGGGCTGCTGGCGCAGCTCGCCCGCCAGCATCTGCGCCGACCAGGCTTCCGCCCCGAACAGGTCGTGCTCGAGTGCGAGCACGGCGGGGATGTCGGCGGCGGTCATCGGGCGCAGCATGGCGGCGCTCACCGGCGCGGCCGGGGTCACCGGGTCACCCGCTTGGGCCGGGACGGCTCGCGCGCGTCCGGGCGGCGCAGGTACAGCGGCTCCAGCGGGGCGGCCGGCGTGCCCGCCGCGGCCCGGGCCACGGCCAGCCCGGCCAGTACCCCGGCGTCGGGATAGCAGCCGCCGATGGACCCGGCCACGCACTGCGGGTAGCGCTCCGCGCCCTCGCCGGCCGCGGGCAGCCCGGGCGGCAGCTGGTCCGGCGGCCCGACACCGGGTCCGGCCAGCCGCCTGCCGTCCGGCGCGTAGCGGGCCCAGTAGACCTCTTTGCGGCGGGCGTCGGTGGCCACCAGGAACTCCCGGCCGGCCGCCTGCGGGACCGCGGCCGCGGCGATCACGTCCAGCGAGCAGATCCCGTCCGCCCGGACGCCGAGGGTGCTGGCCAGCACCCGCCCGGTGACCAGCCCGGCGCGCAGCCCGGTGTAGGGGCCGGGGCCGGTCCCGACCGCCACCGCGTCCAGGTCGGCCGGGGCGGCCTGGACCTCGGCCAGCAGGCGGCTGATCGCCGCCGCGAGCCGCTCGCCGTGCCGGTGCCCGGCCACGTCGGTGACGCTGGCGATCACCGAGGTGCCGTCATGCACGGCGGCGGTGACCGCCGGGGTGGCGGTGTCGAACGCGAGCATCAGCACGGTTGACCAGCGTAGGTCACGGCGCGGACCGCAACGTCCGCGATCAGCCGGCCGCCGGCCCCGCGGTCACCCTGGCCAGCGCCGCGCGGGCCGTCGCGAGCGCGCTGGCCTGCAGCTGGCTGACGGTGACCGGGCCGTAGTGGCCGCGGTGCGACTTGTCCAGGGCTTGCAGTGAGATCGTGACCAGCGCGTTCCTGCTCCGCACGACCACGGTGACCAGGTCGTTGACATCCCCGCCGGTGCGGATGACCTGCAGCGCGCTGAACGCGGCCTGGCCGGTGCCGGTGAGGGGGGTGATCGCGGCCTTGGGCAGCCGGGACTTGCGGGGCGGATCGGCGAGCTGGTGCTGGGCGGTGAACCAGGCGTCCGTGGCGCCGCTGTCGGCGCTGCCGTTGCCGGCGGCCAGCAGGCTGGGCTTATACACCTGCAGGCTCACCTGCAGCACCCGGAAGACCGGCGGTGAGTCGACGGTGTAACTGCATTGGCTCAGCAAGGAGCCGGCATTGGGCTGGATCTGCCGCCGGCTGGTCACTCCCGCGAGGTCGGTGCTCAGCGTGGCGCTGCTCAGCACCCGGCAGGCGTCTGGCACCGAGCGCAGGTCACCGCGCTGCAGCCGGTTGACGAAGCCGTCGTTCCTGGCCGCCGCCTGCTTCGGGTGCAGCACCCAGATCACGCCCGCCACGAGCACGACGATGGCGGCCGCCGCGCCGATCAGGGTGGCCAGCCGGCGCTTCGACCGGCGCTTCTTGCCGGCCGACACCCGGCTGCGGCCGCCCGCGGCAGGGTCCGGCCCGGCGGCAGGGTCCGGCCCGGCGGCTGGCTCCGAGTCTGTCGCGGCGGGCCGCCGCCGGCGGCGCCGGCCGGCGGGCTGGGCGGTCAGCGCCGCCCAGGCCGGGATGTCGGCGTCGGCGTCGGTGTCATCGAACGTGCCGCCCCGGCCCGGCACCCCGGGCCGGGCGGCGGGCACGCGAGCGGACGGGGGGCCGGGCGGGGAGCCGGCGGATTCCGGCCACTCGACGACCTCGGGCCACTGCGGGTCGTCTGGCCAGTCCTCGGACGCAGGACGGCCGTGCATCGGCTCACCGTCCCGCCACCGGCCGGGATGCCCGGGCCGCTCCTCGTCCAGCGGTTCCATGGCATCGGGCCCGCCCGGCTCGGCGTAGCGGCCGGGCTCGGCGTAGCGGCCGGGCTCGGCGTAGCCGCCGGGCTCGGGATGGCCGCGCAGGCTGGCCGGGCCGTATCCGGCCAGGTGGTATTCCCCGGCCTCCGGCCCGGCCGGACCAGCGTCTAGCCGGTGACCGCCCTGCCGGTACTGGCTGTCGTCGTACGGGCGGGGCTCATCCGGGGCCAGTTCCTCGGGGCCGGGGTCAGCGGAATGCCGGCCGCGGCCCGGCCGGCTGGGCGGACGGCCCTGATAAGCCACAGCGCGCCTCCGGGGGCATCTGGTCACGGCAGGCGGCGGCACGCCGCCGGATCGGCGGCGTGCCGGTACGGCCCGCACGGGCACGGACGGTGCGATGGTGGATAGGTCCGAACTGTACCCGCCGGCGGCCCCGCGCCGCGGCCATTCCGGCCGGCCTGCGCGTGGCGGGGCCGCGCCGCCGGGCAGTGCCCGGCCTGGCGCGGCCCCGCAGGTCGCGGGTCAGAAGCTGTTGTGCCAGGTGTCGGTGAAGCCGGTCGAGTTGTGATTGAGATTGCTGGGCGTGGCCAGCGGATAGGTCCCGGTCGAGTCGATCATGGTGATCTGCGAGTCCGGGAACGAGGAGATGTGGCCGGACTTGGCCGTGGTCGCCACCGATGCCGACTGCACCCGCCAGGGCGTGAACTGCGCGAGCGGGAGCTCGCCGGTCGCGCCGGTGGGCGCCTCGCCGATCCACTCGGCACTGGAGTTGGCGCAGCCACCAGTGACCTGGCAGGCCTGGGTGGTGGAGACGTTGTTGCCCGCGGTGGTGGTGTCCGTGACCGTCAGCTTGTAGGAGGTGCCACTGCGCACGACGGAGCTGACAATGTGGTCACCGGGGCGCACCGTGGAGCCGACCACCTGGATGGCATTGGTCGGGTACATCTCCCACCAGGAGTAGTAGTAGGCCTTGCCCTCGAAGCACTGGGCCAGCGTGCCGTCCTGCTCGACCGAGCCACTGCTGTAACCGTCGATGCCGACCCAGAACGCCGCCAACCGGTCTTCCTTGGTGCAGAACACCTTGGGCTCTGTCCAGCTCGCGCTGACCCTGGAATAACTGGTCTCGTTGATGTCCGCGTAGCCGGACCAGTTGTAGGACTCGACCTTGGTCAGGCCGGCCGGTCCTGCGCGGCGGCTGGACGGCACCGCCCGGTTCGGCACCGGCGTGCTGTCGACGTGCAGGCGCGAGACGGCCGCCCGGGCCGCTGCCGCCGGGCCGCCGCTGGCGGCGGCCGGTGCGCGGGTGCTGGCCCCGGCGGCGGTGACGCCCAGGCCGCAGACGCTGATCGCGGTCAGTCCGGTGAGGGCGAGCCGCGTCATTAGGTGCATGTGCTCTCCTTGTGCGGGGATGCGATAAGAGCACCAGTATGCGCCGGGATCACAGCGGCCGGGCCTGACCGGGCGGTATTGGCCGGTCAGCCCGGGCTGCCGACGGCCTGGCGGAGAGCCTGCGCCGTTCCCGCCCAGCGCTGGCCGAGCCCCGTGACCGTCACGATGCGCGCTTCGTCGCCGGGCTCGGCCGCGGCCGGTGACGGCGGTGGCTCCGGCGGCTGGGCCGGGCGCAGGGTGATGTGCAGGTAGTCGGGGGCCAGGTCCTCGACCAGGCCCTCGCCCCACTCCACCACGGTCACGCTGCGGTCGGTGTCGGCGTCCAGGTCCAGGTCGTCGACTTCGGCCCGGCTGCCGAGCCGGTAGGCGTCGGCGTGCACCAGGTCGGGCCCGCCGCGCAGCGCCGGGTGGATCCGGGCGATGACGAAGGTGGGCGAGGTGATCGGGCCGCGCACCGCGAGGCCGGCGCCGATGCCCTGCACGAGCGTGGTCTTGCCCGCGCCGAGCGGCCCCGACAGCACGACCAGGTCGCCGGCTCGCAGCAGCCCGGCCAGCCGCTCGCCCGCCGACCGCATCCGGGCCGCGGTCGGCACGACCGCCTCGGCCCGCGCCGGGCGGACCGCCTGCGGGCTGGTCATCGCGGCTCTGCCGCCGGCGCCATCATCGCGGCTCTGCCGCCCGGGGGTTGTCCTTCTCGGCCGCGGCCCGGCCCGGGGCGGTGGCCAGGGCCCTGGCGATGAGGTTCTCGATCACGCTGTTGACGATATCGGGCCGCTCCAGCAGCACGATGTGGCCCGCGCCCTCCGCCGTGACCAGCTCGGCGCCCGGGATCTGCGCGGCCAGCTCAGCGGCGAGCCGGTGCGGGATCAGCCGGTCGGCGTCGCCGGCCAGCACCGCCACCGGCACCTGGCCGAGCACCGGCAGGGCCGCGCGCTCGTCGTGGTCGAGCAGCGCCAGGTAGAACTGGGCCACGACCTCGACCGGGGTGGACCGGATGATGCGCTCCAGGTAGTCCACCAGCGCCGGGCTGATCCGCGGGTCGCCGAAGGCGAACTGGCGGGTGGTGAGGAAAGCCAGGTCGCTGCCGGCCCGGCGGCTCCACTCCAGCAGCGCGGCGCCGTGACCCCGGGCGGCGCCGCGCAGCACCGACGGGGCCGACATCCGGATCATCGGCCGCAGCGGCGGCGGGGCGAACGCGGACGGGTCGACGCTGCAGGCGGCGGAGGAGATCAGTGCCACGCCGATGACCTTGCGGCCGAACAGCCCGGGATGCAGCCGGGCCAGCGCCATCACGGTCATGCCGCCCATTGAGTGGCCGGCCAGCACGACCGGCTGGTCGCCCGGCGCGGTGGCGGCCAGCACGGCGTGCAGGTCGGCAGCGGTCTGGGTGATCGTCATGTGCTCACGGCCCGTGGACGGAGACCGGCCGTGGCCGCGCTGGTCCCAGCACACCACCCGGGCCCCGCCGAGGCTGGCCTTGCGCTGGTAGTGCCAGCAATCCTGGGTCAGCGTGTAGCCGTGGCAGAACACCACCGTGACCGGCGCGTCGTCCGGCCCGCTGACTTCGGCGTGCAGCGCCACCCCGTCGTCCGCGATCACCGTGACCGGCCGGCCGCGGATCTGCCCGAGCGGTTCGGCCGCGGCCGGGTCGGGGCGCAGCCTTATCCGGCCGACGGCGATCTTCTCCGCGGCCACCAGCGCGCCCGCGCCCGCCGCCACCGCGCCGGCCGCCAGCCCCGCGGCCCCGGTCGCCTTCAGCCAGGTGGCCATCCCATCCTCCCGCTGCGCAGGGCCGCCACCCTGGCTGTCCGCTGCTCCGCGCTAGCCGGCCGGCACTCCGGCGGGCCGGGAGCCGGGCGGTCCCGCCTGGCCGGCCCCGCCCGGCTGTGCCGCCTGGCCGGCCCCGCCCGGCTGTGCCGCCTGGCCGGCCCCGTCCGGCTGTGCCGCTGCCGCCGTGGCGTCCGGCGTGCCCTCGGTTACCCCAGAGTAGCTTCTGGGCAGCCGGTCCCCGAACCTGGTCACGATGTCGTAGGACAGCGTGCCGAGCGCGTCCGCCCACTGCTGCGCCGTCGCCTCGCCCGCGTCGCCGGGGCCGAACAGCACGGCCGTCGCACCCTCGCGCACCGGGTCGTCGCCGACCTCGACCACGATCTGGTTCATGCACACGGTGCCGGAGATGGCCCGCCGCCGGCCGCCGATCAGGACCTGCGCGGTGTTGCCGGCCGCCCGCGGCACGCCCTCGTTGTAGCCGAGCGGGATCAGCGCGAGCGTGGTCTCGCGGCTGGTGAGGTAGCGGTGGCCGTACGACACCCCGGTCCCCGGCGGAACCCGCTTGACCTGCACGATCTCCGCCTGCACGGTCATCGCCGGGCGCAGCCAGGACGGCGCGCCGCCCGGCAGCGTGGCCAGCCCCACCACGCCGCCGCCGGGGCGGATCAGGTCGAACCAGGTGTCGGGCAGGGTCAGCGTGGCCGGGGTGTTGGCCAGGTGGCGCACCTGCGGCCGGGCCCCGGCCCGCTCGGCCTGCTCCAGCGCGGCGCGGAAGGCGGCCAGCTGCGCGCCTGCCGACGCGTGCCCGGGAATGTCAGCGCAGGCCAGGTGCGACCAGATCCCGACGATCTCGGCCTCCCCGGCCGCCTGCGCGGCGAGCGCCGCGCCGACCAGGGCCGGCCATTCCGCGGCGGTCGCGCCGCCGCGGCTCATCCCGGTGTCGGCCTTCAGGTGCAGCCGGGCGGGCCGGCCCGCCCGGCGGGCCGCCGCGATGACCTCCGCGAGCACCGGCATCGAGCCGACGCCGAGGTCCGCTCCCGCGGCAATGGCCGCCTGGTGCGGCGCGCCCGGCGCACCCAGCATCACCAGCACCGGCACGGTGAGGCCGGCCGCGCGCAGGTCCAGCGCCTCGCCGACGTGCGAGACAGCCAGCCAGGTCGCGCCGCCGGCGACCGCGGCCGCCGCCACCTGGGTCATGCCGTGCCCGTAGCCGTCGGCCTTGACCACGGCCATCAGCTCACGGCCGCCGGCGTGCCGGCGCAGCGCGGCCACGTTGGCGCGCACCGCGGCCAGGTCGATCAGCGACTGCGGGTTGCCGTCCATACCGCCTCAGTCTGCCAGCGCCGGCCTGCCGGCCGGGCCGGTGACGTGATAGGCACCTAGGTGTGACTGAACTCATCCCGCGCACCGTGCTGTTCGGCAATCCGGAGCGGGTCAGCCCGCGGCTGTCCCCCGACGGCACCCAGCTGGCCTGGATCGCCCCGCACGACGGGGTGCTGAACGTCTGGCTGGCGCCGGTCGCCGGAGACGGCATCGCCTCCGATCAGGCCCAGGTCGTGACCGACGACACCGATCGTGGCATCCGCGCCTTCATCTGGGCGCACGACGGCCGCCACCTGCTGTACATGCAGGACACCGGCGGTGACGAGAACTGGCACCTGCACGACGTCGACCTGGTCACGATGAAGCGGCGCGACCTCACCCCGTTCGACGGCGTGCAGGCCGACTTCGTCGCCACCGAGCGCAAGTTCCCCGGCGAGCTGCTGATCGGCCTGAACAAGGACAACCCGCAGCTGCACGACGTGTACCGGGTGGACCTGGCCACCGGCGAGCTCACCCGGGAGGTCGCCAACCCGGGCTTCGTCGGCTGGCTGGCCGACGCCCAGATGGTGGTCAGGGCGGCGGTCGCGCCGCGGCCCGACGGCGGGATGACGCTGATGGCGCGCGACGACGGCGAGTCGGACTGGCGCCCGCTGCTATCGGTGCCCTCGGCGGACGCGCTGAGCACCGGGCCGGTGGCGTTCAGCGAGGACGGCCAGTCGCTGCTGCTGGTCAGCTCGCTGGACGCGCAGGCCGGCGGCTGGTCCGCTACGAGATCAGCAGCGGCGCGGTCAGCGTGCTGGCCGACGGGGGCGAGGCCGACGTCAGCGCGGTGCTGCTGCACCCCGACACCCGCGAGCCGCAGATCGTCACGGTGGCGCGGGACCGGTCGGACTACCAGGTGCTGGACCCGGCCGTGACCGCGGACCTGGACGCGATCAGGGCGCTGCACCCGGGCGACCCGTCGTTCGCCGGCCGCGACGACGCCGACGCCACCTGGCTGGTCTCGTTCACCAACGACGCGGGCCCGGTGCCCTTCTTCGCCTACGACCGGGCCACCAGGACCGGCCGGCTGCTGTTCGAGCACCAGCCGGCGCTGTCGCGCTACGAACTGGCCCCGATGGAGCCGTTCCGGTTCGCCGCCCGGGACGGGCTGGAGATCCCCGGCTACGTCACCTTCCCGCCCGGCGCCGGGCGGGAAGGGCTGCCGGCCGTGCTCTACGTGCACGGCGGCCCTTGGGTGCGCGACGAGTGGGGCTTCCACCCGGTTGCGCAATGGCTGGCCAACCGCGGCTACGTGTGCCTGCAGGTCAACTACCGCGGCTCCACCGGCTTCGGCAAGGCGTTCACCGCGGCCGGGGACAAGCAGTGGGGCGCGGCGATGCAGGACGACCTGACCGACGCGGTCGCCTTCGCGGTCAGCCAGGGCTGGGCCGACCCCGGCCGGGTCGGGATCATGGGCGGCTCGTACGGCGGCTACGCCGCCCTGGCCGGGGCGGCGTTCACCCCGGACGTGTACCGCTGCGCGGTGGACATCGTCGGCCCGTCGAACCTCAAGACGCTGATCGAGACGATCCCGGAGTACTGGGCGCCGCTGATCGCCCAGTTCCACCAGCGGGTCGGCAACCCGGACACCGAGGCGGACTTCCTGTGGTCACGGTCGCCGCTGTCGCGGGCCGACCAGATCCGGATCCCGCTGCTCATCGCCCAGGGCGCCAACGACCCGCGGGTGAAGCAGGCCGAGTCCGAGCAGATCGTGGCCGCGCTGGAACGGCACGGCGTCGAGCACGAGTACCTGCTGTTCGCCGACGAGGGCCACGGGTTCGCCAAGCCGGAGAACCGGCTGAAGTTCTACGCCGCGGCGGAGAAGTTCCTGGCCCGCCACCTCGGCGGCCGCGCCGAAGACTGACCGGCGGGGCCGGGTCAGTCCGGCGCGGCGACCGTCCTGATCGCCTCGGGCAGCGCGCCGACCAGGTCGAAGGCGCCGATCGGGGCGCCGTCGGCGGCCAGCCGGGCGGCCAGGCCGTGCAGGTACGCGGCGGCCGCGGCGGCCCGCGCCGCGGGCAGCCCCTGGGCCAGCAGCGCCCCGGCCAGCCCGGACAGCACGTCCCCGGACCCGGCCGTGGCCAGCCAGCTGGTGCCGGTCGGGTTGACCAGCACCGGGTCGCCGTCGCCGGGCCCGGCGATCACCGTGGTCGAGCCCTTGAGCAGCACGGTCGCGCCGAGCTGCGCCGCGGCCGCGGTGACGTGCTCCAGCCGCCGGGCCTCGATGGCCTCCCGGTCGGCGCCCAGCAGCCGGGCCAGCTCGCCGGCGTGCGGGGTGAGCAGCGTGGGCGCGTCCCGGCGCAGCAGCCCGGTGTGCCGGGACAGCACGGTCAGCCCGTCCGCGTCGACCAGCACCGGCAGGTCAGTGGCCAGCACCGCCGTGAGCAGTTCCGCCGCGTCCTCGCCGGTGCCCATGCCGGGGCCCGCCACCCAGGCCTGGACCCGGCCGGTGCCCTCGATGACCTCGGCGGCAGGCAGGCCGAGCGGCTCGTCGTGCACGGTGATCACCGCCTCGGGCCAGTGCTGGCGGACCACCTCGGCGGCCGGGCACGCGGCCAGCAGCCGGACCATGCCGGCACCGCCGCGGACGGCCCCGCCGACCGACAGCACCGCCGCGCCGGTGAACTGCTGGCTGCCGGCCAGCACGCCGAGCACCCCGCGCCGGTACTTGTCCGACTCGGCGGTCAGCCGGGGCAGCCAGGCGGCGATGTCGGCGGCTTGCGGCGCGGCGGCGGCCGGGGCCGGCAGGTGCGGCCGCAGGCCGATGTCGACCAGCTCGGTCACCCCGGCCCTGGACGCGCCCGGGTCGATCAGCAAGCCCGGCTTGGCGGTGCCGAACGTCACGGTCAGGTCGGCCTGGATGGCCGCGCCGGCCACCTCGCCGGTGTCGGCCTCGATGCCGCTCGGCAGGTCCACGGCGACCACCGCGGCGGTCCCGGCGGCGGCCAGCGCCGCCAGCGCGGCGGCCGGCTCGCGCAGGCCGCCGCGGCCGCCGATGCCGAGCAGCCCGTCGATGATCAGGCTGGCGGCCCCGATGGCCGCCCGGGCGGCGGCGCTGACCCCCGCCGCGCCGCCCGGATCCGCGGCCGGGATGAGAACGCCGCCCGCTGCCCGCAGCGCCGCGGCGCCGCCGCGGTGCACCCGGTCCGAGGCGGTGACGGCGGTCACCGCCGCCCCGCGCCCGGCCAGCCGGGCTCCCGGCGTACAGCGCGTCACCGCCGTTGTCGCCGCCGCCGGCCAGCACCACCACCCGGGTTCCGTACAGCTGGCCGAGCAGCCCGGCACACGCCGACGCCAGCCCGGCGGCGGCCCGCTGCATCAGCGCGCCGTCCGGTACCTGCGCCATCAGCTCCTGCTCGGCGGCGCGGACGTCGGCCACCCGGTGCGCGTTCCTCATGACCGGCTGCCCCCCGCCGGGCGGCCGGCGGCACCGCGGTCCCCGGGGCGGCCAGGCGCCGGGCGGGCGCCGGCGCCGTCCGCGCGCCGGGGCGCCGCCTCCCGTTGTTCGCTGTCAGCAAACAAGAAGGCCGGAATGGCCAGACCGGCCGCCCGCGCGCCTCCTCCGGCCCGGCCGGCCCCGCCGGAGCAGGCCGGGCGGCCCCGGCCTCCGGGCCGGCCCATCCGTGATCGTGGCGATTTGCAGGCGCTTTCCTGCGCCGAACTCGCCGAGATCGTGGGGTTACGGGCTGGCCGCAGGCCGCGGGCGCGACCTGGGCCGGAGAGCTCGTTGCCGATCTTTGCGCTCATGCCCCTCAGCCTGCCACGCCGGCCCCGGTCAGCACGGGCTGGGCAGTGTTCTCCGCCGGGCACGGCCCGCGGGGCTGAGCGTCCGGGCTGAGACCCGGGGCTGAGCGCCCGGGGCTGAGCGCCCGGGGCTGAGCGCCCGGGGCTGAGCGTCAGGGGCGGCGGCTCAGCCGAGGCTGCGGACGGTGTCGGCCAGCTGGCCGGCCACCCGCTCGGCCTGCTCGGGGTCGATCGCCTCGACCATGACCCGGACGGCGGGCTCGGTGCCGCTCGGCCGCACCAGCACCCGCCCGGACTCGCCGAGCTCCCGCTCGGCCGCCGCGACCGCCGCGGTGACCTCGCCGGAGGCGGCGACCGCCGACTTGTCGATGCCGCCGACGTTGATGAGCACCTGCGGGTACCGGGTCATCACGCGGGCCAGCTCGGCCAGCGGCTGGCCGGTGGCGGCCATCACCGCGAGCAGCTGCAGCGCGGTCAGCAGGCCGTCCCCGGTCGTGGCGTAGTCGGCCAGGATGATGTGGCCGGACTGCTCGCCGCCGAGCACGTACCGGCCCTCGCGCATCGCGGCGATCAGGTACCGGTCGCCGACCGGGGTCTGCACCACGCTGATCCCGGCGTCGCGCATGGCGAGCCGGAACCCGAGGTTGGACATGACGGTGGCCACCACGGTGTCGCGGGCCAGCCGCCCGCGCTTGTGCAGCGCCAGGGCCAGCACGGCGAGGATCTGGTCGCCGTCGACGACCTGCCCGGCGGCGTCGACGGCCAGGCACCGGTCCGCGTCGCCGTCGTGCGCGATGCCGGCGTCGGCGCCGTGCGCCACCACCGCCTCGGTCAGCGTGCCGAGGCTGGTGGAGCCGCACCCGGCGTTGATGTTGTGGCCGTCGGGCTCGGTGCCGATTCCGATGACCTCGGCGCCGGCCCGGTGCAGCAGCTCCGGCGCGAGCCGGTAGGCGGCGCCGTGCGCGCAGTCCAGCACGACCCGCAGCCCGGCCAGCGGGCGGGAGGCCTCGGGTTCCCCGGCCGTGCCGAGCAGGTGGCTCAGGTAGCGCTCGGCCGCCTCCGGCGCCTCGCGCACCCGGCCGAAGCCCGCCTCGGGCACCGTGCCGGGCCGCCGCCCGCCGCCCGCGAGGCCCGCCAGCCGCGCCTCGATGTCGTCCTCGACCTCGTCGGGCAGCTTGATGCCGCCGCGGGCGAAGAACTTGATGCCGTTGTCCGGGGCCGGGTTGTGGCTGGCCGACAGCACCACGCCGAAGTCCGCGTCCAACGCGGCGGTCAGGTAGGCGACCGCCGGGGTCGGGATCACGCCGAGCCGCAGCACGTCCGCGCCGCTGCCCGCCAGGCCCGCGACCACCGCGGCCTCCAGGAACTCGCCGGACACCCGCGGGTCCCTGCCGACGGCCGCGACGGGCCGGCGGTGCGCCGCCCGGGCGGCGGCGAAGGCGCCGCTGCCCGCGAGCACCTGCACGGCGGCCGCCGCCAGGTCCGTGGCGAGACCGGCGGTAAGGTCACGGCCTGCTATCCCCCGGACGCCGTCCGTACCGAACAACCGGCCCATGGCGATCGTCTCCTGGCCTTTCCGGCGGGGGAATGCTGAAAGAGGACATCCGCGGGGTCGCGGCCGGCTACCGCTTGGAGTACTGCGGCGCCTTGCGGGCCTTCTTCAGCCCGGCCTTCTTGCGTTCCTTGATCCGGGCGTCCCGGGTCAGGAAACCCGACCGCTTGAGGCTTGAACGGCTGTCCGGGTCGACCAGGATCAGCGCCCGGGCGATGCCGAGGCGCAGCGCGCCGGCCTGGCCGGTGACCCCGCCGCCGGTGATCCGGGCGACCACGTCGAAGGAGTCCTCGGCGCCGAGGGTCACGAACGGCTCGTTGATGAGCTGCTGGTGCACCTTGTTGGGGAAGTACTCGTCCAGCGACCGCTCGTTGATCTGCCACTTGCCGCTGCCGGGCATGATCCGCACCCGGGCGATCGCTTCCTTGCGGCGTCCGGTGCCCATGCCGTTACCGGTGACGACCGGCTTGCGGGCCGACCGGGCTGCGCCGCCGCCCGGGCTGTCGGGAGTCTCGGAGGTGTACTCCGTCGGGTTCTCCGCCGCGGTCTGCGCGGGCGCGGTCTGCGCGGGCGCGGTCTGCGCGGGCGCGGAGCTGCCCTGCACCGCGGGCTTCGCCGCCTCGGTGGGATCGGCCACAGTCTTCCTCGTACTTCCTGGTCGCTGCTACGGGTTCGGGCGCGGGCCAGCCCGCGGTGCGCTCGCTAGCGCGCCGCGCGGAGCTGGTCGAGCTGGGTGATGCGGAACTCGGCCGGCTGCTGGGCCGAGTGCGGGTGGTCAGGGCCGGCATACACCTTGAGCTTGCGCAGCATCTGCCGGCCGAGCGCGTTCTTGGGGAGCATACCCCGCACGGCCTTGGTCACCGCCTTCTCCGGGCTGCGGGCCATCAGCTCGGCGTAGCTGACCGACCGGATGCCGCCCGGGTAGCCCGAGTGGCGGTAGGCCCGCTTGTCGGCGAGCTTGTTGCCGCTCAATGCGACCTTGTCCGCATTCACGATGATCACGAAGTCGCCGGTGTCCAGGTGCGGCGCGAAAATGGGCTTGTGCTTGCCGCGCAGCAGCACCGCAGTCTGGCTGGCCAGGCGGCCGAGCACGACGTCCGTCGCGTCGATGACATGCCACTGACGCTGGATGTCGCGGGCCTTGGGGCTGAATGTGCGCACGGTCATAAGCCTTCGCGTGTGAGTCCTGTGTCTCCTGCCCCGCCTCGGAGCGGTCGGCTCCGGCCCGGGGATCCGCAGCACCAGCCGCAGCTGCGTGCCCGCCAGATGGGGGCACACGGGCATGCCGGTGCTCATGGACGCCTAGGAAGGATACCGGCCGCTGTACCCCCCGGTCAAAGCGAGGCCCTGGTTACTCCGGCCCCATCGCCGCGCGCCGCGGCCGCGAGCGCAGCCAGCGCGGCCGGGAATACCTCCGGCGGCGGCGTGACCAGGCCCGCGCCCACCTGGCCGGTCCCGGCGACCTTGCCGGCCATGCCGGTGTTGATCTGCGGCAGGATGCCGGTGCGGGCCACCAGCGTGACGTCGATCCCGGCCGGGGTGCCGCGGAAGTCCAGTGCGGGCACGCTGAACCGGGGGTGCTCGGCCAGGGTGATCTCATACATCCGCCGGGTCGCGGCCATCGCGCCGGCTGCGTTGCTGCCCACCAGCGCGGCGATGGCCGGGGCCGCCGCCATCGCGAACCCGCCGAGGCCGGCCGTCTCGGTGATCGCCGAGTCGCCGATGTCGGGGCTGGCGTCGGCCGGGCCGTAGCTGCCGAGGAACAGCCCTTGCGGGGTCAGCGCCGGGGCGGTGAACCACTGTCCGCCGGTGCCCGCGACCTGGATGCCGAAGTCGGTGCCGTTCCTGGCCATGGCCACGACCATGGTCGAGCCGGGGATGTCGCGGGCGGCGTCGAGCGCGAGCTTGCAGGCGGGCATGGCGAGGTTGAGGAAGAAGTGGTCGTTGCCGCCGATGAAGGCGGCCGCCGCGGCCACGTCGGCGGCCGGGAACGGCGATCCGATCATGGCCGGCAGCAGGTCGCGCAGCAGCATCAGCGTGCCGCTGCGGTTGCGGTTGTGCGCCTCGTCGCCCATCTGGACCATCTGGGCCAGGATCGCGGTGATGTCCGACCGGGCCGTGGCCGCGGACCGCGGCGGCCAGCAGCGGGCCGAGCACTGCCGCCATCCAGCGCAGCCGGCCGATCACCTCGGCCGAGTAAGCGCCGTAGCGCAGCACCTTGCCCAGGCCCTCGTTCAGCGAGCAGTACGCCCGGGCGCCGGTGGCCGGGTCCTCCAGCACGAACATCCACATCGACGGCGAGACCACCCCGGCCATCGGGCCGACGGCGCGGCGCGGGTGGCACGGCGCGAGCGTGATAGCGCCCCTGGCCGCGAGCGCGGCCGCGGCGTCCGGATCGGCGGCCAGCCCC
Source organism: uncultured Actinomycetota bacterium (assembly GCA_963846005.1). Lineage (GTDB taxonomy): Bacteria > Actinomycetota > Actinomycetes > Streptosporangiales > Streptosporangiaceae > CAVSUR01. Next base: position 308,357 of record CAWJUH010000002.1, on the reverse strand, counting down.
TCGAAGATCGCGGCCCCGGTCACCGCGCCGCGCAGCGGGCCTGAAGCCCGGTCCCAGGTCACCGGCGGGCCGGCGTGCAGGAACTCGGCCGGCCCGAGGCCGAGCACGTCCCGGGCCGGCCCGACGTCGACCAGGTGCGCGCGCACGGCGAGCATCCGGCTGACCGCCTGCGCGTTGGCCTGCGGCCGGCGCGGGTCGGCCAGCACGGCGGCCAGGTCCTCGTGCGTGCCGGCCATCGGCGGGGCCCAGTCGACCCGGGTGACCCGGGCGGCCTGGCGCTGCGCGGCGCCGGCCAGCAGCGGGATCCCGGCGGCGATCACGTGCGGAGTGCCGCGCAGCAGGCCGCTGCCGGGCAGCCCGCGCTCCGGCCGGCCGGGCTGCTGGCGGCCGGGCCCGGCCGGGCCGGCCTGCTGCTGGCCGGTCACCGGGCGGCCGCCAGCAAGTCGCAGGCGCGCCGGGCCGCCTGCGCGTTGGAGCCGAACACGTCGGCGCCCGCGGCTTGCAGCACTGCGGCCTGGCGGCCGGGGTCTTGCGGATCGGCGGCCGCGCCGATCAGCGAGACCACGACCGGCCGTCCGGCGGCCCGGGCGGCGGCGATGGCCGGCCCGAGCTCGGCCGCCGGGTCGGGGTGCGCGGCGTGGCCGAGTACCACGTCGAGCAGGATGACCCCGGCTTGCGGGTCGGCGGCCTCGGCCGCAAGCCGGTCCAGCCGCAGCGACAGGTCGATCATCGGATGCGGGCGGCCGGCGGTCAGCTCGTCGTCGCCGAAGTCGATCATCGCGTGCCCGGCCGGCCGGTCATGCGGGCCGAGCCGCCAGTCCGGCCGCAGCGGCACGTTGGACCAGACCGGGCCGAGCCGCTCACTGGCGATGACCATCGCCTCGTCGCACAGCGTCCCCCCGCTGAACAGGCCGCGCAGCGCACCGGCCCGGCCAGGCTCCGGCCCGGCCGGGCCGGCCGGGCCGGTCGCGGCGGGCCAGTGCGGCCAGTCCGGCACGCTGAACCCGGCCGCCCGCAGCGCCTGCCCGGCGGCCGCGGTGAGGTCCGGCTCGCCCAGTGCCACCAGCGCGAACACCACCGGGGTGGCCATCGCGGCGGCCTGGCGGCGCAGCCGCGCAGCGACCTGCGGCGCGGGCGGCTTGGACACCAGCACGATCAGCTCGGTCGCCGGGTCGGCGTCGAGCGCGGCCAGCGCTGCGCTGGCCGACCGGCCGCCGACCGCGGCCGACAGGTCCCGCCCGCCGACGCCGAGGGCGGCGCTGACCCCGGCTCCGGCCGTGTCCAGCAGGCACAGGACTTGCTGCGCGCCGGTGCCGGAGGCCGCGACCAGGCCGACCGGGCCTGGCCGCAGCGTGTGCGCGAAGCCGAGCCCTACCCCGCCGACCACGGCGGTGCCGCAGTCCGGCCCCATGACCAGCCGCCCGGCGCGCGCGGCCATCTCCTTGAGCGCGATCTCCTGCTCGACCGGCACGTTGTCAGAGAAGATCATGACGTCGCAGCCGGCCTCCAGTGCGTCCACCGCCTCGGTGAACGCATGCCGGCCCGGCACCGAGATCAGCGCGAGCCCGGGCCCGGCGGCCCGGGCCGCGGCGCGCACTGTGCGCGGCGCAGCGGCAGGCCCGCCTGGCGCGCCGCTGGCCGAGCCGTCCGCGCCGTCGCTGCCGCCGGCCGGGCCGCCAGCCCGGCCTCGACCGCGGCCAGCGCGTCCGCCAGCGCCGCGTCGTCACTGGCCCGCACGGCAATGATCAGCTCGTTCGGGCCCGCGCCGTCCGGCGCGGGCAGCCCCAGCTCGGCCAGCAGGCCGAGGTTCAGCTCGGTGCCCATGGCGACCAGCACGTGCTGCACCCCGGCGGCCTGGCGGACCTGCGCGCTGAGCTGCATCAGCGTGACCGAGTCGGCGTAGGCGGCCCGCGCCTCGACGTGCTCCGCGCTCACCGGCCGCGGCCGGCGCCGCGCCGGCCGGTCATCACCCATGACAAGCGAACCTACCCAGCCGGCCTCGCCCCGCCAAGGCCAGCCTCCCGCCGGGTCTCCCGCCCGGCCGGCCGGACTCCCACGGCCGGGCCGCCGGCCGGCGGACCCGCTGAACGGTCCAATCGGCGGGCCAGGTGCCGCTCAACGGGCCAGCCAGCGGGTTGTCCAGCGGGCCGGCGGGCTCAGCGGGTCCGGTGACGCGCACCTGAGCCCGGAACGCCCGTCCGGCCTGCCGGTTCGGGAATCGGCCCAGCCCGTGACTGTGACATCCAGGGGCACTGGTGACCGTGAATGTGACATTGAGGGGGTTCGCGGCGGGCCGGCGGACGGAGCGCGGGCGGACACGCGCGGGCGGGGCCGGGAGGTGATATCGGTGATCGCCGGGGCGGCGTAACGTCGCCCTATGAGAATCACAGGCCGCAGCCGCCGTGCGGGCCGGCGCACGCAGCCGCCGCGCGCAGCCGGCTGGCGGGCCAGCCGGCCGGCTGGCGCAGCCGTCGGCGGGCCGGCTGGTGCGGCCCGCGGCAGGCGGGTGACCGCGCGGTGAAGCCGGCGCCGGTGCGGTACGCGCGGCCGTCCAGCGTGCCGGGCGCGCTCACCGCCCTGGCGGAAGCCGGGCCGGGCGCCAAGGTGCTGGCCGGCGGGCAGTCGCTGGTCCCGCTGATGTCGATGCGGCTGGCCGCTCCTGAGCTGCTGGTGGACATCAACCGGCTGCCGGACCTGAGCTACGTGCGGGTGGCGGACGGCCAGGTCCGGGTGGGCGCGCTGGCGCGGCACGCCGCCGTGCTGGCCAGCCCGGCCGCGCAGGACGCGCAGCCGCTGCTCGGCCAGGCGCTGCGGTGCGTGGCGCACGCCGCGATCCGCAACCGGGGCACCGTGGTCGGCAGCCTGGTGCACGCCGACCCGGCCGCGGAGCTGCCCGCGGTGCTCGCGCTGCTCGGCGGGTCGGTCCGGCTGGCCGGTCCCGGCGGCGAGCGGACGGTGCCGGCGGGCGAGTTCTTCCTCGGCCCGCTGGAGTCGGCGGTGCAGCCCGGCGAGCTGGCCGTCGAGGCCAGCTTCCCGGTGCTGGCGCCGGGCGCGGGCACCGGTTTCGCCGAGGTGAGCCGCCGCCGCGGGGATTACGCGGTGTGCGGCGCGGCGGCGGTGGCCGAGTTGGGCGGCAACGAGCAGGTGCGCAAGGCCCGCGTCGCGCTGCTGTCGGTCGGCCCGGTCCCGCTGGTCATCGACCTCACCGAAGCGCTGGCCGGCGCCCCGGCGCAGACCGCGGGGCGGGACCCGGGGCCGGGCGGGCTGGAGGCAGGGCCGGGCGGGCTGGAGGCAGGGCCGGGCGGGCTGGGGGCAGGGCCGGGCGGGCTGGGGGCAGGGCCGGGCGGGCTGGAGGCAGGGCCGGGCGGGCTGGAGGCGGCCGCGGCGCTGGTCTCCGAACGGGTCGAGCCCGAGGATGACCTGCACGCGACCGCGTCCTACCGGCGGCACCTGGCCGGCGTGCTGGCCGCCCGGGCGCTCGCCGGGGCCCTGGCGATGGCCGCGGCGCGACGCCCCGGCCGGCGCAATGGCGCGGGCCCGGGAGGACCGGGAAGCGGGGCCGGGCGGTGAGCGCGGAAGAACTGCACGAGGTGGCGGTGACCGTCAACGGGACCGCCTACCGGGTCCGGGTGCCGGCGCGGCGGCTGATGTCGGACTGCCTGCGCCACGACCTGCGGCTCACCGGCACGCACGTCGGCTGTGAGCACGGCGTCTGCGGGGCGTGCACGGTCTTGCTGGACGGCGTCCCTGTCCGGTCCTGCCTGCTGCTCGCGGTTAGCGCGGACGGCGCGCAGGTCACCACCGTCGAGGGCCTGGCCGCGGCGGACGGCGCGCTGTCGGTGGTGCAGCAGGCGTTCTCCGAATGCCACGGGCTGCAGTGCGGCTTCTGCACGCCCGGCTTCCTGGTGACCATCACGGCCGGGCTGGACCAGCGGCCCGACCCGGACGAGCAGCAGGCCAGGGAGATGATCGGCGGCAATCTGTGCCGGTGCACCGGCTACCAGAACATCGTGGCCTCGGTGCTGCGCGCCGCCGAGCTGCGGCGCGGCCGGGGCGCTGCGGCCGCGCCCGGAGCCTCGCCGGCCGGGACCGCCGCAGCCGGTGCCCCGCCGGCCGGGAACCGCAACGGCACCCGGTCCGGGCGGCCCGCGGCCAGCGAACGGGACGCGGCCGCCGGGCCGGCGGCGGAGGCGGGCGGATGAGCTCGCTGTTCGGGGCGCGGGTGCAGCGGTCCGAGGACGACCGGCTGGTCCGCGGCCGCGGCGGCTACCTCGACGACCTCGGCCAGGACGCCCTGGCCTGCGCGTTCGTGCGCAGCCCGCACGCGCACGCCCGGGTGACCGGCATCGACGTCGGCGGCGCGCTCGACACCGACGGGCTGGTGGCGATCTACACCTACGAGGACCTGCCCGGCCGGCTGGCCGAGCCGCTGCCGCTGCTGATCCCGCACCCGGACCTCACCCACGGCCGGACCCCCTATCCGCTGGCCCGCGACGAGGTGAATTACGCCGGCGAGCCGGTGGCGATGGTGGTCGCCCGCGACCGCTACCTGGCCGAGGACGCGGCCGCCGCCATCGCGGTGAGCTACGAGCCGCTCCCCCCGGTGGTCGGCCTGGACGCCGCACGCGCCGCCAGGCACCTGGTGCACGCAGACGTGCCCGGCAACATCGCCGGCCACTCGGTGCAGGAGCACGGCGACACCGCGGCGGCCATCGCCGCCGCGCCGCACGTGCTCGAACTCGACCTGGCCATCGAGCGGTCCGCCTCGACGCCGCTGGAGGGCCGCGGGGTGCTGGCCCGGTGGGACGGTCAGGACGGGCAGGACGGCCGGCTGCGGCTCTGGACCTCGACCCAGAGCTCGACCGGGGTGCGGGCCGCGGTGGCGGCCAAGCTGGGCCTGGCCCTCGCCGACGTGGACGTGACGACCCCGGACGTCGGCGGCGGGTTCGGCGTCAAGATCATGCACCCGTGGCCGGAGGAGGTGCTGGTCCCGTGGGCGGCGCGGCTGCTCCGCCAGCCGGTCAAGTTCACCGAGGACCGGCGCGAGCATTTCATCGCCAGCGCGCACGAGCGCGGCCAGCAGCACCACGTCCGGGCCGGCTTCGACGACGAGGGCCGGATCCTCGGCCTGGACGTGCGGTTCTGGCACGACAACGGCGCCTACATCCCCTACGGCCTGATCGTGCCGATCGTGACCTCGACCCAGCTGCTCGGTCCCTACAAGCCGGGCGCCTACCGGGTCGAGTTCGACTCGATGTACACCAACACGGTGCTGGTCACCCCCTACCGCGGGGCCGGCCGGCCGCAGGGCGCGTTCGTGATGGAGCGGACCATGGACGCGATCGCGGCAGACCTTGGCCTGGACCGGGCCGAGGTCCGCGAGCGCAACTTCATCCAGCCCGGCGAGATGCCCTACGACCAGGGGCTGATCTTCCAGGACGGGCGGCCGCTGATCTACGACTCCGGCGACTACCCGGCGCTGCTGGCCCAGCTCAAGGAGCTGATCGGGTGGGAGGAGTTCCCGGCCAGGCGGGCCGCGGCCCGGGCCCAGGGCCGCCGCCTCGGCATCGGCCTCGGCTGCTACGTCGAGGGCACCGGGGTGGGGCCCTACGAGGGCGGGCACGTCGTGGTGGAGACCACCGGCAAGGTCAAGGTGGCCACCGGGCTGACCACGCAGGGCCAGGGCCACCAGACGGTGCTGGCCCAGCTCGTCGCCGACGAGCTGGGCGTGCCGTTCGGCGACGTGGAGGTGGTCACCGGCGATACCCGCCGGTTCGGCTACGCGGTCGGCACCTTCGCCTCCCGGGCCGCGGTGATGAGCGGATCGGCGGTCGCGCTGGCGGCCCGCAAGGCCCGGGCCAAGGCTCTCGCGGTGGCCGCGGCGGCGCTGGAGGTCTCCGCCGACGACCTGGAGATCACCGAAGGGACGGTCCAGGTCAAGGGCGACCCGGCCAGCGGGATCAGCCTGGGCACGGTCGCGGTGCTGTCCAACCCGCTGCGCTACGCGTTCGACGAGGCCGCGAAGGCCGCCACCCAGTTCGCCGGCGGCGACATCAGCGAGCCGCCGGTGGCCCCGGACGACGAGCCCGGCATCGAGGGCCGGGCCTACTTCTCGCCGGTCCGGTCCACGTTCGCGGCCGGGATGCACGCGGCGATCGTGGAGACCGACCCGGACACCGCGGAGATCACGATCGTGCGCTATTGCGTGGTGCACGACTGCGGGCGGCTGATCAACCCGCGGATTGTCGAGGGCCAGATCCACGGCGGCGTGGCCCAGGGGGTGGCCGGGGCGCTGTACGAGCGGATGGCCTACGACGAGTCCGGCCAGCTGCTCAACGCCTCGTTCATGGACTTCCTGATGCCCTACGCCAGCGAGGTGCCGCAGCGGATCGAGATCGGCCACCTGGAGACGCCCTCGCCGCTGAATCCGCTCGGCATCAAGGGCGCCGGGGAGGCCGGGGTGATCCCCGGCGCCGCCGTGCTCGCTGCCGCCATCGAGGACGCCGAGGGCATCGGCATCACCGCGATGCCGATCTCGCCGTCGGAGCTGTTCGGCCTGCGCCAGGCCCGTAGCCGGGAGACCACGCCATGAAAATCAGCGGTTCCGCGACTTTGCACGCCCCGCCCCGGCAGGTGTGGGCCGCCCTGACCGATCCGGCGGTGCTCGCCGCCACCATCCCCGGCTGCGAGCGGCTGGAGGCCACCGGGCCGGACCAGTACGCGCTGACCGTGACCGCCGGGGTGGCGTCGGTGCGCGGCACCTACGCCGGCCAGGTCGCGCTGTCGGACCAGCGCGAGCCGGACGCGCTGGTGCTGACCGCCAGCGGATCGGGCGCGCCCGGCACCATCGCCACCACCGTGCAGGTCCGGCTGGCGGGCACGGGCGACGGGCAGACGGAGCTGAGCTACGACGCCGACGCGCAGGTCGGCGGGGTGATCGCCGGGGTCGGCCAGCGGATGCTGGCCAGCGTCGCGAAGCGGACCGCCGGTGAGTTCTTCACCGCGGTGAATCAGGCGCTGGCCGGCCAGGCCGCCGGGACGACGAGCGCCGGCGCGGGAGCGCCGGCGGCGCCATCCGGCGGCGAGACGGCCGGTGCGGGCGCCGCGGCGGCGGGCGGCGGCGCCGCGGGTCCCGCGGTCTGGGCCGGCCGGGCCGCCGCGGCGTCCCGGCCGGGCAGTGGCGGCGGCTTCCTGACCGGGGTGCTGACCGGCGCCGCGGTCGCGCTGGCCGGGGTGGCCGTGGGCGCCTGGCTCGGCCGCAGGGCCCGCTGAGCATGCCTGTGCCGCGGCTGCGGATCGGCATCGACACCGGCGGCACGTTCACCGACGTCGTGGCGCTGGACGAGACCACCGGGCGGGTTACGGCCACGAAGACCCCCGCGGTCTCCCGCGATCCGGCCGCGGGGTTCATGACCGGGCTGGACAAGGTCCTCGGGCTGGCCGGGGCCGGCCTGGACGACGTCGCCGCGATCAGTCACGGCACCACGATCGCCACCAACCAGCTGCTCGAAGGCGACACCGGCCGGCTCGGCTTCATTACCACCGAGGGCTTCGAGTTCTTGCTGGAGATCGCCCGCCAGTCAGTACCGGACGGGTACGGCAACTCCTACTTCTGGGTCAAGCCGGACCGGATCGTGCCCGCCGACCTGGTCAGGACCGTGGCGGGCCGGATCGACGCGACCGGGGCGGAGCTGGTGCCCTTCGACGAGGCGCAGGCGGCCGCGGTCGCCCGCTGGTTCGCCGCCCGCGGCATCGACGCGATCGGCGTGTGCCTGCTGCACTCCTACGCCAACCCCGCGCATGAGCAGCGGCTGGCCGCGGTGCTGGCCCGCGAGCACCCGGCTGCGCAGGTGTCGCTGTCGTCGCAGGTGCTGGCCGAGTACCGGGAGTACGAGCGGGCCATGACCACGCTGGTCGACGCCGCGGTCAAGCCGCGCATCGCGGGGTACCTGGACGAGATCACCCGGCAGCTGGCGCAGGCCGCGGGCCGCCGGGTGCCGCTGCATGTCATGACGTCCGGCGGCGGGGTGGCGACCGCCGCCGAGGTCATCGGCCGGCCGGTCAGCACGGTGCTCAGCGGGCCGGCCGCCGGCGCCGTCGGCGCGGCGCTGCTGGCCCGGAGGCCGGCCTGGACCAGGTGCTCACCTGCGACGGCGGCGGCACCTCCACCGACGTCGCGGTGGTGGCGGGCGGCCAGCCCGCGCTGACCACCGAGGGCAGCGTCGGGGCCTACCCGGCCCGGCTGCCCATGGTCGACGTGGTCACGGTCGGCGCGGGCGGCGGCTCGGTGGCCTGGCTGGCGCCGGAAGGTGCGCTGAAGGTGGGCCCGCGGTCGGCGGGCGCCGACCCCGGGCCGCTGTGCTACGGCCGGGGCGGGACCGAGGTGACGGTGACCGACGCGCACCTGGCCCTCGGCCGGATCCCGGCGCACCTGCTCGGCGGGGAGGTGCCGCTGGACGCCGCCGCGTCCCTGGCCGGGCTGGCCGCGCTCGCGGCCCGGCTGAAACTGCCCGCCGCGGACTGCGCGGCGGGCATCCTGGAGATCTCCGCCTGGAACCAGGCCAACGCGCTGCGCCAGGTCACCTCGGCCCGCGGCCTGGACACCCGCGACTTCACCCTGGTGACGTTCGGCGGCTCGGGGTCGCTGCTGGCCTGCCCGCTGATCGGCACGCTCGGCGTGCCGGGCGTGCTGGTGCCGCCCGACCCCGGCACGGTGTCGGCGTTCGGGCTGCTCACCGTGGACGTGCGGGCCGACTTCGTGCGCACCGCGGTGGCCCGGCACGCCGAGCTGGACCACGCCGCCGCCGGGGCACTGCTCGCCGGGCTGGAAGACCAGGCCCGCCGTGCCCTTGCCGAGCAGGGCTTCGCGCCGCCGGCCCAGCAGCTCGCCCGGTCGGCGGACCTGCGGTACTACGGGCAGGCGTTCGAGGTCCGGGTGCCGGTGCGGGACGGCCCGTTCGGCCCGGCGGCGGCGCAGGCCGCGGCGGAGGAGTTCCACGCCGCGCACCGGGCGCAGTACGGCTACGACTTCCGCGGCGACGCGCGCCAGCAGGTCGAATGGGTCAGCCTGCGGGTGACCGGCATCGGCCCGATCCGGCGCCCCGAGCTGGCCGGGCTGCAGCCGGCCCCGGGCGGCCCGGAGCGGGCCAGGACCGGATACCGCGACGTCGTGTTCGACCGCGGCGCAGCCGCGCGGCGGGCGGCGGTGTACTGGCGGCCGCGGCTCGGGGCCGGCGACGTGCTGGCCGGACCGGCGGTGATCGAGGAGTACGGCGCGACCGTGCCGCTGCACCCCGGCTTCACCGCCCGGGTGGACGAGTCCGGCAACCTGCTCATCCGGGCCGGGCAGACGCCGTGAGCGGCGCACGCGCAGCGGGCGGAGAAGCGAACCGGCGAGCACCGGGCGGCGCACGCGCAGCGGGCGGAGAAGCGAACCGGCGAGCACCGGGCGGCGCACGCGCAGCGGGCGGAGAAGCGAACCGGCCAGCACCGGGCGGCGCACGCACAGCGGGCGGAGAAGCGAACCGGCCAGCACCGGGCGGCGCACGCACAGCGGGCGGAGAAGCGAACCGGGTCAGCACCGCGCGCACGCTGACCGGGGGCGCGGCGGCCGACCCGGTGCTGCTGGAGATCGTGGCGGGCAGCCTGGCCGCGATCGAGAAGGAGGTCGAGACCGCGATCGGCCGGACCGCGCGGTCGCCGATGATCAGGGACGCGCACGACTTCCGGGCCGGCCTGCACGACCGGCTGCTGCGCAAGCTGACCGGCCGGTCCTACAGCGCGCTGGTGCACCCGGTGGCGCGGGACTTCCCGCCGGAGACGATGCGGCCGGGCGATGTGTACTTCCACAACGACGTGTACTCATCCGAGGGCGGCATCGGCCACCTGCCCGACCTGTGCGTGACCGTGCCGGTCTTCGATGACGCCGGGGGCGGGCCCGAGGTGGTGGCGTTCGTGCAGGCGTTCGGCCACCACGACGACATCGGCGGCGCGGTGCCCGGCTCGATGCCCAGCCACGCCACCAGCGTCTTCGAGGAAGGCCTGATGGTGCCGCCGATCAAGCTGCACGACGCCGGCCGGCCCAACCAGGCGGCACTGACGATCATGACCCGCAACTCGCGGATGCCCGACTCGCTCGCCGCGGACCTGGACGCCGAGTGCGCGGCCTGCCTGCTCGGCGCCCGGCGGCTGGCGGCGCTGCTGGCCCGGTACGGCCGGGCCGAGGTGGAGGCCTGCTTCGACGAGATCGTCGCGCGCACCACCGCCACGTTCCGGCGCGAGATCCTGGCCAAGATCCCGCCCGGAACCTGGGCCTTCGAGGACTACGCCGAGCACGACGGGGTGGACCCGCCGCGGCTGCACACCCAGCGGATCACCCTGACCCGCACCGGCGACGACGAGCCCGGCGGCCCGCGGCTGATCCTGGACTTCGCCGGCACCGGCCCGCAGGCCAAGGGCCCGATCAACCACGCCGCGGACTACGCCGGCGGGAACTTCCTGGCCAAGTGGCTGGCCCCGGTGCTGCGCAACCTGGCCGATACGCCCGAGCGGATGGCGGAGCTGGATGTCAACGAGGGGGTGGTGGACCTGGTCGAGATGAGGTTCCCGCCGCCCGGCTCGTTGCTGACCCCGGTCTTCCCCGCCCCCACCAACGCCCGCACGTTCGTCATCCTGCGCCTGCTGGGGGTGTTCGCGGGGGTGCTGGCCAAGGCATCGGGCGGCAACATGCCCGCCGATCAGGAGACCATCCGCTACACCGGCGTGTACGGGCGGACGCCCGGCGGCGAGCCGTTCCTGATGCGCGAGGTGCTCGGCGGCGGGTCGGGCGGGCGTTACTACGCCGACGGCGAGGACGCGGTGCACATCGTGCCGGACTCGCGCAACCTGCCCGCCGAGTTCACCGAGGCCAGGTTCCCGGTGCTGGTGGAGCGGCTCGGGCTCGCGGCCGACTCCGGCGGGCCCGGGCAGTTCCGCGGCGGCCTCGGCTACGAGAAGATCATCCGGATGCGCTGCGACGGCTACTTCATGTCGATCGCCGACCGGTCGATCCTGTCCTGCTGGGGGGTGAACGGCGGCCGGGCAGGCCGGCCGTTCTCGGTCACCATCGACCCGGGCGGCCCGGGCGAGCGGGCCGTGGCGGCACTGGCCGACGGCGAGTTCGTGCCGGCCGGCACCGCGATCAGGATCCGCACTACCGGCGGGGGCGGCTGGGGGGACCCGCTGGACCGGGACCCGGCCGCGGTGGCGCGCGACGTGCGCTGCGGCAAGGTGTCCGCGGCCGCGGCCGCCGGTGACTACGGGGTGGTGCTGACCGGGCCGGACGGCGGCCCGGTGCCCGACGCGGCGGCCACCGCGGCGCTGCGGGACCGGATGCGGGCGGCCCGGCCGGACCGCCGCCCGTTCTTCGACCGCGGCCCCGGCTACGCCCGGCTGTCCGGCGGCCGGGAGGCCGCGGAGCTGGACTGGCTGTGACACCATCGCCCCATCGGCGCGGCCCGAGCGGTGCCGGAGCAGGCGCAGTTCGCCAGACGCAGGACCGAGACAGGAGTGAGGCAGTGCCCGAGCCGATCGAGGTACGCAAGATCCCGCTGCACAGCGTGTCCGACGCCAGCGAGCTGGCCCGGCTGATCGACGACGGGGTGCTGGAGGCCGACCGGGTCGTGGCCGTCATCGGCAAGACCGAGGGCAACGGCGGCGTCAACGACTACACCAGGATCCTGGCCGACCGGGCGTTCCGCGAGGTGCTCACGGCCAAGGGCAGCCGCGGCGCGGACGAGGTCGCGCAGATCCCGATCGTCTGGTCCGGCGGCACCGACGGGGTGCTCAGCCCGCACGCCACCGTGTTCGCGACCGTCCCCGCCGGGCAGGCCCCGGCCAGCAGCGAGCCCCGGCTGTCGGTCGGGTTCGCGATGAGCGAGCCGCTGCTGCCCGAGGACATCGGCCGCGCCGCCATGATCACCAAGGTGGCGGCCGCGGTGCGGGACGCGATGGGCCGGGCGGGCATCACCGACCCCGCGGACGTGCACTACGTGCAGACCAAGACCCCGTTGCTGACCATCCACACGATCCGGGACGCCAAGAGCCGGGGGCAGAGCGTGTGGACAGAGAACACCGGCGACTCGATGGACCTGTCCAACGGGTGCGCGGCGCTCGGCATCGCGGTGGCCCTCGGCGAGATCGGGATGCCCGCCGATGCCGACGTGCTGCGCGACCGCTCGCTGTGCTCGTCGGTCGCGTCCTGCTCGTCCGGCGTGGAGCTGGACCGGGCGCAGGTGGTGGTGGCCGGCAACGTGCGCGGGGTCGGCGGCCGGTACCGGATCGGGCACGCGGTGATGAGCGACGCGCTGGACGCCGACGGCATCTGGGCGGCGATCACGGACGCCGGGCTGGCGCTGCCGGACCGGCCGCGCCCCGGCGACCTGGACGGGCGGCTGGTCAACGTGTTCCTCAAGTGCGAGGCGAGCCAGGACGGCCAGGTCCGCGGGCGGCGCAACGCGATGCTGGACGATTCCGACGTGCACTGGCACCGCCAGATCAAGGCCTGCGTCGGTGGCGTGGCCGCCGCGGTGACCGGTGACCCGGCGGTATTCGTCTCGGTGTCGGCCGCGCACCAGGGCCCGGACGGCGGCGGCCCGGTGGCCGCCATCGTCGATCTGGGCGCCTAGCCGCCCGGGGCCCGTCAGCCGGAACGGGCCGGGCGCGGGCGCGCCAGGCGGTACGCTCCGGGTCATGCGCGGACCGGGTGACAACTCAGGCCGGCTGCCCGGGCGCCGCCACGGATCGTCCGGCCGCGGCGCCGGCCAGCCGGCCGACGGCGGCGATTCCTCGGTATTCGCGCCCGGCTACGGTACGGCATCCGGCGAGACGCTGTCCTGGGGCGAGTCCCCGGATGCCCGGCGCGGCGACACCACACGCGGCTCCGGACCGGACGCCGGGCCGGTGCACGGGTTCCCGCCGTGGCCGGGGCAGCCGCCGCTGCGCTATCCGCCTGGCCAGTTCGCGGCCTGGAACCGGCCGTCGGGCCCGGGCGGCGATCCGGCGGATGGCAGCTGGGACGGGACCGCCGGGGCCGGTGCGGCCGGCCCGGCGGGCCTGGCCGGTGCGGCCGGCGCCGCGGGCCTGGCCGGTGCGGGCGGGCTGAGCGAAGAGTTTGCCGGCGAGGCGCGGGGCCGGGCGGTCGGCACGCTGGACGACGAGCCCGCGCGGCAGGGCGGCGACGGCGGCAGCGATGACGACGGCACGTCCTGGTCCTGGGACACCCGCCGCAGTGCGCCGGCCGACGTCTGGCCGACCGCGGCGCGCGGCCAGGATCCGGGTGCCGGCGGTGGCTGGCCGGAGCCGGGCGGCACGCAGGTGCTCGACACGCCCGGCTGGCCGGAGCCGGGCGCCGGCCCAGGCCAGGATGGCCCGCGGCGGGGCCAGGCTGGCGGCCGCGGTACAGCGGCCAGGCCAGCGGCACGCGGACCGGCCGGGCGCGAGCCAGCAGGGCCGGGCGAGGGTGACTGGCCGGGCACGGCATCCGGCGGTGCCGCCGGGCCGGGCCCGGTGCTGCGAGCGGGCCGGGCGCGGCCGGAGGGCGCGGCGCCGGCTGGCGCGGGACCGCGGGACGGCACGGGGCCGCGGGACGGCACGGGGCCGCGGGACGGCACGGCACTGCGGGACGGCACGGCACTGCGGGAGGACGCGGCCAGCAGGACGCGGGCGCCGGGCGGTACCGGCGGCCCGCGCGGACGGGGCGCGCACAGCGCGGCCGGCCGGGGCACGGCCGGCCGGGGCACCGCCGGCCGGGGCCGGCCCGGGCGCAAACGGCCGGGGCACCGCCGGCCGGGGCGCCGGCTCGGGCGCAAACGGCCGGGGCACCGCTGGCCGGGGTGCCGCCGGCTTGGACACCGCCGGCCGGGGTGCCGCCGGCCCGGGCGCGGCCGGACGGGGCACTGGCGTCCGCGGCGCGGCCGGCGGTGGCCGCGCGGCCGAGAGGCAGCCACCCGCCCCGCCGCCCACCCGGTCGCCGCCCACCCGCCCGGCCGGCCGCCCGGCTGAGCGGCGGCCGCGCCGCCGCCGCGGGGCGGTGCTGCTGGCCGGCGGCCTGGTCGTGGTGCTGGCGCTCGCCGCGGTGGCCTACTTCACGGTGCTACGGGGCAGCCCGCGTCATCAGTCCGCGGCCGGCGCCCACCGGGCCCGGCATGCGGCCTCCGCGGCGGCGAGCACGCCGTCGCCGTCACCGACCCCGACGATCACCCCGGCCGGCGCCTACGGCTGGATCACCACCCGGACTACCGACCCGGTCCCGCTGAGCCTCGGCGAGGTGTTCCCGTCCCGGTTCAGCATCCCCGGCGCCAGTTACGCCATGACCACCAGCCAGGCCAGGAAGGCCTGCACGCCGGCGGTCGTCGGCAGCAAGCTGCGCCGGGCCGTCCGGCACGGCGGGTGCAGCCAGGTGCTGCGGGCCAGCTACCTGTCTACCGGCACCAAGCTGATGGGCACGATCGGCGTGCTGAACCTGCAGGACTACGCCCGCGCGCACGCGGCCGGGGACGTCACCGGCCCGTCCGAGTTCATCTTGCAGCTCGACGGCCACAAGGGCCCGACCAAGCACCTGACCAGCGGGACCGGCATCGAGGAAGCGATCGCCAAGGGCCACTACCTGATCCTGGTCTGGGGCGAGTTCACCAGCGGCCATGCACCGCGGACCAAGCACCAGCGGGCCGAGGTGGAGACCTTCCTGCTCGGCATGATCAACAAGACCGCGAACGTGGCCTTGTCGAACCGGCTGGTGGGTGACGGGCCGAAGCCGTCGGCATCCCCGCCATCGCCCGCGTCCGCCGCGTCGCCCTAGCCTGCCGCGCCACCGGGCGGCTCTCCCGCTCGTCAGCCGGCCTTCACTGGGTCCGCACGGAGCCAGCCGGACTCGGCGGAGCCGAAGCGGCGGTCAATCTCGCCGATGTTCGGGATCCGCTGGTAGGTGCCGGCCAGGTTCAGCTTGCTGGCGGCCGGATCCAGCAGCCTGGCCGCGGCGAAATCGGCCCCGGCCGGGTAGCCCCCGGGAGCGCCGATGAACTCGCGCAGCCGGGCCAGCACCTGCAGCTGCTCGGCAAGGTAGACGCCCGGACCGAAAAGGTCCTCGTACTGCAACTCGAGCACGCAGGTCCCGGCCTTTCGCAGTGCGCCCCGCAGCTCCCTGATCGCGCGGGCGACCGCGCTCAGCTGCTGGCCGACCTGATCGGCAACGAGCGGCCGGTAGCCGAAACCGCGGGCCTGCGCCCGCTGCGCTTCGGTGAAGTCACCCCAGACCCCGGTCTGCCGGGACATCTCCCCCGACACGATGCGGAGCAGCTCGTTCCTCCGGGTCAGGAAGATGATCTTCGCGTCGGCGCGCCGCAACAGTTCATGGTTGAGGGCGAGCGTCCCGCCGCCGAACGGCCAGCCGGCCGGGTACCAGACGTGCTTGATGCCGGTGCACTCGAGCCAGAGCTGGGCCAGGGCCCGGTCGAGTGCGGCGCCATCGTCAATATCACCGAATCTCGGCTTCCGGTTCTCCGGTATGAACGGCTCCAGCGCGCACCGGATGCCCGGGTAGCAGTTCAGCGCCCGGGCCAGCGTGGTACTCCCGCAGCGCGGCAGTGAGAAGATCATGAACCGCACGGCACTGCCCTCCCGAGGGGCCGCCAGCCACCGGCCCGGCCGGGTCCCGCGCGGCCGGGCGGCGCGGGCAGCTGCCGGTAGATCGCTGACTCGGTCAGCGCCCGCCGGAATCGCGCCCCGGTCAGGCGCGCGCGCACCGGGGTGTCGCGCAGGTACTGGTGCGCCGAGATCACCAGTGGCAGGTCTTGTGCCTTGGCCGCGGCCTCGTGCAGGTCGGAGAAATACAACGGGTATCCCGCGCCCAGGTATTCGACCACCGCGGGCAGCGGGCTGACCAGGACCGGGGTCTGCCGCGCGATGCATTCGACGATGGCGTTGTTGGCGCTGCTGTCGTACAGGTCGAGGAACACGATGTTCTCGGACAGCAGCTCGTCGTAGCCCTGATCGTCGAGGTAACCAAGCTGGGTCACGCTGCAGGACCGGCCGTAGTCCGCCCAGCCCTGCGCCGAGTACCAGTCCGGCACGCCGGGAAACGGGCTGAGCGCGGCCTTCTCCAGCGCGGGCACCTCCAGCTCGGCCAGGGATTCGAACCGGCGCAGCCACCAGCCGACCTGGACGATCATCTTGCGCGGGTTCGCCGCGTACCGCTGGGCGCTGAACACCGCCGACGGCGGTCCGGTCGGGTGCAGCAGGCTGCAGACCGGGACCGGCACCCGCGGCTGCAGCCATCGCTGCAGGTGCCGGGAGAGCGTGAACAGCCCGAGGCAGTACGGGGCGCTGTCGCGCCACAGCTCGCGAGCCAGGATGTCGTCGGGTGCATGCCCGTGCCCGACCCGCCGGAAGCGCTCGTGCACGACCGGCGGATTGTGCCAGAAGCCGATCCACGGCCGGGTATGCGGCCGCGGGTCGTGCCGCAGGTCGCCGGGGTCCTGCCCCCAGGCGAACTTCTTCTCGACGAATCCCTCCAGCAGCACCCCGCCGGGCGCGTGCAGGCCGGCCAGGGAGTCGAGCGCGTACCGCCAGCCGCTCCGGTGGGTCTCCGGCCGCCACTGCATCCCCAGGTCCAGTTTCGGCTCGGCCGCTGACCCGTCCGGCCCGTCCGGGCGGGGATGACCGCGGCGAGTGACCGGCGGCGGCCGCCTCGGCACGGCCGTGCTCACGCCGCGCCGCCCGTGGCCAGCAGGGCGAATGCCTCGCGCACGTAATCGTCAGCATCGGCCAGGGCCGGGCCGGCCGCGCCGCCGGCGCCGGCCGGCCACGGCCGGCCGGCGAGGGCAGCGGCGGCCGGGCCGGGTGCGAACAGCCGGGCCGCGAGCAGCCCGAGCGCAGCGGCGCGGCGCTGGCCGGCGTCGCGGCCGGCCAGATCCTCCGCTAGCGCATCGGCTTCGCCTGGCGTCTGCCCGCCGGCCAGCGCCGCGTAATGCAGCGCCGCGCGCCGGTAGCCGCGGGCGTGGCCGCGGGCCGATCCGGCCAGCCGGGAGTCCAGCTGCCCGGTCCGGGCGAGCGCCCAGGCGCCGCGGGCGAACAGCAGGTCGTTGGGGTCGGACAGCCAGTGGCGAGCTGTCGCGGCATCGGGCTCGGCGGCGGCCCGCGCCGCCGCCGCGGCGTGCGCCTGCCAGCCCTCGGGCAGCAGCCGCACCCAGTCGAACGGCGCACCGGGCGCGGCGGGATCGTAGCGGCACGTCACCACCGCGGGCCGGGCGAACGGGTCGTAGACCTCGGCCGGGGTGATGCCGCGCCGGCCTTCGGCCAGCGGCTCGGTCCAGGCGTACCGGCCGGGCAGCAGGCCGTCCGGCCCGGACAGGACGGCCAGCACCTCATAGTCGCCCTCGTACCGCAGGATGGCGGGCCGGCCCGCCAGGCCGGCCGGAGCGCCGGAGCTGTCCACCAGCCGCCCGGTGGCAGCGTCCAGGAATACCCCGTCGACCGAGGCTGAGCCACTGTGCCCGGCCGGGCTGGTGCGCAGTACGGCCAGCACCTGCCCGGGACCGGCGGGCCCGGGATCGGCCCGGGTGGCGTCGGCTACGGCCCGGGCGTCGTAGCGGACGCGCTCGCTGGTCTCCCCGGCCCGGGCTAGCGGTATTTCGGTCATGGCCGCCTCCGTCAGGGACTGGTGATGGTCAAGGTCGCGGCGCCCACCGCGGCCGTCGCGGCCGGCATGGCCGCGTGATTGAACTGGGGCAGCGTGGCTACCGGGTCCGACGCGGCGGGGGCGTCCGGGTGCACCTGGGCGCGCTGGGCGGGCTGGCTGCTGTCAAGAGCGAGGTCCCAGGTCGCCTCGCGCAGCGCCGTGAAGGTCTTGGCCTGGGTATCGAATGCGACGCAGTAGGTGCGGAAATGGTTGGTCCGGGTTATCTTCACCCGGCTCTGCCACAACGCGGTGCCGATCGTCGTCCCGCCGGCCGTCACGACGGGAAAGGAGAACGTCGCCGGGAACGGCGCGCTCGGGGTGTCGTTCGACTTGGCCGGGCCCGAGTTCGCGCAGCCGGCCGGGATGGTCATGGCGAGGGCGCCGTTGTCGTAGAGCGGGAAGGCTCCGTTAGCCCCGTCGTTGACCGGCTGCTGGACCGACGCCGCGAGCGTGACCGTGGAACCGATGGTGACCGGCATGGTGACCGGGAACTTGTGCGGGGCGCTCGCGTTGAAATTGACGGCCGGGTTGTTCCAGGTCCTGACGACCTGCAGGTTGCTGATCTCCTGCATGATCGCGACCCGGATGTTCTTCAGTTGCGGTGCCGTGCAGTCCACGCCGGCCGGCTGGATCGAGGCCTGCGCGGTGAAGTCCACCGCGTGCGCCGCCGGGAATCCCGGCACCGTGTAGCTCGTGCCCACGATGGCGTAGCTGCCGCCCTGGGCCAGCGTCATCTGCGCCTGGCCGAAACTGACGACGGTGACGGGCCTGCGGGCGGCGACCGGCCCGGACAGCGAGCCCGCCCGGGCCTCGACCAGCGCGTCCCCGATCGCCGTGCTGGCCATCTGGCCGGTGATCTGGAAGCTGACGAACGCCCGCGACGCCGGCAGCGTCAGCGTCACCGAGGCAGCCGAGGGGAAAGCCAGCCGGCCGGCCGGATCGTGCAGCACGACGGTGACCGGGCCCGGTTCGGTGCTGGTCAGCCGGATCTGGCAGCTCACCGCCGGCTGGCGCGCCGGGTGCTGGCTGCTCAGCAGCACCAGGTCGTCGGCTGCCGTCGCGGTGTTGTTGACCTGGATCTCGACGGCCGGGGCTGGCCGCGGCGACGGGCTTGGCTGGCTGCTCGGCGCCGGGCTGGCGCCGGGACCGGCCGCGGCGCCGGTGACGCCCGCGCCGGTTCCGGCGAGCCGGGGCCAGGACAAGCCGAACCGCTCCGCATACCAGAATTCGTCCCGGGCCCGGCGGGCGTGCAGGTAACTGCGCTCCTGCTCCAGGCCGGGCCCGCTGGCCTGCAGTAGCTGCCAGGCATGCGCCCACAGGCCCTCCGGGTGCCCCGCCAGCGGCCCGGGATGCTCCTCCCGGCAGGCGGCCAGCCACTGCGCCCAGACCGCCGGGGTGAAGTTCTTGCGCGCCATCCGCATCTTGTTCACCAGGACGTGCTCGGCCGGCACCTCGTAGGAACCGAACTCGCTCTGGAACCGGTGCCCGATGATCACATCAGGGTCGTGCAGGATCCGGTGCCCGAGCTGCCAGCACTTCAGCCCCAGGTCCAGGTCCTCGATCCCCCAGGACTGCATCTGCGGGTCGAAGCCGCGCAGCTCCTCATAGAGATCCCGGCTGACCGCGAAGGCACAGCCGATCAGAGAGGGCGACTCGAACAGGAAGCCCGTCCGGGTCCTGGTCCGCCGCATCTCCTCCAGCGGCATCCACCGGGTGCCGAAGGTCTTCAGGTCCATGCCGTACCCGTGGCCGACCTGGTCCGCGTCGGTGCGCCAGCGGCGCGCATCCAGGGCGGCGATGGCCGGGGTGACGATGGCGCGCTCGCCGGAATCTCCGGCCGCGCGGACCAGCCGCGAGATGGCTCCCGGCTCGGGCCGGGTGTGCGCGTCGAGGAACACCAGCACGTCGCCCCGGGCATGCCGGGCGCCGAGCGCCTTGGCGGCCGAGGCTCCCTGACGGCGGTCGTGCCGGACAATGCGGGCGAGCGGGAAGCGCTGCTGCGCCATGTCCACCGAGCCGTCGGCGGACGCGTCGTCGGCCACGACGACCTCGTAGTCACAGCCGGTCATGGTCTCGGCGCATGACTCGATCGTCTGGCCGAGAGCCGGGCCCTCGTTGTGGCTGGCGATGACGATGCTGGTATCCATGTCCGTCCTCCGGGTACCGATGCCGGAGCACCGCGGCCGGGCTCACGGGCTCCACTCCTGGCAGAGTCCGGACGACCGCAGCTGATACCCGCGGCCGGGCACCGGCGCCGCAGATGTATCAGCGCCCGGCCGCGGCGGTCTTATCGGCTGACAGCTTTCCTCCGACCGGGCCGGCCTCGGCGGGCCGGCATCCTGGCCAGCGACTCCCGACAGGCAGGCACGCCATGACCGCTGAAATCGCACCGTCCACGACCGCCGATTCGCCGATCAGCCTGCAGCGGATCCCGACCTCGCTGGACCCGTTCGGCGGCGCGGCAATCGGCCTCGCCCAGCCTCTGGCGGATTCGCTGACGCAGTTCCGCCAGACCGCTGTGACCAGGGTCTATGTCGGCCTCCAGCAGCTCAAGGACAACCTCACCCTGATCAGCGGTGCGCTGGCGGCACTGCCGGTGCCCACGTTCGTAGTCGGGTCGCTGGCCCAGCCCGACGGCACCCCGGCGGCGCGAGTGCAGGTGCAGTTCGACCCGGCCACCGTGGGCGTCACCGGGCCGGCGCTGACCGTGCTCACCGGCGACGATGGCACGTTCACGCTCGGCATGCCGAGCGGCGGCACGGTGCCGGCGTCCGGCCTGACCTTCGTGGTGCACGGCGTGGACGGGAACGCGCAGGTCACCATCGCCCAGGACAAGGTCGCCGCCAACGGGCTGGTGGGCCGGATCACGCTGCCGTCCCCGCTGGCGCCACTGCCGGAGAGCATCCTGGCCGCGCTGGCCGCGCTCGTTCCCGCCACCGTCCCGGCCGGCGGTCCGCCGCAGCCGCCCCCGCCGGCCAGCCTGCCGGCCGTGACGATCGGCGAGCAGGACACCTGCTCGCAGTCGTTCGCCGCGGCCGAGACCATCGACTCGTTCCCCTTCGGGGTGTTCTTCCGGCTGGTCGAGCCGCAGATGTCGATCGTGAACCAGGTCACCCAGCTGCCGGTCGGCAAGGGTGACGGGTTCATCCCGCTGCCGCAGTACCTCACCACCGTGCAGCAGGCGGCAGCGCTGAAGCCCATCGCGGACGGCAGCCCGGCAGGCGGGGACACCGCGGCCCCGGCGGCAGGCGCGGGCGCAGCATCCGGAGCAGGGACCGCGGCCGCGGCCTCCGGGGGCGCGGCCGCAGCCGCCGGGAGCACGACCACGGTGACCGCGGGCGACGGCGGGGTGATCACGCCCGCCGGCCCGGCCAGTGTCTTCACCGACCGGTCGGCGGTCGGGCAGCAGCTGTCGCCGGACGGCTTCCTCGATCAGATCGCCGGCATCGACCCGTTCGGCATCTTCACCGCGGATGAAAACGTGCCGATGGCCGCGACACTCGGCCTCGGCTACGTGCTGTGGATGTCACAGCAGTGGCGGTTCAAGGGGCTCGGGCTCGGCGACCTGGTCTACTCGCTGCCGCTCGCACCGGGCGAGCAGACCGAGGTGGCGGTGTTCGAGCGCACCGATACCGCCCAGGTGTTCGAGAGCGAGAGCCTCACCGAGCAGCAGGCCCTGCAGCAGAGCGCGGTGAGCGACACCTCCACCGCGGCGACGTTCACGTCCGCGTTCACCGAAGCGGCCAGCGGCGGCAGCTCGTTCCACACCGACTCCGATAGCTGGTCGGCGGGCGGGTCGATCATCATCGCCAGCGGCGGGGCCGGCGGCTCCTCGGCCACCGGGAATAGCAACAGCTGGCTGCAGGGCCAGCGCGACAGCGCGCAGAACGCGGCGCAGACCACGCATTCGGCCGCGGAGAGCCAGGCCGCCGCCCGCCGCTCTGCCAGCCGGACCGGCATGCGGCTGGCGTCGGCGACCGAATCCGATTCCGTCACCACTAAGACGATCACGAACCACAACCACACCAGGGCGCTGACCATGCAGTACTGGCAGGTGCAGCGCATGTTCGAGGTCAGCACGGCGATCGACGGGCTGACCCTGGCCTGCCTGATCCCGATGCAGATCGTCCGGTTCATGCCGCCGGGCCAGCCGCAGGCGCTGACCGACCCGGCCCAGGTGAGTTCCCGCGCCCAGGTGCTGGCCCGGTACGCGAACATCATCAAGCACCTGGACGTGCTGCAGGCCGCGGTTCCGCGCCGGCTCCAGGACGGCCTCACCGTGCTGGAGCAGTTCGCCGGGGACCCGTCGGCGGTGGTCGAACCCGAGGGCGGGGTCGCCGAGGACGTCATCCGGTTCACGCTCACCGGCTCGTTCCTGGCCTGCGAGACGGTCAGCGTCACCGGCGTATCGAGGGACGGCACCAGGGTCGGCCCGGTACTGCTAGGCCCGGAACAGGCAGCGCCCGCCCCGATCCCGCCGGACACCTTCGTCAGCGAGGACGACCTGCTGGCCTTCCTGCTCCAGCACCGGCAGGGCGACTCCATCCCGCTGACCGGCAGCCTGGCGCTGCCGGTCACCATGAACCGGGCCGACATTGTCGGGTTCGAGATCAGCCGCAACTGGAGCACCGTCCGGTACACGCTGGTGTCCCCGCTGGTGAGCCTGCTCGGCTCGATCGAGAGCATCTTCGGCCCGGGCGGCAGCGCGGCCCTGCAGGACTCCGTCGCGGCGTCCGCGGAGCGGGCCACTATCACGCTCACGGCGAGTGCCCTGGAACCGGCCCTGGGCGGGCCTGGCATCAGCTTCTTCTCCGCCGCGGTGGAGGAACTGGACGCCAGCGGCAACCCGCTGCCCAGCCCGCCGGACGAGACCTACGCCAGCGACAACCTGTCCGGCACGGTACTGCCCGCGCAGCCGCTGCCGGTGCCGGCGCTGCAGGTCGCCCCCGTGCTGCGGTACAAGGAGATCCTCAAGATCGAGAAGGCGGCGCAGCATGTGGTCAGGAACACCACGCTGTACTCCAAGGCGATCTGGATGTCGCTCACGCCGGACGAGCGCGCGATCCTGCTGGACGGCTACACGATCGGCGTGCCGTCGGACGGGATCAGCGACCCGAGCCAGCTGGTCCCGCTGCTGAACTGCGTGCAGAACCGGCTGCTCGGCTTCTTCGGCAACTCGATGATCATGCCGTTCCTCATCCCGCAGAGCGTGGCCGGCAACATGGACATCGACCCGGCCAAGATCCAGCAGAGCTTGCTGGCCTACCAGCAGGCCACCTTCATGCCGCCCCAGTCCACCATCGCGCTGCCGACCCAGGGCGTGCTGGGCGAGGCCGTGCTCGGCCACTGCCCGTCCGCCGAGAAGATCGACATCACCAGGTTCTGGAACTGGCAGGACTCCCCGGCCGACGCCGCCCCGGCGATCTCGCCGGTGTCGCTGCCCACCTCCGGCCCGTCGCTGACCGCCGGGCTGACCGCCCCCAACTCGCTGGGCAGCCTGCCGTCGCTGATCAACAACGTGCTGCAGGCGCCCACGCCGAGCACCAGCCTGCTGTCCTCGCTCGGCGCCGACGCGGCGGCGCAGAAGGACTTCAGCACCTCGCTCACCGGTGCTGCCCAGCTGGCCCCGCTGGTGCAGAACGCGCAGAACCAGGCCAACTCGGCCCGGGCCCAGGCCCTGCAGGTCACCCAGGCCCTGAACAGCCAGGCCATGGCCACCGTGGGCGACATCGTCGGCGGCCTGTACGGCAGCCCGAGCGCGGGCTCCAACGCGGCCAAGGCCGTCGGCGGGTCGGGCTCGGGCTCGGGCTCGTCGTCCAAGAAGACCAAGTCGACGAAGACCAAGTCCACCAAGAGCAGCGGCAGCGGCGCGGCGAGCGGCGCCGGCGCACTCGGCAGCATCATCGGCGACTCCGGTGCCCTCGATGACGCGGCCGGGGCCGCGCTCGCCTAGCAGCGGGGACGGGCCGGCCCTGGCCTGCTCCCGCCGCCCAGCCACCAGCCCAGCTGCCGGCCCGGCAGCTGGCCGACGAAGGAGCCAGCAGACATGGCAGACCCGGTCATCACCAGCATCATCCCGAGCAGCGGGCCGGCCGCGGGCGGCACGCCCGTCGCGATCGAGGGCACCGGGTTGTCCGGGGCCGCTAAGGTCTTGTTCGGCGGCGTCACCGCCACCGGAGTCTCGGTGCGCAGCGACGGCCTCATCAACGCGACCATCCCGCCCGGCAGCGGCACGGTGAACGTCACCGTCGTCACCCCGGCCGGGAGTTCGGCGAGCGTGGCCGCGTCCCAGTTCGCCTATGCCGCGGCCGCAGCCGAGAACGGGACCTCGTTCGTGGACCCCGCGCTCAGCGCGCAGCTGGTCAGCAGCCTGCTCGGCGTGCTCACCAGCGCGACATCACCGGACGCGGTCGAGGCGCAGAACATCATCATGCGGCGGATCGCCCTGGACGGCGATGTCATCGGGACCCGCATCCCCAACAACTTCATGGGCACCGTGACCGGCGTAGGCGGAATCCTCAACTACCTGACCGCGCAACAGGAGACCGCGATCCGGCAGCAGGCCCTGGCCGGCATGCTGGGCGTGGCCGGCCCCAGCCAGCCGCTCGGCTGGATATCCAACACCCAGCCGCTGGCCATGGTGGACGTCACCAACGACCGCCCGGCCGGGCCGGCCCAGCCGACGATCCCGCTGGCGTTTCTGGTCCGCAGTGACTTCGTCAGCGGCGTCAAGGCCGCGGTGGCCAGCGCCCATCACTCCGGCGCCACGATCCCGTTCGCCAGCCCGCCGGTGCTCCAGCTGCCGATCGGGCTGCCCGGCACCGCGGTGCCGGCCGACGTGCTCAGGTACCTCGGCCGGGAACTCAACCTGGCCCCCGCCGCCGCGCTGGCCGCCCCGGCCACCGATCCGCTCGCCGTCGTGCGCGCCTCCGGCTCGACCGGGCCCTGGCAGGTCGCGGCACGGGTGCTGACCGCGGCTCCGGGCACCGTGCCCCCCGCCGACTACGACGCGCTCCAGTGCACGGCTACCGCGAGCAGCACGATCCACCTCACCCAGGCCCAGCTGCTGCCGCTGGGGCCGGTGCTCGCGAGCGCGGGCTTCTACCCGGCGTCGCCGCTGCCGCTGCCCGCCAACAACACCCAGACGGCCTGGGCGCGGTTCACCAACATCACCGGGCTGGTCCCGGGGAGCACCAGGCTCGGTGACGAGCTGAGCCTGATCTTCAGCGCCGAGACGATCGCGGGCAGCGTGTTCGCCTCCGTGCTGGACCAGGTGTGGGACGGCTCGTCGTTTGCTGGCTAGCGGCGGCTCACGGCCCGGACCAGCCCGGCGACGGCCCGGGACCGGCTAAGCCGGCGGTGCGGGACGCACCCGGCGGGTGGCGGCCGCGCGGGCAGCCAGCCCGGCGGCCGGCGGGTAGCGGACTTCCTCCAGGCACAGCGGGTGCGGCGGCGCGACCCGCACCGCCGGATCGCGGACCCGGGCGGCCAGCAGCCCGGCCAGCCAATCCGGCGGCCGGCTGCCCTCCCCCACCGTGAGCATCGCCCCGGCCAGCGCCCGGACCATGTTGTGGCAGAACGCGTCGGCCGTGACGGTGGCCACCAGCACGCCCGGCCCGGCCGGTTCCCAGCCGGCGGCCAGCAGCTCCCGGATGGTGGTGGCCCCGGGCCGGGGCCGGCAGAACGCGGCGAAGTCGTGCTCGCCGAGCACGGCCCGCGCCGCCGCGTTCATCGCGGCCGGGTCCAGCGGGCGCGGATGCCAGAGCGTGTCGTGGCGGCGCAGCGGGTCGGCCTGCGCCGGGTCGTCGCAGACCCGGTAGGAGTAGCGGCGCCACAGCGCGGAGAACCGGGCGTCGAACCCGGCGGGCGCGATCGCGAGCGCGCGGACCCGCACGTCCCCGGGCAAGACCCGGTTCAGCCGGCGCAGCGCCTGGGCCGCCGCCGCTGCACCCGCCCCGGCGCCGGCCGCCAGCCCGGCCGCGGGATCGCCGGCCGGCCAGGCTCCGGCCGGAAGGTCAGCGTGCGCGACCTGGCCGCGGGCGTGCACGCCCGCGTCGGTCCGGCCGGCCACGATCAGCGGCGGCGCGTCCGGCAGGCGCAGCACCCGGGCCAGGGCGGCGGACAGCGTCTGCTCGACGGTGCGCAGGCCCGGCTGGGCGGCCCAGCCGTGAAAGCCGGTGCCGTCGTAGCTGAGGTCCAGCCGGAGCCGGACGGCCCTGGTGCCGGGCCCGTCCATGATGGATTACTGGCCGGCTTCGCCAGCCTCGGCGGGGTCCTTGACCTCGTCGTCCGCGGAGCTGGTCTCGGCCGCGGCCGCAGCCTCGGCCGGGTCCTCGCCGGCCTCGTCCTCGTCCGGCTCTACGGCCTCGGCCTGAGCCTCGTCGGAGCTGACGTCGGCGGCCGTCTCCGCTGACGGCGCCGCAGCCTCCGGCGTCTCGGTCTCCGTTGCCTCAGCCTCGGCGGCGGCCGTCCCGGTCTCGGCGGCCCCGGCAGCGGCCGTCCCGGTCTCGGCGCGGCCGGAGCGGGCCGGGGCCGCGGCGGGCTGGGACCGGCGGGCCCGGCGGCGGCGCGGCCGGGCGTCGGGCTCCTCCTGGATCAGCTCGATCACCGCGAGCGCGGCGTTGTCGCCCTTGCGCGGGCCGATCTTGGTGATCCGGGTGTAGCCGCCGTCCCGGCTGGCGAAGCTCGGCCCGATGTCGGCGAACAGCGTGTGCACCACGCTCTTGTCGGTCACCATGCTCAGCACCTGGCGGCGGGCGTGCAGGTCACCCCGCTTGGCGAAGGTGATCAGCCGCTCCGCCACCGGCCGCAGCCTGCGCGCCCTGGCCTCGGTCGTGGTGATCTTGCCGTGCTCGAACAGCGCCGTGGCAAGGTTCGCCAGCATGTGCCGCTGATGGGCCGAGCTGCCGCCCATACGGCGACCCTTGGTGGGCGTGGGCATCGCAAGCCTTTCCTCGAATTCACTGCCTGACCGTCAGCCGGCCGGAAGGGCCGGCCCGGTCAGTATTCCTCGGTCTCGACGTATCCGCCGTCGTCGTCATCGGTGCCGTAGCTGTCCGCCGCGGTGCCCGGGTCGAACCCGGGCGGCGAGTCCTTCAGCGCCAGCCCCATGTCGATCAGCTTCTGCTTGACCTCCTCGATCGACTTGGCGCCGAAGTTGCGGATGTCCAGCAGGTCCTGCTCGCTGCGGGCGACCAGCTCGCCCACCGTGTGGATGCCCTCGCGCTTGAGGCAGTTGTAGGAACGGACCGTGAGGTTCAGCTCCTCGATCGGCAGCGCCAGGTCGGCGGCGAGCGCCGCGTCGGTCGGCGACGGGCCGATGTCGATGCCCTCGGCGTCCACGTTCAGCTCCCGGGCCAGCCCGAACAGCTCGACCAGGGTCTTGCCCGCGCTGGCCACCGCGTCCCGCGGCCGCATGCACGGCTTGGTCTCCACGTCCAGGATGAGCCGGTCGAAGTCGGTGCGCTGCTCGACCCGGGTGGCCTCGACCTTGTAGGTCACGCGCAGCACCGGCGAGTAGATCGAGTCGATCGGGATCCGGCCGATCTCCTGGCCGACCTGCTTGTTCTGCGCGGCGGACACGTAGCCGCGGCCGCGCTCGACGGTCAGCTCCATCTCCAGCTTGCCCTTGGCGTTCAGCGTGGCGATGTGCAGGTCGGGGTTGTGCACCTCCATGCCGGCCGGCGGCGCGATGTCCGCGGCGGTCACCGTGCCCGGGCCCTGCTTGCGCAGGTACATGTGCACCGGCTCGTCGTGCTCGGAGGAGACGACCAGCTCCTTGAGGTTCAGGATGATGTCGGTGACGTCCTCGGTGACGCCCGGCACGGTGGAGAACTCGTGCAGCACGCCCTCGATCCTGATGCTGGTGACGGCGGCGCCCGGGATGGAGGACAGTAGCGTGCGGCGCAGCGAGTTGCCGATCGTGTAGCCGAAGCCCGGCTCCAGCGGCTCGATCACGAACCGGGACCGGAATTCGCCTGCCTGCTCCTCAGTGAGGCTGGGACGCTGGGCGATGAGCATGGAGTGTTCCTTTCCGCGCTGCCCGCTATATGACAGTCGCGACTAGCTGGCGGCGGAAGGCCGCCAGTGCCCGCGGGCCGCCTTGGCCCGGCGCCCGCGGGACTTGGCCGTTACTTCGAGTAGTACTCGACGATCAGCTGCTCGGAAACCAGGGTGTCGATCTGGGCCCGGACCGGCAGCGTGTGCACCAGGATGCGCATCCGGTCCGGGATGACCTCCAGCCAGGCGGGCACCGGCCGCTCGCCGGCCTCGGCCCTGGCCACCACGAACGGGGTCAGCTCCCGCGACTTCTCCGCCACCTCGATGATGTCGCTCTCGGCGACCCGGTAGGAGGGGATGTCGACCTTGCGCTCGTTGACCAGGATGTGGCCGTGCCGGACCAGCTGGCGGGCCATGTCGCGGCTCTTGGCGAACCCGGCGCGGTAGATGACGTTGTCCAGGCGCCTCTCCAGCATCTGGAGCAGCACCTCGCCGGTCTTGCCGCGCTTGGTGGCGGCTTCGGCGTAGTAGTTGTGGAACTGCTTCTCCAGGATGCCGTAGACCCTCTTGGCCTTCTGCTTCTCGCGCACCTGGAGCAGGTACTCGCTCTCCCGCGGCCGGTTGCGGCCGTGCTCGCCCGGCGGGTAGGGCCGGATCTCGATCGGGCACTTGGGCGAGTCGCACTTGGCGCCCTTGAGGAACAGCTTGGTCTTCTCGCGGCGGCACCGCTTGCAGTCCGGACCAGTGTATCGAGCCATGATTAAGTCGCTTACTCCTCAGACCCGGCGCCGCTTCGGCGGCCGGCAGCCATTGTGCGGAACCGGGGTGACGTCCTGGATCGAGCCGACCTCCAGGCCGGTCGCCTGCAGCGACCGGATGGCGGTCTCCCGGCCCGAGCCGGGGCCCTTCACGAAGACGTCGACCTTGCGCATGCCGTGCTCCATCGCCCGGCGGGCCGCCGCCTCGGCGGCCATCTGGGCGGCGAACGGCGTGGACTTGCGCGAGCCCTTGAAGCCGACCTGGCCCGACGAGGCCCAGGAGATGACGCTCCCGGCCGGGTCGGTGATCGACACGATGGTGTTGTTGAACGTGCTCTTGATGTGAGCGTGCCCGTGGGCGACGTTCTTGCGTTCCTTGCGGCGCACCTTCTTGGCGCCGGTTCGGCTCTTGGGAGGCATCCTGGCTGTCAACTCCGGAGGTAATCGGTCCGCTGCGGATCGGCGCCGCCGGCTGGCCAGAGCCGGCGGCGGGCGGGACTACTTCTTGCCGACCTTCTTCTTGCCGGCCACGGTCTTCTTCCTGCCCTTGCGGGTGCGCGCGTTGGTCTGCGTGCGCTGGCCGTGCACGGGCAGCCCGCGGCGGTGCCGGATGCCCTGGTAGCACCCGATCTCGACCTTGCGCCTGATGTCGGCCTGCACCTCGCGGCGCAGGTCGCCCTCGACCCGGTAGGTGGCCTCGATCCAGTCCCTCAGCTTCACCAGGTCGTCGTCGCCGAGTTGGTGAACCCGGGTGTCCCCGCTGACGCCGGTCTCGGCCAGCGTCTCCAGCGCGCGGGTGCGGCCGATGCCGTAGATGTAAGTGAGCGCGACTTCGAGCCGCTTCTCGTTCGGTAGGTCAACGCCAACCAGACGTGCCATCCGGGCAGTTCTCCTTCGCTGCGGGAGGTCCTGCGCGCCGCTCCGGAGTCCCTGCCCGGGCCCCGCCCCGGCCTCCTCCGGGGGTTACCCGCCGCCGCGCGGGCGGCGGGCTGCGGTACGCGTCTTGCCGTGCTTCGTGTCGTTCCCTGCTGGCCTTGCTGCTGGTCTGCTCAGCCCTGCCGCTGCTTGTGCCGCGGGTCGGAGCAGATCACCATGACCCGGCCATGCCTGCGAATGACCCGGCACTTGCTGCAGATCTTCTTAACGCTCGGCTTGACCTTCATCGACGGTTCTCCTCAGGTGCCCGGGGCCGTGGCCGGCCCGCGCACCGCCTGCTCGTTACTTGTACCGGTAGACGATCCGGCCGCGGGACAGGTCGTAGGGGCTGAGTTCCACCACGACCCGGTCGTCGGGAAGGATGCGAATGTAGTGCATCCGCATCTTCCCGCTGATGTGAGCCAGGACCTTGTGCCCGTTGTCCAGCTCCACCCGGAAGAAGGCATTCGGCAGCGATTCGACTACCGTGCCCTCGATCTCAATGGCGCCGTCTTTCTTGGGCATATCCTCCGCGCTTCTTCACTGCGGCCGGCCAGCCTGCCCGTCATCTCGGGCCGGCTGGTGCTCGCTGGTTGTGGTCGTCGTGCTGGCGGCAACCCGCTTCGCCACGGCCGGGACCGGCCGCGGGCGCAGCAGCTCGCCCTGGGTTCAACGGTGGCTTCCCGCGGATCCGGCTCGTGCTCCCAGCTCATCCGGACCGGGGTGGCCCGCTGGAATGCCGCCATCAGGAATGCCGTCGATCAGGTCGCAGGCATGCCCGGCCACGGCAGCATATGGGCCGCAGACGAGTGTACTTCACCGCGGCACGCAACGCGAACCGAAGCCGGCCTTCCGGCAGGCAACAGGGAGGCAACAAGCGGCCCCGCCCCGCTATTCCCCGAGCTCGTCCCGGTCTAGCCTGCCGTCCCGGTCCAGCCGGCGCTGATCGTGCTGCTGCTGGTGGTCGCCGCCGCTGCGCGATTCGCCGGTGACGATGTTGCCGATCACCAGCGCGCCCCAGATGCCCACCGGCCAGGCAAACCACGGATAGCCCATGCCGGACAGCGCCCAGATGACCACCAGGACCAGGCTGACGCAGAACCACGACCCGAGGGCGCCGCGCCAGTGCGACGACCGGCCGGGCGGGCGAGCGGGCGGGCGGGCGGGGGCGGGGCGCTGGCGGGACAGGCCGGCGTCGGGCAGCCGGTACAGGTCGATGGCGGGCAGGTCGGACATCAGCTCGTCCAGCTCGCCGAGCGTCTTGGCCTGGTACACCTTGTCCAGCCGCTCGTTGAATTCCTCAGGATCCAGCCGCCCGGCCGCGTGGTGCTCGCGCAGCAGCGTGGCCGTGCGGTCCCGGTCGTCGTCCGACGCCCGGATCCTGGGGTCATCCGCCATCGCGCTCCTCCTCACCCCTGCCGCAGCGGCCCGGCCGGGGCGGGCGCCTGCTGGCCGGACACCAGCCGGGCGAAGCCTCCGGCGCCGCCGTCGAAGGCGGTCAGCACCTGCGGGCCGCCGGCCGTGATGGCCACCGTGTGCTCGAAGTGCGCGGCCAGGCTGCCGTCCGCGGTGACCACCGTCCAGTCGTCAGCCAGCACCCGGGTGCGGGGGCGGCCGAGGACCAGCATCGGCTCGATGGCGAGGGCCATGCCCTCGGCCAGCCGCGGGCCGCGGCCGGGAGCACCGTAGTTGGGCACCGGCGGATCCATGTGCATCTGGGTGCCGATGCCGTGCCCGGTGTACTCGGTGATGATCCCGTACCGGCCGCTCGCCTGCGCGCTGCGCTGCACCGCGGCGGAGATGTCGGTGAGCCGGCTGCCGGGCACCGCGGCGGCCAGGCCGTGCCACAGAGCCTGCTCGCAGGCCGCCAGCAGCCCGGCCGCGGCCGGGCTGATCTCGCCGATCCCGATCGTGACCGCGGCGTCCCCGTGCCAGCCGTCCACGATCGCGCCGCAATCGACCGAGAGCAGGTCGCCATCGCGCAGCACCACCTCCGGGGACGGGATGCCGTGCACGATCTGGTCGTTGACCGAGGTGCACAGGGTGGCGGGGTAACCGTGGTAGCCGAGGAAGGACGGCGTGGCCCCGGCGGCGCGGATCTCGGCCGCCGCGACGGCGTCGAGGTCGGCGGTGCTGACGCCCGGCTGCGCCGCGGCCGCGGCCGCGCGCAGCGCCTGCGCGACGACCAGCCCGGCCGCGCGCATGCGGTCAATCTGGCTGGCCGTCTTGACCTGGATCGGCGGCTCCGGCCGCACCCTCATCGGGCCTCCCCGTGCGCCTGGCGGGCGGCGCGCGCATGTCTTACGTCCACGGTACCCGCCCGGGATCGGACGGTTTGACGCCGTGCAGCCGCCAGGGCGGCCGGCGGGCCGGCCGGGCGCAGTCAGTCAGCGGATGAATCAGTCAGCGGATGAAGCGGCGCAGCGTGGACAGCGACCGGTCAGTGATCTCCTCGACCGGGCCGGTGGCGTCGATGCCGAGCAGGATGCCCTCGTCGGCGTAGAAGGAGATCAGCGGCGCGGTCTGCTGCTGGTACACATCCAGCCGGTGCCGGATGGTCTCCTCCCGGTCGTCGTCGCGCTGGAACAGCTCGCCGCCGCACTCATCGCAGATCTCCGGCCGGGACGGCGGGTCGAACAGCACGTGCCAGCTGTGCCCGCAGCGGCGGCAGGTGCGCCGGCCCGACAGCCGCCGCACCACCTCGTCGTCGTCGACCACCAGCTCCAGCACGATGTCCAGCCGGGTGCCGGTGTCGGCCAGCATCTTCTTCAGCGTCTCGGCCTGCGGCACGTTGCGGGGGAAGCCGTCGAGCAGGAAGCCGGCCTGGGCGTCGTCCTCGGTCAGGCGGCCGTTGACCATGGCGATGGTGATCTCGTCGGGCACCAGGTCGCCCCGGTTCATGAACGCCTTCGCCTGCTTGCCCAGTTCGGTGCCGCTGCTCACGTTGGACCGGAAGATGTCTCCGGTGGAGATCTTCGGGACGGCCAGGTGCGAGGCGATGAACTGGGCCTGGGTCCCCTTGCCCGCACCGGGAGGCCCGACGAGGACGATGCGCACTACCTGAGGAAGCCCTCGTAGTTGCGCTGCTGCAGCTGGCTCTCGATCTGCTTCACCGTGTCCAATCCCACTCCTACCGCGATCATGATGCTGGTTCCGCCGAGCGGGAACTGCGACGAAGCGCCGACGAGCCCGATCGCGACCATGGGAATCAGGGCCACCACGCCCAGGTACAGCGAGCCGGGCGCGGTCAGCCTGCTGAGCACGTAGCTCAGGTAGCCGGCCGTCGGGCCGCCAGGCCTGATGCCGGGGATGAACCCGCCGTACTTCTTCATGTTGTCGGCCACCTCGGTCGGGTTGAAGGTGATCGACACGTAGAAGTAGGTGAAGAACAGGATCAGCACAAAGAAGATGATCATGTAATACGGGTCGTTCTGCTGCACCAGGTGGCTCTGCACCCACACCGACCAGCCGCTGGTGGAGTTCTTGCCGAACAGCTGCGCGGCCAGATAGGGGATGTACAGCATCGAGGAGGCGAAGATGACCGGGATGACGCCCGCCTGGTTGACCTTCAGCGGGATGTAGGTGGAGGTGCCGCCGTACATCTTGCGGCCCACCATCCGCTTGGCGTACTGCACCGGGATGCGGCGCTGAGCCTGCTCCATGAACGCGACGAACGCGATGACCGCCACTCCCACGATCACCACCAGCCCGAAGATGACCACGTGCTTCTGCCGGTAAATGTTCTCCATCTCGCCGGGGATGACCGCGATCACCTGAGTGAAGATCATCAGTGACATGCCGTTGCCGACGCCGCGGTCGGTGATCAGCTCGCCCAGCCACATGATCACCGCGGTGCCCGCGGTCATGCAGATGACCATGGTGGCGATGGTGAACACCGACTGGCTCGTCAGCAGGCTGCGGCTGCAGGAGTTGTTGAGCAGCGCGCCGGTACGGGCCAGGGCCACGATGCCGGTCGACTGCAGGATGGCCAGGCCCACGGTGAGGTAGCGGGTGTACTGGGTGATCTTCGCCTGGCCGGACTGGCCCTCCTGGCGGAGCGTTTCCAGCCGCGGGATCACCACCGCGAGCAGCTGCAAGATGATGCTCGCGGTGATGTAGGGCATGATGCCGAGCGCGAACACGGTCAGCTTCAGCAGCGCGCCGCCGCTGAACAAGTTGACCAGGTTCAGCAGGCCGCCGCCGTTGTGGGTGGCGACGTTCAGGCAGTAGGAGACGTTCTTCTCCGACACGCCGGGCGTGGGCAGCGTCGAGCCGAGCCGGAACACGGCGATGATGAAGAGCGTAAACAGCAGCTTCTTGCGCAGGTCGGGCGTACGGAAAGCCCGGATGAACGCGGTCAGCATGCGCCGTCCTCGGGTCGTCGGGTGAACGTCATCTGCCGCTTGGCGTCACGGGCGAGGCCCGGCCGACCTCCGGCGCACGACGTGCTCACGCAGTCTAACGTGCCGCGGCGAGTCGCCGTGCCTCCTCGCGCGGCACGGCTGCGCCGCGGCGGGCCTCCTCGCGCGGCACGGCTGCGCCGCGGCGGGCCTCCTCGCGCGGCACGGCTGCGCCGCGGCGGGCCTCCTCGCGCGGCGGGGGCAGCGAAGTGCTGCCGGGCGCCCATGTCACAGCTCGGTGGCGGTGCCGCCCGCGGCGGTGATCTTCTCCCGGGCGGACGCGGAGAACGCGTGCGCGCTCACCCGCAGCGCCGCGGTCAGCTCGCCCTGGCCCAGCACCTTGACCAGCTCGCCGGCCCGCACCGCGCCCCTGGCGGCCAGGTCCTCCGGCGTCACGTCCCCGCCCTCGGGATACAGCGCGGCCAGCCGCCCGGTGTTGACGACCTGGTAGGTCGTCTTGAACCGCAGGTTGGAAAAGCCCTTGAGCTTGGGCAGCCGCCGGGTCAGCGGCATCTGGCCGCCCTCGAACGCTGCCGGGATCTGGCCCCGGGCCTTGCTGCCCTTGGTGCCGCGCCCGGCGGTCTTGCCCTTGGACGCCTCGCCGCGGCCGACCCGGGTCCGGGCCGTGCGCGCGCCGGGCGCGGGGCGCAGGTGGTGGATCTTCAGCCCGCGCCCGTTGTCAGCGGCAGGTTCAGGGGTGGAGTGGGTGGGTGTATCTGCCATCTCAGTCGACTTCCTCCACGGAGACCAGGTGGCGTACCACCTGGATCATGCCGCGGATCTCGGGGCGGTCGGCCTTGACCACCGTGTCGCCGATCCGGCGCAGGCCGAGCGAGCGCAGGCTGTCGCGCTGCGGCCGGCTGCCGCCGATCTTCGACTTGGTCTGGGTGACCTTGAGCTGTGCCATCTCCGTCGCGCTCCGCTCAGCTGTTTCCTGGCGCCGGGGTGCTGGCCGCCGCGGCCCGCGCCCGCAGCATCGCCGCCGGGGCGACGTGCTCGATCGGCAGGCCGCGCCGGGCCGCGATCTCCTCGGGCCGGGACAGGCTCTTCAGCGCGGCCACGGTCGCATGCACCACGTTGATCGGGTTGGACGAGCCGAGCGAGCGGGACAGCACGTCGTGGATGCCCGCGCACTCCAGCACGGCGCGCACCGGGCCGCCGGCGATCACGCCGGTACCGGGGCTGGCCGGCTTGAGCAGGACCACGCCCGCCGCCTCCTCGCCCTGCACGGTGTGCGGGATCGTGCCGGCGATGCGCGGGACCTTGAAGAAGCTCTTCTTGGCCGCCTCGACGCCCTTGGCGATCGCCGCCGGCACCTCCTTGGCCTTGCCGTAGCCGACGCCGACCATGCCGTTGCCGTCGCCCACCACGACCAGCGCGGTGAAGCTGAACCGCCGGCCGCCCTGGACCACCTTGGCGACCCGGTTGATGGTGACGACGCGCTCGGTGTAGGCGGTGCCCTTGTCGCCGCCGCCGCGGCGGTCGTCGCGGCGGTCACGCCGCTCGCCGCCGCCGCTGCCGCGCCGCGGTGCTGGTGCCATTACGCGTTCCTCATCTCGTGATTGTTCATGTTCGTCACGGTGCTGACCGTCACGGTGCCGGCCGTCACAGGGCCAGTCCGCCCTCGCGGGCGCCGTCGGCGAGGGCCGCGATCCGCCCGTGGTAGGCGTAGCCGCCGCGGTCGAACACCGCCGCGGAAATGCCGGCTGCCGACGCGCGCTCGGCGAGCAGCGCGCCGGCCTGGCGGGCCTTGGCCGTCTTGTCGCCGTCGCCGGCCCGGATCGAGTCCTCCAGCGTCGAGGCCGCGGCCAGCGTGGTGCCGGTCACGTCGTCGATCAGCTGGGCGAAGACATTGCGGGCCGACCGGTTGACCGCCAGCCGCGGCCGGACCGCGCTGCCGGCCACCCGCTTGCGCACCCGCAGGTGCCGCCGCTGGCGCGCGGACGTGCGCGCCGCGGTCCGGCCGGTGACGTGGCCGTGCCCCCTGGTCTTGATGCCAGGCATCGGTTACCTCCCCGCCTTTCCGGCCTTGCGGCGGATCTGCTCACCCTGGTACCGCACGCCCTTGCCCTTGTAGGGGTCGGGCTTGCGGAGCTTGCGTATGTTCGCGGCTACCTCGCCGACCTGCTGCTTGTCGATGCCCTCGACCACGAACCTGGTCGGGGTCTCGACCCGGAAGGCGATGCCTTCCGGGGCCCGCACCGGGACCGGGTGGCTGTAGCCAAGGGCGAACTCCAGGTCCTTGCCCCGGGCCTGGACCCGGTAGCCGACGCCCACGATCTCCAGCGTCTTGCGGAACCCGTCGGTCACGCCGGTGACCATGTTGGCGACCAGCGAGCGGGACAGGCCGTGCAGCGCGCGGATCTCGCCCTCGTCGCTCGGCCGGGTCACGGTGATCGTGCCGTCGGCCTGGCTGACCTCGATGGGCGCCGGGACTTCCAGGCTCAGCGTGCCCTTGGGGCCCTGCACCGTGACCTGGCGGCCGTCGAGGCGTACCTCCACGCCGCTCGGCACGGGGATGGGCATGCGCCCGATTCGTGACATCGCGGCCTCCCTACCAGACGTAGGCGAGGACTTCCCCGCCCACGCCCTGCTTCTTGGCCTGCTTGTCGGTCATCAGGCCGCCCGAAGTCGAGATGATCGCGACGCCGAGGCCGCCGAGCACCCGCGGCAGGTTGTCCTTGCGCGCGTACACCCGCAGGCCGGGCTTGGACACCCGCTTGAGGCCGGCGATCGAGCGCTCCCGGGTCGGGCCGTACTTCAGCGCGACGGTGAGGTTCTTGCCCACCTCCGCGTCCTCGACGCGCCAGCCCGCGATGTAGCCCTCCTGCTGGAGGATCTCGGCGATGTGCACCTTGATCTTGGAGTGCGGCATGGTCACGTCGTCGTGGTATGCCGAGTTCGCGTTGCGTATCCGGGTCAGCATGTCTGCGACCGGGTCGGTCATGGTCATGGCCTGGTGGCCTTCCTCGCCGTGGTTTCCCCGCGGGACCTGCGGCGCGGTCGTGGGCGGCTTCCGCAGCCACCCAGGTTGGATCTTGGTCGGTTAATGATGAGCTGTTACCAGCTCGGCTGTGTTGCCGAGTCCAGCCGTCACCAGCTGGACTTTGTGATGCCGGGGAGCTCGCCGCGGTGGGCCATCGAGCGGAAGCAGATCCGGCACAGGCCGAACCGCTTGTAGACGGCGCGCGGCCGCCCGCACCGGGAGCACCGGGTGTAGGCGCGCACCTTGTACTTGGGCGTGCGCTTCGCCTTGGCGATCAGGCTCTTTTTCGCCACTGGTTCAGTTCTCCTTGAACGGGAAGCCCAGCCGCCGCAGCAGCGAGCGCCCCTGCTCGTCGTTGGTCGCGGTCGTCACGACCGTGACGTCCATGCCCCGCGGCCGGTCCACCTGGTCGGGGTTGATCTCGTGGAACATCAGCTGCTCGGTCAGGCCGAAGGTATAGTTCCCGCGGCCGTCGAACTGCCGGTCGGACAGGCCGCGGAAGTCGCGGATCCGGGGCAGCGCGGTGGACAGCAGCCGGTCAAGGAACTCCCACATCCGGTCACCGCGCAGCGTCACGTGCGCGCCGATCGGCATGCCCTCGCGCAGCTTGAACTGCGCGATCGACTTGCGGGCCCGGGCCACGGCGGGCTTCTGGCCGGTGATGATGGCCAGGTCGCGCACCGCGCCGTCGATGAGCTTGGCGTCCCTGGCCGCCTCGCCCACGCCCATGTTGACCACGATCTTGGTCAGCCCGGGCACCTGCATGACGTTGGCGTGCGTGAACTCATCCCGCAGCGCGGGCGCGATCTCGGCCCGGTAGCGCTCCTTCAGCCGGGGCACCGGGTGGCCGGCCGCGGCACCGTCCGCGGCGGCCGTGCTGGCCGCGTCGGGCTGCTTGGTCTTGGTGGCGGCCATCAGATTTCCTTACCGCCCGGGCGGGTGACCCGGACCTTCTTGTCGTCCTCGCTGACCTGGTAGCCGGCCCGCGCGGCCTTCTTGGTCTCCGGGTCGATCAGGGCGACGTTGCTCACGTGGATCAGCGCTTCCTGATGGATGATGCCGCCCGTCTTGGACGGCCGCATCTGCCCGCCCTGGTAGTCCACCTTGGTGTTCTTCTTGATCATGTTGACGCCCTCGACCAGCACCTTCTGCTTGTCGGGGTAGACGGCGATCACGGTGCCCTCGCGGCCGTTGTCCTTGCCCGCGATCACGACCACGCGGTCGCCCTTCTTGATCTTCATGCTGCGTGCCTTACGGGTCTGGGCCTTCGCGGCCGCGGCGGACTTGCGCGCCATCACAGCACCTCCGGTGCCAGCGAGATGATCCGCATGAAGCGCTTCTCCCGCAGTTCGCGGCCGACCGGGCCGAAGATGCGGGTGCCGCGCGGATCCCCGCCGTCCCTGATCAGCACGGCGGCGTTCTCGTCGAAGCGGATGTAGGAGCCGTCACCGCGGCGGCGCTCCTTGCGCGTGCGGACGACCACGGCCTTGACCACATCGCCCCTCTTCACCCCGGCGCCCGGCAGGGCGTCCTTCACGGTGGCCACGATGACGTCACCGATGCCCGCGTATCGCCGGCCCGAGCCGCCGAGCACCCGGATGCACAAGATCTCCTTGGCTCCGGTGTTGTCGGCGACCTTGAGCCGCGACTCCTGCTGGATCACGTCAACTCCTGCTGCTAGCGCTGCGTCCGGTATGCGCGGACGAGCGGGTTCCTACTTGGCCTTTTCCAAGATCTCCGCGACGCGCCAGCGCTTGGTCGCCGACAGCGGCCGGGTCTCCATCAGCAGGACCCGGTCGCCGACGCCGCAGGCGTTCTCGCCGTCGTGAGCCTTGTACTTCTTGGTGCGGCGGATGACCTTGCCGTACTTGGGGTGCTTGACCCGGTCCTCGACCTCGACGACCACGGTCTTGTCCATCTTGTCGCTGACGACCAGGCCCTCGCGGACCTTGCGGTAGCCGCGGGTTAGCTGGTCTGTGGTCGGCTCACCCATGGTCTGCTCACTCATCCTCATCAGCCTCCTGCGCCAGGGTCACGATGCCGAGCTCGCGCTCGCGCTTCACCGTGTAGATGCGCGCGATTTCCTTCCGGACCGCCCGCAGGCGCCCGTGGCTCTCCAGCTGGCCGGTGGCCGCCTGGAAGCGCAGGTTGAACAGCTCGATCTTGGCCTCGGCGAGCTTGCCGTCCAGCTCCTCCTCGGTCGAGGTCCGCAGGTCAGCGGCTGCCAGTCCCTTGGCGGCCATCACGCGTCACCCACTTCGCGCTTCACGAATTTGCATTTCATCGGGAGCTTGTGCATCGCGCGGCGCAGCGCCTCGCGGGCCACGTCCTCCGACACCCCGGACAGCTCGAACATCACCCGGCCGGGCTTGACGTTGGCCACCCACCACTCGGGGGCCCCCTTGCCCGAGCCCATCCGGGTCTCGGCCGGCTTCTTGGTCAGCGGCCGGTCCGGGTAGATCGTGATCCAGACCTTCCCGCCGCGCCGGATGTGCCGGGTCATCGCGATACGGGCGGCCTCGATCTGCCGGTTGGTCACGTAAGAGTGCTCGACGGCCTGGATGCCGTACTCGCCGAACGTCACCCTGGTGCCGCCCTTGGCCGCACCGTGGCGGTCCGGCCGGTGCTGCTTGCGGTGCTTGACCCGCCGCGGGATCAGCATGCCTCAGCCCTCCTCGGCGGCCGGCGGCGGCGCGGCGGCCGCCCCGGCCTGGTCCTGGCTCTCGGCCGCCGGAGCCTGCGGCACCTCGGCTGGGGAAGCCGCAGCGGCCTGGCGGCCGTCACCGCCGTCGCCCCGGCGGGGCCGGCGGCCCGGGCGGCCGGAGTCCCGGTCCCGGTCCCGGCCCGGCCGCTGGCCGGCCCGCAGCGCGGCCGCGGCGGCCTCCCGCTCGGCGCGGGTCTGGGCCGCCTCGCCGCGGTAGATCCACACCTTCACGCCGATCCGGCCGAAGGTGGTGCGGGCCTCGTAGAAGCCGTAGTCGATGTCAGCGCGCAGCGTGTGCAGCGGCACCCGGCCCTCGCGGTAGAACTCCGACCGCGACATTTCTGCGCCGCCGAGGCGCCCGGCGCACTGCACCCGGATTCCCTTCGCGCCGCCCTTCATCGCGCTCTGCATGGCCTTGCGCATGGCCCGCCGGAACGAGACCCGGCTGGACAGCTGCTCGGCCACGCCCTGGGCGACCAGCTGGGCGTCGATCTCGGGGTTCTTGACCTCGAGGATGTTCAGCTGGATCTGCTTGCCGGTGAGCTTCTCCAGGTCGCCGCGGATCCGGTCGGCCTCGGCGCCGCGGCGGCCGATGACGATGCCCGGCCGGGCGGTGTGGATGTCCACCCGCACCCGGTCCCTGGTCCGCTCGATCTCGACCTTCGAGATGCCGGCCCGCTCCATGCCGCGCTGCAGCATCCGGCGGATCGCGACGTCCTCGGCGACGTAATCCTTGTAGAGCTTGTCGGCATACCACCGGCTCTTGAAGTCGGTGGTGATGCCCAGCCGGAACCCGTGCGGGTTCACTTTCTGGCCCACTAGCGGGTCCTCTCCCTACTGGCGGCCCGGCGGCCGCCGGACGCGGCCCGGGGCGCGGCCGGAGCCGCTCCCTCGTCGGAGACCACGACCGTGATGTGACTGGTGCGCTTGTTGATCCGGTAGCCGCGGCCCTGGGCGCGCGGCCGGAAGCGCTTGAGCGTCGGCCCCTCGTCCACCCAGGCGGCCCGTACCATGAGCGAGCCGGCGTCCAGCTGGCGGGCGTGCGCGGCGTTGGCGATGGCGCTGGCCAGCACCTTGCCCACCGGGTCGCTGGCCGCCTGGGGCGCGAACGCCAGCGCCGCCTGCGCCTGGTCCGCGGGCATCCCGCGGATCAGGTCCACCACGCGGCGGGCCTTGCGCGGCGTGACGCGCACGTAGCGCGCCTTCGCTCTGGCTTCCATTGCTCTCTCGCTCTCGCTCTCTCGTTACTGGCTAGCGACGGCTGCGCCGGTCGTCCCGGACGTGGCTGCGGAACGTGCGGGTCGGCGCGAACTCGCCGAGCTTGTGGCCGACCATCGACTCGGTGATGAACACCGGCACGTGCTTGCGCCCGTCGTGCACGGCGATGGTGTGACCCAGCATCGCGGGCACGATCATGGAGCGGCGCGACCAGGTCTTGATCACGTTCTTGGAGCCCTTGTCGTTCTGCAGGTCCACCTTCTTCATCAGGTGGTCGTCGACGAACGGGCCCTTCTTCAGGCTACGAGGCATTTGCCGCTGCTCCTACCGCTTCTTCTTGCCGCGCCGGCGGCTGATCAACTTGTCACTGGGCTTGCCGGCCTGCCGGGTCCGGCCCTCTGGCACGCCCCACGGGCTGACCGGGTGCCGGCCGCCGGAGGTCTTGCCCTCCCCGCCGCCGAGCGGGTGGTCGACCGGGTTCATGGCCACCCCGCGGACGGTGGGCCGGCGGCCCTTCCACCGGCTGCGCCCGGCCTTGCCGAGCTTGATGTTGCCCTGCTCGGAGTTGCCGACCTCGCCGACGGTGGCCCGGCAGCTCACGTCCACCCGCCGGATCTCGCCCGAGGGCATGCGCAGCTGCGCGTAGCGGCCTTCCTTGGCCAGCAGCTGCACGCCCGAGCCGGCCGAGCGGGCAATCTTGGCGCCGCCGCCGGGCCGCATCTCGATCGCATGCACCACGGTGCCGGTCGGGATGTTGCGCAGCGGCAGGCAGT
This sequence comes from uncultured Actinomycetota bacterium, assembly GCA_963846005.1. Taxonomy (GTDB): domain Bacteria; phylum Actinomycetota; class Actinomycetes; order Streptosporangiales; family Streptosporangiaceae; genus CAVSUR01. Next base: position 266,891 of record CAWJUH010000002.1, on the reverse strand, counting down.
TCCCCGCCTTGATGTCGGCGGACGGCCCGTTCTCCACCCGGTCGCCCTGGGCCATGCCCTGCGGCGCCAGGATGTAGCGCTTCTCACCGTCCGCGTAGTGCAGCAGCGCGATCCGCGAGGTGCGGTTCGGGTCGTACTCGATGTGCGCGACCCTGGCCGGCACGCCGTCCTTGTCGGCGCGGCGGAAGTCGATCACCCGGTAGGCGCGCTTGTGGCCGCCGCCCTGGTGCCGGGTGGTGATCCGGCCGTGCACGTTCCTGCCGCCGTGGCCGTGCAACGGGCGCACCAGCGACTTCTCCGGCTCGGTCCGGGTGACCTCGGCGAAGTCGGAGCCGCTCGCGCCCCGCCTGCCCGGGGTCGTCGGCTTGTACTTACGGATGGCCATGTGTGCTCAAGCTCCTCGCAACAATGGGACGCCGGCTAGCTGACCGGGCCGCCGAAGACGTCGATCCGCTCGCCCGGGGCAAGGCTCACGATGGCGCGCTTGGTGTCCGGCCGCTTGCCCCAGCCGAACCGGGTCCGGCGCCGCTTGCCGGCCCGGTTCACGGTGTTCACCCCGGTGACCTTGACGTTGAAAACCGCCTCGACCGCCTGCCGGATCTGCGTCTTGTTCGTGCCCGGGGCGACGATGAAGGTGTACTTGCCGTCGTCGGCCAGCCGGTAGCTCTTCTCCGAGATCACCGGCCGCAGCAGGATGTCGCGGGGGTTGGAGATCTTGTTCACTGCTCATCCTCCCGCTTCGCGCCGGGCATGGCGCGGGCCACGAAGGCGTCCAGCGCGTCCTTGGTGAACACGACGTAGTCGCTGACCAGGACGTCGTAGGTGTTCAGCTGGCCGGAGTCGAGCAGGCGCACGCCGCGGGCGTTGCGCAGGCTCTTACGGGTCAGCTCGTCGGCGGCCTGGATCACCACCAGCACCTGGGCGCCGGCCGCGGCGCCGGTCAGGCCGGCCAGCGCGGCCACCGCGTCCTTGGTCCTCGGCGCGTCGCCGGTCACCAGGGCGTCGGTCACCAGCACCCGGCCGTGCCGGGCCCGGTCGGACAGGGCGCCGCGCAGCGCGGCCGCCTTCATCTTCTTCGGAGTGCGCTGGACGTAGGAGCGCGGCTGCGGGCCGTGCACGGTCCCGCCGCCGGCGAACTGCGGCGCCCGGGTCGAGCCCTGGCGGGCCCGGCCGGTGCCCTTCTGCCGGTAGGGCTTCCTGCCGCCGCCGCGCACCTCGCCGCGGGTCTTCGTGGCGTGCGTGCCCTGCCGGGCCGCCGCCTCCTGCGCCACCACCACCTGGTGGATCAGCGGGATGTTGACCTTGGCGTCGAAGATCTCGGCGGGCAGCTCGGCGGCGGCCGCCGCCGAGCCAGCGGCGTTCTTCGCAGCCGGGCTCATCGGGCCTCACTCCCCATCGGCCGCCCGCCGGGGGCGAGCGGGGTCTTGACGGTGCTGCGGACCAGGACCAGGCCGCCGGCCGGCCCGGGCACCGCGCCCTTGATCAGCAGCAGGCCCTTGCCGGCGTCGACGCCGTGCACGGTCAGGTTCTGCGCGGTGACGCGCTCGCCGCCCATCCGGCCGGCCATCCGCAGGCCCTTGAACACCCGGCCCGGGTAGGCGCAGCCGCCGATCGAGCCGGGCGCCCGGTGCTTGCGCTGGGTGCCGTGCGAGGAGGACAGGCCCTTGAAGCCGTGCCGCTTCATCACGCCCGCGAAGCCCTTGCCCTTGCTGGTGGCGGTCACGTCGACGTGCTCGCCCGCGGCGAAGGCCTCCGCGGTGACCTCCTGGCCGAGGGTGTAGTCGGTGGCCAGGTCGGTGCGCAGCTCGACCAGGTAGCGGCGCGGGGTCACGTTCGCCTTGGCGAAGTGGCCGGCCCGCGGCTTGTTCACCTTGCGCGGGTCGATCTCGCCGTAGCCGAGCTGGACGCCCGAGTACCCGTCGGCGTCCGGGGTGCGGACCCCGGTGACGACGCAGGGCCCGGCCGACACCACGGTGACGGGCACGATCTTCCCGTCGTCGGCGAAGACCTGGGTCATGCCGAGCTTGGTGCCCAGCACCCCTTTGATCTGCTTGGTCATGGTCGGTGCGTCCCTCTACAGCTTGATCTCGATGTCGACACCCGCGGGCAGATCGAGGCGCATCAGCGAGTCGACGGTCTTGGGCGTCGGGTCGATGATGTCGATCAGCCGCTTGTGCGTGCGCATCTCGAAGTGCTCGCGCGAGTCCTTGTACTTGTGCGGCGACCGGATCACGCAGTACACGTTCTTCTCGGTCGGCAGCGGCACCGGCCCCGCGACCTTAGCCCCGGTGCGGGTGACCGTGTCCACGATCTTCCTCGCCGAGCTGTCAATGACCTCGTGGTCATAGGCCTTGAGCCGAATGCGGATCTTCTGTCCCGCCATTGTCTGGCCTCGTCCTCTTCCGTGCTGCCGTCTGCCGCTGTCTGCTGGTTCTTGCCGGAGGCCCAGGGGCGCTGCCCCTGGGCCTCCGCCCTGCTTACTTGATGACCTTGGTGACCCGGCCGGCCCCGACGGTCCTGCCACCCTCGCGGATGGCGAACCGAAGGCCCTCCTCCATGGCGATCGGCTGGATCAGGTCCACCTTCATCTCGGTGTTGTCACCCGGCAGCACCATCTCGGTGCCCTCGGGCAGGTGGACGACGCCGGTCACGTCCGTGGTCCGGAAGTAGAACTGCGGACGGTAGTTGTTGAAGAACGGCGTGTGGCGGCCGCCCTCGTCCTTGGACAGGATGTAGACCTGCGCGTCGAACTCGGTGTGCGGGGTGTTGGTGCCCGGCTTGATCACGACCTGGCCGCGCTCCACCTCCTCGCGCTTGATGCCGCGCAGCAGCAGGCCCGCGTTGTCGCCGGCCATGCCCTCGTCCAGGATCTTGTGGAACATCTCGACGCCGGTGACCGTGGTGGTCTGCGCCTTGTCCTTGATCCCGATGATCTCGACGGAGTCACTGGTGTGGATCACGCCGCGCTCGATCCGGCCGGTCACCACGGTGCCGCGGCCGGTGATCGAGAACACGTCCTCGACCGGCATCAGGAACGGCTTGTCGGTCTCGCGGACCGGCTCGGGGATGTTGTCGTCGCAGGCCGTCATCAGCTCGACGACCTTCTCGCCCCACTCGGCGTCGCCCTCCAGCGCCTTCAGCGCGGAGACCCGGATCACCGGCACGTCGTCGCCGGGGAACTCGTAGGTGGTCAGCAGCTCGCGGACCTCCAGCTCGACCAGCTCGAGGATCTCCTCGTCGTCGACCATGTCGGCCTTGTTCAGCGCGACCACGATGTAGGGCACGCCGACCTGGCGGGCCAGCAGCACATGCTCGCGGGTCTGCGGCATCGGGCCGTCGGTGGCCGCCACCACCAGGATCGCGCCGTCCATCTGGGCGGCACCGGTGATCATGTTCTTGATGTAGTCAGCGTGACCGGGGCAGTCGACGTGCGCGTAGTGCCGCTTCTCGGTCTGGTACTCGACGTGCGAGATCGAGATCGTGATGCCGCGCTCTTTCTCTTCCTTCGCGTTGTCGATCTGGTCGAACGGCGTGAACGGGTTCACGTCCGGGTACTTGTCGTGCAGCACCTTGGTGATCGCCGCGGTCAGGGTGGTCTTCCCGTGGTCGATGTGCCCGATGGTGCCGATGTTTACGTGCGGCTTGGTCCGCTCGAACTTGGCCTTCGCCACTGGTCTCTCCTCGTTACGTTCGTTGATCTGGTCGTGCGGTGGACCTGTTTCCGGGGGAGTGCGGGGCGGGCCCCGCAGGTTACTCGCCTCGTGCCTTGGCGATGATTTCCTTCGCGATGCTGGGCGGCACCTCGGCATACGAATCGAACTGCATGCTGTAGTCCGCCCGGCCCTGCGTGCGGCTGCGCAGGTCACCCACGTAGCCGAACATCTCCGACAGCGGCACGGTGGCCTTCACCACCCGCGCCCCCGACCTTTCCTCCATGGCCTGGATCTGGCCGCGCCGGCTGTTCAGGTCGCCGATGACCTCGCCCATGTAGGCCTCGGGCGTGCGCACCTCGACGGCCATGACCGGCTCCAGCAGCACCGGGTCGGCGTACCCGGAGGCCTTCTTGAAGGCCATCGATCCGGCGATCTTGAAGGCGAGCTCGGAGGAGTCCACCTCGTGGTAGGCCCCGTCGGTCAGCGTCACCTTGACGTCGACCATCGGGTACCCGGCCAGCACGCCGAACTCGGCCGCCTCCTGGCAGCCGGCGTCCACCGACGGGATGTACTCCCGCGGCACCCGGCCGCCATGGATCTTGTTCTCGAACTCGTAGCCGCCCCCGTCGCCGCCGGTCGGCTCCAGGTTGATCAGCACCTTGGCGTACTGCCCCGCGCCGCCGGTCTGCTTCTTGTGCGTGTACTCGATCTTCTCGACCTTCTTGCGCACGGTCTCGCGGTAGGCGACCTGCGGGCGGCCGATGTTGGCCTCGACCTTGTACTCCCGGCGCATCCGGTCGACCAGCACCTCCAGGTGCAGCTCGCCCATGCCGGAGATGATGGTCTGCCCGGTCTCCTCGTCCGTGCGGACCTGGAAGGTCGGGTCCTCCTCGGCGAGGCGCTGGATGGCCATCCCCAGCTTGTCCTGGTCGCCCTTGGTCCTCGGCTCGATCGCCACGTTGATGACCGGCGCCGGGAACGACATCGACTCCAGGATCACCGGCCTGGCCTGCTCGCACAGGGTGTCGCCGGTGGTGGTGTCCTTCAGGCCCATCACCGCGACGATCTGGCCGGCGATGGCCGCCGGGCGCTCCTCGCGCTTGTTGGCGTGCATCTGGTAGATCTTGCCGATCCGCTCCCGGCGGCCCTTGGTGGAGTTCAGCACCTGGCTGCCGGTCTCCAGCCGCCCGGAGTAGACCCGGATATAGGTCAGCTTGCCCAGGTGCTGGTCGGCGACGATCTTGAAGGCCAGCGCGGCGAACGGCTCGGACGGGTCCGCGTGCCGCTCGATCGGCCGGTCCTCGTGGCCCACCTCGTGGCCCTTGATCGACGGGATGTCGACCGGGCTCGGCAGGAAGTCCACGATCGCGTCCAGCATCGGCTGCACGCCCTTGTTCTTGAACGCGCTGCCGCACATGACCGGAGTCAGGTTGCCGGCGATGGTGGCCCGGCGGATGGCCGCGGCCAGCTGCTCGGTGTCCGGCTCGGTCCCGTCCAGGTAGAGCTCCATCATCTCCTCGTCGTTCTCGGAGATGGTCTCCACCAGCCGGTCCCGCCACTCGCGGGCGGCCTCGGCGTGGTCGCCGGGGATCGAGACGACGTCGTACTTGTCGCCCTTGCCCTCGGTCTGCCACAGCAGCCCGCGCATGTGGACCAGGTCGATGACGCCGCGGAAGTCGGACTCCACGCCCCACGGCAGCTGGATCACCAGCGGGGTGGCGCCGAGCCGGTCGGAGATCATCTCCACGCAGCGGTGGAACTCCGCGCCGACCCGGTCCATCTTGTTGACGAAGCAGATCCGCGGGACGCCGTACCGGTCGGCCTGCCGCCAGACCGTCTCGGACTGCGGCTCCACCCCGGCGACGCCGTCGAACACCGCGACGGCACCGTCGAGCACCCGCAGCGACCGCTCCACCTCGACGGTGAAGTCGACGTGCCCGGGGGTGTCGATGATGTTGATGGTGTGGTCACGCCAGCTGGTCGTGGTGGCCGCGGACGTGATCGTGATGCCGCGCTCCTGCTCCTGCTCCATCCAGTCCATCGTGGCGGCGCCCTCGTGGACCTCACCGATCTTGTAGTTGATGCCGGTGTAGAACAGGATGCGCTCAGTCGTGGTGGTTTTGCCCGCGTCAATATGCGCCATGATCCCGATGTTGCGGACCCTGGCGAGCTCGGTGGCGGTCTGCGTGGCAGCCACTAGTGCGATCCTCGTTCCCTCGTTGTCGTGCGCCTTACCAGCGGTAGTGCGCGAAAGCCTTGTTGGATTCGGCCATCTTGTGGGTGTCCTCGCGGCGCTTGACGCTGTTACCCAGGCCGTTGCTGGCGTCGAGCAGCTCGTTCATCAGCCGCTCGGTCATGGTCTTCTCCCGCCGCTGCCGCGAGTAGGAGACCAGCCAGCGCAGCGCCAGCGTGGTGCTGCGCGAGGCCTTCACCTCCATCGGCACCTGGTAGGTCGCGCCGCCGACCCGGCGGCTCTTGACCTCCAGGGTCGGCTTGACGTTGTCCAGGGCGCGCTTGAGCGTGACCACCGGGTCGTTGCCGGTCTTGTCCCTGGTGCCCTCGAGCGCGCCGTACACGATGCGCTCGGCCAGCGACCGCTTGCCGTCGCGCAGCACCTTGCTCACCAGCGCGGTGACCAGCGGCGAGCCGTAGACCGGATCGGTGACCAGCTGCCTCTTGGTCGCGGGACCCTTGCGCGGCATGTCAGCTCTTCTCCTTCTTCGCGCCGTAGCGGCTGCGGGCCTGCTTGCGGTTGCGGACGCCCTGGGTGTCCAGGGAGCCGCGGATGACCTTGTAGCGGACACCGGGAAGGTCGCGCACCCGCCCGCCGCGGACCAGCACGATGGAGTGCTCCTGGAGGTTGTGACCGACACCGGGGATGTAGGCCGTGACCTCGATGTGGCTGGTGAGCCGGACGCGCGCGACCTTGCGCAGCGCGGAGTTCGGCTTCTTCGGCGTGGTGGTGTAGACGCGCGTGCAGACCCCGCGGCGCTGCGGGCTCCCCTTGAGCGCCGGGGTCTTGTTCTTGGCTACCTTGTCCTGCCGGCCCTTGCGGACTAGCTGCTGGATCGTGGGCACCGCGTCTCCGTCTTCTTCTCGTGCTCATGCTGCGACCGTCAGGCCGGGCGTGATCGTCCGGCCTGCCAGGCGGTTGGCTTCCATCTGACCTGCTATTGCGGCCCGTCACCCGACCCCCGTGGTCGGGCGTGTCGCCGTCGTCACGGTGGTCCGTGCCCCCGCGAAGGGGACCCGGCACATCGAAATGGGAGGCCTCTGCGCGCCAGCCGACGGGTACCGCCTGCCTGCCAGCGGCGGCCTGTTCGGACCCACGCACGCATGTACCCGTCAGCGACGGGCACGGTCAATAAGGTTACAGCGCTGTTGCGTACTGGTCAAAGCGAGTCAGGAATTGTAACCGCCCCGTGGCCGGATTTCTTCCCGGCACGCCCGCCCTTCCCGCCACGCCCCGTGCCTTCCCGCCACGCCCGGCCCGTTCCCGCCAGGCTATCCCCCGGCGCCCCCCGCCGCCGCCGGACTGCCCTCGCGAGCAGCCGGCCGGTAGACAGTTAGTTAGCTATTTGCCATACTTCCTTGGTGCTTGACGTGGATCTGATCAAGGCCCTGGGCAATGAAAAGCGCCTGCAGGTCCTGGAGTGGCTGCGTGACCCGGTCGCGCACTTCCCGCCCCAGCGGGACGGCGACCTGCGGCGCGACGGCGTGTGCGCGCTGTTCATCGCGCAGAAGCTGGGCGTCAGCTCGCCGACCTGCGGTGAACATCTGCGGCTGCTGTCCCGGGCCGGCCTGGTCCGGGGCAAGAAGGTCCGGCAGTGGGTCTTCTACCAGCGTGATGAGGATCGTATCGCCGCGGCCAAGGAAGCGCTCGCCGGTGACTGGTGACAGCCGGGCCCCGGGCCTTCGGGGGCCGGAGGGAGGCAGCATCTTGGTGGTCAGCCGGGCTGAGATTAGCCGAGCCTACGAGGTGATCGGCCGCTACCTGCGCCGGACGCCGGTCGTCGAGCTGGACCTGGCCGGACCGGTGCTGCTCAAGCTGGAGCAGCTGCAGTGTGCGGGGTCGTTCAAGGCGCGGGGCGCGTTCACGAACCTGCTGCTGCGGGAGGTGCCTCCGGCCGGGGTCGCGGCCGCGTCGGGCGGCAACCACGGCGTCGCGGTCGCTTATGCCGCGCACCGGCTGGGCGTCACGGCCAGGATCTTCGTGCCGACCGTGTCCTCCCCGGTCAAGATCGAGCGCATCCGCGAGCTGGCCGACCTGGTGATCACCGGCGATCGTTACGCCGATGCGCTGGCGGCCGCGCAGCAGTGGATCACCGCCTCCGGCGCGATGAGCGTGCATGCCTACGACCAGCGCGAGACCATCCTCGGCCAGGCCACCCTCGCGCTCGAGCTCGACGGTCAGGCCGGGCCGGTGGACACGGTGCTGGCCCCGGTCGGCGGCGGCGGCCTGATCGCCGGGATCGCCTCCTACTTCGCAGGCGCCGCCCGGGTCATCGGCGTCGAGCCCGAGGGCGCGCCGACGCTCTTCCTGGCCCGGGCGGCCGGCGCGCCGGTCGACGCCCCGGCCGGCAGCATCGCCGTCGATGCCCTGGCCCCGCGCCGCGTCGGCGACCTGGTCTTCCCGATCACCCAGGCCCACGTCCAGGACGTGGTGCTCGTCGGCGACGACGCCATCCGCGGCGCTCAGCAGGCCCTCTGGCACAGCGCGCGCATCGCCGCCGAGGCCGCCGGCGCGGTCGGCGTCGCGGCGCTGCTGGCCGGCGCGTACCAGCCCGCGCCCGGCGAGCGAGTCGCTGTCATCATCACCGGCGCCAACATGACCGCAGCTCAGCTGGACAGCTGACCGCCAGCATCCGCCGCCAGAAGGAGGAAGCCCGTGCCCGCCTCAGCCGAGCTGCGGTTCCGGCCGGCCGGGCAGGGCGACGCCCCGGCCATCGCCGCGCTGCACGCCGGCAGCTGGCAGCGGCACTACCGCGGCGCCTTCTCCGACCCCTTCCTCGACCGTGCCGACCGGTATCTGCTGCCGCTGTGGACCGAGCGCCTGGCTGCCCCGGATCCGCAGGCGCGCACGCTCCTCGCGGAGCACGACGGCGCGATCGCGGGCTTTGCCCGCACTCTCCTCGGCCACGATCCTGTCCGGGGCGCGTTCCTCGACAACCTGCACGTGGCCCGCGGCCGGAAACGACAAGGGATCGGCACCCGGCTGCTGGCCCTGACCGCGCAGGAGATCCTGGACTGCTCCCCCGCCTCCGGCTTGTACCTGTGGGTCCTGGAGCAAAACAGCGCCGCCCGCGCCTTCTACACCGCACGGGGCGGCGTCTGCGTGCAGCGCCTCGCGCTCCCGCCACCGGGCGGAGACCCCGCCAGGCTCAACGGCAAGCCGGTCACCCTCGTCTACGCCTGGCCTGACCCATCCCGGCTGCTGACCAGCCGCGAGGACCGCTGGCTTGAGTGATCGTGCGGGTCCGCTCGCGGCCCGGCCCGGCCCGGGCCTGCGGGCGGCTGGGCCGCGACGTGCGAGGGCGGCCGGGAACGAGACGGGCCGCCGCTGCGGGTGCAGCGGCGGCCCGTCCTGGCCGGCCCGGTTCCGCCAGAATCCGGCTTGTGGCGGCTAGCGGTTGTACGCGCCGAAGTCGTACTCCTCCAGCGGGATGGCCTCGCCCGGGCCCTGGCCGAAGTTGTACTGCTCGGCGGGCTGGGCGTCGTAGGACGGCTGCGGGTAGACCGCGGACCTGGCGTCCTCGGTCGGCTCGACCCGCAGGCCGCGGTAGCGCTGCATGCCGGTGCCGGCCGGGATCAGCTTGCCGATGATGACGTTCTCCTTCAGGCCGACCAGCGAGTCCGACCGGGCGTGGATCGCCGCGTCGGTGAGCACCCGGGTGGTCTCCTGGAAGGAGGCCGCCGACAGCCAGGACTCGGTGGCCAGCGACGCCTTCGTGATGCCCATGAGCTGCGGACGGCCAGCCGCGGAGCTGCCGCCCGTCTCCACGACCGCGCGGTTGACCTCCTCGAACCTCGGCCGCTCGACCAGCTCGCCGGGCAGCAGCTCGGTGTCGCCGGACTCGATCACGTTCACCCGCTTGAGCATCTGCCGGATAATGATCTCGATGTGCTTGTCGTGGATCGACACGCCCTGAGACCGGTAGACCTCCTGCACCTCGTGCACCAGGTGCAGCTGCACCTCGCGGGAGCCGAGGATGCGCAGCACCTCGTGCGGGTTGATCGCGCCGGCGATCAGCTGCTGGCCGACGCTGACGTGGTCGCCGTCGCCCACCAGCAGCCGGGCCCGGCTGGAAACCTGGTAGGCCACCTCCTCCGACCCGTCGTCGGGGACGATCACGATCTTGCGGGCCTTCTCCGGCTCCTCGATCCTGACCGTGCCCTCGACCTCGGTGATCGGCGCCAGGCCCTTCGGGATCCGGGCCTCGAACAGCTCCTGGATCCGCGGCAGGCCGTGGGTGATGTCCAGGCCCGCCACCCCGCCGGTGTGGAAGGTCCGCATCGTCAGCTGAGTGCCCGGCTCGCCGATGGACTGGGCGGCGATGATGCCGACCGCCTCGCCCACGTCGACCCGCTTGCCGGTCGCCAGCGACCGGCCGTAGCACTTGGCGCAGACGCCGACCTTGGCCTGGCAGACCAGCACGCTGTAGGTGCGCACCGACTCCACGCCCGCCGCGACCATCGCGTCGATCATGGACTCGGTCATGTCGCTGCCCGCCTCGGCCAGCAGGTTGCCGTCGGCGTCGCTGACGTCCTCCGCGAGCGTCCGGCCGGTGCCGGTGTTCTCGATGTTCGGCAGCCGCCGCAGCGCGCCCGAGGAGTCCTTGTTCGCGATCCGCATGGCCAGCGACCGGTCGGTGCCGCAGTCCTCCTCGCGGACGATCACGTCCTGCGCGACGTCCACCAGCCGCCGGGTCAGGTAACCCGAGTCGGCGGTGCGCAGCGCGGTGTCGGCCAGGCCCTTGCGCGCGCCGTGGGTGGAGATGAAGTACTCCACCACCGACAGGCCCTCGCGGAAGCTGGACTTGATCGGCCGCGGGATGGTCTCGCCCTTGGGGTTGGAGACCAGGCCGCGCATGCCGGCGATCTGGCGGACCTGCATCGGGTTGCCGCGGGCGCCGGAGTTGACCATCATCCAGACCGGGTTGGTCTCGGGGAAGGCCTTCTCCATGTCCTCGGCCACGTCGGCGGTCGCGTGGGTCCAGATCTCGATCAGCTCCTGGCGGCGCTCATCGTCGGTGATCAGGCCGCGGTCGTACTCGCGCTGCACCTTGTCGGCCCGCTTTTCGTAGGCGTCCAGGATCTCGCGCTTGTTCGGCGGCGCCACCACGTCCTCGATGGCGATCGTGACCCCGGCCCGGGTGGCCCAGTGGAAGCCGGCGTCCTTGAGCTTGTCCAGGGCGGCGGCCACCTCCACCTTCGGGTAGCGCTCGGCCAGCTCGTTGACGATCGTCGACAGCTGCTTCTTGCCCACCTCGTAGTTGACGAAGGCGTAGTCAGCCGGCAGCGTCTCGTTGAACAGGCAGCGGCCGAGCGTGGTGGCCAGCCGCAGCGGCTGGCCGGGCTCCCAGCCCTCGGGCACCTCGAATCCCTCCGGGGGGGCCACGTCCTGCAGCCGGATCTCGATCGGGGCCTGCAGGCCGAGCTCGCGCCGGTCGTAGGCCATCAGCGCTTCGGACAGGCTGGCGAACGCCCGCTTCTCGCCCTCGGCGCCGGCGGTCTCCCGGGTCAGGCAGTAGATCCCGATGATCATGTCCTGGGTGGGCATGGTCACCGGCTTGCCGTCGGCCGGCTTGAGGATGTTGTTGGTCGACAGCATCAGGATCCGGGCCTCGGCCTGCGCCTCCGCCGACAGCGGCACGTGCACGGCCATCTGGTCGCCGTCGAAGTCCGCGTTGAACGCGGTGCAGACCAGCGGGTGAATCTGGATCGCCTTGCCCTCGACCAGCTGCGGCTCGAAGGCCTGGATGCCGAGGCGGTGCAGCGTCGGCGCGCGGTTGAGCAGCACCGGGTGCTCGGTGATGACCTCTTCCAGCACGTCCCACACCACCGGGCGGGCGCGCTCGACCATCCGCTTGGCGGACTTGATGTTCTGCGCGTGCGACAGGTCGACCAGCCGCTTCATCACGAACGGCTTGAACAGCTCGACCGCCATCTCCTTGGGCAGGCCGCACTGGTGCAGCTTGAGCTGCGGGCCGACCACGATGACCGAGCGGCCGGAGTAGTCGACCCGCTTGCCGAGCAGGTTCTGGCGGAACCGGCCCTGCTTGCCCTTGAGCATGTCCGACAGCGACTTCAGCGGGCGGTTGCCCGGGCCGGTGACCGGCCGGCCGCGGCGGCCGTTGTCGAACAGCGAGTCCACGGCCTCCTGCAGCATCCGCTTCTCGTTGTTGACGATGATCTCGGGCGCGCCGAGGTCGAGCAGCCGCTTGAGCCGGTTGTTCCGGTTGATCACCCGGCGGTACAGGTCGTTCAGGTCGGAGGTGGCGAACCGGCCGCCGTCCAGCTGCACCATCGGCCGCAGGTCCGGCGGGATCACCGGGATGCAGTCCAGCACCATGCCGAGCGGGCTGTTGGTGGTGTTCAGGAACGCCGACACGACCTTCAGCCGCTTCAGCGCGCGGGCCTTGCGCTGGCCCTTGCCGGTGCGGATGATCTCGCGCAGGTTCGCGGCCTCGCCCTCGAGGTCGAAGCTGCCGACCCGCTCCTGGATGGCCTGGGCGCCCATGCCGCCGCGGAAGAAGCGGCCGAACCGGTCGCGCATCTCCCGGTACAGCAGCTCGTCGCCCTCCAGGTCCTGGACCTTCAGGCCGCGGAACCGGCTCCAGACCTCCTCGATCCGGTCGATCTCGCGCTGCGCGCGGTCGCGGATCTGGCGGCACTCGCGGTCCGAGCTCTCCCGCACCTTGCGGCGCGCGTCGCCCTTGGCGCCGGCCGCCTCCAGCTCGGCCAGGTCCTTCTCCAGCTTGGCCTGGCGCGCCTCGATGTCGGCGTCGCGCCGCTGCTCCAGCTGGTTCTTCTCGACCGTGATCTTGGCCTCGAGCGAGGGCAGGTCGCGGTCGCGCGCCTCGGTGTCCACGTACGTGATCATGTACGCGGCGAAGTAGATGACCTTCTCCAGGTCCTTCGGCGCCAGGTCGAGCAGGTAGCCGAGACGGCTCGGGACGCCCTTGAAGTACCAGATGTGGGTGACCGGGGCGGCCAGCTCGATGTGGCCCATCCGCTCGCGCCGCACCTTGGCCCGGGTGACCTCGACGCCGCAGCGCTCGCAGATGATGCCCTTGAACCGGACCCGCTTGTACTTGCCGCAGTAGCACTCCCAGTCCCGGGTGGGACCGAAGATCTTCTCGCAGAACAAGCCGTCCTTTTCCGGCTTGAGCGTGCGGTAGTTGATCGTTTCCGGCTTCTTCACCTCGCCGTGCGACCACATCCTGATGTCGTCGGCGGTGGCGAGGCCAATCCTGAGGTCGTCAAAGAAGTTGACGTCTAGCACGTTTTCTGTCCCCTGGGGTAAATAGATCCGGCCTCTTCGACTGTTCGGGCTCAGACTTCCTCGACGCTGCTCGGCTCGCGCCGGGACAGGTCGATGCCCAGTTCCTCCGCGGCCCGGAAGACGTCCTCATCGGTGTCGCGCATCTCGATGGCCGCGCCGTCGCTGGAGAGCACCTCCACGTTCAGGCAGAGCGACTGCATCTCCTTGATCAGCACCTTGAACGACTCCGGGATGCCGGGCTCGGGGATGTTCTCGCCCTTGACGATGGCCTCGTAGACCTTGACCCGGCCGAGGATGTCGTCGGACTTGATGGTCAGCAGCTCCTGCAGCGCGTAGGCGGCCCCGTAGGCCTCCAGCGCCCAGACCTCCATCTCGCCGAAGCGCTGGCCGCCGAACTGCGCCTTGCCGCCCAGCGGCTGCTGGGTGATCATCGAGTACGGCCCGGTCGACCGGGCGTGGATCTTGTCGTCGACCAGGTGCAGCAGCTTGAGGATGTAGATGTAGCCGACCGAGATGGGCTCGGTGAACGGCTCGCCGGTCCGGCCGTCGAACAGGTCGGCCTTGCCGCTGCCGCCGACCAGCCGGTTGCCGTCCCGGTTGGGCAGCGCCGAGTCGAGCAGCCCGGTGATCACTTCCTCGCTGGCGCCGTCGAACACCGGGGTGGCCACCGGCGTGCCCGGCTCAGCCCCGTCGGCGCCGATCTGCTTGAGCCGCTTCTTCCAGTCACCGTCGCTGCCGTCGACCTTCCAGCCCGAGCTGGCCACCCACCCGAGGTGGGTCTCCAGCACCTGGCCGACGTTCATCCGGCCCGGCACGCCGAGCGGGTTGAGCACGATGTCGACCGGCGTGCCGTCGGCCAGGAAGGGCATGTCCTCGATCGGCAGGATCTTGGCGATGACGCCCTTGTTGCCGTGCCGGCCGGCCAGCTTGTCGCCGTCGGTGATCTTCCGCTTGGCCGCCACGTACACCCGGACTAGCTCGTTCACGCCGGGCGGCAGCTCGTCGCCGTCCTCGCGGGTGAACACCCGGACGCCGATGACCTTGCCGGACTCGCCGTGCGGCACCTTCAGCGAGGTGTCGCGGACCTCGCGGGCCTTCTCGCCGAAGATCGCCCGCAGCAGCCGCTCCTCCGGGGTCAGCTCGGTCTCGCCCTTGGGCGTGACCTTGCCGACCAGGATGTCGCCGGTGATGACCTCGGCGCCGATCCGGATGATGCCGCGGTCGTCCAGGTCCGCCAGCACCTCATCGGAGACGTTCGGGATGTCCCGGGTGATCTCCTCCGGGCCCAGCTTGGTATCCCGGGCGTCGACCTCGTGCTCCTCGATGTGGATCGAGGACAGTACGTCGTCCTGGACCAGCCGCTGGGACAGGATGATCGCGTCCTCGTAGTTGTGGCCCTCCCACGGCATGAACGCGACCAGCAGGTTGCGGCCGAGCGCCATCTCGCCGTGGTCGGTGCACGGGCCGTCGGCGATGACCTGGCCGGTCTCGACCCGCTGGCCCTCGTAGGCGACTGGCTTCTGGTTGTAGCAGGTGCCCTGGTTGGACCGGCGGAACTTGGCCACCAGGTAGTCGGTCCTGGTGCCGTCGTCGTTGGCCACCGTGACCATGTCCGCGCTGACCTGCTCGACGACGCCCGGCTTGTCGGCCACGATCACGTCGCCGGCGTCCACCGCGGCCCGGTACTCCATCCCGGTGCCCACCAGCGGGGCCTCGCTGCGCAGCAGCGGGACCGACTGGCGCTGCATGTTGGAGCCCATCAGCGCGCGGTTGGCGTCGTCGTGCTCCAGGAACGGGATCATCGCGGTCGCGACCGACACCATCTGGCGCGGCGAGACGTCGATGTAGTCCACCTCGTCCGGCGGGATCAGGTCGACCTCGCCGCCCTTGCGGCGGACCAGCACGCGGTTGCCGGAGAAGCTGCCGTCGGACTCGATCGGCTCGTTCGCCTGGGCGATGACGTGCCGGTCCTCCTCGTCCGCGGTCAGGTAGTCGACCTGCTCGGTGACCTTGCCGTTCTCGACCTTGCGGTACGGGGTCTCGATGAAGCCGAACGCGTTGATCCGCGCGTAGCTCGCCAGCGAGCCGATGAGGCCGATGTTCGGGCCTTCCGGCGTCTCGATCGGGCACATCCGGCCGTAGTGGCTGGGGTGCACGTCGCGGACCTCGAACCCGGCCCGCTCGCGGGACAGGCCGCCCGGGCCGAGCGCGTTCAGCCGGCGCTTGTGGGTCAGGCCGGCCAGCGGGTTGGTCTGGTCCATGAACTGGGACAGCTGGCTGGTGCCGAAGAACTCCTTGATCGACGCCACCACCGGCCGGATGTTGATCAGGGTCTGCGGCGTGATGGCCTCGACATCCTGGGTGGTCATCCGCTCCCTGACCACGCGCTCCATCCGGGCCAGGCCCAGCCGGACCTGGTTCTGGATCAGCTCGCCGACGGTGCGGATCCGGCGGTTGCCGAAGTGGTCGATGTCGTCGACGTCGACCGGGACCACGGCCGCGGCGGACTTCATCTCGTCCTCGCCGTGGTGCAGCCGGACCAGGTACTCGATCGTGGCGACGATGTCGTCCTCGGTCAGCGTGCCCTGGGTGATGCCCTGGTTCAGGCCGAGCTTCTTGTTGACCTTGTAGCGGCCGACCTTGGCCAGGTCGTAGCGCTTGGGGTTGAAGTAGAGGTTCTCCAGCAGGGCCTGGGCCGACTCGCGGGTCGGGGGCTCGCCCGGGCGCAGCTTGCGGTAGATGTCGAGCAGCGCGTCGTCCTGGCCGGTGGTGTGGTCCTTCTCCAGGGTCGCGCGCACCGACTCGAACTCACCGAACCGCTCCAGGATCCTGGCCTCGTCCCAGCCGAGGGCCTTGAGCAGCACGGTGACGCTCTGCTTGCGCTTGCGGTCGATGCGCACGCCGACCGCGTCGCGCTTGTCGATCTCGAACTCCAGCCAGGCGCCGCGCGAGGGGATCACCTTGCAGCTGTAGATGTCCTTGTCGGAGGTCTTGTCGACCTGGCGGTCGAAGTACACGCCCGGCGACCGGGTGAGCTGCGACACCACGACGCGCTCGGTGCCGTTGATGATGAACGTGCCCTTCGGGGACATCAGCGGGAAGTCGCCCATGAACACGGTCTGGCTCTTGATCTCGCCGGTCGAGTTGTTGATGAACTCCGCGGTGACGAACATCGGCGCGGAGTAGGTCATGTCCTTCTCCTTGCACTCCTCGGCGGAGTACTTCGGAGGCTCGAACCGGTGGTCGCGGAACGAGAGGGACATGGTCCCGGTGAAGTCCTCGATCGGGCTGATCTCCTCGAAGATCTCCTCGAGGCCCGACTGCTCGGGCAGATCGAGGTACCCGGCGCTCTTGTCCGCCTCGACGCGGCCGCGCCAGCGCTCGTTGCCCAGCAGCCAGTCGAACGACTCGGTCTGCAAGGCCAGGAGGCCGGGAACTTCAAGCGGCTCGCGGATGCGGGCGAAGGAAACTCGACGGGGACCAGGGGTAGAAACTGAGGCGCTGCGCGAGGCTGCCAACAGGGGTCCTTCCGGGCTTGTTGCGGTTCTTGCTACGGGCGGTGACCGCGCGCATGCAAAACGCCCTCACAACACGCCGCGAGGGTGGAGGGTAGGCGAGGACGTAGTGATGCAGCGCAAATTGGCAGTGTAGTCCGGAGACACACTGCTCGTCAAGCGTACGTAACTATGAGATTCACGCTGCAACGCAGCATCGCTCTTCCGTCGCCAAACGTCAAGACCGCAGCGCACGGTGTCGGCCACGGATCTGACGTGACTAACATCACATTTTCACTACAGTTTGCGCGCGGCGGCACCGGGTACGGATGTAGGCCGCTTTCGGCCGGGTGTCCGGACATTCTGACTGGTCAGCCGGGCTCGCGGGCCGCGCTGAGAGCGGCCGCGCGGGCGGCCGGCAGGCGGGCCGTGCCGGTGCTCGGCAGCGGTCCGGCCCGCCCGGGACAACCGGCCGCAGGCCCGGAAAATTTCCGCCGCGGCCGCCGCCTCTCACCCCCTCGATGTGACATCCACGGGTGTCAGCCGGGCCGGTGCTGAGGTTCCGCGACCGGGGTCAGGTGCCCGTGACGGGACCCGCCACGGGGTTACCGGCCGGGCGCGGGCACGCGCCCGCCGGCACCGCAGCCGGGCGGTGCCGGGCGGGCGGCGCAGCGTGCTACTTGACCGTGACGGTGGCGCCGGCGCCCTCGAGCTGGGCCTTGGCCTTGTCGGCGGTCTCCTTGTTGACGCGCTCGAGCAGCGGCTTGGGCGCGCCGTCGACCAGGTCCTTGGCCTCCTTCAGGCCCAGGCTGGTCAGCGTGCGGACCTCCTTGATGACCTGGATCTTCTTGTCGCCCGCGGCCTCGAGGATGACGTCGAACTCGTCCTGCTCCTCGGCCTCGGCCGCGCCGCCCTCGCCGCCGCCGGCCGGCGCGGCCGCGGCCACGGCGACCGGCGCGGCCGCCTTGACGTCGAACGTGTCCTCGAACTGCTTCACGAACTCCGACAGCTCGATCAGCGTCATCTCCTTGAACGCGTCGAGCAGGTCGGCGGTGCTGAGCTTCGCCATGGTGCTTGTTCCTCCGGGTTGTACGTCGCCGGCGGCCTGCGGCTGCCTGGTCGGCTATCTGGTCTGCGGGTGCCGCGCGGCGGGCTGCGCCGCGCGGATGGTCAGCTGTCCTCGGCCGTCTCGGCCGCCGGCTCGGCTCGGTCGCCGGCTCGCCGGCTCGGCTGCCGGTCTCGGCCGGCCGGCTGCCGCGGCCTCGGCCGTCGGCAGCCGCATCCGCGGCCGCCGCGGACCCGGGGGCCGGGGCTTCGGCCGCCCGCTTGTCCTGCAGCGCGCCGAGCAGCCGGGCCAGCTGGGCCGGCAGCGCGTTGAAGGTCGCCGCGGCGTTCGACAGCGACGCCTTCAAGGCGCCGGCCAGCTTGGCCAGCAGCACCTCGCGCGGCTCCAGGTCGGCCAGCTTGGCGATCTCGGCCGGGGTCAGCGGGTTGCCGTCCAGCACGCCGCCCTTGATGACCAGGAACGGGTTGGCGCGAGAGAAATCGCGCAGCCCCTTCGCGGCCTCGACGACATCACCGGACACGAACGCGATCGCGGACGGGCCGGTGAGCTGACTGGTCAGCTGCTCGGTGACGCCGGCCTGGTCCGCGGCGATCTTGGTCAGGGTGTTCTTCACGACAGAGAACGACGCGTGGTCGCCGAGCGTGCGGCGCAGCTCACCGAGATCCGCCACCGACAGGCCGCGGTACTCCGTCAGCACCGCGCCCGCCGAGTTCTGGAACCGCTCGGCCAGCTCGGCGACCGCCGTCTCCTTGTCCGCCCTCGCCATGGGCCTCCCTTCCTCTTCACCGGGACACCCCGCCAGGCGGGCAGATCCCCGGGCTCGCATGCGTATCAAGCCGCGGCGCCGGCCACGGGCCCGGGAAAGACAAAGCGCCCCGGCGCAAGCGCACCGGGGCGGACCACCAGCCCGCCGTCCCTTCAGGACCGGCGGGCGCACGCGCGAGGGCGTGCTCGGGCCGAACTCAGTTCGCCTGCGCGGGCCGCCCGCTTACGCGGGACCTTCGGCTGCCGCGCACGCGCGACAGCGACCGACGGTCTTGGGCAGGACTACAGGGTACGCGCGGCCGGCCCGGCCGCCAAATCGCGCTCACGCGATGGGCCGCCGGGACCGGCCGCCCGTCCCGGGTCAGCTGGCGGCCGCGTCCTCCAGCTCCTCGGTCAGGTTGCGGGTCTGGCTCGGGTCGACCGAGATGCCCGGTCCCATCGTGGTGGTGATCGTGACCTTCCTGACGTACCGGCCCTTGGCGGCGGCCGGCTTGAGCCGCATGATCTCGTCCAGCGCGGCGGCGTAGTTCTCCACCAGCGCCCGGTCGCTGAACGAGGCCTTGCCGATCACGAAATGCAGGTTGCCGTGCCGGTCCACCCGGAACTCGATCTTGCCGCCCTTGATGTCGGACACGGCCTTGCCGACGTCCATGGTGACCGTGCCGGTCTTCGGGTTGGGCATCAGGCCGCGCGGCCCGAGCACCCGGCCCAGGCGGCCGACCTTGCCCATCAGGTCGGGCGTGGCGACCACCGCGTCGAAGTCGAGGAACCCGCCCTGGATCCGCTCGATCAGGTCGTCGGTGCCGACGAAGTCGGCGCCGGCCGCGGTGGCCTCCTCGGCCCGCTCACCCGCGGCGAACACCAGCACCCGGGCCGTCTTGCCGGTCCCGTGCGGGAGGTTGACGGTGCCGCGGACCATCTGGTCGGCCTTGCGCGGGTCGACGCCGAGCCGCAGCGCGACCTCGACCGTCGGGTCGAACTTGGTGGTGGAGGTCTTGCGGGCCAGCGATACCGCCTCGGACGGGCTGTACAGCTCGGCCGGCTGGAGGAGTTCCTCGGCCTTGCGATAGGCCTTGCTGCGCTTCATGTGCTTGTCTCCCTGAAATCTCGGAGTTCGTGGTCAGCGGGCCAGCGCCTGGCCCTGCCACGGGGCGGGCCTGAGTCAGCCTTCGACGGTGATGCCCATGGAGCGGGCGGTGCCGGCGATGATCTTCTCGGCGGCCTCGATCGTGGTCGCGTTGAGGTCGGGCATCTTGGTCTGGGCGATCTCGCGCACCTGGGCCTTGGTCACCGTGCCGACCTTGTCCTTGTGCGGCTCGCCGCTGCCCTTCTCCACCCGGGCGGCCTTCTTGATCAGCTCGGGGGCCGGCGGCGTCTTGGTGATGAACGAGAACGAGCGGTCCTCGTAGATCGTGATCTCGACCGGGATGACGTTCCCGCGCTGCGAGTCGGTCGCGGCGTTGTACTGCTTGACGAAATCCATGATGTTGACGCCGTGCGGGCCGAGCGCCGTGCCCACCGGCGGGGCCGGCGTGGCCGCCCCGGCGTTCAGCTGCACCTTGACCAGCGCAGCGACCTTCTTCTTCCTCGGCGGCATTCCTGTTCCTTTTCCTGTTCCTGCTGTCAGCGCCCGGCCGCGATCCGGCCGCGGCCGTCAGAGCTTGCTGACCTGGTCGAATGAAAGCTCGACCGGGGTCTCCCGGCCGAAGATCGACACCAGCACCTTGAGCTTCTGGGTGTCGGGGTTGATCTCGCTCACCGTGGCCGGCAACGTCGCGAACGGGCCGTCCATAACCGTAACCGACTGGCCGACCTCGAAATCCACCGCGGCGGCCCGCATGGTCTCGGCCTTCTTGATGGCCTTCTCCTCAGGCACCGGCGCGAGCAGCGTCGCCACCTCGTCCAGGCTCAGCGGCGAGGGCCTGCTGGACAGGCCGACGAAGCCGGTGACGCCCGGGGTATTGCGGACCGCGGCCCACGACTCGTCGGTGAGATCCATCCGGACCAGGATGTAGCCGGGCAGCACCTTCTCCTGCACCTGCTGGCGCTTGCCGCTCTTGATCTCGATCACCTCGTGGGTGGGGACCTCGATCTGGAAGATGTAGTCCTCCATGTTCAGCGACTGGGTGCGGCTCTCCAGGTTCGTCCGCACCCGGTTCTCGTAGCCCGCGTAGGAGTGCACGACGTACCAGTCGCCGGGCAGCCGGCGCAGCTCCGTCTTGAACTCGGTGACCGGGTCGGTCTCCTCCGGCTCGGCCCCGTCAGCGCCGGCGCCGTCGGCCGCGGATCCACCGGCCGCGGATCCACCGGCTGCGGATCCACCGGCCACCGCACCGTCAGCGGCCGTGCCGTCGGCCGCGCCGTCCACGGCGGCCGCATCCGCCGCCGCGGAGTCCGCCACCCCGGCGCCGGCCTCAGACCCCGCCTCGGCCTCGGCCTCGGAACCGGCGGTGTCCGCCTCAAGCTCAAGAGCGGCGGTCTCCGTCTCGGACCCCGCGGTGCCGGCCTCGGAACCGGCGGTGCCGCCCTCGGCCGGCGCGGCCGTGCGGCTGCCCAGCGCGGCGAGAGCATCCTGCGCCGCGGCATCGGCGGCCGGGCCCGCCGGGCTGGCCTGGCCGTTGGTGACGGCCTCAGCCAGGGGCTGACCGTCTTGCAGTTCGGACTCGGACACAGTTGCTCTTTCCCTTTGACGTTCCCCGGCGCGGCGCGAGCCGGGAACTGCCTCCCGGCGTGCTCGCCGCGCGCGGACTTGCCTGGCCATCCGCGTGCCGGCCATCCGGCCATCCGGCCGGGCAGGCCGGTGGCTCACTGGACTGCCGGCTCATCGGCCAGCCGGCGGCGTCCTCAGCCGAAGATCGCGAACACCAGCTTGGTGAACCCATAGTCCAGGCTGGTCACGATGGCCACCATGACCAGGATGAACACGAGCGCGACCGTTGTGTAGGTGACAAGCTCCCGGCGGGTCGGCCAGATGACCTTGCGCAGCTCGGCCACGACCTGCCGGATGAACAGCGCGGGCGTGGTCCGGTCGCGCTGCGGCGGGCCGCCAGCCTTCGCCTGCTTGGCGGCGGCCGAGCCACGTGTCTGAGTTGCCATTACCTCACCTGAGCACTGCTGCCTACCGGCGGCTTGCGCCGCCAGTGCTTACCGGCGGCTCGCACCGCCAGTGCCTGACCGGCGGCTTGCGCCGCCAGCTGCCCGCTCACGCGGGCCGCACTCGCAGGGCAGGAGGGACTCGAACCCCCAACCACCGGTTTTGGAGACCGGGACTCTAGCCAATTGAGCTACTGCCCTATCAGGCTCGCGCGGGCATGCACGGGCCACTGGCGGGAGACGCCAGCTCCGCAATTCTATGTCGCCAGCGGGCCCGGCGTCGAACTACCGCAAGGAAGGTGGCCCGGCACTCGCCGGCGAGATGCGACCATGGGAGTCATGAGTTCCGCACCGCACAGAATCTCCGCCCGGGTCGCCGCCATCACCGAATCCGCCACGCTGGCCGTGGACGCCAAGGCCAAGGCGCTCAAGGCGGCCGGCCGGCCGGTCATCGGGTTCGGGGCAGGCGAGCCGGACTTCCCGACCCCTGGCTACATCGTCGAGGCTGCAGCCAGCGCCTGCGCGCAGCCGAGGTTTCACCACTACACCCCCGCGGCCGGGCTGCCCGAACTGCGCGAGGCGGTCGCCGCCAAGACCGTGCGCGATTCCGGCCTCGAGGTGCCCGCCGCCCGGGTGCTGATCACCAACGGCGGCAAGCAGGCCGTCTACCAGGCCTTCGCGACGCTGCTCGACCCCGGCGACGAGGTGCTGCTGCCCACCCCGTACTGGACCACCTATCCCGAGTCGATCGGCCTGGCCGGCGGCAAGCCGGTGCTGGTGCCCACCGACGAGCAGTCCGGCTACCGGGTCAGCATCGAGCAGCTCGACCAGTACTGCACCGCGGCCACCAAGATGCTCGTGTTCGTCTCCCCCTCCAACCCGACCGGCGCGGTGTACCCGCCGGAGGAGATCGCCGCGATCGGCCGGTGGGCGGCCGCCAAGGGCATCTGGGTGGTCACCGACGAGATCTACGAGCACCTGGTGTTCGGCAGCGCGCGGTTCGCCTCGATGCCCGTCGTCGCGCCGGAGATCACCGACCGGTGCGTGGTGCTGAACGGGGTGGCCAAGACCTACGCGATGACCGGCTGGCGGGTGGGCTGGATGATCGGCCCGGCCGACGTGATCAAGGCCGCGGCCAACCTGCAGTCGCACGCCACTTCCAACGTCTGCAACGTGGCCCAGGCCGCGGCCCTGGCCGCCGTCAGCGGTGACCTGGCCGCGGTCGCGCGGATGCGCGCGGCGTTCGACCGGCGGCGGCTGACCATGACCCGGATGCTGAACGAGGTGCCCGGCGTGGTGTGCCCGCTGCCCGAGGGCGCGTTCTACTGCTATCCCTCGGTCAAGGGCGTGCTCGGCCGCGAGCTGGCCGGCACCCGGCCGCAGACCTCTGTCGAGCTGGCCGGGCTGCTGCTGGACGAGGCCGACGTGGCGGTGGTGCCGGGCGAGGCGTTCGGCACGCCGGGCTACTTCCGGCTGTCGTGCGCGCTCGGCGACGCCGACCTGGAGGAGGGCATCTCCCGGCTCGGCAAGCTGCTCAGCCAGGCGCGCTAGCGCGGGTGCCGGACAACCGGCCGCTGGCCCGGCTGCCGAAGGCGCATCTGCACCTGCATTTCACCGGGTCGATGCGGCATGCGACGCTGGCCGACCTGGCCCGCCGGCACGGGGTGCACCTGCCCGAGGCGCTGGTGGCCGACTGGCCGCCGCGGCTGCACGGCACCGACGAGCGCGGCTGGTTCCGGTTCCAGCGGCTGTACGACATTGCCCGCTCGGTGGTGCGCACGCCCGCCGACCTGCGCCGGCTGCTGCTGGAGGCGGCGCAGGACGAGCGGGCCGAGGGCTCGGGCTGGCTGGAGCTGCAGGTCGACCCGTCCGGCTACGCGGTCCGGTTCGGCGGGCTGACCCCGACGGTGGAGCTGGTGCTGGACGCGGCCTCGGCCGCGACCGCGCAGACCGGGGTGGGGATCGGCATCGTGATCGCCGCTAACCGCACCAAGCACCCGCTGGAGGCCCGCACGCTGGCCCGGCTGGCCGCCCAGTACGCCGGGCGCGGCGTGGTGGGCTTCGGGCTGTCCAACGACGAGCGGCGCGGCGACGCCGGGCTGTTCGTCCCGGCGTTCCGCATCGCGGCCCGGGCCGGGCTGCTGTCGGATCCGCACGGCGGCGAGCTGTCCGGCCCGGAGAGCGTGCGGGTGTGCCTGGATGAGCTGCATGCCACCCGGATCGGGCACGGCGTGGCCGCGGCGCGCGACCCGGCGCTGGCCGGGCGGATCGCGGCAGCCGGGGTCACGCTGGAGGTATGCCCGACCTCGAACGTGGCGCTCGGCGTCGCGGCGCGGCCCGCCGACGTGCCGCTGAGGACGCTGCTGGACGCGGGCATCAGCATCGCGCTCGGCGCCGACGACCCGCTGCTGTTCGGCCGCCGGCTCGTGGCCCAGTACGAGCTGGCCCGGGACGCGCACGGCATGTCCGACGCCGAGCTGGCCGGGCTGGCCGCGATGTCGGTCCGCGGCTCGGCCGCCCCGCCGCCCGTGCGGGCCCGGCTGCTGGAGGGGATCGGCGCCTGGCTGGCCGGCCCGGCCGGCCCCGGCCGTCAGGACCCGGCGCGGTGCCTTCTGACCAGCACGAAGGCCACGGCTGCGGCGGCGAGGACCACGACCGCGGCCAGCCCGGCAATCACACCCGCAGACAGGCCAGAAGCCGGGCCGGCGGGTGCAGCAGCCGGCGAGGCGCCGGCCGCCGGCCGGCTATCGCGCGGCCGCGGCCCGGGCTGGGAGTGCCGCCAGGAGAGATAGGCCTGGTAGACCGGGTTGGGCGCACTGGCAGGAACCTTGAACTGACGCAGGTTCAGCGCGTTGGAAATGCGCACGATCCCGTAGCCGAATCTGCCGTTCGGCACCTGGCCCCTGGGCAGGGCCGTGTCGGTGATCCGCTGCACCACCCGCTGCCAGGGCATCCGCGGATACCGCGACCGGATCAGGGCGGCCTCGCCGGACACGAACGCGGCCGCCTGGCTGGTGCCGTACCCGCTCGGGTAGAGCTGCCCGTTCCGGCCCACCCAGGGAATGCGGGTGCCCGGGGCGGTCACGGTGACGTACGGGCCCTGGTTACTGCCGGGCCACAGGGTCAGGTCCGGGTTCACCGCGCCGACCGCGAGCACGCCCGCGCAGACAGCCGGCTCCACCGGCGGGCTGCCCGAGGCGCCCTGGTTGCCCGAACTGGCCACCACGACCACGTTGTGCTCCAGGGCGTACCCGATGGCCGACTGCAGGACCGGATCGCAGGCGGTCACCGAGGCGACGTTGTTGGACAGCGACATGTTGATGACCCTGGCGCCGCGGGCGACCGCGAACCTGATCCCGGCGGCCAGGCTGGCGGGGGTGCCGCCGTCCTGCACGCCGTGCAGGCCGCCGACCCGCACCGGCATGACCTTCGCGGCCGGGGCGATGCCCACCACCCCGGCAGCGCCGCGGCCCTGGCCGGCGATCAGCGCGGCCATCGCGGTGCCGTGGCCGTCCTCGCTGAAGTTGTCGTCGGTCTCGCCGTGGGTGCCGGCCCCGGTGGTGTCGCCGCCGGCCACGACGGCGCCGCGCAGGTCTGGCACCCGGGCCTGCACCCCGCTGTCCAGCAGCGCCACCGTGACCCCGCGGCCGCGGGTCACCGGCCAGACCCGGGTCTGGATGTCCCAGGACGAGAACCACCACTCCCCGCGCAGCGGCTGCAGGGCGGCGGGCCGGGCGGACGCGGTGAGCCGGGCGCCCCCGGCCGGCCCGGCGGGACGGGCGGCGCCGGGAGGCTGGCCCGCCTCAGCCGGGCGGCCGGCCGCGGGCCGGGCGAGCAAGCCGGGCAGCAGCCCGCCGAGCAGCAGCCCGGTCAGGACGGTCCCGGTCACGACGGACCCGGTCACGACGGACCCGGAGCGGCTGAGGCCGGGGCGTCGCCGCCCCGGCCTCAGCCTGCGTCCGGTGGATGATCCTGGGGTCACACGCCCAGGCTAGACGGCACCGTGGGCGGCGCGGCGTCCCACAGCTCCGCGTCCTCGGCCAGCCATGCCTGACGGTACCTCTCCTGCTCCTCGCGCCGCCCGGATCCCGAGCCGGCCAGCGGCATGCCGGTGGCGGGGTCGTCGCCGGCCGCCGGGCCGGCAGCGGTCTCGCCGGCCGTCGTCCCGGCCTCGGCGCCCGGGCTGCCGGCCGCGCCGGGAACCCTGTCCGCGAACGAGCTCTCCGGCATCCCGCCGACCATCCCGTCCGCGCCGAACGGGCCCGCGTCTTCCGCGCCGACCACGCTGCCGATGCCCTCGCCCTCCAGGCCGCTGGTGTAGCCGCCGCCCGGGCCGTAGCCGCCCTCGCCGGGTATCCCGGCGCCGCCGGGCCCGACGCCGCCGATGCCGGGAACGACGCCGGGACCCGGCACCACGCCCTCGCCCGGCACGACGCCCTCGCCGGGGGCCACGCCGTCGCCGGGGACCGGCCCCTCGCCCGGCACGCCGGGTGCCCCCGGCTCGGTCGCGCCGGGCACCGGGCCGATGCCGCCCGCCGGCTCGACCCCGCCGGCCGGCTCCACGCCGCCCGGCCCCACGCTGCCACCGGGAACGGTCTCCCCTGGCACCGTGCCCTCGCCGGGGACCGTGCCCGCTCCTGGCACCGTGCCCTTGCCCGGGACGACGCCCGCTCCCGGCACCGTGCCCTCGCCCGGGACCGTGCCCGCTCCCGGCACCGTGCCCTCGCCCGGGACGACGCCCGCTCCCGGCACCGTGCCCTCGCCCGGGACCGTGCCCGCTCCCGGCACCGTGCCCGCTCCCGGCACCGTGCCCTCGCCCGGGACCGGCGCGACGCCGACCGGGCCGGGCACTGCGCCGAGGCCGCCGGAGCCGCCGGGACCGGTGCCCACGCCGACCGGGCCCGGCACGCCGGTGCCGCCGGGCGCGCCCGGCACCGGGCCGCTGCCCGGGCCGCCGCCGGACAGCCGGACCGGAGATCCGGGGCTCACCGGGCCGGGCGAGCCGACCCGGCCGACCGGACCCGGCTGCGGACCGGACCCCACCCGGGGGACGGTCAGCTTCGGCGCCGGGCCGGCCCCGCCCGACAGGCGGGCGAGGTTGCCCGGGCTGCCGCTGCCGCCGCCGACCCCGCCGCCCGGGATCTGGCCGCCGGCCGTAGCCGCCCCGGCGGCGCCGCCGGCTGATGCGGTGCTGCCGCCGCCGCCCGGGCTGGTGCCGAGCGGGCCGGGG
Organism: uncultured Actinomycetota bacterium; assembly: GCA_963846005.1. GTDB lineage: Bacteria > Actinomycetota > Actinomycetes > Streptosporangiales > Streptosporangiaceae > CAVSUR01. Next base: position 240,085 of record CAWJUH010000002.1, on the reverse strand, counting down.
CTGCCGTTCCAGCCGCCGGACGGCAGCTGCTTGGTGACGTCCGGCGGCAGGCCCGCGTTGGCCTGGACCAGCCGGTTGTTCAGCCGGGCCAGCACCTGCTGGGCGGCGCTGTTTTGCGGGTTGTGGCCGAACAGGCTCTCCACGTCGCCGACGATGCCGTTGCCGGGAGCCTTGTAGGCCTTGTAGAACGGCAGGATCGTGGTGCCCAGCCAGGTCAGCACCGAGCCGGTCTGCGCGCTGGCCCGGGCCAGGCCGATCGCCGTGGTGTGCAGCTGGGCGAAGTTGCCCGCGGCGGCCTGCGCCGCCGAGCCGTTCCAGCTGCTGCTGAGCACCTGCACGTGCTGGCCCAGGCTGTCGGCGATCTGCGCCAGGGTCTTGCTGGCCGCGGTGTACGCGGCGCCCGCCTGGGCGACCGCGCCGGGATCGAGCCGGGCGAACAGCGCCTCGATCTCCGCCGCGGACATGCCGCTCACCGAGCTGGGGGCGACCCCCACGATCTTGATCGGGTAGGTGTTACCGACGACACTTCCCCCGCCACCACTGTCGAGCATTGTCCTTCGTCCTCTTCCTCAGGCTGGTGCCCGTCTCGGGCCGGGCTGCTTCCTCAGGCTGAGCTGAGACCGCCGGGCAGTGCCGTGTCCGAGCCGACGGCCCGCGCAGCCGTCGAGGACGCCGACTCCGCGTCGGCGTAGTTGACGGCCGTCTTGTGCAGGTTGCCGATGACCAGCTGGTAGGCGTTGTTCAGATCCGAATGGAACTGCGAGATGCCGTCGTAGGCGCTGCCGGCGTTGGCCGCGAACTGATCCGCGGTCGACCAGCCGGTCAGCTCCGCGCCGCCGTATCCGTTGTTGTAGATGTCCATGACGGAGCTGTAGAGCCGGTCCAGCTCGCCGCCCATCTGGGTGGCCACCTGCCTGAGCCGGTCGGTGTGCACCTCGAAATGCCCGTTCCCGCCGGTGAGCTCGGGGAACGACGAGGTCGGCATGGCCGGCGGCCGGTAGTCGTTGGCCTTCGCCGAGCCGTCCGGGTTATAGGTATTGGCGTTCTGCGCCGCTTGCTCCCGCGCCTGCTGCTGCAGGATCCGGGCGTCCCCTGCTCCGCCCATCTGCTACCTCCCGCGATCCACTGTGCTACCTCCCGCGATCCGCGGGGCGTGCCGGGCGCCGTCGCTGCGGCGCCCGGCCGTCCTTGGCCAGTACCTGCGCGCCTGGATCAGGTCCAGAGCCGGGTGTTGACGCCCTCGGTGGTCACGTAGTTGTCGTGCGCGACGCCGACGACGTTGCCCAGCTGGCTCAGCACATTGCCCATGTCGTTGGCGGCGTTAGTCCAGATCTGCTTGGCCTCGTGGTAGGCCGCCTGGGCCGAGCCCGTCCACTCGGCCAGGTTGCTCTGAATCTGGCCGTTCAGGGTGTTCAGCGTGTTCTCGAAGCTGCTGTAAACGCTGGCGAAATCGGCGCGGCCCTGCGCCATGCCCTCAAATTCCGCCTTGGTGTAGTCGCCCATCCCGTGTTCTCCTTAACGAGCTATTACGACTTTGGTGAGACTTACGCGCCCGCTGACCGTTTCCGGCCGGCCTCGCGCGGGCCGCCGGCCTGGCCGGCCCAGTGGATCTGGCGGCTCAGTGGTTGAGGATCCCGGCGACCTTATTGGCGGACGCGACGTTCGCCTCTTCCGTCGACTCGTAGTGCGCGCGGGTGCCGACGAGCTTTTGGTGCATGACTTCCAGCGCGTTGATGACCTTGGTGAAGTCGGCGTTGAACCGCTCGTAGGCGCTGGTGAACGCGTTGGACGCGTCGCCGACCCAGGATCCCTGGAGCTGAGCGTGATAGCCGGCGAGCTGGGACTGCTCGTGCCGGATCTTGTCCACCGCGTCCTGGACGTGGACCGCGGCGGCTGCCATCTGTGCTCTGTTAACAGTGGTTCCGCCAGCCATAGCTGGACCTCCTCGCTTGCGCATGCCCTGAGTGCGGCGGGTGCGGGACTGATCCCGCCGGCGGGAAGACCGCACGGCCGGCCCGCGCGGGCGGGCGATCTGGGCCGCTCGCCCGAATAACTACGGGTAAGTTAAGCCAAGCCCGCATAATGGTGTCAACCGGGACGCGGGACTGCGCCGCGTGAAATTGCAGCGGCGCATTTGCCGGGTGCAATGGAAGGCCAATTGACCTGCGGATATATTTCTTACCGGCGCGTAACGTAAACCGCCATCTGGCCGTCCATCCCCGAATTCGGGGATACGCGAGCCCGCTTCTTGCGGGCCGCCGAGGCGCGGCATCCGGGCCCGCCAGCCGGGCCCGCGCGCCTCAGCCGGCCGGGGCCTGCCGCCGGGCCGCGGCCGGGCTCAGCACCGGCCCCTGCGGGATCAGCGCCACCACGCTGGCCGGCAGCGTCACCGCCTGGCGGGACAGGTCCTGGTAGCCGAGCACCGCCGCCACCGACCGCGAGGGCAGCGCGTAGCGCTTGCCCCCGGAGACCAGGAAGCAGTTCACCGCGCCGGCTGCCGATCCGGGCGCCGGAGCCGCGCAGGCCAGGGATCCGGTCCCGTCCGGCAGGAAGATCTGGGTCACGCTGGTGGAGACGTTCGTCGGCACCGCGCCGGGCGGGACCCGGCCGCCGATCAGGACCTGGCGCCGCAGCGTGCTGCTGCCGCCCGCGCCGTACACCACGCAGCGCATGCCGGCCCGGGCGCCGGTGACCACCGGGGGCGCCAGCGCGGGCAGCCCGCCGAGCGGGAGCTGGCTGTGCGCGTACCGGCTGGCCTGGCCCGGGGACAGCGACTTCGGCTGGTCCTGCGCCGAGGAGAACTCCAGCAGGCTGGCCTGCAGCGGCGATATCCGGCCCAGGCCGCCAGCATGCAGCTGCACGTAATACTGCTTGCCGGTGGCCGCGACGACCTGGTACACCTGGCCCACCCTGGCCGGGCCGAGCGGCCCGGCCACCACGGCGCCGCTGCCCGCCAGCTGCGGCGGGGCGAACGGGGCGCCCTCCGGCAGCGCGTTCAGCCACACTCCGGCGGCGCTGACGGGCGTCTGGCTGCTCAGCGCGACGAGCAGGCTGCCCGCGATCAGGTGCCGGGTGTTGTGCCAGATCACCCAGTCCTGGCCGCTTGCGCGCACCAGCAGCGAGCGGTTGCCCAGCCGGCGCCCGCCGGTGGCGTAGCCGCCGGCCAGCGTGGTGGTGTCCCGGCCGGCCCCGCTCTTGTCGCACACCGACCAGGGGCTGCGGACCAGCAGGCCGGGCACCGGCAGGTCGGGCAGGCCGGGAATGCCGATCTGCGGCCCGACCGGGAACGAGCGCAGCGCCGACTGGCTCACGCTCTGCGGCTGCGGGTCGGTCACGTCCAGCGCCAGCAGCGCGGAGGCGTAGTTGACCGCCGGGCACAGCTTGTCCTTCTCGCAGAACACGAACTTCGTGCCGGTGTCGGAGTCGGTGATCAGGTAGTGGTGGCCCGGGGCCAGCGGCACGCTGGAGGGCGCGATGAGGCCCCAGATGATCAGCAGGACCGCGGCGATCAGCGCGACCAGGATGCCGGAGAATGCCGCCACGTTGAGCCGCCGCATCGGCCGGTCGGGGACATCGGGCTGACCGCGCAGCAAGGCCAGCGCGGCGCGCTGGGTCATCAGCCGGTGGGCCTGGTACAGATCCTTGCGGGTTTGCAGCACCGGCAGGCCCGGCGGCCCGTCGTCGCGCCCCTGGATCGTCACAGCCTGAGCCCGTGCAGGTAGCTGAACACCCCGGCGGCGGCCAGCGCCATCGGGAACAGGGCGACGATCAGCAGCGTGTCCGCGACGTCGGCGCCGCGGCCCCAGAACGGCGACGGGCGGTGCCCGGGCAGCCACCGGCCGACGCTGACCACCAGCGCGGTGCCCGCCAGCAAGATGCCCAGGGCCAGCGCGAGGTGCTTGAGCTGCGGGCCCTCCGGCGCGGCCCGGTAGGCGAGCACGATCAGCCCGAGATAGCCGGGCAGCAGCAGCCACAGCCGCTGGGCCAGCCCGGCGAACAGCCGGGACCGCAGCAGCAGCACGCAGGCCAGCACGGCGCTGGCCAGCGTGTCGATCCAGCCGCCGGACAGCGCCAGCGCCACCGCGGCCGCCCCGCCGGCCAGGCCGAGCACGGCGGCGCAGCCGGTCACGAACCGGTCCGCGGCCGTGGTGCGGCGCAGCAGTTCGGCGCCATTCACGTCCAGGGTGTCCCGGCGCAGGTCCTCGACGCTGCGCGGCACCTGCGGCAGTTCCATCCGCGCCAGCCGGAAGCAGGCCGCGGGGATCAGCGGGGTCAGCGCCAGCACCGGCGTGATCACGCAGACGGCGGCCGCGGCGAAGCCGGAGCCGCCGAGGCTGACGCCGAGGTCCAGAGCCGCGCCGGCCACTCCGAGCAGCGCGGTCAGGGCGGGGGCGAAGAACACCGCGATCTCGCCGGTCACTGCGGCCGAGATGATCGCGGTCAGCGCTGCCGCGGAGAAGCCCGCCAGCAGGCCCGTGGCGGTGAACTGGCCGTGCGGCACGGTCCTGGCCACGTTGAGCAGGCCCGCCCCGAAGGCGTAGCCAGTCGCGGCGCAGCCGAGCACGGCCCCGGCCCGGGTGTCGCCGGCCGCCCGGGCGGCCACGGCCGCCGCCGCCAGCAGCACGACCGCGATGATCCCGGCAGCCAGGGCCGGCCGGGTCCACGGCGGCCCGGACTGCTCGATGACGGCCGCCCCGGCCAGCAGGGCGGCGGCGGCGATGCCGAGCGCGAGGCCGCCGGCGTCCCGCGGCGACCACCGGCCGGGCCGCTCCCCGACCCCGGTGGCGATCGCGTCGGCCACGTCGTCGATGGCCAGCGCGGGCAACTGGGCCCGGTGCGGCCGCAGGTAGATCAGCTCGCCGTCGCGCAGCCCGGCCTCGGCCGGGGTGGTGGCCGGCGGGAACGGCTCCTCGCCCAGCCGCTGCAGCACCCAGCCGCCGGTCTCGGCCACCGCGTCCGGCCCGTCCAGCCCCGCGTACCTGGCCACGGCGGGGAACAGGTGCGCGAACGGCACGTAGCCTGGCAGCGCGATGTCCACCCGGCGGGACGGCCCGACCACCGTGACGCGGCAGACGTCGGCTCCGTGCGCCGTGGTCATCTGGCTCCCTCGCAACGGTGCGCGGCGGCGCCGGGCCCGCGGGCAGCCGCGCCGGCATCTGCTGGTCGCGCCCGGCGCCGGTGCCGGGCCCGCATCCCGGGGCCGGGCGCGGCCGGCGCCCGTTCGCCCATCCGCCGCCAGGTCCCGATATCGGGCCGTAGAATCATAACTCTCGCAGCGCGGGCCAACCCGGTCTATCCGCGCTTTCCCGACCTCGCCAGAGCTGACCGGAAAGGACCAGGCGGCGCCCGTGTCCACCGTCATCGTCCGCCGCGCCCCGCAGCAGGACGGCCCGGAGATGCCCGCCGGCGAGATCCTGCTCGAATCGCCGCCGGAGATCCCGGAGGCCACGCCGGACAACTTCTCCCAGACGCTGATGTACCTGCCGATGCTGGCCATGACCGTCGGCATGGTCTCGATGATTGTCGGCCCGACCTCCAGCCCGGTCCAGTACGTCGGCGGCGGGGCCATGGCCCTCGGCATGGGCGGCATGATGGTCGGCCAGATGGGCCGGGGCAAGGGCGAGCGGAAGACCAGGCTGAACGGGCAGCGCCGCGACTACCTGCGCTACCTGGGCCAGGTCCGCGGCCGGGTACGCAAGATCGCCGCCGCCCAGCGGGAGGCGCTGGAGTGGGTCAACCCCGATCCGCGGGCGCTGCCGTCGCTGCTGCTCGACACCCAGCTGCGCCGGATCTGGGAGCGGCGCAGCTCGACCAGCGACTTCGCCAACGTCAGGATCGGCACCGGCACGCACCGGCTGGCGGTCCGGCTGGTCCCGCCGGAGACCAAGCCGGTGGAGGACCTCGACCCGATGTGCGCGGGCGCGGTCCGCCGGTTCATCCGGGCGCACGGCAGCGTCCCCGGCCTGCCGGTCGGGATCTCGCTGCGCTCGTTCGCCCGGGTCGCGGCGGCCGGCGACCCGAACGCGGTCTATCCCATGCTGCGGGCCGCGGTGGCCCAGCTCGCAGTGTTCCACTCCCCCGAGGACCTGCGCATCTGCGTCTGCGCATCGCGGGAGAAGATGCGGTACTGGCAGTGGATCAAGTGGCTGCCGCACAACATGCACCCCGCCCAGTCCGACGCGGCCGGCCCGGTCCGGCTGATGAGCACCAGCCTGCCGCAGCTGGAGGCCATGCTCGGCACGGAACTGACCGGGCGGCCGCCGTTCGCGGCGGGCCTGCCGACCGTGCCGCTGCCCTACCTGGTGGTGATCCTGGACGACGGAGAGCAGGCCGATGACGCCCGGCTGGGCCTGGACGGAGCCGAGGGGGCGGTGGTCATCGACCTGGCGGCGGCCCCGGGCGCCGCCGCCCCGGCGCTGCCCGTCATCGCCCCGCCGAGCCTGGTGCTTGACGTGAACGCGGCCGCGGTCCAGCTGGTCAGCACCGACCGGACCGGCGCGCAGGTCCGCACCTCGATCGGGGTTCCCGACCGGCTGACGCTGGCCGCGGCGGAGGGGCTGGCCCGCCAGCTCGCGCCGCTGCGGCCGGGGGCGGCCGGGATGGCCGAGGACCCGCTGTCCGCCGACACCACGCTGGCCGCGCTGCTCGGCGTCACCAGCCCGTTCGCGCTGGACCTGGCCGCGCTGTGGCGGCCGCGGCCGGCCCGGGCCCGGCTGCGGGTCCCGATCGCCACCGCCGGCGACGGCGCCAGCGTCGAGCTGGACATCAAGGAATCCGCCCAGGGCGGGATGGGCCCGCACGGCCTGGTCATCGGGGCCACCGGATCCGGCAAGTCGGAGCTGCTGCGCACGCTGGTGCTGGGCATGGCCATGACCCACCCGCCGGACGTGCTCAACTTCGTGCTGGTGGACTTCAAGGGCGGCGCGACCTTCCTCGGGCTGGAGCAGCTGCGGCACGTGTCCGCCGTGATCACCAACCTGGCCGACGAGCTGCCGCTGGTCGACCGGATGCGGGACGCCCTCAACGGCGAGCTGGTGCGCCGCCAGGAACTGCTGCGGGCGGCCGGCAACTTCGCCTCGCTGCGCGACTACGCCCAGGCCCGCGACCAAGGGGCCGACTTGCCGCCGGTGCCGTCGCTGTTCGTGGTCATCGACGAGTTCTCCGAGCTATTGTCGGCCCGGCCCGAGTTCGCCGAGCTGTTCGTGATGATCGGCCGGCTCGGCCGGTCGCTCGGCGTGCACCTGCTGCTCGCCTCGCAGCGGCTGGAGGAGGGCCGGCTGCGCGGGCTGGAGACGCACCTGTCCTACCGGATCGGCCTGCGCACCTTCTCCGCCTCCGAGTCCCGGGTGGTGCTGGGCGCGCCGGACGCCTACGAGCTGCCGTCGCAGCCGGGCAGCGGCTACCTGAAGTACGAGACCAGCGACATGACCCGGTTCAAGGCCGCCTATGTCTCGGGCCCGGCCAGCGGCCCGCCGCGCCGCCCGCCGCGCCAGGGCCGCCAGGTGATCGTGCCGTTCGGGCCCGGCTACATCCGGCCCGAGGCGGCCCCGGACCAGCCGGAGATCGAGCCCGCGCCGCAGGGCGGGGACAGCCTGCTGGACGTGGTGGTGCGCCAGCTGGCCGGCCACGGCCGGCGGCCACCAGATCTGGCTGCCGCCGCTGGACGTCCCGCCCACCCTGGACCAGCTGCTGCCGCCGCTGCAGCCGTCGGCGCAGGGCCTGACTACGGCCGGCGGGGAACTGCGCGGCGACCTGCGGGCGGTGACCGGGATCGTGGACCGGCCGTTCGAGCAGCGCCGCGACCCGCTGTGGGTGGACCTGTCGGCCGCGGCCGGGCACGCCGCCGTGGTCGGCGCGCCGCGCACCGGCAAGTCCACGATGCTGCGCACCCTGATCTGCTCGCTGGCCCTGCTGCACACTCCGGAGCAGGTCCAGTTCTACTGCCTGGACTTCGGCGGCGGGTCGCTGGCCGGGCTGTCCGCCCTGCCGCACCTCGGCGGGGTCGCGGCCCGGATGGACCCCGACAGCGTCCGGCGCACGGTGGCCGAGGTGGAGGGCGTGCTGACCGGCCGGGAGCGGGAGTTCGCCGCGGCCGGCATCGAGTCGATCGCCGCCTACCGGCGGATGCGGGCGGCGGGAGAGATCGCCGGGGACGGGTTCGGCGACGTGTTCCTGGTGGTGGACGGCTGGCTGACGCTGCGCCAGGACTTCGAGCAGCTGGAGCCCGCGATCTCCGCGATCGCGGCGCGCGGCCTCGGTTACGGCGTGCACGTGCTGGCCGCGACCGGCAAGTGGTCGGAGTTCCGGCCGGCCATCCGGGACCTGTTCGGCACCCGGCTGGAGCTGCGGCTCGGCGACCCGTACGAGTCGGAGATCGACCGGCGGCTGGCGATGAACGTGCCGCAGGCGCAGCCCGGCCGCGGCCTGACCCGCGACGGCCAGCATTTCCTCACCGCGCTGCCGCGCATCGACGGCGAGACGGCCGCCGAGTCGCTGCCCGCCGGAGTGCGCCAGCTGACCGAGACCGTGCGCGCCGCCTGGCGCGGGCCGGCCGCGCCGCAGGTCCGGCTGCTGCCCGCCGAGCTGCCCGCCGCCTCGCTGCCCGGCCCCGGGCAGACCGGCGCCCGCATCCCGTTCGGCATCGAGGAGAACACGCTGTCCCCGGTGCTGCTCGACTTCGCCGCCGACCCGCACTTCCTGGTGCTCGGCGACACCGAGTGCGGCAAGTCGAACCTGCTGCGGCTGATCGCCGAGGGCGTCATCGCCCGGCACACCCCCGATCAGGCCCGGCTGGTCTTCATCGACTACCGCCGGTCGCTGCTGGACAGCGCGGAAACCGAGCACCGGATCGGGTACGCGGCTTCCCCGGCCGCGGCCGCGCCGCTGGTCAATGACATCCGCGAGGCGCTGGCCGCCCGGCTGCCGCCGCCGGACCTGACTCCGGCCCAGCTGCGGGCCCGCAACTGGTGGCGCGGCTCGGACCTGTTCCTGATCATCGACGACTACGACCTGGTGGCCGGGGCCAGCAATCCGCTGCTGCCGCTGGCCGACCTGATCCCGCAGGCCCGCGACATCGGGCTGCACCTGGTCGTGGCCCGGTCGGCGGGCGGCGCCGGGCGGGCCATGTTCGAGCCGCTGGTGCAGCGGATCAGGGAGATGAGCTCGCCCGCCCTGATCATGTCGGGCAGCAAGGAGGAGGGGGCGCTGCTCGGCGGGGTCAAGGCCCAGCCGCAGCCGGCCGGCCGGGGCCTGTTCGTGGCGCGCCGCACCGGGGTCCGGCTGGTGCAGACCGGGCTGATGGCCGCGGCCGGTCCGCCGGAACGAGCGCTGCAAGCCCAGCAGACCAGCTGACCGCCCGGGCCGAGGCCGGCCTGCGCGACCGGGCTACGGGCCGGCCGGGCGGCGACGGCGGCGGCGGCGGGCGGCCGGGATGGCCAGCCCGGCGATCACGATCACGGCCGCCAGGATCAGCGCGGCCGCGGTCGTCGCCAGCGCCGTGTCCCGGGCCGGCCGGTCGGGGGGCGGCGGCCGCCGGACCGCGACCGGCCGCCCCGCGGGCTGCGGGCTGGCGGTCGGGCCGGTGGCCAGCTGCACGGCGGTCAGCGCGTTCAGCGGGCTGACCAGCCCGGCCCCGGTACCAGGCCCGGTCCCGCCGTTCGCGGTGCCCTCGATCCTGGCCACTACCTCGGCGGGCGCCAGCTTCGGGTGCAGGGACAAGATCAGCGCCGCCACCCCGGCCGCGAACGGGGCGGCGTAGCTGGTGCCGATCAGCTGGTTGACCACGTAGCCGCCGGGCGCGGCGCTGGTGACGTAGACGCCGGGAGCGCTGACCCCGGCACGGGAGAAGGCGTCGGTATCCGTCCAGGGCGAGCCGTCGAAGGCGACGGCCCCGACCGAGAGCACGCCCGGATAGCTGGCCGGATAAAACGGCCCGGTCAGCTCCTTGCCGTGACTCGTCGTGTCGTTCCCGGCCGCGGACACCACCACCACGCGGCGGCTGATCGCGTACCGCACGGCGGCGCGCAGCACCGGGTTGTCGTAGCTGGATTGCAGGGACATGTTGATGACCCGCGCCCCGCGGGTGACCGCGAGCCGGACGGCCGCAGCGACCAGGCTGGTGCCCTGACCCTGGCCGGCCTGGCTCTGATGGCCGTTTTGCACCTTGATGGCCAGGATGCGCGCCTGCGGCGCGACGCCGGCGAAGGCCGTTCCCGGCGCCTGCCCGGCGGCGATGATCGACGCCACCTCGGTGCCGTGGCCGTAGCAGTCCGCGGGCGGCGAGGTGGTCAGGTTCACCGCCGCGACCCGCCCGGCTAGCTGCGGGACGGCATCGGCCCCGCTGTCGATGACCGCCACCGTGATGCCCTGGCCCTGGCTCAGCTGCCAGGCGCCGGGCAGGTTGAGCACCTGCTGCGCCCAGGGCAGCCGGGTGACATGCTTGCTGACCGCCGGCAGCGACGCCGAAGTCCCGCAAGAAGCTGAATCGGCCGGCGCTGGCGCCGCCGGGGCCGGCCCGCCCGCCGGGTGGCCGCCCGCCGGATGACTGGCTGCCGGATGCCCGGCCCGCGGCCTGGGGCCGGCTGCCGCCCGGGCGGCGGCCGGGTGGCCGGCCCGGCACGGGGCGGGCCGCGGCCGGGCCGGCGGACGCCGCGGCCACGGCGGTGACGGTGACGGCGGTCAGGATCGCGGCGGCGGGCCGTCTCATGGTGGCGGCCTTTCTGGGCATATGCGGGCGGACCGTTCACAGGCTACGCAGCCGCCGCCCGGCCCGCAGGCGGCCACGCGGCCGGGCCGGCGTTCCGGCCCGGCCGGCGGCGGCCCGGTCCTGGCATCGTTCTGCCCGGGCCTTGGCCGGCTGCCGGGCTGCGGCCGGGCTCAGGCCAGCTCGGCGCCGACCAGGACCGGCTCGTTGACCAGCTGCACGCCGAACGCCTGCGCGACGCCGCGGCTGATCTCGCCGGCCAGGGCCAGCAGGTCCGCCGCGGAGGCGCCGCCAGGGTTGGTCAGGGCCAGCGTGTGCTTGGCCGAGATCCGCGCCGCGCCGCCGGCCGGGTAGCCCTTGGTGAACCCGGCCTGCTCGATCAGCCAGGCCGCGGGCACCTTGACCTGCCCGTCTCCGGCCGGGAACCACGGCACCGCCACCGGCCGGCCAGCCCGGGCCGCCGCGGCCCGCTGCACGGCGGCGAACTGGCCCGCCGTCAGCACCGGGTTGGTGAAGAACGAGCCCGCGCTGCGGGTGTCCGGGTCGGCCGGGTCGGTCACCATGCCCTTGCCCCGCCGCAGCAGCAGCACCGCCGCCCTGACCTCGGCCAGCGGGGCGCGGGTACCCTCGGGCACGTCCAGCACGCGGGCCAGCTCGGCGTAGCCGACCGGCGCGGACAGCGGGTCGCGGGCCAGCCGGAAACGCACCCCGAGGATCACGTACCGCCCGGTGGCCGCGGCCGGATGAGCGGCCGCGCCGGGCCGGGCCGCGGCCCGGCGCTTGAACAGGCTGGTCCGGTAGCCGAACTCGCACTCGGCGGCGGTCAGCTCGACGACCCGGTCGCGCAGCCGGTCGTAGGCGCGGGCCGAGACGATCGTCTCGGCCACCTCGTGCCCGTAAGCGCCGACGTTCTGGATCGGGGTGGCGCCGGCCAGGCCGGGGATGCCGGACAGGCACTCCAGCCCGGACAGCCCGGTGGCCGCGCACTGCCCGGCCAGCCGGTCCCAGTCCTCGCCGGCCGCGACCGTGACCGTGACCGCGGGCGACCCTGGCTCCGGCTCGATGCCGACGCCTCGGGTCGCGACGTGCACGACCGTGCCGGGGTAGCCGTCGTCGGCCACCACCAGGTTGCTGCCGCCGCCCAGCACCAGGACCGGCTCGGCGGCCAGGTCGGCGGCGCGCACCGCGCCGATGAGCTCGTCGTCGGTGCTCGCCTCGGCGAACCGGGCGGCGGGCCCGCCCAGCCGCAGCGTCGTGTAAGGAGCCAGCGGGACCTGCTCGCGGACGGGCACCGCCGCCGGCGGCTGGCACCGCGCAGCGGCGGGCCGGCACCGCGCAGCGGCGGGCCAGCACCGCGCAGCGGCGGAAGCGGGCTTGGCACGACCCGGATCTTACGTCCCCGCGCGCAGCAGGCTGAGCACCCGGCGGTAGTTGCGGCGCGACTGGGCTTCCCGGTACTCCGGGTCGGAGTCGTGGTAGCCGCGGTGCCGGCCCTGCCGGACCGGCAGCGGGCCGGGCGGCACGACCAGCTGGCCCTCGCGCCCGGCCAGCAGCGAGAACTCCAGGTCGGCGTTGCGGTAGAAGCGGGCCGCGGCCGGGAACCCGCCGGCCCGCCGGGCCGCGCCGGCCCGCACCGCGAGCAGATAGCCGAGCAGCGCGGTGACCGGGCCGGGGCCGGCGTCGTGGAAGCCGCGCAGGTCCGGGTCGGGGTCGGCGCCGCGCCAGCCGGCCGCGGCCACCCCGGGCCGGGCCAGCGCGGTCAGCAGCGGGGTGACGGCGTCGCCGGTCAGCAGCGTCGAGGTTTCCATGATCACGTGCACCGGCGCCGGGTCGGCGAGCAGCAGCGCGGTGCGGGCCGCGCCCCAGCCGGGCCCGGCCGGCACGTGCCAGGCCTCGATCCGGCCCGGATGGGCGGCGGCCAGCTCGTGCAGCGCGTCGCCGGCCCGGCCGGCGTTCCCCAGGTCCAGGGCCGCGATCGCCACCTCCGGCGGCAGGTACGCGAGCAGTGCGGCCACGCATTCGCGCAGGTCCTCAGGCCAGCCCTCGACCAGCAAGGCAACCGTGGCCGCGCGGGCCGCAGGCTCGCCGGTCCCGCCCGCCTCGCCTGCGGCCAGGCCGCGGCGGGGCAAGTCCGCCAGGCCCGCCAGCACCGGGTAGGGCGGCGCGGGCCGCAGCGAGGACTCGCCGCCGTGGTCGGCCACCAGCCAGCCGAGCCCGGCAATCTGCTCGCGCAGCGCGTCGGCGGCCGGGTAATCCCTGTCCGCCCTGGCCTGCGCCCGGCGCCGCGCCAGCGCGGCGACCTCGGCCGGCGGCGCGGGCTGCGGGGCCGGGCCGGGCGCGCCGGGTCCTGGCCCGGTCAGGGCAGCTGCACCACGGCCCGGGCGCGGGTGAGTACCTTGGCGCCGGCCGACCGGGCGGTGAGGGCCAGCACCACGCGGTTGCCCTCCAGCTTGTCCCCGACCTGGCCGGTGACCTCGATCGTGGTGCCGGTGTCGTCGTCGGGGACCACGACGGGGGCGGAGAACCGGACGCCGAACTCCAGCAGCCGGGCCCGGGGCCCGGCCCAGTCGGTGACGTACCGGCCGGCCTGCGCCATCGTGAACATGCCGTGCGCGATGACGTCCGGCAGCCCTACCGATCTGGCGATGCGCTCGTTCCAGTGGATGACGTTGAAATCGCCGGATGCGCCGCAGTACCGGACCAGGCTGAGCCGGTTCACCGGGTAGCTGGCCGGGGCGAGCTCGTCGCCGGCCTCGACGGCGGCGTAGCTGACGCCCGCGGGTGAGGTCGCGGTCATGCGCTGCCCCCTCGCTCGGCCAGGGTGGAATGGGCGGTGCACACGTGCTCGCCGCCGGCCGCGCGCAGTACCGTCTCGGTCGTCACCAGCACGTTGCTGCCGGCCTGCCGGATGGAGGAGATCGTCACCTCGGCGGTGAGCACGTCACCGGCCTCGATCGGCCGGGAGTAGCTGAACCGCTGCTCGCCGTGGACGACCCTGGCGTAGTTCAGGCCGAAGCCGGGGTCCCTGATCGCCTGGCCGGAGGCCGCCAGGGTGACCACGATGGGAAAGGTCGGCGGCGCGATGACGTCCCGGTACCCGGCGGCCTGCGCGGCGGCGGGGTCGCGGTACAGCGCGCTGCCGTCCCCGATCGCATCGGCGAACTCGGCGATCTTGACCCGGCTGACCTCATAGGGGCTGGTGGCGGGGAAGGTCCGGCCCTGGTACTCATGGTTGACGGCCACAGCGTTCTCCAGCCTGAGAGTATCCAGCCTTGCCGTGCTGGCGGCCCGCCCGGGAACTGCCGGCCAGGCCGCGCGGGCGGCCGCTAGCGCGTCTCGCGGTGCGGCTGGTGCTTGCGGCAGAACGGGCAGTACTTGCTGAGCTCGATCCGGTCCGGGTCATTGCGCCGGTTCTTGCGCGTGATGTAGTTGCGGTGCTTGCACTCCTGGCAGGCCAGGGTGATCTTGGGCCTGACGTCAGTCGCAGCCACGGTGGAGTGCCTTTCTTCCGGTGGACAACAAGGTGACAGCGGCCGGCCGGTGCCGGGCCGCTGTCAGACGAGCGCCCGGGGGCACCCGCGGTATTCCCGCGCCCCGGGCCGGGCCGCCGCGGGGGCGGCGCTGGCCGGCGGGTGAGCGGACCGTAGCGGAGGCCGGACTTGAACCGGCGACACAGCGATTATGAGCCGCTTGCTCTGCCTGACTGAGCTACTCCGCCGCGCTGGCGGCCATCCCGGCCCGGCAGGGCAGGCGGCGGCCAGCTCCCGGCAGGCGCCGGGCCTGTACAGCTTACTAGCTTTCCGCCCCGCCCGTGTCCCGCCCCGCTTCCCGTCCCGCGCCTTCCGGGCGGGCGCGCGGGGCGGGGCGCAGGACCAGGTCGGCGGCGCCGACGGCGAGGATCACCGCGGTCGCGCACGCCGCCAGCCCCAGCGCGGGCAGGTGCGGCGCGGCCAAGCCGAGCAGCACCAGGGCGGCCAGCGCGGCCACCCGCGGCCGGGAGGCCACGCGCCAGATCACCAGCTTGAAGGCCGCGTGGCCGGCGATATACAGCCACGTCCCGCCGAGGATCAGCCAGGCCGCGACCGCGGACGGCCCGCCGTGGTGACCGGCCAGCCGGCGCAGCATCACCTGGCCGCCGGCCGAGGCGGCGATGATGCCGGCCACCATCACCGGGTGGATGAAGTGGTAGGCCGACCGGCCCAGCCGACCCGGGTCCGCGGACCCGGCGATGACCCGGGCGCCCTCCTCGGCGCTGCGGTCGAAGTAGATCCACCACAGCCCGGCGCTGCCGGCGAAGGTGACGAGCGCCGCCAGCAGCGCCGCGTTGCGGTCGGCGGCGGAGCCCGACAGCAGCCCGGGCAGCGTCGCGCCGGAGACCACGATCGACTCGCCCAGCGCGATGAGGATGAACGCCTGGCAGCGCTCAGCGAGATGGCCGCCGGCGATGTCCCAGTCTTGCGTTTCCGAGCGGCCGAGGCCGGGCGTCCAGAACCCGGCGGCGCCGCCGGCCAGGTCCACCCCGGCGGCGGCGAGCCACAGCAGCTCGCGGGCTAGCCCGGCGGCCAGCCCGCCGGCCACGGCCAGCGCCCCGCTGAGCACGCACCAGGCCAGGATGCGCTGGAAGTTGCGCTGCAGCGGCTGGCCGGACAGCCCGGCGACGGCGAAGGCGGAGCGGCCGATCTGCATCGCGGCGTAGGCGCAGCCGACCAGCAGCCCGCCGGAGCCGAACGCCTCCGGCAGCACCGCCGACATCAGCAGGCTGGCCAGCATGAGCGCGAGCAGCAGCAGCCGGACGCTGGTCCGGCCGGGGTCCAGCCAGTTGGTCACCCAGGCGGTGTAGGCCCACAGCAGCCACACCATGGCCAGCAGCAGCGCGGCCCGGACCGCCCCGCGGGGCGTGGCGTGGCGCACCAGGTACTCCGACAGCTGGGTGATGGCGAACACGAAGACCAGGTCGAAGAACAACTCGATGTTGGTCACCCGCTGCGGCCCGCCGCGCTGGCGCAGCAGGTTACGCGGCTTGCGCCCGGACTCGGTTGCGGCAGCCATGCCGTCATCCTGGCCGATGCCCGGAAGGTCAGGCCACCGGTCCGCCAGCAGCGAGCCGCCGCAGGCCGGCAGCCGCGCGAGCCGCCAATGGCCTACGGGACCTGCCCTGGCCCGCGGTGCCGCGCAGACCGGCGCCGGCTGAGCCCCGCTCGCTACCATTTCCGGGACACCGCACCGCGCCGCGACCCGCGCGCGCCACGTACGCCCGCGCCAGGAAGGCCCCGATGACCGCCGCGCAGCAGCCGCCCGCCCCGCTCTCTGGCCCGGGCTACGCCCCGTCCGGGTCCGGCCCGGGCGACGGCCCTGGCGCGCCGCAGGCCGGGGCCGGGGCTGAAGCTGGGCCTGGAGTGACGGAAGCCGGCGCCGCGGTCGCCGCGGCCGCGCGCGCGGCCGCGGCGGCCACCGCGCAGCTGCGGCTGGCCGCTGCCGAGGTGCTGGACGGTGCGCTGACCGCGATGGCCGGGCAGCTGGAGGCCGCTGCAGGCCAGATTCTGGCTGCCAACGAGCAGGACATGACGGCGGCCCGGGCCGGCGGGCTGCCCGGTGCCATGCAGGACCGGCTGCTGCTGGACCGGGGCCTGGCTGCACCGCGATGGCGGGCCAGCTGCGCTCGCTCGCCGCGGTCCCGGCCGGGCCGGACAGCGAGGTGATCAGGGAGCTGCCCGGCGGGCTGGTGCTGACCGAGCGGCGGCTGCCGGTCGGGGTCATCGGCGCCAACTTCGAGGCCCGGCCGAACGTCGTGGCCGACATCGCGTCCCAGCTGGTCAAGTCGCGCAACGCGGGCGTGCTGCGGACCGGCTCGGCGGCGCTGCGCTCGGCGGCGGTGCTGGCCGACGAGGTGATCGCCCCGGCGCTGGCCGGCGCGGGTCTGCCGCCCGGCACGATCCAGCTCGTCCGGGTGCCGGGCCGGGACGCGGCCCGCGCGCTGGTCGCCCAGCCGGGGCTGATCCCGCTGGTGATCTTGCGGGGCAGCGGGGCGAGCACCGCCGAGCTGGCCGCCGAGGCGGCTGCCCACGGGGTGCGGACGCTGGCGCACGCCGACGGCGGCGCGGTCATCTACCTGGATGCCTCGGCCGGCCCCGACCTCGCTGACCAGCTCATCGAGGCCAGCCTCGACCGGCTGGGCGTCTGCAACCGGCTCAACCTGCTGCTGGTGCACGGCTCCCGGTGGGATTCCGACGTGCCGCGCATCACCGAGCTGGCCGGGCGCCTCGGGGTCGCGGTGTCGCTGCCCCCGCACGCCCACCCGCTCGGGCACGAATGGGCCCTGGACGCCGGCCGGGAGGCAACAATCACGCTGGCGCCCGCGCCGGACCCGGCCGCCGCCGCGCGGATCGCCAACGAGCAGACCTCCGGGCTGGCCGCGTGCGTGATCGCGGCCGACCCGGCAGCGGCCCGGCAGTTCCTGGACGGCTATACCGGGACGGGCGCGTTCTGGAACGCCACGCCGCGGCTGCTGGACGGCTTCAAGCTGCTGGCGCTGCCCGAGACCGGCATCAACATCGACCGGGTGCCCGGCCCGCGCGGCCCGGTGACCTTCCGCGATCTGACCCTCCGCCAGTATTGCGTGAGCCCGGCCGGGACTGCTTAGTCCCGCGGACACCCCCGGGACTAAGCAGTCCCGGGGGTCGCTCAGGCCCCGGCGGCCCCTGGCGCTGCAGCTCAATCAGCGCCACTCCAGTCACATCCGTCACATGGCCGGTTGACGCGGAAAGTTTGTTAACGCCGGCGGCACAAATCCTCCGCGCTCACTGAGAAGAGCCCTTGCGCGGGCCCTCGCGGCTAGCCCTCCGCGTAGCTGACGACCGAGTCGCGGTGGATGGCGTGGATGTCGCGCGAAGCCCGCCGGGCCCCGGTCTCGGCCCAGGTCCGGCCGGCCCGGAAGCCGCCGTCCAGCAGCACCGCGGCGCACACCTTCGGCTGGGCCAGCAGCAGCGAGTCGGTCAGCTCGATCACGGTCTCGGCCGAGAACGTCTGCACCTGCTGCCACGCGCGGGCCGCCGCGGTCGAGCCGCCCGCGGCCAGCTCGGCGCAGTCGGCGTACTTCTCCGGGCACAAGATCTCAGCCCGGACGGCCGCGCGCTGCCGCGCGCCCGGCGCCTCTTCGCCGAGCGAGTGCCGGATCCGGAACAGCACCGAGATCACGTTGGCCACGTCGTCGGGGGACAGCGCGCGCAGCAGCCGCAGCAGCGCCGCGGCCAGGGCGACCCGGCCGCGGCCGATCAGCCGCTCGGGGTGGCGCACATCCACCAGCTCGACCACCGCCCCGGGGCCGAACCTGCCGTCCACCCGCTTGATCCCGGACAGGAAGAGGGTCGAGCCGCCGCGCAGGCTGGCCTCGGCCTCCCGGTTGACCGCCACGGTGCCCTCGGAGTAGGCCACCCCGCCGATCCACCGGCTCGGCTCGTCCAGCTGCCGCCCGGCCGCGCGCACCACCGTGCCCATCCGGGACCGCGGGTTGAGGCTGCGGGCCACGACGTCCGGCTCGGCCGCCGAGCCGATCACGCACTCGATCCCGCAGTAGGCGGCCCGGGCGGCGGCGTGCAGCTTCGAGCGCATGCCGCCGCGGCCGGTGCCGAGCGCGGACACCCGGACCGACCTGGCCTCGTCGGG
Source organism: uncultured Actinomycetota bacterium (assembly GCA_963846005.1). GTDB lineage: Bacteria > Actinomycetota > Actinomycetes > Streptosporangiales > Streptosporangiaceae > CAVSUR01. The sequence continues at coordinate 221,721 of CAWJUH010000002.1, read as the reverse complement.
GGTGAGCCGGGCGATCCGGTCCCGCAGCGCCGGATCGCGGTAGGCGGCCCGCACGTCGGTCAGGAACAGCAGCCGCTGGGCCTGGGCCGCGACCGCGACCGCGATCGCGACCTGGTCATTGTCCAGCGCTGACAGCGGGTCGGCGGTGTCGTTGCCGTTGACGATGGGCAGCAGGCCGCGGCCGGCCGCGGTATGCAGCAGGCGGCCGAGGTCGGCCATGGCCCGCGGCGAGTCCAGGTCGCTCTTGGACACCAGCACCTGGCCGACCTCGAGCCCGACCGCGGCGGCGAGCTGCCGGTACAGGGCCATCAGGGCCGGCTGGCCGACCGCGGCGGGCAGCGCGACCGCGAGCGCGCCGGGCAGCTCCGCCGACCCGTCGTAGCGGTCCAGCGTGGCCTGCAGCGACCCGTCGGCCTGCTCAGCCGCCAGCGAGGAGCGGACCGCGCCGACCAGGCCGCGCAGCGCCTCGCCCGCGCCCGCGGCGGGGCCCTCGAAGGCGAGCAGCCGCCGCCCGAGCCGGGCGGCCCCGGAGGTGACCAGCAGCACCTCGTGCCCGTCGCGGCGGGCGGCCGCGATCTGGGTGACCAGGCCCGCGATGACGTCCAGGGCCAGCCCGTCGCCGCGCGCGATGGAACTGGAGCCGAGCTTGATGACCAGCCGTGTCACGGATTCACGCCCGCAGGAAGCTGCTCCGGCCCGCGGCACTGCGCCCGGCAGCAGGAAGATGATCTGCCAATCGTCCCACCTTAGCGGAGGCAGCCCGGGCGGCCGGCCGGGCCGGAGCCGGGGCCGCCGGCCGGGCCGGAGCGGGGACCGGAGCCAGGCCGGAGCCGGGGCCGGAGCCGGGCCGCCGGAGCGGGCGCGGCACCGGGCGCCCCTGGCGGGCCGGCCCGCGGCTCATCGTGGAGTATTTTCCGGTCTATCAACGGAAAAGGGTCCGCGATGTCACGGGACCGGGCGGCCAGGCTGCCGGTCCGGCTGTCGTCACTGGTCGGCCGGGATCGCGAGCGGGCCGGCATCGCCGCGGCGCTGCGCGAGGCCCGGCTGCTCACGCTGACCGGCCCGGGGGGCACCGGCAAGACCCGGCTGGCGCTGGCCACCGCCCAGGCCGCCAGCAGCGCGGGCGAGCCGTTCAGCGGCGGGGTGTTCTGGACCGACCTGGCGCCGGTCGACGACCCGGCGGCGGCCGCCGCCGCGGTGGCCGGCCAGCTCGGGGTGCCGGAGAGCCCGGACACCGAGCTTTTCCCGGCCACCGCCGAGCATCTCGGCGACCGCCCGGTGCTGGTCGTGCTGGACAACTGCGAGCATCTCACCGCCGCGGTCGCCGAGCTGGCCGCCGGGCTGCTGGCCGCCTGTCCGGCCCTGTCGATCCTCGCGACCAGCCGGGAGATGCTCGGCGTGGACGGCGAGCAGGCCTGGCCGGTCCCGCCGCTGGCCGTGCCCCCCACCACCGGTCCGCCAGCCGCCGGTCCGCCAGCCACCGGTCCGCCAGCCGCCGCGCCGGGCACTGCGGCGGGGCTGGCCGGCTACGACGCGGCGCTGCTGTTCGAGCAGCGGGCCCGGCAGGTGCGGCCGGGCTTCGAGATCACCGACGAGAACGCGGCCGCGGTGGCGCACATCTGCGCCCGGCTGGACGGCCTGCCGCTGGCCATCGAGCTGGCCGCGGCCCGGATGCGGATCTTGTCGGCTGGCCAGCTGGCCGCCCGGCTGGACGACGTGTTCGGGATGCTCACCGGCGGCGCGCGGACGGCGCCGCGGCGGCACCAGGCGCTCCGGGCCACCCTGGACTGGAGTCACGACCTGCTGGACGAGCAGGAGCGGGCGGTGCTGCGGCGGCTGGCCGTGTTCGCGGGCGGGTGCACGCTGCCGGCCGCGGAGCAGGTGGCCGCCGGGACCGATATCGAGGCCGGGCGCATGGTGGAGGTGCTCGCGCGGCTGGCCGACAAGTCCCTGCTGCGGGTCGAGCACGCCGGGGACGTCCGCTACCACCTGCTGAGCGTGGTGCGCGACTACGCGCGGGAGCGGCTGGTCGCGGCCGGCGAGCTGGACGCGGTTCGGCATGCGCACCTGGAGTGGCTGACCGGCCTGGCCGAGGAAATCGAGCCGCGGCTGGCCGCCGCGCCGGGCGGCCCGGGCCAGGTCGACTACGACCTCGGCCGGCTGGACGCCGAGACGGACAACCTGCGCGCGGCGCTGGAGTTCGCCCGCGACAGCGGCGAAGCCGCCCGCAGCAGTACCGAAACCGCCCGCAACAGTACCGAAACCGCCCGCAGCAGTGCCGTGGCCGTCTGCGGCCTGCGGCTGGCCGCGGCGCTGCCGCGCTACGCCTACCTGCGCGGGCATTACCTGCAGGTCGGGCACTGGCTGGACGCCGCGTTCGCGGCCGCCCCCGGCGCCCCGGCGCCGCTGCGGGCCCGGGCGCTGGCCGGCAGCGGCCGGCTGGCCCTGCTGCACTGCGACTACCAGGCCGCGGTGCGGCGGCTGGAGGCGGCGCTGGCGGCCTATACCGGGCTGGGCGACGCGGCGGGCATCGCCGCCGCGCTGCAGGGCCTCGGCGGCGTCGCCCGCGAGCAGGGCCAGTACCCGCGCTCGGTCGAGCTGCACGAGCAGGCCCTGGAGCGGGCCCGGGAGGCCGGCGACGGCGCGGCCGTCGCGGCCGCGCACGGCTACCTGGCGCTCACCTCATGGCTGCGGCGCGACTTCGACCGGGCCCGGGCGGAGGCAGCGACGGCCTTGCCGGGCTGCCGCGAGCTCGGCGACCAGGCCGGGATCGCCTGGGCCCTGATCATCCTGGGTGCGGTGGCGCGGCATCAGGACGAGCCGGAGCGGGCCGCGGAGCTGCTCGGCCAGGCGCAGCAGCTGGCCGGCCAGATCGGCTTCCGCGAGGGCCTGGCCTGGTGCGGCGAGCAGCTCGGCCTGCTCGCCGCCGACCGCGGTGACCCGGCCGCGGCCGAGCTGCTGCGCGCCAGCCTGGAGCTGCACCGCGAGCTGCGCGACCGGTGGCGGACCACCAGCCTGCTCGACGACCTGGCCGCGCTCCAGCTCGGCCGCGGCCACGCCGACCAGGCGGCGCGGCTGCTGGCCGCGGCGGAGGCGATGCGCCGCGCGATCGGCACCGTGGTGCCGCCGTGCGAGAGCGCCCGGCACGGCCAGACGCTGGCCGGGGCCCGGGCGGCGCTCGGCGACCGGGCGTTCGACACGGCCTGGCGGCAGGGCCTGCGGGCCGCGGTCCGGGACCTGCAGGCCGAGCTGGCGAACGCCTGCCCGGACCGCCCGGACGGGCCGGATGTCCCCGGCGGGCCGGCCGCCCGGTCCGGGCCGGCCGCGGCCGCCCCCGGGGTGACCACGGCGAACCCGGCCGGGCCGGCTCCAGCCGGGGTCACCGCGGTCAACCCGGTCCCGCGGCCCGCCGTCGCGGCGACCGCCGTGCACCAGACCGCCGCCGGGGCGCCAGCAGAACGGGCCGGCGGGCGGGTGAGCGGGCGGCTGCGGATCCGGGTGCTGGGCCAGGCCAGCGTGCGCCGCGGCGAGACCGAGCTGACCGCGGCGGACTGGGGCTATGCGAAGCCGCGCGAGCTGTTCTTCCTGCTCATTGCCTCCGGCCCGCAGACCAGGGAGCAGCTGGGCGCGGCATTGTGGCCGGACCAGGCGGCCGGCCAGCTCGGCAACGCGCTGCACACCGCGCTGCGCGAAGTCCGCAAGGCGCTCGGCGACCCGGGCTGGATCCGGTACGCCGGCGGCCGGTACGCCTTCGACGCCGGGCGCGAGCACGACAGCGACATCGGGACGTTCGAGCAGGCGCTGCGGGCGGCCCGCGCGGCCCGGCCCGCCGCCGCGGCGCTGCCCGACCTGCAGCGGGCCATCGCCGCCTACGGCGGCGACTTCCTGGCCGGGATGGCGGCAGGCGGCTGGGCCGAGGACTGCCGCAATGAGCTGCGCCGCGCCTACGAGTCGGCGCTGGTGGCCGCCGGGCGGCTGCACGCTGCCGCGGGCCGCCACCAGGCCGCCGTCACGGCCTTCCGCCGCGCCGTGGCGCACGAGCCGCTGAACGAGACCGCGCACCGCGAGCTGATGGCCAGCTGGGCCCGGCTGGGCGAGAGCGCGCGGGCCCTCGCCCACTACGACGAGCTCGCCGCGATGCTGCGCGGCCAGCTCGGCGTGGAGCCGGCCGCCGAGACCACGGCGCTGGCCCGGCGGCTGCGGGCAAAGCCCTGACGGGCGGCCTTGTGGCCTCCCTCGTTCTTGCCCTGCCGCGTTCACCAGGCGGCCGCATTCCGCCTGCCGCGGAGCTTGTCGCCCGGCGGCCCTCAGGGCGCGGGCATCCAGGTGACCGTGATCTGCCAGTGGGTCGAGGTGTCGTGGCTGACCGTCGGGCCGGTCAGCCGCAGGCCCTCGCTCTGGGATCCGTTCTGCTGCACCCAGCAGTGCCGGCTGCCGCCGAACGTGGCGTCGCAGGCCGGCGAGCCGGTCAGGCCCGTGGTGTTCCGCCCGGCGGGCGAGAAGTTCTGCAGCATGTACTGGTTGGCGCCGGGCAGCTTGCCGTCCTTGCTGGTGCAGCCGACCGCCGGGTTCGACCCGACGTTGCACAGGCCCCACTGCACGCCGCCGTCCGCGGGCACCGCGTTGCCGCCGTTCACGTCGATCAGGGTGGCGATCCCGCTGTTGGTGATGGTGATCGGGTACGAGCCTGAGCCCCCCGCCCCCTCCTGGCCCAGCCAGCACAGCCCGTTGGGGAAGCCGAGTTCCGATGCGGTGGACGCGGTGTTGCTGGCCGGGTTGCCGCTCACGCAATGGCGGAACCGCTTCGCGCTGGAAGACACGGTGACCGAGCGGACCGTCGGGACGGTGTGCAGGTTGAGCGTGACGCTGGCGGGCTTGCCGGGCGACTGGGCTGAGTTGCCCGCCGTCCCGCACCCGGCCAGCACCGCGAGCGCGGCCAGTCCCGCCGACGCCGCGGCGCCGCGGCGCGCGGCCGCGGGCCGCCGCGGGCCGCGCTGCGCCGACAGCCGGATCCTCAGCTTGGTCACTGTCTTGCTCCTTCGTCCGCCTCCGGCGGGCAGGCCCGCTCGATCCGGATCCTGATCCCGGACCAGCGGGCCGCGAACCCGGCCAGCGCCAGCAGCACGATCGCGGTCAGGGCCCACTTCGCGGCGGCCGGCAGCCCGCTGCCGCCGCGGCCGGGGGCGCTCGCCTGCCCGGTGCCGGGCGGCGGCGGTCCGGCCGCCACCCGGAACTGCAGCTTCGCCGCCGCGGCGGCGGCCAGGTCGGCCGGGCCCGCGGACAGCCTGGCGGAGCCGGCCGCGATCACGTCGCTGGAGTAGGCGCCCGGTCGCGCCCCGGGCGGGACGACCAGCGTGAGCGGGACCCGCGCCGACTCGCGGGCAGCCAGCCGCGCCGCCGGGCCCGGCGCCCGGATCCACGACCGCGGCACCGGCAGGCCGGGCCCCGCCGACAGCCGCTGCACCCGCACCCGGATCGACTCCGGCTGCGTGCCCGTGTTGATCACCAGCAGCGCCGGCAGCGCGTAGCTGCCGCCGGGGTGCGCAGCCGCGGCCAGCCGGACCGGGCCGGCCTGAACGCCGACGCCGATGCTGGCCGGGGCCGCAACCGCCGCGCTGCCCGGCAGCAAGACGTCAAAGACCACCAGGCATAGCAGCAACAAGCCGCCTGCCAGCAGCCGCCTGGCCGGCCGCGGGAAGCCCATTCCTGGCGATATCGCCAGCGAACGCCGCACGCGCATATTTCGGCCTAGCGCTCCCTGCCGGGTCAATCCCGGAATGACACCGGGATGGTGGTCGTGCTGCGGGAATCTGCCCACGATGATCATAAAAGTAAGCGGGCCCGGTGAATAGCACCTTCCGGGCAATGGACCCGGCGAAGGCGCCCGGCGGGGCCTCCGGCAGCGCTACCCGCCCGGGGTAAACCGGCGCGGCGCGGCCGCTCATCGGGCTGTCCGGGTCCCCCGCGGCGGTTTACTTTCTAGTCATGATCCGACAAGAGATCGTGCTGCCGCCCGAGCACATCTACCCGCCCGATGAGTGGCGGATCAGGGAAGTCCGGTTCTCCGGCGAATACTCCGACCGGGCAGAAACCGTGTTCTCGCTCGGCAACGGCTTCGTCGGGATCCGCGGCAGCTTCGAGGAAAGGCCGGCCGACCCTGGAGCCGGGCACCTACATCAACGGCTTCCACGAGACCTGGCCGATCGTGCACCCCGAGACCGCTCCCGGGCTGGCCAGGACCGGCCAGACGATCATCAACGCGCCGGACGCGACGATACTGAAGCTGTACGTCGGCGACGAGCCGTTCTACCTGCCCACCGCGCGGGTGACCGAGTACGAGCGGACGCTGGACATGCAGGCCGGCACGCTGACCCGGGACGTGGTGTGGGCGACCGACGCGGGCAAGCACGTGCGGATCAGGTCGCGGCGCATCGTGTCCTTCGAGCACCGGCACGTGGTGGCGATGACCTACGAGGTCACGATGCTGGACGAGAGCGCGCCGATCGTGATCTCCTCGCTGGTCGTCAACCGGCAGGACGCCCGGTCCCCGCAGGAGCGGCCCGAGCTGCGCCCGGTCGACCCGCGGCTGGCCACCGTGCTGCCCGACCGGGTGCTCAACTGCACGGTGGCCGAGCTGGACGAGCTGCGCATCCTGCTCGGCTACCACACCACCAACAGCGGGATGACGCTGGCGGTCGGGGTCGACCACGTGATCCGCGCGTCCTGCCAGCACCACGCCAGGGCCACCGCCGACGGCGACACCAGCGAGGTGGTGATCAGCGCGGACGCCCAGCCGGGAGTGCCGATCCGGGTCACCAAGTTCGCCACCTACCAGACCTCGCGCAGCGTCCCGGTGCCCGAGCTGGTCGACCGCTGCCGCCGGACCCTGGACCGGGTGCGGGCGGACGGCGTGTACGCGCTGATGACCAGCCAGCGCGAGAACCTGGACCGGTTCTGGGACCACGCGGACGTGCGGCTGCAGACCCGGCGCAACCCGGTGCGGTACCAGCAGGCCGTGCGGTGGAACCTGTACCAGGTCGCGCAGGCCTCGTGGCGGGCCGAGGGGACCGGCATCCCGGCCAAGGGACTGACCGGCCAGGCCTACGAGGGGCACTACTTCTGGGACACCGAGATCTACGTGCTGCCGTTCCTGTCCTACACCCAGCCGCGGATCGCCCGGAACCTGCTGCGGTTCCGGCACAGCATGCTCGGGCGGGCCAGGGAGCGGGCCGGGGAGATGAGCCAGCGGGGCGCATTGTTCCCGTGGCGGACGATAAACGGCGAGGAGGCCTCGTCCAATTTCCAGCAGGGCACCGCCCAGTACCACATCAACGCCGATATCGCCTATGCCGTGCGGCGTTATGCCAATGTCCGCGGTGAGATGCATTTCCTGGCCGAGGTCGGCGCCGAGATCGTGGTCGAGACCGCACGGCTGTGGGCGGACCTGGGCTTTTACGGCGCCGACCGGAAGTTCCACATTCACGGCGTGACCGGCCCCGACGAGTACACGACCGTGGTGAACGACAACACCTACACCAACCTGATGGCCCGCCTGAACCTGAACTTCGCCGCCGCCACCATCCGCCGGCTGCGCGCCGAGCAGCCCGCCGCCTACACCGCGATCGCGCACGAGGCGGGCCTGCGGCCGGGCGAGGTGGACGCGTGGGAGCACGCGGCCGCGGCCATGCACGTGCCCTTCGACGCCGACAGCGGGATCCACCCGCAGGACGACACTTTCCTGCACCGGGAGATCTGGGACCTGGACGCCACGCCCCGGGACAAGTTCCCGCTGCTGCTGCACTACCACCCGCTGGTCATCTACCGGCACCAGGTGATCAAGCAAGCCGACATCGTGCTGGCCATGTTCCTGCTCGGCAACGAGTTCTCGCTGGAGCAGAAGCGCCGCAATTTCGACTACTACGACCCGCTGACCACCGGTGATTCCTCGCTCTCGGCGTGCGTGCAGAGCATCGTCGCCGCGGAGATCGGCGACCACCGGCGGGCGCTCGAGTATTTCCAGTACGCGCTGCTGATGGACCTGGCCAACGTGGCGGGCAACGCCTCCAGCGGGGTGCACATCGCCTCGGCGGCCGGGGTCTGGTCGGCGCTGATCTTCGGCTTCGGCGGCGTGCGGGACTTCGACGGCCAGCTGTCCTTCGACCCGCGGCTGCCCGCCGCCTGGAAGGAACTGTCGTTCTCGCTGCTGTTCTGCGGCCGGCAGCTGCGGGTCGGGCTGACCCGTGACGAGGAGCGGTACGTGATGGACTCCGGCGATCCGCTGAAGATCGCGATCCGCGGCGAGTCGCACCTGCTCAGCCAGGACGCCCCGGTACTGATCCGGCGGGGGACGCCGTAACCGCGGCCGGCCCGGCGAGGCCTGGCCGTGCCGGTGCCGGCGGTGTCGGTGCCGCCGCGTAGGTTCGGGGTCATGACTGTCGAGGAGCAGATCAGCGCCGGGCCGGTGTTCGGCCGCATCGGACGCGCGGAATACGACCGGCTGACCCGTGAGCTGACCGGCTACTGCTACCGCATGCTCGGCTCGCCGTTCGACGCCGAGGATGCCGTGCAGGACACGATGCTGCGCGCCTGGCGGCAGCAGGACCGGTTCGAGGGACGGTCCTCGGTGCGCACCTGGCTGCACGCCATCGCCACCAACGTGTGCCTCGACATGCTGCGCAGCCGCAGCCGCCGGAGCATCCCGATGGACCTGGAGCCGCCGTCGGCGGGCGACGGTTCCGGATTGCGGGCGCCGCTGGAGGAGAGCCGGTGGGTGCTGCCGATCCCCGACGCGCGGCTGCCGGGCGGCGCGGACCCGGCCCAGCAGGTGGAGTCGAGAGAGACCGTGCGGCTGGCGTTCGTCGCGGCGCTGCAGCGGCTCACACCGCGCCAGCGGGCGGCGCTGATCTTGCGGGACGTGCTGAAGTTCTCCGCGGCCGAGAGCGCGCAGCTGCTCGGCACCAGCGTCGCGTCGGCGAACAGCGCGCTGCAGCGGGCCCGCGGCGCACTGCCCGCCGGAGGCGGCGCTCAGGCACCGGCCGCCGGGGGCGGCGCTCAGGCACCGGCCGCCGGAGGCGGCGCAGCGGACGGCGCTGGCACCGGCGACGGCTCCGCCGGGCCCGGCCCGGCGGAGCCGCGCCCGGCGGGATCTCGCCGGGCGGCCGGGGCCGGGACGGCACTGCTCGAGGAGTTCATCAGCGCGTTCGAGGCCTACGACATCCGGCGGCTGACCGCGCTGCTGCGCACCGACGCGGTGCAGTCGATGCCGCCGCTGCAGATGTGGCTGAGCGGCGCGGCCGAGATCGGGCGGTTCATGACCGGCCCGGGCGCGGAGTGCCGCGGGTCGCGGGTGCTGCCGTCCGCGGCCAACGGCGGCCTGGCCTACGCCCAGTACCGCAGCGACGGCCGCGGCGGGCACGCGCCGTGGGCGCTCGGCCTGCTGGAGACCGACGGGCGGCAGATCACCGCGATGCACACCTTCGTGATCCCGGAACTGTTCCCGGTCTTCGGCTTCCCGCGGGCACTGGGTCCGGGGAGCCGCTAGCTTGCCAGGGTAGGGGCGTTGTTTCCGGATACGGGCGGACCGGCGACACGGGGCTGGGTGACCAGATGGCCGCGAGACAGTTCGCATTCAGCTACGACCGGTCAGCCGTGCTCGCGCGGCTCACCGGCATCGGGCCCCGGGCGTCGGCCGTAACGGTCGACGACGAGCGGATCAATGTGCGGATGGGCTCCGGCTTCCAGCTCGTGATCCCGCGCGAGCGGATCAGGTCGGCGGCGCGGTCGCACGCGCAGCCGGGCTTAACCCGCGGCGTGCACGGCGGCTCGGGCCGCTGGCTGCTGAACGGCTCAGCCGTGGGCCTGGTAGATCTCGTCATCGACCCGCCGGTGCGGACCGGGCGCGGCCTGGGCACGCTCTTCCGCCGGGCCGAGGTCCGGTCGCTGACCATGAGCCTGGCCGATCCCGACGGCTTCATCGCCGCCGTCACCGGCGGGCCGGGCGCGGCCGGCCGGTAACGCGATGAGTCCGGGCGGCCTGCGGCGTCCAAGCTCGCAGCGGGGCCGCCGGAGCCCCGCCCGAGTACGGAGGTCGATGTGAGCTTGCCGGAGACCGTGACCCGCGACCAGTGGCGCGAGGCGCGGATAGCGCTGCTGGCCAGGGAGAAGGAGCTGACCCGCCAGCGCGACGCCCTGAACGCCGAGCGGCGGCGGCTGCCCATGGTCGCGATCGACAAGGACTACGTCTTCGACGGCCCGCAGGGCCCGGCCGCGCTGGCGGACCTGTTCGGCGGCCTGCGCCAGCTGATCGTCCAGCACGTCATGTTCGGCCCGGACTGGGATGCGGCCTGCCCGGGCTGCACCGCGTCGGTCGACGAGATCGCCCCCGGCCTGCTGGCCCACCTGCGCTCCCGCGACACCGCGTTCGCGCTGGTCTCCCGGGCCCCGCTGGCCAAGCTGACCAGTTACGCAGGCCAGCGGGGCTGGGACGTGCCCTGGTACTCATCGCACGGCAGCGACTTCAACTACGACTTCGGCGTCACGATCGACGCCGGGCACCGCGAATACAACTACCAGGATGACGAGGACGACGACGGCGACGGCAAGTCCGTCGAGGGCCCCGGGGTGAGCTGCTTCCTGCGCGAGGGGGACGCGGTGTTCCACACCTACTCGACCTACGCCCGCGGCACCGACCAGCTCGGCAACGCCTACTCGCTGCTCGACCTGACCGCGCTCGGCCGCCAGGAGGACTGGGAAGAGCCCAAGGACCGGGCGCCCCGGCTGCACGGCGCCGACCCGACGTTCACCGACTGACGCGGGGCGGGCAGCCGCCGGCGGCCGGGGACGGCCCCGGAGAGGCAGCAGCGGCGGGCGGCTGCCGCCTGGCTGGCGGGGCGTAGCCGGGCGGATCTGTTTCGGTGATTCTCCGACGCCGGCCGGGCGGCATGGTGCAGCCTGGTTCATTGACTAGCGCCCCGGTGCGAGGCCTGTCCTGCGATGCCGTCGCCGTGCGCCCGCGCGGCATCCGGACGTAACCGGCGACTGGACGCGAAACCGCCAGTACCGGGCGGCAGCCGAGGCGCTCGCCACGCCCGACCGAAGGGCCGACTGTGTCCCGCACGCCCGCACGGCACGCCGCGCCCCCGCGGCACCGCAAGCCCTCGCGGTCGTCCCCGCGCGGGGCGGGCGACGTCCGGGCCGCGGCGGCCGCTGACCGGCAGCCGCAGGCGGCCAAGCCGGCCTGGCGGCAGAAGAAGACCCGGATCGCGGCCACCGCGGCGGCCGGCTCGGTGCTGCTGGTGGCCTCCTGGCCGACCGCGGCCCACTGGCTGGCCCGGGCGCCGCGCACCGCGGGCACCGGGCGGACCGACGCGCTCGGCCTGCCGTCGGGCGATCCCCGCCGGGGATCGGCCAGCCCGAAGCCGGCTGCCCCCTCGGCCCAGCCGGTCCGGCAGGCCGACATCGCCAGCGTCGCGATCGCCCGGGACCCGGCCCCGAGCAGCGCCCCGGCGCAGGCCGGGCCGACGAGCCAGGCCAGCCGCACCGGGCAGGCGGCCCCGTCCGGCTCCGGTTACCTGAACCCGCTGCGCGCCGTCAGCGGCCTGGTGCTCGAGCGCATCGACGAGGGCGTCGACTTCGGCGGGTCGGGCCCGGTCTACGCCCTCGGCGACGGCGTCGTCACCGCGGCCGAGACCGGCTCCGGCTGGCCCGGCGGCGGCTGGATCACCTACCAGCTCACCGACGGCCCGGACGCCGGGCTGGTCGTCTACCTGGCCGAGGACGTCACCCCGGCCGTCGCGCCCGGCCAGCACGTCACGCCGGACACGGTGGTCGGGACCATGTTCGCCGGGGCTGACGGCATCGAGACCGGCTGGGGGCAGGCCAACGTGCCCGACGCCGAGTCAGACACCCCGGCGGCGGGCGACATCGGCGCGGGCGGCCCGTACCCGACCCTGGTCGGGATCAGCTTCGACCAGGTGCTCCAGTCGGTCGGCGTGCCGGCCGCGCCGAACTACGGGCAGAGCGGATACGGCCTGCTGCCGCCCGGCTACCCCTCCTAGCGCCCGGCCGCCCCGGGTCAGCATTCGACGACGTTGAGGGCCAGCCCGCCGCGTGCGGTCTCCTTGTACTTGTCCTTCATGTCGGCGCCGGTCTCGCGCATGGTCTTGATCGCCTTGTCCAGCGAGACGTGGTGCGCGCCGTCGCCGCGCACCGCCATCCGGGCCGCGGTGATGGCCTTCACCGAGGCGATCGCGTTGCGCTCGATGCACGGGATCTGCACCAGCCCGCCGACCGGGTCGCAGGTCAGGCCCAGGTTGTGCTCGACGCCGATCTCTGCGGCGTTCTCCACCTGCTCCGGCGTGCCGCCGATCACCTCGGCCAGGCCGCCCGCGGCCATCGAGCAGGCCGAGCCGACCTCGCCCTGGCAGCCGACCTCGGCGCCGGAGATCGACGCGTTCTCCTTGAACAGCACGCCGACGGCCGCGGCAGTGAGCAGGAACCTGGCCACCCCGGCCTCGTCGGCACCGGGCACGAACCGGGTGTAGTAGTGCAGCACCGCGGGGATGATGCCGGCCGCGCCGTTGGTGGGCGCGGTGACGACCCGGCCGCCCGCGGCGTTCTCCTCGTTCACCGCGAGCGCGTACATCGTGACCCACTCCATCGCGTACAGCGGGTCGGCCGGGTCGGCGGTCCGTTCCAGGTTTTGCCGCAGCGCGTGCGCGCGGCGGCGCACCCGCAGCCCGCCGGGCAGCACGCCGTCCTCGGCGCAGCCGCGCTCGGCGCATTCGCGCATTACCGACCAGATCCGGGCCAGCCCGGCGTCGATTTCCGGCTGGTCCCGGCGGGCCCGCTCGTTGGCCAGCATCACCCCGCTGACCGGCAGCCCGGTCTCCCGGGTCAGCGCCAGCAGCTCAGCGGCCGAGCTGAACGGATAGGGCACCGGCGCGGCGTCGGGCACCAGCGCGGGCTGGCCGGCTTCGTCCTCGCCGAGCACGAAGCCGCCGCCGACCGAGTAGTAGGTCCGGGCGGCCAGCTCCTCCCCGCCGGGCCCGGCCGCGGTGAACTTCATCGCGTTCGGGTGGAACGGCAGCCGCCGGTTGCGGTGCAAGATCACGTCCTCGTCCGGGTCGAACGCGATCCCGCCGGAGCCAGGCAGCGGCAGCACGCCGGTCTCCCGCACCCGGGCCACCAGCTTCGCGCCGGCCGCCGGGTCGACCTCCTCGGGCTGCTCCCCGCACAGCCCGAGCACCACGGCACCGACGCTGCCGTGCCCGTGGCCGGTCGCGCCGAGCGAGCCGAACAGCTCGGCCCGGACCGTGGCCACCTGGCCGGCCAGGCCGTCGTCGCGCAGCCCCTGGCCGAACATCGCCGCGGCCTTCATCGGCCCGACCGTATGCGAGCTGGACGGGCCGATACCGATCTTGAACAGGTCGAAGACGCTGATCATCACGCCGCTCCCGTCTGGGCCGCTCGGCACTGAGCGGCCCGGTTAGCTGCCGCCGCGCACCCGCCGGCTGTCCGGGTCGTAGGGGGCCCGCAGGTGCGCGGTGGCGGCGGCCAGCCGGCCGCCGACGTTGACCTGGTAGCGCCCGGCCCGGGCGAACACCGGCGTGACCGCCTCGCCGCCCGGGTCCCGGATGTAGCCGAGGCCTACCGACGCGCCCAGTGTCTCTCCCCACGCCGCCGACGTCACCTGGCCGACCGCCGCGCCGTCGCGCAGGATCAGCTCACCGCCCCACATCATCACGTCCGGGTCCTCCAGCACCAGCGAGATCAGCCGCCGCCGCGGCCCGGCCGCGCGGGCCTTCTCCACCGCCGCCCGGCCGAGGAAGCCGATGTCGGTGCCGAGCTTGCAGGCGAACAGCAGGCCAGCCTCGCCCGGCCCGTAGTCGGGGGTCAGCTCCCGGCCGTAGGCCCGGTAGCCCTTCTCCAGCCGCAGCGACTCGATGGCGTAGTACCCGGCGTTCACCGCCCCGAGGCCGGCCCCGGCCGCCATCAGGTCCGCGTACACGCCAGCCGCGAACTCGGCGGGCACGTACAGCTCCCAGCCCAGCTCGCCGACGTAGCTGATGCGGGTGGCGCGGACGGTCGAGTAGCCCAGGTCGATCAGGCGGCTGGCGCCGAACCCGAACTCCGCGTCGGACAGGCCGGCCCGGGTCAGCCGGGCCAGCAGCTGCCGCGACGCCGGGCCCATCACCCCGAACACGGCCAGCGCCGAGGTCACGTCCACGACCGCGGCGCGGCTGCCCGCGGGCATCCGCCTGCGGATGTGCTCCTTGTCCCGCTCGGTCGTAGCAGCACTGCTGACCAGCAGGAACTCCTCCGCACCGGTGCGGGTCACGGTGATGTCGGCCTGGTAGGTGCCGCGCTCGCCGAGCATCCCTGTGTAGACCGTGCGGCCGGGGGCCACGCCTACGTCGGCCGTGCACAGCCATTGCAGTACCGGCTCGGCGTCCGGGCCGGTCACCAGGTACTTGGAGAACGAGGTCTGGTCGAACACCGCGACCGCCTGGCGGGCGGCCCGCTGCTCGGCGCAGGACCAGGGCTGCCAGTTCTGCTTGCCCCAGGAGTACTCGATGACCGGCCGCTCGCCGGGCGGGGCGAAGAAGTTGGCCCGCTCCCAGCCCATCTTCGAGCCGAAGCAGGCGCCGGCCCGCTCCAGCTGGCGGTAGACGGGCGAGCGGCGGAACGGCCGGGCGCTCTCCAGCTCCCGGTTCGGCCACGGGATGGCGTAGTGCAGCCCGAGCACCTCGCCGACCCGGTCGCGCAGCCAGCGGCTGTTGCCGTTGAACGGCGCGAACCGGCGGATGTCGACCGCGGTCATGTCCGAGCCCGGCTCGCCCTCGATGATCCACTCGGCCAGCGCCCGCCCGGTACCGCCCGCGCAGGCGATGCCGACCGAGTTCAGGCCGGCGGCGACGAAGAAGTTGCGGCACTCCGGGGCCTCGCCGAGGAGGAACTGGTTGTCCGGGGTGAAGCTCTCCGGGCCGTTGTAGAACTTCTTGATCCCGGTATCGGCCAGCGCGGGCAGCCGGTGCACGGCGCTGTCCATCAGCACCGAGAAATGGTCCCAGTCCTCCGCCAGCAGCCGGAACTCGAACGGGTAGGGCAGCTCCTCCGGCGCCACCCAGGGCTTGGCCACCGGCTCGAACCCGCCGACGGCCAGCCCGCCGACCTCCTCCTTGAAGTAGGTGTAGCCGTCCGGGTCGCGCAGTACCGGGGTGTCCGGGCGCATCCCGGGCAGCTGCTCGGTCACCACGTAGAAGTGCTCGGCCGAGTGCAGCGGGACGCTCACCCCGGCGAGGGCGCCGACCTGCTTGGCCCACTGGCCGGCGCAGTTGACGACGATCTCGGCCTCGACGTCGCCGGCGTCGGTGCGCACCCCGGCCACCGCACCGCCCTTGACGATGACGCCGGTGACCCGGGTGCGCTCGGCGATGACCGCGCCGCGCTGGCGGGCGCCGCGGGCCAGCGCCGCGGTCAGGCCGGTCGGGTCGGCCCGCCCGTCGCCGGGCAGCCAGATCGCCCCGGCCAGGTCATCGGTGCGCAGGCCAGGGAACCGCCCGGCCGCCTCCGCCGGGGTGATCAGCTCGCACTCCAGCCCGAACGCCTCGGCGGTGGCCGCGGTGCGGCGCAGCGCCGTCATCCGGTCCGCGGTGCGGGCCACGGTAACGCCGCCGCAGCGCCGGAAGCCGGAGGCCAGCCCGGTCTCGGCCGCCAGCCGCTCGTACAGGCCGGCCGAGTACTGCACCAGCCGGGTGCCGGCCTCGGTGGCGCGCAGCTGGCCGACCAGTCCCGCGGCGTGCCAGGTGGTGCCGCACGACAGCTGGCCCTGCTCGACCAGCAGCACGTCGGCGCGGCCGAGCAAGGTGAGGTGGTAGGCGACGCTGGTGCCGATGACCCCGCCGCCGATGATCACGATCTGGGCCCGGCCCGGCAGTGCGCTCGCCCGCCGCGGCCCCGGCGCGGGAAGCACGGTCACCGGCCGGGGTCCCGGTCGTCGATCTGCACGGCGTCGAGCAGGGCGGCGTACCCGGGCCCGGCGAAGCCGGCCGCGGCGACGTCGTATTTCTCCATCCCCCACGACCAGAAGTCGAAGTCGATCGGGCTGACCGCGGCCTGGATCGCCGCCCACAGTGTCCAGCCGTACCGGGCGACCAGGCCGAACAGCTGCGCCCTGGCGATCCGGCTGCGCCGCGGCCGCCGGTAGTACGCGGTGACCAGCGCGGCCAGCGCGTCGGCGGACAGGCCGGACTCGGCGGCGATGTTGCCGAGCTCGAAGCAGGGGTCGTTGTTGCCCGCGTACTCGTAGTCGATCAGCCAGATCCGCTCGCCGTCGTCGATGAAGTTGCCGGCCAGCAGGTCGTTGTTGCACGGCACGGTGCCCTCGTCCCGCACCCGGAGGGCGGCCTGCGCCGCGGCGAATTGCGGCCAGAAGCTGTCATAGCGCGCCGGGACCCGGAAGCCGAGTTCGGCGGTGACCGCGGCGTAGCGGGCCTGGATGGCGAACATGTCGAAGTCGTTGCCGAACCGGGGCGCGGCGTGCAGCTGGCGGCAGGCCGCGGCGATGCGCCCGGTGTTGGCCGGGCTGGCGACGTCCTCGCTGGTGTAAGTGCGGCCGGGCAGGTATCCGATGACCAGCAGGCAATCCTGCGGCCGGTACTCGATCACCGGGGCGCCGACGCCGGCCTGCGCGGCGATCAGCGAATTCGCGTGCTCGGCGTCCCGGTCGATGGCCAGCAGGTCGCCTCCCGGCGACCAGGTCCTGGCCACGAAGTCGCCGTCCGGCGTGGTCACCCGGTAGTTGCGGTTGGTCAGGCCGCCGGGCAGCTCGGTGACCGTCCGCGGCGTCCCGGCCAGGCTGGGCGCCCGGTCCAGCAGGGCGCCGAGTCCGGCGGCCGTGGTCTGGCTCATCGGCGTTCCTCCTGCCGGCGCGGTCCGGTGCTGTGCGCAGGGTAATTCCTGGCACCCGAAACGGTCTAGACACAAAGCGGGCCGCGGCGCAGCCTGCCCGGTCACCCCGGCCGGCGCTCGCTGGATGGCCACCGGAAAGCGGCCGGTAAAGGGTATGGACAGTTAGCTCGTCCCGCCCGTACGCTACGCGTCAACCTGCGCGCCGTCCGGCGCGGCGCCTCCGGGAGGACCGGGCCATGACCACACGCGAAGATCTTCCCGGCGGCCACGAGCGTGACGCCGCTGACCTGGCCAGATTCGGCTACCGGCAGGAACTCAAGCGCTCGCTGGGAACATTCAGCTCGTTCGCGGTCGCGTTCAGCTACATCTCGCCGTCGACCGGCATCTTCACCCTGTTCGCGCTGGGCCTGACCACGATCGGCGGGGCTTTCATCTGGACCTGGCCGGTGGTGGCGGCCGGCCAGTTCATCATCGCGCTGAACTTCGCCGAGGTGTCCAGCCACTTCCCGGTGGCCGGCTCGGTGTTCCAGTGGACCAAGTACCTGGCCAGCCGCCGGTACTCGTGGTTCACCGGCTGGATCTACCTGTTCGCCGGGATCCTGACCGTGACCGCGGTGGTGGCGACGCTGCCGCTGGCGCTGATCCCGGCGATCAACGGCCTGGGCTGGCACAGCCTGGGCCTGACCCTGCACACCGAGCTGGTGTTCGCGCTGATCACGCTGGTAGTGATCACGGTGCTGAACATCTACGGGGTGCGGCTGGTCGCGATCATCAACAACACCGGGGTGCTGTTCGAGATCCTCGGCATGTTCGTGTTCGCGATCATCCTGATGGCCTTCCACAACCACCAGGGCTTTCACGTCGTGACCAACGGCGGCGGGCTGCACGTCGCGCCGAACACGTTCCTCATCGCGATGTTCATGTCGCTGTTCGTGATCTACGGCTTCGACACCGCGTCCACGCTGGCCGAGGAGACCCGCGATCCGCGCCGGGCCGCGCCCAAGGCGGTGCTGATGTCGATCGTCGGCGCGTTCATCATCGGCGGGGTGTTCCTGCTCGGCACGCTGATGGCCATCCCGAACCTGGGCGCCGCGATCAAGGGCGCGTACGGCCCCGCGCAGATCATCGAGGCCAACTTCTCCGCGCCGTTCGCCACCGTCTACCTGCTGGTCGTGTCTGCGGCGATCTTCGTGTGCTGCCTGTCGATCATGGCGGCCACGATCCGGCTGTGCTTCGGCATGGCCCGGGACAACCAGCTGCCGCTCTCCCGGCCGCTGTCGCGGGTCGCGCCGAGCCTGCACACGCCGGTGTGGACGTGCGTCGCGGTCGCAGTGCTGGCGGCGGTCCCGTTCATCCAGTTCTCCGGCGCCGGGATCATCGCGATCGCGGCCACGGCGATGATCTACCTGAGCTACTTCCTCGGCAACATCGCCGTGCTCAAGGCCCGGATCGGCGGCTGGCCTAGGGCCGCGGCGCCGTTCAGGCTCGGCTCCTGGGGCATGATCGTCAACATCGTGGGCCTGCTGTACGGCGGGGCCATGCTGGTGAACTTCGCCTGGCCCCGGGCCGCCAGCAACCCCGAGCCGAACCAGACCGTGATCGCCGGCGTGCAGAGCCTGGACTTCCACATCGGGTTCCTGAACAAGATCCCGATCTTGTGGACCGTGCTCGCGGTCATCTTGGTGATCGGCGCGCTCTACTATGCGATCACCGGCCGGAACAAGGAGTTCGTGCCGGTCATCAGTCCGAGCGAGGACGACGCGCCGCTGGCGGCCGCGGGCGGCGCGGGCCCGGCGTCAGCAGGGTGACGCGGCCGCCGGAGCGGGGCAATGGGCGGGGCAGGGCAGCGGACGACGGCAACCGGGACGGCCGGAGCCGGCGCGGCGGTGACCGCCGCCCCGGCCGCGCCGCCGGCTGACCAGCCGCCGGGGGGCCTGCCCTCGGCTGACCTGCCCTCGGCTGACCTGCCGCCGGCGGGCCTGCCCCCGGGTGACCTGCCGCCGGTGCGCGACTTGCCCGATGACTTGCCGCCGGCGGCCCTGCCCCCGGGTGACCTGCCGCCGGTGCGCGACTTGCCCGATGACTTGCCGCCGGCGGCCCTGCCCCCGGGTGACCTGCCGCTGGTGCGTGACTTGCCGCCCGATGACTTGCCGCCGGTGCGTGACTTGCCCGATGACTTGCCGCCGACGGGCCTTCCCCCGGGTGCCCGGCCGGCTGCGGACGACCCGCCGCCCGCGGGCCAGCCCGCCGCAGCGGTCCCGGCGGCGGCCGTCCCGGGACCGACCGCCGCCCGCCGCGCGGGCTGGCCGGGGCTGCTGAGCCGGCCGCCGCCGGTGATCGCGCGCGGCCCGGGCACCACTGTGCACGCCCAGATCGAGGACTGGCTGGCCGACGCGATCGGCGCCCGGCGGCTGCGGCCGGGCGACCGGCTGCCCACCGAGCACGAGCTGGCCGCCTGGCTTGGCGTCAGCCGGATGACGCTCCGGCACGCCCTGGGCGAACTGGCCCAGCGCGGCCTGGTCACCCGCACGGTGGGCCGCAACGGCGGGACCTTCGTGGCCGAGCCGAAGCTGGAGCAGGACCTCACCACGCTGGCGGGCTTCTCCGAGCAGCTGCGGCGGCACGGCATGGTCGCCGGGGCCCGGGTGCTCGGCGCCGCCCAGCGCCCGGCCGGGCCCACGGCCGCGGCGGCGCTGGCGCTCGGCGAGGGCGACCCGGTGCTGGAGGTGCGGCGCATCCGGCTCGCCGACGGGCGGCCGATGGTGCTGGAGCGGTCGATCTTCCCGGCCGGGCTGTTCCCCGGGATGCTCCGCTGCCGGCTCGACGGCTCGCTGTACGAACTGCTGGAGGAGCGCTACGGGCTGCGCCCGCACCGGGCCAAGGAGAGCCTGGAGCCGGTGCTGGCCGGGGTGCGCGAGGCCGAGGCGCTGGAGGTCGACGAGGGCGCGCCGCTGATGCTGGTCGAGCGCACCGCCTACTCAGCCGACGGCCTGCCGCTTGAGTTCGCCCGCGACCTGTTCCGCGGCGACCGCACCCGCCTGGTCGTCTGGACCTCCGAGCTGGCCGGCGGGATGTAGGCGGAATGTAACAGCCGGCCAATCCGGCCGGCCGATGCGCCGGCGGTTCCCGCCACCGGAGCGAGCTCGCCGGCCGCCCGCCGAGCCCGCCCGAACCCGTGCCGCTCAACGGCCCATCCGGCGGCTCCCGTGCCGCTCAGCGGCCCATCCAGCGGCTCCCGTGCCGCTCAGCGGCCCATCCGAGCGGCTTCCGTGCCGCTCAGCGGCCCATCCGGCGGCTTCCGTGCCGCTGGATGTGACATTCAGCGGGACTGGTGACTGTGGATGTGACATTCAGCGGGTTCCCGCCCCTTCCCCGGGGGGTGTCCGGAGTGGGGGCGGAGGGGCCG
Source organism: uncultured Actinomycetota bacterium (assembly GCA_963846005.1). Lineage (GTDB taxonomy): Bacteria > Actinomycetota > Actinomycetes > Streptosporangiales > Streptosporangiaceae > CAVSUR01. Next base: position 201,404 of record CAWJUH010000002.1, on the reverse strand, counting down.
GGATAATGGGAGCGTGACACTGGGGGACGGGGCGCGGGCCGGGCAGTCGGCCGCCGAGGGCATCCGCAGGCGGGTCGGGTCGGCCATCTTCGAGCGGGTGGCCGGGCCCGAGGGACGCAAGCGCCAGGCAGCCATCAACGACCCGGACGGCGAGCGCTGGTTCGCCTCGGACCGGCCGATCCGCCAGGTACACGGGGACTCGGCGATGTTCGCCGGCGGGATCCGGGCGCTGCTGCTGCAATCTCTGCACCCGCTGGCCATGGCCGCCGTGGCCGGCCACTCCGGCTTCCGCGGCGATCCCTGGGGCCGGCTGCAGCGCACCAGCTACTTCCTCGCCGTCACCACCTTCGGCCCCGCGGCCCGGGCGCAGGCCGCGGTGGACCGGGTGCGCGCCATCCACGCCAGAGTCACCGGGCTCGCGCCGGACGGACGGCCGTACGCGGCGTCCGACCCGCATCTGCTGACCTGGGTGCACATCGCGGAAGCGGACAGCTTCCTGCGGGCGCACGCGCGGTTCGGCGCCGAGCCGCTGGACCAGGCCGGCCGGGACGGCTACGTGGCGGACATGGCGCAGATCGCCGCCCGGCTCGGCGTCCCGGACCCGCCGCGGACCGAGGCCGAGCTCGCCGGCCGGATCGAGCAGTACCGGCCGGAGCTGCGCGGCACCGCGCAGTCCCGGGCCGCGGCCCGGTTCCTGCTGCTCAGTCCCCCGCTGCCCGCCGCGGCCCGGGCCCCGTACGGGGTGCTCGCCGCAGCGGCGACCTCGCTGCTGCCCCGCTGGGCGCGCCGCCCGCTGCTGCTGCCGAGCCTGCCGGTCGCCGAGACCGTGCTGGTCCGCCCGGCCGGGGAGGTCATGGTCCGGGCGATCCGCTGGGTCACCAGCGGGCCGCCGGGCCCGCCCGGCGCCGCCGAGCCCGCCGCCCGGGCGAGCTAACCGCCGGCCCCGGGGTGCGCCCGCACCCATAATGGGTCCCGCTACCGGGTCAGGGTGCCCCGTCGCGGGTCCCGCCACCGGGTCGCCCCGGGTGCCGGGTGGCCCGCCGGGCAGGCCAGGTGACGATGGATGGCCCGCCGGGCACGTTCCCGCGCGCCAGGCGACGGGCACGGGGGGCGGGTGTGCCGGGCAGACTGTCGTGAGGTGCGCGGGACCTAGACTCTATGCTCCTGGCCGGCGCGCGGGATGTAGTAGGCACGGCGGAGTGCGCGCCACACCGGGTGCGCCGCGCCGCGAGGACGTGAAGGCGGCTAGCGCGATGACGAGTGCCACAACCCAGCGGCCCGTCGTGGTGGTGGGGGTCGACGGCTCGGGTGAGTCCGTCGCGGCGCTGCGCTGGGCCAAGCGCTACGCCGAGGCGACCGGCGCCCAGGTGCGGGCCGTGCTGGCCTGGCATTACCCGTCCGCGGTGGGCCCGGCGCCGACGGGCCTCGCGCCCGCGGCGGTGACCGACGAGGTGCGCGATCAGCTGGAGCACACGCTCGCCCAGGCCGTGTCCGAGGTCTACCCCGGCGGCCAGGAGGCGGGCGGCGCCGAGACCAGGGTCAGCTACGGTCACCCGGCCCAGGTGCTGACCGACGAGTCGGAGACGGCCGACCTGCTGGTGGTGGGCGGCCGCGGGCATGGCGCGTTCATCGGGATGCTCGTCGGATCCGTGAGCGTCCACTGCGTAAGTCACGCACGGTGCCCGGTTGCGGTGATCCGCAGCACCTGATCAGCCGGCCGGGTCCGGCCGCAGCATGCTGCGGTAGACGGCGATCAGCGCGGCCTTCTGCGGGGGGTCCAGCGGGCTGTCGGCCTCGATGGCCTCCTGGACGCTGGACAGCCGGGCCGCCGCGTCCTGCTCGCCGTCCGCGGCCGTCTTACCCTCCAGCAGGCCGGCCTGGGCCAGCAGCTGCTCGGCCGACACGTTGAGCGCACCGGAGATGAGCTTGAGCACCCGGACCGAGGGCTGGTGCATGCCCCGCTCCAGCTGGCTCAGGTAGGGGTTGGACAGGCTGGTCAGCTCGGCCATCTGGCGCAGCGAGAGGTTGGCGAGCTTGCGCTGGCTGCGGATGAACTCGCCGAGGGCCTCCATCTGCTGATTCCACTGCTCGGTCACGCGCGCCCCCATCGGCCGGCTCACCGCCCGGGCCCGCGCCGCGGCAGGCGGCACGACGCTGCCCGCAGGGATAAACGTGCTGGCCCGGCTTCTTGCTTACTATAGTACGCATGTTCGGGCCGCGGCTGGGGATGAGGCCGCGGGATAGCCAGGTCAGCCTGCGGGCGGGCCCAGCACGGCCGCGCCGGTGAAACGGTCGGCGGCCAGGTCGGACAAGGCCCGGCCGGCCTGGCCGAACGGGTAAGGATGCACTTCGACGCGGAGCCTGAGCCGCTCGGCCAGCCGGAGGAACTCCAGCGCGTCGCCCCGGGTGTTGGAGGTGACGCTGCGGAGCTGCCGCTCGGAGAAGAGGTGCCGGTCGTAGTCGAGCGGCGGGATCTGGCTGAGGTAGATGCCGGCCACCGCCAGCGTGCCGCCGCGGTCCAGCGCGGCGAGCGCGGGCGGCACGAGCTCCCCGGCGGGCGCGAACAAGATCGCCGAGTCCAGCGGCTCGGGCGCGGGGTCGAAGGAGTCCTGCGCCGAGGCGGCGCCCAGGTCAAGCGCCAGTTCCCGGGCGGCGGCGCCGCGGCTGAACACGTGCACGGCCGCGCCCTGCGCGATCGCGACCTGCGCGGTCAGGTGCGCCGAGCCGCCGAAGCCCCAGATGCCGAGGGCCCCGCCGGGCGGCAGGTCCGCGCGCAGCAGCGCCCGGTAGCCGATGATGCCCGCGCACAGCAGCGGCGCGATCTGGTCGTCGGGCAGGCCGGCCGGCAGCGGGTGCACGTAGCCCTCGGCCGCGGTCAGGTACTCGGCGTAGCCGCCGTGGATGTCCCAGCCGGTGTAAGCCGAGGCCGGGCACAGGTTCTCCCGGCCGCGGCGGCAGAACCGGCAGGAGCCGTCGGTGGACGCCAGCCAGGCCACGCCGACCCGGTCGCCGGCGGCGAACCTGGCCGCGCCGGGACCGGCCGCGGCCACCTCGCCGACGACCTCGTGGCCGGGGGTCATGCGGGGGTGGCGGGGCGGCAGGTCCCCCTCGGCCAGGTGCAGGTCAGTGCGGCACACGCCGCAGCGGATGACCCGGATGAGCAGCTCGCCCGGGCCGGGCTCCGGCTCGTCCCGCTCGATCAGCCGCAACGGGCCGGAGTCGATCGGGCCCGGCTCGTCGACCACCCACGCCTTCATCGCGGCCTCATAGCGGCCAGGGTATCGGCGATCCCGCCTGCCGCCGGCGCAGTACGCCCGGCCTGCCGGACGACTCGGATGCAGGCATGCCTGCCGTGCCGGACGAAGCGGCCCGGCTACCGCCGTGCACAGGCTGCGGGCCTGCTATGCGGTGCAGCTGGCCAGTGCCCGGGCGGCGCGCCGGGCCGATCCGGCTTGCACCGGATTCGCCGCCTATGACACCGCGCTGTGCGCCGAGGCCGCGGCCGAGGGGTTCAAGTTCCTCCCCGCGGGCGGACCCTGACCATGACCACCGGTACGCGGCCTGGGACCCGGTCGTGACCGGCGTCCGGCCGGAGGCTAGCGGACGCCGCGGGGGCGGAACTGGATGCTGATCCGCGGGCCGGCCGTGCGGGCGGCCTTGGGCACGGCGTGCTCCCAGGTCCGCTGGCAGCTGCCGCCCATGACGAGCAGGTCGCCGTGGCCGAGGTCGTAGCGCAGGCCCTCGCCGCCGCCGCGCGGGCGCAGCCGCAGCGCCCGCGGCGCGCCGAGCGAGACGATCGCGACCATGGTGTCGGCGGTGGCGCCGCGGCCGATCGTGTCACCGTGCCAGGCCACGCTGTCCCGGCCGTCGCGGTACAGGCACATCCCGGCGGTGACGAACGGCTCCCCCAGCTCGGCGGCGTACCAGTCGGTCAGCGCCTGCCGGGCGGCGGCCAGCACCGGATCGGGCAGCTCGTCGCCCTCGGCATAAAAGCACAGCAGCCGCGGCACGTCCACGACCCGGTCGTACATCGGCCGCCGCTCGGCCCGCCACGGCACGGCCGCGGCCAGCCGGGCGAACAGCTCGCCGTCCCCGGCGATCCAGCCGGGCCGGTGGTCAAGCCACGCGCCGCGGCCGAGCGGGCGGCGCCGGATGGGGCCGAGCGGCCGGGCCCAGCTGACCGGGCCGCCTGACCCCGTCCCGCCGGGGGCACCGTCAAAAGCCAGGCACTCCTGGAAGGCCAGCGTCATGCCGCCAGCATAGCGCAGAGTTCAAAAGCAAGTTCGACTACCTGACCCGTCCTGCCATATCCTCGACTGCGTGTTCGCACTCGCCAGCGGGCGGCGGTAAAACCGGCATCCGGCCGCAAACCTGCCCGTGACCGGGCATGCCGCCCCAGCGGCGGGGGTACGGCGAACCCGATGACTCCCCTGGCCCGCCGGGCAGCGCGCGCGCTGGCCGGTCTCGCCGGCCTGATCGGGGTCGCCATCGTGGCGATGCTGGTCGCGCTGCTGGTCACCCCGATGCAGAGCGTGAACGTGGCCGGGCAGGTGATCAGCGTGGGCACGGTGCGGCCCGGGCTGAGCCTGTCCGGGCCCGGCGAGATCGACCTGTTCGGCGAGCCGCTGCCGACCGCGCTGCGCTTCACCGGCCCGGTCCGGCCACGGGTCGAGCTGACCCAGATCACGCTCGACAGCGAGCTGGCCAACTTCGTCCAGGGCAGCGACGCCGGCCAGGCGACGCAGCGGCTCGGCAGCGCGCTGACCGGCGGCTGGCTGCGCTACTTCAGCTGGGAGGCGGCCATCGCCGGGGCGGCTGCGCTGCTGATCGCCGGGGCGGTGGCCGGGTGGCGGCGGCTGCGCCGCTGGCCGACGGCCCGGCTGCTGGCCGCCGCGCTGGCGGTCACCGAGCTGGCCAATGCCGGCGCGGTGGCGCTGGCCGCGCACGACACCCGGCAGGCGCTGCGCCAGGTGGGGTCGCTGACCCAGCTGGTCGGCAGCGATCCGGCCGGCTACCCGCCGCACCGCCGGGCGCCGGTCATCCGCGGCGTGCACGCCATCGTGCTGGGCGACTCGACCGCGGCCGGCGCCGGGCTGATGCCGCTGGCCAGCTCCTCGCGCATCGACCAGGCCTGCGGGCGCAGCTCCGATTCCTACGCGGAGGATCTCGCCGCGGCGAACGGCTGGAAGGTCATGAACCTGGCCTGCGACAGCGCCACCATCGGCAGCGGGCTGCTCGGCAGCCAGAGCCGCGGCGGGATCGAGATCGCGCCGCAGCTGGACTCGGCGGCCCGGGTCCGCGGCGCCTCCGCGGTGATCGTCAGCGTCGGCGCCGACGACCTGCAGTGGGCGCTGCTGCTGCGCTACTGCGCCGCCGCCGCGCACTGCAACGACCGGGCCACGACCGCCTACTTCCGGCAGAAGCTGGCCGCGTTCAGCGCGGACTACCTGGAGCTGCTGACCCGGCTGGCGGAGCTGCCCGGCCACCCGGCCGTCATCATCAACCGCTACTACAACCCGTTCGGCGCGGACCTGCGCTGCGTCACCGGCCGCGGGCTATCGGCGGCGAACGTGGCCACCCTGACCGCCCGGCTGGCGACGCTGAACCGGGTGCTGGCCAAGGGCGCGGCCGAGTTCGGCGACGCATCCGCCAAGCCCGACTTCGCCGGCCACCAGCTGTGCTCGTCCCAGCCGTATGTGCAGGGCATCGGCGACCCGGCCCCGTTCCACCCGACGGCGGACGGACAGCTCGCGATCGCGATCGCGGACGAGAAAGCGCTGTCCGAGCCGCCGCCGGCCCCGGCCCCGCCGCCGGGCCATGGCTGACCCGCCGCCGTTCAGCGGGCGGTCCGCCGCCGGCAGGCGCAGGCGGCTGCGGCCGCCGAGACGGCCAGCAGGCCGGCGTGCTGGCCAGCGCCGGCCCGTGGGACGAGGAGGTCAGCTTCGGCCTGGACCGGATACTGGACGGCATCGAGGTCCTGGTCCGCCGCGCCGCCGCCGGCTCGGGCGGCCACTGAGCGCCATCACGGGCGCCTTTTACGCTCGCCGCCCGGTGAATGGCGGCCCATTACCGGCACCGCATGAAGCGGGTCCGCCAGGGTAGTGGATGGCCGTCGCCGTAACCGCTGCCGGCCGGGCTGCGGACACCGGCGGAGCGGGCGCCCGCAAGCGCTCCGGATACGAAAGGCGGACGAGAGATGCCGTCGCTGTCATTGTCGACCAGCCGCACTAAGTACCAGGCTAGACGGGCCTCAGACAGCCCCGTGGCACGCGCGCTGGCCAGGGCGGGACTCACCGCCCGGGGCGTGATCTGGATCCTCATCGGCGTCATCGCGGTCATGATCGCGATCGGGGCCGGCCAGCACCAGGCTGACCAGCAGGGCGCGCTGCAGATACTGGCCCGCCAGCCGTTCGGCTCGGTGCTGCTGTGGCTGATGGGCATCGGCTTTGTCGGTTACGCCCTGTGGCGTCTCAGCGAGGCCGCGTTCGGGGTCACCGGCGAGGGCAACGGCGCCGGGGCCCGGCTGAAGTCACTGGCTCGCGGCATTGTCTACGGCTTTTTTGCTTACATGACCTTCCAGGTGCTGTCGGGCACGGCGAAGAACCAGACCCATCACCAGCAGGACCTGAGCGCCTCGGTGATGAAGCACTCAGGCGGAGTGTTCCTGGTCGGCCTGGCCGGCCTGATCATCGTGATCGTCGGCGTCGCCCTGATCATCGAGGGCTGGAAGCGCAAGTTCATGAAGTTCCTGAACACCGGCCAGATGAGCCCGCAGACCCGGCGAGCGGTCCAGCGGCTGGGCCAGATCGGCACCATTGCCCGCGGCGCCGTGTTCGCGCTCACCGGGATCCTGGTCATCGACGCCGCGGCGACGCACAATGCGTCCAAGGCCGGGGGGCTGGACAAGGCCCTGCTGACTCTGCGCGGCCAGGCCTACGGCGAGATCCTGCTGCTCATAGCCGCGATCGGCCTGATCATCTTCGGGGTGTACGGGCTGGCCGAGGCGCGCTGGCGCAAGGTCTGACCGGCGTGGCCGGCTGAGCTAGTGCCCGCTGCGCCCCGGCTGCCCGCGGCGGCCGGGGCGCAGCGCTGTGCGGGGCTTGTTGCTGGCCCGTTCCTGGCCCTGACCGCGCGCCTGGTCAGCAGCCGAGTGCGCTGGCCAGCGCGGTGAGGCTGTCGCAGTCCACCAGGCCGTCCAGGCCGGGCGGCACCTCGGCCGCGGCGCCCGGACCCCATTCCCGCGGCCGCCGGATGAACATCGGCCGCAGCCCGAGCGCCGCCGCGGCCCGCAAGTCGGCGGCATGCGCGGCCACCATCCCGGCCTCGCCGGGCTCGCATTCGAGCAGCCGGAGCGCGGTCAGGTAGACCTGCGGGTCAGGCTTGTAGCCGCCGGCCAGCTGGGCGGACAGCACCGCGTCGACCCGCAGGCCGGCGTACTTGAGCAGGTCGGCCAGCAGCGCCACGTGCCCGTTGGACAAGGTCGCGGTCAGGTGCCCGCGGCGCAGCCGGTCCAGTCCCTCGGCGGTATCCGGCCAGGGCCGCAGCTGGCGCCAGCCGCGGACCAGCGCCGCGCGCCCGGCCTGGTCCAGGCTCACGCCGTGCTGGCGCAGCACCAGCGCGAGCGTCTCGCGCTGCAGCGAATCCAGGTCGCGCCAGGGCTCGCCGCCGGTGACCCGGTCCATGGCCGGCTGGTACTCGCGCCGCCAGTCGTCGATGATGGCGGGCCAGGCGGCGCTGACCCCGCCGCGGGCCGCCGCGGTCTCGGCGATCTCGATCAGGCTGGAGCGCCAGTCGACCAGCGTCCCGAACACGTCGAACAGCAGTACCCGCGGCGTTTCCATGACGTGCAGGCTAACCGGGGCCGCCGCAGATCGCAGGCCCCGAGCCTGCCGCCCGGCTAGAGTTTCTGCCGTGGCACGGCGGGTGCGGGCGGGGCGTTTCATCTGGGGCGCAGCGTTGCTGTGCTGCGCGGCTGCCGTGCCCGCCGCGGGCTGCGCCAGCCAGCCGCGCGCCGCAGCCGGCCAGCACACCGGGCATCCGGCGGCCGGCCACTCCTCCCCCGCCACCGGGCACCCGGCCGCCGCGATCCGGCCGCCGGCTGGCACGCTCGGCGTGCGGGGCACCTTCGCCGTGGGCATCCGGCGGATGCGGTTCACCGAGCCGACCCACACCGGCCCGACGGGCGAGCAGCTCGGCCCGCGCGTGCTCGCCGTGGTGGTCCGCTATCCGCTGGCCCGGCCTCGGCACGGCGGGAGGCCCGCCAGCGGCCGGTTCCCGCTGCTGGCCTTCGCGCCGGGCTTCACCGAGTGCCCGGGGCCGTACGGGCACCTGCTGCAGGCCTGGGCCAGCGCGGGGTATGTGGTGGCCGGGATCAGCTTCCCGCGAACCGACTGCCACGTGGGCGCGGCTGCCTATGAGGCGGATCTGGTCAACCAGCCGGCCGACATGTCGTTCGTGATCACCCGGCTGCTGGCGCTGAGCGCCCGGCCGGACGGTCTGCTGTCCGGCCTGCTGGACGCCCGGGAGGTCGCGGCCGCCGGGCAGTCCGACGGCGGCGACACGGTGGCGGCGCTCGCGGCGGCCAGCTGCTGCGCCGATCGTCGGCTCGCCGCGGCGGCCGTGCTGTCCGGCGCGGAATGGCCGCCGATGCCGGGCCGCTATTTCGCCGCCCCCGCGCCGCCGATGCTGTTCACGCAGGGCAGCGCGGACACGGTCAACCCGCCGTGGACCAGCGTGCAGCTCTATCGCGCCGACTCACCGCGCGCGCGGTTCTACCTGGACCTGTTCGGGGCGACCCACACCGTCCCCTACATCGGCACGGCCCCGCCGGAGCGGATCGTGGCCCGGGTGACGCTGGCCTTCTTCAACCGTTACGTGCTGGAGCGCCCGGGCGCGGCGGCGGCGATGACGGCTGCGGGCAACGTCCCGGGCCGGGCCCGGCTGGCCAGCGGCCGCCAGCCGCCGCCCTGAGCCCGGGCCCCGCAGGCTGGCGGCGGCCAGCTCCTCCGGCGCTAGCGGGCCCCGGTGCGCCACAAGAAGGTCGGACCGGCGGAATCACCACGGCGATGAGACGGCCGTCCGGGCTGAACCCCACCGCGCCGACCCCCTGGTCCTTCGGCCCGGTGTCGGCCAGCGCCATCTGCCGGCCAGTGCCGGGGTCGTAGAGATAGGCGCTGCCATCGCTGTCGGCCACGGCCCAGCGTCCCGGCCGGGCTGAACGCCAGCCCCCAGACGGTGCCGGGCTCGATCGCCGTGGCCGGGGCACCGCCCGCCAGTTTCCACAAGTAGACGGTGTCTTGCGTGATGCCGGTCTGGCCGGCCGCGGCCAGCGTCGACCCGTCGGCGCTGAACGCCACCGGGGTCACGACGCTGCTCAGGCCGGGCGCGGTGAAGCTGCGGGCCGGCGAGCTCCCAGTGATCGGAACATCCCACACGTTCACGACGTGCGCGTAGTCGCCGGTGGCCAGCATCGCGCCGTCCGGGCTGAACGCCACGGCCCACACGCCCTTCCCGGCCGGGTCCTGCACCGCGCCGGCCGGGGTCACCGTCGCGGCGCCGCTATCATCGCGACGGTGCTGGCAGCATCGCCGCTGGTGCTGTTCGCCTCCGGCCGAGCTGCGCGAGCCCGCCCATCGCAGCCAGGGCCAGGACCAGCAGCGCGAAAAGCACGTAGGAGCTGCCGAGCACCTGCTCCCAGGGGGCCCAGCGCAGTTCCCGGCCATCCCCGGCGGGGAACCACCACTGCGGCGAGACGGCGAACATCACCAGCCCGCCGACGGCCAGGCCGGCAGCCAGCCGGGCGCGGCGCGGGCTTGCGCGGTCATCGCGGGCCAGCACGGCGAGGCTGAGCAGCACCGGCACGCACCAGACCCAGTGATGCGACCAGGACACCGGTGAGATCAGCAGGGGCGCCAGCGCGTTCAGCGACAGCGCCCAGCAGTCCTGCCCTGCGGCCAGTGCCCGCCACATGCCACGCCAGGCCAGCGCTGTCACGACGGCGGACAGCGCCAGCCACGCGGCCAGGCCGGCCGGACTGTGCGCGGCGATCCCGGCCCGGGCCAGCACGGCCAGCAGGGACTGGTTGCCGGCGTAGACGGGGCTGCCGATCCGGCTGGTCTGCAGGACGGTCACGCTCCAGTAGCGCATCGAGTCACGCCAGGCCAGCGCGAATCCGGCGGCGGTCGCCGCGGCGAAGGACAGGCCGGCCGTCCCGGCCGCCCGGTAATCGCGGCGGAGCAGGAAGTACAGCACGAACGCGGCCGGGGTCAGCTTGACCGCGGCTGCCAGGCCGACAAGCGCGCCGCGCGGCCAGCGCGGTTCGCGGGCCAGGCAGTCCGCCGCGACCAGGGCCATCAGCAGCAGGTTGACCTGGCCGAGCGACAAGGTGGCGCGGACCGGTTCGATGAACAGGACAGGGGCCAGCAGCCAGGCCGCCGCCTGCCGCGCAGCCGCCGGCCCGGTCAGCCGGCGCAGGATCAGGCCGGTGACGCCGGCGGCCGCGGCGATGCTGGCCAGGGTGAGCACGGTCGTGGCCGCGGTGAACGGGACCAGCGCGAGCGGGGACAGCAGTACCGCGGCGACAGGCGGATAGGTGAACGGCAACCGCACTCCCGCCCGGGTGGCGGGCAGCGGCCCGTAGAGCGGGAGGCCGCCCAGCCACGCCCGGCTGCCCAGGCGGTACACATCCAGGTCGATCCGGTAGGGGCCGAAGCCCACGCCGTGCCTGGTGTAGGACAGCAGGAAGAAGGTGGTGCAGGCCAGGTTCAGCACCGTCAGCGCCCGCCGGGCCCGGGGGTGCGAGGAGACGGTGATCCGGGACCTGGCTGGGCGCCGGCGGGGCCAGACTGCGATCAAGGACATGGCGCCAGGTCTAGGCAAACGGCCGTATCAGCCCGTTAAGCGCGGCCTTTATGCTCGGCTTATCGGGCAGGCCGGATACTGACGGGCGTGACCGAGCAGGAGGCGCCCCATGCGCGTGCTGGTGGCCGAGGACGAACCGCTGATCGCTGACACGATCGCTACCGGACTGCGGCGACGGTCGATGGCGGTGGATGTCTGCTACGACGGGGACGCTGCGCTGGAGCGGGTCGCGGTGCACCGCTACGACGTGGTGATCTTGGACCGGGACCTGCCCCAGGTGCACGGCGACGAGGTGTGCCGGGCGATCGTCGCGGCGGGCGGCGAAACCCGGGTGCTGATGCTCACCGCCGCAGCCGGCATCCGGGACCGGGTGGACGGGCTCGACCTCGGGGCCGACGACTACCTGACAAAGCCGTTCGCCTTTGCCGAGCTGGTCGCCCGGGTGGGGTCGCTCGGCCGCCGGGCCCGGCCCGCGCTGCCGCCGGTGCTGGAGCGGGCCGGGATCACGCTCGACCTGCCGGGGCGCCAGGCCGCCCGGGACGGGCTGAGGCTAAATCTGACGCCGAAAGAGTTCGCGGTGCTGGAGGTGCTGATGCGGGCCGAGGGCAGCGTCGTCAGCGCCGAGGAGCTGCTGGAGAAGGCATGGGACGAGAACGCCGACCCGTTTACGAACACGGTCCGGGTGACGGTGATGACGCTGCGGCGCAAGCTGGGCCAGCCGCCCGTTATCGAGACGGTGCCCGGCGCTGGCTATCGGCTGGGCGGGTAGTCCTCTGGCGCTGGCTGCTGCCCTGGCGGGTCATCCTCCGGCAGTCGCTGCGCCGCAGGATGGTCGCGGCGATGGCGATGTGCCTGGTCGGCGGGTTCGCCGTGTGCTGGCTCACGTTCAATGTCATCGACAACTGGCTGTTCGAAGGCAACGCGTACACCGATTACGGCTGTACCAGCGGTGCCTTCGGGGCGGTACTGCCCCGGCATTCAAGCTGCCCGCCGAGTTACAACGCGGCGGCCGAGCTGCTCATCCCGCTGTTGCTGGTCGCCGCCTGGGCACTGGTCGGCCGCGTCCTGTGGATGGCCGCGGGCCGGGTTCTGCAGCCGCTGGCCGCCACCGCCGAGACGGTCCGCCAGCTCGGGCCGCAGAACCTCGGGCAGCGGATCCGGCGCGGCGGCGCCGACGACGAGTTCAAGCAGCTGGCCGACTCACTCGACGGGGCGCTGGACCGGCTGGCCGCAGGCTATGAGAGCCAGCGCCGGTTCGCCGCCAACGCCTCACACGAGCTGCGCACCCCGCTCGCGGTGCAGCGGCTGCTCACCGAGGTGGCGATGGACGACCCGGAGACCAGCCAGGACACCCACCGGCTGGGCGTGCAGCTGCTGCGGGCCAACGAGCGGAACGAGAAGCTGATCGAGGGCCTGCTGGTGCTGGCGGAAAGCGACCGGGGCCTGCCGGGGAAGGTGCCGGTCCGGTTGGACGAGCTGGCCGCGGAGGTGCTGGACGCCCACCTCGACATGGCCGCGCGACATGAGGTGAGCCTGCGGCGCAGCCTGGGCCAGCGGCTGGTGCCCGGCGACCGGTTGCTGCTGGCGCAGCTGGTCGGCAACCTAGTCACCAACGCGATCCGGTACAACTCCCCCGGCGGCTGGGTCGAGCTGGTGGTCGGCACCGAGCCGGCCCTGACGGTCCGCAACACCGGCCAGGACGTCCCGGGCGAGGCGGTGACCTCGCTGTTCGAACCGTTCCGGCGGCTCACCGCCGACCGCACCAATCAGGGCGGCGGGGTCGGCCTCGGCCTGTCGATCGTCCGGTCGGTCACGACTGCGCACGGCGGCACGATCCGGGCCCGGCCGCGGGCCGGCGGCGGGCTGATCGTGGAGATCGACCTGCCCGAAGACCAGGAGCCGCCCTGACCGCCGGCGGTCAGGGCGGGCTGACGCCGGCCTGCTCGCGCACCCAGTGGGCGTGGTTGGACTCGCTGTAGGACACCCACAGGGCCACGTCGAGGATGCGCAGCAGCGGGGCCCGGGCCGCCGCGGCCGGCCGCAGCTCCTCGATCCGGGCCCGGGCAGCTGACTCGCGCAGCAGGCATCGCAGCACGTCCCAGGTGCGGCCGGGCACGGCGACGGCCTTGATGACCGTGTGGTCGCTGATCGGGCACAGCCGCGGGCGCTTGCGGGCGAGCAGCTTGGTGGCGCTGGCGGTGCCGATGCCCTCGATCGCCGTCAGCGCGTCCCACAGCTCGTCGATGCCGCGCATGGCCTGCTCGCCGGCCTCCCAGAGGTCGGTGTCGGGCGGCAGCGCCGCCAGCATCCGCCCCAGCTTCTGGCCTCCGGAGCCGAGCAGGGTGCGCACGACCTCCGGCCGCCAGTAGATGTCCAGCAGCGTCACCGCCAGCAGGTCCTCGGCGGTGATCGCGCCCGGCGGGTTGCAGCCGAGGTCGCTGAAGGTCATCCCGGCGAATTCCGGGGCCGTGAAGTAGATCTCCACGGCCCGGCCGAGACCCGGCGCGGCGAGGCCGTCGTGCAGGCGGCAGGCCGCAGCGTGCACCGCGTCGTCGGTCGGTAATGAGCTCATCCGCCCAGTATGGCCGGTACGCAGCGGCGCCCGGCGCGGATTGCGGCTTCCGCCGGGCCGGGCCGGCTAGGCGAGGCCGGCGGCTAGGTGAGCAGGCGGCGGGCCGGCTGCCGGGGACCGGGGCTGGCCGGGGTCGGCACCGGCCGGAGGTACTCGTCCCCGCCTGGCCGGCCGACCACGTGCTGAGCGCCGGTGTCCGGATCGTGGCCGATGTAGGTGACGTCAAGGAGCGTCCGGCCGGGCCGGGCCCTTGGCCTCGACGCGGGCGGCCAGGCCCTTGAGGGCCGCGCCGATGATCGCCTTCTCCACCCGCCGCCGGACCGGGCCGATCAGCGGGATCCGGACCCCGGCCGCGAGCTCGAACGTCACCTCCGTGCTGCCGTCCCGGCCGGTCAGCAGGTAGGCGCCCGACATCTGCGAGATCACCGAACCGGGCTCGGCCAGCTCCCAGCGGGCCTGCCGGTCGCCGTCCCAGTCCCAGCGCAGCACGAAGCGGTCCTTGATGAGCCCGGCGTCGAGCCCGAACCTGACCAGCCGGGCGCGACCGTCGGCACCGGGCGCGACGACCTCGGCCGACTGCACCCCGGCCCATTGCGGGTAGGCGGCGAAGTCCGCGATCACGCTCATGACGGCGTGCGCGGGCGCGGCGATCGTCGCCGAGCCGCTGGTCCGTTCGGCCATTCCCCGAAGCCTAATGCCGTCCAGCAACGGCCGGCCGCCGGTCCGGCCGCCGCCGGTCCCGGCGGCCGTCGGTTCCGGTCAGCCCCCGGCCGGGGCGGCCATGATGTTGACCATCCAGGGGACGCCGAACTGGTCGGTGCACATGCCGAACTCATCGCCCCAGACCTGCTTTTGCATCGGCAGGGTCGTGGTCCCGGCCGCGGACAGCTTCTCCCAGTAGCCGCGCAGCGCATCGGCGTCGTCGCCGCTGATGCTGACCGAGAACCCGGCCGGGCTGTGGTAAGTCATGTCCCGGGTGATGTCGGCGCCCATGATCGTGTAGCCGGCCTCGGTTTCCAGCATGCCGTGCATGATCCGGTCGGCGTCGGGCGAATCCTGCTGGCCGAAGTCGCCGAACGTCGTGAGCGTGAGGTGACCGCCGAACACGCTGGCGTAAAACTCCAGCGCCTCGCGGCCGTTGCCGTTGAAATTCAGATAGGGATTCAGCCGGGATGCCATCGGCCCCTCCTGTCGTCGGGCAGTGCCGCCGTATAGTGCGGCGAAAGCAGGCCGATGCTAACAGCCTGCGGCGACAGCACACTGGGCTGCCATGCGTTGCGTGAGGCCTCGATTACCCGGAGCCGCGATGACCGAGCCGATCACCGTCGAGCGGGACGGGCACGTGCTGCTGATGGGGGTCAACCGCCCGGCGAAGCGCAACGCCTTCGACCTGGCGACGATCGACGCGCTCGGCGCCGCCTACGAGACCCTCGGCACCGACGCGAGCCTGCGGGCCGGGGTGCTGTTCGGGCACGGTGACCATTTCTCGGCGGGCCTGGACCTGGCCGAGGTCGGCCCGGCGGTGGCGCAGCGCGGCCCCGAGGCGCTGTGCGGCGCGCATCGCTACGATCCCTTCGGCGTCTGGCGCGAGCCGGTGCCCAAGCCGGTCGTGCTGGCCGTCAGCGGCATCTCGTTCACCTTGTCGATCGAGCTCGCGCTCGCCGCCGACATCGTGATCGCGGCCGGGGACGTGCGGTTCCGGCAGCTGGAGATCGGCCGCGGCATCCTGCCCTTCGGCGGCGCGACGTTCCGCGCGCCGGCCCAGCTCGGCTGGGGCAACGCGATGCGGTTCCTGCTCACCGCGGAGGAATTCGGCGCGGCCGAGGCGCTGCGGATCGGGCTGGTGCAGGAGGTCGCGCCCGCCGGGACGCAGGTGAGCCGGGCCCGCGAGCTGGCCCGGCTGATCGCCCGCCAGGCGCCGCTCGGCGTGCAGGGCACGCTCGCCAGCGCCAGGGCCGGCCGCAGCGGCGGGCCCGGAGCGGCGCGCGAGCAGCTGGCCGGGCTGCTGCCAGGCCTGCTCGCCAGCGCAGACGCTGCCGAGG
The DNA here is from genome assembly GCA_963846005.1 of uncultured Actinomycetota bacterium. Taxonomy (GTDB): domain Bacteria; phylum Actinomycetota; class Actinomycetes; order Streptosporangiales; family Streptosporangiaceae; genus CAVSUR01. The sequence continues at coordinate 185,930 of CAWJUH010000002.1, read as the reverse complement.
GGCTGCAGAGCTTCGTCGAGCGCCGCGAGGCGCACTTCACCGGCCGCTGAGGCCGCTCGCGTGCGCCGCATCGTGTGCCGCCAGTTCGGGCCGCCGGAGCTGCTCACCGCGGAGACCGCAGCCGACCCTGAGCCGGGCCCCGGCGACGTGCTGATCGCCGTCCGGGCGGCCGGGGTCAGCTTCGTGGACGGGCTGATGACCGCGGGCCGCTATCAGGTGCGGCCGCCGCTGCCGTTCACTCCGGGCCTGGTGACCGCCGGGGAGGTCGTGCGGGCCGGCCGCAGGCCGGCGACTGGCCGCCCGGGCTGCGGGTGGCGGGCTGCTCGTTCGGCCTGGGCGGCTACGCCAGCCACCGGGTGCTGGCCGCGCAGGCGGTCGTGCCGCTGCCCGCCGCGGTCAGCCACGAGGTGGCCGCGTCGGCGATCGAGAGCTACGCGACCATGCTGTTCGCGCTACGGGAGCGGATCTCGCTGCGGCCCGGTGAGTGGGTCCTGGTGCTGGGCGCGGCCGGCGGCATCGGTCTGGCCGCGGTGGACGTGGCCCGCTCGCTCGGGGCCCGGGTCGTCGCGGCCGCGTCCACCCCCGCCAAGCGCGGTGCCGCGGCCCGGGCCGGGGCCGAGGCTGTGTTCGACTACCAGGCCGGGGACCTGCAGGCCCGGGTCCGGGAGATTACCGGCGAGGGCGCCGGCGTGGTGGTCGACCCGGTCGGCGGCGGGTATGCCGAGCCGGCCCTGCGCAGCCTGCGGAGCGGCGGCCGGTACCTGGTCGTGGGGTTCGCCGGGGGCACGATCCCGCAGCTGCCGGCCAACCGGATCCTGCTGGAGAACCGCGCGGTCATCGGGGTGGACTGGGGGGCGTGGTCCCGGCACGATCCGCGCGCCGCCGCCGCGCTGACGGCCGAGCTGCTCGGCAAGATCGCGGGCGGCGGGCTGCATCCGGTGCCGCCGGCGGCCTGGCCACTGGAGGATGCCGGGCGGGCGCTGGCCGAGCTGGCCGGGCGGCGCGTCACCGGCAAGCTGGTCCTGGTCCCCGGCCCGCCGGCCGGGGGCCCTGTCTCCGGGACGGGCTCTGCTTGGGGGACGGACTCTGTCTCCGGGACGGGCTAGCGTGATGGCCATGATGGATCATGTCGGCGTCCAGGCCGCCGACGTCACTGCCTCGCTGGAGTTCTACCTGCGCGCCTTCGGCCCGATCGGGATGCGCGAGGTGATGCGGTTTCCGGCGCGGGACAGCTTCGTCGTCGGGCTGGCCGGGCCGGACGGGATACCCGCCTTCTGGCTCAGTCCCGCTTTCGGCACCGAGACCAGGGAACTGCATCTGGCCTTCCGCGCCGCCGGGCGGCAGGCCGTCGACGCCGTGCACGACGCGGCGGTCGCGGCCGGCGCCGAGGTGCTGCACGCGCCGCGCGAGTGGCCCGAGTACCACCCCGGCTACTACGCGGTGTTCCTGCGGGACCCGGACGGTCACAACGTCGAGGCCGTCTGCCACGCCGGCTAGCGGCTTGCCTGCGCAGCTCGGGTGGTGCGCGGATCAGGCGGGGCGCGGTGTCAGGCCGGGCGCGGGTGTCAGGCGGGGCGCGGTCAGGTCGTCGGGCCCGATCCGGCCGGGGTGCGTCCCAGCACGCAGAACTCGTTGCCCTCTGGATCGGCCAGCGTGATCCAGCCGCTGCCGTCCGGGCGGATGAAGTCGCCAAGCCGGGTGGCGCCGATCGCGACCAGGCGCTCCACCTCCTCCTCGCGGCTGCGGTCGGCCGGCCGCAGGTCGAGATGCACCCGGTTCTTGACCTGCTTGCGGTCGGGGACGGTGATGAACAGCACCCGCTCGCTGCGGTCCGGCGACATGATCAGGCATTCCTCGTGCCCGGGCTCGTTCGGGTCGTCGGGATCCTCGGTGAAGCCGAGCACCTGCGCCCAGAACAGCGACTGGGCGTAGGCGTCGGCGGCGTCGAACGAAATGTGCGAGATGCGGCTGGTCATGACGGAAAGCCTGGCGGCCGCGCAGGTCCGCGGTCAACCCGGCTCGCGGCCGCCGGATCCGCGGTCAACCCGGCTCGCGGCCGCCGGGTCCGCGGTCAGCCCGGCTCGCGGCCGCCGGATCCGCGGTCAGCCCGGCGGGCCGGAGCCGATCCGGCCATTGTCGGTGCCATCGTCTAGGGTCGCAGTCAGCGGCCCAGCCCAGGCAGGCCGCAGGAAACCGGGTGACACAGGCAGGCTGATCGGACATCATCGGTGCCGCGCGACCCGAGTACCCGGCCTTGCCTTGCGCCAGGCCACGCGCGCGGGAAGGAAGAACCGTGACGACGACTCCGGACGGGCCGGCGATCCTGGTCGAGGGCTTGCACAAGTCCTTCGGCAAGGTGCACGCGCTGCGCGGGGTGGACTTCGCCGTGCCCAGGGGCACCATCCTCGGCCTGCTCGGCCCGAACGGGGCGGGCAAGACCACCGCGGTGAAGGTCCTGACCACGCTGTTGCAGCCGGACGCCGGGACGGCGACGGTCGAGGGCCTGGACGTGGTGCGCCAGGCCGACGCGGTACGCCGCCGGATCGGCCTCGCGGGGCAGTCCGCGGCGATCCAGGAGGAGCTCACCGGCCGGGAGAACCTGGTGATCATGGGCCGGCTGCACCATATGAAGCGCGCCGCGGCCCGCGAGCAGGCCGGCCAGCTGCTGGATCGCTTCGACCTCACCGAGGCCGCCGACCGCGCGGCCAAGACCTACTCAGGCGGCATGCAGCGGCGGCTGGACCTGGCCGCCAGCCTGATTGCCTCGCCCGCGGTGCTGTTCCTGGACGAGCCGACCACCGGGCTGGACCCGCGCAGCCGGCTCGGCATGTGGGCGATCATCCGTGAGCTGGTGTCGGGCGGGGCCACGCTGCTGCTCACCACCCAGTACCTGGAGGAGGCCGACGAGCTGGCCGACGAGATCGTGGTCATCGACCGGGGCGAGGTCATCGCGGCCGGCACGGCCGAGCGGCTGAAGGACCGGGTCGGCGGCGACGTGCTGGAGTTCAGCGTGCCCGACCGCAGCCGGCTGGCCACCGCGGTCGCCGCGGTCAAGAACCTGTCGGACGCCGAGCCGCACGTGGACGAGGTGACCGGCCAGGTCGCGGTCGGAGTGGGCAGTAGCGGCTCGGACGCCCTGGTCGAGGCGGTGCGGCGGCTGGACGCCGCCGACGTGAGCACCGACGGGCTGGCCGTGCGGCGGCCGTCCCTGGACGACGTGTTCCTCGCCCTCACCGGCCATTCGGCCGAGCACGAGGTGGCCAGGAAGAGCGGACGGCGCGGCCGGGCCGAGACCGGCGCGAGCGGAAAGGAGCAGTCATGACCGCCGCGACCCTGCCGGCCCCGGGCGGGTCGGCGCGATCGGCGAGCGGATGCGCTGGGCGGTCATCGACGCGCTCACCATCACTCAGCGCAACCTGGTCATCTGGGCCCGGGTCCCCGCGTTCCTGGTGTTCACGCTGGTCCAGCCGGTCATGTTCACGCTGCTGTTCAAGTTCGTGTTCGGCGGCGCCATCCCGGTGCACGGAATCCCCGGCGGCTACGTCAACTACCTGATGCCCGGCATCATCGGGCAGACCGCCGCGTTCGGCTCGTTCGGCACCGCGATCGCGCTGGCCCGGGAGATCCAGAAGGGCGTGCTGGACCGATTCCGGTCCATGCCGATGGCCCGCTCGGCGGTGCTGACCGGCCGGCTGGTCGCCGACACCTTCCGGATGCTGCTGACCATCCTGGTCATCGTGGCCGTGGCGTATGCGGTCGGCTTCCGGTTCGAGAACGGGCTCGGTCCCGCGATCGGCATGGTGGCGCTGGCCACGGCGTTCGGGCTGACGGTGTGCTGCGTGTCCGCCTACATCGGCCTGGCGATCAAGGACGAGGAGTCGGTGCAGGCCTTCGGCCTGATCTGGGTGTTCCCGCTGACGTTCGTGAGCTCGGCGTTCGTGCCGATCGAGTCCATGCCGGGCTGGCTGCAGGCGTTCGCGAACAACCAGCCGGTGACGATCGTCATCGACACCATGCGCTACCTGGCGCTCGGCCCGATTCCCGGCAGCACCACGCTGCAGCCGCACCTGTGGCTGAGCCTGGCCTGGCTGGCCGGCACCCTGCTGGTGTTCGGGCCGCTGGCCGTCCGGGCCTACCGCCGGGCCGCCTGACGGCGCGGCCCTGCGGACCGGCGCGGCCGCGGCGGACAGCGCGGCCGTGCGGGAAACGCCCGCGCCGTCAGCCGAGGCGCTCCAGCAGTGCCGAGTAGCTGTCCCATAGCTCGGCCGGCAGGTCACGGCCGAAGGTGCGGAAGTGCTCGGGGATGTGCTCGGCTTCCAGCCTCCACGCCCTGAGGTCCACCGACAGCAGCAGGTCCAGGTCCGCCTGGCTGATGTGCAAGCCGCCGGTGTCCAGCGAGCCGGGCGCGGGCAGCAGGCCGATCGGGGTCTCCGCCGCGGCGGCCTTGTTGTCTAGCCGCTCGATGATCCACTTGAGCACCCGGATGTTCTCGCCGAAGCCGGGCCACACGAATTTGCCATCGGCGTTCTTGCGGAACCAGTTCACGTAGAACAGCCGCGGCAGCCGGGCGGGGTCATGCCGCTGGCCGGTCCGCAGCCAGTGGGCGAAGTAGTCCCCCATGTTGTAGCCGCAGAACGGCAGCATCGCGAACGGGTCGTGGCGCAGCTCGCCGACCGTGCCCTCCGCGGCCGCGGTTTTCTCCGAGGCCACGTTGGCGCCGAGGAACACGCCGTGGTTCCAGTCGAACGACTCGATGACCAGCGGCACGGTACTGGCCCGGCGGCCGCCGAACAAGATCGCCGAGATCGGCACGCCGTCCGGGTCATCCCACTCCGGCGCGATGATCGGGCACTGGCCGGCCGGGGTGGTGAACCGGGAGTTGGGGTGCGCGGCGGGCTCGGGCGAGTCCGGCGTCCAGTCCCGGCCCTTCCAGTCGGTCAGGTGCGCGGGCGGGGTCTCGGTCAGGCCCTCCCACCACACGTCGCCGTCGTCGGTCAGGGCCACGTTGGTGAAGATCGTATTGCCCCACATGGCCTTGACCGCGTTGGCGTTGGTCTTCATCCCGGTGCCGGGCGCGACGCCGAAGAACCCCGCTTCCGGGTTGATCGCGTGCAGCCGGCCGTCCGCGCCGAACCGCATCCAGGCGATGTCGTCGCCGACGGTCTCGACCTTCCAGCCCGGGATGGCCGGCTGCAGCATGGCCAGGTTGGTCTTGCCGCACGCCGACGGGAACGCCGCCGCGATGTAGCGGGCCTCGCCGCCGGGCGGGGTGAGCTTGAGGATGAGCATGTGCTCGGCCAGCCAGCCCTCGTCCCTGGCCATCACCGAGGCGATGCGCAGCGCGTAGCACTTCTTGCCGAGCAGGGCGTTGCCGCCGTACCCGGAGCCGTAGGACCAGATCTCCCTGGTCTCGGGGAAGTGCGAGATGTACTTGGTCTCGTTGCACGGCCACGGCACGTCGGCCTGGCCGGGCTCCAGCGGCGCGCCGACCGAGTGCACGCAGCGCACGAACGAGCCGCTCTTCTCGATCTCGCGCAGCGCCGCGGTGCCCATCCGGGTCATGATCCGCATCGAGGTGACCACGTAGGCCGAGTCGGTGATCTCCACGCCGAGCTGGGAGATGCTGCTGCCGAGCGGGCCCATGCAGAACGGGATCACGTACATGGTGCGGCCGCGCATGCAGCCGTCGAAGATCTCGGCGAAGGTCTTGCGCATGTCCTTCGGGTCGATCCAGTTGTTGGTCGGCCCGGCGTCGGCCTCGGCCTCGGAGCAGATGAACGTGCGGTCCTCGACGCGGGCCACGTCGCCCGGGTCCGAGGCGCAGTGGAAGCTATCGGGGCGCTTGGCCGGGTCGAGCCGGGTGAAGGTTCCGCTCGCGACGAGCTGGCTGGTCAGCCGGTCCCATTCGGCCTGCGAGCCGTCGCACCACAAGATGCGCTCGGGCTTGGCCAGGCTGGCGATCTCCGCCACCCAGTCCGTCAGTTCCTGGCTGCTCGTCTGCGACCGGCCACCGACGGGTTCCGCGCTGCTCATCGCCGTCTCCTTGCCTTCACTCACCGCCGCGGCCGGACGATCCGCTTACCGCAGGCAGCTGACCTGCCCGGTTAATCCGCGGTTACCGCAGCATCTCTTGATGCTGTCCGATTCGGCTCAGGGCAATCAAGGGACGCCGGTTTCCGGCCGGCCCCGGCGAGCGGCGGTCCGGCACGCGCCGCGCCTGAAGTTTCCCCAGCTCAGAGGTTAACACTGCCGGCGCTTCCCCCGGCACCGGCGCGGTCTCATACCGGTCCCTAGTGTGGCGAGAATCTCATTTTGCTCGCGCACCCGGCCATTGGCGGTGGTCACCATGGCGCACGGGCCGCGGGAGGAAGAAGAGTTTGGCCGCGGGGCGACCCGGACAGCGCACAGAGTCAGACCTGCCGCCGGGCTGGATGCCGGCCCGGGCTGCGGCTTGCTGCCGCGCCGGGCCGGCGGCAACCGGACGCCCTCCGGCGCCTCCAGGGAGAACCCGCTGCCCCGCCCGGAGCGCGGGATCTGGCAGCAGGTCTGGCCGCCGCCGACAGCAGGGGCAGGAGCCGGTAATGCCCGTTCTCGTGGAGGACTCCGCGCTCGGCGGCGGCTGGCCGGCGAACGGCTGGGCCTGGCGCGGCGCGGTTCCGGCCCGCTGCCCGGACCCCGGCACGGCGGCGCCGCGACGGCCGCGGCGGGCGCCGGGCGGCTCCCGGCGGCGCCGAGGCTCCGGTCCGGCTGGCCAAGTTCCACGCCCCCGAGATCGTCTTCGGGCCGGGCGCCCTGGCCGAGGTGGGGCACTGCGCCGCCCGGCTGGGCGCCCGCCGGCCGTTCCTGGTCACCGATCCCGGGGCTGATCGAGGCCGGCTGGACCGAGGAGGTGCTGGCCTACCTGCGCCAGCCGGGCTGGCGCCGACGGTGTTCCACGGGGTCACGCCCAGCCCGAAGGACCACGAGATCGAGGCCGCCCACGAGCGGTATGCCAAGAGCGGCAGCGACGTGATCATCGCCCTCGGCGGTGGCCAGCTGCAGATCGTGCTGTGGATGACCACGCCATCCTGCGCCAGGGGCTGCGGTCGCTGCTGGAACGCGAGCCCGACCTGGAGGTGGTCGGGGAGGCCAGTTCCGCGGCCGAGGCGCTGGCAGTGGTGGAGCGTCAGTCGGTGCTGGTGCTGTCCACGTTCGCGGACGACGCGCTGGTGGTCAGCGCCGTCCAGCACGGCGCCTGCGGGTACGTGGTCAAGGACGTCGACACCGCCGAGCTGGTCCGCTCGATCCGGCTGGTGGCGGCCAGCGGCAGTGCCTTCGATTCCCGCTCGGCGGCCGCCATGGCCCGCTCCATCCACGCTCCGCGGGCCCGGTCGCCGCTGACCGACCGGGAGCTGAACGTGCTGCGGCTGGTCGCGCCGGGCCTGTCCAACCGGGGCATCGGCGCGCACCTGCACCTGTCCGAGACGACGGTGAAATTCCACGTCCGCAACATCATGCGCAAGCTGGATGCGACCAGCCGGGCCGAGGCCGTCTATAAGGCCACCAAGTCCGGCCTGGACCTCGCCTCCGTCTGACCCGCCACACCCGGGAGAGCCGCGGGCGGATTAGCGCACCGGGTCGCGGCGGGCCGCGGGGCGGGGCACCCGGTCGAGGCCGATCCCGAAATGATCCCGGTAGGCGGCGAGCACGGCCTGGTCACCGGGCAGGTCCTCCTCGGTGCGCGCCCCGGCGGCGCTGGTGCGGATCAGCCTGCGGTCGCTGATCGAGATCCGGCCGCCGTCCTCGGTGAGCCGGGAGCAGACGGCGGACCTGGTGAAATGTGACCGGGGCGAGGTCTGCTGCCACCAGCAGGTCGGCTCGAAGTCGGCCAGCGCCCGCTCGCGCAGCTCCAGCCGGTACTGCGGCTGGCCGTCCCTGGTCACGTCGATGTCCCCGCTGGGCGCGGCGGCGAGCATGAACAGGCCGCCCGGATCGGCCTGCCCGGCCCGGCCGTCCAGCAGCAGGGGGAAGGTGGCGTGACTGCCGAACCCCACGTCGGCGAGCCACGGCCCGGTGCCGTCCGGCAGCCGCACCACCAGCGCCAGGTGGTCGAACGGCGGCCCGGGCCGGCCGTCGTCGCCGTAGACCCGCGCGGGCACCCGCCCGACCCGGGCGCCGAGGCTCTCCAGCAGGCACCCGAAGGCCCCGTTGAGCTCGTAGCAGAAGCCGCCGCGGCGGCGGCCGACGATCTTGCCGAGCAGGTCGGCCTCGTCCAGCGAGATCAGCTCGCCCAGGTGAATGCTCAGGTTCTCGAACGGCACCGCCACCAGGTGCGCCCGGTGCAGGCCGCGCAGCGCGCCGGCGTCCAGGGCGCGCGGCCCGGGCGCGCCGATGCGGTCGAGGTAGGCGGCCAGCATGTCGTCGGTCAGCATCCCGCCAGTGTGCAAGCTCAAGCCCGCTTCAGGTCAACCGGCTGCCGCCGTCACGTCCCGGCGCGGGCACTCGCCCGCGTTAGCGGCCGAGGATCTCCAGGTGCACCGGGCAGGCCGCGTTGTAGTGCTTAAGGGTCAGCTTGCCCTGCGAATACGCCCACGAGCAGGTACAGGAATTCGGGATCCGCTCGGCGGTGATGACCTCGGCCGGCACGCCGCTGCGCCGCTCGGCGCGGCCCGGCTGGTAGGGCAGCGGCTGCCCGACCAGGGCGAGCGCAGAGCCCTCGGTCCTGGCTTCCTGGACCGCTCCGCCGGCCAGCGCGAGAAATTCCCGCGGCGTGGCCTGCGACGGGGATTCGGCGGGCGCGTGCCTGCTGACGCGCACCCGGGCGCCGGGGATCTTGTCGCTCGCCCGGCTGTCCACGCCTTTCAGAATATCCGCTGCGCAGGGGGCGGATCTGGCCTGGCCGAGGCGGCCCGCACGGCCGGGCGCGGCGGGCGCGCGGCCGAAGGCCAGGCCCTCCGGGGCTACCGGTATGAGCGGCGCCGCCGGAACATCAGGAGGACCAGGATGGCGATGACGACCAGCAGCAGCGGCGAGAACAAGATGTGCACGGCCAGGCTGAGGACGGCCAGGGCCACGATGGCGATGAGGACCAGGGCAATGATGGCGGGCATGGTGATCGGTTTCCGTTCATCTCGAAGCTGATGTGCTCTTACCACTCAAGGCTGCCGCCGCGGGCGGTCCCGGTCGATCGGGATCAGCCCCGATTTGCACCCTGGCCCGCCCGCCCGCGCGGCTCAGGGTCAACCCTGAGCGAGGTCAGGGACAGGCGGCCTGATGGCGGCCGGGAGTCCCGGCCGCCAGCCCGGGCCCGCCGCGTCAGCCGAGGCGGTGACGGGCGGCGAAGGCCGAGATCTGCTCGCGCTGCTCGCGCGCGTCCGGGCCGGCCACCGGGACGACGAGGCGGGTCACGCCGAGGCTGGCGTATTCCTGCACATCGCCGGGGGCCATGTCGATCGACGCCCAGCGGGTGTATTCCAGCGCGTCCGGGTCCCGGCCCGCCTCGGTGGCGGCGGCCCGCATGACGGCGACCTGCTCCGCGCGCTCGGCGGCGGTCAGTCGGCCGCCGGGAAAGTAACCGTCGCCGCGCAGGCCCCGCCGGGCCGCGGCCCGGCTCGATCCGCCGACGTGCACCGGCAGGGTGCTGGCCTGGTGGGGCTTGGGGAAGCTGCACAGGTCCCGGAAGGAGAAGTGCTCGCCGGCGAAGCTGACCCCGTCGGCCCCGCCGGCCCACAGCAGCCGCAGCACGTCGATCGCCTCGTCCGCCCGGCGGCCGCGGGCGGCGAAGTCGACCCCGAACGCCTCCGCCTCGCCGGGCAGTACCCCGAGGCCCACGGTCAGCAGCCGCATCCGCCCGGCGGACAGCACGTCGATGGTGGCCAGGCGCTTGGCCAGCTCGACCGGATGGTGGTAGGGCAGCAGCAGCACGCCGGTGCCGAGCACGATCTGCTCGGTGTGGGCCGCGATGAAGCTCAGGCACTCCAGCGGGTCGGCCACGGCCAGGTCGGCGGGGAACTCGACCGGTCCCGCCTTGGCCCCCGGGTACATGACGATGTGCTCGGGCACGTAGAACGACTCGAAGCCGGACTCTTCCGCCTGCCGGGCCACCGCCGCCAGGGCGGCCGGGCCGGTGCCGGAGCGGCCCGTGTTGTAGATGATCCCGAACTTCACCGGAGCCTCCTGTCGGCCGGCGGCCCGGCTGCAGGACCAGCCGGCCGCGAGTTTCCCGGATCGCGGCAGCGTAGCCGGTGAGGTCGCCGGACCACGCGGTCCCGGCCGGCTCAGCCCGGGGAGTGGTGCCCGCGGGGCGGGTCAGCGGCCGGCCCGGGAGCGGGCGGCCCCCGGGCGGACGGCATGCTGGTGCGGGCCCGGCTCAACGGGCAGCAGACTGAGCGCAAGAGCCAGCGGGCAGAGAGGCGGGCATCAGGTGAAGCCGGTACTGGAGGGCACGGTCGCACTGGTGACCGGGGCATCGAGCGGCATCGGGGCGGCCGCGGCCGCCGCGCTGGCCGGGCACGGCGCGGCGGTGGCGCTGGCAGCGCGGCGGCGGGACCGGCTGCAAGAGCTGGCCGCCGGGATCGAGGCCGAGGGCGGCACCGCGCTGGTGCTGGAATGCGACGTCGCCGATCCCGGCCAGGCGCAGGCCGCGGTCGAGCGCACGGCCGCAGAGCTGGGCCGGCTGGACACGCTGGTCAATAACGCCGGCGTCATGCTGCTCGGCCCGGCCGCCGGGGCGCCGCTGGACGAGTGGCAGCGGATGGTGGACCTCAACGTCCTCGGCCTGCTGTACTGCGCGCACGCCGCGCTGCCCCATCTGCAGCGCGCGGCCGCGGACGGCCCGCGCCAGGTGGCCGACATGGTGAACATCAGCTCGGTGGCGGGCCGGTTCGCCCGCACCGGTAACGGGGTCTACGCGCTGACCAAGTTCGGCGTCGGCGCGTTCAGCGAGTCGCTCCGCCAGGAGCTGGCCGGGCAGCACGTGCGAGTGTCCCTGGTCGAGCCGGGCGCCACCGAGACCGAGCTGGCCGGCCACAACCGGCCCGAGGTGCTGGAGAGCATCAGGAACCAGTTCGGCCAGCGGATGGAAGCCGGCGACATCGCCGACGCGATCAGCTACATCGTCACCCGCCCGCGCCACGTGGCGGTGAACGAGCTGCTGATCCGCCCCACCGAGCAGCAGCGCTAGCCGCCCGGGCCGCGAGAGGCCGGGGCGCCATGATCGTGTGGGATTTTCAGTTCCAGGAGCTGAAAATCCCACACGATCAGACCCCCGGGGTCAGGTGCGGATGAGCCAGCCGCCGTGGTGCTCGTGCACGGTCCAGGGGCGGCCGGCGGACGCGCCGAGCAGCCGCAGGTCGGCCAGGCCGAAGGTGCGGACGTGGGGCACCGGCACCGCACCCGGCTGGCCGGCTGGCCGGCCCAGCGTTCGTGCTGATCCGGCGGCTGGACGACCTGGCCTACGGCACCGGGCTGCGGGGCGGGGCCGCCGCGGCCCGGACGGCCGCGCCGCTCATCCCGCGGATCACGGTGCGCGCAGCACGTCGAGCAGCTGGGCGCGGGTGACGTTCCCGCCGCTGAGCATCAGCGCCACCGTCCGGCCGGCCAGCTGCTCGCGCAGCACCAGCGCGGCCGCCAGCGCCGCCGCGCCCGCGGCCTCGGCCAGGTTGCGGGTGTGCTCGATCAGCAGGCCCTGCGCGGCGCGGATCTGCTCGTCGCTGACCAGCACGAAGTCGTCCAGATGCTGGCGCAGGATCTGCTGCGGCAGCTCGAACGCGGTCCGGGTGGCCAGGCCCTCGGCGAAGGTCGTGCTCTGGCCGGCCACCAGCCGGCCTTCCCGCCAGGACCGGTAGGCGGCCGGGGCGGCGCTGGACTGGACGCCGACGACCCGGGCGGCCGGGCTGACGGCCGCGGCCACGGTGCAGGCGCCGGCCGCGCCGCTGCCGCCGCCGACCGGCACGATGATCACTTCCGTCCCGGGCTGGTCCGCGAAAATCTCCAGGGTGGCGGTGGCCACCCCGGAGATCAGCAGCGGCTCGTTGCCCGAGTGCACGTACCGCAGGCCGCGCTGCGCGGCCAGCTGCTCGCAGTGCTCGCGGGCCTCGTCGAAGTCGCGGCCCCGGGAGATGACCTCGGCGCCGAGGCCGCGGATGGCGGCAGTCTTGACCGGGTTGGCTCCCTCGGGCACGCAGATCGCGGCCGGCACCCCGAACTGGCGGGCGGCCCACGCCACCGACTGGCCGTGGTTGCCGGTCGAGGCGGCGATCACCCCGCGCTCCCGCTCGGCCGGGCCGAGCCGGGAGATCAGGTTGACCCCGCCGCGCACCTTGAACGCGCCGACCGGCTGGTGGTTCTCGTGCTTGACGAGCACCCGGGCGGCCAGCAGCTCGTCCAGGCCCGGGTAGCCGAACAGCGGGGTCGGCCGCAGGTACGGCGCGATCGCGCGGCGCGCCGCCAGCACGTCAGTCAGGACGGGGACCGGCCAGTTCATCGGCTCAGCTAGAAGACGTGCTCGGCGAACCAGCGCCAGGTGGCCGGGATGCCCTCCTCGCGGCTGATGCTGGGCTTGTAGCCGAGCACCTCGTGCGCCAGGTCGTAGGCGGCGAAGTTGCGCTCGACCTCGCCCGCCCGCCGCGGCTGGTACACGACCGGGTGGCCCGGCTGGCCGGCCGCACCCCGGCACAGATCCGCCAGCTCGGCGACGGAGGTCTCCACCCCGGACGCGATGTGCAGCACCGTGCCGCCCGGCACGTCGTTCTCCAGCGCCAGCTGCAGCGCCGCGGCGATGTCGTCGACGTGGGTGTAATCCCGGGTGGAGGTGCCGTCGCCGTAGATGACGATCGGCTGGCCGGCGTGCAGCGCCTCGAAGAACAGCGTCATCGCGCCGCGCTTGCGCTCGCTCCACGGCCCGTACACGTTCGCGAACCGCAGCGCCACCGTGCGCAGGCCGTACGCGCGGGCGAACGCGTGCGCGTAGCCCTCCCCGGCCAGCTTGCTGGCGCCGTAGGGCGAGATCGGCTTGGGCAGCGACTGCTCGCTGACCGGCGGGGTCGCGTCGCCGATCAGCGCCCCGCCGGTCGAGGCCATGACCACCCGCTCGATGCCCGCCCGCCGGGCCGCGTCCAGGACCCGGAACGTGCCGGCGACGTTGACGTCGAAGTTCATGGCCGGGTCCGCCACCGACATGACCACCGAGCCGGCCGCCGCGAGATGGACGATCGCGTCCATCCCCGCCAGCGCGGCGTCGAGCGCGGCCGGGTCGCGGATGTCACCCTCGACCTGCCCGGCATCCACGCCGGACAGGTGCGCGGCGGCGCCGGTGGTGTAGTTGTCGAGCACCCGGACCGCGTGCCCGGATGCGGTCAGCCGCCGGACCAGGGTGGCGCCGACGAAGCCGGCGCCACCGGTGACCAGAACGCGTTGCGAGTGAGCCATGGGAAGCAAAGCTAGCACCGCCGCTGACCTGGCGGACCGGCTGCTGCTGCCGGCGCTGCTGGCCGCCGCGGTGCTCGGCGCCGTGCTGCCCGGCCCGGGCCGGGCGGCCGGCCGCGGCGGGGCGATCCTGGCCACCCTGGCCGTGCTGGTGCTGGCCACCGGCACGTCGCTGACTCCGGCCGGGCTGCGCGCCGCCGCGGCCGGGCACCGGCGGCTGCTGGCCGTGCTGGCGGTGACCACGCCCGTGCTGCCCGCGCTGGCCTGGCTGGCCAGCCGGCTGGTCGCCGCGGCGGCGCTGCGCGGCAGCGTGCTGGCCGCCGGGGTGGCCCCGGCCGAGGTGGCGTCGGTCGCGCTGGCCGGCCTGGCCGGCGGCGAGGAGGCGCAAGCCGGCGGCGGGGCCGCGCTCGCGGCCGGGCTGCTGGCCGGCTCCACGGCGGCGACCGTGCTGCTGGCCGGCCCGGTGCTGGCGCTGCTCGGCGCGCACCCGGCCAGCTCGCCGGCCGGGCTGCTGGTCACCCTGGCGCTGGTGGTCGCGCTGCCGCTGCTGGCCGGGGCGGCGCTGCGGGCGGCTGCCCCCGGCTGGTTCGCCGGGCCGGGCCCGGGCGGCGGCGAAGCCGCCGGCGAACCGGCGGCCCGGCTGGTGTCCGCGACGTGCTTGTTGCTGCTCATCTGGGAAATCGCCAGCCAGCTGCGGCCGCAGCGGGCCGAGCTGGCCGCCGCCGGCGCCCTGCTCGGCTTCGGGGCGGCCTGCGCGGTGCTCGGCGCGCTGCTGGCCCGCGGGGCGCCGCGGGCCTGGCGGCCCGCCATCATGCTGCCGGTGGCGATGCGCGATTTCGCGGTCGCGGCCGGCATCGCGGCCAGCGCGTTCGGCCCGGCGGCCGCGGCGCCGCTCGGCGGCTACGGGGTGGCCGTGCTGGCGGGCGGCGCCGTCTACGTTCAGGCGGCCCGCCGCCGGGCGCGCCGGGCCGCCTGATTGCCGCGCGGCGGCGGGTCCCGCAGACTGTGAGGAACCCGGACGGGAGGTGCGCGATGCCCGAGGAAGAGCAGCCCGCCGCGGCGGCGCCCGGGCTGGTGGCCGAGTTCATGGCCCAGTTCCGCAAGATCGCCCAGCAGATGGAGGACCTCACCGGGCGGGGCGGGACCCGGCCGGCGGGCAGCCTGCCGTCGCTGCCGGGACTGCCTGGCCTGCCCGCGCCCGGCGCGCTGTCGGCCGCCCAGCTGAACTCTATCGCGGCCGGCATCACCGCGCAGCGGCGCAGCATCGAGGCGCTGAAAACCCAGCTGACGGCGTTCGACGAGCAGCTGGCGGTGCTGGAGCGGATCCTGGAGCCGCTGGCCGCGTGGGGCCGGACCTGGGCCGAGATGGAGGCCAGGGTGACCGGGGCGCCCGGCGGCCAGCGCCCCGAGGCCGGCGCCGGGCCTGATTCCGGCCCCGGTTCGTAGTGCCGGCCAGCAAGGGCGGCGAGGAACGGGACGGCGTCACGCTGACCCACCTGGACCAGCCGCTCTTCGACGGCGCCGGGGCCACCAAGCGAGGCCTGGTCGACTACCTGGACGCGGTGTCCGGCACGCTGGTGCCCGAGCTGGCGGGCAGGCCGCTGTCGGTGATCCGGGTGCGGCCCGGGCAGCCGCCGTTCATGCAGAAGAACGTGCCGCAGTACGCGCCGCCGTGGCTGCGCACCGTGACGATGTGGGCGGAGAGCTCGCGCCGCGAGGTGTCCTATGCCCTCGCCGACGACCGGCGGACGCTGCTGTGGCTGGGCAACCAGCGCGCGGTGGAGTACCACCCGGCGCTGTTCTCCGGCCGCGACCCCGGCTGGCCGGACTACCTGGTGCTGGACCTGGACCCGCCGTCGGCCGGCGCCTTCGGCCGCGCCGTTGCGGCGGCGCTGCTGATCCGCGAGGCGCTGACCGGGGCCGACCTGGCCGGCGCGGCCAAGACCAGCGGGGCCAAGGGGCTGCACGTGTTCGTGCCGGTGACCGGCGCGGGCGCCGAGGACGCCGCGGCGGCGACCCGGGCCATCGCGGCCCGCGCCGAGCGGATCGACCCGGAGCTGGCCACCACCGCGTTCATCCGCGCCGACCGGGGCGGCAAGGTGTTCCTGGACTCGACCCGGGCCGGCGGCGCGACCGTGGCCGCCGCCTACAGCCCGCGGATCCGGCCCGGCCTGCCGGTGTCGTTCCCGGTGGCCTGGGCCGACCTGGAGCAGGTCAGCCCGGCTGACTTCACGATCACGACCGCGCCGGGTCTGATCACCGGCGGCCGCTGGAACGGGTTGCTGCCGCCGCCGCAGCCGCTGCCCGCGGACCTGGTCGAGGAGGGCCGGGCCATTCCGGTCGCCCGGGTGCAGGCGATGCACGAGGGTAAGCGGCGGGCGCGCGAACGCCGGGCGGCGGGCGGCTGACCCGGCGGTCAGGAGCCGCCGCCGCGGGCTCGCGGCCACCGTTTTCCCGGCCGGCGCGCCTGAGGCCGCCGTCCGCGGGGCCGGTGATCGGGTCTGGCATCATAGGCGGCGATGAGCACGCCCAAGAACTACCGGTTCCCCGTCACCGTGAGCCGCCTGCCGGTCATCCGGTGCGAGGTCTGCCAGCGCACCCTGGCCTGCCGGGACGGCGCCGCGAGCGCCGTGCTGACCGAGCACTACCGGCGCGAGCACCCCGACGTACTGAACGCCGCCGCGCAGCGATGACCGCGCGTATCGAGAAGATCGTCACCTCCGGGACCTTCTCGCTGGACGGCCAGGATTTCGACGTCGACAACAACATCTGGCTGGTCGGCGACGACCGCGAGGTGATCGTGATCGACGCCGCGCACGATCCGGACGCGATCACCGCAGCCGTCGGCAGCCGCACGCTCGCCGCGGTGGTCTGCACGCACGGCCACAACGACCACATCAACGCCGCGGCCGCGGTCAGCGAGCGGACCGGCGCCCCGGTCCTGCTGCACCCGGCCGACGAGGTGCTGTGGCGGATGGTCTACCCCGGCCGCGGCCCGGACTCCGGCCTGGCCGGCCGGCAGGTGCTGCAGGTCGCGGGCACCGGGCTGCAGGTGCTGCACACCCCCGGGCACTCGCCGGGCAGCGTCAGCCTGCATGCGCCCGACCTCGGCGTGCTGTTCTCCGGCGACACGCTGTTCCGCGGCGGCCCGGGCGCGACCGGCCGGTCCTACTCCGACCACGGCCAGATCCTGGCCTCCATCCGGGCGCAGCTGCTGACGCTGCCGGGCGACACGGTCGTGCACACCGGCCACGGCGAGGACACCACGATCGGCGCCGAGGCCCCCGGCATCGCCGGCTAGCCGGGCCCGGGAGCTACCTGCCGTCAAGCCGGCGCGACGTCGCCCAGGCCTTGACGGCGCCGCCCGGCGCGCTGGTGCTGACCGGGTTTATGGTCACGCTGACCGCGCAATTGCCGCCGCGCAGGATGGGCAGGGCCCGGCTGAACGGCGGGATGTCCTTGTAGGTGCGCGAGTCGACGAAGCCGCTGCCGCGCCGCCAGCAATCCTGCGCCACGTATACCTGGACCTTGTAGCCGGCACCGACGCTGCCCGACACGTGCACGTGCATCGACGCCACGTCGTGCGCTGTCGCCGAGTCGAACGAGCAGATCGGGTACGTTCCGCCTGCCGTGCACCCGCCGAGCTGGTGGACCTTGCCCGAGCTGGCGCTGGCCCCGAGGACCGGCGCCAGCGCCAGCGCCGCGCCCGGGATCGTGACCAGCGCCAGCCTGCTGGCGGCCTTCATGTTGCCTCCCCATCTCGCCTGATCTCGCCTGATCTCGCCGGCCTGCGGTCCGGCAGCGCGATCGGCCGCTGCCGGTACCGCGAGCGGCACCCCATGGCAGCGTCTCACGGGCAGGAAGATCGAATGCTTCTGCAGGTAAACCATCGCCCGAATACGAGCGACCAATACCCATGAGCGATCAGCGTCCCAGCGGGGACGACGACCCGTATCGCTCAGATGCAAGATCATCGGTACTACGCCGCCGTCGATACCGAGTGCGCCTGGAGCATCACCGTCCGGTCTGGCGGTTAAGGCAGCATACGGTGGGGAGACACAGTTTCGTCACAGAAAGGCCATGTAATCGCGCGAGCCAGAGCGGGGCACGCGCACCGGCCGAGCGGGAACCCGCCCGGCGGTGTGGCCAGGACAGATCGCGGGGTTCGTTTGTGTTCTGGGTAGGAGTCGCAGGAACCGTCAGCGGCGGTGCGGCAGCGGTCTGGGCGGTAACCCGGGCCGGCCCGTTGTGCGGATGGCGAGGCCGGGCGCACGAGCCGGACGCCAGTCCCGCTGAGGATGCGCGCGAAGCATTCCCCGCCCCGCCGCCAATGAGGAGCCCCGCCAAGCGCGCGGCCTGACGGGCCCGGGTCCGCAGCGAGCTGACCTCAACCCGGCCGTGCTGACACCCCATCCGGCGTGATCTTCAATGAGCTAGCGCCCGCCGGCATTTCCCGCCAGCCCGGCGCGGCTATCGTCAAGACGGTGCCCGGCAATGAGATGACGCCCTCCGAGCGCCGGACGCTGGACACGATCACGGCCGAGCTGCGGTCCAGAATCCGCTACGACGACGAGTCGCTGGTGCACGACACCTGGATCCGGCACCGCTACGACGGCGGCTACAGCGCGAGCTACGCTCCGGCCCGGGCGCAGGTGGCGGCGACCGCCTGGCACGAGGCCGGCCATGCCGTCGCGGCGCTCGCGACCGGGGCCTGGTTCAGCTCCGTGTCGGTGCGGGCCGGCCGCGACTCCGGCGGCCGGGTGCACGCCGTCCAGCCGGCCGGGGAGCTGGCCTTCGTGATCGCCGCGGCCGGGCAGATCGCCGAGGGATTGCGGGCCTGGACGCTGCCGGACGGCGACGCCGAGCTGGCGGCATGGCTGGCCGGCTGGAAGGACGACGGCGGGGACGCGCGCGCGTTCCGCCGCGCACTGGCCGGGCGGGCAGGGTCCGGCGGCCGGGAAGGGCCGGGCGGCCGGGCAGGGCCGGGCGGGCGGGCAGAAATCTCCGCGTGGCGGCAGGCCGAAGCGCTGCTGACGCCCCGGCGGCTGCAGATCCGCCAGGTGGCCAGGGCGCTGATGGCCTGGCCCCGGCACCTGACCTACCCGGTCATCCAGGCCATCGCGGCCAGTGCCGGCCCGGCGCCGGGCCCCGGCCGGAGCCGGTCACGCTAGAGCAGGCCGGTGACCTCGTGGACGTCGCCGCAGGATACGTCCAGGGCGGCGTGGTGGTGGCGGATGGCCTCTTCGTCCGGGCCCTCCAGCAGGCAGTACACCTTGCCGTCGGCGTTGTGGAACAGCTCGACCTGGCGCACGCCGAACTGGTCGGTAGCCCCCTCCCGCGTGCCCTGCGCGATCTGCTCGATCGCCTCCGGCGGGAGCTTGAGGTCGTCGTGGTAGTCCATGAACCTGGGCACGATGCCACCTTCCGTCGGGGCCACTTCCGCCACTATGCGGCACGGCGGCTCCGGCTGTCCACGCCGGTCAGCTGCGCACCACGTCGGTGTGGTGGCAGAAATGCACCTGGGCCGGGCGCAGCTGCCTGACCCGGTCCAGCGAGCTGTGCCAGGCGGGCAGGTCGCTGGCCTGGCCCGGCGGCAGGGCGGCCCGGCCCGTGTAGACGGACGGGGTATAGGCGGCGTCGCCGATCAGCACGTCGGGCTGGCCGCCGCCGGCCTCGGCCACGACGCACTGATGCCCGGCGGTGTGGCCGGGGGTGGCCAGCACCCGCAGGCCCGGCGCGATCTCCGCGTCGCCGTCCAGCAGCTCGAACCGCGCGCCGGCGAAGTCGAACCAGCCCGCCAGCTCCGGCGACTCACGCCGGGCCCGGTCCAGCTCGGCCCGCTGCACGCAGAACGGCGCGTGCCGGAAGACCGCGTTCTGGCCGCAGTGATCGAAATGCAGGTGCGTGTTGATGACCAGGCTGATGTCGGCCGGGGCCAGGTCCAGCTCGGCCAGCGCGTCAGCCGCCGACCGGCCGACCACCCGCCAGTCGCTCAGCACGCCCTCCGGCCCGCCGACGCCGGTGTCGACCAGGACCGCGCCGCCCGGGTGCGTCACGACGAAGCCGTGCACCGGCCAGGTGCGCTCGTCGTGGGGATTGCGCACCCGGGCCAGGTGCAGCCGCCTGATCTCCAGCGGCATCGGCGGGCCTCCCTTTCTTCGCCAGCCGGCTGACCTCAGCCGGTGAACTCGATCTGGATGCTGCGGAAGGCGGTGTACCGGTGCGGGTAGCCGTCGCCCGGGCCGTTCTGGCTGTCGTCGCCGGCGGCCGCGATCTTGCGCAGTACGTTCATGCCGGAGACCACCGTGCCGAACGGGGTGTAGTCGGGCGCGAGCGTGGTGTTCTTCCAGGTGAAGAAGAACTGGCTGCCGTTGGTGTTCGGCCCGGCGTTGGCCATCGCCACGGTGCCGGCCGGGTAGGTGGCGCCGGCCAGGTTCTCGTCGTTGAACCGGTAGCCCGGGCCGCCGGAGCCGGTGCCGGTCGGGTCGCCGCACTGGAGCACGTAGATCTCCTTGACGGTGAGCCGGTGGCAGTGCGTGCCGGTGAAGTAACTGCGCTGCGCGAGGAACCGGAACGAGAACGTGGTGCACGGCGCCCGGCCGGTCAGGGCCCGGAACACGATCACGCCCTGGGTGGTGTCCAGGCGGGCCAGGTAGGGCCTGGCGGCGCGCTTCTTGCTGAAATCGGGCAGGCCCTTGTACCGGTCGAACGGCACGGCCTTGGTGAAGCCGCACCCGGGCCCGGCTGGGTCCGCCTTGATGCGGGCGGACAGCACGGGCAGGCTGGCCGACGCAGCGCCGGCCGGCCGGGCCGGGCCGGCCGCGGCGCCGGGGGACGCGCTGGCCGAGGCCGCTCCCGCCGTTAAGGCGGCGGTAAGGGCGACGGCGGTGGCGGCGAGAGCAGGACGTATGCGCATGATCATGGCCTTCCGGACGAGGACAGGGCGGCGCCAGCTTAAGACCGCCCCGCCCGCCGGTACAGCCGGCGCCCGCCAACTGGCGTCAGCCCGGGATCGCGGACGCTTTTCCGCGGATAGGGCGGAAAAGCGTCCACGATCCCGCGGCGGCCCGCTCGCGCGGGCCACGGGGGCGCCAGGCCGGGCGGGCTGGGCGCTAGTTTGCTGCTCATGGCCGATGCGGAAGAACTCGAGGTGGGCCGCAGGACGGTGCGCATCTCCCACCCGGACCGGGTGTACTTCCCGGCCCGCGGCGAGACCAAGCTGGACCTGGCCCGCTATTACCTGTCGGTCGGCGACGGGATCGTGCGGGCGCTGCGCGAGCGGCCGTGCATGCTGCACCGGTTCCCGTCCGGCGTGACCGGCGAGAAGGTGCACCAGAAGCGGATCCCCGGCGGCGCCCCGCCGTGGCTGGAGACGGTCCGGGTGGAGTTCCCGCGCTACCGGCGGCACGCCGACGAGCTGTGCGTGACCGAGCTGGCCAGCGTGATCTGGGCGGTGCAGATGTCCACGGTCGAGTTCCACCCGTGGAACTCGCGGCGGGCCGACACCGAGCGGCCCGACGAGTGGCGTATCGACCTGGACCCGATGCCTGAGTGCGACTTCGGCGCGGTGCGCCGGGTCGCCAGGGTCGCGCGGGAGGTGCTCGCCGAGCTGGGCATCACCGGGTGGCCGAAGACCTCCGGCGGCAACGGCCTGCACATCTACGTCCGGATCGAGCCGCGGTGGAGCTTCGGCGAGCTGCGCCGGGCCGCGCACGCCTTCGCGCGCGAGGTGGAGCGGCGCGACCCGGCGGACGCGACGACCACCTGGTGGCGCAAGGACCGCGATCCGGCCAAGCTGTTCGTCGACTACAACCAGAACGCCCGCGACCACACGATCGCCAGCGCCTACTCGGTGCGCGGCGTGCCGCAGGCCACCGTGTCCGCGCCGGTCAGCTGGGACGAGGTGGACGACGCCGAGCCCGCCGACTTCACGATCGCGTCCATGCCGGCCCGGTTCGCCCGGCTCGGCGACCTGCACGCCGGCATCGACGACCGGGCGCATGCGCTGGACACGCTGCTGGAGTGGGCCGACCGCGACGGTCTCGGCTAGCCGCGGCGCGCCTACCCGCCGGGTGGCGCCGGGTGCCGCCGTCAGGCCGGGATGAACCCCGGTGAGCGAGTGCGCCCAGGGGTGTGCTGCCACTTTCCGGACCCGCACTGGAGGGCATCCCCGGGAGCCCGAAACCGCGACAATGAGGCCCGTTAAAGCGGCCAGCGGCAGGAAATTTTCTGTCACTTAGGTCACATATGGTCGTATACCGCTTGACCAGCGAAAACTGTGAGTAGCTGGCACCCACGGCACCCTCCAGGCCGGCCGGTTTTCGGCCGCAGAATTTTGAGGTTACGGACATCCCTCGATAGTGTCCTCCCGACCCCAGCGAAAAGAGGGCAGATGGCAGACCCCTAACCCCGGCTGCGCCGCGTGATGACCCCAGCGGATCATGCCCTCGATCACGAGAGGACGTTCATGATTCACGCGGCAGCCATGCTCACCGCGGTCGAGCACCGCGAAGCAGCCGCCAAGCCCCCGGCGCACCACGTCACGGTGCGCAGCGGCGACACGCTCAGCGCGATCGCCGGCCGGTACCACATTCAGTGGCCGGGCTTGTATGAGGCCAACAAGGGCAAGATCGGCGCCGACCCGGACGTGCTCCGGATCGGGGAGCACCTGAAGGTCCCGTCCGCGGCCGCGGCCGTGCGGCTGGCCGCCAGGTACACCCCGCCGAAGGCTCCGGTCGCGGCGCCCGCCCCGGCGGCCACGGCCGCGCCGGCGGCCAGCACCAGCTACCAGCAGCCGGCCGCCTCCGCTCCCGCGGCGACCGCCTCCGCCAGTTACTCCGCCCCCTCGGGGTCGTTCCAGCAGTGCGTGATCAACTCCGAGAGCGGCGGTAACTCCCAGGTCATGAACTCGTCCGGCCACTACGGCCTGTACCAGTTCAGCTACTCGACCTGGGTGGCCAACGGCGGCAGCCCGGGCAGCTTCGGCAGCGCCTCGGTCTCCGAGCAGAACCAGGTGTTCAGCCACACCGTCGCGAGCAGCGGGACCTCCGCCTGGGCTCCTTACGACGGTTGCTGAGCCAGCGGCGGCGCCCGGTTAACCAGTGCGCCTGCCGCGAGCTGCCTGCGGGCGGCGGCCTGACCCGGACGGGTCACGGCCGCCGCCCGCAGCGCTGCCCGGCCCCGTCCCGGGAGCGGCCCGGGCCCGGCCCCGGCACGTCCCGGGCCTGGTCACGGGCGCAGTACCGCCTTCACCACGCCATCGGCCCGCTCGTCGAAGGCGCGCATCAGCCGCGGGGCATCAGCCAGGCCGCCGTGGTGGGTCACGATAACCCCGGGCCTGGCCCGCCCGGCCGCCACCAGGTCGCGCAGCATCACGGTGTAGCGGCGGTCGTGGGTGCGGCCGAACCCGACCGAGATGCCCTTGGTGAACAGCGCCGCCCACGGCACCCGCAGCGCGCCGTCGGGCGAACCGCCCGGGGCAGGGCTGGAGTCCTGCTCGGCGTAGACCCCGGCGATCCCGATGTGACCGGTGGGGTTGACTAGCCGGGCCAGGTCGGCGATGACCTGATCGGGCCGCTCGTGCCGCGGGTCGGCCCGGTCCCTGGCCTGGAAACCGACCGCGTCGATGGCGTGCTGCACGCCGTCCATCCCGGTCTCGCCCCGGGGCAGGCCGCCCGACCGGCGCCGCTCGCGGATCTGCTCGACCGGATCGCCGGCCCGGAAGTCCACCGGGGTCACGCCGAGCTCGGCCGCCTTGGCCAGCCGGGCATCGACCCCGTCGACCACGTAGACCTCGGCCGCGCCCTTCAGCACCGACGAGTACGCGGCGAGCAGGCCGACCGCGCCGGCCCCGAAGACCGCGACCGGCCCGGCCGCCGCGCCGACCCGGGCCAGCTCGGTGGCGTGCCAGCCGGTGACGAACGCGTCGGCGAGCAGTACGAAGTCGTCTTCCCGGTCGTCGCCGGGCGTGCCGGGCAGCGCGATGCAGTTCGCGTCGGCGAACGGCACCCGCAGCAGCCCGGCGTGGGCGCCGCGGTAGGGCCCGAGGCCGGCGTACCCGTAGGCGGCGCCGAAGCCGCCCGGCCGCACCCGCAGGCAGGCTGCGGAGTAACCGCGGGCGCAGTTGTAGCACAGCCCGCAGTACAGGTGGGTCGGGATCACGACCCGGTCTCCCGGCCGCACCAGGCTGCCCTCCGGCCCGGCCTGCTCGACTACGCCGAGCGGCTCGTGCCCGAGTACCAGCCCCGGCTCGGCGCCGGTGCGCCCGTCATACATGTGCAGGTCGGTCCCGCAGATGGCGCTGGAGCTGACCCGGACGACGGCGTCGCCGGGCAGCTCGATGACCGCGTCGGCGACGTCCTGCACCCCGACCTGACGGGTGCCCTCGAACACGACAGCCTTCATCTCAGGTGACCTCCGCCCGCGACGTGCCGTACGGCCAGCGCTCAGGACTGCCCGGGCCGCCGCGGTGTAGTCGCGGCGCAGCGCACCCGAACGGCGGAGTACAACAGTGAGGTGCCAGAACTCCCCGAGGTCGAGACCGCCCGCCGGGTCATCGCCGGGCACGCCCTGCACCGCCGGATCGCGGCGGTGGACGACGCCGACGCCTTCGTGTGCCGGCCGCACACCCCCGGCCAGCTGCGCGATGCCCTGACGGGCCGGGAGCTGACCGCGGCCCGGCGCCGGGGCAAGAGCATGTGGTGCGAGACCTCAGGCCCCGGCGGCACCGGCCCGCCCGGTCCCGACCTCGGCATCCACCTCGGGATGGGCGGGCGCATCATCATCACGGGACCGGACGGGGCGGCGGCCGAGGGCGGCGATCCCTGGCAGCGCCGGGCCGCGACGGCGAAGGCGGCCTGGAACCGCTTCACGCTGGAGTTCGCCGACGGCGGCCGGCTGGTGCTGTTCGACAAGCGGCGGCTCGGCCGGGTCCGGCTCGACCCGGATATCGGCGCGCTCGGCCCGGACGCCGCGCAGATCAGCCAGGACCGGTTCCGCGCCATGATCACGACCGGCACGATCGCGGTCAAGGCCCGGCTGCTGGACCAGTCCAAGATCTCCGGGGTCGGCAACCTGCTCGCCGACGAGGCGCTCTGGCAGGCCAGGATCTCGCCCGCGGCCCGGGTCAGCACGCTGACCGGCCGCGACGCCGGCCGGCTGTACCGGGCGCTGGAGGCAGCGCTGGCCTCCGCCATCGCCCATGGCGGCGTGCACACCGGCGAGGTCATCGCCGCGCGCCGGCCCGGCGGCCGGTGCCCGCGCTGCGGCGCGGAGATGCGGCACGGCACGGTCGGCGGCCGGTCGACCTGGTGGTGCTCGCGCGAGCAGGACGGCGGCTAGGGAGCCCTGCGCAGTGCGGCGGACCGGCCGGGCTCAACCGCGCCCAGGGTCAGCGGCGCCTCACGCGCCGATCGTGCCTGGCTCAGCCGGGCAGGTCGGGCGCGGCGGCTGCTTCCAGGGCCGCCGCCGCGGCCAGCACGTCGTCCGGCTCCAGCCGCATCAGGTCGTCGCGGCCCCAGTGCCGGTCCGACTCGTCGGCCAGCCGGAGGGCGTGCTGCAGGCGGGCATACTCCAGCGCGTTGCGCACGCTGCGGGCGTTGGCGAAGCCCGACCGGCCTATCTGGCCGGACATGATCTCGCGGAACAGCCGCTCCGCATCGGCCGACAGGTAGTAGTTGGACTGCCGCAGCATGAGCCGGCCGATGTCCACCAGCTCGCCCGAGTGGTAGGGGGCGAAGTCGAGGTGGTGGGCGATCCGCGACCTCATCCCGGGATTGGACTCGAAGAAGGTGTCCATCCGGTCCTTGTACCCGGCCAGGACCACGACGAGCTTGTCCCGTTCGTTCTCCATCACCTGCAGCAGGATGTCGATCGTCTCCTGCCCGTAGTCCTTGGAGTCGCGCTCCCGGTACAGGTAGTACGCCTCGTCGATGAACAGCAGGCCGCCCATCGCCTTGTCCAGCACCCGCTTGGTCTTCGGCGCGGTCTGCCCGATGTACTCGCCCACCAGGTCGTCGCGCATGGCGTGCACCAGCTGGCCTTCCTCCAGGTAGCCCAGCCGGTGCAACAGCTCGGCCATCTGCAGGGCGACGGTCGTCTTCCCGGTGCCAGGCGGCCCGGTGAAGCACATGTGCAGGTTGGGCCGCGGCGCGGTGAGCCCGAACCGGACCCGGCTGCGGTCGACCAGCAGCAGCGAGGCGACCTCCCTGATCTTCTGCTTCACCGGGAACAGCCCGACCAGGTCCCGGTCCAGGGCGGCGAAGATCTCGTCGATGCCCGCGGCCCGGCGCTCGTCGGCGAACGAGACGGTGGCGTCGGCCGGCAGCGGCGAATCCGGCGACTCCTTGCGGCGGCCCGGCCGTCTGGAGCGCGGCCCGTTCGCGGCCGCCCGCGGCGGCGTCCCGTGTCGCCCGGGCGCCAGGCCGGAACGCAGCCGGGGGCGCCGCGGCACCGGGCCGGCTTCCTGCGGCAGGGCCTTATCCGCGGCCACGAGCCCCTTCACCGCCATCACCGCGAGGACCAGGAAGACCACGGCGGCTGCGGTGGTGTAGATCGCGATGATGAGCGAATGCGAGGTCATGTACGGGGTTCCGGGCTGCCGCCGGGTCCTTCCTGCCTGCGGGTCGTGCTACTGACAGTACCCGGACCGCCCCCGGCCGGCACAGGCCGGACCGGGCGGCACAGGCCGGACCGGGCGGCCCGCTCGCGGGCGTCGTTAACCCGGGCCGGCTGAGCCGGGAGCGGCCAGCGGCCAGCCGCCGGCCGCCAGCCGGGCCCGCACCCTGGCCACGTCGACCTCGAGCGGCTTGCCGTCGGTGGCGGCCGTGAGGGCCTTATGGATGGCGTCGGCAGATCCCGGGTCGCCGGAACTGGCCAGCTCGTCAGCGACGGCCTGGATATCGGCGTCGGTAAGCTGGCTGGCCAGCAAGGCGAACAGCGGAACGTAGTCAACCTCGGGCACGCCGTCGGGATAGCCGGCCCGCAGCCAGCCGACGACCGACCTCAGCACTTCGGTCAAAGCCATGGATTCACAGCCTCTCGGTGCGCGGCTCGCTGACGGTTACTTGCTGGGGTGTCCGGACTGGTAGATGGCGTAGATGGCCCAGACGATGGCGGCCAGCACGACCAGGAAGCAGAACCCGGCGACGACCAGGCCGGCCACGCTGCCGCCGACGACGGCGTCGGAATCGGCCCCGGCGGCCTGTGCCCGGCGGCCGCCCGGCAGGCCCAGGCTGCGGATGCCGAGCGCGAACAGGGCGGGCAGGCCCGCGCCGGCCAGCAGGCCGACCACCAGGATCTGCCACAGCGCGGTCCAGTCCACCCAGGGCGCGGGCGGCGTCGGTGCTGCCATAACCGTTCTCCTCCGTTCGGTGCCAGGCTAGCGGCGGGCTCAGGCCGCGGCGGGTGCGGGAGCCGCGGGCTCGGGCGGGACCACGCTGCCGGTCCACTCCGCGTTGACGTTGTCGTGGCCGACCCGGGTGCCGCGCGACCGCAGGTAGATCAGCCCGGCCAGCGCGGCCAGCACGATGAGGATCACGATCACGCCCGGGCTGCCGCTGATGGCGTTCGCGAGCGCGTAGGCGCCCGCGCCGGCCACCGCCGCGGCCGGCAGCGTGAACAGCCAGGCGGTGGCCATCCGGCCGGCCACGTTCCACCGCACCTCGGCGCCCTTCTTGCCGACCCCGGTCCCGATGATCGACCCGGTCGCGACGTGCGTGGTGGACAGCGAGTAGCCGAAGTGGGCCGACAGCAGGATGACCGCGGCCGAGGAGGACTCGGCCGCCATGCCCTGCGGCGCCTCGATCTCGACCAGGCCCTTGCCGAGGGTGCGGATCACCCGCCAGCCGCCGATGTAGGTGCCGAGCGCGATGGCCAGGCCGCACGACAAGATCACCCAGAACGGCGCGCTGGCGTTGGCCGGCACGTTGTGGTTCACGATCAGCGCCAGGGTGATCACGCCCATGGTCTTCTGCGCGTCGTTGGTGCCGTGCGCCAGCGAGACCATCGAGGCCGAGCCGATCTGGCCGATGCGGAAGCCGCGGTTGCGCGGGCCCTCAGCCATCCGCTGGCTGATCCGGTACATCAGCCAGGTGCCGGTCGCCGCGACCAGGGCGGCGATGACCGGCGAGAGGCCGGCCGGGATGATCACCTTGGCGAACAAGTTGTGCCACTGGACCGCGTGCCCGCCCGCCGCGGCGATCGTCGCGCCGATCACGCCGCCGATCAGCGCGTGCGAGGAACTGGACGGGATGCCGAACAGCCAGGTCAGCAGATTCCAGATGATGCCGCCGGCGCAGCCCGGCCGCGACCACGGTCAGGGTGACCACGCCGGTGTCGACCAGCCCGCTGGCGATTGTCGCGGCGACGCTCAGCGACAGGAACGCGCCTGCCAGGTTCAGCACGGCGGACAAGCCGACGGCGGTCCTGGGGCCCAGCGCCCTGGTCGCGATCGACGTGGCCATGGCGTTCGCGGTGTCGTGGAAGCCATTGGTGAAATCGAAGGACAATGCGACGATGACCACCAGGACTAGCACAAATGTGTTACCCACGGCTCTAGCGTCGCGGCCGGGCGGCCCGGCGGGAAGCGGGCCGCCCGGTTGTCCGATGAGCCGTCGGCAGATGTTTACCTTTACTTAACCTTTGCCTCCGGGCACGGCCGTGCGCGGCCCGTTGGCGCGGCCGCCAGCGTCACGGGCCCGCCAGGCCCTGAGCCGCAGGTCAGCGCCTTGAGTCAGCGCTGCGCGGCCACCTCGGCGAAGCGGTCCAGGCTCCAGCCTTGGCCGACCGCGTCGCGCATGGCCTCCCAGCCGTCGCCGTGCCGGTCCAGGTGCCGGTGGGTGAGCACGACCCGGGTCCGGTCCGGCCCGTCGGCGGTAAAGGTCACGTCGATCTCGCTGGCCCTGGCCGGGTCGGTCTCCAGCTCCCAGCGCAGGCTGATGTCCCAGCTGAAGCACACCCGGTGCGGCGGGTCGTAGGCGAGCACCCGGGACCAGCGGCATTCGCTGCCGTCCGTCCCGCGGTCGATGATGTGGCCGCCGACGCGGGGCTCGAACACCATCTCGGCCAGCTCGGCCCGCAGGATGTGGTGGCCGGGATTCCACCACGAGCCGATGCCCGCGGTGAACACGCGGAACGCGTGCTCGATCGGCGCGTCGATGTCGGCCTGCACGCTGACCGAGGTTTCCTGAAGCTGCGCAGTCATTTCTCCTCCTGATCGCCGGACGGTGCTGGCGGAGCAGGGCGAGCTGCCGCCGCCGTGGCGGCGAACCTGGCCATGGACTGCCGCCAGAACTGGTCGAAGTAGTCGCGGATCGCGGCGATCCCCGCGCCGTCGGCCGAGTAGACCCGGCGGGTGCCGATCGCCTGGCCGGTGACCAGCCCGGCCGCCCTGAGCACCTTGAGGTGCTGGGACACCGCCGGGCGGCTGACCGGCAGGTCCCGCGCGAGCTCGCCGACCGCGCTCGGCGACTGGGCCAGCCGCTCGAAGATGGCCCGCCGGGTGGGATCGGCCAGTGCCGTGAGCACCGCTCCATGGTTAGTCATGACTTACCGTAAGTTACAACTTACCGATGATGGAGTCAAGGGCCGGCCAGCCACGCGGCGCTCCCGCTCAGCGGCGGGCGAAGAAGTCGCGGCTGCTGGCGAGCAGCAGCGCAGCGGCGGCCGCGAACAGCACGATGGCCACGGCGGACCGCCAGTGACCCACCGCTGCCCACACCACCAGCCATACGGCCACGGCGACGATGACCGCGACGAGCAGGCCGAGCACGAATCTGGCGAGCTGTCCCCGGGCAAACGCTTCCGTGCACAGCATGACGGCCGCCAGGCTGGCGGCGGCGGGCAGCAGCGCGCCGAAGTGGCCAAGGATGACGACCCCGAGCCCGGCCAGCAGGACCGATGCTGATACCGCTGACCAGGCCCGGAGCACGCGGGGGCGGGCTCGGGCCGAGTCGGCGTTGGGCAGCGCCCGGTGACGCAGGTGCGCGTGCGGCGGGTCTTGCGGAAGCCCCGCCAGCAGCGCCCGGGCGAGTGCCTCGCGTTCCTCGGCGAGCGCCTGCCGGCGCGCGCGCACCTGCCGGACGGCAGCTTCCAGCCCGGCGAGCCGGGCGTCATCCCCCTCGCGCCCGGTCGCGCGCAGCGCCCGGAGGCCAGCGCGGGCACCGCGCAGCCGGTCACCGCGAGCGTCAAGCTCGGACTGGGCGGCGGTCAGCTGAGCCGCCAGCTCGGCCATCCGGTCCTGAATGGCCTGCTGCCCGGCGGCCGGTGAGGGGATCTCTTTGTCCAGTCCCGCCCACCCCACCGGGTCGGACCAGCACAACCGCACGGACCCGTCACGTTCGTAGCGCGGGCCGGCCGGTGCGCGCTCGCCGCCGAACGGGTCGCCGCTGTCCAGGCCCCAGAGGCCCCGGTAACCGCATAGCCAGGGAGTCTGGTCGCCGAGGATCACCGGAAGCCAGGTCCTGGCCTCGCCAGGGCCTACGCTCACGCCGTCGCCCCGCCGGTAGTCGATGAAGGGAATGCCGATCGCGCTGCCTGAGTGCCCGCGGGTCCACGGCAGGAGCAACCGGGTCAGGCGCCGCAGGCCGGCGAACAGGCGGCCGAGGGCCGGCGGCTCTACCGTGACCAGGTAGTCGCCGGGCAGGAAGGCGCCCGAGTGGGACCCGGCGCCGACGTATACCACCGGATGGCTGCCCTGCCACTGCAGGTCGGGATCGTCGGCGCGGCGCCGCAAGTCGTCGCCGGCCTCGTCATGGGAGGAGAAGGCGACCCAGGCCGGGCGGGCGGAGGCCTCCGGCGGGTCGGGCAGGAAAAGGGTGACCTGCTCCCAGTCGGCCTCATGGTCGTTGACCCCGGCGAAGGTCGAACGCCAGTCGTTCATCGCGTAGAAGTACCAGTACTGCAGGACGGTGAAGCCCCGGTCGCGGGTCACCCGGCCGTAATACGGGCACCGGCCAGGATCGGCCTTGGTCCGGTACATCTGCTCGGCCGCGGCCGCGGTGCCGCCGGGGACCCGGCCGCGCAGCAGCAGGGACAGCCGCAGCACCGCGTCGATCAGCCGGCCCAGCAAGCCAACCGCGGCAAACCGGCTGCTCCCGGCGGCGAGGCGGGGACGGCTGACGTCCCGCCGCCACGCACGGAACTGGCCCCGGCGCAGCCCTCGCTGCACGTACTGCAGCCATAGCTGCTGGGCTGGCGGTTCGATGAACTCCGCCAGCCGGGCCGGGGTCAGCTCGCCCGGCCCGCACAGCCGCTCGGCGCGGCCCCGGCCCCGGCGGCCGCCGGACCGCGCCGACCGCCACAGGCTGCAGGTGCCCAGGTAGTCCTCGACCAGCATCGGCAAGAACAGCTCGCCGTGGGTGAAGCGGAGAACCGGCTCGTAACGCTGCAGCAGCAACAGGTCGTCTGCAGCAGAGGTCGCGGCCGCCGGGCCGGTTGCCAGGCGCCCGCCCGCATGGCCGTCAGTCCCCATGATCTCCCCGTTTCACGCCGGCGGGAGCGGATCGGCGGCGTAGACGTCCGCGGGCAGGTCCATGAAGGTCACCATGACATGCTCGTCGTCTCGCCGCTGGTTCTGCAGCGCCTGGGCCGCGAGGACAGCGCGGTCCGCTCTGGTCAGCGGGGGCTGGACGATGGTGCGCGGCCATAGCTGCCGGGCCAGCACGACGTTGATCTCCGCGGCGTGCACCGTGATCTGCAGGCTCA
The DNA here is from genome assembly GCA_963846005.1 of uncultured Actinomycetota bacterium. Lineage (GTDB taxonomy): Bacteria > Actinomycetota > Actinomycetes > Streptosporangiales > Streptosporangiaceae > CAVSUR01. The sequence continues at coordinate 154,823 of CAWJUH010000002.1, read as the reverse complement.
GCGAGATCCAGGCGAGCAGCCCGAGCACGGTCGCGAACGCGCCGTACAGCGAGTTGCCTTCCACGTATCGATGGGTGAAATAGCCCCCGAGCGCCAGCAGTAGCGTCCAGGCGACTCCGCCGGTGACCGCGCCGGGCAGCAACTGGCGGCCACGGACGGCGCCCGGGGTGAGGACGCGGAAGCTGACCAGGTACATGGCCGTATTGCCGGCGCAGGCGAGCAGTTCCAGCAGCACGGCGATCACGGCCGTGCGGTGGCCGTAGATGCTGAGGGCAGTCAGCAGCGTCGCGGCGCAGACCCCCGTCCCGAGCAAGCCGAGGAAGGCGAACGACCGCCCGAGGCGGGGGAAATAGCCGGGCCGGGCATGGCCGGGCAGATTCCACACCTGCGCCATGGCGTACTGAGCGGTGTCGGCGAGCCCCGTCGCGCCCCACACCAGCCCGGCGAGGCCGATGATCAGGCCGATGATGCTCGACCGCCGGAGTTCAGGCACGTTGCGCTCAAGCTCGCGGCCGATCACGGGAAGCTGCCTGGCCACGGCGTCGAGCGCATGCTGGCGGAATGCGGCGTCGCTGGAGGCGACCAGGCCGAGAACCGTTACCAGGACCAGGAACAGCGGGAACAAGGTGATGAAGGCCGAGTGGGCGAGGTCGGCGACCAGCCGGCCGCCGGCGTCGTCGCCGTACTTCTTGATGACGGCGAAAACGAACGCGGACGGCTTGTACCGCCGCTGCGCGGCATCGATCCGGCGAATCACATTTCCGATCCAGTGCATCGCCTCGACCGCCTGTCACGCCGATCCGGTCCCGGGCCGCAGCGGCTCCCGGCTTGCCTCATTATCGTGTCGGCCGCTGCCCCGGCGTCGCCGCCGCTGACCAGGCCGCCCGGCGGCGGCCGCCGGCCGCGGCAGCCGGGATGCCCGCAGGCGGGACGGCGGCGGCAAACGGGCGCTCAGGCGCCTGCGGCCGTGAGGCTGCGCAGAGCCCGCTCGGCCGCGGCGCGCACCCGCGGCACAGCGTCGCCGCGCAGCGCGGCGACTGCCTCCAGTGCCTCGCCCAGCCGGTGCCGGGCCACCACCCTGGCCGCCATCTCCCGCACCCGCCAGGACTCATCGCCCAGCGTCGCGATGATGGCCGGAGCCGCATCGTCCGACCAGGCATACAGCAGCCCACGGGCCGCCCACACCCGCGGCCAGTAGCCGTCGCGGCCGCCTTCCCGGCCGTCCAGCACCTGCTCTGCCGCGGGACCGCCGAGCGCCAGTGCCAGCGCGTCGTCGAACTCCCCGCCGTCGAGGATGGCGATGCAGCCGGCGACAACCGCGCCGCGGCCGCGCCGGGCGCACTCGGCCTCGACGCTCTGCTGCGGGGTCAGCGCCCAGATTCTCGCCATCCGCTCAGCATCCCAGCACCCGCTGACACCGGCCGGCACCTGGCCGGTCTGATCTTACGCTATGTATTCATAGCGCTACTCTTCGTACATGAATCTTGCCGTCCTCAGCCCAGCGCGCTGGCGCCTGGCCGGACTGGCCGCGGATCTATCGGCCGACCCGCAGCTGCGCGCGATGCTCGCCCTGTTCACCCGGTTACACGACGGCGAGCCGCTGCCCGCCCGCGAGCAGGTCAGCCGGGCCGGCCTGGCCCGGGCCTGGGCGCGCCGCCGGCCCGGCCGGATGGTCGCGGTCATGATCGCCGCCGCCATGGCGGCGGCCATTGCCGCCGGAGCCGCCGGCGCGCCCCTGTGTGCCCGCCCCGGCACCGGCCGGATACCCCGCTACACGGCCTGCCCGGCTCCGGTCCACCGCGGCCCGGCATCGCCCTGATGGCCAGATAAAGTGAAAGACGAGAGCCTGCCCGCCGCGCCGCGCCGCGCCGCGCCGCTAGAGCTGAGCGCGCTATCGGTAACCCCGCTTGAGCAGGTACCTGGCTCCTGCCTCGAAGCCCTCCGGGCTGAGCACCTCGAAGCCGAAGGCGTCGGCGAGCCGGCCGGTGGTGTTGAACGCGGCGCTGACCGCCAGCGCGTCCTCGACCTGCTGCGGCGACACGCCAGCGGAGAGCACTTCCCGCATGTCCCCGGCGCTCAGCGTCCCTTCGGCGGTGAGCTTGCCGAGCATGCGCAGCGTGGCCCGGAGCGGCTCCTCGACGGGTGCCGATTCCAGATCGGCCAGCACCGCCGCGACCTTTGGCCCGTCCTGGTAGGCCTGCCTGGCGGTCGCGCTGTGCGCGCCGATGCAGAAGGCAGACTCGTTCACCGTGGACACGTAGGCCGCCATCAGCTCCCGGTCGCCTATCGACCAGGCGGAGGGCCCGCGCATCGCCTCATGGGTGAATTCCTTGGCCCGTGAGCCGTAGAAGCCGGGCCGGTAGAAGACAATCTTGGCGGCGTCGGGGACGGGATTCCGGGAGAACAGCTGGATGAGCGCGAACAGCAGTTTGGTACCGGGGCTATAGCCGCGGTTGAGAACGGCGAGGCGCATTACCCATCCCCCTCGCCGGCAACGGCGGCGGCCAGAGCGGCCAGTCCCGCGTCATACAGCCGGGCGGACTGCCCGACCGCCGCGCATATCACCAGCTCGAACAGCTCGTCTTCGCTGAAGCCTGCTGCCCGGGCGGCCGCGAAATCCGCGTCCGTGACCTGCGCCGGCCTGGTAGCGACCTTGCCGAGCAGTGTGTCCAGCGGCCGGGGAAGGCCGGCGTTGCTGAACGCGCGGGCCCGCTGCTCGGGCGATGACCTGCCCTCTCCGTTCAGGATGCGATCTTGCAGCGCCCGGTAAGCGGCCCGCTTCTTGTCTTCCTTGAGCACCGCGCGCACCTCCTCTTCGCTGTCCAGATCCAGCGCACATGGGATGTCGACCGGTCACCGGGATCCAGCGAAAATGGCCGGCCCCGAGATCGGAACCGGCCGCTGAGCATGGAGCCCCCTTACGGAATCGAACCGTAGACCTTCTCCTTACCATGGAGACGCTCTGCCGACTGAGCTAAGGGGGCATGGCCGGCCCGCGCTTGAGCGTGCTGCCCGGGTGACCGCGCGTGGCGAGCATACACGATGGCGGAGGCCCGCCGGGGCCCGGCGGCGCGGCCGCCGGCCCCCGGCAGCAGGGCCGGGCGGGCGGGATCAGGCCGCAGCGCGGAAGGCGGCCAGGACCCGCGGCCAGGCCGGCGACAGCGGGTCGATGACGTCGAAATGGCCGGCGCCCGGCAGCACCGTGCAGTCGGCCTGGCCGCCGGCGGCGCGGGCCCTGCGGGCGTAGTCCAGGCTCATCTGCGCCGGCACCCGGTCGTCGGCCGAGCCGTGCACCAGCCGGACCGGGACGCCGGGCGGCAGCAGGGCGGCCGGGTCGGCGCTTTCGTACCGGCCGGGATGGCCGGCCGGGCCGCCGCCCATCAGCTCGGCTGCCGCCCCGCCGCCGAGGCCCTGCCGGTAGCAGGCGGCCAGGTCGCAGACCCCGGCCAGGCTGACCGCGGCCCGGGCGGGCACGAAGTCCGCCCGCCACGGTGAGCCCGCGGGCAGCCGGGGGCGGCTCGCGGCCCACAGTGCCAGGTGCCCGCCGGCCGAGTGGCCGGCCAGCACCGGGCGGTCCGCGCTGACCCCGCCGCTGGCCGTGGCGACCAGGCCGGGTAGCTGGTCGCAGGCCAGGGCCACGTCGTCGAACGTGCCCGGCCAGCCGCCGCCGTCCTGGCCGGTGCGCCGGTATTCCGGCGCGCACACCGCGAACCCGGCGGCGGCCATGGCCTCGCCGAGCGGCCCGGTATGCGACCGGTCGTAGGCCGGGCGCCAGAACCCGCCATGCCAGAAGATCACCAGCGGCGGCCGGCCGCCCGGACCGGACGGCAGCCGCAGGTCGGCCACCTGGCCGGGCCGCGGGCCGTAACGGAGCACCAGGTCCGGCGGCCGGGCGGCTCGCGTCAGCACGTCCCCCGGTGTCATCCGGCGTCCCCCGGACCCGCCTTCCGGTGCGCCCGCCGCGCCTGCTGTGCCGGCTGGGTGGTCACTCCCGGGTGTCGGACGGTCGCGCCCGGGGAAGGGTCTTGCGCGGCATGCATAAGATGACGGTAATGGGGAGGGACTCGGTCCCGCGGGGGACCTCGGTGCGGGCGCGGTGGTGCCGATGATGGCGCGGCGCGCTCTGGCGCGCATGCTCATTACCGTCGGCTGCGCGGCCCTGCTGTCCGGCAGCGCGGCCGGCGCGGCGCTGGCCCAGCCCGCGGCACCGGCGCGGGCCGCCGCAGCCGCGCAGGCTTCCCGGTCACAGCGGACTGCCGTGTGCGTCACCAAGACCGCACGCCGCACCAGCCGGCGGACGTCGGCGGGCATCCTGACCTCGGCCCGGGTCGCGGCCACCAGCACCCCGTCCGGCCAGGCGAGTAGCTCGGGCGGGTCACCGTCGTCCAGCCCGTCGGCGAAGCACACCACCCCGCCGGTCAGCCCGGGCGGGGAAATCTCCACCTCGTCCACCCCGTCGGCCAGCAAGTCGCCGAGCCCGTCGGCGAGCAGGTCGCCCAGCCCGAGCAAGACCCCGTCCACGTCACCGAGCCCGTCACCGAGCAAGTCGCCCAGCCCGAGCGATTCCCCGAGCCCGAGCAAGTCGCCCAGCCCGAGCAAGTCGCCGGAGCCGGGCAACAAGGCCCGGCTGTGCGTGTCGGTGCAGCCGTTCACCCAGGGCAAGATCCGGCCCGGGCACTCGGCCAGCTTCGCGGTCCTGGTGTGGAGCACCGGGGCGGCCGCCAAGGGCGTCAGCGTGCACATCACCGCCAGCGGCTCGCACACCGGCGCACCAGCTTTTTCGGTGTGCCCGGCCAAGAACGGCGCGACCTGCACCATCGGCGGGCTGCCGACCGGCCAGACCGACGAGCTCCAGGTCGTCGTCCCAGTCCACCGCGGCGCCAGGGCCGGCGGCCACGTGCACCTGAGCGCGAGCGCGAGCGGGACCGGGGCGACCAGCGGTAGTTCGGCGGCATCGGTGCCGATCGGCGCATCCCGCTCTTCGAGCGGGTCCGGTTCGGGCGGCACTGGTTCGGGCGGCACCGGTTCGGGCGGCGTCGGCTCCGGCGGGACCGGCGGGCTTCCGCCCGCCACAACCGGCGGCGGCCTGCCGGGCGTCTCGGTTCCGGCCGGCGGCACTTCATCGGCGGCCGATCCGTCCGGGCTGTTCCCCACCGTGTCGCCGTCCCCGGTCGCCAGCAGCACGGCCCCGGCGGCCCGGGCGCCGCACAATGGCCGGCGGGTCCGGGTGTCGGACGCAGCCGCGACGCTGCCGCTGAGCCCGCGGCTGATCGGCGGCCAGCTCCTCGGCCTCGCGGTGCTGGCCGGAGCCATTGTCATGGCCATCACCCGGCTGTCGTTGCGCACTCAGCCGGACGGCAAGGGCAAGAACGACAGCAAGGCCAAATCCGGCCGCTAAGCGGCCAGGCGCCGGGCACCGCTCGCACATCTTCCCCGCCGCGGCCGGCGGCGCCGCAGCGCGGGATGCTGCCGCGCTCGATGAGGCGCCCTGATCAGCGCGCTGGGCGCTCGACCAGCGGCCGCAGCTGCCTGAGTTCCTGGCCGAGTGCGCTCACGCTCAGGTTCGGAGAGCCCAGCACCCCGAACGTGTCACCGTCGGCCCAGGCGCATTCGGTCAGGCTGCCGTTCCGGCTCGGCGCGCAGGCCGCGGCGGCCCCGCTGAACGGCTGGCCCGGCCGGGCCGACACGGCGCCGGGCAGCTTGCCGACAAAGCTGGAGACAAACGAGCTGGCCGAGGCGCCGGACAGATTGCCGGCGATGAACAAGATGAACTGCGGGCCGCCACTGGCCGAGCCGCTGGCGGCATTCTCGTAGACCGCGTCGACTACGTGGGTGGCCTCGCCGCCGCCGCTGGTGATGAGCTGGCGGCGCAGTTCGGGCAGCTTCATCTGCCCGGCCAGGGCCCGGGCCTGCTTATAGCCGCTGAAGGACGTCGGCGCGACAACGGTGTGCGTGGTCCGGTTCGCCGCGCGCAGCACGACGCCGGACGCCGCGAGGGCCACCACGACCAGCGCCGCGATGGACGACCCGATGATGGTGAATCTCCGGCGGTTGCGCTTGCGGCGGGCGGCCCCGGCCTGGCGGGTCGCAGCCACAGCGGTCCGGGCCGCAGGCGGCTCGGCTGTCGTCACTCCGGCGGTGGTCACCGGGGCCTGCTGCACCTGCGGCTCGGCTGCGGGGGGCCGGGCCGGAGATGGCCGGGCCGGGGACGGCCGGGCCGCGCTCCGGGCCGCGGCCGCCGTGGCCTTCGGGCCGGATGCGGCAGCCGCCGTGGCCTTCGGGCCGGATGCGGCAGCCGCCGTGGCCAGTCCGGGCTCGCCCGGCACCTCCGGCCGGCTGCGTCCGGCCTTCTTCTGCTTGCGCTGGGCTTTCTTCAGCTTTTGCTGCGCCGCGGCATCCTTGGCCGCCACCCGGGCGAGCCGCTTCTCCTGCGCCGCGGCCGCTTTCGCGGCGACCGAGCCCTGCAGCGCGGCCCGGGCCCGTCCCGGCTGCGCTGCAGGCTCCGGCTGCACCGCAGGCTCCGGCTGCGCCCAGGCCGGCGGACGTGCGGACGTCGCGGACCAGGCGGCTTGCGAGTCCTCCGGCGTGGCGCCGGGTGCGGGCTCGGAGTATGCGAGCGGGCCGACCGGCCGGTCAGTACGCCCGCGCCAGTCTGGCTCCGGGTAAGCCCGCCCGGGCCAGGTCCTCAGATCAGCCGCAGGCGCAGCTGCCCCGGGATGAAAGGGTGAGGCCAAGACCGCCGTCCCGGCATCAGCGGCCGGCCCGCGAGAGGCCTGCGGGGGCGGCCCGTCCGGGTGGTCCCAGCCGTCCTGCTCCCAGGACTCCGGGCCCCAAGGCCCGTTCTCCCACGCGGCGGCCGCCGTCTCGGGCCGCCAGGTTTCGCGCGGCCCGGAAGGCTCGTCCCAGGGCTGGGCTGATTCCGGCCCGGAGGACCAGGCCTGGCCGCCCGCGGGCTCCGTGGCGCCGAACTCCGGCGCCCGTGCCGCCGGCCGCCACGATCCCGCCGCCGGCGGCTTCAGCGCCCATGGCCCAGCGGACAAGGGCTCCTGGACCCACCCTTCTGCCGCCGGCGGCTCCGGCGCCCACGGCTCAGCGGCCAAGGGCTCCTGGACCCACCGCTCCGCCGGCGGCTGTTCCTGGACCCACCGCTCCGCCGGCGGCTGCTCCTGGACCCACGACTCACCAGCCCGCGGCTCCGGGGTCCATGGCTCGGCCGCGGCCGGGCTCCCGGGCCCATGGCTCGGCGACGGTCGGCGCCGGCGCCCAGGGCCCGGGGGGCGACTGCGGCCGCCGCGCCTCGGGCCGCCCGGGCTCGGACGGCCACGACTCCGGCCGCCGCGCCTCGGGCCGCGCTGGCTCGGGCCGCGCTGGCTCGGGCGGCCACGTCTCGCGATGCCACGCCTCAGGCTGCGCTGGCTCGGGCCGCGCTGGCTCGGGCGGCCACGTCTCGCGATGCCACGCCTCAGGCTGCGCTGGCTCGGGCCGCGCTGGCTCGGGCGGCCACGTCTCGCGATGCCACGCCTCGGGCTGCGCTGGCTCGGGCCGCGCTGGCTCGGGCGGCCACGTCTCGCGATGCCACGCCTCGGGCTGCGCTGGCTCGTGTTGAGCTGGCTGTTGAGCTGGCTCTGGTTGCGCTAGCCCGGCTGCCCTCGGCTCCGCGGCCGTCCCGGTCCCGGGCGGCGGGACCGGCTGGTCATCATGCTTCTTGCGGCGCCCCCGGCGTTTTCCCCCGGCAGTACCCCCGCCCGGCTGGTCCGGCCTGCCCGCGGCCGGGCGCGGCGACCGTCGCGCCGGAGCCGGCCGCTCCGGCGCAGGCCTCGCCGTCCTGACCGGAGCGGCGGCGCCGCCCAGGTAGCGGATCCACTGGTAGTCCTCGTCGTCCTCGCCCAGGTCCGCGCCGTCTCCGGGGCCGGCTGGTGCGGCGCCCGGGCCCTCCTCGCCGAAGTCCCACTCCCGGTGCGCGGAAAACTGGCCGGAACGGCCGGAATCCGCGTCCGGCCCCCCCGCGGGCAGCCAGTCGCCGTCATCGGCAGCGGGCGGCCAGGCACCGTCAGAATGGGCATACCGCCACCGCAGGTCCCGATCCTCGGAGGATCTGGTGCTCATCTGAGTGCGTACCCCTGATGGTGTGCCCGGTGCGCTGCGCGCAGTGCCGGGCGCGCTCGCGCGCAGTGTTCCGGCGCGCTCGCGCGCGGTCCGGCTGGTCCAAGGCCACTCCATCATGCGGCAGGAGCCACTCCCCCCGCATGCGATCGGCCCAGCCCGAGCGCGCCGCCGCGATGGCCGCCGCGATGGCCGCCGCGGTGCCCGGCCACAGTGTCCGCCACGATGGCCGCGGGCTTGCCGTCAGCGGCGGAGCGCAGGATGATCCCGGTAAGGGGCAGCGCGGGAGGACCACGTGGCTAAGCGATACACCGCTCTGGTCAGAGGGCCGGCGCCAGTGGTCTCCGGTGACTTCATCTGGGTCGCGCTGGCCTGGTTCACCGGACTGACCGGAGCGGTCGTGCTGTTCGGCAAGCTGCCGCTCTGGTACCTGCCGGCCGCGCTCGGCGGCCTGCTGCTCGCCGCGCTGACCTGGCTGTCGGTCGCGCTGACGATGCGCAGCAACGCGTTTGCCGCCAACAGCCGGGGCCTGCTGCTCGGGCTGCGGGGCGGCGCGCGGCGGCGCCTGGGGCGGCGGCGGCGCCAGCTCTACCTGCCGTGGGAGGAGATCGCCCAGGTGGTCGTGGTACCGCGGCGGTACGGGACGCGGGCGGAGATCGTGCTGGACCCGGCGGGCCCGGCCGCCCAGCCGGCCAGCCGCGGCCGGCGGTTCGCGGTGGTGGCCGTCAGCGTGGCGCTGCCGCTGGCCTACCTGGTCCGCTCCCCCGCTCTGCTGTGCCCGCGCCGGAACCCGCCCCGGTACCGGGTGCGGCTGTGGGAAGTGACCCCGGACGCGGCCAGGGGCGTGCTCAGCCCGCTGGCCGGGCCGGCCGGGGTCCCGGTGCGGTTCTCCGCCCGCAGGCCGCGCTGGAGGTCTGAGGTGCCGCCCGCGCGGCCGCGCCCGCTGCCCGCCGCGCCGCAGGTGCTGGCGCTGCCCGCCGGCGCCCCGGCCGGGTCCGGGCCGGCCGTGACCGGCCCGGCGCTAAGCGGCCAGCTCGCGGGAGCGCAGGGTCCTGGCCACGATGTCGCGCCGCTCCAGCAGCAGCCGCCGCAGTCCCGGGTCTAGGCCGGGCCGGGCCAGGAACGCGTCGAGCTGCGCCAGCAGCGCCGGCGAGGCCGCCGGATAGGGGAACAGCGCCTCGCCGAGCACGACCCGCAGCATCGCGCCGCGCTGCGCCCACAGCTGCGGCAGCGCCTCGAAGTAACGGCCGGTGTAGGGCGCGAGCAGCTCCGCGTGCTCGGGCTGGCTGAACGAGTGGGCGATCTCGGTGATGGCCTCCGCGCTCAGCTCCTCCCCGCCGGTCAGCAGCTGCCAGGCGGCGGCCTTGTGCGCGGCGTCGGGCAGCGCGGCGCGGCAGGACGCGGCGTGCCGCCGCCCGGCGTCGGTCGGGTCACGCCGGGCCTCGGCCTCGATCGCGTCCTCGCCCGCCCGGCCGGTGGCGGCCAGCCGCCGCAGCAGCGCCCAGCGCAGCTCGGCGTCGATCCGCAGCCCCGGCAGCCGCTCGCGGCCGTCCAGCAGCCGGGCCAGCAGGTCCAGCTGCTCCGGGGCGACCGCGGTCCAGGCCAGCAGCTCGGCCCAGGCCAGCTGGTGGTCGCTGCCGGGCTCGGCGGCGGCCAGCAGCCGGATCGCGGCCTGCGCCAGCTGCCGCCGGCCCTCGGGCACCCAGGCCGGGTCGCCCGCCTGGCGGAACAGCCGCCCGGCGATCATGTGCAGGATCTGCAGCACCGACACCGAGGGCTCGGCGGGCATGCCGTTCACCAGCATGGTGACGAACGCGGGCAGCGACATCTCGGCCTGCTGCACCATGTCGGCGGCCGCGGTCCAGCACACCGCCCGGGCCAGCGAGTCGGTGAACTCCCCGATGGAGCTGGTCACCGTGGCCAGCGACCGCGGGTCGAACCGGACCAGCGCGTAGTCCAGGTCCCCGTCGTTGAGCAGCACCAGGTCCGGCTGGGTGACGCCGGCCAGCTCCGGCACCGGGGTGCGCGGCCCGTCGGTCTCGACCTCGACCCGGTGCACCCGGGCCAGCGCGCCGCCGGCCCGCTGGTAGAGGCCGATCGCGATGTGGTGCGGGCGCAGCGTGGGGTGCTCGGGCGGGGCCTCCTGCCGCACCGCGAACCGGGTGAAGGCCCCGGCGCCGTCCACCTCGAACTCGCACCGCAGCGTGTTCGGGCCCGCGGTCTGCAGCCACGCCCTGGACCAGTCGGCCAGGTCCATCCCCGCGGCCGCCTCGATCGCGGCCAGCAGGTCGGCCAGGGTCGCGTTGCCCCAGCCGTGGCTGGCGAAGTAACTGCTGATGCCGGCGAAGAACGCGTCCCGGCCGACGTGCGCGACCAGCTGCCGCAGCACCGAGGCGCCCTTGGCGTAGCTGATCCCGTCGAAGTTCGCCACGGCCTCGGTCAGCGTGGCCACGTCCGCGGCCACCGGGTGCGTCGAGGGCAGCCGGTCCTGCATGTAGCCCCAGGCTTTGCGGCTGCCCGAGAACGAGGTCCAGATGCCGGTGAACCGGGTCGCCTCGGCGCACGCCTGGGTGGCGCAGTACTCGGCGAACGACTCGTTCAGCCACAGGTCGTCCCACCAGCGCATGGTGACCAGGTTGCCGAACCACATGTGTGCCATCTCGTGCAAGACCGCGTCGGCGCGCAGCTCGTACATCATCTCGGTGACCTTGGAGCGGAACAGCAGCTGCTCGGAGATGGTCACGCAGCCCACGTTCTCCATCGCGCCGGCCAGGAACTCGGGCACGAACACCTGGTCGTACTTGGCGAACGGGTAGTCGCTGCCGAACAGCGCGGTGAAGTAGTCCAGGCCCTGCCGGGTGACGGCCACCAGGTCGGCGGCATCCAGGTACTCCGCGAGCGAGGCGCGGCAGGCCACCCCGAGCGGGATGACCTGGCCCGAGCTGGTCGTGTGCGAGTCGCGGACCAGGTGGTACTCCCCCGCCACCACGGCGGTCAGGTAGGTCGAGATCGGCGGGGTCGGCGGGAAGTGCCAGGTTGCCGCGGCCTCCCCGGCGGGCCCGCCGGACCCGGCGGGTTCCGGCTCGGGCGCGGGCTGGTTGGACAGCACCGTCCAGTGCGCCGGCGCGGTGACGTGGAAGGTGAACGCGGCTTTCAGGTCCGGCTGCTCGAAGTTCGCGTAGACCCGGCGCGCCTCGGCCGGCTCGAAGCTGGTGTAGGTGTAGACCCGGCCATCCGCCGAGTCGGCCGACCGGTGCAGCCCGGTGCCGTCCCGTGAGTACTCGCAGTCGGCCACCACCCGCAGCTCGTTGCGCTCGGCCAGCCCCGCCAGCGGGATCCGGCCGCCGGCGCACCGGGCCGGGTCGACCGGCACGCCGTTCAGGGTGATCTCGCGGATCTCCCGGGCGACCAGGTCGGCGTAGCTGGCGGCGCCGGGCTCGCGGCAGCCGAACCTGATGACGGCGGCGGAACCGAAGATCCCGGCGCCGCGGGTCAGGTCGAGCGCGATGTCGTAGGAGTCCACCTGCAGCAGCCGGGCCCGCTCGGCCGTCTCGCTGCGGGTGATCTCGGCGACGGCCACGATGTCCCCCTTCGGCAACGGCAGGGCGACCGTACCAGAACCGGGACCGCCCCCCGTATCATCGCCCACACCAGCCTCGTGCCGGTCCGCGGCCGCCGGCGGCCGCGCCGGCGGCGGCCTGGACGGGCAACGGCAGAAAGGACTGCGGCGCGATGTCACACGAGGTCAAGGGCGTCATCGCCCGCGGCAAGGGTGCCGAGGTAGAGATCACGACCGTGCTGGTCCCCGATCCGGGCCCGGGTGAGGCGCTGGTGGCCGTGCAGGCATGCGGGGTCTGCCACACCGACCTGCACTACCGCGAGGGCGGCATCGGCGCGGACTTCCCCTACCTGCTCGGCCACGAGGCCTCCGGGGTGGTCGAGGCCGTCGGCGAGGGCGTCACCGAGGTCAGCCCGGGCGACTTCGTCATCCTGAACTGGCGCGCGGTCTGCGGGCAGTGCCGGGCCTGCCTGCGCGGCCGCCCGTGGTACTGCTTCGCCACCCACAACGCGGCCCGGAAGATGACGCTGGCCGACGGCACGGTGCTGTCCCCGGCCCTCGGCATCGGCGCGTTCGCGGCGAAGACGCTGGTCGCCGCGGGCCAGTGCACGAAGGTCAATCCGCAGGTCAAGCCGGAGGTTGCCGGGCTGCTCGGGTGCGGGGTGATGGCCGGCCTCGGCGCAGCACTGAACACCGCGGGGGTGAGCCGGGGCGACTCGGTGGCGGTCATCGGCTGCGGCGGCGTCGGCGACGCGGCCGTGCTCGGCGCCAGCCTGGCCGGCGCGCGGACGATCATCGCGGTGGACGTGGACCCGCGCAAGCTGGACTGGGCCCGCCAGTTCGGCGCCACGCACGCGGTCAACTCGCGCGAGGCCGATCCCGTCCAGGCGATCCGCGAGCTCACCGAGGGCAACGGCGCGGACGTGGTGATCGAGGCCATCGGCCGCCCGGAGACCTACACCCAGGCGTTCTACGCCCGGGACCTGGCCGGCACCGTGGTGCTGGTCGGCGTGCCGACGCCGGAGATGAAGCTGGAGCTGCCGCTGCTGGACTTCTTCGGCCGCGGCGGCGCGCTCAAGTCGTCCTGGTACGGCGACTGCCTGCCCTCGCGCGACTTCCCGATGCTGGTCGACCTGCACCTGCAGGGCCGGCTGCCGCTGGAGAAGTTCGTGTCGGAGACCATCGCCCTGGACGCGGTCGAGGAGGCCTTCGCCAAGATGGGCCGCGGGGAGGTGCTCCGCTCGGTCGTCGTGCTGTGACCGGGGCGGGCCGGGCGTGACGCCCGCGGACGGCGGGCAGGCCCGGATCGCCATGTGGTCAGGGCCGCGCACGATCTCCACCGCGCTGATGCGCTCGTTCGCCAGCCGGGCCGACACGGTGGTGGCGGACGAGCCGCTGTACGCGTTCTACCTGGACCGGACCGGCCTACGGCACCCGGGGCGGGAAGAGATACTGCGATCACAGCCAACGAGCTGGCCGGTGGTCATCGACCGCCTGACCCGCGGGCCGCTGCCGCCGGGAATCGCCGTGTTCTACCAGAAGCACATGACGCACCACCTGCTGCCGGAGGTCAGCGCCGGGGCGCTGGCCGGGCTGCGGCACGCCTTCCTGATCCGCCATCCGCGCCCGCTGCTGGCCTCCTACGCCCGGGTCCGCTCCGCGCCCGCCCTGGCCGACCTGGGCCTGGAGCGGCAGGTCGAGATCTTCCGCCGGTTCGGCGGCCCGGTGATCGACTCCGCCGACATCCTGCGGGACCCGCCCGGCGCGCTGGCCGCGCTGTGCGCGGCGCTGCGCATCGGGTTCGATCCGGCCATGCTGTCGTGGCCGGCCGGGCCGCACCCGGCCGACGGCGTGTGGGCGCGGTACTGGTACGCCGGCGTCTGGGCCTCCACCGGGTTCGGCCGCCGCCCCGGGCCGGCCCGGGCCGAGCTGCCGGCCGGGCTGGAGCCGCTGGCCGCGGCCTGCCAGCCGTACTACGACGAGCTGGCCGCGCACCGGCTGCGGCCCTGACCCCCCGCGCCCGGGCCGGGCGCCGCCGCGAGAAGATGACCCCATGCGCGCGGTAGTGGTGAACGAGCACGGCGGCCCCGAGCAGCTGCGGGCCGCCGACCGGCCGGACCCGGTGCCGGGACCCGGCGAGCTGCTGGTCGACGTGGCCGCGGCCGGCGTCAACTACATGGACATCTACCAGCGGGAGAACCGGCCGCCCTACGCCGGCCCGGTGCCGTACGTGCCCGGCACCGAGGGCGCCGGGACGGTGGCCGCCGCCGGCGACGCAGTGACCGGGTTCGGCCCCGGCGACCGGGTGGCCTGGACGATGGCGCCGGCCAGCTACGCAGCCCGGGTCGTCGTGCCGGCCGCCCGCGCGGTCGCGGTCCCGGACGGGATCGGCCTGGACGTGGCCGCCGCGGCGCTGCTGCAGGGCATGACCGCGCACTACCTGTGCCACGACACCTACCCGGTCGCGGCGGGCGAGGTCACCGTGGTGCACGCCGCCGCGGGCGGCGTCGGCCTGCTGCTCACCCAGATGATCAAGATGCGCGGCGGCATCGTCGTGGCGACCACGTCCACCGGTGAGAAGGCCGCGCTGGCCCGGCAGGCCGGCGCCGACCGGGTGGCCGGCTACGAGGACTTCGGCGCGGCGTCCCGCGAGCTGGCCGGCGGGGCCGGCGCCGCAGTGGTCTACGACAGCGTCGGCGCGGCCACCTTCGACGCCAGCCTGGCCGCGCTGCGCCCGCGCGGTTACCTGGTGCTGTACGGCGCGGCCAGCGGCCCGGTGCCGCCATTCGACCCGCAGCGGCTGAACACCGGCGGCTCGCTGTTCCTGACCCGGCCCACGCTGGCGCACTACCTGCTCAGCCGCGAGGAGCTGCTGCACCGCGCCGGGGCGGTGCTCGGCTGGATCGGGGCCGGGCAGCTGGAGGTGCGGATCGGCGGCCGCTACCCGCTCGCCGAGGCCGCGCAGGCGCACCGCGACCTGGCCGCCCGCGGCACCACCGGCAAGCTGCTGCTAGTGCCCTAGCCGCGGCTACCGCCGCGGCTCCTGGTGTCCTGGCCGCGGCCGCCGCCGCGCCGGATGGCCCTGGCAGGATGGCGGCATGCGATTCGCCTTCAAGACCTCCCCGCAGCACACCACGTGGCCGGACATGCTCGCGGTGTGGAAGGAAGCCGACGACATCGAGATCTTCGAGTCAGGCTGGACCTTCGACCACTTCTACCCGATCTTCTCCGACTCGGCCGGCCCGTGCCTGGAAGGCTGGATGACCCTGGCCGCGCTGGCGCAGGCGACCCGCCGGCTCCGGCTGGGCACGCTGGTCACCGGCATCCACTACCGGCACCCGGCGGTGCTGGCCAACATGGCCGCCACCCTGGACATCGTCTCCGGCGGCCGGCTCGAGCTCGGCATCGGCGCCGGCTGGAACGAGGAGGAGTCCGGCGGCTACGGGATCGAGCTGGGCGGCCCGGCCGAGCGCAGCGACCGCTTCGAGGAGGCCTGCCAGGTCATCGTCAGCCTGCTGACCCAGCCGGCCACGGATTTCGACGGCCAGTACTACCGGCTCGCCGGCGCGCGGTGCGAGCCGAAGCCGGTGCAGCAGCCGCACCCGCCGGTGGTGATCGGGGGCAGCGGGGAGAAGCGCACGCTGCGCACCGCGGCCCGGTTCGCCCAGCACTGGAACTTCGTCGGCGGCACCGCCGGGGAATTCGCGCGCAAGCGGGATGTCCTGCATGCCCACTGCCGCGACATCGGCCGGGATCCGCAGGAGATCACGCTGTCCAGCCACGTGCGGCTGGGCCCGGGCGGCGAGACGGGCCGGCCGTGCAGACGGCCGCCGAGCTCGGCGAGCTGGGCCTCGACCTGGCCATCATCATCCTGCCGCCGCCGCACGACCCCGCCGTGCTCGCCCCGCTGGCGCAGGCCCTGTCCGCCATCCGCTGAGCCGCCATCCGCTGAGCCGCCGTCCGCTGAGCCGCCGCCCGCTGCGGCGGCGGGATACTCATGATCGTGTGGACTTTTCCGTTCTCAGGCCTGAGAACCTCACACGATCACGGAGGCCCTGATGCTGCAGACGTTCGATGAGCGGAACCGGGACCTGATCGTCAGCGTGAACGGGAAGCTGACGCACCGGGACCAGGCCGCGGTCAGCCCGTTCGACTCCGCGGTGCAGGGCGGCGACGCAGTCTGGGAGGGGCTGCGGCTGTACCAGGGCCGGATCTTCCGGCTGGACGAGCACCTGGCCCGGCTGCGCCGTTCGGCGCGGGCGCTGGCGTTCGCGTCGGTGCCGCCCGACGAGGAGATCACCGGGCAGATCCGGCGCACCCTGGCCGCCAACCAGATGACCGACGGCGTGCATATCCGGCTCACCCTGACCCGCGGCGTGAAGATCACCAGCGGAATGGACCCGCGGCTGAACCAGTCCGGCCCGACGCTCATCGTGCTGGCCGAGCACAAGCCGCCGGTGTACGACGCCGGCGGCATCACGCTGATCACCTCCAGCGTGCGGCGGGCGCCGCCGGACAGCCTGGACCCGAAGATTCACCACAACAACCTGCTGACCTCGATCCTGGCCAAGATCGAGGCGAACGCGGCGGGCGCCGATGATGCGCTGATGCTCGACCACCGCGGCTTCGCGGCCGAGACCAACGCGACCAACGTGTTCCTGGTCACGGGCGGGGCACTCGGCACCCCGGCGGCGGCGGCCTGCCCGGAGGGCATCACCCGCGGCGCGGTCATGGAGCTGGCCGCCCAGGCGGGCATCGGCTGCGCCGAGGGCGACTACAGCCTGTCCCAGCTGCACGCCGCCGACGAGCTGTTCGTGACGGGCACGATGGGCGGTATCGCCCCGGTCACCGCGCTGGACGGCCGGATCATCGGCGACGGCGCGCCGGGCCCGGTCACCCGCAAGCTGGCCGAGCTGCTCGCGGCCGAGACCGCCCGGTCCGGCACGCCGGCGGCGGACTGGCCCGGCCTGCGCGGCGGGGACCGGCAGGGCGCACAATAGGCCGGTGAGCCAGACCCCTCAGATGCCCGTCGTCACCCTGCGCGGCGGGGACGGGCTGCCCATGGTCGGATTCGGCACCTGGCCGCTGCGCGGCCGGCGGGCCTACGACGCGGTGCTCGCCGCGCTGGCCGCCGGGTACCGGCACATCGACACCGCCACCATGTACCGCAACGAGGACGAGGTGGGCCGGGCCGTGGCCGACAGCGGGCTGGACCGCGGCGAGGTGTTCATCACCACCAAGCTGCGCTCCTCCGACGCCGGGCAGGAGCGCCAGGTGCTGCGCCGGTCACTGCGCGCGCTGCGCACCGACTACCTGGACCTGTGGCTGGTGCACTGGCCGCCGGCCCGGCGCGGGCTGCGCCAGCAGGTGTGGAACGAGCTGTCGGCGGCCAGGGCCGCCGGGCTGGTGCGGTCGGTCGGCGTGAGCAACTACAGCCTGGCCCAGATCGACGAGCTGGCCGGCTCCGGCGAGCTGCCCGCGGTGAACCAGGTGCACTGGAGTCCGGCCCGCTTCGACGCCGCGACGCTGGCCGGGCACGGCGAACGCGGGGTGGTGCTGGAGGGCTACAGCCCGCTCAAGGACACCGACCTGGCCGACCCGGTGCTGGCCCAGGCCGCCGCCGCGCACAAGGTCAGCCCGGCGCAGGTGGTGCTGCGCTGGCACCTGGAGCACCAGATCCCGGTCCTGGTCAAGTCGTCGCAGCCGGACCGGATCCGGGCGAACCTGGACGTGGCCGGCTTTGAGCTGACCCCCGGTGAGGTGGCCAGCATCGACCAGCTCGGCCGGGGCTAGCCCCGGATTCCGATCCGGCGGCTGCCGGCGGAACCGGCCGGAAATGCGTCCGCGCGGCCGGCCCCTCAGGGCCGCCGCGCGGGCGCCGTCGCGCAGCCGGCAGGCTACTTCGCGGCGGTCTTCTTGTCCGGGCCCACGCCGAGCATGGGCGCGGTGGCGGCCATCACGTCCTCGGCGAACTTGCGCTGGCTGGCCAGCAGCTGCTCGGCGAAGTCGTAGGCGCCGGCGACCAGGTCCTGCGGCCGCGGCAGCTTGTCGCTGAACGGCACGTCCAGGTTCGGCAGGTCGGGGGTCATCGACTGGATGGTGCTGGCCCAGGCCTGCAGGGCGTCGATCACGGCCGACTGGCTCCTGCGGACGGTGCTCAGGATCTCGTCCTGCACTTCCTGGCCAACCTTGCGGCTCTCGGTCATCTGTGGTTCCTCCTTCACGTCTTTGTTGCTAACTATAATGAGCAACGCCGGTAGATTTGTCAAGCGCGGGCGGCCGGGCAGCTCACCCGGTGCTCCCGCCGCCAGCCCGCGGGCCCGGCCGCCCTCCCGCCGCGAGGTCTTGGCAGCCGGGGGCCGGTACCGCAAGATGTGGGATACTCAGCGGCCGCGCGAACACAGCGCCCGGGCGGCCGCGCGACCTCGAGGGACGGCAGCATGACGTGCTCGCTGCAGGTGGCCTGGGACGAGCGGCTCACTGCCTACGACTTCGGCGGGGACCACCCGCTGGCCCCGGTCCGGGTCGAGCTGACCATCGCGCTGGCCCGGGCGCTCGGCGTGCTGGACGCGGACGGGGTGAGCGTGGCCCGGCCCGCGCCGGCCACCGACGCCGAGCTGGAGCTCATCCACGATCCGGGCTATATCGCGGCGGTGCGCGCGGCGGGCGGCGGGCGGCCCGGCGTCCCGGTGCTGCGGTACGGGCTCGGCACCGCGGACGACCCGGTCTTCCCCGGCATGCACGACGCGTCAGCGCTGGTCGCCGGGGCCACGCTGGCCGCGGCCCGGGCCATGTCGGCCGGCCGGGCCCAGCACGGCGCGAGCATCGCCGGCGGCCTGCACCACGCGATGCGCGGGTACGCCAGCGGCTTTTGCATCTACAACGACCCGGCGATCGCGATCGCCTGGCTGCTGTCGGCCGGCGCCGGGCGGATCGCCTATATCGACATCGACGTGCACCACGGTGACGGCGTGCAGGCCGCCTTCTACGCCGACCCGCGGGTGCTGACGATCAGCCTGCACGAGAGCCCGGCGACGCTGTTCCCCGGCACCGGCCGCCCGGCCGAGACCGGTGCCGCCGGGGCGCCCGGATCCGCGGTCAACGTGGCCCTGCCCGCCGGGACACCGGACGCGGGCTGGCTGCGCGCTTTTCACGCCACCGTGCCGCCGCTGATCCGCGCGTTCGGCCCGCAGGTCATCGTCAGCCAGCACGGCTGTGACACGCACTGGATGGACCCGCTGGCGAATCTGGAGGTCACCATCGACGCCCAGCGCACGGTGCACGCGGCCATCCACGCCCTGGCCCACGAGGTGGCCGGCGGGCGCTGGCTGCTCACCGGGGGCGGCGGGTACGAGCGGCTGCAGGTGGTGCCGCGGACCTGGACGCACCTGCTGGCCGAGGCCTCCGGGCGGCCGGTCGACCCGGGCACGCCGACCCCCGCGGGCTGGCGCGAGTTCGCGGCCAGCCGGACCGGCGGCCGGCCCCCCGAGCTGATGACCGAGGGCGCCGCGGGCCGGTACTCCGCGTTCGAGGCGGGCTACGACCCGGCCGACCCGGTCGACCAGGCGATCATGGCGACCCGGCTCGCGGTGTTCCCCCAGCACGGCCTGCTGCCGCAGCCGTAGCCGGCCGTCGCCCGCGGCCGGGCGCCCGCGAGCAAACGGCGAGAAGGACCGTCCGCTGCTCGCGGATCCAGATTGCGCGGTGCGCGGTGCCGCCGGACCGGTCCCGTAACTCCGCGTCTCCCTGCGTGGCCCTTCTCGCCACCTTTCATATCAGCGCACCGGCGCCCGGCCCCAGCAGGGCCGAACGGCTCAAGACCGCGGGACCAAAGTCCTTAACGGTGCACCGCCGTCTCAGCCGGGCCTATCTGGCCGCGCGGACAGCGGCGGCGCTGCCGGGCGCGCGTTTCCGCGGTGACGATCTGCTGGCCTTTAGCCCCCTTGATCCGCACCTGCGAGCCGAAGTACGCTGCCGGACTTATTCCCGCCATTTCTGCGCCGCCCGGCAGCCGGCCGACGCCGACCCGGCCACTCCGAGGAGAGCGGATGTATCGACAGGTGCTGGATCCGGTGGCCCACTCGCTCGGGATCACATCGATTTTCGCGGTGCTGCCGCTGCTGGCGCTGTTCGTGCTGCTCGGAATCGTGCGCATCAAGGCGCAATGGGCAGCACTGACTGGCCTCGGCGTCTCGATCGTCGTCGCCATCGCGGTCTACAGCATGCCCGTGGGCCAGGCCTTCGACTCCGCGGCCGAGGGCGCGCTATTCGGGTTCTTCCCGATCATGTGGATTGTCATCAACGCTTTGTGGATCTATAACCTCACCGTCGAGACGGGGCACTTCGCCGTGCTGCGCCGTGCCTTCGGGGCCGTCTCGGACGACATCCGCGTGCAGGTGATCATGATCGCCTTCTGCTTCGGCGCCCTGCTCGAGGCGCTGGCCGGGTTCGGCACGCCCGCGGCCATCTGCGGCGTCATGCTCGTCGCCCTCGGGGTCAGGCCGCTGAAGGCCGCGGCGGTGTGCCTGCTCGCCGACACTGCTCCGGTCGCCTTCGGCGCCATTGCCATCCCGATTGTCACTCTCGCGCAGGTAACCGGCCTGCCGGAGCACTCGCTGAGTGCGATGGTCGGCCGCCAGACCCCGATCCTGGCTTTCGTGCTGCCGTTCCTGCTGGTCGTCATGGTGTCCGGGCTCCGCGCCGCCCGGGCCGTCTGGCCGGCCGCGCTCACCGCCGGCGGCACCTTCGCCATCATGCAGTTTGTCTCCTCTAACTACATCACCCCCGGGCTGACCGACATCCTGGCCTCACTGGCTGCCGCGGCCGCGCTGGTAGCCCTGCTGCGGGTCTGGCAACCCGCCGCTCCGGCCCCCGCAGGCCAGGGGGCGGACGACACGGAAGCGGCAGGCCCGGCGGCCGCGGCGGCCGCGGTCCCGGCTAGCGCGGACGGGGCGACGGACTTGCGCACGCTGGCCGATGAGGGGCGCCCGATTCCCCGCCGGGAGACGTGGGCGGCGTTCGCGCCCTACATCATCATCATCATCGTGCTGGGCTTCTGCAGCCTGTACTTCATCACCACCGACCTCGACAAGGTCACCCAGGAGTTCGCCTGGCCGGGCCTGCATGTGGTCAGCTCCACGGGCAAGCCGCTGACGAGCGAGACCTTCAAGCTCAACTGGCTGACCGCGGCGGGCACGCAGCTGCTGGTCGCCGGCCTGCTGAGCGTCCCCTTCCTGCGCGCGCGTCCCGGGCGTGCCGCCTTCGTCTATCTGCAGACGCTGCGGATCCTGGCCTGGCCGATCGTCACGGTGTGCTCCGTGCTGGCGCTCGCCTATGTGATGAACGACTCAGCTCAGACGATCACGCTGGGCACGTGGGCGGCGGGCGCGGGTGCGTTCTTCGCCTTCTTGTCGCCCATCGTCGGCTGGTTCGGGACGGCGGTGACCGGCTCAGACACCTCGACCAACTCGTTGTTCGGCGCGCTCCAGGTGACGGCGGCGCAGCATGCGGACCTGTCGCCCGTGCTGCTGGCCGCCGCCAACAGCTCGGGCGGAGTGCTGGCCAAGATGATCTCGCCGCAGAATCTGGCCATCGCCGCCGCCGCGGTGGGCCTCGGCGGGCGGGAAGGCGACATCTTCCGCAAGCTGATCGGCTGGAGCCTGGCCTTGATCATCGCCATGGCCGTGCTCGTCTACCTGCAGTCGACGCCCGTGTTGTCGTGGATGGTGCCGTAATCACGGCGGCTGGCAGGCTGCCGGCCACGGTCCCGCGGCCATCAGCCCGGCCGGGCGCGGAACGACGGCTTGCCCCCGAGCCAGGTCTCCAGCACCCGGATCTCGGCGATCTGGCCCGCCGGGACCTGCTGCGGGTCGTCGTCGAGGATGGCGAAGTCGGCATGCTTGCCGACCGCGATGCTGCCCATGACATCGTCGGCGTGAATGTGCCAGGCGGCGTCGATGGTCACGGCCCGCAGCGCCTGGTAGACGGAGACCTTCTCGGCCTCGTTCAGGGTGCCGCCGTCCCGCATCTGCCGGGTCGCGGCCACCATCACTAGCTGCAGCGGGCTGATCGGGCTGACGTTGTAGTCCGAGTGCAGGCTGAACCGCAGGCCGGCGGCGCGCGCGGACGCGGCCCGGTCCAGCAGCCCGGACCGCCCGCGGCCGAGGAAGTTGTCGCGCAGCGTCTGGCCCCAGTAGTACACATGGTTCATCAGGAAACTCGGCGTCACCCCGGCCGCCGCCATCCGCTCGAACATGCCGTCCCCGGCCAGCGAGCAATGCTCGATGCGGTGCCGCAGGTCCTTGCGCGGCCGCCCGGACAGGGCCTGCTCGTAGGCGCCGATCACCATCTCGATGGCCGCGTCGCCGTTGGCGTGCACCATGAGCTGCCAGCCATGGTCCTCGCACCAGCGGATGCGCTCGGCCAGCTGGTCGCGGGAGAGGTTGGCGGCACCGCGCCCGCCGGTCCCGAGGTAGGGCTGCTTCAGGTAGCCGCTGCGGCCCTGATTCGAGCCGTCGGCGATGATCTTGCGAGCACCCAGCCAGACCATGTCATCCCCGGCGCCCGGGCGGATCTCCGGGCTGGTCCAGCCGGCCGCCAGGTCATCCACGACCGCCAGGCTCAGCCGGCACTTCAGCCAGCCCAGCCGGCGCAGCGCGTGCAGCAACTCGACCTCGCGCGGGCCGATGAGCGCCCCGGTCGCGCCCTCCCGCATCGCGGTGACCCCGGCCGCCGCCGCGTCGCGAGTGATCGCGTGGATGTTCCGCATGATCATCATCGGGGTGATCCGGCCGATGTGCCTGAGCGCCGGCGCGATCGCGCCCATCTCGCCCAGCACGCCGGTGAGCGTGCCGGTGCCGTCGCGGCCGTAGTGACCGCCCGGCGGGTCGGCGGCGGTGTCGCTGATGCCCGCGCGCTCCAGCGCCGCGGAGTTGACGTAGGCGAAGTGCATGGACGCGTTGAGGATCAGCACCGGGTTGGCCGGGGCGGCAGCGTCCAGCTCGCGGCGGGACAGCTCGGGGAAACCCTTGAGCAGCGACGGGTCGAACGAGGCCCCGAGGATCCAGCTGCCGCTGCCCGCCTTCGCCGCCGCGGCGGCGATGGTGGCGAGGACGTCCTCGGCGCTGCCGTTGGCCCGCGGGCTGCAGTCGATCCACCGGTAGGTGACCGCAGTCGCCCAGACGTGCATGTGGGGCTCGATGAACCCGGGGTACATGACCCGGTCCCCCAGCTGGATGCGCCGGGTGAACGGGCCGGTCAGCGGCTCGAGACCGGCGGCCGGGCCGACGCCGATCACCTTGCCGCGCCGGATGGCCACCGCGGCGGCCTCGGGCTGAGCCTCGTCCATGGTGACGATCCGGCCCAGGAACAGGTGGTCGGCATGGCGAAGGTGCTCGCGGGCGGCGGGCTCGCCGGGATCCGGCCCGCGGGCCGGCTCCCCGGGGGACGCCCCCGGATGCTCGTCTGCGGCCGCGGCCGGATCGTCGTGCCCGCTGACGTCGATGGCGTCCGCGAACACGCGATGCCCGTCACATGCGCAGGACGGAACCCCCGAAGAATTCATGGTCGCCCGCTCCCCCGGTGAACTGCCGCCCTCGCCGCGGCCCGGCGAAGCATCCCCCCCGCCACTGGATTCCCGCTGGAACCAGGGGCAAACGGTGCCCGGCCGGCGGCAGCCGCCGCCGGCCGGGCACCTGCTCGGGACGAATGACCCCGGCCGCGTTGGCCATTGCCCCTATGCTCAGAACCTCAGGCGCGAGATGATCTCTACTGGGACAAACAGCGGCTGCCTTCTGGCAGCTCCCGGAAGGAGTACGCCATGCCCGGAATCGTTGTGGGCGTCGATGGCTCGGGGCACTCCGAGCATGCCCTCGAATGGGCGGTGCGGCAGGCAGCACTCCAGCATGCCGACCTCACCGTGCTCACCGTGAACCCGGTCGCGACCGAGCCCTGGACCGGCAACCCGGTGACCTACCAGCCGGACCAGGAGAGGCAGGCCGCCGCCGCGCGC
The DNA here is from genome assembly GCA_963846005.1 of uncultured Actinomycetota bacterium. Taxonomy (GTDB): domain Bacteria; phylum Actinomycetota; class Actinomycetes; order Streptosporangiales; family Streptosporangiaceae; genus CAVSUR01. Next base: position 131,151 of record CAWJUH010000002.1, on the reverse strand, counting down.
GCCGCCGAGGAAGCGGTGCAGAAGGTCGTCAGCCGGCTGAGCGACGCCAGGCCCGCCAGCGTGAGCGTGTCCGCGGTCAACGGCCAGGCCGCGCCCGCGCTCATCGCCGCCTCGCAGGACGCCGACCTGGTGGTGGTGGGATCGCGCGGGGCCGGCGGCTTCGCCAGCCTGCTGCTCGGGTCGGTGAGCATACAGGTCGTGCAGCACTCCGCCTGCCCGGTCGCCGTCATACCGGCCGCGAAGTAACGTACGCCGCCAGAGCCGGTCAGCTGTGGCCGCGCAGCACCGGCCGGAGCGCCTCCAGCGCCGCGGGGTCCTCGATCGTGGACGGCACCGGCTCGTCCTTGCCGTCGGCGATCGAGCGCATGGCCTTGCGCAAGATCTTCCCGGACCTGGTCTTCGGCAGTGCGCTCACCACGTCCACGTCACGGAACGAGGCCACCGGGCCGATCCGGCCGCGGACCATCTCGATCAGCTGGCCGCGCAGCGTCCCGGGGTCGGTGTCCACGCCGGCCTTGAGCACCACGAAGCCCCGCGGCACCTGCCCCTTCATCGTGTCGCGCACGCCGATGACCGCGCATTCGGCCACGTCCGGGTGGCTGGCCAGCACTTCCTCCATCTCGCCGGTGGACAGCCGGTGCCCGGCTACGTTGATGACGTCATCGGTGCGGCCCATGACGTACAGGTAGCCGTCGTCGTCCCGGAAGCCGCCGTCGCTGGTCCGGTAATAGCCGGGGAAGGTGTCCAGGTAGGAGTCCAGGAACCGCTGGTCGTCGTTCCATAGCGTCATCAGGCAGCCGGGCGGCAGCGGGAGCTTGACCGCGATCTCCCCGGTGGACCCGGCCGGCAGCTCGCGGCCGCCGTCGTCGAGGATGCGCACGTCGAACCCGGGTACCGGCACGGTCGGCGAGCCCGCCCTGGTCGGCAGCGCCTCCAGGCCCATCAGGTCGGCAGCGATGGCCCAGCCGGTCTCGGTCTGCCACCAGTGGTCGATGACCGGCAGCCCGAACTTCTCCCCCGCCCACCGGTAGGTCTCCGGGTCCAGCCGCTCGCCCGCCAGGAACAGATAGCGCAGCCCGGACAGGTCGTAGCGCCCGGGGTGCTCGGCGGCCGGGTCCTCCTTCTTGATGGCGCGGAACGCCGTCGGCGCGGTGAACAGGGCCTTGACCTTGTGCTCGGAGATGACCCGCCAGAACGCCCCGGCGTCCGGCGTGCCGACCGGCTTGCCCTCGTACAAGATCGTGGTCGCGCCGGTCAGCAGCGGCGCGTAGACGATGTAGGAGTGGCCGACCACCCAGCCGATGTCGGACGCGGCCCAGAACCGCTCGCCCGGGTGGATGTCGTAGACGTTGGGCATTGACCAGCGCAGCGCGACCGCATGCCCGCCGTTGTCGCGCACTACGCCCTTCGGCTTGCCGGTAGTACCTGAGGTATAGAGCACATACAGCGGATCGGAGGAGGCCACAGGCACGCACCCGGCCGGCCCGGCCGCGGCGGCTGTCGTGTCCCAGTCCAGGTCGCGGCCTGCGGTCAGCTGGGCCACCGCCTGCGGACGCTGCAGGACCAGGCAGTGGTCCGGCTTGTGCTCCGACAGCTCGATCGCGCGGTCCAGCAGCGGCTTGTACTCGATGACCCGGGCGGTCTCGATGCCGCAGGACGCCGTCAGCACCGCCTTGGGCCGCGCGTCCTCGATCCGCACCGCCAGTTCGGGGGCGGCGAAGCCGCCGAACACCACCGAGTGCACGGCACCGAGCCGGGCGCAGGCCAGCATGCCGGTCACCGCCTCGGGGATCATCGGCATGTAGATGATCACCCGGTCGCCCTTGGCCACGCCCAGCCCGCGCAGCGCCCCGGCCAGCTGGGCTACCTCGCCCTGCAGCTCGGCGTAGCTGATCGTGCGGGCGGCGCCGGTGACCGGGCTGTCGTAGATGATCGCGGCCTGGCCGCCGCGGTCCGCGACGTGCCGGTCGACGGCGTTGTGGCAGGTGTTCAGCACGCCGCCGGGGAACCAGCGGTAGAACGGGGCACCCGAGGCGTCCAGCGCGGCGGACGGCTGCTGGTACCAGTCGACCGCCGCGGCCGCGGCGCCCCAGAAACCCTCGGGATCCTCCAGGCTCTGCCGGAAGGCCTCCGCATAACCGGCCATGTCGCGTACTCCCCTCTGGCGGGTCAACCGTGACGATAGTGCCCTCTCGGTGACTTTCCCACGGCAGGAGCAACAGGGCCCAAAGTCCCTGCCGATGGCGCCCTCAGCCCCTGCCGACGGCGGGCGGCCCGGTTACAGTGATCGCCAGGACACTGTCCGGGCGGCCAGCCCGGGCAGCCGCGGCCCGTGCTGGCCGCCTGCATCAGCGGCGAACAGGGGTACCAGCGGCCATGAGCGAGATGCCGTCGCAGCAGCCGGAGGAGCCTGGGGCGCCCGGCGACATCACCGTCTTCCTGCTCGACGACCATGAGATCGTCCGCCGCGGGGTGCGCGAGCTGCTCGAGGGCGAGCCGGGCATTACCGTCGTCGGCGAGGCCGGGACCGCGGCGTCGGCACTGGCCAGGATCCCCGCGCTGCGGCCGCGGGTCGCGGTGCTCGACGTGCGGCTACCGGACGGCGACGGGGTCAGCGTGTGCCGGGAGATCCGGTCCCGGATGCCGGAAGTGGCCTGCCTGATGCTCACCTCGTTCGGCGACGACAAGGCCCTGTTCGAGGCGATCATGGCCGGGGCAGCCGGCTACGTGCTCAAGCAGATCCGCGGCACTGACCTGGTCGGCGCGGTACGGACGGTGGCGGCCGGGCGCTCGCTGCTGGACCCGGAGGCCGCCAGCCGGGTGATGCGGCGGATGCGCGACCAGGCGGCCCGCACCGACCCGCTGTCCGGGCTGACCGGCCAGGAGCGGCGCATCCTGGAGCTGATCGGCGACGGCCTGACCAACCGGCAGATCGGCGAGCAGATGTTCCTGGCCGAGAAGACCGTCAAGAACTACGTCTCCGCGCTGTTCGCCAAGCTCGGGATGGAGCGGCGCACCCAGGCGGCCGCGTACGCGGCCCGGGTGTTCGAGGAGCACGTCGGGGATGAGGCGCCGGGAAGCTGACCCGGCGCGGGGCCGGAGTCCCTGGCCGGCCGGGACGTGACGCGGCGCTGGCCGCTCAGGTCCAGCTGATGTTGCGCGGCACCACGCTGCGCGGGCTGCTGCTGTACGCCTGCGCCTTCCCGAAGATGGCCAGACCGCGCACGTCAGCGGCCGCCCAGCGGCAGCAATAACCGATGCGGGACCAACGTCCCGCCAGCCCAGAGGCTAGCGGCCCTCCCGACGGGAGGGCCGCTAGCCGCATGCTGTGGTCGTTGCGACGCGCCGGGTGCGAGGTGGCGCCCGGGGGGCAGCGCCACGTCAGATCACCCGTCTTTCCCTCATCTGGAGCCCGATATGACCGCCCTCCACCTGCCGCCCGCGGGACCGCTGGCGATCGATATGAACCAGCCGGGGTCGTTCATCCACTGGAACATCTTCACCGTCTCGGTGGCGAACCTGGTCCTCATCCTCGTCATGGTCGTCATCTTCGGCGCCGCGCTGATCCTGCCGTTCCCGCCCGGCAAGAAGGCTCCCGCGGAAGCCGCGGCGGGCGGCGCCGGCACCGGCGGCCCAGACGGGGATGGCGGGCGCGTCGCTGAGGCTGCCGACGACGGCACTGCGGGCATGTGGACCGCAGCGGTCCGCCGCTGGGCGCTGCGGACGCTGCCGCCGCGCAAGCTGCTGCCCGACTCCCAGCCCGCCTACGTGGCGTCCTGGGCGTACGTGTTCGGAGTGGGATCGCTGGTCGCCTTCGTGGTGGCCTGCGGGTCCGGGTTCGCGCTGGCACTCGGCGGCCCGGACTGGTGGCGCTACAACCCGCTCGGGCACTTCTTCAACAGCCTGCACCTGTGGTCGATCGAGCTGTTCATGGCGCTGCTGGTCATCCACCTGTGGGCCAAGTTCTGGATGGCAGCCTGGCGCGGCCGCCGCAGGATGACCTGGATCACCGGCGTGGCCGCGTTCGCTATCTCCGTCGTCGAGTGCTTCACCGGATATGTCTCGCAGCAGAACTTCGACTCACAGTGGATTTCCACCAGCGGCAAGGATGCCTTCAACTCGGCCGGCGTCGGTGCCTTTTTCAACGTGATGAACCTCGGCCAGATGCTGATGTGGCACATCGTGCTGGTGCCGCTGGTGCTGGTCGCGGTCATCGGCGGGCACGTGCTGCTGGTCCGGGTGCGCGGCGTGTCGCACCCGATCGCCGCGCACGACGGCGAGGTCAAGGGCACGAGGGGCCGGGCGCGCAGGCAGGCCATCGCGGCCGCCGACGCCGCGCCATGGCGCGGGCCGAACCGGCGGTACGACATCCTCAAGGAAGGCACGATCGCCGGGCTCATCGTGCTGGTGCTGACGTTCTTCCTGGCCGGCCTGCTGTCCTCGCCTAACGTGCCGGAGGTGTCCATCGCCAGGTGGGCGAAGGCGGCCCCGGCCGACTTCCTCACTGCCGCCGCCAGCGAGCTGAACGGCAGCAGCGAGACCGCGACCTACGGGCCGCCCTACACCTCCACCGAGGCGAACACCCAGTCGCTGCTGTTCAAGCCAGCCGCGATCACTGGCGTAACCCAGCCCATCGACGCGGCGCAGACGTTCGTCATCACCCCGCTGACCACGCTGGCCAAGACCGATCCCGCCTTGGCCGGCCCGCTGGCCACCTACCAGGCGGCTTCGCCCGCGCAGCAGCTCACATGGGCCAGCGCCTACGCTGCCGCGGTGGGCAAGGTCAAGTTCGTGAACGGCAACCCGGTGCTGCCCAAGGCGGCCGGCGGGCCGGTTCCGGTGATGATGGCCGGCGAGCTGAACCTGGCCCGCAGCGGCGCGCTCGACAGCGACCTGCTCGCGCAGAACGCCTTCTACGGCACGAACTACACCAAGCCGCTGCTGTTCATGGAGGACGGTTCCTACTTCATCTACAAGGGCGAAGCGCTGAACGTGGGCGGCGACCAGTGGGGCGTCATGAACGAAACCGGCTCCTACCCGGGCCAGCCGTGGCTGTGGCTGTACACGATGTGGTACCAGCTGCCGGGCTTCCGGTCCTCGCCGAACGTCGACCTGATCGCCATCTACCTGACCGGGCTGGCCACGATCTTGCTGCTGTGCGTGCCGTTCATCCCCGGCCTGCGGGACGTGCCGCGGCTGATCCCGGTGCACCGGCTGATCTGGCGCTCGTACTACAAGTCCCGGGGCGGCCAGGGCGCGGCCAGGGACAAGCCCAGGCAGTCGGCCAGCACCTGACCGTCAGCGGCGGCGGATCCGCGGCTCGCGGCCGGCGCTGGACCGGGCTTTCCCGCGCGGGCAGCTCGGGAACACCGCACTTGGCCGGCTCGCCCGGGATCAGTTCCAGGTCCTGCCCGTGGTGGCTGACCTGCAGCGGCTCGGCGTCGTCCGGGATCAGGTAGCTGGCGGACCCGGGGGTGATCTCCACTCGCAGCCGGCGGCCGCGCACGCCGATCGTGAACGCCAGCCGGGTGATGCCCGCGGGCAGCCGCGGCGCGAAGCTGACCGCGCCGTCCTCGCTGCGCAGCCCGCCGAGCCCGCCGAGCAGCGCGAACCACGACCCGGCCAGCGAGGCCAGGTGGAGCCCGTCCCGGGTGTTGTGCTCCAGGTCGTCCAGGTCCATCAGCGCGGCCTCGGCCAGGTAGTTGTAAGCCAGGTCCATGCTGCCGGTCTCGGCGGCCAGCACGGCCTGGGTGCCCGCCGACAGCGAGGAGTCCCGGACGGTGATCGTCTCGTAGTAGGCGAAGTTGCGCGCCTTCTGCTCTGGCGTGAACGCTGACGGGCACAGCTGCATGGCCAGCACCAGATCGGCCTGCTTGACCACCTGCTTGCGGTATATGTCGAAGTAGGGGTAGTGCTCCAGCAGCGGGTAGTTCTCCGCCGGGGTAGCGGCGAAGTCCCAGCGCTGATGGCTGGTGAAGCCCTCGGCCTGCGGGTGCACCTCAAGATCGGCGTCCCAGGGAATCAGCATGGCGCCGGCGGCCTGCTGCCAGTCGGCCCGCTCGGCGGCGGTGACTTTCAGTGCCGCGGCCTGCTCGGGGTGGCGGCCGGCCGTGTCCGCGGCGGCGGCCAGGTTCCGCTGCGCCATCAGGTTGGTGTAGACGTTGTTGTCGGCGAGCGCGCTGTACTCGTCCGGTCCGGTCACCCCGTCGATGCGGAACCGGCCCGCCGTGTCGAAGTGCCCGAGCGAGCGCCACAGCCGGGCCGTCTGCACCAGCAGCTCCAAGCCGGTCGTGGCCTCGAAGTCGCGGTCCCCGGTCAGCCCGGCGTAGCGGATCGCCGCGTCGGCGATGTCGGCGTTGACGTGGAACGCGGCCGTGCCCGCGGGCCAGTACCCCGAGCATTCCTCGCCGTCGATCGTGCGCCACGGGAACGCGGCGCCGGCCAGCCCGAGCGTCTTCGCCCGGCCGAGGGCCGGTGGCAGCGTGTCCTGCCGCCAGCGCAGCGCGTCCGCGGCCGCGGCCGGCGCGGTGCAGGTGAGCATCGGCAGCACGAACGTCTCTGAGTCCCAGAACGTGTGGCCGTCGTAGCCGGGGCCGGTCAGGCCCTTGGCGGGGATGCTGCGGCGCTCGGCCCGCGCGGCCGCCTGGAACACGTGGAACAGCGCGAACCTGACCGCCTGCTGGATCTCGTGGTCGCCGTCCAGCTGCACGTCGGCGCCGTCCCAGAAGTCGGCCAGCACGGCCTGCTGCCCGGCCAGCAGCTCGTCCCAGCCGGTGTGCACGGCCGCCCCCAGCGCGCCGTCGACCTGGTCGCGCAGCGCCGGGCGGGACCGCACGCCCGACCAGCCGTAGCCGACGAACTTGACCAGCCGCAGCTTCTGGCCGCGCGTCACCGTCCCGGCCACCGTGACCCGGGCCAGGTCCGGCCACACCTCGGCGACCTGGTGCAGGCCGTCAGGGCCGGTCACCTGGTGCGCCATGGCCGCCGCCAGCCGCAGCCCGGACGCCGCGGTGACGTGCATCAGCATCGTGGCGCCGTGGCCGTCGCACTGCTGCTCCTCGGCCTGCAGCGGCTTGCGCAGCACGGCCGCGGCCCGCGGGTCGCTGCTGGCGTCGGGCAGCTGCTCGTTGGCGACCAGCTCGGACTGCACCACCAGCCGGGCGGCCTGGCCGAGCGGCTCCACCTCGTAGCAGACCGCGGCCACCGCCCGCTGGGTCAGCGAGATCAGCCGGACCGAGGACACCGCCACCTCGGAGCCGGCAGGCGAGGTCCACCGGGCCCGCCGGGTCAGCGTGCCGGCCCGGAAGTCCAGCACCCGCTCGTGCTCGGCCAGCGTGCCGTACCGCAGGTCGAACGGCTCGTCGTCGACCAGCAGCCGGATGACCTTGCCGTTGGTGATGTTGATGACCGTCTGGCCCGCCTGCGGCCAGCCGTAGCCGCGCTCGGCGTAGGTCAGCGGCCTGCGCTCGTAGACGCCGTTCAGGTAGCTGCCCGGCAGCCCGTGCGGCTCGCCCTCGTCGAGGTTCCCGCGCCAGCCGATGTGCCCGTTGGACAGCGCGAACACCGATTCGGTCTGGGCCAGCACGGCCGGGTCGAGCCGGGTCTCGCGCAGGCACCACGGCTCGCAGGTGAACGCGTCGTGCCCGATCACGGCCGGGCCAGCAGCTCGTCCAGGTCGGCCACCACGACGTCGGCGCCGTGCTCGCGGAGCGCGGCGGCCTGGCCCGCCCGGTCCACCCCGACCACGTACCCGAACTTGCCCGCCCGGCCGGCCTCGACCCCGGCCAGCGCGTCCTCGAACACCACGGCGGCCGCGGGCGCGACCTTCAGCTCGTCCGCCCCGGCGAGGAAGGTGTCCGGGGCCGGCTTGCCGTGCAGGTGCCGCTGCCGGGCCGCCGCGCCGTCCACGATCGCGTCGAAGTCACCGGTCAGGCCCACCGAGTCCAGCACGGCCCGGCAGTTGGCGCTGGACGACACCACCGCGCAGGCCAGGCCCGCCTGCCGGGCCGCGCGCAGGTAGCGGACCGATCCGTCGTAGACCTGGGCGCCGCCGTCGGCGATGGCCCGCAGCACCAGCTCGTTCTTCCGGTTCCCCAGGCCGTTGACCGTCGGGGCGTCCGGCGGGTCTTCCGGGTCGCCCTCGGGCAGCTCGATGCCGCGGGAGGCGAGGAAGGAGCGGGTGCCGTCGGCGCGGGGCTTGCCGTCGACGTACCGGTCGTAGTCGGCGCCGGAGTCGAACGGCACGAACTCGCCGCCGGACTGCCGGGCCCGCTGGCGCAGGTAGTCGTCGAACATCTGCTTCCAGGCCGCCGCGTGCAGCGTGGCCGTCTTGGTCAGCACGCCGTCCAGGTCGAACAGGCAGGCGGTGATGGCATCGGGGAGTCCTAGCACGACGCTCAGCCTAGAGGGGACCGTGGCCAGAGCGGATCGAGGACCTGCCCCGGGCGCGCGTTCTGGCCGGAATACCCGCGCCTCCCCCGCCGCTGATCCCGGTGACGGGCGCTGGCGGGCGGGGGAATGCTTCCCGGCGGCTGCCTTGTTGCTGATACCCATATGGGTATTTACCGGTTCCGGCCGGGATGAGGAGGCACAGATGGCGACGGTGGAGCTGACCGCCGAGAACTTCGAGGAGGTCGCCCGCAGCGGCAAGGTGGTGCTGGTCGACTTCTGGGCGGCCTGGTGCGGGCCGTGCCGGATGTTCGGGCCGGTCTTCGAGCGGGCGTCGGACAAGCACGCCGGCGCGGTGTTCGGCAAGGTCGACACCGAGGCCGAGCCGGCCCTGGCCGGCGCGTTCGGGATCACCTCGATCCCGACGCTGATGGTGATCAGGGACGGCATCGTGGTCTACGCCCAGGCGGGCGCGCTGCCCGAGCCGGCCCTGGAGGAGCTGATCGGCAAGGCCGGCGAGCTGGACATGGACGAGGTCCGGGCCGGCCTGGCCGCCAAGTCAGGCTCCTGACCGCGGCGGTGACCGGGCCGCGCCGCCGGCGCCGTGCTCCCCGCATACCCTACGGGGTACCATCGGAGCGAGAACCGGAACGGAGGGCGGCCGATGACCGTCGACGAGGAAGCGGTGGGCGCCGTGCTCAACCGGCTGCGCCGCGCGCAGGGACAGCTGGCCGGCGTGATCTCGATGATCGAGTCGGGCCGTGACTGCAAGGACGTGGTGACGCAGCTGGCCGCGGTGTCGCGGGCCCTCGACCGGGCCGGGTTCAAGATCGTGGCCAGCGGCATGCGCCAGTGCCTGGCCGGCGGGGAGCCGGCCTCGATGAGCCAGGATGAGCTGGAGCGGCTGTTCCTCGCGCTCGCCTGAGCGAGCGGTCCTGAGCGAGCGGTCCTGAGCGAGCGGCCCTGACCGGGCTGGCCGGTACCCGGTCAGTCAGCGCGGCAGCGAGGCGCGCAGCGTGAGAATCGCGGCCACATCCGCGCGGAACGCGGCGCGGCGCAGCGCGCCGCTGGCGTAGCTGGCGGCCAGCGCGCCGCGGGCCTGGATGCCCTCGGTCACGTCCTGGCCGGAGCAGAGCAGCAGCTGCATGCCCGCCCCGGCCGCCAGCACGGCGCGGCGGGGGATCCCGCCGTAGGGCCGCAGCGCCCCGGCCTCCAGCGCGTCGGTGATCGTCACGCCCGTGAAGCCCAGCCGGCCGCGCAGCTCGCCCTGCACGATCGTCTTGGACAGCCCGGCCGGGCGCGGCGCCAGCGCCGGGTAGCGCGCCCAGGACAGCATGACCAGCCTGGTCCCGGCGGCAATGGCCGCGCCGTAGGGCTGCTCGTCGGTGCCGCGGATCTGGCTGGCCGTCAGGTTCAGCGTGACCGGCCGCTCGTCGGTGTCCTGGCTGGTGGCGGCCGCGCCGAGGCCGGGGAAGTGCTTCGCGGTGGCCGCCACCCCGCCGCGCTGCAGCGCGCCGATGAAGTCAGCGCCGAGGTAGGACACCTGGTGCGGGCTGCTGCTGTAGGAGCGGCCGAACTGGTCGATGAAGTTGCCGGGCTGGCGGTAGACGTCCAGTACCGGGGCCAGGTCGACGTTCAGGCCGGCGCTGCGCAGGTTCGCGGCCGCGCCGCGGCCGGCCAGCCGGGCCTGCGCGGCCGGGTGCGCGGACTCGCCGATCTGCTTCTCCGACAGATAGGGCGGGCCGGGCAGCCGCCTGACCTCGCCGCCCTCCTGGTCGGTCATCAGCAGCAGCGGCAGCCGGACCGGGTTGCCCGGGCTGGCGCTGGCCTGCTCCAGCTCCCTGGCCACCGCGGCGATCTGCGCCGGCGAGGAGATGTTCTGGGTGAAGAAGATGACGCCGGCCGCCTGGCCGTGCCGGATCAGCTGCAGCAGCTGGGCTGGCGGGTTCAGCCCGCTGTAGCTGTAGATCACCCGCTGGCCGGCCAGCTGCGGGCCGGTCAGCTGGCTGATCTTCGCGATCGCGGCCGCGGCCGCGCCGCCGGCCGGCTGCGACCGGGTGGCCTTCCCGCTGCCCGCGGCGCTGCCGGGCGTGGCCTGCGCGGCGTCATGCCGGCCCGGCGCGCGCCCCGAGGAGGTCATCAGCACCCCGTGATGGCGGATCACCGGGCCGCGCCCGGCCACCGCCCACCAGGCCCCGCCGGCGGCCAGCGCGAGCACGACCGCGATGGCCGCGCCGATCCGCAGCCTGGACCGGTGACCGGATCGGGGCTGGCCTGTATGCAATGCTCCGCCTCTCTGAGCCTTCGGGTCGCGGCTACCAGCGGCCACTGCCCGTGCCCGGGCGTGACGCCGTCCCCCAGCATCACACAGACGGCCGGACCGGTTCCGGGGTTGCGGCCGGTTTAACCGCCCAGGGTGAACCGGGGCGCCAGCGCGCCCGCGCGGTGATCAGGGATCGCCCGGTAGCGGTCAGGGCGCGGCGGCGGGCACCGCGGTGCCGGGCATCAGCCGGTCGGCGGTCAGCTGCGCGGTCTGCCGGGCCCACCGGCCGCTGGTCAGCAGCCCCACCAGCAGCACGGCCAGCCCGCAGCCCGCCACGATCCACCAGCCGACGTGACTGGCCTGCGCGAACCCCGTCCGGAACGGGCCGGCCAGCGCGGACAGCACCGCGGAGCCGACCACCGCCACCCCGAGCGAGCCGCCCACCTGCCGGCTGGTGGAGGCGATGGCCGCGGCCACGCCGGCCTGCGAGCGCGGCATGCCCGAGACCGCCGTGTTGGTGATCGGGGCGTTCACCATCCCGAACCCGATGCCGAAGATCACGTAGGCGGCCACCAGCCAGCCGATGGCCGTGCCGCCGGCCAGCCGGGTCAGCATCACCCCGGCCGCGGTGATGCCGAGGCCGGCCACGAGCAGCGGCAGCCGGGTGCCGCGGGCGCCCACGATCCGGCCCGACAGCGGGGCGAAGATCACGGTCATCACGGCCATCGGCAGCATGTACAGGCCCGCGTGCAGCGGCGAGTAGCCGCGCACGTCCTGCAGGTACAGGGTGGAGATGAACAGGAAGCCGCTGAGCGCGGCGAACGCGCAGACCGCGATCACGGTCGCGCCCGTGAACGGGGCGCTGCGGAAGAAGCGCAGGTCCAGCAGCGGCTCCTCGCGCCGCGGCTCGTACCAGATCAGCGCGAGCAGCGCGAGCACGGCCAGCGCGAAGCAGCCGGCGATCCGCGCCGAGCCCCAGCCCGCGCCGGGCCCCTCGATGATCGCGTAGGTGAGCGAGGCGAGCAGCACGATGATGATGAGCTGGCCCACCGGGTCGGGCCGGCGGCCCCGGGCGGCCCGCGATTCCGGCACGAACAGCCCGGTGAGCACCAGCGCGGTCAGGCCGACCGGGATGTTCACCCAGAAGATGCCGCGCCAGCCGACCGTGTCGACCAGCGCGCCGCCGACGATCGGGCCGAGCGCCATGGACAGCCCGACCACCCCGCCCCAGATGCCGATGGCGCGGGCCCGCTCGGCCGGGTCGGTGAAGGTATTGGTGATGATCGACATGGCCACCGGGTTGAGCATCGAGCCGCCGATGGCCTGCAGCATCCGGAAGACCACCAGCCAGCCCAGGCTCGGGGCCAGGCTGCAGGCCAGCGAGCCCAGCGTGAACACCGTCAGCCCGGTCATGAAGGTGCGCTTGCGGCCGACCCGGTCGGCGGTAGAGCCGGACAGCATCAGCAGGCTGGCCAGCACCAGCGTGTAGGCGTCGATGGTCCACTGCAGGCCGGACACCTGGGCGTGCAGCTCGCGCTGGATGGCGGGCAGCGCCACGTTCACGATGGTGGAGTCCAGGCCCACGATGAGCAGGCTCATGCAGCAGATCGACAGCACCAGGTACCGGCGCTGGCGGCTCAGCTCGTCAGGGCTCATGCGGCGGCGCTTCCCCGTCCCTGGGCTCTCATCCGCTGACAGCGGCGTCTCGTCCGCGGATCATCCGCTGATGATCCGCCGGCCAGATATCATTTGCTGACAGCAACTAACCTTTCGCGGACGGCAAGTGCAACGACCGCGGCGCGGCCGGGATTCCCGGTCAGCCGAGGTCGCGGCGGCGCAGCCCGGCCAGCCCGGCCAGCGCGAGGGCGACCGCGATCCCGGCCAGCCAGGCCAGCGCGGCCGCGCTGACCTGCCCGCCGGGCAGCTTGGGCAGGTGGGTGAACGGCGAGACGTCCATGATCCAGTGCGACAGCGACAGGGCGGAGCCGAGCAGCAGCAACGCCGCGGCCGCGCCGAGCACGGTCCAGCTGGCCGCGACGGCGGCCCGCGGCGCCAGGCCCAGGATTGCCATCGCCAGCCCGGCGATGACCAGCGCGCCCGGCGCCTGCACCAGGGCGGCGCCGATCAGCGCCGCGACCTTGCCGCCGCCGCCGGCCGGCCGGTACCCGTAGCCGAGGCCCGCGCCGAGACCGGTGGCGGCCAGGATCAGCACCGTCCCGCCGGCCGCGATGACCAGGTGCGACAGTCCCCAGCCGATCCGGCCGGTGCCGGTGGCGAGTACCGGGTCCGCCCGGCCCGCGGTCTCCTCGGCGCGCAGCCGCAGCACGGCGGCCACCGCGTAGCCCGCCACGATCAGCCCGCTGATGCCCATGATCGCCGCGAGGTAGCTGTCGGTCAGCGCGGCGGTGCCGCCGAGCCTGGCCATGATGTGCCGGATCTCCGGGCTGCTCAGCAGCCCGCCGATGCCCTTGGCCGCGCCCCCGATGATCACGCCGTACACCAGCGCCCCGGCCGTCCAGGCCAGCAAGCTGCCGCGCTGCAGCCGCCAGGCCAGCGCGAACGGGCTGCGCAGGAACGCCGCGGCCCGGGGCGGGCCCGGCCGCTGCGGCAGCACGCCGGCGTCATAGTCACGGCGGGCGGCCAGCACCGCCGCCGCCGCGGTGGCCGCCACGGCCAGCGCAGCCGGCAGCGCCAGGGTCCACCAGCGCACGGCGCCGAACGCCCGGATCAGCTCGGCCCAGCCGACCGGCGACAGCCAGCTCAGCCAGCGCGGCCCGGCGGCCGCGGCCGAATCGCCGGCCGCGCGCAGCAGGTAGGCCACGCCGAGCGCCCCGATGGCCAGCCCCCGGGCGCCGCGCCCGGTCTGGGCCAGCTGCGCCCCGGCCGCGGCGATGCCGGTGAACGCCAGCCCGCAGCAGGCGATCGCGCTGGCCAGCGCGATGGACCCGGCGGCCGGCAACCGCAGCGCGATCAGCGCGGCGCTCATCGCCGCCGCCATGACGACGTTGGCGGCGGCGGCGGTCGCCAGCGCGGCCGCGAGCGCGGCGTGCCGCCCGACCGCGGTCGACCCGACCAGCTCCAGCCGGCCGGTCTCCTCGTCGCCGCGGGTGTGGCGGACCACCAGGAACACCGACATCAGGGCGGCGCCGGCCGCGGCCAGCGCGCCGTAGCGCCAGGCGGTCAGCGATCCGAGCGAGTTGCCGTACAGCGGGCCGTAGAACGACAGCAGCGCCGGGTTGTGCCCGGCGGTGACGGCGAACTCGGCCCGGCCGGCCTGCGTCGGGTACAGCGTGCGGAAGCTGTAGGCCGTGCCGGCCACCAGGGCGGTCAGGATGTATACCCAGGCCGCCAACATGACCCGGTCGCGGCGCAGCGCGAGCCGGGCCAGCGCCGCGGTCCCGGCCAGGGCGGCGCCGCGGCGGCCTTCCCCGGCCCGCGGCGGCGCGCCCGCCGCGGCCACGGCCGCCGGGCCGGTCATGTCCGGGCCCCGCCCGGCGCGGCGGGCGCGGCCGTGCCGTCGCCCGCGTAGTGCCGCAGGAACAGCTCCTCCAGCGTCGGCGGCCTGCTGGTCAGGCTGCGCACCCCGGCCGCGGTGAGCTGGCGCAGCAGCCCGTCGAGCTGGTCGGTGTCGATCTCGCAGGAGACCCGGGTGCCCTCGACGTCCAGGCTGTGCAGGCCGGGCAGCTGGTCGAGCCGGGCGGGCGGCCCGGCCAGCTCGGCGGTCACCGAGGTCCTGGTCAGGTGCCGCAGGTCGGCCAGGCTGCCGGATTCGACCGTCCGGCCCGACCGGATGATCGTCACCCGGTCGCACAGCGCCTCGACCTCGGACAGGATGTGGCTGGACAGCAGCACGGTCCGGCCGCGCTGGCGCTCCTCTTCCACGCAGCTGCGGAAGACCGCCTCCATCAGCGGGTCCAGGCCCGCCGTCGGCTCGTCCAGCAGGAGCAATTCGGCGTCGGAGGCCAGCGCCGAGATCAGCGCGACCTTCTGCCGGTTGCCCTTGGAGTAGGCCCGGGCCCGCTTGCGCGGGTCGAGCTCGAACCGCTCGATCAGGGCGTCCCGGCGGGCCGGGTCCATGCCGCCGCGCAGCCGGCCGAGCAGGTCGATGACCTCGCCGCCGGTGAACCCGGGCCACAGCGTCACGTCGCCCGGCACGTAGGCCAGCCGCCGGTGCAAGGCGGTGGCCTGCGCCCACGGGTCGCCGCCCAGCAGCCGGGCGGTGCCGCCGCCGGCGCGCAGCAGCCCGAGCAGGATGCGGATGGTGGTGGTCTTGCCGGCCCCGTTGGGGCCGAGGAAGCCGTGGACTTCGCCCTCGGCCACGATCAGGTCGAGGCCGTCAAGCGCGATGGTCTTGCCGAAGGACTTGCGCAGCCCGGTGACGGCGATTGCCTCACCCATGCTTCAGAATATACACTTGTTTCACAAATTCGTGAATCTACAGAAGATGATAGGCCGGAAGCCGGGCCGAAAGGAGGCGCCGCCGTGGCCGAGGCCGCCGTCGGGCGCGAGCCGGGCCTCGCCCCCGCGCCGGGTCAGCCGGGCGCGGGGCAGGGGCGCGCAGAGCAGGGGGACGCGAGCCAGCGCGGCGCGAGCCAGCGGGACGCGGGGCAGCGGGACGCAGGGCAGCGGGACGCAGGGCAGCGGGACGCGGGGCAGCGGGATGCAGGGCAGGTGGGCCGGTTCGTGGAGCGGTTCTCGGCCGTGCTGACCGAGGCCGGGATCCCGCGGATGCCGGCCCGGGTGTTCACGGCGCTGCTGGTCTCCGACGCCGACTCGCTCACCGCCGGCGATCTCGCCGCCCGGCTGCAGGCCAGCCCGGCGGCCGTCTCCGGCGGCGTGCGGTACCTGATCGGCGTCGGGATGATCAGCCGGGAAAGCGAGCCAGGCTCGCGGCGGCATCACTACCGGATCCCGGAGAACGTCTGGCAGGAGCTGATGCGGATGCGCGACCGGCTGATGCTGCGCTGGACCGCGGCCATGCGGGACGGCATCGAGATTCTCGGCGCGCAGACGCCCGCCGGGCGCCGGATGACCGAATCGGCGCGGTACTTCGAGTTCGTCGCGGCCGAACTGCCGCGCACGATCGCCCGCTGGGAGGAGTTCACGGCGGGCCGCGGCGGCGGCTCCGCCGGCCGGTGAGGCGGCCGGGGCGCGCCCCGGCGGCCAGGCTCGATTTGCGGAGCAACGGGCGAGCGGAGAGGCTGTGAGCGTGGCACGCGATCCTTCGGAACTCTACGAACTGCTCCCCGGCGCGCCCGCCCCGGACGGTGACGTCGTCATGCTCTATTACCTGGACGGCTTCATCGACGCCGGCGGGGCCGCGGCTGGCGGCGGCCCACCTGACCAGCACGCTGGAGCACGAGGAGGTCGCCGCCTTCGATGTCGACTCGCTGATCGACTACCGGTCGCGGCGCCCGGTGATGACCTTCGTCAAGGACCGCTGGGAGAGCTACGACGCGCCGCAGCTGGTGCTGTCCCGGCTGCGGGACGCCGCAGGCGAGCCGTTCCTGCTGCTCAACGGGCCGGAGCCGGACCGGGAGTGGCAGCTGTTCAGCCGCGCGGTGCGGCAGCTGTCGGCCAGCCGGCAGGTCCGCCTCGCGGCCGGCTTCCACGGGATCCCGATGGCGGTGCCGCACACCCGGCCGCTCGGGGTCACCGCGCACGCGACCCGCGGCGGCCTGGTCGAGGGCTACCGCCCGCTGGTCGACCGGCTGCAGGTGCCCGGCAGCGCGGCCGCCCTGATCGAGCTGCAGCTCGGCGAGGAAGACAGGGACGCCATCGGGTTCGCCGTGCACGTGCCGCACTACCTGGCCCAGGCCGCCTACCCGGCGGCCGCGGTCACCCTGCTGGAAAGCATCGAGCGCGCCACCGGACTGGCGCTGCCCGCCGACGCGCTGCGCGAGGCAGCCCGCCGGACCGACCTGGAGATCGCCCGCCAGGTCGAGGGATCCGACGAGGTCACCGAGGTCGTCCGGTCGCTGGAGGAGCAGTTCGACGCCTTTACCGCCCGGGGCGAGGGACTGCTGGCCGCCGACCCCGACTCGATGCCGACCGCCGACGAACTCGGCGCCCAGTTCGAGCAGTTCCTGGCCGAGCGGGAAGACCAGGGCGACCAGCCCGACCCGCCCGGCGTCTAGCCGCGGTCAGGCGACCTCGCTGAGCTTTCCGGTGGCGACGTCGAAGACGAAGCCGCGCACCGACTCCTTGTGCGGGATGAACGGGCTGGCCTTGATCCGCGCGATCGACTGGCGCACGTCCCCGTCCAGGTCGCTGAACGCTTCCGCCGCCCAGCCCGGCTTGATGCCGGTCTCGGCCTCGATGCTGGCCTTGAACCCGTCGTCGGTGAAGGTGAGCATGCCGCAGTCGGTGTGGTGGATCAGGATGATCTCGGTCGTGCCGAGCAGCCGCTGGCTGATCGCCAGCGAGCGGATCTCGTCGTCGGTGATCACCCCGCCGGCGTTGCGGATGACGTGCGCCTGGCCCTCTTCCAGCCCGAGGACGCCGTAGACGTTGATCCGCGCGTCCATGCACGCGACCACGGCCACCCCGGCCGACGGCGGGAGCGGCTTCGGGCCGGAGAACGACTCGGCGTAACGGCTGTTGTTCGCGATCAGGTCGTCGGTGGCAGACATGGTCAGATCCTCTCGGCTTGGAGGTAACGCGAGCCTAAAACCCGATAAATATAGTAGGGAATGCGGCGGCTGGCCAGGGGGCAACCGCGGCGGGTCCGGGCGAAAACCGGCAGCGGCGTCACCGGCCCAGACCGAACCTTGGCGAATGCGGGGGCGAATAAGGAAACGATGCCGGGCATGAGCTGGCCAGGCGCACCGCCGGGCGCAGATCAGCGCCGCGCCCGGCGCACCGAGCCGGCCGCGCCCGCCGGGCATGCTGGGGAGTCCGGCGGGCGCGGCCATCCAGCCGGCCCGCAGCCGCCCGGCCGCCGCCGCCCGCAGCACCTCATGGCTGTGACATCCATGGTGCTGGGTGACTCTCAATGTCACATTCATGAGGTGGCCGGCGGGCATGAGGCGGCCGGCGGCGGGCCCGGGGGACGGATGCGGTGGCGGAGATCATGGCGGGTAGGCTCCGCGACATGACAGGCGAACCGGGCAGGCCAGGTGAGATGCAGGCCGGGCCGGGCGCCTCAGCCGCGGGGCCGGGCGCATCGGCTGCGGGCCCGGGCGCCTCAGCCGCGGGGCCGGGCGCATCGGCTGCGGGCCCGGGCGCCTCAGCCGCGGGGCCGTGGGCGCCGGACGGGTTCGAGCCGGGGCGGCTCCAGCGGGTGCTGGACAGCGGCGGGTTCGCGGTCACCGCCGAGATCGGGCCGCCGCGCGGGGCCAGCCTGGAGCCGGTCCGGCGCAAGGCGCAGCTGCTGGCCGGCTGGGCCGACGCGGTCAACATCACCGACAACCAGGGTGCCTCAGTCCGGCTGTCGAGCTGGGCCGGGAGCCTGGCGGCCATCGCCGCCGGGGTGCCGCCGATCATGCAGCTGACCTGCCGGGACCGCAACCGGATCGCGCTGCAGTCCGAACTGCTGTCCGCGGCCGCGGCGGGCGTGCGGAACGTGCTGCTGATGACCGGCGACGACCCGCGGCGGGGCGATCATCCCGACGCCAAGCCGGTGTTCGACCTGACCAGCACCGAGCTGATGCAGGCGGCCGCCGCGCTGCGGGACGAGGGCCGGCTGCTGTCCGGCCGGGCCGTGGATCCCCGCCCTGACCTGTTCATCGGGGCGGTGGAGAGCCCGTCCGGCCCGGCCAGCACCGGCCGGCTGGCCGGCAAGATCGCGGCCGGCGCCCAGTTCGTGCAGACCCAGTTCGTCTTCGACGTGCCGGTGTTCGCGGCCTGGCTGGCCCGGGCCCGTGACCTCGGCCTGACCGAGCGGTGTCACATCCTGGCCGGGGTCGGGCCGGTGATGTCGCTGAGCACGCTGGACCTGCTGCAGCGGGGCCTGCCCGGCGTGCACATGCCCGACCACATCGCCGGCAAGCTCCGCGCGGCCGGCGAGGACGGCATCGCCGCGGCCGGCGCCCAGCTGTGCGCGGAGATCATCGGGGAGCTGCGCGGGCTGCCGGGGCTGTCCGGCGTGCACGTGATGGCGGTGGCCAGGGAGGGCGCGATCCCGGCCATCCTGGCCCAGGCGGGCATGAGCCGGCGGCTCGATGCGCATTGAGGTCCGCCCGGTCGCCCGGCTGCGCGGACCGGACCGGATCGACCTCGCAGGCACGCTCGGCCCGGTGCTCGACGCGCTGGCCGCCAGCCCGGCCGACCTGACCGCGGTCAGCGTGGTGTGCGACTGGATCCAGTACCGCGCCAGCTTCCGCGAGCCGGTCGCGCTGCGGCCGGTGCTGGCCCGCCCCGGCGCCCGGGACGAGGCCGAATCCGCGGTCGAGATTGCCGTGGACCTGCGGCGCGGCGCGGGCACCGACCTCGGCGCGCAGGTCAGCGCACTGCTGGCCGACCGGGCCGCCGCACGGTCACCTGGCCGGCCGGGCGGGAGGGCGGGCGGGCGATCCGGCGGCCTGCCGGGCGGGCTGGCGCTGGAGCCGTGGGGGCCGGCCACGGCCAGCTGCATCTGGCGGTTCAACGCGCTGTACTGGCAGGAGCTCGCGCACTGGGAGCGGGCCACCGGCCGGGGCTATGAGCAGGCGCTGCCCGGCGGCCGCAGCCAGGCCCGCGACACCGAGACGGTGCGCGAGCTGATCCTCGGGCTGTTCAAGACCTGGGACGACCTGGACGCGCGCGGCGCGCTGCCCGCCGAGCTGTACGTGATCGAGCTCGGCGTCGGCAACGGCAGCCAGGCCAGAACCTGGCTGGACGAGCTGGCCGCGCTGTCGCGGGTGCACCAGCGCGACTACTACCGGCGGCTGCACTACCTGATGGGCGACTACTCCCCCGCGGTGCTCAGCCGGGCCCGGCAGGCCGTCGACAGCCACGCCGACCATGTCACCACGCTGGTGCTCGATGCCACCCACCCCACTTCCAGCCTCGGCTTCCTGCGCGGCAAGGCATTCCTGGTCTACATCTCTAACGTCTATGACAACCTGCCCGCGGACGAGATCGCCAGAATCGGCGGACGTGACTACCAGGTGGAGGTGCGCGCGTTCCTGCCCGCCGCCGACGCCCGCCGCATCGGCCGCCGGTTCGGCACCGCGGCACGGGAGCTGCCCGGGCTGGCCGGCAAGCTGCTCAAGCTCGGTCCCGAGCTGCTGTGCGACGTGCTGCCCGCCCAGTTCGGCCGGCCAGAGCGGGCGGTGGAGTTCTGGCGCGAGGTCTGGGGCGCGATGCGGCTGGCCGAGCGGTACGTGCCGGTGGCGGGCCTGGACGACTACCAGATCGGCCCCGGCCTGACCGGCGAGCTGCTGCGGCCGCTGCTGGAATCCGGCGGCGACATCCGGATGCACGTCAGCAACGGCGCGCTGTCCAGCTTCGCCGAGGCGCTGCCGTTGCTGCACCCGTTCGGACAGCTGCAGTGCCACGATCTGTTCGTGACCCGGCTGCCGGAATACCAGCACGGCTTCCACGGGCCCGGCAAGTATGACGGCTCGGTGGTCAACTGGGTCAACGGGCCGCTGCTGCGGCATGCCGCCGGGCGCGGCGGCTACGACGTGACGATCGCGCCGTTCGCGCAGCGCCCGTCGGCCACGGTCAAGACCCTGACCGCCGCGGTGCGCGAATGAGCCGCCCGGCCGGGGCCGGGCCGCCCGGAGCGCTGCCGCTGCTGCCGACCACGGTGATCGGCTCGTTCGCGGTGCCCGAATGGCTCGGCCAGCTGCGCAACGACTACCACCAGCACCGGATCAGCGCCCGCTACCTCGACCAGGCCACCGAGACCGCGATCAAGGCCGCGATCCTGGACCAGGAGCGCGCCGGGATCGACATCATCTCCGACGGCGAGCTGCGCCGCGACAACGACACCGACTACCTGCTGACCGCGATCCCGGGCGTGCGCATCTCCGGGCGGCCCAAGGCCGACTGGCCCGACTACTACGAGGCCGCCGCGGACGCCCCGCTGCCCGAGCCCGCCGCCGGGGACGACCTCGGGCTGGCCGCCGAGTTCGCGTTCGCGCGGCAGCTCACCGACATGCCGCTGAAGGTCTCGATCACCGGGCCGTTCTCGCTGTCGAGGCGGATCACCGGTCACGGCTACGCCGGCCCGGCCGGCCTGGTCCGGGCGCTGGCCCGGCAGCTGCGCGCCGAAGCGCAGCGGCTCGCCGACGCCGGGGCGGCGCTGCTGCAGATCGACGAGCCGTTCCTGGCGGGCTACCCGGAGGACATCGCGCTGGCCACCGAGGCCATCAACATCGTCACCGACGTGCCCGGGGTGAGCTGGACGCTGCACGTCTGCTACGGCAACCGGTACGCCCGGCCGCTGTGGGCCAGCCACTACGACTTCCTGTTCCCCTACGTCAACGACACCCCGGTGGACCGGCTGGCGCTGGAATTCGCCCGGCAGGGCGATGAGGACCTGCGGCTGCTCGAGCGCCACCACTGGGACCGGGAACTGGGCCTCGGCACCGTCAACGTCAAGTCCGGCCGGGTGGAGACGCAGGAGGTAGTGGCCGACCGGATCCGGCGGGCGCTGCGCTACGTCCCGGCCCGCCGCCTGGTGATCAACCCCGACTGCGGGATGCGGCAGCTGCGCCCGCAGACAGCCCTGGCCAAGCTGGAGGTGATGGCCGCCGCCGCCGCCCAGGTCCGCGCCGAGCTGGAGACCGCGGGCCCGGGGCCCCGGGGGGCCGGGGGGCCGTCACCCCCGATCAGCACGGTCCAGTAACGTTCGCGAGCCGGGGGCGTAACGTTCGCCGGCCCGGCCATGAACTTTGCCGCCAAGTGTGCTTAGCCTTGATCAGCACGGCCCCGGGCAGCAGGCGGCGGGCCGACGGGTGACTGGCCAGCAGGGCGGCGGCTGCGCCGCTCTCCGGAGGACTGGGCATGCGGCACGGCGGGAGCATCTCCTTCGTGCTGCGCCGGATGGTCTCCTCCCGGCTGCTGCTCGGCTGCGCGCTGCTCGCCGTGGCCGTCGTCGCCGCGCTCGCCACCGCGCTGGCCGGCATTGGCGCGACCACCCTGCCGCGCGCGACCGACCGCCAGCTCGCCGCCGACCGGAACCTGTCGTTCGCCGTCAGCGGGGCGGTGGGCGCGGGCCAGGCCAGCTTCGACCAGCACATCGTCGGGCAGACGCTGCGCCGCGCCTTCGGCCCGCTGGACGCCCGCGTCGCCGCGGCGCTGTGGTCGGACCCGCTCGGCCTGCCGCGCGGATCCGCCCCGGGCCGCGGCACGCCGATCGCCGAGGCCGCCGCCGCCGCGGACATCACCGCGAAGGCGGAGCTCACCCGCGGCAAGTGGCCGCCGGCCGCGCAGCCGGGCCAGCCGGTGCCGGTGGCCGTGCCGGCCGCCGTGGCGGCCGCGCTTGGCATGCCGGTCGGCCAGGTGATGGCGCTGCGGGACCGGGACACCGGGGCGCTGGCCCGGGTGCGCGTCACCGGCTGGTACCGGCCGCGCGACCCGGCCGACCCGTACTGGGGCCTTGATCTGCTCAGCACGTCCGGGGTCACCGTCTCGGGCGGCTTCCGCAGCTACGGCCCGCTGATCACCGGCCCGGACGGTTTCGGGGCCGGCCGTCTCCACGGTGGGCCAGGCCTCCTGGCTGGCCGTGCCCGGCCGCCTGCGCCTGCGGCCGTCCTCGCTGGAGCCGCTGGCCGGGCAGCTCACGGCCGCCGCCGCGCGGTTGCGGGCCGATCAGTCGCTCGGCGGCCTGCAGGCGGCCACCAGCATCCCGGCGGCGCTGACCGGCCTGGCCCGCAGCTACGCGGTCGCGCGGTCGCTGCTGGCGGTCAGCGGCCTGCAGCTGCTGCTGGTGGCCATGGTGGCGCTGGCCTTCGCGGCCCGGCTGCTGGCCGGGCAGCGGGAGGAGGAGACCGCGCTGCTCGCCGCCCGCGGAGCGGCCCGCGGCCAGCTCTCCGCGCTGGCCCTGGCCGAGGCGCTGGCCCTGGCGGCGCTGGCCGTCGCCGCCGGGATGCTGGCGGGCTCCTGGCTGGCCCGGCTGCTGACCGGCACCGCCGTCCCGGGGCTGCGCCGGCCCGGGAAGCCTGAGCACGGGCGTGGCCTGGGCGGCAGCAGCCGGCGTGCTGCTGGTCGCCGCGGCCGTGCTGGCCTGGCCGGCCCTGCGGCCCGCCAGCGCCGCCGCGGCGCGGGCCCGCCGGGGCCGGCAGGCCGCGCTGGCGGGCGCCGCCCGGGCCGGCGGTGACGCGGCGGTGCTGCTGCTCGGGCTGGTGGCGGCCTGGCAGCTGCGCAGGTATTCGGCCGTCGGGCAGGCCGGATCCGGCGGCATCGACCCGGTCCTGGTCGTCGCGCCCGCGCTGCTGCTGGCCGGCTGCGCGCTGATCCCGCTGCGGCTGCTCCCGGCGCTGATCCGGCTGACCGAGCGGCTCGCCGACCGCGGGCGGCGGCTGGCCGCCGCGCTGGCCGGCTGGGAGATCGGCCGCCGGCCGCTGCGGCAGACCGGCCCGGCGCTGCTGGCGATCCTGGCCGTCGCCATGGGCACGCTGGCGCTCGCCCAGCTGCAAAGCTGGCACCGGTCAGGATCCGACCAGGCGGCCTACGCGGTCGGCGCGGACGTGCGCGCCGACCGCGCCGCTGCGCTGCCGCTCGGCCAGGCCGCGCTGATCAGCCGGGCCCGCGGGGTCACCGCGGCGATGGCCGTCAGCAGCTTCAACGGCGGCACCGGCGGCGGCGTGCTCGCGGTGGACGCCCGCAGGGCCGCGGCGACGGTGCTGATGCGGGCCGACCAGTCCCCCGAACGGCCGGGCACGCTGTGGCGGACGATCACCCCGCACGGCGCCGCCGCCGGGCTGGCGATCCCCGGGCGGCCCGCCCGGCTGGTGCTGTCCGCCCGGCTGTCGAAGGCGCCCCGGTCCGCCGGGCTCGGCCCGCTCACCGTCACGATGGCGGTCCAGGATGCCTCCGGTGCGGTCTATCAGGTGCCGGCCGGCCAGCTGGCGCCGGACGGAGCCGCCCGGCTGCTCACCGCCCGGCTGGCGCCGGGCGGGACGGCCGCCGCCTATCCGCTACGCCTGCTCGGCGTGACCTGGTCCTATCAGCTGCCCGAGGTGCCGAAGGCCAAGCCGGCCCGCCGGGCCGCGGCGCAGCGTCAGCTCACGCTGACCATCGGCGGGCTGTCGGCGGCCGGGCCGCACGGGCGCGTGCCCGCGCCGTTCGCGGCCGGGACGGCGCTGGCCCGGTGGCAGGCCAGCGCGGGCAGCCCGTTCCTGGCCCAGTCATCGGAGTCCGGCGCCGTCGGCACCGCGCCCGGGCTGCGCCGGTCCGGCGCCGGACCCGGCGGCAGCCAGCAGCTGGTCCTGCGGCCCGGGTACGGCGAGCTGCCGCCCGAGTATCCCGGCTACCCGGCGCTGCCGGTCAGCGGCGCGGTGCAGCTGACCGCGCTGCCGGTGCCCGCCGTGCTGCCCGGCATCGCCACCCGCGCGTTCCTGGCCGCCAGCCACGCCACTCCCGGCGCGATCGTCTCGGTCACCGCCAGCGGGCTGACCATGCTCGTCCGGGTCGCCGCCGTGCTGAAGTCCTTCCCCACCGCCGGGAGCGGCGGAGTGCTGATCGTCGATCTGGGCACCCTGGAACGAGCGGTGGCGGCGGGCTCGGCGCCGCCGCTGCCGGTCACCAGCTGGTGGCTGCGCACCACCGCCGGCCAGGTCCCGGCCGGCCTGCCGCCGGGGACCGCGGTCACCAGCCAGGCGCACGTCGCCGCGGCGCTGCTGCGCGCGCCGCTGGCGGCGCTGCCGCTGCGGGCGGCGGTGGCAGCCGGGGCGGCGGCCGCGGTGCTGGCGATGCTCGGCTTCGCGATCAGCGTGGCGGCCAGCCTGCGCGAGCGGCGGTCCCGCAGCGCGCTGCTCGCCGCCCTCGGAGTGTCCCGCGGCGCGCAGGCCGCGCAGCTGTGCCTGGAGCAGCTGCTGCTGGCCGTCCCGGCCGCGGCCGGCGGCCTGGTGCTCGGCGCCCTGGCCGCCCGCCTGCTCATCCCGGCGGTGACGCTCACCGACCAGGCCACTGCGCCGGTCCCGCCGGTCCTGGTCGTGCTGCCGCTCGGCTGGGCGGCCGGCCTGGCCGTGGCGGTCGCGGCGCTGCCGGTGCTGGCCGCCGCGGCCACGGTGGCGCACCGGCCGGACCCGGCCGCCGAGCTGCGCGCCGCGGAGCTGGCATGACCGCCGCACCGGAACCGGCCCGCGCGCCCGGCGCAGCGGGCCACGCGCCCGGCGCGGGCGCGCCGCGCGCGGGCTGGCGGCTGCTGACCGGCACCGGGCCGGCCGCTTCGATCGCGCTCGGGCTGCTCGTGCTGGCCAGCGTGTTCCTCGCGGTGGCCGGCCCGCGCGCCACCCTGCTGCTGCGCACCCGGGCGCTGCAGCAATCGCTGACGCAGGGCCCGTCCGGCAGCGACACCATCATCGCCGGAGCGGGGCCGTTCAGCCTGAATGCGCCGGGAAACCCGGTCACGGCCGGCGAAATCGAATCCGACCGGACCCAGCTGGCCGGCTACCTGGCCGGCCACCGGCTCCCGATCGCGAGCGGGTCGTCGTGGTCCGGCGTCACGACCAGCTTCCTGAACGTGGCCGCCGCGGCGCGATCTGCCTACATCAGCTCCCATCCGCCGCAGCTCCAGCTGATCTACCGGGACAAGCTGCAGCACTACGCCCGGCTCACGGCCGGGCACTGGCCGGGCGCCGCGCGCTACTCCGGATCGGAGCTGGTGCTGCCGGTGGCCTTCACCCGGTTCACCGCGGCCCGGTTCTCGGTGCGCCCCGGGTCGATGCTGCCGCTGCTGCCCGGGGTGACCCTGCAGGTCACCGGGGTGATCATGCCATCCGCGCCGGACGCCGTGTTCTGGACCGAGTTCAGTAACACAGCAGGCCCCGAGCTGTTCGTCCAGTCGCCAGAGCAGGGCGGGCAGTCCTGGTGGCAGGCCGGTGCTTTCCTCAGCGCCAGCGGGCTGGCCGCGGCGCAGTCCCACAACAGCCTGGCCGGCCTGACCGTGAACTGGGTCTACCCGCTGCGCCTGAGCAGCCTGAACGCCGACCAGGCCGCAGGCCTGGCCGCCAGGATGTCAGCCGCTGCGGCGGACGGCACCTCGGTCGTCGGCGACGGCGGCAGCGCGCTGACCTACACCATCGGCCCGGCCGCCGCGCTGACCAGCTTCCTCGCCGCCGACCAGGCACTCAGCCAGGTCCTGACCCTGCTCGAGGTAAGCCTGGCCGCGCTCGCCGCGACGGTGTTGCTGCTGTGCGCCCGGCTGGTCACCCAGCAGCGCGCCGGGGAATTCACCCTGCTGCGGGCGCGCGGCGCGGCCTGGTGGCAGGTCAGCGGCCGGGCGCTGCGCGGCGGCGCCGCGGTCGCGCTGCCGGCCGCGGCCGCGGGCGCCGCGGCCGCCGTTGCCGTCACGCCCGGGGCCAGCCAGCCCGCGGCGTGGTGGCTGGCCGGCCTGGTCCTGCTCGCCGCGCTGGCCGGGCCGGCCCTGCTGGCCATCAGGACCGGGGCGCCCGTCCGGCGCTCGCGGGCCGGGGACCGCGGGCAGCAGGGCCGGCGGCTGGCCGCGGCCCGCCGCCTGGTCACCGACGTCACGCTGGTGCTGCTGGCGGCGGGCGGGCTGATCGTGCTGCGGCTGCAGGGCAGCGGGGCCGGCACCGCCGACGCCTATACCGCGGCCGGCCCGGTGCTGGCGGCCGTCCCGGTCGCGGTGCTGGCGATCCGGCTCATGCCGCTGGCGGTGCGGGGACTGCTGCGGCCCGCTCGCCGGGGCGGCGGGGTCGTCGCCTTCGTCGGCCTGGCCCGCGGCAGCGCAGCAGGCGGCGCAGCCGTGCTGCCGGTGTTCGCCCTGGTGCTCGCGCTGGCGGTGGTGGCATTCAGCGGGATGGTCCGCTCCGGCGCGCGGGCCGGCCAGGTAACCGCCTCCTGGCAGGAGGTCCCCTCCGGCGCGATCGTCGGCGGGCCGGCCAGCGCGGTGTCGCTGACCGCAGCCGCCGTGCGCGCCATCGCGGCGGTGCCCGGCGCCGGCCAGGTCACGCCCGTGCGCCAGGCGGCCGCTGACCTGCTCAACTTCAGCGGAGATCAGCTGACCGCGATCATCGTCAGCCCGCGCCAGTACGCGGCCGCAGTGGCCGGGGTACCGGGCGCCCGGTTCCCGGCCGCGGCGCTGGCCCGGCCGCGGCCGGGCCAGCCCGTCCCGGTGCTGGCCTCGCCCGGTGCGGCCCGGCAGCTCGGGCAGCACCCGGCGGAGCTGTCGCTCAGCACCGGCACCGTGCGGGTCGCCGTGGCCGGGCGGCTCGCGGCCACCCCGGCCGCCGCGGGGACGGGCGGCGGGTTCGTGGTGCTGCCGCTGTGGGCATCCGGCGGCCAGCGCGCCCTGCCGCCCACCATGGTGCTGGTGTCGGGCACCGCAGTCGACCAGCGGGCGCTGCGGGCCGCGGTGGCGAGGACCGCCCCCGGGGCCCCGGTCCTGATCCGGGCCCAGGTGCTGGCCGGCCTGCAGGATGCACCGCTGCCGCACGCCGCCGACGCCGTCTTCGCGGCCGGCACGGCGGCGGCGGCCGGGTTCTGCGCCGTGGTGCTGATCATCATGCTGGTGCTGGGCGGCCGGAGCCGCGAGCTGATGCTGGCCCGGCTGGCCACCATGGGCCTGCACCCGGCCCAGGCGCGGCGGCTCGCCGCGGCCGAGATCGCGCCGACCGTGCTCGCCGCGCTGGCCGGGGGCGTGGCCTGCGCGCTGATCCTGGTGCCGCTGCTCGGCCCGGCGATCAGCCTGGCGGCCTTCACCGGCTCGGCGGCCAGCGTGCCGCTGCACGCCAGCCTGGCGGTGCTGGCCGCGGTGGCCGGGGGCCTGGTGCTGATCGCCGCCGCCGTGCTCGGCGGCCAGGGCGCCGCGGCGGCCCGGCGCGGCACCGGCCGGGCGCTGCGGATCGACGAGTGAACGGGAACGGAGGCTGATGGCGGGATCAGGCAGCGGGCGCGGCACCGAGCCGGCCGCCGGGCTGGCGCAGCTCGGGGCGGAGGCGGCCGGGCCCGGTGCGGGCTACGGGGCCGATGCGCTGATCGCCTGCGACCGGCTGGTGCGCATTTACACCGCCGAGGGCGTGGAGGTGCAGGCGCTGCAGGGGCTGGACCTGCTGGTCGCCCGGGGCGAGCTGACCGCGCTGGTGGGCGCGTCCGGCAGCGGCAAATCGACGCTGATCAACATCCTGGCCGGGCTGGACGTGCCGACGGCGGGCTCGGTGCGGGTGGCCGGGCAGGACCTGGCGGCGATGAGCTCCCAGCAGCGGCTGCGCTACCGGCGCCGCACCGTCGGCTTCATCTGGCAGCAGACCTCGCGCAACCTGCTGCCCTACCTGACCGCGCGGCAGAACGTGATGCTGCCGATGCAGTTCGGCGGGGCCGGCAGGCGCGCCCGCGGCCGCCGGGCCGGCGAGCTGCTCGACCTGCTCGGGGTGGCGTACTGCGCGGACCGGGTCCCTGACACGCTGTCGGGCGGCGAGCAGCAGCGCACCGCGATCGCGACCGCGCTGGCCAACGGCCCGGACGTGCTGCTGGCCGACGAGCCCACCGGCGAGCTGGACAGCGCCACCGCCGCGAGCGTGTTCGGGGCGCTGCAAGACGTCAACGCCGAGCTGGGCGTGACCGTCCTGGTCGTCACTCACGATGAGGAGCTGTCGGCGCAGGTCCGCCGGACGGTGGCGATCAGGGACGGCCGGACCAGCAGCGAGACGCTGCGCCGTGAGGGCACCGACTCCAGCGGCCAGCGCACCCGGCACGCCACCGAGTACGCGGTGCTGGACCGGGCCGGCCGGGTCCAGCTGCCGCAGGACATGCTGGAGCCGCTCGGCATGCGCGACCGGGTCCGGCTGCAGGCCGCGCCCGGCCACATCGGCGTCTGGCCTGACGCCCCCGACGCCCCCGCCGGGCCGGATGGCACCGCCGAGGCGGATGGCGCCGGCCAGGATGACGCCGCCGGCCCGGGCAAGCCGGCGGCAGCGGCCGGCACCGGGCCCCGGAGGCGGGCCGGTGACCGGCGAGGTCATGGTCGCGGCCGACGGCATTTCCCGCACGTTCGGCACCGGGCACACCGCGGTGGCCGCGCTGGCGGACGTCTCGTTCACCGTCCCCCGCGGCCAGCTGGCGGTGCTGCGCGGCCGGTCCGGCTCCGGCAAGACCAGCCTGCTCAACATCGTCGGCGGGCTGGACCGGCCGACCAGCGGCCGGGTCGAGGTGGACGGCCAGGACGTGACGGAGCTGCCCGAGCGGCAGCGGATCGCGCTGCGGCGGCGGACGGTGGCGTTCATCTTCCAGTCCTTCGGGCTGATCCCCATGCTGACCGCGGCCGAGAACGTCGGCGTGCCGCTGCGCATCCTGCACGCCCCGGCCCGCGAGCGGGAGGAGCGGGTCGCCCTGCTGCTGGAGGTGGTCGGGCTGGCCGGGCACGCCCGCCAGCGCCCCGGCGAGCTGTCCGGCGGCCAGCAGCAGCGGGTGGCGATCGCGCGGGCCCTCGCCGCCGGGCCGCGGCTGCTGATCGCCGACGAGCCGACCGGGCAGCTGGACTCGGAGTCCGGCCGGCAGATCATGCGGCTGCTGCGCACGGTGGTCGCCGCCGAGGGGATCACCGCCCTGGTGGCCACCCACGACGCGGTGCTGATGGACCTGGCCGACCAGGTGCTGACGCTGGAGGACGGGCGGCTGCCGGCCGGCCGGCCGGATGGCATCATGCGCTGATGGACCCGGCGGCGGGCCCGGCGATCGCGGATCCGGCGATCGCCGCCCTGGAGGCGGCCGCGGCCGCGCACTGGCAGGCCGGCGAGACGGCCGCGCTCGGCGGCTGGCGGCTGCGCGCGGCCGGCGGCTTCACCGGCCGGGCCAACTCGGCCCTGCCGCTGGGCGATCCTGGCCGGCCGCCGGACGCGGCCGCCGGGCAGGTCACGCGGTGGTACGCGGCCCGGCGGCTGCCGCCGATGATCGTGGTTCCCGGCCCGCTGGCCGGGCAGGCCGGGCCGCTGGACGAGCTGCTGGCCGCCCGGGGCTGGACGATCCGCGCCGACCCCGCCCTGGTGCTGACCGCGCCGGCCGCCGCACTCGCCGCGCTGCCGGGCGGGGCGCAGGTCGAGCTGGCCGCCGAGCCGGACGAGGACTGGCTGGCGCTGTACCGCTACCGCGGCCAGCCGCTGCCCGCCATCGCCCGCGAGCTGCTGCTGTCCGCGCCGTGGCAGGCGTTCGGCAGCGTCCGCCGCGGCGGGGCGACCGTCGCGGTCGGCCGGGTCTCGGTCGCCGCGGGCTGGGCCGGGATCACCGCGGTCGAGGTCAGCCCGGGCAGCCGCCGGGCCGGGCTCGGCACGGCGATCACCGCGGCGCTGGCCGCCGCGGCCGCCGCGCGCGGGGCGGCCCGGCTGTTCCTGCAAGTGGCCGAGGGCAACGCCGCGGCGCGGTCGCTGTACGCCCGGTGCGGGCTGCGCCCGGCGCACCGCTACCACTACCGGGTCGCGCCCGGCGCCGCCGCGGCCCGCTGAGCCGTCCCCGGGGCGTCCGGCGCACCGCTACCACTACCGGGTCGCGCCCGGCGCCGCCGCGGCCCGCTCGCCGGCCCGGCCTCTCAGCCGCGGAACATGTCCCCGATAATGCCGCCGACCGCGCCGGCCGCCCCGGCCTGCGCGGCGTCGCCGGCCGCCGGCAGGTAGGGCCGCAGCGCGTGCGCCAGCAGGGGCAGCGGCATCGACTGCAGCCAGACCTGCCCCGGCCCGGTGAGCGCGACCAGGTGGAACCCGTCGGCGCCGAACATCATGTTGGAGACGCCGCGGATCCGGGTGACCTGGAACTGCACGCTGCCCGCGAACATCCCGATGTGCCCCGGGTGCACCAGCAGGGTCTGGCCGGGCGGCAGGTTGTAGGTGGTCAGCTCGCCGGACAGCTCGATCCAGGCGCGCCCCTGGCCGGCCAGTTTCTGCAGCAGGAAGCCGTCGCCGCCGTACAGGCCGCCGCGGAAGGACTGCTGGAAGCCCGCGCTTGCCTCGATGCCAGGCGTCCCGCACAGGAAGCCGTGCCGGTGCACGTAGTACTCCTCGCCCTGGCCGATGTCGGCCGGCATGATGTGGCCGGGCAGCTTGGCCGCGAAGGTGACGAAGCCCGGGCCCTCGTACCGGGTCAGGAACACCCCGCCCCCGCCCGCGGCTCGCTTGAGGCCCTGCATCAGGCCATGCCCGCCGCCCCCGCCCGTCGTCTGCGACATCTGCACGCCGGCCGACATCCAGGCCAGCTCGCCGTGGGTGGAGACGACCTGCTCGCCCTGGGCCAGCGAGACTTCCAGGATCGGCATCGTGGTGCCCTTGATTTCGGCCTGCATCGACTCGTGCCCCTTTCTTTGCCCGCCCGGCCTGCCCGCCCGCGCCGGCCCGGCCGCCCGGCCCGGCCCGCCGGGTTCCCGGCCGAGCCGCCGCAGCCGTCACGGCGGCTGTGGGCCACCGTAGCGACCGGGGCCGGGGGGGGAGGGGAGGGGAAGCTGCGACGGCGAGCGGCCAGGGAAAGCTGAGCGCGACGGCCGCGCCCCGGATGAACGGCGCGGATCCGGGCCGCGGACCCGCACCGGTCGCCGCCGGTTCGCCAGGCCCGGCCCGGGCCGGCGCTGCGGAGCGCGGCCCGGCGTGCGCGCTCGCCACCGGCGCCGGCGTGCGGCCCGCCGGCTGGCCGGTACCCCGTGAAGGCTGGTGCCTGGACGCTCCGGCCCACAGCGCGACCTGACCCGGCGCCCACGGATCGGCCTCGTAGACATACCAGGTCAGCGGCACCTGAGCTGGCCGCAGCAGGCGGCCCAGGTGGTGGTAGACCGGCACGGTCACGTGCCGCCGGCGCAGCATCGCCAGCACGGCCGCGACGGTCCGGCCCCGGTAGCGCAGCCCGTGCATGACCTCGCCCGGGGCGGTGGCCGGCGCCGTCGACTCATACTTCTCGCCCGGCCGGGCCGCCCGCCCGAACACGAACTGGGCGCTGCCCCGGTAGCGCCAGGCACCCGCAGGCCGACCGGGCACTGGCTGGTTCCCGAGGCTTCCAGGCAGCGGCCGCGGGCCGTGAGCGGGGTGATGGTGCCGCCGTGCTGGCTGCCGCCGGAGTAGACGACGGTCCCGACCAGCGACGGGGAGACCGGGACCAGGCTCAGCGTGATGTCGAGGTGGTGGGCCCGGAACTCGGCGCGGTACCGGCGCGGATCGGCGAGCGGGTTGCGGATGATCACGTCGATGTAGCGGCCGTGCCGGGTGAACGACAGCAGCCGCGCCGGGCGGATCCCCGCTCCAGGCGAGGCCGGATGCGAGCGGGCGTTCCGGCTGCCCGCCAGCGGGCCGGCCAGCACGACGGCCAGGATGACCCCGGCCGCCGCGGCCACCGCGGCCACCGGTACCGCGATCCGGCGCCGCCGCCCCCGCGGGGCGGCACCTGGGAACGGCGGGACGGGCCCGGCGGCCTGGCCGGGTGGCCCGTCCGGGCGGCCGGAGCGGATCTGGCCGGCTAGGTCGGCCAGGGCCGCGGCGCTGACCAGCCGGGCGACCTGCTCGTCGGTGACCGGGGAAATCCGGCTGACGGTGTTCATGTGCGTCCTCCGCTCGCGGCATCGGCAGGGTCGGGGCGGGCCCCGGGCTGGCGGCCGAGCGCGGCGGCCAGCCGCCGCCGGGCTCGGTGCAGCCGGATCCGCACCGCGTTGCGGGAGCAGCCCAGCACCGCCGCGGCCTGGCCGGCGTCCAGCCCCTCCCAGCCGACCAGGGCGAGCAGCTCGCGGTCGCCCTCGGGCAGGCCGCGAAAGGCCGCGCCGATCCTGGCCAGCTCGCCGGCGGGCTCGGGCGGCTGGTAGGCGGCCGCGATCTCGGCACGCAGCCGGGTGGCCAGCGCCGACCTGCGGTGCTCGCCGCGGCGGTGGTTGGCGAGCACCCGGCGGGCCACGCCGTACAGCCAGAGCCTGGCCTGGCCGCCCGGCGGCACGTCATCCAGCCGCCGCCAGGCAGTCAGGAAGACCTCAGCCAGCAGGTCGGCCGCGTCCTCGGGGACGGGCGCACGGCGCAGCAGGTATCCCAGTACCGGACCGCAGTTGGCGCCGTAGATCTCCTCGAACCGGCGGTGCCGCTCGTCGGGCCCGCCTGGCTGCGGGTGGGTCAAGGCTGCTCCCTTCGACACCTGTCCATGTCCGCGGCCCGGCCGCCATTTCACCCGGCGTGGCACAGTACTGCGGTGAGCAGTTACCAGGACATCAACCGCGCAACCTGGGACGAGCGGGTGCCCGCGCACGTCGCCTCGCCCGACTACCAGGTCCGGGAGTTCACCGCCGACCCCGGGCACCTGAGCGAGGTGGTCCGGTTCGACCGGCCCAGGCTCGGCGACATCAGCGGGCTGCGCGGAGTGCACCTGCAGAGCCACATCGGCACCGACACGGTGTCGCTGGCCCGGCTCGGCGCCTCGATGACCGGCCTGGACTTCTCCGCCCCGGCGGTGGCGGCGGCGCGGGCCCTGGCGGCACAGGCCGGGGCGGACGCGCAGTTCGTGCAGGCCGACGTGTACGACGCCGTGGCGGTGCTCGGGCCGGCCGGTTCGGCCTGGTGTACACCGGCATCGGCGCGCTGTGCTGGCTGCCCGACGTGCGCCGCTGGGCGCAGGTGGCGGCCGGGCTGCTCGCGCCGGGCGGGCGGCTGTTCATCCGGGAGGGGCACCCGATGCTGTGGTCGCTGGCCGACGCCCGCCCGGACGGGCTGATCGCGGTCGAGTACTCCTACTTCGAGCGCCCCCAGCCGACGGTCTTCGACGACCCGGGCACCTACGTGCAGACCGACGCCGCGTTCGAGCACAACCTCACGCACGAGTGGAACCACGGCCTCGGCGAGATCATCACCGCGGTGCAGGACGCCGGGCTGACGTTCACCAGCCTGGCCGAGCACGACAGCGTGCCGTGGCAGGCGCTGCCCGGCCAGATGCAGCGCTCCGCCGATGGCGAGTGGCGGCTGGCGGACCGGCCCTGGCGGCTGGCGGCCAGCTACACGCTGCAGGCGCGCAAAGCGGGGCATTGACCCTGACACCGTGTGAGGCCGTAGACCGGAAGGCGTCATGTTCAGCATCGGAGACTTCGCCAGTCACGGCCGCGTGTCAGTGCGCATGCTGCGGCACTACGACGCGATCGGGCTGCTGCGCCCGGCACGGACCGACCCGGCGACCGGCTACCGGTCCTACCAGGCCGGCCAGCTGTCCCGGCTCAACCGGATCGTGGCGCTGAAGGATCTCGGCTTCAGCCTGGCCCAGGTGCAGGCCATTCTGGACGAGAAGGTCGCCGCCGGGGAGCTGCGCGGCATGCTGCGGCTGCGCCGGGCGCAGTTGCAGGCCCAGCTCAGCGCGGACTCTGCGCGGCTGGCGCAGGTCGAGGCGAGGCTCCGGCTCATCGAGGAGGAGGGCGTCATGCCTGCCGACGACATTCAGGTCAAGCAGATCCCCGCGGTGCGGGTGGCCGAGCTGAGCGCGGTGGCGGCCAGCTTCGAGCCCGCGGCCATCACCCCGGTCATCGGCCCGCTGTACGACGAGCTGATGGGCCGGCTTTACCGGGCCGGGGTGAGCCCGGCCGGGCCGCCGGTCGCCTGGTACGAGGACGCGCCCGGCGGCGACGGCGTAGTGGTGCACGCCGGCGCGCCGGTCTGGGAGAGCGAGACCGCCGACCCGGGGATCACGATCACGGACCTGCCCGCCGTACGGGCGGCGACGATCGTGCACCGCGGCTCGATGGACGAGGTGCTGGGCACGATCCAGACGCTGGCCCGGTGGATCGAGGAGAACGGCTATTCCTCGGCCGGCTACAGCAGGGAGCTGTACCTGGAGTGCACGGGCCCCCGTGACACCTGGGTCACCGAGCTGCAGGAGCCGCTCGCGGCCCGCTGACCGTCCGCTGACCTGCTAGGCCGCCCGGGCGGCCGCTGACCGGGCCGGGCGTCAGTCGCCCAGCTCGGCCCGGCGGCGGGTCACATATTCCTCCAGCTCGGCCCGGACCGCCTCGTCCAGCGGCGGCGGCTGGTAGGCCTCCAGCGTCTTCGCGCTGATCTCCGCGGCCCGGGCGGCGGCGTCCTTGCCGCCCAGCTTCAGCCAGCGCTCGTAGTTGGCGGTGGAGGACAGCAGCGGGCGGTAGAAGCACTCGCGGAAGCGCTCCATCGTGTGCGCGGCGCCGAGGAAGTGGCCGCCGTGGCCCACCTCCTCGTGCGCGCCGAAGGCCAGCGACTCCTCGTCGATCTCCAGCGGGGTGAACTCGACCCGCAGCATCCGCAGCAGCTCGACGTCCACGATGAACTTCTCGAAGCAGGAGACCAGCCCGCCTTCCAGCCAGCCCGCTGCGTGCATGACGAAGTTGGTGCCGGCCAGGAACGTCGGCAGCAGCGTCATCAGCGCCTCGTAGGCGGCCTGCGCGTCGCACGTCTGGCTGGAGTTCAGCCCGCCGCCGGTACGGAACGGCAGCCCGAAGTGGCGGGCCAGCTGGCCGGTGCACAGCAGCCCGAGCCCGGACTCGGGGGTGCCGAAGCTGGGGGAGCCGGACTGCATGTCGATGTTGGACAGGAACGAGCCGAAGATCACCGGGCAGCCGGGGCGGATCAGCTGGGCCAGCGCGATGCCGGCCAGCGCCTCGGCCAGCTGCTGAGTCAGCGCGGCCGGGATGGTGACCGGCGACATCGCGCCCATCAGCAGGAACGGGGTGAGCACCACCGGCTGGTTCGCCGCGCAGTACTCGAACTGGGCGTCCAGCATCCGGTCGTCCCAGCGCAGCGGCGAGTTGCAGTTGATCAGCGAGATCGTGGCCGGGGTCTGCTCGATGGCCGCCCGGCCGCCGAACAGGATCTCCGACATCGCGATCGTGTCGGCCGCGTTCGGCCCGGACACCACATTGCCCATGTAGATCTTGTCGGTCAGGGTCTGCAGGGCGTAGATCATGTCCAGGTGCCGGGAGTCCAGCGGCGCGTCGTTGGGCTCGCAGATCACCCCGCCGGCCGAGTCCAGCTCGGGAAAGGACTGGGCCAGCATGGCCAGCCGCCGGAAGTCGTCCATCGTCCCGTCCCGGCGCACGTCACCCTCGCGCACGAACGGCGGCCCGTACACCGCGCCGAACACCATGTCGTCGCCGCCGATGTGCACGCTGTGAGCCGGGTTGCGGGCCTGCACGGCGAACTCGCGCGGAGCCTTCGCCACCTGCTCCAGCACGAACTCCGGGTCCAGCTTCACCACGTCGCCGTCGGTCACCTGGCCCGCCCGGCGGAACAGCTCGACCGCCTCGGGCTTGGCGAACTGCACGCCGATCTCCGACACCAGCCGCCGCCAGCCTTTGTCGAGCACCCCGACCGCGTCCGGGGACAGGATCTCGTAGCGGGGCATCCGGTTACGGAACATGACCACCTCGGTCGGTAGCGCTGGCTCACCGGTAACACCGGCTCAGCCAGTAACACTGGCTCAGCCGGTAACACTGTCATGAATGACACCGCCTTGACCCGGCCGAAACCGGATCCTACGATCACATCGTAGAACTAAGTTCCGCAACATGGAACAGTCCGGGCGGGGGCGGCGGCCAGCGCGGCCCGGCGGGACGGAGGGGGCAGCGGTGAGCAGCCCGAGCGGTACGCAGGCGGTCGACCGGGCCGCCCAGCTGCTGCTGGAGGTGGTGCACGGCACCGAGCCGGTCACCTTCACCGAGCTGACCGCCAGCACCGGCCTGGCCAAGTCCACGACGTCCCGGCTGCTAATGGCGCTGGAGCGGCACGGGCTGGTCCGCCGCGACCGGGCCGGCCGGTTCGCCCCCGGCGAGGTGTTCATCAGCTACGCCTGGCGCGGTGGCGCGGAGGCCGACCTGGTCAGCGTGGCCCAGCCGGTGCTGGACGAGCTCGGCGCGCAGACCGGCGAGACGGTGAACCTGGGCGTCGCCCGCGACCACGGCCTGGTCGAGCAGATCGCCCAGGTGGACAGCACCTACCTGATCGGCGGCACCAACTGGCTTGGCCTGTCGGTGCCGGCCCACTGCGCCGCGCTCGGCAAGGTGCTGCTGGCGCACGGCGCGGCTGACCTGCCGCCCGGGCCGCTGGAGCGGTGCACCCCGCGCACCATCACCCGGCGAGCCGCGCTGGACGCCGAGCTAGCCGCGGTGCGCGAGCGCGGCTACGCGGTCACCGACGCCGAGCTGGAGCCCGGCCTGGTCGCGGTGGCCGCGCCGGTCCGCCGCGGCGGCGGCACGGTGATCGCGGCGCTGTCGGTGAGCGGGCCCTCGTCCCGGCTGCACGGCCGCCGGGTCGCGCAGGTCGCCGCCGCGTGCGCGGCGCAGGCCGCGGTGCTGTCGGCGCTGCTGCGCCGCGGGCCCGGGGTGCGGGCCGGCCCCGGCGCGGGCGGCCCCGCGCTTCATGATCCCCCGGGCCCGGCGGCCGGTAACCCGCCGGACGGCGCGAAGGAGGGCGCTGCGTGACCACCGAAGAACTGCTCCGCGAGCTGTACGACCTGACCCTGGTCGGCAACGGGCCGGAAGTGCTCCGGCTGACCCGCGAGGGACTGGAGGCGGGCCTCGGCCCTGAGACGCTGCTGTACGAGGCCCTGATCCCCTCGCTGGAGGAGGTCGGGGCCCGGTTCGAGCGCGGTGATTTCTTCGTCCCGGAGATGCTCATCGCCGGCAAGGCGATGGCCGGGGCGCTGGAGATCTTGCGGCCGCTGCTGGCCGAGACCGGGGCGCAGACCATCGGCAAGATCGTCATGGGCACGGTCAAGGGCGACGTGCACGACATCGGCAAGAACCTGGTCAACATCATGTTCGAGGGCGCCGGGTTCGAGGTCATCGACCTCGGCGTCCAGGTCGCGCCGGAGAAGTTCGTGGCCGCGATCACCGAGCACCAGCCCGACATCGTCGGCTTCTCGGCGTTCCTGACCACGACCATGCCGATGTTCAAGGCGAACATCAACGCGCTGACCAAGGCCGGCCTGCGCGACCAGGTGATCGTCATGGTCGGCGGCGCGCCGGTGACCCAGGAGTACGCCGACGTGGTCGGCGCGGACGGGTACGCGGCCGATGCGTCGGCGGCCGTGGCCCGGGCCAAGGAACTGATAGCCGGGCGGCGCGCCCCCGCGCCCGCCTAGCCGGCCGCGCGGCACGCCGCGCACGCGACACCCTGAGAAAGGCGGCGGTCATGGACACGGTGCTGCGCTCGCGCACCCGCGAGGTGGTCATCGGGCCGGAGCACCCGTTCTGCGTCATCGGCGAGCGGATCAACCCGACCGGTCGCAAGATCTTCCAGCAGCAGCTGCGCCGCGGCGACCTGTCCCGGGTCGAGACCGACGTGGCGCAGCAGGTCGCGGGCGGGGCGATGGTGCTCGACATCAACATGGGCGCCCCGCTGGCCGACGAGACCGAGCTGATGACTTCCGCGGTCAAGCTGGTGCAGGGCCTGACCGACCTGCCGCTGTGCCTGGACTCCTCGATCGTCGAGGTGCTGGAGGCGGGCCTGGCCGCCTACGAGGGCAAGGCGCTGGTCAACTCGGTGACCGCCGAGGACGAGCGGCTGGAGGCGATCTTGCCGCTGGTGCGGGCGCACGGCGCCGCGGTGATCGCGCTGCCCAACGACGAGGAGGAGATTCCCGAGGAACCGGAGAAGCGGCTGGAGCTGGCCCGCAAGATCATCGACGTGGCCACCGGGAAGTACGGCATCGACCTCGCCGACATCGTGATCGACCCGCTGGCCATGCCGGTCGGGGCCGACACCTCGCTGGTGCTGCGCACGCTGGAGACGATCGCGCTGATCCGGGCGGAGTTCGGGGTGAACATGACCCTCGGCGCCTCCAACGTCTCGTTCGGGATGCCCGACCGCGGCTCGATCGGCGCGTCGTTCCTGCCGATTGCCATCGCGGCCGGCCTGACCAGCGCGATCATGGACGCCCGCTCGCCGCAGCTGGTCCGCTCGGTCAAGGCCGCTGACCTGCTGCTGAACCGCGACCCGTGGGGCGCGGAGTGGATCGCCGCGCACCGGGCCGCGCAGGCCGCCGCGGCGCCGGGATCGCCGTGACCGGTTCGCAGCCGCCCGGGACGGGCCGGCCCGCCCGGGTCGACCTGGTCTTCTCCCCCGGCCCGGCCCGGGTGCGGGTGCCGCCCGGCGTCACCGTGTTCGACGCGGCGAGCTGGAACGGCATCGCCATCGACTCGACCTGCGGCGGGCACGGCACCTGCAAGAAGTGCAAGGTCCGGATCACCGGGGGCGAGCTGCCCGCCTCGGCCCTGGACGCCCGCGCGTTCACCCCGGATGAGCTGCGCGCGGGCTGGCGGCTGGCCTGCCGGGCGGTGGCCGAGGCCGACCTGGCCGTCGAGGTACCGCCGCTGACCACCCGGCCCAAGGCCGCCACCGTCGGGGTCGGCCGCCAGGTGATCTTGCGGCCGGCCGTGCGCAAGCGCTACCTGGAGCTGGACGAGCCGTCCCTGGCCGACCAGCGGACCGACCTGGAGCGGGTGCTGGCCGCCCTGGACGACCTGGAGCTGCGCGCCGACCTGGCCGTGCTGCGCAGCATCGGCAGGGTGCTGCGGGCCGCCGACTACCAGGTCACCGCGGTCATCGTCGACGACATGCTCATCGACGTGCAGCCCGGCGACACCACCGATCGCTGCTACGGCATCGCGTTCGACCTCGGCACCACCACGGTGGTGGCCACGCTGCTGGACCTGAGCACCGGCACGCCGCTGGCGGTGTCGTCCCGGCTGAACGCCCAGCAGCCGTTCGGCGCCGACGTGATCACCCGGATCAGCGCGGTCATGCTGGACAGCGGCGCGCTGGAGCGGCTGACCGGGCTGGCGCACAAGACGCTGTCGGAGCTGGCCGCCGAGGTGTGCGAGGCCGGCCGGGCGTCCCCCTCCGACGTGTACGAGGTCGCCATCGCCGGCAACGCCACGATGACCCACCTGGCTCTCGGCGTGGACCCCGAGCCCCTGGGGGTGGCGCCGTTCATCATGTCCGCCCGGCTGCTGCCCGAGGTGCTGGCCGCTGACGTCGGGGTGGAGGTGCACCCGCGGGCCCGGGCATTCGTGTTCCCCGCGTTCGGCGCGTACGTGGGCGGCGACATCACCGCCGGGCTGCTGGCCGCCGGGATGAACGCGGACGCGCGGACCCGGCTGTTCATCGACATCGGCACCAACTGCGAGATCGTGCTGGGCAACCGGGACTGGCTGCTGGCCACCGCCGCCCCGGCCGGCCCGGCATTCGAGGGCGCGGCCGTGCGCTGCGGGATGCGGGCCGCCGACGGCGCGATCGAGGTCGTCAAGCTGACCCCGGACCGGCTGGACCTGGAGGTCATCGGGGACGTGCCCGCCGCCGGGCTGTGCGGCTCCGGGCTCGTCGACGCGGTCGCCGAGCTGGTCAGGATCGGGCTGCTTGACCGCTCGGGCCGGTTCGTGCCCGAGGACCAGGCGGCGGTTATCGCGCCCGGCCTGGCCGGGCGGCTGACCCGGCTCGGCGAGGAGCGGATCTTCGTGCTGCACTGGCTGGGCGAGCCCGGCGATGCCGCGCACTCGGTGTACCTGTCCCAGCGCGATGTGCGCGAGCTGCAGTTCGCCAAGGCGGCCATCGCCACCGGCTGGAACATCCTGCTGGCCGAGGCGGGCCTGGAGCCGGGCGGCGTGGCGCAGGTGCTGCTGGCCGGGTCGTTCGGCAGCTACCTGTCCGCGGCCAGTGCGATCCGGCTCGGCCTGGTGCCGCGGATGCCGGCGGTGCGGGTGGTCAGCGCCGGGAACGTGGCCGGCGAGGGAGCAAAGATGGCCTTGCTGTCGATGCGCGAGCGGGCCGCGGCGCTAGCGCTGCTGCAGGAGGTGCGCTATGTCGAGCTGTCGGACCGGGCGGATTTCAACGATGCCTTTGTCGATCAACTGCAGTTCCCCGCCTGAGCCCCGGGCGGATCCCGGCGCGGACCCCCGCGCCGCGGTGATCGGCTGCGGGGCGCTCGGCGGCCACATCCGCGAGATCACCGCCCGCCGCGGCTGGCCGGTGCAGGTGCACCTGCTGCCCGCCGCGCTGCACAACCGGCCCGAGCGGATCGCTCCGGCCGCCGAGCGGCTGGCGGCGCAGCTGCAGGCCCGCGGGCTGCCCGTGGTCCTGGCTTATGCCGACTGCGGCAGCTACGGGGCGCTGGACGAGCTGTGCGCCCGGCGCGGGCTGGCCCGGCTGGCCGGGCTGCACTGCTACGACGTGCTCGGCGGGGCCGGCCGGCTGCGCGCGATCTTCGGTGCCGAGCCCGGCACCTACGTGCTGACCGACTACCTGGTGCGCAGCTTCGACAAGACGGTGCTGGCCGGGCTCGGCCTTGACCGCTACCCGCAGCTGTGGCCGGACTACTTCGGCCGCTACCGGCGGCTGGTCTGGCTGGCGCAGGACCGGGACGCCGCGCTGGACGCGGCGGCCGCGGCGATCGCGGACCGGTTCGGGCTGCCGCTGACGGTGGTCGAGACCGGCACCGGCGGGCTGGAGCGCGAGCTGGAGCGGCTGCTGGCGCCGTTGGTTGCCCCGGGAGCAGCGGCGCAGGGAGCCGCCCCGGAAGCGGCCCCGGGAGGGGTGCCGTGAGCGCCGGGCTGCGGCTGGCCGCGCCGTTGCTGGCCGCGCCGCGGTATGAGGTGCTGCCCGCCGCGAGCACCGAGCAGGCGGTGCTGGAGTGGGTGCCCAGGTCGATCACGGTGACCGTGACCG
This sequence comes from uncultured Actinomycetota bacterium, assembly GCA_963846005.1. GTDB lineage: Bacteria > Actinomycetota > Actinomycetes > Streptosporangiales > Streptosporangiaceae > CAVSUR01. The sequence goes on along the minus strand of CAWJUH010000002.1, from coordinate 89,766 downwards.
CATCCCCGGTCCGGGGCCTGGAGCCCACGCTGGCGCTGGCCGAGCGGCTGGCCGGGCACGGCTACACGGTGGTGCCGCACCTGTCGGCCCGGCTGGTGCGGGACGCGGCCGAGCTGGCCGAGATCGTGGCCCGGCTGCGCGCGGCCGGGATCGAGGACGTGTTCGTGCCGGGCGGCGACGCGGACCCGCCGGCCGGCTGTTTCGACAGCGCGCTGTCGCTGCTGCGGGAGCTGGCCGAGCTCGGCCGGCCGTTCCGCCGGGTCGGCATCACCGGCTACCCGCAGACCCATCCGAAGATCGCCGACGACATCGCCGTGCAGGCCATGTGGGACAAGCGCCAGCACGCCGCCTACCTGGTCAGCAACCTGTGCTTCGACCCGGTGGTGCTGGCCCGGTGGATCTCCAGGGTCCGCGCCCGCGGGGTGACGCTGCCGCTGCAGGTGGGCCTGGCCGGACCAGTCGACCGGACCCGGCTGCTGCGGATGGCGGCGGTGGCGGGCGTGCGGGAGTCGGCCAGGTTCGCCTCCGGGCACGCCGACTGGCTGCTGCGGCTCGGCACGCCAGGCGGTTACCGGCCGGACCGGCTGCTCGGCCGGGCCGGGGCGGCGCTCGCCGCGCCCGCCGCCGGGGTGGAGGGGCTGCACATCTTCACCTTCAACCAGCTGCGGCAGACCGAGCAGTGGCGGCAGGCCCTGCTGGCGCGCTGGGCCCGCCCGCCCGCCGGTCCTGCCGCTGCGGCGCCACCCGCAAGTGACGTGGCACGACCTGCGCAGGCGGGCCACCCGGCCGCGGAGGACGGCGGCCGGGCCGCGGGTGACGGGACGCTATCCGCGGGTGACGGCGGCCGGGCCGCGGGTGACGGAGCGCGGATCCGCGACCGGTTAGGGTGGCCGCCATGAGCACCCCCAAGGTGGCCGTCGGACCGGAACGGGCCGATTCCGCCTGCCAGGCCGTCCGGGACGGCGGCGGCGAGCCGGTACCGCCCGGCCCGGACGCCGATGCGCTGATCTGGCTCGACGCGCTCGACCCCGACGGGCTCAAGGCCGCGCTCGCCGCGGCCGGGCAGGCCCGGTGGGTGCAGCTGCCGTCGGCCGGCATCGAGCGATTCGTGGCGACCGGCCTGCTCGACGACGGCCGGACCTGGACCTCGGCGAAGGGCATCTACTCCGAGCCGGTGGCCGAGCTGGCCCTGGCGCTGGCCCTGGCCGGGCTGCGCTGCCTGCCCCGCCGGATCGCCGCCCGCTCGTGGGGCGAGCCGGCCGGGGAGACCCTGTACGACCAGCCGGTGACGATACTGGGCGCGGGCGGCATCACCGTCGCCCTGATGGAGCTGCTCGCCCCGCTGCGGGCCGCGGTCACCGTGGTGCGCCGCCAGGACGAGCCGGTGCCCGGCGCGGCCCGCACGCTGCCGCAGGCGCGGCTGCACGAGGCACTGGCCGGGGCGCGGGTGGTGTTCCTCGCGCTCGCGCTCACCCCGGGCACCGAGCAGATCATCGGCGCGGCCGAGCTGGCCGCGATGGCGCCGGGCGGCTGGCTGGTCAACGTGGCCCGCGGCCGGCATGTTGACACCGGCGCGCTGGTCGGCGCGCTGCGGGCCGGCCGCATCGGCGGCGCGGCCCTGGACGTCACCGACCCCGAGCCGCTGCCGGACGGGCACCCGCTGTGGGATCTGGAGAACTGCATCATCACCCCGCACACCGCGAACACGCCGGAGATGGCGCAGCGGCTGCTGGCGGGGCGCATCCAGGAGAACGTCGCCAGGTTCGCCGCAGGCGAGCCGCTGGCCGGCCTGGTCGACCTGACCGCCGGCTGACTAACCCGCCGGCAGCCGTCAGGTCATCGCCCACGACCGGGCCGGGATCGGCTTGAGCGACCCGCCTGCCCGGCGCCCCCCGGCCGAGCCCGCTCGCCGCCACCGGCCGGCCGGCCGTGAGAACGACACGGCGGCCGGCGGGGCTCGGGAGTGTCGGGCGGGACCGGCGAGGCGCAGGGCCGGCGAGGCCGCAGGGCACGGCGGAGCCGGGCCGGGGGCGGCACGGCAGCGCGTGTCGGCTAGGCGATCGGGTGCGGCTCGGGCACAATAGATCGAGGCCCCTCCATGTATGAGATGGAGGGGCCTCGACTGGCTCTGCCACGCGACTCGCCGATTGCTCGGCGGCCGGCCGGGGCATCGCCTCCGCGGGCTCTGGTCCCCGCTCCAAGTCCCGGTCTCCCGGTCCTCTTCACGTCCCGGGGTTTCCCCCGGGGTGGTCCCGTCTTTCGCGGTGAGGAATTTCTACTCGCTCTCGCGGGGCCTGCACAAGGGGTTTCCGTTCACCTTTTCAAGATTCTTTTGTCGTCCACAGGACAGCCGCCGTTATCCCCCGCGTAAGGCACTTTTCCACCGCATATTCACAGGTCAATGCACAGGTAGCCGATCCGGGCGCAGCTCCGGCCCTGGCCGCGAAGATCACAAGCAGCACCGGCCGGGCCGGCCGCAGGCGGAACCGGGCGCGGTCCCCGGGCCGGATCCGGGGAGGGGGGCCGACGGGCGGTCCGGGCCGGCCCTGGCGAGGGCGGGCCGCAGGCCGGACAGCGGACGGCCGCGGTCCGGAGAGGGGACGGCAGCAGGCCGGACAGCGGACGGCCGCGTTCCGGACAGCGGACGGCCGCGTTGCCGGACAGCGGACGGCCGCGTTCCGGAGAGGGGACGGCCGCGTTCCGGAGAGGGGACGGTCACGGCCCGAACGGGGCCGGGACGGGGCGGGAGAGGAGTCCGGCCGGGACTCGCGAGGAGCCAGCCGGGCAATCCAGGCCGGCCACGGTGATGACGGTGGATCGGCGGGCCGGTGCGCCTGGCCGACCAGCGGGTTCTGCCGCCGGTCCTGGCCCGTGCACCTGGCCGCCCGGTAGGGTACTGGGAGCAGGCCGCGGCTGCTTGCTCCCGCCGATTCGAGCATTTGCCCTGGTTTAGCGCGCATCGATCGGAGCATCTACCAGGAGATCATCGCGCGAGCCGCGATAGATGTGCAATTTTCATTGTGCATCTTCTGGCGATTCGGGCGACCGTAGTGCTATATCTGTCACTGAGTGGTTACAAGCAGTGGGAGATGCGATCAGTCATGGTGAGCCGGGCTATGGTGCGAAACGCTGACCAGGGATCCGGCCCCGGCCGCCAGATCGTGGTGTCCGGGGCGCTGCCGCCGCTGGCTGAGCACTTCTACCCGCGGCCGGAGTCCGGGCTGGAGCCCGGCGACAGGCTGCGGCCGGGCGAGGTCACGGTTTTCGCCGACGTCCCGGGCAGCGGACCTGGCGGGGCCGGCGGCACCGGGAAGACCCAGCTGGCCGCCGGACTGGCGCATGCGGTGCGGCTCGGCCACGGGGCCGACCTGATCATCTGGGCGGACGCGGCCCGGCGGGACGGGGTGGTGACCGGGTACGCCCAGGCCCTGGCCGACCTGGGCCTGGCCGCGCCGGGCGGCGAGCCGGAGGCGGACGCGGCCCGGCTGCTCACCTACCTGGCCAGCAGCAGCAGGCCGTGGCTGGTCGTGCTCGATGACGTCAGTGACCATCAGGCGCTGGACGGGCTGTGGCCGGCGGCCCGGCCGGCCAGGCCGTGATCACTGCGCCGTTCGCCGGGCCGGTGCTGAACTCCCTGGCCCAGCCGGGCGGCCCGCCCGCCGCGGGCGCCGCGGCCGATCGCACTGCCGTCAGCCACACTGCCGTCAGCCACACTGCCACAGGGCGGCCGGTGCGCGCCGTGCAGGCCGGGCCGTTCACCCGCCGGGAGGCGGTGAACTACCTGACCGGCGCCTTCCGCAGCGATCCGGACCTGCGGCTGGGCGCGCCCGACCTGTCCGCGGAACTCGGCTGCCTGCCGATGGCGCTCGGGCATGCCTGCGCGGTGATGCTGGACGGCAGGCTCGACTGCCGTGAGTACCTGCGGGCGTTCACCGACCGGCGCGGGCAGCTGACCGGCTCGGTGCCCGATATCGCCGGGCAGACCGGCTGCCCGGTGGAGATCATCGTGGCCTGGTCGCTGGCCGTCGACCGGGCCATCCAGGCCTCCCCCGGCGGGGTGGCCTGGCCGATCCTGGCCCTCGCGGCCTGCCTGGACCCGGCCGGGTTCCCCGGCGCGGTACTGACCAGCCCGGCCGCTGCGGCCTACCTGACCGGCGAGGCCGGCCCCGGCGGCGGCGCGGGCCCGGCCGGCGCGGCCCAGATCCGCGAGGCGGTCGGCGCGCTCACCCGGGCCGGCCTGATCACCGTCGACCCGGCCGACAGCGCCCGCACCGTCCGGGTGCACGCACTGGTGCAGAACATGGTCCGCAGCTTCATCCCGGCGGCGCAGCGGGACCAGGACTGCCGGGTCGCCGCGGACGCGCTCGCCCAGGCCTGGCCGGCGGGCGAGGCCGGGCTGCTGCTGGCCCAGTCCCTGCGCGACAACGCGGCCAGGGTCGGCGAGGCGGCCGGCGACCTGCTGTGGGACGGCGGCTCTCACCGGCTGCTCAGCCTGCAGGGCGCCAGCCTGGCCCGGGCCGGGCTGGCGGACTCCGGGGTCAGCTTCTGGGAGGCCACGGCGGCCGCGAGCCGGCGGGTCCTCGGCCCGGACCATCCCGACTCCGCGGCGGCTGCGGCACAGCTGGCGCAGGCCTACCGCGCGGCAGGCCGGGCCGAGGCCGCCGTGCCGCTGCAGGAGCAGGCGTTCGCCGAGCAGCTCGGCGCGCTCGGCACCGACGACCCGCGTACCCTCAGCGCCCGCGACGACCTGGCCCGGTCCTACCTGGCCGCGGGCCGTACCGAGGACGCGGTCAGCCTGTGCCGCCGCACGGTCGCCGAGCGGCAGCGAACCGGCGGCCCGGACCACCCGGACACCCTCGCCGCCCGGGCCAGCCTGGCCGAGGCCTACCGGGCCGCGGGCCGGACCCGGGAGGCGGTCAGCGAGTGCGAGCGGGTGCTGGCCGGGCGGCAGCGGGCCGCCGGGGCCGAGCATCCCGACACCCTCACCGCCCTCGGCCTGCTGGCCCTGGCCTACCGGACCGCGGGCCGGACCAGGCAGGCGATCAGCGCCTACCAGCGCACGCTGGCCGGGCGGGAGCGGGTCCAGGGCGCCGACCACCCCGACACCCTCACCGCGCGGGCCAACCTCGCTGCCGCCTATCATGCGGCCCGGCGCCCCCGGGACGCGGTCCGCGAGTACCAGGCCGCGCTGGCCGGGCGGGAGCGGGTCCAGGGCGCCGACCACCCGGACACGCTCGTCGCGCGGGCCAACCTCGCCTCGGCCTACCACTCGGCCGGACGGCTGGCCGACGCCATCCCGCTGTACGAGCAGGTCATCGCCGACTACGGGCGGACCTCGGGGCCCGACCATCCCGACACCCTCACCTCGCGCAGCAACCTGGCGCACGCCTACCACACCGTCGGCCGGCTCACCGAGTCCATCGAGCTGTTCCAGCGGACGCTGGCCGACTGCGAGCACGCGCTCGGCGCCTCGCACCCGCTGACCGTCGCGCTGCGCGAGAACGCGGCCGCCGCGCAGACCTGACCGGCCGGCCGGCGGCCGCGGCCCGCGCCCGGTCAGCCGGCCGGGGACCGCGCGCGCAGTGCGGCGATCAGGGCCGGGATGACCTCGCTCAGGTCGCCGATCACGGCGTAGTCGGCCCGGGCGATGATCGGCGCGTCCGGGTCGGTGTTCACCGCGACGATGTTCCTGGCCCCCTGGCAGCCGGCCATGTGCTGGATCGCGCCGCTGATGCCGCAGGCCAGGTACAGCTCCGGCGTGATCCGGGTGCCGGTCTGGCCGACCTGCTGGCGGTGCGGCCGCCAGCCCTCGCTGGTCACCACCCGGGACACGCCGACGGTGCCGCCGAGCAGGCCGGCCAGCTCCTCCAGCGGCGCGAAGCCGTCCGGGCCGCCCACGCCGCGGCCGCCGCCCACCACCACCCGGGCGGTGGCCAGCGACATCCCGGCGGCGCGCTGCGCCGACTCGGCGGCCTGCACGCCCAGGTCGGCCTCGGACAGCTCCGGCTCGAAGCCGTGCACGGCAGGCTCGGCGGGAACGGCGGCGGGCTCAGCCGGGACCGCCTCGGCGGCCACGGTCAGTAGCGCGCGCGGCGCCTCCAGCTCGGCGTCCTCCAGCAGGCTGCCGGCCCACCGGTGCCGGACCAGAGTGCAGGTGCCAGGACCCGTCCGCGCCGCGGACAGGCACCCGGCCGCCACCGGCAGCCCGCTGTCGGCCCCGAGATAGGCCAGCACCTCGCTGCCCCGGTCCGTCGCCGCGGCGACCACCGCCGACGCCTGGCAGGCGTCGGCGAGCTGGCGCAGCGCGCTGGCCCACGCCGCGGGCGCGTAGCCGGCCAGCCGGGGCGAGGTCACCCCGTAGGCCGCCGCCACGCCGGATTCGCCCAGCACCGCGGCCGGGAGCCGCCGGCCGGGGCGAACGCCGCTACCGCGAGGTCCTCGCCGCCGGACTCCGCCAGCCGCCGGGCCACCGTCAGCGCGCGCAGCGACTGGTCGGCGATATCGCTGCCCGTCCCGCCCGCCCGGCCCGCCCCGCCGGCGCCGTCCGCCCCGTCCGCTCCGGCCAGGCCGGCCTGCGCGTCCAGCTCGGCCAGGCACAGCACGGTCATGACAGCACCCCCAGCTCGTCCAGCAGCGCCACCAGGGCCGGGACGGCGTCGGTCCCGGTGCCGAGCACCCGGGTCTGCTTGCTCTCGGCGGGCGGCACCCGCAGCGCCACCTTGCGCAGCCCGTCCGGCTGCCAGGCCGGCTGGCGGTGCTCGATCTTCGCGCGCTTGGCCCGCAGCCGGCCCGGCAGGGACGGGTAGCGCGGCAGGTTGATGCCCTCCTTGACCGTGACCGCGGCGGGCAGCGCCAGCTCGTAGGCCTCCTGCACGCCGCGGTACTCGCGCCGGGCGGTGACCGCCGCGCCGCCCGGCGCCGCCTCGAGCTGCTTGATCCCGGTCGCGCACGGCAGGCCGAGGGTGCGGGCGACCCTGATCCCGACCTGGTAGTCCCCCGTGTCAGCGGCCTCGTTGCCGAACAACAGCAGGTCGTAGGAGCCAGCCCGCGCCTCTTCCGCGATCGCGGCCGCGGTGGCCACCGGGCCCCATTCCCGGCCGCCGTCCGCCAGCAGCACCGCCCGGGACGCGCCCAGCGCGAGCATGTCCCGCAGCTGGGCCTCGGCCTCGGGCGGCCCGAGCGTCAGCACGGTCACGCTGCCGCCGAACCGCTCGGCGAGCTGCACCGCCTCCTCGACCGCGCACTCCTCGTGCGGGCTGACCGTGAACCCTGACGCGCGCGTGTCGACCTGCTGGCCGTCGGCGGTGACGGCCAGCTTGCCGCCGACCTGGGGGACCCGCTTGACGCAGACGCAGATCTCCACGGCGTCAGGCCCTGATCCGCTCGTTCGCCGGGTCGAACAGCGGCGTCGAGCCGGCTGCCGCCACCGTGACCGGGTAGGCCTCGCTCAGGTACTCCACCGCCAGCGGCGTCCCGGCCACCGCCTGCGCGGGCGGCAGGTAGGCCATCAGCAGGTGCTTGCCGACCGACGGCCCGCTGCCCGCGCTGGTCACGTACGAGGGCCGGCCCTTGGCGTCGACGAGGCGCTCGCCGTCCGGGGTGAGGACCGGCTCGCCGCCCAGCATGTAGCGCAGCTCGCCCGAGGCCGAGGTGTGGTCGTCCACGGTCAGCGTGCACAGCACCGCGGCCGGCGGCTCGGCCCGCTGGCGCAGGTAGGCGGCCTTGCCGGTGAACTCCTGGGCCTTGACCTTCGGGCGGGTCATGCCCGCCTCGACGAGGTTGTAATCCGCGTCCAGCTCGTTGCCGAATGCGCGGTAGCCCTTCTCCAGCCGCCCGGTGGTGCCGTACACGCCGATGCCGGCCGGCACCAGCCCGTGCGGCCGGCCGGCGTCCCACAGCGTGTCCCACAGGCGCGCGCCCTCCTCGACCGGCGCGTGCAGCTCCCAGCCGAGCTCGCCCACGTAGGAGATGCGGGAGGCCAGCACGGTCAGGCCGTTGATCTCCACCGGGCGGCAGGTGCCGAACGCGAAGCCCTCGTGCGACACGTCGCCGTCGGTGACCGCGGCCAGCACGTCCCTGGCCCGCGGCCCCCACAGTCCGAGCGTGGTCCACGCCGAGGTCACGTCGGCGATGGCCGCGCTGCCGTCGGGCGGCAGCTGGCCGGCGATCCACTGGTAGTCCATCGGGCCGGTGGCGCCGCCGGTCACCACCCGGAACCGCTGCGGGCCGAGGCGCATCATCGTCAGGTCGCCGCGGAACCCGCCTTCGGCGTCCAGCAGCGAGGTGTAGACCACCCGGCCCACCGGGACGTCCAGCTGCGCCACCGCGACCGACTGGACTGCGGCGAGCGCGCCCGGGCCGGTGATGTCGAAGATCGCGAACGCGGTCAGGTCGACCAGGCCGCAGTGCTCCCGCATGGCCAGGTGCTCGGCGTTGATGAGCGGCGACCACCAGCGCGACTCCCACTCGCCGGTGCGCTCCATCAGCTGGCCGGCGTAGCGGCCGAGCAGCGGCTCGTTGCTGGCGTACCAGTGCGGCCGCTCCCAGCCCGCGGTCTCGAAGAACACCGCGCCGAGGTCGCGGGTGCGCTCGTGCACCGGGCTGAGCCGGGTCTGGCGGCCCTGCTCCCACTGCTCGGCCGGGTGCACGATCCCGTACATCTTGTTGAAGCTCTCGCGGGCCCGGGTGACCACGTGCGCGGTGGTCTGCTGATGCGGGTAGAAGCGGGAGATGTCGGCCTCGTGGATGTCGATCCCGGGCACCTTGCCGCTCATCCACTCGGCCACCGCCCGGCCGACGCCCGGCCCCTCCTTGATCCAGCTCGCCGCGGCCGACCACAGGCCCGGCACCCCGGGCAGCTCGCCGAGCACCGGGTGCCCGTCAGGGGTCATCGAGATCAGCCCGTTGATCGAGTAGCGGATGCCGGCCCGCTCGTCGCCGAGCAGCTCGGGCATCAGCTCCAGGGCCTGCTCCAGCTGCAGGTCGAAGTCCTCGGAAGTGAAGGGCATCTCGGTCGGCGACAGCACGGCCTGCTCGATCGAGGGGATCTCGCCCGGCGCCACGATGATCGGCCGGTGCGCGTACGAGCCGACCTCCATGTCCCCGCCGTGCTGGCGCTCGTACATGCCGGTGTCCACGTCCCGCACGATCGGGTACTCGATCTCGCCGGCCGTGTCGGCGAACAGCGCGATCGGGCCGACGCTGATCATCTGGTGCACGATCGGGGTGAGCGGGATCCTGGCCCCGGCCATCGCCGCCACCCGCGGCGACCAGACCCCGCAGCAGACCACGGCCACCGGCGTGGCGATGTCGCCGCGGCTGGTGCGCACCCCGGCGATCCGGCCGTCCGCGGTCGTGTCGATGCCGGTGACCTCCGCCCCGGCCAGCACGGTCAGCGCGCCGGAGCGCTGCGCCTCCTCGCGCATCAGCGTGCCGGCCCGCAGCGAGTCGACCACGCCGACGGTCGGGAAGTGCGCGCCGCCGAGTATCACCGACTCGTCCAGGTAGGGCACCAGCTTGCGCACCTCGGCGGGCGAGACGAGCTGAGCGGGGATCCCCCACGCCCTGGCCGCCGAGCAGCGGCGGCGCAGCTCGGTCATCCGCTCCGGGGTGCGGGCGACCTCGAACCCGCCGCTCTCGGTGAACACGCCGAGCTGCTTGTACTGCTCGGTCGAGTCGCGGGTCAGCTCCATCATCATCTTCGAGTACTCGATCGGGAAGATGAAGTTGGAGGCGTGCCCGGTCGAGCCGCCCGGGTTGGGCATCGGCCCGGTGTCCGCCAGCACCAGGTCCCGCCAGCCCAGCCGGGCCAGGTGGCAGGCCAGGCTGTTGCCGACGATGCCGGCGCCGATGATGACCGCGCTGGCACGGCCCGGGATGTCGTTCATGCGCAATTGCCCCTCATCGCTGCTCGGGTGCAGCCCGGCCCGGGCGGGCGGCCCGGGCCAGGCTCGATCATCGCCGGGCGCTACTCGACCGGGATCTCCGCGTTGATCAGGCCGAGGTCGATGCCCTGCCGCCGCCGGACCGTCCGCGCGACTACGTAGACGACGATGGCCAGCACGTACATCGCGCCCATGAAGTACAGCGAGTCGGCGTTGTTGACGAAGTAATTGTCGTTGGTCAGCCACTCGTACAGGTTGAAGACCAGCAGCGCGATCGTGACCCAGCCCGCGGCCGGCACGATCGGGACGCCGAACAGCTTGAACTTGCTGGCCGGAGAGGCCTCCCACAGGTCGGGCTTGCGCCACGGCAGGATGACCACGGCGATCGAGCTGAACAGGTAGGTCACCGCGATGACCAGGGTCGCGTCCAGCGTGTAGGTGCGGAAAGTCGAGGAGTAGGCGTAGATCGCGGACAGGCCCACGGCCGGCAGCAGCATCAGCACCAGCGAGTAGAACGGCACCTTGCGCTTCTCCGACACCTCGGCGGCCCGGTCCGGCAGCACCCGGTCGAAGGCGGCGGCGAAGATGACCCGGGTCGAGGACAGGAACAGCGTGCCGACCCAGCCGAAGAACCACAGGCTGAGCACCAGGATCAAGATCACCTGGAACGCGGTGTTGTGCACCAGCCAGCCCGCGAACATGAACGGGTACGGCCAGATGCCGAACTGCGGGGTCAGGTTGTAGTCGAGCGAGTTGAGATTCTGGTAGAAGGCCCAGCCGATGGTCTTGTCCACCAGCAGCAGGAAGATCAGGGTCAGCGCCACGGTGATCCACAGGCCGGTGAACATGCCGGTGAACACGCGCTTGAAGTCGCTCGCGCCGCGGATCTCGCCGTACAGCGTCGAGCCCCAGTTCGGCCACAGGATGAAGAACATCATCGCGGGGACCAGCAGCATCGTCGGCCCGAGCGGGCCGAAGCCGAGGTTCGTGGTGGTGTAGCCGGCCTTGACCGCGGCGTGGTTGGTGGCCGCGTAGGCGTTGTGCACCCCGAACAGCTTCTGCCCCTCGTAGTTGAACGAGCTGACGAAGCTGGCGTGCGAGTGGAACAGCAGCAGCACGACCACGACCGCGAAGCCGACCAGCCCGGCGTAGAAGCAGTACTTCTGGAATCGCGCGTAACCGGACATGCCGAGCGAGACCAGCAGGCCGGCCAGCGCGATCGTGATCAGGCAGACGACGAAGATGCCGGTCTTGGTGCCGAACCAGACCGCGCCGCCGCCCGGCCAGGTCCACTTGAGCGTGGCCCACAGCGGCTGGAACAGCTGGACCGACAGGATGTTGCCGTAGATCGGGGCCCATAGCCACAAGATGAACCACCAGCCGGTGGCGGCCATCACGAAGCCGATGCCGCTGCCCAGGATCCGGGTCTGCCAGACGTAGTCACCGCCTGCCCGGGGGATCGTGACGATCAGCCCGGTGTAGGCGACGACCAGGAACGAGACCAGGATCGCCGAGATGATGATGGCCGTGATCAGCTGGCCCTTGGGAAAGGCCGGCCCGGCGAAGGTGAACTCGTAGATGCCCAGGGTGACGAAGTTGGTCGCCAGGCACGCGTAGATGATCGAGTCCCGTACCGACCAGCCCCGGACCAGGCCGGTGGCCTTGCGCAAGAAGAGCGTCGGTGTCTCGCCGCTTACCGATCCGGCCGCCATATCGCCTCCAGGTCATATGTGGGTTGAGGGCCGGCAGGCGGCCAGGTGCCGGCCGGCCGCATGCCGGGTCGTGCCAAGCGCGCGCTCGGGTCAGCCGTTGACCAGCAGGTACCTGGCGACCTTCGCCTTCTTCGGGTTCAGTTCCAGCACGGCACCCTGCAGCACGCCGTCGCCGTACACGCTGCCGGGATTCATGGCCAGGGTCCGGCCCATCTTCTTGACCCCGCGGCTCTCGTGGATGTGCCCGTGCACCGACAGCATCGGCTGGTGCTTGAGTATGGCGTCCCGGACCGCGGTCGAGCCGACCGGCTTCATCACCGCGCCGCCGTGAGTCGGCCGCAGCGTCTCGTCCAGGGCCGGCGCCTCGTCCAGGCCGGTGCCGTACGGCGGGGCGTGGAAGTTGAAGATCGTCCGCTCCATGTCGGGCACCTTGGCGGCCACGGCCTCGATCTTGCGTGCCAGTTCCTCCTCGGGCGCCTCGCGGAAGGTGTCCCACGGCGTCGGGTTGGTCCAGCCCATCGAGATCAGGTGGAACCCGCCGGGCAGCTCGACGGCCTTGCCCTCGCCGAAGGTCACGCAGGGCGAGGCCTCGATGATGTCGTCGATCTCCCAGATGTCGTCGTTGCCGCCGTTCAGGATGCACGGGAGCTGGCCGCCGTGCAGCTTCTCGTCGGCCATGTTCATCCACCGGTCCAGCGAGTGCACCATCTCGGCCGAGAAGCGGCGGTCCACCGCGCCCTCTTGGGTGCTCAGCTCGGTCAGCTCGTCCGGGGTGACGATGGCCGGGTAGGAGCCGCGGTTGCGGATCTGGCGCTGGATCTCGGCCAGCTCCTCCTGGGTCTCCAGCCGGTGCTGCTCGCCGCTGACGGTCACCTGCCAGTACCCGGGATAGGCGGTGATCGGGACCATGACCTTGCCGGTGACGTCGCCGCCGAGGATGACCATGTCCGCCTTGTAGAAGGCAGCCGCATTGAGGAATTTGCGCCAGCAGACTTCCGAACCGTGGATATCGGTGGCGAAGAAAATCTTCATATGTGAGTTACGCCCCTGCCGCGCGGTGTGTGCCAACGGTGTAACACCCTCGCCAACCGGGCGTCAAGCATTGAGCTGGGCGAACCGGATAAATGACGCGCGGGCTCAGTGGCCGACCTCCTCCGGCAGCTCGTACCACCGGACCCGGTCGCCGACTCCGGCCCGCATCCGCCACTTGACGCTCTTGGGTGCCGCCTCGGCGACCTCGGCCAGCTGCCGGGCGGCGGCCAGCGGGTCGTGCGGCGGGTCCGGCGGCAGCAGGCCGGGGTTGCCCTCGGCCAGGCCGGGCAGCTTGGCCAGGCTGCCGGTGACGGTGCGCCACCAGCCCCAGTCGGCGCCGAGCAGCTTGCCGAACCGGTCGGTGTCGATGGCCGGCCGGGCGGCGCTGTCCGGGCCCGCGTGCAGCGGCGCCCCGCCGAGCAGCTGGAAGATGTCCCGGGCGTCCTTCTCGTTCAGCTCGACGATCTGCAGCTTGGACAGCAGCACGTCGCCGGCGTCCAGGGTGATCGGCATCCGGTCGAACGTCGGCCGGAAGTCCAGCGTGTGGCACATGGCCAGCCGGTCCACCATCACGTCGACCGGCCGCCCCGACGGTGCGGTGAAGTACATCTGCCGGTCGCCGTTGAGGTTGTTGAAGCGCTTGTCCGGCTCGCAGCCGCTGCGCTCCAGGTAGGCGGCCACGTCTTTGCGCTTACGGGACAGGCAGGCGAAGTCCATGTCCTGGCCGCGGCGCAGCCGCGGCGGGAAGCCAGGGCAGATGACCCGCACCGCCAGGCCGCCCAGCAGCTTCAGCCCGATGCCGGCGTTGGCCGCGCCCTGCGCCAGCATGCTGGCCTCGGGCAGCGGATCGTGCTCATCGCCGGGCCGCAGCTCGGCGCCGGACGTCTGGTCGTCCACGTCTGCTCCCTGGTGCCAAGGGACGGCGGCCGGTGTCTACGGCACAATACATCTGAGCCCGGGCGAAGCGGCATCAGCGCCGTAGGCTGCGGCGGCGCGCCGCGCACCTCATGAATGTGACATTGATGGCCACCGGTGACCGTGGATGTCACATTCATGGTGTTCCGGCGGGCGCGGCGGGCGGCGTCCGGGCGAGGCGGGCAGGCTGCGCCGCGGCGGGCAGGCTGCGGCGGGCCGGCCGCTCCGGCAGCGGCGGGCGGGAAGGCGGCAAGGGCGATGCGCGAGTATCAGCTGTACATCGGCGGCGGCTGGCGGCCGGGCGAGGGCGGGACGGTGCCGGCGGTGAGCCCGTCGTCGGGGGAGGCCTTCGCCTCGGTCGCGGCCGGCGGCCGGGCCGACGTCGGCGCGGCGGTGGCCGCGGCCGCGGCGGCGCAGCCGGCCTGGGCGGCGCTGTCGCCGTTCGAGCGGGCCGGGCACTGCGCGCGGGTGGCGGGCGCGATCACGGAGCGGCGCGAGGAGCTGGCCGAGGTGCTGACCCGCGACCAGGGCAAGCCGCTGGCCGCCGAGGCCTACGACGAGGCGGACGAGCTGGCCGAGTACTTCCGGATGGCCGGCGAGGACGCCAAGCGCACGGCCGGGGCGCTGCCCGCCTCCACCTCGGCCGGGCGCCGGGTGCTCAGCGCCCGCGTCCCGCTCGGCGTGATCGGCGTGATCAGCCCGTGGAACTGGCCGTACACGATGGGGGCCGAGCTGTTCGCGCCGGCCATGGCGGCCGGCAACGCGGTGGTCTGGGTGCCCGCGCCGAGCACCGCGGCCTGCTGCGCGGCGCTGACCGGGGTCATCGCCGAGGCGGGGCTCCCGCCCGGGGTGTTCAACTTCGTGGCCGGGCCGGGACCGGTCGTCGGCGACGCGCTGGCCGGGCACCCGGGCGTGGCCGGGGTCGGGTTCATCGGGTCGGTGGCCACCGGGGCGTCGGTGGCGGCCCGCGCCGCGGGCAAGGCCCAGGTGCTCGAGCTCGGCGGCAACGGGCCGATGGTCATCCTGGCCGACGCCGACCTGGGGCTGGCCGCCGAGGCAGCGCTGGAGGCGGCGTACCTGTGCGCCGGGCAGAGCTGCACGGCGGGCGAGCGGTTCCTGGTGCACGCGGCGGTGCGGGGCGAGTTCACCGAGCGGGTGGTGGCGCTGACCAAGGAGCGGATCAGGCTCGGCGACCCGTTCGACCCGGCGACCACGATGGGGCCGCTGAACAACGAGGCCACCGCGGCCAAGTTCGACCAGCACGTCGGCGGCGCGGCCGCCGCCGGCGCCCGGATCTGCTGCGGCGGGCGGCGGGCGCCCGGCTTCCCGACCGCGCTCTACGCCGAGCCGACCGTGCTGGACGGCGTCACGCCCGGCATGGCGATCGAGCGGGAGGAGACGTTCGGCCCGGTGGTCCCGGTGGTGGAGGTGAGCTCGGCCGGGCAGGCGCTTGAGCTCACCAACTCCTCGCCCTACGGGCTGACCGCCGCGGTGTTCACCGAAGACCTGGAGCGCGGGCTGGCCTTTGCCGAGCAGGCCAGGACCGGCTGGGTGAACATCAACAACTCGACCAACCTGTGGGAGTCGCACCTGCCGTTCGGCGGCCGGGCCGGCAGCATCAGCGGCCGCGGCCGGGTGGGCGGCCGCTCCCCCATCGACGCCTTCACCGAGCCGAAGACGATCATCTACCCGGCGCCGCGTTATCGCGCCGGGCCGCCGGGGCCGGGGGCGCATGACGCCCGGACCGCCCCGCGGCCCGGCCAGCCCGGGACCGGCGCCGTCCGGCGGCCCGGCCAGCCCGGGACCGGCGCCGTCCGGCGGCCCGGTCGGCGGCACGGGGGGCGGCACAGCGGCTGCGCTCACGGAACTGAGCGTCGGCGAGTTCCTGGCCGCCCTGGCCGCGCCGCGGCCGGCGCCGGGCGGCGGCGGGGCGGCGGCCCTCGCGGTGGCGCTGGCCGCGAGCCTGGGGGCGATGACCGCCGGGCTGTCCGAGCGCCGGCTCGGGCCGGTGGAGGCCGGGCGGCTGGCGGCCCAGGGCCGGGAGCTCAGCGAGCGGGCCGCGGAGCTGATCCAGGCCGATGCGGACGGCTATCAGGCGGTGCTGGCCGCCCGCCGGGCCGGCGGGGATCCCGGGGCGGCGCTGTCGGCCGCCAGCGAGGTGCCGATGCGGATCGCGGAGCTGGCCGCCGCGGCGGCCAGTCTCGCCGCCGGGCTCGCCGACGGCGGCAACCCGGCGCTGCGCGGCGATGCCGTCACCGCGGTGCTGCTGGCCCAGGCCGGCGCCGCGGCGGCGGCCGGGCTGATCGGCATCAACCTGGCCGGCCAGCCCGGCGACGGCCTGCCGGCCCGGGCGCGGCAGCTGGCCGCCGAGATCGCCGCGCACGCGGCCGCCGTCACCGGCTCCTGACCCGGGTGCAGGCCGCGGATCCGCCCGCCTGGCATGTTGGCCTATACCGCCGCGCGGCCCGCACCCGGATTACTGCCCGATCACCGCCATGATCGTGCGGGCTTTCAGTTCCGGCAGCTGAAAAGCCCGCACGATCGCGGGACACCAGGGGCCGCGCCGGATCAGAAGGTGCGGATGGCGATCTCGGCGGGGGCGCTCAGCAGCTCGTCGACCTCGGCGTCCAGGCGGCTCAGCGTGAGCGAGGTGCCGGCCATGTCCAGCGAGGTGCAGTAGTTACCGACGTAGTTGCGCCGTACGTTGATCCCGCGCTTGGCCAGCTGCTCGTGCGCGTACCCGTACAGCAGGTACAGCTCGCTGACCGGCGTGCCGCCGAGGCCGTTGACCATCAGGGCCACGTCATCGCCCTGGCTGAACGGCAGGTCGGAGACGACCGCTTCGAGCAGCTCGTCGACGATCTCGTTGGCGCTGGCCAGCTTCTCCCGGCGGCGGCCTGGCTCGCCGTGGATGCCGACGCCCATCTCCATCTCGTCGCTGCCCAGCTCGAACAGCGGGGATCCCTTGGCCGGCGGGGTGCAGGAGGTCAGCGCCATGCCCATGGTCCGGGTCACGGAGTTGACCTTGCTGCCGATGCGCAGCAGCTCATCCAGGCCGGCGCCCTGCTCGGAGGCCGCGCCGACCGCCTTGATCACGAAGAAGTTGCCGGCCACGCCGCGGCGGCCGACCGTGTACGTCGAGTCCTTCACGGCCACGTCGTCGTCGACCAGCAGCGTCCCGACGGTGATGCCCTCGGCCTCGGACATCTCCTTGCCCATGTCGAAGGCCATCCGGTCGCCGGTGTAGTTGTTGATGATGTGCAGCACGCCCTTGGGCGAGGCCATCAGCTTGGTGGTCTCCAGCACGTAGTCCATCGGCGGGGCGGCGAACACGTCGCCGGGGCAGGCCGCGTCCAGCATGCCCTTGCCGACCACCATCACGTGGGCCGGCTCGTGCCCGGAGCCCGAGCCCTGGATGACCGAGACCTTGTCCGGGCTCGGGGCATCGGCCCGCATGATCAGGTTGTACTCCGGCACGTACTTCAGCGTGCCGGGGTTGGCCAGCGCGATGCCCTTGAGCATCTCCGGCACGAACTGCCGCGGGTCGTTGACGAACTTCTTCACGCCGCCACCTCCAGGGCGAGTCAGGACTGGGCCGGCTGCTCCGGCCACAGGTCGGCAAGGGCTTCGAACATGACGGCGACGCCCACGGCGCCCGCGTCCAGCGTGCCGATGCTGCGCTCACCGGTGTAACTCGCCCGGCCGCGCCGCGCCTGCATCTGGCGGGTCGCCTCGGCGTGCTCGCGCGCGGTCGCCGCGGCCGCCCGCACCACCGCGGCCGGGCCGCGTCCCTGGCTGAGCTGCTCGTCGATCGTGTCGACCGCGGGAACCAGCGCGTCCAGCAGGGTCTTGTCGCCGACGTCGGACTGGCCGCGGGCCTTGATGCCCTCGACCGACGCGCGCAGCATCGCCACGATCTGCGCGGGCTCCAGCTTGGTGGCGGCTCCGGCCGTGACGCCCGCGCGCAGGAACGCGGTGCCCCAGATCGGGCCGGACGTGCCGCCGATCCGGCTGGTGATGACCACGGCGATCTTCTTCAGGAACGTGCCGATGTCGGTCCGGTCGAAGCTGTCCCAGTCCTGGATCACCAGCTCGAAGCCGCGGGCCATCGAGTACCCGAAGTCTCCGTCGCCGACGACGGCGTCCAGCTCGCCGAAGTACTTCTCGTTGGCCACCGCGGTCCGGGCGACCTGCAGGACGACGGTCTCGACGTCGCCGAGAGTGGCTGCCGGCATGAAGGGCTCCTTTTGCTCGCTGCCCGGTGGTTAGCTCGCGGCCGCGCCGGGCCGGTCGTCAGATGGGGTGCTGGCCAGGGCGGCCAGGTCGGCCAGCGTGATCCAGTCGCCGGGGGCGGCCGGGCTGCGGTTCGCCAGCACGGTCGTGCGCTCGCCGCCGGGATCACCGAGAGAGGAGACCACCAGGGCCGCCTCGGCGAAGTCCTCGTCTGCGGTGTAGTCGTTGACCGTGATCATGCAGGTCACGCCGGCGCCAGTCGCAGCGACCAGCCCGTTGCGCGAGTCCTCCACGACCACTGCCCGGCCGGGCGGCAGCCCGAGCCGGTCCAGGGCGAGCAGGTAGATGTCGGAGGCGGGCTTCTTGCGGGGCACGATGTCGCCGGCGAACACGGCCACCGATCCGGCCGGCCCGGCGCCCACCGCCCGCTCCAGCGTGGCCCGCACTGACACCTCCGCCGATGTCGAGGCGACGGCCACCGGCCATCCGGCGGCGAGCGCACCGGTGACGACGCGTTCCACGCCGGGCCTGGGCGGCACCGCGCCGGAGGCCACCAGCCCGGTGTAGATCTCGGTCTTGCGCCGGTGCCAGGCGGCCACCGCCTGCTGCCGGGCGGCCGGGCCGCCGGGCAGGCCGGCGGCGGCGATGAACTCGGGCGTCAGCAGGCTGGCCATTCGCTCCTTGCCGCCGCCGATGCGCACCTTCTCCCGGTACTCCGCCACGCTCCAGCGGACCGGCAGCCCGAACTCGGCGAACGTCTGGTTGAACGCGGGCAGGTGGCCGTACCGCTCGGTGTCGGCAAGCACGCCGTCGCAGTCGAGTATCAGCGCGGGACCCGCGGGGCTGGCCATAGGCCTACCAGGCCTGGCCGGCGCTGCCGAAACGCCGCATGTGATCGGCGGCCAGCTGCCGCACGTCGGCACTGACCGCACGGAACAGCGAGGGCGGATCCCAGCTGCCGCGCTCCTCCGCCCCGCGCAGGAAGGCCAGGTTCGACTGCATGTAGGTGACCTTGAGCGCGGTGGAGATGTTGACCTTGGCGCAGCCGCGGGCGATCAGGTCGGAGAACTGGGCGTCGGTCAGGCCGGTGCCGCCGTGCAGCGCGATCGGGATCGGCTCCGCGGCCACGATGTCGGAGACCCGCTGCGCGTCCAGCTGCGGCTCGGCCCGGTAGACGCCGTGCGCGTTGCCGATGGCCGGGGCGAAGACGTCCACGCCCGTGGTGCGGATGAACTCCAGCGCCACCGGCAGGGCCTGCCGCTCCGCCTCCGCATCCGAGCCGACGTCGTCCTCGACCCCGGTGATGGACTCGATCTCCCCTTCCACGTGCGCGCCGCGCGCGTGCGCCTCGGCCACTACCTCCACCGTCTGGCGCATATTCTCGGCCACCGGCAGCGCAGAGGCATCGAACAGCACCGAGTTCCAGCCCTTGCGCAGGCATAGGCTGATGACCTCGCGGTCGGGGCAGTGGTCCAGGTGCAGCGAGACCGGCACCTCGATGCCCGCGGTCAGCTCCCGCCACATGGCGAACAGCAGATCCGCGCCGATCGAGCGGACGGTCTTCACCGACGTCTGGATGATCACCGGGGAGCGCTGCTCGACGGCGGCCGCCAGCACGGCCTCCAGGGTCAGGTCGTTGACGATGTTGATGGCCGCGATGCCGTAGCGCTCGGCGAACGCGCGGTCGAGCATCTCCTTCAGCGGCACAACCGGCACGGCAACCCTCCCGGGCGGGGACACCGCGAGGGTAAGCACCGCGGCCGGGGCTGCGGATCGGGGAAATCCCCCGGATCCCGGGAGGGCTTCCCCTACCGCGCCTTACCGCGCCCGGCCCGGGCTACCGTGCCCGGCCGCGGCCGGCCAGCGCGGTCAGCTCGGTGCGGTTGCGGGCGCCAGTCTTGCGCAGCACGGAGCCGGCGTGCTTCTCGACCGTCTTCACCGACAGCACCAGCCGCTCGGCGATGAGCTTGTCCGGCAGCCCCTGCACCATGAGATCGCGCACCTCGCGCTCGCGCGCGGTCAGGCCTGGATCAGTATCGTCGGCCCGCAGACCGCGGTGCAGCCGGCCGAGCACCGGGCCGGACAAGATCGCCTGCCCCCGGCCGGCCGCGATGACTGCCCGGGCCAGCTCCGGGCCGTCCGAGGCGGCGTCGACGCAGCCGCTCGCGCCCGCCCGGATCGCCGCGGCGACCTGCTCGTCGTCACCGGCCTCACACAGCCCGACCACCGCGAGGCCAGGGCAGCACGCGAGCAGTGCCCCGGCCGCTCCGGGACCGTCCCGCGGTCCCAGCTCGCCGCCGCCGGCGGTGGGCAGGCTCAGGTCGACCAGCGCCACGTCGGGCTGCACGTCCCGGCACGCTTCCACGGCCTGCTCGGCGGCAGCGACCTCACCGACGATGTCCAGGCCCGGCTCGGTCCACGACAGCAGCCGGGCCAGCCCGGCCCGCAGCACCGGCCGCCGGGCCGCGATCAGCACCCGCAGCCGCGGCCCGGCCTCCGGCCGGCCGCGAAGATACGGGAAGCGGGCCCGGATGATGGTGCCCCACCCGGCCAGCGAGTCGACCTCCATGGTCGCGCCGAGCTCGCGGGCGCGCTCGGTCATCGCGCGGAGCCCGAACGCCTCACCCTGCCAGCCGGACCGGGGGTCGAAGCCCTGGCCGTCGTCTTGCACCAGCAAGGTCACGGCGGCCTGCTCGTACATCAGGCCGAGCCGGACTGAGCGCGCCTCGGCATGCCGGACGATGTTGGTCAGCGCCTCGCGGGCGGTACGCAAGATCTCCCGGGACAGCCGCTCTTCCAGCTCGGCAGGGGGCCCGGCGGACACGAACCTGACTTCCAGCCGCCCGATGCTCTGCGCCCAGTCGGCCTCCAGCCGCAGCGCGTCATCGAGTGTCCGGCCTTCCAGCGGCGCGGCGGCCAGGCCGAGCAGGGTAAGCCGGGCTTCGGCCAGCGCATCTCTGGTCGCTGTGCTGGCCTGCCGGAGGTGGGCGACCGCCGCGCCGGCCTGGTCCCCGCCTGCCTGGTCCCCGCCGGCCTGGTTCCCGCTGGCCTGGTTCCCGCTGGCCTGGTTCCCGCTGGCCAGCGGGGCCAGATCCTGCTCGGCGCTGTCCAGGTGCACCCGGATGCTCACCAGCCGCTGGATGATCGTGTCGTGGACCTCGGCGAGCAGCCGGTCGCGCTCCGCGGCCGCCGCCTCGGCCCGGGCCCGCTCCTCGGCGACCTCGTGCATATGCGCGTTCGCCAGCGCGATCGCCGCGTGCTTGGCGAACAGCTGGAGCAGCTCAGCGTCGGCCGGCCCGAACACCCGGCGCTCGTCCCGGCTGAACACAATGCAGGCGCCGATGATGCGGCCTCGCCATTCCAGCGGCACGCCGATGACGCCGCGCAGCGTGGCCCGTTCCCGCGGCGCGACGTGCCCGCCGGGCACATCTTCGTAGCGGCCGACCCACAGCGGGCCGCGGTGCGCCACGACCAGGCCGGTCATGCCCTCGGTCAGCGGGAAGACCCGGCCGGACTGGCACGCCACGCCGATGTCGGCTTCCTTGCAGTAGGTGCCCGCCGCCTCGTCGACGCTGCAGATCGAGCCCGCCGCACAGCCGAGCAGCTCGGTGCACCGCCGCAAGATCCGCTCCAGCAGCGGCCGCAGCGAGAACTCGCCGGCCAGGTCCTCGGCCACCGCGATCAGGCCGGCGGCCCTGGCGGCTCTGGCGGCGCTGTCGTCGCTGCCCCGCGGGGACGCGGAAGCAGCCGGGCAGGCGGTCACGCGTCCTCGATTCTGCGACGGCAGCGCCGGCGGTTCGTCGGCTCGCGGCTTCCGGCGTGTTGAGCATCACCCGTCCCGTCGATCAGAGTCAAGGCAGCGCCCGCCGGCCTGCTCACCACACCCAGGCCAGCCCCGGGCCGCGCTGATGGCATCATCCGTGTGATCGTGTGGCCTTTTCAGTTCCTGGAACTGAGAAACTCACACGATCAGTCCGTCTGCAGAATGCCCGCGCCTGAGCGCGGTCCCGCGGCGGGCGGGTGCCGGTAGGCTGCGCGGGTGCCGGGGCGGTCGGACATCGTGACGTTCAGTGACCCGCCGCTGCCGCCGGGCGCCGATCCGTTCGTCGTGCCCGGGAGCGGCCCGGCGGCCGGCATCGCGCTGGCCGATCCGGACCCGGCCTGGCCGGCCTGGTACGGCGCGCTCGCGGGCCGGGTCCGGTCCGCGCTGGGCTGGCGGGTACTGGCGCTGGAGCACGTCGGCTCCACCTCGGTCCCGGGCCTGGCCGCCAAGCCCGTGATCGACATCGACCTGACCGTGGCCGACCCCGGCCGCGAGCAGGCGTACGTCCCGGCCCTGGAAGCGGCGGGCTTCCGGCTGGTCATCCGCGAGCCCTGGTGGTACGGGCACCGGATGCTGCGGGCGGACGACCCGGCCTGCAACCTGCACGTCTTCGGGTTCGACAGTCCCGAGCTGATCAGGCACCGGCTCTTCAGGGACTGGCTGCGCGGCAACCCCGGCGAGCGGGACCGCTACGCCGCGGCCAAGCGCGCGGCCGCGGCCGCGGCCAATGCGGCCGGCGAGCATGTCATGCAGTACAACGCCCGCAAGCAGCAGGTCATCCGGGACATCTACCAGCGGGCGTTCGGCGCTTCCGGCCTGCTCGACGAGCCACCGGTAGGATCTCGCTCGTGACCGGCCAGCAGGAAGGGCGACCATGAACGACCCGGGCGGGGCGCGGGTTGCCGTCTACATCGACTTCGACAACATCGTGATCTCGCGGTACGACCAGGTGCACGGCCGTGGCCAGTTCCAGCGGGACAAGGTGCGCGCCTTCAGCCGGGACGGCCGCCGGCCGGCGCCGACCTGGCCGAGAAGGTGCGCCGCGCCACCGTGGACGTCGGCGCGATGATCGACTACGCCTCCTCGTTCGGCACTTTGGTGCTTACCCGCGCCTACGCGGACTGGTCGGCGCCGATGAACGCCGACTACCGCGGCCAGCTCGTCAGCCGCGCCGTGGACCTGGTGCAGCTGTTCCCTGCGGCCGCCTACGCCAAGAACGGCGCCGACATCAGGCTGGCCGTGGACGCGGTGGAGGACATGTTCCGGCTGCCCGACCTGACCCACGTGGTGATCGTGGCCGGGGACTCCGACTACATCGCGCTGGCTCAGCGGTGCCGCCGGCTGGGCCGCTACGTGGTGGGCGTCGGGGTGGCCGGCTCGACCAGCCGGGCCCTGGCCGCGGCGTGCGACGAGCTGGTGACCTACGACGCGCTGCCGGGCATCGAGCCGGCCGAGGCCCCGCACCGCGCCGCGGGTCAGGTCGCCGGGGCGCAGCCGGAGGAGCCCGGCACCGCCCCGGCCGGCCGCAGCCCGCGCCGGAGCCGGCGCGCCGCCGATGCGGCGGACACGGCCGATGCCGACGAGGCCGACGGCGCGGACGCCGACGAGGCCGACTCCGAGTCCGAGGAAGACCCGCAGGAGGCAGCGACCCGGCTGCTCGAACGGGCGCTGCGGCTGGGCCAGGAGAAGGAGGACGCCGACTGGCTGCACAGCTCCGCGGTGAAGAGCCAGATGCGGCGGATGGACCCCTCGTTCAGCGAGCGGGCGCTCGGGTACCGCTCGTTTTCCGATTTCGTGAAGTCACGGGCCGCCCTCGCCGAGCTCGACGAGACGAGCACCGCGCGGCTCATCCGGCTCGCCCCGGCCATATCCAAGCGGTAGGCCCGCAGGGCCAGGCAGCCCCGGGCCGCCGGGCCGTTCAGGCCGGGACGTCCTGCGCAGCGGCCGGCTTGGTCACGGGGCCGGCCTTCGGTACGCGGCGCCCGGCCAGCAGCGCGACCCCGAAAATGGCCAGCGCGTTGAGGCCATGCAGCACGCCTACGACGGGCACTGCGAAGGCGGCAAAGGCCAGCAGGAACTGCAGCACGACCAGGCCGAGCAGCAGGCCCGCCCAGCGCACGCCGCGGCTGACCCGCGCGCGCAGCGAAACCCCGAGCAAGGCGATGGCCAGCAGCAGGACGACCAGCGCGAACGAGTCGTGCGCGACCACTCCGGCGGTGTCGCCGCTGGAGACCGGACCCTTGTCGATCTTGTCCTCCAAGGCGAAGGCGCCGAAGGCGATCAGCGAGGCCTGCACGGCGACGGACAACGCCAGCAAATAGGCCAGCGCCCGGTAAGCGGTTTTCATGATTGTGCTCCCTTCGGGCAGCGCCCGCGTGCACCCGGCCGGCGCGGGTCCGGTGCCGCATGGCGGATCCGGTCCTGCTGCCGAGGCTAGGCCGCCGCGCTGCGCCGTTGAATGGTGCAGGCCACACGATCCGGGTGCGGTCACCTCCCGGGCGGGCGGCGGCTGGCCGCTGCTGTCACCGCGCGGCTGGTGAAGGCCACCCGGCGCGGGCCGGGGATCCCGGCGCCGATGCCGTAGCCTCGGCGTGTGGCCCGGGACGAGCGCGGCGTGACGCCGCAGAGCGAGGACTTCCCGGCCTGGTACAACGAGGTCGTCGTCAAGGCCGAGCTGGTGGACCGGGGGCCGGTCCGGGGCACGATGGTGATCCGCCCCTACGGCTACCGGATCTGGGAGCTGCTGCAGGCCGACATCGACCGGCGGATCAAGGAAACCGGCCACGACAACGCCTACTTCCCGCTGCTGATCCCGCAGAGCTACCTGCAGCGCGAGGCCGAGCACGTCGAGGGCTTCGCCCCCGAGCTCGCCGTGGTCACCCACGCTGGCGGCAAGGAACTCGAGGAGCCGCTGATCGTCCGGCCCACGTCGGAGACGGTCATCGGCGAGATGATGGCCAAGTGGATCAGCTCGCACCGGGACCTGCCGCTGCTGCTGAACCAGTGGGCGAACGTGGTGCGCTGGGAGATGCGGCCGCGGATGTTCCTGCGCACGACCGAGTTCCTGTGGCAGGAGGGGCACACCGCGCACGCCGGCGAGGCCGATGCGATGCGCGAGACGCTGCTCGCGCTTGACCTGTACGCGAAGGTGGCCCGGGAGATCGCCGCGATGCCGGTGGCCGACGGCGAGAAGACGGCGGGCGAGCGGTTCCCGGGCGCCCGGCGCACGTACACGGTGGAGGGCATGATGCGCGACGGGCGCGCCCTGCAGTCCGGCACCTCGCACTACATGGGCACGAACTTTGCCCGGGCGTTCGGCATCCAGTACACGGCACCGAACGGCGAGCTGGAGTACTGCCACACCACCTCGTGGGGCATGAGCGCCCGGATGGTCGGCGGCGTGATCATGACGCACGGCGACGACAAGGGCCTCGTGCTGCCACCGCGGCTGGCTCCCTACCAGGTGGTGATCGTGCCGATCGGCCGCGGCGAGCAGGCGGAAAAGGTGCTGCCCGCGGCCCGGGAACTGGCCAGCCGGCTCCGCCGGGCGGCCATCCGGGTGCAGGTGGACGACCGGCCGCACCTGTCGCCCGGCTTCAAGTTCAACGACTGGGAGCTGCGCGGCGTCCCGGTCCGGCTCGAGATCGGGCCCCGTGACCTGGCCGGCGGCACCGCGCTGATGTCCACCCGGACCGGCCAGGGCAAGACGCCGGTGTCCCTGGACGCGGCGCCCGGGCGGCTGGGCACCGAACTCAGCGCGATCCAGGACCTGCTGCTGCAGCGGGCGGCCAGCTTCCGGGATTCGCGCACGGCCAGGGCGGACACCTGGGGCGAGTTCGCCGAGGCGGTGCAGGCCGGCTGGGCACTGGCGCTGCATTGCGGACAGCCTGCGTGCGAGGACGACATCAAGGCCGCGACGTCGGCCACTCCGCGGTGCATCCCGGCAGACGGCCCGGCCGCGGAAGGGCGCTGCATCCGGTGCCAGCAGAAATCCGCGTACGGCAAGCGGCTCATCTTCGGCCGCTCGTACTGAGCCGGACGGCAGCGGGCTGCGGCCGCCGTGATCAGGCCGGCCTGGCCCCGTACCTGAGGTACACGGCGCCGCCGGCGAAGCGCCGGGTGTCCCGCAGCTCCAGGCCGCCGCGGGCACCGTCGGGCAGCGCCCGCTTGCCCCCGCCGACGAGCACCGGGACCAGGATCAGCTGCAGCTCGTCGACCAGGCCGGCCCGGATCGCCTGCCCGGCCAGGTGGGCGCCCCCGACCGACAGGTCGCGCGCACTGGCCGACTTCAGCTGCCGGACCAGGCCCGGGTCGAAGTCCCGCTCGAGCCTGGTCTTCCCGGTCGTCACCGAGCCGAGGGTCGCCGAGAACACGATCTTCTCCGCGGCCTGCCAGATCGTGGTGAACTCCCGGACGGCAGGCGGCTGGTCAGGGCCGGTGGCGGCGGTGTCCCAGTAGCGCATCGTCTCGTACATCCGGCGCCCGTAGAGGTAGGTGCCGACCGGGCGCTCAAGGTCACTGACGAGGCGGAGCACCTCCTCGTCAGGCTCCGCCCACGCGAAGCGGCCCTCAGCGTCCTCGACATAACCGTCCGCCGAGGCGATCACCGAGTAGATCAGCTTGCCCATCAGCACTCCCTGCCGTCTCGCGCCCCATTGTGGCAACAGGTGGTGACAGCAGCGGGGGTTCCGGCACAGCGGGCGCCCGGCGGGCGGACTACCGGTAGCGGAAGCCGTCGAGGAACCGGCGGAAGACACCGCCCTCACGGGCCAGGGCGGGGGCCGGGGCGGGCGCGGCGGGGCGCTGGTGCGCGACCGGCTGGTCGTAGTCGGTCCGGGCGATGGCGTCCACCACGGCGGACTCGCCGAAGTCCTCGGAGCCTTCGATCCTCGGCACGTACCCCACCAGCATGCCGTCCTGCATGACCTGCGCTTCCAGGCCGGCTGTGCCGTCGGTGTCCCACTCGGCCTCGCGGCCGCCGGGCAGCGGCACCCGGATGCCGAACTGGTCGACGCCGGCCCGGAGCAGGTGAGCGTCGACGCCACGGTCGCGAAGCGCATCGACCACCCGGCGGGCCCGGAACTCGTCCATGGCAGGAACCTAGCGCCCGTTCCTGAAGAACCGCTGAACGTCCAGGCCCGGGCTGCGGGCCGCCGCCCGGCGGCCTTGGCTGCGGGCCCGCCGCGCGGCGGACAATGGGCCCGTGATCGAGATCGGCCCCCTGCGGTTCGAGGAGATGGTCGAGGCCGCGCTGGACGGGCTGCCCGCGGACCTGGGCCGGCTGATGCGCAACGTCGCGGTCACGGTCGAGCACGGCGCCGGGCCGCCGGGCCTGCTCGGGCTCTACCAGGGCGTCCCGCTGACGAGCCGCACCTGACAGTACGCGGGGGTGCTGCCGGATCGCATCACCATCTACCGGCAGGCGATCTGCGCGATCTGCCGCAGCGAGAACCAGGTCGCCGAGCAAGTCCGCCGGACGGTCAGCCACGAGGTCCCGCACCACTGAGACGGGAAGCCGGGCGGGCGCGACTCGGTGCTCAGACGTTGCCGCCTCCTGAAAGGGCCGGGCGCCCGGCGCTGCCGGCGGCTCCGGGCCCGCGCTCCTTGGACGGCCAGGACGCCACCGCCGTTCCGTCCCGTGCTGGCTGGCTCAAGATCTCCGTGCCGCCGACCGCAGCAGGCTGCCGGCCTGCTCCCGGGTTAGCGCATAGCCAGCGGCCAGCGCGGCCTCCCACTCGGCGGGCGGGGTGGCGGCCCGGGCCGGGGCCAGGAACTGCTCCAGCAGCGCCTCGTCGTGCCCGTGTCGCGGCAGGTCCGCCTGCTCCCTCAGCCGGTCCGCGGCCCCGGCGAGGCGGGCGGCTGGCAGGCAGTCGGCGAGTCCCGCGGCGACGCAGGCGGACACCTCCAGCGCATTGACCAGGAACTCGGTATCTTTCGATCCGGTGGCGTAGGCCAGCATGCCTGGCAGCAGGTCACGGGCATCCTCGATCCGCCCTGCGCGCAGTCTGAGCACCGCCAGCGACTGCTGATCGATCGCCTCACCCTGGATGTCGCCCTGCTCGCGGTCAAGGACCAGCGCCTCGCCCAGCACCTGCGCGGCGCGATCGTAGTTGCCCGCGGCGCTTTCCACCTGGCCCAGGCTGGTCAGGGCGGCCGCCAGCCGGGAGGCGCTGCCGACCGCGCGGGAGATGGCGATGCTCTCCAGCAGCAGCGATCGCGCGGTATCCAGCTCATCGCGCTGACGGCGGGTGATACCAAGGCTGTTGAGCTCCCGGGCTTGCTGTTCCTGATCCCCGACCTCACGCCAGATGCCCAGGGCACGCTCGAGCAATGGCAGCGCGGCGTCCATCTCGCCTTGCGTGGCCAGCAGGACTCCGAGCCCGTGCGCCAGCCGCGCCAATGGCGCGCCCACGGCATCGGGCGCCAGCTCGATCGCCCGCTGCAGCCATTGCCGCCCCTCGGAGGCAAGCCCGCACTGATACCAGTATCTGCTCAGCGCCCGCGCGAGCCGCAGGCCCAGCTCAGCCCGCTCGGTGTCATCGGTCCCGCCGCCGGCCGGTGTAGCAGCCAGCGACCACGTCAGCGCGGCCTCCAGGTTGCCGTGCTCGGCTTCCAGCCGGTCCAGCACGGCCATCTGCACGGCGCCGCCCAGCTGTTCATGCGACTGCTCCGCGAACGCGGCGTAGCAGGCCGCATGCCGCCGGCGCGCCTCATCGAGCTCACCGGCTTCGGCGAGCCGCTCCAGCGCGTAGTCCCGGATGGTCTCCAGCATGCCCAGCCGCGGCTCGCCATCCGGGTCGGCAGTGACCGTTATCAAACTGAGGTCCTGCAGCTGAGCAGCCAGCTCCAGCGGATCAGCGCCGGCAGGCCCGGCGCCGTCGGGCAGTGTCACCGCAGCCAGCGCGGCCAGGCCGCAGCCGCCGGTGAATACGCTCATCCGCCGGAACACGCCCGCCAGTACTGGGCTCAGCAGCTCGTAGCTCCACGCGATCGTGCCGCGGAGGGTCTGCTGGCGGCACGGCCGGCCGGGGCCGGAGCCAGTCAGGTCCAGGCCCTGTCCCAGCCGGCCCAGCAGCGCCCTCGGGGTGAGCAGCTTGGCCCGGGAAGCGGCCAGCTCAATCGCCAGCGGCAGCCCGTCCAGCCGGGCGCAGATCGCCGCGACGTCCGCGGCGTTGCCCTCGGTGATCGCGAAATCCGGCCGTACCAGCTGAGCCTGCTGGGCGAACAGCATGGCCGCGCTGCAGGCCGCTACCTCCGCGGCGCTGGCGCCGCCGGGAACGACGGCCAGCGGCGGGACCGGGAACTCGTGCTCCCCCTGGACGTGCAGGGGCCGCCGCGACGTCGCCAGGACCACCAGGGCCGGGACGGCCGCCAGCATCGCCGCTACCACCGAGGCCGCATCGTCGATCTGCTCCAGATTGTCGAGCAGCAGCAGCGCGGCGCGTTCCCGCAGGTAACCGATGACCAGTTCCGCTGCGGACCCGTCGCCGTCTACGTCCAGCACCCCCGCGATGGCCTTCCACATCGCCTCGCTGTCGCGGACCGGGGCCAGCGGGATGAAGTAGCCGCCATGCGAGAACGCCTCGTGCAGCGACCCGGCGGCGGCCAGCGCGAGCCGGGTCTTGCCCACCCCGCCCGCACCAGTCAGCGTCACCAGCCGGACATCCGCGCGCGCGACGGTGGCGCACAGGGCCGCCAGCTCGGCGTCCCGGCCGACCAGCGGCGTCATGGGCGCCGGGAAGCTCGTGGCGGCGCCCAGGCTCCGCAGTGGCGGAAACCGCTGCTGCAGGCCCGCGGCGGCCAGCTGGAAGATGCGCTCGGGAGCCTCGATGTCCTTGAGCCGGTGATAACCCAGATCGCGGAAGGTGACGCCGGGCGGCAGGCGGGACCCGGCCAGCAGCCGGGCCGGCTCGGACGCCACCACCTGCCCGCCATGGGCGGCCGCCGCGATCCGGGCCGCCCGGTGCACATCCAGCCCGATGTAGCCGTCCTCGTGCCGGGCCGGCTCGCCGGAGTGCAGGCCCATCCGGACCCGCAGGGCGGCGCCGCCGGGCCAGTCGTGGCCGGCCAGGTTCTGCTGCGCCGTCACGCTGCTGCGGACGGCATCGGCAGCCGACGGGAAGACGACGAAGAAGCTGTCGCCCTCAGTGCCCATTTCATGACCGCCGAACTCGGCGAAGGCGGCGCGCAGGATCGCCCGCTGCGCCGAC
The DNA here is from genome assembly GCA_963846005.1 of uncultured Actinomycetota bacterium. Lineage (GTDB taxonomy): Bacteria > Actinomycetota > Actinomycetes > Streptosporangiales > Streptosporangiaceae > CAVSUR01. The sequence continues at coordinate 59,957 of CAWJUH010000002.1, read as the reverse complement.
AGCGCGTCTCCGTACCGGTCGCCAAGACGGCTCAGCAGTGCCGTCGACCCCTCGACGTCGCTGAACAGCATCGTGATCGTGCCGGCGGGGAGTTCCCCCATGCCCCGATTATCGGCCGGGGAGCGCGGCCGCGACAGCCGTACGGCTCCGCCGGCACTGACCGCGCGGGTCAGCCGCCCTTGCCGAAGTCGGCGGTGCGCCAGCGCTGCGGGGTCAGCCGGACGACGATGTCGGCGCGGGCGGTCTCGGCGTTGCTGGCCATGTACTGGTCGCCGCCCTCGTCGCCGAGGTAGCGCCGGGCCATGGCCAGCTGCTCGGCGAACTCGGCCTCCTCGATCACGGCCGGCCCCTCGACGCTGACGTACTTGTACGGCGGGGCCTCGTCCTGCGCGCACAGGCTCATCCGGCCGGCCGCGGCGATCGCGCGGGCCTTGCGCGAGTCGCGCCCGGTGATCACGCTGACCACGCCGCCGGGGCGGTAGGAATACCAGACCGGGACCGTCAGCGGCCCCTCCCCCGGCGGCCCGGCGACGCTGAGCACGCCGACGTGCAGGCCGGCCAGGAACTGCTCCCGCTCGGCGGCGGTCAGGCTGAAGTCCATGACGGCTTCCTCTCAGTCGGGCCCTGCGGCGCCGGCCCGGGCCGCCGCATCCCGGCCCGGGGCCTCCCGCAGGCTAACCGCGGACGACCTGCAGGGTAGCCAGCGCCGGATCGGCCGCGTAGGCGATCCGGCCGCCGTCGGCGCGCACCTCGCGCAGCGCCTCCAGCGCCTCGGCGGTCACCAGCTCCCCCGGCGCCAGCACCGGCACGCCGGGCGGGTAGGGGGCAATCAGCTCGGCGCTGACCCGGCCGACGGCGGCCGCGGCGGGCACCGTCTCGTGCGGCGCGAAGAACGCCTCCCGGGGCGGCAGCACGGTCTGCGGCTCGACCGTCCAGGCCACCGCCGCCACCGGCCGCCGCGGCGTGCCCCGGTGCCGCTCGACCGACTGCGCCAGCGCAGCGGTGAACGCGGCCATGTGCTGCTCGTCGTCGGCAATCGTCACGATCGGGATCACGGTGTCCCGGTCGGCCTGCTCCACCGGCATCCCGGCCGCGATCAGGTCGGCCTCCACCGCGTAGCCGCTCGCGCCGGTCCCGGCCAGCAGCACCACCAGCTTGGCGGGCTCCACCCCCGGGCCGTCCAGCACCTGCACGCCGGGGATCTGGCGCAGCCGGTCCCTGGCCGCCGCGACCACCCGCAGCAGCCGGGCGCACAGCTCCTTGCCGTCGCGGGCCAGCAGCGCCCGGGCCGCGTCGATGGAGGCCAGGATCGAGCCGGTCGGGCTGGTCGTGTGCGTCGCCTCGAACGCGCGGTCCAGCCGCGCCGGGTCCAGCCGGTCCGTCCTGGCCAGCACCAGCGCGCCCTGGGTGTAGGCGGGCAGCGCCTTGTGCGCGCTGGTCACCATGGCGTCGGCCCCGGCGGCGATCGCGTGCGGCGGCAGGTCGGGGTGGAAGCCCAGGTGCGCGGCCCAGGCCGCGTCGACCAGCAGCGGCACCCCGGCCTCGTGCGCGGCGGCGGCGTGGCCGGCCAGGTCGCCGGTGGTGCCGACGTAGGACGGGTCGCCGAGGAACACCGCGCACGCGCCCGGATGGCCGGCCAGCGCGGCTCGGACCGTGCTGACCGCCACCGCCCGCGGCAGGCCGGTGGCCGCGTCCACCTCGGGGCGCACCCACACCGGCCGCAGGCCGGCCAGCACCAGGCCGAGCAGCAGCGACCGGTGCAGCGTCCTTGTCACCACGATCTCCCGGCCCGGCGACCCGGCGGCCAGCGCGAGGGCCTGGTTGCCGTGCGTCGAGCCGGCCACCGAGAAGCGGCACCAGCTTGCGCCCCACAGCGCCGCGGCCCGGGCCTCGCCGTCGGCCAGCAGCGTGTCGGCGTGCTTGATCGAGTCCAGTCCGCCGTACATCGGCGCGTCTCCCGCCACCACCGGGCCGACCAGGTCCTGACGCTGCTTATGGCCTGGCACGCTCATCGGGGTCAGCGCGCCCGCCTGTGCCTGCGCGGTGAACCTCAGCCAGCCATCCAGCAACGGGGCATCGCCGCGCAGCCCGCGCGGGTCCCGGGGGTCCTCACTCACCGGCCGCGCCCGCGGCCTGCGGCTGGTGCCGGTAGAACGGGGCCGCCGACGGCGGCAGCGGCGTCCGGCCGAGTATCAGGTCGGCGGCCTTCTCGGCGATCATCATGACCGGCGCGTAGATGTTGCCGTTGGTGATGTAGGGCAGCACCGACGCGTCCACCACCCGCAGCCCGTCCACGCCGTGCACCCGCAGGCTGGCCGGGTCGGTGACCGCGTCCGGGCCGGTGCCCATCTTGCAGGTGCAGGACGGGTGCAGCGCGGTCTCGCCGTCGCGCCGGACCCAGTCCAGCACCTGCTCGTCGGTGCTCACCTCCGGCCCGGGCGACAGCTCGCCGTCGTTGAACGGGGCGAACGCCGGCTGGTTCAGGATGTCGCGGGCGATCCGGATCGCCTCGCCCCATTCCCGCCGGTCGGTCGGGGTGGACAGGTAGTTGAACCGCAGCGCGGGGTGCTGCGCCGGGTCGGCCGAGCGGATCCGGACGGTGCCGCGCGAGTCGGAGTACATCGGCCCGATGTGCACCTGGTAGCCGTGCCCGCCGGCCGGCGACGACCCGTCGTAGCGGATCGCGATCGGCAGGAAATGGAACATCAGGTTGGGGTAGCCGACGTCGCCGTTGCTGCGGGCGAAGCCGCCGCCCTCGAAGTGGTTGGTGGCCCCGGGGCCCGAGTGCAGGAACAGCCAGCGCGCCCCGACGGCAGGCCGGTTGCGCCACTTGAGCGCGGGCGCCACCGACACCGGCAGCTTGGAGCCGTACTGGACGTACACCTCCAGGTGGTCCTGCAGGTTCTCGCCCACGCCCGGCAGGTCGGCGGCCGGCTCGATGCCGTGCTCGCGCAGCAGCCCGGCGGGGCCGATCCCGGACAGCTGGAGCAGCTGCGGCGAGTTGATCGCGCCGCCGCAGCAGATGACCTCCGCGGCCCGCACCCGCTGCACCTGGCCGCCGCGGATGAACTCGACCCCGGCCGCCCTGGTGCCCCGCAAGATGATCTTCGTGACGAGGACCCGGCAGGCCACGGTCAGGTTGGGCCGGCGCAGAACCGGGTGCAGGTAGGCCCGGGCCGCGGACCAGCGGCGGCCGCGGCGCACGTTGCGGTCGAACGGCGCGAACCCCTCCTGCCGGTACCCGTTCACGTCGTCGGTCAGCGAGTACCCGGCCTGCTCCACGGCGGTGAAGAAGGCCCGGAACAGCGGGCTGGTGGCCGGGCCGCGCTCCAGCACCAGCGGCCCGTCGGTGCCGCGGTAGGCGTCGCCGCCCGCGGTGCAGTTCTCCATCCGCTTGAAGTACGGCAGGCAGTGCGCGTAGTCCCAGTCGCCCATGCCCGGGTCGGCGGCCCAGCGCTGGTAGTCCATCGGGTTGCCGCGCTGGAAGATCATCCCGTTGATGCTGCTGGACCCGCCGAGCACCTTGCCGCGGGCGTGGTAGATCCGCCGCCCGTTCAGGTACGGCTCGGGCTCGGACTCGTACTGCCAGTCGTAGAACCGGTTCCCGATCGGGATGGTCAGCGCGGCCGGCATGTGGATGAACACATCCCACCGGTAATCCGGGCGGCCGGCCTCCAGGACCAGCACCCGGCAGGACGGGTCGGCGGACAGCCGGCTGGCCAGCGCGCTGCCCGCCGAGCCGCCGCCGATGATCACGAAATCGTACGGCGCCGCTGCCACGCCCATCACTCCGATCGCAGACGGGTGAGCTGATGCCCGGATGCTATCGCCACCGCGGCCCGGGCATCATCCGCGCATCACGTGGCAGTGGACACCGGGCACCCGGACGGCACTAATCCGGAGGCAGCCATGACCACGACCAGGTCCGGCCCCCCGGCCGGCCGGCGGCCCGGCCTAGGCGCCCGCCCGCAGCAGGCCGGCATCCCCGGCTAGCCGGGCGGGGCCGCTCCGGCCTATTCCCCCCGCCCGGAGCTGCGGCTTATAGTCAGCGCAGCAAGTGCGGGCGAGGGGGAGCGTGCCATGGCCCAGGTGACAGCGGGGCCGGCCGGAGCGCACGACGCGGCCCGGCCCGGCCCGGCCGATTTCCAGATCGTGCCCAGGGCCGGCCTGGTGCTGGCCGCCGTGGCGCTGGCGGGACTGGTCGCGGTCATCGCCACCGGCACGGCCTGGGGGATCGATTTCTACCACGTGGTCAGCGGGGCAACCTGGACGGTGCTCGACCTGTTCCTCGGGTTCGTGCTCGGGCCCGTACTCGCCCGGCTGTCGATCCCGGCCAGGACGGAGCTCACCGTCCGGCTGATGCCCAAGATGCTGGTCCTCATGCCGACCGTGGTGGTCTGCACGCTGGCGGCCGGCTGGCAGCTCGGGCTGCAGACCGGCGACCTGTCGGCTGGCTACTCCCACCACGGCTGGATGGTGGCCTCGATGATCGTGGTGGCGGTCATGGCGGTGGTCGCGCTCGGCGTGCTGGAGCCGGCCAATCTGGCCGTGCTGTTCGAGCTGCGCAAGCCCGTGCCGGACGGCGCGGTGATCGGGCGGCTGATGCGCCGCTTCATCTACTCGGCGGGCATCACCGGGGCCATGCAGGTGGCCACGTTGCTGATCATGACACGGCTGGCGACGGCATGAGCGCGCCGCCGGCCGGGCGGCGGCTGCCGCCGGTAGCCGAGATCGCGGTCGCCGCCATCGCGCTGATGCTGACCGGCGGGGTGTACCTGGGCGCGCAGCTGCCCGGCCAGCCGGGCCTGGCCGTCCCGGTGACCGTGCTGGCGGCCGGCGCGGCGCTGACGCTGGCCGACCTTGTGCTGCTCAGCCGGATCCGGCCGTTCGCCTGGCCGGTGTTCTTCCTGGTCGCGCGCTGGGCGCTGCTGGCCTACCTGGTGATCGCCGGGCTGCTGGCGTTCGTGTTCGTCCACGACCGGACGCCGGGCGCCACGCTGGCCGTGCTGGCCGGCATGCTCGCGGTGTTCGCGGTGAACGTGCCGCTGATCCTGGCGTTCACCGTCGCACGGTTCGCCGTGGCGGAAAATGCCGCAGGCAGCCAGAAGCTGGCCGGCCCAGGGCCCTAGCCGGCGACCGGCCCGCGCCGCCGGGCGGCGCCCGGAATCCGGTCAGCGCGGGCTACGCTCGCGGGGTGACTGCGCCGCTGATCTTCGGGGTGTTCCCGCTCGGGCTGGCCGGCGCGCCGGGCGGCCTGGTGTCGGGACCGCCGGATGACTTCGAGGCCATCGGCCGGGCGCTGGAGCAGCTGTCCGGCGGCCGGGCCGCGTGGCTGGCCCGGACCTACGTGAGCTGGGCCGGCCGGGCGGGCACCGCGGGCGCGCTGGCCCAGATCGGCCAGCTGACCGCCGGCGGCGGGCCGTGGGACCTGGTGCTGTGCTACCGGGACCGGGCCGGCGACGTCCGCGGCTGGCAGGCGTTCGTGGCCGAGGTCGTCGGGCAGTACGGGCAGGCGCTGGCCGCGATCCAGGTCACCGCCGAGGCGAACCTGACCGGGGTGCCCGCGGCCGCCGACGGCGACTATCCCGGGGCACGGGCGGCGCTGGTGCGCGGGGTGCTGCGGGCCGCGGACGCCAAGCGGCAGGCGGGCGCGCGGGCGGCCATCGGGTTCGCGGTGTCCCCCGAGGTCGACCCGGAGGGCAGCGGCTTCTGGCCGGAGGTGCGCAGGCTCGGCGGCTCCGACTTCGCCGCCGCGGCCGAGTACGCCGGGATCGACATGTACCCGGACGTGTTCGGGCCGCCGGCCGGCCCGGACCGGCTGCCGGCCTCGGTCGACTGGGTGCTGCGCACCTACCGCGAGCGGGACCTGCCCGCGGCCGGGATCGGCCCGCAGCTGCCGATCCGGGTGTGCGAGAACGGCTGGCCGACCGGCCCGGGCCGGCCGGAGGACCAGCAGGCCCGGGTGCTGGAGACCATCGTGCGGGCCGTCAGCGACCGGCGCGCGGAGCTGAACGTGACGCACTGGGAGCTGTTCGGGCTGCGCGACGCCGACAGCGCGGGCGACAGCCTGTTCTGCCGGTTCGGGGTGCTGCGCGACGACTACTCCGCCAAGCCCGCCTTCGGGGCGCTGCAGCGCCTGTACGCCGAGCTGGGGCCGGCGTAGCCTCCCGGCCGCCCGGCGGCGGCCGGGAGCGCCGGGTTCAGGACAGCCCGACGATCTCGCCGGCCGGATCGAGGTCGATGCGCGCGGCGGCCGGGTTCGATGACAGTCCCGGCATCGTGCGCATATCGCCGCAGATCGGGTACACGAAGCCGGCCCCGACCGAGGCGCGCACCTCGCGCACCGGCAGCGTCCAGCCGGTCGGCGCGCCCTTGAGCGCCGGGTCGGAAGAGATCGACAGGTGCGTCTTGGCCACGCATACCGGCAGGCGGCCGAACCCGGCCCGCTCGTAGGTGGCGAGCTGGCGGACCGCCTGCGCGGAGTAGCTGACCCCGCCGGCGCCGTACACCCGGGTCGCGATGGTCTCGATCTTGTCCCGCAGCGGCGCCTCGTCCGGGTACAGCAGCGTGAACTGAGCCCGGCTCGGCCGCCGCCTCCGCCACCGCCTCGGCCAGCTCCGCGGCGCCGCGGCCGCCGTCGGCGAAATGCGTGCAGACCGCCGACCGCGCCCCGGCCTCCGCCGCGACCGCGCGGATCGCGTCCAGCTCGCTGGGATGGTCGGCCGGGAAGGAGTTGATCGCCACTACCGGGGTCACCCCGTGCAGCTTGACGTTCTCGATCTGCTTGCGCAGGTTCGCGGCGCCCGCCAGCACGTCGCCGGGGTTCTCCGCCAGCAGCTCGGGCGGCAGCGGGCGCCCGGCGACGATCTTGTACTTGCCCGAGTGCGCCTTGAGCGCGCGCACGGTCGCGACCACGACCGCGGCGTCCGGGGTGAGGCCGGAGGTGCGGCACTTGATGTTGAAGAACCGCTCGGCGCCCATATCGGCGCCGAACCCGGCCTCGGTGACCAGGTAATCGCCGGTCCTGATGCCGATCAGGTCGGCCACTACCGAGGAGTTGCCGGTAGCGATGTTGCCGAACGGCCCGGTGTGCACCAGCACCGGGGTGTTCTCCAGCGTCTGCATCAGGTTCGGCTTGATCGCCTCTCGCAAGATCACCGCCATCGACCCGGCCGCCTTGAGCTGCTCGGCGGTGACCGGCTCGCCGTCGCGGGTGTAGCCGACCACGATCCGGCCGAGCCGCGCGCGCAGGTCGGCCAGCGAGGTGGCCAGGGCCAGGGTGGCCATCACCTCAGAGGCCGCGGTGATGTCGAAGCCGGTCTGCCGGGTCACCCCGTCGGCTTTCGGGCCGAGCCCGATCACGATGTTGCGCAGCGCCCGGTCGTTGACGTCGAGTACCCGCCGCCAGGTGATCTCGGCCGGATCGAGGCCGAGCTCGTTGCCCTGGTACAGGTGGTTGTCGATCATCGCGGCCAGCAGGTTGTGCGCGGCGGTCACCGCGTGCATGTCGCCGGTCAGGTGCAGGTTCAGCACTTCCATCGGGACGACCTGGCTGTAGCCGCCGCCGGCCGCGCCGCCCTTGATGCCGAAGGTGGGCCCCATCGAGGGCTGCCGGATCGCGATCGTGGCCTTCTTGCCGATGTGCCGGAAACCCTGGCCGAGGCCGACGGTGGTGGTGGTCTTGCCTTCGCCCAGCGGGGTGGGGGTGACCGCGGTGACCACGACGTATTTCGCCTTCGGCGCGTCGGCCAGCTCCTCGATCGCGGCCAGCTTGATCTTCATGACCTGCTCGCCGTAGGGCTCGAGCAGGTGCAGGCCCAGGCCGAGCTCGCTGGCTATGTCGTCGACGGGCTTGAGCTGCGCGCGGCGGGCAATGTCGAGGTCACTGGGGAAGGCCATCGGGCGCTCCTTTGAGTCCGGCGGCGGGATCATCTGCTCGGGCAGGCCACGCCAGCTCCGGAATCCGGCGAAGCGTCCATAGCTGGCTTGATCGCCCAGTCTAGCCCGGCGGCTGAACGCCCGGTCAGCCGTTGGTCCCGGGATCAGCGGCCGCGCCGGGCGCCGCCGCTGTGGCCGGCCGCCCGGGCCCGGTTCGTTCGCCTGACATTCGGCTCGAACAGGCGGATCCGGCCTGCCGGGCCAAGATAAGGTCCACTCGTGGAAGGAGCGCAGTGACCGGTTCATCGCCGGGGGATGAACCCGCCGCCCGGGCGGCGCTGCGGGCCATTGTCGCCGACCCGGCGTACGGTGCCGCCGCGCTCGCCGACCCGCAGACGATGTCCAACCTGCTCAGGGACTACCTGCCGGATGCGCCGCGGGAGCGCAGCGTGCTGGTGGCCGCGGCCCAGGCGGACCTGGTCGGGCAGCTGCGCCAGCACCTGGGCCAGGGCATGGACCCGGGCACCGCGATCCGGATCACCGCCGCGTCATTCGCCGGCAGCACCTCCTTCACGCCCGAAGCGTGCACCTGGGTCACCGGCGAGCTGGCCCAGGCCGCCGGGCTGGCCGGTGCGCCGCCCGGCGGCACGACCCAGCCCGGCTCCGCTCCGGCCCCGCCGGGCCCGGGCCAGGCCGGGCCGCATGGCGCCGGCCACGGGCCGGGCACGGCCAATCCGCCGCCGCCCGGCTATCCGCCGCCGCCCGGCTATCCGCCGGGCCCGGGGCCGTCCCCGTCCCCCGGCTACCCGGGATCCCCGGGCTACCCGCAGTCTCCCGGCTACCCGCAGTCTCCCGGCTACCCGCAGTCTCCCGGCTACCCGCAAGCGCCCGGCTACCCGCCGCCGGGCTACCGAACCGGCGGCCCGGGCGGCTACCCGGCCGCGGGCTATCAGCAGGCAGCTGCGCCGGGCGGCGCTCCCCCGGCCGGTTACCAGCAGGGCGGCTACCAGCCCGCGGGCTTCGGGCCGGCCGGCGGTCCGGCGTACCCGCCGGCGACGACGGCCGGACCGGGCGGCCCGCCGGGACGGCGGCGCAGCCGCACGAAGGCGGCCCTGGCGGCCGGCGCGGCGGTCGTGGTGATCGCCGGCGCCATCGTCGCGGTGTTCGCGCTGCGCTCGGGGCCCCAGCACCACAACAGCGCGGGCGGGCCGCAGGCGCACGGCTCGTCGTCCAGCCCGGCGACTTCGCCGTCTGCCAGCGCGGGCGGGGTCGAGCCGCTGAAACAGCTCATGGTGCCGGTTGCGACGCACTGCCGGACCTATGCGGCGGACTACCCCCAGACCGCGATCCTCGGCTGCTCGAAGACGAGGCTGCGCAACAGTTTCGTGCTCGCCTACCAGTACGCCACGCATCTGGCCTACCTGCAGGGCATCAAGGTCGCCAACACGACCAAGGACTGGAACGCGGCGCAGTCGGTGCTGGGCGGCTGCCCGCCGTCGGGCGGTAGTCGTTACGTCTACAACACCTGGTACGACCCGCCCAAGTTCCCCAAGAACAAGGCCCAGCTGCTGGAGTGCTTCACCGACAAGCAGAACAACCCGACGATCATCTGGGCGATGCCGACCGAGCGGGTGGTCTGGATCGCCGAGGCGCCGCTGAATCTCGGCGGCACCCAGGCTGAGCTGTTCAACTGGTGGAAGTCGGTCAACTGGCCGTGACCGGGCGCCCTGGCCGGGCCGGCCGGACGGAGCCGGCATGAGCGATCCGGTGACCGGGGGTGAGCCGGAGGTGCGGGCTGCGCTGCGGGCGATCGTGTCCGACCCGGCCTACGGTGAGCAGACCCTGTCCGACCCGCAGACCATGTCCAACCTGCTCAAGGACTACCTGCCCGACGCCGGCCGGGAACGCGGCGTGCTGGTCGCCGCCGCCGAGGCCGACCTGGCCGGCACCTTGCGCCAGCACGTCCGCCAGGGCATGGACCCCCGCACCGCCATCGGCATCACCGCCGCCTCCTTCGCCTCCGGCACCTCCTTCACCCCGGAGGCCTGCGGCTGGGTCACCCGCGAACTCGCCGTCGCCTCCGGCCTGGCCCGCCCCGACGCCCTCGACGCCGTCCCCGGCGGACCCGCTGGCCCGTGGGCTGCCTCCGGCCCGCCGCCGGGCGGCGGTTACGGGCCCCGGCCGGGCGGGCCGCCCGCCCGGCGCCTCGCTGACCACCTCGCCGAGCCTGTCCGGCGCGGACAACCTGCCCGGCCCCGGCGGCGGGGCCGGGCGCGGGGGCCCGCCGGATGGGCGGCTCGCCGCGGCCTACTCGCCGGCCCCGGGTTATCCGCCCGCGCCGGTGTATCCGCCCGGCGGGGCTCCGCCGCCGGGCCCGGGCGGCCATGACCCGCCGGGCGGCCGGCCCGCGCGGCCGCGCGGCAGCCAGCCCCGGTCCCGGGTGATGGCGGCACTGATCGGCGTGGCCGCGATCGTGGTCCTCGCCGCCATCATCGTCACGGTCCTCGCGCTGCGGGGACCCGGCCACGCCACCGCGGGCGGCGGCCCGGGCCCCGGCCACGCGACCCGCGCGCACGGGCCGCTGTCGGCCGGCAGCGCCGAACCGCTCAGCAAGCTGATGCCGGGAGCTCACGGGCGCGACTGCATCACCAGCAAGCCGCAGTACCCGTTCGCGGCCAAGATCCGGTGCCAGCTGGCCAAGCTGCCCGGCGGCTACGTCATCGGCTACCAGGTCACCCAGCAGGTGAACTACAACACCGAAGTGACCAGCTTCAACACGGCCAACGGCTTCGACACCGGCACGGCCGGGATCGGCTGCCCGCAGCCCAAGGGGATCGCCCAGAGCCAGATCGGCTGGGTCGCGCCGAAATTCCGGCACCCTGAGGAGCAGACGCTCGAATGCTTCACCAAGGACGCCGCGGGGGTGAGCACCCCCGCGATGATCTGGACCATGCCGACGGAGCGGGTGATCTGGTTCGCCTCGGTCCTGCCGTCCTCGCACGACACGATGCACGATCTGGTGCACTGGTTCGGGTCGTTCATGACCCCCTGATCCGGGGGTCCCCGAACTCGCGATGTAGCCGTGCGCGCCCGGCCGCGCGGGTTAGGGTCGCGGGGTGGAAGATACCGCTATGCCGGGTTCGCCTGCCGGGGGTGAGCCGGAGGTGCGGGCTGCGCTGCGGGCGATCGTGTCCGACCCGGCCTACGGTGAGCAGACCCTGTCCGACCCGCAAACCATGTCCAACCTGCTCAAGGACTACCTGCCCGACGCCGGCCGGGAACGCGGCGTGCTGGTCGCCGCCGCCGAGGCCGACCTGGCCGGCACCTTGCGCCAGCACGTCCGCCAGGGCATGGACCCCCGCACCGCCATCGGCATCACCGCCGCCTCCTTCGCCTCCGGCACCTCCTTCACCCCGGAGGCCTGCGGCTGGGTCACCCGCGAACTCGCCGTCGCCTCCGGCCTGGCCCGCCCCGACGCCCTCGACGCCGTCCCCGGCGGACCCGGTCCTGGTCCCGGTCCGATCGGCCCGGGCGGGCCCGGCGGGCCGGCCCCCGAGCCGGGCCGGTGGGCCTCGGCCTACCTGGCCGCAGACCAGCACCGCCAGCCGCCGCCCGGCTTCCCGGCTCCCGGGCCCGCGGCCGGCGCATCCACCAGCCAGCCTTCCGGATCCAGCGAGCCCGACGGCTACGGCCCGGGCGGCGGGCCGCCCGGGCCCGGCGGTTACGCCCGGCCGGTCAGCCCCGGGGCGCAGCCCGGCTACGGGCCGCAGCCCGGCTACGGGCCGCAGGCGGCCGCGCCCGCAGCGGGGTATGCGCCTGCGCCCGGCGGGCAACCCGCCTACCCGCCGCCTGCACCGGGCGGCCCGGCCCGCCACGGGACCGGCGGCCCGGGCGGCCGCGGCGGCCGGCCGGGCCGGTCCCGGCTCATGCCGGTCCTGATCGGCGCGGCCGCCCTCGTCGTCGTCGCCGCCGTGATCATTACCGTGCTGGCCCTGCAGGGCAGCCCGCAGCCCGCCGCCAGCAGCGGCACGGGCCACCATCCGTCCGCCAGTTCGCCGGCCGCTCCTCGCCGTCCAGCACCGCGCAGGCCACCCCGACCGTGGTGCCTGCGCCGGCGCCGGGACTGAAGCCGCTGGCCGCCCTGGTCGCCGAGGCCCACGGCACCGACTGCAAGAACATCAAGCACCCGGCCACGGTGACGGACTACATCGGCTGCCGGTACACCACCCTGACCGGCGCGTTCTACTTCGGCGTGCAGTTCGCCAAGGCGGACGGCCTCAGCCGCAGCCTGCCGAAGCTCAACGCCAGCTACAAGTTCCATCCTGCGACGGCCGGCGCCGCCTGCCCGCCCGCGAAGGGCACGGCCGAGGGGAAGATCCACTGGGCGCAGCACGCCCCGTACAACCGGCCGCAGCAGATTCTGGAGTGCTTCTACAACGGCGATCTGCGCTCCCCGACGATCATCTGGACCATGCCGTCGGAGCGCGCGGAGTTCATTGCCTCGATCAAGGGCTTCTCTAACGACACGCTGCGCGAGCTGGTGGCCTGGTGGCGGAAGATCCACTGGCACTGACCGGAGCGAGTCCCGGTGCCCGGAGGCAGGCCCAGGATGCACGCTAGGGTCCGCCGGCGGGGGGAACCGGCATGACCGTGCCCGGCACGGGCGAGCCCGAGGCGCGGGCCGCGCTGCGGGCGATCGCCACCGATCCCGTATACGGCACCGGGACGCTGTCGGATCCGCGGGCCATGTCCAGCCTGCTCACGGACTACCTGCCGGGGGCGGGCCGGGAACGGGCCGTGCTGGTGGCCGCGGCCGGGGCCTGCTGGCCGGCTCGCTGCGCGGCTACGTGCCGGGTACGGGATCGCCGCGGCCGGCCGGGCCTGCCCCCCGGCGGCCGGCGACAGCGAGGCCGGGTGCGCTGGACCGGCCCGCCGCTGTTCGCCGACCCCGCGGGCCAGTACCTGGAGTGCTTGACCAGTCCGCAGCTCTACGGGCCGGTCGTGATGTGGGTCATGCCGGCCAGGCGGGCACTGTGGATCGCCGGGCTGCCCGACGCTGTATTCGGGCACAATCCCGGCGCTGGTCGCCTGGCAGCGCTCGCTGCACTGGCATTAAAGCGAGCACCCTTCGAGGGGCCGGTCCGCGGAATCGGGGCCGGGAGCGGAACGATCAGCGGAGTACCGGCTCTCCCGGGTAGGTGCCGAACGACCAGCGGTTGCCTTCCGGGTCGCGAACGGTGAAATCGCGCGAGCCGTAGTCGGTGTCGTGCAGGCCCGCGATGACCTCGGCCCCGGCCGCCGTGGCCCGGGCGAACAGGCCGTCCGGGTCGCCGGTGACCACATAGACGCCGAGAGTGCCGGGCCGGCACGGCACGGACTGCTCGTCGTCGCCGCGGTCCGAGCCGAGCATGATCCCGCCGCCCGGCGGCCAGCTCAGCTGGGCGTGGTCGACCCGGTCGCCTTCGCCGTAGCTGACGACCTCGGTGAACCCGAAGGCGCGGACCAGGAACGCGATCAGCGCCCGCGCGTCCCGGGCCCGCACCGCAGGCCAGACTTGCGGCGGCGGGGCCCCGCCGGGCCGCGGGCGGCCCGGCCCGGCCGTGCTGGGTGTTGCCGTGCTGGGTGTTGCCGTGCTGGGTGTTGCCGTGCTGGGTGTGGTGGGGTCGTGTGTCATGTGCTCAGCCTGGCGTCCTGCGGGCCGGCCCGGCTTGGACGTTCCGGAACTCGGCCGCCAGCCAGTCGGAGGGCGCCGCCCCGGCGAGCACCCTGAACTCGCGGGCCAGATGCGCCTGGTCGTAGTAACCGCAGCTGGCCGCCAGGTCGGCGAGCAGCGGCGGCCGGCGGCCGCTGCCGCGCGCTGCAGCCGCCGCCGGGCCCGGTGAAACCGGATGACCCGGGCCGCGGCCTTCGGCGCGAGACCGGTCTCGGCCGCGAACACGGTGCGCAGCCTGCGGTCGCTCCAGCCGGCCTGCTCGGCCAGCGCGCCGACGCCGGCCCGGCCGCCGCTGCGCAAGAGCCTCGCCCACGCGAACCGCAGCGGCGGGGCGGGCTGCGCCGCATCCGGGGCGGCCGCCAGCCGGGCCGCCAGCACCTCGTCCAGCACGGCGAAGCGCTCCGCCCAGCCCGGCGCCGCGGCCAGCCGGTCACAGACCTCGGCGGCCAGCGGGCCGAGCAGGCCGCCGGCGTCGAGGTCGACATGGGCCAGCTCCCCGGCGGGCAGGCCGAGCAGCGCCCGCGCGCCGAGCGGGCTGAGCCCGACCTGGACTCCCGACTGGCGGCCGTCGTGGGTGATCAGCGCGGGCCGGGTGTGCAGGCCGCCCGCCAGCGCCCGGTAGCTGGCGGCGGGCTGGGCCGGGTCGGGATGCCCGGCCACGGTCAGCGGCTCGTGCAGGGTGAAGATCAGGGTCAGGAACGGCGAGGGCAGCCCGGTGTGCACGGCCGGGGCACGCCCGCCTGCCGGTACCCGTCGTAGTGCGCCACCAGCCCGGCCAGGCCCGCCGCGGGGCGGGCCCGGACCGATTCGCTGATCACGGTGCCGTCACTGCCCATCACCTCGTGCTGTCCTGCAGATCAGGAAAATGCCCAGGCTAGAAGGGTAAACCGGGCCGCCGGCCGGCGGCTTGTGTGACGAACGTCACTAATCCGCGGGGCCGATGCGGCCCGAATGAACTATGTCCGCCCCGGGCAGTGCACAGCGGAGTCTGATCGCCGGGCGCGGCGGTGACCATTACGGGGAGGCATGCAGTGCCGGCGATGCGAGCGGGGAGGCCAGCGACGCCCGCGCCACGGACGGGGCGCGGGCGGGCGCACGCTGACCAGCCGCGGCAGATCGCCGTGGTCGGCAGCGGGGTGGCCGGGCTGACCGCCGCCTACATCCTGGCCCGCACCGCCGAGGTCACCCTGTTCGAGGCCGACAGCCGGCTCGGCGGGCACGCCGATACCCACCAGGTCACCGGGGACGGCGGGCTGCCGCTCGCGATCGACACCGGCTTCATCGTGCACAACACCCGCACCTATCCGCTGCTCACCCGGCTGTTCGCCGAGCTCGGCGTCAGCACCCAGGAATCCGAGATGAGCATGTCGGTCAGCTGCGCAGGCTGCGGCCTGGAATACGCCGGGCAGCGCGGCCTGGCCGGGCTGGCGGCCGGCCTGCCCCGCGGCCGGGCCGCGTACCTGCGGATGCTCGGCGAGATTCTGCGCTTCCAGCGGGCCGCCCGGCGGCTGCTGGCCGCCGGGGATGACCGCGACGGCGCGCTCACCCTGGGCCAGTTCCTGGCGGCCGGCGGGTACTCGCGCTACTTCCGCACCCATTTCGCGCTGCCGTTCGTCGCCGCGGTCTGGTCCTGCGCCCCGCAGACCGCGCTGAGCTACCCGGCCCGGTACCTGTTCGCGTTCCTGAACCAGCACGGCCTGCTGACCGTGACCGGCTCCCCGCCGTGGCTCACCGTGCGCGGCGGGTCGGCGAGCTACGTCGAGCGGATCGGCAAGCAGCTCACCCGGGTGCGCGTCTCGACGCCGGTGACCGCGGTGCGCCGCCAGGCCGGCCAGGCCGAGGTCAGCTACCGCGGTCCCGACGGCGCGGACAGCGCGGTGTTCGACGGCGTGGTGATCGCCGCCCATCCCGACCAGGCCCTGGCCCTGCTGGCCGAGCCGACCGGCGCGGAACGGGCCGTACTCGGCGCGTTCCGGTACTCGCAGAACCCCGCGATCCTGCACACCGACGCGCGGCTGCTGCCGCGCCGCCGGGCCGCCCGGGCCTCGTGGAACTACACCCTGCCCTCGTGCGCCGCGCAGGCCGGCCAGGTGCAGGTCAGCTACTGGATGAACCGGCTGCAACGGCTGCCGGGCCGCACCGACTACCTGGTCACGCTCAACGCCGGCACGCTGCCCGCCAGCGCCGCGGTGCCGCGCGGCCGGATCATCGCCGGGATGCGCTACGCGCACCCGGTCTACGACCCGGGCTCGGTCGCCGCGCAGCGCCGGCTGCCCGGGCTGAACGACGGGGTCATCGCGTTCGCGGGCGCCTACCACGGCTGGGGCTTCCACGAGGACGGCTGCCGGGCCGGGGCCGCCGCGGCCGGCTCGCTGGGCGGCCGGTGGTGAGCCGGGCATGCGGCTGACCCGGCGGCCGGATGCCGCCGCGCTGTACGAGTGCACGATCGCGCATGCCCGCACGGCGCCGGTACGCAACGTGTTCGCCTACCAGACCTACCAGTGGTACGTGGACCTCGACGACCTGCCGCGGCTGCCCCGCTGGCTGGCGCCGCTGGCCGGGTTCCGGGCCGCCGACCACCTCGGCGGCGGCCCCGGCGGCGCGCCGGCGCCGGGCGCGAGCATCCGCCGCAACGTCGACGCCTACCTGGCCGGGCACGGGATCGACCTCGGCGGCGGCACGATCACCATGCTGACCCACGCGCGGGTGCTGGGCTACGTGTTCAACCCGCTGACCCTGTACTGGTGCCACGGCCGGGACGGCCGCCTGGCCTGCGTGATCGCCGAGGTGCACAACACCTACCACCAGCGGCACTGCTACCTGCTGCGGACCGACGAGCGCGGCCGGGCCGGAGCGGGCAAGCAGTTCTACGTCTCGCCGTTCTACCCGGTGGCCGGCCGGTACCGGATGACCCTGCCCGAGCCCGGCGAGCGGCTCGCGCTGGCGATCGTGCTGGAGCAGCCCGGCCACCCGCCGTTCGTGGCCACGGTGCGCGGCCGCCGCCAGCCCGCCACCCCGGCCGCGCTGCTGCGCGCCGCGCTGCGGCACCCCTGGTCCACGGCGGCCGTCACGGGCCGCATTCACTGGCAGGGAATCAGGCTGTACGCCCGGGGCCTGCGGCCGCAGCCGCGCCCCCGGCACCTGCCCCGGGAAGGAGTTCAATGAGCCAGGCAATAAGCCGCCCGGCCGCCTGGTCCGCGCCGCCCGGCGGGCTGCGGCCGGCCGACCCGGCGCGCTGGCCGGACGTGGCCGCGCAGCCGCGCGGGCCGCGCGCCGCCGTGGCGCGGCTGCTGCTGGCCAGGATCGCGGCCCGGCTGCCGGTGCGCGTCACGCTCCCCTCGGGCGAGTGGTTCGGCTGCGGCCGGCCGGCGCGCCGCAGCTGCGGCTGCACCGGCCGCGGGATTTCTACCGCCGGGTCGGCGCGGCCGGCCTGATCGGCTTCGGCGAGTCCTACATGGCCGGGGACTGGGACTCCGACGACCTCACCGGCTTGCTGACCATCCTGGCCAGCCGGATGGACTCACTGGTGCCGCCGGCGCTGCAGCGGCTGCGGGACTTCTACGTCCGCCATCACCCGGCCGACGCCGACGCGACGCAGGAGGGCGCGCGGCGCAACATCCAGCGCCACTATGACCTGTCCAACGACTTGTTCGCCCTGTTCCTGGACGAGACCATGACCTATTCCTCGGCCCTGTTCGACGAGGACGAGACCGGGCGGCCGGTGGCCGCGCCCGGGCAGGCCGGGACGAGCGGACCGGCCGGCGCGGTGAGCCTGCTGGCGGCGGCGCAGCGGCGCAAGATCGACCTGCTGCTCGACCTGACCGGCGTGCGGCCCGGCAGCCAGGTGCTGGAGATCGGCACCGGCTGGGGCGAGCTGGCGCTGCGGGCCGCGGCCCGCGGTGCGCAGGTGCGCAGCGTCACGATCTCCGCCGAGCAGGCCGGGCTGGCCCGGCGGCGGATCAGCGCGGCGGGCCTGGCCGGGCGGGTGAGCGTGGAACTGCTGGACTACCGGCAGCTAGCCGGGCGCTACGACGCGGTCGTGTCGGTGGAGATGATCGAGGCCGTGGCCGAGCGGTACTGGCCCGACTACTTCGGGGCGCTGGACCGGCTGCTGGCCCCCGGCGGCAAGGTCGGGCTGCAGGCGATCACGATGCCGCACCACCGGATGCTGGCCACCCGGCGGACCCAGACCTGGATCCTGAAGTACATCTTCCCCGGCGGCCTGATCCCGTCGGTGACGGCGATCGAGCAGAACGCGGCCCGGGCCGGGCTCCGCGTCCGCGGGCGGCGCGACTTCGGCGCGCACTACGCCCAGACGCTGCGGATCTGGCGGGAGCGGTTCTCCGCCGCGGTGCCGGCGCTGGCCGGGCTCGGCTTCGACGAGGTGTTCGCCCGCATGTGGGAGCTGTACCTGAGCTACTCCGAGGCGGGCTTCCGGTCGGGTTACCTGCAGGTCTCGCAGTTCCTGCTGGAGCGCTCCGCGGCCGGCGCGGCGCGCGGCGGCGGCCGGCGGGCCGCGGCATGAGCGCCGCGGCCGCGGCCGGGCGGCCGGGCGGGGCGGCCGGGCTGCTGATGGCGGTGGCGCGGCAGGCATTCGGCGGCGACCCGCCGTTCCGGCTGCGGGCCTGGGACGGCAGCGAGGCCGGGCCGGACAGCGCCCCGGCGATCGTGCTGCGCAGCCGCCAGGCGCTGCGCCGGCTGCTGTGGCATCCCGGCGAGCTCGGCCTGGCCCAGGCCTACGTCACCGGCGAGCTGGACGTCGACGGCGACCTGACCGAGGGGCTGCGCACGGTCTGGCAGGCCGCCAGGGACCGGGGCCTGGCGGGCGGGCGGCTGCCCGCGGCCGGCTGGGCCGCGGCCGCCCGGGCCGCGCTCGCGCTGCGGCTGCCCGGCCCGCCGCCGCCCGCCCCGGCCGCGCAGGCGCGGCTGTCCGGCCGGCGGCACAGCCGCGGCCGCGACCGGGCCGCCATCGCGCACCATTACGACGTGCCTGCCGCGTTCTACCAGCTGATCCTGGACCCGGCCATGGCCTACTCCTGCGCGCTGTGGGCCGCGGGCGGGCCCGGCGCGACGCTGGCCGGGGCGCAGCAGGCCAAGCTCGACGCGGTCTGCGGCAAGCTCGGCCTCGCCCCGGGCCAGCGGCTGCTGGACGTCGGCTGCGGCTGGGGGTCGGCGGCGATCCACGCCGCGCGCCGGTACGGAGCGCAGGTCACCGCGGTGACGCTGGCCGCCGGGCAGGCCGGGTACGTGCGCCAGCGGGTCGCCGCCCTCGGGCTGGACGGCCAGGTCAGCGTGCGAGCCGAGGACTACCGCGAGATCGCGCCCGGCCGCTACGACGCGGTCTGCTCGATCGAGATGGGCGAGCACGTCGGCGCAGCGGAGTACCCGGCGTTCTGCGCGCTGCTGCGCGACCGGCTCGCACCCGGCGGGCGGCTGCTCATCCAGCAGATGTCACGCGGCTCGCGCGCGCCCGGCGGCGGCAGGTTCATCGAGTCCTACATCGCGCCGGACATGCACATGCGCCCGCTCGGGCAGACCGTGGCGCTGCTGGAGGACGCCGGGCTGGAGGTGACCGGCGTGCAGGCGATGCGCGCCGATTACACCCGCACGATCCGGGCCTGGCTGGACAGCCTGGAGCGCAACTGGGATGCGGCCGCCGCGCTGATCGGGCCGCAAGGGGCCCGGGTGTGGCGGCTGTACCTGGCCGGCGGCGCGCTGGCCTTCGAGGAGGGCCGGATGGGGGTGCACCAGATCGCGGCCGTCCGCCCGGCCGGCCTGCGGGCAGCATGAAGGCAACATGAAGGCATGATGAAGGCAGCGCCCCGGGGGCGTGGCGGGGCGCTGCCTTCTGTCTTGCTGTCGCGAACCGCGGGACCGGTCAGCGGCCGGCGCTGGGGTTCCAGGCCGGGATCCGGGCCTGGCGCTGCCGGGGCACGATCACCGGCCGGTCGGCCATCTGCGGCACCCGGACGGGCTTGCGGTTCCACCGCGCGGCCCCGGGCGAGGAACCGGGCACGGGCTCGGCTCCGGTCTGCCCGCCGCGGCCGGCGGCGGGCTCCGCGGGCACCTGGGCAGCGAGAGTCCCGGCCGGGACGGTGCCGTGGACGGAACCGCGGTCCGGGTGCCTGATCACCATCCACAGCGGGATCCCGGTCATCGCCAGGAAGAACGCCGCGCCGAGCGGGAGATTCAGCCAGACCCAGCTCATTGTCGTCACCTCCGTTGCCTGGCTGCGAGCGGTTCGCGGCCATGACTCAACGGTGCCGCCGCAGCCTCTCGGGACCTTCTCATTGCCCTTGGTCACCGCCATGAAGGGCGGCCACCGGGATCCGCCGCGGTGCGGCGGCGGCAGATGCGCTGGTCAGCTCGCCGGACGGCGGCGGTCTCGGCCATGATGGGGCCATGGACCTACCGGTGATGCCGCCCGTGGCGCCGATGCTGGCCAAGGCGGTCAAGGACATACCGGCCGGCCCGCTCAGCTACGAGCCGAAGTGGGACGGCTTCCGGTCGGTGGTGTTCAGGGACGGCGACGAGGTCGAGATCGGCAGCCGCAACGAGCGCCCGATGACCCGCTACTTCCCCGAGCTGGTCGCGGCCTTCCTGGCCAGCCTGCCGGCCCGGTGCGTGATCGACGGCGAGATCGTGATCCCGGCCGGCTCCGGCCAGCGGCTGGACTTCGACGCGCTGCTGCAGCGGGTGCATCCCGCCGACAGCCGGGTCCGGCTGCTGGCCGAGCAGACCCCGGCCTCGTTCGTCGCCTTCGACCTGCTCGCGCTGGACGGCACTGACTACACCGGCCAGCCGTTCGAGCAGCGGCGCGCCGCGCTGGAGCTGGCCCTCGCGAGCACCGCGCCGCCGGTCTACCTGACCCCGGCCACCCGCGACCAGGCGCTGGCCCGGCAGTGGTTCAGCGAGTTCGAGGGGGCCGGGCTGGACGGGGTGGTGGCCAAGCCGCTTGACGGCCCGTACGAGCCGGACAAACGGGTCATGTTCAAGGTCAAGCACGAGCGCACGGCCGACTGCGTGGTGGCCGGGTACCGGGTGCACAAGAGCGGCCCGGACGCGATCGGCTCGCTGCTGCTCGGCCTGTACGACACCCAGGGACGGCTGGCCAGCGTGGGCGTGATCGGCGCGTTCCCGCTGGCCCGGCGGCGCGAGCTGTTCGCCGAGCTGCAGCCGCTGGTGACCACCTTCGACCACCATCCGTGGAACTGGGCCGCGCAGCAGCCGGGCGTGCGCGGCCCGCGGGAGGCCGAGCACAGCCGGTGGAACGCCAATAAGGACCTCTCGTTCGTGCCGCTGCGGCCCGAGCGGGTGGTCGAGGTCCGGTACGAGCACATGGAGGGCACCCGGTTCCGGCACACCGCGCAGTACTCCCGCTGGCGGCCCGACCGCGACCCGCGCAGCTGCGGATTCGAGCAGCTGGAGGAGGTCGTCAGCTACGACCTGGCGGACATCCTGTCCGGCCGGTACCGGATTAGCTGACCCGCGGCGGACGGGGACGGGCCGGGCGGGCGGGCCGGGCCGGGCGGGCGGGATAATGAGCCCGTGCGGATTGCCCTGTTCATCACCTGCCTGGCCGACACCCTGTTCCCCGACGTGGGCCGGGCCACGGTGACGCTGCTGGAGCGGCTCGGGCACGAGGTCGAGTTCCCGGCGGCCCAGACGTGCTGCGGCCAGATGCACGTCAACACCGGCTACCAGCGCGAGGCGCTGCCGCTGGTCCGGCGGCACGTGGAGACGTTCGAGGACTACGAGGTGATCGTGGTCCCGTCCGGGTCGTGCGCCGGGTCGGTGCGCCACCAGCACGCGCTGGTGGCCCGGCAGGCCGGAGAGCCGGAGCTGGCCCGGCGGGCCGAGGCGGTGGCGGCGCGCACGTTCGAGCTGTCGCAGCTGCTGACCGACGTGCTCGGGGTGGAGGACGTCGGCGCCTACTACCCGCACCGGGTCACCTACCACCCGACCTGCCACTCGCTGCGGCTGCTGGGCGTCGGCGACCGCCCGCTGCGGCTGCTGCGCCGGGTCGGCGGCCTGGAGCTCACCGAGCTGGCCGACGCGCAGTCGTGCTGCGGCTTCGGCGGCACGTTCGCGCTGAAGAACGCCGACACCTCGACCGCGATGCTGGCCGACAAGATGGCCCGGATCCTGGCCACCGGCGCGGAGGTGTGCACGGCCGGCGACGCGTCCTGCCTGATGCACATCGGCGGCGGCCTGTCCCGGCTGCGGGCCGGGGTCAAGACCGTGCACCTGGCCCAGATCCTGGCGGCGGCCCCGTGAGCACGTTCCTGGGCCTGCCGGCGCCCGCGCCCGACCCCGGGCACCTGCGCGGCCGCGAGCCGTTCCCGGCGGCGGCCCGCACGGCGCTGGCCGACCCCCAGCTGCGCCGCAACCTGGCCCGCGCCACCGGCCACATCCGGGCCAAGCGAGCCGCGGCGGTCAGCGAGGTGCCGGACTGGGAGGCCCTGCGGGACGCCGGGGCGGCCATCAAGGCGGGCGCGATGGCCCGGCTGGACGAATTGCTGGTCATGCTGGAGGAGCAGGTCACCGCGCGCGGCGGGACGGTGCACTGGGCGGCCGACGCGGCGCAGGCCAACCGGATCGTGACCGGCCTGGCCCGGGCGGCCGGGGCCATCCAGGTGGTCAAGGTCAAGTCGCTGGTCACCGATGAGATCGGGCTGAACGACGCGCTGGCCGCCGCCGGGATCACCGCGCACGAGACCGACCTGGCCGAGCTGATCATCCAGCTCGGGCACGACCGCCAGTCGCACATCCTGGTCCCGGCCATCCACCGCAACCGGGCCGAGATCCGGCAGATCTTCGCCGACCACATGCCCGGCGCCGGGCCCGGGCTGACCGACGAGCCCGCGGCGCTGGCCGAGGCCGCCCGCCGCTACCTGCGGCGCAAGTTCCTGTCCGCCCGGGTGGGCATCAGCGGCGCCAACTTCGCCATCGCGCAGACCGGGACGCTCTGCGTGGTGGAGTCGGAGGGCAACGGCCGGATGTGCCTGACCCTGCCGGACACGCTGATCACCGTGATGGGGATCGAGAAGGTGCTGCCGTCCTGGTCCGACCTCGGCGTGTTCTTGCAGCTGCTGCCCCGCTCGTCCACCGGCGAGCGGATGAACCCCTACACCTCGATGTGGACCGGGGTCACCCCGGGCGACGGCCCGCAGCACTTCCACCTGGTGCTGCTCGACAACGGCCGGACCGCGGCGCTGGCCGACCCGCAGGGCCGGGCGGCGCTGCACTGCATCCGCTGCTCGGCCTGCCTGAACGTGTGCCCGGTGTACGAGCGCACCGGCGGCCAGGCCTACGGCTCGGTCTACCCCGGCCCGATCGGCGCCGTGCTGTCACCGCAGCTGACCGGGGTGGCGGCCAACGCCTCGCTGCCGTACGCCTCGTCCCTGTGCGGGGCCTGCTACCAGGCCTGCCCGGTGAAGATCGACATCCCGTCGATGCTGGTGCACTTGCGGGCCCGGGTGGTGGAGCACAAGCAGGCCAGCTCGCGGCGGCCGGGCGCCGAGCAGGCCGCGATGGCCGCGGCCGCCTGGGTGCTGGCCGACCCGCGCCGCTACGCCGCCGCGCAGCGGGCCAGCCGGGCCGGGCGGCTGCTCAGCCGCCGCGGCACGATCAGCGCGCTGCCGCCGCCGCTGTCGGCGTGGACCGGCGCCCGGGACGCGCCGGCGCCGCCGGCCGCGACCTTCCGCGAATGGTGGCGCGACGAGCACCGGCCGCCGGCCGGGAAGCAGCCGCAGCCCGGGAAGCAGCCGCAGCCCGGGACGCCGCGATGAGCGCGCGGGAGGAGGTGCTCGGCCGGATCCGCGCCGCCCTCGGCCCGGACCGGGCCGCCGGGCCCGGCGCGGCGCCGCCGGGCAGCCCGGCCGGGCCGGCGCCGGCCTACCGGACCGCCGGCCAGCTCACCCGTGCGGAGCTGCTCGACCTGCTCGCCGAGCGGCTGGCCGACTACCGGGCGCACGTGCAGCGGGTCGGCCCCGGCGGGCTGGCCGGCGCGATCTCCGCGGCGCTGGCCGAGCGGGGCGCCCGGCGCGTCGTGATACCGCCCGGGCTTGACCTGCCGCCGCTGCCCGGCGGCGTCGAGGCCATCGCCGATACCGGGCTGAGCGCCGCCGAGCTGGACGCGGCCGACGGGGTCATCACCGAGGCCGCGGTCGCGATCGCCGAGACCGGCACGATCGTGCTCGACGGCTCCCCCGGCCAGGGCCGCCGGGCCATCACCCTGGTCCCCGACTACCACTTGTGCATCGTCCGCGCCGGCCAGGTGGTCGAGCTGGTCCCCGAGGCGGTGGCCCGGCTGGCCGGGCAGGCGGGCCGGCCGCTGACCTGGATCAGCGGGCCGTCGGCGACCAGCGACATCGAGCTCAAGCGGGTCGAGGGAGTGCACGGCCCGCGCACCCTCGAGGTGATCCTGGTCGGCAGCTGACCCGGGCCGCCGCGGCTCAGCCCGGGCGGCCGGCCCGGGGCCGCCGGCCGGCCGCGGGCTGCGGCGGCAGCGCCGCGGCACCGGGACGGGAGGCGATGACCAGCCCGGCCTCGGCCACGATCGTCGAGCCCACGACATCGGCGAAGCCGGCCCTGGTCATCATCGAGATCCACGCCTGCATCGACACCGGGCGCTCCTGCACCCGCAGCTGGTAGCGGACCACGTTCTTGGCGATCCGCCACAGCCCGCCGGGGCCCTTGCGGGCCAGCACGGCGACCTTGCGGGCGATGATCTGGCGGTCCCGGGCGGAGGTACCCCGGCCGAACATCATGTCTGCCAGCACCAGCCGGCCGCCCGGGCGCAGCCACCGCAGTGCGGCCTGCATCAGCCGGGCCTTGTCCCGGTCCCGCAAGTGGTGCAGGGCATAGCTGGTGACGATCAGGTCGACGCTGCCGTCCGGCAGGTTCATGGTCTCGATCGGCAGCGCGACCGCCTCGACCCCGGCCAGGCCGCGGCGGGCTGCCTCCGCGAGCACCGAGTCCACCATGCCCTGGCTGACGTCCACCGCGAGGACCCGGGCGCCGCGCTCGGCGAGCGGCAGGCTGAGCTGGCCGTTGCCGCAGCCGAGGTCCACCACCTGCTCGCCGTCCCGGACCTGGGCCGCGGCCAGCAGGGCCGCCGTCACCCTGGCCAGGTTCGCCGAGCCGTGGTGGTCCCAGCTCTTCACCCGGCCGGACCATATCCGGCGCTGCCGCCGGATCGTGCTCGCGGTGGCCAGGCTGGCCAGCCGGCCGCCGCCGGGCCGAGATGCCCCGCCGCCGGCGGAATCCACATCGCCTCCGGTCATGGCCTCAGGTTACGAGCGCAAAGCTTCGCAACCGATAACGAGCAAGTTCAGGCGCAGTTAAGAACCATGACGAATCCGTCAGGATTCCCGGGCGCCGGCCCCCGGCCGCCGCTGCGGGCCGTGACGTCGGCGAAAGCAGCGGCGCCGGAGCGCGGTGCCGGCCCGCGAGCCGGTGACGGCGCCGCCGCCGGAGCGCGGCGGCCAGTATCCTCGTCCGCGTGAACTCGCGCTCGGCACCCCCGGGCCGGGCCGGGCCCCCCGGCGGCCGCCGGGCGGACCGGCCGCCCCCGCGGACGCGGTCCCGGCGCGCTCCGGCCCGGCACGACCCCGCCCGGCGCGCCCCGGGCGGCGGCCCGGTCCCGGCCGCGGTGCGCCGGCGCCGCGTTGCGGTAGCCGCCGGGGTGGTCGTCGCGGTGACCGCCGCGATCGTGCTGATCGCCGCCCTGGCCAGCCCGTCGCCCGGCCCGGGCCGCGGCCACGCCCACCGTGCCCGCCCGGCCAGCGCCGGCTCGTCGCCGGCCGCGTCTCCCTCGTCCCCGGCACCCTCGTCCCCGGCCGCCACGGCCCGGCCGGCCGGCACGATCGGGGCGTACGCGGTCGGCCGGCTGCACGTCACCGTGACCGACCGCGGCGCCACCGGCCTCGATGGGGCCCAGCTCGGGTCCCGGACGCTGCCGGTGCTGGTGCGCTACCCGGCCGGGCTGGCCGGGCGGTCCGCCGTCCCGGCGCCCGCCGCCCCGGGCGGCGGCGGGCGGTACCCGCTGATCGTGTTCGCGCCCGGCTACCTGCAGTGCACCCGCGTGTACGCGCACCTGCTGCACGCCTGGGCCAGCGCCGGCTACGTGGTGGCGGCGGTCACCTTCCCGGTGACCAACTGCCTGGTGCGGGGCTCGGAAAGCGACCTGGAAAACCAGCCGTCCGACATCTCCCGGGTGATCACCCGGCTGCTGGCCATGAGCAGCAGCCGCAGCGGCCGGCTGGCCGGGCTGATCAAGCCGGGCGAGATCGGGGTGGCCGGCCATTCCGACGGCGGGGACACCACGATCGCGGTCGCCGCGAACACCTGCTGCCGGGACCGGCGGATCCGGGCCGCCGTGGTGCTCGCGGGGCAGGCCTGGGCGCCGTTCGGCTCGCGCTACTTCCCGCCCGGCAGCCCGCCGGTGCTGTTCGTTCAGGGCAGCGCCGACACCGTCAACCTGCCGGCCACCAGCGCCGCGATGTACCGGCAGGACACCGCGGGGCCCCGGTTCTACCTGCGGGTGCTCGGCGGCACGCACTGGTCGCCGTACGAGGGGTCGAGCTACGCCGAGCGGCTGGTCGCCCGGGTGACGACCGCGTTCTGGACCCGCTACCTCACCGGCGCCGCGGCCGCCCGGGCGCAGCTGACCCGGCGGTCGGACATACCCGGCGTGGCCCACCTGTTCAGCGGCCGCGCGCAGCCGCCGGCCTGACGCCGGGACCGGCCGGGACCTCGTGGCGGGAGTAAGAAGATGACCGCGCCGTTCGCCGCCGCGCTGCTCGGCTGGAAGGCCAGCCGCAAGAACCGGCTCGGCTGGCCGCTGGTGCCCAACTGCGCAGACGTGGACAGCGCCGAGTCGATCCGGATCAGCGCCGGGATCCTGGCCGAGCTGGGCCTGCCCGGCGACGCCGCGTCCGCCGTCCCGGCTGACTCCGGCGGCCCGCTGGAACAGGCCGTCCGCGCGCACCTGGCCGCCGCGCTGCCCCGGCTGTCGCCGGGCCGGGCCTGGGTGGCGGACCGCGGGCTGATCATCACCCGGTTCGATCAGTACGCGCACCTGCGCGCCGTGGACGAGCTGGTCCGGGCCAACCCCGAGCTGCGGGTGACGGTCGGCACCGACTACCTGATCAAGCCCGACGTCACCGTCGCCCTGGCCGCGGTCCCGACCGCGTCCGGCCTGCCGCCGCTGCACGCCGCGATCTCCTGCAAATGGACGATCCGTTCCGACCGGGTGCAGAACATCCGGCACGAGTGCCTGCAGATGATCCGGCACCGGCAGGGCCGCCAGCCGCACCTGGTCACCGTCACCGCGGAGCCGCTGCCGAGCAGGCTGGCCTCGATCGCCCGCGGGACGGGCGAGGTAGACGCGGTCTACCACATCGCCTACGACGCGCTGGCCGCGAGCGTGGCCGCGAACGCCAACGCGGAGCAGCAAGAAGCATGGCGCGAGGTGACCGGGCAGCGCCGGGTGCTCAGCTACCGGCGGCTGGCCGGGACGCTGGCCTCGTGGTGAGCCGGACCGGCGTGGGAAGGGCCCGGCTGTCGGCGGCGGGCGGCACAATCAGGCGTAACCCGAGCGCTGGAGGAACCGTGACGGAGCTGACCTGCCTGGAGATCTGCGCCGGCGCCGGCGGCCAGTCACTCGGCCTGGAGCAGGCCGGCTTCGCGCACGAGGCGGTGGTCGAGCTCGACCCGGACGCCTGCGAGACGCTGCGGCGCAACCGCGGCGCCGAATGGAAGATCATCGAAGGGGACGTGCGGAACCTGGACGGCCGCGCGTTCGCCGGGGTGGACCTGGTCTCCGGCGGGGTGCCGTGCCCGCCGTTCTCCATCGCCGGCCGCCAGCTCGGCCGCGACGACGACCGGGACCTGTTCCCGCAGGCGCTGCGGCTGGTCGCCGAGATCCGGCCGCGGGCGGTGCTGCTGGAGAACGTCCGCGGGCTGGCCGGGCGGCGCTTCGACGGCTACCGCGACCAGGTGCTGGCCCGGCTGCACGAGCTGGGCTACCAGACCTGGTGGGACCTGGTGCACGCGAGCGAGCACGGGGTCGCGCAGCTGCGGCCGCGGTTCGTGCTGGTCGCGGTGGCACCGCCGTGGGCGGCACGGTTCCGCTGGCCGGAGCCGGCCGCGGGACCGCCGCCGGCGGTCGGGGAGGTGCTGGCCGACCTGATGGCCGCCCGCGGCTGGCCGGGCGCGGCTGGCTGGCCCGCGCGGGCCCGCGCGATCGCGCCGACGATCGTGGGCGGCAGCAAGAAGCACGGCGGCCCGGACCTCGGCCCGACCCGGGCCCGGGAGGCCTGGCGCAAGCTGGGCGTGGACGGCCTGGGCATCGCCGACGAGGCTCCGGGCCCTGACTTCCCGGCAGAGCGGCTGCCCAAGCTGACCGTGCGGATGGCGGCCCGGATCCAGGGGTTCCCCGACTCCTGGGCGTTCACCGGCCGCAAGACCGCGGCCTACCGTCAGGTCGGCAATGCGTTCCCGCCGCCGGTTGCCCGGGCGCTCGGGACGGCGCTCCGGTCGGCGCTGACCACCCCCGGCGCGGGCGCCGGCCAGGCCGGCCCGGCCAGCCAGGCCGACCCGGCGCACCACGCCAGCCTCGCCGCGGTCTGACCAGCATCGCCGCAGTCTGGCCGGCCGGGCAGCGGTCTGGCCGGCCGCGCAGCGCGGGCCTCGGCGGCGCGGGCCTGGCCGGGCAGGCCGGCCGGGCCGCCCGCCGGGTCCAGGGCCAGCCCGACCCGGACGGCCTGCCCGCCGGTCACCGCGCGGCGCCGGCCGCGGGTCCGGCCACCGCGGCAGTGACCGCGTCGAGAACGGCCGGGGTGACGCCGAGCCCGGGGAATGCGGTCAGCCGGCCCAGCGGGAAGCTGCCGATGATGGCAACCAGGCCGGGCTGGCTGAGTACCCCGGCCGGGCGGCCGTCGCCGTCGGCGCCGAGTGCGTCCTGCAGCGCCCGGCGGCCGGCCGGATCGGCCAGCCATTCCGCCAGCGTCGAGGAACCCGACAGCGGCGGCGCGGCCCCGTCCCCGGCGACGGTGACCACCTCGCGCAGCCGCAGGTCGCGCGACGACGCGCCGACCGCGATCTCGATCTGGCCGGCGTCGAGCGCCCAGCCGGCCCGGGCCGGCGACCAGTAGGCCAGGTCCCGCGCGGCCAGCGTGAAGCTGACCTGCTGCCCTGCCCCCGGCTCCAGGATGATCTTGGCAAAGCCGCGCAGCTCACGGGGCGGCCGGGGCACGGCCGGGCCGACCGCGCCCGCGTACAGCTGCACCACCTCGGCGCCCGGCCTGCCGCCGGTGTTGGTCACCGTGCAGCTGACGGTGACGGCCAGGTCGCCGGCGGCGGCCGAGCCTGCTTGCGCCACCCTCAGGCCGGAGTAGCCGAAGCTGGTGTAGGACAGGCCGTGCCCGAACGGGTAGGAAACCGGCAGGCCGGACGCGTCGAAGCCGCGGTAGCCCACGAATACTCCCTCGCCGTAGCGGACGTGGCCCTCGCCGCCGGGGAAGTTCAGGTAGCAGGGAGTGTCGGCAAGCCGCACCGGGATGGTCTCGGCCAGCCGCCCGGACGGGCTGACCGCTCCGGTGAGCACGTCCGCGACGGCCCGGCCCGTGCCCTGGCCGGCCAGCCAGCATTCGAGCACGGCAGCCGCGGCGTGGTCCCAGCCGCTGGTCCGCACCGCCGCGCCGTTGCACAGCACGGCGGCCAGCGGGGTGCCCGGATACCGGTCAGCCAGGCCGAGCAGCAGGCTGACCTGCTCGGCGGGCAGGTCGATGTGCTCGCGGTCGTAGCCTTCCGACTCGGCCGCGGCCGGCAGGCCGAGGAACACGACGATCACGTCCGCGCCGGCCGCCGCCTCGGCCGCCTGCGCGGCCAGCCCGGGCCCGGCGGGATCGCCGGCGGCCCGGAAGCCGGGCGCGTACCGCAGCTGCGCGCCGGGCAGCGCAGCCGCCAGCTCGTCCAGCGGCACGTCGGCCCGGGCCGGGTTGACCTGCGAGCTGCCGGCGCCCTGGAACCGGAACTCGCGGGCGAATTCGCCGATGACGGCGACCTGCAGGCCGGGCCGGGCGGCCAGCGGCAGCACGCCGCCGTCGTTCTTCAGCAGCACCAGGCACTGCGCGGCGGCGCGCCGGGCCAGCGCGTGGTGGGCGTCCAGGCCGGCCCGCGCCGGGGCCCGGCACCGGGCCCGCCGGACCAGTTCCAGCACCCGGCCGGCCGCCCGGTCCAGGACGGCCTCGCCGAGGGTCCCGGATTCGACGGCGGCCACGATCGCGCGGTCGCTGATCCCGAGGTTCGGCGGCATCTCCAGGTCCAGGCCGGCGGCCAGCGCGGCGACCCGGTCGGCGACCGCGCCCCAGTCGGAGACGACCAGGCCGTCGAAGCCCCACTCGCCGCGCAGCAGCTCGGTCAGCAGCCACCGGTGCTGGGAGCAGTACACCCCGTTGAGCTTGTTGTAGGCACACATCACCAGCCACGGCTGCGCGGCGGTGATCACGTGCTCGAAAGCCGGCAGGTAGATCTCCCGCAGCGCGCGCTCGTCCACGTCGGCGCTGACCCTGAGCCGGTCGGTCTCCTGGTTGTTGGCGGCGAAGTGCTTCACGCACGCGCCCACGTCCTCCGACTGGATGCCGGTGACCAGCGCCGCGGCCATCCGCCCGGTCAGGTGCGGGTCCTCGGAGAAGTACTCGAAGTTGCGGCCGCACAGCGGCGAGCGCTTGATGTTCATTCCCGGGCCGAGCAGCACGGCCACCTCCTGGTCACGGGCCTCGGTGCCGAGCGCGGCGCCGATCTCGGCGGCCAGGCCCGGGTCGAAGGACGAGGCCAGCGCGGCCGCGGTCGGGAAGCAGGTGGCGGGCACACTGCCCGTCAGCCCGGCATGGTCGCCGTGGTCGGGCTGCTTGCGCAGCCCGTGCGGGCCGTCGGAGAGCATGACGGATTCGACGCCGGCCTCCGGCAGCGCGGCGGTGTGCCAGAAATCGGAGCCGAGGCACAGGGCGGCCTTGTGCTCGACGGTCAGATCGGCGGGTGCGGGGAGGGGACGAATCTCGGGCATGGACCTATCATCTCGAAGGTCACCGCGAAGGTCACCGCGTGCACAGGAGGAACCATGACCACACCACCCGATTTCGGCGGCGAGTCCATCGAACAGGGGGTCGGCGAGGACCTGGGCCTGCCGCACGAGCCCGGCCGGAGCGGGCCCCCGGCCGACGAGCAGGACCGCTCGTTCGAGGACAACGAGGCGCACTCGCCCGGCACCAGCTGCGCCCGGTGCGGGCAGCAGATCGCGGCCGCCGCCGACGCCCGGCGGCGGGCCGACGGCCAGTGGGTGCACGAGGAGTGCCCGCCCGCGCCGCGGGCGGCGGCTCAGCCCGGCTGAGCAGGTCAGCCTGCGCGCAGGACCTCGTCGAGCAGCTGCTGCGCCTCGGACTGGATCTGGGCCAGCTGCCCGGGCCCGTTGAAGGACTCGGCGTAGAGCTTGTACACGTCCTCGGTGCCCGACGGCCGGGCCGCGAACCAGCCGGACTTGGTGCTGACCTTCAGCCCGCCCAGCGGCTCGCCGTTGCCGGGAGCGGTGGTCTGCCGGGCCAGCACCGGCTCGCCGGCCAGCTCGTCGATGCCGGCCTGGTCCGGGTCGAGCCGGGCCAGCGCGGCCTTCTGCTCCCGGCTGGCCGGGGCGTCGATGCGCGCGTAGGCCGGGTCGCCGAGCCGGCCGGCCAGCTCGCGGTAGCGCTCGCCCGGGCTGGTCCCGGTCACCGCGGTGATCTCCGAGGCCAGCAGGGCCAGGATGATGCCGTCCTTGTCGGTGGTCCAGACCCGGCCGTCGCGGGTCAGGAACGAGGCGCCGGCGCTCTCCTCGCCGCCGAAGGCGACCTCGCCGGACAGCAGCCCGGGCACGAACCACTTGAACCCGACCGGCACTTCCATCAGCGGCCGGCCGGCGTCGGCGGCGACCCGGTCGATCACGGCGGAGCTGACCATGGTCTTGCCGACCGCGGCCCCGGCCGGCCAGCCGTCCCGGTGCCGGTACAGGTAGTCGATCGCCACCGCGAGGAAGTGGTTGGGGTTGAGCAGGCCCGCGTCGGGCGTGACGATGCCGTGCCGGTCGGCGTCGGTGTCGTTGCCGGTCGCGATCGCGAACTCGTCCTTGCGGCCGATCAGCGAGGCCATCGCGTACGGCGAGGAGCAGTCCATCCTGATCCGGCCGTCCCAGTCCAGGGTCATGAACCGGAACGTGCTGTCCACCACCGGGTTGACCACGGTCAGGTCCAGCCCGTGCGCCGCTGCGATCTCGCCCCAGTAGGCCACGCTGGCGCCGCCGAGCGGGTCGGCGCCGATCCGCACGCCGGCGGCCCGGATGGCCTCGGTGTCGACCGCCGCGGGCAGCGCGGCCACGTACTCGCCGAGGAAGTCGTAGCGGCCCGCGGCGGCCATGGCCGCGGCGTAGCGGGTCCGGCGCACCTCCCGCAGCCCGCCGTGCAGCAGCTCGTTGGCCCGGTCCTGGATCTGCCGGGTGATCTGCGAGCCGGCCGGGCCGCCGTCCGGCGGGTTGTACTTGAAGCCGCCGTCTTCCGGCGGGTTGTGCGAGGGGGTGAGGACGATGCCGTCGGCCAGGCCGCCGTCGCGCCCGTCGTTATGGGCGAGGATGGCGCGCGACAGCGCGGGCGTCGGGGTGTAGCCGCCGCGGCTGTCGGCCAGCACCTGCACGTCGTTGGCGCCGAGTACCTCCAGCGCCGTGACGAAGGCCGGCTCGGAGAGCGCATGGGTGTCGCGGCCGATGAACAGCGGCCCGGTGGTGCCCGCGGCCGCCCGGAAGTCGCAGATCGCCTGGGTGGCAGCGGCGATGTGATCCTCGTTGAAGGACAACCGCAGTGCGGAGCCGCGGTGGCCGGAGGTGCCGAACGCGACCTGCTGGCCCGGCTCGGCCGGATCGGGATGCAGCGCGTAGTAGGCGGTGACCAGCCCGGCGACGTCCACCAGGTCGGCCTGCCGGGCGTGCTGCCCGGCTCGGTCATGCACGGCCACGGTCGGCTCCTGTTCGCTCGTGCGCCTGCGCGCAGCCCGGCGGCGCGGGCCAGCGCCGCCCCTGGATCAACCCTAGATCGGCGCGGCGGCGCTGGCGCCGGGCAGCTGCTGGCCAGTGCTCAGAGCACACGGTAACCGGGCTCTCCTAGGCTGCAGTCATGGCTGAACCGGACGGGGCGGTCCGGGCCGCGGGCGGCCGGCTGCGCGTGCTCGCGCGGGCGGCCGGCCCGCCGGCCCTGGCCATACTCGGCGCCGCCGCGCTCAGCGCGGCCGGCGGTCCGCCCGTCTTTCATCGGCCGGCGGCGCAGGCCGGGGCCGTGCGTCCGGCGGCCCTGAACCTGGCCGGCCGCCGCGCCGGGTCGTGGCCGGTGTACCACGGCAACCTGCCCGGGACGGGCGTGGCGCGGACCGGCACGGTCAGCACCACGCGCCGGGCCTGGGCGTCGCCCCGGCTGGACGGCGAGCTGTACGGCGAGCCGCTGATCTCCGGCGGCCGGGTGTATGCCGCCACCGAGGACGACACCGTGTATGCGCTGTCGGCGGCGACCGGCGCGGTCACATGGTCGGCGCACCTGGGACGACCGGTGCCGGCCAGCACGCTGCCGTGCGGCGACATCACGCCCGTGGTCGGCATCACCGGGACGCCGGTCATCGACCCGGGGCGGGACGAGATCTTCGTGGTGGCCGACGAGCTACGGCACGGGCACCCGGCCCACGTGCTCGCCGGCCTGTCGGCGGCGACCGGCCGCATCGAGCTGACCAGGAACGTCGATCCGCCCGGAGCGCAGGTGACCGCCCTGCTCCAGCGCACCGGCCTCACGCTGGCCGGCGGCCGGGTCGTGTTCGGCTTCGGCGGCAACGACGGTGACTGCCCCCGCTACCGCGGTCATGTGGTGGCCGTGCCGGAGACCGGCAACGGACCGGTGCAGGACTACACCGTGGACTCCGGTGCGGGCGAATCCCAGGGCGCGGTGTGGATGGGCGGCGGGGCGCCCGCGGTCAGCAGCCGCGGCGATGTGCTGGTGACCGCGGGCAATGGCTCGGTGCGCACGAGCCGTCAACCCTACGATCACAGCGATTCGGTGCTGCAGCTGTCGCCCTCGATGCACCTGATTCAGTTCTTCGCGCCCGTGACCTGGGCGGCGGACAACGCCAGCGACCAGGACCTGTCGACCGAGCCGGCCCTGCTGGCGGGCGGCCTCGTGC
The DNA here is from genome assembly GCA_963846005.1 of uncultured Actinomycetota bacterium. Classification (GTDB taxonomy): domain Bacteria; phylum Actinomycetota; class Actinomycetes; order Streptosporangiales; family Streptosporangiaceae; genus CAVSUR01. The sequence goes on along the minus strand of CAWJUH010000002.1, from coordinate 26,116 downwards.
TCGCGGCGGGCAAGTCGGACACGGTGTACCTGCTGCGGGCGGCGCGGCTCGGCGGGATCGGCGGGCAGCTGGCCGAGCTGCGCGGCGCCTGCGGCGGCGTCATCGACGGCGGATTCGCCGTGCAGGCCCGCACCGCCTACCTCCCCTGCGCAGGCGGCATCCTCGCCGTCCGCGCCTCGGCTGCGCCGCCTGCGCTGCGCACGGTCTGGAAATCCGCGGCCGGCGGCGGGCCGCCGATCGTGGCAGGCGGCCTGGTCTGGACGATCAGCCAGGCCGGCACCCTGTCCGGCCTGGACCCGGCGACCGGGGCCGTGCGCCGGCGCGCGCAACTCGGCTTCGTGGCCAACCACTTCGCCACGCCAGCGGCGGCCGGCCGGCTGCTGGTCGCCGCCACCGCCCGCCGGGTGGTCGCGTTCCCGGCCGGGAGTGCGGCCGCGGCCAGGCCCCGGTCCGGGTCACCCCGGCCAGGACATCCGGGGACCGGCTCCCCGCCGGGCGCCACCACGGCGGCGCACCCTCACCGCGGGACCTTCGCGCCGGCCGCCATCGCAGGCCTGGCCGTGGCCGCGGCGGCCGCGGTGGCGGCGGTCGGCTTGGTCATCCGCGCCCGGCGGCGGGACACGTCCTAGTCGCCGGCCGGCCCGGCTGGCATAGGCTGGTCGCCGGGAGGTCGCGATGGAGTTCCAGCACATTCAGCTCGACCGGTCCGGCGAGTTCGCCACGGTCACCATGAACCGGCCGCAGCGGCGCAACGCGCTGTCCCTGGACCACATGCGCGAGCTGATCACGGCGTTCCGCGAACTCGGCGCCAGCGACGCCCTCGGCATCGTGCTGGCGGGCAGCGGCCCGGTGTTCTGCGCCGGGCATGACTTCGCCGACGTGGCCGGCCAAGACCTGACCGGGGTCCGGCAGCTGCTGCAGACCTGCACCGAGCTGATGGACCTGATCCAGCAGGTGCCGCAGCCGGTCGTCGCCCGGGTGCACGGGCTGGCCACGGCGGCCGGATGCCAGCTCGTCGCGACCGCAGATCTCGCCGTGGCGAGCGACCAGGCCGGGTTTGCCGCGCCGGGCGGCAAGGGCGGCTGGTTCTGCCACACGCCGATGGTGGCCGTGGCCCGCAACGTCGGGCGCAAGCGGGCGATGGAGCTGGCGCTGTCGGGCGACGTGATCGACGCGCCGACGGCGCTGGACTGGGGCCTGGTCAACCAGGTGGTGCCCGCCGGGCAGCTGGACTTGGCCACCGCCGATCTGCTGGAGCGGGTCACCCGGGGGTCCGCGGTCTCCAAGGGCATCGGCAAGCAGGCCCTGTACGCGCAGATCGACCTGGACCAGCCCAAGGCGTACGCCTACGCCATCGAGGTGATGGCGGCCACCAGCCAGCTGCCCGACGCCAGGGAGGGCATGCGGGCGTTCCTGGACAAGCGCAAGCCGAAGTGGCAGCGCGGCCGCCCGTGACCGGGCGCGAGGGCCTGATCAGCCACCCGGACAAGGTGCTGTTCGCCCAGCGCGGCGAGACCAAGGCCGACCTGGCCCGCTACTACGAGCAGGTCGCCGGCCCGCTGATGCGCGCCATGCGAGGCCGCCCGGTACTGCTGCAGCGATTCCCCGAGGGAGCGGGCGGCCCGTCGTTCTTCCAGAAAAGGGTGCCGAAGAACATCCCCGATTGGCTGCAGACGACCGTGGTGGCCACGCCGAACGGCACCACCTCGCAGGCCCTGGTCGCGGCCGACCTTGATCATATTCTGTGGGCAGTGAATCTCGGCTGCCTGGGCTTTCACGTCTGGCCGTACCGCGCTGACGACGCGCGCCACGCCGACGAGCTGCGGATCGACCTCGACCCGACGCCCGGGGTCGGGTTCGCCGAGATCAGGGCCGCCGCCCGGCAGCTGCAGCAGCTGCTGGCCGAGCACGGGCTGCGCGGCTACCCGAAGACGACCGGGCACCGCGGCCTGCACGTGTACCTGCGGCTGCAGCCGCGATGGGATTCCTACCAGGTGCGAGCCGCTGCCGTAGCCATTGCCCGGGAACTGGAGCGCCGGAGCCCGGAGCAGGTCACGGCGGCCTGGTGGAAGGAAGAGCGCGGCCGCCGGGTCTTCGTCGACTACAACCAGAACGCCCCGCACAAGACCGTATTCGGCGCCTGGTCGGTGCGGGCCACGCCCGGGGCGCAGGTCTCGGCGCCGGTGCGCTGGGGCGAGCTGGACGACATCGAGCCCGGCCAGTTCACGATCGCGTCCTTGCCGCAGCGGGTGGCCGGCTCTGGCGACCCCTGGGAGGGCATCGAGGACGACCTCCAGTCGCTGAAGCCGCTGCTGGAGCTGAGCGCCCGCGACGCCCGCCGGGGACTGCCCGACGCGCCGTGGCCGCCGGTCTATCCCAAGCAGCCCGGCGAGCCGCCCCGGGTGGCCCCCAGCCGCGCCCGCAAGCCGTAGCTCGGTCCGGGCGAGCGGCCCGGCCGCCCGGGCCGCCGCAGCGATCATGAACGGCCGGCGAGCGGGCCGCATGCTAGACGAACACTTGTTCTAACTCGTAGCTACTTCCCTCTGCACTCGAATCTGTGTTCTAATAGACGACATGCAAGGACCGGCGCAGACCAGCAGAACGGCAGGCCACCATTCCGGGCCTGCGCGTTCCGTGGCATCGCCTGGTTCATTCCGGTTGTATCAGCGAGGCCTGACAAGCCCAGGCCGTCCGGCCGTTGGCAGGCCGCACCGGCCCCGGACGAGGACCGGAGGTGACGCGACGTGACCATGTCGGTCGATGACCGCTGGCTCGGCGACCCTGACCCGTCTGGGGCCGGTGCCGGCCGAGGCGGCCGCCGCCGGCCGGCTCCGGCGCGTCGCGCGCCGCTGCGCCCGGCCAGCTCGGCGCGCCGCCCGGCCGGCCCCGCTCAGGACCATTTCCCGGGCCTGGCCGGCGCCCGTTACGAGGACCAGCGCAGCGACCGGGACGCGGGCGGATACGACGCCGCGGGCGATTACGACGAGGCGCAGCCGGACGGTGACGACGGCGCGGCCGGCGACCTCGGCGGCTTCGACGGCTACGACGACCTGGGCGGGTCCGGCGACGAGGCAGGCGGCTACCCGGCTGACGACGAGGAAGCCGCGCGGTACCGGGAGCTGGCCGGCTTCGACGAACTGCCCGAGCGCAGCATCAACGATGACGATGACCCCGGCGACGAGGGTGATGGCTTCCGCTACGACGACGGCTACGCGGGCGTGGCCGGCGGCCCGGCGGATGCCTGGCCGCGCCGGATACGACCTGACGGACGACGAGCCGGCGGACGACGAGCCGGCGGACGACGAGCCGGCGGACGAGGAACTGACGGACGACGAGCCGGCGGACGACGAGCCGGACGGCGAAGAGCTGGCCGGCGGTGATCTGGCCGGCGGCGAGCGGTGGCGCGGCCACGATGCGGGCCCGGCCGCCGCCGGACCAGGCCCGGCAGCCACCAGCACCCGCCGCTACGGCCGCGATGCAGCGGGCACGCGCAGTGGCTCGGCGGTCAGGCCGGGCAGGCCCGGCCCGGACTGGGCGCCCGGCCCGGCGGTGCGGCCTAGCCGCGCAGCATACCCCGGTGCGGACAACCGCAGTCCAGGCGGCCGCAGCGCAGGCCATCTCAGCCCCGCCGACCGGCCCGCGGGCGGGCGCACCGCGGATCGTCGCGCGGCAGACGACCGCGGCACTGGCCCGAGCCGGACCGGCCCGAGCAGCACCGGCCCGCGCAGCACCCGCCCGCGCGCCGCAGTCAGCTCTGGCAGCGGCAGCGAGAGCGCCGCCAGCCGCAGCCCGGGCGGCGACTCCGGACGTCGTGCCGCCGGCCGGGTGCGCGACGCCGGCCTGGAGCGTGACACCTACCCGGGCAGGATCTCCAGCCAGCAGGACGGCGCCGGCCACGCCGATGGTGTGCGCCAGCGCAGCAATGCCGCCCCGCGCCGCTGGCCGGACGGCGACACGGCGAGCGGCGACCGCCGACCGGCCGCCCGGCGCGGCCCGTCGGACGAGCGCGGCCGTCGTCCCGTGCGCGCGGACCCAGAGGCCTATGGCGCTGCGATCCCGCCGCCGCATACGGCTGCCTGGCGCGTCCCGCCCGCCGCTGACCTCGCGGGCCGGCCGGGCGGAACCTTCGCCCCGGGCGCCGGAGCGCAAGCGCCCGGGCCGGCCGCGGCAGCGCGGCCCGCCGACCGCACCGCGCGCGACCGCTACCCGGCGCGGGGGCGGCAGCGGGAGGTGTACCAGGATCCTGCGCCGGCGGGCCGGTACCCGGACACAGCGCACTACCCGCCGCACGAGCAGTACCCGGCGGCGGACCAGTACCCGGCTGCCGATCCGTACCCGGCTGCCCGCCCGTACCCGGCGGCGGGCCAGTACCCGGCTGCCGCGCCGTACCCGGCTGCGGACTGGAGCGACGGAGAAACCGCTGGCTGGGACAGCGCCGCCGCGTGGCGGCGGGCCGGCGGGTGGCGGCGGCCCGACAGGGGCGCCGCGGGTTACGGTGCCGCGTTCGATCCGGCCGGCGGTCCGGCGGACAGCACCGGTCCAGGCGCTGCCGTGCTGGCGGACGACGGGGACGCCGCGGGTTACGGTGCCGCGTTCGATCCGGCCGGCGGTCCGGCGGACAGCACCGGTCCAGGCGCTGCCGTGCTGGCGGACGACGGGGACGCCGCGGGTTACGGTGCCGAGTTCGATCCGGCCGGCGGTCCGGCGGGCAGCACTGGTCCAGGTGATGCCGTGCTGGCGGACGACGGGCTCGCCCCGGACTTCCCGGAGGCCGCCCCGCGCACGGACCCGGACGAGGATGGCGCGCAAGCCGGAGACGACTGGACGCGCGGCCTGCCCGAGCGGTCCGAGGCGCGCACCCGCCGCCTGATCAGCCAGGGTCGCCGCAACGACTACCGGGCCGGCTCGGGACGGCGCCGGCTGCTGATCCTGGGACTCGCCGTGCTCGCCATGGCCGGCACCGTCGTCGGCGGGATCCTGGCCCGCAGCAGCCCGGCCTGGCCGGGCAGCGTCACCCGCGTCCAGGCCGAGGTGACCACCGCCTGCCAGAACACCGACGTGAGGTCCGAGCCCGGCCAGCTGAACTTCGCCTGCGCCGTCGGCAGCAGGCAGATCCTGTGGATCTTCGCGTTGCTGACGAGCGGCAACAACCCGGACTTCGGCGCCGGCACGGATGGCCGCCAGGGCCTGGAGCCGATCAAGCCGGCTGCAGGGCGGAGTCGTGGCCTGGTCGCTGAACCTGCACCATCCCTACGATCCCGCCGACCCCATCGACAGCATCCAGGTAGCGGCCCGGGCCATCAACAACATCATCGGCGGGGCCACCGTGACCACCGCCGACGGGAAGTCGGTGATCCAGGCCGGCCTGGAGGGCCTGCCCGCCAACTGCAAGCGCTACACGGGCTCCGCCGCCATCCGTACCCGGGCGGGGTACCCGGCGGTGTGCGCGCGGCCGGTCAGCAGCCCGGCCGGCCAGGCCCGGCTGGTGCGCGATGTCTTCCGGGCCTGGGTGGGCCGGCCTGCCAGATCCGCGGCCGCCGACGCCGAGGACTTGTACCGGCACGCCGGCGATCCCGGCAACCCGCAGGTGCAGGCGATCTTGCACAGCCTGTCCCGCCATCATCCGCTCGGTTGACCGCCCCGGCAGCCCAGTCGCGTCATCGCTGGCGACCTGGTGCCGCCGCCCGTCAGAAGGAAGGTGAGCCCATGCCGTCCGCCAGTAAGCCATGGTGGCAGCAGGCGACCGCTCTGGTCAGCCTGGGCGCGGGCGGAGCAATCACCGGCCTGCACTTCGCGCCCGGCCCCGCGACGGAGTCCGGGCCGCTCCCGGCGTCCAGCATCCGGCTCCTTGCCCTCGACCGCGCGGCCCGCCGGACGCCAGACTCCGATGCGCTGATGCGGTCCGCCATCGTGAACGTGGCCCACTACTACCTCCGGCTCGCCGCGGGCAGGACGCCCGCCGCGATGGAAGCGCTGATCTGGCAGCACGACAGCCCCGACGGCGTGGACCACGGTGAATCGTGCGCCGCGTTCGCCAGCCTGACGCTGGAACTCGGCGCCCAGGCCGCCGGCCGGCAGAGCTGGGTGACCGGCGGCACCAGCTACCCGTGGCCGCTGCACAAGTGGGCCGACGTCCGGGTCGACCCCAATCCCGGCTCGCTGGGCATCACATCGGTACTGCAAGACGCGCAGGCCCATCGGCGCTGGCATCCGGCCGGCGACGGCTACCGGCCGCAGCCGGGCGACTGGGTGCTGTTCTCCGGACACGTCGAAGTGGTCACCCGCTACTCGGGCGGGGTGCTCTACACCATCGGCGGCGATTCGGGGCCGAATCTCTCGGTGAACGCGCACGAGTATCCCGCTCCGCTGGCCGCCCAGGGCGTCGTCGGCTTCGTCGATAACGGCGAGATCCCGGCCGGACAGCCGGCCTCAGCCGTGGTGACCGCGAGCGCACGGACAGCAAGCGCACGGACTGAGCCTGGCCGCAGCGGCCGCGCGGCGGCCGCGGCCGCCAGCCCGGCCATCCCGGGCCAGCCCGCGGGCTTCGCCGCGGCCGGGCCGCGCCCCGGACGGCGGGCGGGGCGCCCGGCCAGGACTGCGCCAGGCCGGACCCGGGCCCGCCCGCCCGCCGCGGCCGGAGCGGGCCGTCCGGCCGCTGCGGTGCTCACCGCCGCCGATTCCGGCAGCACCCCCATCCCCGGCTTCTCCGCGCCCGCGATGAGCCGGGCGACGGGTCCCGCGTCCGCTCAGCCGCGGCCGGGGCGGGCCGCCGGGACGGGGCCGGCCCGGCGCGGGCCGGCCGGCCGGCGCGGACGGCAGCGCGGCCCGGCCAGGCACCGGCTGCCGGCCGCCATCCGGCATCGTCCGCCGCATCGCCTGCCATTCCCGGCATCATCGTGCCCGGAGCGCGGGCCTCGTCCGCCGCGGGCGCGGCCCGCGCAGCGGGCCGGTACCGCCGCCATCAGCCGGAGACGCCGGGCATCGCGGCGGGCTCCGGCTCGCGCAGCGCCTTCATCAGCGAGGTGCTGCCGGGCGCCCTGGCGAGTCAGCGCGACTACGGCATCCCGGCGTCGGTGACCATCGCCCAGGCCATCGACGAGTCCGGCTGGGGCCAGAGCGGACTGGCGATGTATGACCACAACCTGTTCGGCATCAAGGGCACCGGCCCGGCCGGCACCACGTCGCTGCCAACGGTCGAGTACCAGAACGGCCAGTCGGTGTCGACGGTGGCAGGTTTCCGGGTCTACGACAACGTCACGCAGAGCATAGAGGACCACGGCCAGCTGCTGGCCAACAGCGGCTACTACGGCCAGGCCATGGCCGCGCGGCACAATGCGGACGGCTTCGCCAACGCGCTGACCGGGGTATACGCAACCGACCCGCAGTACGGGGCGAAGCTGATCGCCCTGATGCAGCGCTACAAGCTGTACCGGTACGACGCCCAGCCCGGCCGCACGGGCGGCTCGTCCGGCAGGACGGCACCGGGCGCCAGCGCGGCCGGCGGCGCCGGCGCGGGGCACGGCGGCACCACGATCCCGGGCCTGCCCGGCTCGGTGCAGCGACCTCCGGCCGCGCGCCGCGCGCCGTCGCCGGCGTCCCGGCCGAGGCCAGCCTCTCCCGCCCCGGCGTCCCGGCCGAAGCCCGCCTCGCCCGCCCCGGCGTCCCGGCCGAAGCCCGCCTCGCCCGCCCCGGCCACGAGCCAGCCGGCGCCCGGCTCCTCGGTGCCCGGCAGCCCGGCCCCGGCCGGCTCCGTGCCGGTCAGCCCGGGGCCGTCCAGGTCCGCGCCGTCCGCCCCGGCCCCGGCCACCTCGGGTCCGGCCAGCCCGGCTCCGGCTGGCGGCGGCCGCGGCATGCGGGCTCCGGCGGCCCCGGTGACGGCGAGCCCGCGCCAGCAGGCCCCGGCCGGCCAGGTCGTGGTGCCCGGCGCCCCGGAGAGCCCGGCGGGCTCACAGCCGGCGGATTCGCGGCCGGGCGCCTCGCAGGTCCACGGATCGCGGCAGGGCCGGGCCAGCCAGGCACCGGCGGCCAGCACGCCGGTCCCCTCCACCCGGCCGGTGCCGGCCAGCCCGCAGCCGGACCCGGAAACCGCTGCAGTTCAGTCCTTCACCGCGCGGCGGCTGGAGATCCCGGCGAGCTGGCAGACCCGCCGCGCCGCCGCCGCGGCGCGGGCTCCGCGCACCGCCCGGTACCAGATCCGCATCCCGCAGCCGGTACGGACCGCGTTCCTGACCGCGGCCCGGCCGTCGCTGATGCGCGCCGAGCCGCTGTACCGGGACGTGGCCAGCCACACCGGGATGCGGTGGGAATTGCTGGCCGCGTGCGACTGGATGCAATGCGAGGCGAATGGCCGCTACTCGCCGGTGCACGGCGAGCGGCTGGGCAGCGTCAACCCGGACGGGTCGTGCTACCGGACCCGGTCCGCTGCGCTGGAGCAGTGCGCCGACGACCTGGTCAAGCTGGCCTGGGAGATCTACCGGATCGACCCGACGGCCCCGGGCCCGATGTCGGTGCGCGAGCTGGCCAGCGTGTTCGCCGCTTTCCGGTGGGGCGGGCTGCTGCGGGCGCACCGGACCTCCGCGATGGAGTTCCCGTACTCGGTGGCCGGGCTGACCGTCGGGCACTTGAACATGCGCTGGCCCGATATTGCCGAGCCGCACGCGCCGGACCGGCCGGGGGCGCGGTTCCGGCGGCCGTTCGGCGCGGTGCCGGTCGTGCTGAGCCTCAATTATCCGGCCGTGGTCTGAGGGCCGGCCGCACACCCTGGAAAGGCGGATCACATGTTCCGGCTGCTGGCCATGCTCGTCAGCCTGATGTTCCCGGCCCTCCGGGCCGGCCATGACCCCGGCCTGATGCCGGCCGCGGCCGGGACCGGCAGCGGCACCGCCGGCCCGGCACGCGCCCCAGCCCCGCCGGACCGCCGCGGGCCCGATCCGGCGGCCTGGCCGGACCCTCCCGCCGCGGCGGCCACGGAGCTGATCATGCCCCCGGCCCCGGCTCCGGCCGGGCCGCCCGGCCGGCCGGGGCCGGACTGGCGGCGGCGCCGGCGGCGCATCGCGTGGGCCGCCGGGCTGGCCGCCGTCGTGCTGGTGTTCCGCCGGGCCCTGGCCTCGGTGCTGCTGGCCGCGCTCGCGGGCACGCTGCACCTGGTCGGCATCAACGTGCACCTGCCGCACGTCCGGTTCGGCTGGCCCTGGCAGTCGATCACGGCGGGGCGCAGCACCAGCACCGAGATCGGCCCGTGGGTGCTGCAGAAGATCGAGGGCATCTCCCGGCCGGCCCTCGGCCAGGCCAGCTTCGACTTCCTGTTCACCCACCGCGTGTCCAAGAACATCGGCCCGTGGCCGTGCTGGTACGCCAGTACCTTCTACGCCGTCGGGCGGGCGTCGGCCACGGTCGACCTCAACCCGGGGGCGTCCTGGTGGCGGCCCGCGGCCGGCCACTACCGGCTGCGGATCCTCGCCCGGCCCGCCAGGGGCGCGGCGGGCCGGGTGTCGGTGGCAATGATCCTGCCCGCTCCCCAGCTGCCGCAGTCCCCGCACCAGGTGACGGTGGACACGATGGCGTCCCGGCCGGTCTCGGTCCAGCACAGCTGGACCTATCCGGGCCTCGGCTGCGGCACCGTGCTGCGGCCGCAGTTCCCCCAGTCCGTGCTGTACGCGGAGGCCCAGCGGATGGCGTACGCCAAGGCGCTCAGCTCTCCGCAGGTGACCCGGCCGCTGATCAGCTCGGCCGAAGCCATGGCCACCCGCACGATCAGGGACAACTTCGTGCAGCCCACGGTGAACGCGCTGGGCTACCGGCTGGCGGCCTTCTCGCTCAGCTGGGCGCCGCCGGCCCGGTCCGCGGCGGATCCGCCTGGCGGCTGACGCCGCCCTCGGACCCGGGCGCCGCGGAAGGCCCGGACGGCTGCGGGGCGGCCGGCGCAGCTGCGCCAGCGGGCGACGCCGCCGCCGCGGCCGGGGACGGGGCGGGCATTCCGGCGGGCCGGGCCAGGCCGGCCGGGGCCGGCGGCTCCGGCAGGCCGGCCGGGACGGGCCTGCCCGGTTCCGGTGCGACGGCCATCCACGCGCAGGCCGCGGCCAGCGCGAGCACGAAGACGCAGTAGAACCAGAAGGCGGCTGTGACGCCGGAGTTGATCGTCAGGCCCAGGGCGGCGGCCTGGCCTTGGCTGATGCCGAACATGGCCGGTGACGCGCCCTCGCGGACCCCCACGACGGCCGACACGATCTGCGCCACCATCGGGATGGCCGCTCCGGCCAGCAGCGCCGCCGCGGCCCGCACCGGCCGCCACACTGCCGCGGCGGCGACCGCGGCGACGAACAGCACGATCACCAGCACGTTCCCGGCAATGACCAGGCCCGGGTTGGAGAACGCGTATCCCTCGGTGAAGGTCTGCACCACGCCGGCCGCCGTCCGCAGCATGTAACGGTCCCAGGACGGCACGAATGCCACCGCGGCGCCGACCGCGGCAATCAGCAGCACCACGGCCGTGCTCGCATCGGGGCGGCGCAGCCGGCCCGGCCCGCCGGCCCGGCGCAGGGCCAGGGCCAGCCCGGCGCCGGCCGTGCACAGCAGCCAGCCGGCGATCCCCAGCATCAGGCCCGCGCCGACGCCGCCGCCGCCGCGGGCCAGTGCGGTGCCCAGGTCCGACACGAAGAACCCGAGGGTGACCACGCTGATCCCGGCGGCCAGCAGCGAGCCGGCGGCGAGCTTGCGGCCGCCGAGCAGCACCAGGACGGCCGCCGCGGCCCAGCCGGCCAGGTAGAACAGGTGCGGCACCATTTCGGGCGCCGCCCCGGTCAGGCTGGCCGAGCCGAAATAACCGGGGAAGATGCCGATCACGCCGAGAAGGACGCCGGCCGCCAGCAGGCCGCCCGCTCCAATCGCGCGGCCGCGCGGCGCGCGGCCTGCCGCCGCGGCCGCAGGCCGGACGTCGGCGATGGCGGGCCGCGGCTCGATGCTGGTGAACCGCGCCCACGCGGCGGCCCAGCCGCCGGGAGTGTCCGACCACCACTCGATCGGCTGCGGCCACGGGTTCCCGATCGCCCAGATCCCGTAGAAGTTCTGCCCGCGGCCTATCTCGAAGCGCGATCCACGGTGCGAGATCGTCGCATTCTCGCGCACGGCCCCACCCTTCTGCTCGGCTGCCCGGCTCTCCGGCCGGCTCCCAGGTTACGGAGCCAGGCTGCAGATCAGCTGAGCGATAGCTCAGTCAATCCTGACCCCGCGCTGCGGACGGCCGCGCTGCTACCGGGCGTCGCCCGGGCTGGCGGCCCCGGACAGCGCCGCCAGCCCGGCGCGCCGCGGCACGATGGCAGACTGCAGGACGTGGCCACGGAGCTGGACGAACTTGCCGCGCTGATGCCGTGCGCGCAGCACCAGGTCCAGGCGGTCCGGTGACCGGCGGTCCGGTGCCGGGCCGGGCAGCGCCCGGATGAGGGCCAGGATCGCGGTCGTGCTCGCGGCGCTGGCCGCGGCGGCCACCGTGGCCGTGCTGCTCGCGGTGACCTGGCCGCGGGGCCAGGCGGGCCCGCCGCCGCTGTGCGGCGCCCCCGGCCCCGCCCCCGCCGCGGTCAAGCACGTGATCATCGTGATGCTGGAGAACCGCACCTACCGCCAGGCGACCAGCCGCGGCGCGGCCCCGTTCGAGGCCGGGCTCGCCCGGCACTGCGGCAACGCCACCGAGGCGTTCGCCACCACCCACGGCAGTGCCGCCAACTACCTGGCCGTCGCGGGCGGCCGGGTCCCGCCCGGCTCGCTGCACGGCTGCGACTACGCCGCCTGCGCCAGCGACGGGGACAGCCTGTTCCAGCAGCTGGACGCGGCCGGGCTGAGCTGGAAGGCCTACCAGGAGGCCATGCCCCGGCCGTGCGACAAGGTCAGCGCCTGGCCGTACAAGATCGGCCACGATCCGGCGATCTTCTACACCGGGATCAGCGCCGCGCAGTGCCGGGCCCGGGTGGTCCCGGTGGCCAGCCTGACCGCGCGGTCGGGCCCCTTCTATCGCGACCTGCGGCGGTCCGCGCTGCCCTCGCTGGCCTGGGTGACGCCGAGCCGGATCCACGACGGCGAGGACGACTGCAGCCGGGCCTGCGCGCTGCGCTCCGCCGACACCTGGCTGCGCCGGTTCCTCGCGCTGGTCGCCGCCGCCCCCTCCTACCGGAACGGCTCGGTCCTGGTCCTGGTCACCTACGACGAGGGCACCGGGCCCGACAACGCCTTCGGCGAGGACTGCACCGACCGCGCCGCCGACCTGGCCGGACGGCAGCCGAGCTGCCACGTCCCGCTGTTCGTCGTAAAGCAATACGCCCGGGCCCGGTCCAGCCCGGCCTTCTACACCGGGTACTCGCTGACCCGGACGGTCGAGGACATCTTCGGCCTGCCCTGCCTGGCGCACGCCTGCCAGGCCGTCAGCCTGACCGGCGCCGCCTTCGGCCTGCCGCGCCGCTGACCAGCCCGGTCCGGCGGCTGCCGGCCGGCGTTCCGCGCCTGGCGTAATGCCCATTAGCCTGTGGGAATCTAGGATTATGCTGGCTGCGGGCTCGGCCCGCTAATCTCTGAAGCCACCACACGACATAGCTCAGCGGTACCGCCCCGGCTCCGGGAGCGGCACCACGGCAGCACGAAAGGGAGAATTCGATGTCGCTCACGATTGGTGACACCGCGCCGGACTTCGAGGCCCAGACCACCGAGGGGCCGATCAAGTTCCACGACTGGATCGGGGATTCGTGGGCGGTGCTGTTCTCGCACCCGAAGGACTTCACGCCGGTGTGCACGACCGAGCTGGGCTACATGGCCAGGATCAAGCCGGAGTTCGACAAGCGCGGCGTGAAGATCATCGGCCTGTCCGTGGACGCCACCGGCGACCACGAGCGCTGGGCGGCCGACATCGCCGAGACCCAGGGCACGGCCCCGAACTACCCGATCATCGGCGACGACAACTTCACCGTGGCCAAGCTGTACGGGATGCTGCCGGCCAGCACCTCGGGCGAGGCCTCCGCCCGCACCCCGGCCGACAACCAGACCGTCCGCACAGTGTTCGTGATCGGGCCGGACAAGAAGGTCAAGCTGGTCCTGGTCTACCCGATGACCACCGGGCGCAACTTCGACGAGGTGCTGCGGGTGATCGACTCGCTCCAGCTCACCGCCAAGCACAAGGTCGCCACCCCGGCGAACTGGAAGCAGGGCGAGAACGTGATCATCGCCGGCTCGGTCTCCGACGACCAGGCCAGGGAGCTGTTCGGCGAGTGGGACGCGCCCAAGCCCTACATCCGCATCGTCCCGCAGCCCAGCTGAGCTGCGCGGCCTGCCCTGACGGCCGGGACCAGCAGCCGGGCGCCTGCTGATCCCGGCCGCCGGGCCAAAAGCCAGCACGCCACCTACCGCACGACCCTGCATAACGGTGTCCTGACCTACCCACGGCAGGCTTGTTGTCAGAGGAGGCTGGCGAGCATTGATGCTGCCCGGGCGGCGCCGTCGGTGGCGACCGGGCGGTAGTCGACCTGGCGGCCGATCTGGCTGGCGATTGCCGCGGCGATGTCGGCAGGTTCGGCGGTCTGGTAGTCCATGCACTGCCCGGCCCGGTAGCGGTCGAGCCGGTGGCGGACGTGGAGGTTTTGCTCGAAGTGGTGGCGGAGCGGGAAGTACAGGAACGGCCGGCGGCTGGCGGTCAGCTCCATCGTGGTGGTCAGCCCGCCCTGGACGACTGCGAGATCACAGGCGGCCAGGTGGCGGTAGAGCTCGTGGACGTAGGGGCGGATCTCCAGCCCGTCGTGGGCTGGCAGGCTGGCGGGATCGATCCGCGGGCCGGCCACCACGATCATCCGGAGATCGGGCACGCGGTCCTTGGCCTCGGGGAAGGCGGCGATTACCCGCCGCAGCAGGTGGCCGCCGACTCCTGAGCCGCCCACGGTCACGAGGCAGACGCGCTCGCCGGGGTGGTAGCCGAGTGCTTCGCGGTCGGCGAGCTGGCGCGGGTCGAAGCCGGTGACGTAGCCGGCGAAGTCGTAGTGCTGCTCGGTCCAGTCGCGGATGCGCGGCAGGCCGGGGCCGAAGGTGCCCGGGACGATGTCGCCGGGGTCGCCGACGAAGATGGCGCGGTCACGGATGCGCGGGTAGCGGGCGATGTGCTCGATCATCTCGGCGTTGTAGTCGGCGGTCACGAGGGCCTCGCGGTCGCCGCCGCCGGGCATCGGCAGCCAGCCGACGAAGTCGGTCAGCCAGGCGTAGGCGGCGCGCTTTTGCTCAGGGTTTTCGTGCAGGTAGTAGTCGAGTTCCCAGGCTTCGTCGCCGATCCACAGGTCGTAGTCTTCCTCGCGGGCGAGGTCGTGGAAGACCATGAAGTTGGCGAGCAGGATCTCATCCATCCGCCGGATGGCCTGGAAGGCGTGCAGGTCGTGCTCGGCCGACTCGGACTCGATGTGGCCGGACTCGCTGGCCAGGTGCGCGCTGGCTGGGTGGACGCGCTCACCGCGTTCTGCTAGCACCCTGGTGACCGGATCCTGGGCGAGCCAGTCGATCTCCAGGCCGGGGTGCAGCTTGCGCAGTTCGTCCGCGATCGCCGCGTCGCGCTGGGCGTGGCCGAGGCCGATCGGCGAGGAGATGTAGAGCGCGCGCTTGCGGCGCGCCCTGCCCCGCACCCAGCGCGGGGGAACGGCCGGGGGGACGGCGAACTCGCGCAGGAGCAGGTTCACCTTGACCGGGTCACGCACGTGCGGGCCGTGGCCCGAGCCGTCGAGCAGCACGAGATCGCCGCCGGTCTCCGCGGCGAGGGCGATCCCCCGGCCGGGCCCGGTGATCGCATCCGCCGTGCCCTGAATCACGAGCACCGGGCAGGCAACCCGGCCGCACAGCTCGCGCGCAGCCGGCTCGTCCAGGCCGTTGCCGATCTCCGTCGCGACGAGCGTCTCGGCGGTGGTCTCCAGGCCCCAGCCGATGCAGTCTTCGACCGGCTTGGTCGAGTGCGGCTCGGTGAACATCTGGGAGAAGAAGAACTCCAGGAAGCCGCGGTAATCACGCAGCCAGTAGTGGAGGTTGTCCTTGGCCCACCCCTGCTCGGTGGGCAGCACCTCATCCCACGGGTAACGCGTGCGGTCCTCCGGCGGAGTGGCGAACGGCACGGCCGGGCAGATGAACACGGCCCCGGCCACGCGGTCGGGGTGCTCAGCCGCCAGGATGAGGGCGCGCTGCGCGCCGGCGGAGAGCGAGACAATCACCGCGCGCGCGGTCGCGGTGGCGTCCATCACCGCCAGGGCATCGGCGGCGAACTCGGCTTCGCCGTATCCGGCCGGCGGGCGGTCGGATCGGCCGTTGCCGCGGCCGTCGAAGGTGAGCACGCGGCAGTGCCGGGCCAGGTAAGGGATCTGCATCTTCCAGTGCCGCGAGTGGATGATCGACCACGTCGGCAGCAGGAACACGGTCGGCTCGCCAGAGCCGTAGACCTCGTAGTAGAGCCGCACCCCGTTGCGCTTGGTGTAGCCGGAGCTGTCGGGGTACCGTGCCCGCGACTGCTCGCTGGCCCGCTCAGTCATCGGGATATCCACTGGCCGATCCAATCCAGTAGTTCGCGGTGCCCGGTGTCGATGCCGCCCAGGCGCTCGACGATGATGCCGAGGTTGAATGTCATGACCAGCGAGACGAGCGCCTCCAGCGGCAGCCCGATGCCCAGCTGGCGGCGGGGCTGTTCGAACGCCTCGGCCAGCACCGCCCGCCACTCGGCGTTCACCCGCGCCAGGCGCTCGGAAATATCCGGGTTGTTCCAGGCCAGTGCCTGCAGCTCCAGCCAGATCTTCTGATAGCTGACATCCTCGCTGACCAGGTAGCGCATGGCCGTGCGCCACTTATCCGCGAACGGCAGATCGGCTGCGTACAGTTCCCGCTGGCGGGTGATCAGCCGCCCGGTGAACCGTTCCAGCGCCTGCACCAGCAGGTTCTCGTTCGAGCCGAAGTAATAGTGGACCAGGCCGTGATTGAGGCCGGCCTCCTCCGCGAGCCTGCGCGTCGTGATACCCGCATACCCGACCGCGGCCAGCAGCCGCTCCGCCGCGTCCAGCAGCGCCTCCTCCGCGGCGGTGCGCGCCGCCGTCTTCTGCGCCGCCGGGCTCACCGCGGCAGCCACGGCGCGCCCGCTATCGGGGCCGCGTCAGCGTCATACCAGCCCCCGCAGTGGTCCTGCACCGTCTGGGTGAGCGGCTCCTGGTCCGTAGCCATCGGCAGGCCCTCCCGGGCGGCGGCCATATCTTAGTCGACCGGATTAGGTGACTGACTAAGACAGCACACCAAACCCTTGCGTCGCTGTCAAGGCTGGACGCCACGGAACGACAGACTCGGCCGGCAGTGTCGCGGGTGGCTGCATCTCTGCGGGCGATCAAACCGAAAGTGCGGCCGGGGCGGGTTCCTGGCAGTACAACGACACGATGGCGCAGGGCGGCCACCTCGATTGGCTCCATCTGCACACCAATTTTGTGACATTGGCTCTGGAGCGCCACTCGCACGCGCCGAGCATGGTCGGGTAGGACTGCGCCTGAAGCTTCTGGCGCGAAACCCGGCCGCCATCCCGCCGACAAGCCCGCGAGACCCGCAAGGAAGACATGCCCATGGACCACCATGCGCTGCAGCACCGGTTCGCTGCCCTCACCACCGCCCACCTGGCCGACGCCTGCATCCGCGCCCAGGTCGCGGTGCGCTGCCCTGCTGCGCTCCTGCGTGCTGTGGTGCCTGGCAGCCACCTGGCCGGGCGTGTCTGCCCCGCCAGGCACGCTGGCAGCGTCGATGCCTTCCTGGAGGCATTCGACACCGCGAAGGCCGGCGATGTGCTGGTAGTCGACAACGGCGGGCGGCTGGACGAGGCATGCGTTGGTGACCTGGTGACCCTGGAGGCGCAGTCAGCCGGGCTGGCCGGAATGGTGATCTGGGGCCTGCATCGCGACACCGCAGACATCAGGGCGATCGGCCTGCCGGTCTTCAGCCTGGGCGCGATCCCGGCCGGCCCGCTACGGCTTGACGCCCGCCCGCATGACGCGCTGGAGTCCGCCGTGGTCGGGGACTGGACAGTGAGCCGCGAGGATCTGGTCTTCGGTGACGACGATGGCGTGCTCTTTGTGCCCGGCGCCCAGGCTGAGGAGATCTTCACGCTGGTTGAGACCATCCGCGATACTGAGCGACGCCAGGTCGAGCGGATCCGGGCCGGTGTGTCACTGCGCAGCCAGATGCAGTTCAGTGCCTACCTTGCACAGCGCGAGAAGGCGCCCTCCCTGAGCTTTCGCGACCATCTGCGCGCGGTAGGCGGAGCCATTGAGGAGTAACCTCTCGGGCTTGGCTGGCAGTGGTGCGGCTACGGGGGCTCGGGCACCGCGGGACGATGTCAGCGTTCAGCGATAAGTCCCGCCTGTTCCGCCATCTGCGGCGGGACCCCGTGACGAACGCCGCCCAACCAGGGCCGTCACAGGTCGATGGGGTGCAGCGGGATGATTTCGGTGGTGACCAGGGCCGCCTGTACCAGCGGGAGCTCCGTGATGAGGCGGGAAGCCTGGGCGGCGTCGGGGGCACCGAACATGAGGACGGCGCCGGGGCGGCCGGGGCTCCAGGCCTGGGTCAGGGTGCCCTTGGCCTTCAGGTCGCGCAGCGCGGCCGTCTCGGCGGCCACCAGTCGCTTGAACTCGTCTTGGTCGCCGCCCGCGGCGGGACGGCAGATGACCAGGAACTGCATCGCCTCGGTCTCCTCGTCAGGGCTGGAAGCCGGATTCTGTCCAGCGGCTGAAGACCTCGATTTTCTTGGGTGGCCAGGCGCCGTCGCATGGCATCGTGCCGTTGCGCAGCCGCTCCAGGATCTCGGCCGCGTGCGCCCGCACGTCCGCCTGCGACCACAGGTCGAAGGCGAACGCCATGGATTTGCGATCATGCTCGCGGAACAGCGGCTTGATGTGCGCCGCGAAGCGAGGCGTTTCGTCCAGGCCGGGCAAGGTGATCTCCTCTTGGTCGCCGTCGTCGGCGCTGGCCTGAGCGAGGGCTTCCGCGGGCGGGCCGGCCGGCCCCCAGTCCCAGGTGGGCGGGGATCCAGCCGAATCGGACACAGCACCGGCCCGGGAGCTCCATTCGAGGTAGGACGTGAAGGCCGAGCGGAACTCGGGGTCGGCCGGCAGGCCGGCCTCGTCCGCGGCCCGGGTGGCCAGCGCGACCCAGCGGGCTCGCTGCTCTTCGGTGCCGGGAAAGGTCTGCGGCGCATGTCCCGCGGGTCCTGCCGGCAGGGCCGCGGGCCCGCCGAAGGCTTGGGCCAGCATGACCGCCTCACGCTGCGGGTGGCCAGGTGCAATGGTGGCGAACAGCGGCGCGAGCAGGTCATCGGCGGGTACGTGCTTCTCGTAAAGCAGCCGGGTCATCCGGGTCAGCGCGGGCAGGCCTCCGGCCCACTCGAACAGGGTCGGCTCCGGCCCGGGTAGGCCGCGGGCCGGGTCGCGGAACTCCACGTACCAGTGCATGCCGCTGCAGAACGGTTTGTTCTGCGAGTGGCCGCACCGGCACAGCACGTAGTGCTCGCGGGACGAACCCGCCGCCCGGGGCACCTCCGCGCCCGTCGCGTCGGTCAGGCCGATCCCGCCGGTCACCCGGTAGGGGCCGTCCTGGGTCACCTCGATCGCGGCCTCCCGCTGACCGTGCCAGTCGGCCAGGTCGCGCGCCTCATCACCGTCGAAGGCCAGGCTCAGCGCCCCGGACGGGCAGTCACGCACCGCCCGGACGATCTCGTCCATCCGGCCGCCGCTCGGAGCGACGAAAGGCTCGGCACCGGTGCGGAACGCGGTGGGCAGCCGGTCGGTACACAGACCAGAGTGCTGACAGATACCCCGGTTGTCGAAGATCGTGACCTGCTGCCCCGGGTAGGTGTCGCGCCGGTTGGGCACCCGGTTCGGATCCTTGTCGTCGGTGAAGCCGTTACCGGCGTGCGTCCCCTCGCAGAACGGCTTCATAGATGAAGCGCCGCAGCGGCACAGGGCAAGCTGGGGCGGCAGGGTGAGCGTCTCACCGAGCGGCGTGCGCACGGCCGGGACGTTGGTGACCAGGTAGGGGCCGTTCTTGGCGGTCATGATGGTGGGCGGCAGGGCGCGCTGAAGCTCACTGAGTTCCGCGATCAGGCTGACCCGCTCCCCCGCGGGCGCCTGCCGGACGGCTAGGTCCTGCAAGGCGGCGACCGCCTCGAGCAGGCCGGGCGGGGCGTCGGCGCCCAGGCTCGCCCGCAGAGTGGTGGCGCTCACCGTAACGCTCCGGAGAGACGGTGGAGGCTTCTGAGGCGCGTAGGATGCTTGTGGCGCAGCGGACTCTGGGGGTGTGTGGGCAGCGATTGGCTGAGGAGGATTCGGCGTTGCGGGCAGGGCACCGGCCAGGGGGCGCAGGACGCTGTTGACGAGGCGGGCTACCGTAGGGGCGTCGCCCTGGCTGGCCCGCACGACCTGGTAGGCGGAGCCGAGCAGGGCGACCAGGCCGGAGAGCGCGAGGGTGGCGGGAGGAGTGACACTTAGTCCCGTTCGGTGCAAATCTTCGGCGCGGGCCAGTAGGGTGCCGAGATCCTCGGCCGGAGGCGGGGTTTGCCGGTCGGGCCGGGCCGGGCCGTGGGCGGCCAGGGTGTCGGCGATCTCGGTCAAGCCGGACCGGGCCGCGGCAAGGGCCCCAGCCACGGGCGGGCCGCAGGGGACGCCGGACTCGCAGAAATCGGCGGCCTCGCGGATACGCTCGATGAGCAGGATCCAGGCCGCCTCGCGGTGCGGCAGCACGTAGTCGGACTCGTAGAACAGCTCGAAGCTGGGCCCGGCCGTGCGGCCCGGGTACTCCGGGCCCGCTGGGAGCGTGGTGACCAAGTCGCCAAGCGGCTTGATGACCCCGAACATCAGCGCGATGCTCGCGTCGGCGAGCGCCTTGAGCTGGGCGTCGGTCTCCTCGGTGTGGGCGAGGAAACGCTGCAACAGCATCAGCAGGATCTCGTAGGCGACGTTGAACAGGTCCATGACCTGCCGGGCCAGCGGGTCGGTGACCAGCGGCACCTCGAGGTCGCGTTCGGCGGGGCGGACGTTGACCACGACGGCCGGGCGGACCGGGTCGAAGGCGCGGTTGGCCGCGCGGAGCTGCTCGAACTCATCCAGGATGGCCACGAACTGGCCGAAATGGGCGTCCTGCCAGTTCCCGCGCGGGCCCTCGCCCTGCTCCAGGATCTCGTCGATGGCCCGCTGCGCCGAGGCCGCGTCGGTCACCGCGATCAGCTCGGGCCAGCCGAAGTACTGCTGGGTGGCCTGGGCCCGCGGCGGCCCGACGAACAGCCACCGCTCGCCGAACTTGTCCGCCAGGTGCGCGATCCCGGCCTCGATGGACCGGTACAGGTGGCCGACGGTCTTGAAGTCCTGGCCGTGGGGGACGATCTCGCCGGGCGGCGGAGCCGGGAGTGCCCTACCGAAGGCGGCCATCCCGTCGGCGTCCTTGAGGTCCATGCCCTCGGGGCGCTCCAGGAACATGAAGTGACGCAGGGCCTGGTCGCCGAACGGTAGCAGCGCCAGGTGCACGCCCGCCGGGTAGTGGCTGGCCGGGTGCGGGAAGTTCGGCCGGGACATATGCGGAGCGCCGCCGATGGCGGACAGCAGGTTCTGCACCAGGGACAGGTGC
Organism: uncultured Actinomycetota bacterium; assembly: GCA_963846005.1. GTDB lineage: Bacteria > Actinomycetota > Actinomycetes > Streptosporangiales > Streptosporangiaceae > CAVSUR01. Next base: position 5,473 of record CAWJUH010000002.1, on the reverse strand, counting down.
AGCATCTCCTGGGTGGCCACGTGCGAGATCTTCTTGCGCCAGCGTTGCACGGCTTCCGCCTCGGCGGCGGTCAGGCCTTCGCCCTGCGACTGCTTCAGTGTGAACGCGGCGTACAGGTACTGGCACATGATCCCGTGCTCGAGCTCGGCGGCCTGGCAGAGCAGGTAGATCAGCGCCTCGCGATGCTCGATCACGAACGGGGCCTCAGGCGGGGCCAGACCGCCCCGGGTGGCGATCACCTGCGCGAGCGGCCCCCGTGTCGTTGGCTCTTCGGTCATTGTGTTTGTGCCTCCCTGGGCTTTAGTTTGTCCCCGTTCTGCGGGTTCGCGCGATGATTAGGATTGAGTCTCGATGAATATTGAGGTGCGGCGGCATCGTCGGTATTTCGTCGCGGTCGCGGAGGAGGCGAGCTTTACCGCCGCCGCCCAGCGCGCGCACGTGGCCAGCAGGTCTTGTCCACGCAGATCCGGCAGCCGGAAGACGCGGTCGGTTTCGAGCTGCTGCGACGGAGGAGCCGCGGCGTGGCGCTCACCGCGGCCGGTTCGGCGTTCCTGGGGTTTGCCCGGGAGGCCCTAGCTTCACTGGAGCGGGACGTGACGGCGGCTAGGTACGCGGCGAAAGCGGTGTCCGGACAGCTGACCGTGGGGCCGCAGGCGGCCAGGACGGTTCGGCGCGGGCCGGGGTGCTGGCCGCGCTCGAGCGGGCGTACCCGGAGGTTGCGCTTCGCTTGGTCAGCTACAACTTGGCCCAGCCAGCCGCCGGGTTGCTCGACCACAGCAGCGACGTGGCCTTGGTGCGGCCTCCGGTCGAGGCACCGGGGATCGTGATGGAGCAGGTCTGCGCTGAGGCGCGGATGTTCGCGCTGCCTGCTGGTCACCCGCTTTCTTCCCGACCTGTGCTCGAACTGGCGGACGTGGCCGGGCTGCCGTCGGTGGCCGCGCCGCTTTCGGCGGACGGGTGCGCTCCGGCGCAGTGGCTGGACGCCTGGCTGGTCATGTCGCGGCCGGGCGGCGACGTGCCGGTCATCGGCGCGGTGGCCGGGTCGATCGAGGAGTGGCGCGAGCACATCGCGGCCCGGCGCGGCATCCGCCTGTGCCCGGCCTCGTCGGAGTCGTTCAGTGCCCGGCCCGGTATTGTGTTCGCGCCTTCTGGCGTTTTGCCTACAGCGTTGTGCGTGGCCTGGCGGGCTGACGACGTGCGGCCGGAGGTGCTCGCCTTCGTCGAGGTCCCTTCTGGCGTCGCGGGTGGATCAGGCCGCCGAGCCGGTCCAGCCGCAGGACCCGGATGCTTGTGCACCGTCGACGGCGCCAGCTTGTATCCCAGCCCCGTCAGCTCACCGTGAACATGACGGTCCCCCAGCCCGGATTGTCTCTCGCCATCTCCAACACCAGCGCACGAACCGCCTGCGCAGGGCGCGGCCGTCCCGGACGGCGCCGCGGATATGCCTACCACCTCTTGACCAGGTCGGCGTGCCAGCGCGGACAAGACCGCCCGGTCAGCCAGGACAGCCCTCGGTGCTCGAGCATGGCGTGGAGAACGGCGAGTTGATAGCGCAAGATGAGGATCTCGGCGTCCTCGGCGCGGAGCAGCTTCATGTCAGGCTCGGCAGGTCGGCCACGACGATCCTGAACGGCAGCCGGGGGCTCGCGCCCATCTTGTCCAGCTGGCCGTTGACAACCAAGAGCTGATCGCCGCGTACCGCCACCGCCGTGGGGAACGCGAATTCCGCACTGGTCAGCAGCGCGATGACTTCGCCTGATCCGCCGTCCGCCGCCAGGTCAGCGACCGCGATCGTATCCATGGCATTGACTGCCACGTACAGCCGTGAGCCGGAAACGGCCAGGCCATCGCAGTGCTCAAGCGGTCCCCCCGCCAGGGTCACCTCGTCGACCTTCCCGCTGGCTAGCTCCAGCCGCCAGAACCTGCCCAGGTTCGTCTGGCAGGCGACCAGGTGCGCCGAATCCGGCGTGACCACGATCCCGTTGAAGTTCAGGCCATCCGGCCAGGGAACGCCAGCTGCCGACAAGTCAGCCCACCGCTCCATGGCGGCCAGGTCCCCGCCGGCCCGGAACACCACCGGGATAAGGGAGTCCGTGACATAGGCGCTGCCGTCAGCCGTGAAGGCGATGTCGTTCACGCAGGACGGCCGCGATCCGGCGTCCAGCCGGGCCAGCAGGCCGCCGCTGGCAAGGTCGAGCACCCAGAGCGTCCCGTCGTAGCCGCCAGCGGCCCACAGCCGCTGGCGGGAATCGACCTTGACCCCGGCGACCGAGACGCGCCCATCGTGCCCGGCTGCCGACCAGACCTCCGCCTGACTCGCCGCACCGAGCCGGTACAGCGTTCCATCCGCCATGCTGCCCACGTACGCATCCCCGGTGACAGGGTCTACGCCGATGCTTTCCGGGAACACCGCTTGGCCCGGCAGCTCGTAGCGGTTCGTGATCCGCGCGGTTAGTTTCTCTGGCAACGCGGCCTCCCTTACTGGTGACGATGGCCCGGATAAGCTTCACTGCCGCGGCACGCCGGTTGGACTGTCAGGTTGGAAGCCGGTGTCATGTGGTTGATGTGCCTCCGAGCCAATGTCGGAAGCGGTTCCAGGTGACGTCGCGGCCTCGTTGCCCGAACTGCCGAGTGTTGTGACGCTCACGACCGTGCTGCTGGACGATTGGTGCCGCTGCTGTTTGTATGGGCGATAACGGTCTCCGTTGTACCAGGCGTGTCGGGCGACCTCGTCTATGGGCCAGGACATGAGTGCGATCGCGTGAGGTCCCGGACCGCCACCGAGTACCTTCGGAAAAGCACCGGTGGCCACGTTGGCGCCGCCGTCGTGCTCGACAGTCCATTTGAAGTGTGCGGCGTAGTCGAAAAATACGTCCAGGTCGCTGAGGTCTGTCCAGACCGTTACAAACACGCCGGACCGATCGCCGGGCGGATCGAGACGTAGTGACCAGTCGGGGCGTTCGGGCTCCAGCTCGGGCGGCCACCAGACGGGCTCGAATATCGCGGGCGCCACGAGAGTGGTGGTGCCGGCGAGTTGATCTGCAACGTCATCGAACCATCCCGTGGCATGTTGCTCGTCAGTGAAGCCGGCCACCGCCACCCAGCTGGGCAGTGTGCGCGACGATTGTTCTGAGAAGTCGTGCACGGGCCCGAGCGCGAGGAGTTTGCCGGAGTGGGTGCGAGCGGTGCTGGCGAGCCGGTCGATGTGGTGCGCCGATGGCACGGCGAGCCCTTCGTCCCCCCATGTGACCAGATAACTGCTGAATCGCACAGGCGTGCTCCTTCCTGCTCTCGTTGGCATCAACCCTGTACACGTGCGTCAGATACTCACGGTTCACGGACCCAACTAGCCGCCCGGCCAGATTCCCTCTTGCGAGCGGTTGTGCGGCCTCGTTTTGCTTGGCTTCGCGAATGCGGTCTTCGACCCCGGCGTGTCGGCGGTGCCGCAGTTCCAGCCCTCACCGAGCGCATGGTTTGGCGGACTACTGGTGAGGTTCGGGCGGTGGTGAAGGCTGAGGGGCAGGGGAGCTTGCGCGGTGGTGCGATAGCCAGGCGCCCGCCCCGCTGATGACCGTGATTGCTGCTGCGATGATGAAGCAGGCGCGGGGTCCGGCGAGTCCGAGCACGGCGCCTGTCACAATGCCGCTCAGTCCGTAGCCGATCTGCATTGCCGCAGACAAAGTGGAGAATCCCTCCGAGAGCTGGCTGGCTGGCAGCAGGTCGCCGAGGATGAGCGTGCGCAGGGTGTTGAGAGGCGCGAACCAAAGGCCGCAGGCGGCAACGGCAACTACCAGCACTATGAGTGATGGCGAACCCGCGATGAGTATGGCGCATAGACCGAGGCTCATGAGCATGACGTTTGCGCGCTGGTTTTTGCTGCCGGGCAGGTGCTCAGCAGATGCCGCGTAGGCGAAGCCGCCAGCCGCACTGGCAAGTGATAGGAGCGCGATCAGCAGGCCTGCCGTCGCTGGCCGTGCGCCCACGGTCGGCATGAGCGGGGCAAGCGCAATGTTGATCGTGCCTTCCGCGTATCCCATCACGGCACTGAGGTAGTAGGCAGGAAGCGCCCGGCGGTTTCTCCAGGCTCCGCTGGCGCCCGGGGGATGTTCGGCTGGTTGCTGCGGGCTGAGCAGGCGTGCGCCGCCCAGGGCCCCGAATGCCGCCAGTGCCATCAAGACGATGGCCAGCACGGGCGCGCCAAGGTACCCGGTGATCGCGACCAGGGCGGGCGCGAACATCCATTCCAGCTCCAGCAGCGTCGCGTCCAAAGCGAACGCGCGATCTCGCAGATCATCGGGGGTGATTCGCTGCAGGAAGGCTCGCAGACCCCCCATCACCCCGGCTGGAGCGGCACCGGCTAGCCCGCTGAGGGCTATCAGCACCAAGCCGGGGGCGCGACCAGCCGCCAGGCCTGCCAGCGCGGCGAGGACCACAGCGGCGGCTCCCAGTTCCACGCTCACCCCACGCCGAAGTTCCACCCGGTCTATTAGCCGCCCCGACCAGGGCGAGGTGGTTCCGTCGGCGAAGGTGTACGCACTGGCCATCAGCGCGCCGACCCTAAACGACCCGATCGCGCCATGACCGGCAAGTACCAGCGCCAGCGGCGCCATGGCGACCGACAGCCGCTGCAGCCCGGCGGTGAGCGTGAACCGCCGCCACGCACCACTGTGCAGCAGCCGTCGGTACTCCCCTTGCCGGGCGCCCCGGTCATTCACTGGCATAGCTGGCGGGGGGCAGCGTCAGACCGCCGGCGACTGTCGGCACCGGTGCCAGACGCCCTGACCCCGGCCTCTCCCGGTCAAACCTTGCTGCCGAGCTTGCGGTCACTGCTTGTGTACCTCCTCACTATCGGCCCGCGGCCCCAGCCCGGTCCCTGGGCGCGGCTCAACATCGGCGGCGAGTTCGACGGGGCATGCGTGAAGGGGGCACGCCGCTACGTCACACAGCCGGCAGATCTGCTCGGCATGAGTACGGTCCGTGGTGATCGCGGCGAGTATCTTCTCCAGCACCGTGGTGAGGGCCTTCCGCTCTTTCCGATCAAGCACGGCGAGTGCCTCGCGGAGAACGGCCGCGCGGGCATCTAACACGTGCGCTGCCGCGGCCGTTCCCTGATCAGTGAGGACCACCGAAATGGAACGGCGATCGTGGCCTGCTCGCCGTTCCGCCTGGCCCTCGGCAACGAGCTGATCGACAACACGTACCGTGGCCGACTGCGTGCGGCCCAGTGGCCGCCTGAGTTGCTCGATCCCCTGGCCTGGCTCTTGCGCAAGAAGCACCAGCCCAGCGGCCATCGCGCCGGGATGCCCGGCAGCGCATTCAACAGCCGGGGTCAAGGCATCTGACATGGCCAGGACCAACGCTCCCAGCAGGTTCTCCAGGCGATCGCTCATAGGTTAAACATGTATCAGTGATGCATATAAATCAAGCAATCTACGAGATCTGGCAACACAGCCTCATGATTACGAGAGATGCT
>CAWJUH010000001.1:0-1579397 GCA_963846005.1 uncultured Actinomycetota bacterium | reverse complement strand
TCGTGGGGCTGACCAGCGCGATCTCGCTGGCCGAGGCAGGGCTGGCGACGCGGGTGGTCACGGCGGAGCCGACGGCGACGACGACGTCGGCGGCGGCCGGGGCGGTCTGGGGGCCAGTGCTGTGCGGGCCTGCCGACCGGTGCCGCGACTGGGCGGCGGTGGGGCTGTCGGTGCTCTCCAAGCTGGCGGACGAGCCGGGCGCGGGCGTGCGGCAGGTGAGCGGGCGGGAGGTCTCCGAGGAGGTCGACTCGCCGCCGGAGTGGCTCGACCTGCTGGCCGACCACCGGCTGCTGGGCGCCGACGAGCTGCCGCCCGGGTTCGCGTCCGGCTGGCGGTACACCGCGCCGGTGGTCACCATGCCGGTGTACCTGGAGTACCTGCTCGCGCGCTACGCGGCCGCGGGCGGCTCGATCGAGATCGAGCCGGTCAGCTCGCTGTCCGCGGTCGACGCCCCGGTCGTCGTGAACTGCACCGGAGTCGGCGCGCGAAAGCTCGCGGGAGATTCGTCGGTGGTGCCGGTGCGCGGGCAGGTCGTCGTGGTGCGCAACCCCGGCATCGAGGAGTTCTACATCGACCACGCGCTGCACGGCTACGACTACGTGTACGCGTTCCCGCACGGCGACCTGGTGCTGCTCGGCGGCACCGCCGAGGAGGGCGCGTGGGACATGCCGCCGCGGCCCGAGGTCTCCGCGCGCATCCTGCGCGACACCACGGCGGTGTTCCCGCAGCTGAGCGGCGCCGAAGTGGTGGCGGAACGGGTCGGGCTGCGCCCCTACCGGCCCACGGTGCGGCTGGAGGCGGAGAGCCTGCCCGGCGGCCGGGTGCTGTGGCACAACTACGGGCACGGCGGCGGCGGGGTGAGCCTCTCGTGGGGCTGCGCCCGCGACCTCACCGACGCGGTGCTCACGGGAGCGGCCGGCTAGGTTAGGGCGGCGCGGCTCGCTGCGGCCGCCGCTCACGGAGGTGCCCGCGGGCGCCGACCGCGCTTTCTGTCTGCTTTGCTCCCGCGGCCTTGTTACAGCTGTGCCGTCCTGTGACCTGTGCGCTCGCCGACGGGTCTCACGCTCATCTTCCCATCACTTTCCGCCCCTAGAACCGGACAAATCGGGCGCGAAAAGGGCCGGAACTGATGTGAAGACGAAGGGTGATGCGAGGTTTACCGAACGTAAGGTGAGTGGACGTCGGCGGACGCCCGGGCTGGCAGGCGCCGCACGGGGTGGAGGCCGGCCGGACGGCTACGGGACCGGGGGACGGGACGGGGTCGTTTCCTGGGACGGCATCTTGTTGCTCGTGGGGAGCGGGTAGGGGATGCCGACGTCCAGGGTGCCGGTCAGGGCGTTGAGGACCGCCTCCTCGACGACCGTGAGGTTGCTGCCGATGGAAGTGGACGGCAGCGCCGGGACCTTGGTGACCGGGGGGCTGACGAGGTTCAGGGCGCCGGTGAAGTCGCCGGTGACCGAGCGGCGCCAGGCGGTCAGGTTCGGCACGGTGACGCCGAACCTCTTCTCGATGAGGCGCAGCGTCGAGGTGTGGTCCAGGACGCCGGAGTACTTGTAGCCGCCGGCGGTGAACGGGGAGATGACCAGGCACGGGGTGCGGAAGCCCAGGCCGATCGGGCCGGCGATGCCGCCGGCGCTGCTCGGCAGCGTGGTCAGGTACTCCCCCGCCGTCCCGGCGGGCGCGGTGGGCGGCGGCACGTGGTCGAAGAAGCCGCCGTTCTCGTCGTAGTTCACGATGAACACGGTCTGCGCCCAGACCGCGGGGTTGGAGACGAGGATGTTCAGGATCTGCTGGACGAGGTACTCGCCCCATTCCGGCGGCGCGGCCGGGTGCTCGCACTCGGCGAGCGGCGGGACGATCCAGGAGACGCTGGGCAGGGTGCCGTTCTTGACGTCGCTGTGGAAGTCGCCCGGGTAGGTGGGCGCCAGGCCCTTGTCGATCAGCTCGAGGTCCGTGAGAGAGAACGGGTTGGTGTAGTTCTTGAAATAGGACAGCACGCCGAGTCCCAGGATGCCGGTGGGGTCGTTGTAGACCTTCCAGCTCACCCCGGCCTTGAGCAGCGCCTCGGGCATCGTCTCCCAGTTCAGCTTGCCGGTCATGGCGACGCGGTTGGTCGCGGTGGTGATCACCGGGCCGCCGTGCGCGCCGCTGGGGTCGATCGAAGCGGAGAACGTCATCAGCCGGTTCGGGTCGGTCGGGCCGAGCACCGAGCAGAAGTAGTTGTCGCACACCGTGAACGCGTCCGCGAGCGCGTAGTAGAAGGCGAGCTCGGAGCGGTTGAAATAGCCCATGGTGACCGGGCCGTTGGAGGCGCCGTCGGCGGACAGGTGGGCCTTGATGAACGAGTCCATCTTGCCGCCGTTCCAGCTGTCATGCTGGGTCACCCAGTCGTGCGCGATGTCGTTGGTGTCCTCGCCGTTCTCCGCCGGCGGATTGTTCAGCAAGTTGAACGGCTGCATGTAGCCGGCCGCGTCGACGCCGGCGCCCGGCTGGTAGCCGTACTGGTCGAACACCGGGGTGCCGTTGGCGTTCTTCAGCACCGTCGGGTCGGAGAACCCGCGCACCCCGGACAGCGTGCCGAAGTAGTGGTCGAACGACCGGTTCTCCTGCATCAGGATCACGATGTGCTGCACGTCGCTGAGGCTCGCGTTCGCCGTCGCGGAAGCGGTCACCTTGTCGATGAGCCTGGCCTGGTCGTCGGTGATCGAGTGCTGCCCGCCCGCCCGGCCGGCGACCGCCGCGCCGAACGCGGCCGCCGTGCCGCCCACCATGAACGCGCGCCTGGTCGTCCGGTGCTTCGCCGGATCGCCGGCGTTACCGCTCGGCTCTGGGTTGTCCTGCTCCGTCACTGGCCTCTCCCTGCGCATCGGGGCGGTCGAGCCGCGGTTCCGTATCCAACATAACGGGAAGCCGCAGGGTCGGTCAGGGCTACGCTAACCCCCGTGAAATCAACAGATTCCACCGGTGAATCCGACCCGGCCGTCGCCGCCGCGGTCCGGCTGCTGCACCGGCGCCGGGGGTGGATCTGGGCGACGGCGATCAGCGTCGTGGCGTTCCTGGTGGCCTGCGGCCTGCTCGGTGCGCGGGCGCCGGACGCCAGCGGGGCGGGTGTCGCGGTCGCCTCGGTGTTCATCCTGCTGCTGGCCGCCACAGCGGTGGTTGGCCTGGTCGCCTCCATCGTCGACACCGTGCGGGTGCACCGGCTGGACCCCGGCGTCCGGGCGCAGGCGGCACCCCGGACGGCGCATTACCCGGTCCGGGCGCACGCCTACCGGTACCCGCCGCGGCACCGCTGGACCTGGGTGTTCAGCTGGCTGGTGATGGCGATCCTGCTGGGACTCGGGGTGGCGGCGCTGCCGGCGCTGGTCGACGGCGTGGCCTATCTCGCGGGAGCGGAGAGCACCGCGACCTTCGTCCCTACGTCGTATGGCCAGATGTGCGGCCGCGGCGGATGCTCGACGATCACCAATGGCTACCTGGGAACCGGCAGCAACGCCGCCCCCGCGACCTGGCCGGGCCAGGTACCGATCGGCGTGCCGTTCACCGTGCGGAAGCCCGTCTGGAACTGGGGTTTCGGCGCTCAGCTGATCAACGGCGACGGGAGCGCGATCGCCTACATTGTCCTCGGCGTCCTGCTCGACGGATTCGCTGTGCTCATCCTGTTCGCCATCTACAAGACGGTGCGGCAGTGGCGGCGGCATCGACAGCAGGCAGGCTCGGGCCTGGCGATCGGCTAGCTGCCGTCCCGCAGGTCGGCCGGAGCGCCTGGCTTGCAGGCGATCTCCTCGAAGACGGCGGTGCAGCCGGGGCCGGTGGGCGACTGGGCGAGGAAGCCGACCCGGGCGCCGGACGCCTCGCCGAGCGTGAAGTAGCGCAGCAGCCGCCACCAGGCGCCGTCTTCCGACGCGTGGAAGGCCCACGCCCGGCCGGACCTGGTGATCCGCAGCCAGAGCGGGCCGCCGGCGGTCTCGAACGAGTTGCTGTCGTCGGAGGTGCCGTGGGTCACCACGGTGACCGCGGTCGGCCGCCGCTGCGGTGACAGCTCGTAGCAGAGCTTGGCCCAGCGCCGTTCTGACAGGTAGAGCAGCAGCACGCCCGCGTCGAAGACGCTGCCGAACTGCACGGTGACCCGCGCGGACAGCGTGAAGTCCAGATCGCCGGGCAGCCCGGTCAGCCGGCCCGCGTCCGGCCTGGCCCCCTCCCCGCCCTCCGGGTCGATGAACAGGTCGGACTTCGCGCCGCTGGTCAGGATGAGGCTGCCGCCGGAAACGGTGGCCTGGCATTCCGGGTCCCCCGAGGGCTCAAGCGGGAACGGCACTCCCGGGACAACCAAGTCGGTCATTGTCGAAGTGTCCCACGGACAACGCTGTTCACTGGGGCCGGCTCATCAGGTGGATGATGTGGTCATGACTGACTGGACGGGGCGCACCGCCACGGAGATCGCGGCGGCGGTGCGGGCGGGCGAGGCGACGGCCGGTCAGGTGATCGCCTGCCACCTGAACCGGATCGCGAAGCTGAACGGGGAGCTAGGCGCCTTCATCCGGGTCAGGGCAGCGGAGGCGGCCAGCGAGGCCGACGCGGTCGGCAAGCGGGCCGACCTGGCGGAGCTGCCGCTGGCCGGAGTCCCGGTAGCGGTCAAGGACGCGGTGCCGGTCGCCGGCGAGCCGATGCGGATCGGCAGCGCCGCGCTGCCGGACGCGCCGCAAGGCGAGGACCATCCGCTGGTCGCCAGGCTGCGCGCCGCCGGAGCGGTCGTGATCGGCCTGACCAACCTCCCCGAGCTCGCGATCTACCCGTTCACCGACAGCGCGTTCGGGATCACGCGCAACCCGTGGGACCGGCGGCGCACCGCGGGCGGTTCGTCGGGCGGGTCGGCGGCCGCGGTCGCCGCGGCGCTGGTGCCGGTCGCGCACGGAACCGATGGCCTTGGTTCCGTCCGCATTCCGGCCGCGGCTTGCGGGCTGTTCGGCATCAAACCGGGATCCGGAACGGTCCCGGGGTTCCCCGCAACAGGCAACTGGTACGGACTGTCGGAGAACGGCGTGCTGGCTGGCACCGTCGCGGACGCGGCCGTCACGCTGGGGGTGATGGCGGGTACCGGGTTCGACCTGGCCGAGCCGTCCCGGCTGCGGATCGCCGTGTCGGTCCGGCCGCCTGGCCCCGGCATCGTCGTGCACCGCACGTGCGCCGCGGCGGTCCGCCAGTGCGCGCGGCAGCTCGCCGCGCTGGACCACGACGTTCAGGAGGACGATCCGCGCTACCCCGGGTGGCTCGTCCCTGTCATGCTCTCGTACTGGTTCGCCGGCCCGGCCGCGGACGCCGGGCCGTACGCGGGCGCGATGGAACCCCGCACCCGGCGGCACGTCCTGGCGGGCCGGGCGGTGCAGCGGGTGCGGCCGCCCGCGGGCAAGGACAGGGACCGGCTGCGGGCGGCCCTGGCTCCGTTCTTCGACCGCCACGACGTGCTGGTGATGCCGACGCTGGCCCGGCCGTGCCCGCCCGCCCGGCGCTACGGCGAGCGGTCCTGGCTGCGCAGCGTGGCGACGTCGCTGATGTTCGCCCCGATGACCGGGGTGTGGAACCTGGCGGGTTTTCCTGCGGCATCGGTGCCGGCCGCCGGCGCCGGCCTGCCCGGCGCGGTGCAGCTCGTGGCCGCTCCCGGCGGTGAGCAGGCGCTGCTCGCGCTCGCCGCCCAGCTCGAGCGGGCACAGCCCTGGCCCAGGCACGCTCCCGGCTACAGCGGCAGCTTAAGGCCCTCGTGGGAGGCCTCGAAGCCGAGGGATTCATAGAACCGGATGGCGTCGGCGCGGCGCTTGTCTGAGGTCAGCTGGACAAGGCCGCAGCCGTCCTGGCGGGCCGCCTCGATCGCCCACCCGAGCATCGCCCGGCCCAGCCCCTGGCCCCGCCACGGCGCCGCGACCCGGACGCCCTCGATCTGCGCCCGGCGCCGAGCTCATCGTCTGCCAGCAGCGCCACGATCCGCGCCAGCTCGTCGCGCCGCGCGTCCCTGAAGATCATCACGTAACCTCACCCTAGCGGGTTGCATGATCATGCAGTAGTATGCATATACTTTCAGTGTGTCTAAGGTGCTGAACTCTCTCCCTGTCGGTGAACGGGTCGGGATCGCCTTCTCCGGCGGCCTCGACACCTCGGTAGCGGTCGCGTGGATGCGCGAGAAGGGCGCCGTGCCGTACACCTACACCGCCGATATCGGCCAGTACGACGAGCCTGACATCGAGTCGGTGCCCGGGCGCGCGGCGGAGTACGGGGCGGAGCTGGCCCGCCTGGTCGACTGCCGTGAGGCGCTCGTCGAGGAAGGTCTCGCCGCGCTGGCCTGCGGCGCGTTCCACATCCGGTCCGGCGGCCGCGCCTACTTCAACACCACCCCGCTCGGGCGGGCGGTCACCGGCACCCTGCTGGTGCGCGCGATGCTCGAGGACGGCGTGCAGATCTGGGGAGACGGCTCCACCTTCAAGGGCAACGACATCGAGCGCTTCTACCGGTACGGCCTGCTGGCCAACCCGAGCCTGCGGATCTACAAGCCGTGGCTGGACGCCGACTTCGTCAGCGAACTCGGCGGCCGCAAGGAGATGTCCGAGTGGCTGCTCGACCGCGGCCTGCCGTACCGGGCGAGTACGGAGAAGGCGTACTCCACCGACGCGAACATCTGGGGCGCCACCCACGAGGCCAAGTCGCTCGAGCGCCTCGACGCGAGCATCGAGATCGTCGAGCCGATCATGGGCGTGCGGTCCTGGGACCCCGCGGTCGAGATACCCGCCGAGGACGTCGAGATCGGCTTCGAGCAGGGGCGGCCGGTGACGATCAACGGCAAGCCGTTCGGCTCGGCCGTGGACCTCGTCCAGGAGGCCAACGCGATCGGCGGCCGGCACGGCCTCGGCATGTCGGACCAGATCGAGAACCGGATCATCGAGGCCAAGAGCCGGGGCATCTACGAGGCGCCCGGCATGGCGCTGCTGCACGCGGCGTACGAGCGGCTGGTGAACGCCATCCACAACGAGGACACGATCGCCAGCTATCACAACGAGGGGCGGCGGCTCGGCAGGCTGCTCTACGAGGGCCGCTGGCTGGACCCGCAGGCGCTGATGCTGCGCGAGTCGCTGCAGCGCTGGGTCGGCACGGCGGTCACCGGCGAGGTGACGCTGCGGCTGCGCCGCGGCGAGGACTACTCCGTCCTTGGCACCACGGGACCGGCGTTCAGCTACCACCCGGACAAGCTGTCCATGGAGCGGACCGAGGCCCCCGCGTTCGGGCCCGCCGACCGGATCGGCCAGCTGACCATGCGCAACCTCGATATCGCCGACTCGCGGGCGAAGCTCGAGCAGTTCGTCGCGATCGGCATGATCGGCACCCCGCATCCGGCGTCCATCGGCGCGGCGCAGGCGGCCTCGACGGGGCTGATCGGCGCGCTGCCCGAGGGCGGCGCCGACGCGATCGCCGCCCTGGACAGGGCGGCCGGCGCCGAAGAGATGCTCGACCGCGCCGCGATGGAGTCCGGCACCGACTGACCTGCCCCGGGCCGGCGACACGCACGGCCTTGTGCGCATTTGCGATGTTGCGCCCGTTGCTGCTGTGTAGCATCTCGACCCGTGCGGCAGATTATCGCCAGGCATGACGCGGACGCGGACACCTCACCCGAGGGCGGGCCACGCGGGAAGCGGCCGATTCCGCTGTCGCGCGCCGGGATCATCGGCGTCGCCGCGGCCTGCGCGGTGCTGGCGGCGGGCGGCCTCGCCGCGGCCAGCCTGACTGGCGGCGGCTCGGGCAGCAGCGCGCGCCAGGCCGACGTCAAGAACGTCGCCGTCGGCGGCACAGGCGCCGGCGCCGGCAACGCGGCGGCGGCGATGCCGCAGGTCGCGGCCGGCCCCCGGATGGCCGTGATGCCGAAGGCCGCGACCAGTTCGCCGGCCGCCGCGCGGTCAGCCAGTCCCGCCGCGAGCGCGCCGGCCGGCGGCGTGTCCGCCACCTGCACGCACCCGTCGTTCGTGACGTCCGATCAGTACGGCATGTGGAACCAGTCCCCCTACTTCGTCTACAACGACATGTGGGGAATCAGCGGGTACAGCGTCAGCCAGACCCTCTCCGCCTGCTCGTACGGCAACTGGTACGTCACCGCCACGATGAACAACGACAACGGCGACGGGCACGTGAAGACGTACCCGAACTCGCACAGGGACTGGGACAGCGAGCCGGCCATATCGTCGCTGCAGTCGGTCACCAGCACGTTCGCGGAGACGAGCCCTGGCACCGGGATCTATGAGGACGCGTACGACATCTGGCTCAACGGCATCGCGGACTCAGGCTCGACCGAGGTCATGATCTGGACGGAGAACCACGGCCAGGTGCCGTCAGGTAACCAGGTGGCGACCGTCACCCTGGACGGGCGGTCCTGGGCGGTCTGGAAGGACGGCAGTTACATCGCGTTCGTCGCCGGCTCGAACTTCACCTCGGGGACCATGAACCTGCTCACGTTCTTCCAGTGGATCATGAGCCAGGGCTGGATCCCTGGCAACTCCACGCTGGGCCAGGTGGACTACGGCGTGGAACTCGTCTCGACGAACGGCGTGCCCGCGACCTTCTCCTTCAGCTTGTTCGCCATCTACAAGACGGTGCGGCAGTGGCGGCGGCATCGACAGCAGGCAGGCTCGGGCCTGGCGATCGGCTAGCTGCCGTCCCGCAGGTCGGCCGGAGCGCCTGGCTTGCAGGCGATCTCCTCGAAGACGGCGGTGCAGCCGGGTCCGGTGGGCGACTGGGCGAGGAAGCCGACCCGGGCGCCGGACGCCTCGCCGAGCGTGAAGTAGCGCAGCAGCCGCCACCAGGCGCCGTCTTCCGACGCGTGGAAGGCCCACGCCCGGCCGGACCTGGTGATCCGCAGCCAGAGCGGGCCGCCGGCGGTCTCGAACGAGTTGCTGTCGTCGGAGGTGCCGTGGGTCACCACGGTGACCGCGGTCGGCCGCCGCTGCGGTGACAGCTCGTAGCAGAGCTTGGCCCAGCGCCGTTCTGACAGGTAGAGCAGCAGCACGCCCGCGTCGAAGACGCTGCCGAACTGCACGGTGACCCGCGCGGACAGCGTGAAGTCCAGATCGCCGGGCAGCCCGGTCAGCCGGCCCGCGTCCGGCCTGGCCCCCTCCCCGCCCTCCGGGTCGATGAACAGGTCGGACTTCGCGCCGCTGGTCAGGATGAGGCTGCCGCCGGAAACGGTGGCCTGGCATTCCGGGTCCCCCGAGGGCTCAAGCGGGAACGGCACTCCCGGGACAACCAAGTCGGTCATTGTCGAAGTGTCCCACGGATAACGCTGTTCACTGGGGCCGGCTTATCAGGTGGATGATGTGGTCATGACTGACTGGACGGGGCGCACCGCCACGGAGATCGCGGCGGCGGTGCGGGCGGGCGAGGCGACGGCCGGTCAGGTGATCGCCTGCCACCTGAACCGGATCGCGAAGCTGAACGGGGAGCTAGGCGCCTTCATCCGGGTCAGGGCAGCGGAGGCGGCCAGCGAGGCCGACGCGGTCGGCAAGCGGGCCGACCTGGCGGAGCTGCCGCTGGCCGGAGTCCCGGTAGCGGTCAAGGACGCGGTGCCGGTCGCCGGCGAGCCGATGCGGATCGGCAGCGCCGCGCTGCCGGACGCGCCGCAAGGCGAGGACCATCCGCTGGTCGCCAGGCTGCGCGCCGCCGGAGCGGTCGTGATCGGCCTGACCAACCTCCCCGAGCTCGCGATCTACCCGTTCACCGACAGCGCGTTCGGGATCACGCGCAACCCGTGGGACCGGCGGCGCACCGCGGGCGGTTCGTCGGGCGGGTCGGCGGCCGCGGTCGCCGCGGCGCTGGTGCCGGTCGCGCACGGAACCGATGGCCTTGGTTCCGTCCGCATTCCGGCCGCGGCTTGCGGGCTGTTCGGCATCAAACCGGGATCCGGAACGGTCCCGGGGTTCCCCGCAACAGGCGACTGGTACGGACTGTCGGAGAACGGCGTGCTGGCTGGCACCGTCGCGGACGCGGCCGTCACGCTGGGGGTGATGGCGGGTACCGGGTTCGACCTGGCCGAGCCGTCCCGGCTGCGGATCGCCGTGTCGGTCCGGCCGCCTGGGCCCGGCATCGTCGTGCACCGCACGTGCGCCGCGGCGGTCCGCCAGTGCGCGCGGCAGCTCGCCGCGCTGGACCACGACGTTCAGGAGGACGATCCGCGCTACCCCGGGTGGCTCGTCCCTGTCATGCTCTCGTACTGGTTCGCCGGCCCGGCCGCGGACGCCGGGCCGTACGCGGGCGCGATGGAACCCCGCACCCGGCGGCACGTCCTGGCGGGCCGGGCGGTGCAGCGGGTGCGGCCGCCCGCGGGCAAGGACAGGGACCGGCTGCGGGCGGCCCTGGCTCCGTTCTTCGACCGCCACGACGTGCTGGTGATGCCGACGCTGGCCCGGCCGTGCCCGCCCGCCCGGCGCTACGGCGAGCGGTCCTGGCTGCGCAGCGTGGCGACGTCGCTGATGTTCGCCCCGATGACCGGGGTGTGGAACCTGGCGGGTTTTCCTGCGGCATCGGTGCCGGCCGCCGGCGCTGGCCTGCCCGGCGCGGTGCAGCTCGTGGCCGCTCCCGGCGGTGAGCAGGCGCTGCTCGCGCTCGCCGCCCAGCTCGAGCGGGCCCAGCCCTGGCCCAGGCACGCTCCCGGCTACAGCGGCAGCTTAAGGCCCTCGTGGGAGGCCTCGAAGCCGAGGGATTCATAGAACCGGATGGCGTCGGCGCGGCGCTTGTCTGAGGTCAGCTGGACAAGACCGCAGCCGTCCTGGCGGGCCGTCTCGATCGCCCACCCGAGCATCGCCCGGCCCAGCCCCCGGCCCGCGCCGAGCTCATCGTCTGCCAGCAGCGCCACGATCCGCGCCAGCTCGTCGCGCCGCGCGTCCCTGAAGATCATCACGTAACCTCACCCTAGCGGGTTGCATGATCATGCAGTAGTATGCATATACTTTCAGTGTGTCTAAGGTGCTGAACTCTCTCCCTGTCGGTGAACGGGTCGGGATCGCCTTCTCCGGCGGCCTCGACACCTCGGTAGCGGTCGCGTGGATGCGCGAGAAGGGCGCCGTGCCGTACACCTACACCGCCGATATCGGCCAGTACGACGAGCCTGACATCGAGTCGGTGCCCGGGCGCGCGGCGGAGTACGGGGCGGAGCTGGCCCGCCTGGTCGACTGCCGTGAGGCGCTCGTCGAGGAAGGTCTCGCCGCGCTGGCCTGCGGCGCGTTCCACATCCGGTCCGGCGGCCGCGCCTACTTCAACACCACCCCGCTCGGGCGGGCGGTCACCGGCACCCTGCTGGTGCGCGCGATGCTCGAGGACGGCGTGCAGATCTGGGGAGACGGCTCCACCTTCAAGGGCAACGACATCGAGCGCTTCTACCGGTACGGCCTGCTGGCCAACCCGAGCCTGCGGATCTACAAGCCGTGGCTGGACGCCGACTTCGTCAGCGAACTCGGCGGCCGCAAGGAGATGTCCGAGTGGCTGCTCGACCGCGGCCTGCCGTACCGGGCGAGTACGGAGAAGGCGTACTCCACCGACGCGAACATCTGGGGCGCCACCCACGAGGCCAAGTCGCTCGAGCGCCTCGACGCGAGCATCGAGATCGTCGAGCCGATCATGGGCGTGCGGTCCTGGGACCCCGCGGTCGAGATACCCGCCGAGGACGTCGAGATCGGCTTCGAGCAGGGGCGGCCGGTGACGATCAACGGCAAGCCGTTCGGCTCGGCCGTGGACCTCGTCCAGGAGGCCAACGCGATCGGCGGCCGGCACGGCCTCGGCATGTCGGACCAGATCGAGAACCGGATCATCGAGGCCAAGAGCCGGGGCATCTACGAGGCGCCCGGCATGGCGCTGCTGCACGCGGCGTACGAGCGGCTGGTGAACGCCATCCACAACGAGGACACGATCGCCAGCTATCACAACGAGGGGCGGCGGCTCGGCAGGCTGCTCTACGAGGGCCGCTGGCTGGACCCGCAGGCGCTGATGCTGCGCGAGTCGCTGCAGCGCTGGGTCGGCACGGCGGTCACCGGCGAGGTGACGCTGCGGCTGCGCCGCGGCGAGGACTACTCCGTCCTTGGCACCACGGGACCGGCGTTCAGCTACCACCCCGACAAGCTGTCCATGGAGCGGACCGAGGCCCCCGCGTTCGGGCCCGCCGACCGGATCGGCCAGCTGACCATGCGCAACCTCGACATCGCCGACTCGCGGGCGAAGCTCGAGCAGTTCGTCGCGATCGGCATGATCGGCACCCCGCATCCGGCGTCCATCGGCGCGGCGCAGGCGGCCTCGACGGGGCTGATCGGCGCGCTGCCCGAGGGCGGCGCCGACGCGATCGCCGCCATGGACAGGGAGGCCGGCGCCGAAGAGATGCTCGACCGCGCCGCGATGGAGTCCGGCACCGACTGACCTGCCCCGGGCCGGCGACACGCACGGCCTTGTGCGCATTTGCGATGTTGCGCCCGTTGCTGCTGTGTAGCATCTCGACCCGTGCGGCAGATTATCGCCAGGCATGACGCGGACGCGGACACCTCACCCGAGGGCGGGCCGCGCGGGAAGCGGCCGATTCCGCTGTCGCGCGCCGGGATCATCGGCGTCGCCGCGGCCTGCGCGGTGCTGGCGGCGGGCGGCCTCGCCGCGGCCAGCCTGACTGGCGGCGGCTCGGGCAGCAGCGCGCGCCAGGCCGACGTCAAGAACGTTGCCGTCGGCGGCAGCAGGCGCCGGCGCCGGCAACGCGGCGGCGGCGATGCCGCAGGTCGCGGCCGGCCCCCGGATGGCCGTGATGCCGAAGGCCGCGACCAGTTCGCCGGCCGCCGCGCGGTCAGCCAGTCCCGCCGCGAGCGCGCCGGCCGGCGGCGTGTCCGCCACCTGCACGCACCCGTCGTTCGTGACGTCCGATCAGTACGGCATGTGGAACCAGTCCCCCTACTTCGTCTACAACGACATGTGGGGAATCAGCGGGTACAGCGTCAGCCAGACCCTCTCCGCCTGCTCGTACGGCAACTGGTACGTCACCGCCACGATGAACAACGACAACGGCGACGGGCACGTGAAGACGTACCCGAACTCGCACAGGGACTGGGACAGCGAGCCGGCCATATCGTCGCTGCAGTCGGTCACCAGCACGTTCGCGGAGACGAGCCCTGGCACCGGGATCTATGAAGACGCGTACGACATCTGGCTCAACGGCATCGCGGACTCAGGCTCGACCGAGGTCATGATCTGGACGGAGAACCACGGCCAGGTGCCGTCAGGTAACCAGGTGGCGACCGTCACGCTGGACGGGCGGTCCTGGGCGGTCTGGAAGGACGGCAGTTACATCGCGTTCGTCGCCGGCTCGAACTTCACCTCGGGGACCATGAACCTGCTCACGTTCTTCCAGTGGATCATGAGCCAGGGCTGGATCCCTGGCAACTCCACGCTGGGCCAGGTGGACTACGGCGTGGAACTCGTCTCGACGAACGGCGTGCCCGCGACCTTCTCCTTCAGCAACTTCTCGGTCAGCGCGAGCTAGCTGGCGCTGAACAGCGCGAACAGGCCGCGGCGCCCGTCGAGCGGCTCGGCGGGCCCCGTGAAGCCCTCCCTGGCGAGCAGCGCGGCCTCGACCGCGTTAAAGGCGGCCTTCCCGGCCTGGAGCGGCCCGGCTTCGGTGCCGGCCGCGGCGCGCAGCCCCGCCGCCTGGGTGGCGCAGACGCCAAGGGCGTTGCGCAGCTGGTCTTCCGGCAGTCCGAGCATCACTCCGGCCGCCAGGCCGGCGCCGATGCCGGCCGCCACGGTCGGCACCGACCACCCGGCCCCGGCGACACCATCAAGCCCCGACTCGACGAGCGCCGCGGCCTCAAGCCCGGCGGCAACGGCCGCGAGACAGTCATCCCCGAGCGCCCTGGCGGCAGCGCAGACCACCATCGCGACCGTCGGATCGTCCGACGCTGGCGCGGCGACCGCCGCGGCACCCGTCACCCACGCCGTCAGCGCCGGCCCCGCGGGCAGCGCCGCGCTCACCGGATGCCCCGCCGGCCCGGCCGCCGCGCCATCGGCGTCCGCCGGGCGCAGGGCGCGCAGCAGGGCGCGCGCGGCGGCGATGCCCTGCTGCGCGGTGACGGCGGCGGTAAAGCGGGCCAGCGCCCGCACGGCCGGGAGCGTGGACGCGGGCTGCCCCGCCAGGGCGAGCAGTCGGCCGGTTGCGCTGTCCTGGGTGGGGGTGGGCGCGGGGCGCCGGTGGTGTGACGCCGCGTCGTTCGGTGCCCCTGTGGGCGCCGACTGGACGCGGTGAACACCACCAAGCCCTGGCGCCCCCACGGGCGCGGAAGGGCGCAGGGCGGTGAGCAGGCCGGACACGTCTCCGACGCCAGGGAGTTCGTCGACCGCGCTGCGGATGCGGTCCGCGGCGCCGTCACCCAGGACTGGAGTCACCAGCGCCTGGACCTTGTCCTGAAGTTCGTCGTCCGTGAGCGGGCGGGCGATGCTGCCTCGGGTGTGCTCGGTGCGGACTTCCACGGGGTCGGCCGAGCGGGTTTCGATCCGCAGCACCGCCGCGTCACGCGCCACGCCGGGATCCGGCTCCAGGGTGATCAGGCCGCGCAGCCTGGCTACCTCCGGCGCCGTGGCCGCCGCGTCGCTGAACTCAGCCAGCCCGGCGCGGCCGAACCGCAGGCCGACGGCCACGCCGTGCCGGGCGCTGAACCTCGATCGCAGGCCGTCGGCGGGGTGGAGGGTGCCCATGAGCTCGGGGACGAGCGGGTGGCAGCGCAGCGTGATCGCGGTGATCTCCGCCGGGTCGATCCGGCCGGAGACGGCGATCGCCGCGTCCATCGCGGGGTGCGCGACCACGCCGCACGGATAGGTCTTGAAGCTGTTCAGCTCGAGCTCCCAGCCGCGGCCGAGCGCGCCGCGGTCCACCGCCGCGGCGAGCACCTCGAGGACGCCGCCCGGGCCCAGCGGGTCGGCCGGCCCGGCCAGCCCCGCCGCCGCCAGCCGCGCCGCGAGCACGCCGTTCGCGGCCGCCTTGCCCGCGTGCAGCGGCTTGGTCATCGAGCCGAACGCCTCACGGTGCCCGAGCGTCATCGTCGCGGCCAGCGACAGCGCCCGGCTGGCCGCGTCCGCGTCCAGGCCGAGCAGCGCCGACGCGGCGACCGCGGCGCCGAACACGCCGCAGGTCCCGGTGATGTGCCAGCCGTGGTCGTAATGCGCGGGCGAGATCGCGTTGCCGATCCGCAGCTGCGCCTCGCAGCCGACGGCGAACGCGCCGAGGAACACCGCGCCGGACGGCGCCGTCTCCTGGGCCAGCGACAGCACCGTCGCCAGCGCCGCCGCGCCGGGGTGGATCACGGTCGCCAGGTGCGTGTCGTCGAAGTCGTCCAGGTGCGCGGCGGTGCCGGTGACCAGCGCGCCCCAGTACGGGTCCAGCGTGCGCGCCAGGCCGGGGACCTGGACGTCGCCGGCGCTCCCCTGTTCCGCCGCGGCGGCGAGCAGGACCGTCACGGCCGGCGACCCGGCCGCCGAGGCGGCGGTGCCGAGCACGTTGAGCAGCGTACGGCGGGCCGCGCGAGACACCTCCGGCGGCAGCGGGCTGGCCGCGGCGTCCAGCATCGCCGCGCAGAAGTCGGTCGTGACGGATTCCGTCGTGGCAGGCATGGCCCCACCGTACGGCCGGACGTGGTTATGGTGCTATCACCACATTTCTCTCGCCGGGTGGCATCCTGGCGCCCGCGGGCGCGCGGCGGGCACGCTGCCGTGGGGAGGTAGAAGTGGACGCGCTCGGCTTGCTGCTCCGCGCCAGGCTGCGCCGCTGGCGCGGCTGGGTCTCGCTGTGCCTGCTCGCCGGGCTGCTGTCCGGGCTCGCGCTTGCCGCGGTCTCCGCAGGCCATCGGACCGCGACGGCGTTTCCCCAGTTCGTGGCGGCGCACGGCTACGACGCACTGGTGATCAGCGCGGCGCCGATGCCGGCGCTGGCGAAACTGCCCGGCGTGGCGTCCGCGACGCCGATGCACCAGTTCGCGGCCGGGACGCCGACGTGCGCGTGCGCGCGTCCCATCAACCCCGCGTACTTCAACCTGTCCGCGGTGGCACCGTCGGACCTGTCGCGAATGGTCAAGCTGGTGGCCGGCCGGATGCCAGACCAGAACTCGCCCGACGAGGTGCTGGCGTCGTTCCGGATGCAGCAGGACATCGGCGTCGGCGTCGGCACCGTCATCCGCGTGCGGCTGTACTCCGCGGCGCAGCAGAGCGCGTACCTGAGCGGTGCCGCGGTCGCCCCGGCGGGCGGGACCGTCACGCTGCGGGTGGTCGGCATCGAGGCCGCTGAGGCCGAATTCCCGTTCGCCGCCACCACGTCGTACGCCCTGTACACCACCGCGGCGTTCTCCAGGCTCTGGGCCGCGCGGACCGCGGGCGTCACGTTCTCCTTCGTGCGGCTGCGCGGCGGGGCGGCCGCATTCCCTCGGTTCCAGGCACAGGCGCGCGCGGCCGGGGCGTTTGCGGTGTCGGACGCGGACACCGCGGTCGGCTCGATCGGCACGGCGATCTGGCCCCAGGTCCTGGGCTGGTGGCTGCTGGCCGGGCTGACCGCGCTTGCGGGGATGGTGGTTCTGGCGCAGGCACTCGCCCGGCAGGCCGAGGCCGACGCCGAGCCCTACGGCGTCTATAGCGCCCTCGGCGCGACCTGGCGGCAGCTCGCCGGAGCCGGCCTGATCGCGACACTGCTCGTCGCGGTGGCGGGCGCGAGCATCGGGACGGCACTGGCTGTCCTGCTGTCGCCGCTGACACCGGTGGGCCTGGCGCGGGTCGCTGAGCTGTCGACCGGGTTCACGTTCGACACCGTGGTACTGGGTCCCGGGGCCGGCGTCGCCGTCCTGGTCGTGCTGGCCCTGGGCACCTGGCCGGCGGTCAGGACCGCCCGGCGTGCTGCGCGCGCTGACGGCGCCGAGGCGGCGCGCGGCTCGCCGAGGGCGTCGCGGACCGCGATGCTGCTGGCCCGTGCGGGGGCCCCGCCCAGCGCGCTCATCGGAGTCAGGCGCGCGCTAGAGCGCGGCGGCGGGCGGGCCGCCGTCCCGGCACGGACCGCGCTGCTCGGGTCGGTGCTCGCCGTGACGGCGCTGTCGGCGGCGGTGGTATTCGGTGCCAGCCTCGGGCACCTGACCAGCACACCCGCCCTCTACGGACAGCCGTACGACGCGTGGTTCTCGCCGAGCGGCTCAGGAAACGCGGCCAGCGCGGCCCAGTTCTCGGCACTCGTGACTACCCTGGAGCGCGATCCGGACATAACGGATATCGCCATCGGCGGCGGCGGTGGCGTCATGATCGACGGGCGCGTCATCAGCGCGCTGGCCGGCGCGGGGCTCCGCGGTCCGCTCCCGCTCGTGACGTCCGGCGGGCGGCTGCCGCGCACCGCGTCCGAGGTCGCGCTCGGCGCGACCACCCTGCGCCAGCTCGGCGCGCACGTCGGGTCGCGGGTGCGGGTGACGGCGCAGCAGCCCGCGGGCGGCAGCCGCACCTCCTGGTACCTGGTGACCGGGACCGCGGTGTTCGCGCCCAGCGACGGCACCGGCGGCCTCGGCACGGGGGCGGTCTTCACGCTCGACGGCCTGCTGACCCCGCAGTGCGGGCGGCTGCCGGCCGGCGCCGCCCAGAACGCGTGCCGGCTGCGCACCGTCTTCGGCGTCGGCGGTGACATCCTGGTCACCGCCGTGCCCGGACCGCGCGGTCAGGCCGACCTGGCCAGGCTCGCCCGGGCCTATCCGGCGGAGGTCAACCTGCCCTATCCCCCGACCAGCCTGGTCAACTTCGGGGAGGTGAACTTCCCGCTGCTGTTCGGGCTGGCGGTGGCGCTGTTCGGCGCGGCCACGCTGGTGCACGCCCTCGTGGTGAGCGTTGGCAGGCGCCGCCGGGACACCGGGCTGCTCAGGGTGCTCGGGTTCGTCCGCCGCCAGACGGCGTTCGCGATGTCGTGGCAGACCACGACCGTCGCGGTGGTCGGCCTCGTCGTGGGGCTGCCGCTCGGGATCGCGGCCGGGCGGCTCGGCTGGGACCTGTTCGCCGGCTACGTCGGGTTCGTGGCGGTTCCTGTCGTGGTCGCCTGGGGCCTGATCGCGCTCGCGGCGGGCACGATCGCGGTCGCGAACCTGCTCGCCGCCGGGCCGGCGATCGCCGCGGCGCGGATCCGCCCGGCCGCCGCGCTGCGAGCCGAGTGAGCGCCATCGTCCCGGCTGTCACTAGGGTGGGGCCATGGACATCGGGTTCGGGGCGCCGATCGCGGGCGCGTGGGCGACGCCGCGCAACCTGACGGAGTTCGGCCGGCGGGCGGAACGACTCGGCTACCGGTCGCTGTGGACGTTCCAGCGGCTGCTGATCCCGGCCGGGTCGCGGATGGCGCCGGTGTACCAGAGCGTGCTCGACCCGATGGTGTCGCTGGGATTTCTCGCCGCCGCCACGTCCTCGATCCGGCTCGGCGTCGCGGTGGTCAACCACCCGTTCGCCTCGCCGCTGCTGCTCGCCAAGCAGGCGGCGACCGTGGACGTGCTGTCCGGCGGCCGGCTCGACCTGGGCATCGGCAGCGGCTGGCTGCCAGAGGAGTTCACCGGGTCAGGGGCGTCGATGGCGCGCCGGGGCCCGCGGACAGCGGAGTACCTCGCGGCGCTGCGCGCGCTGTGGACCGGTGACGCGGGTTTCACCGGCACCTATTACACGATCCCGGCTGGCCGGCAGGACCCGCCGCCCGTGCAGCAGCCGGGACCGCCGATCCTGCTCGGCGGCATGTCCCGGCCGGCGATGGAGCGGGCCGGGCGCATCGCCGACGGATGGGTCACCGCGAGCAGCGCCGACCTGGCGCGGATCGCGGAGGCCGCGAAGATCGTCCAGGAGACCGCCGCTGCGGCGGGGCGCGGGCCGGTGCGGATCGTCTGCCGTGGAGTAGGTAGACCGAGAAGGGGAGGCTGCTCAAGTCGGCGGGCAAGCTCCTAGGGCAGCTGGGTGACGGACATGGCTGAAGCCATGTTTCTGCGCTGCTCGCGTAGGCCGTCGGTGGCGGCGATCTTGCAAGCGGTGCGTGACGCTAGCCGCTAGGCGTCGCGTTCTATCGGGCAGCTCATGCAGCGGGGGCCGCCGCGCCCGCGGCCCAGCTCGCTGCCGCGGATCGTGATCACCTCGATGCCGTGGTCGCGCAGGTAGGCGTTGGTGGTCACGTTGCGCTCGTAGGCCACGACCACGCCGGGCTCGACCGCCAGCACGTTGCAGCCGTCGTCCCACTGCTCGCGCTGTGCCGCGTGCACGTCCTGCGTCGCGGTCAGCACCGCGATCTCGCGCAGGTCCAGCGCCGCGGCGATGGCCGCGTGCATGTCCTGCGGCGGATGGTCGGTCACCTTCAGCTCGCGCGCGCTGGCACCCGGCTCGACGGTGTAGCTGGGCAGCATGCCCATGCCCGCGTACTTCACGAACACGCCGTAGTCAGCCATGGTCAGCACGGTGTCCAGGTGCATGAACGCGCGGGCCTTCGGCATGTCGATGGCCACCAGCCGGGCCGCGGCGCCAGCCGAGAACAGCGCGTGCGCGAGCATCTCCACCGCCTGCGGCTGGGTGCGCTCGCTCATCCCGACCAGCACGGCGCCGTTGCCGATCACCAGCACGTCGCCGCCCTCGATGGTGGCCGGCGCGCTCTGCGCGCCGTGCAGCCACACCCGGAAGCCGCGGCCGGCGAACAGCGGGTGCCAGCGGTACAGCGCCTCACCGAGGATCGTCTCGGGCCGCCGGGCCCGCCTGCGCATCGCGTTGATGCACACCCCGCCGTAGACCCAGCAGGCCGAGTCGCGCTGGTAGAGCGCATTCGGCAGCGGGGCGAGCAGGAAGTCGTCCGGATCGAGCGAGTGGAAGGCGATGGACCGCGGCTCGGGGGCCAGCTCGGTCAGCTCCCGCTTGGTCAGCCCGCCGATCAGGTACTCGGCCAGGCCCGGTGCGTCCAGCCCCTCCAGCGCGCCGCGGACCGCGTCCACGGCCAGCGGGCCGAGCATCCGCGGGTCGACGACCCGGTCCAGCACGTACTCGCGGGCCGGGCCGATGGCCAGGGTCTGCGCCAGCAGCTCGCCGTAGTAGTGCACCCGCACGCCGCGCTGGCTCAGCGCGGCCGCGAACGCGTCGTGCTCGGCCTGCGCCTCGCTGACCCACAGCACGTCGTCGAACAGCAGCTCGGCGGCGTTGGCCGGGGTGAGCCGCTTGAGCTCAAGCCCCGGCCGGTGCACGATCACCTGCCGCAGCCGGCCGCCTCCGAGTCGACATGCAGCGGCGCCGCCTCCCGCCGCTGGCCGGTACCTGCCTGGTCCGCGCTCACTGTTGCCTCCCTGCCTCTGGCCGCCGGCATCCGGCCGCCGGTACCGCGCCCCGCCGGACTATGCTGCCGCCGTGCAGCTTGATCTTTCCCGGGACCCGGCCGATATCACCGCCCAGCTCGTGGACGTCCCCTCGGTCAGCGGTGACGAGGCGGCGCTGGCGGCCGCGATCGAGGCGGCGCTGGCCGGGCTGGCGCACCTGGACACCGAGCGCAGCGGCAACGTCGTGGTGGCGCGCACCAGCCTCGGCCGCAGCGAGCGGGTGGCACTGGCCGGCCACATCGACACCGTGCCGATAGCGGGCAACCTGCCGTCGCGCACCGACGGCGGGCTGCTGTACGGCTGCGGCAGCTGCGACATGAAGGCCGGCGTCGCGGTCCAGCTGTGGCTGGCCGCGCGCAGCACTGAGCCGGTGCGGGACGTGACCTACGTCTGGTACGACTGCGAGGAGGTCGAGGCCGAGCGCAACGGGCTGCTGCGCCTCAGCCGTGAGCGCCCGGAGCTGCTGGCCGCCGACTTCGCGGTGCTGCTGGAGCCCACCGGCGGCGTGGTCGAGGGCGGCTGCCAGGGCACGATGCGGGCCGAGGTCCGGGCGGCCGGCGAGCGGGCGCACAGCGCGCGGTCCTGGCTGGGCCGCAACGCCATCCACGCGGCGGAGCCGATCCTGGCCGCGCTGCGCCAGTACCAGCCGCGCCAGCCCGAGGTGGACGGGCTCACCTACCACGAGGGCCTGAACGCGGTCGGCATCGCGGGCGGGGTGGCCGGCAACGTCATCCCGGACGAGTGCGTGGTCACCGTCAACTACCGGTTCGCGCCGGACCGGTCCGCCGGCCAGGCGGCCGCGCATCTGCGCGAGGTGTTCGGCGGGTTCGACGTGGAGGTCACCGACGTCGCTGCCGGGGCCCGGCCCGGGCTCGCGCACCCGGCCGCCGCGTCGTTCGCGGCCGCGATCGGCGGCCAGCCGCGCGCCAAGCTGGGCTGGACCGACGTGGCCAGGTTCGACGCCCTCGGCATCCCGGCGGTGAACTACGGGCCCGGCGATCCCCAGCTCGCGCACACCCGCGGCGAGTACGTCGAGATCAGTGACGTGACCGTGGCCGCCGACCGGATGGCCGCCTGGCTGGCCGGCTGACGCGGCGGCCTACTGCGGCGGCGCCTGCCCGAGCACCAGCGTCGCGGTCCGCTTGCGGCCGGACAGGTCCACCCAGGTGATCGCCACCCGGGCGCCCGCCCGGTACTGCTGCATGACGGCGGTCAGCGAGCTTGGCGTGGTCACCGGGTGGCTGTCCACCCTGGTGATCACGTCGCCGGCCGTGATGCCCGCGTGGTTGGCCGGGGTGCCGCACAGCCGGCCGAGTACGAGTGCTCCCGCGCTGGCCGGCGCCACCGAGGAGGGAATCCCGGCCGTCTGGTTGGTGGAGATGCACCCGGCCCCGGCATCGGGCGCGGCCCCGCCGGCGTACTGCTGGAGCTGACGGCGCCGCTGCGCCGCCGGGCTGGTGAGCTGGCTGGCCCGCTGCGAGGGGATCAGCACGCCGAGGAAGCCGGTCGAGCCGACGTGGATCCGCGCCCCGGCCCGGCCCGCGGCGATGAGCCGGGCGATGGCCAGGGCCCGGTTGATGGGGATGGCGAAGCCGGCGTCGCGGGCGCCGCCGCCGGGCCCGCTCGCGGCCGCGGTGTCCATCCCG
Source organism: uncultured Actinomycetota bacterium (assembly GCA_963846005.1). Lineage (GTDB taxonomy): Bacteria > Actinomycetota > Actinomycetes > Streptosporangiales > Streptosporangiaceae > CAVSUR01. Next base: position 1,557,370 of record CAWJUH010000001.1, on the reverse strand, counting down.
ATGACCCGGCCCGAGCTGCTGCTGACCAGCGAGCCGCCGGAGTCGCCGGGCACGATGGCGGCGTCGGTTTCCAGCATGCCGTGCAGCGTCTCGGTGGACGAGCCGCCGTCGTCGCTGGCGGTCACGGTCTGGCCGGTCCTGGTGATCACGCCGGTGACGGCCGGCGCGCCGCCGAGGCCCTCGGCGTTCCCGAGCGCGACCACCCGCTGCCCGGTGCGGGTCCAAGTCGAGTTCCCCAGCGGGACGGTGCGCAGCCCGGACGCGCCCACCAGCTGCAGCACCGCGACGTCATCGGCCTTGTCGTAGCCGAGCCAGCGCACCGTGAAGTGGCGCTGGGTCGAGACCACCACCGCGGTCAGCCCGGTGCTGTCCGCGATGACGTGGTTGTTGGTCAGCACCAGGCCGCCCGGGCTGATGATCATCCCGGTAGCGGCGGCCTGGCCGCCCTCGTAACCGAGCCTGCTGGCGATATCGACCAGGCCCGGCCGCACCCCGGCGGCCACGGCCCGCTCGCGGGCGCCGCTGACCGCGGCGGCCGGGGCGCCGGTGCCGGGCGGCGCGGTATGCACCGAGGCGGGCGCGCCGCCGTGCCCGAGCCACACCGAGGCCGCGCCGATCCCGGCGGCGAGCACCGCCACCAGCAGGTAGACGGCGAGGCCGCGGCGGGGGCGGCGGCGCTGGCCCTGCTCGATGAGATCGGGACCGGCCGGGCCGCCGGGCGCGTATCCGCCGGGCCGGTAGCCGGAGGCGGGCTGGCCGGGCCCGGGGGCCGGTCCCGGCGGCGGCCATTCGCCGCGGTCCGGCTGGTCGTGCATGTCGGTCATCACCCCTGCCCGGCGGGCGCCCCGAAGGCCTTCCCTGACTCGGACGTTAGCCGAACCGGGGCAAGCTGGCCATCTGGAGTACTAGCGCCCGGCCGGGCGCCGGGTCACTTCGGCGGGGCCTGGGCCAGCACCAGGGTGCTCGCGTGCTTGTGTCCTGAAGTGTCTACCCAGGTGACGGACGCCGACGCGCCCGCCCGGTAGTTCAGCAGCGCGCTGCTGAGCGAGTCCGGGGTGGTGATCTGGTGGCTGCCGACCTTGGTGATGACGTCGCCGGGATAGATGTGCGCCTGCACCGACGGGGTGGCGCACAGGTCGCCGAGCACCAGCGCGCCCGCGCTGACCGGGGCGGCCTTGGCCGGGATGGCGGGCGTCAGGTCGTTGGTGAGGCAAGCGCGCCCGCTGCCGCCCGGCACGCTGCCGCCGCCGAGCCCCTGGGCCCGCTGCTGCTGCAGCTGCAGCCGGCGCTGGGCGGCCGGATTGGCGACCGAGCTCGCCTGGCCGCCCGCCACCAGCACGCCGAGGAAGCCGCTGGAGCCGATGTGGATGCTCGCGCTGGACTGTCCGGCGATGATCTGGCGGGCGATGCGCATGGCCTTGTTGATCGGGATCGCGAAGCCGACGTTCTGGCCGCCGCTGAGGCTGTTGCTGCTGGCCGCGGCGGTGTCCATGCCGATGACCCGGCCCGACGCGCTGACCAGCGAGCCGCCGGAGTCGCCCGGGACGATGTGCGCGTCGGTCTGCAGCATCCCGTGCAGGGTCTCGCTGTTCTGGCCGTCGTCGCTGGCGGTGATGGTCCGATTCAGGCCGGTGATGGTCCCGGTGACCAGGGTGATCTTCCCGGTGCCGCCGGCATTGCCCAGCGCCGTCACGCCGTCGCCGGCCCGGATGGTCGCCGAGTTGCCGAGCGGCACCGGGTGCAGCCCGGACGCGCCGGTCAGCTGCAGCACCGCGACGTCGTCGGACCGGTCGTAGCCCAGCCACTTCGCCGAGAACCGCTGGCCGGTGTTGAAGACGGTCACGGCCAGCCCGTTGGTCCCGTCGATGACGTGGTTGTTGGTGATCACCAGGCCCGACTTGCTGATGACCATGCCGGTGGCGTAGGCCTTGCCGCCCTGGTAGTGCAGGTTACTGGTGATCTTCACCAGGCCAGGGGAGACGGCGCTGAGCGCGTTGTGCGCGGTGCCGCGGGACACGCCGGGCCCGGTGCTGCCGCCGGTGCCCTGGCCGCCGGAGCCGGGGGTGCCGAGGCCAGGGCTGGTGCGCGGCGCGCCCGTGCTCGGGGAGGTCGTGGTACTGCGGGCCAGCAGCACGGTGCCGGCGCCCGCGGCGGCCGCGAGCACCGCGACCAGGATGTAGGCCAGCACGCCGCGGCCGTGACCGCGGCGCGGCGGGGGCTGGCCGTAGCCGGGGTAGGGCTGGCCCGGCTCGCCGAACCCCGGGCCGGATCCGCCGCCCGGGCCGTAGCCGCCAGCCTGGCCGTAACGGCCGGGCGGCCCGTATCCGCCGGGCGGCGGGTAACCGCCGGGCGGCCCGTAACTGCCGGGCGGCGGGTAACCGCCGGGCGGGCCGTAACTGCCGGATGGCGGGTAGCCGCCGGGCGGCCCGTAACTGCCGGATGGCGGGTAGCCGCCGGGCGGCCCGTAACTGCCGGATGGCGGGTAGCCGCCGGGCGGGCCGTAACTGCCGGGTGGCGGGTACCCGGGCGGCCCGGGCGGCGGGCCGTAACTGCCCGGCGGGCCGTAGCCGCCGGAGGGCGGCCCGCCCGGGGCGTAACCGGGACCCGCGGCGTATCCGCCGGGTCCGGTCCGGCAGGGCCGCCGGGTCCGGCAGGGCCGCCGGGTCCGGCAGGGCCGCCGGGTCCGGCAGGGCCGCCGGGTCCGGCAGGGCCGCCGGGTCCGCCCGGTGCCGCGAACGGCCCGGGCCGGCCGGGCGGCGGATAGGCCGGCGGCGGGAACCCGCCCGGCGAGGCGGACCCGCCGCGCGAGCCGGGCGACGGTGCCCCGGCAGGCGGAGTAAGAGGAGACGTCGCGCCGTCCGGGGCGGTGCCGGGCGGCATCGTGCCGTCCGGGACGGCGGTAGGGAGCACCGCCCCGTCCGGGGCGGCGGACGGGGGCATCGTGCCGTCCGGGGGGGCGGGCGGCATCGTACCGTCCGGGACGGCTTCAGCCGGGCCAGCGGGGCTGGCGGGTGACAGGTCGCCGCCGGGCGTGTCCGCGGCCGGGCCGGCGCTCGCCGGAGAGCCGGTGACCAGTTCCGTTACGCCATCGGGGCCGGCCGCCGGCGCCGGGCCGGGGGAGTCCAGGTTCACGGTGACGTCACGTGACGCGGTGGCGGGCTCCGGCCCGGGGCCGACCGCGCCGGGCACCCAGCTCGCCGGGTCGTAGCCGCCTGGTCCGGCGCCGGAGTCGTCCTGCTCCGCTTCCGGGCCTGGGCCGTCCGCGGCACCGGTCATCGCAGCCGGCCCGGCCTGCGCGCCCGGCACCCACGCTGGCGGGTCCGCGGGCCGCTGCTGGCCGTCGTCGCTGCGCTCTTCGTGCATTCGCCTCATCACCCTTACCCGGAGGCCGCCGCCCCGCGGAGTCAACCCTTAGCTGTCCCGGCCCGGCCTGCGCACGGCCGGCCAGAGCACCGTCCGGTGTAAACCCTGCCCGGATTCAACCCCGTTGGGAGGCATCCCTGACCGGATTTAACCCTGACCGGTGGCATGACGGCTCAGAACCGCGCCTGCCCGCATCCAACGCTGCTCATATCCCCATGCTGCCCGCATCCGGCGCTGCCCGCATCCGCCCACCTTCCGGCGCTGCCCACATCCCAACGCTGCCCGGAGGCAACTTCATCCGCCCTCCGATCCGGATCATCCGCCGTCCGATCCGGCCTGGCCGCGCTGAGCCACACTGATCCCTGCCTACCCAGTAACCCGCATCCGCCTGGAGATTAGCTGAAGGCCTCCTGAGCAACACCTTGCAGAATGCCAGCCGCGCCGTCACCGGCAACCCCCGGCCCCGCCTGACCGGCGGGTGTAGCGTCTTCGATAAAAGAGATATATCTTAAGTTTCGCGCGGGCGCCATCCGGTGCCCGGCCAGCCATCCGGGCAGCGGCGAGCTGCCCGCACCGACACGGGAGCAAGGCGATGTCAGTGCCGACGCGAACAGGATCGTCAGGCCGCGGGGCCTCCGGCAGCACCGGCGCGCCCGGTTCCGGCGCGACGGCAGGCCCGGGGCTGACCCGGCGCGAGGAGATGGCCGTGTCCGGGGCCGCGCTGTCACAGGCGCCGTGGGGCGCCGCGACGATGGCGGGCGGGGTGACGGCCGGCGCGGACATGCTGCTGCACCTGGTCGGCGGCCACCTGGCCATCGGAGGCCCGGTGTCGCTCGGCGCCATCATTTTCTTCGCCGTGGCCGGCGGCGGCGCGCTGCTGCGCAGCCAGGGCGGCCGCGCGATGCGGTGGGCCCGGCGCAACCCCTGGCGGTTCGCGCTCGCGCCCGGGGCGGCCTGCCTGATCGTGGTGTTCGCGCTCACGGTCGCGCTCGGCGGCGGGCTGCCCGGCGCGGTGTTCACCGGCCTATGGCACGGCGCAGCCACCTACGGGCTGACCGGGCTGACCGGCACGGTGGCCAGGACCCGCAGGCGCGCCAGCTGAGCCAGGGCCTGCCGGCGGCCCTAGCCGGCTGGCCGGTGCAGGCCGTGCTCGGCCAGCGGCCCGACGGCCAGCCCCCGGCGGGCGCATTCGCCGAGCAGCAGCCCGGTGGCGCCGAGGGCGGCCCGGGCCGAGCCTGCCGGCGAGGTGCAGTCCGAGTCGTGCAGCAGCACGGTGGCCCCGCCCCGCACGGTGGTGCGCAAGGTCGCGAACACCGACTCGGGCGTCGAGCCGGGCGTCCATTCCCGGCCCCAGCTGGTCCACAGCACCGGCGTCAGCCCGGTCCGGCGGGCCGCGGCCAGCCCGGCCCCGCTCAGCACCCCGTAGGGCGGCCGGAACAGCCGCGGTGCGGTACCGGTGGCGGCCGCGATCACGTCGGTGGCCCGGCGCAGGTCGGCCAGCGTGGCCCGCGGCCCGCGCAGGACCAGGTAGCGGTGGTCGTAGCCGTGCACGCCGATCTCGTGGCCGGCCGCGGCGATCCGGGCCGCGAGTCCGGGCGCCCGCTCGGTCATCGAGCCGAGCAGGAAGAAGGTGGCCCGGGTCGAGCGCGCGGCCAGCAGGTCGAGGAACCGCGGGGTCCAGGCCGGATCCGGGCCGTCGTCGAAGGTGAGCGCCACGTGACCGGGCCGGCCCTGCCCGGCCAGCCGCGGGAAGGCGGCGGCGCGGACCGGGCGCAGCGCGGTCAGCCCCGGCCCGGCGTGCGCGACGGCCAGCGCGGCCGCCGCGGCCAGGCCGCCGCCCGCCCCGGCCGTGACCAGGCCGCAGCCCGCAGCCGCGAGGCCCGGACCGGGATCCGCGTTTTGCGTCATTTCTGTCCTCAGACGTCGGCTGTGCCGAGCGGCCGGACCGGGCGGCGGCGGGGCGCCCGGCCAGCCATTTCCGCACCGATGATGACATGGCCCGCGCCCAGCCGCCCGGGGCTGGCAGAATCGACCGGCAGCGTAAACCGCAAGCACGCGTTTCGGCCTGGGCCCAGACGCACGAGACGGGGCCGCCCAGGCCCGAGCGTGAGGAGATAACCGGTGGGTGTGCAAGCAGCGCGCGTGGTCTTCCTGCCTGCTGACCGGAAGGAGATTGCCGAGGCGATCACGGGGATCCTGGCCAGCGGAATGCTGACCCTCGGCGAATACACCAGGAAGTTCGAGGCGGAGTTCGCCCAGGCGCATCCGGCCGTCGGCCTGGATGCCGGGCACGCCCCGCATGCCGTGGCCACCGCCAGCGGCACATCGGCGCTGGAGATCTCGCTGCGCGCGGTCGGCGTGGCCGGCCGGGACGTGGTGGTCCCGGCGAACACGTTCTACGCCACCGCCGCGGCGGTCCTGGCGGCCGGCGGCCGGCCGGTGTTCGCCGACATCGACGCGGGCACGTTCGCGCTCAGCCCCGCCACCTTGCTGGCCGCGCTGACCCCGGACACCGCGGCGGTGGTGCTCGTCCACATCGGCGGCCTGATCACCCCGGCCGCCGACCAGCTGGCCCTCGCGTGCCAGCAGCGCGGCATCGCCCTGGTCGAGGACGCGGCGCACGCGCACGGCGCCACCTACGACAGCCGGTTCGCCGGCTCGTTCGGCGCGGCCGCGGCGTTCTCCTTCTACCCCACCAAGGTGGTCACCTGCGGTGAGGGCGGCATGATCCTGACCAGCGCGGAGGACATCGCCACCGAGGCGCGGATCTACCGGGACCAGGGCAAGGGCAGCTTCGGCGCGAACCACCACGTCCGGCACGGCTACGCCTGGCGGATGAGCGAGCAGAACGCGGTGACCGGGCTGGTGCACCTGCGCCGGATGACCGACAGCATCAGGCGCCGCCGCGAGGTGGCCGAGCGGTACGACAAGGCCCTGGCCGCCCTGGACGGGATGGAGCCGCTGCGCGAGCCGGATGGCTGCCGCAGTAACTTCTACAAGTACATCGCCGTGCTGCCGCCGGGCGCCGACCGGGCGAAGTTCAAGGCCGACCTGGTCGCCGAGCATGACGTCCGGCTGGCGGGCGAGGTCTACGACCTGCCGCTGCACCATCAGCCGGTGCTGGCCGAGTTCGGCGGCGGGCCGCTGCCGGTCGCCGAGGACATGTGCGCCCGGCACGTGTGCCTGCCGGTGCACTCGGATATGCGTGACGATGAGATCGACGAGGTGATCACCGCGGTCACCGCGGTATACGGAGCGCATGCGGGAGCCTAGGCCGCCGGCCGGCTCGCAGCGGCCCGGCAGCGGGCCGGCCGCCGCAGATTCAACCAAGGGGAGCGGAAATGCGTGTCGCGGTGACGGGCGGGGCCGGCTTCATCGGCTCCCACGTGGTGGACCGGCTGATCCGGGCCGGTCACGAGGTCGTCGTCATCGACCTGGATGGCCGCTGGCGCAACCCGGCGGCGCAGTACCGGGCGGCCGACCTGTTCGACGTGCCGGCGCTGACCACCGCCGTGACCGGCTGCCAGGCGGTCTTCCACCTGGCCGGGGCGTCCGACGTCAACAAGGTTGCCGCCGACCCGGTCAGCGCCGTCCGGCTGAACGTGGAGGGCACCGCCCGGGTGCTGCAGGCTGCCCGGGACACCGGCGTGGAGCGGGTGCTGCTGGCCAGCACGGTGTGGGTGTACGGGGCCACCACGGGCACCGGCGAGCGGACCGAGGACGCGCCGGTCAGCCTGACCAGCGCCGGGCACGTGTACGTGTCCACCAAGCTGGCTGCCGAGCTGCTCATGCACAGCTACCACGAGATGTACGGCCAGCAGTTCACGATCTTGCGCTACGGCATCCCGTACGGGCCGCGGATGCGCGAGGCGCTGGTCATCGCCAAGTTCGTGCAGGCCGCCCGGGCCGGGCAGCCGATCACGATCGCCGGTAACGGCGAGCAGCAGCGCTGCTACGTCTACGTCGAGGACCTGGCCGACGCGCACGTGCGGGCGCTGGCCCCGGCGGCTGCGGGACGCACGCTGACCCTGGAGGGCGGCACGCCGGTCTCGGTGCGCGAGATCGCCGACGTGGTCTGCGCGCTGGTCGGGCCGGTGCCGGTCGAGCACATCCCGGCCCGGACGGCGGACTACGCGGGCGTGTCCATCTCCGGCCGGCTGGCCAAGGAGCTGCTGGACTGGTCTCCGGTCACCTCCTTCACCGCCGGGGTCCGCCAGTACCTGGACTGGCTGGCCGCGCAGGAGGCTTCGTGAGCGACGCGCGCGCAGCGGGCGGAGAAGCGAACCAGCAGACACCGGGCGACGCGCGCGCAGCGGGCGGAGAAGCGAACCAGCAAACACCGGGCGACGCGCGCGCAGCGGGCGGAGAAGCGAACCAGCAGACACCGGTGACGCACCGGGCGCTGTTGCTGACCGGCTCACTCGGCATGGGCCATGACGTGATGGCGCAAGCGTGCGCGGCCGAGCTGCGCGCGCACGGCTGGTCCACCCGGACGGCCGATGCGATGCGGCTGCTCGGCCGTCGCGGCGGCTCGGCGGGCGAGGCGGTGTTCCGCAGCATGCTGGCGGTGCCCGGCCTGTACGACGCCTTCCACTTCGCCGGGCTGCGGCCGGGCAGCAGGCTGGCGCTGCTCGCCGATGCGGCCGCCCGCCGCCAGCTGCTGCCCCGGCTGCGCGACGACCTGGACGCGCAGCCGGCCGACCTGGCCGTCTCGGTGTTCGCCACCGGCGCCTCCGCGGTCAGCGCGCTCGCGGACCGCTACCCGGGCATGAGCCACATCGTGTTCTGCTCCGATTCCACCCCGCACCGGCTGTGGGTGCACCCCGACGTCGACCTTTACCTGGTGACGTCCGAGGTGGCCAGGGCCGCGGTGCTGCGCTACCAGCCGGAGGCGCGGGTGCTGGTGGTGCCCGCGCCGGTGCGGGCTGCCTTCTACGCGCCGCCGCCGCAGCGCGAGGCGCGGGCCGCGCTGGGCGTGCCGGCGGGCGAGCCGTGCGCGCTGCTGATGTCGGGGGCCTGGGGCCTCGGCCCGGTCGCCGCGGCTGCCGAGGGCCTCGCCGCGGCCGGGGTGCACGTGCTCGCGGTTGCGGGCCGCAACGCCCGGCTCGGGCAGCTGCTGGCGCGGGCCGCGGCCCGCCAGCCGCGGCTGCACCCGTTCGGGTTCACCGACCGGATCCCCGAGCTGATGGCGGCGGCGGACCTGGTCATCACCAGCTCGGGCGACACCTGCACCGAGGCGCGCACGGTCGGGCGGCCGCTGCTGCTGCTGGACGTGGTGCAAGGCCACGGCCGCGACAACCTGCAGCACGAACTGGAACTCGGCGAGGCGCGCGTCACCTCCGCCCGGCCCGCGGACGTGGTGCGCAGCGCGCTGGCCGCGCTGGCCGCAGCCAAGCCGGCCGCAGACGGCGCCACTCGCTCGCCGCAGGCCTGGCAGGCCGCCTTCGCCCGGGCCATGGAGATGATCGGCCAGTAACCGCCCGGCTAGCCGAGCCGGACGGGCGGCCTGGCGGGTGGCCGGGTCAGGACGCGCGCGAGCCCGCCGGGCTGATCATCAGCGTCGTGCCGGTGACCAGCTGCTGCCACTTAACCGGGCCGAGTGCCCTATACACCACCACGTGCCGGGCGTTCAGGAAGTAGGTGGCGGGCAGGCCGGGCGCGCCGTAGGCGAACGCGGTGCGCAGCGTCGGCGAGGCCGCGACCGGGAACTCCACTCCGGCCGCGCGCACCAGCTGCAGGCCCGCCGCGCGCCGGTCACTGATGTCCACCCCGATCACCGGTGCCTGCCGGGGGTAGGCCCGGTGGAAGCGGGCGATCGTCTGCGCGCTGGCCTGGCAGCTCGGGCACCACGAGGCGAAGAAGGTCACGATCACCGGATGACCGGCGTAGCGGGCCAGCGAGATCCGCGCCGGGCCCCGGCCCAGGGCCGGCAGCGAGAACGCCCGGGTGGTGGCCCCGGCCGGGACGGCCGGGCCGCCGGACGAGCATCCGGCCGCCACGGTCGCGGCGATGGCCAGGCCGGCGGCCGCGGCGATCCGGCGCGGGAATCTCATGCTGGTCTGCTCCCGAGGTGTGCTGGTGCGGCCGCAGCTGACCGGGCCGGGCCGGACGGGGTCCGCACCACCGCGTCCCGGGCGGCGCGCAGCCCGCAGCCGATCTTATGCGGGCGGGCGGCCGGTCAGGCCCGATTAGCCCACTGGTACCGGCGCGTGCCGCGGCCGAGCATCCGGTCCACCGCCGCGCCGACGCTGCCGTCGGCGGCGATAACCCGCCGCACCACCACGATCAGGCAGGGGATCGCCCAGAAGTCCCCGCAGATCCACAAGATCCCGGCGCCGATCTGCTGGTCGGCAAAGGCGGGCAGGGTGACGCCGGGCACATGGTCGTACACCGGGTACCACGACGCGCCGGTCAGGATGCCCATCGCCATCGCCAGCACCCACATCACCACGTTGGTGCCCAGCAGCGCGGCCGCCTGGCCCAGCGGGGACAGCCGCATCCTGACCGGCGGCGAGCGCAGGAACTGCAGCCAGAACGCCACCCCCGCGACCAGGAAGCTGCCGTGCATCAGCCAGGTCCGCACCAGGTCGCTGCGCACCGACGCATCCAGCGGGCCGGGCATATGCCAGAAGATCATCACGAGGTTGAACGCGACGATGGCGGTCCACGGGGAGCGTGCCAGGCGCCCGGCCGCGCGCACCGGGCCCGGCCAGCGCGAGCCGTCCGCGCCCGCCGCTGCGGCCGGATCTGCCGCTGCGGCGGGATCTGCCGCTGCGGCCTGCGGCCGGCCGGAGCCGCGGGGCCAGGCGGCGCGCAGCGGCGTCCAGGGCGCGCCGAGCACGATCAGCGTCGGCGCCGCGAACATCAGCAGCAGATGCTGGATCATGTGCACCCAGAAGTACCGCTCGGCGTAGTACTCCACCGGTGACTGCACGGCGACCAGCGTCACCGCGAGGCCCGCGTAGAACACCAGCGACCGGCGGCGCCGGGCCCCGGCCTGCTCCGGCTCGCGACGGCGCAGCCGGGCCAGCCCGGCTTCGTGCCACGCCACCGCGGCCAGCGCGAGGACGTCGAACGGGTCGGCCGACCAGTGGCCGAGCAGGATGTTCACCGGCTCACCCCGATGTTCCGTACGGGATCGGCACGTGCAGGCGCTGGACCCGGGTCCAGGCCCGCGCCCCGGGATCCAGCCGCCAGGCGGTCATGTTGTTGCCGGCCGCAGCGATGGCGTCGAGCTGGCCCGCCGGGCCGGGGGCCAGCGCCTGGGTGCCGGCCGGCAGCGCAGGCAGCTGGCGCCAGCTGCTGCCCGGCGCGTTCAGCCAGGAGCCCCGGTTCCCGGCCCGTACCAGCCCGGCGCTGCCGCCCGGCGACATCGAGGCGAAGACCAGCCGGGCCGTCCCGGCCGGCTGCGGCGCCGACAGCCGCCAGCGCGCTGTCCCGCCGGGCGTGCTCGCGGTGGCGGTCCCGGCCGTCGTGATGGCGGCCAGCACGGCCGCCGACAGGCCGGACCCGGCCCGCAGCAGCGCCGCGGCGCTGCCGCCGCCCGCCCGCAGGCTCAGCACCGTGACCCGGTCCCGGGCCGCGGCGCCGGCCAGCGCCGGGCCGGCCGCCTGCCAGCGGCCGCCGGACCGGGTGAACAAGCGGCCACGCCGGGCCGGGTGCAGCTGCCGCCGGCCAGCGGTGCCCCGCCGGGGGCGAACGCGACGGCGGTGAGCCGGGTCAGCCCGCAGGCCCGCCCGGCCGGGGTGGCGGCCAGCGCCCGCTGCGTGGTGATCACCTTCCACCCGGCGGCCTGGCTGGCCAGCCGGGCCGTCAGCGCGACCTGGCCGGTCCTGGTCAGGGCCAGGGCCTGGCCGCCCGGCCCGGCCGCCAGCGCGCTCGCCGAGGCCGCGAGGCCCGGGTAGACCGGCGCGGCCTGGGCCCAGTGCGCCCCGCCGTCCCCGGTCACCGCGACCGGGGAGAATTTCAGCAGCTGACTGCCGCCGAGCCCGACCGCCAGCGTCGCGCCGGTCGTGGTGGCCATCAGGCCGCCGTTGTCGGCCGTGCCCGGCGGGGTCTCCAGCAGCCACCGGGAACTGGCCGCCGGGCGCACGAACAGTTGCCAGAAGTTGTTGTGCCGGGCCGCCGCGCCGCCCATCACCACGATCGCGCCCTCGGCGCCGCCGGGGCCGGTCACGGTGGCCGCCAGCGGCGGCACCGCCGCGGCCGCGGCGCTCGCGGCGGTGCCGCTGGCGGCGGCGCTGCCGCAGGCGGCCAGGACCGCCGGCAGCGCCACCGCGGCCGCGACGGCCCCGGCCGCCGGGACCGCGCCCGCGCGTCCGGTCACCGGCTGGCCTCCAGCTGCCTGACCACGCCGACCAGCTGGGCCGCGAACGAGGCCTCGGTGCTCTGGGTTCCGGGCCCCGGGTCGAACTGCATCTCTGCCTTGGTCTCGCCGCGGCTGTTGATGGCCCAGGCGACGTCGGTGTGGCCGATCATGCCGCCGGCCGGCAGGATGTAGGCCTCGACGCCGTAGGCCTGCCACACCCGGTGCAGCTGCGCCAGGCTGCCGGTGACGAAGTGCCAGTTCGGCAGCCCGTCCATGCCCTCCTGGCGGTCGAAGGCCCGGGTGTAGGCGGTGGTGTAGTACACCGGGTTCGTCGCGACGGCCACCATCTGCACCCGCTTGGCCTGGGCGCCGAGCAGCCGGTCAGCCTGGCGGAACTCCTGCGCGATCAGCGGGCAGTCCGACGTGCACACCGGGTCGAGGAAGGTCAGCAGCACGATCTTGCCGTGCAGGCTGGCCAGCGACAGCGGCCGGCCGTTGGTGCCGGTCAGCCGGAAGGCGGGGGCACGGATACCGGTCAGCGTGGCGAAGTTGCCGTCGATGGCCTGGGCCAGGATGGTCGAGGCGGTCGGGCTGGCCTGAGCCGCCGCCATCGGGACTACCCCAGCCAGCACCAAGATCACTGCCCATACGGCCAGGATCGCCGGCAGGCTGACCGTGCCGAGCGAGCGGCCGAGGCGGGCCGGGGCCAGCCGCTGCGCCCAGCGCGGCCGCTGGCCCGGCCCCGCGGCTCCTTCCGGCTCTGCGGCACCCTCCTCCGGCTCTGCGGCACCCTCCTCCGGCTCCGCGCTGTCCGGGGCGGCGGCGACGGCGGGCACCCTGGTCAGCGCGGTATATCCGCCGGCCAACACGGCGAACATCGGGATCATGCTGTTGGGGTCGGTGCCGAGGCCGCCGAGGAAGCCGAGATCCTCGATCAGCACCCAGTCGGCCAGGCACAGCACCGCGGCCGCGATCACCGCCGCGCGCAGCAGCCGGGACTGGCGGCTCAGCAGCCCGGCGCCGATGGCGGCCAGTGCGATCACGGCGGTCAGGTTGACCGCAAAGCCGTGCGCCGCCACCAGCGAGCCGAACCCGCTGACCCAGGAGGACAGGAACCCGGGCTGCGAGGTGCCCGACATCTGCCGCACCATCGCGGTGAGCGGGCCCGGCTGGTGGTGCCACGTGCCCTGCCAGAAGCCGCGGCCTGGCCAGGCCTGCAGCACGGCCATGCCGAGGAAGAACAGGCCCATGCCGTCGAGCACCATCCGGCCGAGCCGCCGGGTGCGCCAGCTGCGCTCGGGCAGCGCGATCAGGCCGCCAGCCGCGCAGTAGAACGCCACCGCGCCTGGGGCGCCGAACAGCCAGGTCAGGCCCGGCGCGAAGATGCCGCCGAAGGCCTCACCGAACACCCAGACCAGCAGTCCCCAGCCGGCGCTGGCCAGGCCAGCCGCCCGGGAGAACCAGCCGCGCGGCGCGGCCACCAGCCAGATCCCGATGCCGAGCTGGATCCAGACCGCCGCCGCGGCAGCCTGGACCGGGTGGTAAGACCAGGCCGTCCCGGCCCAGTTGACGAGATGCTGCACCCAGGCCGGCGAGCTGGCGGCGGCCGGCTTCATGACGTCGGCCGGCAGCCCGGCCGGCATGGCGGGCTGGGCCTGCAGTAGCCCGTCGAAGATCCACAGCAGCCCGAAGGTGACCCGCAGCAGCGACCGGCAGGCCGGCTCGGCGGCCGGCCGGGCGGCCGCAGCGGCGGGCCGGGCGGCCGCCCGGGCCTTGCCCGCCCGGCCGGCCGCGAGCCATTCCCGGGCGGCGACCCAGGCCAGCGCGAGCGCCACGAGCAGGGCCAGGATGACTAGCCCCTGGTGCAGCAAGGCGGACCGGAACGCCGCGACCACGACCGGGTCGGTGAGGTTGATCCCGGTGTTCATCCCCGGCATGGCTCGTCAGCTCCCCTCTTCCCGCCCTTGTCTCCCGGCCACTGCGTCTTCCGGTCCCGGCGTCAGCCTGGCAGCCGGGGCACCCCGGCGCCCGGATGCAGGGCCGTGATGGCGGCGTCCAGGATCCGGTAGACCGCGGCCCGCTTGGCGTTCAGGGCGGCGGTGTCCCGGTGCAGCGCCGCGGTCGCGGCCGCCTTCGCTGCCGGGGTGCGGGCCTGCAGGATGCGGGAGGTGTCCAGGCAGACCCGGCCGGCGTCCGGCGCGGCCCAGTCGACCAGCCCGGTCACCGCGGCGCCGAGGTGATAGCGCGCCAGTGACTCGGGCACCTGGTAGTTCTCCAGGTCGTCCAGCAGCTCGTTGTTGGCCGGCGAGCAGTTGGCCGCCGCCGTCGTCGCCACGCTGACCGCCGTGCGGACATCGTGGCTGGTGCCGGTCCTGATCGCGGTCAGCACGGTGGCCGATTCGCCGACGCCGCCCGCGCACGACTCGATGTCGGCGTTAAGGGTCTGCAGCATGCCGCGCAGGTCGGCCGCGCGCTGCGCCGGGCTCGGGTGGTGCGCCAGCCCGACCGCGACCGCCGCCGCGGCCAGCACGGCAGCGGCGGCTATGACCCACCGCGGCGTCCGGCGGACGGGCCACCGGCCGCGCCGGATGGGCACATACGGCGGCTCGGTCCTGGTCGGCGTGCTCACCTGGTCAGCTCCCGTTCCGGCCGGCGCCGAGCGCGGCTGCTGCCGCGCCGGGCCGGGCGTTCATGGCCGCCGTGCCGGTGGTGAGCTGCCGGAGCGTCACCGGGCCGAACAGGTGGCGGACGATCTCGTGCCGGGCATTGAGGAAGAAGGTCTGCGGCAGGGCCGCCACCCCGTACGAGGTGGCCGTGCTGGCCGGGAACGGGTCGTACGCCACCGGGTAGCGCACTCCCTTCGATCGCAGGAACTTCAGCGCCGCGATCTGCGACGTGTCGTTGGCGTCGACGCCGATGATCGCCACCCGGCCGTGCTGGCGGGCGTAGTAGCGGGCGAGCAGCGGGGTCTCCCGCTGGCACGGCGCGCACCAGGAGGCAAAGAAATTGATGATCACGGGCCGGCCCTGGTAGGCGGCCAGCGAGACGGTGCCCGGGTGGTTCAGCGCCTGCAGCCGGAAGTTCCTGGCCCGCGGCAGCGCGGCCGCGGCCGGGTGCCCGGAGGCGGCCGCGGTGATGCCCGCGACGGCCAGCGCGGCCAGCACGACCAGGCAGCCTGCCGCGGCGAGCTGGCCGCGGCGGCTGAGGCGGCGCAGCCGGCTGATCATGTTCCTCCCCTGATCTGCATCGCTCCCGGGCCGGCGGCCGCCGGATCGCTGCCGCTGCGGGCGGCCATCGGCAGCACGATCTCGAACGTGCTGCCCTGCCCGGCCTCGCTGTGCGCCCGCACGCTGCCGCCGTGGCCGCGCGCGATCGCGAGCACCAGCGTCAGGCCCAGGCCGGTGCCGCGATGCCCGTTCGGGCCCGAGCCGGTCGCGAACCGTTCGAAGATATGCGCTACTTCCCCGGCAGGTATGCCGGAGCCGGCATCTTCGACGACAAGCCGCGCGGTGCGGTCGAAGCCATCTGTGATCACCGACAGCCTGATGACATCACCCTTGCTGGTGAAGCGAACCGCGTTCTCCAGCAGCGCGTCCACGGCCAGTCCCAGCCGCTCCCGGTCCGCGCTCACCGTGACCAGGTCGAGCTGGCCGAGCTGCCAGCTGCGCGCCGCCGCCGGCCGCCAGCGGTGCAGCACCTCGATGGCGAACTGCTCCAGCGGCACCGGCTCCTCGAGCAGGAAGTCCGGGTTCTCGCAGGCGGCGATGAGCAGCAGCCGCTCGCTCAGCCGCCGCAGCCGGTTCAGCTCGCCCACCACGACCGCGATGTCGCGCCGCGCCGGGTGGTCGGCCAGCTGCCTGGCCAGCAGCTCAGCGTGCCCGAGCGCGATCGTGATCGGGGTCCTGAGCTGGTGCGAGGCATCCTGCAGGAACCTGCGCTGCGTCGCGAGCAGCCGCGCGTTCTCCGCGCCGACCACCGCGTCGGCGGCCATCCGGCGGCGCAGGTGCCAGGCCATCGCCCAGAACATCGCGGCCGTCAGCGGCACCACGGCCACCACGGCGGGCCGCAGCGCCGACCGGGCCACCCCGGCGCCGAGCGCGCCGCCGGTGGTCACCGTGACCGCGGTCAGCAGCCAGGCCGTCTGCGGCAGCGGCCAGGCGCGGAAGCCGTACAGCACCGCGAGGCTGATCCAGATGCCGTAGAAGGCGGGCAGCGCCCAGTGCGGGTAGAGCACCATCAGGGCCACGCCGATCAGCCACACCACGATCCACGCCTGCTCCGCGTGCGCCGCCGCGGACAGCGGCGCGAGGGCCGCAGCCGGCCGCGGGGCGCCCGGGCCCGGCGGCCCGGCCCGGCCGCTCTGGCCGCCGGGAGCGCGGGCCGCGGGCAGTGGCCCGGTGCCCGCCTCAGCAGGAGAGCTGGTATCCCGCACCGCGCACCGTCTTGATCAGCTCGAAGCCGAGCTTCGAGCGCAGCCGCCGCACGCACACGTCGACCACGTTCGAGCTGGGCGTGAAGTCCAGCCCCCAGATCGAGGCCAGCAGCTCTTCCTTGCCCACGTACTCGCCGGCGTGCTCGGCCAGCGCACGCAGCAGCAGGAACTCCAGCCGGGTCAGCGGCACCGGGCCGAAGCCGATGTCGGCCTCCAGCCGGCCCACGTCCAGGACCAGACGGCCGGTGCGGATCACCTCGGTCCGGGCCGGCCCGTCGTGGCGCAACCGCACCCTGACCCGGGCCAGCAGCTCGGCCAGCGAGAACGGCTTGGTGAGGTAGTCCTGCGCGCCGAGCTCCAGGCAGGCGACCTTAGTGCTGACGTCGTCCAGGCAGGACAGCACCAGCACGGCCTGGTCGGGGCGCTGGCCGCGCAGCTGGCTGAGCACGATCCGGCCGTCGGGGCCGGGCATGACCAGGTCCAGGATGACCAGGTCATAATCCCGTCGCCCGGCGAGCCGCAGGCCCGCCGGGCCGTCGCCGGCCACGTCCGCCTGGTAACCGCTGGCGGCCAGCGCCCGGCACACGAAGTCGCTGATCTGCGGCTCGTCCTCGATCACCAGGATGCGCTGTCCGGCGGCGGCCGGGGACAGCACGGCGCCGGCGGTCAGCCCGGAGGGGCGGTGGGCCGGCCGGGCCGGGCCGGGACGGGGCGGGACAGTGCTCGCCGCGGGCAGCTCACTCACAGTAGTGTCGCGCCACTTCGGTCACGCTGCGGATTCCCCGCTGGACGGCGCGGGGCACGGTTCAATCAGGAGCCCAGTGTGCCATACCCCTCGGGACTAGGAGCAATCCTTTGCAGCGTACGTCTTTGCGCTCGATTTGAGTCGCTGACGGTGTGGTATAACCCTCTGTAGCTTGTTACCTACAAAAAAAAATAACGGACAGTCGGGGCGGCGCTGCACCTGGTGACCTGGGGTTATTGAAACGTTACCAATCGCCCACCCGGCACCGATCATGACAATTTCGTCATTCACGGCAATGCGTATTGCCCCGCGTCGCCGTCTGCTCGGAGGATCGGGTCCGAACACGCAGTCTCCGGGCCCGGGCCAGGCAGCACCGCCGGGCCCGTTCATTGGTGCGCGGGTGATCCGCGGATAGCGAGGTGATGACTGGTGTCCCTGCCGGTCAGGATCGCGACGCTGGTGGCGGCGGTTGTCGTCGTCGTCGCGGGGGCGGTCTTCCTGCTCGTGCATTACCTGCTCTACAGCCCGCCCACCGTGGCCTACGGGGCCGGGCTCGCGGCCGGCAGCGGGAAGACCGTGCACGTGGTGCTGCAGGAAGACGCGCAGAACACGGTGACGAGCAAGCCGGACTGGGTGTCGTACTTCATCCAGGACCCGGTCACCCGCAAGTGGGTGCACACCACGATCTTCCAGGTGCCCGCCGACACCAAGGTGGACATGACGATCTACGGCTACGACGGCTGCACCCCGCTGCGCAACCCGTACTGGGGTCATGTGTCCGGCACCACCGGCGGCGTCGCCTATGAGGACGGCAAGAAGTTCACCCAGCTGAACTCGTGGGCGGGCTGCAACGTCGGGCACACCTTCTCGATCCCCGGCATCAACCTGAACGTGCCGATGGGCACGCCGGGCATCAACGCCAGCCTGTGCGGCACCTCGCCGTGCACCTCCGGCCCGCACCGCACCATGACGTTCAGCTTCATGACCCCGAAGACCGCCGGGGCGTATTTCTGGCAGTGCCGGGTGCCCTGCGGCGGCGGTTACGTGACCGGCTTCGGCGGCCCCATGCAGACCATCGGCTACATGACCGGCAACATGGAGGTGGTGAGCTGATGGCCACGGCCGAGACTGGCACTACTGCGCCGGCCGCCCGCGAGCCCCGGCACGGCCTGCGCATCCTGCTCATCTGGGCTCCGCTGGCGATCGCCGCCGACCTGCTCATCTACCTGGTGCTCGGCCCGCACCTGCCGCCGGGCACCATGTCCACGACGGCGGGCAGCCAGCAGTTCGACATCAAGGTCATGTCGGTCATGGCCGCCCCGGTCGTGCTGTTCGTGCTCACCTACTTCGGTTACGCGCTGATCGTCTGGCGGCAGCGGCCGGGCGATGAGGAAGACGGCCCGCCGCTGCACGGCCACACCGGCGTGCAGGCGACCTGGATCACCGTGACCGCCGCCATCGTGCTCGGCCTGTTCGGGTTCGGGACCGTCGAGCTGATCAACCCGCACGGCGCCGGAGCGGGGGAGGGGCCGAGCCCGATCTGGAAGCCATCCGGGCACACCCTGGTCGTGCAGGTCATCGGCCAGCAGTGGAGGTTCACCTACCGCTACCCGCAGTACGGCGGGTTCGAGACCACCGCGCTGATGCTGCCCAGGGGGCAGTGGGTGCAGTTCGACGTGACCTCGCTCGACGTCATCCACAGCTTCTGGCCCTACCAGCTCGGCGTGAAGGCCGACGCCAACCCTGGCGTCAACAACGTCGCCTACACCCAGCCGCAGCACACCGGCCGGTTCATCGTGCGCTGCGCCGAGCTGTGCGGCCTGTGGCACGGCGCCATGGACAACTACGGCTACGTGGTCAGCCCGGCCAAGTTCCAGGCCTGGGCCAGTGCCACCGAGACCCAGCTGGCCAGCGTGACCAAGATGCTGCCGCCGTTCGCGACCACCTACGACCCGACCGTGGCCCCGCAGATGAGCGCGGCCATGGTCAAGGCCGGCCTGCTCGGCGGCGCGGGCCTGTACTACCCGAGCCAGGATCCGGTGCAGCCATGACCCGCGCGCACGACCCGGCCCGTCCCGCAGCGCCCAGCGCGATGCACGCGATGGAGAGGTGACCTGATGGCCATCGAGGCACAGCCAGAGCAGGCCCAGGGATCAGGCGGCGGCGGCCCGGCGGCCCGCCGCGTCCGGCCCTGGTGGCAGCGGCCCGCCATCCACACCGCGCTCGTCGGCGCGGTCGTCGGCTTCTTCGTCGGCCACTGGCTCGGCAACTTCCTCGGCAGCAACTACCAGCAGCTGGCGCTGAACGACAGCGACGACCTGCCGCTGGTGTTCGGCTACCTGCTGGCCATCGTCGGCTGGCTGGCCGGCCTCGGAGTGTTCAACGACATCCTGCGGCAGATGGCCGGGCGGCCGGCCGTGAACCCGGTGCACGACGAGGCCAAGAGCCTGGCCAGGTACTTCCGGTACTCGCTGGATCACAAGGTGGTCGGCATCCAGTACCTGGTCGGCATGATCATCTACTTCTGCACCGCCGGCCTGTTCGCCATGGCGATCAGGACCGAGCTGCTGTCGCCGACCTATCACGTATTCAGCTCCAGCGCCTACATCGAGATCGTCGGCGAGCACGGCACGATGATGATGATGCTGATGACCTCGGTCATACTCGGGCCGTTCGGCAACTACCTGGTGCCGATCATGATCGGCACCAAGCGGGTCGCGTTCCCGCGGATCGAGGCGCTGTCGTTCTGGCTCACCCCGTGCGCCTTCCTGATCCTGCTGTCCGGCCTGCTGGTCGGCGGCTTCCCGTTCGGCTGGACCGGCTACGCGCCGCTGTCGATCGAGTCCACGGTCGGCGCCGACTCCTACGCGGTCGCGTTCGGCCTGATGGGCATCTCGATCATCCTGGCCGCGTTCAACATCATCGTCACCGTCATTTGCTACCGCGCGCCGGGCATGCGGTGGAGCCGGCTGCCGATGTTCGTCTGGTCGATGGTGGCGACCTCGTTCCTGATGGTGCTGGCCGCGCCGGTGCTGGTCGGCGGCATGTACATGATGATCACCGACCGGACGGTGCAGACCGCCTTCTTCACCGCCCGCCTCGGCGGCAGCTCCTACCTGTACGAGAACCTGTTCTGGTTCTTCGGCCATCCCGAGGTGTACATACTCGCGCTGCCCGGCTTCGGCATCGTGTCGGAAATCGTCCCGGTGTTCTGCCGCAAGCCGCTGTTCGGCTATAAGGTGGCCGCGGCCGGCATGATCGGGGTCACGCTGCTGAGCTTCTTCGTCTGGCAGCACCACCTGTTCGACAGCGGCATCAACCCCGACATGCGGCCGCTGTTCATGCTCACCACCGAGCTGATCTCGATCCCGACCGGGTTCATCTTCCTCGTCGCCATGGGCACCTTGTGGAAGGCCAAGATCCGGCTCAGCGTGCCGATGCTGTTCGCGCTCGCGCTGTACTTCAACTTCCTGATCGGCGGGGTGACCGGCGTCTACCTGTCCGACGTGCCGGCCGACACCACCGAGCACGGCAGTTTCTTCGTGATGGCGCACTTCCACTACACGATCATGGGCGGGCTGATCTTCGCCTTCATGGGCGGCATCTACTACTGGCTGCCCAAGATGATGGGCATCAAGATGAACGAGACCCTCGGCAAGATCCACTTCTGGGTCATGTTCATCGGGTTCAACGCCACGTTCCTGCCGCTGTTCGCGGTCGGGCTGGCCGGGCAGCCGCGCCGGGTCTTCACCTACGCCAGGGACCTGCAGGGGCTGAACGACTGGGTCTCGATCTCCTCGTTCGTGCTCGGCGCTTCCATCCTCATCTTCGTGATCAACTTCATCTACTCGACGGTGATCGCCCGGGTCCCGGAGGTGGCCAACCCGTGGAAGGCCCGCGGCCTGGAGTGGCAGATCCCCTCGCCGCCGCCGGCCGGCAACTTCGAGCACGTGCCGGTGGTGCTGTCAGGCCCGTATGAGTACGGCATGCCGGATGCGCCCCCGGTCGCGGACCTCAATCCGCCGGTCGGCGTGCTGAGCGCCGCCTTTACCGACGTCCCGGCCCGATCGGAGGCATGACGATGGCCGAGAATGCGCTGCCCGGCGGGGCCCAGCCGGCGGCCAGCCTGGACCGGGCGGCCGAGGAGGCGGGCTTCTACCACGAAGCGGGCCTCAACGCGACGTGGACCGGGACCCGGCTGGCCCTCGGGGGGCTGTCGTTCGGCTTCGGGGCGTTCGTGTTCGCGTTCTTCTACCTGCGCTCGCTGAACTCCTACAACCTGTGGTACCCCGCCGGCCACTTCGCGACGGTGCCGAATAAGGCCCTGGGTACCGTGATCATGGTGCTGTTCGTGCTCAGCGCCGCGGTCCAGACCGCGGCGCTGCAGCAGATCAAGGCAGGCAAGCGCGGGGTGTGGCTGGGCGGCGCGGCGGTCGCGCTGCTGCTCGGGCTGGCCGCCATCGGGCTGCAGATCGTGCAGCTGGCCACGCTGCCGTTCCTGCCCGGCGGCTCCGGTTTCGCCAGCGTGTTCACCGGCACCTATCCGGTCTTCATCGTGGTGACATTCTGCGCCATGATCTGGCTGGAGATCCTGATCATGCGCTGCCGGGCGGTGCCGGAGATGTCGTTCGTGGAGCAGCCGCCGACGTTCGCCGAGGCATTCGCGGTGCAGCGGTTCCAGGCCTCGCTCAGCGGCTTCACCGTCACCTGGAACTACCTGGCGGTGGTGGCCTTCATCTTGTGGGTGCTGTTCTACCTGGTCCACTAGCCGCCGGCTGCCGGGCCGCCACCGCGCAGGCCCGGCGGCGCCCGCGGCCCGAACGGCAGGAGGAGTGGCCGGCATGCAGGCACCGCTCGCGCACTGGCTGATGAGCTGGCCGCTGCTTGCCTGCTATGCCGTGCTCGCCGCTGCGCACCTGGCCGGGCTGCGCCGCTTGCTGGCCGCCGGCGAGCCCGCGGGCCCCGCGGGCTCCGCGGCTCCTGCGGGCCCCGCGGGCGTGAGCCGGGCGGCCCGGCTCCGGGAGGCCGCGGTCTTCCAGGCCGGGCTGGCCGTCGTGCTGCTCGCGCTGATCTCGCCGGTGGCTTACTGGGCGCCGGTGAGCATGTGGCTGCGCGGGATCCAGGAGCTGATGCTGGCGCTGGCCGGGCCCGGCCTGATCGTGCTCGGGGCGCCCTGGCAGCCGCTGCGGGCGGCGTGGCCGCGCGGGCGGGAGATGGCGGACCGCCCGGCGGGTACGGCGGCGGATCGCGCGATGGCGGACCGCCCGGCGGGTACGGCGGCGGGCGGCTGGCTGGGCTGGCCGCTGGCTGCAGTGGTCGCGTTCAACGTGGCGTGGATCGGATGGCAGCTGCCCGGCCTGTACGACGCGAGCCGGACCGGCCCGCTGGCCTGGCTGGAGCAGGCCAGCTACCTGGCCGCGGGCACGGCCTTCTGGCTGGCGCTGATCGGCTCGCGGCCCTGCCGCCCGGCGCTGCCGCCGCTGCGCCGCTTCGGCCTGGTGGTGGCCACGGCAGCCGCGGGCACGGTGCTCGGCATGGTGCTGGCGTTCGGGGCGCACGCGCTGTACCCGGGATACGCGGCCGCGGCCGCCCGGGTGATGCCGCTGCTGGACGACCAGCAGCTGACCGGGGCCGTACTGTGGATGGGCGCACTTCCGCCGCTCGTCATCGCGGGCGTCGCGATCATGATGCAGTGGCTGAGCGAGGAGGAGTCCGCGGAGCTGTCCGGCGGCCTGGACCGGCTGCTGCGCCCGCGCCGCTCGTCCTGGCCGTCCCGGCCCGGGCTGAGATGACCGGCGCACACCAGATGTCCGGCGGTACAGACGAACAGTGGAGGCAGCAGTGCCAGGACTAGTGATCGCGGCACCGGTGACGCCCGCTAACACGCCGGGCGGCTACATCCTTACGTTTGCGTTCCCGATGGCCCTGTTCATCGTCATCGGGGCGGTGGTATACCTGCTCCTGTTCCGGCCCCATAAGGTCCCAGGTCACCGGGACATGGCTTACGCCGGCACCGCAGCACCCAAGGCGGCCGTCCCCGACCCGGAAGCGGCGCGGGCCGCGGCGGTGGCGGGCGGCCTGACCACGGCGGCGGGCGGCGGCAGCGGCGAGGCACTGGTCGAGCCGTCCGGCGCGCACCTGGACGCGGCGGCCCAGCTGGAGGCCGAAGCCCAGCAGGAGGAAGCGGCGGCGCAGCAGGACGCGGCGGCCGATCCCGGCCGGGCCGAGGCCGAGATCGATCAGGCCCGCCTGCTGGAGGCCGAGGCACAGCAGCAGCGCGCGCAGGCCGGCCAGGAAGACGACACGGAGGATAGCGAGTGACACAAGCCACTGGCGCGCTGCCCGGTTCGGGGTCCGCGCAGGTACGCGCGGACCCCGCCGAGCGGCGTTCCGCCGGGCTGATCGCCCGTTCGCTGGTCGCCCTGACCAAGCCCAGGATCATCGAGCTGCTGCTGGTCACCACCGTGCCGACCATGCTGCTCGCGGAGCGCGGGCTGCCGTCGGCCCGGCTGCTGGCGGTCACGCTGATCGGCGGCGCGCTGGCCGCGGGCAGCGCGAACACCATCAACTGCTTCATCGACCGCGACATCGACGCGGTCATGCGGCGCACCTCCCGGCGGCCGCTGGTCTCCCGCGGCGGCCAGGGCACGATCAAGCCGGGCGAGGCGCTCGCCTTCGGGATCGCGCTCGGCGCCGCGTCGACGCTGCTGCTCGGGCTGCTGGCCAACTGGCTGTCCGCGGCCCTCGCGGACGCGGCCATCTTGTTCTATGTGTTCGTCTACACGATGGTCCTGAAGCGCCGTACCGCGTCGAACATCGTGATCGGCGGCGCCGCGGGCTGCTTCCCGGTCCTGGTGGGCTGGGCCGCGGTGACCGGCCGGGTGGGCCTGCCGGCGGTCGTGCTGTTTGCCGTGATCTTCTTCTGGACCCCGCCGCATTTCTGGGCCCTGGCCATGAAGTTCCGCGACGACTACGCGGCGGCCAGCGTGCCGATGCTGCCGGTGGTCGCCTCGCCCGCGACGGTGGCCCGCAAGATACTCGTCTACTCCTACCTGATGGTCGCGGCCAGCCTGGCCCTCGCGCCCTATGCGGGCTGGCTGTACGGGGCCTGCGCCGCGGTACTCGGCGGCTGGTTCTGCGTCGAGGCGCACCGGCTGCGCGGCCGGGTCGCGGCGGGCGGGACGCCTGCGCCGATGCGGCTGTTCCACCTGTCGATTGCCTATCTGACGTTGCTGTTCGCCGTCGTCGCCATTACCGCGCTGCTGCCGGCCTGCCGCTGGTAGCGGGTGGCCTGCTGCCGGGCGCGGCCCGGCCCGGCGGGCAATGCCCGGGTAAAACCTCCCGGCCGGGGGAACCGGGCTGGCCTGGCGGCGAGTCTTATGCTGTGAAGGGCGCCGCATTCTCCGGCGGCGCCCGGTCGGAGGTAGTGCAGATGAGGCAGTCCAGCAGGACCGCGCGTATCACCCGGTGGGCGGTGCCAGCCGGGGCGGTCGCGACCGCCGGGCTGGTCGCCGCGGGCACCGTACTGTCCAGCGCCCAGGCCGTCCCGCAGCTGGCCCCGCGGACCCCGCAGCAGCTGCTGGCCAGCGTCGCCCGGGCCGCGAACGCGGCGCCGCGGCCGCTGAGCGGCACGGTCAGCGAGAGCACCTCGCTCGGCCTGCCGAGCCTGCCCGACCTGGGCGGTATCTCGTCTTCGCTGTCCTCGCTGACCGGCTCGCACACCTTCAAGGTGTGGTATGCCGGCCCGGCGCACGTCCGGGTGGCCGACATCGCCTCGATGGGCGAGACGGACCTGCGGGTCGACGGCCGCCAGGTCTGGCTGTGGCAGAGCAGCAGCCAGACCGCCACCCGGCTCACGCTGCCGGCGAGGAGCGCGCAGCAGCAGGCGGCAGCCGAAGGCCGCAGCGCGGCTGCGGACGTGACCCCCCAGCAGGCCGCCCGCAAGGTGCTGGCCGCCGTCGGCCCGAGCACGGTCGTGGGCGTCCAGCAGAACATCACCGTGGCCGGCCAGGCTGCCTACCAGCTGCGGATCGCGCCGCGCAGCAGCCAGTCGCTGGTCGGCCGGATCCTGATCGCGGTCGACGCGGCCAACTCGACGCCGCTGCGGCTGGAGGTATTCGCCCGCGGCGCGTCCAGCCCGGCGATCCAGATCGGCTTCACCTCGGTCAGCTGGGGCAAGCCCGCCGCGTCGAACTTCACCTTCAGCCCGCCGGCGGGCGCCAAGGTCAGGCACGAGGCGCTGTCCTCCGCCGGCGGATTCGGGCTGGGCGGCCCGTTCGCGGTCGCGCTGCCCGCGGGCCGTACCTGGACCCGGGCCGCCCCCCAGGTCAAGGTCCCGGCCGGCGCGAAGGCGAACTGGTCGAAGCTGCCGCCGGGGCTGCCGGCCCGGGTGCGCAAGATCAAGGTCGGGAACCGGACCCTGCTGGTGCCGAAGAGCCTGACCCCGGCCCAGCTGGCCAAGCTGAAGAAGGCGTTCGCGAGTGGCAAGCCGTTCGCGATCACGCGGCCGGCCAACGGCGGCGGCGCGGTCTGGTTCCGTCAGCTGCCCAAGGGCGCCCAGGTGCCGGTCCAGGCCCGGATAGGGCCCGGGGCGCCGCGGGTAATCGGCAAGGACTGGCTGTCGGTGGTCGTGGTCCCGGCCGGTGCGACGCTGACCGGGGCGCTGATGCCGGCCGTGGCGCCGTCACGCGTCGCCTTCTCCGTCCACGGCGCGAGCCGCGCCATGCCGCAGCGGGTGGTCGCCTGCCCGCCCGGCGCGCTGGGCGGATTGCGCCAGTACCTGCCGCTGCTGGAGAAGTCCGCCACGCCGGTGCGCGGCGCGTGGGGCCACGGCCGGCTGCTGCGCACCGCGCTGGTCTCGGTGCTGATCACCAGCAAGGGGCAGGTGCTGGCCGGGGCGGTCACCCCGTCGGTGCTCTACGCCGCCGCCGCGCAGGTTAAGTGACGCCGTCCGGGCTGGCCGTCTCCAGCAGCGGGCTGACCAAGCGGTTCCGCAGCGGCCAGGTCGCCGTCGACCACGTCGACCTGGCCGTGCCCGCCGGATGCGTCTACGGGTTCCTCGGCCCGAACGGGTCCGGCAAGACCACCACGATCCGGATGCTGCTCGGCCTGGTCGCGCCGACCGGCGGCGAGCACGCGCTGCTCGGCGTGCCGATGCCCGGCGGCGGCAACGCGGTGCTGCCCCGGGTCGGCTCGCTGGTCGAGGGGCCCGCGTTCTACCCGTTCCTGTCCGGCCGGGCCAACCTGGCCCGCTGCGACGCCGCCGACCGCACCGCCGACCCGCGCACCTCGGCGGACCGGATCAGCGCGGCGCTGGACAAGGTGGGCCTGCTGGCCGCGGCGGCCAAGCGCTACCGGGCCTACTCGCTCGGCATGAAGCAGCGGCTGGCCATCGCGGCCAGCCTGCTGCGGCCGCGCGATCTGATCATCCTGGACGAGCCCACCAACGGGCTGGACCCGCAGGGCACCCGGGAGGTCCGCTCGCTGCTCCACCAGATCGCCGCCGACGGCACCACCGTGTTCGTCTCCTCCCACCTGCTCGCCGAGGTCGAGCAGGTCTGCTCGCACGTCGGGGTGATGCGGACCGGCGCGCTGGTGTTCCAGGGGCCGCTGGCCGAGCTGCGCAGCCGCCACGCCGCGCAGATCCTGGTGCGCACGGCCAAGCCGGGCCTGGCCGCCGAGGTGCTGGGCCGGCTCGGCCTGGCCGGGGTGGT
Source organism: uncultured Actinomycetota bacterium (assembly GCA_963846005.1). Taxonomy (GTDB): domain Bacteria; phylum Actinomycetota; class Actinomycetes; order Streptosporangiales; family Streptosporangiaceae; genus CAVSUR01. The sequence continues at coordinate 1,530,809 of CAWJUH010000001.1, read as the reverse complement.
GACTGGCGAGCAGGACGCGGCGGCGCAGCTCGGCGAGCACGCGCCGGAGGACCTGTGCGCGGAGCTGGTGCACGCGGGCGTGCCGGTGGCGGGCCTGGAGACCCGGCGGCCGAGCCTGGAGGACCTGTTCGTCGAGCTGACCGGTGAGGGCTTCGATGTCAACGGCTGACCTCGCCGTCCCGGCCGGCCCGGAGGCGCCCGCGGCCGCGGCCCGGTCCCGGGGCGCGGCCGCCTGGCTGCGGTTCCTGCGCTCGGAGCTGAGGCTGATCTTCGGCCGGCTGCGCAACCTGCTGCTGCTCGCGGTGCTGGCCGTGCTGCCGGTCGTGCTCGGCATCGTGCTGAAGATCTCCGGCGGCGGCGGGAACGGCGGCGGCCCGGCCTTCCTGAACCAGGTGGCGGGTAACGGGGTGTTCCTCGCCCTGGTGGCGCTGTTCGTGATGCTGACCCTGGTGCTGCCGCTGACCATGGCCGTGGTGGCCGGCGACGCGATCGCCGGCGAGGCCGGCCGGGGCACGCTGCGCTCGCTGCTGACCATCCCGGCGGGCCGGACCCGGCTGCTGGCCATCAAGTACACCGCCGTGGTGATCTTCGCCCTGGTGGCGAGCCTGGTCATCGCGGTGGTGGCGCTGATCACCGGGGCGCTGCTCTTCGGCGCCGGGCCGGTCACCTTGCTGTCGGGGAACACGATCTCGCTCGGCGCCGGGCTGCTGCGGCTGCTGGTCGTGGTGCTCTATGTGGCGGCGGCGATGGCCGCGCTCGGCGCGATCGGGCTGGCCGTGTCGGCGTTCACCGAGCATTCCATCGGGGCGATGGCCGCTGTGCTGGTCATCGCCGTGTTCAGCGAGATCGCCGACAGCGTGCAGCAGATCTCCGCCGTGCACCCGTACCTGCCGACGCACTGGTGGCTGTCGTTCGACGGGCTGCTGCGCTCGCCGGTGGACTGGTCCGGCGAGCTGCACGGCCTGCTGTCCTTCGGCTGCTACGCGGTGATCTTCCTGGCCATCGCCTGGGCCAGGTTCACCAGCGCCGACGTGACCAGCTGAGCCGGTTACTCCTTCAGTCCGGGGAAATCCTCTTCCCAGAACTCGGTGACCCCCCGGCCGCCGCGGCCACCGCGGCCGGCCTGGCCCTCGGGCGGCGGGCCGTCCTCCGCGTGCCGCTCGGTCTCCGCCGCCCGCAGCTGCACCCGGCGGATCTTGCCGGAGATGGTCTTGGGCAGCTCGGCGAACTCGATCCGGCGGATCCGCTTGTAGGGGGCGAGCCGCTCCCGGGCGTAGCGCATGATGTCCCGCGCCGTGTCCGCCGTGGCGGGCGTGCCCGCGGCCAGCACCACGTAGGCCTTCGGCACCGCCAGCCGCAGCGGGTCGGGCGAGGGCACCACCGCCGCCTCGGCCACCGACTCGTGCTCGATCAGCACGCTCTCCAGCTCGAACGGTGAGATCCGGTAGTCCGACGCCTTGAACACGTCGTCGGTGCGGCCGATGTAGGTGATATAGCCGTCGGCGTCCCGGCTGGCCACATCGCCGGTGCGGTAGTAGCCGCCGTGCATGGCCGCCGCGGCCCGCTCCGGGTCACCCTGGTACCCGGTCATCAGGCCGAGCGGCCGTGGCGACAGGTCCAGGCTGATCTCGCCCTCGGCGGCGGGCTGGCCGGTCAGCGGATCGAGCAGGGTGACCTGGTAGCCGGGCATCACCCGGCCCATGGAGCCGGGCTTGACCGGCTGGCCGGGGGAGTTCCCGATCTGCAAGGTGGTCTCGGTCTGCCCGTAGCCGTCCCGCACGGTGATTTTCCACACCCGGCGGACGTGCTCGATGACCTCGGGGTTCAGCGGCTCGCCCGCGCCCAGGCACTCGTGCAGGCTGGTCACGTCGACGCTGGCCATGTCGGACTGCACGAGCATCCGCCACACCGTCGGCGGCGCGCACAGCGACGTCATCTGGCAGCCGGGGATGGCCTCGAACAGCGCCTGCGCGGAGAACCGCTCGTGCCCGAGTACCAGCGCCGTAGCCCCGGCGATCCACGGCGCGAATACGTTGCTCCAGGCGTGCTTGGCCCAGCCGGGCGAGGAGATGTTGCAATGCACGTCGCCGGGTCGCAGGCCGAGGTAGTACAAGGTGGAGAGGTGCCCGACCGGATACGAGACGTGCGTGTGCTCGACCAGCTTGGGCTGGGCGGTGGTACCGGAAGTGAAATAGAGCAGCAAAGGGTCGCCCGCGCCGGTCGGGCCGTCCGGGGTGAACTGCTCCGCCGCCGCGGACGCATCCGCGTAGCTGCGCCAGCCTTCGCTGCGCTCAGGCCCGGCGGGCCCGGCCACCGCGACCGGAGTCCAGTCGCCGGGCAGGCCCTCGAACTTGGCGGTCAGCGCGGTCTCGGTCACCACATGCCGGACCCGGCCGCGGTCGATCCGGTCGGCCAGGTCCTCGGGGCCCAGCAGGGTCGAGGCCGGGATGATGACCGCGCCCAGCTTGATCGAGGCCAGGATGACCTCCCACAGCGGCACGATGTTGCCGAGCATCAGCAGCAGCCGGTCGCCGCGCTGCACGCCCAGCTCGCGCAGCCAGTTCGCGACCCGGCCGGACCTGGCCGCCAGCTCGGCGTAGCTGAGCTGGACGTCGCCGGTTTCGTTGAGCACCCGCAGCGCGGGGGTGTCCGGCTGCTCGGCGGCGAGCACGTCGAACCAGTCGAGGCCGAAGTTGAACTCGGTCAGCTCCGGCCAGCGGAACTCGGTGACGGCGGCCTGATAGTCCTCGCGGTGACGCAGCAGCAGGTCCCGGGCGGCACGAAATGCGGTGGTGGCTGGCGAATCGGTCATAGCCCTATGGTGGCAGGTCAGGACCCGGCCCGGGCAACATCCGAGCGCGCCCGGTCACGGCTTGCCGGCTCCTGTCGGCCGGCCGCGATAGCCTCAGCTGGCGTGCTCCCCGCCCCGCTTGCTGCTCCGCCGATCCTGTGTCCTCCGGTGATGCCGTGCCCTCCGCCGATGCCGTGACTGCCGCCGATGGCGTGCCCGGCGCTGCTGCCGTGCCTGCCGCCGGGCCCGCGGAGGCCGGCGACGGGCTGCCCGGCGTGGCCGGCCTGCTCGAACTGGCCGTGGCCGGCATCGGCGGCGCGCGCCGGGCCGGCCAGGTGGCCATGGCCGAGGCGGTGCAGCACGCTATCGGCGAGCGCGAGCACCTGGCCGTGCAGGCCGGCACTGGGACCGGCAAGTCACTGGCCTACCTGGTCCCGGCGCTGCGGCACGCGATGACCGGGCACGCCACCGTGGTCGTGTCCACCGCCACGATCGCGCTGCAGCGCCAGCTCGTCGACCGCGACCTGCCCCGGCTGGCGCAGGCGCTGGCCCCGGCGCTCGGCCGGGAGCCGGTGTTCGCGATCCTCAAGGGGCGGCGCAACTACCTGTGCCTGCAGCGGCTTCGCCAGGGCGCGCCCGAGGACCCGGAGAATCAGCTGTTCGACCCGGCCGCCACCTCGGCGGTGGGCCGCCAGGTCCAGCGGCTGCACGAATGGGCCGGGCAGACCGAGACCGGGGACCGTGACGAGCTGGTGCCCGGGGTGAGCGAGCAGGCCTGGCGCCAGGTCGCGGTCAGCGCCCGCGAGTGCGTCGGGGCGCAGCGCTGCGCGTTCGGCGGCAGCTGCTTTGCCGAGCAGGCGCGCGGCGCCGCCGGCCTGGCCGACATCGTGGTGACCAACCACGCGCTGCTGGCAATCGACGCGCTGGAGGACTTCGACATCTTCCCCGAGCACGACGTGGTGGTCATCGACGAGGCGCACGACCTGGTCGACCGGGTGACCTCGGTGGCGTCGGCCGACCTGACCGAGACGGGGATCGCGGTCGCGGCCCGCCGCTGTGGCCGGCTGATCCCGCCCGGCGAGGCCGGGAAGCTGGCCGAGGCGGGCGATGCGCTGGCCCGCGCGCTGTCGGGGGTGCCGGCCGGACGGCTGGACCTGCTCGGCGAGCCGCTGGCCGCCGCGGTCGAGGTGGTAAGGGACGCGGCCGCGGAGTGCGGCCGCCGGCTGCGCAGCGCGGCCCGCGCGGCCGGGGACGACGAAGGCGAGGACCTGGCGGCCCGCCGGGCCGCGCTGTCGGCGGCCGACGAGGTGGCCGGGGCCGCCGACCGGATCCTGGCCGTCTTCGGCACCGGCATCGCCGACCGGGCTGAGGTGGTGTGGCTGGACCAGCCCGAGCGGTACGGCCGGGCCGGGGAGGCAGCAGGACCAGGCGGGGCCGGCGGCCCGGCGGCGCCGCGCCCGACGGCCCTGCGGGTGGCGCCGCTGAGCGTCGGCGGCCTGCTGGCGCAGCGGCTCTTCGGCCGCCGCACGGTGGTGCTGACCTCGGCGACGCTGGCGCTCGGCGGCTCGTTCGAGCCGCTGGCCCGGCAATGGGGCCTGCACGCGCCGCCGGCCGAAGCGCCCGGCGGCGGCCCGCCCGCCGGCGCGCAGGAGCAGGCCGGGCCCGGATCGCCGGGCTGGACCGGGCTGGACGTCGGCTCGCCGTTCGACCACCCGCGCAACGGCATCCTGTACGTGGCCCGGCACCTGCCGCCGCCCGGCCGCGACGGCCTGCCCGATTCCTACCTGGACGAGATCTGCGAGCTGATCACCGCAGCAGGCGGCCGGACCCTCGGCCTGTTCTCGTCGATGCGCGCGGCCCGGCAGGCCGCCGAGGCGGTGGCCGGCCGCATCTCCCAGCCGCTGCTGTGCCAGGGCGACGACCAGACCGCCCAGCTCATCACCCAGTTCGCCGCCGACGAGGCCACCTGCCTGTTCGGTACCCGGTCGCTGTGGCAGGGGGTCGACGTGCCCGGCCCGTCGCTCACCCTGGTCGTCATCGACCGGATACCGTTCCCGCGCCCGGACGACCCGCTCGCCTCGGCCCGCCAGCGCGCGGTCGCCGCGCACGGCGGCAACGGGTTCATGACCGTGGCCGCGACCCAGGCGGCACTGCTGCTGGCCCAGGGCACGGGCCGGCTGCTGCGCACGATGACCGACCGGGGCGTGGTGGCCGTGCTGGACCCGCGGCTGGCCACCGCCCGCTACGGCGGTTTCCTGCGGGCGTCGCTGCCGCCGTTCTGGCCCACCGCCGACCCGCAGGTGGTCCGCGCCGCGCTGGCCCGGCTGGCCGGCGCAGCTGGCCAGCCGGCCAAAACGAACTAGCGGGCGGGCGGCCAGACCAGCGGGAACAGCGGATGGTCGAGCTCGGCCCCGGCCGGCAGCTCGGCCTCCAGCCCGTCGAACGGCGGTGAGGTCCGCCACCGCCGGGGCGCGTGCCGGGCGCCCGCCGACAGGTACCGCAGTGACAGCACTCGCCGGCGCCCCGGGTAGGGGAACCCCGGCGCGCCGTGCACGGTGAGGAAGTCGAAAAAGATGGCGTCGCCCGGCTGCAGCTCGTAGCCGCGGATGTCGAATGCGCTGCGGTCCCCCTCGATGTCGGGCAGCTCGGCCAGGCTCCCGTCGGGGAACCACCGGGCCTCCCCGCTGAGGAAGGTCCGCGGCATCAGCCACGGGCCGCGATGCGACCCCGCGACCAGTTCCAGGCTGCCCGCCCGCGGCACCGGGTCCACCGGGATCCAGGCGCTGACCCCGCGCCCGTCGACGTTGTAGTACGGCTGGTCCTGGTGCCAGGGGGTGGGCTGGCGGGTCCGGCTCTCCTTGACCAGGACATGGTCGTGGTAGAGCCGGGCCTGCGGGGTGGCCATCAGCGCGGCGGCGATCCGCGGTACCCGGGAGCGGCGGGCCAGCCGCTCGATCGCCGGGACATCGCGCCACCGGCAGAAGTCCTCGAAGAACAGGCCGGGATCGTCCCGGCCGCTGGCCACCTGGGCCAGCGGCCCCGGCCGCGCCAGCACGGCCTCGATCGCGCCGGCCGCCTCGGCCAGCTCGCCAGGGTCCAGAGCGCCGCGCACGCACACCACCCCGTCGCGCGCAAACGCCACCGCCAGCTCCTCGCCCGCCCCGGCCGGTCCCATGCCGGTCATGATGCCAGCGCCGCGGCCGCCTCAGGATCGTGCGGGGTTTTCCGTTCCTGAAGCTGAAAATCCTGCACGATAACGGCCTCCATCGGGCTGCCTCAGCCGGGGGTGTCCTGCCGGTGCAGCTCGGTTTCGAGCAGGTCCATGGCCTTGAGGAAAGCTCCCTGCTCGGCGGGGGTGAGCTGGTCCAGGACGCGGGCCAGCGGCTGGGCCGCACCGTCCAGCCAGTGGCCGACCAGGACGGCCTGGCCGGGGATGATCTGGACGATCGTGCGCCGCCGGTCGGCCGGGTCGGGGCGCCGCTCGACCAGGCCCGCCCGGTCGAGGTCGGCGAGCACGCCGCTGACGGTCGGCAAGGTCAGGCCCAGCTTGGCGGCCAGCTCGCCGACGGTGAGCGGGCCGCCGCGGATCTGCTCCAGCGCGGCAACGTGCCGCGGGCTCAGCGGCGCGGGCGCGGCCGCGGCGCGGTCTTGCCAGCGCCGCATGCCCCTGGTCACCCGGGGAAACAGCGCCATCAGCCGCAGGCACAGCGCGGAGTGCTCAGAACCGCCCGCCGCGCCCGCCATGGCCCCGCCTCCAGGAGCAGCCTCACCTTGACACCCGGACCCTAGTCTATATGCTTTTGCTATCAAAACTATTTCGTTTTCAACAACGAGCTCTACGGAGGGCGACATGGCCCCGCAGGAAGAACTGACCGTCTCCGCACTGCAGGCGCTGGTCACCGGCGGCGCGCTCGCCGGGTCCTGGACCCTGGACCCGGCCAGGTCGCAGGTCCGGCTGGAGACCAGGCACACCTGGGGCCTGCTGCCGGTGCACGGCGTGTTCCGCCAGGTCGCCGGCGACGGCACGGTTACACCGGCCGGCCAGGTCACCGGCACCGTCACCGTGGCCGCCGCATCGGTCGACACCAAGAGCAAGATGCGCGACAAGGACCTGCGGTCGGCCAAGGTCTTCGACGCCGCCCGTCACCCGGACATCACCTTCGCCGTCGACGGCATGCAGCCCGCCAGCGGCGGCGCCCGGGTGACCGGCAGCCTGACCGTCCGCGGCAGCACCCGCCCGCTCGCCTTCGACGCGAAGGTCTCCGCCACCGCGCAGGAGGTGCGGATCGACGCCGAGGTCCCGGTCAACCGGGCGGACTTCGGCCTGACCTACAGCCCGCTGCGGATGGCGTCCCTGCACAACACCATCGTCATCCGCGCGGTCTTCACCCGCCCGTAAGGGTGGCCGGCTGGCGGACGCGCGGGCGGCCGGCCCGGTCGGCCTGCCCCGCTTGCGCGCTGGTCACGGCTCTGCCAGCCGCATGATCGCTGCCGCCACCTCCGCGGGCCGGACCAGCATGTGCAGGTGCTCGCCGGCCAGCTCGGCGACGGGCCAGCCGCGGGCGGCCGCCTCGGCGGCCGTCTGCTGGTACCCGGGCGAGAACAGCAGGTAGGCCGCCCGGCGAGGCGGCCAGCCGGCCGCAGCGGGCGGAATCCGCTCGGTATAGCAGCCCAGCGGCAGCGCCCGGGCCTGCGCGAGCACCGCGCTCCGGGCCGCCGCGTCGGGGAACAGCGGGTCCAGGTCCTCGCCGGGAAACCATTGCGGCCACGGTGGCACCAGCCCGTCGCGGGCCAGCTCGCGCAGGTAGGGCAGGAACGCGGCGTCGACGACCGGGCCGCCGCCGTCCCGGCCCGGCAGGCTCGCGTCGGCGAATATCACGGTCACCTCGCGGGGCGCGAGCGCGGCGCACAGCGGCCCGGCGAACGGCCCGGCCCCCGAGTGCAGCACCAGCACCAGCTGATCCGCGGCCGGTGCGCCAGTCTCGCGCGGACCGGCCGTGACGGGGACAGCAGGAACCTGGCTGACGACCTCGCTGACCAGCCGCGGCCAGTACGGCGGCGGGCCGTCCGCGAGCTCCGCCAGCGACGGCACCACCACCGCGCGGCCTGGCCCAGCCAGCTCGGCGGCGACCGGCTGCCAGCTGGCCGGCCGAGCGCGGGCGCGTGCACCAGCACGATGGCCTGTCCCATACTGGTCATGATGCCAGCGCCGGCGAAGTGGCAGGCGGCTGAGGACCGTGCGGGATTTTCAGTTGCAGGAACTGAAAATCCCGCACGCTGATGGTGCAGCGGGGATCAGAGCACGTCGTGGCCGGGGTGGTTGCCCTCCGGGACGGACTCGTGCTGGGCCGGGATGGAGCCGAGCCGGCCGGCCTGGAAGTCCTCGAACGCCTGCACCAGCTCGGCGCGGGTGTTCATCACGAACGGCCCGTACGCGGCCACCGGCTCACGGATCGGCTGGCCGCCGAGGACCAGCACGTCCATGCCCTCGCTCGGCCCGTCCGCGCGCCGGTCCGCGCCGAAGGTCAGCGCGTCGCCGGGGCCGAACACGGCCAGCTGCCCGGTCCGCACCGGGCGCTGCTCCGCGCCCGCGGTGCCCGACCCGGCCAGCACGTAGCCGAGGGCGTTGAAGTCGGCCCGCCACGGCAGCCGCAGCTGGGCGCCCGGCTGCAGCGTCGCGTGCAGCAGCGTGATCGGGGTGTGGGTGACGCCCGGGCCTGGGTGCCCGGCGACGTCGCCGGCGATGACCCGGACCAGCGTGCCGCCGTCGGCCGAGCTGAGCAGGGCCACTTCCCTGGCCCGGATGTCCTGGTAGCGCGGCACGGTCATCTTCATCGCGGCCGGCAGGTTGACCCAGAGCTGGAACCCGTGGAACAGCCCGCCGCTGGCCACCAGCGCCTCCGGCGGCTTCTCGATGTGCAAGATCCCGCCGCCCGCGGTCATCCACTGGGTGTCGCCGTTGGTGATCAGGCCGCCGCCGCCGTTGGAGTCCTGGTGCTCGAAGACGCCGTCGATGATGTAGGTGACGGTCTCGAAGCCGCGGTGCGGGTGCCAGGGCGTGCCCTTCGGCTCGCCCGGGGCGTAGTTGACCTCGCCCATCTGGTCCATGTGGATGAACGGGTCGAGCGCGCTCAGGTCCACCCCGGCGAACGCCCGGCGGACCGGGAAGCCCTCGCCCTCGAAGCCCGACGGGGCGGTCGTCACCGTCAGCACCGGGCGGTCGTGCGGGATGGCACGGTCCGGCTCAGTGATCCTCGGCAGCAGCAGAATGTCGTCGACGGTGACCGCGGGCATGGCGTCTTCCTTTCCGGCGGGTGGCTAGCCGGGCGGCGGGCTGGCCCCGGTGCGGAGCCCCGCTCGCCACCATTATGTCCTGCTCGCCCCAACGATAATTGAACGCGCAACATTCCACGGGTGCGGAGGACGGCAGCGGGCCGGCCTAAACCTGCGCCGGGGCAGCGGCCGGCCCGGCCGGTAGGCGAAAATGGCGGAGTAGGACGAAGCCAGGGAGGCCGGGCATGCCACAGCCAGAAGGCGCCGAGCTGGAGCGGGTCCGGGCCCGCCGGGAGGAACTGCGGCAGCGTTACCTGCGGCCGGCCGCCAGGCGGCCCGCCACCACGGTGTCCGGCATCCACCACGTGGCGCTGATCTGCCGGGACGTCGAGGAGACCATCCGGTTCTACCAGGAGTTCCTCGGCTTCCCGCTGGTCGAGCTGGTGGAGAACCGCGACTACGCCGGCTCCAGTCACTTCTTCTTCGACCTGGGGAACCGCAACCTGCTGGGCTTCTTCGACTTCCCCGGCCACGAGCACCCGGCGTTCACCGAGACGATCGGCGCGGTCCAGCACATGGCGATCTCGGTCTCGCCGGAGCAGTACGAGGCGGCGCGGGCCAAGCTCGACCAGGCCGGGATGGACTATCTCGGCCCGGACCGCGGGATCGAGGAGAGCATGTACTTCCACGACCCCAACGGGGTCGGCCTGGAGCTCTACTGCGAAGGCCTCGGCGTCTTCAACGGCGAGGAGCTGCTCGGCCCGGGCCGGGACGGCCGCTAGCGGTTCTCCCGCCTGATGACCAGGCGCAGCGCGGTCCAGGTGGCGTCGATTGCGCACACCTTGTTGTCGACCAGGCCGGTGGGCAGCGCGATCTCCCGCACCGCGCCGTCGGTCATGTCGGTGGGCAGCCCGGATGCGCGCTTGGGCCAGGCGATCCACAGCCCGCAGGCCGGTGCCATCCGGCCGCGCAGCCGGTCCAGGTCCGCGGCCAGCTCGGCCCGCTCGGTGACGAACGCGATGATCACGTCGAACAGCCCGGGGCCGTCCGGGCGGTCGCCGTCCAGCCCGCCGTCTTCCAGCCCGTCCCGCAGCACCGCCTCGTCGCCCACCTCAGCGGCCAGCCGGCCGGTGAACCCGTCCGGGGCGCCGACCACCGCGACCTCGTCGTCCTCGCCGATGCCGAGCTTGCGGGCCAGCGGCGTGCCGGAGTAGCCGGCCGGGCCTGGTTGCGGTGGCATGGCTCAGAACTCGAAGCCGCCGGGCTTGCCGTTGCGGTCGGCGATCAGCCCGGCGAGGGTGGCGACGGCGATCTCGGCCGGGGTGCGCGAGCCGATGTTGATCCCGATGGGCCGGTGCACCCGGCTGATCTGATCCGGGCTGACCCCGAGTTCGGCCAGCGCGGCGACGTGCGGCGGCGCCACCCGCGGATTGCCCATGATGCCGACCCAGCGAGCCTGCCCGGCCAGCGCGTCGCGCAGCATCACGCCCAGTTCGGCCCGGTGGTGGTCGGTGACCACCACGTCGGCGCCGGCCGCGGGGCCGGACACCGCCTGGCCGGTCTCCAGCCAGTCCGGCGCGGTCTCGCCCGTCTCCTTGGCCCGCTGCGGGTCGGGCTCGATCAGCACGGCCCGGTACCCGGCGTCGGCGCCGTAACGCAGCAGGTACCGGGCCACCGGGGTGTCGAACACCGCGACGAGAACCTTGCCGGACGGCGGGGCCTGCGCGCGGCCGTGCGCGACGTCGCAGGCCGGGTCTTCGTGCGGGTGGCTCATGAGTCCGAGCTTGCCACGACCCGGCGGCCGGCCACAATGAGTCGTCCGGCCGCCCGGCCGGCCTCCCGCCAGCAGATCGGAGCCGTCATGCGACTGTCCGCCCGCAACCAGATCCGCGCCCGCGTCACCGGCATCACCCGCGGCGAGGCGACTGCCAACGTCGTGCTGGACGCGGCCGGGGTGCGCCTGGTGGCCTCGATCACGGTCGAGGCGGCGCGCGAGCTGGGCCTGGCCGAGGGCAGCGAGGTGGTGGCCGTGGTCAAGGCCTCGGACGTGATCGTCGCGGTCCCCGACTGACCGGCGGCCGGCTGGCCGGCTGACCCGCGCAGGCCGGGCGCGGCGCGGCCGGTCAGCCCGCCAGCAGCGCCGCCACCGCCTCGCGCAGCGGCTCCATCCTCGCCTGCGCGGCCGCCCGGGCGGCGGCCAGCTGCCCGGGCGGCACCGGCTCGACGACCTCCAGGTAGGCCTTGATCTTCGGCTCGGTGCCGCTCGGCCGGATCACCGCCCGGCCGCCGGGCAGCTGGTAGCGCAGCACGTCGGCGGACGGCAGGCCGCCGGCCCCGCCGGTGAAGTCGGTGATCCCGGTCACCGGCTGGCCGCCGAGCTCGGCGGGCATGTCGCCGCGCAGCCGCGCCATCACCTCGGCCGGGGTCCGGCTGGCCACCGTGAGCTGGCCGGTCAGGTGCACGCCGTGGCGCTCTTCCAGCGCGTCGTACTCCTCCCGCAGCGACCGGCCCGCCGACCGGGCCGCGGCGGCGAGGCGCAGCACCGCCAGCGCCGCGCTGATCCCGTCCTTGTCCCGCACCGCCGTGCCGACGCAGTACCCGAGGGCCTCCTCGTAGCCGAACGCGAACCGGGCCTGCGGGGCGTGGTCGCCGGCCCGGACGATCCACTTGAACCCGGTCAGGGTCTGGGCGAACCGGGCCCCGGCCGCGGCCGCGATCCGCGACAGCAGGGTGGAGGACACGATCGTGGTCACGACCAGGGAGGCGGCCCGGTCCCCGGCGGGCACCTGCTCCAGCAGGTAGGCGCCGAGCAGCGCGCCGACCTGGTCACCGGTCAGGGCCTGCCAGCCGTCGCTGCCCCCCGGGCCCGGCACCGCCACCGCGAGCCGGTCACCGTCGGGATCGTTGGCGATGACCAGGTCGGCGCTGGTCCGCCGGGCCAGCGCCAGCGCGAGGTCGAGTGCGCCGGGCTCCTCCGGGTTCGGGAACCGCACGGTGGGGAAATCGGGATCGGGCCGGATCTGGGCGGTGACCAGGTCGGGTGGCGAGAACCCGGCCCGCTCGAACGCCTGCTGGGCCAGTTCCGCGGCCACCCCGTGCAGCGGGGTGTAGGTGAAGCGCAGCCAGGCGGTGCCGTCCAGCCCGCCGCCCGGTCCGCTGCCCGGCCCGCCGCCGCCCGCTCTGCCCGGCCCGGCGGCCGGGCAGATCGCCGCCAGGTAGCTCCGGGCGGCCTCGTCGCCGGGCCTGCTGATCAGCGGGTCGCCCAGCCCGGCCACCGGGACCTGCGCGAGCGGGCCGAGTGCGGCGATGGCGGCCTCGATCTCCGCGTCGGCGGGCGGCACGATCTGCGCGCCGGTCTCGTCGTAGAGCTTGTAGCCGTTGTCGGCGGGCGGGTTGTGGCTGGCGGTGATCATGACCCCGGCGGCGGCCTGCCGCCACCGGACGCAGAACGCCAGCAGCGGGGTGGGCTGGCGCGGCGGCAGCAGGTGCACGGCGATGCCCGCCCCGGCCAGCACCCGGGCCGCCTCGGCGGCGAATTCCTCCGAGCGGTGCCGCGCATCGCAGCCGATGACCACGCCCTGCCGCGCGGCCTCGCCGCCGGTGCGGCGCAGCAGCCAGTCGGCCAGCGCCGCCGTGGTGCCGCGCACCACCGCGCGGTTCATCCGGTTCGGCCCGGCGCCGACCGCGCCGCGCAGGCCCGCGGTGCCGAACTCCAGCCGGCCGGCCATCCGGCTGGCCAGGTCGGCCGCGGCCTGCGGTCCGCCGTCGTCCAGCAGGGCCTGCAGCTCGGCCTGGTCGCGCGGGTCCGGGTCGTCGGCGATCCAGGCGGCCGCCTGGTCCCGCAATGCGGCGCTGATCGCGGCGTGGCCGGGCACGTTACCCGATTCCGGGCAGGATCTTCGCCAGCAGCGCGCCGACTGCCGCGGCCGAGCGCTGGCCGGCCGCGAGCACCTCGGCGTGGTCCAGGGCGCCGGGGGACAGGCCGGCCGCCGGGTTGGTGACCAGCGAGATGCCGAGCACCTCGGCGCCGAGGTGGCGGGCCGCGATCGCCTCCAGCGCGGTGGACATGCCGACCATGTCCGCGCCGGCCGCGCGCAGCATCCGGATCTCGGCCGGCGTCTCGTAGTGCGGGCCGGGCAGCGCCGCGTAGACGCCCTCGGCCAGCGACGGGTCAGCGGCCAGCGCGGCCCGGCGCAGCCGGGCCGCGTACAGGTCGGTCAGGTCGGTGAACCGGGACGCGAAGCGCTCCGGCGGCGGCGGGCCGGCCAGCGGGGAGCAGCCGGTCAGGTTGAGGTGGTCGCTGATCAGCACCGGCTGGCCGGTGCCGAACGCGGGGTTGATGCCGCCCGAGGCGTTGGTGAGCACGACCGTGCGGCAGCCCGCGGCGGCGGCGGTGCGCACGCCGTGCACGATGGCGCTGACCGGCAGCCCCTCGTACAGGTGGCTGCGGCCGAGGAATACCAGCACCCGCAGCGGCCCGGTGCGCACCGACCGGACGGCCGGGACGTGCCCGGTCACGGTCGGCCGGGGGAAGCCGCCGAGGTCGGCCAGCGGCACCTCCGCGTCGGCGGCGCCGATCGCGTCGGCGGCCGGCGCCCAGCCGGAGCCGAGCACGACCGCGGCGTCGTGCCTGGCGTGGCCGGTCAGCTCGGCCAGCCGGGCCGCGCTGGCCGCCGCGGCGGCGTACGGGTCGGCGGGGTCGATCGGCTCGGCGGTCACGCCGCCGCCCGGCCGCGATTCGGGATCAGCACGGCATGGACGCTAGCACGATCCGCCGGCGGCTCCCCGGGGCCCGCTGGCCGCCGGATCGGCCGGGTGCCGCCGGGGCTCCGGCAACGGCCCGCAGGACCGGCGGCCGGGCTACCGCCGGCTCTTGGTGGCCGGCACGATCGCGCCGCTGGCGATCTGCCCCCGGATCCGGGCCAGCGCGGCGGACAGGCTGGCCGGCACCGCCCCGGCCCCGCCGGGCACGGTCAGCGCCACCCCCCCGTTGGCCAGCGTGCCCACCTGGGTGCCGCCGCGCAGCCGCCCGGCGGCCGCGGTCAGCACGGCCGATTTCACCTCCAGCGCGATGCTCTTGGTGACGCTGGCCAGGATGTACCGGCAGTAGCGCGGCAGCGCGGTGCAGCCGCTGGTGTCCGGCCACTCCAGCAAGACCTTCGGGCGGCGCCGCCCGGCGTCCGCGGCCGCCACCACCCGGGCCGCGTCCGCGCCGGCCGCGCCGGCCACCGGGAAGATCACGTCCGCGCCCGCGCCGATCAGCGCCTGCGCCGCGGCCCGGCCCGAGCCCTGGCCGCGGAAGGTGTCGATGAACAGGCCCCGCTGCGCCTGCTCGCTCCACCCGGCCAGCCGGACCCGGGCGTGGTTGCGGGTGTCGTAGTAGCGCACCCCGTCGGCGAAACCGTCCAGGTAGCGGGTCACCGGGGCCAGCTGCTGGCCGCCGAAGGTGCCCACCACGCCGGTCTTCGACATCCCGGCGGCCAGGTACCCGCCGAGGAACGCGCTCTGCGCGGTGTCGAAGGCCAGCGCGTCGATGTTGCGGACCGGCCTGCGGTAGGCGTAGTCGGCGATCGCGAACCGCTGCCGCGGGTGGGCCAGTGCCGCGGCCCTGGTCGCGGCGGCCATCAGCAGCCCGACGGTGACGATGATCCCGCACCGGCGCCGGATCAGCGCGCCGATGCTGGCCGGATAGCCGCTGCCCGCGGCCGACGGCTGGTAGGCGATCGTGATGCCCGGCTGCGCGGCGCGCGCCGCCCGCAGTCCCTGCCACGCGGCCGCGTTGAACGACCGGTCGGCGATGCCGCCGGTATCAGGAGCGAGGCAGGCCAGAAGCCGGCCGGCCGGGGCGGACCGCCCGGCCGGATGGCCGGAGGCGCCGGCCGCCGGCCGGCCGGATGCTGATAATGACGGCGCCGGCCGGGCCGGCCCCGCCGAGCTGCACGCCGACGCGAGCACGGCCGCCAGGCCCGCGGCCGTGACGGCCCGGATGGCTCCCCGCACGCTTACAGGCTAAGCGCGCAGGTACGGTTTCCCGTCCGCGGCGGGCGCCCGGACCCGGCCGACCAGGCCGGCCACGGCGATGATCGTGGCGGCATAGGGCAGCATGTCGAGCAGGAACGGGGAGATCGGCACCGAGATGCTGCCCATGAAGCTCTGCAGTGCCTCGGTGAAGCCGAAGAACAGCGCCGCCGCGGTGGCGCCGAGCGGGGTCCACCGGCCGAAGATCATCGCGGCCAGCGCGATGTAGCCGAGCCCGGAGGACATGTCCTTGCTGAACGTTCCGACCGAGCCGATGGTCAGGTAGGCGCCGCCGATGCCGGCCAGCAGCCCGCCCATGATGATGTTGCCGTACCGGATGCCGAGGACCTTGATGCCGACGGTGTCCGCGGCCGTCGGGTGCTCGCCGACCGCCCGCACCCGCAGCCCCCAGCGGGTGCTGAACAGGCCGACCTGCACGAAGATGATCGCCGCGTAGGTGATGTACAGGAAGATCGTGGAGTCGAAGAAGATCGGCCCGATGATCGGGATGTCGCCGAGGCCGGGGATCTTCAGCGCGCTGAACGTCTGCGCGTTGTTGTAGGTGTTCGCGTCCGGCACCAGCAGCCGGTCGTACATGTACCCGGTGAGCCCGCTGATCAGCAGGTTCAGCACCACGCCGAGGATGATCTGGTCGACCAGGTAGCGGATGGCGAACAGGGCCAGCACCAGGCCGACCAGGCCGCCGGCCAGCGACCCGCTGATCAGCCCGAGCCACAGCACGCCGACCGCGCTGGCCACCACGGCCGCGGTGAACGCGCCGAGCAGCAGCTGCCCCTCGATCGCGATGTTGATCACGCCGGAACGCTCGCCCATGCACCCGGCCATGGCCCCGAGTATCAGCGGGATGGAGTCGGCCAGCGTGTTCTGCAGCAGGCTGACCACGTTGATGCTGATGCCGCCCGCCCAGCTGCCGGTGTCGGCCCAGCACAGCAGGCAGAAGACGAAGGAGACCAGCACCACGGCGATGCTCAGCCGCCGGGCCAGCGCCGACTCGTCGATCGCCACCCGGGTGACGCCCAGCAGGATCGAGACCGCGCCGAGCGCGAACGACACCGGCGCGGTCGGGACGTGCAAGCTCGGCACCGCGACCGAGGCGCCAGGCAGCGCCAGCGCGAACGTCGCATCGCCCTTGTGCGCCGCCAGGCCGAAGATCAGGATGTCGGCCAGGCCGAAGGCGATCAGCACCGCCCCGGCGACCAGCCTGCGGTTTAGCCTGACCGGCGCCGG
Organism: uncultured Actinomycetota bacterium; assembly: GCA_963846005.1. GTDB lineage: Bacteria > Actinomycetota > Actinomycetes > Streptosporangiales > Streptosporangiaceae > CAVSUR01. Next base: position 1,514,479 of record CAWJUH010000001.1, on the reverse strand, counting down.
GGTGACCGTGGCGAGCGCGGTCATCCGTTCCATCCCTTCGCGACGGCCTCCATGCCGCCGGTCCTGGCCTGCCGCAGCCGGAACACTTCCCTGATCAGCGGCGGCGCGGCCACGAACAACACGATCAGGCCCTGGATGACCTCGGTGATGTCCACCGGAACCGACGTGGCCGCCTGCATCACCGTGCTGCCGGCGTCCAGCGCGCCGAACAGCAGCGCGGCCAGCACCACCCCGAGCGGCCGGGCCCGGCCGAGCAGCGCGACGGTGATGCCGACGATGCCGTAGCTGCCGTAGCTCTGGAAGTTGAGGCCGTAGAACGTGCCCTGGATGGTCACCGCACCAGACAGCCCGGCCAGGCCGCCGGCGATCAGCATGGCCAGGATCCAGGTGCGGCCCACGCTCATGCCCGCGCTGCGGGCCGCGCTCGGGTTGGCGCCCACGGTGCGGAACTCGAAGCCGGTGGTGCTGCGCGACAGCAGCCACCACACGCCCCCGGCCGCGGCGAGGGCGATCAGGAAACCCAGCCCGGCCTGCGGCGGCGGCCCGCCGACGTGCGGCAGCTGGGCGTCGGCCGCGATGTTCGGGCTGATCAGATTGGACTGGTGCGGCTGCTGCAGCGCGGTCGGGGTGCCGAGCACGTAGGACAGCAAGTTGTACATGACGTAGTTGAGCATGATCGTCACGATCACCTCGTGCGCGCCGGTCCGCGCCTTGAGGTCGCCGACGAGCCAGCCGAGGACCGCGCCGCCGGCGAACCCGCCGAGCAGGCACACGATCAGGTGGATGACCGGCGGCAGGCTGATCGCGAAGCCCAGGTAGGTGACGACGATCGCGCCGCCGATCCACTGGCTGGCCGCGCCGATGTTGAACAGGCCGGCCCGGAACGCCAGCGCGACCGACAGCCCGGTCAGGATTAGCGGGGTGGCCTGCGAGGCGGTCTGGGACAGCGGGTAAAAGATCGCGCCGACCGAGCCGCCGTGGAAGGCCGCCGCGACCGTGTGCGGGTTGAGGATCGCGCCCTCGAACAGGGACGCGTACGCGGTCGCCACCGAATGCCAGGCCGTCGACAAGGCGATGCCGGGCTCGGCTGTGAAGCTGCCCCACACGTGCAGCACGTTCGGGTCGCTGAACACGATGATGAGGGCGCCGACGACCAGGGCCAGCACAATGGCCAGCGTGGTGACCACGGCCGGGCTGCCCTGGACGACGGCGTTGATGACGTTCCGGGCCGGGCCGCCGCCGGGCGCCGGCCCGGAATACGGTGTGCGGTGTGCGGCGCCGGCCGGGCCGGCCGTCTGGTCGCTCATCGTGGCTCCGCTTGCCCGTCGGGCTGGTCCGGACCGGCGGCCGCCTGCGGGCCGGCCGGCTCATCCGCGGTGGCGGCCGCCCCCGGCCCAGCCGGAGTCTCGGGGGCGGGTGCCTCGGGCCCAGCCGGAGTCTGCGCGCCGGGCGCCTCGGCGGCGACGGTCAGGCCCAGGTCGACGCCGAAGGCCGGGTTCCCGGCCTCGGTGGCCGCCTCGGTGGTCACGCTCCCGGACCCCAGCTCCGCCGCACCGTCCGCCTCGTCCCCGGCCGCCCCGGCCATCAGCAGGCCCAGCTCGGCCACCGGCACGGTCGGCGGCCGGAAGCCGGTGATCTTCCCCTCGTACATCACCGCGATCCGGTCGGCGAGGGCGTAGATCTCGTCCAGCTCGGACGACACGATCACCACCGCGATGCCCTGGTCCCGCTCGGCGACGATCCGCCGGTGCACGAACTCGATCGAGCCCACGTCCAGGCCGCGGGTGGGCTGGCTGGCCAGCAGCAGCCGGACCCGGCGCCCCACTTCCCTGGCCAGGATGACCTTCTGCTGGTTGCCGCCCGACAGCGTGCCCGCCGGGGTGTCGATCGAGGAGGTCCGCACGTCGAACTCCTCGACCAGGGTCTTGCCGTGCTCGCGGATCACCGGCAGGGCCATCGCGATCCCCTTGGCGTTCGGCGGCCGGTCGTAGGTGTCGAGGATCAGGTTGTCGGCCACCGAGAAGTCGGCGACCAGCCCGTCTTCCTGCCGGTCTTCGGGGATGTAGCCGATCCCGGCGCGCAGCCGGTCGCGCGGGCTGGCCCGGCTGATGTTCCTGCCGTCCAGCAGCACGGTGCCGCCGGCCGGCCGCAGTCCCATCAGTGCCTCGCACAGCTCAGTCTGGCCGTTGCCCTGCACCCCGGCGATGCCGAGGATCTCCCCGGCGCGGACCTGGAACGAGACGCCATCCACACTGCTGATCGCCTGCCCGGCGGCTCCTGCCGCGGTATCGGCGGCCACGGTCAGGTCGGTGACGTCCAGCACCACGCCGGCCGGGTTCGCCGGGGCCTTGGTGACGGTCAGCTCCACCGCGCGGCCGACCATCAGCGCGGCCAGCTCGCTGTCGCTGGTGCTCGGCGGCCGCTCGCCCACCACCCGGCCGCGGCGGATCACCGTGATCCGGTCGGCGATCGCCTGGACTTCCTTGAGCTTGTGCGAGATGAACACGATCGACCGGCCGCCCTCGCGCAGCTCGCGCATGACCCGGAACAGGTCCGCGCTCTCGCCCGGGGTCAGTACCGCGGTCGGCTCGTCCAGGATCAGCACGCTGGCCTCGCGCAGCAGCGCCTTGATGATCTCGACCCGCTGCTGGATTCCGACCGGCAGGTCCTCGATCGTCGCAGCCGGGTTGACCTGCAGGCCGTAGCGCTCGGACAGCTCGCGCACCTGCCGCGCGGCGCGGCGCCGGTCCAGCAGGCCGAACAGACGGACCGGTTCCACCCCGAGCATCACGTTCTCGGCCACGGTGAACACCGGGACCAGCATGAAGTGCTGGTGGACCATGCCGATCCTGGCGCCGATTGCGTCCTTGGGGGAGCGGATCGTCACCGGCTTGCCGTCGAGGAGGATCTGGCCCGCGTCCGGCTGCATCAGCCCGTACAGGATGTTCATCAGGGTCGTCTTGCCGGCCCCGTTCTCGCCGAGCAGGCCGTGGATCTCGCCCGGCGCGATCTTCAGGTCGATCGAGTCGTTGGCGACGAGGCTGCCGAAGCGCTTGGTGATCCCGCGCAGCTCAAGTTCCAACGACGGTCCTTTGCTGAAAAATGCCTACTCCGCTGGCGGGCGGCGGGGCACCCCCGCGCCGCCCGCCAGCGCATCGCTGCTATCCCCAGTGTGCTCCCGTCACACCGGGCTCTTGGTCGCGGGCTTGATCTTGCCGCTGATGATCTCGCCCTTGATCTTGGTGATCTCGGACTGCAGGCTGGACGGGATCTTGCTGGCGAAGTCGTGGTAGGGAGCCAGGCCCACGCCGCCGTTGGCCAGCGTGCCGATGTAGGCGCCGCCCTTGAACGAGCCGCCCGCGGCGGCGGTGACCGCCGTCTTCACCGCGGTGGCGATGCCCTTCTCCACGCTGGTGATGAAGTACTTGCAGTACTGGGCGGCGCTGACGCATCCGTCGGTGTCCACCCACTCCATGTTCACCTTCTGGGTGCCCGCCTGGCTGTCGGCCTGCTGCACGGCCTTGGCCGCGCCGAGGCCCACCCCCCCGGCCACCGGGAAGATCACGTCCGCGCCCTCGGTGATGAACTGCTGGGTGATGGTCTGGCCCAGGGTCAGGTTGGTGAAGCTGTTGGTGAACTGGCCGCTCTGGGTCTTCTCGCTCCAGCCGAGCACCTTCACGTTCTTGTGGTGCTGGGAGTTGTAATACTGCACGCCGTCCCAGTAGCCGTCCATGTAGATGGTCACGGTGGGCAGCTTCTCGCCGCCGAACGTGGCCACCTTGCCGGTCTTGGACATGCCCGCGGCCAGGTAGCCGCCGAGGAAGCCGGCCTGGACGGTGTTGAAGACCAGCGAGTCGATGTTGGTCTGCGGGAACTTCGGGTAGTCCACGATCGCGAATTTCGAACTCGGGTTGGCCTTCGCCGCGGTCTGGGTGGCCTGGGCCATCAGGAATCCGACCGTGACGATGATCCCGCACTTCTGGCCGAGGAACGCGGTGATGTTGGAGGCGTAGTCGGCCGAGCTGGTGGACTGCAGGTACTTGACCGTGACCTTGCCCGGGTCAGCCTTCTGCGCGTCCTGCATGCCTTGCCAGGACGAGGCATTGAAGGACTTGTCGTCGATGCCGCCGGTGTCGGTCACCATGCAGCCGAGGAACTTGCCCGCGGCCGAGCCGCTGGAGCTGGAATTGGGCGAGCTGGACGAGCCCGAGCCGCCCGAGTTCGTGGCCGAGCCGCAGGCGGCGGCCAGCAGTGCCACCGCGGCGAGCGCCGCGGTGGCGGTTACCTTGCCTCTCACGCTTACCTCCTCAGCGGGCCCGCCGGCGGCGGGCCGATCCGCCGGCTCATATCGCGCGCCCGGTCCGGCCAGGGCATGGGGGACCGGCAGTAATCCCCCCGGGTGACCCGAAGGTTAGTCCTCGCTGTCCTCGCCGGGAAGCGGCCGGCCTCTCCGATCTTGGCGCTGTTGCTAAATCGAGACGCGCGGCCGGGCTGGTACCGGCGGTGACCGGCCTGGCTTGGGCAAAGGCCCCGGCAGCCGGGCCGCCCGGCTGCTAGAGTCGTGGAGTTTTGCTCACATCCGCGATCACGGAGGTCGGGCCGCATGACGATTGACTGGCCCGCGCTGCGCACGGCCGCGTCGACCGCCGCCGCCCGCGCCTACGCGCCGTATTCGCGGCTGCACGTCGGCGCGGCCGGGCAGGCCGAGGACGGCGCCGTGGTAGCCGGGTGCAACGTGGAGAACGCCTCGTTCGGGCTGACCCTGTGCGCCGAGTGCGGCCTGGTGTCGGCGCTGCACGCGGCCGGGCGCAGCCGCCTGGTCGCGGTCAGCGTGGTCGCGGCCGACGGCGCCCCGCTGGTGCCGTGCGGGCGGTGCCGCCAGCTGCTGCTGGAGGCGGGCGGGCCGGGCCTGCTGCTGGACGCCGAGCCCGGGCCGGTGCCGCTCGGCACCCTGCTGCCGGCCGCCTTCACCGGCGCGGACCTGGCCGAGCGGCGCGACCGCGATGAAGATGAATGAGCCGGATGCCGTCGACCTGATCCGGGCCAAGCGCGACGGCCGGGCGCTGACCGGCGCCGAGATCAGCTGGCTGATCCGCGCCTACACCGGCGGCCAGGTTGCCGACGAGCAGATGTCGGCGCTGCTGATGGCCGTCTTCTTCCGCGGCCTGGACCCGGCTGAGCTGCGCGCCTGGACCGGGGCGATGATCGCCTCCGGCGAGCGGCTCGACCTGAGCGCGGTGCCGGCGCCGACCGTGGACAAGCACTCCACCGGGGGCGTCGGCGACAAGGTCTCGCTGATCCTCGCCCCGCTCGTGGCCAGCTGCGGCGCCGCCGTGCCGCAGCTGTCCGGCCGCGGCCTCGGCCACACCGGCGGGACGCTGGACAAGCTGGAGTCCATCCCCGGCTGGCGGGCCCAGCTATCGAACGCCGAGATCATCCGGATGCTGGCCAGCGAGCGCTGCGTGATCTGCGCGGCCGGGCCCGGGCTCGCCCCGGCCGACCGCAAGCTGTACGCGCTGCGCGACGTCACCGGCACGGTCGAGTCCATCCCGCTGATTGCCAGCTCGATCATGTCCAAGAAGATCGCCGAGGGCACCGCGGCGCTGGTGCTGGACGTCAAGGTGGGCAGCGGCGCGTTCATGGCCGGCCTGGACTCGGCCCGGGAGCTGGCCCGGACCATGGTGGCGCTCGGCGCCGAGCACGGCGTCGCCACCACCGCGCTGCTCACCCGGATGGACGTCCCGCTCGGCCGGGCCGTCGGCAACGCGGTCGAGGTGGCGGAGGCGGTGGACACCCTGCGCGGCCGCGGCCCGGGCGACCTGGTCGAGGTCACGCTGGGCGCTGGCCGCCGAGATGCTGGCCCTGGCCGGGGTGGACGCCGACCCGGCGGCGGCCCTGGCCGACGGCCGGGCGCTGGCCAGCTACCGGGCGATGATCGCCGCCCAGGGCGGCGACCCGGACGCCGGGCGGCCGGCCGCGGCGCATGTGCAGACGGTCACCGCGCCGGCCGCGGGCTGGCTGCGCCGGCTGGACGCCCGCGGCGTGGGGGTGGCCGCCTGGCGGCTCGGCGCGGGCCGGGCCCGCAAGGAGGACCCCGTCAGCGCGGCCGCCGGGATCGTCTGCCTGGCCAAGCCGGGGGAGCGCGTCGAGGCCGGCCAGCCGCTGCTTGAGCTGCGCGCCGACGAGCCGGGCCGGTTCGCCCGGGCCCGCGAGGCACTGGCCGGCGCGATCGGCATCGGCCCGGAGCCGCCGCCGGCCGCCCCGGTCGTGCTGGAGCGGATCGGCCCGCCGCGCTGACCCGCCGGCCGGGCCCGCGGTTCGGCGCGCGGCGGCCGGTGCTGTGACAATGCACTCTGTGACAGTCAACGACCAGACCGCGGCCCGGCCCGCGCACGAGCAGATCCGCGGCGTGCCCAAGGTGCTGCTGCACGACCATCTGGACGGCGGCCTGCGGCCGCAGACCATCGTGGACCTGGCCCGCGAGACCGGCTACGGCGCGCTGCCCACATCCGACGCGGGCGAGCTGGCCGCCTGGATCCAGGGCAACTCGACCCGCGGCCATCTGGAGCTGTACCTGGAGGCGTTCGCGCACACGGTCGGGGTGATGCAGACCCGGGAGGCACTGGTCCGGGTGGCGGCCGAGTGCGCCGCCGACCTGGCCGACGACGGGATCGTCTACGCCGAGGTCAGGTTCGCGCCCGAGCTGCACGTGGCCCGTGGGCTCAGCCTGGACCAGGTGACCGAGGCGGTGCTGGAGGGCTTCCGGCGCGGCTCGGCCGGCCGCGGTATCACCGTCTACGGGCTGCTGACCGCGATGCGGACCGCGGCGCGGTCGCTGGAGATCGCCGAGCTGGCGGTCCGCCACCGCGACGCCGGCATCGTCGGCTTCGACATCGCCGGCGCCGAAGCCGGCAGCCCGCCGAGCCGCCACCTGGACGCGTTCCAGTTCGTGGCACGGGAGAACTTCCACATCACCATCCACGCCGGCGAGGGCTTCGGGCTGCCGTCGATCTGGGAGGCGGTGCAGTGGTGCGGCGCCGAGCGGCTCGGCCACGGGGTGCGCATCATCGACGACATCCGGCCCGCCCCGGACGGGACCGCGGCGCTCGGCCGGCTGGCGGGCTACGTCAGGGACCGGCGGATCCCGCTGGAGCTGTGCCCGACCTCCAACGTCCAGACCGGCGCCGCGCCCTCGATCGCCGGGCACCCGATCGGCTTGCTGCGGGAGCTGTCGTTCCGGGTCACGGTGAACACCGACAACCGGCTGATGAGCGGGGTCACCCTGTCGTCGGAGTTCGCCGCCCTGACCGAGGCGTTCGGCTACGGCTGGGGCGACATCGAATGGCTGACGATCAACGCGATGAAGAGCGCGTTCGCCCCGTTCGACGAGCGCCTGGCGCTGATCAACCGGGTGATCAAGCCCGGCTACGACAAGGTCCGCCCCCGCCCGTCCCGCTAACCCGCCCGCCGGACCGCCCGTGTGCCTGCCGCCGGCGGGTGACCGGAATGCCCGCGCCGGGTAGCGTCTTGAGCGTGGGAATCGAGCCGAGCGCGCACCTGCTGGACCGCGGCTGGCTGGACGGCGCGGTCAGCTCCGACGCCGCGCTGCGCCAGCTGCTGCACGGCCTGCCGGGCGTGGACCAGGTCGGCACGCAGGCCCGGGCCGCGGCGCTGGCCACCCGGTCGATCAAGCGGGACGCGAAGCTGGCGGCGCTGGACCTGGCCGTCCGCACCGTGGACCTGACCACGCTGGAGGGCGCCGACACGCCCGGCAAGGTCACCGCGATGTGCGCCAAGGCCCGCCGCCCCGACCCGGCTGACCCGCAGGTCCCGCCGGTGGCGGCGGTCTGCGTCTATCCCGACCTGGTCGCGGTGGCCAGGCAGGCGCTCGCGGGCAGCGGCGTGGCGGTGGCCTCGGTCGCGACCGCGTTCCCGTCCGGCCGGGCCGGGCTCGCGGTCAAGCTGGCCGACGTCGCCGAGGCGGTGGCGGCCGGCGCGGACGAGGTCGACATGGTGATCGACCGCGGCGCGTTCCTGGCCGGGCGCTACGGCCAGGTCTACGACGAGATCCGGGCCGTCCGCGACGGCTGCGGCAGCGCGCACCTGAAGGTGATCCTGGAGACCGCCGAGCTGGCCACGCTCGACAATGTCTGCCGGGCCTCCTGGCTGGCCATGCTGGCCGGGGCCGATTTCATCAAGACCTCCACCGGCAAGGTCAGCCCGGCTGCGACCCCGCCGGTCACGCTGGTCATGCTGGCCGCGGTGCGCGACTACCACCAGGCGGCCGGCCGCCGGGTCGGGGTCAAGGTGGCCGGCGGCATCCGCACTGCCAAGGACGCGATCCGCTACCTGGTGCTGGTCAACGAGACCGCCGGCCCGGACTGGCTCACCCCGGCACTGTTCCGCATCGGCGCCTCCAGCCTGCTCAACGACCTGCTCATGCAGCGCGCCAAGCAGCTCACCGGCGCCTACGCCGGCCCCGACTACTTCACCCAGGACTGAAGGGGAAGCCCCGGCGGGCCAGGACTGCCTGCTCACAGTCCTTCTTCCCGCGCGTGCCGGGGGAGCAGGAACACGAACATGAAAGCGGCCGCCAGCGGGACGAGGCAGGCCCATGAGGTGACCCGGAGAGCGTCGGTCGCCGGGTGGCGCGGGAACAGCGTGAAGAAGATGGTGCCGAGAACCGCAACGCCGAGCGAGGACGACAGCTGCTGCGAGGCTTCCATGACGCCGGACGCCGATCCGACCTCGTTCATGCTGACCGCGGCCAGGATGAACTGGATGAGCTGACCCAGCACGATGCCGACTCCGGCGCCGACCAGCAGCAGGCCGGGAACGAGGCCGGAGGTCGATGCGCTCGGCACGCCAGTCAGCATCAGGGCGAGCGCGGTGTTGCCGGCCGCGATGAACAGGATGCCGATGTGGAGCAAGTGCCGCCCGAGCCGCTTGACGAGCATGCCCGACACGACCATGCCCGCGATCATGCCGGCCACCATCGGGGTCAGGGTCAGGCCGGCGTGGATCGGCGACCACCCTTCGCCGAGCTGGCCGTACAGCGACACGCAGAGCAGCAGTCCGCCGAAGGCGCCGAACAGGGACAGCATGACCGCGATGCCGCTGAGGTACATGCGGTTAGCAAACAGTGATGGCTCGATCAAGGCGTTGTGGCTGCGGCGCCGCTGGTAGCGCACGAAGACGTAGAGCAGCACCGCGCCCGCCGCGAGGAGCGCGAACATCCAGGCTGGCCAGCCGTCGGCGCGGCCCTGGATGAGCGGGTAGATGATCGCCACGAGGGCGAGGCCGACGAGCCAGACGCCGGCGGCGTCGAGCTTGAGGTGGGGGTGACTGACCCCGCCCGGCAGCGACCGGATCGCGAACGGAAGCGCGGCGAGGCCGATCGGCACGTTGATGAGAAAGACCAGCCGCCAGCCGATGTTCCAGAGGTTGGCGTCGATGAGCGCGCCGGCCAGGATCGGCGCGCCGAGCATGGCCAGTCCCGTTGACGGGCCGAACAGGCGGGTTGCCCGCCCTAGTTCCTCGTCATCGAAGACTTCCTTCAGCAGGCCGAAGCCCTGCGGGATCATCAGGGCGCCGAAGCCTCCCTGCAGGGCCCGGAAGGCGATGAGCATGCCCATGTCCTGCGCTATGGCACAGGCGGCCGAGAAGAGGGTGAACCCGAGCAAGCCGAGCAGGAACATCCGGCGACGGCCGAAGATGTCTCCCAGCCGCGCCCCCGCAATCAGCAGGACGGCAAAGGCCAGGGTGTAGGCGGCGCTCAGCCACTGGATCGTGCTGGCACCTCCGCCGAGTTCGCGGTGAATAGAGGGGCCGGCGACGTTCACGATGGTGGCGTCGAGCAGGTCCATGGTGTTGGCGGCCAGTACCACGGCCGCCACGATCCAGCGCATGCGGTAGAGCTGCGCCCCGGTGGCGGAGGTCGCGGTAACGGTGCCGGTGTCCATGATGGCTTCCTGGTCAGGGGCGGAAGCGAGCCGCCCGGAAGGATTGTCGAACAGTGTACGTTACAAACACTGTTCGTTACGTACACTGTATGCAGGGCACGGTGTTAACGTCAAGCGCGATCGCCGCCCTGCCGTGCCGCCTGGAGGCCCGCCCGCATGAAGCCATCGAGCCGCCCCCGCTCGACTCGTGACCGCCCGGCCAAGGCGCCGCTGAGCGAAGAGGCAATCGTCGGCGCCGCTCTCGCCATCCTCACGGCAGAGGGCCTGGAAGCCGTGTCGATGCGGCGGGTCGCGGCCGCCCTGGATACCGGAGCCGGCTCACTGTATGTGTATGTCGACGGTCGTGACGGCCTGCTGACGGCGATGTTCGATCGCATCGTCGGCGCGGTCACGCTGGAAACGCCCGACCCGTCGCGGTGGCGCGCCCAGCTGCACGCCCTCCTGGAGCGGATGCGCGCGGTACTCGTCAAGCATCCCGGAATGGCCGCGGCGGCCATGGTCGACCCGCCGCAGACCGAGGTGGCTCTGCGGTTGCTGGAGAACCTCCTGGGCATCCTGCTGGCCGGCGGCCTGGATGCGAAGGACGCCGCGTGGGCGGCCGACATCCTCGCGGCCCAGGTGACGTATGCCGCCATCGAGGCCGAGGTGCGGCGCATCGAGCCCAGCGCGCTGGCTGCCGAAATCACGGCCAACTTCGCCCGCCTGCCGGCCGACGACTTTCCGCTCATTACTGCGCACGCCGCCCAGCTGGTCGCCGGAGATGCCGGCGAGCGGTTCCGCTTCGCCATTGACGTAGTGATCGACGGCGTGCTGGGCCGGGCGTCTCGCCGGTAACGGCCGCCGCCTGCCGTGCGAGAATGGCCTGCGGCACGACGGCAGCGGTGACGGCGAGCAGTGGGGAAGCGATCGCGGATGGACGGCGGCGACGGCGCGCGCGGTTCCGCGCTGGCGACGGCCGCGCCCGGGCTGGCCTGGGCGTACGCGCCCGCGCCCGAGTCCCGCGAGGTGGTGTCGATCGCGCCCGAGTACGGGCTGTTCATCGACGGCAGGTTCGCCCCGGCCGCGGACGGGGCCGCCTTCGCGACCATCAACCCGGCGACCGAGGAGCCGCTGGCCCGGGTCGCGCAGGCCGGCCCGGCGGACGTCGACCGGGCCGTGGCCGCAGCCCGGCGCGCCTACGAGACCGCCTGGGGCCCGATGCCGGGCGCCGAGCGGGCCAAGTACCTGTACCGGATCGCCCGGGTGCTGCAGGAGCGGGCCCGCGAGTTCGCGGTGCTGGAGAGCCTGGACAACGGCAAGCCGATCAGGGAGTCGCGCGACACCGACATCCCGCTGGCCGCGGCGCACTTCTTCTACTACGCCGGCTGGGCCGACAAGCTGGAGCACGCCGGGTTCGGCCCGGACCCGCGGCCGCTGGGGGTGGCCGGGCAGGTCATCCCGTGGAACTTCCCGCTGCTGATGGCGGCCTGGAAGCTGGCCCCGGCGCTGGCCGCCGGGAACACCTGCGTGCTCAAGCCGGCCGAGACGACCCCGCTGACCGCGCTGCTGCTGGCGGAGGTGTGCCAGCAGGCGGGCCTGCCGCCGGGCGTGGTGAACGTGCTGACGGGCGCGGGCGAGACCGGCGCGGCCCTGACCGGCCACCCGGGGGTGGACAAGATCGCGTTCACCGGCTCGACCGAGGTCGGCAAGCAGATCGCCGCCGCGGCCGCGGGCACCGGCAAGAAGGTGACGCTGGAACTCGGCGGCAAGGCCGCCAACATCATCTTCGACGACGCCCCGGTCGAGGCCGCGGTCGAGGGCATCGTGAACGGCATCTTCTTCAACCAGGGGCACGTCTGCTGCGCCGGGTCGCGGCTGCTGGTGCAGGAGTCCGCGGCGCAGGAGGTCACCGACCGGCTGCGTCGGCGCCTCGCCACGCTGCGCCTCGGCGACCCGCTGGACAAGAACACCGACATCGGCGCGATCAACTCCCGCGCCCAGCTCGACAAGATCACCGAGCTGTCGGCGGCCGGCCAGGCCGAGGGTGCGGTCCGCTGGTCCGCGCCGTGCGAGCTGCCCGGCCGCGGCTTCTGGTTCGCGCCGACGATCTTTACCGGCGTGGCCCAGTCGCACCGGATCGCCCGCGAGGAGATCTTCGGCCCGGTGCTGTCGGTGCTGACGTTCCGCACCCCGGACGAGGCGGTCAGCAAGGCCAACAACACCCCCTACGGCCTGTCCGCGGGCGTGTGGACCGAGAAGGGCAGCCGGATCTTGTGGCTGGCCTCGAAACTGCGGGCCGGCGTGGTCTGGGCCAACACCTACAACCGGTTCGACCCGGCCAGCCCGTTCGGCGGGTATAAGGAATCCGGCTTCGGGCGGGAGGGCGGCCGGCACGGCCTGGCCGCGTACCTCGATGCCTGACCAGAAGAGCCGCGGGCCGGCCAGCCGCAAGGCCGCCGGGCGCAAGCCGCGGCCAGCGAATGCAGAGAAACCTCCGGCCGCCAGCAAGCCCGCCCGCCGGTCCGCGCCGCCCGCCGCCGCGGCGGGCGCCGCTCCCGCAACCGCCCGCCCGCGGGCCGCCGGCGACAGCGCCGGGGACAGCGGGGCCCGGCTCGGTGTACGCAAGACCTACAAGCTGTTCATCGGCGGCGCCTTCCCCCGCTCGGAGTCCGGCCGCTCCTACCCGGTGAGCGCCGCGGACGGCGCGCTGCTGGCCTTCGCCGCGCAGGCGTCCCGCAAGGACGCCCGGGACGCGGTGACTGCCGCCCGCAAGGCGTTCGGCGGCTGGTCCGGCGCGACCGCCTACAACCGCGGCCAGGTGCTGTACCGGGTCGCGGAGCTGCTGGAGGGCCGGGCGGGGCAGTTCGCGGCCGAGGTGGCCGCGGCCGAGGGCCTGGCGCAGCCGGCCGCGGAGCGGGCCGTGGCGGCGGCCATCGACCGCTGGGTCTGGTACGCAGGCTGGCCTGACAAGGTCGCCCAGGTGGCCGGGGCGGCCAATCCGGTGGCCGGTCCTTACTTCAACTTCAGCGTGCCCGAGCCGGCCGGCGTGGTGGCGGTGCTCGCGCCCGCCGGGCCGAGCCTGCTCGGCCTGGTCAGCGTGCTCGCGCCGGTGATCGCGACCGGCAACGCCGCGGTGGTCGTGGCCAGCGAGGCCCGGCCGCTGCCGGCCATCACGCTGACCGAGGTGCTGGCCACCTCGGACGTCCCGGCCGGGGTGGTGAACGTGCTGACCGGCCGGACCGCCGAGCTGGCCCCGGTGCTGGCCGCGCACATGGACGTCAACGCGATCGACCTCACCGGCGCGCTCGCGCCGGACGGCGCGAGCGGCCAGAACGGCGCGGACCGGACCGAGCTGGAGCGCCTCGCCGCCGGGAACGTCAAGCGGGTCTACGCGGCGGCCGACGACTGGGCCCGGGTGCCGTCCCCGCGCCGGATGCTCGCCTTCACCGAGACCAAGACCGTCTGGCACCCTCTCGGCCTCTAGCGCCGCCGTCCCGCCTGCCCCTGCGCCGCCGTTCCGCCTGCCGCTGCGCCGCCGTTCCGCCTGCCGCTGCGCCGCCGTTCCGCCTGCCGCCGTTCCGCCTGCCCCTGGATGTGACATTCAGGGCACCAGGCACCGTGAATGTGACATTCAGGGCACCAGGCACCGTGAATGTGACATTCAGGGGGTTGGCCCGGGCGGCGCGACACGCCGCCGGGGCGCGGTAGCGGGGGGTTGACCGAGCGCGGGGGCATCATGGCCAGACCCCCGGGAATGGGCTACGCTGCCCGCACGAAAGGCCCCGATCACGCGGCGATGCGACTGATTCACACTTCGGACTGGCATCTCGGCCGGACCTTGCACGGCGCGGACCTGCTGGACTACCAGCGCGAGTTCTGCGACTGGCTGCTCGAGCTCGCGGTCAGCCAGCGGGCCGGCGCGGTGGTGGTGGCCGGGGACGTCTACGACCGGGCCGTGCCCGGCACCGACGCGGTCGCTTTGCTGGACCACGCGCTGACCGGCTTCGCCCGGGCCCGCATCCCGGTGCTGCTGATCAGTGGCAATCACGACTCGGCGGTGCGGCTCGGCTTCGGCTCCGGGCTGAGCGAGGCCGCGGGCATCCACCTGCGCACGAGGGTGGCCGACATCGGCCGGCCTTTGCTGATCAACGATGACCACGGCCAGGTGGCGCTCTACGGCATCCCCTACTTACTGCCGGATGCCGTGCTGGCCGAACTGGGCGCCGGCCGGTCGCACGAGTCGGTGCTGACCGCCGCCGCGGAGCGGATCCGGGCCGACGCGGCGGCCCGCGGCGCGGCCCGCACGGTCGTGGCCGCGCACGCGTTCGTCACCGGGGCGCAGCCGTCGGAGTCCGAGCGTGACATCCGGGTCGGCGGGGTGGCCGACGCCCCGGCGGCGGTGTTCGGCGGGTTCAGCTACGTCGCGCTCGGCCACCTACACGGCCCGCAGCGGGTCATCGCCGGCCGGGAGGACATCCGCTACAGCGGGTCGCCGCTGGCGTTCTCGTTCGGCGAGAAGGACCACGTCAAATCGGTCACGGTGGCCGACATCGGCGCGGCCGGGCAGGTCAGCGCCGAGCTGGTGCCGGTCCCGGTGCCGCGGCCGCTGCGCGAGGTGCGCGGCCGGCTGGACGACCTGCTGGCGCGGGCCGGCGACGGCCTGGCCGGGCTGGCGGACTGCTGGGTCAAGGCGGTGCTGACCGACCGGACGCGGCCGTCGTCGCCGATGGAGCGGCTGCGGGAGAAGTGGCCGCACACCCTGATGCTGGACTTCGCGCCCGAGGGCGGCATGCCCGGTGCCGCGGCCGACCTGGCCCGGCTGGCCGCGCAGACCGACCCGGTCGAGATCTGCGGGCTGTTCGTCGAGTATGCGGGCGGCGCCCCGCCGGACGAGCTGCAGCGCGCGGTGCTGGCCGACGTGGTCGAGACGGTCAGCCACGCCGGGGCGGGGGCCTGATGCGGCTGCACCGGCTGGCGCTGACCGCGTTCGGCCCGTACGCGGCGGCCCAGGACATCGACTTCGACGCCTTGTCGGCCAGCGGGCTGTTCTTGCTGGAGGGCCCGACCGGGGCGGGCAAGACCACGATCCTGGACGCGATCACGTTCGCGCTGTACGGCGGGCTGGCGGGCGAGGACGCCGGGACCGACCGGCTGCGCTCGCATTTCGCCGCGCCGGGCGCCGAGCCGTCGGTGACGCTGGAGTTCTCGGTCCGCGGGGTGCGGCACCGGGTGCGCCGGGTGCCCGAGCACCAGCGGCCGAAGAAGCGCGGCGACGGGTTCACCGTCGCGGCCGCCCAGGTGCACCTGGAGCGGTGGCAGGACGGCGGGTGGATGAGCCGGTCGGCGAACAAGGCCGAGGCCGGCGAGGCGATCACCGAGCTGGTCGGGCTGAACCGGGCCCAGTTCACCCAGGTGATGCTGCTGCCGCAGGGCGAGTTCGCCAGGTTCCTGGCGGCCGGGGACGACGACCGCCGGGTGCTGCTGACCAGGCTGTTCGGCACCGGCCTGTACGACGCGATCACGAACGAGCTGGACCGGCGCCGGGCCGAGGCGGTGCGCGCCGGGCAGGCGGCACAGGGCGCGATCGCGGCCGCGGTGTCCGCCGCAGGCGAGGCCGCGGGCCTGGGCGCGGGCGAGCGGGACGAGCTGCTGGCGCTGCCGCGGCCCGACCGGATGGTCCGGCTCAAGGAGCTGGCCGAGGAGCTGGCGCAGACGGTCGCGGTGACCGCCGCCGGGCTGGAGGTCGCGGCGGCCGGCCTGGCCGCGGCCCGGCGCGACGACGAGCAGGCCCGCCAGCAGGCGGTGCTGATGACCCGGCTGATGCAGGCGCTGGCGGCGCTGCGCGAGCACGAGAGCGGCCGGCCTGCCCGCGACGCGGACGCCGCCCGGCTGGACGCCGCCCGGCGGGCAGGCCCGGTGGCGCCGCTGCTGGACGTACTGGCCAGCGCGGAGGCGAAAGCCGCCGCGGCCGCCGGCGAGCTGCGCGCCCTCGTCCCCGCCGCGGCCGCCGGCGAGGCAGGCGATCGCGCCGTCCTGGACGCGCTGCTGGCGGGCGACTGCCCGCGACCGGAGGCCGCCGCGGACGCGCTGGCCGCGGCGCAGCGGGCGGCGGCCCGGGGGCAGGCCGCCGGCCAGCAGGCTGCCGCGCTCGAGCACCTGGCCGGCGCCGAGGCGGGGCTGGCGGCCCGGGAGCGGGAGCTGGGCGGCCTGCGCGTGCAGGCGGCCGACCTGGCGGGCCAGGAGGCTGCGCTGCGGTCCGCGCAGCAGGCCCTGCCAGCCAGGATCGACGCCCTGGAGGACGAGGTCGCACAGGCGCGGTCGACCGCCACCAGGCTGGCCGCCGCCGCCGGCCAGCAGGCTGCCGCCGAGGCCCGGCTGGAGGCCGCCAGCCGGCTGGCCACGCTGCAGCCGCAGCTGGCTGAGCTCGAAACGGTGGCCCGCCGGGCCGCCGACTCGCATCAGCACCTGGTGGATGAGCACCAGCGGCTGGTGCAGGCGCGGCTGGACGGGATGGCGGCAGAACTGGCCGCCGGGCTGGCCGACGGCGACCCGTGCCCGGTCTGCGGGTCCGCGGCGCATCCGGCGCCGGCCCGCGCGGCCGGCAGCGCGGCCGGCGCCGAGGAGGTCGCAGCCGCGCAGCGGCGCCGGGAGACCGCGCAGGCGCTGCGCGACCAGGCCGAGGCGGACCGCGAGCAGCTGGCCACCGAGGCGGCGGGTCAGGCCGCAATCGCGGCCGGCCACACCGTCGCCGAGCTCGGCGCGCGGGTCACTGAGCTAGCGGGCCAGGCGGCGGCGGCCCAGCGAGCCAGCCAGCGGGCCGCGCAGCTGGAGCCTGAGCTGGCCGCGCTGCGCGCCGAGCAGGACCGGGCCGGGCGGGATCTTGTCCCCGCCGCGCAGGCTGCCGCGGCCGCCCGGCAGCAGGCCGAGCAGGCCGCGGAGGCGCTGGACCAGCTGCGGGCCGAGCTGGCCGCGGCCGCGCAGGACCAGCCGTCGGTGGCCGCGCGGCAGCAGCAGCTGCGCGCCCTGGCCGCCGCCGACCGGGAGCTGGGCGCCGCGCTGGACGCGCTGGCCGCCGCGCTCGGCGGGCAGCGGGAAGCGCAGCAGCGGGCCGGGCAGGAGGCCCGGGCCCGCGGCTTCGACGGCCTGCACCAGGCCCGCGCCGCCGTGCTCGGGCCGGACGGGCAGGCCGCCCTGGACGCGGCGGTCGCCGCCTGGGACCGCCAGCTCACCGCGCTGACCGCGGCGGTGCAGGCGCCCGGGCTGGCCGGCCTCGACCCGGGCCGGGCCTCCGCGGCGGCGCAGGCCGCCACCGCGGCCGCGGCGGCGCTCGCCCGGGCGGCCGAGGCCGAGCGGGACGTGCGGGCCGCGCACGAGGCCGCGGCCCGCGATGCCGGTCGGCTGCGCCAGCGCCAGGCCGACGTGACCGCGGCCGAGCAGGCCGCCGACCGGCTGGAGGAGGACACCGCGCCGGTGATCCGGCTCGCGGCCCTGGCCAGGGGGATGGACGGGCACCGCAGGATCGCGCTGACCACCTACGTGCTGCGGCACTGGTTCGGCCAGGTGGTGGCCGCGGCGAACGTGCAGCTGGCGGCGATGTCGTCGGACCGCTACGAGCTGCGCCGTACCGACTCCGGCGAGCGCAAGCGCGACCGGGCCGGGCTCACCCTGGCGGTGATCGACCGGCACACCGGCGAGGAGCGCAGCCCGCGGTCCCTGTCCGGCGGCGAGATGTTCTATACCTCGCTCGCGCTCGCGCTTGGCCTGGCCGACGTGGTCAGGGCCGAGGCCGGGGGAGTGGACCTGGACACCCTGTTCATCGACGAGGGGTTCGGGTCACTGGACGCGCAGACCCTCGACCAGGTGATGGCGGTCATCGACGAGCTGCGCGACCGCGGCCGGGTCGTCGGCATCGTCAGCCACGTGGCCGAGCTGAAGGACCGGGTGGCCGAGCGGCTGGAGGCGCGCCGCCTGGCCGACGGCTCGTCCGCCGTCCGCGTCGTCGCCTGACCGGGTTCGCCGCGGTCGCTCATCGCGCCGCCGCCCGGGCGCGCCCGCGCCGCTACAGCCGGACCCAGTCGGTGACCAGGCGCCCGGTCGGGGTGTCGCAGCGCAGCCGGATCGGGCCGCGCGGCGCGACCGGCAGCCGGAAGAAGCCGGCGTCGTCGGCCTCGACCTCCAGGGTGACGCCGTCGGCCGACTCCATCCGGACCTCGCCCCGGCCGGGCGGCACGATCTGGCCGACCACCCGGTCGGCCAGCACCTCCAGCTCGACCGACAGCGGCGTCGCGGTGAACACCAGGACCCGGCTGTCGTCGGCCTCGGCGCGCAGTTCCCGGCTGTGCTCCAGCGAAGAATCGAAGCTGAGGGAGGCCAGCAGCAGATCCTGGTCGACCGTCCGCCAGGCGAAGGCACCGGCCCCGGCCGCCGCGATCGCCGGCGCCAGCGGAGCCGCCTCGGCCGCCGCCTCGGTCAGCTCACCGAGCAGGTTCTCGTCGTCGTCCCAGCGGTGCTGTGCCATCTCCATCACCTTCCCCCCCGCCGGTCCGGATGCCGCGCCGCGGGGCGGTCGAGGCAGCCGACCGCCGCTGACTGCTGCGCCGGCACCCGGACCGGTCCGATCAGGTGATCCCGTACCGCGGGAGTCTGGCGGAGCCGGTTCATGGCCCGGCCGCGGGTCGGGCCGATGCTGCCGACCGGAATGCCGGTGCGCCGGCTGATCTGGTCGTAGGACAAGGGCGGATCCTCCATCAGCAGGAGCAGCAGTTCGCGCTGCCGGCTCGGCAGCTCGGCCAGCCCGGCCAGCAGCGCCTGGTGCCGCTCGGCGCGCATCAGGTCCGCGGCCGGCTCGGTCTCGTCGGCGGGCGGAGCCAGCCCGGCCGGGTCGAGCGGGTCGTAGGGCACCGACCGGCGCCGGTCCGCCAGGCTGCGCAGGGCCTCCCGCCGGGTGGTGGTGACGATCCACATCGGCAGCGCCCGCGGTTCCCTGATGCTGTCCAGGTGCTCGACCAGCCGCAGCCATACGGTCTGGGCGACGTCCTGCGCCTCGGCGGCGGTCAGCCGGAATCCGCGGATCACGCTGGCCACCAGGGGCGAGTACCGGGTCACGATGTCCTGCCAGGCCCCCTCGTCGCCGTCGGCGGCGGCCCGGACCAGTCCGGGCACTGGATTATGGTCATCGTCCATGCTGGCTCCTCACATGGGGCGATGCGGGCGGGCAGACCTGCCTGCCAGCCTCTCCCCGCACCGAGCAGGTGTCGAGGCCGCTGATACATCGCGCGGGCAGAAATCCTGGCCGCCCGGAGATTTTCTTGCCGCCGCGGGCGCGGCGGTGCGCAGACAGCGGGCGGCCGGTCGCGAGGGCCCGCGGGGCCCGAAGCGATCGGCCGGGGGGCTCCGGGGTTCTCCCCGGGCTCACCCGGCTAGATCTGGCCGAACAGGCGGTCGCCGGCGTCGCCGAGGCCGGGCAGGATGTAGCCCCTGTCGTTGAGCTGGCGGTCCAGCGCCCCGGTCACCACCCGGACCGGCGGCTCGTCGCCGGGAAACGCCGCGGCCAGCCGGTCCAGGCCCTCGGGCGCGGCCAGCAGGCACACCGCGGTGATGGTGGCCGCGCCGCGCGTCACCAGCATCTCCACCACCGTCTGCAGCGTGCCGCCGGTGGCCAGCATCGGGTCGAGCACGAACACGTCCCGGCCGGACAGGCCGGCCGGCAGCCGCTCCGCGTAGGTGGACGCGGCCAGCGTCTGCTCGTCCCTGATCAGCCCCACGAAACCGACGTCGGCCTGCGGCAGCAGCCGGGCCATGCCGTCCAGCATGCCGATCCCGGCCCGCAGCACCGGGATCACCAGCGGCACCGGCCGCGCCAGCCGTACCCCGGGCGCGGTCTCCAGCGGGGTCTCCACCGATACCGGCTCGACCCGGATGTGCCGGGTGGCCTCGTAGGCGAGCAGCGTGACCAGTTCGTCCGCCAGCCTGCGGAACACCGGCGTCTCGGTGCGGGCGTCGCGCAGCGCGGTGAGCTTGTGGGTGACCAGCGGGTGGTCGGCGACCAGGGTCTGCATGCCGGTAAGTCTGGCAGCCCACCGGTCCGCGACGTCGGTTAACCAGCCATGCCGGGGCCGGTACCAGGTCGCCGTGCAGTCTTTCGTGCCGCACCTGACCCACAGGTGCCCGCGGCCGGGATGGCGCAGCGCCCCCGGGCAGTCGCAGGGCATCCAGCCGACGATGACCAGGCCGGGCCCCCACGGATGCCCGGCCGGGCAGCCCGCCGGATAGTCCCACCAGGTCGGGCGGGTGACGCGCTCCATCGCGACAGTAGAACATATGTTCGCTCTCGTGCGGCAGGGGCAGCCTGGTCAGGCCAGCCGGGCGGGCCGGGCCGTCGCGGTCCAGCGCCCGGCCTGCCGCGAGATCGTGACCGGATGGTCGTAGCAGGCGCTGACCAGCTCGGTGGTGAGCACGGCGGCGGCCGGCCCGGCCGCGACCACCCGGCCCTCGCGCAGCAGCAGCGCGTGCGAGGTGCTGGCCGGCAGCTCCTCCAGGTGATGGGTGACCATGACCGCGGCCAGCCCCGGCTGGCGGGCGCGCAGCTCGTCCACGCTGGCCAGCAGCTGCTCGCGGCCGGCCAGGTCCAGCCCGGCGGCCGGCTCGTCCAGCAGCAGCACCCGCGGCTGCGCCATCAGCGCGCGGGCGATCAGCGCCCGGGCCCGCTCGCCCTGCGACAGCACCGGCCAGCGGGCCCCGGCCAGCCGCCGCAGCCCCATCAGCTCGATGAGGGCGTCGGCGCGGCCCAGCTCCGCCGGGCCCGGGGTGCGGCGCGGCGGAAGCTCGATGGTGCCGGTCGCGCCGGTCAGCACCACCTCGCGCACGGTCAGCGGCACCCGCAGCGGATGATGGGCGGTGACGTGGCCGATCATCGGCCGCAGCTCGAACACGTTTACCCGGCCGAGGCGGTGGCCGAGGATGTCCACCTGACCGCGGGTCGGGTGCGCGTAGCTGGCCAGGATCCGCAGCAGCGTGGTCTTGCCCGCCCCGTTCGGCCCGAGCAGCGCCCACAGCTCGCCGGCCCGGACGGTCAGGCTGACCTGGTCCAGCAGCAGCCGCTTGCCGCGCTCCAGATCGACCGCCGCGGCGCGCAGCACCGCGCTCCCGTCCAGGGGCGGGCTGGGTGAGTTCACCCCGCCGATCCTGCCCGACCCGGGGGGACGGCCCGCGGCCGCCCCGCGCCCGACCCGGGCGGGACGGCCCGCGGCCGCCCCGCCTGCCCCGCCCGGTCTGACCCGTGATCGTGTGGACTTTTCCGTTCTGAGAACGGAAAAGTCCACACGATCAGCATGTTCAGGGCCCGCGATGCGGCGCATATCGGGGAAAGCCGCCCATCGGGCCCGGCTGGCCGGCCAGCATGGAATGGCCAGCACATCGCCGGTGCCCGGGTACCCCGGCGCCGCAGTAAGCGGACAGCAGGGAGGGAACCGCCGCTTGACCTCCGCCCCGTCCCGAAGCCGGGCAGCCGCCGTGCGGCCGCGGGGGCCGGATCCGCTTGAGGTCGACCCGGCGGCCCGCTGGGGGCCGCCGATGCTGCTGGCGGTGCAGGCGCTGCTGGGCCTGCACATGATCTCGCGCCCGGTGAGCATGGACGAGACCACCTACATCGACGCCGGCCGGGCCGAGATCGCGCACTGGCTGCACGGCGCGGCGGTGCCCGGCTTCGCCGGGGCCTTCTCCGGCGCGCCGGTGATCTACCCGCCGCTGAGCGCCACCGCGGCTGCCGGGGCCGGGCTGACCGGCGCCCGGCTGCTCAGCCTGGCCTGCATGCTGGCCGCCACCGCGCTGCTGTTCTCCGCGGTCCGCCAGCTGTTCGGCGCGTGGCCGGCCGTCGTGGCGGGCGCGCTGTTCGTCACCACCGCGTCCGCCCAGTACCTGAGCGTGCTGGCGACCTATGACGCGATGTCGCTGATGCTGCTCGCCCTGGCCGCCCGGTGCGCGGTGGCGGCGGGGGAATCGTCCGGCCGCAGCCGCTGGCCGCTGACCCTCGCGACGATCGCGGCGATGACCGCGGCCAACGCCACCGG
The DNA here is from genome assembly GCA_963846005.1 of uncultured Actinomycetota bacterium. GTDB lineage: Bacteria > Actinomycetota > Actinomycetes > Streptosporangiales > Streptosporangiaceae > CAVSUR01. Next base: position 1,492,470 of record CAWJUH010000001.1, on the reverse strand, counting down.
GTACCCGTCGGCGCTGTGGGACCCGGCGGTCATCGCGCTCATCGCGCTCACCGGGCCGGGACGCAGCCTGGCATCCAGGGTCACCGCGGCCGCGGGCACCGCCGGCGGCACGATCGCGGCGCTCGGCGGGCTGGCGGTCGCGGCCGGGCCGGCCTACCGGCACGGGATCTTGTTCAGCACCGTGAACCGCACCGTCAACGGCGGCCACCCGGCCGTGGCCATCCTCGGCACCTCGGCGATCCTGACCGGCTGCCTGGCCGCCCTGGCGGTGATGGGGGCGACGGTCCTGACCGCCTCGGCGCGCGGCCGGGCGATCAAGATCCTGGGCTGGCTGCTGGCCGCCACGGCGCTGCTCGCCCCGGCCGAGCAAGCCCGCATCGGCGTCGTCGTCAGCCTGTTCAAGCACATCGGCTACGGCGCCTGGTTCGCGGCCATCCCGGCCGCCTACGGCCTGGCCCGGCTGGCCGAGCTGGCCGTGCGGCGGCTGAGCCGCAGCCGCCGCAGCCTGACCGCCGCGCTGGTGATCGCGTTCCTGACCACCACCGTGATGGTGGCCGTGACCGGCGCGGTCACCGGGATCATCCAGGCCGACGACCGCGGCAACGTCCCGCCGCCCTATTCGGCCCCTGCGATCTACCAGATCAAGCAGCTGCTGCTGCATGGCCACAGCGGGCTGATGCTCGCGGACAGTCCCAGCGAGCTGGCGTTCTCCACCGGCACGAGCCTGAACGAGTGGGTGAACACGTTCAGCTACCGGTACCGGCCGCCCGGCGCGAGCCGCATCTTGCACGGCCGGGCCGCCTACCTGACCGCGATCAAGCATCGCATCTTCGGCTACGTCATACTCCGGGGGAAGTTCCTCGGCCGGCCGGTCGATCAGGCCGTCTTCAATCTCCTGAAGCATCACGGGCGCGGTCTGGGCTATGCCCAGAAATTGCCGTGGCGGATGCCCGGCATCGGGCACGGAAGCGACGGCAAGCGGGTCTACGTCTTCTACCGCAAGAGCTACTTCCAGCCGACCGCGCCGGTGCCCGGGTCCTCGCCCGGCCGCGCGCATTCCTCTGCCCTCGGCAGATAGCCCTGGCCCGCGCCCGCCCGGGCGGCCATCGTGACCGGTAAGCCGGGGCCGCCCGGAGCCGGAGCGAGAGGCAGGACCACCATGCAGAGCGCCGTTGCCGAACCCGCCGCCACGGCCGGGACGCTGGACGAGCAGCTGGTGAACCGGCTGCTGTTTCAGCGGATCATCGTGCTCGGCACCGAGGTCGACGACCGGGTCGCCGGCGGCTGTGCGCCCAGTTGCTGCTGCTGGCGGCCGAGGACCCGCGCACCGACATCAGCCTGTACATCAACTCGCCCGGCGGCTCGGTCAGTGCCGGGCTGGCGATCTACGACACCATGCAGCTGATCCCCAACGACGTGCGCACCCTGGTCATGGGCCTGGCCGGCAGCATGGGCCAGTTCCTGCTGTGCGCGGGGGCGGCGGGCAAGCGATACAGCCTGCCGCACGCCCAGGTACTGATGCACCAGGGCTCGGCGGGGTTCGGCGGCACCGCGGCCGACGTGGAGATCTACGCCGAGCAGCTGCAGCGGACTGGATCGACGATGATCCGCCTGATCGCCCGGCACACCGGCCAGCCGGTCGGCACCGTGGAGAAGGACAGCCTGCGCGACCGCTGGTTCAGCGCGGAGGAGGCCCTCGACTACGGGATCGTGGACCACATCGCGGCGCACCTGGACGACATCCGGCCGGCGGCCACGGCCCGGACGGCAGGGCTGTGACCATGGGCCAGTACACGATTCCCACCGTGGTGGACCGGACCCCGGCCGGGGAGCGCGCCTACGACATCTACTCCCGGCTGCTGTCGGAGCGCATCGTCTTCCTCGGCACGCAGATCGACGACGGCGTCGCCAACGTGGTGATGGCCCAGTTGCTGCACCTGGAATCGGTCAGCCCCGACCTGGAGATCAACCTCTACATCAACTCGCCGGGCGGCTCCTACAGCGCGCTGACGGCGATCTACGACACCATGCAGTTCATCCGGCCGCAGGTCGCGACCACCTGCATGGGCCAGGCGTCGTCCGCGGCGGCGGTACTGCTCGCGGCGGGCGCGCCCGGCCAGCGCGCGGTGCTGAGGCACGCCAGGGTGCTGCTGCACCAGCCGTCCAGCGAAGCCCGCGGCACGCTGCCCGACCTGGCCATCGAGGCCAAGGAGGTGGCCCGCGTGCGGGCCGAGGTGGCGGAGATCCTGAGCCGCCACACCGGGCATCCGGTGGCCAAGATCCGGGCCGACACCGACAGGAACCGGACGTTCAGCGCCCAGGAGGCGGTGGACTACGGCCTGGCCGACGAGGTCATCGTGAGCCGCAAGGCAGCCGCCGCCGAGCTGGCCCGCGCCTGACCTCCCGGCGCCCGGCGCCCGGGGTCAGGCGGCCAGGCGGGCCTGAATGTCGCCGCGGCCCGGGCCTGGTGCGGCCCCGGGCCGGCGGCTGGCCCGCGCCGGGTCCAGCCTGATGACCCGGGCGCCCTCCAACGGCACGGCCCGCGCCGCGTCCAGCTCGCGGCCCACCTCGGCCAGCAGGTCCGCCAGCTCGATCCGCAGGGCCGCGCAGATGGCGGCCAGCACCTCCGACGAGGCCTCCTTGCGGCCGCGCTCGACCTCGGACAGGTACGGCATCGAGACCCGGGCGCTGCGAGCCACGTCGGCCAGGGTCCGGCCTTGCGCGCGGCGGGCCCGCCGCAGCACCGCGCCGAGCGTGGTCCGCAGCAGCGGGCCAGGCCGCCGCGTGGCCGGCTTCCCGCTGTCGCCCATGGCTGCTCCCGGTTCCGGCTGACTGCTGTGGCCCGGTGGTTCGTGTCCGGTGCGGCGCTCCTCCGGCCGCGCCGCTGTGCGGCCACGGTAACCACGGCGGCGGTTGCGGCAGAAGCGCTTTCGCAGCAGGCGTAAAACGCGTCCTGGTGAGCGGGCGAGGGCGGCCGGCCTGCTGGCAATGGCGGCGGCTTGTTGCGAAAATTTAGCTGTTCAATCTATATAAGTAGAACTTGTGTCCTACTGTGGCCAGATGGACCTGGGGGAACCGGACCGGCTGCTGGCAGCGAAGATCATCGGCACGGCCCTGCATTACTCGCGCTGGCGGGAGCTCAGCGCCGACGAGGAGAGTGCCGCGGTCACCGCGATCTTCGACGTGGCGCCGGGGCGGGCGGACTTGCTGGCTTACGCGGCGGGGATCCTGGTCGGGGCGAGCGAGGGCGAGCTGGACGAGCCGCGCAAGCGGCAGGCCGCCGACCTGCTGCTCAAGGCCGGGGCCGACCCGGAGGCGATCCCGGGGTGGATCGAGGTGGGTCGGTACCGGGCTCAGTCGGCCCGGCAGGTGCCGCATCCCGGCGGCGGCTTCCGGCGTCCCGGCGGCTCCGGGCGCCCGCACCGGGATCACTTCGGCTTAATGGCCTGAGCCCGGGCCGGCGGGCGGCGACCGACCGGGGCGAGTGCCTCGGCCGGGCTCGGCCACATGCCCGGCAGCACCGCGCTGACCAGCGAGGCCAGGTCGGGGAAGTAGCGGCAGGCGGTGGCCCTCCGACACCAGGGCGGACCGCGCGACGTCGGGCATCGTCACGGCGGCGCCGGAGCGGATGATCTCGCGGCAGGCGCGGATGATCGCGGTGCGGGTGCGGGCCCGCTGGTTGACGCGCCTGGATGTGAGCATGGCCGCGTCTTGAGCACGATCGAGCTATCCGAAGAGATGCGCTATGCCGATCGCAATGCCGGTCAAGATCAGGATGAGCACTGCTGCAGCCCCGGCCTGGGCCACGCCGTTCCGCCAGCCCTGCTGGCGAGACAGCCCAGACAAGATCAACCCCGCCGCAGCGACCCAGGCCCGGCAACTGAAGATCGGCCGGCTCGGCTGGCTGAAGTAGCTGGCCGCACCGAGGCCGAGGTCAGCTGCAAGGTCCAGGACCTGCAGGCCCAGCGCGATACCGGCCGTGTCGCCAAACCCGGGACCACGATGACCGTGGGCCAGTGGATGGGAATCTGGCTGACCACCGTCGCCGCCCGCCGGATCCGCCGCTCCACCTGAGACACCACGTATGCGCCGAAGGTGCGCAACCGGATCATCCCCGGCCAGGTCAGTACGGTGCGCCGCCAGGGACTCGAACCCCGAACCCGCGGATTAAGAGACAGCGCCACCGTGCACGCCGCCCGCCGCGGCGGCCCGCCAGCGGGGTGAGCGCGGAGACCATTACCAGCCAGGCGCGCTTGCCGCTCGGCCGCTATCTGCCCGGCGGCTGGCATGCGGATGACCGCGACCTGCGGCTATGCCCCATTCTGCGCAGGGGGTAGGCTAACGCGAAGTGATTCGTAACCCGGGGAATCTGACGGGCTCCGGTACGACGTCGCCATCGGAGCGCGCCCATGCCCGACGGGGTGAACAGGACCGGCCCGGCTAGGCAGGAAGCAGTCAGGATGGCGCCGTCCGTGGCCGTGGATCCGCCCGCTGCAGGCGAATTCGATGCCCCCGGCCCGGCCGCCGCGGGCGGGTGGGCCGCGGCGGCCCCCCGCCCTGGCCGTCCCGTCCGCGGGCGACGCCGGCTACGGGCGCGGCTCAGCGGACGGCGGGCGGCCGCTCCGGCGGCCCGGCCCCCTCTGCCTGCGGGAGCGGTCATCGATCCGCCGGTGGAGCTGCCCGCCGACGATCCGCTGGCCGGCTACCTGGTCGACGCGGCCGCCGCGGTCGACATCGGTGCTCTCGACTTCGAGTCGCCTGCCCTGCGGGACCTGAAGGACTCCGGCGTCGTGCTGGCCGTCCCGCTGATCTCGGCCGGCGCCCTGCTCGGCCTGCTGACCCTGGGGCCGCGGCTGTCCGGAGCCGACTATTCGACCGATGACCGCCGCCTGCTGACCGCGCTGGCGAGACATGCCGCGCCTGCCATCCGGGTCGGTCAGCTTGTGCGCGAACAGCGGGCCGACGCGCTGCGGCGCGAGCGGATCGACCAGCAGCTGAACGTCGCACGGCTCGTCCAGCGCCAGTTCCTGCCCGAATCGCTGCCATACCTGCCGGGCTGGCAGGTCACCGCGTTCTACCGGCCGGCCCTGACGGTGGGCGGGGATTTCTACGATTTCATTCCGCTGCCGGCCGGGCAGGTCATGGTGGTCATCGGCGACGTCACCGACAAGGGCGTCCCGGCGGCGCTCGTGATGGCCAGCACGCATGCCCTGCTGCGGGCCGCGGCGCCCCGGCTGATCAGCCCGGGGGCCGTGCTGGAGGCCGTGAACGACCTGCTGTGCCGGGACACCCCGGCGCAGATGTTCGTCACCTGCCTGGCCCTGGTGCTCGACGCCGCCAGCGGCCGGGTCACGTTTGCCAACGCCGGGCACGACGTGCCGTACGTGCGCACCGCCGGCGGCGTGGCTGAGCTGCGCGCCAAGGGCATGCCGCTGGGGCTGATGCCCGGCATGACCTACGAGGAGAAGGCTTTCACCTTCGAGCCCGGTGACTGTGCCCTGCTGCACAGCGACGGGCTGTCAGAAGCCCATGCCGCAGACCGCGAGATGTTCGGCTTCCACCGGGTGGCCGCGCTGGTGGGCCGGGGCGCCTCGGGACAAGCCCTGATCGACCTGTGCCTGACCGAGCTGGAAGCGTTCACCGGCTCCGGGTACGAGCAGGAGGACGACATCACGCTGCTCTCGCTCGAGCTCACCGCGGCCGCCGCGCGCCCTGGCCGGGCCCGGTGAGCGCGATCGGCCGCCCGGCGCCGCGTCGGCTCGCGTCGTTTGCGCTGCCGAGCGTGCCCGGTAACGAACGCGTCGCGCTGGCCAGGGTGGCGGCGAGCGTCGCGGACCTGAACCTGCCGCCTGAGCGGCTGAGCAAGCTGAAGACCGCGGTCGCCGAGGCGACGATGAACGCGATCGAGCACGGCAATGACAGCCGCCCTGAGCTGGCCGTGCGGATCGAGGTCTTCCAGTCGGACGCAGAAGTCAGCGTCACGATCACCGACCATGGCGGCGGCCGGGACGACGCCGGCTGGCCGGACGGCCGGGCCGAGATTCCCGATCTCGCCCGCAAGCTGGCCGGCCAGCAAGATCCGCGCGGGTGGGGGCTGTTCCTCATCCGCCACATGGTCGATGCTATGGACGTCACCGCCGACGGGCAGCACCGCACCGTCCAGCTCATGATCTTCACCGACTCGCGCATCTCAGGGGACGGGAACCGATGGAAAAGTCAGTGACGCGGATCGAAGTCCGCCAGGCAGCCGGGCGCACGGCAGTCGTCGACATCCGCGGCGATGTCACTGCCGCGTCTGAGTCCGCGATGATGTCGGCCTACGAGCAGGCCGCCCAGCAGGGCGCCCGGCGGCTGTTGCTCAATTTCAGCGGCCTCGAGTACATGAACAGCGGTGGCATCGGCATGCTCGTGACCCTGCTGGTCCGCGCTAACCGCCAGCACCAGCATCTGGCCGCGTTCGGCCTCAGCGATCATTACCGGGAGATCTTCGAGCTGACCCGGCTGGACGAGGCCATCGCGATCTACGACAGCGAGGCGTCGGCGCTCGCCGGCCTGGCCGCGCGCGGCGGTCCGGCGTGACCGAGAGCCCGGAACCAGCGGACGTTTCCCCGGCCGGGCAGGCCGGGCAGGCCGAAGCCGCCGATGCCGCGGCGGCCGCGCCGCTGCCCCGCGACGCGGCAAGCTGGGCGGCCAAGATCGACCGGCTCTCCGTGCCCGGCGGTGACTCACCCGGCCGCAACGTGGCCGGCCGGCGCCTCACCGGTCCGATTCAGGGCTTCGGGAAGATGTGGCAGAAAACGTACTGGATCGAGGTGGGCCCGGACATCACGCCGCAGGCCGTGATCGCCGAGTGGAAGGAGCACTTCGGCGAGTTCTGGCCGGCCGGAAACCGCTTCAAGGGCCCGCTGACCAGCCTCAGCCCCGGTGATGTGGCGCTGCTCGACGTGAACGTAGGCGGCGGCGTCCGGCTGTCCACCGGGGTGTTCGTGCTCTACGCGGACGAAGAGTCGTTCACGCTGATGACGCCGCAGGGCCACATGTTCGCCGGCTGGATCACCTTCTCGGCCGAGCGCGCGGGCCTGGCCGGTGCCGCGGCCTCTCCGCCGGACGCGCCCACCGTGGTCCAGGCCCAGGTGCTGATGCGGGCCAATGACCCGCTCTACGAACTGGCCATGACCCTGGGCGGCCACCGGAAGGAAGACCAGTTCTGGGTCCAGACGATGACGGCGCTGGCGAGGCACCTCGGCGCGCTTCCCGCCACCGTGCACACCCGCGCCGTCTGCATCGACCGCAGACGGCAGTGGGCCAATTTCGGTCACGTGTGGCAGAACTCCATGGTGCGGACCATGCTGCATTCCGCGACCTCGATCACCCGCCGCCGCTCGCAGGGGAAATGAGCCGGCGGTGACCGCGATCACCGGGCGCCGCCTGCCGTCCGCCGCCGCCCTGGCCGGCGGGGCCCTGGTCCTGATCGCGGCCGCGCTGGTGGCGCTGTCCTTCCTGGCCCGGCAGCCCGGGTACCCGCTACAGCCCATCGTGATCGCGATCCCGACGGCGGCGGTCGGGGTGCTGGTGGCGCGGCGCCAGCCGCGCAACCCGAACGGCTGGCTGCTCCTCGGCATCGCCGCCGCCCTGCTGCTCAGCACCGGTGCCGGAGCGTACTCCCTGCTGGTCTACCGGCTCGGGCGGGACCTGCCCCTCGGCCCGGCCGGGCTGGTGCTGTACCAGCTGTGGTCACCGGCCATCGCCTTGTTCTTCCTGGTGATCTTGCTGTTCCCCGACGGCCATCTGCCCTCGCCGCGGTGGCGCTGGGCCGTGTGGGCGTACAGCCTGCTCTGCGCGGGCTACCTGTCCCTGCTGGTCGCCGTGGCGGCCGATGCCATCAGCGGGCACCGGATCCGGGTCGATGGCTACGGCGGACTGACCGTCGTCGACTACCCGACGGGCCGGCTCGCGGTGGCCCAGGACGTCATCCTCGTTCTCACCCTGGCGCTCGGAGTCAGCTTCGCCGCCCGCCAGTTGCTCAGCTGGCGGGCGGCGTCGGGTCTGCGCCGCCAGCAGCTGAAATGGCTGACGTTCGGGGGCGCGGTCGCCCTCGTCTGCGCGGCCCTGAGCGTTCCCGGCTATGCCGCGGCGTCCGGCATCTGGGCCTGGCTGAACAACTTCCTCAGCATCGGCTTCGTCGCGCTGCCGGCCGGCATCGGGGTGGGAATTCTGAGGTACCGGCTGTACGAGGTCGACCGGCTGATCTCCCGGACGCTGGCGTACGCCATCGTCACCGGCCTGCTGATCGGGGCGTACGCGGTCCTCGTCACCGCGGCCCATGCCGTCGTGTCGTTCAGGTCGCCGCTCGCGGCCGCCCTGGCCACCCTGGCCGCAGTCGCACTGTTCAGCCCGCTGCGCCGCCGGGTGCAGCGGGCCGTGGACAGGCGGTTCAACCGGGCCCACTACGACGCCGAGGCGACGATCGCCGCCTTCGCAGGCCGCATGCAGGACGCTGCCAACCTGGATGAGGTCTGCCACGACCTGCTTGCGGTCGCTTACCAAGTGGTCGAGCCCGCGCACGTCTCGGCCTGGGTGCGCCAGGCCCAGGCTGAGGAGCCGTCAGCCAGGTAAGCGGCCAAAGCCGGCGGGGAGCAGTAAGCCCGGCTAAACGGTGTCCGGTGCGGGCCTTTGGATGGTCGACTACCGGGAGCTCAAGAAGCTGCTCGACCGCGGCGGGCTGCCGGCCGTCCGCCTCCACGACCTGGGGCACACCGCCGCCAGCCTGCTCCTGGCCCAGAACGTCCCCGGCCGCGTGGTGATGGAGATCCTCGGGCACAGCCAGATCGCGCTGACCATGAACACCTACAGCCACGTCGCCCCGGAAGCTCGCGCGAGGCCGCCGACCGCATGGCTCGCATGCTCTGGCAAGAGGACCAGGACGAGGTCGATGACCGCCCTGGCTGCTCGGCCTGATTGTGGCCGTACAGGAAAGCCAGCCGGGTGAGGCTGGCGTGGGAGTAAACGGGTGCGCCGCCAGGGACTCGAACCCCGCGGCCGTCGCCTGCACCCGGACTCGCCGGGCGACGGCCCTGGGTCAGCGGGATCACCGCCGCGGTCATCTGCCTGCAGGCGATCCGGACCGGCCGGCTAGCACAACAGCCCGGGCGACCCGGAAGGAGGAATCATCAGGGCCGCGGGAGGGGACCCGCCCGCCCGGCGCGAGAGCCAGACACGACTAGGCGCCGAGTCCAGCCTGCAGCCAGCGACTCAGCCCACCACATCAGGATCGCGATTGATCGAGGCCAGGAAAGGCAAACTGAGCAGTTACGCTTGCGAGAGGCTCGGAATCAGGTGTTGTCGCTGTCTTGACAGGAAGAGTTTTGCTCTGGCGCAGGAGGATCCTATGACGCTCGTGACCGTCATGGACGGCAAGGCATCTGTGACATCGCAATTCGAGCATCTTGCCGCGCTGCTAGAGACGTACGAGGCCGATTGTGTCTTGGATGTCGGAGCTCACGTTGGCGAGTTTGGATCCGCCCTGAGGCATGCTGGCTATTCAGGTCCGATCGTATCTTTTGAGCCGGTCAACGAGTACTTCGAACGGCTCGGGGCGGCAGCGGCACCCGATCCGAAATGGTGGGTGTATCGTGCCGCGCTTGGCCGGGATAGCGGCGATCGGCCAATGAACGTAATGGACGGCACAGGTAGCAGTTTCTTGCCTCCGAATCAGTACGCAAGGCGGTGCTGGCCAGAGTGGCATGCTGCCTATGTCGAGAAGGTGCCGATGCGGCGGCTAAGCGAAATGATGGAAATGTTCTTCCCGGGCATTGGCGTGTCACGGCCCTTTCTCAAGTTGGATACGCAGGGCTATGACTTAGAGGTCTTCCAGGGCGCAGGCGACCGTATTCATGATCTGGTTGGACTCCAGTGCGAGCTTTCACTTATTCCGCTTTATGAAGGAATGCCAACGATTGAAGATGCGCTAAGTGTTTTCCGGGCAGCCGGGCTCGACGTGACTGGCTTCTTTCCAGTAGCAGTGGAAAACTCAACCGCGCGACTGCTAGAGGTGGACTGCGTGATGATCCGCTCCCAAGCACTGCCTCGTCACCTGGTGTGACAATGCGGACGGCGCTCAGTCCTTGCCGGTCTCTTTGACCGCCGGCCCTTGACTCCTCGGCGGTCGTTCCTCAGGCGGCGCGGTTGCTGCGCTTTCCGGCTGCGCTGGCGGGGCGAGCCCAGCGTCGTGCCGGCTTGGCACAGAGGCATCAGCGTGCGCTGTTCGGGCAGCCGGGTTCTGCGGCGGGTCGGCGATGGTCTGGTGATTGCCGTGGCGGGTACCTGGGCGGGCATCGTGGCCTGCCCCCGGGCGGCTGCCAGCGGGCGTTACTTTGGCGCGTTCGGGTGTACCGGGCGGCTTGCGTATCAGCCGGATCATTAGGACAAGCGCCACCACGCACAGCACGCTGACTGCCAGGAAGGCCGCGCTGTACCCGTCCTCGGAGGCTGCGCGGGCTGGCAGCAGGTAAGGGGTCAGTGAGCCGTTAAAGGTGCTGGGCCGCACGCCGGTGCCTATTGCCTGGGCAACCGCGTCCCTGAACTGCTGTGTCTGCTGCCGGGTCATGTTCGGTAGCGCGATGCTGGAGACATCGGACTGCAGCCGGTGTACGTAGGTGGCGTGAAAGACCACGTAGAGCACGGCGATACCGATGGCACCGCCAAAGTGCTCGGCCGTGGTGGATACTCCTGACACCTGGCCGTGGTCGCTGGCCGGAACCATGTCGAGGCCGACAGGATCATTGACGGTCAGGATCAGCGCCAGGGCGATCCCGTACAGCAGGAGGCCCGGGAACACGGGCAGGTAGGCATTGCTGTGCACCGCCCATGCCAGCAGCACAGTCGCGGCCAGCAGTGTGGCGAAGCCCGCGATCAGCGGCGGGCGGCCGCCCGCGCGGTCATACCAGCGCCCCGCCAGCGGAGGCACGAACACGAACGGCAGCGTCGTGGGCATCAGCGCCAGCCCGGCCAGCACCGGGCTCATCTGCAGGTTCAGGATCAGCAATAGCGGGAACAGCAGCGCGAGGCCCATCCCGGTTATCCCGACGATGAACTGGCTTGCCGTGCTGCCGATGTAATTGGCATGCCCCCGCAGCAAATTCACGTTAATCAACGGACTCGTAACCGCACGCTCAACGCGCAGGAAGGCCACGCCCGTGCCCACGCCGATGATCAGCGGGAAGAAGACCCCCGGGGAAGCCCACCCCCACGCCTGCGACTGGGACAGGCCGAACACCAGGCTGATGACGGTTACGGTGAGCAGAATGGTGCCCGGCAGATCGATGTCGGATCGCCGGATATCACTGGCATCAGGCGGGACTGCCCGCAGCGTCCCGGCTACGGTGACCACGGCCAGCAGGCAGTCCATCAGCGGGATCGCCCGCCAACTCCAGACCGCGGTCAGGGCCCCGCCAACGGTGGGTCCGAATGCTCCGGCGACCGCGGCCACGCCGCCCATCAGCCCGAGCGCCCGGCCTCGTTCCCGGTCTGGGAAGGCCGCGCTGACGATCGCCACCGTGTTCGGCAGTATCAGCGCCTCGCCCGCCCCTTGCAGCATGCGGCAGGCCAGCAGCACCGCGAATGCCGGCGCCAGGGCACCGATAGCCGAGGCACCCATGAACACGCTCGCGCCGACGATGAAGATCCGTCTGCGCCCGAACATGTCCCCGAGGCGGCCACCCAGCACCAGCAGCCCCGCAAGCGGGGGAAGGCTGGCGTTCAAGATCCACTGCACTTGCTGAGACCCAACGCCGAAGTCCTGCATGATGTTGGGAAGAGCTAGCGGCACCGCCGTCTGATCGAGCAGGATCATCGCATTGGCCAGGGTCATGGACCACAAGACCACCCGCGCGCTGCTGTCCCTCGTCGCTGTCGTCACGGCGACGCTCCCCTAGGCGACCTAGCTATAGCTGACGACATTACGTAGCCGGGGCAGCCCTGGCTAGGTCAGCTTGCTCGGACAGCTGCGAGGCATGCTGACCTCGACGCCGGAACGCTGACGGGTCCACTGCCAGCTGCAACGCCACGCCTGGTGACATAGCTGCGCTGACCTGCTCGCCTGCAACCCAGTTGGCCGGTCGGCGCAACGGAGTGATGAAAGCGAGGTCACGGGTGCGCCGCCAGGGACTCGAACCCCGAACCCGCGGATTAAGAGCTCGATCGGAGAGGGTTCGCTGAGGTTCGCAGCCGTTCGCATCGCAGTTGAGCCGCTTTCACCTGGTTTGGTGAACTGGGCCGGACGGCCATGAACTGCAACCCGAACTGCAACCGTAGGTTCGGTGATCTCCCGCTTCGATCCGCCGGGCCGTCCGCCGGCGCCCGGTCGGCCGTCGATGATCATGGCGAGGTACCACGAGACGGCGGCGGTGGGTACCTTCAAAGTATGACGGACCCCGTCGCTGCCCGCGAACTGGCGGAGGGCTCTCTCGCTGATCCACTGCCACGCCGGTGGCGGCATGTCCGATCGGTTGCTCGTCGTGCGCGGTGGGCTGCGGAGAAGCTCTCGCTGTCTGACGACGTGGTGGCGGCCGCCTGGCTGCATGACATCGGCTACGTGCCCGAGCTGGTTGAGACGGGTTTCCATCCGTGGACGGAGCCCGCTACCTACGCCGCGCTGGTGTCGATGGCCGGGTCGTGAGCCTGGTTGCTTACCACTCCTGCGCTGAGATCGAGGCCGAGATCCGGGGGCTGGGTGAGACTCTCGCAGCCAAGTTCAAGCCAGGAGAAGCGCTTCTGGCTGACGTCCTGCTCTACTGCGACATGACGACCGGGCCGGACGGCGACTATGTACAGCCCGCGGACCGGCTGGTGGAGATCCGCGGCCGCTACGGCCCCGATCACGAGGTGACCCAGTTCGTCGAGCGTGCTGCGCCTGAGATTCTCACAACGGCCGGGAGGATCGAGCAGCTCTTGATCAGCCGAGGTAGGGGATGACCGGGATTTCGAGGCTGGACGGGTGGCTTGGTGCCCAGGTGATGGTGGCTTTTCCTCGGGTGCTGGGTTCGTAGTGGGTGGGGAAGTGGCCGAAGAAGGGGTTGCGGGGTTGCAGGTATCGGCCTGCTATGAGCAGGCGGAGGCTGTCACCGGCGCGGAAGAGGGTGGCGGAGGAGCTGAGCGGGATCACGACCTCGACCTTTTCGTTGTCGCGAACCGGCTGAAGGGCGCGGAAGGTGTGTTCGGGCTGGTGGGGTGTGCTGAGTTCGGGATCGAGCTCACGGAGCGCAAGGCGGAGCCGACCCTGGGCGACTCGGTCACGTCCGTACCCGAAGGAGCCATTGAAGGGGACCGGGGCGCCGTGTGACCGTTTCTCGACGCCGGCGAACAGTCTCGGGTCCTTCGCGCCGGTCGTGGCCACCTGGAGCCGCAGGGTCATGGGGCCGCTGAGCTCGGTGTCCTCGCGGAAGCGGTAGTCGAAGGCGGCGGCGGTGCGTCGCAGGTCGAAGGTGACGCTGCCCTCTCCGGCCTCGTGCTCGCTCAAGGTGCCGTCGGCGGTGAGGTGGAGCTGACGCCAGTCGGTGCGCTCCAGCGGCCATTCCTGCTCGTCCCGGACTTCTACGATGTGGTCGCGCCGGTCCCGGATCTCCAGCCGCATGGGCGGCAGCGGGGCGGCGTCCTGGCCGCGCAGGTGCCGGTCGAAGAAGGCGAGCTGGGTCTGGCGTGCTTCCTCGCCATAGAAGGTGGCCCACTTTGGCCCGCGGTGCGCGTAGGCGTGGCGGTCCTCGGAACCGGCGTGCTGGAAGGCGCGCATCGATCCGACGCTGTGAAGGTTGTCGTCGGAGAAGCTGGTGCACTCCAGGATCGGGACCCTGATCTTAGACACGTCGGGCGTGATGGCCTCCCACCAGGCGTCGCGGAGCGGGTGTTTTCTGCGTTCGGCGGCGAAGTTGGTGTTGAGCCGGGCGACGCGGCTGGTCAGGAACAGCCAGACGCGGGCGAAGCCGTTCTCTACGACACCGCCGGGGGTGAAGAAGTCGCGGTAGCCGTCGGTGAACCCCTCCCACGGGCAGATCGCCTTCAGCGCGGGCGGGTTCAGGGCGGCGACTTTATACTGCGAGAGCGCGAGATAAGACACCCCGAGCATGCCGACCCGGCCGGTAGACCATGGCTGCTCCGCGGCCCACGCGATCACCTGGGAGATGTCGTCGGCCTCCTGATCGGAGAGCAGCTCCCCGCGTCCCCCTGAGTGCCCGCCGCCGCGGGTGTCCAGATTGATCACCGCATATCCCTGCTGGGCCCACCAGACGGGGTCGGGGGCTTCCCAGCTGGTCTGGTCCGAGATCCGCAGCGGCTCGGGCTGGTTCATGATCCGGAACTGCGGGTTCAGCGACCAGCGGCCTCGCTTCATCGTGGGCACCTTGTCTTTGCCGTAAGGGTGCGCCGACATGATCACCGGGAACGGCCCGTCGCCCGCCGGGCGGAACAGGTTCAGGCGCAAGGTGACTCCGTCGCGCATCTGCACCGGCACATCTTCGTCTTTCGTGACGTCGGCTGGCATGGGGTAGACGGTGACCGGTGGACGCAGCGCCGCGGGTATCCGTGCCCTTGCGTAGGCGAAGGCTCCGGGTCGGTGCCAGGGACGGTCGAGAGTGGTGGTGTCCATGATCTTGCCTCTTATGGTTTTGAGTGACGTTCTAATGAACTTGATCGTGACTCTAAACCATGGGTAGGCTCCTGTCCATGGGCACTCCTCAATCAGCTGAATCCAGCCGGCGGAGTCGGCAGAAGAGAGTCGGCGACGCGCTGCGTCAAGAGACCCGGAACCGTCTCCTGCAAGCCGCCAGGGAAGAATTCCCCGTTCACGGCTACGCGGGAACGACCGTCACCCGGCTCGCAGCAGCAGCCGGGGTCTCCGTCCAGACGCTGTATCTGGCGTGGGGCAGCAAGCGGGCACTGCTGCGCGGCTATATGGAAAACGCTCTGTCCGGTGGCGCCGGATCGCCGGAAGACGCCGCCCGGCGATTCGCGGGCTTGCCCCCCCGCGAGCGACTGACGGAACTAGCGGCCCTCGTCACCGAGATCGCCGAACGCGCTGCAACCGGATGGAGCCTCTACCGGGACGCATCAGCCGTCGACCCCGAGATCGCCGCCGACTGGAACGAACTTCAGCTGCTGCGCCACCGGCTCATCTCCCGGATCCTCGGCGACATACCCGTCAGCACCATGGCCGAAGGCCTCACCATCAAGACCGCCGTCGACACGGCATGGGCGATCGCCAGCCCCGAAAGCTACGACCTTCTCGTCCACCGCCTCGGCTACCAGCTCCAGGAATTCCACGACTGGATGAAACAAAACCTGGTTACAGCCATACTCGCCCGCTGACCATTCCTCCGGGCGGCGGGACAATCAGCGAGAATACGTACCCAGGTTCGCCGCGTCCGCTCGGCCTGGCCTCCGGCCTGGCCCTCGCCGTCACGCCCGCTGGGGCAGCTGAAGAAGCGCTTCTGGCTGACGTCCTGCTCTACTGCGACATGACGACCGGGCCGGACGGCGACTATCTACGAACTGGAGCAGGAACCGGAAGATCATGCAGCTGAGGTGGCCTGATGGCCGAACGCAAGCCGAACCGGCGGTCCTCGATCTATCTCGGCAGCGACGGCTGGTGGCATGGCTGGGTCACTGTCGGCGTGAAGGACGACGGCTCACCGGACCGCCGCCACCGCAAGGGCCGCGCCGAGGCCGAGGTCACCCGCAAGGTCCAGGAACTGGAAGCCCAGCGCGACACCGGCCGCGTCGCCAAACCTGGCACTAGCTTGACGGTGGGCCAGTGGATGGAAACCTGGCTGACCACTGTTGCTGCCCGCCGGGTCCGCCGCTCGACCTGGGATACCACCTACGCGCCGAAGGTCCGCAACCGGATCATGCCCGGCCTCGGCCGCCACCGCCTGGACCGGCTTACCCCGAGCACCTCGAACGCTTCTACACCAAACTCGAAGCTGACGGCCTGGCGTCGGCCACCGTGCTGCAGATCCACCGGATCTTGTCCCGCGCGCTCAAGGTCGCGGTCCAGCGCGGCTATGTGATGCGCAACGTCGCCACCTTGGTAGACGCGCCCTCAGCCCAGCCGGGGGAGATCGAGCCGCTCAGCCTCGCCGAAGCGCGCACGATGACCGCCCTGGCCGCGGAACGGCGCAACGGCACCCGGTGGAGCGTCGCGCTCGCGCTCGGCCTGCGTCAAGGCGAAGCCCTCGGCCTGCGCTGGCGTTACGTCGACCTCGACGCCGCCACGCTCACCGTCCGCTGGCAGCTCCAGCGCCAGAACTGGCGGCACGGCTGCGCCGCCCCCCACACTTGCGGCGCTCGGTACCACCGGGCCAGCTGCCCGCGCGGCTGCACGGCCCACGCCCGCGCCTGCCCGAAGCGCACCGGCGGCGGCCTGGTGCTGGCCGAACTGAAGACGGCCCGGTCCCGGCGCACCATTGCCCTCCCGGCCGCCCTGGTCACCGCGCTCAGAGCCCATCGTGCCGCTCAGCTGGCCGAGCGGATCGCCATGGGGGGACAAGTGGCAGGACGGCGATTTCGTCTGGTGCCAGCCCAACGGGCGGCCCATGGGTGCTCACGCTGACTGGGACGACTGGAAGACCCTGCTCAAAGCCGCAGGCGTCCGTGACGCCCGACTGCACGACGCCCGGCATACCGCTGCGACCTTGCTGCTGGCCCAGGGCGTCGATCAGCGGGTCGTGATGGAGATCCTCGGGCATTCGCAGATCGGCATGACCACTCGCTACACCCATGTGCTGCCCGACGTAGTGACGACCGCCGCCGACCGCATCGGTGAGGCGCTCTGGGGCTCGTCATGAGGGTCAACTGCAACCCAGCCCTGATCGATCTGGGCGCAATGGGGGAGTGGCTGCAGGTGAGTACGGGTGCGCCGCCAGGGACTCGAACCCCGAACCCGCGGATTAAGAGTCCGCTGCTCTGCCAATTGAGCTAGCGGCGCGTAAGACGCAGCGATACTAGCAGCAACCGCAAAGCCGCGCGAATCACCGGACACGCCGTCCGGCGGCCTTTGCGCGCCCTCCGGGCGACGGCGCGAGCGCCCGGATTCATGATCGTGCAGACTTTTCCGCTCCAGGAACTGGAAAGTCTGCACAATGACGGAATCGGTCCCGCCGCCGGGACGGGACCGAGAGGCGCGAGGCGCAGCCGGGCGGCTGCGATGCGGTGGCGCGGGCCGCGCTACTCGCCCAGGAACCGGCCCATGAACGCGGCCGCGCGGGAGGGACGGCCGCTGCGCGCCTCGGCCTTGTCGGCGAGGCTGATTGCCCGCAACCCCGCGTTCAGCCCGAGCCAGCGCAGCGGCTCGGGTTCCCATTGCGGCGACCGGTGCCCTACCCACGGCAGCCGGGTCAGCTCAGAGTCCCGGCCGGTGATCAGGTCGGCGAGCGTGCGCCCGGCCAGGTTCGTGGTGGACACCCCGTCGCCCACGTACCCGCCGGCCCAGCCGATGCCGGTGGCCGGGTCCAGCCCGACCGAGGCGCACCAGTCCCTGGCCACCCCGATCGGGCCGCCCCAGCCGTGCGTCACCTCCGCCCCGGCCAGCACCGGGAACAGCTCAGCCAGCGTCGCCCGCAACGCCGCGAACACGGCCGGCACCCGGTCGAACGACGGCCGGACCGCCGAGCCCAGGTGATACGGCGCGCCCCGGCCGCCGAAGGCCAGCCGCCCGTCCGCGGTGCGCTGCCCGTAAATGATCAGGTGCCGCAAGTCGCTGAACGTGGGCCGCCCGGCCAGGCCGATCCGGTCCAGGACCTGATCCGGCAGCGGCTCGGTCGCGATCATCAGCGAGTAGACCGGCACGACGGCCCGGGCCTGGCCCGGCAGCCGGGGGGTGTACCCCTCGGTCGCGCGGACCACGTGCCGCGCGCTGACCGTCCCCCGGGCCGTCCGCAGCCGCCCGGGCTCGATCGCGGTGACCGGCGTCTGCTCGCACAGCGAGACCCCGCGGGCGCGGAGCACCGCGGCCAGGCCACGGGCCAGCCGGGCCGGGTGGATGGCGGCGCAGTGCGGGCTGTACACGCCGCCGACCACCCCGGCGGCGCCGGCCATCGCCGTGGCCTCCGCGGCGTTCAGCAGCCGGACGTCCTCCGGCCCGAACCCGTACTCGCGTGCCTCTGCCACCTCGGCCCGGGCCCGGTTCAGCTGGACCGCCGACCGGGCCAGCGCGATCGTCCCGCCCTTCGCCCAGTGGCAGTCGATGCCCTCGGCCGCGGCGACCCGGCCGACCTCGCCGACCGTGTCGTGCATGGCCCGGTACTGGGCGATCGCCGCCGCCCGGCCCGCCATCCGCTCCAGCTTGGCCAGCGAGGCCGGGAAGAGCGCCGAGCACCAGCCGCCGTTGCGGCCGGACGCGCCGTACCCGGCGATCTGCGCTTCGCAGATCACGATCCGCAGCGACGGGTCGGCCCGTGACAGGTAGTAGCCGGTCCACATGCCGGTGAAGCCCGCGCCGACGATCGCCACGTCAGCTTCGGTGTCACCGTCCAGCGGCGGCCCCGGCCGGAGTGACCCGGGCACGGTGTCGTGCCACAGCGACAGCGCACGGTAGTCAGCGGCGGTGCTCATGGCGACCATCGTGGCAGGCGGCGCGGCAGGCCCGGGCGTCGGGCATTCTTGTCGCATGCCCGCAAAGCCTTCCGCGCTGGCGCCGGTCCCGGCTCCGCGCCAGTCATCCGGCCCGTACCGCGTCTGCCTGGTCTGCCTGGGCAACATCTGCCGGTCCCCGATGGCCGAGGTGGTGCTGCGCGCCGAGCTGGACCGGGCCGGGCTGTCCGGCCGGGTGGTGGTGGACAGCGCCGGCACCGGCGACTGGCACATCGGCGAGCCGATGGACAGCCGGGCCCGCGCCGAGCTGGCCCGCCGCGGGTATGACGGGTCGGCGCACCGCGCGCGGCAGATCGCAGGGCCGGCGTTGCCGCGCTACGACCTGATTGTCGCCATGGATGCCAGCAACAAGGCCGACCTGGAGCGGATGGCGTCGCGCCATCCGGGCACGGCCGGCCGGATCAGGCTGCTGCGCTCGTTCGACCCGGAGTCCGGTGCGCAGGCCGAGGTGCCCGATCCGTATTCCGGCGGCCCGCAGGACTACGCCGACGCGCTCGACCTGGTGCTGCCGGCCGCCCGGGCGCTGGCCGGGCAGCTCGCTCGCGAGCTGCCCGGGACTGCCTAACGCCGGTCCGGTTGCCTCGATGCCATCCGGCCTCACCCGGGCGCTGAGCGCGCTGACCGGAGCCCAGGTCGCGGACCTGACGCCGGCCGGCGGCCAGCACGGGATGCGCCACTACCGGGCGGCCCTGGCGGACGGCCGGCTGGCGTTCGTCAAGGCCGCGGCCGGCGCGCCCGGCACGCCAGGTCGTGCGGAGACCGGGCCGGGCGGCGAAGGCGCCGCCATGCTGGCCGCCGAGGACGCCGCCAGGCTGGCCGCCGAGGACGCCGCCATGCTGGCCGCCGAGGCGGCCGGGCTGCGCTGGCTGGCCGAGCCCGGCGCGGCCGCGGTGCCGGAGGTGCTGGGCTGCGCGGACGGCCTGCTGGTCACCGGCTGGATCGCGGCGGGGCAGGCGAGCCGCCCGGCCGCGGAGCGGTTCGGCCGGGACCTGGCCCGGCTGCACGCCGCCGGGCCGGGCCGGCTCGGCGCGCCGTGGCCGGGTTACATCGCCAGCCTG
The DNA here is from genome assembly GCA_963846005.1 of uncultured Actinomycetota bacterium. Lineage (GTDB taxonomy): Bacteria > Actinomycetota > Actinomycetes > Streptosporangiales > Streptosporangiaceae > CAVSUR01. The sequence continues at coordinate 1,472,773 of CAWJUH010000001.1, read as the reverse complement.
CCGCTGCCCAATGACGACGGCGGCGACTGGCCGGCCTGGTACGCGGGCCAGCGGATCCTGCCGTTCGCCCGCCGCGCCCGGGACGACGGCCAGCTCAGCGCGGCTGACGTCACGCTGATCGAGACCGTCGCGGCCCGGCTGCCGGACCTGGCCGGGCCGCCCGAGCCGCCCAGCCGGATCCACGGGGACTGCTGGTCGGGCAACGTGCTGTGGTCGGGCGGCGCGGGCTGGCTCATCGACCCGGCCGCGCACGGCGGGCACCGGGAGACCGACCTGGCCATGCTGGACCTGTTCGGCGCGCCGTGGCTGGAGACGATCCTGGCCGCCTACGACGAGACGGCACCGCTGGCCGGCGGCTGGCGGGCCAGGATCCCGCTGCACCAGCTGCATCCGCTGCTGGTGCACGTGTGCCTGTTCGGCGCCGGCTACCGCGACCAGGCGGTGGCCGCGGCCCGGGCGGCGCTGGCGGCCTGACCGGTCACCGCTGGGCCCGGTCCGGCGAGGCCACCACATCCGTGGGCTCGTCCGCCGCAGGCGGGGCCGAGGCGCCGTCCGGCTGGCTCGTACCGGCGGGGGAGCCTGCTGCGGCCTGGTCCGCCCCGGACGGTGCCGGCTCGTCCGCCGGCCGCGCCTCCGGAGCCAGCGGCAGTGCTTCTGGTGCCAGCGGCAGTGCTTCTGGTGCCAGCGGCAGGGCAATGCGGAACACTGCCCCGCCATCCGGCCCGGACTGCACCCAGACCCGGCCGTCGTGCGCGGCCACCAGCGCGGCCACGATGGCCAGGCCCAGCCCGGTGCCGCCGGTGGTGCGGGCGGTGTCCACCCGGTAGAACCGCTCGAAGACCCGCTCGGCCTGCTCCGGGGTGAGCCCGGGCCCGGCGTCGGCGACCTCCAGCACGGCGGCCGGGGACGGCGGCCCGGGCGCCGCCGCGGGCGGCCCGGCGGCCGGGGCCTCGGCCAGGCTGCCCGACCGCAGCCGGATCTCGACCGGCGTGCCCGCCGGGGTGTGGGTCAGCGCGTTGCTCATCAAGTTGCCGACGACCTGGCGCAGCCGGGTCTCGTCGCCCAGCACCAGCAGCGCGGCGCCCGCGCCCACGGTCAGGTTGATGGCGCGGTCCGGGGCGACGACCCGGGCGTCGTGCACCGCGTCGGCCGCCAGGGCCAGCAAGTCGACCGTCTGCCGGTCCAGCGGCCGCTGCTGGTCCAGCCGGGCCAGCAGCAGCATGTCCTCGACCAGCACGCCCATCCGGGCCGCTTCCTGCTCGACCCGGCGCATGATCCGGTTCAGGTCGGCGGGTTCGAGGCCGGGCGCCGCGTCCGTCGCGGCGTCCTGGCTGCCGGCCACGCCGCCGCGCTGGCGGTAGTACTCGGCGAAGCCGCGGATCGCGGTCAGCGGGGTGCGCAGCTCGTGGCTGGCGTCGGCGACGAACTGCCGCATCCGCTCCTCCGACCGCCGCGCCGCGGTCTCGGAGTCGGCCCGGGACCGGAACGCGAACTCGATCTGGCTCAGCATCGCGTTCAGCGACCGCCCGAGCCGGCCCATCTCGGTCCGCGGATCCCGCTCGGGCACCCGGCGGGCCAGATCCCCGGCGGCAATGGCTCCCGCGGTCCGCTCGATGTCGACCAGCGGCCGCAGGCTGGACCGGATCACGGCCACGCCGACGATGGCCAGGCCGAGCAGGACGACGCCGCTCACCACCACGTCGATGGCCGTCAGCCGTCCGAGAGTCCTGAAGACGCTCGTGACGTTCTGCCCGAGTACGACGGTGCCGGTGACCTGGCCGCCACCCGGCACGGGAACCCTCTGGTCAGGCAGCACCTCGACGAGCCATCTGTTACTGCCCGATGTGGCGCTGACTACGACCGACCGGTAGGCGTGGGCGGTCAGCCAGCCGCTGTTAACCGGGATATCCGGCCCGGGCATCGGCGCATTGCGGGGGGCCTGGCCGACGGGCTGCCAGACAGTCTGCAGGCGGCCGCTGGATATCCACCCGGCGTAGATCCCGGATGCCAGTGAGGGGGAGCTGCCGAATACCACGACGTGCTGGACGTAATCGTTGTTTGCCAGCTCCCCGCTCAGGCCCGGGAAGCTGGACTCAGCCTGGCTCATCAGGTAGTTACGCAGGAAGGCGATCCCGGCCAGGCTGATGACGATCAGCGCGACTGCGACCAGGGCGAGCACCGCGGTGATGAGCTTGACCCGGAGCGGGGTGCGGGCGGGCAGCTGGCGGACCGACCGCCAGAATCCCCCCGGGCTATTAGCCAGCGCCATAAGCGAGCCCTACGACGACGGCAGCCGGAGCACGTAACCCACGCCGCGCAGGGTGTGCAGCAGGTGCGGCTCGGTGGTGTCGACCTTGCGGCGCAGCACCGACACGTACGACTCCACGATCCCGGTGTCGCCGCGGAAGTCGTAGTCCCACACATGGTCGAGGATCTGCATCTTCGACAGCACCCGGTTGGCGTTGCCCATGAAGTAGCGCAGCAGCTTGAACTCGGTGGGGGACAGCTGGATCTGCTGGCCGCTCCGCCACACCTCGTGGCTGTCCTCGTCCAGTTCCAGGTCGGCGAACTTGAGCCGGGGCGACGGCTCGGTGCCGTCCCCGCGGGTGCGGCGCAGCACCGCCCGGATCCGGGCGATGACCTCCTCCAGGCTGAACGGCTTGGTCACGTAGTCGTCGCCGCCGAGCGTCAGGCCGCGGATCTTGTCCTCGGTCGAGTCCCGCGCGGTCAGGAACACCACCGGCACCCGGGTGCCGCCGCCGCGCAGCCGCCGCACCACGTCGAACCCGTCCATGTCAGGCAGCATGACGTCCAGCACGATCAGGTCGGGCCGGTGCCGCTGCGCGGCCTGCACGGCCTCGCCGCCGGCCGCCGCCGTGATCACCTCGAAGCCCGCGTACCGCAGGCTCGCGGCCAGCAGCTCCAGGATGTTCGGCTCGTCCTCGACCACCAGCAGCCGCGCATCCGGCGGCCGGTGGCCGTTGCCCTGCACCGTGTTCATGGCGTGCTCCGCACAGTGCTCATGGTGTGCTCCGCACAGTGTTCATGGCGTGCTCCGCACAGTGCTCATGGTGTGCTCCGCACAGTGGTCATGATCACTATTGTGCCGCAGCTGGCTGAGTGCTTCCTGAACGCGGCCTGAAGGACTGCTGCGGCGCGGGTGCCCGGAGGCTCAGGCCTGGTGCGATCCGGTGATCAGCGACTTCGGCACCGGCCTGCCGTTGTTCAGGTCGCTGAACAGCCGCTTGGCCTGCGCCTGGTTCCACAGCACAGAATCGCCGGCGCTGGTCACGTAGCCGGCGTTGGCGATCGGCACCGTGGTGGTCTGCGGGTGCCGCAGCGCGAGCGCTGCCTCCAGCAGCTGGTACAGGCTGGTGCCCTGGTCCACGGTGAGGGTGCTCGCCACCCCGGTCGCCGCGGGGACCGAGCGCAGCGGGTTGAGTATGACCCCGGCGCTCGTCATCTTGGCGAGCAGCGCCTTCATGAACAGCCGCTGATCCTGTTCCCGCTGCAGGTCCTGCGTCGCGTACAGGTGCCGGGTCCGCACGTAGCCGAGGGCCTGCGAGCCGTCCAGGTTGTGACAGCCCTTGGACAGGTGCAGGCCGGCCGCCGGGTCGTGCAGCGCCATCTTCAGGCAGATCCGGACGCCGCCGATATCGTTGACCACGCGCACGAACCCGCCGAAGCCGATGCCCATGTAGTGCTCGATCCGCAGGCCGGTGGCGTTCTGCACCGTGCGAGCCAGCAGTTTCGGGCCACCGAGGGAGAACGCCGCGTTGAGCTTGTTGTCTCCGTATCCGGGAATCGGCACGTAAGAGTCGCGGGGCAGGCTGATCAGCAGCGGCGACCCGCCGCCCGACGGGACATGCAGCACCATGATCGTGTCTGAGCGCTGCCCGCCGATGTCCACGCCGGTGGCGAGCCGGTGCTCCTGGCGCCGGGTCAGGCCCTGGCGGCTGTCCGAGCCGGTGATCAGCCAGTTGGTGCCGGACGCGACGGCGGGCCGGCCCGAGTAGTCGACCAGCACGTTCTTGTGCGTGAGCTTGGAACCGACGAAGAAGTACATGCCGACCACGAAGACCAGCACCAGCACCAGCAGCACGGCGATGATCGCGGTGATCCGGCGCGGCCGCAGCCAGCGCCGGCCGCCCCCGCCGCCGCGCGGCGGCCGGGGCGTCCCGCCGCCGGGCATGCCGCTGCCGCCGCGGCTGCGCTCATCGGCCTGGTGGGGCCAGGCCGGCCCGGCCGCGCCGGTGCTGCGTGACGGCGGCTGCTGCGGCCAGTTCGATGCGGGAGTGCCCGGCGCGCCCTGGCCCATCGGGGCGGCGGCGCCCGGACGGCCGCCCTGGCCGCCGGACATGCTCACCGTCCGGTCGGCGGAGCCTGGCTGCTGACCGGGATCATCCTGCGCTGACCGGCCCCGGAACCAGTCGTCTGGCCAATCGTTCATGTCGGCTGCCTTATCGCTCACCGAGGCTGGCGCCATGCTGGCGGCCTGCCCGCGACGCGCCGCCGGCTGCGGCCGGCGGCTATCGTCATCGTCTCTACCCGTCAGACGTCCCGTCTGCCAAATCGGACGCGCCCAGCCAGCAGATTTTCCCGCCGGTCAGCCGCCTGCCGCCCCGCCCGGCCACCAGATCGTCACGGTGTCCCGCCCCGGCGAGCCCGGGTCGCACGGCTGCTGCGGGTCGATGCCCGCCTCGGCCAGCGCCTGCGCCACCTCGGCCGAGCGGGACGCGGGCAGGCACAGCCGCCGCCTGGTCACCTCGGCCAGCTCGGCGAAGCTGGCGTAGTCCCGGCCGCCCGGCCGCGGCCATCGCTGGCTGCGGGCGGGCAGGCCCATCGCGGCCAGGATCGCGAGCAGGTCGGCGGCGCCCGGCCCGGCGGGCCGCCGCAGCCCGTGGAAGCGCAGCCACAGGCCGTTCAGGCTGACCAGCGGATGCACGGCGGAGACCTCGGCCACCACGAGCCGGCGGGCGTGCCCGGTCAGGGCGCGCAGGAAGGGCACCACGTCCGGCACGTTGTAGAGCACGTGATGGCAGGTCACCACGTCCGCGGCGGGCAGCTGCCCGGCGGCCTGCAGCCAGCCGTCGTGCACGCACGTCACGGCGTGCCCGCGTGCGGCGGCACGGCTGGCGACCAGGTCCAGCATGGCGGCGTCGGTGTCCACGGCGGTCAGGCTGGTGGTGCGGGGCAGCAGCGGCAGGCAGGCGGCGCCCGCTCCGGCGCCGACGTCCAGCACGGCACCCGGCGGGTCGAGCGAGGCCCAGGCCCGCTCGAACGACGGGCCGCCGGGTGCGGCGGCCAGCCGGTCGGCCCGCCGCGCGAATACCTCGTGCGGCAGCACCCAGGGCGAACTGTCCGCGGCGGCGGCAATGGGCTCGGGTATCGCCCACCCGGCCAGAGCGGCGCGCCACTCGCCGGCCAGTTTATCTAGGTCAGGCATGTCTCTTTCTTTGTACGGCGTCTGAATGGCATTGATGCAGGCAGCCGGAGTGCGATGTTCGGGAGCAGAAGGTTTCCGGCGGCCAGCCGGCTGGTTTACGCAAAAGCCGGCTAAAGCTTTTGCCGCACTTTGCGCTCATCGTGGCATTAATTAAGCATGGAAATATCCATAATTGCGCATCCCGGACGGAGCGGCCGGCCGGGCCTCGTCCCCTAGCGTAGTGACCAGCGGAGCGCCCGGCAGCGGCGCCGGCGGTGGCGAAGGCCACGACGGTGATCCGGCCCGCGGTGAGCCCGGCGGCGGGGGCCCCGCCGGGCGTGCTGCGGCCGGGGGTGAGGTAGCCGGCGGCGTGCGGCCGCTGCCCGCCGCGACGTGGCCGGCCGGGGCAGAGCGCGCCGGGCCGGAGCTCGCCGCCGCTGAGCGCGCCGGGCCGGGGGCCGCTTCCGCGGGTCCCGCCCGGCCGGGCCGCCCGCCTGGCCGGCTGCTGGCCGCCCTGGCGGTGGCGGGCATCGTCGTCTCGCTCGTGCTCATCGTCGTGGCCTGCGCGGGCGGAGGCTGGCCCGACGTGGCCGCCGGCCCGCCCGGCCGCCGTGGGTGGCGGGCCTGCACCTGCGGCCGGTGCTGGCGGTCTGGTGCTTGTGGGCGGCCGCGGCCTGCGGCACGGGCGGGATGGCCGCCGGGCTGGCGGCGGCGGCGCGCGGCGGGCGGGTGCCGGTCCGCGCGCTGGTGTGCGCGGCTGCGCTGGCGTCCGTGGCGCTGGTCGCGCTGCCCCCGGCCGGTTCTACCGACGCGCTGGACTACGCCGCCTACGGGCGGATCGCCGAGCTCGGGCACAGCCCCTACCTGATGAGCCCGCTCCGGCTGGCCAGGATCGGGGACCCGTTCGGGCGGGCCGCGCCGAGGGCCTGGGACAGGCACGTGTCGGTTTACGGGCCGCTGGCCACGGCCGAGCAGCTGGCGGCGGCCCGGCTGGCCGGCCGGCCGGTCCTGCGGGCCATGTTCTGGCTCAAGGTGTTCAACGCGCTGGCGTTCGGCGCTGTCGCGCTGGCCGCCGGGCGGCTGCTGCGCGGCCAGCCGGGCCGCCGGGCCCGGGCGCACCTGCTGTGGACGGCCAACCCGCTGCTGATCTGGGGCCTGATCGCCGGCGGGCACGTGGACGCCGTCGCCGCCGCGCTGGGCTTCCTCGGCCTGGCCGCCGCGGTGGTCAGGCCCGGCGCCTGCGGGCCGGCCTGGCCGCTGGCCCTCGCCGCGGGGATGCTGACGGGCGCGGCCGCGGCCGTGAAGGTCAACTTCCTGCTGTTCGCGGTCGCGCTGGCCTGGGCCTGCCGCCGCTCTGCCGCGGCGCTCGCCGCGGCAGCCGCCGGCCTGGCCGCGGCGGCGCTGCCGCTGTACGCCTGGACCGGCCAGGCCGCCGTGCGCGCGGTCTTGCGGCGGACCGGCTACACCACGATCGACAGCGGCTACGCCCTGGTCTTCGGCCGGGCGCACCAGCACACTGCGGCCGAGCTGCTGCTGACCATGCTGGCCGCCGCGGCCGTGGCCGCCCTGCTGCTGCGGCGGCCGCCGCCGGGCTCGCCGCACCGCCCGGCCGTCCGGGTCGCCCTGCTGCTCAGCGTGGCCTGGCTGCTCATCTGGCCCTATCAGCTGCCCTGGTACGACACGATGGCGTTCTGCCTGCTGGTGCTGGTCCCCGCCGCCGCGCTGGACTGGCTGCTGCTGGCCCGGCTGCTGGCCGGCTCGGTCGCGCTGATGACGCCGCTGTGGGCGCCGCCGCACATCGGCAAGCTGCATGCGGCCGCGCACTGGGTCGCGCTGGCCGCGGCGCCCGTCATCCTGATCGCGGTACTCGCGGTCACGGTGGCGCTGGCCGTCAGCGGCCGGTGGGCTGGCCTGCCTTCCTGGCGGCCGTCACCGCCAGCAGTGCGAACAGGGCCAGCCCCATGAGCACGTAAAGGTTGCCGACGGCAAGCTGGCCGCCGTGCCAGTGATACTCGATAAACCAGGGCTGGTTGCCGAGCTGGAAATAGGTGCCCGGCTCGGTGTTCGGAGCCGCCCAGATCAGGCCCTCGCCGAAGCCGTCGACCGCGTCCGGCTGCCCCCACAGGCTGGTCGGCCAGGCCCAGAACGTGACCGTGACGGCCGCCGCCACCCCGGCCAGCGCCCACCGGGCACGGCCCTCGCTGCGCGCCGCGTACCAGGCCAGCGCGGTGACCCCCGGCACCACCCAGACCCAGTGGTGGTCCCAGCTGATCGGCGACACGAGCAGTGCGGTCAGCGCGGCCAGCAGCATCCCGGCCACCGGCTCGCCGCGGCGGTGCAGCCGGGCCGCGCAGAGCAGCCCGGCGATGCCGATGACGGCGACGGCGGCGTACCAGGCCGGTGCGGCCGCCGCCGGGCTGCCGGCCAGCCGGGTGGCCAGGGCCAGCAGCGACTGGTTGCCCGTCCACGCGGTGAAGCCGGCCCGGCTGGCCCGGGCGAACAGGCCGGTCAGCCACCAGGCATGCGAATCGCCGGGCAGGACCGCGAAGCCGGCCAGGACGGTGACGGCGAACACCCCGGCGGCCACCGCGGCCTGCCGGAACTGCCGGGAGAGCAGCAGGTAGGGGATGAAGATCAGCGGCACCAGCTTGATCCCGGCCGCCAGCCCGACCCCGGCGCCCTTCCACCACCGCCGGTCGGGCTGGGTCAGATCCCAGACGACCAGGGCCATCAGCGCGATCTCGACCTGGCCGAGCCACAGCACCCGCTGCACCGGCTCGGTCCAGAACAGCGCCGCGCCGAGCAGCAGCGTGGCGCCCGCCCGCGTCCCGGCGGGCCTGCCGCCGAGCGCGCGCAGCGTCCACCAGATCGTCGCGAGCATCAGCACGGCCCCGGCCACCGCCGCGACGTACCAGAGCGCCTCCAGCGGCAGCAAGGTCAGGATCTCGAACGCCAGCGCCGCGAACGGCGGATAGGTGAACTGCAGTTCGGTGCCCGGCCAGTGGTACAGCGGGGCGGCCGCATGGGCACGGAAGAGCGGGCCGAGGCCGCGGGCCACCAAGCCGGCGCTGCGGTACACGCTGAGGTCGACCGGGCTTTGCCAGGTGCCCGGCGGATGGGTCAGCGCATAGCCGGCGTAGCCGCCGAGCGCGACGGCCAGCGCCGCCGCCCCGGCGAACATCAGCCAGCCGGGCCGCCGGCTGAGGCCGCCGAGGCGCTCGAGGATGCGGCGGCGCAGCCGGCCCGGCGTCCGGGCCGCGGCGGTCTTCGGTGCCACCCGCGCAGGATAGGCGCCCGCCGCCCCCGCGGCCGTGCGCCGGGCGGGCGAATTTACCGGCAGATCAGGAAAACCGGCCGCTACTGCGGCGCATCGTGCGCGGGATGCTCGTCGCGGGGATGCCGCGGCGTGGCGTCGCCGCCTTCCCGGCCGCCGAACGGCCGGCCATGGTCGGCGAACTCTTCCCGGTAGTAGGACAGCGTCCAATCGCCCAGCTCGATCCGGTCCCCGGTATGCAGCGGGACCTGCTCGACCGGCTGGCCGTCGACCAGCACCCCCGCATCGGTGCCCAGGTTGACCAGCACGTAGTCGTCGCCGTCGTCGCGGCGCACCTCGGCGTGCCGCTCGGCCAGGCCGTCGAGGCGCAGGTCCGCGCCGTCGCCGCTGCCGATCGTGGTCACGGTCGGCAGCAGGTCGAACTCGCGCTGCGTGCTGCCGATCTCGGCGGTGCCGCCGAAGGCGAAGATCAGCCGCGGCCGGCCACCGCCGTCCGGGTCGTGCGTCGTGGTCATCATCTCCAGGTCGCCCCCTTGCTGGACAGGCTGCTGTGGACTGTTGCGTCGGCACGCTGGGCGAGCTCGGCCGTACTCATCCCCGCAGTACCTGACCGACTCCCCAGCACCGGCCCGGCTATGCCTGCCGAGACCAAACTCACATGCTCCGGCCGGTGGCCGGCGGTCAGGACCGCCGCCCGGCGAGCCGGGCCGCCAGGCCCGCGATCAGCAGATCGAGGCCGAATTCGAAACGCTCGGACCCGTCCCCGGTCATGATGATCCCGGCCATGGCCGAGACCAGCGGATAGCGGTCGGCGGGCAGCTGGCGGTAATAGTCGCGGATCGCGGCCATGTGCCCGGCGGGCTCGGCGCCGCGCCGGCCCTGGACCACGTGCAGCCAGCCCTCGTAGGCGTCGGCATCAATGTAGAGCTGCAGCCGGTCCACCGCCCAGGACGCGTCCTGACCGGTGAAGCCGGCCGCCCGCAGGATGGCCAGCAGCCGCTCGGTGATGCGCAGCCGCTCCGGGCCGGTCGGGATGGTGGCCAGCGAGGCGCGGGTCACGTCGGCGTGCCCGGCCCACACCCGCAGGGCGTGGCGCGCGTAGTCGCGCAGCTGCTGCTGCCAGCGGGCCGGGTCCGGGCCGGGCACCTCGATGTCAGCCGCGATCTTGTCCACGACGAGCTCGAGCAGCTCGTCCCGGCTGGCGACGTGCGCGTACAGCGAGGCCGACCCGGTATCCAGCGCCTCGGCGACCCGCCTGGTGCTGACCGCGTCCAGGCCGTCGCGGTCCAGGATCTCGATCGCCGCCGCCACGATCCGGTCCCGGGTCAGCGGCGCCTTGGGCGTACGCCGGCGGCGCGGCGGCTTGTGCCAGGGCAGCTGCGGCAGGGCCGCGGGCCCCGCCAGCTCGGTTCGGTCGGTCACGAGCACTCAGCGTAGCCGGTCGCGACGCCCAACACGAGCAACGCTCTTGACACGAGCGCCGCATGTCATACGATCAGTGCTCGTAACACAAGCAATGATCGTAACCCGAGCGGCGATCTGGAGGTCACCATGGACGTCACCGAACTGCCGGCCATCCCGGCTTCCGCTCCCGGGGCGGCCGGCCGCGTGCCCGGGGTCGCGTGGGCGATCCTCGCCGTCATCCTGGCTGCCGACGTCCTGGACCTGGTGGATTCGACCGTGACCACGATCGCGGCTCCGGCGATCGCGGCGAGCCTGCACGGCGGCGCGGCGCTGGTGAAATGGCTCGGCGCCAGCTACGCGCTCGCCCTCGGGGTGCTGGTGGTCACCGGCGGGCGGCTCGGCGACAGGTACGGCCGCCGCCGCACCTTCCTGGTCGGCATGGCCGGCTTCACCGCCGCCTCGCTGGCCTGCGGGCTGGCCTTCGGCCCCGCCGCCATCATCGTCGCCCGGCTGGCCCAGGGCGCGTTCGGCGCGTTGCTGATCCCGCAGGGCTTCGGGATCCTCGGCGCGGTCTTTCCCCGCGATCAGATCACCAGGGCGTTCAGCGCCTTCGGGCCGGTGCTCGGGCTGTCGGCCGTCGGCGGCCCGCTGCTGGCCGGCGTGATCCTGAACGCGAACCTGCTGGGCCTGGGCTGGCGGCCCATCTTCCTGGTCAACCTCACCGTCGGCACCGCGGGCCTGGCCGCCGGGCTGCGGCTGCTGCCCCGCGACCGCGGTGACCGCGCGGTGCGCATTGACCTGGCCGGCTCGGCCCTGCTCGCGGCGGCCATGCTCGGCCTGCTGTACGGGCTGATCCAGGGCTCGGCCAGCGGCTGGACCGCGGGCCCGGCCGCCGCCATCGCCGCGGGGGCCGTCTGTTTCGCGGCCTTCTGCGCCCGCCAGCGCACCGCCGCCGTGCCGCTGATCCGCCCCTCGCTGCTGCGCAACCGCGGCTTCACCGCCGGGCTGCTGCTCGGCGTGGTGTACTTCGCGGCCGTGGCCGGGCTCGCGTACGTGGTGTCGCTGTTCCTGCAGCGCGGGATCGGGTACAGCCCGCTGCGCGCGGCGGTGACCGGGTTCGCGCCGATGGCGGCCGGGCTCGTCGCGGCCTCGGCGGTCTGCATGAATCTCATCGCCCGGTTCGGCCGGGTCCTCACGCTGGCGGGGCTGCTGGTGACGCTGGCCGGCAGCGGCGGCCTGCTCGCGATCGTGCTGACCGCGGGCACCGCGGCCGGCCCGGGGCTGCTGGCCGCGGCCATGACCGTCACCGGCTTCGGCATGGGCGCCACCTTCGCGACGCTCTACGACATCGCCATCGGCGACATCGACCCGGCCGAGGCCGGCAGTGCCAGCGGCTCGCTGAGCGCGGTCCAGCAGCTGTCCAGCGCGATCGGGGTGGCGGTGGTCACCACGATCTACTTCGCCGCGCTGGCCGGCGGCCAGCCGCACGCACTCAGCGTCGCGCTGCTCGGCGTGGCCGGCATCAGCGCGCTGAGCTGCCTGGTCGTCCCGCTGCTGCCCCGCCGGCCGCAGCCCGCGGGCGGGCCGCACTAGCCGGGGACGAGCGTGACGACCAGGTCGGCGCGGGGCCGGGTGGCCGCCACCACCGCCGCGTTGGCCTGGTCGGTGCCGGCCGCCCAGGCCCGCGCCTGCTGCGGTGTCATGCCGTGCGCCTGGTGGCGGCGGGCCAGGCGGCGCAGCCGGGTGGCGTCGCTGGCCTGCAGGTACCAGCTCTCGTCCAGCAGCGCGGCCACGCCGGCCCAGCCGTCCTGCTGGCACAGCAGGTAGTTGCCTTCGGTCAGCACCAGCGGTACCGAGCGGGGGACCGGGATGGCCGACCCGATGGGCTCGTCGAGGTCACGGTCGAAGTCCGGCGCGTGCACCATGTTCTCGGCCTGGTCGCGCAGCCGCCGCAGCAGGCAGACGTATCCGGCCGCGTCGAAGGTGTCCAGGGCGCCCTTGCGCTCCCGGCGGCCCCAGGCGCGCAGGGTGGCGTTGGCCAGGTGGAAGCCGTCCATCGGCACCAGCACGGCCAGCTCGGGCCCGAGCCGGGCGGCCAGCTCGCGGGCCAGCGTGCTCTTGCCGGCCCCGGGCGGCCCGGTGATGCCGAGGATGCGGCGCCCGCCGCGGCCGGCCAGCGCGCGGGCCCGGGCGGCCAGCTCGCCGGTCCCCGCGGTCAGCTCCACACCCGGCGAATCTAGCCTGCCGGCCGGCGCGGGCGCGGGCCGGCGCGGGCTGCGGGGGACTCCGGGGACTCCGGGGGTTCAGCCCGCCGGGGCCGCGGGCAGCGGCGGTACCGCGTTGGCGCGGACGACGCCCGAGTAGAAGCCGGCACTCGCCTTCGGGATGCGCTGCTGGGTGGCGAAGTCGACGTACACGATCCCGAATCGCTTCTGGTAGCCGCAGCCCCACTCGAAGTTGTCCAGCAGCGACCAGACGTAGTACCCGGCCAGCTGGGCCCCGTCCCTGATCGCCCGGGCGGCGGCGGCCAGGTGCTGGTGCAGGTACTTCACCCGCTCGATGTCGTTGACCCGGCCTTCGGGGTCCACGTAGTCCTCGGCCGCGCAGCCGTTCTCGGTGATGTACAGCGGCAGGCCAGGCGCGTCCTGCGACAGCCGCATCAGCAGCTCGTACAGCCCGTCGGGGTCGACGACCCAGCCCATCGGGGTGCGGTCGAGCGCGGGCGGCCGGTACTCGACCACCCCGGGCCGCTCGCACCGGGCCGGTTCCTCGCCGCGGCGCAGGTCGGCGGGGTCGCCGGCCCGCAGGTATACCGGGGCGTAGTAGTTGATGCCGAGGAAGCCGGCCGGCGCGCTGATCGCCTCCAGGTCGCCCGGCCTGATCAGCTCCGCGGGCGGCAGCAGCGACGCCCGGGCCGCGGCCGGGTACCGGCCGGTCAGCACCGGCTCCAGGAACAGCCCGTTCAGCTCCGCGTCGGTCGCGGCCCGGCCGCGCTCGACCGCCTCGCCCGGGGCCGCACCGGGCACCAGCACCGGGTGCAGGTCCAGCGTGATGCCGACCTCGGTGCCGCCCGGCAGCGAGCTGCGCAGCGCTGCCGCGGCCAGCCCGTGACCGAGCAGCAGGTGGTGGGTGGCGGCGCGGGCCGCGTCCTCGTCCCGCAGGCCGGGCGCGTGCACGCCGGTCCGGTAGCCGTGGCTGACCACGATCTGCGGCTCGTTCACCGTGATCCAGCGGGCCGGGCGGTCGCCGAGCGCGCCGGCCACCATCGCTGCGTACTCGGCGAACCGCTGCGCGGTGTCGCGCGCGGCCCAGCCGCCGCGATCTTGCAGCTCCTGCGGCAGGTCCCAGTGGTACAGCGTGATCGTGGGCATGATGTCGCGGCCGGCCAGCTCGTCCAGCACCGCCCGGTAGTAGTCCAGGCCGCGCTGGCTGGCCGGGCCGGTGCCGTCCGGCTGGATCCGCGGCCAGGCGACGGAGAACCGGTAGGCCCGCAGGCCGAGCGAGGCCATCAGCGCGATGTCGCCGGGGTAGCGGTGGTAGGCGTCGCAGGCGATGTCGCCGTTGTCGTCCCGGGCTACCCGCCCTGGCGTCCGGCTGAAGGTGTCCCATACCGACACCCCGCGGCCGCCCTCGCCCACCGCGCCCTCGACCTGGTAGGCGGCCGTCGCCGCGCCCCAGACGAAGCCCGGCGGGAACGAGAGCGCGCCGTCGGTGCCAGATCCCGCTGTCGTCATCGACCCTCCTCGCGCGCCCGGGAGCCCGGGCCGTTGGCGCCACCGTAACCCGGTGCGGTCCGGTCCGCTCAGCGCTTGACGGCGGTTGCGGGTGGTCCGGGTGCGGCGCTGACCGCGCGCGGCGGCCAGCCCGGCCATCGGTCACCGGACCGCCAGCGCCCGCGCGCCCGGCTGACGGCTACGGCGCGGCGCCCGGATCGCCGGATCCGGGCACGCCGGCGGGCGGCACGCCCGGGACGGCCTGGCCGGCCCCGCCAGCCCCCCCGGCCCCGCCGGCCTGCGGGACGGCCGCCGCGGCCGGCTCTTCCTGCACCCCGGCCCGCAGGCCCACGATGGCCGCGACCGCCGCCGCGGCCATGGTCCCGGCCATGATGTACAGCACGGTCTGGATGGAGAAGGCGAAGTCCACCCGGAAGAAATGCGGGATCGAGGCCACGCTGCCGCTGCCGCTGCCGTGCGACTGCGAGAGCCGGGCCGCCGTGGCGCTGGCCCGGCCGCCCGGCATGCCGAGCGAGACCAGCGAACTGGTGACCTCGCTGCGCATCCGGGTGACCAGGATGGTGCCGAGGATGGCCAGGCCCAGGCTGGCGGCGTAGTTGCGGATCGTCTGGGTGATGCCGGTCGCCTCGCCGTAGGACAGCCGGCCCGCCCGGTTGACCGCGTCGGTGCTGGCCGGGCCGAGCATGAAGCCCATCCCGGCCCCGGCCAGGATGATGTACCACTGCTGCGTGCTGAAGCTGAGCCCGGTGACGTGGCTAGCCCACAACCAGAACCCGGCGGCGCCGAGCACGCAGCCGATCACCACCGGCCGCTTGGCCCCGCCCCGGTCCAGCATCCGGCCGCCGATCTGCGCGGCGATCACGAACCCGATGAAGAAGTACAGCAAGATGATCCCGGCCTGGGACGAGCTCTTGCCGAGGGAGATCTGCGCGTACTCGCTGCCGAAGAAGAACACCGGGATGAACACCAGCATGGACAGGCCGAGCACGAGGTTCTCGACGCTGAACGCGCGGATCCGGAAGATGCTCACGTCCATCAGCGGCGAGGCCGTCCGCGCCTCGACGAAGTAGAACACGACGAGCAGGGCCAGCCCGGCGGCGATGGACGCGCCGATCGCGGGGTTGCGCCAGCCCCAGATGGACGACTGCTGGAAGCCGAACACGCTCAGCGCGATCCCGGCCGCGATCAGGGCCAGGCCCCGGTAGTCCATCCGGGCCGCCCGGTACTCGGTGACCGGCCGGGAGATGACGATCAGCACGAGCGCAATGACGGCAACCGGGATGTTGACCCAGAAGATTGCCCGCCAGGTCCACTCGGTCAGGTAGCCGCCCAGGATCGGCCCGACCGCGGTCAGCGCGCCGGCGATGCCGAAGAACATCGCGAGGGCCTTGCCGCGCTCGCGCAGCGCGAACGTCTGCACCACGATGGCCAGCGCGGCCGGGAACATGATCGCCCCGCCGGCGCCCTGGATCACCCGGAAGGTGACGATCCATGCTTCCGCCAGGCCGCCCCGCGGGGTCAGCCCGCACATCGCCGATGCTCCGGCGAACACGATGACGCCGAGCGTCACCATCTTGCGGTGCCCGAGCGTGTCGGCCAGCCGGCCGCCGAACGCGAACAGCGCCGCCAGCGACAACAGGTAGCCGTTGACGGCCCACTGCACCCCGGTGCTGGACAGCCCGAGCTCGCGCTGAATCTCCGGCACCGCGATCGACACGATTGTCTGGTCGATGAACGTCATGGAGACGGCGAAGATCATCGCCGCCAGGATCAGGTTCCGCGGCGCTGCGCTGCTGGCCCTGCTCCCGGTCATGGCCCCTCCAGGGTCCGGACTAGCCTAAGTCACACATGGTTAAGGATGATCACATAGGGTCACTGGTAGGTCAACGGACGTCAGCATGGGTGCACTACCGGCCGGTCAGTGCCCGCCGGGCGGCTTTGCGCTCGTGCCTGATCACGTGCATGACCGCATTGATCAGCGCCAGATGCGTGAACGCCTGGGGAAAGTTGCCCAGGTGACGGCCGGAGCGGGTGTCTATCTCCTCGGCGTACAGCAGCAGCGGGCTCGCATAAGACAGCAGTTTTTCGCACAGGTCACGAGCCCGTTCGTGCTCGCCGATCTCGGTGAGCGCGGAAACCAGCCAGAAGGAGCAGATCGTGAACGTTCCTTCCTCTCCGCTGAGCCCGTCATCGGTCTGGTCCACCTGGTAGCGCAGCACGAGCCCGTCTTTGGTCAGCTCGTCGGCGATGGCCAGGACGGTGGCCCGGATCCGCTTGTCCTTGCGCGGCAGGAACCGCAGCAGCGGCATCAGCAGCAGCGAGGCATCCAGCGCGGTCGTCCCGTAGTACTGGCAGAACACCCCGCGGGCGTCCACCGCGTTCTTGCAGATGTCCGCATGGATCTCGGCCGCTGCCTTGCGCCACTGGCGCGCCCGGTCGGCGTCGCCGCGTATTCTCGCCAGCCGGGCCCCGCGGTCCACCGCCACCCAGCACATCAGCTTGGATGAGGTGAAGTGCCGGGGCTCGCCGCGGATCTCCCAGATACCCCGGTCCGGCTCGTGCCAGTGCTGCAGCGCGCGCTCCACCTGGCCGCGGGCCAGGTTCCAGACCCGTTCATCCAGCCGGTCCCTGGACTTGGTGTGCAGGTACAGCGAGTCGAGCACGGCGCCCCAGACGTCGTTTTGCTGCTGCGAGTACGCGGCATTGCCGATGCGCACGGGCCTGGCACCCTGGTAGCCGTCCAGGTGCTCGAGGATGTGCTCGGTCAGGTCACGGGCGCCGTCGATGCCGTACATGATCTGCAGGTCGCCGCCATCGCGCTGGACCAGGTCGGTGACGAACGCGAAGTAGTCGCTGGCTTCCCATTCATAGCCGAGCGAGAGCAGGCCCCACAGCGTGAAGGTCGCGTCCCTGATCCAGCTGTACCGGTAGTCCCAGTTCCGCTCGCCGTGCGGCGTTTCCGGCAGCGACGTCGTGGCCGCCGCCGCGATCGCCCCGGTCGGCGCGAAAGCCAGTCCCTTGAGCGTGAGCGCGCTGCGCGCCAGGTGACTGCGCCAGCGATGATCAGGAAAGTTGCCGCGGGCGAGCCAGTGCTGCCAGTGATGCGCCGTCCAGGTCAGCCCGGCCGAAGGCGTCGGCGCAATCCGGCGGCGGCGTCCTGCTGCCCCAGGACAGCGCGCAGTACCGGGTGTCCCCTTCCTTGAGCAGGGTGCGGGCCCGGGCGCTGGGGCCTTCGAGCCCGAGCCGGATGTCGGAGGTGAGCGTCAGGGTCAGGTCCCCGTCCGGGTCCGGGCAGACCGCCTGGTAGTACCCCTGGTCCGTATAGCTCCACTCGCCGCGGTGCTGCCCGTAACTGAAAGCGGGCTCGCAGTCCAGGGTGAGCTGCACCTCGCCGTTCACGCAGCGCACGGTGCGCAGCAGGATGTGCTCGGCGTCGTAGTCGGTCGGCGGCCGTACATGCCGGGTGCGGCCGGGCCCTTCATGCCGCCACGGCCCCATGACCAGGCAGTCGCGCACGATTATCCATCCGTCGCCCGCGTCCCAGCTGGTCTCGAGCACCATCGTGCCCGGCAGGTAACGCCGGTCGGCCGGGACGTCAACGTCCTCCGGGCCGAGCCGGAACCAGCCGGCGTCGCGGTCCAGGATCGCGCCGAACACGCTCGGGCCGTCCATCCGCGGCAGGCACATCCACTCGACCGATCCGCTGGGGGCGACCAGGGCCGTCACCTCGCAGTCCGACAAGAACCCGTAGTCGGCGATGGGCGGATAGGGGAAAACTCCTCGGGCAGCCCGCTCAATCCTCCGGCGGCGTCATCAGCCTCCGGCAGAGCACGGTCCTGCGACTGCGCGGAGGTCAGGTCCGGGGATGTCAATGAGCACCACCAAGGGGATCTGGTGCGGCCCCAGCGCCCGGGCCGGGCTGCGCGCGCAGGACCGCAGTTTTATAGACACGCTAACGACAAGTGGCCGGCTGTCCAGTGCCGGCACGACCGCGAGGTCGCAGGACCCGCCCGGAAACCTGGTGGCAGGCCGCGGCCCGGGCTGGGAGGGTCGGCGGATGGGAGCCTGGCGGGAGCGTAACTTCCGGCTGCTGTTCATCGGCCAGACCGTATCCGCGCTCGGCAACACCCTGGTGCCGGTGGCGCTGGCGTTCGCCGTGCTCGATCTCACCGGGTCAGCCACCGATCTGGGCGACGTGCTGAGCGCGGAAGCTGCGGCCACGGTGGTCTTCATGCTGGCCGGCGGCGTGATCGCGGACCGGGTGTCGCGCCGGGCATTGATGGCAGGCGCCGATGCGCTCCGCGGCGGCGCGCAGCTCGCGCTCGGCTTGCTCCTGGTGGCAGGTCGTCCGCCGGTGCTGGTGCTCGTGGTCCTCAGCGCCGTGGTGGGAACGGCCGCGGCGCTGTTCATGCCGGCCTCGACCGGCTTACTGCCCGCGCTGGTGCGGCCGGAGCACTTGCAGCAGGCCAATGCGCTCCAGCAGACCTCGTCGGCGGCGGCCGGCGTAGCCGGCCCGGCCGTGGCCGGAGTCTGCGTGGCGACCATCGGGCCAGGCTGGGCGATCATCGCGGATGCCGGGACCTTTTTCGTCAGCGTCGCACTGCTGCTGATGATCCAGTTCCGGCAGGTACCCCGGGCCGAGAGCCGGAACTGGCTGGCCGATCTGCGCGCTGGATGGCGGGACTTCTGGGGCCGGGACTGGTTCCGTGACGTCGTGATCGGGGCATCGTTCTTCAACCTGCTGTTCGCCGGCTACGTGGTGGCCGGGCCGGTCGTGTCCAAGCGGTACTACGGCGGCGCCGCCGCCTGGGCCATCGCCGCCACCGCGCTCGGGCTCGGCTCGATACTCGGCGGCGTCCTCTCGGCCCGCCTCCGGTCCCGGCGGCCGCTGCGGTTCGCCGTGGCCGTGTCCGGGCTGGCGTGCCTGGCGCCGCTGGGCTTCGGCGCGCTGCTGCCGGTACCGGTGATCGCCGCGGGCGCCGCGGCCGGGGGCGCCGGGCTCATCATCTTCAACAGCTTCTGGCAGACCAGCGTGCAGCGGCACGTGCCCGAGCAGATGCTGTCCCGGGCCAGTTCCTACGACTCGTTCGGCTCGTTTCTCACCTTCCCGGTCGGACTGGCGCTGGCCGGGCCCATCGTCGCCGCGGCCGGGCCGCGGCCGGTGCTCGCGGGCATCGGCATCCTGACCATCGCGGAGACCGCGATCCTGCTCAGCGTGCCCAGCGTGCGCAACCTCACCAGCCAGCCCGCGACGCCGCCCGCGGGAACCGGCGCGCCCGCCCCGCCCTGACCGGCCGCAAGCCGGCCGGCTCCCGGTCAGCCGGTCTCGTAGAAGAGGAAGTCGCCGACCTGCGCGTCCTCAAGCCGGACCATGCCGGCCAGATTTTCCGCGACCCAGGAAGCAGCCAGGTTGTTAGCCTGCCGGGCCTGCTCGCCGGAGTCCCACAGGCTCACCGAGACGAGCTTGCCCTCGCCGGCCTGGGCTATCCCGTAGGCGCGGAAACCAGGCTGCGCCCGGAACGCGCCGAGCATCCCTCCCGGGCCCGGTCGGCGACTTCCTGGGCTGTCCCGCTGGTCAGGACGTACACGCCGGTGCGCACATGGCTCATGGCTCGCTCCCGTCGTTGCCATCTGCCGCACGAATACCTCTTGCCGGAGCCGGCCACAAGTGGCCGCGCCTGCGGTTCAGCTCACGCGGCTGGAGCCAGCGAGACATCACCTGCGGCGCTACGTCGCACTTTTCCTGGTCTCGCATGCGCGGCCATATTCCGGGCATTTGATGCCGGTGACAGCAGACGCCGAGGACGAATACCTCGTGCAGCGGGCCCAGGAAGGGTACCTCGACGCCTACGGCGTGCTCGTCGACCGGTACGGGCAGCTCGCTTACCGGGTCGCGCTGCGGCTGGTGGGAAACCATCATGATGCCGAGGACATCGCCCAGGAAGCCCTGGTCGCCGCCTGGCAGCACCTGCCCGAGTTCAGATCCGGCGCCAAATTCTCCACCTGGCTGTACCGGATCGTCACCAGAAGGGCGCTGAACCACATCTCACGCGCCAAGCGCACCGCTTCCCTTGACCTGCTGGGTGACGTCACCGACCCCGAGGAAGAGACCGCCGGTCATGCGGAACGGGGAATGACCGCCGGCGCGGTCACCGCGGCCGTCGCCGCGCTCCCGCCAGCCCAGCGCGTCGCTATCGTGCTCCATCACTTCGAGGGATTGTCCAACGCCGAGATCGCTGACATCACCGGTACCACCGTCCCGGCGGTGCGCAGCCACCTGTTCCGGGGACGGCGCGCCCTGACCAAGACACTCAGGGACTGGAGGTGAACCGGGCATGAGCGTTCCCGCTCAGCCAGTCCGCGACGTCGAGCTGCTGCTCAGCAGCTCGCTGCCGCAGCTGGCTTGCGGCACCGAGGTCGATGAGCTGCTCGGGCAGGCCGCCGACGGCCGGGGCGGCGAGCTGACCGGCCATCAGCGCGACTGCGTGCACTGCCAGGCCGCGCTGCAGGAATTCCGGCGGATCTGGACGCCGGTCCGCCGTCAGGCCGCGCAGGCCGTTCCCCTGCCCGCTGCGCTGCGCGCCGCGGTCACCGGCCAGATCCGCAGGCTCACCGCGGAGACCTGGTACACGGTCGACACCAGGTCCGGCGGGGCCGTCCGCATCGCGGCCCGCGTCATCGCCGTCATCGCGCGCGAGGCCGCCGCGCAGGTGCCCGGCGTCAGGATCGCCTTCGGCAAGAGCACCCGCCCAGACGCCGCCAGCGCCGCCCGGGCCGCCACCCTCGGCCACCGGCACCCGGATTCAGCCGCCGGCGTGCTCGGCCAGGCCGCCGTCGTCAACCTCGCCATCGCCGGCCAGTATGGCCAGCCCCTCGACCAGATCGCCCGGCAGGTACAGCAGCGTGCCATTGCCGAGCTGCGCGCCCGGGCGAATCTGCGCCACGTCACGGTCAACGTCACCATCGACGACGTCCTGGACTGACGAGCGCCCGGTCCGGCCCTGAAGCCGGAAAGTGACGAGCGCGGCCGGGTGGCCTTCACCGAGTACAGCAGCGGGACCTGCGGCCGGCCCGCTGGCATGCGGTAGGCGCGGTCACGCCGGTCAGCCGGCTCCTGACTGCTCCTTCAGCTCCTCTATCACTTCTTCGGCCACCTCGGTCAGCTGCTTGGCCTGCGCAACGACTGCCTGAGCCTGCGCCTCGGCGGCCCGGTCCGCAATCTTCAGCGCGGCGTTGTCGGCCCTGATCTCCTCGACCGTGGCCTTGGCCTGGTCGCTTTGCAGGCTCATGCCCGCCGGCTCAGCATGAGCCGAGGGGTCTGCGTGCTCGCCGTGAGTTGTCATGTTCTGACAAGTGCTCTGAATCCGGCCCTTTACTCGTGACCGGCGCGGTTGAGGTCGGGGACCAGGACGGCGCGCGGGGGTATTCCGGCGACTCGGCTGCTGCGACCATGGCTGGACCACCGCTGACCACCATGGCCGGCGCTCTCTACCTTGCCGCTGTGCGGCCCGGCCCGCCCTGGAGGCAAGCATGTTCAGCGCTCCGCACCGCCGGCTGAACCGCCTCACCGGCGAGTGGGCCGTAGTGTCACCGCATCGCACCGACCGCCCGTGGCACGGGCAGGTGGAAGCGGGCCAGGCCGGGCGGCGCCCCCGCTACGATCCCGGCTGCTACCTGTGCCCGGGAAACGAGCGGGCGGGCGGCGCCCGCACGCCGCAGTACAGCGCGACCTTCGTCTTCGATAACGACTTCGCCGCGCTCAAGCCGGACACCGCGCCGGGGCGGTTCGACCGCTCCGGGCTGCTCGTAGCCGAGAGCGAGCGGGGGGTGTGCCGGGTGGTCTGCTTCTCGCCGCGTCATGACCTCACCCTGGGGCAGATGAAGCAGGAGGCAGTCCGGCGCGTCGTCGACACCTGGGCCGATCAGCATGCCGAGCTGGGTTCGCTGGACTGGGTGAGCCATGTCCTCGTCTTCGAGAACCGCGGCGCCATGATGGGGGCTAGCAATCCCCATCCGCACGGCCAGATCTGGGCCGACCAGCAGCTGCCCAGCGAATCAGCCAGGGAACTGCTCCGTCAGCGGGCATATGCCGACAGCGGCGGGTGCCTGCTCTGCGACTACCTGGCGCTCGAGCTCAAGGAGAAAGAGCGGCTCGTCTGCCAGAACAGCCAGTTCGTGGCGCTGGTGCCGTTCTGGGCCGTGTGGCCGTTCGAGGCCCTCGTGCTGCCCCGCCGCCACCGCGGCAGCCTGCCTGACCTGCGTGATGACGAGCGAGACGGGCTCGCTGACATCCTGCGGCGGCTGATCGGCCGCTACGACCGGCTATTCGAGGTGACCTTTCCCTACTCGATGGGCTTCCACCAGTCGCCCACCACCGGCGCCGGATATCCGGAGTGGCACCTGCACGCGCACTTCTATCCGCCGCTCCTGCGATCGGCGACGGTGCGCAAGTTCATGGTGGGCTACGAAATGCTGGGTCAGCCGCAGCGCGATACCACCCCGGAGAGCGCAGCGCGGCGGCTGCGCGAGCTGCCGGAGCCATCGTGACCGCCGGCCTGAACAGCCGCAAGACCAGCAGGTTTGCGGGCCTGTTCAGGGGGTAACCGCCTGCAAGGCCAATCTGGCCCGAATCGCGATCTGGTGTGCGCGCATGTGATCGGAGGAACCGGTCATGCCGATGTCTGAAGATGAGCGGCGCCAGTTGCGCGAGACAGAGGCCGAACTGGCCCAGCAGCGCCGGCTAGTCAGTCTGGCGAGTCGGCTGAAGTCAGCGAGCGTCGATACCGGACTGCGGCGGGTAACCGTGCTGTGGATTTCCGGCGGCTGCCTCGGCCTGATCCTGGTCATTGTGAGCGCTGTGGTGCATCGCATGGTGCTCGGTGTTGCTGGCGTCATTGTCCTGATTGCCACACTGCTGCTCGTCGGAGTGACGGCTATCCTGGTCGAGGTTCGGGGGCAACGGCGCGAGCGCCACGCCGCCCATGATCGGCATCGGCATCCGGAATGGCCCGGGCATTGACAGCAGTATCCGGCGCTGGCAGTGCGCTCATGTCGAGTACGAACCGGTAGCGCACGTCGTTGCGGGCGAGCCGGCCGAGCGCGACATCGATCCGGTCGGCGATGCCGAGCATGCACAGTGTTCCGTGCAGCTGCAGCGCGTCGAGGAAGGACGACGGGTGGTGGCGGCGCCGGCCAGTGCTGGACTCAGCTGCGCAGGCCGTTGAGGATGACGGTGACCAGCGTGCGCGCCCGGTGGTCCCATTCCGCGGCGGGCACCCGCGACAGCGCGCCGAGCAGCAGGATGACGTCGGCGGCATCGACGTCGTCGCGTACCTCGCCCGCGGCCTGGCCGCCAGAACTGACCCATCCGGGCTCAGTGGTCCCGGCGCCCGGTCAAGGTCAGCCGTCGTGCAGCGCGGCGCCGGTGCTCGTGTTCGTGTTCGTGTTCGCGTTAAGCCTGCGGAGTCTCAGCCACCCGAACAGCAGCACCAACGGCAGGATGAGACCGCCGATGCCGTAGATGAAGAATGCGGCGAAGCCATGTATGCCTCCGACTAGCCACCCGAAGTTCTGGCCGAAGAAGCCGGTCACGAACGTCAGCGGCAGGAACACCGTGGCCAGGATGGTGAGCTGCTCCATGGTGGCGTTCTGCCGGACGCTGACCTTCGTCTGCTCGACCGAGATCACCGCCATGTTGGCCTCCAGCACGGTGCCGAGCAGATCACGTTGCGCGGCGACCTCCTCGTTGACCAGGAGCAGCTGGTCGTGGACGTCGCGCAGGTACGGCTGCAGATCCGGGGTTGTGGTAGCGCGCTCGACGGTGGCGACCACGCCGAGCAGCGGATGGACGGCACGGTAGAAGTCGGTGGCCTCGCGGCGCAGCGAGTAGATCCGCTCGGTCGGCGCCACAGCGCCAGAGAACACCGTGGCCTCGATCTCGTCGATGTCGCGTTCGAGCCCGGCGATGACGGGCGTGTACCCGTCTATCACCTGATCAAGGATCGCCCACAGCACTGATTCGCTGCTCGCGGCCAGCAGCTCCGGCCGCTGCTCCAGCCGCCGCCTGGCCTCGTGCAGTTCACTCGCCACGCCCTGCCGCACGGTGATGACGAAGGTCGGCGCGAGGAAGATGCTGATCTCGCCGAACTCGACCTCCTCGGCTTCGTCGTCGTAGCGCGCGGTGCGCAGGATCACCAGCCGCACCTCTCCGCCGTAGCTTTGGACCTTGGGCCGCATATGAAAGGTCTGGGCGTCCGCTACCGCGAGTTCGTGCAGGCCGAAGGCGTCACGAACCTGGGCCAGCTCTGCCGTTCCCGGCTCGAACAGGCCTAGCCATACGAAGCCACCCTGCCGGCATCGGGCCGCAGCCTCCTGCAGCGGGATCGCACCGTCCCCTTGCCTGCGGCCGTCCTGGTAGTGAGCGCAATCAATGATCATCTCGGGACCCCCTGTCGGGCAATCGGCGCGGCAAGCCGCTACCCAGCATGGCCGAATCCGGCGACGTCATGAAGATCGCGCGCAGGGCGGCGAGCAAGCGCCCGCGGCCAGCCTGATGACGCGGGCCAGCTCCGGTCACAATCAGGATATTCCGGGTCATTACAACCATCTGGCCCCATGCGCTGTCTCAATTCCCAGTAGTCAAGGCTGATGCCGTCCAGAACACCCCGGAGGAAACATGCGCATCCTGGCCATGCTCGTGCTGCCCGCGATGGTGGCCGCGTCGGCGGCAAGCGGAGGCCCTGCTGCCGCCGCGGGCGCGCACGGGCACGCCCGTCCGCCTTCCGGGGAACCGGTCGCCTATGTCAGCGATTCCAATACCGACACCGTCACGCTGATCAACACCAGGACGGCCAGGGTAGTCAAGGCCATCACCGTGGGCCAGTTCCCCGCCGGAATCGCGTTCACGCCCGGCGGCCGGACTGCCTGGGTGGCCGACAACGGCAGCCGCGCGGTGAGCGTGATCGGCACCGGCAGCCAGCGGGTGATCCGCACCATCCGCGGCCTGCCGCAAGGCCCGTCCGGCATCGCCATCTCCCCTGATGGCCGCCGCGCCTGGGTAACCGATGCTGCCGCCGACGAGGTCAGCGTGCTCGACACCCGGACGGGCAAGCTGCTGCGCAGCTACGCCACCGGGACTGCGCCCATGCGCATCGCCCTGAATCGCGCGGGCACCGCCGCCTGGATCGCGAACTTCGTCGACGGGACCATCACCGTCCTGAGCACCCGCACCGGGCACCTGGTCAAGACGATCCGGACCGGCCCTGGCCACGGCAAGGCCGGCCCGGACGACGTCACGTTCAGCCCGGACGGCAGCCGGGCTTGGGTCAGCAATTTCGCCAGCCATTCCGTCAGCGTGATCAGCACTCGGACCGGCAGGGTCCTGAAGACCATTGCCGTCCCCCAGTTCCCCCTCGATGTCGCGATCAGCCCGGACGGCGCGCAGGCCTGGGTTCCCGAAGGCGGCAACCAGAGCCGGACCGTCACCGTCCTGGCCACCCGGACCGGCACGGTGATCCGGCGCATCCGCGTCGGCAGGTTCCCGGACTGCATCGCCTTCGCGCCAGACGGCACACGCGCCTGGATCACCAACTCGGTCTCCCAGGACGTCAGCGAGGTCGCGGCAAGCTCCGGACGGGTCATCACCGCCGCACCGGCCGGCCCCGGCGACGGTTTCATCACGATCGGCACACGCCGCTGACCCTGTCCCAGGCCGCGGGCAGGCCCGGCTCGCCCGCCCGTCCCGGATGATTGTCGAGTTTATGCGTTAGAAGCCGTAATATACCGATATGGGGGGAATCGTATCGCGCCGCTCGGTCCTGGCCGGGGGCGCAGCCCTGGCCGCCGCATCCGTAGTGCCTGCCGCCGCGCAGCGAGCGCAGGCCGCCACCCGCGCGACGCTGGCGATCGGCGCGAACGCCGGATGGTACGAGGAGATTCACGCGCAGGTTCCGGCCCTCACCTGCCGCCGCGTGTACTACCCGGCCTACAACGACATCCCGGGGCAGTGGCCGCTGCCGATCGTGGGCAGCGCGGCACTGGTCTCCATCCGGCCGGTGCCCGCTGACCTGCTGGCTGGGCGGCTCGATGCGCAGATCAGGTCGTTCCTGCAATCCGCGCCGCCGGGATCCGGCCTGACCGCCTGGCACGAGGCCGGCAACCTGGCCGGCTATCCCGCCTACATCACCCCGCGGAACATGCGGGCGGTGCACGCGCACATGCAGCGCCTGTGCCGGGGCACCAGCGTCCGGTACGGCCCGATCTTGTGCATGCACCCGGCCAGCATGCCGCACTGGCTGGTTCCCGGTCTGGACTGGTACGGGCTCGACATCTACGACTGGCCGGAATTTCACTTCCCGCACGGCGGCCCGCTGGACATCAGCGGCAGGCTCTACCCGCGACTGGCCCAGTGGCGGGCGGTGATACGACAGGTGACGGGCAAGCGATTCCCGGTGCTGAACGTCTGCGAAACCAACTCGGACCGGGCATCGCAACGGTCGAAGTGGTTCACGGCCCTGGCCAGCTGGCTGAGTGCCAACGGCGGCGGGCGCATGCTGACCTACTGGAATCAGCAGGCCGGCACCGTCGGGCCATGGCTGCCGCACGACACGGCGGTCATCCGGGCCCTCACCCGCGCGGCCACGCTCCCCCGTTAGCAGGCACCCCCGGGGGCGCATCCTGGCCGCCGCGGCCCGGGCTTATCCGGTTGACGGGCATTCCTGGTCACACGATGTTTCACACGATGCCAGGGGACGGTCGGCTGGTCGGGCAGCCATCATGGAAGGAGAACCAGAATGCCGATGGTGACGGTAAAGGTGATCGAGGGCGTGTTCACTGCGGAGCAGAAGCACGAGATGATCAGCAAGATCACCGACACGATGGTGGAGATCGAGGGCGAGAACCTGCGGCCGGTCACCTGGGTCCTCGTCGAGGAGGTCCGCAGTGGCGACTGGGGCATCGCCGGCAATGGACTGTCCACCGCCGATGTGCACGCTCTGCAAGGCCGGCCGGCAGCCGCCGCCACGGGCTAAGGCCTGCCGTCAGTGAGCGTGCGGGTGCGGCTGCTTGGCCGTCCGCGTTTCGATGCCGGGGCCGGGCAGCCGCGCCAGCCGCCGCGCGGGCAGAAGCCCTGGGCGCTGCTCGGCCGGGTCGCGCTGGCCGATCGGCCGATGACCAGGAGCGAGCTGGCCGCGGAGTTGTTCGGCGAGGCGGATGACCCGCTCGGGGCGCTGCGCTGGTGCCTGGCCGATCTGCGCCGCAGCTGCCAGGATCCGCAGTTGCTGCGCGGCGACCCGGTGACGCTGACCGCCGGCTCGCTGTGGCTCGACGTGCTGGCCCTCTGGGACGGTTCCCTGCCCGCGGCCGACATCGGCGGGGAGTTCCTGGCGGGCGTGGAGCCGCGGAACTGCCCCGTCTTCGACATGTGGCTGATGCTGGCCCGCGGGCGGTGCGCGGCCCGGTCGATGGAGGAGCTTCGCCAGGCGGTGCTGCGGCTGCTCGCTGTGGGCGACGCCGACGCGGCCGCCGGGCTGGCCGGTCGGGCCGCGGCCCTGGGCCCGCTGGACGAGAGCGCCCAGGAGCTGTTTCTCCGTGCGCTGGTGGCGGCCGGCCATCCGGCCCCGGGCGGCGGTCTATCTCGCGACGTGCGAGGCGGCGTTTGCCGCGGAGGGCATTACCGCGTCCCCGGCGCTGCGGGCGGCCGCGCTGGCGCCGCCGGCAACACCGGCGGCCGGCTTGCTGCGGGCTGGCGCTGTCGCCCGGTCGCTGCTCCGTGCCGGGACCGCGGCCCTGGACGCGGGATCGGCGGACGCCGGCATCGAGACGCTGCGGCGGGCCGCCGAGGAAGCCGAGCGGGCCAAGGACCCGCTGCTGCATGCGGATGTGCTGCGCACGCTGGGCGCTGCGCTGGTGCATTCGGTCCGCGGCTTCGATGGCGAGGGAGCCGTGATGCTGCACCGCGCGCTCACCGCTGCCCGGGCCGCGGACGGCCAGCACCTGGCCGCTGACATTCTGCGGGAACTGGCGTTCGTGGATGTGCAGGCCGGGCGGCACACATCCGCGGCACGCGCGCTGGCCGAGGCGGCGGCGCTCGCCGAGGCCATCGGCGACCCCATGCTGAGTGCCAGGAACCTGGCGATCCGCGGCATGAACGAGGCGGACCTGGGTCACCATGACACCGCGTCCGCGCTGCTGGCCGCATCCGCGCAGGCCGCGGGACGGGCGGGCGGCGTCCGGCAGGAGGCCTGGTCAGCCGGCGTCATGGCGCGCTCGCTGCTGCTCGCCGGGCACCTCGACCAGGCCCGCGATGCGGTGGAGCGCAGCATCGAGCTCTGCGAGCGGGACCGCTGGAATGCCTTCCTGCCCTGGCCGCAGGCGCTGCGGGCGCACTGCCTGATCGAAGCCGGGCGGCAGGACCAGGCGATCGACGACGCGGAGCAGGCGTTCGCGCTGGCCTGCCAGCTCGGTGATCCTTGCTGGGAGGGCATGACCGGGCGGGCCCTGGCGCTGCTGGCCATGCACGCAGGCGACCCGGCCGCGGCGCAGCGGTGGATTGCGGATGCCCGGCGGCGTTGCGACCGGGTGGCCGACCGTTATGTCTGGGTGTCCGGTTTCGTCGGGCTCGCTCAGCTGGAGATCGCCGCGCGGCAGCAGCCGGATCTGGTGATGCCGCTGGCCCGCGCCCTGTACCAGGACGCGCTGCGCACCGACCTGCCCGAGTTCATCGCGTGGGCACTGATCTATCAGGCCGAGGCCGGCGAGCTGGCCGGGCTGCCGCTGGCCCGGGCGATCACCGAGCAGGTCGCCAACCCGGCGCTGCGGGTGCGGGCCGAGGGCCTCGGCGGCTGACCGGCCAGGACCGGCCAGGACCGGCCCGGGCCAGTCGGGCCGCCTAGCTCCGGGCGTGCCCGGCCAGCGGTTCCAGGTAACGCGGCTGGAAATCGGTCAAGGCCACCTTCAGCTCATCGCTCGGCTCGCCGTACACGCTCATCCGCGTGGGGGTGCACATCTCCACGAAGCGCTCGACGGTGATCAGGTACCAGCTGGGCTTGATCCGCCACGCCTGCTCACTATGGCTCTCCTGGAGAGTGGCTGGTGAGCAGGCATGTCCTCCTGCCGGTGCCGCGGCCGGCGGCTACGGCCGCGCTGTCGAGGCCTCGGGCGCTTGGAGCTGAGTGGCGGCCGGGATCTGGTCGCGGGCTTTGAAGTACTCCTCGCCCTCGATGCTGATGCGGGGCAGGACGCGGCCGAGCCAGCGGGGCAGGTACCAGTTGGCCTTGCCCAGGCTGGCCATGCGGGCCGGTACGAGCAGGCAGCGGACGACCGTGGCGTCCAGGATCACGGCGACGGCGAGGCCGATGCCGAACTGCTTGACGGTCGGATCGCCGTTGAGGACGAAGCTGCCGAACACGAACACCATGATCGTTGCCGCGGCGGTGATCACGCGCCCGCTGGTAAGCAGCCCGGAGACGACCGACTGCTTGGGATCCTCGCCGGCGTCGGCGTGCTCCTTGATCTGGCTGACCAGGAACACCTCGTAGTCCATCGAGAGCCCGAACAGGACCGCGAACATGAACAGCGGTACGTAGGAGACGATCGGCACCGCGCTGTCCAGGCCGATCAGGCCGTGCAGCCAGCCGAACTGGAACACCGCGATGAGCACGCCGTAGGCGGCACCGATGGACAGCAGGTTCATGATGGCGGCCTGCGCCGGGATCACCACGGAGCGGAAGGCGAGCATCAGCAGCAGGAAGCTGAGCGCGATCACGACCAGGATCTGGAGCAGGAGCTTGCTGGAGATGTCCGAGGCGAGATCCACGTTGCTGGCCGTGCTGCCGCCGACGTAGGCGTGCATGTTCGTGCCCTTCTCGGCATCGGGGATCACGCTCGAGCGCAGCTTGCTGACGAGGTTGGCGGTGGCCTGCTCGGCCGGCCCGGTCGAGGCGACCGCGTTGAAGTACGCGGTGGTCCCGGCCTGGCTGATCTGGACCGGGGAGACCGCGGCGACGCCCGGGGTCTGCGAGACGTCCTTCTCCAGCGTCTGCAGCCGCGGATCACTGGCACGCGGGTCGCTGCCCGACGAGCCCTGGGAGCTGGCCGAGCCGCCGGAGGAGGCCTGCGCGGGTGAGCCGAGCGAAACCGCCACCAGCAGCGGCCCGTTGGTCCCGGGCCCGAAGTTGTCCGACATCAGGTCGTACGCCCGGCGGGCGGTGGTCGAGGTGGATAGCGCGGCGACGTCCTTCTGCCCCAGGGTCAGCGACAACAACGGGATCGCCAGCGGGATCAGGATCGCCAGGGCCACCAGCGCCGAGATCACCGGCCGCCTGACCACGCCGGCCGCCCACCGCGCCCACGCGCCCTGCTTCGAGTGATCCGCGGGATGGCGGCCGCGGACCCGCAGCGCGTTGATCCCCGAGCCGGTGATCGCGAGGATCGCGGGCAGCAGGGTCAGCGCGGCCAAGACCGCGACGACGACCGCGACCGCGGCCATCAGCCCCATCGTCGTCACCAGCGCGATGCCGGCCACCGCCAGCGACACCAGCGCGATCGTCACGGTCCCGCCGGCGAAGGTCACCGCGCCCCCGGAGGTCGCGACGGCCCGCGCGATCGACTCCCGCAGGTCCAGGCCGTCCTTCAGGCCGCGGAAGTGCCGGGTCACGATGAACAGCGCGTAGTCGATGCCGACGCCGAGCCCGATCATCGTGGCCAGGGTCGGCGCCACCGTGGACACGGTAAACGCGTGGCTGAGAATCTGGATGATCGACAAAGTCGAGGCCAGCCCCAGGATCGCGGTCACGATCGGCAGCAGCATCGCCACCACCGTGCCGAACGTGAACGTGAGGATCACCATCGCCGCGAGGATGCCGATCAGCTCGCTGATCTCGGTGGACGGCTTGGACACCTTCTCGCCGAGCTGGCCGCCGGTCTCCACCTGGATCCCGGCCGCCTGGGCGGGCTTGGCCGCCGCATCGATGATCGTCTGAGCGCTATCGACGGACATCGCCCCCGGGCTGACCGACAGGGTCACCGAGAGGTATCCCGTCCTCTGGTCCTTGCTCAGCGCGGAGGTGCCCTGTGCGGTGAGCGGGTTGACCACCGACGCCACGTCCGGCGCCTTGGCCACATCGGCCGCCGCCTGGTTGACCGCCTGGGAGTACTTGGAGTCAGTCAGCTTCCCGTTGCTGACGTGCAGCACGATCGGGCTTGACCCGTTGGCCTGGTCGGGAAACGACTTGCTGAGCGCGTCGGCGGCCTGCTGGCTGTTGGTTCCCGGCAGGGTCACGCTGTCGTTGGTGTTGTCGCCGAGGCGATGCGAGACGCCGACGAGCGCGACCGTCAGCAAGATCCAGGCGGCGAGAACCGCGAAACGATACCGGACGCAGAACCGCGCCAGCCGGTAGAGCAGACCTGTCATGACCGGGCTTCCTTCTCTTCGTCAGCGGCTTCATCCGCCGGAACACGGGCTTCACGCCAACGTGCCCAGCGGCCGTGACCGGTCACAAGGGAGGAACCCCGTGGCTTTTCCCTAGGGTTTTCCCTGACGGCGCAGCTGAGGGCTACCCGTCGATGGCCGACGCCAGCTGGAATCGAGACCGGATGCCCAGCTTCTGGTAGGCGCTGCTGAGGTGACGCTCGACCGTCTTCTCGGTCACGAACAGCGCCTGCGCCACCTCCCGGTTGGTCTGCCCCTCGGCTACCTGACGGCACACCCGCCGCTCCGCCGCGGTCAGTGCGCTCGGCCCGGTCAGCTCGAGCCGGGCGCGGCGTCCGGGCCCGGCGTGCAGTCCGGCCATCGCGCTTTCCGCCAGCGCGACGGCACTGCACTGGCCGGCCAGGTTGATGGCCCTGCGCTGGGCGTCCCGGCCCTGTGTCCGCCTGCCGGAGCGGCTCAGTTCCGTCCCGAGATCGGCGAGCGCATGAGCCAGCTCGAGCCGGGCGGAACTGCGCTCGAGTACGGCGACCGCCTCGCGGAGCAGCGCCAGCCCGTCGTCCCCGCCGATCGCCAGGGCCGCGGTACGCAGTGACATGCCCAGCGCGCCAGGCGCGCCGACCCGCCGGGCCGCCGCCACCTGCTCGCGGGCCAGCTTGTCAGCCTGCTGATTGTCTCCCAGTGCGGCCAGCGCGGGAGCTGCGTGAGCCCTCCAGGTGCTCGGCCACTGCACCGCCCGCGCCTCGAGCCGCTGGCCGCACCACAGCAGGTCCGCGAGCCCCTCCTCGAGCTGACCCTGGGCTATCCGCAGCCGCCCGCGCGCGGTCAGGAACTCGACAACGTAGGAGCGTTCCTCGCTGATTCCCATTGCTTCGCCTGTTGCGGCCAGGCCGGCCGCGGCATCCAGCGCTCCGCGCTCGACGTGCACGGTCATCGCCACCGCGACGAGAAGTTGCGCGATGAAGTGCGGATGCTCCACGAGCATCAGCCCGGTCTCCGCCTCGACCTGCGCATCGTAAAGCGAACCCTGCGCGAGCGCGCTCGCGGCGTGCAGCGCGTGGAGAATGCCCTGCCTGGTCGCGTGCCCCTCCTGGCGGGCACGCACCAGCGCGGCATCCATCAGCCGGTCGGCCAGCTCATACTGTTCGCCGACGATCAGCGTAAGCAGCGCCGCGAGCCCGGCGGTATTCTGCGCGCTGGGCGGCAGTCCGGCCATGAGTGCCGCCTGGACTTCGTCCGTGGCGGCCGTGGCCGGCCCTCCATGCAAAAGCTGTTCCTGGGCACCGACGATCCTCGCCACGGCCTCGAAACCCGGGTGCCCCCGGGCCAGATGATGAAACTCCCGCAAGCGGGCGGCGAGGCCAGGCCGCAGTGGGGGGACAGAGCCCGCGACGATCAGCAGCTCAGCGCCCAGTTCGAGCGAGCGCTCGGGATCGGCGGGCCATAGCTCCCCGGCCAGCGACGAGATCGCCTCGGCTGCGGCCGCGGCCGAGCGGCCGCCGGACACGATCGCGCACCGCCCGAGGGAGATCGCCGCGTCGGTCCGGGTAGCCAGCGTGGCGCTCGAGCTCAGCGCCGCGCGCAGATGTTCCTCGGCCGCCTCGAACTGCATCGTGGCCACTTCGTACCAGCCGAGCATGGCCAGGATCTCCCCCCGATCCTGCTCGGGCGGGGACTCCGCCAGCGCCCGTAGCAGGTACGCGGCAGCGGCCCGCGGAGCGCCGCGGTGGGCTGCGGCGGCCGCAGCCGACCTGAGCGTGCTGACCCGGTGCTGATTTCCCGTCGGCGGGGTCAGCAGCAGGTGCGCGGTGACCCGCTCGGCCGAGGCACCCTCGCGAGCCAGGGCCTCGGCGGCCGCCGCGTGCCGGGCCTGGCGTTCACCGGGCGCAAGATCCTCATACAGCGCCGCGCGCACGATCGGGTGCACGAACCCCAGGCGCTCAGCCGGAACGAAGATGTCCGCACGCACCAGGTCATCTGCTGCCTCTCGGGCCTCGTCCTGGCTCAGGCCCGACATCCGGCCGGCCAGCAGCGGCTCGCTGTCATCCCCGAGCACGGCGACCGCTCGCGCCAGCTCGGTCGCCGGGGGCCCGAGCGCAGCCAGCCGGTGCAGGACGAAACGGCTCACCGCGGCGGGTCCCACGTCCTGCACGGTGCTCGCTGCGGCCGCCGACGGCACAACCCCGGCGGCGGCCAGAGCTCCGAGCAGTTCCCGTAGGAAGAGCGGGTTGCCGCCGGTGGCCGTGTGACAGGCGCCGCAGAACTCCTCCGCCGCATCGGCGCCCAGGCGCTCTCGCACCAGCGTCACCGCGGCCGACTGGCTCAGCGGCCGCGGATACAGTGCGGCCGCGGCGGGGCGCGAGGCCAGCTGCACCCACAACGTCCCCGCCTCGTCTCCGCCGGCATCCGGGGGGCGCCCGGTGAGCAGCATCGTCACCGGAAGCCCCTCGATCCGCTGCGCCAGGTAGGCCAGGAACCGCAATGAGTCCCGGTCAGCCCACTGGCAATCGTCAACCAGCACGAGCAGGGGGGCCTGGTCGGCCAGGTTCACCACCAGCCAGTACAAGCTGTGCAGCGCCTCAAATCCGGCCCCAGCTTCCAGCGGACGCCGCTCGCCTGGCTCAAACAACCGCGCCGCGGGACCGGCAGCGCCCGCGAACAGACCGGTGTGCCCGGGCTCCTTGCTGAGCACCGGCTCCAGCAGCTGGCGCACCACGCCGAACGCGAACGGCTGCTCGAGCTCTGAACCCCTCGCCTCGAGCGGCATCATCCGCGCTCGCTCGGCCGCCGCGCGCGCCTCCCGCGCCAGCACCGTCTTGCCGGCGCCGGCGGGCCCCTCGATAAGAAGCAGCGTGCCCTCGCCGGCGCCTGCGCGGCCAAGCCCATCACGCAGCGTCTCCAGCTCGCGTTCGCGCTCGAGCAGAACACCCCCGGAAGCGGACGGCACTATTTGACGCTATCCCGCTTGCCGGCGGCCTGGCCATGCAAAACCTAGGGGGAAACCCTCGGGGATCCTCCCTTGTCCGAGCGATGGCGCCGCCCAGACCATGGCGCAGATGAAGAACATCAGCGAGCTCAACAAGCTCAGGGTCCGGCTGTTTATCGAGGCAGTCCTCAACGAGGGACGGCTGGAGCTGATCGATGAGCTGATAGCCGCCGACTTCGTCGGCCGCCTGCCCTGCGCCGAGCCGGACGTGACCGGTCCCGCAGGCGTGCGCCAGTTCGTGTCAAGCCGCCGCCGCGCCCATCCCGGCCTGTACGTCAAGATCGAGGATCAGATCGCTGAGGATGACCGCGTCGTGACGCGCTGGCGCGCGACGGTTCCAGCGCCCGAGGCGCAGGCTCCCCTCGTCCCCGCCGGACGCGCTGCGGGCTACGCGGGGATCTCGGTCACCCGGCTCCTGGCCGGAAAGCAAGTCGACTCCTACACCGAATGCGCCCTCCTCACCGCCAGCCCGGCCCTGGCCCGTCTGGCGCCCCCGGAATCCGAGTCGGGACCCACTATGACACCTCGCAGAGGAGAACAACCGATGACAGGCAACCAGGCATCACTAGCCCGAGCCGGGCTCCCCGCCCCCCAGGCGACCAGCACCGTCTCTATCTGCCCGATCTTGGGGAAAGGGGATATCGTCACCGGCGTTCGGGGCACGACGGAAGGAAAAGTCATCCTGACGGGCTCGCATGCGACCGGAACCAAGAAAAACACGTTGCCGTTCCTCTACCAGGGCCCGCTCACGAGCGCAGCGAAGGGGGTATCGGCGCTGACCCCGCCATTCCCGGGCTTCCAGACGGGGACGTTCTACGGTCCTGACACCAACCCCTATAACCCGGACACCATCCCGCCGGGCCAGGTCCGCGCGGTCGGAAGCTACCGGACGCACCCGAATAACGGTGTCCTCAACCACGGCATGATCTACCTCGGACCAGTCAGCGGCCAGGGTGGCTCCTGGACAAGCTTCGACGTGCCCGCAGATGGCAGCGATACGGTCGGCGGCGTGCGGGCCTGCCCAAAGGACTCGCCGCACTGTTGTGTGATGGACACCATCGCCCACAGCACCATGGGCGATCTGGTGGTGGGCAACTACGACCTCAGCCCCGGCCACGGGGTGTCCGGCAACGCGTTCATCTACAACATGTCCACCCATCAGTGGACGCTGCTCCAACTCGGCGGAAGCCTGTCGAGCGGGACCACGCTGTATGGCATCTGGCAGAACGGCGGCCCTGGCAGCCCCAGTTACACGCTGGCCGGTGGCTCCTTGGCCCACGGTTCCTCGCCGCACGGGAATATGAGGGCGTTCTTGATGAACTACAACGAGCAGACCGGGGCCTTCGGGAAGCCGAGGTTCTACAACTACGGCAACCGCCCAGTGCTGTCCACCCACTTCGACGGGATCACCGCCGTGCCGGGCGGGTTCAACCTCGTGGCCGTCAGCTCGGCTCAGGCCTCAGCCATGGCGTTCATACCGGCCACCCGCGGCGACTGGCCTTCGTTCGGCAGGGCGACGTGGTATCCCATCGATGTCGCGGCAAGCCCGCTGTGTTCTGCAGACGGCTGCAGCATGGTGACCGGGAACACCGTGTTCCAGAATCAGGTGATGGGGCTCTACGTGTATGACTCTGTTCCCGGCACCTATCTCGCCACCGTTGCCACACCCTGACGACCACTGGGTTCGGTACTCCACCCGGGTCAGGCCGTCGTACCCGGCCAGGAACCCGGCTAAGGGTGACTCCCGCTGCTGCGTGCCGAGATAGTTTCCCTAACCTCCCGGCCATGCGCTGATCCGAGATTGGAAGGCAGTACAAGCCATGCACGAACCACCCGCTACCCAGTCATTGGAAAATGCCCCGGTGCTGATCGCTCCCGATGGATCGACGGTCCGGCCGCTGTGCCGTATTAGCGGTCTCGGCAGCTTTGCGCACTTCCAGCTTGAACCCGGCGAAATCGCGGAAGCCGTCTCCCACGCCACCGTCCAGGAGATCTGGTACATCATCGGCGGCGAGGGACGGATGTGGCGCCGTCAAGAAGGTCAAGAGCCAGCAACAGAGAACCTGCGGCGCGGCATCTGCCTCACGATTCCCCTCGGGACGACCTTCCAGTTCCGCGCCGACAGCCCGGATGAGCCGCTCCAGGTGGTCGCCGTGACCATGCCACCCTGGCCCGACCAGAGCGAAGAGGAGGCAAGATCAGAGCAAGGCTGCTGGACGCCCATGCTCCGGCACTGAACCCCCTCAGGCCACGAGGCATATCTCACGGCGGCATGACCGGCGTCGCCGGCCAATCCGATCATCTTGATACACGTGCGCCGGGGGCGACGCCGCTAAACTCCGCTTGCCGACCCTTCCGAACACACCCGCCGCGGCAGAACCGGACGTTCATGTACTCGACCTGAGCCGCGCTTTGGCCTAAGGCTGCGAAGGCGAGCTAAATCTGTGCCTGCGCGGTTCCGGACGGGCAGATATTGCATTTGCCATTCTCGGTGCGACACCTTGGCTGTGGTCGATAGCCGAGGGAGGATAACGGTGACTATCGCCCCGGCATACCCCCGGTCGACCAGGTCCGCGGTATGCCAACGCGAGCCTCACCAATGCCGGAACGGGCCAGCAGTGGGCGGGCCACCGGGCCATGGGACCAGAGGACCTGCGGCAGCGTCCTGATGTTCGCCTTGCCCGCTCCGGCCAAAATTGGAGCTGCCATAGCCCGTGTCAGATATTACTTCGCGGTGCGGTGACCCAGTTTCGGCTGCTGTCCGCACAGATCGGCGGTGAGATGACGGCGGCCAAGGCCGAGCCCTGGTCACCGACTACACCGTTGCAGCTGTGCTGGCGACAGCTTCCGGCCGCCGCGAAGCCTACGGAACGTGCCAAGCGCGGCAGAAGAGCGCGCGGTCAGGGTCAGCCGCGCGCATATATGCGATGGACATCAACGTCGGCGCTCGTGGATTCTGGTTCTCGTGTACAGGAGTCCCAGTGGTGACGCCCACGGTCCTCCCGTTCCAGCTGTGTACCGCGGAACAGAGGAAGGGCCCAGGCCGGTATTGCTCACCCTCGACGTCGACGGCGAACGGTTCGCCATTCGCCGGGATGCGCAGGGACAAGGCGGCACCGACTACGACTGGCTGAGCGGGCCCAACAAGGGCTACGGATTCTCGTCGAGCGCGACTCCGAATCGGTCGATGGAGGAGCATCGGGAGAGCATCCGCGTTTTCCTAGCCATGATCGACCCTGATACGGGCTACATCGGTGAGGACTGAGGTGTCCTTCCAGCAAATGACGTGCGCAGTCGTCCGCCAACTGATCTGCGACGCCGGAGCGCAGATCGCGGCAGAAGAATGACCGGAGGGGCGCTGGCCGAGTGCCGCATTGGGTCAGGTGAGGCTCAAGAGGGGTCTGCCGCTGCATCCGCGGGAATAGCACCTTTCCGGGCGAGGTGTTCCTCCCGCTCACCGGAGTGCGCTGGACTGGTGCAAGGTCCGCCGGGGCCGGTGGCCGGGACGCGGGCCGTTACTTGATGATGATGGGGTTCTTGTCCACTTTGACCCGGACGGGCAGGCTGGCGGTCCCGGTGAGGGTCTTGGCCGGGTCGGTGCCGCAGGTCTCGGTGGCGTTCACGGTGAGCAGGAATTCGTAGTCGCCGGGATCGACATGCAGGGGGAGCGGGAAGTCCACGTCGGCGGTGCCGCTGATGCCGAAAGGTCCGGGGGCGACCTGGCCCGCGCTGGTGCCGGCTCCGGTCACGTTCCAGGTGAAGCGGCCTGCGTCGGGCAGCAGGTCGGTCATGTTGATGCTGTAGCGATTCGCGGCGCCGCCGGCCAGATCGTCCTGGATCCCCTCGATGAAACCAGCACCATTGACGGACATTGCCACGGTGCTCTGGTCTCGGCTTTGTATCGCGGCGGTGCCGGTCGCCAGCATCCCGTCCTGGGTGGTCCCGAACATGGTCCAGTCGGGCACCAAGGTGGGGAACTGCGGCTGGCCGGCGCCGATGTCGGTGTCATGCAGCGGGATCCGCGCCGGGATGCTGGCCACGACCGGTGCCGCCAGGCCATTCGCCTGATCGGAGGCACCCGAGGCCACGGCCGAGGCGACCGCGGTGATCGCGAGCAGCGCCGCCCCGAACGGGGGCAGCAGCACGCCGGCGACCCAGTCCGCCACATCACCGGCGCTGCCGCTGCTGTCGTGCCCGACCACGGCCGGCAGGTGCTGGCCAAGGCCCGGGTTGAGCGGGGCGCCGAGCTTTTCGGTCAGTTGCGCGCTGACGGAAATGCCCAGCAACGTGTGCGCATCGATGCTGGTGGTCACCGTGTCCGGGGGGCGGGTGCCGGCGCGGATGGCGTCCAGCGTGGCGAAGGTGCCGTCAACGGCGGCCTTGACCTGCGGGAAGACCGCGTCAATGAGTGACTGCAGCGTCGTGGTCGGCACCGACATGGCGAAGCTCAGCCCGAGCGTCAGGGGGACGGGCAGCCGGTCGGCGAGGGCGAAGCCGGCCTGAGCGCCCGGGTCATTCAGCCTCGGCAGCGGGAAGGCCGGGGGCTGGGGCGGCAGAACAGGGAAACCGGCGTCTTGCACCCAGATCCCGAGCCGGAGCAGGTTCAGGCCGGACGGGTCCGTGCCGGTGATCACGTTAGGGCCAGCGATCATCTTGCCGAACGCGGCAAGCTGGTCAGCGGCCGGCACTAGCGCGTCCTGGATCTGACTGACCAGCCGGGTCATCACGGGCCCGCCGACTGGGAAGGGCACTGGGCTCAGCAGCTCCACGAGTACGGCGGGCGGGGCCGGGTGGAAGATCGGCCCCGTAAACACCTGCCGCTGCTCAGTGGCAGTCTGACCGTTGTCGTTGACCGCGATGACCGTCAGCGTGTGCGGGTCCTGGCCGCCCGTCACCGTCACCTCGGCCGAGTACTCGAACAAGCTCAGGGTCTTATCCGGAATCTGGCGCACCCGCGCTTCGACGACCGGGCCCGCATCCACCTGAACCGTCACCGCGTCGATCTGGTGCGGCTCCGGGAAGCCGGCGTCGCTCGCCTGGCCGGAGACCAGGAACGGCTGCAGCGGCTGCACGCGGGCGTCGACGGCAGGAACGGTGATCGACAGGTCAGGCATGGCGCACTCCCTTACCGCGCAGAGCACGCAGGTCGCCGCGTCAGGCGCCGGCCGCCCGGGCGCAAGCTCGTGCATGCTCACCGCTGATTCTTTGCCTCGCAGACATGAGCGACTGCACGGCAACTTGATACGCGCGGGCGCGGGCCTGGCCAGCTGGCGGCGCACTTATCCTCCAATTCGGCGCGCTCTGACACCGCCGCAACGACCACCAAGATCACCGTGCAGATCGGCGGCTACTTGCGTATTGCCGCTGACCAGCGCGAATTACGGAGCGTAAGCCGATTCCTGACGAGACGCCGCACCGAGCGCCGACTCGGCGCGTGTGACCGCGGACGCCCCCGGCGCCACAGTCGACGCACCGACTGCCCAGTTCTGTTGTTTCTCGTCGCCGCCGGATCACCGTCCGCGCGCCCGTAAGGGGATCGGCGACCGGGATGCCCTAGCGCAGAGAGAAACTGGCGACCGACGTATCGGCGGGTCAGCGCAGGATTTCGATAAGGAGGATCCAGGCGTTATAGATCGCGATGCTGAATCCGAGGATCAGCTCGCCCAGGGCCCAGTAGAGACCTCCGCCTGCGGTGGCGAGCACCGACACGCCGGCGATGACCATCGGCACGGATGAGGCTAGGGCGAGCAGGATCGTCGGGATGGTCCATCGCCATTTGGTGACCGGAAGGTGGGCTCGTAGGGCCGAGATCGTTACGGCGGTGACCAGCACAGCGCCGAGCGCCGTGAGCTCGGCACCGAGAGTCTTTCGCGATTGCCCTGGCGTAAGCACGAGGACTGACATCAGGAGCATGCCCAGCAAGACGCCGAGCGTTCGCGCGGCGAGCGGGGGAAGGCTCGGCACGTCGAGGATCTGCTTGTGGTTGAGCGATACGGCGACGAACAGCAGGCCGACCAGCGTGGCGGCGGATTCGGCTCCGGCCGCGAAGAGGTCATGCCACTGGCTTGCGTCGTATGGGACCATGGCCGCGCTCTCCCCCTTTGCTAACTCGTTTCGGTGCTGCTTACGGCGGCCGGCGGCCGGCTGCAGCCAGGCATGAGCGGGCGTCCGCTTGTGACCCGGCGGCTGGCCCGGCGCTCCGTTCCGGCCGGGCCAGGGATCCGGAGGGAGCGCTTTACCGGTTATGCGCAGTCGTTCATCTCAGTGGTATGGGTGACGCGGCCCTGGCCCAGGAGCTGTTTGTGCCGCGAGGAGCACCGGCACGATCGTGATCACGTCATCGCGGCCCTGCTTGCAGCGGCCGCCCAGGCTGCCTTGTCCTGGGCGTGCTGGTCGGCGGCGGCCTTGTACCGATCGGTCTCCGATTGCCAGTGGCCAGTCTCCGTGCGGATCTGGGTGCGCATCTGCTCCCGGCCGAGGGATGCCGTCCTGGCCAGCCGGA
Source organism: uncultured Actinomycetota bacterium (assembly GCA_963846005.1). Taxonomy (GTDB): domain Bacteria; phylum Actinomycetota; class Actinomycetes; order Streptosporangiales; family Streptosporangiaceae; genus CAVSUR01. The sequence continues at coordinate 1,432,023 of CAWJUH010000001.1, read as the reverse complement.
GCGAGGTGAGCCACCACCCCTGCTGTTGCCCCGGCGAGAAACCAGACCAGGGTCAGGAAGGCTTCCATCTGATTACCTGCCTTTCGTCGTGTCACGCTTGGGAGCGCGGGCGGCCAGGAGGCAGGCGAGGGCGGCGATGGCGAGGAGGATGCCGTTGACGATGAGTGCGGTGTGCAGTGCGGTGGTGGGGCTGGCTCCGCTGTTGGTGCGGGCGACGAAGATGACGCCGAGGATGGCGGGGCCGAGTGCGCTGCCGTACTGGCGCAGGGCGGTGTTGGTGGCTGCGGCCATCCCGGCCTGTTTCCAGGGAACGGCGTTGATGGCGGCGACCGAGACGGTGGTGAGCATGATCGCGATGGACAGGCCGAAGACGGCCAGGCGCCAGCCGAGGCCGGCGAGGCTGGTCTGGGCGTCGATGCCGGTGAGCAGGAAGACAGCCACTGCGGAGACGGCCAGGCCCGTGGCGAGCAGGTAGATGACCTTCACCTTGTGCATGACCAGCCCGATGACGGGGTTGACTGCGGCGGCGACGGCGGTGACGAACAGCAGCCGCTCGCCGATTTGCAGCGCTGACTGGTGCTGGATGTAGCCGAGGTACAGGCTGAGCAGGAAGGTGACGCCGACGACGGAGAACAGGGAGATGAGGGCGGAGAACCCGGCAGCTGTGAAGGCGGCCGACTTGAACAGGGTGAGGTTGACCAGCGGGGAGGCCGAGCGTCGCTCGGCGACGATGAAGCCGGCGAACGCGGCCGCGCCGGTGCACAGCCCGGCGATGGTCACGGGGGCGGACCAGCCCTGGCTGCCTCCTTCGATGACGCCGTAGATGGAGGCAGCGATGGCGATGGTGGCGGTGATCTGACCGGGCCAGTCCAGGCGGCGGCCCTCGGGTGCCTTCGACTCGGGCAGCCGGGCCAGCGCGGTGGCGCCGGCGATGGCGGCGAGGCCGACGGTGGGCAGGAAGGTCCACCCGTAGCTGGCGTGGTCGAGAATCACGCCGGACAGGAGGGGGCCGGCGGCCAGGCCGAGCAGCAGCCCGGTGGCCCAGATGCCGATGTACTTGCCGCGGTCCTTCGGGTTGGGCACGACGGTGGCGATCAGCGCGAGGGTGGTCGGGAGCAGCAGGCCGGCCCCGAGTCCGGAGATTGCCTGGCCGGTCCAGAGCATGCGGATCGCGGTGGCGGGGTCGGCTGCGCTGGACAGGCCGGCGACTGCTGCGCCGATGAGGGTCAGCGCCATGCCGCCCAGGAATACCCGGCGCCGCCCGTAGAGGTCTCCGAACAGGCCGGCCGAGAGCACCGTGGCGGCCATCGGGATGACGTACGCGTCCGAGACCCACTGCAGGTCCGACGTGCTTGCCCCGGTCGCGTGACCGATCGTCGCCAGCGCGGCGCTCACCGCGGTGATCGGCACGTAGGTCACGAACACGCCCAGCACCGCAAGGCCGACCGTCAGCATCAGCCGTCGACGATCCGACGGCACCGGCGACGGTGCCCGTGCTTGATGAGTATGTGATGTCAGCATGAGAACAGGTCCTCCTCGATAGTTGAATGACGTGAAATCGGCGCGACGCGCCCGATGTGGCCATCATCAGCGAGGCGTGCCCGCCGAATCCATCGAGATGGCCCTGCTTGCCGGATCTCGACACAGCCATACGATCAGGCCATGCAGAACGGTCAGCTGGACACCTTCGACCGTCGGCTGGTGCATGCCCTGCTGATCGCACCACGCGCGCCGTTCCGTCAGCTTGCCGCGGTGCTGGGCGTCTCCGACCAGACGGTCCGGCGCCGCTACGCTTCTCTGGGTTCGGCCCTCGGGCTGCGGGTCCTCGGGCGCCTGGACAGCTCCCTCGTCGGCCGGGTCGACTGGATCCTGCGGCTGCGCTGCACACCCGACGCCGCCGTCCCGGTGGGTTCCGCGCTGGCCCGGCGCCCCGATACCTCCTGGGTCCGGCTGGCCTCCGGCGGCACCGAGATCCACTGCTTGTTCCAGCCGCGCGGACCCGAGGAACGCGACACTCTGCTGCTCGACCGGCTGACCGGAAGCCGGCGGGTACTCGGGGTCAGCGCGCACGCGCTGCTGCACACCTTCAGCTCCGTGGCCTGGCCAGCGCTCACCATGGCGCTGACCGCTCACGAGATCGCCAGCCTGCGGGACGACGCTGAGGATCCGGGCCCGGCCAGCGGGGGAAAGCCCGGCGCTGCCGTGCGTCTCAGCCGGCAAGACGAGATCCTCGCCGGACTGCTGGCCAAGGACGGGCGCGCAACCGCTGCTGCCCTGGCCGCCGGCACCGGCTGGCACGAGTCGACTGTGCGGCGCCGGATCGCCCAGCTGCACCGGGTGGGTGCGTTGTACTTCGACGTGGACCTCGATGAGCACGTGCTTGGCGGCGTCATCTCTGCTGAGCTGTGGATCTCCGCCGAACCCAGCGCCCTTACCGCCGTCGGGACCGCCATCGCCGCACACCCCGAGGTTGCCTTTGTCGGCGCCACCACCGGGCCCACCAACCTCCTGGCCAGCGTCGTCTGCGCCGACACCGGGGAGCTGTACCGCTACCTCACGACCCAGATCGGAGAGCTGGCCGGGGTACGCCACGTGGAGACAGCACCCACCATCCGCACGATCAAACGGGCCGGAAGCGATTACTGACTTCCGTCCGGTCACCTCCGCCGTCGAGGAGTTCGAACCGGCCGCCCTCGTACGGCGGGAGCAAGCCCTTCGCAAGATCAGTCCCCAAGTAGCGCCTCAGGTCGCGGCAAGCCTGGTCGTCGGCCAGGAGACATGTCAGCTGGCCAACATCAAGGTTCTTGCGCCGTGCTCGTGGCACATTGGGCCTCCCTTACGCGCGTGGCTGACGTGCTCAGGCTCGCAGGCACAGATGCTGGCGGACCCTGGCTAGCTGGGTCGCGGTGAGGGGATAGCAATTGACCTTGGGCGAGTGCTTAACCCAGCATGGATGTCGCCTCAACGAAACCGCACTCGTACGGCGCCTGGTAGGCGAGAGCGTCGCCAGTCGGAACAGGAAGATCGGCTCCCGATCTGCTCCCAAATTGGGACACCGGGAAGCCGAAGGCCCCGGCCGTGATCCCGGCCGGAGCCCGCTGACCTGCGATTTCACTGGGGTGAGCGACGGGATTCGAACCCGCGACTTCCAGGACCACAACCTGGCGCTCTAACCAACTGAGCTACGCCCACCATCGCCGCGCCGTCAGCGCGCCCGCGGCTCCACGCAGCATACCGGGCCGTGATTACCGGGCAGAACCAGTTTCACCCTCTGGGGCGGTTTGACCGGTTACCGCGGACTCCGGGGCGGCCGCCTGGCCGTTACCGGCCGCGCCGTCCGGGCTGCCGAAGCGCGCGGCGATCTGCCGCGCCGCCGGGGTGTCGGGTCCCGGCGGCGGCACGAAGACGGCCTCCCGGTAGTAGCGCAGCTCCTGGATGCTCTCCCGGATGTCGGCCAGCGCCCGGTGGCCGCCGTGCTTGGGCGGGCTGGCGAAGTAGGCGCGCGGGTACCAGCGCCGGGCCAGCTCCTTGATGCTGGACACGTCGACCATGCGGTAGTGCAGGAATGCGTCCAGCTCGGGCATGTCCCGGGCGAGGAACATCCGGTCGGTGGCGATCGAGTTGCCGCACAGCGGCACCTTGCGCGATTCGGGCACGTGCCCGCGCAGGTAGGCCAGCACCTGCTGCTGCGCCTGCGCCACGGTGACGCCGTCGTCCAGCTCGGCCAGCAGGCCGGAGGCGGTGTGCATGTCCCGGACCACCGGCGGCATGCCCGCCAGCGCCTGCGGCGGCGGCTTGATGATGATGTCGATGCCCTCGTCGGCCGCGATCAGCTCGCTGTCGGTCACGATGCAGGCGATTTCCACCAGGGCGTCCCGGCCCAGGTCCAGGCCGGTCATCTCGCAGTCGATCCAGACGAGCTGGTCAGTCATCCGCCCAGCCTAGGCCAGCGGCCCGGGCGCGGCATCGCCGGTGCGCCGCTGCGCCATCGCGCCGATGTGCGCGGGCCGGGCCACGCCGGGGCGCAGGGCCGGGTCGGGCTGGGGCTCGCTGAACGCCAGCCGGGCCGGGACGACTCCCGCCCAGATTTCCTTGCCGTAATCCTCGTCGTCGTCCTTGGGCGGCCCGGTTCTGACCTTGACCGACGCCTCGGCCAGCGGCAGCGACAGCACCGCGGTGGCCGCCAGCTCCTTGCGGCTGGGCTTCCTGGCGTAGGCCCACTGGCCGGGCGCGAGCTGCTCGGTGACCGCCTTCAGCGCGGCCAGTCGCTCGTCCGCGCCGGTGACCAGCCGCGCGGTGCCGAACACGACCGCGCTGCGGTAGTTCACCGAGTGGTGGAACACCGCGCGGGCGCAGACCACGCCGTCCAGGTGCGTGACCGTGACGCAGACCTGCTGGCCGCCGGCGGCCAGCAGCGCCCGGCTGGCCGACGAGCCGTGCAGGTAGAGCGTGTCGCCGATGCGGCCGTACCCGGTGGGCAGCACCACCGGGGCGCCGTCGATCACCACTCCGAGATGGCAGACCAGCCCGGCGTCCAGCACCGCGTACAGCTCGGCCCGGTCGGTCCGGCCGCGCTCACGAGACCGGCGCAGCCTGGTGCGCGGCGTCGCCGACAGCGGCGCACCCCCAGCAGAACTCATGTCCCCACGGTACCGGCCCGCCGCATTCCATGATCGTGCGGACTTTTCCGCTCCGGGAACTGAGATTCCCGCACGACCGGGAGCGGCGGGGTCAGCTGGCGCGGCTCAGCGGGCCGCGCCTGTCCGCTGTCGGGGCGGCCAGCAGCTCGTCGAGGCCGCCCGCGGCGGCCCGGCGGCCGGGCCGCTCGGCCAGCGCCGCCGGGACGGGCTGGGCCTCCCGGGCCGGCGGGACCGGACGGGCCGCCGTGCCGAACTCGCAGCCGGTCAGCCGGGTGATGTCCAGCGCGCCCGGCCCGCTTGCCCCGGGGCAGGGTACCTGCGACGCGCCGAAGTGACCGCCGCGCGCCCACAGCCGCCGGTCCCGCCGGGCCGCGATCGCATAAGGGAACGGCTCGGGCGCCCCGGCCGGCCAGTGCCGGGAGATCCGCCACGAGTCCAGCCAGTCCAGGATCGGCTTCAGGCCGGTCATCGGCCCGGAGGTGAACGGGTCCCAGGCGTAGCCCACCACGGCGATCTGGACGCACAGCCGGCCCTCGGCGTTCGTGCTGTCCAGCAGCCCGACCGGGGACGGCGCAGGCTCCGGCGGCGGCCCCGCTCCGGCCGGCAGCTCAGCCGGCCATCCGGCCGCGGTGCCCGCGGGCTCGGCCAGCCGTAATCCTTCCGGGCAGCCGAGCATGCCGCCGGCCCGCACGATCGGGACCAGCTGGACGATCTCGCCGGCGACCGGGTTCCACACCAGGTGCGGCGGGCGCCCGAGCTTGATCAGGCGCTCGGCGGCCGACCTCGCCGACACCGTAGCCGGGTCCGCCTCCGCGGTCAGCCAGACCGCCCGGGGGGCGCCTCCGCGCAGCGGGCCGCCGTCCGCTGCCGCCCTGAGCTGACTGGCGCCGTGCATCCATGCGTCACTCAAGCTTTGCCTGTCCCTTCAGTGGTCTAGACCTCTGGCGCCCCGGTTCTCTTAACTGCCTATGTCACCGACGTGCAATAGTCCATACCCGGAGCGCACGCAAGCATCGAATTTGTGAAGCCCGGCGGTGGCACGGGAACGCCGGCCCGAGATTATTGAGACAGCTGCGCACTGCCGGCGCGGGCAGCGGGCCCCCGCAGCCAACCGGGCCCAGAAGGGAAGTCCTCGTGTCTGCTGACATCGGCGCGCCTGAGCCCTCCGGCGGCACCGGTGCGGCCGCGGTCCTGCCCGTCCCCGGAATCGAGGACCCAGCCCGGCTGGCCGCGTGGATCGGCGCCAGCGCCGCCGCCGGGTCCGGCACGCTGCGCGCGGTGACGCTGATCGCGGGCGGCCGCTCCAACCTGACCTACCGCCTGGACCTGGCCGGCGGTGCGCTGGTGCTGCGGCGCCCGCCGCTCGGCCACGTGCTGCCGACCGCGCACGACATGGCCCGCGAGTACCGGGTGCTGTCCGCGCTGGACGCCACCGAGGTCCCGGTCCCGCACCCGGTGGCGATCTGCGCCGACCCCGAGGTCATCGGCGCCCCGTTCTACCTGATGCAGTACGTGCCCGGTGTCGTGCTGCGCACGCCGCAAGACGGCGAGCGGCTGACCGCCGAGCAGGGCGGCCAGCTGTCGGAGCTGGTGGCGCGGATGCTGGCGGCTATCCACGCCGTCGACCTGGACGCGACCGGGCTGGCGGACTTCGGCCGCCCCGACGGTTACCTGGCCCGCCAGTTCGCCCGCTGGCAGCGGCAGTGGGAGCTGTCCAGCACCCGGCCGATGCCGGGTTACGACCGGCTGGTGCAGCGCCTCGGGGCCGGGCTGCCGGCCTGGCCGGCGGGACGCTGGTGCACGGCGACTTCCGGCTCGACAACATGCTGATCACGCTGGACGGCCAGCCGCGGGCGGCGGCCGTGGTCGACTGGGAGATGTCGACGCTCGGCGACCCGCTGGCCGACCTCGGCCTCACCCTCATGTACTGGGCCGACCAGGGCGAGGAGGACTGGCTGGAGATCAACGTCGGCGCCTCGGTCAGCGCCCGGCCCGGTTTCCTCACCCGCCGACAGCTGGCGGCCCGGTACGCCGAGCTGACCGGCCGCGACGTCAGTGGCATCGGCTACTACATGGCCTTCGGCTGTTTCAAGCTCGCGGTGGTGCTGGAGGGCATCCACGCCCGGTTCCTGCAGAAGCAGACGGTCGGCGAGGGCTTCGAGCGTGAGGGCAGGGCCGTCCCGGTGCTGATCGAGCGGGCGCACCGGCTGCTGGACGAGCAGGCGCCGGCCGGCTGACTCCGGCGGCAGTAAGAGCAAGGGAGGCAACAGGCTGCGCGCAGCGAAAGGCCCCCGGCTCGCTCGCCAGGGGCCTGGTATGTGGGGCCCGGCGCCCCGCTCTCGCCGGGCCCCACAACAAGATGACGCGCCGCGCGGAGAATGGGTTCACACGATGCGGCGCAAATCGGCCGGCTTTCTCTCCCGGCGGCCGCCAGGCCCGCCCGGGGTCAGCCGCCCGCCCGGCCTAGCCGGAGCAGCCCGGATTGCAGGTCCGGTTGCCGATCCCGCCGAAGAACACCTGGGTCACCTGCTGCGGGCTGGTGATCTTGTAGGCCAGCCCGCCGGTGATCTTGGTGATCTGGCGCAGCGCCTGATAGCCGCCCGAGGAACCGAACTGCAGTGCCACGATCTCCACCCGCCGGTTCGGGTTGTACAGGGCACGCAACCGCGCCAGCAGCCGGGGCAGCGGGATGTCGCCGGGCGCATTGTCGGCCCCGGAGGTCAGCACGATCAGCGTGTTCGCGTCGCCGGGCTGGTAGTCGCGCAGCAGCTGCTGGTAGGAGGCCAGGATCGCCTCGTGCAGCGCCGCCGGGGCGCCCGGGTCCGGTTTCAGCGTCTTGGTGATCTCCAGCAGTTGCTGGCGGCGGCTGATCAGGCCGACCGCGGCCGACAGCGGGCCGACCGGCACCAGCTCGCGGTACGGCCTGGCCCCTGACAGCCGGTAGGAGTACTGCCAGAGCCCCATCCGGGTGCTGTCGGGGAACAGCTGCAGGCCCGCGTGGGCGGTCATGGTGGCTTCCTGCTCGGCGGTCATCCCGGGCAGCCCGCTCGGCCGGTTCATCGCCGCCGAGGTGTCCAGGATGGTCAGGTCGTTGGAGCCGAGGTTGACCTGGTCCCAGGTCTGCAAGATGGCCTGGGCCTGGGCGGCGGTGGCCGGCTCCGCCACGGTCAGCAACTGGCCGCGCAGCCCGTAGCGGGCCGGCGCCGCGTCCGGGGTGCCGCGGGCCGACCGGAACCCGGCGTAGCGGACGACGGCGGCCGCGTAGCTGCCGCGCAGCTCCTGGCCGAACTGCCGGGCGACCTGGGCCTGCGCCGGGTTGCTGGTGGTCACCACGTACGGGTAGTCCAGCTCGGGGGTGCCGAGCAGCCGGTCGGCGCCAGCCGGGTAGCGGGCCGTCAGCGGCGCGGCCGGGTGGGCCCGGTCGTAGCTGGTGACGGCCTGCTCGGTGGTGATCGTCACCGGGTTCTGGCGCAGCGGCGCGGCGGCCAGGCTGGCGAACGAGGCGAGCGCGGACGGGGTGTCCAGCGAGGTGGTGAAGCGCGAGGTCAGGATGAAGTCGGCGAGCGCGCTGCGGGCCCGGGCGGAGGTGCCGAGGGCCCGGCTGACCTGGATCAGGGTGGCCAGCCCGACCGCGCTGCCGGAGGGGTCGGGCAGCTCGACCCGCAGCTTCTCGTCCGTCGGCGGCCCGCCCGCCGAGGCGGGCAGCAGGAAGCTCCAGCTGACCGCCGCGCCGAACGCCGGGGCGCGGGCCGCGGCGGCGGCGGGCATCGCGAGCACCAGCGGCGAGCGGGCCACGGTGATGCTGGCCGGGCCGATGGCACGGGCCCCGGCCGCGAAGCTGCGCGCCACCGCCACCCACAGGCTCGAATCGGGAATCCACGCCCCGGCCGCGGGCAGGCCGGGCTGCGGGTGCTGGCCGTCCAGCGTGCCCGCCACTGCCGCCGGGTCGGCCTCGGTGACCTGGACCTGGGCGCACCGGCCGCGGGCCTGGTGCTGCTGGCGGTCGTACAGCCGGGCCACCTGGTCCACCGCGGGCGCCAGGTCCGGGGTGACCGCCACGTTGAGCAGCACCGGGCCGGTTTCGCACGAGGTGCGCGCGAGCACGGCCCGCCCGGTCAGCACGCCCAGCACGACCAGCGGGATCAAGATGGCCAGGATCACCAGCAGCGGGATGCTCACGCCGCGGCGCCGGCCCGGCCGGCCTGCGGCGGGTAACCGGTCACGGCGTCCTCTCGGCGGGCCCGGCCCGGCGCTCTGGTGCTGCCTGAGTACAGGTCAGGACATTACCGGAGGATCATGCCCGGGCGGCCTGCTCGTCCGGGCGGCGGCGCGGGCCGGCCAGACTGGCGGCGTGGGTCCCGTTATCGAGGTGGCCAGCGCGGCTGACCCGCGGCTGGCCGACTTCGCCTCGCTCACCGACGCTGCGCTGCGGCGCAGCGCGGAGGCCGAGCACGGGCTGTTCATCGCCGAGGGTGACAAGGTGATCCGGCGCGCGGCCGCGGCCGGCGTACCCGGTGCGGGCGCTGCTGGTGACCCGCGAGCGCCTGGCCGGGCTGGCCGGCCTGGCGGCCCTGGCCGCGCCGGTGTACGTGGTCCCGGGCCCGGTAGCCCGGGACCTGACCGGCTACCAGGTGCACCGGGGCGCGCTGGCGTCACTGAACCGGCTGCCGCTGCCGCCGCCGGCGCAGGTGCTGGACGGCGCCCGCCGGGTGGTGGTGCTGGAGGACATCGTCGACCACGCCAACGTCGGGGCGATCTTCCGCTGCGCGGCGGCGCTCGGCGTGGACGCGGTGCTGCTGGCGCCGCGGTGCGCCGACCCGCTGTACCGGCGGGCGGTGAAGGTCTCGATGGGCGCGGTGTTCGCGGTTCCCTACGCCCGGCTGGAGGACTGGTACGGCGGCCTGGCCGGCCTGCGGGCGGCGGGGTTCCGGCTGCTGGCGCTGACCCCGGACCAGTCGGCAGCGCCGATCGGCCGGGCCGCGCTGGGGGAGCGGACCGCGCTGCTGCTCGGCACCGAGGGCGACGGCCTGTCCTCGCGCTGGCTCAGCCAGGCCGACGAGGCGGTCTGCATCCCGATGGCACCCGGCGCCGCCGCCGCGGGCGTCGACTCGCTCAACGTCGCCGCCGCCGCGGCGATCGCCTGCCACGCGCTGCGCGGCACCTGACCCGGCTTCCCCGGTGCAGTCGGTGGGAGTGCCGCCGTGCCGCCAGGTCTGGAATGCGGTCAGCCCATGACCGTCCCGGTCGAGTCCGGGTTGCGCGCGCGTCGCCGTGAGAATCCGCCGAGATCGACGACGAGGCCCGTGGCCGGGCAGGTGAAGTGAACCGGGTCCGCGTCGTGATCGTGACCGCCCTCGGTCGCGGAGATGATCGCGGCCAGCAGGGACCCGACGATCGGGGCGTTCTTGAACTGGTTGCCACTGGTTCCGATCGCCACGTAGAAGCCAGGCACGCTGGTGCGGTCATAGATCGGGATCCAGTCGTCTGAGACGTCGTACACCCCGGCGATCCCGGACGGCCGGTTCGGCACCTGAAGGCCGGGCAGGCGCCGTGCCGCCCGCAGGACCTGCGCCTCGAACCGCGACGCGGTGGGCAGCGGCGACGCGGCATCCGGATCGTCGATCCACTCCAGCGGGTCGCACTCCGGCTCCAGGCCGCCGACGAGCATATTGCCGCCCGGCTCCGGGCGCAGGTACACGCCGAGGTCCATGTCCGCGATGGCCGGGAACGTGCCGCCGGCCTGCAGCCTCCCGGGAGCCTTGACATGATGCACCTCCTGGCGCATCGGCCGGACGTTCACCGCGAAGTCGCCGTCGGCATGCGCCAGCGCGTTCAGCGGCCCCGACCACGGTCCGGCGGCGTTGACGACGGCCGGGGCCTCGATCGTCGTGCCGTCGTCGAGGCCGGCCTGCCACACGCCGCCGGCCCGCTCGAGTGCGACGACCTGGCGGCCGAACACGAATGCGGCTCCGCGCGCGGCGGCCGCGGCGGCGAGGTTGGCCGCAGCGAGCCGGGGGTCGTCGACATACCCGGCGTCCGGCGTGTACAGCGCGCCCAGGTTCCCGTGCGGGCCGGCGAAGAACTCCTCGGAGCCGACGGGCTTGGGCGGGAAGTATGACCCGGTATCCAGCCCCGGCAGCCGCTTGCGCAAGGTGGGCTCGTCCCAGTCTTCATACGGGATCCCGGCCCGGTCGAACAGGGCCTTGCTCTTCTCCCGCGGGAAGAACGGGACGTCGAGCACGGCCATCCCGACCTGGCGGAACCGTGCCATCCCCGCAGGATCGCGGTGCCCGAGGAAGTCCTCCCACGCCGCCCAGCGGTGCTTAGACTCCCAGGCGATCGCCACGCCCTCCCAGGTGGAGTAGCTGAACCGGATCAGCGCGCTCGACGCACTCGTCGACCCGAACCCGGGACCCGGCCCCTTGTCGACGACGGTGACCCGCCGGCCCGCGCGGGACAGTTCCAGCGTGATCGACCCGCCGATGACGCCCGCGCCGATCACGATGACATCCGCAGTGCTGGACAAGGCACCTCCGTGCAGAGCGACCACCGACCTCGAGCATCCATTCCATGATCTCGGTGACTTTTCCGCAAATGCGCCTGAAAAGTCACCGAGATCATGGCACCGGCGGGAGGGGCTGCGGGTCAGGCGGGCGGCGGATCCAGGACCGGGCTGGCCCGGGGGGCGGGGCGGGGCGGGCCCGGCGGGACCCGCGCGGCGATGAACTCATAGCCCGGCCGCACCCGGCCGTCCGGGCCGGCGCACCAGGCGGCGATCTCGTCCCAGCCTGGCGCGCCCAGTGATCCGGTGTGGTGGCACACCGACAGGCCGGCGGCCAGGCAGCCGAAGCGCAGCCGCTGCGCCAGCGGCCAGCACGCCAGCGTCGCGTAGATGAACGCCGCGTCGAATACCCCGCCCGCCCCGGTCGGGTCGGTCAGCTCCACCTCGATGGCCGGCGCGCTGGCGTGCTCGCCGGTCGCCCGGTCGGTGGCCGCGGCGCCGAGCGCCCCGTTCTTGACCACGCACACCGGTGCCCGCGGGGCCAGCGCCGCGAGGGCCGCGGCGGGAGAGCCGGTCCTGGTGTAGGCCGTCGCCTCGTCGGCGTTGGCGAAGAACACGTCCACCTCGCCCAGCCGGTCCAGCACCGAAGCCGGCCAGGCGCCGGTCTCGTCCCAGCTGACGTCGCCGAACACCAGCGTCCCGGCCGCCCGCAGGGCCGCCACCCAGCCCGGCAGCGGCCCGCCCAGGTGCACGAAGCACCCGGCCGCCGCGGGCGGCGGCCCGGCGGGCACCGCCGCCCCGGGCGGGGGCGGCTCTGCGTAGGTCAGCATGCTGCGGTCGCCGCCGTGCGCGAGTGAGACGGTGAGCGGAGTCGGCCAGCCGGCCACCCGGCGCGACCAGGACAGGTCGACGCCCTCCTGATCGGCCAGGATGTGCCACAGGAAGCCGCCGAAGATGTCCTCGCCGAACAGCGCGGCCAGGCCGGTGCGCAGGCCGAGGCGGGTCAGCGCGACCGCGAGGTTGGCGCCGCCGCCGGGCGCGCCGCCGAACCCGGTCGCGTAGACCTCCGCGCCCGGTCCCGGCCAGCCCGCCGGGCCGCTGAACACCAGGTCGGTGAACACCGTCTCGGCCAGGAACACGTCCACCGCGCCGGCCTGCGTTCCTGCCGCGGCCCCCGTCATCATGGCCTCAGCCCGGGCGCTTGATCCGGTCCCGGCTGGCCCGGCGGGCGGGCCGGCCGGGGTCACTGGCCGGCGGCGGCCCGGTAGCGGGCCGCCAGTTCGCGCGCTACCGGCACCGAGCCGACCAGCGGGTGCAGCGCGAACGCCCGCAGCGCCGCGTCCGGCGAGCCGGTCACCGCGGCCTCGATCGTGCTGCGCTCGACCGCCTTGACCTGCTCGACCAGGCCCCGCTGGTGCAGCGTGAGCGGCGTGGCGGGCGGGACCGGGTGCACCCCGGCGGCGTCCACCGTGGCGGGCAGCTCCGCCACGGCGTCGTCGTCCAGGCCGGGCAGCGCCCCGCCGCCGCGCACGTTGAGGATCATGGTGGCCGGCGCGAGGCCGGACAGCGCGCTCATCACCGCCAGCGCCTCGCCCGCGTACCCGCCCGCGCCCGGCGGCGCGGGCGGGTCCTGCCGCTCCGCCGTGCCCGCCCGGGCGCCGGGCGGGCCGTCCCGGCCGGCCGGGACGGCCCCGCGGGCGCCTCCGGCCGCGGGGACGGTGCCGCCGCCGTGGGACTTGGCCTCGGCCATGTACAGCGCCCGGCGCTCGGCGTTCACCTCGCGCCACAGCTCAAGCGCGCGTTCCGGCTCGGCGGCCGCCGCGGCGTAGAACCGGCCCTGCTGGCCGCGCAGGAACTCGCCCCGGGTGGCCGGCCGGGCGCGGATCGCGGCGACCGCGTCGGTGTTGAAGTAGTAGTAGTACAGGTACTCGTTCGGGATGCAGCCGAGCGTGCGCAGCCAGGCCGCGCCGAAGATCTCGGTTTCCTCCAGCCGGGCCAGCGCCGCGTCATCAGCCAGCAGGCCGGGCAGCACGTCCCGGCCGCCGGCCCGCACCGCGCGCATCCAGCCCAGGTGGTTGAGCCCGGCGTAGTCCAGCTGCACCGTCGCCGGGTCCAGGCCGAGCGCGGCGGCGATCCGGCGGCCGAGGCCGCTCGGGGTATCGCAGATCCCGATGACCCGCTCGCCGAGCACCGACTGCATCGCCTCGGTGATCATGCCGGCCGGGTTGGTGAAGTTGATGACGTACGCGCCGGGGCACTGCTCGCGGACCCGGCGGGCGATGTCCAGCGCCACCGGGATGGTCCGCAGCCCGAACGCGATGCCGCCCGGGCCGGTGGTCTCCTGGCCGAGCACGCCGAGGTCCAGCGCCACCCGCTCGTCGCTGACCCGGGCCTCCAGGCCGCCGACCCGGATCGCGGAGAACACGAAGTCCGCACCGGCCAGTGCCTCGTCCAGCCGGGTGGTCGCGGTGACCGGCGGCAGCTCCGCGCGGCCTGCCCGCACCGCCTGCCCGGCCTGCCGGGCCAGCACCGACTCGATGACCGCCAGCCGCTGCGCCGAGGTGTCGTGCAGCGCGACCTGCGCCTGCCGCAGCGGTTCCGGGGCCGCCAGCAGCGCCGCGTACACGTTCGGGACCCGGAATCCGCCGCCGCCGAGTATGGCCAGCTTCACCCGCGTGCCGTCCCTTCCGGCTGATGCCGGTAGGCCGCCCGCAGCCGGGCCTGCGCCGCCGCCGCCGCGCCGGTGCGGTCCAGGCCGAGCAGCGCCGCGCCGGCGATCGGCGGCACGTCGACGATCCGCATCACCGCGCCCGGCTCGTCCGCGGCCAGCCCGGCCTCGATCCGCCGGGTCAGCAGCGGGCTGCGCGCGGTCAGCACGCCGCCGCCCAGCACGACCGGGACCGGCTGGCCGGCCAGCCCGAGCCGGCGGATCGACGCCACCGCCATCACCACGACCTCGTCGGCCAGCCGCCCGACCAGCCCGCAGGCCACCGGGTCGCCCTGCAGCGCGACCGCCAGCAGCAGCGGGACCAGGCCGTACAGGCTCTCGGCCGGGATCTTGCCCAGATGCATCCCGGCCGCGACCTCGCTGACCCGCTGCACCCCGAAGTGCTCGAGCACCGCTTCGCGCAACAGCGTGCTGCGGCCCCGGCCGTCCTCGGCCCGGGCCGCGGCCCACATCATCGAGGTGGCCAGCCCGTACCCGCCGCCCCAGTCGCCGGTCAGCTCGCCGAGCGCCAGGTAGCGGGCCGTGCGGCCGTCCGGGGCCACGCACACGCCGTTGATGCCCGCCCCGCAGGTGATGCCCACGCCCCAGTGCGCGCCCGGGTCCGGCCCGGCCGCGTCCGCGGCGGCCTCCGGGGCCGGGGGGCCGCCGGGCAGCCCGGCCGGGAGCCGCCCGTCCAGCCCGGCCCGCAGCACCGCGAGCGTGTCGTTGGCCACGTCGACGGTGTCGCTCCAGCCCGCCGCCCGCAGCATCTCGTCGAGCTCGCGCTCCTCCTCGGGCACGTCCACGTTGGCCATGCAGGCGACCAGGTGGCCGGCAATCCGGCCGGGGCCGGCCGCGGCCGGCCCGGACTCGGCGCCCGGCCCGGGCGCGATGTCGGGCAGGCCGGCCTGCCGGGCCGCGGCCCGGGCCAGGGTGGCCAGCAGCGCGAGCGTGTCCGCCGACAGCCGCAGCGGCACCCCGGGCCCGCGCACCTGGGCCAGCATGCTGCCGTCCGCGCCGACCAGCACGACGTCGGTCTTGCTGTTGCCGCCGTCGATCGCCAGCACCGCCGGCCGGCCGGGCCGCTCGCTCACGGTGCCACCTGGTTCGCTTCTCCGCCCGCTGCGCGTGCGTCGCTCACTGGCCGGCGGCCCAGGGCAGGAACGCGCGGTTCTCCGCGATCAGCCGGCCGGCCAGCTGCCCGGCCAGGTCGTACTGGCCGACCAGCGGGTGGGCCAGCAGCGCCGCCGCCACCCGGTGCTGCCCGCCGCGCAGCGCGGCGTCCACGGCCAGTTCCTCGTAGCAGCTGACGTGCCCGATCAGCCCGCGCATCAGCGGGCTGACCGGCGCCAGCGGCACCGCCTGCGGCCCGGCCGCGCCGATCACCGCCGGGACCTCGATCACCGCATCGGCGGGCAGGAACGGCAGCGTCCCGCCGTTGCGCAGGTTCACCACCTGGCGGTCGCGCGCGTCGGTGACCAGCGAGACCAGCAGGTCCACCGCGGCCTCGGAGTAGAACGCGCCGCCGCGCTGGCTGAGCAGCTCCGGCTTGTGGTCCAGCGCCGGGTCGGCGTACATCTGCAGCAGCTTGCGCTCGATCTCCGCCACCTCGTGCGCCCGCGTCGGGCGGGTCTGCTGCTCCGCCACCACCTCGTCGTGGGCGTAGAAGTAGCGCAGGTAGTACGACGGCACCGCGCCGATGTCGCGGATCGCCGCCAGCGGCAGGCCGATGTGCCCGGCGATCTGCGCCCCGTGCGCGTCGAGCAGGCCCGGCAGCCGGTCGGTGCCGTCGGCGAGCACCGCCCGCTCCCAGGTGAGGTGATTCAGCCCGACGTGGTCCAGCGCGACCTCGCGCGGCGGCAGCCCGAGCAGCGCGGCGAACTGCCGCTGGAACCCGATCGCGCTGTTGCACAGCCCCACCGCCCGGTGCCCGGCGTCCAGCAGCGCCCGGGTGACGATCCCGACCGGGTTGGTGAAGTCGATGATCCACGCCCCGCCGGCGGCCCGCTGCCGGGCCCGGTCGGCGATGTCGAGTACCACCGGCACGGTGCGCAGCGCCTTGGCCAGCCCGCCCGCCCCGGTGGTCTCCTGGCCGACGCAGCCGTACTCCAGCGGCCAGGTCTCGTCCCGGTGGCGCGCCGCCTGCCCGCCGACGCGCAGCTGCAGCAGCACCGCCCCGGCCCCGTCCAGGCCGTCGTCCAGGTCGCCGGTCCAGCGCACCCGGGCCGGATGCCCGTACGCGGCCATGATCCGCGCCGACACCGGGCCGACCGCGGCCAGCCGCCCGGCGTCCGGGTCGACCAGCACCAGCTCGGTGACCTTGACCTCGCCCGCCAGCCGGGCGACCCCGTCGACCAGCTCGGGGGTGTAGGTGGACCCGCCGCCGACCACCGCCAGCTTCATCCGAATGCCCTCACTTCCGCGCCGGACTGCGCCACGTGGCAGGCGGCGTCATGGTCGGGAGCCAGCTGCGTGAGCTCCGGGGTGATCGTGTGGCAGGCCTCGACCGCCAGCGGGCAGCGCCAGCGGAACCGGCAGCCCGGCACCGGGTCGATCACCTTCGGCGGCTCGCCCCGGTCGGTCCCGGCCTCGACGCTCAGCTCGGCCCGCGGGTCGGGCACCGCCGACAGCAGCAGCTGGGTGTAGGGGTGGCGGGGTGCCGACAGCACCTCCTCGACCGGCCCGGACTCGGCGATCTGGCCCGCGTACATCACCACCAGGCGGTCGGCCACGTACCGGGCGCTGGCGATGTCGTGGGTGATGTACAGGATCGACACGCCCTCGTCGTCGCGCAGCCGGGCCATCAGGTTCAGCAGCCCGATCCGGATCGACACGTCCAGCATCGAGACCGGCTCGTCGGCGATGATCAGCTTGGGCCGCATGGCGAGGGCCTGGGCGAAGCCGACCCGCTGCCGCTGCCCGCCGGACAGCTCGTGCGGGTAGCGCTGCAGCACCTCGGCCGCCGGGGTCAGCCCGACGATCTCGAACACCCGCTGCGCCTGCGCCCACCGCTCGTCGCGCGACAGCTCGGGCCGGTGCAGCTTCAGGCTGCGCAGCACCCCGTGCGAGACCCGGAACACCGGGTTGATCGAGGCGAACGGGTCCTGGAAGACCATCGGGACGTGGCCGCTGTAGGCCAGCCGGTCCCGGCGCGAGCGCAGCCGCGACAGCGGCCGGCCGTCGAAGTAGATCTCGCCGCTGGTCGGGACGTAGATCTTGGCCAGCAGCCGGGCCACGGTCGACTTGCCGCTGCCGCTCTCGCCGACCAGGGCGACGATCTGCCGCTCGCCGACGGCCAGGCTGACGTCGTCCACGGCGTGCAGGGTCCGCCGGGACAGCGCGTTGCCGATCTTGAAGTGCCGGGTCAGGCCCTCGGTGCGCAGCAGCTCAGGCATCGACGGCTCCGCTGTGCGGCCCGGCCGGCGCCGGGGCGCCGTCTTCGTGCAGGTAGCAGCGGACCAGCGCGCCGCCCGCCCGGTAGAGCTCGGGCGGCTGCCCGGTGCACTTGTCCATCACCTTCGGGCAGCGCGGGGCGAACCGGCAGCCGGCGGCAGCCGGGACAGGTCCGGCGGGCTGCCCGGGATGCCGCGCAGCGGCACCCGCGGCCCGCGGATGGAGGGGAAGGCCTCAAGCAGCCCGGCGGTGTAGGGGTGGCGCGGCGCGCCGAAGACCGTCCGGGTATCGCCGATCTCGGCGACCTGCCCCGCGTACATCACCATCAGCCGGTCGGAGAAGTGGCTGACCAGCGACATGTCGTGGGTGACGAAGATGACCGCGAAGCCGAACTGCTGCTGCAGCTCCTTGATCTGCACCATCAGCGAGCGCTGCGCCACCACGTCCAGCGCCGAGGTGGGCTCGTCCATGATCACCAGGTCCGGGGTGAACAGCAGCGCCATCGCGATCATCGCCCGCTGCCGCATCCCGCCCGACAGCTGATGCGGGTAGCTGCGCAGGTGCGCGGGGTCGATGCCGACCATGGCCAGCACCTCGGCCGAGCGCTGCGCGATCTGCCGCCGGTCGCCGGCCCCGTGCGCCCGCATGGCGTCGGCGAACTGCGCGCCGATCGGCCGCACCGGGTTGAGCGCGTTCATCGCGCTCTGCATGACCACCGACAGGTTCTTCCACCGCACCGCGGCCAGCTGCGACTCGGTCAGCCCGACCATCGACTGGCCGCGGAAGGTCACGCTGCCGCCGGCCAGCGCGGCCGGCGGGGCGAGCAGCTGGGCCGCGGCGAACAGCAGCGTGGACTTGCCGCAGCCGGACTCGCCCACGATGGCCAGGAACTCGCCCGGCGCGACCTCGAAGCTCACCTGGTCCACGGCGGTGACCGGGCCGCGGTCGGTGCCGTATTCCACCGACAGGCCGCTGACCTCCAGCACTGGTCCTGATCCGGCGGCCGGCCGCCCGTTCTCGCTACCGGGCACGGCTGGCACGTACCTTCCGCCTGGTCCTGACCGGCCGCAGGGCCGGGTTCCCGATCTCGTCGAAGGCGTAGTTGAGCAACGCGAACGCCGCCCCGAGGGCGGCGATCAGCACGCCGGGCACGATCGCCCACAGGTACTGGCCGGTCTGCAGCGCCTCGTTGTTCTCGGCCCAGTAGAGCATCGTCCCCCAGCTGACCGCGTTCGGGTCGCCGAGGCCGATGAACTGCAGGCTGGAGCCGAACAGCACCGCGTACAGCGCGTTGGTCAGGAAGCTGGCCACGATCAGCGAGGTCATCGTGGGGATGATCTCGACTACCACGATGTACAGGCGGTGCTCGCCGCGGACCCGGGCCGCCTGCAGGAAATCACGGCCGCGCAGCGACAGCGCCTGGGCCCGCAGCTGGCGCGCGGTGTAGGACCAGCCGGTCACGGTCAGCACCAGCACCAGCACCAGCGTGCCGGCGCCGGGGATGTAGGTGGCGATCACGATCAGCAGCGGGAACAGCGGGATGACCAGCAGCACGTCGGTGAGCAGGTTCAGCCCGCCGTCCCACAGCCCGCCGAGGTAGGCGGCGGCCACCCCGATCAGGGTCGCGATCGCGGTGGAGGCCAGCCCGACCCCGATCGCGATGATCAGCACTTGCCGGGTCCCGTACACCGCCTGGGCGAAGATGTCCTGACCGAGCGCGGTGGTGCCGAGCAGGTGCGCGCCGGAGGGCCCGAGGCTGCGCCCGTAGATCGTGGCGTTCGGGTCGTCGTGCGCGATCAGGCCGGGGAACAGGCCGACCAGGATGAACAGCGCCAGCAGCGCGGTGCCGGCGGTGGCCTTGCGGCTGGAGCCGATCGCGCGGGCCAGCCGGGACAGCGCGGGCCGGCCGCGGCGGGCCGCGGCCGGCTCCTCCAGCAGCGGCGCCGGGCCGGGCAGCCGGCCCTGGTCGCCCGCGACGGGCAGCATCGCCATGGCTAGCCCGCCGTCCTGGTCCGCGGGTCGAGCAGCGCCGTGGCGAGGTCGGCAATCAGGATCGCGGCCAGCACGGCCACCGTGATCAGCAGGAACAGCGCTTGCATGAGCGGGTAGTCCTCGTTGTTGACCGCCTGCAGCAGCATGTACCCGACACCCGGATAGTTGAAGACGTACTCGACCAGGATCGCACCGCCGACCACGAAGCCGAGCGACATCGCGAACCCGGTGAGGTTGGGCAGGATCGCGTTGCGGGCGGCGTAGTCGAACATGATCTGGCGGCCGGGCAGCCCCTTGGCCCTGGCCATCCGCACGTAGTCCTCCGCCAGCGTGGTGATCATCGTGTTGCGCATGGTCAGGATCCAGGTGCCGATGGTGGTGATCAGCAGGGCCAGCGCGGGCAGCACGGCGTGCTGCAGCACGTTGCCGATGAAGGCCAGGCTCAGCGACGGCGACATGGTGATGTCGTAGGCATTGGAGGCAGGCAGCCACTGCAGCCGGACCGAGAAGATCAGGATGAGCATCAGCCCGATCCAGAAGTAGGGGATCGCGGTGGTGATCACGAACACCGGCGGCACCAGGCCGTCCAGCCGGCTGCCCCGCCGCCACGCCGACACGATGCCGATGCCGGTGCCGAGCACGAAGGCCAGGATCGTGGTCACCCCGACCAGGCCGAGGGTCCACGGGATCGCGTCCATGATCACCCGGCCGACCGACTCGGGGTAGAAGTACAGCGAGGTGCCGAACTTGCCGGTGGCCACGTCGCCCAGGTAGCCGAAGTACTGCGACGGCAGGCTCTGCCTGGTGTGGACGCCGAAGGCGATCTCCAGGGCCTTGAGCGCCTGCGGGCTGACCGGCCCGCGGAACTTGGCCATCATCGCCTCGGCCGGGTTGCCGGGCATCAGCCGCGGCAGGAAGAAGTTCAGCGTGAGCGCGGCCCACAGGGTCAGCGCGAAGAAGGCGAGGCGGCGCAGCGCGAATCTCATGTCCTGCTCCTCACCGGCTGGATCTCCCGGCGCGGCCGCGGCGGGCGGCCGCGCCGGGAGAAATTGCGGGCCAGCGTGCTACTTGGCCGGCGCCAGGTGCAGCAGCATCTGCCCCCAGTCCGGATAGTTGTAGGCGGCCGGCTGGGCGTACGGGTCGCTCTGGGTGACCCAGCCCTTGAAGGCGGCGGTGTTGTACTGGTACCAGTCCACCTGCTCGGTCACCGGGATCACCGGCACGTCCTTGAGCATGACCGCCTGCAGCTTGTCGACGATCGCGTGCTGCTGCGCCGGGCTGGTGGTGTTGCTGTAGGAGTTGATCAGCGCGTCGGTGGCCGGGTTCGAGTACCGCTCGAAGTTCGAGCCGGCCGGCTGGCCGATCGGCGCGGAGTTGCCGGAGAACAGCCACTGCCGCAGCTCGTAGTACGGCGTGGGGCCGCCGGTCTCGGCGTAGTAGCCGAGCTGGTAGTTGCCGTTGTAGAGCGCGGCCTGGTAGGCGGGCGCGGCCAGGTTCTTCGGCGTGACCTGGATGCCGACCGCCTTCAGGTCGCCCACGATGACGTTGACGGCGGCGACCCAGTCGGAGAACCCGCCGTTGTTGATGATGCTGAAGGACAGCTTCTGGCTGCCCTTGGTCATGACCCCGCCGACCATCTTGTAGCCGGCCGCGGCGAGAATCTGCTTCGCCTTGGCCGGGTTGTAGGCGTACCCGTTGCCGTAGGAGGCGGATTGCGAGGTATCGAGCCAGCTGGAGAAGGTCGGGGTGACGATGCCGGTCTGGTTGGAGGCGGGCTCGTAGCCGTATTCGCCGATGCTGGAGGCCTGCTTGCGGTTGATCGCGTAGGCCATGGCCTGCCGGACCGCGACGTTGGCCAGCACCGGGTTCTTCAGGTTGATGAACATCGTCACGTTCGCCACCGGCGGGAACCAGATGTGGTTGGCGTGGCTCTTGGCCAGGTAGAACTTGCTGATGCTGGGGATGAACTGGCTGCCCCACTGGGCCTGGCCGCTGGCCAGGTAGTTGTTGGCGGTGTCGTTGCTGGTGAACGCCGGGTAGTTGACCGTCTTGAGCTTGGGCTCACCGGGCTTCCAGTAGTGCGGGTTCGCGGTGTAGGTGATGTTCTGCGCGGTGCACTTGACCGTGTACGCCCCGGTGCCGACCGGGTTGGTATCGGGGTACTTGGCCGGGTCGGAGATCTTGGACCAGATGTGCTGCGGCACGATCCCGACCTGGTCGGCGATGTAGTAGAAGTAGCTCGCGGCCGGGGCCTTGAACGTCATCACGACTTTGTCCGAGCCCTGCTGGGTGACGCTGGACAGCACCGACCACACCGCGTTGAGGTCCAGTGCCTTGTTCTGCTTCAGCAGGTTGAAGGTGTAGACCACGTCGGCGGCGGTCATCGGCTTGCCGTCGCTCCACTTGACCCCGCTCTGGATCGTGAACGTGAGCGTCTTGTTCCCGTTGGACCAGGCATATCCGCTGGCCAGCCACGGCGTGGCCTTCGCGCTCTGCAGGGTGTTGACGAACATCAGCGGCTCGTAGACCGGGCCGAGGGAGTAGCTGATGTCCGACAGGTTGTACGGGTTGAAGTTGCACGTCCACAGGCTGCCGCTCTCGTTGTCGATGGTCAGCACGCCGCTGGCCGTCGAGGAGGAGCCGCCGCCCGATGAGCTGCCGCAGGCCGCCAGCAAGACAGCCGCCAGGACGGCCCCGATTGCAGTGAGGCGTTTCATGGCCTAGCCCTTCTCCGATGAGTGCTGATGGGCACCGGGCCAGCCGCCAGGCGGGATCGGGGGCACCGGCGCGGGCCCGCTCGCGGTGGCCGGCTGGCTCATGGGCACCTGCCTGAAGTGAACTTTTCGCCGATAGTTCCCAGGAGATTGTTAGGACAGTATCCTAACTATGAAATCGGGACAAGCGGTGTGCAGGTAACGAAAATGCATTGCTTGCGGAGGGGGCCTGCCGGGAGCCTGGGCAGGCGGCGCCACGGCGGGAACGGCGGGTCTGGTGAGCACGGCGCAGGCTGGGCGCGGCACGAAGGAAGCGCAGGTGGGAATGGCGTGGCGGTGACGACGACTCCGGCGGCCGGGCCGGCGGCGAGGGCCGGCCAGGACGGCAGCCCGGTGCCGGAGCCCGCCGACGGCGCCGCCGTGACCGCGGGCCCGATCGCCGGGGCGGCCCGGCCGCAGCTGATCCGGGTGCTCAACGAGCAGCTGCTGCTCGGCCACATCCGGTCGCTCGGGCCGTGCTCGCGCGCCGACCTGGCCCGGGCCTCGGGCCTGTCGAAGCCGACGGTCTCGCTCGCGCTGGTCAACCTGGAGCGCTCCGGGCTGCTGCGCGCGGCCGGCCAGCGCACCGGGGTGCCCGGCCGGTCGGCCCTGTTGTACGAGATCAGGCCGGAGGCCGGGTTCGTGCTCGGCCTCGATGTCGGCCACCGGTACCTGCGCGGGGCGCTGGCCGACCTGACCGGCGTGATCAGGGCGAGCGACACCGCACGGGCCCGGGCCACCAGCGTGACCGGGCGGGTGGCGGAACTGACCGGGCTGGCCGCCGGGCTGTGCGCGGCCGCGGGCATCTCCGCCGCGGCCGTCACCCAGACGGTGATCGGCAGCCCGGGGGTCTACGACCCGGGCCGGGACGCGATGGCGCTCACCGGCAGCCTGGCCGGCTGGGGCAAGCCGGCCGTGCTCGCCGGGCTGCGCGAGCGGTTCGGCCGGCACCTGGTGGTCGAGAACGACGTCGACGCGGCCGCGCTGGCCGAGCGCGAGCACGGGCACGGGCGCGACTTCGCCAGCTTCGCGTTCGTCTCGATCGGCACCGGCATCGGGATGGGGCTGGTCATCGACGGGCGGCTGCACCGCGGCGCGCACGGCGCCGCGGGCGAGATCGCCTTCTTGCCGATCTCCGGTGCCGCGGGCGCGGACGAGCGGGACGCCCGGCGCCGCGGCACGCTGGAGGCCGCGGGCTCGGCCCAGGCCATCGTCCGGGCGGCGCGGCGGGCGGGGATGCGCGGCCCGGTCTCGGCGCGGCGGGTGTTCGCCGCCGCGGCGGCCGGGGACGAGCGGGCCGCGGCGGTGGTCGCGGGTGAGGCGCGGCTGGTCGCCCGGGCGCTGTGCGCGATCGTGTCGGTGGTCGACCCGCAGCTGGTGGTGCTGGGCGGCGGCGTCGGCCAGGCGCCCGGCTTCGCCGCGGCGGTGGACGCCGAGCTGCGGCGGCTCGCGCCGGTGCTGCCGCCGGTGCGGGTCAGCGCGCTCGGCACCGGCGCGGTGGTCGACGGCTGCCTGGCCTCCGCGGCCGGCCTGGCCTGGCAGCGGCTGACCGCGCAGCTGCCCTCGGCCCTCTCGGGCTAGCCGCTCAGGCCCGCCCGGCCTGGAAGAAGGCGCCGGAGTCCCGCTGCCACAAGAAGATGATCGCGCCGAGCCCGGCCAGCCACACCAGCAGGTTCAGCACCAGCCCGATGCTGATCGAGGGCCGGGCGAAGTTGATCAGCGTGAACAAGGTATTCAGGCCGAACAAGACGGACGACACGATCCGGGCCCAGGACCGGCCGCGGCCGCAGGCCCGGGCCATCCACAGCCACAGCCCGACCGCGAGCAGGCTGATCACCACCGTGAACGCGATGTCGAAGGTGACCACGGTGTTGAGCTGGCTGTGGGACAGGGTGGTGTGCCGCAGGCGGGCTGCCTTCTGCACCGCGGAGCGGATCGAGCCGGCCGACACCAGGGCCAGGATCAGCTCGATGATGCTCAGCGCGGCGCCCGCGTACATGAGCCGGACGGCGTTCGCTACCGACTTCGGCGGCTCCCCGGCCGTCGTGGCCAGCGGCTCGTCCGCGCCGCCGGGGTACGCCTGGTACGACATCGCCCGCTCCTCATGCGCGCCTTCCTGCACCGGGCCCCCCAGCCCCGCCGCGCGCGCTGCCGGGCTGCCGACGGCGGACAGAGCCTAGCCGCAGCACCGCCGGCCAGCAAGGCGGCGAACCGGGCCGCAGCGGACTTCCCGGGCGGCGAGTCTCAGTGCTTGAAGCTGGCTGCCGGGCGCAGCACCGTCACCCCGTCGGCCTGGTAGTAGTACCGGAAGCCGGTGGCCTCCAGGTAGTTGATCACCGACGGCCGCATCGCGCGCCAGATCAGCACCCAGCCGATGTTCAGGTGGGTCAGGTCGCGGCGCGCCGCGGCCAGCTGCTGTGCATCGATGGGGGCCCCGTTCTGCGCGTACACCAGCTGGCGGAAGAACATATGGGCGTAGATGCCGTCCCAGGTCTTGCCGGGGACCCAGGAGCTGTAGGAGATGGCCCGCGGATGGCCGTCGGCGGTGCCGAGCAGCAGCGGCCTGATGGAGATCCTGGCCCCGTACAGCGGGATCCCGCCGCGCAGGCCGTAGGGGATGTCCAGCACGATCGAGTGCGAGTGGTCCCGGGCGATCGCCTGGTCGAGCGAGGGCATGGTCATGGGCATGACCTGGCCGCTGCCCGAGCCCGGCGTCCAGCCCAGCTCGGCCGCGGCCAGCACCGCGGCCACCGCGATCACCGGCCAGGCCCGGCGGCGGTGCCGCCACAGCCAGTCCGCCGTGCCGCCCGCCAGCAGCGCGGCGCCCACCAGGCCCAGCACTGCGAGCCGGTCGGCCTCGCGCAGGGCGGACAGCCCGGGCGTGCGGATCAGCCAGGTGTAGGGCAGCAGGTTCGACAGGTGCTGGCCGTTCCAGGTGACCTCCAGCGGCAGGTAGGTCCTGGTGCCGACGATGAGCGTCGGGCCGAGCGCGAGCACCGCCCCGGTCAGCCACAGCAGCGCGAACCACCAGGTGCCGCGCCGCCGCCAGCCGACGACCAGCCCGGCCAGCCCGGCCAGGGTGAGCAGCGCGCCGAAGGTCGGTGCGCCCTCGTCCCGGTTGAAGGCGTAGGTCGCCTGATGGCCGAACCCGTAGTAGGCGGTGGCGCTCCGGCCCCACAGCTGCCCGACGTGGTAGGTCGCCAGCCGCGGCGACGGCGAGAACATCGTCGGCACGCCGACCCCGTACTCGCCGTAGGTCTGCGCGAGCTGGATGCCGACCGCCTCGCCCTTGCCCGTGGGCGAGGTGGTGCTGAGCGTCGGAGCGTGCGCATCGGCGCCGCCCGCGGCCGAGTACTGGGCCATCGCGATCAGCTGCGGCGCGGCGATGACCAGCGCGAGCAGCGCCCCGGCGGCGAGCGGCAGCAGGCTGGCGCGCACGGTCCGCCGGCCGGTGACCAGCTTGACGGCCAGCCACGGCACCAGCAGCGCCGCGGCGAGCAGCACGGCCAGCACCGCCGATTCCTGGTTGACCAGCACCGCGGCGCCGAGCACCACGCCGAGGCCGATGCCGGTGCGCACGGCCGGGCGGCGGCGCAGCCGGATCGCCGCCTCCAGCGTCATCGGCAGGAACAGCGAGCCGAGCGAGATGTTCAGGTGGTAGGCGTTCTGCCAGGTCAGCATGGTGGCCAGGCCGAACATGGCCCCGGCGGCTACCGACCCGGCCTGGCCCAGCCACAGCCGGGCCGCCCGGTACATGACGTAGCACAGCAGGCCCGGCGCCGCGATCGTCAGCACGGCGAACGAGACCGACGGGCCGAAGACCCAGGTGACCGGGGTCAGCAGTAGCCCGGGCAGCGGCATCAGCGTGTCGTAGCCGAGCTGGATGCCGACCGGGGCGGCCATGTAGGTGGTGGAGAACGGGTTGCCGAGTGAGCTGACCTGGTGGGCCACCCACCACAGGCCCCACACGTAGCTGGTCACGTCGGTCTTGGACGGCAGCCCGCCGCCGAGCAGGTGCGGGGTCTCCGGCCAGGTCGCGGCAATGCCCGCGGCGAGGTAAGCGATCAGCAGCAGGACGTGACGGCCGCCGGGCCGGGCCGCCGCGGCGCGCAGCCGGCGGCCCGCGGCGCGCTGCCCGCCCGCCGCCGGGCCCTGGGCGGTGGCGTCCTGCTCCGGGTCGGCGTCCTGCTGCAGTTCGGCGTCCTGTTCCGGCTCAGCGTCCGGTGCCTGCGGGCCGGCGTGCTCAGGCGCGCTGCCGCGTTCCCGGGCGCTGCCCTCGGCGCTCACCGCGGCGGCGGCGCCCGGCCCGGTATCACCGGGGCCGGCGGCCGGCGCGCTGCCGTCAGCGCTGGCGGGAGCGCTGGCCGGCGGGCTGCTGGCCGCTGTCTCGCCCCGGTCGAGGGTCTCAGCAGCCCCGAAGGCCGGCTGGCCTGGCCGGCCAGCACCTTCTCGGTTCATCGGCTCCCTTGTCGAGCGTCCCCGCTGCCCTCGCCGCTCTGTCTGCCCCGGGCCGGCACTGCCCGGGCCGGCCATCCCCGCCTCGGCGCCGCCCGCGCCGGCGCTGCCTCGTGCCGGCCGCCAGGCTACCCGCGTCCGCAGCGCAGCCAGGCCGCCGCGAGCCGCGGCCGCCGGCCGCGATTGCTTTTTGTCACGCCGCGCCGCCGCGCCCGCGCGGCGTCCGGGGTGCTACGGCCCGGTCGCCGCGAAGGCAGGCCGCCGGCGCTGCGCGCGCCGTTGCTCCGGTCCGGGCAGGCCCGTGTCACCGCTAGAGTCCTCGCGTGGCACTCGGGGAAGACATCAGCCTACGCCTGCCGCCGCCGCGATTGCTCCGATGGGAGATTTTCGCGGTCTTCGCCATCTCCCTCGGCGCCAGCGGGCTGAACGCGCTGCTCGACCTGATCGGCTCGCTGCTCGCCCGCCGCTCGCTGGCCAGCCAGCAGGCCCTGCTGGTCGGGTCGCTGGCCGCCAACCACTGGCTCGACCTGGTGCTCCAGCTGGCGGGGATCGCCGAGGCACTCACCCCGGTGCTGCTGGTGCTGTACCTGATGGCCCGGTCCGGCGAGCCGCCGTCGGTCATCGGCCTGGACGCGACCGAGCCTGGCCGGGACGCGCTGCGCGGCGCGGTGCTCGCGGCGGTGATCGGCGGCTGCGGCCTCGGCTTGTACCTGGCCGCCTTCCACCTCGGCATCGCCCTGAACGTCGTGCCGGAGAGCCTGCCCGCGGTGTGGTGGCGGATCCCGGTGCTCATCCTCAGTGCCATCCACGACGGGCTGCTGGAGGAGGTCCTGGTCGTCGGCTACCTGCTGCGCCGGCTCGACCAGCTCGGCTGGGCCCCGGCGAAGGCCATCGCGGTCAGCGCGGTGCTGCGCGGCTCCTACCACCTGTACCAGGGCTTCGGCGCGTTCCTCGGCAATGCCGTGATGGGCGTCATCTTCGGGATCCTCTACAAGCGGTGGGGCCGGGTGATGCCGCTGGTCATCGCGCACTCGCTGATCGACGCGGTCGCGTTCGTCGGCTACGCCGCGCTGCACGGCCGGGTCAGCTGGCTGCCCTGACCAGCGCGCGGCCCTGCCCCGCGGCAGGCCGGCGTCAGCGGCCGAGGCCCTCGATCACTTCCGCGCCGGGCAGCTGAGCCAGCGCGGCGCCCGGCAGCATCAGCTTGGACCGCCGCACCCCGCTGCCGATCACCACCTGGCCGGTGGCCGCCACCGCGGCGTCGACGAACACCGGCCAGCCGGCCGGCAGCCCGACCGGCGTAATCCCGCCGTACTCCATCCCGGTCAGCTCGACGGCCGTCTGCACCGGCGCGAACGACGCCTTGCGGACGTCGAGCTGGCGGCGGACGATCCCGTTCACGTCCGCCCGGGTCGTCGCGAGCACCAGGCACGCGGCGTACCGGGTCTGGCCGTCGCGCCGGCCCGCGACCACCACGCAGTTCGCCGACTCCTCCGGGCTGACGCCGTACCTGGCGCAGAACTCGGCGGTGCCGGCCAGCGCCGGGTCGATCTCGGCCACGCCGACGTCGGCCGCCGGGAGCTTGTCCCCGAGTGCGGCCAGCGCCGCGGCCACCGGCGCGGCCAGCAGGCCGGGCCGCTCCAGGGCCGGCGCTCCGGTCAGCGTGCCCATGCTCATCGTCACCCGCGCGAGTCTACGAGCCCGCGCCCGGCCGGACGGGGCTGCTCCATCCAGGCGGCTTCTGGCGGACAACGGGCCCTTATGCTTCCGGCATGCTGAATCCGGACTCGCTGGCCGAGCCGATCGGGGCCTGCGGCCTGACCGCCGGGACCGCGACCGTGGCCGGGCTGCGCGCCGCGCTCGCGGCCGGGACGGTCACCTCCGCCGAGCTGACCCGGTTCTGGCTGCGCCGGATCGGCGAGCTGAACCCGGCGCTGCGCGCCGTGCTCAGCCTCACCGAGGACGCCGCCGCGCAGGCCGCCGCCTGCGACCAGGCCCGGGCGGCCGGGCAGCCCGCCGGGCCGCTGGCGGGCATCCCGGTGCTGATCAAGGACAACGTCTCGGTGGCCGGGTCCCCGGCCACGGCCGGGTCGCCCGCCCTCGCGGGGGCCGTGGCGGCCGACGCGTTCCTGGTCACCCGGCTGCGCCAGGCCGGCGCGGTGATCCTGGGCAAGGCGAACCTGTCGGAGTGGGCCAATTTCCGGTCCACCCGGTCCAGCAGCGGCTGGTCATCCCTCGGCGGCCAGACGGCGAACCCGCACGCGGCCGGCCGCAACCCGTCCGGGTCCAGCTCCGGCTCGGCCGCCGCGGTCGCGGCCGGGCTGGCCCCGCTCGCGGTCGGCACCGAGACCGACGGGTCGATCATGTCGCCCGCGGGGGCGTGCGGGGTGGCCGGCATCAAGCCGACGCTGGGCCTGGTCAGCCGGACCGGGGTGGTGCCGGTCTCGGCCGAGCAGGACACCGCCGGGCCGATGGCCCGTACCGTCGCCGACGCCGCCGCCCTGCTCGGCGCCCTGGCCGGGGCCGACCCGGCCGACCCCGCGACCGGGCCCGCGGCCGGCCAGCCGCCGGACTACACCGCGTTCCTCGACCCCGGCGCGCTGGACGGCGCGCGGCTCGGCGTCTGGCCGGAGGGCCGCGACGTGGCCGGCCCGGCGACCGCCGCGGTGCTGGACGCGGCCATCGCCCGGCTGCGGGCCGCGGGCGCGCAGGTGATCGACCCGGTCGAGCTGCCCGGCGCCGGTGACATCGACGGCCCCGAGGAGATCGCGCTGCTCACCGAGTTCCGCCACGACATCAACGCCTACCTGGCCGGGCTGGACGGCGACCATCCGGCCGACCTGGCCGCCCTGATCGAGTTCAACCGGAAGCACGCCGATCAGGTCCTCGCCCATTTCGGCCAGGAGCTGTTCGAGCGGGCCGAGGCGGCCGGCGGCGACCTGGCCGGCGAGGACTACCAGGCCGCCCGGCGCCGCGCCCGGCGGCTGGCCCGCGGCGCGATCGACGGCGCGCTGGCCGGCAACCGGCTGGACGCGATCGTCGCGCTGACCGGCAGCCCGGCCTGGCTGACCGACCACGTGCTCGGCGACCGGCACATGTTCGGCACCTCCACGCCCGCGGCCGTGGCGGGCTACCCGGCGGTCTCGGTGCCGGCCGGCCTCGTCAGCGGGCTGCCGGTGGGCTTGTCGTTCATCGGGCCGGCCTGGGGCGAACCGCGCCTGATCGGGCTCGGCCACGCATTCGAGCAAGCGGCGCCCGGCCCGGCCGGCGGCGGGCGATAGCCTGGCGCTCATGGACTCCTGGCGTGACACCGCCGTCCCTGAGCTGCCAGGACGGGGCCCGCAGCCGAAGATCCGCGACACCGCGTCCGGTGAGCTGGCCGTGGCCGCCGCCGGGCCGGAGGCCAGGCTGTACGCGTGCGGGATCACCCCCTACGACGCGACCCACATCGGCCACGCCGCCACCTACGTGGCCTGGGACCTGCTGATCCGGGCCTGGCGGGACGCCGGCTGCCGGGTCCGCTACGTGCAGAACGTCACCGACGTGGACGACCCGCTGCTGGAACGGGCGCAGGCCACCGGGGCCGGCTGGCGGGCGCTGGCCGACAGCCAGATCGCGCTGTTCCGCTCGGATATGGAGGCGCTGCGGGTGCTGCCGCCCGGCGACTACATCGGGGCGGTCGAGGCGCTCGGCCTGATCGAGCGGTTCAACCAGCGGCTCGGCGACCGCGGCGCGCTGTACGAGCTCGACTCCGACGTGTACTTCGCCCGGTCGGCCGACGCGGAGTTCGGCGCGGTGTCCGGCCTGGACCCGGCGCAGATGACCAAGCTGTTCGCCGAGCGCGGCGGCGACCCCGCCCGGCCCGGCAAGAAGGACCCGCTGGACCCGCTGGTGTGGCTGGCGCGGCGGCCGGGCGAGCCGTCCTGGGACTCCGGCTTCGGCCCGGGCCGGCCCGGCTGGCACGTCGAGTGCGCCGCGATCGCCACCCACTACCTCGGCCCGGTGTTCGACGTCCAGGCCGGCGGCAGCGACCTGATCTTCCCGCACCACGAGATGAGCGCCTCGCACGCGCGGGTGGCGCTCGGCGGTGAGGCGTTCGCGCGCCGGTACGCGCACGCGGGCATGGTCCGGCTGGACGGCGAGAAGATGTCCAAGTCGCTCGGCAACCTGGTCTTCGTGTCCGGGCTGACCGGCGCCGGCGCGGACCCGATGGCGGTGCGGCTGGCGATCCTGGCGCATCACTACCGGGGCGACTGGGACTGGACCGCGCAGGTGCTGGCGGACGCGGCCCGGCGGCTGGCCCGCTGGCGGGCGGCGCACGCCGCGGTGGCGGCCGGGGCGGGGGAGCCGGCCGGGGTGCCCGCCGGGATCGCGGTCCCGGCCGGGGCGCAGGTCGTGGCGGCGATGCGGGAGCGGCTGGCCGACGACCTCGACGCGCCCGGAGCGGTGGCGGCGGTGGACGGCTGGGCGGCCGCGGTGCTGGGCGATGGCGCGCGGCCGGACGATGGCGCGGACCCGGCGCCGGGCGCGGGGCCGGGCGAGGGGGCGGCGCCGGCGCTGAGCGCGGACCGGCCCGCCGGGAGCAGCGCGGGGCCGGGGGAGAACGCCGGGCTGGTCCGCGCGGCCGTGGACGCGCTGCTCGGCATCAGCCTGTGAGACCTCGCCCGGCGGCGCGCCGCGGGCCGGCCGGGTGGCCCGGTGCCCGCTGAGCCCGTGGTGCTGCGGCCCGCGACCGCCGCGGACGTGCCCGCGCTGACCGCGCTGGCCGCCGCCGCCTACGCGATGTACCAGCCGCGGCTGGACCGGCCGCCCGCCCCGGTGACCGACGACTACGCCGCGGCGGTCGGCCGCGACGAGGTCTGGGTCGCCGAGCGGGACGGGAAGCTGGCCGGGCTGCTGGTGCTGGCGCCGGGCGATGGCTACCTGCTGCTGGTCAACGTGGCGGTCGCCCCGGACCAGCAAGGCCACGGACTCGGCGGCCGCCTGCTCGCGCTGGCCGAGCAGCAGGCCGCCCGGCGCGGCCTGGCCGAGATCCGGCTGTACACCAATGAGGTGATGACCGAGAACCTCGGTTATTACGCCCGCCGCGGCTACCGCGAGACGCACCGCGCCGAGCAGGACGGCTACCGCCGCGTCTTCTTCGCCAAGCCGCTGCGCCGCGATTAGCGCAGGCAGTTACTCCCGCCTGCCGTCAACCCGGTTTTCCCGGCCCTGTGGACATCCCGCCGCTCCTGCACAGCCAGCTCCGGCCGGCCGCGCGGGTGGCCGTCGCCGCCGGAACCTGGGGCTATGGCAGATAACAAGCACCGCGCATCCAGGCGCCCCGCGCGCGGGCGTCCCGCACCCCCGGAGCCCGTCCCCGGCCGGCCGGAGCCCGTGGTCAGGATCGGCACGCCGGACGACATGCTGGCGGTCGTGCCGCACCTGCTGGGCTTCTATCCGGCCGACAGCCTGGTGCTGCTCGGCCTGTCGGTGTCCGGGCCCCGGCCGCGGGTCACCGTCACCTTCCGCTACGACCTGCCCGACCCGCCCGGCCCGGCGCAAGCCAGCGAGATCGCCGGGCATGCCGCCGGGGTGCTGGCCGGGCAGGGCATCGGCACGGTGATCATCGTCGGCTACGGTCCCGGCCGCCTGGTCACGCCGCTGGCTGACTTGCTGCGGTCGGTGCTGCCGGCCGGCGGGGTGACGATCTGCGAGCTGCTGCGGGCCGAATCCGGCCGGTACTGGTCTTACCTGTGCACCGAGCCAGCCTGCTGCCCGGCCGATGGCGTGCCGTTCGACCCGGCCGCGCACCCGGCCGGGCAGGCGATGGCCGCGGCGGGCCTGGCCGCCCTGCCGAGCCGGGCCGCGCTGGCCGCGACCCTCGCGCCGCGCCCGGAGGAAGGCCAGCCGATGCGCGCGGCCACCGACCGGGCGCTGGCCCGGGCCGGGCGGCTGATCGCCCGCGCCACCGCGGAAGGCGGCAGCCCGGGCCGGATGCTGGTGGAGGCCGGGCGGGTGGCCGTCCTGGCCGCGATCTCCTGCTACCGGGCCGGCGACGCCATTACCGATCACGACCAGCTGGCCTGGCTCAGCGTGGTGCTCGCTGACCTGCGGGTGCGCGACGACGCCTGGGCCAGGATGGACCCCGGGTTCACGGCCGAGCACCAGCGGCTGTGGGCCGACCTGGTCCGCCAGGCCCGGCCCGAGCATGTCCCGGCGGCCGCGAGCCTGCTCGCCTTCACCGCCTGGCAGGCCGGGATGGGCGCGCTGGCGCTGGTCGCGGTCGAGCGGGCCCTCGCGGCCGACCCCGGCTACTCCATGGCCCGCCTGATCGCCGATGCGGTCCAGGCCGGGATGCCGCCCGCAGCGGCCCGGCTGCCGATGACGCCCGAGGAGGTGGCCGCCAGCTACGCGGGCACCCTGCGCGGCCCGGGCCCGGAGCCGGACGCGGCAGCCCGGCCGGCCCCGGAGACGACGAAGGGAGCCAGCAGGCGCCCGTCCGGGTAGCGCAGGGCCGCCTCGGGCAGCGCCGACAGCCGGCCGCTGAGCAGCACACGCACGACACCGCGGCTCTCGGTGCCGGGCCGGGCCTGGCCGGCCCGGCGCAGCGCCTGGGCCGCGACAGCGGCCGCCGAGCCGAACATCTCCGCGCCCGGCACCGCGGCCGCGATCAGGCCGGTGGCCAGTTCGTACTCGGTGCAGCCGAGCACGACCGCGGCGCAGTCCGGCGGGGTCCGCGCGGCGCCCGCGGCCACGGCCGCCGCCGTCCCGGCCTCGTCGCCGGCGTCGACCGCGTCGGCCAGCCCGGGGCAGGCTACCGGCGTCACCCGCGCGCCGCCGCCGAAGTCGGCGATGAGCCTGCGCTGGTAGGCACTGTGGGTGGTGGCGACCGTGGCCCAGATCGCCACCGACCGGGCCGCGGCGGCCGCGGGCTTGATGGCGGGCACGGTGCCGATCACCGGGATCGCGGGCTCGAACTCAGCGCGCAGCGCGTCCAGCGCGTGCACCGAGCCGGTGTTGCAGGCCATGATCATGGCGTCCGGCTCGAACTGTGCCGCCGCGCGGGCGCAGGCCAGCGCCCGCGCGGCGATGTCGGCGGGGGTCCGCGGCCCCCACGGCATCCCGTCCGGGTCCATGGCCAGCACCAGGCCGGCGTCCGGCCGCCGCCGGTGCAGCTCCGCAGCGGCGGCCAGCAGCCCGATCCCGGAGTTGATCAGCGCGATCCGCATGCGCCCCACTCTAGGAGGCGGCCCGGCCAGGCGGCCGTCGTTACCCGGAGCCGAGGGCGGGCAGGCCGTCGATGCTGACCGCGTTGCGCTCCTGCCGGTAGGCCACGAGTCCCGCCGGGCCCTTGCGCTCGCTGGAGCGGGACAGCACGTCCCGCTCCTCGCGCAGTTCCATCAGCGGGACCGCGTACCCGCACGAGTCGGCGATCCGGTCCAGGTCGGCCACGATGACCGCGCGCCGGTCATCGCAGCCCGTCCCGAGCCCGGCCCCGGCCGGGAACGGCGCCGACGCCGCGGCCCAGTCCGGGTCGCCCGGCAGCACGGCCCGGGCCGTCCCGTACAGCCGCAAGATCTTCGGCTGCCGTTCGAATGAGCAGAACATGATGGTGATCCGCCCGTTCTGCCGCAGGTGCGCGATGGTCTCCGCGCCGCTGCCGGTCAGGTCCAGGTAGGCCACCTGCCGGGGCCCGAGCACGGCGAAGGTGTCCCGGTATCCCTTCGGCGACACGTTGACGTGGCCGCCGCCGCCCGCCGCGGTCAGGCAGGGCGCAGTGGCCACGAAGAACACTGGCTGGCGGGCGATAAACTCTCTCAGCCGCTCGTCCAGCTCCGGGTAGACCTTGCCCACGTGTGCCCTCCTGCTGGTGTTATCCGCCGCGCCTGTCCGCCGGGCCGCTTCGGGCCCGGGCCGTCCGCGGCCCCGAGAAAGGCAGTACCGCGTTGACCGGAGTGACTGATCCCGGGCCGGTGCGCGCTCCGGCCGCGTCCCGCTCCCGGCCGCCGGTGCCGGGCGAGCACCACGACGCGGTGGCGCGGCTGCAGCAGCAGTACGCCGCCATCCCGGCGGGCCAGCGGGTGCGGCTGGCCAAGCGCACCTCCAACCTGTTCCGGTTCGGCCGGACCGGGCCCGCAGCGACCCTGGACGTCTCGGCGCTCAGCCAGGTTATCCGGGTGGACCCGGCCGCGCGCACCGCCGTGGTGGGGGGCATGACCAGCTACGAGGACCTAGCCGACGCGACCTTGCGGCACGGGCTGATGCCGCTGGTCGTGCCGCAGCTGAAGACGATCACGCTGGGCGGGGCGGTCAGCGGGCTGGGCATCGAGTCGACCTCGCTGCGCAACGGGCTGCCGCACGAGTCGGTGCTCGACGCCGAGATCCTCACCGGCGACGGGCGGGTCGTACTGGCCGCCGACGGCAACGAGCACGCCGGGTTGTTCCGCGGGTTCCCCAACTCCTACGGCACGCTCGGCTACGCGCTGTCGCTCACCATCGAACTGGAGCCGGTCGCGCCCTACGTGCACCTGCACCACTTCCAGTTCACCCGGCCGGAGGACTGCCTCGAGGCGGTGGCGCAGATCGCGGCCGAGGGCAGCTACCGCGGCCACCGGGCCGACTTCACCGACGGCACCGTGTTCGGCCCGGACGAGATGTACCTGACCGTCGGGGCCTGCAGCGAGGTCGCCCCCTGGCTGTCGGACTACACCCGCGGCCAGATCTACTACCGGTCGCTGCGCGGCCCGCGCGAGGACTTCCTTACCATCCGCGACTACCTCTGGCGCTGGGACACCGACTGGTTCTGGTGCTCGCGCCCGTTCGGGGTCCAGCAGCCGGTGATCCGGGCGCTGTGGCCCCGCCGGTACCGGCGGTCCGACGTGTACCGGCGGCTCGTCGCCCTGGACCGGCAGTACCAGCTGAGCGCCCGGGCGGACGCGCGCCGCGGCCGGGTCCCGCGCGAGGACGTCATCCAGGATGTCGAGATCCCGGTCGAGCGCAGCGCGGAGTTCCTGCGCCTCTTCGCGGCCGAGGTGGGGATGAGCCCGGTCTGGCTGTGCCCGCTGCGGCTGCGCGGCGAGCGCACCTGGCCGCTGTACCCGATGGCCCCCGGCCAGGTCTACGTCAACTTCGGCTTCTGGGGGACGGTGGAACTGCCGCCCGGCGCCGTCGACGGCCACTACAACCGCCGGATCGAGCAGGTGGTAGGCGATCTCGGCGGCCACAAGGGGCTCTACTCAAGCTCCTACTACTCGCGGAAGGAGTTCGGCGAGCGCTACAACGACGCCCAGTATGCGCCGCTGAAGCAGGAGTACGACCCCGGCGGCCGCCTGCTCAGCCTGTACGACAAGTGCGTGGGCCGGCAGTAAGGAGCAGTAAGGAAGGGATGACCGACATGGCACTGGCCGATGTGTTCGAGCAGTTCGCCGGACCGGACGCCCCGGTGGCGTTCCGCGCCTACGACGGCAGCTCAGCGGGCAACGCCAGCTCTCCGATCACGGTGACGATACGGGACCGGATCGCGGTCAGCTACCTGGCGCAGGCGCCCGGCGCGCTGGGCCTGGCCCGGGCGTACGTCTCCGGTCACCTCGACCTCGACGGCGACATGTACACCGCGCTGGCCCGGATGTCAGCCGCCCAGCGGACCGAGATCGGCCCGGCCGACCGGCTCCGGCTGGTCCGCGAGCTCGGCGGGACCAGGGCGCTGTACCCGCGGGTGCCCCCGCCGCCGCAGGAAGTGCGGGTCAGCCGCCAGTGGCTGGGCGGCCGCCGCCATTCCAGGGGCCGGGACGCTACCGCGATCTCGCACCACTACGACGTGTCCAACACCTTCTACGAGTGGGTGCTCGGCCCGTCGATGGCCTACACCTGCGCCTGCTTCCCGGCCGCGGACGCGACGCTGGAGGAAGCGCAGGCGTTCAAGTTCGACCTGGTCGCCCGCAAGCTCGGGCTGGGGCCGGGCATGCGGCTGCTGGATGTCGGCTGCGGCTGGGGCGGGATGGTCATGCACGCGGCCCGCGAGTACGGCGTCAGTGCCCTCGGCGTCACGCTGTCGCGCGAGCAGGCCTCATGGGCGCAGCGCGCGATCAAGGAGGCCGGCCTGTCGGACCTGGCCGAGGTGCGGCACCTGGACTACCGGGACGTGCCCGAGACCGGCTTCGACGCGGTCAGCTCGATCGGCCTGACCGAGCACATCGGCAAGGCCCAGCTGCCCGGCTACTTCCGCTTCCTGTCCGGCAAGCTGCGGCCGCAGGGCCGGCTGCTCAACCACTGCATCACCCGGCCCGATAACACCGGCCCGGCCCGGGTCACCGACGGGTTCATCTACCGCTACGTGTTCCCCGACGGCGAGCTGGAGGGGCCCGGCTACCTGGTCTCGCTCATGCACGACGCCGGGTTCGAGGTGCGGCACAGCGAGAACCTGCGCGAGCACTACGCGATGACGCTGGCGAAGTGGTGCGACAACCTGGACGAGCACTGGGACGAAGCGGTCGGGGAGGTCGGCCAGGCCACCGCCCGGGTGTGGCGGCTGTACATGGCCGGCTCGCGGCTGGGCTTCGACCGCAATCAGATCCAGCTGCACCAGGTGCTCGGCGTCAGGCTCGGCGACGACGGCGAGTCCGGCATGCCGCTACGCCCCGACTGGGCCAGCTAGCCGCCGGCGAGGGCCCGCGGGGCCCGAGCGGGTGGCTCCGTGGGGGCTCCGGGCCAGCCCGACCGGGCGGCTAGCGCTTAGCCGCCGGCGAGGGCCCGCGGGGTCCGAGCGGGTGGCTCCGTGGGGGCTCCGGGGGCAGAGCCCCCGGGTCAACAGAGCCCCCCGGGTAAGCAGCGCCGCGGTAGCTGTCGGCGACGGTGAACGCCAGGTCCAGGGCCTGGCCGCGGTTCAGCCGCGGGTCGCACACGGTCTCGTACCGGGCGGGCAGGTCGGCGGCGCCGATGCCGTGGCTGCCGCCGACGCACTCGGTCACGTCGTCGCCGGTGAACTCGATGTGCACGCCGCCGGGGTGGGTGCCGAGCCGCCGGTGCACGGCGAAGAACCCTGCCACCTCGGCCAGCACGTCGTCCAGGCGGCGGGTCTTGTGCCCGCTCGGCGCCTCGAACGTGTTGCCGTGCATCGGGTCGCAGATCCACGGCACCGCCAGCCCGGCCGCCGTCACCGCCTCGACCAGCGGCGGCAGCGCCTGCTCGATCCGGCCCGCGCCCATCCGGGTGATCAGGCTGACCCGGCCGGGCTCGCCGCCCGGGTTCAGCCGGGCCAGCAGCGCCAGCAGGTACTCCGGCGCCGTGCCCGGGCCGATCTTGACCGCGACCGGGTTGGCGATCCCGGCCGCGAACGCGACGTGCGCGCCGTCCAGCGCGCGGGTGCGCTCGCCCACCCACAACAGGTGCGCCGAGGTGTCGTAGCGGCCGCCGGTCCGGGAGTCGGTCCTGGTCAGCGCCTGCTCGTAGTCCAGCAGCAGCGCCTCGTGGCTGGAGAAGAACTCGACCGCCCGCAGTTCCTCAGGGTCCGCGCCGCACGCTCGCATGAACGCCAGCGCCCGGTCGATCTCGGCGGCCAGCCGCTCGTAGCGCTGGCCGGCCGGGCTGGCCCGGACGAAGTCCTGGTTCCAGCCGTGCAGCTGGCGCAGGTCGGCGTAGCCGCCGGTGGCGAAGGCCCGGCACAGGTTCAGCGTGACCGCCGAGCAGTGGTAGGCGCGCAGCAGCCGGGCCGGGTCGGGGGTGCGGGCGGCGGCGGAGAACTCGAACCCGTTGACCGCGTCGCCCCGGTAGGCGGGCAGCTCGGCGCCGTCGCGCACCTCGGTCGGGCGCGAGCGCGGCTTGGCGAACTGGCCGGCCATCCGGCCGATCTTGACCACCGGCACGCTCGCGGCGTAGGTGAGCACCACCGCCATCTGCAGCAACGTCTGCAGCTTGGCCCGCACCGCGTCCGCGGTGGCGCCGTCGAAGGTCTCGGCGCAGTCGCCGCCCTGCAGCACGAACGCCTCGCCCTGCGCCACC
Source organism: uncultured Actinomycetota bacterium (assembly GCA_963846005.1). Classification (GTDB taxonomy): domain Bacteria; phylum Actinomycetota; class Actinomycetes; order Streptosporangiales; family Streptosporangiaceae; genus CAVSUR01. The sequence continues at coordinate 1,393,602 of CAWJUH010000001.1, read as the reverse complement.
GCGGCCAGCCGCTCGCGCAGCAGGTCGCACTCGCCGGCGAACACCAGCGGCGGCAGCCTGGCGAGCTGGCCGGTTACCTCGGCCAGGGCCGCCGGGTCGGGCCAGCCGGGCTGCTGTACGGCGGGCCGGTCCCGCCAGCTGGCCGGCTCGGTGCTGGCCGGCGGCGCGGCGGTCACGAGGCGGCCCGCGGCCGCCGGGACACGATGATCACGCCTTCACGCTATCCGCCGGCCCGGCCGGCCGCGCCCGCGCCCGGCCCCGGGAGCGCTCGCCGTCATCGTGGACGGTTTCCGGCACATGCAGCGGAGAAGTGTCCACGATGATGCCGCCGGCTGCGGCGGAGGCCGCGCGGCACAATGGGCGGCATGGATGCCTCCGAAATGGGACCCCGGCGTGACATCGTGCTGCTCGGTTCGACTGGCTCGATCGGGACGCAGGCCGCCGACGTGATCCGCCGCAACCCGGGGCGGTTCCGGATCGCGGCGCTGGCGGCCGGCGGCGGCAACCCCGGGCTGCTGGCCGAGCAGGCCCTGGAGTTCGGCGCCGAGGTGATCGCCGTGGCCAGCGACGGCGCGACCGGCGAGCTGCGCGATGCCCTGCAGGCACTGGCCGGCCGCCGCCGCGGCCCGCGCCGCGAGCTGCCCAAGATCCTCGGCGGCGCCGACGCGGTGGCCGAGGTGGCGGCCTGGCCCGGTGACATCGTGCTGAATGCGGTCAACGGCGCGGTGGGGCTGCGCGCCACCCTGGCCGCGCTGGACGCGGGCCGGGTGCTGGCCCTGGCCAACAAGGAGTCGCTGATCATGGGCGGCCAGCTGGTGGCGGGCCGGGCCGCGCCCGGGCAGATCGTCCCCGTCGACTCCGAGCACTCCGCGATCGCCCAGTGCCTGCGCGGCGGCCGCCCGGACGAGGTGCGCAAGCTGGTGCTGACCGCCAGCGGCGGCCCGTTCCTGCACCGCAGCCGGGACGAGCTGGCCGGGGTCACCCCGGAGCAGGCCCTGGCCCACCCGACCTGGAGCATGGGCCCGGTCATCACGATCAACAGCGCCACCCTGGTCAACAAGGGGCTGGAGCTGATCGAGGCGCACCTGCTGTTCGGCGTCGGCTACGACCGGATCGAGGTGGTCGTGCACCGGCAGTCGGTCATCCACTCGATGGTCGAGTTCACCGACGGCTCGACGATCGCGCAGGCCAGCCCGCCGGACATGCGGATCCCGATCGCGCTGGCGCTGGGCTGGCCGCACCGGGTGCCGGAGGCGGGCCGCCCGGTGGACTGGGCCGCGGCGCAGAACTGGACCTTCGAGCCGCTGGACACCGCGGCGTTCCCCGCGGTCACGCTGGCCCGGCAGGCCGGCCAGGCGGGCGGCACCGTGCCGGCCGCCTATAACGCCGCCAACGAGGAATGCGTCGCCGCCTTCCTGGCCGGCCGGATACCGTTCACCGGAATAGTGGACACTGTGGCGCGGGTAGTCTCTGAGCATGGTGATTCCGCCCGCCGGGTGACCAGCATCGAGGAGATCCTGGCGGCGGACGCATGGGCCAGGCAGCGGGCCCGTCAGCTGGCGGGCACCTAGGGTCGTAAGGGCTGGCGGGGCAGGCAAGGGCGGGCGGGCCGGGAAGGAGCAGGCGGCCAGATGAGCTTCCTTATCGGGGTGGTCATCTTCGTGCTCGCCCTGCTGATCTCGGTCATGCTGCACGAGGCCGGCCACTTCGCGACCGCCAAGAAGTTCGGCATGAAGGTCACCCAGTTCTTCGTCGGGTTCGGGCAGACCCTGTTCTCCCGCACCCAGGGCGAGACCGAGTACGGCATCAAGCTGCTGCCCTTCGGCGGCTTCGTCAAGATCACCGGCATGACCACGCTGGAGGAGGTCGATCCCGCCGACGAGCAGCGCTCGTTCCGGCGCCAGCCCGGCTGGCAGCGGCTCATCGTCCTCGGAGCCGGCTCGTTCATGCACTTCACGCTGGCGTTCGTGCTGCTGTTCGTGATCGCGGCCGGGATCGGGCTGGCCAACTCCGACACCGCGACGCTCGGCTCGGTCGACCCGTGCGTGCCGGTCAGTACCAGAGCGCTGGACCAGGCGTCCTGCGCCGGCAGCAAGACGCCATCACCCGCCCGGCAGGCCGGGCTGCGCGCGGGCGACCAGGTGATCGCCATCGCCGGCACGCCGGTGCGCAACTGGAACCAGCTCGGCGCGGTGATCAGGAAGCTGCCCGCCAGCCAGCCGGCCACGGTCCAGGTCCGCCGCGGCGGCCGGGTGCTGACCCTGACCATCACCCCGGCCAAGATCGCCGGCCGGGCCGGCTCCTACTTCGGGGTGGAGAACTCGCTGGTGTTCCAGCGCACCAGCCCGCTGTCCGCGCTGGCGTTCGCCGGCAACACGTTCGGCGAGGTCGTGACCGGGTCGGTCACCGCCGCCGAGAAGCTGCCCGCCGCGATACCCGAATTGTTCGCCAAGAACCGCGCGCACACCGCCGGCGGCCAGGTGACCAGCGTGGTCGGCGCCGCCGACATCGCCGGCCAGGCGGTCGCGGCCAGCACCAGCTGGCAGGCCACCGTCGACTCGCTGCTGCTGATCGTCATCTCGCTGAACATCTTCGTCGGCCTGTTCAACCTGCTGCCGCTGCTGCCGATGGACGGCGGGCACATGGCCGTCATCATCTACGAGCGGATCCGGGCCTGGCTGGCCCGGCTGCGCGGCCGGCCCGACCCCGGCCTGGTGGACATGCGCAGGCTGATCCCGGTCAGCGTGGGCGTGTTCGCGCTGCTGGTCGGCCTCGGCCTGATCCTGGTCGCCGCCGACATCTTCAACCCCATCCACCTCACCCAGTAACCACTGAGATCACCGTTCTCACCTCACTCAGACAAAAGGTGCTCCGGATATGCCTGTTGAGCTAGGCCTGCCCCAGCTGCCGCCCGAGCCAGTCGCGCCGCGCCGCACGTCCCGCCAGATCATGGTGGGCAAGGGCAAGCATGCGGTGCCGGTCGGCGGCGGCGCGCCGGTGTCGGTGCAGTCGATGACCACGACGCTGACCGCGGACGTGAACGCGACGCTGCAGCAGATCGCGGAGCTGACCGCGACCGGCTGCCAGATCGTCCGGGTGGCGGTGCCGTCGAAGGACGACGCGGACGCGCTGCCGGAGATCGCCCGCAAGTCGCAGATCCCGGTGATCGCGGACATCCACTTCCAGCCGCGCTACGTGTTCGCGGCGATCGACGCCGGCTGCGCGGCGGTGCGGGTCAACCCGGGCAACATCAAGGCCTTCGACGACAAGGTCGCCGAGATCGCCCGGGCCGCCTCGGACGCGGGCGTGCCGATCAGGATCGGCGTCAACGCCGGCTCGCTGGACAAGCGGCTGCTGGCCAAGTACGGCAAGGCCACGCCCGAGGCGCTGGTGGAGTCGGCGCTGTGGGAGTGCTCGCTGTTCGAGGAGCACGGGTTCACCGATATCAAGATCTCGGTCAAGCACCACGACCCGGTCGTGATGATCAACGCCTACCGGCTGCTGGCGCAGAAGTGCGACTACCCGCTGCACCTCGGCGTGACCGAGGCCGGCCCGGCGTTCCAGGGCACGGTGAAGTCGGCGGTCGCGTTCGGGGCGCTGCTGGCGGAGGGGATCGGGGACACGATCCGGGTCTCGCTGTCGGCCCCGCCGGTGGAGGAAGTCAAGGTCGGGATCGCGATCCTGGAGTCGCTCGGGCTGCGCCAGCGCGGCCTGGAGATCGTGTCCTGCCCGTCCTGCGGCCGCGCCCAGGTCGATGTCTACAAGCTCGCCGACGAGGTCACTGCCGCGCTGACCGGGATGGACATCCCGCTGCGGGTGGCGGTGATGGGCTGCGTGGTCAACGGGCCGGGTGAGGCCCGCGAGGCCGACCTCGGCGTCGCCTCCGGCAACGGCAAGGGCCAGATCTTCGTCCGCGGCGAGGTGATCAAGACGGTGCCCGAGGCGCAGATCGCCGAGACGCTCATCGAGGAGGCCATGAAGCTGGCCGCCGGGATGCAGACCGTCCAGTAACGGCGGCTGCTCGTTGCTGCGAATTCGCCCCGGTCCCGGTGCGCCGCGGGATAACCGGATGAGAACAGCGGTACTCGCCGCCGCGGCGGCCGGGGCGCTGACCGTCGCGGGCTGCACCTCGGGCCCCGCCCCGTCACCGTCACCGTCCGCTTCGCCAGCCGGGCAGGCCGGGCCCGCCGCGGCGCTGGCCTGGAAGCCGTGCCCGGCCGTCGGCGGCAGCGCGATGCGGTGCGCCAGCCTGCGGGTGCCGCTGGACTACGCCCGGCCGCGCGGGCGCACGATCTCGCTGGCCCTGTCCGAGATACCGGCGACCGCGCCGCCGTCGCGCCGGCAGGGCGTGCTGCTGGTCAACCCGGGCGGCCCCGGCGCGGCCGGGCGCAGCTTCGCGGCCGAGGTGGCCGGCGCGCTGCCCGCCTCGGTGGCCGGCGAGTACACGATCGTCGGGTTCGACACCCGCGGGGTGGGTGCCTCAGTGCCCGCGATGCACTGCGACCCGCGGTTCTTCGCCCCCGTGCGGCCGGACTACATCCCGGCCAGCCGGGCCGCCGAGCAGGTGCTGACCCGCCGGGCCCGGGCGTATGCGGCCGACTGCGAGCGCCGGTACGGCTGGCTGCTGCCGTACGTGACCACGGCCGACCTGGCCCGGGACATGGACTCGATCCGGGCGGCCCTGGGGCAGCGCACGATCAGCTATCTCGGCTACTCCTACGGCACCTACCTCGGCCAGGTGTACGCGACGATGTTCGGCCAGCGGATCCGCCGGATGGCGCTGGACAGCGTGGTCGACCCGCGCGGCGTGTGGTGGGCCGACAACATCAGCCAGGACTACGCGTTCGAGGCCCGGCTGAAGGCCTTCTTCGCCTGGACGGCCCGCTATCACCGCGCCTATGGCCTCGGCACCACCGCGGCGCAGGTGCAGGCCGCCTGGTACCGGGCCCGGAACCGGCTGGCCGCCCATCCCGCCGCCGGGCCGTCCGGGCCGCAGGTGGGGCCGTCCGAGTTCGACGACACCTTCGCGGCCGGTGCCTACCTGGATGCCTTCTGGCCTGGCCTCGCGGCCGCGCTGGCGTCCTACCTGCGCGGCTCGCCCGGCCCGCTGATCGCCCAGTACCAGGCCAGGGGCGTGCAGGGCGAGAACGAGTTCGCCGTCTACAACGCGGTGGAATGCAGCGACGTGAACTGGCCGCGCAGCTGGGCGCGCTGGGACGCCGCGACCCGCCGGGTGTACGCGACCGCGCCGTACGAGGCGTGGGACAACACCTGGTTCAACGCGGCCTGCGCGTTCTGGCCGGTGCGCGGCCCGGCCCGCCCGATGCGGATCTCCGGCGCCGGGCTGCCGGGCATCTTGATGCTGCAGGGGACGCTGGACGCGGCGACCCCGTACGCCGGGGCGCTGGCCGCCCGCCGCGCCCTGCCCAGCGCCCGGATGGTGGTCGTCACCGGCAGCGGCAACCATGGCCAGTCGCTGTCCGACCCGCCGGATGCGTGCGCCGACGGCTACCTGGCCCGCTACCTCGCCACCGGCGCGCTGCCGTCCGGCACCGGCACGGTCAGCGCGACCTGCCCGGCGCCGCCGCTGCCCACGCCGGCCGGCTGAGGCGCCCGGCCTCCCGGCCGCGCGCCGCCCTCCGCGATCAGCCGTTACGCTGATGGAGTGCTGCGCACCAAGACGTGGCGATCCTCGTCACTGCGGCTGCTGACCGATCACGACCGCGACGAGGTGCTGGCCATCTGCGACCGGGACCCGGTCACGAACGTGTTCGTGAGCGCCCGGATCAGGGCCGCCGGGCTGGATCCGGCCCGCCTCGGGGCGCAGGTGTGGGGCTACAGCGAGGCCGGCCGGCTGGTGTCGCTGTGCTACTCGGGTGCCAACCTGGTGCCGGTGGCGGCCGTCCCGGCCGCGATTGCCGCGTTCGCCGAGCGGGCCCGGCTGCAGGGCCGGCGCTGCTCGTCGATCGTCGGCCCGGCCGACGCGGTCGGGGAGCTGTGGCGGCTGCTGGCCCCCTACTGGAGCCAGCCGCGGGAGATCCGCGCGGTCCAGCCGCTGATGACGATCTCGCAGCCGCCGCTGGTCGAGCCGGACCCGCTGGTCCGGGTGGCCCGCCCCGCCCAGCTGACCGCGCTGCTGCCGGCCTGCGTCGCGATGTTCACCGAGGAGGTGGGCATCTCGCCGGTCGGCCCGGACGGCGGCGCCGCCTACCGGGCCCGGGTCATCGAGCTGATCGAGGCCGGCCGGTCCTACGCGAGGGTCGAGGACGGCACGGTGGTGTTCAAGGCCGAGATCGGCGCGGTGACGCCGTTCGCCTGCCAGGTCCAGGGCGTCTGGGTCCCGCCGCCGCTGCGCGGCCGGGGTCATGCCGAGCGCGGGATGGCCGCGCTGGTCACGATGGCGCTGCGGTCGGTGGCGCCGGTGATCAGCCTGTACGTGAACGACTTCAACGCCCCGGCGCGCGCCGCTTACCGGCGCGTCGGGTTCGCCGAGACGGGCACCTTTGCCTCGGTGCTGTTCTGACGGTGCCGTCCTGAGGTGCTGTTCTGACGGGGCGGCGCTGACGGGCGGCGCTGACGGGGCTGCGCTGACGGCCGGCGCTGGCGGGCCGGTCAGCCTGACGAGCCCGTAAGCCCGCGCCCGTGCCGGGAGCACTGGACTTACGGGGCCACGTCCGCTGGCCGGCCACGGCACAGCCTGTTCCCCAGGGCCCGCGGGCGGCGGGTCCTGCCCCCCACTGAGGGACTGTCCTGCGGTCTGCCGCCTGACTTCATAAGGTATCGGGGGGATGTCGCAGTAAGTTCGCACAAGGGGTCCGCCGCCGATGACCGAGCCGGACGCCGGCCGCCAGGCCGCCGCGCGCTACCTCCGGGAGCTGCTGCTGCGCCCGGGCCGCTACCGGCGCCAGTGGGAGCAGCACGTGCTGCGCGCCCGCCCGGAGGACATCAACCAGCTCGCCGTGGCCGAGGTGCTGGCCCGCTACCTGTGGAGTTACCCGCGCCGCCGCCGGGACGCCGACGTGACACCGCGCCAGCTCAAGGACACCGTCCGGCGGGCGCTGTCCGGCCAGCTGCTCAGCAGGCCGGCGCTGATGCTGTTCATCGACGCATTCGGCATGGCCGCCGAGGAGGCCGACCGGCTGGTGCGGCTATGGGAGGGGAGCCTGCGGGCCAGCGTGCTGTCCGGGCCGCGGGCCATGGTCGCCCCGGCCGAGAACCGGGTCCGGGCGGTGCTCGGGCCGCGGCGGCACCAGACGGTGTCGATGCACGACCACGCCAGCATCGGGGCCGACCGGTCGCTGGCCAGCACCCGGACCCTGCAGGTGATCGAGGCGATCGTGCCGGGCCTGGACCGGGTCCCTTACCTGTACGACACCGGCGCGCTGGCCCTGGAGCTCGGCCAGGGCTGCCAGGGGGTGTCGGGCAGCCTGACCGAGATCGAGCCGGGCGTGTTCGCGACCGAGATCCTGCTGGCCCGGGAGCTGGACCTCGGCGAGACCATCACGCTGGAGTACCGCACCAGCTACCGCTATCCCGGCAACGCCGACGACCCGCACGAGCGGCAGTACCGGCGCGCGGTGATGCGCAGGCTGGAGAACTTCGACGTGCGGGTCGCCTTCCACCCCGCCGCGCTGCCCGCCCGGGTCTGGTGGGCGACCTGGGACGGGCTCGACGGCGAGGTGGCCGATGAGGAGCTGGTCAGCCTGGACCGCCAGCATGCCGCGCAGCGCTACCTGCGCGCCATCGCGCGCACGGTCGTCGGCTTCCGGTGGGCCTGGTAGCGCCGGGCCGGACGGAAATGCAGGTGACCGGCGGGCGGCGCCTTGCTAGGCTCGTGTGCCCTTCCCGCCAGCTGTGCCCGGCTGGCGCATGCCCGCGAACCCCCGACGTCAGGAGCCGCACCCATGGCCTCGGCGCGCCCGGCCCCCGCGGGAGCCGGTAAGCCAAGCCCGTCCGCCGCCACCCCGACCTCCCCCGGCCGCGATCCTTCCGGCCGCGATCCTTCCGGCCGCGATCCTTCCGGCCAGACCCTGGCCGCCGAGCGCGCGCACCTGCGCCGGTCCCGCGAGCTGCTGGCGCAGATGCGCGCGGACGTGCTGTCACTGCGCGCCCTCGGCGGCGACCCGGTATCCGAGGAGTACCTCAAGGCCGACCTGTACCGCCGCGCGCAGGCCCTCGCCGACCTGCCCGGCACCCCGCTGTTCTTCGGCCGCCTCGACTACGCCCCCGGCACCGGCGGGCCGTACGCCGGCGAGCGGTTCCACATCGGGCGGCGGCACGTGCACGACCGGGACGGCCAGCCGGTGGTGATCGACTGGCGGGCCCCGGTGTCCCGCCCGTTCTACCGGGCCAGCCAGGCCGAGCCGCTCGGGCTGGGCCTGCGCCGCCGGTTCGGGTTCGACGGCGGCGACCTGACCGCCTACGAGGACGAGGCGTTCGCCGCCCGCCCGGCCGCCGCCGGCCCGGCCGGCCAGGCGGTCCCGGCCGCCCCCGCGGACCTGCCCGCCAGCCGGATCCTGATCGAGGAGATCGAGCGGCCGCGGTCCGGCCCGATGCGCGACATCGTCGCCACCATCGCGCCGGACCAGGACGACATCGTGCGCGCCAGCGCCGGCCGCAGCGTCTGCGTGCAGGGCGCGCCCGGCACCGGCAAGACGGCGGTGGGCCTGCACCGGGTCGCCTACCTGCTGTACGCCTACCGGGAGCGGATGAGCCGCGGCGGGGTGCTCGTCGTCGGCCCGAACCGGGCGTTCCTCGGCTATATCCGCGGCGTGCTGCCCGCGCTCGGCGAGCTGGACGTCACCCAGGTGTCGGTGGCCGATCTGCTCGCCAGCGTGCCGGTCCGCCAGTCCGACAGCGACCGCGCCGCGCAAGTCAAGGGCAGCGCGCGGATGGCGCAGGTGCTGCACCGCGCGCTGTGGGAGCAGGTGACCGAGCCGCCCGGGCCGCTGCTGGTGCCCCGCGGCAGCCGCCGCTGGCGGGTGCCCGCGCACGAGATCGGCGCACTCATCGCCGGGCTGCGCGAGCGCGGGGTGCGCTACGGCACCGGCCGGGACATGCTCGGCCACCGGATCGCCCACGTCATCCTGACCCGGATGGAGGCCGCGGGCGAGACCTGCGACGACCGCACCCACGACGCGGTGCGCCGGACCCGGCCGGTGCGCGCGGTGGTGGATGCGTGCTGGCCGAAGGCCGATCCGGTCCGGCTGGTGCTGTCGCTGCTGTCCGACCCGGCCCGGCTGGCCCGGGCGGCCGCCGGTCTGCTGGACACCGGCGAGCAGGCCGAGATCAGCTGGGCGGCCCCGCCCCGCGGCCCCGGCTCGGCCCGCTGGTCGGCGGCCGACGCCGTGCTGATCGACGAGGCCCGCGACCTGATCGAGCGGACGCCCAGCCTGGCGCACGTGGTGGTGGACGAGGCCCAGGACTTGTCGCCGATGGAGTGCCGGGCCATTGGCCGGCGGTGCGCGACCGGCTCGGCCACCGTGCTCGGGGACATCGCCCAGGGAACCACGGCATGGGCCGCAACGAGCTGGCCGCAACTGCTCGGCCATCTGGGCAAGGACGATGCCGCCCTGCAGGTGCTCGGCACCGGGTACCGGGTGCCGCGGCAGATCCTGGACTACGCCAGCCGGCTGCTCGCCGACATCGCGCCCGGGCTGGAGCCGGCCCGCTCGCTGCGGCAAGACCCCGGCGCGCTGGAGGTGGCGCGGGCGCCCGCGGCCGGGCTGCCGGCCGCGGTGGCGCGCGCCTGCGCCGCGGCCCTGGGCCGGCCCGGCTCAGCCGCCGTGATCGCCGCCGATGACCAGGTCGGCGCGCTGGCCGGGGTGCTGGCGGCGGCCGGGGTCGAACATCAGGTGCTCGGCCCGGGCAGCGACGGGGTTCCCGGCGGCGGCACCGTCGCGGTGGTGCCGGTCACCCTGGCCAAGGGCCTGGAGTTCGACGAGGTGATCGTGGTGGAACCGGGCCGGATCGCGGCCGCGGAAGCCCGCGGCCTGCACCGCCTGTACGTGGCGCTGACCCGCGCCGTCTCCCGGCTCACCGTGCTGCACGCGGAGCCGCTCCCTGAGCGTTTGTCCGGGGGATGACCCCCGGCTACATGTCCTTCAGGACCGACACGATCAGGGCGGCGGACTCGTCGAACGACAGCGCCGTGGCCTGCAGGTGGTTGAAGAACATGTTGTACTTGTCGACCTCGTCGACATCCTCGAGGTAGATGGCCCGGGTCAGCTCCTCCAGGTACACCACGTCCGGGTCGATCCGCTCGGGGAAGACCAGCACGATGAACGGCCGCCCCATCGCCGGGTGCGCACCGCCGGCGAACGGGATCACCTGCAGCGTCACGCTCGGCAGCCGGGACACCTCCAGCAGGTGCTCGAGCTGCATCCGCATCAGCCCGGCCCCGCCGACCCGGCGGTGCAGCGCCGCCTCGTCCAGCACCGCCCACAGCTTGGGCGGGTCGTCCCTGGTCAGCGCGGGCTGGCGGGCCATCCGGAACTCGACCATCCGGTCGACGTCCTCGGGCCGGCCGCTGACCAGGTCGGCGCTGATCGCCGCCCGGGCGTAGTCCTCGGTCTGCAGCAGGGCCGGGATCAGGCTGACCTCGTAGTTGCGGATCTCCGACGCCGCGCTCTCCAGCCCGATGTAGGCGGCGAACTGCGGCTGGATGGTGTCGCTGTAGGCGTGCCACCAGCCCTTCTGCCGCGAGTCGCGGGCGAGCTGGACCAGTGACTCGCGCTGGCTTTCCGGCACGCCGTACAGCTCGAGCATGTCGCGCACGTCGCGCGGCGAGACCGATACCCGGCCGGTCTCTACCCGGCTGATCTTGGACGCCGAGCATTCCAGGTGCTCGGCCACTTCCTCGCAGGTCAGGTGGGCGGCCTCGCGCAGCCGCCGCAGCTCGAGCGCGAGCCGCCGCCGCCGGACCGTCGGGCTCAGCACGGTCGGCCGGCATTCCGCGTGCAGCCTGGGCCGCGGGAGTCGCGCGTCATCACGGGTACGCAGATCATCGGTCGCCTCATTGCCACCCCCTGCGCCGGCCGGCTCCGGGGTGACGAGCGCCGCCGGGGGCCTGCACGGAAACACCTCGCCGCCGCGCTGTCCGGCGGCGGGACCACTTGCGCGCATCGTACCTGAACGTCCTGGCGAAACCTGGACGCTTTTGACCGCATACCAGGCCGTTCACGCGCCGTTACGGCATTTTCGCGCAAAGCGATAACCGCCGTGCGGCGATTTCCTATGTGCATGTTGCATCTAGCATCTTGAGGGAGCATGCTGGGGCCATGTCATCACCTTATGACTCCGAGACGCTACTAGGGGTGACGAGATGACCATGGATGCCCGGCAGGCCCGCGGTGAGGCGCCAACCTGGCACGGCTACCTCGACCGCCTGGAGCGCCTGGCGGAGCACCTGGCCGCCCGCGGCTTACGGGTGCGGCTGGTCGCCCCGGCCGGCCGGGTACCGAGCCTGCACATCGTCAATCCCGAGGCCACGGTGCTCGCCGAGGACGTGTACGCCGGCCCCAGCGCCGACGGCGTCTGGTGGTACTGGTGGTCGTGGGCCGAGCGGATTGCCCCGGCGGACGACCTGGAATCCGCCGCCGGCCAGATCAGCCGCGTGCTGGCGGCCCGGGGCTGACCCGGCCGCCAGGCCCCGGGCCCGGAACCCGCGCCGGACCCCGGCCGGCCCCGCGACCGGCCACTACTGACCGGTGCCGCCCGGCGGCGCGGCCTGGCGGGTCGTGGCCAGCCCGGCCCCGGTCAGCTGCGGCCCGGCCAGCCCCGGGAAGGCGATGGTCGACCCGCGCCACGCCGCGGCGCGCAGCGCGCACGCCCGCAGCTGGCGGGCCCCGAATTCCCGCAAGGACTCGTCGGCGAGCGCCACCACGCCGACGTAGGCGGCGCAAAGCCGGTCCTCGATCAGCGCCGCGAGCGACCTGGCCTGGGCGGCCGAGCCCACCCGCCCGGGCAGCCGGTAGGCGACCGCGGCCGGGACGGCCGGCAGGCCGCGCGCGGCCAGCAGCGCCGATAGCCGGCCGGCTGCCTCCTGATGCGCCGTCCAGTTCGCCGTCGCGGTCGCCTGCTCCGGCCCGGACAGGTGGGCTCCCAGCACCCCGTAACCGTACGCAGCCGCCTGCTCGGCGGCCAGCGCGCGCCGCAGCACGCCTGCGGCGGCCGGCCGCGGCCGCGGGCCGGTCATGCCAGCCGCCCGGCGGCCAGCAGCGCGGGGCCGTGCGTGGCCTCGGCCGCGCTGATGCTGGCCAGCAGCTGCGCCAGCGACGGCGGGACGGCAGCCAGCTGGCCTGCCAGCCGGTCCGCGGCCGCCGCCTCCGCCGCGGCCAGGTGCGCCAGCAGCGCCCGGGCCTCCGGCGGCAGCGGCCCGACCGCAGGCCGGGGGACCGTCCGGTCGCCGGCGTAGGGGCCGGGCGGCACCCTGAGCTGGCGCCGCAGCCGGTCCAGGTGGGCGCGGTGCTGGCCGAGCAGCGCGGTGAGCAGCGGGCGCGGCCCGGTCCGCCCGGCGCCCGCGGGGCCGGCCGCGCCGGTCGCGAGCGCGGCCTGGTACCGGGCCACCATCAGCTCCTCCGCGGCGATGGCGGCCCGCAGCTGCGCCACGTCGGCGGCCGGCCGTGGCGGTGCCGCCAGCGCGCCCGGGCCTTTGCAGCCCGCCGCCAGCAGCGGCAGCCCGGCCGCCGCCGCGGCGAGTGCCGCCCGGCGCGTCGGGCTTGCCGCCACCGTCACTCCCCGTGCTGACTCATCGGCCCTGCGCCGCCCGCCGCCCGCGGCGAGCGGTCCGCGCCAGGCCGCGCGGACATCCCAGCATGGCACGCCCGGCCCGGCTCCGCCGTCGTCCCGGTCAGGCTGGCGCCGGGCCGCCGCGGCCGGCCTGCCCGCGGCGGCCCGGCCGGGCGCCCCGGGGCTGGCGGTCACGGCCTGTGCACGATTTCCGGCCGCCCCCGTTAGGCTAGACGGGCACCACAACAGCACAGGCCGCGGACGAGGAGGTCGTGATGAGCGCCAGCTCACGCCATTCTGCGCCCCGCCCGCCCCGCCCGGCTCGCCCGGCACCCGGCCGCCCGCCGCGCGAGCGCCGCGAGCCCCGTCCGGGCAGCGGAGTGCGCCCGGCCGACGCCGATCCCGGCCGGCTCACCCGGCTGCTGGAGCCGGTGGCCGCGGCCATGGACATGGACCTGGAGGACATCCGCATCACCTCGGCCGGGCGGCGGCGGCTGGTGCGGGTGATCGTGGATGCCGACGGCGGTGTCAGCCTGGACGACATCGCGCTGGCGAGCCGGGAGATATCCGCCGCGCTGGACGCGGCCGGGGTGATGGGCGAGGCGTCCTACACCCTGGAGGTCTCCTCGCCCGGCGTCGACCGGCCGCTGACCCAGCCGCGGCACTGGCGCCGGGCGGCGGGCCGCCTGGTGCGGGTCCCGCTGGCCGGCCGCCCGCCCGGTGACGCGATCGAGGGCCGGGTCCTCGGAGCCGGGCGGAGCGGGGTGGTGCTCGAGACCGGCGGCGCCACCCGCGAGTTCGGCTACGCCGAGCTGGGCCCCGGCCGGATCCAGGTCGAATTCGGCAGGCTGGCCGAGGACGATGCCGGCGCCGATGACGACGGCGGCGACGATGCGGCGGAGGAGGACCGGAATGGACATTGACCTGAATGTCCTGCGCAGCCTGGAGTCCGAGAAGGACATCTCGCTGGAGCTGGTGGTCAAGGCCATCGAGGACGCGCTGCTGGTGGCCTACCGCCGGTCCACCGCCGCTACCGCGCCCGCCCGGGTGGAGGTCAGCCGCGGCAGCGGCCACGTCACCGTGTGGGTGACGCAGACCGGCGAGGACGGCGAGCCGGCCGGGGAGTACGACGACACCCCGGAGGGCTTCGGCCGGGTCGCCGCGACCACGGCCCGGCAGGTCATCTTGCAGCGGCTGCGCGACGCCGAGGACGAGCTCACCTTCGGCGAGTACGCCGGCCGGGAGGGCGACATCGTGGCCGGGGTCATCCAGCAGGGCCGCGACCCGCGGGCGGTCCTGGTCGACCTGGGCAAGATCGAGGCGATCCTGCCGCCGACCGAGCAGGTGCCCGGCGAGCGGTACGTGCACGGCGAGCGGCTGCGCTGCTACGTGCTGAGTGTCCGCAAGGGCTACCGCGGCCCGTCGGTCACCCTGTCGCGGACCCACCCGAACCTGGTCCGCAAGCTGTTCGCGCTGGAGGTGCCCGAGATCGCGTCCGGGGCGGTGGAGATCGCGGCGATCGCCCGCGAGGCCGGGCACCGCAGCAAGATCGCGGTGGCGTCGCACCAGCCGGGCGTCAACGCCAAGGGCGCCTGCATCGGCCCGATGGGCAGCCGGGTGCGCAACGTGATGACCGAGCTGCACGGCGAGAAGATCGACATCGTCGACTACTCGGCCGAGCCGGCCGAGTTCGTCGGGCACGCGCTGTCGCCGGCCCGGGTCAGCAAGGTCATCGTGGTGGACGCGGCCGCCCGGGCCGCCCGCGTGATCGTGCCCGACTACCAGTACTCGCTGGCCATCGGCAAGGACGGGCAGAACGTCCGGCTGGCCGCCCGGCTGACCGGCTGGAAGATCGACATCAGGTCTGACGCCGAGCAGGAGAGCGCGGCGGCCGGGCCGGTGGCGTCGTTAACTCCTGCCCTGGCCCATCCTGATCCGCCCGCCGGGCCGGGCGCCGCCGGATCGGCCGCCGGATCGGCCGCAGGCGCCCCCGGGTAGGCCGCCGGCCGCACCGGCCCGGGCCCGCGTCCGGGCGGCGCTGTGCTATCGCGGCCCGGGCACGGTAAGCTATGTGCGAAGTGGCTGCGCGAACCGCGGTGTCCAGCATGCCCGCGTCTGTGACCAGGACGTGCGTGGGATGCGGCGATCGGGCGGCCAAGACCGACTTGCTTCGCGTGGTGGCAGCCGGGGGCGAGATCGTCCCCGACCCCGCAGCGCGGATGCCCGGCCGGGGGGCGTACCTTCATCCCGGCCGGGGATGCTTGGAGCGGGCCGAGCGCCGCCGGGCGTTCGGGCGGGCCCTGCGCCAGCCCGGGCTGACCGGCACCGGCAGGCTCGCTGAGTATCTCGCGGAGTCGAATCCTGGCGGCATGCTGCCGGGATGAGGCGGGCCGAGATGAGGGTCAGGGCGCGAGCCCGGGCCGGAGAAGGCAGGTTGAGATGGCAATGAGCGCCCGATGAGCATGCGGCGATGAACAGCAGAAGCTGACGCCGGACGGAGCACGCGCTGCTTCGTTCCGGCTGACTGGCCCGGCAGGAAGCCGGGCCGAGCAAAGGGAGCGCAGTGGCGAAGGTCCGGGTCTACGAACTCGCGAAGGAGTTCGGCGTCGAGAGCAAGGCCGTGATGGCCAGGCTCCAGGAAATGGGCGAGTTCGTGCGGTCGGCGTCCTCGACGATCGAGGCGCCGGTCGTGCGCAAGCTCAAGGAAGAATTCTCCAGCCAGGGCAAGGCCGCCGGCGATGGCGGCAGGCCGGCCCGGCGCGGTGCGAACGGCCAGGCGGCCGCAGCCAGCGTCCCGCCCGCGGCGCCCCCGCCCACGGGGCCCGCGGCCGATGGCGCCGCGGCAGCCAGCGCGCCGTCCGCGCCCGCTGCGCCCGCGCCCGCTGTGCCCGCGCCCGCTGCGCCTGCCGCCCCGGCTCCGGCCCAGCCGGCGGCCCCGGCCGCGGACGGCACCGCCCGGCCCGCGCCCGCGGTGCCGTTCGGCCAGCCCGACGCCGCGCCGCAGGCGCCCGCCGCGTCCGGCCGGCCGGACGCGCCGTCACGGCCTGCCAGCCCGGCGGGCCCGCGCCCCGGCAGCCCGTCAGGCTCCCGCCCGGGTGCCCCGCGCCCCGGCCCGCGGCCCGGCAACAACCCGTTCAGCTCCACCCCGACCGGGATGGGCTCGGCCCCGCGGCCGCGGCCCGGCCAGCCCGCCGGCGGTGCCCCGGCTGCGCCCGGCACGCCGGCCGGCCGTCCGGGCGGTCCGCGCCCGGCCGGGCGCCCGGGTGACTTCGCCCGGCCCGGCGGCCCGCGCCCGGGCGGCCCGCGGCCGAGCCCGAGCAGCATGCCGCCGCGCCCGGCCCCCGGCCGTCCCGGCGGCCCGGGCGGCGCGCCCGGCCGCGGCGGGCCAGGCGCCGGCGCCGGCACCCGGCCCGGCGGTCGCGGCGGCCCCGGCGGCGGTGGCGGCTTCGGCGGCCCGCGCGGCGGGGGCGGCGGCCAGCGGCCCGGCATGGGCCCGCCCCGGCCCGGCGGCGGCGGCCGCGGCCGCAGCGGCACCCAGGGCGCGTTCGGCCGTCCCGGCGGCCGGCCCTCCCGCGGGCGCAAGTCGAAGAAGCAGCGCCGTCAGGAATTCGACAACATGCAGGCGCCGTCCATCGGCGGCGTGCAGATCCCGCGCGGCAACGGGCAGGTCATCCGGCTGTCCCGGGGTGCCTCGCTGAGCGACTTCGCCGACAAGATCGGGGTGAACCCGGCCTCGCTGGTGCAGGTGCTGTTCCACCTCGGCGAGATGGTGACCGCCACCCAGTCGGTCAACGACGAGACGCTGCAGCTGCTCGGCGCCGAGCTCAACTACACCGTCCAGGTGGTCTCGCCGGAGGAAGAGGACCGCGAGCTGCTGGAGACGTTCGACATCGAGTTCGGCGAGGACGAGGGCGACGACGCCGACCTGGTGCCGCGGCCGCCGGTGGTGACCGTGATGGGCCACGTCGACCACGGCAAGACCAAGCTGCTGGACGCCATCCGGCACACCAACATGGTCGCCCGCGAGGCCGGCGGCATCACCCAGCACATCGGCGCCTACCAGGTCAACACCGAGGTGGACGGCCAGGAGCGCAAGATCACCTTCATCGACACCCCGGGCCACGAGGCGTTCACCGCCATGCGCGCCCGCGGGGCCGAGACCACCGACCTGGTCGTGCTGGTGGTCGCGGCGGACGACGGCGTGAAACCGCAGACCACCGAGGCGCTCAACCACGCCCAGGCGGCCGGCGTGCCGATCGTGGTGGCGGTGAACAAGATCGACAAGGAGGGCGCCGACCCGCAGCGGGTGCGCGCCCAGCTGACCGAGTACGGGCTGGTGGCCGAGGAGTTCGGCGGCCAGAACCTGTTCGTCGACGTCTCGGCCCGCAACGGCACCGGCATCGAATCCCTGCTGGAGGCGGTCGTTCTTACCGCGGACGCCGAGCTTGACCTGCGCGCCAACCCTGCGCAGCAGGCCCAGGGCACCGCGATCGAGGCGCATCTGGACAAGGGCCGCGGCCCGGTGGCCACGGTGCTGGTGCAGCGCGGCACGCTGCGCGTCGGCGACTCGATCGTCTGCGGCGAGGCACACGGCCGGGTCCGGGCCATGCTGGACGAGAACAACGACCCGGTCGACGAGGCCCCGCCGTCCCGCCCGGTCCAGGTGCTCGGCCTCACCGCGGTCCCCGGCGCGGGCGACAGCTTCATCGTCGTCGACGACGACCGGGTGGCCCGCCAGATTGCCGAGCGGCGCGAGGCGCGCGAGCGCAACGCGATGTTCGCCCAGCGGCGCCCGCGGGTCACGCTGGAGGACCTGGAGTCGGCGCTGAAGTCGGGCGAGCGGCAGGAACTGCTGCTGATCATCAAGGGCGACGTGTCCGGTTCGGTCGAGGCGCTGGAAGACGCGGTGCTCAAGATCGACGTGGGCGAGGAGGTCGTGCTGCGGGTCATCGGCCGCGGCGTCGGCGCCATCACCCAGGACGACGTCAACCTGGCGATCGCCTCCGACGCGGTGATCATCGGCTTCAACGTCCGGCCGGCCGGCCGGGCCGGCGAGCTGGCCCAGCGCGAGGGCGTGGACATCCGCTACTACTCGGTCATCTACCAGGCGATCGAGGAAGTCGAGGCCGCGCTCAAGGGCATGCTCAAGCCGGTGTTCGAGGAGGCCCAGCTCGGCACCGCGGAGGTCCGCGAGATCTTCCGGGTGCCGCGGGTCGGCAGCGTGGCCGGCTCGATCGTCAGGTCGGGCACGATCAACCGCAACAGCAAGGCCCGGCTGATCCGCGATGGCGTCGTGGTGTCGGACAACCTCACCGTGGAGTCGCTGCGCCGGTTCAAGGATGACGTCACCGAGGTCCGCGAGGGCTTCGAGTGCGGTATCGGCATCGGCTACAACGACATCAGGATCGGCGACGTGATCGAGACCTTCGAGATGCGGGAGAAGCCACGCGCCTGAACCCGGGCGGGCCGGGGCGGCCCGGCGGCCGGGCGGGCAGGCGGCCGGGTGAGCGGGCATGTACGTCGGCGCGCTGACGCTGGACGTGCTGCTCGGTGACGTCCGGTCGCTGAAGCAGAAGCGCTCGGCGGTCCGGCCGCTGATCGCGGGCGTGCACCGGCAGTTCCCCGGCGCCGCCGTGGCCGAGACCGGTCACCTGGACCTGCACCGCAGGACCGAGATCGGGGTCGCCGTGGTGTCCGCGACCGCGGCGCACGCCGCCGAGGTGCTGACGGCGTGCGAGCGGTTCGTCGCCTCCCGCCCGGAGATCGAGCTGCTGTCGGCGCGGCAGCGGCTGTTCAGCGACGAAGGGGAGTGAGGCAGATGGACCAGGCCAGGGCGCGCAAGCTCGGCGAGCGCATCGCCCAGATCGTCGCCGAGATGCTGGAGCGCCGGGTCAAGGACCCTAGGCTCGGGTTCGTCACCGTCACCGAGGCCAGGGTCACCGGCGACCTGCGCGAGGCCACGGTGTTCTACACCGTGTACGGCAGCGAGCAGGAGCGGGCCGCCACCGCGGCCGCGCTGGCCAGCGCCACCGGCCTGATCCGCTCCGAGGTCGGGCACCAGACCGGGCTGCGGCACACCCCGTCGATCAGCTTCCAGCCCGACACCCTGCCCGACAGCGCCAGGAACATCGAGGACCTGGTGGCCAGGGCGCGCGAGGCCGACGCCGCGCTGGCCGCAGCCCGGGCCGGCGCCGAGCCGGCCGGCGACCCGGACCCCTACAAGGTGCCCGGCGTCCCGGCCAGCGGCGCCTCCGACGCGGACAGTGACGGCACTGGTGCCGGCAGTGACGGGAACGGGCCCGTTCCCGGCCCGGCCGGGCCGGGCGGCGCCGTACTCGGCGAAACTCCCGCCGGCCGAGATCAGGGCGCGGGATACTCGCGGTCGTGATTGCGCAGTCCCCGTCCGGAAACGAGGCAGACTGGTCCCGGGCCGTCAAGGCCCTGCGCGCGGCGGCTGAGGTCTGCCTGGCCTGCCATGTCCGCCCGGACGCGGATGCGCTCGGCTCGATGCTGGCCGTGGCGCACGCGCTGCGCGCCCGCGACGGCGCGCCCCGGGTCATCGCCTCGTTCGGCGACGTGCCGTTCGAGGTGCCGGCCATCCTGCGCTTCCTGCCCGGCGTGGACCTGCTCAGCTCGCCGCTGGCCTACCCGGGCACCCCGGAGGTCATGGTGACCTTCGACGTCTCCAGCCCCGACCGGCTGGGCGCACTGGAGCCCAGCGCGGCCCGCGCGGGCGAGCTGATCGTGCTCGACCACCACTCGTCCAACACCGGCTTCGGCACGGTCAGCCTGGTGGACACCGCGGCGGCGGCCACCGCGCAGCTGGCCGACGAGCTGGTCCGCAGGCTCGGGGTCGCGCCGTCCCCGGCCATCGCGGTGAACCTGTACGCCGGGCTGGCCACCGACACCGGCTCGTTCCGCTACCCGCCGACCACCGCGCGGGTGCACGCGATGGCCGGCCGGCTGATCGAGCAGGGCGTCGACCCGGCGGCGGTCGCGCACGAGCTGTGGGACCGGGCCCCGTTCGGCTACCTGGGCATGCTGTCGGCCGCGCTGCGGCGCGCGGTGCTCGAGCCGGCCGCGGCCGGCGGCCGCGGGCTGGTGTGGACCACCGTCACCCGCCGGGACCGGGCCGCGTGCGAGCTGCCGCTGGAGATCACCGAGCCGGTCATCGACGTGGTGCGCCGCACCGACGAGGCCGAGGTCGCGGTGGTGCTCAAGGAATCCGACGACGGCCAGTGGCAGGTCTCGGCCCGGTCCAAGGGCACGATGGACGTCGGCCGGGCCTGCGTGGCCCTCGGCGGCGGCGGGCACCAGCGGGCGGCCGGCTTCACCGGGAGCGGCACCGCCGCGGAGACCATATCCGCGCTGCGCCGCCAGCTGGACCGGCAGGCCGCGGAGCCGCGATGAGCCCGCCCGCCGCGGGCGGGCTGGTCATCGTGGACAAGCCGGCGGCTGGACCTCGCACGACGTGGTGGCCAGGATCCGGCGGCTGGCGGGCACCCGGCGGGCCGGCCACGCGGGCACGCTCGACCCGATGGCCACCGGCGTGCTGGTGGTGGGGGTGGAGAAGGCCACCCGGCTGCTCGGCCACCTGTCCCTGACCGCCAAGGGCTACCAGGCCACCATCCGGCTCGGCCAGGCCACCGACACCGACGACGCCGACGGCGAGGTCATCAGCGAGCACCTGGCGTCCGGGCTGGACCAGAGCCGGATCCGGGCCGCGGCCGCCGCCCTGACCGGGACGATCAGCCAGGTCCCGCCGGCCGTCAGCGCGGTCAAGGTCGGCGGCCGGCGCGCCTACCGGCTGGCCCGCGAGGGCACCCCGGCCGCCCTCGCCGCCCGCACCGTGACCGTCAGCGCGCTGACGATCACGGCCATCCGCCCGGCCGGGCCCCTGACCGACCTCGACGCGGACGTGGAGTGCTCGAGCGGCACCTACATCCGCTCGATCGCCCGCGATCTCGGCGCCGCGCTCGGCACCGGCGGGCACCTGACCGCGCTGCGCCGCACCCACGTCGGGCCGTACGCGCTGGACCAGGCGGCCACCCTGGACGAGCTGGCCGCCTCGTGGCGGCTGATCCCGCTGGCCGATGCCGCCGCGGCGGCCTTCGCCCGGCTGGACCTGACGGAGGACCAGGCCCGGCTGGTCGCGCACGGCGGCCGGCTGCCCGCGGGGGCGCTCGCGGCCGCGGGGGCGCAGGCCGCCGCGCCGGGGGAAGCCGCCGCGCCGGGGGAAGCCGCCGCGCCGGGGGAAGCCGCCGCGCCGGGGGAAGCCGCCGCGCCGGGGGAAGCCGCCGCGCCGGGGGAAGCCGCCGCGCCCCGCCCGGTAGCCGCGTTCGCGCCGGACGGCACCCTGGTTGCGCTGCTGGCCGAGCGCGACGGCGCGGCCCGCCCGCTGGCGGTCTTCGTCGGCTAGCGCACCCTGCGCCGCACCCCGTGAATGTGGCGTTCAGGGGGACCAGGCGCCGTGAATGTGACATTCAGGGGGACCAGGCGCCGTGAATGTGACATTCAGGGGGCTGGCCGGGACCCCGGCCGGGCATGGCGTGCCGGACCGCGGCCGCGGCATGGCAGGCTTAACGCGACGACGTTTCCGCACGACGGAGGGAACCCGCATCATGCAGCGGTGGCAGGGCCTGGACCAGGTGCCCGCATCCTGGGGCCGCAGCGTCGTCACCATCGGGGTCTTCGACGGCGTGCACCGCGGCCACCAGCGGATCGTGGCCCGTGCTGCGCAGATCGCGGCGGCGCGCTCGCTGCCGGTCGTGGTCGTCACCTTCGACCCGCACCCGGACGAGATCGTCCGGCCCGGCTCGCACCCGCCGTTCCTGTGCACGGCCAGGCGCCGGGCGCAGCTGCTGGCCGGCCTCGGCGCGGACGCGGTCTGCGTGCTGCCGTTCACCCGCGAGTTCTCCCGGCTCGGACCGGACGAGTTCGTCCGCGCCGTGCTCGCCGACCGGCTGCACGCCGCGGCGGTCGTGGTGGGGGAGAACTTCCGGTTCGGCCACAAGGCCGCCGGTGACGTCGCGCTGCTGGCCGAGCTGGGCGAGAAGTACGACTTCACCGCCGAGGGCGTGCCGCTGCTGCGCGACGAGGCGGACCGGACCGTGTCCTCCACCGAGATCCGCGAGGTGCTCGGCGAGGGCGACGTGGCGGAGGCCGCGCGGCTGCTCGGCCGCCCGCACCGGGTCGAGGGCATCGTGGTGCGCGGCCAGCAGCGCGGCCGGGCGCTGGGCTTCCCGACCGCCAACCTGCGCCCGCCGCCGCACACCGCGATACCCGCCGACGGGGTGTACGCGGGCTGGCTGATCCTGCTGGCCGAGGCCGGCGGCGAGGCGGACCGGTGGCCGGCCGCCATCTCGGTGGGCACCAACCCGACCTTCGACGGCCAGGACCGCACCGTGGAGGCGTACGCACTGGACCGCGACGACCTGGACCTGTACGGCGAGCAGATGGCCGCCGACTTCACCACGCGGCTGCGCGGCCAGGCGCGGTTCGATACGGTGCCCGAGCTGGTGGGGCAGATGCACCGGGACGTCGCCGAGGCCCGCGCGGTCACCGCGGCGCCCTAGCCGGCCGCCCGGCCCCGGGGGCCGCCGGCGCATGGTACCGTTGCAGACGGCCGGGTTTCCGGCCCGGTCAGCTGTACCCTCAGACGGCTGGCCAGGGGATGCGACTCAGCACAGTCCCGCGGGCCCTGCCCGCGACAGCAGGCTGCGGCGGGTCCGCCCGCTGACCTACCACGCAGATGGGATTGACACGTGCCGCTGGAAACAGCCGTGAAGAAGGAGATCATCGACGGGCACGCGACCAGCGAGGGTGACACCGGTTCGCCGGAAGTCCAGGTCGCGCTGCTGACCCGCCGGATCAACGACCTCACCGAGCACCTGAAGGTGCACAAGCACGACCACCACAGCCGCCGCGGGCTGCTGCTGCTGGTCGGCCGCCGCCGGCGGCTGCTGCAGTACCTGGCCCGCAAGGACATCAACCGCTACCGCGCGCT
Source organism: uncultured Actinomycetota bacterium (assembly GCA_963846005.1). Lineage (GTDB taxonomy): Bacteria > Actinomycetota > Actinomycetes > Streptosporangiales > Streptosporangiaceae > CAVSUR01. Next base: position 1,370,867 of record CAWJUH010000001.1, on the reverse strand, counting down.
GATCGAGAGGCTCGGCCTGCGCCGGTAGCCGCGACGGCGCGCGGGCAATGCGCGCCGGACAACTGAATACCCGACACAGCACGACGTCCCGCGGCCCCCGGCCCGGAGCGCTCAAGCGCCCAGCCAGGACCGGTCCTCGGTAGTGGTTCTCGGGCCGCATCCCGCGCGCAAGCCGCGCCGGGGCGGGCCGGGGGCTTCGATCGAAGACCGGTCGGCGGCGAGCCGGCCGGTGGCCGGCCCAGGCGGCTAGCACTCCCCGCTCGCGGCGGGCGGACGCGGGACCTTTTCGCCAAGGAGGTCACCCGTGGAGGGTGCGTATACCGCCGAAGTCGTCATCGACAACGGCCCGTTCGGCGTCCACAAGATCCGCTTCGAGACCGGCCGGCTGGCCAGGCTGGCCGCCGGCTCGGCCGTGGTGTTCCTGGACGACGAGACCATGGTGCTGTCCGCCACCACGGCGTCCAGGCAGCCCAAGGACAACCTCGACTTCTTCCCGCTGACGGTGGACGTCGAGGAGCGCATGTACGCCGCCGGGCGCATTCCCGGCTCGTTCTTCCGCCGGGAGGGGCGGCCGTCCGAGGACGCGATCCTCACCTGCCGCCTGATCGACCGGCCGCTGCGGCCCTCGTTCGTCAAGGGCCTGCGCAACGAGATCCAGATCGTCGAGACGATCATGGCCCTGCATCCCGAGCACCTGTACGACGTGGTGGCCATCAACGCCGCGTCGCTGTCCACCCAGCTCGCCGGGCTGCCGTTCTCCGGCCCGATCGGCGGCGTCCGGGTGGCGCTGATCAGGGGCCAGTGGGTGGCCTTCCCGACCCACCCGCAGCTGGCGGAGGCCACCTTCGACATGGTGGTGGCCGGCCGGGTGCTGCCCGACGGCGACGTCGCGATCATGATGGTCGAGGCCGAGTCCACCCCGACCACCCTGCGGCTGATCGCCGACGAGGCCAGCGGCGCGGTCCGCCCGACCGAGGAGACCGTGGCCGAGGGCCTGGAGGCGGCCAAGCCGTTCATCAAGGCCCTGTGCGAGGCCCAGGGCCAGATCGCCGCGCACGCGGCCAAGGAGACCGCCGAGTACCCGGTCTTCCTCGACTACGAGCAGGACGTCTACGACGCGCTGGAGCAGGCCGTCTCCGGCGAGCTGGCCAAGGCGCTGACCATCGCCGGCAAGCAGGACCGGGAGGCCGAGACCGACCGGGTCAAGGCCCTGGCCAAGGAGCAGCTCGCGGCCAAGTTCGAGGGCCGGGAGAAGGAGGTCAGCGCCGCGTTCCGGTCGCTGACCAAGAAGCTGGTCCGCGAGCGGGTCATCCGCGAGGGCACCCGCATCGACGGCCGCGGCCTGGCCGACATCCGGCAGCTCTCCGCGCAGGCGCACGTGCTGCCCCGGGTGCACGGCTCGGCGCTGTTCGAGCGGGGCGAGACCCAGGTGCTCGGCGTGACCACGCTGAACATGCTGCGGATGGAGCAGATGATCGACACGCTCAATCCGGAGCGCACCAAGCGCTACATGCACAACTACAACATGCCGCCGTACTCCACCGGGGAGACCGGCCGGGTCGGCTCGCCCAAGCGCCGCGAGATCGGCCACGGCGCGCTGGCCGAGCGGGCGCTGATCCCGGTGCTGCCGACCCGCGAGGAGTTCCCGTACGCGATCCGCCAGGTCTCCGAGGCCATCGGGTCCAACGGCTCCACCTCGATGGGCTCGGTCTGCGCCGCCACGATGTCGCTGCTGGACGCGGGCGTGCCGCTCAAGGACATGGTGGCGGGCATCGCGATGGGCCTGATCAGCGAGGGCGGCCAGTACGTCACGCTGACCGACATCCTCGGCGCCGAGGACGCGTTCGGCGACATGGACTTCAAGGTCGCCGGCACGAAGGACGTCATCACCGCGCTGCAGCTCGACACCAAGCTCGACGGCATCCCGGCCTCGGTGCTCGCCGCCGCGCTCAAGCAGGCCCGCGGCGCCCGGCTGACGATCCTGGAGGTCATGCGCGAGGCCATCGACGCGCCCGCGCCGATGAGCGACAACGCGCCGCGGATCATCACCGTGAAGGTCCCGGTCGACAAGATCGGCGAGGTCATCGGCCCGAAGGGCAAGATGATCAACTCGATCCAGGAGGACACCGGCGCCGAGATCACCATCGAGGACGACGGCACGATCTACATCGGCGCCACCGACGGCACCTCGGCCGAGGCGGCCCGTTCGGCGATCAACTCGATCGCCAACCCGCACATCCCCGAGGTCGGCGAGCGGTTCCTCGGCACCGTGGTGAAGACCACCACGTTCGGCGCCTTCGTGTCGCTGCTGCCCGGCAAGGACGGCCTGCTGCACATCACCCAGATCCGTAAGCTGCACGGCGGCGCCCGGATCGACAACGTCGACGACGTGATCAAGGTCGGCGACAAGATCCAGGTCGAGATCCGCGAGGTCGACGACCGGGGCAAGCTGTCGCTGGTGCCGGTCGAGGTGGTCGAGCGCGAGGCGGCCGGGGAGGACCTCGGCGGCGCGGATGACCGCCGCGGCGGCCGTGGAGACCGGGGCGAGGGCGGCGACCGCGGGGACCGGGGCGGCCGCGGCGACGGTGACCGCAGCCACTTCCGCACCCGCCAGCGCAGCCGCGGCGGATCGCAGAACTCATGACGGCAGGTACCCGGCAGCCCGGGGGCTCCGTCCCCGGCGACGGCGATTCGGCTGTCGCCCGCACCGAGCTGCCGGGCGGCCTGCGGGTGATCACCGAATCGCTGCCGGCCGTCCGGTCGGCGGCGTTCGGCATCTGGGCCGGGGTGGGCTCTCGGGACGAGGACCCCGGGCACGTGGGCGCCACCCACTACCTGGAGCACCTGCTGTTCAAGGGCACCGCCCGGCGCACCGCGCTGGACATCTCGGCGGCGATGGACGCGGTCGGCGGCGAGCTGAACGCGTTCACCGCCAAGGAGTACACCTGCTACTACGCACGGGTGCTGGACGCGGACCTGCCGCTGGCCATCGACGTGCTGGCCGACATGGTCACCGGCTCGCTGGTGGCCGACCGGGACGTCGAGGCCGAGCGGGGCGTGATCCTCGAAGAGATCGCGATGAACGACGACGACCCGGCGGACGTCGCGCACGAGGCGCTGACCGCCCGGCTGTTCGGCGACACCCCGCTCGGGCGGCCGATCCTCGGCACCGCCGGATCGATCAACGCGATCACCCGCGGCCAGATCGCCGAGCATTACGCGGCCCGTTACACCCCGGACAACCTGGTGGTGGCCGCGGCCGGCAGCCTGGACCACGAGCAGGTCACCGAGCTGACCCGGCGCGCGTTCGGGCCGGCGCTGGACGGCGGCGGGCCGGCCCGGCCGCCCCGGCTCACCGGCACCGGCCAGCCGGCCGGCGGCCGGTTCGGGACCGGCGTGCAGCTGGTCCCGCGGCCGATCGAGCAGGCCAACCTGGTGCTCGGCTGCGCCGGGCTGGCCCGCACCGACGAGCGCAGGTTCGCGCTCGGCGTGCTCAACGCCGCGCTCGGCGGCGGCATGTCATCGCGGCTGTTCCAGGAGGTGCGCGAGAAGCGCGGCCTGGCCTACTCGGTGTACAGCTTCAGCTCCCAGCACGCCGAGACCGGCATCTGGGGCGTCTACGCCGGCTGCCTGCCCGCCAAGGCCGACGATGTGCTGGCCATCTGCGGCGAGGAGATCGCCGCGATCATCGACGGCGGGCTGACGGATGAGGAGCTGGAGCGCGGCAAGGGGCAGCTGCGCGGGTCGATCGTGCTGGGCCTGGAAGACCCGTCCTCGCGGATGAGCAGGCTCGGCAAGGCCGAGCTGGTCTACCCGCGGCTGGAGCCGGTCGAGGAGATGCTGGCCTCGATCGACGCGGTGACCCACGACGACGTGCGCGCGGTCGCCGCCGCGGTGCTCGGCCAGCCCAAGGCCCTGGCCGTGGTCGGCCCGTTCGACGACGACGCCAGCTTCGCCGCCGCGCTGGGTTAGTAGCCCGCGCCGGCCGCGGGCACGATGATCACCCCCGGCTGCGGACGCGCCGAAGACGTGACCGTGACCGGCCGCTCACAGCCGGTTGTACAACAGGACGTGGCCCTGCCGCTTGAGGAACAGCGTCGCGACCTGGCGGGCCGGCGGGCTGCCCGGCCGCTGCACCCGGGCCCCGCTGGACACGATCAGCCAGGTGTAACGGACGATGGCCCGGCCGCACCCGGCGGCCACCACGCGGGCGATGGCCGGCGGCCTGGCCGCCGCCGGCGGCGCATGACCGACCACGGCCGCCTGAGCCCGGGCCGTCCCGGCGGACTGGTCCGGGGCGAGCCGGGCCGGGAGCTGCACCCGGGCGGGCGCGGCGGCCGGTGCCGGGGCGGCCTGCCCGGTCGCGCCGGCCGGCCCGGCCCGGCCGTGGAAGCTGGCCAGCGGCCCCGAGTAGACGACGTTCTGCAGCGCGACCTGCGGCACGACCGAGGTGATGCCGCGCCGCCAGCTGCCCCGCAGTTGTGTCCAGTAGGACCGGTCCGCCTGATGCAGGGCCCGGGTAAAGCTGACCACGCGGCCCCGCAGCACCTGCAAGGCCGTGACCGCGGTCGCCTGGCCCGGAGTCTGCAGCCCGGTGCTGGCCGGGCACAGCGGCGTCGCCGCGGTGGCCCGCACCGGGACCCGGGCCGCCGGATAGACCGTGACCGAGAATCCGGCCGCGCCGACCGCCGGCAGGGCCAGCTCCTGGACGGCCGCCGGCGCGCGGCTGGTGCCGCCCGCCGGTGAACCGCCCGGATAACCGTTCAGGGCGACCGCGGGGAGCACCGCGGCGGTCGTGACGGTCACGGCCACTGCCGCGCTGATCCGGGCCAGCCTCCGGCGCTGCCGGACCGCGGACCGCCGCACCCGGGCGTGCAGCTCGGCTTGCGTCCAGGGCGGCAGCGACCACCGCGGGTCGCCCAGCAGCTCGCGCAGCCGCTCCTCAGCGGCCATCGCGGAACCCCCCGGTGAGCATCGGGATCTCCAGCAGCGGCCGCAGCGCCGCCAGCCCGCGGGCGGCGAGGCTCTTCACCGTGCCGGGCGGGCAGCCCATCAGCTCGGCGATCGACGCCTCGGGCAGGTCCTCGAAGTAGCGCAGCACCAGCACCGTGCGCTGCCGGGCGGGCAGCGCACGCAGCGCCCGGCGCAGCATGTCCCAGTCGTCGCTGCGCCGCAGGGCCAGGTCCTCGGCCGCGGGCTCGGGCACGTCGCCGAGCTGGACCCGCGCATCCCAGCGCCTCCACCGGTTGATGTTGATGTTGACCATCACCCTGCGCACGTAGGCGTGCGCGTTGGCCCGGCGCACGGTGCGCCACCGGCGCAGCGTCCTGGCCAGGGCTTCCTGCACCAGGTCCTCGGACTGGCGCGGGTCACCGGTCAGGACGTAGCCGAACCGGAGCAGGGCAGGCAGCGCCGCGGCGGCGAACTCGCCGAAGCTGTCTGAAGCCGGTCGTGTCTCGGGCACGTACCCTCCTGCCACGTTGACCCGGCAGGGCGGTCCGAGGTTGCTTACCGTATCCATGTTGTTATCAGCGAGATGCGCGGAGCGGCACCGCCCGCGCGGGGCGGAGGCGACACGATGATCAAGGTCGGGGTGCTGGGCGCCAAGGGCCGGATGGGCGCGCAGGTGTGCCAGGCCGTGCAGGATGCCGCGGACACCGAGCTGGCCGCCACCGCCGACCTCGGCGACCGGCTGGAACCGCTGATCGACTGCGACGTGGCGGTGGACTTCACCCATCCCGGCGCGGTGATGGACAACCTGCGGTTCTGCGTCGCGCACGGGCTGGACGCCGTCATCGGCACGTCCGGCTTCGACGACTACCGGCTGGCGGTCGCGGCCGAGTGGCTGACCCGGGCCCCGGGCGTGCGGGTCCTGGTCGTGCCCAACTTCTCGGTCGGCGCGGTGCTGATGATGAAGTTCGCGCAGACCGCGGCCCGGTTCTTCGAGTCCGCCGAGGTGGTCGAGCTGCACCACGCGGGCAAGGCCGACGCCCCCTCGGGCACCGCGGCCCGCACCGCGGCGATGATCTCCGCGGCCCGGGCACAGGCGGAGCTGGGCCCGCCGCCGGACGCGACCGTCAGCGCCGAGGAGGGCGCCCGCGGCGCGGTGCTGGACGGCATCCGCGTGCACTCGGTGCGGCTGGCCGGCCTGGTCGCGCACCAGGAGGTGCTGCTCGGCGGGCACGGCGAGCTGCTCACCATCCGGCACGACTCGCTGGACCGGTCCTCGTTCATGCCCGGCGTGCTCACCGCCATCCGCGGCCTGTCCGCCCTCCCGCCCGGACTCACCGTAGGCCTGGAATCTCTCCTCAGCCTCTGAGGCCGCCCGCCTGCTCCTGCCGAACGTGCTGAACGGTCCGTTCAGCGGGTCTGGTGCCGCTGGGCGGGCGGGTGGACCATTGAGCGGGTTTCAGCGGGCTGCGGGTACCGTCTAGGCATGTGCCGGAGCATCAAGACCCTGCGGGCCCCTTACACCGACCACGTGACCGACCAGGACGTGCACGCCGCCGCGCTGCAGTATGTGCGCAAGATCAGCGGCTTCCGGGCCCCGGCCCGGCATAACGCCGCCGCGTTCGACCAGGCCGTGGACACGATCGCGGCCGCCACCGCGGCCCTGCTCGACCAGCTCCAGGTGCGCGCGGCCAGCTAACAGGACTAGAGCTGGCCGACGGCGGTGACGGTGACGACGGCCTCGCCGGCCTCGTCGGAGGCGGCCAGGCCGACCTCGGCCGAGAACCCCCAGTCGTGGTCGCCGGCCGGGTCGTCGAAGATCTGCCGGGCCCGCCAGGTCCCGGGCTGCTGGTCCAGGATCAGCAGCCCGGGACCGCGCGCGTCCGCCCCGGTCAAGATCTCGCCGTGCTCGGCGAAGTACGGCTCCAGCGCCGCCTCCCAGGCCCCGGCGCTGAAGCCCGCGTCCGCGTCCAGCTCGCCGAGCTCCTCCCACCGGCGCAGCGCGGCCAGCTCGACCCGGCGGAACAGCGCGTTGCGGACCAGCACCCGGAACGCGCGCTGGTTGCCGGTGACGGCGGGCGGCCGCTCGTCGGCGGGGCGGGCCGCGACCGCCGGCTCGCCGGGGCTGCGCAGCTGCTCCCATTCCTCCAGCAGGCTGGAGTCGGTCTGCCGGACGATCTCGCCCAGCCACTCGGTCAGGTCGGCCAGCTCCTCGGTCCTGGCCTCGTCCGGCACCGTCTGGCGCAGCGTCTTATAGGCGTCGGCCAGGTAGCGCAGCACCGTGCCCTCGCTGCGGGCCAGGCCGTAGTAGCCGACGTACTCGGTGAACGTCATCGCCCGCTCGTACATCTCCCGGGCCACCGACTTGGGCTCCAGCTGGTAGTCGGCCACCCACGGATGGCCGCGCCGGTACATGTCATAGGCGGCGGCCAGCAGGCCGGCCAGCGGCTGCGGGTAGCTCACCTCCTCCAGCAGTTCCATCCGCTCGTCGTACTCGATGCCCTCGGCCTTCATCGCGGCGACCGCCTCGCCGCGGGCCCGGTGCCGCTGCGCGGCCAGCACCTCGCGCGGATTGTCGAGCACCGACTCGATCACCGACAGCACGTCCAGCGGGTAGTCAGGCGCCCCGGCGTCCAGTAGCCCGATCGCGGCCAGGGCCAGCGGCGACAGCGGCTGGTTCAGCGCGAAGTCGGCCTGCAGGTCCACGGTCAGCCGCCACCGGCGCCCGTCGCCGTCCGGCTCGGCCAGCCGTTCGACCACCCCGCCGGCCAGCAGCGCCCGGTAGATCGCGAACGCCTGCCGGATATGCCGCCGCTGCGCGGCCGGATCCTCGTGATTGTCAGTGAGCAGGTGCTTCATCGCCGCGAACGCGTCACCGGGGCGGCTGATCACCCCGAGCAGCGTCGCGTGCGTCACCGTGAAGCTGGACCGCAGCGGCTCCGGCTGCGCCGCGACCAGCCGGTCGAACGTGGGCTGGCCCCAGGATACGAAGCCCGGCGGCGGCTTCTTGCGCACCACCTTGCGCCGCTTGCGGGGATCGTCGCCCGCCTTGGCCAGGGCCTTGGAGTTTTCGATCACGTGCTCGGGTGCCTGCACGACCACGTAGCCCATGGTGTCGAAGCCGGCCCGGCCGGCCCGCCCGGCGATCTGGTGGAACTCGCGGGCCTGCAGCAGCCGGACCGAATGGCCGTCGTACTTGGACAGCGCGGTGAACACCACGGTGCGGATCGGCACGTTGATGCCGACGCCGAGGGTGTCGGTGCCGCAGATGACCTTGAGCAGGCCGGCCTGGGCGAGGGTCTCCACCAGCCGCCGGTAGCGCGGCAGCATGCCGGCGTGGTGCACCCCGATGCCGTGCCGGACCAGCCGCGACAGCGTCTTGCCGAAGCCGGCCGTGAACCGGAACGCGCCGATCAGCTCGGCGATCGCGTCCTTCTCCGCCCGGGTGCACACGTTGACCGACATCAGCGCCTGCGCCTGCTCGATCGCGGCGGCCCGGGTGAAGTGCACGATATAAATGGGCGCCTGATGGCCGGTGAGCAGGTCCGAGACGGTCTCGTGCAGCGGGGTGAGCACGTAGCTGAACACCAGCGGCACCGGCCGCTCCGCCGCGGCCACCACCTCGGTGGGCCGGCCGGTGCGCCGGGTCAGGTCCTGGGTGAAGAAAGTGACGTCGCCGAGGGTGGCGGACATGAGCACGAACTGGCACTGCGGCAGCTCGATCAGCGGCACCTGCCAGGCCCAGCCGCGGGCCGGGTCGGCGTAGTAATGGAACTCGTCCATCACCACCTGGCCGATGCCGGCCCGCGGCCCCTCGCGCAGCGCGATGGAGGCCAGCACCTCGGCGGTGCAGCAGATGATCGGCGCCCCGGCGTTGACGCTGGCGTCGCCGGTCATCATCCCGACGTCGGCGGCGCCGAACATCGCGCACAGCGCGAAGAACTTCTCCGAGACCAGTGCCTTGATCGGCGCGGTGTAGAAGCTGCGCTCGCCGCGGGCCAGCGCGGCGAAGTGCGCGCCCGCCGCGATCAGCGACTTGCCGGACCCGGTGGGGGTGGAGACGATCACGTTGGCGCCCGAGACGACCTCGATCAGTGCCTCTTCCTGGTGCGGGTACAGCGGCAGGTCCTGGCCGCCGGCCCAGTCCGCGAACGCGTCGAACAGCGCGTCGGGATCAGCGGTGCCCGGCAGCCGGTCGGTGATGGTCATGACCGGTCCAGTATGCGAGACCGGCGAGACCCGCGGGACCTCGCGGGCCCGGCACGGCCGCCGCGCTCCTCAGGCGCGGGCCAGCCGGTCGGACTCGTCGCGCACCCACAGCCCGGTCAGCCCGCGCAGGTGCGCGATGAACCAGTCGTGCTCGGCGGCCGGGTAGGTCGCGGCGACCGTGTCAGTGAGCAGCCGGTCGAAGTCCGGCCCGGCCGCCCAGTCCAGCACCTTCGCGTCGAAGCCGGCCAGCCGCTCGGCGCAGAACTGCGCGTAGGCGTCGGCGGCCAGGTGCTCGTCGGCCAGCCGCCGGTAGGCGGCGAGCTTGCCGGCGTAGTCCAGGTCCGGCGAGTCGGCGATGTCGAAGTAGGCCCGGGTCTGGGTGTCGGCCGCCGGGCGCCGCCCGGTGACCAGGCAGAACACGCTCCATTTGACCAGCGACTTGATGGCCCAGGGGAAGTAGTAGTGCAGCGACGTGATCGACACGTCCGGGCAGGCGTTGGCGTAGTCGATCGGGTGCACGTCGGCGCCGCGGACCAGCATCTCGCAGGAGTTGAATTCCCAGCGGAAGAACGCGTTCACGATCCGCGAGATCGTCACCGCCTCGTCGCCGGTCTCCGGGCCGAGGAACTCGTGCTCGACCCGGTAGCGCTCGTGCATCGGCTGCTCGGGCGCGAACCGCATCACCATCGTCTCCGGGCCGATGGTCAGCGCCCGGGCGAACGCGTCGTAGCCCTCGATCGCGGCTTGCAGGTGCATGAGCATCTCGCCGGATGAGTCGTAGGCGGCGTGCAGCTCGGCGGCGTTGCGGATCCGCGACACCCCGCGCCAGGCCCCGCCGTCATAGGGCTTCATGTACAGCGGGTAGCCGATCTGCTCGGCCACCGCATCCAGGTCGAACGCCTGGTTGTAGCGCGCGGAGGTGTAAGCCCACTTGGCGTTGTCCACCGGGTTCTTGAACGGGACCAGCACGGTGCGCGGCACCTTCAGCCCGAGCCGCATCATCGCGCAGTAGGCGGCGTGCTTCTCCATCGCCTGGAACGTGAACGGCGAGTTGAGCAGGTACACGTCGTCCATCAGCGCGACCTTCTTCAGCCATTCGCGCGGGTGGTAGTACCAGTAGGCGAGCCGGTCGATGACCAGCCCGGTGCGCGGCTTGTCGTCCAGCGCGAACGGCTCGATGGTGAGCCGCTCGGTGTCGAAGGCGTGCGCGGTCCCGGCGGCATCGCGGACCGGCCCGAGCCGGGCCAGCAGCGCCCCGAACGCGCGCGGCCAGTCGTCCTCGGTCCCGAGCAGCAGCCCTATCAGGTGCCTGACCTCACCGTTCACGATGCTCCCTGGTCCGGTTCGCCTGGCTCGCGGGCGGCTTCTGCTAGGACGTTATGTGCCGGCCGCGGTGACTGTCGACCACCTTGCGTGGTGACGCGCCGCTCCGCCCGTCAGTCAGCTGAACCGGGCCAGGTGGTGGGCGAGCTGCCGTCCCCACCACGGCCAGTCGTGCGCTACGTCGTAGCCCCACACGTCCAGCTCGCAGCGGATGCCCTTACCCTGCAGCAATCCGGCCAGGTGCCGGGTCCCGGGCAGTGCCATGGTGGGGGATACCTCGAACGGCCCCTGGCCCGTGACCAGCACGACGGTCAGCGCCGACCGCAGCCAGTCCAGGTGCGGCCCGGACAGGTTCGGCACGTAGTCGACCGGGTTGTTGAAGTAGGCCTGGTCGCCGCGCTCGCCCCAGCCGTGCCAGCTGGCCGGGTCGTAGTTGCCCGACAGCCCGATGGTCACGGCGAACTGATCGGCGTGCCGGAGCGCGAGGTTGACCGCGTGGAACGCCCCCAGGCTCACCCCGGCGGCGATGATGTCCCCGCGCCCGCCGCAGTCGCCGGTGATAAACGGCGCGACCTGGTCGCAGATCCAGGACTCGTACCGGCCGTGCTGGCGGGCCCGCTCCTCGGTCGGCAGGTCCTGGCGGCCCCAGGACGCGGCGTCGAAGGAATCCGCGCAGTACAGCTTGATCCGGCCGTCGCCGAGCAGAACGCCGAGCGGTTCCAGCATGCCGTGCTGCTCGTAGTCGGCCGCCTTCCCGCCCTCGGCGGGGAAGGCGAGCACCGGCCGGCCCCAGTGACCGTAGCTCACCACCGTCCCGGCCGCGCCGATCGCCGGCGAGTACAGGTCATGCTCGCTGCGCTGCACTGGCCTGTCCTTCCTCCGAGATCCCTTCCGGATGGCCGTGCCGCCACACCCGGCGGAGCAGGCCGGTCAGGTGCGGGTCGAGCGCGTCCCGCCAGCCGGTGAAGGTGTGCGCGTCCGGCACCTCGGCCAGCGCCACCCGGTGCCCGAGCGCGGCCAGCTCAGCGGCCATCAGCCGGTTGTTGCCCAGGTTCTCCTCGGCGAGCCCGCACGTCAGCTGCACGTCCCAGCGCACCGGCGGCGGGGTGCGCGCCAGCCGCCGCACGAAGGCCGTGATCGAGGCGTACCCGGGGAAACCCGACTCGTGCGCGTCGGTCTCGGCCCGGAAGAAGCTGCCGGACTGCAGGAACAGCCCGCCGAACGACCGGGGCGAGCTGTATCCGGCGTGCAGCGCCGCCAGCGCGCCGAGGCTGCAGCCGCCGAGCACCACCGGCCCGGTCAGCGGCGCGGCCCGGCGCAGCAGCGGCAGCACCCGCCGGGTCAGCATGCGCGCGTAGCCGGGGCTGGCGGCATACCACCGGTTCCGCTCGCCCGGCCCGAGCAGGGCGACCCGGTGCGCGGGCAGCGACCCGGCCGCGATGCCCGCCGCGCAGTAGTGCAGCACCCGGCAGTAGGCGTCGTACTCCGGCCCGTCGTGCAGCACCAGCAGCGGCAGCGGCCCGGCCGCCCCGGCCGGCGACCACAGCGTGACCGGCACCGGCCCGGCGGCCAGTTCGCGGACCGTGCCGTCCGGCGCCGCCGCGGTCAGCCAGCCCGGCTCCCGGTAACCGGGGAAAAGAACAACAGAATGATCACCAAAGGGGTTCGGCGCGCGGGACGTCGCCGGATCGCAGATCATCGCTTCGGTGCCGTCGGCGTAGCGCACCGCGAACAGGTACTCCAGCCGCTGGACCGGCGGCCGGGCCAGCCGCAGCTCGAAGCCGCCCGGCACCGGCCGCATCGCCGGGGGCTCGCTGTGGTGGTCGGTGTCCAGCCAGACCCGGGCCGCCGCCACCCGGGGGTCGGCGAGCCGGAATGTCACCGCGTCGGCGCTGACCGAGGTACGCGGCCCCTGACCTGCACTGCGCTGCCCGCCGGTCACGCTAGCGGCCGGAATCCACGGCGGCGGTGCGGCCGTGCAGCGCGGTCAGCTCGGTCGAGGGCATAGCTCATTGTGCCGTGCCGCCGCCGGCCCGGCCCGCAGGGCCGGCCCCGCGGGCCGGGCGGGCGGAACACCGTGGCGGTCACGCCGCGGGGTACCAGTGCCCGTGAATGTGACATCCAGAGGGTTGCGGGCCGGCCGGCGAGCGCAGTCAGGCGGATCTGCCGGGCGCCCCGGGCCCGAGCACGCGGGCCAGCAGGTCCGCGGCCGGGACCTGGTAGCGGGCCGGGTAGTGCACCGCCATGCAGAGCGTCCAGACCGCGCCCTCCAGCTCACGGGCCCGGCTGAACGGAGCCAGCGCGGCCGGGCCGGGCACCGTCGTCCCGGCCGCCGCGGCGTAGCCCGCCAGCGCCGCGCCCGCCCCGGCGCCCGCGTGCCGGGCCAGCACGGCCAGGTCGAACTCCCGCGGCCCGCGGCAGGTCTCCTCCAGGTCGGTCCACCGCCAGCCGCCGCCGGCGGCGGGCAGCAGGTTGCCGGCGTGCGCGTCCCCGTGCAGCACCGCGCTGGCGTCCCGGGCGGCCGGGCCGAGCTCCGCCAGCACCCCGGCGTGCCGGGCCCGCAGCGCCGCCAGCAAGCCCGCGGAGAGCGAGCCCGCGCGCTCCAGTGCGGCCAGCCCCTCGGTGATCTGCTCGTGCAGCGGCGCCAGCACCGGCAGCGGGCCGGGGAACCCGGCCGCGGCCTGGTGCAGCCGGGCCAGCGCCCGCCCGGCCTGCTCCGGCGCCGGCCGGGCCGGGTCGCCGGGCGGATCCGGACCCGGCGGTTCCGCCAGCTCCCACAGGCTGACGGCCAGGCCGCATGCCTGGTGCGGGCCCGGGTCAGCCAGGGTGGCCGGGGCGACGACCGGGCCGCCCCGGCTGGCCGCGTACCCGGCCACCGCGACCTCCCGGGCCAGCCAGGCGGCCGGGTCGGCCCTGGTCCGCGCGGTCAGCGTGGCCACCCGGGCCACGACCGGGGCGGGCGCCAGGTGCACGATCACGTTGCCGCGGCTGGACAGCACCCGCGGCGGCCCCGGCGGCAGCCCCTGCGCCCGCGCGACCGCCACCGCGGCGGCGACCCCGGCCGCGGTGATCCCGGCGGTCGGGCCGGCCGGGCCGGCCGCCGCCTGACCGGGCGCGGGCCCGGTCAGGCGGTGCTGATCTCGCTCGCCGATGTCAGGCCCAGCTCCCCGATCGAGGTCTCCCGCATCTTGAACTTCTGGACCTTGCCGGTCACGGTCATCGGGAATTCATCGGACGGCCGGACGTAGCGCGGGATCTTGTAGTGCGCGATCTTGCCCTGGCAGTAGCCGCGCAGCTCCTCGGCGGTCAGCTCGGTGCCCGGCCGCAGCTTCACCCAGGCGCACAGCTCCTCGCCGTACTTCTCGTCCGGCACGCCGATGATCTGCACGTCCTCGATCGCCGGGTGCGAGTAAAGGAACTCCTCGATCTCCCGGGGGTACACGTTCTCGCCACCGCGGATCACCATGTCCTTGATCCTGCCGACGATGTTCAGGTACCCCGCGTCGTCCAGGGTGGCCAGGTCCCCGGTGTGCATCCACCGGCCCGCGTCGATCGCCTCCGCGGTGCGCTCCGGGTCGTCCCAGTAGCCGAGCATCACCGAGTACCCGCGGGTGCACAGCTCGCCCGCCGTGCCGCGCGGCAGCACCAGCCCGGTCTCCGGATCGGTGATCTTGACCTCGATGTGCGGGTGCACCCGGCCGACGGTGGACACCCGGCGGTCCAGCTCGTCGTCGGCGGTGGTCTGCGCCGACACCGGCGAGGTCTCTGTCATCCCGTAGCAGATCGTCACCTCGGTCATGTGCATCTCGCTGACCACCCGCTTCATCACCTCGACCGGGCACGGCGAGCCCGCCATGATCCCGGTCCGCAGGCTGGACAGGTCGTAGGAGCCGAAGTCCGGCAGCGCCAGCTCGGCGATGAACATGGTCGGCACCCCGTACAGCGAGGTGCACCGCTCGGCCTGCACCGCGTGCAGCGACTGCGCGGGGTCGAACCCGGGGGCCGGGATCACGATCGCCGCGCCGTGCGTGGTGACCGCCAGGTTGCCGAGCACCATGCCGAAGCAGTGGTAGAACGGCACCGGGATGCACACCCGGTCGGCCGGGGTGTACCGGCAGCCCTCGCCGATGAAGAACCCGTTGTTCAGGATGTTGTGGTGCGACAGCGTCGCGCCCTTGGGGAAGCCGGTCGTGCCGCTGGTGTACTGGATGTTGATCGGGTCGTCGAAGGCCAGGCGGCCCTCCCGCTCGGCCAGCGCCGCCGGGTGCGCGCCGGCCGCCGCCAGTCCCGCCGCGAGCAGCCCGTCCCAGCCGTCGGTGCCGAGGTAGACCACCTGCTCCAGCCCGGCCAGCCCGCCGCGGACCTGCTCGACCATGCCCCGGTAGTCGCTGGTCTTGAAGCTCACCGCGCTGACCAGCAGCCGCACCCCGGACTGGCGCAGCACGAACTCCAGCTCGTGGCTGCGGTAGGCCGGGTTGATGTTGACCAGGATCGCGCCCATCTTGGCCGTCGCGTACTGCAGCAGCACCCACTCCGGGCAGTTCGGCGCCCAGATCCCGACCCGGTCGCCCCGGCCGATGCCGGCCTCGATCAGGCCGCGGGCGAGCGTGTCGGTGTCGGCGTCCAGCGCCGCGTAGGTCCACCGGGCACCGGTCGGCACGTCCACCAGCGCCTCGCGGTCGGGGTGGCCGGCGGCGACCCGCCGCAGGTTCGCGCCGATCGTCTCGCCGAGCAGCGGGACGGGGCTTGCTCCGTGGCTGTACGACAGCTGGGCTGCGCTGGTCATTGCGCTGGTCATGGGATGTCCGTCCGTCATCGCGGTCCCGCCCCGGTGCGGGCCCTGATCACCATGATTCCCCGTTCCGGCTGGTCGTGGGAAGAACCACCGGGAACGGG
This sequence comes from uncultured Actinomycetota bacterium, assembly GCA_963846005.1. Classification (GTDB taxonomy): domain Bacteria; phylum Actinomycetota; class Actinomycetes; order Streptosporangiales; family Streptosporangiaceae; genus CAVSUR01. Next base: position 1,355,489 of record CAWJUH010000001.1, on the reverse strand, counting down.
CGGCAGGCCTGGTGCGGTCAGTGCCCGCGCGGGGTTACTGTCAGCAGTAGAAACACTGACCTGATTTGTCCCGGCCGGAGCGGCAATGGGCGCTTGGATCCTCTGGCTGATCGCGGCGGCGCTGCTGGGCGTGGCCGAGATCATGACCACGACGCTGGCCTTCGGGCTGATCGGCGCGGCCGCGCTGGTCGGCGCCATGGCCGCCGGCGTCGGGGCCCCGCTGCCGCTGCAGTTCGGCGCCTTCATCGCCGCCGCGGCCGCGGGCCTCGGGGTGGTCCGGCCGATCGCGGCCCGGCACATCCGCCAGCCGCCGCTGCTGCGCAGCGGCACCGCCGCGCTGGTCGGGAAGACGGCTTTAGTGCTCGACGACGTCAGCGCGCACGCCGGCCGGGTCCGGATCGGCGGCGAGGAATGGACCGCCCGCCCCTACGACGAGACGCTCGTGATCCCGGCCGGCGCCACCGTGGACGTGCTCAAGATCGAGGGCGTGACCGCCCTCGTCTACCCCAGGGAGTGACGATGTTAGAGGCTGCCATCATCGCCGCGGTGGTGATCATCGTGCTGATCGCGATCATCCCGATGCGCGCGATCAGGATCGTGCCGCAGGCGCGGGCCCGCAACGTCGAGCGCCTCGGCCGGTACCGCAAGACGCTGGAACCCGGCATGAACTTCATCGTCCCGTTCATCGACCGGGTCAAGCCGCTGATCGACCTGCGCGAGCAGGTGGTCTCGTTCCTCGGCCAGCCGGTCATCACCGAGGACAACCTCGTCGTCAAGATCGACACGGTGCTGTTCTTCCAGGTGACCGACCCGCGGGCCGCCGACTACGAGATCGTCAACTACATCCAGGCGATCGAGCAGCTGACCGCGACGATGCTGCGCAGCGTGATCGGCTCGATGGACCTGGAGCAGAGCCTCACCTCCCGCGACAAGATCAACACGATGCTGCGCGGCGTGCTGGACGACGCGTCGGGCAAGTGGGGGATCCGGGTCACCCGGGTGGAGATCAAGGCCATCGACCCGCCGCAGAGCGTCAAGGAGGCGATGGAGAAGCAGATGCGGGCCGAACGGGAGAAGCGCGCCGCGATCCTCACCGCCGAGGGCGTGCGCCAGTCGCAGATCCTCACCGCCGACGGCGACAAGCAGGGCACGGTGTTGCGGGCCGAGGGGGACAAGCAGAGCGCGATCTTGCGCTCCGAGGGCCAGGCGGCCGCGATCAGCACCGTGTTCCAGTCCATTCACGACGGGGACCCCGACCCCAAGCTGCTGGCCTACCAGTACCTGCAGATGCTGCCGCAGCTCGCCCAGGGCGCGGGCAGCACGATGTGGATGATCCCGAGCGAGCTGACCAGCGCGCTGAAGGCGATCAGTTCCGCCTTCGACAGCTCAGCCGGCACCGGCGCCGGATCTGGCGAGAGCACGGGCGGCGCTGACGGCGCGGCCGGCCGCCGGGCGAAGCCGGCCGGACCCTCGGAGGGCGAGCGCGCCGCCCTCCGCGCCCAGCTCGCCGCGGCCGAGGTGCTGGCCCAGGTCCCGCTGCCCGGCGGGCCCGGCCAGCTGCCCGCCCCGGCGGCTGCGCCCGGCGCGGCGCTGCCCGCCGCGGACGCGCTGGCGGCGGCCAACGGAGATCCGGCGGAGTCCGGGCAGGCCGGATCGGCCAACGGCGCGGCGGCGGAGCCGCCGCCGGTCATCCCCGGCCAGCCCGGCCCGGACGGCCAGCCCGGCTGACGGCCGGGCCGCCCCCGGTTTCCGGCCGGGCCGGCGGGCCGCGCTTTCCTGGCGGGACTCTGCTGGCGGCGGCCGTGGCCGCCCGGCGTGGTCAGAAGCGGATGGCCAGGCCCACGGTCAGCAAGGCGCCGAACGCCAGCTGCAGCCGGCCCGTCTGCCCGAGCGCGGCCACCAGGCCGGGGCCGGCCGCGCCCGCGCGCACCCGGCGCAGCGGGGGCACCGCGAACGGGACCGCGACCAGCGCGGCCAGAGCCAGCGGCGCGGCCGGGGCCAGCGCGGCCGCGACGCCGAACGGCACCAGCAGGCACGCCGCGTACAGCAGCCGGGTGCGGTGGTCGCCGAGCACCACGGCCAGGGTCCGCTTGCCGGTGACCTCGTCGGTGGGGATGTCGCGCAGGTTGTTGATGACCAGCAGCGCGACGGCCAGCAGGCCGACCGGGGCGGCCGCGGCCACCGCGAGCGGCGTGAGCGTGCGCATCTGCACGTAGGCGGTTCCGGCCACCGCGAACACGCCGAAGAACAAGAACACCGACACCTCGCCGAGCGCCCGGTACCCGTACGGGCTGCTGCCGCCGGTGTAGAACCAGGCGGCGGCGACCGCCGCCGCGCCGGGCAGCAGCAGCCACCAGGAGGTCACCGCGGCCAGCACCAGCCCGGCCGCCCCGGCCACCGCGAAGCTGGCCAGCGCCGCGGCGAGCACGTGCCGCGGCCGGGCCAGGCCGGAGGCGGTCAGCCGCAGCGGGCCGACCCGCTGCTCATCGGTGCCGCGGACGCCGTCGCTGTAGTCGTTGGCGTAGTTCACGCCGACCTGCAGGGCGAGCGCGACCAGCAGGGCCAGCGCGGCCCGCCAGCCGGAGAACCGGCCGTAGCCGAACGCGACGCCCGAGCCGACGGCCACCGGGACGATGGCGGCGGGCAGCGTCCGCGGCCGTGCCCCCGCGATCCATTCCCGTGCTGCCGCCACGCCCCGCCTTCCGCTGTGCCCCGCGCCGTGAACTCGTGCGCCGTGAACTCGTGCGCCTTAACTGGCGCGGAACACAGGGTAGCCAGCCGGGCGGCTCAGCCGACCGGCGGGAGCACCCGCTGCGCGGCCTCGTAGATGCGGTTCACCTGGGCCGAGGACAGCCGCTGGCGGCCGATGGCCCGGGCCCGCCGCTTGAAGTACTTGCGGACCCAGTTGCCGGGGAACACGTCCACGCCGCGCAAGGTGGCCACCGCCCACGGGATCCGCGGGCCATAGATGATCATGACCGGGCGCACCCCGATCGACTCGCCGAGCGCGGTGCCGACCAGCCGGGACGCCTGCGCGGCCTCCCACCGGGCGTGGACCAGCCGCTCCTTCTTGTTCACCGGGCCGTGATAGAGCGCATTGCCGGCCGTGACCCGGACCGCCAGCCGCCGGTCCCAGTACTCCGAGTCCACCGCGAACACCCCCGGCGGCCCGATGATCAGGTGGTCGATCACCGACTGGCTGCCGGGGATCCGGCGCGCGTGCAGCGCCAGGAACCCCGACGGGCGCAGCGTCAGCATCCGCCGCTGAGTCCGCCGCTGGGCCGCGGCGACCCGGGCCGCGGCCGGGATGACCGACATCGTGCGCGAGCGGTAGATCGTGTCCGCGATGGCAAACAGTGCCGCGACGGAGAATCCGAGCCGCCAGTCCACCCACAGGCCGAGGATGATCCCGGCTGCGGCGGCGATGACCAGCCGCCGGACCCACAGCGGCGTGCGCGGATCGCCGGCCAGCCGGGACGTCAGTGACCGCCGCGGCCCGCCGCGCGGCGGGCCGGCCGGGCCCGCGGGCCGCCCCTGGATGACTCGCATGGTCTGGCGGCCCGGCTGCTGACCGCCGTCCGGCGGCCCGGGCGCGCGCTGCGCCGATGGCCGGGCCGGATCGGGCGCCATTTCGGTGTCCGGCCCAGTTTCCTGGTCCATTTTTCGAGCGTAACCGAATCCGCGCGGCAGGAAAGCCCCGGCCGCGGTGCCGGTTTCGCCGCTCCCAGGCCAGCGCGCCAATGCCGGCAGCGTCTTTAGCTGCGCGTCTTTAGCTTTTGTGCCCTTGTTGCCGGTCATGGCCGGCGGCCACAGGCACGCAGCATCCGGGCCGGTCCCGCGGGCGGCGAGCGCGTCCCGGTGACGCGGGACGGCCCGGCGTCTACTGTTGCCGGGCATGACGGCGCTCCATGATCTGTCCGTGGTCGAGCAGGCGGCGGCCATCGCGGCCGGGCAGCTGTCCCCGGTCGAGCTGACCGAGCACTACCTGGACCGCATCGGCCGGCTCGACGGCCAGGTCGGCGCCTTCGTGACGGTGACCGCCGAGCTGGCCCGCGAGCAGGCGGCCGCGGCGCAGCAGACGGTGGCCGGGCACCGCGCGGCCCGCAGCCTGGCCGGGCTGCCGCCGCTGACCGGCGTCCCCGTCCCGGTCAAGGACCTGAACATGCTGGCGGGCGTGCGGATGGCGCTCGGCAGCCGGGTATTCGCCGCCCATGTCGCGGACCAGGACGACAATGTGGTCGCCGCGCTGCGCGCCGCCGGGGCGGTTTTCACCGGCAAGACCGCCACTCCCGAATTCGGCCTGCCTTGCTATACCGAGACCGCGATCGGGCCGCCCGCCCGCACCCCGTGGGACCTGTCCCGGTCGGCGGGCGGCTCCAGCGGCGGGGCGGCCGCCGCGGTGGCGGCCGGGCTGGCCCCGGCCGCGCAGGGCAGCGACGGCGGCGGCTCGATCCGGATCCCGGCCAGCGCGTGCGGCCTGTTCGGGCTCAAGCCGAGCCGCGGCCGGGTCTCCGGCGGCCCGGTCAGCCCGGACCTGAGCGGCCTGGTGGCCAACGGGCCGATCACCAGGACGGTGGCGGACGCGGCGCTGCTGCTGGACGTGATGACCGGCAACCATCCCGGCGACCTGTACACCCAGCCGCCGCTGGCCGCGGGGGAGTCGTTCCTGGCCTGCGCCAGCCGCGAGCCGGGCCGGCTGTCGATCGCCAGGACGCTCGGCACCGTGGTCCCCGGCGCGGACCCGCATCCGGACTGCGTCGCCGCCTACGAGCAGGCCAGCAAGCTGCTGGCCGGCCTGGGCCACGAGATCACCGACATCGCGCTGCCGTTCGGCGCCGACGCCATGCCCGCCTTCGAGACGCTCTGGTACGCCGGCGCGAGCCTGATCCCGGTCACCGACGTCCAGGCCAGCCAGCTGCAGCCGCTGACCCGGTACCTGCGCGAGCGCGGCCTGGCGCTGCGCGCCGCCGGCTTGCTGGCCGCCGAGGCGTTCCTGCAGAACCTGATGCGGGCGGCACTGGCCGGGCTGGCCGGCTACGACGCGCTGCTGACGCCCACGCTGGCCGCCCCGCCAGCCCCGGTCGGCTACTTCACCGAAGCCGGGCCAGCCGAGAACTTCGAGCGGCAGAAGCGCTTCACCCCGTGGACGTCGCTGTACAACTCCTCCGGCCAGCCCGCGGTCACGCTGCCGCTGCACTGGAACGCGGCCGGCCTGCCGATCGGCGTCATGCTGGCCGGGCGGCCAGGTGAGGAGAGCACGCTGATCTCGCTGTCGGCCCAGCTGGAGGCGGCCAGCCCGTGGCGCGACCGGCACCCCCCGATCTGGTCGGCGTGACCGGCCCGGGCCGCGCGCCGGGCCGGCAGCGGCCGGCCTAGCAGCCGCCGGCCGGGCCGGGGACGCCAGGACCGGACGCCGGAGCGTCGACCACGCCGTAGCTGGCGGGCCGCAGGACCGCGCCGAAGTGCACCACGTACCACCGGCCGCGCCAGGAGATCAGCGACGCGATGCCGATCGAGCGCACCTGCCCGTGCTGCCGGTACACCACCCGGGCGCCGCCGACGTGCCAGTAGCCGCCGGAGTTGTCGCACACCCCGGGCACGATCCAGGCCGCCTCCGCCGCGGGGACGATCACCCGGACCAGCTTCGCCCGGCGCGCCCCGCGGCCGAGGTAGCGGTGCGCGGCCGCCACGTCCAGCCGGAAGTCGTACCACAGCCGGTCGTGCCAGTCGCCGGCTGCGTCGTAGATGGCCTTGATCTGCGTATAGGCCGGCAGCGGGAAGAACGCCTGCCGGGCCAGCCGGGCCTTGCCGGTCACGATGGCGGCCCACAGGTCGGTCATCTCCGCGCGGAACACCGCGGTGCGCGCGTCCGGCCGCGCCTGAGTCTGGTGCAGGCGGCCGGGCGGCCAGGGCACCGAGATCACGGCCGGCCCGGAGGGCGACGGGGCGGGCGACGGGGTGACGGCCGGGCTGGAGGACACCGGGCTGGCCGTCTCGGGGCTGGCGGCACGGGTGCGCGGGCCGGGCCCGGGCGGGGCGCCGCCCGAGCCGCCCGCACAGCCCGCCAGCAGCACCAGGCCGGCCGCGGCGAGCGCGGCGGCCCGCGCCCGGGGCGCGGGCCTGGCCAGCCCGGCGGCTGCGGCGGCCCGCGAGCGCACGGCGCGCACCCGGCCCTTCCCGACGGCAGCCAATCGCACCGCTGCTCCCTTCTTCGCCCCGCATCCGGCGCGGCCCGGGCCGCCAGCCGCCGGGCAGGTACCGGGCGGCGGGTGGCGGCGCGGCGGACCTGGCTTATCATCGCCGGCGGGTAGATCATCTGGGCAGGCTCATCGGCACGCGGCCCCCTTTGCGCCAAAATTAATCCTTGCCCCGGCGTGCTTGACCGCTGCGGCCAGGTCAGCCGCCGGAACAGGAGCGGAGGTAGCGAGGTGGCGCTGCGCACGGCCGGGCTGGCCGGCTCCGGCGGGAGGGCGTCCCGGGGCCGTCGCGCCCGGCGGGTGACCAGCGCGGTACTCGCCGCGGTGGTCAGCGCGGCCCTGCTGGCGTTGCTGGCCGTCGGCTACGGGACGGTGCCCGCGCTCGGCCCGGCCCTCGATCCCGGCCACGGCGCCTGGACCGCCGCGGCGGGCGGGGTGCGGCCGGCCTCGCAGACGCTGACCGTGCCGGGCCTGGCGCGTCCGGTCCGGGTCACCTTCACCCGGCAGGGCCTGGCCTCGATCACCGCGGCCAGCCAGGCCGGCGCGTTCACCGCGCTCGGCTACGTGCACGCCGAGAACCGGCTGCTGCAGATGGACCTGCAGCGGCGGCTGGCCGAGGGGCGGCTGGCCCAGCTGGCCGGCCCGGCCGCGGTCGGTTCCGACCGGTTCGAGCTGGCCCTCGGCCTGCTGCGCACCGCCCGGCAGGAATGGGCGGACATGCCGCGTTCCAGCCCGGCCGCCCGCGCGCTGATCGCCTACTGCCGCGGCGTCAACGACTACCTGGCCCGGGTCCGTGCGGACGGCCAGTGGCCGTCGCTGTTCTCGCTGACCGGCGTGTACCCGCGCGACTGGACCCCGGTTGACAGCCTGGCCGTGCAGGGCGACCTGACCCAGGAACTGGACTTCACCACCACGCCGCTGGACTACGCGCTGCTGGAGCGCTCGCTCGGCCCGGCGCGGACGATGGCCTGGTTCGGCGTCAACCCGGCCAACCAGCAGAGCCCCTACGACCCGGGCCCTTACCGCAAGCTCGGCGTGGCGCCGCTGAACACCAGCGGCGCGGTCGTGACGACCGGGGCCGGGGCCGGGGCCGGCGAGAGCCGTGCGGTCACGGCCGGGGCCGGGACGGCCGGGCGCCGGGCGGCCGTGACCACCGGAGCCGGCGCCGCAGCCTTTGGTGCAGCCCGCGGTACGCGAGTCCCGGCGGCCGGGGCCCGGGCCGCGGCCAGCCTGCTGGCCAGGACCTCGGCGCTGCCCCGCGGCCAGCTGCACGCCTATCCCGACAGCAACGCCTGGGCCGCGGACGGGCCGAAGGTCTCCGGCCGGGCCGCGCTGCTGGCCGGCGACCCGCACCTGCCGCAGACCATCCCGTCGGTCTGGTACCAGGTCGCGATATCGGCGCCCGGGCTGGCCGTGACCGGCGTCAGCGTGCCCGGACTGCCCGGCGTGCTGCTCGGCCACAACCAGCACATCGCCTGGTCGCTCACCGACACCCAGAACCAGTCGGCGATGTTCTACACCGAGCGCACCAGCCCGCGCCGCCCCGGGCAGTACTACTGGCGCGGCCGGTGGCGGGCCATGCGGGCCTACCGGTACCAGATCCCCGTCCGGGGCGCCGCGGCCCGGCAGATCACCGTGCACGTGACCGTGCACGGTCCGGTCATGACGCAGGCCGGCCAGAAGGTCTCAGTGGACTGGATGGGCAACGTGCCCTCGCCCGACATCGCCGTGCTGTATGGCATCGACACCGCGGCCGATTTCGCGCAGTTCAAGGCCGCGCTGGCGAGCTGGCGGGCGCCGACTCAGAACTTCGTCTACGCCGACGACCGCGGCAACATCGGCGCGATCTCGGCCGGCTACTACCCGCTGGTCCGTCACGGCCAGCCCTGGCTGCCGATGCCGGGCACCGGTGCCGACGACATCGCCGGGGTCATCCCGTACCCGGCAGTGCCGCAGGTCTACGACCCGGCCGGGCACGTCGTGGCCACCGCCAACCAGCGCCCGGTCACCGCCGCCTACCCGTACTACATCGGCACCACGGCCAACGACTTCGACCCCGGCTACCGGGCCAGCGAGGAGTACGCGTTCCTGCGCTCGCACACGTCGATGGGCCCGTCGTCGTTCGCCGCGCTGCAGGGCAGCCTGACCGACCGGCTGGCCGTGCGGATCGTGCCGGAGCTGCTGGCCGCGCTGCGCACCGCGCCGCTGCCCGCGCGCGAGCAGCAGGCGCAGGCGGTCATGGCCGGCTGGAACGACTCGATGCGCGGCGGCTCGGCCGCGGCCGCGATCTGGTGGACGTTCTGGACCGATTACCTGAAGAACGTGTTCGGGCCCTGGTGGTCGGCCCGGCACGTGCCCGTGCACAAGGACTCCTCCGGCCTGTCGATCGGCACCGGCCAGGCCAGCCTGGACCAGGTCCTGGAAGCCTGGACGCTGCACGACCAGTCCAACCCGGCGTTCACCCCGCCCGGCCGCCCGGCCCGGGATGCGACCGCCGCGATGCGGGCCGCCTTCGCGACCGCGGTCGGGCACCTGCACGCCCGGCTCGGCGGCGCGCCCGCCAGCTGGGCCTGGGACCGGCTGCACAGCAGGCAGTTCCCGTCGCTGACCCAGGCGGATGCGCTCGGCTACGGGCCGCGGCCGGCCGGCGGCGACCCGTTCACGCCGGACGCTGCCGACGGCGGCCTGACCGCCCGGCAGGGGCCGAGCTGGCGGATGATCGCGGGCTGGACCGCGGCCGGCCGTCTGCCGAGGGGATCTACCCGGGCGGTCAGAGCGAGAATCCGGCGTCCCCGTGGTACACCAACCTCGTCGCCGACTGGTGGGACGGCACGTACCTGCCGATCCCGCTGCCCGGCTCGGCCGGGCCGATCCGGTGGGAGCTGCGGCCATGACCGCGCGCGGGCCCTCGTTCCCGCGGCGCCGCTCGGGCCGGCCGTCGTTCCCGGGGCCGCGCGGCAGCCGCCGGCCGGGCCGGGCGTGGGCGGCGGCCTGGCTGGCCGGGGTGGTGCTGATGGTGCTCGGTGCCGTGGCCGGCCTGTGGTTCACGCCGTTCGTGATCGGCGCGGCAGCGGGCGCGGCGACCCGGCGCGGCGGCCTGCGGCTGCGGTCGGTCGTGCCCGCGGTGGCCGCCATGGCGGTCATCGGCTGGGGCCTGGTGCTGTGGTGGCCCGCGCTGCGCGGCCAGCCGGCCGGGGGCACGGCCCGGGTGATCGCGGCGCTGGCGGGCCTGCCGGCCCAGGCCGCCGTCGGTTTCGCCGCCGCGCTGCTGGTCGCGCTGCTCCAGGCGCTGGCCGGCTGCTGGCTGGGCCGGGCGCTCACCCCGCGCCCGGCCCGCTAGATCGATGTCGCGGCGCGGGCGGAATCGTCCGGGCCAGACCCCGCGGCGGACCCGCTAAGCCGGCATCGTCCGGGCGGGGCGGGCGGTAGCGGTCGCGGTGCCGTGCCGGGCCCGGTTCAGCAGCCGGACCGCGATGTAGATCGGGCCGCCCACCGCGAGCGCGACCAGCACCACCGCGATCACGATGGTCAGCCAGGGCGGGAAGGCAGACGGCGCTGCGGTGGCGCACTGCGCGGCCGCAGCGTGGCCGGCCGGGTGACCGGGGCTGGTGGCACGGACCGCGGTCGGGGCAGCGCATGCCGCGGGCGAACCGGCGTTCAGCTGGGTCAGGCCGCCGATCAGCAGCAGGCCGATCGGCGCGAGCAGGCCGCCCGGCCAGATCAGGGTGCCGAGCAGCTTGTCCTTGCTGGTCCACCGGGGCGAGATCCACAGCAAGATCACGCCCACCAGCCATCCCAGCAGCGGCACCATGATCCCGCCGATCAGCAGGAAGACGACGGCGCAGATTTCCAGCGGCCCGGCCCCGGCCTGCGAGGACGTCCAGCTCCAGCCCGCGCCGCGGCCGTCCCGGGGCCCCCGGCCGCCCTGCTCCCAGCCCGTATCCCAGCCCGCGTCCTGCCCCCAGCCCGCGTCCTGCCCCCAGCCCGCGTCCTGCCCCCAGCCCGCGTCCTGCCCCCAGCCTTGGCGCGACTCACCGCCTTGGCCTGGCCCCCGGTCATGGCCTGGCTCCCGGCCTTGGCCTGGTGCCCAGCCTGGGCTTGGCTCCCGAGTGCGGCCGGCAATGCCGGTGCTGTCAGTAGTGCCGGCGATGCCCGAGGTGCCGGTGATGCCCGAGGTGCCGGTGATGTCAGCGCTGTCGGTGATGTCTGCGCTGCCGGTGACACCCGTGCTGCCGGTGACACCCGTGCTGCCGGTGACACCAGTGCTGCCGGCGATGCCAGTGCCGCCGGCCGCGTCTGCGCGGCCGGCCCGGGCCGGCCGCGAGATCGAAGCCCGGAAGGTCGCATGAGGACTCGGCCGCGGCGGCGACGATGTCCGTCGGCTCGCCCAGCCGGTCCAGGATGCCGCGTACCGCGGCCGGCCCGGGCGGCGCCGCCGCACGCGCCTCGGCGATGTGCGCCTCGATCTCCTCGGCGAGCTCGCGCGCCCGGTCCGCGGGCAGCGCCGCCGCGGCGGCGCGCAGCCTGTGCAGGTACTCCGCGACGAGCTGGTCATCGACGGGCTGGCTCATGATCGCTCTCCTGCTATCCCGCTCGCGCCGCCGGGACACGGCGGCTGCCTCTCAGAATGGGGTCTCGCCCGAACTGGCCAGCAAGTCATCGACGCTGTCCCGCAGCCGCCGCCAGGAACTCGCGAAGTCCGCCAGCGCCTCCCGGCCCGCCGGGGCCAGCCGGTAGTACCGCCGCGGCGGCCCTGCCGCCGACTCCCGCCAGGTGGTGTCGACCAGTCCCTGCCGCCGCAGCCGCGACAGCAGCGGGTACACCGTGCCCTCGCCGGTCACCATGCCCTCGATGCTGCTCAGCGACTGCACCAGCTCGAAGCCGTAGCGCTCCTTCTCGCGCAGCATGGCCAGCACGCAATACGGCAAGACCCCGCGGCGCATCTGCGCCACCAGGTTTCGCGCCTGCCCCGCATCGCCAGCTACCATGCACTGCATAGTAGTGACGGTGATGCGCGGCCGTCAACGAGCTCGCCGGCCTCGGCTCGTGCGCCCTTACCCCGGCTCCGGGGACGGGATCAGGCTCTGGCGCGCGGTTCAGCCCGTCATGGCGGTGCGGCCGGTCCGGCCGCGGGCCGGTGAGTGGCGGCGGGCGGGCCAGGCAATCATGGAGGCATGACCGATCCCGGGCTCGCGCGGCGGGCCGAGCAGGCCGGCATCGCGCCGGTCTACGAGAACGCCAGCCAGCAGGTTGTCGAGGTGAGCGACGAGACTCTCACGGCGATCCTGGCCGCGCTCGACGCCACCGCGGGCCGGGCCGCCGACCGGGTCAGCGGGCCGGCGCCGGAGGCGGAGACCGGGGGGGAGGCGGGCCGGGCTGGGCCGGGCGCATCCGGGCCGGCGCCGCGGTTTCCTGAGCCCGGCTGGGGGTTCACCGTCCAGCTCTACTCGGTCCGGTCCCGGTCCAGCTGGGGGCACGGCGACCTGCGCGACCTGGCCGACCTGGCGGCCTGGAGCGGCGAGGCGCTGGGCGCCGACTTCGTGCTCGTCAACCCGCTGCACGCGGTCGAGCCGTCCCCGCCGCTCAGCAACTCGCCGTACCTGCCGATGAGCCGCCGCTACGTCAGCCCGCTGTACCTGCGGATCGAGGACGTCCCCGAGTACGCGCAGCTCTCCGCGGCGCAGCGGGCCCGGATCGAGGCACTGGCCGCGCCGCTGCGGGCGGCCAGCGCCACCGACGGCCTGATCGACCGGGACGCGGTGTGGGCCGCGAAGGCTGCCTCGTTGCTGATCATCCACGACGCCGGCCGCAGCCCGCAGCGCCAGGCCGCCTACGCTGCCTACGCCGAGCGGGAGGGCGCCGAGCTGGCCGGATGGTCGCACTGGTGTGCCCTGGCCGAACGGCACGGGCCGGACTGGCGGGAATGGCCGGCCGAGCTGGCCGACCCGGCCCGGGCGGCCGCCGTGGTCGGCGCCGATCCCGGGCTGGCCGGGCGCGCCGGGTTCCATGCCTGGGTGCAGTGGCTGGCCGACGAGCAGCTGGCCCGGGCCCAGCAGGCGGCCGCGGACGCGGGCATGCGCCTCGGCGTCATCACCGACCTGGCCATCGGCGCGCACCCGGGCGGGGCGGACGCCTGGGCGCATCAGGACTTGCTGGTCGGCGGGGTCAGCGTCGGCGCCCCGCCGGATCCGTTCAACCAGCTCGGCCAGGACTGGGCGCAGCCGCCCTGGCATCCGCAGCGGCTGGCCGCCGCGGGCTATCAGCCGCTGGCCGACCTGTTCGACGCCGTGCTGCGCCACTCCGGCGGCCTGCGGGTCGATCACGTGATGGGGCTTATGCGGCTGTGGTGGATTCCCCAGGGCACGGGCCCGGGCCGGGGCGCCTACGTGCGCTACGACCACCGCGCGTCGGTGGCGGCGCTGGCCGCCGCCGCGGCCCGGGCGGGTGCGGTCGCGATCGGCGAGGACCTCGGCACGGTCGAGCCGTGGATCCGCGACTACCTGGCGGGGGCCGGGATCCTCGGCACCGACCTGCTGTGGTTCAGCTACGAGCCGGACGGGCAGACGCCGCTCGCCCCCGGGCACTGGCGCCGCGGCGCGATGGCCACGGTCGGCAGCCACGACCTGCCGCCGGTGGCGGGTTTCCTGACCGGCGAGCAGGTCAGCGTGCGGGCCCGGCTCGGGCTGCTGACCCAGCCGGAGGAAGCCGAGCGGGCCGCAGCCGAGCAGACGGTGGCCCGGTGGCACCAGGCCCTGGTCGCCGAGGGCCTGCTGCCGGGGGACGAGGCATCAGGGGACCTGGCGCCGGGGGACCAGGCACCGGAAGGCACGGCGCCGGGCGCCGCCGAGTTCACCGTCGCGCTGTACGGCTACCTGGCCCGCACCCCGGCCGTGCTGCTCGGCGTCTCGCTGGCCGACGCGGTCGGCGACACCCGGGCGCAGAATATCCCCGGCACGTTCGACGAGTACCCGAACTGGCGGGTGCCGCTGTGCGGTGCCGACGGCCTGCCGGTGCTGCTATCGGACCTGCCGGACGTGCCGCTGCTGCAGGCCGTGGCCGGGGCGGTCCGGCTCAGCCTGCCGCGGCGTCCCGCCGCCGGCACCGCAGCGCCCGCGCGGTGTCGTCCCGCCCCTCCGTGATCAGCCGCCGCAGCGCGGCCGGCGGGCTGGTCCGGGCCAGGTAGGCGTCCGCCTCGTCGATGGCCTGCTGGCTGATCACGGTGACCGGGTAGGCGCCCTCGGCGAACCGCTGAGCCATGTCCAGCGACCAGTCCCGCCACACATCGGCCACCACCTCGAAGAAGCGCGGCGCGAACGGCGCCAGCAGCGCATCGGCGTCGGGGTCGGCGAACCCGCCGAGCACCGCCCGGAACGTGGCGTTCGGCAAGGTCCCGGACACGATCTGCTGCCAGGCCGCCTCCTTGGCCGCCGCGGCCGGGATCGCGGCCCGGCAGCTCGCGGCGTGCCGCTGGCCGGCGTCGGTGGCGTCCCTGGCCAGCTCGGCCTCGATCTGCTCCGGCCCGGCGGCGCCCCGGCTGGCCAGCCGGTACAGCAGCCGCCAGCGCAGCTCGGTGTCCACCTCCAGGCCCTCGATCGCGGCGCTGCCGTCCAGCAGCCCGGCCAGCAGGTCCAGGTCGGCGTCGCTGACCGCCGCCCCGGCCAGCGCGATCGCGTAGCTCAGCTGCTGGTCCGAGCCCGGCTCGGCGCGCATCAGCAGCTCGCGGTGGTGCGAGGCGAGCAGCGACAGCCCGGTGGACCGCCAGGCCGGGTCGGCGAACCGGCGGGCCGCCGCGCCGGCCTGGCGCAGCACGTTCTGCAGCACCGAGACGCTGGTGATCGACTCGGCCCCGGACAGCACCAGGCTGATGTAGTCGCGGGCGGGCAGCTCGCCGTCGCGGGTCATGTCCCAGGCCGCGGCCCAGCACAGCGCGGCGGGCAGGCTCTCGGTGAAGTCGCTGATCGCGGCGGTCAGCGTGCGCAGCGAGTGCTCGTCCAGCCGGATCTTGGCGAAGGTCAGGTCGTCGTCGTTGATCAGCACCAGGTCCGGGACCCGCTCGCCGTCCAGCTCGGGCACGGCCGTCCGCTCGCCGGCGATGTCCACCTCGGCCCGCCGGGTGCGGGCCAGGCCCGCACCGGTGCGCGAGTACAGGCCGATGGCGATCCGGTGCGGGCGCAGCACCGGGTGACTGGCCGGGGCCTCCTGCGCCACCGCGAAGCCGGCCAGCGTGCCGTCCTGGCTGACCGAGAACTCCGGCCGCAGCGTGTTGACCCCGGCGGATTCCAGCCACGCCTTCGACCACTGCGCCAGGTCCCGCCCGGAGGCCTGCTCCAGCGCGCTGAGCAGGTCGGCCAGGGTCGCGTTGCCGTAGCCGTGCTCGCCGAAGTAGGCGCGCACGCCGGCCAGGAAGTTGTCCCGCCCGACGTAGGCGACCAGCTGCTTGAGCACCGCGGCGCCCTTGGCGTAGGTGATGCCGTCGAAGTTCACCTCGACCGCCTCGATGTCGCCGATGTCGGCGGCGATCGGGTGGGTCGAGGGCAGCTGGTCCTGCCGGTAGGCCCAGGCCTTCCAGGCCTGCGCGAACGTGGTCCAGGCGCCGGTCCACCTGGTCGCCTCCGCCTGCGCCGCGTTCTCGGCCCAGGTGGCGAAGGACTCGTTCAGCCACAGGTCGTCCCACCAGCGCATGGTGACCAGGTCGCCGAACCACATGTGCGCCATCTCGTGCAAGATCGTGGCAGCCCGGTTCTCCCGCGCGGTGTCGGTGACCCGGGACCGGAAGACGTAATCCTCGACGAAGGTGACGCAGCCGGCGTTCTCCATCGCGCCCGCCTTGAACTCGGGCACGAACAGCTGGTCGTACTTGCCGAACGGGTAGCGCACCCCGAAGGCGGCGTGGAAGTAGTCGAATCCCTGCCGGGTCACCTCGAAGATCTCGCCGGGGTCCAGGTAGCCGGCCAGCGACTGGCGGCAGAAGATGCCGAGGTCCATCCCGTCGTGGTGGCTGCGCACCGCGTGGTACGGCCCGGCCGCCACCGCGGTGATGTAGGTGGGCAGCACCGGCGAGGGCAGGAACTCCCATCGCTCGCTCAGGCCGTCCGGCGCCGGGACGCGCTCGCGCCCGGCCATGTTGGAGACCACCTGCCAGCCGGCCGGGGCGGTGACGGCCAGCGCGAATACGGCCTTGAGGTCGGGCTGGTCGAAGCAGGCGTAGACCCGGTGCGCGTCGAAGGTCTCCAGGTCGGTGTAGGTGTAGACGGCCTGGTCGGCCGGGTCGGTGAACCGGTGCAGGCCCTCGCCGCTGCGCGAGTAGGCGCACTGCGCGCTGACCCGCAGCTCGTTGCGCCCGGCGAGCCCGTGCAGCGCGATCCGGTTGCCGTCGAAGGCCGCCGCCGGCACCGGCTGCCCGTTCAGCGTGATCTCGCTGACCGCGGGCGCGGTGAGGTCGATGAAGGTGGCGGCGCCGGGCCGGGCGCAGCCGAAGCTGACCGTGGTCACCGACCCGAAGGCGTCCGGCCCGCCGGTCAGGTCCAGCTGCACCTGGTAGGACTCGACGGTCAGCAGCCGGGACCGTTCCTGGGCCTCGGCCCGGGTCAGGTTGTTCAGCCCGGCGGCCGGGGCTGCGGCCGGGGCGCTGGCCTGCGGATCCTGAGTGGCTTGCATGATCGTGTCCCTTTCCGCTGCGGCCAGCCTTACTGATCGTCACTGATCGCCGGCTGCCGCCCGGAATGCCCGGCAGCTGCTCCCGGTTGCGGTAGTTGAACCCGAGACCAAACAGATCGAGACCAAGGAGAAACGGTGACGAGTCAGGAGCCTACCCAAGTCGATTTCTGGTTCGATCCGCTGTGCCCGTGGGCCTGGATCACCTCGCGGTGGCTGCTGGAAGTGGAGAAAGTGCGCCCGGTGTCAGCACGCTGGCACGTGATGAGCCTGGCGGTGCTCAACGAGGGCAAGGACGACCTGCCCGAGCGGTACCGGGAGGCCATGCGCACGGCCTGGGGCCCGGTGCGCATCTGCATCGCCGCCGAGCAGAAGTACGGCCCGGACGTGCTGCTGCCGCTGTACACCGCGTTCGGCAACCGGTTCCACCACGAGAAGGCCGAGCGGGACCGGGCCACGTTCGAGGCCGCGCTGGCCGAGGCGGGGCTGCCGGCGGAGCTGGCCGACGCCGCGGACTCGACCGAGTACGACGAGGCGCTGCGTGCGTCGCACCACGACGGGATGGACCGGGTCGGCTACGAGGTGGGCACCCCGGTGATCTCGGTCGAGGGGGTCTCGTTCTTCGGCCCGGTGCTGACCCCGATGCCGCGCGGCGAGGCCGCGGCCCGGCTGTGGGACGGCGTGCTGCTGGTGGCCGGCACCGACGGCTTCTTCGAGCTCAAGCGCAGCCGCACCCGCGAGCCGATCTTCGACTGACGCCCGGCGTCAGCGGTTCTGACTGACGCCCGGCGTCAGCGGTTCTGCAGCACCCGCACCCGCCAGCCGCAGCCGGACCGCACCGCGAGCAGGTGCGGGCCCGAGCTGCGGTAGGCGCGGGTGATGCCCCGCCCGTGCCGTCCGCTGCGGGCCAGCTGCAGCCCGGCTGAGCTGGCCCGGATCGCGAAGTAGCGGTGCCCGCCCCGGCGCGGGCAGCGGAAAGCCCAGGTGAGCCGCCAGCTACTGCCCGGCTGGGTGGTGAACCGCACGGTGGCCGGGCCGACGGAGGCCAGCCCCTGCAGGCCCGGCTGATCCCGCGGCGCGCTGTTCGCCTCGGTCGTGACCTTGGCCGGATGCCGCCTGTGCACCGCGGCAGAGGCCGAGGTGACCACCGCAATCAGCCCGATGACCAGGCATAATCCCGCGACGCAGCTGCCCGCGGCGATGAACAGGCGCAGCGCGGCGTGCAGCTGCCAGCGGGATGCGGCCGGCACGACGGCGGCGTGCCGGGGAAGACGGGGCGGGCAATCCGGGCAATCCTGATGCGGAGCGTGATGGGTCATCCCGTCCCTTTCTGAGCACATGCCGCATTTCGTGACTCAGTGTGACGCAGTTTGGTTACTCAACGAGAGTGTTGTATCACGAAAAGCAGTGGCGTCCTAGGCCGACGCGGGATTTAGGTGACTTGAGTTCACTTACTGATCTGCAATAACGGCTCACCGGCCGCCACTGCAAGCAGATCGGTCAATGAACGCTAGCGGCTCTCCGGCTAGACCATTGATTACATTCAGTAGTTATACAAGGAGTGACTACACGGATCGCCCGAGCCCGTTTCCGGCGCCGTCCGGCGCCGGAACGCCCGCCGGGTAGCCGATAGGCCAGGATGGTCTCATGCGCAGCAACTTCATCGACGGCAGCTGGGTCCCGTCCGCCTCCGGCGACGGCGTCGACGTCGTCAACCCCGCGACCGGCGTGGTCATCGACCGGGTCCCGGCCGGGCATCCGGCGGACGTCGACGCCGCCGTGGCGGCGGCCCGGGCGGCCTTCCCGGCCTGGTCCCAGACCGCGCCCGTCGAGCGCGCCCGGCACCTGGAGGCCGCCCGCGAGCTGCTGGCCGACCGGGCCGGCCTGGTCGCCGCGGCGATCAGCGCGGACATGGGCGCGCCGCTGGCGTTCGCCAGGTCGGTCCAGGTCGGCGCCCCGCTGGAGGTGCTGGCCAGCTACATCGAGCTGCTCGGCAGCTACGACTTCGACGGGGAGCGGGTCGGCAACTCGCTGATCGTGCGCGAGCCGGCCGGGTGGCCGGCGCGATCACGCCGTGGAATTACCCGCTCTACCAGATCGTCATCAAGGTGTCTGCCGCGCTGGCGGCCGGCTGCCCGATCGTGCTCAAGCCGAGCGAGGTCGCGCCGCTGGCGGCCTACGAGCTGGCCGACATCTTCGCCGAGACCGGACTGCCCGCCGGGGTGTTCAACCTGGTCAGCGGGACCGGGCCGGTGACCGGGGAGGCCATCGCCGCGCACCCGGGCATCGATCTGGTGTCGTTCACGGGCTCCGTCCGGGCGGGCCGGCGCGTCGCCGAGGTGGCGGCGGCGACGGTCAAGCGGGTCACGCTGGAACTCGGCGGCAAGTCCGCGAACGTGATCCTGCCCGATGCCGACCTCGCCGCGGCGGTCAAGGCCGGGATGGCCAAGGCGTACATCAACGCCGGCCAGAGCTGCAACGCCCTCACCCGGATGCTGGTTCCCGAGAGCGCGCGCGACGAAGCGGTGGCCCTCGCGGAGAAGGCCGCGGCACGGTACCAGCCCGGCGACCCGCTGGCCGAGGGCACCCGGCTGGGCCCGCTGGTCTCCGAGGCGCAGCGCGAGCGGGTGGCCGGCTATATCCAGCGCGGCCTGGACGAGGGCGCCCGGCTGGTCACCGGCGGTCCGGGCCGCCCGGATGGGCTGCCGCACGGCGCCTACGTGCAGCCCACGGTGTTCGCCGACGTGACCCCGGAGATGACGATCGCGCGCGAGGAGATCTTCGGGCCGGTGCTGTCGGTCATGGCCTACCGGGACGAGGACGATGCGGTGTCGATCGCCAACGGCACGCCCTACGGCCTGGCCGCGGCCGTCTGGTCCGCCGACCACGACCACGCGGTCGCGGTGGCCCGGCGGCTGCGCGCCGGGCAGGTCGAGATCAACGGCGGCGCCTGGAACGTGATCGCGCCGTTCGGCGGCTTCGGCCAGTCCGGCTACGGCCGCGAACTCGGCGTGCACGGCCTAGAGGAATACCTGGAGATCAAGTCGCTCCAGTTCTAGCCGGGCCTGTCCGAGGTCAGCGGGCCTGGCCGAGGTCAGCGGGCCTGGCCGAGGTCAGCGGGTCCGGCCGAGGTCAGCGGGTCCGGCCGAGATCAGCGGGTCCGGCCGAGGTCAGCGGGGCGGCCGAGCTGGCAGGCCCGGCCGGAGTCAGCGGGCCGCCGAGATTAGCGGGGCCGACCGGAGTCAGCGGGCGGCCGAAGCCGGCAGGCCCGGCGGTGTCAGCGGGGCCGCCGAGGTCAGCGGGGCCGACCGGAGTCAGCGGGGCGGCCGAGGCGGGCGGCCCCGGCCGGAGTCAGCGGGGCTGGCCGCCGGATAAACCGGGGCCCTTGCGGCGGGTCCGGTGCCGCGGCCGCCGGTGCGCCTTCCGTCCTCGCCTGGCCTCGCTTCTGCCTGGGTCTGAAGCCGTGACGCCTTCGTCCGCGCCGCCGGCGCGGCCGCGCGGGCGGCCCGGCGGCTCACCGTGCGAACTGCCGTCGTCCTGGCCGCCGCGGTCGCCGGGCGGAACAGGCCGGTCCTTTCCGCCGGTCGCGCCGTACGCCGCTGGGCCGGCGGCCGACGCGGCGCCAGCGTCAGGCGCGGCGCCCGCATCAACCGCGACGCCAGCACCAGGCGGGGCGCCTGACGCTGGCGGGGCGCCTGCACCCGGCGCGACGCCTGCATCCGGCGCGACGCTAGCGCCTGCAGGAGTACGCGTACCCTCCGGCCCGGCGCCGGGCGGCGCCGTCCTGCCCGGCCAGCCTTCCGGTCTGCCCGGCGTCGGCTGGCGGTTGTCCGGTGACTTGGGCCTGGCCGCTGGGCTGGCGCCCGCTGGGCTGGCGCCCGCTGGGCTGGCGCCCGCTGGGCTGGCGCCCGCTGGGCTGGCGCCCGCTGGGCTGGCGCCCGCTGGGCTGGCGCCCGCTGGGCTGGCGCCCGCTGGGCTGGCGCCCGATGAGCCGAGGTCCGATGGGCCGGGGCCGGCTGGTCCGCCTCCTGGCCGGCCCGGTCGGCCCGGGAAGCCGCGCCGGGCCCGCCCCCCCGGTCCCGGGCGGCCACCGGATCCGGGGCCGCCGTCCTGAGCCGGGCGATCAGCCGGCCCGCGGCGCGGCCGGGCCGCCGCGTCCCGGGCGTCCGCGGCGGCGGCCGCCGCCTCGTCGGCCGGCTGCGGCGGCGAGACATCCCGCGCGCGCATGGCCGCGTCGACGCTGATCTTCATCCCGGCCATCGCGGTCCTCCCGCCGCCAGTCTCGCACCCCGCTGGCACAGCTGCGAGGCTGGCCGAGGCTCAGCACGACCCCCTGAACGTCGCTGGCCGAGGCTCAGCACAACCCCCTGAACGTCACAACCACGGGCACTGATGCCCCTGAATGTCACAACCACAGGCTGGCCGGGCGGCACAGCTGGCCGGACGCACGCGGCCGGGCGGCACAGGCGGGCCGGGCGGCACAGGCGGGCCGGGCGGCACAGGCGGGCCGGGCGGCGCAGGCAGGTCAGAACACGGCCGGGCACCACGGGGCCTGGTCCCATCCCATCGCGGCCGTCAGCCGGGCCAGCGCCCCCGGCCGCAGCTCCGCGGCGTGACCGGCCGCGGCGTAGGCGCTCAGCCCGCCGCGGCCGAGATAGACGGCGCCGAGCACCCGCACCGGCAGCCAGATGTCGGCCGGTTCGCTGGTGCGCGTGCACCGGGCCGGGGCCGGGTCGTCCAGGCCGCCGGACTCCAGCCGCCACCGGCCGCAGTTCTCGCCGATCTGGTCGTCGGCGACCTCGATGACTACGTCTGCCGGCGCCGCGTAACGGCGGGCCGCCAGCGCCGCGGGCACGTCGGCGATCCGCACGTACAGCCCGTCCTCCAGGACCGGCCGGGCCTGCCGCCGGTCGGCCAGCAGGTACAGCACCGCGTCGTCGACCGGCCGGTTACGCAGCCGGACCTCGGCGATCAGGTCCCGGGTCAGCAGGTCTCCCCACAGCGCCGCGGCGGCGTCCGGGCCGGCGTACATCAGCTCGTGCACGGTGAGCGCGCTGCCGGGCAGGCCATGCGGGCCCCAGTCGGGCTTGACCGAGTACAGCGCATACCCGCGCGGCCCGGCGGCACTGGTGGCCAGCACGGCGCGCAGCGGGGTCGCGCCCTCCCGGAAGGCCTCCGGGTCGTCGACCTCCGCGGTCCACCATCGCTCGTCCCGGGCGTACATGCCGGGACGGCCCGGCCGCACGACGTCGTAGACCTTTGCCATCTCGGCCTTGACCTCGGACGGCTCGGCGGGCTGCAGCCGGATCCCGGCCGCGCCCGGGCCAGCCGCGGGCGGCAGCTGCTTCCCGTCGCCACGGCGGAAGGTCAGGCCCAGCTGCTCGGCGGCGCAGCCGTAGCCGAACCGGCCGTAGATCCCGGACTCGGAGGCGAACAGCACGGCGAGCGGCTCACCCCGCTCGCGGATGTCGCTGAGCTGGCGGCGCATCAGCGCGGTCAGGATGCCGCGGCGGCGGTATTCGGGCAGCACGGCGACGGCCGTCACCCCGGCCGCGGCCGCCGTACCGCCCGGGACGGTCAGCTCGAAGGTGTAGGCCGCCGTGGTGCCGACCGGGCCCGGCCCGTCGAAGGCAGCCAGGCTCCGGTCCAGCTCGAACGTGATCCGCTCGTGCTGGAGCATCTGCTCGGGCGGCCAGGGGGAGTGGAACGCGCGATCGCAGACGGCCGAGAAGGCGGCGAGCTCCTCCTCGCCGGCAGGCCGGATCGCGAAGGTATCGGCCATGGCCGTATTCGTACCCCACGGCGGTTATCCGGCGCGAACGGTTATTGGCCGCCGCCGGGTACAGTTCGCCAACATGGCCTCCCGTGTCCCGCGCCGCGGTGCCCGGGCTGCCCAGGCAGCCGGGCGGCGGTTGCGCGGGCTGGCCAGGCGGCAGTTCTTCACCCGCAACCGCAGGATCGCGTTCGCGCTCGCCGCGCTGGTCGTGGCCATCGGGGTGGCGGCGGCGCACCTGTCGGAATGGTGGTTCTCGCCCGGCGCGATGATCTTGCCGGTGCTGGCGGGCGGCCTGCTGCTGATGCCGCGCGCGCTGCGCATCCTGTTCGGCGTGGCCGCCGTCATGATCGGCTACGACTGGCTCAACGACCGGGCCGGCCCCGGCATCCTCGCCACTGTCCTGATCACCGCGATCTTCGCCGACGTGCTGGCCCGGACCCGGGCCAAGCTCGGCGTGCAGGGCCTGCGCGGCGACCAGATGCTGATCGACCTGGCCGCGCGGCTGCGCGCGCAGAGCACGCTGCCGCGGCTTGCTGACGGCTGGGGCTCGGTTTCGGTGCTGCGCCCGGCGGGCGGCTCGTCGTTCGGCGGCGACTTCCTCGTCTCCGCGGCCGACGGCAAGAACCTCGAGGTGGCGCTGGTCGACGTGTCCGGCAAGGGCATCGACGCGGGCACCAGGGCGCTGCTGCTGTCGGGCGCGTTCGGCGGGCTGCTCGGCTCGGTGCCGAGCGAGGGGTTCCTGTCCGCCTGCAACGCCTACCTGCGCCGCGGCGTGCGCGGCGAGGGGTTCGTGACCGCGGTGCACCTGGCCGTCGACCTGACCACCGGCGACTACGTGGTCCGGTCGGCCGGCCACCCGCCGGCCGCGCACTTCACCGCGGGCAGCGGTACCTGGCGGCTCACCCAGGCCCGCGGCATCGTGCTCGGCGTCGTATCCGACCTGCGCATGGTCCCCGAGCGCGGGACGCTGCGGCCCGGCGATGCGCTGATGCTCTACACCGACGGGCTGGTCGAGGCCCCGGGCCTGGACATCGACGCGGGCATCGACCGGCTGCTCGGCGCGGCCGACCGGCTGGTGACCTCAGGGTTCGGCCCGGGCGCGGAGCGGCTGGTGCAGACCATCGGCGGCCGCCGGGTGGCCGACGACTGCGCCCTGGTGCTGATCTGGCGCGCTTAGCTCGCCACCGCCTCCCGCGCATGCTCTCACCCGGGATCGGTGAACACCGGGCCGTCGCCGGCGCTGAGGTAGTCGCGGATCTGGCCGGCGACCACCGCCATCTCGTGAGCGATGGCGCCCGCGTCGGCGCCCGCCCGGGCCAGCACGGCCAGGCAGGTGCCCTCCCCGGCCTCGGTCACGAACAGGAACGCCGACTCCAGCTCGACCACGCTCTGGCGGGGCTCGCCGGCCCCGAAACGCCGCCCGGCGCCGCGGGCGAGGCTCTGGATCCCGGCCGCCACCGCGCACAGATGCTCGGTGTCCTCCCGGCTGAGCCCGGCGCTGGCGCCGATGATCATCCCGTCGCTGGACAAGATGACGGCCCGGTCCGCGGCGCCGGCCCGGGCGACCAGGTCATCGAGCAGCCGGTCGAGCTGGCCCGTGCGGTTCACTGTGCCCCCTTCAGGTGGCTGGCCCTTCACTTCTGCGGTGAGCCGCCGGCACGGTCAGCTCGGCGATGACCTTGTTCTCCGGTGCGGCGGCCGGCCGCCGCACCGGAGAAATACCGCGCAAGGATATCGCCGGCCGGCAGCGCGTTCTCCGGCAGCAGATATTCCTGCGACTTTCCATGCGCACGAATGCCAGCGCCTGGGTGGCCGGCGGGACATTCGACTGCTGCAGAATTGCCTGATTCAGCACCGGCGCTGCGGCCGTGATCAGGCTGGCGCATGCGTTTATCGCCCCGGGCCGGGTGATGGCCGGCCCGGCGATCGCCGGCCGCAGCGCCGGCCGGTTCCCGGTCTGGCGCAGCAGGGCCAGGTTGCGCGCGGTGGGCACGCCAGGTAAGACCACGGCCAGCTGGCGCTCGGCGCCGATCTGGGCCGTCAGCCGGCCGGGGCGACGGTGCCGGCCCCGATGGTGCGGGCCGACGCGGGCCGCGGCACGTCGCCGGCGGTGCGCGCGGTGACGAACCTCGTACAGGCCGGCCAGCGACAGCACCGGCATCAGGATGAGCAGCACGATCTTGATGCGGACAGACCGGCGGAGCAAACCCATGATGATGGCCCTCGCGGGGTGAGGAGCGAGCAGGGGCGCGCGCCGTTTCCGGGCCGCCCGGCGGAAGTCTGCGAGCGTAACAGTCCGTAAACCGTGATACCCGCGAAATAGGGCAAGCCCGGGCGAGAGGCCACCAAGCGCTGCGGCGGGCGTCACGCGCCGGATACAAATGCAGTATTCCGGATGCCCATTGCCGCGCGCTCCCGGCGGCCCATTCCGGTGGTGCCCGGCGCACCATGCGTTACCGGCAAAGGCCGACGGCGCAAGCGACCCGCGCCGGCCGCCCGCGGTGACGCCGGCGATCCACCGCGCGGCGCGAGCCGGCCCGGGCGGCCGGGACGCCGGTCCGGGCCGCGTGAGCGGGCCCATTCAGGCCCGTTGACCGCGCTCAGTGGCGTGCTGACCGCGGTCAGCACGCACCAGCGATGCCAGTGCCCGCGCCTGAACCCGCTGAAGGCCGCCCATCGGCACCGGGCCCGCTGAATGGCCCGGCCACCGGGTTGAGCGCGGGAACAGGCCGCGGCCGGGACGGGACACGCCGGCTGCCGGCCGCGATCATCCGCCGGCCCGCGGTGACGCTCCGGGCCCATCGGCTCCGGCCGCCGCGGGAAGCGCGGAATCAGCCGGGCCGGGGATATGACAGAAGCGTCAGTAATTCGCCTGGACGCCAAATACCTGAATATGGCAAGCTGCCGCTCGACGGTGTCCGCTCGACGGTGTCCGCGGCAGCAGTGCCGGGTAGTTCGGTTACCGGCATGTAAACGAAACGAAGGCGCCGCCGGAGAAATGCGACAGCAGTGTCAGGTGACGGCGACGTCATTATTTGCCTTCAATAGGAAACTGTGCAGAAATAGTGACCGTGATGCCCGACGAGCCCAAGGCCGGCGCCCGCCTGTTGCCAGGCGGGCGCTCCTGGGCTGCGCGGACTGACCCGCTGCGGGCGGGCCCGCCGCCGGCCGGCTCGCCGTCCCCCGGGCAGCCGTCATCGCCGTCGCCCGCGCCGGACGCGCCGGACGTAACCGCCGCGGTGGCCGCGCTGGCGAGCGGGGAGAACTTCCCGGTCGCGCTCCGGCTGCTGCCGGCCCGCTACCGCCGCCACCTGATGGCGATCTACGTGTTCGCCCGCACCGTCGACGACGTCGGCGACCGGGCCGCCCCGGCCAGCCGGCTGCGGCTGCTGGACGAGCTGGACGCCGACGTCCGCCGGCTGTACGCGCCCGGCGGCGAGCCGGCGCTGCCGGCCGTCCGCGGCCTGGCTCCCGCCGTCGCGCAGTGCGGCATCGAGGCCCGCCCGTTGCTGGACCTCATCCAGGCCAACCGCCAGGACCAGCAGGTGGACCGCTACCAGACCCTCGACGACCTGCTCGGTTACTGCCGGCTGTCCGCCGACCCGGTGGGCCGGATGGTGCTGCGCGTGTTCGGCTGCTATACCCCGGACCGGGTGGAGCTGTCCGACCGCGTCTGCTCGGCGCTGCAGCTCGCCGAGCACTGGCAGGACGTGGCCGAGGACCTGGCCCTGGGCCGCGTCTACCTGCCCCAGCAGGACCTGGCCGCGCACGGCTGCACTGAGGCCGACCTGGCCGCCGCGCACGCCGGGCCGCAGCTGCGCGCGCTGCTCGCCGCGCAGGTCCAGCAGGCCCGCGGCCTGCTGGACTCCGGCGCCCCGCTGATCGGCACGCTGCGCGGCGCAGCCCGGCTGGCGGTAGCCGGCTACGTGGCCGGCGGCCGGGCGGCGCTGGCGGCCATCGCCGCGGCCGGTTACGACGTGCTCGCCGGAGCCCCCAAGCCGGGCCAGGCGGCGACTGCCCGGGAGCTGGCGGTGGCGTTCGCGAGGGGCCGGTGACCGCCCCGGCCGCCGCGGCCGCGGAGGTCAGCTCGGCCTACCGGCGCTGCGAGCAGATCACCCGCGAGCAGGCCCGCAACTTCTCCTACGGCATCACGCTGCTGCCCGGCGCCAAGCGGCGGGCCCTGTCGGCGGTGTACGCGTTCGCCCGGCGGATCGACGACATCGGCGACGGGCCGCTGCCCGCGGACCAGAAGCTGGCCGCGCTGGAGCAGGCCCGGGAGTCGCTCGCCGTGGTGGCTGACGGCCCGGCCGCGGCGCCCCCGGACCCGGTGCTGGTCGCGCTGGCCGACGCGGCGCGCCGGTTCCCGGTCCCGCTGGCCGCGTTCGGCGAGCTGATCGACGGCTGCGAGGCCGACGTGCGCGGCACTCACTACGGCACCTTCGCCGAGCTTGAGCACTACTGCCGGTGCGTGGCCGGGTCGATCGGGCGGCTCTCGCTCGGGGTGTTCGGCAGCCGTGACCCCGCGGCGGCGCAGCCGCTGGCCGACGCGCTCGGCATCGCGCTGCAGCTGACTAACATCCTGCGCGACATCCGGGAGGACCTCGGCACCGGCCGGGTCTACCTGCCCGCTGACGACATCAAGCAGTTCGGCTGCGAGCTGGCCCCCGTCCCGCCCGGCGCGGCGGCGGGCGGTACGGGCCCGGAAACCCTGCACGCCAGCAAGCGAACTAGCGCGATGCTGGCCGCGCCCGGAATGGCCGGCCTGGTCCGGTTCGAGGCCCGGCGGGCGGCCGGCTGGTACGCCGCCGGCCTGGAACTGATGCCGCAGCTGGACCGGCGCAGCGCCGCCTGCACTGGCGCGATGTCCGGCATCTACCTGCGGCTGCTCGAGCGCATCGCGGCCGAGCCGGAGCAGGCGCTGGCGCGGCGGATGTCGCTGCCGCCGCGGGCCAAGGCCCTGGTCGCGGCCCGGGCGCTGGCCGGGCTGCGGGACCGGCCGCCGGTCATCCCGCCGGTCGTCCCCGAGCCGCCAGGCCCGGCCGCCGGGCCCGCCGCGGGCGGGGGGCAGGCATGACCTCCCGGCACGTCGTGGTCGCCGGCGGCGGGCTGGCCGGCATCGCCGCGGCGATCGCGCTGCGCGACGCCGGCCACCAGGTCACGCTGTGCGAGGCCCGGCCCTGGCTGGGCGGCGCGACCAGCTCATTCTCCCGGGACGGCCTGGCCGTCGACACCGGCCAGCATGTCTTCCTGCGCTGCTGCACCAGCTACCGTGAGCTGCTGGCCCGGCTCGGCATGACCGGCTCGGTGACCCTGCAGGACCGGTTCGACGTCACGGTGCTGTCCCCGCACGGCCGGGCCCGGCTGCGGCGCAGCGCGCTGCCCCCGCCGCTGCACCTGGCCGGGGCGCTGGCCCGCTACTCGCTGCTGCCGCCCGCCGACCGGCTGCGGGCCGGGCGCGCCGTCGCGGCGCTGCGGACGGTCCGGCCCGGGCCGGAGCTGGACGCCGTCCGGCTGGGGGACTGGCTGGCCGCCCGCGGCCAGCGGCCGGCCGCCCGGCGCAAGCTGTGGGACCTGTTCATCGTCTCCTCGCTGAACGTGCCGGGGGACGAGGCGAGCACCGCCCTGGCCGCGACCGTGATCAAGACCGGCCTGCTGGCGGCGCGCGATGCCGCCGACATCGGCATGGCCGGCATCCCGCTCGGCGAGCTGCACGGCCAGGCCGCGCAGGCGCTGCTCGGCCGGCTCGGTGCCCGGGTGCTGCCCGGCGCGAAGGTCACGGCGATCGGCCCGGCGCCCGGTGGCGGCTTCACCGTGCAGGCCGCCGGGGCGCCGCTGGCGGCCGACGGGGTGGTGCTGGCCGTGCCGGCCTGGGCCGCGGCCCGGCTGGTGCCGGCCGAGGCGGCGGGCGGCTGGGGCGCGCTGGAGCCCGCGCCGATCGTCAACGTGCACGTGGTCTACGATCGCCGGGTTACCCGGCTGCCGTTCGCGGCGGCGGTGGACTCGCCGGTGCAGTGGGTCTTCGACAAGACCCGGCCGTCGGGCCTGGCCTCCGGCCAGTACCTGGCGGTGTCGCTGTCGGCCGCCGGCGAGTACGCCGGCACCCCGATGGCCCGGCTGCGCGAGCAGTTCCTGCCCGCCCTTGAGCAATTGTTCCCGGCGGCCCGGCAGGCGCAGGTACGGGATTTCTTCGTGACCAGAGAACGCCGGGCGACGTTCCGGCAGACGGCCGGGAGCGGCGCGCTGCGGCCCGGCCCGGCTACCTCGCTCGGCGGGCTGGTGCTCGCCGGGGCGTGGACCGATACCGGCTGGCCAGACACGATGGAGGGCGCAGTGCGAAGCGGCCTGAACGCGGCACAGCAGATCATGCAGGACCTGGCCGGGCGGTCCCCGGCCAGCGGCCAGGCCGCCGGGGGCACCCGGCCCGGCCAGGCCGCGAGCGCCGCCGGGGCCCCGGCGTGACCGCGGTGATGCCGGACGGCGTCGCCGCCGCCCGGGACCTGGTCGAGCCCGCGATCAGCGCGCTGGTCAGCCGGCTCAGCCCCGAGGTGCGCGCGGTGGCCGCCTACCACCTCGGCCTGGCCGACGCGCAGGGCCGCCCGGCCGGCCCGGGCGGCAGCGGCAAGGCGCTGCGCCCGGCGCTGGCGCTGCTGTCCGCGCGAGCGGCCGGCGCAGCGCCCGAGCGGGGCGTGCCGGCCGCCGCGGCGGTCGAGCTCGTGCACAACTTCTCGCTGCTGCACGACGACATCATGGACGGCGATACCGAGCGCCGGCACCGGCCCACCGCGTGGACGGTCTTCGGGGTCGGCAGTGCGATCCTGGCCGGGGACGCGCTGCTCGCGCTGGCCCAGGACGCGCTGCTGGAGGACGCCGCCCCGTCCGGCCCGTGGGCGGCCCGCTGCCTGTCCGCCGCGGTGCAGCGGCTGATCGCCGGGCAGGGCGCCGACCTGGCCTTCGAGCGCCGCGACGACGTGACCCTGGCCGAGTGCATCGAGATGGCCGGCGACAAGACCGCGGCGCTGATGGCCTGCGCGGCGAGCATCGGCGCCATCCACGTCGGCGCGCCCGCCAGCCTGGCCATGGGGCTGGCCGGATACGGCGCGCACGCCGGGCTGGCCTTCCAGCTCACCGACGACCTGCTCGGCATCTGGGGCGCGCCGGAGATCACCGGCAAGCCGGTGCATTCCGACCTGCGGGCCAGGAAGAAGTCGCTGCCGGTGGTGGCCGCGCTGGCCAGCGGCAGCGAGGCGGGCCGCGAGCTGCGCGCCTGCCTGGCCGCCGACGGCCCGCTCGGCGAGGACGACCTGCTGCGCGCGGCTGGCCTGGTCGAGCAGGGCGGCGGCCGGCAGTGGGCCGAGGCCGAGGCCGACGCCCAGCTGGCGCTGGCCGGCAAGTGCCTGGCGGAGACCGAGATGCCCGATGACGTCCGGTCCGAGCTGGCCGGGATCGCTGAATTCATCACGGCCCGGCAATGCTGAGCCGGCCCGTCACCTCCGGGGGGCGCACCTCATGACGATCACCTATCCGAGCCCGGACACCGGCGTCCGGGACCAGGCGCAGGAGGTCCTGCAGCGCGCGGTCAGCCACCTGACCGCGCTGCAGGACCCGGGCGGCTGGTGGCGCGGTGAGCTGGAGACCAACGTCACGATGGACGCCGAGGACCTGCTGCTGCGCGAGTTCCTCGGCATCAGGACCGCCGGGCAGACCGCCGCGGCGGCGCGCTGGATCCGCTCCCGCCAACGCGCGGACGGCACCTGGTCCAACTGGCACGGCGGCCGGGCCGACCTGTCCACCACGATCGAGGCCTACGTGGCGCTGCGGCTGGACGGCGACGAGCCCGCCGCCCCGCACATGCAGCGCGCGGCGGCCTGGATCCGGTCCCGCGGCGGCCTGTCCGCCAGCCGCGTCTTCACCCGGATCTGGCTGGCCCTGTTCGGCGAATGGCCGTGGGACGACCTGCCTTCCATGCCGCCGGAGCTGATCTACCTGCCGTCCTGGTTTCCGCTCAACGTCTACGACTGGGCCTGCTGGGCCCGGCAGACCATCGTGCCGCTGACCGTCGTGAGCTCGCTGAAGCCGGTGCGGCCGCTGCCGTTCGGCCTGGACGAGCTGCGGGCGGCCGGTCCCGCCGCGGCGGCGCAGCCCGCCGACCCGGTGGCCCGGATGTTCGCCGGGCTGGACCGGGTACTGCACGGCTACGAGCGGCACGGGCTGCGGGCCGGGCCGGCCCGGGCCGGGCGGGACGCGGCCATGCGCCGCTGCGCCGACTGGATCATCGCGCGGCAGGAGCAGGACGGCTGCTGGGGCGGCATCCAGCCGCCGTGGGTCTACTCGCTGCTCGCGCTGCACCTGCTCGGCTACGGCCTCGACCACCCGATCATCAAGCGCGGCCTGGCCGGGCTGGACCGGTTCACCGTGTGGGAGGAGAGCCAGGACGGCCCGGTGCGCCGGCTGGAAGCCTGCCAGTCGCCGGTCTGGGACACCGTGCTCGCGATCATCGCGCTGGCCGACGCCGGGGTGCCGCCGAGCGACCCGGTGCTGGCCGGCGCGGCCCGCTGGGTGCTGACCGAGGAGATCCGCGGGCCCGGGGACTGGCAGGTGCGCCGGCCGGGCCTGAAGCCGGCGGCTGGGCCTTCGAGTTCGACAACGACGGCTACCCCGACATCGACGACACCGCCGAGGCGGTGCTGGCGCTGCGCCGCACCCAGCTGGGCAGCTGGCCCGGCGCGGAGGCGGCCATCGGGCGGGCGATCCGCTGGCTGATCGGGATGCAGTCCCGGGATGGCGGCTGGGGGGCCTTCGACGCCGACAACACTTCCCGGCTGGTGGGCAAGCTGCCGTTCTGCGACTTCGGCGAGGTCACCGACCCGCCGTCGGCGGACGTGACCGCGCACGTGGTCGAGGCCCTGGCCGCAGCGGGCCTCCGCACCTCCCGCCCGGTCCGGCGCGGGGTGGCCTGGCTGCTGCGGGCCCAGGAGAGCGACGGGTCCTGGTTCGGCCGGTGGGGCTCGAACTACATCTACGGCACCGGCGCGGTGGTGCCCGCGCTGCTCGCCGCCGGGGTCCAGCCCGGCAAGCCGGCCATCCGCCGGGCGGTGGCCTGGCTGGTCGCGCACCAGAACGCCGACGGCGGCTGGGGCGAGGACATGGGGTCCTATGAGGACCGGGCGCTGGCCGGGCGCGGCGAGTCCACCGCGTCCCAGACCGCCTGGGCGCTGCTGGCCCTGCTCGCCGCGGGCGGCGGGGAGGCGCAGCAGGCCATCGAGCGCGGCGTCGGCTGGCTGGCCGGCACCGAGCGGCCCGACGGCGGCTGGGACGAGGACCAGTTCACCGGCACCGGCTTCCCCGGCGATTTCGCCATTAACTACCACCTGTACCGGCTAGTCTTCCCGGTCACCGCGCTCGGCCGCTATCTGAGCACGGGAGCGGCGTGAACCGCCTCGGCGAGTACCCCGGCGTGCGCCCGGGCAGTGATCCGGTGGTGCAGGCGGGCATAACGGGACTGACGCGCAGAGCGGGAACCGAAGGAGGCGAGGGGCTGGTGAGCGACCTGCTGGTGTGCGCGCCCCTTGGCCTGGAGGCCCGGGCGCTGCGCCTCGGCCGTGCTGGCCGGGCCGGGCCCGGTGCGGCGGCCCCGGCCGGCCCGCTGCGGGTGCGCCGCACCGGATACGGCCAGGACCGGGCCGCCCGCGCGGCGCGGGAACTGCGCGGCGCGGGCTTCGGCGCGCTCGCGGTGGCCGGGACCGGCGGCGGCCTGGCGCCGGACCTGGTTCCCGGCGACGTGGTCGTCGGCGCGCAGGTCACCGGCCCGGCCGGGACGCATCGCTGCCCGTCGGCGCCGCTGCTGGCCGGCGAGCTGCGCCGGGCCGGGCTGACGGCCCGGACGGGCCGGATCGCCACCGTGGAGCACCTGGTGCACGGGCCGCAGCGGGCCGCGCTGGCCGCCGCCGGGGCGGACGCGGCCGACCTGGAGTCCGCGCTGCTGCTGGCCGCGGCGGACGGCCGCCCGGCGGTGGCACTGCGGGCCATCTCCGACACCGCCGCCCGGCCGCTGCGCGGCCCGGGCGCGGTTACCGGCGGGCTGGCCGCGCTGCGGTCACTGCGGCAAGCTGCCCCGGTGCTGGCCCGCTGGGCCGCGGCGTGCGGGCCGCGCCGGGTGCTGCTGGCCGGGCCGCGGTCGTTCTGCGCCGGCGTGGAGCGGGCGATCGAGATCGTCGAGCGGGCGCTGGACCAGACCACCCAGCCGGTCTACGTGCGCAAGCAGATCGTGCACAATCGCCGGGTGGTGGCCGGGCTGACCGACCTGGGCGCAGTGTTCGTGGACGAGCTGGACGAGGTGCCCGACGGCGCCCGGGTGGTGTTCTCCGCGCACGGGGTCTCCCCGGCCGTCCGCGACCAGGCCGCCGGGCGCGGGCTGGACACCATCGACGCGACCTGCCCGCTGGTGTCCAAGGTGCACGCCGAGGCCCGCCGGTTCGCCGCCGAGGGGTACCTGGTGGTGCTGATCGGGCACGCCGGCCACGAAGAGGTCGAGGGCACGATCGGCGAGGCGCCGGAATCGATGGTGCTGGTGCAGA
Source organism: uncultured Actinomycetota bacterium (assembly GCA_963846005.1). Classification (GTDB taxonomy): domain Bacteria; phylum Actinomycetota; class Actinomycetes; order Streptosporangiales; family Streptosporangiaceae; genus CAVSUR01. Next base: position 1,323,288 of record CAWJUH010000001.1, on the reverse strand, counting down.
CGGCGGCCGACGTCGCCGCGCTGCGCCCCGCCGACCCGGCCAAGGTGGCCTACCTGATGCAGACCACCCTGTCGGCCGACGAGGCCGCCGACATCGTGGCGGCGCTGCGGGCCCGGTTCCCGGCCGTGCGCGGGCCGGGCAGCAACGACATCTGCTACGCGACCACCAACCGGCAGCTGGCGGTGAAGGCGATCGCCGCCGAGTCCGATCTGGTGCTGGTGGCCGGGTCGGCGAACTCGTCCAACTCGCTGCGGCTGGTGGAGACCGTCGAGCAGGCGGGCACCACCGCGCACCTGATCGACGACGTCAGCGACATCGAGCTGGGCTGGCTGGCGGGCGCGGGCACGATCGGGCTCACCGCCGGGGCGTCGGCCCCGCCGTCGATGATCAGCGAGATCGTCGCCGCGCTGGCCGGCCTCGGCCCGGTCGAGTCCGCCGAGCGCGCCATCGCAACCGAATCCATCAAGTTCGGCCTACCCAAGGAGGTACGGCAGTCATGAGCATGCCGCTGCGCCAGAGCCTGCGCATCGGGGCCTACCTGATGAAGTGCAAGCTCGCCCGGCGGGACAAGTTCCCGCTGCTGGTCGAGCTGGAGCCGCTGTTCGCCTGCAACCTCAAGTGCGCCGGCTGCGGCAAGATCCAGCAGCCGCACACGCTGCTCAAGCAGCGGATGCCGGTCGAGCAGGCGGTGGCGGCGATGGAGGAGAGCGGCGCCCCGATGGTGTCGATCGCCGGCGGCGAGCCGCTGATGCACCCGCAGATCGACGTCATCGTCAGCGAGCTGATCAAGCGCAAGAAGTTCGTGTTCCTGTGCACCAACGCGCTGCTGCTGCCGAAGAAGCTGGACAAGTTCACCCCCTCGCCGTATTTCGCCTTCGTGGTGCACATCGACGGGCTGCGCGAGCGGCACGACGAGTCGGTGTGCAAGGAAGGCGTGTTCGACGACGCGGTGGCCGCGATCAAGCTGGCCCAGCAGCGCGGCTTCACGGTGAACACCAACACCACGTTCTTCAACACCGACACCGCGCAGACCGTCATCGAGGTGCTCGACTACCTCAACGACGACCTGGGCATCGACTCGATGCAGATCTCGCCCGCCTACGCCTACGAAAAGGCCCCGGACCAGGAGCACTTCCTCGGCGTCAACGAGACCAGGGAGCTGTTCCGCAAGTCCTTCGACGGCGGCAACCGCAAGCGCTGGCGGCTGAACCACTCGCCGCTGTTCCTGGATTTCCTTGAGGGCAAGCGCGAGTTCGGCTGCACCGCGTGGGGCATCCCTTCCTACTCGCTGCTGGGCTGGCAGCGGCCCTGCTACCTGCTGGCCGACGGCTACGCCAAGACCTACCGCGAGCTGATCGAGACCACCGACTGGGACGCCTTCGGCCGGGGCAAGGACCCGCGCTGCGCCAACTGCATGGCACATTGCGGGTACGAGCCATCCGCGGTGCTGGCTACCATGGGTTCCCTGCGGGAGTCGATCCGGGCGATGCGCGGGACCTGATCGAGCGCAGCCAGGCCAGACTCCCGCGGCCCGGAGCGCACGGGAGATCCCGGTCGGCTGATCGTCGCGGCGCATGCCGGAGCGAAAACCAGGGAAGGAACCGCCGTGCGCCCGCCGGCGGGCGCGCCGCGGCCGTCCCGCGCCGATCCGGAGGAAGCCAACCGATGACCTCTCATGGTGGTCCCGCCGTCATGGGCGGGGCGGCCGGGAAGAGCCATCAGCCCGGGCCTGATGCCGCGCCGCAGCCGCGCCGCTACGACGCCGGCCCGGCCTGGATGCGGTGGGCGCCCCCGCTCGCCATGCTCGCCGTCGGCCTGATCTCCATCACCACGCCGTCGTACTGGCGGGACGAGGCGGCGACGCTGGCCGCGGTCCGCCGCCCGCTCGGCGAGATGTTCACCATGATGGGCCACGTCGACGCGGTGCACGGCGCGTACTACCTGCTCGCCTGGGTGGTCTACCGGATCGGCGGCCACACCGAGCTGTTCATGCGGTTCCCCTCGGTCGTGGCCATGTGCGTCGCGGCCGGCTTCGTCGCCGCCCTCGGCCGGCGGCTGGTCTCGCCTGGCCGCCGGGCTGCTGGCCGGGCTGGCGTTCGTCATCTTGCCGCAGGTCAGCTTCTACGCCCAGGACGCCAGGTCGGTCGCGTTCGAGACCGCGATGGCCGCCATCGCCAGCTACCTGCTGATCCGGGCCCTGGACGCGCCCGGGCGCGCGGCGGGCGGCCGCGGCCCGGCCCGGTGGTGGATCTGCTACGCGCTCGGCATCGGGCTGCTCGGCATCCTGAACATCTTCGCGCTGCTGCTGGTGCCCGCCCACCTGGCGACCGTGGCCGTGCACTGCGGGCGGGCCGGCCGCGGCCGCGCCCGGTGGGTCACGGCACTCCGCTGGGTGATCTCCGCGGCGGTGGGCCTGATCATTTCCAGCCCGCTGCTGTACCTCGGATTCACGCAAAAAGGCCAGGTCAGCTGGCTGAAGGTGCCCGACTGGCTGAACGGCGTCAACCAGCTCGTCGGCCCGATGGTCATGCTGTACGGCGCGCTGCTTGCGGTGGCGGCGGGCGTCGTGGTCGCCGCGATCGGCGGCCGGGCCCGGCTGCGGGCCTGCTGGCCGGCCAGGCTGAACCAGCTGGCCCTGCCCTGGCTGATCCTGCCGCCCGCGCTGCTGCTGCTCGGCTCGCTGATCACGCCGGTCTACACGTTCCGCTACATCATGTTCTGCACGCCTGCCGTGGCGCTGATCCTGGGCGCGGCGCTGGCCGCGCTGGCCCGGCTGCGCCGCCCGCACGCGCTCGGCCCGGTGCTGGCCGCCGCCGTGCTGCTGGCCGTCGCGGCGCTCGGGCTGAACTCGCAGATCGCCGAGCGCAAGCCCGACGGCCACAAGGACAACCTGCGCCGGGTCGACCGGCTCATCGGCCAGCTGCGCCGCCCCGGCGACGTCGTCTACTACACCAACACCAACTCAGAGAGCTTCCCCTGGGCCTACCCCTACGGCCTGATCAAGATCCCGAACGTGGAGCTGGCCCGCCAGCCCGTCCCGTCCGGGACGCTGGCCGGGACGAACGCGCCGGAGGACGTGGTGCGGCAGCGGCTGGCGCAGGTGGACCGGGTCTGGGTGGTCAACATGAACACCAACCACATCGCCGTGCCGGTCCTGTACGGCCTGCGCTTCCACCTCGTGCACACCTACCGGGTGTCTGACGTCTGGCTGCGGCTGTACATCAAGCGCGGCTCGGGCGCACCGATCCCGAAGCGTCCTTCCAGCTAGTCCCCAGCTACTGCCGCCAGGATCGGTACCCGGCATCACCGGGATACCGAGGGAGCGCGCGTGTTCTTCACCTACCTCGGGCGCGAGCTGCGCCGCCGGGCCCGCCAGTCGACGCTGATCGCGCTCGGCCTGGCCCTGGGCATCGGGCTGGTCATCACGGTCACCGCCTTGTCGACGGGGGTGAAGAACGCGCAGGGCTCGGTGCTCAGGTCGCTGTACGGGGTCGGCACCGACGTCACCGTCACGCAGGCGCCGCAGGCCGGATCGGGCCTGCCGGGCTTCGGCTTCCGGGCCCGCGGGGCGCCCGCCGGCGGCCGGGCCAAGGCAGGCACGACGGTCAGCAACAATTCGCTGCGCGCCGGATTCTCGCTCGGCACGCTGGATTCAGCGGCGGTCAGCAACATCGCCAAGATGGACCACGTCGCCGCCGCGGCGGGCGGCCTGACGCTGACCGACACCTCGCTCCGCGGCAAGATCCCCGCCGCCAGTTCGGGCGGGTTCGGCGCCCCGGGCGGCGGCAGCGGGTCGCCGGGCAGCTTCCGCATCTCGTCGTTCAGCGTCACCGGGGTGGACCTTTCGCAGGGCGCGCTCGGCCCGCTCAGCAACGGGAAGCTGACTTCCGGCAAGACCTTCGCCAAGACCGACGCCGACGCGAACGTCGCCGTCATCGACGCGAACTACGCCAGGCAGGGCAAGCTGTCGGTCGGCTCGAAGATCTCGGTGGGCGGCACCAGCTTCACCGTGGCGGGCATCGTCAGCCAGCCGCAGGGCTCCAGCCCGTCGGAGGTCTACATCCCGCTGGCCCGGGCGCAGGCGCTGGCCTCGCCCAGCCTCAAGGGCAAGGTGAACACGGTCTACGTCGCGGCCGACAGCGCGTCCGACATCGCCGCGGTGTCGAAGGAGATCTCCACGGCGATGCCGAAGGCCACGGTGACCAACCAGAGCGACCTGGCCAAGGACGTGACCGGCTCGATCTCCAGCGCCTCCAGCCTGGCTAACAACCTCGGCCGGTGGCTGGCCATCGCGGTGCTGGCCGCCGCGTTCGGCCTGGCCAGCCTGCTGACCGCGACGGCGGTGTCGCGCCGGGTCCGTGAGTTCGGCACGCTCAAGGCGCTCGGCTGGCGCAGCCGCCGGGTCATCGGCCAGGTGATGGGCGAGGCGCTGGTCACCGGCATCATCGGCGGCGTGGCCGGGGTCGGCCTCGGCTTCCTCGGCTCGGCGCTGGTCACCCGCTTCACCGGGCCGCTGACCGCCTCGGCCGGGCAGACCACCGGGACCGCCACGCCGGGCGGCGCGCGCACCTTCCCCGGTGGCGGCGGATTCCCCGGCGGCGGCGCGGGCGGCTTCCCCGGCGGCGGGGCCGGCGGATTCCGTCATGCGGCGAACCCGGCGCATGCCGTGACGGTGCACCTGACCGCGCCGGTCACCATCACCGCGATCGTCGCGGCGGTGCTGCTGGCCGTGGCGGGCGGGCTGATCGCCGGGTCCTTCGGCGGCTGGCGGGCGGCCCGGCTGCGTCCCGCCGCGGCGCTGGCCCGGGTCGAGTAAGCGCCGCGCCCGCGGTAGCGACGAGCTCAGGAGAGCCCATGTACAAGCTGACCGGCGTGACCAAGGACTATCGGAAGGGCCGCGGGGTCGTGCATGCGCTGCGCGGCGTGGACCTGGTGATCGACGACGGCGAGTGGCTGGCCATCCAGGGGCCGACCGGGCACGGCAAGTCCACGCTGCTGCAGATGCTGGGCGGCCTGGACCGGCCCACCTCGGGCCGGGTCGAGCTTAACGGGCAGGACCTCACCGAGCTGCGCGAGGGCGAGGTCACCAAGGTCCGGGCCTCCTCGATCGGCTTCGTGTTCCAGACCTTCAACCTGATCCCGACCCTGAGCGCGCAGGAGAACGTGGAGGCGGCACTGGTGCCGCTGAAGCTGCCGGCCGCGCAGCGCCGCGAGCGGGCCGCGGAGGCGCTGGCCGGGGTGAGCCTGGACGACCGGGCCGCGCACCTGCCCGCCGAGCTGTCCGGCGGCCAGCAGCAGCGGGTGGCGATCGCCCGGGCCCTGGTCAAGGAGCCGGACGTGCTGCTGGCTGACGAGCCGACCGGGAATCTGGACGAGCACACCCGGGACGAGATCATCGCGCTGCTGGAGCGGCTGTGGCGCGACCGCGGGCTGATCATGGTGATCATCACCCACGACAGCGTGGTGGCCCGGCGGGCCCAGCACATCGCGGTGATGCAGGGCGGCCAGCTGACCAAGACGGCCGTGGGCCGGGCCGGGTCAGTCGCGCGGCAAGGGCAGCTCGCACCAGACGACCTTGCCTGAGGCCGTCCGCCGGGTGCCCCAGCGCTGCGCGATCTGGCTGACGATCTGCAGGCCGCGGCCGCGCTCGTCCTCGTCACCGGGGTAGCGCAGCCGCGGCAGCGCCGCCGAGTCGTCCAGCACCTCGCAGACCAGGCCGCCCTCCAGCACCAGCCGCAGCCCGATCTTGCCCTGCGCGTAGCGGACCGCGTTGGTGACCAGCTCCGACACCAGCAGCTCGGTGACCGGGATCAGCTCGGTCAGGTTCCACCGGCGCAGCGGCCTGCGCACCAGGTTGCGCGCCCGCCCGGCCGAGGTCAGCTCGGCGGGCAGCCGCCAGGTCACGTGCTTGTCCGCGGGCAGCTTGCGCAACCGGGCGATCAGCAGCGCGATGTCGTCGCGCTGGTCGTCGGCGTACACCCCGTCCAGCGTGTTCTTGCACAGCTCTTCGAGCGGCCGGTCGGTGCAGCCGGGGCCGAAGATGCCGCGCAGCCGGGTCAGTCCCTCGTCGATATCGGCGGTCCGCTTCTCGACCAGGCCGTCGGTGTAGAGCACCAGCAGGCTGTTGTCATCGACGTCGATCACCCGGCTCTGGATCGGCCCGGTGCCGATGCCGAGCGGCGGGGAGGGCAGCACGTCCAGCAGCTCGTTGGTGCCGTCGGGCCGCGCCAGCAGCGGCGGCAGGTGCCCGGCCGACGCCAGCTCGCAGGTCCCGCTGACCGCGTCGAAGATCGCGTACACGCAGGTGGCGAAGTGCGGCTCGCGGGCGCCGAGTTCCTGCATGAGCTCGTCCAGCTGCTGCAGGGTCTCGGCCGGCGGCAGCTCCATCATGGCCAGGGTGTGGATCGCGGTCCGCAGCCGGCCCATGGTGACCGCGGCCCGCACCCCGTGCCCGGCCACGTCCCCGACGACCAGCGCGACCCGGCCGCCGGGCAGCGCGATCGACTCGTACCAGTCGCCGCCGACCTCGATCAGCTTGCTGCCCGGCAGGTACCGGTGCTTGACCTCCACCGAGGACGGCATGGACAGCCCGGTGGGCAGCATGCTGCGCTGCAGCGTCAGCGCGGTGGCGCGCTCCCGGCTGTAGCGGCGGGCCGAGTCCATGAAGATCGCGGCCCGGCTGGCGAACTCCATCCCGATCTCGGTGTCGTAGGCGTCGAACCGGCGGTAGCCCACCTGCCGGATGCAGACGAAGAAGCCGATCATGGTGTCGCGCGCCACCAGCGGCAGCAGCAGCAGCGACACCCCGGACAGCAGCCGCGCCACCGGCGAGCGGCGCCACTGCCGGGCGATGGACTTGGCCTCCTTCTCGCCCATCACCTCGCGCACCGGCTTGCCGGAGTCCATGCACCGGGTGTACGGCGTGTCCGCCGGGTACTGCAGGATCTCGCCGGTCGGGAATGCCGCGTCCCAGCCGGTGTCGGTGCTGTCGTAGGCGACGGCGAGGCGGCGCACCGGCTGCAGGCCGTCCGGGCTGTGCGCGGGCAGCTCGTCGTCGCCGACCAGGCTCTCGAAGATCAGCAGGCCGGCCGCGTTGCAGAAATGCGGGACCACGATGTTGGTCAGCTCGCGGGCCATCTGGTCGATGTCGAGCGCGTCGCTGATGTGCCGGAACGCCCCGTCCAGCAGCGCGTGCCGCATCACCGCCGGGTCCAGGAACCGCTCGGACACCGGCGGCGGGATCCGCAGGATCGCGTGCGCGACCAGCGCCGGGCCGGACGAGCGGATCGGCTGCACGGTCACCACCGCGTCGGCGGCGGGCTCGCGGGCGGTCTTGACCCGCAGCACGGCGGTGCCCTCCTTGCCCGAGCACGCGCCGTCGATCAGCGACCGCAGCGTGTCCGCCTGCCCGGCCGGGCCGGCGATCAGGTCGCCGATCTGGGTGCCGAGCAGCTGCTCCGGCGCGTCGGCCAGCACATCGGCCGCGGCCCGGTCGTGGTGCAGGATGCGCCCGCCGGAATCGATCCCGAGGGTCAGTGTCCGCGCCGAGGTGCTGGACAAGAGCGCGGAGACATCGGCCGCGACCACTTCCGCCACTGGGCGCGCTCCCTCCGGACCCCTGAAATGGGGCACTTTCCATTGTTGATTATGAAGCATCTTCCGCTCTATTGAGAGAAAACGGCCAGTGACATAACGTGTGCTCCCGGTGCTGCAGCCGGCCAGACAGGAGCAAGCGTGACGGCAGCCGGCCCGGGGGTCATCATCGTGGGGGCGGGCCCGACCGGGCTGATGCTGGCCGCCGAGCTGGCCCTGGCCGGGGTGGCCTGCGAGGTGCTGGACCGCCTGCCCGGCCCGCGGACCGACTCGCGGGCCTGCTGCCTGCACGCCCGCTCGCTGGAGACGCTGGACCTGCGCGGGCTGGCAGGGCGGTTCGCCGCGGCCGGCCAGCCGGTGCCGGCCTTCCCGCTCGGGCCGCGCGGCGCGGAGCTGGATTTCACCCGGCTGGACTCGGACTTCGGCTACCTGCTGGACATCCCGCAGAGCCAGATCGAGCGGCTGCTCGCGGCCCGGGCTGCCGAGCTGGGCGTGACGATCCGCTGGTCGGCGGAGGTCACCGCCCTCCGCCAGGACGCCGCCGGGGTCGGCGTCAGCGTCGCGGCCGGCCCGGCCCGCGGCCGCGGCAGCTGCGGGCCGGATACCTGGCCGGCTGCGACGGGGTGCGCAGCTTCGTGCGCGGCGCACTGGGCCTGCCGTTCCCCGGAGCGCCCAATCCCGGCTCGGTGATCCTGGCCGACATGCACCTGGACGGGCTGCCGATGACGGCCGCGCACGGCGACCTTTCCGGCCGCGGCATGCTGCTGGTCTTCCCGTTCCGGGATGGCAGCTGCCGGGTGGTGCTCTACGACTACGCGCGCGGCCAGGTGCCGGTCACCGAGCCGGTCACGCTGGCCGAGGTCGCGGCCAGCCTGCTGCGCATCACCGGCCGCGACCTCGGCCCGCGCGACATCCGCTGGTCGGGCCGCTACCGCAGCGAGAGCCGCCAGGTGCCGGCCTACCGGTCCGGCCGGGTGCTGCTGGCCGGCGACGCGGCGCACGCCCACTCGCCGGCCTGCGCGCAGGGCCTGAACACCGGCCTGCAGGACGCGGTGAACCTCGGCTGGAAGCTCGCCGCGGCGGCCTCGGGCTGGGCGCCGGACTGGCTGCTGGACTCCTACCATGCCGAGCGGTACCCGGTCGGCGCCCAGGTGCTCGCGCTGACCGGCCGCCAGTTCCGGCTCAACACCGCCCGCACCCCGGCCCGCCGGGCGCTGCGCTGGGCCGTGCACCGGCTGGTCGTGCCGCTGCCGCCGGTGCAGGCCCGGCTGGCCCGCGAGTACTCCGGCCTGTCCATCCGCTACCCGGACGGCGCCGCCGGGGCAGCCCATCCGCTGGCCGGGGCCCGGCTGCCGCGGGCGGTGCTGACCCTGGCCGGCGGCAGCCTGGCCCGCAGCTACGAGCTGGCCCGCGACGGCAAGCTGGTCCTGCTGACCAGGTCAGGCGCACCGGACGAGGTGGCGCCCGGCCTGGCCGGCCTGCCGCCTCCGGTCCGGCAGGCCGGGTTCAGGGAGAACTCGGGTGACCGGCTGCCTGCCGCCATGCTGATCCGCCCGGACGGTTACCTGGCCTGGGCGTCGGACGAGCCGGACCCGGCCGCCCGCGCCGCGGCGGCGCGGGCGGCAGCCCGCCGCTGGTGCACCCCCGGTGCTGCGGACACCTCCCGTCACTTCCGCCACGCACCCGATTAACGCGGAAGATTTGTGATGCTCCGCGGCACTTTCTTGACTTGTTAATTCGGCCTGTTGCTGGTGTGACGGAAAGTGGCCCAGGCGGGCTGGGCGCCCGGCGGCGCCTGCCGCCAGGATGAGCGGCACGGTTAGTCGCGGGGCGGCTCGCCGTGGCCGGCGTTGGCGCGGCCGCGCCCCCAGTAGGCCTTGGCTGCGGCCTGGCCGTCGGCCAGGCCCCGGGCCGACAGCACCTCGCGAACCGCCAGCACCGCCCTGGCCTCGCCGAACACGTAGGCCTGGCCGGAGCCAGGCGCCAGCTCGACCTCGCGGGCCTCGGCCACCAGCGCTGCCGGGTCGCCGGCCGGGCGGTCCAGCCGGTGCAGCCAGGTCAGCCGGGTCCGGGCCGGGGCGAGCAGCTCCTGCTCGTCGTCCGGGCCGGGGACCTCCACCACCAGGGTGGCCTCGGCGTCGCCGGGCAGCGCCTCGGTCATCGCGAAGATGGCGGGCATGGCGGACTCGTCGCCGAAGAACAGGTGCCAGTCCGCCCCGGGCGAGATGGTGATCTTCCCGCGCGGGGCGATGCCTTCGATCCGGTCGCCGGGCCGGGCCGTGGTCACCCACGCCTCGCCCGGTCCGGTGCCGTGCCGCACCACCTCCAGGGTGAGCAGCTGCCGGGAGCGGTCAAGCGCCCGGATCGTGTACCGGCGCCGGACCGGCCGGCTGCCGTCCGCCGCGACGAGCAGCATCACGTCCTGGCCCGGCGCGTAGCTGAACCCGTCAAGCTCCGGCGCGGTCAGCCGCAGCCGCTGCATGTGCGGGCTGATCTGCCCGGTCTCCGCCACCTCGAACTGCAGCCGCCTGGTGCCCGCCAGCGGGCCGGTCAGCTGGGCAAACGGGTCATCTAGCCCGGCCCGGACATCGCTCGGGAGAGCCTCGGCCACAATGTCTTCCTTCCTGTGCGGACCTGCCGCCCGGGCCGGGCCCGGGCGGCAGGCCGGCATGACAGCGCCCCCGGGAGCAGATGCTCACGAGGGCGTGCCGGGCGCCGGCGCGTGGTCGCCTCTCGGCGAGGTGCGCAACGCGGCTCCAGCCGGACGGTATTCCGCGAAGGCGATTCTAAGGTGAGCCCGGGGGACACAGTCGCGCCGACGAAGGCTGACAACGCACCCCCCGCCCCGGCTATTCCCGCCCCGGTCCCGGTTGATCCCCCCGGGCCGGCCGCGCCGGCGGCGGGGCGCTGGCCGGGGATGCGAGACGATGGGGGAGTGACCCAGCGACCAGCCGAGCCGGCCGACGATACCGGCCAGGCCGTGCCGGTGCCGCCGCAGGTGCGGCGGGTCGTGTCGCTGGTGCCGTCGCTGACCGAATCGGTGGCCGCCTGCGGCGCCGGGCTGCTGACCGGGGTGACGGACTGGTGCACGCACCCGCCCGGGCTGGCCGCGGCGCGGATTGGCGGCACCAAGAACCCGGACGTGGCGGCCATCGCGGCGCTCGCCCCTGACGTGGTGCTGGCCAACGAGGAGGAGAACCGCGAGCCGGACCTGGCCGCACTGCGGGCGGCAGGCTGCCCGGTCTGGGTGACCCGCATCCGCGACCTGCCGGAGGCGCTGGCCTCGCTCGACCGGATGCTGACGCTCGCCTGCCGGCGGCCCAGGCCGGGCTGGCTGGACGCGGCTCAGGCGGCCTGGCGGCAGGTGCCCGCGCTCGTGCCCCGGCGCGCCGCGATCGTGCCGGTCTGGCGGCGGCCGTGGATGGTGCTCGGCCGGGACACCTTCGCCGGCGACCTGCTGGCCCGCCTCGGCGTGGCCAACGCCTACGCGGGGCACGCCGAGCGCTACCCGCGGATCAGCCTGGCGGAACTGCAGGCGGCGCCGACAGACCTGGTCGTGCTGCCGGACGAGCCGTACCGGTTCGGCCCGGACGACGGCCCTGAGGCGTTCCCTGGCCTGTCCGCGGCCCTGGTCAGCGGGCGGCACCTGACCTGGTACGGCCCGTCCCTGGTGCAGGCGCCGGGACTGCTGGCGCGTCAGTTGCGGGCCGGGCTGGCGGCGGCAGGCCGGCCGGGCGGATGAGCCGGCCGGGCCGCGGGCGCGATCCCGCCGGCGGGCGCCGGTCCGTGGCGGGACGGTCCGGCGCGATCACCTGCAGGCCCGCGCGATAATGGCACCGGGCCAGTGCCCGGCGGCCCGCGCCGGGCCGCCCTCGGCCGGGACCCGCGGCCGGGAAACGGGAAGAGGCAGCCGGTGGCACGGGAGGACGCGCTGATCGGGGCGATCGGCACGCTCACCGTCGCGACCCGGGGCATGGCCGGCCCCGGCGAAGTGCTGGTCCCGATCCGCGGCGGCTCGGAGGCCTACATCGCCTGGTCGGCGGCCCCGCTGCCGCGCGGCGCCACGGTCCTGGTGATCGAATCACGCGGCTCGCGCGCCGTCGACGTCAGCGAGTGGGACGACCCGCTGGACGGCATTCCGCCCGCAGGCGCATGAGTGGGACGATACCGGCGGGCGCCGGGCAGGCCCGGCCGGGCTCGCGTGCCGCCGGCTTCCGGCCGCGGCGCTGGCTATTCGCACTGAACTGGAGATGATTGCCATGCTTGGCTACCGAGTTCCGGCCCCGGACGAGGCGATGCTGATTGCGGGCGGCCAGTACGGGCGCGATGGGGCGCCCTTCCGGGTCGTCACCGGCCACGGCGCCTTCGTCTTGCCGTTCGTCCGCAAGGCCAGCTTCCTGAACCTGTCCATGTACGAGTCCGAGGTGTCCGAGACCTGCGTGACCAGGCAGGGCATCTCCCTGAACGTCCGCGCGGTGATCGCGTTCAAGGTCGGCAACGACGAGGAATCCATCGTCAACGCCGGCCAGCGATTCCTGTCCGACCAGGACCAGATGTCCACCCTGACCGGCCGGATCTTCGCCGGCCACCTGCGCTCGATCATCGGCTCGATGACCGTGGAGGAGATCGTCACCGAACGGCAGAAGCTGGCCAGCGAGGTGCTGGACGGGTCCAAGGCGGAGATGGTCAAGATCGGCCTGACGGTGGACTCGCTGCAGATCCAGTCCATCGACGACATGAACACCGGCTACATCGACGCGATGGCCGCGCCGCACAACGCCGCGATCCAGCGCCAGGCCCAGATCGCCCAGGCCCAGGCCAACCAGGCGGCCGCCGAGGCGCAGCAGGAATCGCAGCGCAAGCAGGCCGAGTACGCCCGGCAAACCTCGGTGGTACAGGCCCAGTACAAAGCAGAAGTAGACAAAGCCCAGGCCGAGGCGGCCCAGGCCGGCCCGCTGGCGCAGGCCCAGGCGCAGATGGAGGTGCTGTCCGCCCAGGCCGAGCTGGCTCAGCGGCAGGCCGAGCTGCGCCAGCGCCAGCTGATCGCCGAGGTGATCAAGCCGGCCGAGGCCGAGGCGCAGAAGGTCCGGGTGCTGGCCGAGGCGGAGGCGAACCGGATCAAAATCCAGGCCGAGGCCGCGGATTCCCACCACCGGGTCGCGCTGGACCGGATGCTGATCGACCAGCTGCCGCAGATCGTCCGGGAGGCGGCGTCCGGCCTGGCCGGAGCCAACGTCAGCATCCTGAACGGTTCTGAGGGCATGAGCGAGCTGGCCGCCGGGCTGGTCAGCCAGGGCCTGGCCGTGCTGGACGCGGTGAAGAAGAACATGACGGGCAGCACGGGCCAGCCGGCCGGCGCGTTCGAGCTGGCGCCCGGCGACAGCGCCGCCGGCGGCCCGGCCTGCCGGCGGCCCGGGCGGCCATAGCGCGGGCAACAGCCGCGGCGCGGCCCACGCCGTGCCGCCGTCCCGGTCCTGACGCCGCTGCTCCGCTCGCAAGCGGCCGGCCGCGGAACGTGACGGCAGTCCGCGTTTTTGCCCCTCCCGGGGCAGTCACAACTGGTAGCGTCCGATCACTCAGAGCTACAGCAATGGGCTCGCACGGCTACCGGAAGGACAGACAATGCGCAATCGGGGCATGCGCGCGGTGCGCGCCCTGGCGGGGCATGGGGCCAGGATCACGGCCACGGCCGGAGCGGCCGTGCTGGCCGCGGGCCTGCTCGGCGCGGGCGCGGCCAGCGCCGCCACTGCGGCCGGCTCGGGCGGCCGGCTCAACGCCACGCCCGGCTGCGGGGTGAGCTGCTTCACCATCTATAGCCGCCTGCTCGGCCCGAAGACGGTCATGAACGCCTACGTGCCCGGCGATAACGGCACCGGCGGCCAGACGGGGCAGGACGTCACGCTCAAGTACGCCAGCAACAGCCACCCGAACCAGGACTTCACCGACTACGACGAGACGAACGGCATCCCGCTGACGGTCAACGACTTCTGCCAGCTGCCGCCCAGCTCGCCGCAGAGCTTCAACCCGGAGTCGTACGTGTGCCAGAACTACCGGGGCGACGACGTGCTGGAGTTCGGCTGGTCGCCCTACGGCAACGAGAGCGGCCTGTGCGCCGGGGTGCCCTCGGCCCGCGACGGGGAGAACGTCACGCTGCGGCCGTGCGGCGAGACCGACGGCACGCTGTGGATCATCGACAGTGCCAACTGCTCCCCGCACCTGGTCCTTGGCGACCGGTTCGATGCGCCGCTCACCACCTACGCCCCGCTGATCAACGGCAGCGACCCGAACTTCAGCCATCCGCTGATCATGACCGTCGACGCGGGCTCGGCCCGGCCGGACAACCAGCTCAAGCTGGAGCGGGAGAACGCCCTGAACGGCGGCGTGATCCCCGACTCGCAGATGTTCGCGATCACCGGCAGCCTCACCAACGCCTGCGCCCCCACCCCGCCGCCGCCGCCCACCTGACGGGCTGACCGCGGCACCACGACGGCTGCGGCGCGGTTCCGGCATCCTCGCCGGGCCGCGCCGCAGCCGTCAGCGGGTCACGGGACGCGGCCGCGGCGCGGACTCGCAGCAGGTCAGCCTGCGTCCTGGCCGGTACTCGGGGCCTCCGGGATAATTCTGGCGACTTGATAAACGCAGAGTAATTGCCAAGCCACGGATGGTAGTGTTTACTACTGCATGGCAGGGCGGGACTACTGAGCGTAACTCGTGCCAGTGCAGTCAGGGTAACCACCTCCCGAGCTTGACCGCCTGAAGCCCTCGGGGAAGACCGCTGCAGCGGTGAACATCGAACGAAAGGCAATGCATTGCGAATCGCATTCGCCAAGGGGGCTGTCGTACTCGCAGCGACCGCGTCCCTGGCTGTCATGGGCGCGACGTCCGCGATGGCGTCAACGCACCCGCACTCAAGGACCGCCATCCGCAACGCGACTCCGGCCTGTGGCGCCAACTGCCAGGACTTCTCGTCCCGGCTGCTCGGGCCGAACACGATCGCCAACGCCTACGTCTCCGGCGACACCGGCTCGGTGCCGTCGCGGCCCGGCCAGGACATCACGCTGAAGTTCGCGTCCAACGCCCACCCGAACGAGGACTTCAACGTCCAGCAGGTCGGCTTCGTCTCGGACTACTGCCGGTCCAACACCAACCCGGACGGCATCCTGTCGTCCACCTCGGTGGCCTGCATCGACTTCTTCGGCAGCCCGGTGTACGAGCTGGACTGGACCCCATTCGGAAACGACTCGGGCTACTGCGCCGGCACGACGGGCACGCCGTACAACGGCATGAACGTCAAGCTGGTCGACTGCGGCACCACCGAGGGCTCGCTGTTCATCCAGGACAACGCCAACGCCGGCGTGAGCACCGATAACTGCGCCGACACCAGCGACACCGGCGTGGACTACTCGGACTACATCTCCGGCGCCACGACGCAGTTCAGCCACCCGTACGTGGCCACGGTGAACGCCGGCACCAGCCGTCCGGACAACCAGGTCCAGCTGTGGCGGCGCAACGTCCTGACCGGCGGTTCCATCCGCGACGCGCAGGAGTTCTGCTTCCAGAACGGCCCGGTGTCCTGACGCCAGGCCGGTAACACCCGGGGCGGCGGCCAGCCGCCCGATCGCTCGAACCGGGGCCCCCTCCGCGCCACGCGGAGGGGGCCCCGGCATGCTCGGCGCCGGCCCGCCGCGGCCACTCCTCTCCGCATTATCGTGCGTTTCCCGATCTCGATATCACTCATTGTGGCGACCAGCGCTGCTAGGCTGCGGCCACGCGGAATCGCGCGAGGCCTTCCGCGTTTTCCCTGGCCTTTCCGATATCTTCCGGAAAGCGTGAGCCTGCGCTCTCATACCGGACAGACAGGGAAAGCAGGAGAATCTTACTCATCACGGGGAGCGTATTCAATGCACATAAAGTTCGCCCGGACGGCCGGGGGCGCCGTCGCGCTCGGCGGTGCCGCGGCCCTCGGGCTGTCGTTCGCCCCGGCCGCGCTGGCCGGGCCCGGGCCCGCCACCGTCAACGTGGCCTGCAGCGCCGCGGCGCTGTCCACCGCCCTCACCGGCCTGGCCAGCGGCTCGACCCTGAACCTGGCCCCGTCGTGCACGTACTTTCTGACCGCGGCGCTGCCGGCGATCAGCACCTCGGTCACCATCAACGGCAAGTCCGCCACGATCACCCGCCGCGCCCCCGCCGCCTTCACCCTGCTGACCATCAACGGCGGCACGGTCAAGATTTCCGGGCTCAGCTTCGTCAACGGAAAAGCGCGGACGGCCAGCAACGGCGGCGCGATTTTCAACAACGGCGGGAATGTCAGCATCACCGGCGGCTCGTTCTCCGCGAACACCGCCCCGGCAAACGGCGGGGCCATCGATAACCAGAACGGGTCGCTCGCAGTCACCGGCTCGACGTTCTCCGGAAATTCGGCGCAATACGCCGGTGCCATCATGGCTGATGCCCAGACATCGGTAACGAACGCGGCCTTCAGCTCCAACCACGCCCGCTACGGCGGGGCCATCTACAACGGCGACGGCGCGCTGACGGTCACCAGCTCGTCCTTCAGCGGCAACCACGCCCGCGAAGGCGGGGCCGTCGACGTCGAGAACACCGCGACGCTGACCGGCGACCAGTTCAGCTCCAACGGGGCGGAATACGGCGGGGGCGTCTACAACGACGACAACTCGGTGAGCCTGACCAGCAGCACCTTCACCAACAACGGCGCGTATGAAGGCGGCGGCTTCTACAACGAGTACGACGCGACAACCGGCCGGCTCTCCTTCTCCGCCAACCACGCCGCCTACGGGGGCGGCATCTACAACGACGACTACCTCACCATGAGCTCTGACACGCTCAACGGCAATGTCGCGCACACGGACGGCGGCGGGATCTACAACGAGGACTCCCTCACGCTGACGGGCGGCAACATCATCAACGGCAGCGCCACCGACTCCGGCGGCGGGCTGTACAACGACGACACCGCGACCCTGAACGGGGCCACGGTCACCCATAACACGGCCGGCACTAGCGGTGGCGGCATCTACAACGCCGACACCATCACGCTGAACGGCACCGGCGTGACCGGCAACACCCCGCAGAACTGCGCGCCAGTGAACACCATCCTCACCTGCAAGAGCTGATCACGGCCGGGCGACCGCGCCCGCTCCGCCGCCCGGCGGAGGGGGCGCGGTCAGGTGCGCGGGCCGGTGCCCGGCGGAAAACGCGGGCCGAACTTCAGCCGGCCATCCGGTAAGGGGCTTCCCGGCGGCCATTTGGGTGCCTATAGTCAGCTTCGGCCCGGCCCGCCGCGGGCCGGTCGCAGTCCGCAACGCCGCGACGCGCCCGGAGGAGCCGATGCAGCCCGTACTGACCGGCCGGAACCTGATCATCCGGGCCGGAGCGGCCGCGGCCGCTGCCGCGCTGGCCCTCGGCCTGACCGCGGCCGCCGCCTCCGCCCCGGCCGCCGCCGCGCCCGCGGCCGGTGCCCGGAGCGGCGCCGGGACTGAATCGTGCGCGCTCGGCGGCCACGGCCGGATCAAGCACGTCATCTACCTGCAGTTCGACAACACGCACTACAACCGGGACAACCCGAACGTGCCGAGCGACCTGCAGCAGATGCCGAACCTGCTGAACTTCCTCACCGGCGGCGGCACGCTGATCAGCCACGAGCACACCCCGCTGATCGCGCACACCGCCGACGACATCGTCACCTCCGAGAGCGGGCTGTACGGCGCGGAGCAGGGCATGCCGGTCGCCAACGAGTACCGCTACTACACCCCCGGCGGCGGCACCGACCTGGCCGGCTCGTTCGCCTACTGGACCGACCCGATCGTCGACTATTCGACGTCGAACAGCGCGCCGGTGGGCGACCACACGTACTCGATGGCCGGTCGCCACGGCGGCAACGCGCCCGCGCCCTGGGTGCCCTACACCAGGGCCGGCTGCAACTTCGGCGCGGTGGCGGCCGCCAACACCGAGCTGGAGAACACCGTCCCGGACGTGCCCGACGTCTACGGCGCGCACTCGCCGCAGGCCAAGGAGGCGGAGAACCCCAAGCTGCAGGACAAGGCCGCCGCGGACTTCGAGGGCCTGGCCGTGCACTGTGCCCGCGGGGCGGCCGCCTGCGCCCGCGGCAGCCGCCCGGACGTGCTGCCTTCCGAGCCCGGCGGCTACCACGGCTACCGCGCCCTGTACGGCAACGTGGCCGTCCAGCCGCTGATCAGCCCGTCCGGCCCGGTACGCAACCTGGGCGGCCAGGTCATGAAGGACTCCTCCGGTGACGTCGGCTTCCCGGGTTACGACTCGATGACCGGCCCGAACGCCCTGGCCTACACCCTGGACATGCAGACCCGCGGCGTGCCGGTCACCTTCACCTACCTCACCGACCTGCATGACTCGTGGGCGACCGGCGAGCCGTTCGGCCCCGGCCAGGCCGGGTACGAGGCACAGCTGCGGGCCGAGAACGCGGCCTTCGGCACGTTCTTCTCCCGGCTGGCCGCGCACGGCATCACCCGGGCCAACACCCTGTTCGTGATCACCGCGGACGAGGGCGACCACTTCGTCGGCAGCCCGGCCACCCCGGCCGGCTGCAACGGCGTCACCGTCACCTGTCACTACGCCCGGATCGGCGAGGTGAACGGAAACCTGACCGGGATGCTGGCGGCCAAGGGGATCACCACCCCGTTCGACGTCGAGGCGGACTCAGCGCCGGTGCTGTACCTGCATGGCCAGCCGGCCCGTACCGCGGCCGCGGCCCGGGCGCTGGAGCGGGCCGCGGCCCGGCTCACCGCTCGCGATCTCGCCACCCGGCGGACCGTCCGGCTGACCAATTACCTGGCCGACCCGGTCGAGCTGAAGCTGCTGCACATGATCACCTCGGACCCGAAGCGCACCCCGTCGGCCGTGCTGTTCGCTAACGACGACTTCTGGCTGTCGTCGGGCAGCACCAGCTGCGGGGCGTCCTGCGTGACCGAGCCGAAGGGCACCGACGCCTGGAACCACGGCGACGTCAGCTCCCAGATCAACACCACCTGGCTGGGCCTGGCCGGGCCGGGCGTGGCGCATCTCGGCGTCGACAACTCGGCCTGGACCGACCACGTGAACATCCAGCCCACCATGATGGAGCTGACCGGGCTGCGGGACGACTACGTGCCCGACGGCCGGGTCGACGCCGAGGTCCTGGCCCGGTCCGCGATGCCGCCTGCGATGCGGGCCAGCCTGCCCGCGGTGCTGCGCCTCGGCCGGGCCTACGGCCAGATCGACTCGGCGGTCGGCGCGTTCGGGCTGGCCACCCTGCACGCCTCGACCCGGGCGCTGGCCAGCGACTCGCCCGGTGACGCCGTCTACAACCGGATCGAGCGCCAGCTCACCCGGCTCGGCCGGGCCCGCGACCTGCTGGCGGCGGCCATGCGGGCCGAGCTGAACGGGGCTGCGTTCGGGAACCGCCCGGTCCCGGCCGGGCAGGCAGACCGGCTGATCCGCGCCGCCCAGCGGCTGCTCGGCCAGGCTGCCCTGCTGGCCCGCTAGCCTCCTCGCAGGCCCGGGCCTTGCGCCGGGCCTGGGGGCCGGCTCCCGCATCCGGGACGGGGGTAACCGGCATGAGCCGGGGCAAGTTGCTCATGCGGCCGGTTGCCTGCGCGGCCGGGCGTCTGTTGTCTATGCTTTCGGCGTGGCGACTAGCGTCGGTGAACTAGCTGGGGTATAGCCCGGCGCTGGACCGGCGGCTGCCACCGTGGCAGACTGCCGGGACGGTAGCGCCAGCCGGGGTGGCCTGCGGCCGTAAGGCCCGCCAGGTTGCCGCGACAATGGCCCGAAGGGGGACCTGACCATGGTCGAACACGACTACCTGCTCGCCGCGCCGGCGAGTTCGGCGGCCGTCGAGTCGTGCTGGATGTGCGGGACCCGGCTGCCCACCGACCAGCTGGTGGCGGACGGCGGCAGCGCCTGCAGCGACATCCGCTGGTACTGCCGGGACACGCGCACGTGCACCGAGCGGTGGACCTCGCGGACCGGCCGGTCCTCCAGCCTGCGGTACGGCTCGGCCGTGCCGGCACCGGCGACGGCCCAGCAGCGGGCCAGCTAAACCGGACCTCTCTCGTTCAGCGCGGGCAGCTCAGGTCCTTGCCCGCGCTGAACTGTATCCGCGCGCTTTTCCGGGCCGCGCCGCCGGGCCGCACCTGATAGCAAGGGGGATGGGGCAGCTGACGTGGGCGGCCTACGGGTCGTTCCTGGCGTTCGCAATCGTGCTGATCCAGGTGCCAGGACCGGACTTCGCCATAGTCACCAGAAACACGCTGGCCAGCGGGCGGTGACGGGCGGCGGGTCAGCCGGGGTGACCCCGGTGCGCGGCCCACTCCGGCGCCAGGATCGACATGGTGTCCGCGTCGATCCATTCCCCGTCCCACCACAGCGCGTCGCGCATCGTGCCCTCGTAGACGAAGCCGACCTTCTGGTAGACCCGGCGGGCCCGCGGGTTGAACCGGTACACGGCCAGCTCCACCCGGTGCAGCCCGGCGGTCTCGAACGAGTGCGCCAGGATCAGCCGGGCCGCCTCGGTGCCGAGGCCCCGGCCGCGGTGGCGCTCCCCGGTCAGCAGGATGCGGAAATTGCACGCCCGGTTGACGGGCTCGAGGTTGTTGAGCACCACCTCGCCCGCGAACTCGCCGCTGGCCCGGTCGATCACGGCCAGGTCCAGCCGGTTGTCGAGCTCACCCCGGCTGGCGTACCACTGCTCTAGCTGGGCCGCGGTCGGCACCCGGCCGTGGCTGCCGGTCAGCCGGCTTGCCTCGGGGTCGGGAACCAGCAGGCAGGCGGCATCGGCGGCCCGGACCGGGCGCAGCGTGACCAGGTCGCCGTGCAGGACGGGCTTGTCGGCGAGGGATACCGGGAAGGACACAGCCGCTGAGCCTGCCCGCTGGCGGCAGCGGCGTCAACCCGTTTACGCCGGATCCCGGGGCTAGGGCTGGGAGCGGCTGAGGTTGCCCGGCTGGCAGACCAGGTTCAGGAAGGCAGCCGCGCGCCGGAAGGTCTGCCCGGCCGGCTGGCCGGCCAGCCGGGCCTGGTAGGCACGGTAGCGGCGCAGCTCCCATTCCTGCCCGCTCGGCGTTAGCGCGGCCAGCGACGGCTCGGGCACCGCCTTCCAGGTCCAGCGGCGTACCCCGGCCGGGCCCTGGCCGGGGTACGCCGCGGCCGGCTGGATGAACCCGGCCGGGTCGTCGTCGTAGCCCATCCGGTTGCGCACGTACCGCAGCCCGCCGAAGGTCTCCTCGGTGGCCTGGCGCTCGTCCGCGGGCTGCCCGGCCAGCGCCGCGCGGTAGCTGTCCTGGTGGTAGCGCACCAGGGTGGCGTCGACCATGGTGACCCACCACACGGCCTCGCTGATCACCGCGAAGCCGTTGCGCCGGTCCAGCGCGCGGTCCCGCTGCACCCGGTCGGTGGCCTGGCGCATCGCGGTGATCGACCAGCCGAGCGCGCCGGCCTCGGCCGGGGGAGTGGCGGCCTGCTGGCGGTTCCAGGCCAGCCGGCAGCGCGGTGAGCAGAACCGGGCGTGCTCGCGGCGCGGCGTGAACGCTGTGCCGCACTGGTCGCACTTCCTGGTCTCCGCCACCGGATTATGTTACGGGCACACCGCTGCGCCCGGCACCGCGGGCGTGGTCAGGTGATTCGCTTGACGAACATCTTGCGTTCACTTTGCGTTCACCTTCAGGTCGGTTTTCCGTCGTCTCGCCCCGGTACCTTCCAGCCAGATGCCAGTAACGAGGCGGCCGCCCCGTACGTGCCGCGTGGACTGCGGGAGATGCGGTGACGGATATTCAGCCCTCTGACCTGGCTGCACAACTCGACGAAGCGGCGCTGAGCCGGACCCACCTGCGTGCGGTAGTCGCCTCCGGGGTGGGCTTCTTCACCGACGCCTACGATCTGTTCGTCATCGGGATCGCGTCCGCGCTCATCACGAAGGACTGGAACCTCAGCTCGGGACAGCTGGCCCTGCTCAACAGCACCATGCTGGCGGCGGCGTTCGCCGGCGCGTTCATCTTCGGCCGCTACGCCGACATGGCCGGCCGCAAGCGGGTGTACTGGCTCGTCGCCGCGATCATGATCGTCGGCGCGCTCGGCGCGGCGGTGTCGCAGTCGTTCTGGATGCTGATCGCCTTCCGCTTCGTCCTCGGCCTCGGCGTCGGCGGTGACTACCCGGTCAGCGCGGTCATGGTGAGCGAATACGCAAACCGGAAAGACCGCGGCAGGCTGGTCGGAATGGTATTCGGGACCCAGGCGCTCGGGCTCATCATCGGCCCGCTGGTCGCGCTGGCCCTGCTCGGCTCCGGCGCCGGCGACGACACGGTCTGGCGGATCCTGCTCGCGCTCGGCGCCGTGCCCGCCGGAGCGGTCGTCTACTTGCGCACCCGGATGCCGGAGTCGCCCCGGTTCCAGTCTCAGATGCGGAACGGGGCCGGGCGCCCGGCGAGCGGCGTGGACGGCGGGCTGGCCGGCGCGGCGGTGCCCGTCGGCCCGCGCCACCAGATCGGGCTGCGGGCCTTCCTGACCAACCGCCGGTGGCTGGTCATGCTGGCCGGCACCGCGGGCTGCTGGTTCCTGCTCGACTACGCCTACTACGGCAACACGATCTCCACGCCGCAGATCCTCAGCCTGATCTCGCCGGACGCCTCCACCATGACCAAGATCGCACTGCAGCTGGCGATCTTCGTGGTCGCCGCCGTGCCTGGCTACATCCTGGCCATCGCCCGGCTGGACCGGATCGGCCACCGCAAGCTCCAGCTCGGCGGCTTCGCGATGATGGCGGTCTGCTTCCTGATCATTGCCGCGATTCCCGGCATGACCACCGCGGTGGTCCCGTTCCTGCTCGTCTACGGGGTGAGCTACTTCTTCACCGAGTTCGGCCCGAACATGACTACGTTCGTCATGCCGAGCGAGCTGTACCCGGTCAGCATGCGCACCACCGGGCACGGGATCTCGGCGGGGATCGGCAAGCTCGGCGCGTTCATCGGCGTGTTCCTGTTCCCGCTGCTGCAGACGTCACTCGGGCTGCGCGGCACGCTGCTGCTGACGGCCGGGGTTTCCGCGCTCGGCTTCGCGCTCACGCTGGTGCTGCCTGAGCCGAGCGGGCGCAGCCTGGAGGAGATCGCCCGCACCACCCAGCTTGGCGCCCGGCCGATGCCGGCCGCCGAGCGGGTCGCGGCGCCCTGACTGCGAGCCGGAGCGGGTAACGCCGCATCCCCTCCGTCACCCGGCTCGGGCCGGGGGCTCCCCGGCCATTATCCCGCGGGGCAGCGGCTTGCGCATGATCAGCGAGGTGGTCTGGTAGCCCGCCGACTCATAAAGCCGCCGGGCAACCGTGTTCGCCCCGAACACGTGCAGGCCGATGGAGGTCGCGCCGCGCAGGCCGGCTTCCCGCTCGGCGGCCTGCAGCAGCGCCCGGCCGAGTCCCTGGCCGCGATGCTCCGGGCTGACCTCGATGTCGTAGATCCAGGCGTCGCCGTGCCGGTCCCGGTCCAGCGCGATCCAGACCAGGCCCACGGAGCCCGCCGCGTTCTCGGCCATCAGCAGCAGCATCCCGGCCGTGCGGGTGGCCCCGGGCAGCAGTTCGTCGACCTGCCGTGCGGCCATGATCTCCGCCTCGCCGGCCTCCCAGGTGCCGGCCTGGACATGGTCGGCCGCATAGGCGGGGATGAGCCGGGCGCGGTAGGACCCGAATTCGGCCGCGGTCATCGGCCGCAGGCGCAACTGCTCCATGGCCATGAGGCTATCTACGCCCCGGCGGCCGGCCCAGTGTCGGCATGGGGTGCTAGACCGGCAGGCGATGCCGAGAACCTGCGGAGGGGAACATGCGCTGGTCCGATTTCGAGCAGGCCCAGCCCCGGCTGGCCCGGCTCGGCCGGGAGCGGCTGCTTGACCCGGGCGTCGTGCTGGTGGTGACGATCCGCCGCGACGGCACGCCGCGGCTCAGC
The DNA here is from genome assembly GCA_963846005.1 of uncultured Actinomycetota bacterium. Taxonomy (GTDB): domain Bacteria; phylum Actinomycetota; class Actinomycetes; order Streptosporangiales; family Streptosporangiaceae; genus CAVSUR01. The sequence continues at coordinate 1,299,739 of CAWJUH010000001.1, read as the reverse complement.
CCGGTCGAGCCGTTCGTGCTGGAAGGCTCCTTGTGGCTGTCCATGATGTGGCAGTCGACGAAAGCCCGGGACCTGCTGCGCGATCCGCGGCTGCTGGTGCACAGCGTGGTCACGAACCGGGACGGCCGCGAGGGCGAGTTCAAGGTCCGCGGCACCGCCCGGCCGGAGGACGACCCGGGCGTCCAGCGGCGCTATGCGCAGGCGGTGGCGGAAAGCCTCGGCTGGAGTCCGGAGCCGGGCCGGTTCCACCTGTTCGAGGCCGACATCGCCGAGGTCAGCTTCGTGCGCTACGACGACGCCAGCGGAGACCAGTACGCGGCCCTGTGGCCGTCCGGCCGGCAGTTCGTCCGCCGCGGCACCTCGGCCACCACCGTCGGCGACCCCGAGCCCGCCGGTGACCTTCTCGCCTGAGGGCCCGGGGCCGGCGGGCGGCTCAGCCGGCCCAGCGCAAGCCGATCTGCGCGGTGCTGCCGGGGAGCGGCAGGGACTGCGCCTCGGCCGCGACGGCGTCGCGTTCCGCGCGGGACAGCCGCCGCCACGGCTGTACCGTCAGCACCGTGTCCGCGCGCCGCCAGGTCCCGGCGATGTCCCCGCCGACGAGCAGGCCGCCGGGCCAGACGCGCGACGGCCAGAGCGCGGCCCGGCCCGCGGCGGCCGGGACGGCCAGCTCCCGGTCGGCTCCTTGCAGCAGCAGGAACGGGTCACCGCTCGGGAGCAGCCGGGCCAAAGCGGCAGGGTCCGGGTCCGCCCGGCAGGCGGCCTCGTCCCCGGCCAGGATCCACGCCTGGCCGCCGGGCGTCAGCACCGGGGCCAGCTCGGCGCGCAGCGCCTCGAACGCCGCCGCGCCGTACCGGGCGCCGATCCCCGCCCACCGGCCGAAGGCGGCCGGCGTCGCGGGCCCGTAGACGTGCAGGTACCGGCGCGCGAGTTCGAGCCGGGCCTCGCCGGGATCGGCCCGCGGCGGCGGGACGGTCCAGATGACCGGTTGCCGCGCGCCCTCCCAGCGGATCAGCACCGTGCCGGTCGCGGCGGCGTACCTGAGCATGTTGTGATGCACGCCGAGCGCCCGCCCGGCCTCGGCGTAGGGCATCGGACTGCCGCCGAGCAGGTCGCGCAGCCGCCCGGCCAGGTCCTCGGCCCGGCGCCGGCCCTTGGCGTCGTCGGGCAGCAGCCCGAGCGTGAACACGGCGAGATCGCGCCCGGCGGCGACGAACACGCTGAACCGCGGCCCCCACAGCTGAACCAGCGAGGGATCCGCCCAGCTGGCGGGGTGGATCCCGGTCACCCGCGCGTGCAGGGACAGCAGCGCCGCCCGCGGCATGCTGTCCTGCAGCCCGGCCCAGGCGGCGAGCCGGAGCGAGGCTTCCCCGTCCGCCAGCCGCTGGTCCAGGAAGCCGGCCCGGCGGCGGAACGCCAGGATCTGCGCCCGGGTCAGGCTGAGCCGGGCGGCGGTCATCTCACTTCGTCGTGGCGCCGGGGACGGCCCCGCCGCCGGCCTCCAGGGCCTGCAGGTCCCGTTCGGCGTACAGGCGGTGCTCCCACTCCTCGTTCAGGACGATCAGCAGGCACTCGCGGACCGGGAAGCTGCGGGCCGGCGGCCAGCCCGGGCCGGTGACCGGCTCGGTGCCGCAATCCAGGCCGGCCTCGGTCAGGCCGCCGATGACCTGGCGGACGGTGGCCATCCGGTCGCGGCGCAGCCTGAGCACCGTGTCGAGCGACGGCCGGGCCGCGCGGTCGCGGGGCACCCCCGGCGTGTCCTCCATCTCGTCCCACGGCAGGTCGAGCGGATCCCATGGCGCCGGGTCGCCGAGTATCACCCGCCTGACCCACGCGTCGGTGGCGAACACCAGGTGGCGCAGCGTCTCGGTGAACGACCATTCGCCGCCGGCGGATTCGTGCAGCCGTCCCGGCGGCAGGCGGCGGGCGCGCTCGACGGTGCGGTCCCACAGCCGCTCCAGGATGTCCCAGGCCTCGCGGAACCCGGCCGGGTCGTCCGGGCGCATCTTGGCCCGGTCCGGATAGCGCCGGTCCAGCTCGGCGCTGACCAGCGGGCCGATGTCGACGCCGTTGACGGTCACGTTCATGATCTCGCCGTAGATGTCGACGTTGGCCAGCTCGACGCCGCGCATGACCACTCCGCTCAGGTCGGCGCCGCGGAACCGGGCGCCGCCCAGGTCGGCCGCGCGGAACTCCGCGCCGCGCAGGTCAGCGCGCTCGAACACCGAGCCGCGCAGGTCGGCGCGGAGGAAATCGGCCATGCGCCGAGACTAGGCCACCCGCAGGTCAGCCCGGCGCCCCGGCCCGTCCGCCCGGAGCCCATGATCTCGGTAACTTTTCCGCAGCTGGACCTGAAAAGTTACCGAGATCATGAAAGACCCCGCAGGGGGTCAGGGGTGCAGGAGGGTTTTTATGGCGCGGCGCTCGTCCATGGCCCGGTAGCCCTCGGCGGCCTGGTCGAGGGGCAGCTCCAGGTCGAAGACCACGCCCGGGTTGATCGTCCGGTCCCAGATCAGGCCGATCAGCTCGGGCAGGAACCGGCGCACCGGGGCAGGCCCGCCGTGCAGGTGCACGTGCGAGCGGAACAGCTCCTGGCCGGGCAGCTCGACGCCGTGCGAGACGCCGACGAAGCCGACGTGGCCGCCGGGGCGGGCGGAGCGGATCGCCTGCATCATCGACTCCTGGGTGCCGACGGCCTCGATGACCGAGTGCGCGCCGAGCCCGCCGGTGAGGTCCTTGATGCGCGCCACGCCGTCGTCGCCGCGCTCGGTGACGATGTCGGTGGCGCCGAACTCGCGGGCCAGCTTCTGGCGGGGATCGTGGCGGCTCATGGCGATGATCCGCTCGGCGCCCAGCTGCCGCGCGGCGAGGACGGCGAGCAGGCCCACTGCCCCGTCGCCGACGACCGCGACGGTCTTGCCGGGCCCGGCTGCGGCCGCCACCGCCCCGAACCACCCGGTGCCGAGCACGTCAGAGGCCGCGAGCAGGCTCGGGACCAGGTCGTCGTCCGGCGCGCCCGGCGTGGCGACCAGCGTGCCGTCGGCCAGCGGGACGCGCAGATACTCCGCCTGGGCGCCGAGCGCGCCGATGGGCTGGCGGTGCAGGCACGAGGTCTGGTAGCCGGCCAGGCAGATCGGGCAGGTGTTGTCCGAGGCGATGAACGAGCCGATCACGAACTGGCCGGGCGCGATGTCGGTGACGCCGGCGCCCACCTCCTCTACCACCCCGGCGTACTCGTGACCGATCGGGGACGGCTCGTTCACCGGCTCGATGCCGCGATACGGCCACAGGTCGGATCCGCAGATGCAGGTCGCAGCGAGCCGGATGATCGCGTCGCTCGGGTTGGTGATCTTCGGGTCGTCGCGCTGCTCGACGCGGACGTCCCGCGGGGCATGGAGCACAGCTCCGCGCATGGTGTTCCCTTCGCTCGATGGCACACGCTGGCCAGAGGGGACTACCCGCCTTCCGGCCCGTCATCTGTCCGCGCGGGAGCCGCCTGCGATTCACCCGCTGCGTCAGCGGGCACCGGGGACCGTGAACTCAACGGGTGCCGGCTGCGGATAACGGATGTAACCTCCCGGGTACCGGAGGGGCACGGGCATGAATCAGGGCCGCGCATGAGATCCGCCGCCGCGGACGATGCTGCGGTCATCGCGAGCTCACGGCAGGAGCCGGAGCGGTTCGCGGTGCTCTTCGACCGGCACGCCCCGCACATTCACCGCTACCTGGCCCGGCGGTCCGGCCGGCCGGGGCAGGAACTGGGCGCGCATCCTGTCCACGGTGCTGGCCGGCCTGGCGACCCTGCAGCTGGGCGGCATCCACGGCGCCGCAGACTTCTTCTTCGCCGTGCTGACCTGGCTGACCGGCCTGGCTGCGGTGTGGCAGCTCTGGCGTCCGGCCGCTTCCGCGTTCTTCCGGCCGCGGGCCTTGCCGGGCAACGACGCGCCCTGACCGCCCGCTGGCGGCGCTCCGCTGAGCGGTGCCGTGAAATTCGAATCCGTTGGGGTAGGCGGACATGCCGGTGATCGCGATCGCGGCCCGCTCGGACCGATCAACAGCAGGGTATTGATCGGCACGATGCCAGGAAACTCCGTCTGCGGCGGGTCCCATGGATCAGGCTCGCTGGTCCCCACCCGGCGCCTGCGCGGCGGTGGGCCCGGTACTCTGCGGAAGAAGCGCATGACATCAGCGTTTGACCTGGCGTCCCCGGTCACGCAACTGCCAGAGCGTGTACTAGCCTCCCGGGTACGCGTGCTAAGCAGATGTCGGCGACGCTCGAATATGGGGCCGTTGCGCCGGGCGAAAATGAGGCCACCGGTTCGTGGTCTTAGTCTGCCTGGTTCTGGGTTTTGATGCTGGGGAGGCTGTCGATGCCGCGGCCGCGGAGCCGGTAGCTGGCGCCTTTGAGGGTCAGGACGTCGGCGTGGTGGACGATCCGGTCGATCATGGCGGCGGCGACGGCCTGGTCTCCGAACACGGTTCCCCAGCCGGAGAACGGCAGGTTGGAGGTCAAGATCAGCGAGGCGTGCTCGTAGCGGGAGGAGACGAGCTGGAAGAACAGGTTGGCGGCGTCTTGCTCGAACGGCAGGTAGCCGACCTCGTCGACGATGATCAGCCCGTAGCGGCGCAGCCGGGCCAGCTCTTTCGGGAGCAGTCCCTGGCGGTGGGCGTCGGTGAGCCGGGTGACCCAGTCGGTCGCGGTGGCGAACAAGACCCGGTGCCCGTGGCGGGCCGCGGCGATGCCGAGCGCGGTCGCCAGGTGGGTCTTGCCGGTGCCGGGCGGCCCGAGTAGCACGATGTTGCGGGCCTCGGCCAGGAACGCGCCGGAGGCCAGGGCGGCGATCTGCTGGCGGACGGCGGGCTGGGCGTCGAAGTCGAAGTCCTCCAGGTCTTGCGGGCGGGGAAGCCGGCGGCGCGGATCCGCAGCTGGGCGCCGGAGGCGCTGCGGGCTGACACTTCCCGTTCCAGGACGGCGGCGAGGTAGTCCTCGTGGGTCCAGCCCGCGTCGCGGGCTTGCGTCGGCCAGCCGGGCCGCGGCTTCGGTGATCCGCGGTGCCTTGAGCGCGGCAGCCAGGTAGTGGATCTGCTTCATGGCCTCGGTGCTGTCTGGCGGTCATCACGCCCCCTCATGGCCGGCGGTGACCAGGCCGAACGCCCGGTCGTAGTCGGCCAGGTCCCGGCTCAGGTCACTCGGCCGGGTCCGGCCGGCGGGGCTGGCGGAACTCCTGGCGCAGCTGCCTGGCTGTCTGCGACGTGCGCGGGGTCGGTGATGGTGCTGCCGCGGGCCCAGACCCGGGCGTGATCGGCGACCATGCGCCCGTCAGCCCTGGACCTGCACCCGGTCCAGGTCCGCGGTCACCGTGACCAGGCGGCCGATCACGGCCGGGTCGACGGAGTAGTCGCTGGCATCGAGCCGGACGTAGTAGTCGCGGCCTAGCCGCACCCGTGGTGCCAGCCCAGCGGCGGCGGCACGGCGGCAGCGGCAGCATCGCGGCCCGGTCCGCGTCGATCAGATCAGACCGGGCGGGCCCTGCAGCGTGCGCACCACCCGGCCGTTCGCCCGGTCCAGCCAGCCGGTGAACTGGGTATTGAAGTCAGCCGGCGAGGCGAAGGCGCGGCCGGGCATGAACGAGGTCTCGAAGAACCCGTTGCGCCGTTCCACGATCCCCTTGGACTCCGGGTCGCGGGGCCGCAGCTGCACGATGCGGGTGGCCAGCGTCCCGGTGAACGCCGCCACCCCGTCTGCGAGCTTCCCGCCGCGGCCGATCCCGGTCTCGTTGTCCCAGATCAGCCGCCGCGGCACCCGGCCCAGCTGGCGGATCAGCTCCCACGACCCCAGCAGCAGGTCCGCGGTCGTGCGGGTCGGGATCATCCGGCCGGTGGTGAACCGCGAATAAGCGGCGGCGATCACCAGCACCGGCAGCAGCGGCGTGCTGCCGTCCTCCAGCGGGATCCGGCCCGGCGGGAACCACAGATCACACTGGGCCGCATCACCCGGCGCCCAGGACAGCCGGTCCGCCGGATCCGGCCGCCGATAGCACGGCCGCAGCCGCGCGACATTCTCCCGGAACCACGACGGTCGACCCGCGCCCAGTCCACCCGCTCAGCGATCACTGTCGCTGGCATCTGCGGGAACTCCGCCAGCAGCGCTCGCACCCGCGGCTCAAACGGCGAGAACGACGTCGGCGCCGGCTGCCGCTCATACTTCGGCGGCACCTCCGACGCGACCGCCCTGGCCACGGTCGACCTGCCGATATCCAGCTGCCGGGCGACCTGCCGCTGCGGAACCCCGTCCGCCACCAGCCGCCGGATCAGCGCCCAATCCTCCACAGAGATCACCCAGCCAATCTGTCTGGGTGGCCTCATTTTCGACCGGCACTATGGCCTCGTTTTCAAGCGGCGCCGACAGCAGACCTGTTCACGGCGCAAACCCGCGAATTAAGAGACAGGCTCGGTCACCGTCGAGAGCGTCCGAATCCGTCCGAACGTTCGGTCCAGCTGGGACGATGCAGCCGGTCTCATGTGATGCCGTCCCAGTTCGTACGGCGGTGTTGCTGCTCGAATTGCTGCTCGGCCGCCGCACCGAAAACCGGCGACCTCGGCCCGTGGCCGGGCGACACTGCGATCGTCTTCTGCGGCAGGATGACACGGTGACCGAGCGTCCTATCCGCCTGTTTGGTGATCACGTGCTCCGCACCTCCTGCGATGCCATCAGCAAGTTCGATGAGGCGCTCAGCGGCCTGGTGGCCGACCTGGAGGACACGGTAGCGGCGCTAGGGCGCGGGCCTGGCGCTAATCAGATCGGGGTGCCCCGCCGCGCGTTCTCTTACAGCGTCGATGGCCTGGTCGGCCATCTGGTCAACCCGGTGATCGAGGCCATGGAAGGCGAGGAAGAGGACGACGAAGGCTGCCTTTCCCTGCCGGCCTGTGGTATCCACTCCACAGAGCGCGGTACGCCAGGGCGCGGGGGGTTGACCGGCTCGGCCGACCCATCGTGGTAGAAGGCGAGGGCTTGCTGGCACGGTGCCTTCAGCACGAGGTGGATCACCTGGACGGCCGGCTATTCCTCGACCGCCTGTCGGCAGCGTGCGGAAGCAGGCAATGCGGGACCTGCGGGAGAATTATCTGAGCTGACGATCAGAGGTGCACAGCATTGGCCCGGGCTCAGGTCATCTCCTCGGTCGGGCACCCTATGGGCTACCCCGGGTTCTCCGGGACGGCAAGGGTCTGCCCGTAGGTCGATCGCAGTGAGCCCTTGCCGTCCCGGAGGTTCCGGGGTAGGGCTCTGCCTGCCCGGGCGAGGAGATGACCCGCTCGCATCGCCCATCTCCGAGGGAGGGCCGGGGTGCGGGGCAGCGCCCCGCGACAGAGCCGACGGATTTACTGTGAGCCGTCGAGTACGCATGACACTAGGCGCTGACATGCGGGAGAGCGGTTACCGGCTTACTTGATAGCGGCCCGCGTTTCGCTGTGGTTGCGTTGCTCCCGTCAACGGGCAGCGTTGCGTGTAGCCCTGCCAGCGCAGCGCTTGTGCGGGTTGTCCTCTGGCGCGGGCTGGCGAGTGACGTTGCCGGACTGTTAGATCGAGCCCGTGACGCGCTGCTGGCAATCGCTCATAGGGTCGTTCAGGTGAGCGGTCGAGGCGGGTTGGTCGTGGAGCAGGTGTGGCGGTATCCGGTCAAGTCGCTGGGCGGCGAGCGGGTCGAGGCGAGCTGGGTCGATGCCCGCGGGCTGCTCGGCGACCGGGTCTGGGCGGTGCAGGACGACGACGGGAAACTGGGCTCGGGAAAGAGCACCCGCCGGTTCAGGCGCATGACCGGCCTGCTGGACCTGAGCGCCCGTTACCTTGCCGAGCCCGGGCCTGCCCGGATCGAGCCGCCGGTGGTCACTGGGCCAGGCCGGACCGCGTATCCGGTGGCATCGGGCGCGGCGGATGCGTTCCTGCGACGCTTCACCGGGCTGCCGCAGGTTCGGGTGCGCCGCGATACCGGCATCATGCACTTCGATGAGGTGCCGTTCAGCCTGGTCGGCACGGCCACGATCGACTGGCTCGCCGCGCAGCTGCCCGGTGTGCTGGTCGACGCCAGGCGCCTGCGCCCTAATCTTGTCGTGCGCACCGGGCAGCCGTTTGTTGAGGAGTCCTGGCTCGGCCGCCTGATCCGGATAGGCACCGGGCCAGACGCGGTCTATGCGGTCTTCGACCGGGTCATCGAACGGTGCGTGATGGTCGGAATGCGCCAGCCCGGACTGTCCGCATCCGGCACAGTGCTCAAGCGCATTGCCCAGCGAGAAAGCAACCCGCTCTGCCTGGCGATCGGCGGTGCTATTACCCGCCCAGGCACGGTACGCGTTGGCGCCCCGGTCCGGCCTGCCGGTCTGACTGACCGCACATGACCCGTAGTTGAGCGCTCGGCGCCCCGGCGAATGGCGCGCTAATGTCACGGTGGCGTTCACGGTCTGCGGGTCAGGGCTTGTCAGGTCAGGGTGACCGGGTTGCTGAGTGCCGCCGTCCGCCCTCCAGGGTGGCGTACCTCGACGCGGACGAACGCCGACTCCTCCGCGCTCGTGCGCCACTCCACCGAACCCGAACCGACGGCGGGCAGCGATGCCCGGTGCACGGTGCCTCGCTCGGTGTGGAAGCTGACGGTGCCCGATGGCACGCCGTGTACGTCCACCCGTACCACGGCCGGCTCGCCGCAGGTCTTCAGCCGCTCCCCGATCCCCGCGCTGCGATCACCGGCAGAGACCGTGAACGACAGCTCAACGGCGGCCGATTCGGCGATCCAGCTCCGGCCGGCCGGAGTCCGGCAAGGACCGCCTCAGTACTGAGCTCATCGGCTAGCACAACGGTGTGCGGCATGGCGATCTGGTCCTCCAGATGGGTATCGCTGTTACCCATCGCCGGCCGCCACCGCCCGGCGTTGATGTCCGCAGGCAGGCTGCGGCCCCATTCGGCTAGTGCCGCTTCGTTGTCGGCGTTCCACGGCAAGTCCGAGGTCCAGAGCCCGTTCCACACCTCCACCACGTCAAACTCCTGGTAGGGGTACATGAACACGCCCGAGGGGTACGGCGCGTGCGGATGGGCCGCCACGCACAGCCCACCGACTTGATGTACCTGGTCGACCTGCTGGCCGATTACCTCATCCCGCACCGTGTACCGCCAGTCGACCACCTGCCCCGGCTGAATGCCGAGCGCTAGCCAGTGCCCGGTCAAGGTGGTGGCCTCCTCGCCGAGGATCACCAGCAGATCGCTACCGGCGTGGGCACGCCACGCGCCATGTGCGCCGCACGTGTTATGTTCCGTGGTCGCAATGAAATCCAGCCCCGCCGCCCGCGCACCGGCCGCAAGCTGCTCCGGCGTGAGCTTGCCGTCTGAGTACACCGAATGCACGTGGCAGTCACCCCGGTACCAGCCACGCCCCCGACCGTTCAGCCGCGCCCGCGGGACCTCAGACTCCGACACCACTCCGCCCTTCCTTCGCCCAGAGCCCCCGGCAGCGTACTCATCCCCGATGGCGTGCCTCGTAACGCGTGATTTTCTTCGCTGAACGGGTCTGTCTCGCCAACGGTGTTTCCGGCGTTCGGGTTAGTAGGTTTCGGCGGCCGGCCACCGGTCGCCGAAGGTTATCGCGAAGGCGTTGATGGCGGGCTTCCACCGCATCGCCCATCTGGTCCGGCCAGTCCCTGTCGGATCGAGGGACCGGGTGACCAGGTACAGGCACTTGAGCGCGGCCTGCTCGGTCGGGAAATGACCACGGGCCTTGACCGCCCGCCGGTAGCGGGCGTTCAGCGACTCGATGGCGTTCGTGCTGCACAGCACCTTGCGGATCTCCACGTCGTAGTCCAGGAACGGGATGAACTGCTCCCAGGCGTTGTGCCACAGCCGGATGACCGCGGGGTAGCGCTGGCCCCATTCGGCGGCCAGCTCATCCAGCGCCTGTCGGGCGGCGGCGGCGTTCACCGCGGTATAGATGGGCTTGACCGCCCGCTTGAGCGCGTCCCAGTCCCGGCGGGAGGCCAGCCGGAAGGTGTTGCGGATCAGGTGGATGATGCAGGTCTGGACCGTCGCCAGCGGCCAGACGTTGCCGACTACCTCGGGCAGGCCCTTCAGCCCGTCACACACGACGAAGAACACGTCGCGGGTGCCGCGGTTGCGGATGTCGGTCAGCACGGCCATCCAGAACTTGGCGCCCTCCCCGCCGGTCCCGGCCCACAGGCCGAGAATGTCCCGCTCGCCGTCCAGCGAGACGCCGATCGCGGCATAGACCGGCCGGTTGGCCACCTGGCCGTCTCTGACCTTGACCACGATCGCGTCGATGAACACCGCCGCGTAAACGCCGTCGAGCGGCCGGGCCTGCCACGAGGCCATCTCCTCGACCACCTTGTCGGTGATCCGCGAGATCGTCTCCTTCGACACCGACGCCCCGTAAATCTCGGCGAAGTGCGCCGAGATCTCGCCGGTGGTCAGGCCCTTGGCATACAGCGACAGCACCATCTCATCCACCCCGGTCAGCCGCCGCTGCCGCTTGCGCACGATCTGCGGCTCGAACGTCCCCGCCCGGTCCCGCGGCACGGTGATCTCCACCTGGCCGCTGGCCTCAGTCAGCACCGTCTTCGGGCGAGTGCCGTTACGCACATTCCCCGAGCCCGGCTCCGGGCTGGCGTGCTTGTCATGGCCCAGGTGCTCGGTCAGCTCCTGGGTCAAAGCGGTCTCCAGCACCGTCTTGGTCAGCTGCTTGAGCAGCCCATCCGGGCCAGTCAGCGACACGCCCTGCTCCCGGGCCCGGGCCACCAGCTCCTCCGCCAGCTTCTCCTCAGCCGTCGGCTCGGGCCGGTCCGTCTTCTTCGTCACGCCGTCTAGTGTCGCGGTCATCACGGCACCTCTCCCGCCGGGCCATCACGGCTCAGCGCGATCGGGCCGGAAACACCGTTAGATCCACAGTCCCCGCTGAACGAGAATATCGACGTCAGTGACGCTCTCCGGTAGCCGGTCCTATCCTGTCCGTCCTCCTAATAACCCGTAGTAGCAGGTGTGGCTGGCTGGAGTCTGGCTTCCTCGACTGCTGCCGGGTTCGCCGCTGGTGAGCTGCTGGTCAAGGGTGGAGCGCCCGGAGCGCAGCGAGGACGTACGACCTTGACCAGCGGTGAGCGGCGGCCACGATGGGGCTGCGAGGAGGCCAGCGGCTGGTTGTCCCTGATCGGCTTGCCCGGCTGGCCTGCGAGAGCAGGGAGGACGTCGTGGCTGATGGCAGGCGGGCGGTTAGCAGGGGCGTGGTCCGGCGTAATGCCCGGCTGGCGGCGCTGCGTGAGCTGGTGGGCCGGGACCGGGCGATCGTCGCGGTGGATCTGGCGTCGCAGCGGCAGGCGGCGGTGGTTTGTGATCACGATTCGGTGGTGCTGGGCCGGCGGATGTTCAAGGGCTCGGCGTGGTGCGTCGGCGAGATCTTGGACTGGGCCGGGCCGGTGGCGTCCAGGGCCGGGTTCGGCGGTGTGGTGCTGGCTTGCGAGCCGACGGGGCACTGGTGGAAGCCGCTGGTGGTGACCGCGGGGGCCCGGGGCATCCCGGCGGTGTGCGTGCAGCCGCTGCTGGTGCGCCGGGCCCGGGAAGGCGAGGATTTTACCCGCAGCCGGTCCGATTTCGGTGATGCGGTGATCATCGCGCGGCTGGCCGCGGAACTGCGCTGCTACCGGCCGTATCTGCCCGAGGGGCCGTGGGCGCGGCTGCGGCATCTGGGGCGCGGCGGGACGACCTGCTGGTGCGCTCGGTCGCCGCCCGTGAGCAGTTGCGGGATCTGCTGGAGTGTTCCTGGCCCGCTGTCTTAGAAGCGGCGGGTGATCCGCTGGAATCGCTGACCTGGCGCGCCGCGCTGGGAGTGTCAGCGGATCCGGTGGTGATCGCGGCGATGAGCGAGCAGCAGTTCCTGGCCGCGGTGCGCGGCGAGCTGGCCGCCTGCGGCGCCAAGAAGCTCTGGCACCGGGTCGCGGTGGCCGTCTGGCGGGCCGCGGGTGACCCGCGCACCATCGCCGCTGAGCGCGAGGCCATCACCGAGCGTGCCGTCTTTGCCTACCAGGACTGGATGGCCGCGCTAGCCGCACTGGCCGATGTCGAGGGCCGGATGCTCGCGGTGCTGGATCAGCTGAACCTGACGCACCTGGTCACGACCATCCCCGGGCTGTCAGCAACCGGAGCTGCGGTGATCTTGGCTCAGACCGGTGATCCCGCGCGCTATGACAGCCCGCGGGCCTGGGTCAAGCATGCGGGCCTGGCCCCGCAAGCCAACGAGTCCGGCAAATACCGGGGACGGACCCGCAGCTCGGGCCGGGGGCGTCCCGAGCTGCGCACCGCAGCCTGGCGGGCAGTACTGGGCGCCGCCCGCGTCAATCCGGTCTTCGCTGCCCGGATCGACTACCTGACCCGCCGTCAAACCAACCGGCTCGCCGCCGGCCAGGCCCGCGCCGTGGTGGCCGCGGCACTGCTGCGCCAGCTGCACGTCGTAGTCACCCGCCGCGTCCCCTGGGATCCGGCCATCGCCTCCGGCATCATCACCCCCGCCAGCGCCCAGGTGGTGATGGCCGTCGCCTGATGCCATCCTGGTGACAAGCGGGCGCGGGCGAACCCGGCGTTTTTCATGGGCAGAACCCGGCTGTGAGCCTGGGCGCCCCGCCCGCCCCCCGGCGACAAGCTCGGATGAGGGCTGTTGAGAAAAACCCGGTTGTGCGTTAGGTCGAGCACCGGGGCCGGGCCGGGACCCCCGCCCCGTCACCAGCACCCCCCGCCAGCCCAGCACACCACCCGGCCTGGGCCGCCCCGCTACGCCCCGAACCGGCAACCCGGCCATTTGACATTCACCCCATAGGCTGCTCGCAGGCGCCGAATCCCTGGCGAGCGGCCGCCGGGTCTGGGTTCGGCGAGGCCGATCGCATGCGACGCGACCGCAGGGAGCGACCTAGACACGGCGACCGGGAGCCGGACAATCGTGAGCCAGGAAGACGGCTCGCCCAGCACGCCGTGTCCGGATAGTCGTATCGATCCACGGGTACTGGCCAGCGGGGGACGGCGCGGGCGCGCCGGGCGGGGCCTCCCCAAGGCCAGAGCCCGGCGCGGGGAGCGTCGGAGCCGGTGCCGCGCAGCGGCGCCGCTTGATCTAAATACGGAATAATTCGGCAGTTGGCGTTGGCAGGTGCTGCTGCCGGTGCCGGTCTGATACTCGGCCGGTCGCTGTAGTCCTAGGTCCCGGCGGCTTGCCCTGACTTGGCTCACGTTAGTGCGCTCTGGATATTCAGGTGACGCGTCTCAAGCCTGATCGGACCGGCCGGACTGCGGCAGCGGCCGGGACCGGACATGTCGGCCGGCTGAATCGCCGGTCATCTCAAGACTCCAGCAACGCCTCGAGCTCACCCCAAGGGTCGGCCAGTTCGGGACCGTGCCCGAAGAGCATCCGAGAGCTGCGCAACGCGAGCAGGCTGTGGAGGGTCTGCTCTGCGACCTCGAGGTCGGCGGTGAACTGCTCGGGTGCACGCACGAGCCTTCCAGCCACCACTCCCAGGCAGTCCCCGACGAGCAGGGTCCCCTGTTCTTCGTGCAGAAAGCTCAGGTGGCCCGGGGTGTGTCCGGGCGATGCGATGGCCCGCAGCGGCCCGATGACATCGTGGTCCGCCAGCGGGTGCAACCCTGGCAGGCCGTCCATCGGACTTGCCATGGCGGCTGCTGCCGGTGCTGCCTCTCGCGCGTGGCCGAGGGCGCCGACATGGTCGGGGTGAGCGTGGGTGATCAGGATGTGAGAGACATCAGACCAAGAGGCACCGACCGCGCTCAACGCCGCGTCCAGGGCAGGGCCGGTCGCATCCATGCCGGTGTCCACTAGGACGACCCCAGTTGCATGGGACACCAGGTACGCACGCACGTCAAGCGTGACCGGTTCGGGACCTAGCGCGCCCGCCGGGAGGTGATGCTCCATCGCGATGGTGTGAATCCCGGCGTCCATGCCCAGCAATATACCGACGGCACAGCTGCTCAGCCTGACTTGGCGTCCGTCCGGGCATGGGGGCGACACGCGGCCACTTAGGGCTAGCGATTTATTAATGCGCGGATTTCACCACCGGGCACGACAAGCCGCTGGTCAGCGCACTGTGCCTGGCTCTGCCCAGTAATCGTGAGCCAGGTCAGGGCCGTCGCGCCCGAAGCGCTGCTGGCGACGTTCGCGGGCCTGCGGTGGGGTGAGCTGGCCGGGTTGCGGCGGGAGAACATCGACCTGGATGCGCGCGAGATCCGCATAGTCGAGACGACGGCTGAGCTGGATAAGGGTGGTCTGCTGCCCGAGACGCCGAAATCGCGGGCTGGCCGTCGCATCGTCGCCTTCCCGGCCGAGCTGGTGCCCGAGCTGCGCTGGCACCTGGAGCGCTTCGCCGAGCCGGGGGAGCGGGGCCTGGTATTCGTCGGGCCGAAAGGCGCGGCGTTGCGCCGCTCGAACTTCCGGCCAATATGGCACGCGGCCCGGTCGAAAGCAGGAGCGCCTGAGCTGCATTTCCATGATCTGCGGCATGTTGGGGGAACGCTGGCCGCCGCGACCGGGCCAGCATGAAAGAGCTAATGGCTCGGCTCGGTCACTCCAGCACCCGGGCCGCACTGATGTACCAGCACGCCAGCCGGGACCGGGACCAGGCGATAGCGGACGCGCTCGGCGCGCTGATGCAGCAGGTCCGCCAACCGCCCGGTGAGAACCGTCAGGACGCGTGATGTCCAGGTCTTGTGGCCCGTGTGGCCCGGAGCGGTCGGCGGTTATCGGCCAAGGTCTGCACTGTGGCCCGATGATGCTCGTTGGCCTGGGCTTTCGGGTTGGAGCGGGCGAAGGGAATCGAACCCTCATGACCAGCTTGGAAGGCTGGGGCTCTGCCATTGAGCTACGCCCGCGCGGCGGCCGGGCCGCCACCACGTAGCGTACCGGCTCGCCGGGACCGGCGGCGTGGCCGGCAGGTCCGCTACCATCACGATGGCGACGGGATGTAGCGCAGCTTGGTTAGCGCGCCTGCTTTGGGAGCAGGAGGCCGCGGGTTCGAATCCCGCCATCCCGACTGTTCAGGGGCTTACTAGCGGCGGTTGACCCTCGCTGGGGAGCCTAAGCGGGAGCCTGAGTGGTAGGCTCCCGCTGTGCCAGAGGCAGTCCAGCGTCGGGGCCGGCGTGGCGGCGATGCCATCTATTTCGACCACTGCGGTCAGTGCCGGGACCCAGAGCATCACCGGCATTGCCCTGGCCGGTGGCGGGGAGCGATATCGCGCATCGAGGACGGCCAGCGGGTCCGCCGCAAGGTCTCGGGTCGCACCAAATCCGAGGTCAAAGACAAGCTCAAGGCGCTGCACGAGGAACTCGACCATGGCGTCAAGCCGTCGGCTTCCTACAAGGTGGCTGACGCCCTCACGGACTGGCTGGAGCATGGCCTGGACGGCCGCTCGCCCAAGACGGTGTCGACCTACCGGGAGGTGACCGCACCCTTGCTGCCGCTGATCGGCGGCATCCCGCTGCGCGACCTCGCCGCAGCCGACGTGCGGGCCGCGCTCACCAGGATCGGCGCGACGCGCTCTAGCCGCACCGTGACGATCGCGCATCAGGTGCTGGTCCGGGCGATCCGGCAGGCAGAAGCCAGCGATCTCGTGCGCAGGAACGTAGCTGCCCTGATCCGGGCTCCCAAGGGCGGCACGCAGGGCAGGCCCTCAAGATCTCTGAGCCTCGGCCAGGCCGCCGCGCTACTGGAGGCGGCCTGCCGGTACCGGTTGCATGCATACCTGGTCGTCTCACTCAGTACAGGCATCCGCTCCGAAGAGGCCCGGGCACTCCGCTGGGACCACGTCGACCTGGGACGCCGGGGCTATCTGCGTCTGGCGGTCAGTGCGGGCCCACGGCGATGTGAAGACCCGGTCCTCGCGGCGGACGCTGGCCCTGCCCGAGATGACGGTCAAAGCGCTGCGCGAACATCGGGAACATCAGCGGCGCGAGCGGCTCAACGCCGGGCCGCTCTGGGAAGAGCACGGCCTGGTGTTCGCGTCAACTGTCGGCACGCCGCTCGACCATTCTCACGTCCGGCGGTCGCTGCGGCGCATATGCCGCAACGCCGGGATCGGCGAAGACTGGGCACCACGCGACCTCAGGCACACGTTCGTGAGCATCATGTCGGCCCACGGAGACGTCCCCGTGGAAGAGATCGCCCGGCTGACGGGCCATTCAGATATCCGCACCACCGAAACCGTGTACCGACACGAGCTGCGCCCGGTGATCACCACCGGCGCCGGGGTAATGGATCGCCTTCTCGGTCAGAAGGCGGAGGCGCATACTGGCAAGGTGGCGGGGCAGATGGGCTCGGTGACCGCAGGGACTTTGAGCCCCGGGCTGATTGGCACGCCCATCCCGTTGGCCGGGCGATGCATCAGCCCCTAGTGAGGATTGACGGACAGCTACGTCACGCCGAGCCAGCGGCCGGCACCGGATATGCCGTCAGGCGGCATCACGCTGAGTGATGGAGAAGACCAGGGAGAATCACGCGGAAGCCTCGGTATGCGCAGCAACCGATCAGCGCCTGGGAGTGGTCATCCGCCGGTGCTCATTCCTTTGTCCTTGAGCCCCCATTCCGCCATGCCTTGACCCACAGCACACGGCTGCACATACCATCGTCGTCCTGGAGGGGCAGTTCGACGCCAACGGCCGTGTCATCGGGCCTGGGTGCTATGTGCACTTCCCTGGCGGGGAAGTTCTGCGCCATCAGGCGGCCGGAAATGTCCCGTGCCTATTCGTCCTGCTCTGCCACGGCCCGTTTGACGTGCTGCTTGCCGATGAAGAGCGCGATTTCCAGCGCGAAGGCGTGCGAGATGCGCCGGTGTCGGGAGTGCCCCAGCGCACCTCGTTCCGGCCGTCTACCGCTATAGTCGGGGCACGTCGCCGTCTGCAGACAGATCGCTCCCGGTCGCCGCCATGTCCATGACGAGCGCGGCGGTCCAGCTGAAGGCGGCGCTGCCGCGGCCGGTTCCGTCGAATGGGTCGAAATATTCGTAGAGGCCCGCCGCTTCCGCTGCGGCTAGCACTCCGGCGCGCACGAGGCTCGCTTCCTCGCCATAGCCGTGCTGCCGCAGGCCCTTCCAGAGCAGCCAGTTGGTGTTGACCCAGGTGGGGCCGCGCCAGTAGAGCCGTGAGTCGAAGGTGGCTGCGGTCAGGTCGTTGGTCGGCACACCGAACCGCATGTCCGCCAGGCGGAAGCGGTCAGATAGGAGGACCTCGCGGAGTGTGTCGGCCTGACGGCCTGGCAGGGCGGGCACGAGAAGTGGCACGATGCCTCCCACGGTCACGGCGGCCGACAGTTGGTCACGGCGGACGTCGCGCGCCTGGAAGACGCCCGCTCGGCCGTTCCAGAGCCTGGCGATCAGGGCATCCTGGACTAGCCCTGCCTGGTCTAGGTAGGGGCCGCCCTCGTGGCCGATCAGTTTCGCGATGACGGCCATGGCGTCCAGCGACCAGATGTAGCACGCGTTGAAAAGCGGGTCTTCCACGACGAACGGATGCTCGTCGCGCAGATAGGCGTCGCTGTAGCCGGAGTCCCGGTAACGCTCCGACAGGAGCACGTAGAGTGAGTATTCGCGGCCGCTCGGGCGCTCCCTCGGGTCGACCACGGCGATGTCCGGTCGCCGGGGCACCGGGTAGGAATTGTCGACGGGCAGGCTTTTCATGGCGGCGTCCCAGGAGGGACTGTTGTCGAGTCCGCTCTCCCAGGGGTGAACGATGGACAGCAGCCCGCCGCGGCCGATATTCCGGGCCGCCGCCAGGTAGGCCAGCTGCCGCGCCAGACGAGGGTAGAGCCGCGCCAGGAACGCGCGGGCCTGCTCCTTGTCCGCGGCCCGCCTGTACACCTCCAGGGCTGCGGCCGCGTGCACCGGAGGCTGCGTTATACCTGATGTCGCCACCGGGGGCCCTTGCGGCGGGGGCGGCGCCTGCCAGAAGGACGGCCCGGGGAAGTAGGCCTCGTCGGGGATGGAGCGGTTGAAGATGATGTGCGGGAGCATCCCGTTGGCCCATTGACCGGCGAATACGGTCAGCAGTTCGGACTCGGCCCGGATCTGGTGCCAGCGGGCCAGGCCGATGCCGATGAAGGCGGAGTCCCAGCTCCACTGGTGGGGGTAGAGGTGGCGCGACGGGACGGTTGACATGCCGCGCCAGTTCAGGAGAAGGGTCCGCAGCGCATCGCGCCATTTCCCGCGCTGCCCGTTGCGCTCTCCGGGAACTGGCGACAGGGCGGACGGCAGGACGCTCACCGGCCGGCGTCCGGGCAGGCGACCGCGGCCTGGGCCCGGACTATGGTCTCGTGGCAGGTGACGAGGCAGGACATTAGATCGTGGCGCGGCCGGCATTCCAGCGCCATCCACCCAGCGTAACCGGCGGCCAGCAGGGCCGCCATGCCTCCGAGCCAGTCGGCGTGGCCGGCTCCCGGCTCATGCCGGTTGGAATCGCTGACGTGCACGTGGCCCAGGTGCTCACCGGTCAGCACCATGGACTGGGCGATGTCGTCTTCTTCGATGTTCATGTGGTAAAAGTCGGCGCACAGGCTGACCCCGCCGGCCGCCCCGGCCCGGCCGATCATGTCGATACCTTGCGCCAGTGTGTTGAGGATGAAGTCCTCGTAACGGTTGAGCGGCTCCAGAAAGAGGAATGCGCCCTCCTGCCGGGCCACCTGGCCCAGCTCGGCCAGGGCATCGACCACGATCTCGAGGTCTTCCTCGGCCGACCGCGGCGTGATGTAGGGCGGCAGGCGCCGGGACAACAGGCCGTAGCTGGCCGGCGCCACGATCCCCTGACCGCCGCACCGGGCAATGACGCCCAGCTGTGACTTGAGGTTCTCCCGCGCCTCGCGCCGCCGGTTCGGCGTGAGGTCCCCGATGAAGCAGCGCATATCTGCGCAAGCCGAGGAGATGACCACGCCGTCCCGCACGGCGGCCTGGATCTCCTTCTCCCGCTCAGCGAACTGGAACTCGCCGCGGGAGCGCACTTCTATGCCCTGGTAGCCGAGCGCAGTGATTATCTCGAACTTCTCCTGCAGTGAGTCACCCGGGATGAGCTGCTCCTGAACCGACAGCCGGGGGGCGTTGGTCGCCGAATTCGAGGACAACCTGTAGGGCACGCGGGTCTCCAGAGGTGAGTAGCTCGTAGGCGTTCTGGCAGTTCTCGACAGATATGTAGTGAGACACCAGAGGTGACGGGTCGAGGCGGCCGCTGGCCATCTGGGTCATCACCTCGCGGTGTAGCCGGGCCTTGTCCCAGCGGCCGGTCAGGGATGGATCCACCGCACTGATCTGGGAGCTGATGAGCCGGACCCGGTTGTGGTGGAATTCTTCGCCTAGGCGCACCGCACCGAGGGATCCCTGATAGAAGCCGGCCGCGATCACGGTCCCGTTCACACCGACGGTCCGCACGGCCTCGTGCAGGGCTGCCCCGTTGCCGCTCAGCTCCACGGCCACCGGGGCGCCCCGGTTCGCGGTCAGGTCGCGGACCTGTTCCGCGGCCGCAGCGGGCTCGGAGACCACGGCCCCGGCTCCGAAGCGGCTGGCCAGCGTCAGCCGCTCCTGGACCGGGTCCACGGCGACGACCTCGGCACCGGCCGAACTGGCTAGCGCCGTCAGCAAGAGCCCGATCACCCCTTGCCCGAAGATGACCAGAATCTCTCCCAGCCGGGGATCAGCATCGAGCAGGGCGTTGAGGGCGACCGCGCCCGGCCGGGCAAACACCCCGCACACCGGCGGTATCCGGTTGCCGAGCACCTGGTGGCGGGCGGTCTCCACGGGCAGGATGCCGGCGGAACGGTGGCCCCAGGCGCCCCACACCGTGGCGCCGATGAGATCGGTGGCGGTGCCCGGGCCGGCCTCGGTCACCTGGCCCACCTCCTCATACCCCCAGCCGCGCAGCGGGTACGGGAACGTGGGGGCGCCGTCCACGAAGAGCCGCCGCCGCTCGTCCCAATGCCGGTGCAGATACGGGTTAGTACCAGCAAAGGCGGTCAGCTCCGTTCCGGCGGAGATGCCGGAGTAGAGGGTGGAGATCAGGACCTCGCCCCGGCCCGGCCGCGGGGCCTCCATCGGAACCAGCCGGACGGTCCCAGGACCGCTGAACTCAACTTCACGGTGCACCGACCTGCGTTCCTCCCGTTCCGTGCCTAGGGGCACCCTAAAGGACGGCTTTGAACTTTAGGT
Source organism: uncultured Actinomycetota bacterium (assembly GCA_963846005.1). Taxonomy (GTDB): domain Bacteria; phylum Actinomycetota; class Actinomycetes; order Streptosporangiales; family Streptosporangiaceae; genus CAVSUR01. Next base: position 1,279,521 of record CAWJUH010000001.1, on the reverse strand, counting down.
AGGCAACTTATGTCTTGTCAATACGCATAAGTGGAGCTATGGTCGGCCGAGATGGCCCGCTCAGTCCGTTGGCACGCTGCCGCGAAGGCGAACAGAGATGCCCTCAAGAGCCTCATAGGGGAGAACACCATGCTCAGACAACGCCGGACGGCAGCGCTCGTACTGGCCGTGGCCTCGGTGGGCAGCCTCGCCCTCGTCGGCTGCAGCTCCTCAGGCGGTAGCGGCCATGCCTCGGGCAAGTCCCTCACCGTATGGAGCGAGGAGAACGACCCGCAGCGGATGACGGAACAGCGAAAAATCTTGGCCCAGTTCACCGCCTCGACCGGGATTCACGTCAACCTGGTCGGGGTGGCGGAAAACCAGTTCTCCACGCTGGTCACCAGCTCGGCCGCGGCCGGTAACCTGCCGGATGTCATCGGCGCTCTCCCGGTGTCGGACGCCGACCAGCTGGCGAAGGAGAATATCGCCGATACTGCGGCGGCGACCGCGGTCGTGGACAAGCTCGGGCGCTCGACCTTCCAGGCGAAGGCGCTCCAGCTGGCCACGCAGAACCATGCGCTCGTCGGGGTCCCGAGTGACAGCTGGGTGCAGATGCTGGTCTACCGGCGGGACCTGTTCGCCAAATACCACCTGCCCGCCCCGACCACCTATGCGTCCATCCTGTCCGACGCCGCCGCTCTGAAGGCCCACGGCTACATCGGGATGGTGGCGGCCACAGACGCGAACGACGCCTTCACCGAGCAGACCTTCGAGTACGTGAGCATGGCCAACGGCTGTCAGCTCGTGGACGCCAAGGGAAACGTGACGCTGGGCTCGCCCCAGTGCCAGCAGGCGTTCAGCTTCTACAACAAGCTCATCAAAAACTACTCTGTCTCGGGCAGCCAGACAGTCGACACGACCTCGCAGGAGTACCTGGCGGGCAAGGCCGGGATGATCATCTGGTCGTCCTATATCCTGCCCATCCTCGCTGGCCAGGAGCAGGGTTCGGTGCCCAGCTGCGCCGAGTGCCGGTCGGACCCCGCCTACCTGGCCAAGAACAGCAGCATCGTCACCTCCCTCAGCGGCGGCTCACAGCCTGCGACCGACTATGGGCAGCTTTCCTCCTGGGTGATCACCAAGAACTCGCCCAACAAGGCGGCCGCCGAGAAACTCGTCGCGTTCATGATGAACCAGGGATACGGTTCCTGGCTGTCGCTCGACCCGCCGGGCAAGCTGCCCGTCCGGACCTCGACGGGCGCCGGGCCGATCGCCAAGCAGTGGTCCTCCCTGCCGATCGCCCTGGGATCCGGCAAGCCGACGTCCGCCTATTACACGGCCCCGACCATCAGCGCACTGCTCGCCGGGCCGGGCAAGATCACCGAGTGGGGTCTGCCCTACGGGCAGGGGGCTCTGCTCGGGGCGACCCTGGCGTCGGAGCCGGTCCCGAATGCCATCAGTTCCATGATCAGCGGCTCGCTCTCCCCCGCCGGCGCGAATCAGCAGGCAGTCAGCCAGGTCAAGAGCGTCCAGGCCAATCTCTAGGATCCGGACCGGGCACGCTCGCCCGGTGTGAACTGCGCGAGCGTGCCCGGCGCCGCGGCCAGCGATCTGATGCCCAGAGGCCGGGCGCAGGACAGGAGGAGTCTTGACCGTTCACCTGCCGAGCCGGCCGGAGCCTGCCGAAACTCGGCGCTCCGGGGCCCGGGCACCCCGGAGCCGGTCGCTTCACAGCGCGGACGCGCGGTGGGGGCTGGCCATGTCCGTTCCCGCCGTCTGCGTCCTGCTGCTCATCGTCATCATCCCCGCCGTCTGGACGGTCCTGCTGGCCTTTCAGCGGGTCACCCTGCTCAACATCAGGTCGGCGGGCGTCCTGGGTCCCTACACCCTGGCCAACATCGAGCAGGTCGTCAAGGACCCGGGCTTCGCGAGCGGCGTGCTCGCCACCCTCATCTACAGCGTCTTCGGCACGGCCCTGTCGGTCATCCTAGGGCTGGCCGCCGCACTGGCCCTGCGGAAGCAGTTCCGCGGCCGGTTCCTGGTGCGCGGTGTGATGCTGCTGCCCTATGTGGCGCCCGTCGTGGCGGCCGCCTACGTGTGGCAGGTCATGCTCAATCCGACGCTGGGGCTGGTTAACCGGATCGGGGTCAGCTGGCTTGGCTGGGGACACGCGATCCCGTTCCTAAGCCAGCAGACGGGCCACCTGCCGCTTACGGGGAACACCGTCTCCGTTCCTACCGCCCTGATCATGGTGATCTTGTTCGACACGTGGCGTTATTTCCCTTTCGCCTTCCTTTTCTACAGCGCCCGGATCCAGGCCCTGTCGTCCGAGCTGGAGGAGGCGGCGAAGGTGGATGGCGCTACGACCTTGCAGCGGTTCAGGTACATCATCTATCCGCAGCTCCGCAACGTGACCCTGCTGCTGGTCCTGCTCCGGTTCATCTGGACGTTCAACAAGTTCGATGACGTCTACCTGCTCACCGGGGGAGCGGCGGGGACTCAGGTTGTCAGCATCCGCGTCTACCAGTTCCTGACCGCCTACGCAAACGTGGGCGCATCCAGTGCGGAGGCTCTGCTGCTGGCCGTTCTGCTGGGCCTGTTCGCCATTATGTTCTCGATGTTCCAGCGGCGAAGCCGGGTGACCTCATGATTAGCTCACGTGCGGTAATCAGCTTGCGATCCGACCGGTTCCAGGAGCCGTTCTTCCGGTTTGCCGGGCGTCTTTTCCTGGTGATCCTGTGCGCGCTCTGCATCCTGCCGTTCTACTACATGATAATGCTGGCGATACATAACAACCAGGATGTTGTCGTCCACCCGCTGGGTATTCTGCTCCCGATCGGCAAGCTGTCGCTGCTCCCGTTCCGTACCGTCCTGTCGCCGGCCTCCGCGGGCGGCCAGGGCTTTGTGCCGTTTATCGAGAACAGCCTCTTCCTCGCCGCGCTGACGGTCGCGGGCACGATCATCGTGGCGGTGCCCGGTGCCTACGCGCTCGCCCGGTACGTGTTCCCCGGACGCGGAATGATCTCTGGTTCGTTCCTCGTCGTGTACCTATTCCCGAGCATCCTGCTGGCCATTCCGCTCTATGTCTTCTTTACCCGCGCGCACCTTCTCGGGTCACTTCCGCCTGTGGCCATCGTCTATATTGCCCAGACTCTTCCCGTGGCGGCTTACATGCTCAGAGAGTATTTTGACACTGTGCCGGTGAGCGTCGAGGAAGCTGCGCAGATCGATGGCTGCTCCCGATGGCAGACCCTCCGGCATGTCACCTTGCCGCTGTCCGTCCCGGCGCTGATTAGCGTAGGCGTGTACGTGTTTATGATCGCGTGGAACGAGTACCTCTTCGCGCTTCTCTTCCTGGTGGCCAAGCCCGGGCACTGGACGGTCTCCTTGGGGCTGGCGGAACTCTCCAGCGACATCACCGTCTCTCCGCCGGTGCTGATGGCCGGTTCGGTGATCCTGACCGTGCCCATTGTCCTGCTGTTCTTTGCCGTGGAGAGGTACTTGCGAGGGGGGCTGGTCCTTGGCGCGGAGAAAGGCTGAACTGGCGGACCAGCGCGGCGCGGCCCCGTCCCTCCCACCGTCCAGCGCCATCGGCGCCGAGCATCTGCTGACCCTGATCCGGACCGGCGCCGCCACCTCCCGGGCGGCGCTGGCCCGGGTGACGGGCCTGTCACGGTCGACGGTGGCGCAGCGTGTCGATGCGCTGATTGAGGCCGGCTACGTGCGCGAGGGCGGTACCAGCGCCTCCTCAGGCGGCCGGCCCGGCCGTCCTGGAATTCGACGGTTCGCGGAAACTGGCCCTCACCGCGGCGGTGGACCCGTCGCAACTCGTCGTGGGCCTGGTCAATTTCGCCGGGGCCGTGGTCGACCGGCGGGTCCGCGACCTCCGCGTAGCGGACGGCCCTGCGGTGGTGCTGCCGCTGATCGAGGCCGAGTTCCGCGCCCTGATCAGCGGCGCCCAGGCCGACGGGTCGTCGCTCACCGGGATCGGGGTGGCCGTCCCGGCCCCGGTCGAGCACCTAACTGGTCGCCCGATCGAGCCGACCGTCATGCCCGGCTGGCACGACTGCCCCATCAGGGAGAAGCTGGGAGAGACATTCAGCCTCCCGGTTTATGTGGACAACGATGCGAACGTCATGGCCCTGGCCGAGTACCGGAACCTGGAACGCGTCGTCGGCAACATGCTCTACGTGCGGGCATCGGACGGCATCGGCTCCGGCCTGATCCTCGACGGCAAGCTGTACCGCGGCACAGTCGGTGCCGCCGGGGCCCTGGGGCACACCGCCGTCGACGGCTGCACCGCCGTCTGCACCTGCGGGAACGTGGGGTGCGTGGCCGCCGTGGCCAGCGGCCACGCCATCGCCCAACGCCTGCGGCGCCAAGGCCTGGCCACCGAGTCCGCCGCCGACGTGGTCCAATTGGCCCGGCATGGACGGCAGGACACCACCACGATGGTGCGGTCCGCCGGCCATGATCTGGGCCGGGTCCTGGCCGGCGTGGTGAACCTGCTGGATCCCGCAGCCGTCGTGATCGGGGGTGAGCTGGCCGAGATCCAGGATTACCTGGCGGCCATCCGCAAGGAGGTATACGGCCGGGCGCTACCGCTGGCCGCCGGACACTTGCAGATCCTGAAGGCGTCATTCGGGGAGGACGCCGGGATCAAGGGCGCCGCGACCCTGGTCGCCGAAGAGCTGCTCGCCCCCCGGCACGTGCTGGATCAGCTTATGACCGGCTGACGCCCGCGGAATACCGCCGGCCTCACTGTCTCCAACCGCAGGGCACTGGCCTGTGCTGCGCAAGCCCTGCAGAGAGTAGAACTTGATGTCTATTCTCGGCACTCGCGCTCGTCCGCTCGTCTACCTGTTGATGCCCGGCTGCCGTCACGAACGGTGATAGCGGTATCGGCATGCGGCGCGCAGAGAACTGCCGGTCTGCACGTCTGCCTCCCGGCGGGGTGCGGCTGTACCACGCCGAGGAGGAGTTCTGCGCATGCCTGGTACATGTTCAGATCAGCCCGGCTCTGTTGTGGTGAGTTGGGTCAGGACGTGGCTGGTCATCGTCCGGGCCCGCGGTTGAGCAGCAGGATGGCCGGTGATAGTCCAGCCAGCCGGCAGGACGGCCCCGATCGGAGCCGCTAGATGGCGGGTCTCCCTCTGCCGCGCGATCAGCCCTTGGGTAAGCCGGCTCAGCTGCCGCGTCTTTTCCCTGTCACCATCCCGAAGATGCGGGCAGGTTTCTGCCGCTGCGCAGCGAGTATCGCGCCGGTGAGGTAGCAGGCCATCGCTAGGGTCCCAGTCCTGCCATGATCATCGAGCTAATGGCGTGTCCGTAGCCCAGGAAGCTGGCCTCGTTGACCCCGGCACTAGGCCAGTCCGGCGGCCGCGCCGGAGGAATAGTTACCGGCACCACCACCACCGCCGAAACCCTCGCCAAGGCAGCCAGCAGGGTGACCGGCACCCTGGCCGGGCTCGGTGCCGCCGTCCTGGCGGCCGAGGCCACCGCCGGGCACACCACCACCGCGATCGTCGTCATCCTGGTCTGCGTCGCCCTGGGGTTCTACCTCAACAAGGTCTCCTACGCACTGATGATCTTCTTTATCACGATCATGATCGCCCAGCTTTACAGCCTGCTCCACGAGTTCAGCACCGGGCTGCTCGTCTTGCGCCTGGAGGAGACCGCCATCGGCGCCGGCATTGGCGCGGCGGTCACTCTGCTGATCTTGCCCATCAGCACCCGGACCGTGGCACGCTCAGCTCAATCCGCCTTCGTCGCCTCGCTGCATGACCTCCTGGACGCCGCCGCGGCCCGTCTGCGGCCGGGGGCCAGCGGACCCGGCCTGATCGGGCCCAGCCGCGATCTGGACGCCAAACTGCAGCAGCTGGTGCTGGTGGCCGAGCCGCTGACCAGGTCGCTGTACTTCGGATCCCCCCGCGAGGACGCCCGCTGCCTCCTCAGCGCGGCCCGGGCCTGCGACTTCTACGCCCGCGGCCTCGCCCTGGCCATCGACCAGCCGCCCTCCGCGCCCGGCCAGACCAGCGGCGACGGCGAGAACCCCGCAGCCGGCCGCGCCGAGCTGCGGCGTGCCTCCCAGGCCCTGGCCCAGGCCTGTCTCACGCTCAACGGCAATGACGACCCGGCTCGCAGACAAGCGGCCGCGGCGGCCAGCGACGTCGCCCTCCGTATGGCGGCCCGCTCCCCGGCCGGTGACCCGGCCACCCGTTACCTGATGCGAACCAGCGAAGCGGTCATCTTCCTGGCCGGCCCCCGCCAGGAAGAGCTACCCACGGCCCCCGGCAGCCAGACCCCGCACGCGGACACATCAGCCCACATGACACCCAACGCAAAAACGCGCCGCTGGCAGTAAAGCGGCGAGGGCGACATTCCGGCTGCTTCGTCCACAGGCCACCGTGCGCCCGGGCCGGTTATGCACAGCACGCGGGTGGCCGCTCCGCGCCCTGCGCCGCTTTCGTCATCGTGGGCGGCGGAGGTGGTGCAGGTGCACACCAGCGATCTCCCCGGCCTACAGGCCGGGCAGTACGCGAGGGAGTATCCGGAGCAGGCCGGGATGCAGGCCGTGGGCCAGGCGCGGGGGGCGCCTGGCGGCGAGGTGCAGGAGACCGTCGCGGGCTTGACCGGGCAGCGCGATGGTGGCTTCGGTGTCGGGCTCATCGGGGTGATGGGGTAGATGGCGCTGGCCCGGGCCTGCGCGATCGCCTTGACCGGGGTGCAGGGTCACCCGGTGCAGATCGAGGCCGACATAGAGAACGGCCTGGTGGCCCTGCTGCTGGTCGGCCTGCCCGACACCGCGCTGCGGGAGGCGCGGGACCGGATCAGGGCCGCGATCATCAACAGCGGGGAACGGTGGCCGCAGCGGCGGATCACCGTCGGGCTGTCGCCTGCCAGCCTGCCCAAGCGGGGGAGCGGCTTCGATCTGGGCATCGCGGCCGCGATCCTGGCGGCGGCGGGGACGGTCCCGGCGGCCGCGCTCGCGGGAGTCATGCTGATCGGCGAGCTCGGGCTGGACGGGACCGTGCGCCCGGTGTCCGGCGTGCTCCCGGCCGCCGCCGCCGCGGCGGCGGCCGGCTTCGAGATAGCCGCGGTCCCGGCGGGCAACGCCGCCGAGGCGTGCCTGGTGCCCGGGCTGCGGGTCGCGGCCGTGCCCAGCCTGGCCGCGCTGCTCGCCTGGCTGCGCGGCTGTCCGGTCGAGGCCGCCCGGCCGGTCGAGGTCTTCGAACCTGGCCGCGGCCCCGGCCCGGCACCCGCGCCGCCAGATCGCCAGCCAGCCCGGGACCTCGCCGAGGTGGTGGGCCAGCCGACCGCACGCCGGCCGCCGAGATCTGCGCCGCGGGCGGCCACCACCTGCTCCTGCTCGGCCCGCCGGGAACAGGAAACCCCATGCTTGAAATAAAGTACTGACTTCCCGGAGTCGCTTCAGCGGCTCCAGCATGCCATGGTCTGCGGGCGCAAGCGCGACCTAGAGGGCAGCGAACGCTCCGTCGTCTCTGGCCGGTGCAAGGACGCCCGGTTGGCCTATCGGGTGATCGGCGGCCAGTACTGAACGTGACCTACCATGCGGCCGACGATGGAACGGGGCCGAGCCGATCGCCGAATCGGCGCTGACCCTGCCGTCGGGTCGGCCCTGGCCAAGGTGTTCCAGAACGACCGTTCGGGGCGGTCGACCGCAGTTGGCTTCGGCCAGACGCTGACGGCGGCTTCGGTTTGGTTGTGCAAGTGTCGGCCAGTGACGCTGACCCGCTACCGGGACGACGCTAAGCCCCAGCCAGCCGGCCGCCCGCGTGCTTGGCGGTGTCGGCGACGCTCGAATGTGAGGCCGTTGCGCCGGGGCAGGTTCTAGTCAGCGTCGCAACACTGGCGTATTGCGGAGACTAGCAGCGCGCCCGCCGGCCTCCTTGGGCAGCATCGCGTGGCCGAATCTGGCGGCCGGTTGTCGGCGGCACGTGAATACTGACCCCGGCGCGGCAGACGAATTTTGACCCCTTGCCCGATGACCCTGGCTCTAGCCGAGCCGGGGGTGGAAGGGGTGCTTCAGTGGAGGACTGGGCGGAGATCCGCAGGCTGCGCCGGGGCGAGAAGATGCCGATCAAGGTGATTGCCCGGGTGATGGGGGTGTCGCGGAACACGGGTGCGGGTGGCGATCGCGAGTGACCGGCCGCCGAGGTATGAGCGGCGCGCGCGAATGCGATCACGCTGCTGACCCTCTTCGCCTCCGAGCGGGCGGAGGGCCAGGACGCCGGCGAGGGGGTCGGTGACGGATGCGGCCGAGCCGCGGATCCGGGAGCTGCTGGCGGCGTATCCGACGATGCCGGCGACGGTGATCGCGGAGCGGATCGAGTGGGACCGGTCGATCCGGGTGCTGCGGGACCGGGTCGCGCAACTGCGGCCGGCGTATCTGCCGCCGGACCCGGCGAGCCGGACGGCCTATGCGGCGGGTGAGATCGCCCAGTGCGATTTCTGGTTCCCGCCGGTCACCATTCCGGCGGCCTGCGGCCTGGCGCGCAAGCCGGCGCAGCTGCCGGTGCTGACCATGGTGTGTGCGTATTCGCGGTGGCTGATGGCGGTGCTGATCCCACCCGCACCGCGGCTGACCTGTTCGCGGGCTGGTGGCAGCACATCGCGGGCCTGGGCGCGGTGCCGCGGGTGCTGGTCTGGGACGGCGAGGGCGCGATCGGCCGGTAGCGGGCCGGGAAACCGGAGCTGACCGGCGAGTGCCAGGCGTTCCGCGGCACCCTGGGCGCCAAGGTGGCGGTCTGCAAGCCCGCCGACCCCGAGGCCAAGGGAATCATCGAGCGGACGCATGACTACCTGGAACGCTCGTTCCTGCCGGCCGCAGCTTCGCCAGCCCGGCGGACTTCAACGCCCAGCTGGCGGCGTGGCTGGCGCTAGTGAACACCCGGCCCCGCCGGGCGCTGGGCTGTTCCCCGGCCGAGCGGATCGGCGCGGACAAGGCCGCGATGCTCGCCTGGCCGCCGCTGTCCCCGCAGACGGGGGTGGCGGTCCTCAGCCCGGCTGGCCCGCGACCATTACGTGCGGCTGGATTCCAATGACTACTCCGTCCATCCGGGCGTGATCGGCCGGCGGATCGAGGTCACCGCGGACCTGGTCCGGGTCCGGGTGCACTGCGAGGGCCGCCTGGTCGCCGATCATGAGCGGTCCTGGGCCTGGCACCAGAGCATCAGCGACCCCGCTCACCTCGCCGCGGCGCGGGCCATGCGCCGCCAGCGGGTCACCGCGCTGCGCCCGGCACCGGAACCCGAGGTGCAGATCCGGGCCCTGGCCGACTACGACGCCGCGCTCGGCCTGGACGGTGGCGCCGCGTGATGGCCGCCAAGACCACTGCCCGCGACACCACCGCGCAGATCGCGTTCCTCACCCGGGCGCTGAAGGCACCCACCTTGCGGGAGTCGGTGCCCCGCCTCGCCGACCGGGCCCGGGCCGAGTCGTGGACCCACGAGGAGTTCCTGGCCGCCTGCCTGCAACGCGGAGTCGCCGCCCGCGAGTCCCACGGCGGCGAAGGCCGCATCCGGGCCGCGCGGTTCCCGCCCGCAAGTCCCTGGAGGAGTTCCACTTCGACCACGCCCGCGGCCTCAAGCGCGAGGTGATCGCCCACCTGGGCACCCTCGACTTCGCCGCCGCGAAAGAGAACGTCGTGTTCCTCGGCCCGCCCGGCACCGGCAAAACCCACCTGGCCACCGGGCTGGCCATCCGGGCCTGCCAGGCCGGGCACCGGGTGCTGTTCGCCACCGCCGCCGAATGGGTCGCCCGCCTCGCCGAGGCCCACCACGCCGGGCGGCTCCAGGCCGAGCTGACCCGGCTGGGCCGCTACCCGCTGCTGGTCATCGACGAAGTCGGCTACATCCCCTTCGAGCCCGAGGCCGCCAACCTGTTCTTCCAGCTCGTCTCAGCCCGATACGAACGAGCATCCCTGATCGTCACCAGCAACAAGCCCTTCGGCCGGTGGGGCGAGGTCTTCGGCGACGACGTCGTCGCGGCCGCCATGATCGACCGGCTCGTCCACCACGCCGAAGTCATCGCCCTCAAAGGCGACTCCTACCGGCTCAAGGACCGAGACCTCGGCCGCGTCCCCGCGGCCACCGCAACCGACGACTAACCAGCAACACAACCACGCAGGGGGTCAATTTCAGATGCCGCCAGGGGTCAGAATTCAGCCGCCGTTGACACCGGTTTGGGGAGGGGTGTGACAGACAACCTGGGCGTAGCTGTGAGCTTCCTCGGACGGCAGGGCGGTACGCATGCGGCGTTCGGCAGGTGAACCTCGGGCAGCAAGTGCTCAGGTCTTTACGTTGCTGAGGCTCTTCAGAAAAATCTCGATGTCACCCGGTGTTAGCCGCGCTCGCCGCGTTTACGGCGGTCACTAGGTCGTCGGCAATGCGCCCGCTGACGTGGATTCCGCTCAGTTCCGCGAACCGCCCGTTGTCTCGGTCAAGGCAATATGCGCCCTACCGCCGGAGGTTCTGCAGGCGTGATCGTCGCGTTCGACCCGGTGCGGTTCACTCTTTCGCGCGGTGCTCGATTCGGCGGACGTCACCGCGATGCGGACCGCCTCGATCGCCGCGGTCGCGGCGCGTCAGCTCGCCGTGCCGGGTCCGCCCTGGACCTCCAGTGGCCGGATCCCGCTGTGGGACTATGTGGGGTTACCAGTTCGCTGGCGGCCGCGGTGACCGCCGCGACTGCGATCACTGACGGCCACGCTCCGGCTTTCTTCGCGAGCGGGCGCGATCCGCCCATTGCCGCCGCGTACAGCACGCTCAGCCCGACCATGGCGACCGGCCCGGATGCCCGGTACCACTCCCGCGCGCACCAGGCGCCGGCGGCGGTGAACAGCGCGCCGTCCAGGTCGCGGCGGCCGGTTCGGCGCGCGGTGAGGAACCCGCCGACGAGCCCGAGGGCAGCGACAGCGGCGGCTAGCAACCCACCGTCACCACCGAAAGTGCGACAGAGCCGTTCATGAGATAGACCCCGGCGCGCGGCAGAAGGGTGAGCCGCTCGCGGGCGGCGACCTTGACGATGTTGCGGACTGGGCGCCGCGGATCGGTGGTTATCCCCATTGCCCGGGCTCGTAGTCACCGGCGGGCTGGCGGGCGATGACGTTGATGCAGTTGTAGGTGTTGATGAGGGCGATGAGTGACACCAGCGCCGCGAGCTGGTCATCGTCGTAGTACTTGGCCGCATTCGCCCAGGCCTCGTCGGTGACACCGCCCGGGGCATCGGCGATGCGGGTGCCCTGCTGGGTGAGTTCCAGAGCGGCCCGCTCGGCCTTGGCCGGCCGGGATGCCGCACCGTGGGCACGGCACCGGTCCGGCCGGGGTCCGCGCCCGGACCCACGATCACGCCGTCCTGGCCGGTCACATCCTCGATGATCAGGGACGATAAGCCAGAGAACACGATTCACGCCAGTCGCTGATGGTACACGCGGCCGACCATGCCAGACCTAACAAACTGTGGCATAGCCTGACACACCGTCACCACCGAAAGTGCGACAGAGCCGTTCCCGGGACAATTCCCCGCGCCGACAGGCTGGTGTTCGATTGGGCAGGGGGGATCTAGGATCTGGGCATGCCGCTGGAGTTGTCGCCGGAGAATTTCGGCTTGCTGGCGGATCGGGTATGCCGGGCGGCGAGCGAGTACCTTGCCGGCCTGGATGCGCGTGCATCGTTTCCCGAGACGTCCGGGACGGCGACGGCCGAGGTGTTCGACTGGCCGCTGCCCGAGAAGGGTGTGGGCAGCGCGGCGTTTGATGACCTGGCTGTTATCGCGGATCACTCGCGGCCGGGGAATGCGCGGTTCTTCGCTTACGTGCTGGGTTCGGGTGAGCCGGTCGCGGCAATCGGGGATCTGTATGCGTCGGTGCTGAACCAGAACGTGACCGCGTGGCGGTCGGCGCCGGCCGCGGTGACCGTCGAGCGCACGGTCTTGCGCTGGCTCGCCGAAGCCATCGGGTGCGAAGGGCTTCACCGGCAGCCTGGTCGGCGGCGGGTCATCGGCGAACCTGATGGGCCTGGCGATGGCACGCGAGGCCAGGGCACCTGCGAACCAGGACGGCGCCAGGCCGTGCGCAGTGTATGCCTCCGCCGAGGTCCACATGTCCGTGCCGAAGGCGCTGGCGGTGCTCGGCACCGGACGCGCCAACTTGCGGCTCATCCCGGTGGACGAAGCGTTCCGCATGCGCACCGACGCGCTGGCGGCGGCTATCGAGCGGGACCGCCGTGCGGGGATCCCGGCAATCGCGATTGTCGCGACGGCAGGCACGACGAACACCGGCGCGGTCGATCCGCTCCGCGAGATCGCTGGCATCGCGCAGGACAGCGGCCTGTGGCTTCATGTCGACGGCGCCTACGGCGGCCTCGCGGCGATAGCCGCTCCCGGGATCCTTCGCTGGCCTGGCGCAGGCTGACTCGATCTCCCTGGACGCCCACAAATGGCTGTACCAGCCGCTGGACTGCAGCGCGCTGCTCTACAGCGACGCGGGCGCCGCGCGCCGCGCCTTCGCCTACACCGGCGAGTACGCCAGGAGCATGTCCGGTCGACCCGGTCGAGGGCTTCGCGTTCTTCGAGGAGTCCTTCGAGCTGTCTCGCCGTTTCCGGGCGCTCAAGCTCTGGCTGTCGCTGCGCTATCACGGCATCGGCCAATTCCGCGCCGCTATCCGCGATGACCTCGAACATGCGCAACTGCTAGCCCGGCTCATCATAGCCGAGCCCACGCTGGAGCTGCTGGCACCGGTCGAGCTCAGCACGGTGTGCTTCCGCTGGAAGGACGCTTCGGAGGCGGAACTGGATGAGCGCAACACCGCAATTTTGCGCGAGGTATCGCGTCGCGGGCGCGTCTGCCTGTCCAACGCCAGCATCCATGGCGCTTTCGCCCTTCGCGCCTGCATCGTCAACCACCGCACCACCGACGCCGACATCGCCGCCGTCGTGGAAGAAGTCGCGGCCGCAGCAGCAGCCACAGCCTGACCGCGCAAGATGGAGGACTGCCGAAACAGGCCCGAACATAGCCCGCGCGACCCGCACCCAGGCACACCCACTCGAAGCAGCCTGCCGCTGCCCAGCCGCCTGTCCGGCAGATCACGTCAATCGGACACGGCCTCGATACCCCGTACGGAGGACCAACCCGGGACAGGGACCCGCGTCCCAGGTCGGCTGCGCGACAGCGGGTCCTGTGACGGCAAGGCTGGGCCCATCGCAGTGCGGGTCAGGTACTAGTGGCTGTGGCCGGCCCGCGCCCTCCTGCCAGGCATCGGGCAGCGACCGCACAGGTACCGCTTCTGGGCTTCAGATCGACGCCGCTTCTTCTTTAGCTAGTTTCCATTAGTGATAGAGTGCGGGAGTGATTCCGCCACGGAACGACCGGGACCTTGCGTCAGTGAGCAGCCTGGACGATCCCGTGCGCGGTCGCCTGTATGAGTTCGTGTGCCGGCGTTCCGAGCCGGTGGGACGAGACGAGGCGGCTGCCGCGACCGGAATCAGCCGGGCGCTGGCTGCCTACCACCTGGACAAGCTCGTCGAGTCGGGGCTGCTGGCGGCCTCCTACCGGCGGCAGCCTGGCCGGAGCGGACCCGGTGCCGGCCGGTGGCCAAGGTCTACGCACGGTCCAGCCGCGAGTTCGCAGTGACCGTGCCCCCGCGTGAATATGAGCTCGCGGCCCGGTTGCTCGTGGAGGCGGTCGAGTCTGACCACAGCGGCCGCAGCCGGGCAGCGCTGCGTGACGCCGCCCAGCAGCTGGGTGCCGAGCTGGGGAAGCAGTTCCGGGACTCCGGTGCCCGCGTAGCCGCGGCGCGGCAGGAGCTGGAGGCGCTGCTGTCCGGGCATGGGTATGAGCCAGGGCATGGGCAGGACGGCGCGATCCGGCTGCGGAACTGTCCTTTTCACCATCTGGCGCAGCGGCACCGCGACGTTGTCTGCGGCATGAACCTTGCGCTGATCGAGGGACTCGTCGCGGGCCTGCGCTTGAGCTCGCTGCGCCCGGCCCTTGATCCCCAGCCGGGCCACTGCTGCGTCGCTATCGGCGCTGACCAGTCATGACACGGGCACACCGGCCAGCTCGGAGGTGGCGCCGCGATGGGCGTGGCCTCCCTGCCGGGTCCGCTGCGAGCAGGGTTTTCAGCTGTGCGTGCAGGACGGAAGCGACATGACGCATGAACTCGCCCCCGACTCCGCCGGGCCGCTGGCGATGGCGGCGCCGCCTGGTCCAGATGCCCCCACCGTGCTGGAGCGGACGCCGTGGGTAACGGCCGAGAGCGCCGGAATCGACCTGGCCGCCGCCCAGAGGGCAGCTGCCGATTTCCTTGCGGCCCTGGGGGTCGACCTCGGCCGGGAAGCCTTGCAAGAGACACCCGCGCGGATGGCCCGCGCTTACGCGGAGCTGTTCGACGCGCGGCCGTTGCGGCTGACGACGTTTCCCAACGACGAGGGCTACGACGAACTGGTGCTGGCACGCGACATCCCGTTCCGGACGGTGTGCGAGCACCACCTGCTGCCGTTCTCCGGGATCGCGCATGTCGGCTACCTGCCCGCCGAGCGCATCCTCGGTCTGTCCAAGCTCGCCCGTCTCGTGGAGCATTTCGCGGCCCGTCCGCAAACCCAGGAGCGGCTGACCAGGCAGGTAGCCGACTGCCTGGCCGAGCGTCTTCGCCCCCGCGGCGCGGGCGTAGTGCTGGAGGCCGAGCATTCCTGCTTGACACTGCGCGGGGTACGGGCCGTGGGCGCCAAGACCGTCACCTCGGCGCTGCTCGGCAGCCTGCGCGCGGACGCGGGTTCGCGGGCCGAGTTTTTCGCCCTTGCCGGGGCGCCGAGCTGATCACGCGGCCGGCGCGTAGTGAAAGGAGCACCTGATGAACGATCCGCTGACCGACCTGAGCGAGTACCGGGGGGATCTAGTCCTGTGTCCTGAGCCGGGAACGGCTGGCGACCGGGAGCCTGGCCGGCCATGACCAGGTCGCGAGAGTGACCACCAATCCCAGCATCTTCGCCAAGCCGATCACCGGCAGTGCGCGTACAGCCAGCAGATGCGCGACCTGGCCGCCCGCGACGCCAGCTGGGTGCGGCTGGGCCAGCAGTTTGCCGCCGCTTGCGGCGACCGCCGCGACATGAAAGGAGCTGAGCATGACCACGGACACGACCTGCGTGATCGTCGGGGCGAGCCTCGCCGGGGCGAAGGCAGCCGAGACGCTGCGGGCGGAGGGCTTCGACGGCCCGCTGGTCCTGATCGGCGCCGAAACCGAACGGCCGTATGAGCGACCGCCGCTGTCGAAGGACTACCTGCTCGGCAAGGCCGAACGGGAGACCATCTACGTCCACCCGCCGCAGTGGTACTCCGACCACGATGTCGACCTACGCCTCGGCGTAGCTGTCACCGGCATCGACCCCGGCGGGCACCAGGTGACCATGGCGGACGGCAGCCGGGCAGGCTACTCGAAGCTGCTGCTGGCCACCGGCTCCTCGCCCCGCCGGCTGTCCGTGCCGGGCGCCGGGCTGGACGGCGTGCTCTACCTGCGCAGCGTCGGCGACAGCGACCAGATCAAGGCGGCCTTCACAGCCGCGTCACGGGTCACGGTGATCGGCGCCGGCTGGATCGGCCTGGAGACCGCGGCCGCGGCCCGCGCCGCCGGTGCCGAGGTCACCGTGCTGGAGGTGGCGGGACTGCCGCTGCTGCGGGTACTGGGCCACCAGGTCGCCCAGGTCTTCGCCGGCCTGCACCGCGAGCACGGCGTGGACCTGCGCTGCGGGGTGCAGGTCAGCGAGATCACCGGCAGCCATGGCAGGGCCACCGGCGTGCGGCTGGCCGACGGCCGCCACGTCGAGGCTGACACAGTCATCGCCGGGGTCGGGATCACGCCCAGCAGCCAGCTCGCCGCCGCGGCCGGCCTTGAGGTCGGCAATGGCATCCGGGTTGACGCGCAGCTGCTTCCTCCGACCCGGACATCTACGCCGCCGGCGACGTCGCCAACGCCTTCCACCCCCTGCTGGGCAAGCACGTCCGGGTCGAGCACTGGGCCAATGCGCTGCACCAGCCGCAGGCCGCGGCCCAGGCGATGCTCGGCCGGGACGTCGCCTACGACCGGCTGCCGTACTTCTTCACCGACCAGTACGACCTGGGCATGGAATACGGCGGCTACGTCGAGCCCGGCGCTTATGACGAGGTGGTCTTCCGCGGCGACACCGCGCGGCGTGAATTCATCGCCTTCTGGCTCGCAGGCGGGCGCGTGCTCGCCGGCATGAACGTCAACATCTGGGACGTCAGCGACGCCATCCAGGCGCTCGTCCGCGCCGCCGAGCCCGTCGACGCAAGCAGGCTTGCCGACCCGCGGGTGCCCCTCCAAGAACTCCCTCACGACTCAACGGCGGGTGAAGTGCCCGCCGGATACCCGAATTCCCCAAGGGAGGCCCAGATGACCAAACTGACGCGGCTGTTCACCGAGCATGGTCAGAGCCCGTGGCTGGACAACCTCAGCCGCGCCTATCTGCGTGACGGGACACTCGCGCAGTACATCGCGGGCGGCATACGGGGTGTTACCGCCAATCCCACGATCTTCGCCCGGGCGATCGAAGGGTCGCCAGCCTATGACGAGCAGTTCTCAGTCCTCATCGCGGCCGGCCGCAGCGTCGCTGACGCCTATTGGGAACTCGTCATCGACGACATCAGCGGCGCGCTTGGCTTGCTGCGGCCAACCTACGACGACAGCGGGGGCGGCGACGGCTTCGCGTCCATCGAGGTGGCGCCGGAGATCGCCCATGACACCGGGGCCACCGTGGCAGCAGCCCGCGGGCTGCACGGGCGGATTGCCCAGCCGAACCTGCTTGTCAAGATCCCCGCTACGCCCGCGGGCGTGCCGGCGATACAGGCCATGATCGCCGAGGGCCGCAGCATCAATGTCACCCTGATCTTCTCCCTGGCACGCTACGGCCAGGTGATAGACGCCTACCTGGCCGGCCTGGAGGGTCTGGCCGCGGCCGGCGGCCAGCTGTCGCGGGTGCACAGTGTCGCATCGTTCTTCGTCAGCCGGGTCGACGCCGAGGTCGACCGCCGGCTCGATGCCATCGGCACCGGGGAAGCACGGTCGCTGCGCGGCCGGGCGGCGGTGGCTCAGGCCAAGCTCGCCTACCGGCTGTTCCGCAGCCGCTTCTCCGGCGAACGCTGGGATGCGCTGGCGGCGGCCGGCGCCCACCCGCAGCGGCCGTTGTGGGCGTCCACGTCTACCAAGAACGCCGCCTACCCCGACACCCTCTACATCGATAACCTGATCGGTCCCGACACCGTCAATACGCTGCCCGAGGCGGCCATCGCCGCCTTCGAGGATCACGGTCGCGTGGCCCGCACCATCGACACCACCGTCACCGGCGCGGCCGAGGTGATCGAGCAACTTGCCGGGCTGGGCATCGACATGGACGACGTCGGCAGCACCCTTGAGGAGCAGGGCGTGGCGAGCTTCCATGATTCGTTCGCCCACGTGCTTGCGGCACTGGAGGCGAAGACCAGCCATCTCACGCAAGGCTGACGGCGGTGGACCAGGCAGGCTGGGCGCTGTTCGGCCTTATCGCTACCGCCCATACTCACCGTCATCATGATGGCGGCACAGCTGGCTGGCCTCTCGCGAATCGGTACGCCACGCCCAGAATGGCCTTCGAATCGTAGCCGCGGCCGCCATAGCTCAGCACATACGCCTTCTCCCCGCCGAAGAGAATCTTGAACACTTCCCCGGCTGCCGGGTCATCGGGCGGCGGCGATTCCGCGGCCACCTGGAAGCCGAGCAGGCTGGTATAGAAGTCCCGGCTGCGCTGCAGATCGGTCACCGTCAGCCGCAGGTGATGAATGTCCCCGGTCGGAATCTGCGCGGCCATCATGCCTCCCTCGCACGTCTGGGGGTTGCCCACTCATCATCGCGGCCCGCCGCACCGGCCGCCAGGGCACCAGGGAAGGCGCCTATCGCTGTCACTGCGCGTACCGCCGGCGACCTGGCCACGAAACACCTGCGCCGCCTATCGGCGGGTCGGCGCGCAGCTTTGGCTGCCAAGGCCGATCCCGGAGCGCTGGTCTAGTGCCGTGGCAGATCACGCTTGCCTTGCGTATCGTTCCCGGTGGCCCGTCCAGGTCAGAAGGTCATGGGGCACCAGGGTGCCGGTTCCCACGCCATTGCGGTGGAGAGCGCCGCGAGGGAACCCGGCGTCACCTCGGTGATCAGGCCCGCGTTGGCCATGGCGCTAAGGCGGGTGCCGCCGAGATAAGCGGCGCCCGCTGCCCAAACGGGCAGCACCACATCGGCCGGGGCGGTGGTCCGTTCGCAGGTGGCACGGAAGCCCGCGGGACCGGCACCTGCCTCCGCGGCCAGCCTCCAGCGGCCGGCGTTGTGCGGGCACAGTTCGTCGGCGACCTCGATGACCACGTTGACCGGGCTGGCGTAGTGGCGCTGCGCCAGGGCGCTGCCCACGTCTACCAGCCGGACCCACAGCCCGTCGCTGACCAGGGACCGGACCCGGCGCGGGTCGGCCAGCAGGTAGAGCAGCGGGTCATCCACCGGGCGCATCCTGGCGTGGAATTCGCTGACCAGGTCCCGGCTTAGCAGGTTGTCCCAGAGCGCCGCAGTCGCCGCGGGGTCAGTGGCGATCGCCTCGCTGACCTCCAGGACGCCCTCCGGCAAGCCTGCGTCATCATCCCAGCGCTCCGCCGTGGTGAACACCGCATACCCGCGCGGCCCCGAGTCGTCCTCGGCCAGCACGCACCGTATCTGCCGGGACGGCTCGCCGTCGGAGTGCAGGTCGGTGAGCAGGCGGTCCCACCATGGCTCGGTGCGGGCATACAAGCCGGGCCGCTCGGCCAGCGCCACGTCGTAGACCTGAGCCAGCTCGGCCCTGACCGACAGCGGTTCGGCGATCCGCAGCCGAAGGCCGGGATCAGCCGGCGCGCCAGGCGCCAGCGTGCCCTCCCCGCGCTCCAGCCGGTAGGCGGCGTGCCAGGAGGCGCGCCCGTAACCGTACCGCCCGTAGATCCCCGATTCTGAGGCGACCAGCACGGCCATCGCCTCACCCCGCTCGCTCACATCGGCGAGCTGGCGGCGCATCAGCGCGGACAAGATGCCCTGGCGGCGGTGCGAGGGAAGCACCGCAACCAGACTCACCCCGGCGACCGCGGCCAGCGCGCCAGGCACCCGCATCTGGAAGCTGAACGCGCCCGTCCCGCCGACTACCGTGCCGCCGTCGAACGCCGCCAGAGTCCGGCCGAAATCCAGACGGGCCAGCAGATTGGCGCGGGCACGCCCAGACACCGGCGTGCCATGGGATGCATGCTGGTCCACGGCGAGAAAGCCAGCGAGCTCGTCTTCGGCGACCGGGCGGATCGGGCAGGCGGCCATGTCCGCCTTCCTACCAAGCAGACACGATCACGCAAACTCCTTATCGCACGGGAGGGACTGCCCCCCGCACCGGCCGCCTCCATGTGCGCAGATCCGATAGCGCGAGCCGGCGACACATACTCGTGCCGAACGACCACATCTGCACGCCCTCGCCGGTGACCGCCATGGTGCCGTCGGCCGATCAGAACGGCGGATTGGTGCGCGCTATCGCGGCGGAGGTTCATAACGCTCTGCGATCAGCCGATCGGCAAGTTTGCCAACCCCATGCTTAAAATAAAGCACTGACATTACCAAACCCGGCGCAGCTTCAAATACATGATTGCGGCATCGCTGCGGTAGGCCGGGGCCGCGGTAACACCAGGTCACCGGCCGGGGCCGAGCTACCGGGCGAATGACGCGCCCCGAACGCGACTCGGCGTTCGGGGCGCCGACGATCTCGGTGCTGCAGCCAGCGCACCGATCGCCCGGTTCTTTTTCTGCCGGCTCCGCTGAAGCCGGGGGTACGCGGCGGGATGGCGGCTGCTGTCAGCGGCGGCTGTGTGTTCGCGACTGCGAGCATTGTCCAGAGAATCAGGTGATCTCTCCAGGAGCTGGGTTGCCACGGGCCGCGTACGGCTGTCCGGTAGCGGATCCTTGAGTGGGGCGACGGCCGGGGGCTCCCGGCGAGGTACTCAAAGGCAGTTGCTTCTAGGCTTCAGGTCATGGGCACCGACGCCGAGCCCGCCCCTGAGGACCTGCCGGCGCCTGCGCCGTCGAGCGTGTCTCCCGGCACAGTGCGCGACTGGCGGTGGCAGCTGACCCCGGGCGAAGACCAGATCAACACCGCCACGTGGGCGGGCTCGGTGCCGCACGTGAACGGCATCGCCCCCCGGATACGCGTTGGCCGCAGCAAGTGGTTCAACCTGCTGTGGCTGCTGC
Organism: uncultured Actinomycetota bacterium; assembly: GCA_963846005.1. GTDB lineage: Bacteria > Actinomycetota > Actinomycetes > Streptosporangiales > Streptosporangiaceae > CAVSUR01. The sequence continues at coordinate 1,259,242 of CAWJUH010000001.1, read as the reverse complement.
CCGTCGGCCTGGTGCTGCTCCTGGTCACGGTGGCGGTCGCCAAGGGACTGCGCGGGGACCCCGTGATCCAGCGGTTCATCGCCCGGTACCCGGGCACGCTGTACTCGGCCCGGGCCAAGGCGGCTACCGGGTTCCCGGCCTGGCTGCGGTGGCAGCACTTCTTCAACCTGTTCTTCATGCTGTTCATGATCCGGTCCGGGGTGCAGATCCTGTCCGATCATCCCCGCCTGTACTGGACCCGGCACTCCACCCCGGGCCGGGACTGGTTCCGGATCCAGAAACCGGTGCCGGCCGATCCGCTGTGGACCGCCAAGCAGGACTCGATCAGCCTCCCGGGGCAGGTCGGCCTGCCCGGGCTCCGTCACTCGATCGGGCTGGCCCGCTGGTGGCATCTGAGCATGGACCTGTTGTGGCTGGTCAACGGGATCGTGTTTTACGTCTTGTTGTTCGTCACCCCCCAGTGGCAGCGTCTGGTGCCGACCAGCTGGAGCGTGTTCCCCGACGCCCTGTCGGTGCTGATCCAGTACCTGTCGCTGAACTGGCCGGCCGAGAATACCTGGGTGGCTTATAACGGGCTGCAGCTGATCGCCTACTTCCTCACTGTGTTCGTCGCCGCCCCCCTGGCGCTGATCACCGGGCTGGGCATGTCCCCGGCCCTGTCCGCCCGCTTCAAGCGGCTCAGCAAGGTCCTCAGCATCCAGGTCGCCCGCTCTGTCCACTTCCTGGTACTCGCCTACTTCCTGGTGTTCATCGTCATCCATGTGTCGCTGGTGTTCGCGACCGGGCTGCTGGTCAACCTCAACCACGTTTACGCCGGGCGCACCGACGACAGCTGGGACGGGTTCTGGCTGTTCGCGGTGTCGATGGCCGTCATTATCGTCGGCTGGGTGGCGGCGACCCCGTTCACGATCCGCCACCCCCGGGTCGTGCAGCGCGCCGGCCAGGCCATCGTCGGCCCGCTCCAGCACCTGTTCGAGCACGTCGACCCCAAGCCCGGCGAGTACGGCGAGAAGGACATCTCCCCGTACTTCTGGCACAACGGCCAGTACCCCGACTCCGATGAGTACCAGCGCCTGTTCGACGGGCACTTCGCCGGCTGGCGGCTGCGGATCCACGGCCTGGTCGAGCGCCCGGCGGACCTCAGCCTGGCCCAGCTGCGGGCCCTGCCGCATCACGAGCAGATCACCCAGCATTTCTGCATCCAGGGATGGTCAGGGGTCGCCAAGTGGGGCGGGGTGTCGATGCAGACCATCATGGATCTCGTCAGGCCGCAGCCCGAAGCCAAATGGGTGGTGTTCTACTCCCTCGGTGAGGGGGCCGACAAGGGCGTGTACTACGACGCCCACCCGATCGAGCACATGGGCCACCACCTCACGATGCTCGCCTACGACATGAACGATCAGCCCCTCAGCTTCGGCCACGGGGCGCCGCTCCGGCTCCGCAACGAGATCGAGCTCGGCTTCAAGCAGGTCAAATGGATCAAGGGCATCGAGTTCATCGCCCACTACTCCGAGATCGGCAGCGGCTACGGCGGTTACAACGAGGACCATGAGTTCTTCGGCTACCGGCAGTCCATCTAGACCGCGACCTTAGCGCCGGGACAGGGTGGCCCGGACGGCCCGAGGCCCAGCCGAAGCGTCTAGACCGGCCGGGTCTAGATGGGCAACGACAGGAGGCAACGAACCAATGGGTGACCTGCACAACGTTCAGGTGCGCCGGGTTTATGATGATCCCGCCCCGGGGGACGGCACCCGGGTGCTGGTAGACCGGATCTGGCCGCGGGGCATGACCAAGGAAAAGGCCAGCCTGGACGAGTGGTGCAAGCAGATCGCTCCCTCCACGGTGCTGCGCAAGTGGTACGGCCACGCCCCGGAGCGGTTCGAGGAATTCACCCGCCGTTACCGCGAGGAGCTGACCGAGCCGGAGCGGGCCGAGGCCCTCGCCCATTTGCGCGGACTGACGAAGACCGGGACGCTGACGCTGCTCACGGCCAGCAAGGCCGCTGATATCAGTGAGGCCACTGTGCTCGCCGGGCTGCTGCACTGACCAACGGCCCTGACGGCGGCCCTGCGCCTGCGGGCCGGCGGCCGGCAGCGCAGCCGGCGTGGATCACACCATGGCAGGCCCGTCCGCGGCGGTCACCGCAGCTTGGCGACGGTCAGCAGCACGGCGGAGTCTTCCAGCGCCTTGAGGCGGTGGCGGGCATCGGGCACGGTGATCAGGTCTCCGCGGCTGCCTTCCCAGGCCAGCTCACCCGCCGACATCCGCACCCGGCCGTGCAAGACCAGCACCGTGGCCTCGCCGGGATTCTCGTGCTCGGACAGCTCGGAGCCGTGGACCATGGCGATGACCGTCTGGCGCAGTACCTTCTCATGGCCGCCGTAGACGGTGTGCGCGGTATGACCACCACCGGCGCCGGCAGCCAGCTCGAGTTGTTCACGGGCCAGCGCGTCGAGCGAGGTTCGTTGCGGCATGCCGTCATTTTCCCCGTGCGCCGCCGAGAGCACCAGCCGACGGTGAACGGGCAGGTCAGCGAACCATCCCAAGACGACATTACCCTCGCCGCGCCGATGCGCAGCCCTCTTGGCAGCGGGGGCTAACCCAGCTGTTCAGGTCGTTCCGTGAGCCGATCCTCGATTGAGACGCACGAAGGGCAGTTGCTGCTCAGCTGGCGCTGCCTGTGCGGTAACGGATATGGGTGGTGAGCGGTGAGTGGAGCACCTCGACGGGCTCGAAGCCGAAGGTCTCGACGCCGTCGAACATGCGCTCGCCTCTGCCGAGTAGGACGGGTGCGATGTCGAGGGTGAGTTCATCGATCACGCCGGCGTTGAGTGCCTGCCGAACTGTCGAAGCGCCGCCGGCGATGTCCACGCCGTGGCCGTCGGCCGTTTCGAGCGCCTGCACGTAGGCGGCGTCGAACCCCTCGGTGACGAAGTAGAAGGTGGTCCCGCCCTCCATCTCGACCGGTTCGCGTGCGTGATGAGTGAGCACGAAGACCGGGGCGTGGTAGGGCGGCTCGGGTCCCCACCATCCCTCCCACGCCTCGTTCCACTCACCGCGGATCGGCCCGAACATGTTTCGGCCCATGACGTAGGCGCCGCGAGGGCGCATGAGCCATCCGTTGGCTGTCTTGTCGGCGTCGGTCGCGCGCGGTCGCCGATATGCCAGCCGTGCAGCTCGCCGCCGCGCCTGCCCAGCGGATTGTCCCGGCTCTGCTCAGGCCCGGCGACGAAGCCGTCGAGCGAGATCGACATGTGGCAGGTGGTGTCGGCCATCACTGATGGACCTCCAGTTGCTGCGGCGGCATCCCAATTACCTGGGCAGCACAGTGAGCCAGTTCATCGCCGGGATGGCCGAGATGGGCCTGGCGCTGCTGTTTCCGCTGCTGCTGATCTTGAACCTGCAGATGAGCCCGGCGCTGGCCGGGCTCGCGCTCATCCCCACCACGTTGCCGATGGTGTTCGTGGCGCCGCTGGCCGGGCAATGGTGTGATGGCGCGGGCGGCCGCCTGCCGCTGGTCGCGGGCTTCACCGTGCTGCTGATCTCCACACTGCTGCTGGCCTGGGGTGTGCACAGCAACGCCTAGCTGCCCGTGCTGCCCGGCCTGCTGCTGTACGGCGTCGGCCTGGCGCTGATCCTGACCGTCAACGATCCGGTCAGCCTGGACACGGCCCCGGAAGACGACCATGGCCAGGCGTCGGGAGTGTCCGCGACGGCCAGCAGTTCGGCGGGGCGGTCGGGATCGCCGGGCTCTACCTGGTCTCCCACGCCAGCTACCTGAACGAACTGCAGTCCAAGATTGCCAACAGCCCGCTACCCATCCTGACCCGGCATCAGGCCCAGCAGTTCAAGGACGCGCTGATCGGCGCGGAAAGCACCGGCTTGCGGCCAAGTCCTTCAGCAGTGCGCTAGCGCACTACCTGCTGGCCGCCCGCGCCGCCTCCGAGGACGGGTACAGCGCAGCCTTTATTGCGGTCAGCCTGCTGTGCCTGGTGGCTCTGGTTCTCATGATCGGGCTGATCCGCAAGCCATCCGCCGCGCCCAAGCCCACCGAAGCAACGCCAGTCGTGAGCCGCTCTGGAGCCGGAACCCAGGACAACGCGCCAGATCCGCGCCAGAACGGGTGAACCGGGTGGTCACTCGCGAGCGTCACTGGTAGCCATCACTCTTACTGACCTGTACATGAGCACGTCGTAAGCGCTCTCGATTTGATCTCCTTAGCAGTAGGTCGCGGCGGGCCATTAGGGCGTGTCCTATCGGCTGTGCAAGTGACGTGGCCTGACTGTTAGCACGCAGGAAAGGCGGCTTGCGGAAGGACACGCCCTTTAGGCATTAGAGGCAGACCCGGATGGGGTGTCGGTGCCTGTGTGGTCGCGGGGTTGCAGGGCATGGTCGACGGCCTGGTCGATGAGGCGGGGCAGCGGCCAGGGGTACAGCGGTTTGCTGATCTTCAGGCTGACCAGCCCGTGCAGCGCGGCGATAAACCCGATGGCGCGGTCGGTGACGTCCTGCCGCTGCGCTTCGGTCAGCCCGGCGCGGCCGGCGTCGCCTAGGGCGGCGCCGATGAGGTCGGCGGCGAACCGGAAGACGATGGTGGCGGGCAGTTCACGGGAATCCCAAGCCGGGGCGTACTGGCCGCGCATGCCCAGCAGCGCGATGTAGCGGGTCGGGCTGTCCAGCGCGAAGCCGGCATAGGCGTGGGCGGCGCGGCGCAACTGGCCGGCCGGGCGGCGGCCGCCCGCAGCGGCGAGCGCGTCGCGGAGCGCAGCCCATTCCCGGGCGTATACCTCGTACAGCAGCGCGTCGATGTCGGGGAAGTGCAGGTAGAAGGCTTGCGGGGTGACTCCGGCGGCCCGGGTGACCGCCCTGATGCTCAGCGCGGAGTCTGGCTGGGTCTGCAGTAGGCCGCGGGCCGCATCGATCAGCTCGCCATGGAGCAGGTGGCCTTGGCCGCGCCGGTTCGGCGGGCGCTTTGGTGCCGGGGCCATGCGTCCTCCCGGTGGGGCCGGTGCTGGCCGGCCGTGGCAGCGGGGCCGGGTGGAGGGTGAGAGTTTCCCGGCTGCCCTTTACAGGTGGTCACCGGGACGTTAGCTTATCGCTTGACGGCCGTCAATTTATATGCGTCTATTGATGGCTGGGAGGGCGGGGCCGGGTGCCAGCTGGCCTGGCCCGGCCGGTGTCCGGGGCCCGGAGGTGGGAAGGGTGCAGCGCAGCGACGGTGTCGGCCGGCGTTCCGGGCGGGCCGGGGGGCGGCGCGGTGCCTTCCGGCGCCCGGGTCCCGGCGGTGCCGGGACAGCGCCGGAGGCTGCGCTCTGCCGCCGGGAGGCCGTCCCGGCGGGCCGGGCGGGCTGCTGGCATGGTTCTGCGGCTCCGGCGAGGTCGGGTGCTGAGCTTTCATGATCGTGGCGAGCCTGGACGAGGCGGTGGGAGCCATGGCTGACAGCAAGACTATTCAGGGCGCGGCGGGATCGAGCAGGCCGCGGGATACCGTGATCTGGCCGGTGTATCAGGGCCCGTACGCGGTGGCGGCGGATCCGGTGCTGAGCGAGGAATGCTATCCGCCGTCGCTGGCGGCCGGTTCGCCGGCCTCGGGGCCGCGGCGCGGAGCCCGCGCGGTGCCGGGTTCGCCGGCGTCCGGGCGGCCGGGGGCGCTGGGTGCTGGCGAGCCGGGCGGCGGCGCGGCGCCCCTGTATGAGGCGCCATACACGCTGGCCGGGGATTGCCTGCTCAGCGAGGACTACTTTCAGCTGGCGCTGGGCGACTACGACCCCGATCAGGATCTGATCGCGGGGTACCCGCAAAACAATGCGTACGTGCCCGAGGCGCTCCTGGCGCTCAACAGCCAGGATCGCGGCGGGGAGCTGATGCAGCTTTACCACGACTGGACGCACGGTCAAGCGTGGGCGATCGCCCCGGTGATCGTGGCCGGCCGGTGAACGGCGTCGACTCGCTGGTGGCGGGATGCCCCCAGCACGCTGATCACTCGATCGGTTCGCTGCACGCCTTCTACCGGCAGCCCTCCACGTCCACGGCGGTGACCCATGTCAAGCAGCTGGCCGACAGCAGCTGGCAGGCGCAGCCGGATCTGGGCTGGACTGGCGTCGGCGAGGTCCAGCAGAGCCTGGGCCTGCCGGCGGGGTCTTCGTGTACGCCTTCTCCATCGAGAACCATGCGATGTACTGGTGTCACGTCAACGCCGACGACAGCTACGCCAGCGGGATCGTGCACACTCCCGGGCTCGACCTGGACGCCGTCACGTCGAAGGCAAAACTGTGCGCCCTGGACGGGCCGGGCGGCCCGTGGACGATCCTGATACTCGCAGCGTCGCTCAATCTGGTAGCGCTGCAGGCGACGGTGGCGCCGGCCGGGACGAACCAGGTCACGACGGCGAGCCCATGGTCGGAGCTGCCCGGCGACATCCAGCCGACCGACCCGGGCACCAAGCAGCCCGTCCCGCTCACCGCGGTGAAGGTCCTGTTCTCCATGGACGAGAGCAAGCCGCCGATCGCGATCGTGCAGGATCATCAAGGCGACCGGCTGTGGTCGCTGACGGTCGTCAACCAGGTGCCGGACTGGACGCTGATCTTCACCCCGCCGCAGAGCTGGCCCGAGGTGATCGTGACGCCTGCGGCGCGCGCGCTGCCGGAGAGCGAGGTCGGCGCGCCGGCTTACGCCGATAAGGCGCTCGACCTGTACGTGCGCAACTTCGTGGCCGGCGGCACCGACCTGGACAACACGGTCAACGTGCTGCATCAGCTCGCCACGGGTGACGCGGCCGCGGACTCGGCGCACCCGGTGTTCACCCCCGCGGTGCCGCTGCAGCCCGGCATCGGGGCCTTGGCGGTGCCCAGCGGGCGGGGCAGCGGGACCGGGCTGATCGCGATGGGGCTGGACGGGTCGCTGCAGTCGCTGACGGTGCAGCCGGTGCCGGCGAATCCGGCCACGGGGGCACCCGAGGCGCAGGCCTGGGTCGGCAGCCCGATCCACCTGCCGGCCAGCGAGAGCATCCAGGTCAGCTCCTACCGGGTGCAGTTGACGGTGACCGACGCGGCCGGGATGCCGGTGATCGGCACCGCGATACAGGTGACCTGTGCCGTGCAGGTGCCGGCCCTGTGCAACGGGAAGGCCGTGGCGCTGGGCGGCGGCCCGGTCACCCTGCAAACCGGGAGCCGCGGCCAGGTGACCCTCGCGATCCCGGCCGACGGACTGGCCTGCCCGGCGCTGACCGTGAGCGCGAACGGGCAGACCTGCACGGTCCGGCCGTCGGCCGGCATCAACGCCTACTGCACCGGATCGACCCCGCTGAACATGCTGCCGCCACTGGCCGCCGGCGGCCACATCACCAAGACCAGCACACTGTCCGCCGATCAGTTCACCGCCGTGCAGACCGCGGCCCAGGGCGCCATCGCGGCACCGTCGATCCGCCCCGGATTGCCCGCGGCGCACCGGCCGCCCGCGCCCCGGCTGCAGCTGCGACCGCTGCCCGGCGCGGCGCTGACCGCGGAACAGCAGCGTGTCGGCTCGCTGCTGGGCGAATTCCTGCACGACGTGGTGCAGGCGGTGAAGTCCGGCGCGGCGAGCGTGGAACACACCGCAGTGACCGCGGCCACCGACACCACGTACGCCGTCGTGACGATCGCCGCCGAAATCGCCGCGCTCGCCGGGCAGGCGCTGACGGTCGTCGTGCACGACCTCGACGATGCCGCCGCGGCCATCCACGCGGTGATCAACGAGATCGGCGCGGACCTGGAGGCCGCCATCGACTGGCTCAAGGCGGCGATCTCGGGCCTGTTCGCCGACACCGCGCTGCTGGCCAGCCAGTACGACGCTTGGATCTATGACGCATGCGGGTTTGCGCAGCGGCAAATCAGCGCCGCCAATACCGAGGTCCACAACTGGTTCGCCGGCCAGCGGAATGCGATCGACACCGCGCTCAGCAACCTCAAAGCCGCACACGGAAACACCCCGATGTCTGGTCTGGTGCCCCCGGCACCAGACCAGGCCCCCGAACCCGCTCCCGCGACAGGCCCCGCGCGGCCCGGCGCCGGCCAGGCACCTGCGCCCAACCCGAGCGGGGCCCACGCCAACTGGCTGCTGGACAAGATCGAGCAAGTCTTCGACGGACCCTCCCCGATGCCGACGGACACCGCCATCGAGACGGCCTTCACCAGCCTGGCCAGCAAGCTCACGACCGCTGGCGGCGACTTCGACGCCGCATGCACCTCCGCCAAGAACGCCCTGACCGCGGCGATCAGCGACCCGAAAGACGTCAAGACCGCGGCGCTCGGGTTGTTCCTGGATGCGCTGCGCGAACTCATCGACGGCGCGCTCACGCTGGCCGACGCGGCCGTGGGCGTGGTGCTCGAGCTGCTTGATGCCGTCCTCGGCGCGATCAGCGCGATCCTGGACACCACGATCGGGCAGCTGCCGATCATCGGGTCCCTGCTTCAGGGCACCTCGCTGGAGGACCTCACGCTGGGAAAGCTGGCCTGCCTGCTGTATGCGTTCCCCGCGATGCTCACCTATAAGGTGGCCCACGGCGGCGCCGCGCCGCCCTGGCTGCACCCCCAGCCCACCGCCCCCGCCGGCCGCCCGGCCAGCACGAGCGGCCCGGCGACCGCCCGCGGGCCGGCCCTCGCCCGCCCCACACCTGCACCGCCCGGCGCCGCCGTCGCCGAAACCTTCGCCCTGCTCGCCGCCGCTACCACCTTGACCTGGAGCAGCTTCGACACCGTCGAAGCGGTCTGCGCGGCCGGCGGGGTGAGCACACCATGGTGGACCGGCATCGCCGACATCGTCGGCGCCGCCGTGCTCGGCGCCTTCACCTTCCCCGCCACCGGCGGATCCGCGCCCTACAGCTCATGGCCCGTCTCCCCAAACGCGGGCGACCAGACGGCCTTCTTCAGCTACCTCGCCGGACTGTTGCAGCTGCCCGCCGCGGCCGCCACCGTCTACGTCGAACGCGCCTACCCCGGCGAGAAGAACGAAGCCGTCCGGGCCACCTACGCCGGCACCATCGCTACCCTCACCACCGCCTCCGGCGTGTTCAGCGCAGATTTCGCCATCATCAGCGCCGTCGACGCCAACGACAGCCAGGTCTCCGACTACTTCCTCGACATCCTCTACGCCCTGCCCGCCGCCCTGTCCTACTGCCTGCTCACCGACGGCCTGCCGCCGGCCATCGTCGCCATCTGCTGCCTCATCAACGCCGCCGCAGCGCTCTACCAGATCCTCCAAGCCGCGAGCAGCTAAAGCACAGGCCCGCTGATGGCAGCGGTTCGGGGAGCAGAACGCGAGCCGGTCCTCAGTCCGGGACGCTGCCTACCGTCCGCCTGCCGCATACACTCGCGCAACCTCAGGCCGCCTGCCTGCCTGGCGATCGACCAGGTTGGAACTTGACGTAGTGATACGCCCGATCCCTGCGGTCAAGAGGGCGCCTCCGTGGCCGGGCCCAGACCAGCTACGACCCCTTCGAGCGCGGGGCAGGCCGAAGACTCTCAGTGAGGGCGCTCGGCGGCAGGTCTGCCGGGTCGCCCGGTGCTGCCCCCGTGACCTGGGCCTTCAGCACCTGAAGCTTAGCCAAGCTCGCCGAGTATCTCGCGGCTGCCTGGATCGCGGCGATCGCCTGCGAGAGCATCCGCCTGATCCTGCACGCAGGCGGGATCCGGTGGCAGGCGGCCAAGACGTGGAAGGCCTCACCCGAGCCGGACTTCATGCCCAAGATGCGCCGGGTATTTGGACCTCTACGACCACCCGCCTGCCGATGGACGGGTGGTCTGCGCCGATGAGTGTGGCCTGCTGGACCTGCGGACCGGCGAAGACGCGATTCGGGTCGGCAAGCGGGCCGCGGGTCTTGACCGCGAGTGTCTTGGCGAATAGCTGATCGCGCAGCTCGGCGGGCCGCCCGACCGTGCGCAGGGTCGTGTTCAGGATTGCGACGCGGGATTCCTGCGGAAGGCTGAGAGCGGCATCGTGGAGCAGGAGCGCTAGGAGGCCCTGATAGATCAGCCAGCCGAGCAGGACCCCGAACGCCCGCCCGGCGATGGCCAGGATCATCGCCTCGGCGCTGAAGACCCGCCGGATGTAGCGAGCCCTGGCGCCCACGCAGCGCAAGATCCCGACCTCCCGGGTGCGCTCGATGACGCCCATGCTGAGGGCGCTGACCAGGCCGATGAGCATGATGGCCACGACCACCAGGCCCAGGATCTCAACGATGGTGAGGATGGCGGTATCGGCCGCGGTGATCTGCGCCTGGGTGACGTAGATCTCCGTTGTGCTGACGGGGTACCCGGCGGCGGCCAGCCGCTCGCAGCGGCGGCGGTTGCCCGGTCAATGGCAGCGTGCCCGGAGCTGGCGGTGGCGAGCCACATCGAGTCCGCGGTGCCGGGCCCGCCGTCCAGGCGCTCCAGTGCCTGCAGGGGGAAGTAGACGGTGTCGCCGTTGTTGGTGGGGACGGTGTCGATCCCGATGACGCGCACCTTGGTGGGTCCCGCGGCGACGCTGAGGGTGAGGGTCTGCCCCACCCTGGCCCGGGCGGCGCGCGCGAGAGCGGGCCCCAGCACCGCAGGGGTGAGGGCCGTGCGGGCGTCCGCGGCGGTGAACCAGTGGCCCGCGCTCAGCCGGTAGGAGTAAAGGGGATGGGCTCCCAGGCCACACGCCACATACGCCTGGCCGTCGTACTGCACGGAACTCGTCTCGACGGGCTGGACTGCCGGTTGCGATACACCAAGGCGGCCAAGTGCTGGTCCTTGTAGGCGTGACCGCCACCTGCGCTTTCACCTTTATGAGCGGCTGGCCCCGTTCGGCCTGCATCGAGGATCTGCTACAGGAGATCGACCGCGATCCGACCACCATCTTCTGGGGATAGGGCACACCCGCTTACTGCGGCAGATCCGGACGACTTCTGCGCTCAGATCGAGCCGATCGGTTTTCCTGCTTGATGATGGCCGTCAGCCGCCGACGCCCCAGGCGTGTACCGCGTCTCTGGAGGCTCCGGCTGCTATAAGGTCGGTGACCGCCTGCCCGGTGCCGCCAGCGGTCGCATGGCTCGAGATCGTGGGCCGGGGAGCCTACGTGGGAGCCTAACGATAAGAAGTCCAGAGGAGTCTGGAAGCCTCTTCGTGGGAATGAGCCCAGCTCAATGGCCTAGAAAGGCTCCTTCAGAATTCTCTGCCGACAGGCTATCTCTGCTTTGGGAGCAGGAGGCCGCCGGTTCGAATCCGGCCATCCCGACTCACGAGCACCCGGCAGCACCGGCGGCACCCGGCGGCCGGTCAGAGCTCGGCGCGCCGGTCGAACAGCCGGCGCGATGCCGCGTAGCCGGCCACGGTCAGCCCCAGGCACCAGGCCACCGCGGTGATCCAGCCGGTCCCGATGTGCGTGCCCAGCAGCAGGCCGCGCAGCGTCTCGGTGATCGGCGTGAACGGCTGGTACTCGGCGAACTGCCGCAATCCCGGGCTCATCGACGCGGCCGGCACGAACGCGCTGCTCAGGAACGGCAGCAGGATCAGCGGCATCGGCAGGTTGCTCGCGCCCTCCGGGGCCCTGGCGGACAGGCCCATGGCCATGGCCACCCACGTCATCGCCCAGGCGGTCAGCGCGGCGATGCCGATGGCGCCCAGCCAGTCCAGCGCGTTCGCGTCCGGCCGGAAGCCGATGGCCACCGCGACCCCGAGCAGCACGCCCATGCTCAGCAAGGTCTGGATCACGTTGCCCAGCACGTGGCCGGCCAGCAGCGCGAACCGGGAGATCGACATGGACCGCAGCCGGTCCACGATGCCCTCGGTCATGTCCGTGCACACGGCCACGGACGTGCCCACCATGCTCGCTGTGCTCGTCATGATCAGCATGCCCGGGGTCAGGTAGTTGATGTAGCTGCCGCCGATGCCGTGCCCGAGCGCGTTGCCGAACGCGTACCTGAACAGCAGCAGGAAGATCAGCGGCATCAGCAGCGTGCTCAGCGACATGGCGGGGTAGCGCAGGGCGTGCATCAGGTTGCGGTGCAGCAGCGTGCGGGTGTCGGTCAGGACGTAGGCGGTCATCGGTCTGCTCCGGTTTCGGTGATCGAGGCGGCGGGGGAGCGGTCCTGGCGGCCGGTCAGGGCGAGGAAGACGTCGTCCAGGCCGGGCGTGTGCATGGTGAGCTCGGCCGGCTCGAGGTTCGCCCGGTTGAGCTGGTCCAGCAGCGAGTACAGGGAACGGACCCCGCCGTCGCTGGGCACCTGCAGGGTCAGTTCCTGCTCGTCCCGGCGGCCCGCGCCGAGGGTCCGGGCGGCCAGGCTGAGTTCGCCGGTGCCGGTGAAGCGCAGGCTCACGTGGCCGCCGGGAACCAGCTGCTTCAGCTCGGCCGGGGTGCCCTCGGCGACGAGCCTGCCCTGGTCCAGCACCGCGATCCGGTCGGCGAGCTGGTCGGCTTCCTCCAGGTACTGCGTGGTGAGGAAGACCGTGACGTCGTCCTGCCGGACCAGGTCGCGGATGATCTGCCACATGGTGCGCCTGCTGCGCGGGTCGAGCCCGGCGGTCGGCTCGTCCAGGAAGATGATCCGCGGCTGGCCGGCCAGCGTCATGGCCAGGTCCAGCCTGCGCCGCATGCCGCCGGAATAGGTGGCGAGCGACTTTCCCGCCGCCTCGGTCAGGTCGAATTTCTCCAGCAGCCCGGTGGCCCGCCGGCGCGATTCGCGCTGGCCCAGGTGGTGCAGGCGGCCCATCAGCACCAGGTTCTCGAAACCGGTCAGCAATCCGTCCACGGCGGCGGCCTGCCCGGTGACGCCGATCGAGGCCCGCACCGCGCCCGGCTCCCGGGCCAGGTCCTTCCCGGCAATCCGGGCCTGGCCGGCGTCCGGCCTGCTCAGCGTGGACAGGATGCGCACGGTCGTGGTCTTCCCGGCCCCGTTCGGGCCGAGCAGCGAGAAGACCGTGCCCTCCTTGATGTCCAGGTCAATGCCGTCGAGCACGATCTTGTCCCGGAATGATTTCCGCAATCCGCGCACGGCGATAGCTGAAGACGGCATGCTCATTTCCTTTATCCCTTTCGCACATTCAGCGGATTCCCTCAACGGCGGTGGCGCGCCGGATGATGATGTTGCCGAAGGAATTGCGCGCGTAGACGTGCACGGTTTCCTCGTGTTCGGCCGGCTGGTCAGCGGCTTCCATCAGGTTCTGCAGGGCGCCGTGCCTGGCCTGGACGTCCAGGTACGCGGCGCTGCCCGGGTGGATGCCCACCTCCAGCTCGCCGACCGACGTCTCCAGGTGCAGGGTGCCGCGGGCCGCATCGCCGATGCGGATGTTGCCGTTGGCGGTCTTCGCGGTCACCGAGCCGCATGGGCGCTCGACCGTGATGTTGCCGTTGGCGGCGTTCACCCGCAGGTCGCCGGCCACTTCGCGGATCGTGCTGTCACCGTTGGAGTTCTTCACGACCGCGCTGCCGTCGATCTGGCGGATGCGCACGATGCCGGTGCTGGTGGTGATGGTCGCCCGGCTCACCACCTGGTCGACCGTGATGTTGCCGGCGGTCTGCAGCTCCAGCGGGCCCGCCTTGTCCAGCTGCAGGTCGCCTGCGGAGGTCTTCAGCTCGCACTGGCCGAGCTCGCCGGTGACCAGGAACCGGCACATGTGGGAGGTGCCGCGCAGCCGGGAGCCGGCAGGCACTTCCATGGTCACCTGGACCGACGGGGTGCGCCATGCGCTGGGCGGGGCGTACATCCGCCACCCTCCCGGCCCCTGCACGGTCAGCTGGCCGGCGGCGAAACTGACCGCGGTCTCCTGCGCGGCGCGGACGTCGGCCTTCTTGGCCGGATCGGAGGGCCGGACCTCCACGAGGGTGTCGCTGCGGTCCGAGGCGACGATCGTGACCTCGCCGAGGAACACGTCGACGGTGATGGCGATCGGCTGCGGCGTGTCGAATTCGGGCATGGCTGTCCCCTTCAGGCGGCTTTCTTGACGGCGTGCGACGGATAGCCGGGTCAGCGGACCCAGCCGGTGAACTGCTGGCTGCCGGCGCCGGCCTGGCTGGCGGCCGGCGGGCGGAGGTGCTGTCCAGCGCGGCCGCGGCGGCGCGCACCAGCCAGACGTTGGCGGAAATCCTCTCCCGGGCCGCGGCGTCCTCGATCCGCGCCTTCAGCTGCTCGGGCAGGCGCACGTTGAGCCGGGCCATCGCACCGTCGTCGGTGTCGGCAACGGGCGGCGTGGCCGCGGCGGCGGCCGGGGCAGCCGCCGCCGGCTCGGCGGCGGGCGGCGGGGTGACGGTGAAGCTGGGCTCACGGCCGCGCAGGCGCAGCTCGACCGAGCCGGGCGCGAGGTCCGTGGTGATCTCGCCGGCCGCGTCGGACAGCGCCTCCAGCAGCGTGAGCCGGACGGCCGAGTCGAGCGGCGCGATGAGGCGCTCGGCGAGCGCGCGGGCGTCCTCGCCGCCTGCCCCGGCGGCGACCGCCAGCTCGGCGCTGAGCTTGGATACGTACGGCGTCAGGTCCATGGCACAAATATGGCACACAGATGGCACGAGCACAAGCGGGAGACGGGCAGGATGGCACAAGCTGGCACCGTTTATGGCTCACAAGGTCTGCCGGAAGGCTGCAGGCTGGCCCCGGACAACGCCGTTGATCAGCCAGAAGCCGATCTGGACCTGGCCCCTTCGCAGCGGTGCGGGCCAGGCGCAGCCGGGGCGCAGCGGCCGCTCAGCGCCCGGGCCGGGCGCCCGCAACCGCCGCCGCGGCCGCCATCAGCGGAACACCAGCGTGCGGCGGCCGTCGAGGACGACCCGGTTCTCGGTGTGCCAGCGGACCGCCCGGGCCAGGGCCAGGCACTCGGTGTCGCGGCCGAGCGCGGTGACGTCGGCCGCGGTCATGGTGTGATCCACCCGGGCCACCTCCTGCTCGATGATCGGGCCCTCGTCCAGGTCGGAGGTCACGTAGTGCGCGGTGGCGCCGACCAGCTTCACGCCCCGCTGGTAGGCCTGGTGGTAGGGCCGGGCGCCCTTGAAGCTCGGCAGCATCGAGTGGTGGATGTTGATGGCCCGGCCGGCCAGCCGGTCGCACAGCTCGTCGGACAGGATCTGCATGTAGCGGGCCAGCACGATCAGGTCGATGTCCAGCCCGCCGAGCAGCCCCAGCAGCTGCTGCTCGGCGTGCGGCTTGGCCTGCGGGGTCACCGGGATGTGGTGGAACGGCACGCCGTGCCGGGCCGCCATCGGCTCCAGGTCCCGGTGATTGGAGACCACCGCGGCCACGTCGATGTTCAGGCCGCCGGCGCTGGCCCGGTACAGCAGGTCGTTGAGGCAATGGCCGTACCGGCTCACCATGATCAGCACCCGCTGCTTGCGCGCGGCGGCGATGAACCGCCACGACATCCGCAACGGGCCGGCCACCGAGCCGAACTCGGCGCGCAGCCGGCCCAGGCCCGCGAACGCGCCGGGTACGCCCTCGAACTGCAGCCGCATGAAGAACATGCCCGCTTCGCGGTCGTTGAACTGGTGGCTCTCGACGATGTTGCAGCCGCGCTCGAACAAGAACCTGGCCACGGCGTAGACCATCCCGGGCTGGTCCCTGACCGACAGCGTGAGCACGTAGTCGCCTGCACGCGGCGCTTCGGGCTGCGATGTCACGGGTCCCATGCCTCTTCCCGCGCGGCGGCCGGCCCGCCGCGCAAGCAGGCAGCCTAGGCCATCTGGCTAGCGGTCGAGGTCGACCCGGATCGTCAGCGGCGTGCCCGCCGCGGCGCGGAAGATCGCCCCGTCCGCCCGGCCCATCCAGCCGTGGCTGCGGTCGATCTCGCGCCGCCGGGCCCAGGCGTCGTCGCTGTCCAGCAGCGCCGCTGTGCCCGCCAGCCATCGCCGCCCGATCATGACCCGGACCCGGGGACTGGCCGCGATGTTGCGCACGTAGCCGGACTCGCGGCCGTGCTCGGCCACCAGCCAGACCGCCCGGCCGTCCCTGGTCACGGTGACCGGCGTCCGCCGCGGCCGGCCGGTGCGCCGGCCCGTGGTCTCCACCAGGGCGAACATCCGCGGCACCAGGCCGGCCTGGATCGCCGCGCGCATCCCCGGGTTCAGCAGGTGCTTCTGCACCCGGCGCTGCACCGCGAGCTGGCGTGAGGTCACCTGCTCATCGTGGCGGGTCATCGCGGCCGGCGGCAAAGGCGGCCCGCGCCCGTTCCCCGGCCCGCGCCCCGGTCCCCGGCCCGCGGCGCTGCCGCGCGAGGATGGCACCATGACCAGCCCGCGCGATACCGCCCTGGACCTGATCAGCTTCATCGACGCCTCGCCGTCGCCCTACCACGCCGCCGCGGCGGCGCTGGGCCGCCTGACCGCGGCCGGGTTCACCGAGGTCGGGCTGGCCGGCGCCTGGCCGCAGGGACCCGGCCGGTACGCGGTCACCGATGGCGGCTCGCTGTTCGCCTGGATCGTGCCCGAGGGCGCCGCGGCGAGCGCGCCGTTCCGCCTGCTCGGCGCGCACACCGACAGCCCGGCGCTGCGGGTCAAGCCCCGGCCCGACACCGGCCGGGCCGGGCTCCGCCAGCTCGGCGTCGAGGTGTACGGCGGCCCGCTGCTGAACTCCTGGCTGGACCGGGACCTGGGGCTGGCCGGCCGGGTGATGGTGCGCGCGGCCGGCGGCCCGCAGGCCCGGCTGGTGCGGGCGCACCGCCCGCTGCTGCGGGTCCCGCAGCTGGCCATCCACCTCGACCCGGGCGTGCGCGAGGGGCTGAAGCTGGACGCCCAGCAGCACGTGGTGCCGGTCTGGTCGCTCGGCGAGCCGGATCCCGGCGGGTTCGCCCGCTTCCTCGCCGCCGAGCTGGACGTCGCGCCCGGCGACGTGCTCAGCCACGACATCGTGACCTACGACCTGGCCGGCGGCACGCTGGCCGGCGCCGCCGAGGAGTTCGTCAGCGCGGCCCGCCAGGACGACCTGGCCTGCTCGCACGCCTGCGTGAGCGCGCTGTCCGCGGCCGCGGCGCAGCCGGCGGCCGGGCACGTCAGCGCCGTGGTGCTGTTCGACAACGAGGAGATCGGCAGCCAGTCGGCCACCGGCGCGCGCGGCGCCTGGCTGGGCCGCCAGCTGGAGCGCACCGTGCTGGCCCGCGGCGGCGGCCGGGAGGACTTCCTGCGCGCGGTCGCGGCCTCGGTGCACGTGTCCGCGGACATGGGGCACGCCACCCACCCGAACTACGCCGACCGGCACGAGCCCGGGCACCCGGTCGAGCTCGGCGGCGGCCCGATCGTCAAGACCAGCGCGAACGCCTACTACAGCACGACCGCGCCGACCCAGGCCGCGTTCCTGCTCGCCGCCGAGCAGGCCGGGGTGCCGGTCCAGTTCTTCGTCAACCGCAGCGGCGTGCGCAGCGGGTCCACGATCGGCCCGATCGTGGCCGCGGGCCTGGCCATGCCGACGGTCGACGTCGGCAACCCGGCGCTGGCCATGCATTCGGTGCGGGAGCTGACCGGGGCCGCCGACGCGGCGATGATGATCGCCGCCTTGACCGCCTTCCTCGACCCGGCCTAAAGCGGCGCCCGCCGCCGGATATCGCTTCGACGTTCCGGCTTTCGAGATGTATCGTGTTCTCCAGTCACCGTGAGATCAGCAGTCACCCGAGAGAGCCGGCAGGCCATGGACGACGACGACCCTGGCGCGCAGCGACAACTGGCCGAGCTGGCCGCCGATCCCGCCGCGGATGCCACCACCCGGCTGGCGGCGGCGCAGCAGCTGGAAGCGGCCGACGGCCTGGCCGCCATGCTGGCCTTCGCCATCCTGGCCGCCGACCCGGGGGCCGGCCCGGCGGTCAGGGCGGCCGCGGCCCGGGAGCTGGAGCGGCTGGCCGGCCCGCGTCCGGTCCCCGCGTGAGCAGTCCCGCTCCCGGCGGGCACCTCGGCATCCTCGCGCACAGCACCGAGGGCGCCGCGCTGTGCTTCCTGGCCTTCTGCCAGCAGGGCCACCGCGAGCTCGGACCGGGCGAGCACCCCGACGTGACGCTCGACTACATCGCCTTCGGCTACAGCATGGCCGCCTGGGAGGCCGGCGACCACGCGGCGGTCCGCGGCACGCTCGCGGTCAGCGCGGCCCGGCTGGCCGCCGCGGGGGCTGAATTCTTCGCCTGCCCCGACAACACCGCCCATCTGGCGCTGGAGCACCCGGGGCCGCCGCTGGCGCTGCCCGGGCTGCACATCGCCGCCGAGGTCGCCGCCCAGGCGGCCCGCGACGGGCGGCGCCGGGTCGGCATCCTCGGCACCCGGTTCCTGGCCGCCAGCACGCTGTACCCGCGGGCGCTCGCGGCCCGCGGCATCGCCGCCGAGATCCCCGCGGCCGCCGACTGCGCCGCCGTGGACGAGATCATCTTCACCGAGCTGGTCAACGGCGTGTTCACCGCCGCGTCCCGGGCCGCCTGCGCCGCCGTGATCGCCCGGCTGGCGGAGCGCGGCTGCGACGCGGTCGCGCTCGCCTGCACCGAGCTGCCGGCGCTGCTCGGCCCGGCCGACTCGCCGCTGCCGGTGCTGGACTCCGCCCGGCTGCTGGCCCGCGCCGCCTACCAGGTGACCCGCGGCGCCCGTCCGCGGCCAGCCTGGCGCGGCGGGCCGTTCCCGCCGCCCCCGCCGGCCTGAGACTCCTGCCCGTCCCCGCGGGACAGGACGCGTTCAGTGCCCTTCGGGCGGTGTTTCAGTGCCCTTCGGGCGGTGTTTCAGTGCCCTTCGGCAGGGCCGGCAAGGCGTGCGTCTGCTGCCACTGGCGGCGCAGCCCGCGCCGTTCCTCCTCGTCCAAGCCGCCCCAGATGCCGTACTGCTGGCCGGTGGCGAGCGAATAGGTCAGGCAGGGCTTGCGCACCGGGCAGCGGGCGCAGATCCCCTTGGCCCACTCGGCGTCGGCGGCCGCCAGCCCGCTGTTGCCGATCGGGAAGAACAGCTCGGTTTCGATGTCACGGCAGGCCGCGCTCTCGCGCCACGAGACCCGGCCGGGGACCGGCCGGGCCCACGCGGGCCCGGCCTGCGCGGGCTTGCGCCCGCGCCGAGCAGTGGTGGTCAACGTTCCTCCTCGCGCCTTGCTGCCCGGCCCGGGCTGCGGCGGGCGCCCGCGCTATCGCTCAGCTGGTCTCGTCGATCTTGATGGCGTTGCCAAGCGCCATGAACGTCGGCGCCCACAATCCGACGTAGATGCCCCAGCGGTCGGCCTTCTCGCCGGGCGCGTCCTCCATCCGGCGAGACAGCGTCCAGGCGGTGACGCTCGCGCCGATGGACGCCACTCCCGCCAGATAGGCGACGTCGCTGGTGATGCCGAGGCTGCGCAGTAGCTTGATCATGAAAATCCCTTCGATGATGAGCATCGGTCTGCCTGGCTGTTCATCCCGGGCCAGGACGACCACCCTGCTACCCTCTCATCAAATTGACTAAACGAAAGTCATCATAATGACGAAGGAAGCGGAAGGCGAGTTCCCCGATCCCGCGGTGCTCTCGATCAGCGAGGTGTCCGGCCGGACCGGGATCCCGGTGGCCGGGCTGCGCAACTGGGAGCAGCGCTATGGCATGCCCCGGCCCCGGCGCTCGGCCAGCGGGCAGCGGCGTTATACCGAGGCGGACTGCGCGCTGCTCGCCGACGTGCTGCGCCGCCGGGCCGGGGGCCTGTCGCTCGCCGCGGCGGTCGCCGCCGCCACGGCCGGCACCGACGGCGGGCATACGTCGGTCTTCGCCGGCCTGCGGCGCCGTCACCCCGGGTTGCGGGTGCACGTCGTGACCAAGCGCGTCCTGCTCGCCCTGACTCATGCCATCGAGGACGAATGCTGTGCGAGCGCCCAGCGGCCGGTGCTGTTCGGGTCCTTCCAGCGGCAGCGGCACTACACCGCGGCCCGGCCGCGGTGGGCCGACCTGGCGGCCGGCGCCGAGCACACCGTGGTGTTCGCCGACTTCCCGCGGCCGCGCCAGCGGCCCGGCCGCGTGACGGAGATCCCGCTGGCCGGGGACTCCCCGCAGCGGCGCGAGTGGACGCTGGTCTGCGATGCCCCGGACCTGCCCGCATGCGTGGCCGGGTGGGAGCGGCCCGGGCAGCAGGACGGTCCTGACGCCGAGCGGATTTTCGAGGTGCTGTGGTCGGTGGACCCGCAGGTCGTCCGCAGCGCGGCCCGGATCGGAGCCGGCCTGGCCGCCGCGGCCATGCCAGGCCTGCCCGGCCAGCTGGCCGCCCGGCTGGGCGAGCAGGCGGGCCCGTGCTCACCCGACCTGCGCCGGGCCGCGGACCTGCTGGAGCGGACCCTGGACTACCTGGCGCGCTGACGCGCCGCAGGCCGCCGGGCGCTCGGCTCCGATAGGCTCGCCGCGATGATCCTGATCGTGGCCGGGGTGTCGGGCAGCGGCAAGACGACGGTCGGCACCATGCTGGCAGACCAGCTGGGCTGGCCCTTTGCCGACGGTGACTCGTTCCACCCGGCCGCGAACGTGGCCAAGATGGCCGCCGGGATGGCGCTCACCGACGACGACCGCTGGCCCTGGCTGGCCGCGATCGGAGCCTGGATGGATCAGCGCAGCCGGGACGGCGGCAGCGCGGTGCTGGCCTGCTCGGCCCTCAAGCTGGCCTACCGGCAGGACCTGCTGGAGGGCCGCCCGCAGGCCAGGATGGTGTTCCTGGACATCGGCCACGACACCGACGCGCAGCGGCTGGCCGCCCGCCGCGGCCATTTCTTCCCGGCCCGCCTGCTCGACAGCCAGTTCGACATCCTGGAACCGCCGCGGCCGGACGAGGACGTGCTCGTGCTGACGGCCCGTGGCACGCCGGATGAGCTGGTGGCGGACATTATCAGCGGGCTCGGCCTGCGCCAGGCCTGATCGCGGGCCGGCCGGGCCAGCCACGGAGAGGAAGCGCATGCCCGACGACTACGACGTCATCGTGATCGGCACCGGCGCGGGCGGCGGCACGCTGGCCCATACCCTCGCGCCGTCCGGCCGCAGGATCCTGCTGCTGGAGCGCGGTGATTTCCTGCCCCGCGAGACGCAGAACTGGGATCCCGGCCCGGTCTTCGTGGACGGCCGGTACATCTCCGCCGACACCTGGTACGACACGGACGGCAAGCCGCTGCAGCCGCAGGTGCACTACTACGTCGGCGGCGCGACCAAGATGTACGGGGCCGCGCTGTACCGGCTGCGCCCCGCCGACTTCGGCGAGATCCGGCACGCCGACGGCATCTCGCCGGCCTGGCCGCTGTCGTATGCGGACTTCGAGCCCTGGTACACCCGGGCCGAGTGGCTGTACCAGGTGCACGGCACCCACGGCGAGGACCCGACCGAGGGCAGCTGGTCCAAGCAGTACCCCTGGCCCGCGGTGTCGCACGAGCCGCGGATCGCCCAGCTGGCCGCCGACCTGGCCAAGGCCGGCTACCACCCGTTCTCCGCGCCGTGCGGCATCCTGCTGGACGAGGCGCAGCGGCCGCGCAGCACCTGCATCCGGTGTGCCTGGTGCGACGGCTACCCGTGCCTGGTGCACGCCAAGTCCGATGCCGAGACCATCGCGGTGCGCCCGCTGCTGGGCCTGCCCAACGTCACGCTGGCGACCCGGGCCGAGGTCATCCGGCTGGAGACCGATCCGGCCGGCCGCACGGTCACCGGCGTGGTCACCAGCTGCGACGGCGAGACGCAGGTGCACCGGGCCTCGATCGTGGTGCTGGCGGCCGGCGCGGCCAACAGCGCGAAGATCTTGCTGCGGTCGGCGAGCGACGCGCACCCGCGCGGCCTGGCCAACGGGTCGGACCAGGTCGGCCGCAACTACATGTTCCACAACAGCCGGGCGATGGTCGCGCTGTCCGAGGAGGTCAATGACACCGTCTACCAGAAGACGCTGGCGGTGAACGACTTCTACCTGCCCGGGCCGGACCGCGAGTGGCCGCTCGGCAACATCCAGATGCTCGGCAAGTCCAACGCCGAGGCGATGAAGGGCGAGGAGCCGCACCTGACCAAGCTGGCCCCGCAGTGGTCGCTGGCCGAGACGGCCCGGCACGCGGTGGACCTGTGGCTGACCACCGAGGACCTGCCGGTGCCCGGCAACCGGATCACCGTCGACGGCGACGGGAACGTGCACCTGGCCTACGCGCAGACCAACGCCAGCGAGTCGGCCGGACTCTACGAAGAGACCCGCAAGCTGCTCAACCACGTGGGCCTGGCCGCCCACCATGTGCTGCGCAAGAACTTCTACATGTCGATGCCGGTCGCCGTGGCCGGGGTCGCGCACCAGGCGGGTACCTGCCGGTTCGGCACCGACCCGGCCAGCTCCGTGCTGGACCTGGACTGCAAGGCGCACGAGCTGGACAACCTGTACGTCACCGACACCAGCTTCTTCCCGAGCATCGGCGCGGTGAACCCGGCGCTGACCGCGATGGCCAACGCGATCCGGGTCGGCGAGCACCTGGCCGGGAGGCTGAAGTGAGCGGCGCCGGCCTGACCGAGGAGCAGTTCCGCGAGCTGTACGGCCGGCTGCGCGAGGCCAGCCGCTACGGGCCGGACGACCGGCGCGGGGCGCTGAACAACATCACCCCGGAGCGGGTGGCCGCCGCGGCCGCCAGCGTCACCCTCGGCCGGAGCGTGACCATGGCCGCCCCGATCGGCGAGCACATCACCCCGGACAACCCCGAGCCGGCCGGGCACGCGGTCACCAGCCCGCCGGTCAGCCCCGGCCAGCGCGGCATGGCGTTCAACTTCGACCATTTCGACATGAACGTGCACGGCGACCACGACTCGCACCTGGACGCGCTGTGCCACGTCAGCTTCGACGGCCGGCTGTACAACGGCGTGCCCGCCGGCGCCGTCACGCCGGACGGGGCGCGCGAGCTGACGGTCGCCACGGCCAGGGACGGCATCGCCGGGCGGGGCGTGCTGCTGGACATCCCGCGGCTGCGCGGTGTGGCCTGGCTGGAGCCTGGTGACCAGGTCACCGCGGACGACCTGGCCGCGGCGCAGCAGGCGCAGCACGTCCAGGTCAGCCCCGGCGACCTGGTGTTCATCCGGGTAGGCCACAAGCTGCGCCGCCGCGAGCTCGGGCCGTGGGATGCGGCCCGGGCCCGGGCCGGGCTGCACCCGCTGGCCCTTGAGCTGCTGGCCGAGCGGCGGATCGGCGCGCTCGGCAGTGACGGGAACAGCGACACCGCGCCGAGCACCGTCACCGGATGTGAATTTCCCGTGCACGTCCTGGCCATCAACGCGATGGGCCTGCACCTGCTCGACTACCTTCAGTTCGACGACCTCGTCCCGCTGTGCGAGACGGCGGGACGCTGGTCGTTCCTGTGCGTGATCGCCCCGCTGCGGCTGACCGGCGGGACCGGGTCGCCGGTCAACCCAATCGCGATCTTGTGACCTATCCCGGGGAACCGGAGGGAGAGCAGACGATGAGCCACCCGGCAGATGCCGTCGACGCGCTGGTGATCTTCGGGGCGACCGGCGACCTGGCCAAGCTGGAGACCTTCCCGGCGCTGGTCGGGCTGGTGGAGCGGGGCGCGCTGGACGTGCCGGTGGTCGGCGTGGCCAAGAGCGGCTGGGGCCTGGAGCAGTTCCGGGGTTACGCCGAGGCCTCGCTCAAGCTCAACCAGATCGACCCGGCCAAGCCCGCCGCGGCCAAGATGCTCAGCCTGCTGCGCTACGTCGACGGCGACCTCGGCGACGAGGCCACCTACGCCGCGATGGGCCAGCAGCTAGGCCAGGCCGCCAAGCCGCTGTATTACCTGGAGGTACCGCCGTCGCTGTTCGGCCGGATCGCGCAGGGCATCTCCGCGGCCGGCCACGCCGCCGGGGCGCGGGTCATGGTGGAGAAGCCGTTCGGCTCCGACCTGGCCAGTGCGCAGCAGCTGAACGCGACCATGCACCAGTACTTCGGTGAGGAGGCCATCTACCGGGTCGACCACTGGCTCGGCCTGGACCCGGTGGAGAACGTGCTGTTCGTCCGGTTCGCCAACTCGGTCATCGAGCCGCTGCTGAACCGCGACCACGTGGAGAGCATCCAGATCACCATGGCGGAGGCCTTCGACGTCTCCGACCGGGGCAGCTTCTACGACCACAACGGCGCGATCCGCGACGTGCTGCAGAACCACCTGCTGCAGGTGCTCGCCACCGTGCTGGCCGACCCGCCCACCGGGGCCGGCCTGGCGGTACTGGCCGGCCGCCAAGGCGCAGGTAATCGAGGCGATCAGGCCGCTCACGCCGGCCGACGCGGTCCGCGGCCAGTACGAGGGCTACCTGCAGGTGGCCGGAGTCGCCCCGCACTCGACCGTGGAGACCTTCGTCGCGGTCCGGCTCGCGGTGGACTCGTGGCGGTGGGCCGGGGTGCCGGTGCTGATCCGGGCGGGCAAATGCCTGCCGGTGACCGCGACCGAGGTCGCGGTGCGGTTCCGCCGCCCGCCCCGCGACGTGTTCGGGCTTGACCCGCTGCCGGAAGCCAACGTGCTGCGGTTCCGGGTCTGGCCGGAGACGGCGGTGGGGATAACGCTGGCGGGCAAGAAGCCCGGGGCCGGCTGGAGCCGGCCACCGAGAGCCTGTCGTTCGCCGGGCAGCCCGGTTCCGACCAGCGTCCCTACGACCGGCTCATCGGCGCGGCGATCGACGGCGACCGGTGGCTGTTCGCCCGCCAGGACACCGTCGAGGCCGCCTGGCGGGTGGTCGACCCGGTGCTCGGCGACGTGGTGCCGGTGCACCCCTACGCCCGGGCCAGCTGGGGCCCGCAGGAGGCCGGCCGGCTGCTGCCCGGCCGCGACCAGTGGTACGACCCGGCCGGCTGACCCGCCGGTTCACCCGCCACGGGTGATGCCGCCAGGGCCCTCCCGCCACGATCGTGATCCCGACGCGCAGGGCGGCGGGAGGAGCCCGCCTGCCCGCAGACAAGCGGAGGGCAGATGTCAGCACTGACGGTGTGGAAGTTCGACTCCCCCTATGGCGCGGAGGAAGCGCTCGCCACGCTGGAGCAGCTGCAGCAGCAGGAACTGATCCAGGTGCATGACGCGGCCGTGGTGACCTGGGAGGTAGGCAAGCGCAAGCCGAAGACCCGGGAGCTGCACGACACCAAGCGGGCGGGCGCGCTCGGCGGCGCGTTCTGGGGCCTGCTGTTCGGCCTGATCTTCTTCATCCCGATCGTCGGCCTGGCTATCGGCGCGGCCAGCGGCGCGCTGTTCGGCTCGCTGGCCGACGTAGGGATCAGCGACAGTTTCATCAAGGACGTGCGCGAGAAGGTCACGCCCGGCACCTCGGCGCTGTTCGCCATGACCTCGAACGCGGTGCAGGACCGGGTGGCCGATGCGTTCCGCGGCACCCACGCCGAGCTGATCCAGACCAATCTGTCGGGCGACCAGGAGCAGAAGCTGCGCGAGGCCTTCGCCCAGGAGGACTGACCGGGTCCCGATCCGGCCGTAGCGCCGGCCCGCCCGCCCGCGGGCCGGCGCTTATGCACGGCCGGCCGTGCTTGCGCGCGGCGGGCCGGCCTGGCTGCGCTGTGCCACAATCGCCGCCATGGCGCCGCGCAGGCCGTCCGGGGGCCGCTTCGCCGCGGCCCGTACCCTGGCCGTTACCGGGCTGCTGACGGCCGGCGATTTCCTGCTCCCCAGCGGCGGGCGGCTCGGCACGACGGTCTGGGCGGTCGTGTTCATCGCAGGCCTGGTCGTGCTGGCCGCGCTCATCGCCATCACGATCCGGCGGCTGCTGCAGGCCGGCCAGGAGACCAGGCTGCTCGGCCTGATCGTGCTGCTGGTGGTGTCGGTGCTGTTCTTCGCCGAGGCCTATTACCTGCTGGCCCGCGAGGCCGGCCAGTTCGCCGGGCTGCGCACCAGGACCGACGCGCTGTACTTCACCGTGAGCACGCTGGCCACCGTCGGGTTCGGTGACGTGCACGCCGCCGGGCAGCTCGCCCGCGCCGCCGTCACCGCCCAGATCGTCTTCGACCTGGTCTTCCTGGGCACGGCCGCGGCCGTGCTCACCCGGCTGCTGCGGGCCAGGGCGGCCCGCCGCGGCCCGGCCGGCCCGGGCGGCCCGGGCGGCGCGCCTGGCCCGGCCGGCGCGCCGCGGCGGGACGGTTGAGCCGGGCGGCCTGCTGGGTATGCTGCCCACCAGCAGCGAGCTGCGCGTTCAGTAACCCGGGCGGGGGCCCGGAGCCGGACCTGCCGTGCGGCGTGCCGTGATTCGGGGGGATCATGCCAGGCGTTCTGCATGCGCATGCCGTGCGCCATGCGCGGCCGCAGCCCGGTCGGCCAGGGCGGCGGCGGCCGGGGACCAGGCCGGACCGGCCCGGCCGGCCCGACTGGCCGGATCGCGCGGACCGGCCGAACCTGACCGCCGGCCAGCCGGGCTTGCCGGCCCCGGCCGTGCCGGTGCTGCGCCGCCGCCGCCTCGACAGCCTGCTCGACCACGCCGCCCGGCACCGGGTCACCGTGGTAACCGGCCCGGCGGGCGCGGGCAAGACCATCGCGTGCGCATCCTGGGCGGCCGGCCCGCCGGCCCGGCGGGCCGCCTGGCTGACCGCCGGACCGGCCGACCGGGACCCGGCCCGGCTGTGGCCGGGCGTGCTCGCCAGCCTGGCCCGCGGCCGGGTCGCGAGCCCGGCCGCGCTGGCGCCGCTACGGGCCGCCGCGCCGGAGGACATCCCGCTCGCGCTGGCGCAGGCCGCGCGCCGTTTCGCCGGCCCGGCCTGGCTGGTCATCGACGGGGCGGACGAGCTGTCCGGCAGCGCGGCCGTGGCGGGCCTGGACCTGCTGATCCGCTCCGCGCCGCCCGGGCTGCGGCTGGTGCTGATCGGCCGCAGCCTGCCCGCCGGGCTGCCGCTGGCCCGGCTGCGGGTCGGCGGTGAGCTGGCTGACATCACCGCCGCCGACCTGGCCTGCACCAGCGCCGAGGCGGACGGCTACTTCGCCCTGCTCGGGACGTCGCTGGACGGCTCGCAACGCGACGAGCTGCTGGCCCGCACCGAGGGCTGGATGGCCGGGCTGCGGCTGGCCGCGCTGGCCGGCGGCCCGGACGGCCCGGTCGCCACGCTGGCCGGCGACCAGCCGCCGGTCCGCGACTACCTGCGCGACGAGGTCCTCAGCCGGCAGCCGGCCGCGGTCGCGCGGATGCTGCTGCGCACCAGCCTGCTCGCCGAAGTGCCGGCCGGGCTGGCCGGCGCGCTCGGCGGCCTCGCCGACCCGGCCGCCGAGCTGGACCGGCTCAGCCGGGAGCACGGCTTCGTCCAGCCGGCCGGCTCCGGTTCAGGCTCCGGCCCGGGCCGGGGCTACCGCTACCACCCGCTGCTGCGCGACGCGCTGGCCGCCGAGCTGCGGCGCGCCGATCCCGGCCAGGTGCCCGCGGCGCTGACCGAGGCCGCCCGGTGGTACGCCGGCCAGGACCGGTGGCCGGATGCGGCCGGCTGCGCCGCCCGGGCGGGCGCGGCCGGCCTGGTGTCGCTGCTGCTGGCCCAGGCCGGGCCGGCCGCGCTGGCCCGCGGTGACCTGGCCGCGCTGGACCAGCTGCTGGCCGCGGCCGGGCCGCGGGCCGACGGGCCGGCCATCGCGGCGGTCCGGGCGGCGGCCCGGCTGTGGCGCGGCGACAGCGCCGGGGCCTGGCCGGAGCTCACCGTGGCCCGCCGGGCGCTGCCCGGCGCCGCGCCCGCGGTCCGGGCGATCCTGGTGCCGTGGCTGGCCGGGCTGCGGCTGCTGCACGCGCTGGAGGCTGACTCGTCCGGTCCGGCCGGCCGGGACGGGCCGGCCTGGCCGCAGGCCCGGCCGGGGCCGGAGCTGGCCGCCGCCGAGCGGACGCTGGCCGGCCTGGACCCGGGCCAGCCCGCGGGCCGGGCCGACACGGCCGCCCGGCGCGCCGCGACCGGGCTGGCCTGGTACGCGGTCGGCATCGCGCGGCTGCGCCGCGGCGAGATCCCGCCGGCCCGGGCCGCGCTGCGCCAGGCGGCCGGCCAGCTTGCCGCCGGGCCCGGGCCGGTCAGCCCGGCCTGCCTGCGGGCCCGGGTTCTCGGCTGGCTGGCGGTGGCCGACGCCTGGGACGGCGACACCGCCGCGGTCGGCCGGACGCTGGCCTGCGGCCAGGCCGCCGCGCCGCTCGCCGCGCTGGCCACGGCGCTGACCAGCCTGATCCGCGACGACCTGACCGGGGCCCGGGCGAGCCTGGATGCCGCCTCCGGGCCGGACGCCGCCGGGCTGGGCGCAGCCGCCGGGCTGGGCGCAGCCGCCGGGCGGGATGCTGACGCCGGGCGGGATGCTGACGCCGGGCCGGCCCTGGCCGCACTGCCCGGCGAGCCGCCGGCTGGCCTGGCCACGGCCGTCATCGAGCTGCGCTGGGCCCTGGCCGCCGCCGGCCTGGACGCGGCCGCCGCGCTGCTGCGGCGGCTGCCCGAGCCGGCGGCCGCGGCCGGGCTGGGCTGGGCGCTGCCATTGGCACAGGCCGAGCTGGCCCTGCGCGCGGGCGATCCGGCCCGCGCCTGCGAGCTGGCCGCGGCGCCGGCCTGCCGGCCTGCCGGTCCGGCCGGTCCGGCCCGCCGCAGGCCGCGTTGCTGCTGGGCCGGGCCCGGCTCGCGGCGGGGGACTGCGCGGGCGCACTGGCCGCCGCCCGGCCGCTACTGGACGAGCCCGCGCTCACCCGGCAGGACCGGCTGGCCGCGCTGATCACCGCGGCCCTGGCCAGCCGCCGGCTGGGCGAGCCGCAGCAGGCATCGCGCTGGCTGGAGCGGGCCCTCGCGCTGGCTGAGCCGGACCAGGCCTACCGCGTCTTCCTGGACGCCGGGCCGCAGGCCCACTCGGCGCTGACCGTGCTCATCTCCCCGGCCAGCCCGGCGGCGGGTTTCGCCGCGCGCATCACCGGGCGGTTCGGGACCCGGCCGCAGCGCTGCGGCAGCCCGCCGCCGCCCGCGGTCGCCCCGCTGACCGCCAGCGAGCTGGCCGTGCTGCGGTTCCTGCCGTCGCGGATGACCAACCAGGAGATCGGCGAGGCGCTGTTCCTGTCGGTCAACACGGTCAAGACCCACCTGCGCTCGGTCTACCGCAAGCTGGCCGTGGCCTCCCGCCGGGAGGCGATCGACAGCGGCCGCCACTTCGGGCTGCTGTGACGCCCGGCCGCAGGCCGTGATCACCGGCAGCGCTGGCTGACCGCTCCGGCGATTGCGCGGCTGCCCTAGACTGGTCGGCCATAGTCCTGAGTGACACAGCCGTGACTGACAAGCCCGTGCCCGCGCCGGATACCGGCATGCCTGCCCCGGCCGGGAACCCCCGAGGAGATCGTCCCGTGAAGACCGACGTCGAAGAGCTCAGCCCGACCCGCGTGCGGCTCACCGTCGAGGTGCCGTTCGAAGAGCTCAAGCCCAGCCTCGACCACGCCTACCGCGAGGTCGCCCGGCAGGTGCAGATTCCCGGCTTCCGGCGCGGCAAGGTCCCGCCGCGGGTGATTGACCAGCGGATCGGGCGGGCGCCGGTGCTGGAGCAGGCGGTCAACGAGGCGGTGCCCGAGCTGTACGGCAAGGCGCTGGCCGAGCGTGAGGTGTTCGCGCTCGGCCAGCCCGAGCTGGAGATCACCAAGCTGGACGACGGCAAGGAGCTGGCGTTCACCGCCGAGGTGGACATCCGCCCGGCCTTCGACCTGCCCGAGCTGGACGGCCTGCCGGTCACCGTGGACGACGCCGAGGTCAGCCCCGACGACGTGGAGGAGTACCTCGGCTCGCTGGCCGAGCGGTTCGCCTCGCTCAAGGCGGCCGACCGGCCCGCGGCCGGCAACGACTTCGTCTCGGTGGACCTGGCGGCGCAGGTGGACGGCGAGACGGTCGAGGACGCGCAGGCCAGCGGCATCTCCTACCAGGTGGGCAGCGGCAACATGCTGGACGGCCTGGACGAGGCGCTGCAGGGCATGGCGGCCGGGGAGAGCAAGACCTTCGCGGCCAAGCTGGCCGGCGGCGAGCACGCCGGCGAGACCGCCGACGTCACCGTCACGGTGAACAGCGTCAAGGTCAAGGAGCTGCCCGAGCTGGACGACGAGTTCGCCCAGTCGGCCAGCGAGTTCGACACGATCGGCGAGCTGCGGGCCGGGACCCGCCAGCAGCTGGAGACCATGCGCCGGGCCGGGCAGGCCGGGCAGGCCCGCGAGCGCGCGCTGGAGGCGCTGCTCGGCCAGCTCGACATCCCGCTGCCGGAGAAGATCGTGGCCGAGGAGACCGAACAGCGGCGGGCCTCGCTGGCCGACCGGCTGGAGCGCTCCGGCTCGTCCCTGGACGACTACCTGCAGGCGGTCGGCAAGTCGGCCGGGGACTTCGACGCCGAGCTGACCAGCGAGGCGGAGCGCTCGGTCAAGGCCGGCTTCATCCTGGACAAGCTCGCCGCGCAGGAGGAACTCGGCGTCGCCGAGTCCGACCTGAACGAGTACCTGACCGAGCAGGCCTACCGGATGGGCGTCAGCCCGGACCAGCTGGCCCAGCAGCTCACCGACCGCAGCCAGGTCAGCGCGGTCATCGCCGACGTGCTGCGGTCCAAGGCGCTGGCGCTGCTGGCGCAGAAGGCGAAGGTGACCGACGCCAGCGGCCGGCCGGTGGAACTGCCCGGGCGCCGGCGGCGAGGATGGCGACGCCGAGAACGGCGACGGCGAGGACGCCGGGGACGACGACGACGCCGAGGCCTGGCCGAGTCCTGGTGCGCCCGGAGCTGGTCATGCGCCGAGAGCGAACACCGGCCTGCGGCGGATTGCCTGGCGGTGACTGCGGGTTAGGGTCACAGACATGATTCCGGACGATGACACAGGGAGCGCACCGTGACCACGCCGTCGGTTGACCAGCCCCGCGACCCGGAGACGCGGCGGATCCTCGCCCGCACGGCCGCGCCGGAAATGCCGCTCGGGGAGCAGCTGTTCCAGCGCCTGCTGCGGCACCGGATCGTCTTCCTCGGCCAGCAGGTCGACGACGACCTGGCCAACCGGATCTGCGCCGAGCTGGTGCTGCTGGCCGCCGAGGACGGCCACCGGGACATCAGCCTGTACATCAACTCGCCGGGCGGCTCGGTCAGCGCCGGCCTGGCGATCTACGACATGATGCAGTACGTGCCCAACGACGTGGCCACCTACGCGATGGGCATGGCCGCCTCAATGGGCCAGTTCCTGCTGTGCGCGGGCGCGGCCGGCAAGCGGTACGCGATGCCGCACGCGCAGGTCCTGCTGCACCAGCCGCACGGCGGCATCGGCGGCACCGCCACCGACATCAGGATCCAGGCCGAGCAGATCCTCTACCTCAAGCGGATCCTGGCCGAGCGGACCGCGATGCACACCGGCCAGACCGTCGAGCAGATCGAGGCCGACTCCGACCGCGACCGCTGGTTCACCGCCGACGAGGCCAAGGACTACGGGTTCGTCGACCACGTCGTGCGCAATGCCCGCGAGGTGCCCTCGGCCGGGCCGGTCTCATGACAGTGCAACACCGATTCGGAGAGAGCATGATGACGCGAGCCAGCCGTCCGGCGGCGCGCCCGGCCGAGGCCAGGTACGTGCTGCCGTCCTTCGTGGAGCGCACCTCGTACGGGATCAAGGAGATGAACCCGTACAACAAGCTGTTCGAGGAGCGGATCATCTTCCTCGGCGTGCAGATCGACGACGCGTCGGCCAACGACGTGATGGCCCAGCTGATCACGCTGGAGTCGATCGACCCCGACCGCGACATCCTGATGTACATCAACTCGCCCGGCGGGTCGATGACCTCGATGATGGCGATCTACGACACCATGCAGTACATCCAGCCCGAAATCCAGACCTTCTGCCTGGGCCAGGCCGCTTCCGCGGCCGCGGTGCTGCTCGCCGCCGGCACCGCGGGCAAGCGGATGGCGCTGCCGAACTCGCGCATCCTGATCCACCAGCCCGCCATCGAGAGCGGCTACGGCCAGTCCAGCGACCTGGAAATCCAGGCCCGGGAGATCCAGCGGATGCGCTCGGCCATGGAGCACGTGCTGGCCAGCCACACCGGCAAGGACGAGGACGCCATCCGCCGCGACATCGAGCGGGACAAGTTCCTGACCGCGGACGAGGCCAAGGAGTACGGCCTCGTCGATGAAGTTCTGACGATGCTGAAGCGCAAGTCCGAGGTAGTGTCGTCTTAACGGAAAAACCGCGCCCGCGGAAGGCCGGTGCCGGCTGCGGGAGAGTCGCTGGCTGCGCAGCAGGCCGCCGGCGCGGTACCGTCTAGGTCCCAGGTTCCACGGCAGAGGGTTTGACGGCAGAAGTTCTGACGGCAGAGGGCAGAAGGAGTAGCTGGGTGGCACGCATCGGTGATGGCGGTGATCTGCTGAAGTGCTCGTTCTGCGGCAAGAGCCAGAAGCAGGTCAAGAAGCTGATCGCCGGCCCGGGCGTGTACATCTGCGACGAGTGCATCGACCTGTGCAACGAGATCATCGAGGAAGAGCTCGCTGAGCCGCCGGAGCTCAAGTGGGACAGCCTGCCCAAGCCGCGGGAGATCTACGAGTTCCTCGACTCCTACGTCATCGGCCAGGAGAAGGCCAAGAAGGGCCTGTCGGTCGCGGTCTACAACCACTACAAGCGGATCCAGTCCGGCGGCGAGCGGGCCGGCGAGGACGGCGTGGAGCTGGCCAAGTCCAACATCCTGCTGCTCGGCCCGACCGGCTCGGGCAAGACGCTGCTGGCCCAGACGCTGGCCCGGCTGCTCAATGTCCCGTTCGCCATCGCCGACGCGACCGCGCTGACCGAGGCCGGGTACGTCGGCGAGGACGTCGAGAACATCCTGCTCAAACTGATCCAGGCCGCCGACTACGACGTCAAGAAGGCCGAGACCGGCATCATCTACATCGACGAGATCGACAAGATCGCGCGCAAGAGCGAGAACCCGTCGATCACCCGGGACGTCTCCGGCGAGGGCGTGCAGCAGGCGCTGCTGAAGATCCTGGAGGGCACCACCGCCTCGGTCCCGCCGCAGGGCGGCCGCAAGCACCCGCACCAGGAGTTCATCCAGATCGACACCACCAACGTGCTGTTCATCTGCGGCGGCGCGTTCGCCGGCCTGGAGAAGATCATCGAGTCCCGGGTCGGCCGCAGCGGGATGGGCTTCGGCGCGGTGCTGCGGGTCAAGACCGACAAGGCCACCGCCGACCCGTTCGCCGACGTCATGCCCGAGGACCTGCTCAAGTTCGGCATGATCCCGGAGTTCGTCGGCCGCCTGCCGGTCATCACCAGCGTGCACAACCTGGACCGGGAGGCGCTGATCAGGATCCTGACCGAGCCGCGGAACGCGCTGGTGCGCCAGTACCGGCGGCTGTTCGAGCTGGACGGCGTGGACCTGGAGTTCACCCCGGACGCCCTGGAGGCGGTGGCCGACCAGGCCATCCTGCGCGGGACCGGCGCCCGCGGCCTGCGCGCGATCCTGGAGGAGGTCCTGCTCTCGGTGATGTACGAGGTGCCGAGCCGCAAGGACGTCGAGAAGGTCGTGATCAGCGCCGAGGCGGTGCTGGAGAACGTCAACCCGACGCTGGTGCCGCGGGACGTGGCCCGCCGCGCGCCGCGGGAGAAGTCGGCCTGACCAGGCCGCGGCTGGCCGCGCCTCGGGCCGGAACCGGCCGGGCACCGGCCAGCTTCTTCTAGACTCCTGACGTGACATCCGATCAGCGATCGCGGCCTGCCCCGCAGGACCTCCCCGCTCAGTACGCTCCGGCCGGCACCGAGACCCGCCGGTATGAGGCCTGGGTGGCGGCCGGCTACTTCACTCCCGACCCGGCCTCGCCCGCCCCGCCGTACGCGATCGTGATCCCGCCGCCCAACGTGACCGGCTCGCTGCATATCGGCCACGCCCTGGACCACACCCTGATCGACGCGCTGGTCCGGCGCCGCCGGATGCAGGGCTACAACGCGCTGTGGCTGCCCGGCATGGACCACGCCGGGATCGCCACCCAGAACGTGGTCGAGCGTGAGCTGGCCCGGCAGGGGCTGTCCCGGCACGACCTCGGCCGGGAGGCGTTCGTCGAGCAGGTCTGGAAGTGGAAGGCCGACTCCGGCGGCAAGATCCTCGGCCAGATGCGCCGCCTCGGCGACGGGGTGGACTGGACCCGCGAGCGGTTCACCATGGACGAGGGCCTGTCCCGGGCCGTGCAGACGATCTTCAAGCGGCTGTTCGACGACGGGCTGATCTACCGGGCCGAGCGGATCATCAACTGGTGCCCGCGGTGCCTGACCGCGCTGTCGGACATCGAGGTCGACCACTCCGACGACGACGGCGAGCTGGTCTCGATCCGCTACGGCGACGATGACGCCTCGGTCGTGGTGGCCACCACCCGGGCCGAGACCATGCTCGGCGACACCGCGGTGGCCGTGCATCCCGACGACCCCCGGTACGCGCGGCTGATCGGCCGCGAGGTCGAGCTGCCGCTGACCGGCCGGAAGATCCCGGTGGTGGCCGACCCGCACGTGGACCCGGAGTTCGGCACCGGCGCGGTCAAGGTCACCCCGGCGCACGACCCGGACGACTTCGAGATCGGCCGCCGCCACGACCTGCCCAGCATGATCATCATGGACGAGCGCGGCGTGATCACCGCGCCCGGCCCGTTCGAGGGCCTGGACCGCTTCGAGGCCCGGCCGGCCGTGGTCGCGGCGCTGCGCGCGGAGGGCCGGGTCGCCGCCGAGATCCGCCCGTACCTGCACGCGGTCGGGCACTGCGGCCGGTGCGGGACCACGGTCGAGCCGCGGCTGTCGCTGCAGTGGTTCGTCAAGGTCGGGCCGCTGGCCAAGGCGGCCGGGGACGCGGTCCGCGACGGCCGGGTCACCATCCACCCGGCCGAGCTGGCCGGCGCGCTACTTCGACTGGGTCGACGACATGCACGACTGGTGCATCAGCCGCCAGCTGTGGTGGGGGCACCGGATCCCGGTCTGGTACTCGCCCGGCGGCGAGGTGATCTGCGCCGGCCCCGGCGAGCAGCCGCCCGGGCGGGCTGGACCCAGGACGCCGACGTGCTGGATACCTGGTTCTCCTCGGCGCTGTGGCCGTTCTCCACCCTGGGCTGGCCGGACGACACCGCGGACCTGCGCGCGTTCTACCCGACCAGCGTGCTGGTCACCGGCTACGACATCCTGTTCTTCTGGGTCGCCAGGATGATGATGTTCGGCCTGTACGCGATGTCCGGTCTCGGCCCGGACCGCGCGGTGCCGTTCCGGCAGATCGCGCTGCACGGCCTGGTCCGCGACCAGTTCGGCAAGAAGATGTCCAAGTCGCGCGGCAACACCGTCGACCCGCTGGACTGGATCGAGCGGTTCGGCGCCGACGCCACCCGCTTCACCCTGGCCCGCGGCGCCAATCCCGGCGGGGACGTGCCGGTGAGCGAGGACTGGGTGGCGGGATCCCGCAATTTCTGCAACAAGCTGTGGAACGCCACCCGGTTCGCGCTGCTGAACGGCGCGTCCGCCGGGCCGCTGCCGGACGCCGCCGCCCTGTCGGTGCCCGACCGGTGGATCCTGTCCCGGCTGGCCGCGGTGACCGCTGAGGTGGACGCGCTGTTCGAGCGGTTCGAGTTCGCCAAGCTGTGCGAGCTGCTCTACCACTTCGCCTGGGACGAGCTCTGCGACTGGTACCTGGAGCTGGCCAAGCCCGCGCTGGCCGGCCCGGACGAGGGCGCCGCCGCGGCGGCCAGGTCGGTGCTCGGCTACGTGCTCGACGCGCTGCTGCGGCTGCTGCACCCGGTGATGCCGTTCGTCACCGACGAGCTGTGGACCGCGCTGACCGGCGGCGAGTCGGCGGTGATCGCCCGCTGGCCGGGCACGACGGCCAGCGGAACGGCGGTGCTGCCGGCGGCCGATCCCGCCGCGGTGCTGCCGGCGGCCGATCCCGGCCGCGGAGGCCGAGATCGGCGCGCTGATGCGGCTGGTCACCCAGGTCCGCCGGTTCCGCTCCGACCAGGGGCTGCGGCCCGCGCAGCGGGTGCCCGCCGTGCTGGCCGGGATCGGCGGCACGCCGCTGGCCGCGCACGAGGCGCGGATCAGGGCGCTGCTGCGGCTGGTCCCGCCCGGCGAGCCGTTCACGCCCACCGCCACGGTGCAGGCCGAGGGCGTCACCGTTGAGCTGGACACCGCCGCCGGGATCGACGTCGCGGCCGAGCGGCGGCGGCTGGAGAAGGACCTCGCCGCCGCCCGGGCCGACGCGCAGGCATCCGAGCGCAAGCTGGCCAACCCGGAGTTCACCGCCAGGGCCCCCGAGGCGGTGGTGGCCAAGAGCCGTGCCCGGCTGGCCGCCGCGCAGCAGGAGATTACCCAGCTGGCCGCCCGGCTGGCGGCGCTGCCATGAGCGCCGGGACCGATGCCCGGCTGCGCGAGATCGAGCGCGCGATCTTGTCCCGGCGGCCCGAGCACGCCATCGAGCCGTCGCTGGACCGGATCCGGGCGCTGGTGAACCTGCTCGGCGACCCGCAGCGCGCCTACCCGGTCATCCACGTCACCGGGACCAACGGCAAGACCTCCACCTCGCGGATGGCCGAGACGCTGCTGCGCACCCGCGGGCTGCGCACCGGGCTGTTCACCAGCCCGCACCTGACCAGCATGCGGGAGCGGATCTGCGTCGACGGCGAGCCGCTGCCCGCCGGGCGGTTCATCGAGGCCTACGACGAGATCGAGCCCTACCTGCAGCTGGTCGACGCCAGCCAGCCGGTGCCGCTGTCGTTCTTCGAGGTGTTCGTCGGCATGGCGTTCGCCGTGTTCGCCGACGCCCCGGTGGACGTGGCCGTAATCGAGGTCGGCATGGGCGGCACCTGGGACAACACCAACGTCGCCGACGGCGCCGTGGCGGTGATCACCCCGGTGGCGATCGACCACGCCCGCTACCTCGGCACCACGGTCGAGCAGATCGCCGCCGACAAGGCCGGGATCATCAAGCCGGGCGCGATCGCGGTGCTGTCGCAGCAGCCGGTCGGCGCGGCCGAGGCGCTGATGCAGCGCGCGGCGCAGGTGGGGGCCAGCGTGGCCCGGGAGGGCCTGGAGTTCGGCGTGCTCAGCCGGGAACTGGCCGTGGGCGGCCAGCAGCTGGCGATCCGCGGCCTGCTCGGCGATTACGACGACCTGTTCCTGCCGTTGTTCGGCGCGCACCAGGCGGGCAACGCCGCGACCGCGCTGGCCGCCGTCGAGGCCTTCGCGGGCGCCCTGCCGGACGCGGCCCCGCCGGACGCCGTGCCCGGCATGGCGGATGAGCGCGCTGGCGCCGCCGGGGTCCAGCGGCTCGGGCCGCTGGACCCCGGCCTGGTGCGCGAGGCGTTCGCCGCGATGTCGTCGCCGGGGCGGCTGGAGATCGTCCGGCGCAGCCCGATGGTGATACTGGACGCCGCCCACAACCCGGCCGGGATGGCCGCCACCGTGGCCGCGATGACCGAGTCGTTCGCGTTCGCGGAGCTGATCGCCATCCTCGGCGTCAGCGAGGACAAGGACGTGCCCGGCATCCTGGACCAGCTGGAGCCGCTGGCCAGCGAGCTGGTGGTGACCCAGAGCTCGTCGCCGCGGGCCATGCCGGCGCCGAAGCTGGCCGAGCTGGCCCGGGCGGTGTTCGGGCCGGACCGGGTGCGCGAGGCGGCCCGGCTCGACGACGCGATCGAGATCGGCGTGGCGCTGGCCGACGAGGCGACGGCCGGCGCCGAGAGCGACCCGGCGCTGGCCGGCGGGGCCGGGGTGCTGATCACCGGGTCGGTGATCACCGCGGGAGACGCCCGGCTGCTGCTGGCCGGGCGGGACGGGGATCCGGGCCGGCCGTGAAGCGGCTGTGCGCCACCACGCTGGTCATGGAGGCGATCGTGCTGGCGCTGGCCATCCCCGTCGCGGTGCGGATCGGGCACGAGCGGCCCGGGCCGCGGGCCTGGCCGGCGGCATCGCCGCGGTGGCGGCCGTGCTGCTGGCCGCGGCGGCCCGGGTCCGGCTGAGCTGGACCATCGCCGGCGGCAGCCTGCTGCAGCTGCTGGCCATCGCGTCCGGGGTCTTCGTGCCGGTGATGTATTTCCTCGGAGCGATTTTCGCCATCTTGTGGGGGGTCGGGATCTGGCTCGGCTACCGCGTCGAGCACGCCGCCTAGCTGGCCGTTTACCCCGCCAGAGGGTGCGCGGGGCGGCATTTGGCGGCCCGGCGCGGCGTGCCGCCAGGACTGGTCCGGCCCTGCTGCCTGTACGCTGAAGAAGTGGTTTGGTGCCAGCCTGCCCGACTACTGGCTGCGAGTACCTTGTCGCACAAAGTGAGAAATTGCGATTCTTCCCGGCTTAGCGTGACGCCGGGACGGGCTGCGGAAGGTTGACCTCCTGATGAGCAACGCGCTGGGCTTCCTCGGCCGGGACATGGCTGTCGACCTCGGCACGGCGAACACCCTGGTGTACGTTCGCGGCCGCGGGATCGTGCTGAACGAGCCGTCCGTCGTGGCGCTCAACACCAATACCGGGCACATCGTGGCGGTCGGCGCCGAGGCCAAGCGCATGATCGGCCGCACGCCCGGCCACATCGTCGCGGTACGGCCGCTCAAGGACGGCGTGATCGCGGACTTCGACGTGACCGAGCGGATGCTGCGCTACTTCATCCAGAAGGTGCACCGGCGCGCGCACCTGGCCAAGCCGCGCCTGGTGGTCGCGGTGCCGAGCGGCATCACCGGAGTGGAGCAGAGCGCGGTGAAGGAGGCCGGGCACCAGGCCGGCGCCCGCCGCGTCTACATCATCGAAGAGCCGATGGCGGCCGCGATCGGGGCCGGCCTGCCGGTCAACGAGCCGACCGGCAACATGGTGGTCGACATCGGCGGCGGCACCACCGAGGTCGCGGTGATCTCGCTCGGCGGCATCGTCACCTCCCAGTCCATCCGGGTCGGCGGCGACGAACTGGACCAGGCGATCATCAGCTTCGGCAAGA
Organism: uncultured Actinomycetota bacterium; assembly: GCA_963846005.1. Lineage (GTDB taxonomy): Bacteria > Actinomycetota > Actinomycetes > Streptosporangiales > Streptosporangiaceae > CAVSUR01. The sequence continues at coordinate 1,220,452 of CAWJUH010000001.1, read as the reverse complement.
AGGAGTACTCGCTCGCGCTGGGCGAGCGCACCGCCGAGGAGATCAAGATCGCGCTCGGCTCGGCCTACCCGCAGGCCGACGAGCCGAATGCCGAGATCCGCGGCCGGGACCTGGTCAGCGGCCTGCCCAAGACCATCGTGATCTCCGCCGAGGAGATCCGCCGGGCGATCGAGGAGCCGCTGTCGGTCATCGTCGAGGCGGTGACCGCCACCCTGGACAAGTGCCCGCCCGAGCTGGCCGGCGACGTGATGGACCGTGGCATCGCCCTGACCGGCGGCGGTGCGCTGCTGCGCGGGCTGGACGAGCGGCTGCGCGAGGAGACCGGCATGCCCATCCAGATCGCCGACAACCCGCTCGACTCGGTCGCGCTCGGCACCGGAAAGTGCGTCGAGGACTTCGATACGCTGCACCAGGTCCTGGTGCCCGAGTACCGGCGCTAGCCCCCTGGCGGGGGGCCGGCCACCAGCACGGCGACAGCGCGGGGCGGCATGCGGCCCGCGGACGAGGTGAGAAGTGCACGACACGCGCCGGACCCGGATGCTGCTCGGCGTGCTCCTGGTCATCGCGCTCGGCCTTATTGCGGTCAACTACTCCGACGGCGCCTCGCCGGTGCTGCGCGGGGTCAGGACCGCGGCGGGCACCGTGTTCGGCGGCCTGGAGCGCGCCGCCAGCGCGGTCACCGGCTCCGGTTCCGGCGGCCGGGCCGCCTCGCTGCAGCGCCAGGTGGTGCGGCTGCGGGCGCAGCTCAGCCAGGCCCAGCTCAGCCGGGCCGACTACGCGCAGCTGCGGCGGCTGCTGCAGCTGTCCGGCCAGGGCGGCTACAAGATCGTTACCGCGAACGTGATCGCCGCCGGGCAGGGCTACCAGCAGACGGTGACGCTGGACGCCGGCTCGGCCGACGGGATCTCGCCCCGGGAGACGGTGCTGGACAGCCAGGGCCTGGTCGGCGAGGTCACCGCGGTCACCGCGCAGACCGCGACCGTGCAGCTGGCCACCGGCGCGGGCACCGTCATCGGCATCCGGCTGGCGCCGACCGGCGATGTCGGCTGGGTCAGCGGCCAGGGCAAGAGCGCGACCGGGACGGGCCTGCTGCGGCTGCAGGTGCTGAACACCTCGGCGGTGCTGCATCCCGGCGAGCAGCTGGTCACCTCGGCGTCGGTGCACGACCGGCCGTACGTGCCCGGGGTGCCGGTCGGCACGATCACCAAAGTGGTCAGCAATGCGCCCGGCCAGCCGCCGGTCGCGCTGGTCCGGCCGTACGCTGACTTCAGCTCGCTGTCGGTCGCCGGGGTGGTGATCACGCCGCCGCGACGCAACCCGCGCTTCTCGGTGCTGCCGCCCAGCCCGTCCCCCCGCTCCTCACCCCGGCCGACCGTGACCGTTACCGTCACCCCGGGAGCCTCGCAGGCCCCGGCCGCGGGAGGCTGACGTGCGGCGCGCGCTGGTGTCCGCCGCGGCCGTGATCATCGCCATCGTCGCCCAGCTGGCGGTGGTGAACCGGCTCAACCTGCCCGGCGGCGCCCCGCCGGACGTGGTGCTGCTGGTCGTCGTCGGGCTGGCGCTGTCCGGCGGCCCGGCCGCAGGCGCGCTGACCGGGTTCTGCGCCGGCCTCGGCCTGGACCTGGCCCCGCCCGGCAGCCCGCTGGCCGGCGAATACGCGCTGGTGCTGTGCCTGGTCGGGTACGGCTGCGGCTGCCTGCGCGGCCTGCTCGGCCGCCCGGTCCGCATCACGCCGGTCCCGGTGGCGGCCGGCATCATCGCGGCGGCCGCGGGCGAGATCCTGGCCACCGCGATCACCCTGGCGCTGAGCCCGGGCCAGGCCACCTGGGCGGTGGTGCGCCAGCTGCTGCCCGCAACGATCTTCGCCGACGCGGCGCTGAGCCTGCTGGTCATCCCGCTGATGCTGCTGGCCGGCCGGCTCGCCGACGGCCCGGCGCCGGTGCCCGGCGCGGCCCGGCCCGCGCCGGCCCAGCTGCGCGCGCGGCAGGGCGCCACCGCCGGCGGCCTGGCCGGGCGGCGCCGCCGGGCGCTGCGCGGGGCGGGGGCGCTGCGCGATGGCTGGCTCGGCCGGCCCGAGCCGCCCCGGCGGCCCCCGGCGGCCCGCGCGCCGTCCGGCGCACCGTGGCTGCGCACGGCCAGCGCCCGGCGGCTGACCGGGCAGGCCGGTACCCCCCGGCCGCCGCTGCCGGGCCGCGAGCCGCGGCTGCGGCTCGGCGGCAGCCGCGGCGCCCTGGTGCCGCGCCAGGGCGGGCCGGCCCGCCGCCCGGCGCTGCCCCGGCTGTCCTTCACCGTCCCGCGCCGCCGCTGGCCGGGCTCGGCGGCCTCGCCGGCGGCGGGCCGCCCGCTGGCTGCCGCCACGCTCCGGTTCGGCCCGAGCCAGCGCGGCCGGCTGCGCCGGGCGCTGCGTCCGCATAGCCGGGCCGCGCAGCTGGCCGGCTACGGGGCCGCCGGGGCCGGCCGCCCGGCGCTGCGCGCGGGCGGGTACCGGGCGCTGAGCGCGGCCAGCCCGGCCGGGCCCCGGCCCGGTGGCGAGGCCCGCCGGATGCTGCCCGCCCAGCTGACGGTGGCGCGGCGCGGCGGATCGGGCCCGGCGGTGCCGTCGGGCCGCCGGATGTTCCGCCGCCCCGGCCGCACCGCTTCCCGGCCGCGGGGACCGCAGCGGCGCGGCGCGGTGGCCCGGCTGCACCGTGGTTCTGCCGCGCGGCTGCACCGTAGTTCTGCCGCGCGGTTGCGCGGTGGGCGCAGGCCGCTGCTGCCGCGCTGGATCGGGCGGCTGCGGCGGGACCGGGCCAGCGGGTGGGCCGGCCGCGGGACGGCCGGCCGCCGGACGCGAGGACCACGATGATCCGCGCCTCGCGGCGGCGGCTGGCCGTGCTGTATCTGGTCGTGTTCGCGCTGCTGGCGGGCCTCGGCTGGCGGGTGTGGACGCTGCAGATCGTGCACCGCGGCACCTACCTGGCGCTGGCCAGCTCGGACCGGATCAGGGACGTGATCACGCCGTCGGCCCGCGGCGAGATCGTGGACGACACCGGCGCGCCGATGGTCGGCAGCAGTTCCTCGATGGTCGTCTCAGTCAACATGGCGGTGCTGTCCCGCCAGTCCGACGGCGGCGCCGCCGAGCTGAAGCGGCTGGCCGGGCTGCTCGGCATGCCGGCCAGGGAGCTGACCGGCAAGACCCGGATCTGCACCGCCGGGGTGGGCCAGCCCTGCTGGCCCGGCTCGCCTTACCAGCCGATCCCGGTCGCCGAGGGCGTGCGCAGCAAGGTGGCGCTGCAGGTGCTGGAGAGCAAACGCGACTTCCCCGGCGTGACCGCCCAGATCCAGCAGGTCACCCGCTACGCCCAGCCGATCGGCACGGCCGCCTCCCAGCTGCTCGGCTACCTGCAGCCGATCACCCCGCAGGAGGTCAAGCAGCTCGGCGTCCCGGTCACCGGCTTCTCCGGTGACGACCTGGTCGGCCAGGCCGGTCTCGAGCAGCAGTACGACAAGCAGCTGCGCGGCGAGTACGGCCAGCAGGAGGTGGCCGTCAACGCCGGCGGCCAGGTGACCCAGACCATCAAGAACGATCGGCCCGCGGCCGGCGACACCCTGGTCACCAGCCTCAGCGCCAGGCTCCAGGTGGACACCGAGAACATCCTGGCCGCCGCCATCCGCAGGACGCAGGCCCAGGGCAACATCGCCGCGACCAGCGGCGCGGCCGTGGTGCTGACCACCACCGGCCGGATCGTCGCGCTGGCCAGCTACCCGACCTACAACCCGGATGTATGGACCAAGGGCGGGATTACCAACGCCGAGTTCCGGCGGCTGTTCGGCAGCCGGCACGCCGAGCCGATCCTGAACCGGGCCACCCAGGGCCAGTACTCGCCCGGCTCGACCTGGAAGGTGACCTCGACCGCCGCCGCGGTCGCCGCCGGGTACCCGCTGCACGGCCTGTACAACTGCCCGGCCGCGATCACCATCGACGGCCACAGCTACGCCAACGACGGCAACCCCGGCGAGGGTGCCATGACCTTCTCCACCGCGCTGATCCAGTCCTGCGACACGGTGTTCTACCAGCTGGCCTACGACATCTGGCTGAAGGACCACCGCCGCGCCAACGTGGTCACCTCGCCGCACGCGCCGGTGCAGGAGATGCAGAAGATGGAGCTGGGCTGGGGCTTCGGCCGGACGCCCGGCGCCGACCTGCCCGAGCAGAACGCCGGCAGCGTGCCGACCCGGGAGTGGCTGTACTACTACTGGAAGGGCAACGCGCACCGCGGCCAGGACTGGTGCAAGCACGGCCGGGCCGCCGGCAGCTACCTCCAGCGGATCGAGTACGACGACTGCCACTCGGGCAACGTGTGGACGCCGGGCCAGTCCGTGATCGCCGCCATCGGGCAGGGCTATGTCACCGTCACCCCGCTGCAGCTGGCCGACGCCTACGCCGCGCTGGCCAACGGCGGCAGGCTCTACCGCCCGCGGCTCGGCGAGGCACTGCTCGCCCCGGACGGCAAGGTGGCCCGGCGGATCACCCCGCCGCTGCAGCGCCGCCTGCCGGTGGCCAAGTCGACGCTGGCCTACATCAGGTCCGCGCTGGCCGGGGTGGTCACCTCCGGCACCGCGGCCGGGGCGTTCGGCGGCTTCCCGCTCAGCAAGGTCTGCGTGGCCGGCAAGACCGGTACCGCCCAGGCTTACGGCCGCAACGCCACCTCGGTGTTCGCCTCGTTCGCCCCGTGCGGGCATCCGAAGTACGTGGTCGTGATGATGATCCCGGACGCCGGGTACGGTGCTGATGTGTCCGGGCCGGCCGTCCGCAAGATCTGGGACGCCATCTACGGCCTGGAAGGCCACCGGGCGGACCTGCCCGGCGGGAAGATGCCCGGCTTGCCGCACATCGGCACCGCGACCGCCAGCAAGGGGGGCAGCTCGTGAGCACCCGCACCGTCCTGCCCCGCCCGCCCGGCAAGGACCGCCGGCCCGGCGGGCGGTTCGGCGGCCGGGCGGGCGGCCGGGTGGGCGGGGGGCTGGCGCCGGTCCGGTTCGGGCCGCCGCGCCCCAGCCGGGTCAGCGGGCTGCTGCGCCGGGCCACCGCCCGGCAGTCGGCGCTGCGGCACTTCGACTGGCTGCTGATGGCCGCCGTGCTGGCGCTCAGCCTGCTCGGCACGCTGCTGGTGGTGGCCGCGACCGCGTCGTCGTCGGCCCGGGCCAGCACCGACCCCTACCTGCGCAAGCAGCTGATCAACATCGTGCTCGGGCTGATCTTCATGGCGGCGGTCAGCATGCTCGACCAGCGGCGGCTGCGGCTGTATGCCCCGGTGCTGTACGGCCTGTCGCTGCTCGGCCTGCTGGCCGTGCTCACCCCGCTCGGCACCATCGTCAACGGCGCCCGGTCCTGGATCGCGCTGCCCGGCGGTTTCCAGATCGAGCCGTCGGAGTTCGGCAAGCTGGCCATCATCCTGGTGCTCGGCATGACCCTCGGCGAGCTGCGCCCCGGCCAGAGCCGGCCGGGGCTGCGGGCGGTGGCCCTCGGCCTGGCCGCCGCGGCGGTGCCGATCGCGCTGGTCGCCGCCGAGCCCGACCTCGGCGTGGTGATGCTGATGGCCGCGATCCTGACCGGCATGGTCGCGCTGTCGGGGATCCGGCTGCGCTGGCTGGCGGTTATGCTGGCCGCCGGGGTGCTCGGCATCGTCGCGGTAGTCAACCTGCACCTGCTCAAGGCCTACCAGGTCAGCAGGCTGACCTCGTTCCTGCACCCGGCGGCCGACCCGCGCGGTACCGGGTACAGCGCGGCCCAGGCCAAGATCGCGATCGGCTCGGGCGGGCTGACCGGCCAGGGCCTGTTCCACGGCCAGCTCATCGCCGGCAACTTCGTGCCCGAGCAGCAGACCGACTTCATTTTCGCGGTCGCGGGAGAGGAACTCGGCTTCATCGGCGCGCTGATCATCCTCGGCCTGCTGGCCATCGTGCTGGTCCGGGCGCTGCGCATCGCGGCCAGGGCCGACGACCAGTTCGGCACCCTGGTCGCCTGCGGCATCGCGCTCTGGTTCGCGGTGCAGGCGTTCATCAACATCGGCATGACCATCGGCATCATGCCGGTCACCGGGCTGCCCTTGCCGTTCGTCTCCTACGGCGGGTCCGCCATGTTCGCGGACATGATCGCGATCGGCGTGCTGCAGTCCATCCACCGCCGCCGTAGCCTGTTCACCGGCTAGCACGGCCGGACGTGCTCACTCCGCCGCCGGCGGGGCGCCGGGCGGGCGCTGCTTCCGCCGGGGCGCGCGCGGCGGCATCCCGGCCGGATCACCGGTGGCGGCGGCGACCCCGGCGGCCAGCCGGCCGAGGACCATGGCCCAGGCGGATTCCATGAACCGCGCCTGCGCCTGCGTGCCCGCCAGCTGATGGACCTCGACGTGCGAACCCGGGCCCGCGGGCCGGATCCGCAGGTACGCGGTCAGCTCGCCGCCGGGCACCGGCACGCTGCCGTCGTCGAAATCCCAGCGCATGACGATCAGCTCGGGCGGGCAGGCCAGCTCGTAACGCCCCCGGACTTGCGTGCCCCACTCCATTGCGGCGGCGAAGCGGCCGTCATCGATCGTGACCGGCACCCCGAGCCAGCGGGAGTAGAGCACCGGGTCGGTGAACGCGGCGAAGGTGGCGTGCGGTCCGGTGCTCACCTGCGTGCTCACCACCGCGGCGTACCTGACCGAGGTGCTGGCCAGGGCCCGCTCCGGCAAGTCATCGGCATTGCTCCACTTGCCGGGGGCGCTGACCGCATCGCGCAGCCCCTCCAGCGCGCCGGCCCGGGCCCGGTAGCGGCGGGAGGTCCCCACCGCCCGGACCGTGACCAGTCCGGCCCGGCGCAGCACCGCCAGGTGCTGGGAGATCGTCGGTTTGGTCACCGGGAACGCTGTGGCGATCTGGCCGGCGGCGAGCTCGGTATCCCACACCAGGGCCAGGATCTCGCGCCGCACCGGCGAGTTCAGCGCCGCGATGACCTGCTGCAGATCGGGTTGTGCCTGGTTCGGCATAAGACTAATTTAGCCATCACCAAATAAGCCGCGGGCCCGCCCTGGGCCTAGCCGCATCGTCGCTATCCCACGGGGGAACCGATGGACAAGGCGGAAATCTGGCCGGTCATCCACGCCGAGCGCCGCGCGCTGCTGGGCGACCTGAAGAACCTCGGCCCGGACGAGTGGTCGGCGAAGTCCTCGTGCGAGCGGTGGTCGGTCCGCGACGTGGCGGCGCATATGGCCGCGACCGCGCGCATCAGTCCGCTGAGCTTCTTCCCCAAGCTGGCCGCGTCCGGCTTCAGCCTGAGCCGGCTGCAGGATAAGGACATCGCCGCTGCCCGCGGCCGCGATCCGGTGGCCGACTTCGAGGCCGTCGTCGACTCGGTACGGCACCCGCCGGGACCGCCCGACACCTGGCTCGGGGAGACGATCGTGCATGCCGACGACATCCGCCGGCCGCTCGGCATCCCGCACGACTACCCGGCGGGCGCGCTGGCGCGGGTCGCGGATTTCTATGCGGGCTCGAACCTGGTGATCGGCGGCAAGAGGCGGGCGGCCGGGCTCGCCCTGCGCTCGACCGACGCGAGCTGGTCGCATGGCAGCGGGCCCGAAGTGTCCGGCCCGCTGCTGTCGCTGCTGCTGGCCATGACCGGCCGCCAGGCGGTGCTGGCCGACTTGGCGGGCGAGGGGGTCAGCGCGCTGCGCTCCCGCGGGTAACCGGCCCCGTTGCGCGGTCGCGAACCCGGCCCGGGCGCGTGCTTCACCCCGGGCGAGGTGCAGTACTTCCCGCCAGACAATGTCCGCTCATGGGCAGATAATGGTGAGTTCTGCCTTTCCGGGTTAAGATCGCTCCGTGAGCGAGTATCACTATCCGTCGTCATTGCCGGAATATATCCGGCGGCGGGCCGGCCGCGATGTGAATGGCCGGGCGTGGGCAGAGAGCCTGAACGAGAGCTTCAACCCCGACTGGCTGCAGCTCTTTCTGGATTCACGGCACGGCTCACGGCTGCTGCATCTCAAGGATGCCGATGTGCAGGAGCGGCTCGGGGTAAGCCGGATGCAGTTCCTGAACCTGATTCCCGAGTTCACCGAGGACGATTTCACCGAACTGGTCATGGGCATGGCCATGACCGCTGGCCTGCTGGTTCATCACTGCGGGGCGGCCCGGCTGTGCAAAGGCGGCCGCGGCCTGCCCGACCTGGTGCTGGCCGGCGGCTCGGCCGTGCTTTTCGCCGAGCTCAAGCGCTGGGATGGCGGTCCCAGCCATCCGCAGGACAATTGGCGGGCCCGGCTAGAGCAGATCGGCGGTAACGTCCGCTACGCCTTCTGGCGGCCTCAGGATCTGCCGAGAATAGGCCCGGCGCTGCGCGCCCTGGCGGAAAACCGCCCGGCCGCCTGACCGGTCACATACCGGGCATGCTCAGCATTTCCAGCATCTCGATCGAGTTGCCCGGCACGTGCAGGTGCGGATGCTCGTTCATCAGCGCGGTCAGCGCCTGAGCCGATTCCGACGCCATGATCGAGTAGCCAGTGATCTCCTGGCCGGCCGGCCCGGGCACCGGTCCGGCCTGCCCGGCGGGCGCGAGCGGAGCGCCGAGGTCCAGCACGGCCCCGCCGGCCTTCGCGGCCCACGCCATCCAGGCCCCCATGCCCGCCTTCATCTGTTCCTCGGTCGTGTTCGCCATCGCCTCGCGGGCGGAGACCGAAGACCGGTACAGCACCATGAACCTTGCCATCGCGGCCCCCTTGCCGGCTGCGCAGGCCGCTGCCCGCGGCCGCTGGACCTGACGCTAGCCGACGGTGATCGCGTCCAGCCGTTCCTTGAGGAAGTCCGCGCTGACGACCGGCCCGTAATCGTGCGGCCTGCCGATCGGCGGCCGGAGGGCCTCGATCACGGCGTCGTGGTCGGCCTCGTAGAAGTACACCAGCGAGACCAGGTCCTCATCGGGCGCCTCGGCCTGCGGCGGGAGCACGCGGTGCCGGTTGGACTTCCACCGGCCGCCGCTCCACCGGGCCAGCAGGTCGCCGGCGTTGATCGTGAAAGTACCGGGCTCGAACGGCGCGTCCTGCCAGCCGCCGGCCTCGGTCCACACCTGCAAGCCGCCGCGGCCGGGCTCGCGGTCCAGGATCGTCACGGTGCCGAAATCGGTGTGCGGGCCGATCCGGAACTGGCCGGCCTCGGGCACGCCGGCCAGCCGCATCGGCGGGTACCAGTTGATGTTCATCGTGTGCGTGGCGTGCCCGGTGTGCCGGGTGAAGAAATCGCGGTCCAGCCCGAGGGCCGCCGCGCAGATGACCAGCAGTTCGTCGGCGAGCGCGCGCATCCGGGCCAGGTAGGCCACGACGGCGGGCTCCAGTTGCGGCACCTCGGCCGGATAGACGTTGGGCCGGAACCAGTAACCGTCGATGCGCGGGTCCCCGGTCGGCTGGTCGGCGCCGACCGCGAACGACTCCTTCAGGTCCGGCGGTGTCGCGGTGCCCTCGGCGTAGCCGTTGGCCTCCACGCCCGGCGGCAGCCAGCCCCGCCCGCCGACCGTCACCGCATAGCGCTGCTTGGCCTGCGCCGGGAGCGCGAAGAACGCCCGGGCCTGCTCCCGCACCCCGGTCCGCAGTCCCCCGGGCACCCCGTGGCCGCTGATGAGGAAGAAGCCCACCTGCTGCAGCGCCGCGTCGACCTGCGCGGCGACCTCCGCGCGGCCGCGGTCGCTGCCGCCGAGCCAGGGGGCGAGGTCGATCACGGGCACGGGCGAGGACATATCCGGCTCCCGGGGGTCGGCGCCGCACGGCGCGGCCGCGTGCCGACATCGTATGCGGCCGCGGCCGGCCCATGATTTCCCTTGTGACCAGGTTGCTTATATAAACTTACTTAGATAAGGTGTCTTACCTAGGAACGCGACGGAGGAGCCGCCTGACATGACCACGCAGCACACGATCACCCTGCCGCCCGGCCTGCCGCTCAGCTACGAGGAGACGGGCTCCGGCCAGGCCCTGGTCCTGCACGGTGGCGGCGGCCCGGTCACCGTCGCGCCGCTCACGGCGCACCTGGCCGAGACGATGCACGTGCTGGCGCCGGTGCACCCCGGCTGGAACCGCACCCCGCGCCCGGACCGGCTCGCCAGCATCCCTGACTTGGCCGCCGCTTACCTGGACTGGCTGCGCGAACGTGACCTGCGCGACGTGCTCGTCACCGGGTCCTCCCTCGGCGGCTGGATCGCCGCCGAGATGGCCGCGGGTGACGACGAGGGCCGGATCGGCACGCTGGTGCTGATCGACTCGGCGGGCATCGAGGTGCCCGGGGCGCCGATCCGCGACTTCTTCGCCCTCGACCCGCGCGGGATCGCCGAGTACGCCTGGCACGACTCCGAGCGGTTCTACGTCGACCCGGCCACGGTGCCGCCGGAGCAGGCCGCCGTCCAGGCCGCGAACACGGCCACGATGCGGGTCTACGCCGGCGACCCGTACATGCACGATCCCGGCTTGCTGGCCAGGCTGGGCGGCATCACCGTCCCGGCCCTGGTGCTGTGGGGCGACAGCGACCAGATCATCACCCCCGACTACGGCCGGTACCTGGCCGGCGCCCTCGGCAACGCCCGTTACCAGCAGATCAGCGACGCCGGGCACCTGCCCCACCTGGAGCAGCCGGCCGCGACGCTCGCCGCGATCGACCAGTTCCTCGCCGCGGCCTGAGCGGCGGCGCAGGCCTGATCAGGCACCGTGGCCCGGTCAGGCACCGCGGCCCGGTCAGGCTCCGCGGGCCGCATCGGGCCCGGCGGCCGGCACGGTGCCCCCGCTGCGCCAGTACTCGCCGTTCGCGCGCGACAGCAGGCCGGCGTCGACCAGGTACCGGCGCAGCGCGGCGTGGTCGGCGTGCAAGGCGGCGAGGAACTGGCTGACCTCCCGCTCGGGGTAGCGCAGCCCGGGCTCGAACGCCTGGGCGATCACGTCCAGCATCGCCAGCCGCCGGACCTGCTTCGCCGGGATCGTCTCGATCCCGCGGCCGCCGGTGAACGGCTGCAGCTGCGGGTCGCGCGCCAGGGCCTGCCGTACGGGTTCCGGGTTCAGATCGGCCATCGGCCCATTGTCAGGCCCGGGCGGCCGCGGCGGTCAGCCCGCCGGAAAGGCGGGCGCCTCTCGCAGCAAGTCCGCAGCCTGCTGCTGCGACAGGGCATGCCCGGCGGCATAGGCGAGATCCCAGCAGTCCCGCGGCATCTCCGCGCGCGCCGGGCCGAGGAAACGCTCCAGCATGGCCGCGTCGGGCGGCGGCTGCGGTATCCCGGCCTGCAGCCTGATCTTGCCTGCGGCGCCGGCGCAGCGCGCCGCAGCCTGGCCGTCGCCGGACTGGGCCAGGATGGCCGCGGCGAGCTCCAGTGTGTTGGCCAGGAACTCGGTATCACCGGCTTCGAGCACGTACCCGAATGAAGCCGCCGCCAGGTCGCGCGCCGTCGCGGTCTGACCAGCCCGCAGCCAGACCAGGGCCAGCGACTGGCGGTCGATGGCGGCTCCCAGCTCGTCGCCCGCGGCGGTGTCGATGTCCAGCGCCTCGGTCAGCGCCGCGCTGGCGAGATCGAAGTTCCCGGCCAGGCTCTCCACATGACCGAGGCTGGTCAGCGCGGCGGCCAGCCGGCCGCCGCCGCCGTTCTCGCGGGCGACGGCGATGCTCTGCCGCACCAGCGACCGGGCGACGGCGGGATGATCCAGGTGGCTATGGGCTATTCCCAGGCTGTTGAGTTCCCTGCCCAACAGGTCCGCCTGGCCGTGCTCGCGCCAGATGGCCAGGCTGCGCTCGAGGAACTGAATCGCGAGCTCGTTCTGGCCCTGCTGCTGCAGCAGCACGCCGAGCCAGTGGGTCAGCTGGCCCGCCTGGGGACCGCCATCGGCGAGTTCCAGGGCGCGCCGCAGCCAGCGCCGTCCTTCACCGGCGTGGCCGTGCTCGTACCAGAACGGGGCGAGCGCCTGGACCAGGCGCAGGCCGGCGCCGGTGCGATCTGCCTCACCCGCCTCCGCGCCGAACGCCCAGTCCAGGGCCGCGTGCATGTTCCCGATCTCGATCTCGAAGCGGCGCAGCACCGCTAGCCGGCCCGGGCCGCGAAGCTCGCCGGACAGCTGCTCGGCCAGGCCGGCGTAGTACGAGGCATGGCGGCGCCGGATGCGGCCGCTGCTGCCGTCCTGGCTCAGGCGCTCCCGCGCGAATTCGCGGATGGTCTCCAGCATGCCCACGCGCGGCTCGCCGCGGTCGTCGTCGCTGACCGTGATGAGGCTGGCGTCCAGCAGGTCGGAGACCGCAGGCAGCGGGTCGGCGCCCGGATCCGCCAGCGCCACGGCGCTGAACGCCTCCAGGTCGCAGCCGCCGGTGAACGCGGACGTGCGCATCAGCTGTTCCTGCCGGTCTGCGCTGAGCAGCTCGTAGCTCCAGGCGATGGTGCTGCGCAATGCCTGATGGCGGGCCGGGCGCCCGGTGTCCGGGGTGGTGAGGCTCAGGCTGGTCGCCAGCCGGGCCAGCAGCGCCCCGGGGGACAGCAATCTGACTCGCGCCGCGGCCAGCTCGATGGCCAGCGGCAACCCGTCCAGGCGCCGGCAGATCGCCGCGATGTCGGCACAGTTGCCGCCGGTCAGCGCGAATCCGGGCCGCACCATGGCGGCCTGCTGGGCGAATAGCCGGGCCGCCCCGGTGGCCGCCACCTCAGCCAGGTCCTGTCCGCCGGGCACGCTCAGCGGCCGGACCGGGTACTGGTGCTCGCCAGTCAGGTGCAAGGGACTGCGCGAGGTCGCCAGCACGACCACGCCCGGCGCGCCGGCCAGCAGCGAGCCCACGGCGCCGGATGCCTGGTCGAGCTGTTCGAGGTTGTCCAGGACGAGCAGTGCGTGCCGCCCGCGCAGGTGGCCGGTCACCACCGCCTCGGCCGGGCCCGGGCCGGTCACGTCCAGCAGGTCGGCAATGGACTTCCAGAGCACCTCGCCGTCGCGCACGGCCGCCAGCGGGACGAAGTAGACGCCGTGCTCGAAGACCGGTCCGAGCGCGGCCGCGACGGCCAGGGCAAGCCGCGTCTTGCCGACCCCGCCGGCGCCGGTCAGCGTGATCAGCCGGATGCCCGGCTGCACCGCCATTCCGGCGAGGCGCGCCAGCTCGTCATCGCGGCCGATCAGCGGGGACGGGGGCTCGGGCAGGCTGGTCTGGGCGCCCAGGCTGCGCAGCGCAGGGAACTGGCCGGCCAGGCCGTCCGCGACCAGCTGGTAGATGCGCTCGGGTTCCTCGATGTCCTTGAGCCGGTGCCAGCCGAGGTCTTTCACCGACACGTCCCCGGTCAGCGCTATCCCGGCGAGTGAGCGGGTCACCTCGGACAGCACCACCTGCCCGCCGTGGGCCGTGGCGGCGATGCGGGCGGCGCGGTGCACATCCATGCCGACGTAGCCGTCCTCATGGCGGATCGGCTCGCCGGAGTGCAGGCCCATCCGGACCTGGACGGCGATCCCGGCAGGCCAGTCCTCGCCGGCCAGGTTGCGCTGGGCGGTCACACAGCAGCGGACGGCGTCAGCCGCCGAACCGAACACCACGAAGAAGCTGTCGCCTTCGGTGCCCATCTCGTAGCCGCGGCAGGCGCCGATCGCCTGCCGCAGGATCTTCCGCTGCACGGAGAGCACAGCCGGGTAGCGCTCGCCGAGGCGGCCGAGCAGCCTGGTCGACCCCTCGATGTCACTGAAGAGCATCGTGATGGTGCCGGTGGGCAGCTCGGGCATGCCCCGATTATCGCCAGCGCCGCCAGATTCCGGCTGCATCTGGCCAAGCTCCGGCCGCACTCCGCCAAGCCCCGGACGGCCGGCACCCCGGGAGACCATTGCCGCGGCAGGTCTGTCACGCCGCGGCGGTAGGCGGCCCGTGGCTGCAGATGGTGCGCTTGCGGTCCGGACTGATCGCGGTGACCACCCCGTCGGAGTGCAAGATCAGCTCCCAGCCCCAGCGATGCACCGCGATCAGATGGTGGAAGCTGCACAGCAGCAGCAAGTTGGACAGCCGGTGCCGTCCGCCCGCGGCGCGGGGGGATCAGGTGATGCGGCTGGCACGCCGCCGGAGGCTGCCCGCAGCCGGGGAAGCGGCAATGCCCGTCCCGCGCGATCACCAGCCGCCGCAGGTGCGGCGGCACGCTGTCGGTCGCCGTGCCGGTATCCAGCGGCAGGCTGACCGAGGCCGCGGGCCCGCCGAGCTGCCCGGTCCGCAGCCGGGCAGCCAGCCCCTCGGGCCCGGACAGCAGGTCCGCCGCATACCGGAGCACCAGCCGCCGGATCGCGCTGGTTTGCCGGCCCGCGCTGGTGTGCCGGCCCGCGCTGCTCCGCCGGCCCGCACGCTGCTGTCCGGTCGCATTGGGCTGGCCGCCGTCCCGCGCCCCGGTGGCCGCCGCCCGCACGGCGACAGCTGGCCCGGAGGCATCGGACCCGGCGGCCCCTGGCCCGGCCGCATCAGACTTGGCCGGCCGGGGCAACATGGCACTGGCCAGCCGGTCCAGTAGCTCATGGTCGACCGCGCCGGTCACGATCGGGACGATCGTCGCGTCGCACTCCGCGCCCGGGCCCGCCTGCGCTCCGGCACCAGGCGCCGGCCAGGGCTGCGCCCCGGCACCAGGCGCCGGCCAGGGCTGCGCTCCGGCGCCAGGCGCCGGCCAGGGCTGCGCTCCGGCGCCAGGCGCCGGCCAGGGCTGCGCTCCGGCGCCAGGCGCCGGCCAGGGCGGTGCCCCGGCGCCAGGCGCTGGCCAGGGCTGCGCCCCGGCACCGCTCGGCGCGCCCGGAGTCCGGCGATCCTCCGGCTGCGGCTCGCCGGACCCGGCCGCCGTCCCAGCGGGGGCCGCGTGCGCCGCCGGGGAGCCCGCGTGCGCCGCCGCGGGGCCCGCGTGCGCCGCGGTCAGGCGGCGGAGCTGGTCCAAGGTCATGAACAGCTGGATCTGGGTGGGCTGGCCGGCCCGGTCGGGCAGCCCGCCGGCGGCGATCAGCCGGCGGCAGGCCTCCTCCAGCGCGTCGTGCTCGCGCTGGCGCTTGGTCCTGATGTCCTCCGGTCCGGCCCGCTTGCCGAGGGCGTCCAGCACGGCGCGCAGCGCCGCGGCGCACTGCGGGGTGAGGTCGCCTTCCAGCCGCCCGGCGCCGCGGAAGGTCGTGCCGAGGTGCAGCGCCCGGTCGTCGAACCCGTCGCCGTCATCGTCGGGACCGGCGGCGCGGCGGCGCATCTCCTCCGCCAGCCGCGCCAGGTCGGCCAGGTCGGCCCCGGCCGCCGCGGCCGCCAGCAAGATCGCGTCCGCGCCGGCCCGCAACCCGGCCGGCAGCAGGTCGGACCACTCGCACAGCTGGCGGCCCCAGGACCCGGATAGCTCGCCGTCCGCCAGGGCATCCGCCACCGCCGGATGCGCGGCCAGGCGGCGCATCCAGCCGATCGCCCCGGCCGCGGCGCCGCCGGTGATCCTGGTCTGCCAGCGCAGCCAGGTCCGCGGCGAGCCGTGCCCGTCATCCTCGAACCCGCGGGCCGCGTCGAAGCTGCTGAGCACCCGGGCCCGGGCCGCGGTGTGCGCCGACTCGGCCCGCTCCAGCTCGCGCAGCACATCGGCCTGCTCGGCCGCGGTCAGCGCCGCCGCATCGCACCGGGCCAGCCAGGCCAGCCCGGCCTGGGCCATGGCCGCCGCCTCCATCGCGCAGGCAGGCCCGGCCGGATCAGGTGACCCCAGAGCGCCCATCGGCCGGCACCTCCTTCGCGCTGAGACCTGGCCGGGCCGGTCCCGGGCTGAGATCCGGCCATTTGCCAGCTTTAGTTCGAGCCTCAGTTCGACTCTAGCCACTCCCTCTGACATTCCCGCCCGCCGACGGCCGGAGTGTCCGGTCAGCTGCCTGGCCAGCTGCTGGGCCAGCGGGAGCGGCCGGCGAGAGCCGCGTCAGCTGACCTGGACGGCGATCTTGCCGGGGCGGGTGCGGGCCTGCTGGGCGGCGAAGGCCGCGGCCAGCTCCGCGAGCGGGAACACCGCGCTGACCGCGGGCCGCAGCGTGCCCTGGCCGCCAGCCTGGCCAGCTCGGCCAGCTGAGTGCCGCTCGGCTCGACCACGGGCCAGCCCGAACACCCCGTCGATCCGAACGCTTGCACCGTGCCAGCCGCCGTGGCCGGGACCTGATCGCCGCCGTGACCGCGGAGTTAACACCCGGCGTCAAGATCTTGGCGAACCCCCGCAGCTCAGCCGGCGCGGAGCCGGCACTGGACCGGTGCCGGGAGCTGGTCAGGTGCCCGGGTGGCGCGAGCCGTTCACCGAGCCGCCGACCGGGGCGGGCCGGCCGTCCTGGCCGGGCCCGACTGGCGGGCCGGCTGCCAGCCGGCCGTTCGCGGGAGCGCCGTTCGCGCTGTTCCCGGCGGCCGCGCTGTTCCCGGCGGCCGCGCTGTTCCCGGCGTCCGCGGTGTTCCCGGCGTCCGCGCTGTTCCCGGCGTCCGCGCTGTTCCCGGCGTCCGCGCTGTTCCCGGCGTTCGCGCTGTTCCCGGCGTTCGCGCTGTTCCCGGCGGCCGCGCTGGTGACGCCGGCCGCGGTGCTCCCGCCGTCCGCGCTGTTCCCGGCGGCCGCGGTCCTGGGCCAGTTGCTGCGCCACGGCCGGGCCAGCGCCAGCCAGGTCACCAGCCCGCCCAGCATGACCGCGACCAGAATCCAGCCGAGCGCCGTGGTGCCGACGCCGATGTACTTCAGGCCCGAGGCGAAGATCACGAAGGTGATGATCGGCCGGATGTAGCGGTCCGGGGCGCGCGAGGACAGGAACGAGCCGACCAGCACGGCCGGGACGCTGCCCAGCACGATGGACGCGGTGACCGCGAACTCGACGTGCCCGAAGATGAGCGCGCCGCAGGCGGCCGCCAGGGTCAGCGGCACGGCCTGGGTCAGGTCGGTGCCGACCAGCTGGCCCGCGCTCAGCGCCGGGTACAGGAACAGCAGCAGCACGATCATCAGCGAGCCGGACCCGACCGAGGTCATCCCGACGATGACGCCGCCGATCATGCCGATGGCCACCGTCGGGACCGGCTTGACCAGCACGTCGTGCACCAGTGAGGTGCGGCTGGTGCCGCTGCGCCGGTCCAGGAAGTAGCGCAGCACCATCGCGGCCGCGCCGATCAGCAGCGCGGTGCCGAGCCAGATCTCGATGGACTTCTGGTCGGACTTCCCGCCGCCCATCTCGTGCAGCAAGTAGGCGCCGAGGAAGGCCATCGGCACCGAGCCGAGCGTCATCCAGCCGACCAGCCGGAGGTTCACCGTCTTCTTGGCCAGGTGCACGGCCGCGCCGAAGGGGCGCATCAGCACCGCGGCCACCAGGTCGCTGGAGATGGCCGTCGACGGGGTGACCTTGAACAGCAAGATCAGCATCGGGGTCATCAGGGCGCCGCCGCCGGCCCCGGTCAGCCCCACGAGCAGCCCGATCACGGCGCTGCCCAGCACAATATAGGGATCCACGTGCACGGCCACCTCCGGCATGTGCGGTAAAACGCCCGTCCCGCCCCCGGGAGCCGCAGGGCCAGACGGACCGACGGGCCTAGCCTAGGCAAAAGACCGGATATATCAACACGATCGGCCATACCAGTTTTACCGGCAACAAGGATGCCCGCGGCCGGGCCGCCTGAACCCCCGCCGGGCCGCGCCCTGGCCCCGCCCTGGCCCCGCCCGGCGCCGCCCGCGGCCGGGGCTCGGTACTCTGGTGCGATGCCAGTCCGGTCCGTCTACCCACAGCTCGAGCCGCTGCTGCCGCGGGTGCGCAAGCCCGTCCAGTACGTCGGCGGCGAGCTGAACTCGGTGGTCAAGGACTGGGACGCCGCTCAGGTCCGGTGGGCGCTGATGTACCCGGACGCCTACGAGGTCGGCCTGCCCAACCAGGGCATCCAGATCCTCTACGAGGTGCTCAACGGCCGGGACGGGGTGCTGGCCGAGCGGACCTACAGCGTCTGGCCCGACCTTGAGGGGCTGATGCGCGAGCACGGCGTGCCGCAGTTCACCGTGGACGCGCACCGCCCGGTCGGCGAGTTCGACGTGCTCG
Organism: uncultured Actinomycetota bacterium; assembly: GCA_963846005.1. Classification (GTDB taxonomy): domain Bacteria; phylum Actinomycetota; class Actinomycetes; order Streptosporangiales; family Streptosporangiaceae; genus CAVSUR01. The sequence goes on along the minus strand of CAWJUH010000001.1, from coordinate 1,202,432 downwards.
GCGTCAGCTTCGCCACTGAGCTGGGGTACACCAACCTGCTGACCGCGCTGGACCTGGCCGGCATCCCGCTGGCGGCGGCGGACCGCGACGGCTCGCACCCGGTCGTGCTGGCCGGCGGGCACGCCGCGTTCAATCCCGAGCCGGTGGCCGAGTTCATCGACGGCGCGGTGCTCGGCGACGGCGAGCAGGCCGTGCTCGCCATCACCGAGGTGATCAGGGACTGGAAGGCGGCCGGCCGGCCGGGCGGCCGGGACGGGCTGCTGCTGCGGCTGGCCCGCGAGTGCGGCGTGTACGTGCCGCGGTTCTACCAGGTCGAGTACGGCGCCGACGGCGCGATCAGCCGGGTCCGGCCGGGCCGCCCCGGCGTGCCCATGACCGTGGCCAAGCACACCGTCACCGACCTGGACGCCTGGCCGTACCCGGCCAAGCCGCTGGTGCCGGTGGCCGAGACCGTGCACGAGCGGTTCAGCGTCGAGATCTTCCGCGGCTGCACCCGCGGCTGCCGGTTCTGCCAGGCCGGCATGATCACCCGGCCGGTGCGCGAGCGGTCCATCACCACGGTCGGCGCGATGGTGGAGACCGGGCTGGCCGCCAGCGGCTTCGGCGAGGTCGGGCTGCTGTCGCTGTCCAGCGCCGACCACAGCGAGATCAACGACATCGCGGTCGACCTGGCCGACCGGTACGAGGGCACCAACACCAGCCTGTCGCTGCCCTCCACCCGGGTGGACGCGTTCAACGTGACGCTGGCCGACGAGCTGAGCCGCAACGGCCGCCGGTCCGGGCTGACGTTCGCGCCCGAGGGCGGCAGCGACCGGATCCGCAAGGTGATCAACAAGATGGTCACCGAGGACGACCTGATCAGGACGGTCAGCACCGCGTACGCCAGCGGCTGGCGCCAGGTCAAGCTGTACTTCATGTGCGGGCTGCCGACCGAGACCGACGAGGACGTGCTGGCCATCGCGGGCCTGGCCCGGCGGGTGATCGAGGCCGGCCGGGCCGCATCCGGCCGCCGCGACATCCGCTGCACGGTCTCGATCGGCGGGTTCGTGCCCAAGCCGCAGACGCCGTTCCAGTGGGCGGCCCAGTGCGACGACGAGACCGTGGATGCCCGGCTGCAGCGCGCTCGCCGCCGCCATGCGCTCGGACCGGGGCTTCAGCCGGTCCATCGGGCTCCGCTATCACGACGGCAGCCGTCGGTGATCGAGGGCCTGCTGTCGCGCGGCGACCGGCGGGTGGCCAAGGTGATCCGCGCCGCCTGGGAGGACGGGGCCCGGTTCGACGGCTGGAGCGAGTGCTTCTCGTTCGAGCGCTGGCGGCAGGCGCGCCGCCACGGCGCTGGCCGCCGATGGCGTCGACCTGGCCTGGTACACCACCCGGGAGCGGGGCTACGACGAGGTGCTGCCCTGGGACCACCTGGACGCGGGACTGGACCGGGACTGGCTGTGGCAGGACTGGCAGGACGCCGTCGACCCGGCCGGCGCGGCCGAGGTGGAGGACTGCCGCTGGACGCCGTGCTTCGAGTGCGGCGTGTGCCCGTCCATGGGCACCCAGATCGAGACCGGCCCGACCGGCGCCCGGCTGCTGCCGCTGACCCCGGCCGGACCGGGCCCGGCGGCTCCGGCCGGCCGGCCGGGCCGGCGGCGGAAGGTAGCTCATGCCCAGGCCAGTGCCGTCCACCCCGCCGGGTCCGCCGGTCGTGCAGCGGCTGACCGTCAGGTACGCTAAGCGCGGCCGGATGCGCTTCGCGAGTCACCGGGACATCGCCCGGGCGATCGAGCGGGGAGTGCGCAAGGCGGCCCTGCCGGTGGCCTATTCGGCGGGCTTCTCGCCGCATCCGAAGATTTCCTACCCGGGGGGCGCCCCGACCGGAGTGGCGAGCGAGGCGGAATATGCCGAGATCGCCCTGACCGGCTGGCGGGATCCGTCCGGGGTGCGCGGCCAGCTTGACGCCGCGCTGCCAGACGGGATCGACGTGATCGAGGTGACGGAACTAGGCCCCGGCCAGTCCGGGCCCGTCCTCGCGGCCTCCGCCTGGGAGGTGCTGCTGCCCGGCGTCGCGCCGGCCGCGGCCCGGGCCGCGGCGGACGCGTTCCTGGCCGCGCCCACGGCCGTGGTGGAGCGCCTGACCAGCAAGGGCGTCCGCCGCCTCGACGCCAGGGCCGCGGTCGCGGACCTGGCGCACCGGCGCGCCGGGGACGGCCCGCACGCCGGATGTGCGATACTTCGAATGGTTGTTCGGCAGATGACACCTGCCGTCCGACCCGACGACATTCTGGCCGCCCTCTGCGCACCGGCTCAGGGCGGCGTGCCGGTCCTCGCGCCGTCGTCACCACCGCTGGTGACCCGGCTGGCGCAGGGACCGCTCGATGAGGTGACCGCCGTCGCGCTGACGGCCGGCGGCACCGGCGAGGCCGAGGTACACGGCCGCAGCGCGGCCGAGCAGTACGACAAGACAGCGGGCCAGCACGCGGAGACCGCCGGACCGGCGCCCGCCGCTGGCGCGCACGAGTTCCTCCCGCGCGGCGCGGAAGGTCCCGATGCGGACCTGAGCGCCCGGGAGCCTGACGGAAGAGATTGCCCGGATGCTCGAAACCGAGCCACACAACCCAGAATCAGAATCTGATGGCCCGGCCGGCCAGCCGCACGGCGACGCCGCGGGCCAGCGCCGCGGCCTGCTGGGACGGGTTCGCCGCGCCGTGAGCCGCCCGGCGGGGCCGCCCGGCGAGCCCGGCGCCCCCGGCGCCACGGCCGGCGCGGCCGCCCCGGTGCCGCAGGTGCCCGCGGGCGGCGGCGCGGCCGCCCCGGCGCCCGGGGTGCCCCCGGTTGCCTTCCAGCCGCCGGTGGTGATCTTCCAGCCGCCGGACATCAGCGCCCCCCGGCCCGCGGTCCGCCCGGACGGCGCCGGAGACGCCGCCGGCCGCGACGAGGGCGGCGACGCTCCGGCGCGCTCGCCGCGCCGCCGCGGCTCGCGCGGCGGCCAGGACGGCGGCGGCCAGGACGGCGCGGGCCAGGACGGCGCCGGCCGGGGGAGTGCCCGGCCGGGGGAGTGCCGGCCGGGACGCTTCCGGCCAGCAGGACGGCAGCCAGGACCCCGCGGCCGGGGCGGAGGACGACGGCGACGACACCGCCGCGGGCGGTTCCCGGCGGCGGCGCCGCGGCCGCGGCGGGACGAAGGGCGACGCGGCCAAGGGCGACGCGGCCAAGGGTGACAGGGCCCCAAGCGACACCGCCAAGGGCGACGGGGCCAAGACCGGCACGGCGAAGTCCGGCGCCCGGGCCGAGAGCGGCCAGCGCGAGGACGCCGGCGGCGCTGACGCCGACGCCGAGGACGACGGCGACGCCGACGACGACGCGCAGCCCGGCGAGGGCACGTCACGGTCTGGCCGCCGCCGCCGGCGGCGGCGGCGTAGCGGCGTGGCGGCCGGCGAGGGCGAGCAGGCCGCGCCGGACGACCCGCCGGACACGGTCGCGCACGTGCGCGCCCCGCGCAGCAGTGCCGACGACGATGTCCGCTCGATCAAGGGCTCGACCCGGCTGGAGGCGAAGCGGCAGCGCCGCCGGGAGGGCCGCGACTCCGGCCGCCGCCGCCCGCCGATCATCACCGAGTCGGAGTTCCTGGCCCGGCGCGAGGCGGTCGAGCGGGTGATGGCCGTGCGGCAGACCGGCGAGCGGACCCAGATCGCCGTGCTCGAGGACGGCGTGCTGGTCGAGCACTACGTGGACAAGGCCAGCAACCAGTCCTACGTCGGCAACGTCTACCTCGGCAAGGTGCAGAACGTGCTGCCGTCGATGGAGGCCGCCTTCGTCGACATCGGCAAGGGCCGCAACGCCGTGCTGTACGCCGGCGAGGTCAACTTCGAGGCTTCCGGCCTGGAGGGCGAGTCCAAGCGCATCGAGTCCGCGCTCAAGTCCGGCCAGTCCATCGTGGTCCAGGTCACCAAGGACCCGATCGGCCACAAGGGCGCCCGGCTGACCAGCCAGGTCAGCCTGCCCGGCCGGTACCTGGTCTACGTGCCCGGCGACTCGATGACCGGCATCAGCCGCAAGCTGCCCGACACCGAGCGGACCCGGCTCAAGCAGATACTCAAGAAGGTCATGCCGGAGAACGCCGGCGTCATCGTGCGGACCGCGGCCGAGGGCGCCTCCGAGGAGGAGCTGTCGCAGGACGTGGCCCGGCTGGCCGCGCAGTGGGAGGCCATCGAGCGCAAGGCCAAGAGCGCCTCGGCGCCCGCGCTGCTCTACAGCGAGCCCGACCTGACCATCCGGGTCATCCGCGACATCTTCAACGAGGACTTCAGCAAGCTGGTCGTCTCCAGCGACAGCGAGTGGGACCTGGTCGACGAGTACGTCCGCTACGTGGCCCCGGGCCTGACCGAGCGGATGGAGCGCTGGCAGGACGACACCGACGTCTTCGCCGCCTACCGGATCGACGAGCAGCTGGCCAAGGCGCTGGAGCGCAAGGTGTGGCTGCCCAGCGGCGGCTCGCTGGTGATCGACAACACCGAGGCCATGACGGTCATCGACGTCAACACCGGCAAGTTCACCGGCCAGGGCGGCAACCTGGAGCAGACCGTCACCCGCAACAACCTGGAGGCGGCCGAGGAGATCGTCCGCCAGCTCCGGCTGCGGGACGTCGGCGGCATCATCGTCATCGACTTCATCGACATGGTGCTGGAGAGCAACCGCGAGCTGGTGCTGCGGCGGCTGCTCGAGTGCCTGGCCCGGGACCGGACCAAGCACCAGGTGGCCGAGGTCACCTCGCTCGGCCTGGTGCAGATGACCCGCAAGCGGGTCGGCTCCGGGCTGCTGGAGGCGTTCTCGGTGCCGTGCGAGCACTGCAACGGCCGCGGCGTGCTGGTCTCGCTGGAGCCGGTGGATCACGACAAGTCCGGCGACGGCGAGCGCGACAAGGGCGGCCGCAAGTCCGGCTCGGGCCGGTCCGGCCGCGGCAGGCGCGGCGGGGCGGCGGTCCCCGTGCCGGCCCCGCCGGCCCGGGGCCCGGCGTCCGGCGACTCCAGCCAGCAGGCGGCGGACTCAGCGGACGCGGTCACGATCGATGTGGCGGCGGCCGACATTGTCACCGGCGACTCCGGCACCGGCGACTCCGGCACCGGCGATTCCCGCACCGCCGGCGCGGCCAACGGTGATGCGGCCGCAGATGACATGGCCGCGGGTGATGCGGCCGCCAGTGATGCGGCCGCCATTGACGCGACCGCCAGTGACGCGGCCCTGGCTGCTCCGGCCGACGGCGACGGGGCAGCCGGGCAGGCTGAGGCGACGGCCGCGCAGGCTGATGCGAAGGCCGCGAAGGGCGGCCGGCGGGGAAGCGGTTCGCGGGGCTCGCGCGCGAAGGGGGCCACGCCGGCTGGCGGCACCCCGGGCGGCGCCGGCGCTGCCGCGTCAGACGATGCCGCGTCAGACGCTGCCACGTCAGACGATGCCGCCTCAGCCGCTGCCGTCGCGGACGCGCCGGTCAGCGCCCGGCCGGCCGGCCCGCCGGACGAGGCCGCGCTGGCCGCGCCCGCCGTTGATGCCCCGCCGCGGACCACGGTGGCCGGCTCGGTGAGCACGGTCACGGTCGGTGCCGTCACCGGCCCGGACGTCGGCCGGGCCAGCACAAGCCCGGGCCCGGCCAGCACCGCCGGCCCTGGCCCGGACGGCCCTGGCCCGCAACCCGGTGGCGCGGAAAGCGCTGGCCCGCAACCCTTCGGCGCAGAAGGCGCTGGCCCGGATAGCACCGGCCCGGACAGCCCGGCCGGGGAGAACGAGGCCGCGCCGGCCCGGGCCCGGCCGGCCCGGGCCCGGGCGCCGCGATCCCGGGCTGCGACCCGCCCGTCCGGGCCCGCGGGCTCGGCCCCGTCCGGGCCGGCCACCTCGGCTCCCGCCGCCGGCTCCGCCCCGCCCGCCGACGCGGGCCCGTCGGCGGAGGCAAGGCCCCCGGCCGGGCCGTCATCCCCGCCGCCGGACGGCGCTGCGGCTGAGGGCGAGCAGGGGACGGACAGCTAGGTTCCGGGCCCCGGCCGCCGCACCGGGCGGCGGCCGGGGTCTGATACCCTTTATGGTCGGCGCACCGGCGTGATCTCAGCGGCTTGACCGCTGGCACCGGCCGTGCGCACCGCAGCCGGCCCCGCTCGCGGGACCCCGATACCTGGCGATCCGGCCGGGGAGCGGCGAGCTGGCCCAACGGAGAGAGAGTTCTCGGTGTACGCGATTGTGCGCTGCGGCGGCAGGCAGGAGAAGGCGTCGGTCGACGACGTCCTGACCGTCGACAAGCTGGCGGGCGAGGTTGGCTCGACCGTGACGCTGCCCGCCTTGCTGGTCGTCGACGGCGACAACGTCATCAGCGACCCGGCGGAGCTGGGCCGGTACACAGTCACCGCGGAGATCGTCGGCGCCGCCAGCGGCCCCAAGATCAACATGATCCACTACAAGAACAAGACCGGGTACCGGCGCCGGGTGGGGCACCGGCAGAAGTACACCCAGGTCAAGATCACCGGCATTTCCGCCGCCAAGGCGCGGGCCGGCTCGGCGAAGAAGGGCTGAGATGGCACACAAGAAGGGCGCCTCCTCCAGCCGCAACGGCCGCGACTCCAGCGCCCAGCGGCTCGGCGTCAAGCGGTTCGGCGGCCAGGTCGTCAACGCGGGCGAGATCATCGTGCGCCAGCACGGCACCCACTTCCACCCGGGGACCGGCGTCGGCCGGGGCGGCGACGACACGCTGTTCGCGCTCGTGGCCGGGCGGGTCGAGTTCGGCACCCGGCGCGGCCGCCGGGCCGTCAGCGTGGTCGAGTCCGAGCCCGCCGGGGCCCGCTGACTCAGCACAGCCGCAGTCGCGAATCCGCGCCCGGGCCAAGTTCCCGTGGTGCGGATTCGCTGTGTGAGCGCCCGCTCGCCGGTGAACCCCGTGGATGTGACATTGACGGGCATAGGTGCCCCTGGACGTGACATTCACGGGGTTGCCTTCGGGATGAGCCGGGCGGCCGGGACAGAGTTTGCCGCGATCATGAGAGCGGGAGGTCGCGCCGATGGCGGAGTTCGCGGACCAGGCGGAGCTGCGCATCCGGGCGGGTGACGGCGGCCACGGCTGCGCCTCGGTGCACCGGGAGAAGTTCAAGCCGCTCGGCGGCCCCGACGGCGGCAACGGCGGCCGTGGCGGTGACGTGATCTTCGAAGTCGACCCCGGCACCAGCACGCTGCTGGGCTTCCACCGGCGGCCGGTGCGGCGGGCGGGCAACGCCAAGCCGGGATCCGGCTCGAACCGCAACGGCGCCAACGGCGAGGACCTGATCTTGGGGGTGCCCGAGGGCACCGTGATCAAGGCCGCAGACGGCGCGGTCATGGCCGACCTGACCGGGGCCGGCACCCGGTTCGTGGCCGCCCGCGGCGGCCGCGGCGGGCTCGGCAACGCGGCGCTGGCCTCGGCCCGGCGCAAGGCGCCGGGCTTCGCGCTGCGCGGCGAGCCCGGCGAGCAGCACGAGCTGCTGCTGGAGCTGAAGACCGTGGCGGACGCCGGGCTGGTCGGGTTCCCCAACGCCGGCAAGTCGTCGCTGATCGCCGCGCTGTCCGCGGCCCGCCCGAAGATCGCGGGCTATCCGTTCACCACGCTCACCCCGCACCTGGGCGTGGTGGAAGCCGGGGACGTGCAGTTCGTCGTGGCCGACGTGCCGGGGCTGATCCCCGGCGCCAGCCGCGGCAAGGGCCTCGGGCTGGACTTCCTGCGGCACGTGGAGCGGTGCACCGTGCTGGTGCACGTGCTGGACTGCGCGACCGCCGAGCCGGGCCGTGACCCGGTATCCGACCTGGATGCGCTGGAGGCCGAGCTGGCTGCCTACGGCGAGCTGACCGGCGCCGACCTCGCCGGGCGGCCCCGGATCGTGGTGCTCAACAAGATCGACGTCCCGGACGGCCGCGAGCTGGCCGAGCTGGTCGAGCCGGAGCTGGCCGCCCGCGGGCTGACCGTCTGCGAGGTCTCGGCCGCCACCACCGAGGGGCTGCGCGAGCTGGCGTTCACGCTGGCCGGCGTGATCGCCGCGGCCCGGGCCGCGGCCCCGCCGGCCGAGCCGACCCGGATCGTGCTGCGGCCCGAGCCGGTGGCCGGGCCGGACTTCGAGGTCGTGGCCGCGGGGGAGAACCGGTTCTGGATCCGCGGCGAGAAGCCGCGGCGGTGGATCGTGCAGACCGATTTCTCCAACGACGAGGCGGTGGGCTACCTGGCCGACCGGCTGGAACGGCTGGGCGTGGAGGAGGCCCTGGCGGGGGCCGGCGCGCAGGCCGGCGCGGAGGTGCTGATCGGCGACGACGACAACGCCGTGGTGTTCGACTGGGACCCGGCCGTGTCGATGACCGCGGGCCTCGGCCCGCGCGGCTCCGACCGCCGCCTGGAACCGTGATCGTGCGGAGTTCTCAGTTGCCTGAACGGGAAAGCTCACGCGATCGTGACCAAGGAGCTCGGTTGCCGGATCCGGAAATTGGCCGGGAGCAGGAATACGTCTCCGTGCTGTACGGCCGGCTCGACGACCTGCGCGAGCGGGCCTCGGGGCACCTGGCCGGAGTGCTGCGCCAGTCCGGCGGCACGCACCAGGCGCGGACCGAGCGGGAGGCGTTCCTTGACCTGTACGTGCGCCAGCTCGCCCAGTTCGACGCGGCCGAGCAGGGCCTGTGCTTCGGCCGGCTCGATTCGACGACGGGTCCTTGCGGTACATCGGCCGCCTCGGCCTGCACGCCGAGGGCGATGATTACCCCCAGCTGCTGATGGACTGGCGGGCGGACGCGGCCCGGCCGTTCTATCTCGCGACCGCGGCCGCGCCGGACGGCGTCAGGGTCCGGCGGCACATCAAGACCCGCAGCCGCACGGTGCTCAGCCTGGACGACGAGGTGCTCGACCTGGCCGTCGCCGACCCGTCCGGGCACGACGGGCTGACCGGCGAGTCGGCGCTGCTGGCCGCGCTCAGCGCCAGCCGGACCGGGCGGATGAGCGACATCGTCGAGACCATCCAGGCCGAGCAGGACGCGATCATCCGCGCCCCGCTGCCCGGCGTGCTGGTCGTGCAGGGCGGGCCGGGCACCGGCAAGACCGCCGTCGCGCTGCACCGGGCCGCCTACCTGCTGTACACCCACCGCCGCCAGCTGGAGAAGCGCGGCGTGCTGGTGGTCGGCCCGAACGCCACGTTCCTGCGCTACATCGGCCAGGTGCTGCCCTCGCTGGGCGAGACCAGCGTGCTGCTGTCCACCGTCGGCGGCCTGTTCCCCGGCGTCACCGCCACCGCCGCCGAGCCGCCGCAGACGGCCGAGATCAAGGGCCGCCCGCAGATGGCCGAGGTGATCTCGGCCGCGGTGCGCGGTCGCCAGCGGGTGCCCGCGGGCGGGCTGGAGGTCACCGTCGACCGGCAGCTGCTGCGGCTGCCCCGGGGCACGGTCAGCCGGGCCCGGGAGCGGGCCCGGCGGTCCCGGCGGCCGCACAACCAGGCCCGGCAGATCTTCGCCCAGGAGATCATCGCCGCGCTGACCCGGGCCGCCGCCGGCCAGCTCGGCGCGGACGTGCTCGGCGGCGGCAACCTGCTCGGCGCGGACGAGGTCGACGACCTGCGGCGCGAGCTGGCCGCCGACCCCGGAGTGCGGGAGGCCATCAACCGGCTGTGGCCGCCGGTCACGCCGCAGCAGCTGGTGGCCGGGCTGCTGTCCTCGGCGGACCGGCTGGCCGCGGCGGCGCCGCAGCTGACCGGCGCCGAGCGGGCCGCGCTGCTGCGCGCCCCGGACGCGCCGTGGACCCCGGCCGACGTGCCGCTGCTGGACGAGGCCGCCGAGCTGCTCGGCGAGGACGACCGGGCGGAGCGGCGCCGCCGCGAGCGCGAGCGCAGGCGGCGCGAGGCGTACGCCCAGGGCGTGCTGGACATCATGGCCCGCGACACCGACGACGACGAGGAAGTCCTGCTGGGCGCCGACCTGGTCGACGCCACCCGGCTCGCCGCCCGGCAGGACGAGGAGCTGGGGCTGACCGCCGCCGAGCGGGCCGCCGCCGACCGGACCTGGACGTTCGGCCACGTGATCGTGGACGAGGCGCAGGAGCTGTCGCCGATGGCGTGGCGGATGCTGATGCGCCGCTGCCCGGTCAGGTCGATGACGATCGTCGGCGACACGGCGCAGACCGGCGACCTGGCCGGGGCGGGCTCGTGGCCGGCCGCGCTCGGCCCGCACGTGGGGGACCGGTGGCGGCTGGCCCCGCTGACGATCAACTACCGGACCCCGGCGGAGATCATGGCGGTCGCGGCGGACGTGCTGGCCGTGATCGACCCGGCGCTGGAGCCGCCCCGCTCGGTCCGCGAGTCGGGCTGGGCGCCGTGGCGCGAGCAGGTGCCCGCGGACCGGCTGGCGGCGGCGGTGGCCGCCGCGGCGCGCCGCGGCGCGGAACTGGCGGCCGGCGGCAAGACCGCGGTGATCGTGCCCGAGGGCCGGCTGGCCGGGCTCGGCGCCGCGGTCCGCGCCGAGCTGCCGGGCACGGCGCTCGGCGACGAGCCCGACCTGGAGAGCCCGGTGGTGGTGCTCAGCGTGCACCAGGCCAAGGGCCTGGAGTTCGACGTCGTGCTGATCGCCGAGCCGGGCGAGATCGCCGCCGAGTCACCGCGCGGCCTGTCCGACCTGTACGTGGCGCTGACCCGGGCCACCCAGCGGCTCGGCGTGGTGCACGCCGGGCCGCTGCCGCCGGTGCTGTCCGGCCTGGCGGCGTCCCGGCCGGCCGACGCGGCCTGAACGCCCCGGCAGGCCGGAATCAGTTGCTGCTGCTGCTGCCGCCGCCGCTGTCGTCGTCGTCGCGGCGGCCGCCGAACCGGCCCATCAGCCGGGTGCTGGCGTCCATCGCGGTCCCGGCCACGCCGCGCACCGCGCCGATCAGCGGGTCGGCGCTGCGGTTCCAGGAGTCCTGGTAGGACTTGGCGGCCGAGCGGAACTCGTCGCCCACCGAGGCATCCGGGTCGTCCTCGCGCCGCGGGTAGCGGCCCTCCAGGATGTCGCGGTACTCGCCCTCGCGCGCCCACCGGTCCAGCTCGGCGAACCTGACCACCGCGAACGGGTGCGTGGTGCCCTGCAGCTGGAGCAGCTTGAGCAGGCTCTCGCGCACGTCGGGCACCGCGTCGTACTCCTGCGCCTGGCGCAGGAACGCGTCGTGGCTGAACTCGGCCAGCCGCGACCCGCCCGCCAGCTTCATCAGCGACCGGCGGCCCGCCTCCAGGTCCTGGCCGGCCAGCAGCCCGGCCCGGTCGCTGGACAGCTCGGACTTGCGGTACCACTCCTCCAGGGCCCAGATCACGGACTTCAGCCCGATCCAGGCGAACGGCACAAGCGCCAGCCGGGTGGCCAGGTTGATCAGGTAGTACAGCATGGTCCGGTACACCGCGTGGCCGGACAGCACGTGCCCGAGCTCGTGCCCGATGACGAACCTGATCTCCTCGGCGTCCATCAGGTCGACCATGCCGGTGTTGATCACGATGAACGGCTTGCTGGTGCCGATCGCCATCGCGTTGACCAGCGGGTTCTGGCTGATGTACAGCTCGGGGACCTGCGGCAGGTCGAGGATGTAGCAGCCGTCGAGCATCATGCGGTACAGGTCGGGGAACTGCTCCTCCGAGGCCCGCACCGCGCTGGACAGGAACACCAGCCGCAGCGCCCGGTCGTTGAACAGGCCGGCCAGGTTCTTCAGGATCGTGTCGAAGCCGGTGAGCTTGCGCAGCGCGGACAGCGCAGAGCGGTCGGCGGGGTGCTCGTAAGCACGTGAGCTGATACCGGGGAGACGCACCCGGGAGCGGTCGGGCACAGTGGTCATGCAAGCATCGTAGGTCCCGCCAGCCGGAGGTCGGTCCATGGCAGCTCAGCCCGCAGCGCCCATGTTCGAGCCCGACGCGGAGGCGATGCCCGACGAGCCGCTCGCGGCGCTGCAGGCGGAGCGGCTGCAGGGCCTGGTCGGCCGGCTGCTGGCGGCCGGCGGCGTGCAGGGCCAGCGGCTGAAGGAAGCCGGGATCAGCGCGGGCGCCGACGTGACGCTGGCCGACCTGGCCCGGCTGCCGGTGACCACCAAGCGCGACCTGTGGGAGTCCTACCCGTTCGGGCTGCTGGCCGTGGACCGCTCGCAAGTCGTGGCGGTGCACGGGTCCAGCGGGACCGGCGGCAAGCCGACCCTGGTCAGCTATACCCGCGGCGACCTGAAGCTGTGGGCCCGGATGTGCGCCCGGGCGCTCGCCGCGGCCGGCGCGACCGCGGACAGCATCGTGCACAACGCCTACGGCTACGGCCTGTTCACCGGCGGCATCGGCATCCACCAGGGCGCGATCGAGCTGGGCGCGACCGTGGTGCCGACGTCGGGCGGCATGACCGGCCGGCAGGTCACGCTGATCACCGACCTGCGGCCCGACATCCTCACCTGCACCCCGTCGTACGCGATCCGGATCGGCGAGGCGCTCGCGGCGGCAGGCGTGACGCCGGGCCGCGGGCTGAGCCTGCGCGCGGGGATCTTCGGCGCCGAGCCGTGGACCGAGCAGATGCGGGCCCGGCTGAACGAGCTGCTCGGGCTGCGCGCGCTGGACATCTACGGGCTGTCGGAGATCATCGGCCCCGGCGTGGCCAGCGAGTGCGCGGCCGCCGCCGACGGGCTGCACGTCAACGAGGACCACTTCCTGGTCGAGACGCTGGACCCGGCGACCGGCCAGCCGGCCGAAGACGGGGCCGAGGGCGAGCTGGTCTTCACCACCGTGACCAAGGAGGCGCTGCCGCTGCTGCGCTACCGGACCGGGGACGTGGCCGCGCTGCGCCGCGGCACCTGCGAGTGCGGCCGGACCCTGGTCAAGATGAGCAAGATCACCGGCCGGATCGATGACATGCTGGTGATCAGGGGCGTGAACGTCTATCCCAGCGAGATCGAGCGGGTGCTGCTGGGCGAGGACGGGCTGGCCCTGGACTACCTGCTGGTGGTGGACGAGCGGGCCGCGCAGCGGCAGCTGATCGCCTGCTGCGAGGTCAGGTCCGGCTGGCAGTTCACGCTGCCGCTGGCGGACGAGCTGCAGGCCAGGCTGGCCCGGGCGCTCGGGCTGACCGTGCAGGTGCGGCTGGTGCCGCCGGGCACCGTGCCGCGCACCGAGGTCGGCAAGGCCAAGCGGATCGTGCGCTGGACCGGCGGCGAGCCGCCGCTGGCTGGTATTGATTGATCACGCCCGGCGGTGCACAGACCGGGGACGGCCCGCGGCGGGCTGGTGAGCAGGAGGCGGCCGGATGAGCAAGACCCGCGCGGGCGGCGACTGGACCGAGGCGGACGCCGGCGACCAGTCCGGCCGCGTCGCGGTCATCACCGGCGCCAACTCCGGCATCGGCAAGGAAGCCGCCCGGGTGCTGGCCGCGCACGGCGCGACCGTGGTGCTGGCCTGCCGGGATGCCGGCCGGGCCGAGGCCGCGGCCGGCGAGCTCGGGACCGGCCTGCCCGGGGACCGGGTGCAGACGGTGCTGCTGGATCTCGGCTCACTGGACTCGGTACGCGCCGCCGCCGCCGAGCTCACCTCCCGGTTCGGCCGGCTGGACCTGCTGATCAACAACGCCGGGGTGATGGCGCCGCCGTACGGGCTCACGCAGGACGGCTTCGAGCTGCAGTTCGGCGTCAACCACCTGGGCCACTTCGCGCTCACCGGGCTGGTGCTGCCCGCCCTGCTGCGGGCCGCCGGCGCGCGGGTCGTCACGGTCAGCAGCAACGGGCACAAGGCGGGCCGGATCCGCTTCGACGACCTGGATTTCTCCCGCGGCTACCGGCGATGGCCCGCCTACGGCCAGTCCAAGCTGGCCAACTTGCTGTTCTGCTACGAGCTGGAGCGGCGGCTCGCCGCCGCGTCGGTGCCGGTGCTCTCGGTCGCCGCGCACCCGGGCACCGCGCGCACCGAGCTGACCCGGTTCATGCCGTCGCTGTCCGGGCCGCTCATGTCGCCCCGGCTGGGCCCGCTCACGTCGTGGTGGGTGCAGGACGCGCGGGCCGGCGCGCTGCCCACGCTGCGGGCCGCCACCGACCCGGCGGCCGCCAGCGGCGACTACTACGGCCCGTCCGGGCGGCTGGGCATGACCGGGCCGCCGGTCAAGGTGCGCTCCAGCGCCCGGTCGCACGACGCCGGGGCGGCGCACCGGCTGTGGAGCGAGTCGGAGAAGCTCACCGGGGTCAGCTATGCGATCTAGGCGCACCCGGTGACGTCGCCCGGCCCGGGCAAGCGGATCGGGGTGATGGGCGGCACCTTCGACCCGATCCACAACGGTCACCTGGTGGCGGCCAGCGAGGTCGCGCACGACCTGGCGCTGGACGAGGTGCTGTTCGTGCCGACCGGGCATCCGTGGCAGAAGGCCGGGCGGGAGGTGTCGGCGGCCGAGGAGCGCTACCTGATGACGGTGATCGCCACCGCGTCCAACCCGCGGTTCTCGGTCAGCCGGGTCGACATCGACCGGCCGGGGGAGACCTTCACCATCGACACGCTGCGCGACCTGCACGCCCAGCGGCCGGGCGCCGAGTTCTTCTTCATCACCGGCGCGGACGCGCTGGCCCAGATCATCTCCTGGCGGGACGCCGAGGAGCTGTTCACGCTGGCCCACTTCGTCGGCTGCACCCGGCCCGGGCACCGGCTGACCGACGCCGGGCTGCCCGACGCGCGGGTCAGCCTGATCGAGATCCCGGCCCTCGCCATCTCCTCGACCGAGTGCCGGGACCGGGTCCGGGCCGGCGAGCCGATCTGGTACCTGGTCCCGGACGGGATCGTCCAGTACATCAGCAAGCGCGCGCTGTACGCCGGGCCGGGCTGACCCCTCCGCGCCGGGGCGTCGGCCCGCGCCGGGCGTCAGCACGCGCGGGGTGCCAGCCCGCCAGCCCGCGGCAGGTCAGCCGAGGCCGGCCGCGGCGACCGCGGCCCAGGCCACCTCGGCGTGCTGGATGTCGCTGTGCGCGCCGGAGAACGGCGACAGGTCGGCCTTGATCACGCCATTGGCGTCCAGCCGGTAGCACCGGCCCGCGGCGAAGCCGTATTCCGTGCCGGGCGGGCCGAGCACCGCGTCCGCCGCCCCGCCCTGCTGGTAGCCGTCGTGGCCCATGCCGCCCCACTGGTACATCAGGTCGTCGGCGGACTCGCTGTCGGAGTGGCTGAGCATGCTGGCCGCCGGGTACCACCAGCCGACCGCCCGGTCGGCGGCGCTGAACGTGGCCAGCAGCGGGCCGTTCACCCGGCTCAGGTCGGCGGCCAGGAAGCCGCTGCGCGCGGCGTCGATCGGCATCGGCTGGGCGAAAGTGAAGTGCGAGAACGCGCCCTGGATCAGGAACAGCGAGTGCACCGGGCTGGCCGGCCCGGCAGCCGCCGCGGGCAGCCCGGCGAGCGCGAACGACACCAGCCGGGCGCCGAAGCTGTGCCCGATCAGGTGGATCCGCAGCGGCCGGCCCGCGGCCGCGGCCAGCCCGCCGAGCAGCGGGCCGAGGCCCTGCTGGCCGACTACCCCGGCCCGGTTCTTCATCTCGTAGTAGCTCAGCGTCCGCAGCACCTCCTTCGCCCCGTCCCACAGCGCCGAGAACGGATTGCCGATGCCCTCGGCGGCGCCCGGCGCGGACTTGTCCATCGCCGCGAAGTGGCCGAGCACCGCGCCGGTGGGCCCGGTGGCGGCCGCGGCCTCGCCGGCGTCCTCCGGGCCGCCCGGATTGGGCGTGGTGACCAGGCCGGCGGCGAGCTGGTGGAACTGCGCCAGCGCGGCCGGGTCCTGCGGGCGCTGGTCGAGCAGCGTGCCCAGCCGGGCCAGGCTGGCGCCCTGGCCGGGGAAGGCCGGGGTGAGCGCGGCGGCCAGCGCCGCCCCTTCCTGCCCGGGCGGCGGGGCGGGCGGCGGCGCGGTCGGGTCGTCGGCGGGGAACAGCAGCGACGGCCAGAAGATCCCGGCCGCGGCGGCCCGGCTCTTGCGGGCGCCGAGCTGGCCGGCCAGCAGGCCGAACATCCCCTGGTAGAGGCTGCGCGCCGAGTCGGTGCTGTTGTTCCAGCCGTGCGAGAAGAAGAACACGTCGGTGACGCCGGCCGCGCCGGCCGCGGCGGCCAGGCCGCCGTCGTCCAGCAGCTGGCCGGCCGCGCCGAACGTGATCTCGGTGTACGACAGACCGTCGATCGGATCGGCCATGGGCTCGTTCCTTCCTGGCTTGTTGCGGAAATGAAGGCGATCAGCTGGCGGCCAGCGCGCGCATCAGGTCGACCATCCCCGCGCCCTGGTAGAACTCGTGCCGGCCCAGCGTCGAGGCGGTGCTCAGCAGCAGCTGCTTGACCTGCGCCGGGCGGCCGATGTACTCGCGGCGCACCGACAGCAGCGCGGCCACCGCGCCGGACACGTGCGGCGCCGCCATCGACGTGCCGCTGTCCTCGACGTAGGGCACCTTCCCGGCGGCCAGCCCGGTCAGCGGCGGCACGCCCTGGCACATCGCCGCCGCGGCGGCCGAGGCGACGTGCTCGCCGGGCGCCACCAGGTCGGGCTTGGCGCGCCCGTCCAGCGTCGGGCCCTTGGAGGAGGTGTAGGTGACGCCGTAGACGTGCGGGGATTCCTTGTGGCAGGACCCGACGGTGATGGCGCCCGCGGCGTTGCCGGGGTCGGTGATGGTGGACAGCACCCCGGCCACGTCGGCCGACTCGCCGGTCGTGGTGCCGGACGCGCCGGAGTTCCCCGCGCTGACCACGGCCACCACCCCGGTGCTCACCAGCAGGTCCAGCTCGCGGCACAGCGGGCTCTGGCCGGCGGCGAAGTCATCCGGATACCACGGGCAGCCGAGCGACAGGTTCACCCCGTGGATGCGCAGCATCCGGCCGTCGGCGTTGATCTCCCGCACCCGGGCCAGCGCGGCGATGACCGCGCTGGAGACGGTGGCCGCGCCGGCGGCGGGGTTGGCCGGGTCGGGGGCGAGGACCCGCAGGCTGACCAGCCGGGCCTGCGGCGCGATCCCGGCGATCCGGCCGCTGCCGCAGGCGGGGCGGCCGCCCAGGCCGGCAGGCCGTCGGCCGACGGCCTGGTCCCGGCGATGACCGCCTGCCCGGCCGCGGGCAGCTGCCCGGCGATGATCCCGGCCACGTGCGTGCCGTGGCCGACCGGGTCGGCGAGGGCGGCCGCCGGGTCCGCTGCGGCCGGCGGCTGGTCCCCGGTGACCAGGTAGGTGTAGTCCCGGTGCAGGCAGGCGACCTGCGGATCGGTCAGCGTGCCGTCGCTGAAGTGCGGGTGGCCCGCCTCGATCCCGCTGTCCACG
This sequence comes from uncultured Actinomycetota bacterium, assembly GCA_963846005.1. Taxonomy (GTDB): domain Bacteria; phylum Actinomycetota; class Actinomycetes; order Streptosporangiales; family Streptosporangiaceae; genus CAVSUR01. Next base: position 1,185,169 of record CAWJUH010000001.1, on the reverse strand, counting down.
ACGGCCCAGGCGATCCCCTCGCCGCCCGCCGCGTAGACCCGCCAGGCCGCGTCGGCACTGACCGTGGTGACCGACCGGTCCAGGTGCGGGCGGAGCACGTAGTCGGGCCAGATCCGGTAGACCGACGGCCCGGCCGGGTCGGCGGCGTCGGCGTCCAGCAGCACCCTGATCTCGGCCGGGCTCAGCCAGCAGCGCAGGTAGCTGGAGACCGGCTCGGGCGGGGGCGGGCGGTCCCCGGCCGGGAAGACGGCGGCGAAGCGGCCGGCGAACCGGGTTGCGGCGGTGGCGGCGCCGGTCCCCGCGCCCAGGTCGGGCTCGACCAGCACCGCGTGCCGCCCGTTCACGGTGCGCAGCAGCTGGGCCCGCCGGGCGTCCAGGGCCTGGTCGTCGTCGAGCAGCAAGCGGCTGGCCGCCGAGCGGTGCCCGGCGCGCCAGGGCGGGCGCGCGGCTGGCCCGGGTGCGGGCGGGCCGGTGCAGGCGGGCCGGGTGCGGGCGGGCCGGAGGTATCGGACATGGCGCTCCCAGGGTGGTTACCTGGCGGACCGCGCGGGCCCCCGGCAAATACGCCGGCGCGGGCAGAATTCCCGCGGCGCCCGGCGGCTGCCGCCCGGGGCGCGCGTCTCGGCAGCACCGGGACGGCCGGGGTACCCTGAACTCGCCTGGCCAGCGCCAGCCGGCCCGGCCACGAAAACGGGCGGGGTTCAGGCTCCCTGCCGAAGGAGGATTGCCAGCCCACGTGACTGCCACGGACAGAGCCGTCGAGCTCGTGCAGATCGCAGCCGCCGCCGCCGCTGACAAGCTCGCTTCCGACATCATCGCCTACGACGTCAGTGACCAGCTCGTGATCACTGACGCGTTCCTGCTGTGCTCGGCGTCGAACGACCGCCAGGTCCGGTCCGTCATCGATGAGATCGAGGACCGGCTGCGCAAGGCGGGCGCCAGGCCGGTGCGGCGCGAGGGCGAGCGCGAGGGCCGCTGGGTGCTGCTCGACTACGTCGACATCGTCGTGCACGTCCAGCACTCCGAGGAGCGGGTCTTCTACGCGCTCGAACGGCTCTGGAAGGACTGCCCGCTGATCCCGCTGCCCGAGCCGGCCGTCGCCGCGGGTGCCGCCGGGGCCGCCGGGGGGAGCGGACCTGGCGAGCGGGGGCCGCGCTGACCACGGTCTTGCGGCTGCTGCTGTGGCGGCACGGGCAGACCGGCTACAACCTGGAGCGGCGCTTCCAGGGCCAGAGCGACGTCCCGCTCAACGCCGAGGGCCACCGCCAGGCGCTTGCCGCCGCCCGGCACATCGCCGCCCTGCACCCGGACGCGATCATCTCCTCTGATCTGTCCCGCGCCACCGGCACGGCCGCCGCGCTGGCCCGGCTGACCGGGCTGCCAGTGCAGCACGACAAGGACCTGCGCGAGCGGGCCGGCGGCGCCTGGGAGGGCCTGACCGACGCGCAGATCCGCGAGCGCTACCCGCACAGCTACGCGCGGTGGGAGCCGCCGGACGGGGAGAGCGCCACCGCGGTGGCCGACCGCGCGTCCGCGGCACTGGAGCGGATCGCGGCCGCCGCGGCGGACGGCTCACTGACCGTCGTAGTCAGCCACGGGGCCGCTCTGGGGATGGGCATGGCCCGGCTGCTGGGCCTCGCCCCCGAGCTCCGGGTCCTCGGCCCGCTCGGTAACTGCAGCTGGTCGGTGCTCGGCCGCCGCGACGGGCGGTGGCGGCTGCTGGCGCACAACATCGAGATGCTGCCCGAGCCCGTTGCCGTGCCAGAAGCGGGCGACGAAGCCTGATCACTCCCGCCGGATGATGCGCCCGGCCTGCTGATAGCCGATCATGACAGGCGTGGACCCGCGCAACAGGCTGCGCTCGGCAGGCAGGCGGCTGACCGACCCGGCGGAGGTGCTCGCCCAGCGCGTCACCGAGCGGGTGGTCGAGCTGCTGGTCGATGCGCTCGACGTCAACGCGATCATGGTGCGGCTCGACCTCAATCCCGTGCTGGCCCGCGTCGACCTGGACCGGGTGCTCGGCCGCGTCAATGTCAACGCGCTGCTGGAACGGGTGGATCTCGGCGCCTTGCTGGACCGGGTGGACGTGAACGTCCTGCTGGACCGGGTGGACCTCAACAAGCTGCTGGAGCGGGTGGAGGTCAACCGGCTGCTGGACCGGGTCGACGTCGACGCGCTGCTGGACCGGGCCAGCGTCGACCGGATCATCCAGCGCGCCGACGTGGATGCGCTGGCCGGCCGGGTCGACGTGAACGCCCTGGCCGGCCGGTCGACTAACGATCTGGTCCAGCGGGTGGACGTGGACATGCTCGTCGAGCAGACCGACCTCGGCGCGGTCATCGCCCGCTCGTCCGGCGGCGTGGCCAGCGAGGCGCTCGACGCGGTGCGCAGCCAGGCCGTCGGGCTCGACCAGTTCACCGACCGCTGGGTGCGGCGCATCCTGCGCCGGGGGCCAGGACCGGCCGCGCCGCCCGGGCCGGCCGCGCCGCCCGCGCCGCCAGAGCCGCGCCCCGCCGCGGCCGGGCCGTGAGTTCCGCGGCGGCCGGCGGGCCGGTCAGCGCGCAGGGGAACTACGCGGGCGCGGTGTCCCGGTTCCTGGCCTACCTGATCGACCTGGCCGTCAGCACGGGCGTCTTCGCGCTCGCCCTGGCCGCGATCTCGCTGGCGGCCCAGGTCGTCACCGGGCACGCGATCAGCTGGAACCGGGAGAACATCGCGGTCGCGATCGTCTTCGCTGGCTGGGAGTTCGCCTACTTCGGGTACTCCTGGGCGGCCAGCGGGCGGTCGTTCGGCATGGCCGTGCTCGGGGTGCGCGTGGTCCAGGCCGACGGCACCAGCCTGGAGTCCTGGCGCGGCTACGCGCGGGCACTGGCGTTCCCGCTCAGCTTCTTGCTGTGCGGTGCGGGGTTTCTGGGCATCCTGGTCGGCCGCAGGCACCGGGCCCTGCATGACGTCATCGCCGGGTCCGCGGTGGTCTACGCCTGGGATGCGCGGGCCGCCCGGCTGCGCTTCCTCGCCCGCGAGGCCGAGCCGGAGCGGTCAGCGGTAGCGCCGGCTCGGCAGGATGGCGCCGATCACCCATAGCAGGGGGAGGAAAAAGCCGAGCAGGCCGAGTACCCAGTGCCCCTTGCGGAAGCTGAGCACCGCCAGCGTCAGGATCAGGATGAGGTAGAGGATGGACAGGCTGATGGCCCAGACGGCACCGGACATTTACGTCATCTCCGTTTCACTTGCGCCTGCATGACCGTGACGTTAGGCCAGGTCACCAGCGGCCGGATCATCCAGTGCGGGTGACGCCGGCGGCGGCCGGCCGGGCAGGGTCAGGTCACGACGCCCGCCTGGATGGCCAGGCTGGACCGGCTCTCACCGTGGGCCGCGGCGGGGCTCGCCGCGTTCTTGCAGCCCTGGGTGCTGGTGGGAGCGGGCGCCGCGACGGTCGTCCAGGCCAGGCTCGCCACGGCCGGCAGCTACCTGGCCCTGACGGCCTTCTGCCTGCTGGCCACGTCCAGCTTCCTGTTCCTCCAGCTGCATGTCACCTTCGCGCCGGGCCAGGCCCGGGTCCGGCCCGGCCGGCTGCGCAGGTGGCTCGAATCGCACCAGGACCAGGTGATCATCGTCGTGTCCCTGCTGATTTGCCTGTGGCTGATGGGCAAGAGCCTCTACCTGCTGGTGAGCTGACCGGATCGGCCGGTCCGCCCGAACCGCCGTGCGTGCCACGCGGCGCTGGCGAGCCGGTATGCTGGCTCAGGTTCCGCGCCCGCAGCGCGGTCCCGCATCGCGGGGCTATAGCTCAGTTGGTAGAGCGCTTGCATGGCATGCAAGAGGTCTGGGGTTCGAATCCCCATAGCTCCACCAGGCGAAACGCCATCTGTGAAGATCGGTAATGGGTCAATGACACCCGCTGATGACACCAGTTCACGATGAGTCCGCGTCCCGGCTGCGCAGCACCTCGCTGATCTTGCCCAGGGCATCACGCTGCGCCTGCCGGTTCTCGTGGGTGTAGATCTCCTGTGTGACCGCGAGCGGTGGGGAGGTGCTGGTCCTAGCTGGGGAGGAGCAGGCGGCGCCAGGTGTCGGCGAGGAAGCGCTCGTATCGCTGGGGGCTCCAGCCGCGCTGGCGGACCAGCAGCTGGTAGAGCTCGGGGGAGTTGGTGGCCCAGATGATGTCGGCCGCCTCGCCGGGATCGAGGCGCAGCGGGGTGACGGTGGTGAGGTCGGCGACGAAGCGGTGCATGTTCGCGGCGCGGCGCTCGGCAATCTGAGCCCACAGCGCGGCCAGTTCCGGTTCTGTGGGCGCGGCCTGCTGGATGATGGCAAGCACGATCGCCAGGCGGGGGGCGATTGCCGCGATCGCCGCGGCGTAGATCGCGATCTTGGTTTCGGCGTCGGGGGCGGCCTGGACCGACCGCACGTAGTCGCGCTGTTCGGCGGGGATGGCCTGACTGGTGCCGGAAATGGCGGTCTCGATCAGCAGCCGGGCCAGTGCGGGCTTGCGGCCGACCGAGGCGTAGACGGTGTCGAGCGCCACCCCGGCCCGCTCGGCGATGGCGGTCATCGGGGTGGCGGTGTATCCGCGCTCGGTGAACAGGTCCCGGGCAGCGTCCAGGATCGCCGCGCGGGTGCGGGCGGCGCCCTGGCGGCGGCGGGTGGCGTCGTAGCGCCTCTTGACAGCGGGTGGCATGAGGGACATGATACAAGTATTCGTCCGAAAATAGTTCGGGCCAATATGAGGAGGCCCGCGATGACCTACGCATTCACCTACGACGTGCCGATCGACGCCGAGATCTACGCCCGGATCAAGGAGGGCATTGGCCCGCAGCCCCAGGACGGCCTGATCGCCCACCTGGCCTGGCGCACCGACACCGGGCTGCGATATGTCGATGTCTGGCAGTCCAAGGACGACTACGAAACGTTCGCCGAGCAGCGGCTGCACCCGGTCGTCCGCCCGCTGCTGCAGGAAATGCTCGGCTTCGAGCCGCCCGAGCCTGCCCACACCGTGCTCGACGTCATCGACGCCTGGACCGGACCGGCGTCCTAACTGACCTGGCCCCTGTGCATGGGCAGCGAGGACCTGGGCGGCGGACGCGGCGGCTATTCCCGGCAAGAGCCAGCAAGTGACTCCTGTGGCCGCCTCGTCCGATCCCGCCAGACCCGAGGGACCTTCGTCGCGATACCGCCGCAGCCGGCATGTACGCTCTGGCGGCTTACCCCAACCGACGGGCGACCTCAGCCGCCGGAACCCTGGCTACGACCTCAAGCACAGCCCTGTATCTCCGCTCAACCATGCTCAGCTCCGAAGCGAGAGCGGGAGTGTCAAGCATCAGGCGAAGCCCGTGTGTAAAGCATCAAGCGGCCAGGGCAAAATGTGATTCGCCGGCTGATGCTTTCCGGATCGTCGTCGGGTGACGCTTCTATGGTTGTCAAGTGGTTGAGGTTGTCTCCATGAGGCGAAAGAGCTGCCGGGCTGCGTATCTCTTGAGGCAGCGGCGGATCTCGGGATCGGTCTTTTGCTCCGCGCGCCTGCGGGTCAGGTAATGCTGGGTCGTGGGGTGGTGGAGCATCCGCCAGTTGGTGATGATGTGCAGGGCGCGGTTGAGCTCGCGGTCGCCGAAGCGGTTGAGCCGGTGCCGGGTGATCTTGCCGGAGGACGCTTCCAGCGGGCTGACCCCGGCTAGGGCGGCGAAGGCTGCCTCGGACCGGCACCGGCCTTTATGGGACCAGGACACCGAGCAGCTGCGCCGCGCTCATCGGTCCGACGCCGGGCTGGTCGAGCAGGACGGGCATCGCCTGGGTGACCAGCTGCTGCAACTGGGCCTTGTTGGCGCGCAGTTCGGTGTCCCAGGCGCCGATGTGGGTGGCCAGGCGGCGCAATTCCGCGCGCAGGACCTTCTCGGCGACGGGCTGGCTGGCATGGATGCGCAGGCGGCGGCACTGGCTGGCCTGCCGTGGCGTGCTCAGGGCGCGCAGCTGCTGGCGCAGGTCGTCGGGAGCGCCCAGTATCAGAGCCTTGAGCGTGTTGACTGCCGAGGTGCGCGCGGTGGTCGCCTGGGCTCGGGCGGTGAGCAGGATCCGCAGCGCTTCCCGGCTGCCGTCGGCGCGTGGCTGCGCGAGCCGGTCAGCTGACAGGGCATCGCGGGCTGCCCTGCTCGCATCGGCCGGATCGGACTTCCCGCCCGGTCGCCTGGCGGCACGTTCGGGCCGGCCAGCCTCGGTGACCGCCTGGTCGCGGCCCTGGAGATAGCGGGTTAATCCCAGCCCGTGCGAACGGGTGCCTTCGACCGACCACGCCAGCTGCGGGCCCGGCGCCTTCCGCAGCGCCCAGGCCAGCAGTGTCCGGTAACCGCAACGGTCCGCCGGGACAGTGATCACCGCCACCTGTCGGCCCAGCCGGTCCAGCAAGCACGCGGTATGAGTGTCAGTGTGCGTATCGACGCCGACGACGGCATCGACGATGTCTGCGAGCATGGCCATAGCGGCCGTCCCTTCAAGGTGGGTGCGGTCAGCGGACGGCACCGGCCTGGATGGGAACACCAGACGGCACATCTGTGATGAGTCACGCGCCACGCGCGGACAGGCTTCTGATCAGGCCAGCCGGTGAGCCAGGCCGGTCCGGCAATCCGTGCGACAGGTCAACCGAAAGGCACGCCAGCAGGCGGCCAGATGCTTAATGAGCCAGCCCGGATCACCGGCACCGATCCTGACAGCAGCCCAGGCCGAGCCGCTGCGTGAACTCTCACAGATGCTTGACGCGGACCCTAGACCTTGTAGTTGATGTGGCCGCATTGGGCGGCGCATGGGCTCGTTGTTGCTGGCTGGTCAGCCTAGCGGGGCGGTTTCGGGCTCAGCGGTGACTGGCGTGCTCGCGGATCCAGTCCAGGGCCAGGACGCTGGAGTTGAGGATCGAGACGTGTCCGTCATCTGGGCGTAGCCACAGTTCCGCCGTGCGGCAGCGCTGCGCCAGCCAGGTGGCGTGCGAACTGGGCACGAGCCGGTCCTGGGCGCCGTGCACGAGCAGGACGGGGGTGCCTATCTGCCCGGGGTCAAAGCCCCAGGGGGTGACGTAGGCCAGGTCGTCGTCCACCATCCCGCCCTGGTCGGTTGCCAGGGCCTGCTCGGCCACGGTGCCTATCCATGACCATGCACCCAAGATTGCGGCGTGATCGGCCGGGGTGAATACCGCCGGGTCGAACTCGGCGGACGCGAGGTAGGCCTCGAGCGCCGCGTGTCCGGTGGCGGCGGCGCGATACTCCGCGGCGTTGGAGGGGGTCATGCCCGCGAACCAGTCCAGGCCCTCGGCGCCGAACGGGGCAGGCCCCGATATGCAGACCGTGGCCAGGAGCCGCCCGGGCAAGACCGCGGCGCAGGCCAGGGCGTGCGGTCCGCCGCCGGAATCACCCATGACCGCGAACCTGTCGATGCCCAGTGCGTCGGCGATGCTGGCGACGTCACCCGCCGCTGACGCCACGTCGCGGCCCGGGTGCGGAGTTGACCCGCCGTATCCGGGCCGGTCATGCGACACCCAGCGGATGCCGCGCTCGGCCGCGGCGGCGAACAGCGGCTCGGGCGGTGCGCCGGTGCTCGGTGTGCCGTTATGCCAGAAGACAGCCAGCCCAATGGTCCCGTCACCGGTGCCCGTGTCGTAAACGTGCAGTGTGCGCCCATCGCCCAAGGCAAGATCGGTCTCGGTCACCACGGGCCGAGCCTAACGTCTGCCGGCCGCTGGACGCCGGCCCCTACACGTTCGTGGCCGCGCTCGGCGAACGGCAAAGACGAAGCCAGGGCAGGGTGCGCAAAGGGGCCCCTAGCAGGCCGCACGCACGAGCACGTGCAGGCGGCCAGGGGCCCTCAGCCCTCAGGCTTGCGCCGGCTGGCTAAGCCTGATAGCAGTCATAGGTTTCCCCGATAGCCTCATCAGTTGCCCAGCCCTGAACATTCGCCCAGCTGGGACCGCTAAGGGTGCACTCGCCGTAATTATTGAAGGCGGAGGCGCGATGGCGGGGTAAGCAAATTATGAGGCTAGAATATTCTCGCACTTTGCCGCGGACCAGGAAGTTCCGCTGGCAGTTTTACCGGCAGTTATAACAGTGAGACCTCCTGTTAAGGACCGGTGACCTAAGGCCGCGCTGGATCGGCAACTTCACCCACGATCGGCCTGATCGCAGCAACGACCACCAGGGGCCCAGCCTTTAGTGATCATCTGGATCCATCAGTGCGGCCTCGACGTCATACCCGAACGCGGCCGCTACGCCCGGGACGGCGGCGGTGATCCGGCCGAGCCCGGCCACGGGGGCGATGGCCAGCAGAACACCGGTAATCTCGTCTTCGGTCGCGCCCTGCGCCAGCGCCCGGGTGGTGCTCCATTCCAGGCAGGCCCCCGGGGACCCGATCGCCACCAGCGCGCCGACCTGCACCAGCGCTGCGATCCTAGGATCCAGCGGCCGGGAGGCGGGCAGGCCGAGCCCGAGCCCCGCCTGGTCCTCAACGAAGCCTTCATCGATGATCGCCAGCCTGCGCAGGATCTCCTGGAATCTAGCTATCTGGGCCATACAGTGCTCCCCCCGGGCCAGGGACCCCGATTGCGGCCAGGCCGGGGATAAGGTCCATCGCTCTATCGTCAGGTCGGTAGAGCGACCGCCGCATCGCCCCGATGTGGGTAAGTGCCTGACGACTGGCATTGTCCCGGCTAGAGCGTCAGCTAGGCGCCGAGCAGGCCGAGCGTCGCTGCCTTTTGCACCGCGTCGTTGCGTGAGGAGACGCCCAGCTTGCGGTAGATCGATTTGACCTGGGTCTTGACCGTCCAGCTGGAGACGAACAGCCGCCCGGCGATTCGCTCGGCAGTCAGGTGGGTCGACAGGTAGGGAAGCAGCCGCAGCTCGGCCGGGGTGAGCGGCGGCATTTCGGCCGCTCCGGTGGCGGTGCTGGCGACAAGAACGCGGCGGAACGCCTTGACCTCGCCGGCAAGGGTCCCGAGCGCCGGGCGCTGCCGCAGGATGTCGTCGATCTCACGCAGGAGCTGGCGTGCCGTCGCCACATCGGCAAGGGCGAGGTACACCTTGGCCAGCTGTATTCGCAGCCGGACGGCATGATAGGGCAGCAGGTAGGTGGCTCTCGGGATCGCCCGCATCGCGCGGGTGAGCTGGCGGTGTGTTTCGTCGAGGTCACGGTGGTGCAGCGAAAGCCTTGCTGCCCCGGCGAAGGCTGGGATGCTGAAGACGCAGTCGTGCATCCGGTGCTCGTCGATCACGGCAAGCGCACGCTCCAGCCGGCCGGCCGCCTCCTGCCACTCACCGCGATCCAGCGCCAGCAGCGCGAGCTGGGCTTCGCAGAGGGTGATCATATCGGGTGTGTTCAAGGTGGCAGCGGTAGCGGAACCTTCCGCGAAAGCAGCGCGAGCCTGATCGAGACGCCCGGCCAGCAGATTCGCTTCGCCGAGCAACCAGAGCGCATCGGAGCGCCATGGACTCCACGAGGGTTCGCGGGCGACGGCAAGGGTCGTGTCGGCCATCATCTGCTCTGGGCCTTCGGCACACATGGCCGCTCGCAATACGGCTCGGGCTGACTCGAAGGAGGATGACCCGTCCACCGGCACATCGTCGGACGAGGCAGCGTCCGCGAACGCCGTCCATCGTTCCGCCTCGGCCGTCTCACCCGTCAGCACGCCTGCCCAGCCGGCCATGACCGCGAGTGGCGGGTAGCGTTCAATGTTCGCGTCGCCGATGGCGCGCAACCAGCGCCGAAGGGTCGGCAACTGCCCGGCGTTGACTGTCGGCGGGGCCAAAGCGGCCGTCAGCCGCACCGAGCGGTCCCAGTCGGTGGTGCGCAGCAGGTGCTCGAGGGCCAGCGCCGGGGATCCGCTGGCCTCATGCCAGTCGGCGGCGCGCTGGTGCAGCGTCATGACGATGCCAGGTTCGGCGCGGCCGAGCTCGCCGAGCAGGAATTCCCGGAACAGTGTGTGGTAGCGATACCACTGCCGACGGCGGTCGAGCGGGACCAGGAACAAGCTGGCGGCTTCCAGGCGGCGCAGATACCCGGCCGCACCCGAGGACGCGAGGACAGCATCGCACAGCGGGCCGCACAGCCGGTCGAGCACGGCCGTGCGCCGCAGGAACAGCTGCATGTCCTCCGGCAGCCCACTCAGCGTCTCCTGGTACAGGTAGTCGGCCACGTACGGGTCGTCCCCCGTGACGGCCGGCACCTGGTCGCTGCGCTTCCCCGTGATCAAGGCGGTGAGGTAGAGGCCAGCCGGCCATCCTTCGGTCCGTTCGGTCACCGCGGCGGCCTGCCCGGAGGTCAGGCTGACCCGCGCGTTGGCGAAGATGTGCTGGGCGCCGGCCGCATCCAGCGCCAGGTCCGTGGCCCCGAACTCCAGCGCCTCGCTTGACGCCCGCAGCCGCGGCAGGTGTGGCTGCTCGCAGCGGCTGGCGCTGGCCAGCTGGGACCCGCGCGGAATCGCCGAGATGACAGTGTCTAGCACATCGCGGCAAGCCGGTGACTGCAGCTCGTGCAGATCGTCCAGCATCAGCACAAACGGGACCGGGCTCGCGCGGAACTCCGCGGCCAGCCGAGGCGCGGCGCGGCCCAGCACCCGCACCGGGCCGTCCTGGTCGCCGGCCAGGTCAGCGCTGTCCAAACCGGCCCGGCAGTACGCCGACGCGAGTGACGCGAGCAGCATCGCGGGATCGTTGTCGAAACGGTCGAGCGACACCCAGACGACGGGGCGGTCCTCGGCGGCGGCCCACTCGGCCAGGAACATCGACTTGCCATAGCCCGCCGGCGCCGTCACCGCGACAAGCCGGCGATCACTCGACCGCGCCGCCTCGACGAGCCCGGCCCGGCTCACCGCTCCCGGCTGGGGTTGCCGGGCTGCTCCTGGCGGTCAGCTTGGTGATCTCTGGCCACGGCACCGCCCAGCCCGGCACATCCGGCGCGGTGAGGCCAGCTGCCAGGGCCGGACCGCCGCCGCGAACGGCGGCCCCTCTGGTGACGGTCGCCTCCCGCTGGGCCATTGAGGTCGCCATCTGGACCTCCCCGTTCCTCCGCGCCAGCGACCTGCAGGCCGCATCGGAGATCAAACGCTGGCAGCCGGCAGGCCCGCCCAGTCCGGCCGACTGCGGGTGCTTTGCCCGCATGACCAGGAAATCTCAGCTGATCCGGCTGCGCCTCACCCGATTCGCATGAGGTTTGGACCGGCCGCAGGAGCCGTCAGTCAGAGCCGTCCCGCCGACCCCACATCCGCTGATACGGCCCGCCTGCGTCACGGAGCTGGTGGTGGGTACCTTGTTCGGCGACCCGGCCGCGGTCGAGCACCACGATCTGGTCGACCTGGTCGAGCCCATCGGGCTGATGGGTGATGTACAGGACGGTGCGGCCTTCGGTGGCCTGCAGCAGATCGGCGGTCAGCGCCTGGCGGGCGTCGCGGTCAAGGTGGGCGGTGGGTTCGTCGAGGATCAGCAGCGCCGGGTCGGCGAGAAATGCGCGGGCCAGCGCGAGGCGCTGGTGTTCGCCGCCGGAGACGGCCGCCCCGTGACTGCCGACCGGGGTGTCCCAGCCGCGGGGGAGGGAGGTGATCCACGGCAGCAGCCGGGCGCGGGCCGCGGCGGCCTCGAGCTGCTCGTCGCCGGCGCCGGGGCGGGCGAGCCGCAGGTTGTCACGGATGGTGGCGTCGAACAGGTGAGGGTCTTGCGGGCATCCGCCGATGACCGACCGGATGTCGTCGGCCGCGTAGCTGGCCAGATCGTGGCCGTTGAGCAGGGCGGTGCCGCCGCTGAGCTCGCAGAACCGCAGCAGCACCGCGGCGACGGTTGACTTGCCGGCTCCATTGGCGCCGACCAGCGCGACCCGCCGCCCGGGGGGCAGGTCGAGGCTGACCCGGTCCAGGGCGGCTGGCCCATCCGGCCGGTAACGGACGGTGGCCTCGCGCAGCGTGACATGGAAGGGCCCGGATGGCAGCGGGCGCGGGCGGCGCGGTTCGCGGATCGGGTCGGGGGTGTCGGTGACGGCGGCGATCCGGCCTGCGGAGACGCGGGCCTGGTCGAGCTGGACGGCGGCGGCCGGCAGCGCGGTGACGGCCTCGAACGATGCGAGCGCGGTGAGGGTCAGGACCGCCAGCGGCACCCGGGTGAGGGCGCCGGTCCCGGTGGCCGCGGCGCCGAGGAGCAGGACCCCCCACAGCGTCAGGCCGGAAACCGCGCTCATCAGCCCGATGCCCAGGCCGGAGGCCGCGGCGGTGCGGCGGGCGAGCCGGGTCAGCTCGGCGTCCGCGGCGTCGGCGTCGGCGAGCGCGGCGTCTTCCGCGCCGAAGGCCTGCAGGTCGGCCGCCCCGTCGAGCAGGTCGGTGACGGTGGCGGCGAGCCGGCCGCGGGCGGGGGCGCCGGCCCGGGCGGCCTTCCTGGCCAGGGCCGCCCCGGCGAGCGGCACGATGATGCCGGCCGCGAGCAGCCCGGCGGCGAGCAGGCCGGCTGCCGGGGCCAGGATGACCAGGCATACGGTCGCGGCTGCGCCGCCGGCCAGGACGGCGGTCAGCAGCGGGGTGATGCCGCGGATGAACAGGTCCTGCGTCGCGTCGACGTCGGAGATCAGCCGGGCGAGCAGGTCCCCGGACCGGAACAGCGCAAGCCCGGCCGGCGCCAGCGCCTCCAGCCGCCGCCAGATCGCCACCCGCACCTCGGCCAGCACCCGGAACGCCACGTCGTGGGAGGCGAGCCGTTCCAGGTAACGGGACACGCCCCGGCCGATGCTGAGCGCGCGGACCGCGACCACCGCCACCGAGATCGCGATGATGGACGGGTGCTGGGAGGCCCGGGCGAGCAGGAACCCGGAGACGGCGAGCAGGGCGACCCCGCAGCCGGTGGCGGCGGCACCGGCCGCCACCGCGAGCAGCAGCCGGCCGCGCAGCGGCCGGGCCATCGCCAGCAGCCGCACCAGCGGCGGGCGCCCATCCCGGGCCAGGGCGGCGGGCGGGGCGGTCATGGTCTGGCCGCCAAGGGCGCGCTGGCCAGCACAGGTGCGCGCTCGGAGGGCCTGCCGCCGTCGAGGGTGACGAGCTGGCTGGCGGTGATGGCGTCCCAGCTACTGGTGGGTGGCCACGACGATGGTGCGCCCGGCCAGCGGGCCGCGGACGGCGCCGCGGATCGCGGCGGCCGCGGCCGGGGCCAGGTGGGCGGTGGGCTCGTCGAGCAGCAGCAGCGGGGCGTCCCGCAGGAACGCCCGGGCCAGGGCGAGCTGCTGGCGCTGCCCGGCTGACAGCTGAGTCGCCCGTTCCGCTAGCGGGGTGTCGTAGCCCCGGGGGAGCGCCTCGATGAACGCGGCCGCGCCGGCCAGCCGGGCGGCGTCCTCGACGGCGGCCCGGGTGGCGGCGGGCTGGCCGAGCGCGATGTTGTCGGCGACCGATCCGGGGAACAGCCGTGGATGCTGGGGAACCCAGGCGAGCTGGGCACGCCATGACGCGGCGGGGACGGCGGCCAGATTGATTCCGGTGGCGCGGATGGTCCCGGCGGTTGGCTCGATGAACTGCAGCAGCAGCCGCAGCAGGGTCGTCTTCCCCGCGCCGCTCGGCCCGGTCAGCACGATCAGCTCGCCAGGGTGGATGGTCAGGCTGAGCTGGGCCAGGGCCGGGCGGTCCCGGCCGGGGTAGGTGACTGTCACCCCGTTCAGGCTGATCGTGGCCGAGCGCAGGTCGGGAACCGGCACCCCAGGGCCGGCTGGCTGGGCTGCGGTCTGGGTGGCCCGCGACGGCAGGGGGATATCCAGGATCTGGAAGACGCTCTCAGCGGCAGCGCTGCCCTCCGCGCTGGCGTGGTACTGGGCGGCCACCGCCCGCAGCGGCAGGTAAGCCTCGGGGGTGAGCAGCAGCACCAGCAGCGCGGCCTGGTAGGGCATGTGCCCGTACAGCAGCCGCAGCCCGGTCTCGACCGCGACCAGCGCCGTGGCCAGGGCGGCGGAAAGCTCCAGCACCAGCGCGGACAGGAACGCCACCCGCAGCGTGGCCATGGCCGCCGACCGGTGCTCGCGGGTGACGTTGGCGATCACCTGTTCCTGGGCCTTGGCCCGCCCGAACGCCTTGAGGGTGGGCAGGCCCTGCACGACGTCCAGGAAATGGCCGCTGAGCTGGGCCAGCAGCCGCCACTGGCGGCGCGTCTGCGCCTTGGTATGCAGGCCCACCAGGGCCGCGAACAGCGGGATCAGCGGCAGCGTGACCAGGATGACCAGGCCGGAGATCCAGTCCGTGACGGTCACCGTCACCACCACGGCCGCCGGGACCAGGACCGACAGGACGAGCTGCGGCAGATACCGCGCGAAGTAGGGATCAAGGGCATCCAGGCCCCGGGTGGCCAGGGCGGCCATCCGGCCGGGCTGCTGCCCGCCGAGCCAGGCCTGCCCCAGCCGCAGGCAGTGCCCGGTCAGCTGGCGCCGCAGCTGCGACTTGACGCGGGCGGCGGCCCGCAACGCCGCGGCCTCCCCGCCGTAGGCCGCGGCGGCCCGCGCCACCACCACGCCCAGCAGCAGCGCCAGGGTCACCGTCAGGGCCCTGGCCCCGGTGCCGAGCGCAGCCGCGGACAGCGCGTGGGCGAGCAGGGCCGCCTGCGCCACGATCAGCCCGGCCACGGCCAGCCCGAGCAGCACGGTCACCACCAGGTAGGCCCGGGCCGCACGCGCATGCCGCAGCAGCCGGGGGTCGACCGCCCTCATGGCCCGGCCCGGCCGCCGCCGCACCCGGGACTCAGCCCGCCGGGTCGTGCCATGCGTCCCGCTCAGGCAGCAGCCGGTCAGCCTCCCTCGGACCCCACGTCCCCCGGGCATACGGGTGGACGGGCGTGACGTCGCCGAGCACCGGGTCCACGATCTTCCAGGCGGCCTCGACGGTGTCCTGCATAGCGAACAGCCACCGCTCCCCGTCAAGGGCGGCGCCGATCAGCTGATCGTAGGGACGCATGTCGCTGCCGGGCCGCTGGGCGAAGGTCAGGTCGTCCATCTGCGGCTCCCACCCGGCGCCGGGCTTCTTGCCCGCCAGCAGCAGGGACAACGCGGTCTCGGGCCAGACCCGGAACCGCAGCTCGTTCTGGCGCGGCAGCGGGGCCAGCCCGAAGACATCGCGGGGCGGATGCTTGAACCGGACGGTCACCTCGGTGGCGGTGACCGGCATGCACTTGCCGGCCCGGATCACGATCGGCACGCCCGCCCACCGCCACGAGTCCGACTCCAGCCGGATCGCGACGAAGGTCTCCACCGTGGAGTCCCGCGCAACGCCCTTGACGTCGTGGTAGCCCTCGTACTGGCCGCGTACCGTGCGCTCGGGCGTGAGCAGGGTGAGCGAGGAGATCAGCCGCGCCTTGGACTGGCGCCAGCCGGACAGGCCCTGCCCCCCCTCGGGCGGATCGGCCATTACGGTGGCCAGAACCTGCAGCATGTGGTTCTGCACCACGTCGCGGATGGCGCCGGTCTTGTCGTAAAACGAGCCCCGGTCGGACACGTCGAACGCCTCAGCCATCGTGATCTGGATGCTCTCCACATAGGTGCGGTTGAGCAGCGGTTCGGTAACCGCGTTGGCGAACCGGCCGAACAGCACGTTCTCCACTGGCTCGAACGCCAGCCAGTCGTCCACCCGGAAGATGGCCTCCTCGGGGAAGTACTGGTGCATGGTCTCGTTCAGCTTCTGCGAACTGGCCAGGTCGGTCCCGAACGGCTTTTCCACCATCACCCGCGCCCCGGCTGCCCGCCCGGACTTGGCGATGCCCTCGGCGATCCGCCCGAACAGGAACGGCGGCACCTCCAGATAGAACAGCAGCGGCCCGCCCGGGCCCGCCGCCTCCGACATGGTTTCGTAGGTTTTGTCGTCGCCGAGGTCGCCGTCGACGTAGCGCAGCAGGCTCAGCATTTTCTTCGCCGCAGGGGTGGTGGGGTCCATCTTGTTCAGCTTCAGCGACGCGGCGGCGTAGTCGCGGAACTGCTCCAGGCCCCAGCCGCTCTTGGCCACCCCGACCACCGGGACGTCGAGCACGCCGCGTTCGACCAGCCCGACCAGCGCCGGGAACGTTTCCAGTTTGGCCAGGTCCCCGGTCGCTCCGAAGATCACCAGCGCGCCGACTTGATTGGTCGCCATATCAGTTTCCTCCGTACCCGATGTGGGCTGCTGTCCCGTCAGGTCCATGGCGGGCTGGCGGGGTGGCTCCATCAGCTGTTGCTGCCGGGTGGTGCGGGCCCGGTGGTGCGCCTTGCGGCGGTGCTGGCGGGAAGTCGGACCGGCTGATGCGGCGCCGGAACACGTAGTAGGTCCAGGACTGGTAGCCGAGCACCACCGGCAGCAGGACGATCACGACGACGGTCATGATCTTAAGGGAGTAGGGCCCGGACGCGGTGTTGTGAACGGTGAGGTCGCTGGCGGCGCTGGTGGAGGAGATCATCACGTGGGGGTACAGGCCGGTGAAGATCGACACGATGCAGGACGCGATCGTGACCGTGGTCGCGGTGAAGGCCCAGCCGTCGCGGTGCTCATAGACGAGCCAGAGCGCGGCGATGACGGCGAGGATGGCCAGCAACTCGATCGGGTTGAGGAAGAAGGTGCTGGTGTAGGTCACGTGGGTCCAGATGGCGAAGCCGATCACCAGGGCGCACGTGACCGGGGCGATGTAGCGGGCCAGCTGGCGGGCGCGCTGTTGCATGTCGCCGGTCGTCTTGAGGGACAGGAACGTCGCGCCGTGCAGGGCGCAGACCGCGAGCAGGGTGATCCCGGTAAAAATGGCGTAGGGCGGGAACAGGCCGGCAAAGCTGCCGGTGTAGTTACCGGCCGAGCTGAGGGGCAGGCCGTACAGGATGCCGCCGAGGGCGATGCCGATCAGCATCGGAGCGAGCACGCTCCCCGCGGTCAGCAGCACGTCCCAGGTCCGCCGCCAGCTCGCGGTGTCACGTTTGCCGCGATATTCGAAGGCGATGCCGCGGACGATGAGGGCGGCCAGCAGCAGGACCAGCGGGAGGTAGTAGGCCGAGAACATGGTGGCGTACCAGCCGGGGAAGGCGGCGAACATGGCCGCCGCGGCCACGATCAGCCAGACCTCGTTGCCGTCCCACAGCGGCCCGATCGTATTGATAGCCGCGCGGCGCCCGGCGTCGTCGGTGGCGACCAGGTCGTGCAGAATGCCGACGCCGAAGTCGAACCCCTCGAGGATGAAGAACCCGGTCCACAGGATCGCGATGATGGTGAACCAGAACGGGATGAGATGGTTCATCGCAGGGCCCCCTTAGTACTGGATGGCCGCGGCGGGCCGGTCGGCGTCGTCGGGGGCACGGGCGGGAGGGAGCTGCTCGCGGGAGTACTTCAGCATCAAGATCAGGTCGACAGTGCCGAGGATGCCGTAGAGGACGATGAACCCGATCAGGCTGATCCATAGCCAGGTGGTGCTGACCGTGGGCGAGATCCCGTTCTTGGTGAGCAAGATGCCCTGCACGATCCACGGCTGCCGGCCGGACTCGGTCAGGAGCCAGCCCGCGGTGTTCATCAGGAACGGCAGGATTGCACCCCAGACCGCCACCCGCAGGAACACAGGCGAAGTGGCCAGCGTCCGGCGCCAGGCATGCCACAGCCCCCACAGCGCGATGAGCAGCACCACCACCCCGAGGTAGGCCATCGCCCGCATCGACCAGTACTGGATGAACACGTTCGGCACGTAGTTGCCGGGGCCGTATTTGGCGGCGTACTGGTTCTGCAGCGGGGTGAGCCCGGTGACCTTCCCGTTCCAGTGATTGGTGGCCAGCAGCGACAGCAGGTGCGGGACCTCGATGATCTGGGTCGGGGTGTGGTCGTTGCTGCCGCCGCCGATCTGGAATAGCGAGAACGAGCAGGGCTGGCAGGTGGTCCACTGCGCCTCGGCCGCGGCGATCTTCATCGGCTGGTAGCGCCCCTCGATCACCCCGAGCTCGTCGCCGATCAGCATGGTGAACAAGATCGCCGGGATCAGCACGATCATCGCCATTACCGCCGACCGGGTGAACACTCCCCGGTCGCCGCGGTGCCGCAGCTGCCACGCCGAGACCGCCAGCATCACCACCGCGCCGGTGGTCAGCGACGCGAACAGGACTTTCGCATATCCCCATACGAACACCGGGTTGGTGAACAGCGCCCAGATGTCGTTCAGCTGCGGCTTGCCGTGGACCATCACGTAGCCGACCGGGTGCTGCATCCAGGAGTTGGCGGCCAGGATAAACAGCGCCGAGAACACGCTGCCGAACGCCACCAGCCAGATCGTCAGCAGGTGCACCTTCTTGGAGAGCTTGTCCCAGCCGAACAGCCACAGACCCAGGAACGTCGACTCCAGGAAGAACGCGCCCAGGCCCTCCATGGCCAGCGGCGCGCCGAAGATGTTGCCGACGAGCCGCGAGTAGGCCCCCCAGTTCATCCCGAATTCAAATTCCTGCACGATGCCGGTGACCACGCCGATGGCGATGTTGATGACCAGCAGGGTGCCGAAGAACCGGGTCAGCCTTAGGTAATCCTCCTGCTTGCTGCGGTACCACGCCGTCTGCAGCAACGCGGTCAGGAAGGCCAGCCCGATCGTGACCGGGACGAAGAAGAAGTGGTTGATCGTGGTGAATGCGAACTGCACTCGCGCCAGGTCAACGTTCATCGTCGCGACCTCCGTGAGAAAGGCGGCACCGGCCTGCTTGGTCCTTGACGGTCATGGTGCTAGCGCGAGAGCCGCACGGCATCGCCCCGATGTGGGTATTGCCGGCGCCCGGCCGCGCTGGCGGCCATCTTCACCAAAAAGAGGGGATGCCCCGCGCCCGTCCGGCGGCGATGGTGAACCCATGACTGAGAGCTATGACGTGATCATCATCGGGTCCGGGGCCGGGGGCGGAACGCTCGCGCACGCCCTCGCCGACTCGGGCAAGAACATCCTGTTGCTGGAACGCGGCGACTTCCTGCCCCGCGAGCTGGACAACTGGGACGCCAAGCCAGTGTTCGTGGAAGGAAAGTACATTTCCAAGGACACCTGGTTCGACCGCGACGGCAGGCAGTTCCAGCCGCAGGTGCACTATTTCGTCGGCGGTGCCACCAAGCTGTACGGCGCAGCCCTGTACCGCCTCCGTCCTGGCGACTTCGGGGAACTCAAGCATGCCAGCGGCATCTCCCCAGCCTGGCCGCTGTCCTATGACGACTTCCAGCCGTGGTACTCGCAGGCGGAGCGGCTGTACCAGGTGCACGGCAACGGCGGGGAGGACCCGACCGAGGGCCCCCGCAGCGAGCCCTACCCATGGCCCGCGGTCTCCCACGAGCCGCGGCTGCAGCAGATTTCCGATGACCTGGCCAAGGGAGGCTACCAGCCGTTCCACGCACCCTGCGGGATCATGCTGAACGAGGCACGCCGGCCGGCGAGCATCTGCATCCGCTGCGCGACCTGCGACGGTTATCCGTGCCTGGTGCACGCCAAGGCCGACGCCGAGGTGATCGCGGTCCGGCCGATCATGAATCGGCCCAACGTCACCCTGCTCTGCGGGGCCGAGGTGACCAAGCTGGAGACCGACGGCTCCGGGCGCACGGTCACCGGGGTCGTGGTCTCGCGGGACGGTGAGCGTGAGGTCTACGCCGCCGGCATCGTCGTCATCTCCGCCGGCGCCGCGAACAGCGCCAAGATCTTGCTCAACTCGGCCAATGACAAACATCCGAACGGGCTGGCGAACGGGTCGGATCAGGTGGGGCGCAACTACATGTTCCACAACTGCAAGGCCGTCGCCGCGATGTCCAAGGAGCCGAACGACACCGTCTTCCAGAAGACGCTGGGGATCAACGATTTCTACTTCGCCACCAAGGACTACGAGTACCCGATGGGCAACATCCAGATGGTCGGCAAGTCCAACGCCGAGGCCATGCGCGGCGAGGAGCCCGACCTCACGTGGTTTGCCCCCGAATGGGGCCTGACCGACGCGGCCAGGCACTCGGTGGACTGGTGGCTCACCACCGAGGACCTGCCGGTGCCAGAAAACCGGGTGACCACTGACAGCGACGGCAAGGTCCACCTTGCCTACTCGCCGACCAATGACGAAGAGGCCTGCCGCCTCTATGGCGAGCTAAAGAAGATCCTCAACCACACCGGGATGGCCGCGCACCACGTGTTCCGCAAGAACTTCTACATGGACATGAACATCCCGCTGGCGGGCTGCGCCCACCAGGCTGGCACCTGCCGGTTCGGCGCCGACCCTGCCACCTCGGTCCTCGACACCTACTGCAAGGCGCACGAGCTCGACAACCTGTACGTGGTGGACACCAGCTTCTTCCCGAGCATCGGCGCGGTGAACCCGGCGCTGACGGCGATAGCCAACGCCCTGCGGGTCGGCGACCACATAGCGAACCGCATGGCCTAAGCCACGGGAGGCCGGGACGATCGATGAGCATGGACACGGCCTCGATCAGGGCCAGGTGGGTGAAGGCCTGCGGGAAGTTCCCCAGGTGCTGGCCGGTGGTGGCGTCGAATTCCTCGCCGTGCAGGAGCAGCGGCCCCGCGAAGGACAGCAGGTGGTTTCCAGCACCATCGTCCCCGGGACGTACCGGCGCTGCTGCGGGACCTGGGCGCTGCTGGGTCCGAACCGGAAGGTGCCGGCGGACCGGTCGAGCAGCGCTCCGAACACGCTCGGGAGTCGGGGCGCGGCAGGCATAGCCACCCGATGGCTCCGTTGGGCGCGACCAGGCAGTTCTGCTCGCAATTCGACAAGAGCGCGTACGCGGCGATGGGCGGAAGGTGCTCATTGGTGCTTCCTATCTCCCGCATTCATGTCCGCATGTGCTTCACACGGCGGTATTGGCTGGATGGCCCGGTTCGCCTTTGTCGCTGTACGCGCCGGACGGCAATGGCATGTCGTCGATGGTGAAGGTGCGTTCGCGGCGCAGGTCGCGGGTGAAGGCGAACCACCAGCTGAAGATGGCGCCGATGCGGTTGCGGTAGCCGGTGAGGAAGCCAATGTGGATGAACAGCCAGGCCAGCCAGCCCAGAAAGCCGCCGAAGCGCAGGCCAAATGCGGAGATGACCGCGCGCCCGCGAGAGATGTAGGCGGCCGAGCCCAGGTCGTGGTAGCGGAACGGCTTGTCGTAGGCGTGGCCCTGGGCCTCCTGGGCAATTCTCCGGCCTGCGTAGAGCCCGGTCTGCATGGCGACCTCGGCGACCCCGGGCAGCTTGTCCAGGCACATCAGGTCCCCGGTCACCAAGATGTCGGGATGGCCCGGGAGGGAAAGATCCTTCCCGCACAGCAGGCGGCCCGCCCGGTCCTGCCCGGCGCCGGTGGCCTTGGCCACCAGCTGGGCCAGCGGCGGCGCCTCGACCCCGGCGGTCCACAAGATATTGCCGACCTCGTGCCGGGTGACGTTGCCGCCGTGGTCCTTGACCTGCACGCTCTGCCAGTCCACGTGGGTGACGAGGCAGCCCATGTGCAGCTCGACGCCGAGTTTCTTCAGGTCGCGGGCGGCCAGCCCCGACAGTTTCGGGCCGAACATGGCCAGCGGCGCGGTCCCGCCATCGAAGAGCATGACCCGCGCTTCCTCGGGCTTGATGTGCCGGTACTCGTTGCGCAGCGTCTTGGTGGCGAGCTCGCGGATCTGCCCGGCCAGCTCGACCCCGGTTGGCCCGGCCCCCACCAGGGCGAAGGTAAGCCAGCGCTTCCGTTCGGCCGGGTCGGTGGCGGATTCGGCTAGCTCGAACGCGCCGAACACCCGCCGCCGGATCTTGAGGGCGTCCTCGATCGACTTCATCCCGGGCGCGACGGCGGCGTACTCGTCATGCCCGAAGTAAGACTGCCGGACCCCGGCGGCCAGGATGAGGTAGTCGTAGCCGAACTCGATCTCCTCGCCCAGCGGCCGCCGCGCCGTCACGGTGCGCCCGGCCGCGTCCAGGCCGGTCACCTCGGCCAGCACGAACTCGGCATTCTCGTGTTTCCTGAGCAGCTCGCGCAGCGGGGCCGCGATCTTCCCCTCCGACAGGATGCCGGTCGAGCATTGATACAGCAGCGGCTGGAACAGGTGATGTTCGGCCCGGTCGATCAAGGTCACTTGGACCGGGGCCCGCGCGAGCCTCCGGGCCGCGAACAGCCCGGCGAACCCGCCCCCGACGATCACCACCCGGCGGGAGCCCGATGTTGCGGCCATGGCTCACCCCGACCTTTCATTGCCTCGTGTGGTCTTCGGGCCTTGACGCCCATGCTGATCGCGCGAGAGCCCGCGGGCATCGCCCGGATGAAGGTATTCCCGGCCTGCTCCGCGGCGTCGACCTTCCCGGGTTCCTATGCGACGTCGCCGGTCACCACCTCGCGTCAGGGCGATGGCGCCTCGTGTGCCTGAACCGGTGGCCGGATCTGTTCGTGATAGTAGGCACATGCGCCTGGCCGGCGGCGGGCCGCGGGAGTGAGGACGCGGCGGTTCAGTGACCTGAAGCCCGGCGCGGCGCTGCCGCGCGAGGAGCTCGAGCGGGCCGGGGCATAATCCCGGGAAGGGCAGGCCTGGTGACCGTCGCGATGGTGTTGCTGGCCTACGCGGGCTGCATGGGCACGCTGGGCGCCCGCCTGCTGGGCCGGGCCCGGTGGACGGCGCGGGCGCCGCTGCTGGGCGCCCTCACCTATCTGGCCGCCGGCTGGTCGGTGCTGGCCGCGGCCGGGCTGGCCGGGCTGACGCTGGCGGTGCACGCCACCGCCCTCGGCGGGGGGCTCAGTCACCTGCTCGGGGCGTGTGTGCGGCGGCTGCGCGCGCTCTACGCCACCCCCGGCGGCGCAGCGGTGGCCGAGGCCGGCCTGATCCTGGCCGGCGCGGTGGTGGCCCGCACCGCGCTCACCGCATTCGGCCAGCTGCGAACCGCCGAGCGGCAGGCGCGGCGGCACGCGGACACGGCCCGGCTGGTCGGCCACCTTGAGCCGGCCCTGGGAGCGGTCGTGGTCGAGCATCCGCAGCTTGCGGCCTACTGCGTCGCGGGTCGGCAACCGACCGTGATCGTGACCACGGCCGCGATGGCCGCGCTGGGCCCCGGACAGCTGAGGGCGGTCCTCGCCCACGAGCGAGCTCACCTGGCCGACCGGCACCATGCCCTGACATCTGCCGCCCGCATCGGGCGCCAGGTGCTGCCGTTCCTGCCGCTGCTGCGCGACACCGAGACACAGGTGGCGCGGCTGGCGGAACTACACGCCGACGACACCGCCACCCGCACCTCCAGCCCAAGAGAGCTGGCCACCGCCCTGGTCACCCTCGCCACCCCCGCTCTGAGCACGCCCGCGCCCGCCCTTGGCGCGGCGGCTACCGACGCAGTGCAGCGGGTACAACGCTTGTTGCGGCCCCCGCAACCGCTCAGCCGGCCGCGCCGGCACCTACTGCGCGCCACCGCGGCCATCCTGGCTCTCGCGCCCGTCCTGGTGGCCCTGGCTCCTGCCCTCGCGGCGCTCGCGCTGGGCCGGGTTCCCGGCGCTTAGCAGGCCACGGCGGGGCTGGCCCTGTTATCGGGTGCCACATGATCTTGCTGGGCTAGCCCGGCCGGGCGCTTCGGCCGAGGGCGGGACTTGCGAACGCCGAATTGCGCGTTATCGGATCAGCCGGCACCTAGCGGCGAGGGCGCTCGGGTTCGGCACCGCTTACCGGCAGGGTGGCTGGTTTCTCGCCGGCCAGCAGAGCCGTTTCCGGGCTGAGGCATCGGCGCAGCGCGCTCCGGGCGGCCGACAGCCGGGACTTGACCGTTCCGGCGGGAACGTCCAGGTCGGCGGCAATGTCCTCGATACTGCGATCACGCAGGTAGTGCGCGGTGAGCAGGTTCCGGTCGCGGGTGCGCAGGCCGGCCAGGGCGCGGGCGAGGTCCCACTTGGTGATTGCGGTGTCGATTTGTTCCGGTGACCTCAGGCCGGCCAGCACTATCAGGCCGGCTGCCTCGGCCGGGCGTGCCTGCCGGGCTCGGTACTGGTCGATGACCAGCCGCCGGGCGACCGTGTACAGCCAGGCCCGCGGTGCGCGGGTGCGGTCGCCGACCTTATCGGGGTGGCGCCAGGCACGCAGCATCGTTTCCTGGACGATGTCCTCGGCGCTGCTGGGGTCACCGGTCAGGCGCTCAGCGAAGCGCCGTAGCTCGCTGCCGTGATCGGCATAGAGCGCGGCGAGCATGTCGTCAGCACCGGTGGAGGCGGCGGAGGGGGCGGGGCGGGCCGGAATGAGGCTGGTGGGGGACATCGATGACTGCCTAGAGAGGAGTGTCTGGACCGGGGCCGGAAGCTGGGCGTGACCGGGCACGATGCGGGGGGCGATGACCAGCACGAACCGGCGGGCGGCCTGCAGCTAGACCAGGCAGCCGGATGCGGGCTGCGGGTGACTCGGTGGCCGATCGCCGGCGAGGCGGCAGGTTCGGGGTCTGGCGGCTATGCATCGCCTCGGTGCATCCGGAGGGCGGCGAGGCCCAGCATGACGGCTGCGTACAGGCAATACACACCGAACCCGGTCCACGGCGGCAGCGAGGACGCAGGGTTCGGGCGGACTATGGTCACGGCCTGGCCGGCCGTGGATGGCACATATTTGCCGACATCCTGCGCTAGGTTGCCGGGCAGGAAACCGGCCACGAGCTGGGCCGCGAACAGCAGGCCGAACAGCGCCGCGATAGCGCCGGCCGTGCTGCGCAGCAGGGCACCCAGGCTCAGGCCGAGCAGCGCGGCCACTGCCAGGTACAGTGCGCTGCCGATCACTGCGCGGACCACGCCGGGCTGGCCGAGCGGCACCGACAGGTGCTGCCGGCTCAGGATCGACTGCCCGGTGAGGAAGGCCGCGAACGCGGCCGGCAGGCTGGCCCCGACGGTGGCCGCGGCCAGTAGCGCTGCCTTTCCCCACAACACCGGCAGCCGCCGTGGCACCGCGGCCAGCGTCGTCCGGATGAGCCCGGTGGCATACTCGCTGGTGATCAGCAGCACGCCGAGCACCCCGACCGCGATCTGCGCGAGCTGCACCCCGGACAGGCTGATCGCCGCCGGGTCGAATGATGCGATCGCCGCCCCGTGCGGCGGCCGGGCCTCCCGCAGCAGGCTGTACAGGATGCCGAACCCGGTGACCAGGATCACCGCAGACAGCAGCGCCCAGTAGGCGGATGGCTGGGTGCGCAGCTTTGTCCACTCCGACCGCAGCACCCGGGACTGAGTGACCTTCTGCGGCCGCGGGTAGGCCGGCAGGGCCGCGGGCGCCACTGCCGGATCTGGCGTTGTAGAGGTCATTTCTCCTCCTCGAAGGCGGGTCCGGCGGCAGGCTGGGCCGCAGCGCGGAACTCGACCGCGTCCTGGGTCAGGTCGACGAAGGCGTCTTCCAGCGACGTCTGCTCGGCGGTCAGCTCAAGCACGGTGATCCCGGCGGCGGCGGCAGCGGCGCCGATCTGCGCGGCGGGCACGCCCGAGACGGTCAGTGCGCCGTCATCGGCGGGCGTGACGCTCGCTTCGGGCGAGCGGAGCAGTTCGGCCAGCGCGTTCTGGTCCGAGCTGCGGACCCGCACTGCCGGGGGCGCGGCCGAGGCGATGAACTCGGCCACGCTTGTGTCCGCGATCAGCTGGCCCCGGCCGATGACGATCAAGTGCGTCGCAGTTTGCGCGATCTCGCTCATCAGGTGCGAGGACACGAAGACCGTCTTTCCCCGGGCGGCTAGGTCGTGCAGCAGTGCGCGGATCCAGCGGATGCCCTCGACGTCCAGGCCGTTCACCGGCTCGTCGAGGACCACGGTGGCGGGGTCGCCGAGCAGCGCGGCGGCGATGCCCAGCCGCTGAGCCATGCCGAGTGAGAACTTGCCGGCCGGCCCGCCACGCCGTGCAGCCCGACCGCGTCGATGACATCATCGACCCGGGATCTGCGGATGCCGGAGGTCTGCGCGAGCGCGAGCAAATGGTGGAAGGCGCTGCGGGACGGGTGGACCGCTCGCGGGTCCAGCATCACTCCAAGCTCGCGGAGCGGCGCGGCGTGACCCCGGGGCGGGCGTCCGTTGACCGTGACCGAGCCGCTGGTCGGCTCATCCAGGCCTGCGATCATCCGCATGGTCGTGGACTTCCCGGCGCCGTTCGGGCCGAGGAAGCCGGTCACCACCCCCGGCCGGACGGTGAACGTCAGGCCGGCGACCGCGGTGGTGCGTCCATAGCGTTTGGTCAGTGCGTTGATCTCAATCACAAGTACGGCTCTTTCTGGCCTGCGGCGATGTGCCGCTGGGACGCCCAGCACTGGCCGGCGAGGGCGGCAATGGTCCTGCCGTCCTGGCGGGAGAGCGGGGCATCGTGGCCTCCGGTGCTAGCTGGCTGACTATTTCGACAATGGAGTTAAGGGCCTCCGCGCGACATCGGAGCAACCGAGTATTTCCGGGATCGCTGAACCCGGACGTGGCCAGCGAGGGTAAGGAGAACCTCTTATCTGCCTCGCCGCGACGAGCGCTAGTCCCGCTGTGCCGCCCCCGGGCGGCGGCGCTCGCTGGCGTACCGTTCAGGCCACGGTCTGCACGCGGGCTGAGGGCAGGAGGCCGGTTCCGTGGGCATCCGGGTGCCGAGGCCGCTGACCATGCCGCGGCGGCACGACGGCTGAGTGTGATGCCCCGGCGGCTGGTTACTGACCTGGCGGCGGATCCCTGGCAGCCCGCAGATCTCGAGCATGCGGCGCGGGCCGGGAGGCTCTTCCCGGCCGGGCGGCACGGACCGCCGGAGCGCTAGCTGACCCGGCCGGGCCCGGACGGGTCCCTGGCCGGGTTCATCCCCCCGAAAGCGGGAGCATGGCCGTGGCCGCGGGCGATCGCCCCGGCTTCGGTGCGGTTGGTCACCTGGAGCTTTTCGAGGATGTGCGTCACATGGACGCTCACTGTCTTCTCGGTGATGAACAGGGCCTTGGCGATCCGCCGGTTGGTGGGTCCCTCGGCCAGGAGTTCCAGTACCTGGCGTTCGCGCGCCGTGAGGCCGGTGGATGGCCCGGGCCAGGCCGGCTCGCGCGTGCCAGCGGGCTGGCTGGGCGCGGGTTCGAGATCGACCCTGGCCCGGGCACCCAGCGTGCGGATCTGCTGGGTGAGGGTCTTCGCGCCCAGCCGGTCGGCCGCAGCCAGCGCCGATCGCAGCTCTCGGCTGGCTTCGGCAGCCGGACCGGTCCGGCTCAGGAGTGCGTGGGCCAGCCGCCATCGGGCGTGCGCCGCCGGGTAGGGGAAGCACAGTGCGTCCCAGCGGCTGATGGCCTCACGCCAGCGGGCGACCTCGTCGGACTCGCCGGACTGGAGCCAGGCCCAGTCCGCTTCGGCGGTGGCCAGCTCGGCGCTGATGACCGCCAGCTCCTCGATGCCTGCCTCGGCGGCATGGCGGGCCCGGCTGATCAGCTCGCTCGCGGCCGCCACTGCGGACGCGACCTCCTGGCTGCGGTGCCGGGCCTGCGCGGCCTGCGCGCGCTCCGCCTCGGCGTGCACTCCGGCGGCCGCGAGACGGATCAGGTGGGCCGCACAACCGGATCTGGCGCACAGGCTCAGCCCGGCCCGCACCAGCTCGCGGGCTTCGCTGAATCGGTGCTCCGCTGCCGCGACACGGGCCAGCCGGGCATGAGCGACCGAGACCGTTTCCGGCACCATCGCCTGCGCGCTGTCTTGCAGCGCCCGGGCCAGGTCTGCGCGGGCCGGTGCGACCTCGCCCTGCCACAGGCGCAGCAGTCCAGCGGCCATCCGCGGAAAGGCAGCCGCGCCGCCGGGAGGCTCCAGGTCGAGGAGCTGGCCGATCAGCTGCCGGGCGGCCGGCCAGTCCCCGAGCAGGATCATCGCCTCGATCTGGGGGGTGGCGCTGTAGGGGCCGTACGCCGCCTCCGCCCCCAGCGACCGGCTGAGGTCCAGGACGTCCGAGGCGGCCCCGATAGCCGCTGCCGCCTGACCACTGGCGAGCAGCCCGGCGGCGAGCTGGCCGCGCGTCCACAGCAGGGTCGCGATGTCCTCCGCTGCCGAGGCGAGGCGCTGGGCGCGTTCCAGGCGGGCTAGCCCGTCCGCCACGCGCCCGAGGTTGCAGAGCGACCAGCCGAGCACGGTGAGCGCGCGTGCCTCGGTGGCCGGAACATGGACCTGGACGGCGGCCCTTCTCCCCTCCTCGGCGGTGGCGATCGCGTCTTGGTAGAACCCCTGCCCCGACTGGACCAGGCTCATCCCGGTCAGGGCGCGGGCCAGTTCCGGGCTGACTGGCTCGGCCCGGGCCGCATCGACGGCGGCCGCGTAGGCCTGGGCGGCGCCCTCGCTGTCTGGTCCGGCGATGCGGCAGTACCCGAGGAACCCGAGCAGCGCACTGGCGCGCAGTGGCTCGGCGTCCGCGTCCACGTCGGCGAGCGCCTCGCCGATCAGCGCGATCCCGCGGGCGTAGTCACCGGACAGGTGCGCGGTCTCGGCCGCGCGCTGTAGCAGGGCGCCGCGGTCAAGCGGGCAGTTCGCGGCAGCTTCGGGAGCATCGTCCCACAGCTCCAGCGCCCGCTCGTAGTGCCGTTCGGCGCTGCTCGGCGCCGCAGCTGCCTCAGCGGCCAGCCCGGCCTGCACCGAGGCCAGCAGGGCGCGCGGCCAGTCTCTGGCGCGGTACCAGTGGAATGCCAGCTGGCCCAGCTCTGCGGCCGATGGCACGGCGGTGATGCTCTGGACGCGGTCCGCCAGGATGCTGGCCAGCCTGGCATGCATCCGGTGGCGTTCACCGGGGAGCATGTCGTCGTAGACCGCCTCCCGCACCAGCGCGTGCCGGAAGCCATAGGACGCCCCGTCCGGGTCTGCGACCAGGACGTGATGCTGGACTGCGGCCAGCAGGCATTCGCTGAGCCGTTCCTCGTCGTATGCGGTGACCGCCGCCAGCAGGTCGTGGGGGAGTCGCGTCCCGGCGGCAACCGCACCCAGCACGGGCCGGGTGTCACGGGGAAGACGTTCCACCCGCGCCAGCAGAAGGCCGCGAAGCTCGCCCGGGAGGCCTGCGGCACCATCGCGGGCGGCCAGCAGCTCCTCGGCGTAGAAGGGGTTCCCCTCGGCCCGGTCCATGATCTCGTCCGTGGTGGCAGCGGGCGCAGGATAACCCAGGATGGTGGTGAGCAGCTCGCCGACTTCACTGCGGGTCAGCGGACCCAGGTTGATCCGCTCGCAGTTGCTGCTGCGATGCAGTTCGGACAACAGCAGCCGCAGCGGGTAGCGCTCCTGGAGTTCCTCCACGCGATAGGTGACGACCAGGCATACCGGAGCGCGCAGGTTGCGGACCAGGTACAGCAGAACGTGCCGGGTTGAGGTGTCCGCCCAGTGCGCGTCCTCGATCACCAGCAGGACAGGCTGGCGGCCGGATAGGCGATCAAGGATGCCGCGCACCGTCTCGATCACCTGCCCTTCACCGGTGGCCTCGTGCGCGTCCTGCGCCAGGTCGAGCCCGGTAAAGAGCGCCGCGAGCGCCGGGCCGTCACCGAGGATCTGCCTGCGCCACTGCTCATCCGCCTCGGTCCCGAGGGGCCGCAAGGCTTCCACCAGCGGCCCGAACGGCAGCGTGCCCTCACCGATGTCCAGGCAGCCGCCGGCCAGGACCCGGAAACCCAGGCCCGCCGCGGTACCAGCCATGTCCAGCACCAGCCGGGTCTTGCCGATCCCGGGATCGCCCCCCACCGTGACCAGCACCATGTCGCCGCCCGCGGCACGCTCGAGCACGCGGCGCAGACGTTCCTGCTCGCGTTGCCGGCCGACCAGTACCGGGCTGGAGACCCGGGCATTCATAGGCCCACTATCCCAAAAGGGCTGCCCGCGGGACAGGGCCGCCGGCGCGGGACGCAGCTAAGGAGTTGTCCCTACATCCGCGACCCCTGCGCGGCCGCCCCGGGCTTCAGGTAAGGCACGCAGGTCCACGAGTGAGGACTCCTCCCGATGTGCCGCCGGCGGCCAGGACTGGATGCTGGTCAGGTGAATCCAGCGCAGCACTCGCCGTACCCCGGGATGGTGTCACCGGACGCGCCCCTCCAGGGCACTGCGAGCCTCCAGGTGCTGTCCACCGGCTATCTCGGGGGACGGTTCGCCAGCACGGTCAGTTTCGTGCGTGACGGTGCCGCCCTGATCATCGTCAATCCGGGCATGGTAGCCGACATCGACTCCATCCTCGGGCCGCTCCGGCACCTGGGGGTAGGCCCGGCAGCGGTCACCGACGTGGTTCTGCTGGCGGCCCGGCCCGGCCACATCGTGCACGCGGCGCTGTTCCCCGGCGCACGGGTGCACGACACCACGGCCATCTATCAAAACGACCGGAAGGCCCGGCGCCCGGCCGACCGGTTCTTGATCTCTCCGTCGGTGCGGCTCATCGAGACCCCAGGTCACCACCCTGACGACCTGACGCTGCTGGCGGCGACCCCGCACGGCATCGTCGCCGCCACCCACCTGTGGCGTTCCCGGTCCGACGACGCGAGGCGGCCGCCGGATGGCGACCCGGCCGCGTTGCACCGGGCCAAGACCAGGGTGCTGGGAGTGGCCAGCCGGATCGTGCCTGCCCACGGGGCCGCCTTCCGCGCCGGGCCGGATACCCCGGTGTAGCGATGGCGATCACCGCCTGCCGGCGCGGACGGCCAGCGGGCCGACGTCAGCATCGACGATGCCGGGTGTCAGTTATTACGAGGTAAGGAGGCTGGGCGTGAGACACGTCATGGGCACCTCGCTTGACCGGGAGCCGTCCGGGCGGCTGACCGATCGGGCGCTAGCCGCCAACATCACCGCGAGGGCGCGATGCGCGGACAGCGCGGTCGATCCCGACGAATGGTTTCCCGTCAGCGCCGATGCGGAGGCCGCCCGCCGCGAGGCGGCCGGTGCCATCGCCATCTGCACGGCATGCCCCGTGCGCGGCGCGTGCCTGGAGCTGTCGCTGCGCCACTGGACAATCGGCCAGCACGGCGTCTGGGGCGGCCTCGTGGCGGCCGACCGGGCCGCGCTGCGCCGCCGATGGCTCGTCTCCCCGCGCGAAAATGGCCGCGCCTTGCCCAGCCTGGATCACCTCGGGGACGGGCCCCCGGCAGCTAGTCATGCCGGGCGAACGGACCGGCCCGCCACGGCGGCCGGCACCTCGCGCCGCGCCTGGTCCAGCATGCGAATGGTCGGGCTGGCCGCGGTCACCGGGACTCACCAGGCTCAGCCTCGCCGAGCGCCTGGTTCAGTGCCTCGCGCAGCGCCGCAGCGTCGTACGGGCTCATCTGGAGCGCAAAATGCGCCAGCGCCGTGCGCCGGTCTGCGCTGGTAGCCAGCGCGTCGTTCATCAGCGCCGCGGTATAGCCGGACCGGGATCCTGTGGGCTCATATCGCCAGGCCCGGCCGTCCCGCTCCCGCCGCAGCCACCCCTTGCGGCACAGGTTCTCCATCACCGTCATCACCGTCGTGTACGCCAGTGCCCGGTCGTCCCGCAGAGCGTCGACCACCTCGCGGACCAGCACCGGCCGGCCCCACTCCCACAACCGGTCCATGATCACCGCTTCTAGCTCACCGAAACGCCGCATTCTCGCTCCCGGACATGACCGCGCCGGCGGTGCGCCCGCCGTTGTCTACTATCACGCTTAGGGAAAGCTTACAGTTCAGGCAGCGGGCTCATTTCGCTGGCCATTCCCGGATGCTCCCGCGGGCCAGGAACGTGAGCGACCGCTGATCGCACCGAGCGCCGGAGGGCGAGGGCCGGCGAAGCCCCGGCAGCCAGGGCCGGCGGGAGACTCACCCGGCGGGCGCCGCCATCGGGTTCACCCCGGCAAGGTCCTGCCGCCGGATCCTGATTGCGGCCAGCGTGACGATCAGCGCGAGCAGCGTGATCCCGGCCGAGACCAGGTATCCCCTGGAGAATCCGGTGGCGAGGGCGTGGTCCGTCATGGCCTTGGCCAGCGCCGCCTGCCTGGCCGGGGCCAGGTGCGCCGAGGCGTGCCGGGCCGCCGCTGCCGCCTGGGCGTGGATGCTGCGGGCCACCGCGCTCCACGCCACGGTGCCCAGCACGGCCAGGCCGAGCGCGCCGCCGACCTGCTGGCCGGTGTTCAGCAGCGAGGACGCCACGCCCGCGTCGTGGTCGGCCACCTTGGCCAGCGACACCAGCGAGACGGGCACGAAGAGGAGCCCCAGGCCCGCCGCGGTTACCATCATCGGCCCGAGCAGGCTGCCGGCGTAGCTGCTGTGCTCGGTGATCCCGGACAGCCAGGTCATCCCGCCGGTGCTGATCGCGGCGCCGGCCAGCATCAGCGGCCGGGCGCCGATCCGGGCTACCAGCTGGGAGGCCACCGCGGTTGCCGCCATGATGGTGACCACCATGGGCAGGTAGGCCAGGCCGGTCTTCAGCGCGCTGTACCCCCAGACGTTCTGCAGGAACAGGGTGAGGAAGAAGAACATGCCGAACAGCGCGGTGCCTACGCACAAGCTGATCAGGTAGGAGCCCGTCCGGTCCCGGCTGCGCAGTACCCGGATGGGGAGTAGCGCGTGCTTGCTGCGCGCCTCGATGATGCCGAACGCGGCCAGCAGCACCACCGCGGCCGCCAGCGAGGCGATCACCTTGGCATCGCCCCAGTGCGATACGCCGTTCGGGCTGGTCGCCGCGTTGGACAGGCCGTAGACCAGCGCGGCCAGTCCGAGGCTGCCGGTGATCGCCCCGGGCAGGTCGAGCCGTCCGGCGCGGCGCTGCGACTCGCCCAGCACGCGCGGCGCCAGCAGCGCGATGGCCAGGCCGATCGGCACGTTAACGAAGAACACCCAGCGCCAGCTGAGGTACTGGACCAGCAGGCCGCCGGCGATCAGGCCGACGGCGGCGCCGCCGACGCTCATCGCCGCGTACACGCCCATGGCCCGGTTCCGCGGCCGCCCCTCGGGGAAGGTGACCGCGATCAGCGACAGCGCGGTGGGCGCGGCGAACGCCCCGCCGATGCCCTGCACCGCGCGTGCCGTCAGCAGCCAGGCCTGGCTGGTGGCGAGCCCGCCAGCCAGCGAGGCCAGCGAGAACAGCACGATGCCGGCGATGAAGATCCGGCGCCGGCCCAGCAGGTCACCGGACCGGCCGCCGAGCAGCAGCAGCCCGCCGAACGCCAGCGCGTACGCGTTGACCACCCACTCCAGGTTGGTGCCGGAGAAGCGGAGTGCGGCCTGGATGTGCGGCAGGGCGACGTTAACGATGGTCGCATCGAGCACGACCATGAGCTGCGCCGTCGCAATGACGGCCAGGGCCAGGCCCAGCCGCCGTGGCGGCGCCGCCGCCGAGGCGGCGGCCGCTGCCCGGGTCCCGGCCTGTGCGGCCGGCGGCCTGGTGTCTGATGGTGTGGCAGGCAAAGCAATCTCCTTAACTTGCTGGCGCGCTGAACCATGGCCGTGACCAGCGGGTTCACAGGTCCGGGCCGGCCTCAGCGCCATCGCCCGGTGAATCCTGGCCGAAGGCGCGCGCCGGGGCCGGCCCGGGCTGCGCGGCTGGTTATCAGTAGCCGTAACTGCTGCCGGACGCGGCGGCGGGCGCCGTACTGGCCGCGGCCGGGCTCTTGGTGATCGGGGCGAGGCCGGGGGTGGCCACGAAGAAGTCCTGGACTCCCTGGCCGGTCACCTGGCCCGCGTGATCGTCGATGAAGGTGTACAGCGGATGGCCGTTGTAGGTGACCTGCTGGCCATTGACGCCATTGAGCACGGCGAGCTTGCCGCTGACCCCCGGGGCGGCGGGCGCCGCCGACGTCAGCGGCGGCCACAGCCTGGCCAGGCCCCCGGTGACGAGCGACTTCGCTGCGGTGTCGGGCTTGTAGTAGTACAGCGGCTGGCCGGTGGCGGTGACCAGGATGGCCTCCATCTTGCCTCCGACGGCCGCCTGGGCGGTGCGCACGGTGGCGGCCGCGGCGCTGTGGCCGGCGACGGGCGCGCTGGTGGCCGCTGACGTGCCTGCCGTTGCGGCGGTGATACCTCCGGCGGTGGCCAGCACGGCCGCGCCGATGCCGGCGATGATGATTCGCGGGTGTCGCATGGTTACCTCCTGGGCCTGATGCCTGAACGGGAGCGTTAGTGTTTCTTTCAACTACTAACACGCATAGGAGCAGGAGCCGGTTCAGAGGCATGCCGCCGGCGTAGTGGGACGTGCGTCACAAGCAGGCACGGCGTCACCTTCACCGGGGTGCTGCAGCCTGTCAACGAACCCCGGGACCTGCGCGTCCAACTGCCAGCGGTGGCAGCCCGCTCGATGCGGGGAGCGGCGGGGCGGCAGCCCTGAGGAGGCATCCGGCTTGGCTCGCGATAAGGCGCACCGTGACCCGGGCACTGGCAGCCCGTAGGAGGGCACATGCAACTCAGGATGAAGCTAGCCGCCGCGGCGGCGGCCGGAGCTGCCTCGGTGGCGCTGGCAGCGGGAGCACCCGTGCTGGCCAGCAGTCAGGCCGGCGCCAGCGCGCCGGTCACCGGCCCGGAGGTCATCGCCGGGACGGTGCACGGCAAGGCGGCGCTCGCCAACGCCACCAAGATCCCGCTGAGATGGCGGGGCCTGGTGACCACCCGTTCGGTGGTCACCCTGGGCGGCGGCGGCCCGCACAAGGGCAGCGTCAAGACGTTCTACACCCCGGCCGGGAAGTTCACCGTCATGGTCACCAGAAGGCCGACCCAGAGCCAGTCATTCAGTCCCAAGACCTGCCGGTTCTCATTCGCCCAGGACATCCCGGTCAAGGTCGTGGGCAGTAAGAGCACCGGCGCGTTCGCCGGGGCCAGCGGGCCCGGCGCGGCGCAGGTCTCGTTCGCCGAAACCGGGCCGAGGTTCAAGTCCGGGCCGCACAAGGGCCAGTGCAATCCGAAGGGCAAGCCAATCGCGAAGACCGCGGTGGCGACCTTCCTGGCCACGGCGGTACTCACCCTCCCGTAGCAGCCACCCTCTGGCACCAATCCGGCAACGGGCCCGGCTCCCTTTAGCTGGCATCAGGGAGCCGGGCCCCCCGTCGGGTCCGCACTGGATACGGCGCCCCGGTTCGTGACGGTCCATCACGGATCTGCCGCCCGACAGGGGCAGAGCGCATCTCAGCCAAGACGGCTGCGCTTCCCGGGCTGACAGCGCGAGTTCAGTTCAGCCGAGCAGCTCGCAGCCGTATCGCGCAAAGACCTCGCGCATCTCGTCCAGGCCCAGTGTGCCGCCGCCATGCAGCACGTCCAGCAAGGCGCTGGTGATGCACGTGCCAGGGCGCCTGAAACTGCGGCGGCTGTCCCCGGGGAACTGCCTTTGCTTCCCACTCTGCCAGCACGATGTTCGAGCCTTCGGGACTGAGCTTCCCGGCCCTCAGGGGCGAGCCGAGCACATCACTCACCACAGCACCGCCGCGGTCACCAGCCTGCGTACGGTGCGCTATGGGCGTCGGACTGGTTCCAGTAGTCGCGGTGGTCGACAACATGACCATCCGGGTCGAAACGCAGCACGGTCACCCCGGCCATCGCCACCGGCTGGCCGTCTTCGACCCAGTTAGCCCACCACTGGACAGCGGCGCGGTCGCCAGCGGCAATCGGTTCCCCAAAGCGGCAGGCGATATCGTGCTCGGCGGCGAAATTCCTGGCCAGGTAGCCGCGTACCCCGGGCAGGCCGCGGTCGGGCTCGCGGAAGGCCACGGCGCGGTAGGCGGCCCGGTCGGCGTACAAGGCCGTGATGGCTTCAACGTCTTTCGCCGGCCAGGCGCGTTCCCAGGTCGTGGACCAGCGCTGCGCGGCGGCCTCAACGTTCATCCCGCGACCTTAGCAAGACGATCCGCACCAGCGGCCAGGCCTGGCAGGCCTGTCTGGGCGGGGCCTGCCCGCTGCCGGAGAGCCGTCACGTCAGGCGCAGGGGATGCCGCACCTCGCGTGGCTTGCGAGGTGCGGCATCCGGCCTTGCTGCGGGTTGGGGTTACGGGGTGACGTAGTTGACCGAGGTGCCCCAGTTGGCCTGGCCGTCTCTGGTACCGCCGCAGGTCCCGATGGCGGTGGGATTGAACGCGGACCCGGTGCAGTTCGGGTACTGGATGTACTCGTTAGCGAAGTAGATCCGCCCGCCAGATCCGGGTACGAACAGCCCCCAGCTGTAGTCGCCCCAGCGCGGGCGGGTCGGTCCCGGGTAGCCCTGGTACTCGGAGAAGCCGTCCTGCGGGGACTTGCCCAGGTTCGCGATGTTGACCGTGGACGTGAGCAGGCCGCCGGAGGTGCTGGTCAGCCTGCCGAAAGCGCTGCTCGGGTAGAAGCCGCCGTGGTCGGCGCCGGTGGGGCCGCCGTTGCCGTTCAGCGTGAAGTCCATGATCGCCCGGCCGCCACTGGCGGGCGTCGCGGCGATCGACGGGAACTCCAGGTCTTCATGCTTCGCCGTGACGTACCCCTGGCTGGTCAGGGTGAACTTGCCGGTCCTATCGAACGAGCGGGTGCCGACCACCCAGTACACCGCGCCCTGGTGGATCTCCGCGCTGGCTCCGGTGTAGGTCTGCGCAATCTGGGTGGCGGTGCCTCCCCAGATGTTGCCTTGCGCCTGCGAGACCTGCGTCATGAAGTCGCCGTTGGAGTTGATCCCGCCCTCCGGGCAGGGGCCCGTCGTGCCGGGCAGGACGCTGCAGTCGTCGCCCAGCGGTATCGGGCCGGCCTTCTGCGCGCCGACGGAGGCCTGGAAGCCGTTCGACGTCAGTTCGGGATCGTAGTAGCGGTCCACGCCGGAGAAGAGCTGGCCGGTGAACCGGACGGCGGTCCTGCAGCTGGCGCAGCCGGTGCTGTTGAGAGCGGACAGCCCGGTCCAGGCCCACGCCGCGATCCGGTTGTCACCGGAAGTCGGCGAGACCGCAGCGAACCCGTAGAAGTCCAGCGAGCCCAGCATGAACCCGGAGCCGCCGTGGCTGTTGTCGAACCGGCCCGCCACCGGCTGCGCCGGGATCACCGCCACCCAGCAGGTGATGCCGCCCTCGTGCAGCACCTTGTCGCGGGCGCAGGTCCCGTCCGGGGTGCGGATCAGGCCCATGTTCTCCCGCACCACCGTGACCGCCGGGTTCGGCTTCCCGTTGGCCAGCACCGTGGGCAGGCCCTGCTCCAGCGCGCTCTTCCGGAACGCGAACTCCTGCGCCCCGTTGAAGAAACCGCCGCCGAAACCGGGCAGCGTCCCGGGCAGCAGCGGGAACTCGTCGTAGAACATCAGGAACGCGTCCCGGGTCACCGAGATCTTCGCGAAGTCGTTGAGCAGGGACGGGGAGCCCGGCTCGGCCGGGTTGTAGTCGGCGCTCGAGAAGTACACGTGGTAGGGCCCGAACGGGCTGGAGCCATCGGT
The DNA here is from genome assembly GCA_963846005.1 of uncultured Actinomycetota bacterium. Lineage (GTDB taxonomy): Bacteria > Actinomycetota > Actinomycetes > Streptosporangiales > Streptosporangiaceae > CAVSUR01. The sequence continues at coordinate 1,147,975 of CAWJUH010000001.1, read as the reverse complement.
CACCGCGATGCCCTCGTAGCAGTCGCTGGCCACGCCCGCGAAGCAGCCGGTGAACGCGCCGCCCTTGGACTCCGGGCTGGCCGAGACGATCTCGGTGAAGAACCAGTGGCCACCGTGGGCGGAGTCATACAGGCAGGAGGGATCCCCGCCGCTGCTCCAGTTCTTGCCGGTGAGTCCCATGATCGTGTCGAGCGAGATCGGCGCGGACTGGCGCTTCAAGGCGGTGTTGAAGACCAGGATCTCGCCGATGTTGTTGGTTTCGACCACGGACCCGTTGCCAGCGCACAGGCCCTGGTCCGGGGGCTCAACATCCTTGAAGGTGTTAGTGGTGTGCCTGGCGCTGTCGACCGCATTCAGGCCCTTCACCGCGGTGGCGCCGCCCGCCGAGGAGCTGATGTTGTCACAGCCCTTCCCGAGGGGCGCGCAACTGACGGACGGGAGCGGGTTGGAGGAGCTGCCGGCGTCGAGCTGGCGCCGTTCGGCCGCGGAGACATGGAGCTGCCGGAGATCCGCCAGCGGCATCGCGCCCCCGCGGTCCAGTTTCCCGGCTTGCTGAGCGGCGCCCACCTGGTGGCCCGATGCGGCCGCCGCGGTAGAAGACGTGTTGAGCGGGCCGGTCAGCAGATGGCAGCCGGTGCTGCAACCAGTGGCCGCCGGGCCCGCGAAGGTTGGCTTGAACGTCCCCAGGCTTGACGAGCTGACCGCGGCCGCCCGGGCGGCCGCGGCGCTCACCTGCGGTGCCGCCGCCGCCGGGCCCCCGCCGGCGATAAGAAGCATCGCCGGAAGAGACAGCAGCGACAACAGCACCGCCATCTTGTAGCGCATGGCTTTCATGAAGAGCTTCCTCCCTTATCGGTGAATATCGATGGAACTACGGCCAATCCGGCTGCCCGGCTCCGCACGCGGAACCGGGCAGCTCAGTCTTTGCAGTGGATGAGCGGCGGGACGGGTCAGGGCAGCGAGGTGCTGCCGATGACGGCGCCACCGGCGGGCAGCGTGGTGCCGGTACTCGGTGAGGTCATCTCGGTGCCCGCGACTATCCGCCCAATGCGGAACGCTTCCATCGAGTAGCCGCCCAGCGGCAGCTTTCCCCGGCCCGGCCCGGCCAGAGCCGCGTAACGGCTGAAGCCGTCGTTGCGGGCGGCACCAGAGGCGACCAGGATCACCGGCCCTGCAGGACCGGCGGCACCGTACCTTTTGCCGGCCGGGCTCGGGTACTTGCGCGGCCCGCTGAGCGGGGACAACAGGTCCCCGATCCGCCTTAGCCGGAACCACGGCCATGAGCACGAGATGAGAGCCGGCAGAGAACCTTCAACGTGGACCCTCCACTAGAACGACATTGTTCCCGGACAGCCCCAAACTCACCGGCATCCTCGGCAGACACTAAACCCGTTACAAGATCGACACAACGGGCCGATTGTGGTGTCTCAGGACATCTCGCGAGCGGCCGGAGCCTGTGGCGGTCGGCGCAGCGGAGCAAAGTTCCGGCAACAATGCATGATCAGCAACAGACGGGAAAGCAGCAGGTGTCGAGGAGCCCCTGCTAGCGGTGCAAGCCATGTGCCAGGCAGCGGGCGGAAGGGGAGGCGGCATGCGCAAGCTGCTACTGACCGGGGTACTGGGCGCTGCGGCAGTCGCCGTCATGCAGCGCCAGGACATCATGCGGTATCTGAAGATCAAGCAATTGTCGACAGGCCAGGGACACCCTGAGAATGTGCCGGCGGGCGGAGCCCAGCGCTATCCCGCGCCGGGACAAGGGGCACCGGACGGCACTGGCGATTTCGACTCGGCCCGGCGGGGCGGCCCGGCCCGCTGATCAGGCTTCCGGGTCCAGCGCCAGGCCATTAAGTCCGCAAGAGTGCCGGAGGAATGATGCCAGGTAAGAAATCGCCCGGACCTTCGGTGAAGGACAAGGGTACGTACGAGGCCGTCAGGTCGTCGGGGGCGTCGAAGCAGAAGGCGGCGCGGATCGCCAATGCCAGCGCGAACAGCTCGCGGTCGAAGGTGGGCAAGCGCGGCGGCTCATCGCCTGCCTACGAGGACTGGAACCGCGCCGACCTGGAGAAGCAGGCCAAGAAGGTCGGCATCAAGGGCCGGTCCAAGATGAAGAAGAAGCAGCTGGTCCAGGCGCTGCGCAACTCCTGAGCCCAGCGGTACGCCGGAAGCCGGCGGCTCAGCAGCCTGGGCGGCTGACAAGCCCGCCCCGACGCGGTTACCCAGTGCCTAGCAAACGACTACTCTGAGTTAGAATCGCGCGCAGTGCCCGGCGCCGTCGCGTCGGCGAAGCACCAGGGGGGACTATGCACGACACTCTCAGCGCACTGCGCACGCTCGGCAGATCGGCGGTCATCAGCACGATGGCCGCCGCCGCGATTTTGTCCGGCGCGGCCGCCGCGAGCGCGGCGCAGGCAGGCCAGGCCGCGCCCCGGACAGCCGCACAGGCCGGGCCGGCGAGCGCCCGGGCCGCCGCGATGGTGCGCTGCCACGGCACGCCCCGCAAGTGCTGGGCGCGGGTCAGCCTCGCGGGGGGCGCGAGCAACCGCCGTATCGTGATCCGGCTCACCGGCCGGCACCTGCGACTGCACTGGGTCCAGGTGCGTCCGCGCAGCTCACGCGGCGCCTACAACCTCTCGCACGGCCACTACACCCATCGCCGGTGGCGGTACGCGGTCATCCTCAACGCCGTGCAGGGCAACCCGCGGCGTGCGCACCTGACCCTGCATTTCCGGGTCCCTGTCCGCGGCTGACGCCAGCAAGGTCCCGGTCCGGACAGCCCGCCGCCCGGACCGGGACGGCCGCAGGTCACTCGGCCGGCCTCAGGCCAGGTCGGCCGAGACCACGACCGGGATCCGGAGCAGCCGTTCCCGCAGCAGGGCTGCCTCCCGCGCGGTCAGCGCGACCGCGGCGCGCAGGCAGCTGCCGGCGCCCCCGTCCTGCACCTCGACGTTCAGCTCGCGGACCTGGTAGTTGCGGCCGCGCAGCATCATCGCGACCCGCAGGGCCTCGTGCAGCCCGCCGGTCATCTGCGCGGTGACCAGGCACCAGGCGGGCACCGCGGCAGGATCGCAGTCCGGAACCGGGGACAGCACGGGCGGGGCATAGGCAACGGCGGCAGTCATGACGGATCTCCTTGGTCAGCTCAGCACTGAGCACTCAGTACTGGTCAGCTCAGTACGGGAAGATCCGGACCAGGTCCCGGGGCGCGGCGATCGGCACGCCGGCGACCTGGCTCAGCCGGCGCGCTCGGTAATGATCAGCCAGCGCACCCGGCCAACCTAGCATCCCCCCGGCTGCCGCCGGGCCCGGCCCGCCGGGCGGCGGTTTCAGCGCACCCGCTGCCGGAGCGGGCAGTGCTGTTCGGCCCAGGTGATCACGTCCATCGCGAGATGCGTCCCGGACAGCGCGTCGATCTCCCTGATCCCGGTGGGGCTGGTGACGTTCAGCTCGGTGACCAGGCCGCCGATCACGTCCAGGCCGACGAGGAACAGCCCGTGCTCGCGCAGCAGCGGCGCCAGCCGGGCGCAGATCGCCCGGTCGCCGGCGGTGACAGTGTCCGCGACCGCCGCGGCGCCGACGGCCATGTTGCAGCGGAAGTCCTCCTCGCCCGCGACCCGCCGCACAGCGCCGACCGGCTCGCCGTCCAGGACGATCACCCGGCGGTCGCCGTCCCGGCAGGCGGGGATCCACTGCTGCACCACCACCTGAACCTGACCGCGGTCGGTGGCCGAGTCGAGCAGCGAGGCGAGGTTCGGGTCGCCGGGATCGAGCACGACGACGCCGCGGCCGGCCATCCAGCCGGTCGGCTTGAGCACGGCCCGGCCCCATCCGGCCACGGCCGCGCGGATCTCCCGCCGGTCGGAGCTGACCAGCGTCGGCGGCCCGAGCTCGGGCCGCCGCAGTGCGAACAGCTTCTCGTTGGCGTCGCGCACCCCGGCCGGTGAGTTCACCACCAGCGTCCGGGCCGGGTCGATCAGGTCGAGCAGGAAGGTGGCGCGCAGGTACTGCGCGTCCACCGGCGGATCGGTGCGCATGAACACCGCGGCCGCGTCGGCCAGCCGGTAGGCCGACGCCGGCCCGGCCCGGTACCACTGCGGCCCGGCGATCCACTTGCCGTCGCACAGCACGGCGGGCTGCAGCTGCACGGCCCGGCAGCTCGCGACCGCCGCACCGCCGGCGAACCCCAGCCCGGCCGCGGTGGTGATCAGGACCCGGTGCCCGCGCTGCTGGGCCGCCTCCATCAGCGCGACGCTGGTGTCGTGCCCGGGCAGCAGCGTCGCGATGTCGTTGATGACGAACACGTAGTCCGGCGCGACGTCGCGCGGCGGCGGGCCGACGGCGGACAGGGAACCCTGCGTCATGCCGCATCTTCCCTTCCGTCCGGCGGCCGGGCGCCCGGCGCGCGGACCCGTCAGCGCTTGACCCGCAGCACGGAGATATCGGTATAGCCCAGCAGGCCGTGCAGCGAGGACTCGACGCCGAGCCCGGACTGCTTGAGGCCGCCGAACGGCACGTCCGGGGACAGCTGCGGGTGCTGGTTGACCCACACCGTGCCGGCCTCCAGCCGCGCGGCGACCTCCGCCGCGCGGTCGGCGTCGGGCGACCATACCGACGCGCCGAGGCCATACTCGCTGGCGTTGGCCCGCGCCACCGCCTCGTCGGCGTCGCGGTAGGTGAGGACCGGCAGCACCGGGCCGAATTGCTCCTGCGCGACCAGGGCCATCTCGTCGGTAGCACGGCGGACCAGCGTCACCGGATGGAAATACCCGGGGCCGCCAGGTGCCTCACCCCGGAAGTACACCTCCGCCCCGTCCGCCTCGGCGGCCGCCACCAGCGACACCACCCGCTCGAACTGCGGCTGGTTCTGCACCGGGCCCATCTGCACGCCGTCCCGGGTGCCGTCGCCGACCACGACCTGCGCCGCGACCGCGGCCAGGGCTTCTTCGATCGGCGCGGCCATCCGCTCCGGCACGTACAGGCGCTTCAGCCCGGCGCAGACCTGGCCGCAGTTCGACAAGGCCCCCCAGTACAGGTCCGAGGCGATCGCCGCCGGGTCCGCGTCGTCCAGCACGATCCCGGGGTCGTTCCCGCCGAGCTCGAGGGTAAGCCGCTTGAGCGTCGGGGCGGCGCTGGCCATGATCGCCTTGCCGGTGCTGGCTGAGCCGGTGAACGAGACTTTGCTGATCAGAGGATGGGCGGTGAGGGCACGCCCCAGCTCATCTCCGCCGGGCAGCACCTGCACCAGCCACTCGGGCAGCACCTGGCTGGCGAGCTCACCGGCCCGCAGCGTCGCCGCCGGGGTGTAAGGGGAGGGCTTGACGATGACCGAGTTGCCCGCGACCAGGGCCGGCCCGATCTTCCACAGCGCCAGCATCAGCGGGTAGTTCCACGCGGTGATCGCGGCGGCCACGCCGAGCGGCACCCGCCGGACCTCGACCCGCTCGGCGTCGTCGTCGCGCACGACCTCGGCCGGCAGCTGCATGCCCGCGTATCCCTCGCAGTAGCGCAGCCCGGAATTGATCTCGCTGCGGGCGTTGGCCAGCGGCTTGCCCTGCTCGGTGGTGAGCAGCAGCGCCAGCTCGTCCAGGTGCTCGCGGATCACCGTGATCAGCTCGCGCACGTACCGCTGCCGCTCGGCCAGCGGCAGCTCACGCCACGCCCGGGCCGCCTGCCGGGCCCGGGCGGCGGCCCGGTCCGCGTCCTGCGGCCCGGCGGTCGGCACGGTGGTGAAGGCCTGGCCGGCTGCGGGGTTGATGACCGGCAGCGGCTGTCCGGTGAGCCGTCCGGCGGCAGGCGCGGCGAGGCCGGGCGGGGTCATGCGATCACGTCCTTCCTGGCGCCCGGCCGGAGGCGGGATCGCCGCCCGGCCCGGGACGGAACAAGGTCTGGAACTGCTCCTTGGTGTACTCGTGCCGGCCGGCCTTGTCCTCGCGCGGGTCGCTGATCCGCACCTTCGCCGACGGCCGCTCGGCTATTTGCGTCATCCAGCGGCTGACGTGCGGGAACTCGGCGACCGTGATGCCGTGGCCGGCCGCCACCCGGGTCCACGGGAAGCAGGCGATGTCGGCGACGGAGAACTCGCCCGCCAGGTACTCCTCGTCTTCCAGGCGGCGGTCCATGACCTGGTAGAGCCGCCTGGTCTCGCCGACGTAGCGGCCCCGGGCGTACTCGTCGTCGATGCCGTGCTTCGGCCCGTGGCTGACGAAGTGCGCGGCCTGGCCCGCCATCGGGCCCTGGTTGGCGACCTGCCAGAACGTCCAGCAGATCGCCTCCCAGCGGCGCGCCGGGTCGGCGGGGAGCAGGCGGCCGGCCTTCTCCGCCAGGTAGAGCAGGATCGCCCCCGACTCGAACACCGGCAGCGGCCGCCCGCCCGGGCCGTCGTGGTCGACGATCGCGGGCACCTTGCCGTTCGGGTTGACCCGCAGGTACTCCGCGGAGAACTGCTCCCCGGCGCTGATGTCGGTCCACCTGACCTGGTAGGGCAGCCCGAGTTCCTCCAGCGCGATCAGGACCTTCCTGACGTTCGGGCTGGTGTAGTAGTACAGATCGATCATGCTGGCGGGCCCGTCCGGAGGCCTAGATGCCGAATTCGGCGTGCATCCGGTCCAGGTATCCCATCAGGTTCGGCTTGGACTGCACGTAGCCGGTGCCCGGCCAGGGGTGCGGCTGCAGCGCGATGTGCTTGAGGGTCGAGTACACCGACGCGTCCAGCGAGCGGAGCCGGTCGCCGGTGAAGTACTTGCTGTCGCCCAGGTAGTCCGCCAGCGCGTCGATGTCGGCGCGGAAGAACTCCTGCACGACCTCGGAGGTGCGCCGGCCCATGCCCTGGCCGTTGAACTCGTCCAGGATGCGCTGGCGGAAGGCGTCCAGCGCCGCGCGCAGTTCCGGGCCGACCTCCGCGCCGCCCACGATCAGCGGGATGTAGACCTCCCAGCCCTCGTCCAGCCGCCAGCGCGGCTCGATGATGCCGCTCCAGTACAGGTGCTCCTCGATCAGCCGGTTCCAGGCCAGGTTGTTGGCAGCCTCGCGCTTGGACAGGTCGGCGTCGAGCTTGTCGCCGAACTTGTTCTTGAAGTAGGCGATGATCGTGTTCGAGTCCGGCACCTTGGTGCCGTCGTCGTCGACGATGTAGGGCAGCTTGCCGGTCGGCGAGTCCTCGTCGAGCTTGGCGAGGTCCTGGGTCTTGTGCTCGAACTCGATCCCGGTGAAGGTCATGTAGTAGATGGTCTTGGTCACGTACGGGCTGATGTCCGGCACTCCGAAGGCGGGCACGTACCCGTAAATAGTGATCATCGGTGCTCCCTTTCTGCTGCTGCGCTAAGCGGATGGTGGTGGCTGGGGCGCGCTCCGCTACCACGGGAGGAACTCGCCGTTGGCGTGCTGGAACCGGCCGGAGGTCTCCGGGGTCAGCTGATCGAGGTCGCGGATCAGGCCGGCCGCGGCCTGATCCGGGGTGATGTAGGAGTGCTGCCCCGGGTAGCCGGCGGTCAGCGCGGTGGCGACCATGCCCGGGTGCAGCGCGAGCACGCTGATCCCGTGCGGGGACAGGTCGTGGTGCAGGTTCAGCGCGACCATGTTGGCGGCCGCCTTGGAGATCCGGTAGGCGTACATGCCGCCGGAGGAGTTGTCGCCGAGCGAGCCGACCCGGCTGGTCACGATGCCGACCTTCGACCCGCTGTGCAGCAGGCCGCGCACCGCCTCGATGGTGCGCAGCGGCCCCAGCGTGTTGATCTCGAACTGGCGGCGGATGTCGTCGTAGTCCAGCGCGCCGAGCTCGTCCAGCCCGAGCACCCCGGCGACGTGGAAGACCGCGTCGAGCGCGGTGCCGTCGGCGGCCAGCCTGGCGGCGAGCGCGCCGACCGACGGCTGCGAGGTCACGTCAGTGTCGCCGATCACCGTCACCCCGGCGGCGGCCAGTTCCTCGTTGCCGGCCAGGCAGGCCGCGATCACGGTGTCGCCGCGCTCGTTCAGCTGCCGGGCGATCGAGTGGGCGATGCCGCGGTCGGCTCCTACCACCAGGACGGCGGGCATCGGCGTGTTCCCCTCCTCAGTCGCGGCGGTGCTACGTCGTGGTGGCCAGGGCCGGGTCGTGCTCGGTGCCGATAACGCCCCGGGCCGCCAGGCCCGCCCGGGCCTGCGCGTCGTAGCCGAGCTCGGCCAGCACCTCGGCGGTGTGCTCGCCCAGCAGCGGCGCCCCGCGGGGGGCGGCCGGGGCGGTGTCGCTGAACCGGGCGGGCACCCGGGCCTGGCGCAGCCGCCCGGCGGTTGGGTGATCCGACTCGACGATGATCCCGGTCGCCGCGACCTGCGGGTGCGCGATGACATCGGCGCGGGTCAGCGTCGGCGCGGCCGGGACGTCATGCTCGCGCATCAGCGCCATCCACTCCGCTGTCGTCTTGTCGCGCAGCACCGACTGGACCAGCTCGAGCCGCTCATTGATGTACTCCGAGCGGCCGATCGCGGTCGCGAAGCGCTGGTCTTTGATCCATTCCGGGTGCCCCACGGCCCGGCACAGCGCCTGCCATTCGCCGTTGCTGTTCGTCGCGACCGTCATGTAGCCGTTGGCGGTTTCGTAGATCAGGTCGATGAAGCTCCCGCCCTGCTCCACCGGGACTGGGTTGTCGGCGAAGGTGTAGGCGCCCATGTCCGAGGCCCACAAGAAGGCCACCACGCTCTCCAGCATCGACAGCTGGATGTGCTGCCCGCGGCCCGTGCTCTCGCGGGCGAACAGCGCCGCCGTCAGCGCCTGCGCGGCGACGATCGCGCTGAGCTTGTCGGGCAGGATGGTCCGCACCAGCCGAGGCCGCGCCGCGTCGGACCCGCCCTGGATGGTGGTGAGCCCGGTCAGGGCCTGGATCAGCGGGTCGTAGACGCGCTGGGCCGCGTCCGGCCCGCGTTCCCCGAAACCGCTCATCGACAGGTAGATAAGGCGCGGGTTGACCGCGCTCAGCTCGTCGTACCCGATGCCGAGCCGCTCGGCCACGCCGGGCCGGAAGTTCTGCACGAACACATCGGCCGTGGCCGCCAGCTGCTTGAGGACCTCGACGCCCTCGGCGGACTTCAGGTTCAAAGTCAGCGACCGCTTCGACCGGTTGACGTTGACGAACATCGCCGACAGGCCGGCCGACTGATTCGGCAGCGACCGCACATGGTCGCCCTGGCCCGGCACCTCGACCTTGATCACGTCGGCGCCCTGGTCGCCGAGGATGTCGGCGGCCCACGGGCCGGACATCATCGAGGACACGTCAACGACCCGCACCCCGGCCAGTGGTCCGCTCATCGATGGCACACCTCGCTCGCGCCGCAAGGATCAGGCAGGCGGCCGGAGGCGGCTCCAGCGGCATCCCCGAGTGACGTCCGTCACATCCTAAGGACTAATTATCTTAGGAGTCAACTACTTGCTGGTGAAGGTTTACGCCTCGAAGACGGCCAGCAGCCGCTTCAGGATCCGCCTGAGGTCGTCCTGCTCGGCCACGGTCAGGTCGCTGAGCAGTGCGGCCTCGTGCGCCATCAGGTCGGCCAGGATCGAGTCGATCAGCGTGACCCCGGCCGGGGTCAGCTCGACGTCGATGCGCCGCCGGTCCTCGCTGTGGATGTGCCGGGCGACCAGGCCGGCCCGCTCCAGCTTCTCCAGCCGCTGCGACACGCCGCCGGAGCTGATCAGCGAGTGGCGGGTGAGCTCGCCGGCCGTCATCCGGAACGGGGGACCCGCCCGGCGCAGCATCGCGAGCACGTCGAGGGTGACCCGGTCGGTCCCGAACGCGGCCAGCCGCTCCTTGCGCGCATGCTCCAGATGCCGGCCGATCCGCCAGATGCGCGAGATGATCCCGATCGAGCTCACGTCGACATCGGGCCGTTCCCGGTTCCAGGCCGCCTCGATCCGGTCGATGGAATCCTCGGCCAGCCTGGCCGGCGCCGGGCTTCCCGGCTGGCCGCCGCCGCTGCGCTTGATCGGCATGGCAGCCCCTCCCGCCGGACCTGCTTCTCACGCCTAAGAATTCGCCGTCCTGAAAACTCTATCCGGCCGCACGGTTCCGCCTCCGCCCGGCGCCTTCGGCCGGTCACCGGGACGGGCCGCCTGCGGGGCGCGCCGGGCGGCCCGCACAGGCCGCCAGGCCCCGCCCGGCCAGCACCGGTCATGGTGGCGCCCGGGCCGCGACGAGTAATCCGGGCCAGGCGGGTACTGCTGGAGGGAACATTGCCTGCCCCGCGGAGTAAGCCAGTTGGACCTGGAGCCTCTCGCCCCTGGCGATCCTCTCCGGATAGCCAGCTACCGGCTGCAGGGCCGGCTGGGTGCGGGCGGCATGGGGCGGGTCTACCTGGCCCTCACCCCCGGCGGCCGGCCGGTGGCACTGAAGGTGATGCATCCGCACCTGGCCGGTGACCGCGCCTTCCGGTCGCGGTTCGAGCGCGAGGTAACCGCGGCCCGCCGGGTGCACGGGATGTACACCGCGCTGGTGCTGGACGCCGATCCGGCCGCCGCCCCCCCCGTGGCTGGCCACCGCCTACGTGCCGGGCCTGTCGCTGCGCGAGACGGTCGCCCGGCACGGGCCGATGCCAGTGCGCACCGTGCAGATCCTGGCCGCGAGCGTGGCCGAGGCCCTGCAGGTCATCCACGCGGCGGGCCTGGTCCACCGCGACCTGAAGCCATCGAACGTGCTGCTCGCGCCCGACGGGCCCCGGGTCATCGACTTCGGCATCGCCCGCGCCGCGGAGGACGCCGAGCTGACCGGCAGCGGAATCCGGATCGGATCGCCGCATTACATGGCCCCTGAGCAGGTGGCGGGTCAGCCGGTGTCCGGCGCGACGGATGTCTTCGCGCTCGGCGCGCTGATCGTCTACGCCGCCACCGGGCGGCCGGCCTTCGGCGCGGGCCCTGACCTGGCCGTGCTCTACCGGGTCCGGCACGAGCCTGCCGACCTGGCCGGCTGCCCGCACGAGCTGCGCCCGCTGGCCGGCTGGTGCCTGGCCAAGGACCCGGCGGCCCGGCCGGCTCCGGGCGAGGTCGTGAGCTGGTGCCGCAGCCATCTCGCCGGATGGACCGGGCAGATCGTCAGGCCCTGGCTGCCGCCGCAGGTCACCCGGGAACTGCCCGGTCGCGCCGGGCCCGGCACCGTGGCGCTGCCGCGGCCTGCTGCCACCCGGCCACCCGGCCCGGCGCCTCCCGGCCGGATGACCGGCCGCCCGCCCCGGCCGCCCCGCTCCCGCCCCCGCCTGCGGCGCAGGCCGGGAGCCATCCTGCTCGCCCTGATCGCCGCGGTGCTGGCCGCCGGGTGGCTGGCCATGTCCACCGTGACCTCGAAGCCGCCCGCCCCGGGGCCGGCCGCGCCGCGCGGAGCCTGGCTGAGCGGCACCTGGACCGGCCCGGCCCGCCAGCCGGCCAGGTGACGCACTGGACGGCGGAGCTGAGCTTCTCCCGCTCGGGCGGATCCGGGACGTTCCGCTTCCCCGCCCTCGGCTGCTCGGGCAGGCTCACCATGCTCAGGACCACCCGCCGGACGGCCGCCGCCCGGCAGGACATGACGGCGAACCCCCGGCACCTGTGCGTGCCCGGCGGCCTGATCACACTCAGCCGCGGTCTGGCCGGCCGCATGGCCATGACCTGGCGCGACCCGACCGACAGCCGCAATACGGCCACCGCCCGGCTGCGGCGCCGCTAGCGCGCAGGCGCCCCGCCGCCGGGCGCCATTCCGGTGGGGTCATTCACGGTGATTTAACTCGTTGATGGCCAGGTGTGGCGTTGCGTGAATTTGCTTAGGTAAGCTCGCTGGCTGTCACCGGCCATTCAGCCAGCTTTGCGACCGTCCCCCCAGTCGCGGGCAATGGCGCGCCTGGCGGCACCCTTGCCGCCCGCCCGGCTCTCCCCCCGAGCCGGCGGGCGGTAAGGCCCGGGGAGCCGGCCAGGACAGGCCAGTGCCCGGCGGGCCTGCCGTTGCAGGCGAGCCCCGGTGACGAAACCAGCCCGCGCCGGTTTGGCGGCCGGGGCCGCGGGAAGCGGCGCCAGATGCCCAGAAACCTGAATCCGCGCCGCCGCGACGACCTGGCCGGCGAGGTCGCCCTGGTCACCGGCGCCTCCCGGGGCCTCGGGCTGCTGCTGGCCCGCGAGCTGGCCCGGCACGGCTGCCCGCTGGTGATCTGCGCCCGGGACGCCGCCGAGCTGGAGCGCGCCGCGGCCGGGCTGCGGGCGCAGGGCGCCGACGTCGCCGCGGTGGCGTGCGACGTGACCGAGCGGAACGCGCCGGGGCGGCTGGTCAGCGCGGCGCTGGAGCGCTTCGGGCGGCTGGACATCCTCGTGAGCAACGCCGGGATCATCCAGGTCGGCCCGGTGCAGGACAGCACGGCCGATGACGTCGAGACGGCGGTGGGCACGATGGCGCTGGCCCCGGCCCGGCTGGCGCTGGCCGCCCTGCCGGTCATGCGGCGCCAGCAGCACGGCCGGATCGTCACGATCGCCTCGATCGGCGGCAAGATCAGCGTGCCGCACCTGCTGCCCTACAGCACGGCCAAGTTCGCCGCCGTGGGCTTCTCCGAGGGCCTGCGCGCGGAGCTGGGCCGCGGCCCGGTCACTGTCACGACCGTGGTGCCAGGGCTGATGCGCACCGGCTCGCACCTGCAGGCCAGCTTCAGCGGCCGCCGGGAGCAGGAGTACACCTGGTTCGCACTCGGCGCCAGCCTGCCGCTGGTCTCGATGGACGCGGAGCGGGCGGCCCGCCAGATTATCGGGGCCATCCGGGCCCGCCGCGCCGAGATCATCCTCACTCCGGCCGGCCAGGTCGCCGCCCGGGCCGGCGCCATCGCCCCGGGACTCACCGCGGCGGCGCTGCACCTGGCCCAGCGGCTGGTGCTCCCGGCGGCGCCCGGCGGGAACCCCGGCGCCGTGCCCGGCCATGAGCTGTCGCCCGCGGTCAGCGACCGGGTGTTCGGCTGGCTGACCAGCCTCGGCCGGGCGTCCGCCCGGCGGTTCAACGAAGTACCGCGCGAGCCGTCCGCGGCGCGGCGCGGCGCCGGGGCCTGATAGCCAGGCCGGGCGAAGGAGGGCGGCATGACCGGATCCGTGCGGGCGGTGCTGTTCGACGTGGACGGCACCCTGGTGGACACCAACTACCTGCACACCGTCGCGTGGTGGGAGGCGTTCGCGCAGGCCGGGCACGAAGTGCCGATGGCACCCATCCACCGCGCCATCGGCATGGGCTCTGACCAGCTACTGGACGCGCTGCTGCCCGCGGACCGGGACCACGGCGCGGACGGCGGCATCCGCGCCGCGCACTCGGCGCTGTACTCGGTGTACTGGTCGCGGCTGCGCCCGCTGCCGGGCGCGGCTGCGCTGCTGCGGGCCTGCTCCGGCGCGGGCTTGCGGGTGGTGCTGGCCAGCTCGGCCGACCCGCGGGAGCTGGAGGTGCTGCGCGCGGCGCTGGGCTGCGACGACGCCATCGACGAGTTCACCTCGGCCGGGGAGGTGGAGGCGAGCAAGCCCGCTCCCGACCTGGTGCAGGTCGCCCTGGCCAAGGCGGACGCCGGCCCGGGAGAGTCGGTGTTCGTCGGCGACGCGGTCTGGGACGTGCAGGCCTGCCAGCGGGCCGGGATCCGCTGCCTCGGCGTGCTGACCGGCGGGTTCAGCCGGGACGAGCTGCTCGGCGCGGGCGCCGCCGCCGTCTACGAGACCCCCGCCGAGCTGCTCGGCGCGTTCCCCGGCTGCATCCTCAGCGCGCCCGGCTGAGCGGCCGGGACCATCATGCCGGACAGCGAAACGGCGAGATCAGCGGGCACTGCCCCGACTGGTTTCACCGCCCAGTCGCGCGGCCCGCCCGCCGGGATATGGCGGCCAACGTGAGGTAAGTCGTCGTGCCGAAGGCCAGGTGCGGGATCGCGTCACTGGCCCACGCGGCGGCGTCCCAGGACCGCGGATCGGAAATGCCCAGCCGGGCCATCGTCAGGTCAGTAGCCGCCATCGCCGCCCCGCCCACCAGCACGGAGCCGAGGACCGGCCCGAGCCGCAGCACCGCGAACCGCAGCTCCCCGGCCACCGCGCCCACCAGCACCCCGGTGGCCAGCCCGCTGAGCGCAGCCAGCCCCTGCAGCCGGTTCTGCCGCTGGTCGCCTTCGCCCGGCACTTCGACTCCGGCCCGCTTGGCGAGTTCCTCGACCACTTGTTCCGGCGTGTCGCTCGACGGCCGCGCCCGCAGCGCCATGTCCAGGTAGGTGACGGCGTTCAGTGCCGTGGTCCCGGCGGCGCCGGCCGCGGCTCCCTGCATGACCCGATTCAGCATGGGCTGGCCGCTGCCCGCCAGCCGGCTCGTGAAACCGGAATGCCCCGCCGCCGCGGCTCAGGAACCGAGCGGGAACTGGACCCGCGCGATGTCCGCGCAGACCGGCGCGAAATACTCCCGCCGGATCCGGTTGTGCTCCTCGTCGCGGTCGTACGCCTGGTAGGCGGCGGCGTCCTGCCAGTCGCCGGTGATGGCGAAGCTCCAGCCGCCCTCGCGCAGGCCGAGGTCGGTGCCCATGTGCATCGACACCAGGCCGGGGAACGGCAGCGCCGCGATGAGCGCCAGGCCCTCTTCGAGCCGGGCGGCGTCGGCGGCCCGCTGCGCCGGATCGGCGGCCGGGCGCAGCCGCCCGACCACGACATTGCGGATCACCGGGTCACCGCCAGGAAGGCGTGGCACGCGAGCCGCGGCAACCGGGGATACCTCGCCAGCCGCGGGTCCTGCGCGGCGGCCAGGCAGCGCAGGTACGCGGTCCCGCGCCGGGTCGCGCTGATCTTGGCGTGCTGGCAGCGGCCGCACAGGCCAGGGCCGGCGCCGAGCCCGGGCTGAGCTGTCGTCACGGTGCCTCCTTCCGCGGCCGGTGCTCCCATCTTGCCGTGCCGGAAGGCCGGGCGCGCCCCCGCCGGGGCCGCAATCGGCGGATGGCCACGGCGGCTGACGATTACCCTGACGGGTGCGGTCTACCGCAGGGAGATGCGATGGCACTGCACTGGCAGAAGGAAGACGCGCCGCGCTGGGACGCCGACAAGCAGCGGCTGTTCGGCGCCGGGGAACTCGCCGCGGTCGGCTGGGAGCAGCCGCCCGCGCCCGGCTCGGTCCTCGCCGACGAGTGGTGGCAGGTTAGCGACGGCGGTGCCGTCGTCGGCTACGGCTGGCTGGACAGCGCCTGGGGCGACGCGGAGATCACCTTCCTGGTGGACCGGGACCGGCGCCGGGCCGGGATCGGCGCGTTCATCGTCGATCACCTGGAGGCCGAGGCCGCTCGCCGCGGCCTGAACTACGTCTACAACGTGGTGCCGGCCACCCATCCCGACCCGGCCGCGATGACCCGCTGGCTCACCGAGCGCGGGTTCGCCCCCGGCCCGGGTGACCTGCGCCGCCGGGTGGGCGCGGCCGGTCCCGTGGACGGCATTCCGCCGGCGCAGAACGAGGCGTAGCCGCCGTCGAGCAGGATGGCGTCACCGGTGTGGAAGGCCGACGCCGGGCTGGCCAGGTAGACCGCGATGCCGGCGAAGTCGTCACCGGTGCCCCAGCGCCGCTGCGGCACCCGGGGCATGACCTTGCGGACGAAGGTCTCGTCAGCGAACGACGCCTCGGTGACCCGGCTCTCGGTCCAGCCCGGCAGCAGCGCGTTGGCCCGGATGCCGTGCCGGGCCAGCTCGACCGCCAGCGCCTTGACGATCGCGACCAGCGCCCCCTTGCTGGCGGTGTAGGCGTAGTGGCGGGCCATGCCCATCAGCATCGACATGCTGGAGGTGGCGACCAGGCTGCCGCCGTTGCCCGCAGCGATCATCTGCCGGGCGGCCTCCCGCAGCGTGACGAACGCGCCGTCCAGGTCGACCCGGGTCACCGCCCGGAAGTCGGCCAGGCTGGTGTCGGTCAGCGCGGCCGGCGGCTGGCCGATGCCGGCGTTGGCGAAGCACGAGTCGAGCCGGCCGTGCCGCCGGGCTACCTCCGCCATGGCCTCGGCGACCTGCTGCTCGTCGCCGACGTCCACCGTCATCGCCTCGGCCCGGCCGTGCCGGGCCAGCTGCCCGGCCGCCGCCTCGTTCCGCTCGGCGCTGGTGCCCCAGATGACCACCCGGGCGCCGGCCCCGGCCAGGCCCGCCGCCATGCCGAGGCCGATGCCGCTGTTGCCGCCGGTGACGACCGCGACCTGGCCGTCGAGCTCGAACAATCCCACGTGCCCTCCGTCTCAGAGCCTGCTGCGTCTCAGAGCCTGCTGCGCACGGCGAGCTGGCACAGCTCGGGCAGCTTGAGCTCGGCCGCGCGGGCGGCGGCGAGCGTGCCGAGCCAGGCCAGCACCACGCCGTACCCGGCCGCGCAGGCCACCAGCACCGGCATCCGCACCGCAGCGGGCGCCGAGCTGGTCAGCACCGCGGCGACCACCACCGGGGCGACCGCCGCCCCGACGCCGAGCAGGTTGCCGAACGTGGCCAGTACCGACTGGCCCATATACCCGTCGACGGGCCGGGGCGTCGGGCTGCCGGCCGCTTTTCCGCCGGGTAGGCCAGCGTGACCGTGAATATGTTGCTGATGGCGAGGCCCGCGCCGATCGCGGCGAGGTCCACGGCGACGGCGAGGAACCCGGCCGCCGGGTGCCCGGCCACCACCGCGAGGGCGAAGGAGACCGCCGCGAGCAGCGGCACCGCGATGACCGTGAGCGCGGCGTTCTGGCCGGTGAAGTAGGCCTGCAGGGCCCGGCGGCTGGTCAGCGCGCTCGCCTCGAGCGTGAAGCCGGGACCGGTGGTGCCGATCGCGTTGGCGTGGAAGACGCCGACGAACGCGCCGCCGAACGCCGCGCTGCCGAGCAGGCCCCCCAGGTAGTGCGGGGTCCGGATGGTGCTGACCGACACGGCGGCCATGATGACCGCGGTCAGCGGCCAGTACGTCAGCGCGAGAGGATCGCGGCGCTGGTAGAGCCAGTACCGGGCGGCGACCGTGCCGCGCAGGCCGAACCGCGCGAACGGCAGCGCCGCGCCCGCCACCGACGTCTGGGTGGAGGTGTCGACCGTCACCAGCGCCTGGCTCAGCGACCGGATCCACAGCCAGCCGAGCACCACGATGACCGCGGCGAGCAGGGCCAGCCGGGCCAGCGCGGTGCCCGGCCGCCCGTCCGAGGCGTCCTGGATGGCGTGCACGGCCAGGCCGGGGGGCAGCCACCGCATCCACGCGTCCACCGCGGCGAAGCTGCCGGCGGTGAGCTTGCCCTCGGCCGCCAGCCGCGGCACCAGCTGGGTGAACGCCTCGTACAGCGCGAAGATCGGGATGATCAGCAGCGCGGCCAGGTCCTTGCCGCGGCGCGAGCGCAGCCGCCCGGCGAGCCCGGTGGTGACCAGCCGGGCCAGCGTGACGCAGAACAGCACCTGCAGCAGCACGGCGAGCACCGCGACCGCCAGGCCGAGGGGGCCGCGGGCCAGCCCGACGGTCACCCCGAGCAGGCCGAGGACATTGGCGGCCGGCGAGGCCCCGGTCAGCGAGGCGGCCAGCAGCCCGGTGGCCAGCGGCCGGGTGCGCAGCGGGAACAGCGCCAGGGTGGCCGGGTCCAGGGTGGCGTCCACCCCGAAGGCCACGATCGGCAGGATCAGCCAGCCGAACGCGAACACGGTAAAGATCACCGTGGCCAGCGGCGCCGCGGCCCCGGTGCCGCGCTGCGCGGCCAGCACGGCGAAGGCCCCGGCCGCGACCAGCAGCGCGAAGATCGAGCTGGTGATGAACGCGGCCTTGGCCCCGGCCGACGCGCGCAGCGCGCCCGCCAGCAGCCGCAACTTCAGCTGGACGAGGAGCCGAGCCACGACAGCACCTCCTTGTCGGTCGCCCTGGCCCCGACCAGGTCGATGAACGCCTGCTGCAGGCTCTTGCCGTCGCGCACCTGCGCCATCGTGCCGGTGGCCACGATCTTGCCCTTGTCGATGATCGAGACGTGGTCGCAGACCTGCTCGACCAGCTCCATCACGTGGCTGGAGAACAGCACCGTCGAGCCAGAGGCGGCGTACCGCGCCAGCAGGCGCCGGATCACGTCGGCGGAGACCGGGTCCACTCCCTCCAGCGGCTCGTCCAGGAACAGCACCGCCGGGTTGTGGATGAGGGCGCAGCCCAGGGCGGCTTTCTTGCGCATGCCGGTGGAGTAGTCGGCGACCAGCCGCTTGGCGTCCCCGGTGAGGTCCAGCACGCCCAGCAGCTGGACGGCCCGGGCGCGGGCCTCGGCCGCGGCCAGGCCGTGCAGCCGCCCGGCGTATTCCAGCAGCTCCTGGCCGCTCAGCCGCTCGAACAGCCGCACCTCGGCCGGCACCACCCCGATGACGGCCTTGGCCGCGGGCGGGTCGGCCCACAGGTCAAGCCCGTTGACCGTCACCTGGCCGCCGTCGGGCCGCAGCAGGCCGGTCATCATCGACAGCGAGGTGGTCTTGCCCGCGCCGTTGGGCCCGACCAGCCCGGCCAGCGACCCGGCTGCGATCTGCAGGTCGATCCCGGCCACGGCCTCCTTCGCGCCGAAGCTCTTGCGCAGCCCGTGCACCTCGATGGCCAGGTTGCTCATCACTGTCTCCTCTGCCGGGGCCTGCAGCCGGGGGGCAGCGGCCAGGGACGGATAGGGGGCGAGGACCGGCGGCGCCGGGCTGCCGGCGGGCGGGGCGGGCCCGGCCGTCCCGCCCGCCCCGGCTGGCTGGCGCCGCCGCAGCCGCAGCGGGAAGAACAGGGCCAGCATCGTCACGAAGGCCAGAAGCTTCGACACTACGTTGAAGGCGATCGGGCCGGCCGCGGAGGGATAGCTGAATCCCTCCAGGGCCCAGGCCGCGTACACGGCCAGCATCAGCGCGAAGCAGATGAACGCGGGCCTGCGCACCGCGACCATCCGCGACAGCCGCAGCAGCCACAGCGTGGTCAGCTCGATCGCGAACAGCGGCACGAAGAACAGCGCCCGGTACAGTACCGGGCTGGGCGGGATCGGCGGGTAGGTCCGGGCCATCACGATGAGGTCGAACGGCAGCTCGAAGATCATCGGCGCGGCCATCGCGCCGAGCACGGCGCCGCCCAGCCGGGCGCCGAAGGAGCCCCGGCCGCGGATGAGGATGACCAGGAACAATGCCACCGCGGCCAGCAGGGTGACCGGCGTGATGTGGTTGACCGGCGCGGCCTTGGCGATCGTGAACTCGCGCAGGTACTGGCGGACGTAGATGGTGACGCAGATCCCCCACGCCACCAGTGATCCGGCCCAGGCGGCGAACATCACGGTGATGACCGGCCAGCGGGGGCGGGTGAACGAGCGGGGGAGCGGCAGCCGGGCGCCGGCGTACGCCGCGCACCCCGCGGCCGCCAGCAGCCCGGCCGCCAGCCAGATCCTGGCTGAGCCGCTGTAGCTGACCCAAGTGCCGTACTCCGTCATGACCTGCACCTGCTTCCGTGAACTGCACGGTTTCGCCCGGGCGGGCCGCCGGCCGTGAATCTCGGAGCGCGGCTGGCGGCCGTCCGCGAATTAATCTGATATCAGAATGATAGATAGCGGCCGTGCTGTCAACTGGCCGGCGGCCAGCAGCGGCGGCGCCTGTCGCCGCGGGCCAGAAACCCATTATCCGGGGACTTAACTCTCATATATGGTGGGCGGCGAGGGCCCTGCGGGACCACCGGACAGCCGAGAAAGGAATCTCGCCATGACCGCCACCGACCGGCCCGTGCCCGCCCGATCCCGCCCGGACCTGACCACCAGGCTGCGCGGGTCCAGCATGGGCGCCCTGGTCATGCTGATCCTGCAGTTCGCCCTGGGCATCGGGGTCAGCCTGTACGTCTCGCCCGCCAAGGGCGGGATCGGGGAGGCGTTCTCCAACGGCGCGCTGCTCGCCCTGCACGCGGTGCTCGGTCTGCTGCTGATCGTCGCGGCCGCCGGCCACCTGGTGCTCTCGGTCCGGGCCCGCCGCACCGGGCAGCTGGTGCTGTCCGCGGCGGGGCTGATCGCCATCCTGGTCGCGGCCTCGGGCGGCGCCGAGTTCCTCAGCGCGCATGGCAACGCGCAGTCCATGGGCATGGCCCTGGCCGCCGCCGTGGCGATGCTGTGCTACGCGATCTGCCTGCGGATCAGCGTCTCGGCGGGACCGGCGGGTGGCTGAGCGCCGGTGAGCGCCGGCTCGCCGGCGCGGGCGCGGGCCTGCTGCTGGCCGCCGCGGGCCGACGCGGCGCGAAACCGGGAGACCCTGCTCGCGCACGCCACCGAGCTGATCGCCGAACGGGGCCCCGGCGTCGCGCTGGACGAGATCGCCCGCGCGGCGGGCCTGGGCAACGCGACCCTGTACCGGCACTTTCCCGACCGGACGGCGCTGCTGGAGGCCATCGCACTGCGGGTGATCAGCGCCACGGCCGCCGCCGCGGAGCGGGCCCTGGCCGACGAGCCCGACCCGTTCGAGGCACTGGGCCGCTACCTGCGCGAGGCGCTCGCGGTCCGCGTCGCGTGGGTGATGCCGGTCATCGCCGGCGATCTGGACCTGCGCAACCCGGAGCTGGCAGCCGCCCGGGACCGTAGCGTGCGGGCGGTCCGGCGGCTGCTCGCCGCGGCCGCGGAATCCGGCGCGATCCGGCCGGGGATCACGTTCGGGGACGTGAGCCTGATGCTGCTGCGGCTGGCCCGGCCGCTGCCGGCCCGGCGCGGCCGTGCCGCCCAGGACGTGGTCGCGGCCCGCCACCTGGCCATCTTCCTGGACGGCCTGCGCCCGTGCGGCCGGGAGCTGCCGGGCACCGGGCCGGACCTGAGGGAGATGGCCGGCGGGCCGGATCCCGGCTGAGCGGACAGGCGGCGGCGCGTCACACCAGGCCGGTGGCCGCGGCCACCGACACGGCAGGCCCGTGCTGGTAGGCCTCGGCGAGGAAATCCGCCTCGCGGTGCTCGGCGAGACGGCTCAGCGGCGGCTGTGCCGCGAGCGCCTGGTGCACGCTGTCGCCGCTGCGCGGGTACTCCGGCACCGGGTGCCGCCAGTGCACCGCCACCAGCGTGCCGCCCGGCCGCAGCGCCGCCACCGCCCGGTCCAGGACGCGCTGCAGGTCCGCGCCGCCGAAGTAGTACAAGATCTCGGAGCAGACGATGAGGTCGAACTGCCCGTCCGGCCAGCCGCCGGGCAGCGCCCGCCGCTGCACCCGGACGCCGGGCAGGCCGGCCGTGCGCCGGCTCGCGGCCGTCACCGCGGCCGGGGCGACGTCGCAGGCCAGCAGCCGGTCGCAGCGCCGGGCGAGCTGCTCGGTGAGCACCCCGATGGAGCAGCCGGGCTCGAACGCGTCGCGGTAGCGCTGGCGCGGCAGCAAGGCCAGCGTGACCGCGTACTTGCGCGCCTCGTACCACCGGCTGGCCAGGCCCCACGGGTCGTCGGCGGCGGCGTACATCCGGTCGAAGTAACCGGATTCCAGGATCATGACCGGTGCACCGGGAACAGCACCTCGTCCCTGCGGGTGAAGTGGGCGACGAACGCCGGGGCCAGCACCGGCCCGCGGCCGCCCGGGCGGGGTTCGAGCTGGCTGGCGAAACAGCCGATGGCGGCGCGCTTGCGCGCGGCGGCCGCGGCCGGCAGCCGGACCCGGACCGCCCGGTCCCAGGGCAGCCGCGGATCGGCCGGGCGGGCCCAGTGCCAGGCCCACACCGGGAAGTGCGCCAGCACCCCGGGCGCCTGCCCGGCTGCGTGCGCCTGCCGGGCCGCCCGGCCCACGGCCTCGTGGTCGGCGTGCGCGTCCCGCTCCCACGGCGCCAGGCACAGCGCGAACCCGGCGGTCAGCTCCCCGGCCGCGGCGGCCAGCTCCGCGTCCCGGCCGGCCAGCCTGGCGTCGGGCAGCCGCAGCCGGATGACCTCGGCCGACGCGGCGCCCAGGGTTTCCAGCGCGGCGGCCCGCTCCGCTGCGCGGCGCCGGGCCAGCCCGCCCGGGTCGGCGCCGCCGGGGTGGGATGCTTCCCCGTCGGTCACCGCGACCAGCCGGATCCGGGCGCCCGCCGCCGCGAGCATGGCGATGATCCCGCCCGCGCCGAGTACCTCGTCGTCGGGGTGCGCGGCCAGCACCACCAGGCTGGCGCACCCGGCCAGATCGCGCTCCGGCAGCCGGCCCAGCCCGGCCCAGGACCGCCAGGCCGCCTCGCCGGTGCCCGGGGCGTCGATCGGGCTGACGGGCAGGGCGGTCACGGCCGTGCCGCCGCGGCTGCCGGGCCGGGCGGCGGCCCGGGACCGAGCCCGGCGGCCGCCGTCCCGAGCGCCTGCAGGTAGCCGGCGAAGCCGCGCGGGGCCCGGCCTTCCCGGCGGGCACTGGTCAGCACCGGGATCGCCGCGGTCCGGGCGATCCGCAGGTGGCCTGCCGAGCTGGCCCGCCGGGCCAGGTCCACGTCCTCGCCGCTGGCCAGCGGCCGCCACCCGCCGAGGGCCAGGTACGCGTCACCGCGGATGCCGAGGCTGGCCCCGTGCACGTGCGGGTGGCCGTCGCGCAGGTGGTGACGGCGCAGCCACTCCGCCCGGGCCGCGGGCCCGAGGTCGTCGTCGGGCAGCGCGGTGCCGAGCACCAGGTGCGCCCCGAGCTGCGCTTCGCCGAGCATCCGGGTCAGCCAGCCGGGCGGGACCCGCGAGTCGGCGTCGGTGCTGGCCAGCCACAGCTCGCCCGGCGATCCCGGCGCGGCCAGCGCGGCGCTCGCGCCGGCCCGCCGGGCGGCGCCCACGTTCCCGGCCGCGATCGGCACCGTCCGCACGTCCCCGGCCACGGCAGCGATCGCCGCCGTGCCGTCGCGGCAGCCGTCCAGCACCACGATGATCTCGGTGCTGACCCGCGGGTGGCTGCGGCTCAGCTGGCTGCGGGCGACCCGGACGCAGGCCAGGCAGCGGCCGATGCGCTCCTCCTCGTCCGCCGCCGGGATGACTACGGCAACGCGGCGGATCAACGGGCATCCGGCGGGCCGGCCGCGAGCAGCGCGCGGCCGAGCGCGGCCAGGTCGCGCTCGGCGTGGTGCTGGCGCACGTACAGTTCCAGGTCCGCCACCCGCCGGGCGTGGTCCTCGTCGAAGGCCAGCGGCGCCGGGCCGAGCGCGTGCCCGGTCTGGCGCAGCACCGTCTCCGCGGCCCCGGCGACCACCGCCCGCACCTGCAGGGCCAGGGTCGCGCCGGCGCTGCCCGCGGCCTGCCCGGCGTCGATCAGCGCCGCCGCCTGGCTCAGCACGGCCTGCGATCCGTGCAGGGCGGTGCCGGCGATGCCGACGTGCAGGTCGCTCAGCTCCCCGGAGCGCCGCGCCGACGCGCGCCGCAGCGCCTCCGCCAGCCCGCGGGCGCCGCCGTGCCAGCACGCGGCGACACCCATCCCGCCCCAGGCGAAGCCGGGCCGGGCCAGGTACCAGCCGGCCGCGCCGACCGGCTCGGCCGGGGTGGCGTCGAACCGGACCGGTGCGCTGGTGACCGACCGCAGCCCGCGGGCGATCCACCGGCCCGGCGGATCGGCAGTCACCGACGGGTGGCGCAGGCTCACCCGGTACAGCCGCCGCTGCTCGCCGGCGTGCGCGGTGACGAGCGCGGCGTCCAGGCAGCCGCCGAGAGAGCACCAGGGCTTGACCCCGCTCAGGGTGACCTGGCGGCCGGCCTCGCGGGCCTCCAGCCGGTGCGGCGCGGCTTCAGCCGCGAACACCCCCCAGCTGCCCTCCGGCGGCGGCTGGCCGGCCTCATGCAGGATGGCCAGCGCGTCGCTGTGCGCTTCCAGCACCCGGGCCACGGTGAGATTGACCTCGGCCACGGCCGCCAGCACCGCCCAGCGCACGGCCGTCTGCCCGGCACCGGGCTGCGGGAGCCGGGTCCCGCAGGCCCGCGCCAGCTCGATGGCCCGCCCGGCGTCCTCGCCCGATCCGCGGGCCGCCGCGACCAGGTCGCCGGCCAGGCCGGGCAGTCCCGGCAGGTCCGGCAGCACGGCCGGCGCGGCCGTCATGTCGGTTGTCAACGGCAATTCCCCCGATCCATCATGGCCGGGGCAAAGGGCTTCCCTGATTAGCGCGCGTTATGCCGGCCACCAGCCGCGCGCGTCGCGGTACTTCGGGTTCGGCTCGTCCTGAGCGCCCGCCCAGGCGCGCACCCGCTTCTCGGCGGCGGCGCCGTCCCAGGCGCGGTCCCGGCCGGCCAGCGGGAGATCCTGGAATGCCGGAACAGCCGTCATGCCCTCCTGCAGGTACTGGTGCAGCGGATACGTGACCCGCCCGCTGCTGCCCGGAGCGCCCGGAGCGAAACGGCGCCAGCGGGCGCCGCGGCCATGGGTTCCGCCGGGCGGCCCGGGCCGATAGCGTTTCCGGCATGGCTGCGGACTGGCCTGGCTGCTCCTACGAGCACTGGGCGGATACCTGTGACACGCTGCACGGTCACGTTCAGGTGCTGGGCAAGCTCGCCGCGCGGCTCGCGCCGCCCGAGCCGCAGCTGCAGCACGCGGCGCTGCGGCTGACCGCGCGCGGCTGGGAGACCGCGCCGCTGCCCGCCCCGGACGGGTCCGGTGCGCTGGTCGCCGCGCTGGACCTGCGCTCGCACGAGGCGGTGGTGGAGCACAGCGGGGGAGCGGCGCAGCGGATCCCGCTGGCCCCGGACCGGCCGGTCGGCGACGTGACCCAGGACGTGCTGGCCGCGGTGGCGCGGCTGGCCGGCCCGGTGCGGATCGACCCGGCGCCGCAGGAGGTGCCGTGGAGCGTGCCGCTGGACGCCGACCGCGAGCACGCCCGGTATGACGTCGGCCAGGTCGCGGACTACTTCGCGGCCGCGACCCAGGCGGCGCTGGTGCTGGCCGCGTTCCGGGCCCCGTTCCGCGGCCGCTCGACCCCGGTGAACGCCTGGTGGGGGTCGTTCGACCTGGCGGTCAACCTGTTCTCCGGCCAGCCGGCCCGGCCGCCCTCCGACGACTTCATCATGCGCAACGCGATGGACGCCCAGGAAGTCGCGGTCGGCTGGTGGCCGGGTGACCCGCGCTACGGCAAGGCCGCGTTCTACGCCTACGCCCACCCGGCGCCGGCCGGCTTCGGCCGGGCCGAGCTGCCGCCCGGTGCCCGGTGGGAAGCGGGACTGGGCGAGTTCGTCCTGGACTGGGACGACGTCCGGTCGGCGGCCGACCCGCGGGCGGCCGCGCTGGAGTTCGCCCGGGCCGCCTTCCAGCACGCCTGCACGGCCTGCGAATGGGACCCGGCGCTGGCCGCCAGCGCGGCCGGGGCGCCCCCGCCGCTGCGCTAGCGTCCCGCCGGTCAGCTCGCCAGCGGCGCCAGCATCTGCCGGGCGGCGGTCAGGATCGAGAAATGGCCGTGCTGCGGGTGCAGGTGCAGCCGCGCGCCGGGGATCGCCCCGGCGTACAGCCGGGCGTGCCGGGGCGGGACCGTGTTGTCGGCCCCGCCGTGGTGGACGTCCGTCGGCGCGCTGATGGAGCCCAGGTCGAAGCCCCACGGCCGGCTCAGCACCCGCAGGTCCTGGGCCACGCCGCCGCTGCCGCGGCGGAACGCCTCGACGTAGCCGGCCACGAACTCCTCGCTCATCCCGGGCTCGTGCAGCGCGGCGCGGTCCACCGCGGGCAGTTCGGTGGTCACCACCCGCATGAACAGCCGCGGCGCGCGATCCGCGAGCGCGGCCAGGCCGCCGAGGAACCAGCCGCCGAACGCCGGGACCTGCCGGGCCAGCGCCAGCGAGGACCGTTCCCCGGGCGCCATCCCGCGGTTCGGCCAGCCCTGCGCGCCGAGCGGCGAGATCAGGGTGAGGCTGCTGACCCGCCCGGCCAGCCGGGCCGCGCAGGCCGCGGCGAACGGCCCGCCGCCGGAGATACCCAGCAGCGCCGCCGAGCCTGCCCCCATCGCGTCCAGGACCAGGGCCGCGTCATCGGCCCAGTCCGCCACCTGGCGCAGGTGCCGCAGGTCGGTGCCGCCGGTGCCGGGACGGTCCGGGATCACGATGCGCAATCCCAGCTCACCGGCCAGGCTGGCCAGTCCGCTGACGGACAGCCGGGAGTCGGCCAGCCCGTGGCACACCAGCAGCGGCGCCGCGGCCGGCTCGCCGGCGGCCGCGCACGCGATCACGCTGCCATCGGCCCGGCGCACCCGCATTCTTTACCTTCACATGACGTTCCGGCGCGCTCCGCAGCGGGGCCCGGCCGGCCCGGCCGGCCGCCATGCGCCGGGGCCGGCCGGGCCCAGAGATCACGATCCGCTAGCGGTACTGCCCAGGTCGTAGACGGTCATCCCGCCGACCGTCCGGGCGGTGAAGTGCGCCTGGACCCACGCGGTGATCTGCGAGCCGTATCCGCTGCCGCCGGGGCCGCCCGCGGCACCCGCGGCGCCGCCGGTCCCGGCGGTCACGAAGTAGCGGATCTCGTGCCGGGCCACCAGCTGCGTGAACTGGGCCAGTGTCGGGGCCGGGTCGGATCCGGTGAAGCCGCCGATCGCCATGACCGGGACGCCGCCGCTGCCCAGCTCCAGCGACGCGGCGGCCGAGGAGCCGACCGTGGCGGCGGCCCACCGGTACCCGTGCGCGCCGGACGCCAGCAGCCGGGCCAGCGCCCGGCTGACCGTGCCGCCGCCGGTCCCGCCGGGGCCGCCGGTCCCGCCGCTCCCGCCGGTCCCGCCGGTCCCGCCGCTCCCGCCGTGGCCGCCGAGCCCGCCCGCGCTGTCGGGCGCGCCGTCCCGGGCCGTGCCCGCGGCCATCTCGCCGGACCGGCCCGGGGCCGCCGCAGGCGCCTGGCCGGCGGCGGCGCTCCCGGAACCGGGACGCCCGCCCGCGCCGGGCAGCCCGGCGGGCCGCTGGCCGGCTCCCGCCCTGCCGCTACCCGTGGCGCCGCTTCCTGCCGCGCCGCTACCCGCCCTGCCGCTTCCTGTCGCGCCGCTTCCCGTGGCGCCGCTTCCCGCGGCGCTGCCGCCGGCCCGGCCGGCCGCGCCGGGGACGCCGCCCCGGCCGGTTCCGGCCCCGCCGGCGAAGGACGCGGCCACCGCCGGCCCGGCCGTCGGGCTGGACCCGCCGTGCGCGGCCGCCGCGGTGCTGAGGCTGTAGGCTGCCGGGCCGGCCAGCCCGGCGGCCAGCGCCAGCGAGACAGCCGCGGCCGGCGCCACCGCCGCGCCGCGCGCGGCGCGGCGCCGGATCGCGGGCCCGGCCAGGATCAGCGCGGCCGCCGCCACCGCGGCGACCGCGATGGCCACCCGCAGCCAGGGCAGCCAGCCGCTGCGCCCGAGCAGGACGGAGGCCCAGGCGGCCGTGACGGCCACGGTGCCGGCCAGCACGCCGCGGGCGGCCAGCGACCGCCGGCGTGACCACAGCCAGACCGAGCCGATGCCGGCCAGCGCCCCGATCGCCGGGGCGAGCGCCACCGTGTAGTACGGGTGCATGATCCCGGCCATGAAGCTGAACACCAGGCCGGTCACCAGCAGCCAGCCGCCCCACAGCAGCACCGCGGCCCGGGTGCGGTCGGTCCGCGGGGCCCGGCGGGACGCCCACGCCAGCCCGGCCAGGAAGATCAGCGCCGCCGGGAGCAGCCAGCTGACCTGCCCGCCCATGTCCGCGGCGAACAGCCGGTTGAGCCCGGTCGCGCCGCCGAACATGCTGCCCCCGCCGCTTGCGCCGCTCCCGGGCCCGCTGCCGCTGCCGGTGAGCCGGCCGAGGCCGTTGTAGCCGAAGGTGAGCTGCAGGATGTTGTTGTCGGTCGAGCCGCCCACGTACGGCCGGCCGGCCGCCGGGGTGAGCAGGTCGATCGCGACCCACCAGCCGGCCGCAGCGACCATCGCCGCCCCGGCGGCCAGCAGCTGCCCGATGCGGCGGCGGAGCGACGGCCGCCCGGCCCACAGGTAGGCCAGCGCGAACGCGGGCAGCACCAGCAGCGCCTGCAGCATCTTGGTCAGGTAGCCGAGACCGAGCAGCGCCCCGGCCAGCACCATCCAGCGGGCGCGCCCGGACTCGATCGCCCGGGTGGTGGCGTACGCGGCCGTGGTGAGCACCAGCACCAGCAGCGCGTCCGGGTTGTCGAACCGGAACATCAGCACCGCCACCGGCGTGATCGCCAGCACGCCCGCGGCGATCAGGCCCGCGGCCGGGCCGGACCAGCGGCGCACCGTGGCGTACAGCAGGCCGGCGGCGGCCACGCCCTCCGCCGCCTGCGGCGCCAGCAGGCTCCACGAGCTGAACCCGAAGATGCGCCCGGACAGCTCCATCACCCACAGCGAGGCGGGAGTCTTGTCCACGGTGATGAAGCTGGAAGAGTCCAGCGAGCCGAACAGGAACGCCTTCCAGCTCTTGGTGCCGGCCTGCACGGCCGCGGCGTAGAACTCGTTGGCGTAGCCGCTGCGGCTCAGCCCGGCGAGATACAGCACCGCCGTGACCAGCAGCAGCCCGAGCATCGCGGGCCGGGCCCAGGCCGGGTCGCCGGGGCGGCCGAGCAGCAGCCGGGCGGCCCGGCCGCGGCGCGGCGCGGGACGGGCGTGCCGGTAGCCGGGCCAGGCCGGCGCCGAGATGGCGTTCACCGGGAGCCGCGCTGGCGGCCGGGGGCGAGGGCGGGACCGGCACCGGCGGCGCGGGCCGGGGCCGGCCCGTCCGGCCGGTGCCGGAACACCCAGCCCCGGTACAGCCCGAACCGGACCAGCGTCGCGGCGAGGCTGGCCGTGACCAGGACGGCGAGCTCGGCGGCGCGCGACGGCCGCGGGTCGCCGGCCTGCAGCGCGGCCAGCGCGCCCGAGGTGAGCACGAGACCGGTCCCGAACGCAATCAGGCCGCGGGCCTGGTGCCGGGCGGCGTGCTGGCGGCCCCGGATGCCGAAGGTGAACCGCCGGTTCACCGCCGTGTTCGCCACCGCGGTCGCCAGCAGGCTGAGCGCGCTGGCCGCCTGCGCGCTCAGCGCGCCGCGCAGCAGCAGGTACAGCAGCACGTAGGCGGCGGTGCTGGCCGCGCCGACCAGGGCGAACCGGGCGAGCTGGCCGGCCAGGCCGCCCCGCGCCGGCCCGCGGCCCGGCGGCGCGCCGCCCGCCGGGCCGCCGCGGGCGGTCCGCAACTCGCCGCCCAGCTCAGGTACGCGGATCGCCCCCCGGGCCAGCCCGGCGCCCAGCCGGGCGATGCCGCGCAGGTCGCCCAGCGCAGTGGCGAGCAGCCGGACCCGCGAGTCGGGGTCGTCGATCCAGTCCACCGGGATCTCGTGGATGCGCAGCCCGGCCCGCTCGGCCAGCACGAGCAGCTCGGTGTCGAAGAACCAGCCGGTGTCGGACGTCAGCGGCAGCAGCCGCCGCGCGGCCGGCGCGCGCATCGCCTTGAAGCCGCACTGGGCGTCGGAGAACCGGGTGCCGAGGCTCGCGTGCAGCAGCACGTTGTAGCAGCGCGAGATGATCTCCCGCTTCGGCCCGCGGATCACCCGGGCGCCGCGGGCCAGCCGGGTGCCGATCGCCACGTCGCTGTGCCCGGACAGCAGCGGCGCCACCAGCGGCAGCAGCGCGTTCAGGCCGGTGGACAGGTCCACGTCCAGGTACGCGACGACGTCGGCGTCGCTGCGGGACCAGATGGCGCGCACCGCCCCGCCCCGGCCGGGCCGGTCAATGCGCACGGCGCGCACCAGCGGCAGCTTTTCCGCGAGCTGCGCGGCCTGATTCCAGGTGCCGTCGGTGCTGCCATTGTCGGCGATGGTAATGCGCGCGGAAAAGGGAAAGCCGCCGTCCAGGTAAGCGCGCAGCCGCCGGATGGCCGGCCCGAGGTCGCGTTCCTCGTCCCGGACCGGGACCACGATCTCGACCTGGGCTTTCGCGGTGCTGTCAGTGAGCTGGCCCGCGCTGGCGGGCCTCGGCACGGTGTCAGTGGTGTGCATGCTCCCGATCGTCGGGGGCCATGCTTCACCGCTGCTTAGCTCTCTTTCTGCCGCGGCCATGAAACTGCGGCACAGCTTCTGGCGGAATAAAGAAGGTATTTCCAGGCTGGCCGCAGGCGGCCGCATTCCGCCGGGCCGGCTGGCCTGCGGCCGCGCGGGGGGCGGGCCCGGGGGACGGCGGCGGTCCCGGCCCCGCGCGGCCCGCGGCTAGTGCGCCTCGTAGACGGCGGTGATGGCCGCGCGGGCCAGGGTCACGCCCATCAGGTTGAAGACCAGGAACGCCGGGGTGGCGGCCGGGTCGACGTCCAGGTGCTCGGCGCTGAGGGCATGCACGACGAACTGGTAGTGGTGCGGCCCGTGCCCGCCCGGGGGCGCGGCGCCCAGGTAGTGGGCCAGGCCCGCGTCGTTGCGCAGGGTGACCGAGCCGGCGGGCATGCTGCCGTCCGGGCTGCCCGCGCCGCTGGCCAGCTCGGTCACGCTCGCCGGGAGGTTGAAGACCGCCCAGTGCCAGAAGCCGCTCAGCGTCGGCGCGTCCGGGTCGTAGCAGGTGACCGCGAAGCTCTTGGTGCCGTCCGGGAAGCCCGACCAGGACAGCTGCGGCGACCGGTCCTCGCCGCCGGCCCCGAAGATGCCGCTGACGTGCGGGTCCGGCAGCGTCTCGCCCTCGGCGATGTCGGTGCTGGTGACGGTGAAGACCGGGGCCTCGGGCAGGCCCTCGAACGGTCCGTGCGCATGTGCCATCGGGAATTCCTCCAGATCGGGGTCCGGCATTGAGCCGATCATGTCAGGTCCCGGGCGGCGCGGCGCGGGCTGTCCGCTGCGGGCGGCCGGCCGGTCAGTACCGCGGGAAGCGCTCGCCGCACGCCTCGCACACGACGGGATGCTCGGCCTCGTTCAGCCGCCCGCAGGCGGGGCAGACGCGGTGCGCCCAGCAGGCCGCGTCGCCGCCCTCGCCGGGATCGTAGTCAGCGCGGGGCGGCGGCGCCGCGGCCCGGTCGTCCTGGCTCGTCACGCCCCTCATCCTGGCGCAGATCCCGGCCGCCGGCCAGCGCCACGTCGCGGGCGTTCGACGCGGTCGCGCCGACGGCCTGGCCGCCGGCGCCGATGACCCAGCCTGCGGCGTACAGTCCTGCTGACCGGATGTTCCCGACTCGTGCTGAGGTGCCATGACCACGACGCGGCGCATGCTGGCCCCGCTGCGGCCGGCCGCGCGGCTGCTGACCGGATCCACTTACGTCCTGCTCGGCTTCGACGCGCTGCGCGCGCCGGGCAGCCGGGTCGATCTGGCCGCCCCGCTGCTGGACTCGGTGCGCAAGGTGGCGCCGCTGCCCGCCGACGACGAGCTGGTGGTACGGGGCAACGGCGCGGTGATGGTGGCCGGCGGCGCGCTGCTGGCGGTCGGCCGGGCGCCGCGGCTGTCGGCGCTGCTGCTGGCCGGGTCGCTGATCCCGACCACGCTGGCCGGGCACGCGTACTGGACGATCTCCGATCCGGCCGAGCGCAAGGCGCAGCGGATCAACTTCCACAAGAACCTGGCCATGCTGGGCGGCCTGCTGTTCGCGGTGCTCGACCAGGAGTGAGCATTGATCAGCCACAAGGCCGCCCCGGCGGGACCGGCCTTGGGGAGGTGACCCTGACGTGGACTCGTACGCGGGCAAGCTGGCCGCGGTGACCGGCGGCGGCTCGGGCATGGGCCGCGAGCTGGTCCGCCAGCTGGCCGCCCAGGGCTGCTCGGTCGCGGCCGGCGACATCGACGCCGCCGCGGCCGCCGCGGTGGCGGAGCAGGCGCAGGCGGCCGCGCCAGGCCGGCACCCGGGTCACCGGTCACGCGTGCGACGTGTCCGACGAGGCGCAGGTGCTGCGGTTCCGCGACGAGCTGCTCGGCCAGCACGGCGCGGACCGCCTGGACCTGCTGTTCAGCAACGCCGGCATCGGCGGCGGGGCCAGCTTCGTCCGCGACCCGCGGGCCGAATGGGAGCGCACCTTCGGCACCGACTGGTGGGGCGTCTACTACTGTGCCCGCGCGTTCCTGCCGCTGCTGATCGCCAGCGGCGACGGCGTGCTGGTCAACACCAGCAGCGTCAACGGCTTCTGGGCCTCGCTCGGGCCGGGCGTGCCGAACACCGCCTACGCGGCGGCCAAGTTCGCCGTGAAGGGCTTCACCGAGGCGCTGATCGAGGACCTGCGGCTGCACGCGCCGCAGGTCCGGGTCGCGGTGGTGATGCCCGGGCACGTGGGCACCGACATCGTCGCGAACAGCCTGCGCGCCCACGGCCTGGACGCCGGGCAGCTGACCGACGCCGAGCTGGAGGCCGCCCTGCCGGAGCTGCGGCGCCGCGGCCTGGCCGCCGAGGGTGCCTCGGCCGCGCAGGCCCGCGAGGCCCTCGCCGCCGCCAACGCCGGGTTCCGGGACGCCGCGCCGCTGAGCGCAGCCGGCGCGGCGGCCGTCATCCTGGACGGGGTGCTGGCCGGCCGGTGGCGGATCCTGGTCGGCGACGACGCCGTCGCGCTCGACGCGGCCGTGCGGGCCGCGCCGGAGGCGGCCTACGACCACGGCGAGCTGGCCCGGCGGATAGCGCCCGGCGGCGGCCCGGCCGGCGACTGACCGGCCCGGCCGCGCCGCTCGGGTGCCACAATGACGTGTGGACCTTGAAGCGTTCGAGCTCGTGCTGCTGCGCACCCCGGACGGCGCGCCGTCCTGCTCCGATGACGAGCTGGAGCGGATCCAGCGCGAGCACCTCGCCTATCACGCGCGGCTGCGCGAGGCCGGCCAGGTCGTCACCAACGGCCCGGTCCGCGACCAGCCGGACCCGGCCCTGCGCGGCCTGACGTTCTACCGGACCGGATCGCTGGAGCAGTCCCGCCAGCTCGCCGGGGCCGACCCGGCGGTCCGGGCCGGGCGGCTGGCCGTCGAGATCATGACCTGGTACTGCCCGCCCGGCACCATGTCCCGCCCCGGCCGCCCCGTCTCCCTGGACTGACCTGGCCGCTGCCGTCAGCGCGGAAGATCTGTGCCGCCGAGGTGCACACATGCTCCGTGTTAACGCCGCCTGTTACGGGCGGGGCTGGCGTGACTTCCGGGGGCGGGCCTCAGCGCGGGTTCCCTGGGTCCGGCAAGCCGCGCATCGGGGTGTGCCCGGCGCTCGGGTGGACCAGCGGCCGGTACCCGGCGGCCAGGACCGCGGCCACCGACGGCGGCGTCAGCAGCTCCACCGCAGCCCGCGGGCCAGCCGGCCGGGGCGGGCCGTAGCCGGCCAGGGACCACGGCCGCAGCATCCCGTCGCAGTACAGCGCCACCTCGCCGTCGCGGCGGACCATGACCCCGTCCGGCAGCGACCCGGCCAGCGCCGGGCGGGTGACCTGCCGCCGGGTGCGCCGGTCGACCCGCTCGCGGTGCAGTTGCGCGTCCATCTCCCCGGCCCGCGGCGGGCCGGGGAGGCCGCGGGCGGCCCGCCAGCTCTCCGCGAACCAGCGGTAATCGGCCCGGCGGCAGTACCCGCACGGCCGGTGCCCGGCGGCGAGCGCGGTGGCCTCGTCCAGGAAGAACAGCGCCGTCCACCGGCCCGGCGGCATGACGTCGCGGCGGCGGCCGCGCCAGTCCAGCGCGCAGCAGATCCACAGCTTGCTGCGCCAGCGGGTCACGCCGAGCGTGCGCTGCGCGGTATGGATGCAGCCGCGATTTCCCATCAGCAAGCCGCGCGCCGGGTCGGCGACGATCTCCTGAGTCGGCAGGACCCGGTTCTGCCACGGGCGCCCGGCCATGACCGCAGTCTCGCAGCCCGCGATCAGCCGGGCGGCCCGGCCTGGTGGATGATCCAGACGTTCGGCTCGAAGTACTCGCCGGTCCCGGCCGCCCGGTCGATGTGCACGGTGGCCAGCCCGGCCGGGAAGACGTAATCCCCGGTCTCGGGAAAGGCCATCCCGGTCCACGACTCCCAGTCGGCGGCGCGGCCGGCGATGCGCAGCGAGCGGGGGATCACCGGCCCGATCCGGCCGCCGAGCCGGACGTGCACCCGCATCCACGGGTCGAAGGGCAGGCCGTCCTCGCGGGTCCAGCGCGCGTAGCGCTCGATCGGGATGGTGGGGTAGCGGTCCTTGCGGCTCGGCCGCACCGGGGCGATGAGGCGGCCGAGCCCGGCCTCGCGGGCCAGGCCCGCCATCGCCCGCAGCATCGGCCCGGACAGGCCGCGGCCCTGGTGGCGGGGCGGGATCTCGGCGGCCAGCGCGCTGACCGCCGTCGGCTGGCCGTCCGCGGCCCGCAGCCCGAACGCGGCGGCGATGGTGGCGTCGATGCCCGGGCCGAGGCCGGCGTCGGTGCCGTCCCAGGCCACCGGCGCGCAGTGCCCCTCGGCCAGCACGGCCTGGCTGGCCGGGTCCCAGAGGACGAACTGCCAGTCGGGGAAGACGTCGTACAGCTGCGGCCAGTACCGGTTCAGGGTGGCACCGTGCGTGTTGTACTCGGGCCAGACCTCGCCGGTGAGCCCGCTGAGGCCCGCCCAGAGCTCGGGCCGCTCGCTGTAGCGGATCACCTGGGGCTGCACGCCAGTGATTATCCGGCCGCCGGCCAGCCGCCGGCCAGCGATTTACCCGCCAGCGTGCGGCGGGCGCGGCAGTGCCATCATGACGGGATGACCGACCGAGATCACGTCGTGCTGCCCGGCGGGCGGCGCATGGACCTGCGGATCAGCGGGCCCGCGGACGGCCTCCCGCTGGTGTTCCACCAGGGGACGCCCGGCGCCGCGACCCGGAACCGGGTGGTGGAGCGCGCCGCGCACGCGCGCGGCCTGCGCCTGGTCACCACCTCCCGCCCCGGGTACGGCGGCTCGGACCGGCAGCCGGGCCGGACTGTCGCGGACGTGGCCGACGACACCGCCGCGGTGCTGGCCGCGCTCGGCGCGGACCGCTGCCTGGTGGCCGGCCATTCCGGCGGCGGGCCGCACGCCCTGGCCTGCGGCGCCCGCCTCGGGGCCGCGGCCGCGGTGCTGGTGATGGCCGGCGTTGCCCCCTACGACGCGCCGGGCCTGGACTGGCCGGCCGGGATGGGCGAGGAGAACGTCACCGAGTTCGCCGCCGCGGCCGGCGGCGAGGACGAGCTGCGCGGCTACCTGGAGCGGGCGCGCCCCGGGCTGCAGCAGATCACCGGAGACCAGATCGTGTCCTCGCTGGAGACACTGCTGCCGCCGGCCGACCGGGCCGTGCTGGGCGGCGAGTACGGCGACGACATGGCGGCCAGCATGCGCGAGGCAGTCCGGGTCAGCGTGGACGGCTGGCTGGACGACGACCTGGCGTTCACCCGGCCGTGGGGCTTCGGGCTGGCCGAGATCGGCGTGCCGGTCATGATCTGGCAGGGCAGCGAGGACCTCATGGTGCCGTTCGCGCACGGCCAGTGGCTGGCCGGCCAGCTGCCCGGCGCGTCCGTGCACCTCGAACCGGGCGAGGGGCACCTGTCGATCGTGGCCGGCAGCACCGGCCGCATGCTCGACGAGCTGGTCGCGGCCGCGGCCTGAAATCAGGCGGGTCCGGCCGGATCCCGGTCCGCGCTGCTGATGGGGCGCAGCCGGGGTCAGCCGGGCGCCGGCCGCGACTTGGCGAAGCCGGGCGGCAGCGGCCGGCCGGCGTACAGCAGCCGGATCGCGGCGGGTCCGGGCTTCCCGGCGGGAGGCCGCCCTGCAGGCCAGCGGGCCGGCGGTCAGGGATCATGAAATAGGCGCGGATAGGCCATGATGCGCGGTAACTTTCGGCGATGAACGGTTGCACGTCTTGTGCCGTCGCGGCCGGTGCGGCGGACGCCGGCCTGGTCGCGCTGCGCACCGAGCGGGTTTTCGTCATCCCGGCCCCGCGCCAGCGGCCGCGCAACCAGGGGCACGCGCTGGTGGTGCCGGTGGCGCACGTCGCCTCCCTGCAAGACGCCGCCCCGGCCGTCCGGGACGAGCTGTTCGCGGTCGCGGCGCGGCTGACCGGCGCGGTCGGCGCGCTGTACGGCGCCGAGGGCTCGATCGTGTTCCAGCACAACGTCACGCCCGGCCCGGTGCCGTTCCACCTCCAGGTGCACGTGGTGCCGCGCTTTCCCGGCGACGACTTCGCGATGCCCGATCCGGCGATGGCCGAGGTCCCGCGGGCCGTCCGGCTGCGCCAGGCGGCCGCCCTGCGCCAGGCCCTGACCCCCGCCCGCTGACCGGCGCCAGGGCCAGCGCCGCGGCCGCCCTAGGTCAGCGGCACTGCCGCTCTGCAGCCCGGTGGCGGCCACGCGGATCTCCGCAGCCAAGCTGGCCAGGTCCGGTGCCATCCTGTCCCGTAGATTTATCTCCGCGCCGGCGGCGCGTCTCTCGACAAGTCGAATGTGCGTTCGCATACTGGCAGGGCACGGCGGGACGCCCGCGCCGCGATGCTGGGGACGTGACGCGGGCATCTTGCCGGCCGGCCCAGCCGGTCCGGGTGCAGCGCGCAGAAGCCGTCCCCCTCGGCCCCGGGACAGCATCGGGCCCGGTGGCCGCGCCTGCGCGGGCTAGCGGTTCCTGAGGATCTTCCTGCGGTAGGCGAGGCTGCCCGCGCCGGCCAGCAGGGCCGCGCCCCCCAGCCCGGCCAGCAGCGGATCCTGGAAGCCGGCCGTGCCGCCCCCGCCGGTGGCCGGCGCGCCGGAGAGCGGGCGGGCCGTACGGGAGTGCGGCGTCGGGGTCGGGGTGGGCGTCGGCGTGGGCGTCGGGGATGCCGTCTTCGACGACGGCGGGCTGGTCGGCGTCCCGCTGCCGGTGCTGCTGGGGCTGGCGGAGGCACTGGCGGACGCGCTCCTGCTCGCGGACGAGCCGGGCAGCGCCACCTTCGGCGTAGATCCCGCGCACGCCGACAATCCGGCCACGGCGAAGAGGGCCAGGGCGCCGGCCCGCGCGGCCGCCAGCCGGGCGCGATGCCCTGGCCATGCGGCGGCGCGCACGATCATGCAGTCTCCTCGGGGGCACGGAGCGGCGGCCCGCATAGCGGGCATACCCGTATCGCGGGCGGCAGAACATAATGGCCGGCCAGCCATTATCCGGGCAGCGCGCTGGCCGTTTCGGTAATGCGCCGGGATCATATCGTTAACGGGCCTGCGCGCCGCCCGGATAATGGCGGTCGGGACGCCGTCAGCCGAGCCCGGGCGCGGGCACCGCCGGAAAGGACGGAGCGTGGGCCAGGTGCAATGGCGGCGCACCGCCGGGTTCCGCGTGGTCATGCAGTGGCCGCAGGACGGGCCGGTGCCGCCGCCCCCGCCGCAGAACCTGCGGGCCCGGACCGCCGGGATCGCCGGCGTGCTGCTGCTGCTGATCGGCGCGGTCGCCGTCGGCATCGCGGTCATCGCCCAGCAGCGCGCGCCGCAGCCATCCGCCTCGGCCACGGGCACGCTCGGTGCGGGCTACGGCCGGCTGACGCTGCGGCGCTCGGTGCCGGTCTCGGTCAGCATCCCGGCCATCGGGGTCAGCTCGCGGCTGCTGCACCTCGGCCTGCGCGCCGACGGCACGATCGCGGTCCCGGCCCTGCCGTACCAGGCCGGCCGGGCGGCCTGGTACGACGACTCCGTCACGCCCGGCCAGGCCGGCGCGGCGGTCATCGAAGGCCACCTGGACAGCTACCAGGGCCCGGCCGTCTTCTTCCGGCTGGGCGCGCTGCGGCCCGGCGACGGCATCGACGTCCGGCTCGCGGACGGCATCACCGCCGTGTTCAGCGTCACCGGCGTGCGGCAGTACCTCAAGTCGAGGTTCCCGGCGCAGGTCATCTACACCGCGCCCGGCTTCGCCGCGCTGCGGCTGATTACCTGCGGCGGCACCTTCGACTACGCCACCGGCCATTACCGCAGCTCCACGGTGGTGTTCGCCGCGCTCACCTCGGCCCGCCGCCCCGGGCTGCACTCCCGGCACCATCGGCACCCCCGGCACCACCGCCGCTGAGGCGCGGCCAGGCAGACAGCCGCCCGGCCGCGCTGGACCGGCCCGGCGTATTTCCGGCACTGCAGCGCTCTCCGGTCGCGTGTAGGCATGCCCGCCCGCGCCCGGGGGCCGTCACGGTCGGGCGTCATCCCGGCTGCCGGGCCCGCGAGGGGCCCCGCGCCGCGTCAGAAGGAGCGCCACCATGCCCAATCCGCCGCCGGACTTCCGCGCCGCCGCGCCCAGGAACATCCAGCTCAGCAATCTCGGCCCGCTGGCCGACCTGCCCGGAACCTGGCGGGGCCACGGGTTCAACCTCATCGCCCGGCCCGATCATCAGCAGAACAACGACATCTTCCTGGAGCTCAACCCCACCGACGAGCAGCTGCACTTCCTGACCATCGGCGGCGCGATCCCCAACCGCGGCACGGTCATGGACGACATCGAGCTGTTCGGGCTGCACTACCTGCAGCAGGTCAGCGACCGCGCCACCGGCGGCGCGATCCACCTGGAGCCGGGCCTGTGGCTGAACATCCCGGCGACCGCCGACCCCGCCCAGCCCGCCACGGTGGCGCGGCTGGCCACCATCCCGCACGGCACCGCCGTGCTGGCCCAGGGCACGTCGTTCGAGATCCCCGGCCCGCCGCGGTTCCAGCCGGCCAACACCGTCCCGTTCCCGGTCGGCGGCGCCGTGCCTCCGGCCGGCGCGGCGAACCCGTTCCCGGAGTACAACCTGAGCGTCGCCAACGCGTTCCGGACCCGGCCGGTGCCGCCCTCGGTCACCCAGCCGATCGTCACCAACCCCCACTCGCTGCTGGCCGACAACATCGAGCACCAGACCATCAAGAAGACCACGGTGCTCAGCATCTCCACGGTCAGCGACCCGGCCCAGCACACCACCGGCGGGGCGCAGGACATCCCGTTCCTCGGCCCGAACGCCGCGGTCGGGCAGCTGAGCGCGATCTTCTGGATCGAGGAGGTGGAGTACGGCGACCGGACGTTCCTGCAGCTGCAGTACACCCAGACCGTGCTGCTGAACTTCCTCGGGCTGAGCTGGCCGCACGTGTCGGTGGCCACGCTGAAGAAGGTGAACTGACCACTGACCGGACGCAGCGCGGCCCGGGCCCGTCAGACCCGGGCCCGCCCGCCGGGCGAGTCCGCCCGCCGGGGGTCAGCCAGGCCCGTTGTGCTGAAGTGAGGCACTGCCCAGGCCGGCACTCCTCGGCGCGCTGGCTCAGCGCAGTCAGTACGCGGTCAGGGACACGCCGCCAGCGGTGAAGCGGGCTTCGCTGAGAGCCGGCTAGTTCCTGCGGAACCGGGTCCCGGCGCCGTCTCCCCACAGGCTCTCCATCGGCGCTGCACGGTGACTTCAGCGGCGTGCGGTGAGCTGAATGCGGCCGCGCGACCGCTCCGCAGCGGCGCGGCCGCTCCGCGGTGGCGCGCTGCCCGGCCAGGCCGGCGGCGAGCTGCCCCGGGCCGGGCAGAAATTCCGGGCCGCGTCCGGCCGTGACCGGCCCGGCGGCCGTGCGGCTGGCGGGGCCCCGGGCCCGCGGGAATCATGGAGGCGGGCGGTGGCCGGCACCGCGGCCGGGCGCGGGGAAGGCGGGTGGACGGGAATGGCCTCGACGGTGCTGCTGGTGGAGGACGAGCGCAAGCTGCGCGACCTGGTGCGGGCGTACCTGGAACGGGCCGGCTTCGCCGTGCTGTCCACCGATTCGGGTGCGGAGGCGATCACGATGGCCGCCTCGGCGCCGGTCGACCTGGTCGTGCTGGATCTGGGCCTGCCTGACGTGCCGGGCGAGACCGTCGCCCGCGAGCTGCGCGCGGCCGGGGGAGTGCCGATCCTGATGCTGACCGCGCGCAGCAGCGAAAATGACCGGATCGCCGGGCTGGAGCTCGGCGCCGACGACTACGTGACCAAGCCGTTCAGCCCGCGGGAGCTGGTGCTGCGGGTGCAGGCGATCCTGCGCCGCGGCGCGCCCGCGGCCGGCCAGGGCCCGGCCAGTTACGGGGCCGGGCTGCTGGTCATCGACGAGCCGCGCCGGCAGGTCACCGTGGGCGGGGTGGCCGCCGGCCTGACCCCGACCGAGTGGGGGATCCTGGTCGCCCTCGCCGCCGTGCCGGGCCGGGTTTACTCCCGGTTCGAGCTGATCAACCGGGTACGCGGGTATGAGTTCGAGGGGTATGAGCGCACGGTCGACTCGCACGTGAAGAATCTGCGCCGCAAGATCGAGGCGGATCCGGCCCGGCCGCGGATCATCCAGACCGTGCTCGGCGGCGGGTACCGGCTCGGCCTGGCCAGCGATGACTGATGCCGGGGCCGCGGGGACCGGGCCGCTCGCGGTGCGGCTCGCGCTGGCGTTCGTTGCGGTCGCGCTGGCCGCCGTCGCCGTGCTGGCCGGGCTGACCGCGGCCTTCGCCGCCACGGACGTCGCGCAGCTGGCCAGCTCGCAGCGCCATCAGCTGACCGCCGCGATCGCGGTGGCGGCGGGCGCGGCCTGGGAGCGCGACCGCAGCTGGTCCGGCGCGGACCTGAAGCCGGTGCTGGATCTGGCCGCGCGGACCGGGGCCGACGTGCAGATCCGCGACGCGGCCGGACGGCCGGTCGCCACCTCAGCCCGGTTCGCCCGGCACGCGGCGGACCCGCAGTCGGCCGTGCCGGTCATCGTGCACGGCCAGCGGGCCGGGCTGGCCGTGGCCCGTTTCACCGGCGCCGGGCTGGCCGGGGCCGACCAGTCGCTGCGCGGCGCGCTGCTGCGCGCCATCGCCGGGACCGCCGGGCTCGCCGCGCTGCTCGCGCTGGCGGCCGGGCTTACGGCCGCCCGGGTGATCACCCGGCCGGTGCGCCGGCTGATCGCGGCGGTCCGGGCCATGGGCGGCGGCGACCGGGCCGCCCGGGTCGGGCCCATCCGGGCGCCCGGCGAGCTGGGCGAGCTGGCCGCCGCGTTCGACCAGATGGCCGGCGCGCTGGAGCACCAGGAGAAGCTGCGCCGCGACATGGTCGCCGACGTCGCGCACGAGCTGCGCACGCCGGTCGCCGTGCTGCAGGCCGGGCACGAGGCGCTGCTGGACGGGGTGGCCGAGCCCACCCCCGGGCAGCTCGGGTCGCTGCGGGACGAAGTGCTGCGGCTGGCCCGGATGGTCAGCGACCTGCAGGTCCTGGCCGACGCCGACGCGGCCGTGCTGCACCTGGCCCCGGGCCCGGCGGACCTGGCCGCGGCGGCCGCGGCAGCGGCCGGCAGCCTGGCCGCCCGGTTCGAGGCCGCGGGCATCACGCTGGCCCGCGAGCTGGCGGCGGCGCCGGTCTGGGCTGACCCCGGGCGGCTGCACCAGATCATCACCAACCTGCTCACCAACGCGCTCAAGTTCACCCCGGCCGGCGGCACGGTCACGATCAGCGCCGGGCCGGAGGGCGGCCGGGCCGTGCTCCGGGTGCGCGACACCGGCCCGGGCATTCCCGCGGACGAGCTGCCGCGGGTCTTCGACCGGTTCTGGCGCGGCCGTGAGGCCGCGCGCACCTCGGGCAGCGGCATCGGCCTCGCCGTCGCCGCCGGGCTGGCCCGCGCTCACAGCGGCGAGCTGACCGCAGCCAGCGCCGAGGGCCGGGGCGCGCAGCTGACCCTCAGCCTTCCGCTCGCCGCGCCGGACGGCGGCGTAAAGCGGGCGGTGAACCCGTGACCGGCTGGCTGGTACTCATCCTGGCCGGGGTCGCGGTCATCGTCGCGGCCCAGCTGGTCGCGGACAGGACCGGGCTGCCCGCCGCGGCGCTGCTGACCGTGGCGGGGCTGGTCTATGCGGTGCTGCCCGGCCCGAACCTGACCCTGGACCCGGACGTGATCCTCACGTTCGTGATCCCGCCGCTGATCTACAGCGCTGCGCTGAATTCCTCGTTGCTGGCCATCCGGCGCAACCTGCGCGCCGTGGTCAGCCTCTCCATCGGCCTGGTGCTGGCCACGGCGCTTGCGGTCGGGGCCGGGCTGGCCGCGTTCGTGCCCGGGGCGGGCCTCGCCGCCGGGGTGGCGCTGGGCGCGGCGGTGGCGCCGCCCGACCCGGTGGCCGCCCTCGCAGTCGGCGGCCGGGCCGGGCTGCCGCCCCGGCTGACCACGCTCATCGAGGGCGAGGGCCTGCTCAACGACGCGACGGCGCTGACCATCCTGAGCGTCGCGGTCACCGCCGCGACCAGCGGCGGGTTCTCGCCGGGCGACGCGATACTCCGCTTCGCCGTCGCGGCGGCCGGCGGCCTGCTGTGCGGGATCGCCGTGGCGGTCGCGGTGCGCGCCCTGCGCTCGGCGGTCAGTGACCCGCTGCTGGTGAACTGCATCTCGCTGGCCACCCCGTTCGGGGCCTACCTGCTGGGCGAGGAGCTGCACGTCTCCGGGGTGCTCGCGGTGGCCATCGCGGGCCTGATGGTCGGCCACGACACGCCCCGCTTCACCTCCGGGGCCAGCCGGCTGCAGGTCAGCGCGGTCTGGCGGCTGGCGGACTTCCTGCTGCAAGGATTCGTGTTCCTGCTGATCGGCCAGCAGATCGCGCCGGTGCTGCGCGGGTTGCGCGCCTACCCGGCCGGCACGATCGCGATGGCCGCCGCGATCAGCCTCGGCATCGTGCTCGCGATCCGGCCGGCCTGGCTGGCCGCCAGCCAGCTGCTGCCCCGGGCCTGGCATGCCCGGCTGGGCGGCCAGGCGCCGCGCAGCGAGCAGCGGCTGAGCGGCCGCGAGGTGGCCGTGCTGAGCTGGGCCGGCACCCGGGGCGTGATCACCCTGGCCGCCGTCTTCACGCTGCCGCTGACGCTGCCCGGCGGCCGCGCCTTCCCCGGCCGCGACCTGCTGTTGTTCTGCGCCTACCTGGTCGTGGTGGTCACCCTCGTCGGCCAGGGGGCCACGTTCGCGCCGCTGGCCCGGGTCCTCGGCGTGCGGGCCGACCCGGCGGAGGCCGCGGCGGCGCGCCGCGAGGTGCGGGCCGCGGCGGCCCGGGCGGCGCTGTCCCAGCTGGACCAGATCGCCGCCGACCCCGACCTGCCCGCTCCGGCCCTGGCGGCCATCCGCGCCGCCCTGGACCACCAGGCGCGCCGCTACGCCCGGGCCGGCCCGGACGGCGAGAGCGGGGAGGGTGACGAGCTGGCGCCGCCCGAGCCCGCCGCCCGGCAGGCCGTCAGCCGCGCCCGCCGGGCGATCATCGACGCCCAGCGCGAGGAGCTGCTGCGCTGGCGCGACGCCGGCCGCCTGCCCGACGCCAGCCTGCGCATCCTCGAGCGCGAGCTCGACCACGCCGAGCGCACTTTCCCGGCCGTCCCCGGCTGACCGGCTTGCCCGTCACCGGGGGCCCGTCCCTGAGCAGGAACTGGACGCGGGTGCGGGACTGGCCGCCGGGCAGGCCGGCGTCGGCGGGCGCCAGCCGGGCCCGCCGCGCGCGCAGGAACGCGCCGAGCTCGGTGCGCCGGGCCGGCCGGGCCGGAGCGGCGGGGATGGCTGCGGCCGCGGGGGAGTCGCCGCTGGTCATCTCCACGCTCCGGATCGCGGCCGTGCACCGCGGGTGCCTAGCAGAGTTAACACCAGGACAGACACCAGTACCTGCACTAGCGTGCCCTTATCCGGCGGGGTCAGGGAGGCACGGGAGTGATCATGACCGACGGGATGGTGTTGCGGCCGGGGGCCGGCCGATCGATCCAGGGCTCCGCCATGACTCTCAAGGTCGGCGATGGCCAGTCCACGGCCTGGTCGGCGTTCGAGGCCACTGTGCTGCCCGGCTTCGACGTCGGCGCTCACCTGCATCATCACGCTGAGGAACTGTTCTACATCCTGGATGGCGAGCTCGACTTGCTCGCGTTCGAGCCGCAGGCCCGGTCCGCCGAGCACTGGCAGGACTGGGAATCGGCGTCCGGCCAGCGGGTGCTGCGCGGCGGCCCGGGCTCGGCGATGTTCGTCCCGGCCGGCTGCCCGCACGCGTTCGCCAACCCCGGGACGGCGCCGGCCCGGATGCTGTTCCTGGTCTCCCCG
Source organism: uncultured Actinomycetota bacterium (assembly GCA_963846005.1). Classification (GTDB taxonomy): domain Bacteria; phylum Actinomycetota; class Actinomycetes; order Streptosporangiales; family Streptosporangiaceae; genus CAVSUR01. The sequence goes on along the minus strand of CAWJUH010000001.1, from coordinate 1,104,322 downwards.
CCCGGGCACGAGCACTACCTGGACGAGCTCGGCGGGCTGATCAGCGGCGGGCGGCCTGACTTCGCGGCCATTGCCGGGCTGCGGGCCCGGTACGACATTCAGCAGCTCACCCCGATGAATCCCGGCCAGCTCCGCTAGCCGCGGACCAGGGGCCGCCCGCCGGTTGCATAATCATGCATGAGACGGCATACTTTTACGAGTGTCGAAGGTTCTCACTTCCCTGCCGATCGGCGAGCGGGTCGGCATCGCGTTCTCGGGCGGGCTGGATACCTCGGTCGCGGTCGCCTGGATGCGCGACAAGGGCGCGCTGCCGTGCACGTACACCGCCGATCTCGGCCAGTATGACGAGCCCGAGATCGGCACCGTCCCCGGCCGGGCCGGGTCCTACGGCGCAAAGATCAGCCGGCTGGTCGACTGCCGGGCCGCGCTGGTGGAGGAGGGCCTGGCCGCGCTGACCTGCGGCGCGTTCCACATCCGGTCCGGCGGCCGGTCGTATTTCAACACCACGCCGCTGGGCCGGGCGGTCACCGGCACGCTGCTGGTGCGGGCCATGCTGGAAGACGACGTCCAGATCTGGGGCGACGGCTCGACCTTCAAGGGCAATGACATCGAGCGGTTCTACCGCTACGGCCTGCTGGCCAACCCGAAGCTGCGCATCTACAAGCCGTGGCTCGACCCGGCCTTCGTCACCGAGCTCGGCGGCCGCCGGGAGATGAGCGAATGGCTGCTCGCCCACGACCTGCCCTACCGTGACAGCGCGGAGAAGGCCTACTCGACCGACGCGAACATCTGGGGCGCCACCCACGAGGCCAAGACCCTCGAGCACCTCAGCAACGGGATCGAGACGGTCGACCCGATCATGGGCGTGCGGTTCTGGGACCCGGCCGTCGGCATCCCGGCGGAGGACATCACGATCGGCTTCGAGCGGGGCCGCCCGGTCACGATCAACGGAACCGGCTTTGCCTCGCCGGTCGACCTGGTCCTGCAGGCGAACGCGATCGGCGGCCGGCACGGGCTGGGCATGTCCGACCAGATCGAGAACCGGATCATCGAGGCCAAGAGCCGCGGCATCTACGAGGCACCGGGCATGGCGCTGCTGCACGCGGCCTACGAGCGGCTGGTCAACGCCATCCACAACGAGGACACGATCGCCAGCTACCACTCCGAGGGCCGGCGCCTCGGCCGGCTCATGTACGAGGGCCGCTGGCTGGACCCGCAGGCGCTGATGCTGCGCGAATCGCTGCAGCGCTGGGTCGGCGCGGCGGTCACCGGCGAGGTGACCTTGCGGCTGCGCCGCGGCGAGGACTACTCGATCCTCGGCACCAGCGGCCCCGCGTTCAGCTACCACCCGGACAAGCTGTCGATGGAGCGCACCGAGGACTCCGCGTTCGGCCCGCTGGACCGGATCGGCCAGCTCACCATGCGCAACCTCGACATCGCCGACTCCCGGGCCAAGCTCGAGCAGTACGCGGGCCTCGGCATGGTCGGCACCGCGCACGCCCGGCTGATCGGCGCGGTGCCGCGGACCGAGCTGGTGGGCGAGCTGGCGCGCGGCGGCGCGCAGGCCATCGCCTCGCGCGGCGCGGTCGACGCCGATGACGAGTTCCTCGACCGCGCCGCCATGGAAGCCGGCACCGACTGACCGGGGCCGGTATCAGCCCGAAGACCCAGCCTCGCGGCTGACGCTTTCCTTAACTGCTGATGGCTGTCCTTTCCGGCATCCGGGTCGTCTCCATCCCGCCGCCACATCTCCGGCATCAGGGCTGCATCACGGGCCGGTGTCATGGGGCCAGGAGGACGACATGACCGCAACGCGCATCCCGGCCCGCTCGGCGGATAAGGCCGATGGCCGGCAGTGACCTGCTGGTCATCGCGCCGTGGGTGGTCTTCGGCGCGGCACTTGCGGTCTTGTGCCTGCGGCTGCGCGCACCGCGCGCCCGCTCGCGCCGGGCCGGGCCGGGCCGCCCGGGCCGCCCCGGCCGCACCGGGCGGCCCGGCCGGACCGGAGAGCGGCCGTGACCGCCGGCGAGCGCGGCGCTGGCGACGGCCTACGGGCTGCAGGGCCTTGTCCTGGCCTTCGGTCCCCTCACCCTGGTCACCCCGGTGGTGGCGGCCGACCTCCTTTTCGCCCTGCCGGTCGCGGCGCGACTGGCCGGGCGCCCGATGCGCGGCCGTGACTGGGGCGGCTGCGCGCTGGCCGGCGGCGGCATCGCGGTGTTCACCGCGGTGCCGCCGCCGGCGTCAGCCCAGCACGGCGCCCCGGCCGGAGCGTGGGCGCTGGCCTTCACCGCGGTGATCGCCGCGGGGGCGGCCCGGTGAGCGTTCCGGTCTGGGCCTGGGCCGCAGTCATTGCGGCCTTCGCGCTGCTTATTGCCGCCGATCTCGGGCTGTCCCGGGGCGCCGAGCGCAGCCTGCGCGGCGCGGCGGTACTGAGCGCGATGTGGGTCGCCGCGGGCCTGGCCTTCGGCGTGGTGCTATGGCTGTGGCAGGGCGGCGATGCGGGCGGTCAGTACCTGGCGGGCTACCTGCTGGAGAAGTCCCTCAGCGTCGACAACGTCTTCGTGTTCGTGCTGCTGTTCAGCTCGCTGGCGGTGCCCGCCGGGCTGCAGCGGCGGGTGCTTTACCTCGGCGTGATCGGCGCGCTGGTGCTGCGGGCGGCCCTGATCGCGGCCGGCGCCGCGCTGATGGAGAACCTGTCCTGGATCTTCTACGTGTTCGGCCTGGTGGTCTTGCTGGCCGCCGTGCGGATGCTCCGCGGCGGCCCGGCCGGCCCGCAGCGCAATCTCGCGGTGCGCGGGCTGCGCCGGGTGCTGCCGGTCACCGCGGACTACCACGGCGGCCGCTTCCTGGTCGCGGCCGGCGGCCGGCTGACGGCCACGCCGCTGCTGGTCGCGCTGCTGGCCATCGAGGCCACCGACCTGGTCTTCGCGCTGGACTCCATCCCCGCCGTGTTCGGCGTCACCAGCGACGTGTTCATCGTCTGCACCTCCAACGCCTTCGCCGTGCTGGGCCTGCGGGCGCTGTACTTCCTGCTGGCCGGCGCGGTCAGCCGGCTGCGCTACCTGCGGCACGGGCTGGCTGTGCTGCTGGCCTTCGTCGGCGTCAAGATGCTGGTCAGCCCGCTGGTGCACCTGCCGGCCTGGGTCAGCCTGGCGGTGATCGCCGCGGTCATCGGCGGCGCGGTCGCGGCCAGCGTGTCCCGCGGCCGGGCGGCGCGCCCGGCCGCCTCCCGGCCGCACGCCGCGGGCGCACGGCCGGAACCTGAGCCGGAAGCGGCCCGGCGGTGAGCGCGCTCACTGCCCTGCAGGTCAGCTCGCTGCTGTCCTACCTCATCGCGCTGGTCATCCCGGCGCTGGACGCGGTCTTCCCGGCCCTGCCCAGCGAGACCGCGATCATCACCCTCGGCGTCACTACGGCCGGCAGCACCGACCCGCGGATCGCGCTGCTGGCCGGCTGCGCGGCGGCGGGCGCGTTCCTCGGCGACAACCTGTGCTACCTGATCGGCCGCCGGTGCGGCCCGTGGGCGGAGCGCCGGTTCTTCTCGGCCGGCCGCGGAGCCCGCCAGCGCGCCTCCGCGCAGCACGCGCTGGACCGGTTCGGGATGCCGCTGATCGTGGTCTGCCGGTTCGTCCCCGGCGGCCGGACCGCGGTCACGCTGAGCTGCGGGCTCACCGGCTACCCGCGCCGCAGGTTCACCGCCGCCACGGCCGTTGCCGCGGTGATCTGGGCCGGGTACTCGTTCTTCCTCGGCCGCCTCGGCGGCCAGGCGTTCGAGGGCAAGCTGTGGGCCGGCCTGCTCACCGCGTTCGCAATCACGCTGGCCCTCAGCGGCCTGGTCGAGGCCATCCGCCGGATCGCCGCCCGCCGCCGCGCCGGCGCGTCCCGCAGCGGGTCCGCTGCGGGCCTGGCTCAGGCCAGCGACTCCAGCGTCGCCCGCGCGCCGCGGCTGTGCAGCAAGTCCAGCGCCGACCAGTAGGCGGTGACGAACCGCTCGTCCCGACCGAGGTCGCCGAACAGCTGCGGCTGGGCCAGGAAGGCGCCGGCGTCGCCGTGGCGCTGGCGCCGGGCCAGATCGGTCAGCGTGGCCGCGAGCCGGTCCACGATCTCGATCGGCTGGCCCTGCTCGTCGGTGCCCTCGGCGTACCGGGCCCAGCTGGCCACCACCGCGGCCGAGCGGCGGATCTCGCCGCCGCGGCCCAGCTGGGCGCGGACCACCGGCAGCAGCCACTTGGGGATGCGGTCAGAGCTCTGCGCGCACAGCCGCGCGATCGTGTCGCGGATCTGCGGGTTGGAGAACCGCTCGATCAGCGTCTCCTTGTACTCCGCCAGGTCCACGCCGGGCACCGGCGGCAGCGTCGGGGTCGCCTCGATATCCATGTAGCCGCGCAGGAACCGCCGGAACAGCGGGTCCTGGGCCGCCTCGTGCACCAGCCGGTAGCCGGCCAGGTGACCGAAGTAGCACATGCCCTGGTGGCTGGCGTTCAGCAGCCGCAGCTTCATCAGCTCGTACGGCTCGACGTCGCCGGTCAGCTGCACCCCGGCCCGGTCGAAGGGCGGCCGCCCGGCGGTGAAGTGGTCCTCAAGCACCCACTGGGTGAAGGGCTCGCACACCACCGGCCACTGGTCGTCGATCCCGAACCGCTGCGCTATCCCGGCCCGGTCGCCGTCGGTGGTGACCGGGGTGATGCGATCCACCATCCCGTTGGGAAAGCAGGTTTCCCGCTCGATCCACGCCGCCAGCCCGGCATCGCGCAGCCGGGCGTAGGTGGTCAGCGCCCGCCGGGTCAGCTGGCCGTTGCCCTGCAGGTTGTCACACGACATCACCGTGAACGGCATCAGCCCGCGCTCGCGCCGCCGCGCCAGCGCCTCGGTGATCAGGCCGAAGACCGTCCGCGGCGCGGCGCCCGGCTGCAGGTCGTGCTGCACGTCCGGATGGCCGGTGTCGAACTCGCCGGTGGTGTCGTTGATGTTGTAGCCGCCCTCGGTGACGGTCAGCGACACGATCCTGGTCGCCGCCGCCGCCATCTTCTCGATCACCGCTTCCGGGTCGTCCGGCGCGAACAGGTACTCCACGACCGACCCGATCACCCGCGGCTCCCAGGTCCCGTCGCCGTGCTTGAGCACCAGCGTGTACAGGCCGTCCTGGGCGTCCAGCGCCCGCTGCATCGGCTTGTCCGCGGGCATCACCCCGACGCCGCAGATGCCCCAGTCCAGCGCGAGGCCCTCGTTCATCAGCCGGTCGAGGTACATGGCCTGGTGCGCGCGGTGAAACCCGCCGACGCCGAAGTGCACCAGGCCGGTGGTGACCCGGGCCCGGTCGTAGCCGGGGGCGGGCACCCGTTCGGCCCAGTACTTCAGCGTCTGGGCGTTGAGTGGCTGGAGCGATGAAGAATCCGGCATGTCAGTCCTTGTCGGTCAGCCGGGCGCCGGTGCCGACGTGCAGCAGCGCGCCGGCCCCGAGTTCCTCCACCAGCATGACCTCGCCGCGCAGCGCCGCGCCGGCCAGGTGCAGGTGCTCGGGCCGGATGCCGATGACCAGCTCCTTCAGGCACCACCGCGACCTGCTGGCCGCTGCCCGCTGACCGGCCCGGTCGCAGCCGGAGCCGCGGCCGGCCCCGGTGGCGGTCACCGGCTCATCCTGGCACTTCGATGCCGAAGGTGCCGGGCAGCCCCCGGCGGCCGGCCTCGGTGACCCGGACCGCGCGGCTGGTCGCCGAGCGCTGGATCCAGCCGAGCGCGGTCACCCGGTCCAGCAGCCCGCGGCCGAGCCCGCCCGCGAGGTGGTGACGCTGCTCACTCCAGTCGACGCAGTACCGGATCAGCGCGCGCCCGGGCGGCGGGCTGACCCCGAAGTCGTCGAAGAAGCGCTGGCCGGCCGGGGTGAGCGCGTAGTCCACGTCGCGGCCGTAGCCGTAGTAGTGATCCGCCCGTGCCGAGCCGGGGCCGAGCGTGCCGTCGCCGCCGGCCAGCAGCCCCTTGCCGATCAGCGCGGCCATCAGGTCCGTGGCGACCCGCCCCGCCAGGTGGTCGTAGCAGGTGCGGGCCTGGCGCAGCGCCTGGGCGCGGCTGCCCGGGCGCAGCGAGCGGACCGGCGCGGCGGGCGCGGCCTGCTCCAGGGTCTCGATCAGCCGGGCCACCTGCGGCCCGGCCAGCCGGTAGAAGCGGTGGCGCCCGCTCGGCTCGACGGCCAGCAGCCCGGCGCTGGTCAGCTTGCGCAGGTGACTGCTCGCGGTGGCCGGGCTGACCCCGGCCTCGGCCGCCAGCCGGCTGGCCAGCAGCGCCCGGCCGTCGCCGAGCGCGAGCAGCATCCGGCTGCGGCCCGGGTCGGCGACCAGCGAGCCGACCGCGGCGATGTCCGCGTCGCCGCCCGGCGGGGGCGGTGCTACGGCAGCGAGGCTCATCGCCTCAGGGTAGCCCGGGGACAATTCGGCGCCGGTCAAAGCGTCACGCGGCTAGCGTCGGGCCGATGCCAGGGATGACAACCGGGCCAGGGAGGCCAGCAGCGGCGGCCGCCGGCCCGGGCCGTCGGCCCGGGCCGGCGGCCCGGCCAGCAGCCCGGTCAGGGCCGGCGCCGGGACGGCGCGGCCCGCAGCGCCGGGCTGGCGCTGCGGGCGGCGAGCCTGGGCTTCGGCGTGGTGCAGCGGGACGTCAACGTGGCCATCCGGCCGATCGGGGCGCAACTGGGCCGCGGGGTCAGCGGGCTGCAGCGGGTGGTCTCCGCCTACACCGTGGCCTCCGCCGCGTTCATCGTGTCGGCCGGCGCGCTCGGCGCCCGGATCGGCGCCCGGCGCGTGTTCACCGCCGGGTTCGCGCTGTTCACCACGGCCTCGGCGGCCTGCGGGCTGGCGCCCGCGCTGGGCGTGCTGATTGCCGCCCGGGCCGTTCAGGGCACCGGCGCCGCGGTGCTGGTGCCCTGCTCGCTGTCGCTGATCAGCCGCGCCTACCCCGACCCGCAGGCCCGGGCCGTGCGGTCGGGCTGTGGGCGGCCGGCGCGGCCGCGGCACTGCCGGCGTCGCCTCCGGCGTGCTGAACACCGCGCGCCAGGCCGGCAGTGTCATCGGGGTCGCCCTGTTCGGGTCGCTGGCCGCCGCCGACCTCGCCGCCGGGCTGCGGCTCGCCTGCGCGGTGTCACCCGGCCTGGTCCTGGCCGTGGCCGGGCTCGCGTACTTCGCCGGGACGCCGCGCGGCGCTGGGTAGCCGCCGCCCCGGCGGGGCCCGGGTCAGACGTAGAGGTGCCGGGTGACCACGCCGCTGGCGACGTCCTGCCCGCGCCACAGCGAGAAGCTCTCGCCGACCTCGAGGTAGTCGCGCGGATGGTCGCCGCGGACCACGATCGTGACCAGCATGTCCTCGACCGGCAGCCACTCGGCGCCGTCCCCGTAACTGGTCACCAGCGCCGGGAAGAAGATCGACCCGGCGCCGCCCGGCTGGCCGGCCCGGACCAGCGCCCGCTGGGTGCGGCCCGCCGTGACCGCCGCCCCGCCGTCCGCGCCGGCCGTGCCGAGCTTCAGCAGGGCCTGGAATTTGTACTGCTCCATCGTCCGCGCTCCCGCTTTCCGGCCTCCAGGTCGCTGGCCCAGCCGGGGCGGCCCGCGTACGTCCCGGCCGGTGGTTTGTATCGTAACACGATGATTCAGCAGGGCATCCGGGTGGCGCGGCCCGGCGGCGCGCCGCACAATCATGGCGTGACTGCGCTGACCCGCCGGGACTACGAACGGCTGCTCGCGTTCCGGGTGAGCCTGCGGGCGTTCCAGCGGTGGAGCGAGGACCAGGCCCGGGCGGCCGGCCTGACCCACGTGCAGCACCAGCTGCTGGTCGCGGTCAAGGGCCATCCCGGCGACCAGCCGCAGGCCGTCGGGGACCTGGCCGAGTACCTGCAGCTGCGGCCGCACAGCGCGGTCGAGCTGGTGGACCGGGCCGAGGCGGCCGGGCTGGTCCGCCGGGTGCCCGATGGCAGCGACGGCCGGATCGTCCGGGTCGAGCTGACCGCGGCGGGCGACCAGGTCGTGCAGCGGCTGACGCCCGGGCACCTGGACCGGCTGCACGAGCTGGCCAAGATCCTCGACGACCTGGTCGAGCGCGACGGCCGCCGCCCCTAGCGCGGCAGAGAAGTCACACTCGCGCCGGGGTGCCCGTGCGGGCGCGGCGGTGTGCCGCCCGGTCCCGGGGCGGCCGGCGAGACGGTCAGCCGCGCGATGCCCGGGCGGCGTGCTCCAGCGCGGCCGTGCTCAGCCAGCCGTCGTGCCGGAAGACCACGTGCCCGGCCGCCGAGACGATCTCGGTCCAGGGCAGGTCCTGCACGCCGTACCCGTCGGCCAGCCGCCCGCTGGCGTCGGCGGCCACCGGGTAGCCGAGCTTCGCCCCGCCGGCGTCGGCGGCCAGCCGGCCTGGCGTCGCGGTGCCGTCCTCGGTCGCGGTCTCGTCCACCGCCACCGCCGGCGGCCAGCCGCGGCGGGCCGCCGCGGCCTGGTAATGCGCCAGCGCGCGCAGCCCGGCGGGCACGTTGCCGACCTCGCTCAGCCAGCTGGCCCAGAACACCACGAGGTGCGGATGGCCGGCGCCGAGGCGGACCTGGCCCGGCGGCCAGCGGCCGGCGATCACCGGCAGCCGGGCGGCCGCGGACGGGGCGATCCCGCGGGCCGCGGTCATCGGCAGGCCGGCCCGCACCGCCGGATGGCCGGGCAGCAGCCCCGACAGCCCGCGGGCGAGCAGCTCGGCCTGCTGGGCCACGCCGGCGTAGGCCATCTGGCTCAGGAACAGCATCCGCTCGCGGCCGTCCGGGCTGATCAGGTAGATCGCCGGCTCGTGGTCGATGTTGCCGTGCGAGGCCGCCACGTACACCCGGTAGGCATGCCACACCGCGGCGAGCTGGCGGCGCGAGCCGGTGAGGAAGCGCCAGGAGGACGGCATCTGGTGCGCGACCGAGTAGGCGCGCACGTCGGCGACCGCGGTGGCGTCGGGGTTGGCGTTGATGCCGAGCAGCTGCACCCGGCGGCCGGCCGGCCCGAGCATCCGCACCGCCTCGGTCATGGCCACGGTCGTCAGCGGGCACACGGTGGTGCACCGGGAGTCGACGAAGGCCAGCACCACGGCCCGGCCGCGGAACTGGCGCAGCGACACCGGCTGGCCGTGCTGGTCGGTCAGCGTGAACCCGGGGGCGGGCATGCCGGGCAACCGGGTGCCGGGGTCGACGTCCGGGTTGGCCGCCGCCTGCCGGGCCGCCGCCTGGCCGGCCGCGGGCTTAGCCGGGGCCGCCTGCCCGGCGCAGCCCGACACCAGCAAGGCGGCCGCGGCCAGCCCGCCGGCCACCGCCGGGACCATCCGGCGCCCGCTGCGCACCATCATCCCTCCGGCCTCCTGTCCCGCCCGGAGCCTACATTACGACAGCGCGTAGTAATAATGGCAGCGGATCGAGGCCGGAACGCACTCCCTGATCAACTCTGACCACTGAACCCAAACGGAATCGCCGATTCAGGCGCTCGCGAACTCGCTGCCGGGCCCTCGGCACTCCCAGACGGCCGTCCCTAAGCGGCATCAGGTGGCCGCGGCCGGGCCCTCTTCGGCGCCGGCCGCGGTCAGCATGGCCCTGGCGTCTCCGGTACCGCTGCCTGCCGCTGCCGTTTCCAGGGCCCGCTGCGCGGAGGCCGCGCTGGCCTGCGGCGGGACCACCAGCAGAACCAGATCATCACGGCCGGCCATGGTCAGGCTGACAGTGTCCCGGTTCATCGACCTGAACCATGCCACCGGCACCTTCCGGCCGCCGAGATTGACCCGGTGCGGGATATTACCGAATGCGTCTGCCTGCACAGCCACCCTGCTCACGTGCCCGGCCGCCGAGGTTACCGCCCCGGCCAGGCCGGGAAGCTCGGCGGACGCGTCGCGGGAGCGCGGCCACCACGCACCGCTGACGCTGCCCGGCCACAATGGGGCCGGCCCCAGGCTCAACCGCGCCTCGCCGTCAGTTGCCGCCGCAGGAGCATTTCTCGTCTCGTCGGTTTCGACCGTTGTCATGTCACAGGCCTCCGGTCCGGCCTCGGACCGTTGTCATTGAGCGCCCAGGGCGGCGCCGACAGGATGCCGACGTGCGGAAAGTCCTCGGTGCACTCCACTTGCCGCTGGCTCCAGGGTGATGCGGGCCGGGCACGGGAGGGACATCCCCGCCCGGCCCGCGGCGTTAGGCGCCGTTCTTGGCTGCCGTGCCGGCTGACCGCGGACTTGCCCTTGCCGTGGTGTACCTGAATGCGCATGGCGTGCGCTTCTGGCGCCTTGGGCACCAGAATCCGCAGCACGCCATCTTGCGCGGAGGCGTCGATCTTGTCTGCCCGAACATGGATCGGCAGGGTGATCGACCGGCGGAACGCGCCGTAGCGGCGCTCGCACCGGTGCAGTTTCTCCCCGGCCGGATCGTGCGCGGAGTGCCGCTCGCCCTGGACGGTCAGCAGGCTGTCCTGGAAGGTGATCTCCACATCCTCGGCCCGGACGCCAGGCAGCTCCGCAGTTACCACGTACGCATCCTCGCGCTCGGCGATATCGATCGCAGGCGCCCATGCCTGGCCGGGCAGGCTCATGCCCGGCTGCTGGCCGAACTGGCCGAGCCAATGGCCCGGCATCTTGCTCTGCCGCGCCAGCTCATCCTGCGCGGTACGCAGGTCGTCGAATAGATCCCAGCTTGTCATGACTGTCATGTCGTTCTCCCTCGCGCGTCTCGCCAGGCCAGGCGGCGTGGCGACCCGGGAAAAAATGCAATTCGTGTGAACGACATTCGCTTCCGAGTAACAATGTTTACTATAGGGTGAACAACGTTTACAGTCAAGCCGGGAAACGAGGGCAGCCATGACGAACCCGCCGCGACCGACCGCCGGCGCAGGCCAGCAGGCGCTGTGGTTCAGCCCGCCCGACCATTTGGAGGGCCGCCGCCGCGCGCTGACCCGCGAGCGGGTCGTGGCCGAGGCGCTCAGCGTCATCGCCGCGGACGGCGCGGGCGCGCTCAGCATGCGCGCCCTCGCAGGCCGCCTGGGCGTGGTTCCCGGCGCGCTGTACCGGCATGTGCGCAGCAAAGAGCAGCTCTGCGACCTGGCCGTGGACGGGGTGCTGGCTGAGGTAGATAGCCGGGTCCGGCGCGCGGCAGGCTGGCCGGAGCAGGTCAGGGTGCTCACCGGGCGGCTGCGCGCGGTCCTGGAGAAACATCCCGGCATCGCCGCCCTGCTCAAGACGCGCGACCCGCTCGGTCCGCATTCGCTGATGCTGGCCGATGCATTCCTCGCGGCGCTGCAGCAAGCCGGCCTCCCGGACAAAGACACTGCCCAGGCGTTCGCCCTGGTCTACGACTACACCCTCGGATTCGCGCTCACCGACCGCACCACCGTCAACGAGCAGCGCGTCATGGATCCCGCAACCCGGCGCCAACTGCGCGAGTTCTTCCGGTCACTGCCAGCTGATCGATTCCCGGCCCTGGCCGTGCTTGGCGAGCATGTATGGGCCGGCCACCGTGACCAGCGGTTCACCGCCGGCCTCGAGACGCTCCTGACCGGGCTGCAGGCAGCAAGCCGGCGCCCGCGACGGCCGCGACCCTGACGCCGGGCGCCGTCCGGGCCGCTGCCGCGGGACCAGGCTAGGGCGGCAGCCACGGGGGAGGCCCGCCTCTGGGCGGGCGGGACCGGGCGGAGCCGGGCCTGGGCGCCGACGCTGGCGCTCTGGCCGCAGGCCGGGGCGGTCACGGCCGGACGATGGCCTTGAGGAAATCCGGGGCGGCCCCGGCGCCGAGGGCGTCCTCGGCGTGCTCCAGGTCGAACCGGGCGCTGACCAGCCCGTCCAGGTCGACCTGGCCGGAGGCGGCCAGGTGCAGCGCCAGCGGCCAGGTGCCCGCGTACCGGAACGTGCCGGTCACGTTCAGCTCGCGGCGCTGCAGCAGCGGGAGCGGCAGCGTGACCACGTCGGCGCCCGTGCCGACCAGCACTACCGAGCCGGCGCCACCGCGCCGATCCCGCCGGCCAGCGCGGCCGGCGCGCCCGAGCACTCGATCAGCGCGTCGGCGGCGGACAGCGGCTCGGCCTCGCCCCCGGCCGGGTCCGCGACCCGGGTGGCGCCGAACCGCAGGGCCATCTGGCGGCGGGCCGGGTTCGGCTCGGACACCGCGACCTCGGCGGCCCCGAACGCGCGGGCGACCTGGGCGGTGATCACGCCGATCGGTCCCGCGCCGGTGATCAGCACCCGCGCGCCCGGCCCGATCCGCGCCTTGCGGCAGGCCCAGATCGCCACCGACAGCGGCTCGAACAGGGCGGCGGCGTCGTCGGAGACCTGGTCCGGGACCCGGAAGGCGAACGCCGACTGGATCGTGACGTACTCGCAGAAGGCGCCGTCGACCGGGGGCGTGGCGTAGAACCGCATGTCCGGGCAGAGGTTGTAGCGGCCTGCCGTGCACTGCGGGCAGACCCGGCAGGGCCGCTGCGGCTCAATCGCGACCCGCTCGCCGATCCGGTCACCGGGCACGGCCCGGCCGGCCGAGACGATCGTCCCGGCGGCCTCGTGCCCGAGCACCAGCGGCCGGTCGACCACGAAGCTGCCGATCCGCCCGTCCCGGTAGTAATGCACGTCCGAGCCGCAGACCCCGACCGAGCCCACCCGGACGAGCACCTCGTCGTCGGCGGGCCGGGGGACCGGGCGTTCTTCCATCGTGATCAGGCCGGCCCGCTCCAGTACGGCGGCCCGCATTGACGACGGCGGCTGCGATGCTCCGGCCAACGGCTCCCTCTCCTTCCGGTCGCGTGCGCTCTCGGCGGCGCCGGCTCCGGCGGCCGGCTCGCGCCTGGGGTCAGTGCAGCGTGTAGCCCCCGTCGATCACGATGACCGAGCCGGTCATGAAGGATGAGGCGGGGGAGGCCAGGAACACCACGGACGGGGCGATCTCCTCCGGCAGCGCGTACCGCCGCATCGGGGCGTCCTCGATCCACTGCCGCCGGAACCGGGGCTCATCCACCGGCGACATATCGGTCTTCACGTAGCCGGGCGCGATGGCGTTGACCCGGATGCCGTAGGGCGCCCATTCGGCGGCCAGCGACTTGGTGAGCTGGTGCACGGCCGCCTTGGAGGCGTTGTAGGACGGCTGCCACTGCGGCCGGTTCACGATCATCGCGCTGATCGAGCCGACGTTGACGATGTTCCCGCCGCCAGCCGCGCGCATCCGCTGGCCGGCCGCCCGGCAGGTGCGCCACAGCGCACGCAGGTTGAGGTCGAGCATGATGTCCCAGTCCGCGTCGGTGATCTCCAGGGCCGGCTTGTGCTGCGCCACCCCGGCGTTGTTGACGAGGATGTCCAGGCCGCCGAGGTGCTCGGCGGCCTCGGCCACGGCCCGATCCGGCCCGTCGGGCGCGGTCATGTCGATCACCGCCGACCGGACCTGGTGCCCCTCGGCGGCCAGGCCGCGCACCGCCGCCTCGTTGCGGGCGGCGTCCCGGGCGGTGAACATCACCTGCGCGCCCGGCCTCGGCCAGTGCGCGGACGAAGGCCAGGCCCAGGCCGCGGTTGCCGCCGGTGACCAGCGTGCGCCGGCCGCCGAGGGCGAAGCTGTCGAGCACGGGCATAAGGGCAGCTGCCTTCCGGGCGGGCGGCGTTTCCTGAACACGGTAAGCCGCCCGGCCCGGGCGCCGCCAGGGCCGGGCGCCGGCGCAGGGGCCGGGCGCTGGCGAGCGGTAAGGCCTGTTCCGGCCGGTTGATCACGGTGTACGGTAATCGCCTTATCGTGGCCGCGGGTAAACGGCCTGCTGAACGCTGCTTTGGAGGCACGCGATGGCGCAACGGAAATGGCCTGGTTTCTCCGCCGCAGGCCGGCGGCTGCTGCGCACGCCGGCCTGGGCGGCCGCGCTGGCCGCGGCATTCGCGGCGGGCGCCATCGCCGGGCCGGTGGTGGTGAGCGCGAGCCAGGCGAGCAGCGGCCGCCCCGCGGCCGCTGCTCGCGGCAGCGGGGCCCGGCTGGACCACGTGTTCGTGATCATGATGGAGAACACGGCCTACACCGACCTGCTCTCGCCGTCCAACCCGAACACCGCCTTCATCCGGCACCTGGCCGCGACCAGCGGGCTGGCCACCAACTACTACGGCGTCACCCACACCAGCCTGCCCAACTACATCGCCGCCACCAGCGGATCGACCTGGGGCTCGAACAACGACGACTACGCGCAGATCCCGTACTTCAACCACCAGAACCTGGTCGACCAGTTCGCGGCCGCGCACGTGAGCTGGAAGGCGTACATGCAGTCCCTGCCCTACGCCGGTGACCTGGTCGACACCACCCCGGACGGGCTGTACGCGCGCAAGCACGACCCGTTCCTGCTCTATCCGGACGTGATCTCCGATCCCGCCCGCGCCGACCGGGTCGTGCCGCTGACCCAGCTCAGCACCGACCTGGCCAGCGGCCGCGCGCCGCAGTTCTCCTGGATCAGCCCCAACATCTGCGACGACATGCACGGCGGCGCCACCGCCTGCCCCTACCCGTCCTCGCCGACCGATCCGAACCAGGCGCGGCTGTACTCCGACGGCAACGCGTTCTTGCGCAAGTGGGTCGGGCTGATCACCCACAGCAGCGCGTGGACCGGGCACTCGGCCATCTTCATCACCTGGGACGAGGGCGGCTACGAGGACACCAGCCCGTACGCGCCCGAGGACGACCGCGGCGGGCCCGACTCGCCGGTGCTGCCTGCCACCCCGGCCGATCCGGCCACCGGCAGCGGCGGCGACCTGGCCGGGGGCACCGTCTACGGCGGCGGCCACGTCCCGATGATCGTGGTGACGCGAAACGGCGGGCACCACGTCGACGCCGTCCGCGCCGACCACTACTCGCTGCTGCAGACCATCGAGCAGAACTTCGGCCTGCCGCTGCTCGGCAACGCCGGCGACACCGTGCGGGTGCACTCGCTCTGGCCGCTGCTCTAGCGGCTAGGGCGGGCTGCCGCCTTCCGGCGGGTGCTGCTGACCGGGGCCGCCGCCCGCGGCCTCGGTCAGCAGCCGGTACAGGGTGGCCCGCTGCGAGGCGGTCAGGCCGCCGAGCGACTCGCGCAGCACCCCGTCCATGATGTCGCTGCCGGCCCGGCGGGCCCGCTCGCCGGCCGGCGTGATGACGTGCCGGACCGCCCGGCCCGGGCCGCCGGCCCGTTCCAGTAGCCCGCGGCCGGTCATCCGGCTGGCCAGGGCGCCCATCGACTGGTCGGTCTGGAAGGTGAGCTGGGCGAGCTCGTGCAGCGAGGCGGCCGGGCGCTGGTGCAGGTGCCGCAGCACGTCCCATTGCGGCAGCGACAGCCCGAGTACGGCCTGCAGCCGGGTGTTGGCCTCCCGGTGGTGCCGCCACTGCAGCCGCTTGACGGCCAGCCCCACGTCCTGCAGGGAGATCGTCACGTTCCCGCCCCTCGGTTAACAGGTTTCTTATATAAGCTAGCTTACCCAGGACGGCGGGAATTCACCGGAACCTACCGCGGCACGGCAGCGGGTGGCGACAATGGTTCCGCCCCGCCGTCGGCCCGAAGGAGGCAACCGTGGTGAGCTACATCGCCGTGACCGCCCTGAGCCATCCGGGGGCGGTGCGCGATCACCACGAGGACAGCCTGGTCGCGGGGCCGTGGACGCTGTGCGCGACCGTGACCGAGAGCCCGCAGACGCTGTACTTCCCGGTCGGCACGCCGCTGCTCGCGGCGGTCGCCGACGGCGTCGGCGGCCACCCGGCCGGCGAGGTGGCCAGCGCGCTGGTGGCCCGGCAGCTGGCCCAGGCCGGCCCGTCGCTGGACTCGGAGGAAAGCGTGCGCGAGGCGATCGGGCTATGCCACGAGGCGGTGCTCGCCGCGGGATCGGCCAGCCCCGGGCGGGCCGGGATGGCGACCACGGTGGCCGGCGTGGTCGTCACCGCCGATCACGTGCTGGCTTTCAACGTGGGCGACAGCCGGGTCTACCTGGCCGGCCCGGACGGCGTGCGCCAGCTGAGCACCGACGACCGGCCCGACGACGACCTGTCGCCGCCCGGGGTGATCACCCAGACCCTCGGCGGCGGGCTGCCCGGCTCGCCCGAGCCGCACCTGCAGCAGGTGCCGCTGGCCGAAGGCACGACCTTCCTGATCTGCACCGACGGCCTGACCGACCCGCTGCCGCCCGGCCTGCTGGAGGAGACGCTCACCGAGCACGAGGACGGCAAGGCGGCGTTCGAGCTGTGGAAGGCCGCGATCGAGGGCGGCGGCCCTGACAACATCACGATGGCGCTGGTCCGGCTGGGCTCGTCGTGACCGATCCGGCCGGCGAGCCGGCCCCGCGCGGGCAGGCCGGAGCCGGTCCGGTGATCTGCTTCCGCTACTACCCCGGCGTCGGCCGGCTGCCGGCCGGCACGCAGGCCGACCTGTCCGGCAGCTGGACGCCCGATGGCCGTCCCGCCGCCGGGCCGGACTGGTCGCGCACCCCGATGACCGCGCAGACCGACGAGACGGGGGCCGTCTGCTTCACCGCCACCGTCACCCTCGACCCGTCCGCGGCGGGCGCGGCGCTGTCCTGGGGCACCTGGATCCGGCTCGGCGGCGATCCGGCCGCCGAGGTGTGGGGCATCCCCGCCGAGGTGCCCGACCCGGGCTCGGCCGACCAGGTCCGGTCACTGACCGCCGGGCCGGGCGGGGCCGCGGTGCCGCAGCAGGAGAGCTACCGGCTGTCCTGGCACCGCTACCGCGGCGCGCAGCGCTGGGCGCCCGGCCCGCAGGGCGGCCCCGCGCCGCTGATGATCAGCGTCTGGGCCCCGGCGGCGGCCTCGGTGGCGGTGGTCTTCGGGCTGCCGGGCGGGTACATCGCGGACGACGGATACGGCGCGGACCCGGCCCGCCCGGCGGTGGCGCTGGCGCCGGGACCCGACGGCACCTGGTCGGCCCTGCTGCCGGACTTCGGTGCCCTGGCCGGCTCGGGCTACATGTTCCGCATCGTCCGCCCCGACGGATCGGTGAACTGGGCCACCGACATGTTCTCCCGCCAGCAGGCGGGCCTGGGCGCCACCGACCCCGGCGGCGCCCACTACGACGGGCCGGCCTCGGACCTGGACGGCCGGCCGAGCTGCTCGGTGATCACCGATCCGGGCGCGGTGGCCGCCTACCCGGCAGATCCGGGCGCCCCGCCGGTCCCGGCCGCGGAGTTCTGGAGCGGGGAGACCGGGCCTGCCCGGCCGGTGCCGCGGCGCGTCCAGGACCTGGTGATCTACGAGCTGCACGTGGGCGCGCTGGATCCGGCCAGCGCCGCGGCAGGCACCTTCGCCGACGCGCTGGAGTTCCTGCCCTACCTGGCCGACCTGGGCGTCAACGCCGTCGAGCTGATGCCGATGTTCCAGTTCGAGGGCACCGCGTCGTGGGGCTACGGCAGCTCGCAGTTCCTCGCCATCGAGTCGGCGGCCGGCGGCCGCGACGCGCTCAAGCATTTCGTCCGGGCCTGCCATCAGCTCGGCATCGCCGTGATCATGGACGTGGTCTACAACCACTACACCCCGGCCGCCGCCCGCGCCTCCTGGCAGTACGACTCCGTCAGCCCGCCGGACAACTGCTACTACTGGTACCAGGGAACGCCGGGCCAGTACTCGTTCCCCGAGGGCGGCTACCTGGACAACGTCTCCAGCGGCTGGGCGCCGCGCTACTCCGCCGGCCAGGTCCGCCAGATGTTCGTCTCCAGCGCCGTGCTGCTGATCGACGAGTTCCACATCGACGGGCTGCGGGTCGACCAGACCGCCTCGATCCACGCCTACAACGCGCTGCACGCCGACGGCAGCGCCGTCCCGGCCGCGAACATCGCCGGGCGCAAGTTCCTGCGCGAGCTGTGCCAGACGGTCAAGACCCTCCGCCCGGACGCGGTGCTGATCGCCGAGGATCACTCCGGCTGGGACCAGGTGACCCAGCCCGCCTTCGGCGGCGGGATCGGCTTCGACGCCACCTGGTATGCGGACTTCTACCACCACCTGGTCGGCGAGCAGAACGCCGGGCCGCAGTGGGCCTGCCTGCTGCTGTCGGCCGGTCAGCGCCAGGACGGGCCGCTGGCGATGAGCTGGTTCGCCGGGGCGCTGGCCGCGAGCGGCAACCGCAAGGTCGTCTACGAGTCCAGCCACGACGAGGCGGGCAACGCGGCCGGGACTGAGCGGACCATACTTGCCGCGGTCAACGGCGCGCCGCTGGTGGGCGAGACCCGGGTCTACGCCGAGGCCCGGTGCCGGTGCGCCTGCGCGCTGACCATGCTGTCCGCCGGGACCCCGATGTTCCTGATGGGCGAGGAGGTCGGCGCGCAGCGGGCCTACACCTACGACAAGTTCGCCGAGGAGAAGGAGGACCTGCCGGCCCTGCGGCAGACCACCGGCGCGCTGCTGTGGAAGTTCTGGACCGACATGATCGCCTTCCGGCTCGGCTCCGCGGTAATCCGCTCACCCGGGATCGACGTGTTCCACGCCAATGACGACGGCCGGGTCATCGCCTTCCGGCGGTTCAGCGCCGACGGCGAGCTGCTGGCCGTGGCCAGCCTGAGCAACGCCCCGTACGACACGCCGGGCTACCAGCTGAGCTACGGCCCGCTCGGTGACTCCGGCTGGCGGGAGTGCTTCAACACCGACGCTGCCGTCTACGGCGGGCAGAACACCGGCAACGCCGGCGCGGTGCTGCGCGCCTCCGGCGGCCAGCTCACCGTGATCGTGCCCGCCAACGGCGCCGTGGTCTTCGAGCGCACCGCCTGACGCGGCCAGGCCAGCCCGTGGTCATCCCGCCGTGAGCGCGGCCAGCCGTTCCCGCTCGGCGGCGGTGAACGGCAGCGGCATGCGGGCGGCCAGGTCCCAGCGCAGGGTGACCACCCGGGCCTGCGCGGCCAGCTCGCCGGCCGGGGTGCGGATCGTCTCGCGGGTCGTCAGGCTGGTCCGGCCGACCTGCTCCACCCCGATCCGCACCAGCACCTGGCGGTCGGCGTGCCGGACCTCGGCGCGCAGGTCGATCTCGATCCTCACCACCACGTAGTTCGGGTCGCCCTGCAGCACCCCGGTATAGAACGCGTCCCTGGCCTCCTCCAGGTAGGTCAGGTACACGGCGTTGTTGACGTGCCCCAGCGCGTCCACGTCCCGCCATCGCACCGGCACCTGGTGCTCGAATCCCGCGTCCATCCGATCGTCCCTGTCCGCCCCGGGCTGCCCGCCCGCCGTGCCGACGATCCTGGCATAGTCATCACGCCGCCTCGACCAGCTCGGCGGGACGGCCGCTGGCACTACCAGGTCCGCGACGGCGCCTTCAGCCACGAGGGCGGCGGCACGGCCTGGGTGTTCGCCGTCCGCCCGGGCAAGGTCCTGGCCTTTGCCAAGGCCCGCTTCGCCGCCACTCGGCACCGGTTCTGACCGCGGTACCTGCCCGGCGGCAGCCGGGCAGGTACCGTGTGGCCCAACCGTGACAGCGAGGGAGGCGGCGTTGGGGGGAGTCCGGCGCCCTGCACCCGGCCAGCCGGGGCGGCTGCGCTCGTTTGACCCGGTCGCGATGGCCGATCTGGAGTACCGGGCCTGGGTCGGGTACTACCTGCGGGACTGGCCGCAAGTGCTGCGGGCCAGCGTCGGGCTGGTCCGGGCCGGATTCGGGATGGACTGGATCAGGACCTTGCACGGCGCCTGGCTGGTGCTGCGGGCCAACCAGCTCTGGGCACCGCTGACCGGCAACGACCCGGCCGGCGCGCGGGCCTGCATGCGGCGGTTCTACGGGCTGGTGCGGCTCGCGCACGGCGAGCCCGCCGATCCGGTCAGGGCAGCCGAGCTGGAGGTCGACTGGTGGCGGCTGCACCGGGAGCTGCCGTACTGCGCCGGGCCGCGGCCGGGCGGCGACCCGCTGGTCGAGTCGCTGACCCGGCTGTACTGCTACCTGTACGGCGAGCCGGAAGCTGCGGTGCGCCCGGCCGCCGGGCACCGGGCCCGGGCGATGGACCTGTCCGACCAGTGGGTCGAGGCCGGACGCAGCCCGGACAGCCCGTTACTGGCCGCCGAGCACGCCGCGCTGGTCCGCTCCTACGCGGCGCTGCTGGCCGCTGTCCACCACTGACCCGCCCTTCTCCCGCGCGCTTCATCTCATCCTCAGGTACCTGACGTGCGGGCGAGAGAGCCGAGCAGGCTCTCCAGCAGGCCGAGCCGGGCGGTGAGATCGGCGATGTCGTCCTTCGTGGCGCTCTGCTCGCCAGGCTTCAGGGTCAGCACGAACTGGCCGTTGGGCTCCAGCAGGCCGGTGGCGATCTCGGAGATGTCGTCGCCGTTCTGCATCCGCACGGCATGATCCAGCTCGCTGCGCCGCAGACCGAGGCGGCGCAGCGCCCGGCCGACGGCAGCGCCGTCGCGGATCACGGCGGTAGCACTGCCCTCGAAGACCCGCGCCGCGACCGGGCTGACGGTGATCAGCCGGTTAACCCCTGAGTTGACGGCGACCAGCGTGACCGCCCCGATCAGGCCGCCGATGAGTGACGTGTCGTTGCCGATGACGGCGTTCTGCAGCACGTTGGACAGCACGAACAAGACAATGAAGTCGAAGGTCGTCAGGGCGCCCAGCTCCCGCTTGCCGACGAGCCGGAACACCACCGCCAGGAACGCATACACGATGACGGTGCGCAGGATCTTCTCCGCCAGCGGGATCTGCTCGGCGAACATGGCATGCATCATGGTGATCTCCGCAGCTATCGGAATCGGCAAAGGGGCACGTCCTGGTCAGGCACCCTAACGGCCCTGAGCCTGCCACCTGGCACAGTGGCCAGCCAGGACCCGGCCCGGCAGGCGGGGCGCCGCGCGCGGCACGGGCCGGTACCGGCAGCGCGGGTCAATTCAATTCGGGTCGGCGTAGTCGTCGGCCAGCTGCTCGGTCAGTCCGCGCGCGATGCGCTCCAGGCCCGGGCCGGCCTCGTCGGCGATGCGCTGGAAGATCTCCGGGGAAACGCAGCGGCCCACCGCGCCGAAGATCGTCCCGATCAGGTCGCAGGCCAGGTCGGTACCGGTCTGCAGCGCGGCAAGGTCCTTCATCAGGTTGCCGAGGGCCTGCAGGGCGCTCTGCTGCAAGCGCGCGTGCAGCGCGATGTCTAGCGGGCGGACCTCCTGCAGCCTGGCGTCGTATCGCTCCGGCTCGCTCAAGGCTCTCCGATCACCGGTAGAGGAACGGGCGCGGGGAGTTCACGATCTTCAGACGCGGGAGGACGCCAGCCGGATGACAGCGCACCCGTCGCGCAGCCTGCCGCGGACGGCGGCGGCGCGAATGCCGCGGTCAGCGAGCCCTGCCCCCCAGTACCGTCACCTGGACATGCTCGGTGACCTGACGGCGGGGAGCGATGGCCCGGCGGACCTGCTCGGCGAAGGCAGGCCGCTGGTCAGGTGGCGGTAGCCGGCCAGCTCCGAGGGCCGAGTAGATGCCGCCGACCAGATCATCGAGGGTCAGTTCGGCGTCGTAATCCACGCGCGCGCTGAGCAGCTCATACCCGGCCGCGGCCAGCGCCTGCCGGTAGCGCTGCCGGCTTTGCTCGTCGGTGCCGCACGCCGATCTCACTTCGGTATCCAGCCACCGTTCCAGGAACCGGCGCAAGGCCCGCGACCAGTCGGTGTCGTGCAGCCACAGCGGCGTCCCGTTAGCCACCACGGCGATGCCGCCGCCCGGGCGCAGCAAAGCCCGCGCGTCACGGAACAAGGCCCGGTGGTCCATCCAGTGCAGCGCCTGGCCCACCGTCACCACGGCCACGGACCGCCCGGCCAGCAGTGCGCTGACCGCCGGAAGATCGGCGTCCGCGCCGAGCATCCAGGCCACGTTCTGCGCTCCGGCGTCCCGGGCCGCCTGCCGGGCCCGCTGCAGCATGTCCGGTGCCGGATCAACTCCGATCACCGCGCGCACCCGTGCCGCCACCGGGAGCGTGAGCTGACCCGTGCCGCAGCCCATGTCGACGGCCACATCATCCGCGGTGAGGCCGAACATGCCGGTGATCGCATCAAGGACCGCTGCCGGATAACCGTGCCGGAACCGGTGATACAGATCAGCGATCTCACCCCGGAAACCCAGATCCGCCGCCATGCTCACGTCGTAGGCTCGTGCGGACCTGCGCCCGGGTCCAGGTCAGCGGGATCCAGGCCAGCGGGATCCAGGCCAGCGGAGCCGGGCGGCGCGCCGCTGCTGATTTCACCGGCGGTCCCGGGCGAGCGGACAACCGCTGGCGCGGGAGCGTGCGGAGCTGACTGGTCCAGCGCCACGGCGATGAGGGGATACACCAGGACCGAGAGCACGCCGGCTCCCACCAGGGCGGCGGTCGTGGCCGGCAGCATCACCCCGTCGTGCTGCCCGATGTCGGCCAGGGCGATCAGCAGGGGCAGGGAAGTCGCCGTAATGAACGTCATCTCCGTCCGTTGCCGGCGCGGCATCACCCGCCGGTAGACCAGCATCGAGGGCACTCCGCGGACCAGGAGCAGCAGCAAGAAGATGATCAGCAGCCGGAGCGGATCCTGGCTTATTTCCTTCAGGTCGAGCGTCATCCCGGAGGAGATGAAGAAGATGGGGATGAACACGCCGTAGCCCACCGCGTCGAACTTGTGCTCAAGGCCGGTGATGTCCATGCTGACCCGGCGGGTCCAGGTGCGCAGCACGATCCCGGCCAGCATGGCCCCGAGCACTACGTCCAGCCCGAACCGGCTGGCGATGGCGAGCATCACGAAGAGCAGCACGACAGCCCAGCGCAAGGTGATCTGCCCGGTTGCATCCTCCTTTTCCCGGATGAGCCGCTGCACGGTGCTGGTCCTGGTCCTGGTCAGCCACGGCAAAGCGGAAAGAGCCAGGGCGAGCAGGCCGACCACGGCCACCGAGGCGAGCGCGACGAACTGGCCGCGCTGGGTCAGGAACACGGCGATGACCAGGATCGGCAGCAACTCTCCGACCGCGCCCGCGGCGAACACGTACCGGCCGAACTCGCCGCCGAGCATCTTGTTGTCCCGCAGGATCGGCAGCAAGGTCCCCAGCGCCGTGGTGGTCAGGGCCAGCCCGACGGGCACGTAGTCCTTGACGTAACCCGCCGCGGTCAGTCCTCCTGCTACCCCGACCGCGATGACCGCCGACATCACCCAGCCGATGAGCGCCAGCCTGCCCGGCCGCTGCCGGAACAGCACGGGATCAAGCTCATCGCCGGCCAGCAGGAACAAGAAGCCGAGCCCGATATTGGACAGCAGCCGGATGTCGGACGTCTCGGCCACGCCGAGCCCATGCGGGCCGATCAGCACGCCGCCGGCAATGAAGATCACTACCTGGGGAACTCGCCGGCCGGGCAAGATCGCTGCCACCAATGGCGTGAGCGCGGCCACCAGCGCCACCGCCACCAGGTCCTCAAGCCCCCGGTTCAGGTCCATGACGAACCCCCGGCCGCGATGACAGCAGTCATCTGCACCCCTTTGCTCGATCCGCGTCTCAAGCTAGCCGCTACAGCGTGCGACGAACAGAACCAGCCGCGCGGCCGTCTCGGCCGGCCGGAACTCGCACGGCCCATCAGCCATAATGCGCTCAGAGGGGAGCGGTGATGATGCCGTCACGGACCGGGGTGTCCATGCCCGCGCGCCCGGTCACGCCGCTGTCCGCGGTGTCCAAGCGGATGCTGCTGGCGATCGGCCTGCTCGCCCTGTCAACCCTGATTGTCTACCTGGGCCGGGACGGCTACCGCGACGCGGCGCACCCGGGACATCCGCTGACACTGCTGGGCGCCTTTTACTACGCAACGGTGACCCTGTCCACCACCGGCTTCGGTGACATCGTGCCGGTGAGCGACACCGCCCGGCTGGTCAACACGGTGCTCATCACCCCGATCCGGGTGATCTTCCTGATCTTGCTGGTCGGCACCACGCTGGAAGTGCTGGCCGAACGGACCCGCCTTACCTGGCGGATCAACCGATGGAGGTCCCACTTGGCCGGTCACTCAGTCGTCGTCGGATACGGCATCACCGGCCGCAGCGTCATCAAGACCTTGCGCCATTCCGGGCTGCCGGACACCGGCGTGGTGGTGGTCGACGCGTCCGCGGAGGCGGTGGCCGATGCCAACGCCGCGGGCCTGGTCGCCGTGGCCGGGGACGGGACCCGCCGCGCCGTGCTCGCCGAGGCCCGGCTGGACAGCGCCACGCAGGTGGTGATCGCGGTGAACCGGGACGACACGGCCGTGCTGATCACGCTGACCGCACGCCAGCTGAACCCGGCGGTCCGGATCGTAGCCTCCGTCCGGGAAGAGGAGAACCGCGAACTGCTCCGGCAAAGCGGCGCCGACCATGTGATGGTGGCCCCGGACGCGGCCGGGCAGATGCTGGCCATCTCCACCATCCGGCCTGCGGCCGGCCAGGTCATCGCCGACCTGCTAGACCATGGCCGCGGCCTGGGCCTGATCGAGCGGGCGGTAGCCGATACCGAGATCGGCAGCGCCGCGCGGAAATGCGCGGGGGCCGTCATCGCCGTGGTCCGCGGGGACGAGGTACTGGCCGCAGACGAACCGCGAGCGGATAGCCTGGCGGCCGGTGACCGGCTGATCATCGTCAGTTCGCACCAGCCGTCAGCCTGACCGCGGCCCGGCGCTCTGATCGGCGGTACCGGGGGTGATCAGCATCGTCACATGGCGGCGCGCCGGCTCATCCGACGCCGGGGGGTCTTGGCGCCGGGCCCCATGGCGGCCCCGGCGACGTGATGTGGCGCGGGGCGTACTCGTCTCGCGGGCTCACGGCACCGGGCGCCGCCGCCGGAGCCCGCCGCTCCCGCGGCTCTCCGGTGTCGGCCCAGACGCGCCGCGGGACAGGCGCGGCGGGCGGCGGGGGCAGCTCCCCGGCCCCGGTGCCAGGCTCTGGCGCGGGCCGCGGCAGCATCGGAGTCGGCGTCCGGACCACCGTGACCAGGAACAACGTGAATAATGAGGCGAGGAAGACCAGCAGGATGAGAAGGCTTCCGCTGATGACGGTTTGGCTCATAGCCGCTCCAGGAAATGCGGGCCGTACTGGGCCCGGGCAGGCAGCCGGTGGTCGCCGGCCTGCCGTTCTTACGGGGGGAAGACGCGCCGGGGGCACGTCGGGGTTACATCTTCGCCCGTATCGTGCCCCTCCGGGCGATCCGGGCCAGCGAATTTCTCGGCCGGCCCGGATTTCCGGTACCGAGATCGTCATCAGTGAGGGCTTTTGACGCCGGGCTAGGCCGCATGGACAATGCCCGCCATGGATTACGCCGAGGCACGTGCCGCCTTCTTCCAGCCGCGGGACGCGGCCGCCCCGCCGCCGGGCACGGCCGGCTGGCAGTCGCCTGCCCGCCAGCTCCGCGACGCAATCGAGCCGATCGCCACGATCTGCTTCTGGAGCGAAGCCGCCTACGAGGCCTACGCCGAGCGCGGCCTGGACTTCCTGACCGGCTACGTCGGGGCCCGGGGCTGCGTGCTCGGCGAGCCCGACGGCAGCGTGGTCGCGGCCGCCTTCGGCGTGTTCGAGCCGGGCCTGATCGGGCAGCTGTGGGACGGCGCCCGGCAGGCCTGCGACCTGGCCGGCATCCGGGCCGCGCGGGAGGCCGGGGCGGTGGCGGCGCTGCGCGCCGCGCTCGGCGCGCCCGGCGAGGCCGCCGAAGTGGCCGAGGTGCTGCGCCGCGGGGCGCAGGCCGCCGACGTGGCCGGCCGGCCGCTGTTCGCCGGGAACGCCGGCCTGCCCTGGCCGGCCGGCTCGCTGGCGCAGCTCTGGCTGGCCTGCTCGACGCTGCGCGAGCTGCGCGGCGACAGCCATCTGGCCGCCTGCGTCAGCGCGGGGCTCACCGGGCTGGAGGCCAACCTGGTCACCGAGCTGCAGGTCGGCTGGTCGCCGCAGTCCTACGCCGGGACCCGCGGCTGGGCGCCGGAGGCCATGACGGCCGCCGCGGTGAGCCTGCGCGAGCGCGGCCTGGTCGCCGGCGACGAGCTCACCGACGCCGGCCGCCAGCTGCGGGCCGGGATCGAGGAGGCCACCGACCGGCAGCTGGACCCGGTGCTGGCCGCGATCGGGGCGAACCTGGCGACGGTGCTGCCGCTGCTGGCGGGCTGGTCGCAGGCGATCATCGAACGCGGCTGGTTCCCGCCTGACCCCTACAAGCGCGCCTCGGGCTGAGGCCCGGACTGAGGCCCGGCCGCGGGCCAGGATTGGGGCCAGGATTCGGGCCAGGACTGAGACTCGGCCGCGCCAGCGGTGCCGCCGGCCGCTACGGCGAGACCACCACCTTGATCGAGCCCCCGGACTTCGACGCCGCGGTCTCGAACGCGGCAGCGATGTCGTCCAGCGAGAACCGGTGGGTGACCATCGGGGCCAGGTCGATCCGGCCGCCGCGCACCAGCTCCAGGCTGCGCTCGTACTGGCCGCGGCCGCCGTTGCCGCCCACCCCGAATACCGTCAGCGTCTTGGCCATGATCGGGATCACCGGCAGCGGCGGCAGGTCGTTGGCCCAGCCGATGTGCGCGACCTTGCCCTCCTTGCGGACCGCGTCCAGCACGATCGCCGAGGAGGCGGGGAAGCCGGAGGTCTCGATCACGATGTCGGCGCCCAGGCCGCCGGTGAGCTCGCGGATGGCGGTCACCGGATCGGCCTGCGCCACGTTGACGCAGTCGGTCGCGCCGTAGGCCCGTGACACCGCGAACGGTTCTTCCCGGGCATCGGTGACGATCAGCCGGCCCGTCCCCGACAGCGCGCACAGCCGGGTCAGCGCCAGCCCGATCGGGCCCTGGCCGAGCACCGCCACCGACTCGCCAAGGACGATCTTCAGCCGGTCGACCGTGTTCAGGCCGACCGCCAGCGGCTCCAGCAGGCACGCCTGCCAGTCGGCCACGCCCTCGGGGCGCGGGACCAGGTTCACCCTTGGCACCGCCACCCGCTCGGCCATGCATCCGTCCGACCACAGCCCGATCAGCTTCTTGCGGGTGCAGTCGGCCAGCCGGCCCGCGGCGCAGTCGGCGCACTCGCCGCACGGCAGCGATGGCTTGACCGCGAAGTGCTGCCCGATCAGCGCCTCGTCCACGCCCTCGCCGGCCGACTCCACCCGGCCGGAGAAATCGTGGCCGGGGACGCGCGGGAACGGGGTGTCGATGCGCCCGTCGTACTGGTGGGAGTCGGTGCCGCAGATGGAGGCGGACTCCACCCGGACCACGACCCAGCCTGGCCGGGCCTGCGGGTCCGGCCGTTCCTCGACCCGGACCTGCCCCCGCCCGGTGAGCACCGCTGCGCGCATCTCAGGCGCCCTCGGGCAGCGCGTCGCGGTCGCGCAGGATCTCCACGGCCTGCTCGACGTGCCCGGTCAGGTGGCCGAGGATCAGCGGCGTCCAGTCCGCGATCGTCATCGTGCCGAGGTCGGGGATCTCTACCGTGCGCTCGAGCGCATCGGCGGGCGCGGCCAGCGTGCAGCTGGATACGGTGCGGCGGGTGCTGTCCAGCTGGCGCACCGCGATCGCCACCGTCGGCGGCGGGTAGCCGACCGCGTCGTGCCCGACCTCCTCGCGGAAGAAGAAGGCCAGCGCCGGGTCGTTGCTGACCCGCTCCACGTCGCCCGCCCACAAGATGGCGCAGATGTTGATGTGCGAGATGACCTGGGCGACGCTCCAGCCGCCGCCGGAGTGCGCCCGGTGCAAGTCACCGTCGGACAGCTGGCGGACGATGTCCTGCAGCCGGGCCAGCGCCATGTCGGTGTCGGTGGCGGCCTGGGCGAGCGTGGCGAGCGTGTCAGCGGTCATGCCGGCCTCTTTTCTGATCGGTGGTTCGCCGGCTCAGCCGAGCGTGAACGGGTCGCGGGTCGCGCCGGTCAGCTCCACCCAGACCGACTTGGTCTCTGTGTACTCGCGGATCGCGTCCACTCCGTTCTCCCGGCCGATGCCGCTGGCCCCGAAGCCGCCGAACGGCACGTGCGGGCCGACCACCCGGTAGGCGTTGATCCAGATCGTGCCGGCCCGCAGCCGGGCCGCGACCCGGTGCGCCCGGTGCACGTCCTTGGTCCACACCGAGCCGGCCAGCCCGAACTCGGTGCCGTTGGCCAGGGCGATTGCCTCGTCCTCGGTGCTGAACGTGGTGACGGCCACCACCGGCCCGAAGATCTCCTCCCGCACCGCGCGCATCTGCGGCGTGGTGTCGACCAGCACGGTCGGCTCCACGAACCAGCCGCCCAGGCTCTCCACCGGCTTGCCGCCGTAGGCGACCGTCGCGCCATCGGACTGGGCCGACTCGAAGTGCGACAGCACCGTGGCGTACTGCTTGCCGGTGGCCATCGGGCCCATCTCGGTGCCGGGGTCCAGCGGGTTGCCGATCTTGATCGTGGCGGCCCGGGCCACGATCCGCTCGACCAGCGCGTCCTTGACGTCGGAGTGCACCACCACCCGCGAGCCCGGCCATGCAGGTCTGGCCGGTGGCCGCGAACACGCCGGCGATGACCCCGTTGGCCGCGGCGTCCAGGTCGGCGTCGGGGAACACCACCTGCGCGGACTTGCCGCCGAGCTCCAGGGTGACCCGGGTCAGGTTCTCCGCGGCGGCTTTGGCGATGAGCTTGCCCACCATGGTCGAGCCGGTGAAGGCGATCTTGTTAATGCCGGGGTGGGCGGACAGGGACTGGCCCACCTCGGGGCCCCAGCCGGTGACCACGTTGATCACGCCGGGCGGGAACCCGGCCTCGGCGGCCAGCTCGGCGAACGCCAGCGTGCTGACCGGGGTGTAGTCGCTCGGCTTGACCACGATCGTGCAGCCGGCCGCGAGCGCGGGCGCCAGCTTCCAGGTCAGCAGCAGCAGCGGCGAGTTCCACGGCACGATCGCGGCCACCACGCCGACCGGCTCGTGCCGGGTGTACACCAGGTAGTTGGACTTGTCGGCGGGGATGACGCTGCCCTCGACCTTGTCGGCCAGCCCGGCGTAGTAGTAGTACCACTCGGGCAGCCCGGCCATCTGGCCCGCCATTTCCCGCAGCAGCTTGCCGTTGTCGCGGGTCTCCAGCTCGGCCAGCTTCGGCGCGTCCCGCGCGATCAGCTCGCCGAGCCGGTGCAGCAGCTTGCCCCGCTGGGTCGCGGTCAGCTGGCCCCACGGGCCCTCCAGGGCCGCCCGCGCGGCCGCCACCGCGGCGTCGACGTCCGCGGCGCCCGCGTCCGGCACCCGTGCCCACGGCCGGCCGGTGAACGGGTCGGCCGACTCATACGTCCGCCCGGACTGCGCCGGCCGCAGCGAGCCGTCGATCAGCATCAGCATCTCGGTGATCTGGGCGGAGTCGGTGGTGGTCGTCATCGGCCTGTCTCCCGTCACGGTGGGCGCTACCGCTCTGACGATAAAACCGCCGCATCCGGCCGGGCTAGCCGGCCGCCGGGCTCAGGGCGCGCAGCGGCCCGGCCAGCTCGGAGCCGAAGAACTCCATGAACCCGTCCGGATCCGGCCCGGCGTTCATGGTGACCAGCCGGTCGAACCCGGCCGCGGCGAACGGCCGGGCCACCTCCAGGTGCCGGCTCAGTTCCGGCCCGCAGGCGAACTGCTGCCTGACCTGATCGGCGGTGATGTGCGCGGTCGCCGCGTCGAAGTTGACCGGGTTGGGCAGCTCGGCCATCACCTTCCAGCCGGTCAGCGCGAACCGGGTCTTCTCCAGCACCGCCTTGGCCGCGGTGTCCTCATCGGGGGCCCAGGCCAGCGGGACCTCGGCGTAGGCGGGCCCGCGGCCGCCGCGCTGATGCCAGCCGCTGACCAGGTCCGCGTCCGGCTCGGTGGCGAACAGCCCGTCGCCGAGGTCGGCGGCGATCTGCACCGACTCCGGGCCGCTGGCCGCCACCGCGATCACCGGCAGTTCCTCCGGCAGGTCGAACACCCGGGCGTCCTCCAGCTGCAGGTACCTGCCCTCATAGGAGCGGTAGCCGCCCTGCCACAGCAGCCGGATGATCTCCAGTGCCTCGCGCAGCCGCTCGTGCCGGATCCGCGCGCTGGGGAACCCGGTGCCCGTGATGTGCTCGTTCAGCCGCTCACCCGCCCCGACCCCGAGCGTGAACCGGCCGTCGGAGATGATCGCCATAGTCGCCGCGGCCTGGGCGATGATCGCCGGGTGGTAACGCACGGTCGGGCAGGTCACGCCGGTGACCAGGCCGATCCGCTCGGTCTTCGCGGCGATGGCGGCCAGCATGCTCCAGGTGAACCCGCTGTGCCCCTGCGCGTCGTGCCAGGGGTGGTAGTGGTCGCTCATCTCGACGAAGTCGAACCCCGCCCGCTCGGCCGCCACGGCCTGACGGATGATCTCCTTCGGCCCGAAGGCCTCGGTCGCGAGCTTGTAGCCGATCTGCACGGTCGTCCCCTCGCCGGTGCCGCGGCGGCCATCCGCGGCGCTGCTGCCATGACCGCACCCGGCTACCCGGCTCCCGCGGCGCTAACCGGCGCCCTCCCCGCGCCCGGCCTCGCCGGGCTCGCGCGGGCGCCGCCACACCGCCGACTCCCACGGGCCCAGCTCCACCTCCGGCGGCACGCCCGCCGGGCCGCCCGGCGTCGTCGGCACCAGCACCTGCGCCGGCGACCAGTCCCCGCTGACCGGCAGGCTGACCCGCACCGGGCCCGCCGAGCAGTTCGCGGCCACCAGCAGCTCGGCTTCCCGGCCGCGGCGCAGGAACGCCCACACGGCCGGGTCGCCGGGCGCCAGCAGCTCGAAGTCCCCGTCGGTGACCGCGTCCTCGCCGTGCCGCAGCGCGATCAGCGCCCGGTAGTGCTCGAACACCGACCCCGGCACCCCCGCCTGCGCGGCCGCGTTGACCTGCCGGTAGTCGGGGTTGACGGCGATCCACGGCGTCCCCGCGGTGAAGCCGGCGCTGGGGGAGGCGTCCCACTGCACCGGCGTGCGGCCGAGGTCGCGGCTGGTCCGGCCGAACACGCCGACCAGCGCGTCCAGGTCGGTGCCGCCGCGGGCGGCGGCCGCGGCGTGGAAGTTCAGCGTCTGGATGTCGCGGTAGTCGCCGATCACGGTGAACGGCGGACTGGCCATCCCGAGCTCGTCGCCCTGGTAGACGTACGGCGTGCCCTGGTGCAGGTGCAAGATCGTGGCCAGGGTCTTCGCCGAGGCCACCCGGTGCGCGCCGTCGTCACCGAACCGGGACACTGCCCGCGGCTGGTCATGATTGCCGAAATAAAGCGAATTCCAGCCGCGCCCGGCCAGCCCGGCCTGCCAGGCCGCCAGCGATCTCTTCAGGGCCGGGAGGGTCAGCGGCACCGGATCGAACTTGTGCGCGCCCTGGTCCAGCTGCACGTGCTCGAACTGGAAGACCATGTCCACCTCGCGGCGGGCCGGGCCGGTGAACAGCGCCGCCTGCTCTATGGTCACGCCCGGCATCTCGCCCACGGTCAGCACGTGCGCGTCCCGCCCGGCGAACACCTCGGCGTGCATCTCGGCCAGGAACTCGTGGTTGCGCGGGCCGCAGACGAAGTGGTCCTCACCCGGCCCGTACCGCGACCCCGGCCGGGGCGGCACGTCGGGCAGCGCGGGATCCTTGCTGATCATGTTGATGACGTCCATCCGGAAGCCGTCGGCGCCGCGGTCCAGCCACCAGCGCATCATCGCGTAGACGGCCTGGCGGACCTCCGGGTTCTCCCAGTTCAGGTCCGGCTGCCGGGGGGAGAAGATGTGCAGGTAGTACTGGCCGGTGCCCGGGTCCCACTGCCAGGCCGGGCCGGAGAAGTGCGACTCCCAGTTGCTCGGCTCCGCGCCGGGGGCACCCGGCTCGGCGCCCGGCCGCGGGTCGCGCCACCAGTACCAGTCCCGCTTCGGGTGGTCCCGGCCCGACCGCGACCCGGCGAACCAGGCGTGCTCGTCCGAGGTGTGGTTGACGACCAGGTCCATGATCAGCTTCATGCCGCGCCGGTGCAGGCCCCCGATCAGCTCGTCCAGGTCGGCCAGCGTGCCGAACAGCGGGTCGACGTCGGTGTAGTCGCTGATGTCGTAGCCGTTGTCGTCCATCGGCGACCGGTACACCGGCGACAGCCAGACCGCGTCGACGCCGAGCCGCTGCAGGTAGTCCAGCCGGGACACCACGCCGGGCAGGTCGCCAGCCCCGTCGCCGTCGGAGTCGGCGAAGCTGCGCGGGTAGACCTGGTAGATCACCCAGCGCCGCCAGTCCCCGGCCGCGTCGATGCCCTCGGCGCTGGTGCTGAGCGCTGGTGTCCGGCCCACGCTGTCCTCCCGCGGTGCGCGCCCGGCCGTGCCGGGCTGATGTCCCGGCGTCCGATCGTGTCACGCCGGCCGCGGCCGTCTACTGGCCGGGCTCGCGCAGCTCCGGGCCGGCGCCGGGCAGCGCGGGGGAGAACACCCACAGCACCCGGGCGGGCCCGGCCGGCCCGGCCCGGAAGGCGTGCTCGGCGCTGGCCGCGAACGTGCACGCGTCCCCGGCGCCCAGCGTGACCTCGGTGCCGGCCACGGTGAGCCGCAGCTGGCCGGACAGCACGAAGACCAGTTCCACGTCCGCCGGCAGCGAGTACGCCTCGTCGCCGCTGCCGCCGCCCGGCTCGATTTCCGACAAGATCGCCTGCATCCGCTTCTCGCCGGCCGGGGTGAGCAGGTACTCGGTCACCCCGGCCCCGCCGAAGTTGATCGGCGGGTAGGCCCCGCGCCGCACCACCTCGCCCGCCGACGGCTCGAACAGCGAGCCGGGCGAGATCTCCAGCGCCGCGCACAGCCTGATGAGCGACGCCACGGAGACGCCCGCGAGGTCGCGCTCCAGCTTGGAGACGAAGCCCTTCGTCAGGCCGGCCTGCCGCGCGACCTCGGCCATGCTCTTGCGGCCGGCGAGCCGCGCCGCGCGCAGCCGGCCGCCGATCCGCGCGCGGTCCGGCGTGGCCGGCGGCTCCGGCGGCTCCGGCACGCCCGGCGGGTGCGGCGATCCGGTGATAACGCTCATGAAACCCCTGTTGACAACAAGGCAACCTCTGGTGATCCTATCGTGTGAGGCGGGTCACATCCAGGAGGCGGCATGGCGACTGAGTACCGGACGGCGGCCCCGGCAGCCGCCGGGCAGGGCCTGCGCGGCCAGATCGAGGTGCACTCGATCGACTGGATCCCCGATCCCGAGCGGCACGGCAAGACCTGGCAGCAGACCATGCTGTGGTTCCTCGGCAACTTCCAGTACTTCACGATCCCGATCGGCTTCGTCGGCCCCGCGCTCGGCCTGTCGCTCGGATGGTCCATCCTGGCCGGCCTGCTCGGCATCGCGGCCGGCACGCTCTTCATGGCCTTCCACGCCACCCAGGGCCCGGTGTTCGGGCTGCCGCAGATGATCCAGACCCGGGCCCAGCTCGGCTACCGCGGCGTGATCGTCGCGCTGTTCGCGGTGCTGTTCACCTACATGGCCTTCAACGTGGCCGACCAGGTGCTGCTGGCCAGCGGCCTGAACGGCGCGTTCGGCTGGAGCGCGACGCTGGTCGCGGTGGCCACGGCGGTGCTGGCCGCCGCGCTGGCCGTCTTCGGCTACGACTGGGTGCACCGGGTGTTCCGCTTCCTGCTGGTGATCTCCTTCCCCTGCTACGCGATCATCTCGGTGGCGATCCTGGCCGGGGCGGCCGGCGGCGCCGCCCCGCACCACCCGGGCGGGTTCATCTTCGCCGCCTTCATGTCCCAGTTCTCGGTCGCCGCCGCCTACAACATCACCTACGCGCCGTATGTGTCCGACTACTCTCGCTACATGCCGCGCAACACCTCGCCGCGCGGGATCATCGCCGCGGTGTTCTTCGGCGCCTCCGGCTCGGCGATCTGGCTGATCGCGCTCGGTGCCTGGCTGGCCACCCGGCTCGGGGCCACCGACGGCCTGGTCGGACTGCAGGCCGTCGGCGACAAGATCGCCGCGCCGCTCGGCTCGGTCACCGCGTTCCTGTCCGCGCTGGCGCTGCTGGCCACCATGGGCATGAACGCCTACGGCGGCATGCTGACCGTGCTGACCGGCATCGACTCGTTCCGCAAGATCCGCACCAGCCGGATGTGGCGGGCCCTCACCGTGGTCGTGCTCGCGCTGATCTGGTACGCGATCGGGCAGAGCATCTCCACCAGCGGCTCGGATACCGCCGTGAATGCGGTGCTGAACTCGCTCACGCTGATGCTGTACCTGCTGGTGCCGTGGACGGCGCTGAACCTGGTCGACTTCTTCTTCGTCCGGCACGGCCACTACGCGATCACCGACATCTTCCGCGCCGACGGCGTCTACGGCGCGTGGGGCTGGCGCGGCCTGACCGCCTACGCCGCGGGCTTCGCCGCCGAGATCCCGTTCATGGTGCTGCCGCCGATCGCCGGCTTCTCCTACACCGGCTGGTTCCCCGGCCACCTGACCGGCGGGGTCGACTACTCCTGGCTGGTCGGGCTGGCCGTGTCCGGGCTGGTCTACTGGCTGGCCTCGCGTACCCTCGACACCTCCGCCGAGCAGGCCGCGATCGCGGCCAGCGAACGGCAGCTGCAGGCCATCGACGCGGCGGCGGCCCGGTGACCCAGCCTGTCCCGCGGGTGCCGTCCGGGCCGCACACCGGCCCGGTCGACGCCAGCCTGGTGCCGCGCTACGCCGGCGAGGCCACGTTCGCCCGGCTGCCGCGGCTGGCCGAGGTGGACCGGGCCGACGTGGCCGTGCTCGGCGTGCCGTTCGACAGCGGGGTCAGCTACCGGCCGGGCGCCCGGTTCGGCCCGGCGCACATCCGCGAGTCGTCCCGGCTGCTGCGGCCGTGGAACCCGGCGCTGGCCGCCGCGCCGTTTGCCAGCCAGCAGGTCGCCGATGCGGGCGACCTGGCCGTCAACCCGTTCAGCATCGACGAGGCGATCGCCGCGGTCGAGCGCGGCGCCCGCGACCTGGCCGGCCGGGCCGGGAAGCTGCTGGTGCTCGGCGGCGACCACACGATCGCGCTGCCGCTGCTGCGGGCGGTGAGTGCCCGGCACGGCCCGGTGGCCGTGGTGCACTTCGACGCGCACCTGGACACCTGGGACAGCTACTTCGGCGCCGACTACACCCACGGAACCCCGTTCCGCCGGGCCGCCGAGGAAGGCCTGCTGGACCGGACCGGGTGCCTGCACGTCGGCATCCGCGGCCCGCTGTACGCGGCGGCCGACCTGACCGAGGACGCCGGCCTCGGCTTCGGTGTCGTGTCCGCGCCCGAGGCCGACCACATCGGCATCGCCGGCATCATCGAGCGGATCGCCGCCCGGGTCGGCGACCGCCCGGTCTACGTGTCGGTGGACATCGACGTGCTCGACCCGGCGCACGCACCCGGCACCGGCACGCCCGAGGCGGGCGGGCTGACCAGCCGCGAGCTGCTGGCCGCACTGCGCTCGTTCGCCGGGCGCAACGTGGTCGGCGCCGACATCGTCGAGGTCGCGCCCGCCTACGACCACGCCCAGATCACCGGCATCGCCGCCGCGCACGCCGCCTACGAGCTGCTGTCCGCCATCGCCCCCCGCACCTGATCTCCCGGCTTGTGCTCCCGCATTTGAGGCCAGCGGGTCTGGAGCACCGGCCCGCCGCCGTTTACCGTGGTGGCAGGTGGTGGTCATGCGCCGATATCTCGTGGTCGCGAACCAGACTCTGCTCGGCCTGTGGCTGGGCGAGGAACTGCGCGCCCGGATCCGCGCCGCGAAGTGCTCGTTCTTCGTCCTGGTCCCGGGCACCAGGGCCGAGCACTACGACCCCGTCGGCGCGGGCGGCATGCTGCCCCCGGCCGGCATGTGGTGGTGGGCGACCGACTACGCCGGGCCGGACAGCGACGAGGAGGCCGCCGAGCAGGCCGCCGGCCGGCTGCGGCGGCTGCTGGCTGACCTGGCCGCCCTGGGCGTGCCCGCCGAGGGCGACCTGGGCAGCGCTGACCCGCTGGCCGCCATCGAGACCACGCTGGCCGGCCGGGACTTCGACGAGATCATCGTGGCCACGCTGCCGCGCCGGGTCTCCCGGTGGCTCGGCGCTGACCTGCCGCACCAGGCCGAGCGGTTCGGCCTGCCGGTCACCACGGTCATCGCCCGCCCGGCCCCGCCGTCTGCGCAGCCGCAAGCCGAGAGCCGCCCCGCCTGAGCCGCCGCGCCCATGCCGCCGAGCGGTGCCCAGGTTTCCCGAGCGGGCGGCAGGACCATCCGCTGCGGGTGATATGGCGGCGCGCCGCGAGGGGCAGGCTGGCCGGCAGGGAGGCCAACGGCGCCTGCATGCCGCCCGGCCAGAGCGGGAAGGATACATAACGTGAGCACACCGTCACAAGTCGTTGTTGACGACATGACCACCGAGGCGCTGTCCGGCCTCGCCCTGGGTGATCCCGACCTGCTCGGCGAGGGCCTGGAACTGCGCGCCAGGTGGCAGGACAAGAGCGGCCTGGACGCCCGCAGCTTCGCCCTCGTCAAGCTGGCCGCGCTGATCGCGCTGGACGCGCCGCCGGCGTCGTACCTGTGGCAGGTCGGCAACGCCCTGGACGCGGGCGCCACGCCCGAGGACCTGGTGGGGGTGCTGATCGCTGTCGCGCCGCAGGTCGGCGGGCCGAAGATCGTGGCCGCCGCGCCTGAGCTGATGGTCGCCCTCGGCCTTTCCCTGCCCGAGGGCACCTAGCCGCCCGGCCCGGGCGCAGATACCAGTGCGGATGCGGATACGGAAATGGGGTGGCAGTGATGTTTGTCCGGCGGAGGCCGCTGCTGCGCGCGGCGGTAGTGGGCGGCGGCGCGTACATGGCAGGAAAGAGCGCGGCCCGCAGATCGGCCGAGGACCAGCAGGCCGAGTACCAGCAGAACGAGCGCATCAGCGACCTGGAACAGCAGGGCGCCCCGGCGCCGGCGGCCCCGGCTGCGGCGGCCCCGGCCCCGCCCGGCCCGCCGCAGATGACGGACCAGCTGCACCAGCTCGCGGCCCTGCACCAGCAGGGCATCCTGACCGACGCCGAGTTCGCCGCGGCCAAGGCCAAGCTGCTCGGCACCTGAGCCGGCAGCGGAAGGGAACCCGATGACCACGACCCAGGCGCACGACCTCATCCCGCCGGCCGAACGGGTCCTCGCCAGGACCTGGCAGGCCACGCTGGCGGTGGGCGCGCTGACGCTGATCCTCGGGATCATCGTCACCGTGCACCCCACCGGGTCGCTGAACGTGATCGCCGTGCTGCTCGGCATCCTGATGATCCTGTCGGGCCTGTTCCACCTGCTCCGGGTGTTCGACCGGGAAGAGCAGCACCGGATCTGGCTCGGCGTGGCCGGGCTGCTGTTCGTGGTCATCGGTGTGGTGCTGATCCGGCACCTGCACCTGACCCGGGCGCTGATCGGCCTGGTCATCGGGGTCACCTGGATCGTGCAGGGGCTGACCTCGCTGATCAGCGGGATCAGCGGCGGGGCCCGCGAGGGCCGGGGCTGGTGGATCGCGTTCGGCCTGATCAGCCTGATCGCGGGGATCGTGGTGGCGTCGGCTCCGGCGGACTCGCTGAGCTTCTTCGCCGTCCTGTTCGGCATCTGGTTCATCATCATGGGGATATTCGAGATCGCGGGCGGGTTCATGCTGCGGCGGGCGCTCGGCCCGGCCGCGAAGGGCACCGCCGCGGGCACCGACCGGGGCTGAGGCAGGCCGGACGGGCCGGAAGGAGCAATCATGACGACTGGGACGCTGGCGTCCCCGGCTGCGCCGGTGCAGCCGGGCCGCTACCAGCTCGACGCGGCGGGCGTCCGGATGACGCCCGCCGAGCGTGCGGCCCGCGGCAAGGCGGCGCGGGCGCAGGTGCCGCGGAACGCCCACGCGGCCTTCGACCCGCCCCCCGGCCGGCCTGATCCGATCGGGCTGCTCTCCGAGCAGGCGGCGAACCGGCTGCCTGACCTGGTTCCCGTCCGCTGGGGCCGGATGCTGGTCTCCCCGTTCGCCTACTTCCGCGGCGCGGCGCTGCCGATGGCCGCCGACCTGGCCAGCACGCCGGTGACCGGGCTGGCCGTGCAGGCCTGCGGGGATGCCCACCTGTCCAACTTCGGGGTCTTCGGCTCGGCCGAGCGGCGGCTGCTGTTCGACATCAACGACTTCGACGAGACGCTGCCGGGCCCGTGGGAGTGGGACGTCAAGCGGCTGGCCGCCAGCCTGGAGATCGCCGCCAGGGACAACGGGTTCAGCGCCCGGCAGCGCCGGGACATCGCGCGGGCTTCGGCGGCCCGCTACCGGCAGGCGATGCGTGAGTTCGCCGGGATGGCCGGCCTCGATGTGTGGTACGCCCACGTCGACATGGACCAGATGCGCTCGCAGCTCGGCGCCCAGCTCAGCTCCGGCCAGCGCCGCAAGGTCGACAAGGGACTGGCCAGGGCGCGCACCCGCGACAGCATGCAGGCCCTGGCCAAGCTGACCACGACGGTGGACGGCCGGCCGCGGATCATCTCCGACCCGCCGCTGGTCGTGCCGGCCACCGAGCTGCTGCCGGAGGCCGCGGACCAGGCCGAGCTGAAACAGTACCTCACCGGCATGATCGCCCAGTACCGGCGGACGCTGGAGACCGACCGCCGGTTCCTGCTGGAGCAGTTCGAGTTCTGCGACATGGCCCGCAAGGTCGTCGGCGTCGGCAGCGTGGGCACCCGCTGCTGGATCGTGCTGATGCTCGGCCGCGACGACAACGACCCGCTGTTCCTGCAGATCAAGGAGGCCGAGACCTCGGTGCTGAGCCGGTTCGCCGGCGCCAGCCGGTACCGCAACCAGGGCCAGCGGGTGGTGGCCGGCCAGCGGCTCATGCAGGCGGCCAGCGACATTTTCCTCGGCTGGCAGCACACCCCGGCCGGGCTGGACGGCCGGGCCAGGGACTTCTACGTCCGGCAGCTGCGGGACTGGAAGTTCTCACTGGACATC
This sequence comes from uncultured Actinomycetota bacterium, assembly GCA_963846005.1. GTDB lineage: Bacteria > Actinomycetota > Actinomycetes > Streptosporangiales > Streptosporangiaceae > CAVSUR01. Next base: position 1,065,547 of record CAWJUH010000001.1, on the reverse strand, counting down.
GAGACGATGATCCCGGCGGGGATGCGGCTGTACGGCGAGCTGTGCGGCTGGACCCTGGCCCGGGCGCACGCGCGCTCGGGCGACCGCATCGCGATCGCCTCTTATCTCGGCAAGTCCGGCGTCTTCGAGAACGCGGTGGCCGAGTTCGCCGTCGCCTACGCCGACCAGAACGAGCGCGACTACGCCGCGCTCGCCGCCGCCGAGGCGGCCGGGCGGATCGTCGCCGAGCGCGGCTTGTGACAGGCGGCGTGACCGGCCAGGCCCGGCCGGCCGCGGCGCCGGGCGGGAACGAGCCGCCGCGGCGCCGGGCGGGGACGAGCCGGCCGCGGCGCCGGGCGGGGACGAGCCGGCCGCGGCAGCGGGGGAGAGCCGCTGGCCGATGGCGCTGGCCGTGCTGGCGACCGGCGGCCTGCGCGCGGCGCTGCCCGCCGGGCTGCGCGACCACGACGCCCGGTGGGCGTTTACCGTCGTGATCGTGGTGCTGCTCGGGGTGCTGATCGTGGCCGACCCGGGCCGCATCGACCGCGACTCGCGCTGGTTGCGGATCGTGACCGGATCGCTGATCGGCCTGATCACGGCGGTGAACGCGTCGGCCGCGGTCCGGCTGCTGGCCGGGATCATCACCGGGGAGAAGTTCACCACCGACGCGAACCTGCTGCTGGCCAGCGGCGGCGTCATCTGGCTCACCAACGTGATCGCGTTCGGCCTGTGGTACTGGGACATCGACCGGGGCGGGGCCGCGGCCCGGGCCCGCGGCGCCGCCGCGATGCCGGCCTTCGTGTTCCCGGAGATGGCCAACGCCGGGCACGTGAAGCCCGGCTGGTATCCCAGGTTCATCGATTACCTGCACCTGTCGTTCAGTGCCGCCACCGCATTCAGCCCGACCGACGTCTCGGCGGTCCGGCCGTGGGCCAAGCTCATGATGATGGCCGAGGAAGCGATCTCGCTGGTGGTCGCGGTGCTGGTCATCGCGCGCGCGGTCAATATCCTGCGCTGATCAGCGGTGCGCGCCGCGCTGGCGCGCGGTGAAGTCACCCGCGGCGCGTGATGCGAGCCGCGCCGCCCGGGCCGACGATGAAGGGGTCCGCGCATCCGGGCCGGAAACGGTCCGCGGGAGGCCGCATGCCGTCGTCGTCCTATGAAATCCGCGTCACCGGGCTGCTGCCGCCGGAGGTACTGGCCGACTTCAGCACGCTGACCGCAGCAGTACAGCCCGTCTCGACCGTGGTGTACGGGTCGCTGGCCAGCCAGTCGCACCTGCATGCCTTGCTGGCCAGGCTGGAGGTTTACGGCGCCCGGGTCCTGGAGATCCGGTGCCTGCGCCTGCCGGGAGAGCAGAAACGGCAGGCCTGCCATTTGATGCCCGATTCGGGACCTTAGGCTCTGGTTTGACGGTATCGTCCGCGGGCACCGTTATCTGGTGCAGAGCGAGGCGGAGTGCGCGGCCGCCGACGGGCAGCCGCGGCCGGACCGGCTGCTGCGGGCCGTGCCGCCCGCCGACGGCACCGCCCGCGGGCCCGGGGCGCTGCTGGAGACCAAGCTCCACCCGCCGCGCCCGCGCCGGGCCTGGCTGGAACGTCCCGGGCTGCTCCGCCGCCTGGATGCCGCGGACGGCAGGATCCTGCTCATCGCGGCCCCGGCCGGGTACGGCAAGACGACCCTGATCGCCCAGTGGCGGGCGGGCTCCGCCGGCCGCTGGCCGGCCGCCTGGCTGTCGCTGGACGCGGGCGACAACGACCCGGGCCGGCTCTGGCGGCACGTGCTGCACGCGCTGCGCCGGGCCTATCCCCTCCTGGCCGGCCCCAGCCTGCCCGGCGACCTGCGGGCCCGGCCGCCGGACCTGGCTGGCCAGCTGCTCCCCGCGCTGGTCAACGCGCTGGCCGGACTGACCAAGCCCGTCGTCCTGGTGCTCGACGACCTGCACGAGATCACCGACGCCGAGTGCCGTGAGCAGCTCGCGTTCCTGGCCCTGCACGTCCCCGCGCACGTCCAGCTCGTGCTGATCAGCCGGGCCGAGCCGGCCCTGCCGCTGGCCCGGCTGCGGGCGGCCGGCGAGCTGACCGAATTCCTGGCCGCGGACCTGCGGTTCGGGCCCGCGGAGGCCGCCGCGCTCATCCGCGCGGCCGGCGGCCCGCCGCTTCGCCGCCCGCAGGCGGCGGCGCTCGCCGAGCGGACAGAAGGCTGGCCGGCCGCCCTGTACCTGGCGGCGCTGTCGCTGCGCGGTCACCCTGACCCGGCCGGCTTCGTACGCCACTTCACCGGCAGCAACCGGTTCATCGCCGACCTGCTGGCGGAGCAGGTGCTGTCCCGCCAGCCGCCCGGGATCCGCCGCTTCCTCACCCGGACCTCGATCCTGGACCGGCTCACCGCCTCGCTGTGCGACGCGGTGGCCAGCCCGGACGGCGCAGGCCCGGACGGCGCCGCGGGCATCCTGGCCCGGCTGGAACGGGAGAACGCGTTCCTGATCCCGCTGGATGAGAACCGGCGGTGGTTCCGGTATCACCGGCTGTTCGCCGATGCGCTGCGCGACGAGCTGGCCAGGACCGAACCGGACGGCCTCGCCGAACTGCACCGCCGGGCCAGCGCCTGGTACCGCGCCGCCGGATCCGCCGACCAGGCGATCAGGCACGCGCTCGCCGCCCCGGACATCGCCGGGGCCACGGACCTGATCGCCAGCCACTGGTACGACTACGCCGAAGCGGGCCAGGCGGAGACGGTCCGCGAGTGGATGCGCGGCCTCGGCGGCATCACCAGCGCCGCCGGCGCCGTGGCCGCGCACTGCGTGGCCTGGTCGGCGGTGCTGGCCGGGGACCGGGAGACGGTGCGCCGCTGCCTGCCGGCGATGGCCGCCGCGCCGGGGGACCAGCCGCTGCCGGACGGGCTGCGCTCGCTCGGATCCTCGGCGGCGCTGCTGCGGGCCATCTGCGGTTTCGGCGGCGTCACGGGCATGCGCGAGGCGGCGAGGACCGCGGCCCGGCTGGAGGACGACCCGGCCTCGCCCTGGTATGCGCTGGCCCGCGCCGCGCTCGGCTTCAGCCTGTACCTGTCGGGTGATACCGCGCAGGCCGCGGGACCGCTGCGGCAGGCGGTGGCCAGCGACACGACCGTGCCGCTGATCCGGCTGGTGAGCCGGGCGGCGCTGGCCATGACCGCGGTCGAGCTCGGCCAGCTCGGCTACGCCGAGGAGCTGGCCGGCCAGGCCGGCCAGATCGCGGCGGACGGCGAGCCGGGCCGCCCGGCCCGCTATGAGCTGGCCTTCGTGGCCACCGGGCGGGTGCACGCCGCGCGCGGCCAGCTGGAGCAGGCCCGCGCCGACCTGGAACGCGCGGTCGGGCTCCGGCGTGAGCGTCCGCTGCTCAGCCCGTGGCCGGCCGTCGAGGCCATGCTGGTGCTGGCTGACGTGCTGGCCAGGCAGGGCGACCGGCCCGGCGCGGCGGCCCTGGTCGACGAGGTGGCCCAGACGCTCGCCGGGGCGCCGGACGGATCCGCGGCGCTGCTGGCGCGCGGCCGGCGCATCCGGCGGCAGCTGGCCCGGCCGGCCCGCCGCGAGCCGGCCCGCGAGCCGCTGACCGACCGGGAGCTGGTGGTGCTGCGCATGCTGCAGGGCACGCTGTCACTGCGCGAGATCGCCGGCGAGCTCTACCTGTCGGCCAACACGGTGAAGACGCACACCCGGTCCATCTACCGCAAACTCGGCGTGTCCGCCCGGCCGGACGCCGTGGCCTGCGCGCGCCGGGCCGGCATGCTGTAAGCCCGCTCGCGCGGCTGTTCTTCTTCCCCGCCGGGGGGCGGTCCCGGGCTGCTCTTCTTCCCCGCCGGGGCGGTCCCGGGCTGTTCTCCTTTCCCGCCGGGGGGTTCCGGGCTGATCTTCTTCTCCGCCCCGGGGGGGTCCCGGGCTGCTCTTTTCTCGCCCAGGGGGGTCCCGGGCTGCGCCGGTCAGATCAGCTTGAGCTGGCGGGCCCGGCGCACCGCCTCGCCGCGGTGCCGGGCGGACAGCTTGCGGTAGATGCTGCGCAAGTGGGTCTTGACCGTGTTCACCGAGATGTACAGCTCGGTGGCGATCTCCGCGGTACTGAGCATGTCCGCGAGCTGACAGAGTATCTCCCGCTCGCGCGGGCTGAGCGGGTCGACCAGCAGCGGCTGCGCCGCCGCGGCGGCCGCCCCCGCCGGGACCGCCGCGCCCGCCGGGACCGCCGCGCCTGCCGCAGTCACGCCGGCCGGAGTCACCGCCCGGTCCGGAGCCACCGCCCCGGCCGGCCCGGCCGTTCTGCCCGGCAGCGCCGTCCCCGCCGTGGCGGGCCAGCCGGCGGCCGGGCTGCGCCCGAGTGACTGCGCATAACGAAGGGCCAGGCCGGGATCGCCGCGCAGCACGCGCCCGATCCAGTGCTCCTCCATGGCGAACGGCAGCGCGAGCCGGTGCGGCCCGGCCAGCCGCAGCGCCTGCTCCAGCGCCAGGCGGGCCCGGGCGGCATCGCCGGCCAGGTAGCCGAGCCGGGCTTCGGCCAGCCGTGCCGCCAGGTCGGTGACCGGGGCGGCCGGGCCGCAGGCCCGGTAGTCGCGCAGCGCCTTCCGGCCGCCCGGCAGGTCACCGGCGGCCAGCCGCAGCTGGGCCAGCGCGACCGCGGCGGCCGGCGCCGACCGCGCCCGCGCCCGGCGCACGGCGGCCGCCGCAGCCGCGGTGCGGCCGGCGGCGGCCGCCGCCCGCGACTCCAGCAGGGTCAGCTCCAGTTCCAGCCAGCCGGGGGCCGCCCACCCGGCCCGCGCCTGGGCGATGGCCGCGGCCGCCGCGTCCGGCCGGCCGCAGGCCAGCTGGAGCTGGCCGGTGACCAGGCAGGCGACCGCGCTGGCCAGCCGGTCCGGGCTGGCCCGCAGCGTGCTTTCCGCCCGCTTCAGCGGGCCGCGGGCGAGGGTCAGCTCGGCCCGCTGCACGTGCACGAGAGCCTCGGCAACGGCGGCGGCCGGGCTGGCGGCAACCGCCAGGCTGGCGGGCAGGCTGTCCGCGAGGTCGGCGGTCCCGCGCACCAGCACCGCCGCGCTGTCCGGCCGCCCCTGCAGCGCTTTCAGCAGGGCCAGCCAGCCCAGGCACTCGGCCCGGTCCGCGGCGCTGTCCGCCGTGCAGGCTGCGGCCGTGCCGGCCGCGAAACAGGCGACCGCGGCCTCGAACCGGTCCGACCACAGCTCCGCGAGCCCGCGGGCGGCCAGCACCCGCGCGCGCAGCCCGGGGTGGCGGCCCAGCACCGGGCCGGGCAGCCGGGCCAGCAGCAGCTCGGCCAGGCGCACCGCCGCGATAGTGGCGTCGTGGTCGCCGGTTCGGCGGCCCAGCACCTGGCCGATCAGCGCCTCGGCCATCCGGGCGGGCAGCTCCGCGGTGGCCGGGACGCTTCGCAGCAGCTGCCGCGCGGCGGCCAGGGTGACCTGGCTCGCCCCGGTTGCACCGCCGGCTAGCTCGATTGCCGCCTGGGCGAGCAGCAGGTGCAGCTGGCCGCGCGCCGCGCCGGGCGGCATCCGCCGCAGCACCTCGGCGACGGCCTGGTCCGCGCCCGGATCGGCCAGCGCGCTGATCGCGAACTCGTCCACGACGATCTGGCCCGCGAGCGCCCAGTCGCCGGCGTCTGCGGCGTGCCGGACCGCATCCGGCAGCCGCCCGCAGCGCTGGTACCAGCGCGCGGCCCGCCGGTTCAGGCCGGGCAGCTGGCCGGGGTACTCGCGGCGCAGCTTCAGCCGCAGCACGCTGGCGAACAGCGCGTGGTAGCGGTACCAGCCGTGGCCGAGCGGCCGGATGAAGGTATTCGACCGGGCCAGCCCGGCCAGCCCGGCACCCGCCTGCGGGTCGCCGGTAAGCTCGCCGGCCAGGTCGGCGGTCAGGCTGTCGAGGATGCTGGTCTGCAGCAGCTGGGCGCGCACGGCCGGCGGCTGGGCGTCCAGCACCTCTTCGACCAGGTACCCGGTCAGCGCGCTGTCCTCGGCGCCCAGCTCCTTGATGAACTGCCCGGGGTCGGGATGTCCCTGCAGGGACAGCGCGGCCAGCCGGACGCCCGCGGCCCAGCCCTCGGTCCGCTCGGTCAGCAGGTCCAGCGCGGCCGCGGACAGCGAGATGCCGTGGTGGCCGAGCAGCAGCGCGGACTCGCGGCTGGTGAACGCGAGGTCGTCGGCCCGGATCTCGGTCAGCTCGCTGGCCGCACGGTAGCGGTGCAGCGGCAGCAGCGGGTCGGCCCGGGCCGCGATCACCAGCCGCAGCCCGGACGGGGCGCTGGCCAGCAGGTAGGCCAGCTCCTCGGTCACGGCCGGATCGGTGATCAGGTGCATGTCGTCGAGGACCAGCACGGCCGGCTTGGCCGCGGCCTGCAGGGCCGCCGCCAGCCGCGGCAGGAAGCCGGGCCGGCCGTCCGGGTCGCGGCCCGGGCCAGGCCAGGGCGGCACCGCCGCCCCGGCCCGCGCCAGCGCCGCGGCCGCATACCGCCAGAAGATCTCCGGGTGGTTGTCGTACCGGTCGAGTGCCAGCCAGCCCACGGCGGCCGGGCCCGCGGCAGCGGCCCAGGACGCGAGGGCGACGGTCTTGCCGGCCCCCGGCGGCCCGGTCAGCACGGTGACCGGGCCGCGCGCGCCGGACGCGATCCGCTTATCCACCCGCGGCCGGCGCACCAGCCAGCCGGGCAGCGCGGGTACGGTGATCTTGGAAGCCAGCAGCGGGTCGGCCTGCTCGTCCCGCTCATCCCGGCCGGCTGGCGCAGCCGGTCCCGGCAGCCCGGCCGTACCGGCCGGGCGGGGCCCGTGCTGGAGACTGTCCCCGATCATCTGCACTTCCGCCCGCCACCGCCTCCCGCGCTCCGTCGCCCGGGCCAGGCTTACTACCTGTTTTGCCCATGAACAGGTGAGATGTCATCACCCCGGGCCCGATCTCACCCGGGTGAGATCGGGCAGGCAATTCACCCGCGGGGAGTGGGGCGCCCCGGCCGCCGGCGCGGCACGGTACCCCTAGGAAGGCTGGAAACAGCGCAGCGCAATCCGACGGCCGGGGGCGGCATGCTGTATTACGAGATCCGGGTGGCCGGCGAATTGCCGGCCGAGGCGCTGGCCGACTTCAGCCGGCTGAACGCCGCGGTCGAGCTCGCGGAAACCGTGATCCGCGGTTCGCTGCCGGACCAGGCGGCCCTGTCCGGGCTGCTCACCCGGCTTGAGGTGGCCGGCGTGCAGGTCACCGAGCTGCGCCGGCTCGGCCCCGCGCGCCCCCGCGCCGCCCGGAGCGGCAGTTGACCGCGCCGCGCGGCTCAGCCCGGGCCCGCGCCCGCGCTGCCCGGCCCGGCGAGGCGGTCCCCCGGCCGGGCCACCGCGTGGCCGGTGACCGCCCCGATCAGCGCGCCGGCCACCGCGTCGCTGATCCTCGCCGAGCTGGTCCCGCGGCGCCGGCAGGCCGTCCGGACGGCAAATCACCCGCTCCGGATGAGCCGGGCCGGCCCGGCCGCGGGAAGGGTGGAGAACGCTCCGTGAATGTCTCGACGTGAATGTCCCGATCGGCACCTCTGGGAGGTTGTCATGACATCTGCGACGGTCAGGCCCGAGCGGGGCTCGGGCAGGCGCCGGGCGGAAGGGCACGGGTTCGGGCTGATCATCTTCGCCTCGGTCCTGATGTTCGTCCTGGCGTTCTTCAACATGATCTACGGCCTGGCGGCAATCGCCCACTCGCACGTGTTCGTGGCCAACGCGCACTACGTGTTCGCCAACCTGCGGGCCTGGGGCTGGATCACGCTGATCGTGGGCATCCTGCAGCTGCTGGCCGCGGGCGGCGTGCTGACCGGCAACCCGCTGGCCCGCTGGTTCGCGGTCGTGGTCGTCGGCCTGAACGCGCTCGACCAGATGCTGTCGGTGCCCGCGTACCCGTTCTGGTCACTCACCATCATCGCCATGGACGTCGTCGCGCTGTACGGGCTGTGCGCCTACGGCAGCCGCCGCAATCTCGAAGGCGCCTGATCCCCGGGCGGTAGGGCAGGTTATCAATGGACACCACCGTGCCGGGCCGTTCCCGCGGCGACGACCGCGAGGACGGCCCGGCGCCGGCGGCCGGGCCGCCGGCCGGCGGGCCGCCGGCCAGCGAGCAGCTGCCGGCGAGCAGCCGGCCAGCGAGCAGCCGCCTGGCGAGCCGCGCGGCGCGGAGCCGCTCAGCACCGACGAGCGGGCCGAGCTGGAGCGGCTGCGCGCCGAGACCCGCCAGCTGCGCGCCGAGGCCGACCAGCTGAAGAAGCCGGGGCAGGCCCCGGCCGCCCGGCGCCGCCGCGGCGGCTGGCGGGCCCCGGTCGCGGCCGTGCTCATCGTGCTCGGCTGCGTGCTCGCGCCGCTGGCGGTGGTCGGCGTCTGGTCGGCCAACCAGGTGTCCGACACCAGCCGGTACGTGGCCAATGTCGAGCCGCTGGTGCACAACCCGGCGGTGCAGAACGCGCTGACCGACAAGCTGACCACCGAGATCAGCAGTCACCTCAACGTGACCGGCTACGTCAACCAGGCCGCCACCCTGCTATCCGGCAAGGGGCTGCCGCGGGTGAGCCAGCTGCTGCAGACCTTCGCCCCGTCGATCGCCGGCGCGGTCACCGGTTTCATTCACAGCGCGGTGCACAAGGTCGTCACCAGCCCGCAGTTCGCCCGCGCCTGGGTCCAGGTGAACACCGTCGCGCACTCCGAACTGGTCAAGGTGCTGTCCGGGCAGGGCGGCAGCGCGTTCTCGGTCAGCAACGGCCAGGTAGTCATCAACCTGGCCCCGTTCATCGCCGTGGTCAAGTCCGACCTCGCCGCCCGCGGCTTCACGCTGATCAACAAGCTGCCGGCCATCAACCCCACGTTCCCGCTGTTCTCCGCGCGCGAGCTGGTCAAGGCCCAGTCCGGCTACCGGCTGATCAACGACCTCAAGATCGTGCTGCCGATACTCGCGCTGCTGCTGCTCGGGGCCGGCGTCTACATCGCCCGCGGCCACCGCCGGGCGCTGATCGGGGCCGGGCTGGGGTTCGCGGCGTCCATGCTGGTCCTCGGCGCCGCCCTGATCATCGCGCGCGGGATCTACCTGAACGCGGTCCCGGACAGCGTGCTGCCGAGCAACGCGGCGGCGGCCATGTTCGACACCCTGGTCCGCTTCATCCGCGAGGCGCTGCGGACCCTGCTGGTCGCGGGCCTGGTGGTGGCGGCCGGGGCGTTCTTCACCGGCCCGTCGGTCACCGCGGTCAATACCCGCTCGGGCCTGCGCCGGGGCATGGCGTGGCTGCGCGGCCAGGGCGACCGGGCCGGGCTGTCCACCGGGCCGGCCGGCCGGTGGACCTACGCGCACCGCCGCGGGCTGCGGATCGGCGCGGTCGCGCTGGCCGCCCTGCTGTTCGTCTTCTGGGGCCGGCCGACCGCGCTGGTGGTCATCCTGATCGCGGTGCTGCTGCTGGTCGTCCTGGGCCTGATCGAGCTGATCGGCCGCCCGCCCGCGGTGGCGGTCCCCGCCGCGCCGGCGGCCGGGGACTAGCGCGGCGGCTCGGCCGGCGCCCGGAACGCGGCCACCAGCCGGGCCACCAGCGTGGCCAGGAACACCTGCCCGGTCAGCGCCTCCAGCACGGCGACGGCCCGGCCCCCGGCCGAGACCGCGGTGAAGTCGCCGTAGCCGAGCGTGGTCAGCGTGGTGAAGCTGAAGTACTGGTAGGTCTGCGCGCTGGCCGGCTGGCCGTGCGCGAAGAACGGCTCGGCCTGCAAGTGCCCGATGGCCGCGAAGCCGGCCGCGAACATCATCCCGAGGATCAGGTAGGCGCTCAGCGCCCCGTAGATGCTCTGCATGGTCACCGTGGGCTTGGCCAGCACCTGGCGCACGATCAGCGCCGCGGTGAGCAGCAGGATCAGCGACTTCCACAGGTCCGCGGTTCCCTCGGACCCGGATGTCCCGGCGAAGTCGAACGCCAGCACCGCGGCCGAGCCGGCCGTGACGGTGATCGCGACCGCCCGGACGATCGGCCTGCGCAGCGGCGAGGACCAGATGGCGATCAGCAGCACCACCGCGAACAGCGCGGTCTGCAGGTCGCCGATCAGCTTGCGCGAACTGAAGGCGGTGAGCAGATAGGAGGCAACAAGCAGGAACAACAGCAAGCCGAACCGGTCGCCGCTGCCCAGGCGCCGCCCGCCGCGACGCCGCGCCTCCGGCCGTTCAGGTTCCTCCGGCGGCGCTTGCGGCGCCGGAGGAACCGGCGTCATGGCGAAGCCGCCGCCACGCTCCCCCTGGCGTGACGGCGGCCCCGGGTCCCCAGCACTTCACCAGTCCAGCACCCGCCCGCGCGGCGCGCCCCACCCGTGGCGGGTGATAGTCCCGGGACGGGTGATCTACCCGGGCGGATAGCTGCGGACGCGCAGGCCGGAGAAGGCCATCGCGCAGACCGCGTCGGCCAGCTGCGCGCCGGTCGCGCCGCGGCCCGGCCGGTACCACTCGATCAGCGAGTTGACCAGGCCGAACAGCAGCTTGGCGGTGGTCGCCGGGTCGATGTCGGCGCGCATGTCGCCCTCGGCCGCGGCCTGCGCGACCAGGTCGGCGGCGAACCGGTCGAACTCGCGCCGCCGGGCCAGCGCGGCCCGCTCGGTCTTGGTGTTGCCGTGCACCCGGAGCAGCAGCGTGACGAATTCCACCCGGTCGGCGAGCAGGATCACGCTGCCGCGCACCAGCCGCTCCAGCCGCTCGATCGCCGGGCCCGGCGTCGCGGCCACCTCGTCGGCCACCGCGAACAGGCCGTCCAGCGCCCGGCCGGTGGCCAGCCGCAGCAATTCCTCCTTGCCGGGCACGTGGTGGTAGATCGCGGACTTGGTGATGCCCAGCTCGCGGGAGATGTCGCTCATGCTGGTGCCGTCGTAGCCGCGCTGGTTGAACAGCCGCACCGCGGTGCGCAGCAGCGACTCCAGGTCGTGGCCGGGGCGGCCGCGCCGGGCGGGCCGGGCCGGGGCCGCGGCAGCCGGCCCGGTGGTCACGGCGTCACCGTCCGGCGAAGACGGGCTTGGCCTTGGCCAGGAAGGCGGCCACCGCCTGCTGGTGATCGGCGGTCACGCCGAGCCTTGCCTGCCCGGCCGCCTCGGTCGCCAGCACCCCGGCCAGCGGCACCGGCCAGGCTGCGGCCATGGCCTGCTTGGCTTCGGCGTAGGCCAGGGTCGGCCCGGCGGCAAGCCGGGCCGCCAGCGCCGCCGCGGCCGGCCCGACCTCGGCGGCGGGCACGACCTGGCCCGCGATGCCCCACTGCGCCGCCTGCGCGGCGGTGAACGGCTCGGCCAGCATGATCAGCTCGCTGGCCCGGGCCGCGCCGACCGCCCGGGCCAGGGTGGCGGAAAGGCCCGAGTCGGGGGTCAGCCCGATGCCGGTGAACGCGGTGGCGAACGTGGCCGTGTCGGCGGTGATGCGCAGGTCGCAGGCGAGCGCGAAGCCGAGCGCCGCGCCCGCGCAGGTGCCGTTGACCGCGGCGATGACCGGCTTGCGCATCTGGGCCAGCGTGGTCACGATCGGGTTGTAGTGCTCGCCGAGGGTCGCGAACGCGGTCGGGGCGTCGGCGCGCAGCGCCCGGGCGTGCTCGGCCAGGTCCTGGCCGACGCAGAAGTGCCGCCCCGCGCCGGTCAGCACCACCGCGCGCGCCGACTCGTCGGCCGCCGCCGCGGCGAGCGCATCCCGCAGCGCGGCCTTCAGCTCGGCGGTCAGCGCGTTGCCGCGGTCCGGGCGGTTCAGCGTCAGCGTGGTCACGCTGTCCTCGCGCCGGACCTCCAGCACGCCGGGACTGTTGTCCGCAATGCCTGGGTCGGCCATGACGGAACGATACCATTGTGTTCCCGAACGTTCGGTTGGTAAATAGCCCGGGAGGAGCGCCGATGTCCGAGCGCGCGCCGATGCTGCGCAGTTACGTGAGCGGCAGCTGGCAGGCCGGCGGGGGCGCGGGCACGCCGCTGCGGGACGCGGTCACCGGCGAGGTGGTGGCCCGGGTCTCGGCGGCCGGGATCGACGTGGCGGCGGCGCTGGACTACGGGCGGCGCACCGGCGGCCCGGCGCTGCGCGAGCTGACCTTCCACCAGCGGGCCGGGCTGCTCAGGGAGCTGGCCGGCTACCTGCGCGGCCAGCGGGACGAGCTGTACGCGCTGTCGGCCCGCACCGGCGCCACCCTCGGCGACGCCAAGTTCGACGTCGACGGCGGCATCGGCGTGCTCGCCGCCTACGCCAGCAAGGGGGTGCGCGAGCTGCCGGGCGGCACCGTGTACGTCGACGGCGGGGTGGAGCGGCTCAGCCGCGGCGGCAGCTTCGCCGGCCAGCACATCGCCACCTCGCGCCGCGGCGTCGCGGTGCAGATCAACGCGTTCAACTTCCCGGTCTGGGGGCCGCTGGAAAAGTTCGCCCCCGCGTTCCTGGCCGGCCTGCCGAGCCTGGTCAAGCCGGCCAGCCAGACCGCCTACCTGACCGCGCGGCTGCTCGAGCTGATGGAGCGCTCGGGGCTGCTTCCGGCCGGCACCCTGCAATTGATCTGCGGCAGTCCCGGCGACCTGCTCGACCACCTGACCGGGCAGGACCTGGTCTCCTTCACCGGGTCGGCGGCGACCGCGCGGCACCTGCGCGCCCACCCGGTGGTGGCCTCGCACGCGGTCCGGTTCAACGCCGAGGCCGATTCGCTGAACTGCTCCATCCTCGGCCCGGACGCGCGGCCCGGCACAGCCGAGTTCGACCTGTTCACCGCCCAGCTGGTCACCGAGATGACGGTCAAGGCCGGGCAGAAGTGCACCGCGATCCGCCGCGCCCTCGTCCCGGCGGAGCTGATGGACCAGGTGACCGAGGCGGTCGCCGCGCAGCTGGCCGGGGTCACGGTCGGCAACCCGGCCAGCCCGCAGGTGCGGATGGGCGCGCTGGCCAGCCTGGAGCAGCGCGACGAGGTGCGCCGCTCGGTCAAGGCGCTCGGCGCGGCCGGGACCATCGTGTCCGGGCACCCCGAGCAGGTTGACCCGGTCGGCGCCGACCCGGCCCGGGGCGCGTTCATGGCCCCGGTGCTGCTGCGCGCCGACGACCCGGGCCGGCCCGAGCCGCACGAGGTGGAGGCGTTCGGCCCGGTGTCGACGCTGCTGCCCTACACCTCGGCCGCCGAGGTCATCGGGCTGGCCGCGCGCGGGCACGGCAGCCTGGCCGGCTCGGTCGTCACGGCCGACCCGCAATTCGCCCGCGAGGTCGTGCTCGGCCTCGCCCCGTGGCACGGGCGGCTGCTGGTGCTGGACGCCGCCGACGCGGCCGAGTCCACCGGGCACGGGTCGCCGCTGCCCGCGCTGGTGCACGGCGGGCCGGGCCGGGCCGGCGGCGGCGAGGAGATGGGCGGCATCCGGGGCGTGCTGCACCACATGCAGCGCACTGCGGTGCAGGGCAGCCCGGCCGTGCTGGCCGCGGTGACCGGCCGCTGGGTGCCGGGCGCACCGCGCTCGGCGGGCACCCACCCGTTCCGCAAGCCGCTGTCGCAGCTGCGCCCCGGCGACACCGTCACCGCCGGCCCGCGCCTGGTGACCAGGGCGGACATTGACCATTTCGCGCAGTTCACCGGCGACACCTTCTACGCTCACACCGACGAGCAGGCGGCGGCCGCGAACGAGCTGTTCGGCGGCATCGTGGCGCACGGCTACCTGATCGTGTCGCTGGCCGCGGGCCTGTTCGTGGCGCCCGAGCCGGGCCCGGTGCTGGCCAACTACGGGCTGGACAACCTGCGCTTCCTGACCCCGGTCAAGCCGGGCGATGAGCTGACCGTGACCCTCACCGCCCAGCAGATCACCCCGCGGCAGGCCGCCGACTACGGCGAGGTGCGCTGGCACGCCGAGGTGGTCAACCAGCGGGGCGAGCCGGTCGCCCGCTACGACGTGCTGACGCTGGTGGCCAAGCAGTGGCCGCGTGAGGGCGGCGCCGGCCGTCGCTAGCCCGGCGGCGGCTGCTCCAGCACGAGGTAACGCTGCCGGTCGAAGCTGGCCTCGCCGGCCGGGGTGAACCCGGACTGCCCGGCCGCCCGCAGCCCGCCGGCGTTCCAGTCGGCGACCATCGTGCGCAGCCGCCGCCCGCCCGCCACCGACGTGGCGTAGCCGACCGCGGCCCGGCCCAGCTGGCCGGCCCAGCCGCGGCCGGCCAGGTCCGGGCGGATGCCGATGGCCACGTCCAGGATCGCCGGGCTGGCTTGGGCGCCCGCCACCCGCGCCGCCTCGCCCAGGCAGCAGTAGCCGACCAGCCGGCCGCGGGCGTCGGCGATGGCCCGGTAGCCCTCGTCCGGCGGGAACGGCTGCAGCGCGTCGTACACCTGCCAGGCGGCCGGCTGCGGGGCCATGGCCAGCTCCAGCCCGTCCTCGATGGTGAGCTGGCGGACCCCGAAGGGCGGCTCCGGCTCCCACTGCCCGCGCGCCGCTGCCATGCCCGGCTGCCTCCCTGGCGCTCTACTGGTCGTAGTCGACGGTGACGTGATCGGTGACGGGATGAGCCTGGCAGGTGAGCACGAACCCCGCGGCCAGCTCGCCCGGCTCCAGCGCGTAGTTCGCATCCAGCCGGACCTCGCCGCCGGTCAGCTTCGCCCGGCAGGTGCCGCACACCCCGTTCTTGCAGGCAAACGGCGCGTCCGAGCGGACCCGCAGCGCCGCCTCCAGGATCGGCTCGCCGTCCGGCGGCAGCGTGAACGTCTGCGACCGGCCGTCCAGCACGATCGTGACCGCCGACCCCGCGGCGGGCTGGCCGGCCGGGCGCGGCGCCGGCGCGGGCGGAGGCCCGACGAAGAACAGCTCGCGGTGGATCCGCCCGGGACCGGTGCCGCGGCCGATCAGCACCTCGCGGGCCGCGTCGGTCATCGGCAGCGGCCCGCACAAGAACCAGTCGTCGACGTCCGCGGGCACCAGCGCGTCCAGGATCCGGCCCAGCCGCTGCGCGTCCAGCCGCCCGGACACGATCTCGGTGTCCAGCGGCTCCTCATCCAGCACGTGCACGAGCTGGAGCCGTTCCGGGTAGCGGTTCTTCAGGTCCTCGAGCTCCTCGGCGAACATGATGCTGTGCGTGGTGCGGTTGACGTAGATCAGCACCGCGCTGCTGGCCGGCTCGACCTCCAGCGCGGTGGCGAGGATGGACAGCACCGGGGTGATCCCCGACCCGGCCGCGATCGCGGCGTAGCACCAGGCCCGGCCCGGGTCCAGCTCGACGGTGAAGCTGCCGGTCGGGGTCATCACGTCCAGCACGTCGCCGGGGCGCAGCTGCTCGGCCGCGAAGGTGGAGAACACCCCGCCGGGGATCCGCTTGACCCCGATGCGCAGCACCCCGGAGGTGGCCGGAGCGCAGATCGAGTAGTTGCGCCGCGCCCCGTCGCGCAGCTGCGGCGCCCGCACCGACACGTGCTGGCCGGCCCGGTAGGAGAACGCCTCCCGCAGCCGGGGCGGGACATCGAAGGTGAGCGCCACCGCGTCGTCGGTGAGCCGCTCGATCGCCGCCACCCGCAGCGGATGGAAGACCGAGTGCCGCCGGCCGGCCGCCGGCGCCGCGGGGCCGGCCATCAGATCGCCTTGAAGGAGTCGAACGGCTCGCCGCATGAGCCGCAGGCCCACAGCGCCTTGCACGGGGTCGAGCCGAACCGGCTGACCTCCCGGGTGCGCGCCGAGCCGCAGCGCGGGCAGCGCGCGGTCAGCGCCAGCACGGCCGGCCCGCTCGCCCCGGCCGGCCCGGGCGGGGCGATGCCGAACTCGCGCAGCTTGCGCCGCCCGGCCTCGCTGATCCAGTCCGTCGTCCAGGCCGGCGACCAGACCCGGTGCACCACCGCGCACCGGGCGCCCGCCGTCTCCAGCGCGGCCGCCACCGCCGACTCGATGACCTCGGTCGCCGGGCAGCCGGTGTAGGTCGGGGTGATGTCGGCCTCCGCGGTGCCGTCGGCCGCCAGCCGCACGTCCCGGATCACCCCGAGATCAGCCAGGGTCAGCACCGGGATCTCCGGATCGGGGACGGCCCCGGCCGCCGCCCGCAGCTCGGCCAGCCCCGGCCCGCTCACCACGTCGCTCCCGGGTGCGAGCGGTGCAGGTGCTGCATCTCCGCCAGCAGGTGCCCCAGGTGCTCGGTGTGCAGCCCCTGACGTCCGCCTCGTGACCGCCAGCCCGGCTCGGGCTCGGCCAGTGCCGCCTGCGCCAGCACCCCGCCGACGTGGCGGTGCCAGCCGGCCGCCAGCGCCGCCGGGTCGGCGGCCACGCCGAGCAGCAGCGACGCCGGCTCGCCCGGGTCGAACAGCTCGGCCGTGTACGGCCAGACCGCCGCCAGCCCGGCCTGCATCCGCCGGTGCGATTCTGGCGTGCCGTCGCCGAGCCGCAGCACCCACTGGGCCGCGTGGTCGCGGTGGTAGCTGACCTCCTTGACCGCCTTGCCCGCCAGCCCGGCCAGGGTGGCGTCGGCGGAGCCCAGCAGCGCGGTGTACAGCTCGTGCTGGTAGGCCGCGAACACCAGCAGCCGGGCCATGGTCACCGCGAAGTCCCCGTTCGGGATCTCGGCCAGCTGCACGTTGCTGAACTCGCGCTCGTCCCGCAGGTAGGCCAGGTCGTCCTCGTCCCGGCCGCGTCCCTCCGCCTGGCCGGCGTAGGCCAGCAGCACCCGGGCCTGGCCGAGCAGGTCCAGCGCGATGTTGGCCAGCGCCACGTCCTCCTCGATCTGCGGCGCGTTCGCGATCCACTCGGTCAGCCGCTGGCTGAGCACCAGCGCGTCGTCGCCGAGGCCCAGGGCGTAGCGCGCCAGCGGGGGAGTGACGGCGGAGGCGGTCACAGGTGCCTGGCTCCCTCCGGCACGTCGTAGAAGGTGGGATGGCGGTAGGCCTTGTCCAGGGCCGGGTCGAAGAACGGGTCCTTCTCCTCCGGGCTGGTTGCGCTGATCGCCGCCGACGGCACCACCCAGATCGACACGCCCTCGCCGCGCCGGGTGTAGACGTCCCGGGCGTTGCGCAGCGCCATCGCCGCATCCGGCGCCTGCAGGCTGCCGACATGCTGGTGCGACAGGCCGCGCCGGGCGCGCACGAACACCTCCCACAGCGGCCAGCCGCGCCGCGGCTGGCCCGCCGCCTGCTGTACCGCCGGCTCCGGCGGCTGCTCGCTCATCCCGCGGCCCGGGCCAGGTCCGGCCGGTCGTGCCTGGCCGCGTACGCCGCCGCTGCCTCGCGCACCCAGGCGCCCTCGTCGTGCGCCCGCCGCCGCCGCGCCACCCGCTCGGCGTTGCACGGGCCGTCCCCCCGGATGACCCGGGCCAGCTCGTCCCAGTCGATCGGCCCGAAGTCGTAGTGCCCGCGCTCGTCGTCGAAGCGCAGCTGCGGGTCAGGCAGCGTGAGCCCGAGCACCTCGGCCTGCGGCACGGTCATGTCCACGAACCGCTGGCGCAGCTCGTCGTTGCTGAACCGCTTGATGCCCCAGGCGGCCGACTGGGCCGAGTGCGGCGATGCCTCGTCCGGCGGGCCGAACATCATCAGCGACGGCCACCAGTACCGGTTCACCGCGTCCTGCGCCATCGCGTGCTGGGCGTCAGTCCCGCGGGACAGCGTGTAGAGGATCTCGAAGCCCTGCCGCTGGTGGAACGACTCCTCCTTGCAGATGCGCACCATGGCCCGGGCGTACGGGCCGTAGGAGCAGCGGCACAGCGGCACCTGGTTCATGATCGCCGCGCCGTCCACCAGCCAGCCGATCGCCCCGACGTCGGCCCAGGTCAGCGTGGGATAGTTGAAGATGCTCGAGTACTTTTGCCGCCCGCTGTGCAGCATGTCGATTAGCTCGTCGCGGTCCGCGCCCAGGGTCTCGGCGGCGGAGTACAGGTACAGGCCGTGGCCGGCCTCGTCCTGCACCTTGGCCAGCAGGATGCACTTGCGCCGCAGGCTCGGCGCCCGGGTCAGCCAGTTGCCCTCCGGCTGCATCCCGATGATCTCGGAATGGGCGTGCTGGGCGATCTGGCGGATCAGCGTCTTGCGGTAGCCCTCGGGCATCCAGTCCCGCGGCTCGATCCGCTGGTCGCCGGCCAGCAGCGCCTCGAAATCGGCGGCACCGGCTCCGCTGGCGGCACCGGCTCCGCTGGTGTCACCGGCTCCGCTGGTGTCACCGGGCGCGCCGGTGTCACCGGGCCCGGCTGCCGTTTCGTCGCTGCCGTACACGCGGCCTCCTATTACCAAACGAACGTTCGGTAATTATCCGGGCCATCCCTCCGGCCTGTCAATCCGGCCCGGCGCGCCGGTACCGCGGGCGGCCCGCCGCGGTGGTGCTAGCTTGTCATGCCCGGTCGTGCCGGCCCTCCTGCACCGGGGGCGCATGGCCGGGACAATCGTGGTCATGGGGGGAAAGGCCGTGCCTGCTCCGCTGGAACTCTCGCCGTGAGCCTGGCCATGGTGTGCTGGCGGTCGGTGCTGCGCCGGTCGTGGCGCCAGGCGGTGGTGCTGAGCCTGGTGGGCGGCCTGCTGGGGGCGGTCGCTCTCGGTGCCCTGGCCGGCGCGCGGCGCACGGCGAGCGCCTACGGCCGTTACCTGCGGTCGGCCCATGCCAGTGACGTCCAGGTCAATATCCCCGGGGCGCTGCCCGGGCTGCCGTTCATGCTGCCCTTCTCGCTGATCTCGGCGCTGCCCGGCGTCACGTCGCACGCCGCGTTCGTGGGCCTGAGCGCGCTGCCCGTGGTGCACGGGCATCCCGATGACGCGTTCCTGACCAATGACCTGACTGGCAGCGTCGACGGAGAGTACTTCCGCCAGGACCGGGTCGTTCCGGTCGCGGGCAAGCTCCCGTCGCCGGGCTCGGCCACGGACATCGTGCTGGCCCCCCGGATCGCCCGGCTGTTCGGCGTGGGCGTGGGCGGCCGGGTGACCTACGATTTCCTGTCTCACGGGCCAGGAGGCACCACCAGGCAGCGGCTCCGGTCCTATACGGTCGCGGCCATCGGGGAGACGCCGCCGGTTCTTGTTGACCAGGCCGACCAGGGCGAGGCGGCTATCCTGCCGCCGGGCGCGACGCGCCAGGTGCTCGCCGGGTATTCCGGCTATGGCTGGGTCGGGCTGCGCCTGGAGCACGGCGCCGCCGGGATCGCTGACCTGCAGCGGCGCCTCGCCGCGCTGGCCGCGAGCCTGCAGCGGGAGAGCAACCGGGCGACCGGAGGGCACGACCGCGGCCTGGCCTTCGATCTGCAGCGCCTCGACCTGGTCCGTGATCACGTTCAGCAGGCCATCAGGCCCGAGGCGGTCGCGCTCACCATCTTCGGCCTGATCGCCGCGGCTGCCATGCTGGCGCTCGTCATCCAGGGGCTTTTCCAGCTGGCCAGCAGGGATGCGCCCGATGCGGGCACGCTCCGGGCCCTCGGGGCGAGCCGGCGCCAGGAGATCCTCGCGACCGGCCTGGCCGGGGTCATCCCGGTCGCGGGGATCACGGGGGTGGCCGGAGCCGGCGCCATCGCGCTGTCTCCGCTGGCGCCGGCCGGCCCGGTGCGTCACTACGATCCGGCCATCGGAGTGCACGCTGATCCCCTCGTCCTGGGCGCCGGGCTGCCGGCGATCTTCGGGCTCGTGCTGGGCGTGCTGGTCGTGGTGGCATGGCGATCGACTCGCCGGGCCGCCTCGCCGGGCCGGATACCCGCAGCCAGCAGGCCGGTGCTGGCCGGGCTGCCGCCGGCCGTCGTCATCGGCGTCCGCAATGCCGTGGTCAGCGGATCAGGCCAGCGGTCCGTACCCGTGCTGAGCACGCTGGCCGGCTCTGTCGTGGCGGTGACCGCCATGGTGGCCGCGGTGGTGTTCAGCAGCAGCCTGACCAGCCTGACCAGCCATCCGGCGCGGTACGGATGGAACTGGAACATGCTCTTCCAGGCCGAGGGCGGGTACAACAGCTTCGTTCCCGGCACCATGGAGCGCCTGGTCGCCGGGCAGCCGGGCGTCGCCGGATGGTCGGAACTGGCCTTCACCCAGCTGGCCGTGGACGGCCGGGTCATACCGGTCGCCGGGATCCGGCGTCACACCGGGGACGTCGTGCCGCCCACCACCAGCGGCCGGCCGCTGTCAGGAACTGACCAGGTAGAACTGGGCGCAGCGACGCTGGCCGAACTCGGCAAGAAGGTCGGGGATACCGTGACGGTCGGCAGCCCCCCTGATGCCCGCCGGGTCAGGATTACCGGCACGGTGACGCTGCCGTCGATCGGCGTCGCCGAAGCCGACCACGTCTCCCTCGGGCGCGGCGCCCTGCTTCCGGAGGCCACCCTGCTGGCGGCCGCCGGCGCGACGGGCGGCCCGCGGTCGGCGGACATTTCGCAGTCGGTCTTCCCCTCGATGGCGGTGATTGACCTCAGGCCGGGAACGACCGCGCGGCAGCGCGCGGCACTGGCGCACCGCATCGTCTCGGCCAATCCGGACGGGACTCCCGGCGGCACCTACGAGCTGCCGCCGCAACTGGCCTCGGAGGTGTCCAACGCGGAGCAGCTGGGCGGCCAGCCGGTCGCCCTGGCGGCCGGCCTCGCCATCGCATCGGTGCTGTCGCTGGCCATGACCGTGCTCAGCCTGGTCCGCCGCAGGCGCCACGACTTCGCCATGCTCAAAGCGCTGGGCATGACGCGCCGCCAGATACGGTCGGTCGTGGCGTGCCAGACGTCCGTCACGCTGATGATCGCGGCGGCGGCCGGCCTGCCCTTGGGCATCGCCCTCGGCCGGTTCGCGTGGCGCAGCTTCGCCGGCTCGCTCGGCGTCGTCCCGGTGAGCGTCGTACCACTGCTGCTGCTGGCCGCCGGGCTCGCCGTCCTGCTGCTCAGCGGCAACCTGCTCGCGGCCCTGCCGGCGACGATCGCAGCCCGGACCCGGGCCGACCTCATCCTGAAGGCCGAGTAGCCGTCCGGCGCCCGGCGTTGTTCCTGCGGTGCACGACGATGCGCTGCGGGGTCCTCGCCGACATCGTGATGAAGTCGCGCGACCACCATGAGGCGAAATACCGGTCCGGGCCGCCGAACATGTCCGGCAGCAGGTCCTTGCCGTTGCCGGGCGTCGCGGCCGCGTGCGCGCCGTGCGGGCGGTAGGTCGCGTAGTTCACCCAGTCGGTGTTGATGTCCAGCTCCATGGCCCGCACCGCGCCGGCCCGGGCCAGGATGTCGGCCAGCGTGGTGATGTTCAGGCCGGGGCCGCCGGCGTACACCAGCGCCCCGTTGCGGGTGACGCCCACGCCCGAGCGCCACACGTAGACCGCATTGCCGAGCGTGAAGCCCCATTGCGTGGTGTCGTCGGGGTTCAGGCCCGGGACCGGACGGCCGCCCTTGACCAGCAGATCCAGGTTCTGCCGGACCGACACCACGTCCGGGCCGAGGGTCGCCCTCTTGCCGTGCCCCCAGGCGACGATGTTGGCCGCCCCGTTCTTGTAGATCACGAACGAGGCGGCGCCGGTGCGCAGCGGCAGGAACTTGCGGCCGTCGGTGTAGTAGCCGCCGTCGGCGTTGGACATCAGGAAGCCGGCGTTGAACGCCGAGACCAGGCTCTTGGCCGCCTTCTTGCGGACCGGGGCGGAGTGCTTGAACGGCCCGCCGCCGGGGATCGTGCTGCCCGAGTACAAGGTGGCCCGCAGCAGCTTGGTGTCCATCCAGGCCACGCCGATGACCAGGCTGGTGTGCACGGCGTCCGGCCGGACCCAGGTCTCATAGACCGCCGGGACCTTGCCGACCCGCCGGCCCGCAGGATGCCAGACGCCCTCGCCGGGCAGCCGGTGCCCGGCCGGGGAGGTCATCCGCTTCGGCGTCGGCAGGTGCACCACGGTGGTCCGGGTGAAGCCCGATCCGCCCGAGCCGAGCTGGGGGATCGCGGAGCTGGCCGGCTTGCCGCCCACCGGCGGCGGGTGGTGGGAGTACCACTGATTCTCGGCCCAGTTGACCACCGAGCTGAAGCCGTGGGTGCGCAGCCATTCGGCGCCGCGGGCACCCGCCGAGGAGCCGAGGCCCGGGTTGGTCAGGGCCTGGCCCAGCGACACCCACACCGGGGTGAGGACCAGGATGACGGCGCAGAATGCCGCCAGGAACGGGTGACGGCCGACGATCGTGCGCCGGGCGGCCCTGATCTGCTTGCGCCGGGCCCGCCGGCCCCGCCAGCCGGGCTTGCGCGGGGCGGTCAAGTGCTCCGGCCGGCCGTATTCCGGCCCGGCGTATGGCTGCGGCCGGCCGTCCTGCTCGCCGGGGCCCTGGCCCGGCTCCGAGCCGGGGTATACGCCGGTGCCTGGCGATGGCGGCGGGCCGTCACCGTGCCTCAATGCTCGTTCCTCATCTCGCTTAGCCTGCCTGGCGAACATGAAAGTGACGTGAACCGCCTGGCCGGCGGCGTCCGGCCGGTCCTGGCCCTTGTTATGACGCAGTAATGGCGCCGCCGGTTACCGCCGCGGGCCCCGGCCCGGTGCCCCGGTCCGGCAGCAAGATTACTCGCGGCCGCGCCCTCGCGACGGACCGCGAACCGCAGCCCTGACCTTCCGAAGGGTAGAACAGCTGGGCGGCTACCCGGGCCGACGGCGCGCAATCGCCCGCTCTGCCCCCTGCCACTATCTAGGTCCTCTTAGTCTCGAATATTCTGGAACAGGATCATCGAGCGGCCAGAACCGGACACACTCGCGAAATAGCGGTCGCTTTCGGCAGGTTACGGGCCCGGGTCACGGGACCGGATGCAGGGCGGAGCGTCATGGTGCAGCGGGTCAGCGAGGCGGCCGGGACCGGGGCCGAAGCTGCGGCCCCGCTCGCCCGGGATCTCGCCCCGGCCCCGCTCGCCCGGGATCTCGCCCCGGCCCCGCTCGCCCGGGATCTCGCCCCGGCCCCGCCCGCCCGGGATCTCCCCCCGGCCCCGCCCGTCCGGGATCACGCCCCGGCATCGCCCGCGGGAAGTGCTTCCCCGCCCCGGCTGGCCCGGGCCCGCCGCGGGGCCGCGGCGCTGGCGGCCCGGCACTGGCCGGCCGCGCTGCTGCTCGCCGCGGGGCTGGCGCTGCGGATCACGGCCCAGGTCGCCTACCGCCCGGCGCTGCTGTACATCGACTCGCTGAAATACCTGTTCCATTTGTGGCCGGGCACCGACCCGCTCGGCTACGCCGTGATCTTGCGGCCGCTGCTGGCCGTCGGCGGCCTTGACGGCGTCACCGCCGTGCAGCACCTGCTCGGCCTGGCCATCGCGGTAGTGCTGTACGCGCTGCTGCTGCGCCGCGGCGCGTCCCGCTGGCTGGCCGCGCTCGCCATGGCCCCGCTGCTGCTGGACGCCTACCAGCTGCAGATCGAGCAGACGATCATGCCCGATATCTGGTTCGAGGCCATGCTCACGGCCGGCCTGGCCGTGCTGGCCTGGCGGCGCAAGGTCACCTTCCCGGCCGTCATCGCGGCCGGGCTGATCCTCGGCGCCTCGGCCACCGTACGCCAGGTCGGCGAGGTGCTGATCGTGCCCGCGGCGCTCTACCTGGTGCTCGCGGCCTGGCCGTCCGGCCGGCGCACCCTGAGCCGGGCCGCCGCCGCGCTGGTCGCCCTGGCGGCCGCGTTCGCCGCGCCGATCCTGGCGTACTGCGCCGTCTCGGCCGCGCAGACCGGGCAGTTCGCCCTGGCGGCCGGCAGCCCGGTCTCCGGGCGGCTCGCCGAGGCCGCCGACTGCGCGACGCTCCGGCTGCCGCCCGCCGTCCGGGCGGTCTGCCCCACCGCCGCCCAGCAGTCGAGGGGCATCGACTTCCTTGACCACGATTCCCGGTCGCCGCTGCACAGCGCGCCGGTCCCTGCCGGAAGAGCCGGCCGCAGCTGGTCTCGGTGTTCGACGCGGCCGTGGAGCGGCAGCAGCCGCTGCGGGTGCTGCGCTCGGTGGCCGGCGATTCGGTCCGCCTGTTCGCCGTCAGCCGCTCGACCGCGCCGGGCGTGCTGCCGGTCACGCGCTGGCAGTTCCAGCGCGGCTACCCTGCGCAGAAGCCCGTGGTCACGATCGGGTCCGGCGGGTTCATCATCATCGGCCTCAAGCAGCCGGGCCGCCCGGCCTGGCACTACGCCCCGCTGGCTGCGCGCTACGGCGGGCCGGTCCGGGTGAGCCGCCCGGCGGCCGCGTTCCTGCGCGGCTACCAGCTCGGTGGCGGCTACACCCCGGGCCCGGTGCTGGCCGTCGCGGCCCTGGCGGCCGTGGCCGGGTCGCTGCTGGCGCTCAGCCGCCGCATCAGCCCGGCCGGCCGCGACCTGGCGCGGGCCTGCCTGCTGCTGTTCGTGTCCTCGGCGGCCGTGCTCCTGGCCTCCGATATTTACGAATTTTCCTGGCGTTACCAGCTGCCGGCCCTGGTCACGCTGGTCCCGGCCGGCGCCCTGGGCCTGGCCGCCTGCTGGGAGCGCGCGGCCGCGGGGCGCCGCCGCCGGCCGGCCCGCCCGGCGCCCTGATGCCCGCCATTCACCCGGCCTGCGTGATGCCGGCTGCGGAATAGGCCCGGCGGCCGGGCAGGCGGGGCCTCACGTCCCTGATCGTGCTGCCGCGAGCCGGGTCCCGGCCGGGCCCGGCGGGCGGGCGGTGCATCATGGACCGATGCCGCTATTCGCCTTCGAGGGCCGGGCGCCGCAGGTCAGCCCGGCGGCGTGGATCGCGCCGACCGCCACCCTGGTCGGGGACGTACAGGTCGAGGCGGAGGCATCGATCTGGTACGGCGCCGTGCTGCGGGCCGACTTCGGCACGATCGTGGTCCGCCGCGGCGCCAATGTCCAGGACGGCTCGGTGCTGCACGGCGACCGCGACCCGGTGACCGAGATCGGCGCCGGCGCGACGGTCGGGCATTTGTGCGTGGTGCACGGCGCCGTGCTCGGGGACGAGGCCCTGATCGGCAACGGGGCGACCGTGCTGGACGGCGCCCGGATCGGCGCCCGCGCGCTGGTCGCGGCGGGCGCGACGGTGCCGCCCGGCCTGGAGGTGCCGGACGGGATGCTGGCCGCGGGCGTGCCGGCCCGGGTCACCGGCCCGGTCGGCGGCCGCGCCGGGCAGTGGGTGGCGGCCAACCCGCAGCGCTACCGGGATCTCGCCGCCGCACGCGGCCGGCCGGGATCCGCCCGCCGGCACGCGGCCGGCGTCCGGCCGGTGCCCCCGGCCTGAGCGCCGGCGCTCCCGGACCCTGGGCGGCCGGCGCTCCCGGGCCCTGGGCGGCCGGCGCTCCCGGGCCCTGGGCGGCCGGCGCTCCCGGGCCCGGGCGGCCGGTCAGCCTGCCTCGCCGGCGGCAATGACCCGCAGGCCCGGGGTTTCGTCCCAGCCGAGGATGCCCAGCAGCGCGGTCAGGTGCCGCGGCACCTGATCCAGCACCACCTGCCTGCCGTCGGTGCCGTTCGCGGCCGGGACGGAATCGCCGGGTCCCGTCCCGCCGGGTCCCGCCCCGGCTGGTGCTGCCCCCGGCGTGGTCAGCCCGACCAGGACGCGCAGCCCGGCCAGGTCGCAGAAGGCCAGCCGGGCCAGGTCGATGCGCAGCTCGGCCGCGCCCGCCGCCAGCTGCTCCAGCGCCGTCGCCATGCCGGGACAATTGTCCTCGTCGACCTCGCCGGCCAGCGCGACCGATCCCGGCGCGGGCAGTAGCGTGATCCGCAGGCTGCCGTCGTCGTAGGCAGCACGGTGGCTGCCACCGCCGGATGCACCGCCCACGTCTCACTCCGTGCCACGAGATTCGGTCCTGGCCTGCGCCCGCGGACCTGGCGCGGGCCACCGGGCCGGGCCGGGTATTCCGCTGGCCGGCCCGGCCGGGGAAATTATCGCGGCGTGCGGGCCTGCTGGCAATGCGAACCGCGCGGTCGTGCCCGTCCCCGCCCTGCGGCCGCGCCAGCCGGCCGGGCCGGGTCGGTCACGGCCCGGCGGCCCGCTTCCGCTGATGCGCCGCCAGCTCGCGCAGCCCGCTCACCAGCGCGTCGCGTCCCTGCGGGCTCATCGAGTCCAGTAGCAGTGACATGGCGGCCTGCCGCTGCCCGGTGACCCAGTTCACCAGCCGCCGGCCGGAGTCGGTCATATTCAGCGCGATCTCCCGCCTGCTGGTCTGCGCGCGCTCGCGGGTGACCAGATCGGCCAGCACCAGCCGGTCGCACAGCCGGCTGGCCGCCGACACCGAGGTGCCGAGCACGCTGGCCAGCGCGCCCAGGTTGAGCTGGTCCGAGCGGTTGATCACCAGCAGCGCCCGCAGCTGCGCAGTGGGCAGCGCGGCGCCGAGCTGATCGACGGCCCGTTCCCAGGCCTCGACCAGTATCGTCAGACCCCGGTCCGCGACGGCGGCTGCTTCGTCAGCCGGCCCTGCGGCGAGCCGGGACGGGTCGGATTCCATTAGCAGGCTCCGCGTCAGGCTCAGTGATGCAGGCAACAACTGAGCACTAACCGGCTCCGCCGATTTCATGCGGGCGAAATGACCGCCGCGGTCGGCAGCCGGTCCGCTGTCGCCGCCTGCCGCCAGTCGCTAACCTAGGTGAAATGCGCAAACGCGACTTCACCGGCGCCCGGCGCGGGCCCAGCGGCCGGCCGCTGCTGCCACCGGGGATCTCCCGCTGACCGGCGCGCGGGCGCTGCGCCGCATCACTGTGCTCGGCACCGGCTACCTCGGTGCCGTGCACGCGGCCTGCCTGGCCGAGCTGGGCTTCGAGGTGCTGGGCGTCGACATCGACGCCCGGCAGATCGCGGCGCTGAGCGCCGGCCGGCTGCCCTTCTGGGAGCCTGATCTCGGGCCGCTGCTGGACCGCGGGCTGGCGGCCGGGCGGCTGCGGTTCGGCACCTCCTACGCCGAGGCCGCGGCCTTCGGCGACCTGCACTTCGTCTGCGTCGGCACCCCGCAGCTTCCCGGCCGCCCGGAGGCGGATGTATCCCAGCTGCTGCGGTGCGTCGGCGAGCTCGCGCCGCGGCTGGACCGGCCGTGCCTGGTGGTCGGCAAGTCGACCGGGCCGGTCGGCACCGCGGAGGTGCTGGCGGGCCGGCTGGCCGCGGCCGCCCCGGCCGGGCCGCGCGCCGAGCTGGCCTGGAACCCCGAGTTCCTGCGCGAGGGGCACGCGGTGGCCGACACGCTGCGCCCCGACCGGATCGTGGCGGGCGTGCGCAGCGCGGCCGCGGAGGCGCTGCTGCGCCGGGTGTACGCCCGGCCGGTGGCTGACGGCGTCCCGTTCCTCGTCACCGACTTCGCGACGGCCGAGCTGGCCAAGACCGCCGCGAACGCCTTCCTGGCCACCAAGATCTCTTTCATCAACGCCATGGCCGAGGTGTGCCAGGCGGCCGGCGCCGACGTGCTCAAGCTGGCCGACGTGCTCGGCCACGATCCGCGCATCGGGCCGGGCAGCCTGCGGCCGGGCATCGGCTTCGGCGGCGGCTGCCTGCCGAAGGACCTGCGCGCCTTCCTGGCCCGGGCCGGCGAGCTCGGCGCCGCCGAGCCGCTGTCGTTCCTGCGGGAGGTGGCCGCGGCCAACGACCGGGCCAGGGACGCGGTCGTGGTCCTGGCCGCCGGGCTGGCGGCCGCGGGACCGGCGGCCGCGGATTCGCCGGGCGGGGGCCGGCGGCAGGCTCGCTGGCCGGCGCGCCGGTCGGGGTGCTGGGCGCGGCGTTCAAGGGCGGCTCCGATGACATCCGCGAATCGCCGGCCCTGGCCGTCGCCGACGCGCTGGCCCGGCTCGGCGCGCAGGTCACGGTCTACGATCCGGTCGCCTCGGCCCGGGCCGCCCGCGACTACCCCGGGCTGGGCTTCGCCACGTCCGCGCTGAGCGCGGCCGCCGACGCCCGGGTGCTGCTGGTGCTCACCGACTGGGCCGAGTTCGCCGACCTGGACCCCGAGGTGATCGGCAAGGCGGTCGCCCGGCGCGCGGTCATCGACGGCCGGCACGTCCTGGACGCGCGCCGCTGGGCGGCAGCCGGCTGGGACTACCGGGCCGTCGGCCGCCCGGCCGCCCCGGCCGGGTAACGGCCCGGGCCTGCCCGCCAGCAGCAGGCCGGAACCCTGACGGGGACGATTACCAGGGGACGGCAGGACGCGAATGGGCCTGGTCCGGCCGGGCCTGCGCCGCACCATCGCCTGGTTCGCCGCCCAGCCCGCCGCGCCGTTTGCCGGCCCGCGCCCGGGGTAGGCCCGCAAGGCCTGCGACCAGGGAGGAGCATCCGTTGGCTGAGCCATCCGACCCCGGTGCCCTGCAGGGACCGGAGACCATGATCGAGATCACCGGCGGCGAGGACGCCCCGCGGATCGCGGGCTGGGGCGACAGCAGCACCATCGCCGTGATCACCTGGCGGGCCGCGGGCGCCGGCACCCAGCAGCAGGAGGTCGCCGAGGAAGCCCAGGCCATCGCGCTGCTGCGCGCCATCGAGGCCGACGAGGACCTGAGCCTGATCAGTGTCCAGCTGCGCCGGGCCGGCACCAGCCCCCAGGGCTCCTGACCGCCCGCCGGGCACCGGCCTGGCCGGCCGGGCCGGGCTGGCGGGATGACCTGGTTGGATGACGGGGTGCGGATCGCTACCTGGAACGTGAACTCGGTGCTGGCCCGGCTGCCCCGGCTGACCGAATGGCTGGAGCAGGCCGCCCCGGATGTGGTGTGCCTGCAGGAGACCAAGGTCGCCGACGGCGCCTTCCCGGCCGGCTCGGTCACCCCGCTCGGCTACCAGGTGGCCCACCACGGCGAGGGCCGCTGGAACGGGGTGGCGGTGCTGTCCCGGGCCGGGCTTGAGGACGTCGAGCCCGGCCTGCCCGGCGACCCCGGCTTCCCGGACCCGGGCACGCTGGAGGCCCGCAGCCTGGCCGCGACCTGCGGTCCGGTCCGGGTCCGCTCGGTCTACGTGCCCAACGGCCGGGCCCCTGGCGACCCGCACTACGCCTACAAGCTGCGCTGGCTCGCGGCGCTGCGCGCAGCGGCCGCCACCGACACGGCCGGCGGCAGGCCCTTTGCGCTCATGGGCGACTTCAACATCGCCCCCGCCGACAGTGACGTGTGGGACCCGGCGGCGTTCGCCGGCTCCACCCACGTCACCCCGGCCGAGCGGGCCGAGCTGGCCGCGCTGCGCGACAGCGGGCTCACCGATCTGCTGCCGCGCATCGCCAAGGGCGAGCCGTTCACCTACTGGGACTACCGGGCCGGGTCGTTCCACAAGGGCATGGGCATGCGGATCGACCTGGTGTACGCCAACCCCGCGCTGGCCGGCGCGGTGACTGACGCGTGGATCGACCGCGAGGCCCGCAAGGGCAAGGGGCCGAGCGACCATGCCCCCGTGGTGGTCGACCTGGACCTGTAGCCGGTCAGCGGCTGAACCGCTGCCGCAGCCCCGGCGGCAGCGGGAAGAACCCGCTGGTCCGCTTCATGTACTCGCGGTAGCCCGGGCGCTGCGCCATGGACCGCTCCAGCAGCCGCTTGCCCGTGCCCTGGCTGAGCAGGTAGGTCATCAGCGCCGGCCCGATGATCGTCAGCACCCCGGGCCACCGCTCGGCGGCGATCAGGAAGATGCCGAACCAGGCCGTCGCGTCGCCGAAGTAGTTGGGGTGCCGGGTGTAGCGCCACAGCCCGATGTCGGCGATCTGGCCCTTGTGCGCCGGATCGGCCTTGAACCGCTCCATCTGCACATCGCCGATCGCCTCGAAGCCGAACCCGACCGCCCACACCGCCAGCCCGGCCCAGCCCAGCCAGCCCACGCCGCCCGGCACGGCCATCCCGGCCTGCACCGGCAGCGAGATGATGAACAGCGTCACGGCCTGGGCCGTGAAGATGAGCACGATCGCGCGCAGCACCGGGCTGCCGCCGCCCTTGGCTATCAGGTCGGCGTATCTCGGGTCCTCGCCCTTGCCCGCGCTGCGCCGCCCGACGTGCACCGCCAGCCGGATGCCCCACACCAGCACGCAGAACAGCAGCAGTCCGCGGCGCACCGGGTCGCCGCTGCCGTAGCTGCTCATCGCGATCGCGTCGGCCACCGCGATCAGGCCGGGGCCGAGGCCCCACAGCGTGTCGACGATGTTGTTGCGCCCGAGCAGCCGGGCCAGCGTGAACCCGGCCAGCGCCCAGGCCAGGCAGCACACTCCGGCCCAGGCCATGCTCCAGCCGATGGCCGCCCACACCGGCGCGCTCACCGCCGGGCCGCCCGCGCCGGGTCAGGCACCGGCGGCTCCGCCCGGCAACCCGGCCAGTGCCTCCAGCAGCGCCCAGCCGCCCGCCACCCCGGCCACCTTGAGCTTCATCGGCGCGCCGCTGACCAGCCGGGAGAACCAGATCGCGTCCGCGCCGTCGCTGACGACCCGGGCCGCGGTGAGCAGCCGCAGCGGGTAACCCGCCGGGGCGAGCGCCAGGGCGACGGCAAGCGCCACGTCCCGCACCCCGATCGAGCGGATGAGCCCGGCCACCTCCTCGGGCACCGAGCCGTCCGGCCCGGTCAGCCCGCACGGCTTGGCCAGCACCTTCGGCGCGATCGTCATCGCGGTGCTGTACCCGATCGTGACCACCGCGACGGCGCGGGCGGGCCAGTTGGCGCGCAAGTTCATGCTGATCCCCTCGTAGCTGGCGGGCCTGCGCCGGCCGGGACTTGACTAACCGCGCGCCGCCGGAAGTAAACCTGCCCGCCGCGCAGCGCACCCGGGCGGCCCGGCCTGACGCCCGCCCCGGCCTGGACGCGCGCGCGACCCGGCCTGACGCGCGCGCGCCCCGGCCTGGCGCCCTCCCCGGCGGCGGTCAGCCGCTGACCAGCTCGCGCAGCGTGCGCGCGTTGCGGACGGCGTTGGCCGCGCCGTCGTTGTTGAAGTAGGCGTACACGTCGTGCCCGGCCTGCTCCCACTCGCCGATCCTGGCCGCCCACCAGGCCAGGTCGTCACCGGAGTAGGACCCGGCGTACAGCTGGTCGTGGTCGGGACCGTGCAGCCGGACGTAAGCGAACGGCGCGGTCACCCGCAGCACGCACGGCAGCTTCGCGCCGCTCATCACGCAGTACCCGGCCCCGGCCCGCTCCAGCAACCCGAACACCTGCTCGTCCAGCCAGCTCGGATGGCGGAACTCGACCGCGGTCTGCGCCCAGTCCGGCAGCACCGCGAGCAGGCCGGCCAGCCGTTCGTCATCGCGCGCCATGGCCGGTGCGAGCTGGACCAGCAGTACTCCGCGCCGGTCACCGAGCTCGCGCAGCCCGGCCGCGATCCGCTGGGCCCAGGCCTGCGGATCGGCCAGCCTGCGCGCGTGCGTCAGCCCGCGCGGGGCCTTGACCGACAGCACGAACCCCTCCGGCAGCCGTTCCCGCCAGCCCGCGAACACCGCCGGGCGCGGCCAGCGATAGAAGCTGGCGTTCAGCTCCACGGTGGTGAACTCCGCCGTGTACCGCTCCAGCCTTTTCCCGGCGGCCAGGCCCGGCGGGTATAGCTCAGGCACCCAGTGCCCGTAGCTCCACCCCGACGTCCCGACCCGCGTCACCATAACCCGCCACCCTAAGCATCCCGCCCCGCCCGTCCCGCCGGGCCTCCCGGTCCGGCCCTGCCCGCCCCCTCCGCCCGGCCCCGCCGGGCCTCCCGGTCCGGTCCTGCCCGCCCCCTCCGCCCGGCCCCGCCGGGCCTCCCGGTCCGGCCCTGCCCGCCCCCTCCGCCCCGTCCGCCCGGCCCCGCCCGCCCCGCCGCCTCGCCGGACCGTCCAGCAGCAACCCCCTGGATGTCACATCCAGGGTCACCGGTGCCCCTGGATGTCACATTCACGGGCCTGCGTGCCCCGCACCGCCCTCGCACTTGACTTTGCCGGGCAAATAAACGTAGGTTTGCAGGGCAAAGTGTTTGTGAGGCAAAGTCATCCCGGACCGATGACCGCCGCGATGACGGGAAGAGAGAGCGATGAGCGAGGCCAGCGTGACCCGGCCGGCCGCCACCGGCCCGGCCGTCAGTTACCCGCATGATGTGGCCGTGACCGGCGCGATCCTGGGCGTGGCCGGGATGGCGTGGTTCGGCTGGGGCCAGGCTGCGGCCCCGGCCGGCTGGCTGCTCCCGCTGCGGACCGGCTCGGTGGCCTGCCTGCTGGTGGCCATCGGCTCGGTCGTCACGGCCCGGCGGGCCCGGCCGGCCGCTTCGGCCATGCAGGACCCCCTCGTCCGCCGCCGCTACCTCACGATCGTCGGCATCGAGGTCGCGCTGATCGTGGCGGGCGCCGCCGTGTTCGGCCCCTCCGGCCACCCGGCCTACCTCGCGCCGTGGATCTTGTTCGTCGTCGGCGCGCACTTCATCCCGCTCGCCCGGGTGTTCGCCACCTCCGGCTTGATCGCGCCCGGTGTGCTCCTGATGCTGATCGCGGCCGCCGCCGCGATCACCGGCGCAGCCGGGGCCGTGGCCCCGAGTACCGTCGCCGGGGGCGGCGGCGGGCTAGTGTGCGGAGCGCAGGCCCTGATGTGCCTGATCAGGGCCCGCAGCCAGACCGCGGCGCCGGCCGGTGACGGCCGGCGACCGGCTGGCCTGATCCGGTGAGCGCCGCCGATCCGCAGGAGGCCGCGATGTCCCCGGGGGACGAGACCATGGACCCGCGGGCCGCGGCCGACCTCATCCGGCAGACCCAGGACCGGGCCCGCCGCGAGCTGCGGGTCAGGCTCCGCCCGGTCTACGCCGCCTGGGGCGTGGCCTGGCTGGCCGGCCTGCTGGCCATGTGGGCGTCGGTCCGCGGCCAGCATCCCTTCCGGGGCGCGTCGCTGCCGGCCGCGGTGACGCTGGCGGTCCTGATCCTGGCCGCCATCGCCGTCACCATGGTCGTCGTGATCCGGGCGTCGGCGGGGATCGGCGGCGGCTCGGCCCGCCAGGGGCGGATGTTCGGGCTGGCCTGGCCCGTCGGCTTCGCCGTCTACTTCGCGATCGAGGGGGCCGCGGCCCGGCACGGCGCCGGCCCGGCCGCGCAGGGCGTGCTCGGCGCCGCCGGGCCGCTGCTGGTCACCGCCCTGATCTACCTGGTCGGCGCGGCCATATGGCTGGACGCCACGATGTTCGCGCTGGGCCTGTGGCTGGCGCTGGTCGCGGGCGTGGCCGCGCAGACCGGGCCGGTCACCGTGCTGCTGATCGAGGCGGTGGCGGCCGGCGCGGGCTTCTTCGCCGCAGCTGCGCTCGGAGGGCGCTACCGGTCATGACCGGTCCCGGCGCTGACCTCGACCCGGTGATCCACGTGCCAGCCCGGCTGCGGATCATGGTCGCGCTGGCCACCCTGCCGGAGGCCGACCACCTGTCGTTCTCCCGGCTGCAGCGGCTGCTCGACCTGACGGCCGGCAACCTCATCACCCACCTGCGCAAGCTGGAGGACGCCGGCTACCTCACCACCTCCAAGGCGCCCCGGCAGGGCACCTCGGTCGCGCTGACCTACGCCGGCCGGGCCGCGCTGGAGCGCTACACCACCGCGCTGCGCGCCCTGCTCGACCAGGCCGCGCCCCCGGCTGGGGTAGATCCCGCCGCCGCCCGCGGCTGACCGGCCCCGCCTGCCGCCGGGCCGCCCCCGCCCCGCCCGCCTACGGGACGACGGTGACCGGGAAGCGCCGCGCCCGCACCGTGCGCAGCGCGATCGACCCGAACAGCCGGTGCCCGGCCCTGGTGCTCGCGCCGACCACGATCAGGTCGGCGTGCCAGTCGGCCGCGGCCGCGGTCAGCACTGCGGCCGGATCGCCGGGGGCGGACACGAACGTGATCTCGACGTCGTGCTCGCGCCCGATCCGCTGGACCAGGGCCGCCAGCTCCGGGCGCAGGTAGTCGGAGATCGTCGGCACCACGGTCGCGCCGTAGCACAGGCCAGGCAGCGGGCACGCGTAGACCGCCACGATCTTGCTGTGCTGGCGGCGGGCCAGCCCGATCGCGTAGTGCAGCGCCCGCCAGGAGGAGTCGGAGTCGTCGAAGCCGACCAGGATCGCCGATGGCCCGTCGGTGCCGAGCTCGAACCCGGGCCCGGCCTGCGGCGCCGGCCCGGGCCCCGGCGCAGCCCCCGGCGAGGGCCGTGGTGACGGCTCCGGCGAGGGCCCGGCGCCGGGCGGCGGGGCGGGCAGCGGAGGCGGGGCGGCCATGACTAAGTCATTCCCTGCGCAGCGCATGGTCAGCAATGATCGCCTCCTCCGGATCGCCGGGCACCAGCGTCACCGCCTCCTCCTCCGCGGCGCGGCTGGGCGTGTGCCCGGGCGCGGCGTCCCCCGCGTCGGCGGCGTTCAGGGCGTGCCGCAGCGGCACCATCACCGCGGTGCCGGCCAGCACGACCAGGGCGGCCAGCAGGAACGGGACATGCGCGTTGAAGTCCGCCACCAGCCGCCCGGCCACGAACGGGGCCAGCCCGCCGCCGATGAACCGGACGAAGCCGTAGCTCGCCGAGGCCACGTTGCGCGGCACCGGCGAGATGGACATCACGGCGGTGGTCACCAGCGTGTTGTTCAGCCCGATCAGCGCCCCGGAGGCAATCACCGCCACGATGACGACCCAGCGGTGGCCGGGGAAGGTGCCGATTACGCCGAGAATCACCGCGATCAGGATCAGGCTGGTCGTCAGCGTCCGGGCGGTGCCGAACCGGTCCCTGAGCTTCGGCGCGCCGAACACCGCGAAGATCGCCACCAGGATGCCCCAGCCGCAGAACACCGCACCCAGCTTGAGCGCGGACAGGCCCATCAGGAACGGCGCGTAGCCGAGGATGGTGAAGAAGCCCCAGTTGTAGAACAGCCCGGTCAGGCTGGTCTGGGCCAGCGCCCGGTGCCGCAGCGCCGCGATCGGCTCGCGCAGCGAGGACCGCTGCGCCGGCCGCTCGCTCTTCGGCACCAGGAACACGGTGGCCAGCAAGGCGATGAACATCAGCACGCAGACCCCGTAGAACGGCCCCCGCCAGCTGATGTTGCCGAGCAGGCCGCCGAGCAGCGGCCCGGACGCGATGCCGACGCCGAGCGCCGTCTCGTACAAGATGATCGCGCCGCCGAACCCGCCGCTGGCCGACGACACGATGACGGCCAGCGAGGTGGCGATGAACAGCGCGTTGCCGAGGCCCCAGCCGGCCCGGAACCCGACGATGCCGCCGATCGTGCCGCTCGACCCGGCCAGCCCGGCGAACACCACGATCAGCACCAGCCCGGCGAGCAGGGTGCGCTTGGCGCCGATCCGGCTCGACACCCAGCCGGTGACCAGCATGGCCACCGAGGTGACGACCAGGTAGCTGGTGAACAGCAGCTCGACCTGGGCCGGCGTGGCGCGCAGCTGGCTGGCGAGCGCGGGCAGGATCGGGTCGACCAGGCCGATGCCCATGAACGACACGACGCACGCGAACGCGACCGCGAACACGGCCTTGGGCTGGCGGAACGGGCTGACCCTCGGCACCGCGGCCGGACCGGCCGCGGTGAGCTGGGCAGAGTTCCGGTCTGCTGATGTCATAGGGAGTGGGCTCCACGGTGAAGCGGCAGGGCCGCGAGGGCGTCCATCGCGGCGAGCGCGCCGGCCAGCGCCTCCCGGTGGGCGGGCGGCAGGGCCGCCAGCTGGCCGGCGATGACGCCCGCGCGGACGTGGTGAATGTGCTCGACGTACGCCGCGCCCGCCTCGGTGAGGCAGACCAGCGTGGCCCGCCCGTCGGCGGGATCTTGCTCCCGGGTGACCAGCCCGGCGGCGTCCATCCGCCCGACCAGGCTGGTCATGCCCGGCTGGGTGAGCCGCTCGGCGGCCACCAGGTCGGAGATGCGCAGCGGCCCGCGGCGGCTCAGCTCGGCCAGCGTGGACAGCGCGACCGCGTTCCACTCGACCGCCGGAGTCGCCCGCCGCAGCCAGCTGCCCAGCCGCTCCAGCACCAGGCTGATCGCCCCGTCGCAGTCGCCGGCCAGCGCGGCTGCGGTCAGCTCGGCAGGCTGAGAGTCAGGCATGAGCGAAATTATATCAGCCAGCTATATAACTGAGCAATGTTAACCGCCCGCCGGTGATGGCCCCGGCCTGTCCCGGCCTGTGTCCTGCATGATCGTGTGGACTTCTCCGTTCCTGAAGCGGAAAAGTCCACACGATGGCGCAGCGGCTCGTCAGGACGGATCGGTGGTGCGCAGCCGGATCGTGACGTCCAGCCCGCGCAGCCGGTCCAGGATGCCGGGGGAGTACTCGGTGCCGATGTCGGTCAGCACGTAACCGAGCTCGTCGCGGGTGCCGAGCAGCTGGCCCTCGACGTTCACGTCGTGCTCGGCCAGCAGCCGGTTGATCGTGGCCAGCACGCCCGGCACGTTGCGATGCAGGTGCACCAGCCGGTGCGTGCCCGGCGTGTGCGGCAGCGCGACGCCCGGCAGGTTGACGCTCAGCGTGGTCGCGCCGGCCGCCATGTACTCGTGCAGCTTCCCGGCCACGAACTCGCCGATATCCTGCTGGGCCTCCTCGGTGGAGCCGCCCACGTGCGGGGTCAGGATCACGTTCGGCAGCCCGCGCAGCTCGGAGACGAACTCCTCGCCCCGGCCGCGCGGCTCGGCCGGGAACACGTCCACGGCCGCGCCGGCCAGGTGGCCGGACTCGATATCGCGGCGCAGCGCCGCGTGGTCGACGACGAAGCCGCGGGACAGGTTCAGGAACAGGCTGCCCGGCCGCATCGCGGCGAACTCGGCCGCGCCGAACATGCCGCTGTTGCCCGGCCTGCCGTCCACGTGCAGCGAGACCACGTCGACGTGCTCGAGCAGCTCGGTCAGCGAGCCGCAGCGCCGGGCGTTGCCGAGCGCGAGCTTGTCGGCCGTGTCGTAGAAGAACACCGACATGCCGAGGCTCTCGGCCAGCACCGACAGCTGCCCGCCGATGTTGCCGTAGCCGACGATGCCGAGCCGCCGGCCGCGCACCTCGTGGCTGCCGGCCGCGGACTTGTCCCAGTGCCCGGCGTGCATCTGCGCGTTCTTGCCCGTCAGCCGCCGGGTCAGCGCGATGATCTCGGCCACGGCCAGCTCGACCACGCTGCGGGTGTTGGAGAACGGCGCGTTGAACACCGCGATGCCGCGGCGGGACGCCGCGGCCAGGTCGACCTGGTTGGTGCCGATGCAGAACGCCCCGATCGCGGCCAGGTCCGGCGCGGCGGCCAGCACCCGCTCGCTGACGTGCGTGCCGGACCTGATGCCGAGCAGCTGCACCCCGGGCAGCGCGCCGGTCAGCTCGTCCTCGCTCATCGCCCGGGCCGCGGTCTCGACCAGGCAGCCGGCCTTGCTCAGCCGGGCGGCGGCGGCGGGGTGGATGTTTTCCAGCAGCAGGGCGCGCGAGGTCCCGTTCGCGGTAGCCAGGGTGAGCACCCCTCTTGGTCGGTCCGGCGGCCGGCGGTCCGGCGCCGCCGCGGGCCATGGCCGCGGGCGGTATTGCCGCTAGCAGCTTAGTTGCGCCCTGACCCCGCCCGTTACTGTAAGCCGAGCGGGCCTTCAGGCCGGCGGGACAGGAGGCCAGATGCCGCAGGCGGTGGCGATTACCGGCGGGCGGGTGGTCCCGGTGGTCGGCGACCCGGTCGAGGGCGGGACCGTGCTGATCGAAGACGGGAAGATCGCGGCCGTCGGGGCCGGCCTCGCGGTTCCCGCGGGCGCGCAGGTGATCGATGCGGCCGGTTCCTGGCTGCTACCGGGGTTTATCGAAGCGCACGGGCATGTGGGCGTGGCCGAGGAAGCCGAGGGCTGGGCCGGGCGCGACACCAACGAGCTGACCGACCCGGTCTGCGCGCACGTCCGGGCGCTGGACGCGATCAACCCCGCGGACCTGGGCTTCCGGGACGCGATCAGCGGCGGGGTGCTCGCCGTCAACGTCAACCCCGGGTCCGGCAACCCGATCGGCGGCCAGACGGTCGCGCTGAAGTGCTGGGGCCGCAGCGTGGACGAGATGATGCTGCGCGAGCCCTCCGGGCTCAAGTCGGCCCTCGGCGAGAACCCCAAGCGGGTTTACGGCGAGCAGAAGAAGACGCCGGCCACCCGGCTCGGCACCGCCGCGGTGATCCGCGGCGCGTTCGTCGAGGCCGCCAACTACCTGCGCCGGATCGAGGCCGAGCAGCGCAAGCCCGAGGGCGAGCGCAAGCCGGTCGACCGGGACCTGAAGCTGGAGGCGCTCGGCCGGGTGCTGGCCCGTGAGATCCCGTGGCGCCAGCACTGCCACCGGGCCGACGACATCGCGACCGCGATGCGGCTAGCCGCCGAGTTCGGCTACGACCTGGTGATCGACCACGGCACGGAGGCGCACCTGCTGGCCGACGTGATCGCCGGGCGCGGCATCCCGGTGATCATCGGGCCGTTGCTGACCAGCCGGTCCAAGGTCGAGCTGCGCAACCGGTCGATGGCCAGCCCCGGCAAACTGGCCCGGGCCGGGGTCACGATCGCGATCACCACCGACCACCCGGTCGTGCCGATCCACTACCTTGCGCACCAGGCGGCGCTGGCGGTCAAGGAGGGCCTGGACCCCGAGACGGCGCTGCGGGCGCTGACCATCAACCCGGCGCGGATCGCGGGCATCGCGGGCCGCCTGGGCTCGGTCGAGCCCGGCAAGGACGCCGACCTGGTCATCTGGTCCGGCGACCCGCTGGACGTGCTCAGCCGGGTGCAGCGGGCCCTGATCGGCGGCCGCGAGGTGTACTCGCTGGCCGCCGACGGCACCGGGGTGTTCGCCAGCCCCTACCCGGTGTGACGAAGCCGACTGCATAACCGGTCCCGCCGTGGAAAGTCCGTCCGGACAGGCAATCAACGAGGAGGACTCATTCATGGTGTCGTTCACGGTGCCCGGCATGAAGACCGAGAATGCAGAGACGATCGTCAGGCTGCTGCAGGACCGGCTGAACGCGCTCAACGATCTGGCCCTGACGCTGAAGCACGTGCACTGGAACGTGACCGGCCCGCACTTCATCGCCGTGCACGAGATGCTGGACCCGCAGGTAGACGCGGTCCGGGAGATGGCCGACGCGACGGCCGAGCGGATCGCTACCCTCGGCGGCTCGCCGTCCGGGACGCCGGGCGCGCTGGTGGCTCAGCGCAGCTGGGATGACTACGCACTTGGCCGGGACGACGCGATCCGCCATCTCGGCGCACTGGACCTGGTCTACGACGGGGTGATCGAGGCGCACCGGGCGGCCATCGAGAAGACCGATGACCTCGACCTGGTGACCCAGGACATGCTCATCGCGCAGAGCGGCCAGCTGGAGCAGTTCCACTGGTTCGTCCGCGCGCACCTGGAGAACGCCGCGGGGCGGCTCGCCACCGAGGGCGAGCAGACCGAGGCCGGCGCGGCGCAGGCCGCCCGCTAATCAGGTCCCGGCCAGCGGCCCGGCCGCCCGCAGCGCGGGCGCCGGGCCGTCCGGAGTTCAGCCGCCTCAGCGCTTCTCCGCCGCCGTGCTCAGCCGCCGTCGTGGTGGAAGTCGCTGTACTGGTAGGGGTTGTCGACCGGCTCGGAGGTCAGCTTGTCCGGATGCATGGTCTCCCGCCAGGCGTCCGGGCCGACCGATGACCGGACGTGCTCGATGCTCTCGGCGATGACCCGCCTGGCCTCGGCCACCCGGTCGGCCAGCAGCAGCTGGTGGTCGTACTTGAGCACCTTGCCGTCCACCATGACCGTGTGCACGTCGGCGCGCTGGGCCTGGAACACCACGTGCCCGGCCGGGTGCACGACCGGGAACATGACCGGCGAGGAATCGTTGCGGATCAGCACCAGGTCGGCCTTCTTGCCGGCGGTCACGCTGCCGAGCTGGTCACCGAGCCCGATGTGGTCGGCGCCCCCCTGGGTGGCGTAGCGGATCACCTCGTCGGCGCGCAGCTGCAGGTTGGTGACCGTGTCGCCCTTGTCGTGGGCGAGCTGGTGCTCGCGGGTCCGGTCGGCGTTCAGGGTGGCGCGCATGGCCGCGAACATGTCCGCGCTCCACCACACGCTGGTGTCCACCGACAGCGAGACCGGGATGCCGTAGCGGCGCAGCTCCCAGCTCGACGGGTAGCCCTGCCCGGCGCTGCACTCGCTCTCGGTCGCCACCGAGCCCTGGCCGCCGGACGCGGCGATCTTCATCAGCGAGTCGGCCGACAGCGACGAGCAGTGCACGTGCCGCAGCTTGTCGGTCAGGTAGCCGTGCTCGGCGATCAGCCGGATGCTGTCGTCGGTGGTGACCGCCCAGACGCCGCTGTGCGTGGTCACGGTCGCGTCCAGCTCCCGGGCCACCGCGAACGCGGCCGCCTCGGGGAACGCCGGGTCGCCGGTCACGTCCCAGGCCAGCATCCAGCCGACCAGGCCGGTCCGCCCGTCCAGCCGGGTCAGCCGCCGGTCGGCGAAGCTGCGGAACTCCGGGCTGGCGGTCCACTCCCAGGGCGCCTGCGCCAGGTTGCCGTAGGCGAGCACGAACCGGCCCGGCACCGCCTCCAGCGCGTCCAGCGCCGCCTCGCCGTGCTCGACCGTCCGCAGCCCGTGCGACCAGTCCAGCGTGGTGGTCACCCCGGCGTCCACCGACTCGATCGCGGCGAGCAGGTTGCCGGCGTACACGTCCTGCGGCCGCATCACGTGGCCCCAGTTGACGTAGTAGAAGTAGAAGTAATTCGTCAGGGACCAGTCCGCGCCGAGTCCCCGCTGGGCGGTCTGCCACATGTGCCGGTGCGTGTCGATCATGCCCGGCATCACGATCCCGCCCGCGGCGTCGATCTCCACCGCGCCGTCCGGCGCGGCCAGCGACGGCCCTACCGCGGCGATCTGCTGGCCGGTGACCAGCACGTCCCCGTTCTCGATCACCGGCTGGGCGGGATCGCAGGTCAGCACGGTGGCGTGCCGGAACACCACCGGCCGGCCCTGGCCGAGCTGGGAGACGGTGGCCTGGGTCTGCGGACTGCTCATGCGAATCTCCTGTGCATCGCGGGTCATGCCGGGAACGCAGGGCCGGCCGGGCTCAAGCTGGCTTACCAGGGCTGGCTGGCGCTGGTCCAGTGGGTGAGGGTGTCGATGTCGGACATCTTGTGCACGTGCCGGGGCGGGGTCACGAACGTGGCGTACGGGGTGACGCGCAGCACCACCCGCTGCTCCTCGCGCGCCATGGCGGCGATCTGCGCGTGCAGCAGGCCGGCACCGGCTCGCCCGCCATCAGCTCGATGATCCGCCGCAGCAGGTCCGCGGCGGCCTGCTCGCCGGCCTCGATCTTCGCGGTGCCGTACACCTGCACGTAGGTCATCGGGAAGTGCTCGTCGACGACGCACATGCTGACCCGCGGATCGCGCTGCACGGCCCGGGCCTTGCCCCGCTCGGCCATGGTCGAGATCAGCAGGTCGTCGCCGTCGGTGACGTAGTACACGACGGTCATGGCCGGCCCGTGGTCGCGCCGGCCGTAGCCGAAGATGCACGTCCGGTGGCTGCGGACGAACTGACGGCGCTGCTCGCGGTTCACGCGCTAGGCCTGCGAGTGCGCGCCGGTCATCAGCGCGGCCAGGTCGTCCGGGGCCAGGAACGACGGCGGCGGCGGCGGGCCCCAGTTGAACAGGCCCCTGGCGCCTTCCATGACTTCCGGCGTCCACAGCTGGTCGTCGATGATGCAGTCCATGTCGGAGTAGTACTCGCTGAAGTTGCCCGCCGGGTCCTTCAGGTACCAGAAGAAGTTCGACCCGGCGTGGTGCCGGCCGAGGCCCCACACGTGCCGGTCCGGATGGCCCGCCAGCATCGCGCACGCGCCCCGGCCGACCTCGTCGATGTCGTCGACCTGCCACGAGGTGTGGTGCAGGAAGTTCACCGGCGCGGCCAGCACGAGCAGGTTGTGGTGGTCGGTCGAGCAGCGCAGGAACGAGCCGACGTCGCCGATGTGGTCGCTGGTCTTGAAGCCCAGGCCGTCGGTGAAGAACCGGCGGGTGGCCTCCAGCCCGGTGGTGCCGACGACCACGTGGCCGAGCTTGCGCGGCTTGACCGGGTTCTCCCGCACGACGCCGGGGGCCCGGCTGCCGGTCCGCTCGATCCGGCCCGGGCCGTTGTAGCGGGTGGCCGGGATCTCCGGCTGCTCCAGCCGCGGCGCGACCTCGACCCGGGCGGTGAAGCCCGCGACCGGCTCCTGGGCGGTCACGCTCTCGCCCGCCGTCGCGGCCGAGACGCCGAGCCCGCGCAGCTGGGCGGCCACCCGGGCCACGTCGTCGGCGTCGTCCGCGCCGACCACCACCTCGACCAGCTGGCGCAGCGGGGCGTGCACCAGCCTGAGCTGCTGGCCGCCGTCCAGGGTGGTGAACGCGCCGTCGCCGGCCGGGGTCAGGCCGAATTCGGCGTAGTAGGCGGCGGTCTCCCCGACGTTGGGGACGCCGATGGTGACCGAGGTCAGCCGGTGAAGTGCCATGGCCGGGCTCCTTGCTCAGGGCGGGTGCGCGCAGGCGTGCTGGTGCGGCGTTCTGCTCAGGTGGCGGGCGGCGATACGAAGCGGTGCCGGAGCTCGCCGATGCCCTCGATCCAGCTCACGAGCTCGTCCCCGGGGGCCAGCCAGCGCTGCGGGTCGCGGCCCATGCCGACCCCGGCCGGGGTGCCGGTGAAGATGACGTCCCCCGGCCACAGCGTGACCACCCCCGACAGCCGGCTGATCAGCGCGGGCACGGAGAAGATCAGCGACCGGGTGCGGTCGCGCTGCATCTGCTCGCCGTTGATGGCACAGCCCAGCTCCAGGTCGTCGGGGTCGGCCAGCTCGTCCGCGGTGACCAGCCAGGGGCCGACGGGGCCGAACCGGGGGAACGACTTGCCCAGGCAGAACTGCGGCGCGGGCCCGGACAGCTGGCTGATCCGCTCGGACAGGTCCTGGCCGACCGCCACCCCGGCGATGTGCGCCCAGGCGGCGTCCTCGGCCACGTCCTTGGCCTTCCGGCCGAGGACGACGACCAGCTCGACCTCGTAGTCGGTGTGCCCGTCCGGCGGC
This sequence comes from uncultured Actinomycetota bacterium, assembly GCA_963846005.1. GTDB lineage: Bacteria > Actinomycetota > Actinomycetes > Streptosporangiales > Streptosporangiaceae > CAVSUR01. Next base: position 1,022,835 of record CAWJUH010000001.1, on the reverse strand, counting down.
AGCGTGACCTCGCCGTAGGGGCCGGTGATGCAGCTCGGCCACTTGGTGAACGTGGGCGGCAGCTTGCCGGGCACGTCGAAGCCGGATTCGGCGGCGTGCGCGGAGTAGTTCAGCCCGATGCCGAATACCTGGCGCGGCACCGGGGCGGGGGAGCCGAGATCCTCGGGCTTGAACGGCTCGCCAGCGCCAGCCGCGGTGCCGGGCTCGTTCCCCGGTGCAGCGTCCGCGGCCCAGGCGCGGAACTCCGCCCAGCGCTCGTAGACCGGCTGCACGTCCGGGCCGAACCGGCCGCCGCTGGCCTGCGCCACGTCGACCGCGTGCTCGTCGCGGGTAATCAGCACCAGTCGTCCGGCCAGGTTGGCGACGCGCACGAGCTGCACCTCCGGTCCGAAGCCGTCGAATAGGCCGATCGTGCTCTGCGTCACGCCGGAAAGTCAAGATATTCGTGATAATCTATCATGATGAATTCCGACCGGGCCCCGGCGAAAGCCGCCCTGGACGCGGCGAACGCCGCCCTGGACGCCGCGAGCGCTGGCCCGGACGCGGCGAATGCCGCCCTGGACGCTGCGGATGCCGAGGCGGACTCTGCGGCCGCCGGGCTGGGCGCGGTGCCGGCCGGGCTGATTCCTATGGGGCGGGCCGCCGCCGATCCCGCCCCCGATCCCGCGCCGGTCATCCCGGGCGGTTTCGCGCCCTCGCGCGCGGTGATGGCGGCCGGCCTCATCGGCGCGGTGGCGCAGTCCGCGCAGCCGGGCGCCCGGCTCGGCACCAAGGAAGACTTGCGGCACCGCTGCGGCGTCTCGGTGGGCACCTTCAACGAGGCGGTCCGCCTGCTGCAAAGCCGCGGCCTGGTGACGGTCCGGCCGGGGCCCGGCGGCGGCCTGTTCGCCGCCGAGCAGAACGCGCTGGTCCGGCTGGGCAACTCGGTGCTCGCGCTGGACGCCGAGCAGGCTTCCGTGGCCGATGCGGTGCGGATCAGGGACGCGCTGGACGAACTGCTGGTGCAGGACGCGCTCTGGCACGCCTCGCCCGCCGATATTGCGGCGATGTCGGCGCAACTGGCCCGGATGGCCGAGGCCGCGGCCGCGGCGGACCCGACGGCGTTCGTCCGGGCCAACTGGCGGCTGCACGCGTGCATGGCCACGGTCAGCCCGAACGCCATGCTCCGCTCGATCTACCTCAGCCTGCTCGAGCTCATCGAGTCGCACACGCTGTCGGTGCTGCCGGTGCCCGAGCAGCCCATGCCGGACTACCTCCAGGAGCGCTACCGGCTGCACTGCGATCTGGTCGACGCGATCGCCCGCCAGGACCGGGCCGCCGCGCTCCGCCTGTCCGCGGCCCACAACACTTCCGCCGCTCACGGCCATTCCGCTCACGGCCATTCCGCCGCTCACGGCAACTCCGCCGCCCGCACCGGCCCCGTCTCCGCGCGCCACGCTGCCGCCGCCCGCACCAGGCCCGCCTGACCCGGCTGCCGGCATACCAGGCCAGGTCCTGGTCCGCTACCTGGGCCTGTCCGAGGTGGACAGCGCGCTGCTGCGCCGGGCGCACGCCGTGCACCCGATCACCGCGGTGCAGAGCGAGTACTCGCTGTGGGCCCGCGACCCGGAGACGCAGGTGCTGGACGCGCTGCGCGAGCTCGGCGTGGGCCTGGTGTCCTACTCGCCGCTCGGCCGCGGCTTCCTGACCGGCACCGTGGACGTGAGCACGCTGGACGATAAGGACTTCCGGGTCCGCAACCCGCGCTTCACCGGCGAGGCCGGCGCCTCCAACCAGGCCATCGCCGGCGCCGTCCGCCGGGTGGCCGGCGCCCGCGGTGTCGCCCCGGCCCAGATCGCGCTGGCCTGGGTGCTCGGCCAGGGCGAGCGGCTCGGCGTCCCGGTCGTCCCGATCCCGGGCACCAAGCGGGTCAAGTGGCTGGAGCAGAACGTGGCCGCGGCCGGCATCACCCTGACCGCGGACGAGCTGGCCGTCCTCGACCCCCTCGGCGCCCAGGTCGCCGGCGCCCGCTACTAACCGTCTCGGCAGGCCAGCCGTCAGCCGGCCGACCCCGTGGATGTCACGCTCACGGGCACCAGTGCCCCTCAATGTCACATCCACGGGGTTTCCGGACCGCCCGGTTCAACCCGCTCGATGGCCCACCCGCCCGTCTGCCCGCTCACCCGGCCATCCGCCCGGCGGCACCAGACCCGCTGAACGGTCCGTTCAGCGGGGTGGCGGGCGGTGTGGACGGCGTGGCGCGTCAGGCGGCGAGGCGGTCCAGGGCGGCGGTGATGCGCTGCTCGGAGACCGGGATCGCGGTGCCGAGGACCTGGGCGAACAGGCTCACCCGCAGTTCCTCGATCAGCCACCGCACTTCCTCGGCCTGCGCGCCGTCCCGGCCGGCCGCGGCCAGCCGCGCCCGCGTCTGCTCGTATCCGGCCGTGACCCGCTGGACCGTCGCCATCCGGGCGGTATCCCGGGCGATGTCCTCGGGGGCCTTGTCGAGCCGGCGTTTCATGGCCCGCAGGTAGCGGACCAGGTCGGGCAGCCGCTGCGCGCCGGTCCGTGAGATGAAGCCGGGATAGACCAGGCCCGCGAGCTGGCCGCGCATGTCGGCCACGGCCGGTCCCATGGCGGGCCGGCTGCTGGCCTGGTCGAGGCCGGCCTCCGCCTCATGCGCGGCGGTCATGACCTGGCTGACGGTGCCGACCACCGCGGCGGTCCGCGCGGCCAGGTCCGCCCGGGCCGCGGCCAGCAGCCGCCCGAAGCCCTCGGCGTCCCGGGCCGGGCCGCCGGCCACGGCGATGATCTGGTCGGCGGCGCAGGCCGCGCAGTCGTCCACCAGCGCGACCGCCCCCGGGTACGGGGCCCGGCTGAGGGCCAGCTTGGCGGCGGCCGGCAGCGCGGCCACGGCCTCCCGCCCGCCCGAGGCCACGTTCAGCAAGATCAGCTTGCGGGTGCCGGGCCGCATCGACTCCGCCGCCGCGGCCGGGGTGCCGAACAGCCGCACGTCCACCGAGTCGCCGGCGTCGGCCAGCGCCGGGTAGCCGCGCACCTGCCCGTCGGAGAACTCCTCCGGCAGGGTGCCGATCTCCCAGCGGCGCAGCCCGGTGCGGGTGATGCCGCCGCCGGCCCGGGCCAGCGCCGCGGCCAGCCGCGGGGCCAGCTGCTCGCGCAGCGCGTCCAGGTTCTTGCCGGACGCGAGCACCTCACCTCGCTCGCCGGTGATGCGGAACGTGACGGCCAGGTAGCCCGGCAGCCTGGACTCATCGAAGTCCTCCCGGCTGATCGACGGGCCGCCGAGGCGGCGCACCTGCCCGGCGATCGCGTCCCGCAGGTCGCCGTGCGGCTCGCCGAGCCCGTCCAGCACCGTCCGCGCTGTCTGCGGCGCGGGCACCAGCGCGGTGCGCAGCGGCTTGGGCAGCGAGCGGATCAGCTCGGTCACCAGCTCGTGCCGCAGGCCAGGCACCTGCCAGCTGAACTGGGCGGCGTCCACCTGGTTGAGCTGGCTGAGCGGGATGTCGACGGTTACCCCGTCGGTCGCCGACCCAGGCTCGAATTCATACGACAGCGCCAGCCGGCCCAGCCCGGCAGCGGGGCCAGCGCCCAGGCCCGGGGGTCTGCGTGGTCCACGCGACCGGGTAATCGGCGGTCTCGATGTCCGCGGCCGCCGTGCTGACCAGGGCGGCCGGGTCGAAGGTGAGCAGCCCGGGGTCGGCCGCCCTGGCCTTCTTCCACCAGCCGTCGAAATGCCGGGCCGAGACGACGCTGGCCGGGATGCGGTGGTCGTAGAACGCGAACAGCGCCTCGTCGCCGGCGACCAGGCCGCGCCGCCGGGCCCGCCGCTCAAGCTCCGCCGCGTCGTCCAGCAGTTCACGGTTGCGGACCAGGAACTTGTGCCGGGCCTGCCAGTCGCCCTCGACCAGGGCGTGCCGGATGAACAGCTCGCGCGCGACGGCCGGGTCGATCCGGCCGTAGTTGACCGGCCGGGCCGCGACCAGCGGCAGCCCGTACAGCGTGACCTTCTCGGCGGCCATGACCGCGCCCCGGCGCGGGTCCCAGTGCGGCTCGGAATAGCTGCGCGTGACCAGGTGCCCGGCCAGCTGCTCGGCCCATTCCGGCTCGATCTGCGCCACCGTCCTGGCCCACAGCCGGGAGGTCTCCACCAGCTCGGCGGCCATCACCCAGGGCGGCGGCTTGCGGGCCAGGACGGAGTCGGGGAAGATCGCGAACCGCGCGCCCCGGGTCCCGGCGAACTCGGCCGGGCCGCGCCGCCGCCCGGGCGGCGGCTGGCTGGCCCGCGGCGCCTGCCGGGCATCGAGCATGCCGATCTGCGACAGCAGCCCGGCCAGCAGGGCCCGGTGCACCTGGGCGGCCCGCTCGCCGTCAGCGCGAGCCTGACCGGGCCGGGGATCGCGGTCGCGGCCGGCCGCGGCGCCCGCGTCCCGCGCCGCCTGCCGCAGCTGGCCGTGCACGTCCTGCCATTCGCGCACCCGCAGGTAGTGCAGGTACTCGCGGCGGCACATCCGGCGGAACGCCGACCCCGACAGCTCGCGCTGCTGCTCGCGCAGGTAGTCCCACAGGTTGACCAGCGACAGGAAGTCCGAGCCCGGGTCGGCGAATCGCGCGTGCAGCTTGTCGGCTGCCTCCCGTTCCTCGGGCGGCCGCTCCCGCGGGTCCACGATGGACAGCGCCGCGGTGATGATCAGCACTTCGCGCAGGCAGTCCTCGCCGTCGGCGGCGAGGATCATCCGGCCGAGGCGCGGGTCGGCCGGCAGCCGGGCCAGCCGCCGGCCGGTACCGGTCAGCCGGATCGCGCCGGTCCCGCCGGAACCGGCGGCCCCGGCGGAACCGCCGGGACCGCCGCGACTGCCGGGACTGGTGGTCACCGCGCCGAGCTCGGTCAGCAGCCGGGTCCCGTCCGCGACCTGGCGGGAATCCGGCGGGTCCAGGAACGGGAACGCGGCCACCTCGCCCAGCTCCAGCGCCGCCATCTGCAAGATGACCGACGCCAGGTTCGTCCGCAGGATCTCCGGATCGGTGAACTCCGGCCGGGCCGCGAAGTCCTCCTCGCTGTAGAGCCGGATGCACACCCCGTCGCTGGTCCGGCCGCAGCGGCCCTTGCGCTGGTCGGCCGATGCCCGTGACACCGGCTCGATCGGCAGCCGCTGCACCTTGGTCCGGCGGCTGTAGCGGGAGATCCTGGCGGTACCCGGGTCGACCACGTACTTGATCCCCGGCACGGTCAGCGAGGTCTCGGCCACGTTCGTGGCCAGCACCACCCGGCGCCGCTGGTGCAGCGCGAACACCCGGTGCTGCTGCGCGGCGGGCAGCCGCGAGTACAGCGGCAGCACCTCCAGGTCAGCCAGGCTCGGCTGGTCGGCCAGCGCGTCCGCGGTGTCGCGGATCTCCCGCTCGCCGGACAGGAACACCAGGATGTCGCCGGACGGCCCGAGCCCGCGCAGCTCGGCCACCGCGTCGCAGATGCCCTGCACCTGGTCGCGCGGCTCACCGTCGCCGGACTCGGCGCCCGGTTCGTCCAGCGGCCGGTACCTCACCTCGACCGGGTAGCTGCGCCCCGACACCTCGATCACCGGCGCGGCCGCCCCCGTGCGCGGAGCACCGCTGTGCTGGGCTGATTCGCCTCCGGTGCTGTGTTTACCTGATTCGCCGCCGGCGCTGTGCTGGCCTGATTCGCCTCCGGTGCTGTGTCTGTCTGATTCGCCGCCGGCAAAATGACGGCTGAACCGGTCCGGGTCGATGGTGGCCGAGGTGATGATCACCTTGAGGTCGGGCCGGGACGGCAGCAGCCGCTTGAGGTAGCCGAGGATGAAGTCGATGTTCAGGCTGCGCTCGTGCGCCTCGTCGATGATCAGCGTGTCGTAGCGGAGCAGCTGGCGGTCCCGCTGCAGCTCGGCCAGCAAGATCCCGTCGGTCATCAGCCGGACCAGGGTGTCCTCGCCGCCGGTGTCGGTGAACCGCACCGTGTAACCGACCGTGCTGCCCAGCTCGGTGCCGAGCTCGGCGGAGATCCGCTCGGCCACCGTCCGCGCCGCCAGCCGGCGCGGCTGAGTGTGGCCGATCTGGCCGGTCACCCCGCGGCCCAGCTCCAGGCAGATCTTCGGCAGCTGGGTGGTCTTTCCCGAGCCGGTCTCCCCGGCGACGATCACCACCTGGTGGTCGCGGATCGCCGCGGCGATGTCGTCCTTGCGCGCGCTGATCGGAAGCGCGGCCGGATAGCTCAGCTCCGGCCTGGCCGCACGGCGCGCCTCCAGCCGGGCCGCCGCCGTGTCCAGCTCGGCGGCCAGCCGGGTCAGCGCCCGCTCCCTGGCCGCCCGGTCGCGCAGGCCGCCGGCCCGGTCCAGCTCGCGGCGCAGCCGGCGCTGGTCGCGCAGCATCACCGCGGGCAGCCGGGAGCGTAGCTCGGCGAGCGCGGGCGTCACGGCGGCAGTCTCCTGGTCGGCGGCGGGGAGCGGGGCGTCAGGCCGCGGCCGCGCTCCGGGCGCACCTGCCCAGGATGGCCGGGCCGGCCCCGCCCTGGCTAACGCTTTTCCCCCGCCGCTGCTTCCGCGGGCCGGGGCCGGCGGTCCCCGGGCCCGCCCGCTACGGCACCGTGACGCCCTGGAGGACGACCGGGCCCAGGGCCGGGTTCAGCTCGGTTGCCTGCGACACCCCGGGCGGGGTGAGCACGTCCATGGCCTTGGGCACCGTGGCCGGGTCGACCGAGCAGATCTTCGCGGTGCCGCCCGCGGCGCACACCCCGAAGGTGTACGCGCCCGGCGTCGCGGTGAACGCCCGGGCCTGATCGGGCTGGAACCCGTCCTGGCCGGTCAGCACCACGTTGAACGACCAGCCGGAGGCCGGGGTGCCGAACTGGGCCTGCGGCAGCACGATGGTGACCGTCTTGGTCGCCTGGGAGGCGGAGAACGACGCCGTGCCGACCGGGTTGCCCGCCGGGTCCTGCCAGACCGGCGCGGCGAACCCTTGCACCTCGATCAGCTGGCTCCACGCGTCGGCCGGGGCGATCGTGTAGTTCCGGCTGGCGTAGGCGGCCTGGGCCGAGGTGGCGGCTGCGCCCGGCTGGTGCACGTACACATCCAGCAGCTGCGCGCCGAACGCGTTGCCGAAGGTCGGGTCCAGGTTGGCCAGCGAGGCCTGCAGGTACACGGTGGTCCCGTCCTCGATGACCTTGAACCCGGTCAGGTCGAACGCGCCGGGGTGGAAGTCGGACGCGGTCGGGTACTGGTAGGTGCCCGGCCCGTTGTCGTCCCCGGCGGGATCGGTCACGTTCAGCACCGGTCGTCCCGCCGGTCACGGTGCCCGACACCGGCACCTGCGCGTACCCGGTCGCCGCGCCGCCGCCGGTAGTGGCGGACGCGGTGATCACGTCGCTGCCGAAGCCGGCCGGCACGGTCACCGAGAACGACCCGTCCGCCGCGGCCACCGCGGTGGCGTCCGCAGCCGCCGCGCCGGTGGTGGTGTCGGCGGACTGCACGGTCACCCGCGCGCCCGGCGTGGTCGTGCCGGTCACCGCGGTGGTCGCCGTGTTCAGCACGGCCCCGGAGGCGGGCGCGGTGATCGTCAGCGGCACCGTGCCCGGCGGCCCGTGGGTCACGTACCGCGCCACGGTCTGCGGCGGCGTCTCCAGCGTCCGCCCGGCGCCGATGTCCAGGATCAGCCGCAGCTCCTGCGCCTGGGCCCAGGTCAGCGGGGAGGCCGAGCCGGCCGCCTTGCCGTCGGTGAAGCCGATCGACGCGGTGGCCGGGTCGCTGCCGTACGGCGAGGCGGCCAGGTCCGGGTCCTCCCAGGCCTGCTCGGGCACCAGGCCGACCCCGGAGGAGAACTGGGCCATCGCCGCCAGCAGCGCGGAAGCCCCGGTCAGGTTCCCGGCGGCGATGTCGGACTCGGCCCGCTCCCCGGACAGCACCGGCCACAGGTGCCCGGTGCCGGTGTCGGTGGTCGGCCAGGGCTCGCCGCTGACGGTGCAGGAGGTCTGGCTCGGCTGGTAGCAGTCGCCGTAGCCGTCGGCACTGCCGGCCGAGGCCGAGGTGCCGTACCGGTAGTAGCCGGTTCCGCTCGGGGTCTTGACCGCGATATGGCTGTCGACCACGCCGAGCGACGCCTGGATGTCGGGGTCGGTGACCGGGAACTCGCCCAGCCGGACCAGCTCCTGGAAGCCGCCGTCGACCACCTGGCGCTGGTCCACGGTCGGGCCGCCGTTGCCCAGGCTGTAGCTGATCGCCGCGTTCGGGTCGCCGGTCTTCGATACCCGGATGAAATACCGCGGCGCGTCCGGGCCGGTGGTGGTCACCGTCCAGCCCTTGATGCTGCGCTGGAAGTCGTCCGCGGTGGCCTGGTACAGCCGGGCCCGGGCGGCGTCGCCGTGCCGGGCGGCGATGACCGCCGCGGCGGTGAGCCCGGCGATCTCGGCCGCGATGGTCGACGGCGAGTAGCCGGACTGCTCCTCCCACCGCTCCACCCCGAACGACGGGCCCATCGCCACCAGGTAGTCGGCGGCCGGCCGGATGTGGTCGCGCCACAGCGCATCGTTCCCGGCCAGGCCCGATTGCAGCGCCATCAGGATCGGGTAGGACGTCTCGTCCAGCTGGTTGCCGCCGGTGTCCGGCGCGGCCTTGCCGTTGACCAGCGAGTTGCGCGGCAGCTGGCCGTTCGCCAGCTGCTGGCGGTCGAACAGGAACAAGGTGGCGGCCCGGGCGGTGGCCAGGTCCCCGTCGGTGAGCAGGCCGGTGAATGCCTCGTACAGGTCGCGGGCGAACACCTCGCGGTAGGAGCCGAAGTACACCGGCTTGCCGTTGACCGACGTCCCGGCCTGGACCGCCTGTCCCCACGGGCTGGCCAGCGAGGCCACGATCGCGCCGGGGAAGGTCTTGTCCTCGCTCGCCTTCAGCACGTTCGCCGACAGGTAGTAGCGCCGCTGCAGGTCAGCGGCCTGCGCTGCGGACAGGCCGGGGAAGGACCGCGGCGGCCGCCGCAGCCGCGCGTCGTAGGCGGCCCAGCCGCGCAGGTAGGCCGCCTCGGTCAGCGGGAACGGCCGGGCCAGTGACGCGCCCGCGGTGGCGACCGCCCGGGCCTGGCTGCGGCCGAAGCCGAGCGCGAGGGTGATCTGCCCGTCCGGCCCCGGCGTGACGTCCTCGGTGGCCGTGACGTGCCCGTCGGGTGCGGCGGAGTAGCTGGTCAGCGCGTGGCTGGCGTCCAGCTGGGTGAGGCCGTCGCTGGCGGTGCCGGCGTAGCCCACGCTGGCCTGCGGGGACGGCCGGGCCGGGCGCAGCGCCATGTAGGTGGGCACCGCGTAGCTGCGGTTGACTGCCTCGGTGGTGGTGTTGGTGCTGTAGATCACCGGTACCGGCGACCCGGCGGAGGTGTCGATGACGCCGGTGTTGCCGCCCGCGTTCGCGCTCCCGCCGCCGCCGTCGCCGTTCACGTGCGCGTCCAGCCGGGCGTAGACGTGCAGCCCGGCCAGGTTGACGTGCGCGCCCGGCAGCGCGGACAGCCGGGTGTGCATCAGCACCGTGTCCCGGGCCGGGTCGGTGATGTAGGTGGTGGCGAGCTGGTAGCCGTGGCTGGCGCTGCGGGCGGTGACGGTGCAGGCCATCCCGGTGGGGTCGGCGGCCACCGTGTAGGTCATGTCCCTGGCGGCCAGGTCGGTGAAGCTGCTGCCGTCGGTGACGATGTACTGCAGCGTCTCGACGTCGGTGTTGTCGATCGTCGGCTCGTACACGTCCGACAGCACGCCGTCCGCCACGGTGTACCAGACCTTCGAGCCGCCCTGCGCGGTGCCCACGCAGTCCTTGCGGGCCAGGTCGAAGTAGGACATCGTGCCGGGCCCGCCCGGCGCGGGGACGCCCGCCCCGCCCTGCCCGGCGCCGCCCGCCGCGGCCTGCGCGCCGGGCGCCCCGGACAGCACCAGCGCGAGGGCCCCGCCCGCGCTCGCTAACGAGGCCAGCCGCAGCCAGCGCCTGCCGGTCCGAGCCGATCGAGCCATGCCCACCTCCGGTCGCGGTGCCCGGCGGGCGGCCCCGGCGGCCCGCCGGCGGCACATCACCCGCGTGCCGAAGCGTCCCCCGGCCGGCCGGGCGTGTCAACGCTCAGCCAGCCGGGCAGCTCATGCCGGGCGGGAAATCCGGGCGCCGGGCAAACCGGGACCCGGGCGGGGGAACAGATCCGGAGTTAAGTTAGTTGGCATCAACCAACTAACTATTCTGAGCGGCCGCCTGCCCGCAGTGATCACGGGCCCGTGCCGCACTCCGGGAAAGGTGCTTATGCCCTCCGCCACGCCCCACTCCGGTCACCGCGACCCGGCGCACGCCGCGCCGCACGGCCAGCACGGCCAGCACGGCCAGCACGGCCTGGCCGGCGGGTCTTCGCACGGCCAGGCCAGCGGGTCTTCGCACGGCCATCACGGCGGGGCGCACGCCGGGCCGCCGGCCCGGGCGCCGGGCGGTGCGGTGGCCGGGCCCGGCCCGCGCTACAAGTGGATCGCGCTGTCCAACACCACGCTCGGCGTGCTGATGGCGACCATCAACGCCTCGATCATGCTGATCGCGCTGCCGGACATCTTCCGCGGCATCGGCGTCAACCCGCTGCAGCCGGGCAACACCACCCTGCTGCTGTGGCTGATCATGGGCTACCTGGTCGTCACCGCGGTGCTGGTGGTCAGCTTCGGCCGCCTCGGCGACATGTTCGGCCGGGTCCGGATGTACAACCTGGGCTTCGCCATCTTCGCGGTGTTCTCGGTCATGCTGTCGCTGACCTGGCTGCACGGCACCGGCGCGGCCTGGTTCCTGATCGGCATGCGGGTGCTGCAGGGCGTCGGCGGCGCGATGCTGATGGCCAACTCCGGCGCGATCCTGACCGACGCGTTCCCGGTCGGCCAGCGCGGCCTCGCACTCGGCCTGAACCAGGTGGCCGGCATCGCCGGCTCGTTCATCGGCCTGGTCCTCGGCGGCGTGCTCGGCCCGCTGAACTGGCGCTTCGTGTTCCTGGTCTCGGTGCCGTTCGGCGTGTTCGGCGCCGTCTGGTCCTACCGGAAGCTGCGCGAGCTGGGCGAGCGCAAGGCGGCCCGGCTGGACTGGTGGGGCAACCTGACCTTCGCGGCCGGCCTGATCGCCGTGCTCATCGGCATCACCTACGGCATCCAGCCCTACGGCGGCCACACCATGGGCTGGACCAGCCCGCTCGTGCTCGGCATGATCGGCGGCGGGATCGTCGTGCTGGCCGCCTTCTGCCTGATCGAGACCAGGGTGGCCGAGCCCATGTTCCGGCTGTCGCTGTTCCGGCTGCGCCCGTTCACGGCCGGCAACCTGGCCAGCCTGCTCGCGGGCCTCGGCCGCGGCGGCCTGATGTTCCTGCTCATCATCTGGCTGCAGGGCATCTACCTGCCGATCCACGGCTACGGCTTCAGCCAGACCCCGCTGTGGGCCGGCATCGCCATGCTGCCGCTGACCGCCGGGTTCCTGGTCGCAGGCCCGCTGTCGGGCTACCTGTCCGACCACTTCGGCGCCCGCCCGTTCGCCACCGGCGGCATGATCGTCGCGGCCGTGTCGTTCCTGCTGCTGCAGCTGCTGCCGGTCGACTTCACCTACTGGCAGTTCGCCGGCATCCTGCTGCTCAACGGCATCGGCATGGGCCTGTTCGCCTCGCCCAACCGGGCCGGCATCATGAACAGCCTGCCGCCCGGCCAGCGCGGCGTCGGCTCGGGCATGAGCGCCACGTTCCAGAACTCGGCCATGGTGCTGTCCATCGGCATCTTCTTCACCCTGATCATCCTCGGCCTGGCCGGCACGCTGCCGCACACGCTGTCGGCCGGGCTGCACGCCCAGGGCCTGTCGCTGGCCGACGCGCACCGGATCGCGGCGCTGCCGCCGGTGTCGATCATGTTCGCCGCGCTGCTCGGCTACAACCCGGTGCAGACCCTGCTCGGCACGGCGATCAGCAAGCTGCCGCACAGCCACGCGGCCTACCTGACCGGGCACAAGTTCTTCCCGGCGCTGATCTCCGCCCCGTTCTCGCACGGCCTGGACATCGCGTTCGACTTCGCGATCGCGGCCTGCCTGGTCGCGGCGGTCGCCTCGCTGCTGCGCGGCGGCAAGTACGTGCACGGCCAGACCACCGTCCCGGACGCCGGCCAGCCGGCCGCCGCGGAGATCCCGGCGGAAGCGGCCGCGGCGGGGGCCCGCGCCCCGGCCGGCGGCCAGGTTCCCGCGGCGGGCCAGGTCCCGGCGGCGGAGCAGCGGGGCGGCGCGCGCGCCCGCCAGCCGGCCCGCTAAAGATCCTTAACGGCGGAGGTTGCCAGGCCTTCGGCCTGGGCGGGTGTCTGGTGCAAGCCCGGCAGGAATGCGGCCGTTCCGGCTTGGCTTGGCTGCATCGGCCTGGCCGGGCCTACGATTGCGAGCAGGCGCATTCGCTGGCGTCGTGCGCGACCGCCGGAATCCGGCGGTCGTGATCGCGGGAGGCAGCTTCGATGAACGGGCCAGACCACGGGATGGCAGCGGGCGATGACCGCGGGCGCCTGCGGGCTTCCCACGCTGACCGCGAGCGCGTGATCGGCACGCTCAAGGCCGCCTACGTCTACGGCCTGGCGACCAGGGATGAGTTCGACGAGAGAGTCAGCCAGACCTTCGCTGCGCGCACCTGCGCCGAGCTGGCCGTGGTGACCGCCGACATCCCGCCCGGGCTGGCCCTGGCGGCGCCGCCAAGGCCAGCGCCGAGCGCCAGTGCCCCGGCAGCTGCGAGGGACCGCGTGATCATGGCCGCCGCCATGGTCGCGGGCCTGGCCTTGGTGGCCTCCGTCTTGGTGAGCCCGCTGGCTGTGCCGGGGGTGTCGCTGGCGGGGACACTGGGGGCTCTGCTGTTCCTCGGCGGGGCCGGGAGCGGTCTTGTGTCCTTGTTCCTGCTCGGAACCCAGCTGCGCTCGCAGCGCACCAAGCGCCCCGGCAGCCAGCTGCCGCCGGGGCGGAGAGCTGACTGCGGCCCGAGCGCTGCTCACCGGGCGATATCTGCCACCCCGGCAAAATCTGCAGGCCGGCCGTCCTGGCCGCCCGGGCCCGGTACGGGCGGTCAGGACGGCGTCCACCACAGGTCCTCCTGGCGCGAGCACCAGGCCGGGTCGGCCAGCCGGCCCAGGTCGGGCTGGGTGATGACCCCGTAGTCGAGCAGCGCCGCCACGGCGACCTCGTCGGACAGCCGGACCCCGGGCCGGACCAGGGTGCGCTCGGTGATCTTGCGGCGCAGCACCTTGAGGTGCTCGCCGACCCGGGCGGCCAGCCGGTCCCGGTAGGCCGGGTCGCGGTCGAAGCAGTCCAGCTCGTAGTGCGCCCCGGTGATCTCCAGCGCGGTCCGGGCGATCTCCGGGGTCCGCGGCAGCGGGGTGGCCCGGGCCTGATCGACCAGCCATGGCCGGCACCACACCAGCGCGACCAGGAACAGCTTGGTGTTCGGGTCCAGGTACAGCGGCAGCAGGGTGGAATCCCCGTTCAGCTGGCTGCGGGCGCTGGTCTCGGGGTCGGTCTGGGCGTCTACCATCACCCGCAGCGGCTGCCCTTCGTCCAGCATGCCCCGCGAGCCGACCAGGGCTGATCCCTCGCGCAGGAACCAGCCGCCCGATGGCGCGGCCCGCCCGTCCAGCCGCGGCAGCCGGATCCGGTAGCCCTCGCCGTCGGCGTACAGCGCGTGCGTGCCGCTGAGGTTGGCGATCCAGGCCCCGCCCGCGACCGCGCTGATCGCGCCGGCCCGCCGCGATAGCCCGCGCCCGGCCGCGATGACGAGGTCGGCGTCCGGGCCGCGGCCGAAGACCAGCCGCCGCCCGTCCGGGACGGCGATGACCCGGCCGGCCGGCGTGCCGACGTGCACGGTCACCGCGCTGGTCACCGAGCTGAATTCGTGCGTCATTGCCCTCCGTCGGGGGAGTTGTGCCGTTCGCGCGGGATTCTAGCCCCGCGCACGGCCGGCCGCTCATCCCGGAATCGGGGGCTGGCGGCGGCGCGGCGCAGCCGGTGTGCTGGCCGCACCGGGGCGGGCTGCGCCGTCCGGGAGCGCCTCCGGCAGCTAGCGGCCGGAGCGCACCGCCCGGCGCAGCGCCCCGCCGGAAGCCGCCAGCCGCACGGCCAGCCACGGTGTCAGCCGGACGCACAGCCAGACGATGAGCGCCACCAGCGCCAGGCTGGCGATCACGTCCGAGGTCCAGTGGTCGTCGCACCACACCAGCGCGACCCCGACCGCCAGGATCACGGCTACCGCCACCGTCCAGGCGGCGCGGCGCAGCCAGGGCCGCAGCAGGGGCGTGACCAGCACCGCGGCCAGCAGCCAGCACAAGCTCACGGTGGCGGCATGCCCGGAGGGAAACGCGCCCAGGCTGCCGGCCGCGGGGCCGGCAGGCCGGGGCCGGCCCGGCCGATCAGGATCTTCGCCGGGATGACGGTGACGACCAGCAGCAGCAGGCCGACCGCGGCCGCGAGCAGCGGGCGGCCGCTGCGCTGGCGCACGGCCGCCACGGCCGCGGCCAGCAGCAGCACCGGCACCGCCTGCTCGGTCTCGCCCAGGCTGACCACCGTATTGGCGATGCTGTGGTGCCGGTACTGGATCCAGTGCCAGCGCGGCGACAGGGCCACGCTTCGCACCGCATCCCGGATCCGCTCGTCCAGGCCGACCACGGGGCTGTTGGTGCGCACCGCGACGGCCAGCGCGACCAGGAAGACCAGCAGCGCGGCCGGTACCAGCCACGGCCGCCGGGCCAGCACCGCCGCGATGCCGCGCGCCGGCGCCCCGCCCGCGCCGCCCTGCTCGCCAGGGCCAGCCGCCCCGGCTGCGGCGCCCGGCGGGGCGGCGGCAACCGCTTGCCTGACCCGCCCCGCCCCGTTCTCCACCATCGCGACAGTACCGTGCCGGCCGGAGGACGGTTCCCAGGAGCCCCGCAGCCCATCGCTTCGGGCGGTGCTGGCCCGGCTGCGACGTTCATGGCGCGCGCCCGGCCGGCGCCTCGCGAGGGCTCTCGCGCGCGGGCAGAGCCGGCCGCGGCGGGCCCCGCGGGCCCTTGCGGCCGGCTAGTCCACGTAGGAAAGGCGGACCTGGCGGTCGGGGTTGTCGGTGTTGAGGTCAACCAGGGTCACCGATTGCCAGGTGCCGAGGGCCAGCGCTCCGCCGATGACCGGCAGCGTCGCATGCGGCGGCACCAGCGCGGGCATGACGTGCGAGCGGCCGTGGCCGCGCGCGCCGTGCTGGTGCCGCCACCGGTCGTCGGCCGGCAGCAGGTCCGCCAGCGCGGCCAGCAGATCCTCGTCGCTGCCCGCGCCCACCTCCAGGATCGCGATCCCGGCCGTCGCGTGCGGCACGAACACGTGCAGCAGCCCGTTCCCGCCGCCCGAGACGGCCCGGGCGAACTCGGCGCATTGCCCGGTGATGTCGCTGACCTGCTCGCGGTCCCCGGTTCGCACCGTGAACGTCATGCTCTGCATACCGCCGCCCTTCATGATCACGGAGGAGCCTCATGCTCATCTGCTGATGATCCTCCGTGATCACCGAAGGGGGCGCCGGGTCAGCGAATGACAGGCACCGAGGACGCCGGCCGGGATGTAGCCCACCAGGCTCAGACCGAGGGCCACGGTGCCGACGATGAAGGTCGGCGGGCCGAGCAGCGCCGGGTGGGCGGCCAGCAGGCCGACCGGCGGCTCGGCGGCTTCGGCCGCGGGCGCCGCGGCGTTCTCGCCGGCTGCGGCATCGACAGCAGGCATCCGGGTTCCCTCCCTATGGCGGCAATGCCCGCGTCCTATGCAGGCCATTAGCCCATCCATAACCCGGTAATTACCGCTAATCTTCTTCCTGCCTCACCATGAGACGCGGCCGTAATTCTCATGATGAGACGCGCAGAATACGCAACGACAAAATCCCGTGACGCGTCAGGCGCGCGCGACGATTCCGTATTCGTGAATCTTGCGGTAAATCGTGGCCCGGGACATGCCGAGTGACTCGGCTGCCTTGACCTTGTTGCCGTCGCAGTCGAGCAGGCTCTGCACGATGGCGTCGCGCTCCATCGACTCCAGCGGGCTGAGCAGCCGCCGGCTCACCGTCCAGCATTCCGGCGGCAGGTCGCTGGGCTGGATCGCGCCGGTGCGGCGGCGCCGCACCACCCGCTTGAGCACCTGCCACAGCTGCTCGGCGTTGCCCGGCCAGTTGGACCGCAGCAGCAGCTGCATGGCCTCCGGCGAGCAGGTCAGCGGGCCGGTCCGGTTCAGCTTGGACAAGAAGAACGGCACCAGCTCGTGCAGGTCCTCGATGTGGTGGCGCAGCGGCGGCAGCTCCACGGTGCCGGGGAAGTACTGCAGCGCCCCGGCCAGCTCGGCGCCCGGCGGGTCGGCCGACGCGCCGAGGGTCGCGGCGGCCCACAGCACCCGGGACCGCCCGGCGTCCCTGGCCTGCTCCAGCACCCCGGCCAGGGCGGCCAGCCGCCGGTTGCTGAGCCGGTCGACATGGCGCAGCACCAGCGTGCCCTCGCCCTCCAGCAGCTCGGCGCGGAACCGGGACAGCCAGTCCTGCCCGCTCACCTCGGCGCAGTCGAGCACGTGCAGGGCGCCCTCGGGGCTGCGCCGCCGGTGCACCGCGCGCAGCAGCGCGAGCTTGCCGACGCCCGGCTCGCCTTCCAGCGCGGACCATTCTCCGGCGCTGAAAGCGGCGTCCACCTGGTGGCAGGCGCGCAGCCACAGCGGGCCCGACCCGACCAGGCCGGCCAGGAACCGGCGCTGGCCCGGGCCGGGGGACTGGCCCTGCTCGGGCGCCAGCTTGCTGGTCAGCTCCAGCAGCTTCACGTGCGCCACGCCGCCGGTCATCCGGCGCAGCCCGCGGCCCTGCAGCGGCCGGCAGTACATCCGGGCCCGGGCCCCGGTCGGCAGCTCCACGTCGATCGGCCCGACGTGATCGCCGGCCAGCGCCTCGGCCGCGTGCCCGAGCAGCGCGACCTGGTCGCCCGGGTCGAGCACGTGCCGGGCGTAGTCGTTCATCATGACCATGTCGTTGTTGAGGGCGAGCACGATCCCGGCGGTGCGCCGGCACGCGCGCAGGTACTCCTGCAGCAGCTCGTATTCCTGCGCCCCGGTGGTGGCCAGCAGCGACTGGGTGATCTGGTCGGCGGTCGTCTTGGCCAGCGCGATCAGCAGCGCGTCGGCGTCCTTGCGCCAGCAGGTGAGGTCCACCGCGCCGATGATCTTGCCGGAGATCGGGTGCCGGATCGGCACCCCGGCGCAGGCCAGTGCCTCCAGGTGCTCGGCGTAGTGCTCGTGCCCGAACACGTGCATCGGCTGCCCGCCCTCCAGCGCGGTGCCGATGCCGTTGGTGCCGACGTATTCCTCGGCGTAGCTGAACCCCGGGGCGAGCTGCACGCCGTCCAGGTGCCGCTCCAGGTCCTTGTCCGCGGTCATCCGGGACAGCACCACGCCGTGCGCGTCGGTGAGGATGATGCTGATCGGCTGCCCGTCCAGGTTCTCCCGCAGCTTCAGCAGCACCTCGGTGGACCCGCGCGACAGCGGCGTGTCGGTCTCCGGATCGCGCACGTAGGACAGGTCGATGTGGTCGGCGGCCACGTTGAACCGGCGGGACCGCCACCAGGACGCGAGGATGGAATCGCGCACGTGCTCGGTCTCGACCGGGTCCCGGGTGAGGAAGTGCTCGCGCGCGACGGCCAGCCGATTCTGGTCCGGGCGGTCAGGTCCGATTGCCGAGCCAACCGACATACCGCCTCCCGCCCGCCATGTGCTGCGCACCTGCGGGCTCGGCCGAAGCCCGCGTGGCCCTAGAAGGATTGCGCCGTAACCACCACAGTAAGCCCAGGGTGTCAGCCCCCTGTCTCAAGTTGAGACCCCGAAATCATGTTCGGGCGCCGCGGCTGGCCGCCAGCCGCCGGTGCCGGCCCGGAGCAGGCGGGCGGGCGGCTGGGCGGGCGGCGGATGTGCCAGCATGGAGCTGAAGCCGCCGCGCCGCGAACCGCGAGGAGCTGCTCGACATGGACCAGCCGCCCGCACAGCCAGAGCCGGGCTTTTCCCTCTGGGACGAGAACGAGCCCGAGCAGACCTACAACCCCTGGACCATCGTCAACGTGGTGTTCCATCACCTGGCGGCGGAGGGGCTGCGGCCCGTGCTCGGCGAGGCCGGCGACCCGGGGCCGCCCGCCGCCGCGCTGCTGCAGGCCCTCGGCATCAAGCCCGCCGCTGAGGGCAACAGGCAGGTCTCCCGGGCCAAGCAGGACAAGATGGCCGAGCTGCGCAACGCGGTGTTCGGCGAGCCCTGACCGGCTCGCGCCCGGCGGGCCGCGCCCGCGCGCCTGCCCGAGAACGGCAGCGCGCCTTTTGTCCAGGGCCGCAGGTCCCGGTCTGCTCCGTCCCGGCAAACTCAGAGCTGATCTTAAGGTCTCGTTAAAACGGCACCTGAGCTGCGCAGATGAGGCCATTCCCGGCCGTCGGCGGCCGGCCGTGTCTCATGTTGAGAACCCATGACCCGCCGCGGCGAGTTGTGATCGGCGTCATAGAGCGCTGTGGGCGTCCGCACCCAGCTGTGCCGCCGGCAGGGCGCGGCGCGCGCGGAACGCCAGCAGAACGGCTGCAGGCACGGCGTCGCAGCCGACGCGCTAGGAAGGGCAAGGGGTGACATGAGTCGCCAGAGCGTCGCAAAAGCTCACCAGAAGATCCAGGAGCTGTCCTGGGAACCGCAGTACCACGAGCCAGTGTCGCAGTACGGGACGGACTACACGTTCGCCAAGGCGGCCAAGAAGGACCCGCTGAAGCAGGTCCTCCGGTCCTACTTCCCGATGCAGGAGGAGAAGGACCACCGGGTATACGGCGCCCAGGACGGCGCGATCCGGGGCAACATGTTCCGCCAGGTGCAGGAGCGCTGGCTGGAATGGCAGAAGCTGTTCCTGTCGATCATCCCGCTCCCGGAGATCTCCGCCGCCCGGGCCATGCCGCTGCTGTTCCGCACGGTGCCGAACCCCGAGCTGCACAACGGACAGGCGATCCAGATGATCGACGAGGTTCGCCACTCGACGATCCAGCAGAACCTCAAGCGCCTGTACATGAACAACTACATCGACCCCGCGGGCTTCAACAACAGCCTGCGGAACTTCCAGAGCGACTACTGCGGCACCATCGGCCGGCAGTTCGCCGAGGGGTTCATCACCGGTGACGCCATCACCGCGGCGAGCATCTACCTGACGATCGTGGCCGAGACGGCGTTCACCAACACGCTGTTCGTGGCGATGCCCGCCGAGGCCGCCGCCAACGGCGACTACCTGCTGCCGACGGTGTTCCACTCGGTTCAGTCGGACGAGTCGCGGCACATCAGCAACGGCTACGCCACCTTGCTGATGGCGCTGGCCGACGAGTCCAACCACCAGCTGCTCGAGCGCGACCTGCGCTACGCGTGGTGGAACAACCACCGCGTGGTGGACGCCGCCATCGGCACGTTCATCGAGTACGGCACCAAGGACCGGCGCAAGGACCGCGAGTCCTACGCCGAGATGTGGCGCCGGTGGATCTACGACGACTACTACCGCAGTTACCTCGTGCCGCTGGAGAAGTACGGCCTGGTCATCCCGCACGACCTCATCGAAGAGTCGTGGAACCAGATCTGGAACAAGGGCTACGTGCACGAAGTCGCCCAGTTCTTCGCCACCGGCTGGCTGGCGAACTACTGGCGGATCGACGGCATGACCGACGAGGACTTCGAGTGGTTCGAGTACAAGTACCCGGGCTGGTATGACCGGTACGGGAAGTGGTGGGAGAACTACAACCGCCTCAAGTTCCCGAACGGGCACCACCCGATCGTGGCCGAGTCCGTCGACTACGTGTACCCGAACCGCTGCTGGACCTGCATGGTCCCGTGCCTGGTCCGCGAGGACATGGTCATGGACGAGGTCGACGGCCAGGTCAGGACCTACTGCCACGAGGCCTGCCGCTGGACCGACGTCGAGGCGTTCCGGCCCACCTTCCAGGGCCGCAGCACCCCGAACATGGGCCAGCTCATCGGGCACCGCGAGTGGGAGACCCTGTACCACGGCTGGAACTGGGCCGACGTGGTGGCCGACATGGGCTTCGTCCGCGACGACGGCAAGACCATGACCGCGCAGCCGCACCTGGAACTGGGCGACCAGAAGAAGATGTGGACGCTGGACCACCTGCGCCGGATGCCGGAGGTGCTAAGCCCGAACGTCCTGCTCAACGAGATGACGCCGGAGCAGCGCGAGGCCTTCCAGGCGGACTACAACCGCCAGGGCCCCGCGGGCCGCCCGGCACCCGCGGCGGACTGAGCCCCGGCCGGCCCGGGCCGCTCCCGGGCCGGCCTGCCGCAGGCCAGCGAAGCCGTAGTAAGCGCACGCGAAGGGGGGAGGGCCGCAGGGCGCTCCTGTGGCCCTCCTTTCCTATCCAGGTCTCCGGGCTCACGTCCCGCCCGGCGACCGGACCCGCCCCCCGAGGGAGTACATGAGCGACGACAAGCACACCGTGCGATTCGAGCCCGTCGGCATCGAGATCGAGGTCGACGAGAAGCAGACGATCCTGCGCGCGGCGTCCGAGCAGGGCCTGATGCTCATGCACGGCTGCAAGGAAGGCCAGTGCTCGGCGTGCAAGTCGTTCGTCCTCGAGGGGGAGGACATCGAGCTCGACCGGTACTCCACGTTCGCGCTGCCCGACTTCGAGCGGGAAGAAGGCTTCACGCTGCTGTGCCGGGCGCACCCCTACGAGGACGTCACCATCGAGCTGCTCAACTTCGATGAGGACATGATCCGCTCCGGGCTGCCGATCCAGCACGCCACGGCCGAGGTCGTATCCAAGGACAACGTCACCCACGACATGCGGCACCTGGTGCTCAAGCTGATCGAGCCCGCCGAGGTCCGCTTCTTCCCCGGCCAGTACATCGACATCTCGGTGCCCGGCGCCGATGACGAGGTCCGCTCGTTCTCGATGGCCAACACCTCCAGCTCCGAGAGCGGCCAGCTCGAGTTCGTGATCAAGTGCTATCCGGACGGCAAGTTCTCTGAGCTGCTGGACGACGAGATCCAGCCCGGCGACCGGCTGGAGGTCACCGGTCCTTACGGCGTCTTCACGCTGCGCGAGGGCTACGACAACGACCTGGTCTTCGTGGGCGGCGGGGCCGGGATGGCACCGATCTTGTGCCTGCTCCGCTCGATGGCCGAGCAGAACAGCGAGCGCAAGGCCACCTACTACTACGGCGCGCGGACCAAGCAGGACTTGTGCTTCGAAGCCGAATTGCGCGAGCTGGAATCCAGGCTGCCGAACTTCAGCTACGTGCCGGCCCTGTCCGAGCCGGCTGACGACGACGAGTGGGAGGGAGAGACAGGACTGATCACTGACGTAGTCAAGCGGCATGAAAGTGACCTCAAGGAGGCACACGCCTATGTATGCGGGCCGCCGCCGATGGTCGAGGCGGCCATGCCGCTGCTGAGCACGCTCGGGGTAGAGGAAAAGCGCATCTACTACGACAAGTTCACGACGACCGGGGATCCCGGCAAAGAGTGAGCGCGTGCCCGGAACCGCACAAACCGCCAGCGCCGCTGGCGCCGGATGTTAATCCTCCCCAGAGAAATTAGGTGAAGGAACGACCATGACAACCGGTACAGAACGCGATCTACCCAGGCCCGTATTTACCGACGCCGAAGCAGGCGCCAAGGAATTCCCGGACTCCAAATCCCGCCGCTATAACTACTTCACGCCCGCCAAGCGGAAGCAGAGCCACTACGAGGACGTCACGGTCGAGGTCCAGCCCGACCCGCGGCACTACCTGTCGCAGGGCTGGCTGTACGGGTTCTCTGACGGCCGCGGCGGCTACCCGCTGGACTGGACCGTGCTCAAGGCCTGGGGCTCGGACCGGCCCGAGCCCAAGCGGTTCCCCGGCTCGGGCGGCAAGGGCTACGACTGGCCCGCGCACGGCTGGCACGAGTTCCGTGACCCGAACGAAGAGTGGGAGCTGACCCTCTACCGGTACAACGCCAACGTCGTCCGGCAGCTCAACCAGAACGTCGACAACGCCAAGCAGGCCAAGGCCTTCGCCCAGTGGAACGCGAACTGGGTGCGGTTCGTCGAGCGCCACCTCGGTGCCTGGATGCACGTCGACCACGGCCTCGGCCTGTACCTGTACGCGAACGCCAACCGGCGCGCGCCCACCAACATGCACAACAACGCGATCTCGGTGAACAGCATGCACCGGATCCGCGCCGCCCAGGATCTGGCGCTGTACAACCTGACCCTGACCGAGGAGGTCGAGGGCTTCGACGGCTCCGCGCACCTGGAGATCTGGAACGAGGCGCCTGAGTGGCAGGGCGTGCGCAAGACCGCCGAGCAGCTCACCGCGATCGACGACTGGTGCGAGGCGATCTTCGCCGCCAACGTGGTGTTCGAGCCGCTGGTCGGCGAGCTGTTCCGCAGCCACCTGATAATGCCGGCCGCGCCCCGCAACGGCGACTACGTGACCCCGACGCTGGTCGGCGCGGAGGAGTACGACTTCGCCGAGCGCGACCTGCGCTACACCCGGGCCATGTTCGAGCTGCTCACCAGCGACCGCGAGTTCGCCGACCACAACAAGGGCATCCTGCAGCAGTGGCTGTCGGCCTGGGTGCCGCGGTGCCTGGCCGCGGTCCGCGACCTGCAGCCGATCTGGTCGCTGCCGGACGCCAAGCCGCCGCGCTTCGAAGACGGCCTGGACGCGTGCAAGAGCCGGTTCACCGGCATCCTGTCCGACCTGAGCCTGGAGACACCGAAGGAGCTGTCGCAGTGACCACCGCCAGCCCGGCCGAGAGCCGCTTCAAGGTAGACCGGACCGCCTCCAACCAGTGCGGCTTCACGCTGATGAACAACCAGGTCGGCGCCGTCGTCGCCCGGGTCCTGCAGGACAAGGAGAACGTCACGGTGCGGTTCCTGCCGTCGATGATCCGGGTCGACGCCATCGGCACCGTAGTAGTCGACTACGACGAGATCTCCGAGGCGCTCGGCGAGGAGCAGGGCTTCTTCGACGCCGCCGAATTCGAGGAGAACATGTCCACCCACTACGGGCGGATGATTCACGAGGACGACAGGACGATCATGTTCGCCAACCCCGAGGACGCCGCGGAGTACATCGGATTTGATCTCAAGGCCCGCTAGGTCTTGCGGCGCGCTGGCCCAGCGGTTCTGCTAGTACCTAGCCGGCCGCCGGGCCCCGCGCCGTCCGCGGCCGGTCGCAGTGACCGGCAGCGGCCCCGCTCCCACTTAGGAGGAACCGTGTACGAAAAGGACGGCGAGAAGTACTTCGTTGTCGACAGCCATATGCACTTCTGGGACGCGAGCCCGGAGAACTGGGTCAAGGGCGCCGAGCAGTACGCCAAGGGCTGGATCGAGTGCTTCCACGCCTACCAGGGCCTCGGACCGCCCGAGACGCACTGGACGATCGAGCACTTCCAGAAGTACTCCGAGGACGACCTGATGAAGGACGTGTTCGAGGACGGGCACGTCGACAAGGCGATCTTCCAGTCGACGTACCTGAAGGAGTGGTACACCACCGGCTTCAACACCACCGAGAAGAACGCCACGCTGTTCGAAAAGCACCCGGACAAGTTCATCGTCAACACCCGGTTCGACCCGCGCGACGGCGACGCCGGCCTGGCTGAGTTCAGGGAGAACGCCCAGAAGTACAACTGCAAGGGCGTCAAGCTCTACACCGCCGAGTGGAACAACGGCTCGCGCGGCTACAAGCTGAGCGACCCGGCCGCCTACCGGTTCCTGGAGGAGGCGCAGAAGCTCGGCATCAAGAACGTGCACGTGCACAAGGGCCCGACGATCTGGCCGCTGGATAAGGACGCGTTCGACGTGGCCGACATCGACCACTGCGCGACCGACTTCCCCGACCTGAACTTCATCGTCGAGCACGTGGGCCTGCCGCGGATCGAGGACTTCTGCTTCATGGCGACGCAGGAGCCCAACGTGTACGCGGGCCTGTCGGTGGTCATCGGCGGCTTGATGTTCGCCCGGCCGAACTTCTTCAACAAGGTCATGGGCGAGCTGGCGTTCTGGGTCGGCGAGGACAAGATGACCTTCGGCAGCGACTACGGCATCTGGGAGCCGAAGTGGCAGGTCGAGGGCTTCGTCGACTGGGAGATGCCCGACCGCGAGGAGTTCGCCGACTACCCGCGGATCGGCACCGCGGGCAAGAAGAAGATCCTCGGCCTGAACGCGGCCAAGCTGTACGGCATCGAGGTGCCGCCCGAGTTCCAGATCTCCGATCAGGCGGCGCCCGGCGCCGAGGAGGATGCGCAGCTGGTCGAAGACGGTCGCGTGGCTCAGGGGGCATGACCGCCGAGCTGACCACCGCGTCGAGCGCCGTCCTGGCGGCGCTCGGCGCGGTGCGTGATCCCGAACTCGACGAGCCGATCACCACGCTCGGCTTCGTGACCGCGGCCAGCCTCGGCCCGGACGGCGAAGCCGAGGTCCGGCTCCGGCTGCCGACCTACTTCTGCGCGCCCAACTTCGCGTTCCTGATGGTCGCGGACGCCTACGACGCCGTCACCGCGGCGCCGGGGGTCCGGTCGGCCACGATCGTGCTGGAGGACCACTTCGCCGCCGACGCCATCAACGACGGGGTCGCCGCCCGGGCCGGCTTCATGCAGACCTTCGGCGGCGAGGCGGTCAGCGAGCTGGGTGACCTGCGGGCTAACTTCCTGCGCAAGGCGGTGATGGCCGGCACCGACCAGGTGTGCCGGCCGCTGGCCGCGGAAGGCGCCGGGCCGGAGGCGCTGGCGCAGCTCACCCTCGGCCAGGTCCCGCCGTCGCGGGCCCTGGACCGGCTGCGCCAGCGCCGGACCGAGCTCGGCCTGCCGGCCGGCGACGACGCGCCGCTGCTGATCGACCCGGCCAGCGGTGAGCCGCTGGCGCCGCAGGCGGTGCCGCTGCACCTGCGCAAGGCGAAGACCACCCGGGTCAACCTGGAGGCGAATGCGGGGATCTGCCGCGGCATGCTGCGGCACCGGTACAACTACACGTCAGGGCTAGGCGAGGAGGAAGACCAGTGAAGGCCGTCCGCTTGCACAAGTTCCATCAGATGCCGGTGGTCGACGACGTACCAGAGCCGAAGATCAGCGGCCCGCTTGACGTCATCGTCAAGATCGGCGGTGCCGGGGTCTGCCGGACCGACCTGCACATCATGGAAGGCCAGTGGGACGCGGCCATGGGCACCCCGCTGCCCTACATCATCGGGCACGAGAACGCGGGCTGGGTGCACGAGGTGGGCTCGGCGGTCACCAACGTGGCGGTCGGCGACACGGTCATCCTGCACCCGACGCCGACCTGCGGACTGTGCCACGCCTGCCGGGCCGGCGACGACATGCACTGCGTTAACAGCGAGTTCCCCGGCCTGTCCCGGGACGGCGGGATGGCCGAGTACCTGCTCACCTCGGCGCGATCCTGCGTCAAGCTTGACTCCTCGACCCGGCCGCAGGACGTGGCGGCGCTCGC
This sequence comes from uncultured Actinomycetota bacterium, assembly GCA_963846005.1. Classification (GTDB taxonomy): domain Bacteria; phylum Actinomycetota; class Actinomycetes; order Streptosporangiales; family Streptosporangiaceae; genus CAVSUR01. The sequence goes on along the minus strand of CAWJUH010000001.1, from coordinate 997,357 downwards.
CGACGCGGGCATCACCGCCTACCACGCGGTGCGCAAGGCGCTGCCGCTGCTGTACCCGGGCACGACCGCGGTGGTGACCGGGGCCGGCGGCCTCGGCCACATCGGCATCCAGTGCCTGGCCGCGCTCACCGCGACGAACGTCATCGTGGTGGATCGCAACCCCGATGCGCTCGAGCTGGCCTCGCAGCTCGGCGCGCAGCACACCGTGGTCGCCGACGGCGGGCAGGTCAAGGCGGTGCAGGACCTGACCGGCGGGCTCGGCGCGGACGTGGTGCTCGACTTCGTGGCCGAGCAGGGCGCGGAGAATGACGGGTTCGCGATGACCAGGGAAGCCGGCTCGTACTACGTGATCGGCTACGGCGGCACGCTGAACGTGCCGACGCTGGACATCATCTCCACCGAGCGCAACATCATCGGCAACATCGTCGGCACCTACAACGAGCTGGCCGAGCTGATGGTGCTGGCCCAGGCGGGCAAGGTCACCCTGCACACCAAGACCTACCCGCTGACCGCCGCGCCGGACGCGCTCGCCGACCTGGACGCGGGCAAGGTCAGGGGCCGGGCCATCCTCGTCCCGGAGGGCGCCGGCTAGCCGCCGGACCGGGCGCCGGCCGCTTCGGCCGGCGCCCGCGCCTTGCGGGCGGCTTGTTGCGCAAAAATCTTGACGTTGTGCCCCTGACCCGGATCATCCGGTCACCGTTTCGCCCAGGAGAGGACTCATGGCCAAGGAACTGCGTTTCGGCGAGGACGCCCGCACCCTGCTGATGGCCGGCGTCGACCAGCTCGCCGAGGCCGTCAAGTCCACGCTGGGCCCCAAGGGCCGCAACGTGATCCTGGAGAAGATCACCGGCTCGCCGGTGGTGACCAACGACGGGGTGACGATCGCGCGCGAGATCCACCTCTCCGACCAGTTCGAGAACATGGGCGCGCAGCTGGTCAAGGAAGCCGCGATCAAGACCAACGACGTGGTCGGCGACGGCACCACGACCGCGACCGTGATCGCGCAGGGGATCGTCCGGGAGGGCATCAAGGCCATCGGCGGCGGCGCCAACCCGGTGCTGGTCAAGCGGGGCATCGACCTCGCGGTCGGCAAGCTGGTCGAGCGGCTGCAGGCCGTCGCCTACCCGGTGGAGTCCGAGGAGGACTTCAAGCGGGTGGCGGCGATCTCGGCCAACGACGACGACGCGGTCGGCGCGGTGATCGCCAGAGCGCTGCACACCGTCGGCGACAGCGGCATCGTCACCGTCGAGGAATCGGCCGCCAATGGGATGAGCGTCGACTTCATCGAGGGCTTCGAGTTCGACAACGGCTACCTGTCGCCGTACATGGTGACCAATCCCGCCTCGCTGGAAGCGATCGTCGAGGACCCCTACATCCTGATGACCAGCGAGAAGATCACGAAGGTCCAGCAGCTCATGCCGCTCCTGGACAAGGTGATGCGGGACCCGAAGCCGCTGGTGATCCTGGCCGAGAACGTCGAGGGCAGCGCGCTGTCGATGCTGGTGCACAACCACGTCAACCGGATCTTCCAGTGCGTGGCCGTCCGGGCGCCCGGGTTCGGCGACCGGCGGCTGCACAAGCTGGAGGACATCGCCTCGATCACCGGCGGGGCGGTGCACAGCAAGCACTCCGGGTTCACGCTGGAGACGATGACCGTCGGCCAGCTCGGCCGGGCCTCCCAGGTCATGGTCACCGCGGACAAGACCGCGATCGTCGGCGGCTACGGCGACTCCGCGGCGGTGGAGTTCCGGGTCAGCCAGCTGCGCGCGGAGCTGGAGCGGGCCACCTTCGGCGCCGACGAGGACGTGCTGAGCGAGCGGATCGGCGCGCTGACCGGCAAGGTCGCGGTGATCAAGGTGGGCGCGCCGACTCCGGCCGAGCTGAAGGAACTGCAGCACCGGGTCGAGGACGCGCTGTCGGCCTGCCGGGCCGCGATGGCCGAGGGCATCGTGGCCGGCGGCGGCGCGGCGCTGATGCACGCCGAGCCCGCGCTGGACGGCCTGGACGTCAAGGACGACTACGCCACCGGCGTGGAGATCGTCCGCAAGGTGCTCACCGAGCCCGCCTACCTGATTGCCGCCAATGCCGGCTACTCCGGCCAGGAGGTCGTGGCCCGGATGTCGCAGATGAGCCAGGACGAGGGCTTCGACGCGCTGGTCGGCCGGTTCGGCAACATGGTCGAGATGGGCATCATCGACCCGCTGCGGGTGACCCGCTCGGCCTTGCAGAACGGCGCATCCGTGGCCGGGCTGCTGCTCACCACTAACACGCTGATCGCCGAGGAGCAGACCCCGTGGGGCGGCAGCCGCGCGCTGATGACCGAGTACGGCCCGCTGGACGAGGGCCTGAACCAGCCCTCGCCGGACTCCAGCACCCCGCAGTCACTGGGCCTCGGCCCGTCGGTCGGCTGAGGTCAGCCCGCTGAGGCACGGATAGTGGCGCCGGATCCGGCAGCGCCGCCGGATCCGGCCGCCCGGCCGGATCCGGCGGCGGGGCGGGCCGGGACCGGCGCTGCGGTGTCGCTCGCGGCCGAGGCGCTGTCCGGGCCGCCGCTGGCTGGCCAGCCCGCCACGCTGCGCGAGCTGCGCTCGCGCGGCCAGGCCCGGGGGCTGGCCGCGCTGCTCGGCCCGGCGTTCGTGGCCGCCGTCGCCTACGTCGACCCGGGTAACTTCGGCACCAACCTGGCCGCCGCCGCCGCGTCCGGGTACCGGCTGGCCTGGGCTATCGTGGCCGCCAACCTGATGGCCATGCTGGTGCAGTACCTGTCAGCCAAGCTGGGCGTGGCCACCGGCCAGGACCTGCCCGAGCTGTGCCGGGCGCAGCTGCCCGCGGCGGCGTCCCGGCTGTTGTGGGCCCAGGCCGAGCTGATCGCGATGGCCACCGACCTGGCCGAGTTCGTCGGCGCCGCGATCGGCCTGAACCTGCTGTTCGGGGTGCCGCTGCTGGCTGCGGGCCTGTGCACCGCGGTGATCGCGTTCGCGATCCTGGCGCTGGACCAGCGCGGCTACCGGGGGTTCGAGCTGGCCATCGCCGGGCTGCTCGGCCTAGTCTTCCTCGGCTTCGCCTACGACCTGGCCGCGGTGGGCGGCCAGCCGGGCGCGGCGGCCGCCGGGCTGGTGCCGAGCCTCGGCCACTCGGACGGCGCGCTGCTGGTGGCCGGCATCATCGGCGCCACCGTGATGCCGCACGTGGTCTACCTGCACTCGGCGCTGACCAAGTCCCGGGTCACCGTCTCGGGCGACGCCGAGCGGCGCGAGCTCATGCAGTTCCAGCGGCTGGACGTGCTGGTCGCGCTGGGCGCGGCCGGCCTCATCAACCTGGCCATGCTGTTCGTCGCGGCGGCGCTGTTCCGCCGCGGCGGGGCGCACCCGACCGACTCGATCATGGCCGCGCACGCCGGGCTCGGCCGGCTGGTCGGCGGCGGCGCCGCGCTGGCGTTCGCGGTCGCGCTGCTCGCCTCCGGGCTGTCGTCGTCGTCGGTCGGCACCTACGCCGGCCAGGTGGTGATGCAGGGCTTCATCGGCCGGCGCATCCCGTTGTTCGCCCGCCGCGCGGTGACCATGCTGCCCGCGCTGATCGTGCTCGGGGCCGGGCTGCCGCCCACCGACAGCCTGATCATCTCCCAGGTCGTGCTGTCGTTCGGCATCCCGTTCGCGCTCGTGCCGCTGGTCGCGCTGACCCGCCGCGCCGACATCATGGGCTCGCTGGTCAACCGGCGGGCCACCACGGCCGCGGCCGGCACGGTGGCCGGCCTGATCATCGCGCTGAACGTGTGGCTGCTCGCCGTCACCTTCGGCGCCTGACCAGTCCCCGGGGGCTGACACCCGGGGGCCTGGACGCAAGGGGGTCAGGTCCGCAGGTAGGAGGCGCCGTTGAGGTCGAGGACCGTACCGCTGGCCCACTGCGCTTGCGGGGAGGCCAGGTAGAGCACCGCGGCGGCGACCTCCTCCGGCGCGGCCACCCGGCCGAACGGGCTCTCGGCCCGGATCCGGTCACCGTCGGGCCCGGCCAGCGGCCCGGCGGCCATGTCGGTCTGCACGAAGCCCGGGGCCACGGTGGCGACCGCGATGCCGTGCGGGCCGAGGGCGCGGGCCAGCGACTGGCCGAGCGCGTTCAGCCCGGCCTTGCTCGCGCCGTAGGCCGGCTGGCGCGGCTCGCCCCGGAACGCGCCGCGGGAGGACACATTGACGATGACGCCGCCGCCCGCGGGCAGCATGTGCTGCACGGCGCACCAGGTCACGTTGGCCGCTCCGGTCAGGTTGACCGCGATCGTCTTCGCCCAGGCCTCCTGCCACTGCTGGTAGGACACCTCGGTGACCGGGTGCCGCTCGAAGATGCCCGCGTTGTTGACCAGCACGTCCAGGCCGCCGAGCGCGGCGGCGGCCGCGTCCACCATCCGGTGCACCGCGCCGGCGTCGGCCAGGTCGGCCTGCACCAGCGCGTGCCCGGCACCCGGCAGGCCGGCCCGCACCTGCGCGGCCAGGTCCGCCGAGCCGCCGTAGTGCACGGCCACCCGGTCGCCCTGCGCGGCGAACGCCCGCGCGATGGCCGCGCCGATGCCGCGCGACGCCCCCGTCACCAGTACCGCCCGCCCGCCGCCGGCCATCCGCGCCCGCCTTTCCGGTCGCCCGCCCCTCCGGCCGGCCGCCCGCGGCCGGATCCTTGCGCACGCTACCGGCTGGCCTGGCCGGTCCGGCCGCGGGGCTGGCCCGCGGCGGCCGGCGGCGGGCTAACCCGGCGCGCCGGCGGCCCGCCGGGAGTTGCCGGTCGCACGCCCTGGTGCCGTGGGCAAAGGTCTGATAGCAGCCGCCGCCGCCTCGCTTGGCCTGGTACATCGCCCGGTCCGCGCGGGCCAGCAGCATCGGCAGGTCGATGCCGCTGACCAGCTCCGCCACGCCGACGCTCACCGTGTAGCGGACCGGCGTCCCGTCGTCGGCGATCACCAGGCCAGGCGATGCGGTCAGCCGCGCCGCGACGCGGGCCGCCTGCTCGGCCGACGTCCCGGGGAGCATGATCGCGTACTCGTCACCGCCGTAGCGGCCGGCCAGGTCGCCGGACCTGATCTGCTCCTGGCAGACCTGGGCCAGGTCGATCAGCACCCGGTCCCCGAGCGCGTGCCCGCGGACATCGTTGATCTGCTTGAAGCGGTCCGCGTCGAGAATCAGCACGGACAAGGGCAGGCCGTGCTGCAGGGCGTGCGCGAACAGCGCCTCGGCTTCCTCCATAAAGTGCCGGCGGTTGAATAGCCCGGTCATGCCGTCGATGGAGGCGAGCTGCTGATAGCGGATCGTGAGCTGGCCGTTGTCCCGAAGTGCGGTGAACTGGCGCGCGCTGACCATGATGGTCAGCGCGACCGCGCCCAGCAGGATGCCGCCGAGGGAGTTGAAGCTGACGTGCTGCAAGCCCACGCTGATGAGCAGCAGGTAGCTGCCCGCCACGGCCAGGTAGGGCACGATGCTGGGGTGCGTCCTGGCGGCCGGCCGCGAGGCGGACGGCCCGCTGTGCAGGCGGGACCGCAGCTGGCAGGCGCCGGCCAGGAACATGATCGTCAGCGCTACCACGTACAGGGTGTCCACCGGGTCGCCGCCGAGATAGCTGTAGTGGGCGGCGATGTAGTCGTAGCTGATGTCGGCGGCGATGAGTATCAGCAGCCCGGCGGAGAAGATGCGCAGCGGCAGCACGGCCGACCGGGGGGCACCCCGGCCCAGCAGCGACACCACGCCGAACAACAGCAGCATGTCGCCGAGGGGATAGGCGTAACTGACCAGGTCAGGCAGGTCGAAGCCATGCCCGGAGGCCATCGCCGGGCCGAGCGCCACGTACCAGATGAAGGTCACCCCGGCGGCGAAGACCGTGCCGATGTCGAGCAGCATCCTGAACCGCTCGGACCTGGTCCTGGCCCGCACAGGGAAGCTCAGCAGGCCGGCGAAGGCAATCGGGTAGAAGGCCAGGTACGCCGCGTCAGCCAGGGTGGGATAGGAGCGCTGGTGCAGCACGACTTCGTAGTACAGCTGCAGCATGTTGCCCAGCAGATAGCTCCACAATGCGACGGACAGCAGCCGCCAGGCGCGGCAGACCGGCCGCCCGAGGTCCGGCCGGCGGCTCACCCGCCAGGCGGACCACGCGGCCGCGCCCATAACCGGCACGAAGGCCAGGTCTCCGATCAGCGCCTGATGCTGGTGGCCGCCCCAGCGGAACACCTGCCATAGTCCGTAGGCGAACAGCGCCCCCGCCGCCGCGGCCAGCGGCCGGGCGCCGATCTGGCCGGCCGCCCGGGTTGTCCTGGTGACGAGCCCGCGGACCAGCCGGGCCGGGCGAGGCCCCGGGTTTCCGGTCGCGGCGACCGGGACCGGGCTGCCGGCTGGCGTTGCGGTCAGCGGCCCCCGCTGGCTGGCCCGGTCCCGGTCGGTCAGCCACGCCGTGAACGCGCCGGCCGGCATGGGCCGGCCGATCAGGAAGCCCTGGCCCGTGTCGCAGCCGAGCGCCTGCAAGTCAGCCAGCGCGGCTTCGAGCTCGATCCCCTCGGCCACGACCCGGACGCCGAGCTGGTGGGCCAGATCGATGGTGGTGCGCACGATGGTGCGGAAGCTGGGATTGGTCGTCATGGGCCGTACCAGCGAGATATCCAGCTTCAGGTCATCGACCGGCCAGCCGCCGAGGCTCTCCAGTGAAGAGAACCCGGTGCCGAAGTCGTCCAGCGCGACGCGCACCCCCAGTTCGGCCAGCTGGGTGAAGAAGCTCCAGCGCAGCGCAGTCGTGGCCGTCTGCTCGCTCACTTCCAGGGTGAGCATCCGGCCGGATACCTGGGCCCGGCGCAGCTCTTCGGCGACCACCCCGGGGAAGTCCGCGTCGCCCGCGCACTCGGGGCAGACGTTGACCGCGACCGGGATTGTCCAGCCCTGCGCCTCCCATGCCTTGTGCTGCGCCAGTGACAGCCGCAGCATCAGCCGGGTCAGCTCGCCCATCTTCCCCAGCCGGCCCACCAGCGGAAGGAAGACGTTCGGTGACAGTGTGCCGCGCTCGGGGTGGTCCCACCGGGCAAGCGCCTCCACCGCGACCAGCCCGCCGGACGCGAGCTCGATCTCGGGCTGGAAGTAGGCCACGAGCTGCCCGTTCGCCAGTGCGAACGGCAATTCGCCGAGCAGCTGCGCTGCGACTTCGTCAGCCTCGACCGGTGCCATCATCGTCCCCCGCGGGAATGAGCCTCGACGCCAGAGCGATTACCTGCTGCCACTGCGGGGCTCGGGGTCGCTCACCGATATCTGCTCGTGATAGATACGGCAGCCGCCTCCGCCGGCCCGTTTTGCCTCGTACATTGCTAGATCCGCGCAGGCCAGCAGGCTGGACAGGTCCATGCTGGGGGCCACCTCGGCGATGCCGATGCTGATCGTGTAGCGGACCACGGTGCCGTCCGCGCCGGGGACCAGCCCGGGGGAGCGGGCCAGCCGCCCGGCGAGCTGCGCCCCCTGCCGCGCCGTGGTGTCGGGCAGGATGGCGGCGAACTCGTCTCCGCCGTAGCGGCCGAACAGGTCGTCCGAGCGCGCGTTCTCCCGGCACGACTGGGCCAGGTCGGTCAGCACCCGGTCGCCCATCGCGTGCCCGCACCTGTCGTTGATCTGCTTGAACTGGTCCGCGTCGATCATCAGCACGGTGAACGGCTGGCCCAGCCGCTGGGCGTGCGCGAACAGGTGCTCGGCCGCCTCGATGAAGTGCCGCCGGTTGCACAGCCCGGTCAGCCCGTCGATCGAGGCCAGCTCCTGATACCGGGTCGCGAGCCGGCTGTTGTCCTGCAGCGCGGCGAACTGGCGGGCACTGACCAGCACGGTCAGCAGCAGCGCGCCGATCATGATGCCGCCGAGCAGGCCGAAGCCGACGGCGTGCAGCCCGACGATGATCAGCAGCAGGTAGCTGCACGCGACGGCCACGTAAGGCAGCCCGCCGGGCGGTGACACCACATCCGCCGGTGCCGCCGCCAGGTCGCCCTGCGGCCTGGCCCGCAGCTGGGCGGCGGCCGCCGCCCACATCAGCGCCAGCCCCACCATCCACAGCGTGTCGACCGGGTCGCCGCCCCGGTAGGTGTAGTGCGAGGTGATGTAGTCGTAACAGACGTCGGCGGCGATCAGCATCAGCACCCCGCCGGCGAAGATGCGCAGCGCCACGACGGCCGAGCGGGGGGCGCCCCGGGCCAGCAGGGCCAGCAGGCCGAACAGCAGCAGCAGGTCGCCGACGGGATAGGCGTAGTCGGTGAGCGAAGGCAGGTCGAGGTAGCTGTGATCGGCGGCCAGGGCCTGCCCGAGGCCGATGTACCAGATGAAGGTCGCCCCGCCGATGAACACCGTGCTGACGTCCAGCAGCAGCCGGACGCGCTCGGGCCGGGTCCGGTAGCGCGACGGGAAGGCCATCAGGCCGGCGAAGGCGATCGGGTAGAAGCTGAGGTAGGCCGCGTCGCCGGGAGTCGGGTAGCCGGGCCGGTTCAGCACCACCTCCCAGATCAGCTGCAGCGCGTCGCCGACCAGGTAGAGCCACAGCGCGATGGACAGCAGCAGCCAGGCCCGCCTGATCGCCCGGCCCAGGTCCGCGCGCCGCGACACCCTCCCCGCGCAGAACGCGGCCATCCCGTTGACCGGGAAGAAGGCCAGGTCACCGATCAGCGGCTGGTACTTGTAGCCGCCCCAGCGGAAGATCTGCCACAGCCCGTAGAGCACCAGGCTCGCCGTCACCGCCGCCAGCGTGCCCGGGCCGATCGTGGCGGTCAGCCGCAGCCGGCCTGCAGCAGCCACCCGGCCCGGCCCGGCGCCGCGGCGGCCTGGCGGCCGGGGTCGGCGGCCGGCCCCGGCCGCAGCGCGCCGTGGCCGAGCCGGCCGGCTTCCCGCTCGTGCCGGATCACCCAGTCGAGGAGCGCCTCGCCGGGCATCGGCCGCCCGATCAGGAACCCCTGGGCGAAATCGCAGCCGAGCGCCAGCAGCTCGGTCCGCACCGAGGCGGTCTCGACCCCCTCGGCGATGACCCGGATCCGCAGCTGGTGGGCCAGGTCGATGGTGTTCCGCGCGATCGCGCGGAAACTGGCGTTGCTGGCGATCGGGCGGACCAGCGAGATGTCGAGCTTCAGGTCGTCAATAGGCCATCCGCCCAGGCTCTCCAGCGAGGAGAAGCCGGTCCCGAAGTCGTCCAGCGCGATCCGCACGCCGAGCTCGGCGAGCTGGGCGAAGAAGCTGGTGCCGACCGTGGTGGTCGTGGTCCGCTCGCTCAGCTCCAGCGTCAGCATCGGGCCGGCCACCCGCTCGCTGCGCAGCGTCTCGCTGATCAGGTCGGGGAAACCCGGCTCGGTGACGCTCTCCGGGCCGACGTTCACCGCCACCGGGATAGTCCACCCGGCGTCGGCCCAGGTCCGGTGCTGGGCCAGGGCCAGCTGCAGCATCATCCGGGTGATCCTGGCCATCAGGCCGAGCCGCTCGGCCAGCGGGACGAACAGGGCGGGCGCGAGCGTGCCGAGCTCGGGATGCTCCCACCGGATCAGCGCCTCGGCCCCGGTGAGGCGGCCGGAGTTCAGCTCCACCACCGGCTGGAAATAGGCCACAAGCTGCCCGCTGTCCAGGGCGAGCGGCAGCTCGGCAAGCAGTCTTGCCGCCACCTTGTCGGCTTCGACGACCGTCACCGCTTATCCCCCGTCGGCCGGCCCGTTTGCCCGGGATATCACGCATTGTTATCTGCAACTACGCACTGTAAGTACATGAAGGTTGCCCAGGGGTCAATGCGCTGAAACCGCAGGCGACCCTGATGACCTGCGGCGATAAGGCCATGAACCCCGTCCGGGTCTGCGGCCGCGAGCCCCGCCCGCCTTCTGGCGCCGCCCGGCCGGGGCTACCGTGAGGTGATGGCGGACAACCGCGCAGTACTGCTGGACATCGACGGCGTGCTCACCCAGTCCTGGCGCCCGCTGCCGGGCGCGGTCGGTGCCGTCACCGCACTGCGCGCGGCCGGGCACCCGGTCGCGCTGGTGACCAACACGACCTCCCGGACCCGGGACTGGATCGCCTCGGCGCTGGCCGAGGCCGGCTTCCCGGTGCAGCCCGGCGACGTGCTCACCGCGCCGGTGATCACCGCCGGGTACCTGGCCCGGCACCATCCCGGCGCCCGCTGCGCGCTGCTCAGCAGCGGCGACACCGCGACCGACCTGGACGAGCTCACCCTGATCGGGGACCGCGACCCGGAGCCGCCCGACGTCGTCATCCTCGGCGGCGCCGGGCCCGAGTTCAGCTATGCGGCGCTGAACCGGGTGTTCGGCTTCCTGCAGGACGGCGCCCGGCTGGTGGCCATGAGCCGCGGCCTGTTCTGGCGCACCGACGAAGGGCTCCAGCTCGACACCGGCGCGTTCCTGGCGGGACTGGAGCAGGCCGCCGGGGCCGAGGCCGAGGTGACCGGCAAGCCGTCGGCGGCGTTCTTCGCCACCGCGCTCGACGCCGTCGGCGCGCCCGCACGGCGGGCGGTCATGGTCGGCGACGACGTCGAGTCGGACGTGCTGGCCGCGCAGGCCGCCGGGATCACCGGCGTGCTGGTCCGCACCGGCAAGTACCTGGCGGAGGCCGTCCAGCGCGCGCCAGGCACCCCCGACCACACCATCGACTCGGTGGCCGACCTGCCGGACCTGCTGGCCTCACTCCGGGACTGACGGGCTATGACCGTGAATGTCACATCCAGCGGGCAGCGGGGCCAGTGGCACGCGGATGCGAGATCATGGGCGGCATGGCAGTCCTGGATCAGGCCGAGCGGCAGCGGCGGCTCGCGGTGCGGCACGCGCTGGCCCCGGCCGCGAAGGCCGCGGGCCCGGCGGACGCGGCCGGCCGGGTGGTGGCGCTGCACGGCACCGATCCCGCGTCGGTGTTCCTGGCCATCGCGGCCAGGACTCATCCGGTCGCGGAACCGGCCGCCATCGAGGCCGCGCTGTACGAGCAGCGCGAGCTGATCCGGATGCTCGGCATGCGCCGCACCGTGTTCGTCGTCCCGGCCGGGCTGGCGCCGGTGGTGCAGGCGTCGAGCATGCCGCGGGTCGCGGCCGCCCAGCGCGCCCGGCTCTGCAAGCTGCTGCGCGGCACGGGCTTCGCCGACCCCGAGCCGTGGCTGGCCGAAGTCGAGGAATCGGTCCTGGCCGCGCTGGCCGCGCGCGGCGGTATCGCCAGCGCCGCCGAGCTGGCGGCCGATGAGCCGCGGCTGCGCACGGCGCTGCTGCTGGCGCCGGGCAAGCCGTACGAGGCCAAGCAGAACATCACCAGCCGGGTGCTGCTCGGCCTCGGCGCGCAGGGCCGCATCGTCCGCGGCCGCCCGGCCGGTTCCTGGCTGTCGCAGCAGTACCGCTGGGCCCTGACCAGCTGCTGGCTGCCCGGATCCGCCGCCGCGGGCGCGCCGGGCACGCTGGAGCAGCCCGGGCTGACCGGGGAACAGGCGCAGGCCGAGCTGGCCCGGCGGTGGCTGGCCGCCTTCGGCCCGGCGCCGCTGGCCGACCTGGCCTGGTGGACCGGCTGGCCGGTGACCCAGGCGCGCCGGGCGGTCAGTGCGGCCGGGGCCGTCGAGGTCGACCTCGGCCCCGGCACCGGCCTGGCCCTGTCGGACGACCTCGGGCTCACCCCGGATCCGGGACCGTGGACCGCGCTGCTGCCCGCCCTGGACCCGACCGTGATGGGCTGGGCGGACCGGTCCTGGTTTCTCGGGCCGCACGGGCCGGCGCTGTTCGACCGGTCCGGCAATGCCGGGCCGACGATCTGGCAGGACGGCCGCATCGTCGGCGGCTGGGCCCAGCGTCCCGGCGGCGAGGTCGTGATCCGGCTGCTCGCGGACGTCGGCGCCGAGGGCGCCGCCCGGGCCGGGGCGGAGGCCGCGCGGACCGGCGGCTGGCTGGCCGCCGCCGGGGTCCGGATCATTCCCCGCTTCCGCACCCCGCTGGAACGCGAGCTATCCGCCGGATAGCGCCCGTCCCGGCCGGCGCCCCACCCGGCACCGCCGGCGGCCGGCGGTCAGGCCTGGTGCTGCAGGGCGCGGCGGGTGAGGACCCGGGCCAGGTGGCGCCGGTAGTCGCGGTCGGCGTGCATGTCCTCGCCCGGCTCGGTGCCCTCGGCGGCCAGTTCCGCCGCCTCGGCCGGCCCGGCCCCGGCGGCCAGCGCCTGCTCGGCGGCCCGGGCCCGCACCGGCACCGGCCCCATGTTGGCCAGCGCGATCTGGCCTCCGGCCGCGGCCGCGCCGACGATTGCCCAGTCGTTGGCCCGCCGGGTGAACTTCTGGTACCCCCACGGCTGGCCGGGCCGGGCCGGGACCCGCACCGCGGTGAGCAGCTCGTCGCCGGCCAGGCTGGTCTCGAAGTAGCCGGCGAAGAACTCCTGCGCCGGGATCCGGCGCACGCCGCCGGGCCCGGCCACCTCCATCGCACCGCCCAGCGCCAGCACGGCCATCGGCAGGTCCGCGGCCGGGTCGGCGTGCGCCAGCGAGCCGCCGATCGTGCCGCGATGGCGGATCTGCGGATCGCCGACCTGGGCGGCGGCGTGCGCGAGCAGCGGCGCGCCCGCGCGGACCAGGCGGGAGGCGGCGAGGTCGGCATGCCGGGTGGTCGCCCCGATGACCAGCTCGCCGTCGGCGGCGATGACCCCGGCCAGCTCGGCCAGGCCGCCGATGTCGATCAGCACCGACGGCGCGGCCAGCCGCAGCTTCATCATCGGCAGCAGCGAGTGGCCGCCGGCCAGCAGCTTGGCGTCCTCGCCGTGGTCAGCCAGCAGCTCGATCGCATGCCCGGCCGACCGGGCGGCGACGTAGTCGAACGGCGAGGGGATCATGCCGTCGCCGCCCGCTCGCCGTCCCGCCCGGCCTGCGCCGCGGACAGCACGGCCCGGACGATGTTGTGGTAACCGGTGCACCGGCACAAGTTGCCTTCCAGCCCCTCCCGTACCTGCTCCTCGGTCGGGTCCGGGTTTTCGGCCAGCAGCCCGACGGCCGCCATCACCATGCCGGGCGTGCAGAAGCCGCACTGCAGCCCGTGCTCACGCTGGAACGCGGCCTGCACCGGGTGCAGCTCGCCGCCGGCGGCCAGCCCCTCGGCCGTGGTGACCTCGTGCCCGCTGGCCTGCGCGGCCAGCACCGTGCACGATTTCACCGAGACCCCGTCCAGCAGCACCGTGCACGCCCCGCACGAGGTGGTGTCGCAGCCGATGTTGGCCGCGCGCAGGCCGCACGTCTCGCGCAGGTAGTGCACCAGCAGCAGCCGCGGCTCGATCTCGCCGGAGCGCTGCTCGCCGTTGACGGCCAGCTTGACCTGCATCAGCCTCGGGCACCTTTCTGGTCGGAGGTCCGGTCCCTGGCGCGCGCCGCGGCCAGCGCCCGGTAGACCCGCTGCGGGGAGGTGGGCATGTCGACGTGCCGGACGCCGAGGTGGGCGAGCGCGTCCACCACGGCGTTCTGCACCGCGGGCGTCGCGCCGATCGTGCCGGCCTCGCCGATGCCCTTGGCGCCAAGGGGGTTGTAGGTGGTCAGCGTGGCCATGTCGGCCAGCTCGAAGCTCGGCATCTCGGTGGCGGACACGATCGGGTAGTCGGCGAAGCTCGCGGTCAGCGGGTTTCCGTCTTCGTCGTAGACCACCTCCTCCAGCAGCGCCTGCGCCGCGCCCTGGGCGATGCCGCCGTGCCGCTGGCCCTCGGCCAGCAGCGGGTTGAGCACGAAGCCCGCATCGTCCACGGTGACGACCCGGCGCAGGAACACCTTGCCGGTCTCGGTGTCCACCTCCGCCACCGCGACGTGGGTGCCGAACGGGAAGGTGGCGCCCGGCGCGGTGAAGACCGTGTGCACGAACAGCCGCTCGGCCTGCGCCAGGCCGGCCAGCGGCACCGCGGCGTCCGGGTCGCCGGCCACGGCGAAGGTGCTGCGGCCGATGTCGAACACCAGGTCGGCCGCGCTGGCCTCCAGCTTGTCCGCGGCCCGGCCGCGGGCGATCTCCAGCAGCTCGTCCGACGCCTGCGACACCGCCGCCCCGCCCTGCTGCAGGCTGCGCGATCCGCCGGTGCCGCCGCCCTCCGGGACCAGGTCGGTGTCGCCCCATTTGAGGGTGATCTTGTCCACCGGTATGCCGAGCTTGTCGCTGGCCAGCATGGCCCACGCGGTGGCGTGGCCCTGGCCGTGCGGGGAGGTGCCGGTCAGGATCGTCGCGCTGCCGTCGGGGTGCACCTCGACGGTGGCGTTCTCGTTCGGCGCGCCGGCCTCGTCCCCGCCGCCGGTGATCTCCACGTAGGAGGCCAGCCCGATGCCCAGAGCCAGCACGTCGCCGCGCTCGCGCCGCCGGGCCTGCTCGGCGCGCAGCTCCCCGTAGCCGGCCACCGCCAGCGCCTTGTCCAGCGCGGCGGCGTAGTCGCCGCTGTCGTACAGCGCGCCGAACGCGGTCCGGTGCGGCTCGGTGAACGGGGCCAGCAGGTTCGCCCGGCGCACGTCAGCCGGGTCGGCGCCGATCTCGGCGGCGAACAGGTCGATGGCCCGCTCCAGCGCGGCGGTGGCCTCCGGCCGCCCCGCGCCGCGGTAGGCGCCGATCGGGGTGGTGTTGGTGACCACGGTGCGCCCGACCGCCTCGGCCCGCGGGATCTCGTACGGCCCCGGCGCCATCAGGATGGTCAGCGACGGCAGGATCGCGCCGATCCGCGGGTAGGCCCCGGCGTCCTGCAGCACCTCAAGCCGGTAGGCCAGCACGGTACCGTCCCGGCGGCCGCCGATGGTGATTGTCTGCTGCTGGGCCCGGCCGTGCGTCATCGCGATCAGGTTCTCGTACCGGGTCTCGGTCCACCGGGCCGGCCGCCCGAGCTCGCGGGCCACCCAGGCCACGATCGCGTGCTCGGGGTCGGCGCCGAACTTGGCGCCGAACGCCCCGCCGACGTCCGGGGTGATGATCCGGACCCCGGCGGCGTCCACGCCGAGCAGCCCGGCCAGCGCGCCGCGCGAGCCCTGCGCGCCCTGGTTCGGGATCCAGGCGGTCAGCCGGCCGTCCGCACCCCAGGCCGCGGCCGCGGCCCGGCCCTCCATCGGCGCCGGGGCCACCCGCTGGTTGGTGATCGTCTCGCTGACGACCACGTCGCAGCCATCGAACAGGTCGCCGGCCAGCCCGGCCGGGTCGCCGAACACCGCCGCGACGTTGGTCCCCGCCTCGGGGAACAGCAGCGTCCCGGCCGCCAGCGCCTCGTCCATGCTGACCACGGCCGGCAGCGGCTCGTAGTCCACGTCGACCAGCTCGACGGCGTCCTCGCCCTGGTAGGGCTGCTCGGTGACGACCGCGGCCACCGGCTCGCCCACGTAGCGGACCCGGTCTGAGGCCAGCAGGCGGTGGCGCATCTGCTGGTTCAGCAGCCGGGGCATCATCGGCGTGACCTCCGGCAGCCCGGCCAGGTCGGCCGCGGTGTAAGCGGCGAGCACGCCCGGCACGGCGAGCGCACCGCTGACATCCACGCCGCGGACCAGCGCGTGCGCGACCGGCGAGCGGACGAAGAACACGTGGCAGGCGCCGGCCAGCTGCTCGTCGCCTACATCCTCGGTGTAGACCCCGCCCGTGGTCAGGAACCGCGGATCCTCGGTCCGCAGGACCCTGGTGCCCAGGATGCTCACTGCCGCTGACTCCCTCCGGGTCCGGCCGCGGGTGCTCGGCTGCAGGCGGACGGCTGCGGACGGCTCCGTCCCGCCGCCCCAGCCGAGCCTATCCGCGGCCCCGGCGGTGCCCTCCGCGGCCCCGGCGGTGCGCTCCGCGGCCCCGGCGGTGCCCTCCGCGGTACTGCCGCCGCGATCCGCGCCCGGTGCCGCGGAGGGCACCGCGCCCGCCCGGGAATCTCCGCCCGGCGGCCCGGCGTTGCAGATCAGTGGCCCCCGGGCCTGCCACGGCGGCCGCCGGGTGGGCAGGTGGGGGCGGAAAAGCACTTTCCGGCCTCATCCTGGCCTGGCTAGCATCGAGGCCGGCTCACTACGACCAGATCGGATGCCCGTCATGTTCGCGCGTGCGCTCGTGCGCCGCTTTCCGCTGCTCAGCTACCGCGACTTCCGGCTGTTGTTCGCCGAGCGGCTGCTGGCCCCGGCCGCATTCGCGTTCTCGCTCGTCGGCGTATCGTTCGCGGTGCTGGACTCGACGCATCATTCGACCTCAGAACTGTCCTACGTGCTCGCCGCGCAGATCGCGCCGTCGCTGATCTTCACGGTGATCGGCGGCGTCGCCGCGGACCGGATCCGGCCGCAGCGGGTCATCCTGGCGGCGAACGCGATGATCGCCCTCGGCGAGGGGACCTTCGGGCTGCTGGTCCTGGCCGGCCATCCGCGGCTGTGGCAGATGCTGGCGCTGGAGGCGCTGACCGGCACCGGCATGGCGGTGTTCTACCCGGCCTCGCAGGCCCTGCTGCCCCGGGTGGTGCCCGCGGCGCAGCTGCAGCAGGCCAGCGCGGTGAGCCGGCTGGCCATGAACGGCGGCCAGATGGGCGGCGCGGTCGTCGCGGGCTTCGTCGTCGCCGCGGTCGGGCCGGGCTGGGCGCTGCTGGCCTGCGGCGCCGGCATGTTGGCCACGATCCCGCTGATGCTGCGGGTCAGCCTGCCGGCCTTCGGCCGGGCCGAGCACTCCAGCATGCTGCGCGACCTGCGGGCCGGCTGGTCGGAGTTCCGCTCGCACACCTGGCTGTGGGTCACCGTGCTGCAGTTCGGCGTGATCCTGATGGCCTGGTACGGCTGCTTCCAGGTGCTCGGCCCGGTGGTGGCGCGCGCGCACCTCGGCGGCGCGGCCGCCTGGGGCATCATCACCGGCGCGGAGTCGGTGGGCCTGATCGCCGGCGGGCTGCTGTCGCTGCGCTTCGCCCCGCGGCGGCCGGTGCTGTTCGTGGTGCTGATGGGCGGGGTCATCGCGCTGTCGCCGCTGTCGCTGGCCACGCCGTGGCCGCTGCCGGTGATCTGCGTGTCCTCGCTGGTGCTGGGCGTGAGCGTCGAGGTCACGATGGTCCAGTGGACCGTGGTGATGGCCCGCAACATCCCGGCGGACAAGCTGGCCCGGGTGTCGGCCTACGACGCGCTCGGGTCGGTAGGGGCGATGCCGGCCGGCGCCATGATCGCCGGGCCGGTGGCCGCGCTGATCGGCGTGCCCGCCACCGAGTACGGCGCGGCCGTGCTGATCGTGGTGGTGACCGCGCTGGCGCTGCTGCCGCGCGACGTGCGCCGGCTGCGGTCTGCCCCGGTCCCGCTCACCGGCGAGCAGGCCGGAGAGGCCGGGCAGCTCGCCGCCGAGCTGGCCGGCATCGTCCGCTGACCGCCGGGCGCCGCCGGGCCGGGCGCACGGCCTTTGGCGAGCCGGCCCGGGCGCCGCCTCAGGCGGCGACCTTCGCGTCGCCGGTGAACGCCTCCCACAGCTCCGCGTAGATCCCGCCGCGGCGCAGCAGCTCGTCGTGCCAGGCCGGCCTCCGCGACCCGCCCGCCGTCCATCACCACGATCCGGTCGGCCCGGGCCGCGGTGGTCAGCCGGTGCGCGACCACGATCGTGGTGCGCCGGGCGGCCAGCCGCTCGGTCGCGGCGTTCACCGCCGCCTCCGAGGCCAGGTCCAGCGCGGCGGTCGCCTCGTCCAGCAGCAAGATCGCCGGGTCGACCAGGTAGGCGCGGGCCAGCGCGATCAGCTGGCGCTGCCCGGCGGACAGGTTGCGGCCCCGCTCGGCGACCTCGTGCCGGAACCCGCCGGGCAGCCGGGCGATCATGTCGATCGCGCCGACCCCGCGGGCCGCGGCCTCGATCTCGGCATCGGCCGCGCCCGGCCGGCCGTAGGCAATAGCCTCGGCGACGGTGCCGGGGGACAGGTACGGCTCCTGCGGCACCACGCCGAGCTGATGGCGGTAGGCGGCCAGGTCCAGATCGCGCACGTCGGCGCCGTCCAGCAGCACCCGGCCCGCGGTCACGTCGTAGTACCGGGCGAGCAGCTTGATCATCGTGGACTTGCCGGCCCCGGTCTGGCCGACCAGCGCGACGGTCTCGCCCGGCTCGATCCGCAGGCTCACCCCGGCGAGCGCGTCGGCGGGCTGACCGGGGTAGCGGAACCGGACGTCGTCGAATTCGATCGCGCCGGTCAGCCGGCCCGGGCCGCGCGGCCGCTCCGCCTGCGGCGTGCTGGTCGGCTGGCGCATCAGGTCCTTAATCCGGCTCAGCCCGACCGCGGCCTGGTTGTAGCCGTCGAACACCTGCGACAACTGCTGGACGGGGGAGAACAGCAGGTCAATATACAGAAGGTAGGCAATAAGGCCGCCCGCGGTGAGCACCCCGCTGTGCACCTCGCCGGCCGCCACGAACAAGATCAGCGCGCCCGCGACCGTGGACAGCAGCTGCACGAACGGGAAGTACAGCGCGATGTAGCGCTGCGCCCGCAGCCGGGACACCCGGTAGGAGTCGCTGAGCGCGGCGAAGCGCCCGGCGTTGCGCTCCTCGCGCCGGTAGGCCTGCGCGGTGCGCAGCCCGGCCACGTTCTCCTGCAGGTCGGCGTTGACGATGCTGACCCGCTCCCGGGCCTCCGCGTAGGCGCGCGAGGACTTGACCCGGAACACCACGGTGGCGGCGATCAGCACCGGCACGATCGACAGCAGCGTGAGCCCCAGCCGCAGGTTGATCAGCAGCAGCGCGACCAGCACCCCGGCGAAGGTCAGCACCGCGTTGACCATCGTGATCAGCCCGGTCTGCAGGAAGGTGTCCAGCGCGTCCACGTCGGTGGTCATCCGGGTCATGATCCGGCCGGACATCTCCCGCTCGTAGAAGTCCAGGCCCAGCCGCTGCAGCTGGGCGAAGATCTTGACCCGCAGGGTGTACAGCATCCGCTCGCCGTTGCGGCCCACCACGTTGGTCTGCACCACGTTGATCAGCCAGTCCGCGGCCACGATGGCCGCGCCGAGCAGCGAGACCACCACGATGGGCCGCCACTGGTGCGCCAGGATGCCGTGGTCCACGCCGCCGCGGACCAGCACCGGCATGAAGATCCCGGCCACCGCGTCCAGGCCGTCCAGGATCAGGCCGACGGCCAGGGCCAGCGCGATCGGCCGCAGCAGCCGGCGCAGGGTGAAGTGCGGGTCGGCCGCGCGGGCCGTGGACTGGCTGATCCCGGGCTGCTCGGTCGCGGGCGGCAGCGCATCGACCTTGGCCAGCAGCTGCGGCGAGGCGGGCACGCCGGCCAGCACGCTCGTGCCGGCCGCGGTGCGCCCGCCGCGGGCCGCGGCGGGCAGACCCCGGCCGATCGATCCGGGCGCGGCCAGCCCGCCGGGCTGGCCGCCCGGGCCCGCCGGGCCGCCCGGGCCCGCCGGGTTCTCCGTTCCGTCCGGCCACAGGGCCGGGGTGATCCCGGCTCCGGCGGCGGCCCGGACCGGCAGGCCCGGGCCCTCCGCCTGGTAGTAGCCCAGCTCGCCGGCGTCGGTGCCCTCCGCGTCGTCGCCGGGCCCGGCCAGCAGCAGCCGGAACAGCGGGCAGCGGCCCGTCAGCTCCGCGTGCGTGCCCTCGTCCACCAGCCGGCCCTGGTCCAGCACGGCGATCCGGTCGGCCAGCTGCAGGGTCGAGCGCCGGTGCGCGACCAGCAGCGTGGTCCGCCCGGCCATCACCTTGCGCAGCGTGGCGTGGATCTGCGCCTCGACCCGGGCGTCGATCGCCGAGGTGGCGTCGTCCAGCACCAGCACCGCCGGGTCGGTGATCAGCGCCCGGGCCAGCGCGACCCGCTGGCGCTGGCCGCCGGACAGGGTCAGGCCCTGCTCGCCGATGACGGTGTCGTAGCCGTCCGGCAGGCTGGAGATGAAATCGTCCGCCTCCGCGGCTCGGGCCGCGGCCCGGATCTGCCCGGGCGTGGCGTCGGGCCGGCCGTAGCTGATGTTGGCCGCGATCGTGTCGGAGAACAGGAAGCTGTCCTCCATCACCAGCCCGATCGCCGAGCGCAGCGAGTCCGCGGTGAGGTCGCGCACGTCGGTCCCGCCGAGCCGGACCGCGCCGCCGGACACGTCGTAGAAGCGGGGCAGCAGCAGCGAGATCGTGGACTTACCCGACCCGGACGTGCCGACCAGCGCCAGCGTCTCGCCCGGCCGCACGTGCAGCGACAGCCCGCGCAGCACCGGCTCCGACGGCAGGTAGCCGAACGTGACGTCGTCGAGCTGCACGCCAGGGACGCCGGGCGGCAGCGGCTGCGCGCCCGGCCGCTGCGTGATCACCGGCCGGGAGTCGATCACCTCGTAGACGCGGATCACGCTGGCCCGCGCCTCCTGGCCGATCGTGATCAGGCTGGTGAGCGCGCGCACCGGCGCGACCAGCTGCGCGATGTAGAGCGAGAAGGCCAGGAACACGCCGATCTTGATCTCGCCGTGCAGCGCCAGCCAGCCGCCGAGTGCGAGCACCCCGACCTGCCCGAACATGGGCACCGCGCCGAGCGCCGGGGTGTAGCGGGCGGACAGCCGGACCACCCGGACCCGGGCCCCGTACAGCCGGGCCGAGATCTTCTCCAGCCGGCTGATCTCCTGCTCCTCCTGGCCGAAGCCCTTGACCACCCGCACGCCGGCCACCGCGTTCTCGACCGCGCCTGCCACCTCGGCTTCCTTCTGCTGGGCGTCCCAGCTGGCCGGGAACAGCCGCCGGCGGGACGCGATCGCGATCAGCCACAGGGCGGGCGCGACGGCCAGCGCGACCAGGGTGAGCATCGGCGACAGCACCGCCATGATGACCAGCGAGGCCACGAACAGCACCGCGTTGCCGCTGAGCATCGGGATCATGCTCAGGATGCTCTGCACCATGTTGAGGTCGGAGATCGACCGGCTGACGATCTGCCCGGTGCGCAGCTGGTCCTGCCGCGCGCCGTCCAGCCGCGACAGCGCGCCGAACAGCTCGGTGCGCAGGTCGTGCTGGACGTCCAGGGACAGCTGGCCGCCCCGGTAGCGCCGGCCGTAGACGCCGGCGAAGCCGAGCAGCCCCGCGACGATCAGCGCCGTCGCGCCCAGCCAGATCGGCTCGCGGTGGCTGACCACCGCGTTGTCCACGATCCAGGCCATGATCAGCGGGGTGACCGCCTGCATGGCCGTGGCCAGCATCGACCCGCCGAGCGCGATGACGACCAGCCGCGGGTGCCGCCAGCAGTAGCCCAGCAGCCGCCGCAGCCAGCCCTCGCCCAGCCCGCGGTCGCGGGCGCGGTAGTTCGCGGTCGCCTTCGATCCGCGTTCGCTCATGCCTGCCTTTCCTTCGGGGAAGCGTCGTTCGGGGGAGGGCCGCCCGGGGAGCCGCCGGGGGAGCCGCCGCCCGGGGAGCCGCCGCCCGGGGAGCCGCCGCCCGGGGCCGCGCAGCCGGCCTCTCGCCGGGCCCGGCGCCGCTCGTCCAGCACCGTGTCCAGCTCCGCCAGCGCATCCAGCACCCGGCGCGGGTCGCCGGTCCCGGCCAGCACCGGCTCCAGCCACTGCGCGTAGGCCGCGTCCGCCCGGTCCAGCGCGGCCCGCCCGGCCGGGGTGAGGCACAGCCGCACCACCCGGCGGTCGCCAGGCTCGGCGGCCCGGTACGCCAGTCCGGCCGCGACCAGCCCGTCCGCCGTCGCGGTCAGCGCCGGCTTGGTCACGGCCAGCCGGTCGGCCAGCCGGGCCGAGCGCTCGCCGCCGGCCCCGGCCAGCTTGAGCATGCGGTACTGCTGCGCGGTCAGCCCGGTGCCGATCCGTTCCAGCGCCCGGCACAGCCGCATGACGGTCAGCACGGCGGGCAGTGTCTCCGGTGCCGCCAGCTCAGCGGAGGCAGCGGGTACGGTGCTTACGGTGGGTACGGTCATCGCGCCGGCTTCCCGATAGTTCATAAGCCTTATTGTTCGCCCGGCTAACAAACTACCGGCCATGCTTGTTCCCGCCCGGGCGCGCGAAGGCCCCGGGCGCGCCCGGGGCCTTCGCGACCTGCGGCTACCGGGGCGCGGTCAGCGGCGAGTTGCGCGAGGTCGCCTGGAACACCAGCACGCCGAACAGCAAGAACGTGATGATGTGCACGCTCGTGCAGTACAGGCAGATCGCGCCCAGCGTGATGATCTCGGTGTAGACCAGGTACAGCACCATGATCATGCCGATAACCACCGACCCGAGCCGCAGCCAGTGGATCTCCCGCCGGGGCGACCGCCAGGCCCAGGGCAGGTTGACCGCGACCAGGAACAGGAAGAACAGCAGCCCGAGCACCGACACCGGCAAGACCCCGAACAGCTTGGACTCCGGGCTGTTCGTGACGAGCTCGCAGTTGATCGCGCCGGTGTCCGGGCAGCCCGCCAGCGCCGACTGGGTGAAGTGCGTATAGGTGAGATACGCCGACGGGATCACGCCCAGCACCGACAGCACCAGCGCGGTGAAGGGCAGCGCGCCCATGGCGCGCGGGGAGAATTTCCGCCAGAAGCCGCGCGGCTCGCTGTCGCCGCCGGCCACGGCCGCGGCGGGGCCCTGGGCGCCGCGGCTGCCCTGGCCGCTGCGGCTGCCCGGTGCGTTCCGGTTGCCTGGTGCGTTCCGGTTGCCTGGTGCGTTCCGGTTGCCCTGGCCGGTCTTCTGGCCCGGCCCGGCCTGCTGCGCCCGGGCGCCCCGGCGGGCCTGCCCGCCCGGCTTGCTGCCCTGCGCCGCGGCCGGCCCCGGCTTGCGGGCCTGCTTCTGGCCTGCCATTACAGCGAACCGCTCGCGGTGACGACGCCCGGTGAATTGCAGACGTTCCCCGGCTGCCCCTTGGTCATCTTGCAGATCGCCGCGGTGATCAGGTTCGCGGCGCCGTCGGCGCCCCGGGCGACCGGGCTGCTCGGGTCCGACAGCGCCGAGGCCACCTGCGACCAGCTCTTGCCGGACAGCGCCGCCGGGTCGTAGCTGGCCCCGTCGATCACGTACTTGTTGCCGAAGTCCACGAACGGGAACGAGCCGTCGTACTGGCTGCTCGGCACGTAGGGGGGCACGTCGTACTTGCCCATCAGCTGCTTGTCCAGCGCGGTCAGCGGCTGCAGGTTCGCGGTGTTGGTCTGGTTTCGCGCCTCGGTCGGCTCGAACACCAGGTACTTGCTGGAGTACTTGGCGTTGTAGAAGGTCAGCGTCGGCGTGTTCGGGTTCACGTCCGTGCTGGAGGAGTGAATGAAGCCGAGCCCGGTGAGCGTGCCGAACCGGCTCAGCGCGATCGCCATCGCCCACCGCTCGGCCGCGCAGTACGGGCAGTACTCGCCGCCGACGTAGACCATCACCGGCTTGCCGTCCCTGGTCGGCGTTTTCGGGTTGCCGGAGATGGCCTGGACCGCCTTGGCGTAGGTGGTGCCGGTGCCGATCTTGTCCAGCGCCGCGGCGGGCACGTGCGTGATCTTGTCCACCACGCTGGCCGGCTGGGTCGTGCCGCCGGCGGCGGCGGGCTTGACCTTGGCCGGCGAGCTGGACAGCTTGACGACGACCAGCACCACGACCACGACCAGCACCGCCACGACGGCTCCCCCGGCGATGAGCAGCCGCCGCCGCTGCTCGGCCCGCCGGGCCGCGGCCTGCTGGGCCGCGATTTTCTCCCGGGCGTTCTGCTCTCGGATCCGTTGTGCCTTGCTCATGCCTGCCCGTCTTCCTGCCCTGTCACGTCAACTGCCTGTCACGTCAACTGCCTGTCACGTCAAGTGCCCTGGTACGACAACGTCGCGCGGCGCGCATGCGTTCACCGGCCGCCAGCCGGCTGGCTGGCCGGGGCGCGCGCGATGGCCGGTGCCGGGGCGCTGCGGCGGCCTGCACCGGCGGGGCATCTTGTGCTTGCGCACGGTGACGGCCGCGCCGCTGACCATGCTAAGGCCATGAGCGCACTTGCGATGCTTTCCGATCCAAGCCGGACAGCCTGAAGCCGCGCTGAATCCAGCCTGGATCCCGGCTGAAGGCGGCCCTGCGGGCACCGTTCGGAAACAGAAGAGTGACGCTGTCGTGTTTGCTTGCCTCGCGCAAACTGGGGTGGCTATGTTCGGAGAATGAAAGCCCTCCGCGTGCGCGCCGCCAGGATCGGCGTTCTGCTTGCTCTTGCCTCCGTCGGGCTGACCGCGGCCGCCTGCGGCAGCTCCTCTCCTTCCTCGTCTTCCTCCTCGTCGGGCTCGCACCATTCGGGCAGCGCCGGCGTGGCCTACGCGGCGTCGCTGTCGTACCTGAACGAGAAGGTGGCCGGCCCGGCGTTCACCAAGGCCACCGGCTACAAGTACTCGGGTACCGCGAACGCCTCCGGCGCGCTGGAGCAGCTGATCGCCGCGGGCGAGCTCAAGCCCGACGTATTCGAGAGCGTCGGCGGGGACAACATCACCCCGCTGCAGCCCAAGTTCACCAAGTGGTACATCCAGTACGCGGGCACCTCGATGGTCGTGGCCTACAACCCCAAGAGCAAGTACGCCAGCCAGTTCGAGGCCATCGCGGCGGGCAAGGAGCCGCTGAAGAACCTGTTCACGCTGATGGAGAAGCCCGGCTTCAAGCTGGGCCGCACCGACCCCAACATCGACCCGCAGGGCCGTGACTTCATCTTCATGCTCCAGCTGGCGCAGAAGTACTACCACCTGCCCGCCGGCACGGTAACCAAGATCCTCGGCGGTCCGCTCGCGTCGCCGAACTCGCCGCAGATCTACGCCGAGTCCTCGCTGGACTCCACCCTCCAGTCCGGCCAGCTCGACGCCTCAAGCGCGTTCATCACCCAGGCCATCGAGCTGCACCTGCACTACATCAAGCTGCCCCCGGCCATCAGCCTCGCCGACCCCAGCCTGGCCGACCAGTACGCCAAGGCCAGCATCACGATCACGGTCAAGGGGGCCAAGACGACCAAGACCGGCGGGCCGCAGGTCATCGACATCACCACGATCGGCAAGCCGACCCCGGCCGGGATCGCGTTCGTGAAGTACACGCTGTCGCAGACCGGGCTGGCCCAGTACAAGGCCGGCGGGTTCACGCTGATGAAACCGACGATCTTCGGCTCGTCCGGCGCGGTTCCCGCCGCGATCAAGAGCGAGGTGACCGGATAACCGCAGCCGCCTGAGCCAGGCGGCACCCGAGCGACGCCCCCCGGAACCCCCGGGGTGCCGCCTGACTGCGCGAAACTGGCTATCTTCTGGAGCATGGTCGCCACGAGCGGACGAAACGGCATGCGCCTGGCCGCGCTGCTGACGCTGGCCTGCACCGGCCTGGCCGCGGCCGGCTGCAGCAGCGCCTCCGGATCGGTGGCGTCCGGCGCCCGCCCGCACGACGGCACCGCGATCGTGGCCACCTCGGGCTCGCTGCAGTACCTGAACGACACCACGCTCGGCCGGGCCTTCACCAAGGCGACCGGTTACGGCTACCGGGCCCGCTCGGCCGACACCCTGGCCGCCACCGGGTTCACCGGCCGGAGCCGGCCCAACGTGGTCGAGAGCGTGGGCACGCAGCCGTTCCAGGTGGACGGGCACCGCCTGAGCAGCTGGTACGTGCGGTACGCGGCGACCTCGATGGTGATCGCCTACAACCCGAAGACTAAGTACGGCCTGCAGCTGGCCGCGATCGCGCACCACCCTGACCTTGAGCACGACCCCAAGGTGCTGGCCAGCCTGTTCCCGCTGCTGGCCCAGCCCGGCCTGCGCCTCGGCCGCCCGGCGCCCGGCTTCGACCCGCAGGGCACGGCCTTCATCGAGATGCTGGAACTGGCCCAGCGGCAGTACGGCTTCCCGGCCAGCCTGATCCCCAAGATCCTGCGCGGCCCGGTGACGGCCACCACCGGGCCGCAGATCTTCAACCCGTACACGCTGGTGCACCGGCTGCAGGCCGGGCAGCTCGACGCGATCGCCGCCTACCGCTCGGAGGTCGTGCAGCTGCACCTGCGCTACATCCCGCTGCCAGTCAACCATCAACCTCGGCTCCGCCACCCCTTCACGCAAGCAGCTCTACGGCTCAGTGTCGGTGCCGCTGGCCGACGGCACCGTGGCGCACGGCGAGCCGCTGGTGATCAACATCAGCACGGTCGGCAAGCCGAGCGAAGCCGCGCAGGCGTTCGTCGCGTTCGTGCTGTCGGCCGGCGGTCTGGCGCTGCACTACCAGGGCGGCTTCCACATCACCTCGATCACGGCGTTCGGCGACCGCAGCGCCATCCCGGCGGCCATCCGTAATGAGCTGGGCCAGACTTAGCCCGGCGCCGGCCCGGCCGGCGCCGGGCCCGGGCTGCGCTCGGTGTCGGCAGCCGCCTCGCTGATCGCCGCCGGCCTGGTCTGGATCGCGCTGCTCGGCCCGGTTATCACGCTGGCCACGCACCTGTCGGCCAGCGCGATCTCCGCCGCGCTGACCGCGCCGGGAGCGCTGGACCCGCTGGTCACATCGCTGGAGTCCGGTGCGGTGACGCTGGCCGTGCTGCTGGTGCTCGGCACGCCGCTGTCCTGGCTGATGGCCCGCGGCCGGCTGCCCTTCCCGCGCGTGTGGGAGGCCGGGGTGCTGGCCACGCTGCTGCTGCCGCCGCTGGTCATCGGCTTGCTGCTGGTGTTCATGGTCGGCCCGTACACCGCCATCGGGCGGCTGCTCGGCCTGGCCCACCTGACCGCCACCAACACGTTCCTGGCGCTGGTCATCGCCCAGGTATACGAGTCGGCCCCGTACTACGTGCTCGGCGCGATGGCCGCCTTCGCCGCCGTCGACCCGAAGATGGAGCAGCAAGCCGCGCTGCTCGGCGACCGCGCGCCCCGGGTGCTGCGCCGGGTCACGCTGCCGCTGGCCGCGCCGGGGCTGGCCATGGCGCTGGCCGTGGCCTGGGCCCGGGCCATGGGCGCCTTCGGCGCGGTCGTGATCATCGCCTACCACCCCTACGGCCTGCCGCTGCAGATCTGGACCACGCTGCAGGAGACCGGGCTGCCCACCGCGCTGCCGTTCGCGCTGGTGCTGCTGGTCGTCGCGCTGCCGCTGCCGCTGGCCGCCTACCTGTGGAGCGCGCGTGCTCAGCGCCGACGTCGCGGTTGACCGCCGCGAGTTCACGGTGCGGGCCGGGCTGGCCGTCGCGCCGGGGGAGCGGCTGGCCCTGTTCGGGCCGTCCGGGGCGGGCAAGACGACGCTGCTGGAGGTGATCGCCGGGCTGGTGGCGCCGGCCCGCGGCCGGGTGGAGCTGAACGGGCGGCTGCTGACCTCGGCCGGGCCGCCGGCCCGGACGGTCCCGCCCTGGCAGCGCCGGGTCGGCCTGCTGCGCCAGGACCCGGCCCTGTTCCCGCATCTGCCGGTGCGCGGCAACCTGGCATACGCACTGCCGCGCCACCGCGGCGATGCTGGGCAGGCCGAGCTGGCCGCGCTGGCCGCGCGGCTGGGCCTGGACGGCCTGCTCGCGGTGATGCCGGCCCGGCTGTCCGGCGGCCAGGCGCACCGGGTGGCACTCGGCCGGCTGCTGCTGGCGCACTGCGAGGCGCTGCTGCTGGACGAGCCGTTCACCGGGCTGGACGCCGGGCTGCGGCGCAGCCTCACCGAGCTGGTCGCCGCGCTGGTGGCCGACCGGCAGGTGCCCGCGATCCTGGTCGCGCACGAGCTGGCCGACGCGCAGGCGTTCGGCGACCGGCTGGCCGTCCTGGACCACGGCGAGCTGCTCCAGTGCGGGCCGCCCGACCAGGTGGTGCTGCGGCCTGCGTCGCGGCGGGTGGCCGAGCTGGTCGGCTACCTCGGCTTCGTGCCGGTGCCGGCCGGCCGGGCCGGGCTGTCCGGCCCGGGCGGTCCCGGTGACCGGGGCGGCCGGGACGGCGCCGCGGCCGGGGCGGGCCGCCCTGGCCGGGGACGGACCCGGCCCGGTCGCCGGCGTGCACCCGGACCGGGTGGTGCCCGGCGCGCATCCGGAGCGGGGCGTGGTCCTGACCGGGCCGGTCACCGGCCGCCGCCCGGCCGGGGCCGGCTGGGAGGCGGACCTGGCCGTGGCCGGCCCGGCGGCCGGCCCGGCCGGCGCAGCTGCGGCCGGCCGGGAGGTAACGGTGGTGTGCCGCCTCGCTGACCGGCCCGGCGACGGGCCACTGACCGTCACGGCGGTCGACCCGCCCTGGTTCGGGCCGGACGGCGCGGCGCTGCCCGCCCGGCCCGCGACACCGGGAACAGCCCCGTCCGGGACACCAGGAACGGCCCCGTCCGGGACACCGGGAACGGCCCCGTCCGGGACACCGGGAACAGCCCCGCCCGGGCCGGCGCCGCCCGGGCCGGTGCAGGCATGACCGGCAGCGGTGCCCGGCTGCGCCGGGCCCGCCAAGCCCGGGGCTACTCCCAGCAGCAGCTGGCCGGGATGGCCGGGGTGTCCCGGCAGGCAGTCTCCGCGGTCGAGTCCGGCCTGTCCGACCCGTCGCTGCGGGTCGCGCTGGCCCTGAGCCGGGCCCTCGGGATGAGCGTGGAGGAGCTGTTCGGGCCCGGCGCGCCCGCCCCGTCGCTGCCGGTCAGGCCGGTCGCGCCGCTCGGCGCGCCAGGCTCGCGCGTCGTGCTCGCGCAGATGAGCGACGGCCTGGTCGCGCTGCCGCTGTCCGGCGGCGCGGCAGCCAGGGCCGGATTCGGGCCAGCCGGCGGCCTGGTGGCCAGCGGGGTGCCCGGCGCCGGGCCGGCCGGCCCGGCCGCGCTGGCGAGCCAGCCCGCTCCGCTGGTCCAGCCGGTGGGGCCGCCGCGGCCCACGCTGATCGTGGCCGGCTGCGACCCGGCGCTGCCGCTGCTGGAGCAGCCACTGGACCTGCTCGACCCGCCGGTCGCCTTCGCCTGGTGGCCGTGCAGCAGCGGCGAGGCCCTGGAACTGGCCGCAGCCGGCCTGGTGCACGCGGCCGGGGCGCACCTGCGCGGGCCGTCCGGCGAGTACAACACCGGTCCGGCCGCGCAGCTGCTGCCCGGCGGCGCCGAGGTGATCGCCTTCTGCTCGTGGCGCGAGGGCCTGGTGCTGCGCCCGGGCCTGGCGCCGGGCGTGGCCAGCGTCGCCGGCGTGGTCAAGGCCGGCCTGCGGCTGGTCAACCGGGACCCGGGCGCCGAGGCCCGGCGGCTGCTGGACCGGGAACTGGCCGGCCTCGGCGCCGACCCGGCCGGGCTGCCTGGGTACGCCACGCTGGCCACCGGCCACCTGCAGGTGGCCGCCGCGATCGCGGCCGGGCTGGCCGACGCCGGCGTGGCCAGCGAGCCGGCCGCGCTCGCCTACGGCCTGGACTTCGTGCCGCTGGCCAGCGAGCGCTTCGACCTGGTCATCCCGGCGCGGCAGGCGGCGTCCCGGGAGGTGCAGGGCCTGCTGCGGGTGCTGACCGGGCCGTGGCTGCTCGACCAGCTCGCCAGCCTGCCCGGCTACGACCCGTCCCGGTGCGGCGAGCGGGTCGCCACCGTCGCCCCGGCCCGCGGATGAGCCGCCTCGGCCGTGGACGCGGGTGAGCGGCCCCGGCCCGCGGATGAGCCGCGCCGGCCGCGGATAGGCCGCGCCGGCCGCGCCCGCGGATGAGCCCGCCGGAGCCGTTGCGGCGTCCGGGCCTGCGGATGAGCCCGCCGGAGCCGCTGTGCCGGCCGCGCCCGCGGATGAGCCCGCCGGAGCCGTTGCGCCGGCCGCGCCGCCGCAGCGATCAGGCGCCGGGTTCCGCTGCGCGCTCGGCGAAACAGCCGTGGTGAGCGGCGCCCGGGCGGGGCAGGATGACGGGATGAAACTTCTGGTGCTAGGCGGCACCCACCACGTCGGCCGCGCGGTAGTGGAGACGGCGCTGGCCGCCGGTGACACGGTCACGACCCTGACCCGCGGCGTCAGCGGCCTGTCGGCGCCCGGCGCACTGGCCCTGCACGCCGACCGGACCAACCCTGACGCGCTGCGCGCGGTGCTCGCCGATGCGACCTGGGACGCGGTGATCGACACCTGGAGCGGCGCGCCCGCCGTGGTGGGCGACGCCGCCTGGCTGCTGTCCGGCCGGGCCGGCCACTACGGCTACGTGTCCAGCCGGTCGGTCTACCAGTGGCCGATCGAGCCCGGCGCGGACGAGAGCGCCCCCGTGGTCGACGGCAACCCGACCGCCACCGAGGACGACGACTACGCGGCGGCCAAGCGCGGCGGCGAGCTGGCCGCCCAGGCCGCGTTCGGCGACCAGGCACTGATCGCCCGGCCCGGGCTGATCCTCGGGCCGTACGAGATCGTCGGCCGGATGCCGTGGTGGCTGCGGCGGCTGGAGCGCGGCGGTGACGTGCTCGCCCCCGGGCCGCCGGACCTGCCGCTGCAGTACATCGACGGCCGCGACCTGGCCGGGTGGATGCTGCAGGCGGCCCGGGACGGGCGCGGCGGGGTCTTCAACACGGTGAGCAAGCCCGGCGAGGCCACCATGGCCAGCCTGCTGGAGGCCGCGCTGGAAGTGACCGGCTCCCGCGCCCGGCTGGTCTGGGCCGACCCGGAGGCCGTCCTTGCCGCCGGGATCGAGCCGTGGACCGAACTGCCCGTCTGGGTGCCACCGTCCGGCGAGTACCTCGGCCTGCACACCGGCGACGTGTCGGCCGCCTACGCGGCCGGCCTGCACTGCCGCCCGGTCGCCGAGACCGTCGCCGACACCTGGCGCTGGCTGCAGGAGGAAGGCGACCCCGAGCTCCCCGGCGGCCGCCCCGCCCCCGGCCTTCCCCCGGAAAAAGAGCAAGCCGCCCTCAAGGCCCTCGCTTCATGATCTCGGTAACTTTTCAGGCCCAGCTGCGGAAATGTTACCGAGATCATGGAAGTCGGCCTGGGGCGGCGCGGGGTTATCCACAGGCGGCGGAAATTCGGTCGCCGCCGGGCGGGCCGGGCCGTCAGGCTGCGGCGCATGAACGCCGTACTTCCCGGTCCGCTCGCGGACCTGCTCGCCTTACAGGACGGTGTCTTCTCCCGGTCACAGGCCCTGGCTCTGGGCCTTCCCGGGCAGATCATCGACACCCATCTTCGCGCTGGCCGCTGGGCCCAGCTGCAGCGCGGCGTCTACGCCTCCTTCACCGGTCCGCCGGGCCGCGAATCCGTCCTCTGGGCCGCGGTCCTACGCGCCGGTCCCGGGGCGGTGCTCAGCTATCAGAGCGCGGCTGAGCTCTACCGGATCGGCCCGCGCTCGGAGCGCATTCACCTGACCGTGCCCGGCGACCGCAAGATCTGCCCGATCCCCGGCCTGGTCGTCCACCGCTCAGTCCTGCTGGACCGGACCCGCCAGCCCGCGTTGCTTCCGCCGCGGACCCGGATCGAGGACACCGTCCTGGACCTGGCCGAAACGGCCGCGTCAGCAGACGAGGCGATCCACTGGCTGAGCCGGGCGTGCGGCACCAGGCTCACTACGGCGGACCGGCTCGTGACCGCGGCGGGGTCCCGGGCCAGGCTCCGCCGCCGCCGGGAAATGCAGGCCGTGCTCGGCGACACGGCAGCAGGCGCCCACTCGGCCCTGGAGCACCGGTACGTGCGCGACGTCGAGCGGCCGCACGGCCTGCCGCAAGCCGTGCGGCAGGCTAGGTCGGCTCAGGCCGGCCGGAGCGTGTACCGGGACAATCTGTATGCCGAGTACGGAGTTTCCGTCGAGCTGGACGGGCTGGCCGCGCATCCGGAGCACCAGCGCTGGGCCGATCGGCACCGGGACAATGCCGCCGCCGTCGCCGGGATCACGACGCTGCGCTACGGGTGGGCCGATGTGCACGACCGGCCCTGCCAGACCGCCGCAGAGGTGGCGGCGCTGCTGCGCCGCCACGGCTGGCCCACAGTCCCCCGCGCCTGCGGTCCGGCCTGTCCCGCCTTCGGCCGGCTTTTCATGATCTCGGTAACTTTTCTGCAGCTGGACCTGAAAGGTTACCGAGATCATGAAGGGGCTAGTCGTCGGCGCCGGCTAGCGGGGGGCGGCGGTAGACGCTGAGCTCGAATACGCCGGGCACGTGCCATTCCGATGACAGCATCGCGGCCTGGCCGCCGGCCGTGAAGTCGACCTGGTCGATGTACTGCAGCGCCGAGCCGCGCGGCACGCTCAGCAACCGGGCCAGCCGGCTGTCGGCGATCACCGGCCGGACGGTGGCCAGGGCGTGGTGGATGGCCAGCCCGGCCTGGCCCAGCAGCACGTACAGCGAAGTGGTCGGCGGGACCCGGGCCAGGCCGGCCAGCGCCGCGGCGGGGATGCGGTCCTCGGAGTAGACCGCGGGCACGCCGTCGGCGGTGCGCACCCGCTGGATGAACAGCAGCGGCGCGCCCGGGTCGACCCGCAGCCGGTCGGCCTCCTGCAGGGTGGCCTGCCGCTCGGTCCTGCTGAGCACGGTCTCGCCCGGGGTCATCCCGGCGTCGCGGATCATCGCCGTATAGCTCAGCGTGGTGTCGAGCGAGTGCTGGTGGCTGGGCATGCTGGTCACGAACGTGCCGAAGCCGTGCCGCCGGGTCAGGTGGCCGATCTCCAGCAGGCCCCTGATCGCCTCCCGGACGGTGGCCCGGCTGACGTCGAACCGCTCGGCCAGCTCGTCCTCGTTGGGCAGCTTCTCGCCAGCCGTCCACTTGCCCGCCCGCAGCTCCGACAGCAGCGAGTCGCGCACGTACTCGGCCCGGGTCGGCCGGGCGCCCTTACCGGGCACTGGGCTCCCTCGTCCCGCCGCACGCCGCCAGCGCGGCGCGGATCTGGGCCGCCACGTCCGGGCCGCCGGGCAGCTGGCCGTCGAACACGGCGCCGCCGATGGTGCACCCCCAGGCCCCGGCGGCGGCCACGGCCTGGATCTGCTCCGCGCCGGTGATCGCCCCGGCCACGATGACCGGGCCGTCGGCGGCGGCCGCCACCGCCCGGGTCAGCTCCACCGGGTCCACCCCGGCGTGCCGGTAGGCCAGCAGGTCAAGACCGTGCACGCCGTCCATCGCGGTCAGCTCGCGGGCGTGCCCGGCGATCTGCCCGATGCTGCCGCTCAGCACGCTCGGGTGGCCGGTCACCACGCCGGGGAACGGGCAGTAGCGGGCCGGCGTGCCGCGCAGGATCGCCGCGCCCTCGCGGGCGTGCGTGCCGCCGAGCACCCAGTCCACGCCGATCAGCTGCGCCGCCCGCAGGCTGCGCAGCTCGTCCTCCTGGCTGACCGACACCACCTCCAGCATGACCTCCAGGCCGTCGGCATGCGCGGCGGCGGTCACCTCGGCCAGTTGCTGCGGGGTGGCGCCCACGTCCTTGAAGCCGACGTAGCGCAGCCCGGTCCCGCGCGTCTGCTCGTAGACCTCCAGCGCACCGGCCACCGTCGTGTCCTGGTGGGTCAGCATGAAGATGAACTCCATCACCGTGACCGCTCCTTGTCTCGCTCGGTCTTCTGCCCGCCCGCCCCGCCCTGCCCGCCCGCCCCGCTCACGCCAGATCCGGCAGCAGCTCGCTCAGGCCGGCGATCACGTAGCGCGGCGCGGCCAGGCTGGCCGCCGCGTCCGCCGCGGTCGCGGTGCCGGTCAGCACCAGCACCCCGGCCATCCCGGTGGCCTGCGCCATCGCCATGTCGGTGCCGAGCCGGTCGCCGACCATCGCGGCGGCCGCGGCCGGCACGCCGAGCCGGTCCAGCACCGCGGCCGCCATGTGCGGGCTGGGCTTGCCGGTGACCGCCTCGGCCCGCGCGCCGGTGCACGCCTCGACGGCGGCCAGCATCGCCGCGCAATCCGGCAGCCCGCCGTCCGGGGTCGGGCAGTACGGGTCGGGGTTGGTGGCCACGATCACCGCCCCGTGCAGCCGGACCGCGCGGTAGGCCGCGTTCAGCTTGGCATAGTCAAAGGTCCGGTCGAAGGAAACCACCACGACCTGGGCCGCCGGCGGCTCGGCCGTCAGCGCGAACCCGGCGCGGGCCAGCTCATCGTGCAGCGACGCCTCGGCGACCGGCAGCAGCACCGCGCCGTCGTGGTGGCCGCGCAGGTAGCAGACCAGCGAGTCGGCCGCGGTGACGACGTCGGACCGGGCCGCGGGCACCCCGAGCCGGGTCAGCTTGGCCGCGTACTGCCGGGCGGTGGCGAGCGGGTTGTTGGTGACGAAGACCAACCGGCGCCCGGCGGCCCGCAGCCGGGCGATGGCCTCCACCGCGCCGGGCAGCGCGGCGTCGCCCAGGTAGATGGTGCCGTCCAGGTCGAACGCGTATCCGTCGAACATCTCCGGCGGCAGGCCCGGCCCGGCGCCCGGCGCCCGGCCGGGGACCGCTCCGCCCGCTGCGCGCGCGTCGCTCACAGTGCTGGCCGGGTTCGCTTCTCCGCCGTCGCTGCGCGCGCGTCGCTCACAGTGCTGGCCGGGTTCGCTTCTCCGCCCGCTGCGCGCGCGTCGCTCACAGGCCCGCTCCGAGCGCGGCCGCCCCGGCCCAGATCTCACCGGGCAGCCCGTCGTCCCAGGCGCCGAGGAAGAAGGCCAGGTCCACCACGGTGAACCGGTCGCGCATCAGGTAGCAGCTGGCCAGCGCCCAGCGGGCGACTCCGGGATCTTGCGGCGGGTTCAGCGCACTGAACCTGGAAGGCGCCCCGGCGGCGGCCAGCGCGGCGGCCAGGTCCTCCGGCCGGCCCGCCCTGGCCGCGCCCTCGGCCGCCACCTCGGCCCAGTCCAGGGCGGCCAGCCGGTCCCGCTGCCCGGCCCAGCGGGCCAGCTTGCGCCGGTAGAGCCGCCAGCACTCGGCGCCCATCGCGCCGCCCGGATCGAGCGGCGCGAACGCGGCCGCGACCCGGCCGGCCATCTCGTCCTCGGCCGGGAACGCCAGCCGCACCCCCGGCCCGGCCAGCAGGCCGAGCACGTGCTGCCAGGCCAGCGCGGCGAGCACCGCGGCGATGCCGACCTGGGCACCGTGGAACCCGGCCGGCTCGCCGCGGCGGGCCGCGGCCATCTCGATCAGGTGGCTGATGGCGTGCTCGGGGCCGGAGGCCGGCGCAGTGCTGCCCGCGGCGCCCATGCACACCCCGCTGAGGGTCAGCAGCCAGGCCAGGTACTCCACGGCGGCCGGGTCCCGGCCGGCCACCAGCGGCGCGGCCCGCAGCAGGTGGGGGCCGTGCCCGGTCACCACCGGCGCGAGGCCGGGCAGGTAGCCGTCGGTCATGCCGAGCCGGCCGGCCAGCCACCAGTCCGCCGGCGCGGTGAACATGGCCAGCATGTCGCCCACCCCGGCCGCGTTCAGCTCGGCGGGCGCGCAGGCGAGCACGTCCGTGTCGGCGATCAGCAGCTGCGGCCACCTGGTCGGCGTGGTGCGCTTCACCCCGTCGATCAGCAGCACCGACTGGTCGTCGGCGTAGCCGTTGACGCTCAGCGCCGTCTGCACCACGGCGTGCGGCAGCCCGTCCAGCCGGGCGCTGACCGCCTTGCCGATGTCGGCCACCGTGCCGGACCCGGCGCTGACCAGCGCGGCGGCGCCCGCCGCCCGGGCCGCGGCGTCGTCGAGCGTGGCCGGGTCGGCGTGCGCGCGGCCGCACTCGGCCGGCACCGTGACCACCCGCAGCCCGCCGCAGCCGGCCCCGGCCAGCAGCCCGCTGACCGCCTGGTCCAGGTCCGCCCCGGCGCGCGACTTCGGCACCCCGTCGGTGAGCAGCGCGACCGGCCCGCCACCGCTGCGGTGCGGCGCCAGCAGCCCGGGCAGCTCCGCCAGCGCCCCGCGGCCGATCCGCGCCGCGCCGAGCCCGACGGCCCGGGTGCCGGGCACGGCCGCCAGCTCGGCCCGCAGCGCGGCCAGGTCGGGTGCCGGGAAGCCAGGGCTCACAGCGCCCCCTGGTTCGCTTCTCCGCCCGCTGCGCGTGCGTCGCTCACGAGGTGATCTCCTCCAGCGCCCCGAACGGTCGCGAAGCCGGAGAACGGTGTGGAGAACTGTGGGTTGAAGAAGGTCGGCACCGCCGGGCCCATGATCGCCGCCGACATGATGACGGTGCCGACCAGGCCGGCGGAGTTGGGGCGGAGCCCGGGCTGCTGCGTGCTCGGTTCCGCCGGGGACGATGTCGTGCTGGCCATGTGCCTCTCCGCTCTGCCAAGCCGGCATGCGATGCGGCCCGCGGCAAGGCGGCGCGGGCGCAGGTGCCGCGGAACGCCCACGCGGCCTTCGACCCGCCCCCCGGCCGGCCGGCGAGGGATGAGCGCGGATGATGCGCGTGCTCGCGATCATCTGCTGGCTGGTGATTGCGGAACACCGTACGTAGGACGTCTGACGTCTTCAATAGGCAGCAATAAGCCGCGAACCAGGCCAGCCGGGGCCGGCCAGGACGGCGGTGCCGCTGCGGCGCGGGCGGGCGCCCGCACCGGGTCGCCCTATTGTTTCCGGCGCGTTACATTGTTTCCGGCATGTTACGCGCAGGTATAGCTTCGGCTGCCTGCCCGAGGGACAATCGCGATGGCGGCTCAGCGGCACCGGAGCGGCCGGGTCGCCGGCGAGGTGACGGCATGACGACGCCCACGATGACGTGGACGCGGCTGACCCGCAGGCTGGGCTCGGATCACAACCCGCTGCGGCGCCGCTCCGACCTGCTCCGGGCCTGGCTGGCGCCGGCCGCCATCTCGGCGTTCCTGGTGCTCGGCGTCCTGGTCACCGGCGCGGCCTACTGGTGGGCGCACGCAGGCAACGCGGCCGTCGAGCAAGCGCAGCGCTACTGGCACCGGGTCCCGGCCGTCGTGCAGCGCGCCGCGCCCGGCCCGCTCGAAGCCGGCCACGGCGCGAATTCCTGGCTCTCCTTCGAGCCGGCCCGGTGGAACTCGGGCGGGCAGGTGCGGACCGGCCGGGTCCCGGTCGCCTCCGGCACGGCGGCAGGCTCCACCGTGCCGGTCTGGCTGAACCGCTCCGGCGTCGTGCAGATCCCGCCGCTGACCCCGGGCCAGCTGGCCGACCGGGTGGCCGTGGCCGCGCTCGTCGCGCTCACCGGGCTGGCGGCGCTGCTCGGCGCCCTGGCCGGGGCCGCCCGCTGGCTGCTGGACCGCCGGCAGCTGGCCGCCTGGGACGCGGCCTGGCTGGCGGTCGCGCCGCGCTGGTCGGCTGGCCGCTGACCAGCGGCTGACCGGCGGGCTGAGCCGCCCGCCTGGCGCCGCGGGCCCGCCCCGCACCCGGCCCGCGCCGCGGCCCCGCGTCAGCGCCCGAGCAGCTTCGGCGTGTTG
The DNA here is from genome assembly GCA_963846005.1 of uncultured Actinomycetota bacterium. GTDB lineage: Bacteria > Actinomycetota > Actinomycetes > Streptosporangiales > Streptosporangiaceae > CAVSUR01. Next base: position 960,386 of record CAWJUH010000001.1, on the reverse strand, counting down.
ACCTTGTCCGGGGCGACCTTGAGGATGATGCGGCCCTGCGCACCGATCGGGTTGCGGTAGTCGGAACCGACGTACTTGTTCGACAGCTCGTCGATGTGCTCGCGGGCCCGCGGCTCGCCGACGGTCTCGACCACATGGCCGCGGACCTCCGACCAGTCCCACGGGTTGTCCGCGGAGTGGATCAGGACCGTGATGCGCGGGTCCCGGCGCACGTTGCGGGCCCGCTGACGCTGCGGCTCGGTGTTGATCAGTACGTACTCGCCGTCGGTGTCGACCCAGGTGAGCAAGGCCTGCGGCTGGCCGTCGGGCATCAGCGTGACCACCGTGGCCAGGTTCTTGCCCTTAGCCAGGCGCACCGTGTCCTCGTCAAGCGCCATCGCGCATCGTCCTTTCTGACGTCAGCGGAGCGGCCGGCCGCGAGCGTGGCCGGCGACAGCACCTCATCATTCCAGCCGCCTGGCCGCCGCCGGCGGCGGGCGGCGCCAGCCGGGACGGATTAAGTTGGGAGACCCGGCGGCGGGCGGGCCATCGCGGCCGGGCAGGCCGCGCGGCCGGGCAGGCCGCGGGATGACGGGCAGGCCGCGGATGACGGGCAGGCCGCGGATGACGGGCAGGCCGCGGGATGACGGGCAGGCCGCGGGCGGCCGGGCAGGCCACGGGCGGCCGGATGCGATGGCGGGAGGCCATGAAGACACTGGTGTCGCCGGCCTGGGCCCGGCGCGGGCGCCGGGCGCTGCTGGCCGCCGTGCTCGCGGGCGCCGTGCTGATCCCCGGCCGGATCGCCAGCGAGGCCGTCCCCGGCTGCCACGGACGGCACTGCCAGCCCGTCAGCACCGCCCGGGTGCGCTGGTCCCGGGTGCTGCCCGGCGCGTGGACGGCGCAGGCCGGGTACGCGGGCACGGCGCCGGCCGCCGGCGAGGCGTACGCGTCGGCGGGCAGCGGACTGGCCGTGGCCGGCTTCGGCCAGACCGTCCTGGCCTTCGGCCTGCAATCCGGCCAGCCGCTGTGGAGCGCCGGCCCGGCGGCGCTGGCCGCCCGGCCCGGCGCGGTCGTGACCTCGGTGCGGTCCTGGCCCGGCGTCGTGACCGTCGGGCTGCAAGCGCCTGCCACCGCGGGCCGGCCCGCCTCCCGCACCGAGCTGGTGCTGTCCGCGCAGGACGGCAAGGTGCTGCGGCGGCTGCCGGCCGCGCCTTACGGCGGCGCCGTCGCGGCGGGTGCCGCGCGCACGGTGGTGATCGGCCCGCGCGCCGTGGTCAGTTACCGCAACGCCACCGGCCGCCCGGCCTGGCGCCGGGCGGCCGCCGCCGGCGCTGCGGCCTGGCAGGTCAGCGACGGCTACCTGGACCTGGCCGTCACCGCGAGCCGGGGACCGCAGGCCGGGCAGGTGACGGCGGTGCGGCGGATCAGCCTGGCCTCCGGGGCGCAGCAGGTGCTGCGGCCGCCGCGGCGGGCCTTCGCCGGGTCGCTGAGCGGGGCCGTGGCGGAGGTGGTGCTGTTCTCCGCGCCCGCCGGGCTGACCGGCTACAGCGCGGTGACCGGCAAGCGGCTGTGGTTCCGGGCCGGGGTAGTGCCCTCGGCGGTGGACGCGTCCCGGCAGGTACTGTACGTCACCAGCGCCGGCGCGCTGATCGGGCTCGACCCGGCCACCGGGGCCAAGGTCGCCCGGTCCCGGGTGCCGGGCGCCTCGGCGATCTACGGGGTAGCCGGCGACGTGGCGGTCGGCCTGGACCTCGGCTCGCTGGGCGATGCCTGGGGGTACTCGGTGACCCGGCACCGGGTGGTGTGGACGACCCCGCCGCTGCCCTGGCCGCACTTCTTCACCGGCCTGTCCGGCCTGCCCGGCGGCGACGACCCGGCGACCGGGATCTTCCTGCTGACCACGTGCGCGAACCTGGGCAACGGGACGGGCAATGGATCGGCCCAGCCGTGCCAGCGGCCGGAGCTGGCCGCCGTCGGCCGCTAACCCGCGCCGCTCGCCGGCGGGCTGGCTATTTGCCGACCGGCAGGTTGCCCAGGCTGGGCTCGCAGCCGGGCAGCACGGGGCGGATCCTGGCGGGCTCGGTGGCCGCCGGCCGGCGGCCACAGCGGCTGGCGCTGACCTGGCGGGAGCTGATCGCGAACGACGCCGCGATCAGCATCAGGGCCAGCGGCAGGAACAGCGCGGCCCGGGTCCGGGGCCCGATCCGCAGCCGCAGCCAGGCGGCGCACGCGGCGGCCGCGTCCGCCACCGCGACCGGCACGCCCGCGAGCCGGTAGCGGATCTGCTCCAGCCGCGGCATCTCCTCGTGCCGGTTCAGCCGGGTGAAGATCGCGAACAGGGCGGCCAGCCGGGGATCGGAGGCGTGCAAGGAGCGTTCAGTGGCCGCGAGTGCTCGCCGCTGACTTCCCCGCAGAGCCATGGCAAACCCCCTCCGATCTGGCCTTTCGCCGGCCTGGCACCAACTTAACAGGCACCTGCGGCGCCGATGGCGGCGCTGGGCGAGGTCGGGACGCGAGCGCCAGATGTGCCTGCAGTGGCACGGTCGCGGCGTCCGTGACACCTGTCATGGACAGGTCAGGACGCCCGGCACAGCCCGCTGCGGCCGCACCTGCCTAGCGTGAGAACTGATGGCCGGCCGGCAGGGCCGGCGCCCAGACCCGGCCTGCGGGCCGGAGTGAACGCAGGAGTGACCGGAGGCTCCCCATGTTCGGCAGTATTTCCCAGGGCAGTTCGGTGGCCAACATCGTGCTCGGCGTCGTGGTACTCGCGCTGCTGATCGTCATGCAGCTGCGGGCCAGGCCGGTGCGCGACAACGGCACCAGGATCACCCTCGTCCTCGGCGTCATCGGGCTGGTCGACCTGGTCCAGGCGATGCGCGGCCATTACGTCACCCCGCTGACCGTGGCGATCCTGGCCGGCAGCCTGGTGCTGGCCGCCGGGTTCGGCGTGGCCCGGGCGCTGACGGTCAAGCTGTGGCAGCGCGACGGCCAGGTATGGCGGCGCGGCACCTGGGTCACCGCGGTGCTGTGGGCGGCCTCCCTGGCCGCGCACCTCGGGTACGCCGCGCTGCTGGCCGGGTCGGCCGGCGAGCGGGCCACCGCGAGCGCCAGCATCCTGCTCTACCTGGCCGTCAGCCTGGGCTTGCAGCGGGCGCTGGTCGCGAACCGGGCGCGCCGGATGTTCCCCGGCGCGCTGGACGGGGCGGGCTTCGGCGGCGGAGTGCCGGGCTGGGGCGCGGGCCGCTAGCGGGATCATCGGGACCGGCCAGGGAGAAGCTGAGCGCCTGCTGCTCCCTGGCCGGCTGCTGCCCGGGCGCGGCCCGGCGAGCTGGCAGCCGGGGCGCCCCGCAATACGTTGGCCGACGAGGCGCCCCGGCCGCGCTCTATAATGCCACTAAATCTCACTAAAGAAAACTCCGCCCGCCCGCCGCGGCCGCCGCGGCCCGGCCGGCCCGGCTCCCGCCGGGCCGTTAGCCGCCGTGGCCCGCCCGGCCCGGCCCCAGCCGCAAGGAGCACGGCATGCCCCGGTACCAGGTCACGGTCAGCTCGCGCTGGCCCGCGGCGCAGGCGTTCGACTACCTGGCCACGTTCAGCAACGCGGCGCAGTGGGATCCCGGCGTGCGCGCCGCCGAGCAGCTCGACCCCGGCCCGGTGCGGATCGGGACCCGGTTCCGGGTGCAGGTGGAGATGCTGGGCCGCGGCCTCCCGCTCACCTACACGGTGACCTCCTGCGACCCGCCGCGCCGGGTGGTGCTGGAAGCCGTCAGCGCGCTGCTCACCTCGGTCGACACCATCACCGTGCGGCCGGAGGGCGAGGGATCGGCGGTCAGCTACGACGCCGGCGTCCGGCTGCGCGGGCCGCTGGCCCTGCTCAACCCGGTGATGACCGGGGGCTTCGAGAAGGTCGCGGGCCGGGCCGCCGATGGCCTGCGCCGGGCCCTGGCGGCGCCCCGGCCGGGGACCGGGTCGTGACCGGCACCGGTGCCCGGCTCGCCGACGTCGCGCTGGACGCGACCGTGGCCGGCGGCTTCTCCCGGATCGGCCTGGCCGTGCGCAGCAGGCTGCTGCCCGAGTTCACCGGGCCCGCCGCGCCAGTCCCGCCGGGCCGCCTCGCCCTGGTCACCGGGGGCACATCCGGCCTCGGGCTGTCCGCGGCGGCCGCCCTGGCCGGGCAGGGCATGAACGTGCACATCCTGGCCCGCAACGGCGCCAGAGCCGGCCAGGTCCAGCGGCTGCTGCGCGCGCGCGCCGCGCCGCAGGCGGCGGTCAGCTTCGGGCTGGCCGACGTCGAGGACCTGGACTCGGTGCGGGCGTTCGCGGCCGAGTTCCTCGGCCGGCATGACCGGCTGGACGTGCTGATCCACAACGCGGGCGCCATGCACCAGGACTACTCCGCCAGCCCGTCCGGCACCGAGCGGACCGTCACCGGGCACGTGCTCGCGCCGTTCCTGCTCACCCGGATGCTGCTGCCCGCGCTCACCGCGGCAGCCCCGGCCCGGGTCATCACCGTGTCCTCCGGCGGGATGTACGCCCAGCGGCTGGACCTGGACACGCTGGTGCTCCCGCCGGGGGATTTCAACGGCGTCACCGCCTACGCCCGCGCCAAGCGCGCCCAGGTCGTGCTCAGCCGGGAATGGGCCCGGCGCACCGCGGGCAGCGGCGTCGCCTTCCACGCGATGCACCCCGGCTGGGCCGACACCCCGGGCCTGCAGGCGTCACTGCCCCGGTTCCACGCCCTGCTCGGCCCGCTGCTGCGCACCCCGGAGCAGGGCGCCGACACGATCGTCTGGCTGGCCACGGCGCAGGCCAGCCAGCTCGGCAGCGGCCAGTTCTGGCATGACCGCAGGCCCCGCCCCGAGTACTGGCTGCCCTGGACCCGCGAGCCGGCCGGCACCGCTGCCGCCCTCTGGGACTGGGCCGGACAGCACACCACGGGATAGGCCGGCCGCTGCCCGCACCGGCCGCGCGCAGGGCCGCGAGGCGGCGCCGGCATTACTGGCGCCGTTCCAGCGTGAGCAGCGGCTCGGAGAGCGCCGGCGCCGGGGCGCCGGGATCCGCGGCGACGGCCTGCTCCAGGCGGCGGAAGCCGGCTTCCAGCTCGCCGGGACTGAGCTGGGCGAAGAACGATAGGGTCCGCAGGCGCAGCCGTTCGAGCATGTCACCGCGGGTGCCGGGGGACGGCTCCGTCACCGTGCCGAAGCTGGCGACGCGCCAGCCGGCCGAGGTGAACATCGCGATGACCTCGTGCAGCGGCTGAAACAGCGAGGCGTCCAGCTCAAAGCCGCGGGAGAAGTGCTCCAGCCACCACGGCCGGGGGTGGTGGTCGCAGAAATTAGCGCGCAACAGCAGCCGCCCGGCGGGCTTGAGCACCCGGGCCAGCTCCCGGGCCGCCCGCGGCTTGTCCTGGACGTGATGCCAGGACAAGAACATCAGCGCGTAGTCGGCGCGGCCGGACGGCACTGGCATGTCCTCGGCCGAGCCCGAAAGATAGCGGACCCCGGGATGCCGGGACTGCGCCAGCGCTATCTCGCGCATACGGGCCGACGGCTCGACGCCGGTGACCGGCCCGAACGCCTGCGCCAGCGCGGGGGTGAACCTGCCCGTCCCTGAGCCGACGTCCAGCCCCGCCAGCGGGCGCCGCCCGGGCAGCACCGCCGCGAAGGCGCTGATCCAGGCCTGCCGTTGCTGCCCGGTCAGCGCGCGGCCGCGCGCGTACTCCCGGTACTGCTCGGTGTCGTAGTCGATCCGCCTCATCTCAGCTCCCGCGCCGCCGGATAGTAAGCTATCGGCCTGATGTATCGAATGGATATATCAGGCTGATATTAATGCGTGCTGCACCCCGCATGCCAGGGCGCGGGAACCGCGGTGCGGTGCGGGCCGGTTCCGGGTGCAGGGAGCCGGGCCGCGGCGAGGTGCCGAGGGTGAACATGCCGTCGCCGAACTCGGTTGCGGTGATCGAGGGCGACAGCAGCGATACCGCGATGCCGTCGCCGGCCAGTTCCTGGCGCAGCACCGCGCTGAGCATGTTGACCGCGGACTTGGTGGCGGCGTAGGCGCCAGGCCGGCCGCGACGCGGCGGGTTGCGCCGGAACCGATGTTCACGATCCGCCCGAAGCCGTGCTGGCGCATGGCCGGCACGACGGCCTGGTTACCGCCAGCAGGCCCGCCACGTTGAGCTGCAGGATCCGCGCGAACTCGGCCGGGTCCACCTGGTCCAGCGGTCCGTGCAGGCTGGCGCCTGCGTTGTTCACCAGCCCGTCGATCCGCTGGTACCGGTCCAGTACGGCTGCCGCCAGGTCGCGGACCCGGGCCGGATCGGTCACGTCGGTGGGTACGGCCAGCGTCCCGGTCGAGTTCCTGGCTGAGCGCGGCCAGCCAGCAGCGGCAGCCGGCTTACCCGCCGGATCTGCGAGTAGCCGGGATTTTCCGGGGCAATCCTGGGGCATGCGCATGCGGCGGGCGGCGATCAGGACAGCCGGCCTGGCCGCCGCAGCCGTCCTCGTGTGCGGCTGTGCCGGAACGCGGCCATCCGGCCCGCGCGCGTCCCGCCCGGCGGCACGCGACCGCGCGGCGACGCTGCCGGCCGACGGCCGGCGCAGCGCGACGCTGGCCGTCGTGAGCGGTGCCGCAACCGTCTCGGTCAGTGCCGCCGTGATGGCGGGCAGGCTGATCAGGGTCAGCGCGCCGGCGAATTCGGCGGTCCGGCCGCAGCTCGTCAGGCAGGCGGGACGGGTGCAGCTGTTCCTCGATAGCACTGGGCAGGGCGGGCCGAGCGCCGTGTGGATCGAGCTGAGCTCCGCGGTGGCCTGGCACCTGGAGTTCAGCGGCGGCGCAGCCCAGACCGTGCTCGACCTCGGCCACGGCAACGTCAGCAGCGTTGACTTCACCGCCGGGTCAAGCCTGATCCGCATGACGTTGCCGCCGCCGCACGGCACCACCCTCATCACGCTGGCCGGCGGCGCCAGCCAGGTCAGCCTGACCGTGCCGCACGGCGTGCCGGCGCGGTTGCGGCTGTACGGCGGCGCGGCGACCGCGGTGCTCGCCGGGCAGACGCACACCGGGCTGAGCGGCGGGACCATCCTGGCCGTCCCGGGCTGGGCCGCGGCGGCGAACCGCTATGACATCGATGCGCCCGCCGGAGTCAGCCAGATCTCGGTGACGAGCTGACCGCACCGCCTGCTCGGAGGGAGCGCCAATGAGACAGGAAAACCCCGCGACAATGGGCCCCGCGTCAGTGGACCGGTACCTCCTGCCCTACGAACGCTCCCGCATCACGGTCCGCATGCACCCGGGCGTGCTGGCCGGCCCTCTCGCCGCGGCCGCGGGCGGACTGGTGGCGGCCAGGGAACTGGCCCGCCGCTCAGCGCGCCCGGACATCGTCTGGGGAGCGTACCTGCTGTTGCTGCTGGACTTCTCCCGCCGGGCGGCCGCCTGGCCGGGAAACTACTTTGTCGTGACCAGCGAGCGGATGCTGGTCATCCGCGGGCTGGTCACCCGCACGATCACGACGATGCCCTTGGACCAGGCGACGAGCCTCACGCTGCAGCGCACGCTCCCTGGCCGCTTGCTTGGCTACGGCTCGCTCATCGTCGGCTCCCGGGCCCGGCGCCAGGCGCTCCGCAAGGTCAGCTATCTGCCCTACCCGGAGCAGCTCTACCTCGAGGTAGCCGCCCTTATCTCGCCGGACGAGGCGGCCAGCCCCGGGCCGGGCGACCCGGGGGACGCGGGAGAAGGCGCCGCTTTTGGCGCGGACCTGGATCCCGGGTTCTGATGTTCTGGGTCAGGCTCCGGGAAGGCGGTACACGCGGCGGGCGTTAGCCGAGCCGATCAGGCCGGCCACCCGGTCCGCGTCGGCGGCGCTCCAGGCGCCGTCGGCGACGAACGCCCCGGTGACCGCGGCCAGGTCGCGGCGGAAGCCGGCCGCGCCGAGGTAGTGCAGTTCCGGCAGGCCGAATGCGTCGGAGGAGTACAGCATCTTGTGGAACGGAGCCAGCTCCAGCGCCTCGGCGAGCACGGCCGCCGAGCGCGCCCCGACGTGGTTGAGCGCCTCGCCCACGTCCAGGTACACGTGCGGGAAGATGTTGGCCAGCGCGCTGGCCTGCCGGTGGAACGGGTAGCAGTGCAGCAGCATGACCGGCGTCCCGGCCGGCTGGGTGGCGACCAGGAAGTCGTGCAGCAGCGACGGGTCAGCCCGGTGCAGCCGCACGTCCGGGTCGCCGAGCCCGACGTGGAACTGCAGCGGCAGCCCGGTGTCGATCCCGGTCCAGATCAGGTGCCGCAGCAGCACCGGGTCGTCGAGCCGCGCGCCCGGCCCTGACTCCAGCGCGCGCAGCAGCCTTCCGGCCGCCTGCGTCACCTCGCCCGGCTCGGGCCGGGCCGGGCCGAAGTCCAGCCCGTACCGGTAGGCGGCAATGGACTTCAGCCCCGCCGCCCCCGCGGTGGCCGCGGCCAGGTCCGCGGCGAAGCGGCCGGCGAACTCCGCGGCCGGGGTCCCGGCCCGCGCCGTCCGCTCGGCGACCGCTTCCAGCCGGACGATCTCCCGGGCCGGCGCGCTGCTGGCCGCGGCCAGTTCGGCCGGGCCGCACACCTGGCCGGCCTGGTAGCCGGTGTCGACCAGCCAGGCCGTCACCCCGGCAGCCCGCAGCAGCCGCCGGCTGACCTCGGCGCCGCCCAGCTCGGCGCGCCGCTCGGCGTAGCGGTCCGCGGGCGCCGACGGTTCCAGGTCCAGCACCGGCGCGCACCACCGGCGCACGGCGAACCCGAGCGGGCTGTCGAACATCGTGGTGCCCGGCGGCGACGGCCACGGCGACTCGGTGAGCAGCTCCTCCAGCCCGGCCCGGTCCAGCTCGCCGGTGACCACGCCGTGCACATGGTGGTCGATCAGCGCCAGCGGCGGCGCACTCGTCGCAGCGGTCATCGGTTCCTCCGTTCGGCAGCCCAGCGGCCCGGATCGTAGCGGACGCCGCCTGAGCCTGCCGCCCCCGGCCGTGCCCGGCCCGGCTCACCCAGGCGCGCGCTGCCCGGTGACCACCGTGGCGGCCAGCTCACCGGACCAGGTGACCCGGGGGCGCAGCCCGGCCGCGGCGAAGCAGGCCGCGGCCGCGGGGGCCTGCCGCTCGCTGGTCTCGATCAGCAGCGTCCCGCCGGGCGCCAGCCACTGGGGCGCCGCCGTGGCCACCCGGCGGGCCACGTCCAGGCCGTCGGGCCCGCCATCCACCGCCTGCCGCGGCTCGTGCAGCCGCGACTCGGCCGGCAGCAGGCTGATCTCCCCGGCCGGCACGTACGGCACGTTCGCGGCCAGCACATCCACCCGGCCGCGCAGGCCGCCGGGCAGGGCCGCGAACAGGTCACCCTGCCAGACCTGGCCGAGGCCGGCCAGGTTGCGCCGGGCGCACGCCACGGCCGCCGGGTCGGCGTCAGCGGCGTGCAGTTCCAGCGCGCCCGGCCCGTCCCCGTCCGGCCCGGTCCCGTCCCCGCCCGGACCGGTCCCGTCCGCGGCCAGCGCGGCGGCGACCGCGGCCCCGATCGCCCCCGACCCGCAGCACAAGTCGACCACCACGACCGGGCCGGGCCGCCGGGCCAGCGCGGCGGCCCGGGCGACCAGGAACCCGGTCCGGCGGCGGGGCACGAACACGCCCTCGGCGACGGCGATCCGCAGCCCGCAGAATTCCGCCCAGCCGACCACCTGCTCCAGCGGCAGCCCGGCGGCCCGCCGCTGCGCCATCACGGCCAGTTCCGCCGGTCCTGGCGCCGCCGCGATCAGCAGGTCCGCCTCGTCCTCGGCGAACACGCACCCGGCCGCCCGCAGCAGGCGGACGAGCTGGTCCCGGCGGCAGGCCGCCGGGACCTCGGTGCCCGTCACCAGCCGGTCCCGGCGGCCAGCAGCCGCACGTGCGTGCCGTCCGCCGAGCCGGTCACGTCCATCCAGCCGGACAGCTGGCTGGCCACCTGCAGCCCGCAGCCGGCGTGCGGGCCGCGGCCTGGCCCGAGGTAACAGGCCAGCGGGCTGGCCAGGCCCGGGCCGGAGTCCCGCACGTGGCAGATCAGCCCGGCCGGGTCGCCGTACGCCCATACCCGCCACGGCGGGCGCCCGTGCACCAGCGCGTTGGCGATGACCGCCCGGGCGTCGGCGAAATCGGCGGCATCGGCGGCCAGGCCCAGCTCGGCCCGCAGCCAGGCCACCTTGGCCAGCGGCACGACGGCCAGCACGCGCTCGCCGGCCGCCACCCCGGCGCGCAGGAACGGGCCGACGCAGCCGAGGAACTCGTCGCGCTCGGCGTACAGCAGCGCCCGGTGCGGTGACCCGGCGCCGTCGGCGCGGCTCCGCACCGGTGGCCCACCTCCTGGCCGCCCGCGGCCCGGCGGCGCGGGGCGGCGGCATCAAGCTCCCGAACCCGGGTACCCGGACTGGCCGGCCGGAAACGCGGCCGGGTGCCTGGCCCGCGGTGCCTACGCCGGGCTCAGCTCCGGCGCGCCGAGCACCTCGTCCCGGATCGCGGCCCACTGCAGCGAGTGGGTGATGCCCTCGGCGATGCTGTACCGGGGCACCCAGCCCAGCAGCTGGCGGGCCCGGCCGCTGCGCGAGTACGCGCCGGCGACGTCCCCGGGCCGCCGCGGCGCCTCGGTCACCGCGACCGGGCTGGCGGCGACGCTGTTGAATGCGGCCACCAGCTCGCGCACGGTCGTGCCCTGGCCGGTGCCCAGGTTGAGCACCGCCGTGCCGGTGCCGTCGGTCAGCCGGCCGAAGCTGGCCAGGGCCGCCACGTGCGCGGCGGCCAGGTCCCAGACGTGGATGTAGTCCCGGATGCCCGAGCCGTCCCGGGTCGGGTAGTCCGTGCCGGTGATGCTGAAGGCCCGGCCCTGCGCCTGGGCCGTGATCAGCTGGCCCAGGGCGTGACTGGGCAGCCGCAGCTGCAGCCCGGTCCGCATTGCCGGGTCGGCTCCGATCGGGTTGAAGTAGCGCAGCGACACGCAGCTGATCTGCCCCGACCCGGCGATGTCGGCGAAGACCTGCTCGCACATCGCCTTGGTCCGCGCGTACGGGCTCTGCGGGCTGACCGGGGAGTCCTCGGTCACGCTCAGGTCGGCGCCGGGCGCGTAGATCGCGGCCGAGGAGCTGAACAGCAGCCGCCGGCAGCCGTTGCGCAGCAGGCTGGTCACGAAGTCCAGGCTCTTGGCCACGTTGGCCTGGTAGTAGCCGGCCGGGTCGGCGACGGACGCCGGGACCACGATCTTCGCCGCGCAGTGCACCGCGGCGAACAGGCCGGGATGCTCGGCGCAGATCCGGTCCACCAGCCCGCCGTCGCAGATGTCGCCCTGGTAGAAGATGCGGCCCGCGGTGAACTCGGGCCGGCCGGTGCTGAGGTCGTCCAGGAGCACCGGCGTGATGCCGGCATCCAGGCAGGCCGAGGCAATGGTGCTGCCGATGAACCCGGCGCCGCCGGAGATGAGGATCTTCACCGGGCCTGCCGTTCCGGCGCGGCGGACGGCTCTTCCCGCACCGGGGCCGGAGCTTCCCGCGCGGGGGCCGGACCCCGGTCCAGTGCGCGCAGCAGCAGCCGGCGCGGCCGTTCGGCCGTCCGCTGCCGCGGCACGGTGACCGGCGGGGCTGCCGTGCCGCGCTCCAGGTCGGAGTAGATCCTCCGGTAGGCCCCCATCGCCTTCTCCAGCTCGAAGAACTGGGTGATCCGGTTCCGGGAGTTTTCCGAGAAGAACCGGTACAGCGGCTGGTCGGCGATCAGCTGGCGTACCGCGTCGGCCAGGCCCGCGACGTCGCCGGGCCGGACCAGCAGCCCGCACGGGCCGGGCGCGGGGCCGGGACCGTCGTCCAGCGAGCTGAGGATCAGCTGCTCCATGCCGCCGACCGGGGTGCCGATGATCGGCAGGCCGACGGCCATCGCCTCCATCACCACCAGCGGCTGGCCCTCGTTGTAGCTCGGCAGGATCAGCATGTCGAAGTCGCCAAGCACCTGGGCCATGTTGGTGTTGCCGCGGAACTTCACGAACTCGCCGAGCCGCAGCTCATCGGCCCGCTGGTAGCACTCGGCGGCATAGTCGGGCAGCTCCTCCGCGTGCCCCATCACGTCCAGGGTGAAGTTGGTGACGCCGGAGCGGACCAGCTCGGCCACGCTGGAGATCAGGTCGATCAGGCCCTTGATCGGCACCAGCCGGGCGCAGTAGGCCAGCCGCCAGGTGACCGGCCCGCCGGGCCTGCCCTGGACGCCCTGCCCGGCCCGGCGGGCCAGGTAGCGCTGGCGGGCCGGCTCGAACTTGTCGATCAGCATGCCGTTGGGCACGATCTGCGCCTTGGCCGGGTCCGAGCCGAGCCCGCGGGACTCGGCGATGGCCGCGGGATACAGGTAGGTGATGTGGTCGGCGGCGTCGTAGATCAGCCGGCCCATCTCGGTGTACCACGCCATCCAGGCTCGCTGCGCGGCGTCCAGGTCCGGGTCGATGCGCCAGTCCGCGGCGGTCACGACCGTGTTCATGTTGCGGTCCAGCAGGATGTTGATCGTGTCCCGGGTGTAGAGATTGTGCTCGGTCAGCAGCACCCGGCCGCGGTTCTGCCGGGCGGCGATGGCAGCCAGCAGCCCGGCGTACCCGGTCGTGTGCGAGTGGTAGACGCGGGCCCGCGGATAGTCCTCCCCGGCGATCGCGTAGGCCAGCGAGAAGAACTCCCGCAGCAGCCAGAACAGGTCGGCGAAGGCGATCCCGGACGCGCTGAACCGCTGCATGGCGGCGGCCATGAACTCCTGCGTGCCGAGCAGCGACCACAGCGGGCTGGTCCTGGTGCGCGGGTTGAGCATCCGGTCATACAGCTGCCACATCGGCTCGAACTCGCCCGCGGCCAGGGCGTCCAGGGTGGCGAACAGCTCGGCGCACAGGGCGCGCCGCTGCGCCGGGCTGAGCGCGAGCGCGGACGCGGGCGCGTTCTTGAAGTCCTCGACGTGGTCTTCCATGCTCAGGTACACCGGGTAGACCCAGCGCACGTTGGGCGGTACCTCGTAGGCGTGCTCGGTGGGACTGCTGCTGTCCCAGGCGATGTGGATGATGCCCACCGTGCGGTCCGGGTTCGCGCAGGCGATGTCATGGATGACGGCCGAGACGCCGCCGCGCAGGTAGGGGTAGGTCGACTCGGCCACGATGGCGAGGTCGACCGGCTCGTAGTCCGGGCGGGACGCGGCGGCCCCTGGCCGCCCGGCGGATCGGGTGATCGCGGTCATCTAACTTCCTCCGGCCAGATGTCTAGGGAGCGGTTGCCGTGCACTACGGCGTCGCAGAGCGCCGCCAGCTCCGCGGCCGCCGGCCGCGCGGGGGTGCTCTCCGGTGCGGGGTCATAGCTGAGGCCGAAAATGGCCGTGCCGCGGCCGCGGGCCTGCCGGACGGCCGGGAGCACGCAGCGCCCGACCCAGTCCGCGTCCGGCTCGGCCATCCGGTCGACCAGGCCGGGCGTGATCTCCTCCAGCAGGGCCGCGTCCAGCCCGGGCAGCCGCGGCCACAGGGCGAAGCCGCGGTTGACGAACAGCGCCACCTCGCGCCCGGCCCCGGCCAGCAGCGCGCGGACGGTGCGCAGCGCCGCGGCCTGCCGGCCCGCCGCCGCCCACAGGTCCAGGTCGTCCACGAACAGCCCGGCGGCCTGCGGCCCGGCGCTGCGCAGCGCCGCCAGCCCGCGGCCGACGGCGAACCGCCGGGCCGCGGCGCGGCGCAGGTCGAGCCGGGCCAGCCGCCAGACCGGGTCGATGCCGAGCGTCGGCACCGGCTCGGCGGCGGCGGCCAGGTCGGCCGGCGGCACGCCGGCCGGGTTCCAGTAGACGAACAGCGACCCGCCGGGGAAATAGCCGTCGAACCGGCCGCCGGCCAGCAGCGGGTGGTAGGGCTGCAGCACCACCCGCACGCCCGCCAGCCGGGCGGTCGCCGCCCGCCGCGGCAGCGTGCTGCCGTAGTAGAACATCACCGAGGCCACGGCGGCGCTCACCACCGCATGGCGTGGCGCCAGAACAGCATGAACTCGGGCTGGTCCCAGTCCCGCATGCAGGACTGCAGCACGGCCGCCACGGTCAGCACCTCGACCGCCGCCAGCGTCAGATAGGCTGCGGGGCCGCTGCGCCCGACCGCGAACACCGCGCCGACCAGCGCGAGGTGCACCGCGCCGTAGCCGTAGCCGATCCAGCCGCGGCCGAGATAGGCCAGTTTGTAGCAGGCGAGCGCGCCCATCACGAAGCACCAGCAGGCCAGCATCTCGGCCCCGGCGGCCAGCCGGTCGGCCGGGGCGACGAAGGTGAGCGCGCTCACCGCCAGCAGGCTGAGCAGCGCGCACAGCAGCGCCGCCCGGGCCGCCGAGCCGCGGATGTGGTCGGACAAGCTGGCGCACTCGGCGCGCAGCCGGGGGATCGGGGCCCCGGACATCGCCGCGCGGACCGAGGCGACCAGGCCGTCGGTGCGCGGGGCCAGCAGCGCGAAGTAGAAGTTGTAGGCCACGATGGCGGGCACCATCGCGCCGAACAGCATCGCGGCCGGGAAGTGGTGCGGGAAGCGCAGGAAGTAGATGAACTTGTCGCTCCACAGCAGGCAGCCGAGCAGCGCGCCCTTAGCCAGCTCGGCGGTCAGCCGCGCGGGCCTGATCAGCCGCAGCGGGCTGCTCTTGGTCTGGTTCACCAGGTAGACCACCTGGACCGCCAGGCCGGCCACCGGCGGCAGCAGCCACGCCTGCGGCAGGGCGAGCAGGGCCAGCGCGTACGCGGCCCAGCCGCCCGCCCACAGCAGGCTGTTGCGGCGCACGATGCCGTACACCAGCGACTGGGCGAAGGCCGCGTTCAGCAGGCACAGCGCCGCGTAGGCGGCGAGCGCGGGCAGCCGCCAGTGCTCAGTGAGCCAGACCGGCACCGCGAGCACGGCCAGCACCGGGATGACGGCCGCGAACGAGGCCGGCCAGGCGCCGAGCGCGCGCACGCTGAGCTCGCGCGAGTCACGGCCGGCCGCGTGCGGGCTGAGCACGGCGAACAGCGGCATGCAGACGATCTGGCCCAGCCACGGCGCGGTGATCGAGGTGGCCAGCAGCAGCCGCGGGTAGGGCAGCCCGCCCACGTCGAACTGGCTCAGCCGCCCGGCCGCGAGCGGGTAGGCCAGGCTGAGGAAGATGACCGGGCTGAGCTGGGCGGCCAGCCGCCCGACCGCCCGCGGTGACCAGCGGACCAGCTCGGCGAGCGTGATCCGGCCGGCCGGCAGGGCCCGGGCTACCGTGGCCGCCGCGACGACGGCGCACAGCATGATGCAGGCCATCGCCAGCAGCCGGCCGTAGGCCAGGTGCGCGCTCAGCGTGAGCGCGGCGAGGCCGCCCAGCAGCAGCGCGGTGGCCCAGGCGGCGACGGACATGGCCGGAGATACCCGCCGGGGGAGTTCTAGTACGGACACTGACCTGCGCTTTCACAAATTGTAGTTTTAATAAAACGGAAAGTAATCAACGATGGGCACGGATCATCCCCGGGCCCGGGGCAGGGCGTTAATGCCCCGCCCCGGGCCCGGGGCGCACTGCGGGTGAATCGGATGCGGTAACCGGCAAGCCTGCGCAGCGAGCGTCTGGCGCGCGCCTCGGCGCCGCCGGCGTTACTGGATCGTGCTAATCGTGCTCACTCTGCTTCTTACCGCCGCCTAACTCTGACGGCCAATATATTAGCCGCCCGCGCAAGTGAGGCCGGCTTCATTTGCCGAATGCTCAGGCCGGGCCGCTTGTTCCGATCAACCAATTTGAACCGCACCTTGTGGTTTTACTGACCGCCCGCGCCGATGTTAAGTGATGTGCATCACTTTCCGCTGGCGCGGGCGGGTCCCGGGCGTAGCCGGGCAACCGTCCCGAGGCGGAAAATAGCGGCCGGAAAGCGCGCCAGGGCGACCTGCCGGCGAGCCGGGTAATACAACGCGCATAATAGTTCAAATCGTGCGCCCGGACGGTTTGCCAGGCCGCGCCGCGCCGGATTAAGCGATCCGCTGGCTCATAATTGCCTTACCGTGGGGAACGATCGGGGCGAGGTGTCTGGCTGCGCCGGGCGAGGGGGCTGACGGGACGTGAGCGCGCGCACCGCAGGGCATCATGCCGGCCCGCCGGAGGAGCCTGCGGGCTGCCGCGGCCACCGCGGCTCCGGCTGGCGTGCCGCCCTGCGGCGCGGCGGCCGCCATCGCGGCGCCGCTGCGGGCCCGGCCGCGGCCAGACCGCCCGACGCCAGGAGGGGAAGCATCGTGCCACGCCGGTTCGCGTCGTCATATTCGCAGGCCATCAGGCGGATTCCGAGAAGGCGCCTGTGGCCGGTCAGCGCGCTGATCGTGCTGATCAGCGCCGGGCTGGTCGTCTACGGCCAGGCGGCTTTCAGCGAGCCGCGCGAAGGGGTGGCTCAGCTCAGCCTGGGGGTGCCGGCTTACGTGTTCCCCGGTCAGCCGCCGCTGCAGACCCTGCAGTCCATGTCCCCGGCGCCGGGGATCGTGATACTCAACCCGGACAACGGCGACGGCCCCTTCGGCCCGGCCTGGCAGGCCCAGGCTGACCGGCTCCGGGCCCGCAGCATCACCGTTCTCGGATATGTCTACACCAGTGACGCGACCCGGCCGGTGGCCGATGTGGAGACCGCCATCCGCAATTACCTCGGCTCCCGGCCGGGTCGCGCGCACGTGAGCGGGATATTCCTGGACGAGATGTCTACCTCGTGTGCGGCATATTCTTACTATGCGAACCTGTACCGGTATATACACCAGCTTGACCCGGGTGCGTTCGTGGCGGCTAATCCAGGGACACCGGTCAATATCTGCTTCTTGCAGCCGCGGGATCCGGTCGCGAATACGTTCGTCACCTTCGAGCACGATGTGACAAGCTACGAGTCCGGTTACCAGGGAAATGTCATCGGCTCGAACGGGACGGTCAGCGCCGGCGTGCAGTACCCGGCCCGGATGTTCTGGCACCTGATCTACGGTGCCAGTGCCGGGCAGATGCCCCGGCTGGTCGCGCTGGCCGGGCAGCGGCACGCCGGCTACGCCTACGTCACCGACGCCAGCCTGCCCAACCCCTGGGCCTCGGTGCCGTCTTACCTCGGGGCCGAGGCCCAGGCGATGGCCCAGGCGCCGCTGCACCGCCAGCGCTGACGGCCGCGGCCGGCCCGGCCAGCGGCGCCGGCGCGGCCGGCTGCCCGCGCCGGCCGGATCGAAGCTGGAGCCGTGGAGCTTCGCCTGGCTGGCCGGCCGCTGACCGGCCGCCGGCCGGATGGTGAACCCGTCTGCGCCCGCCAGGACGGCGGCCCGCATACGGTAGCGAGTGCAGCCGCCGCCCGGGCGGCAGGAAGGGGGCGCCGGTGTCGCGCTATCGCAGGGTCGTGGTCAAGCTCAGCGGGGAGGCCCTGGCCGGCCAGGCCGGCTCGGGCGTGGATCCGGTCAGTCTCGCCCTGGTGGCCGGGGAGGTCCAGTCCCTGCACGACCTCGGCGTGCAGGTCGCCGTGGTCATCGGCGGCGGCAACTACTTCCGCGGCCGGATGGCCGAGGGCTGGGGCATCAGCCGGGCCGAGGCCGACAACATCGGCATGCTCGGCACGGTGATGAACGCGCTGATGCTGCGCGGCGCGCTGACCGCGCGGACCGAGACCGACGTGCGGGTGATGACGGCGTTCCCGATCCAGAGCGTGGCCGAGCCGTTCATCCGGCTGCGGGCGGTCCGGCACCTGGAGCTGGGCAAGATCGTGCTGCTGGCCGGCGGCATCGGCCAGCCCTACGTGACCACCGACTACCCGGCGGTGCAGCGGGCGCTGGAGCTTGACGCCGACGCGCTGCTGGTCGCCAAGCGCGGCGTGGACGGGGTCTACGACCGCGACCCCAACGCCGGGCCCGGCGCGGTCCGCTATTCGTGCCTCACCTACGACGAGGCGCTGGCCGCCGGGGTGCGGGTGATGGACACCAGCGCGTTCGTGCTCGCCAACGAGCAGAACCTGACCATGCACGTATTTGATGTCGCCGCGGCCGGCGCGATGCGGGAGATCTGCGGCGGCGCCGACGTTGGCACCAGGATCAGCGCGAAGCCCGGCGTGGGCTAGCCGCGCCGGGCGCGGCGCCCGCTAGCGGCGCCGGCCCACGGCGAAATAGCACAGCGGCACCAGCCCCACCGAGTTGACCAGCGTCACCACCACGGCCCACAGCCACTTGGGGCCGCGGACCTGGCTGGCCGGCCGACGCCGGATGTCACGCAGCGCGGCGATCTTCATCCCGTTGTCGACCGCCGCCGCGGTGACGAGCAGCACGCGGTCGCGCGGGCTGAGCCGGTTCCACTGATCCTTGAGCTTGGCCAGCGGCCCGCTGGCGGCCATAAAGGTCCTCCGCTTCGACGGCACGGTCCCGATGCCCAGCACTGTACTCCCGGCGCGGCCCGGTCTCACGGTCCGGTTTCCGCCGGCGCTACGGATGGAAGCAGGCCGGCGAAGTAGGTGATCAGCATCGACAAGCTGCCGATACCCGCCGTGCGCGCGACCGGGCGCAGCGGGCGGACCGCCGAGATCCGCGCGGAAACCCAGCCGGTCAGCCCCAGGGCCGCCAGCACGATCACGAACGTCACCGGCGCTCGTGACGGCCCGGGGATCGCGGCGATCGCGGCCCAGGGCAGCACGGCTCCCGCCGCGAACGCCGCGCTCACCGCCAGGGCATCGCGCAGCGGGGAAATGAGAGATCCGGACGTGAGGCCGTACTCCGCCTCGGCGTGCGCCGTCAGCGCGTCGTGCGCCGTCAGCTCGACGGCCACCTGCCGGGCCAGGCCAGGGGAAAGGCCGCGGGTCACATACAGCTCGGTGAGCTCCTCCAGTTCCGCTTCCGGCTCGGTCTCCAGCCGGGCTTGCTCGGCGGCCAGCTGGCCGGCCTGATGGTCGCGCTCGGCGCGCAGCTTGGTGTACTCGATGCTGCCCATGGCGAGCGTCCCGGCCACGAGCCCGGCGAACCCGGCGAAGATGAGCACGCGCAGGCTGACGCCGGCTCCGGCAAACCCCTCGCAGATCCCGGCTGACGTCAGGATCCCGTCGCTGGCCTCGGGGATATGCGGCCGTATCCACCCGGCGACCTTCAGCGGACTCACCTCCCGCCCCGGCGCCAGCTAACGGTGGCGCATCCACAGGTTCGGCTCAGCGTAGGTGCCGCGGTCCTGCTCGCGGTCAATGCTGACCAGGTCGAGCGCATCCGGCACGACGTACCGGCCGGTCTCGGGGAAGGGCATCTCGGTCCATTGCTCCCACTCGGCGACGGAGCCCACAATGATCATCGACTCCTCGGCCGGGCCGAGGATCCGCGCGCCGAGCCGCTGGTGGGTGCGGATCCACGGGTCCAGGTGCAGGCCGTCCGCGCGGGCCCAGCGGGCGAAGCTGGCCATCGGGGTGAGCGGGTAGCGGCTCTTGAGGGCCGGCCGGACCGGGGCGATGACGCGCTCCAGGCCGGCTGCGGCGCCCCGGTCGCGCAGCTCGGCCAGCACCCGCCCGGCCAGGCCGCGGCCCTGCCGGCTGGCCTGCACCGCGGCGGCCATGATGCACAGCGTGTCCGGCGGCACGTGCTGCTCGTGGCCGGTGACCGCGGCGGCCAGCGCCCCGTCGTACCCGCCGCGGGGCAGCGCGGCCGGATCGCCGTCCCAGCGCAGCGGCACGCCCCAGCCCCCGGCCGCCACCTCGCCGCCGTCGAGCACCAGGATGTCGAACTGCGGGAAGAAGGCCTCGACCCGCTCCAGGTACTGCTTGGCGGCCGGGTCGTGGAAGATGAACTGCGGCCAGCCGGGCAGGAACGCAGCCTTGGCCTGCTCCTCGAGGTCCGGCCGGTCCGCGGTGGTGCAGATCTCCATCGGAGCCACGGTAGCGGAGCACGGTCAGCACGCTGCGGCCTGCCGTTCAGTCCCCTTCAAGTTAATGTGACGTGAATAAGATCATTACTTGCGGGTACGGGGGCTTGACGACAACCTAAGGAAAATCCCAGGGTCGGAGGACCCATGGCTCAACAAAAACTGACTCGCCGAGCGTCGCATCTGGCCCAGACGGGCCTGAAAGAGCTTCCCAGCAATGCTGCCTGGCTGTTGTCGAAGGCTCTGCGGCCCGCCGTATCCGGTGCAACGACGGCAACCCATGCGGCGTCGTCTGTGGGCAGCACCATGTCAGATGCAGCTGGTTCGGTGGCTGAGACCGCTGACAATGCCAGGTCCGGGGCGCGGCGCAGGATCCGGGCGGCCGGGCAGGCCGTCTCTGATGCGGTGCCCGGCATCGGCGGCGACTCAGTCACCGCCCTGATGCAGCAGGCCGACGCCGCGGCCGAGCAAGCCCGGCTGAAAGAGGCTCAGGCGGTGTCCCTCGCCGAAGATGCGAAGAACCGCGCGGATGATGCTGAGCGGGTGGCGCGGGAGTCGGATCAGTTGCTGCAGAAGGCCCGCGATGAAGCCCAGCGGACGGTCACGGCCCGTGTCGAGGAAGCAGAACAGCGCGCACGCCTTGCGGCTGAGGCCGACGCCCGGAAGACCCTGGACACCACCGAGGCCGAGGTATCGGCACGTACCCGGGAGAAGCAGCAGGACGCCGAACGGGCGCAGTTGCGTGCGCGCGAAGCCATCCAGGAGGCTAACGAAGCCCTGACGCGGGCAAAGGACCTGGCGGCGGAGGCTGCGAAGGCAGCCAGGGAGATTGCCAGCCAGCGCAGCCGGGAGGCTGATCGCCTGGCGGCGCAGGCCCGGGAGCGAGCGGCTGCGGCCGACCGGCGAGTAACAGAAACCCAGCGGATGGCGACCGATGCCACCGGCGCCAGCGCCGCGAAAGCCCCGACGGCCAGGTCTTCGGCGGCCGTGAACCTGAGTGCGGAGCAGAGTGAGGCACTTACCAAGGAGCAGTTGCTGCGACTGGCGGGTGATCTTGAGCTGGAGAGTTCCTCCGCGATGAACAAGCAAGAGCTCATCAAGGCCCTGGGCCGCGCAGGAGGCGTCTCCCTCGGCACGCTCACTAAGGACGAACTGCTCCGGATCGCCCGGCACGCCGATCAGGAGGTCACTGCTTCGATGACCAAAGACGAGCTCATCGCGACGGTCGCTGCTTCCTGACTGCGCCATGACATCCGGTGACTGACAGCGAGGAGATGCATTCATGAGACTCTTCACCCGCAAGAGCAGGTGGGACCGCGTCAGGGATGCCGCGGTGGCGGCCGTCGGCAAGGGCGATTTCCGGCAGGCCGGCAAGGTGACGCTGGGCGTCGTCGGGGGAGCCGTCGCCGCTGCGGTAGCGAGCGCCGCGATTTCCTCGGTCCGTCAGCAGGATGAGAAATGAAACTAGTAGTGGCGGCGTCGTTCGCCGCCGGTTACGTGCTGGGGACCAAGGCGGGCCGCGAGCGCTACGAGCAGATCCGGGCGATGGCGCACAATGCCGTCGTCAATTTCGATGCCTCGGGTGCACGGCAAAGGCTCGAGGCCTACACCGCTCGCCTGGATGCCTACGCATCGCGCCCGCCAGCCCGCCGGACATCATCCGGGTAAGCTCAGATGCCCGGATCAGGTCAGGAAGTCCCATCTGTGCCAGGCAAGCACATGGGCCGGGGTACGGAGTACCAGTCCTCCTGGCCTCCCGGGCACGACGGACAGGCAGCACGTCCGAACGGCGACATGGTGATCCGGGCTCTGGTACGAGCACGGTTGCTGGGCCTGCAGCTGCTGACCCTGGAAGCCCGCGTGGTGGTCGGATCCGATGATCGCGGCTGGGCGATCCTTTCCCCGCTCGTTCACCGTTCCCGCGAATCCCGTGACGTGACGGCCGGACCGGTGGTCCGCACCGCGATGCCCGCCGTGCCCGGGCCCGGGCTCGAGCGCGCCATTGAGCTGGTAGAACAGGGCGCGGACACGCTAGAGCGCAGCCGGCTGCGATGGGAGTCCGGCCGCGGAAGCGATGACTCCTGTCCCGGCCAGCGCCAGTAGCGGGCGCAGCCCCGGCCCTCAGCGGCGATCCAGGACCAGCCTGAACCGCAAGGCGTGGTCACCGACGCTCGCCGCGGGTGCCCGGTCAGCAGACCGTTCCGGCCAGGTCTCCTGACGCCGCATCGGCATCGGCACGGCGACGCCCGGACCGCGCCGGTGCTCCGGTTTTCGCTCGGTGGCCTTGACAGGCGGCCGGCCGCCGTGCATTCTCATTCTCCTAATATCCTAGTGGAACGGCAATACGGTTGATCAACTTCCACCTCGACGGGCGGTCGGGCATCGCCCCGTACTTGCAGATCGTGGGGCAAGTGCGTCAGGCGCTGCTCTTGGGGCTGCTCAAGGAGGGCGACCAGCTGCCCACGGTCAAAGAGGTGGTCGCCAAGGTGACGATCAACCCGAACACCGTGAGCAAGGCCTATCGCGAACTCGAGCACCTGGGCCTGGCCGCGGCTAAACCGGGGGTGGGCACCTTCATCATCCGGTCGCTGGGCCACGCCTCGCTGGCCGAGCACGGCCCGCTCCAGCAGGAGCTGCGCGCTTGGCTGGCGAAGGCCCGGGAGGCGGGCCTGACCGAGCCGGGCATCGACGCGATGTTCCAGAACACCCGCCGCGAGAGCGCCGAAGAGGAGATATGAACGCCGTGCTGCAGGCCCGCGCACTGGGCAAGAGATACGGCCAGCGCCAGGCGCTGGCGAACTGCACCCTGGAAATCCCGCCGGGGTACGTCGTCGGACTGGTGGGTCCGAACGGCGCGGGCAAGACCACGCTGCTGAAGATCGCCTGCGGGATGCTCGCTCCAACCACCGGCAGCATCGAGGTCCTGGGCCAGCAACCTGCCGCGGGTCCCGCGCAACTGGCGCGGGTCGGGTACGTCGCCCAGGACACCCCCACCTACGCGAACCTGTCCGTCGCCGACCACCTCAAGCTCGGCGCCAAGCTGAACCCGCGCTGGGACGCGAGGCTCGCGCGGGCACGCGCCGACCGGCTCGGCCTGCACCCGAAGCAGAAGGCGGGCAAGCTTTCCGGCGGGCAGCGCGCCCAGCTGGCCCTGACCGTCGCCGTCGCCAAGCGGCCCGAGCTGCTCATCCTCGACGAGCCGGTGGCCAGCCTGGACCCGCTGGCCCGGCGCGACTTCCTGCGTCACCTGATGGAATCGGTCGCCGACAGCGACACCAGCGTCATTCTGTCCTCCCACCTTGTCTCCGACCTGGAACGCATCTGCGACTACCTCATCGTGCTGGTCTCCTCCCGTGTCCAGCTCGCCGGGGAAACCGAGAACCTGCTCGCGCAGCACCACCGGATCGTGTGCTCGCGGCGTGGCCACGCCGACCTGCCCCCCGACCTCGACGTCATCTGGGCCGAGCACACCGACCGGCAGTCCACGTTCGTCGTCCGCAGCCGGGCCGGACTGCCCGCCGGGGACTGGTCCGCGGAATACCTCGACCTGGAAGACCTCGTCCTGACCTACATGGAACGCCCCGGCGACCCCGGCCACCGCATCACCACGCACCCGGCAGGAGCCCCGCGATGATCTGGCTCACCTGGCGCCAGTTCCGCACCCAAGCCCTGACCGCCCTGGCCATCCTGGCCGCCGCGACGATCGGCTTCCTGATCACCGGGCTTCAGATGCACCACGCCTACACCGCCGACCTGGCCACCTGCACCGCCCGGAACGACTGCAGCGACGTGCTCAGCCGGTTCGCGCAGGGATATAACGCGGCATTCGATCTCGTCCAGCTCATGGTGATCGCCGCCCCGGGGGTCATCGGCATCTTCTGGGGCGCACCGCTGATCGGCCGCGAGCTGGAGACCGGCACCGACCAGCTCGCCTGGAACCAGAGCGTGACGCGCACCCAGTGGCTCGCGGTCAAGCTCACCGGCGTCGGCATCGCTTCGATCGCCACCGCAGCCGCCCTCAGTTATCTGCTGACCTGGTGGGCCGGGCCACTCGATCACGTCAACGGCAACCGGTTCGCGGCCATGACCTTCTCCTCCCGCGACATCGTCCCGCTCGCCTACGCCGCCTTCACATTCGCGCTCGGTACCACCGCCGGGCTGCTGCTGCGCCGGACCCTTCCCGCGATGGCGGTGACCCTCGCGGTGTTCATCGGCATCCAGATTCTCGTGCCCACCCTGATCCGCCCCCACCTGCTGCCCTCCACCACGGTCACCTTCCCCGTCAACAAGACCACCGCACGCCAGGCCACCGGCGTCTACACCGCGGGCGGCGGCTCCGAGGTCTATCTCGCAGGCCTTCCCGTACCGCGGGGCGCGTGGGTGCTATCCGCCCCGCCGGTGGAAAATGCCGCCGGCCAGGTGGTCGCCGCAGCCAGCCACTCCGGCTGCTTCGGCTTCGCGGGCACGCCCGGCCCCACCAAGGGCGGAGGGCCAGGCGCCGACAAGATCGCCGCCTGCCTGGCCGCCTACAGCCTGCACCAAAGCGTCACCTACCAGCCCGCGCGCTATTACTGGCCGCTCCAGTGGTACGAAACCGGAATGTTCCTCGCACTGGCCGGGGCACTGTCAGGTACCTCCTTCTGGTGGATCCGGCGCCGGCAGAACTGACCGCGCAGTGGGGGGCTGACGAGTGGCCTGGAGATCGCCGGCTACTGACGGCCGCCGCGCCCAGCAGGCTGGATGCCTACCGCTTTCGTGTCAGGCAATCGTCAGCTACCGGTGACCCGGGGCGATCCGCATTGTGAGCGGGGCTTATCGTCCGCGTCCATCCGTCCACGATCAGGCCGGGCGTGCGGTCCCAGCCCAGGATGCCCAGCACGGCGATCAGGTCCGGCGCTGCGCCGTGCAGCACCACGCGCCGTGCAGCGTGATCGCCGTCCCGGACGCCGGTCGCAGTGAGCTGCACCATCACCCGCAGCCCTGCGATGTCGCAATACTCGACGCCGCGCAGATCAAGGTGCACCACGTCCAGGTCACTGGTGAGCAGCGCGAGCGCATCAGCCAGGAAGCGCCCGCTGGACTCGTCGATCTCCCCGCTGATGGTCACCCCCTGCTCGCTTCTACTCACAGCAAGCGGGGACATCCAAGGAACAGCTACCGCCTGGCCGCCGAGGCAGCCGCGAGCAGTCCTGCGCGAGCCGTGGCCCGGAGGCCGGCTGCCCGGGATGCCGGTTGCCGTCACCGGTGCGTGCGGCCTGAGCCGTTATCCCGGCTCTTGCCGCCTGCTGGCGCTGTCTCGTCCGGCACCCGGCCGGGGAGGCGCGGCGCTGTGTCGTCTCGCGTGCTGGCCAGCAGGGCCAGGAACGGGCCGACCCGGTGTCCGTTCTGGGCCGGGTGGCGGAACAGGCTGTCATGGTTGACGGTGTACCGGGTGCGCCGTCCGGTCCGGGTGCGGGTGAGGTAACTTGCGGCCTCCAGGTCGGCCACGATGGCCTGGGCGGTGCGCTCGGTGATGCCAGCCGCGGCGGCGATATCCCGGATCCGGGCCCCGGGGTCGCGGGCGATCTCTACCAGCACGTGCCCGTGCCCGGTCAGCAGGGTCCAGCTGCCCCCGGGCTGGTCTGAGCCGTTCATACTTGTGATCCTATCCTCGCGGGAAAAAATACGCGAGATATTTCTCATGATTCTATTGACAGATCCCTGCTGCGCCCTGATTCTGATCCTGCAGAGCGCGGTTCACGGCCGCGCCCCTCCAGTGGCATCGACCGCAAGCGTCCCAGGCTCTGCGGAAAGCAGGCCACCTCGCAGCAAGCGTGTCATTCCGAGGGCAGCGTGACCCGGCGCGGCGGCCCGCGCTGACGGCGCAGGAGGTGACGCAGATGTCCGGCTCAGGGTTCACCGTGGAGGTGGTCGGCGACGTGGCCGTAGTGACCACGCCCGACGAGATAGACCTCGCCAACCGCGACGAATTGCGGGCAGCTCTGCTCGCCGCAGCCGCGCACGGGCCCGGCTCGTTCGTGGTGGACATGTCCCGCACCTGTTTTTGCGATTCGGCCGGGATGGGTGCCCTGGCCCGTGCGCATCAGCGAGCCCAGGCCGAAGGCAGCGACCTGCTGCTTGTCGTCCCTGCCGTGCCCGTCCTGCGCGTCATGGCCCTGCTGGGCATCGACCGCATCATCCCCAACTTCTCCAGCCTTGACGAAGCCCTCGCCCAAGCGACCGTCCCGCTATCCGCCACCGCAGCCCGGCGCTGACGAGAGCAAGCCGTCGAAGACCGGTGACGAGCGAGATCGTTGCGGCTGCGCATCTGGATTGGCGACGATCCTCGGCTCGAAGCTGGCATCCCGGTCACGGGGCACACTGATCTCGACCGGCCCCACGCCGGTCAGCACGGTCTTGCACCGGGCGCCGTTGCGGGAGTTCCCGCGGTTACGGCCGGCCGGATCGTGCTTGTCATGGCCCAGGTGATCAGTGATCTCCCCTTCCAGAGCCGGACTCCAGCAGCCGCTTCGTCAGCTGCTGCAGCACGCCGCCCTCGCCAGTCAGCTGCAGGCCGCCAGCCCGGGCACGATCCGCCAGCTGGCCGATCAGCTGCTCACCAAGGTCATCTCCGCCATCGGCGGGAACTTCGTCTTCCGGCTTGTCCACGCCAGACATCATCTCGGTCATCAGTGCACTCCATGATCGGGAGTTACACCGAACGTCTTACAGTCCCCCGCAAAACGACATGGTCGATGTCTCGGGGACTGTCCCGGAAACACCTTTCCCGGGACAGTCCCCTACGAAGGACGGGCTGGCGCGTAGGTGAGCTGCGCTTCTCATGTTTGTGAATAGGGCTCTGATCTGCGGGTAAGGGACACGAGCACGAAGAGGATGAAGGGGGCAAGGGGGCAGAACCCTGGAGGGATTCATGGGTAAGGACAATCCGGTGAGCCGCATGTCACGCCTAACGCGGAGGGGCGTGCGGGAGCTTCCCAGCAACGCTGCCTGGCTGTTGTCGAAGGCTCTGGCACCCGCGGGCTCTACTGCGGCGGGTGCATCTAAGGTCGTGTCCTCGGTCGGGGGCAGTGTGGCGGAAACTGCCTCGTCAGTAGCGGGGACGGCTGGGGCGGTCACGTCTGGGGCCCGGCGCAAGGCGAAGGCTGCCGGGCAGTCGATCGCCGAAGCAGTCCCCGGTGTCGGGGACGACTCAGTCGCTTCGCTCATGCAGCAGGCCGATGCTGCGGCGGAGCAGGCGCGAGATGAAGAAGCCCAGGCGCTGTCGCTGGCGCAGCAGGCAAAAGACAGCGCCGAGGACGCTGAACGCGTAGCGCGCGAGTCAGACCAGTTCGTGCAGAAGGTCCGCCAGGAGGCTGAGCGGAAGGTCGCCGTCCGGGTGGAAGAGGCTCGAGAGCGCGCCGAGCGCGCCCGGCTGGCGGCGGAGGCTGAGGCACGGAACACGGTGGAACAGGCCGAGGCGCAGGCGTCGGCTCGCACCCGGGACAAACAGCAGCAAGCCGAGCAGGCGCAGCTGCGGGCCCGTAAGGCGATCGAGGAGGCTAACGAGGCGCTAGCTCGGGCCAAGGACCTGGCAGACGGAGCGGCGAAGGCGGCCAAGGACGTCGCGGCCCAGGCAAGCCGGGAAGCCGATCGCCTGGCGAAACAGGCTCAGGAGCGTGCGAGGGCAGCAGAGCGACGGGTCACTGAGGCCGAGAAGGCGAGGCAGTCTGCTGACAGAGCGGTCCAGACCGCCGAGACACGCCCGCACCAGCCTGCGGCGGACGTCACCTTGCGCGAACGTCAGTATCTGGACGCACTCACCAAGGAGCAGCTCCTGCACCTGGCCGAAGACCTTCAGCTTGAGGGCCAGTCGTCGATGAGCAAACAAGAACTCATCGACGCTGTCCTTCGCGAAGGAGGAGTGCGTGTCAGCGCACTGTCCAAAGAAGAGCTGCTTCGGATCGCGCGGAACAACGGATTCGAGGTGGGCACCTCGATGACCAAGGCCGAGCTCATCGCCACCATCGATGGATCTTGAGTTGTCCTAACCGGGCAATGACCTTGGAAAGGAAGGGTACAGATGCGGCTATTCACGCGTAAGAGCAAGTGGGAGCGTCTCATGGACGCCGCGGCGGTGTCTCTCGCGGATGCCGGGTTTCGCAGGGTCACCAAAGTGACACTGGGGGTGGTGGGCGGCGCAGTGGCCGCCGCGGCCGCCAGTGCTGCGGTTTCCTCCGTCCGCCAACAGGATGGGTCATGAAATTCACGGCTGTGATCATGTTCGGGATCGGGTACGTGCTGGGATCCAGAGCGGGCCGCGAGCGCTACGAGCAGATCCGCAGGCT
Source organism: uncultured Actinomycetota bacterium (assembly GCA_963846005.1). Classification (GTDB taxonomy): domain Bacteria; phylum Actinomycetota; class Actinomycetes; order Streptosporangiales; family Streptosporangiaceae; genus CAVSUR01. The sequence continues at coordinate 932,246 of CAWJUH010000001.1, read as the reverse complement.
GGCGCGCAGCGCATCGGAAAACTTCGATGCCTCGGGCGCCCGGCAACGGCTTGATGCCCTGGCGGCCCAGCTTGACGGCTACTCCTCGGCAACGTCGTCCCGGCGCACGCCCCCCGCGTAGTCTCGTGCCCGGATCAGGCCGCCCGCTTCCCCGCCCGCCAAGAACCAGGGACGAGCAGCGGGCTCCGGCCCGTTCCTTCCGGCTTCACCGACGCCCCGGGGAAGATCCGCAGCAAGGTGACATGGTCATTCGCGCTCTGGTGCGAGCCAGGCTGCTCGGAATGCAACTGTTGACGCTCGAAGCGCGCGTGGTGGTCGGAACTGAGGACGGCCAGCAGCTGGTGATTCCCTCGCGCAGCCATTCACCCGAGCAATCAAGCGACCCGGCTTCCCGATCAACAAGGGCCGAGCTGACCTCCTCCCGGTCGGGTTCGGAGTTCGCGCGCGCGGTCGAGTTGCTTCAGCTCGGCACGGACGCGCTGGAGCGCAGTCGGCGATCCCCAAGGGCATCCTGACCCGCGACGATCGTGAGCCATAACCCGGGCAATCCGGTTGTCGTGCAGGCCCGGTCAGGGCTGCTGGTCCACGGATAAACATGGTGCGCAAGGTGGACGCGGGCCGTCTGGAAGGCGGCCTGATCATCATGGAGGGGCGAGCTCGCCTGGTGGGCTCATCCGGCCGCACACCCATAGCCGGTAGGACGAATGCTCTTACATCGTGGCCGGGGGAGTGATCTCCAGGTCGGCGATGAAGTCGTTACGGCCACTCCGGCAGCATTGTCATCAAACCCGTGGGGTTGGCCCACGCCTTCTGGAACACCGGCAGCGAGCCTGTCCAGGTCATGGAGATCCATGCTCCCGGCTATCTTCGGCGGCTTTACGACCAGCTCGGCGCCATGATGGCCGACCCATCGATGAGTGAGCAACAACGGCGATAGGCGGCGATTTACGGCTGCATGTTTTACGCCATGATGCGACCGTCGGAGGTCACGGCCCTGACCAAGGCAGCCTGCCATCTGCCCGAGCAGGGCTGGGGGCGGCTGATCTTCGCCGGTTCCAGCCCCGCAGCCGGCCGCGACTTCACTAACGATGGCCGCACGCACGAAAAACCGCGGGCTGAAGGGCCGTGCCCGGCAGGCTGCCATGCGCCGGGCGACCCGCAACGTGCCGATCCCGCCCGAGCTGGTCACCATGCTGCACGACACCTCGACTGGGGTTTCGGTTGGCGCGCCTGGAGGGACTCGAACCCCCGACCGGCTGCTTAGAAGAACGTCTCCGTACCCAATATCACCTGCTGATAGCAGGTCAGCACCCGTTTGGGCTGCGCATGAGTGACCGTGAGCGATCGTTGTTGCCGCGTAGCTGTGGCACATATGTGGCACGACGGCGTACCGCGGCCGCTGCAGGACCGGTGTCTGCGAAGGTCATGGCTCAACTGTTCAAGCTGGGCCGTCCTGGCCGGTGAACAGTTGCGAGTCTGTGACGGTGCCGCCGGTCTGCAGGTTCTCCTGAGCGATGATGATCTGGTTGTCCGGTCGGCTAGATCCGGCCTCGACGGTCAGCACATCAGGGTGGCTGAAAGTAGTGGTGGCACCGGAAATAATCGGCAGGTACCCCTCGGCCGAGCCCGTGCCCCGGTAAGTGAAGTCCGGGATCAAGATTGTGCCCGCGGTCGTGCCGCATCGCATGAGGCGCGCGGGCAGGCTGGTACGGGCGGCCGGGGTTCCGGCAATTCCCAGGCAGTAACCGGAGTCGTTGCCTTCCGGCGTGAAGGCCAGCTCGTAGGCCGGGTACTTGGCGAAATGGACGCAGGCCACTGAGTTCGAGGCGAGGATCCCGTCCGGGCGGGAGTCCGACCGGCAGAAGTCACGGACTGCGCCGACTATGTCTGGCATGAAGTCCTCGTTCGGGTCGCTGTTGCTCGCATATTTCAGGGTGATCAGCTGGCCGCCCTTGCCCGCCAGTCCGGTCATACCGGGAATGCGAGCATTAACGATGGTGCCGGGGCCGAGCTGCAGCGATGACAGATCAGTGCAGTAGTTTCCGCAGGCGACTGTGGCGTTGGAGTGCCCGTGCGGGGCTGCCGCGCTCGCGGTGCCCGCCCCTGTAACTGCCAGGGAGCCTGCAGCCGCGATGAGTATCGAAATTCTGGCGGCAGCATGGCGAATGCTCGGCCAGGCGCGTCCGGTAATCAGCACGTTCCTGCTCCTCTGTCACAGCATGAATACGCTTCGTGTTCAGAGATCATCATGACAGACGGCGTGACCTGGGGCTGCGATCTCGGCCGTTCTCATTTTCTCGGGTCACTCGACATCTTCACGTGCCCGGAATGTGCCCGGTGATCTTGATTGGCCGCCAGGTGCGCGCGTACTCCGCTTAGGGGCGTCGGGCGTCCCATTCACCAAGAGTGCAGGTCTCGGGAGAGTCTGGAGAGTCTGCCTTGCGAGGGGGCCGTGTGTTCTTTCTGATCAAGTTGTTATTGCTGCCGGTCTGGCTGCCGTTCAAGATTCTTATCGAGCTAGCAGAGCATTCCGGCCGACGCAGCCGTTACCGGCGTCGTCGCGGTCGTGCACAAGCTGCCCGCCGTGTTCGCACGACCCGGGCTCGATCGGCCAGCTCGCCGTCAGTTCGGCGGCCGTCGACTGTGTGGACTCGGCCCGCTACTTCCTCCCGCCCTCCGCGTCCTCGTGCTGCTAGGGCGGCTTGGTCTGCACCGGCCGGATCGTTCACTACTGCGCCGGGCTATCCAGCCGGTCATTCGCACTGGCAGTCTCTGTCCCGGGGCCGACAGGTCGTGCTGCTCGCGATGGGGTCGGTAGGAGCGTTGATCGTCGCGGGCTGTACCGCGGGCCTGGCGGCCTCGGTCGGATCGGCGCCTGCCCATCAGGGCCGTGCCCAAGCCGTGGTTCATGCCTCCGCCCCGGCAGCGGCCCGGATTGCCTCGCCGCCCGCGGCTATTGCGACTCCGGTGCGTAGTTCCACGCCGGTCCGTCACCGCAGGCACCACCATCGCAGGCATCATCATCGCGTGATCGTCCCGCCAACTCCCGCACCAGCACCGGCAACCTCGGCGGCACCTGCCCCCGCCGGTTGTTATCCGAAGGCATCATCGGGCAACTGCTACGAGCCAGGCGAGTACTGCCCATACGCTGACGCCGGACAGACCGGCGTCGCTGGCGACGGCGAGAAGATCATCTGTGAGAATAACAACGGCCTGCGATGGGAACCTGCCTGAGCATCACTGAGGAACGCGGAGCCAGGTAGGGGCAACTCGTTCGCTAACGGCTCCGGAGGCCGCGCCAGACTGGCCTTCGGACCTGCGACTTCTTCTGCGTCACTGACAGGCCGGACCGCAGTTGGTCCATGGCAGCCCGACGGCTGCTTAGAAGGACGTCTCGCAGCTGCCGCCCAAGCGTCACTGACCGAGCCTTCGCTTGCGCCTGAATGACTGTGAGCGTGCCCTGGCCGCGGGACGTTGTGACGACGCACGTATGTGGCACGACTCATGCGACCTTGCAGCAACGGCCCACGCGAGATGTATCACGAAACTCCTTGTTCTCACCTATTTCTGCTGCACCTACACAACATCACAGCATGCAGGATGAATCAATGTTACACTGCCTTCTAACTAACTCGGCAAATTAGGGGCCATGACACAATGACCAACCCGTCGCTGGAGTTGAGCGGGTCATCAATAGTTTCGATTCCAGAAATCATAAAATTGGCGCGTGAGGGCGTCATTCGAATTCCCCGTTTCCAACGTCCATTCGTATGGGATTCTTCGGATGTTCGCAGGCTTTTCGACTCGATCTATCGCGGCTTCCCCGTGGGCACAGTTATTTTGTGGCGTAAGGAGGCGACTGCGGGTGCGGTTAATTTTGGCCCGATACAATTTGATGCACTGGCCACGAAAGATGCACTATGGGTGGTGGATGGTCAGCAGAGGATCATCTCCCTATTTGGCACGCTAGCATCAGAATGGACGTTTACAGACCCGCGCTTTGACGTGTACTTCGATTTGTCGACCAAGCGTTTTATTAACCCTCGGCGCGGAGTGGTACCAGTAAGAGCTATACCAGTCTCAGAGGCTTTGGAAACTCGCAAGCTCGCTACGTGGATACGTCTAAATGGCCCAGACCTTGAACTGAACGATTTTGATGTAGCGGACAGCTTCGTTGGGGTTCTTCGAGACTATAGGATTTCAACATACATCGTAGCGGAAGATGATGAGCAGACTCTCCGAGAAGTGTTTGACCGCGTTAATTCCGCGGGGAAGCCGATTACTCGGGCCCAGGTATTCCAGGCGCTGTTTGCGAGTGACACGCACTCTGGCAGCCCCGCTGTAGTTGTCAAGGAATTGCAGCGACATGGCTTTGGTACGGTCGAAGAAAACCGAGTGGTTCAAAGTCTCCTAGCCCTGCGTGGTGGTAATGTGCAGCGGGATCTGCACGAGGAATTTGCGCAGGGTGATGACCCTGCAGACTGGTACGATCTAACCGAAGAAGCCCTCTCGCGGGCGATTAGCTTTCTGAGGTCCGAGGGAGTTGCACATATATCTCTTATGCCTTACACATTTCCGCTTCCTGTACTCGCCGCATTTTTCTATCTTCACCCTGAGCCAGCGCCCTGGGTGTTGCGACTGCTTGCACGCTGGCTATGGAGAAGTTGGGTCAACGGTCCGAGTAGTCAAACGCCGGAGCTACGCAAGGCCGTCAACGCCATCAACCCTAAGCGTTTGGACAAGCATTCAGCACCTAACGAATACGAAGCAGTACTGAATCTCATCCATGATGTCTCTGACTCCCCAGTAACTTCGGTGAGGTTGAATGATTTTCGAACGGATAAGGCTTGGGGTCGACTAATACTATTGGCGCTCGCTTCTTTGCGACCGCTTAATCTGGACGGTTCAGCGGTCGACCTTGCCCAAGAATTCGAAGCGAATGGCCCTAAAGCTGTAAACGAGCTTGTGCCAGGTCATCGTGCGAACGCGGCTGCCAGGGCTCTCTGGCCGCTCAATGCTCCGAGCTTTACAGGGGACGAACCTCAGCCTGTGCTGAACAGCCATGCAATCGATGAAAGCGCCGCCGCCGTTTATAGAGAGGGTGACGCTGATCGATTCTTGTGGATTCGGTCAATAGCGCTAGAAAAGCTTGTACGGGACTTTCTGAATAGTCGAATTGAGAAAGACGCGCTTGTGCGCCCACCCCTTGAGGATCTTATTGTTCCCGATGGCGAGCAGTGATCAGAGATGAGTAACACCTCGGCACTGCAAGCCCTGCTTGAAACGCCTGATGGCGAGCTGGTCGAGGTTGGGTACCTCTATAACGATAACGAGAGAAATTGGTTCCAGTTTTCTGATAGCTACTGGGGATTGCCCAATAGGCCTGTACTTGGCCAGACATTTGAAGAGCATGGTCGATCTTGGCGGCCAAGCGCACATGTAGCTCTTCCGAGTTGGTTCTCTCATCTTTTGCCCGAGGGAAGACTTCGTACTGCTGTTGCCGCAGCCGCCGAGACCGATCGTGCCAGAGAATTTAATCTCTTGGCTCGGATAGGCGTAGATGACCTGCCGGGGGCTCTTAGGATAGGGGAGCCGCGTGCGCTACGAGACGTTAAAGTACCTCCGGAGCTTGTAGCTGCGGAGCATGAAGAGGGAAATCCTCTCCTGAAGTACAGCCTGGCTGGCACTCAACTCAAGTTTTCAATATATAGAGGATCTAAAGGACTCACTGTACCTGCAAAGGGTCAAGCAGGGAACGTGATCGTTAAGCTACCGGACGGCCGACCAGGCTTTTCCGGTGTTCCCGAAGCGGAACTAGCGTCTCTACATTTGGCTGACGCCTCTGGAATTAACACCCCTCGGGCCCAGTTGGTTTCGATCTCCGAGATAACCGGTCTAGAAGAATGGGCAGAAGAAATTGCTGACGCCGCGCTTTCCGTGGACCGTTTCGATCGGCATGGTGACCGGAGAATCCACATGGAGGAACTTGCGCAGGTACTCAACATTCCTGCAGCAGTCGAGAATGCGAAGTACCTTCGCGCAAACTTTGAAACTGTAGCAACCCTTATCGGCGGTCTATGTGGTCCGGATGCGGTAGGCGAGGTTATCGCTCGCATTGTTCTTAATGTCTTGCTTGGCAACGGTGATGCTCACCTGAAAAATTGGGCGGTCTTGTATGGTGATGGCACTAGGCCATCGCTAAGCCCAATCTATGATATTCTGCCAACGGTTCTCTATATTCCTAATGATGATCTAGGACTCAAGCTAGCAGGTTCACGAGCCTTCGCGGACGTGCGGATTGAGAGCTTCGACGCCATCGGTGTTAGGACCGAATTCGGAGTTGCGAACGCGCGCATGGCCGCGAAGGAGGCCGTTGACCGTGTTTTGCACAATTGGGAATCTTTGAATCCCGCTCTCTCTGCTGAGAGTTACAAAAAATTGACAGCACGACTCAGAACCCTAGGTCTTAGAAAGACCTCATGACTTCTCCGTTCCTCGCAACAGGTGCCGCTTTCCTCCGCGCAAGATCGGCGGTCAAGGGTGGCGCTTGCGCCATCGCGCTGCGACGCGGAGGCCGCAGGCCGTAGCGCCCTTGAGCGGTGATCTTGCGCGGTGGCACGATTGCGGCCTGCGAGGACCGGCCCCGCCGTCCAACCGGATGCGGTGATTACGGGCGCGTGGCGGCGGCCAGCTGGCGGCGGCCGGGCCCGGGGCGGACCGACCGGGCGGCAGTTGCCCGCGCCGGGCGCTCTCAAGCGCGGAGGCAGCGGGCAGAGCTGCCGCACCCGGCGCTGGGCAGTGGCCCCTGTACTCCGGTCCATCCGATCAGCTCACTCGCCGTCCACGACGTCCCGCACCATCATCCGCGTCTCACTCGGCGGCCGAGCCCGGGCTTGGCCTCGGCTGGCGCGGCCGGAGGTCGCGCCCTTGAAGCAGTTCGTAGGGAAGGTTTTCACAGTTCGGAGGACGTCTGCGGCAGGCTGTCTCTTTGCGGGTAGCGTCTGCGTATGACCAGCAGGGATGCCGCTCGTTCGTTGGCATCGGCTCATCTTGCCCAGGCTCTGCCGCGCCGGTGGAGTCATGTGCAGGCTGTTGCTGTTCACGCCGACGATCTATGCGAGCTGCTCTCGCTCGATGAGGCGCTGGTGATGGCGGCATGGCTGCACGACATTGGCTACGCCCCCGAGCTTGTCGATACCGGTTTTCATCCGCTGGACGGCGCGCGGTTCTTGCGCCGCGAGGATGTATGCGAGCGGGTGACTGCGCTGGTGGCCTACCACTCCTGCGCCGAGGTCGAAGCTGACGCGCGCGGCCTAGGCCCCGAGCTGGCGGCCGAGTTCGATCGTCCGGCGGACGAGCTGCTGGTGGACGCGTTGTGCTTCTGCGATATGACGACCGGGCCGGACGGCCAGGCCGTGAGCGTCGATGACCGCCTAGCCGAGATCTGCGACCGCTACGGGCCCGATGATCTGGTGACCCGCTCGATTACCCGTGCTGCCCCGCAAATCCACCGGTCCACAGCGCGGATCGAGGACCTCCTGGCGGCTCAGCCGAGGTAGGGCTGCGCCTGCCCGTCGAGGTACTGGCGGATCCGCTGGCGCATGGAAGGGTGCATGGCCAGTTTGTCGATCTGGTCGGGGTCTACCCATTCGACATGGGAGGTTTCGCTGCTGGGCCGGGGCTGGCCGGAGCGGGGCCGGGCGGTCAGCACGATGGAGAACTCTTGCCGGACTTCGCCGTCGCTGGTGTAGAGGATGACGTGCCGGGGGTTGGTGTAGATGCCGACCAGTCCGGTGATCTCGCAGTCGATCCCGCTTTCCTCGCGGGTTTCGCGGATGGCGGCGTCGGTCATGGATTCGCCGAGGTCGATGGCGCCGCCGGGGACGGCCCAGTTGCCGTTGTCGGCGCGGCGGATCATCAGGATCTGCCCGGCGTCGTTGACCACGATCACGTTGACCGAGGGCACCATCGAGGTCGCGGCCGGGGCTTCCGGGTCGTTGAGGTAGTCGATGCGGGCCGCGCTCATGCGACGTCCTCTCGCGGTGGCCAGACAGTGGCGGTCTGGTCCCAGACTCGGTTGAAGCTGGATGCGTAGGTCTGGAACAGGGTGCCCGAGCTGAGCCGCCGCAGATGCAGTGCCGGGGCGAAGTTGGCCGGGATGCCGTAGGCGTGGGTGTTGACGATCATCTCGTCGTCGAACAAGAAGATCGAGTTGTACAGCGTCGTGGCGTGCAGCCGGATGCTGATCCCGGGTACTTGCGCGTAGGGCCGCCAGTAGGCCGCGAGGACGTTGCGGATCTTGGCGGCCATCGCGTCCCCGATCTCTTCCTCCTGCCCGCGCGCGGCGACTTGGGCGCAGTCCGGGTCGCCTAGCAAGACGCGGACGCGGACTCCGGCGGCGGCTTTGGCCGGGAGCTGGGCGAGCTGGGGGGCGTGCCGCTCGGGCAGGAAGTACCCCGAGTAGACCAGGATCCCGATTTCCTCGGCCGCAGTGTCGAACAGCCGCGCCCACAGCTCGTCGGGCACGTTCACGCGGTACGGGTAGATCCGCAGCACTTCGGAGGCGGAGATCTCGGCCTGCCGTTCCGGGGAAAGCGCGCCCGGCCAGAGGTAGGCCTCGCTCTGGTGGACCAGGGCGGCGATCTGGTGCCGGAAGCGCGGGAATGGTGCCCGCGCCGAGGTCACCCACCGCTCGGCCGTCTTCGGGCTCACTCCGAGCTTGTCCGCCAGAAGCACGGGCGTTAGCCCGGCCTCCATCAGCGCGTCACGCAGCCGGTCATTCACCATGCCCGCCTCCCGGGGACGTCTAGGGACGAGTTTAACCCGGTACTGCCATTCCGACTTGTCCCGCCGCGCGGTTACGGCGTCCATTCCTCCCGCCGCACTCTGAGCCCAGTGGCCATCAGGCCACGCCACTAGCCAGAACGGCGAAGGAGTGATCTCCGTGATCCCCGTTATCCAGACCGAGCCCTACCGCTTCCGCGTCGGCGGCCCGGCCAAGCGCAAGCAGATCAAGGGCGTCGATGCCACAACCCGCGACGGCCGCCCGGTGTGGCTGGTGCGGCTCACCGCGATCGACGATGCCCGGCGTTCCTCGGAAACCATCTGGGTCGAGGTTCCCGGCGACGAGCCGACCTTCGGCGCCGACGACCAGGTCCTCCCGGTCCGACTGGTCTACACACCGTGGGTGAACCGCAAGGGCGAGATCGTCCGCGCCTTCCGCGCTGACCAGATCACTCCCGCCGATCCCACGCCTCGCAAGTCCGCCTGATGCCAACCGCTGGGGCTGGGCGGCCGCACCTGGCGTTCCGGATTGACGCCCAGCCGCCCAGCACCCCGCCGCAGGCCCGCCGGTTCTGGTGTCCGTCCTGCGGCTACCTCACCGGCGCCGCCCTGGTCTCCGCTGGTCCGCACGAGATCCCCGGCCCCGGCCGGGTGATCACCCGCGCCGACCTGAACCTGCCCGACCCGGCGCCGCACCTGCCGGGCTGTGAGTGCATCCGGTGCCTGCTTACCCGCCTCATCCCCACCCGGAAGTAGCCATGCCAGCCAACACGACGGTCAGCCCGCGCGGGCTGCGCAACAACCCCTACGTCCTGGACAACCTGGTCATTACCGTCCGCCGGTCGGCGGCCGGGGTGATCTGGCGGTGGCGCACCGAACTGTCCGCGCTCACAGCCGCCGCCGCTCTCCTGTGGCGGCTGGCGCTGCTCCTGGTCGCTCACGGCTGCCGCTCTCGTTCTGGCCGCTGCCGTCGTTCTGGTCCTCGCCGTGCCCGGCTCGCGGCGGTTCACGGTACGTCGGGTGTGGTGCGTGCTGACCCGGCACCGGATCCAGAAGCTGTGCTGGGAGGCCCGGCTGCACACTCGCGCCGGGCGGCTGCCGCTGGTGTTGTGGACCCGCCCGACCAAGGTCGGGGAACGCGCCCGGGTGTGGTGCCGGGCCGGGGTCTGCGCCGAGGACTTCGAGCAGCGCATCGACCAACTGCGCGCCGCCTGCTACGCCCGCGACGCCCGCATCACCCGCCATCCGCACTGGGGGCAGTTGGTCATCATCGACGTGATCCGCCGCGACACCCTGGCGCCCGCCCACGTCGTCCCCTCGGCCCTGGCCGCCCTGGCCGGCCCGCCGATGCCTGGCCCATCCCGCCGTCCCGCGTGGCCTGCTGTGTCGGGCCTCACCGCCGTCCCTACCCTGCCCGGCGGCGGTGATGACGACTACTGAGCCGCTGGCAAGCCCGGTGTTCCCGCTGTCGATCTGGCAGCCGGTCCATCTGGGCATGGACGAGAACGGCGAGCTGGTCGCGGTCTGCCTGGGCGAGCGGAACGTGCTGCTCGGCGGCGAACCCGGCGCCGGGAAGTCGGCGGCGGTCAACCTGATCTGCGCCCACGGGGCGCTGTCGGGGGATTGCCGGCTGGTGCTGATCGACGGCAAGCAAGTCGAGCTCGGCCCCTGGCGGCACTCCGCCGATCACTTCATCGGCCCCTCCATCGCGGCGGCGATCGACTGCGGCAAATGGCTCCAGGAACTCATGAACGGCCGGTACGACAAGCTGCTGGCCGCCGGGCTCCGCAAGATCACCCCGCAGACCGGGGAGCCGGTCTATCTGGTACTGATCGATGAGTACGCCTACTTCTCGGCCACCACTGGCGACCGCAAGCAGCAAGCCGAGTTCGGCGCCCTCATCCGCGACCTCGTCGCCCGCGGCCGCGCCGCCGGGGTCATCGTCATCCTCGCCACCCAGCGACCCAGCTTCCAGGTCATCGACCCCTCGCTGCGGGATCTGTTCGGGTACCGGTGGGCGTTCCGCTGCACCACCGACGCTTCCTCCGATGTGGTCCTCGGCCACGGCTGGGCCTCCCAGGGCTATTCGGCCGCGACCATCGACCCGCTGGCACGGGGCGTGTCGTGGCTGCTGGCCGAGGACGGCATCCCGCAGCGGATCAAGGCCGCCTACCTCACCGACACCCAGATCGCCTCCCTCGCCGCCACCGCCGCCGCCCTGCGCTCCCGGCAGGCCGCATGACGCTACTCGCTGATGCCCCCGTCCCGGCCGCCCCGGTTCCTGTCCCGTGGGAGGAATCGGCGGCCGGGCAACGCCAGCGAGACCGCACCGGCCACTGCACCAACCCGATCCGGCTGCGCGGCCAGGTCCACGCCCTCGACCGGGCCACCGGCGAGATCCGCCCCGTCTACGACACCGCCGCCGAACCCGGCGGAGTGCTGCACGTGGCCTGCGGTAACCGCCGCGAATCGGCCTGCCCGGCCTGCTCAGCCATCTACAAGCGCGACGCCCGCCAGCTTGTCCGAGCCGGACTAACCGGCGGCAAAGGCATCCCCGAGACGATCAGCGCGCATCCGTGCGTGTTCGCCACCTTCACCGCGCCCTCGTTCGGGCCGGTCCACTCCCGCCGCAAGCGCGGCAAGACCATCCTGCCCTGCAGGCCGAGGCGGGACGCCCGGGTGCGGGTGTGCCCGCACGGCCGCGACATCTCCTGCCCCAGACGGCACCGCGAAGGTGACCCGCTGCTCGGCCGGGCCCTGTGCCCGGACTGCTACGACTACCAAGCGGCCGTGCTGTTCAACGCCTACGCAGGCAAGCTATGGGCCCGGTTCACCACCTACCTGCCGCGTCGTCTCGCCGCTCTGGCTGGTATGACGCAGAAAGCGCTCAAGACCGCATGCCAGGTCCGGTACGTCAAGGTGGCCGAGGCGCAGGTCCGGGGCGTCATCCACTACCACGCCGTGATCCGCCTGGACGCCCCCGGCGACACCTACCAAGCGCCCCCGGCCCAGTTCACCGTGGCGCTGTTGTGCGAGGCCACCGGCCAGGCCGCCGCCGCCGCGACCGTCCGCGTCGGCCCCTCACCGGAGCACCCGGCCGCCCCAGTCCTAATGCTGCGATTCGGCCCTCAGGTCGACAAGAAGCCCATCCTGAACGACGATCACGACCTGGCCCGCTCCGGCCGCAAACTGTCGGCCCGGGCGGTGGCGAACTACATCGCCAAGTACGCCACCAAAGACCTCGAAGTCCCCGGCCTGCCCTCCCGGCCGCTCACCACCCGGCTCGAAGCTGACGGGCTGCGCTGCCCGGCCCACCACCGGCGCATGATCCTCGCCGCGTGGGAACTGGGCGGCGGGCAGCTCACCGCCGGACTTCGGCCGACTCGGCTGTGCCGGTGGGCGCACCAGCTCGGGCACGGCGGGCACTTCCTCACCAAATCCCGCCGCTACTCCGTCACCTTCGCCCGCCTGCGCGCCGACCGCGCCGTGCACCGCCGCACCGAACGCCACCCCGACGGCGAGCAAGACCCCTGGGGCCGCCCACTCGATGAACGGGTCGTGCTCATCCTCGCCGCCTGGACGTACGAAGGCACCGGCTACGCAGGCACCGCAGGCAGCCGACTCGCTCTCACCAGCGCCGCCCTCGCACGTGACCACGAACCCGCTCGCCTCGCCGCCTGACCATGTAGATCCCGGAAGAAGTGATCACCTTGACTGCAACCCCTGAGAAGTTGTTTGACGTCGCCCAGGCGGCCGAGCTGCTCGGCACGTCGGTCTGCTTTCCCCGGCGGCTGATCGCTGAGCGGCGCATCCGGTTCGTTCACGTCGGCCGCCACGTCCGCATCCCCGAGTCCGCCCTGGCGGAGTTCATCGAGGCCGGGACCGTGCAGCCGGTCAGCGCGTGGTCGCACCGGCGCGGCAAGGTCGCCTAACCATGCCAGGCCGCAAGACTCGCAGTTTCGGCACCATCCGCAAGCTGCCCTCGGGTCGCTGGCAGGCCCGCTTCCGGGGGCCAGGCGGACTGCTGCACTCAGCCCCCTCCACCTTCGTCCGCAAATCCGAGGCCGCCCGCTGGCTCACGTTGACCGAGGCCGAGCTGCTTGGCGGCGGCTGGATCGATCCGGAAGCCGGGCGTGTCCCGTTTGCTGACTACGCCGCAGTCTGGATCTCCGAACGGCCGGGCCTGCGGCCCAAGACCGTCCAGCTTTACCGCTACCTGCTGCGGCGCCACCTGTCCCCAGCCTTCGCTTCCCGATCTGTCGCGGGCATCACCGAGGCCGACGTGCGCCGCTGGCGCGCCGAGCTGCTCGCCGCCGGGGTCACGCCGGTCACCACAGCGAAGGCGTACCGGCTACTCAAGTCGATCATGGCTACTGCCGTCGATGACGGCCTGATCCGCCGCAACCCATGCCGGGTCAGGGGAGCGGGCAGCGAGAAGTCACCGGAACGGCCGGTGCTGACGGTGGCCGAGGTCTACGCCCTGGCCGACGCGGCCGATCCCCGGTACCGCACGCTGATCCTGCTGGCCTGCTTCTGCGGCCTCCGCTGGGGCGAGCTGGCCGCGCTCCGCCGCCGCGACATCGACACTGACGCGGGCACCGTCCGGGTGGGCCGCCAGCTCACCGAGGTCAACGGTCAGCTCTTGACGTTCGGCCCGCCCAAGACCGATGCCGGCAAGCGCATCGTCATCGTCCCGCCGATGATCCTCAACGCGGTCAGCGACCACCTGGCCAGTCACGTAGCGCCCGAGCCGGACGCCCTGGTGTTCGCCAGCCCGGCCGGGACGCCGCTGCGGCACAGCAACTTCCGCAGCCGCGTATGGCTGCCCGCGCTGGCCGCGACCGGCATGACCGGCATCCACTTCCACGACCTGCGCCACGCCGGAAATCTGTTCATCGCCTCGGCCGGGGCGAACCTGCGCGAGCTGATGGAGCGCATGGGCCATTCCAGCAGCCGCGCCGCGCTCATCTACCTTCACTCGACCGACGACAGGCAGCGCGCCCTGGCCGCCGCGGTGGCAGACCGGGCCCTGGCCGAGCTGCAAGAAACACGCGCGTGTGGCACGCATGTGGCACGTCCCGAAGGCCCCGCTACCAGCCAGCAAGACCGCGAGGAGGAAACAGGGTCATGACCTGGGGTTTCGGTTGGCGCGCCTGGAGGGATTCGAACCCCCGACCGGCTGCTTAGAAGGCAGCTGCTCTATCCGGCTGAGCTACAGGCGCTCGCGTGCATCATTGTGCCCGGCGTAGGTCACGGGCAGGCAACGCAGCGTACCGGGCTTCCGCTCGTCCCCGCCACCCACTCCGCCGCCCGGGCCCCGGCCGGCCTCGCTGGCCGGGCAACATCGTGGACGGTTGTCCGCTCCATAGGCCGGCAATGCTCCACGATGATGAGGTCCAGCCGCCGCACGGAGAGGGGCCAGGAGCCGATGAGATGGACAGGCCCGGACGGGTACTGGGCCAGCGACGAGAAGTCGCTGGTGGACCAGGCCGCCGTGCATCGCTGGATGAGCGAGGAGTCCTACTGGGCGGAAGGGCGGGCCGCCGGGGTCACGACCAAGGCCAACGACAACTCGCTCGTGCTCGGCCTGTACGCCCCCGACGGCAGCCAGGCCGGCTTCGCCCGGTTCGTCACCGACTATGCCACGTTCGCCTGGCTCTGCGACGTGTTCGTGAGCCTGGATCACCGCGGCCGCGGCCTCGGTACCTTCCTGGTCCAGACCTCGGTCGAGCACCCGGCCGTCCGCGACGTCCGCCAGGTCCTGATGGCCGACCCCGGCCGCAGCCTGTACCAGCGCCACGGCTACGGCGGCCTGGTCCGGCCCGAGCGGTGGATGGAGCGTCCCGGCCCGGCCCGCTGACCCGAAGACTCGCCCGGCCCCGCTGGCCGCCCGGCCGCACTCACGAGCCCGCGGCGCCCGACCCCGCCTCTACCTTCTCCAGTTCCGCCCGCGTCGGCCCGCTGAACGTCGCCCGGCGCAGCGCCGGGATCAGCCCGCCGAGCACCAGCGCCCCGGCCACGCAGGCCAGCCCGCCGCTGACCACCGACACGGTCAGCGAGGTCAGCTGCGCGACCAGCCCGGCCTCGGTGTTGCCGATGGCCGGCGTCGTCGTGACCTGCGCCAGGTACAGGCTGCTCAGCCGCCCCCGCAGCCGGTCCGGCGCGTAGATCTGCAGCAGCGCGTTGCGCAGTACCTCGGAGATCAGGTCACCCGCGCCGGCCAGCGCCAGGAACGCCAGCGCCACCGGCAGGCTGCGGGTCAGCCCGAAGCCGACGATCGCCGCGCCCCACACGATGCCCGCAATGATCACGACCAGGCCGGGCCGCCGCAGCCGCCCGGTCCAGCCGCTGGTCGCCGCGCCGATCATCGCGCCGAGCCCCGGCGCCGCGGCCAGCAGCCCGAATGTCGTCGCGCCGCCGTGGAAATGGGTCCTGGCCAGCGCCGGGAACAGCGCCTGCGGCATGCCGAAGACCATCGCGTTGGTGTCGATGAGCAGCATCCCGGCCAGCACCCCGCTGCGCCGCACGTACCGCAGGCCCTCGGCCAGCGACCGCAGCCCGGGCCGCGGCGCCCCGGCGGTCGGCGGCAACGGCCGCACGAACAGCAGCATGATCCCGAACGCCGCGAAGCAGGCCGCGTCCAGGCCGTAGCAGACCGCAAGCCCCGGTCCTGCGATCAGCCATCCGGCCAGGGCCGGCCCGCCGAGCTGGCCGAGCTGGTTGCCGATCCCGTTCAGCGCCGCCGCGGCCGCCATGTACCGGGTGCCGACCAGCGCCGGGGTGGCCGCGGTCGAGGCCGGCGAGCTGATGCCCGCGCACAGGCCAAGCCCGAGCGTGATCACGTACACCGTCCACAGCTGCGGCCGGGACAGCAGGCTGTTGCCGGCCAGCAGCGCGGCGAGCAAGGCCGCGGGCAGCTGCACCGCGCGCAGCACCGTCCGCCGGTCGTACCGGTCGGCGAGCATCCCGCCCGCGGTCACGCTGACCAGCAGCCCGGCGCCCGAGGTCAGGTTCAGCAGCCCGACCGCCAGCGAGGACCGGGTCAGCGCGTAGACCTGCCAGTTCGCGGACGCGGTCGCGACCGCGGTGCCGGCCATCGAGGCGAACCGCCCGGCGAACATCCAGCGGAAATCCCGGCTCGCCCGCAGCGGGGTGACATCGACGGCAATCTGCCCGACGCGCATCCCGCTCCGTGAGTTGAGGCCCAGCGGCCGGGTCCGGTCCGGGGCCGCATCCGCAGGCTATCGTCCGGGCTGGCGCGGGCGGCTGGCCGGGCATCACGATGATCAGCAAACGGGCCGGCCCCGAAGCTAGCCCGTCCCGCCCCGGCCGGCCGCGCCGCCTGCAGCGCGGGGACGCACCCGCCTGGCGTGGTTTGACACGGCCCGGGCGGCGCGCCCGCGATGCAGGCAGGCGAACGCTGCCGCCCGGGGCCTGGCCGGGCCGCCTGCAGCGCGGGGACGCACCCGCCTGGCGTGGTTTGACACGGCCCGGGCGGCGCGCCCACGATGCAGGCAGGCGAACGCTGCCGTCCGGGCCGGCCTGCGCGGCGAGGG
Source organism: uncultured Actinomycetota bacterium (assembly GCA_963846005.1). GTDB lineage: Bacteria > Actinomycetota > Actinomycetes > Streptosporangiales > Streptosporangiaceae > CAVSUR01. The sequence goes on along the minus strand of CAWJUH010000001.1, from coordinate 915,906 downwards.
CCGGAGGTGCCGATGGCCGCCTGGCTGACCGCGCTGGTGGCGCAGCTCAGCGGCTTGTGGCATGTCTCCGGCCAGTTCGCGGGCCCGCCGGGCGGGCTGGTGCCCGGCCCGTCCGGCCTGATGATCGTCGCGACGGTGGCGGTGGCCGCCCTGGCCGTGGCCGCCCTCGCCCGCGGCGGCCGGGCGGCCGCGCTGCTCATGGCCGTGCCGCTGACCGGCCAGGCGCAAGCCCAGCACCGCAAGTCCCTCGGCGCCGCCTTCCAGCGCCAGCGTGACCCCGGCGCGCGCGGCCGCGCCCGCCCCCGGGCCCCGTCACCCGCCCCGGCGACCGCCTGACCATCCGCCCGCTCGTCCCGGCCTGCCGGGCCGCGCCCCGGCCTGCGCCGGGTCCCGCCCGGCGCAGGGTGCCCGGAGGGCCACCCAGCGGCACCTGGTGTGCTCAGCAGCTCACCCATCAGGGGTGGAGAGCGCCCGTCCTGTGACCCGGCTCCGCACCCCGTGGATGTGACGTTCAGGGGCACCCATGCCCCTGAACGTCACATCGAGGGGCCGGGCCCGGCCCGGCCGGCCGGGCCGGGACGATGATCAGGCGGCCGCCTCCAGCAAACACTCGTCGTCAGACCCGCTGGAGGGGCTTGTCATGTTCAGCATCCTCGGTGCCGCGACCGGCGCCGCTTACCACCTCGTCGCCGGACTCGCCGGCCTGCTCACCCCGCTGGGCGGCGGCCTGGCGGCCGCCGCCGCGATCGTCGTGTTCACCGCGGCGGTCCGGCTGCTGTTGCTGCCGCTCAGTTACTACGCGCTGCGCGGCCAGGCCGCCCAGGCCCGGCTCGCGCCGCAGGTCGCCGGGCTCCGCAAGCGCCACGCCGGCCAGCCCGAGCGGCTGCAGCGCGAGCTGGCCGCGCTGTACCGGCGGGAAGCGGGCGGCGCGGCGGCCGGGTGCCTGCCGCTGCTGCTCCAGCTCCCGGTCCTGGCCGTGCTCTACCGGCTGTTCCGCTCCCCGGTCATCGGCGGGACCCGCAATACCCTGCTCGCCCATGCCTTGCTCGGCGCGCCGCTCGGTGCCCACTGGCTGAGCGCCGCCGGGCCGCTCAGCGGCCAGGGCCTGATCTTCGCCGGGCTGTTCGCGCTGCTGGCGGCCGTCGGCTGGCTGGCCTCCCGGCTGGCCAGCACGAGCGCGGCGGCTGCCCCTGCGGAGCAGGCCGGAATGGTCAGCGGGATCGCCAGGGTGCTGCCCTACTCGACGGTCCTGGTCGCGGCGGTGCTGCCGCTCGCCGCCGGCCTGTACCTGCTGACCAGCTCGGCGTGGACGGTATCGGAGCGGCGGCTGCTGCTGCGCCGGGCCGCGGCCTCCGGGCGGCCCGGGCCGGGCCCTTCCCGGCGCCGCCGGGCTGACCTGCCCGCTGTAGCCCGGGCCGCTGCTGGCCGGGGGCGCGGCGGCCCGGCATGATAGGGGCATGCACCAGCCTCCCATCTCGCACATCGCGAGCACCGACCCGCAGATCGCCGAGCTGATCGAGGGCGAGGCCAAGCGCCAGTTCGGCAAGGCGCGGCTCATCCCGTCCGAGAACTACGTCTCGCAGGCCGTGCTCGAAGCGTGCGGCACGGTGCTGACGAACAAGTACTCGGAAGGGTACGCAGGCCGCCGTTACTACGAGGGCCAGCAGTTCGTCGACCCGATCGAGCTGCTCGCCATCGACCGGGCCAAGGCCCTGTTCGGGGTGGAGCACGCCAACGTGCAGACCTATTCGGGCTCGCCCGCCAACCTCGCCGTGTACATGGCGTTCGCGCAGCCGGGCGACACCGTGATGGGCATGGCGCTGCCCGCCGGCGGGCACCTGACGCACGGCTGGCCGGTGTCGGTCACCGGCAAGTGGTTCAACGCCGTGCATTACGGGGTGCGGGCCGGCACCGGCCGGGTCGACTTCGACGAGATCAGGGACATCGCGCTGCGCGAGCGGCCGAAGATCCTCTACTGCGGCGGGACGGCCATCCCGCGCACCATCGACTTCCCGGCGTTCGCCGAGATCGCCCGCGAGGCGGGCGCGGTGCTGATCGCGGACGTGGCGCACATCGCCGGGCTGATCGCCGGCGGCGCGCACCCGAGCCCGGTCGGCTACGCGCCGGTGATCGTGACCACCACGCACAAGACGCTGCGCGGCCCGCGCGGCGCCATGATCATGTCGACGGAGGAGCACGCCAAGGCCATCGACCGGGCGGTGTTCCCCGGCCTGCAGGGCGGCCCGCACAACCACACGACCGCGGGCGTCGCGGTCGCGCTGCACGAGGCGGCCCAGCCGGAGTTCCGCCGGTACGCGCACCAGATCGTGGCCAACGCCAAGGCGCTGGCCGCCGCGCTGACCGAGCGCGGCTTCACGCTGGTGTCCGGCGGCACCGACAACCACCTGATCCTGGTCGACCTCACCCCGCAGGGCATCGGCGGCAAGCCCGCCGCCAAGGCGCTGGACCGGGCCGGGATCGAGACGAACTACAACACGATCCCGTTCGACCCGCGCAAGCCGTTCGACCCCTCGGGCCTGCGCATCGGCACCCCCGCCATCACCACCCGCGGGCTGACCGAGGAGCACATGCCGCAGCTCGCCGCCTGGATGGAGGCGGCGGTGACCGCCGCGGTCAAGGAGGACGAGGAGTCCATCGCCAGGATCGCCGGCGAGGTCCGCGACCTGCTCTCCGGCTTCCCGATGGCCGGCTGGTCCGAGCCCGCCTGACCGCCGTCCGGTCCGGCTCCTGACCCCGGAGGCGGGACCCGCCACCGGCGGGCAGCCCGCGCAATCCGCGGGCTGTCCGCTTTTCTGCCGCGCAGAGTAAAACCCGGGGAACCGGCAAATTCGCCCGGCGAGTCGCGCTGACCGGCGCATGAGCGGCCTATAACCTCATTTTCCAAGCACCGCGCAGGCAGCTGCTTTCCGGCTTGAGGAAAAAGCCGGAAAGCGTGGCTAAAGGGACATCCTGCCTGGCAGCGTGCTCGGGGCCGCCCGTTATGACGCCGCTTATTGCGCAAGAGCAATAGGCCGGTTATTCGGGGGCCGACGTCCTGCGGGGGCAGGACGGGAACCACGGGGGAAAGGTGTCGCTGAATATGCGTTCCGCAATCGCGGTCATTTCGCCAGCCAGGATCGCGCCCGCGCCCGCGCGCTGACGCGCAGGCCCAGCCAGGCCGCGATCCGGCCACCGAATCACATCACGAGGCGGTATTCAGCATGCTCGCAGACCAGCCTGCCCGCGCCGCGCGGTGGCTCGCCGCGGCGGGAGCCACGGTGCTCGCCGCGGCCGTGCTCACCGCGGCCGCGCTCGCGGCCGGCCCGGCGGGACCGGCCCGCGCCGCGACGGGCTCACCGCAGATCGCGCGCCAGCTCAAGCAGGTCAGCTACCGCGGCTACACCTTCACCGTGCCGCGGTCGTGGCAGGTCATCGACGAGGCCGGGCATCCCGGCCGCTGCGTGCGGTTCGACGTGCACGCGATCTACCTGGGCGCGCCCGGCCCGAACCAGGGCTGCCCGAGCTGGCTGATCGGCACCACCGAGGCGGTGCTGGTGCAGCCCGCCGCGGCCCGGCCCGGCCGGGTCTCGACCGAGGACCCGACCGCGCGGGTCATCACCCTCCGCGACCGCCGGATCCGGCTCACGGCCACCTTCGACACCGACCCCACGGCCGTGTACAAGATCATCTCAAGCGCCGCCCTGCCCGCGCCGGTGATCAAGGTGCCGAATCCGGCCCGGTTCACCGCGGCCGGCGGGCACCCGGGCGGGGCCGCCGTCGCCGGGCCCAAGCGCAGGTCCGGCCGGCTGCCGGACGTGACCCTGGTCGTCGGCGCGCGCCGGGCCTGGCCTGCGGCCCACCGCAGGGTCCCGGCGGGCCGCCCGGCGCAGGCCGGGCCGGAGCTGCGCAGGACCGGCCTGCGCCGCACGGCCGCCGGGACTGCCGCAGCGGCGCCGGCCCGGCCCCGCACCGCGCTGGCCGACCTGCCCACCTCGGTGACCGCCTGGCGCGGCCTCGGCTTCGATTCGTGCGCGGCGCCGAGCGCCGGCTACATGCGCGCCTGGCGCAAGCACTCGCCCTACCGGGCCGTCGGCATCTACATCGGCGGCGCCGACCGGGCCTGCGCGCAGCCGAACCTGACCGCTTCCTGGGTCGGCCGGCAGGCCCGGGCGGGCTGGCACTTCATCCCGCTCTACGTCGGGCCGCAGGCCGCCTACGGCGAGATCCACGCCCCGCAGCGGCAGGGGACCAGCGCCGCGAAAGACGCGGTCGTGCAGGCCGAGCGGCTCGGCCTCGGGCCGGGAACGCCGCTGTATTACGACATGGAGGCCTACGGCGGGGGCCAGTCCGGGCGGGCGCTGAGCTTCCTGTCGGCCTGGACCACCGAGCTGCACCGGCTCGGGTTCCTGTCCGGGGTGTACTCCAGCTCCGAGTCCGGCGTCGCCGACCTGGCCCGGCAGTACCAGCGGCACCACTACGCGATGCCGGACGCCATCTTCGACGCGCTCTGGAACGGCCGCGCCAACACCTCCGACCCCGCCTACCGGTCCGGGCTGTGGGGCAGCCGCCAGCGGCTGCACCAGTACAGCGGCAACGTGCGGCAGAGCTACGGCGGCGACCCGATCGACATCGACCAGGACTACCTGAACGTCAGCCTGCGCTGGCCCGGCGGCACCGCCCAGGGCACGCCCGCGGTGACCTCCGCGGCGGGCGCCATCGAAGTGTTCTACCGCGGCCCGGGGCGGCACCTGTGGCGGGCGTCCTACTCGCGCCGCCGGGGCTGGTCGCACCCGGTCAACATGGGCGGCACGCTGGAGTCCCCGCCGTCCGCGGTCGATATCGGCCGCGGCACCGTGCAGGTGTTCTACCAGGGACCGCACGGCTACCTGGACCTGCGGACCGGCCACTGGGCGTCGGGCTGGAAGCCGGTCACCACGCTCACCATGATGGGCGCCATCGGCAGCCCGCCGCGGGCCGTCGCGCAGTCCAACGGGGTGGTGGACGTGTTCTGGCGGGGATCGGACGATCATCATCTGTGGCACGGCCAGTACAGCCCCGGGCACGGCTGGGCCGGGCCGCAGGAGCTCGGCGGCAGCCTGGCCGGGACGCCCGCGCCGGTCGCGTCGTCGGCCGGCCGGGTCGCGGTGTTCTGGCAGGGCAGCAACGGCGCCTTGTGGCAGGCCACCCGCGGCATCGGCGGCCTGTGGACCCGGCCGGCCAGCCTGGGCATGGCGCCGCTCGGCGGCCCGGTGTACGCCACCGCCCAGCCCGGCGGCGGCATCGAGGTGGCCTGGCGGGGGTCCAGGCCGCACAGCGTGTGGGCCGCCTACCGGACTGCGTCCGGGCGCTGGACCGGCCCGCACGATCTCGGCGGCAGCGTGTCCGGCGCGCCCTGGCCGGTGACGGCGGGCGGGACCGAGTGGGTGCTGTGGCGCAACGGCAAGGGCGGCCTGTGGGCCGTGCGGCGCAACCGGCGCGGCCGGTTCGGCGTGCCGGTCAGGCTGCGGTCCGGCTCGCTGCGGTCCGCGCCGTTCGCGGCGGTCGGCCTGCCCGGCAGCCCGGTGCAGGTGTTCTGGGCCAGCCGGTCCGGGGTGCTGTGGTCCACGGCGGTCAGCAGCAAGGGCACGGTCAGCTCGCGCAGCCTGGGCGGCACCGTGACCGGGCCGTCCCGGCACCGGGCGCGCCCGGCCGGACAGCCACGCCGCCGGGCGCACCGCGGCCGGGGGAGGCCCCGGCTGAGTCTCAGCTAGTTGCTGATCCGGCTGGCCGGGCGGCGCCACTCGATCGTCGGGATCATCGCCTCGGGCCGCACCCGGTAGGCGTAGCGCTTGGTGATGTGCAGCAGCGATTCCAGCAGCGTGTCCGACAGCAGGTGCGGGTCAAGCCCGAGTTCCACCAGCCCGGAGTGCACCACGTTGTAGTGGTGGTTCTCCTCTTCGACCCGCGGGTTGTCCAGGTGCTCGACCCGCACCGGGTCGGGGCTGACCCGGGCGATGATGTCGGCCATCTCGGTGATCGACAGCGACTCGGTCATCTGGTTGAACACCCGGAACTCGCCCCGGCCGGCCGGGTTCTCGCAGGCCAGCTGCAGGCAGCGGACCGTGTCGCGGATCTCGATGATGCCGCGGGTCTGCGAGCCGCCGCCGTAGACGGTCAGCGGCTCGCCGATCACGGCCTGGATGACGAAGCGGTTCAGCACGGTGCCGAACACCGCGTCGTAGTCGTACCGGGTGGCGAGCCGGTCGTCACGGGCGGTCTCGGGAGTCTGCTGGCCGTACACCACGCCCTGGTTCAGGTCGGTGGCGCGCAGGTCCCAGATGCGGCAGGCGAACTCGATGTTGTGGCTGTCGTGCACCTTGGAAAGGTGGTAGAAGGAGCCGGGCCGCTTGGGGAACAGCACCCGGTCCTTGCGGCCCTTGTGCTCGACTTCCAGCCAGCCTTCCTCGATGTCGATGTTGGGCGTGCCGTACTCGCCCATCGTGCCCAGCTTGACCAGGTGGATGTCGGGGTTGAGCTCGGCGATCGCATACAGCACGTTCAATGTGCCGCCCACGTTGTTGACCTGGGTGTAGACGGCGTGCTTGCGGTCCACCATCGAGTAGGGGGCGGCCCGCTGCTCGGCGAAGTGGATGATCGCCTCCGGCTCGAAGTCGCGCACCATGTGGTAAGTGAAATCCGCGTCGCACAGGTCGCCGATATAGCAGCCGATCCGCTTGCCGGTCAGCTCGTGCCAGGTCCTGATCCGGGTCTGCAGCGGCTCGATGGGGACCAGGCTGTCGACGCCCATCTCGAAGTCGTAGCTGCGCCGGACGAAATTGTCGGCGACCGCCACATCATGGCCGGCTTCCGACAGATGCAGTGCCGTTGGCCAGCCAAGATAGCCGTCCCCGCCCAACACCAAGATCTTCATGATCTTGCTCCCGCCTTTTCCTACAATTCTTATGGCTAATTTATACCGCGCATGCCGTTCCGCGCTCCTGGGCAGTGTTCTCTCATCATCACGCAAATTTTCCCGCCAGGCCGCGCGCGCCGGGAGACGCGAACCGCGGGCCGCGCCAACCTGGGAACAAGCCCTGTCACGTTCCCGTAATGTAGATCTGTCGCCGTGCCCATCTGGTCCCGCCAGTTTCACCAACCAAGGACGAACATGACGCCGGAAGTGCCCAGAATCGCCAAGTCAGCCTGGCACCTGGTGCCGCGGCCGCTGCGCGAGTGGCTGCGCAGCCGGACTGGCACCCAGTTCATGCGCTTCGTCCCGGTGTCCATCGCGGCGGTGATCGCGAGCCAGCTCTCGCTGGTCATCATGATCGAGGGCATCGGCGTGACGGCCGGCACGGCCGGCGTCGTCGCGTCGATGATCGGCGCGGCCGTCAGCTACGTGCTGAGCCGCTGGGCCTGGCACCGCAAGGGCCGGCCCAGCGTGCTCCGCGAGACGCTGCCGTTCTGGGCGGTGTCGGTGGGGGCCTGGCTCGTGCTGGGCCTGGTCACCCACTACGCGCACATCTGGGCCATCAACATGCACCTGGGGAGCCTGCAGCGGATCGCCCTGGTGAACGGCGCCTACTTCCTGGCCAACTGCGTGACGTTCGTCGCGCGGTTCGCGATCTTCCACTACGTGTTGTTCGCCGACCGCGGGTCCAGGCTGGCCTCGGTCGACCCGGTGGACGCGGCCGACTCGGTCGCCGTCGCGCTGGCCCGCGAGGCCGACGAGCCCGCGGCGCCGCCCGCGCCTGCCGCGGAGGTCCGGCCGGCGCCCGCCGAGCGGCGCTGACGCTCCCGCCACCAGGTACCGCCGACCACCCTGGCGAACTGGAGCGCATAGAAGGCGTTGTTGCCCTTCTTGCTCTTGCCGACCTGCCGCTTGTGGATCGTCGCGGGCACCTCGGCCACCCGGTAGCCGTGCGTGATCACGCCGATGAGCAGCTCGGACGCCTGATACTGCGGCTGCGCCAGCAGCACCGCCCCGGTGACCTCTGACTTCATCGCGCGCAGCCCGAACGTGGTGTCGCTGATCCGCTGGCCGGTGAGCGTGCTGATCGCGAGCGCGAAGAACCTGACGCCAGCCTTGCGCACCGGGTCCTTCGTCTCCTCGCTGCCGAGACGCCGCGAGCCGGTGACGAAGTCGGCCCGGCCGTCCAGGATCGGCTGCAGCAGCGACGCCATCTCGGCCGGGTTGTACTGGCCGTCGGCGTCGGTGGTGATGATGTACTGCGCGCCGCCCTCACGAGCCAGCCGGTAGCCCAGCCGCAGCGCTGCGCCCTGGCCGCGGTTGGCCGGGACGTCGCAGACCAGCGCGCCGGCCGCCTCCGCTTCCTTGACCGTGCCGTCGGCCGAGCCGTCGGACACCACCAGGACCGCGGTGCCGAGCCCGCAGACCGAGTCCGGCAGCGCCTCGATGACCGGCCCGATCGCGCCCTCCTCGTTGTAGGCGGCGATCACGATGGCCACCGGCGGCAGCGCCGTGGCCCGGGATCCGTACTGGCCGGTGAAGGCGCGCAGGGCAGAGCTGTCGATGGCCTCGTCGGCGGCCGGTTGCGCGGTCACAGTGCTGCCTCCAAGTAGTCCGGGCGGCCGGCGGCCGGGCCGGGGATCAGGGTGGGCTGGGGCATCCGGGCTCCGTTCGCGGGAAAGATCCTGCCTGCCCGCGGGCTCGCCGGTCCGCGCCAGGCACAGCTGTTGTCCGGCGGCGGGCCGCGGACCGTTGCGTGATCACCGAGGTGACCTGCCCGTGCTGCGCGTCCCGGCTGCCGTCGCCCCCGAATGGACGTGGCCGGGGCGCCGGCCGGGCCGGCGACGAACCGCGCTGCGCCGTGCGCCGCCGCGCCCGGCCGCGTGGCCAGCCCGGTTGCGCGAGGCCAGTGTATCGACGCGCGCCGGTGCCCTGGCCCGAATCGGCGCGGCGCGTCGGCTGGGCCCGGTATGTCATGCTGGGATCCCCGAGGCGGCCCGAGCTATCCGGGGGTGATGCAGTAGTGAGCTGGCCAGGTGACACCCCCGACCCGGACCGGGCGCTGGCGGAGCAGTCCTACCGGATCTTGCGCTCGCGCATCGACCTGTCCCGGCTGCCCCGGTACAGCCGCGATGTGACCGAGCGGGTCATCCACGCCAGCGCGGACTTCGACTACGCGACGGACCTGGTGTGCGACGAGGAGACGCTCGCCGCCGCCGTCGCCGCGCTCGCGGCCGGGGCGCCGGTGATCGCCGACTCGGCCGTGGTCGCGGCCGGGATCACCGGCTGCCCGGTGATCTGCAAGGCAGCCGAGCCGCTGACCGCCCGGCTGTCCCGCACGGCCGGCATCTCCCCGGCCGCCGCGGCGGTGCGGCTCGCATTCGGGGAAGCAGGCCCCGGCGCGGTCTGGGTGATCGGCGGAGCGGCCACCGCGCTGGACGAGGTGCTGTCGCGCGGGGTGGAGCCTGCGTTCGTGATCGGCCTGCCGGCCGGGTTCGTCGGCGCGGCCGAGGTCAAGGACGCGCTGCGCGCCAGCGGCCTGCGCTGCCTGACGAACGTGTCGGAGAAGGGCGGCGCGGTGGTCGCCGCCGCTGCCTTCGAGGCCCTGCTGCTGGCGGCCCTGGCCCGGCCGCGGGCCGACGGCGTGATCATGGACGACGGCACCGGGCCGTAGCCGGCCGCCGCGGCGCCGGCTGCGCGCGGATCCGGCAGCGCAGGTGCCGGCTGCGCCGCGACGGGCGAAGATAACAGCTTCGCCCGTCACTCCCGATTCCGCCCTCGCGAACGGTAACCTGCCCTCGCAGCGCAGAATGGGCTCACGGGGCGCCCGGAGGCGCCCGCGGCCGGTCCCGCAGGGCGCGCCCGAGCCCTCGGGCCGGGACAGGCCAGCGCGCCGCAGCGCGGACGGCTGCGGCCGCCGCCCGCCAGCTCAGCCAGGGTGCCGCTGACCTGCCCCGAAGCGGGAAGCCAGACTGAGGGAGACTGGTGGCCAGGGCAGGCGGCCGGGCGACCGGCCCGCCGCGGCAGCCCGGACGCACGACTCGAGGAACGATGACAGAGGGACAGGGCCAGACGGCCGCCTCGGCGCCCCGCGATGCCGAGGCGGAGATGCCGCCTGCCCGGAACCAGCCACCGCCGGCCGGCCCGCGCAGCCGCGGGCCCGCGCCGCCGCTGCCCGCGACCCCGGAAGACCCGTCGCCCGCTGAGCCGCCGGGCGCCGGGCCGCCGGCCCCGCAGCCCCCGGCGGCCGCGGGCGAGCTGTCCGCCGGGCCGCCGCCAGAGCCTTACGTCCGGGTCGACGCCCGCAGGCTGGAGTCGGCCTTGCTGGCCCTGCGCCATCCGATCATGGGGGCCCCGCTGGCCCTGGCCGCCGCCGGCGCCGATTCCGCCCGGGCCGAGCGGCGCAAGCTGCTCAGCCAGATCGACGACTACCTGCTGCCGCGGCTGCGCAAGTCCGCGGCGCCGATCCTGGTGGCACTGGTCGGCTCGACCGGCGCGGGCAAGTCGACGCTGATGAACAGCCTGGTCGGCCGCCAGGTCAGCGCGACCGGCATCCGCCTGCCCACGACTAACAGCCCGGTCCTGGCCTGCCATCCGGCCGAGATGCACTGGTTCGCCGAGAACGTCTTCCTGCCCACGCTGCCGCGGGTCCGCCAGCAGGGCCTGGCCATGCCCGGCCGGGACGGCCTGCTGGTGCTCGCGGCCAGCGAGGGGATGCCGCAGGGCGTCGCGCTGCTGGACACTCCCGACATCGATTCCGTCGTGCAGGCACACCGGCAGTTCGCCCACCAGTTCCTGGACGCCTCCGACCTGTGGCTGTTCATGACCTCGGCCCGCCGGTACGCCGACGCGGCCGTCTGGGAACTGCTGCAGCAGGCCCGCGACCGCGGGGCGGCGCTGTCGATCGTGCTGTCGCGGGTGCCGGGCGCGGCCGTCCCGCAGCTGACCGAGCACTTCGAGGCGATGCTGGCCGCTAACGGCCTGAGTGAAACCCGCCGGTTCATCATCCCGGAGACGACGATCGCCAACGCGCAGCTGCCCGCGGAAGTGACTGCGCCGGTGCGGGAGTGGCTCGTGCAGACCGCCGCGCAGGAGGACCGGCGGGTCGCGGTGCTGACCAAGACCATGGCCGGCGTGCTCGACACCTTCCGCGACCGGGTCCCGGTGCTCGCCGGGCAGGTGGAGCGCCAGCTCACCGCGCACGCCGAGCTGGCCGGGCTGGTGACCGGCAGCTACGCGGCCGGGCTGGCCGGCCTGGACGAGGCCGCCGCGAACGGCTCGCTGGTGCGCGGCGAGGTGCTGGCCCGGTGGCAGGACTTCGCCGGGGCCGGGGATTTGCTGCGCTCGCTCCAGCTGCGGCGCAGCCGGGGCGGCGGCAAGCCCCGTAACCGGGCGCTGCCGCAGCGGGCCCGTGCCCTGCGCGACGCGATCCGCGCCAGCCTGGAGGCGCTGGTCACGGCGGCCGCCGACCGCGCCGCCGAGCAGGCCGTCGTCGGCTGGAACCGGAATCAGGCCGGCCGGGAGCTGCTGGCCGGCCTGCCCGAGCCGGAGACGGCCGTCGAGCCTGATGGCTGGCCGTTCACCGACCGCCGCGCTGCCGCGACGCCACCTTCCGGGCGGGCCGGCGCGGCCGCCGGGAGGACAGGCGAGGCCGCGATGCCGCCGGCGGGGTCCGCGTCCCCGGCTGCCGCGGCGCTGGCCCGGTCTTCCCCCGAGCTGGCCAGCCGGGCCGCCGAGATCATCACCGCCTGGCAGGCGCATGTGACCCAGCTCGTGCAGGCCGAGAACGTGACCAGGCGGTCCATCGCGCGGGTGGTCTCGTTCGACGACGAGTCCCTGGCCCTGGTGCTGACCATCGGCGTCCTCGGCTACGGATCGGATCAGGCGCCCGGCGCGGGCGGGCCCGGCACCGGAGCGGCCGGCACTGACGCGGCAGGCACCGGAGCGGCCGGCACCGGAGCAACAGGCACCGGAGCGGCCGGCACCGGAGCGGCCGGCGCTGGAGCGGCCGGCACCGGAGCGGCAGGCACCGGCGAAGCTGGCGGTGCGGCAGCGGGCCCGGGCACCGCCGCAACATCCGCCGCCGCAACTGCCGCCGAGCCGGCTGCCAGCGGCCCGCAGGCCCTGCTCATCTCGCTGTTCGGGGCCGGGCTGCTGCGCACGATCGGCGCCAGGATCCGGCAGGACCTGCACGACCGGGTCAGTGAGCTGTTCGACCAGGAAATGCTGCGCTTCAGCGCGATACTCGATGCGGCCGGCCCGCCAGACGAATCGCTGATCGCCGAGATGCACCAGGCCAGCTATGTGCTGGAGGCAAGCAGATGACGGCTAGCCGCTCCGCCGAGTCCGGCCAGGAAGCAGATAGCCCCGCCGAGGAGACTCCCGGCCCCGCGCCCGCGGCCGGGGGCACGGCCGGGGGCACTGACACGGGAGCAGAGCGCCCGCCCGGCCGCGCGGCCCCGGCCGCGCCCGCCGGCCAGGATGCCGCCGGCCAGAATGCCGCCACCCCCGCTCCGGTCTCGGCCCGCAGCCACGCCGCCGGGCCCCGGCATGCGGCCGGGCACCGCCATGCGGCGGCCCGCGGGGCCCGCAAGAGCAACGAGCGCACGCCCGGCCCGGCGCTCCCCGGCGGGCCCGGCCCGGCCGATCAGGAGCAGGAGACGGCGGCCGCTGATCCGGCAGCTGCTGATCCCGCTGCCGCTGATCCCCCGGCCGCCGATCACGCGGCCGCCGATCACGCGGCCGCCGATCACGCGGCCGCCGTGCCCGGCCCGGACGCCGAGGCCGGCCAGGACACCGCCAGCCCGGAGGAAACGACCAGCCCGGACCTCGTGGCCATCCCGGACGCCGCAGGTCCCGCCCCCGGGATGGCTACACCAGGCCCCGGCGCGCCGGGCCAGGACCCGCCGCCGCAAGCCGCTCCGGCTCCGCAGGCGGGTCCGGGCACTGTGCCGGCCTCGGACGCTCCAGCCGAGCCGGCCGCGATGATCCCCGGTCCCGCCATGCCCGGCTGGCCGCAAGCCCAGGACGGCGCCCCGCAGGCAGCGCCCGGGGACGCCGGAACCGGCGGCGATCCTGGCGAACCGCCCCGGCCCGCGCTGCCCGACCGGCTGAACGCCATCGCCACCCTGGTCCAGATCGGGTCGCAGCGCACCGAGCAGGGCTTCGGCCGCAAGCTGCTGGCCACCGCGCAGGACCTGCTCGCCCGGGCCGGCCAGCGGCTGCGGCTGTCCTCCGAGCACACCGTCGTGGTCCTGGCGGGCGGCACCGGGAGCGGCAAGTCGTCGCTGTTCAACGCGCTGGCCGGAGCCGATTTCTCGACCGTGGGCGTGACCCGCCCGGTCACCAAGGACGCGCACGCCTGCGTCTGGGGGATCCGCGGCTCAGGCCCGCTGCTGGAGTGGCTCGGCGTGCCGCGCCGCCACCGCTATGCGCGCTCCAGCGCGCTGGACCGCGGCGAGCGCTCGCTGACCGGGCTGGTCCTGCTCGACCTGCCCGACCACGACACGGTCATGACCCACGCGTCGGGGGTGGTGGACGGCCTGGTCGAGATGGCCGACCTGATGGTGTGGGTGCTCGACCCGCAGAAGTACGCCGACGCCGCCGTGCACCGGCGGTTCCTGGTGCCTCTCGCCGGGCATTCCGAGGTGGTCTCGGTCGTGCTGAACCAGGCCGATCTGCTCGACCCCCAGCAGGTCGAGGACTGCACCGGCGACCTGCGCCGGCTGCTCGACGCCGAGGAACTGCACGACACGCAGATCCTGGTCACCTCCGCCTTCTCCGGAGCCGGGCTGGACGACCTGCGCGGCCTGCTGGCCGACGCGGTCTCGGCCCGGCGCGCGGCCAGCGCCAGGATCTCCGCCGACGTGGACGCGCTCGCGGCCCGGTTCGCCCCGTACGCGGGATCGCCGCAGACGCCGGCCGCGGTGCCGGCGGCCAGCGTGGAGCAGCTCGCCGCCGCGTTCTCCGCCGCGGCCGGGGTGCCGGCCGTGGGCGATGCGCTGCGCAGCGCCCGTGAGCTGCGCGCCGTGGACTACGTCGGCTGGCCGGTGGCGTGGCTGGCCGAACGGCTGGCCGGGCGCGACCCGATCCGCAAGGTGCGGCTGGGCCGGCTCTGGGACGAGCTGCGCAGCGTGACCGCCGGCCCGGCCGGCGCCCAGCAGGCCGAGGTCGACAACGCCATCACCCGGCTGGCCGACGAGGTCAGCCAGCCGCTGCCCGAGCCGTGGTCGCAGACCGTGCGGGACGCGGCCCGGTCCCGGGCCGGGAACATCCCGGCCGCGCTCGGCACCGGCATGGGCGACGCGCTGCCGGCCGAGAACACCGTCGCGGGCTGGTGGCGGCTGGCCGGCGCCTGGCAGGGCCTGCTGCTCGGCTCGGCCATCGTGGGCGCGGCCTGGATGGCGGCGATCGTGGTCCTCGGGGTGTTCCACGCCGACCGCACCGCACCGCGGATGTTCACCGACGTCGCCTTGCTGGCCTGGATCGGCGGCATCGTGGCCGCGGTGCTGCTGCTCGGCTGGCTGACGGCCAGGATCAGCCTGAACCTGGTCCGGGCCGAGGCGGAACGGGAATCGGCGGCGTTCGGCACGGCCATGCGCCAGCAGATCACCCGGGTCGCCGCCGAGCAGGTTGTCGCGCCCGTCGAGGCCGAGCTCGCCGAGTTCACCCGTTTCCGCGATCAGCTGAAGATCGCCGCCGCCGACCCGTCCTGACCGGCGGCGCCGCGCGCGTCCGCGCGCCCCGGGGTCATGCGCCCGGCTCGCCCGGCCCCCGTCCGCGCCACGAGGCCGCCGGGCCGTCGCCGCCGGTGGCCGCTGGCTTTCACGCTGCTCCTTGTTGCAATGTAATGTTGTAATTGGTCAGCCACAAGGCCGCCGCATGTTGCTCAGACCGAGGAGGAGCCGTGGCCGCCGATCAGCCGCTCGATGCTTATTCTGCCGTTGTCACCAGCGTCGCCGCGCAACTCACTCCCGCCGTCGCGTCGCTGCGGGTGCCGCGCTCGGGCGGCCGCGGCGGCGAGAGCATGGGCTCGGCCGTCGTGTACACCTCGGACGGGTTCCTGCTCACCAACGCGCACGTCGTCGGGCAGGCCCAGCGCGGTACCGCGCTGTTCGCCGACGGCGGCAGCGCCCCGTTCACCGTGGTCGGCGCCGACCCGCTGTCCGATCTTGCCGTGGTCCGTGCCCTCGGCGCCACGCCCGGCCCGGCGCAGCTCGGGGAGGCCGACGGCCTGCTGGTCGGCCAGCTCGTCGTGGCGGTCGGCAGCCCGCTCGGGCTGGCCGGGTCGGTCACCGCGGGCGTGGTCAGCGCGCTCGGCCGGTCGTTCCCGGCCCGCAGCGGCAACGCGGCGCGGCTGGTCGAGGACGTCATCCAGACCGACGCCGCGCTGAACCCCGGCAACTCGGGCGGCGCGCTGGCCGACGCGCAGGCCCGGGTGGTGGGCATCAACACCGCGGTGGCCGGCGTCGGGCTGGGCCTTGCGGTGCCGGTCAACGACACCACCCGCAAGATCATTGCCACGCTGATGGCGGCCGGCCGGGTGCGGCGGGCTTACCTCGGCATCGTCAGCGTGCCGGCCCCGCTGCCGGCCTGGCTGGCCGAGCGGACCGGCCGTCGCGAGGGGCTGCGGGTGGCCGAGGTGGTGGCGGGCGGTCCGGCCGCGCGGGCCGGGCTGCGGGGCGGCGACCTGCTGCTCAGCGCGGGCGGCCAGCCGGTGCGCGCCGCCCAGGACCTGCAGCGGCTGATGTTCGGCGACGCGATCGGCAAGCCGCTGGCCATCACGGTGATGCGCAACGGCGCGCTGGTGGACGTCATCGCCGAGCCGTCCGAGCTCGTCGCCGCCTGACCAGGCCCCCGCGCCAGAATCCGGGCGGGGCATGATGCCACATTCCGCGCAGATCCGCCACGCGCTGTCCACAGGGCTGCGCCCGCCGGGCCGGCTGTCCACAGGCGGGGCGCGGCCGCCCCCGGGCCGGCCGGTCCTGGCCGATGGTGGAGCCAGGCCGCGGCGGCACGGTGCCGCTCCTCGCGCGGCCGGTCAGCCCAGGAGGACGATGATGAACGAGGCGCAGATCAGCCTGTCCGGCTACGTGGCCACCCAGCCCCGGTGGCGCGGCCGTGACACCCAGAACCCGAACGTGACCATGCGCGTGGCCTGGACGCCGCGGCGGCTGGACCGGGCGACCGGCGAGTGGGCCGACGGGCACACCTCCTACGCGTCGGTGTACTGCTGGCGCAAGCTGGCCGACAACGCCGCCACCTGCCTGCGCAAGGGCGACCCGATCGTGCTCAGGGGCCGCCTCAGCGTGCGCGAGTACACCGCCAAGGACGGCACCGCGCGGACCGAGGTCGAGGTGGCCGCGGACGCGCTCGGGCACGACCTGAACCGCGGCGTGGCCCAGTTCGCCCGCACCCGGCTGGCGGCCGGGAAGACCGCCGACGAGCTCGCCGCCGACGGCGGGGACTTCTCGCTCAGCCCGGACCGCGGCGGCGCGCCGCTCGGTGACCCGGTGCTGGCCGCAGCCGCCGGCCCGGGCGGGCCGGACGGGGCCGAGATGGATGCGGGTGCGGATTCAGGCGAGGAGCTGGTCGACGCCGAGGCGATCGACGAGCTCGCCGCGGACGCCGGCAGCGTTACTGCGCCGTTCTGACCAGGCCCGGGGCAGCGCCGCCGCGCCCGCCGGTGCCCTGGTCCGGGCGTGGCGGCGCAGCCCCTACTCTTGATGCCATGCCCGAGTTCATTTACCAGATGCAGGCTGTGCGGAAGTCGCACGGCGACAAGCTCATCCTCGACAACGTGACCCTGGCGTTCCTGCCCGGCGCGAAGATCGGCGTTCTCGGGCCCAACGGCACCGGCAAGTCGACGCTGCTGCGGATGATGGCCGGCGTCGAGCAGCCCTCCAACGGCGAGGCGCGGCTGATGCCCGGTTTCACCGTCGGGCTGCTGGACCAGGAGCCGCAGCTGGACGAGTCCAAGACCGTGCTCGGCAACGTCGAGGACGGCGTCGCCGAGACCAAGGCCATGCTGGCGCGCTACAACGAGATTGCCGAGCAGATGGCCACCGACTACTCCGACGAGCTGCTGGAGGAGATGGGCCAGCTGCAGGAGCAGCTCGACCATCGGGAGGCCTGGGAGCTGGACAGCCAGCTGGAGCAGGCGATGGACGCGCTGCGCTGCCCGCCGCCGGACGCGGAGGTGTCCGTGCTGTCCGGCGGCGAGCGCCGCCGGGTCGCGTTGTGCCGCCTGCTGCTGTCCCAGCCCGACCTGCTGCTGCTGGACGAGCCGACCAACCACCTGGACGCCGAGAGCGTGCTGTGGCTGGAGCAGCACCTGGAGAAGTACCCGGGCACCGTGGTGGCCGTGACCCACGACCGGTACTTCCTGGACAACGTGGCGGGCTGGATCCTCGAGCTCGATCGCGGCCGCGCCTACCCCTACGAGGGCAACTACTCCACCTACCTGGAGACCAAGGCCGCCCGGATCAAGGTCGAGGGGCAGAAGGACGCCAAGCGGCGCAAGCGGCTGGAAGACGAGCTGGAATGGGTGCGGTCCAGCCCGCGCGCCCGGCAGGCCAAGAGCCGGGCCCGGCTGACGCGGTATGAGGAGATGGCCGCCGAGGCCGATAGGAACCGCAAGCTGGACTTCGAGGAAATCCAGATCCCGCCGGGCCCGCGCCTGGGCAGCCTGGTGGTCGAGGCCGACGGCCTGGCCAAGGGATTCGGCGACCGGGAGCTGTTCGAGAACCTGAGCTTCAGCTTGCCGCCGAACGGCATCGTCGGGGTCATCGGCCCCAACGGCGTCGGCAAGACCACGCTGTTCAAGATGATCGTCGGTGAGGAGAAGCCGGACAGCGGCACGATCCGCGTCGGCGACACCGTGCGCATCTCGTATGTAGACCAGCTGCGCTCGGGGATCGACCCGGACAAGAACGTCTGGGAGGTGATCTCCGGAGGCCAGAGCTTCATCCGGGCCGGCCACGTGGAGATCCCCAGCCGGGCCTACGTGGCCGCGTTCGGGTTCAAGGGCTCCGACCAGCAAAAGCCGGCCGGGCTGATGTCGGGCGGCGAGCGCGGCCGGGTCAACCTGGCGCTGACCCTCAAGCAAGGCGGCAACTTGCTGCTGCTCGACGAGCCCGCCAACGACCTGGACACCGAGACGCTGTCATCACTGGAGAACGCGCTGGCCGAATTTCCGGGCTGCGCCGTGATCACCAGCCACGACCGGTGGTTCCTGGATCGCGTCGCCACCCACATCCTGGCCTGGGAGGGCGGCAGCGACTGGTACTGGTTCGAGGGCAACTTCGAGGCCTACGAGAAGAACAAGATCGACCGGCTCGGCGCCGAGGCGGCCCGGCCGCACCGGGTCACCTACCGCAAGCTGACCAGGAACTAGACGGGGCGCGAGTGGCCAGCCTGGAGCAGTTCGCGGCGCTTGTCGGCGGAGATCACGGCCTGGCGGTGGTGTCGGTCGCGCGGCCGGACGGCACGGTGGCGTCGTCGGTGGTGAACGCCGGTGTGCTCAGCCACCCGCTGACCGGCCGGCCCTGCGCCGCCCTGGTCGCCCGCGGCGACGCGCGCAAGCTCGGCTACCTGCGCGCGGCCCGGCGGGCCACCGTGGTGCTGCGGGCCGGCTGGCAGTGGGCCGCCGCGGAAGGCCCGGCCGAGCTGTGCGGCCCGTCCGACCCGCTGCCCGGCATCGACCCGGACCGGCTGCGGCTGCTGCTGCGGGAGATCTTCACCGCCGCGGGCGGCAGCCACGACGACTGGGCCGGGTACGACCGGGTGATGGCCGCCGAGGGCCGCACCGCCGTGCTGATCACCCCCGGCCGCGTCTACTCCAACCGGTAGCGGACGGCGGCCCGGGCTCAGGCGGGGGTGAGGCCCAGGTCGGGACCGCCGCTGGCTTGCTGGTTGACCAGGCTGTGCGCGGCCATGACCAGGTAGTCCCAGAACTGGCCGTCCAGCCCGGGTGGCAGCGCCAGCTCGTCCAGCGCGGTGCGCATGTGCCGCAGCCAGGCGTCCCGCTCGGCCTCGCCGATCACGAAGCGGGCGTGCCGCATCCGCAGCCGCGGATGGCCGCGCTGCGCGTTGTAGATGGCCGGGCCGCCCCAGTACTGCATCAGGAACAACCGCAGATGCTCCTCGGCCAGGCTCAGGTCCTTGCTGGGATAGACCGCCCGCAGTTGCGGGTCCTGGGCGACCTCGGCGTAGAACCGCCGGGTCAGGCGGCGGAACGCCTCCTCGCCGCCGACGGCCTCGTACATCGTCTGCGCGGGCGTGTCGTTCATGGCGGCTCCAGACTAGGTCATCGTGAAACCGGTCACCGCGAGGCCAGGCTCACCGCGAGGCCAGGCTCACCGCGGCAGGGTCAGCGCGAGGCCAGGGTCAGCCCGGCATGTCCTCCGGCGGCTCGTCCTGCGAGGGCTGGTCCTGCGAGGGCTGGTCCTGCGGGGGCTGGTCCTGCGGGGGCTGGTCATGCGGGGGCTGGTCATGCGGGGGCTGGTCATGCGGGGGCCGGTCTTGCTCGGGCCGGTCTTCCGCGGGCTGGCCGGCGGCTGAGGCGCGGGCTGAGGGCTTGCGCGCCGCGGGCTTGCGGCGCGGCCGGGCCAGCAGCGGCCGGCCGGCGCCTGCTCTGGAGGTGCCGGCTGCGGTCGCGCCGCTCGTCGGGCCGGGCGCGGGCGTGCCCGTCTTGGCCGCGCCTGCCGCGGCGGTCCCTGCGGCTGCCGTGCCCGCGGCCGCGCCCGTCCCGGCCGCGGGCACGGCGGCCGCGGGCACCGTGGTCCCGGTCGTCACCTGCGGGCGGCGGGTCATCCGGCTCGCGCTGACCAGCTCAGGCGCCTCGACCACCTCGACCGCGTCGATGAGCCGCCGCCGCAGCTCGCGCGCCACCTCGAACTGGCGCATCGGCGCGGTCCGCGCCGTGACCCGCAGCACCACCGTGTCGACGCTGACCTCCTGCACGCCCCAGACCTCGGGCTTGTCGAGCAGCACGCCGCGCCACGGCGACTCCGAGTACATCGCGGCGGCCGCCTGGTCGATCACCGCGGTGATCGCGGGCACGTCGCTGTCGTAGGGCACCGGGAAGTCCACCACCGCGCGGGCCCAGCCGTGCGACTGGTTGCCGGACTGCTGGATCGTGCCATTGCGGATATGCCAGGCCACGCCGTTCACGTCGCGCAGCCGGGTGATCCGCAAGCTCACGCCCTCGATCGTCCCGCTGACCGTTCCGATGGACACCGAGTCGCCGACCCCGTACTGGTCTTCCAGCAGCATGAAGATCCCGGCCAGGAAGTCCTGGACCAGGTTCTGCGCGCCGAACCCGATCGCGATCCCGACCACGCCCGCGCTGGCCAGCACCGGCGCCAGGTTCAGGCCGAGATCACTGAGGATGATCATGAACGCGATCGCGAAGATCGTGACCGACGCCGCGTTGCGCAGGATCGAGGCCAGCGCGCGGGCCCGCTGCGCCCGCCGGTCGATTACCGTCCCGCCGTTGCTCTCGGCCTGGGCCTGGCTGCTGTGCACCGCCCGCCCGGCGATCCGGTTGATCAGCCGGTTCGCGGCGAACTTGACCAGCAGCGCGAGCCCGATGACCCAGATGATCTGCAGCCCGATGTTCACCGGCCGGGCCAGGTAGTCGTGCACGTTCTGCGCCACGGTCGTGTTGTGGGTCAGGTCCCAGACGATGTGGCACAAGACGCCGGGATGGCGGCTGGAGCAGGCGTCATCCAGCGTGCTGGCTACGGAGGATGCGGAGGTCGGCGTGCTGGCGGGCGCCGCCAGCGCTCGGGGGGTCACGACGGTCGGTCCTTCCTGTGCTGGTGCTCTCCCATGGTTGCCCACCGGGCGCCCGCAGGCAGGCCGATCGGCCGGCCCGCCCCGCCGGAACGGGGCGGCCCGGGAGCCCTCAGCTCGGCGCGGGCATTCACCCTATGCAGTGATACCGCCCGCGCCGAACCGGACTTACCGCCCTTAACCTCCGGAGAATGGTGAGCAGCGCGTTACATTGAGTGCCGGCGCGGGCGCCGGGGACGGGGGAGCGAGCCACGCCGCAGGGGAGGGATACCGGATGCCGGCAAGCAGCCAGGCGCTGTCCGCGGCCGGCCGCGGGGTGGTGCAGCTCGGCCCGGCCCGGCAGGAACTGGTCCTGGCCCGGGAGATCCGGGCGGCCGGGCTGGTGGCCGGCATTCTCCGGCTGCAGGCATCGCCGCGGAGATCTGGGCTCAGTGCGGGCCCGAGTTCGGCACGACCAGGATCCGGGCCTGCCGGCTCGCGCTCGGCATCGCCCTGGCCGACGTGGTCGCGCAGGTCCGGGCCTGGTACGAGGCCGAAGGCCGCCGCGCGCCGCGGTTCAGCGAGACCCTGCTGTCGGCCTACGAGAGCGGCCAGAAACGTCCCGGACCCGAGTACCTGCACTACCTGTGCGCCGTCTACCGGGCCGACCCCGCGGACCTCGGCTACCAGGGCCAGTGCCTGTGCGGCCGCCGCCACCGGCCGGAGGCCCCGCTCGCCGCCCCGCCAGGGCCGGGCGCTCTGGCCGTGCCGGGCGCCGCGGCCGCGCCGGGCGCTCGGCCCGCACCGGGCGCGCCCGGGGAGCCGCGGCCGCGGCCGGGCGCCGACGACGACGAGGTGCGCCGGATGGCGCTCGCCCTCGGCGCGGACCCGGGTGCCCCGGCCGACAGCCGGTTCCTCGGCGCCGCCGACCGGATCCGCCGCCGGATGGACGAGGCCCTGCTCGGCGCGACCGTGTCCGCGGCGATGATCGACCAGCTGGAGGAGGCGGCCGCGGCGCACGGCCGGGACTACCCGGCGGCCGCCCCGGTCCAGCTGCTCTGCGACGTGCTGCTCGACCTCGGCGACGTCCGCCGGATCTGCGCCGAGCGCCAGCCGGTCGACTTCGCGCAGCGGCTGTGCTGGCTGGCCGGGCAGCTGGCCGGACTGGGCGGCATGATCATGCTCAACCTGGGTGACCAGCGGCAGGCCCGGTCCTTCTTCCGTACCGCCAAGACCGCCGCGGACGAGACCGGCGACCGGCGGCTGCGGGCCTGGGTAGCGGCCCGCGAGGCGCTCGTTCCGCTGTACTACGGCGATCCGCGCGAGGCGCTCGGGCTGGCCTCCACCGCCGTCGACCTGGCCGGGCGGCACCAGTGCGCGGCTGCGGTGCTGGGCCAGGCGGTCGCGGCGCGGGCAGTAGCCCGGCTCGGCCGCGGCCGGCGGGAAGCGCTCAACCGGGTCCGGGCCGGGTTCGACCGGGCGCACGAGGCGCTGGCCGACCTGCCGGCCACCGCGCGCGCCGACACCGCATTCGGTTACACCGAGCGGCAGCTGTTCTTCCACGAGGGGGACGCGCTGGCGCAGGTGGGGGACGTCCAGGCTGCCGCCCGGGCGCTCGCGCACGCGGGCCGGCTGTACCCGGGCGCCGAGTTCCTCGACCGGGCGCTGGTCGGCCTCGGCCGGGCCCGCTGCCTGCTGGACGCGGCCGAGCCGGAGGAAGCGCTGCGGCTGGCGGCGGCCACGCTGGCCTGCCTGGCCCCCGGCCGGCGGGCCGCCATCATCACCCGGGCCGCCCGCGACCTGGCCGCCGCCGCCGCGGATAGCTACCTCGGCCTGCCCGCGCTGGCCGGCTACCGCGAGGCGCTTGCCGCCGGCTGACGCCGGCCGCGGTCAGCGCAGCAGCCCGGTATGCCAGCCCGCGAAGGCCAGGGTCTCGGCGGACAGGCTCACCGACCGGCTGATGGCCCGCGCGCCGTGGCCCACGTCCCGCTCGCTGCGCAGCAGCACCGGCCGCTCGGCGAACGGCGCCGAGGTGGCGTGCTGCAAGGCCGCGCACATCTTGCGGGCGTGCAGCGGGTCCACCCGGCTGTCGCCCTCGAACACGGTGAACAGCGTGGCCGGATAGGCGGTGCCCTCGCGCACGTGGTGATACGGCGAGTAGGCCAGCAGCCAGCCGGCTTCCTCCGGGTCCGCCACCGTGCCGTACTCGTCGTTCCAGGTCTCGCCGAGACCGAACTTCTCGTACCTGATCATGTCCAGCAGCGGTGCCGAGCACACCACCGCGGCGCAGCGCTGCGGCCACTGGGTCAGCGCCGCGCCGACCAGCAGCCCGCCGTTCGAGCCGCCGGAGATCGCGAGCTGGGCGGAGGTGGTCCAGCCGCCGGCGACGAGCGCGTCCGCGGCCGCGCGGAAGTCGTCGAACACGTTCTGCTTGACCGCGCGCATGCCGGCCCGGTGCCAGTCCTCGCCTTCCTCGCTGCCGCCGCGCAGCCCCGCGATCGCGTACACCCCGCCGGCCTGCACCCAGGCCAGGATCGCGGCCGAGTAGGCGGGGGTCAGGCTGATGCTGAACCCGCCGTAGCCGTACAGGATGGCGGGCCGCGGCCCGGACCGGCCTGCCCGTCCGCCCGGCCGGCCGCGCTGATGACCACCATCCGGACCGTGGTGCCGTCCGCGGAGGCGTAGCTGACCTGCCGCGCGGCGATGGCCGGGACGCCGGCCGTGCCCGGGGCCCGCTCCCAGACGCTGGTGGCGCGCTCGCGCGCGTCGTAGCGCAGCACCTGCGGCGGCGTGCTGTAGTCGGTGTAGCCGATCCACGCCTCGTGGCCGCCCTCGGGCCGCTCGCTGATCCCGGCCACCGTGCCGACGCCGGGCAGCGGCACCGCGCCGAGCCGCTCCCCGGCGGCCAGGTCGTGCTCGGTCACCTCGCCGATCGCGTGCCGCGTCCAGCAGGCCAGCAGCACCGGCCGGGCCAGCTCCGCGCCATCGCAGATCGCGTAGCCGGTGAGCACCGCCTCCGGGTCGGGCCCGATCAGGTCGCGCCAGTCCGGGTAGCCGGGCCGGGCCGGGTCGGCCACGCACAGCCGCCCGCGCGGCGCGTCCCTGTCGGTCAGGATGTACAGCCGCCCGTCGTTGCCGACGTGGCAGAACGCCTGCGCGTCGGCCCCCTGCTGCACGACGGCCAGGGCCGGCCTGGCCGGGCCGGCCGCGGACAGGTCGCCCAGCCACACGTCGTTGCGCGGCGCCGTCCCGGCCGCCGCGGTGACGATCAGCCAGCGGCCGTCCCGGCTGACCGAGACGTCGTAGTAGTTGGTCTTATCCAGGCCCTCGCCGAGGATCATCACGTCGCCGTCCGCAGGGCTGCCGACCTGGTGCAGGTAGACCCGCCGGTGGAACTGCTCCTCGCCGTCCGGCACCTGGCCGGGAGCCAGCCGCCGGGCGTAGTAGAAGGCCCGGCCGCCGGGCAGCCACGCCACCGGCGTGTACCGGCACCGGTCGATCGGCCCGTCCACGTCCGCGCCGGTGGCCACGTCCATGACCCGCAGCACCGATTCCTCCGAGCCGCCCTCCGACAGCTGATAGGCCAGCAGCCGGCCTTCGGAGTCCGGCCGCCACGCGTCCAGCGTGGTGGTGCCGCCCGGGTCGATGGCCATCGGGTCGATGAGCACCCGCTCGTCCTCGCCCGGCGCCCGGGTGTACAGCACGGCGTGCTCCTGGCCGCCCGCCCGCCGGGTGTAAAAGCACCGCTCGCCGCGCCAGGCCGGCACCCCGGCCTCGCCCGCGCTGAGCAGCTCGCCAATCCGCGCGGCCAGCGCCTCGCGGCCCGGCAGCGCGGCGGCCTGCTCCCGGTACAGCGCGTCCTGCGCGGCCAGCCAGGCCCTGGTCTCGGCGCTGTCGGCGTCCTCCAGCCAGCGGTAGGGATCGGCGACCAGGTGGCCGTGGATCTCCTCGGTGATGTCCTCGCGCCGGGCGGGCGGATAGGGCCGGGTGGCGGCCGGGCGGGCCGGTGTCCGCGAATCCTGCGTCATGCCTGCTGTCCCCGATGTCCGAGCCGATGGTCTTTTGTCCCCGGATCGACGGGGCCAGTTCCGACCTTAGGTGCCGCAGCCGGCGGCGGGCCTGCCGGCGCGGCCGCGGCAGCGCAGCGCGACGGCGAGGTTACGCTATTGCTGTTGGCGGACGGGCCCCCTTGCCGTCACACTGGTCACGGATGGCCGGCAGTGTCACCGGCGCATCCAGGCGGGGAGGTGCGAGTGCGCCGGGTATTGCTGCTCAACATCACGTATGAGCCGCTGACCACCATCGGGCTGCGCCGCGCTGTCTGCCTCGTGCTCGGCGGCAAGGCCGATGTGGTGCACCACGACTCCAGCGGTGCCGTGCTGCACTCCGCCTCGCTGTCGGTGCTCGCCCCCTCGGTAATCCGGCTGCGCCGCTACGTCCGGGTGCCGCACCGCAGCCGGGTGCCGCTGACCCGGGCCGCACTGATGCGCCGGGACAACTACCTGTGCGCCTACTGCGGTACTAAGGCCGACACCATCGACCACGTCATCCCGCGCAGCCGCGGCGGCCCGCACGTCTGGGAGAACTGCGTCGCGTCCTGCAACAAGTGCAATCACCGCAAGGCCGACCGGCTGATCTCCGAGCTTGGCTGGGTGCTGCGCTGCGCCCCGGCCGCACCGCACGGCGCGCACTGGCGGCTCATCGGCGCCGCCCACGACGGCGATCCGCAGTGGGCGACCTACCTGGAGTCCAGCGCAGCCTAGTACGGCCAGATGGCGGTACGGCCAGATGGCGGGATTGCCGGGCCGCTGTCTCGCCGCGTCCGCGCTGAGGTTCAGGCTGCGGGACCGTTCGTTGCGCTGAATTGCTGCGAGTCGCTGATGGCGCCGCCGGTGAGCAGATTCTCGGGCTCGATCATGACCTGGTTGCCCGGATGGCTGGATCCGGCCTGCACCGTCAGCACGGCCGGGTGACTGAAGGTCGTGGTGGCAGCGGAGATGAGCACCAGGTCGTCGGCGTGCATATGGTTCGGGTCCGTAGTGAAGATCGAGCCCGCGGTCAGGCCGCACGGGATCAGGCGCACGGTCAGGCCGGCGCCCGCTGCGGGTCTTCCTCTGGTGCCCAGGCAGTAGCCGGATTCGCCGCCGTACGGGACGAAGTCCAGTTCGAAGGCGCCGCGGGTGCGGTAGTCGAGGCAGGCCACCGAGTTCGCGGGCAGGATCCCGCCGGGGTTGGCGGCAGACCGGCAGAAATCGCTGATCACGCCGACTCGATGGTGCTCGATGTCCTCGTTCGGGTCGCTGTTGCTCGCATACCGCATGTTGATGACCTGGCCGCCCCGGCCGGGCAGTCCGGTCATGCCGGATATGTAGGCATTCATGATGGTGCCGGGGCCAAGCAGCAGTGAGGAAATGTCATCACAGCTGCTTCCGCAGGCAGCGGTGGCATTCGAGCGCCCGGGCGGAGTAGCCGCGCGGGCCACGCCCGGGCCGGCCAGCGCCAGCGAGCCCGCGGCCACGACCGGTACCAGCAGCCGGGTAGTGAATGCGCCCATGCCCGCCCGTGAAATCCTGGCGATCAACGCCCCACCTCCGCTCGCTGTTACCGTCGTGACACGTTCCGTGTTCAACCGCATCATGGCACAAGCGGCCGGGAAGCACGCCAAGTTGAACCACCCTGCCCGAACGAGCGCAGCTGCGGCCAGGCCAGCGAGCCGCCGACTGCGACCGCGAGGGCGGCCGCCGCCACCGGGAAGAACGGCACCGGGCCGAAGCTGCGCACGGCCGCGCCGGTCAGCGCGACCGAGACCGGGAAGGTGCCCAGCGAGGCCAGCATCACCAGGCTCATCACCCGGCCGAGCAGCCGCGGCGGGGCCCAGCGCTGCAGCAGCGTGATGTAGGTGGTGTTGCCGAACCCGTTGCCGGTCCCGTAGGCGACGATGCAGGCGGCGGCGCCGGCCAGGCCGCCGGCCCACGGCACCGCGGCGACCGCCGCGGCCGTCATCAGGAACGCCATGCTCGCGGTCACGGCCGGCCGGCGCAGCCGCCCGCTGCGGCCGGCGGCGAGCGTCCCGGCCAGCGACCCGGCGGCCAGGCACGCGATCAGCGCGCCGTAGCCGGCCGCGCCGAACCTCGCGTGCGCGAGCGCTGGCAGCGCCACCGCGAAGGTGCCCGCGAACGCGAAGTTCGCCAGCACGCAAACGGCCACGAGCAGCTGCAGCACCCGGGACCGGCGCAGCAGCGCGAGCACTCCGCCCGGAGCGTCCTGCGCCGACCCGGCCGGAAGCGTGGCGGCCTCCGGGGTCGCGGTGGCGTCTGCCGCGCCGGTGTCTGCGGCGGTGTCTGTGTCTGTGGCTTGTCCGTGGCGCCCGCGGCCCCGGGCGCGGGACTAGCGGCGGGCCGGGGCCTGGCCATCGCCGCCAGCGCGGCCGCCGAGACCGCGAACGACGCGGCGTCGACGCCGAACGCCGGCGCCGGGCCGGCCGTGGCGACCAGGGCGCCGCCGAGTACCGGGCCGAGCAGCGACCCTGCCTGCAGCGCGGCCATGTTCACCGCGTTGCCGGCCGGCAGCCGGGCGGCCGGGAGCAGCGTCGGCATGATCGCCATCGAGGCCGGGATGAACACGCCCTCCCCGGCCCCGAGCACCGCCGCGACCGGGCCGAGTGCGGCCAGCGTGACCAGGTGCCCGGCGGCCAGCGCGGTCATCGCCGCGGCCAGCCCGCACCGCACGCAGTCCGCGCCGAGCATGACCGCCCGCGGGCCGAGCCGGTCGGCCAGCACCCCGCCGGCCGGGATCAGCACGGTGCGCGGGATGCCGTAGCAGGCCAGCACGGCGCCGAGCAGCACGGTGCCGCCGTGGGCGGACAGCACCAGCCAGGGCAGCGCGACCGCGTAGCAGTAGTCCCCGATCGTGGAGCTGACCTGCCCGGCGGTGAGCAGCCGGAACGGCCGGCTGGCCAGCGGCCCGTCGCGCAGCGCGGCCCGGCTGCGCGCCGCCAGCGTCACGATGCGCCGGCCTCCCTGGCGCCCCGGGCCTTGGCGGCGTCCGCCGCAGCCTCGCCATCCGCGTCAGGACCGCCATCCCCGGTACTGCCGCCATCCGCGGCGGGTTCGCTATCCGCGTCAGCCTGGCCATCCGCGGCGGTTTCGCGGTCCGCGCCGTCCGCGCCGTCCGGCTCGAACCACGGCACGATGTCCAGCGCCAGGTTGACCCGGCGGGCGCCGGCCGGCCGGTCCGCCGGGTCGAACCGGTTGTACTGCGTGATCAGGCCGTTCAGCTGCTCCCGCAGCTCGGCCAGCTCGGCCGCGGTCAGGTGCAGAATGTACTGGCTGAGCCCGGCGGCGGCCCGCCAGGCAGCGCTGTAGCGCGTCTGCCGGTCCAGGTACTCCGCCCGCAGCTCGTCGAAGCGGACCGTGAAGCTCTCGGTCAGCAGCCGCCCCGCGATCAGCTTCGCGGCCGGGTCACCTGGCTCGTCGGTGAAGCTGAGCGAGCTGATCCGGGCCCGCCACGGGCGCTGCCGCCCGTCGGGGGCCTGATCGCGGTCCTCCTCGACGAAGCCGCGCCGGGCCAGCGCCCGCAGGTGATAGCTGCATGCGGACGGGGACAGGCCGACGACCTGCGCGCATTCGGTCGCGGTCGCCGGCCCGTCCAGGGCCAGGTGCTGCAAGATCGCGATCCGGACCGGGTGGGCCAGCGCGCGCAGCATCTGCGGATCGCTGACGGGGAGCGGGTTCCCCGGGCTGCCGGGCGGCTCATCTTCGAAGGACATGTTTCGAAAGGTTAGCTTCGAAGGTATTGCTTCGCAATAGCGGTCATCGCAGCCCGTTGCTGGAAATCGGTGCTTGTCGCAGCTCAGCGCGGGGCTGATCAGCCGGCCGCAGCGCGCAGCCGGGCGAACTCCGCCGCCAGCGCCGCGGCACTGTAGTGCGCGAGCTGGCGGTACAGGAGTGCATCAACCCGTGAAGCTACTGAGGCGGCTTGTCGCCGTCCGGTTCGGCCGTACTATGGAGCGGCATCACACCGTTGAGTCATCAAGTTTCGAGTCCACGTGGGATGACCGTTGACTGCAGGGTTGCAATTTGGGTTGCAGTTCATCGCCGTCCGGCCCGATTCATACGAGTACATGCAGGCGGTCTGACCTGCGGCGCGAACGCCCCTGAACCCGGGTGAACCCGCTGCGCTCAAGCTTTTAATCCGCTGCCTCGAACCGCATGATCTACTGCCCGGTTCATTCGCCTGGGTCTAGCATCCTTGCTGAGGATGTCTCGCCGAGCGTGGACCGGTGGTCCCATAGACGCTGAAACTCACGAGAGAACCAGCCCGACAAGACCGTAGCGCCGGGTTCGCCGGTAAGGCCCATTACAACCGCATTGTCGTGCCCCCACACCTCAACGCTTGCCGGATCAGATGCATCTATGCGCTTATTGTCTCTGTGTGTATACCAGCCCAGTGTGACGAGTTCTCCCATGCTGCGACCGCGCAGCGCGGGCGGAACACTATAGAGGCGCAGTCTTAGCTGATCGTAGCCGTCGAAGTCAATGTTCAAAAGGTCGCTCAGGGAGCGTCGCAATCTGGCCTCATGCCAGCCTGAAACTCGCTCAGGATTGGCGGCAAGCAAGTAAATATTTGCTCCCACATCGCGGAGCGCTCTTAAAATCGAGCCTGTGGTAGCCGTACTGAACTCAAGCATCGTCGCGCTAGACGGCCTCCGTTCACGGATGTAGTCGATGGTGAAGGCTTCAATATCGTTTTGTGTGGCGAATGCCCACAAGCCAGGTGCCTGATCGGGTGTCGACGGCGACTGACCGACAGTAGCGGCAAGGATCTGCTCGGCCACGCTGCGCAGAAGTTCCTCCTGCAAGTCATGGCGGAAATAGTCCCAGCTGACATTCAGGATTCCGGCGGCCGTCTCCTGCCTGGCGCGCCAAGTCTTGCCACGAGTGGCACCCGTGAGGCCAAACAATGCACGCAGTGCCTGAGCCTCTTGCGCCGCCTCCGACGTTGTCGGCTCGGGCGGAGCCGCCGCAGGAGCGAAGTGGGTCATTCCTATGAGGTCGATCGCATCGATGATCGCCTGGACGAGGTACTCGTACTGTGCCTTCGGGTCGCTGCCTGCCAGCTGAACCGGCGTGAGCCCACGGAGGAAGACTGACCGCTCCAGCAACCTGCGCCTGCGTGACTGGCTGTTGTTGTTGTCACGCAGGCCTGCTTTGGCGAACTCTCTCAGCTCACGCGCCACGATGGTGATGCGCTCTGTGTCCATGTAACCCTCCACGCGAGTCCCGTCACAGTACGCACCGTTTGCCTAACGATCAAGAATGACCGTTTTGTCCACCACGCAGCCATCATGCAGCCAAGTCGCCATCAGAACTCGGCCATAAGTAACCCCCTAAACAGTTGTCAGATGAGCAACTATGAAGAGATAAAAGGCTTCAGGCGAGGAGCGCGGAGATGCTGGCAATTTCAGCAGGGCAAATCATTTTCATTCTCATCTGCGCAACAGCGATTGTCGCCTTCTGGCGCGTGGTTGCCCTTCTGCTGATCTGCGCTATGACGGCAGTATTGCTGCTAGGTTTTTTCGAGGCTTTGAGAATCCTCGGCCATTGAAGAGGTGTTCCTAGCCTCGGCAATTCCTAAGCCAGGAGTGCTAACACCGTGCTAACGGTCGGTGTGGACATGTGGGATTAATCCTGGATCTTCGAACGGCCTGTACGTTGTATAGCCTGGTCAGGCGGTCTACGGTGGACTGACCCGCAAAGTCGCCTGAAGGCGGCGGCAGGTCAGACTGAGCCGCGTCACACGCTAAGCCTGAAGTCGTACAGCAGTGGAGCACAGCAACGCCATGGACTGCGAGCGGCCACGAGAGACTCCCGTCGACCGCTGACTTGCTCCAACGACCGAGAGCGACCTCGACGCCAGGAGTTCGCATCGAGGTGCTGCGGTAGACCAGCCGACCGTCATCAGGTCAGCGCTTTGCCTTTCACCCGATCAAGCCACCTGCAGCGTTAGCGGACGTAGCTTCCGCGCTGGGGGACGGTGAAGATCAAGCCCTCTTCCCTGAGTACTGCGAATGTGCGGCGCGCGGTTGAGCGCGCCACCTCGTAGGTCTCGGTGATCTCCGCTTCTGTGATCCGGCTGCCGACTGTCAACTCCGGTCGAATCTTGATCCGGTTGTTCCGGCTGAACTTTGACCCACCTGGTTAGTCGCTGGTTTTGCTGGCCGCGGGGACGCGGCCGAGGTCTTTGTCTTTGAGCCGGTAGCTGTCTCCTTTCAGGGCGATGACTTCGGCGTGGTGGACGAGACGGTCGATCATGGCGGCTGCGACGATGTCGTCGCCGAAGACCTCGCCCCACCGGCCGAAGGGCTTGTTGCTGGTGACGATCAGGCTGGCTCGTTCGTAGCGGGAGGACACGAGCTGGAAGAACAGGTTGGCGGCCTCGGGTTCGAAGGGGATGTAGCCGACCTCGTCGATGATCAGCAGGGGGAGGCGGCCGAGCTTGATGAGCTCGTCTTGAAGGTGGCCGACGTGGTGGGCTTCTGCGAGCCGGGCCACCCATTCGGCGGCGGTGGCAAAGGCGACCCGGTGCCCGGCCTGGCAGGCACGGATGCCCAGCCCGGTGGCCAGGTGGGTTTTGCCGGTGCCGGGCGGCCCGAGGAACACCACGTTGTCTTTGGCGGTGATGAAGTCCAGGGTGCCGAGGTGGGTGATGGTCTCGCGCTTGAGCGCGCGGGCGTGGTCAAAGTCGAACTCCTCCAGGCTCTTGCGGGCGGGGAATCTCGCTGAGCGGATGCGGCCTTCCCCGCCGTGGGCCTCACGCGCGGCTACTTCGCGTTGCAAGCAGGCGGCAAGGAACTCTTCATGCGACCAGTCCTCGGATCGGGCCCGCTCGGCCAGCCGTTCCACCGCGCCCGCCAGCGACGGCGCTTTGAGGGCCCGGGTGAGATAGGCGATCTCGCTGGCCATGTTGCGGCGGGTGCCTGGCTTTGCCGCCGTCATCTGGCACTCTCCTGGCCGGTGAGGCCGAACAGCCGGTCATAGTCGGCCAGGCTGCGCTGCTCGACGGCCAAGCTGACGGCTGGGACCGCGGCTGGCTGCCGGGCCCGCCGCAGCTGCGCGGCCGCGGCGGCGTGGACCGGGTCGGTGATGGTCTGGTGCGCGGCCCAGCAGCGGGCATGCCGGGCCACTGGCGCGCCGCCGCAAGTGACCGCCACCTTCTCCAGGCCTGCGGTGATCTCGACCCGGCGGCCGATCGCCGAGGGGTGCACGGAGTAATCGTTCGCGTCCAGCCGGACATAGTGGTCACGGGGCAGCCGGGTGACCAGCCTCCATCCGGTAACCGGGGCCACCGGCGGGAGCGCCAGCATCGCTGACCGGTCGGCTTCCCAACGGTCCGCGGGACGGCAGCCCAGGCGGCGGTGCTGGCGCTGGTTCGCCCGCGTCAGCCACGAGGCCAGCTGGGCGTTGAAATCGGCCGGGCCGGCAAAGGACCGGCCGGGCAGGAACGAGGTCTCCAGATATCCGTTTACCCGTTCCACCAGGCCCTTGGCCTCTGGGTCGGCGGGCTTGCACTGAATCACCTTGATGCCCAGGCTCCCGCGGAAGCCGTTCATCGCCTCCGTCAGCTGCGGCCGACCTGCCCGCCACGAGCCGACCGCGCCCTCGTTATCCCATACCAGAGCCTTCGGCGTCCGGCCCCAGCCGCTGATCAGCTGCCAGTGCCCCGCCAGCAGGTCTGCCGCGTTCCGCGACGGGATCATCACCGCGGCGATCATCCGCGAATAGCCGCTGACCATGACCAGCACCGGCGGCCGCCCGGCCTGGCCCCACCCCAGCGGCACCTGCGCCGGCGGGAACCACAGATCACACTGCGCCAGCTCACCAGGCTGGTACTCGGTCCGCGACGCTGGATCAGGCGGCCGGAACAGCGGCCGCAGCTGCGCGACCCGCTCGAAGAACACCGTCTTGCCGCGCGCCCACCCGACCCGGTCCATGATCACGCTGGTCGGCATGTCCGGGAACTCCGCCAGCAGCACCCGGATCTGCGGCTCGAACGCGTCCACCGCCGACCCGGCCGGCGACCGCACATAACGCGGCGGCTCATGCCTGGCCAGGGCTTTCTTCACCGTGTTCCGCGAGATCCCCAGCCGCCGGGCGATCGCACGAACCGCCATCCCCTCAGCCCGCCGCAACCGCCGGATCTCCGCCCAATCCTCCACCTTCAGCACCCCTTGATCATCAGGGGCGGGTCAGCATTCACCCGGAATCAGAGGACCAGTTTTCAACCGGAACCGACAGCCGACGGGCAGCTTGCCCGAGCGGATCTGGTTGCGGATGATCTCCGCAACTTGGAGATAGGGCGGCACTGGGCCGGTGGGCGCTTCATGTAATCGTCGCCCACGACCTGGACGAACTACAGCAGAAGATTATCGAAGCCGAATTTGCCGACTTAGCAAGGCGTGCTGCGCCTCTCGGTCTCGCTTAGTCTTCGACCTGCAGCCTCAGATCTCGGAACGCCTGTGCAAGCTTAGGTGTAGTCCACAGCGCGTTGAGGCCGCTCGGGTTGGGGAGCACCCAGGCCCGGGTACCGCCGATCGCGGTGTCCTGCGGGCCGGTCACCGCCGCCGGCCGGGCGAACGCGGTCCGGTAGGCGGTCACCCCGACGACCGCGAGCCACTGCGGGCGCAGCCGGGCGGCCTTGGCGGCCAGGATCTCCCCGCCGGCCCGCAGCTCGCCGGGGCTGAGCTCGTCCGCGCGGGCCGTGGCCCTGGCCGCCAGGTTGGTGATGCCGAGGCCGAGGGCCAGCAGCTCGTCCTGCTGCTCTGGCGTGAGCAGTGAGGGAGTGAAGCCGGAGGCGTGCAGCGCGGGCCAGAACCGGTTGCCGGGCCGGGCGAAATGGCGGCCGACTGCGGCCGAGTACAGGCCCGGGTTGATGCCCGCGAACAGCACCCGCAGGCCGGGGCCGATCACGTCCGGGATGGTGGCGCCGGCGGCCGCGGCCAGCTCGGCCCTGGTCGGCCGTCGCGGCGGGCCCGCGGTGCCGGTCATGGCGGCACGATAAGCCGCGCGCAGCGCCGGCGCCCGGCCGGGACCCGTGTTACGTTCGCGGTGCGCCCGCGGTCACGGCGCGGGAAGGCGGGGGCATGCGGCGGGAGATCTTCACCGGCGAGCACGAGGCGTTCCGGGACATGGTGGCCGCGTTCATCGCCAAGGAGATCGAGCCCTACCACGCGCAGTGGGAGCGCGACGGCGTGGTCTCCCGCGAGGTATGGCTGGCGGCCGGCCGGGCCGGGCTGCTCGGCATCGACATTGACGAGCGCTACGGCGGCGGCGGCAACCCCGACTACCGCTTCTACCTGATCCTCGGCGAGGAGCAGGCCAGGGCCGGCGCGCACGGCCCGGCGTTCGGCGTGCACAACGACATCGTCGGCCAGTACCTGCTCCGGCTGGCCTCCCCGCAGCAGCGCGAGCGCTGGCTGCCCGGCTACTGCTCCGGCGAGCTGATCACCGCGATCGCGATGACCGAGCCGGGCGCGGGCAGCGACCTGCAGGGCATGACCACTACGGCGGTCCGCGACGGCGACGGCTACGTGCTCAACGGGCAGAAGACGTTCATCTCCAACGGCCAGCTCGCCGACCTGGTCATCGTCGCGGCGCGCACCGACCCGCACGGCGGCCACCAGGGCATCAGCCTGCTGGTGGCCGAGCGCGGCATGCCCGGCTTCGAGCGCGGCCGCAACCTGGACAAGATCGGCCTGCACGCCCAGGACACCTCCGAGCTGTTCTTCTCCGGCGTGCGGGTCCCGGCCGCCAACGTGCTCGGCCCCGAGGGCGGCGGCTTCGTCGCGATGATGCAGAACCTGCCCCGCGAACGGCTCGCGATTGGCGCGAGCGCGCTGGCCGGGGCGGACAAGGTCTTCGAGGACACGCTGGCCTACTGCAAGCAGCGGCAGGCGTTCGGCCGGCCGATCGGCTCGTTCCAGCACAGCCGGTTCGTGCTCGCCGAGATGGCCACCGAGCTGGCCTACGCCCGCCAGTTCACCGACCGGGCCGTTACCGAGCACAACGCCGGCCAGCTGTCGAACGCGGACGCCTCGATGGTCAAGTGGTGGAACACCGAGCTGTGCAACCGGGTCGTGGACCGCTGCGTCCAGCTGCACGGCGGCTACGGCTACATGCGCGAGTACCCGGTGGCCCGGGCCTTCGCCGACACCCGGGTGCAGACGATCTTCGGCGGCACCACCGAGATCATGAAGGAGATCATCGGCCGCGACCTCGGCGTGTGACCCGGCCGCCGCAACCGTCCCGGCCCGCGCGGGCGGGCCGCCGGATCAGCAGCGTCCCCGGCGGCAGCCGCAGTCCTGGTGGCGTTCATGGCAGTCGCAGCCGCCATCTCCGCACCGGCCGGCCTGGCACGGCAGCAGGACCGCGCCGACTCCCGGGATGGCCTGGGACCGGGCGAGCGCGAGCAGGGCGGCCGCGGCCTCTTTGCCGTTCTCGCCGGTGCGCGACATCCGCGCCGCGATCAGCCCGGTCACGACCGGGGTGGAAAACGACGTGCCGCTCCACTTGCACATCCCGTGGAACTTGCGCAGCTGCCCCTTATAGGGATCGTCTTCGCACTTGTAGGTGCCGGTCGGGTAGGCGTTGATGAGGTCGCGGCCGGGGGCGTAGACATCAACCCAGCCGCCGAAGTTGCTGAAGTCGGCACGGTCGCGGCCGTCCGCGGTCAGCGCGCCGACCGAGACCGTCTCCGCGAACGCAGCCGGCCAGCTCGGCTGCCGCGAGCCGTCGTTGCCTGCCGCCACCACGCAGACCACGCCTTTGTACTCAGCCAGCAGCTCCAGCCAGGCGCCGAAGGCGATCATCGGACGACTGTGCCTGGTCGGCGTGGACACCGACAGGTGGAAGATGTCGACGCCCTGGGCCAGCGCGCGCGCCAGGTCCGGGACGAACTCGGATTCCAGCCGGCTGCCCGCCACGTTGAACGCGTTGGAGACGATCACCTCGGCGGCCGGGGCCTGGGTCCTGATCACCCCGGCGACGAACGTGCCATGGCCGGCGTAGGGCGGGATCCGCATCGCGTGGTTGACCGGGTCCGGCCTGAGCACAGTCTCCCAGGGCTGCAGTGAGCCGTTCGGGCGCTCCGCCCGCTGGACGCCGTCCAGCCAGGGCCGGCCATCTTCCGCATGCTTCATCAGGCCGGTGTCGGCCACGTAGACCAGCACCCCGGCGCCGCTGTTCCCGGTGCAGATCCCGGGAAACGGCTCACTGTCGGCGTAGACCGGCTGCGGCTCGGTGGCCGGGCAGGGCGAGCTGGGGGCGACAGTTACCACGTAGTCGGGACTGGCGATGTCGTCACCGAATTCCTGCTGGATCGTGTTCAGCGCGAAGATCACCGTGGGCTGCACGCCCACTTTGACCTTGCTGTGTTTGCGCTCGACGGCCGGCCGTAGGGTAAGCAGGCGCACATCCCCGATAATGTGCGTTACCTGCTGCCGGGCCGGATCCTGGCCCAGGAAGTCCTGGACTCGATCCAGGTAGGCCTCGCGGACCAGGATCTGGCCTTCGGCGTACATGAAGCTGACGCCGCCGTCCTTTGCGACCTCGGTTGCCACGGTGACGCCTTCGGCGCAGAAGGCCTCGGTAATCCGATCGACCTGCTCTTGCACGAGCCGGAGCAGCCTCGGGGTCCTGCGGCGAGAGATAGGCACGGAACCCTCCTGATGACGGCGACACATATGCCGATTCGACGG
This sequence comes from uncultured Actinomycetota bacterium, assembly GCA_963846005.1. GTDB lineage: Bacteria > Actinomycetota > Actinomycetes > Streptosporangiales > Streptosporangiaceae > CAVSUR01. Next base: position 879,427 of record CAWJUH010000001.1, on the reverse strand, counting down.
GCGCAGGGTCCGCCCGTCAGGCTCCGGAGCATTCAGCCGCGGGCGCTGATACCGAATGCCCTCGTGAGATGCTCGTTACTCTCCGCACAAGGATGCTGGCAGATGGTCAACGCCAGTCCTGCAGCATCGGGCTTCATGGCGGAACAATAGCGATAGACCGAGCCAATACCTAGCCATTACATTCAGTATTATGGCTCGCGGCACGGGCACGAGCCGACCCGAAGTCGATGACCTCCTGCTCCTGACTCTCTCTCGTCCGCGTGATGCGCTCGCCGGAGCTCTGGCCATTCTCCGGGCCAGTCCCAGCACCTACGACGCCTCGGTGGCTCATCAAGCCGTGGGGATCGTGCACCGGGAATTCGGGGATGTCCGCACCGGGATCCAGGACCTGCGCGAAGCCCTGCGGCTGGCCCGTAAGTCCGGGCTGGCCCAGCGGCAGGCCGATGTCCTCGCCAGCCTGGGCCTGGCGCTGATCTGGGCGGGCCGTACCCGCCCCGGGCTGACCGCTTTCGACCAGGCCCTCGGACTGTCAGCGGGCGCGCAAGCGGGGCAGGTCCTGCACCGGCGGAGCATCGCGCTGTATTCACTCGGCCGTCACGCAGCAGCCCTGGAGGATGCCCGGCGCGCAGTGGCGCAGTTGCGCCGCGCCGATGACCGGTTGTGGACGGCACGCGCGGTGTCCCACCGCGGCATCATTCATCACGCGATGGGTCTCCCTTTTCGAGCGGACGCCGATTTTGCCGTCGCCGAGCGGCTGTTCGCCGAAACCAGCCAGGAGCTGGAGTCGGCTTATGTGCGGCACAACCGCGGGCTGGTCGCGTATTCGCTGAACGATCTGCCAACCGCGCTTTCCTATCTGGCCGAGGCCGCCGAACGCTATCAGGCCTTGGAGGTAATGGTGCCTGACCTGGCGATCGACCGGTGCGTGGTGTGGCTGGCGGCCGGCTTGCCCCGGGACGCGCGGGCCGAGGCCGATGCCGCGCTGGCCGAGATCGACCGTTTCAACGGTCAGCAGACCAAGAAGGCGGAGTTGCTGCTGATCGCGGCCGTCTCGGCGCTGGCCGCCGGGCAGCCGCCGGGGGCTCTGAGCCGGGCGCAGGCGGCCGCCGGGCTGTTCCGGTCCCAGCACAGCGCCTGGGGCATGGCCCGGGCCGGCCTGGTCCAGGCCCGGGCTGGATACGCCGCCGACGGCGCGTCGGTCACACTGCTGCGCCGCTCGGCCCGGGCTGCGGCCCGGCTGGAGGAGGTGGGCGCCGCCGAGGCGGCTCAGGCCCACTTGCTGGCCGGACGGGTTGCACTGGAACTGAAACGCGCCGTGGACGCCGACACCCACTTCGCGGCGGCCGCGCGCAGCAAGCGGCGCGGCCCGGCACTGTCGCGCGCAACCGGCTGGCTGAGCGAGGCGCTGCGGGCCGAGGCGACAGGGCAGCAGCCGCACCGGCAGTTCGCGGCCTGCCGCCGCGGCCTGGAAGTACTGGACGAATACCGGTTCACCCTCGGCGCCTCCGAGCTGCGCGCGCAGGCCACCGCGCACGGCAGTGAGCTGGCCCTGATCGCGCAGCGGCGGGCGGCGCGATCGCGCCAGCCGCGCCAGCTGCTGGCCTGGAGCGAGCGCTGGCGGGCCAGCGCGCTGGCGGTGCCCGCCGTCCGGCCTTCGGCCAGCCCGCAGCTCAACGACAACCTTGCTGCCTTCCGGCAGGCGACCACGCGGCTCGCGCAGGCACGGACCGCGGGCAAGCCCACCGCAGCCCTGGAGCGGGAACGCCGGCGGTGGGAAGGCGCGGTGCGCACTTGCGCACTGCATGCCTACGGAGCGGCCTGGCCGGGAACCGGTGGGGTTGACATAGACCGCCTGATCGGCCAGCTCAGCAGCACCCGGCTCATCGAGATTATCGAGGTGGACGGCGTACTTCAGGTGCTGGTCTGCGGCAATGGCCGGGTACGCCTGTTTACCGGAGGCCGCCTGGCCGACGCGGGCCGGGCCGCCGATTTCGTGCTGTTCGCGCTGCGCCGGATCGCCCGCCGCCGGCCGGGCTCCGACCTGATGGCTGCGCTGGACTCGCTGCGCGCTGCCGGGGCCAAGCTGGAGCAGGAGCTGCTCGGCCCCGCGGCGCGCCACCTCGGCGACGGGCCGCTCGTCGTCGTCCCGCCGGGCCGGCTGCACGCCGTTCCGTGGGGCGTTCTGCCCGCGTTGCGCGAGCGCGCCGTGCACATCGCCCCGTCGGCGGGAGCGTGGATGCGCGCGCATAGCGCGCGGCCGCCGCAGCGCCGCCGGGTGGTGCTGGCCCGCGGGCCCGGCTTGATCACCGAGGGGGCCGAAGTGCCGGCGGCCGCCCCGCTGTACGACGACATCACGGTGCTGGCCGGCCGCACCGCCACCGCCCGGCAGGTGCTGGCCAGCCTGGACGGTGCCTGGCTCGCGCACATCGCCGCGCACGGGACCTTCCGGGCCGACAGCCCGCTGTTCTCGGCCCTGCAGCTGGCGGACGGCCCGCTGACCGTGTACGACTTCGAGCAGCTGCGCCGCGGGCCCTACCGGCTGATCCTGCCCAGCTGCGACTCCGGCTTGCAGGCCCCGGCCGGCGCCGACGAGCTGCTCGGCCTGGTCAGCAGCCTGCTGCCGCTGGGCACGGCGGGAATCGTCGCTGCTGTCGTCCCGCTCAACGATCCCGCGGTCGTTCCGGTCATGGTGGACCTGCACCGGCACGTGCGCGCGGGCCTGACCCTGGCGCAGGCACTATGCCGGATCCGCCAGGGCCAGGACGGCGAGCCCGTCGCGGAGGCCACGGCCGCCTCCCTGGTCGCCCTCGGCGCGGCCTGACCGGCGATTTTCGCCGCGGGCGCTACTCGACCCTTAACGTACAAATAATTGCTGACTCAGTTGTACACTTTGCGCATGGACGTGGCGGTCAGCGAGCTCCGGGCCCATCTCAGCGAATGGCTGGTGCGCGCCCGTGCGGGCACCGACGTGGTGATCACCGACCGCGGTATCCCGGTCGCGCGGCTGACCGGCCTGCATGCGACCGGTGTGATCGAGCAGCTCACCGCCGACGGGGTGATCGGCCGCCCGGGCCAGGCCAGCCGCCCGGCTGCTTCGGGGCGGCGCAGGCCGCGGCCGGGCCGTCCGGTGTCCGGCATCGTCAGCGACCACCGCGGCTGACGCCGGCCGGGCGTCGTGCCGATTGTCTATTTCGACTCCAGTGCGCTGGTCAAGCTGCTGGTCGAGGAAGATGGCAGTGACCTGGCCGCCCGGCTCTGGGACGGCTGCGATGCGGCCGTGGCCAGCCGGCTGGCCTTTCCCGAGGTCCGCGCCGCGCTGGCCGCCGCCGGGCGCAATCGTGACCTCGGCGCCGAAGGCCTGGCCGAAGCCGTGCGCGACTTCGGGGACTACTGGCGGGCCATCCGGCCGGTCGAGCTGACCGGGTCCGTGGAGCAGCAGGCTGGCCAGCTCACGCGACAGCACAGCCTGCGCGGGGCGGACACGGTGCACCTGGCCAGCGCCCTCGCGCTGGGGGACATCGGGCTGGTGTTCGCCACCTGGGACCGCCGTCTGCACGCCGGGGCGGCCGCTGCCGGCCTGGCCGTCGCGCCCGCCGCCCTCCGCCGCGGATAGCGGCGCCCGCCGGGCCCCTGCTCTTCGCCGGCCTCGCCCTGCTCTTCTCCGGCCCGGCGCTGGACGAACTCGAAGCCGAACCGCCCTGCACGCACAGGTGCCCGCGGCTGACCCGGCGCCACTGAGCTGTGCGGGCCTCGGAGGCTACCCCCGGGATCGGGGATGGGCAGGCGGCCTGATCCGCCTCATGGTGATCCTCATGGTGGTAAGGACCAGCGCCGGACTGGGCGTTGCCGGGTCGGCGAAGGACAATAGGCGGCGCTGCCCGGTATCGGATAGTGCGCGGCGATTCGCTGACGGTGCCCGTGGCGTCGTGTCACGATGAGAAGCCGGCGGGGGCGGAGGTGAAGACGTGTCGGACGGGTTCACGGTGGACCGCGCGGCGCTGGCCGAGGCCGCGCAGGGCATCAACGGGACGATCGGCGATTTAGGGCAGCTGGGCTTCACCGAGGAAGCGAACGTCGGCCGCGGGTTCTCCGGCCTGGCCCTGTCCGGCATGCAAGCCGGGGACACCGGCCTGGCCTCGGCGGTCAGCGATTTCTGCGGCCGCTGGTCGTGGGGAGTGCGGACCCTGGTCCAGACCGGCAACCAGATCGCGGCCCGGCTGCACCTGTCCGCCGGGAACTACTACAACGCCGAGCAGTCGATCATCGGCTCGCTCAAGGGCCTGGCCAGCGCGGCCGCCGGGGATCCGGAGAAGAGCCAGGCGGCCGCCGCGCAGGGATCGTGGGCGCAGGCCGTCTCGCAGGGCCCGGCGCCGACCACGTTCAGCGGATCGGCCTGGCAGCAGGCCGGGCAGAACGCCGGCCGGATCGCCTCGGCGACCGGGCACGAGGTGGCCAGCGACCCGGGCGGCGTCGCGCGGCTGCTGGCGGGCGGCGGCTGAGCCGTGGGCTGGTTCGGGAATCTGGTCGACGGCGGCCTGCACCTGCTCGGCGATGCGGTGCACGGCGGCGAGCACCTGCTCGGCGATGTGGTCGATGGCGGCTCGCACCTGGTGGCGGGCGGGCTTAACCTGGTCGGCCTGCACAGCGCCGCCCAGTCGGTCACCCAGTTCGGCGACAACCTGGCCAGCGACCTCGGCGTGACCCCGCCGGAGGAGCAGCTCGGGCAGACCACCGACCCCAAGCTGCTCGTGCACGGTGATCCGGCGGCGATCACGAAGTCCGCGCAGCTGCTGGCCAAGTTCGCCGGCTCCTTCGGCGAGACCGCGGCCGGGCTGCGCGGGATCAGCCCCGGGACCTGGACCGGATCGGCCGCTGACGGCTTCCACGCCCGGTTCGACCCGCAGCCGGGCCAGTGGCAGACGGCGTCGTCGGCGTGCAAGCAGGCCTCGGGCGCGCTGGACACCTACGCCGCGGCGGTGCGGTCGGCGCAGTCGCAGGCCGCGCACGCCGTGTCGTTGTGGGAAGAAGGCCAGCGCGCCACCCAGGCTGCCGTCACTAGCTACAACAATCAGGTCGGCACGTACAACAACGCCGCCCGGGCCTACGACGCCGCACTGTCGGCCGGGCGCGCCCCCGGCCCCCGGCCGGTCCAGCCGGGCCCGTTCTCCGATCCCGGCGAGGCGCTGCGCGAGCAGGCCCAGCACGTGCTAGCGGCGGCCAGGACCAGCCGGAACGAGGCCGCCGCGAGTGCCGCGGGCACGGTCAAGACGGCCACCGGCACCGCCCCGCCCGAGCCGCCGGCCTGGCAGCAGCTGCTCGACGACGGTTCTGACCTGGTGCAGGCCGACCAGCAGGCCGGAGTCAGCCTGGCCAGCGGCGCGATCAGCGGCATCGCGGGCATCGTGTCCACGGTCCGGGAGGTCGACCCGCTCGACCCGTGGAACCTCACCCACCTGCCGCAGTACGCCACCACCCTGGCCGGGATGGACAGCGCCCTGGTGGGCGACGCGCTGCATCCGCAGGACCTGGTCAAGTCGGTCATCGGCACGGGCTGGAGCACCGACCCGGCGCAAGCTGCCGGGCGGCTGCTGCCGCAGGTCCTGCTCGCGGCCGGCACCGACGGGGCCGGTGCCGCGGCCGACGCCGGGACTGACGGCGCTATTGCCGCCGCGGACGGCGCGACCGGGGCGGCTGGCGCCGCCGCCGATGGCGGTGCCGCGGCCGCGGACGGCGGTGCCGCAGCCGCGGACGGCGGTGCGGGCGCGGGCGGCGCCGACTCAGCGGCGCAGGGCCCCGGCGACATGACCCAGATCGGCGAGCCGGTCGACGTGGCGACCGGTGACGTGATCATGACCGCCGCCGACGTGACCCTGCCCGGCGCGCTGCCGCTGGTGTTCGAGCGCGCGCACCGGTCCGGGCTGCGGCCGGGACGGTGGCTCGGGCCGTCCTGGGCTTCGACGCTGGACCAGCGGGCCGAGGCCAGCGCGGCCGGGATCGCGGTGGCGTTCGCCGACGGGCGGGTGCTGTGCTATCCGGCTCCAGGCACCGCGGGGGAGCCGGCCTACCCGGTCTCCGGGCCGCGCTGGCCGATGACCGGCGAGCCGGACGGCGGTTATGCGGTGCGGAACCCGCAGGCCGGGCTGACCTGGCGGTTCACCCTGCCCGCCGGGGCGGCGGCCACGGGCAGGCCGGCGGATCCGGACGCTGGCGGGGACGGGTATACCGACCTGCCGCTGGCCTCGGTGACCGACCGGGCCTGGCCGCCACGTCACCTTCGGGTACGAGCCGGACGGCACCCCGGCCTGGATCCGTCACCACGGCGGCTACCAGGTCAACGTCGAGACCACCGCCGGACGGGTGACCGGGCTGTACCTGGCCGGGGCCGGGCACGGCGGCGGCGACCTCGCGCTGGTGCGGTACGGCTACGACAGCGACGGCCAGCTCGCCGAGGTGTACAACTCCTCCGGCCAGCCGCTGCGGCTCAGCTACGACCGGGCCGGGCGGCTGACCGGGTGGGCAGACCGCAACGGCGTCCGCTTCGGCTACGCCTACGACGGGCGCGGCCGCTGCGTGCGCGGCGACGGGCCGGACGGCACCTGGTCGGGCACGTTCCGGTACGCGCCGCGGCCCGGCGCCGCCGGCGGCATGATCACCGCGTACACCGACTCGGCCGGCGCGGTCGCCAGGTACGAGATCGACGGCCGCCGCCACGTCACCGCCGTCACCGATCCGCTCGGCGCGGTGACCCGCTATGCACGCGACGACCGGGGCCTGGTCACCGCCGTCACCGATCCGCTCGGCCGGATCACGGTCTACGCCCGGGACGAGGCGCAGAACCTGATCGCGGTCACCCGTCCCGACGGCCGCCAGTCCACCGCCGCCTACGACGACCGCTGCCTGCCGCTGAGCGTCACCGCGTTCGACGGCACGCAGACCCGGTACGACTGGGACGAGCGCGGAGCGCTGGCCGCGGTGACCGGCCCGGACGGCGCGGTGACCCGGTATGGCCGCGACGAGCACGGGCACCTGTCCGCCGTCACCGGCCCCGACGGCGCGGTGACCCGGGTCAGCTGCGACTCGGCGGGGCTGCCTGTCGCCCTGGCCGGACCGGCGGGGGAGACCACCCGGTGGGAGCGCGACCGGCTGGGCCGCGTCACCACGATCACCGCGCCCGGCGGGGCGGTCACGAGGCTGCGGTGGACCCTGGAGGGCAGGCTCGCCGCGCGGACGGCGGCCGACGGGGCGGCCGAGCGGGCCGAGTACGACGGCGAAGGCAACCTGATCGCCCACCACGGCGCCTCCGGCGGCGTGACCCGGTGGGAGTACGGCGTCTTCGACCAGCCCGCGGCGGTGACCGGCCCGGACGGGATCCGCGCTGCCTTCGGCTACGACACCGAGCTGCGGCTGACCAGCGTCACCCGGGCCGGGCTGACCTGGCGCTACGACTACGACGCCGCCGGGCGGCTGGCGTCCGAGACGGACGCGAACGGCGCGGTCACCCGCTACGCCCGCGATCTGCTCGGCCGGGTCGTCAGCCGGGTCAACGCGGCCGGCCAGCGCACCGGCTATTCCTACGACGAGCTGGGCAACCTGACCGGCAAGGACGCCGACGGCGAGGTGACCACCTTCGGCTACGACCCGGCCGGGCGGGTGGTGCGCGCGGCCAGCCCGGCCGCCGAGCTGACGATCAGCTACGACGCCGCCGGGCGGGTGACGGCGGAGGACTGCAACGGCCGCGCGCTGCGCTCGGCCTACGACCTCGCCGGGCGCCGGACCGAGCGGGTCACCCCGTCCGGCGCCCGGGCGCAGTGGTCATACGACCGGGCCGGCCGCCCCGCCGAGCTGGCCACGGCCGGCCAGCAGATCCGCTTCGGCTACGATCCCGCCGGCCGGGAGAGCCGCCGCGACCTGCCCGGCGGCGTCACGCTCAGTCAGGAGTTCGACCCGGCCGGCCGCCTGGCCCTGCAGCAAGTCACCACCGGCGCTGCCCCGGCCTGCCTGCCCCGGCCTGCCCTGCCCTGGCCGGCGCTGCCCCGGCCTGCCCTGCCCTGGCCTGGCCTCTGCCCTGGCCTGCCCTATCCCGGGCGGGCGGCAGCCGCAGGCCCGGCTGCTGCAGCGCCGGTCGTACTCCTACCGGGCCGACGGCGGCCTGACCGCGGTCAGCGACCTGTTCACCGGATCGCACCGCTACGACCTGGACCTGGCCGGCCGGATCACCGCCGTCACCGGCCCGGGATGGGCCGAGCAGGTCGCCTACGACCAGGCCGGGACGCCGAGTTCCGCGTCCTGGCCCGCCCCGCCGCCGGACGCCGCCGCCGGCTGGCTGGCGCCCGCCATGCAAGGCCCCCGCGAGCGCACCGGCACGCTGGTCACCCGGGCCGGCGACGTGCGCTACCGCTACGACGCCTGCGGCCGGGTCATCTCCCGGCACCGCACCCGCGACTCCCGCAAGCCGGACCGGTGGACCTACGCCTGGGACGCCGATAACCGGCTGACCGAGGTCACCACCCCCGACGGTTCCACCTGGCGCTACGCCTACGACGCCCTGGGCCGCCGGGTCAGCCGCCGCCGCACCGACCCGGCCGGCCGCGGGGCCGGGGAGGTCAGCTACGCCTGGGACGGCCCGGTCCTGGCCGAGCAGTCCGCGGCCGCCCCGCCTCCGGGCCCGGGCGCCGCCGCGCCGCGGCAGGTCATGACCTGGGACTACCAGCCGGGTACGTTCACCCCGCTGACCCAGGCCGAGGTACGGTCCGGCCGCAGGGCGTCCCGGCTGCCGCAAGACGAGGTCGACCGCCGGTTCTACGCGATCGTCACCGACCTGACCGGGACTCCGTGCGAGCTGCTCGCCCCGGACGGCACGCTGGCCGGATACCAGCAGCACACCGTCTGGGGCACCACGATCTGGAAGCCCGGCGGCGCCGAGTCCCCGCTGCGCTTCCCTGGCCAGCTCCACGACCCCGAGACCGGCCTGCACTACAACAACCAGCGCTATTACGACCCGCTCACCGGCCGCTACCTGACCCCCGACCCGCTCGGCCTGGCCCCCGGGCCCGACCCTCATGCCTACGTCCCCAACCCGGCCACCTGGACTGACCCCCTCGGCCTCAACCCCTGCCAGGGATCGCCTCCCGGCTCAGATGCAGGCGGACCGGGTGCTGGCATCAACGCCGGCGACCTGACGATGACGCGCACGGTTGAGCAGCACATAACCGAATACGCCAAGGACGGCACGCTGTCCCGCCCATACGGTAGTTCCAGGCTCACCATTCAGGAGATCATGAATGCGTCAGCTCCGGTGCCTGATCCTGGGGGTGTGCCCGGCGCGCTCCGCTGGGATGTCCCTGGCACAATGAACGGGACTCCGGGCACGTGGGAACTAGTGGTGAATCCGGGGACAAAGACAATCCTTCATTTCCTCTTCAAGGGCACAAAGTGACGTTCGCGGTTGCCGGTAGCAAAGAACCGCTCGATGGAGTTCTCAGGTACGTCGGCGCCGAGTACTCATTCGCGTTTGATGTGACCGCCCCCGCCGACCTGCAAGCGCGCACCGGCAGTGCGGGGGCTACGAGCCTGGCCATCGGAACGCTTCAGATCGAGGTCGGCGTCGAGACGGGACTGATCCTCTTCGCCTGGGGTCTTCATCCGCGGACGCTATGGGCCGACGGGCGAGTTGGCCGGCCCGGCGCCATCACCAGGGCAGTACGCGTCCAGCCTGCAGCACACCTCGAACGAGGAGTCGCAATAGCTATTCCCTCAGCCGATGCCTGGCCGACTACGTTCGACCAGGCGACGGGGTGGGTCCGAGTGGCCAGCAGTCCCGGCTCCTCGGATGAACTGCAGCTGCTAGTGGCAGCTGGAGTGGCCGTAGGGCTGACGGGCGGCAAACTTACCTCGCTATGGCTGCATCCTGTGTTTGAGTAAGATCGTGAGTTCTCGCAGCAGACCAGGGTCATGAGCCGGAAGAATATGAGAAAGGCCTGCCCGGATTTCCTGGCCGGCGCCTCAGGATGTTTCAAGCATGATCCGGGAACCTTGGAATGCCGTGCTACGGCGTGCTACGCTTGGCTCATGGAGTCGGTGAGCCAGCGCGAGATGCGCAACAACTCGGGAGAGCTGCTGCGAAGAGTGGCCGAGGGCGAATCGGTGCTCATCACCAACGGCGGGGTGCCGGCTGCGGTCATGGTCCCGGCGGGGAGCGACATTCGCACCAGGTTGACCGCCGCTGGCCGCCTGCGGACCGGGACCGGCCTGGACCTGGAAGCGCTACCTGCTCCGGTCCGCGTCCCGCGATCCAGCGAGGAGCTGCTCTCCGAGGACCGCGACTGATTATCGGTCTGATGCCAGCCCGCAGATGACGGGGAGCTGACCTGGTGACGTACGCGGATACCTCGGCGCTGGCCAAGCTGCTGATTGCCGAGGCCGAGACAGCAATGCTCGGAGCGTATCTAGCATCCGTGACTGACCGGACGACATCGAGCGAGCTGACGATCGCCGAGCTGACCCGGACCGTGACCAGAGCCGGCGCCGACGCTGCTTCGGCAGGCATGCTGCTGCGGCAGCTGGACCTGCTGGCGGTCGACGAAGCGGGCCTGTGGCGGGCGGGCCGGCTCCCTTCCCCGCCCGGCACATTCCTGCGCACTGCGGACGCGGTTCACCTGATCGCGGCCATGGAACTGGGGGAGACCGACTTCCTGACCTACGACCGCCGCCAAGCCCAGGCGGCCGAATCGAGTGGCTTCAATGTCGTCGCGCCCGGCCGTGGCGCCGGCTGGTATCGCTAGTCCTCAAGTAAGTACCGGTCCGCGAGATGTGATCGTGTTGCCTTTTCAGTCCCAGGAACTGAAAAATCCACACGATAACGGGGGCGGGCCCGGGAAGCTGCGCGGGCCAGGACCTCATCGAGAAGCTGACGGAGTCTCAGCTGCGGGCGGTGCGGCGGGAGATGACCGCCAGCTCGCCCGCCGGGGTGCGCACCACCTCGACGCCCGCGCCGAAATGGCCGGCCAGCACCTCCGCCCGCAAGATGGCCTCCGGCTCGCCCTCGGCGGCGACCCTCCCGTCGGCCAGCAGCAGCAGCCGGTCGGCGAACTGGCCGGCCAGGGTCAGATCGTGCACCGCCGACACTACGGTCAGGGACCGCTCCCGGCGCAACTGGTCGACCAGTTCCAGCGCGTCCACCCGGCGGCCGAGGTCCAGCGCGCTGGTCGGCTCGTCCAGCAGCAGCACCGGCGCCTCCTGGGCCAGCGCCCGCGCCAGCACGGCTCGCTGCAGTTCGCCGCCGGACAAGGTGGCCAGGGCCCGGTCCGACATCGGGGCCAGCGCCAGCCGGTCCAGCAGCCTGGCGCAGACCCGCCGGTCCGCAGCGCTCTCCACCCGCAGGTAGCCGATATGACAGGTGCGGCCGAGCAGCACGTAGTCGCTGACCGTCATCTCCGGCGGGAAGACGGGCTGCTGCGGCACATAGGCCACCTGGCGGGCCAGCTCGCGGCGGCTCAGCCGGGTCAGCGACCGGCTCGCCGGGCCGACCGCGATCTCACCGTCGTAGCGCACCAGCCGCGCCGCTGCGCGCAGCAGCGTGCTCTTACCCGCGCCGTTCGGGCCGATCAGCGCCAGCCACTCGCCGCTTCCCGCGGTCGCGGTCACCCCGGACAGCGCCGTCGCGCTGCCGTAGCGGACCCGCAGCCCGGTGACCGAGATCATGCCAGGTCCTGCCGGGCTCGCCGGGACCGCAGCACCAGCAGGAAGAACGGCGCGCCGGCGATCGCGGTGATCACCCCGAGCGGCACCTCGGACGGGGACTGCACGGTCCGCGCGGCTACGTCGGCGAGCACCAGGAACGCCGCGCCGCCGATCATCGACACCGGCAGCACGATCCGGTAGCTCGCGCCCGCGGTCAGCCGGATCGCGTGCGGCACGATGATCCCGACGAAGCCGATCAGCCCGCTGACCGACACCGCCGCGGCGCAGCCCAGCGTGGCCGCGATCACGACGGTCAGCCGCAGCCGGGCCACGTCCACCCCGAGGCTGGCCGCCTCGGTCTCGCCGACCCGCAGCACGTCCAGCAGCCGCCGGTGCGCCAGCAGCACGACCGCGCACACGGCGACATAGGGCGCGATCAGCGTGACGTCCGACCAGGTGGCGCCGGACAGGCCGCCGAGGATCCAGGAGTAGACGTTCTGCAGGTCCTGCGAGTGCTGCTGCTGCAGATAGGTCTGCAGCGCGGTGAGCAGCGCGGCAACCGCGATGCCGGCCAGCAGGATCGAGCCGGTCCGGCCGCCCGGCCCGGCCGCCTGGCCGGCCTGGCCCGCGCCGGAGCCGAGCAGGTAGGTCAGCGTCACCGCGCCGACCGCGCCGGCGAAGGCGGCCAGCGGCAGCAGCACCGGGCTGCCGCCGCCGGCGATGACGAGCGTCGCGCCGAGTCCCGCGCCGGCGGCCACCCCGAGCAGGTAGGGGTCGGCCAGCGGATTGCGGAACACGCCCTGGTAGGCGGCACCGCCGCCGGCCAGCATGGAGCCGACCAGCGCGCCGAGCACCACCCGCGGCAGCCGGAGCTGCCAGACGATCGCGGCGTTGAAGGCCTCCGCGCTGGACGGGTGCTGCTGCGGGCCGGCCAGCAGTGCGTCCAGCACCGCCCGGACGCTGAGCCCGGCCGGGCCGACGAGCAGGCCGGCCAGCAAGGCCGCGACCAGGGCCGCGGTCGCGATGAGCACGGCCACGGCGGTCCTGGTCCACCGCGCGCCGCCGGCCGCGGCCGTGGCCGGCGGCTGGTTCCTGGCCGTGTCCGCACCGTGCTGCCCGGCCTGGTCGGCCGCGGCTTCGCGGTCCGGCCCGGCCTTGCCGTCCGGCCCGGCCTTGCCGTCAGGCCCGGCTTCGCCGTCAGGCGCGGGCTTGCCGTCAGGCCCGGCTTCGCGGTCAGGCATGTCCGTGCCGCCGGGGACGGCAGCCCTCACGGCGTGCCGTGGTTCCTGATGCCGTCGGCCACCGCCTGTAGCAAGTCGACGATCCGCGGGCCCCACCGGGAGGCGACGTCATCGTTCAGCGCGATGATCCGCCCGTCCCGCACGGCGGGCAGGACCGACCAGCCGGGTCGCTTCGCCACCGTGGCCGCGCTCTGATGGCAGCAGATCGTGTCGGCCAGGATGATGTAATCCGGCCGGGACCGCAGGATGTACTCCTCCGACAGCTGCGGATAGCCGCCCGCCGCCGCCGCGCCCTTGGCCGCGTCCGCGATGCTCCTCAGGTGCAGCAGGCCGAGCAGCTTGCCGACGAAGGTCGATGACGTGATCGAGTAGTAGTCCTGCTCCAGCTCGTAGTAGTAGGTCAGGTCGTGCTGGCGGGCGGGCACCGACTTGATGATCTTCTGAATCTGGCGCTGGATGCTGGCGCTCTCGTGCTCGGCCTGAGCCAGGTGCCCGGTGGCCTTGCCGAGCTGGTCGAACTCGGTGTACACGCCGCTCACCTCGGTCGGCGCGGGCAGCTCCAGCACCGGGATCGAGAACGCGGCCAGTTTCCTGACCACGTTGTTCATGTTGTTGGTGATCACGACCAGGTCGGGGTGGTAGGCGACGATGGCCTCGATGTTCGGGGTGAATCCCGACAGCTTGGTCCGTGGCGCCTGCGGCGGGTAATCGGAGTCGTCATCCACCGCCTTGACCTGAGACCCGGCGCCGATCGCATAGAGCATCTCGGTCGCGGTCGGCGCCAGCGAGATGATCGCCTTCGGCCGTGACTTCACGTGCACGGCGCCGTTCGCCGCGGTGACCGTCACCGGGAAGCTCTGCGCGGCGGCCGGACTGGCCGGGCTCCCGGCCCCGGAGCCGCCCGCGGAGCCGCCGCAGGCCGCGCACGAGAGGGCCAGGGCCGCCGCCAGCACCGGCGAGGCCAGCGCAGCCGCCCGTCGGCGTGAGGGGTTCTTCATGATCATCCTCCGTCAGTTTCCGTGGAGGACGAAGAGGGTCCGCTGCGATACCGGCGGCATCGAAGCAATCCGCCCTTCCTCCGAGGACAAATCGCCGATACAGGCCAGGCGTCCGGGCTTGTCCCCGCTGCGTGGGGCATCACCGTTGCGGGACAGCGCCGGAGTCGCACCGGCTTCGCTGGGCCCTGCATCGTCCTGGTCAGGCCAGGACCACCCGGTACCCTACCGCAGCCGGGCCGAGGCCGGTAAATGGTCCAATCAAATGCACGAAGGTGTAACGCCGCGGGCAATGGCGGACGATAATGGAACAGGCGTCGGCGACGTGGGTACCCCCGAGCTCACGTCGCCGCGTCCTCGACTTCACGCCGGGTCCTGCGCGGGTGCGGTACCAGCCCGGCGCCCGGGCCGGTAGCGTTCGGTACATGACACAGACGCAGGCGCCGGCGGCCGGAGCGGCCGCCACCGGGCCCCGGGCCCCGTTCGGCCGCATGCTCACGGCGATGATCACGCCCATGACGGCGGACGGCGCGGTCGACTACGACGGCGCGGCCCGGCTGGCCGAGTACCTGGTCACCGAGATGCGCAACGACGGCCTGGTGATCAGCGGCACCACCGGCGAATCGCCGACCACCTCAGACGCCGAGAAGGACCGGCTGCTGCGCGCGGTGACCGAGGCCGTCGGCGGCCGCGCGTCGGTGGTGGCCGGTGTCGGCACCAACGACACCGCGCACAGCTGCGAGCTGGCCCGGGCCGCCGAGCGGGCCGGCGCGGCGGGGCTGCTGGTCGTTACTCCTTACTACAACAAGCCGCCTCAGGCCGGCCTGGCCCGGCACTTCACCGCCGTGGCCGACGCGGCCGGCCTGCCGGTCATGCTCTACGACATCCCCGGCCGGACCGGCACGCCGATCGCGACCAGCACGCTGGTCCAGCTCGCCCGGCACCCGCGGATCGTCGCGGTCAAGGACGCCAAGGGCGACCTGCCGGCCAGCTCGGTCGTGCTGGCCACCACCGACCTGGTCTACTACTGCGGCGACGACCCGCTGAACCTGCCGTTCCTGGCCATCGGCGCCGCCGGGTTCGTCAGCGTGCACGGCCACATCGTGGGCGACCGGCTGCACGACATGATCGACGCCTACCGGGCCGGCGACGTGACCGGGGCGCTGGCCATCCACCGCGAGCTGCAGCCGGTGTACACCGGCATGACCCGCACCCAGGGCGTCATCACCACCAAGGCCGCGCTGGCCATGCTCGGGCTGCCCGCGGGGCCGGTCCGGCCGCCGATCGTGGACGCCACGCCCGCCGAGATCGAGCAGCTGCGCACCGACCTGGTCGCCGGCGGCGTGAAGCTCCGGTGAGCCACCCGCACCCCGAGCTCGGGCCGCCGCCGCCGCTCCCGGCCGCCGGGCTCCGCGTCATCGCCCTGGGCGGCCTCGGCGAGATCGGCCGCAACATGACGGTATTCGAGCACGCCGGGCGGCTGCTCATCGTCGACTGCGGAGTGCTGTTCCCCGAGGACGACCAGCCGGGCGTCGACCTGATCCTGCCGGACTTCTCCATCCTGGAGGACCGGCTGGAGGAGATCGAGGCGCTGGTGCTCACCCACGCCCACGAGGACCACATCGGCGCGGTGCCCTACCTGCTGCGGCGCCGGCCCGACATCCCGCTGATCGGCTCCCGGCTCACCCTCGCGCTGGTGACCAGCAAGCTGTCCGAGCACCGGATCACCCCGCAGACCCGCGAGGTCGACGGCGGCTCCCGGATCCCGTGCGGGCCGTTCGACCTGGAGTTCTTCGCCGTCAACCACTCGATCCCGGACGCGCTGGCGGCCGGCATCCGCACTCCCGCCGGGCTGGTGCTGCACACCGGCGACTTCAAGATGGACCAGCTGCCGCTGGACGGGCGGCTGACCGACCTGGGCGGCTTCGCCCGGCTCGGCGCCGACGGCGTCGACCTGCTGATGGCCGACTCGACCAACGCCGAGATCCCCGGCATCGTCACCACCGAGCGGGCCATCGGCCCGGTGCTGGGCGAGGTGTTCGCCGGGGCCACGCAGCGGATCATCGTGTCCTGCTTCGCCAGCCACGTGCACCGGGTGCAGCAGGTGATGGACACCGCCGCCGCGCACGGCCGCAAGGTCGCGCTGGTCGGCCGGTCCATGGTGCGCAACATGGGCGTGGCCCGCGACCTCGGCTACCTGAAGATCCCCTCGGTGCCCGGCGGCCTGCTGGTCGACATCAAGGAGGCCGAGGAGCTGCCGCCCGAGCAGATCGTGCTGATCTCCACCGGGTCGCAGGGCGAGCCCATGTCCGCGCTGTCGCGGATGGCCGGGCGCGACCACCAGATCCGGATCGCCGAGGGCGACACCGTGATCCTGGCTTCCTCCCTGGTCCCCGGCAATGAGACCGCGGTGTCCCGGATCATCAACGAGCTGACCCGGCTGGGTGCCCGCGTGGTGCACAAGGGCAACGCGCTGGTGCACGTCTCCGGCCACGCCCCGGCCGGCGAGCTGCTGTACGTGCTGAACATGGTCCGGCCGGGCAACTTCATGCCGGTGCACGGCGAATGGCGGCACCTGAAAGCGCACGCCGACCTGGCCGCGCTGACCGGCGTGCCGGCCGGCAACATCGTCCTCGCCGAGGACGGCTTCGTGGTCGACCTGGTCGACGGCCAGGCCGCGATCACCGGCCGGGTCCAGTGCGGCTACGTCTACGTCGACGGCAGCTCGGTCGGCGAGATCACCGAGGCGTCGCTGAAGGACCGGCTGATCCTCGGCGACGAGGGCTTCGTGTCGGTGATCGTGGTGGTCGACTCCAACACCGGCAAGGTCGCGGCCGGCCCCGAGATCCACGCCCGCGGGTCCGGCATCGACGACCACGCGTTCGACGAGGTCATCCCGCGGCTGGAGGAAGCGCTGGCGGCCGCCGCGCTGGAGGGCATCAACGACCCGCACCAGCTGCGCCAGCTCGTGCGCCGTACGGTCGGCCGCTGGGTGAACGGCACCTACCGCCGCCGCCCGATGATCATCCCGGTGGTGGTGGAAGTCTGACCCGGGCGGCCAGCTGCCGAAGCTTGTAGCGCTGCAGCTTGCCGGTACTGGTGCGGGGCAGCTCGGCCACGAACTCCACCGCCCGCGGGTACTTGTACGGCGCGATCCGCTGCTTGACGAAGTCCTGCAGCTCCCGGGCCAGCTCCGGCCCGGGAGCAGCCGGCCCGGCCGGGCCCGCGCCGTCGCCGGCCAGCACCACGAACGCCGCCACCACCTGGCCGCGGGCGTCGTCCGGCATCGCGACCACGCCGCATTCGGCCACGGCCGGGTGCGCCAGCAGCACTTCCTCGATCTCCGGCCCGGCGATGTTGTACCCGGCGGAGACGATGATGTCGTCGGAGCGGGCCTGGTACCAGAAGTAGCCGTCGGCGTCGCGCACGTAGGTGTCGCCGGTGATGTTCCAGCCGTGCTGCACGTACGAGCGCTGCCGGTCGCCGGCCAGGTACCGGCAGCCGGTCGGCCCCCGCACCGCCAGCCGGCCCGGCATACCGTCCGGCAGCTCGCGCCCGCCGGCGTCCAGGATCACCGCGCGGTAGCCCGGCACCGGCCGCCCGGTGGACCCGGGCCTGATGTCACCGTCGGCCGCGGAGATGAAGATGTGCAGCAGCTCGGTGCTGCCGATGCCGTCGATGATCGCAGTGCCGGTCGCGTCCAGGAACGCCTGCCAGGTGGATGCGGGCAGGTGCTCGCCGGCCGACACCGGCCGGCGCAGCCCGCGCAGCTGGCCGCCCGTCCCGGCGGCGATCATCGCCCGGTAGCCGGTCGGCGCGGTGAAGCAGACGGTGACGCCGTGCGCGGCGATCAGCCCGGCCAGCTCGGCCGGGGTGGCCCGCTCCAGCAGCAGGGTGGCCGCGCCCGCCCGCAGCGGGAAGATCAGCAAGCCGCCGAGGCCGAACGTGAACGCCAGCGGCGGGGTGCCGGTGAACAGGTCGCCGGGCTCCGGCTTGAGCACCCGCGCGGAGAAGGTGTCCGCGATGGCGAGCAGGTCGCGGTGGAAGTGCATCGTGGCCTTCGGCCGGCCGGTCGTCCCCGAGGTGAACGCGATCATGGCCACGTCGTCGGCGGCCGTGAGCACCGGCGCGAACGAGCCGGGCTTGGCCGCGGCCAGCGCGTCCAGCCCGGCCGGGTCGCCGGGCTCGCCATAGCCGGTGACGCGCAGCCCGGGCACGCCCGCCGCGGCCAGGTCGGCGGTGAACCGGTGGTCGCACAGCGCCAGCCGGACCTGGCCGATGTCGCAGATGGTGGCCAGTTCCCCGGCCCGCAGCATGGTCATCGTGGTGACCGCCACCCCGCCGGCCAGCACCACGCCGAGCCAGCAGGCCGCTAGCCACGGCGCGTTCGGCCCGCGCAGCAGCACCCGGTTGCCGGGCACCAGCCCGAGGTCCTCGGTCAGCACCCGGGCGATCTGCGCCGCCCGCGCCGCGGTCTCGCCGTAGCTCCAGCTGGTCCCGGGGGCGAGCAGGCACGGCCGGTCCGCGCCGTGCGCCGCGATGGTCGCATGCAGCAGCTCGCCGGCGCAGTTCAGCCGGGCCGGGTAGCGCAGCTCGGGGAGGGTGAACTCCAGCTCGGGCCACTGGCCGGGCGGCGGCAGGTGGTCCCGGCAGAAGGTGTCAGCGTGCGCAGAAGGCGACAGCTCCATTGCTGATCTTCCTGAGGCGTCTGCGGGGTCACCGGACGCCCTCAGTATGCCGCCTGCGCGACCGCAGTCAACGCCCGTGAGATCACCGCAGCCCGGCCCGGCCCGGGTCCGGGCCGGTCTCAGGGCACCACGGCCCAGCCCTGCAGCTCGACCAGCGCCGCCGGGTCCCACAGCCGGCTGACTTGCACCGCGGCCATCGCCGGGTAGTCCCGGCCCGCCAGCCGCCGCCACGCCGCGCCGATCTCGCCCCCGTGCGCCTGGTAGTCGGCCAGGTCCACGGCGTAGATCGTCAGGCTGGCCAGCTGTCCCGGCTCGCCGCCCGCGGCCCGCAGCGCGGTCAGCAGGTTGCCGAGAGCGACCTCGAACTGCTCCGCCACCGTCGCGCCGGCGATCGTCCCGTCCGGCCGCATCGCGGTCTGCCCGGCCAGGAACACCACCGTGCCCGCGGCCCGCACCGCGTGCGCGAACCCGGACGGGGCGGCCAGCGACGGCGGGTTGACGCGCTCGATCACGAGCCTGCCCCCGGCCCGGGACCGGGCCGCCACCGCCGGTGCCGGGTCCGCGGCGCCCCCGCGCGGATCAGCTCAAGCCGCGGCCGCGGCCCGTCGGCCCGCCCGGTCTGCGGCGGCCGCGACCCGGCCCGCCACGGCAGCGGCCAGGCCGCGCCCGGCCCGGCGTACCCCTGCTCGGCCGCGGCGTGCAAGGTCCAGTTCGGGTCGTACAGGTGGGCCCGGCCGAGCGCGCACAGGTCGGCCCGGCCGGCCGTGAGGATCGTGTTCACGTCATCGAAGGAAGAGATCACCCCGACCGCGATCGCGGCCACCCCCGCCTGATTGCGGATCGCGTCGGCGAACGGGGTCTGGTAGGACCGGCCGAAGGCCGGCTGCTCGCCGTCCACCACCTGCCCGGTCGAGGTGTCCACCGCGTCCGCGCCCGCCGCGGCGAACGCCCGCGCGATCTGCACCGCGTCCGCCCCGGTGATCCCGCCCGGCGCCCAGTCGCAGGCCGAGATCCGCACGGTCATCGGCTTGCCGGCCGGCCAGGCCGCGCGCATCGCCGCGAACACCTCCAGCGGGTAGGCCAGCCGCCGTTCCAGCGACCCGCCGTAGGCGTCGGCGCGCTGGTTGGTCAGCGGCGAGATGAACGACGACAGCAGGTAGCCGTGCGCGCAGTGCAGCTCGACCAGGTCGAAGCCGCACCGGTCCGCCGCCTGCGTGGCCGCCACGAACTGGCTCTTGATCTCAGCCATCCCGGCCAGGCTGAGCTCGCGCGGCTGCTGGCTGATCCCGGCCTTGTAGGGCAGCGGCGACGGCGCGCACACCTCCCAGTTGCCGTCCGGCAGCGGCTCGTCCATGCCCTCCCACATCAGCCGGGTCGAGCCCTTGCGGCCGGAGTGGCCGAGCTGCAGCCCGATCTTGGCCTGCGACTGCGCGTGCACGAACGCGCAGATCCGCGCCCACGCCGCCGCGTGCTCCGGCGCGTACATCCCGGCGCAGCCCGGCGTGATCCGCCCGTCTGCGCTCACGCAGACCATCTCGGTCATGACCAGCCCGGCGCCGCCGAGCGCCTTGCCGCCCAGGTGCACCAGATGGAACTCAGACGGGGTGCCGTCCGCCGCCGAGTACATGTCCATCGCCGACACCGCGACCCGGTTGGCCAGCTCCAGCCCGCGCAGCCGCAGCGGGGTGAACATCGGCGGCCCGGCCGACCCGGTGCCGTTCCCGCGCCGGGCCTCGTGGCGGGCGAACCAGGCGTCGATCCGGGCGGTGAACTCCGGGTCCCGCAGCCGCAGGTTGCCGTGCGTAACCCGGCGGCTGCGGGTGATGATGTTGAACGCGAACTGCTCGGGCTCCTGGCCGGTGTACTGGCCGAGGTTCTCGAACCATTCCAGGCTGGCCTGCGCGGCTCGCTGGGTGGAGGCGACGACGGGCGCGCGCT
Organism: uncultured Actinomycetota bacterium; assembly: GCA_963846005.1. Taxonomy (GTDB): domain Bacteria; phylum Actinomycetota; class Actinomycetes; order Streptosporangiales; family Streptosporangiaceae; genus CAVSUR01. The sequence goes on along the minus strand of CAWJUH010000001.1, from coordinate 858,886 downwards.
CGCCTTCGTAGGCGGCCAGGGCCGCGGGCACGTCCGGCTGCTCGCGCAGGCAGGCGGCCAGGGCCAGCGCGTCCTCCATGGCCAGCTTGGTGCCCGAGCCGATGGAGAAGTGCGCGGTGTGCGCCGCGTCGCCGAGCAGCACCACGTGGCCGTCCCGCCAGCGCTCGCACCGCAGGGTGCCGAAGCTGATCCAGCGCGAGTTGTTGGCCAGCAGCTTGTGCCCGTCCAGCGGCCCGGCGAACAGCTCGGCGAGCCGCGCGATCGACGCATGGTCCGACTCGCCGGGCGCCAGGCCCGCCGGCGCGAGCGCCGCGAACCCGGCGGCCCGCCACACCGCGTCGTGCATCTCCACGATGAACGTGCTGCCGCGCGCGTCGTAGGGGTAGCCGTGCACCTGCATCACGCCGTGGCGGGTCTGCTCGATGAAGAACTTGAACGCGTCGAAGACCCGGTCGGTACCGAGCCACATGTACTTGCACCGGCGGTGCTCAATTATCGGCCGCAAGGAGCTGCCCAGCTGAGCCCTGATCCCCGAGTTGGCCCCGTCCGCGCCGACGACCAGGTCGAACGCCCCGGCCAGCTCGGCCAGCGGCGGGGCCGGGGTCTTGTAGCGGACCCGCACGCCGAGATCGGCGCAGCGCTGCTGGAGTATCTGCAGCAGGCGGCGCCGGTTCATCGCGGCGAACCCGTGCCCGCCGCTGGTGATCACCTGGCCGCGGTAGTGCACGTCGATGTCGTCCCAGCGGGCGAACTCGCGCTCCATCGCGGCGTAGATGACCGGGTCGGCGTTCTCGATGCCGCCCAGCGTCTCGTCGGAGAACACCACGCCGAAGCCGAACGTGTCGTCGGCCGCGTTGCGCTCCCAGACGGTAATCTGCGCGCCCGGGTCGAGCTGGCGGGCCAGCGCGGCGAAGTACAGCCCGCCGGGCCCGCCGCCGGCGATGGCGATGCGCACGCGGCCTCCCCGGGTCAGGTCCTCGCGGACGACGTCAGCAGTACGAATCTACGGCGGCCGCGGGCGCGGCGCGATGCCCGCGCCGGACCGGCCGGAGCGAACGGTCAGGGAAAGGCCGGGCAAAATGGCTGTCACCGACACGCCGCGAAGGCGTGATCCTTTGCCCGGCCGGGGATGCTCATTACCGTGGGCAGCATGGCGACACGTGCGCCTAAGGGCTCTGCACGCCTCAAGACCGCTGAAGGCTCTGCACGCCTGAAGGCCGCTGAAGGCTCCGCGCGCCCGCAGGCCGCTGACGGCGTCCCGCGCCCGCGCGCCGGAGCGGCAGGCCGCTCCCGGTCCGCCGCGGCCGCGGGCCGCGCCAGGACGCCCGCATCCGGCCGGTCCGGCAGCGGGGGCCGGTCCGGCAGCAGCCGGTCCGGCGCGAGCCGGGCCGCCGGCTCTGCCCGCGCGTCCGCGGCCCGGCGGCCCGCCGCCCGCAGCCGCTCCTACGGCCGGGTCCGCGGCCGCGCCGGGTCCCGCAAGGCGGCGTCCGCCAACCCGGTCATGGTGCTGGGCGGCTGGGTCGTCTCGGCGGTCACCGCGATCTGGATGCTGCTGGCGCACACCGTCGGCGCGGCCGCCCGCGCCGTCGGCCGCAGCGCCCGCGACCTGGAGCCCGAGCACCGGCGCGACGGCATCGGCCTGGCCGTGCTGGCGGCCGGGGTGCTCGCCGCGTCGGTCGCCTGGTGGCACCTGCCCGGCGCGGCCGGCCGGGTCCTGTCGGCGGCCGTGCTCGGCGCGTTCGGCTCGGCGGCCTGGACGGTGCCGCTGCTGTGCGGGCTGCTCGCCTGGCGGTTCTTGCGGCATCCGGACAGGAACGCCGCCACCGCGCGGATGGTGATCGGCTGGACCGCGCTGATCATCGGGATCCTCGGCCTGGTCAGCGTCGCCAACGGCACGCCCAAGCCGCACCGCGGCCAGGCCGGCGGCCTGATCGGCTACGCCGCCTCCGCGCCGCTGGTCAAGGTGCTGACCTTCTGGGCGGCCGCGCCGCTGCTGGCCCTGGTGGCCGGCTTCGGCCTGCTGGTGATCACCGGGACGCCGCTGCACCGGGTGCCGGAACGGCTCGCCGAGCTGGCCCGGCTGCGCCGCCGCGGCGACGACGGCGCGGCGGCGGACGCTGAGCGCGAGGAGGGCGAGCCGGGGACCGGGTTCATCCCCGGCCTGCCGCTGCGCGGCCGCAGGCGCCAGGACGCGCTCGGCCTCGGCGAGCACGAGCAGCCGTACGACACGCCGCTGCTCGGCGGCACGCTGTCGCGCAAGTCGGTCGCCGGCGGCGAGCCGCCGAACACCGGCCGCCGCGGCGCCGCCGGCCAGGACGCCGCCGCAGCCGGCCCGCCGCCGGCGCCGCCCGAGCCGATGCCGGACTCGCTGATGTTCGGATCACCCGGTCAGGGCCAGCACGCCGCGGCCGGGCCGCGCCTCGCCTCCGGGGCCGGGTCCGGGCCGGACGCCGGCGCGACCGAGGCGTGGCGGCAGTCGTGGTTCGGCGCGGACGGCGCGCCGGGCCCGGCCGCCGCAGCCGCGGGCGCGGACGAGCCCGCCGCGGCGGCCGGGGCCAGGCCCGGCAAGCCCGAGCAGCTCACGCTGGCCGCCTCCAGCGACTCCAGCTACACGCTGCCGCCGCCGGCCATGCTCAAGCCGGGCAGCGCGCCGAAGTCCAGGACCCGCGCCAACGACGCGATGGTGGCGGCGCTGTCCGAGGTGCTGGACCAGTTCCAGGTCGACGCCCAGGTGACCGGCTTCACCCGCGGCCCGACCGTGACCCGCTATGAGATCGAGCTGGGCGACGCGGTGAAGGTCGAGCGGGTCACCGCGCTCTCGAGGAACATCGCCTACGCGGTCAAGAGCGCCGACGTGCGGATCTTGTCGCCGATCCCGGGCAAGTCGGCGATCGGGGTGGAGATCCCCAACACCGACAGGGAGATCGTCAGCCTCGGCGACGTGCTCCGCTCCCCGGTGGCCACCGCCGACCACCACCCGATGGTGGTCGGCCTCGGCAAGGACGTCGAGGGCCGCACCGTGGTCGCGAACATCGCGAAGATGCCTCATATGCTCATCGCCGGCGCCACCGGCGCGGGCAAGGCCCTGGCCCTGGACACCGCGATCCCGACCCCCGCGGGCTGGACGACCATGGGCGAGGTCAAGGTCGGCAGCCAGGTGTTCGACGAGACCGGGCGGCCCTGCGCCGTGCTGGCGGCCACCGGCGTCATGCACGGCCGGCCGTGTTACGAGGTCGAATTCAGCGACGGCACCATTATCGTCGCCGACGCGGAGCACCTATGGCGCACCCGCACTGTGGCCGGACGCCAGCAGCGGTCCCGGCCGCCGCGGGGACGGCTGTACTGGCCGGCCGCAGACGTGCGGCGGGTACAAGCGCGCGCGGCGGAGGTGCTGAGCGAACCTGATCGCCTGGTCGGAACGGCGGAAGTTATTGCCGACGCGGGCGAGATCTTCCGTGGCGCCGTGTACCGGGTCGCGGGCCGGCTGCCGAAGGAAGGCAGGCAAATCCGTCCCCGCTATCAGCGCGGCGGGCGGACGGTGGGCTTCTGGGCCCCGGCATACTCCCGGCACCTGATGTACAAGGCGCTGGCTGAGCGGGTCGGCATCCGGGCTGGTAACGGGCAGCTCCGCGAGACCGACTCCGAACCGGTCACCACCGCGCAGATCGCTGCATCGCTGCGTGCGGCCGGCCGGGTGAACCACAGTGTGCCGCTGGCGGGCCCGCTCGGATACGCCGAGCAAGATCTCCCGGTCGGGCCGTACACGCTGGGAGCCTGGCTGGGTGACGGCCATTCGGACGGGCCGAGGATCACCAGCGCCGACACCGAGGTTCTGGACGCCATCCGGGCGGAGGGATATGAGGTCCGCCCGACCTCCTGGCCCCTGCTCTACGGCATCGGCGAGCGGTTCTCCGAGTCGGCATGGCATGACGCCCGGGCCGGGTTGAAGCCCAAGCTGCGAAGCCTTGGCGTGCTCGGGGACAAGCACATTCCCGCCAGCTACCTGCAGGCGTCCGCCGGGCAGCGTCGTGCCTTGCTGGCCGGGCTGCTCGACACCGACGGGTACTGCGCGAAGCGCGGCGGGGTGGAGTACACCGCCACGAACGAGCGGCTGGCCCGTGGGGTCCTGGAGCTGGCCACCGGCCTCGGCTATAAGGCGACGATGCGGGCCAGGCCCTGCCGGGGGCGGACAGCGGAGACCTCGACGGCGTTCACGGTGGCGTTCCTGCCCGGTGATGTCGTCTTCCGGCTGGGACGCAAGGCCGCCAGGCAGCGAGCCCTGACTCCGGGCAGCCCGGCGTCCTGCCGCTACATCGTCGCGGCCCGCCCGGTGGCCTCGGTTCCGGTGCGCTGCATCCAGGTGGACAGCCCGAGCCGGCTCTACCTGGCTAGCCGCTCGTGCATCCCCACCCACAACTCCACCTGTATCAATTCGCTGATCACCTCGGTCATGATGCGGGCCACGCCGGAGCAGGTGCGGCTGATCCTGGTCGACCCCAAACGGGTCGAGCTGGCCGCCTACTCGGGCATCCCGCACCTGATCACCCAGATCATCACCAACCCCAAGAAGGCCGCCGAGGCCCTGGAGTGGGTGGTGGGGGAGATGGACCGCCGCTACGACGACCTGGCCGCCTCCGGGTTCCGGCACGTCGACGACTTCAACAAGGCGGTCCGCGCGGGCAAGCTGACTCCGCCGCCGGGCAGCGAGCGGGTCTACGTCCCCTATCCGTACCTGCTGGTGATCGTCGACGAGCTGGCCGACCTGATGATGGTCGCCCCGCGGGACGTCGAGGACGCGGTCGTGCGGATCACCCAGCTGGCCCGGGCGGCCGGCATTCACCTGGTCCTGGCCACCCAGCGCCCGTCGGTCGACGTGGTGACCGGCCTGATCAAGGCCAACGTGCCGTCCCGGCTGGCCTTCGCCACCTCGAGCCTCACCGACAGCCGGGTCATCCTGGACCAGCCCGGCGCGGAGAAGCTGGTCGGCCAGGGTGACTCGCTGTTCCTGCCGATGGGGGCGAGCAAGCCGATCCGGCTGCAGAGCGCGTACGTCGCGGAGAAGGAGATCCGCGAGATCGTGGCGCACTGCACCAAGCAGGCCGAGCCCGACTACCGCGAGGACGTGACCGCGGCGGCCAGCGCCAAGCGGGAGATCGACGCCGACATCGGCGACGACCTCGAGCTGCTGATCGCCGCGGCCGAGCTCATCGTGTCCACTCAGTTCGGGTCCACCTCGATGCTGCAGCGCAAGCTGCGCGTCGGCTTCGCCAAGGCCGGCCGGCTGATGGACCTGCTGGAGAGCCGCGACGTGGTCGGCCCGAGCGAAGGCTCCAAGGCCCGTGACGTCCTGGTCCGGCCCGACGACCTGCCCGGGTTGCTGGAATCGCTGCGGGGCGGCGCCGCTGAGGACTGACCGGCTGGAATCACCCCGCGCGGGTCGTGGCCTCTGTGTAATCAGTCGACTACTCTTCGTTACTGGCTCCGGCGGGTAACCGCCGGACGGGGGACCACCGCAGTGGAGGCAGCACGTGAGCATTGGCGACGCCCTGGCGCAGGAGCGCCGGCAGGCCGGGCTGACCATCGCTCAGGTCAGTCACCGGACGTGCATCCGGGAGACCATCATCCGCGGCATCGAGCGTGACGACTTCTCCGCCTGCGGCGGCGACTTCTACGCCCGCGGCCACATCCGCAACATCGCCCGCGCGGTCGGCGCCGACCCCGGGCCGCTCCTCGCCGAGTACGACGCCGAGCAGGGCACGGTGCCGCCGGTCACCGCGGCCGAGGTATTCCGGCCGGCCACCGCGGTGCGGATCCGCGAGCGGTCCCGGCTGAACTGGACGCTGGCCCTGGCGGTCGCACTGCTGGCCGTCATCAGCTTCGGCGCCTACCTGACCGTCGATCACTACCTGAACCGGGCGTCGGCTGCGGCCAGCCAGCACGCCGCCGCCGACGGCAAGACGGTCTCCGGGCACCACCGGCCCGCGCCGCCGCACCCGGCGACCGGGCCGCGCCACCGGCACCGGGTGTCGATCCAGCTGACCGCGACCAGCTCGTGCTGGGTGGAGCTGACCACCGTCTCCGGGCGGGTCATCTTCAACGGCACCGTGCTGCCCGGCCAGGCCGAGCACTGGGTGGTCCGCCGGCCGGCGCACCTGGCCCTCGGCAACCCGGGCGGGGTGGTGCTGCGGGTCAACGGGCACCGCAAGGCCCGCGGCGGCAACGGCGCGCCGGTCACGCTGGCCCTCGGCCCCGGCCGCCGGGCCGGCTGAGCGGCGGGACCGGGCCCTCATCAGGGACCGGGCAGGCCCGGCGGGCGCCGGCGCTGACCGTCTTACCGTAGTCTGCGGATGTGCCGTCCCGCCCCGACGCTCCCGCCGCTGCCGAGCCGCCCGCCGCCGGCCAGCGCAGCGTCAGCCTGGTCACGCTGGGCTGCGCCCGCAACGAGGTCGACTCCGAGGAGCTCGCGGCGCGGCTGGAGGCGGGCGGCTGGACGCTGGCCGACGGCCCGGACGCCGACGTGGTGCTGGTCAACACCTGCGGCTTCATCCAGGCCGCCAAGCAGGAGTCCATCGACGAGCTGCTCGGCGCGGCCTCCGGCGGTGCGCAGGTGGTCGCGGCCGGCTGCCTGGCCGAGCGGTACGGCGCCGAGCTGGCGGACGCGCTGCCCGAGGCGCAGGTGCTCGGCTTCGACGACTACGCCTCGATCGCGGAGCGGCTGGACGACGTGGCGGCCGGCCGCCGGTGGCAGGCCCACCAGCCCCGGGACCGCCGCCAGCTGCTGCCGCTGAGCCCGGCCCGCCGCGGGCCGGCCGCGACCGCGCAGCCGGGCCACGCCACCGTGACGGGCCCGCCCGCCGCGGCCATCCCGGACCTGCCCGAGGGGGTCGCGCCGCCGTCCGGGCCGCGGGTGCTGCGGCGGCGGCTCGGCGGCGGGCTGGTCGCCCCGCTCAAGATCGCTTCTGGCTGCGACCGGCGGTGCAGCTTTTGCGCCATTCCCTCCTTCCGCGGCGCGTTCGTCTCCCGCCCGCCCGCCGACCTAATCGCCGAGGCCGGCTGGCTGGCCGGGCACGGTGCCCGCGAGCTGCTGCTGGTGAGCGAGAACTCCACCTCCTACGGCAAGGACCTGGGTGACCTGCGGCTGCTGGAGAAGGTGCTGCCGCAGCTGGCGGCGGTGCCCGGGATCAGCCGGGTCCGGGTCAGCTACCTGCAGCCGGCCGAGCTGCGGCCGGGCCTGACCGAGGTCATCGCGGGCACGCCCGGCGTCGCGCCCTACTTCGACCTGTCCTTCCAGCACGCCAGCGGCCCGGTGCTGCGGGCGATGCGCCGGTTCGGCGACCGGGCCCGGTTCACCGCGCTCACCGACCAGATCCGCCGGCTGGCGCCGCAGGCCGGGATCCGCTCCAACTTCATCGTCGGCTTCCCCGGCGAGACCGAGGCCGACCTGGCCGAGCTGGAGCGCTTCCTCACCGACGCCCGGCTGGACGCGATCGGGATCTTCGGGTACTCCGACGAGGACGGCACCGAGGCGGCCGGCCTGCCCGGCCAGCTGCCGGCGGACGAGATCGCGGCACGGGTCTCCGGGCTGGCCGCCCTGGCCGACGAGCTGATGGACCAGCGGGCCGCCGAGCGCTGCGGCGAGATCGCCGAGGTGCTGATCGAGGAGGACCTCGGCGGCGGCCGCTACGCCGGCCGGGCGGCGCACCAGGCCCCCGAGGTCGACGGCTCGGCCGAGGTCACCGCCGGCTTCCCGCTCGCGGCCGGGGACCTGGTCGCGGTCACGATCACCGGCAACGCCGGGGCCGACCTGACCGCGGAGGCCATCGGCCCGGCCCCCGGCTCGCCGGCCGCCGGGCCCCAGCTGCGGGCGCACGTTGCGCCAGCCTGAGGCCGGCACCCCGGCCCGCGAGACCTCGCCGGACCCGGCAGCGCCGCCCGGCCTGGTCAACATCGCCAACGCCCTCACCGTGGCCCGGCTGCTGCTGGTCCCGCTGTTCGTCTGGCTGCTGCTGGCCGGCGGCACGGCCTACCGGATCGCCGCGTTCGCCATCTTCGCGCTGGCCTCGGTCACCGACCTGCTGGACGGCCATCTCGCCCGCCGCCGCAACCTGATCACCGACTTCGGCAAGATCGCCGACACCACCGCCGACAAGGCGCTGACCGGCTCGGCGCTGGTGACGCTGTCGGCCCAGGGCCAGCTGCCGTGGTGGGTGACCGTGGTGATCCTGGCCCGCGAGCTGGGCGTGACCGCGCTGCGGTTCTGGGTCATCAGGCGCGGCGTCATCGCCGCCACCCGCGGCGGCAAGATCAAGATGGTGCTGCAGGTCATCGCGATCAGCCTGTACGTGCTGCCCGGGCCGCTCGGGGTGGCCCGGGAGGTGACGATGGGGCTGGCCGTGGTGGCCACCGTCGTGACCGGCGCCGACTACGTGGGCCGGGCCGTGCGGCTGCACCGGGCCGTGCCGCACCACGAGACCGAGCGATGACCGACCCGCGCGCGGCCGAGGCGGTCGCGCTGCTCGCGGCCCGCCCGGCTACCGTCGCCGTCGCCGAGTCGCTCACCGGCGGGCTGGTCGCCGCCGCGCTGACCAGCGTGCCCGGTTCCTCGGCGGTGTTCCGCGGCGGCGTGGTCGCCTACGCCACCGGGCTGAAGGCCGAGCTGCTCGGCGTATCCCGGGATCTGCTGGACGCCCGCGGCGCCGTCGACCCGCATGTTGCGGGGGAGATGGCGGCCGGCGTCCGGCAGCGGCTGGGCGCCACCTTCGGCGCGGCCACCACCGGGGTGGCCGGCCCCGGCCCGGCCGAGGGCAAGCCGGCCGGCACCGTGTACATCGCCGTGTCCGGCCCGGACGGCGGTAGAGTCGAGCCTTTGTCGCTGGCCGGCGGCCGCCAGGCCATCCGGCAGGCGACCGTGCAACGGGTGCTGTCGCTGCTGCTGACGGTGCTGCGGGAGGCGGCCCCGGCGGGGGAGTGGCAGCGGGTCCGGCAGGGGGAAGAACCACGCTGATTACAGCGTTACGTATTTGACGCGTGACTGGGCCCGTTGCCGGACTGTCTGAGCGGGCAGGTAACGTGAGAGAGTCGGGTCAATGACCTCGGATGGGAGGGCGACGATGGTGCTGCTTCGTCACTTGCTCGGTGACGCGTTGCGGCGGCTGCGCCTCCGGCAGGGTCGCACCCTCCGGGAAGTCTCGGCCGCGGCCCGCGTGTCGCTCGGCTACCTGTCCGAAGTCGAGCGCGGCCAGAAGGAAGCATCCTCCGAGCTGCTGGCCTCCATCTGCGGCGCCCTGGGCGCCCCGCTGTCCCAGGTGCTGCGCGAGGTTTCCGACACGTTCGCGCTCGCCGAACTGCAGAACGAGCCCGTCTTCAGCGGTGTCCGCCGGCCCTCGGCGTCCCGGCCAAGTCCGGCCAGGACGGCGCGCCCGCGACTGCCCCGGTGGCCTCGGCGGTCCGCCGCCCGGCGCCGGCTGGTGCCCGGCTGCCGGTCGCGTCCGCGAAGCGGCTGGTGCTGGACCCGGCGCTGCCGCTGACCGAGCCCGCCTTCGAGCAGGTCGCCCGGTCCGCGCACGACATCACGAACATGGTGCCGGTCTAAGTCAGGCGGCGCGTCACTCAGCTTGAGCGCGAAAGCCCGGGCCATACCGCCCGGGCTTTCTGCGTGACAGGCGGCTACGCCCAGGCGCGCGGGTCGTCGGCGAGGACCTGGACCCGGTCCGGCAGCGCGCCGGTGACGATGTGCTCCAGCGTGACGTCTTCCAGGATGGCCCGCTCGTTCGCGCGCAGCGCGATCCACACGGTCTGCAGCGGCTCGGCCGCGCCGATGTAGCCGAGGTTCTCCGGCCGCTCGCCGCGCACGCCCACCAGCGGGCCGTCGATGGCCCTGATGATGTCGGCAAGCGAGATCTCCCCGGCCGGCCGGGCCAGCCAGAAGCCGCCGTCGGGACCGCGCTGGCTGCGGACCAGGCCGGCCCGCCGCAGCTGGGTCAGGATGGCCTCGAGGAACTTGCCGGGGATGTGCTGCGTCCGGGCCAGCTGATCGGCCGTGACGTGGCCGCCCCCGGAGGCGGCCAGCTCGATGGCAGCGCGCAGGGCGTAGTCAGCTCGGGCGGACAAACGCATGTCAAGCATTATGCAGCTAATCGGCCGGCTAGGTGCGACCGCCGCACCCACCGATACCCATCCGGCACCCTCCGCGCCCCAACCCGGCCTGCGGCTATCGTGCAATACCGCCCGCCGGCGCCGTCTGGCCGGGGGAGCAGAGCGGGAGAGCAGAACGGGAGTAGCACGTGCCAGAGCCGGAGGTTTTGCTGCTCGACGGGACCTCGCTGACCTGTGACCAGGTCGCGCGCGCGGCCCGGCGGCTGGTCCGCGTCCAGGTCAGCGAACCGGGCCGGGAGCGTGCCGCGGCCGCGGCGGCCACCGCCGCGCGGCTGGCCGCGCTCCGGCCGGTCTACGGCCGCAGCACCGGCGTGGGCGCCAACCGCGAGCAGCAGGTCCCGCCCGCGCAGGCCGCGGACCACGGGCTGCGGCTGCTGCGCAGCCACGCGGGCGGCAGCGGGCCGCTCACGGCCCCCGAGCTCGGCCTCGCCACCCTGGTCGTGCGGGCCAACCAGATCGCGGCCGGCGGCTCGGGCGTGGACGCCGCCGTGCTCGGCGTGCTGGCCGACTGCGTCAACCAGGGCCGGGGCGCCCCGAACCCGCGCTACGGCGCGATCGGCACCGGCGACCTGACTGCCCTGGCCGCGATCGCGCTGTGCCTGCTGGGCGAGCGCGACTGGCGGCCGGAAACCAGGACCGCCGCCACCACCACTGCCGCAGGTGCCGCCGCCGGCGCTCTGGCCGGCGCCGCGCCGCCGCGGTTCGCGCTCGCGCCGGACCAGGCGCTCGCGTTCATCTCCAGCAACGCGGCGACGCTCGGCGAGGCCGCGCTGGCCTGCCACGATCTGGGCCTGCTGCTGCGGGCCGCGCTGCCGGTCGCGGCGCTGTCGCACCTGGCCGTCGGGGCCTCGGCCGAGCCCTACGCCGCGGCGGTGCAGCGCGCCCGCCCGCATCCGGGCCAGCAGGCCGCCGCGGCGGCCATGCGGGGACTGCTCGCGGGCAGCGAGCGGCCGCCGGACCGGATCCAGGACCCCTACGGCTACCGGGCGCTGCCGCAGGTGCACGGCCCGGCGCTGGACGCCGTCCGGCACGCCGAGACGGTGATCGGCCGCGACCTGAACGCCGCCGCGGAGAACCCGCTGGTCGACGTGGCGGGGCACGCGGTCTGGCACAACGGCAACTTCCACACCGCCTACGTCGGCCTGGCCCTGGACACCGTCCGGGCCGCGCTGTTCCAGGCCGCCGCGCTGTCCGCGGCCCGGCTCGGCACGCTGGTCGAGCCGGCCTTCACCGGCCTGGCCCCGTTCCAGGCGACCGGGCCGGCCGGCAGCTCGGGGATCATGATCCTGGAGTACGTGTCACATTCCGCGGTGGCCGACATCCGGCGGCTGGCTAACCCGGCCGCGCTCGGCAGCGCCGTGCTGTCGCGCGGGATGGAGGAGCACGCCGGGTTCTCCACCCAGTCCGCCCGGTCGTCCACCGACGTGGTGGACGCCTACCGCAGCGTGCTGGCCTGCGAGCTGGTCGCCGCGGTCCGGGCCCTGCGGCTGCGCGGCCTCCGGCCCGCCGGGCCGGGCCTGAAGGCGCTATGGGATCTGGTGCACCAGCGCCTGCCCGCGGCCAACGCAGACCGCCCGCTGGACGGCGACCTGGAGCTGGCCGGGCGGCTGCTGCCCGACCTGGCTGCGGCGATCCCGCCGCCGGGGGCCGCGGAGCCGCCGGGGACCGGGGATCCGCCAGGGACCGGGTAGGCGCGCGGGGGCACCGGGTAGGCGCACTCCGGCGAGTGCGCGAGACTGCGGAGTATGCGATACGTCGCCGCCAGCAAGTGGTCGCTGCTGCCGCAGTTCACGATCACCGACCAGGTCGGCGTGCCCGTGTTCGAGGTGCGGCACAGCCCGGGGCTGCGCCGCCAGTTGTCGGTCCGCGATCAGGCCGGCCGCGAGGTCGCCGTGATCCGCAAGCGCGGGATGGGCAGCCGTTACGAGATCCTGCTCGGCGGTGCTTCCGCGGGCGAGGTGCGTCATCAGGGCGTCTTCGGCCAGCACTACCAGGCCGATTCCCGCTCGGGCCCCATCACCGCGGAAGGCAGCTTCACCGGCCGGAACTGCACGCTGAGCCGCCTTGGCCAGCCGGTGGCGAGGGTGGTCAGGGAACGGGCGCTGCGGGAGAAGCTCACCGTGGATATCGCCGATGGCGAGGACCAGGTATTCGTCCTCGCCGTGGTCATGGCCATCGACGCGATCCGCGAAGACCGCAGCCGCGCGGCAGCCGGCGGCTGACTGGACGCCCGGCCCGGGCCCCCGGTCCGGCTGGGCGTCTCAGCCGCGCAGCCGCAGGCCGCGCGGCGTCGGCCGGAACCCGGCCTCCTCCAGGGCCCGGGCCAGCGGGGAGTCGTAAACCCCGCCGCCGTCGGCCCGCTCCACGGTCAGCCGGCCGAGCGCCCCGCCGCGCACCGCGGCGGCTAGCGCCGCCGCCGCGGGCCCGAGCAGCTGCGGGTCGCTGGTCCACGACAGCAGCGACTTGCCGCCCCGCTCCACGTACAGCACCAGCTCGCCGCGCACCTGCACCACCAGCGCCCCGGCCTTGCGGCCGGGCCGGTGCCCGCCCGGCGTCTCGTCCGGGCGCGGCGGCCAGGCCAGCGCCGCGCCGTAGGCGCTGGCCGGGTCGGCCGCGGCGAGTACGAGCGCACCGTCCGCCTGCGGCTGGTCCCGCCCCGGCCGGCCGTACCGTGGCCCGGAGCGGCCCGGCCCGGGCGCGCCGTACCGGGAAGACCCGGAGCCGGAAGATCCGTAGCCAGCAGACTCGGCAGACCCGTAGCCGGGAGAGCCAGGCGGCCCCCAGCCGGGCCCGGCTCCGCCGAAGCCGTTCCGCGCGGTGCCATCGCTGCCCGGCCATCCGGGCGCCGTCCAGCCTGGGACCCATGCGGGCGGCCCGGTGCTGGTCCCGTTCCCGGCAGGTTCGGCTGGTCCGGTGCCTGCCGCTCCGGTCCCGCCGTCCGCGCCGGCCGCTCCGGACCCGGCGTCCGCGCCGGCCGCTCCGGGCCCGCCGTCCGCACCGGCCGCTCCGGGCCCAGCGTCCGCGCCGGCCGCTCCGGGCGCGCCGTCCGCGCCGGCCGCTCCGGGCGCGCCGTCCGCGCCGGCCGCTCCGGGCCCGCCGTCCGCACCGGCCTCGCCGGCCTGCCGGCCCCGCGGGCACCCGCGGGCGGGCTGGTTCCTGTTCCGCCGCTTGCTGTCCCGCTGCCGGGCTGCTCGCCGGCCATCGACCGCATCCGGTCCACCGCGCCGGGCAGCGCGAACTGGGCCGCGCCCAGGCCCTCGACGAAATACCCGCGGCGGCACTGGCCGGATTCCTCCATCGCCCGCAGCACCGGGTACAGCGCGCCGAAGCCGCCGGGCACCCGCTCGGCCGCGACCATGCCGCGCAGCACGATCCCGTGCCGCTCCAGCAGGTTCAGCGCCACCGCGTGCAGCCGCCGGGTCCGGTCCGGCTCGGGCGGAGGCAACAGCGACCAGCGGCCGCTCACGGTCGGCGGCCCGCTGCGGCTGGGCAGCGCGGGCCGGCCGTAACCCGCCCGCCGCCCGCCGCCCCGTCCCGGCCGGCGGAGACCGGAGAGCTGCACCCGGATGTCGGTCCCGTCCCTGCTGGATCCCGTGCCCAGCCCGGGGCCGCCCGGCCGGCCGGAGCCCCCGCGGCCGGGCGCGCTGCGCGGCCGGGCCGGGCCGGAGCGCCCGCCGCCCAGTGTGACCCGCAGCGGCGCGAGCGTGTCGTTGGTGAGCCGACCTGCCCACACCAGGTCCCAGATCGCCGCGGCCACCGCCTGGTCGGTGACCAGGGCCCGGTCGGCGACCGCAGCCGCCGCCCGGTCGGCCAGCGCCCGGAAGAACAGCGCTCCGCCGCCTGCCAGCGCCTCCAGCAGCGCCTCGTGCACGGGCGTCATCGTGATCTCGCCGGGCTCGGGGAACACCAGCGGCGCGCTGCCCGCCGGGGCCAGTACCAGCCAGCCGTCGCCGCCGGGCAGCCCGCCCGCCCCCGACCAGGCCACCTCGCCCGCCGCGGTCAGCTCGTCCAGCATGGCGGGGGAGTAGCCGGGCAGCCGTCCCGGCAGGATCAGCGTCTCCAGCGCCGAGGCGGGCACCGGGGCCCCGGCGAGCTGCTCGATCACGTCATAGACCAGGTCCGGGCCGGGCCGCCCGCGCTGGCCGCGGCCGGTGGCGTGCTGCCAGCTGGGCAGGAACTCGGCCAGTGCCCGCGGCGGTACCGGCTCGACCTCCTTGCGCAGCTTGGCCAGGCACCGGCGGCGCAGCAGCCGCAGCACCCCGGCGTCACACCACTCGGTGCCCTGGCCGCCGGGCAGGAACTCGCCTTCGGCCAGCCGTCCCTCGGCGGCCAGCCGCCGCAGCGTGCCGGCCAGCACCGCCACCCCGAGCCCGTACCGCTGCGCGACCGCATGCGCGGTGAACGGGCCGTGCGACCGGGCGTAGCGGGCGACCAGGTCGCCGAGCGGGTCGGGCAGCGGCTCGGTGAACGCCTCGGGAATGCCGGTCGGCAAGGCCACGCCGAGCGCGTCCCGCAGCCGTCCCGCGTCCTCGATCGCGGCCCAGCGCGGCTCGCCGGCCACCCGGACCTCGATCGCCCGCCGCTGGCTTGCCAGCTCGGCCAGCCATCCGGCTGCCGCGCCCGGCTCGGTGCTCCGCTCGGCGGCCTCGTGGCTGGACAACGGGCCTATCGCCCGCAGCATGTCCGCCAGCCGTTCCAGGCCGGCGGCGGTGCGGTCCGGGGACAGCAGCTGCAGGTCCCGCTCGGTGTCGCGGACGACCTGCGGGTCGAGCAGCTCCCGTGCGTCGGCCTGGCCGAGCAGCTCGGCGAGCAGTGCCGAATCCAGGGCCAGCGCCTGGGCCCGGCGCTCGGCCAGCGGCGCGTCGCCCTCGTACATGAACGCGCCGACGTAGCGGAACATCAGCGCCTTGCCGAACGGGGACGGCGCCGGGGTCTCGACCTCGACCAGCCGCACCTTGCGGCCCGCCAAGTCCCGCATCAGCCCGGTCAGGCTCGGCACGTCGAACACGTCCTGCAGGCACTCGCGGACGGTCTCCAGCACGATCGGGAACGAGGCGAACTGGCTGGCCACCGCGAGCAGCTGGGCCGAGCGCTGCCGCTGCTGCCACAGCGGCGCGCGCCGGCCGGGCTGGCGCCGCGGCAGCAGCAGGGCTCGCGCGGCGCATTCGCGGAACCGGGACGCGAACAGCGCCGAGCCGCCGACCTCGGCGGTGACCAGCTGCTCGATCTCCTCCGGGTCAAGCAGCACGATCGAGGCGGGCGGCGGCTCGTCGGCGTCCGGCACCCGGATCACGATGCCGTCGTCGGTGTGCAGGGCCTGCACGTCCATGTCCCCGTAGCGCTCGCGCAGCCGGGCCGCGATGGCCAGGGCCCACGGCGCGTGCACCTGTGCCCCGTACGGGCTGTGCAGCACCAGCCGCCAGTCACCGAGCTCGTCGCGGAACCGCTCCAGCACCAGGGTCCGGTCGTCGGGCACGTACCCGGTGGCCTCCCGCTGGCTGGACAGGTAGGAGATCAGGTTCCTGGCCGCGAGCTCGTCCAGGCCCGCGTCGTGCAGCCGGGACGTGGCGTCCTGCTCGTCCAGGCCGCCGAGGTCGCGCAGGTAGGCACCGATGGCCTTGCCCAGCTCGGCCGGCCGTCCCGGCGCGTCCCCGTGCCAGAACGGCAGCTTGCCCGGCTGGCCGGGGGCGGGGGAGACCAGCACCTGGTCGGCGGTGATGTCCTCGATCCGCCACGAGCTGGCGCCGAGCACGAACACGTCCCCGACCCGGGACTCGTAGACCATCTCCTCATCCAGCTCGCCGACCCGGCGCGAATGCCGCCCGCTGCGGTCCCGTTGGCCGCCGGCCAGGAACACCCCGAACATGCCCCGGTCGGGGATCGTGCCGCCGTCGATGACGGCCAGCCGCTGGCTGCCGGGACGGCCGTGCAGCAGGCCGGCGGTGCGGTCCCAGACCACCCGCGGCCGCAGCCCGGCGAAGTCCTCGCTCGGGTAGCGGCCGGCCAGCATGTCGAGCACGGCTTCGAGTACCGCCCGGGTCAGCCCGCTGAACGGCGCGGCCCGCCGCACGGTCCGCTCCAGCTCGCTGATCTCCCAGTCGTCGACCGCGGTCATCGCCACGATCTGCTGAGCCAGGACGTCGAGCGGGTTGCGCGGCATGCGCAGCTCCTCGATCTGCCCGGCCCGCATCCGCTCGGCCACCACCGTGGCCTGCACCAGGTCACCCTGGTACTTGGGGAAGATCACGCCGCGGGACACGTCGCCCACGTTGTGGCCGGCCCGGCCGGTGCGCTGCAGGCCGCTGGCCACCGATGGCGGCGACTCCACCTGGACGACCAGGTCGACCGCGCCCATGTCGATGCCCAGCTCCAGGCTCGAGGTCGCCACGACCGCGGGAAGCCGGCCCGCCTTCAGCGCTTCCTCGATGCCGGTCCGCTCCTGCCGGGACACCGAGCCGTGATGCGCCCGCGCCACCTCGGCCGGGGCGCCGGCTGACGCGCCGGCCTGCGCCATCGTCTCGGCCGGCGACCGGCGCAGCCGGTCGCCTTGCTGGCCGCCGCCGGTGTCCCCGGCCGCGCCGGCCCCTTCGGCGTCCTCGGCTTCTTCCGCTTCTTCGGCCCGCTCGGCGGCCAGTTCGTTCAGCCGGGCGCACAGCCGTTCGGACAGGCGGCGGGAGTTCGCGAACACGATCGTGGACTTGTGGTCCTCGATCAGGTCGAGGACCCGCTCTTCGACGTGCGGCCAGATCGAGTGCCGCGGCGCCGGGTTCGGGTCGGGATCGAAGAACTCGGGTGCGGGGCCGGCGGGGCTCGCGGCGGCTTCATCGCCTTCCGCCGCCGCCCCGGCCCCCGCTGCCGGTACCCCAGGCGGGCGTGCCCCGGCGGCCTCCTCGGCTGCCCCGGCCGGCGGCGGGCTGGCCCACAGGTCAGCCTCGATGGCCCGGTCGGCCAGCAGTGCCCCGCCGCGGCCGCGGGCCGGGACCGCTCCCGCGGGGTAGTTCGTCTCGCCCGGCCGCGGCCCGGGCGCGGCCGATGACTCCAGGTCCGCCATGTCCTCCACCGGGACCACGATCTGCAGGTCGAGCTGCTTCTCGCTGGGCGGCTGCACGATCGTGACCGGGTGCGCGCCGCCGAGGAACGAGGCAACCTCCCCTGGCGGCCGGACCGTGGCCGACAACCCGATCCGCTGCACCGGCCGCCGTCCCGCCTCGGTGTCGCTGGCCCGGCGCAGTGCGTCCAGCCGTTCCAGGGACAGGGCCAGGTGCGCGCCGCGCTTGCTGCCGGCCAGCGCGTGTACCTCGTCGACGATCACGGTCTCTACCCCGCGCAGGGTCTCCCGGGCCCGGGAGGTGAGCAGCAGGAACAGCGACTCGGGCGTGGTGATGAGGATGTCCGGCGGCTTGCTCGCCAGCTTCCGGCGCTCGTCGGCGGCGGTGTCCCCGGTGCGGACCCCGACCCGGATGCCGGGCTCTGGCCTGCGGAGCCGGCGCAGCGCATGCCCCACTCCGGTGAGCGGCGAGCGCAGGTTCCGCTCGATGTCGACGGCCAGCGCCTTGAGCGGCGAGATGTACAGCACCCGGCACCGGGCCTTCGGATCCTCCGGCGCCGGCTCCCTGATCAGCTTGTCGATCGCCCACAAGAAGGCGGCCAGCGTCTTGCCCGATCCGGTCGGGGCCACCACCAGCGTGTTCTCACCCCGGGAGATGGCGGACCAGGCCTGGGCCTGAGCCGGAGTCGGCTCGGCAAAGGCCGCAGTGAACCAGGCTCGGGTGGCTTGGCTGAAGCCAGCCAGAGCCTCACCTGGGGCCTGATCGGCGGACGGCATAGCTCCATCCTGCCTTGTGCTACTGACAGCCCAGCGACCTCACGGCTCGCTGCGGCCGCGACCAGGCCGCGCTTGAGGCGGCGATGTGGGAGACATCGCCATTCGCGCCGGACGTTCCTGCTGCGCGGGTGTTCGCTGGACTCGCCTCCCGGTGCTAGGCATGAGCGCGGCGGAGGCGTTCGGCTGCTTGGGCCCGGAGTGCATCGCGGCACACCCGAGTGTTGCCGTGCAGTGCTTCCTCCCGGGCGTTGTACGCGGCCAACCACACGCTGGCCGCCCACGCGATCTCCTGCTCCATGGCCGTGAACAGGCGCCCGCGAATGTCCTGGTAGGTCACCAGGAACGCCGCGGAGCTCTCGACCGGGGCCAGCGCGGGCGGCCCCGCGCTGGCGAAAGACCCGCTCGCCGCTCCCGCCAGCGCCGCCTCCGGTTGCCACGCCAGGCTGTCCCAGTCGTGCACCGCCCACACCTCCCGGCCGTGCCACCGCAGGTTCTGTGCCTCGAAGTCGGCGAAGCCCAGCACGCACGGCAGGCCGGCGGCGAGTAGCCGCCTGCGGGCCCGGCCGGCGGTGCCGACGACGTACGCGGGTACGACACTCTGGTCCCGGTTATCGAGGAAGCCGATCGCCGGCCATACCTCCGAACCGGCGTGGTCCCAGCGCACCCAGGGCGGATTCGGCAGCGGCGGCGTGACGGTCAGCTCAGCCAGTTCGGCCATCAGCCGGGCGAACACCTCCGCATAGCACGCGGCCACCTCCGGCGAATCCCCGTGCAGCACCTCGCCGCCGGGCCGGAACTCTTCGGCGTGTACAGCCAGCGAACCGGCACTGGTCACCGGCGTGAGCGGCCGGGCACACGGGAACCCGCGGTCGGCCAGCCGGGCCTGTGCCGCGACGCACGACACGGCCCGGCCGTCATCGGCGCGCGCCTTCACCACCACGTCCGTTCCGCCGGCCAGCCGCAGGCCGAACACCATGGAGACCTGCCGCACCTGGAACAGCACGTCGGCGGGCTCGTGATCCAGATGGTCCAGACACCAGGCCGGCAACCAGTCCGGCAGGTCGTGCAACGGCACGATCAGGACTGTGCCATAGGTGCCGAGTGGGCCGGAAGCTTATACGCATCCCGGGCGATCACCGGACCTCCGTGACGATCGGCCCTGCCAGCGACATCACGGCCGCCACGGCCTGCGGCCTGGCCGCGCCCACTATGGCCGCGGTCGGACGGCGGCCCCATGGACCTGCCGTTTCAGGCGGCGGTGGGGGCGGGGGGTCCGTGGCTGTAGTAGGCGCGGCGGGTATCGGGACTGATCGCGATGACGGTGCCGTCGGGGTGCAAGGTGAGCGCCCATCCCCATCTGTGCACCGCGATGAGATGATGAAAGCTACACAACAGCAGCAGATTCGCCAGGCTGGCCCGGCCGCCTTCGGCCCGGGGGATCAGGTGGTGGGGGTGGCAGGCGGCCGGCGGCTGCTCGCAGCCGGGGAACCGGCAGTGCCGGTCCCGGGCAATCACCGCCCGCCGCAAATGCACCGGGATCGTGTCGCTCACCGCGCCCACATCCAGCGGGAGGGAGACGGTGCCGATGAGCGGGTCGGCGTTTCGGGTGCGCAGGGCGGCGGCCAGCCCCCCGGGCCCCGACAGCAGCCGGATGGCCCGGCCAGTGATCAGGTCCCGCGCCGCCCCCCGCGCCCGGTCCTCCCGGTCCTGCCGGCCCGCCGCTGCGGCGCCCGCGGCGCTACGGAGGGCGTCGGCGCCGGAGCGTGCTGCGCTGGCCGGGTCACCCGCGGTAGAGCCCGCAGTGGCAGCGGCCGGCGCGACGGGATCCGAGCCGCCGCCAGTGCTGGTGCCCGTCCTGGCGGCCGGCTCGCCAGGGTTATGGTTCTCGCCGCCGGGGCCGGCAGGTGGAGCAGATCGTAGGCCAGGTCGTCCAGCAGGCCGGTGTCGATCCGCCCGGTCACCACCGGCACGAACTGCGCATCGCACTCCGCCCCCGGCCCCGCCGCCACCCACCCCGGGCTCATGTCCCTGGCCGGAACGCCGCCGGCGGGAGCGCACGCCGGACGGCCCGCGACCGGGAAGCCACCCCCCGGGCCCGCGGCCGGGCCGCTACCATCACCCGCGCCCGCGTCTCGGCCGCTGCCCGCATCCGGGCCGTCCGGGCCGCCGTTACCCGCAGCGGGCCCGGTTCCGCCCGGGCGGGCGCGGCGGAGCAGGTCCTCCAGGCTCATGTGCAGCTGGATCTGCACTGGCTGGCCGGCCCGGTCCGGCAGCCCGCCCGCCCCGATCAGCCGCCGGCACGCCTCCTCCAGCGCGTCATGCTCACGCTGCCCCTGCGTCCGCAGATCCTCCGCACCCGCTCGCCTGCCCAGCACATCCAGCACCGCCCGCAGCGCCGCCGCGCACTGCGGCGTCAGATCCCCCTCCAACCGGCCCGCACCCCCGAACGTCGTTTCCAGCCGCAGGTTCCGGTCCCCGAACCCGTCATCGCTCCCGCCGGCGTCCGACCGGGCGGTCCGGGCCCGGATCTCCTCCACCAGGGCGGCCAGATCCGCCAGGGCCGCGCCGGCCGCCGCCGCGGCCAGCAGGATGACGTCAGCATCCAGCCGCGCCTCCGCCGGCAGCCCGTCCGACCAGGCGCACACCTGCCGGGCCCACGACGCCGAGACCTGCCCGGCGGCCAGCGCCTCACGGACCGCGGGGTGAGCATTCAGGCGGCGCATCCACCCCACCGCCCCCGCCGCCGCGCCACCGGTCACCCGTGCCTGCCACCTCAGCCACGCCCGCGCCGACCCCTGCCCGTCATCCTCAAACCCGCGACCCGCGGAAAACGCCGCCAGCACCACCGCCCGGGCTGCGGTGTGCATAGCCTCGGCCCGCTCCAAGCCGCGCAGGCACTCCGCCTGCTCGGCCGCGGTCAGCTCCGTCGCGTCGGCGGTGGCTAGGAACTCTAGGGCTTCTTGCACCGCGGCCAGCGCCGCCCCGGCACTGCCCACCGGACTAGTCACGGGACTGCTCAACGGTGGCTGCTGGCCGGGCTCGCACACGACCGCACCACCTCCTCACGCACCCCGCCGGCCGGCCCGTGAGACCGCCGGACGGCCCGCTCCCACCGACAGGCGCCCGGAAGTTTCACGTTTAGTGACCATCTCCTGGGCCTTATTCGCTGTCATGTTCGACTATATGCGCACCCACCGACATCCCGCGCCAAACCCCGCCCTGTCAAGCCATATCAGACTACGCTCACAGTGAACATGGGCTTTCTGGCGCTTGCCGATCCGACGCTCTCGCCGATCTGGCGCTCGCGGAGCTGGCGCTCGCGGAGCAGGCACTCGCCGATCTGCCCCTGGCCCGGTCGCGAGTAAGCGACCGGAGCAAGCCGCGCGAGGCTGCCAGCCGCTCAGTCCGGATCTGTCCGGCTCTGTCTGGCTCAGTGCGGCTCAGAGCGGCCAGGCGTAGGGATGCGGCGAACGCGCCCGCAGGTCATCGCGGATTTGCTGGCCGAGCCGCTTGGTCTCCCGGCGATTGATCAGGGCGGCCGCGGTGGCGCCGGTCATCAGCGGACCGAGGGCTATCGTGCTCTGGCCGACCCGGGCCGCGAGACGGCGCTGCAGCCGGCGGCGCAGCGGCGAGCCCAGCGCGAACACCACCCCGGCCGGGGCGACCACCACGCCGCGCCGGTCGGCCCAGCCCGCGACGTAGGCCGACATCCGGCTCACCGTCGGCCCGGGCACCCGCAGGCCGTAGACCTCGTGCAGTTCCGCAATCAGCTTGATCTCGATGCCCACCACGGCCAGGGTCTCGGCGGCCACTTCGGCCGGATACCCGGGCAGGAATGGCACCACCGCCCAGGTGCCCGCGGCAGCGCCGACGGCAGCCGCCATCCGGGCCGATCCGTCGATCAGCGCCTGCGCGATCTCGTCCGGCGAGCGGCCGGGGAACTGCTCGCGGAGAGTGGCCTGGCTGCGTACGGGCAGCCGTGGCGCAGTGGCGAGCACCTGGTCGGCAAGCCGGGACGCCGTCCAGCGGGCGCCGCGGCCGGCTGCTTGCGCGCCCCGTCCGGCGACCTGAGCGCCCCGTCCGACCACCTGGGCGCCCCGTCCGACCACCCGGGCGCCCCGCCCGGCGACCCGGGCGCCCTGCCCGGCGACCTGGGCACCGCGGCTTGCGGTGCGGCTGGCGGCCCGGGCCCCGCGGGAGCTCACCGCCCCGCGGGAGAACACCGCCTGGGCGCCGCGCGCGGCCCGGCCGCGGCCGTCCTGTTCCCGGCCGTAGGCCGCCGGCCAGTCCTGCTCCCGGCCGTACGCAGCATCCCCGGGCGAAGGCCCGCCCGTCCAGCCGCCGGCCATCCCGTCCGGCCCGCTCGCACGCAGTGGCGGGCCGTCGGCGCTGCGTGCCGGGTCATCGGGCCGGGTCCGCCGGCTGACGGCCTGCACGCCGCGGCCGGCGGCCCGCACTCCGCGCCCCGCCACGCGCGCGCCCTGCCCGGCCATCTGCCCGGCGGCCCGGGCGCTCTGCGCGGCCTGCGTCCCGAGCGAGCCGATCTGCTCGCCGCGCCGGGTCACCCCGCTCAGCCGTCCTGCCCTGCGCACCGGACCGTGCACATCGTGGCCCTGGTCTTCCGCGGGCTGCGGGCCGCCCTCGCCGGGAAAGCTCATGATCCCGAAGCTACCCGCCGTCTGTAGCTGCACTCGCCACTGAACCGCGGCCAGCCAGCCAGCCCAGCCCGGCCCGGCCAGCCCCGCCGGCCCGGCCCCCCGGGCCCCCGCCCAGCTTGCCCCCCCGTCTGGCCCGCTTGTCCGGTCATCAGCCAGCCCGGCACGCCGATCAAGGGCCCCTGGCTCTGTCGGCCCCCCGATACACCAGGCATGATGCAGAAGAAGGGGAGTCAAGTACCCCGGGAACGCCTGGAGGCACGATGGTGAACCTGAGTTCGGTGCTGGATCAGACCGCGGAGCAGCACGCTGACGCCCCCGCCGTGCGCATGGACGATCTGGTGCTCAGCTTCGCCGAGCTGCGCGAGGCCGCCCGGCGGACCACCACCATGCTGGCCGCGGCCGGGATCGAGCCGGGTGACCGGGTCTGCGTCATGCTGCCCAACGTCCCGGCGTTCCCGGTCGCCTTCTACGGCGCGCTCGGCGCCGGCGCGGTCGTGGTGACCATGAACCCGCTGCTCAAGAGCCGCGAGGTGGCCTACTACCTGTCCGACTCCGGCGCGAAGGCGATCTTCGCCTGGCAGCCGGTCGCGGCCGAGGCGGCCAAGGGCGCCGCGGACACCGGCGCCCGGGTTATCGAGGTCACCGACCCCGCGCTGCGCGACCTGCTCGAAGGCCACGAGCCCGCCGCCAGCTGGGGCGGCCAGTCCGGCGGCGACGACGCGGTGATCCTCTACACCTCGGGCACCACCGGCCAGCCCAAGGGCGCCGAGCTCACCCACGACAACCTGGCCGGCAACGCCGAGGTCACCCGGCGCACGCTGGTGCAAAGCGGGCCGGGCGACGTGAAGATGGGCTGCCTGCCGCTGTTCCACGTGTTCGGCCTGACCTGCGCGCTCAACACCGTCATCGCGGGCGGCGCGTGCCTGACCCTGCTGCCGCGGTTCGACCCGGCCAAGGCGCTGGAGATCATCGCCCGGGACCAGGTAACGATCTTCGAGGGCGTGCCGACCATGTACGCCGCGATGCTGCACAGCCCGGCCGCCGACGGCGCGAACGTGTCCTCGCTGCGGCTGTGCATCTCCGGCGGTGCGGCGCTGCCGGTGGAGATCCTGCGGGCGTTCGAGGAGAAGTTCGGCTGCGCGATCCTGGAGGGCTACGGGCTGTCGGAAACCTCGCCGGTCGCCTCGTTCAACCACCCGGACCAGGTCCGCAAGCCCGGTTCGATCGGCACCCCCATCGAGGGCGTGCAGATGCAGGTCATCGACGACTCGGGGCAGGCGCTGCCGCCGGGTGAGATCGGCGAGATCGCGATCCGCGGGCCGAACGTGATGAGGGGTTACTGGAACAAGCCGGAGGCGACCGCCGAGGCGATCAGGGACGGCTGGTTCCGCACCGGTGACCTGGCCCGGGTCGATGAGGACGGCTACTTCTTCATCGTCGACCGGAAGAAGGACATGATCATCCGCGGCGGTTACAACGTGTACCCGCGCGAGGTTGAGGAGGTCCTCTACGAGCACCCGGCCGTGGCCGAGGCGGCCGTCGTCGGCATGCCGGACGCGGACCTGGGCGAGGAGGTCGGCGCCGCGGTGGCGCTCAAGCCCGGCGCCAGTGCCACCCCGGAGGAGCTGCGCGATTTCACCCGCGAGCGGATCGCCGCGTACAAGTACCCGCGCCGCATCTGGCTGGTGGACGAGCTGCCCAAGGGACCGAGCGGGAAGATCTTGCGCCGTGAGGTCCGCCCGTCCGAGGCGGAGCACTGATGCCGTTCACCGGGGATCCGCTCCCGCCGGGTGAGCATGCCGAGGGGCACGTCACGATCGACGGGCAGCAGCTGCGGGTTGCGCTGCGCGGCGGGCGTCCCGGCCGGGTGCCCTTGCTGTTCATCAACGGGCTCGCGGCCAGCCTGGAGATGCTCCAGCCGACCGTGGACGCGCTGGATCCTGACATCCCCGCGATCCGGTTCGACGTGCCTGGGATCGGCGGCTCGCCCGCCCCGGACCAGCCGTACCGGTTCACCGGCCTGTCCAAGACGATCGCCAGGCTGCTGGCCCGGCTCGGGCACGAGCGGGCCGATGTGCTCGGCGTGTCCTGGGGCGGCGGCGTGGCCCAGCAGTTCGCCTGGTGCCACCGGTCCCGCTGCCGCCGCCTGGTGCTGGTCAGCACGGGCACCGGCATCACCATGGTGCCCGCCAGCCCGGTCGTGCTGGCCATGCTGGTGCTGCCGCCGCGGCTGTCCGACATCGGCTACGCCGAGCGGATCGCCCCGTCCCTGTACGGCGGGTCGGCCCGGACTGACCCGGCCGCCGTGGTCACCGCGATGCGCGCGGCCGGGCGGCTCGGCTCGCACCGCGGCGCGCAGTACCAGATCGCGGCCGGCTTCGGCTGGACCAGCCTGCCGTTCCTGCCGCTGCTGCCGCAGCCCACGCTGATCATGTCCGGCTCGGACGACCCGATCATCCCGCTGGCCAATGCCTACATGCTGAACACCGTGATCCCGCGCTCGCGGCTGCACGTGTTCGACGGCGGCCATCTTGGCCTGATCACCGAGGCAGCCGAGCTGGTCCCGCTGATCAGCGGCTTCCTCGCCGAGAGCGACGAGGCAGCCGCCAGCCGCGAGCACCGGCGCAACGGCCGGGCCCGCCCGGCCGGCGCCGCCCGCCACGACGGCCCGGCCAGCCTGGCGGCCGCCGCGCCGCTGAAATCCGCCTGACCAGCAGGAGCGACCCAGACCAGACAGAAGGGACGCCATGACCACGGCACCGGACGCCGATTTCTACGCCCTGGAGGAACTGCTCGACGACCCCGGCCGCGCGCTGCTGGCCCGGGTCCGCGAGTTCATGGAGAAGAAGGTCCAGCCGATTATCGGCAAATACTGGACGCACGAGGAGTTCCCGCGCGAGCTGATCCCGGCCATGGCCGAGCTCGGCATCGCCGGGGTGCTCTACGACGGCTACGACTGTCCCGGCGGCGGCAACCTGCTCGACGGCATGCTGGCCGTCGAGATCGCCCGGGTCGACGTGTCCACCGCCACCTTCCTCGGCGTGCACGCGGGCCTGGCCATGGGCTCGGTCTACTTGTGCGGGTCGGAGGAGCAGAAGCAGCGCTGGCTGCCGCCGATGGCCCGGATGGAGAAGATCGGCGCGTTCGGGCTGACCGAGCCGGACGTCGGCTCCGGCGCCGCCCGCGGGCTGACCACCACGGCCGAGCGTGACGGCGATGAATGGGTGCTGACCGGCCAGAAGAAGTGGATCGGCAACGCCACCTTCGCCGATTACGTGATTATCTGGGCCCGCGACGTCGCCGACGGCCAGGTCAAGGGCTTCCTGGTCGAGACGCCCGCGGACGGTTTCACCGCGGTCAAGCAGCGCGACAAGATCGCGCTGCGCGCGGTAGAGAACGCGCACATCACGCTGGACCGGGTGCGGGTCCCGGAAGCGAACCGGCTGCAGCAGGCCAATTCGTTCGCCGACACCGCGGCGGTGCTGCGGCTGACCCGGGCCGGGGTAGCCTGGCAGGCGGTCGGCTGCGCCCGTGGCGCGTACGAGAATGCGCTGGCCTACGCCGGGCAGCGCGAGCAGTTCGGCCGCCCGATCGGCAGCTTCCAGCTGGTCCAGGACCTGCTGGTCAAGATGCTGTCCAACATCACCGCCTCGGCCTGCCTGTGCGTCCGGCTGGCCCAGCTGCAGCAGGCCGGCGCGGCCAGGGACCACCACTCGGCGCTGGCCAAGGCGTTCTGCACGGTGCGGATGCGGGAGACCGTCGGCTACGCCCGCGAGCTGCTCGGCGGCAACGGGATCTTGCTGGAGAACCAGGTCGGCCGGTTCGTCGCCGACGCCGAGGCGATCTACTCCTACGAGGGAACCCGGGAGATCAACACGCTCATCGTCGGCCGGGCGATCACCGGCACCGGCGCGTTCGTGTAGCTGTCCCGGGGCTCAGTCAGGCGGCACGGTGGTCAGCCAGCACTGCGGGCGGCAACCCGGTAACGGTCCACGATCAGGCCCGCCACCGCCGGGTGGTCGCCCAGCGGCGCGGTGACCCAGGCCGCACCGGCCCGGTGCAGCCGGTCATGGAACTCTCCCGGCGCCAACAGGTAAGAGGCCACCGCTACCGGCCGGCCGGTGCCGGCCGCCAGCTCCGCGACCGCGTCCGCCACCGAGGGCGGCGGCCCGGTCGCGAACGCGGGCTCGACCGGCGCGCCCAGCTCAGCGGACAGCAGCTCGGCCTGCCGCGCCACATCCTTCGCCGCCTGCGGGTCGCTCGACCCGGCCGCGGCCAGCACCACCGGGGTCCCGGCCGGCACTCCGGCCTGCGCCAGCCGCGCGGCCAGCGCCCTGGCCAGCAGCTCATCGGGCCCGAGCGGCGGCGCCAGCCGCGCGCCGGCCGCCTGCGCGGCCGCGGCGAGATCGGTGCTGACGTGGTACCCGGCCGACAGCAGCAGCGGGACCAGCACCGGCTCCGCCCCGGCCGCGTCCAGCTCGCCGGCCAGCGCCACCTCGCCGTGCGCCAGGAACGCCACCCGCACGTCCAGGTTCGGGGCCAGCCGCCGCACCTGGCGGCCCAGCGCCTGGGAGCTCTCCTGGGCGGCCGGGTTGCGGCTGCCGTGCGCCACCGCGACCAGCGCCGGCCCGGTCACGCCGGCTCCGCAGGCTGAGCCGGAACGCGCGCCGGGGCGCCGTCAGGACCGGTCAGCCAGCCGCCGAGCCGTCCCGCCAGCCCGACCACCTCGCCGACGACCACCACCGCGGGCGGCTCGATGCCGGCCTGCCGCGCGTCGGCCGCCACCGCGCCGAGCGTCGAGGTCAGCATCCGCTGCCGCGGCGTCGTGCCGTCGCAGACCACCGCAACCGGGGTGGCCGCCGGCCGGCCGCGCTTGACCAGCTCGGCCGCGATCTGCTCCAGGTGCGCCACCGCCATCAGCAGCACCAGCGTGCCCGGACCGGCCGCCAGCGCCGCCCAGTCCACGCTCGCGCCCGGGTGCGAGGGGTCCAGGTGCGCGGACACCACCGCGAAGTCCTGGGTCAGGCCCCGGTGCGTCACCGGGATCCCGGCGTAAGCGGGCACGGCCACCGCGCTGGTCACGCCGGGCACGACCGTGAACGGCACCCCGGCGCGCACGCAGGCCAGCGCCTCCTCGCCGCCGCGGCCGAACACGAACGGGTCGCCGCCCTTGAGCCGCACGACCCGCTGCCCGGCCCCGGCCCGGCTGACGATCAGCTCGTTGATTTGCGCCTGGGTCAGGTTGTGCGCGTGCGGCGCCTTGCCGGCGTCGATGAGCTCGACGCCCGGGTCCAGTTCGGCCAGCAGCTCGCGCGGCGCGAGCTTGTCGGCCACCACCACGTCCGCCTCGGCGAGCAGCCGCCGCCCGTGCACGGTGATCAGCCCGGGGTCGCCCGGCCCGCCGCCGACCAGCGCGACGTGCCCGGCCTGTCCGGCCCGTCTGGCCGTGGCGGGCCGCTGGCGGCGCACCGGCAGGCTCCCGGCCGCCAGCGCCGCCGAGATCGCCGCGCGCAGCCGCTGCGACCGGCGCGGATCGCCGCCCGCGGTGACCGCCACCGTCACGTCCCCGTGCCGGGTCACCGCCGGGGTCCAGGCCGGCGAGGCGGCCGCGTCGTCGGCCCGCACGCACCAGACCCGGCTGCGCTCGGCCTCCGCGGCCACGGCCGCGTTGACCGCTCTGTCGCCGGCCGCGGCGTGCGCCAGCCACGCCCCGGCCAGGTCCCCGTCCCGGTACCGGCGGTACTCCCTGATCACCGGCAGCCCGGCCAGCTCCGGGCCGATCTCCGGCGCGATCACGTGCACCCGGGCGCCCGCCGCGAGCAGCGGCCGGGCGCGGCGCAGCGCCACCTGGCCGCCGCCGATCACCACGACCCGCTTGCCGGCCAGCTGCAGGGTGACCGGGTAATCCGGGCCCGCAGCACGCGCTGTCCCGGCGTCCGGCCGGCCCGCCGCTGCCGCCCGGGCAGCATCCTGCCCGGGCGGCCTGACCTCCGGCGGCCTTGTGGCCTCTCCCGTACTTGTCATGACCGCACCACCGCGCGGAACTTCAGCTGGAAAGCCCGGGCGCACGCGCTGCACGCCCAGTCACCGGCCTGCGGCCCGGCCGGCGCCAGCGCTTCCTCGCCGCAGTACGGGCAGAAGAACGGCACCTGGCGCTCGCCGGTCCCGCCGTCCGCCGCGCCGCCGGTGCCGCCCGCGCCCGCGGTCATGTCAGCAGCCCCTCGTCGGCCCGCCGCACCCAGTGCGCGAACGGCTCGCCGTCGGCGCGGCCGGCCAGGTAGTGGCGCAGCACCCGCTCGACGTAGTCGGGCAGGCCGTCGGCGGTGACCTTCAGGCCGCGCAGCTTGCGGCCGAACGACGGGTCAGTGCCGAGCGAGCCGCCCAGGTGCACCTGGAAGCCCTCGCCGCCGCCGGTGATCGAGCCCTTCAGCCCGATATCGGCGAGCTGGAACCGGGCACAGGAGTTCGGGCAGCCGTTCACGTTGATCGTGATCGGGGTGCCGAAGCCCGGCAGCCGCCGGTCCAGCTCGGTGTACAGGTCCCGGGCGCGCTGCTTGGTCTCGACGATGGCCAGCTTGCAGAACTCGATCCCGGTGCAGGCCATCATGCCCCGCCGGAACGGCGACGGCCGGGCCTGCAGGCCGAGCGCATCGAGCTCGGTGACCAGGTCCTCGACCCGGTCCTCCGGCACGTCCAGGATCAGCAGCTTCTGCTCGGTGGTGGTCCGCACCCGGCCCGAGCCGAACTCGTCGGCCAGGTCCGCCACCTGCCACAGCTGGCTGCCCGAGGACCGGCCGGTGGGCAGCGACACGCCGACGTAGCAGCGGCCGTCGCGCTGGCGGTGCACCCCGACGTGGTCGCGCGGGCCGGCCGGCGGCTCCGGCGCCGGCCCGTCCGGCAGCGCGTAGCCGAGGTACTCCTTCTCCAGCACCTCGCGGAACCGCTCCGCGCCCCAGTCGGCGACCAGGAACTTCAGCCGCGCCCGGCTGCGCAGCCGCCGGTAGCCGTAGTCGCGGAACAGCCCGGTGACCCCGGCCCAGACCGCCGGCACCCGGTCCGGCGTGACGAACACGCCGAGCCGCTGCGCGATCATCGGGTTGGTGGACAGGCCGCCGCCCACCCACAGGTCGAACCCCGGCTCGCCGTCCGGCCCGGAGACGCCGACGAAGGAGATGTCGTTGACCTCGTGCGCGGTGCACTGCGAGGAGCAGCCGGAGATCGCGGTCTTGAACTTGCGCGGCAGGTTGGTGAACTCGGGGTTGCCCGCCGCGACCGCCTCGGTCGCGGCCAGCACCGCGCTGGCGTCGATGACCTCGGACGCCTCGATCCCGGCGACCGGGCAGCCGAGGATGTTGCGGGGCACGTCGCCGCAGGCCTGCAGGCTGGACAGGCCCGCTTCCTCCAGCCGGGCCCAGATGGCCGGCACGTCCTCGATCGTGATCCAGTGGTACTGCACGTTCTGCCGGTCGGTGACGTCGGCCAGGTCGCGGCCGTATTCCTTGGCGATGCCCGCCACCGTGCGCAGCTGGTGGCTGGTCAGCTGGCCGCCCGGGATCCGCACCCGCATCATGAAGTAGCGGTCCTCGATCTCGGCGTCCTCCAGCGCACCGGTCTTGCCGCCGCCGATGCCGGGGCGCCGCTGGGTGTACAGGCCCCACCAGCGGAACCGCCCGCGCAGGTCAGCGGGGTCGATGGCGTCGAAGCCCGCCGCGGCGTACCGGTTCAGGATCCGGTCGCGGACGTTCAGGCCGTTGTCGTCCTTCTTGAAGCGCTCGGCCGCGTTGAGCGGCTCGCGGTGGCCGAGGGCCCACTGGCCCTGGCCGCGCTGCGGTCTCGATGACTGCGGTGTTGAGGACTGCGGTTCTGATGACTGGGGTCGGGCTGGCTGAGGTCGGGATGGCACCGGAAGTCTGTCCTTTGGCTGCAGGTCGGGCCCGCGCGCCGGCCGCGGCCGGGCACGCCAGATCGGCGGCAGGCTCTCGCGGCGGGGCGGGGAAGGGGCTGGGCTAGCAGCAGGACTGACACATGGCGCTGGAGACGCGCAGCAAATCGACGTGCCGTCGGCAGGACAGGTTGAGGCGGCGCTGGCCGGCGGAGCGGGTCACGGCGGGGCCTCCGGGGTCTGGCGGCGGGACGGTCCCTTAGAGGATTACCGCCCGTGCCCCGCCCTTGCAACCCAGCGGCAGGTAGGGAATATCCTCCGGCCGGCCCCATCGGCTCGCGGTCTTGCGCTTGTCCGGCCTGCCCGCAACGCTGCGACGGTGGCCGGCCTTAACCGGGCAACGCGAGAGGAGCCAGCGTGGACGAGCCCGGCCCTGACGACGGTTTCGCCGTGGCCTTCGACAACTACGCGCCGCTGATCCTGCGATTCGCCCGGCGCCGGATGGACGACGGAGACGCTGCCTGGGATGTCGTCAGTGACACCTTCACGGCCGCCTGGCGACACTGGGATCGCCGGCCGCCGCCGGGCGACTTGCTGCCCTGGCTGTACGCCATCGCCGGGAACTCCGTCCGCGGGCAGCGCCGGTCCGCGCACCGGCGGCACCGGCTGGCTGCCCGGCTGGCGCAAGACCCAGCGGGCGGGTCCGTGGCCGACCCGGCTGACGGCGTGATCGCCGGGCAGGCGGTCGGCGCGGCGCTCGCCCGGCTGCCGGAAGCCGACCGGGAGATCTTGCGCCTGGTGGCGTGGGAGGGCCAGACCGACACGCGTGCACTGGGTCTGGCCCTCGGGCTGCGGCCGGGCACGGCGCGCAGCCGGCTGCACCGGGCCCGGCGGCGGCTGCGGGCCGTGCTCGACCAGGCCGACCTGCCCGCATATGACACTCGCCGCGGCCCGGCTCAGGCGCCCGACCCATCCCCGTTGCTGACCCGCCACCCGGCCAAGGAGGCCTGACATGCGCACCAGCACCTCGGTCAGCGACGACATCCGCGATATCAGGCAGTTGCTCGAGGGCACTGATCCCGCCGGAGGTGCGCCCGGCGCGACCGGCCAGACCTGTGAGCTCGGCCAGCCGGACAGGTCCCAGCTGGCGAAGCTCCGCCAGGCCGTCATGACCGGGTCGCGCCCCGCACGGCGGAGCCGCCGCTGGCAGCTGGCCTGGCCCGGGCGGCGGCGCCGGCGGCTGGTAATCAGCTGCGTGGCCGTGCCGGTGCTGCTGGCCGCCACCGCAGCCGGCTGGGTGCTCAGCACCGGCCAGCGCCCCGCCAGTTACGTGGCCGACCAGGTCGAGTGCTTTGCCGGCCCCCGGCTCGACTCCAGCGGGGGCATCACCGCGTCCGAAGGTGCCCCGCCCACGCTCGTGTGCGCCCGGTTGTGGGCTCGCGGACAGATGGGCAATCCACACCGTCAGGTCGTTCCCCGGCTAGCGGCCTGTGAGCTGCCGCCCGCCAAGCATCCTGGAGCGGCCGGGACCTTCGGATCCGTGGGCGTCTTCCCCGACACAACCTGCGCCAAGCTGCACCTGCCCGATCTGCCGGCGGGCTATGACCGGGCGGCCCGGCGGAGCTATCTCCTCAGCCAGTACCTGATCACGGGCATGCAGGGCACCGCCCGCCAACCGCGCTGCCTCAGCGTGACTGCGGCCGATGCCTTCGCCCGGCGCGCACTAGCGAGGTTCGGGTACCACGGCTGGCGGATCACGCACCCGTGGGGGACCGGGCCGGGCTGCTGGGAAGGACAGGCCGATAGCGCGGTGCACGCCATCCAGGTGCTGCCCGGCCCCGGCGGCGGGCTACTGCCCCGGCCGGTCCGGCGGGTGCTCGGCCACGTCCTCGCCATCCCGAAGGCGGCCTGCCATCCGGCCAGCCCGCGTTACCGGGCGATGATCGCCGGCGAGCTGCGGGCGGCGCTGCGCCTGGCCGGCGCCGCCGGCTGGACCGTCGTCGTCGACGCCAAGCCCGATTGGCGGGTGCAGCAAGTGGTGTCGGGCTCGCATCGCTCTCTGGCCTGCTACCAGCAGATCTACAACATGAACGCACCGCACAGCCTGCACCTGGCTCCGGCCGCCTACTCCTGGCTGCGACCGGTACCCGGCCGGCCCGGCCGCCGGGCCGCGCGCGGCTAGGCGGCCCGGCGGGCCGGATAGGGTGGCGCGCGTGCGGCTGACGGAGTTCTGGGCGCGGATGCGCGAGCAGTTCGGCGAGGCCTATGCGGAGAGCTTGGCCAAGGACTACGCGCTCGGCCCGCTCGGCAGCCGCACCGTCAACCAGGCCCTCGCCGACGGCGTCGACGCCAAGACGGTCTGGCGCGCGGTCTGCGAGGTCTTTCCCGTCCCCGAGCGGCTGCGCTGAGGTGACCGGGCCGCGCCGGTCGTGCTGGTGCCGGCCGCGCCTGGCTCCGCAGTTCCTGGCCGAGTCCGGCCGGCCGGGCGGGCTGGGTGAGGTGATCCCGGTGGACACGACCGGCCCGGTGGACATCCCCGCGGTCGCCGCGCGGGTGCTGGAATTGCTGCCGTCCGCGCGCTGAACCGACAGGCTGGGCAGGCCATTTCCGTCATTGCGGCGTGTCCGCTGCATGATCGAACAGTTGTTCGTTAAGGTGGTTGTGCTGGCGGTCCCGGACCGGCCTTCATGCTGGCCGGATGCCGTCGCGCGGGAATTGTCGGTGGCAGCGCGTAGCGTCAGCGCCGGTAACCAAAGACGATGACCTGCCAGGCGGCGCCGGGCAGCGAAACGGCTCGGCGTAGCCGTCGATTCCGACAGGAGTGCACATGGCACCGAACGACAAGGCCGGCATCCGGGGCGGCGACCGGGAGAAGTCGCTGGAGACCGCGCTGGCGCAGATCGAGCGCCAGTTCGGCAAGGGCGCGGTCATGCGCCTCGGCGAGGAGACCCGCCAGCCGATCGAGATCATCCCGTCCGGCTCGATCGCCCTGGACGTGGCCCTCGGCATCGGCGGCTTCCCGCGCGGCCGGATCGTGGAGATATACGGACCGGAGAGCAGCGGGAAGTGCCTGGTCGCCGACACTTACGTGTGGTCTGACCGCGGGCTTGAGACGATCGCGGAGGTCTTCGAGCGGGCCGGGACCAAGACGACCTGCACCTCGCGTGTGACCGACATCAGCGAGCTCGACATCCGCTTGGTCAATGAGCGTGGCAGCCTGGAGGGCGTTGCCGCGCTGACGCATAACAATCGCAAGCCCGTACTGCGGATCCGGCTGCGGTCCGGACGGACGATCAGCGTGACGCACAATCATCCGCTCCGCGTGATGAACGAGCGGGGATTTGTGGTCTGGCGCGAGGCCGGCCAGATCAAGCCGGGCGACACGCTGCTCTCGGCGCTCTTCGGCGCCAAGGAAGCGTCGGCCGGTGACGGGCTGAGCGAGGACGAGGCAGTTCTGCTGGGCTACCTCGTCGCTGAGGGCTCGCTTTCCAGCCGCAACGCCATCCGCTTCACCAACTGGGATCCCGAGGTGAGCGGCGAGTTCACTCAGATCATCGAGGGCCTGTTCGGCGTGACCGTGCGCAATTACTACGACAAGGAATTCGCGGTGCACAGCACGGCCCTCAGGAGCGAATTCGCGAGCCGCTACGGGCTGGACTACGTCAATGCCGCCGGCAAGAAAGTCCCGGCCTGCGTCCGGACCGCGGGCCACAAGGCTCAGCGCGCCTTCTTGTCGGCTCTCTTCGAAGGCGACGGGTGGATCGACCCGACCTCGACCATCGGGCTGGGAACGGCGTCGGCTGAGCTGGCCGGACAGGTCCAGTTGATGCTGTACGGGTTCGGGATTCCCGCGACGGTCTCGTCCAAGTACAACCAGAAGTACGAGCGCGACTACTGGTCAGTGACTATCAACCCGGCGGTGGCGCACCGGTTCCTGGCGGAAATCGGATTCCGTTCAGCTCGGCGCCAGGCGCAGGTGGACAAGAATTTCCGCCGGTCCCCGCGTGACCCTCAGTTCGAGAACATCCCGCATCTGGCGGGGCTTATCCGCGATCTGCGCGACAACTGCGGCGGGGACCGGGAATTCGACCGCATCGCAGGCGATCTGTTCCGCGGGAACCTAAGCCTGGCCTGCTCCCGCCAGCGCCTTACCAAGATCGTGCAATGGTGCGAGCGGAACTGTGGCAAGTTCGGGATGGCAGTCGGGGCCGTCGTGCACTACCTGCGCTGGCTGGCCGAAATGCCGTGCAGCTATGAGGACGTCATCGCGGTGGAGGACGCGGGCCTGCAGCCCACCTTCGATGTAGTCATGCCGGGGTCGCACAGCTTCCTGGCTAATGGCGTCCTGTCGCACAACACCACAGTTGCCCTACACGCCGTCGCCAATGCGCAGAAGGGCGGCGGGATTGCGGCGTTCATCGACGCCGAACACGCACTCGATCCCGAATACGCCAAGAAGCTCGGCGTCAACACCGACGCGCTGCTGGTCTCCCAGCCCGACACCGGCGAGCAGGCGCTGGAGATCGCCGACATGCTGATCCGCTCCGGCGCGATCGACATCGTGGTCATCGACTCGGTGGCCGCCCTGGTCCCGCGGGCGGAGATCGAGGGCGAGATGGGAGACAGCCACGTCGGCCTGCAGGCGCGGCTGATGTCCCAGGCCCTGCGCAAGGTGGCCGGTGCCCTGAACACCACCAAGACCACCGCGATCTTCATCAACCAGCTCCGCGAAAAAATCGGAGTCATGTTCGGAAGTCCCGAAACGACCACCGGTGGTAAGGCGCTGAAGTTCTACGCGTCGGTGCGGCTGGACGTGCGGCGGATCGAGACGCTCAAGGACGGGACCGACGCGGTCGGCAACCGGACCCGGGTCAAGGTGGTCAAGAACAAGGTCAGCCCGCCGTTCAAGACCGCCGAGTTCGACATCTTGTACGGAGTCGGGATCAGCCGCGAGGGCAGCCTGATCGACCTGGGCGTGGAGCAGACGATCGTGCGCAAGGCCGGGGCCTGGTACACCTACGACGGCGAGCAGCTCGGCCAGGGCAAGGAGAACGCCCGGACGTTCCTGCGCGAGAACCCGGACGTGGCCAACGAGATCGAGAAGAAGATCAAGGAGAAGCTCGGCGTCGGCCCGCAGCTGGACGCGCAGGCCCCGGCGGCCGCGGACGGGGCGCCCGCGGCCCGGCCCCCGGCGGGACCGCCGCCCGGCCGCGGCCCGGCGGCTGGAGGCGGCGGCCCGGTCGGCGGCGGCGGAGGCGGCCCGGCCCTGACCGGCGGCCCGGGCATGGGCAACGTCAGGAACCTGCGCGGCGGCGCCGACTAACCCGATGCCGGCCAAGGATCCGTCCGGCCCGGCGGCGCCAGCCGGGCCGGACGCCGATCCCGAGTCAGTCGCGCGGCAGATCTGCCTGCGGCTGCTGTCGAGCGCGCCGCGCACCCGGGCCCAGCTGGCCGACGCGCTGGCCCGGCGCGGGGTGCCGGACGAGGCAGCGCAGGCCGTGCTCGGCCGGTACGCCGACGTGGGGCTGATCGACGATGCGACGTTCGCCAGCGCCTGGGTCGAGTCCCGGCACTACGGCCGCGGCCTGGCCGGGCGGGCTCTTGCCGCCGAATTGCGCCAGCGCGGGGTGGCGGATGGCGACATCAAGGCGGCACTTGGCCAGCTGGATCCCGACCAGGAGGCCGCCACCGCCCGGGCGCTGGTCGCACGGCGGCTTGCGGCCACCCGGGGGCAGCCGCTGCCCGCGCGGATCCGGCGGCTGATGGGGGTGCTGGCCCGCAAGGGCTACTCGCAGTCGCTGGCCTACCGGCTGGTCCGCGAGGCCCTGGAACAGGAGGGCACCGACCCGGCCGGGGCCGGGGCCGAGCTGGCGGACGAGCCTGGGGATGTCATGTGACGGGACGCGTTCGCACTGCTTGCGCCGTCTGTCGCCCCTTGCCCAAAACGTTATCTCGGCTTAACCTCACGGCAGTGAGGAGTTACTCCGCGCAGGCGGAGCAGCGGTGTTGCGAATAGTTGTGACGTTCACCGCGGTGACGGAGCGCAAGCGCTCCGGACCGGCGCGGTGGCTGTAGATGTAGCGCCCGATCGGTAACGGAACCCGGAGCCGTCGGCCGGCAGCCTGGCTGGCCGGCGGCAGGCCGGCAGGCACAGAAAGGAGCGCGCCAGAGCGGCCGGCGGCCA
Source organism: uncultured Actinomycetota bacterium (assembly GCA_963846005.1). Taxonomy (GTDB): domain Bacteria; phylum Actinomycetota; class Actinomycetes; order Streptosporangiales; family Streptosporangiaceae; genus CAVSUR01. Next base: position 822,182 of record CAWJUH010000001.1, on the reverse strand, counting down.
TGGCCACGGCGGTGCTGGCCGGGACGAGCCTTCCCGGTGCGCCGCGGCGGCGACTGGCTGACCCGCCCGGCTCGGCCTGAACGGTCCGGCCTGAACGGCCCGGCGTGACGGGCCCGGCTGGGCTTACCCAGGCGGCGAGAAGCGCAGCCGCCGGGAAGCGCAGCCGGCGACGGCACGGCCGGCCAACGCGACGGCCGCGAAGGCGACGGCTGGCAGAGGCAGAGCCGGCGGGAAGCACGGGCGGTGCGGCATAGCCGACCCGACGTGCTGCCCTGGCGGCAGGCCGGAGCCAGCCAGGCCGTGCAGCGGCGATCCGGACACGGCCAGCCGGGCGGCTGGCCAGCCGGGCTGGCGGCACGCCGCTCACGGATCGCGTGGAGTACCCCTCGCTACCGGGCATATATCCGTGGTACCGGTTCCGCGGTACCACGGAGCCAGAGCGGAAGGGGTAGCCGTGAGTATCGCGATTGCACTCGTGGTGGCGATTGTCGGGTGTGTGGCCGCGCTCGCCGCCCTGGCGGCTCTGGTCTACGTCCTCCGTTCCGGCCAGCGGAAAGCCCATGGCAGCTCAGCGGACCAGGCCGCGCCCGCCGCGGCCGGGCAGCCCGGGGCGGCCCGCGGCGACCTCGCGGCCGGGCCCGGACCCGGGGCCGGGACCATCCCGTCTCCCTCGGTCACCGTGGGCACCGGTACGTCCAGTGCGCCCCGGACCGCCGCGTCCGGGCCGGCTAGCCCGGCCGGACCGGCCGGATCGGCTACTGCGGCCGGCCGCTCCGAGCGGGCCGCGGTCGCGCCCGCTGCGCGCGGCGACGGAACGCCCGCCCGCGCGGGCGGGGCCGGAACCAGCAGCTCCGGGGCCGCCCGAACGGGGCCCGCCAAGAGCGCGATGGCCGGGACAGGGACGGCCGGGACAGGGACGGCCAGGCGCGGGGGCGGCCGGGGGCGGAACAGCCCCCGGCGAGACATCCCCCGCCGCGCCCGCCCAGGACCAGCCGCCCGGCGCTGCCCCGTCCCCGGCTGAGCTGCGGCAGGTGCTGGCCGAGACCGACGCGCTGCGGGCCAGCGCCGAGGCCGAGGCGGCGGCGATCATGCGCCAGGCCGAGGTGTCCGCCGAGCAGGCCGACCGGTCCCGGCAGGAGGTCGAGGCCGAGATCCGGTCGGTCAAGGACGAGATCCGCCAGCTGCGCGGCGACCTGGAGCGGCGGGAGAACCGGCTGGCCGAGCGGGAACAGCGGATCGACGCCGAGGCCCGCAAGCTTGACGAGCGCGCGGCCAGCCTGGACGCCGCCCGGGAGGAAATGGACCGGCGGCAGGCCCAGCTGGACCGGCTGGACGCCGAGCGCCGTGAGGTGCTGGAGCGGGTGGCGGGCCTGACCTCCGGTCAGGCCAAGGCCGAGCTGGTCGGCGCGATCGAGAACCAGGCCAAGCGGGAGGCCGCGCTGATCGTACGCGACATCGAGGCCGAGGCCAGCAAGAACGGCCAGCGCCGGGCCCGCCAGATCATCACCCTGGCCATCCAGCGGCTGGCCAGCGAGCAGACCAGCGAATCGGTCGTCTCCGTGCTGCACCTGCCGGGCGATGAGATGAAGGGCCGGATCATCGGCCGCGAGGGCCGCAACATCCGCGCCTTCGAAACCGTCACCGGGGTCAACCTGATCATCGACGACACCCCCGAGGCCGTGCTGCTGTCCTGCTTCGACCCGGTCCGCCGTGAGGTCGGCCGGCTCACCCTGGAGCGGCTGGTGCTCGACGGGCGGATCCACCCGCAGCGCATCGAGGAGGCCTACGAGCGCAGCCGGGCCGAGATCGAGCAGCTGTGCATCCGGGCCGGCGAGGACGCGCTGGTCGACGTGGGCATCACCGAGATGCACCCGGAGCTGGTCAACCTGCTCGGGCGGCTGCGCTACCGCACCTCCTACGGCCAGAACGTGCTCAAGCACCTGATCGAGTCGGCGCACATCGCCGGCATGATGGCCAGCGAGCTCGGGATGGACCCGGCGCTGATGAAGCGCGGCACGCTGCTGCACGACATCGGCAAGGCGCTGACCCACGAGGTCCAGGGCAGCCACGCGCTGATCGGCGCGGAGATCGCCCGCCGCTACGGCGAGGCCGAGGACGTGGTGCACGCGATCGAGGCTCACCACAACGAGGTCGAGGTCAAGACCGTCGAGGCCGTGCTCACCCAGGCCGCCGACGCGATCAGCGGCGGGCGCCCCGGGGCCCGCCGCGAGTCGCTGGAGGCCTACGTCAAGCGGCTGGAGCGGCTGGAGCAGATCGCCCTCGCGCAGGGCGGGGTGGAGAAGGTGTTCGCCATGCAGGCCGGGCGCGAGGTCCGGGTCATGGTCAAGCCCGACAGCGTGGACGACATCCAGGCGCAGGTGATCGCCAGGGACGTCGCCAAGCAGGTCGAGGAGGAGCTGACCTACCCGGGCCAGATCCGGGTCACCGTGGTCCGCGAGTCGCGGGCGACCGAGTTCGCCCGCTGACGCCCGGGCCGGGTGAGCTGCTCAGCCTGACCGGCTTGATGCCCGGCGGGCTGAACCCGAGGATCTGCCCGTAGAACGAGAGCTCGGCCTCGAGCGCCGCGGCGATCGTCTCCGCCTTGCGGAAGCCGTGCGACTCACCCGGGAACGCGACGTAGGCGTGCCGGATGTGGTGCGCGGCCAGGTCGGCGGCGATGGACTCCGACTGCGCGGGCGGCACGACCGGGTCGTCAAGTCCCTGCAGCAGCAGCACCGGGCAGGTCGACACGGTGACGTGGCCGGCCGGCGCGCGCTCGGCGTAGACGGCCTCGAAGCCGGGCAGCGGCCCGACCAGGCCGTCCAGGTAGCGGGACTCGAAGTCGTGCGTGACCGCGGCGAAGCCGTTCAGGTCGGAGACCCCGTAGCAGGACACCGCGGCGCTGAACACCGGCTCGGTGCCCGCGCCGGTCGTCACGGCGGCCAGCGCGGTCCAGCCGCCGGCCGAGCCGCCCCGGATGGCCAGCCGGGCCGGGTCGGCCTCGCCCGCGGCGGCCAGCGACTTCGCCGCGGCCGTGACGTCCTCAACGTCGGTCACGCCCCACTGGCGGCGCAGCCGCTCCCGGTACAGCCGGCCGTAGCCGGTCGACCCGCCGTAGTTTACGTCGATGATCCCGATGCCGCGGCTGGTGAAGTAGGCCTTCTCCAGGTCCAGCAGCGGGACGGCGTGCGAGGTCGGGCCGCCGTGCACCCACACCACGTACGGCGGCTGGTGCCCGGCCGGGCCGGTGGCGGCCGGGTTGGCCGGCGGGTACACCAGCGCGTGCACCACCCGGCCGTAGCGGCCCTCCAGCTCCCGCTGCTGCGGCAGCGGCAGGTACGCCGCGTCCGGCAGCTCGTCCAGCTGCTGCCGCAGCACCTCCTGGCGCGAGGTGGCGGCGTCGACCCGCACCACGGCCAGCGCCTGCACCGGGTCGCCGGCGAGGCCGGCGATCGCGGTCCCGTCCGCGGACAGCGCGGGGACGAACTCAGCCAGCGGCAGGTCCAGGTCGGTCAGCTCCACCGTGTCGGGATCCAGGATGCCCAGCCGCATGCGGCCCTGGCCGTGCAGCACGGCCAGCCGGCCGTCGCCCAGCATCGCGAACGGCCGGGCGCCCAGCTGCCACAGCGCGCTGCCGAATTCCTCGCCGGCCGGGTACAGCGCCTGCGGCGGCTCGCCGGCCAGCCCGATCTGGTAGATGTTCCACCAGCCCGGCCAGTCGGTGACCACGTACAGGCTGGTGTCGTCGCGCCACGCCGGCGCCAGCACCGACTCGCGCAGGCTGCCCTTGACCAGCCGGCCCCGGCCGGGCACCCCGTCCTCGATCGCAGCCACCCGCAGCTCGGTGCCGTCCCACGGCATGTGCGGGTGGTTCCAGCTGATCCAGGCCAGCTTGCTGCCGTCGGGGGAGGGCGTCGGGTAGGCGTAGAAATCCGAGCCGGTCACCAGCTCGCGGATGCCCTCGGGCCTGTCCGCCGCGGACCCGTCCAGCGGCACCGCGACCAGGGCCCGGGTCACCTTCGCGTCGCCGTCCCCGGCGTGCCGCTCCTGCACGCACCAGACCTCGCTGTGGTCCGGCGACAGCACGAAGTCCGCGTACCGCAGCGACCCCGGCCCGCCGGTGACGCCCGTCGCCGCCGGGTCCGGGGTCAGCGGCAGCGGCGGCTGCTTGCCGCCGACGGTCTCCGGCCCGGCCAGGTACAGCCGCTGGTCGTCGTAGTGGGCGAATACGATGTCGCAGCCGCCCTGGCCCCGCCCGCGGCCGGATCCGGGCCGCCCGCGGCGCGGGACCGGCAGGTAGGAAAGGCCGCCGTACTCGTGCACCCGGGTACGGGCGTTCCACGGCGCGGGCAGCAGTTCGGTCAGCCGGCCGCCCGGGCCGCGGTGCATGATCGTGGTACGGCCGCCCTCGGCCGGCCGGCCTTCCTGCCACCAGGTGTCGCCGCCGAGCGCGATCGGGAAGGACAGCCGCAGCCGCTGCGAGGCCACCTCCGCTGCCGTGATGGGAGACGGCCAGGCGCCGAAGGCGATCGCCGGGACCGCGGCGTCCGCGGCGCCGGCCGGGTCTCCCGCCGCGCTGGCCGCCGTCCCGCCCGCCATTCCCGTCACGCTTTCCGTCATACGCATATCGTGCCCTACTACGAGGTGCGGCCTGCGGAAGATTGGGCACACTGGGGCGCCCCGGCGGCACACCACGGCGCCCGCCGGCCGCGGCGGCGTTTACCCTGTGGGGATGGCAGGCAGCCCGCCGCGCAGCTTCGAGATCCGCACCTACGGGTGCCAGATGAACATGCACGATTCCGAGCGGCTGGCCGGCCTGCTCGAAGATGCCGGGTACCGGCGCGCGGCCGCGGGGGCCGAGCCGGACGTGATCGTGTTCAACACCTGCGCGGTCCGCGAGAACGCCGACAACCGGCTGTACGGCAACCTCGGGCACCTGCTGCCGGTCAAGAACGCCCGCCCCGGCATGCAGATCGCGGTCGGCGGCTGCCTGGCGCAGAAGGACCAGGCCGCGATCACCGCGCGGGCGCCCTGGGTCGACGTGGTGTTCGGCACCCACAACATCGGCTCGCTGCCGGCCCTGCTGGAGCGGGCCCGGGTGGCGCAGCAGGCCCAGGTGGAGATCGCCGAGTCGCTGCAGGCGTTCCCCTCGGTGCTGCCCGCCAGCCGCGAGTCCCCGTACTCGGCCTGGGTCGCGATCTCGGTCGGCTGCAACAACACCTGCACGTTCTGCATCGTGCCGAGCCTGCGCGGCAAGGAGGAGGACCGCCGTCCCGGCGACGTGCTGGCGGAGGTCAGCGCGCTGGCCGCCGAGGGCGTGCTGGAGGTGACCCTGCTCGGCCAGAACGTCAACTCCTACGGCGCGGGCTTCGGCGACCGGCTGGCGTTCGGCAAGCTGCTGCGCGCCTGCGGCGGCATCGACGGCCTGGAGCGGGTCCGGTTCACCTCGCCGCACCCGCGCGACTTCACCGACGACGTGATCGAGGCGATGGCGGCCACCGGCAACGTCATGCCGCAGCTGCACATGCCGCTGCAGTCCGGCTCCGACGCGGTGCTGCGCGGCATGCGCCGGGCCTACCGCCGGGACAAGTACCTGGGCATCCTGGAGCGGGTCCGCCAGGCCATGCCGGACGCGGCGATCACCACCGACATCATCGTCGGCTTCCCCGGCGAGACCGAGCGGGACTTCGCCGGCACCCTCGACCTGGTCCGCCAGGCCCGGTTCGCCGGCGCGTTCACGTTCAAGTACTCGATCCGCCCCGGCACCCCGGCGGCCGGGATGGACGGCCAGGTGCCGCCCGAGGTGGTGGCCGAGCGGTACGAGCGGCTGGCGGCCCTGGTCGCGGAGGTGGCCTGGGCCGAGAACGAGAAGCTGGCCGGGGCCACCGTCGAGGTGCTGGTCGCCGACGGGGAGGGCCGCAAGGACGAGGCCACGCACCGGATGTCGGGCCGGGCCCGGGACAACCGGCTGGTCCACTTCGCCCCGGCCGGGACGCGGCCGCGGCCCGGTGACCTGGTGACCACCGTGGTCACCCGCGCGGCGCCGCATTACCTGCTGGCCGACGACGCGCCACTCGCGGTGCGGCGCACCCGGGGCGGGGACGCCTGGGAGGCCCGCAACCAGCCCGCCGCCGGGCCCGCCGGGCCGGCGGGCAGCAGCCAGCACGCCGGCGTGCTGCTCGGCATGCCCGCGCGCCGCGCGCCGGGCTGACCGTGCTGGTCGCGGCGGCGGTCTGCCCGCACCCGCCGCTGCTGATCCCGGCCGCCGCCGGGCGCCCCGGCCCCGTCCCGGACCCGGCGGCGCCGCCCGGCCTCGTCCCGGACCCGGCGGTGCCGCCCGGCCTTGTCCCGGACCCGGCGGCCCCGCCCGGCCCCGGCCGCCCGGACGCCGGCGCAGTGCTCGGGCGGCTCCGCGCCGCCTGCCGGGATGCGGTGGCCGGGCTGGCGCAAGCGCGGCCGGACGTGCTGGTCGTGACGGGCGGCGGCGCGCGGACCGCCCGGTACCCGCAGGATGCCTGCGGCAGCCTCCGCCGGTACGGCATTCCCGCCCGCACCGGCCACGGCGAGCCGGTGCTGCCGCTGTCGCTGACCGTCGGCGCCTGGCTGGTCCGCGGCCTCCCGGCCGCCGCCGCGCCGGGCCGGGTGGTGTTCCAGGAGGTGAGCCGGGAGCTGCCGCCCGCGGACTGCCTGCGGCTCGGCGCGCGGCTGGCCGCGCTGGCGCCGCGGGTGGCCCTGCTGGCCCTGGGCGACGGCACCGCGCGGCGGGCCACCCGCGAACCGGCCGCCGCCGACCCGCAGGCGCAGGCCTACGACGACGCGGTGGCCGCGGCGCTGGCCGCCGCGGACCCGGCCGCCCTGGCCGGCCTGGATCCGGGACTGGACGCCCCGCTGATGATCGCCGGCCGGCCCGCCTGGCAGGTACTGGCCGGCGCCGCCGGAGCTGCGGCGGCGCCGGAGGGCGCGCTGGCCTTCGCCGGGGCCCCGTTCGGCGTCGGGTACCTGGTCGCCTCCTGGCACCTCAGGCCGGCCCCGGAGGCCGTTGCTGAGCCCGGCCGGTGAGGGCCCCCGCCGTAACCGGCGGGCGTGTCCAGCCCCGGTTCCGGGGCTACAGCGCGTGGCTTATCACTGCCAGCTTTAGTGGCGGCTGCGCAGGCCCGGGTAGTCAGGACGTTTCTATCAGTAAGGTTTTGACCAGGTTAAAAGGGGCATTTCCCACCGGTTGTCACACCGGAGCCGCCAGCCGCCGCGGCCGCGCCGGACCGCGGCCGGGCAGTAACCGACAGGTACAGAGAGCGAGCCAGCATGTTCATGCGATCGTCAATGTCCGCCGCAGCCGCCGTCACCCTCGCCGCCGGCCTGGCCCTCGGGATCCCGGCCGCGGCCAGCGCGGCGGCCTCGTCCCCGGCCGCCGTGGCCGGCCCGCAGCTGGATACGGCCAGCCTGTACATCTTCACCAGGACCTACGAGCGGGGCACCGGCCACAAGGCGGCGTGCCATGCCGGCGCGGAGTACAAGTCCGTTAATCCGGTGGAATCGGTAGTCAACAACTGCGAGTACCGGATTTTCCTGTACCAGCACGCGGGCGGCAAGACCGGCTGGAACTACTGCGTCAACCCCCATTCAAGGGCCAATGTCGTGCCCGGCAAATACCACGCCCCGCAGACCATCAAGGTGGGCACTAAGGCTATTAAGTGCTGAAAGGTCCCGTCCGGGCATGAAACTCCGGAACACCGGGCGGTGGCCGGCCGGCCCGGGCGGCCGGCCGGGCCCGGCCGCCCGCGCTGGTTTACTGGGCGCATGCCGCCCGCGCCGCCCGTGCTCGCGGTCGTCGGCCCGACGGCCGCCGGCAAGACCGAGCTGTCGCTGCGGCTGGCCGCCGAGCTGGACGGCGAGATCATCAGCGCCGACTCCATGCAGCTCTACCGCGGCATGGACATCGGCACGGCCAAGCTGCCGCCCTCGGAGCGAGCCGGGATCGCGCACCACCTGCTCGACGTCTGGGACGTCACCGTCACCGCGAGCGCATCGGAATACCAGCGGCTGGCCCGCGCCGCCATCGCGGACATCACCGGCCGCGGCCGCCTCCCGCTGCTGGCTGGCGGGTCGGGCCTGTACGTGCGGGCCGCCCTCGACCCGCTGACGTTCCCCGGCACCGATCCGGCGGTGCGCGCCCGGCTGGAAGCCGAGCTCGGCGCGGCCGGCCCGGCGGCGCTGCACGGCCGGCTGGCGGCGCGCGACCCGGCCGCGGCCGCGGCGATCCTGCCCGGCAACGGCCGCCGGATCGTGCGCGCGCTGGAGGTCATCGAGCTGTCCGGCGGCCCGTTCACCGCCGAGCTGCCGCCGCACGAGTCGGTCTACGCCGCCGTGCTGATCGGCATCACCGTGCCGCGCCCGGTGCTCGACGAGCGGATCGCCGCCCGGGTGGCGCGGATGTGGCGTGACGGCCTCGCCGCCGAGGTGGCGGCGCTGGACGCCGCCGGGCTGCGCCGGGGCCGGACCGCGAGCCGCGCGCTCGGCTACGCTCAGGCGCTGCGCTTCCTGGACGGCGACTGGAGCGCGGAGCAGGCCATCGAGGAGACCATCAAGGCGACCCGCCGGTTCGCCCGGCGGCAGGAATCGTGGTTCCGCCGCGACCCGCGCATCCGCTGGCTGGACGCCGCGGCCCCGGACCTGCCCGGCCGGGCACTGGACATCGCCCGCGGCGCGGCCCGGCGACAGCCGGCGGCGGGCGAGGTGTCCTAGCATCGGCAGCATGCGCTTCGCCAAGGGCCACGGCACCGGCAACGACTTCGTCGTGCTGCCCGACCCCGGCGGCCGCCTGGACCTGACCCCGCGGCTGGTCGCGGCGCTGTGCGACCGGCATTCCGGCCTCGGCGCCGACGGCGTGCTGCGGGTCGTGCGCGCCGCGGCGGCCGGCCCGGATCTCTCCGCGGCGGTCACGCCCGCGCAGACCGCCCAGACCGCGGCGCCCGGGGGCGGGCCGGCCGAGTGGTTCATGGATTACCGCAACGCCGACGGCAGCCTGGCCGAGATGTGCGGCAACGGGATCCGGGTCTTCGCCCGCTACCTGCTCGACCACGGCCTGGCCGCCGGCCCGGTGATCAGCGTGCTGACCCGCGCCGGGCTGCGGCCGGTGCGGCTGGCCGCCGGCGGCGAGCTGACCGCCGACATGGGCCCGGCCGCGGTGCTCGGCGGCGGCAAGGCGGTGATCGGCGGCCGGCCCTGCGCGGGCCTGGCCGTCTCGGTCGGGAACCCGCACCTGGCCTGCGTGGTGGACGAGCCGCTGGCCGGGTTCGACCTGACCGCGCCGCCGCAGCTGGACGAGGCGCAGTTCCCCGCGGGCGCGAACGTCGAGGTGGTCCGCGTCACCGGCCCGCGGCGGGCCGAGATGCGGGTGCACGAGCGCGGATCGGGGATCACGCTGTCGTGCGGGACCGGCGCGGTCGCGGCCGCGGTGGCGGCCAGCGCCGCGGCCGGCCAGTGGCCGCCCGGGCCGCCGGCCCGGGCGAGCCCTGGCTCGTGGCCGTGCCCGGCGGCAGGCTGGCCGTCACGCCGGGCCCGGCCGCGAGCCTGCTGACCGGGCCTGCGGTCATCGTCGCCGAGGGCGAGCTGGACGAGCGCTGGCTGGACCAGGTCCGGCCGGCCATCAGCCCGGGCCCCGGCTCAGTGCGCTGATCCCGGGCCGGCCACCCGCAGGCCCAGCTCGATCAGCGTCCATCCGGCCCGGTGCCGGACCGTGGCCCGCGGCACCCGCGGCGCCGGGTAGCGGTGCGCGGCCGCGCTGCGGATCTCGCTGGCGCGCTGGCTGGCCAGCTGGCCGAGAATCGGGGGTGCGTACATGACAAGCCTCCTAGGGTTGCGCCCGGGGATGAGCCGAACGGCGATGGGGGAGCGGGCGGCGCCGGTCAGGCCGCGGCCGCCGCGGCGCGGAGCACGCGGATGTCGCCGCTGACGGTCCTGCACTGCAGGCTCAGCTCGCCGGCCCCGTCCTCGGCGGCCTCGTCCAGCTGACTGGAGAGCCGGCCGGTGAGGGCGGACAGGTTGAGGTAGACCCCGGTGCCGGCCGGGATCCCGACCGTGATGTCACCGGAGACGGTGGTCAGCGAGACCTCGCCGGCGGCGACCCGGTCGACCCGCACGTCGCCGCTGGCGGTCCGGGCGGTGATGTTCCCGGCCGCGCTGCCGACCGACACGTCGCCGCTGGCCGTGCTGGCGACCAGGTCCGCGCCCGTGCGCTCGACCCGCAGGTCGCCGCTGGCGGTGTCCAGCCGGGCCGCACTGGTCACCTCGTCCAGCCAGGCGTCGCCGGAGGCCGTCTTGATCACGGCCGGGCCGCTGACCCGGGCGGCCCTGACGTCACCGCTGGCGGTGCGGGCGTTCAGCTCGCCGAGCTCGCCGAGGCAGGTCACGTCGGCCGATGCCGTGTTGATCCGGCACCGGGACCCGGCCGGCAGGCCGACGGTGAGGTCGACCGAGCCGCTGCGGCGCAGCCCCCAGTTCTTCGGCCCGCTGATCTCCAGCCGGCCGTGGTCGAACTCGACCCGGAACTGGCCGATGATCTCCTCGTCACCCCGGCCTGACTTGGCCGGCTCCAGGCTGACCGTGATCACCTCGGCCGGCTCGGCGGACACCGCGACGCTGCCGCTCGCGGTGGTGATGTCGGCCTCGATCGGCCCGGATGCGGGGAATTCCCAGTTCGTCATGGCAGACGTCCTTTCGTGGTCCGGCCGGCGCCGCGGCGGCGCGGCGCGGTCAGCTGCGGTGGTAGCCGGTCAGGCGCTGGCCGACCGGGCCGGCACCGGACCGGCCGCGGCTCTGAGCGCCGGGGTTGTCCAGGGCCTCGGCGGCCGCCCGGACCAGCCAGGAGTTGACCGAGATCCCGGCCGCGGCCGCGGCCGCCTCGACCCGCCCCTTGAGCGCCTCGGAGATCCGCAGCGTCACCCGGCTGGTCCCGGCCTCTTCGCTCTCGCCGGCTCCCGCGGCGCGAGCAGGCTGCGGCGCGGGGGGCTCGTCCGGCGTCGGCGTGACGACGAACTCGGGCTCGCCCGAGGCCAGCCGGACGTCGATGACGGCGTCGTCCAGCTCCGCGGTGATCTCCGCGGCCGCCGCGGACAGCACGTCCAGCAGGGTCAGCCGCACGGCCGGGTCCAGCGACTCGGCCAGCAGGCCGGCGATCCTGGTCACGTCCGCGCCGGCGAACCGGGTCAGCGAGGACAGCTCCGCGCGCAGCGCGCTGACATACCCTGACAGCTCCATGACGTCATCATGACATCACTTATGATGTCAGTCAATAAGAAATGACATCATGCAGACAACAAGCTGCCATCAAGCCGACGTCACCTTGAAGTCAGCTGTGACGCCCGTTACCCCTCAGCGCAGCAGCGCGCTTGCCGGGCGGCCGCGCAGCGAGGCGTCGAGGACCTCGGCGATATGCGCCATCGGCAGCGCCGCGCCGCGCGCGGCCAGCGCCGAGGAGATCTGCAGCGCGCAGCCCGGGTTGGCCGACACCAGCAGGTCCGCGCCGGTGGCCAGCACCGTCGCGGCCTTGCGCGCGCCGAGGTCAGCCGCGGCCTCCGGCTGGACCAGGTTGTAGATGCCCGCCGAGCCGCAGCAGATCCCCGGGTCGGCGATCTCGGCCAGCTTCAGCTCCGGGATCGCGGCCAGCAGCTCGCGCGGCGGCCGGGTGATCCGCTGCGCGTGGCCGAGGTGGCAGGCGTCGTGGTAGGCGACGGTCGCGGCCAGCGGATGGCGCGGCGCGGCCGGGCCGAGGTCAGCCAGGAACTCCGACAGGTCGCGCACCTTGGCCGACAGCGCCGCGGCCCGCGGCGCCCAGTCGTCGTCCCCGGCCATCAGCCCGGCGTACTCCTTCATCGCCGACCCGCAGCCCGCCGAGTTGACCACGATGGCCTCCACCCCGGCCGACTCGAACTCGGCGATCGTGCGCCGGGCGAACGCGACCGCCTCGCGGTGCCGCCCGGAGTGCAGCGACAGCGCGCCGCAGCAGCCCTGGCCGCGCGGGATGACCACGTCGCAGCCCTCCAGCGCCAGCACCCGGGCGGTGGCCGCGTTGACGGCGGGGAAGAACACCTGCTGCACGCAGCCGGTGAGCATGCCGACGACGGCCCGGCGCGGCCCGCGGGCAGGCACCAGCTCGGGCAGCTGGCCGCGGCCGCCGGGCTGGCGCCGCGGCGCGACCCGCAGCGCGGCGGTCAGCTCCGGCGGCAGCTTCGGCACCCCGGCCAGCAGCCGGTCCAGGCCGGTGCGCTGCGCGATCCGCAGCGGGCCGAGCAGCGCGCGCAGCCGCTTCGGGTAGGGGAAGGTCTGGAAGATCGCCGTGCGGGTGGCCCGCTCGCGCAGCGGCCGGGCCGGCAGCGGCCGGGTCCCGGCCGGCGGCTCCTCCGACCAGGTGCGGGCGGCCTCGATCAGCCGGTCGTACTGCACCCCGGACGGGCATGCGGTCACGCAGGCCATGCACCCCAGGCACCGGTCGAAGTGGGCCGCGGCGGCCGGGCCGCCCTGCTCGCCGTCCAGGATCTGGGTGATCAGGTGGATGCGCCCGCGCGGCGAGTCCATCTCCTCGCCCCACAGCTGGTAGGTGGGGCAGGCGGGCAGGCAGAACCCGCAGTGCACGCAGTCCCCGGCCAGGGCCCGCAGCTCCTGCCCGGGATCCAGGCTCATCAGATGCCTCCGGCGAATCGGCCCGGTGCCATCAGGTGCCCGGGATCGAACTGGTCCTTGACCGCGCGCATCAGTGCGATCGCGGGCACCGGTCCCCACAGGTCGGCTTGTTGCGCCACCGCGCCGGGCGCGTGCAGCACCACCACGCTGCCGCCCGGCCGCGCGGGCTCGCCGGGGCCCGCCCGCCCGCCGGCGGTGCCCGCGGCCGGCCCCGCGGGTCCCGCGGCGGCCAGCTCAGCGGCCCGGCTGACCGAGGCCCGCACATCGCGGACGAAGTCGGCCACGGCCGCCGGGGCCGCGTCCTCGCCCAGCGCGACGTGCAGCACCCCGGCCGCGGCCGACCCGCTGACGGCCGGGTCCAGCCCGGCCGCGGCCGCCGCGGCCGAGATCGTCTCCAGCACGGCGGCCAGCCGCCCGGCCCAGAACGCGACCCGCAGCACGGTCCCGCGCCCGGCCGCGGCCGCCCCCCGGCCCCACCAGGCCGGCGGCTGGCCGGCCACCTCGGCCTGGCCGGCCGACGCGGCCAGGCTCGCGCCGTCCAGCAGCCCGCGCAGCTGCTCCGCCCGCTCGGCGACGCCATCCTTGTCGCCCTCGACCAGGATCGCGGCGCTCACCGGCGCGTCCCGTCCCGGCCAGTCGATCTCGGCCGCCGACGGGGCCAGCACGGACGCCGCGGCCGTGGCCATGACCTCCTGCGCGGCGGCCGCGTCCGCGCACGGCACCGTCACCCAGGCTGACGCCGGCGGCACCGGATGCAGCCGGAACGCGGCCTCGGTGACCAGGCCGAGGGTGCCGTAGGAGCCGGCGAACAGCTTGCCGAGGTCGTAGCCGGCCACGTTCTTGACCACCTTGCCGCCCGAGTGCGCCACCGTGCCGTCGGCCCGGACCACGGTCACCCCGATCAGCAGGTCCCGCGGCGGCCCGTAGCGCAGCCGCAGCGGCCCGGCCACCCCGGTCGCGATCAGCCCGCCGGCCGTGCCGCCCGGCGGCGGGTCCAGCGCCAGCCGCTGGCCGGCCTGCGCGAGCACCTCCGCCAGGTCCGCCAGCGCCACCCCGGCCTGCACCCGGGCCACCAGGTCACCGGCCGCGTGCTCCAGCACCGCGTTCAGCCGCCGGGTGTCGATGATCAGGTCGCAGCGCGCCGGCGCGGCGCCCCAGTGCAGCCGGGTGCCGGCCCCGCGCGGCAGCATGGCCAGGCCCAGCCCGGACGCGGCGGCCAGCAGCGCGCTGGCCTCCTGCGTGCTGGCCGGCGCGGCCACCAGCGACGGCTGGCACCCGGCGACCGCGTCGGCCGGCCCGGCGGCCCTGATGTCCGGGCAGGCCCGGGCCAGCCCGGCCGGGATCTGCGCCATGCTAGAACTGCTCCAGCTTCCCGGCGGCGACCAGCGGGTGCGGCTCGCGCTGGATGCGCGGCACCTCGCCGCACAGCCGCGGCGTCGGGAACACCTTCCCGGGGTTGCACAGCCCGGCCGGGTCGAACGCGCACCGGACCAGCTGCATGGTGTCCAGGTCGTCGGCGCCGAACATCTTCGGCATGTACCGGGACTTGTCCACCCCGACGCCGTGCTCGCCGGTGATCGACCCGCCGTGGCTGATGCACAGGTCCAGGATCTGGCCGGACACCTCCTCGGCGGCCTTGGTCGCGTCCGGCTTAGTGTCGTCGAACAGCACCAGCGGGTGCAGGTTGCCGTCGCCTGCGTGGAACACGTTGGCCACCCGCACCCCCGCCGTCTGCGCGGACAGCTCGGCGATCGCCTCCAGCACCTCGGGCAGCGCGGTGCGCGGCACCACCCCGTCCTGCACGATGTAGGCCGGGCTGATCCGGCCGACCGCGGCGAACGCCGACTTGCGGCCGGTCCAGATCGCGGTCCGCTCGGCCGCGTCCCGCGCGGCCCTGATCTCGTACGCTCCGGCCTGCTCGCAGAGCTCGCGCACCGCGTCGGTCTCCCGCTCGACGTCGGCCGCGGGCCCGTCCAGCTCCACGATCAGCACGGCGGCTGCGCCCTCCGGGTAATGGCAGGCCACCGCGGCCTCGGCGGCCTCGATGGCCAGGGCGTCCATCATCTCGATCGCGCCGGGCAGGATGCCCGCGCCGATGATGGCCGACACCGCCGAGCCGCCGGCGCCCATGGTCCTGAACGCGGCCAGCAGTGTGGTGACCGCCTCCGGGATGCGCAGCAGCTTCACCACGACTTTGGTGGCGATGCCGAGCGTGCCCTCCGAGCCGATGAACACGCCGAGCAGGTCGTAGCCGGGGGCGGCGCCGGTGCCGTCGCCGATCCAGGTCAGCTCGCCGGCCGGGGTGACGACCTCCAGGCCGGTCACGTGGTGCACGGTGAACCCGTGCTTGAGGCAGTGCGCGCCGCCGGAGTTCTCCGCCACGTTGCCGCCCACCGAGCAGACCACCTGGCTGGACGGGTCCGGCGCGTAGAACAGCCCGTAGGGCTCGGCGGCCTTGGACACCGCCAGGTTCGTCACCCCCGGCTCGACGACCGCGCGCCGGCTGTCCGGGTCGACCGAGATGACGCGCCGCATCCGCGACAGCACGATCAGCACCCCGTCGGTCCGCGGCAGCGCGCCGCCGGACAGGCCCGTGCCCGAGCCGCGGGCCACGAACGGCACGCCCGCGGCGGCGCACGCCCGCACCACGGCGGCCACCTGCTCCGCGGTCCCCGGCAGCACGGCCAGCCCGGGGGAGCAGCGGTGCGCGGTCAGGCCGTCGCACTCGTAGGTCCGCAACTCCAGCGGATCGGTGATCACGTTCTCCGCACCGCAGACCGCCCGCAGCCCCGGCACCAGCCCCGCCAGCACCCGGGTCTCCGCCCCCGCCCCGGGTTCGTCCGGCCCGGCTGCCGCCGCGCCGGACCCGGCCGGGACGCCGTCCGCGCCGGCTACCAGCGGGCCGCTGCCGTCCGTGACCGGTTGCGCCTGCGTCATGGCCCACGTCCCTCCGTGCGTCTCGCCTCCCAGCATCTCTCGCCGCCCGCCGCGCCGCTACCCGCCCCGCCCCGCCCTGCCGGCCCGAACCCGCTGAGGGGTCCCCCCGATCGGCACCTGACCCGCTGAATGGCCCGCCCATCGGGTTCGCCGCGCCGCCCCGGCGGCCCCGCCCGCTCCCGCGCCGCCCGTTTCCTGCGCGTTGAGACTGATGGGCGGCTGACCGGCTCCCCGCGGGACTGGCATGATCGGTACAATGCGCGTAGCGGAGGAGCCTCCGCTACGCTCTCCGCCTAGCAGAAACGGGGGACCCTCCAATTAGTCATCCCGGCGCGAGCGCCAGGACGATGCGCGCGGATGCGCACCGCAACCGGCAGCGGCTGCTGGGGGCCGCCCGCCGGGCGTTCGCGTCCGGTGACGACCGGGTGCCGCTGGAGGCGATCGCGCGCCAGGCGGGCGTCGGCATCGGCACCTTGTACCGGCACTTCCCGACCCGGGAGGCGCTGGCCGAGGCGGTGTACCGGGCCGAGCTGGAGCGGCTGTGCGACAGCGCGGGCGAGCTGCTGGCCGGCCGCCGGGCCGATGCCGCGCTGCGGGCCTGGATGGACCGGTTCGCCGGCTACCTGGCCAGCAAGCGGGAGATGGCCGCCGCGCTGCAGCCGGTCACCGCTTCCGGTGCCGTGACCAGCTCGCAGGTGCGGGCCCAGATGGCCGCGGCCGTACGGCCGCTGCTCGCGGCGGGGGGCGCCGACGGCACGCTGCGGGCCGACGTGCGCGCCGAGGACGTGGTGGCCAGCCTGGTCGGGGTGTTCCTCGCCTGCGGCCAGCCGCAGCAGCACGATCAGGCCGCCCGGCTGCTCGGCCTGCTGCTGGACGGGCTGCGCCCGCGCGGCTAGAGCGCTTCAGCTGCGGAGGCTGACGGACCGCCGGGGCCAGTGCCCCCGGCTGGTCTCAGCGGTGCCCAGTCCGGGTCTCCGGGTTCACGAGCGCCTGAGCACGCAATGCGGCGAGCAGTCGTTCGGCGGCTGGGTTTGGCTGGTGTCGCCGGGGGAGGTAGGCGCCGGTGTAGCGGACGGGCCGGGGGGTGATCTGGAGGTCGCGCACGTCCGGGCGGCTGGTGAGAGCGAGGCCGGGGATGAGGGCAACGCCGACGCCGGCGCCGACGAGGGCGCTCGTGAAGCGGTAGTCGCTGGAGCGGCAGGCGATACGGGGATGAAAGCCGCTGGCGGCAGCGAGCATGTCCAGGACGCCGCCGGTGTCGCCCCACCCGTGGATCCAGCGTTCGCCGGCGAACTCGGTCACGCTGGCGGTCCGCCTGCCAGCCAGCGGGTGGCCTGCGGGAACCAGCAGCCGGAAATAGTCAGCCACCAGCGCGGTGTAGCTGCCAGGCCCGGCGGCGGCAGGCCAGGCGGGTGGCGGCGCAGGGGTGTGGAAGTGGTAGACGAGCGCGAGATCGGCCTGGCCGTCGCGGATGGAAGCCAGCGCCTCATCTGGCTCGGCCTCGATCACCGTGACCTCTACGGCCTGACCAGACCCGGTCAGCGCGGTCAGCGCGGGCGCGAGCAGCGGTTCGCCGGCGCTGGGAAAGGTCACCACGGTCAGCGCTTGCGGCCCGTCAGCCTGCAAGGCGCGCAGCTGCTGGGCAGCTATCTGCAGCTCGGCGTGGATCGCATCGGCGGTGGCGAGCAGGACCCGGCCGGCGCCGGTGAGGGTGACGCCGCGCGTGCTGCGCTGCACGAGCACGGCGCCCGCGCCTCGTTCGAGGGCGGCAATCTGCTGGGACACCGCCGATGGCGTGTGGTGCAGCACCGCAGCCGCCCCGGCGAAGCTGCCCGCGCGCGCGACCTCCCGCAGCACGGCCAGCCGATGCGCGTCAATCAACAGTTCTCCTAATGGTGCCTCTCACATTCTGCCACTTCTGCTAACGTCCTCCGGGCCCGAGGCTGGTCTTATGAATCAGCTGAACAGGCAAGAGCGCATTGGCGCCGGGCTGGCGGCCGGGACGGTGCTGCTGATCGGCGGTTCCGTGGCGGCGTCCAGCCTGCTTGGCGGCTATCCGGTTCTGGGTGGTCAGGCAATCCGCTATCTGGCGGCAGGACTTCTGCTGGCCGCCTGGGCGCGGCTGCGGCGCACGCCGCTGCCCCGCCCGGCAGGCCGGGAGTGGGCGTGGCTTGCCGCACTGGCCGTCATCGGACTGGCCGGGGGCAGCGTGCTGCTCATCGAAGCCACCAGGGTGGGCGATCCCGCCAGCACCGGGATCGTCATCGGAGCAGCCCCGCTGGTCATCGTCATCGCCGCCGCAGCCGCCGCGGGCACCCGCCCGGCCCGCCGGGTCCTGCTCGCTGCGACCGTGGTCACCGCGGGAGCCGCGGCGGCTCAGGTCGGGGGCGCCGCCGGCCTGGCCTGGAGCGGAACAGGGCTGGTGCTGTCGGCCGGGGCGCTCGGCGGTGCCGCGGGCTCATCCCTGCTGGCCGCACCGGTGCTGCCCCGGCTCGGCGCTCTCGCCGTCACGATCTACGCCTGCGGCGTGGCCGGCCTCTTGCTGCTGGCCGCAGCGGCTGCGGCCAGCTTCGCCGGCGGCCCGCCGATTCTGCGCACACCCACCGCGACCCAGCTGGCCGCGCTGTCCTACCTCACGGTAGCGGTCACCGCCGTCGTGTTCCTCGGCTGGTACGCGGCCATGAGCCGCCTCGGGGTAGACCGCACCGGGCTCTTCAACGGGCTGATCCCCATCGCCTCACTGGCCGCCGTCGCGCTGACCGGCACCGGCAAGATCACACCGCTTCAATCCATCGCCGCCCTCACCGTCCTCGCCGGCGTGATCGCCGGCCTCAGCCGTGCCCCGCAAGGTCCCGACGGCACCGCGAACCAGGCCGAGCAGCGCTCTGAGCCGGAACGACGTTCCTTCTGCCCGCCAGGTGAGCCGCTAGGGCATCCGCTCGTAGGCCGGGATGGTCAGGAACTCGGCGTAGTCATCGGCCAGCGCCACCTCGGCGAACAGCGAGGTCGCCTGCTCGAACCGGGCCTCGTCGAACGCCTCGCCGTACAGCTGGCGGATCTTGGCCAGCTCCTCGTCCATCAGCTGGCGCACCAGGTCCGCGGTGATCAGCGGTCCCTGCGCCAGGCTGATGTCGTTGTGCAGCCATTGCCAGACCTGCGACCGGGAGATCTCCGCGGTGGCGGCGTCCTCCATCAGGTTGAAGATGCCGACCGCGCCGGACCCGCCGAGCCAGCTGGCCAGGTACTGCAGCCCGACGCTGATGTCGTTGCGCAGCCCGGCCTCGGTGACCTGGCCCGGTGTCTTGGCCACCGCCAGCAGGTCGGCCGCGGATGCGGTGACGTCGTCGCGCTGCCTGGACAGCTGGTTCGGCGCGTCGCCCAGCACCCCGTCGAATATCTCGCGGCAGACCGGCACCAGGTCGGGATGCGCCACCCAGGAGCCGTCGTAGCCGGCCCCGGATTCGCGGGTCTTGTCCTCGCGGACCTTCTCCAGCGCCTTGGCGTTCACCTCGGCATCGCGCCGGCTCGGGATGAACGCGGCCATCCCGCCGATTGCGTGCGCGCCCCGGGCATGGCAGGTCTTGACCAGCAGCTCGGCGTAGGCCTTCATGAACGGCGCGGTCATCGTGACCGAGTTGCGGTCGGGCAGCACGAAGTCGCGGCCGCGGGTGCGGAACTTCTTGATGATGCTGAACAGGTAGTCCCACCGGCCCGCGTTTAGCCCGGCGCTGTGCTCGCGCAGCTCGTAGAGGATCTCCTCCATCTCGAACGCGGCCGGGATGGTCTCGATCAGCACGGTCGCGCGGATCGTGCCGCGCGGCATGCCGAGCCGGTCCTGGGCCAAAGTGAAGGCGTCGTTCCACAGCCGCGCCTCCAGGTGGCTTTCCATCTTGGCCAGGTAGAAGTACGGGCCCTTGCCCTTGTCGAGCTGGCGCTGCGCGCAGTGGAAGAGGTAGAGCGCGAAGTCGAACAGGCTGCCCGAGACCCGCTCGCCGTCCACCAGCAGGTGCTTCTCGCTCAGGTGCCAGCCGCGTGGCCGGACCACGATCGTGGCCAGCTCGTCGTCCGGGCGCAGCTGGTAGGCCTTGCCGTCCTCGCTGGTGAAGCCGAGCGTGCGGTCCAGCGCGTCACGCAGGTTGAGCTGGCCGGTGACCATGTTGTCCCACAGCGGGGTGTTCGCGTCCTCGAAGTCGGCCAGCCACACCTTCGCGCCCGAGTTGAGCGCGTTGATCGTCATCTTCGGGTCGGTCGGCCCGGTGATCTCCACCCGGCGGTCTTCCAGCCCGGGCGCGGGCGGCGCGACCCGCCAGCTCCGGTCGGCCCGGACGGCAGCGGTCTGCTCGAGGAAATCCAGGGTGCCCCCGGCGGACAGCTCCTGCTGGCGGCGGGCCCGGGCGGCGAGCAGCTCGGCCCGGCGCGGCCCGAGCTCGCGCTGCAGCGCGGCGATCAGCTCCAGCGCCTGCGGGGTCAGGATCTCCTCGTACCGGGCCCGCATCGGGCCGGTGACCTGCACGCCCTCAATCTGGTCCACGAACCTCACTCCTCCTTCGAGCCGCGGCCGCAGGCGGCCGCGGCGCCGCCAGCATTAGCCTGCCAGCCGGGCTGGCCGGCGGATAGCCCCGGGGGCGCCGGGCAGGCCGGCCTGGCCTACCGGACCGGGCAGGCCGGGCCCGCCGGACCGGGCAGGCCGGGCCGCCGGGCACAATCGGGCCGCCGCGGCTGTTATTGAGATGAGGATGGCGGCCGGTCATGGCACCATCGACTCACCCGCGCACCACCCGCCCGCCGCCCGGCGGGCGGCAGCAGACGAAGACGGCGGCCGCGGGCCGCCTTGGATGGCGAATGACTGCGCTGCCGCACGGCACCCACGACGACTACCGCGACACCGGGCCCGCCGACGCGGGCCAGCTCGACCTGGAGGAGCGCAACGCGCTGCGCCGGGTCGGGGGCCTGTCGACCGAGCTGCAGGACGTCAGCGAGGTCGAGTACCGGGCCCTGCGGCTGGAGCGGGTCGTGCTGATGGGCGTCTGGACCGACGGCACGCTGGCCACGGCGGAGAACTCGCTGCGCGAGCTGTCCCGGCTGGCCGAGACCGCGGGCTCACAGGTCCTGGACGGCCTGATCCAGCGGCGGTCCAAGCCCGACGCCGCGACTTACGTCGGCGCGGGCAAGGCCGCCGAGCTGGCCGGCCTGGTCGTCGCCACCGGCGCGGACACGGTGATCTGCGACGGCGAGCTGACCCCCGGGCAGCTGCGCCAGCTGGAGAGCGTGGTCAAGGTCAAGGTGGTCGACCGGACCGCGCTGATCCTGGACATCTTCGCCCAGCACGCCCGGAGTAAGGAAGGCAAGGTCCAGGTCGAGCTGGCCCAGCTGCAGTACCTGCTGCCGCGGCTGCGCGGCTGGGGCGAGTCGATGTCCCGGCAGGCCGGCGGCCGGGTGGCCGGCGGCGGCGGGATCGGCACCCGCGGGCCGGGCGAGACCAAGATCGAGACCGACCGGCGCCGGATCCGGGCCCGGGTCACCAAGCTGCACCGCGAGATTGCCGCGATGTCGGTCGACCGGCAGGTGCAGCGGGGCCGCCGCCGCCGCGGCGCGGTGCCCTCGGTGGCGATCGCCGGGTACACCAACGCGGGCAAGTCCAGCTTGCTCAACCGGCTGACCGGGGCGGAGGTCCTGGTCGACGACTTGCTGTTCGCCACCCTCGACCCGGCGGTGCGCCGGGCCCGCACCCCCGCGGGGCTGCCGTTCACGCTGACCGACACCGTGGGGTTCGTGCGGCACCTGCCGCACCAGCTGGTCGACGCGTTCCGCTCCACCCTGGAGGAGGTCGCCGAGGCCGACCTGATCCTGCACGTGGTGGACGGCTCGGACGCCGACCCGGCGGCCCAGCTGGCCGCAGTGCGGGAGGTGCTCGGCCAGATCGGCGCCGCGGACGTGCCCGAGCTGGTCGTGGTGAACAAGGCCGACGCCGCCGACCCGGTCGTGACGGACGGGCTGCGGCTGACTCAGCAGCACTGCGCCGTGGTCTCGGCGCGGACCGGCGAGGGCACCGCGGCGCTGCTCGGGCAGATCGAGCAGCTGCTGCCGCGCCGCGACCGCGAGGTCACCGCCGTGGTGCCCTACGACCGCGGCGACCTGGTCGCCCGGGCGCATTCCGAGGGCGAGGTACTCAGCGAGGAGCATGGCGAGCACGGCACGCTGCTCGCGGCCCGGGTCCCGCCCGCCCTGGCCGCCGAGTTCGGCCAGCTGCCCGTGGCCCGCCGCGAACGCCAGCCCGGCCGCCGCGAACGCCAGCCCGGCCGCCGCGAACGCCAGCCCGGCCGCCGCGAACGCCAGCCCGGCCGCCGCGAACGCCAGCCCGGCCGCCGCGAACGCCAGCCCGGCCGCCGCGAACGCCAGCCCGGCCGCCGCGAACGCCAGCCCGGCCGCCGGGCGGTCCGGCCGCTAGATCCGCCCGCCCGCGCCGGTACGGCGGCCGCGAGGCAATTGCGTAGCGGTCTTGCGTTTCCCGGCGCGTAAGCTGCATTCGTTTGCATTAAGCCGGCCTGGCGAGAAAGGCGCTTGGCCGCGATTGCGATCGCATTAAATCAAAGCGCGCCCGTGTGATTCACGAATTGACGAGCCGGGTCCAGGCGGGCCGGGTGCCTCCGCGGGCGAACCCTGCTGCCCGGGCCCAGCCAGCCGGGGCCAGGCTGCGCGGCCCAGGCTGCCTGAACCCGGGCCGCAGGAGACCAGGCCGCGCGCGGAACGCGCGGCTTGCCTGCCGCGGACGGCCCTGCGCGCGAAACTCCTGAGTTGTCCCTTCCCGGGAAGGGGCGGCGCAGGCGATAGGCTCTGATCGTTGATCGCGGCTGAACTTCGCATAGCTTCTTTAGCCGGATCACTGGTGCATTAGCACTACTGACCGATATGTTAGTGTCCGCATCGCAGAGTTCCCACGCGCAACGCTTCCCCCTCGCCTGCTCCACAGAACCTGCCGGTGCAGACGACCGGGTCGGCGTTCAGGGCAGGTGACCGCTCATGATGATCGGCATCCGCGCAGCTGACCGCCGGGCGCGGCGAGCTTTGCAGCTACTACGGAGATCTCTCAGGTGACCGTACGCCTTCTGACCAACATCGGCCGGCTGTGGACCGGTTCTGAGGTGTGGAGCAATGCGGCCATCCTGTGTCACAACGACCGCATCGCCTGGGTCGGCCCGTCCGCCGAGCTGCCGAACAGCATCCCGGGCGTGCTGGAGGACATCGTCGACGTCGACCACGTCGACAACCTGGGCGGCGGCCTGGTCACCCCCGGCCTCATCGACGCCCACAGCCACCCCGTCTACGCCGGCAACCGGTGGGCCGAGCTGGCGATGCGCTCGGGCGGCTCGACCTCCAGCGAGATCGCCGCGGCCGGCGGCGGCCTGGCCTCGACCGTCACCGTGACCCGCGGCACCGACCCCTGGACCCTCTGCAACGCGGTGCGCGAGCGGCTGCAGCGCTGGGTGCTGAACGGGACCACCACGATCGAGGCCAAGACCGGCTACCACCTGACCCGCGACGGCGAGCTGGCCGACGTCCGGCTGCTGAAGTCGCTGGAGTCCGAGGCCGGCATGCCGCGGGTGCACGTCACGTTCCTGGCCGCGCACGCCGTCCCGCCGGAGTACTTCGGCCGGCGTGACGACTACGTGGACGCGGTCGGCAGCTGGTGCGCCGACGCGGCGGCGGCGGGCGCCGACAGCGTGGACGTCTACTGCGACGAGGGCCGGTTCACCGACCACGAGGCCCGCTGGGTGCTCGCGGCCGGGCGCGCGGCCGGCCTGCTGCCGCGGCTGCACGCCTGCGGCGACTCCCGGTTCGGCGCCGCCCAGCTCGCAGCCGAGGTCGGCTGCGTATCCGCCGACCTGCTGCACGGCGCGCAGGACGACGACGTCGCCGCGCTCGCCCGGGCGGGCGTCGCCGCCGTGGTCTGCCCCGCCACCGCGTCCGAGTCCGGCGGCCACCCGCCGGTCCGTGACCTGCTCGACAAGGGCGTGCCGGTAGCCCTCGGCTCCGATCACTCGCCCGGCGGCAACGGCATCACCTCGATGCCGCTCGTCATCGCGCTGGCCATCGCCAGCTACGGGATCAGCGTCAGCGAGGCGCTGCGCGCCGCCACCCTCGGCGGCGCGCACGCGCTGCGGGCCCCCGACCGGGGCGCGATGGTGCGCGGGCGGCTGGCCGACATCGTGGCCTGGGACGCCGACCACGAGGGCGCCTTCGCCTGGTCCTACAACCTCAAGCCGATCAGGATCTGGCAGGGCGGCGAGCCGATCACGGCCTGAGGACCGTCCCGCGGCCGGGCGGAATCTGGTCCTGGCGCCGCGATGGCTTCACCGCATGACATGCTGCGGTCATGCCCCCAGCCCGTGACGCCGTGCCGCGCGG
The DNA here is from genome assembly GCA_963846005.1 of uncultured Actinomycetota bacterium. GTDB lineage: Bacteria > Actinomycetota > Actinomycetes > Streptosporangiales > Streptosporangiaceae > CAVSUR01. Next base: position 798,161 of record CAWJUH010000001.1, on the reverse strand, counting down.
CCGGCCCGGGCCGGCCGCGGCGCGGCCGGCCCGCCCGCCCCGGTCACCGTCATCGTCGGCGACGAGGAATTCCTGGCCGAGCGGGCCATCACCGCAATCCTGGCCGCGGCCGGCGCCGCCGCCAGCGATCCGGCCGGGGCGCCGGACCCGGTCCGGGCGGCAGGCGCCGCCGCGGCGGACGATCGCGGGCCGGCCGCCGGCGCCGGCGCCGCCCGGCCGGACGTGCATGACGTGCGGGCCGCGGACCTCGCGCCGGGCGAGCTGGCCGGGCTGACCGCGCCGTCGCTGTTCGGCGGCGGCTGCGTGGTGGTCATCAGGTCCGCGCAGGACGCGGGCAAGGACGCCGCGGCCGAGCTGCTGCGCTATGCAGCCGATCCGGCGCCCGGCGCCGTGCTGGCCGTGGCCCACGCCGGCGGCGCGAAGGGCAAGACCCTGCTGGCCGGGCTGCTGTCGGCCGGGGCCAGCCGGATCGACTGCCCGGCCGTGCGCCGGTTCGGCGAGCGGATGGACTTCCTGCGCGGCGAGTTCCGCCGCCACGGCCGCAAGGCCGATGAGGGCGGCCTGCGGGGCCTGCTCGACGCGGTCGGCACCGACCTGCGCGAGCTGGCGGCGGCCGTCAGCCAGCTTGCCGCCGACACCACCGGCACGGTCACCGCGGCAGTCGTCGGCCAGTACTACCGCGGCCGGGCCGAGGCTACCGGCTTCACCGTCGCCGACCGGGCCGTCGAGGGCAGGCTAGCCGACGCGCTGGAGCAGCTGCGCTGGGCGCTGGCGGTCGGCACCTCACCGGTGCTGATCAGCAGCGCGCTCGCCCAGGGCGTCCGGGCCCTCGGCCGGGTGGGCAGCGCGCCGCGCGGCCAGCGCAGCGAGACGCTGGCCGCCGAGCTGGGCATGCCGCCGTGGAAGATCGACCGGGTCCGCCAGCAGCTGCGCGGCTGGACCCCGGACGGGGTGGCCCGCGCGCACAGCGCGGTGGCCACGGCCGACGCGCAGGTCAAGGGGGAGGGCGCCAGCGCCGCCTACGCGCTGGAGAAGGCCATCACCACGATCGTCGCCTGCCGCGCTGGCCGCTAGCGCTCTGACTGCTTGGCCTGCTCCAGGTGGCGGGCGATCGCCGACTTGCGGTTGGCGGCCTGGTTGCGGTGGATGACGCCCTTGCTGACGGCCTTGTCCAGCTTGACCGAGGCGGTCTGCAACGCGGTGGTCGCGGTCTCGACGTCGCCGGCGTCCGCTGCCTCGCGGAAGTGGCGCACGTAGGTCCTCAGCTCGGACTTGACGGCCTTGTTGCGCTGACGGGCCCGCTCGTTCTGCTTGTTGCGCTTGATCTGCGACTTGATGTTCGCCACGCGAATGCCTCGCTCTAATGACTCAGGGCTCAGATGACTGGGCTCAGATGACTCAGGTGGGTCCGGTCGTGCCGGGCGGGCGCCGGGTGGCGGCGCCGGGCACTGCGCACCCGGACGTACGGCGGGCATGCAGACAGCCGACAGCACAGACTATCCGAGATCAGGCCGGCCGCTCAAATTAAACGCCGGCATCGGGCCGCCGGCCCGCGCCCGCGGCCGCCGCCGGGCCGGGCTGGCGTGGGCACCGGCCGCGGCATGCAACCATAGACGGCGACAACAAGCCGCCCGCCCGCAGGCCGGGACCGGCCCGCTGAACCGGCGGCCGGAACGGCGGGACACCACCGGGACCGGCCCGGGAAACGACGATCGACGGATGAGCGTGCCACCAGCTGAGCCAGCCCTGCCCGTCCCGCCCGCAGCCGTGGCGCAGGCCGGGGGCGCGCTGCGGGCTGCCCCGGCGGCCGCGCAGGCCGGCGGTCCCGTCCCGTCGCGCACCGAGCAGGCCGTGCTGCGCAACTTCTGCATCATCGCCCACATCGACCACGGCAAGTCCACGCTGGCCGACCGGATGCTGCAGCTCACCGGGGTGGTCAGCGACCGGCAGATGCGCGCCCAGTACCTGGACCGGATGGACATCGAGCGCGAGCGCGGCATCACGATCAAGAGCCAGGCGGTGCGGCTGCCGTGGCGCGGCGAGGACGGCACCCAGTACGTGCTGAACCTCATCGACACCCCCGGGCACGTCGACTTCAGCTATGAGGTGTCCCGGTCGCTGGCGGCCTGCGAGGGGGCGATCCTGCTGGTCGACGCGGCCCAGGGGATCGAAGCCCAGACGCTGGCCAACCTGTACCTGGCCCTCGCCGCCGACCTGCAGATCATCCCGGTGCTCAACAAAATCGACCTGCCCGCGGCGCAGCCGGACGCGCGCGCGGCCGAGCTGGCCGGGATCATCGGCTGCGACCCGGCCGAGGTGCTGCGGGTCTCAGCCAAGACCGGGCAGGGCGTGACCGAACTGCTGCACGAGGTGGTGCGCCAGGTGCCGCCGCCCAGCGGGGACCCGGACGCCCCGGCCCGGGCGCTGATCTTCGACTCCGTCTATGACACCTACCGGGGCGTGGTGACCTACGTAAGGGTCATGGACGGCCGGCTGTCGCGGCGCGAGAAGGTCCTCATGCTGTCGACCAGGTCGGTGCACGACACGCTGGAAGTCGGGGTGATCTCGCCCGACCCGGTGCCGTCGGACGGCCTTGCGGCCGGCGAGGTCGGCTACCTGATCACCGGGGTCAAGAACGTCCGGCAGGCCCGCGTCGGCGACACCGTTACCACGCTCGCCCGGCCGGCCGGCGAGCCGCTGCCCGGCTATGCCGACCCCAAGCCCATGGTGTTCTCCGGGCTGTACCCGCTCGACGGCGACGACTACCCGGAGCTGCGCGACGCCCTGGACAAGCTGCAGCTCAACGACGCCTCGCTGGTGTACGAACCGGAAACCTCCACCGCGCTGGGCTTCGGCTTCCGGTGCGGGTTCCTCGGCCTGCTGCACATGGAGATCGTGCGCGAGCGGCTGGAGCGCGAGTTCGGCCTGTCGCTGATCTCCACCGCCCCGAACGTGGTCTACCGGGTGATCCCGGAGTCCGGCGGCGAACTGGTCGTCACCAACCCCAGCGAGTTCCCCGAGGGCAAGATCGCGCAGATCTACGAGCCGGTGGTGCGGGCCACGGTGCTGGCCCCCAGTGACCACATCGGCGCGATCATGGAGCTGTGCCAGGGCCGCCGCGGCGCGCTGCTCGGCATGGACTACCTGTCATCCGACCGGGTCGAGATCCGCTACACGATGCCGCTGGCCGAGATCATCTTCGACTTCTTCGACCAGCTCAAGTCGCGCACCCGCGGCTACGCGTCGCTGGACTACGAGCCGGACGGGGAGGCCGAGGCCGACCTGGTCAAGGTGGACATCCTGCTGCAGGGCCAGCCGGTCGACGCGTTCAGCCAGATCGTGCACGCCGACAAGGCCCGCGAGTACGGCCTGTCGATGACCGCCCGGCTGAAGGAGCTGATCCCGCGCCAGCAGTTCGAGGTGCCGATCCAGGCCGCGATCGGGTCGCGCATCATCGCCCGGGAGAACATCCGGGCGATGCGCAAGGACGTGCTGGCCAAGTGCTACGGCGGTGACATCACCCGCAAGCGCAAGCTGCTGGAGAAGCAGAAGGAAGGCAAGAAGCGGATGAAGGTCATCGGCCGGGTCGAGGTGCCGCAGGAGGCGTTCGTGGCCGCCCTGTCCACCGAGCAGAGCGGCGACAAGCGCCGCTAGCGCCAGCCCGGACGCCCGGGCCCGCCGGGGCTAGGAGTTCCCGGACGCCCGGGCCCGCCGGGGCTAGGAGTTGCTGCCCGAGGTGGCGACCGCCGCGATAATGATGATGATGTAGCCGACCACTACCAGCGCGCCCAGCACGATGCCGGCGATGGCCATGCCGCGGCCGCGCTCGCCGGTCCGGCGGATCTGGCCGAGGCTGATCGGGCCGCAGATCAGCGCGGCGATCGAGGCCAGCGGGATGAGGAAGCCGACTATCCCGAGCACCAGCGCCGCAATCGAGGTGCCGTTGGTCTTGGCCGGGCCGTAACCCCCGCCCCCGTAGGCCGGGACCTGGCCGCCCTGCTGCGGGTACTGGGAATACGGGCCGGGCTGGCCGTACTGGGGCTGCTGACCGTACTGTCCCGGCTGCTGCCCGTACTGTCCCTGCTGCCCGTAATCGCCCTGCTGGCCGTAGCCGCCCTGCTGGCCGTAATCGCCCTGCTGGCCGTACTGGCCGGGCTGCGGATACTGGCCGTACTGGCCCTGACCGTACTGCGGCTGGCCGGCCTGCTGGCCCTGGCCGTACTGCTGCTCCTGGCCGTACTGCTGCTCCTGACCGTACTGCTGCTCCTGGCCGTACTGCTGTCCCTCGCCGTACTGCTGGCCGTACTGCGGATACTGGCCCGGCTGGCCGCCCTGGTCAGGCTGGCCCGGCTGACCGCCCTGGTCAGGCTGGTCCGGCTGGCTGCCCTGCTCCTGCTGCCCGCCGGATTGTCCCCACTGGTCCCGGCCGTCGCCGTAGTCGTCTGAGCTCATGCGATCGTCATCCCCGGATGCCGGGCGCGCTCGGCGGGACCGCCGGCCGCGCTGTCAGTCGGACATGCTAATGGCTGACCTACCCCCGCAGCAGCGGATACTCGCCTGGTCGCCATCAATTGCCTCAGTGCAGAGCCTGCCCCACCGCTATCGCGAACAGCAGCAGGAACAGCAACGGGATCACCACGCCCGCCCAGCCGAGCGCCAGGCCCCAGGCGGCCAGCCCGGCCCCGTCGTCCCCGCTGCGCCGGATCTGGGAGCGGGCCATGTGCCCGAGCACGATGGCCGGGATGGTGGTGAGCATCCCGGTGAACGGCTGCGCGGCGCCGCAGATCAGCGAGGCGACGGCCAGCGGGTTGGTCCGGCGCGGCGCGGCGGGCGGCCAGCGCGGCGCCGGGGCCGGGGCCGGCTGGCTGCGCGGCAGGTCCCTGGTCAGCACGTCCAGGTCGGCGTAGGTGCGCGCGGTCAGCGCCCGGCCGAGCCGCTCCTCGTACTCCTCGCCGTCGAGCCGGCCCTCGGCGTAGGCCGTCTGGAGCAGGCCGGTGGCGGCGTCCCGATCGGTGTCGGAGGCCCTCATCTGGCCGAAGCTGCTCACTGTCATCTGCCCGCCATCCCCGCGTCTGACTGTGCTGGCTCCAGCCTAACCCGCGGCCGGAAAGCTGGATGCGGCCCAGCCCGGCCCGGTCGGATAACCTGCGGCGCATGAGCAATGCGGCAGCCGGCGGCCCCGGTGCGCCCGCCGGGCGGGTGCTGGCGGTCAGCACCGGCCGGACCAGGCCGATGGACGGCCCGCAGCTCGGCGCCAGCGCGATCGACAAGCAGCCGCGGCCGGGACGGGTGGCGGTCGGCTCGCTCGGCCTCGACGGCGACGAGTGCACCGACACCGGCAACCACGGCGGCACCGAGCAGGCGGTGTACGCCTACGCCCGCGAGGACCTGGACTGGTGGACCGAGCAGCTGGGCCGCGAGCTGCGCAACGGCATCTTCGGCGAGAACATCACCACCGCCGGAGTGGAGGTCAGCGGCGCGCTGATCGGCGAGACCTGGCGGCTCGGCACCGCGGTCGTGCAGGTCACCTCGCCGCGGATTCCCTGCAACACCTTCAAGGCCTGGCTCAGCGAGCCGCACTGGGTGCGCCGGTTCGCCCGCGCCGGACGGCCCGGCGCCTACCTGCGCGTGCTCACCCCGGGCGAGGTCGGCGCGGGCGACCCGGTCCGGCTGCTGCACCGGCCGGAGGTGCAGGTGACCGTGGCCGAGTCGATGCGGGCCTTCTACGGTGACGCCGGCCTGATGCGGCGGCTGCTGGAGGTGCCCGGCCGCGGCGGCAAGTGGGACGAGATCGGCGCGGACGTGCTGGCCCGGGCCGGTGCCTAGCGCCGGGCCCGCGCGCAGGACCGCGGGACGCTGACGCGCGATGCCAGGACCGCCCCCGCCCGGCCAGCCCGGGCCCGCTGACGGCGCGCTGCCGGGCAGCGCGCTGACCGGGCTCGGCACCCGGCCGTTCGGCATCTACGTGCACGTGCCGTTCTGCGCGACCCGGTGCGGCTACTGCGACTTCAACACCTACACCGCCGCCGAGCTCGGCCCGGGCGCCTCCCGCGCCGGGTACGCGGCGCAGGCGATCGCGGAGATCCGGCTCGCCCGCCGCGTGCTCGGCGCGGCGGACCTGCCGGTGACCTCGGTGTTCTTCGGCGGCGGGACGCCGACGCTGCTGCCGCCCGGAGACCTCGGCGCGATCCTGGCCGCGATCGGCGCCGAGTTCGGGCTGGCGCCTGGCGCCGAGGTCACCACCGAGGCGAACCCGGAGAGCGTCGGCCAGCCCGCGCTGGCGCAGCTGCGCGCCGCCGGACTGACCCGGATCTCGCTCGGCATGCAAAGCGCGGTGCCGCACGTGCTGGCCGTACTGGACCGGGTGCACCAGCCCGGCCGGCCGCAGGCTTGCGCCCGGTGGGCCCGCGAGGCCGGGTTCGAGCACGTCAGCCTGGACCTGATCTACGGCACGCCGGGGGAGAGCGATGCGGACTGGGATGCTTCGCTGCGGGCCGCCGCAGCGGCCGGCCCCGACCACGTCTCGGCGTACGCGCTGATCGTGGAGGACGGCACCCGGCTGGCGGCCAGGATCCGCCGCGGCGAGCTGCCCGGGCCGGACGAGGACGCGCTGGCCGACCGCTACCTGATGGCCGACGAGCTGCTGTCGCGGCGGGGCCTGGACTGGTACGAGATCTCCAACTGGGCCGCGGGCCCGGCCGCCCGGTGCCGCCACAACCTGCTCTACTGGACCGGCGGCGACTGGTGGGGGATCGGCCCGGGCGCGCACAGCCACGTCGGCGGCACGCGGTGGTGGAACGTCCGGCACCCGGCCGCCTACGCCAGGCGGCTGGCGGCCGGCGCCAGCCCGGCGCAGGCCCGCGAGGTGCTCAGCGGCGCCGAGCGTCGCACCGAGGACATCATGCTGCGCACCCGGCTCGCTGCGGGCTGCCCGGCGGCCGCGCTGAGCCCGGCCGGGCGGTCGGCGGCTGCCGCGGCCGTCGCCGACGGCCTGGCCCGCGGCGATGACCTGGATGCCGGCCGGGTGGTGCTGACCCGCCGGGGCCGGCTCCTGGCCGACGCGGTCATCCGCGGCCTGACCGACTGACCGCGGCGGCCGGAGCGGCCCGGCGCACGAGATCTCAGCGCACCAGGGTGGCGCACAGCCAGGCCGGGACCTGGCGGAATCCGCCCTGGCTGGCCGCCAGCGCGCAGCGGGCCAGATAGTAGAGCGCTGTCAGCCACAAGGCCGCCGTGACCGGGATCATGATGGTCAGCGCGACGGAGAGCGAGTCCAGCGCGAGCACGCTGCCCATGAGCAGCGCGCAGAAGTTGTAGATCAGCACGGTGATGGCCAGGTTCAGCGCCTGGGCGGCGTGCCGCCGGGTGAACGCCTCGCCGCGGCCGGCCAGGTACACCGCGAGCGGCCCGAGCACGCTCAGGAACGGGACGCCCAGGTAGCCGAGCACCGCCAGCCGCCATTCCGGCGCCGCCGGACCTGGCGGACGGCCCGGGGCCGGGTCAGCCGGGGCCGGCCCGGGCGCGGGCGGGGCGGGCGGGTCAATCGGCCAGCCGTCGTCCAGCGCGGCGGGCTGCGGCCCGGTGCTCTCGTCCAGCGCGCCGCCGGCCTCGCCGCGCCCGGCGGCCCGGCCCGGGGGCGGCTGCGATGGGTGGCCCGTCATCATCCCTCGTCGGTCGCGGTGGTGAATCAACGCTAGACGGTACGGCCGGGGACGGCGAATCGAACGCCGGCCGCCGGCGCGTGCCGCCACTGCCATTCGCGCCCTAGACTTGGCACTCGTAACACGTGAGTGCCAAGGGAGGGCCGCATGCTTGACGACAGGAAGCTAGCGGTCTTGCGCGCCATCGTGGAGGATTACGTGTCGGCCCAGGAGCCGGTCGGCTCGAAGTCCCTGGTGGACCGGCACAACCTGGACGTCTCCCCGGCGACGATCCGCAACGACATGGCGGTGCTGGAAGAGCAGGGCTACATCGTCCAGCCGCACACCAGCGCCGGCCGGGTTCCCACCGACAAGGGCTACCGGCTGTTCGTCGACCGGCTGTCCGGGGTCAAGCCCTTCACCAGGGCCGAGCGGCGCGCCGTCGAGTCCTTCCTGGCCGGCGCGTATGACCTCGACGACGTGGTGCTGCGCACCGTGCGGCTGCTGGCTCAGCTCACCCGGCAGGTCGCGATGGTGCAGTACCCGTCGCTGACCCGGTCCACGGTGCGGCACGTCGAGCTGGTGCCGCTCACCGAGCGGCGGCTGCTGCTGGTGCTGATCACCGACACCGGCCGGGTCGAGCAGCGGGTGATCGAGCTGCCCCGGGCGATCGGCGAGGATTCCATCACCCAGCTGCGCGCGGTGCTCAACGCCTGCCTGGACGGCCAGCGGCTGACCGAGGTGGCCGCGATCGTGGCCGGCCTGCCCGAGCGGGTCGTGCCGGACGAGCGGGCCAACGCCGCGGACGAGCGGGCCAACGCCGCGGCGATCTTCTCGGTGATCCTGGAGACACTGGTCGAACGGCACGAGGAGCGCGTCGTGGTCGGCGGCGCGGCTAACCTGACCGCAGGTGATTTCTCCCGCGGCCTGCAGGAAGTGCTGGAGGCCCTGGAGGAGCAGGTGGTGCTGATCCGGCTGCTCGGCGAGTCGACCGGCGAGGACGCGGTCACCGTGCGGATCGGCGCGGAGAACGAGGTGCAGGGGCTGCGCAGCACCTCGCTGGTGGCGGCCGGCTACGGCGCGGGCGAGCAGCTGGCCAAGCTGGGCGTGCTCGGGCCGACCAGGATGGACTACCCGACGGCGATGGGAGCAGTGCGCGCGGTGGCACGGTACGTGGGCCAGATCCTGGCGGAGTCATAGGGGCGGGCGTGGCAAACGACTACTACGCGAGCCTGGGCGTCCGCCGGGACGCCGACGGCGACGAGATCAAGAAGGCCTACCGCAGGCTGGCCAGGGAACTGCACCCTGACGTCAACCCGGACCCGCAGGTCCAGGAGCGGTTCAAGGAGATCAATCAGGCCTACGAGGTGCTCTCCGACCCGGAGAAGCGGCAGATGTACGACCTGGGCGCCGACCCGTACGCGTCCGGCGGCGGCGCCGGCGGGTTCGGGGCGGGCGCCGCCGGATTCCCGTTCAGCGACATCATGGACGCGTTCTTCGGCGGCGGCGCGGCCGCCCGCGGCCCGCGCAGCCGGGCCCGGCGCGGCCGGAACGCGACCCTGCGGGTCGAGCTGGACCTGTCGGAATGCGCGTTCGGCACGACCAGGGACCTGACCATCGACACCGCGGTGGTGTGCCCGACCTGCTCCGGCGAGGGCAGCGCGCCCGGCACCCATCCGGTCACCTGCGACGTCTGCCATGGCCGCGGTGAGGTCAACCAGGTCACCCGCTCGTTCCTGGGCCAGGTCATGACCTCGCGGCCGTGCCCCGGCTGCGGCGGTTACGGCACCGTGATCAGGCGGCCGTGCCCCGAGTGCGATGCCGACGGCCGGGTCAGGACCCGGCGCACCATCAAGGTCAGGATCCCGGCCGGGGTCGAGGACGGCACCCACATCCAGCTGGCCGGCGAGGGCGAGACCGGCCCGGGCGGCGGCCCGCCCGGCGACCTGTTCCTGGAGGTCGTGCAGCGCGCGCACCCGATCTTCGAGCGGCAGGGCGACGACCTGCACTGCACGGTGACCATCCCGATGGTCGCGGCGGCCCTCGGCGCGACGCTCAAGGTGCAGACGCTGGACGGCCCGGCCGAGGTCGACATCCGGCCCGGTACCCAGTCCGGCCAGGCCATCCCGCTGTACGGCCAGGGCACCGCGCACCTGAACGCGCAGGGCCGCGGCGACCTGCTGATCCACGTCACGGTGGAGACGCCGGTCAAGCTGGACGCCGAGCAGGAGAACCTGCTGCGCGAACTGGCCCGGCTGCGCGACGAGGAGGCGCCGCCCGGCCGGTTCTCCCCCGGGCAGCAGGGCTTTTTCTCCCGGCTGCGTGACGCCTTCAACGGCCGCTGAGCCCCGGGACCGGCGCTGACGCCCCCGGTGTTCCTGGCCAGCCCCGCCGAGCTGGAGTGCGACCCGATCGTGCTGGCCGGCGCGGAGGGCCGGCATGCCGCCACGGTGCGGCGGCTCGCGCCCGGCGAGCGGGCCGACGTGACCGACGGCCAGGGCCGGCTGGCCGAGTGCGTGGTGGCCGCCGCGCGGCCGGGCGCGCTGGAGCTGGCCGTGCAGGCCCGGCGGGCGCAGCCGCCGCCGCAGCCGCGGCTGGTCGTCGCGCAGGCCCTGCTGAAGGGTGACCGCAGCGAGCGGGCCGTCGAGATCATGACCGAGGTCGGGGCGGATGAGATCGTGCCGTGGGCAGCGGAGCGGTGCGTGGCCCGCTGGCGGCCCGACCGGGCTGACCGGGGCGGTCCGGGTGACCGGGCGGGCCGGGCCGGGCGGGCCCTGGAACGGTGGCGGGTGACCGCGGTCCAGGCCGCCAAGCAGTCCCGCCGGGCCTGGTTCCCTGAGGTCAGCGAGCTGGCGGACACCGCGGCGCTGGCCCGGCGCGCGGCCGCGGCGCAGCTCGCGGTGCTGCTCGACCCGGACGCGCCGCGGCCGCTGGCCGGGCTGGCGCTGCCGTCCGGCGGGGAGATCATGCTGATCGTCGGGCCGGAGGGCGGCGTCACCGAGGGCGAGGCCGGGACGCTGGCCGCGGCCGGCGCGGCCACCGCCCGGCTCGGGCCGTCGGTGCTGCGCGGCTCATCGGCGGGCGCGGTGGCCGCGGCCCTGGTGCTCAGCCGCAGTGCTCGCTGGGCCTGACCTGAGGTCAGCCGCGGGTCAGGCTGACCGGGCGGCGCGCCGCCCGGCGGCCGGGAGGCCGGCCTCGCCGGAGCGGGCCGCGATGGTCGAAGCGCCCCGGGTCAGCGCAGTGGCGCCGTCGCGCCCGGCGGCCCGGCCGCCGGTCTTCGCGCTGACCGAGCAGGGCGAGACGGCCGCGCCGGAGGCAGCCGCCCGGGAAACCTCCGCCCGGGAAACGGCCGCCCGGGAAACGGCCGCCCGGGAAACGACTGAGAGGCTGACCACGGCCGCCGTCTGGGCCGGCCCCGCCGGGCCGCCCGCGGCGGTGGTCCCGGCCGACAGGCCGCCCAGCAGCGAGCTGACACCGAGATCCGAGCCGATGCTGTTCAGCGCCGAGCCGATGCCGCCGGTGGTCGAGGTGCTGGTGTTCGGCGACGGCGTACCGGAGTCCGACGGTGAGACCGACGGCGAGCTGCTCGGCGAGGGCGAGCTGGTCGACGGGGTGGGGGACGGGGACGGCGAGCTGCTGCCCGACGGCGCAGGCGCCGGGGTGGCCGGCTGCGGGGCCGGGGCACCGGAGTGGCCGCTGGCCAGGCCCGGGCTGGCTGCCCTGGTTGCCCGGCGCCACGGCCTTGAACGGCGGCGGGCAGAACGTGACACCCGGCCCGTTCGACGGGAACGTGTTGTTCGTCGACCAGCCGTGCTGGGGACCGGTGCCGTTCGCCAGGGAGCGCCCGCCGCCGAACGCCGAGCCGCTATGACCGCCCGCCGACGACGATGACCCGAGGAACGGGATGATGCCGTCCAGCGAGCCGGAGAGCTGCCCGGGCAGGGTGGCCAGCACCAGCGCGCCGCACACGGTGACGAAGACCGCCACGGCCCCGGCGGCCGCGAGCGGCCTGGCCCGCCCGGCCTGCCGCAGCCGCCGCGCCTTCCCGGCCCGCACCGCCGCGGCGGCGGTGCTGGCACCGAGCGCGGGGCGGGGCGCGGGAACGGCCCGCCGGGCGGTCAGCGCGGTGCCTGCGGCCCGGCCGCGGCGGCCGCGAAACCGGGAAGTGACCGCGCGCAGCCACTCGCCGAGCGTCTGCAGCCAGCCCATGGTCAGGCCGGACACGTCCGCGTAGCCGGCGTTCAGCCACGCGACCGGCAGCGGCGCGGGCATGGTGAGCCGGGCCCGGATCCGCTCCAGGCCGTTGGCTTCCGGCTCGATCCCGTCGGCGGCCGCATGCAGCGCCCGCCGCAGGACCTGCTCGTACTGGGTGTCGTGCTGGATCATGTCTCACGCTCCAGCACGACCCGCAGCGCCGACATGGCCCGCGCGGTATGGCTCTTCACGGCGCCGCGGCTGATGCCCATGGCCGCCGCGATCTGCGCCTCGGACAGGTCGCCGTAGTACCGCAGCACGAGCGCCTCGCGCTGGCGGGCCGGCAGCGTACGCAGCGCCGCCACCACGGCCGAGCGTTCCAGCAAGGTGATCGCGCCCTGCTCGGCGCTCGGCATGTCCGGCGGGGGCTTGGGCGCGTTCCGGTCCACCACGACCCGGTGCCGCAGCACCGACCGGGACCGGTTGACGACCGACTGGCGCAGGTAGGACAGGGCCTTCTCGCTGTCGCGCAGCCGCCGCCAGCCCCCGTGCATCGACACGAACGACTCCTGGACGACCTCCTCGGCCGTCGCGACGTCGCGCACCAGCAGCGCGGCCAGGCGCACGAGTGACCGGTAGTGGGCGGTATACAGCGCGGTCACCGCGCGGTCGGCATCCCAGTCGGCCGGGATGGCGCCCACGCCAGAATCTGCTACCAGCGCTTCGGTCACGTGCATTGGACGCGTGGCGACCTCGGCTGGTTCACCGGCTGTCATGCCGGATCTTCGCCTGCCGCCCGGATACGGGTCCGCCGCACCGCTCGCACTTCCCCCCTGCTCGTCCGTCCGCTGTCCGCGACCGCCACGGGCAATACCCATCACCTCGGGGGAAACGGGGCCTGGCCACCATGCACCGGCGGGGCAGTGCTCGCAGGTTCGCAGTAGAGCAACCATATATGTCTGCAACCGGCGGCGAGTAGCGCACGTTAAGATCGAGCCCATGGCTGATTGCCTGTTCTGCAGCATCGCTGCAGGTGAGATCCCGGCCGGCCGCGTGCTCGAAAGCCCGCGGACAATTTCCTTCCGCGACATCAACCCGCAGGCGCCGGTCCATGTGCTGGTCATTCCGCGCCAGCACTACGCCGACCTGGCGGCGGCGGCCGCGGCGGGCGACGGCCTGGTCGACGAGCTGGCCGCGCAGGCGCACCAGGTGGCGCAGCAGGAGCAGATCGCCGCCTCCGGCTACCGGGTCGTCTTCAACACCGGCCGGCATGCCGGGCAGGACGTCGGCCATGTGCACGCTCACGTGCTCGGCGGCCGCCCGCTGAGCTGGCCGCCCGGATGACGGCCACCGACGGCGGGCAGGTAAAGATCGTCGTCCCGGACGACCACTCCATGCTCAGCCTGCTCGGCTCGCGCGACGAGCTGCTGCACGTGATCGAGAACGCGCTGGACGCCGATATCCACGTGCGCGGGAACGAGATCACGCTGACCGGCACGCCGGACCAGACCGCCGCGGCGCAGCGCCTGATCGGCGAGCTGGTCCAGCTGGTCGCCGGCGGCGCGGAGCTGACGCCCGACTCGGTCGAGCGGACGGCCGGCATGCTGCGGCGCAGGAGCGGGCCGCGGCCGGCCGACGTGCTGACCCTGGACATCCTGTCCTCGCGCGGGCGCACCATCCGGCCCAAGACGCTCGGCCAGAAGCGCTACGTCGACGCCATCGACCAGAACACGATCGTGTTCGCGATCGGCCCGGCCGGCACCGGGAAGACTTACCTCGCGATGGCCAAGGCGGTCAAGGCGCTGCAGGCCAAGGAGGTGAACCGGATCATCCTGACCCGGCCCGCCGTCGAGGCGGGGGAACGGCTGGGGTTCTTGCCGGGGACCTTGTACGAGAAGATCGACCCCTACCTGCGCCCGCTGTATGACGCGCTGCACGACATGGTGGACCCGGACACGATCCCGCGGCTGACCGCGGCCGGCACGATCGAGATCGCGCCGCTGGCCTACATGCGCGGGCGCACGCTGAACGACTCGTTCATCATCCTGGACGAGGCGCAGAACACCTCGCCCGAGCAGATGAAGATGTTCCTGACCAGGCTCGGGTTCGGCTCCCGGGTCGTGGTTACCGGCGACGTCACCCAGGTGGACCTGCCGTCTGGCCAGCAGTCCGGGCTGCGCCTGGTGCAGGACATACTCGACGGCCTGGACGACATCCACTTCTGCCGTCTGACCAGCCACGACGTCGTGCGCCACAAGCTGGTGGGGGAGATCGTGGACGCCTACGAGCGCTACGACGCGCGCACGGCGGCCGCTGACCCGCGGCTGCCCGCGCGCCGCTCGCGCCGGTGACCGCGGGACCCGGGATGAGCATCGAGATAGCCAACGAGTCCGGCGTCGCGGCCGACGGCCGCGAGCTCGCCGGGCTGGCCCGGCACGTGCTGGACGAGCTGCGGATCCACCCGCTCGCCGAGCTGTCGGTGCTGCTGGTGGACGAGCCGGCCATGACCGAGCTGCACGTGCGGTGGATGGGCGAGCCCGGCCCGACCGACGTGCTGGCCTTCCCGATGGACGAGCTGCGGCCCCCGCAGCCGGGCGGCGGCCGGTCCGAGCCGCCCGGTGGCGAGCAGGACGACCTGCCCGGCCTGCTCGGCGACGTGGTCATCTGCCCGCAGGTCGCGGCCGCGCAGGCAGCGCGGGCGGGCGCCACCCTGGCCCAAGAGCTGGCGATGCTCACCGTGCACGGCATCTTGCACCTGCTCGGCTACGATCACGCCGATGCCCGCGAGCACGCGGAGATGTTCGCCCTGCAGGACAAGCTGCTGGCCTCCTGGCAGGCCAGCCGGCCCGCGGGGACGCCGGGGCCGCCGGAGCCGCCCGGGCCCGGGCAGCCCGGGCCGGGCTAGCCGTCATGGGCTGGCTGCTCGTGGCGGCCGCCGCGCTGATCGCGCTGGCGGGCTGGTGCGCCAGCGCGGAGGCCGCGCTGCTGCGGCTGTCCCGGGCCGGCGCCGGGAACTGGGCCAGTCCGCGGGCGACGACTCGGCGCCGCTGCACGCGGTGCTGGCCGAGGTCCCCCGCTACGTCACCGTGCTGCTGCTGGCCAGGGCCTGCTCGGTCACCGGCGCCACCGTGCTGGTCGCCGCCGTGCTGGTGCGCTGGCTGGGCGCGGGCTGGCAGGCCTACCTGATCACCGCCGCGGTGATGGCCGCGGCGGCCTTCTTCGTGGCCGGGCTGCTGCCGCGCTCGCTCGGCAGCCGCAGCACCGTCCGGGTGGCCAGCGCGGCCGCCGTGGTGCTGCGGCCGGCGACCCGGCTGCTCGGGCCGCTGCCGCGGCTGCTGGTCGCGGTGGCCGCCGCGCTCGGCTCCGGCGGCGAGCATCGCGGCGGTTCCAGCTCAGAGGAGGACCTGCGCGGCCTGGTCGACCTGCTGGCCCGGCGCCGGGAGATCGAGCCGGACGAGCAGGAGATGATCCACTCGGTCTTCGAGCTGGGTGACACCATCGTCCGCGAGGTGATGGTGCCGCGCACCGACATGGTCTTCGTCGAGCACGGCAAGACCCTGCGCCAGGCGCTGTCGCTCGCGCTGCGCAGCGGCTTTTCCCGCATCCCGGTGGTCGGCGAGAACCTCGACGACATCGTCGGCGTGGCCTACCTCAAGGACATCGTGTCGCGCGGCAACGAGCAGCGCGAGGCCGAGTCGGCGCTGGTCGAGTCGGTGATGCGGCCCGCCACCTTCGTGCCGGAGAGCAAGCCGGTGGACGAGCTGCTCAGGGAGATGCAGGCCCAGCAGATCCACCTGGCCATCGTCATCGACGAGTACGGCGGCACCGCCGGGCTGGTGACGATCGAGGACATCCTGGAGGAGATCGTCGGCGAGATCACCGACGAGTACGACCAGGAACTGCCGCCGGTGGAATGGCTGGAGGACGGCAGCGCCCGGGTCACCGCACGGCTGGGCGTGGCGGAACTCGAGGACGAATTCGGCGTGCGGATCGAAGCCGAGGACGTCGAGACCGTCGGCGGCCTGCTCGCCCAGCTGCTGGGCCGGGTCCCGATCGCCGGCTCGGTGGCGACCGTGGCCGGGCTGCGGCTGACCGCCGAGAGCCTGGCCGGCCGGCGCAACCGGATCGGCACGGTCCGGGTCGAGCGGCCGGGCCGGGCCGGGCGGGGCGGCCCGGGCAGGCGGCCCGCGCAGGCCAACGGGCGCGGCCCGGCCGAGCCGGCCCCGGCGCAGGCCGGGGCGCGGCCGGCGGGCAGCCAGGACGCGGAGACCGGGCATCCGGCCCGGCCGCGCGAGGCCATGCCGGAAGACGCCGGACGCAGCGAGCCCGGCGGCCGCTGAGCCCCGGCGGCCACTAAACTCGGCCGGGTGAATGGCGCGCAGCCAGGGCCGGAAGACCTCAAGATCATCACGCTGGCCCGGTCGGCCCGGGCCCGGGTCGCGGCGGCCGAGGGGGCCGCGGTCCGGGACGAGACCGGCCGCACCTACGCCGCCTCCGCCGTGGCGCTGCCGTCGCTGCGGCTGTCGGCCCTGCGGCTGGCGGTGGCGATGGCCGTCTCCAGCGGCGCGGCCAGCCTGGAGGCGGCCGCGCTGGTCACCGACTCCGCCGAGCCGGACCCCGCCGACGTGGCCGCGGTGCGCGACGCGGGCCCGGCCGCAGTGATCTTCTACGCCGCGCCCGATGGCTCGGTCCGCCAGGCGCTGCGGCCCTGAGCCGGCCGCCGCGGCCGCCTTCGTCAGATCGTGCACCCGGCTGCGCACCCCGCCGCTGCTGCCCGAGATCGCGCTGCACCTGGCGGACGAGCCGTACGCGCTGTGGGAGCGGACCGAGGCCGCAGCCGGGCAGTCCCCGCTGCCGGTGCCGTTCTGGGCGTTCCCCTGGGCCGGCGGCACCGCGCTCGCCCGCTTCCTGCTTGACCACCCGGACCGGGCCGCGGGCCAGACCGTGCTCGATCTCGCCTCCGGCTCCGGCCTGGTGGCGATCGCCGCCGCGCGGGCCGGCGCCGCCGCGGTCACGGCCAACGAGATCGACCCGCTGGCGCTGGCCGCGATCGCGCTGAACGCCGGGGCCAACGGCGTCACGCTCGGCCTCGCGCCCGGCGACCTGCTGGACGGCGGCTGCGGGCCGGCCACCCTGGTGCTGGCCGGCGACGCCTGCTACGAGCGCTCGCTGGCGGCGCGGCTGGCCGGGTTCCTGGCCCGCGCCCGCGCCGCGGGCGCGGGCGTGCTGCTCGGCGACCCGGGCCGGGCCTACCTGCCGCGGCAGGGCTTCGAGCCGGTGGCCAGCTACCAGGTCCCGGCCTGGCCGGGACTTGAGGACGCCGCGGTCAAGACCGCCACGGTCTGGCAGCCCGCCCGGCCGTGCTAGCCGCCCTGCTCAGCCGGTGCCGGGGCGCTGGTCATCGATGGCCTGACACGCGCTGGTCTGGAAGTCAACCAGGCGGGGGACGGGAAGCGCGGGCGGGGACGGAAATCTCTGGCGGCTGTGCTGGCGGGCCCCGGTAGGGAAGAATTACGAAAATGGGAGCGCCGCCAGTGCCGACGCCGGCCCCGATGCCGTCACGGGCCGATGCCGCGTTCCGTGCTGGCTTCGCCTGCTTCGCGGGGCGGCCGAACGTCGGCAAGTCCACGCTGATGAACGCCCTGGTGGGCACGAAGGTGGCGATCACCAGCAGCCGTCCGCAGACCACCCGGCGGGCGATCCGCGGCATCGTGCGGCGGCCGGACGCCCAGCTGGTGATCGTGGACACCCCCGGCCTGCACCGGCCGCGGACCCTGCTCGGCGAGCGGCTGGACAGCCTGGTGCGCTCCACCCTCACCGAGGTCGACGTCATCGGCCTGTGCATCCCGGCCAAGGACCGGATCGGGCCCGGCGACAAGTACCTGGCCGCCGAGCTGGCCGCCGTCGGGCCCACCCCGGTGGTCGCGATCGTCACCAAGACCGACCAGACCCAGCCGTTCCAGATCGCCGCCCAGCTCACCGCGGTGGCCGAGCTCGGCGACTGGGCGGACATAGTGCCGGTGTCGGCCAAGACCGGATTCGGGCTGGACGTGCTGGCTGACGTGCTGATCACCCACCTGCCCCCGGGCCGGCCGCTGTACCCCGACGGCGACCTGACCGACGAGCCCGAGCAGCAGCTGGTCGCCGAGCTGATCCGGGAAGCGATCCTGGAGAGCGTCTGGGACGAGCTGCCGCACTCGGTCGCGGTGCTGGTGGAGGAGATGGGGCCGCGGGAGGGCCGCGACGACCTGATCGACGTGCACGCGGTGATCTACCTCGAGCGGGACAGCCAGAAGGCCATCGTGCTCGGCTCCCGCGGCACCCGGCTGCGCGACGCGGGCGCCGCGGCCCGGCAGCAAATCGAGGCGCTGCTCGGCAGCAAGGTCTACCTCGACCTGCACATCAAGATCGCCAAGGACTGGCAGCGGGACCCTAAGCAGCTGCGCCGGCTGGGGTTCTACGACTGACCGGCGCTACCCCGGATGGCCAGGGACGTCCGGCCCGGGGCCTGGTCCCGCGACGCCGGTGCTTTTGCCGGATTCCGCCCCGGCGCGCTGAGCGGCATGTGATGATCGGGCGGGGCTGGCGGCGCCGCCTGCCGGTGCCGCCTGGGCAGGTGGCGGGCTGCGGGGAGCGGCCGCGGTAATCGGGAAGGGGGAGCGGTGTTCCTCATCTTCGGGTTGCGGGTGTACTACCGCACCATCGGACAGGGGACATTCCACTGCCAGCGCTGTGGTGGCGACCGGCCTTACCGGCTGCGCGGCGGGCGGCGCTGGCTGCATATCTTCTTCATCCCGCTGATCCCGCTCGGCCAGGCCGGCGAGCACGTGCAGTGCGACAACTGCCGGACCCGGTACCGCCCCGAAGTGCTGTCGCTGCCCACCTCCGCGCAGATGCAGGCCGCGCTGCCGGCCGGGATGCGGGCCGCCGCGATCGCGATACTGGCCGCCGGGGAGCCGCGCGCTTTCCCGGCCCGCCGCCGGGCCATCGAGTCGATCCGCAGCGCCGGGCTGTCGCACTACGACGACGCCGCCCTGTCGGCGGACCTGGCCGCGCCGGACGGCCCCGAGTACGACCTGGCCTGGGCGCTGAACCCGCTGGCCATCCAGCTGGCCGTGCCGGCCAGGGAATGGTTCCTGGCCGACGTGGTGCGCATCGGCCTGGCCGACGGCTCGCTCGCGGACGAGGAGCGGGAGGCCGCGCACCAGGTGGCCGCCCAGCTGGGCATGACCCCGGCCCAGGCCTACGGCGTGATCGCGATGACCGAGGAGAGCGCCCCGGCCGGGTAGCCGGGCCGCCCCGGCCAGGATCGCCAGCCGGGCGCCCGCGGGGCGCGCCGCCCGGGTCAGCCGGATCCGGGGTGATGGTGCGGGACAATAAGAGCCGTGAGCATCTACCGCGACGACGGCATCGTGCTGCGCACCCAGAAGCTGGGCGAGGCCGACCGCATCGTCACGCTGCTCGCCCGCCGCGGCGGCCGGATCCGCGCGGTGGCCAAGGGCGTCCGCCGCACCAAGTCCAGGTTCGGCGCCCGGCTGGAACCCTTCACCCACGTCGACCTGCTGCTGTACACCGGCCGGTCGCTGGACATCATCACCCAGGCGGAGACGCTGCGGGCCTACGGCAAGCCGCTGGCCCGCGACTACCCCCGCTACACCACCGGCACCGCGATGCTGGAGACGGCCGAGCGGTTCACCCCGGTGGAGAAGGAGCCGAGCCTGCGCCAGTTCCTGCTGCTGGTCGGCGGCCTGCGCGCGCTCGGCGAGGGCGAGCATTCCCCGCGGCTGGTGCTCGACGCGTTCTTGCTGCGCTCGCTCGCGGTGGCCGGCTACGCGCCCGCGCTGGACGAGTGCGCGGTCTGCGGCACCCGGGCGGCCGGCTCCGATCCCGGTGACCTGCTGAACGAGCCCGACCCCGAGGACCTGCTGGCCGGGGGCCCGGCCGGGCCGCCGGCCCGGCCGGCGCTGCGCGCGTTCGGCATCGCCGCGGGCGGCCTGACCTGCCAGGCCTGCCGGGCGCCCGGCTCGGCCACCCCGTCGCCGCAGACGATCGCGCTGATGCGGGCGCTGCTGCGCGGCGACTGGCCGCAGGCCGACGCCAGCGAGCGGCGCCATCAGGCCGAGTGCAGCGGCCTGGTCGCCGCCTACGTGCAGTGGCACCTGGAGCACTCGATCCGGTCGCTGCGGCACGTGGAGCAGGCGTGAGCGGCCGGGTCCGGCCGCCCGACCCGCACCCGGGCGGAGCCCGCCCGCCTGACATCCCGGCGCACCTGCTGCCCCGGCACGTCGCCCTGGTCATGGACGGCAACGGCCGCTGGGCCAAGCAGCGCGGCCTGCCCCGCACCGAGGGGCACAAGGCCGGGGAGCACTCGCTGTTCGACGTGATCATGGGCGCGATCGAGCTCGGCATCCCGTACCTGTCGGCGTACGCCTTCTCGACCGAGAACTGGCGCCGCTCGCCGGACGAGGTCCGGTTCCTGATGGGCTTCAACCGGGACGTCATCCGCCGCCGCCGCGACCAGCTCAACGAGATGGGAGTACGGGTCCGCTGGGCCGGGCGGCACCAGCGGCTGTGGCGCAGCGTCATCGACGAGCTGGCGGACGCCGAGCAGATGACCGCGGGCAACTCGGTGCTGACGTTGCAGTTCTGCGTGAACTACGGCGGCCGGGCCGAGATCGCCGACGCGGCCGCGGCCATCGCCGCCGAGGCCGCAGCGGGCAAGCTGCGCGCCGGCAACGTGACCGAGAAGACGATCGCCCGCTACCTGGACGAGCCGGGCATCCCGGACGTGGACCTGTTCGTGCGCTCGTCGGGGGAACAGCGCATCTCCAACTTCCTGATCTGGCAGTCGGCCTACGCCGAGTTCGTCTTCCTCGACACGCTGTTCCCGGACTTTGACCGGCGGCACCTGTGGCACGCCTGCGAGATCTACGCGGGCCGTGACCGCCGCTACGGCGGCGCCCAGCCGAACCCGCCGCCGGTCATCAGCTGACAGCGGCGATCAGCAGCCCGGTCAGCGCAGCGCCTGCCAGACGGCCAGGGCCAGCACGCATGCGATGGCCACGATCCGGCCGGCCCGGCTGCGGGGGCCCGCCTGCGGCCAGGACACGAAGGCCAGCAGGGCCAGCACCGCGGCCACGCCGCACAACAGCACCGCCCCGGCCGGGCCGCGCACGGCCAGGCCGGCCACCAGCAGCACGGCCATCAGGACCGGGAACACCCAGGCCGGCAGCTGGTGCATGAACACCAGCACGGCGGCGCTGCGGCGCTCCGCCGACGCCCGGCCCGGCGCGGCGCCCGGGGTGAACATCGTCTCGCCGGCCGGCAGCGGCCGCTGCCGCCGCTGGCCGGGCCGGTTACTGCCGCTCATCCGCGTTGTCCTTCCCGGGTCCCGCGCGGGCCCGTTTCGTCCCAGGTCACGCACAACAATAGCCGCGCGGGCAGTTCCCGGTCGCCGCTAAACTGAGAGCACCGCATCCCTTTCACCGAGATCGCGCACGTCAGTCTGGTGCCCGGCGCGTGCCCGCGCCGCGGCGCCCGCCGCCGACACCCAGCCGGATGGAGACCACCGATGGCACGCCGCAACGACCGCATGGAAACCCTCGTCAGCCTGTGCAAGCGCCGCGGGATCGTGTTCCCGTCCAGCGAGATCTACGGCGGCCTGCGCGCGGCGTGGGACTACGGCCCGCTCGGCGTGGAGATCAAGAACAACGTCAAGCGCCAGTGGTGGAAGTCGATGGTGCACGAGCGCGACGACATCGTCGGGCTGGACTCCAGCGTCATCCTGGCCACCGAGGTGTGGCAGGCCAGCGGCCACGTCACCCAGTTCGTCGACCCGCTGACCGAATGCCAGTCCTGCCACCGCCGGTTCCGCGCCGACCACCTGATCGAGGCCTACTCCGAACGGCACGGCCACGAGCCGGAGCACGGGCTGGCCGACCTGGCCTGCCCGAACTGCGGGACCCGCGGCGCGTTCACCGAGCCGCGCATGTTCAACGGGCTGCTGCGCACGTTCCTCGGCGCGACCGAGGACGAAAGCGGCCTGGCCTACCTGCGGCCGGAAACGGCGCAGGGGATCTTCATCAACTTCCGCAACGTGCTGCAGACCTCGCGCAAGAAGGTGCCGTTCGGCATCGGGCAGATCGGCAAGTCGTTCCGCAACGAGATCACCCCGGGCAACTTCATCTTCCGCACCCGCGAATTCGAGCAGATGGAGATGGAGTTCTTCGTCGAGCCCGGCACCGACGAGGACTGGCACCAGCGGTGGATCGAGACCCGGGAAGCCTGGTACCTCGACCTCGGCGTCACCAAGGAGAACCTGCGGCGCTACGAGCACCCGCAGGAGAAGCTGTCGCACTACTCCAAGCGCACAGTCGACATCGAGTACCGTTACGACTTCCCCGGCAGCGAGTGGGGTGAGCTGGAGGGCATCGCCAACCGCACCGATTTCGACCTGTCCACCCACGCCAAGGCCTCCGGCCAGGACCTGTCCTACCTGGACGCCGCGACCGGCCGCCGGTTCGTGCCGTACGTGATCGAGCCCGCCGCCGGGGTGGACCGGTCGATGCTGATGTTCCTGCTCGACGCCTACACCGAGGACGAGGCGCCGGACGCCAAGGGCAAACTGGAAAAGCGCACCGTGCTGAAGCTGGACCACCGGCTCGCCCCGGTCAAGGCCGCGGTGCTGCCGCTGTCGCGCGACGCCAGCCTCTCGCCCAAGGCGCGCGATCTCGCGGCCCAGCTGCGCAAGCGCTGGAACATCGACTTCGACGACGCCAGCGCGATCGGCCGCCGCTACCGCCGCCAGGACGAGATCGGCACGCCGTACTGCGTCACCGTCGACTTCGAGTCGCTGGACGACCAGGCGGTGACGGTGCGCGAGCGGGACTCGATGCGCCAGGAGCGGGTCGGCATGGACAGCGTGCAGGCCTACCTGGAGCAGCGGCTCACCGGCTGCTCAGCCGGCGGCGAGCCGCGCAGCCCGGGCCGGCGGCTGCGATAGGCGCGGGTCAGCCGGCGGCGAGGGCCCGCACGGCCCGAGCCGGCGGCTACTCGGGGGGGCCCAGGGGGGTCGTCCCCCCAGGACTACTGAGCCTCCAGCCGCGCTCGGTCCTGGCCAGCTCGGTGAATCCGAGCCGGGCCCAGAACGCCAGCTCGGCGGTCTCGTCCGGGCCGGCGTAGCACAGCAGCCGGTCGGCCCGGCCCAGCCGCAGCCAGCCGGCGGCCTGGCCGACCAGCCAGCGGCCGACGCCGCGGCGGCGGTACGCCGGGCTGACGCACAGGTTGCCGACGTCGGCCCAGCCGGCCAGCCGGGACTGCGCGCCGCCCGCGGTGTGATCGGCCTCGATCTCGATCAGGCCGGCCTCCGTCTCGTCCAGCCAGGCGGTGAACCGGGTGCCGCAGCTGCCCACGCTGCGGCTCACCCGCAGCCCTGGCAGCGGCGGCGCGGCCAGGCCCGGCAGCCGGTCCACCGCCGCGACCAGGATGATCTCGGCGGCCACCCGGGGCACGAAACCGCCGCGGCGGTACAGGTCGCGGATGTGCGGCCAGCAGTCCGGTACGCCGTAGGCCGCCAGCGACGGCAGCCCGCCGTCGGCGTACTGCGGGCTGGCGCCCCAGCCGTCCAGCACCGCCCGGCAGGCGGCCAGCAGCGCGTCGCCGGCCGGCTCGGCATCGGGGCGGAACACCAGCCATTCGATCTCGCCCGCGCCGCGGTAGCAGGGGCCGACCTCCGCCCCGCAGCCGTAACGCAGCAGCAGCGCCCCGGCCACGATGGCCTGCCGCCGGACCGCGACCAGGGTGCGCCGTTCGGTCACCCACGGGCTGACGATCTCCTCGGCCGGCTCGCGCTCGAGCTGGCTGAGCACGGTATTGACGGAGACGGACGCGCCCGGCACGAGCGCGGCCGCGTGCGCATTGACCAGTGCGGTGAGCTGATCGCGGTCGCTGCGCTGAAACGGCCTGACCTGCACTTCGGACATGCAGCTACCTCCTGTGTGACGGGCCGGGGACCGGAGGCTGCTACCAGTGCAGTACGGGCCCAGCCTAGCGGGCGGCAGCGCCGGTAACAGTGGCGCCGGTTACTGTGGCCCGGTGCAGCTGACCGGGGTACGGGCGGTGGTGACCGGCGCGACCAGCGGCATCGGGGCGGCCATCGCCACCGCGCTGCTCGCCGAGGGCGCGGCCGTGGCGATCGCAGCCCGGCCTGGCCCGCGGCTGACCGAGCTGGTCGCCCTGCACCGGGCCGGCGGCCTCGCAGCCGAGGCGCTGCCGGTCGACGTGCGCGACCCGGACTACGTCGAGGCCGCGGCGGCGGCCGCCTACGCCCGGCTCGGCGGGGTCGACCTGGTGGTGAACAACGCCGGGATCGGGATGCGCACGGTGAACCCGCGCTTCCTGTCCGAGCCGCGCCCGTTTTTCGAGGTCAGCCCGGCCGGGTTCGCCGAGATGATCGCCACCAACCTGACCGGCTACTTCCTGGTGGCCAGGGCCTTCGCCCGCCGGTTCGCCGACGCCGGGCACGGCCGGTTCGTCAACGTGTCGGTGAACCGCGAGACGATGCGGCGCCGCGGGTTCGTGCCCTACGGGCCGTCCCGGGCCGGGGCCGAGGCGCTGAGCCTGATCATGACCGAGGACCTGCGCCCGTTCGGCGTCACCGTCAACGTGCTGCTGCCCGGCGGCGCCACCGCCACCGGGATGATCCCGGCCGGCATCCCGGACGAGGCGCGGGCCCGGCTGCTGCCCGCCGAGATCATGGGGCCGCCCGCGGTCTTCCTGGCCTCGGCCGAGGCCGGCGGCGTGACCGGCGAGCGGATCGTCGCCACCGAGTTCGGCGACTGGCTGGCCGCATTCCGGGCCCGGCCGCAGTGCGCCAGGGAGGAGCCCCGCGGCGGGGAGCCGGGCGGCGGGGAGCCCGGCGGCCGCCGCTGAGCCTGGGCCGGCCTCAGCCCGGCTCGCGGCCGGTGAGCGCGGCCAGCACGGCGTCCAGCCGCTGCTGCGGCGGCACCTGCGCCGCCAGCGGGCCCGGGCTGACCCGCGGCGAGCGGCGGTAGATCTCGGCGGCGGCCTGGTGGAACCCGTCCGGCAGGCCGGCGCCGGCCATGGCGGCGGCGATCTCCTCCATCTCGGCGACCCAGCGCCAGCCCTTGGCCGTGGCGTCCGCGGCGGCCCGCTCGCTGCGCGCGTCCAGGCCCGGCTGGGACATCGCCCATTCGGCGGCCAGCGTGTCCTCGACGCCCTCGGCCTGGCCGAGCGCCCGGGCCGCCAGCAGCAGCGCCGCGGTGCCCTTCGTCCAGGCGGCATAGGCCATCTTGACCGCGGACGCGGCGACCGAGCTGCCGCCGGCGATCCTGGCCTCCAGCGCCGTGCCCGCGAACAGCCCGGACACCGCCGCGGCGTGCTCGCCGGACAGGTAGAGCCGGGTGCGGCCGGGCGTGACCGGCGGGGGACCGATGATCCCGCCGTCCACGTACCGGCCGCCGCTGCCGGTGATCAGGCTCGCGACCTCGCGCGCGGTGTCCGGCGAGATGGCGTTCGCATCGACGTAGACGCCGCCGAACCCGTGCACCGCCCAGGCCGTGTCCAGCGCGGCGTGCGGCGGGCAGACCGACAGGATCACATCGGCCTGCGCGGCGGCCTTGGCCGGAACCGACACGTCGGTCAGCCCGGCGGCCGCGGCCCGGGCGGCGGTCTGCGGGCTGCGGCCGTCCGCGGCCCACAGCACCTGCAGGCCGCGGCCGGTCAGGCACTGCCCGACCGCGGCTCCCATCTCGCCGGGGTGCAGCAGGCCGATGACGGGGGAGCTGGGCAGGTCCATCCCGCCATTGTCGCCGGCCCGGCCGCAATCACCATGCCGCCGGGTCCGACGTCGGGAAGCCGAATAGGCCGGGCATGGGCAGCATGCGGGCGGCCACTCTCGGTAGAGTCGGAGGTAAGGCCGCGAGGCCGCAGCGACCATGCCGAACTAGCCCGCGCCCGCCAGCTGCCGGCGGGCAGCCGGGCCGGGGCCGGCCGGCACCATCCCCGAGGAGACTTTGCAGTGCCGAAGCTTGTCTACGACTTCACCGAGGGCAACAAGGACCAGAAGGACCTGCTGGGCGGCAAGGGCGCCAACCTGGCCGAGATGACCAACCTGGGCCTGCCTGTCCCGCCGGGATTCATCATCTCCACCGAGGCCTGCCGTCATTACCTGGAGCAGGGGTCGGTCCCCGACGGCCTGGCCGAGGAGGTCTCCGGGCACCTGGCCCAGCTGGAGCAGAAGATGGGCAAGAAGCTTGGTGATCACGAGGACCCGCTGCTGGTCAGCGTGCGGTCCGGGGCCAAGTTCTCGATGCCCGGCATGATGGAGACGGTGCTGAACATCGGCCTGTCCGACGCATCCGTGCTGGGCCTGGCCAAGCAGGCCAGCAACGACCGGTTCGCCTGGGACGCCTACCGGCGGCTGCTGCAGATGTTCGGCAAGACCGTCCTGGACATCGACGGCGAGGCGTTCGAGCACGCCATCGACGCGGCCAAGACGGCCAAGGGCACCAAGAACGACCTGGACCTGGACGCCGACGACATGCGCGGCCTGGTGGACACGTTCAAGGGCATCATCTCCGACAAGACCGGCCGGGACTTCCCGCAGGACCCGCGCGAGCAGATGGACATGGCCGTGGAGGCGGTGTTCGACTCCTGGAACGCCGACCGGGCCATCCTGTACCGGCGCCAGGAGCGCATCCCCGCCGACCTCGGCACCGCGGTCAACGTGGTGGCGATGGTGTTCGGCAACCTCGGCGCGGACTCGGGGACCGGCGTCGCGTTCACCCGCGACCCCGGCAGCGGCCAGCAGGGCGTGTACGGCGACTACCTGCAGAACGCGCAGGGCGAGGACGTCGTGGCCGGCATCCGCAACACCGTCCCGCTGCAGGACCTGGAGCAGATCGACGCCAAGTCCTACGCCGAGCTGATGGACATCATGCAGACGCTGGAGAACCACTACAAGGACCTGTGCGACATCGAGTTCACGATCGAGAACGGCAAGCTGTGGATGCTGCAGACCCGGGTGGGCAAGCGCACCGCGGGCGCCGCCTTCCGGATCGCGATCCAGCTGGTCGACCAGGACCTGATCGACATGGACGAGGCGCTGATCCGGGTCACCGGCAGCCAGCTGGCGCAGCTGATGTTCCCCCGGTTCGACGCCGGCCCGGACGCGAAGAAGATCACCAAGGCGGTCAGCGCGTCGCCGGGCGCGGCGGTCGGCAAGGCCGTCTTCGACTCCGGCCGTGCCGTCGAGCAGGCCGCGGCGGGCGAGCGGGTCATCCTGGTCCGGCGCGAGACCAACCCCGACGACCTGCACGGCATGATCGCCGCCCAGGGCATCCTGACCAGCCGCGGCGGCAAGACCAGCCACGCCGCGGTGGTCGCCCGCGGCATGGGCAAGACCTGCGTGTGCGGCGCCGACGAGCTGGAGGTCGACCTGCGCGGCCGCAAGTTCACCGCGCCCGGCGGGATCACCGTCAGCGAGGGTGACGTGATCTCGATCGACGGCACCTCCGGCGTGGTGTACGAGGGTGAGGTGCCGGTGGTGGCGTCCCCGGTGGTCGAGTACTTCGAGCAGGGACTGTCCGGTGACGCGGACGAGCTGGTCGCCGCGGTCGACAGAGTGATCAAGCACGCCGACGCGAAGCGCCGCCTCAAGGTGCGGACCAACTCCGACACCGGCGAAGACTCCGCGCGCGCAGTCCGGTTCGGCGCCCAGGGCATCGGCCTGACCCGCACCGAGCACATGTTCCTCGGCGAGCGGCGGCAGCTGGTCGAGCGGCTGATCCTGGCCGACGGCGACGACGAGCGGCAGGCCGCGCTGGACGCCCTGGAGCCGCTGCAGCGCGGCGACTTCGTGGAGATCCTGGAGGCCATGGACGGCAAGCCGGTCACGATCCGGCTGATCGACCCGCCGCTGCACGAGTTCCTGCCCGACCTGACCGAGCTGTCGGTCAAGGTCGCGCTGGACGGCGACCAGGCCACCGGCAAGGACCGCAAGCTGCTGGAGGCGGTGCGCCGGCTGCACGAGCAGAACCCGATGCTCGGCCTGCGCGGGGTCCGGCTGGGCCTGGTCATCCCCGGCCTGTTCGCCATGCAGGTGCGGGCCATCGCGCACGCCGCCGCCGACCGGGTCAAGGCCGGCGGCGACCCGCAGCCGGAGATCATGGTCCCGCTGGTCGGCGCGGTGCAGGAGCTGGAGGCGGCCCGCGAGGAGATCGAGCAGGTGCTGGCGGAGGTCTGGCAGGAGACCGGCAGCGAGGTCAGGACGCTGATCGGCACCATGATCGAGGTACCGCGGGCGGCGATGACCGCCGGGCAGATCGCCCAGGCGGCCCAGTTCTTCTCCTTCGGCACCAACGACCTGACCCAGATGGGCTGGGGCTTCTCCCGCGACGACGTCGAGGGCGCGTTCTTCAGCCGGTACATCGACCTCGGCGTGTTCGGCGTCTCGCCGTTCGAGACGCTAGACGTCGACGGCATCGGGCGGATGGTCAAGATCGCGGTCAAGGAGGGCCGCGAGACCCGGCCCGACCTGAAGATCGGCGTGTGCGGCGAGCACGGCGGCGACCCGGACTCAGTGCACTTCTTCCACGGTGCCGGGCTGGACTACGTGTCCTGCTCGCCGTTCCGGGTCCCGGTCGCGCGGCTCGAG
Organism: uncultured Actinomycetota bacterium; assembly: GCA_963846005.1. Taxonomy (GTDB): domain Bacteria; phylum Actinomycetota; class Actinomycetes; order Streptosporangiales; family Streptosporangiaceae; genus CAVSUR01. The sequence goes on along the minus strand of CAWJUH010000001.1, from coordinate 769,652 downwards.
GCCGGGCGGGCGGCCGTGCTCGAGGCCTCCGCCGGGAGCAGCGACAGCCGTTGACCGTCGCCGGAGACGGTTACCCCCGCTACGACGGCCACGCGACGGCCCGCTGGGCCGCCGAGCCGCCCAAGCTGACCCGCGGCACCGGGCGCGGTCCCTTCGAGCGGGACCGCGCCCGGGTGCTGCACAGCGCCGCGCTGCGGCGGCTGGCGGCCAAGACGCAGGTCGTCGAGGTCGGGTCGGGGGACTTCACCCGGACCCGGCTCACCCACTCGCTGGAGTGCGCGCAGATCGGCCGCGAGCTCGGCGCCGCGCTCGGCTGCGACCCCGACCTGGTCGACGCGGCCTGCCTGGCCCACGACCTCGGCCACCCGCCGTTCGGGCACAACGGCGAGACGGCGCTCGCCGCTCTCGCCGCGGGCTGCGGCGGCTTCGAGGGCAACGCGCAGAGCCTGCGGCTGCTGACCCGGCTGGAAGCCAAGATCCCGGGGGCGGGCCTGAACCTGACCCGGGCGGTGCTGGACGCGAGCCTGAAGTACCCGTGGACCGGGTCCGGCGCGGCCAAGTACGGCGCCTACGCCGCGGACGCGGAGATCTTCGGCTGGATCCGCCGTGGCGCCCCGGTGCACAGGTCCTGCCTGGAAGCCCAGGTCATGGACTGGGCCGACGACGTGGCGTACTCGGTGCACGACCTGGAGGACGGCCTGCACTCGGGCCTGATCACGCTGGCGCGGCTGGCCGACCCGGCCGAGCGGGACGCGATCGCCCGGCTGGCCGCCGATCACTACCTCGCGCCCGGCAGCGCCAGCGCCGCCGGGCTGCGCGCGGTGCTGGACGAGCTGCTGGAACTGGACTGCTGGCCGGCCTCCTACGACGGCGGCCCGGTCGCGCAGGCGGCGCTGAAGAACCTGACCAGCGAGCTGATCGGCCGGTTCTGCCGGGCCGCGCAGCAGGCCACCCGGCCCGACGGGGCGCCCGCGCTGACCCGCTACGCCGCCAGCCTGACCGTGCCGGACCGGGCCCGGCTGGAGTGCGCGCTGCTCAAGGCGGTCACCGAGCTGTACGTAATGAGCCGGGCGGGCGCCGCGCAGGTACAGGCCCGCGAGCGCGAGATCATTGCCGAGCTGGCCGCGGCGGTGCTGGCCGGCGCACCGGGGACGCTGGACCCGATGTTCGCGCCCGCGTTCGCGGCGGCGGAGTCCGACCCTGCCCGGCTGCGCGTGGTCGTGGACCAGATAGCTTCGCTCACGGATGTGTCGGCGGCCGCCTGGCACGCCCGGCTGTGCCGGGAGGCGCGGCCGGTCGGCCCGGCCGGGCCGGTCTAGCCTGCGCCGGCCGCAGCCGGCCGGCAGGCGGCCGGCCCCGGTCACCGGAAGGAGCGCGTCATGCCCGAGGGAACCTTTGTGATCGCCGGGGCCAGCCTGGCCGGCGCCAAGGCCGCGGAGACCCTCCGGGAAGAGGGCTTCACCGGCAGCGTCGTGCTCATCGGCGCCGAGGAGGACCGCCCCTACGAGCGGCCGCCGCTGTCCAAGGGCCTGCTGCTCGGCAGCGACGAGCCCGGCTCGGCCTACGTGCACGAGCCGGGCTGGTACGCAGAGCACCAGGTGGACCTGCAGACGGGAGCGGCGGTGACGTCGCTGGACCGGGCCGGGCACACCGTCGGGCTGGCCGGCGGCGCGACCGTCGGCTACGACAAGCTGCTCATCGCCACCGGCGCCTCGCCGCGGCACCTGGACGTGCCCGGCGGCGACCTGAACGGCGTGCACTACCTGCGCACCCTCGGGGACTCGGAGCGGCTGCAGGCCGCGCTGAAGCCCGGCGGCCGGGTCGTGGTCGTCGGGGCGGGCTGGATCGGCCTGGAAGCCGCGGCCGCGGCCCGGCACTACGACTGCGAGGTCACGGTCGTCGAGCCGGAGACCGGGGCGCTGCAGCGCTCGGTCGGCCCCGAGGTCGGCGGGTACTTTGCTGACCTGCACCGCCGCCACGGCGTCACCTTCGCCTTCGGCGAGGGCGTCACCGAGTTCGCCGGCCACGGCGCCCAGGTCGGCCAGGTGGTCACCTCGGCCGGCCGCCGGCTGCCCGCCGACGTGGTCATCGTCGGGGTCGGCGTGGCGCCGAACTCGACGTTCGCCGCGCAGGCCGGCCTGGACGTCAGCAACGGCATCGAGGTGGACGCCGCGCTGCGCAGCTCGGACACCGACATCTTCGCGGCCGGCGACGTTGCCTTCTTCGACAGCCCGGTGCTCCGCCGCCGGGTCCGGGTCGAGCACTGGGCCAACGCGCTGACCGGCGGCCCGGCCGCGGCCCGGTCCATGCTGGGCCAGCAGGTCTCCTACGACTGGGTGCCGTACTTCTTCAGCGATCAGTACGACCTCGGGATGGAGTGCGCCGGGCTGCCGGAGCCCGGTCACTACGACAAGGTGGCCTACCGCGGCGACCGGGAGTCCGGCGAGTTCATCGCGTTCTGGCTGCACGGCGGCGCGGTGGTGGCCGGCATGAACGTGAACGTGTGGGACGTCAGCGACGACATCCAGGACCTGATCAAGGCCGGCCGCCCAGTGACGGAATCCCGGCTCACCGACCCGTCCGTCCCGCTGCCCGACCTGCTCGGCTGAGCCGCGCCGGCCGGGCGTTCATGATCTCGGTAACTTTTCCGCAGCTGGGCCTGAAAGGTTACCGAGATCATGGAAAAGGCCGTCCGCGCCCGGGCCGGCGATAGCGGACAGGACGGCCGGGGTGTCAGTGAGGTCGGGCAGGACCGCGTGCGCGCCGGACTCGGCCAGGTCGGCGGGGGTGAAGGCACCGGTGGCCACGCCGACGGCGCGGGCGCCGGTCACCAGCGCGGCCTCCACGTCCAGCGGCGTGTCGCCGACCAGCACGGTGGCGGGCCCGGCGAAGTCGGCCTGGTACCGGGCGGCGGCGTTGCCGCGGGCCACCGCGACCAGATCGGCCCGGACCTCGCTGACGCTGCCGTAGGCGCCGGCCTCCAGGTCGAGGTACCGGCTCAGGCCGAGCGCGCCCAGCTTGACGTCGGCCAGCTCGCGGATGTTGCCGGTCAGCACGGACTGGACCACCGGCCCGTTCCGGCGGCTCGCTCCGTCCCGGCCGCCGGCCGCGGCCCCGTCCGCCGCCCGCGCGGCCGCCAGGCTCACCGCGGCCAGCGCCTCGGCGGCCCCGGGCAGCACCCGGCCGCCGGTGCGGACCAGGTCTTGGACCTCGGGCGCGTGCGCGGCCATCAGTGCCTGCCAGGCCGCGACCCGCGCCAGCGGATCGGGCAGGCCGGCGCGGGCCAGCATCTCCAGCGCGATCGCCCGGTCGGTCCGGCCGGCCATCGGGGGCATCGCGGGCGGCTCGGCCGGGCCGAACATGTCCGCGAACGCGATCTCGTACAGCTTGCGGCAGGCCGGCCCCGCCTTGATCAGGGTGAAGTCGACATCCCAGAGCACCAGCAGGCCAGCCACGCCCGGAGGCTACCAGGCCGGTCCCGGTCCGGCCGCCGGGCTGTTCGCCGCCGGGCCCGGCCTCGCTGCGGAGCCCGGCCGGCCCGCGCCCGGAACGTCGGCAGCGGCGCGTAGGGTGATGGCCTCGGCGGCCCGGCCGCGCGGGCCCGCGCACGGCACTAGACTCGCCGCGACCGGACCGCGCGCAGCGGGGCCACCGTGCCCAGCGGGGACAGGGCGCAGCGGGGACAGGGCCAGCGGGGACAGGGCGCAGCGAGCGCTGAGCCAGCCAGGCTGAGCGCAGCCATGCTGAGCGCGGTGATCGGCGGCCCTGGCCGGGCGGGGCGAGCAGAGCGGAGGCGGTGGATGGCAGGCCGGATCCGCGACGAGGACCTGGCGCTGGTGCGCGAGCGCTCGCCGATCGAGGAGGTCGTGGGGGAGTACCTGCAGCTGCGCGGCGCGGGCGGCGGGTCGCTCAAGGGGCTGTGCCCGTTCCACGAGGAGAAGACCCCGTCGTTCAACGTCACCCCGGCCCGCGGGCTGTGGTACTGCTTCTCCTGCACCGAGGGCGGCGACGTCATCAAGTTCGTGCAGAAGATCGACAGTCTCAGCTTCACCGAGGCGATCGAGCGGCTGGCCGCCCGGGCCGGCATCGAGCTGCGCTACGAGCAGGGCGGGCACGTCCCCGGCCGCGAGCAGAGCCAGCGCCGCCGGCTGATCGAGGCGCACAAGGCCGCCGCCGCGTTCTACGCCGAGACGCTGCTGGGCCCGGACGCCGCGCCGGGCCGCGACTTCCTGTCCGGGCGGGGCTTCGCGATCGAGGACGCGCAGCGCTTCGGCGTCGGCTACGCCCCGGCCGAGTGGGACGCGCTGACCCGGCATCTGCGCGGCCGCGGCTTCGCCGACTCCGAGCTGCTGTCCGGCGGCCTCGGCAGCCAGGGCCGCCGCGGCGTGATCGACCGGTTCCGCGGCCGGCTGATCTGGCCGATCAGGGACCTGGGCGGCGACGTGATCGCGTTCGGGGCGCGCAAGCTGCGCGCCGACGACGACGGCCCGAAGTACCTGAACACGCCCGAGACCGAGCTGTTCAAGAAGAGCCGGGTGCTCTACGGCGCGGACCTGGCCAAGCGCGACATCGCCCAGCGCCGGCAGGCGGTCATCGTCGAGGGTTACACCGACGTGATGGCCTGCCACCTGTCCGGGGTGACCACCGCCGTCGCGACCAGCGGCACTTCGTTCGGCGAAGGCCACATCACGATCTTGCGGCGGCTGCTGATGGACGACAGCCAGTTCCGCGGCGAGGTGATCTTCACCTTCGACGGGGACGCAGCCGGGCGCAAGGCGGCGCTGCGCGCGTTCGGCCTGGAGGAGAAGTTCGTCACCCAGACCTTCGTCGCCGTGCAGGCCGACGGCCTGGACCCGTGTGACCTGCGGCTGGCCCAGGGCGAGGCGGCGGTGCGGGACCTGGTCGCCAGCCGGGTGCCGGTGTTCGAATTCGCCATCCGCAGCGAGCTGTCCCAGCACGACCTGGAGTCCAACGAAGGCCAGCTGGCCGCGCTCGACGCGGCCGCCCCGATCGTGAGCCGGATCAAGGACCGCGGGCTGCGGGACCGGTACGCGATCAGCCTGGACCGCTGGCTCGGCATGCTGGACGAGGATTTCGTGCTGGCCCGGGTCCGGGCGCACGCGGGCGAGGCAGCGCGCCGGCAGCGCGGCGGCCGCGGCGGGCCGGCCCGCCCCGGCGGGCCGCGGGCCAGCGGACCGGGCCTGACCGGACGGCCGTGGCCCGGGCCGCCCTACGGCGCGGGCCGCGGCCCCGCCCCGGCGGCCAACGGCGGCTACGGCCGCGGCGCCGGGCAGCGGCCCGCCCCGGCGGGCGAGCCGGGCCGGGACGGCCTGGCCGGCCGGACTGGCCCGGCCGGATCGTCCGGCGCGGGCGGCCCGGACGGTGACGGCCCGGCCGTGGCCGTGCCCAGGCCCCGGCCCCCCGAGCCGCCCTACGACCCGCGCGACCCGGTCATCCAGCTGGAGCGCGAGGCGCTCAAGCTCGCGATCCAGCGACCGGCGCTGTGCGGGCCGGGATTCGACGCGCTCGGCGCCGAGTCGTTCACCGCGCCGGTGCACCGGGCCGTGGTCGCCGTCATCGCCGCCTGCGGCGGCACCGGCACGGGCGGCAGCGGCCGGGAGTGGGCCGGGCGGCTGCGCGCGACCGCGCCCGACGACCGGATCTCGGGAATGGTCACCGAGCTGGCCGTGGACGCGCTGCACGCCCCGGGCAGCGACAGCGAGCCGGACGAGCGCTACGCCGATGCGGTCCTGGTCCGGGTGGAGGAGCTGGCGGTCAGCCGCCGGATCGCGGTGACCAAGTCGCGCTTGCAGCGGCTCAACCCGGTTGACCAGCAGAGCGAGTTCAACCGGATGTTCGGTGACCTGGTCGGGCTGGAGCAGCGGCGCAAGGTGCTTTCGGAGCGGGCCGCGGGCGCTCTGTAGCGGCATGCACACGACCTGCTCGCAAAGGCACTAGCGCCAAGGTGACAATATTAGATCCCTTTAAGCCCCCATTCCTGGCGCAGACTGTCTGCATGAGTCTGACGGTACTGCCGCCCGTAGACCAGGTAACCGACCTCGTCGCCCGGGCCCGGTCCCAGGGAACCGTCGCGATGGCCGAGCTGGCTGCCGCCTTCGACAGCGCCGAGCTGCCCGCTGACGCGATCGATGGCGTGCTGCGGCTGCTGGCCGACGAGGGCGTGGAGATCGTCGAGGCAGCACCGGACGAGCCGGAGGAAGCACCGCAGGCCGTGGCCGAGACCGGCCGCCGGGCGGCGACCGGGGACCTGGTCCGCATCTACCTGCGCGAGATCGGCCGGGTGCCGCTGCTGACCGCGCAGGACGAGGTGGACCTGGCCAAATCCATCGAGGCCGGCCTGTTCGCCGAGGAGAAGATGCAGGGCAGTCAGCGCAGCGGCGGCGGCTGCGCCGGAGCGCAGGTCGCCGAGCTGGCCATGCTGGCCTCCGAGGGCCTGACCGCCAAGCAGCGGCTGATCGAGGCGAACCTGCGGCTGGTGGTCTCGATCGCCAAGCGCTACATCGGCCGCGGGCTAGTGTTCCTGGACCTGATCCAGGAGGGCAACCTGGGCCTGATCCGGGCGGTGGAGAAGTTCGACTACACCAAGGGCTACAAGTTCTCCACCTACGCCACCTGGTGGATCCGCCAGGCCATCACCCGCGCCATCGCCGACCAGGCCCGCACCATCCGCATTCCCGTGCACATGGTCGAGACCATCAACAAGATGGCCAGGATCCAGCGGCAGCTGCACCAGGACTTCGGCCGCGAGCCGACGCCGGACGAGATCGGCACGGAGATGGGGCTCAGCGCCGACCGGGTGGCGGAGATCCAGCGGGTCGCCCAGGAGCCGGTGTCGCTGCAGTCGCCGATCGGCGAGGAAGACTCCGACCTCGGCGATTTCATCGAAGACGCGGACGCGGTGGTGCCGATGGAGGCCGCCGCGTTCATCATGTTGCAGGACCAGCTGGAGCGGGTGCTGGACAATCTGTCCGTGCGCGAGCAGCGCATCATCCAGCTCCGGTTCGGGCTCACCGACGGCCACCCGCGCACCCTGGAAGAAGTCGGCCGCGAGTTCGGCGTCACCCGCGAGCGCATCCGCCAGATCGAGTCCAAGACGCTGGCCAAGCTGCGCCACCCGAGCCGCGCCCAGATGCTCCGCGAGTACCTGGCCTGACCGCGGCTCAGCTGGCCAGCCGGCCCGCGTCGCAGCGGGCCGCCGGTTAGCTCAGGCCGGCAGCGTCAGCTGGGTCAGTGGAAGCCGTCGTGCTCGGCATGGCCATTGGCGGCGACGAGGGGGTGCCCGCCGCCGGGCCCGTCTCCGCTGCCGTCCCGCCGGCCCGGCAGCTTGCCGGAGACCTTCTGCCGCGCGTCCGCGGCCCGCTGCTGCAGCCCGTCGGTGATCTTGGATTTGGCCGTGCTCGCGGCCCCGGCCGCCTGGGCCTGCAGCGCGCCGGCCGCCTGCTGCACCGCCGGGTGCTCGGACGCGGTGCGGGCCAGCTTCTTGATCTGCTCGTAGCGCTCACGGCCCGCCCGGGCACCGAGCACGTATCCGGTGGCCAGGCCGGCGAGGAAAGTGACCCGGTAGCCGTGCATGAGATCTCCCCAATCATGTCGAGCCGATCGCGGTTGCTTCGGTCATGCCCGGCTGGCCGGGCATTATGCGCCGCCCCGGCCGCGGCGCCCGGCCGCGCCAGCGGTGCGGGTACGCTAGTGTGGTCCGGCGACGCGGTTGCGCCAGGACCCACGGGTCCGCGCGACGGAGTCGCGCCATCCCGCGTAGCTCAATCGGCAGAGCGTCCGGCTGTTAACCGGCAGGTTATAGGTTCGAGTCCTATCGCGGGAGCCAGACCGACGTAAGTTCGCCCAGGTCGAAGCCCTGATTCAGGCCGCCGGAAGGCACCCTCCCGGCGCGCCGGAAGGCGCCCCTCCCGGCGCGCCGGCCGGGCCGGGAGGCGGGCGGCATGCGCGCCCGTGTTTCACCCAGGAATGGCGGGTAGGCCAATACTGCTGGGGTTTCCGGGAGCCCCGCCGCGATAAAGCGGCGGGGCTCCTTCCAGCAGCACGCCGGCTAACAGCCTGGCCTCAGCGCGCATTCAGGCTGTCCCCAGCTTGGCCCGGTAACGTCAGCCGCACTGGGGACCCGGGAGCCCCGCCGCGACGTGCGGCGGGGCTCCTCCCATGCTCAGCCGCAGGTCCGCGGACGGCCTCGTGCCGAAGAGGCCCGGCCGGGGACTGGCCCGGCCGGGCCTCTTGCGATCCCGGAACGGTCTGAGCGCGCCGGGCTTGTTGCCTCTCTGATTTCTCCTAGGCGGCCATCGGGCCCTGCACGCCGGCCAGGTCGGCGCGCTTGACCCGGATGGCGACGATGGCCACCAGCAGGCCGAGCAGGGCAATCCCGGCCGAGACCTCGAAGCCGCGGGCGAACCCGACCGCGAGGGCGTGGTGCTCGATCGAGATCCTGGCCGCGGCGATCTGGGCCCTGGTCAGGTGCACCGGGTGGCCGGCCTTGGCGGCCGCGGTCGCCGCCGTCTTGGCCGCCGTGACCGCGTGCCGGGCGTTGTCGGCCACGGCGGTCCAGGCCACCGTGCCGAGCACGGCCAGGCCGATCGAGCCGCCGACCTGCTGGCCGGTGTTCAGCAGGCTGGAGGCCACGCCGGCGTCGCGGTCCTCGACCTTGGACAGCGCGACCAGCGCCAGCGGCATGAACAGCATGCCCAGGCCCGCGGCGGTGACCAGCATCGGGCCGAGCAGGCCGCCGGCGTAGCTGGAGTGCTCGGTGATCCGGGACAGCCAGAACATTCCGCCCGCAGTGATCGCCGACCCGGCCAGCATCAGCGGCCGGGCGCCGATGCGCGGGACCAGGGCCGCGCTGACTCCGGCCATCGCCATGATGACCCCCACCATGGGCAGGAACGCCACGCCGGCCTTGAGCGCGGAGTAGCCCCAGATGCCCTGCACGAAGATGGTCAGGAAGAAGAACATCCCGAACATCGCCATGCCGACGCACAGCATGATCAGGTAGGCGCCGGACCGGTTCCGGTTGGCCAGGATCCGCAGCGGCAGCAGCGCGTGCTCGCTGCGTGATTCGATGAAGACGAAGGCGGCAAGCGAAACCGCGGCCACGGCCAGCGACACGAGAACCTTCGTGTCGCCCCAGTGGGTGATGCCGTTCTGGCTCGCGGCGGCCTCGGTCAGGCCGTAGACCAGGGCGGCCAGGCCGACGGTGCCGGTGATCGCGCCCGGCAGGTCGAACCGGCCCCGCCGCCGCTCCGACTCGCCGAGCACCCGCGGGGCCAGCAGCGCGACGATCACGCCGATCGGGACGTTGACGAACAAGACCCAGCGCCAGGAGGCGTAGGTGGTCAGCAGGCCGCCGGCGATCAGGCCGACGGCAGCGCCGCCGATCGACATCGCCGAGTAGACGCCCATCGCCCGGTTGCGCGGCGGACCTTCCGGGAAGTTGGTCGTGATCAGGGACAGCGCGGTCGGCGCGATGATCGCGCCGCCGACTCCCTGCAGCGCGCGGGCGCCGAGCAGCCAGGCCTCGCTGGTGGCAAAGCCGCCGAGCAGCGACGCGCCCGAGAACAGGATGATCCCGGCGATGAACACCCGGCGGCGGCCGAGGATGTCACCGGCGCGGCCGCCGAGCAGCAGCAAGCCGCCGAAGGTCAGGGCGTAGGCGTTCACCACCCACTCCAGGTTGGTGCCCGAGAACCCGAGCGCGCGCTGGATGTGCGGGAGCGCGACATTCACGATCGTGGCGTCCAGCACCACCATCAGCTGCGCGGTGGCGATCACCACCAGGGCCAGGCCGAGGTGCTGGCGCGCCGGGCGGCCGCCAGAGCCGGGCTGGCCGGCTAGGCCGTCGGCGACAGCGGTCGCGCCTGGCGTGCCCCCCAGTCCGGTGGCGGGCGTGTTGGCAGGCATACGTGTTTCTCCTCAGTGCATGGTTGGTGTCCGGCCCGCCCGTCATTCGGGCTGGCGGCCGTATGAGTCTGCGCTCGCGCCTTGCGGTCTGTGCGCTCAGTTAATCGCGGGGTACTGACAGGCGCGCAGGCTGCGCGCCTGCGGGTTACCCGGCCGGGGCCGGGACGCGCGGGGAGCTTGCCTCCTCCGGCGGCGAACCGGCCGCTTCGCCGGGCGGGGGGTCAGCCCGGAGCATCTTGCGGATCAGCCGCAGCAGCTCGGCCCGCTCCTCGCGGGTGAGCGCGGAACTCCACGGCATCCGCGCTGCCATCTCGTGCTCGATCCGGTGCTTCAGTTCCAGGCCCTCATCGGTGAGCACGATGTTCTTGACCCGCCGGTCGCCCGCGTGCGCCTCCCGCCGGGCCAGCCCCCGCTTTTCCAGCATGTCGGCGACCACGGTGACGAAGGACGGATCACAGTGCATCTTCTTGCCGAGGTCCTTCATGGCCATCGGGCACTCCAGCAGGTGCAGCGCCTTGACGAAGGGCCCCGGCACGCTCAGCCGCTGGGCGATGTTCTCGCCGAGCGCCATGATGCGCCCGATGAGCTCGGCCACCGCGTCGAGGATCTCCTCCTCGACCTGGTCACCGTGCGGCTGGCTGTGCACTGCGCTCTCCTGTCTGTTCGCTCGCGCCCTCCGCCCGCCCGGACGACCCGTGGCCTGGCCCCTGGGTCACCGGGCCCGCTGGGCAGGCGGCGGGTGGCTGAGCTGCTCAATAGTTGAGTGCCTCAACCATATGACCCGACGCTGGAGTGTGTCAATCATTTATTAGCTCAATTATCTGGCGGCCGCGGCGCGGGGCTCAGTGCACCAGCGCGGCCAGGACGAGGATCAGGATGATGAAGGTGGCCAGCGCGATCAGGCCGCTGCGCAACCGGGTCCGGCGGAAGCCGGGCAGCCGTCCCCGCTTGGTCGCCTTGATGTCCCCGTGCGCGGCGTAGGCGCGGTTGGAGTGCCAGCCGAGGTAAGCGCCCACGATCAGGAACAGCACCACGAGTATGGCGACGGTGCTGGTCATGGGGCTCCTTTCATGGTCGGGGGAGGGCGCGGCGGGCGGTGCGACGGGCGCCGCGAGGGCATCGGCGCGGGCCCGCCTTCGATCCTCTCCTATCGCCACGATCGGCTCCAGCCAAAACGCCGTCAACGGCGGCTGGCAGGATTGGGGACGGCAACTCGCCGATTACTTCGCGATGTACCACCGGAAAGGGATGAGCGCGCGCATGGATGAGGCGCTGACCGCGAGGACCATCAGCATCACCGGGCACGGCGGGGACGAGATCGAGGCCTACCTGGCCCAGCCTGCCGGGCCGGGGCCGTTCGGCAGCGTGGTGGTCATCCACCACATGCCCGGCTACGACTCGGCCACCAAGGAGATCGTCCGCAAGTTCGCCGCCTGCGGCTACGCCGCGCTGATGCCCAACCTCTACCATCGCGAGGCGCCCGGGGCTGACCCGGACGACGCGGCCGCGACCGCGCGGGCGGCGGGCGGGGTGCCGGACGAGCGGCTGGTCGGCGACGTCAGGGGCGCGGCCGGCCACTTGCGCGCGCTGGACGGCTCGAACGGCAAGGCGGGCGTCATCGGCTACTGCTCCGGCGGCCGCCAGTCGTTCCTGTCGGCCTGCAGCCTGCCGTTCGATGCCGCCGTGGACTGCTACGGCGCGTTCGTGGTGAACAGGCCGCCGTCGGAGTTCCCGCTCAGAGTCGGCCCGATTGCCGACCAGGCCGCCGGCCTGTCCTGCCCGCTGCTCGGCCTGTTCGGCGCCGACGACAAGAACCCCGGCCCGGACGAGACCGCCGAGCTCAGCAAGATCCTCGACGGCCTCGGCAAGCCGCACGAGTTCCACACCTACGACGGCGCCGGGCACGCGTTCTTCTCGGTAAACCGGACGGCCTACCGGCCCGAGGCCGCCAATGACGGCTGGGAGAAGATCTGGGACTTCTTCGGCCGCTATCTCGCGGGCTGAGCGGAGAGCGCAATGTGCACGTATCAGACGGAGCAGATCAAGATCACGGGGAGCGGCAAGGGGCCGGCTGGCTGGCTGCGCCTCAGCGACGCCAGTGTCTATTTCGACCATCCGGTGCACGCACCCGCCGACCACACGCTCAACATCGATTTCCGCAATCCTGCGCAGGGGCCGTCGGCCCGGGTGGCCGTCGAGCTGTCCGCGGCGTCGGCCCGGGAACTGGCCCGGGCCATCGGCGCGGCGCTGGCGAGCGTCCCGGCGGGCCTGCTGGAGGAGTAGGCCTGCCTGCCCGGCCGGGAAGACAGGCCCGGAATGTCGGTACCGCGTGCCAGGATCGGGGTCAGGAAAGGCGGTTCTGGCGCTGGCGGAACGGTGCCGTGCGGAACCGGCATGGGCAGGAAAGAGGCAGCGGTGAAGTTCAAGGTCGAGCGGGATGCACTGGGCGAGGCCGTGGCGTGGGTGGCGCGGGCGCTGCCCACCCGGCCGGTGGTGCCCGTGCTGACCGGGTTGCTGATCGAGGCGGGGCCCGGCGGGCTGACCTTGTCGTGTTTCGACTACGAGGTCTCGGCCCGGATCACGATCGAGGCCGAGGTGGCCGAGCCGGGCACTGTCCTGGTGCCGGGACGGCTGCTGGCCGAGATCACCCGCAGCCTGCCCGCGGCGCCGGCCGAGTTCGCCTCGACCGGTCCCGACATGGTCAGCCTGAACTGCGGCAGCGCCGAGTTCGCGCTGGTGTCGCTGCCCGCTGATGAATACCCGGCGCTGCCCGAGCCGCCGCGGGCCGCCGGGACGGTCGACGGCACCGTGCTGGCCGTCGCCGCCGGGCAGGTGGTGCCGTCGGCGAGCCGGGACGACACGCTGCCGATGCTGACCGCCGTGTGCCTGGACATCGACGGGGACACGATCGCGCTGGCCGCGACCGACCGGTACCGGCTCGCGGTCAGCGAGGTGCACTGGTCCCCGGCCCGGCCCGGCGTGAGCGCGTCCTTGCTGGTCCCGGCCAGGACACTGGCTGACGTAGCCAGGTCGATGACCCCCGGCACCGAGATCGAGCTGGCCTTCGGCACGGCGCAGCAGCCGGGGGCCGCCGCGGCGCCCGGCCCGGGCCGCCCGGACGTGGCCGCCGGCCGGCCCGCGGGCGAGGGCATGATCACCTTTACCGGCGGCGGGCGGCGGCTGACCGCCCGGCTGATCGGCGGTGAGTTCATCCGCTACCAGTCCCGGTTCCCGGCCGGGTTCGGCTGCACGGCCGAGCTGCCGTCCGGCCCGTTCACCGAGGCGGTCCGGCGGGTGTCGCTGGTCGCCGAGCGGGCCAGCCCGGTGCAGCTGTCCTTCCGGTCCGGCCAGGTCGTGATCGAGGCGCACGCCGAGGGCCGGGCCCGGGCCGTCGAGGCGGTGCCAGCCGAGTTCACCGGCAACGAGCCCGCGATCTCCTTCAGCCCGCACTACCTGCTCGACGGACTGGCCGCGGCCGCGCTGGCCGGCCCGCCGGGCGCCGGCCGCAAGGCCGGCGCCGCCGGCCAGGCCGAAGACGAGGCTCCGGCCGGGCCCGGCCGGGTCCGGCTGCAGTTCACCAGCCCGACCAAGCCCGCCCTGATCACCTGGGCGCCCGCCGCGCCGGAGGCCGGCGCCGGGCAGGCGGCCGAGCACGGCGGCGAGGACGGGCAGGCGGCCGAGCACGGCGGCGAGGACGCGCAGGCCCCGGCGCCGGGCGCCTTCCGCTATCTGGTGGTCCCGCTCCGGGCCCCGGCCCGGGCCTGACCATCGGCCAGGAGCGCACGCCGGCCCGGCAATTTCCGCATCCGATTCGCAATCCTGGTGACTGCTGCGCGGGGAATCCGCAGGCAAGTCGCCACGATCATGGAACGGGCAACTTGCGGCCGGCGCCCCAGGGCTAGCGGCGGCGGCCGAGCCGGCCGCGGCCGAGGACCAGGCGCAGCAGCCAGCGCGCCGCGGCGATGACGGCCAGCAAGATGCCGATCTTGCCGGGCATCGGCCAGAACCGGAGCCCGGGCAGCAGCGTGCTGGCCAGCAGTATCCAGGCCAGCAGCGCGAAAAGCGCGGCCGGCAGCCACAATCCGCCGCGCCGGGACGGGCCAGGCCCAGCGTCCTGCCGGGACCGCTGGGCCTGGCCCGCCGGCAGCGGGACCTGCCGCGGCATGACGTGCGGCAGGTCTCCGGTGACGCGGCGCAGGTCCGCCCGGGTGACGGCGGCGAAGATCGCGTCGAGCCGCTGATTGAACTCGGCGAGGGACAGCCGGCCCTGGGCGTAGTGCTCGCGCAGTTCAGCCGCGGCGGCTTCCCGGTCACCGTCACCGATGCGCAGCTCTGAATCGGTCGCCATGGCGGGTCCTTCGCCGGTCACCGCCGGGCCCTGCACCCGGCTGCTAAGAAGATATATCGCGACTCTGGCCGGGGCAAGCCCGACGCGGGCAGGCCAGGTCAGCTCGCCGGCCCGCGGCGAGGCCGGGGGCGAAACGGCAGGCCGGGGAAGCGGCGAGCCGGCGGACGGGCCCGAGGTCAGTTCAGGAAGTAGCTGCTGCCGCCGCTTTGCGGATTGGTGACGCTGGCGGCGATCCTGATCGTCCCGGCCCGGGCGAAGACCAGCTTCAGGGTGATCTGGCGGCCCGAGGTCATGTGGCCGGGATCGACGATCGTCAGGTGATAGCTGTTCGGCCGCAGCCGGACCGTGTGATCGGCCGGGATCGGGATGGTTGCCACCGCCGCCACGGCCCCGCGGGCCCCCGGCCCGTAGAACCTGACCTGGCCGCCGACGCTGGTGCTGGCCGCGACCAGCCGGTCGGGCCGGCTGGTGTTGTTCTGGATGGTCATGTACGCGCTGGTCGACTTGGCGTGGCCGGGCTGGGTGACGTAGGCGGGACCGATCTGCATCGGCGTAGCGGCCGCGGCCGGCTGCGTGCAGCCGGCCAGCAGCGCCGCGGCCGCGGCAGCGCCGGCCCCCGCGGCCGCGCGCGCGCCGCGGGTACCGCGGGTGGCGGTACGGGCCCGGGCGGCGAGCCCGGCGGCTGCGCGCATGAACTGGCAGGCTTTCGGTCTCATCGGCGGGTGGTCGGTTCGGTCAGCGGCCCGATCGGCGGACGATCTGACCGGCGGGGCACGGCAGCCGGCTATCGTCTCGCGCCCGGCCGCCGTCCCCGCCGGCCCGGCCGGACCGGCCGGGACGGGTCCTCCTGGTCAGGAGTAGTCGCGGAAGGCCGGCCAGGCCTGCCGCCAGCTGGTCCGCAGTCCGGTGGCCAGGTACACCGGGGCGCCTTGCTCGTCGTCGCTGACGCCGAGGCCGTTGCGGAACGTGGCCAGCTGGCGGACGCCGGGTGAACTCGCGGCGCAGCAGCGCCGGGTCCACGTTGACGGCGATGGCCGAGGTGTCGCCGGCCGGCGGCGGGCCCCACAGCCAGAAGTTGTTGGCGCCGCTGTAGGCGGCAGGCAGCCCGTCCGCCGGCCCGTACCGGTCGAAGGCGCCGGCCTCGCCGTAGTTGCCGGTGAGGATCGTGGTGCGCGCCCGCTGCACCGGCGGCAGCTGGTGGTACTCCCGGCTGACCAGCGCGGTCAGCTTCGGCCAGCCGATCGTCTCGGCCAGGTCGTAGTTGATCTTCTGCAGCGGCACGACGGCCAGCACCCGGGCGGGCAGCACCGGGATCGCGATCGGGAGGGCCACCGCGGCCGAGATCAGCATGGCCGCCGCGGTCTGCGCCGCCGGGGCCAGCCCGAGCCGGCGCCGCCGCGCCGCCAGCAACCGCCCGGCCGGCACCGCCCCGGCCGCGAACAGGAACAGGTAGGCCCCGCCCGGGTAGTACGGCTTGCCGCCGAGTGCGAACTGCAGCGCAATGACGATGGCGCAGGCGATGCCCAGCGGGCGGAACCGGGCGGCCTGCGGGCTGCGCAGTGACCAGACCAGCCCGCTGGCCCACAGCGGGGTCAGCGCCACCCCGGTGAACAGCACCTGGGCCGGCCAGTAGGTCACGCGGTTGTGCCCGGCGTCGCCTTGCAGCGCGTGGTAGACGGCCAGGTTCGGCCAGCCGTGCGCGGCCTGCCAGAGCAGGTCCGGCAGGGCCAGCGCGGCCGCGCAGCGCAGCGCCGGCCAGCAGCCAGCGGCTGGCCAGCAGCTTGCGCGCCGGGGTCAGGGCGAAGCCGGCCGCCAGCGCGGCCACCAGGAAGCCGATGTTCCACTTGGCCTCCGACGCCAGGCCCGCGCAGCCGCCGATCGCCAGCCACCAGCGCGGATCGCGGCTGTTCAGCAGCCGGGTCACCAGCAGCAAGGTGATGCCCCAGAACACGAAGTCCGGCGTCGTGGTGGTCAGCAGGTGCATAGCCCCGAGGAACTCGGCGCAGGTCGCGGTGGCCAGCGCGGCCAGCAGCTGGCCGGCCCGGCCGGCCCGAGCTGGCGGCTGATGGCCCCGGTCAGCACCACCAGCGCCGCCATCGCCAGGGCCGCGACCGCCCGCAGCCCGATCAGGCTGTCGCCGGTCAGCGCCGCGCTGGCCCGGGCGAGCAGCGGGGTCAGCGGCGGCTGGTCGACATAGCCCCAGGCGAGGTGGTGTCCGGCGGCGAGGAAATACAGCTCGTCGCGGTGATAGCCGTAGCGGGTGCTCGACGGCCATCTCCACGCCGAAGGCCGCGGCCGCGATCAGCCCGATGCCGGGCCAGCCGCCGCGGGCGGCCCGCCGGAGCAGCCCGGGCCGGGCCGCCGCGGCGGGCGGCCAGGCCGGGCAGGCCCGGCCGGGGAAGCGGGCCCGGCGGGCGCGGCGGGCGCGGCGGGCGCGGCGGGAGCACTGGATGAGACGGGGAAGCGCGTCATGTAGTCCATGTCCACCATGCTCGCCGCGGACCGGGCCGCGGCACATCGAGCGCCAGGGCCAGTCACCGGCTCCGCCGCGCGCCCGAGCGGCGGCCCGGCGGCGGCCCGGTTCTCGGCCGCAGGGATGAGCCGCGGGCTCAGCCGGGCGGCCGATGCCGCGGCGGCCCCGCTGGTCTTAGCATCGGGGACGTGGCGAGGATTGCGCTGGCCCGGATGCCGGCCCGGCAGAGCCTGGCTGACCGGCTGGCCGGGCTGGGTCAGGCCCGGCGGGAACGGCTGGCCGATGCCGGGGCCGGCCTGATGCTCGCGGTGATCAACGTGATGTCGCTGCTGGCCTACCGCGATCAGCTGCACCCGGCCTGGCTGGCGCTGCTGCTGGTCGCCGCCCAGGGCGTGCCGCTGATCTGGCGCCGGTCCAGCCCGATCGCGGTGGTGATCCTGATCGGGGCGGCGCGGGTGGCCTACGACCGGATCGGGTTCGGCTTCGCGCCGTTCCCGCTCGGCCCGGCCATCGCCTTCTACACCGTCATCGACCGCTGCTCGCGGCCGTGGCGGTGGGTCACCGTGGCGGCCAGCGCCGCCGGGCTCACGATCTCGCTGACCTCACCGGGGGACCGCAGCGAGCCCTACCAGGCCATCTTCCAGGCGCTGATCTTCCTGACCGCCTGGGTGGCGGGCACGATCAGCCGCGGTAACCGGGCCAGCCTGCAGGCCGCCCGCAGCCGCGCCGAGCGGGCCGAGGCCGAGCTCGACCGCGAGGCCGCCCGGGCCGCGGCCGGCGAGCGGGTCAGGATCGCCCGCGAACTGCACGACGTGGTCGCCCACCACGTCAGCCTGATCGCGGTGCAGGCCGAGGCGGCGGCCTCGCTGCTGGCCGACGGGCCGCCGCAGGCCCGCCGGTCGGCCGACATCATCGGGCAGACGGCCCGGCAGGCCCTAGCCGAGCTGCGGCGGCTGCTCGGCGTGCTGCGCGGCCCGGGCGAGCAGCCGCAGACCCGGCCCGCTGCCTCGCTCCGCGATCTCGGCGCGGTCATCGACCAGGTGCGCGCCGCCGGGCTGGCCGCCGAGCTGCAGGTGCGCGGCACCGAGAGCCCGCTGCCGCCGGGGGTGGATCTCACCGCCTACCGGATCGTGCAGGAGGCCCTCACCAACGCGCTGCGGCACTCCGGGGCGGCCCGGGCCGGCGTGACGGTGACCTACGAGCGCGCCTTCGTCACCGTGTCCGTGACCGACTCCGGCCCGGATGGCCGGCCGGGCCCGGCGCCCGGCACGGGCCCGGCTTCCGCCGGGTTCGGCCTGGCCGGGATCGCCGAGCGGGTGGCGTCGTGCGGCGGCAGCCTCACCGTGGGCCCGGTCCCGGCGGGCGGGTTCGGCGTGACCGCCCGGCTGCCGGTCCGGTGACCGGGATCGCGCCCGCGCCGGTCCGGGTTCTCGTAGTCGATGACCAGGAACTGGTCCGGGCCGGGTTCTGCGTCATCCTGGAGGCCGCCGACGGCATCGCGGTGGCCGGCGAGGCCGGCACCGGTACCGAGGCGGTCGCCGCCGCCGCGCAGTGCGCCCCGGACGTGGTGCTGATGGACGTGCGGATGCCCGAGATGGACGGCATCGAGGCGGCCCGCCAGATCACCGAGGCCGGCCCCGGCGCGCCTAAGGTGATCATGCTGACCACCTTCGACCTCGACGACTACGTCTACGAGGCGCTGCGGTCGGGGGCCAGCGGCTTCCTGCTCAAGGACGCGCCGCGGGCCGACCTGATCGCCGCGGTCCGCTGCGTCGCGGCCGGCGAGGCCATGCTCGCGCCGTCGGTGACCAGGCGGCTGATCGAGGCGTTCGCCCGCAGGCCGCCGCAGGCGGCCCCGGCCCCCTCCCGGCTGGCCTCCCTTACCGCCCGGGAGCGCGACATCCTGCTGCAGCTCGCCCGCGGCCGGACCAACGCCGAGATCGCGGCCGAGCTGTTCGTCAGCGAGGCCACGGTGAAGACGCACGTCGGGCACCTGCTGGCCAAGCTCGCGCTGCGCGACCGGGTCCAGGCCGCGATCCTGGCCTACGAGGCCGGCCTGGTGGTGCCGGGCCAGCCGGGCTAGCCGCGCTAGCCGGCAGGCTGCTGGCCCGCAGGCCGCTGGCCGGGTGGCCGGGACGGGTGCTCAGCCGCGCTCGACGGCCGTGCCGAGCAGGCCGACCGGCGGCGACCCCAGCTCCAGCATCGCGGTGTGGAAGCGCTTGAGCGAGAACGTGCCGCCCCACTGCTTCCTGGCCCGCTCGCGCAGCGCCATGATCTCCAGCTTGCCCCAGGTGTAGCGGCCGTAGGTCGGGTCGAAGGTGGCGCGCCGCGCCTCGGACAGGGCCGCCTCGCCGGTGATGTGGGTCTGCGCGGCGAACAGCCGGGCGGCTTCGGCCACGGTCATCCCGGCGGTGTGCATGCCGATCGCGCACGACAGCCGGGTCACCCGCAGCAGCGCCTCCAGCCAGACCCCGATCGCGAACCACGGGTCGCCGCCGCCGAAGTCCTCCTCCACGCACAGCTCCTCGGCATAGTGCGCCCAGCCCTCGATGAAGGTCTCCGAGGCCAGGATCCGCCGTACCGCGCTCGGCGCCCGGCGCATGGCCCGGCCGTGCGAGAAATGCCCGGGGGCCACCTCGTGCACCGTGATGCCGGGCAGCGTGACGTCGCTGAACACCTCCAGCCAGGACTCGGTCTCCGGCGGCGGCCAGGATTCCTCCGGCGGGGTGATGTAGTACCACGACGGGCCCTCGGCCTCGCCGGGCGCGGCCGGGGACATCATCGCCATCGCCCAGCGCCGCGACGGCGGCGCCAGCCCGACCAGGCATTCCCCGTCGTGGTAGGGGACCAGGTCGCGCTCGGCGGTGAACGCGATGGCCTGCGCGGTCCAGCGGCGGGCCGCATCGATCACGCCGCCGGCGTCCGGGTGGACCCGGACCAGCTCGCGGGCGACCTCCAGCGGCGGCCGGCCGGGATCCACCCGGGCGCAGTCGGCGGCCAGCCGCTCGGTAAGCCGGTCCCGCTCGGCGTCGGCGCGCTCGGCGAGCCGGCCGAGGTCCAGCGGCATGCCCTCGGAGGTGCTCATCAGCGCGGTCAGCCCGCGGGTGCCGAGTGCGGGGTCCGGGCTGCCGTGCGCGGCCGCGCCGCTGAGGTGGCTGATCAGCCGCCCGTGCGCGGCCAGCGCCGCCGCGGCCTGCGGGCCGGCGCTGGCCGGCACCCCCGCGGCCAGGCCCGCCGCGGTCGGGACGAGGGCCTCCGCGACCGGCGCCGGCACCTGGTCCAGCGCGGCGATGGCGTTCTCGATCGCCAGCGGCCAGCGGGCCAGGTGCTCGCGCCGGGCCGCCTCCCGCTGCTCGGCCGGGGCGTAGGCCCGGTCGTAACAGGACAGGTCCAGCGCGGCCAGGTGAATGATCGGGTTGCGCCGGTGCAGCTCCAGCTCGCCGAGGGCGAGCTGCGCGCGCTGCTCGAAGATCGACAGGTGCGCCTCGTCGTGCGGGTCGGGCAGCGGCTGGCCGCCGGCCTTTCTCGGCCGCCAGCACCGCGAGCCCGGCCGTCACCCCGGCCGGGGACAGGTCCTGGAGCGTCCCGTCGTACTCGTGCCGGCCGCTGTACTCGCGCATCTCGGCCACGGACAGGTCGCACACGGCCCGCAGCCGGTCGGTCATCTCATCCACCGTCAGAACCTACCGCCGCCGGGGTCCGCGCCGGGCCGGCCGCGCGGACCCCGGCGGGCGCTCAGCGGTAGCTGTAGCCCGGAATGCCGGCCAGCGGCCGGACCGGCACGATGTTCATCGTCGGCCGGCGCGGGCACACCTGGACCGCCAGCGGCACGCTGTGCCCGGCGGTCTGGCCTGGCGCCCAGACCCGCAGCCCCGGCGCCGGCACCGGGTGCGCGCAGATCGCCCCGGCCTCGACCACCCCGAGCACCGCGTGCGCGGTCTGGCCCGGCCACAGCGTGACCCATTCCTTGCGGGCGTAGCGGCGCACCGCGGGGACGCCGGCCCAGCGCCCGCTGGCGCGGCGCGCGACGACTCCGGGGTAGCCGTACAGGGTGCAGGCGCGGCGGCCGATGTTGCTGAACTCGAGCTGGTAGTAGATGGTCCCGGCGGTCCCGTCACCGGGCAGCCCGACCCAGGTTTCGGTGCTGGCCGCGCGGCAGCGCGCCACCACGGCCGCCTGGGCGGCCCCGGATCCAGCGGCGGGGGCGGCCAGCGCCGCCCCGGGCAGCACGACGGCCGAGCAGGCCAGGGCACTGCAGGCGGCGATACGCCGGACGGTGCGCGCGATCGGGTTCATGATGCGGCTCCTTACCTGGTGCGGGCAGGGCCGCCGCCTGCTGCGGCGGCCGCCGTCACTACTGGGTTATCGCTCGGCCCGCACGTTTCGTCACACTGAGTAATCTAGCGGAGGCAGGGGGCTACTGATGGTCATCCGGCGGTGCCGCGCCGGGCTGCGCCGGGCTGGACCGGCTCGATGGTGAGCAGCCCGCGGCCCCGCGGCGCGGTGGCGCAGGCCGGCAGCGGGTGCGGCAGGTAGCGCGCCGCGCCGTGACCCGGCGGCGCGACCCGCAGGCCCGCGGCGGTGACCGGCCGGCAGGCGGCGGCCGGGTAGTTCATCGCGTCCTGTACCTGCAGCCAGGCGTGCGCGGTGCCGCCCGGCGCCAGCAGCACCGGGCGAGGCCGGACGGACGGGTCGGCGGCGGCCGGGGTGCCGATCGCGCGGCCGGAGGCGCCTGCGGCGAGGGCCACGGCCGGGTAGCCGGACAGGCGGCAGCGCGACCGGGTGGCGTTGGTGAACTCGATCGGCAGGTACGAGCTGCCTGCCGCCGCGCCGGCCTCCGCCGCGGCCAGCCGGACCTGCAGGCCCGTCCCCGGGCAGGCAGCTGCCCCGGCGCGGCCGGCCGCGGGCGTGCCCGTCCCGCCGGCCCGGCCGGCCCGCCGGATCCGGCCGGCCCGCCGGACCCGCACCCAGCCGCGGCCAGGGCGGCCAGGGCCGTCACGGCGGCCAGCGCGGGCGCCGCGGCGCCCGCGCGCATCCTCGCCCGCCGCCCGGCCGCACGTGCGGCCGGGCTCGCCGGCCCGGCTGAGCTGCCCGGCGCGGCTGAGCTGCCCGGCGCGGCTGAGCTAACCGGCGATGCTGACCTCATCGGCAAGACCCCCCCTGTGACATGCCGCGCAGGCCCGCGCGGCGGCGGCTACCCGCTGCTGCCCGCCCCGGCCCGGACCGCGCCGATGCCGAGGGTGCGGACCGGCTTGGAGCAGGCTTTCGAGCGGTACTGGACGTAGGCCGGCGTGGTCTGGTTCGGCGGGTAGACCTGGATGTAGTCGGTCGTGACCGGCTTGCACCGGGCCGGCGGGTAGTTGAGCGCGTCCACGATCCGCAGCAGCGCGCTGGCGGTGGCGCGGGGCGCCAGGGTGACCAGCACCCGCGCGGTCGAGTGGTCCTCCGCCGCGGGCAGCCCGACCTGGTCCCGGGCGCCGGCCTTGCCCGCCGTCAGCGACACCCCGGGGTAGCCGTACAGGCTGCATGCCGTGGTGCCGATGTTGGTGAAGTCGATGACCTGGTACACGCTGCCCGCCGCGCCCTGCGACACGCCGAGCCTGATCCCGAGGGCGCCAGTCGGGCATGGCCCGGGTCCGGCCGGGGTGGAGACGGAGCTGGAGGACGGCGCCGGGCTCGGCGAGGCCGTGACCGTCACGGTCTTGCCCGGGGCCGGTGACGAGCCGGACGACGGGGAACCGCTGGAGCCGCACGCCGCCGCGAGCGCCGCCACGGCCGCGAGGGAGCCGGCGGCAGCTGCCCGCCGCGCCGGAGTCGCCAGTGATGTCATGGCCGGTGGTCCCTTCTGCGCGGCGGGTGATCCTTGCGCCAGATAGGACGCCGCCGTGCTGGTTCCGGTTGCGCTAGCGCCCGGTGCTGCCGGCCACCATCGGGCCGATGCTCAGCACGTGCGCCGGGCGGCCAGCCGCCGAGCAGGCCGTCACCCTGAACCCGTAGAACAGCGCGCTGTACTGGCCCGGCGGGTACACCTTCAGCCACCGCGCGGTGACCGGCTTGCACCGCGAGGCCGGGAAGTTGGCGGCGCTGGCCACCTGGAGCAGGGCGCTGGCCGTCTCGCCCGGTGCCAGCTTCAGCAGCACGGCGCGCCGGGCGGGGTTCCTGGCCGCCGGGGCGCCCACCGGGCCGCCGCGCACCGAGGTGACCAGGGAGACCCCCGGGTAGCCGTACATCGTGCACGGCGACGCCGAGACGTTGGTCAGCTCGATCGGGTAGAAGCTGCTCCCGGCGGCCTCGCCGGACCGGCCCACCGAGGTCTGCAGGAAGCTGGTCGGGCAGGCGGCCATGCTGCCCGATGCCGCGGGCTTCGGCGCTGAGGACGGCGGCGCGGTCACCGTGACGGTGACCGTCGGCGTGCTGCCGGGCGCGGACTGCGCCGACGCGGCCCCGCCGGACGAGCCGCAGGCCGCGAGCAGCAGCCCGGCGCCGGCCACGGCCGCGCCCGCCAGCCGGGCGGCCAGCCGCCGCCGGGTCATCGGCGCGGAGGTCTTCATGACCACGGTCTTCATGACCACAGTGTCGCGCGCTGACCAGCATTTCTTACGCAAAGGCACGAAGCGCTTACGCTTTGACACGTAAGGTCCGGCTAGCGGCCGCCGGGGGCAGGGCGGATAACGTCGCAGAAATGCCGCAGACCGACCAGGAGGCGCCCGTGGCCGCCAGCCCGCCGTTCACCACCCGGCCGCAGCTCGCCGGGACCTTCGGCATGGTGGCCTCCACCCACTGGCTGGCCTCGGCGGCCGGGATGGCGGTGCTGGAAGCCGGCGGCAACGCGTTCGATGCGGCCGTGGCCGCGGGACTGGTGCTGCAGGTGGTCGAGCCGCACCTGAACGGCCCGGCCGGCGAAGTGCCGGTCATCGGGTTCGACGCCCGCAGCGGGGCGCCGTTCGTGCTGGACGGCCAGGGCCCGGCCCCGGCCGCGGCGACCATCGGCGCGTTCAGCCGGCTCGGCCTGGACCTGGTGCCCGGTACCGGGCTGCTGGCCGCGTGCGTGCCCGCCGCGTTCGGCACCTGGATGCTGCTGCTGGAACGCTACGGCACGCTGCCGCTGGCCGAGGTCATGCGGCACGCGATCGGCTACGCCCGGGACGGCTACCCGATGCTGGCCGGGGCCAGCGCGGCGATCGCGGCGGCCGCGCCGGTGTTCCGCGCGCACTGGCCCAGCTCGGCGCAGGTCTACCTGGCGGGCGGGATCCCGGCCGCGGGCAGCCGGTTCGCCAACCCGGTGCTGGCCGGGGTGTACGAGCGCATCCTCGCCGGGGCGCAGGCGGCCGGCCCCGGCCGGGAGGTGCAGATCGAGGCGGCCCGGCGCGCGTTCTACCAGGGGTTCGTGGCCGAGGCCATCGCCGCGTTCACCGAGCGGGCCGAGGTAATGGACATCACCGGCCGGCCGCACCGCGCCCTGCTGGCCGCGGACGACCTGGCGTCCTGGCGGGCGTCGGCGGAGGACCCGGTCAGCCTGGACTACCGCGGGCTGACGGTGTGCAAGACCGGGCCGTGGGGGCAGGGCCCGGTGTTCTTGCAGCAACTGGCCCTGCTGGACGGCTTCGACCTGGCCGCGATGGGGCCGGGCAGCGCGGAATTCATCCACACCGTGACCGAGTGCGCCAAGCTGGCCCTGGCCGACCGGGAGGCCTGGTACGGCGACCCGCGCCACAGCCCGGTGCCGCTGGCCGGGCTGCTGTCGCCGCAGTACGCGGCGCAGCGCCGGGCGCTGGCCGGCCCGCGCGCATCGGCGCAGCTGCGCCCCGGCGCGCCGGACGGCGCGGCGCCGGTGCTGCCGGGCTACGCGGTGGCGGCCTTCGGCCCGGACGGGAGCGGCGGCGGTGCCGGAGCCGGCCGCGGGCCCGGTGCCGGGGACGGTCGCGCCGCGGGCCTGGCGGCCGGAGCGGGGAGAGCCGGCCGCGGGGACCGTTCCCGCGATCGGGGTGAGCGCGCCGGAACTCGGCCCCGGTGACACCTGCCATCTCGACGTGGCCGACCGGTTCGGCAACCTGGTGTCGGCCACGCCGAGCGGCGGCTGGCTGCAGAGCTCGCCGGTGGTGCCCGGGCTCGGCTTCTGCCTCGGCACCAGGGCCCAGATGTTCACCCTCACGCCCGGCCTGGCCGCCTCGCTGGCGCCGGGCCGGCGGCCGCGCACCACCTTGTCGCCCGGCCTGGTGCTGCGCGACAGCGTGCCGTACCTGGCGTTCGGCACGCCCGGCGGGGACCAGCAGGACCAGTGGACGGTCGGGGTGTTCCTCAACCACGTGCTGTTCGGGATGAACCTGCAGGAGGCCATTGACGCGCCGGCCTTCCACACCGACCACGTCCCGTCCTCGTTCTACCCGCGCGGCGCGGCGCCGGCGTCACTGGCAGTCGAGTCGCGGGCCGGCCAGCAGGTGATCGGGGAGCTGCGCCGCCGCGGCCACCGGGTGGACGTGCGGCCGCCCTGGTCGCTCGGCCGGGTCAGCGCGGTCAGCCGGTCCGGCGGCATGCTGTACGCGGCCGCAAACCCGCGCGGCATGCAGGGCTACGCGGCCGGCCGCTGACCGGGCCGGGCCGGCCCGGCCGGGGCCGGGCGTCAGGACGGCGCGGCGAGGAAGCCAGCCAGTACCGCCGCGGCCACCGCCAGCACCCGCAGCGCCAGCGCCGCCGGCCCGGTGCCGAGCCCGGGCAGCTCCGCCGCGCCGCCCGACACCGCGATCAGCGCCAGGCCGGCGGCCAGCAGCGGCAGCTGCGGCCGCAGCGCGCGCAGCCGCGTTCCGGTCTCGGCAATCTGCACCGCCAGCAGGACGGCCAGCAGCCCGGCGGCCAGCACGGCCGTATGCCAGGGCCGGGCCGGGTGCAGCGCCTCCAGCGCCACCACGGCGACGACGAGCCCCTCCGGCCACGGCCCGGCCTGGACCAGCCCGGCCGCGCCCAGCACGGCCCGCTCCGCGGCCAGGCTGGACGGGCCGGGCGCGGGCACCGGTCCGCGCAGTGCCAGCTGGCCGGCGGTGAGCACCGTGCAGGCGGCCGCGGCCAGCACCGCCAACCGGGTACCGGGGCCGCCGCCGTGCACCGGCACCGCGGCCCAGCTCGCCGCGGCCGCGGCGAGCAGCGCCGGGACGGCCACGGCGGCGATCCCGGCCGCCCGGCCGCGCCCGGCGGGCGGCTCTGCGGCCCGGGCCGGCGCCGCCCGGCCGCGCGCCGTCGCCGGGGCCGCCCGGCCCTCACCGCCGCGCTCCGGCCGGGCGCCTGGTGTAGGCGGCCAGCACCGTGTCCAGCGGCTCGTCGCCGTCCCAGTGCGCGACCGGGATGCCGAGCTGGCGCAGCGAGAACCTGATCGCCTCCTGCTCCAGCCGCCACATCCGCCAGGCCAGCGCGGCGATCGGGCCGCGGCGGTCCGGCTCGACGTTGAGCACGTCGACGACCAGCACGGTGAAGCCGCGCTCGCGCAGGTCGCGCAGCGCCTCCACCAGCCGGCGGTCCAGCAGGGCGCTGAACACCAGGATCAGCGCCCCGGGCGGCAGCGCGGCCCGCGGCAGCCGGTCCAGCAGTCCCCGCCGCTCCCGGCTCACCTGGGCCGGCAGCCCCAGCGCGTCCGGCCCGAGGATCAGCACGTCGGTCATCCGCCGGAACTGCCGCTCCCCGGTGCCGGGTGGCAGCCAGGCCAGCACCCCGGCGAACAGCACCAGCCCGACCCGGTCCCGGGCCGCGAGGTAGGTCCTGGCCAGCCCGGCCGCGGCGCGCAGCGCCAGGTCGGCCGAGCTGGACCCGGGCTCGCCCGCCTCGGCGGCGATGTCGGCGATCACCACCATGTTCTGCGCCCGCTCGGCGGTGAACGTGTTGAGCTGCAGCGACCCGCGCCGGGTCGTGGCCGGCCAGTTGATCCGCCGCTGCCGGTCCCCGGGCACGAATTCCCGCACCCCGGCGAACTCGATGCCCTCCCCGGACTGCCGGGACACGTGCTCGCCGAGCAGGCTGGGCAGCCGGCGCAGCACCACCGTGCGCTCCATCGGGGCGGGACGCGGGGCGCACTCGACCTGCGGCAGCGGGAGCGAGATCCGGCCCTCGGCCAGCCGCAGCCGGTCGCGCAGCACGATCTCCACCGTGCCGACCGGCCGCCGTCCCCAGCGGCTGACCCGGAACGGGAGCCGGGCCGCGGCGCCCTGCCCGCCGTCAGCGCCATCAGTGCCGTCAGCGCCGTCAGCGCCCGCGGCGGCCACCGCGCCCCCGGCGCCCGCCATGGCCGGCGCCAGGCTGGTCACCCCGTCGGCGGCGGCGAGCCGGAACTCGGGCTGGTAGCTGCCGAGCCCGTCCAGCTCGGCGAGCACCGCCGCCTCCTCGCCCTCGGCCAGCCGCCCGGCGGTCAGCCGCGCCTGCGCCCCGATCCGGTCCGGCCGGGCCGGACGGCGCGCCGCCAGCAGCAGCACGGCGGGCGCGGCCGCCCCGGCGAACTCAGCGCGCCGGGTGATCAGGGCCGCCACCAGCGCGGCCAGCGCCAGCGTGAGCAGCCGCCGGGCGTGCCGGGACATCCCCCAGCGCACCGGCACCTGCCGCACCGCCGGTCAGCCCCGTGCGGCCGCGGCCGGGTCGGTGCGCGGGACCGGCACCGACGACAGCAGCCGCCCGATGATGTCGTCCGAGCTGACCTGGCGGGCCCACAGCTCGGGGCGCAGCGTGATCCGGTGGGCCAGCGCGGGCACCGCGATGTCCTTGACGTCGTCGGGGATGACGAAGTCCCGGCGGGCCAGCAAGGCCCGGCCGCGGGCCAGCTGGGTCAGCGCCAGCGAGCCGCGCGGGCTCGCGCCCACCTGGACCTGCTGGTCGTCCCGGGTGGCGCGCACCAGCGCCACCGCGTAGCCGAGGATGTCCGGGCTCACCTCGACCTGCTCCAGCGAGGCCCGCATGGCGAGCAGCTCGGCGGCCGTGGTGACCTGGCGCAGCCGGGCGGTCTCCGTCCCGCGGTCGAGCCGCCGCCGCAGCATCGCCACCTCGTCGCCTTCGGCCAGATAGCCGAGCCGCAACCGCATCAGGAACCGGTCGAGCTGCGCCTCGGGCAGCTCGTAGGTGCCCTCGTACTCGATCGGGTTGTCGGTGGCCAGCACGATGAACGGCTGCGGCAGCGGCCGGGTGACGCTGTCCATGCTGACCTGCCCCTCGCCCATGGCCTCCAGCAGCGCGGCCTGGGTCTTGGGCGGGGTGCGGTTGATCTCGTCGGCCAGCAGCAGCTGGGTGAACACCGGCCCGGGCCGGAACACCATCTCGCCGGAGCGCTGGTCGTACAGCGGCGCCCCGATTACGTCGGAGGGCAGCAGGTCCGGGGTGAACTGCACCCGGGCGAACTCCAGCCCGAGCACCCGGGCGAACGACCGCGCGATCAGCGTCTTGCCCAGGCCCGGCAGGTCCTCCAGCAGGATGTGCCCGCCGGCCAGGATGCCGGTCAGCACCAGCTCCAGCGCCCGGCGGTGGCCCACCACGGCCCGCTCGATCTCCGCGAGGACCGCGCCGGCCCGCTCGGCGGTCTGGGCCGGCGTGCCGGGCGGCGGGCTGGCGTCCGGTTCGGTCACAAGCGCTCCAGTCGGTCGAGCAGGGCGGCCATCGTGCGCGGCCGGATGCCGGGCCTGCGGTCATTGCCGGCCGCGGGCGGCCGCTGCGGGTCGAGCCAGAACCACAGGCTGCGGTCCGGCCCGTCGCCGAGCAGCAGCCGCCGGGCCGCGTCCGGATCGGCCTGCAGGCTGATCCCGTGCCGTTCGGCCAGCCGGGCCGACAGCAGCTGCTGCAGGGCGCCGCGCACCTCCCGGTCGTAACCTGCCAGCGAGCGGGTGGCCGCGGTGAGCTGCGACTGGCGCCGCCAGAAGCCGTTCACCGGGGCAGCCCGCACGGCAGGCCCGGCCAGCTCCGGCGGCGGCCCGCCGGCCGGCGGCGGCACCAGCGTGCGCAGCACGATCAGTGCCGCGCAGCCGGAGATCACCGCCACCACGGCCGTCCCGGCGGGCCCGGCCACCGCGTACCCGGCCGCGCACACCGCCGCCACACCGGTCCCGGCGATGACCAGCTCCGGCCAGCTCGCCGCCCATGACCACCGCTGATCCTGGTTCATCCGCCGGCCCCGCCGCGCTGGCCCGGCGGCGCCGGTCCGGCCGCCTGCGCACCGCCGGCGCCGGGCGCCCGCCCGGCCAGCTCGGCGGCCAGCTCGGCCAGGGCCTGCTCGGCGGCCTGCTTGCTGGCCGGCGGGACCGGGTGCGAGGAGAACCGGGCGTCGTAGAACAGCCCGGTCAGACGGGCCGCCGCCGAGCCGCGCAGCACGCCGCCCGCGGCGGCCCGGGCCAGCAGCTCGTCGGGCGTCTCGGCGTCGGCCCGGGCCGTCCCGGCCCGGGCCAGGCTCTGCTCCATCGCGACGTAGCAGGCGATGATCGCCGCCCGGGCCTCGCCGACCCGGCGCAGCGCGGCCTGCCCCGAGTCCACCGCGCGGCTCAGCTCCGCGGCATCCGCCGGGGGCTGCGGCCCGGCGGCCGGGACCTGCGCCCGGCGCGGCCAGTACCGCCACAGCGCCCGGCCCGCCGCGATCGCCGCGGCCAGCAGGGCCGCGGCGACCAGCGCGTAAACGACGATGACCTCGATCCGGATGGCCAGCCCGGTGTGCAGCGGCTGCGGGATCGCCCGGCCGCGTGCGGGCCGCGACGTGGGCGAGGCGGCCGGGCGCGGCCGCGGGCGCGTCCTGATCTGGATGCTGAGCAGCATGAGCACCGGGATGACCAGCAGCCCGAGCAGCAGCAGGCCGCGCAGCCAGCCGCGCAGCCGGGCGGCAGGCTGCCCCTCCGCCGCGGCGCGGCGGCCCGCGACCAGGAGCGCGGCGAGCAGGATGGCGAGCACGGCCTCCAGTACGCCGCCGGCCACCCGCAGCTGCCCGCCGGCCGGCCCGGACAGCGCGATCCGCGGCGCCGGGCCGCGGATGCCGGCCATGACCACGGTCAGCGCCAGCCCGGCAGCCGCCGCGCGCCACCAGGCCCGGCCGGCCGCGGCCGTACGGGCCCGCGGCGTCACGGACCGCTGCGTCATGTCCCGAAGCCTAACCCGCGGGATCCGGGCGCCGGGGCGGGACGAGCCCGTCCGTCAGCGCGCCCGGGCGGCTGCCTTCTGCTCTTTCTTGTACGCGCGGACCGCGGCCAGCGAGGCCGCGTCGGTGATGTCGGCGACCGAATGGTGCGCGCCCCTGACCCCGAAATGACCGGCCTCCTCGCGCCAGCCGCGCGGCCGGACACCGAGCTGCTTGCCGAGCAGCGCGATCGTGATCTGCGCCTTGTAGGTGCCGAAGCCCGGCAGCTCGGCCAGCCGCCGCCGCAAGTCAGCGCCGTTCTTCGCCCCGGTCCACACCGCGGCGGCGTCGCCGCCGTAGCGCCCGGCGATGATCGCGGCCAGCTCCTGCGACCGGGCTGCCATCGCGCGCGGGAACCGGTGCAGGGCCGGGCGCTGTGCGAACACAGCGGCCAGCGCGTCCGGGTCGAAGCCCGCCAGTTCTTCCGCAGTCGGCTCGTGCCCGAGCCGGCGGGCCAGCTCGTACGGCGAGCCGAAGGCCTTCTCCAGCGTGACCTGCTGGTCCAGCATCATGGCCAGCAGCAGCGCCATCGGGTCACGGGACAGCAGCTCATTCGCCTCGGCGGCGATCGGCAGGGACAGCGTCATGGTCGGCCTCCGGGTTATCGCGCGGCCCATTTTCCCTCATCGGGCCCGTCCGCGCCGCCGGGCCCCTCACTTCCGTCACACCAGTCACAGGTCCGGTGAACGCGGGGAGAAAGTGCCGCGGACGGCCACAAATCCTCCGTGCTCATTGCCGTCGTTACGGAAGTGGTCAGTGTGGCTAAAGTGAACCGGTCGGCGGGCGGCTGCGGAACGTCTCGCACCGCTCCCGCGTTACAGTGTCGAGCGGCCGTGCGGGGCAGTCCGGCGGCAGCAGCAGGGGAGCGCGCCTCCCCGGAGGGAGCCCGTTATGGCGCCACACGTGAAGTACGGGATCGCCGGTGTCATTCTCGGTCTCATCCTGCTGTTGATCAGCCCGTGGCTGGGCCTGGCCGTCATCGTGCTGGCCATCGCGATCCCGGTGATCGCCTGGCGGGCGCTGGACCCGGAGCAGCGGGCCCGGATCAAGCGGATGCGCAGCCGCGGCCAGCTCGGCCGCTGACCCGCTCTCGTCCCGGAGGCCAGCCGGCCGGTTCGGGCCCGGCCGGCCTCGGCCCGCCCGGCTGGCCATTCACACCAGCGGGTTGACCGCCCGCAGCCGGGGATACCGGCTCAACTCCCGGTCCGCGGTCCATAGCTCGCTCACCCCGTGCGCCAGGCACCCCTGCGGTCCGTGCCTCGCGCGGCGGGCGGCGCGCGGGCGGCTCAGCCCGCCGGGCGGCGCGCGGGCGGCTCAGCGGGCGGTGATCGGCACGTAGTCGCGCTCGGCGGCGCCGGTGTAGATCTGCCGCGGGCGGCCGATCTTGTTGTCCGGGTCGGCAATCATCTCGCGCCACTGGGCGATCCACCCCGGCAGCCGGCCGAGCGCGAACAGCACCGTGAACATGCTGGTCGGGAAGCCCATGGCCCGGTAGATCAGGCCGGTGTAGAAGTCCACGTTCGGGTACAGGTTGCGGCTGATGAAGTAGTCGTCGGACAGCGCGCAGGACTCCAGCTCCATGGCGATGTCCAGCAGGTCGTCGTGCCCGCTGGTCGCCGAGATGACCTCGTCGGCGGTCTTCTTGATGATGGTCGCCCGCGGGTCGTAGTGGTGGTACACCGCATGCCCGAAGCCCATCAGCCTGGCGCCGGCCTCCTTGGCCTTGACCCGCTCGACGAACCGGTGCACGTCGCCGCCGTCGGCCCTGATCCCCTCGAGCATCCGCATGACCGCGGCGTTCGCTCCGCCGTGCAGCGGGCCGATCAGCGCGTTGATGCCCGCGGCCACCGAGACGAACAAGTCGGCGCGGGCCGAGCCGACCAGCCGCACGGTCGACGCCGAGCAGTTCTGCTCGTGGTCGCCGTGCAGCACGAACAGCATGTCCAGGGCCCGCGCGAGCGCCGGATCGGGCTGGTAGGACTGGCCGGGCTGGCTGAACATCATGGCCAGGAGGCCCGGCACCGGGCCGGCCGACGGGTCAGGCTCGGTGTAGGGCAGCCCCGCCGACCGGCGGTAGCACTGCGCGGCGATGACCGGCAGCTGCGCCAGCAGCCCGATCGTGACCACCCCGGCCTGGCCGGGGTCGAGCGGGTCGAGCGAATCCTGGTAGTGCGCCGACAGCGCGGTGACCGCCGCGGACAGCATCGTCATCGGGTGCGCGCCGGCCCGGATGCCGTCCAGCAGCCGCACGAAGCCCGGCGGCAGCGCCGCATGGCGGCGCAACTGCTCATCGAACCGGGCCAGCTCGGCCGCGGCCGGCAGTTCTCCGTGGATGAGCAGGTAGCTGACCTCGGCGAAGTTCGAGTCCTCCGCGAGCTGCTCGATCGGGTAGCCGCGGTAGCGCAGGATCCCGGCGTCGCCGTCGATGTAGGTGATCTGTGACTTGCACGCCCCGGTGTTGCGGAATCCCGGGTCGTAAGTGACCATCTGCGCCGAGGACAGCAGCTTGCTGATGTCCGCCCCGCTGGCTCCCGCCGTCGCGGCTACCAGCGGGAGCGAGAATGCTGTCCCGGCTGCGGTACGCAGCTCGGCAGCACCCTCAAAAGCGTGGTCGGTCATGTCGGGCCTCCTCGTCGCGCGGGCCGGGATCCGGCCGGCCTGCTTCCATTATCAAGCGACCGGGTGCACAATCGTCAATGTTGATTAAGATCAATATTCAGGCTCCCGGGCCTGCTCCTGACCTGCAGGAGGCGAGACCGCTGGCTCGCACCGGGCGAGGAGGCGCATGGCGACCTGGATCGGGGCGGCGGAGGCGGCCGAGCGCCTCGGCATCAAGCAGGCCAGCCTGTACTCCTACGTCAGCCGGGGCGTGCTCACCCGGCGCCGCGGCCAGGACGGCCGGGGCAGCCTGTTCGACGCCCGCGAGGTGGAGAGGCTGGCCCGCCGCGGCCGGCCCCGGCGAGCGGCGGCCAGCGCCGAGCTGGTCATCGAGTCGGCGCTGACCGAGATCACCGACGACCGGCTGTGCTACCGGGGGCTGGACGCGCTGGAGCTGGCCGTCGGCCGCCCGTTCGAGGACGTGGCCATGCTGCTGTGGACCGGCACGCTCGGCGGCACCTGCGCGCCTGACGGGCGGCGGCCGGCCGGCGGCGGGGGAGCGGCGCCCGGCTGGCAGGAGGCGGCCAGTCAGCCGCCGGCCTGGCCGGCACCGGCCTGGCAAGCCACGGCCGAGGCGGTGGCGGCGGCCCGGGCGGCCCAGGCCGCGCTGCCGGCTGACACGCTGCCGCTGGAGCGGCTGCAGGTCATCGTGCCCGCGATGGCCGCCACCGACCGGCTGCGGCTGCACCTGGACCAGCCGGCGGTCATCGCCGCCGCCCGGGGCATGATCGCCGGCATGACGGACAGCCTGCCGCCTGCCGCCCCCGGCACCGGCAGCGCGCCCGGCCACGGCAGCGCATCCGGCAATGACAGCGCATCCGGCAATGACAGCGCATCCGGCAATGACAGCGCATCCGGCGACGGCAGCATGAGCGGCGCGACCGGCGGCAGCGGCGCGGGCGGCGGGGCCTGCGGCGACAGCGCGGCAATCGCCGGGCGGCTGGCGGCCCGGCTGAGTCCGCGGCCGCTCGGCGCCGGGCTGACCGGGGCACTGCGCGCCGCGCTGGTGCTGCTGGCCGACCACGAGCTGGCCGCCTCCACGCTGGCCGCGCGGGTGGCCGCGTCGATGCGGGCCGACCCGTACGCGGTCGTCGGCACCGGCCTCGGCGCGGTAGGCGGCGCGCTGCACGGCGGCGCCTCGCTCGGCGCCGAGGTCATGCTGGCCTCGGCGGCCGGCCCGCAAGACGCCCAGCAGGTCGTCGGGGACCTGCTGCGCCGCGGCGAGCGGATCCCCGGCTTCGGGCACTTCGTGTACCGGTCTGGCGACCCGCGCGCGATGCTGCTGCTGCGGCTCGTCGAGCGTGCGGCGCCGCAGTCGCCGCGGCTGGCGGTGGCCCAGGCGGTGGCGGCCGAGGCCCGGCGGCGGGCGCTGCCCGAGCCGAACATCGACTTCGCGCTGGCCGTGCTGGCCGGCGTGGCCGGGATGATCCCCGGCGCGTCCGAAGCCGTGTTCGCGGTGGCCAGGACCGCAGGCTGGCTGGCGCACGCGATAGAGGAGTACGCCAGGGACACCCCGATCCGGCCGCGCGGCATCTACACCGGCCCGCCGCCGCAGGCCTGAGCCCAGGCCGCCGGTGTTAGGGTCCAGCCATCCTCACGAACGGGAGGAACGGGAGGAACGGGCGCAATGATCGAGATTGTGACCATCGATACCCCGTCGCTCGGGGACCGGGGGTACCTGGCCACCGACGGCAGCGCCGCCGTGGTGATCGACGCGCAGCGTGACTACGACCGGGTGCTGACCGCGGCGCAAGACCGGGGCGTGCCGATCACCCACGTGTTCGAGACCCACATCCACAACGACTACGTGACCGGCGGGCTGGCCCTGGCGCGCAGCGCCGGCGCGGACTACTACGTCGGCGCGGCCGACCAGGTCTCCTTCGACCGGGTCCCGGTGGCCGACGGGGACGAGGTCAAGGCGGGCACGATGACGGTCCGGGCGCTGGCGACGCCCGGCCACACGTTCACGCACCTGTCCTACGCCCTGTCCGACGGCGGCCAGGTGATTGCCGCGTTCACCGGCGGCTGCCTGCTGAGCGGCTCGACCGGCCGCACCGACCTGCTCGGCGCCGCGCACGCGGAAAAGCTCGCGCACGCCCAGTACGCCTCGGCCCGGCGGCTGGCCGGCGAGCTGCCCGCCGCCGCGAAGCTGTGCCCCACCCACGGCTTCGGCAGCTTCTGCGCGGCCGGGCCGCCGGGCGGCGGCGACACCACGATCGGCGCGCAGCGCCAGGCCAATCCGGTGCTGACCAGCGACGAGGCCGGTTACGTGCGCGACCTGCTGGCCAGCCTGGACGCCTACCCGGCCTACTACGCGCACATGGGGCCCCTCAACGCGGCCGGGCCCGGCGCCGCTGACCTGTCCCCGCCGCGGCAGGCCAGCGCCGCCGAGCTGCGCCGCCGGATCAACGCCGGGGAGTGGGTGGTCGACCTGCGCACCCGGATCGCGTTCGCTGCCGGGCACCTGCGCGGCGCCCGGCACTTCGAGCTCGGCGACAGCTTCGCCACCTACGTCGGCTGGCTGGTCCCGTGGCAGGCGCCGCTCACGCTAATCGGCGACACGCCGCGGGACGTGGCGCAGGCCCAGCGGGAGCTGGCGCGCATCGGGATCGACCAGCTGGCCGCCGCGGCCGCAGGCCCGGCCGCCGACTGGGCCGGGTCCGAGCCGCTCGAGTCGTACCCGGTCGCCGACTTCGCGGCGCTGGCCCGGGCCAGGCAGGGCGGCCCGCTGGTCGTGCTGGACGTGCGCCAGCGCGGCGAGTGGGCGGCCGGCCACATCGACGGCGCCGTGCACATCCCGCTGCCCGAGCTGCCCGGCCGGATGGCCGAGCTGCCGGCCGGGCCGGTGTGGGTGCACTGCCAGTCCGGCTACCGCTCGTCCACGGCGTCGTCGCTGCTGGCCGCGGCGGGCCGGGAGGTGACCCAGGTCAACGACGAGTTCGGCCGCGCCGCGGCGGCCGGCCTGCCGGTGACGGCCGCCGGCTGAGGGCGCCGGGGCGCGGCCCGGCGCCAGCTGAGGCCGGCCGCGGGAATCAGCCGCCCGGCGCGCGCCTTTCCCCTACAGCTGTGCCGCAGGACCACTACCCGGGGAGAGCGAGATGCCCGTACGCCGGCTGAACCACGCCGTGCTCTACGAGAAGGACCTGGCCGCCGCGGTGGCCTTTTACACCGAGGCGCTCGGCATGGAGGTCCGGATGCAGATACCGGGCCGGGCGGCCTTCCTGCGCGCGCCCGGCTCCGACAACGACCATGACCTCGGCCTGTTCGCGGTGCCGCAGGCGGCCCCGCCGCAGGGCCCCTACCTCGGGCTGTACCACCTGGCCTGGGAGGTCGGCACGCTGGCCGAGCTGGCCGACGTCCGGGCCCGGCTGGCCAGGCTCGGCGCGCTGGTCGGGGCCAGCGACCACCGGGTGTCCAAGTCGCTGTACGCCAAGGACCCGAGCGGCATCGAGTTCGAGGTCATGTGGCGGGTGCCCGCGGAAGACTGGGAATCCGAGCTGGTCGGCGGCGACATGATCCAGCCGCTGGACCTGGAGGCCGAGCTGGCCCGCTGGGGCGAGGACCGGGTGACCGGTGCCGCGGCCGGCTCGGTCACCTGACCGCTACCGGGTGAGCTGCCCCGCCCCGGCCGGATGCGGCCGGGTGGCGACCTCGATCGCGGCTTTGTAGGCGACGCCGCGGATCCGCACCACCGGCGCGCCGGGCGGCACCGGCGCCTCCAGCTCCTCGCGCTGCGACCAGGCCTTCGACACCCCGAACCCGTCCATCTCGACCCGCACGCCGGGCGGCACCAGCACGTCGATCCGCGACTTGTAGGCCACCGCGACTATCGTGGTCACCGGCGCGGTCAGCTCGGCCGCGCGCAGGTCCAGCCAGCCGCTGCCCTTGTAGACCACCGGAGTGAACCGCGCCGGCACCCGCCACCGGCCGGCCCGCCGCACCGGGCCCTTCAGCGCGACCGCGAACCGGCCGGGCGGCGGGCCGGCGGCGGCCGGGCCGGCCCGGGACCGGCCGCCGGCAGGTCGGCGGTGACGACATCCAGGTCGGCGGAAGTCCGCGCGGTCAGCGCGGCCCGCATCCGGTCGTCGAACTCGGCGTCGTCCAGCCGGCCCTCGGCGAACGCGTCCTGCAGCCGGCGCGCCACGGCGTCCCGGTCGGCATCCGACGTGCGCAGCGGCACCGGCTGGCCCGGGGCCGGTCCGGGCGCCTGCGGGCGGGCGGGTTCCATGGCGGCCTCCTCGTGGCGGATCAAT
This sequence comes from uncultured Actinomycetota bacterium, assembly GCA_963846005.1. GTDB lineage: Bacteria > Actinomycetota > Actinomycetes > Streptosporangiales > Streptosporangiaceae > CAVSUR01. The sequence continues at coordinate 732,873 of CAWJUH010000001.1, read as the reverse complement.
CTCGGTGTGCTGAGCCCGGCCAACAGCCAGAGCACGATTGTCGGCAACAAACTAAACGAGATGTATCTTAACTTCGCCGGAGACGGCTGTCACGCCGCGTGCGGGCTGGCCAGCTCCGCATACAGCTGGGCGGTCTGGGCGGCGATCGCGCCCCAGCTGAACTCGGCGGCGGCCCGGTGGCGGCCGCGTTCGCCCATGGCCTTCGCCCGCACCGGGTCGCTGATCAGCGCGTTCAGCGCCCGGGCCAGCGCCGGCGGGTCGCTGGCCGGGACCAGCAGGCCGGTCTCGCCGTCCTCCACCACCTCGGGGATCCCGCCCACCCGGGAGGCCACCACCGCCGTGCCGCAGGCCATCGCCTCCAGGTTGACGATCCCGAGCGGCTCGTAGGTGGACGGGCAGACGAACGCGGTCGCGTGGCTGAGGATCTGGATCACCTCGTCCTTGTCCAGCATCTTCTCGATCCACAGCACCCCGGACCTGGTGTCGCGCAGCTGCGCGACCAGCCCGGCCACCTCGGCGGCCAGCTCGGCGGTGTCGGCCTGGCCGGCGCACAGCACCAGCTGCGCGGCCGGGTCGAGCTGCTGGGCGGCCCGCAGCAGCACCGGCAGGCCCTTCTGCCGGGTGACCCGGCCGACGAACACCGCGGACGGGCGGGCCGGGTCGATGCCGTAGCGCGCCAGCACATCGGTGCGGGAATCGGGCTGGTACTCGCGGGTGTCGATGCCGTTGCGGATCACATGCACCCGCTCCGGCGCGACCGCCGGGTAGGCGGCCAGGATGTCGGCCCGCATGCCGTCCGACACCGCCACCACCGCGGTGGCCGACTCCATCGCCACCCGCTCGCACCACGACGACAGCGCGTACCCGCCGCCGAGCTGCTCGGCCTTCCACGGCCGCAGCGGCTCCAGCGAGTGCGCGGTCATCACGTGCGGGATCCCGTACAGCATCCCGGCCAGGTGGCCGGCCAGGCCGGCGTACCAGGTGTGCGAGTGCACCAGCTGGGCCCCGGCGGCCCCGGCCGTCATCGACAGGTCGGTGGAGATCGTCTGCAGCGCGGGGTTCGCGCCCGCCAGCAGCGGCCACGGCCGGTGCGCCACCGCCTCCGGGCGGTCGGCGCCCTGGCAGTGCACGGTCAGGTCGACCAGCCCGGCCAGCTCGCGGGCCAGGTACTCCACGTGCACGCCGGCCCCGCCGTAGATCTCCGGCGGGTACTCGCGGGTCAGCAGGGCGACCCTGAGCCGGCCAGGCGCCCCGCCGGAGGCGGCCAGGCCAGCACCGCCGGAGGCGGCCAGGCCAGCACCGCCGGAGGCCGGAGCCGGACCGGTCACGCCGGCACCACCTGGCCCTTGCCGACCACGGTGATGCCGCCGTCGGAGACCACGAAGCCGCGGGCCCGGTCGTGCTCCTTGTCCACCCCCACGCTGACGCCCTCGGGCACCACGACGTTCTTGTCCAGGATCGCGTTCTGCACCACCGCGTGCCGGGCCACCCGGGTGTTGTGCAGCAGCACGGCCCGGTCCACCCGGGCCCAGCTGTCCACCCGCACGCCGGGGGACAGCACCGAGTCGCGGACCAGGCTGCCGGAGACGATCACCCCGTTGCTGACCACGCTGTTGATGGCCCGGCCGACCCGGTCGCCGGCGTCGTGCACGAACTTGGCCGGCGGCTGCGAGGGCACGTGGGTCAGGATCGGCCACTTGTCGTTGTAGAGGTTGAACACGGGGTGCACCGCGCACAGGTCCATGTGCGCGTCGAAGTAGGAGTCCAGCGTCCCGACGTCCCGCCAGTAGCCGGTGTCGCGCGGCTCGGCGCCCGGCACCCGGTTCTGCATGAAGTCGTACACGTGCGCGGCCCGATCGCGCACCAGCATCGGGATGATGTCGCCGCCCATGTCGTGCCGGCTGTCGTCGTCGGCCGCGTCCTTCTTCAGCGCGTCGACCAGCACATCGGTGTCGAACACGTAGTTGCCCATGGAGGCGAACGCCTCGTCCGGCGAGCCGGGCACCCCGGGCGGGTCGGCGGGCTTCTCCAGGAACGCCTCGACGCTGTGCCCGTCGGCGCCGGTCTGCACGACGCCGAACGCGGTCGCGTCCATCCGCGGCACCCGGATGGCGGCCACGGTCGCGCCCGCGCCCCAGGCCTGATGCTGGTCGATGATCTGCATCGGGTCCATCCGGTACACGTGGTCGGCGCCCACCACGATCACGATGTCGGGCTCGTCGTCGTAGATCAGGTTCAGCGACTGGTAGATCGCGTCCGCCGAGCCGGTGTACCAGTGCGGGCCCAGCCGCTGCTGGGCCGGGACCGGGGTGACGTAGTTGCCGAGCAGGCTGCTCAGCCGCCAGGTGGTGGTGACGTGCCGGTCCAGGCTGTGGCTCTTGTACTGGGTCAGCACGCAGATCCGCCGGCATCCGGCGTTGACCAGGTTCGACAGCGCGAAATCGACCAGCCGGTACAGGCCGCCGAACGGCACCGCCGGTTTGGCGCGGTCCGCCGTGAGGGGGGCCAGCCGCTTGCCCGCCCCTCCGGCCAGCACGATGCCGAGGACCCGCGGTTCGCTCATCGCCACCTCCCGGGCACCATCCTGCCCTCCGCTGCCCGCACCAACCAGTGTCGTCCCGGTTCGTACCGAAATACAGGACGCTGCTGCGTACAGCGGCTGAACACCGCGCGGAGCCGGGCGGAGCCAGCGGCCGGCCCGGGCGCAGACGGGCCTGAGCTGGCAGAGCCCGGTGACCCCCGGGCTACTCCCCGGCGGCGGCCGGCTCGGACTGGCCGCGGTTCATGGCCCGCGCGGCCAGCATCCTGGCCGTGTTCACGATCGCCCCGACCAGCATCGCCCAGACGAGCGCCTCGGCCAGCGACACGGACTGGTCCTCGGGGCCCTCCGGCGGCTCGGTGCCGCGGATCTTCTTCCAGGCCAGCGACGCCGCCTTCCGGGCGCCGAAGGCCGCGCCCGCGGCGGCCAGCCCGGACGTCGCCTTGGCGACCAGGTCCTTGTTGTCTGCCATCGGCATGTCCTCTCGATCCTTAAGTGACTAGCCGGCCGCGTCCGTGCGGCATCATCCCACGGCCGTGTCGCCGGGCCGCGCGGTGTCCCCGGTGCGCGGCCGGGCGGCCTCGATCGCCGCGGCCAGCGCGGCCGGCTGGCGGCTGCCCACCAGCCAGTACGGCGGGCTGCCCGGCGCCCCGGCCAGCCGGATGAACACCCCGGCGTGCAGGTAGGGCCGGAACAGCAGCACCGCGTCCGGATCGCCCCGCGGGCCGCGCAGCGCCCGGGACTGGTCAGCATCCACGACGGTGACCTCGGCGGCCTCGCTCAGCGGCAGCCGCCTGCGGCCCACCCGCAGCTCGCCGCCCGCCACCTCGATCGCCGTCGCGCCCGCCGCGAGCAGCAGGACGGCCGGCCCGCCCGCGATGACCAGGTAGCTCGCGACGATCACGATCGGGCCGAAGCCGGCCCACACGAACGAGGCGAAGATGACCGCGGTGGTCATCCCCAGCGCCCACCAGCTGGCCGGCAGGCGCAGCCGCTCGTGATAGGTGCGCATGCGCTCCACGGTAACGGGTCGGCCCGGCAGCGGATCAGCCCCGCTGGTCCCGAACCGCCGCGGCTGCGGCGCTGCGCCCGGGCCGGCGGCGCGGCCCGGCATAAGGTAGCCGCCAGTGCCCGATGTGACGGCGCAGCGTGACCGGCCCGGCATGCCGGGCCGCGGCCGGCCGTGCGCCGGCGCTCATTTGACGTGCGGGAGTGAAGATGCCAGCGGATCTGCCGGAGCGGCCGCCGCCGGAGCCACCGCAGCCGCCGGCCCCGCCGGGCCGGGCCGGCCGCGTGCCGGTGCCGCCGGACGCCCAGGTGCCGCGGCTGCTGCGCCAGACCGCGGCCTGGTCGTGGCGGATCCTGCTGACCGGGCTGCTGGTTTACCTGGCGTTCCGGGTCGCGGGCCAGCTCCGGCTGGTCACGCTGCCGCTGATCGCGGCGTTGCTGATCACCGCGCTGCTGCAGCCGCTCACCGCGCGGCTGCGCCGGGCCGGCCTGCACCCGCTGGCCGCTACCTGGTGCACGGTGCTGGCCGCCGCCGTGTTCGTGGCCGCGCTGGGCATCCTGGCCGCCAACCGGGTCAGCGCCGACTACCCGACCCTGGTCCGCGAGCTGAAGCACACCACCACGGACGTGCAGCGCTACCTGGCCGGGCCGCCGTTTCACGTCAGCAGCGCCCAGCTGCAGAAGCTGCTCAGCCACGTCGGCAGCTATCTCGCGGCGCACAAGTCGGTGGTGGCGGGCACCGTGCTCACCGGCGGCAAGATCTTCCTGGAGGTCGGCACCGGGCTGATCCTGACCCTGTTCATCACGTTCTTCCTGCTCAAGGACGGTGACCGGATCTGGCGCTGGCTGATCAGCGGCATGCCCGCCGACGCCAGGGCCCGGGCCGCCGGGGCCGGCGACGCGGCCTGGCTGGCGCTGGTCAGCTACGTCCGGGGCACCACCGCGGTGGCCGTCATCCACGCGGTGTTCATCGGCCTGGCGCTGTGGCTGCTCGGGGTGCCGCTGCTGATCCCGCTGATCATCGGCGTGTTCCTGGCCGCCTTCGTGCCGCTGATCGGCATCTTGCTGGTCGGGGCGGTGGCCATCCTGGTCACCCTGGCCACCCGCGGCTGGCTGGCCGCGGTCATCTTGCTGGCGGTGTTCCTGGTCGAGAACCAGATCGAGAGCCACCTGCTGCAGCCGCTGGTCGTCGGCCGGCTGGTCCGGCTGCATCCGCTCGGGGTGATCCTGGTGCTGGCCGCCGGTGGCATCATCGCCGGGATCCCGGGCGCGATCGTGGCGGTCCCGGCCACCGCGGTGATCTACTACGCCTGGCCGCACCTGCGCGGCGGCGCTGGCGGTCGGGCGGGCGGCCCGCCGGCCGTCGAGCCGGGCCCGGGGCCGGGCGCGCGGGAGGGCCCGGCAGGCGTGCCGGGCGCGTGATCGCCGGCGTCACGGTAGGGTCACGTTTCGGACGGCCGGCGGCAGTAAGCAGGGGGGTGGCGGATGCCCGGGGCAAACGGCCACGCGGACCGCGTCGAGGTGCTGATCAGGCGGCTCGACCCCGGCCTGCCGCTGCCCGCCCGGGCGCACCCCGGCGACGCGGGCGCCGACCTGCACGCGGCGTGCGACGTGGAACTGGCCCCCGGCGAGCGGATGGTGGTCCCCACCGGGATCGCGATCGCCCTGCCGGACGGGTACGCCGCCTTCGTGCACCCCCGGTCGGGCCTGGCCGCCCGGCACGGGGTTGCGATGGTGAATGCGCCGGGCACCGTCGACGCCGGGTACCGTGGCGAGATCAGGGTTACGTTGATTAATACCGATCTCCGCGAGCCGGTGCGGCTGCGCCGCGGCGACCGGATTGCCCAGCTCGTGGTGCAGCGGGTGGAATACCCGGTGTTCTGCGAGGTCACGGCGCTGCCGGGCTCGGCCAGGGGCGAGGGCGGATTCGGGTCGACCGGCGGCTTGACCGCGCCCGCGCCGGGAGCGGGCGCCGCCGCGCCGTGACCGCGCCGGGCCCGGCCCTGGTCGCAGGCACACCGGCAAGCCAGCAGAGCAGTAAGTGAGGAGCGTGCGGGGTGTTCCGACGGCGCCGCAAGCGCGATGACGAGACGGCCGCTGCCGCCGAGGCGGCCGCGGGCCCGCGGGCCGGCGCACCGCCTGGCCGGGGACGAGGACGAGGACGAGGCCATGCAGGCCGCGGAAGGCGCCGGATCCGCCGGAGCCGCTGAGGACGCGGCGGACGCCGGCGCCCCGGACGAGCGGCCCATCGAGGAGAAGATGGGCGTGCTCAGCGACCTGGGCTACGACGAGGAGCTGGAGTTCGACGAGGACAACCCGGACCTGACGGCCGGCCTTCCGGCTACCGACCACGGCCCCGTCGACCTCGGCGACCCGGAGACCTGGTCGCGGATGCAGCGCGAGCCGCAGGCCCGGCCCCGCCCGGCGGGCCGCGAGCGCGGGCCGTGGGACGGCGCGGGCGATTACCCGGAGACCGAGCGGGTCGACTTCGGCAGCTTGCTGGTCCCGGCCGTCGAGGGTTTCGACATCCAGATCAACATGGCCGAGGAGCAAGGCATCTGGATCGCGATCGTGCGCGGTGACAGCGGCCTGCAGCTGCAGGCCTTTGCCGCGCCGAAGACCAGCGGGCTGTGGGACGAGGACCGGCAGGAGATCGCCGAGGAGATCAGCAAGGCGGGCGGTAACGCCACGGAGGCGGACGGGCCGTTCGGCACCGAGCTGCACGCCATGCTGGTCCCCGAGGCCGAAGGGCCAGCCCGGCAGCGGCCGCCGGCTCAGCCGGTGCGCTTCCTCGGCGTCGACGGGCCGCGCTGGTTCCTGCGCGGGGTCATCAGCGGCCCGGCGGCCCGCCAGCCCGAGCAGGCCGCGCCGTTCGAGGAAGTCTTCGCCGACGTGGTGGTGGTGCGCGGCGACCACCCCGCGCCGCCGCGCGACCTGCTGGAGATCCAGCTGCCCGCCCAGGCCCGGGAGGCCCTGGAGGCGCAGATGGCCGCCGATGCCGAGGCCGCCGGCGCGGCCGGCGGCCCCCACCCGTTCCAGCAGCTACCGAGCCCGTTCGAGCGCGGCCCGGAAACAACCGAGACCCGCTAGCCGACGGCCAGGGCCCGCCGGGGCCCGCAGCCGCCGGCTGCTCCGGCGCACAAGAAAGCCGGCGGCAAGGGCCATCTGGCCCGCAGCCGCCGGCTGGCGGGGGGATCCCCGGGGGGTCATCCCCCCGTGGCAACCCTGTCATCCCCCGGGGCAACACTGCTCAACAGCCGGCCGAGTTCTTCTTCGACGTCCTCGCTGGTCACGAACAGCAGCTCGTCACCGGCTTCCAGCGGGTCGTCGCTGCTCGGCACGATCACCCGGCCGTCGCGCAAGATCGCGACCAGTGCGGTGTCGGCCGGCCACTCGATCCCGCCGAGCCGCTGCCCGGCCAGCGGCGCGTCGGCCGGCATGGTCATCTCGACCAGGCTGGCCTGGCTCTGCCGGAAGGTCATCAGCCGGACCAGGTCACCGACGCTGACCGCCTCCTCCACCAGCGCGGACAGCAGCCGCGGGGTGGAGACCGCCACGTCCACGCCCCACGACTCGTTGAACAGCCACTCGTTGTTCGGGTGGTTGATCCTGGCTACTACCCGCGGCACCCCGTACTCGGTCTTGGCCAGCAGCGACATGACCAGGTTGACCTTGTCGTCGCCGGTGGCGGCGATCACCGCGTTGCAGCGCTCAAGCGCCGCATCGTCCAGCGCGCTGATCTCGCAGGCGTCGGCGAGCAGCCACTCGGCCCGCGGCACGCTGTGCACCTTGATCGAGCGCGGGTTCTTGTCGATCAGCAGCACCTCGTGGCCGGCTTCGATCAGCTCCTTGGCGATGGAGCGGCCCACCGCGCCGGCCCCGGCGATCGCGATCCGCATTACCGCTCCCCCCGCGGCCGGGAGCACACGCCCGCGATCCGGGCCAGGTCGGCTTCCTCGGCCAGCACGTGCAGCACGTCGCCTTCCTGCAGCACGGTGTTCGGGCCGGCCAGCATCGATTCGCCCAGCCGGGTGATGAACCCGATCCGGGCGTTCGCCTTCTCCTCCAGCGTCGACACCTTCTCGCCGAACCAGTCGCCGGCCGCCGCCACCTCGGCCAGCACGATCTTGCCGGACGGGTCGCGCCACAGCGGCTCGGCGCCCTCGGGCAGCAGCCGGCGCAGCATCTGGTCGGCGGTCCACCGGACCGTGGCCACGGTGGGGATGCCGAGCCGCTGGTAGACCTCGGCCCGCCGCGGGTCGTAGATCCGGGCCACCACCCGCTCCACCCCGAACGACTCGCGCACGACCCGGGCCGCGATCACGTTCGAGTTATCCCCGCTGCTGACGGCCGCGAAGGCGTCGGCCCGCTCGATCTCCGCCTCGGTCAGCACGGTGCGGTCGAACCCGATCCCGGTGATCTTGCTGCCCTTGAAGCCGGGATGCAGCTTGCGGAAGGACTCGGGATCCTGGTCGATGATCGCCACCGAATGCCCCTGGTCTTCCAGGATGTGGGCAATCAGCGAGCCGACCCGCCCGCAGCCCATGATCACGATGTGCACCGGGTATCCCTCCCGCGATAACTGTGCCCGACCCACGGTATGCCCTCATTGGGGCCTTTCTAGCCACTGGCCCAGCCACCGGATACCCGGGCTCCCGCCCCGGCCCGCGAGCAGGGCAGCATGGTCGCTGTGAGTATGCCCGGCTCAGCGCTGCCCAAGGCAGGTGACGAGGTGAGTCTCGCCGTCGGCGAGGCGGTGCACGGCGGCTGGTGCGTGGCCAGGGCCGCAGCCGGCGGACCGGTGGTCTTCGTCCGGCACGCGCTGCCCGGCGAGCAGGTCACCGCGGTGATCACCCAGGTCACCTCGCGGCTGGCCCGGGCTGACGCGGTGCAGGTCGCCGGGCCGGCCCCGGGGCGGGTCACGCCGCCGTGCCCGCACGCCCGGCCCGGCGGCTGCGGCGGCTGCGACTGGCAGCACGCCAGCCCGGCCGTCCAGCGGGAGCTGAAGGCGGCCGTCGTGGGCCAGCAGTTGCGCCGCATCGCCGGGATCGACCGTGCCGTCACCGTCGAGCCGCTGCCCGGTGACCCGGCCGGCCTGGGCTGGCGGACCCGGGTCCGGTACGCGGTCGGCCCCGGCGGCCAGGCCGGGCTGCGCCGGCACCGGTCACACGAGATCGCCGAGATCGGCGACTGCCCGATCGCCCACCCGCTGGTCAACGAGGCCGGGGTGACCCGGCGGCCGTGGCCGGGCCTGCAGGCGGTGGCGGTGGCCGCGGCCGCCGCCACCGGGCAGCGGACGCTCACCCGGGTCCCGCGGGACCGGCGCCGGGCCCCGATGCGGCTCGGCGACCGCTACCTGACCGAGCAGGCCGCCGGGCGGTCCTGGCGGGTCGGGCCCGCCACCTTCTGGCAGGTGCACCCGGCCGCCGCCGACGTGCTCAGCGCGGCCGTGCTGGCGGCGCTGCGGCCCGCGCCGGGCGACCGCGCGCTGGACCTGTACTGCGGAGCCGGGCTGTTCGCCGGCCTGCTGGCCGCGGCGGTCGGCCCGGCCGGCCGGGTGACCGGCGTCGAGGAGCATCCCGGCGCAGTGGCCGACGCCCGGTTCAACCTGCGGGACATGCCGTGGGCGTCCGTCCGCCGCGGCGACGTGGCCGCCGTGCTGGCCCGCGACGGCCTCGCCGGGGCCTCACTGGCCGTGCTCGACCCGCCGCGGGCCGGCGCCGCCGCGCCGGTGACCCGCCAGCTGTGCGCGCCGGGCCCGCTGGCCCGGATCGGCTACGTCTCCTGCGATCCGGCCACGCTGGCCCGCGACCTGAAGATCCTCTGCGCGGCTGGCTGGCGGCTGGCCGGGCTGCGCGCCTTCGACGCGTTCCCGATGACCCATCACGTGGAATGCCTGGCCACGCTGGAACGGGACCCGGCACCGCCGCCCGGCTGACCGGGCGGGCCGGCCAGGATGGGCCCATGAAACTGCGCATCTTCACCGAGCCGCAGCAGGGCGCCGATTACGCCACCTTGGTGCGCGTCGCCCGGGCCGCCGAGGACCTCGGCTTCGACGCGTTCTTCCGCTCCGACCACTACCTGAAGATGGGGCCGGTCAGCGGCGAGCCCGGCCCGACCGACGCCTGGATCACGCTGGCCGGGCTGGCCGTGCAGACCAGCCGGATCCGGCTCGGCACGCTGATGACCGCAGCCACCTTCCGCCACCCGGGGCCGCTGGCCATCTCGGTGGCGCAGGTCGACCAGATGAGCGGCGGCCGGGTGGAGTTCGGCCTCGGCGCCGGCTGGTACGAGCAGGAGCACGCCGCGTACGGGATCCCGTTCCCCGGCCTGGCCGAGCGGTTCGACCGCTACGCCGAGCAGCTTGCCGTCATCACCGGCTTGTGGCAGGCCCCGGCCGGGCAGCCGTTCAGCTACTCCGGCACCTACTACACGCTGACCGGCTCGCCCGCCCTGCCCAAGCCGGCCCAGCGGCCACGCCCGCCGGTGCTGATCGGTGGGTCCGGGCCGCGCCGCACCCCGTGGCTGGCCGCGCAGTTCGCCGACGAGTACAACGTCCCGTTCCTCGGCGTGGCCGACACCGGCGCCGCCTTCGGCCGGGTCCGCGAGGCGTGCGCGGCCGCCGGCCGGGCTGCGGAGTCCATGACCTACTCCGCGGCCCAGACCGTGTGCTGCGCGACCAGCCCCGCGGAACTGGACCGCCGGGCCGCCGCGACCGGCAAGACAGCCGGCGAGCTGCGCACCGAGGGCCTGGCCGGCTCGCCCGCCGAGGTCACCGACAAGCTCGGCCAGTTCGCCCGGGCCGGCGCGGCCACCGCCTACCTGCAGGTGCTCGACCTGCACGACCTCGGCCACCTGGAGCTGCTGGCCGGCGAGGTCATGCCGCAGGTCGCGGGGGAGCAGGCCGCGGGGGAGCAGGCCGCGGGGGAGTAGGCCGCGGCGCAGCTGGGCGCGGCAGCCCGTGCTCGTTCGCGCGGCCGCGCAGGGCGGGCCGGGGGTTTATCGCGGCCCGCGGCCGCGCGGACTGGCGCCGGGGGCCGCCGGCCGGCCGGATGGCCGGCCCACGGGTCGTAGTCGGCCTCCAGCGCCTCCTGCGGCGGGCGCTGGCCGGCCGGGATATTGCGCAGGTTCAGCCGGATCCTGGTCCAGGTCGAGTACCGGCCGCGCATCGCGTCGACCAGCACGTCGGCCGGGTCCAGCCGGGCCCAGGCGTCCGGGTGGCGCTGCTTCCACCGCTCCAGCCCGGCCATCGCCTCGTCCTTGCTGGCCGCCCTGGTCACCTCGATCAGCGGCATCGTGCTGCGCCGCCGCCCGCTGGCCCGGCCGGTCGTGTCCTCGCTTCCGGCCGCGTCCGCGCCTCCCGCGCCTCCCGCGCCTTCTGCGGCTGGTTCGGGACGCCGCTTCGACGGCTGCACCCGGCGCTCCTCGCCCGGCTGCTTGCCGAAATGCGGCGGCCAGGGCGCGTCCGGCAGCCCGGCCGCCTCGTCCCGGGCGGCCAGCTCCAGCAGCGGCTCCAGCGACCCGGCGGAGCGGTCCATCTCGGCCCACGGGTCGCCGATCGCGGCGAACCGGGCGGGCATGGTCGCGAGCGTGAACTCCTCCGGCCGGCACCCGGGCACCTCGTCCCAGGCCAGCGGGGCCGACACCCGCGCGTCGGCGACCGGCCGCACCGAGTAGGCCGAGGCCACGGTCCGGTCCTTGGCGTTCTGGTTGTAGTCGACGAAGACGCCGTGCCGTTCTTCCTTCCACCAGCGCGAGGTCGCATCGGCCGGGGCCCGCCGCTCTATCTCCCGGGCCAGCGCCACCGCGGCCCGGCGGACCTGCGCGAACGTCCACCTCGGCTCGATCCGGCAGTACACGTGGATGCCCCGCGACCCGGAGGTCTTCGGCCAGCCGGCCAGCCCGTAGCCGGTCAGCACCTCCCGCGCGACCAGCGCCACCCGGACGATCTGCGCCCACTCCACGCCCGGCACCGGGTCGAGATCGACCCGCAGCTCGTCGGGGTGATCGAGGTCGGCGGCCCGCACCGGGTGCGGGTTGAGGTCGATGCAGCCGAGGTTGAGCACCCAGGCCAGCTGGGCCTCGTCGGTGACCACCACCTCCTCGGCGGTGCGCCCGGACGGGAAGCTCAGCGTCACGGTGTCAATCCAGTCCGGCCGCGAGGCCGGCGCCCGCTTCTGGAAGAACGCCTCCCCGTCCGCGCCGTGCACGAACCGCTTGAGCACCATCGGCCGCCCGGCCACCCCGCGCAGCGCCCCGCCGGAAACCGCCAGGTAGTACCGGATCAGGTCCAGCTTGGTGTGCCCGGCCTGCGGGAAGAAGACCTTGTCCGGGTTGCTGACCGGCACCTGCCGCCCTGCGACCTGCACGATCTCCTTGCGATCAGCCATGTGAGCACCCTAACCGCCCCCGCCGCCGCAGCACGCGGGCCGCGGCCCGTACCGCACCGGGTCAGCGCCCGGTGGCGGGTCCCATCACGACCCCGTGGCGGGTCCCTTCACCGGTTCGCGCCGCCCGGCCGGAGGCCGGGTCCGCGGCCGGGTCCGGGCCGGCCGCCGGGTCCGGGCCTGCCGCTCGGGACGGGGCGCGGGTCGACGCGGGCGTTGCGGCCGACCGCGGTGGCGGCGATGACCGCGACGGCCGCCGCGGCGCTGAGCCAGCCGACGTGCTCGCCGAGCAGCAGCGCCGACCAGCCGAGCGTGAGGCCCGGCTGGGCCAGCTGGAGCTTGCCCACCCGGGCCACCCCGCCGAGGGCCAGGCCCCGGTACCAGGCGAAGAAGCCCAGGCACACCGACACCAGGCCGACGTAGCCGAAGCTCGCCACCGCGGCCGCGGACATCCGGCCCGGCACCGGGCCGGTCACGACGGCCCAGGCGGTGACCGGGCCGGTGGCCGGCAGGGCCAGGATCATGGCCCAGCAGATCACCCGCCACCCGCCGTGCTCGCGGGCCAGCGCTGCCCCTTCGGCGTAGCCGAGCCCGGCCACCGCCATGGCCGCGAGCAGCAGCAGGTCCCCGGCGCGCAGCCGCCCGCCGCCCTGTACCACCGCGAACCCGATCACCACGGCCAGGCCGAGCGCCAGCGCGGCCCAGTAGGCCGGCCGCGGCCGCTCGCCGGCCCGCAGCACCGCCATCCCGGCCGTGGCCGCCGGGATCAGCCCGGTCAGCACCGCGCCGTGCACGCTGTCGACCTGGTGCAGGGCGAGCCCGGACAGCAGCCCGAACCCGATCCCGACCGTGGCGGCGACCACCAGCATCCGGGGCAGGATGTCGCGCGGGGGCAGCAGCGGCTGGCGCCGCGCCGTCAGGATCAGCGCTGACGCGATGGCGCCGACGACCGACCGGCCGACGCCCACCACGACCGGGCTGAACGCCGTCTCGGCCATCTTGGTGGCCGGGAAGGTCAGGCTGAAGCACACCACGCCAAGCGCGCCGAGCAGCAGTGCGGCATCAGGCGCTTTCCTGCCGACGACAGAAGTGCTTCTATTGACTCTCATGAATCAGGATAGCAGCGGGGAGACCGCTCTCGCCCAGATCGAGCAGCTGGTCGGCTCTTTGCCGGCGCACAGCAAGCTGCCGTCCTACCGTGACCTGCAGCAGCGCTACCGCCTCAGCCCGGCCACGGTGCAGCGGATGCTCACTGAGCTGTCCCGCCGCGGGCTGGTCGTGACCCGGCCGGGAAGCGGTACCTACACCGCGCCGCGCCGGGCCGCGGCTGCTCCCGCGGACGTGGCCTGGCAGACGCTGGCCCTCGGCAGCAAGGCCGGGCTCAGCCCGGACCTGGAGCGGCTCATCGACCCGGCACCACCGGGGATGCTGTCGCTGGCCAGCGGATTCCTCGACGAGCGGCTGCAGCCGCTGGGCCTGCTCGCCACGGCCGCGTCCCGGGCCGCGCGGCGGCCGCAGGGCTGGAGCCGGCTCGCCCCGCAGGGCCTGCCCGAGCTGCGCGGCCATTTCGCGGCCGAGATCGGCGGCCCGCACACCGGCGAGCACGTGCTGATCACCTCGGGCGGGCAGGCCGCGCTGTCCGCGGTGTTCCGGCACCTGGCGGCCCCCGGCGACCCGCTCATCGTGGAGTCGCCGACCTACGTGGGCGCGCTCGCCGCGGCCCGGGCGGCCGGCTTGCGCCTGGTGCCGGTGCCCGCCGACCGGGACGGCGTGCTGCCCGATGCGCTGGCCGACGCGCTGGCCCGGACCGGGGCGCGGCTGGCCTACCTGCAGCCCCGGTACGGCAACCCGGCCGGGACCGTGCTCGCGGCGGGCCGCCGCGAGGCCGTGCTGGACAGCGTCGCCCGGCACGGGGCGTTCCTGGTCGAGGACGACTGGATGCGCGACCTGGACCTCGGCGCCCCGTCACCGCCGCCGCTGGCCGCGGCCGACCGGGACGGGCATGTCATCTACCTGCGGTCCCTGACCAAGCCGGTCGCCGGCGGGCTGCGGGTGGCCGGACTGGCCGCGCGCGGCCCGGTGCTCGCCCGGCTGCGCCGCGGCCGCATCAGCGACGACCTGTTCGTCGCCCCGGTGCTGCAGCAGGTTGCCGTGGACGTGCTGACCGCGCCCGGATGGCCGCGGCACCTCGGCAGCGTCCGCCGTGCGCTGCGCGAGCGGCGGGACGCCCTGGCCGCGGCGATTGCGCGCGAGCTGCCCGGCTGCGCGCTGGACCTCGTGCCCGGCGGCGGGGTGCACCTGTGGCTGCGGCTGCCCGACTGGTGCTCCGACGCGGCCGTGGCGGATGCCGCGGCGGGCCGCGGCCTGGCCATCAATCCCGGCCGGGCCTCGTTCCCGGCCGAGGCTCCCGGCCCCTACCTGCGGCTGTCGTATGCGGCCGCCGAACCGCCCGAGCTGTCCCGGGCCGCGCAGATCCTCGCCGCCGTGCTGGCGGGCGGGTAGCTGGCCTCGCCCGCCGGCCGACCGGCCCGATGGCCGCTGGCGAGCCGGCCGGGCCCGGGCCCGCCCCCTGGATGTCACATTCACGGGCACCGGTGACCCTCGCCGTCACATCCACGGGGCGGTGCCGGGGCCGCCGGAGGGCCCGCGGCGGCCGTGCCCCGGCGGCGGTCAGATGACCGGGCTGCGGCGCTCCAGCAGCACGACGTCACGCCACCGGCCGTGATGCCGGCCAAGCCGCTCCCGGGTGCCGACGACCCGGAACCCGAGCGCCTGGTGCAGCGCGATGCTGGCCGCGTTCTCCGGGAAGATCCCGGACTGGATGGTCCAGATGCCCGCCCCCTCGGCCGAGGCGATCAGCGCCTGCAGCAGCGCCCGGCCTGCGCCGCGGCCGCGCGCGGCCGGATCGACGTAGACCGAGTGCTCGACCACCCCGGTGTAGGCGCACCGGTCCGAGACCGCCGAGGCCGCGACCCAGCCGAGCACCGCGCCGGAGCCGTCCACGGCCACGAACCGGTGCCCGGGCAGCCGGGCCGCGCTGAACGCCTCCCAGTCCGGCGCCGCGGTCTCGAATGTGGCGTCGCCCTCGTCGATCCCGGCCTGGTAAATGGCCAGCACGGCCGCGGCGTGCGCCTCGGTCATCGGCACGACCGCCGCCACCGCGCCGCTCACAGCGCGAAGCAGAGCACGCCGCCGGTCCTTCTCACCCGCAGCTCGCCCCGCTCGGCCAGCACCTGCAGATGCGCGATCGTCTCGTTCACGGCCAGCATCTGGTTGAACCGGTCCAGGTCGGCGAACGCCCGCTCGCGGCTGGTCCACGGCAGCCGCTGCGCCACCTCCAGCGCGGTCACCGCGCCGCCCGCCACCGCCGCCAGCGTCGCCTCCAGCCGCACCCGGTGGTGCTCGAGCAGCTCGGAGATCCGGCCGCGGGTGCGCGGCTGCACCGGCCCGTGGGCCGGCAGCATCCGGCAGTCGGCCAGCTCCCCGACCACGGCCAGCGACTCCAGGTATTCCGCCAGCGCCCGGTACGAGGGCACCGACTCGAACCCGATCGACGGGGTGATGTGCGGGAGCACGTGGTCGCCGGAGAACAGCAGGCCTGCTCCGGGGTCGTGGAACACCACGTGCCCGCGGGTGTGGCCGGGCGTGGCGATGACCCGCAGCACCCGCCCGGCCAGCTCGATCTTGGTCCCGTCGTGCAGCCACTCGTCCGGGTCGTCCCACATCCGCGGGTCGATCCGCTCCCGCGGATGCGCGCCGGCGTACTGCTCCAGCTCCTCGACCAGCCCGGCCGCGCCGCCGGCCCGCAGCCGGTCCAGCAGCGGGCCGGCCAAATGGCCGGGCCTGGCCGCCCGGACCGCGCCCAGCACCGGCGCCTCCCCGGCGCCGAGCGCGACCTTGGTGCCGAGCAGCCGCCGCACCACCGTGCCGAGCGTGTAGTGGTCCCGGTGCGCGTGCGTGATCAGGAACTGCCGCACGTCGCGCAGGTCGTAGCCGAGGCCCGCCAGCGCCGTCTCCAGCTGCTGGCGGGCCTCGGCCAGCGCCCAGCCAGAGTCGATCATGACCAGGCCGCCGTCGTCCTCGATCGCGTACACGTTGACCGCGCGCAGCCCGTCGTTCGGCAGCGGCAGCGGGATCCGGTGCACGCCGTCGGCAACGGCGAACGCGCCGGGCGCCTCCCAGCGCGCCGGCCGGGCCCGGCCGGGGACGCGGGCGCCGTCACGCGACCAGCTCGGCCGCCGCGGCCGCGAACACCTCGGTGTGCGCATCCACGTCGGCGGCGGCGGTATCCGGGCACATCAGCGCCATGTTGTGGAACGGGGTGATCAGGATGCCCCGGTTGAGCAGGTACAGGTGCAGGTACTCCTCCAGCTCCCGGTCGGTCGCGGCCGCCGACTCGCCGCCCGAGCGCGGCGGCTGCGGGCAGAACCGGTACTCGGCGCGCGCGCCGAGCTGGGTGATCGTCCACGGCAGCCCGTGATCGGCCAGCACCTTGCGCACCCCGGCGGCGTACCGGCCGGCCAGCGCGATCATGCCGGCGAACGCCCCGTCGGTGAGCACTTCCTCCAGGGTGGCGCGCATCGCCGCGACCGACAGCGCGTTGCCGGCCAGCGTGCCGCCGACGCCGCCGGTGTCGGTGATGTCGGCGCCCGGGTCGGCCAGGATCCGCTCGGCCAGCGCCCCGGCCAGCCCGTACGCCCCGGCCGGGATGCCGCCGGCGATGGACTTGCCGATCGTCACGATGTCGGGCTCCAGCCCCCAGGCCTGCGTGCAGCCGCCCGGCCCGGCGCTGAACGTGTGCGTCTCGTCGTTGATCAGCAACGTGCCGTGCTCGCGGGTCAGCCGCCGCACCGCCGCCAGGTAGCCCGGCCCGGGCAGCACGATCCCGATGTTGGTCAGGGCCGGCTCCATCAGCACCGCGGCCACGTCGCCGTGCGCCAGCTCGCGCTCCAGCCCCTCGGCGTCGTTGAACTCGGCGACCCGGGTGGTCAGCGCGAGGTCGGCGGGCGCGCCCACGTTCCCGTCCCGGGACACCGCGCCGTCCGGCCCGGCCACCGCGAACGCCTCGTCCACGCTGCCGTGGTAGCAGTAGCTGTAGACGCAGATCCTCGGCCGGCCGGTCAGGTGCCGGGCGATCCGGATGGCCCACCGGTTCGCGTCGGTCGCGGTCAGCGTGAAGCTCCAGAACTGCGGCCCGAACCGGCGGCCGAGCTCGGCGCCGACCCAGGCGGCATCCTGCGTCGGCAGCATCGTGGTGGCGCCGCCGGCCGCTGCGTAGCGCTGCGCCAGCACGCGGGCGACCGGGGCGGGGGAGTGGCCGGCCATCGCGGCGGTGTCGCCCAGGCAGAAGTCGGCGTATTCCAGGCCGTCGAGATCGGTGAGCCGGGCGCCGCGGGCGTGCGCCAGGTACAGCGGAAACCCTCCGGCCCATTCCCGCATCCAGGTCATCGGCACGCCGCCGAGCAGGCTGGCGGCCGAGTCGGCGAACGCCTGGCGCGAGCGCGGGTGCGCCGAGGCGTAGGCGTCGCGCTCCCGGCTGATCAGCGCGGCCAGCCGCCCGGCGTCGATGCCCGCTCGTCCTGCCGCCTGCTGCCCGGCCATGCTGCGTCCTTCCGTCCGCATCGCGGGCGGAAGCCGACCGCCGCCCACCGGGACAGCATCTCAGGCGGCGGGCACCCGGACCGCCCTGGCCCACGGCGGGCCGTCCGGCGCGCCGTCGCCGAGCAGCCCGACCACCACCCGCATGCCGCGCGGCGGGTCCTCGGGCCACGGCGTGTACCCGTCGGTGAGCACGACGGTGATAGCAGGCCGCGGCCGCAGCGCCGCGGCGGCGGCGATCCCGGTGCCCATATCGGTGCCGCCCCCGCCGACCAGCTCGACCTGCCGGGCCGAGCTGACCCGGCGGGCCGGGCCGGCCGCGGTATCGCAGGCCAGCACCCGGACCTGCCGGGCCAGTCCGACCGCCCGCAGCACGCCCTCGACTTCGGCCAGCGCGGCGGCGAGCAGATCGTCGCCCATGCTGCCCGAGGTGTCACAAACCACGGCCACCTCGGGCACCGGCCGGCGCAGCGCGGGCAGTACCACGCCGGGCGCGGCGCCAGCCCGCCGCGACGGCCGCCGGTAGGAGTAGTCCACCGCCCCGGCGGTGTCGGCCACCGCCCGGCGCAGCTCGGCGGCCAGCGCCGTCCGCCAGTCCACGACCGGGTTGAGCAGCCCGTCGGCCCAGCGCGCCAGCCCGGCCGGCACGGTGCCAGCCTCCCGGGCGTGCCGCAGCGTGTCCTGGGCGACCAGCCGGGCCAGCAGCCGCGCCTGCCAGGGCGCGAGGCCGGGACTGCCCTGGCCGTCCCACGGGCGGGGCATCCCGTCCGCGCCGCTGCCGCAATCCAGCCCGGGGCGGCCCGGCCCGCCCGGCCCGGCACCGGCGGGCAGGCTGCCCGCCGGAGTTGCATTTTCCCGCCACAAGCCGTCACCAGGCCGGACCGCCGCGAAGTACTGCTCGGCCAGCCTCCCGGGTTCCGCGCCGAGATGGCGGGGCAGCACCGGGTCGCCGGGCAGCTCAAGGCCGGCCGGGACCAGGTCGTCGTTGATCTCCGCGTCGGCGCACCGCACCCAGGTGCCGGCCTGCTCCGGGGCGACCCCGGCAGGCCCGGCCCGGTCGGCGTGCGCACGCAGCAGGTGGCAGACGTGGTGCACCAGCACGCTGCCGAACTGCGCGGGCGTCCAGCCCGCGGTCAGCTCCGGGTCGGCGTGCAGCCGCCATGAGCTGTCCACCGCGACTGTGCCGATGCCGGCCGCCGCGCGCACGTGCGCGCCGAACAGGCCCGAGGCCAGGTAGGGGAACCGGGACGCGGCCCACAGCCGGGCCGTGGCCAGCCCGGGCACCGGGCCGGCGTCACCCGGGCTGGCTGCACCCGGGCCGGCCACGCCCGGTCCGGGGTCAGCCGGACCGGCGTCAGCCGCCGGGGCGCCGCCGTTCCCCGGGCCGTCCGCGGTCATGCCCGCAGCAGGCCCGCGTCCCGCAGCACCGGCGCGAACCGGCGGATTTCCGCGGGCAGCGGCGCGTCCTCGGGGCGGCACCGGGCCAGCGTCCTGGCCGCTGCCGCGGCCACGTCCGGCGCGCTGTCCGCGGCCTTGCCGAGCACCCGCCAGCCCGCCGCCCACCGCTGCGGCGTCGGGTCGGCGGCGACCACCGCGGCGACCGCGGCCACGGCCGCGTAGGCCCGGTCGCTGCGGCGCGGCAGCACGAACGAGTCCGGGTCGGCCAGCACCGCTTCGGGATCGGGCAGGTCCATCTCGGCCAGCCAGGCCAGGTACTCCGCGCCGGCGCCCTCGCCGACCGCGCCGCGCACCAGCGCCGAATGCGCCTCGCCGCCCGCCCCGGCGGCCTGCGCGGCTGCCGACAGCCGGGCGGCCATCTCCCAGGTGCGCGGGCTCGGCCAGCCCCGGCCCGCGGCGGTGGCGTCGCCCGGCGGCGCGCAGGCCAGTGCGGGGCGGGCGTGCAGGAACGCGCCGACCAGGCCGCGGGTCACCCCGGCGCCGCGCTCCCAGCCGTCCGGCAGGTCAGGCACCACCGGGGCGCTCCACCCGCCGGCCAGCCCGTCGGCCACCGCCCGCGGGTCGATGTCCCAGGCCAGGTGGCACAGCCGGTTAGCCAGCGGCGCGGACAGGTCCCAGCCGTCGGCGGCCTGCTCCGGCGGGTTCGCCGCGGCGACCACCGCGACCCCGGCGGGCAGTTCCAGGTCGCCGACGACTCGTTCCAGCACGACCCGCAGCAGCGCCGCCTGCACGGCGGGCGGTGCGGTGGACAGCTCGTCCAGGAACAGCAGCCCGCGCCCGGCCGCGGCGAGGCGCTGCGCCCAGCCGGGCGGGGCGAACCGCACCCCGTCGCCGACCACGACCGGCAGGCCGGCGAAGTCCGACGGCTCGCGGATCGAGGCGATCACGGTCTCGCACGGCCAGCCGCAGGCCGGCCAGCGCCCGGATGGTGGATGTCTTGCCGGTGCCCGGCGCGCCCCACAGCAGCACCGGGACCCGCGCGGCCACCGCGACGCCGAGGGCGGCGACCGCCGCGTCGTGCGGCGCGCTGGTCCGGCTCAGCCGGCGGTCGCTCCCGTTGCCGCTCATGGCCTGCCCTCGTGGTCAGCCCCGGCCGCCGCGGCACGCCAGCCGGCCCGGCCGGGCCGGTCAGGCCGCATGTCACTGCCCGCCCGGGGCCGCCGCTGCTTCCCGCGCGACCGGCTCGGCGCCCGGCCGGGCCGGTCAGGCCGCATGCCACTGCCCATCCGGGGCCGCCGCTGCTTCCAGCGCGACCGGCTCGGCGCCCGGCCGGGCGATGGCCAGCACGCTGGCCCGTGGCCAGTCCGCCGCGCGGACCGCGACGACCAGGTGCCCGCTGACGACAGCCAGGCCGGCCGCCCAGACCGACGCGAGCCAGCAGGCCGGCAGCGCGGCGGTGAGCCGGCGGCCGGCGCCTTGCCCGGTCATGACAGCCGTGCCCCAGCCGGGTCCCTCGTGCAGGCTGACCTCCACCTGATCCGGGCCGATGGCCAGCCACTGCTGCGCGGCGGGCGCCAGCCGCCCGGCCAGCGCCGCGGTCAGGGCGGGCCGGGCGGCCGCCCGGCCCGCGGCGCGCGGGCCGCCGTCGGCCCACGCTGCCGCCACGGTGCCGCTCAGCCGCCACTGCAGCGGGGTGCCCAGGGCGAGCAGCTGCCACAGCTCCGTCCGGCGGTCCATCTCGCGTTCCGCCGCCGCGTCGCCCGCCGACTGCCCCCGCAGCATCGGCACCGAGCGGACCGGGCCGCCGGGCACCCGGTAGCCCTGGGCGCGCCCGGCGCTGGCCGAGGAGATCCGGCGGGACGAGAAGCCCCCGGCGCTGACCGAGGTGGTCCGGCCGCCGCGGCTGGCGGCCGGGCCCTGGCCCGCGGTCAGGTCGTCCGCCGCGGCGGCGACGGCCTGCCGCAGCGCGCCGGCCGCGTCCTGGCCGAGCTGCCCGGCCCGGCGGGCCAGCCGGGCCCAGCTCCCCGGCTGCGCTCCGGCCGCGGCGGGGCCGTCGCCAGCGGCCAGCCGGGGCATCCCGGGGCGGCGGAAGAACATCCCGCCGGGAAAGGCCATCTCCGGCCCGGCCGGGCCGGGATCGAAGCTGAGCTCGTCGTCCGCCGACCGCGGGCCGGCCATCAGCACCCGCAAGTCGTCGCTGTTGCGGCCCCAGGCCGCGGCCAGCTCGATGCACTCGGCCTGCTCGCCGCCGAGCGCGGCGAGCACCAGCTCGCCCTCGGCGTCAGGATGATCGGGCAAGGTGAGCTCGCCGCCGACCCAGCGCACCCGGTGGGTGGCGGGCCCGCAGGTCACCTCGGCCTCGGCGGCCGGCAGCGCCGCCCACCACGGCGGCGCGGTCCCTGGGGGACCGGCGGGGCCGGTCATTGCTGCTCCTGCCAGGCCAGCGGGATGATCGCCGAGACCCGGCCCTCCGGCGCGGTCAGGTACACCCGCAGCGCCGTGGCCGCGGCCGGGACCGGCGGCCACAGCCGCACCTCGGAATGGGCGAAGCCGTCGCTGCTGCCGCCGCTGCCGTAACTGCCGACGTGCCAGTGGCCGCCGTCGTCGCGGGCCCACCAGGACCAGTGCGCCTCGTCATGCCAGTCCGCCAGCGGCCGCGGCGGCGGGTTCCCCCAGCTCGCCGTGCGCAGCGCCGTGCCGTCCGGGGTGCTGGAGAGCCCGGCCGTGACATGCTGCGTGCCCGCGAGCGGGGGCAGCACGCCGGCGCAGCCCGCGGCGGCACGGCCGGCCGGGCCGGGGCTCTCCCGGCCGGCCAGCACGTCCTCCCACGCCGCCGGGAGCCGGGCCGCCGCCACGGCCCGGCCCGCCAGCCCGGCCGGCACCGGCACGCCGAGCCGCCGGGCCAGGGCGACCAGCCGGTCGAGGGCCTCTTGCGCCGGTTCCAGCGCCCCGGCCGCGGCGAGCGCGTCCGCCACGTCGGCGATATCCGCCAGACCTCGCCGGCCAGCGGCAGGCCCGGTCTCGAACGCGCCGGCCAGCATGCTTTCCGCGCAGCGGTCCAGCAGCCACCGGGACGGCCCCGGCGGCGGGGCCAGCTCCGCGCCGCTTTCGTCGCCGGCTGGTTCACCGCCGGGCCGAGTCCCGGCCGGCGGCGGGCCCGGGGAGCGCGGCAGGGAGATCCTGACCGGGACGGCCGCATCGCCCAGCCGCAGGTCCAGCCAGCGGCCGCCGGCCGCCGGGGTCGGAGTGACCTGCAGGATTCCCGACCATTCCCCGGCGTCGTCCCAGGAGCAGCTGTTCATGCGCAGCCGGTAGCTGGCGCCCAGGTCGTCAGCCGCGGTGATCTCGCCGTCGAACGGGAACGTGCGCATCGAGCCCGTCGCCTGCAGGCCGGCGAGCCCGGCACCGGCCTGGCCCGCGGCAGTCATGATTGTCCGGTCGGGCGCGATGACCAGTGCAAATATCTCGGTATCGCCGAGCCCGGCGGTGCTCGCGGCCGCCCTCGATACCCCGGCGGGCACCGCCAGGTAGGAACCCGCCGGGGCCTGCTCGGCCGCCAGGCCGGGCCAGAAGTCCGGGAACCTCATCCGGCCCGGGCCGAGCCGGGACCGGGCGATGAGCGCGATCTCCAGTCCCGCCATGATCTCGGCGGCGGCCGCCTCGTCGAGCGCCCCGGCCAGGCACAGCGCGTCGGCAACCGAACGCAGCCGGGCCAGGCCCAGCTGGCCCGCGCGCTCGCCGGCCATGCCGTAACTGCGGTTCAGGCCCTGCGCGTAGCGGGCGGTGGCCCGCGCGCGCCACCGGTCCAGCCGGTGCCAGGCGCCCGCCGCCGGGTCGGCCAGCGGCTGCAGCCTGCGGGCTGCATCGGCGGCCGCCGGCTGCAGGGTGCGCGCCGCGTCGGCGGCGACCGGCAGGATCTGCCGGGCCGCCGCGGTGACCGCGGGGGACAGCCGCAGGCGGCGCTCTGCACGGCCGGCCCGAATGCCGCGGCGGCCCGGTCCGCCAGCGCCTCCAGGTTCTCGCCGGCCTCCTCCGCGGCCGGGGCCAGCCGCCGCGCGGCCGCCCGCGCCGCGGCCACGGCCCGGCGCGCGACCTCGTCCTCGGCCGGGCCGATGACCTGCCGGGTCAGCGCGGCCGCCCGGCCCCCGGGCCCGGCCGCCCACGCCACTACCGACGCGCTGTCCTCGGCGGGCAGCGCGCAGATCCGGCGCAGCTCAGCCTCGGCCCGCAGCCGCAGCCAGGTCTCGGCCCGCTGCCGTTGCGCGGAACCGGCCGCCTTGCCGCTCATCGCCGCTCCCATCCGTCCCTTCCGCCGCCCGGCTGGCGCCGCTGGCGCCGCGGCGCCCCGGCCATTTCCTGCCGCCGGCCCATCATCCCACCCGCGGTCGGCCAAAGACGAGATATAACGTGAACTCTACCCGGCCGCCCGCGCCCGTTCCCGGCCGTGCGGGTGGGCTGAGGCCCCGGCGGAAGGCCAGGCCGCCCGGTTGGCCGCCGATTCCGGCCGCCACGCTCCGGGCCCGCGGGGACGGCCGGCCAATCTGCGGACGGATTCCGCTCCGCCCGGAAATCCGCCGACTGGAATCGGCGGCCAATCGCGTGGGCCGCCGGAAGATATCCGTTATGCCTGACCACAGCGGTGATCTTGGCGTTAGCATTCGCGGGTGACGGTAAATGAGCCGGCGCCAGCTGAGCCATTGTCGGATAAGCCATCCGGCACGCCCGCACCCGTTATGCCCGCGCCCGGCACGCCGGAACCCGCCGCCCCTCCGGCCGGCCCGCCCGCCGGGCCTCCGCCCGCCGCGCCTCCGGCCGGCCCGCCCGCCGGGCCTCCGCCCGCCGGGCCTCCGGCCGCCGCGCCTGCGGCCGCCGCGCCTGCGGCCGCTCCGCCTGCGGCCGCTCCGCCTGCGGCCGCTCCGCCTGCGGCCGCTCCGCCTTCCGCGGTGCCGCCGCCCGCCGCTGCTCATTCGGCGGCTCCGCCTCCGGCGGCACCAGCTGCGGCGGCTCCGGCTCCGCCTCCGGCGGCACCAGCTGCGGCGGCTCCGGCTCAGGCCGGCGGCAGGCCGCGGCCCGCGAGGAAAGCGCGCCCGGAGACAAAGAAAGCAGGACCGGAAGAAAGGACGGCGGGCCCGGTAAGAAAAAGCCTGGCTGGTTCGGGCGGCTGATCCGGGGCACGGGACGGGTGCTCGGCCGGAACCGGGAACTGTGCGCCGACGCCCTGATCGCGGCGCTGGTAATCGGCGGCGCGGCCTTCTGCCTGTGGATCGAGCCGGCCGTGGGGCCGCAGCAGCCGGCGCCGCAGGCATCCGGCTGCCCGGCGGCCGGGCACCTCGGCGGCAGCCGCGCCGCTGCGCCGGCGCGGGCCCAGGTGCAGGGCAGCCGCAGTCTGCTGGTCGTCGTGATCGGCGCAGGCGGCCGCCGCCAGCAGCGCGACTCGGGGCCGCTCGCCATCACGACGCCCGGCTCGCATCTGCTGCCCGCCGGGACCATCCTGTGCACCCAGGCCAGCGACTTCGTGCGCACCGATGGCATCGTGCTGCCGGCCAATCAGGTTTCCAGCCAGGCCGTGGTCAGCAACAGCGGCCAGGACGTGACTGTGCGGATCTGGGTGGCGCCGCGCTTCCAGCAGGTGAGCGGATTCGGCACCTATGCGGGCACGGTCAGCCTCAACGACGCCCGGGCCATCGGCGCCAGCATCCCGGTCAAGATCGAGGTCCAGTACCCGTACCTGAACCGGGTTGCGCTGTGCGGCTTGCTGCTGGCCTATGCCGGCCTGGTCTGGGGCCTGCTGGTGCGCGTTGCCGACCGGGACCTGAGCTTCAACCGGAACGAGCCGTTCTTCGCCAACCTGGCGCTGCGCATCGCCGTGCTGGCCACCGCCGTGCCGATCATCAACGCGCAGGTGCTCAGCAACCCGGCGTGGACCGGGACGCTCGGCGGCTACATCAAGCTCGGCGGCGTAGTCGGGGCGGCGGCCATCGCCGCCACCCCGTCGCTGCGCGCCATCGTCAGCCGCCTCGGCCCCGCCCGCCCGCGCTCTTAGCCGTGGAGCGCAGGCACGGCCTGGCCCGGGCCAGGCGGCAGACGCGATTCGCGGCCGGCGGTCGCAACCGGTACCGGGACGCTCTCTACCAGGAGTGCTGGTGTGCGTCGAACTCGACGGCCGTGCGGCGCATCCGGACGACGTCCGCTGGGACGACCGGCGGCGAGACAACCAGGCGGCCGCGACGGCCTGATCACACTGCGCTACGGCTGAGCGGACGACCGGGACAGGCCGTGCCAGACCGCCGCCGGAATCGCCGCGGTCCTGCGGCAGCGGGGCTGGCCCGGTACCCCGCGGCCGTGCAGCCCAGCCTGCCCGGTGACTGCGCCCCCGGCCCGGTAGCGCGGACCGCCGACGGGCCGCACCACCGGGACCTCAGACGCCGGCGGGCAGGCCGGCCAGCGCTTCCTCGATGGCCTGGTCCGGCAGCGCCTGGTCGCGCAGCTGCCCGGCCAGGTGCTCGCCGTAGGCGGCCAGGTCGAGCAGGCCGTGCCCGCACAGCGCGGTCAGGATGACCTTCTCCTCGCCGGTCTCCTTGCAGCGCAGCGCCTCCTCGATGCAGGCGGCCACCGCGTGCGTCGGCTCGGGAGCGGGCACGATCCCCTCGGTGCGGGCGAACCGCAGCCCGGCCGCGAAGCATTCCGACTGCGGCTTGGCGACCGCCTCGAGCATGCCGAGCTCGTAGATGTGCGACAGCAGCGGCGACATGCCGTGATAGCGCAGCCCGCCGGCGTGGATCGGGTCGGGGATGAACTCGTGCCCGAGCGTGTGCATCTTCAGCAGCGGGGTCATCCCGGCGGTGTCGCCGAAGTCGTAGGCGTAGATGCCCTTGGTGAACGACGGGCACGCCGCGGGCTCCACCGCCCGGACCACCGGGTTGATCTTGCCGGCCAGCTTCTCGCGCAGGAACGGGAAGACCAGGCCGCCGAAGTTCGACCCGCCGCCGGTGCACCCGACGATCAGGTCCGGGGTGTCCCCGGCCTGCGCCAGCTGGGCGATCGCCTCCTCGCCGATCACCGTCTGGTGCAGCAGCACGTGGTTGAGCACGCTGCCGAGCGCGTACCGGGTGTCCGGGTCGGACGCCGCCTGCTCCACCGCCTCGCTGATCGCGATGCCCAGGCTGCCGGTGGAGTCCGGGTGCTCGGCGAGTATCGCCTTGCCTGCCGCGGTGAGTTCCGACGGGCTCGGGTGCACGGTGGCCCCGTAGGTCTCCATCAGCATCTTGCGGTAGGGCTTCTGGTCGTAGGAGGCGCGCACCATCCAGACCTCGAGGTCCAGGCCGAACTGCGCCGCGGCGAAGGCCAGCGCGCTCCCCCACTGGCCGGCGCCGGTCTCGGTGGTGAGCTTGCGCACGCCCGCGGCTGCGTTGTAGTACGCCTGCGGCACCGCCGTGTTGGGCTTGTGCGAGCCGGCCGGGCTGCCGCCCTCGTACTTGTAGTAGATGCGGGCCGGGGTGCCGAGGTCCTTCTCCAGCCGCCGGGCCCGGTACAGCGGCGTGGGCCGCCACAGCCGGTACACATCCAGCACGTCGCCGGGGATCTCGACGTACCTGTCCGCGGTGACCTCCTGCGCGATCAGCGCGGCGGGGAACAGCGGCGCCAGGTCGTCCGGCCCGACCGGCTGGCGCGTGCCCGGGTGCAGCGGCGGCGGCGGCGGTGCGGGCAGGTCGGCGATCACGTTGTACCAGTGCCGCGGCAGCTCCGACTCCTGCAGCACGTATTTGACCTGGCGATCCATGGTGCCTCCCGGTTTGTCACGGTGGCTGGCTACCGACACCGTAGCGGAGGCCGCGCGGCCTGCGAAAATGGTGCCAGGAGGTGGCGCATGCAGGTCGAGATCTGGAGCGACGTGATCTGCCCCTGGTGCTACATCGGCAAGCACCGGTTCGAGCAGGCCCTGGCCGGCTTCGGGCACGCCGGCCAGGTGCAGGTCCGGTACCGCTCGTTCGAGTTGGACGAGTCGTTCCCCGCGGACCGGACCGAGCCGGTCGCCCAGGTGCTGGCCGCCAAGTACCGGATGACGGCCGGGCAGGCGGCCGAGGCCGAGGAGGCGATGGCGGCCCGGGCGGCCGCGGACGGGCTGGCCTATACCGCCGACCGCGCGCTGGGCCGCACATTCGACGCGCACCGGCTGGTGCACCTGGCCGCCGAGCAGGATCTGGCCGGCCCGCTGCTGACCAGCCTGTACGCGGCCTACTTTGGCGTCGGCCAGCCGGTGTTCGCGGCGGCCGAGCTGACCCGGGTGGCGGCCAGGACCGGGCTGGACCCGGCGCGGGCGGAGCAGGTGCTGGCCGGCCCGGATTACGGCGACGCGGTGCGCGCCGACGAGGCGCAGGCGCGCGAGCTCGGCATCTCGGGCGTGCCGTTCGTGGTCATCGACCGCAGGTACGGCGTCTCCGGCGCGCAACCCGCCGAGGTGTTCGCCCGGGCGCTGGAGACCGCCTGGCAGCAGGACGGCGAGCAGGCCGCCGGCTGATCCGGGACGCGATCCTGCGGCCGGTCACCGAACCCGCCGGAAAGGGACGAATCGGTTGCGGGTGCCCAGGGTGCGTGCGAGGGTGGGCGCGTGAATCCGGGCCCGGCGGCGGTGCGCGGCGCGCGCGGAGCGGTCGCCCTGGCCGTGGCCGGCGCGGTGTTGTTCATGGCCGGCGTCGTCATCATGACAGTGGCGGAGATCTCGCGGGCGGTCGCCCGCCAGCATGCTGACGGGCTGCCCGGCCCGGTGACCGGGGCGGTCATCCTGGCGGCGGGCGGCCTGGTGCTGGCCCTGGCCGCGGTCGTGATGATCATGCCGGCGGCGGGCACGGCGCGCCGGCCCGGGACAGATCGGCCGGGCACAGGCCGGCCAGGGACACGGCGGCCGGGGACACGGCGACTTCGGGCAGGCCAGCCTCGGACACGTCAACCCGGACAGCAGACCAGGGTGCAGCAGACCAAGGTGCGGCAGACCGGGACGCGGCAGGCCGGGACGCAGCAGGCCGGGACGCGGCCGGCAGACCGGCGGCCGGGCCGCCGGACCGCGGCTCGTCCCGGGCCCTCGCCGCACCAGCCTGCGCCCGGTTCGCCCGGACCGCGCGACTCCCTCTGGGCGCCAGCGCCGGCCGCGGGCGCCGGGCGTGCGTGCCGCGGGCGGCCCGGCCGCGGGCGCGCCGATGCCCCAGCAGCGCGGGCGCTGGCGCCCGGGTCCGGCGCCGTCGGCATCAGGTCCAGGTCCGGCCGCACCGCCGGGTCGGGCGCAATCGGCACCGCCCAGACCGGCGCAGCCAGCCCAGCCCAGACCGGCGCAGGCGCCCTCGGCTGATCCTGGGCTCACGGTGCCGGACGAGATCTCGGCCGACGAGTGGCTGCGGCCACTCCGGGCCGAGCCGCCGCCCGCGGCCGGGCCGCCCGGCGGCCCGTCCTGGCCGGCCGAAGCCGACTACGGAACCGGCTACGCCGACGACGGCTGGTACCCGGACTTCCTGAGCGGCCCGATGCCGGCCTGCAGGCCCGCCGAGCCGCAGCCGGCGGCAGCCGGCCCGCAGGCCGCAGCGACCGGCCCGCAGCCGGCCGGCCGCCCGCAGGCGGCACCGGCCGGCCGGCCGCCCCCGGCGGCCCGTCCGCAGCCTGCGGCCTCCCGGCCAGTCGAGCCGCCGGAGGCCCGGGCCATCCCGCTGGACGCACTGCCGGCGCAGTGGCGGGTGAGCGGAAAGGCCGCTGGCCAGTCGGCGCCGCGGCAGCGGCTGGTCCAGGGATATGTGGTGCCTGCGGCCGAGACCGGCGACGGAACGACCGCGGCAAGCCGCTGAATGCCTGTCCCGTGAGCCTGCCGGCTGGCCGTCAGCCTGCCGGCTGTCCCGTTAGCCGGGCTGGCCGGCGTGGTTCTCGCCGTCGCTGTGGAAATCGCCGATCTCGGCGCAGCCCGCGGGCATGGCCAGGCTCTCCTTCGCGCCGCGCATCTGCGCGGTCAGGCTCTCCGGGGTGTGGAACTGGACCCCGAACGGCAGCCGGAGCGCCGGGTCCAGCCAGCGGCTGCGTATCCCCGGGTATTCCGTGCCCGCCCAGCCGTTACGCCGTTCCTCCAGCACGAAGCCGTTGTCCCGCAGCAGGCGGTGCACCTCCCAGGTGCCGTCGGCGTATTGCTCAGCGGGGAACACGTAGGCGTACCGGATAACGTCCGGGACCAGGTAGGCCAGTTCCTCGGCTGCCGCGTCCGGGTGACGCGATACCAGCCGCGCGAAGTGGAACCGGAACTGGTTGCCGTCGCGGAGGGCGAACCGCTCGGTTTCCGGGGCCAGCCGTCCGTTGTCGAGCTGCGATTCCAGCCGGCGCATGGCTGGCGTGAGCCCGCTGCGGCCGTAGCCGCCGAACACATTCCTGCCCTCAGCGGCCTGGTAGCGGGCGTAGACGTGGTCGGCGACGCGGGCCTGCAGCGGGCTGAGCCGGGCCCCGCGCCATTCCCACCCGGCCTGCTCGCTGTGGCTGGCGTCGCCCGCCCAGCCGGGCAGCGGCACCGCGGGCCGGACCGGGGCAGCAGGCGGTTGCTCCGGCGGGGCGGTTCCCGCGGCGTGTCGCCCGTCTCCGTTACCGGATCGCCTGGCCAGATCGGTCGCCGGGCGGGCCGGCTGGAGCGGCCCGGCGGCAGGGCCGGTACCGGACAGCGTGGCCCCGCTCCCGGCCGGAGCCTGCGGGAGCGCGGCGAGATCGTCCGCCGGGACCGGAGCCTGATCCGCGGACGGCCGGCCCCAGCCACTGGCGGTCGCCGTGGCCGGGGCGCTGACCAGGTTCTCGGAGCGGGCGGTCCGCTCGGGCCGGGCGGCGATGCTGGCGGCCGGCCGGGCGAGCACATCCTGATCGCCGTCGTCCGGGCCGGCCGGAACCGCGGCCAGGGTCTCCGCCGTGGCCCGGGCCAGCGGGCGAAGGCCCTCGGCGGCCGCTCCGGCCGCGTGATCCCAGCCGTTGGCCCCGGCCCGCGGCGTGTCTTCCTGGTCACCGCCCAGGTCTGCAGCGTGCGAGGCCTGGCCGTTGACGGCTTCGGGGACCGGCGCATGGCCGTTGGCCGGGGCCGGCTCGGCCGGCCATTCTGCCGGACCGAATCCGGCGGCCGCGGCGTAGGCGGGGACGTCCGCATCGCGTTCAGCACCGCGGCCAGCCGGCTGGCCGGCGGGCGCGGCCGCCGCAAAGTAGCCGGGCGGCCCGTTGCGGGTCAGTTCGCGAGCGTAGTCCGGCCCGGGCGACGCGGCTCCCGGCGCTGCGGCGCCCGGCGGCTCGGACCGCAGCAGCTCCGAACGTGACGACCGGGCCGCGGCCCGGCTGAGCAGGTCGGCGAACAGGCCAGAACCCGGCCCGGGCGCAGCCGCCGCGGCGCCGTGCTGGTCCGGCCGCCCGTACTCGCCGTCGCCGGCTTCTGCCGTCAGCGGGAGTTCCAGCTGCTTGAGCGCCTGGATCGGCGGCTTGCGCGACCCGTCGTCGTGGTAGGGCGAGGACGGGTGGCCGAACGGCAGCAAGTCCAGCCGCCGGCGCAGGTCGGCCGCCGATCCGCGGGGCGGCCGCGGCATCGGGGCGTACCAGCCGCTGTAGTCCGGGCCCGGCCGGCCCTCGGGCCAGGGCGGCCGGCCGCCCTGGCTGGCCCAGTCGCCCCGCTCGATCCAGCCCGCCCGGTCCGGCCCGGCAGCCCGGTCCGGCCACGGAGCAGGGCCGGCGGTCCGGTCCGGCCACGGAGCAGGCCCGCTGCCCGCGGCCGGCCCGGATGCGGCCTCCGGTGCCGCCACGACAACCGTCGCCGGTCCGGTCCACGCCGGCGCCGGGGATTCCGCGACGACCGCCGCCGGCGGCGCGGCAGGTCCAGCGGCGTGCTCAGGCTCCGCGGCGGGCCCGGGCTCCGCGGCCTGTTCGGGCTCCGCGGCCTGTTCGGGCTCCGCGGCCTGTTCGGGCTCCGCGGCGCGGCCGGGCTCCGCGGCGCGGTCAGGCTCCCCAGTGCTGCCGGATCCTGCGCTGCCGGGCCCCGCGGTGTCAGGCTCCGCGGCGCGCACAGGCTCCGCGGCGCGCTCAGGCTCCGCGGCGCGCTCAGGCTCCGCGGCGCGCACGAGCTCCGCGGCGCCCTCAGTCTCCGCCACCGGAGCCGCGATATCCGGCCCCGCGCCATTCGGGTGCCTTTGCGGCAGCTGCGACGCGCCGTTGCCGTTAATGGCCGCCGGATTCTGCCTGCGATATGGTCCGGCTGGAATAGGCTCAGCCAGCCGCGGCAGGTCCACAGTGCTCTCGCGCGGGTCCTCTGAGGAGGACCCGCGATCCTGTGGGCCTGGCATCGCGCTCTCCCCGGCACGTTGGCGACCCGATCATCGTAACGGCGCCCGCCGTCGCTCGCTGGCCGTGCTGACTTATCCCGCTTACCGTCACCACAACGTGATGGAACGGCCTCGGCCCGGCGGCCCGGCGGACCGCCAGCAAGGGTTACCGGACCATGTCGGCCCTGGTCAGGACGATCAGGATGGCCAGGCGGGCATGATCTGGCCGTGTACCTCGCCCAGGCTGACCCGGCTGCCGCCGGGCCCGGGCGCAGTCGCGGTGATCCGCACCACGTCGCCGTCGTGCAGCCAGGCCCGGCTGCCGCCGTCAGGCATCGATACCGGGTCGGTGCCGTTCCAGGACAGTTCCAGCAGGCAGCCGCGCTGCCCGCGCTCCGCCCCGCTGACGGTGCCGGAGGCATACAAGTCGCCGGTCCGCAGCGCCGCCCCGTTGACGGTCAGGTGCGCGAGCATCTGCGCAGGCGACCAGTGCATGCCGGCGTACGGCGGCCGGGACACCACGTGCCCGTTAATGGCGACCTCGAAGCCGATGTCCAGCCCCCAGTCCGCCGTCTCGGTCAGGTAGGGCAGCAGCGGCGTGCCGCGGGACGGCGGGGCGAGCCGGGCCGCCTCCAGCGCCGGCAGCGGGACGATCCACGGCGACACCGAGGTACCGAACGACTTGCCGCAAAACGGCCCGAGCGGCGTCGACTCCCACAGCTGCAGGTCCCGGGCGGACCAGTCATTGAGCAGGCACACGCCGAACACGTACTCGGGAAACCGCCCGGCCGGCACCGGCTCGCCCAGCGTGGTCTCCACGCCGACGACGAAACCCAGCTCGGCCTCGAAGTCCAGCCGCTGCGACGGCCCGTAGGCCGGCTCGGCCGCGTCCGGCGGCTGGAACTGGCCGCACGGCCGCCGGATCGGCGTGCCGGAGGCCACCACGGTGGCCGACCGGCCGTGATAGCCCACCGGCAGGTGCCGCCAGTTCGGGGCCAGCGCCTTCCCGCCCGGCCGGAGGATCTGCCCGACGTTGGCCGCGTGCTGCTCCGAGCAGTAGAAATCCGCGTAGTCGGACACGGTGAACGGCAGGTGCAGCTGGGCGCCGGACGCGGGGATCAGCAGATCCTCGATCGCCTCCCGGTACCTCTCCTGCGACAGCCAGGCGGTGAGGTCGGCCCGGACCTCCGCCCAGGCCAGGTGCCCCTCGGCCAGCAGCGGGTCCAGGCGGCCAGCCGCGAACAGGTGCGCGCGGGCGGGCAGCAGCCGCTGCGCCGCCGTGGTCAGGTCCAGGATCCGGTCACCGACGGCCACCCCCACCCGCCGCTGCGCGGCGTGATGCGCGGCCGAGTAGGACCCGTACGGCAGCGTCTGCAGGCCCAGCGGATCGGCTGGATCGAGGTCCAGCCACGCGGCCGCCTGCGTCCTGGCCATGCTCACCTCCGGTAGTGCGTCTTGGCCGCCGCCCGCCCGTGCGCCCGGCCGCCGCCACGCCGCGGGCGCCCGGCCGCCGGCCGCGCCGCTCGCGCGCCGGTCAGCCCCGGATCTTACGCGGCCCGCCAGCCGCCTGCCCGCCCGCCCGGATGCCCTTGCGCCCCCCGGAAGACGCTTACTACACTGAGCATATATCTTGACATCAAGATAACTCTGGCCGCGGACCCGGCCGCCCCGGCACCGGGGCTGCGGCAAGATGCAACTAGGCCCATCCGCCAGAAAGGCCAGGGGAATGACCGCGAACAGCTTCTCCACCAGCGGGACGCTCGAGGCAGGCGGCACCAGCTACCGGATTCACCGGCTCGACGGCGTATCCGGGGCCGCCGATCTCCCGTTCAGCCTGAAGATCCTGCTGGAGAACCTGCTGCGCACCGAGGACGGGGTGAACGTCACCGCCGATCACGTCACCGCGCTGGCGCAGTGGGATCCGCAGGCCGAGCCGGACACCGAGATCCAGTTCAGCCCGGCCCGGGTGATCATGCAGGACCTCACCGGGGTGCCCGCGGTGGTGGATCTGGCCAGCATGCGCGAGGCCCTGCGGGACCTGGGCGGCGACGCCGGGAAGATCAACCCGCTGGTCCCGGCCGAGCTGGTCATCGACCACTCGGTGATCGCCGACGTCTTCGGCCGGCCGGACGCGTTCGAGCGGAACGTGGAGCTCGAGTTCGAGCGCAATAAGGAGCGGTTCGCGTTCCTGCGCTGGGGCCAGGAGGCCTTCGGCCAGTTCAAGGTGGTGCCGCCGGGGACCGGGATCGTGCACCAGGTCAACATCGAGCACCTGGCCCGGGTCGTGATGGCCCAGCCGGGCGGCGACGGCGTCAGCGCCTACCCCGACACCTGCGTGGGCACCGACTCGCACACCACCATGCAGAACGGCCTCGGCGTGCTCGGCTGGGGCGTCGGCGGCATCGAGGCCGAGGCGGCCATGCTCGGCCAGCCGGTGTCGATGCTGATCCCCCGGGTGGTCGGATTCCGGCTCGCCGGCGAGCTGCCGGCCGGGGCGACCGCCACCGACCTGGTCCTCACCATCACCGAGCTGCTGCGCCGCCACGGCGTGGTCGGCAAGTTCGTCGAGTTCTACGGCGAGGGCGTGGCCGCGGTGCCGGTCGCCAACCGGGCCACGATCGGCAACATGTCGCCGGAGTTCGGCTCGACCTGCGCGATCTTCCCGATCGATGCCGAGACTATCTCTTACCTGCGGCTCACCGGCCGCTCCGGCGAGCACGTCGCGCTGGTCGAGGCGTACGCCAAGGAACTCGGCCTGTGGCACGACCCGGCCGCGCGCCCGCGCTACTCCGAGGAGCTGGAGCTGGACCTGGCCAGCATCGTCCCGTCGATCGCCGGGCCGAAGCGGCCGCAGGACCGGGTGGCGCTGGCCGACGCCAAGGACGCCTTCCGCGAGGCCCTGGGCAGCTACGTCGAGCTGGACCAGCGCGATGAGGGCGTGGCCGAGACCTTCCCCGCCTCCGACCCGGTGGCGGCCGGGAACGGGATCAGCAGCGAGCCCGTCCAGCCGCACCACCCGGCCACCGCGGGCCGGCCGTCCCAGCCGGCCGAGGTCACCCTGGACGACGGCACGAAGACCTCGGTCGACCACGGCTCGGTGGTGATCGCCGCCATCACCTCGTGCACCAACACCTCCAACCCGTCGGTCATGGTCGGTGCCGCGCTGCTGGCCCGCAAGGCGGTCGAGGCCGGGCTGGAGCGCAAGCCGTGGGTGAAGACCACGCTCGCGCCCGGTTCCAAGGTCGTCATGGACTACTACGAGCGAGCCGGGCTGACCCCCTACCTGGACAAGCTCGGCTTCAACCTGGTCGGCTACGGCTGCACCACCTGCATCGGCAACTCCGGCCCGCTGCCCGAGGCGGTCAGCGCCGCGGTCAGCGACAACGACCTGGCCGTGGTGTCGGTGCTGTCGGGCAACCGGAACTTCGAGGGCCGGATCAACCCCGACGTGAAGATGAACTACCTGGCCTCGCCGCCGCTGGTGGTCGCCTACGCGCTGGCCGGCACGATGGACATCGACTTCGAGGCCGAGCCGCTCGGCACCGGATCCGACGGCCAGCCGGTCTTCCTGCGCGACCTCTGGCCCGCCCCGGACGAGATCCAGTCGATCGTGGAAACCGCGGTGGCCGCCGAGATGTTCACCCGCGACTACGCCGACGTCTTCGCCGGCGACCAGCGGTGGCAGGAGCTGGACGTGCCGCCCGGCGAGGTGTTCGCCTGGGACGAGAACTCCACCTACGTGCGCCGCCCGCCCTACTTCGACGGCATGCCCGCGCAGCCCGCGCCGGTGACCGACATCCGCGGCGCCCGGGTGCTGGCCCGGCTGGGCGACTCGGTGACCACCGACCACATCTCCCCGGCCGGGGCGATCAAGACCGACAGCCCCGCCGGCAAGTACCTGACCGAGCACGGGGTGGCCCGCAAGGACTTCAACTCCTACGGCTCGCGCCGCGGCAACCACGAGGTGATGATCCGCGGCACGTTCGCCAACATCCGGCTGCGCAACCAGCTCGCCCCCGGCACCGAGGGCGGCGTCACGGTCAAGCTGCCCGGGGAAACCCAGACCTCGATCTACGAGGCGTCCCGCGAGTACCTGGCCGAGGGCACCCCGCTGATCGTGCTCGGCGGCAAGGAGTACGGGTCCGGCTCGTCCCGGGACTGGGCGGCCAAGGGCACCGCGCTGCTCGGCGTCCGGGCCGTGCTGGTCGAGTCGTTCGAGCGGATCCACCGGTCCAACCTGATCGGCATGGGCGTGCTGCCGCTGCAGTTCACGCCGGGGGAGAGCGCGGAGGAACTCGGCCTGACCGGGCACGAGGTGTTCGACGTGACCGGGATCGAGGCGATCAACTCCGGGCAGGTCCCGCGCGAGGTCACCGTGCGGGCCGGCGACAGGGAGTTCCGCGCCGTGGTGCGGATCGACACGCCAGGCGAGGCCGCGTACTACCGGCACGGCGGGATCATGCAGTACGTGCTCAGGTCACTGCTGGAAAAAAACGGGATCAGCCATAAGGCCGATCAGCGCTGATCATCCGGCATCGGCAAAGCCGCGCGCGGCGGCCGCGCCGCGCGCACTACCGTCAGCCGGGTGATATCGGTCCCGCTGACAGATCCCGGCCTGTGGCTGACCGCGGCCGAGCGGGCCGTCATGCTGGCCGGGCTGTCGCTGGCCCTCGGCGGCCTGGCCGGCCGGGGGCTCGGCCGCCAGTACCTGGCCCGGCAGGCGGCTGCGGCCGGGACAGGAACGCCGCTCCCCGCGGATGGCGGGCCGGCCGGCGGCCGGCCGCCGCCGCCTGCCGCGCTGCCAGGACCGTGGGCGCTGCGCGGCAGCCTGCTCGGCGCCGCTGCCTGCGCGGCGCTGGCCCTGACCGCCTGGCTCGGCCCGGGACTGGCCGCCCGGCTGGCCCGGCCGCCGGTGGCCGGGCTGCGCGGCCACGCCACGCTGTGGGCCGCGCTGGCCGAGCTGGCCTGCTTCGCGGCCGCGGCGCTGGCGGCGCGGCGGCGGCTGACCGGGCTGGCCGTGACCGCGCTGCTCGGCGTGGTCGCGGCCGAGGGCATCCGGGCTCACCCGGAGGGAATGATCCCGGCCGCGGGCGCGATGCTCAGCTACTGCCACCTGACGCCTGGGGTGGTGTGGGCGGGCCTGCTGGCCTACACGGTGCGCGCGGCGCTGGCCTGGCGCGCCGACCCGGCGGCCATGCAGGGCCTGGTCCGGCTCTATGCCACCGCCGCGGCCTGGCTGTTCGGCTGCGTGGTGGTCACCGGGCTGATCACCGTGCTGCTGGTCACCCCGCTGTCGAAGATCCTCGTCACCGGCTACGGCCTGATCCTGGTGGTCAAGTCCGCGCTGGTCGCGGTGGCCGCAGGGCTCGCCGTGGCCGGGCGGAGGTGGCTGCGCCGCGCGGCCGCCCCGGGCGCCGGCCCGGCTCGCGCCACCCGGGCGGAACTGGCCGTACTCGGGGCCGTGCTGGCGGTCACCGCGCTGCTGACCGTGGTCACCCCGCCGGCCGCGCCAATCGGCCGCCTCGCCTCCCGGCCGCCCGCCACTCCGGTCACTCCAGTCACACGGCCGGTGAGCGCGGAAGATTTGTTAACGCCGGCGGCACAAATGTTCCGGGCTAATGCAGCGGACCAGGGCGGCGTCAGCTCGGCGTACCGGTGGCGGGACGGCCGCCGGGCACGGTGGCCAGGCGGCGCATCAGCGCGCCGAACTCGGCGAACGACAGGCTCTGGTCGGCGTCGGACAGCGCCTGCTCCGGCTCCGGGTGCACCTCGATGAGCAGCCCGTGCGCGCCGGCCGCCCGGGCGGCCCAGGCCATCGGGGCCACATAGCCGCGCAGCCCGGTGCCGTGGCTCGGGTCCACGATCACCGGCAGGTGCGAGCGCTCGCGCACCACCGCGACCGCGGACAGGTCCAGCGTGTTGCGGGTCGCGCTCTCGAACGTGCGGATGCCCCGCTCGCACAAGATCACCTGCTGGTTGCCCTGGGCCACGATGTACTCGGCCGCGGCCAGCCATTCCTCGATCGTGGACGACAGCCCGCGCTTGAGCAGCACCGGCCGGTCGATCTTGCCCAGCTCGCGCAGCAGGTCGAAGTTCTGCATGTTCCGCGCGCCCACCTGCAGGATGTCGGCCGCCTTGGCCAGCCGCCCCGCCTGCTCGACCGCCATCACCTCGGTGACCACCGGCATCCCGCTCTCCCGGCCGGCCTCCACCAGCAGGTCGAGCCCCTCCCAGCGCAGCCCCTGGAACGCGTACGGCGAGGTGCGCGGCTTGAACACCCCGCCGCGCAGCACGTGCGCGCCCTGCTCGCGGACGAACCGCGCGGTGGCGCCGATCTGCTCCGCGCTCTCCACCGAGCACGGGCCGGCCATCACCACGAAGCCGTCGCCGCCGACCAGCAGGTCGCTGCCCACCCGGACCAGCGTGTCGGCCTGCCGGGCGGCCCGGTCGACCAGCTTGTAATGGCGCGACCGGCGCGCGGGCGCGGGCGGCGCCGCCGCGACCGCCTCCAGCGTCTCGGTCGGCCCGGCCGCTGCGGCCAGGTCGTGCCCGCCCGCCGCGGTGCCCGGCACGTCGCCAGCTCGTGGCCTCTCCCGCAATGCCTTGGCCGGGTAGCTGCCGAGCACCTTGATGAACAGCGCGGCCGCGCGCAGCTCGTCCAGCGCCGCCGAGGTCCGCGGGTCGGCGACGTTGCCCTCGAAGTCGAGGAAGAACAGGTACTCCCACGGCCGGCCGGGCCGGGGCCGCGACTCCAGCTTGGTCATCGAGTGGCCGCTGCCCGACAGCACCTCCAGGCAGCGCAGCAGCGCGCCCTCCTCGTGCCGGGTGACCAGGATCAGGCTGGTCTTGCACGGGATGCGCAGGTCCACCTCCGCCGGGTCAGTGGCCAGCACCACGAACCGGGTGAAGTTGTCCTGCCGGTCACTGATCCCGTGCCGCAGGATCGTCAGCCCGTGCGCGGCCGCCGCGTCCGGCGAGCCGATGGCCGCCATCGACGGGTCGTCGGCGTCGGCCACCGCCTGCATCGCCCCCGCGGTGTCGAACCACGGGGTCGGCGCCGCGCTCGGCAGCGACTGCAGGAACTGGGCGCACTGCTCCAGGCCCTGCGGGTGGGACACGATCGTGCGCAGCGCTGACAGCGGCACGTCCGAGGTCGCGGCCAGGCAATGGTCCACCTGCCAGGTCTCCTCGCCGACGATGAACAGCTCGTGCTCGCGCAGCAGCGCGTAGACCTCGTTGATGGACCCGGCCGTGGTGTTCTCGATCGGCAGCACGGCCAGGCCGGCGTCCCCGGCCAGCAGCGCCGCCCCGGCAGCGGGGAAGGTCCGGTAGCCGGTCAGCTCCCCGGTCAGCCCGCGCCCGGCGAGGTACTTGCGGGCCGCGGCGTCGCTGAAGGCGTGCGCGGCGCCCTGGAACGCCACCTTGACCGTGCCGCCGCCCTCGCCGCTCAGGTGCCGGGCCTGCTGGGCCACCGAGTCGTTGATCAGCTCGCGGAAGATGCGCCGGACCAGGCTGGCCGACACGCCGAGCTCGGCGGCCCGGGCGGCGGCGCCGTCCAGCACCTGCCGCTCGCGGCCGGCGTCCTGGATCGAGCCGGTGCCCTGCTCCTTGGCCCTGGCCATGGCCGAGATCAGGTCGGCCCGCCGGGCGATCAGCGCCACGATCCCGGCGTCCAGCTCGTCGAGGTCTTCCCGCAGGCCGCTGACCTCCGGCTGCTGCTGCGTCACGGTGTCCTGCCTTCTGGTTGTGACCGCTGGTCCCGGCCGGCGCTGGCCGCGCGGCGGGCCGGCCCGGCCCGCCAGGTAACGTCGGCCGGGTGCGGCAGACGGAACACCGGCTTGCCCCAGGCCGGCGGCGGCGCCTGTCCGGGCGGCCGGCTGCCCTGCTGGTCGCGGGCATCCTCGCGCTGGCGTTCAATCTACGCGCTGCGATCACCAGTCTGCCGCCGGTGTTCCCGGAGCTGCAGGTCTCGCTGCACATCTCCGCCGCGACCGAGGCGGTGCTGGCCGCGGCCCCGGTGCTGTGCTTCGGCGTGTTCTCCGGCCTCGGCGCGCCGCTCCGCCGCCGGTTCGGCGAGGAGCGGGTGCTCGGCGCCGCGCTGGTGCTGCTGGCCGGCGGCCTGCTGCTGCGCGGCGCCGACCCCGGCGCGGCGCTGTTCCCGGGCACGGTCGTGGCCAGCGCCGCGATCGCGCTGATGAACGTGCTGTTGCCGAGCCTGATCAAGCGCCGCCTGCCGGACCAGGCCGGGCTGCTGATCGGGCTGTACCTGCTGGCCCTGTCCGCCGGGGCCATCGTCGGGTCGCTGATCGCGGTGCCGGTGTTCACCGCGGCCGGCGGCGGCCGGGCCGGCTCGTCGGCCGCGCTCGGGCTGTGGGCGCTGCCCGCGCTGCTGGCCGCGGTGGCGTGGCTGCCGCAGCTGCGCTTCCGCACCGGGGCGCCTGGCCCTGCCGCCGGCGCTGCCTGCGGGCCGGCCTGCGGGCGGCGGCGGGCCGGGCGCGCTGGCCATGGCCCGCTACCCGCTGGGCTGGCAGGTCATGCTGTTCATGGGCCTGCAGAGCCTGACCTACTACGCGGCGCTGTCCTGGCTGCCGTCGATGTTCCGCGACTACGGGATCAGCGCCGTGCACGCCGGCGACCTGATCGCGCTGATGAACCTGGGCAACGCGTGCTCCGCGCTGGCCGTGCCGGTGCTCGCGCACCGGGCCCGCGATCAGCGCGCGCTGATCGCGGCGGCGATGGCGGCCACCGTGATCGGCCTGGCCGGAGCGGCGTTCGGCCCGGTCGCCGCGGAGATCCCGTTCGTGTTCGTGCTCGGCCTCGGCCAGGGCGCGACGCTGGGCCTCGGCATCTTCTTCACCATGGCCCGCGCGCCCGACCCGGCCGCCGCCGCGTCGCTGTCGGCGTTCGCGCAGGGGGGCGGCTACCTCATCGCCGCCGCCGGCCCGCTGCTGACCGGTTACCTGCACGCCGCCTCCGGCGGCTGGGCGGTCCCGATGTGGGCGCTGCTGGCGATCTGCGTGGCCCAGTTCACGTCCGGCTGGCTGGCAGGCCGGGACCTGACCGTCCCGGACCTGACCGTCCAGGACCCGGCCGCGGCTCCGGACCGGTGAGCCGGGCATCCGGCCCGGGCCGGCGCGCCGGGACCCGGCCGCCGGGCCAGTCCGGCCGGCGCCGTCAATAGACTCAGCTGCAGCAGTCGCTCGCGTCACGCCAGCCGCGGCCCGCCGCCGGGCCCGGCCGGGTGCCGACGGGTGCCGATCAGACCGAGGAGTGCCCAGGTGAGCTTGCTGGAGAGCATCAGCAGTCCGCGGGACGTCAAGAACCTCAGCGCTGAGCAGCTGCCGCAGCTGGCCGCCGAGATCCGCGACTTCCTGATCCGCGCCGTCTCGAAGAACGGCGGTCATCTCG
This sequence comes from uncultured Actinomycetota bacterium, assembly GCA_963846005.1. Taxonomy (GTDB): domain Bacteria; phylum Actinomycetota; class Actinomycetes; order Streptosporangiales; family Streptosporangiaceae; genus CAVSUR01. Next base: position 692,227 of record CAWJUH010000001.1, on the reverse strand, counting down.
GCCCCAACCTCGGGGTGGTGGAGCTCACCATCGCCGTGCACCGGGTGTTCGACTCCCCGGTCGACCGGATCGTCTTCGACACCGGGCACCAGTCCTACGTGCACAAGCTGCTCACCGGCCGCCAGGCGCAGTTCGAGCGGCTGCGCCAGCGCGGCGGCATCTCCGGTTACCCGAACCGGGCCGAGTCCGAGCACGACATGGTCGAGAACTCGCACGCCTCCACGAGCCTGTCCTATGCCGACGGCCTGGCCAAGGCCTACCAGCTGCGCGGTGAGGACCGGGCCGTGGTCGCCGTGGTCGGCGACGGCGCGCTGACCGGCGGGATGGCCTGGGAGGCGCTCAACAACATCGCCGCCGGCAAGGACCGCCGCGTGATCATCGTGGTCAACGACAACGGCCGGTCCTACCAGCCGACCATCGGCGGCCTGGCCGACCACCTGGCCGCGGTCCGGGTGTCGCAGCGCTACGAGCACGTGCTCGACTACATCAAGACCTCGCTGTCGCGCACCCCGCTGGTCGGCCCGCCGCTGTTCGAGACCCTGCACGGCATCAAGAAGGGCCTGAAAGACGTGCTGCAGCCGCAGGTGCTGTTCGAGGACCTGGGCCTGAAGTACTTCGGCCCGGTGGACGGGCACGACGAGCAGGCGGTCGAGTTCGCGCTGCGCCGGGCCGGCGAATTCGGCGGCCCGGTGCTGGTGCACGTGATCACCCGCAAGGGCTTCGGCTACCCGCTGGCCGAGGAGAACGACGAGGACTGCCTGCACCAGGTCGCCCCGGCGCCCCGCGTCCCGGCCACCGGCGCGGGCCTGACCGCGGCCCCGCGGACCTGGTCACAGGTGTTCGGCGACGAGCTGCTGGCGATCGCCCACCGCCGCTCCGACGTAGTCGGGATCACTGCCGCGATGCTGCACCCGACCGGCCTGGCCCCGATGGCGGCCGCCTTCCCGGACCGGGTGTTCGACGTCGGCATCGCCGAGCAGCACGCGATGACCTCCGCCGCCGGGCTGGCCATGGGCGGGATGCACCCGGTCGTGGCCATCTACGCGACGTTCGCCAGCCGGGCGTTCGACCAGTTGCTGACGGACGTGGCGCTGCACCGGCTGCCGGTGACGGTGGTGCTGGACCGGGCCGGGGTGACCGGCCCGGACGGGGCCAGCCACCACGGCATGTGGGACGGCTCGATCCTGCAGGTGGTGCCCGGCCTGAAGATCGCCGCGCCGCGGGACGCCAGCCGGATCGCCGAGCTGCTGAACGAGGCCATCGCGGTCAGCGACGGGCCCACCGTGGTGCGCTTCCCCAAGGGCAGCGTGGGGGCCGAGACCGAGGCGGTCGGCCAGCTCGGCGGCGCCGACGTGCTGTACCAGCCGGCCGCCGGGGCCGGCCGGGACGTGCTGCTGATCGGGGCCGGCCCGATGGCCGCCACCTGCGTGCAGGCCGCGGCCCGGCTGGCCGATCACGGCATCGGGGTGACGGTGATCGACCCGCGCTGGACCAAGCCCGTGGACCCGGCGATCGCGCAGGCCGCGGCCCGGTACCGGCTGGTGGCCACCGCCGAGGACAACGGCGTGGTCGGCGGCTTCGGCGACGCGGTGGCCCGGCTGCTGCGCGAGCAGGACGTGGACACCCCGGTGCAGACCTTCGGCATCGCCCAGCAGTTCCTGGAGCACGGCGAGCGCGGCGAGCTGCTGGAGGACCTCGGCCTGAGCGCGCAGGCGCTGGCCCGGGCGGTGACCGAGGCGGTCGCCCGGCGCACCCCGGAGCTGGCGCACGAACAGCGGCTGCAGGCCTGAGCGGTGGGCGCTCTGGAGGTCGCGGTCGTCGGCTCCGGCCCGGCCGGGCTCTACGCCGCCGAGGCGCTGATCAAGCAGGCGGCCGCGCTGGACCCGCCGCAGCCGATCCGGGTGGACGTGCTGGACCGGCTGCCCACCCCCTACGGCCTGGTCCGGTACGGCGTCGCGCCCGACCACAAGTCGATCAAGTCGATCGCCGACTACCTGCGCCGGGTGCTGGAGCACGACGGCGTCACCTTCCTCGGCGGCATCCACCTCGGCGAGGACATTACCCGCGACGACCTGCTGGGCTGCTACGACGCGGTGGTGTACGCGACCGGGGCGATGCGCGACCGCAAGCTCGGCATCCCCGGCGAGGACCTGGACGGCAGCTACGCCGCCACCGACTTCGTGAACTGGTACTGCGGCCACCCCGACATCGACCCGGACCAGTTCACCCTGGACGCCGAGTCGGTCGCGGTGATCGGCGTCGGCAACGTCGCCGTGGACGTCGCCCGCATCCTCGCCCGCGACCCGGCCGACCTGCGCGAGACCGACATCTCCCAGCCGGTGCTGGCCGCGCTGGACGCCAGCAAGGTCCGCGAAGTGCACATGATCGGCCGCCGCGGCCCGGCGCAGGCCAAGTTCACCACCAAGGAGCTGCGCGAGCTCGGCGAGCTGGCCGGGGTGGACATCATCGTCGGCGCGGGCGAGCACGACCTGGACGCCTACGACCCCACCGGGGACAGCGCCCGGCTGGCGGAGTCCGACCGGCACGTGCGCGGCAATTACACGGTGATCGCGGGCTGGGCGGCCCGGCCGCGGGCGGATGAGCGGGCGGGCGGGGCGCGCACCCTGACCGTCCGCTTCTGGCTGCGGCCGGTGGAAATCCTGGGTCAGCACAGGGTTTCCGGGCTGGTACTCGAGCGGACCAGGCTGGACGCGCAGGGCCGGCTGCACCGGGACCGGCGAGCACGAGACGCTGCCGGTGCAGATGGTGCTGCGCTCGGTGGGCTACCAGAGCGTGCCGCTGCCGGGCGTCCCGTTCGATCCGGCCAGCAGCACGGTGCCCAACACCGAGGGCCGGGTGACCGGCCCGGACGGCGCGCCGCTGCCGGGAGAGTACGTGGCCGGCTGGCTCAAGCGCGGCCCGACCGGGGTGATCGGCACCAACAAGTCCGACGCGGCCCAGACGGTCCGGGCGCTGCTCGCCGACCTCGCCGACGGGCCGGGTCCCGGCGAGGTGCAGCTGCCGCGGGCCGGGCTGCTGCGGATGCCCCGCGGTGAGGCCCCGGAGGGCGGGTCCCGGTTCAGCGCGCTGCTCGCCGAGCGCGGCGTCCGCCCGGTCAGCTACGCCGACTGGCTGAAGATCGAGGCCGCGGAACGGGAGCTGGCCGCGTCGCTGCGCCGCGGGGCCCGGGTCAAGCTGCCCAGCCGCGATGCCCTGCACGCCGCAGCCGGCTACCAGCCCCGGCCGCGCTGAGCCGCCAGAACCGCCCGCCGGGTCACCCGGCCGCTCACGATGGCCGCAGTGGCCCGCGCGTTCGCCCGGATTTGGCATACTGAAGGCATCGACACGGCGCCGCCCAGACCCACGCGGCCGTTGTAACGTCGGCGCTGTTCACCGCACCGCAGCCGGCCCGCCCTGAGCGGTCCCTCCTGACAGCGCCCGGCGAGACATAGGCATCGCTGAACGGGAGGCCCGGTGGTGAGTTCAGGCCCGGCCCCGCAAGACAGCGCGGGACTGCGCATCACCCGCCAGGCCAGCCCGCCCGGACTGATCCTGGCCGGGGACATCGACGAGCTGACCCGGCCCGCGCTGCTGGCCGAGCTGGGCCAGCTGTCCGGCGGCCGTGTGCACCTCTACCTGAGCGCGGTCGAGTACTGCGACCTGGCCGGCCTGCGGGCGCTGCTCGGCCTGGCCGATGCCGGGCCAGCGCCCGCCGCGCCAGATCGTGCTGCACGGCCTGCCGTCCTGGCTGGCCCGGGTGCTGGCCATCGTCGGCTGGGACGCGAGCCCGGGCGTGGTGATCACCTGACGGCGGCGCCCGGCCGGCCTGAGTCCTCGCGGTCGCGGTCGCGGCGCGGGCCGCCGTGACCGCCGGACCGGGCCGCGCGGCGGGCCCGGTTCAGCTCCACCGCGAGCGGGATCAGCGACACGGCGACGATCACGGCGATGGCCGGCAGCAGGTACCGGTCGATGCCCGGGATCGCCCCGCCGAGCGCGTAACCGGCCAGCGTGATCCCGGCCGACCAGACCACGCCGCCGGCTACCTGCCAGATCGTGAACGTCCTCGCCGGCACCTCCAGCGCGCCCGCCAGCGGGTTGAGCACGGTCCGCACGACCGGGATGAACCGGCCCAGCACGATGGCCTTGCCGTAGCCGTACCGGCTGAGCAGCTCCGTGGCGCGCTCCGCGCCGCGGTGCAGGAGCCGGCCCCGGCTGCGCTGCAGCAGGGCCGGCCGCCGCGGCGGCCGATCACGAATCCGGTCTGGGCGCCGAGCAGCGCCCCGGCCACGGCGGCCAGCAGGACCAGCGGCAGCGACAGGTGCGCGCGGTGCCCGGCCGCGGCGGTGCACAGCAGCCCGGCGGTGAACAGCAGCGAGTCGCCGGGCAGGAAGAACCCGATCAGCAGGCCGGTCTCGGCGAACAGGACGGCGAAGATGCCGAGGGTGCCCAGGCTGGACAGCAGGGACGTCGAGCTGAGCGGGTTGAGCGCGGCGATCAGGGCTATGGCGTGCGGCTGCATGGCGGCTCCGTCGGTGTACCGCGATGGTCGCGGGGGCGACCCGTGGGCTACCCGGGGCACCTGGCCGCGAACGCGATCACGAGTTAAGAACTGGCTAAGGCCAGCCTGACCTGCGCACCTGTGCCGAGGTAACGGCCGGACGGCCGCCGGGAGAGGCGCGCTGGCCGGGCCCCCCGGCGGATCCCCCTGAGCCCCCGGCCGTTCCCCCCGAGGCCGCGCCGAGGCTGGCCGCGGACCAGCGGATGCCCCAGGGAGGACCACATGACCGCACCCGGCCCGCGCGGCCTGCCCGATGATCAGACCAAGCCGTGGGAGGTACCGCGCCGCCCGCGCCCGGCCCGCTTTATGCGGCACCCCGGCCTGCAGATGGCCGCCGCGGCGACCGCCAGCGTCGCGATCGCCGTCGGCGTCGTGGTGACCACGGCCAGCGCCAGCCCGCACCGGCCCGGCGGCCCGCCGATGCCGAAGACGATGACGCCGGCTCCGGCGATGCGGGTGCCGGCCGCGGCGATGCGGGTGCCGGCCGCGGCCGGGTACAGCTTTGCCACCGTGGACGACCACCGTGAACCGGCGTTCAACCAGCTGCTGGGCGTCAACGACCGGGGCAAGATCGCCGGCTACTCCGGCTCGGGCGCCGCCGGCCAGCCCAACCGCGGCTACCAGGTCCTGCCGCCCTACGGCCAGTCCGGGTACACCGCCGAGAACTATCCCGGCGCAGCCCAGACCCAGGTGACGGGCCTGGACGACCGCGGGGTGAGCGTCGGGTTCTTCTCCCGCCACAACCGCAGGAACCAGGTCAACGACAACTCCGGCTTCTACGCCCAGGCCGGCGCCTACCACCAGGTGAGCTTCCCGACCGCCAACCCGGCCCGGCCGCCGGTCACCCAGCTGCTCGGGGTCAACGACCACCGGGTGGCGGTCGGCTTCTACACCAACGGCCAGGGCCTTAGCCGCGGCTTCCGGTACGACCTCGCGACCCGCCGGTTCAGCCGGGTGCTGCTGCCCGGGCTGCCGAACCTGAGCCGGAAGATGACGCTGACCGCGACGGCGATCAGCAACACCGGGGCGGTGGCCGGCTTCTACTCGGTGGCGGGCGGCGCCACCGACGGCTTCCTGCTGGCCGGCCTGCGCCTCACCAGGCTGGCCTACCCGGGCGCGGCCATGACCCAGCCGTTCGGCGTCAACAGCCGGGGCGAGGTGGCCGGCGCCTACACCACGGGCCGCGGCGCCTCGGCGGCCGCGCACGGATTCACCTGGACCGCCGCGGCGGGCTTCCGCACGGTCGACGCCCCGGGCGGGGCGGGCACCACCACGATCAACGGCGTCAACGACCACGGCGAGCTGGCCGGCTTCTACACCAGCCGGTCCGGGCGCACGCACGGGTTCCTGGCCGCCCCGGCCTTCCGGCGCGTGCTGGACCTGGCCCCGATGCCGGCCGGCGCGGTGACCCTCGGCCGCGGCGCTGGCGGCCAGCTGACCGCCGCCGTGACCGGCTACGGCTTCACGCCCGGCTCCTCGCACGCGGTCCAGCTGACCGTGCCGGGCCGGTCCAGGCCGGCGGTGACGTTCACGACCCTGACCGCGAGCGCCGCCGGGCAGGTCAGCGCCATGCTGACCAGCAGCGACACCGGCCCGCTGGCCGCGGGCAGCCGCCTGGTCGTCCGGGCCGGCCGCGACGGCGCCATGGCGGGCGGCCCGGTCGCGCAGACCGCGCCGCTGCCCGCACCCGGTACCGGCATGAGCATGCCGCTGCACGCGCTCGGGACCGGCCCGGGCGGCACCGCGCCGCACGGCCGGGCCACCGTGACCTACGACCCGGCCGCCCGCACGCTGACCGTCACCGTGGGCGCCAGCGGCCTGAGCCCGGGCCTGCACGCCGCGCATATCCACGCCGGCAGCTGCGCCAGCCAGGGCGGCGTGCAGTACATGCTGACGGACCTGAAGGCGGACGCGCAGGGCCGGGTCGTGCATCAGACCCGGGTGATCTCCGGGGTGCGCACCCCGATCCCGGCGGCCGGGTGGTACCTGAACATCCACCAGGGGAGCAGCCAGACGATCCTGGCCCACGGGCGGCCGGCCGTGGCCTTCCGGCCGCTGCTCTGCTCCGATATCTGACTGCTCCGGCGTCTGATCAGGCCGTGAGCGTGCGCAGCAGCGCCCGGGTGCGCTGCTTTTCCTCGCCGGCGCCGAATTCGACGGCTGCGAAGTCGGTCACCCCGGCCTCGGCCAGCTGCCGGATCTGCCCGGCCACGGCCTCCTCGCGCCCGGCGATCGCGATGTCGCCGGGCCCGGCGGCGCCCTCCCGGTCCAGCATCGCCCGGTAGGACGGCAGCTGGCCGTAGATGGCGAACCCCCGGTTGCCCCGCTCCCGCGCCGCCGCCGGGTCGTCGGTCACGCAGACCGGCAGGCTGCACACCACCCGCGGGGCCGGCCCGCCTGCTGCGCCGCCTGCGTGATGGCCGGCACGATGTACTCGCGCACCGTGGCCGGGCCGGTCATCCACAGCACCGTGCCGTCGGCGCGCCGGCCGGCCAGCCGCAGCATCGCCGGCCCCATCGCGGCCAGCAGCACCGGGATCCGGCCCGCCCGCGGCACCGACAGCTCGACCGCGGCGCGCATGGTCTCCCCGTCGAACGCGGCCCGCTCGCCGGCCAGCAGCGGCAGCAGGATCGACAGGTACTCGCTCATGTGCCGGGCCGGCAGGCCGAAGCTGTAGCCGAACATGTCGTCGATCACGATCTTGTGGGACAGCCCGATGCCGAGCGCCAGCCGCGGGCCCACCGCCGCGGCCACCGTCAGCGCCTGCTGGGCCAGCACGGCCGGATGGCGCGGGTAGCTCGGCACTACCGCGGTGCCGAGCTCGATGCCGGGCACCGCGCGGCCGGCCACCGCGAGTGCGGTCAGCGCGTCGAGGCCGAAGATGTTCGACATCCACGCCGACGCGAACCCGTCGGCGGCCGCCTGCTCCAGCTGGCCGCGCAGCGCGCCGAGCGGGTCAGGCCCCGGCGGATCCGCCAGGGTGAGGCCGATGCGCATCGCTTACTCCGTTCCGCCGTGATCCGGCCGCCAGCCGAGTTTTGCCGGGTCATGTGGTTAACCCGGCCTATCCGCAGTCTTCGAATGCGGTCACACTGGGGACAATTGTGTCGCGGCCTTCGCCCGGGCCGCGGCGGGCGGGGGAATCGCGGGAAGGAAGCGCCAGCAATGCCCAGGCAGGAACAGACGGCGGACGGCCAGGCTACCCGCCCTCGCGCCAGCGAGGCCGAGCATGAACTCGCCAAGCGGCGCGCGGCGCACCAGCGGGCCGCCGAGCGGGCCCGGGCCCGCGCCGCCGCGCGGGAGCTGCGGGCGAACGAGCAGGACCGGCGCGTGGCCGGGGGCAGCGCCGCGGCGGGCGCGGAATCCGCCGCCGGGCAGGCGGCCAGCCCGGGCCGGGAGGCCGATATGCACCGCAAGGCCGCCGCCCGGCGGCTGGCCCCGGCCGACCGGGCCGGCGGCGGTGGCCGGAGCCGGGCGCAGGCCAACGGCCGGGCGGAGCCGCCGGGGCTGCCGGCCGACCGCTACCTGGACCGGGAGGAGAGCTCGCTGCGGTTCAGCGAGCGGGTGCTGGAGCTGGCCGAGGACGACCGGGTGCCGCTGCTGGAGCGGGTCCGGTTCGCCTCGATCTTCGCCAGCGGGCTGGACGAGTTCTTCATGGTCCGGGTGGCCGGCCGGATCCGCCGGATGGCCGCCGGGCTGCCGGTGGAGAGCGTGCTCGGCCGGTCGTCGCGCGAGGTGCTGGAGAACACGCTGGAGGTGGCGCGCGAGCTGTCGGTGCGGCACGCCAAGTGCTTCAGCGACTCGATCGTGCCCGCGCTGGCCGAGGCCGGGATCGAGCTGCTGCGGTGGAAGGAGCTCACCGGCTCCGAGCAGTCCGACATGCGGTCCCTGTTCCGGGACCGGATCTACCCGGTGCTCACTCCGCTGGCGGTCGACCCCGCGCACCCGTTCCCGTTCATCTCGGGCCTGTCGCTCAGCCTGGCCGTCACCATCGCCGACCCGGCCACCGGCGCGACGATTTTCGCCCGGGTCAAGGTGCCTCCGCTGCTGCCCCGGTTCCTGTCCGTCGGCCCGGGCCGGTTCGTGCCGCTGGAAGACGTGATCGCGGCCCACCTGGACCAGCTGTTCGTCGGCCTGGACGTACTCGAGCACTACGCGTTCCGGGTCACCAGGATCCGGGACCTGGAAATCGACGAGGACGTCACCGAGAACCTGCTGCAGTCGCTGGAGCGCGAGCTGATGCGCCGCCGGTTCGAGCCCGCGGTCCGGCTGGAGGTCGAGGAATCGATCTCGGCTGACGTGCTGGACAAGCTGGTGCGCGAACTGGACGTGCACCCGCGGGCGGTGTACCGGGTGGCCGGGCCGCTGGACCTGTCCGGCCTGTCGACGATCGCCGACCTGGACATCCGGCGGCTGAAGTACCCGGCATTCGTGCCGTCGGAGTCGGCGCTGCCGGCCGACCAGAGCGTGTTCGCCACGCTGTCCGACCGGGACGTGCTGGTGCACCACCCCTACGACTCGTTCACCGCCAGCACCCAGCGGCTCGTCGTCTCGGCCGCCGAGGACCCGCGGGTGCTGGCCATCAAGCACACCTTGTACCGCACCAGCGGCGACTCGGAGATCGTGGACGCGCTGATCACGGCGGCCGAGGCCGGCAAGCAGGTCGTGGTGGTGGTGGAAATCAAGGCCCGCGGCGACGAGCAGGCCAACATCGACTGGTCGCGCAAGCTGGAGGAAGCCGGCTGCCATGTGGTGTACGGCTTCGTCGGCCTGAAGACGCACTGCAAGATGGCGCTGGTGGTGCGGCAGGAGACCGACGGGTCGCTGCGCCGGTTCTGCCACATCGGCACCGGCAACTACCACCCGAAGACGGCCCGGCTGTATGAGGACTTCGGCCTGCTCACCTCCGACCAGACCGTCGGCGAGGACGTCACCGACCTGTTCAACCACCTGACCGGATACAGCCGCAAGAGCGACTACGGCCGGCTGCTGGTCGCCCCGGAGGGCATCAGGTCGGGGCTGATCCGCCAGGTCGAGGAGCAGGTCAAGCGGGCCAGGGCCGGGCAGCCGGCCCGGATCCAGATGAAATGCAATGCGCTCATCGACGAGCTGACCATTGATGCGCTGTACCGCGCGTCGCAGGCGGGCGTGCCGGTGGACTTGTGGATCCGCGGCATCTGCGCGCTGCGCCCGGGCGTGCCCGGCATGTCCGAGACGATCAGGGTCCGCAGCGTGGTCGGGCGGTTCCTTGAGCACTCCCGGATCTACGCGTTCGGCATCGGCGAGCCGGACGGCCCGGGCGAGGTGTGGATGGGCAGTGCCGACCTGATGCACCGCAACCTGGACCGCCGGGTCGAGGTGCTGATCCGGGTCACCAACCCGGCGCACCGGGCCGAGTTGCGCGGCCTGATCGACCTGGCCATGAACCCGGCCACCGCGTCCTGGTGGCTGGGCGGCGACGGCACCTGGGTCCGGCACAACCTGGACGAATCCGGCGCACCGCTGGACGACATCCAGGATCTGCTGGTGCGGGCCCGGCACGGCCGGGGCGCCGATGCCTGAGCCTGGCCCCGGCATGACCGCATGCAAGGCCCCGGCCGGGGCGGACCCGGACCCGGCCGCTGCCGCGACGGCGCCGCCGGTGCGCGCGGCGGGCGCGGTGGTGTGGCGGCCAGGGCCGGACGGGCCGCAGGTCGCGCTCATCCACCGGCAGCGCTACGACGACTGGACCTTCCCGAAGGGCAAGTGCGAGCCCAGTGAGCACCTGCTGCAGACTGCGGTCCGCGAGGTGGGAGAGGAGACCGGGCTGGCGGTGACGCTGGGCCGGCCCTTGGGCCAGGTCAGCTACCTGACCGGCCAGGCGGGCCGGGACGAGCGGGCCGGGGCCGGCTCCTGGCCCGGCCGGAACGGCCGGCCGGGCCGCCCCAAGCTGGTCGACTACTGGTCGGCGGTGCCCGCGGTCCCCGCGGACCGCCCCTTCACGCCCAACAGCGAGGTGGACGCGCTCGAATGGCTGCCCGTCCCGGCCGCGCTCGGGCGGCTGACCTACGCGCACGATGCCCGCCTGCTGGCCGCCTTCCAGGCGGCGCCCGCCCAGACCGCAGCGCTGATCCTGGTCCGGCACGCCTCGGCCGGCGACAAGGCCGAGTGGGACGGCCAGGACCTGGCCCGCCCGCTGGACGCCGCGGGCGCGGCCGACGCGGCCGCGCTGGCCGGGCTGCTGGCCTGCTACGGCACCCGCACCAGGGTGGTCAGCTCGCCCGCGCTGCGCTGCACTGCGACGATCGCCCCGTTCGCGGCGCTGGCCGGCCTGCCGGTCGAGCTCGAGCCGTCGTTCGCCTCGGTCCCTCCGGAGCCGGCCCGCCCGGGCCGGGCCGCGCAGGTGGCGGCCGCGATCGCGACCGCCGGGCAGCCGGCCGTGCTGTGCGCCCACCGGGAGAACCTGCCGGTGCTGCTCGGAGTCGTCTGCGGCGAGCTGGGCTCGCCGCCACCGCAGGGCGCCGAACTGGCCAAGGGCGGCTTCTGGGTGCTGCACACCGCGTCCGGCCGGCTGGCCGGCGCCGAACGGCACGACAACTCCGAGCGCCCGGTCCCCGGCTGACCTGCCCGTCCCCGGGTGGCCTGCCCGTCCCCGGGTGGCCTGCCCGTCCCCGGGTGGCCTGCCCGTCCCCGGGTGGCCTGCCCGTCCCCGGCTGACCTGCCCGTCCCCGGCTGACCTGCCCGTCCCCGGCTGACCCGCCCGTTCCCCGGGTGGCCTGCCCGTCCCGGTCGAAGCTGGCGGTCCCGCGGGTCAGAGGGCCAGGGCCGGCTCCCAGTCGAGGGTGGGCGGCAGCACGCCCTCGAGGATCAGCAGCCAGCGCTTCGCCTCGATCCCGGTGCCGCCGCTGTAGCCGCCGATCCCGTCGCTGGCCACCACCCGGTGGCAGGGCACCAGCAGCGGCAGCCGGTTCGACCCCATGATCTGCCCGGCCACCCGGGCCGGGAGTTCCACTTCGGCCAGCCCGCTGCGCCGGGCCAGCTCGCCGTAGGTGATCGTCTGCCCGTAGCCGGCCGACTCCAGCAGTGTGCCGAGCACCTGGCGGTTGCGCTCCGGCACCCCGTCCCAGTCCAGCGGGAGGCCGAAAGCCCGCCGCTCCCCGGCCAGGTACTCCGCCAGCTCCTCCCGTGCCCGCCGGGCCAGCTCCTCCCGTGCCCGCCGGGCTAGGTCTTCGGTCTCCCGCCGGGCTAGGTCTTCGGTCTCCCGCCGGGCTAGGTCTTCGGTCTCCCGCCGGGCTAGGTCTTCGGTCTCCCGCCGGGCTAGGTCTTCGGTCTCCCGCCGGGCTAGGTCTTCGGTCTCCCGCCGCGCCAGCTCTTCGGTCTCCCGCTCACCCGTCGCACTGCGCGCCGGATCGCCCTCGCCGGGCGCGCCAGCCTCGCCGGTCACGGTGTCCGGGCCGGGAGCCGCCGGAGGCGGGCCGAACCGGACCCGCGCCACGCCCGCGTCGCTGCAGCCAACCGCCACCGGCCCGACCGGCGTCGCCAGCTCCGCCCACGCTAGTGGTTGCATGCCTGCATTCTGCCCGCCACCACTGACAGTCCCGGCGTGGCCGCCGTCATCGTGTGGATATTTCAGTTCCTGGAACGGAAAAGTCCACACGATCCTGCGGCCGGCCTGCGGCGGGAAGCTGTTCATGCCGGGTAGACGCCCCGGCGCGGCGGTATGTGAGGCCGGCGTCCGGAGCGCGCCCCGGCAATCTCTGCGCCCTCGCCCGTTATGACCGCATGAATTTGCGTCTCGCGCTGGCGTCGCCGACGAATGTTTTGCAATGCTTAGGGGCGCAATGGAGGAGTGGGGGGCGGTCTGAGGCAGTTGCGCGATTCAGCGGGGATTGACCCGCCTGCCGTCCTGTGGTCATGGCGACCGGATGAAGCAGTAACCGAACCGATGGGAGCAGCGTTGCTTAAATTGAGCAGTCGATCTCGCCTGGCCGTCAGCGTGGTGGCACCAATTGCCGCGCTGGCCGCCATGTTGCCCTTCAGCGCCGCGTCGGCGGCCGGGCACCCCGGAGCCGGCCGGGCCTCGCTGGCCCACGCCAAGCCGGTCGTCGGGCCGCCGATCGGGCGCCCGAAGCCGGCTGCGGCGGCCCCGAAGTACGCCGCGGCGGGATCGTCCCCCTGGCTGGCCCTGAAGCACGCGCCGCCGTTCGACCCCGGCACGATGCTGCTGGCCAGTGACGGCACGGTGCTGGTCCACGCCGAGCCGCCGGCCGGCGGCACCAGCGCCTGGTACAAGCTCACCCCGAACGCGCAGGGCAGCTACGTGAACGGGACCTGGAGCAAGATCGCGTCGATGCCGGGCGGCTACAACCCGCTGTACTTCGCCTCGGCGATCCTGCCGAACGGGAAGATGATCGTCGAGGGCGGCGAGTACCTCGGCGGCACCCCGACCTGGACCAACAAGGGCGCCATCTACAACCCGGTCACGGGCAAGTGGCAGTCGGTGGCCCCGCCGGTCGGCTGGGACAACATCGGCGACGCCCAGAGCGACGTGCTCGCCAACGGCACCTTCATGCTGGCCCAGGCCTGCCAGGACTGCACCTCTTCCAGCGGGACCCTGAGCACGGCCGACGCCCTGTTCAACGCCACGGCGCAGGACTGGACGACGCTGCCGGGCCAGGGCAAGAACGACCCGAACGACGAAGAAGGCTGGACGCTGCTGCACAACAGCAAGCTGCTGACCGTCGACACCTGGCTGACCCCGACCACGGAGCAGTTCAACCCGCCCTCGCTGAGCTGGTCGAGCGCGGGGAACACGGTGCAGTCCCCGGTCAACGGCAACGCGGTCGAGATCGGCCCGCAGGTCGAGATGCCGAATGGCAACGTGTTCGTGGTGGGCGCCGGATCTGGCGCCGAGGCTCCCGCGGCGTGCACCACGCACACGCCGGCCGCGACCGCGCTGTACAACAACGCGGCCGCCAAGTGGGTCAAGAGCCCGTCGATCCCGACGATCGGCGGCCTGCAGTACGACAGCGCCGACGGGCCCGGGGCCGTGCTGCCGGACGGGAACGTGCTGTTCGACGTGAGCCCGTGCGTCTACAACGCGCCCGTCGCGTTCGACCTGTACGACGCCAGCAGCAACACCATCGTCCCAGTGCCGGACATCGCGAACGCGGCGAACGACTCGTCCTACAACACCCGGATGCTGGACCTGCCGAACGGGCAGGTGCTGTTCAACGACGGCAGCAAGCAGATGCTGGTCTACACGGCCGGCGGGACGGCCCAGCCGTCGTGGGCCCCCTCGGTCAGCTCGGTCAGCACCACGAGCCTGACCCCGGGCAAGACCGCGAGCCTGTCAGGCACCCAGCTGGCCGGCCTGGACCAGGGTGCTGCCTACGGCGACGACGTCCAGGACAACACCAATTTCCCGGTGGTGCGGATCACCAACACCAAGACCGGGGTCGTCACCTACGCGCGGACGAGCAGCTGGAGCTCCGTCTCGATCGCGCCGGGCGCGTCCTCGTCGACCAAGTTCGCGCTGCCGGCCACGACCCCGGCCGGCAAGAGCACCCTGGAGGTGATCGCCAACGGGATCGCCTCGGCGCCCGTGCCGGTGACGGTCAAGTAGCAGTCTCCCGCGGGCCCGCCGCCGGCGGCCCCGCGCCCCGGTGGCCGTGCCCGTCCCGCTCAGCCGGGACGGGCACGGCCGTCGTGGTTACCTGCCGTTTGGTGAGCCCGGCTGGTCGCCGTGCTGGTCAGGATGCCGCCCGGTCCGGTGGCAGGCCGGCGGGATCACCAGCTCGGGCCTGCGCGTCACTCATCACCGGACACGACCTTGCCGCCCGCCACCGTCATCGCCACTGAGGTGGCGCCGATCTCGCTGGCCGGGACCGTGTACAGGTCCTGGTCGAGCACCGCCACGTCGGCCCGCAGCCCGGGCACCAGCCGCCCGGTGACGTCCTCGTCGTGGTTGACGTAGGCCACCCCGGCGGTGAACGCCTCCAGGGCTGCGTCGAAGCTGATTGCCTCCCCGGGCATGAACGGGTCCTCGCACTCCGGCGCACCGGCCCGGCCGAGACGGGCGGACAGCACCCGGTTCACCGCGACGTGGATCTCCTGCAGCGGGTCGGGGGAGGACACCGGCCAGTCGCTGCCGAACGCGATCCTGGTGCCGAGCCGGGCCAGCGAGGCGATCTGGTACTGCCAGGCGGCGCGCTCGGCCCCGACGAACGGCAGCGTGAGCTCGGTCATCTGCGGCTCGGCGCAGGCCCATAGCGGCTGGAAGTTGGCCACCGCATCCAGCTCGGCGAACCTGACCAGGTCCTGCGGGCGGATGAACTGCAGGTGGGCCAGGTGGTGGCGGGCCTGGCGGCGCGGGCAGGCGGGCAGCGGGGCGAGCGCATCCAGGGCGGCGGTGACCGCCCCGTCGCCGAGCGCGTGGAAGTGCAGCTGGAAGCCCTCGGCGGCCAGCCGCCGCACCACCTCGGCGAGCAGCTCGGGCTCGATGAACAGCTTCCCGCTGTGCCCGGCCGGATGGCCGTGCCCGTCCAGGTAGGGCGAGGACATCGCCGCGGTGAAGGTCTCGCAGACCCCGTCGAGCATCACTTTGACCGTGCCGGCCCGGAACTGGCCGTTGCCGGCCGCGGCGGCCTCGCGCCGGGCCAGCAGGTCGTCGATCTGCTCCAGGCCGCGGCTGCGATCCCACCACAGCGCGCCGGTCACCCGGCAGCTGAGCGTCCCGTCCGCGGCAGCCCGCCGGTAGGCCTCGAACGCGTCGGTGATGCCGAGCTCGCCGGCCGCGCCGACGCAGGCGTCCTGGAAGGCGGTGATCCCGAGCGAGTGCAGGTGCGCCTGTGCGGCCAGCAGCCCGGCGGTGATCTCCTCCGGGCTGGCCTCCGGCAGGTGCGCGGCGACCAGCCGCATCGCCCCGTCGTGCAGTGCCCCGGTCGCGGCGCCGGCAGCGTCGCGCTCGATCCGGCCGTCGGCCGGGTCCGGCGTGCCCGCGTCCACCCCGGCCAGCCGCAGCGCGGCGGAGTTGACCCAGGCGCTGTGGTGGTCCCTGTTGGGCAGGAACGCGGGGCGGCCGCCGGTGACCTGGTCCAGGTCGGCGGCGGTGGGCGTGCCGCCGGGGAAAGACTCCATGGCCCAGCCGCCGCCGAGCACCCACTCGCCCGGCGCCAGCCGGGCACTGTAGGCGGCGATGGCATCCAGGCAGTCGCCGCGGCTGCGCAGGCCCAGCAGGTTGCAGCGCAGGCTCTCCAGCCCGCCGCCGACCGCGTGCACGTGCGCGTCGCCGAACGCCGGGATGGCCAGTCGCCCGCGCAGGTCGATCACCCGGGTGCGCGGCCCGGCCTGATCGCGGATCTCGGCGTCGGAGCCGAGCGCGGTGACGACCCCGCCGCGGGCGGCGAGCGCCTGGGTGAAACCGGACGGGCCCGCGGGGGTGCGCACCCGCCCGCCGATCAGCACCAGGTCCGCCGTCTCGCTGGCCATCGCGCTCCTTCGGGTGGGCCGCGGCCGCCCGGCCGGTCGTCCGCGGACCGGCCGGGCGGATGTGCAGCAATGTTTCTGCGCACGTTAACGCAGGATTCCGGCGAGTTCTATGCGGGGAAGCGCGGGCAAACCGCCAAGATCACCAGACGGGCCGGGCCGGGGCATCACCGGGCTCTCGGGCAGCTCGGCCGGTGCTGTGGCGGCCGTCCGGAAATGTCAGTGCCGCGCGGTAGAAACAGCCCGGACGCGACAGCCGAGGGAAAGGAGCGCGTCATGGACGATGACCGGGCGGCTGCCATCGAGAGCGAGCTGGCCGAGCTGTCCAGGCACCTCACCGAGCCGGGGGAGCGGGAGTGCCTGCGCTGCTACCTGCTGCGCATGATCAGGGATTTCGGCTGCGACGGGACGCACCGGTGGACGATCAGGTGGCGGGACCTGCGGGCGCCGCGCGCCCGCGGCCTGGTCGGCCGGCTGCAGGAGCGTGGCGGCATCTGCTGCGACTGCGAGGTCGTGCTCAACGTCTACCCCGACTACCCGCTGTTCGAGCAGGGCTGGCCGTGCGCGGGCGTGATCCGTCCCGGCTCGGCGCTGCCCTGCGCCCGCCAGGGCCTGCGCAAGAGCGCCTGAACCATGCCTGCCTGGGGCCCGGCGGCATCCGGCCCGTGCCTGCCGGGAGAGCCCGGCCCGGCGATGCACGGTGGCTGGTAACTGGTTTGGCGACGCGTAAGGTCACCATCACCCTCGATGAAGCCCAGCTAGAGCAGATCCGCGCTCTGGTCCGCAACGGAAGCGCGGCGACCGTCTCGGGCTTCGTCCAGCATGCCGTGGGCGTTGCCCTGGACGATGTGGCCGGCTGGAGCGGGATGCTAGCCGAGGCCCTCCAGAAGACGGGCGGCGAGCTCTCGGCAGACGAGCGCGCATGGGCGGATTCTGTCCTCGGGACCGGGAGTGACGCCGGACGGAGCCCGGAACCGGAGCGAGGAGGCGCCGGCTCCTTGCCGTGAGCCGGACGACCGACGTGATCGGCGCGCATGTCGTCCTGTGCGCCCCGGCGGGCGCGGCAGCCGGTCGTGACCTCCGATGCCAGCGACCTGCGCCGACTCGATCCGGGGCTCAGGCTGATCAGGATCTGACCGGACCTAGCTCAGTCGCTGCCGGGCGGCGGCTCTTTCTCCTCGGCGCGGACCAGGGCGCGGGCCAGCGGGCCCGCGGTGATCTCGACCTGCCAGGGCCTGGCGCCGTAGCCGGCCAGCCGCTCTGCCACTTCCCCGGCCGTCAGCCGGTCCGGCGGCTGCCAGGACAGCCGCCGGACGGCGTCCGGGGCCAGCAGGTTCTCCGTCGGCATCCCGGCCGAGTCGGCCAGCGCCGCGACGGCGGCCCGGGCCACCGTCAGCCGCCGGGCCGCGACCGGGTCCCGCTCCTGCCAGCGGTGCGCGGGCGGCGGACCGTCCCCGGGCGGGGCCGACGCATCCGGCAGCTCCCGGTCGGGCAGCGCCCGGGCCCGGTTCAGCGCGGCCAGCCACTCGGCAGCGTGACGGCGGGCACCGCGGCCGGAGAAGCCCTGCAGCGCGGTCAGGTCCTGCGCAGCGGCCGGCAGCGCCCGCGCCGCGGTGATGATGGCGGCGTCGGGCAGTACCCGGGTCGGCGACAGGTCCCGCCGCCGGGCGATTGCGTCCCGCTCGGCCCACAGCTCGCGGACGGCGGCCAGGCCGCGGCGGCTGCGCACCCGGTGGATGCCGGACGTGCGCCGCCACGGGTCGCGCCGGGGCTCGGCGGACCTAGCGGCGAGCACGGCGGCGAACTCCTGCCGCGCCCACTCGTCCTTGCCCTGCTCGGCGAGCTGCCCGGCGAGCGCGTCCCGCAGCTCAACCAGCACCTCGACGTCCAGGGCGGCGTAGCGCAGCCACTCGGCCGGCAGCGGCCGGGTCGACCAGTCGGCGGCCGAGTGGCTCTTCTCCAGCCGCAGCCCGAGCACGGTCTCGACCAGGGTGCCGAGGCCCACCCGCGGGTAGCCGAGCATCCGCCCGGCCAGCTCGGTGTCGAATAGCCGCCGCGGCCGGAACCCGAGCTCGTCTAGGCAGGGCAGGTCCTGGGAGGCGGCGTGCAGGACGATCTCGGCGTCCGCCAGGGCCGCGTCCAGGCCGGACAGGTCGGGGCAGCCGACGGGGTCGATCAGCACCGTGCCGCTGGCGTGCCGGCGCAGCTGCACCAGGAACGCCCGGTGCCCGTAGCGGAAACCCGAGGCGCGCTCGGCGTCCACGGCCACCGGACCGTCGCCCGCGGCCAGCGCCCGGGTGGCCTCGGCCAGCGCCTGCTCCGTCACCACCAGCGGCGGCAGCCCGTCGCGGGGTTCCAGCAGCGGGACGGCCTCCGGCTGCGCCTGCGTCGGCGGCGGTTCCTGGGCCGGGAGCTGCTCCGGCGGCGGTTCCTGGGCCGGGAGCTGGGCCGGCGGGTCCGGGGGCTGGGCTTGCTGCGGCGGGCGTGCCTGCTCCGGAGGCGATACTTCTGGTTGCGGGCCTGTCACGGCCGCGGCCGCCGATGCGGCGGCTTCAGCGCGGCCACGCCCGGCGCCAGCGGCGGCAGCCCCGCCGCGGTGCACAGCGCGTCGCACCACGCGGCAACGTGCCCGCCAATCTCCGGCTGACCGTCGGGGCCGGTGGCGGGCGACCAGGACGCCCGCAGCTCGAACCCGGTGGACACCGGCTCGCCCCGTTTCGTGCCGAATCCCTCCGTCACCACCGTTGTGACCGTACCGCTGATGTTGTCATAACCTGCGGCCCTGGCCGCCAGCGCCTCGGTCAGCCAGCTCCAGCCGACCTCGCCGATGAGCTGATCGGCGGCGATTTCCGGCTCCAGTTCGGCCCGGATGTAGCCGATGACGCGGTACTGGCCCGCCCAGGCCTCCTGCCCCGCCGGGTCGTGCAGCAGGACGAACCGGCCCATGCCGATCTCAGCATCGCCGCCTTGCGTCACCGTCGCGGCCATGGCGGCGGCGTGTGGCGCGAGCCGGCGCGGCGGCGGCTGGTCCTCGAACTCCAGTTCGGGCCGACTGGCCGCCAGTTCCCCCGCCGCCCGCGCCAGCTCGGCGCTGACGGCGCCGAATGCGTTCACCATGTCCACCGCAGTGCCCTGCCCGCGGTCCGCCGCAAGCCTCACGTCCGGCGCTGGCGCGGGCCGCACCCGGTCACGGACTCACGCCGCCTGGTGGCGCAGCAGGGTGCTCGCCGCGGCGGCCGGGACTGGCAGCAGGCCGGCCAGCAGGGCCGCGCCGCAGGCCATGCACCAGAGTTCCGGGCACTCCCCGTCCGGGGCGTCCGGGCAGCCGCCGGCCACCGGGTGGGCCAGCTCGAACACCTGCTCGCTGGCACAGTCGGGGCAGTGCCGGATCAGCTCGATCATCCGCAACCTCCCTGCGTGCCTGTGCCCCTCGGGCCGGCGGGCAGCAGGCCCGGCCGGCGCGCTCCCCGCCTTGCTACCGATGCTGGCACGGCTGTGTCCGGTGTCAGCGGATCTGCGGCGGCGTGTCACCGTGACGATTGCGCAACCGCCCGTGGCGGTGCCGTGTCCGTCCCGGTCACTGTCCCTTCACCGGCCAGTCGCGGCAGCTTCGGTGTGAGAAGATCCGGAATGTGAATCCCCAGACCGGCGAATCGCCGTTCCTGCGCGCCTGCCGCCGCCAGCCGGTGCCCTACACGCCGGTCTGGTTCATGCGCCAGGCCGGGCGGTCGCTGCCCGAGTACCGCACCGCCCGCGCGAGCATGGGCATGCTGCAGGCGTGCTTCACCCCGGACCTGGTCACCGAGCTGACGCTGCAGCCGCTGCGCCGTTACCACGTGGACGCGGCGATCTTGTTCAGCGACATCGTGGTACCGCTGCGCGCGGTGGGCGTCGGCGTCGACATCAAGGCGGGCGTCGGCCCGGTCATCGAGCATCCGGTCCGCTCGGAGCGCGACCTGCAGCGGCTGCGCCCGCTGGAGCCGGATGACGTCCCGTTCATCAGCCAGGCGGTGAGCGCGCTGGTGGCCGAACTCGGCAGCACCCCGCTGATCGGCTTCGCCGGCGGCCCGTTCACCCTCGCGTCCTACCTGATCGAGGGCGGGCCGTCCAAGAGCTTCGACACCACCAAGTCCCTGATGTACGGCAACCCCGCCCTGTGGCATGCGCTGCTGGCCCGGCTGGCCGACATCACGATCAGCTTCCTGCGCGCGCAGGTCGCCGCGGGCGCGGCGGCGATCCAGCTGTTCGACTCCTGGGCCGGCACGATCTGCCCCGAGGATTACCGCCAGGCGGTGCTGCCGCACTCGCGCCGCATCTTCGCGGCGCTGGACGGCACCGGCGTGCCGCGGATACATTTCGGCGTCGGCACCGGCGAGCTGCTGGGGCTGATGGGCGAGGCCGGCGCCGAGGTGGTCGGGGTGGACTGGCGGGTGCCGCTGGACGAGGCGGTGCGCCGGGTCGAGCCCGGCAAGGCGCTGCAGGGCAACCTGGACCCGGCGGTCCTGCTCGCGCCCTGGGAGATCATCGAACAGCGGGCCCGGGACGTGGTGGCCCGCGGCCGCACTGCCGAGGCGCACATCTTCAATCTCGGCCACGGCGTGCTGCCCTCGACCGATCCCGGCCAGCTGGCCCGGCTCGCCGACCTGGTCCATTCGGAATCGGCCCGCGTTCCCGGCTGATCCCTCCCGGCCGGGCGGGGCGCACCCGGCCGGGCGGGGCCGCTAGGCCGTCTTGGCCGCGTCCGCGGGGGCCGGCGGCGGCCGCCGCCACAGCCGGCGCAGCCGGGCGCGGAAGATCCAGCCGAGCCCGGCCAGGACCGCGGCCAGCGCCGCGAACGGCAGCGCCGCGCCGACCGCGGTCAGCACCCAGCGGCCCGCGGCGAGGAACGCGTGCCAGCCGCCCGACAGGCCCGCCAGGAACCCGCCGCTGGCCTTCGGATGGTGCCGGGGCGCCGCCTGGCGCGTGCTGAGCAGGGTCAGCGCCACCGTCGCGTAGCTGACCTGATGGCTCAGCGACCGCTGCTGGGCCAGCAGCGACTCCAGCACCGACTCGTCGGAATTGATCTGGTCCTGCACGCCGAGCAGCGCGCCGACCGAGCCCGCCCGGCGCAGCAGGACCCGCAGCTGGGCGATCGCCGCCTGCTGCGAGGTGACTCGGCTGGCCACGTCGGTCACCTGCTGGGTCACGTCGGTGACGTGCTGGTCCAGGCTGAGCTGGCGGCCGAGCCCGCCCAGCCGGCCGAGCGCGGCCGGGTAGCGCAGCACCGGGATCTTCAGCGTGATGGCGACCTGGGCCGGGTGGCGCCGGCCCGGCCGGCCACCGCGTGCTCGGCGGACACGTACCCGCCGTCGCCGGTGGCCACCGCGGCGGCCCGGGCGGCGGCCCCGGTGACGTCGCGGGACCGCAGGGTCAGGCTGGCGGTGTAGATCAGGCTCGGGCTGGCCACGGTCAGCTGGCCCGGCGATGCGCCGCTGCCGCCGGACGCCGCGGATCCGAATCCGGCCGCACGGGGCGCGGCCGCCGCCGGGCGGGCTTCGGCGCTGCCGGAGGTGCCGCGGCCGGCGGAGATACGCCCGGTCCCGGATGAGGCGGCGGAGCCGGACGAGCCGGAGCCGCTCGCCGAGCATCCGGCGGCGAGCAGCAGCATCAGGCCGGCGCAGCTGAGCGCGCCGGCCGCGCGGGGGGTGCACAGCGGGCCGCAGTGCGCGCGGCCCGCCCGGGTACTGTTCATGCTGCTGGGACGCGGCCCGGCCCGGAGCGGTTCCCGGTCAGCGGGAACCAGCCGCGCGGATTACCCTGCGGCCCGCCCGGCGCCGGCGCGGCCGGTGCCCGGAGAGCAAAGATCATGATCAGCAAGGAACCGGCCATGAGCCAGCGGCCCGGCCGTGACGGCCCGGCCCCCGCCGCCCCCGGTGCGGCCTTCGCCCCGGCCGTGCCCGGCTGGCTGCGCGGCCTGGGGCGGCTGCGCGACGCGGTCCGCCAGGAGGTCGTGCGCCGCCAGCTGGCCGGCCTGCCGCAGCTGGCCGGCCCGGCCCGGGTGCTCGACGCCGGCTGCGGCCAGGGCACCCAGGCGCTGCACCTGGCCCGGGCCGGCCATCAGGTCACCGGGCTGGACACCTCCGCCGAGCTGCTGGCGGCCTGCGCCGCGGCCCTGGCCGCCGAGCCGCCGGAGGTCGCCGCCCGGGTCACGCTGACCGAGGGCCCGGCGGAGCAGGCCGCCCGGCTCGCGCCGGGGCCGTTCGACCTGGTCGCCTGCCACGGCGTGCTGATGTACGCCGCGGACACCGGCCCGCTGCTGCGGGCGCTGGCCGCGGTCGCCGCGCCGGGCGCGGCGATCTCGCTGCTGGTCCGCAACGCGCTGGCGCTGGCCATGCGGCCCGGCCTGGCCGGCGACGGGCCGGCCGCGCTGGCCGCGTTCGGCCGCCGGGAGTACGTCAACCGGCTCGGCCTGCCCGCCCGCGCGCACGCTCCCGCCGACCTCGACGCGGTGCTCGGCCCGCTCGGCTGGCGGCGGACCGCCTGGTACGGCGTGCGGGTGTTCACCGACCACCGGGACGAGGCCGCCCCGGAGCCGGCGGCGCTCGGGCCGCTGCTGGACGCCGAGGAGGAAGCCGGCTGCGCGACCCTTACCGCAGGGTGGCTGCGCTGTCCCATCTGGTGTACGGCAGGGTGGAGTCATGACCAGGCCGAGCCGGTGAGCAGCGCGGAGCCGGTGAGTAGCGCGGAAGCGGTGAGCAGCGCGGAGCCGGTGAGCAGCGCCGGGCCGCCGTTCGATGTCGCCGTAGCCGGCGGCGGCATCGCCGGCCTGGCCGCCGCGTACTTCCTGCGCGGCCGCGGCCTGGCCGTCACCGTGCTGGAGGGGTCGCCGCTGCTCGGCGGCAAGCTCGCGGTGGCCGAGGTCGGCGGGGTCAGCGTCGACGTCGGCGCCGAGGCGCTGCTGGCCCGCCGCCCGGAAGGGACCGCCCTGGCCCGCAGCGCCGGCCTCGGCGCCGAGCTGGTCAGCCCGGGCACCACCGCGGCCGCGATCTGGACCCGCGGCCGGCTGCGGCCGCTGCCCCGGCGGCAGTACATGGGCGTGCCCGCCGACCTCGGCGAGCTGGCCGCCACCGGGATCGTCTCGCCGGACGGCCTGGCCCGGGCCCGCCAGGACGCCGAGCTGCCCGGCCACCCCCCGCGACGGGGACGTGCCGGTGGCCGGCTACGTGGCGGCCAGGTTCGGCCCGGAGGTGGTGGACCGGCTGGTCGACCCGCTGCTCGGCGGGGTGTACGCGGGGCGGTCGGACCAGCTGTCGTTCGAGGCGACGCTGGGCGCCCTGGCCGCCCGGTCCCGCGAGCACGCCTCGCTGGCGCAGGCCGCCGCCGCGCTGCTGCCGCCCCCGCCGCCCCCGGCGGCGGCCGGGACGCAGCCGCCCCCGGCGCCACCCGGGACGCAGCCGGCCGGGCGGCCCGGGCGGCGGGGGCGGCCGGGGCGGCGGGGGCGGGGGAGACAGCGCGCCCGGCCCCGGTGTTCACCACGCTGGCCGGCGGCCTCGGCACGCTGCCGCCCGCGCTCGCCGCGGCGTGCGCCGCCGATGGGATGACCGTGCGGACCCGGGCCACGGTGCGCGAGCTGGCCCGCACCCCGGACGGCTGGCGGCTGACGGTCGGCTCCGCGCACGCCCCCGAGGCGGTGCACGCCCGCGCGGTCATCCTGGCCCTGCCGGCCCGGCCCGCCAGCCCGCTGCTCGCCGGGGTCAGCGGCCAGGCCGCCGCGTCGCTGGCCGGGATCGGGTACGCGTCGATGGCGGTGATCACGCTGGCCTACCCGGCCGCCGCATTCGGCCCGGCCGGCCCGGGCGGCGGCGCGGGTGCCGGCGACGGGGCGCCGGCCGCACCGGTCCTGGCCGCGCCGGCCCCGGCGGCAGCGGCTTCCTGGTGCCCGCAGTCGACGGCCGCGCGGTCAAGGCCGCGACGTTCTCGTCGGTGAAGTGGCCGCACCTGCGGCCCGGCCCGGCTGCGCCGCACCTGGTCCGCTGCTCGGTCGGCCGGATCGGCGAGGAGGCGGTGCTGCAGCGCGACGACCGCGAGCTGGCCGGCCTGGCCGCCGCCGAGCTGGCCGAGGCGACCGGCACGACGGCCCGGCCGGCCGACTACCGGGTGACCCGGTGGGGCGGCGGGCTGCCCCAGTACGCGGTGGGTCACCTGGACCGGGTGGCCGCGATCCGGGCCGCGGTGGCGGCCCAGCCGGGCCTGGCCGTCTGCGGGGCCGCCTATGACGGCCTCGGCATCCCGGCCTGCATCGCGAC
Organism: uncultured Actinomycetota bacterium; assembly: GCA_963846005.1. Lineage (GTDB taxonomy): Bacteria > Actinomycetota > Actinomycetes > Streptosporangiales > Streptosporangiaceae > CAVSUR01. Next base: position 667,918 of record CAWJUH010000001.1, on the reverse strand, counting down.
CGCCAGGCTGGCGGCCGATCAGGTTCAGGCCTACGTTGAGGCCAGCGCCGGCCCGGCCGGGACTTCCGCGGGCGTGCCCAGCCAGGCCCGGTAGCACCCCCGGGCCGCGACGAGCAGGAGGGTTGATGATCGATCTGGACCGGGACGGCGACGTCTGGGTGCTGACCATGCGTGACGAGGAGAACCGCTTCACCCAGTCCTGGCTGGAAGAGTTCAGCGCTGCGCTGGACCAGGTGGAGGCCGGGGACGGCGCCCGGGCCCTGGTCACCGCGGGCACCGGCAAGTTCTATTCCACCGGCCTGGACCTGGAGTGGCTGCGCGGCGCGGGCGACGCCGGGCCCGGCTTCCTGGACGGCGTGCACAAGCTGTTCGGCCGCCTGCTCGGGTTCCCGGCCGTCACGGTCGCGGCGGTCACCGGGCACGCGTTCGCGGCCGGCGCGATGCTGGCCACCGCGCACGACTTCGTGATCATGCGCGCGGACCGGGGCTGGTGGTGCCTGCCCGAGGCCGAGCTCGGCCTGCCGCTGACCCCGGCCATGTATTCGGTCATCGCGACCAAGCTGCCCCGCCGCACCGTGCAGGAGGCGGTGCTGACCGGCCGCCGCTACCCGGCCGAGGACGCGCTGGCCGCCGGGATCGTGCACCGCACCGCCGCGCCCGACCAGGTCATCGGGGACGCGATCATGCTGGCCAAGGCGCTCGCGGGCAAGGACCGCCGGGCGCTGACCGCGCACAAGCAGCTGCTGTACGGCGAGGCGATCAGCATCTGCGCGGCCGGCATCGGCGCCGAGCCCGGGCCGGCCAGCAGCGGCGGCGGTGCGGGAGAATGAGGGCATGACGCAGGACAGTGCCCGGCCCGAGCCGGGCGGGGATCCGCAGGCCGGGCAGGACGCGGTGGCCAGCACGGCCGGGCAGCAGGCCGGGGCCGCCGCGCGGCCCCGGGCGCGTGAGCTGAACGAGCTGATCCGCTATTCGATGTGGTCGGTCTTCCGGGTGGCCGGCTCCGGGGCGCTGGACGCCGCCGGGGCGCAGCACGGCTCGGGCCGCGCCGGGCTGGCCGCCGAGGTCACCGAGCTGTGCCAGCAGCAGGCCGGCAAGGACGTGGTCACCCGCGGCTGCTACGACCTGCAGGGACTGCGCGCGGACGCGGACTACATGTTCTGGTGGATCGCGCCGTCCTCCGATGACCTGCAGGAGATGTACGCCCGGTTCCGCCGCACCGGCCTCGGCCGGGCCAGCGAGCCGGTCTGGTCGGTGCTGGCGCTGCACCGGCCCGCCGAGTTCAACAAGAGCCACGTGCCGGCCTTCCTGGCCGGCGAGGAGCCGCACCGGTACCTGTGCGTGTACCCGTTCGTCCGGTCCTACGAGTGGTACCTGCTCGATGACCGGGAGCGGCGCGAGCTGCTCGCCGAGCACGGCAAGATGGCCCGCGAGTACCCGGACGTGCGGGCCAACACGGTGTCCTGCTTCGCGCTGAACGACTACGAGTGGATGCTCGCGTTCGAGGCCGACGAGCTGCACCGGATCGTCGACCTGATGCGCACGCTGCGGGGCGCCCGGGCCCGCCGGCACACCCGGGTGGAGATCCCGTTCTACACCGGCCGCCGCAAGCCGGTCGGCGAGCTGGTGCATGCCCTGGCCTGAGGGCGCGAGTCAGCCCCGGCGGCGGATCCTGTTCGGCCGCGAGCGCTGCACCCCGGACCTGGGCTGGGCCGATCTGACGCCGCTGGTGGCCGCTGGGGCTCCGGCGCAGCTCCCCGCTGGGCGGTCAGCCATCCCTCGTTCCGCCGCACTCGCTGATCGTGTGGACTTTCCCGCTTCTGGAACTGAAAATCCCGCACGATCCCGAGATTGCCGGGCGAGATCGGATGGTCACGGCCCGGAGCCAGCGGCAGGCGGCCACGAAGCGGCGTGAACTTTATACTGCCGCATGCCTGCTTCTGAGCTGATGATCATCCGGCCGCAGTTCCTGCTGGATGTGATGTCCGGAGAAACGCTCGCCGGCCGGGCCGTGGTCATCGACGGCGGCCGGATCGCCCGGGTGACCGGGGCGGATGAGATCCCGGCCGAGGGCGCACGGGTGCTGGATCTGCCCGGCCACACGCTGCTGCCCGGCCTGATCGACTGCCATACCCACCTGGTGGGCGAGCCTGACCATGGCCAGGGTTACGCCGAGCTGCTGACCCGGACCGGCGCGCAGGAGGCGCTGTCGGGTGCCCGCAACGCGCGGGACACGCTGCGGGCGGGATTCACCACGGTGCGCGACGTGGGGACATTCCGCGCTTTCGTCGATGTGGCGCTGCGCGACGCCATCGACGCGGGCTGGCTGCCTGGCCCCCGCATGCGGGTGGCCGGGGCCTATGTGACCTGCCCGGGCGGCGGCGGCGACATCACCGGGCTGGCCCCCGACGTCGACGCGGTCGTGCCCCGTGAACTGCGTGTCGGCGTGGTCAGCTCGGTCGATGACATCCGCTGCGCGGTCCGGCGGGTGCTGCAGGGCGGCGCAGACCTGGTGAAGCTGATCGCGACCGGCGCCGTGATGACGGTGGGAGGCGTCCCTGGCGCCCCGGAGCTGACCGAGCAGCAGATCCGGGCCGCGGTCGAGGAAGCGGCCTTGGCCGGCGCGGACGTCGCGGCGCACGCGCACGGCGCGGAAGGCATCAAGCGCGCCGTGCGCGGCGGCGTGCGCTCGGTCGAGCACGGGTCGCTCATGGACGACGAGGCGATCCAGATGCTGGCGGACGCCGGGACGTTCCTGGTGGCGGACGTCTACGACGGCGACTACATCGCCGAGCCGGCCGGCAGCAGGGCTGGCGGGCCGACGTGCTCCGCAAGAATGACGAGACCACCCTCGCGCAGCGCCATGGGTTCAGCAAATGCCTCGACGCCGGCGTGCGCATCGCATTCGGCACGGACAGCGGCATCTATCCGCACGGCCTGAACGCGCGGCAGTTCGCCTACCAGGTCCGCTGCGGCCAGAGCCCGCTGGAGGCGATCCGGTCCGCCACCGTGCACGCGGCGGAGCTGCTCCGCTGGGACGACCGGGTCGGCCGCATCCAGGCCGGCTACCTCGCGGACCTGGTGGCGGTGCCCGGGGACCCGCTGGATGACATCCGGCTGCTGGAGCATCCCAGCTTCGTCGTCAAGGACGGAGCCGTAGTCCGCCACGACCCGGCGGCCGCTCAGGCAGCCACCTCGGCGGCGCAGCGGTAACCGCTGCGCCGCGCGCCTGCCGGCCCAGCCGGGACACGGCCTGCGCGCGCCGGATCGCCGCCCCGGCCCCGGAGCCGTCCCAGGTTCGCACTGCCGCCCCCGGTTCCGTCTCGTGATCTTGGCAAGACGCTAACCGCCACGGCCGAGGGCGGCAAGGGCAGGCGGGCCGCGCGGCCGGGGCGCGGCCCATACTGGGAGGGTGAGCGCACGCAGGTACCGGGAATGGGCGGCGGGCCCCGAGCTGGCCGGCGACGTCGCCTGCCTGTGGGCCAGCCGCCCGGGCGGGGAGACGCTGGTGCTGCCGGACGCCTGCATCGACATCGTCTGGGACGGGGCGCAGCTGATCGTCGCGGGCCCGGACACCGGCCCGGTGCCCACCCCCGCGGGGCCGTCCGGCTATTACGCCGGGCTGCGGTTCCGGCCCGGCCGCGGGCCGGCTTACCTCGGGTTGCCCGCGGATGCCCTCGCCGACCAGCGGGTCGCGCTGGCCGGCCTGTGGGGCGAGACGGCCGCCGCGGCCCTGGCGGCCGACCTGACCGCGGCCGGACCTGGCCCCGCGGCGGCCGCAGCGCTGGCCGCCGCGGTCAGCGCCCGCCGGGCCGCGGCCGGGCCGCCGGACCCGCTGGTCGACGCGCTGGTCGCCTGGCTGCGGCGGGCGCCGGCCTCGGCGCGGGTGGTCAGCGCGGCCGGCCGGGCGCTCGGCACGGGCGAGCGGCAGCTGCACCGGCGCTGCCGGGCCGCGGTCGGCTACGGCCCGAAGACGCTGGAGCGGGTGCTGCGCTTCCGCCGGGCGGAGCGGCTGGCGCAGGCCGGAGCCGGGCTGGCCGGCGTGGCGGCGGGGGCGGGCTACGCCGACCAGGCGCACCTGACCCGGGAATGCCGGCGACTGGCCGGCCGGGCGCCGTCCGATCTGTTCAAGACCGCCGGGGCAGGCACCGGATAGCGTTCCCGGCATGGACGACGCATTCAAAGCCGGAGACGAATTCCTGCTCAGGCAGGGCCGCCTGCTGGAGCGGCGGCTGTTCGCGGCATGCTTCCTCGGCGCCCCGGCCGCCGCGGTGACCCGCGCGCTGCGCGCCTACCAGAACGACGACGGCGGCTTCGGCCAGGCCCTCGAACCCGACCTCCGCTGCCCGGCCAGCCTGCCGGTCTTCACCGAGGTCGCGCTGGCGGCGATGGCCACGGCCGGGGCCGCCGACCCGGACCTGGCCGGCCGGGCCTGCGACTACCTGGCCGGCGTCGCGGCCCGGGCCGGGGCGGACGGCGCGGTGCCGCCCGCCTTCACGATCATCGAGGGCTTCCCGCGGGCGGCGCACTGGACCGACTGGACCTATCAGCCCGCGCTGAACCCGACCGCCGGGCTGGCCGGGCTGCTGTACCGGCTTGGCTGCGACCACCCGTGGCGGGACGCGGCGGCCCGCTGGTGCTGGCAGCAGCTGGATTCGGGCCTGGTGCCCGGCGACGCGCATACGCTCAGCGAGGTGATGATCTTCCTGGAGAACGTGCCGGACACCGCCCGGGCCCAGTACTGCGCCGAAGGGCTGGCCGGCCACTTCGCCGGGATCCCGATGTTCCAGCTCGACCCGGACGCGACCGGCTACGGCCTCACGCCGCTGGCGATCGCGCCCGCCGCGGACTCGCGCTGGCGCGCGCTGTTCGGCGCCGAGGTGATCGGCGCGCACCTGGACAAGCTGGCCGCCGCTCAGCAGGACGACGGCGGCTGGCCGATCAGCTGGGAGCCGCCGAGCGAGGCCGCCGCGCTGGAGTGGCGCGGCATCGTGACCCTGCAGGCCCTGCGCACGCTCACCTCCTACGGGCGGCTGCACGCGGGGGGCTGACCGGCCCCCGCTAACCGGGCCCGGCCGGCCCCGCTCGCTCGTTCCCGCCATGAGACACCGGCCCGCCGCCTGCAGCAGGCCTAGCGCGCCGCGCGGGCGGCGTCCAGCTCCGCGGCCAGCCGCCGCGGCGCCTTGCGCCGCCACGCCTCCTCCAGCAGCTCGGCCAGCCGGTCGCGCGGCACCGCGGCGAGCGTGACCCGCACGCCGCGGATCCGCTGGCCCCAGCGCAGCGGCGCGAACGCCGCCGGGTCCTCCGCCGTCCAGGCCTCGACCGCCGGCTCCTCGATGAGAGCGTGCAGGAAATCCCCCTCCGGCGGGGCGGTCGCGAAGATCTTGCCCCGCACCCGGAACGAGGTCTTCTCGTGGTGCGGCTCCTCGGTGGTTTCCGGCAGCGCCAGCGCAATCCTCCTGGCCTCAGCCAGGCTGGTCATGTCCGCTGTTCCTCCCCGGCCGCGGCCCTGGTCGCCGCGAACACCTCGGCGAACGTCTGGGTCTGCCGGGCGAGCTGAGCGGCGGCCGCGGCCGGCAGCCGCGGGCACAGCTCGGCCAGCAGGCCCGCCCGGGACGCGTACCCCATCCGGGGATCCGCGCCCGCGCGGTGCACCCGGCTCGCGGTCGGGCCGTAGCGGGACCGTGCCATCAGGCCGGCGGCCAGGTCGCTGCCCGGGGTCACCGCGGCGACCGCGAGCACGCGGCTGTCGTCGTGCTCGATCAGGCTCTCGACCAGGGTGAGCGCCAGCGCCGGGTCCAGGCAGCCGGCGTCGTCGATCAGCACCGCGGCCGGCGCCCGCGCCGACACCGCGGCGACGGCCCGGGCCGCGCGCGCCACCGGCCCGTTGCGGCCCGCCGGGCTGTCGTCGGGGGCGCGGGCGGCCGACGCGGCCAGCCCGCCCCGCACGAACGCAGCCGCGGCGGCCGTCCCGGAGGCGAACAGGCTCAGCGCGCCCAGCCGGGCCGCCCCGGCCGGCCAGCCCGCGCACAGCATGCCCGCCGCCCGGCTCCGCACCATCGGGTCGAGCAGCCGGCCGGCCAGCGCCATCGCCTGGGCACCGGGCTCGGGCGGCAGGGCCCGGCCGCCGATGCGCACCACCAGGCCCGCTGGGTACTCGGCCTGCCCGGCCACGTCGGCCAGCTGGTCGAGCACCGCGGTCCGGCCCCAGCCCGACGGCACCTCCAGCAGCACCGCCCGCGGGCCGGCGCCCGGCTGCAGCAGGCCGTGCCACCACCGCGCCAGTTCGGCCGCTGCCGCCTCCTGCCGTCCGCCGAGCATGACCACAGCCTAGGAGACCCGCGCGGCAGGCCGCGCGGTCAGTACGCGGTGTGCATGCGCGCGCGGACGCCGGCCAGGGTCCGCGCGGCGATCTCACGGGCCCGCTCGTTGCCGCCCGCCAGCACCGCCCGCAGATAGCCCGGATCGGCGGCGAGCTCGGCCCGGCGGCGGCGCAGCCCGCTCAGCCGCTCGTTGACCGCATCGGTCAGCAGCCGCTTCAGCGCCCCCGCGCCGGCGTCGCCGACCTGCTCGGCGACCTGCTGCGGGCTGGTGCCCAGGCATAGCGAGGCCAGGAGCAGCAGGTTGGAAACCCCGGGCCGTCCCGCCGGGTCATAGCTGATCCGGCGCTGCGCGTCGGTCCTGGCCGCCCGGATCAGCCGGGCGGTCTCGTCCGCGCTCGCGCCGAGCGGGATCGAGTTGCCCAGGCTCTTGCCCATCTTCCGCGTGCCGTCCAGCCCGAGCAGCAGCGGCGCGCGGGACAGCAGCGCGGCCGGCTCGGGGAAATACGGCTCGCCGGGAGCGTAGCGCTCGTTGAACCGGCGGGCGATCGTGCGGGTCAGCTCCAGGTGCGGGAGCTGGTCCTGGCCGGCCGGTACCACCTGGGCTCTGACGGCCAGGATGTCGGCGGCCTGGTGCACGGGGTAGCTGAACATCAGCGCGCTCATCGCGCCGCCGCCCGCGGCGGCCGCTTCCTCCTTCACCGTCGGGTTGCGGCCGATCTCGGCCACGCTGACCAGGCTGAGGAACGGCAGCAGCAGCTGGTTCAGCTCTGGTACCTGGCTGTGCGCGAAGATGACGGAACGGGCCGGGGCGAGGCCGGCGGCCAGGTAGTCGGCGACCAGGCCGAGCACGTCGGCGGGCAGCCGAGCCTGCGCGTCCCGGTCGGTGATCGCCTGCAGGTCGGCGATGAGCACGATCACGCTGACGCCGAGGTCCTGCAGCCGGACCCGGTTGAGCAGCGAGCCGAACAGGTGGCCGACGTGCAGCGGCCCGGTCGGCCGGTCGCCGGTCAGCACCCGGAACCGGGCCGGGGCGGCCGTGATCGCGGCTTCGAGCTGTTCGCTGCGGTGCTGGCTGGCCTGCAGCGACGCGGACCCGGCAGGCCCGGCAGGACGGGCGGGCCGGGCCGAAGGGCGGGCGGGGCGGGCAGAAACTACAGCATTCATGAGATCCTCCTGGGTGATGGCCGGCCCCAGGCGGATCGCGGCGGGTCGCGGCGCGAAGACCGCGAGAACGCGAAACGGGCCGCCCGGAGGCGGCCCGTGGCACAACGTGTGAGACGGCCGCCTAGCGGGGCCGCCACCACGAGGTGCGCAGCGAAGTCATGCGTTCAGGATAAGCGGGCGGCCGCCCGCCCGGCGACGCAGATTTCCGCAGGTCAGACTGGCCAGGTTTCCTTCCTCCAGCCCATGTCCCAGAACATCCACTCATACCGGCTGGTCGCGCGGAAGTGCCGGTGCACGGCGGCCCGCTCGGCCGGGGCGAGACCGGGACCGAGGGCGTCGGCGACGCTGAGCACCGACCGGACCACCGCGCCGAATTCCTCCCCGCCATAGGTGCCGATCCAGGCGCGGTAGCGGGGGTCGGGGGAGCCGCGCCGCAGCAGCTCCTTGCCGACCTCCCAGTAGATCCAGTAGCACGGCAGCACCACGCCGACTCCCTCGGCGTAGGTCCCGCCGCGCACGGTGGCGAGCAGGTAGCTGGTGTAGGCCAGCGTGGCCGGGGCCGGCTCGGCCCGGCCGATCTCCGCCGGGTCGATGCCCAGCTCGGCCAGCAGCGTGTCGTGCAGCGACCGCTCGACGGCGATGATGTCGGCGGCTTGCCGCGAGAACATCTCGATGGCCGGCCCGTCCGGGGCGCGGCTTCCCACCGCGGCCAGCGCCTGGGCGTAGTCGCGCAGGTACAGCGCATCCTGCACGACGTAGTAGGCGAACGCGTCCGCGGGCAGGGTGCCGTCGGTGAGCCCGGTGAGGAACGGGTGCGCCAGGATCGCGGCGTAGATGTCGGCGGAGCCGTGCCATAGCCCGGCGGTGAAGCTGCTGTCGTCCATCGGGCCGCTCCCGTCTGCCGTCCGGGCGGCGATCGCGCCAGGCGATGACCGACAATACGGGACCACCCGGGTCCCGCGCCGCCCGGCAGGTTACCGGGACAGCGCGGGCAGCCGGCCGGTCTCCGCCCGGTCGATGACGTGCCGGCGGAACAGCTCCGCGGCGGGCAGCAGCCGCCGGTCGGCCGACCAGGTCAGCCAGATTTCCCGCACCGCGTGCAGGCCGGGGATCTCCCGGTAGACCACCGGGCCGGCCGCCCCCTCCGGCGCGCCCTCGCGCGGCGCGGGCAAGATGGCCAGGCCCAGGCCAGCGGCCACGAACCCGCGCACGATGGCCAGGTCGTCGCCCTCGAACACGACTCCGGGGGTGAACCCGGCCTGGCCGCACAGCTCGTCGGTCTGCTGCCGGAGCGCCGACATCGGCCCGAGGCTGACGAACGGCTCGGCGGCCGCCTCCGCCAGGCTGAACTCCGGCCGGGCGGCCAGCCGGTGGCCGCGCGGCAGGGCCAGCCGCAGCGGCTCCAGCGCCAGCAGTTGCGAGCGCAGGGTGTCATCCCGCCACCGCTGGCTGCCGATCTCCAGGTCGGCCTCGCCGCCGGCCAGCGCGGGCGCGTGCAGCTCGTCGCGGACCTGGGTGAGCCGGAACCGGATCCGGGGCCGGGCGTCACGGAAGCCGCGCACCAGCCCGGGCACCAGCCAGGTGCCGAGCGACTGCTGGAACGCCAGCGCGACCGTGCCGGTGTCGGGGTCGAGCAGCTGGCTGAGCGCGGCCCGCCCGTCGTCGAGCTGGTGCAGCAGCGCGTCGGCGTGCCGCTTGAACACCGCGCCGGCGTGGGTCAGCCGCAGCACCCGGCCGTGCCGGTACAGCAGCGGCACGCCGAGCTGGACTTCCAGCCGCTGCAGCGCGCGGGAGACGCCCGGCTGGGTCACCCGCTCCAGCTCGGCGACCTCGGTCACGGTGGCGCCGTCGGCGACCTGCTGGAACCAGCGGAGCGCATCGGTATCCATACTCATGACTCTAGCGCATGGATATCTGGCGATAACTTCATTGGACGCATCGGTAATCGGCCGGCAGACTGGATGGCGTACCGAAACATCACAACCGCCGGCGCCTGCCGGCCCCTTGGGAGGGCATATGAAGGACACCTACGAGCTGCGGCCGCTGCTGGCCGAGATCCGTGACGGCTACCGCGGGATGCGCGATGCCCGGCGATCTCAGCGGGCCGCCCGCCAGCACACCGAGCACCTGCGCCGCGAGCTGGCCAGCTACACCTCGCCGTCCGACCGCGACGACCTGCAGGCCATCCTGGCCCGGCACAGCGATGAGGAGACCGAGCAGATCCGCGCCCTGCTGCTCAGCGGCACGCTGTCCGGCCGCCGCGCGGCCTGAGCGCCGCGGCCGCCGGGCGGCCGCCCGGTCAGCCGGTCTTGTCGCGCACCTGGCGCTTGATCCGGGCCAGCATCGCCGCCATGCCGCGCAGCCGCAGCGGGCTCACCAGGTCGGCCAGCCCGAGCTGGTGGGAGAACTCGCCGGGGGTGTCCAGCACTTCCTGCGCGCTCAGCCCGTCCAGCCCGGCGTGCAGGATGCCGGCGAAGCCGCGGGTGGTCGGCGCCTCCCGCGGCGCGTCGAAGAACAGCCGCACCACCCCGCCGTCCACCTCGACCGCCAGGAACAGCGGCGTCTGGCATTCCGGCACCTGCTCCAGCAGCTCGGAGTGGCCGGCGTAGCGGGCCGGCAGGTCCGGCAGGTCCCCGGCGAACTCCAGCAGCAGCGTCAGCCGGTCCTGGCCTTCGACGGAAAGGAACTCCTCGGCGATCTCCTGCAGCCGGGGAGCGAGGGTGCCGGGGCCGGCGCTCACGGCGTCTCGCCGCGCCGGACGGGCGCCCGGACTGAGTTGCCCCACTCGGTCCACGAGCCGTCGTAGTTGCGCACGTGCGGGTAGCCCAGCAGGTGGTGCAGCACGAACCAGGTGTGGCTGGACCGCTCGCCGATCCGGCAGTAGACCACGACGTCGTCGTCGGGCTGCAAGCCGGCCTCGTCGGCGTAAATGGCTTCCAGTTCCTTGCGGCCGCGGAAGGTGGCGTCCTCGGCGGCGGCCCGCGCCCACGGGACGTTCCGCGCGCCCGGGATGTGCCCGCCGCGCAGCGCGCCCTCCTGCGGGTAGTCGGGCATGTGCAGCAGCTCGCCGGTGTACTCGCCGGGGGAGCGCACGTCGATCATCGGCTCGCCCAGGTGCCCGGCGACCTGCTCGCGGAACGCGCGGAAGGTGGTGTCGTCCCGCGCGGTCTCCGGGTAATCAGCCTGCGGCCGGTGCGGCACCTCGGTGGTCAGCGGCCGGTCCTCGGCGATCCACTTGGCCCGCCCGCCGTCCAGCAGCCGCACGTCCGGGTGGCCGAACAGCGTGCACACCCACAGCGCGTACGCCGCCCACCAGTTGTTGCGGTCGCCGTACAGGATCAGCGTGGTGTCCCGGCCGATGCCCTTGGCCGACATCAGCCGGGCGAACCCGGCCCCGTCGACGTAGTCGCGGGTCACCGGGTCGTTGAGCTCGGTGTGCCAGTCCAGCTTGACCGCGCCGGGAATGTGGCCGGTCTCGTACAGCAGCACGTCCTCGTCGGACTCGGCGACGACCAGCCCGGGATCGCCGGCGTGCTCGGCCAGCCAGGCGGTCGAGACCAGCATCCCCGGGTGCGCGTACTCGCCGAACTTCGGCGCGGGATCGTTGGGAAGCGCCACGTCAGCCTCATTTCGGGTTAGTTCAAGCGCCGCGGCCCGCGGCCGGGCCGCTCCGGTGCCCACGGCACCCACGCTAGCTAACGCGGCGGCCCGGCTCAGCCTTCCCGTCCGCGGGCGGGACCAGCGGGCGCGCCATCAGGACGTCGTCCACGTAACCGCCGTTGACGAAGAACTCGTCCGCCAGCACGCCCTCACGGGTGAAGCCCAGCCGCTCGTACAGGGCCAGCGCGGGCCCGTTGCTGCCGAGCACGCGCAGCGTGAGCTTGCGGGCGCCGCGCTCGGCGGCCCGGGCCACCGCCGCGGTCAGCAGCGCGGCGGCGACGCCGCGCCGCCGCGCCGCCGGATGCACGGCCAGGCCCTGGACCTGGAGCACGTGCGCGTTCTCCGGCAGCGGCGTGGCCGGCTTGAGCCGCAGGTAACCGGCCACGTTCCCGTCCGCCTCGGCGACCAGGTGCGCCTGCGGCGGGCTGGCGTCGTCGAAGAACGTGCCGCGCGCGGCGATGCGCGCCTGCACCGACGGGAACCCGGACTCCGGCGTCCAGGCCACCGCCTCCAGTTCGGCCAGCGCCGCGTCGTCGGCCGGGCGGGCCTCCCGGACCCGGACCGGCCCGGCTGCCGCCGCGCTGTGCTGCCCGCCGGTCACGCCGCCGCCTGCAGGACGTCGGTGCGCACGGCCCCGGGCGCGCCGCCGGGCTCGGCGAACCACTCCCGGCCGGCCAGCAGGCCGAAGACCGGCGGCGGCAGCGCCACCGCGAGCCGGACGGCCGGGGCCAGCCGGCCGCGGGCCAGCAGGGACGAGCGGTGCGCGGCCAGCGCCGCCTGCTTGCGCGCCGCGTACCGGCGCACGTCGACCCGGTGGGTGATCGCCGACCGGGGCAGGTACACCGCGGCCGGCCGACGGCCGGGCGCCGCCCGCCGCCGCGGCCGGGCCGGCCCGGCCAGCCAGGCGGCGAACTCGCGGGGGATCGTGGCCTCCAGCAGCCGGACCCCGGCCAGCGCCGCGGCCCGGGCCCCGACCCGGTGCACCTGCACGTGGTCGCGGTGCCCGTAGCCGCCGTGCGCGTCGTAGCCGAGCAGCAGGTCGGCGTGCTCGTCGCGCAGGATCGCGGCCAGCTGGCCGGCGGCCAGCCCGGTGTCCGCCCGGGCGAACCGGACCCGGGCGGGGGCGCCGGGTGCGGCGGGCGGGTCCGGGTAGAGCACCGGCCCGTGGCCGCTGTCGGCGTAGCCGAGGTGCGCGACCCGGGCCGCGCCGAGCACCGCCGCGCTCGCCGCCAGCTCGTCCAGCCTGGTCCGCGCGCCCGGATCGGCGGCCGCGCCCATGAACCCGTCGGTGGCCGTCACGATCACGACCCGGTGCCCCTCGTCGGCCAGCCCAGCCAGCGTGCCGCCGGTCAGCAGGGCCTCGTCGTCGGGATGGGCGTGGAACGCCACGATCGTCGCCACCCGCCCATCCTCGCACCGGCCGCCCGGCCCGGGCAGCCGGCGACGCGGCCCGCGGCGGCGCTCAGCCTGGCCTGCCCGGCACGGTGCCGTCGGCGATCGCCCGGGCCAGCTGCGCGTGGTCGCGGTCGTTCTGGTCGGCGTAGCTGTGCGCGAACTCGCTCACGGCCGCGGTGAACTTGCCGCCGCGGCCGATGTAGCCGCTGATCGCGGCGGGGTCGCCGGTGCGGGCGTGCGCGCGGGCCAGCGCCTCGCCGCAGGCGGTGGCGAACTCGGCCAGCCGCGGCGCGATCAGGTCCGTGCTCGGGATGATCTTCATGTCCCGGAACTGGCGGACGTAGTAGTCCCGGCCGTGCAGCGACCCCCAGCCGACGAAGATGTCGGTGGCGCTTTGCACCAGCCGCTTGCCGCTGATCACCCGCTCGCCGTGGTGAGCGTGCCCGGCCGGGCCGGCGTGCTGCTCGTAGACCGCGGGCCCGGCCTGCTTGACCTGCAGGAACAACGGGTCCGCGCCGGTCCGCCCTTCGAGCAGCAGCAGGTACACCCGCATGCCGACGCTGCCGACGCCGACCACCTGCCGCACCGCGTCGGCCTCGGTGAACCGGTCGAACAGCACCCGCCGGTCCGCCTGCAGCGTCATCCGGTAGCCCGCCAGCAGCTCGCCGATCAGATCGGCCTGCTCCTCGTCGCTGATCGTGACGCGCAGCGGCGGGTCGACGGTGATCCGCGGCCGCCCGTGCGCCACCTCGGTGAGCTTGCGGAACGCGCCCCGGCTGGTCCGCCGGGCGCGCTTCCGCTCGATGTGCACCTGCACCCGGCCGCGGTCGGCCGGCTGGAAGTAGCGGACCAGCTGGTCGGCGTGCGTGCCGTCGTACCAGATGTCCAGCTCGGGCAGTGCGGCGTAGTGCCGCATCCGGCGGCAGTAGGCCTGCACTCCGGCGGTCACCGCCGCGGTGGCCTTGGCCGGCCGCAGCTGGTTCTGCCGGGCCGCGACGACCAGGCTGGCCGCGAACCGCTTGACGTCCCACTCGAACGGCCCGGGCAGGGTCTCGTCGAAGTCCCGCAGGTCGAACAGCAGGTTGCGCTCCGGCGTGGCCCACAGGCCGAAGTTCAGCACGTGCGCGTCCCCGCACAGCTGCACCCGCAGCCCGCTGTCGGGCTGGGCGGCCAGGTCGGCGGCCATCACCGCGGCGGCGCCCCGGTAGTAGTTCCACGGCGAGGCGGCCATCCGCTGGTGCCGCAGCGGCACCAGCCCGGGGACCCGGATCTCGTTCTGGGCCAGGATCGTGGCCAGCGCGTCGTGCCCGCGCTTGCTCTCGTCCCAGCGCCCGAGCGCGCCGCGGCGGATCCGCTTGCGGGCGGCCCGCCCCGCCGCGGCCCGCTCCTGGCCGGTGGCCGCCAGGTCCGGCAGCACCGGCCGGCCGGCCTTGGCGGCACGGGACCTGGCCCGCGGAGACCTGGCCCGCGAAGACCTGGCCCGCGGAGACCTGGCAGCAGACTGAGTCATGGCACGCAGCCCCCTTCCCCTTCCTAGATTCCTCGCGCCGGGCCGGCAGGCCCGGCGCAGCGCTCATTCCGAACTGGACGGTCCCGCCGAACCACCCGCGCGCAGGTCGGCCGGGGTGACGAACGCGGTCAGCCGGGCCTTCCCGGGCCGCAGGGCCGGCCACGGCGTGGTGACCTCCAGCACCGCGACAGCGGCGGTCGGGAACTTGGCCCGGGCCCGGTCCAGCGTGCCGCCGTCCCCGCCGCCCGGGTCTGCCAGCGCCAGGGCAAGTTCCTGCAGGCCCGGGTGGTGACCTACCACTAGCAGGGTGCCGGCCTGCCCGGCGGCTTCCCGGATCACCGCGAGCAGCCCGGTGGCCGGCGCTGCGTAGATCCGGTCCTCGTACCGGGCCGGCGGCGGGCCGGGCAGCTGCGCGGCCGCCAGCTCCCAGGTCTGCCGGGCCCGCCGGGCCGTCGAGCAGAGCACCAGGCCGGGTACGCAGCCGGTCTCGTGCAGCCACCGGCCGGCCGCGGGAGCCGCCCGGCGGCCGCGCGGCGCGAGCGGACGGTCGTGGTCGGCCACATCCGGCGGATAGGCGGATTTGGCGTGCCGCAGCAGCACCAGCCGCCGGGCCCGGTCAGCGGCCATCGCCGGGCCCCGCCGCGGGGGCGTTCCCGCGCTCCGCCCGGGTCATCGGCCGCATCGCCTCCGCTGAGCGGATGCGGAACGGCCCGATGATCGAGCGGACTGCCCAGGCGCCATCGCATTCCTCCAGCGGTAAACCATCATCCATGGCCCAGCTTCAGTGCACCGACGCGGGGATTGCATCACCTATCGTGCGCGATCTCCGTCACACTCTGAAGATGGATCAGACATCGGTCAATGCGGCCGGCGCGATCGACACGTTCCTGGTCCTGCTGATCGGCATCGGGCCAAAGCTCGCGCTGGTCCCGTTCCTGGAGATCACCGCTTCTGTTGACCCGGCCGCTAAGCGGCGGGTGCAGCGCAAGATGCTGACCACGGCGGCGACTGTGGCCGTGCTGCTGGTGGTGCTTGGCGAACTGCTGCGCACGCTGCTGCACTTCACGATCGGATCCCTGTCTATCGCCGGGCGGCCTGATCTTGTTCGTGCTCGCGGTGTGGATGGTCCTCGGGCCGGCGTCCAGTGACAGCCACCGCACAGCGGGGAAGGATCCGATGCAGCTGGCGCAGTTCCCGCTGGCGGTGCCGTACCTGCTCAACCCGGTCGGCATCGTGGGCCTGATGACGATCTCCGCCGAGGCCAAGTCGATCGCTGTCCTTGCCGTAGACCTCGGCATCCTGGCGGTCGTCCTGCTGATCGACGTGGTGGTGTTCCGCTTGGCGAACCGGGTGAGCGAGAAGCTCGACGAGAACCGCATGCTGGTCACCGAGAAGGTTTTCGGGTTCCTGATCGCCGCCATCGCCGTCCAGCTGATCCTTGACGGCTTGGTCCAGATCGGGGTCCTCGCATCGGTCCCGCATTGAGCGCTATGGCGACGAGTCCGGGAATTCCAGGACCGTCTTGATGTCATCAGGGCTGCGGGCGTAGGCGCCGGCCCAGTCCTCCAGGGGCACCCGCCGGGTGATGAGGTCAGCGAGCCAGCCGGGGTCAGCCTCGGCCAGCGCCGTGGCGGCCTGTTCATAGTGCTGCCGGTTGGCGTTGACCGAGCCGAACAAGACCGAGTTCTGCAAGACCATGTTCCGGTTGAGGAGCCCCGGGTCGATGACGGCCTCGGCGCCGACCGGGGAGACTCCGGTGAGGCAGATGATCCGGTAGCGGGGCTCACGGGGCCCGGCCTCCAGCAGCAGCTGGACGAAGCCGGTACATTCGATCACGATGTCCGCGCCGGCGGCCGCCTCGGTGACATCGCCGCTGTGCACGTAGGTGGCCCCGAGCCGGCGGACCATCTCGGGCTTGCGGCCCTCGGCGACCCGGTCCAGCACGTAGGTCTGGTAGCCGCGCTGGACCGCCAGCAACGCGGCCAGCAGCCCGATCGGCCCGGCCCCGGTGACCAGCACCGTGTGCGGCGCCCAGGCGGCCCGCCGGCCGATCTTCTCAATGTGGTCCCAGGCCTTGGCGACCACGGTGGCCGGCTCCAGCAGCACGCCGGGGACGCCGAGAGCCGGATCCACCGCGACCAGGTATTCCGGGCGGATGCGGTAACGCTCAGACGCATAGCCGTGACGGCCCTTAATGCCCCGCTCCGTGTACTGGCCGTTGGTGCACATGTCCCAGTGCCCGGCCGCGCACGCCGGGCACGGAACAGGGTCACGGCGACGGACGATGCCGACCACCAGATCCCCGGTCCTGAATCCGGTTCCCGGGCCGGCCTCGACCACCCGGCCTAGCGATTCGTGTCCGATGATGAGCCGGTCCTCGCCCGGCGGGGCGGACCCGTACTCGCCGTTGATGATTTCCAGATCGGTGCCGCAGATGCCGATCGCCTGCGTCTGCACCAGGACCGGCCCGTCCCGCTCTGACGGCTCGGGCATGTCGGTGAGCGCGACGGAGCCTCGCTTCCCGGGTATGACCGTGACAGCGCGCATGCCCTTACCCTGACACCCGGCGGGCATCTCAATATCACCCGGCAGAGGTGAAACGCCGGCCATGCCGCTCGCCTTAGCATCCGGTCATCATGACTAACGCTGACGTAACAGATCGGATCGGCGTGCCGGTGACCGGCCGGGCCATTCTCAGGCCGGCCGGGCCCAGCCAGGCCGGTTCCGCCGAGGCGGCACCATGAGGGTGCTGGTGGTGGGCGGCGGGCCCGCGGGCGCGACGGCCGCGATCCAGGCGCGGGAGCTGGGCGCCGATGTCACCCTGCTAGAAGCCGACCAGGTCGGAGGCACCAACATAAACCACGGGCCGACGCCCGTCCGCACCCTGGCCCGGGCCGCCCGGCTGGCCCGGGACTGGTCCTCGTGGGAACGCTTCGGCCTGGAAGGCGCCCGGCCGGTGCCTCACCTGGACGCGGTCCTTGCTAATTGCGCCCGGGTCGCCCGGTACGCCCACGACAAGAAGGACATGGCTGGCCACCTGCGCCACCAAGGGATCGACCTGGCCGACCGCCTCGGCCCGGTCCGGTTTACCGATCCGTGCACCGTGCGCGCTGGTGACGGCCGCAGCTGGCGCGGGGACCGCATCGTCATCGCGGTCGGCTGCCGCGCGGCGCCGCTGCGGGTCCCGGGCGGTGAGCTGGCACTGACCTACCGGGACATCCTGGCCCTCAAAGCCCTGCCGCGCGAGGTCGTGGTCATCGGCGGAGCCGACACCGGCTGCCAGATGGCCTCGATCTTCGCCGACTTCGGGGCCGAGGTCCGGCTCATCGAAGCCGGTCCCCGGATCGCGCCCGGCGCGGACGCCAGCATCTCGGCCGCGCTGAGCCGGGCGTTCGAAGCCAAGGGCATGAAGGTCATCACCGGCGCGAGAGTCCAGGCCCTGGAACACGCCGGCGAGCAGCTCATCGTCCGATTCACGTCCGGCGGCTCGGCCGGACACGCAACGGCGGACGCCGTATTCGCCGCGGTTGGCTGGCCGGCCAACCTCGGTAATCTCGATCTTGACGCCGCCGCCGTCGCCAGCGACCCGCGCGCCATCCCGGTCGATGACTACCTGCGGACCAATGCCGGTCACATCTTCGCCGCCGGAGACGTCAACGGTCGCTCCAAGCTCGTCCAGTCGGCCAGGCTCGAAGGGCGTATCGCCTCGTGGAACGCCGTGCGCGGCCCGAGCCGTCAGATGACCTATGAGGCGGTACCCAGCGGGAGCTTCACCGATCCCGAGTACGGCTCGGTCGGAATGACCGAGGACCAGGCCGCCGCCGAGCACAGTATCGCTGTGGGAACCGCCCGCTATGACGATCTCATCCGGCCGGTGGCGGACGGCCATCCTGACGGGTTCTGCAAGCTGATCGCCGACCGGCGCAGCCACGCCATCCTCGGCGCTCACGCGCTCGGCGAGTACTCAGCCGAAACCGTCCAGGTCGTCGCAACCGCCATGACCGCGGACATGAGCGTGGAACAACTCGCCGAGATGCAATTCGCCTTCCCCACCTTCACCGAGGCGGTCAGCATGGCGGCCCAGAAAGCCTGCCGCGCCATCGGCATCGGGCGATTCCCGCCCGCCTGGAGTTACCTCGGCCCCGAGGAATGAAGTAGCTGCGGATACGTAAGAGGCTGAACGGTCTGGAGGACAGCGGATGGGCCGAGGTGCGGTGAGCCTGGCCCGGCGCTTTGGTCTTGGCGGGCGGGCCAGGCTGTCGGACGGGCCGGTCGCACGGGGGAAGCAGGGGCTGGTGTGGCGGCTGGACACCGCAGAGGGACGGTGGGCGGTGAAAGTGCCGTTCCAGCCGTGCAGTGAGGACGAGGTGCGGTCTGCGGCTGTGTTCCAGGAGGCGGCCTGCGCGGCCGGCGTGCCGGCGCCGCAGGTGCGGCGCACCAGCGAGGGATGTGTGTTCGCGACCGGGGAAGGCTGGCAGGCCAGGGTGTATGAGTGGGTCGACCTGCAAGCCCCAGACCCCGCGCTTGACCCGGAGCGCGTGGGCGCGGTCGTGGCCGCCATTCACCGCGTGCCCGCCGCCATCCCCGGTCCTTTGGACCCGTGGTATCACGAATCAGTGGGCGCCGGTCGCTGGGACCAGCTGGCCGGCCAGCTCGCTGCTGCGGGGGCGCCGTTCGCTGCCCGGCTGGCCGGCCTGCGAGACGAACTGGTCGCGCTGGAGTCCTGGATCGAGCCCCCGGAACTGATCCGGCCCTGCCATCGCGACCTGTGGGCCGACAACGTGCTGCCGACCGCGCACGGCGGAGTATGCGTCATCGACTGGGAGAACAGTGGCCCGGCTGACCCAAGCCAGGAACTCGCGTGCGTGCTGTTCGAGTTCGCCCGCTCCGACCCCGGCCGGGCCCGTGCGCTGACCAGGGCCTACCAAGAAGCCGGCGGACCAGCGGCAGTGACCCGGCGCGGCCACTTCTCGATGCTCATCGCCCAGCTTGGCCACATCACCGAGACCGCCGCCGCCGACTGGCTGACGCCGAACGCTCGCTCGCCACAGCGTGCCGACGCCGCCGCGTGGATCGGCGAGACTCTCGACCAGCCACACACCCGTGAGCTACTCGAAATGATCTTGACGGCGGGCGGCGGCGCGGCGCCGCGCTAGCGCCAGCCCCCTGGGGGCCCTTCCTCGTCGGCAGCTCAGACCAGGTCGGCGCTTCCCCTGATTCCGGGATTCCCCGGAGCAGTCACCCGAACGCGGCCTCGACGCGGCATGACCGGATGAGCTGGACGACTGCTCGCCTTCGCCGCCACCGGGGCGGAGTGTGGCAGAGCGGGCAGGGCACAGTATGCACATGAGCGGGCCGGGGGATCGGTGGCTGCTGCTGCACGGCACGCCGCTGACGCCGGAGGTCTGGGACGGCGTCGCTGCGTACCTGAGGCAGACCGGGCCTGTTCTGTGCCCGGTGGTGACACCGCCGGGCGACCTCGAGGATGCGCACGGTGCCCTGGCCGCACAGCTGGCTTCCGAGGTAGCGCAGCTTCCGGCTCGCCTGCACGTGGTCGGCCACTCCTTCGGCGGGCAGGTAGCGCTCGACTTCGCGCTGCTGGCGCCGCAGCGCGTGCAGAGCTTGACCTTGCTCTGCAGCCGGGATACGCCGTTCCCGGCCTTCGCCGCAGTCGCGGCCGGGCTGCGGCGCGGCGACCCGGTCGACATCGAGGCCGCGCTCGGCCGGTGGTTCACCACGGCCGAGCTCAGCTCCGGCGGCCCGGTGGTCAGCTACGCGCGGCGCTGCCTGCGCGAGGCGGACCGCGGGTCATGGGCGGCCGCGCTGGAGGCCATCGCCGGTTACGACCGGGCGCATCGCGTCGCCTCCCTCACCGTTCCGTCCACTCTCATCGCAGCCGAACTCGATCAGGTATCCACACCAGCGGCCATGTCGGCCCTCGCCAGCCGCCTGCCCCTCGCGAGCCTGCACATGCTGCCCGGCGCCGCGCACATGACGCCGTTCACCGATCCCGCGGCCCTGGGCCAGCTCATCCTCCGGGCCGGCCGCCGGTGACCACCCGGCTGCCGGACCGCGAACTCCCCCGGGAGCGGCAGAACCGGATGCTCTTCGTGGACCGCAACGCCGCATGATCATGCGGCGCGGCGGCCGGGCGGTGCCATCATGTGCGTGTGCCCGATGACGCGCTTGGCTGGTCCGAGGTCGCCGCGCGCCTGGCGCCGGCGCGCAACTACTGGCTGTGCACCACGATGCCCTCCGGTGCCCCGCACGCGGCCCCGGTATGGGGAGCGGTGACCGGCGGAACTTTGTACCTGTACAGCGAGCGCCGCACCGTCAAGGCCCGCAACCTTGCCGCCGATCCGCGCGTTGTGGTGCACCTGGAAAGCGGCGAGGACGTGGCCATCGTGCGGGGAACCGCCGACGATCTCGGATCCCCGGCCCAGGTCCCGGACGTGCTCGCGGCCCTGCGAGCGAAATACACCAGCGAGGATGACCGGCAGTACCTGCCAGACGCCGACCCTGCTTTCGACGTGATCTATGCCATCAGGCCGCAGTCAGCGATGATGTGGCGCCTGGCGGACTATGAGGACTCCCAGCGCCGCTGGACGTCCTGAACACTCACAGCCCACCGAGGCACAGCGTGCGGGTGGCTCAGTGCCGGGCCGGTAGGCTTCGCCGATGGATCCGGCCGGGATCTTCGGCGGGCCGCGGGCGTGGACCCGCAGGCTGCTGGGCTGCGGTGTGGCCGCGGGCCCTGTCTTCGTGGTGGTGTTCGTGGCGGAGGGTGCTGTCCGGGATGGTTACCGGCCGCTCCGCCACCCGGTCAGTTCTCTGGCGCTCGGGCCGCGTGGCTGGATTCAGGCCGGGAACTTCCCGGTGGCGGGGACCCTGTTCGGTGCGGGCTTCGGACAGTCGCCCCGCCTCGTCAACCTCGCCGGGCTCTTCCAGCGCGCCAGCATCATCACCGGCTTCAGCTGGCTCACCGCCCTGTCCGCGCAAGCGCTCCGCCGGATGCCCGCCGCCGCAGCACCTCCCCGCCGGACCTGACCACCGAGCATCCGCACCCGCAATCCGAAATGCGGCAGAAGAGTGCGCGGCCGGCGGGTTCATGGGGCGGTATGGCGGGCAGCCTGATCCCGGGCCCGACGGCACGCGGCCGGCAGGTCCTCGGATGGATGTATCAGGCGCGCCGCTGGCCGCTCTGTGAGTGACGGCGGCCGGTCCCGGCTGCTGTCGGCGGGCTGCCGCCCGGCGATCCGCTAGCAGGTCCGCTGATACTCGATGATTGGAGCCAGCCATGGCCACTCCTCCCACGATCTCCGAAGGCGCGACTGGACCCGTGGTCCGGTGGGCGCAGTACCTGCTGGTCCGCCGGACCCTGAGCGACAAGCAGATCGACGGCATCTTCGGCCCGGTGACCAAGACGGCTGTCGAGCAATTCCAGCACCAGAGCAAGATCGCCGTCGACGGCATCGTCGGCCCTGTCACCTGGGGCAAGCTCGGCGGCGACGGCCCGGAGCCGCCGACCCTGGCGGAAGGATCGGAGGGAGCGGTGGTCCGCAAGCTGCAGACCGCGCTGAACGAGGGACGCGGCAGCTTCGCGCCAGATTCCAATCCGGTGCTCGCCCTGGACGGCAGCTACGGGCCGCACACCGCCACCGCCGTCCGGGGGGCGCAAGAGCAGGGCGGCATCGCTGCCGACGGCGTGGTCGGCCTCCAAACCTGGGCGCTGCCCGTGCACGCCGCCGGCCAGGTACTCGCCGGCCTCTGCGGTGTCCCCGGCCCGGGCGGTGGCTGAGGCTCCCGGCCCATCGAAGGCAGCTCGCAGTCCTCGCAGCAGCAGAACCGGATGTTCCGAGGTGGCCGGCGGCCAGTCATCCGTGAGAATGGCGGCTATGAGTGCTGGTGCGTCTGTGACTCGCTCCCGCCGTTTCCGCTGACGGCGCTGGGGCAGTTTGCGGTAATTCCCCGGTTCTGCGCCGTCGGCTTCCTGCCGGGCGGCCATTTCGCGTTGCCTGGCCCCTGCCGTTCCCCGGGAGCCGCTGCATGCACGCATACGAGCATCCGCAACAGGCCGGTCCGCGTCTCGGCTCTGGAGCTGTCTATCTGATCGTCGGTCTTCCCGGCGCGGGGAAGACCACCCGCGCGAAGGAGCTGGAGATCACAGCGCCGGCCGTGCGGCTGACGCCCGACGAATGGCAGGTCGCACTGTTCGGCGGCCAGAACCCGGCAGACAAGCGGGACCTTGTGGAAGGCAAGCTGATTCAGCTCGGCATGCGGGCCGCCGAGCTGGGCACCAACGTCGTCTTCGACTTCGGGTTCTGGGGGATGGACGAACGATCGGCGCTGCGCTGGATCGCTGAGACCCTCGGCGCGCGGAGCCAGGTCGTCTACCTGCCGATCGACCAGCAGGAGCAACGCCGGCGAGTCACCCGCCGGTTCGCCACGACGCCCGCCGAAACCTTCCCGATCAGCGAGGGTGAACTTGACCGGTGGCGGGCCCAGTTCCAGGCACCGGACGACAGCGAGCTGCGGGGTGCCCAGATCCCGCCTGTCCCGCCGGGCCACGCGACCTGGTCGCAGTGGGCCTCGGCACGCTGGCCGTCCTTGCCCGACCAGTACGCCCCGGCCATCAGCGCCTCCCGGTACCCAGGCGAACAGTGACCCACCGGATGCTGGTCAGCGGCCCGGGGCGCGCGTCAGCCGGGCGCGCAGATCAGGGATGTTCTGGGCTGTCAGTTTGCCTGCCGCGGGGCGCCCAGGACGAGGTCAAACTGGCGGAGCTGCAGGGACAACGGTATTGATCGCATCAGGGTATTGCGTGCGGAGCAGGCGGTGTGTTTTTCCCATTGGCCCATGGTGCCCATATTCCGGGCCATCAGCGTGGCGACGGCGGCGTTGCGCCACCGGCGGTGCTGGTAATCGCGGATTGCCGCCAGGGTGCCGCGGGACGCCGCCAGGCAGCCGGCCAGCGTGGTTGCATCAAGAATCGCCTGGCATGCGCCCTGGGCGAGGTCTGGGGTCATCGGGTGGATGGAATCGCCGATGAGCGCTACCCGGCCCCGGCCCCAGGTCCGGGCCGGCCGGCGGTCGTAGATGTCGTTTCGTATCACCGCGGCCTGCGGGGTGGCATCGATGACGGCCGGTATCGGCTCGTGCCAGGCGCCGAAAAGCTCGCGCAACCGCGCAGCGGTGTCGTGCCCTCCTGGCGCCGCATTCCACATCGCATACCAGATGATCCTTTCGCCGCTGGTGGGTCCCAGGCCGAAGCGCGCACCCCGTCCCCAGGTCTCCATCCCGTCGCGGGGCAGCGGAACTGATCCCGCGGGCGTGATAGACCGCACTGCGGTATAGCCGCGGTAGCACAGCGCGGCAGGCCCGAACAGCTGGGCCCGCACGGCCGAGTGCACGCCATCGGCCCCGACCAGTACATCTGCCTGGACCTTTCGCCCATCCGCGAAGTGCGCGGTCACCTCATGGCCGCTGTCCTCGAAGCCAGTGCAGCGGGCACCGAGGTGGATGGCCGAAGGGCCGAGCTCAGCAGCAAGCAACTGCTGGAGCTCGGCGCGGTGAACCAGGGCAAACCCCGCTCCCCACCGCCGTGCCATCACTTCCCCCGGGATGCGCAACAGCCACGCGCCATCCGGCCGCTTAATGCCCTGCCCGGCCAGTTTCACCGCCAGCTGCGTCACCTTGCCGGCCAGCCCGATCGGTGCCAGCGCCGTCAACGCGTTCGGCCACAGGCCCACCCCCGCCCCGACCTCTTCCAGCACTGGCGCTTGCTCATAGACCTCAGCGGCCAGGCCCTTGCGGGCGAGGGCGACGGCAGCGGTCAGCCCCCCGATCCCGCCGCCGATAATCGCGATCCTCGGTCCCATCCTGGCACCCTCCCTCCCCGCCTATCCTGGCGGGCGACCAGGCCGCGCCAGAACCCCGGCTAGCCGGGACTGGCCGCCCGCCTCAGGGCAACGGCCCAGACCAGGCGATCCTGCTCCCAGCATCGCAGAAACGCGGGTGGATACGGTGACGGTGATCCGGGTGGGAGTGCTCGCTGATTTCTCCGCCGTGTCGGAGGTCTATCGCAGGGCGTCGTTGTCCAACGCGCGCGATCGCGGCAATCTGCTAGCCCATCCGGAGTACCTGATCCTGACGCCCGACGCGCTGGCTGCGGGGCGCACTCATGTCGCGGAGGAAGATGGCTCGGTCGCCGGCTTCGCCACGTGGGCCGAAGCCGACGGCAGCGTCGAGTTGGAGGACCTATTCGTAGACCCGCGCTGGATGAGGCGCGGGATCGCCACGGCCCTGGTCAGCCAGATCGCGGAGGTGCTGCGAGCACGAGGCGCGTGTCACCTGGAAGTGACCGCCAACCCGCATGCGCTGGGGTTCTACCGTGCCGCCGGCTTCACCGATCGCGGGGTCGCCGAGACGCAGTTCGGCATCGCGCCTCGCATGGTGCTGGAGATCCGCTGACCGCTGCCGACCGCGCATCGATACCTTGCCGGTGGCGACGGTGTAGGCAATGATCATTGGTGCCGGCACCCGCGCGGTCAGGTGGGCGGCATTGCGGCCCGTCCAATCCTTCTTGCGGGGGCTGGTGCTCGATGGGTTCCACGCGGCATCGGACTGCGTACCGGTTTGCAATCTTCATGGCGGCGCTGGGCGTCGTACTGGGCGGCCTTGCGCTATGGCTGTATTTGATTACACCAGGTTCTGACACTTATGTGACTCCTGTATTCACCAGGCTGAGCGTGACCAGCAATGTGAAGATTAACGTTGTCCAGTACCAGGTAGTGCGGCCTGACCCTCCCCGTTACGAGCGGGTGCTGCTCGACCTTTCAGCCGCCAGCCCGGCAGCCGCCGGCAGTGCGACTGCGCGGCTCTCCCTCCCGCCAGGAAAGGCCTTCCGCAACTGCCCGGCGTGCGCGACGAGCAGCAGCATCACTGCCACCTTTGTCAAAGGTAAGGCGCTGTATCGTTGGACGGTAAATGGCACGCGATTGGCCTGGGTACTGAATCTTGACACAGCTGACGCAGTCCTGCCGCAACTGACATATACAGGCCCGGGAGACCCGCTCTTCGCTATCTCCTACAGTGGCATACGAGACGCAAACACTTATGACTGGAATACCATGCCAGCAAGCCTTATCCGGAAGGATGAGATTGGCTGGTCGGTTCCGACCACCAACGGATTCGCGCAGGCGGAAGTTGCGACGGGCACGGATCACGGTGTGGATCACATCCTCGCCAACAATGGCCTTATCACCGCTGCGCTCGTCGGTGCATGCGCCGGCGCGCTGCTGGCGGCCGTCCAGGAAACGCATCAGGTCTCCCGCTCGATGAACAGCACCGAGGAAACTGCAGACGGCGCGGAGCCTCCTGCGGTCGCGCGTTGAGCCCGCCACCCGTACCGCGGGCTGTCCCCGCCGAGGAGGCAGGCTATTCCGCGCGCAGGGCGGTGCCGGTCCTCGAAGCTGCGGCCCAGCCCGCGGGCAGCAGCGCGCCGGCCACCGCGATGGCAAACCCGGACCAGGCAAGGAGGAGTTCGCCAAGCCGGCAGGCGAGAGGCGGCACGCGAACGAAGCTAACTGCCGGCGGTGACCTGCACGACCGCCGGAGCCGACCCGGCGGTCGGTCAATCAGCCGGCTGGCGTATTCAGCCGCCGCGGCTCAGCAGCGGCCAGAGCATCCGGGCGGCGGCGCCCACCGCGGCCAGGCCAGCCAGCGCGATCAGCGTCCCGGAGGCGGCGGCCATGCCGCCGGAAGCGCCCAGCAGCACCCCGGCCGCGAACACGCACCCGGCGGCGGCGGCCAGCCGGCCCAGCCGCCGCAGCGGCGTCGCGGCCGGCCGGGCGGCCGCCGTCCGCGCCGGCCGCAGCAGGCCGGCCATCCGGGCTTCCCTGGCCCATTGCTGCGAGCGCTCGGTCCATGGCCGCACGGTGGCGGCGATCTGGTCCGCGTACCGCGACGGCACCAGGTCACGCCACCGGGACCCTGCCCCGCCGCCGTTGGTCCCGCCCCAGTTGAACATCGTCATGCGTTCCCCCCGACCGGCCGCATGCTACCGCCCGGGCGGCGGCCGGCCATCCTGCACACACCGGCCGTTGCCCGGCCGCCCGGCCGTCCCTCCGTCACTCACCCGGGCGGGTGGGCGGGCGAATGAGCTGGCGGGCAGCCGGGCGCGGCTTCCCCCGCTATCTGATTACCAGGTGTAACTTCCTGGCTGCGTTATGAGCTCGCTCAGTAGCTCGCGCGTCCTGAGGGGGAGACAATGGCATTCACGACCAAGCTCGCCGCCATCGCCGCGGCAGCCGCCGCCGCGGCCGCGCTCGCGGCCGGGGCGCCGGCCCTGGCCAGCACCAGCCGCGGCAGCGGCGCGATCACCAGCCTGACCGGCCCCGAGGTGATCTCCGGGACCGTGCACGGCCGGGAGGCGCTGGTGAACCATCCGGCTATCCCGCTGCACTGGTCCGGGCTGCTGTTCACCCGTTCGATGATCCGGCTCAGCGGGCCTGGCGTCCGCAAGGGCGACGTCAAGTATCTGCGCACCCCAGACGGCCGGATGTACGTCAGGTTCACCCGCAAACCGCAGTCCCGGCACTTCTTCAACACCCGGACCTGCAAGTTCGGCTACGTCCAGGACCTCCAGTTGCGCGTGCTCGGCGGCCGGAGCACGGGCCAGTTCGCCGGCGCGTCCGGCCCCGGTGCGGTCCAGATCTGGTTCTCCGGCTACCTGCCCCGCCACACCAGCGGCCCGAAGAAGGGCCAGTGCCGTAACGCCCAGCCGCGCCCCCGGGGCGCGAAAGCCACCTTCCTCGGCAGCCTGGTGCTCACCTTGCGGTAGCCGGGCCGCCGCCCGGCGGCGCCGCGCGTTCAGCGCTGCTTGCGCAGGAACTCGCGCAGCCGGGGAGCGGCCAGGTGTTGATGACGTCGTCCGGGCCCAGCCGCCGCGCTGGGCCCGGCCGATGCCGTAGCGCAGGTAGCCAAGGTGGGCGACCGAGTGCGCGTCGCCGGTCATGATCTGCCTGCGGATCAGCAGGCAGTGACGGCAGGCGGCGCAGCTTCGTGATAGGCGTGAGACCAGTCATTGCGCCGGAGGCGGTACCACCAGCTGCACCTCGGTAATTTCGAGGTGGAGGCTCATGATCCGCTGGAGGAGCCCGGACAGCGCGCACTGATCTGGCAGCTCGGCCCGAAGGGTTGTCGTGCCTGCACCCAGGCTGACCTCGCAATCGTCGAATTCCGCGCCCACCGCGGCGCCCGCCTGGCCGGTAAAGGTGATCTCATATATTCGTGACCGCACCAGGGGTGGCCCTTTCAGTCTGCTGGTCAGGTGTCCGGCTAGCATGCCCGGCGGCTGGAGCTGCGCCCTCACCCTCCAGAGGATGATTCGGTCTCAGCGTCAACGAACGGGCATCGTAGGATCGGGAGCATAAAGTCCTCCGGTCATCGCCGTGGGCGGGAACCCCTTGAGGGGTCGTATGGTGACAGCTGGACGCGGCGCTTCACATGGCGCACGGTTCGCGTGGGGAAAGTTCCGCCGCCCACCATTGCCCTCCACGCTGGTCACCAGATCGGTGCTGCATGACCGGCTGACGGAAGGGGCGGGCCAGCGCCTGACGGTGGTCGTGGGTTCGGCGGGCGCAGGCAAGAGCGTGCTGCTATCCAGCTGGGCCGCGACGCTGCCGGTTCACTCCACCTCCTGGCTGTCGTGTGATGAGGCTGACGCTAACCCGGTCCGCTTCTGGGCCGGGTTCATCGAGGCACCCAGGGGGGCGGAGCCGGGTTTCGGCGCCGACGCAGCCGAACTGCTCGCAATGGACGGAGCAGTGTCACCTGATGTCACCGCATCGATCTCCAACGATGCCGCCAAGCTGCCGGCTGGTTCGGTGATCGTGGTCGACGACTTCCACTACGCAGCCCCCGCGGTCGCCGGGACCATGACTGACCTGGTGGAGCGCTGGCCGGCCGATGCTCCCCAGCTCGTGCTGGCCAGCCGTCTCGACCCTGCGCTGCGGCTGCACCGGCTCCGGATGGCCGGCGAGCTGTGCGAACTCCGCGATGGTGACCTGCATTTCTCGCTCGCCGAAAGCCGCGACTTCCTAGCGAACTTCGGCGTCGAGATCGCCGCCGATGATGCGGCGCTGCTGCACCAGCGAAGCGAGGGCTGGGCCGCCGCGCTGCAGATGGCCGCGCTGTCGCTGCGCGGCGCCACGGATCCCGCGCGGGCCGCGCGGGCGCTGGAGATCCGCAGTCACGCGATCGCCGAGTACTTCACCACTGAAGTCCTCGATCAGCAGCCCCCCGAGGTCGCCAGGTTCATGCTCGACACGTCCATCCTGGGCGAGTTGACCGCGGACGCATGCGCCGCCGTCACCGGGCGGCAGGACGCAGCGGCGCTGCTGCGCAGCATCGATGCGGCCAGCCTGTTCCTGGTGGCGCTCGATGAGGATTGGACGAGCTTTCGCTACCACCATCTGGTCAGCCAGCTGCTGCGCGCCGAGCTGCGGGCCAGGGACCGGACCAGGGAACAGGCACTCCAGCTCCGGGCAGCCGAGTGGTTCGAGTCAGCGGGCGACACCCGGCGGGCGGCCCGCCACTTCCTCGCGGCCGGGCAGGCCGACCGCGCTCTGGCCCTCTTGCAGGACCGGGTCGTAGCTGACTTCCTGCGGGACCCGGCACTGCCGGAGCCACTGAACCTGAGCACGGTCCATCCCGTCCTGCTGGCCGATGCTCCGGACCGGCTGCTGGGCCTGGCCATCGACCTGCTGCTATCGGGAGACACCGCGCGCGCTGGCGAGTACCTGGATCTGCTGGGGCGCGCCCAGCCGTCGACCCCGCCCGACTCGCGGCTGGCGGCCCGGTTCGCGACGGCGCAGTCCCTGCGCCACGGGCTGATCGGCCGGATAGACGAGGCGGTGAGAGAAGCCCTTGCCGCGCGGGCCATCCAGGAACGCACCCAAGTGAGCGACGACTGGATCGCCAGCATCCCCATAATCCTCATGCGTGCCTACACCTGGCTGGAAGACCTGCCGGGCGTAGAGCGAGAGGCGGCCACCGCCCTGGCCAGCCCGGCGCTTTCCGAACCGGTCAAGCAGGTGCAGGTGCCCGGTGCGCAGGCGCTGGCCTGGCTTGAGCACGGTCACCTGGCGCAGGCGGCGGATGCCGCCAGGACCGCTGCGCAGCGGGCGAGGCGACTGGGATTCGACCAGCACCCTTTCGCCGTAGATCATCTACGTGCGCTGGCAGGCCTCGCCCTGGAGAAGCGTGACCTGGACACCGCCGAGCGGCTCACCGAGCAAGCGCTATCGATATCGGAGCACGCGCGGCCCGTTTTTGAGTTTCTCGTCCTGCTCGACCGGACGGCTATCTGGGCCGCCCGCGGACAGGTCCGCGATGCGCTGGCCACCGTAGACACGGCCCGCCTGGTCTTGCCGGGCGGCGGAGCGGTGCTGCTGGCCCGGGCCGATGAGCTGGAGGCACTGCTCCGTCTGTCGCTGGGCGACCTGCGAACTCCCGCTCAGCTGGCCGGCGGGCTGCCCGCCGCCCGCCGCAGCCTGCTGCTGGCTAGGATCGAGCTGGCATCCGGTGACCACCAGCACGCGCGGGAACGTTTGCAGGCGCTGTCGCTGGCCGACCTCACGCCTCGGCGCGCGCTGGTGCGCCAGATACTCCTGACCGCCGCTGCGGTTGAGCGCGCCGACCCCGGGTCGGCGAGCCTCCTGGCCGGTGTGCTTGACGCAGCACGCCGCGAGGGTTTCCTGAATACGGTCGTCACAACTGCGCCCCAGGTGACAAGCTACCTGGCCGGGCATCCGGGAGAGCTGCAGCAGGATCTGTTCCGCCAGCAGCTCATCGGTGCGGCTCTCGAAGTACGCGCCGCGCACCCGCCCGCTTCCCGACCTGGTCGCGGGCTCCCCGAGCCGCTGACCGCGGCCGAACTGCGCATCCTGAAGCTCCTGCCGACCAGCACCTACCCGCAGATGGCAGCCGGTCTCTACATCTCCCGCAATACGGTGAAGACCCATCTGCGGTCGGTCTACCGGAAACTCGGCGTGGCAACACGCTCGGAGGCCATCGAGCGGGCAGTCGACCTGCGCTTGCTCTGAGGCCGTTCCTAAGGTCAGAGCCGGCCCGGCGGCGGCCAGCCGTCGCGGGCACCGATGCCGTGACCCCGCCGGAGCCTGCCTGCGGTGAGGAATCACCCTGACCGGGGTGGGGACAGCCCAGGCCGACCCGGACAGGGTGAGGGAGTAAAGGTTCGCGATTCTGACCAGGAGGTCCAGATGACGTCGGCCACAACCACGCCAGCGCAGGACGCGGCCGGGCGCCGCTCAGAGGGGCACGGCTATGGCTTGCTTCTCTTCGCATCGATCCTGCTGCTGGTGATCGGCTGCTTCAACCTGATATACGGCATCGCCGCGATCGCCCACTCACATGTGTTCACCGCCAACGCGCACTACGTGTTCGCCGACTTGCGCGTCTGGGGCTGGATCACCCTCATCGTCGGTGCCCTGCAGCTGGCCGCGGCGGCCGGTGTGCTGGCCGGTAGCCAGCTGGCCCGCTGGTTCGCGGTGGTGGTGGTCGGACTGAGCGCCATCGACCAGATGTTCTCCGTGCCCGCCTACCCGTTCTGGTCGCTGACCATCATCGCGGTGGACGTCGTCGCGCTGTACGGGCTATGCGCTTACGGCAGCCGCCAGAACCTCGCCGCCTGATGCGTCAGCGCACTGATTAAGGCCGACGCCGATGGCGTACTGCTAGGGCAGAGGGAGAGATGGCACGCACGACGACGCGTTCAGGCCGGGCGCAAGCTGATGATCTTGTCCTGGCATCCAAGCTCATTGCCCCTGGTCTGCCGGCGTGGATGGTAGCTCGACCGCGCCTGGACAAGAGTATCGCCGAGGGCGCCGACGGGCCGCTGACTGTGGTCACTGGCCCTCCCGGTGCAGGCAAGACGATGGCCCTGGCATCATGGGCTGCCTCGAGAATGATGCCGGGGCGCGTCGCCTGGGTGACTCTGGATGACTATGACAACCAGCCGGGCAGCTTCTGGTCATATGTCGTGCGGGCGCTACGGCAGGCGGGCGCGGCCGTGCCGGGGCTACCGCAGGAAGGCGCCAGCGGCCGCGCCTTCCTCCCCCTGCTGGCGTCGGCCCTGGCCGCGTGTGAGCCGCCTCTGGTCCTCGTCCTTGATGATCTCCATCTGCTGACCGCGCCCGGGGTTCTGGCGGAACTGTCCTATGTGGCGAGGTATGCACGGCCGGGCCTGCGCCTGGTGGCAGCGGCACGGAGCGACCCGCTGTTGCCGCTGCACCGGTACCGGCTGGCCGGGGAGCTGACCGAAATCCGCGCTCGTGACCTAGCCTTCACGGTTCCAGAAACGGGCCTGCTGATGGCACAGCACGGCCTCACGCTTCCCGCCGGAGCGGTGAGCCTCCTGGTCGAGCGGGTGGAGGGCTGGGCCGCTGGCCTGCGGCTGGCCGCGCTCTCGCTAGATGGGCATCCCGATCCCGGGCAGCTCATCAAGAACCTCGCAGCCGAGGACAACGCCCTCACCAGCTACCTGGTGGACGAGGTGCTCGACGCCCTGCCGCCCGCAGGGCGGGAACTAATGCTGCGGACAAGCATTCTGGATCGGGTCAGCGCGGACCTGGCCTGGGAGCTGACCGGCGATGAGCAGGCCGGCCGCACCCTGGCGGCCCTGGCCCGGTCCGGCGCGTTCATCCAACCGCTTGGTCATGGCTGGTACCGCTACCATTCCATGCTCGCTGAGGTGCTGCGCCTGAAGTTGCAGCGGGAATCCCCTGCCCGTACAGCTGGCCTGCACAGGCGGGCAGCGTCCTGGTACCAGCGGAATGGGCTGCTGGACAGGGCCGTCGCCCAGGCGGCGCAGATCGACGACTGGCAGCTGGCCGCACGGATCGTAGTAGACGAGCTGGCCGTCGGGACTCTCGTCAATTCGCGCGGCAGCTCCCCGGTTGCCGACGCCCTGCGGCGGATACTCAGTCCCAAAGCGAGGCCAGATGGGTCGGTGCAGCCGCCGGCCATGCTGGCGGTAGCGGCGCTGGAGTTGCGTGATGGCCGTGACCAGGCAGGCGGCAGCTTGCTCGCTGCAGCGGAGGAATCCCTTGATCGGCTGCCCGCAGATCGCGAGGTTCCCTCGCGGCTGGGCGCTGCGATGCTTCGTCTCGCTGTATCTCGCCGATCCGGGGATCTCGGCGCAGCTAGAGCCGCTGCCGCCAGGGCGGAGACCGTGTTCCAGCAGCTCCCGCACGCCGTGCAGAGGTGCCACCCTGAGACCTACGCAGACGTAGCGTCTGGCCGCGGTGCCGTCGAGTTCTGGTCCGGCGACCCTGGCGCGGCGGCCGCAACGTTGGCCCATGCGGAGGCCGCCGCACCGGAAGGCAGCGGGGAGCGGGAGGTCTGCCGCGGGCACCTCGCCCTGATCGAGGCACTGCGCGGCAGGCTGACCCGCGCTGCCGAGTTGGCCGAGGCCGCGACGAACCCGGACTGCCGGGCCGGCCCCCCGGCCGCAGCGGTAGCGCTTGCGCTGGTGCACCTGGAACGGAAAGAACTGAACCCCTGGCGCCGTCAGCTGAAGCAGGCCGAAGCCGGTTTGCGGGCTCAGCCCGACCGGCTGATCGGCGCTGTCGCCTCCCTGGTGGCAGCACGTGGCGCCGTGGCCCAGACCCATGGGCCAGCCGCCACAGAACTGATTCAGCGCGCACGGGATGGCTGGTCACCGCCACCGTGGCTCGACCACATGCTCATCGTCGCCGAAGCGCAGGCCAGCACGGCAGCCGGGGAAATACAGGCAGCACTCGACGCGGCACGCCGCGCCGGGGCCGGATCCGCTCTCGACGCGGCAGTGGCCCTAGCCCGTGCCTTCCTGGCCGCAGGAAACCTGCACGCAGCGCGGCAGGCCCTGCCCGTCGACGTCGACGCCCCAACCGGCGAGGACGACCCACTCCGGCTCGAGGCATACCTCACCGACGCCGTCCTCAGCTACTGCAGTGACGATCCGGCCCGCGGGCGCCGATCGCTCGAACGCGCCCTGCGCCTGGGCCAGCGGGAACAACGCCGGCTTCCCTTCGCCATGATCTGGACGTCGATCCGGCCCGCGCTGCGAAACTGCCCTGACCTGATCAATGCCTACCGCGGCCTCCTTCAGCCCGGACCAGTGCACCGGGGCGGAATCCCCGCCCGGCCGGCCACCGCTAGCCACCCAGGCCCGGTGATCGTCGAGCGGCTCAGCGACCGCGAGTGCGAAGTCCTGCGGTTGGCCTCATCATTGCTCAGTACCGAAGAAATCGCGGGCGCGATGTACCTGTCCGTTAACACGGTCAAGAGTCATCTCAGGAACATCTTCGGCAAGCTCGGAGTAACCCGCCGAGGCGAAGCAGTGCGCTGCGCCAAGAGACTGGGACTGATCTGACCGGGCACGGAAACAGCCGCAGCGCCATGCTCGCCGGGAAAGCGGGACCTTCGGTGCGGCGGTACGGGCCTTGACCCTCTGCCTGGCTTTGATTTACTAGAGCGAGGTTGGCAGCGGGTGCGAAGCGTCAGAGCTGGAACGCTGTCTGGGCTAGGTCAGAGGCCGTGATTTATTGATTACTTTCCGTAAGCTAGCGCGCGGCCTCACAGCGGCCATGCCGGGATGGCTCGTTCTTGTATGCGGCGTTTGCCTCCTTATCCCGTTGGTTCGCTTGGGGGCATTGCTGTTTACCGCTGCATTGTGCCTGATTCAGCCGGTCAGAGTCCGCCGCGCGGCCAGCGCCTGGAAGGGCGGCAAGTCGCATCGCGCTTTCAGTGAGTTATTTCGAGCGGAGATTTCCAGCGTGGCCGAGAACATGGAACCTCACTGCCGCTGAAGGCTGAGGCCGCGTGGTTGTTCGCGGGGCAGGAGGGAAAAACGGGTCGCCGCGGATCACACCACCAGGACAGCGAGGGCGGATTCAACCGGCGTTTACACCGCGGAAATGGCCGCTCTGCCTGCGCCCGGCTGGGCATCCCCCAGTCCATGGGCCCTGGGATGGGCGAGCCGAGTCTCACCCATAAGGGGGGAGGCGGCCGCACAACTTCCGGGTAAGCGTGGTGCCTGCTGACCATCTCGATCGTGGTCATCGCCACGCGGCGCCGCGGCCGCGCGCCGGCAGACGTCTACGGGGAACGCCACTACACCGAACCGACGTCCTGACGGGCCGGCGCGGCAGGAATTGCCGGTTCTAGCCGCAGCGGAGTGAAATAAGTGACCATGGCGGTGACGATCAGCCGGGCCGACTGAACAGCAGCGGCCGCACCAGGCTCCCGAGCCAGCCGAGCATCCGCGGCCCCGCAGGAACACCGTCCAGGCGCGGACTGTAGTGCACGAACGCGTAGCCCAGCCGCCGGGCCAAGATCCCGTCCGTAGCGACCTGATCTCCGATTACCACGCCCGGCCGGGGAAAGTCCAGGTACGGCGCTGTTCGCACCGGCTTGGCGGCGGATGCGAGATAGACCACCTGCATCCTGGCGCTGCCGCGGACAACCGAAGGGCGGCGCACCGAGTTCGTCGCAAAGCAGGCCACCTGCACGCCCGGCACCAGCCCCACGCGGCTGACCACCAGCGCAAGGCCCCGGTCGAGGGTCTCCTGATCGCTATCCCAGAAAGCGACCAGCGGCTCAACGTCGAAGATGATCGTCCGTGCCGACAGTTCCCCGGCACGGCGCAGCACCTCATCCAGTCCGGCATGGCGCTCATACCCGGCCCGCACGAAAGCCACTACAGCACGCGCACCAGCCGGCCGCCAGTCCCCAGCCACGCTGCCTGCGATGCGCCGGCCCCCCGCAGGGGGTGAAGCCGGCTAGCCAGAGGTGAGCGATAGTGACAGCGGGAAGGCCTACCGTGGTGGTTAAGGGTGAGGACATGGCGGAGCAGGAAGACGGCCCGCTGCCCGGGACGGGCGCGCCGGGCGGAACGGGCCGCGCGGATGCCGCTGGCGGAGTATCAGCCCGTGCCAGCCGGGGCCGGCGGTGGCTGGCCCGGCTGGCGTTCGCCGCCGCCGCGTCCGCGGTACTGGTGCTGCTGCTCGCGGGCGCTTTGCGGAGCATTACCGCGCTGATCCTCGGCTTCGCGGGCCTGGCGCTCGCCTGCGCGGCGGCATGGTGGTTTCTCGCCCACCGCGGCATCCTGCGCTGGCTCGCGCTCGCAGTCCTGGTCGCCGCACCGGTAGGCGTGATCGTCGTCTATGTCGTGGCCGGGCTGCTGTGGGAGGTAGCGCTCGCCGTCGTGCTCGCGGCGGCTGCCCTGGCCGCAGGGCGCGCGGCACTGGTCAGCGGCGGCCAGGCCGGGCCGCGCGAACACGCCGCGGTGGCGCAGCAGCGACCTTACGTGATCATGAACCCGAGATCAGGCGGCGGGAAGGTGGCAAAATTCGGGCTTGCGGACAAGGCCGTCGCGCTCGGCGCCGAGGTGGTCCTGCTGCAGGGCCCCGGGATCGTCGACGTGGCCGCGCTCGCCCGCCAGGCCGTGGATCGCGGAGCCGACCTGCTGGGGGTGGCAGGCGGTGACGGAACCCAGGCCCTGGTCGCGGGCATCGCCGCCGGGCAGGATATCCCGATGATGGTGATATCTGCGGGCACTCGCAACCATTTCGCCCTCGATCTCGGGCTGGACCGTGAGGACCCAGCTTCCTGCCTCGACAGTCTCACCGACGGCGTAGAGCTGCGCATCGACCTTGGCCTGATCGGCGGCCGCACGTTCGTCAACAACGCGTCCTTCGGCGCCTACGCCCAGGTTGTGCAAAGTCCCGCCTACCGCGATGACAAGACCGGCACCGCGCTGGCGAAGCTGCCGGACCTGCTGGCCGGCCACCAGGGCGCGCACCTGGTGGTCCGGGCCGACGGGAAGGTAATACTCGACGGCCCGCAAGCGGTGCTGGTCAGCAACAACCAGTACGAGACAGGCGACATCGCCGGCCTGGGCCGACGCGCACGGCTCGACCAGGGCGTGCTGGGCGTCGTCGGCGTCAAGATCGAGAATGCCGCCCAGGCTGCGGGCCTGCTGCTGCCCACGGCGCAACGCTCCCGCAACGTAGTAATGCTCGCCGCCCGTGAGGTCATCATCGACGCCGACCAGCCGCAGATCCCCGTCGGGATCGACGGGGAATCGATCCTCATGCCTACCCCGGTGCGCTGCACCATCCGCCCGCTCGCGCTGCGGGTACAGGTCCCCCGCGATCGGCCCGGCATCCACGCGCCGCGGCCGCCGGTGGACTGGACACTCCTGCGCCGCCAGGCCCTCACGTTCGCGCGTGCCACGGAGGCCGCTAGCCAGCGAGCCGAACAGCACGCGCGGATGCCCGGGACAGCCGGCCCGCCTGCTGAGCCGGGCGACCGGGGGCACGGCCGCAGCCCCGCCAGCTCCTAGACAAGATCAAGGCTTCCCACTGCCCTGCCCGGACCGCCCTCCTCCATCTGGCGGTCCACTCCGGATGGAGGCGACAGGCGGACACCGCAGCCGGTCACGCCACCAGGGATGCCTTGCCCGGCTGGAGGAATACCTGGAGCGCGAGGACCAGAAGGCCGACGAGCAGGCCGAAAATCACCGTTCGGGCTAGCGGCCACCCAGCAAGTCCCGCCCGGCGGCCTGCCACGAAGCCCCAGAACCCGAGGGAAGCACCTTCCAGGAAAATGACGGCCTGGACTGATCTGCCCAACGAGACCTCGGCCACGGTCAGGACAATCAGCAGGGCAAGTGCAGGCGCCCCCAGCAGAAAGAACCGCAGCTCAGTCCGGATGATGCTCATCCGCTCGCTGCGGCCGGGACGCTCGTGCAGCTCTGCTTGCCGGGCGAGGGACGCTGAGAAGACGTGTGAAACGAACATGGCGAGCAGTGGTCCGACGATCACCGCCACGGCGGCCCAGAACCTCAGATCCTGCCAGCCGTCGTAGACGATGAGCACGCTCATTATGGTGATGGTGGTGTAGACGGCACGGTCGAGATAGACCGGCCGTGAGCCGAACCCAAACCCGCTCGGGGTCTGCCCCGGTGCGGCGCCCGGGTCCACAGCGCGCCGCTGTCCGGCTCCGGCGGCGGAGGCCCGGCGCTGCCGGCCTTTGGCGATGATGGGCTTCCTGGCTGAGCTCATCCCGGGTGCTTCCCGCCTGCCTCTTGCCAGAGCGCCGGGAAGTTGCCGGCCATGAGATCCTCGGCATGCTGGAGCCGCCATGCGATGGATGGCCGGCGCTGCGGCGGCGCAGTATCGAGCAGGCTGATGAGCAGGGTCCGGGCCCGCACCAGCGCCATGGGAGATCGGGCACCGGACTCGATGAGATCGTCCAGGCTTGTCCGCAGGTAGTCGTCCCAGGAAGGGAGGATCAGGACGACGCGGACCGCTCCGGAACCGTCGGCCATTTCACCGGCGTCAAGATCCTTGGCCACCAGCGGGCTGAGGATGCTCTCGATGGTGTCGAGCACCTGGACGGCGGTGGCCGGATCGTTGACGGCGGGAGACAGCGCCCGCAGGCCGATGTCGGCGAGCAGCCGGAATGCGAACAGCGGATCCTGATCAAAGGTGCGCTCCTGCCCGGTCACCAGGCCGCCGAGTACCGCCGCCTCGGTCACTTCGCCGCCGTGCAACTCGGCGACCGTGGCACCCTGCTGAAGCGTGTCGCCGATGCCGGCCTGGAACACGATGATGGCGCTGCCAGCCGCGTGGAGCAGGCGGGGCAGGTGGACCTGTTGCAAGATGGCCTGCCGGTGTGGCCAGGTGACGGCGCGGCGCGGCGGGGGCAACACCACGGCAGGATGCGGCTCTGCCGCGTATGGCCGGCGGTACAGGTCGTCGAGGATGCCGCGGCCTTCCGCGGCGATCGCCGCCAGCGTCGGTGCCAGCTGGATGGATGTAAAGGCTTTCACTTGCAGGACTCGCATCAGGGCCAGCGTGACGAGCACGGCTGTTACCTCCGCGGCCGGCACGATCACCGACACTTTGCTGCGACCGCTCACCACCAGGGCCGCGGTGACCGAGAACACGAACACGCCCACGGCAACCCCGAACGTTCGCCACACGATCGGGTCGTCACGGAACAAGTTCAGCCTGGGCGAAAGACTCCCGAAGGCCCACTGCACAACCAGGAAAAGCAGCGAGAAGATTATGCTGACCAGGCCGAGAGTGCCGAACCCGACCGCGACCAGCGCGTCGGTCACCCGGGTGCTGGCCACGCTGGGATCGGTGGTGATCCGCGGCAGCAGCAGGCCAAGCCCCAGCCCGGCGAGCACGCACAGCAACTGGACGAGCCCGGCCCGCAAGCGCCGCCGGGGTCGGCCGAACCGGCCCGGCTGGCGGACGGCGGCCGGCGGCATCACTGATCCGGGGCCCGATGCCTTACCGGGCTCCGCGGAATCAGCCGTGGCCAGTGGCCGTTCGCGGCGGCTGCGAATGACAGTCTCGCCCTGGACATGCCGTGATGCTCCCGACTCTCGCGACCTTATGTCCAGGACGCTACGGACCCCCGCGCCGGCCAGCACCCCCCTCCACGGGTGAAGCCGCGACGGTCACCGGCGTGAATCATGTGGATGCACCGGGCCGCGGGCATGGCTCGCTTCAGGCGGAGGACCGGACATGACTGAACACGGACCGAGATGCTCATCCGCCGGCTGGCAGCCTCGGCGTGCTGAGCCTGCGGCGGGCGGCTTCCGGTGACCGGGCGGGACGCAGCCTGGGGGGAGCCAGGATGCTGCGCGTAATTCGCCTGCCGTGGACCGCGGCCGGCCGGTGGCTGCACTCGATCAGGCCGGAACGGCGGTTCCTGCGCGCCGACATTGTGGCCGGGCTGCCGGGGGCGATCAGCAGTGTCCCGGATGGGATGGCCGCCGCAGTCCTTGCGGGGGTCAATCCGGTACAGGGCCTGTATGCCGGCTTCGCAGGGCCGATCGCGGGCGGGCTCAGCTCCAGTACGCGGCTGATGGTGATCACCACGACGTCGGCCGCCGCGCTGGCGGCAGGGTCGGCACTGCGGAGCGTGCCTTCCGGCCAGCGCCCGGAGGCCCTGCTGCTGCTTGCGCTCATGGTCGGCGTCGCGCTGATCGCGGCCGGGCTCGCCGGAGTCGGCCGGTACACGCGGTTCGTGTCCTACTCGGTGATGATCGGGTTCCTGACCGGGATCTCCGTCAACATCGTGTGCGGGCAGGTCGCCGACCTGACGGGCGCGAAGGCGCATGGCGCTTTCGCCCTGGCCAAGGCGGTCGACGTGCTCATCCATCCCGGGAAGATTGATCTGGCGTCGCTGCTGACCGGGCTGGGCGCGCTGGCGATCCTGGTGCTGCTGGCCCGCACCCGGCTGGCCATGGTCAGCGCGCTGGTCGCCCTGGCGGTCCCGACCGTGGTGGTGGTGCTGGCTGGCGCGGACAGCGTAGCCCGGGTCGGTGACGCGGGGAGGATTCCGCGCGGCATCCCGTTGCCGCAGCTGCCTGATCTCGGGCTTTTTTCGTTTAGCCTGGTCACCGGCGCGCTGGCGGTCGCGGCGATCATCTTGGTCCAGGGCGCCGGGGTCGCCGAGGCCGCGCCCAACTCCGACGGTACGCCGTCTGACATTAACCGGGACATCATCGCGCAAGGGGCAGGAAACCTGGCCTCGGGCTTCTTCCGCGGCCTGCCGGTGGGGGGCTCGGTAGGCCAAACCGCCCTCAATGTGAGCGCCGGGGCGCGGACCCGGTGGGCACCGATCTGGTCTGGCCTATGGATGCTGGTCATCCTCGTGGCCTTCTCCGGGCTGGTCGCCAAGGTCGCCGTGCCGACGCTGGGAGCGATCCTCATCTTCGCCGCGATCGGCTCGCTGCGGTTCGGGGAAGTTTCCACCATCCTGCGAACCGGACTGACCTCGCGGATCGCGGTCGTCACCACGTTCGTCGCCACGCTCTTCCTGCCGGTCGCCGCGGCCGTAGGCATCGGCGTGGCGCTGTCGCTGCTGCTGCAACTGAATACCGAAGCCATGGACCTGGCGGTGGTCGAGCTGGTACCGCGCGGGGACGGGCGATTCGAGGAGCACTCGTCCCCGGCCGCACTGACCAGCCAGCACGTCACAATCCTCGACGTGTACGGCAGCCTGCTGTATGCCGGATCCCGTACCTTGCAGGGCCGTCTGCCGGACCCGGCCGGGACCGAGGCTCCGGTGGTGGTCCTGCGGCTGCGGGGCCGCACCTCGCTGGGAGCCACGTTCATCAAGGTGGCCGGCGACTACGCCGACCGCCTCGCCGACGTCGGCGGCCGGCTCTATCTCAGCGGTCTGCAGCCCAGTCTCACCGAACGCCTCCGCCGCACGGGAAGCATCGAAGGTCCGGTACGTGCGTTCGAGGCGACCCCGGTGATCGGGGAATCGACCCAGGCGGCCTACCTCGACGCCGAGGCATGGCTGGTCCGGCGGCGGGGCACGGAAACGCCGGCGGATGACAGGCCGCTCCGGTAAGCACAGCTCACGCCTCACCCCGCACGCGGGGCGGTGCGGGCTCGGCGCCTGGTTCCGGTGCCCGCCGGATGAGCCGTCGTGTCGGCACCTCGGGCAGGCCGTCGGAGCCCCTGCGGCTCGCGGCCCGGGTCTGCACGGCCCCGTAGCGGCGGGCCAGCGGTTCGGCGCTGACGCCATGAGCGATCACGCTGAGCAGGACCGTGGCCGTGACGACCGCTACCGCGGGACTGGCTGCCTTCTCACCGAGATCCTCGAGCGCCAGCAACGCGAAGACGACCGAGGCCAGGCCCCTTGGACCAAACCAGCCCACGAACGCCGTGGTGGGCCAGCCGAGCCTCGTACCGGCCAGCGCGAGAGCTACCGGGGCCATCCTGACTACGGTCAGGCTGAGCACGGCATACAGCACCAGCTGCCAGGTCAGGTGCTCAAACACCGGCGCGACGGCGACGGCGCCGAACGCCAGCCAGACCAGCAGCGATACCAGTGCCCCGGTCTCCTCGACGAACGGCACGAGCGGCTCGCCGCGCCGCCCTGCCGTGCTGCCGAATGCCAGCCCGCCGGTAAACGCGGCGATGAACCCGTTCCCGTGCAAAGCCACCGCTGAGGCGTACGCGCACACCGCCAGGCCGAGCACGGCGGCGCCGGCGAAACCCTCGGCGACCCAGTCGCGGCGGCGGGCCAGCCGGACCAGCCAGCCGCCCCCGCCGCCCACCACGGCGCCGACAGCCAGGCCCAGGGCCAGCTCCGCGACAGCCTTCCCCGGGCCGATCCCAGATTCGTGTGCCGCGGCCCCCGCCCCCGCCACCGCGACCAGGACGAACGGGGTGGCGATCCCGTCGTTGAGGCCGCTCTCCACGTTAATCAGGCGGCGGATCCTGGCCGGAACCGCGCGGTTGACCATGACGCCAGCACCGAGCGCAGCGTCCGTCGGCGCCAGAGCCGCGCCTATCAGCAAGGCCAGCCAGATGTTGATGCTCCCGAACAGGACCAGCGCCAGTAGCATGCCCAGGCCGATGGTGACCGGCAGCCCGATCCCCAGCAGCCGCAAGCACAGGCCGAGTTCCGCTCGCAGGTCCCGCAGCCCGACCCGGGACGCATCAGTGAAAAGCACCAGCACCAGCGTGGCCTCGGCCAGAACCTTCACCCCCTCGGGCGAAGGCGTGACTCCCAGCACCGCCAGCGGGCCATGCGTCAGCACCAGCCCGGCAACAACGAACGTGACCGGCGCCGTCACGTCAAACCGCTCCAGCCGCGCCGACACCGAGCCCCACGCGAACACCAGCGCCGCCACGATCGCCAGGTCCGAAATGCTCATCGTCTCACCGGCACATCACACGCTGGCCCGCCCTGGTCGCCCTGCCGCCGTCATTCCCCGGCTCGCACCGGGCAGCCTAGGTCTTCGTCCTGGGCCTGGAACCACCCGGAGCGGGTGGTCAGCTCAGGACCACAGCAGGCGACGATAGCGTTCTGCCGCGGTCCGGGCCGGTTGCCGGCGTCACCAGGACACCGGCTCCGGGCCCGGTAGCCACCGCTTTCGTACCACCGACGGGAGAGCCGGATCATGGCGCTGAACGAATACGAGCCGGGCACGGCGTTCTCCGGCGTGATCGGGCGGACGACGGATGAGTCAAGCCCGGCATGGCCCCGGCCGTTGCGGGCGGCGGCGGGGTCGCCGAACGTGCTGATCGTTGTGCTGGATGACGTCGGCTACGGGCAGCTCGGCTGCTATGGCAGCCCGATTGCCACACCGAACCTGGACCAGCTGGCCGCCGGCGGCCTGCTGTATTCCAACATGCACACCACGGCGCTGTGCTCCCCGTCGCGGTCGTGCATCATTACCGGGCGCAATCATCATGCGAACGCCACGGCGGCGATCAACGAGCTCGCGACGGGATATCCGGGCTATAACGGCAGCATCCCGTTCGAGAACGGGTTCTTGTCGGAGATGCTGCAGCAGCACGGCTACAGCACCTACCTGGTCGGCAAGTACCACTTGATGCCGTCGGAATTCGAGTCACCGGTCGGGCCGTTCGACCGGTGGCCGCTGGGACGCGGCTTCGACCGCTTCTACGGCTTCCTCGGCGGCGACACCAGCCAGTGGCATCCGGACCTGGTTTACGACAACCACCAGGTCGAGCCGCCGCGCACCCCCGAACAGGGCTATCACCTGACCGAGGACCTGGCCGACAAGGCCATCGAGTTCATCGCCGACGCCAAGCAGGTCGCCCCGCACAAGCCGTTCTACCTGCACTTCTGCACCGGCGCGGCGCACGCCCCGCATCATGTGGCCAAAGAGTGGGCCGACCGGTACGCCGGGCAGTTCGACAACGGCTGGGACGCCTACCGGGAGCGCACGCTCGCGCGGCAGAAGGAACTTGGCATCATGCCGGCCGACGCGGAGCTGTCCCGGCATGACCCGGACGTGCCGGACTGGGACTCGCTGTCACCAGAGGCGCGCAGGCTCGCGGCGCGGATGATGGAGGTGTTCGCCGGGTTCATGTCCCATACCGACCACCACATCGGCCGCCTGCTCGACTTCCTGAAGGAGATCGGCGAGTTCGACAACACGCTGATCATGGTGGTATCCGACAACGGGGCCAGCGCCGAGGGCGGCCCTACCGGCACCACCAACGAACTGCAGTTCTTCAACAACGCGCCCGAGTCGCTGGAGGAAAGCCTGGCCAAGATCGATGAACTAGGCGGCCCGGCCACCTTCAACCACTACCCGTGGGGATGGACCTGGGCGGGGAACACACCGTTCCGCCGGTGGAAGCGAGAGACCTACCGCGGCGGGACCACCGACCCGTTCCTGGTGCACTGGCCGCAGGGCATCACCGCGCGCGGCGAGGTACGCACCCAGTACGAGCACATCATCGACATGGTCCCTACCGTGCTGGACGCGCTCAGCCTCCAGCCGCCCGCCACCATCAGGGGCGTGACCCAGTCACCGATCCACGGCGTCAGCTTCGCCGGCACCTTCGACGACGCAGCCGCCCCCACCCGGCACCGCACCCAGTACTTCGAGATGTTCGCGCACCGCGCCATCGACCACGACGGCTGGCGGGCGGTATGCCCGTGGCCAGGGCCTTCGTTCGCCGAGGCCGGGAAGCCGTTCGGCGCGCTGGTCAGCGCAGAGACGCTGACCGCTCTCGACGCCGGTCACTGGGAGCTCTACCACGTCGCCGAGGACCCAGCCGAGAACCACGACCTGGCCGGGCAGCACCGGGACAAGCTCATCGAGCTGATCGCGATGTGGTACGCCGAAGCCGGGAAATACGACGTCTTCCCGGTCGACGGCAGCGCCACCGAGCGGCTGATGACCGAGCGCCCGCAGGTGGCCGAGCAGCGGGCCCAGTACATCTACCGTCCCGGCACCCAGACGCAGCCGTTCTGGGTCGGGCCGCGCGTGCTCAACCGTCCGCACAGCATCACCGCCGACGCCGAAATCCCCGCTGAGGGGGCCGAGGGCGTCCTGCTGTGCCAGGGCAGCAACGTCGGCGGCTGGACCTTCTACGTCAAGG
Organism: uncultured Actinomycetota bacterium; assembly: GCA_963846005.1. Taxonomy (GTDB): domain Bacteria; phylum Actinomycetota; class Actinomycetes; order Streptosporangiales; family Streptosporangiaceae; genus CAVSUR01. The sequence goes on along the minus strand of CAWJUH010000001.1, from coordinate 623,897 downwards.
ACGGCCGACTGCATTACGCCCACAACTACGTCGGCCGCGCGAACTACCAGGTGTCGGCGCCGGACCGGCTCCCCGCCGGCCGGCATCAGCTCCGGTTCGAGTTCGAGCCCACCGGAAAACCCGACATCCCGAACGGCAAGGGCACCCCGGGCCTTGCCCAGCTGTACGTCGACGGCCAGCTCGTCGCTAGTAGTGAGTTCCCGGTCACCACGCCCATCGTCTTCAATCCCGGCGGCCTCACCTGCGGCGCCAACCCCGGCTCTGCGATTGTCGGGGACTATCAGGCTCCCTTCCCCTTCACCGCCACGCTCCACAGCGTCACCGTCGACCTGTCCGGCGACCTCATCACCGACACTGAGAGCGAGATGCGCATGGCCATGGCCCGCCAGTGAGGCGGGCGGAACGCGCTAAGCGGGACAGGTACCATCCGCGCCGGGTGATGTCCCCTCTCACCGCGGCGCGCAGGATCGGGCAAAGGTACGAGGAGGAGGTGGCGGGATGCCCGTGAAGGCGATCGAGCGTCCGGGTACCGGGGAGCGCCGGGCGGCTGGAAGCCCGCGAAGGTGTCTGACGACCGGATAACCGATGCTAGCTGACCGGCGTTGAACGCCGAGTTCTTCGCGCTGGCGTTCACCGCCGCGCTGAACCCTAAGCTGCTGGCCCTCGACCTGCTGCTGATCGAGAACCGGCGGCCGCGAGCGATGTTCTTGTCCGTCCTGCTCGGCGGGATGACCGTGGCCCTGACGGTCGGCCTGCTGGACGTGCTGGCCATTCACGCCGATGCCGTCAACTCCCAGCTCTCGGTGAGCGCGGGAGTCGACCTGCTCATCGGCCTGCTGCTGCTCGCCGTCGGCGGGCTGGTCGCATCGGGCCGCGTGCACGGTCGGCGGAAGACCGTCGTGCCGGCCGGATCCGGGCAGCCGGAACAGGAGAAGCCGGAACAGGAGAAGAAGGACGGCTGGGCGCAGCGGGTGCTCAGCGAGCCCCGGCTCGGGCTCGCCATGCTTGTCGGCGCGGTGATCGGCATCCCGGGCGCCAGCTACCTCGCCGCGCTGCACCACCTGGTCACCGGGAGTTCCTCCACCGCGGCCCAGATTGTCGCCATCATCGTCTTCGTTGTGATCGACTTCTTGCTGATCATCGTTCCGTTCGCGTTCCTGGAATTGTGGCCCGAGGCCACCAAGGCGCTGCTCAAGAACCTCCAGGACTGGCTGCTGCGCCATGCCCGCCATCTCATCGCCGCGATCGCCCTCCTTTTGGGCGCCTACCTGACCGTCAGCGCCCTGATACACCTGAGCTGACGAGTCCTGCCATGAAGCCGGGTGCTGTGTCCAGGCCCGTGACTGCTGGAGGATCTTCTCCGCGCCGAGGTGCTCCAGCAGGTGGTCTGACCGCGCGGCCAGCGCAGCGACAAGCCGGCCGCGGATGCCCGGCTCGCGGTCAAGTCCCGGCTGGCCGACGGCGCGTCAATAGGGCGGCTCATCACCCGTCTTGGGGGTTCATGGTCGTCCGCCGTTCCGCGCCGGATCACCCCCTGAGGGTGGAGTGCGGTGTGCGGCCAGGTTGATGTACTGGGCGGGAACTGCTTCTGGCCGAGAGGAAGAAGGCGCGATGTCAGATCTGATCGCTATTGGATACCCGGACGAGGCCACCGCTGAGGCGGCCGCGCAGGAGGCGCGCAGGCTGGCCCGGGATCTGATCATCGAGCCGGACGCGATCGCGGTGATCGAGCGGGATGCGGAGGGCAAGTACCACGTGCATACCAGCCACCACCCGGTCGGCTCAGGCGCATCGTGGGGGATGTTCTGGGGGCTGTTGTTCGGCTTGCTGTTCTTCATCCCGGTATTCGGGATCGCCATCGGGGCCGGGCTGGGCGCGCTCATGGGGAAGGTCGCCAAGACCGGCATCGACAAGCAATTCCAGGACCAGGTCCGCGACATGCTGAAGCCCGGCACCTCCGCGCTGTTCCTCATGGTGGAGAAGGTCACCCCGGACAAGGCCGTCGAGGCGATGAGCAGATATGGCGGCACCGTGCTGAAGACCTCCTTGTCCAAGGACGGCGAGAAGGAGCTGCAGGACGCCCTGCACGGCGGAGCTGCCGGGTAAGCGCGTCCGCTGCCTGCCTGAGCGTGCCTGGGGCGGGAGGGCTCGTGCCGCAGGCATCGTCAGCCTGGCGGGCCGCCAGGAGCAGTGACCGTACCGCAGACGGCGGATGGGCCGTGGCAGCCCTGGAGGCACTGACCGGCCAGGTGTTCCTGGCTACCCTGTTGGCCCGGTTGGTCGCTGCCTTCCGGACGCCAGCGGGGCGAGCCCGGCAGGGATGCTGCGCCCGGCCACAGCGAGCAGCAGCCGTATGTCGTGGCCGCGGCGAACGCGATCGCCGACCCGATCCGCTATTGCTACCGCCGCGCGGGCTGCCGGGTCACCTCTGCCGAGTGATGTGCAACCGGCGGTCTGGCCACATGCTGGCAGGAGCAGGGGTCCCGGCCATCGAGCCGCAACGGTGACATCGGCGTCCGGTTCCCGTCATAGAGGCCAAGCTGATCAGGCGAAAGAGGCAAGCAGATGGCAATCGGGCCGGTACAGCTCATCGCACTGGGGTTCCGTAACCCCGACTTCCACGGCGAGATCATCGCGGAACTGGAACGGCTGCGCGAAAGCGACACCGTACGCGTGATCGACTCGCTGGCGGTTTACAAGGACGCGGACGGAGATCTTGCCGTGGAGCACCTCAGCAACCTGTCCGAAGCTGAGGCGATCGAGCTCGGCAGCACGATCGGCGCGCTGATCGGCCTGGGGATCGACGGCGAGGAGGGAGCGGAGGCAGGCGCGATCGCAGGTGCGCAGCAGGCATCCGCCGAGGGCGGCGTGCACGCGTTTTCCGACCAGGAGGGCTGGGATGTGCTCGAGGACATCCCGAACGACTCCGCGGCAGCGCTCGTACTGCTCGAGCATCACTGGGCGGTGCCCCTTCGGGACGCCATCGTCCGAGCCGGAGGCTTCCGGATCAGCGATGGCTTTATCAGCCCGCTTGACCTGGTGGGGATCGGGCTGGTCTCGGCTGAGGAGGCGCAGGAACTGCACGACCTGGAGGCGGCTGCTGCGGCCAGCACGCCATGACCCCTACCCAGGCCCGATGAGGAAACGGAGGCATTGAAATGTTCGGAGCACGCAGAGTAGCCCGGCGCACGAGCCGGCGCACCGCCCGGCGCGTTTCTCGTCGCCGTCGGTAACGGCTGAGGAAGAACCCGGCGCGCCGCCCGGCTGGCCTGCCCCTATCGGGTATTGGCCAGCCCGGCCGTTACGGCGGCGCCGATACTCATCCGGCAGGGCTCGTCAAGCAGGATCTGGCTGCGCGCGGATTCACGCTCGTGAACAGCCTGCCCGCTATCAACCCGACGCTGCCGCTGTTCTCGGCCAAGTACCTGGTCAAGGCGCAGACCGGTGATCGGCTCATCAACGATCTCAAGATCGTGCTGCCGATCCTGGTGCTGCTGCTGGTGGCGGTCCACGCCCGCGCAGCCTTCGCCACCGCCCTCCGGTCAGGACGCCGCCGTGATGACGAGCGGCACCATCCGCTGCGGGTGACGTCGCGGCCGGCTGCGCGCGGCAGAGTGGTCAGCGGATCGCGACTTCACTGAACTGCAGCGGACTGACGACTGACGGAAGGACCCGATCATGAGCATGCCGGTCAAGACCGATGTGGACGATGCCACTAGGGATGCGCTGGGCAGCCTGGCCCTCGGCGACCCGGAATTGCTGCTCGAAGGCCTGGAGCTGCGCGCGGAACTGCAGCAGAAGAGCGGGCTGGACGCGCGGAGCTTCGCGCTCGTCAAGATTGCCGCCCTGATCGCCCTGGACGCCCCTCCTGCCTCCTACCTCTGGCAGGTGGCCAACGCGCTCGATTCCGGGGCCACCGCCGAGGATCTGGTGGGCGTGCTGAAGGCCATCGCTCCGCAGGTCGGCGGACCCAGGGTCGTGGCGGCAGCACCCGAGCTCATGATCGCCCTCGGCCTGTCGCTGCCCGAAGGGGCATAGCGAACCCCAGATATCACACGTCAGCCGAGGAGGCAGCCATGTTCAGGAGGCGACGCCCGCTACTGCGCGCAGCGGTGGTAGGCGGCGGCGCGTATATGGCGGGCAAGAGCGTGGCCCGGCGCTCGGCGCAACAGGAGCAGGGTGAGAACGAGCAGAACGAGCGGATCGACAATCTCGAGCAGCAGCCCAGCCAGCCCGCTACCGCCCCGGCCGCCGGGCCATCGCTGCTCGATCAGCTGAACCAGCTCGGCGCCCTGCATCAGCAGGGCGCCCTGACCGATAACGAATTCACCGCCGCGAAGGCCAGGCTGCTCGGCAGCTGACCCGCCGCCGGTGCGCCGGCAGAACGAAAACCGGCTGGACCTGCGCGAGTCGTCAGTGCCCAAGGGAAGGAACGCGAATGTCCAAGCCGTTTACGGGGACGATCAACGTCGACATCAGGGACTCGGTCCCGGACTGGAAGCCGTTCGAGCCGCCAGCAGCACCCGATGGCGCACCGAACGTGGTGTACATCGTGCTGGATGACGTGGGCTTTTCTGCCATGTCGTGCTACGGCGGCCCGATTGAGACGCCGAACATTGACCGCATCGCCGCAGACGGCATCCGCTATACGCAGTGGCACACCACCGCGCTGTGCTCGCCGACGCGCTCATGCCTGCTGACCGGCCGGAATCACACCCGCAACTCGATGGCGTGCATCACCGAGGCCGCAGTCGGGTTCCCGAACGCCAGCGGAACCATCCCGCCGGAGAACGGCATGCTCCCGGAAATCCTCGGCGAGCTGGGCTGGAACACCTACATGGTGGGCAAGTGGCACCTGTGCCCGACCGTCGAGATGAACCTGGCCTCGACGCGGCGGAACTGGCCCTCCGGACGGGGCTTCGAACGGTTCTACGGGTTCCTGGGCGCCGAGACCAACCAGTGGTATCCCGACCTGGTCCATGACAACCACCCGGTGGATCAGCCCAAGTCGCCGGAGGAGGGCTACCACCTCACCGCGGACCTCACCGACAAGGCGCTGGAGTTCATCAAGGATGCGAAGGTGATCGCGCCGGACAAGCCGTTCTTCCTCTACTACGCCCCCGGCGCCGCGCACGCGCCGCATCATGTCCCGAAGGAGTGGATCAGTAAGTTCAAGGGGCAGTTCGACCAGGGCTACGAGGCGATGCGCGAGCAGACACTGGCCCGGCAGAAGCAGCTGGGGATTGTCCCGGAGGACACCGGGCTGCCGCCGGTCAATCCGCTCGGCACGCCCGAGACCCGCACGGGGCCCGCTGGCCAGCCGTTCCCGCCGCTGGACGTCACCCGGCCGTGGGACTCGCTGGATGCCGACGAGAAGCGGCTGTTCGCCCGGATGGCCGAGGTGTACGCCGGGTTCCTGGCGCACGCCGATCACCACATCGGCCGGCTGCTCGACTACCTGGAGGAGTCCGGACAGCGGGAGAACACCATGGTCATCGTGGTGTCGGACAACGGCGCCAGCGGTGAGGGCGGCCCCGACGGGTCGGTCAACGAGATGAAGTTCGCCAACGGCATCCCCGATGACATGAAGTCGAACCTGGCGATGCTGGACGAGCTGGGCGGCACCAAGACCTACAACCACTATCCGAACGGCTGGGCGATGGCGTTCAACACGCCGTTCAAAATGTGGAAGCGGTATGAGTTCAACGGCGGCACCGCGGACCCGTGCGTCATCTCCTGGCCCTCGGCCACGGCCGGCCAGGGTGAGCTGCGGCACCAGTACCACCACGCGATCGACATTGTGCCGACGATCCTGGAGGCCCTGGGCGTCGACCCCCCGGCCACGATCAAGGGTCATGTGCAGAGCCGCTTCGACGGGGTGAGCATGCGCTACAGCGTGGACGACCCGTCCGCGCCGTCTGCCCGCAGGACGCAGTTCTACTCGATGCTCGGCTCACGCGGCATCTGGCACGACGGCTGGAAGGCCGTCACCACCCATCCCACGCTCAGCGGCTGGAGCAACTTCAACGACGACACCTGGGAGCTGTACCACACCGATACCGACCGCTCCGAACTGCATGACCTGGCCGATGAGCACCCGGACAAGCTCCGCGAGCTGATCAGCCTGTGGTACGCCGAGGCCGGGGAAAACGGGGCCTTCCCGCTCGACGACCGGTCCGCGCTGGAGATCATGATCACGCCCCGCCCGCAGCTATCTCCGCCGCGCGACCGGTACATCTACTTCCCCGCTACCGCCGAGGTGCCCGAGACGCAGGCGGTGAACATCCGCAACCGCTCGTTCACGATCGGTGCGCTCGTGGACATCCCGGCTCCCGGCGCGCAGGGCGTACTGTTCGCCCACGGCTCGCGGTTCGGCGGCCACGCCCTGTACGTGAAGGACAACCGGCTGCACTATGTCAACAATGTCGTCGGCCTGATCGAGCAGAAGGTCGACGGAACACAGGACCTGCCCACCGGCGAGAACCTCCTCCTGTCGGCCTCGTTCGACAAGGACGGGGAGGACCCTCCCCACGTCGCCACCGGGATCCTGTCCCTGTATCACGGGGACAAGAAGGTCGGCGAAGGTCGCATCAAGACCCAGCCCGGGCTGTTCAGCCTGGCCGGCGAGGGCCTGTGCATCGGCCGGGACAGCGGCGAGCCAGTAACCGCCGACTATCCCGGTGATCACCCGCACCTGTTCACCGGCGGCACGATTAACCGGGTCGCGGTCGACGTCAGCGGCGACCCCTACGTGGACCTCGAGCGCGAGGCCCAGGCAATGCTGGCGCGGGAGTAGGAAGGCCTGATCCCGGTCGCCGGCCCGCGCTACAGATGTACGGTTCCCGGGCGGCAGCAGGTCAGAGCCCGCCGACGTTGACCACGATCGCTTCCTCGGTGGACCGGGCCACCACGATGACCGCGGCCTCGCCGGCGGGGTTCTCCTCCCGGTGCGGCACGTGCGGCGGCACCCAGACGAAGTCGCCCGGCTCGGCTTCCAGCCGGGTGACCTCGCCGGTGGCCGGGTCGCGGAACACGAACGCGGGCTGCCCGGCCACCACGAAGATGCCGGTCTCGGACTCGCCGTGATGATGGTCGCCGGACGACACCCCGGGCGGCAGCACGGTCCGGCCCATGAACAGCGACCGGGCGCCCACCTGGGGGCCCGAGATCGCCGCGGCCCGGGCCATGCCGGAGGTCTGCGCGGTGTCGCCGGACAGCTCGGCCGGCCTGATCAGCCGCAGCCGGGCCGGGCCGCCGGGCGCCGCGGTGCTCACGCCGCCACCGCGCCTAGGCCGGCTGGCCGGAGCCGGCCGCCGCGGCCTCGCCGCCGTCACCGGGTGCGGCCTGCGCGTCCTTGGCCGGCTTCCAGCGTCAGTGACACCGAGTTGATGCACCAGCGCTGGTCGGTGGGCACCTGATAGCCCTCGCCCTCGAACACGTGCCCGAGGTGCGAGCCGCAGCGCGCGCACCGGACCTCGGTCCGCATGCTGCCGAGCGACCGGTCCTCCAGCAGGATCACCGCGTCGTTCTCGGTCGGCTGGTAGAAGCTCGGCCAGCCGCAGTGCGAGTCGAACTTCGCGTCCGAGCGGAACAGCTCGGCGCCGCAGGCCCGGCACCGGTACACGCCCTCGGTCTTGGTGTCGGTGTACTCGCCACGGAACGGGGCCTCGGTCCCGGCCTGGCGCAGCACCCGGTACTCCTCCGGGGCCAGCCGCTGCCGCCATTCGTCCTCGGAAAGCTGCACCTTCCGCTCATCGTCCATGCTCGTGAGACTACCCGGCGGCGCGGGCCCGCTCAGAGCGCGACCTGCACCGCCAGCTCGTCCGCGCCGTCGCCGGGCACCAGCAGGACCTGGCCCACCCGGCCGGCCGCCTGCACATCGGCCTGCACCGCGGCCAGCGCCGCCAGCCGGCCCGGTGAGCCGGTGATCGTGAGTTTGCTGACCGGGGCTTTCATGGGCAACCTGGCCTCCGACTTGGCCTTCCTGATCGCGCTGATCACCTCCGCCGCGGCCTCCAGCCGCCCCGGCGGCTCGCCGCCCTGGCCGGCCGCGGCCAGCAGCGCCGCCGGGCCGGGCCACGTCGCCCGGTGCACCGAGCCTGCCGGGGCGGCCGCGCCGGCGGGCGGCCAGGACCAGACCTCCTCGGTGACGAACGGCAGGAACGGCGCGAACAGCCGCAGCACCGCCGACAGGGCCAGCCGCAGCGTGCCGAGGGCCGACGCGGCGGCCGCCGGGCCGCGCTCGCCGTAGGCGCGGGCCTTGACCAGCTCCAGGTAGTCGTCGCAGAACTGCCAGAAGAACTGCTCGGCCAGCTCCAGCGCGCGGGCGTGGTCGTAGGCTTCCAGCGCGGCCGTGCACTGCGTCACCACCGCGGCCAGCCGGTGCAGCAGCGCCCGGTCCAGCGGCTCGGTCACCGCCAGGCCGCGGCCGGCCGGGCCGTCCGGCGGGATGATGCCGAGCACGAACCGGCTCGCGTTCAGGATCTTGACCGCGAGCCGCCGGCCGATCTTGAGCTGGGCCTGGCCGAACGTGGTGTCCACGCCCAGCCGGGCGCTGCCTGCCCAGTACCGCACGGCGTCCGAGCCGTAGTCGCGCAGCAGGCTCATCGGCGTGACCACGTTGCCGGCCGATTTGGACATCTTCTTGCGGTCGGGGTCGAGGATCCACCCGGAGATGGCCGCATGCCGCCAGGGCAGCCGGCCGGTCTCCAGGTGCGAGCGCAGCACCGTGTAGAACAGCCAGGTCCTGATGATCTCGTGCGCCTGCGGGCGCAGGTCCATCGGGAACACCCGGTCGCTGACGTCTGCGGCCGAGCCCCACCCGGCCGCGATCTGCGGGGTCAGCGACGAGGTCGCCCAGGTGTCCATGACGTCCGGGTCGGCGATGAACCCGCCCGGCTGGCCGCGCTGGGCCGGATCGTAGCCCGGCGGCGCGGCCGCCGCCGGGTCGGCCGGCAGGCTCTCCGCCGCGGGCAGCAGCGGCTGGTCGTAGCGCGGCCGCCCGGCGGCGTCCAGCGGGTACCACACCGGGATCGGCACGCCGAAGTAGCGCTGGCGGCTGACCAGCCAGTCGCCGGTCAGCCCGTCCGCCCAGTTCTCGTACCGGGCCCGCATGTGCGCCGGGTGCCAGTCCAGCTCCCGCCCGGCGGCCAGCATCGCCGCGCGCAGCTGCGGGTCCCGGGCGCCGTTGCGCAGGTACCACTGCCGGGTGGTGAGGATCTCCAGCGGCGCGTCGCCCTTCTCGTAGAACTTGACCGGGTGGCGGACCGGCTCGGGGTCGCCGCGCAGCGCGCCGGCCGCGTCCAGCAGGCCGATCATCTGCTGCCGGGCCGCCTTGACCGGCCGCCCGGCGAGCCGCGCGTAGGCGGCCGCTGCCCCCGGCGCGGTGAGCCCGGGCGGCGGATCCGCGGCCAGGCGGCCGTCCGGGCCGATCACCGGCCTGGTGTCCAGCTGCAGGTCCCGCCACCAGGTCACGTCGGTGACGTCGCCGAACGTGCACACCATGGCCAGGCCGGTGCCCTTGCCCGGCTCGGCCAGCCGGTGCGCCAGCACCGGCACCGCCGCGCCGAACACCGGGGTGAGCGCGGTCGTGCCGATCAGGCCCGCGTACCGCTCGTCGTCGGGATGCGCCACCAGCGCCACGCAGGCGGGCAGCAGCTCGGGGCGGGTGGTGGCGATGACCAGCTCGCGGGCCGGGCCCGGACCGGCCGGGGTGAAGGCCAGCCGCCAGTAGGTGCCCGGCACCTGCCGGTCCTCGACCTCGGCCTGGGCGACCGCGGTGCCGAACGTGACATCCCACAGCACCGGCCCGGCCGCCGCGTACGCCTCGCCGCGGGCCAGGTTGCGCAGGAAGCCCCGCTGGGACACCGCCGCCGACCGGTCGTCGATCGTCCGGTAGCTCAGCGACCAGTCCACCGACAGGCCGATCCGCCGCCAGGCCGCCTCGTAGGCCCGCTCGTCGATTTCGGTGAGCTGATGGCACAGCTCGGTGAAGTTGCGCCGCGACACCGGCCGCCGCTGCGCGGGCGGCGCCGCGGCGGGCCGGGACAGGCCCGCATCGACGGCGCCGACGGCCGGCAGCACCAGGCCCGGCTCATAGGGCAGCGAGGGATCGCAGGTCACGCCGAAGTAGTTCTGCACCCGGCGTTCGGTCGGCAGCCCGTTGTCGTCCCAGCCGACCGGGTAGAAGACCTCCTTGCCGCGCATCCGCTGGAAGCGCGCGACGATGTCGGTCTGGGTGAAGGAGAAGACGTGCCCGAGATGGACCGATCCGCTGGCGGTCAGCGGGGGAGTGTCGATCGAGTAGATGTCCGCGCGAGGGCGGGTCCGGTCACACTTGTACTACCCCGGCGAGGTCCCACTGCCGGGCCCACTTGTCCTCGAGCCCGTCGAGGCTGGGCTTGGCCGGCACCGCGCCCGCCGTGGTCTTGCTGATCTCGGAGTGACCGGTCATGCCGGAATGGTAGCGCGCCCGGCGCGCGGCGGCGACGGCATATCCGGCCCGCGGCGCCCGCCGCCCGGCCGTGCTCGGCATCCGGCCGAGCCCGGTACCCGGCCGCAGGTCGGGTAGCGCGCATCCCGCACCACGGCGGAACTGGCCGGCGGGCCGCTCCGGTTCGGCTCTACTCCGGCTCGACGCGCATGGCGGACTCCTCGGCGGAGTACCCGCCCGCGTCCGGCCCGGCTTCGCGGGCAACCTCGTCCGCTTCGGCGTCCTCGTGCGCGCCCTCGTCCGGGGCGACCAGCCGCCCGGCGGGCCGGTCGTCGGCGTCGTCCCAGATCTGGCCGGTCGGGGCTTCCGGCTGCCCCGGCCATTCCTGATCGGTCCCCGGGCTGCTCTCGCGCTCGGTGTTCAGGTCCGAGCCGGGGCCGAGGCCGCCGTCAGGCGTGGTGTCGTCCATCCCGGCCACGCTCGTGGCCGCCACGTCCTCGGCGCTCTCGCTCAGCGGCCCTGCCGTCCCCGCGGCGCTGCGCCCGGGTGCGCCGGCGATGTAGTCGCCTGCGGCCGCGTCGGCGGTCACGGCGGCTCCGCGGCCGGCGTCCAGGATGGGCTGCTGCTCCGGTTCCTCCCGGTTCAGCCGCTCGTCCAGCGGCTCGCCGTCGCGCTGCTCGTCGGCGGTCGTGCCGAAGTCGTCGATCGCGGCAGGCTCATCACCGGGGACCGGCATCTCCTCCGGGTCCACGGCCCATCGCTGCCCGGGGGTACCTGCCTGCAGGTCGGGGATCCCCTCGTCCTCCAGCCGCGAGCGCGGGTCGCGCTCTGGCAGGTCGTGGCTCACGGCATGCCTCCCGGTCGCAGAGGACGGCGGGCCCGCTCGGTGCGGGCCCGGGATCACCCACTGCCCGGCGCCCCCGCGGGCAAACCGGGCCCGCGGCCCGTGCCCGGCGGCGTCCCGGTCAGCCCATCGACTTGGCGCCGTCGATGGCCTCCCGCAGGATGTCCGCGTGCCCGGAGTGCTGCGCGGTCTCGGCGATGACGTGCAGGAACACCCGGCGCGCCGACCAGGACTCGCCCGGCGGATACCACGGCGCCTCGGGCAGCGGCTGCCGGGCATCCAGGCTGGGCAGGCTGCGCAGCAGCTCGTCGGTCTCGGCCGCCGCGGCTGCGTAGTCGGCCAGCAGCCCGGTCAGCGTCTCGCCCGGCACCATCCGGAACCCGTTCGCCCAGTCCTCGTAGTCGGTGTCGCCGCCGCTCATGGCGGCCGGCCCGCTGACGATGAACCGGCACCAGTTCCGCTCGACCGCCGCGACATGCTTGATCAGCCCGCCGATGCAGAGCTCGCTCACCGTCGTCCGCGCGGCCGCCTGCTCGTCGGTCAGCCCGCGCGCCGGGAAGCGCAGGAAGTGCCGCTGCTTGGCCAGCATGGCCAGCAGGTCGGCCCGCTCGCCCGGCTCGCCGCCGGTCTCAGTGCCGGCCGCTGGCCCGGATTCCGCGGCGGCGGGGCCGGCTTGCGTGCCGCCCGCCTGGTCTGAGGTCATTGCCGTCCGCCTCCCGGAACTCTCGTGTGAGCACACGCTAGTACCAGCCTCTGACGACGCTCCCGCCGCCGGCCTCACCTGGCAGCGGGTCACCGCCCTGCTGGCCGCCCTGTCGCCGGCCCGCGCGCCCGGCGCCGTCGCACGACGGGGGATACTCGCTAAGTGCGCATACGGATCGAGGGCAGTGACCTGCCGGGCCGGTCGTGCGGCCCGAGTCCCGACGTCCCGGAGGGCTACCGCGACATTCACGTCGGAGTCCAGCGCCGCGGCAAGCGCGACGAGCTGCTCGGCCTGACCCCTGGCGACGCGCCGTCCGCGACCTGGACATTCGAGTGCCAGCTCAGCGGCAGCGCGGAACCGGATCCGGGTAGCGCGGCCGCGGACGTGACGGGCCCCTACATCCAGGGGCCGCCCGGCGGCCGCTTCATCTACCTGAACTGGGTCACCGTCGACGACTCCGGTGCCGCCAGGCTCTTCCGCCGGGCCAAGCTGTGGCTCGACGGCGTGCCGCCGGCGGTACTCGGCGAGGCGGCCAGCACCGGGCTGCTCGTCGGCCGGCTGGGCCTGACCGACCCCAAGGGCAACCCGACCTGCTCCGCCGGGCGGCCGCCGACCATCGAGTGGTCAGCCGGAACCGCCTGACGCGCTATGGCACTTCCTCCCATTCCGCACGAGGACACCTACTACCGGCAGCGCTGCGTCCGCTGCGGGCATACCACCGGCAGCCACCACGACGGCCGGGGCTGCACGGTCCGGCTGAGCATCAAGCACCTGTGGCGCCAGTGCCCGTGCCCGGACTACGTCTCACCCGACACCTCCGCCTAGCAGCCCTTTGGCCCGCAACCGCGCCGGGAGCCGCCCGGGGGAAGGCAGCGGAGTTAGGCAACAAGCAGCCCGGCGAGCAGCGCGATGCCCGGTTCGATGGCGCGCTCGCTGACATTGCCGAAGCCGATGACCAGCTGCGGCGGCTCGGTGGCGCGGGAGGCCCGGAACTTGCTCATGCCGGACAGGCCGACCTGCCGGCCACGGGCCGCGGCGACGATGGCCGGCTCGTCCGCGCCGCCGGGCAGGTGCGCCACCGCGTGGAATCCCGCGGCCAGGCCGGTCAGCCGGATGGCCGGCGCGTGCCGGCTGAGCGCGGCGACCAGCAGGCTCCGGCGGCTGGCGTACACCGACCGCATCCGGCGCAGGTGCCGGTCGTAGCGGCCCGACTGCAGCAGCGCCGCCAGCGCAAGCTGGTCGAGCGCGGACGAGCCGCGGTCGCCGAAGAGCTTTTCCTCCGCGATCGCGCCGACCAGGCCGCCAGCGCGAGGATCCAGCCGAGCCGGACCGCTGGTGCCAGCGCCTTGCTGGCCGTGCCGACGGTGATGACATGGTCGGGAGCCAGGCCCTGCAGCACGCCGACAGGCTCCCGGTCGTAGCGGAACTCTGAGTCGTAGTCGTCCTCGATGATGAAGGAGCCGGTAGCGCGGGCCCACTCGACCAGCGAGTGCCGCCGGCTGGCGGCGAGCACGACGCCGGTCGGCGACTGGTGCGCCGGGGTGACCACGACGGCATGCGCGCCGCTCGCATCGAGCGCCGCGACGTCGATGCCGAGGTCGTCGACCGGCACGTGCGCCAGCCGCAGGCCCCGTGCGCTGACGGCCCGCATGACCTCGCTGGTCTGCGGGCTGCCGTAGCCCGGGTCCTCGAACGCGACCGTCCGGGCCCCGGTCCTGGCCAGGGCCTGCAGCACCAGGATCAGGCCCTGCGCGAACCCGGTGCAGGCGATCAGCCGGCCCGGGTCGGCGTCCGCAGCCCGCACCCGGCGCAGGTACCCGGCGAGGACGTCGCGCAGCACCGCGGTGCCGCGGGGGTCGCCGTAGTCCAGGTCGGCGTTCGCCGCGCTGGTGCAGGCCTCCCGCATGGCCCGCGCCCAGTCGCCGCGCGGGAAGCTGGCCAGGTCCGGCACCGCCGGCCGCAAGTCCGCGATCAGCCGCGCGGCCGGCGGGCGGGCCGCAGCCGCCGCCGGGGCGGCCGGGCGGGTTCCGGCCGCGACCCTGGTCGCCGAGCCCGGCTGGCTGGTCAGGTAGCCCTCGGCCAGCAGCTGGGCGTAGCACTCCTGCACCAGCCCGCGGGAAACCGCCAGCTCACGAGCGAGCTCGCGGGACGACGGCAGGCGTTCCCCGGCGGCGAGCCTGCCGGTCCTGATCGCGTCGCGCAGGGTCGTCTCGAGCTGCGCGCGCAGTGGCCGGCCGCTGGCCCGGTCCATGCTCAGCAACAGCTCCGGACCCAGACCGGACCACTGAATCGCCATGAAACTGGACCTTACCCGTGATCCGGTCGCGACCTACGGTCGCAGCTATGAGCAGCCGTTTCCGGCGCCGCCCCCGCCGCCGCGCTACCCCCGGCCGGCCGCGCAACCGGCTCGTCAGCGGGCCGTTCGCGCTCGTGCTCGCGTCCGCGTCATGCCTGCTGACCAGCTTTTACCTGCTGGTATCGGTGACGCCGACGGCCGCCGCGGCCAGCGGCTCCGGCAGCGCCGGCGCGGGCCTGGTGACCGGCGTGCTGCTGCTCGGCACGGTCGCGGCCGAACTGGCGTCTCCGGTACTGATGCGGCGCTGCGGCTACCGGGCCATGCTCGCCGCGGGCGCGCTGCTGATGGGGACGGCGTCGCTGGCGATGCTGGCGCACGGCGCGCTGGTGATCACGATGACATCCAGCCTGGTCCGCGGCTTCGGCTTCGGCCTCGGCACCGTGGTCCTCGGCGCGCTGGCCGCGCTCATTGTCCCCGCGGACCGAAGGGGCGAGGGCCTCGGGCTGTACGACGTCATCGAGACCATTCCCGGCATCGTCGCGCTGCCGGCGGCTTGTGGCTGGCCGGGCATGCGGGCCTGGACCTGGTGCTGAGCCTGGCCGCCGGGACCGCCCTGGCGCCGGCCGCGGCTGCGGCCTGGCTGCCGCGCCGGGTGAGCGAGGACGGCCCCGGTTCCGCGGGCGGCCAGGACCAGCCGGCCTGCTGGCCGGCCTGCGGCTGCCTGCCGCGCGGCGCCCGGCGCTGATCTTCGCGGCCAGCACGGTCGCGGCCGGCGTGGTCGTCTCGTTCCTGCCGCTGGCCGCCGGGGTGTCGCGCGGCGTCGCCACCGCCGGGCTGTTCGCGCAGGCGCTGACCAGCGGGGCGGGCAGCTGGTGGGCCGGGCGGCTCGGCGACCGGGCCGGCCACGCGCGGCTGCTCATCCCGGCCCTGGCGATCGCGGCGGCCGGCATGACGGCCCTGCTCTGGCTGGCCTCCCCGGTCGCCGTGATCGTCGGCATGATGCTGTTCGGACTCGGCTTCGGGATCTTGCAGAACGCGACGTTCATGCTGATGATCAACCGGATGCCCGCGTCGGGATTCGGCACCGCGAGCGCGATCTGGAGCCTGGCCTACGACGCCGGATACGGCGCCGGGCCGGCCGCCTTCGGCCTGTTCGTCGGGGTCACCGGGTATCCCGTCGCGTTCGCCCTGTCCGCGCTGCTGATGGTCGCGGTCCTGCCGCTGGCTCGCAAGCCGGCGCCGGGTGCCGCCGCTCCCGTGCCGGGCCCGGCGGCTGCGGCCGCGGCGTCGCCGGCCCGGCCGGGCAGGTGACCGCCGCCGCCCGCCTGGCGAGGTGGTAACCGTCAAGGAAGGAAATGCCGCGCACGCACTTGAGCAGCCGCTATCGGTGCGGGCGCCTTAACTACATGAATGGGCAGCTTGCCCTGCCGTCAGCTGTCATTTCGCTTATGCCCGATAACCAGATCAAGAAGAAATAGCCTGCGCAGATCCGCCTGGCTAGCGCATTTCGCCTCGCGCTGCCGCCGGTGCCGATGTCCTGCGTGTCAATTTCAGTTTGGCTGCGCGTGCCGTTTCCGTAGTGCTAGCTTTGCCGGGATTTACCCATTAGCAACATTTAGTGACCGATTAGTCGCGGATTGGCGCGAAGTGGCGGACGGGACCGGCTGAATGGGGGGACTGTCATGGATCTCACCAGGAGAGGCTTCCTGGGCGGCACGCTCGCGGCGGGCGCGGTGGCCACTGCCGGGCTCACCGGGCTGACACCGGCGCAGGCCGCCACGTCAGCGCCGCTGTTCGGCACCGACGACCTGAACTGGCACGCGTTCACCGGGGCCATCCCGAACGTGCACGGGCGCAGGTACACCGTCCACTCGATGCCGCGCAGCTTCCCGGGCGGCGGCGGGGTCAGCCAGGTGATCCAGAACATCTGGCCGTCGCTGTCCGGCGGTGCCGACTCCGCGGCGCTCACCGCCTACGCCAAGACCGTCCCGGCCGGGGGCATCGTCTGCCCCTACATGGAGGGCGAGCGCGGCAACTTCGGGCTCTCGGCCAAGACGTTCCTCGGCGCGTTCGAGCGGGCCTACGACACCATCAAGGCGGCCAACCCGAAGATCAAGGTGGTGCAGACGGTCACCTGCTACTCCATGATCAGCCGCAAGGGCGCGTTCCCCGGCTACCTGTC
Organism: uncultured Actinomycetota bacterium; assembly: GCA_963846005.1. Classification (GTDB taxonomy): domain Bacteria; phylum Actinomycetota; class Actinomycetes; order Streptosporangiales; family Streptosporangiaceae; genus CAVSUR01. The sequence continues at coordinate 607,440 of CAWJUH010000001.1, read as the reverse complement.
CGGCAAGGCCGACGCGATCTACATGGACACCTACCAGACCGACACCCATCACACGGTGGCCAATTTCATCGAGCCGTGCCTGAAGGTGATCCAGCAGCACACCGGCAAGCCGTCCGGGATGACCGAGGGGAACTCCACCACGGTGGCGAACCGGCCCGGGTGGTTCACCGACCTGTGGGACCTGGCTAAGGCCAGCCACTTCCAGGTGTTCTACCCGTTCTTCTTCGCCCCGGGCGGCGGGGCCTACGCCTGGCTGCCACACGACACCAAGACGATCAGCGTGCTGCGCTCGATCGCAGGCTAGGGTAACCGGCTTGTGAGCCGGTCCAGGCGGCAGGCGATCACGCCGTCGTGCTGTGCCCGCTTTGCCCGGCTCGGCCACCACGGCCGAGGTTCGGCCGGTCCCGCGGCTGGGTAGTGCTGACGTCCCTGGATAGCCTGGCAGCGTGGAGAAGGCGCCCGCCGAACCCCTCATGAGCTGGAGCGAACTTGTCTCTTAACGATCTACGGGTACTGGGCAGCACCGGAGTCAGAGTCAGCCCGCTGTGCCTGGGCGCCATGATGTTCGGCGCCTGGGGCAACCCCGACCACGAGGAATCGATCCGCATCATCCACCGGGCCCTGGACGCCGGGGTCAACTTCATCGACACCGCCGACGTGTACTCGCAGGGCGAGTCGGAGGAGATCGTCGGCAAGGCACTGGCCGACGGCAGGCGCGAGCACATCGTGCTGGCCACCAAGGCACACGGCACCATGGGCGACGACCCGAACCAGCAGGGCAACTCGCGGCGGTGGCTGATCCGCGAATGCGAGGACAGCCTGCGCCGGCTCGGCACCGACTACATCGACCTGTACCAGATCCACCGGCCCGACCCCAGCACTGACATCGACGAGACGCTCGGCGCGCTGTCCGACCTGATCCGCGCGGGCAAGATCCGCTACGCGGGCAGCTCGACGTTCCTGCCGTCGCAGATCGTGCAGGCCCAGTGGACCGCGCAGCAGCGCGGCCGGGAGCGGTTCGTCTGCGAGCAGCCGCCCTACTCGATCCTGGTCCGCGGGGTCGAGACCGAGGTGCTGCCGGCCTGCCAGCAGTACGGCATGGGCGTGATCCCGTGGAGCCCGCTGGCCGGCGGCTGGCTGTCCGGCCGGTACCGCAAGGGCAGCGAGCTGCCCGCCAGCAGCCGCGCGCAGCGGCTGCCGCACCGTTTCGACCTGAGCCTGCCCGGCAACCAGGCCAAGCTGGAAGCGGCCGACAAGCTGGCCGAGCTGGCCGACAAGTCCGGCCTGTCGCTCATCCACCTGGCCCTGAGCTTCGTGATCACCCATCCCGCGGTTACCTCGGCCATCATCGGGCCGCGCACCATGCAGCACCTGGACGACCAGCTCGGCGCGGCCGAGGCCACGCTGCCCGCCGACGTGCTGGACGCGATCGACGAGATCGTCCCGCCGGGCACCAACCTCAACCAGCCTGACCGCGGTTACGACCCGCCGTCCATCACCGACGCCGCCCTCCGCCGCCGCTAGCCGCCCGGCCTGGCCCGCCACCATCCCGTGGATGTGACAGTCAGGGGCACCAGAGCCCCTGGTTGTGACATCGAGGGGGTTGGTCGCGGGCCAGCCGGTCCGGGGCGCGGCGCGCTTCAGCCCGGCTCGTTGAGGCGCTTCCATTCCAGCTGGGCCTCGGCGGCCCAGGCGGCGTGCCGGGTCGCGAATAGCCGGGCGGCGGTCACGCCGCTCCACCGGGCCGGCAGCAGCCCGCGCGGCAGGCCCGGATCGATCGCCGGGAAGCGGCGCCAGGCGTGCACCAGCGCCACCTGCCGGGCCAGCGGGTCGCGCAGCCCGGCCCCGGCCAGTCCGGCCCCGTCCGGCCCGGCCCCGGCCAGTCCGGCCCCGTCCGGCCCGGCCCCGGCCAGTCCGGCCCCGTCCGGCCCGGCCCCGGCCAGTCCGGCGAAGACGGCGATGAACTGCTCGTATTCGGCCTCGATCGCCGCCAGGTCCCAGGCCGCGGCCACCATGTCCGCCGGATCGCCCAGCCCGGACCTGGTCGCCGTGAACACGTGCGCCGCGCCGGCCACCCCCGCCGCCTGCAGCACCTGGGCCGCCTCAGCCTCACGCTCGGCCCGCGGGCTGATCCACAGGCCAGCACCGAGCGAGCCGAAGCCGGCCCAGCGCAGCTGCTGGCGCAGCGCGTGCCGGGCCGCCCGGTCGGTGTCGGGCACCCGGGCCGCGACCAGCAGCCACCGGCCGTCCCACTCCGGCGCCGGGCCGGTGAAGGAGTAGATCCGCTCCGCGCCGCCGGTCAGCAGCTGCCGGGCCGCGCCGGTCAGGTGCCAGCGGGTCCGCCGCCCGAGCCGCTCCGCCGCCAGCCAGCCCGCCGCCGACGTGCGCATCAGCGCCTGCCGGGCGGCCTTCTCCTCGACGCCGAGCCGGGCGAGCGCGGCGATGACCGCCGACGTCCACGCGGTGCCGCCGCCGGGCAGCGCGAACTCGCCGAGCAGCGTCAGCAACAGCCCGCGCGCGCTGGGGGAGCCGGCGGCGTGCTGGCGGGACAATTCCGGGCTCGCCATGGCCTCATTATGCTACTAACTCTTGACGTAGCAACATCAGAATGTAGAACATAGGAGGCGTGACCGGATCTCACGACGGCAATGACGGCGGCCGCGACCAGGACCGCGACCAGGAGTACGTCAGCTTCCAGACCGAGCCCGCGGCCTACCGGCACTGGCGCCTGAGCATCGAGCCGCCCGTCGCCACCCTCACCATGGACGTGGCCGAGGACGGCGGCCTGCGCGACGGCTACGAGCTGAAGCTGAACTCCTACGACCTCGGCGTCGACATCGAGCTCTATGACGCGGTGCAGCGGCTGCGGTTCGAGCACCCCGAGGTCCGCGCCGTGGTGCTGACCAGCGCCAAGGACAAGATCTTCTGCGCCGGGGCCAATATCAGGATGCTCGCGGCTGCGCCGCACCCGTGGAAGGTCAACTTCTGCAAGTTCACCAACGAGACCCGCAACGGGATCGAGGACGCAACCGAGCACTCCGGCCAGACCTGGATCGCGGCGGTCAACGGCACCGCCTCCGGCGGCGGCTACGAGCTGGCCCTGGCCTGCGATCACATCATGCTGATCGACGACCGGTCGTCCACTGTGTCGCTGCCCGAGCTGCCGCTGCTCGCCGTGCTGCCCGGCACCGGCGGCCTGACCCGGGTCACCGACAAGCGGCACGTCCGCCGCGACCTGGCCGACTACTTCGCCACCCGGCCGGAGGGCGTCGGCGGCCGCAAGGCCGTGGCCTGGCGGCTGGTCGACGAGGTCGTGCCGCGACCGGACTGGGAGCAGGCCGTCGCGGAGCGCGCCGCGGAGATCGCCGCCCGCCCGGGCCAGCCGGGGGACGCGCGCGCGGGCATCGCGCTGACTCCGCTGGCCAAGCAGCGCGACCCCGGCCGTATCAGCTACCCGCACGTCACCGCCGGCCTGGACCGGGCCGCGGGTGCGGTCACCATCACCGTCACCGCGCCCGGCGACCCGGCCCCCGGGGACATGGCCGCGGCCCGCGGGCAGGGCGACCAGTTCTGGCCGCTCGCGGTCGCCCGCGCGCTGGACGACCTGATCCTGGACCTGCGCGCCAACGAGCTGGAGCTCGGCACCTGGGTACTCAAGACGGCCGGCGACGCCGACATGGTGCTCAGCTACGACCGGCTGCTGCTCGACGGTAGCGGCGACTGGCTGGCCGCCGAGATCACCGGCTATCTCAAGCGCACGCTGAAGCGGCTGGACGTGACCAGCCGCAGCCTGCTCGCGCTGATCGAGCCGGGCAGCTGCTTCGCCGGGAGCCTGCTGGAACTGGCCCTGGCCGCCGACCGCTCCTACATGCTGACCGGAGTGTTCGAGGACATCGACCCCGATGCCGGCCCGGCCGCGGTCACCGTCGGCGAGATGAACCTCGGCCCGCTGCCGATGGGCAACGGCCTGACCCGGCTGCAGGCCCGCTACCTCGGCGACGAGCCCGGCTACGCGGCCGCCGCCGGGCAGGCCGGCAAGCCGCTGGAGGCCGCGGACGCCGAGCGGCTCGGCCTGGTCACCTTCGCGCCCGACGACATTGACTGGGACGAGGAGGTCCGCATCGCCACCGAGGAGCGGGCCAGCTTCAGCCCCGACGCCCTGACCGGGCTGGAAGCCAACTACCGGTTCGCCGGCCCGGAGACCATGGAGACGAAGATCTTCGGCCGGCTGACCGCCTGGCAGAACTGGATCTTCAACCGGCCCAGCGCTTCCGGGCCGGACGGCGCGCTGCGCCGGTTCGGCACCGGGCAGCGAGCCGCCTTCGACCGGAAGCGAGTCTGACACCGTGACCAGCACCGCTGACTACAGCGAGAAGATCCCCAACAACGTCGGCCTGCGCGAGGACCGGCGGCTGCAGCGGGCCCTGGAGTCCTGGCAGCCCAACTTCCTGTCCTGGTGGCAGACCATGGGCCCGGCGCTGCCGACCCAGGACGTGTACCTGCGCACCGCGGTCAACGTCGGCCGGGCGGGCTGGGCGCAGTTCGGCCACGTCGCCATGCCCGACTACCGGTGGGGCATCTTCCTGGCCGAGCGGGACCCGGGCCGGCGGATCGGCTTCGGCGAGCACAAGGGCGAGCCGGTGTGGGACAAGGTGCCCGGCGAGTACCGGTCGTCGCTGCAGCGGCTGATCGTGGTGCAGGGCGACACCGAGCCGGCCTCGGTGGAGCAGCAGCGCAACCTCGGCGCGACCGCGCCGAGCCTGTACGACCTGCGCAACCTGTTCCAGGTCAACGTCGAAGAGGGCCGTCACCTGTGGGCGATGGTGTACCTGCTGCACGCCTACTTCGGCCGGGACGGCCGGGAGGAGGCGGAAGAACTGCTGCACCGCAACTCCGGCAGCGCCGACAGCCCGCGGATCCTCGGCGCGTTCAACGAGGAGACGCCGGACTGGCTGTCGTTCTTCATGTTCACCTACTTCACCGACCGGGACGGCAAGTACCAGCTCGGCACGCTGAAGGAGTCGGCGTTCGACCCGCTGTCGCGCACGGCTGAGTTCATGCTCAAGGAAGAGGCGCATCATATGTTCGTCGGCACGACCGGCATCGACCGGGTGGTGGAGCGCACTGCGCAGCTGATGGCCGAGCACGGCACCGATGACGTCGCGGCCTGCGGCGCGATCCCGCTGGACGTGATCCAGAAGTACCTGAACTTCCACTATTCGGTGTCGCTGGACCTGTTCGGCGGCGAGACCTCGACCAACGTCGCCAACTACTACACCGCCGGGCTCAAGGGCCGGTGGCTGGAGGACCGGCGCAAGGACGACCACAAGCTCGGCAGCGACGCGATCAAGGTCGACGCGGTCACCGAGGACGGCCAGATCGGCCAGGACGAGGTGTCCGCGCTGACCGGGCTGAACACCGACCTGCGCCGCGAGTACATCTCGGATTGCCAGTCCGGCCTGAACCGGTGGAACAAGATCCTGGAGAAGGCCGGCCTGGACCGCCGCCTGCGGCTGCCGCACGTCGCGTTCAACCGCAAGGTCGGCGCGTTCGCCGGGATCGAGGCCGCCCCGGACGGCACCGTGCTGCCGGCCGCCGAGTGGGAGCGGCGCCAGGGCGAATGGCTGCCGACCGACGTGGACAAGACCTACGTCCGCTCGCTCATGCAGCCGGTCTACCAGCGCGGCAAGATCGCCGCCTGGATCGCGCCGCCCCGTAACGGCATCAACGGCCGGCCGTTCGGCTACGAGTACGTGCACCTGGCCTGAGCTAGCGCGTCCCGCCGCGGGCCGGGATCCGCCGCGGGTCGATGCGGATCAGCTGCCGCCCGTCCGGGATCCACACCGACCCGGCCGCGTCGTACAGCTGGTCGCACGGCTGGCCGCAGGAGCCGCCGACCGTGACCTCGCCGCGCGCCGCGCCGGTGCGCATGTCCACCCGGACCAGCTGGTTGCGGTCGGCGGGCGCCAGCAGCCACAGTGAGCGCTGCCCGGTGGTCATCACGATGTCATCAAGAAACTGGTATCGCGGGTCGAACCGGCCCTTGCTGATGATGTCGGTGACCCGCCCGGTGCCGGGGTTGATCCTGGCGATGCTCTCGGAGTAGGACAGGGCCCACAGCGCGCCGCCGCCGAACGCCAGGCTGGGGCTGCCGAGCGCGGCGTGCAGGGCCGCCCGGCCGAGGATCAGCCCGGTCAGCCACTGCCCGCTCGGCGCCACCTGGGCCACCGCGGTCTCCGAGCTGAACCAGGCACCCTGCGCCCCGACCGACAGCTGCACGTCCTGGTACGGCAGCGCCCCGGAGCTGGTGTCCACCCGCCCGGTCGCGGGATTCATCCGCACGATCCGGCTGGAGTAGGCCGCGCCGCACACCAGCCACAGGTGGGCGAGGCCGTAGGTCGCGCTCCAGCAGCCGGCCGGCGCCACGATCTGCCGGGTGATCTTCCCGGTGGCCGGGCGGACCTGCAGCAGCCGCAGCGACGGGTGCCCGGGCGGGTAGGCGACCACCCACAGCCGGCCACTGCCGTACAGCAGGCCGGGCAGGTGCCCGGCGTCCCGCAGCCGCACCCTCAGCACGACCCGGCCGGTCCGCGGGTCGATCCGGATCAGCTGGCTGCTCCCGGTCAGGGTCCCGGTCGTCGCCCACAGCTGCCGGCCGGCCTGCACCATCGCGTCGACGTCGGGCAGCGGCAGCCGCGCGACGATCGCGCCCGGGTAGTCGGGCGCGGGCTGCGCCGCGGCCTCCTGCGCGCGCACGGCGCGCGGCCGGCCCGGCGCGGCCGCCTGGCCGGCCAGCAGCGGGACGGTGACGGATGCGGCCAGCAGCACGACGGCCGCGGCGGCCAGCCGGGCCCGGCCGGTCCAGCCCGGCCGGGCCCGGGCCAGCCGCGGCAGGCGGAGGCGCAGCCAGGCCGCCGCCCGCTCGGCCCGGCCGCCCCCGGGCCGTCCGGAGCTGACCAGGTCGTCGCCGGACGACCCGGATCGGAAGAGGTCATCACCGGACATATCCCTATGATCGCCGGGCCGCCTGCTCGTGGCCAGCGCACCCCGGCTCACGGGCCTGCCGGGACGGCTGGGACCAGCGGGGCCAGCCGGGCACGCCGGTCCCGGCTGGCCCCGCCCGGCTAGGGGATCCGGGCCGGGTCGATGCGGGCGAGCCAGCGGGCCGTGGGCACCCGCACCGCGCCGGCCGCGTCGCAGATCCGGGTACCGGAGGTTGCGAGCCTGCGCTTGTCGGCACGTCAGGCGATAATCAGCGCTGTGCTGGAAACTTCGCGCGGGACGCTGGTCGGCCGGGCCGGCGAGCTGACCCGGCTGACTGGCCTGCTCGACCGGGCCGCGGCCGGGCGGCCGGTGGTGACGCTGGTCAGCGGCGACGCCGGGGTGGGCAAGACCCGCCTGGTCACCGAGCTGGCCGGGGCGGCCCGCGGGCAGGGCTGGACGGTGCTGTCGGGCCGCTGCGCCGAGCTGGCGGACAGCGTGCCGTACCTGCCGCTGGCCGACGCGCTGCGGGACGCGGCCGCGGCCGCCCCGGGCGGGGCGGTGCGCGACGCGCTCGCGGCCCGCCCGGTGCTGTCCCAGCTGCTGCCCGACACCGGCGCGGGCCCGGTGCTCGGCGCCGACGTGCCGGGCCTGGCCCAGCAGCAGCTGTTCGGCGCGGTGCTCGGCATGCTCACCGAGCTGGCCGCCGCCGCCCCGGTGCTGCTGATCCTGGAGGACCTGCACTGGGCCGACCGGTCCACCCGGGATCTGCTGACCTTCCTGTCCCGGGTGCTGCACTCCGAGCGGCTGGCCGTGGTGGCCACCTACCGCAGCGACGACCTGCACCGGCGGCATCCGCTGCGCGCGGTAGTGGCCGAGCTGCTGCGGCTGCCCAGCGTGGCCGCCGTCGAGCTGGGCCCGCTGCCGGCCTCGGCCATGGCCGAGCACCTCACCGCGCTGGCCCGCGAGCCGCTGGCCCCGGCCGCGCTGAGCCAGATCATCGGCCGGGCCGAGGGCAACGCCTACTACGCCGAGGAGCTGCTGGCCGCCTCGGCGGCCGGGTCTGAGCTGCCCGCCGGCCTGGCCGACCTGCTGCTGGCCCGGGTGGAGCAGCTGCCCGACCGGGCCCGGCAGGTGGTCAGGACCGCCGCGGTGGCCGGCCGGCACGTAGACGACGAGCTCGTCATGCGCGCTTCGGGCCTGGACACCGCCGAGTACGACGAGGCGGTCCGCGAGGCGGTCACGCAGCAGCTGCTGGTGCCCGACGGCTCGCACGGCTACGCGTTCCGGCATGCGCTGCTGCGCGAGGCCGTCTACGCCGACCTGCTGCCGGGCGAGCGGACCCGGCTGCACGCCCGGCTGGCCGAGCTGCTGGCCGGCGGCGGCCAGCTGGACGAGGTGCCGGGCGCCGCCGCCGAGCTGGCCTACCACTGCCTGGCCAGCCATGACGTTCCCGGTGCGTTCGCCGCCTCGGTGCTGGCCGGCCAGGAGGCCGAGCGGCTCGCCGCCCCGGCCGAGGCGCACCGGCACTACGACCAGGCGCTGGCCCTGTGGGACCGGGTTCCGGGCGCCGAGCAGCAGGCCGGCACCTCGCGCGGGGAGCTGGCCCTGCGGACGGCCCTCGCCGCCGCCGACGGCGGCGAGGTGGCCCGCGCCGTGGCGATGCTGCGCCAGCTGCTGGACGTGCTCGGCCCGGACTCCGATCCGCAGCTGCGCTGCCAGGCCAGCGAGCGGCTTTCCTACCTGCTGATGGACATCGACCAGGTCGACGCCGCGCTGGCCGCGGCCCAGGCGGCCGTGGACTCGCTGCCCGAGCAGCCGGCCACCTGGCAGCGGGCCAGGGCGCTGGCCACGCACGCCCGTGGCCTGCTCAGCCTGGCCGACCTCGGCCCGGCCCGGGCCCGGGCGCAGCAGGCCCTGACGGCCGCCACCGCGGCCGGCGCGCCGTGGGTGCAGGCCGACGCGCTGGTGACACTCGGGCTGGTCAGCGAGCACGCGGGGCAGATCAGCGAGGCGATCTCGCTGTTCACCACCGCCCATGGCCAGGCCGCCGCAGCCGGGGTACTCGGCGTCGAGCTGCGGGCCGCCTTCCAGCTCAGCCGGGTGTACCTGGAGCAGGCCGGAGACCTGGTCCGCGCCGCCGAGGTCGCGCACCAGGGCGTGCACCGGGTGCGCGAGGCGGGGGTCGGCCTCGCCCCCTACGGCCTGGACGTGCAGTACATGCACTATCTCGCGCACTACAGCGACGGGTCGTGGGACCACGCCGCGCAGCTCACCGCCGGGTTCACCGTCCAGGTGACCAGCATCGCCGAGGCCCGGCTGTCGGCCATGGCGCTGTTCCTGGCCGTCGCCCGCGGCAGCGCCGAGGTGGAGGAGCGGGCGGCCTGGCTGGAGCAGCTGTTCAGCACCGACCAGCTGGCCGAGTTCATCGGCCGGGGCCTGCTCGCCGAGCACGCGCTGTGGCAGGGCCGCACCGGGCTGGCGCTGGAGCAGGCCCGGGCCACGATCCGGGCGGTCGAGGCGTGGGACGGCGGCTACCACGGCCCGCAGGTGATCAGGGCCGCGGCGGTCGGCCTCGGCGCACTCGCCGACCAGGCCGCCGCCGCCCGCGCGGCCGGTGACCAGGCCGCGGAGAAGGCCGCGATCACCGCCGCCGAAGAGCTGGCCCAGATCGCCCGGGAGGGCGCGCAGAACCCCCGCCGGCCCGGCTTCGAGCTGGGCGTGGAGGGCCGGGGCTGGCTGGCCAGGGCCGAGGCGGAGCTCGCCCGGGCCGGCGGGCCGAACGAGCCCGCGGCCTGGCAGGCGGTGGCGGACGCGTTCGGCCCCGCCTTCGTCTACGAGCACGCCAGGTCCCGGTGGCGGCTGGCCGAGGCACTCGCCGAAGCGGGGGACCGGGAAGCTGGCCGGCGGGAATGGCAGCAGGCCAGGGAGGCGGCCGCGGCGCTGAAGGCCCGCCCGCTGCTGGCCGCCCTGGACGACCTCGGCCGGCGGGCCCGGCTGGCCCCGGCCGGCCCGGCCGCGTCCGGTCCGGGCCCCGGCCCGGGACCGGACGGCCCGTCGCTGGCCGGGCTGACCGAACGGGAGCGCGAGGTGCTGGCGCTGCTCGCCGCCGGGCTCAGCAACCGGGAGATCGCCGCCCGGCTGTACATCTCGCCGAAGACCGCGAGCGTGCACGTGTCCCGGATCCTGGCCAAGCTCGGCGCGGCCAGCCGCACCCAGGCCGCCGCCATCGCGCACCGGGCCGGTCTCGACCCGCCCTGACCGGCCGGGCTGGGTCTCGTGCGGCCCGGCCCGGCCCGGCAGTCAGCCGGCCGGGGCCAGCGCGTCCAGGATCTCGCCGGCCCGTGCGGCCGCGGCGGCCGGGTCGGCGTCCGGCGAGCCGACCTGCGGATCCCAGTTCAGGTCGTAGAACACCTCGGTGACCCCCCGCCCGGCCAGCCATTCGGTGTCCGCCCGGATCTGGTCGTAGCTGCCCGACAGCAGCCGCCGCCCGCTGCGGCGGCCCGGTGCCTGCTCGCCCGCCCGGACCACGCCGCGGCAGATGATCCGCAGCGCGCCGGGGTCGCGGCCGGCCTGCTCGGCGGACTCGCGGATGACCGCGATGGCCGCGCCGATCTTCGACAGGTCGGTCCGGCTCGCGGTGATCCAGCCGTCGGCGATCTTGCCGATGCGCCGCAGGGCCGGGTCGGCCATCCCGCCGAGCAGCACCGGAGGGCCGCCGGGCTGAGCCGGCTTGGGGTCCATCGTGCCGCGCGGCACCTGGTAGAACTCGCCGTTGAACTCAGTCTCGCCCGCAGCCCACAGCGCCTTGAGCACCGCGGTGAACTCGGCGATCCTGGCCCCGCGCCGGGCGGAGTCCGCGCCGGTCAGGGTGAATTCCTCCGGCATCCACCCGATGCCCAGGCCCAGGTCGTGCCGGCCGCCGCTGAGCACGTCCAGCGTCGCCGCCTGCTTGGCCAGGTAGCCGGGGGACACGAACGGCGCGTTGACGATCGCCACGCCGAGCCGGATCCGCGAGGTCACCGCGGCCGCGTACGCCAGCGCGACCATCGGGTCCAGGACGCTGCGGTACACCGGGTCCAGGTGCGACCCGGCCGGGATCAGCAGCCGCTGGAAGCTCCACAGTCCCGCGTAGCCGGCCTGCTCGGCCCGGGCCGCGAAGCTGGCCAGGTTCTGCGGGGTGGCCCAGGCGCCCGACACCGGGGCACCGAAACTTATCTGCACTCTGCTTACCCTAAAGGCCGCCCTTCCGGCCGCCCTCGGGCCGGCCCGCGGGGAGGGTCCTGCCGCCGGCGCCGGCCGCGGGCCGCGTGCCGGGGGCTGCTGTAATGAGACACCCTCTGTCAACCTCAGGCGGCAGGTTTGAGGGCGCTTGCCTTTTGCCGGTTGGCCGTGTGGATGGTTTCGTCGTAAAGGACGCCTTTGTCCAGGCAGTGCCACAGGACCTCCAGCCAGCGGTTGCCGAGCTTGCGCAGGGCGCAGTGGTGGTTGTTGCCGGCGGCGGTCTTCTGGTCGTAGAACTCTCTGGCCCAGGCGGATTGCTGGAGGCTGCAGAAAGCCCACTGGGTGACGGCTGTGCCGAGATGCCGGTTATAGGCCAGACGGCGGGCGACCACGAACTCGCTGCGGCCGGACCTGCGGGTGACGGGTGCTTGCCCGCCGTAGCATTGCAGGGAATTCGGCGTGACGAACTGCCCGAAGTGCTCGCCGATCTCACCGGCGACCCGGGCGGCGAGACGGTCACCCAGGCCAGGCATGCTCAGGTAGGTCTCGCCGCCCGGGAACGCCTTCCCCGGGTCAGGGTCCTTCGGGGTCTTGTCCCGGCCGTAGCGGGGGGCGCCGAGCAGCAGCTCACCCATCCGCTTTTCCCACGCCTTGCGCTGGTCGCGCAGCAGCAGAAGCTGGGCGGCGGCCAGCGCGATGGTGCCGGCCTTGGCGCGGGCGAGCTCGGGCCGTACCGCCAGCCGGGACTCGGCCAGGGCGGTGGTGACGCGGTCAGCGAACCGCTCCGGCCAGCCGTGGCGGGCCGAGCGGGCGAAGGCCGCCAGTTCCTCGCGGCTGGCGGCAGCCAGCGCGTCAGCAGAGGGCCAGCGCTGCAGCAGCTTGAGGAATACCGCCGCGCCCAGGTCGCCGCCGGCAATGTCGACGGCGGCGGGGAAAGCAGACAACAGGTCGGCGCGCAGCCGGTTGCCGATCCGCCGCTCGTCACGGGCCGCCCGTTCGTCATCACGGGCGATGGCGCGCAGCTCGGTGCCGATCTCGCCATGCGGGATCAGCTTGCGCAGCTCCAGGTAGGCATCCAGGGCCATCAGGCAGCAGATCCGGGCATCGGCGGCGTCATCTTTCTTCCTCGCCGGGCCGCGGCGCCGCGCCACCAGGTCCGGGTTCACCGGCAGCACCGTGAACCCCGCATCCACCAGCGCCTCGACCAGCAGGCCGTGCCGAGTCTCCAGCACCACCCGCACCTCGGCCGGGTCGGGCTCCAGCTCCAGGCACCGGGTGATCAGCCGCTGCACGCCTGCCGGGCCGTGGCCGACCCGGAACTGCTCGATCACCCCTTCACCCGGACTGCCGAGCGCCACGTCGTGAAACGACTCGGCCCAGTCCACCCCCACACCAAGCACACCTGCCTCCCATCAGGTTCGCGATCACGGACGGTGGAGGCGCTGCGCCGTGCTGATGGACCAGTCCTTGAAGGACAACACCCTCGATGGCTTCCGGCCTCCGCCGGTCACCCCCAGGGACGCCGTCTCATTTCAGTCCTCAAAGGACAAGCCCCGCAAGCGTTCCCCGAGGGCTCCCGATAATGAAAGAAGGTAGTGCCATCAGCCCTGCCATCCCGCCCCACAGAAACGGACCCGACCTGATGGATTCCGACCCGAGGAAATGGATCGCCACCCTGCGCGGCTCGCACGAGCGGCTGTCCGGCCTGGTCGCGCAGCTCAGCCCCGAGCAGCTGCGGGCCCAGTCCTACGACACCGAGTGGACCAACGCCCAGGTGCTGTCGCACATCGGCAGCGGCGCCGAGATCGCGATGATCATGCTGCCGACGGCGCTCGGCGAGGAGGAGCTGGACACCGGCGCGTTCCAGAAGGTCTGGGACCGGTGGAACGCCAAGAGCCCGGACGAGCAGGCCGCCGACGTGCTGGCCGCCGACGAGCGGTACGTGCGCGCGCTGGAGCAGCTCAGCGATGAGCAGCTGGCCGGGATCGCGTTCCCGTTCTTCGGCATGCAGCTCGACGCCGTCGGGCTGATCCGGCTGCGGCTGTCCGAGCATGCCCTGCACACCTGGGATATCGCGGTCTTCTTCGACCCGGCTGCCGCCGTGGCCGCCGAGGCGGTCGAGCTGCTCGTCGACAACGTGCCGCAGTTCCTCGCCCCGCGGCTCGGCAAGCCGCAGGACCCGGCCGTGCGGGCCCGGATCACCACCACCGGCCCGGAGCGCGACTACCTGCTCGCGGCCGGCCCGGACGCGGTCGCGATGTCCGACTGGGCGGGCGCCGGCCCGGCCGAGGCGGCCGGCGCGGGCGAGGTCGCCATGCCGGCCGAGGCGCTGCTGCGGCTGTCCTACGGGCGGCTCGACCCCGGGCACACGCCGGAATCGGTGACCGGCCACGCCGAGCTGCTCGGCCGGCTGCGGGCGGTGTTCCCCGGGTTCTAGCCGCCCGGCTCAGCCGAGGCGGGCGCGCACCAGCGCGGTCACTTCCTCGGCGCAGCCCCAGGCGAGCGAGACGCCCGCCCCGCCGTGGCCGTAGTTGTGCACCACGTACCGGCCGCCGGCCGTCTCGCCCTCCAGCCGCACCTGCGGGCGGAGCGGGCGCAGCCCGACCCGGTGCGCCAGCACCGTGGCGTGCACCAGCCGCGGGTCCACCGCGGCGCAGCGCGCCATGATGTCCTCGGCCGTGGCCGGGTCGGGCTCTGCGGTCCAGTCGCCCGCGTCGGACGTGCCGCCGAGCACCACGGTCCCCTCGTGCGGGAACAGGTACGTCACGTCATGCTCGCCCGGGCCGTGGCCGATGAAGAACTCGGTGAGGCCAGGGTTGGTGGTCACGATGACCTGCCCGCGCACCGGGCTGACCTGGGGGTCGGGCACTAGGTCACGGGCCCCGATGCCGGCGCAGTTGACGACCACCGGAGCGGCGGACTCGCAGGCCTCGGCCAGCGAGCCGAACGGCTGGCCGGCGATCACCACCGGCACCCCGGCCTCGCGCAGCAGCCCGCTGAGGTAGGCCAGGTAACCGGGCATCCAGGCGACCGGCGCGGTGAACCGCCAGCCGGCCCGGTAGCCCGGCAACCCCGCCGGATCGCACGGCTGCAGCTCGCCGATGCCCGCGTTCCACTCCGGCGGCTCCGCCCGCCCGGCCAGGTAGGCGTCGGTGCCGCTGATCAGCCGGACGTGCGAGCCGTCCGCGGCGGCCAGTTCCCGCAGCCGGGCCAGCGTGACCTGGGCCCAGCCCGCGCCGCGCCCGTCCAGGCCCACCAGGTGCGGCCCCCAGACCGCCCCCGCCACCGCCGAGGTGGTCAGCTCGGGTGGCGCGGCCGCCTCGACCCGCACCCGCAGGCCCGCCCGGGCCAGGGTCAGCGCCGAGGTCAGGCCGCAGATGCCCGCGCCGATCACCAGGACGTCGCTGTCGTTGCTCATCACCCACCGAACCTAGCGGAGCACCCCGGGCCGGGCGGCCGTTCAGTGCCCGCGGGCCTGCCGGCCGGGAAGCTGCGCGCGCTGGGGTAGCGCTGGCCGCCGTCGACCACGATGTTGGCCCCGGTGACCCAGGAGGCCCGGTCCGACAGCAGGAACGCGACCACGTCGGCGACCTCCGCCAGCCGGCCGAGGCGGCCGAACGGGAACTGGGCGTCCAGGAACGCGGCGAAGCCCTCGGGGTTGTCGCGCCGGTAGCTGTCCCAGCCGCCGCCGGGGAACATGATCGACCCGGGGCTGACCGCATTAACCCGGATGTTGTCCGCGGCGAGCTCAGCCGCCGCGGTGGCGGCCAGGTGGATCTCGGCGGCCTTGGCGACCGCGTAGTTCGTCCGCGGCGCCGGCCGCATCCCGGTGATCGACGAGACGATGACCACGGACCCGCCACCGGCGGCGCGCAGGTGCGGCAGGCCGGAGCGGATCAGCTCGGCCGCGTGCCCGGCGTTCAGGCTGAAGGTGGCGAGCAGGTCACCGGAGCCGGAGTCGGACAGATTGCCGCCCACGGTGCCGCCGGCGTTGGCGACCAGGCAGTCCAGCCCGCCGAGCGCGGCGGCCACGTCCGTGACGGCGGCGGCCAGCTGGCCGGGGTCGGCGACGTCGGCTGCCGCGGTGGCCACCCGGGCGCCGCGCTCCGCCAGCCAGCGCGGCCGCGTCCAGCCCCTCCCGGCCGCGGGCCACCAGGCCCGCCGCGGCGCCCTCGGCGGCGACCGCCTCGGCGATGGCCAGGCCGATGCCCCGGCTGCCGCCGGTGATCAGTACCCGGCGGTCCCGCAGTCCCAGATCCATGCGCAGCACGGTACCGGCAGGCCCGTGCGAAGCGGCGGCCCGCCCGCCGCGGCCGTCCCCGTCATCAGGCGCGGCGGCCGGCCAGGCGCCAGGCGGCGGGCAGCAGGCCGGCCGCGATCACGGTCTTGACGGCGTCGCCGATCAGGAACGGGGTCAGGCCCTCGGCGATGGTGGCGGCCGGGCCGAGGTGCGCGTACACCGCCAGCCAGGTCATGCCCGCCGCGTAGATGACCACCTCGCCGGCCAGCATCGCCGGCAGCGCGCGCCGGATCGAGCGGTCGGCGCCGCGCTCGGCCAGCCAGCCGCACAGCACCGCGGCCAGGAAGAAGCCGATCACGTACCCGAACGAGGCGCCGACGTAGCCGCTGGCGTGCCCGGCGAACCACGGCACGCCGGCCACCCCGGCGACCGCATACAGCGCCATCGCGGCAGCGGCCCGGCGCCAGCCGAGCGCCGCGCCGGACAGCAGCACGCCGAGGGTCTGGCCGGTGACCGGGACCGGGGTGAACGACAGGTGGATCGAGATCTGGGCCAGCGCGCCCACGAAGCCGGCGGCGCCCACGATCAGCAGCAGGTCGCGTACCATCGCGCCGGGCAGCAAGTCGGCGAGCACGAGCGGGCGCGGCCTGCGCAGGGCCATGGGCTGCGACATGGGACTGGGTCTCCCTCGGGACAGGGGCGGTACGCAACTTGATCGTCTCGGACATTACCAAGGCCGTCCCCGGCGGCTCCAGACCGCGGTCTCGGGCATGAGCCTGGCCGGCGGCCAGCCGCCGCGGGGCGTGCCTGCCGGGACCGGCACGCTGGCGTTCCTGGCCGGCCAGTGGCGGATCGACCGGCGGCTGGACGACCGCCGGGCCGCGGCCAGCGGCCGCTTCACCGGCCTGGCCGGCTTCACCGCGGTGCCCGGCGGGCTGCGCTACCGCGAGGACGGCGAGCTGCGGTTCGGCGGCCACGCCGGGCCCGCCCGGCGCGAGCTGTGCTATCTGGCCGGCCCGGACGGCACCGCGGACGTCCGGTTCGCCGACGGGCGCCCGTTCTACCGGCTGGACCTGCGGGCCGGCCGGTGGCAGGCCCGGCACGACTGCGGGCAGGACGTCTACCTGGCCGGCTTCGAGGTGCTGAGCGACGACCTGCTCACCGAGCACTGGCAGGTCCGCGGCCCGGACAAGGACTACGACAGCTTCACCGAGCTGCGCCGCCTGGCGGCCGGCGCTGATGACCTGCCGCCGGTCAGCCCGCCGAGCTGGCCATCGCCACCCGGGTGAGCGCGGCGCCGTAGCGGATCGAGACCAGCTGGCCGATCGCCGGGTGAGCGCCGAGCGGCGGCGCGATCGGCGCGCCGAGCATGGCCCGGACGTCCTCGATCTCCTCCGCCCGGGTCTCCGGGCCGATCACGCACGGCGAGATGGCCGGCCGGGCCGCGCCCGCCTCGCGCAGCCGGGCCAGCGCGAACTGCAGGCCCTCCTGGTCGCCGAGCGAGGCCGGGGTGACCGGGATCGCCAGCCGGGCGGCCAGCAGCACGGCCGACACGCCCGCCGCCTTGACCGCTTCCTCGCCCCGGTCGGCCAGGACCAGCACCCCGCTGATGCCGCTGACGATGGACATGCCGCGGGCCCGGCTGCTGCGCGCCAGCCCGGCGTCGGCCAGCCTGGCGTGCAGCGCCTCGGCCAGCAGCGGATGCGGCCCGAGAGGCGCGCCGACCATGACCGGGGCGGTGGCCTGCTCCGCCGCGGCCGCGACGGCCTCGTCATGGACGGGGTGCGGGCCGGCCAGCGCGGGCACCACGACGGCCCGCAGCTCGAACTCGCCGCCGGACCCTGCGGGGAACTGCAGGGCATCTTCGAGCCGTTGCACGTCACCGGCCAGGTAGCCGATGCGCACGTCCACGCCCGGGCAGGACAGCCGGGCCGAAGCGGCGATCTCCTCGGCCAGCCCGGCGGGTGCCGCGGCGGCCGGACCCGGGATGGCGAGGATCAGCGAAGGCGCATCCGAGGGCACAGTCAGCCGGTGCGGGCTCCGGTGCCGGCCGCAGGCCGGCTCCGGCCGGTGCGGCGGGGCAGCGCGCCGCGCTGCGGCAGCGGCTGGCTGTCCCCGCGTGGCGGCAGCGGCTCGGCCCCGGTGCGCGACGGCAGTGCTTCGGCTCCGCTGCGCGACGGCAGTGCTTCGGCTCCGCCGCGCGACGGCAGTGCTTCGGCTCCGCCGCGCGACGGCAGTGCTTCGGCTCCGCCGCGCGACGGCAGTGCTTCGGCCCCGCCGCGCGACGGCAGTGCTTCGGCCCCGCCGCGCTGCGAGAGCGGCTCAGTTCCGCTGCGGGCGGGCAACGGCTCGGTTCCGCCGCGCTGGGGCAGCGATTCGTCACCGCTCCGCTGTGGCTGCGGCTCGATTCCACCCCGCGAGGGCGCTGACCCGGGCGGCGCGGCAGACGCTGACGGCGGCGCTAGCGGGCCGCCTAGGCCAGCCGGCGGCCGGGTTGCGCGGGCTGCCGGGGCCTGGCCAGCGGGCCGGGCTTCGCTAGCTGGCCGGGCTTCGCCTGCCGCCGGGTCGGGCCGCTCCGCGGCCAGGCCGGCGGGCCTGGCTGGCGGGCCGGCGGGCCTGGCTGACGGGCCGGCGGCGGGCTCCGCCTGCCCCGGCCGGGGCGCGAGCGCGGGATCGGATGACACGTTCGGGGCGGCAGGCCGGCCGCCGGCCTGCGCAGCCGGGTCTCCGGTGGATGGCCGCATCACGCCGGGGGGCCGCGCGCCGCCCGGCCGGTCGCCGCCCGGCACCGCGCCGACCGCGGGCAGCGGCGCCGTAATCGGCGAGGTGTCGGCACTCTCCGCGTCCGGGGGCTGCGGCGGGATGGCCGCCGGCGGCATGTCGTCCGCCGCCGCGCCGGCCGGAAGAGATGCGCCGGCTGGCCGGGCCGGGCCCGGCTCAGCGGGCAGCACAGCCGGCGGGCCGGCGGCTGGCGGCCGGCCACGGGCGGCTGTTCCTGGTCTCGCTGGTCCGGCGCAGTCCAGGAACCCGGCCCGGTCTCTGGCCCCGCGCTCGGCGCGGGCGCCGGGCTGCCGGATGCGGGCGGAGGCTCTGCGATCCGGGCCGCCCGGCGCGGTGTCCACAGGTCACTGCCTGGCGCAGGCTTCCCGGGCCCGCTCGCGATCGCCTCGCCGGCCGCCTGGCCCGGGGATCCGGGCGCCCCGCCCGGCGGATCGCCTAGCCGCCGCAGCGCGTCGCGGACGAACGGCAGCAAGTTGGCCTGCTCAGCGGGCAGCCGGGCCGGGGCCGCACCGGGCCGCGGGATGCGCGCCGGCCGTCCGGCGGGGGGTTCACCGGCTGCCGGGTCTGGCTCACGGAACCAGGAATCCGCCTCCCGTCGCGGTCCAGTCTCGCGATCGGGGGGCGGCTCGCGGTCAGGTCGCGACTCGTCCTGGTTCGGATCACTCACGCTGACGTATCGTAATCGGCTTTCAACCGGAGCGATCCGCCTTCTGCGATGTTCAACCCGATAGCTCCTGATGTCGGTGTTTCGTGCCGCTTCATCAGCGGCCTGTCGGCGCGCGGGCGGCAAGAGCGGTCCCTGCCTGCCGTCCTTACCTGCAGGTTAACGGCCCGGCCGGGCCGCGGCCAGGGGTGCGGGCAAGTCCCGTCCGGCCGGCGCCTCCGGCCGGCGGCGCCGTCCGGCCGGCGCCTTGCCGCGACGCAGGCCGGCGCGGCTCCGGTTACTTCCCGGCGCCGCCCTCACGGGCCGGGCTTGCGGCCTGATTGCTCTTCGCGGCGTTGCTCTTGGCGGCACCGGTCTTGGCGGCACCGGTCTTGGCGGCACCGGTCTTGGCGGCACCGGTCTTGGCGGCTCCGGTCTTGGCGGCTCCGGTCTTGGCGGCTCCGGTCTTGGCGGCTCCGGTCTTGGCGGCCCCGGTCTTGGCGGCACCGGTCTTGACCGGGCTGCTCGCGGCCGGGCTGGCCTTGGCGCTGGCCTTAGCGGCGCTGGCCTTCGCCGTGGCGGCAGCAGGCTTCCCGGTCGCGGGCTTCCTCCGGGGCGACGTGGTGGCACCGGTCGTGCCCGAGCTGGCCCGGGACGTGCCGGTCTGGCGGGCCGGCCTGGCTGGCGTGGCCTCCGCCGCCGGAGCGGCATTGGCCCGGGTCGCGGCCGGAGCAGCGGGCGCGCTCGATGCGGCTGCTGCTGGCGCCGGAACCGGAGTGGCCGCGGACGGGACCGGGACCTGAGGCGGCTGCGCGGCGGGAGTGCCGGCCGGGACGACGGCGTCCGCCGGGGCAGTGGTCGTCGCCGGCGCCGAGGGCTGGCGCCGCCGCTCGACCCGGGCCGGGATGTCGGCCACGCGGGCCGGTACCGCCGCGGACCGGGCCGCCGCGGCGGCGGGCGGAACGGGCGTCGCGGGCGCGGGCGGCTTGGCTGCCTGCGCCGCGGTCTGCGCCGCTGAGCTGGCCGAGGACGGGGCTGACGCGGACGCCGCCGGCTGCGCCGGGGTCGGCGGAGCGGCCGCCGCGGCGGCCCGGTGCGGGCGGATCTCGTTCCGCAAGAAGGCGGGCGTAGCCGCCTGGACCGCCTGCTCGGCCAGCCTGCGCTGGGCGCCCAGCATCTGCTCGGCCAGGTCGTAGGCGCCGCTGACGAGGGCCCTCGTGCCGTCGATAGAGGCCGGCAGGCCCGGCAGCCGGCTCACCGGCACGTCAGGCAGCTGGGCCCGGAGGTTGTCAGCGAGCTGAGCCCACATCTTGATGGCGGTCGTGAACTGGTCCTGGCTCTTGCGGACCCGCTCCAGGAACTGATCCTGCAACTCCTGGCCGATAGCGCGAGCGTTGATCATGACGTCCTCCTCGGGCAAGCTCACGGAGCACAAGCCCTATAGCAAACTATATCAAGCACTTCGCATGAAATGCCAAGCACCTGGCCCGCGGCTTGTGATCGTGTGGCCTTTTCCGTTCCTGAAACTGATAAATCCACACGATCACGCGGCTGGGACCGGTCTAGTTGCTGTACTGCCCCGCTCGGGGCGGGCAAGCGGACTTTGTCCCGTGTCGGGCCTGTTTTTGCGCGATCCCGCCGCCTCTGCACGCCAGCAAGGGGCTGATCAGGGTAATCTGCCAGAGGTCGGCGGCCGGACGTGACTTCGATCACGCTGCCATGACTGTCTCAGTGATCAGGTGGGTTACCTGTTCGGCGCCCGGGTGTATTGTCTATTGTTCCTATTATGAATGTAGGTGAAGTGGAAACGAACGCGAGCGTGCCCCTTCCTGATCCCGAGCGGTCCGTTGTGGTCTTGCCGCCTCCTGGCGAGGGACCCGGCAACTGGGCCGGCGGCCCGAGCGCCGTGGCGGCCGATGGGTCCATCTACCTGTCCTACCGGTTGCGCCGTCCGGTCGGCCTCGGCCGCGGCTACGCCAACGTGGTGGCCAGGTCGGCTGACGGGGTCAGCTTCGAGACGCTGGTCATTCTCAACCGGGACGAGTTCGGCACCGAGTCGCTGGAGCGGCCGGCTCTGGTCCGCACGCCGGACGGGACCTGGCGGCTCTATGTCAGCTGCGCCACCACCGGGACCAAGCACTGGCGGGTCGAGCTGCTGGAAGCCGACGACCCGGCCAACTTCACCTCGCGCAGCCGCCGGGTGGTGCTGCCCGGCGACCCGAAGACCGCCGTCAAGGACCCGGTGATCCGCTACCGCGACTCGATGTGGCATCTGTGGGCGTCGGTCCACCCGCTGACCGATCCGCATGAGACCGATCAGATGACCACCGACTATGCGACGAGCGCCGATGGCATCGACTGGATCTGGCACGGGACTGCGCTGGCCGGCCGGCCGGGCTTGTGGGATTCCCGCGGCACCCGGGCCAGCTCGGTCAGCTTCGTCGGCGACAAGATCGTGGCTACCTATGACGGCCGCGCCACGGCGGCGGAGAACTACGAGGAGCGGACCGGCATTGCCGTCGGCACCGAGCCCGCGGCCCTGACCCAGTCCGGCACCGAGCCGCTGGCCGAGTCCCCGTTCCGCGGCGGCGGCCTGCGCTATCTGGACGTGCTGGCGCTGCCCGGCGGCGGCACCCGGCTGTACTACGAGATGACCCGGCCGGACGGGGCGCACGAGCTGCGCTCCGAGCTGCACTAGCGCCCGCACCGCACCAGCGCGCCGGTGAGCCCGGGAAACGAGAGGCCGGCCGTTCCCCGGGCTCACCGTCTGGACAGCCTGATGCCGGCGCCCGGGCGCCGCCTGACCCGCGCGGAGGCTACCCGGCGCGCACCTGGCCGTTGCGGGCCTGCCGCTGGCCGTCCGGGCGGTTGCCCACCAGGCCGCCGGACCGGTCCCTCGGCTGCAGCCAGTCGGTGAAGTCGGCGCCGAGCACCTCGCCCAGCAGCCGGACATCAGCGTCGAAGCGGGGGATCAGCTGCTCGCGCTCCTGCCAGCTGACCGGCCGCCGCGGCTGGCCGTTCTCCTGCAGCTTGCGCTCCAGCGGATCGATGAGGCGGGTGCTGATCGCGCCGGGCAGGTGGTGGCTCACGGCCGCCCCGGCCCGCAGCAGCCGGGACAGCGCGAGATGGCTCATCGTGGGCTCGGGATGCGCGGTCACGTTCTCCCGCGGCAGCTCGGCCAGGACACCCGGCTTCACGTCCAGGAACGCGCACACCTGATCCAGGGACCTGGCCGGGAAGTCGACGATGTCGCGGTAGCGCAGTACCAGCACCTGATCGCGCGGGAACAGCGTGAACAGGTGCTCAAGCTGCTCGCCGTACTTGCCCAGGCCGACGTAATGCCAGAAGGCGCTCCAGCCGGCCTCGACCCGGCGCGGCTCGGCCTCGCACGCCCGCAGCAGGTCGTGGATCGGCTCCAGGCCGGCCGACCACAGGTGGGTCCAGTTGGAGTGCGCGCGCTCGACCGGGTCGCGGACCGTCACGATCAGCTTCGCGTCCGGGATCAGCTTCCTGATCCGCCGCTGCGCCTCCAGGTCGTGCAGGTAGAACGGCGTCGACTCACCCGCCAGGGCGCCCGCCGGGCGCCCGCTGAACAGCGCCTCGTACTGGTCCCGCTCCCACACGTGCTCGCGCCAGGTCGGCACGTCACCGGGGCCGCCGCCGCGCCGCGGCGGCGGCCCGTCGGTGAGGAAGAACTTGGGCTCTTTGACCGGAGACATGTACAGCTGAGGGTGACCCGCGAGCGCCGCGTGCAGCGCCGTGGTGCCCGCCTTCGGGGCACCGATCACCAGGAAGTCTGGCAACGACACCGAAGCCTCCAGTGAGCACAGGAGCGAACTAGATTTGAACTATACCGCTCTCATTCCTAGGAAACCCCCCGAGCGGCAGTGGCGTCCGTCACGCTGCCGGACGCGGCAGACCACAACCTTGCCCGGCCGGGGCGCACTTACACCTCACCGCCGTCCGCCGCCCCGGGCCGTCCCGTTTGCCCGCCGCAAGACGGGGCACCCGGACAGGACGAGAGCGACCCAGGACGGTGGGCCAGGATGAATCCGGTCGAGCGGGTGATCCGCCGGATCGACGGTGCGCAGCAGCGGCACCGGGCGTCCGCCTTCGCCTTCGGGGTCATCAAGAAGTACGGCGACGACAACGGCGGGGTGCTGGTCTCGAACCTGGCCCACTCGGCATTCGTCTCGATGTTCCCGCTGCTGCTGATCCTGTCCACGGTTCTCGGCCTGATCGCGGCCGGCGATCCGGGGCTGCGCCACCAGGTCATCAACGACGTGTCCCGGCAGGTCCCGGTCATCGGCAAGCAGCTTTCCGGCAATGTGAGCGAGCTGCGGCGCTCCAGCGTCATCGGCCTGATCGTCGGGATCGTTGCCCTGACCTGGGGCGCGATGGGCCTGGCCCAGGCCGGCCTGTTCACCATGTCGCAGGTGTGGAATCTGCCCGGGCTGGCCCGGATCGGCTACTTCCCGCGCCTCGGCCGGGCCGTGCTGTTTCTCGGCGTGCTGAGCCTCGGCGTGGTCGTCACCACCCTGCTGGCCGCGCTGGACACCTACACCAAAAGCGGTGCGGGGCTGTTCGCGCTGCGGGAACTGGCCGCCGCGGCCGCCAGCAGCGCCATGTACTTCGCCGGTTTCCGCGTGCTGACCCCGAAGGCGGTGCGGACCCGCCAGTTGCTGCCCGGAGCCGTCGCCGGAGGCGTCGCCTGGACCCTGCTGCAGTACCTGGGCACGCTGCTGCTGCACCACTACCTGACCGACTACTCGGTCTATGGCTTCTTCGGCACCGTGCTCGGCCTGCTGGCCTGGGTCTACATCAGCGTGGAGATCGTCGTCTACGCGGCCGAGCTGAACGTGGTGCTGTCGCGCCGGCTGTGGCCGCGCTCCATCGTCCAGCCGCCGCTGACCGACGCCGACCTGGTCGTGCTGGCCGACCAGGCGCTGATGAACCAGCGCCGCAACGATCAGCAGGTCACCGTGTCCTACGACAACCCGTCGGTGTCATTCGACAGCCCGCCGACGCCCCCGCCGCCGGCCCCGGACGAGCCCCGGACCGAGGCCCACGATGCCCTGCCCGGGCCGGACGAGAGTACGAAGGCCGGTCCCGGATCCTCGGGCTAGCTCATCCGGACCCGGCCGGCCACCGAGCCGAAGTCGATGGACATGGGCCGGACGCCGAGCCGACGGGTCGGCGGCACCATCACCGGGCGCTCGCCGTCGGGCGAGACCGTCCACGACGACGACCCGACGTTGCGCAGCACCACATCACCCGGCCGGGCCGGGTGCGGCTCGACGACCGCGATCACCGTGTCGTAGCGGCGGTCCCGGTACAGGTGCTGCGAGGTGATCGAGGCCCCTTCCGACAGCACCACGGCGCAGCCCGGCAGTTCCAGCCGCGGCGGCCGCGGCGGCACCCGGCCGCAGTTCCAGCAGCGCAGGCCGGGGTCGTCCGGGTCGTACAGCACCGAGGCCGTGCAGGTGCACACCGAGACGCAGTCGCCGAGCCGCAGCAGCGCCCGCCGCCACTCGCCCTCGGTGACCCGGCCGGAGACCGGGCCGGACAGCCCCTCGGTGAAGGCCCGCTCGAACAGCGCGCGGAAGAACCGCGGGTACAGGTGCCACCACACGAGCATGGGATCGCCCGGCGGCGGCGGGTTGGAGTGGTCGGCCGGGTCGAACACGAACACCGGCTCGTTGCCGAAGGTGCGGACCGCGATCTCGCTCTCCGACTCGCCGGAGGTCGCCCACGAGTACGACGACTCGGTTTTCAGCCCCTCCAGCGGATGACCGTGCACGAACAGGTAGAACAAGAACACGGCCAGCGAGTGCAGGTCGGTGAGCCCGGACGGGTAGGTCTCGCGGCGCACTACCTCCGGGGCCATGAAGCGCAGCGTCCCCCACACGAACACGTCCCCGTCGTCGATCCCGACGTTGTCGTTGTCGATGATCGCGACCGTCGTCTCGCGCGGGTTCACCCACAGGTTGCCGAAGTTGATGTCGCGGTAGCACAAGCCCGCGCCGTGCAGCGCCTCGAACGCGCTGACCAGTTGCCGCCCGATCGTGATCATGGTGCGGAACGGCGGCTGCTCGGACCGGCGCAGCAGCTGCGCGAACGACTCGAAACCCGGTTCCAGCCTCGGCATCACGTAGCCGAACCCCGGCATCTCGTCACTGACCACCAGGTCGATCGGCCAGATGAAGGCCGGATGCGGGCGCCCGCGGTCGATCAGCGCGGTGAGCGAGCGGCGCAGCTCGGCCGGCTTGGGCACTGCCCGGAACCACTTGACCGCGCACGGCGCCCCGCCGACGGTAGCGGCATGCACCACGCCCTGCGCGCCCTCGCCCAGCCGCTCGCCGACCGGCACCGGGGTGCCGGCCCGCACCATGCGCAGCGTCTTGCCCCGGATCGAGGCGGGGCCGGCCTTCACTGCCGCATCCCTGCCGCGCACGGGTTGCCCGGCACCCGGTGCTGGCCGCCGACCTGAGCCGGGAGCCGGGCCGGCGCGCTGGCCGCCATCCAGGCCAGGGCGGTGTGCCAGGCGTGATGGCGGCGCACCCGGGCCGGGTGCGCGGCGACCGCGGTGACCGCGCCGTGCGACAGGCACACGCCCTGGTCCTGCCCGGCCGGCACCGGGCCGAGGTCACGCCAGCCGGGCTGCCGGCCTGCCGCGGGCTGCCACCGGAGCGTGTTGGCGACCAGGACGAACACCGATCCGCCGGCCTGCAGCGCGATCCGGCGGCCGCCGGGCAGGCCGGTGAACGGCAAGCGCACCCGGCGCCCGGTCGCAGGGTCGCACGCGGTGATGCTGCGGCCGGCCGCCGGGACGCCGATCCCCGTCGCGGGGACCCGGCAGCGGCCCGGTGCCGGGTGCGCCGAGGGCGCGGTGGCGGAGGCACGGGGCCCGCCGGACGACGACGGCGCGCGGGCCGCGGCAGGAGCGGACCGGTTCGCCAGCCAGATGATGACGACGGCCGCGAGCGCCAGGACCGCGATCACGGTCACGACGGCCGGCCGCCAGGACCGGCCCGGCCGGCCCGGCCGGCCCGGCCGTCCCGGGCCGGCCGGGAGGGACGAGCCTGCGATGACCGGCGAACTCACCGGAGCTGGCGAACCCGGGGGAGCCGGCGAGCCCGCCGGGACGGAGGAGCCCGCCGGCCCGGACCAGCTCGTGGTTCCGGGCGGCCCGGCGGAACCCGGGAAACCCCGGGGCGGCACGGACGACGCAGGCTCGGTGCTGCCCGGCACGATCGTGGGCTGGGGCTGGGTGACCGTCGGCGGGCCGGCCTCGCCGGGCATCGCCGTGCCCGCGGCGCGCGGCGCGTGCCGGGCCGCGCCGGGGGCCAGCAGCAGCGCGATCGTCGTGTCGTCGGCGCTGCCGTCGGCCGAGGCGCACCGGGCGGCCCAGCCGGGCAGCTGCCCGGCCAGCCAGTCCGGGCTGCGGCCGGCGATCAGCGGGGCCAGGTCGGCGCTCACGGCATCGGCCCAGGGCTCGGCAGCCTGGGCGTTGCCGTAGCCGTCGGTCGCCAGCAGCAGGCCGAGCAGCGCCGTGCGCCGGGTGTCCACCACCGCGAGCCGGAACTCCTGCTCCGCCCGCGGCCCGCACAGGCTGGTGGTGTGCCGCCCGTCGAGCATGGCGTCCCCGGGCACCGGCTGCAGCGCCCGGCCGTCGGGCTGGATGCCGAGCACGTCGCCGTCCCCGATCTGCGCCAGGATCAGCCAGTGCAGCCAGGCCACGGCGAGCATCAAGGTGGAGCCGTAGGCGATCAGCGCGGTGTCGGTCTGCGGCCTGAGCTGCTGCTCTTGCTCGGTGAAGGGATCGGCGGCCAGGTCCCGCTCGACGGCGGCCCGCCAGCGCGCGGTGACGCCGGGGACCAGGTCCCTGATCGCGTCCTGGCCGGGCTGCCCGTCCAGGCCGCCTGCCGCCAGCCGCCCGGCCAGCTCCTGCGCGGCCTCGCAGCCCGCCGCCACCGCCAGCTGCGCCCCGCGGGCGCTGCGGAAATGCCGGTGGTGGCCGTGGCCGTCGGCGACCGCCGCGGCCAGCCCCCGCGGGCCGAGCGGGCAGGTGGCCACGGCGTCCTGGCTCGGCCGCCCGGTCGCGGTGTGCGCGGCCCCGCGCTCGGTCGCGGTCAGCACGGCCCAGCCGTCGGCGACCGGGTCGCTGCGCGGGGCGTCGGTTACCGGCATGACGTCACAGCACCGTATCCTCGCCGAGGCCGGGCGCGGGCGGCTCGTCGGGCTGCAGCAGCTGCTGGGCCAGGGCGCCGCGGTCGGCGCCCACCTCCGACATCCGGGACACCGCGATCGACGCGGCGACCAGCCGGTCGACGATGACGTCCACGCTGTCGGCCACCAGCACCGGCACGTCCGGGCTGCGGAACCGGTCCAGCGGCTCGGAGTTGGCGTCCCGGCCGATCGCCACCGCCAGCCGCAGCGACGACCGGCCGGCGGTCAGGCTGGTCAGGGCGCTGAGCCCGGCCTCGAACTCACCCGGCGGGTCGGTCGGCAGGCCGTCGGTGATCAGCAGCAGCGCCGGCCGCAGCGCCCGGCGTTCCAGCCGGTCGGGCTTCAGCACCTCGGCGACCGCCCGGAAGGCCGGGGCCATGTTGGTCCGCCCTTGGTAGGTGTACTGCAGCGGGCGCCAGTCGCGGCTCAGCTCGGTGACCGGCACCGGGCTGGCCACGTGCCATTGCGGGGTGGTGGCGAACGCCAGCACCCGGACCAGCAGCTGCGCCTGCAGCTGGTCACGCTCCCAGGCGATCAGGTGGGGCAGCATGGCGCGCAGCGCGTAGTTCAGCGCCTGCATCTTCTCGCCCTTCATCGAGCCCGAGCAGTCGGCCATCACGATGAAGTGCAGGGGCCGCCGCGCCACGCCCCCGCCGGGCATCAGCGTCTCGCTGGTGCTCACGCGGCCGGGCCCCTCTCAGCCATATCGGTGCCACCAGTACTGCAGGTGCGGGAAGGTCCCTGCGAACGCGACGTAGATCACCCGGTCGGTGGGCAGCGTCCACAGGTACACGGGCACGCCGTGGTTCTTGTCCTTGAAGCACTGCAGGATCTGGCCGGAGCGGTCGGGGTGCAGCGGGCTGTGCCAGCCGGTCTGCGCGGAGGCCCCGCCGGCGGGCGGGCAGTGGTTGCCGGCCCCCGCCGCGCTGAACCCGAGGCCGTCGAGGTTGGTCAGCCCGCGGTGGTAGGTGGCTGCGGTGGTGAACTGGTACGCCGAGTAGCCCGCGATCAGGTCCGAGGTGGTCTTGCAGGTGTCGTTGGCCGCGACCCCGGCCGCCGCCCGGAAGTTCTTCTTGCTCTGGCAGCTGGAGATGATCGTGTCCGCCGGCAGCAGGCTGCTGAGCGGCGTGACCCCGCCCGGCGCAGGTGCGCTGGTCGGGGTGGGCGTGAAGGTCGGGGTGGGCGTCGAGGCCGGGGTCGCCGGGTGGCTGGAATGCTGCGAGCCCGCGGCCGGGTGCGACGGCGAGCCCTGGGTCAGCAGCACGATCACCACGATCACCGCGATCACGGCCAGCGCGGCGCCGCCCGCGGCGAGCAGGCGGCCGCGGTTGCGCCCGCCGGGCGGCCGCCCGCCGCCGTAGCCCGCGGTACCCGGGGCGCCCGGCCCGCCGTAGCCGCCCGGGCCCGGCCCGGGCGCGTAATCCGGCCCGGCGCCCTGGCCCGCGGCGTACCCGGCACCCGCGGCCGCGCCGTACCCGGCAGCCTGCCCCGGCCCGAATCCGCTGCCCGCGCCCTGGCCGGGCGGAGCGCCGTATCCGCCCTGGCCGCCGTACCCGCCGGGCGGCGCGTATCCGCCCTGGCCGCCGTATCCGGCCGCCTGGGTCCCGCCGCCCTGGCCGCCGCCGTATCCGGCCGATCCGGCCGCGCCGCCCGGTCCCGGCCCGTACCCGCCCTGGCCGGCCCGTAGCCGCCCTGGCCCGGTGCGTACCCGCCCTGGCCCGGGCCGTAGCCCCCCGGCGTGCCGCCGTAGCCCGGCTGACCCGGCGCCTGGTCCTGCGTCCGGTCCTGCGCCCGTCCTGGCGGCTGCCCTTGTTGCGAACCTTGTGGCTGCCCCTGCGGGTAGCCCGCTCCGCCGCCCGGGCTGCCCGGGCCTGCCGGGCCGGGCGCGCCGCCGTATCCGCCCTGGCCCGCGCCGTATCCGCCGGGCCCTGGCCCGCCGCGCGTGCCGCTCGCGCCGCCGGGCGGCATGCCGCCGGGGCCGGCCTCGCTGCTGCCCGGCAGGAAGCCGGGTCCGCCGTCCGGGCCTGGCTGCCCCGGGATCCTCGTCGCCTGCCGGTCGGGCGGCAGCGAGGTCTCGCCGGGCGCCGCCGCCGGGGCAGGGCCGGGTGCCGGGCCCGCGCCGCCCGGCGGGCCAGCCGCCGCGCCGGCAGCGCCCGCCGCGCCTGCCACGCCTCCGCCCGCCCGGCCTGAGCCGAGGCCGAGCGCGGCGGCCATCGCGCCGACCGCCCAGTTGCACGCATCCGGGGTCAGCGCCGTCCGGCTGCCCAGGGTCCCGGCGACCAGCTGGCTGGCGGTGCCGACGTCCAGGCCCTGCGCGACGTGGGTCCGCAAGCTCTCGGGCACGCCGGCCTTCGTCGCGGCGACGAGCACGCTCGCCTCCCGCGGCTTGTCCGGCAGCATGTCCTTGAGCAGGCTGGTCATGGCCTGCGAACTGGACAGGGCAGCTGCCCCGTACTGGGGATCGGACACGATCGAGTGCAGTGCGTCCTGCGCCTCGCCCTGCGGATCCCACAGCGTGCTGGCCACTCGATTTTCCCCTTCAGACAGCGCTATCGCGCGCCGGCCGGCTCGCACGAATCACCCCGCCGCCGCACGCCGCGGCCCCGGAACCGGCAGGCAATGCGGTGGTCAAAAGAATTAAAGCAGAAGGCAGTGCCGGGCCGCCGTCCCCGAGAACAGGGATCGGGAGAATGGGAATCAGGCCAGCGCCGTCCCGGCCGCGCACCGCGGTCAGCGGCCCCGGAGGCCGCCCACGCCCAGCGAGCCGTCGGCCGCGATCCCGCCGCCGGCCAGCCCGGCCTGCCGCTCGGCCGCCTGCACGTACTGCCCGGGGTCCTGGTCAACCGGCGTCACGCCGGTTACATGGTCGGCCTCGAACGCCGCGAACGCCACCGCCAGCTCGTGCCGCAGCTGCAGGCTGGCCTCGCGCCGGAAGTCGGTCAGCCCCTCCCGTTCCTCCTCGGCCATATGGTCGCTGTTGGCCAGGTTCGCCGCCGCGACCGCGGCGATCCACTCGTCGCTGCCGACCTCGTGCCCGGCCACGGCGGCGACCGCGTCCCTAATCTCGTTGTGGTCGCCGATCGCGTCCAGGGTCTCCTCCTCGGCGGCGCCGATCTGGCCGGCCTGCTGGCCGGCCCGCAGCAGCTCGGGGTAGAAAACCGCCTCCTCGGCCGCGGCGTGGGTCTCCAGGAAGGTGGCCAGCCGGCCCCAGACGGCGGCCAGGCTGGCGGTGTCGGCCCGGTCGATCTGCTCCAGGATGGCGAACAGCCGCCGCTGCTCGTGGTGGTCATCGAGGATCAGCTGGGTGATGTCCACGGCGTCCTCCAGTCAGGCGCCCGGGCCTGCCCCGCGCGTGACCTGCGCCACTAGCTATACCAGCGCGCGGATGGATGAAGCCCGCGGGGGCGGGCAGTGGGACAGGAACAAAGCACCGACCCGAGCTACCACCGGAGGGAATACTCGTGGCGAGCGCAGTACCTGACCTGATGCTGAACAACGGGCAGCACATCCCGCAGTTCGGCTTCGGCGTGTTCCAGGTTGACCCGGCCGACACTGTGCAGGCGGTCACGACGGCGCTGGAGGCCGGTTACCGGCACGTCGACACGGCCGAGATGTACGGCAACGAGCGCGAGGTCGGCGAGGCGGTCCGCAAATCGGGGCTGGACCGCGGCGAGGTGTTCATCACCAGCAAGCTGAACAACAACGCGCACGAGCCCGACGCGGCCCGCCGGGCGTTCGACGCGACGCTGGCCGCGCTCGGCACCGACTACATCGACCTGTTCCTGATCCACTGGCCGCTGCCGGCCCGCTACGGCGGCGACTTCGTGTCCACCTGGAAGACGCTGGAGGAGTTCTACCGCGCCGGCCGGGCCCGGTCGATCGGGGTGTCCAACTTCCAGGCCCAGCACCTCGGGCGGCTGCGCGCCGAGAGCGACATCGTGCCCGCGGTCAACCAGATCGAGGTCCACCCCTTCTTCACCCAGGATGAGCTGCGCCGGAACTGCGCCGAGCACCAGATCGCCGTCGAGGCCTGGTCGCCGATCGCGCAAGGTGAGGTGCTGGACGACCCGACGATCGCCGCGATCGCCAAGTCGGCCGGCAAGACCCCGGCGCAGACGGTGCTGCGCTGGCACATCGAGCTAGGCCACATCGTGTTCCCCAAGTCGGTCACGCCGGAGCGGATCAGGGAGAACATCGAGATCTTCGACTTCGAGCTGTCCGGCGCCGACGTGGAGGCGATCAGCGCGCTGAACCGGGACCAGCGCACCGGCCCTGATCCCGACCGCTTCGACATGATCCCGGACTGAGCGCAGCCGCCCGGCGCCCGCCGGGCGAAGCGCCCCGGCCGGCGACGCGCCCGCCGGATCCTCAGCTGAGCCCGAGGATCCGGCGGGCGTTGCCGTGCAGCACCTGCGCCGCGACGTCCTCCGGCCAGCCGAGGGCGCCGACCTCGGCCAGGCAGCGCTCGGGCGTGAAGAACGGGAAGTCGCTGCCCCACAGGAACTGGCCGGCCAGCCCGCCGGTCAGCTCCTGCAGCACCTCGGCCGGGATCCGGCGCGGCGACCAGCCCGAGATGTCGATGTAGACGTTGGTCTTGTGCAGCGCCACGGCGGCCAGGTCGGCGTGCCACGGCCAGCCGAAGTGCGCGGCCACCACGGTGAGGTCCGGGTGCGCCGCCGCGACCGGGTCCAGCTTGAGCGGGTGGGCGTAGTCGATCCTGATGCCCTGGCCGCCCGGCTGGCGCGCGCCGATGCCGCTGGTGCCGGTGTGGAACAGCGCCAGCAGGCCGTGCTCGGCGCAGGCGGCGAAGACCGGCGCGTAGGCCGGATCGTCGGGCGCGAACGCCTGCAGCGACGGGTGGAACTTCACCCCCTTGAGTCCGAGATCGGCGATGCGGCCGACCTCGGCGACCGCGTCCTGCTTGTGCGGGTCGACCGAGCCCAGCCCGGTGAATGCGTCCGGGTACTTTCGGCAGGCGGCGGCCACGGTCTCGTTCGGCACCCGGGGCCGGCCGGTCGCGGTCTCGGCGTCCCAGGCCAGCAGCACGGCCAGCACGTCCAGCCGCCGGT
This sequence comes from uncultured Actinomycetota bacterium, assembly GCA_963846005.1. GTDB lineage: Bacteria > Actinomycetota > Actinomycetes > Streptosporangiales > Streptosporangiaceae > CAVSUR01. Next base: position 575,273 of record CAWJUH010000001.1, on the reverse strand, counting down.
AGCGCTCGGCCAGCTCCGCTAGCGACTCGCGCTGCGCCGGGGACCGGAAGTAGGCCTCCGCGGCCTCCACGTATCCCGCCATGCTGCCCTCCAGCCAGTCCGGCGTGGGCAGGTGCACGTGGAAGTCGACGGCGCGCGGCGGCACCGGCCCATCGTAGCGGCCGGGCGCCGCCCGGCTCCGGGGCGCGGCGCGGCCGGAGGTCAGGGCGTGCGGGCGCCGTCGATCTGGTCGAAGTCGCCGTGGCCGTTGTCGGTCCCGCCGCCGCCGGACCACTGCCACATCAGCGCGTACTTGCTGGAGCTGCTGATGCCGCCGAAGAACCGCGCGCAGGTGCTGGTGCCGCGCAGGCACCAGCCTGAGGGCGGGTCGGACAGGCGGCTGGTGTCGCTGGTGTAGGTCCACTCGTAGGTGTTGGTCAGGGTCGAGGGCGACCCGGTGCCGAAGATGGAAGCCCAGATGCCGGGCTCGGAGTACACGCCGACCTTGTACGAGGAGTGCGCGACCACGTACGCGGCGAATCCGTTGAAGTCGGCCCGGTCCACGTTGGCCGCCACGAAGGATGACTTGACCGTGCCGCTGCACGGCGAGGTGTAGACGCTGTTCCAGCCGTTGTCGGGCGCCGGGGTATAGCCGGGCGCGTTGCCGGGAAGCTCGACGTCCATGAACAGCACCGGGTAGGTCACGTTGCCGTTGGTGTCGGAGATGGCCCGGGCCGCCTGCGCCTCGCCCCACGAGTAAGCCTCGCTGGTCGTCCCGTTGTAGTGCGGGTCCACGCCCGGTCCGGCCATGAACCAGTACGCGGCGGTGCCGATGCCCTTGTGGTAGGTCTTCTGGTCGGTGGCGGCCCGGGCGGCATCGGTCGGCGACCAGACGGTGTGATCGCCCGCGCAGCCCTTCCAGTGCGCCCAGTTGCCGGTCATCCCGACGTAGCCGCCGTAGGCGCCGCCGATGACCGGCTCGGAGTAGGGGCCGGAGCCCGGGATGCCGATGTAGTTGCTGTCGGTGCCGTACCAGAAGCCCGGGGGAGTGTCGCCGGCGATCAGGCCGGGAGCGGCCGGGCTCGCGGCGGCGGGCACGGCCACGGCGGCGCAGGCCAGCAGCCCGCAGACGGCGGCCCCGGCCAGGGCGGCCGCCCGCGGCCTGGCCGCGAGTTCCCGCGCCCGCCGGGCGGATCCGGTGAGCCTGCCGTATCCGGTCATCTGCCACCTGCCGCTCTGCCCGCCACCGCGGGACGGGTCGCGGACCGCCGGCGGATGCCGGGCCCAGGATCATGGTATGCCGTCAAATCAGGCCAGATCCGGGTCAAGGATCCGTCATATTGCCTCCGCATCAGCGCAGGACGGGAACAATGACCCAAACCGGTCATCAGGCGGATTCCCCGGGCCAGGCAGGAGGCGGGCAGCATGCGGATCATCCGGCGGCTTATCCGGCGGCGCGGCCTGGCCGCAATACTCGCCGCGATCGCGGCGGTGGCGGCCGCCGGGCTGATGCCCGCGGCGCAGGCCGCGCCGACGGCGGCCGGATCCACCCGCTTGTGCGGTGCCATGGACACCCGCCATCCGGCCAGGGTGGCGCACGTGATGGTGATCGTGTTCGAGAACCGGTCGTACTCCGCCGTCGTGGGCAGCCCCGCGGCGCCCTACATCAACAAGACGCTGATCCGGGGCTGCGGCCTGGCGTCGGACTATCACAACTACTCCCATCCCTCGACGCCGAACTACCTGGCCCTGACCTCGGGCACGGCCGAGGGCAAGGCGGCCAGCGCCGACTGCGGGCCGGCCGACTGCCCGCAGCCGCAGGCGTCGATCTTCTCCCAGCTGGCCAGCGCGGGCCTCAGCTGGCGCGAGTACGCGGAGGCCATGCCCGGCAACTGCGACAAGACCAACTACGACGACACCGGGTTCACCAACGCCAACGGCAGTCACGGCGAGTACTACTACGTCCGGCATGCCCCGCCGCCCTATTACAGCTCCGCGCCGGTGCCCGCCGACTGCGCCCGCTGGGACGTGCCGCTCGGCACCCTGGCCGCGGGCAGCCTGCGCACCGCGCTGTCGCCGTCCAGCGACGGCCTGCCGGCGTACAGCTTCGTCACCCCGGGCGGCTGCGACGACATGCACGACTGCTCCACCACGGTCGGCGACGACTGGCTGAAGCAGTGGATTCCTGTCATCCAGGCCTCCGCGGCCTACCGGAGCGGCCAGCTGGTGGTGTTCATCACCGCGGACGAGGGAACCGGCAAGGACAAGGCCATGGGCGAGCCGTGCTGGAACGCCGCGCACGCCAGTTCGGCGGCCTATCCGTCGTGTCATGTCGCCACGATCGTGATCTCCCCGTATACCGCTCCCGGCACCGTCTCGGCGGCCGATTTCAGCCACCTGAACCTGCTCGGCACGGCGCAGGACCTGCTCGGCCTGCCCCGGCTTCCGGCCACCCGGGGATACCCCGGAATGCAGGCCGCCTTCGGCCTGTAGCCGTGACGGCCGGCCGGCCAGGCCGGCCCGAGGCCGACTCCCTGAGCCTGCAGACCCCCTGATCCGCCCCGGCGGCCCGAAGCCGCGCCGGACGGATGTACGGCCGGGTAATCCGGGCTGAGCGCTCGCCCGTCATGTCAGTGTCCTGCGGTCAGCTTCCCGACCGCCGTGGTGAGCAAGATGACCGCGAGCCGCCCGGCCGTCAACTTCGGCACCGTCCGCGTCGGCGCGAAGGCCACTGCTTACATCCACGTCACCAACGGCGGCAACACCAGCGCCACCGTGGCCGGGACGGCCCCACTGCCCGCGCCGTTCGGCGAGCCGCTGCGGGCGGCGGTCAACCTGCCGGTCGGCCCGGGCTACGACCTGCGGCTGCCGGTGTCGTTCACCCCCGCCCGGCCGGGCCGCTTCACGGCGCGCTACCGGCTCAGCTGGACCGACCTGCATGGCCGGCACGCGCTGGTGGTCGCCGTGACCGGCACGGCAGGCCGCTGACCCGCCCCCGGGATAATGCGCTCTGCCGCCCGGCAGCTCCGGTGAACCGGGCGGAGGAGTCGGCGTCCCGTACCCGGGCGGCCAGTTCGTCGTGCATGGGCGCCGCGAACGAGCCTTCCATCCACAGCACGGTCCGCTCGCCCTGCTCGGAGAAGCTGACCGAGACTTGCGCGACGGTCCCGCGGCCGGCGAAGACCGCGTAGTCGAGCCGGTAGGCACCCACCCGGTGCAGCCGGACCCGGGTGCGGCGGCGCTGGCCGCTGCGCCCGCTGAGGGCCTGGGCGGCCTGCTCGCACAGCAGCACGAGCCGGCGCAGCGGCAGTGACGTGGTGATCGGCGCGGGCGATATCCCGGCCGGGCACGCAGCGGTCATCCTTAAGGCCCCCATTTAAGTAGGATTTTCGGCAATCAGGCGGTCAGGCCGGGTTGCCCGCATAAATCCGCTTTGCCTATTGTGCGACGCGGGCCCGCGATAATTCAACCCCTGTTCGCTAATACCCGACGGGGTATCTAGGTGGCGGCGGCCAGTGCTGTGATCAGCCAAGATTGGGCGGCCGGACCTCAGGATGGCCAAGCTGAATGCCGACAGGTTAAGGACTGGTAAATTATCAGCAATAAGGCCCGCGAATGGCAGCCCTGGCATTCTTGGCCAGCATGCCGCGGGCCGGCGCCGGGTCGTTGCGGCCGGAACTCCCGGCCGCCCGGCGCCGGCCGGAAAAGCCGCCTGGAGTGCGCCGACGCCGGGTAATTGTGTGACGATCGTCACTGTTGCTGCCGATCCATGACGTTCATGTAATTCGTACGTTTTGCCGCGCGGAATGCACATACCTGCTAACTTCCTGCGCGATCGGCGTCGTAGTAGCCGTCCGTCGGTATCCGAGCGGCGGACCGCTGCTGAGAGGGCGCATGGACCGGCACTGGAGTGGCATGTCAGGACAGCACGCAGCAGCAGCGAAGACCCCCCGGCGGAAACCCGACGCAATCTTCCGCACCGGCATGACCGGCAGCTTCGCTGCAACTGGTCGCTCACGGCTGTCAGGAGGTGAATTCAGCACTAGCGGTCCCGCGAGACGCCTGCCCCGGCAGGCCGGGACGGCCGCCAGGCCCCGCGCCGCCTGCGGAGCAGGAGCCGGCGCCCCGGTCAGGAGGCCCCGCGATGACCGTTAGCGCGATGGGCGTGGGTGCCAAGCGGCTGGCTGCCGTGCTGCTCGCCGCCGCCACGGTGCTGCTGCTCAGCAGCGCCGCGGCCAGTGCTCACACCAAACGCCGGGTCAAGGCGCTGCGCTGGGCCGAGACCCAGGCGGGAGCGCCGTACGTCTACGGCGGCACCGGGCCCTACGGCTCCGGGTACGACTGCTCGGGCCTGGTCTACAAGGCCTACCTGAGGGCCACCGGGATCAACATCGGCCGGACCACCGGTGACATGCTCGCCAGCCGCAGGCTGGTGCGGACCAATGCCCCGCGCCGGGGCGACCTGGCGTTCTTCGGCAGCGGTCACGTCGAGCTGGTGTACCGGTGGAAGTACGACTGGACGTTCGGCGCGCACGACGCCGGCAGCGTCGTCGGCCCGATCCACTGGCAGTACCCGTACTGGTACCCGACCGCCTACTACCGGCTGCGGTACTAGCGTCCGCGGGCGGCAGGTCGCTGACCTGCAAGGGGCCGGGCCCGCACCGCGGGCCCGGCCCCTGTCATGCCCGGCGGCAGCCCGCCGCGGTCCCGGTGGCGGGCTGGCGGCTTACCGGTACAGCAGCCGTTCCAGGGCGAAGACCTCGGTGGCCTGGCGCCGGTCGCGCTCGTCGCCGAACCGGAGGGTGCGGCCGAGGTCCAGCCCGGTGTCGAACTCGCGCAGGTGGGCGAGCAGCCCCTGGCGCCGGGCGCCGTTCAGCCCGATGTCCATGCCCAGCAGCAGCGCGGCCCGCCGCATCTCCGCGGTGGCCAGCCGCCGCACGACTGCGGCGGCGACCGCCCACCAGGCGCACGCCAGCCAGCCGCGCATCCGGTTCAGCTGGGCCCCCGTGGTGATACTCGGCATCGGTCCTACCTTCGGCGGTCGCGGCGGAGCGAGGTCAGCAGGCTGAGCGAGGTCAGCAGACGGAGCGAGGTCAGCAGCCCGCAGGACTGCCCGCCCCGGATGGCTGTGGTCTCCTACTCTTGGTAATAAGTAAATCACATTAAGTCACAAGGGATGGCGGGTCTCGGCCAACTTCGCAAGGTATGGCCGGCCCGCAGGTCAGCGGGCCGGCCCGGGCTCAGCCGAGCTGCCAGCTCCGCTTGGACAGCCCGTACCAGAAGCCGTCGATCACCGACCGGGACTCGCCCGCGGCCGCCGCCCCGAGCGAGACGAACAACGGCGCGAAGTGCTCCGTGCGCGGGTGCGCGATCCGCCCGGCCGGCGCCCTGCGCAGGAAGTCGGCCAGCGCGTCCACGTCGCGGCGGGCCATCGTCTCCGCGGCCCAGGCGTCGAACTCCGCCGACCAGGAGGGCGGCTGGTAGTCGGGGGCCAGGTGCGGCTTGAACGCGGCGAGGTTGTGCGTGGTGAACCCGCTGCCGATGATCAGCACGCCCTCGTCACGCAGCGGCGCCAGCCGCTCGCCGACGGCCAGCAGCTGCCCGGGATCGAGGCTGGGCATCGACAGCTGCAGCACCGGGATGCCAGCATCGGGGTACATCTCCGCCAGCGGCACGTAGGCGCCGTGATCCAGGCCCCGCTGCGGGTCGGCGTGCACCGGCCGGCCCGGCGCGGCCAGCAGCGCGGCCACCGACCGGGCCAGCCCGGGCGCCCCGGGGGCCGGGTACCGCACCTGGTAGTACCGCTCAGCGAAGCCCCAGAAGTCATACAGCAGCGGCACGGTCTCGGTGGCGCTGACCGTCACCGGGGCGTGCTCCCAGTGCGCCGAGATCATCAGGATGGACTGCGGCCGGAACAGGCCTGCCGACCAGCGGCGCAGCTCGCCGGTCCAGCGGGCGTCGTCGGCCAGCGGCGGCGCGCCGTGGCTGAGGTACAGGACGGGCATCCGCCCGGCCGCGGCGGTGTCGCTGGCGTTCTCGCTCATGGTCCCTCCGGACGGCCGCGACCGCTGCCGTGTTCCCGGCCGTCAGCGCGGCCGCACGGTCATCCGCAGGCAGTCTACGGCCGGCGCCGGGCCGCGGCCGCGATGGTTACCGCGGGGCTGGCCGGGTAACCGGGCGTTATGACGACGCCGATTCCCCAGCCGACTCAGCCGTCCCCGGTGCCGCCCGAGCCGGTCCCGCCGGCCCCGGCGCCGCCGCCGGTGCCCGACCCCGATCCCGCGCCGGTGCCGCCGCCGCCGGTGCCCGAGCCGGCCGAGCCGGTGCCGCCGCTGCCGCCCGGGCCCGTTCCTGCCTGACCTGGCCGTCCCGGCTGGCTAGCGGCGGCCGCAGGCGGCCCGGCCGGTCACGACGCGTACTTCTGCACCAGGTCACCGACCTTCGGCAGGGCTGCCTCCACATGCCTGGCCGCGCCGCCGCGCACCGCTCGGTAGGCCTTGACGACGGCGGGCCGGCCCGAGCGCTCCGCCCGCGCGTCGGTCACTGACAGCACCGACTGTGCTACCTCGTCTCCCCGCTTGGCCAGGTAGTCGCCGAAGCGCGAGCCGCCCGAAGCGGCGAAGCCGGCCCAGTACAGCTCCAGCTGCTCGATGATCTGCGGCAGCAGCGAGTCCACCGCGCCGCGCAGGTAGCCCGAGGCGAAGCTGGTCACGGTCTTGTAGGCGAGCTTGACCGCGGCGCCGGACACGCCGGACTTGTCCGCGACCTCCTGATCGATCAGCGTGACGCAGTCGGCGACGACGTGGGGCCGGGTTTCCGGCGCGAGCAGGGTCTGCGCAAGCGTAGCTGGCATGAGGGCGCTGTTCTCCTTTATCCGTCGGTGCTGATGCCGGGAGTGCGGGATCCTGCGGGGGCCCGGGATGAATGACCACCTTAGTGATCGCCGCCCGTGCCGGCCGGGGTAAAACGGCACAAGACCGCCCGCGATCGTCTGTGAGCGGCGAACCGGCTGATCAGGGCGGCCGGTCGCGTCCGGCACGAGGCGATCACTACCATCCGGCCTAACGAAGCTCGCGATCGCGCCATCATGATCCGCGGCAGTTCACCGGCGGGGCACGCCGCCAGGAGGGAGAGCGAGGATGAATACCGGCGCCGCGGACCTGTGTGGCCGCAGCCTGCTGAAGGACACCGACCTCAGCCGGGCCGAGTTCCTGTACCTGGTCGAACTGGCCGCGGCGCTCCGGTCGGACAAGCGCGCGGGCCGCCGGGCCCGCCGCCTGGGCGGGCGCAACGTCGTGCTCATCTTCGAGAAGACCTCGACCAGGACCCGGTGCGCGTTCGAGGTGGCGGCCCACGACGAGGGCGGTCACGTGACCTACCTCGGGCCGGGCGATTCCCAGCTCGGCCACAAGGAGTCGGTGCGCGACACCGCCCGGGTGCTCGGCCGGATGTTCGACGGCATCCAGTTCCGCGGCGCGGCGCAAGAGGCGGTCGAGACGCTCGGCGCCTGCGCCGGCGTCCCGGTGTGGAACGGGCTCACCGACGACTGGCACCCCACCCAGATGCTGGCCGACATCCTCACCATGCGCGACCACGCCCCCGGCCCGCTGGCCGAGGTCAGCTACTGCTACCTCGGCGACGGGCGCAACAACACCGCCCGCTCGCTGCTGGTCACCGGCGCGCTGCTCGGCCTGGACGTGCGCATCTGCGCGCCGGAGCCGCTGCAGCCGCCCGCGGAGGTCCGCGATCTCGCCGCCGGGCTGGCCGCGGCCTCGGGCGCGCGGCTGACCGTCACCGGCGATGTCCCCGCCGCCGTGGCCGGCGCCGACTTCGTCTACACCGACGTCTGGCTGTCGATGGGCGAGCCGCCGGAGCGGTGGGACGACCGGATCGACCAGCTGCTGCCCTACCAGGTGAACGCGCCGGTGATGGCGGCCACCGGCAAGCCCGCGGCGAAGTTCCTGCACTGCCTGCCCGCGCTGCACAACCGGCTGACGGGCATCGGCCAGCAGATCTACGCCCGGCGCGGCATCGACGCGCTGGAGGTCACCGATGATGTATTCGAGTCGCCGGCATCGGTCGTGTTCGACCAGGCCGAGAACCGGATGCACACCATCAAGGCGCTCATGATCGCCACCATCGGAGACCAGCCGTGAGGATCGTCGCCGCGCTCGGCGGCAACGCGCTGCTGCGGCGCGGCGAGCCGCCGGACGCGGGCACCCAGGAAGGCCACGTGGTCAAGGCCGTGGCGGCGCTGGCGCCGCTCGCCCGCGAGCACGAGCTGGTGATCACGCACGGGAACGGGCCGCAGGTCGGGCTGCTCGCGCTGGAGAGCGCCCGTGATCCCGCCTTGCCGCGTCCCTACCCCTTTGACGTGCTCGGCGCGCAGACCCAGGGCATGATCGGCTACTGGCTCGTCCAGGCGCTGCAGAACGCGCTGCCCGGCCGCGAGGTCGCCTGCCTGGTCAGCCGCACCCTGGTCCGGGCCGACGACCCGGCGTTCGGCGCACCCGCCAAGTTCGTCGGGCCGGTGTACGACCGGGAGCAGGCGGCCGCGCTGGCGGCCAGCCAGGGCTGGACGATGCGGCCCGACGGCCCGGCCTGGCGGCGCGTCGTGCCCTCGCCCGAGCCGGCCGGGCTGCTCGACCTGCCGGTCATCCGGCAGCTGGCCGCAGGCGGCGTCATCGTCATCTGCGCCGGCGGCGGCGGCGTGCCGGTCACCCGCGGACCCGGCGGGCTGCAGGGCGCCGAGGCGGTGGTCGACAAGGACCTGACCGCCGCGCTGCTGGCCCGCGACCTCGGCGCCGGCTCGCTGCTGCTGCTCACCGACGTGGCCGCCGTGCAGCTTGACTACGGCACGCCGCAGGCCCGGCCGATCGGCCGGATCAGCGCGGCGCGGCTGCGGGCGATGGGCTTCGCGGCCGGCTCGATGGGGCCCAAGGTGGAGGCGGCCTGCCGGTTCGCCGAGGCCACCGGGAACATCGCGGCGATCGGGCAGCTGGAGGATGCGCAGGACCTGGCCGCCGGCACCGCGGGCACCCAGGTCCTGCCCGGGCCGGCCAGCGCGGCGGCACGTTAGCCTGCTGATATCGGGACAGCGGGCCACCGGATCGGGATCTGAAAATGCCTGCCCATTGCCGGCACTGCCTGGGGGATTGCGGCGGGGACTGCCTGCCGCCGGGCGGCGGGGACCGCTGCATTCACCGGCCGGCGCCGCGGCTGACTGCCGGCCAGCGGCTGACGCTGCTGCGAACCCGGTCGTTCTGGCGCCGGGTGTTCTGGGGCATCCACTGAGGCTCTCGCGGCGCCGGCCTTTAGTTGCCGGGCCTCCTTTGGTTGCCCTAGAGTAACGGTTGCTGATGAGTAACCAACATGCGGACGCGGTGTTCGACGCGCTGGGCGAGCCGGTGCGGCGGCGCATCCTGGAACTGCTGAGCGAGGGACCGGCACCGGTGGGCCGGCTGGCCGAGCGGCTGCCGGTCGGCCGCCCGGCGGTCAGCAAGCACCTGCGGGTGCTGGGCGAGGCCGGGCTGGTCCGGCACCGCAGCGCCGGCACCCGGAACCTGTACGCGCTGGCGCCCGGCGGGATGGCCGCGGCCCAGCAATGGCTGGTGCGCACCTGGGACACGGTGCTGGCCGCCTACGCCGCGGAGGTCCGCCGGGCCGCCGCGCCGCCGGGCGGCCGCCCAGCCCGGGACCCGGAGGGGGATGGGGAGGACCGCGATGAGTGAGCTGACGCCGATCCGGCGGGAGATCCTGGTCGACGCGGCACCGCAGGCCGCGTTCGAGGTGTTCACCGCGGGCATCGGACGGTGGTGGCCGGTGGCCGAACTGAGCGTCTACGGGGCCGGCGCGCAGGTCGGATTCTCCGGCGGCCGGATCGTCGAGCACTCGCCGGACGGGCAGTCTGCCGACTGGGGCACGGTGACCCGCTGGGAGCCGCCGGGCTGCGTGGCGTTCACCTGGCACCCGGGCGGCGATCCCGAGCCGGCCAGCCAGGTCACCGTCACGTTTACCGCCGCGGGCCGTCAGACGCTGGTCCGGCTGGAGCACGCCGGCTGGGAGGCGTTCGCCGACCCGGCCGCCGCCCGGGCCGAGTACGAGCACGGCTGGCCGCAGGTCCTGGATTGCTACCGCGACCCGGCCGGCCAGGTGACCTGGGTCGCGCTGCTGCACCGCCCGGGGCCGGCCGCGCCGCGGGACGGGCCGGTGTTCGCGGACCCGCGCTTCGCCGGGCACGCCGCGTTCCTGCGCCGGATGCTCGAAGCCGGCTACCTGGTCGCGGCGGGCCCGCTCACCGACGCCGGCGGGGAGGGGATGACGATCCTGCGCATCCCCGGCCCCGGCCAGCTGGACCGGGCCAGGGAGCTGGCCACGACCGGCGACGCCAGCGTCGCCTGCGGGTTCTTCACGGTCACCGTCCGGCCCTGGCAGGTCATGATGGACGGCACCGCGGGCCCGGCGGAGCCCGCCGGGCCCGCGGCTGGCCGGCGGGCAGGTCAGGCCGGCTGAAGAGACCAGCCGGATCACCGCGAATCCGTCCTCGCGATGGCAGCTGACGTTGGCGCTCCCTGGCTCGCACCGGAAGTCGTAGTCGCGTCCCGCACTCGACTGGCCGAGGAACACCCGGCCCATGCCGCTGACCTGCCGGCCTGCCGCGTCCCGTCCCGAGATATGGATCATGAAGTAGCTGTAGCTCGGCTCGAAGGCGCATACCCCGCCCGATTTGGCGGTAAAGGACACCTGCGTCCAGACCGGGTCAGGGCCCGCCTGGAACCGGTGGTTGGTCTCGTCATTCGTGCAGTTGCTGTGATCCGGGCCGCCGCCCCCGCCGACCACGTGAATCTCCGGGCCCGGGCCGCCGACGCGCAGCTCAAGCCCCCGGGTGTGCTGGCCGGCGGCCTTGCGGCCCTTGCCGACGAGCTGGGTCAGCTCCACCCGCAGCCCGTGCGCGTTGCACCGCGCGCGGAAGCTGTAGGTGTTCTGGCAGAACGCCTCATAGTCGCCGAACGGATACCCCGGCTGGTCGATGCTCAGTTTCTGGCTGGCGATGACCTGGTCCTTGTCGCGCACGGTCACGGAGAAATCGGACCAGCTGCGCTCGTAGAAGCACGAGCCGCTGTTCTTGGTGGTCATCCCGAAGTCCTCGGTCTGCGGGACCGTCTTGACCGTAACCGTCTTATCGGTCTCGTCCTTCGTGCAGTTGCTGGTACCGCCCCCGCCGCCCCGGATGGTGACCGACGCGCCCTGCTGCACGTCGAGCACGAGCTGCGCGTTGATCCGCTGGTCGTTCGGCATCTTCCGGGACCCGGCCGGCGCGCTGGCGGCTTGCGCCGGGAGCGCGCCCGCCAGCATTCCCGCGGCGGTCACGGCCAGCACGGCCGCGGCCGGGAAGCGCAGCCGCCGGGCTGATGAATGCATGCGCATAGTGTTTTACCTTTCTGGTTGCGCGAGCAGGCCGTCAGCTGTACCTGAGCTGAAGCGTCCGCATGCCGACTTTGTCGCAGCTGACCGACGGGCTGGTCGAAATGCACGTGACCTTGTAGTCCTCTCCGGCGTAATCCTGGCCGAAAAGGATCCGGGCCTCGCCCCGCACGGACTTACCGGATCTGCTGGTGCCGGAGAACTTGATGTTGAAGTAGCTGAAGCTTCTTTCAATGGCACAGCTTCCGCTGGACTTGGCGACGAAGCTGATGGGCACGACGGTCGGATCGTCCCCGGCGGTGACCGTGGTGCGCGTCTCGTCGTTCGTGCAGTTGCTGTTGTCCCAGCCGGCACCGCCGCCCTCGACCTTGATTTCCGGGCCGGGGCCGCCCACGAAGAAGTTGAGCTGCGCCTTCTCCAGTCCGCCGCCTGACTTCGTCCCGAGGCCGGCGGTCTGGGTGAGCTCGAGCCGCCTGTCGTCAGGCTTGCGGCAGGTCATCCGGAAGCCCTCGCCCCATGGCGGGCAGTAGGCCTGGTAGGGGTTGATGACGCTCTGCCCGGCGAGCCGGACGGTGGTGGCCGCGATGACCACCCCGCTGCTGTCGGCGACCTGCACATCGAAGTCGGACCAGCTGCGCTCGAATGCGCAGGAGCCGCTGGACTTGGCGATGAAGCTGATGGTCTCGGTAAACGGGTCCTGGCTGGCGGTCACCGTCTTATCGGTCTCATCCTTCGTGCAGTTGCTGGTGCCGCCCCCGCCGCCCCTGATGGTCACCCTGGCGCCGAGCCTGACGCGCAGCACCAGATCGGCGGATTCCCGGTGATCGCGAGTCCGGGCCTGATTGGCCGGCCGGGCCATCGCCTGTGCGGGAAATACTCCCGCGGTCTGCAGGCAGGCGGCCGCGACCGCGGTCACGGCCGCCGGCCCGCAGATCCTGCGCATAATCAAATGAGCGCGCATGAGGTTTACATACCTTTCCGGTAGGCGCAGCCAGAGGCACTTATCCGCCCGCCTGGCCTGGCCGGGAAAGGTGCCTGCCTCCAGTCAGAAACTGCTCGCCAGCATGGTTATGCAGCCGCGCGCGCACCGCAACGACCCGGAACTCGGGCGTTTACTGGGCATGTGCTTCATGTCGGCAGACGGGGCCTGAAATTTATTCCGGCATTCCGGGAAATGCCCGGCCGCCCGGGGCGCGCTCAGTGAGCCGCCCGGCGCGCTCGGCCCGGCCGGCCAGCTCGGCGACGACGCGGACCACGACACCGGGATCGTCGAGGTGGATGTAATGACCGGCTCCCTCGGCGATGACCTGCTTGCTGTCCGAAGACAGGGCCGCCAGCTCCTGCTGCAGCCGCCGCCACTCCTGCTGACCGCGGCCGGGCATCTCGCCCGCGGTCAGCACCGTCAGCGGCAGCGCGCCCAGGTCCGGCGGCGTGCCCCGCATCCGCGCCGACAGCAGCATCTCCGCGACCGCGGCCCGGCGCTGGCGCGATGACAGCCAGACCGCCCGGTCCGCCGCCACGAGGTCCGGGGGCGTCTCGCGAGCCGCATCCCGGTCCAGCTGGCTGGCCAGCCCGAGGCCTGCACCCAGCCGGTAGGCGCCGAGCGGCATCAGCCGCCGCTTCGCCGCCAGCCGGACCATGCTGCGGCTGCTGGCGTCCGGCTCCACCGCGCCCAGCCGCGCGCCCTGCGCCTCATGACTTGAGTCGATGAGCAGCAGCCCGGCCACGCACCGGGGATGGCGGACGGCGAACCGGCGCGCCATCGGGCCGCCGAGTGAATGGCCGGCCAGCAGGAACGGCTTGCTGATCCCGGCCGCGGACACCAGCGCCCGCAGGTCATCGGCGATCTCGTCGAACCCCTGGGGGCGCCGGGCAGGCGGGTCGCTCCAGCCGATGCCGGCCCGGTCGTAGGCGATGACCTGGCGGCTGCCCGCGAGCGCGGGCAGGATGCCCGCCCAGGTCAGCGCCGGGTCCGCCATCGCCGGGATGATCACCAGCGGCAGGCCGCCGGAGCCCGCCTCGATCAGGTGCAGCCGCCGCCCGCCGATGTCGACCAGGCGGCCAGGCGGCGGAAAGCGGCGCCGGTCGCGGGCGTCGGCCGCGGCCTGGACCGCGGCGCACCCCCCGGCCAGGACGGCTGCCCCGGCCGCCGCTGCCGGTAAGACACGGGACATACGCGGCCGGCTCATGTCACCGACGCTATGCCAGCGGGAGCGGGCCTCATCACGCCGGGTCGCCGGCGCCGCCGGCCCCGCCAGGCACGCGCGGCCAGCCGAGCTGCCCGGGGCCAATCCGCTTGCCCGGGATGCCTGATCACCGTCCGCCGCGCTGTGATCTGGCGGCTGCCGCCTACGAAGGCGCTGCTGGCCCGGCTCGCGCTTCCCGTGCCGCCGGGGCATCGCTTGCCGCCCCAGGGGTAGGTGCGCGGGGGACGCGGCCAGGCGACAGGGCCGGCCGGTGCGAGGCGGGAGGATGGCGCGTGAGCGAGTTCGGCGAGCTGGAGAAGAAGGCGGAGGCCTACGCCCAGGAGCACCCTGAGCAGGCCGACAAGCCGGTCAATGAGGTAGCGGGAGTCGCCGAGCGCGACACCGATCATCAGCATGACGAGCAGATCGACCGTGCTGTCGACGCCGCAGAGCAGCATCTCGCCCGGGACCAGGACCAGCAAGGTAACCAGAACTAATACAGGACGCCGCGAGGCAGTTCCCGCGCGGACCCTCGATCGTGCCCGTTCCATGAGACACCCTCTGTCAACCTCAGGCGGCAGGTTTGAGGGCGCTTGCCTTTTGCCGGTTGGCCGTGTGGATGGTTTCGTCGTAAAGGACGCCTTTGTCCAGGCAGTGCCACAGGACCTCCAGCCAGCGGTTGCCGAGCTTGCGCAGGGCGCAGTGGTGGTTGTTGCCGGCGGCGGTCTTCTGGTCGTAGAACTCTCTGGCCCAGGCGGATTGCTGGAGGCTGCAGAAAGCCCACTGGGTGACGGCTGTGCCGAGATGCCGGTTATAGGCCAGACGGCGGGCGACCACGAACTCGCTGCGGCCGGACCTGCGGGTGACGGGTGCTTGCCCGCCGTAGCATTGCAGGGAATTCGGCGTGACGAACTGCCCGAAGTGCTCGCCGATCTCACCGGCGACCCGGGCGGCGAGACGGTCACCCAGGCCAGGCATGCTCAGGTAGGTCTCGCCGCCCGGGAACGCCTTCCCCGGGTCAGGGTCCTTCGGGGTCTTGTCCCGGCCGTAGCGGGGGGCGCCGAGCAGCAGCTCACCCATCCGCTTTTCCCACGCCTTGCGCTGGTCGCGCAGCAGCAGAAGCTGGGCGGCGGCCAGCGCGATGGTGCCGGCCTTGGCGCGGGCGAGCTCGGGCCGTACCGCCAGCCGGGACTCGGCCAGGGCGGTGGTGACGCGGTCAGCGAACCGCTCCGGCCAGCCGTGGCGGGCCGAGCGGGCGAAGGCCGCCAGTTCCTCGCGGCTGGCGGCAGCCAGCGCGTCAGCAGAGGGCCAGCGCTGCAGCAGCTTGAGGAATACCGCCGCGCCCAGGTCGCCGCCGGCAATGTCGACGGCGGCGGGGAAAGCAGACAACAGGTCGGCGCGCAGCCGGTTGCCGATCCGCCGCTCGTCACGGGCCGCCCGTTCGTCATCACGGGCGATGGCGCGCAGCTCGGTGCCGATCTCGCCATGCGGGATCAGCTTGCGCAGCTCCAGGTAGGCATCCAGGGCCATCAGGCAGCAGATCCGGGCATCGGCGGCGTCATCTTTCTTCCTCGCCGGGCCGCGGCGCCGCGCCACCAGGTCCGGGTTCACCGGCAGCACCGTGAACCCCGCATCCACCAGCGCCTCGACCAGCAGGCCGTGCCGAGTCTCCAGCACCACCCGCACCTCGGCCGGGTCGGGCTCCAGCTCCAGGCACCGGGTGATCAGCCGCTGCACGCCTGCCGGGCCGTGGCCGACCCGGAACTGCTCGATCACCCCTTCACCCGGACTGCCGAGCGCCACGTCGTGAAACGACTCGGCCCAGTCCACCCCCACACCAAGCACACCTGCCTCCCATCAGGTTCGCGATCACGGACGGTGGAGGCGCTGCGCCGTGCTGATGGACCAGTCCTTGAAGGACAACACCCTCGATGGCTTCCGGCCTCCGCCGGTCACCCCCAGGGACGCCGTCTCATTTCAGTCCTCAAAGGACAAGCCCCGCAAGCGTTCCCCGAGGGCTCCCGATAATGAAAGAAGGTAGTGCCATCAGCCCCTCGTTTGGGCTGAAAGGCCGGTCACGCTTCGAACGCGCTCTCCTGCCGCGAGCCGGCCAGCCTCAGTGACTGGCTGAGGTTCCCGGACGCCAGGAGCGCCGGCCGGTTTCCTGTTCGAAGATGGGCCGGATTTCCGCAGTGTCGTAGACGATGCGCAAGGCCGCAATGCGGTTGCCGGAGTCCAGTTCCAGCACATCGACCACATCGAAGGGGGCACGTTGCCCGCCCGGCAGCCGCCAGTCGAAGTGGAACCAGATGCTGACCAGCGGTGTGCCGTCGGCCGCCGCGCCCTGCATGACTCCGCGCAGGGTCAGCCGCGATTCCGCCGTGTCGCTGAACAAGCCGGGGAAGAACCTGGCCGCCGGGACTAGGCCATACAGCGGCGAATGGACCACCGCATCGGTCCTGAAGAGGCTGAGCATCGCGGTCAGGTCAGCGCGACCGAGCGCTCCGAGGTAAGCCTCAGCAAGCTTCAGAGCATCCATGTGCTTTCTTTCAGCGAGCCGATGGCCATCATGTCCGAATGCCCAGCGTCATCAAAGTGCTGCCCGCTGGATATCGCTTCTGCATTGAGTGCGTCTGCAGCAGTCTCCAGAACGGTGAGCCCGCCAGGAGCCCGTTACCGCCGGCTGAGGGTGACGTGGGTGACGCCGCTGGGGCTGTTCATGGCCTCAATCCGGAACCGGTCTTCGAGCGCCTCCAGCCCGTCCCAGAGCCGCTCTCCGCGACCCAGCACGATGGGCACCACGACGATGTGCAGGTAGTCGATCAGGCCGGCGGCCAGGAATTCGCGGATGGTGGACGGGCCGCCGCCGATGCGGACATCCCCGCCCGCGGCGGCCTGGCGCGCCTGCGCAAGCGCCTGGGCGGGGCTGGCGTCGAGGAAGTCAAACGTGGTACCGCCGTTCATCTGTACGGAGGGCCGGGGATGGTGGGTGAGAACAAAGACCGGGGTGTGGAACGGCGGGGTGTCTCCCCACCATCCGTTCCACTCCCGGTCCGGCCAGGGTCCGTGGTGCGGGCCGAACTTGCCCCGCCCCATGATCTCGGCGCCGATGCCCGGAGCCCAGGCGCTGGCGAAAGCGTCGTCGATGCCGGTGCTGCCGCCGGGCTGGCCCTGCATGGCCTGGAAGGTGCGAGTCGGGAAGAACCATTCGTGCAGCCGGGTTCCCGCATGCCCAAACGGGGCATCCAGGCTTTGCCCTGCGCCGGTGCCGAACCCATCCAGCGACACCGAGAAGTTGTGCACCCGGACCTGCGGCACGATGACCTCCTAACAGGCTGCTTCACCGGGGCCGATTGCCGCGGGCCGCCACCAGTGAGGACGATCCACTGGCCCAACGTCATCGCCAGCGCCTGGCCGCTGAGCATCATACCTATCCGGGGGTTCTGACGGACGGTGGCCGCCTCCAGCGGTTCGGCGTCGCCGGCCGGCACTACTGTCGCCAGCCGCCGCGGGCCGCTTAAGCTCAGCCGAGCATGTGCCAGCGGCGAGCGAGGAGACTGCGATGACGCAACAGCGAACGACCAGCACGCTGGCCTGCATCGCCCGGCCCGAAAGCTCGCGGGTTGCGCGTGCCATGGCGGCCGTCCGGCTCGGGATCGGAGCAATCGGCGTGCTCGCCCCCGGCCGGCTCGCATGGCGGCTGTTCTTGCCTGGCAGGCAAGCCGATGAGGCCACCGCGCTGGCGCTGCGCGCTGCGGCCGCCCGCGACCTCGCGCTGGGCCTTGGCACGGCGCTCGCGTCCCGGCGCGGGCCGGGACCGCTGCGCGGCTGGCTGCTCGCCACCGCCCTCGTCGACTGCTGCGACGCACTCACCATCGCCAGGAGCAAGTCAGCAAGCGCCGCCGCACGCACTGTGACCGGGCTGGTCTCCGGCCTGTCCGCTGGCGCGCAGATAGCTCTCGCCCGGCGTCTCACGCGCTGAACGTGGCCGCCGTCCGTCACGCCAAGTCATCGGATATGAACCCGGGCCTATGCGCGCGGAGCCGCCGTTACGCTCGCCTGCTTGGTCGGCGTGACTGGCTGGCGTGACGGTCGTAGCCGATTTACCGTGGGTTCTCATCGTGTTGCCGGGGCCTCGGCTGGCCCAGCTTCTGGGGTCTCAGCCTGAGTCTCCGGAGGTGCCTGATGGCCACCACATTCTCAACTGCTGCTCTCGTGGTCGGCCCACGGCCAGGCGGATCACCGGCAGTAGCGTCACCAGCCGCTCGCGAGCCGCCGATCGGCGCGGCTGAGAGGCCTTCCTCGCTCCACGGTCAGCTTGTCCAGCAGGTCAGGCGGCAGGCCGGAGGCGGCTGCCCCAGCGGCGCTGCTGAGGCTGAAGATGATCGCGCCGGTGAAGCTGATCAGCGCGGCGTAGGCCGGCGGATCGAGGCTGCTAGCGGCCGCCGAGCGCCAGGCGGGCGGCGCTGACATCTTCGCGGCCGTGGCCGGCGTCGACGGCCGTGCGCCACTGGCGGGACAGCGCGGCCAGCAGCGGCAGCTCGTCATCTCCCGCGGCCCCGAGGGCCAGGTCGACGTCCTTGAGCGCCCACTCCAGCGGGAACTCGGGCGCAAAATCGCCGCTTTCCATTTTGTGCAGCTTGGCGTCCGCGATCGGCGCGTCCAGCGGGCCGCCCTCGATGGCCTCCGCCAGCTTAGAGTCATCGATGCCCAGCCGGGCAGCCAGTTCCAGGGCCTCAGCCACACCCTCGATCAAGATCGACATGTAGGCGTTGACGACCAGCTTCATCCGGCTGCCCTGGCCGGCTTCACCCAGCCACACGGTCTTGCGGCCGATCGCCGAGAACACCGGGCCTACGGCCGCGGCCGCCGCGGTCGGCCCGGACGCCAGAAGGAGCAGCTGGCCGGCCTCGGCGGGGCCCTTACTGCCCGATACCGGCGCGTCCACGAACCTGACATCGGGCCGCAGCCGACCGAGCCGGCTCCCGATCTCGGTCGTTGCGGTGAGGCCGATCGTGCCCATTTGCGCCCACACCGCGCCCTCAGCCAGCGCCTCCGCCACGCCGCCAGCGAAGATCACCGAACCGACCACCTCGGCGGTCGGCAGCATCGTGATCACGACGTGCGCGTCCTGGACCGCCTCCGCCGGCGACGCCGCCACCAGCGCTCCGGCATCGGACAGTGGCGCGGTCGCGGTCGGATACCGATCCCAGACCGTGGTGCGCAGCCCTGCCGAGACCAGATTGCGGGCCATCGCCGAGCCCATGATGCCGGTGCCCAGCACCGCCACCCGCACATTCTCGCCACGGCTATCGCTAGCAGCCATCTGAGTCTCCCTCCGCGCCGTTACGACCGTCTCGTGCGGCAGCACCGCAGCTGAGCTGGATACACCTCCGACGGCAAGGACATTCCGCCGCCGCCGGGAAGCCGGTTCGAGGTGGATTTCTGTACCGTAGCCCAGTGGGATAACGGGTCAGGTCTTGCGGCCTGCCCCGGCTCATGAATCAGACCGGCCCCAGCGGCTGACACCAGATGGGCGAGGGCCCTTTGCCCACAGGGAGCTGAAGCGCGGCATGCCTGGCTCAGGGTCGGCGGCGTCGTCTTGGGCGCCGCTGCATATCGGGCTGTTCCGGATGCTGTGGATCGCGGCGCTGGTCAGCAACGTGGGCACCTGGATGCAGACAGTCGGCGCCCAGTGGCTAGTGGTCCACGATGCTCACGCGGCCGTGCTCGTCTCACTCGTGCAGACCGCTGACACGCTGCCCGCTGTCTTGTTCGCGCTGGTGGGCGGGGTGCTGGCGGACATCTTCAACCGGGCCAGGCTGCTGGTCGCGGTGCTCGCCGGCATGACTACCGCCGGCGCAGCGCTCACGGCGCTGACCGCGGCGCACCGGATGCCGCCGGCGCTGCTGCTCATGTTCACCTTCGTGCTGGGCACCGGCGCCATCCTGGTCGCGCCGGCCTACCAGTCGCTGGTGCCCGACATGGTCCCGCGCGAGCAGGTGCCGGCCGCCGCGGCCCTCAGCTCGATCAGCATCAACCTGGCCCGCGCGATCGGCCCGGCGATCGCCGGGCTGCTGGTCGCCCGGATCGGGGTGGCCGCCGTGTTCGGCCTGAACACGGCGACGTTCCTGCTCTACGCGATCGTGGTGGCGGCCCATCCCCAGCTCGGCGGGACTCCGCAGTCTCCCGAGCGGTTTCTTCCCGGGCTGCGGGCCGGCGGCCGGTACGTGCGCCACGCACCGGTCGTCCGGCGCATCCTGCTGCGCGCGGCCCTGTTCCTGGTGCCGGGCAGCTGCCTGTGGGCGCTGCTGCCGCTGATCGCCACCCGCCGGCTCGGCCTGGGCGCGGGCGGGTACGGTGTGCTGCTCGGTGCCCTCGGGGCCGGCGCCGTGGGCGGCGCGTTCATCCTTCCGCAGGTCCGGGCCAGGCTGTCTGCCAATGCCCTGGTGGCCGTCGCGAGCCTGACTTACGCGGCGGCACTGGTCGCGGCAGCGCTGTCACGCAACCTTGCGCTCACCGTCCTGGTGCTGCTGCCGGCCGGTGTGGCCTGGATAGCGTTCCTGTCCAACGTCAACGCCGCGTTGCAGCTCTTCCTGCCCCGGTGGGTACGAGCCCGCGGCCTGTCGGTCTACCAGATGGTCCTGTTCGGCGCCCAGGCAGCCGGAGCCGCGATCTGGGGAGTCGCAGCCGGGGTTGCCGGGCTGGTTCCCGCCTTCCTGATCTCCGCCGCCGTCATGGCCGCCGGCACCGCAGCACTCCGGTTCTGGCCGTTCCACCAGATCGCGGACATGGACCGCAGCCTGGTGCGCTGGCCCGAGCCGCAACTGCCCCTCAGCGCTGATCGCGGCAGCGGGCTGGTCCTGGTGCGGATCACCTACACCATCGCCGCCGGAAAGGAACAGCAGTTCTTGCCGGCCATGGCGCGCCTGCGCCTGTCACGGCTGCGGACCGGGGCCACCGGCTGGGGCCTGTACCAGGACGGCCAGAACCCGCGCCTATTCATCGAACTGTTCGGCGTGCCGAGCTGGGAAGAGCACCTGAGGCAGCACCGGGAGCGGCAAACCGGCACCGACCTGCAATACCACGACGCCGCCGCGGCCCTGTCCGACCCGCCGCCACAAACC
The DNA here is from genome assembly GCA_963846005.1 of uncultured Actinomycetota bacterium. Classification (GTDB taxonomy): domain Bacteria; phylum Actinomycetota; class Actinomycetes; order Streptosporangiales; family Streptosporangiaceae; genus CAVSUR01. Next base: position 554,557 of record CAWJUH010000001.1, on the reverse strand, counting down.
GGCCATTATCTAGCCGCCGACGTCCGCGAATAGCCAGAGGCCCCGGGTCCTCACCAGCCAGGTCCAGCGACGGCTCCGCCTCGCAGGTCACCGCGGCCCGGCATGGGCGAATCGCTACAGCGCGCGCTGTTTGAGCCAGTCCAGCGCCGTCTGGGCAATCTCGCGCCAGCCGTGATCGATGACCAGCGAGTGACCCCGGTCCGGGAACTCACGCAGGTCGGTGATCGCGGGCGATTTGTGGTAGAGCCGGCGCGTCGCGTGGCTCACGACCGCCGGGACGGCGTGGTCGCGGCCGCCAGCAGTGATCAGCAGCGGCCCGCGGGCCTTATTGCCAGTATCGACCTTGGCGGGCGAGCGCGGGACGAAGTTCGCCGTCGCGGCCTCGAACAACGGCCGACCCGGCGAGGGGATGGCCCAGCGCTCATACAGCTCGCGGGATTCCTGCTCGGGCAGCGTGTTGCCGAAACCATAGCGGAACTGCTCGGCGGTAAGCGATACCGCCTGATTCCGATTCGCCGGGCGGCGCAGCGCGACCGAGGCCACCCGCAGCGCGGCGGGCGGCAGGAAGAGCACGCCCTTGATCGGCGCCGGGTCGATCGCCACCGCGGCAGCGGCGAGACCCTGGCCCAGCAGCCGCTGCACGACCAGCCCGCCGAAAGAGTGGCCAATCACCACCGGCCGGGCCGCAAGGCCGGCAATCACCTGGGCGTAGTGCTCGACGACATCGTCGATGCCTTTCCCGGCGACCAGCCCGGGATTCTCGCGCGCTTCTCCGACCGTGTCCGGCTCCCCGGGCCAGCCCGGCGTCACCGGCTCATAGCCGGACTCGCCGAACAGGTCCGCCCAGGAGCCCCACGAACTCGCGGGCAGCCACAAGCCATGCACGAAAACAACCGGGCCGCCTGCCATCGCTGCACGCCCCCTCTCCTCCGACGTCGGCGCCAAGGCCAGCGCGCGCTCCTCTGACAGCCAGTCTCCCATCATCGCCCGCACACCGTCTCCCCTCGGCGGCGCGAATCCGGAGCCCTGACGACATACCGCGGCGTTACGCCCACGCCGGGACTGTCCTGAGTGCGACAGAGCCGTTGGCGAGACAGGCCCCCGCGCCCGGCTCACGGCGGCGCTCGGGGGCCGGAAGGTCATGGCTTAGGGCTTGCGCCGTGATCAGACCAGGCACTTGCATCGCGCGCCACCCGCATTAGGCGCGATATCTGGCGCACGGCAGAGTGGCCCGCCGTCAGCGCAGAGCTGCCGATCTCAGTGCACTGCGACGAGACTAGAACGACCGCTCATGCCGAGTAGCGGATGTCGCAGTGTCGCATATTTATTTGTTGGCCTGTATGCCTCAGCGAGCCGCAGCGGTGATCAGGCGCTCGACATTGTCGTCAGTATCCACCCGCCCGGAACGCCGACTATTTGCTACGGCGGGGTCTTTGGTTCTCTGGTCTTGATTAGTACAGATCGTCATTCGGGGCGGTCGGCTTCGCGCATCTCACCCCATGATCCGGGGTCGAGACATGAGCTGGTGGGAGAACACAGCGGTGCGACGTTGGCTCAGTGGCTGTCGCCTGCGCCGCCCGGCGCCAGCCGCCGCTCGCGGTATCAGCTAAATGCCGCTGGTAGCGGCTGTGCACCCGCCGCGACACCATGCCGCACCCGGGGCAGGCAGCGTCACAGGGCCACGTCCGGGCTCACATGTGCAACGGCCTGCCGGCGGGAATCTCGCACTCGATGACCAGGCCTGCCAGGTGAGGGGCCAGGACGGGGAGAGCCTCAAGATCGCACGCCTGGATTACAAACAAGATTATCACCGCGCCCACAGTCACGCCGGGCAGATTACTCACGACAATTGGGGCAGAGAACACATATTGAGGTGCCGCCCTGAGTACGGGGGACGGCCCGCGGAACCGTCGTCGTGGGTCGCTTAGTGCGGGTCTGTCATGTTGAGGTCGCCGGAGGCTGGGGGGCACGTTGCCGCTTCGCCGGCTGGGATTTTGTTCGGATGGTCATTCGTTCGCCGGGTCGCTGGAAGATGCTGAGGATCTCCGCTGGCTCGTTCCCTGTACTGCCGAACCAATGTGGCACCCGGGTGTCGAAATCGGCGACCTCGCCCGGCGCCAGCACCCAGTCCTGGTCTCCGAGAATGAGACGCATGCGGCCGGACAGAACGTAGATCCATTCGTAGCCGTCGTGCGCCCGTGGTTCTGAGTTGACTTTGCTGGCCGGAATGACGATCTTCCAGGCCTGCATGGCATTGGGCTGGCGGGTCAGCGGGATGACGGTCCGGTCTTTGACGCGGCCCGGTTTGAGCCACAGCCGCGGGTCGCCCACCTCGGGCGCGCCGACGAGGTCATCCAGCGGCACCCGGTAGGTATCCGACAGTCCGGGAAACCGGGTCAGGCTCCCGCGAGCCTACCCTGCGATCTATACCCACTAATCCGGCGGGCTTGTGGCCGCGCCGGGCCTTACCGCTCAGCGGGAAGCAGGCTGGTAGGTGAGCGCGACGACGCCGTTCGGCGCTGGGGTTGCGCCGAGAAGCTTCAGCGGGAGCGTCTTGCCGTTGCCACCGCCAGCCGCTCCTCCGCCGACTAGCACCGGGTGGACCGAGAACCGGATTTCATCGACCAGGTGGTGGGCGAGCAGGGTTTGGCTGAGCCGGCCGTATCCGTACATCATGAGATCACCACCATCTTCTTGCTTGAGTTCGGTCACGGCGGTGACGACGTCGTCGCGAATGAGCGTGGAGTTGTTCCAGTCAGCGTTCTCCAGCGTTGAGGAGAACACGTACTTGCGAATCGCGTTGATCGCGTCTGCGTATGGCCCGGTCTGTTTGGGCATGACATCGGCGAAGTACTCGTAGGTGCCTCGTCCTATGAGCATGCCGCCGAGGACGTGTAGCGCCTGAACGGCTTCCTCCGCTGCGTCCGGGTCGAAGATCGCCCAGGAGCTTGGATCTGCTGTGACGCCGTCGAGCGAGATGAAGGCGGAATTGATGATCTTGCGCATCGCGGTGCTCCTCTGTGTCGTATGTGAGCTACATCAGGAAGACGAACAGGACCGGCCGAAACCGGACGCGGCTCTACCAGATTTCGAGGAGGTCCAAGCGCCGCCGGACTCGACGCGGACCCGATCGCAAGCACCGCTCGGCGCGAGTTCGGTGAGCTGGGGCCACTCCTCGACCACGGCCGCCTCTCATCGAGGGCATGTCGGGCCGCTTAGCGAACTCACCGCCCCACCGTTGGCAGAGGGCCTTCACGAGGTCCGTTGACGTCTCTGGCACCGGTCTTTCCGGACCTCATCGGTGATCTTCACCAGGACGACGAATGGCGGGCGCCGAAACCCGGAAACGCGCTAGGAGATTCCCAGGCTCTCGATCCGCCGCTCGAAGGACACGCGCTCGGCCGGGCTCCGGGCCAGCGCAATGGCCTGCTCGTAGTACTCCCGGGCCGCGGTGTGACAGCGGGCCCGGCGTTCCAGGTCAGCCCGGGCCGCCCAGTAGAAGGGATACCGGGACAGCTTCCGCTCCCCGGCCAAGGCGACCAGCTCGCGGCGGCCCGCGTCGATGCCATCCCGTTCGGCCACGGCCAGCGCGCGGTTCAGCGCCACGATCGGGCTCCAGGACTGCTGGGCGAGAACCTGGTAGAAGCTGATAATCCGGTCCCAGTCGGTCTCCTGGATCGACGGCGCTATCGCGTGCTCACAGGCGATGCCGGCCTCCAGATGCCAGCGGGACATGTGATCCCCGGTGGCCGAGCGGGCGAGGTGCATCAGACCGCGTTCGATGCGCGCCCGATCCCAGCGGCTCCGGTCCTGATCCTCGAGGGGGACGAACACACCGTGCTCGTCGAGGCGTGCCGGCAGGCGGGCGGCGTCGAAGCAGAACAAGGCGGCCAGCGCGTGCACGTCCGGATGCGCCGTCGCCTTGGCGTCCAGCAGCAGCTCGGTGAGACGCAGCGCGTCCTCGCACAGGAAGGGACGCACCGGGTCCTGCGGGCTGCTGCCGTGGTAGCCCTCGTTGAACAGCAGATACAGCGACCGCAGCACGGAATCCCGCCGGGCGCCGATGTCAGGCAGGTCCTCCACGTCAGGCAGCCGGCCCAACTGACGCAGACGGCCGCGCCCCCGGTGCAGGCGCCGGTCGATGGTCTGAGTATCGACCAGGAACGCTTGACCGATCTCCTTGGGCGACAGACCGCACAGCCACCGCAGGATCAGTGTCACGTGCGTCTCGGGGGTCAAGCCGGGGTCGCAAACCGCGAACATCATCGCCAGCTGGCTGGCGCTCTCGGCGGCCGGGGCCAGTGCCGCCTCGATCGTCCCGGTCAGCGCCGTCGTCGTCGCCAGCTCGGGCAGGAACGACCTATGGCGCTGTTCCCGGCGGATGATGTCGATCGCCCGGTTGTGGGCGGCTCGGATGATCCACGCCTTCGGGTCCCGCGGCAACCCGAAGCGCCAGGCGTGCATGGCACTGACCAGCGCGTCGTGGACGACGTCCTCGGCGAGCGGGACGTTGGACGGGCCCAGGACCCTGGTCAGCGCGCTGACCAGGTGCGCGTACTCCTTCCGGAACAGGTCCTCGATCAGCGCCGTAGATGACACCGCAGCGGGCCGTTCGTCCACCAGCGTCAGATCCGATGGTCCTGGACCGGCCGCACCTCGACGGAACCGCCGAACTCGTATGTCGGGCACGTGCGCGCCACGTCGACGGCGTCTTCCAGGGAGGCGGCCTCGATGATCAAGCTGCCGGTCACCAGATCCTTCGACTCGGCGTAGGGACCGTCGGTGACCAGGCGCTCGTGGCCCCGGACCGCGGCCCCCGGGTTGTCGAGCGCGGTTCCGACGTTGCCCCGACCCTGCCGGGCCAGCTCATCGGACCAGCGATACCACTTCTCGACGTGAGCCTGAAGCTCCGAGGGCGACAGATCGTGCCGCGCGACAGCGCCCCCACGAAAGATCAACATGAACTTGCTCCGCAGGGCACGTTCCCCACTTCGAGGTTCCGGCATCATGGCCACCACGGTAACCACCGCCGAGCCTCATCGAACCCCGGCACCGGGGCATCAGGGCCTACCCAGGCGGCACGGCCACCGCATCTCCTTGAGCTTGCCCAAGTCCCCCCGGATCTGGCGTGCCCGGTGTGTCGCCTCGATACCGGCGGCGGCCATCCCGTACTCATGCTTCGTGACAAGACGGAGCAACGGGATGGCAGGGTCAACAATGACGACATGCGCGTATCCGGCACGCGTGGCATCGCTCGATTGTCTCGCTTACGTTGCGTAACCGGCCCTGGACTGGGCTCAGCGCGCGAATAGCCGCCGTTATGCACGACCTCCGGGCATGGGCGGCCTGACCGCTGATCGGGCGCCGAACTGGTCGATCTGAGCGTCGCAGCGGGATATCAGGCGGCCGGGCGGATGCTGCGTGGCCCTACCAGAGGCCGGGGAACCAGGCGGTGGGTATGGCTGGCGTACCGCGTGTACTCCGGGCCGAGGGCGGCGGTGAGCTTCGCCTCTTCGACGTGGATGCGGACGAGGACCGCGAGCAGCGGGATGAACACGAGGATGAGGGCACTCAGCCAGTTGTCGAGGGCGATGCCGCCGCCGAGGAAGGCCACCAGGGCGCCGGTGTAGCTGGGGTGGCGGAGCAGCCGGTACGGGCCCGAAGTGACTACCCGGTGGCGATCCTGGATGACAACGACGAACTTGAACAAGCGGCCGAGGGTCAGGATCGCCCAGGTGCGCAGCGCCACGCCCGCGGCCAGCACGGCCAGCCCGGCCGCCACTGCCGCCCAGCCGCCGCCGAGGACCGCCGAGTGCACGTGCGCGCCTCGGAATCCGAGGTTGACTCCAACCGCGACCGCGGCGATGACCAGCCAGAAAGTCCAGTCGAAGGTGGTCCGCCCGCCCACATTGCGCAGCCGGAGCATGACCTCGATGGCGGCCCAGCCAATCAGCATGTCCTGCAGCAGCAGATGGGCGGCACCCGGGTGGATGGCGAGCGGGTTCATGGCGTTCTCCCTGCGGGGGCAGTACTGGCTTCCTATAAGGAAAGCCTGCGCCATATCACCTGCCCCGGTCGTCGTCCGCCGGTGTCGTCCCGGGATGGTCCGAAGGTATGAGGTTCGGTGCCGGCCGGTCTGGCGCTGGCAGCCGGTCAGCCGCGGCCTGGTTGCACCAGGCCGCGCTCGTAGGCCAGCACGACGAGCTGAACCCGGTCCCTGACCCCGAGCTTCATGAGGATCCGCCCGACGTGCGTTTTGACGGTGGGCTCGCTGAGGTACAGCTCGCTGCGTATTTCGGCGTTGGACAGGCCCCGTACGACCAGCGCCATGACTTGGCGTTCCCGGTCGGTGAGCAGGTCGAGTCCGGCGGGCGGCGCCAGGTTGGTGATCTCCGGCCGGGTGGCGAAGCGGTCCAGCAGCCTCCTGGTCACCGAGGGGGCCAGCAGCGCATCACCGGCGGTGACCACGCGGATGCCGGCGATGATGTCGGCCGGCGGCGCGTCTTTGAGCAGGAACCCGCTGGCACCCGCAGACAGCGCCCCGGCGACGTATTCGTCCAGGTCGAAGGTGGTCAGCACGATCACCTTGGGGCCGCCTGCTGCACTGGCTGGCCCGCAGATGCGACGGGTGGCCTCGACGCCGTCCATCCGCGGCATGCGGATATCCATGAGGACGACGTCGGGGCTGAGCCGCGCGGCCAGCTCGACCGCCTCGGCGCCGTCGGCGGCCTGACCGACCACCTGCAGGTCAGGCTGGGCATCGACGATCATCTGCAGGCCGTGGCGCAGCAGCGCCTGGTCGTCGGCGAGCAGTACCCGCGACGTGGTCAAGTCATGCCCCTCAGGGGAAGGCGCGCGGCCACCCGGTAGCCGCCGTGCGGGCTGGGCCCTGCTTCCAGTTCACCGCCGAAGAGCGTCACTCGTTCGCGCATGCCGAGCAGTCCCTTCCCGCCGCTGTCCGCGCGTACTGGCGGCGGAACGGCCGTGCCTGCGGCCGGGCCGTCGTCGCTAACTTCTACATCCAGGTGGTCTTGTGACCAGGACAGGCGGACCGTGGCATGCGCCGCGCCGGAGTGCTTCAGCGTGTTGGTCAGTGCTTCCTGGACGATGCGGTAGGCCGACAGCTCGACCCCGGCCGGGACCTCGCGCCTGGTGCCTTGCATCTCCAGGCCGACGTCCAGCCCGGCACTGGCGAGCCTGGCGAGCAGGGCGGGGATCTCGCCGAGGGTCGGCTGCGGCGCGAGCGCGGCAGCTTCGTCGTCGTCGCGCAGCACGCCGACCAGTCGGCGCATCTCCGCGAACGCCTGGCGGCCGGTCTGTTCGATGGTGGCCAGCACCGCCCTGGCGTCCGGTTCTTGGAGGACCGGCAGGCTGCCGGCGCCGCCGGCCTGCATGACGATCACTCCGAGGGCCTGGGACACGACGTCGTGCAGCTCGCGGGCGATGCGGGTGCGCTCGTCGGCGACGGCCTGCCGTGCCCGCAGCTCTCGCTGGCGCTCGGCCTCCACCAGCCCCGACCGCACTGCGTCGCCGCGGATCCAGACGACAGCGGTGACCCCGAGGAAAATCAGCGCCGTCTGCACAGTGTTGCTGCCTCTGGCGGGCAGGGCCAGGTGGGCGACGATGACCGCGACCCAGACACCCAGCGGCCAGTAAGCGTCGCGCCGGTGCCGGTGAACGGCATAGGAGTAGACGGCCCAGTAACAGGCAAGCCACGCCAGACCCGACGGGTAACCGGCGGCGTCGTAGCCGAGCAGCGCCATTCCGCTGATGACCAGGACCAGGCCCGGGCGCTGACGCCGCCACAGCAGTGGCACCACGATAGCCAGCGTCAGCAGGACCCCGCCGGCATCCGGCGCCCGGTAGGGCGCGGTCTTCGACCAGCTCACCAGCCATAGACCCGCAAGGGACACGGCCGCCAGGACGGCAGTAAGCACCCGGTCGGTAGCAACCGGATGCTCACGCGCGAGAGCCAGCACACCACGAGGCGATCGTTCTGCCGCTTCAGCTGCGGTCGCTGTGCCGCCTGGGAGGTGGTGCATCCTGCCAGCCTGGCATGTCCTGTCCTGGTGGCCGAAATCTTGCGCGCTGCCGTGCGTCATGCCGTCGTGCGGCCGGTCTTGCTGGTGCCGGGCCGGTGTCCGCGCACCAGCCACAACAGCGCACCGGCGTCCAGGATCGCGATCGGCAGGACATCATTGATGTCATGGATTCCCATCGTGGCGTGCGGATGAGTGATGCTGAACACCGCTGAGAAGAGGCCGAAAGCGAGCGCGATGACCGCTGCGATCGACACGCCGCGCCGCCGGCTGGAACTAGCCAGTGCTGGCACGAGGAAGACCATCAGGGCGGCCAGGGGGAGGATGTGGATCACCAGCGCGGTGACCCCCGTCGCCACGGAGTGAAAAGGCTGCGCCTCCAGCCCGGCGTTCCATCCGATCCCGGTCACCATCAGCAGGCCAGCTACCACGCCGCTACTTCCGGGCGAGCCGGCTGTGCCTGCGTGAGCGCCGGTGGGAGCGGTGGCGTGCGTCCGCTGCGGGCCGCGGGTGGGCGTGGTAGTCATGGCGTTCTCCCTGCCTGAGTGGTGGATGGCTTGCATGCAGTAAGCCTCCGCCGCAGCACCCCCCCGGTCGTCATCCGCCGGTCGCCTCCGCGAGTGATGCTTTGGTATGACGGGAGCGGCTCTCCCAAGCCAGCCCGGCCAAAGCAGCGACCACGCCGGTTGACAGCCGAACACCGTGGCGAGCACCACCATGAGGACCGAGTCGCTGGCGCCGCCGTACCAAGCAAAGGACACGGCAGCCAGGACCCTGCGTACCCCCAGCTCAGCCTGGCCCAGCCCCGCATTACGTTCACAGAACCCTTCAACCGAGGCGCCCGATACCGTCCCAGCACCCCAGCCCAGCTGACGCGCGCCTCGGCACGAGGATCCCCCACCGGGACGGGCGCCGAGCTGGGATAACCAAGCAGGCTGGCCACACCCCGCCGCGGCCGCCCGGCGTTAAGGACCATGCCCGGCCAGAACCAGAAAATCTGCATGCGTCGCGGCCGGGAAGCTGGCCCGAACCGAGCCGCCTGGAATCGGCGCTCGGGCGCCGCAGGGCTACGGTGCGGGCTTACGCTCCGTGATCAGGCCCCGGCGCGTGAGCGTCGCGCCCAGTCCCGCCGATAGGCGCGGGCGTCGGGTGCGACGAAGCCGACTGCGGTCCGCGCAGAACCGGCCGGTCGGGGCGTGCTCACAGGCAATCGTTGACGCCCGGTCATCCTAAAAGAGCGCGTTCTCCGCCCGCATACTCGTGCGTTGCCTGGCGCAATCCATCGGTCTTAATGACCGTAAGGATCGCCGACCTGACTGCATCAATGGTGTCGGGCCGAGCCAGACGATTTGCTGCCAGCTGGCCGTGGTCGGCCATTGCGGCGGGTGCGGCCCAATACTTTCCGGAGCCCAATGGGGCAAGGCAATACTCTTTACCCTGACCCGCAGCGCGGCTAGTGGTAGCGCACTGGGTCTGCGCCAGTTCCAAGATCGCTAGCCGATGAAGGGCGTCACCGGCCGTTCGAGCTGCCAGTGTGCACCCTGTTACATGGGCCGATTGGCGACATGGTTAGTTGCTGGCTTTTTTCATGCCAGCAAAGTCCAGGTCAGAACTCGCAACCTCGAAGTGGTCAGCGTGCAGGTCCTTCTCGGCTAGCAGGTCGTCGTCGCCCGGATAGAACTTCGCTTGATCAGGATTTTCTCCAGCAAAAGCCTTGACCGCCTCCATTGAAGTCCAAAACGAGACTGTCGTCACCTCGATAAGGACGCCCATCGGCCGACGGAGCACCAGAACGCCCACGTTGCCGGGAGTCTCGCGGTACTCGCGGACCCCCGTCCCGGCCTGATGCTCGAGGTAGCGGTCAGCATCCTCACGTCGGACCGCGCCGCGCCACGTCCTCATAATCATCGAGCTGATCCTTTCCTCCGGGCTGCCTGGCCCGGCAATCTCATCAAGCCGCCGGTCCCGGCCCCAACCGTAACGAGGATAAAGGCCGTCAAGAACTGACCTGAGCCGGTCATCCGCAAGCCGACCGGCCAAGACGGAACGCCGCGCAGATCGTATCTGTAAGGCGGATCAGCGCGGCGGTATCAAGAGTGCCCGCACCGCCAGAGATCCAGACGCCGGTCAAGCAGGCAGGGGCAATCTAGATTGGCCAGCCGTGGCTGTCAGCGGGCCGGGTTGCCTTTCGCCGCTGCCCTGATGAGGGCACGGACCTTTGCTTCTGGGAAGAACTCGGTGAGGTTCCTCGCCGCGGCCAGAGCCCGGTCGCGGGCCTCGCCGCCGGCCTGGACAGTGGCCCGCACGGCATACGTGGCCGCCCGGCGCCGCACTCCAGCGCGGTATTGCCCGATGTCCATGCTGATCGTCACGCCGTGCGCATCGGCCAGCTCCAGCGCCTCGGCTGTAAGCTTCTTGCCCTTGGCTGAGTTGCACTCCTGGTGCAGGAGCTGCAGATTCCAGCGGCGATGCGGCCCGCCGTACACCCGGGGGATGATGTGATCGATCGCGGTACCGCGGGGAGAGTCAGGCAGGTAATCCCCGCACCACGGGCAGCGCCAGTGCTGCGCCACCACCAGTTCGGTCATGAATGCCAGGCTGTGCGATGCCCACGGCACCACCTCGCCGTGCAGGTCATCCCCAGCCCGCGCGCCAAACGGCCAGCGGCACAGCCTCTCCCCGGCAGGCACCGGCAACCCGCACACCTCGCACCAGCCAGGCTCCGCAGCCACCAGGCCAAGCTAACCGGACGGTCGGACATCGCTGTAGTAGTCGCCAGTGGAGTGCGAAGAGGACCTCACGGCAGCCGGCCCGCCGCGCCATCTGCCGCTGCCGACACCCGATGAGCAGCGTTGCCGGTCGCGCGCTGCGCCCCGGAGCCGCCGTTGGGCGCGGAAACCGGACCGACGCCAACGTCGATACGAAATGCGCCGCGCCGGACGTTCTGCTCGTGGGTGCTGGTCATCGCGTCGTCGCAGCGCGGCCACGTGGATGGCCGCGGGGTTGCCCGGTTCCCATCCCGGGAGCGGGCCGATGGTGTCGATGTGAATTTCTGGTGGCACATTCTCGTGGAGCAACGAGGTTCCGGACATAGCACGTCCTGAACGGGGTCTACGGTCGCGGTATGACTAACGCCGACTGCCCGTGGGAACCGCCCATGGCTGGCACCGAGGCCGCGCACCTGACCGGGGCGCTGGACCGGTTGCGTGCCACCTTCCGCTGGAAGGCCGACGGCCTGGACGCCGTCGGGCTGCAGGCGCGCGTCGGTGCCTCCTCGCTGACCCTCGGCGGCCTGCTCAAGCACCTCGCCATCAACGAGGACTACATGTCTGCTACCAAATTGACCGGGGAGCCGCTGGGCGCGCCCTGGGATGCCCTGGGCTGGGACGGCAGCGACGATGAGTGGGAGTTCACCACCGCCGCGCACGACACGCCGGAGCAGCTCTATGCGTTGTGGGACGACGCCGTCGAGCGCTCCCGGGACAGGCTCAGCGCGGCCCTGGCTGACGGCGGGCTCGGCCAGCTTGTCTACGTCTCCGGGCCCGATGGCGTCCATGCCAGCCTCCGCCGGCTCGTGTGCGACCTGATCGAAGAGTACGGTCGGCACACCGGGCATGCCGACCTGCTCAGGGAAGCGGTGGACGGACGAACCGGCGAGGACCCGCCGGCTGGATGGCAACCTCAGGCGCATGCATAGGCCCTAGTCGCCGGCGACCCGCATGGATCGCTCACAGCCGCCGCAGTCCCGCCGATCTGATACAGCTCGCTACCGCTCACCGCGGCTGGCTATCGCGCGCAGATCTGGCTGTTCGGATGAGCTGAATTGGCATGTGCATGAGCGGATGACAAGCATCAGGGCGGTGATACCTAACCGGATGAGGTGTGTGATCTGTGGCGCGTGCCCGCGCGCCCGGTGTTCGTGCTAACACCCGCCCGGCGCCTGCGGCTGCCATCCTTCCCTGCGGCTCGCCGCAACGGGACACTGGGCCAAAGGGGGAGCGGATGGATGCGATCCTGCTGGTCCTGAAAGCTAGGGCACGCCAGTTCTGGCGGTCCTGGCTGCTGCTCGGACTGGTGGTCGCGGTCGGGACCGGTTTCGTACTGGCGGCTGTCACGGCGGGACGCCGTGCCGATTCTGCGTTCTCGCGGTTCGCCGCTAGCCACGGCTACGACGCCATCGTGTACAGTGTCCGGCCGCTGCCGAGACTGGCCGCGTTGCCCGAAGTGTCACAGGTGACGCCGATCCGGGCGCCCTTTTACGGCCGGCCCCTATGCTCGTGCGGGCGTCGCATCAACCAGGACGATTTCGCCGTCCGTGAGGTGCCCGCCGTGGCGCTGGGCCGGCTGGTGAAGCTGGTCTCCGGCCGCATGCCCGACCCGGCGTCCGTGCACCAGGCGCTGGCCTCGTTCACGCTCGAGCGCGACTACGGGATCGGCCCCGGTACCGTGATCCGCCTTCCGATGGCGGCCGCCTCGCAGTGGGGGGCGGTGCTCAAGGCCATGGCCGGCGGCCCGGTCCCCAAGCCCGCCGGGCCCACGATCGCGCTGCGGGTGGTCGGTATCGCGGCGGCCGAGAACGAGTTCCCGTCCGGGCAGGGCTCGGTCTACGACCTCTACCCGGCCCAGGCATTTGCCTCGGCGACCCGGAGCTCGCCGGCGCTGCCGTTCTACTACGTGCGGCTCCGGCACGGGCAGGCGGACTTCGCCAGGTTCGAGGCCACCGCCAGCGGGTTCAACGGAGCCGGGGTCGAGGATCTCGATGGCACGGCAGCGGCGATCGCGGCCTCGATCCGGCCCCAGGCCGTGGGCTGGTGGGTACTCGGCGCGCTGGCAGCGCTGGCCGCGGCCGCAGTGGTGGGCCAGGCGCTGGCCCGGCAGACCGCGGCGGAGAACACTGACCAGCCGGCTCTGTCCGCGCTGGGCCTGAACTCGCGGCAGTCGGCCGCGCTGAGCATGCTGCGGACTCTGGGGGTGGCGGTAGCCGGGGCGGTGGGCGGTATTGCCGCCGCCACCCTGCTATCGGCGTTCGCGCCAGTGGGCGAGGCACGGCTCGCTGACCCCGATCCCGGCCTGACCTTCGACTGGCCGGTGGCTGTCCTGGGAGCGGTGGCGGTCGTGGCCGTGGTGCTGGCCCTCGGGATACCGGCCGCGCTGCGCGGCGCCCGGGCGGGCGGCTCGCCGCGGCTGGTCTGGCCGCTCCGTCCGTCGGCGGTGGCGGCCGCAGCAAAGGCGGCGGGCGCGCCGGCTGCCGCGGTGCTGGGCATCCGGCAGGCCCTGGAACGGGGCCGCGGCGGCCGAGCGGTCCCGGTGGGGACCGCGCTGGCCGGCACGATCCTGGCGGTGGCCGCGCTGTGCGCGACCGCGGTGCTCGGCGCCAGCCTGTCCCGCCTCACCGCCTCGCCGGATCTCTACGGAGATCCGTACCAGGCGTATTTCAACTGGTCGGGACCGGGCGGAGCGGCCGGTACCAGCCTGCTCAAAGAGCTGGAACGCGATCGGGCGATCGGCCGGATCACGCTGGTGACAGCTTCCGCGATCAACGTCAACCACGTCAGCGTGCAGGCGCTCGGCGTAGCGGCGATCCGGGGTCCCCTGCTGCTGTCGGCCGCCGATGGCCGGCTTCCGGCCGGCCGTCGCGAGATCGCGCTCGGCGCCTCGACCATGCGCCAGGCCCGGGCCCAGATAGGGTCCCTCGTCCGGGTGGACGTGACCGCACCGGACGGCGCCGCGCGCAGCGCACGTTTCCGCGTGGTGGGCCTGGTCTCGTTTCCCAGTGACTTCGGGACCGGGGGCCTGGGCACGGGAGCGGCGCTGACCACCGCGGGATACACCGCGGCCCGGTGCCCGCCTTCGCCTGCGCAGCCCCAGTGCCGCCGGGCGGCCGCCGCACATCCACCGGACCTGGTGCTGGTGCACGGCGTGCCCGGGCCAGCCGGGAACGCGGCCGTGGCCCGGCACATCCGGCTTTACCCGGGCAATGCATCCCGGCCCACTGTCCCGACGGCGCTGGTGAACTTCGGGGAGTCGGCCAACTTCCCGCTGCTGCTAGGCGTCGTCGTGACGTTGTGCGCCGCCAGCACGCTGGCGCACCTGCTGGTGGTGAGCGTGCGGCGCCGGCGCAGCGACAGCGGCCTGCTGAAGGCCCTCGGGTTCACCCGCAGCCAAGTCGCAGCCGTGGTGTTCTGGCAGGCCGCGACAGTGGCGGTGGCGGGGATCGCGTTCGGCGTTCCGCTGGGACTGGTGGCCGGGAGGATAGTCTGGCGCATCTTCGCCCTCAACGCCGGAGTAGTGGCTGTCCCGGTGCTACCCGGCTGGCTCATCGTGGCCGTGTCTTCCGGTTTCCTCCTCGCCGCGATCGCAATCGCCATCGTCCCGGCAGCAGCGGCGGCGAAATCGCCAGCCGGCGAGTTGCTCCGCACCGAGTAGCTCCCCGCCCGATCTGAGCGCCCCGGTTTCGCAGCCGTTCCGGAGAAGCTGGGAAGCTCACAACTGGATGATCTGAGCGTCCCGGTTTGCGCTGCCTGCTAAAGCCAGGAAGCGCATAGTCGGCGATCCGGCGCCGCAAGGTTGCGGCATGGCTACGTGATCGGCCGCCGAAACATGAGCGTGGCGAGCAGACCCGCCGCTCGGCGCGGGTAGGACCCCGGCAAGTGATCGCTCTGAGCGGTGCAGAACGGGCTGATCTGCTTGCCCGCGGACGTCCTGGCAGTAGCCGGTGACGCGGGTTGGGTATGAGCATGACGGGCGGCCGCTGCGGCGGGCAGGCAGACTGGGGCAGGTGGAGATCTTGGAATCGCTTGAGCTGGGCTGCATCCATATCGTTCTGCGGCGCCGCGGCCAGTGATGTTCCTGCGATTGTGGCCTGCTTGCTGCTGACCAGCTGGGTGCCGCGCGAGACGGCTTCGTGTTGATCCTGCTGCCCAGGTGGTGTAGGGCCTAGGGTCCGTCTTGTTGCCAGGTGACGGGAAAGTGGTCGATCTGGCGGATGGGGACGCTGGCGGTGATGTCGGGCGGGGTGAGGGCGGCCAGGCCGGGCAGGCGGGTGAACAGGGTGCTCAGCGCGACTTCGCCGTGGAGTCTGGCGAGGGAGGCGCCGAGGCAGAAGTGGGCTCCGGCGGCGAAGCTGAGGTGGGGGTTGGGTTCGCGGCTGATGTCGAATCGGTCGGGATCGGGGAAGGTGGAGGGGTCACGGTTGGCGGCGGCCAGGAACAGCAGCCGCGGCTGCCCGGCCGGGCAGGGGACGCCGTGGATGTTAGCGTCGGTCCGGGGGGTTGCTCCGGTGAAGGTCGTCGGGGTGATCAGCCGCAGCATTTCCTCCACGGCCGCGGGCCAGCGCCCGGGATCTTCCTGCAGCGCGGCCACGGCGCTGGGGTGGGTGCAGAGCAGGTGGGTGCCCAGGGTGAGCAGGGTTGTGGTGGTCTGGTGCCCGGCGAGGACGAAGAAGATGCAGTTCGCGAGGAAGTCCTGGCGGTCCTCCCCGTCTGCGTGCCGGGCGGCCAAGGTGGTCATCAGGTCATCGGCTGGTGCTGCGGCGCGCTGGTCGAGCTGCCCGGCGAAGTAAGAGAGCATCTGCTGGGCTGCGTCGTTGGCGCCCTGGACCGGGGTGCGGTCGCTGTCACGCTGGCGGGCGAAGCCAAGGTTGAGGGCGGCCAGTGCATCGCCGAGCCAGTCCCGGTCCTCGGGCGGGACACCGAGCACATCGTTGATCACGGTGAACGGCAGCGGCCGGGCGAAGCCGGTAACCAGGTCCATGCTCCCGGCGGCGGCTGCCTGATCGATCAGCGTGGCGGCCCGCCTGGCGATGATAGCCCGGTAACGCTCGGTCCGGCGGGCGGTGAACAGGCCGCCGAAAGCGTCCCGGACGCGGCGGTGCCGGCCGCCGTCCAGCCGGATCATCCACCGCCGGAGCAGCTGGAATGCCGGGTCGGGGGAGGGCGGGATGGTCGGTGCCGCGAACCGCGGGTCGCGCAGCACGTCGCGGACGAACGGGTACTGGCAGCCGGGCAGCGGCGAGCCGCGCAGGATCACGTGCGGGTCGGCGCTCCCGGCCGGGGAGAACAACGCACCCATCAGGTCGGACTCGGTCTTGGCAGTGGTGGGCGGCCCGGCCGGAGTGTTCATGGCGTGCACAGTAGCCCGGTTCCGCCACCAGCCCGGGCGGCGTGACTGCTGGTGGCGTCGGCTTTGTAATGGTGGATCTCCCGGCCGCTGGTGCGGGGCACAGCGGCAGCAGTCGGCCGTCGATGTCGAGCGGGAATGGGTGGGTCGTCGGCGGTGACGGTGACGATCTTGCGGGCATGGATCATGCCGGCCTGGATGCGTTGCGTAGCTACCATTGTCTGGCCGCGCCGGGATCCTCGGTGCTGCACTGGCACCGGGTTAGAGGGCAAGGGCGCACTGATGCTGGCGGCTCTGCGGGCACCTCGGAACGCCACTTCCGGGGACTGGTGCGGCCGGTCAGTGTTGTCCTCCATGTGCCGGGGTCGACGCTTCCTGCGGGGCCTCGGATTCCGGGGTGGAGCCGCCGCTGGTCCGGGCGTGCCAGCCGGGCGGCCGCAAACAGGCCGCCAATCTGGATCTGGGTCTGCGCCCGGCACTGCTGGCCGTGGCGGAGCCGGCGGAGCAAGGTGATCCGATGTCGCCGCTGCGGTGGATGACCAGGTCGACCCGCAACCTGGCGGCCGGGCTGACCCGCCAGTGTCACCGGGTCGGCGCCGACATCGTTGGTGGCCTGCTGCGGGCCGGCGGCCGCATCCGACTTCGTCATGATCTCTCCAGTCCTGCGATTAGCCCGGTGCCCTGGTTCAGCGACGCCGGAGGGCATTAACTAGCTACTGAGGTCAGTGGCCAGCCGAAGAAGCCGTCGAGGGTGACCTGGCCGCCCGCGGAGCGCAGCGGATCGGCCGCGGTGTAGGTGGTGACGAACGTGTCGATCTGGTGGTGCACGATGGCCGGCCGTTCGGGGCCGATGGACGCGCCGTCGGGCCACGTGGCCTTCCGGATGCCGGCGGCAGAGCTGTAGCTGCCGGTCTGGGCCAGGACGCCAATCAGCCAGTATCCGTGTCCGCTGGCTAGCGGCAGGGCCAGCGTGGGGTCGGCGGCCGGGGCGAACTGCTCGGCGAGAGTCGCTCCGCCGGCGCGGTCTTGCCTGATCTGCGTGGCGGACTGGGCGTTGACCGAGCCCGGGCCGGCGAAAAACGAATTCACGGCGAATGGCGCGGCGGCGGCGGCGGTTTCCCTCGCGCCGGTCGCGGCGTGGTCCAGCGCCCGGGCCAGGGCGGCCGCGTAGTCGGCCGGCGCCAGGACGGCCGGGGCGGTGGTCCCGGCTCCGGTCCGGCACAGGGCGGGCCAGACGGGCTGGCCGGGGCTGGAAGGCTGATTCACGATCGCCGCGAGCTTCCACGTGGAGCCGATCCGCTGGAACACCAGGGCCACCGGCTGCATGGACTGCCCCAGGGTGAAGACGTTGGTGTCGCCGTAGGCGACGAAGGTGGCTGCGGCGCCATGGTGGCACGGCACCGTGATCGACACGCTGGCGAGCCGGAAGGGCACCCGGCCGGGAGGGCCGGGGTCGCTCCTGGTCTGGTTCTCCTGGGCCAGGTATGCGGCTCGCGCCTCACCCGTCGTCACCTGGTCCAGCGGTGCGAAGTCGTTCCTCGTCCATATCTGATTGGTCTTGGCCAGCCAGTTCAGCGTGGCAGCCCGTTCCGTGGCGGCGTGCCGTGACGCGGGCGGTGCGCCGACCGCGGGGACACCTCCTCCCCCGCACGCCGCAGCCGCTATGGCGACGCCGGTCACGATCACGGCGGCCAGCGGTGTGGTCCATCGCCTCCCGGTAGCGTTCATCTGCGTTCTCCTCTGTCGCGAGCGCTGCGGTATCCGCGCTCGGCTAAGCCAGACGCTAGGGACGCCCGGGGGCCGCGGTCATCGGGGCGAGCCCTCGTGTTGCCACCAGGCTGACCCTGACGCGGGTCGGGGCTAGCCCTGAGGCCAGGCTGGCCGTCCGGTGTGACACTGGACCTGTGCCACCGTCAGCAGCCATCCTCGTCGTCGACGACCACGATGGGTTCCGTGCCCTCGCCCGGATGATCCTGGAAGGGGCCGGGTTCACCGTCGCTGAGGCGGCTAGCGGCACCGAGGCGCAACGGGCCGCCCGGGCCATCCGGCCCTGCCTTGTCCTGCTGGACATCCAGCTTCCCGACGTCGACGGTTTTGAGGTGGCGAGGCGCCTGGCGGAGCAGGAGCACCGGCCGGTGATCGTGCTCACCTCCACCCGGGAGGCCAGTGACTACGGCGGCCAGATAGCGGCCAGCCCGGCAGCCGGGTTCGTGCCGAAAGACCAGCTGTCCGGAGCCGCCCTGCGCGGCTTCCTCTGGGCGAGCCCACCATGAGCCGGCGGCTGCGGACGATCCTGATTGCCGGCATGCTTGCGGCGACCGTCTTCAGCGTGGTCACGTTCTACGTCAATAGCTGGCCGGAGCCGCCCGGCCCGGCGATCTACGTGATCACTCCGACGCTGGTCATGCTGGCTTATCTCGGAGTGGGCCTGGTCGCCT
Organism: uncultured Actinomycetota bacterium; assembly: GCA_963846005.1. GTDB lineage: Bacteria > Actinomycetota > Actinomycetes > Streptosporangiales > Streptosporangiaceae > CAVSUR01. The sequence goes on along the minus strand of CAWJUH010000001.1, from coordinate 535,962 downwards.
GGCAGCGCCATCCGGCGGAGCGGATTGGCCTGCTGTTCACGATCGCGGGCTATGCGTGGTTCCTGCCCGCGCTGACGCGGCTGCATTATCCACTTCCGTTTACTCTCGGCTAGCTGACCGGGAGCCTCTATCAGGCGTCCCTTGCCCATCTGGCCCTGGCCTGGCCGTACGGGCGGCTGCGATCCCGGCTCGACCGCGCGGTCGTCGCTGGGAACTATGCCTGGAACGTCGGCAACAACGTCGTGCAGATGCTGTTCTGGAATCCCCGCATGAACGGCTGCGGCCCCGCCTGCCCAGCTAACCTGCTCCTGGTCGACAGCTCAGCCCGGCTGCACAGCACCGCCGGCAGCAGTCGCCGCGATCCTCGGCATCGGCCTGACCGCGGCCGTCGTCGCCCTGATCGCCTGGCACTGGCGGTCGGCCCGCGGCTATGCGCGCCGCGCCATGACCTCGCTGATCTGGGTTGCCCTGCCGATCGGCGCCTACATCGGCATCCTGGAAAGCCCGTCCGATCTCGGGCTCTCCAGCCTGATCGCGTACGGGATCGGCCCGCTGATCCTGATCGCCGCACCCGCCGCGTACGCGATCGGGATGGCGCGGACGCACAGCGCCCAGCGTGCCGTCGGAGCGGCGCTGGTCGACCTCGAGCCCGGGCCGCCGCCCGGCCGGCTCCGCGACGCGCTGGCCAGCCGCCCTAGGCGACCCGGCCCTCCAGCTGGCCTTCCGGGTGCCCGGACACAGCCGCTACCTGGACACCAGCGATCAGGCCGTCGACCCCGCGCAGCTGCCCGCCGGGCGCATGCTGACCGCGCTTGACCCGGCCGGTGATGCCGTGCTCATCCATCATGAGGAACTACGGCACGAGCCGGACCTGGTCAAGGTCACCGTCACTGCCGCCTGCCTGGCGCTCGAGCACTCCCGGCTCCAGGCCGAGGTGCAGGCTCAGCTCGAGCAGGTCCGCGCCTCCCGGGCCCGGATTGTCCAGGCCGGCGACGCCGAGCGTCGCCGGCTGGAGCGCGATCTGCATGACGGCGCCCAGCAGCGCCTGGTCACCTTGAGCCTCGCGCTCGGCATGGCCCGCAGCCGGGCAGCCGGGGCGGACCCCCAACTCGTGTCGCTGATCGAGTCGGCCGGGAAGGAGGCGCAAGAAGCCCTGGTCGAGCTGCGGGAGCTGGCCCGGGGCATTCATCCCGCCGTCCTGACCGAGACCGGGCTGGCCGGAGGCATCCAGGCACTGGCGGAGCGGTCGCCAGTTGCCACGACCATCGCCGCGGTGCCGGTCGGGAGGTTCCCCGCCCCCATCGAGGCGACGGCCTACTTCGTGGTGTCCGAGGCGCTCGCCAACGTCGCCAAGCACGCGCTGGCCGGCAGCGCTCAGGTGACCATCCGCCAGCTGCCCGGACGACTGCTGGTACAGGTCAGCGATGACGGGGCTGGCGGCGCCCGGCCCGAGGGCGGCTCCGGGCTGCGCGGCCTGGCCGACCGGGTGGCGTCGGTGGGCGGCGTGCTGCTGATCGACTCCCGGCCGGGCTGCGGGACCCGCCTGGAGGCCGACCTCCCGTGCCCGTAACCCAGTCGGCAGCGCTGCTGCGCGTGATCATCGCCGAAGATGCCGTGCTGCTGCGCGAGGGACTGCGCCGGCTCCTCACCGAGGCCGGCCTGGACGTGGCCGGCACGGCCGGCGACGCAGCGCAGCTACTTCGCCTGGTCAGCGCTCTGCGTCCCGATGTCGTGGTCGCGGACATCCGGATGCCGCCCACCCAGACCACCGAGGGCCTGCAGGCCGCAGTCCAGATCCGCCGCCAGTGGCCAGGCACCGCCGTCGTCGTCATGTCGCAGCATGTCGAGACCGAGCACCTGTTCGAGCTACTCGCCGATGACCCCCGCGGAGTCGGCTACGTGCTCAAGGAACGGGTCGCCGACATCGCGCAATTCACCGACGCCATCCGCAGGGTCGCCAACGGCGAGTCGGTGATCGACCCGCAGGTCGTCTCCCGGCTGGTAGCCCGGCCACGGCGCGACAGCCCGCTCCCGACCCTGACCGACCGCGAGCTGGCCGTGCTCGCCCAGATGGCCGAGGGCCGCTCCAATGTGGGGATCGCCAGCCAGCTGCACATGTCGGCCAAGACCGTGGAAACCCACATCGGGAGCATGCTCGCCAAACTGGGCCTGCCGCCCGCACCCGAAGACCACCGCAGAGTTCTCGCCGTACTGACCTACCTGCGCCGCTAGATACCCGGCGCAGCGCGATGGCCGTACGCAGAAAGCGAATCTGTTTGCCGCCAACAACCCCCTTTGGCAGCCGTGTAGCCCCGTGCACCAGACGCCTCGGGCGCGATCGCGGGGCGCCCGAACTGGAGGATCTGAGCGCTCGGGTCCCGGAACCGGCTGATCTCGAGCCAGCGCATACTCGGCGGTCGGGCCACGTGGCTGCCGCTTTCCGTGATCAGTTCAGCCTGGCTCAATAGCGCAACCGTTCACGGGTGTGTGGCGGCGGATAGCCACTCCAAGGCCGGGCACAGTTCGCCGGGCAGGACGACTGCGCCGTGGGTGCGCCTGCGGCTGGGCTGTGGTCACCGAAAGATCGTTGTTTGAAGGATCCTCCTAGCCGGTCCGCCGCTGCCCGCTGCAACCGGTGCGTATTCGACAGCTCCGGAAGCTCGCGCGCTTACCCGCCGTTATGCGGGTTAGGTGGAACACCACGGCATGACCCGTCCTCAGCGCGGGCCTGGGTGATCGGTGCAGCCAGCAATCGCTTTATCATGCTGGAGCTAGCGGGCGGGTGGCGTCACGCCGGGCGGTGTAAGTGATCTTCGCCGTGTGCTATCCCGCGGTGTGTGCGAGTTCGGGCACGAAGTCGGGGGCGTACACGGTGCCGACACCTGATGCCAGGTCATATCCGGGCCTGGCGGTGAATCCCTTGACGGTGTGCAGCTTTCCGTTCTGGGTGAGCGAGACGGTGTTGTTGCCGGAGGTGACGTCCACGATCCCGGGGGCATGCTCGGCGGACAGCTGGTACAGGGCCGGGTTGATGAGCCCGAGCGGGTGGCCGGCCACCTGATCGGCCAGTGACACGATCCCGGCGAACAGCGGGCTCGCCTCGCTGGTGCCGCAGAGCTGCAGCCAGCCCGGCGGTATGCCCCGGAAGCTCAGGTACACGTTCACCGCGCCGTTGCAGGCGGCGCTCATGGAGATGTCGGGCACGCCGCGCGCCCGGCCCACGACCGATTTCACGCCGTCCTGGTAGCGGGGCCGGGCGAAGATGACCGACTTGCCGCCGCCGCTGGCCAGCGGATTGGGTCCCCGGTCACCAAAAGCCTGCTCGTTAGCCGGCACGTTGTAGGTGTCGTTCCACACGTTATCGGGAGCGATGTGGCGGCCGGCCGGATTGAGGTGCAGCTGGGTGCCACCCACCCCGGTCACCAGCGGGTCGCTGTCCGGCCACGACGTCACCGGGTGCAGGTAATAGCTTGATGCGTTGGCCTTGTAGTCCGTGGCGCCGCTGTCGCCGGAGGAGGCGAGGACGGTGACGCCCTTGGCGCGCGCGTCCTTGTACGCGCCGCGCAGCCGCAGCAGCGCCTGCGCGCTCGGGAAGGTCTGCTCGGTGGCGCCGAAGCTCTGGCTGATCACGCCGCCCAGGTGGTGGTTGATCACGTACTTTTCGGCCTGCACGATCGGCCGGAAGCCCGTCGTGCCCTCGACCTCTGCTGCTGGCGTCTCGACCAGCAGGATGTTCGCGCCCGGCGCCGCCGTGTGCGCGTATTCCACATCCAGCGTGGTCTCGACCGCCGAGCCGATACGGTCACCGGTCGGCTTGTAAGGCGGCACCTTACCGGCCGGCTGGATGATCTTCAGCGACGGCGGCGGGCGGAGGCCGAACGTCTTGTCGAACACCCTGAGGTCGCGCCGGATCGTCGGGGAGCCGAAGGTATCCACGATGACGATCGTCTGCCCCGCGCCGTCAACCCCGGCACGGTACAGCTTCGGCAGCCCGTAGGCGGCCTGGATCTGGCCCGGATCGTAGCAAGCCACGTGGAACCGGGCCTCACACTGCGCGGTGGTCGGTGGCCGGCTGAACGGGCCCGCCACAGCAGAGACGGGTCCCGGTCGCAGCGGCAGGGCAGGGGACCGGCCACTCGCGGGCGCGCCCGCCCCGGTCGGCTTGATCCCCGCCACAGCCGGGGCCAGGCCGGCCAGAGTGACCACCGCGGCCACCGTGCAGACCGCACCAGCCGTGCGGCAAGTTACGCGCATATCCGTTCCCCCCTCGGTGACGGCGATAGCCGCTATCTCCCCATAGCCGGCATCTCCTCATGAGCCTGGCCCGCCTGACCATACGCTCCATTTCGCCCGCGGCACCAGTCCACCCGCGGCTTGCTGACCGCGGCCATCTGGTCCGGAGAAGCGGAATGTCGTGACCGTGCCGCTGGACCGGCACGCCACCTACATCGTCGCCGCCGACGTCGCCGGAGCCGCGCGCTAGACCAAATCAGGTGTCGGCTCGGCTCTCGTCCTCCTGACCGACCACCGGCCAGGTGATCTGCGCGAGCCTGAGCATGGATTCGCGGCCGTGCTGGCTTCTTCCCCGGTTCTGGACGGCTGGAGTTTTCGGCAAGTTAACAAGACACGAACGGCAGCCTGAAGCGTGGCTCCATCCCCGCAGTGCGTGACCTGCCATCTTCTCCCTTCGCCGTCCTCTGGGAGCTTTCACACGCTGAGTCACATGGCATGCGGGGACGGTCGGGCTAGCCGCGTGCTGCAGCTCTATGGAGCAGCCGATGCCGGCGCTGCCGTATCAGGCCGGCAAGTGCCCGCTCCATGTCGCTGGATAGCGCGCCGGTTCCGCTGCCTCACCGGATCGGCCGGGCCGCACGACAGCGGGGGCAAAGAAGGAGGTGCCGGTGATGGCTGAGGTTGCATGTTTTTGCGGTTGCCTCTTTTCCTTCGATGGCGGTGCAGGGGCCTGTCCCGGGTGCGGGAAGGTCGCGAGTATTACGGCCGGCCCGGCGCCCGGTCCCGGACGCGGCGGGCCGGAAAATACCGCGGTGCCAGTCATGGACGGGAGCGGGCCTAACGGGCATGCCCCGGCAGGATGCCCAGCACATGCCGAAGCGAGCCCCCCGGCCGGCAACGCGATTACCGATATTCCCGAACTGGATCTTGTGCCCGGCTGGCCGTTCGCCGAGTTTGTGCTGGCGCAAGCGGCTGATCGCGGCGCCAAGCCGGCGCTTGTCGATGCGGTGAGCGGGCATTCCCTCAGCTACGCCGGCCTTGCCGCTGAGGTTCGCAGCATCGCCGAAGGGCTTGCTGCACAGGGCGTGCAGCCGGGTGATGTCCTGGCCTTGTGCGCGCCGAACAGCATCGAGTTCGTCGTGACCTTGTACGCGGCGACGTCGGCCGGGGCGACCGTGGCGACGGTCAACCCGCAGCGGCCCAGCCGGGAGATCGGCCGCCAGCTGCGCAGCACCAGGGCGCGGTGGCTGGTCAGCACCGCCGGCCTGGCCCGGCAGAAGGCGCGGGCAGCGGCACGTGGTACGGCGGCCACGGCGGCGTTCCTGACGCGCCATGGCGCGGTCATGCTCGAGTCACTGGACCCGCCGCCTGAGCCGCTCCCGGTTCCGACGGGTCTCGCCCTGCTATTGACGTCGGGCGGAACCACCGGGCGGCCGAAGAACGTCATGCTGACGCACCGCAGCTTGGTGGCGAACCTGTGCCAGATGCGCAACGCGCACAAGGTCACCGTGGACGACGTGGTGATAGCCGCGCTGCCGCTGCACCACATCTTCGGGTTGCAGGTCACGCTGAACCTAGCCCTGCTGCGGGGCGCGACCGTGACGATCTTGCCCCGCTTCGAGCTGCACGCGTTCCTCCAGGCCATCCAGGACCACCGGGTCACCAGGGCCGAGGTAGCGCCCCCGATACTGCGTGCCCTGGCCGCCCGGGCCGAAGTCGGTGATTACGACCTGTCCAGCCTCCGCCTGCTCACCTCGGCTGCCGCGCCGCTCGATGCTGACCTGGCCTGGGCCTGTGCAGCGCGCGCTGGCTGCCGCATCAAGCAGGCGTTTGGCCTGACCGAAGCCGGCGCCACCCATATCGCGCCCGACGACGGCTCGGACCGGCCGGACTCGGTAGGGCCACCGCTGCCCGGCGTAACATGCCGTATCGTCACGCCGGGCACCGCGACGCAAGCCGAGCCCGGCCGCCCCGGTGAACTGCTGGTACGGTCTCCGGCCACAATGCGCGGCTACCTGGATAACCCGGCGGAAAGCCCGGCCGTCCTGAATGCTGACGGCTGGCTGCGCACCGGGGACATCGTCACCGCCGGGCCGGACGGCTGGTACTCCATCACCGGCCGGGCCAGCGAACCGATAAAGGACAAAGGCCGCCAGGTCGCGACGCCCGAATTCGAGCCCTTCGGGTAACTGGCCGCCTCGCTGAGCAGAGCGGTTGTCCGTCATCCTGAGACTGGCCAGGGCCGCCGGTCATCTCAGGCTGACGCCGCCGCGGGCATGAAAGAAGAGGAGCAGCCATGCTTGGCTTTGTGACCGGAGCATCCTCCGGGGTCGGGGAAGCGTTCGCGGACCGGCTGGCCGCCGACGGCTGGGACCTGAACATCACCGCCCGCCGCGGCGACCGGCTGCGCGCTCTCGCCCGGCAGCTGACCGAACAGCACGGCGTCCGGGTGGATGCGCACACCGCGGATCTGACCGATCCGGGCGACCTGGCCGGCCTGGAGAGGGCCGTCGCCGCGGCCGAGCCCGACCTGCTGGTCAACAACGCCGGGTTCGGCGGATACCGCGAGTTCGCCCGCGTCGACCCGCACGTGGTGTCCGATCTGATCAGCGTGCACGTGCTCGCCGTGACCCGCCTGACCCGCGCCGCCATGCCCGCCATGATCGCCCGCGGCTCCGGCGCGATCATCAACTTGGCCTCACTGCTGGCCTACAGCGGCCCGGTCCCCCCGCAGCCGCTGCCCTACCGCGCCACCTACGCCGCCGCCAAGGCCTTCCAGGTGACCTTCACCCAGGCCCTGGCCGGCGAGCTGGCCGGGACCGGCGTCCAGGTCCAGGCCTGCTGCCCCGGTCTGGTCGACACCGAGTTCCACGCGCTGGCAGGCCGCGACCTGACCGCGATCCCGTTCCCCGTCATGCGGCCCGGCGAGGTCGTCAGCGCCGCCCTGGCCGGCCTGCGGACCGGCGAAGTCATTTGCGTCCCCGGCCTGGCCGACCTGTCCATGATCGACGCCGTCAGCCAGGCCCAGCAGGCGCTGCTCATGACCGCGGTAAGCTCCCCGCTCGCCGGTCGCTACCGGACGGACCAGCAGGCATGATCGCGCCGGGCGCAGCAATGGTACTGGCAGGGCCGGCAGCGCGCCCGAGGCGTATCACGATCTGGTGCGGCCCTGCCCGGTCTTGTGACGGCCAGGAAGGCCTGCCCGGCGGCTGGCTGAGCTGACCGCTGCCTCACAGCTGGGATCTCAGCACGTCGAACTCGCAGCCTGGCGAGGACGGGTCGAAGCCGTGCTCGACCAGCCAGCGGACCGCCCGCAGGCTTCGCAGCGACCACCATGCCCGGATCACGCCGAGATCGACGTCGGTTCCGTAGCCGGCGATGACGTCGCCAAGGTGCTCCTCGTGTCCGAGCGTCAGGCTGGCGAGGTCGTACAGGGCATCGCCCTGGGCCGCCTCGGACCAGTCGATCACGCCGGTGATCTGGTCACCGTCGGCGAACACGTGGGTGATCTGCAGGTCGCCGTGCGCGAACACCGGCGTCCACGGCCGGAGAGCCGCCTCGGCAACCCGGCGGTTGCGCGTGACCAGGCCGGCCGGAAGGACGCCGTTGGCGACGAGCCACTCGCATTCGCCGTCGAGCTCCGATGCGATCTCCGCGCGGCTCTGGCCGGGCCATGGCGGCAGCGGCGCGTCGTGCAGCATCCGGGCGGCGGCACCCGCCGCGGCCCACGCCGCCGGCGACGCGGTCGACGGCTCGCCGAGGCGGCCGAGTGCCGTCCCCGGCAGGGCGGCGAGCGCGAGCACGGGCGGCTTGCGCCACAGGACCTCCGGAGTCGGGATCGGGGCCATGGCCATCGCCTCGACCTCGACGTCGGTGCGCGCCTGATCGGCGTCGATCTTCAGGAACACGTCGCCGACGCGCAGAGTCGCGCGCTCGTTGTGGGCGACGACGACCTCAACCTCAGCCATGCCGGTGATTGTCGCGGGATGACCACCGCCGCCGCCACGGCTTTATCGCGTGCGACTGGAGACCCAAGTTTCTGGCTGCCCGCTCCCATCTGGACGGTGGGCCTGCTCCGAATGAGGGTTGCGGGGCGTGTGAGCCGCGTTGTTTCCGAGAGGAGGCTGCGCTGACCAGTAAGGAAAAGGCCCGGCTGCTGCGCTGGTTACGGTGGAACTGGGGGAAGGTCTACCGGATCGAGGTGGCAGGCGCCTTGTGGACTGCCCGCGCCCGCCAGGATCCGGACGCTGAGCTGACGGGCCGCTCGCCCTGGGAACTGCGGCTGGCGATGGTTCATGACTACGGCCGGTGGCCGCTGCCCGGCGATGCCTGCGGATCCTGAGCCTGGAGCTTGCCCAGGCGCAGGCCAAGAGGAAGGCCCGCGCCCGATCGGCCGCCGCAGCAGCTGCCGGTAGAGCGACCCGGCGTGATCATCCCGGCTTCGGCTTCGAGGTTGCCGACCTGCGTGAGCTGCCTTTCGGGGACGCCCCGCTGGCCGGCGCGGTCTGCTGGTATTCCCTCATGTACCTCGCGCCGTCTGACCGCCCGGCCGGTTTCGGCGAGCTGGCCCGCGTCGTCAAGCCGGGAGGCTACCCTGCGTCGCGCCGGTCCCAGTGGTCGTGGCTCAGTCGTAGTGACGCAGCCGCGGCCACATCTGGCCCCAGGGATGGCGCGGCTGCGTGCAGATGTAGACGTGGCCGCCCTGCTCCTGGGCCTTGATCCCGAGGTGGTTGGTCAGCGTGGCCGCCACCCGCACCTGCCGGAAGAACTGGCGCAGGTAGCCGCCGTAGTTCGTCACGTCGAGCGGGCCGGGCGCCACGGCCACCACCGTCGTGGCGTGCGGGTTGCCGGGGCCCCACCACCACATCGTGTTGTGGCCGCTGACGGCCTGCGGCAGGCCCATGCTCGGGCCGAACACGTCGATCGCCCCGGCCTCGCCGTAGTCGGTCGTGAAGATCACCGCCGAGGCGCGCTGCCGGGCCGGGAGACGATGCCAGACGCTGGCAATCTCGCGGGTGTAGACCGGCCAGGCCACCGTCTCGGCCTCGTCGGCGTCGATCGGCCGGATCGGGTTGATGTCGCGCACGGGCAGCACCGGGAGCGCGATGAGCAGGCCGATCAGCACGGCCACGCCCATGACGGCTAGCTCGATGACCAGGCGCCTGCGTACGGCCGTCAGCCAGCCCTCCACGCTGACCGCGCCGGCGGCGACCAGGTAGGTGTAGGCGCCGGCCAGGTAGTAGGTCTTGGCGCCTGAGGTCAGCGCGAAGAAGACCAGCAGCACGGCCCAGGCCCAGGCCAGGCCGCGCCAGGCCGGGCGCCCGGCCTTCCACAGGAACCGCAGCCCGGCGAGCCAGACCCAGATCAGGCCGACGTTGGCCACGGTGAGCTGGCCGACGATGAACGTGGGGATGTTGCCGAGGCCGCCGTTCTCCTGGTTCAGCCGCTTGGTCATCGCGATCGTGGCCCAGTCGTGGCCGGCCTGCCACCACAGATCCGGGATGGTGAACAGGGCGGCCAGCACGGCGCCGGCCAGCAGCCAGCGGTTGAGCACCACCTGGCGGCCGCCCCGGCTGACCAGGATGCCGGCGAACAAGGCCAGCGCGAAGAAGCCGATGCTGTGCTTGTTGGCCAGGCCCAGGCCGAGCACGAGGCCGCCGATCAGCCAGAGCTTCGTGTTCCCCGTCCGGCCGATGCGGGCGGCGACCAGGGCCAGCCCGCCCCAGGCCAGGATGTCGTAGATGGTCGTGTCGTCGAGGTGACCGGAGCCGAGTACCACCCCCGAGGTGGCCACGCCGAGCGCGCTGAGAATCTGCGCGGTCCGGCCGCCGCCGAACTCGCGGGCCAGCAGGCCGCCGAGGATCACCGTGCCGACCACGGCCAGCGCGGGCCACAGCCGCAGGCCAACCAGCGAGGTGCCGAACAGGCCGAGCGAGATGCGCGTGATCAGCGGCGTCAGGATGGGCTGGTCGACGTAGCTGGCCTGCAGGTGCCGGGCGCAGACGATGAAGTACAGCTCGTCGCGGTGGAAGCCGTAGCGGTCGGACAGGGCCATCAGCAGGGCGAACACGGCGGCGGCCACCAGATACACGACCCAGCTGAGCGGCTGGAGCAGACGCGGCTCGTCCAGCGGGGCGCCAGAGCCGGCCGGGCTTGCTACCGCCGCGGACTCGTCGTCGCCCCCGTGCGCTTCTCGGGCGGTCACCGCAGCAGGCTCTAACAGGGTCGGCCGAGGGTCAACGGACAAGGGGTAACGGTCGGGTATCCGCCCGGCGGCGGCCGCCCGGCGCCTGCCTCCGAATGACGACAGGAGATGTCGGCATGGCAGCGTAACGTCGACACGAGACTGACGTTCTCACCGCCGCGGCGCGGCGGCCTCGAACACCAGGCGCGCACGGTCAGGGCTGACCTTCAGCACAGCGCGCGCCCATCAGCCATCCGGCACCAGAACGCCGCCGACACGCTCCCACGCGGAATCGGCGAGCCAAGCTCAAATTGCCACCGCTCGGCAAGAATGGCCAGCACGCCCGCAGCTCGTCAAACCACGCCTCCGCACGGCGAGGGCCAGCGACCAGGACCTGCGCGCCCCGCCGGCCATCGTTAGCGAGGACCGTACCGACCTGCCGGATGGGGAGGGCTGCCGCCCTTCCTGCTGGCCCAATCCGCTGCGATGCCTGACCGTCGACGGCTGGGACACTGGGCGGCAGATGTGCTGGTTCAGCCAGGAAATGGTTCTGGCAGCGGCGCTCACTAGGGCTATGCGCGAGGATTTGGTGCCGCGGAATGTAGCCAGGCTGGCGACCTTGCCTGCTGTCGCTTCGCGCGAACAGACGTGGACTGCTGACGAGGCTCGCCTGTTCCTGATGCATGCCAGGCGGGATCCGCTCTCTGCGGCGTTCGTGCTGATGCTGGTCTACGGTCTGCGCCGCGGTGAAGTGCTGGCCTGGCCTGGCCTCAGGTGGATTTCGGCAACGCCATGGTGCACGTCCGCCAGCAGCTGTTCCGCGCGGGCGGTGTGCTTTAGCTCGGGCCGGTCAAGACCGCGGCGGGCCGCCGCGAGCTGCCCCTGCTCGGGATCGCCCGTGACCATTTCTGCTGTCACCGCCGGTTCCGCCGGGCTTGCTGGACCCGGCGAATGGCGTTGACCTGGGTGGGCGGTACAAGATTTGAACTTGTGACCTCTTCCGTGTCAGGCAAACTGACGGCATCCGCGACAAGCCGCAATCCGATCTCTGAGCTGGCCTTATCGTCCCCGAGCGTCCGTCGTTGTACGCGCGCCGCTGTCGCGGTTGTCACGCAGTTGGTCACTCAGGCTGGCGGTGCGCACGGCTCGGGAGGCCGCGAGCCGCGAAGCAGCTGAACTGCTGAGATCTGCCCGGCGCCAGGAAAGCTGGACCGTACCTGGTCCGCGCCCTCTAACGGCGTGCAAGTCGTCTGTAGGCCGGGTCTAGATCCGGGGAGACAGCGACCTGGGACGACGCGAGCAGAAGCGGCGTGACCTGGAGCTGCGATCTCGGCCGCTCTCATCTTCTCGGATCACTCGACACCTGTATGTGCCCGGAATGTGCCCTGTGATCTTGCCGGTGTTCCGGCTAGGCCGCTAATCAGCCCGCGCTTCTGTCGCGCGGGCAAGTCGATCAACAGCGCTGGCGAGAGCTAGCAGCGCGTGGACCTGGGCGCGAGCAAGGTCCTGAGCAAGGATTGCAGCGTCGTTCTCCTGGATCGTGCGATCGAGGTCTTGGTCGGCGACGTCTTGGTAGTAGTCCGTGTCCATCTGACGATGGTGCCCTAATCCTGGTACTTAGGACCGAGGATCGCCTGGCGTGTTCATCGCCAAGAGGAGGAGTCGTTTCGCGCACACGGCTTCGGAGGCCGCAGCAGACTGAGCTTCTGACCAGTTATGGTTCCCAGGGCATTACCTGTCTGGACTATGGCTGGTCCACGCATCTGTGCTGCTCATTCTTCCCCCGGTCCTTCTGATAGGTGCCGAGGTCTTGCTGGGGAAGATCGCAGTCAAGGGTCTGCCCTTGCGTAGCAAGGGACGCGCCGCCAGGCGCGCCCTTTACTGTGATCTTTCTCGGTAAGAGGATGCCCGGCGCGTGGAGGACGGCCCGGCCCAGCGTTCGCGCGGCCTGAGTTGGGCCACGTTTTGGCCTTACTTGATTCTGCAGGGCGATGACCTGCAGGTTCGCTTGCCGCGATCGCTGAAGTTGGCACTAATCCGAGAGGTCCGGTCAGAAGCCCGGCGGTGGCTGGAATCCCCCGGTGACCGCGGCGATCGCCTCGGCGATGGCCAGGAGCCGTTCGTCGGCCCAGCGCGGGCCCATCAGCTGGAGGCCGAACGGAACCCCGTTGCCGTCGATACCGGCCGGGATGATCACCATCGGGCAACCGCTGACCTGAGACAGCTCAAGAGCGAGAAAGGCCTGCATCTGAGGGCTCTCGTCGGCGGGCTCGTCGTCCGCGCGCCAGGCGCACATCGGCATGGCCGGGGCAAGGAACACGTCGCAGCCCGCGAAGAACCGGTCCCAGCTGGCGATGAACCGGTCCCGGCGGTCCAGGATGGCCAGGTATTCCTGAACCGAACCGGAGTCAAGCACGGCGAGGAACTCCTCGACGAGTTGCCCGTATCTGGCCAGCGCGGGATCCGGCAGCCGGTCCTCGACGACCGCGCCCAGCTCGTCCAGTTCCGCGGCCAGGCGGTCGGCCCCGGCACGGATCTCCGCGTCCACCAAGGGCGGAAAGCCAGGCGAGTAGGCGACTCGCAGCCCGCTCAGGTCCGCTGGTCCGGCCGACCGCCAGGATACCGGCGGGACTTCCGGGTCGAGGCCGTCGGGCCCGCCGATCACCTCCAGGGCAAGGCGCAGGTCGCCCACCGAGCGGGCGATCGGCCCGGCCGTGATCAGCGCCCGGAGCTGGCGGACCGGGTCGATGTACAACATGCCGGTCACCGGCACCCGGTGCTCGGTCGGGCGCATCCCGAACACCCCGCAAAAGGCCGCCGGGCACTGGATCGACCCGCTGGTGTCCCCGGCGATGTCCAGCGGGGTCAGGCCGGCCGCCACGGCCACCGCAGGCCCGGTGGACGAGCCACCCGCAGTCCGGTCCACATTCCAGGGATTCAGCGTCGGCGGGAAGACACTGTCCTCGCCCCACAGGCACGGCCCGTTCGATTTGCCCACGATGATCGCTCCGGCCGCTTTCAGCCTGGCCACCACGGTGGCGTCAGCAGCGGGAACGTGTTCCGCGAAAGGGCGATAGCCGCCGAACGCGGAGCGCATCCCCGCCGTGGCGTGCACGTCTTCCACGGTGACCCCAACCCCGTGCAGCGGACCCCACACCTGGCCACGGGCCAGCGCCTGGTCGGCCTCGGCGGCCCGCCGCTGTGCCCCGTCCGCGTCCAGCGTGACCACCGAACGGAGCCGGGCGTCGCGCCGCTGAACCCGGTCGAGCTGATCTGCGAGGACTTCGGCCGCTGAGACGTCCCGCCGCCGAATCGCCTCGGCGACCTGATGGGCGCTGGCCCAGCCCAGCTCGGTCATCGGCCCTCCCGCTGAGTAGCCCGCCGGCCTGCAGACGGCCATCCGAACAGGCTACTGGCCAGCAGCGTGCCGACCAGGAAGACGATGTCGGTCAAGATGGCGGCGCGGTAGCCGACGGCTGGTCCATCCAGAAACTCGTCCGCACCGCCCCTCCGGGCCGACCTTCGTCAAACCCTCGAAACGATCACGCGCGCCACCTGACTTGCGCACTAATCTGGCCCAACACAGGTAGCAAGGGACGCGCCGCCAGGCGCGCCCCTTCCGCACCGCGATCAGGACCGCGGCCGGTGTGGACGCAGGGGAGTGGACGCCCCGCGAGCTGCGGCACAGCTTCGTCTCGCTGCTGTCCGACAGTGGCATCCCGCTGGAAGAGATCTCGCGGCTGGTCGGCCACAAGAGCACCGTCGTCACCGAGCTGGTCTACCGCAAGCAGATCCGGCCGGTCCTGCAGAGCGGAGCCGCCGCTATGGATCGCATCTTCGGGTCATGCGAGCGTGCTTAGTCACGCAGATAGTCACTCAGCGACCGAATGGCGGGCCATCAGTCAGAGCGCTAACGCTGTGACCTGGGCCTGAATGGTGGGCGGTACAAGATTTGAACTTGTGACCTCTTCCGTGTCAGGGAAGCGCTCTCCCGCTGAGCTAACCGCCCGAGGCGGAAGCGGGAATCGAACCCGCGTAGAGGGCTTTGCAGGCCCTTGCCTAAACCACTCGGCCATTCCGCCAGAGACCGAGATCCTGGGTGAACCTCGACGGGGCACCGCCCGGCACGGGCGCGCCCGGGTACCTCCGAGCGGACGACGGGATTCGAACCCGCGACCCTCACCTTGGCAAGGTGATGCTCTACCAACTGAGCCACGTCCGCATGCCCCGCACCCGGGGCGCCGCGCGCCAGCATAGACCGGCGTGCGTTCAGAACTGTAGCCGATCCGGCCCCGTCAGCAAACTCGCCTCCGGCCAATCCGCGCCGTCCGGCCGCGGCAGGCATCACCCTGGTACGTGCCGAACCGGCGGCGGGATGGCAGGCTGGCTCCCATGCGAACTGTGGTCGTCAACGGCGACGCGCTCAGTGTCCAGGACGTGGTCGACGTCGCCTATGGCGCGGCGCGCGCCGAACTCGGGCCGGGCGTGGCCGAGCGGATGCGGGCCAGCCGGGAAGTGGTGGCGGCGGCCATCGCCGGCGACGCGCCCGTCTACGGGGTGAACACCGGCTTCGGCGCCCTCGCCGACACCCGGGTAGGGGAGCAGGACCTGACCCGGCTGCAGGCCGCCATCGTGGTGTCGCACTCGGCCGCGAGCGGCGAGCCGCTGGACGACGCGACGGTCCGGGCGGTGCTGCTGCTGCGGGCCAGGACCCTGGCCGCGGGCTACTCCGGGGTCCGGGACGTGCTGCCGCGGCGGCTGCTGGAGATGCTCGGCCTCGGCCTGCTGCCGGTCATCCCGGGCAAGGGCTCGGTCGGCGCGTCCGGTGACCTGGCCCAGCTCGCCCACCTGGCCCAGCCGCTGATCGGCGCCGGGCGGCTGCGCGCCCCCGGCGACGGCCCGCGAGGCCGCCCGGCCGCCGAGGTCCTCGCCGAGCACGGCCTGGAGCCGCTGACCCTGGCCCCCAAGGAGGGCCTGTCGCTGGTCAACGGCACCGAGCCGATGCAGGCGCTGCTGGCGTTCTCGGTGCAAGACGGGGGCCTGCTGGTCCAGGCGGCCGACATCGCCTGCGCGATGTCGATCGAGGCGCTGCTCGGCACCGACCGGCCCTACGACGAGCGGGTCCAGGTGATCCGGCCGCATCCGGGCCAGCTGGAGAGCGCCGCCAGCCTGCGCGCGCTGCTGGCCGGGTCCGGCCTGGTCGCCAGCCACCGGCACAGCCGGCACGCCGTGCAGGACGCCTACTGCCTGCGCTGCGCGCCGCAGGTGCACGGCGCGGTGCGGGACGTGCTCGGCTACGCCGGGCAGGTCATCGGCACCGAGCTCGGCGCGATCGTGGACAACCCGGTGATCGTGCCGGACGGCGAGGTGATGACGACCGGCAACTTCCACGGCGAGCCGCTGGCCTTCGCCGCGGACATGCTGGCCATGGCGCTGTCGGAGCTGGCCAGCATCAGCGAGCGCCGGGTGGACCGGATGCTGGACCCGGCGTTCTCCCGCGGCCTGCCGCCGTTCCTGGCCCCGGACGCGGGCACCAACTCCGGCTTCATGCTCGCCCAGTACACCGCGGCGTCGCTGGTCAGCGAGAACAAGGTGCTGTCCCACCCGGCGAGCGTGGACACGATCCCGACCTCGGGCAAGCAGGAAGACCACGTCTCGATGGGCTGGACCGCGGTACGCAAGCTGCGCGAGGTCGTCGCCAACGTGCGCACCTGCCTGGCGGTGGAGGTCCTGTGCGCGGCCCAGGGCATCGACCTGCGGGCCGGCATCGCCGGGCCGGCCGCGCCGCTCGCGGCGGTGCACGCGCTGATCCGCCAGCACGTGCCGCGGATGGACGCCGACCGCGAGGTGGCCGCGCAGATCTCGGCCGTCGACGGCCTGCTCCCGCAGCTGTGCGCGGCCGCGGCGGCGGCCCGGCCGGCGGCGGGTTGAGTCCGGGACATGGCCGTCTGGCTCAACGGGAAGCTTGTGGCCGGTCACGATGCCGTGATCTCGGTGTTCGACCACGGGCTGGTGACCGGCGACGGGGTGTTCGAGACCGTCAAGGTCGTCCGCGGCGTCCCGTTCGCGCTGACCCGCCACCTGGACCGGCTGGCGGCCTCGGCGGCCGGGCTCGGCCTGGAGGCGCCGCAGGCCAGCGTGCTGGCGGCCGGCGCGCAGGCGGTGATCGGGGCCGCGCCGCGCCGCGAGCTGGCCCGGCTGCGGATCACCGTGACCGCCGGTATCTCGCCGCTCGGCTCAGAACGCGGCACGTCCGCGCCGACCGCGGTCATCGCCCTGGCGGAGCAGCGGCCGCCGGCCCCGTCGGCCGATGTGGTGATGGTGCCGTGGCGCCGCAACGAGCACGGCGCGACTGCGGGCCTGAAGACGATTTCCTACGCTGAGAACGTGCGCGCGCTGGCCTACGCGCATGAGCGGGGAGCCGGCGAGGCGGTCTTCGCCAACACCGCGGGCCAGCTGTGCGAGGGCACCGGCACCAACGTGTTCGTAGTGACCGGCGGGCGGCTGGTGACGCCGCCGCTCCGCTCGGGCTGCCTGGCGGGGATTACCAGGGCCCTGGTGATCGAATGGTGCGGCGCGGCGGAGCAGGACCTGCCGGCCGGGGCGCTCGCAGGGGCGGACGAGGCGTTCCTGACCGGCACGACCCGCGACGTGCAGCCGGTCCGGGCGGTGGACGGCACGGCGCTGGCGGCTGCGCCGGGCCCGGTCAGCCGGGAGGCGGCGCGGACTTTCGCCCGCCGCGCCGCCGAGTCAGCGGATCCCTGACCGGCGCCAGGCCCGGTCAGGCCCGCCAGAGCAGCTCGTCCAGCTCGCCGTCCAGGTCCATGTAGGCGGCCTCCTGGCCGGCCCCAATCAGCTGGAATGTGCGCTGCAGGAACGCCGCGGTGTCGCCGAGCGGCGCCTCGAAGCGCGCCTCGCCGAACGGCGACGACAGCGCGATGTTGAGCAGTCCCGCACCGCGGGAGTCGGTCGGCCATACCTGGACGTCGCCCTCGCCCGCCGGGCCTTCGAGGCCGTCGGCGAGCAGGTCCCGGGCGAAGATCCACTCAACCGGCTCGTCCATGCCGACGTGGAACGACATCCGGATGGCGAACGGGTCCTCGGCGCTGTAGTACAGGCTGGCGACGAGCGGCACGGTCCCGTGCTCGGGGACCACGAGGCTGAGCCCGACCTCGGCGGAGACGGTAGCGCTGCTGTTGATCATCGGATTTAAGCCCCTACCTTGTTGTGTCCCGAAAGCCGGGCTTCCCCCTATGTACGCGGATTCTGGCCGATTATGCAGAGCCAGTACCCGCGGGTATTTCGTCGCGGACTCTTGATTCCGCGATTCCTGCCTTCCGTAACCTCGGTCACTGGTCAACAAAACACCTGCGACCTGGTCAAACATTGCGAGAAATAGAACACCGAATTCTGCCTGACATGTTCCTATGCCGGTCATGCCGCATTGTGACCTTCGTTACACCAAGCAACCGAAATGTAGCTTTCCGCGTCCCCGGGGTTACACTGAGTAACTACCCGGAGAGATTTGCGATAATTTCGGCCGAAGCGCGACTACAGAAATGCGAGACCATAATTCTTTATTCGCAATAAGCCCGATCCGGCATTAATCCCCCGATCCGGGCGCCCCGCCGCGCTGGCGCCCAGCCCGGCCGCCAGCTGCCCGGCGCAGCCCGCGCGCCAGCCCGGCGCGGCCGGCCCCCGCAAGAGACGCGGATCTGGCACCGGGTCGCCGGATCCGGCGGCGGGTCACCCTGGCGGGTGAGCAGTGCACGTGCACGGCGCCGTGCGCGGCGCGCCCAGCCCGGCGGCAGGCCGTCGGCGCGGGCAGGCAGCGGGCCTGCGGATGCGCTAATCTGTGAGCGCCCGCCGGATGCAGCGGCACGGCGCGGGCCCGGGCGATTGGCTCAGCGGGAGAGCGCCTCGTTCACACCGAGGAGGTCACTGGTTCGATCCCAGTATCGCCCACCAGGTCACAGGCCGGTTCCCCGTCCGGAACCGGCCTTTCCGATCTTCATGCCGCGGCGCTTCCCGGATACTCATCAGGTGCACATCCTGCTGGAGACCCCGCGGCTGATCATCCGCCAGTTCACCAAGGACGATGCCGGCCACCTGTTCAGCCTGAATAGCGACCCGGAGGTGATGCGCTACCTCGGCCGCCCCCCGTCCCTGGAAGTACTCAGGGACCAGATCATCCCGTTCCATCTCGGCAGCTACGAACGTCTCGGCCGGCTGGGAACCTGGGCCGCCGAGCGCGCCGGGACCGGCGAATTCCTGGGCTGGTTTCATTTCCGTCCCGGCCCGGACGGCGACATCACCAACATCGACCTGGGTTACCGGCTGTGCAGGCCGGCCTGGGGCCGGGGCTACGCCACCGAGGGCTCACTGGCGCTGATTGACATGGGCTTCACCAGCCTCGGCGTCCGGCGCGTGTTCGGGCACACGATGACGGACAACGCCGCATCACGGCGGGTGCTGGAAAAGTGCGGCCTGACCCTGGTGCGCACGGCTGCCTACGAGGGCCCCGACGCCGACGTCATCGACGGCGCCGAGCACGGCGAGGTCGAATACGCGCTCACCAAGCCCGAATGGCAGGCGCGCGCGGCGTGCTTCCCGCGTGCCCAACCGGGGAATGATCCGGCCTAACGCCAGTTCCATGATCTTGGCGAGGTTCAGGCGGGAAACCGCATGCATGTCACTAAGATCCTTGCAGCCGGACCCGGCCCGGCAGGCACCGCGCGGCGCCGGGTTACTTCCGTGGGAGGTCCAAGTGAGTGAGCCACTGCAGCCCGATGCCGCCGCGCGGATGCTCGGGCAAGTCGGCCGGCACTGGGGCTGGATCCTGGCCTTCGGCATCGTCACCCTGCTGGCCGGGGTCATCGCGCTGGCCTGGCCGGGGCGCACCTTGCTGGTCATCGCCGTGCTGTTCGGCCTCCAGCTGGTCTTCACCGGTATCTTCCGGTTCGTGGCGGCTTTCGCCACCGAGGACCTGACCGGCGGCACGCGCGTGCTGCTCGCCGTGCTCGCGCTGATCTCGCTGATCATCGGCCTGTACGCGCTGCGGCACGTGCTGATCACGCTGCTCGCGCTGGCCCTGCTGCTGGGCATCTACTGGGTGGTCAGCGGCGTCGTGGAGCTGTTCACCGCGCTGTCGCACCGGGAGATGACCGGCCGCGGCTGGACCGCGCTGATGGGCGTGCTCAGCATCCTGGCCGGCATCGTGCTGCTGGCCTACCCGGGCCTGTCGCTGGTGACGCTGGCCATCATCGTGGGCGTCTGGCTGCTGATCTACGGGCTGATGGAGATCCTCTTCGCGGTCCAGCTCCGCTCGCTCACGGCGGGCAGGCGGCCCGCCGGGGCGCCGCCGGCCGCGAGCGCCGGGCCGCCCCCGGGGCAGCCGGCCTAGCCGCCGGCCGGGGCCGCCGGCCAGCGTTACCGACTAGTTATCTGCCAGGTGCGCGGAGTACTACGAGTCGCCTACGTAGAGTCACTCCTAGTAACTATGATGGCGCAGGCAGTCACGAACAGCGAGACGGTGCGGCCGGGGTGACCGCATCACAGACGGGGGAGCAGCGTGTTCGGTAGGGGACGGTCCGGCAGGCGCCACGCCAGCGACGACCCGCGACGGGGAGCGGGGGAAGCGGCGCCGGCGCCGGCCGAGGCGAATGCCAGCGGCCCGGCCGACGGGGACGCCGCGTCCGGCGCGGCGGAGCCGGAGCAGCCGCAGGGCAGCGGATCGCGCCAGCGCCGCGTGACGGTCATCGAGGTGGCTGGGGGGCTAGCCGCGGTGGCCGTGGCGGCAGTGGCGGCGATGGCCTACGTACTGACCCACTCGGGGGCGGGCCAGTCAGCCAGGCAGGTCGCCGACGGCGGCGCGTCCGCGCAGCCCCTGGCCGTCCGGTCGGTCACGCCGGCCGGCGGCACCGAGCACGCAAACGGCGGCGAGCCGATCGAGATCAGGTTCTCGGTCCCGCTCGCCGCCGGCTCCCCAACCCCGGTCCTCAGCCCGGGCCTGGCCGGCCGCTGGACGGTCCGCGGCCGGTCGATGACCTTCACGCCCGCCGAGCCGCTCGCGCCGCGGACCCGGGTCAGGATGACGATCCCCGGCGGCCGTCACGGCATCCGGTCCGCGGCAGGCCGCCTGCTGGCCGCGCCGCAGACCGTGAGCTTCCGCACCGGCCGCTACTCGCAGCTGCGGCTCGACCAGCTGCTGGCCCAGCTCGGCTACCTGCCGCTGCGCTGGGCCTCGGCCGCCGGGACGCCCGCCGCCGGCCAGTCCGCATCAGGCCGGCCGGGATCCGGCCAGTCCGCATCCGGCCGCTCGGCCGCCCGCCGGTCCGCGCCGGGCCAGCCGGCGTCCGGCCAGCCCGCGGCCGCCGCGGAGACGGGCACCGCGCCCGGACTGGCCGCGGCCGCCGTGCCGGGCGCGGCCGCCGCAGCAACCGGATCATCCGGATCGGCCGGGCCCGCAGGCCCGGCCAGCGCCTCCGGGCAGGCCGCGCTGGCCTACCAGCCGCCGGCCGGCCAGTTCCGCTGGGAGCCCGGCTATCCGTCCCGGCTGCATGCGCTGTGGCGGGCGGGCCATTCGGGCGTGGTCACCACCGGCGCGGTGATGGCCTTCCAGTCCCAGCACCACATGGCGCTCACCGGCAAGGCAGGCAAGCGGCTGTGGCAGGCCCTGTTCACCGCGGCCGCCGCCGGCCAGCGCGACCAGCACGGCTACACCTACGCGCTGGCCCGCCAGGCCAGCCCGGAATCGCTGACGATCTGGCACGACGGCCGGGTCGTGCTGCGCAGCCCGGCCAACACCGGCATCCCGGTCTCGCCCACGGCGGTCGGCACCTTCCCGGTCTACCTGCGCTACCCGTTCCAGATCATGCGCGGCACCAACCCGGACGGCAGCAGCTACGCCGACCCGGTGAACTTCGTCTCCTACTTTCACGGCGGCGACGCGGTGCACTACTTCCCGCGCGGCTCCTACGGCTTCCAGCAGAGTCTCGGCTGCGTGGAGCTGCCCTGGGCCGCGGCCAAGCGCTCGTACCCGTTCCTCACCTACGGCAGCCTGGTCACCGTCACGCCCTGAACCACCCTTCCCGGGCCGCGATCCCGGGGCAGGCGCACTCCTGCCCCGGGATCGCGGCTTTTGCGGCATGATGGACAGATGTGACGACTGCGCAGCCAGGCGCGCCGTCATGAAACTGTGCCCGTTTCCCGGCAAAGTCTTGATATCGGTTGCGCCCCCAACCTTTCGCCCCGCACTAGAGTCACAGATACCGACCAGCGGGTACAGATCGGTTAACCATGGGCGCAGCGGCGGCAGCACCCGGACAATGATCAATTGCGGAGGGGTCGTAGGTTGTTCGGATCCGGAAAGCGCCGCGGCCTCGTGGCTGCTCTCGGCGCGCTCATTGCCTGCCTGCTGGCGGCCGGCACCGCCGTCGTGGTCACGCACTCCTCGGCGCAGGCCACCGGAGCCCGCGGCAGGCAGGCCAGCGCCGCGGCGGCCACCAAGAAGCCATCCGGCCCGTTCCGGGTCCTCTCGGTCACCCCGGCCGGCGGGACCAGGTCCGCGGACGGCGCCGCCCCGGTGCGGGTGACCTTCTCCGCCCCGCTCGCGGCCGGATCGCCCATGCCGCAGCTGCGGCCGGCCATTCCCGGCTCCTGGCAGGCGTCCGGCCGCGCGGCGGTCTTCACCCCGCAGCGCGGCTTCGGCCAGCACCAGCACGTCCGGCTGCGCATCCCCGGCGGCGCCGCCGGGATCCGGGCCGCCGGCGGCCAGCACCTCGCCCAGGCCAGCACCGTATCCTTCCGGACCGGCGCCTACTCCGGCGCCCGGCTGGCCGAGCTGCTGGCCCAGCTCGGCTACCTGCCGCTGACCTGGGCCGCCTCCGGCAGCTCCGGCTCCGCCGCCAGCCCGGCCGCTTCCGGCAGCTC
This sequence comes from uncultured Actinomycetota bacterium, assembly GCA_963846005.1. Classification (GTDB taxonomy): domain Bacteria; phylum Actinomycetota; class Actinomycetes; order Streptosporangiales; family Streptosporangiaceae; genus CAVSUR01. The sequence goes on along the minus strand of CAWJUH010000001.1, from coordinate 513,614 downwards.
CAGCCCGGCCGCTTCCGGCAGCTCCAGCCCGGCCGCTTCCGGCAGCTCCAGCCCGGCCGCTTCCGGCAGCTCCAGCCCCGCCGCGCCGAGCGGGGCCGGTACCGCAAGCGGCCCGGCGGTCAGCACCGCCGCGGCGCTCACCGCCCAGCGCAGCGCGGCCTTCGACCCGCCCGCCGGGACCTTCAGCTGGAAGCCGGGCTACCCGCACCGGCTGCACCGGATGTGGCACGGCGGCAAGCCCGGCAGCCTGATCATCCAGGGTGCCGTGCGGGCCTTCGAGGCCGACCACGGGATGATCATGGACGGCACGGCCGGGCCGCTCGTCTGGCGGAAGCTGTTCACCGCGGCGGCCCGGGACCAGCGCAACCACCACGGCTACACCTACGCGCTGGCCCGGCAGAACGCCTCGCCGGAGACGCTGACCGTCTGGCACAACGGCCGCATCATCTTCCGCCACCTGGCCAACACCGGCATCCCCGCCTCGCTGACCGACGTCGGCACCTTCCCGGTCTACCTGCGCTACCAGTTCCAGATCATGAAGGGCACCAACCCCGACGGCAGCCACTACGCCGACCCGGTCGCCTGGGTCGCCTACTTCAGCGGCGGCGACGCGGTGCATTACTTCCCGCGCTATTCCTACGGCTCGCAGCAGAGCCTGGGCTGCGTGGAACTGCCCTACGGCCCGGCCAAGTACATCTGGCCCTACCTGAGCTACGGCACCCTGGTCACCGTCACGCCGCTGTAACCGGCCGGGCCCGCCCGGGCCGGTAAGGTCGGCGGATGGCCAGGCAGCACCGGGCGCCGCAACAAGCCCCCCGCCAGCTCGCCGACCTGCCCTGGGCGGCCGCACTGCGGCCGCACCCCGGCGGCGTGCAGCCCGACGGGGAATACGACGGCGCGCACTTCGACATGTCCGAGTGGGATGACCCGGACGCCGCCAGCGCCGTGTTCATCGAGTGCGCGCTGACCGGCGTGTCGGTCCGCGACGGCCGGTTCCGGCAGGCCAGGTTCACCGGCGCCTGGCTGGCCGACGTGCAGCTGACCGGCACCGACCTGGCTCGGAGCAGCTGGCAGGACGCCGTCTTCGAGCGCAGCGTGGCGGCGGGCGCCCAGCTGTTCGGCTCGGTGCTGCGCCGGGTGACCTTCCGCGGCTGCAAGCTGGACGGGGTGAACTTCCGGGACGCGGCGCTCACCGACGTGCGGTTCGAGAACTGCCTGCTGCGCGGGACCGATTTCGGCGGGGCCAGGCTGACCAGGACCGCCTTCGCCGACTGCAGGCTGGTGCAGGCCGACTTCACTAAGGCCGTGCTGGACCGGGCTGACCTGCGCAGCTCCGAGCTGGACATCATCGCCGGGCCCGACTCGCTGCGCGGCGCGATCATCACGCCGGGCCAGCTCACCGCGATCGCCCCGGCGCTGGCGGAGAGCCTCGGCATCACCGTCACCGACGGCTAGGTGACCCGGGGGCGGCCGCCGGGCCCCTCGCTGAGCCCCCGGGGCCCGGCGGCATACTCGCGCGCGGCGGCCCGGCCGCCCCGATAGCATCGGGATGCGGGGCGACCGCCCCGCGTCCGACCGCATCCCGCCAGCATCTCCAGGAGACAGTCGTGCCTGCCGACAAGCTTCACATCACCCTCGCCGGACGCGAGCACGTGGTGGAAGCGGGCAGCACGGCCGGCGACGCCATCTCCGGCCCGGCCGCGGTGGCCGCCCGGGTCAACGGCGTGCTGCGCGACCTGGCCTGGCCGGTGACCGACGGGGACGAGATCGAGCCGGTCGGCATCGACTCGCCCGACGGGATGTCGATCATGCGGCACTCGGCCGCGCACGTCCTGGCCCAGGCCGTGCAGGAGCTGTTCCCGGCCGCGAAGCTGGGCATCGGGCCGCCGGTGGAGAACGGCTTCTACTACGACTTCGACGTGCCCGAGCCATTCAGCCCCGACGACCTCAAGTCGATCGAGCAGCGCATGCGCAAGATCGTCAAGGAGGGCCAGCTGTTCGCCCGCCGGGTGGTCACCGACGACCAGGCCCGGGCCGAGCTGGCCGCCGAGCCGTACAAGCTGGAGCTGATCGGCCGCACGGGCGGAGCCGCCGACGGGGAGGAGTCGGTGGAGGTCGGCGGGCCCGAGCTGACCATCTACGACAACCTGGACCGGCAGACCGGCGCGCTGCGCTGGAAGGACCTGTGCCGCGGCCCGCACCTGCCCGCCACCAGCGGCATCCCGGCGTTCCGGCTGATGCGCTCGGGCGGCGCGTACTGGCGCGGCAGCGAGGCGAACCCGCAGCTGCAGCGGATCTACGGCACCGCCTGGCCGTCCCGCGAGGCGCAGGACGGCTACCTGGCCATGCTGGCCGAGGCGGAAAAGCGCGACCACCGCAAGCTCGGCACCGAGCTCGACCTGTTCTCCTTCCCCAGCGAGATCGGCAGCGGGCTGCCGGTGTTCCACCCCAAGGGCGGCACCATCCGCCGGGTGATGGAGGACTACTCGCGCCGCCGCCACGAGCAGGCCGGCTACGAGTTCGTCAACAGCCCGCACATCACCAAGGCGGACCTGTTCGAGACCTCCGGCCACCTGGGCTGGTTCGCCGACAACATGTACCCGCCGATGCAGCTCGAGGGCTCCACCTACTACCTCAAGCCGATGAACTGCCCGTTCCACATCCTGATCTACCGCTCCCGCGGCCGGTCCTACCGCGAGCTGCCGCTGCGGCTGTTCGAGTTCGGCACCGTGTACCGGTACGAGAAGTCCGGGGTGGTACACGGCCTGACCCGGGTGCGCGGGCTGACCATGGACGACGCGCACATCTTCTGCGCCCGCGAGCAGGCCGGCGCGGAGCTGAAGCGGCTGCTGCGCTTCGTGCTGGACCTGCTGCGCGACTACGGCCTGGACGACTTCTACCTGGAGCTGTCCACCCGCGGCGCGCAGAAGGACAAGTTCACCGGCAGCGACGAGGACTGGGAGCTGGCCACCGGCCAGCTGCGCGAGGCCGCGGAGGAGTCCGGCCTGGAGCTGGTCGACGACCCGGGCGGCGCGGCGTTCTACGGGCCGAAGATCTCGGTCCAGGCCCGGGACGCGATCGGCCGCACCTGGCAGCTGTCCACCATCCAGCTCGACTACAACGAGCCGCGCCGGTTCGGCCTGGAGTACCAGGCCGCGGACGGCAGCAGGCAGCAGCCGATCATGATCCACCGGGCCCTGTTCGGGTCGATCGAGCGGTTCTTCGGCATCCTGACCGAGCACTACGCCGGGGCGTTCCCGCCCTGGCTGGCCCCGGTCCAGGTGACCGGCATCCCGATCGCCGACGCGCACGTGCCCTACCTGGACGAGGTGATCGCGAAGCTGCGCGCCCGCGGTATCCGGGCGGAGGTCGATGCCGGCGACGAGCGGATGCAGAAGAAGATCAGGACCGCGCAGCGCCAGAAGGTGCCGTACATGCTGCTGGCCGGGGACGACGACATCGCCGCGGGCGCGGTCTCGTTCCGCTACCGCAGCGGCGAGCAGCGCAATGGCGTGCCCGTGGACGAGGCCGTGGCCGAGATCGTCGCTGCCGTCGAGCAGCGGGCGCAGGTCTGATGACCGAGCCTGGCCACGGCCAGCAGCCCGGCCGGACCGGCGGCACCGGGGAGCCGGACGGGCTGGACCGGCTGTGGATGCCGCACCGGATGGACTACATCAAGGGCCAGAGCAAGCCGTCCGGGCCGGAGGCGGGGGAGCAGTGCCCGTTCTGCCGGGCTCCGAGCCTGCCGGACGCCGACGGCCTCATCGTGGCGCGCGGCAAGCTGGTGTTCGCGGTGCTCAACCTCTACCCCTACAACAGCGGGCACCTGATGGTCTGCCCGTACCGGCACGTGGCCGACTACACCGAGCTGGACGAGCTGGAGACCGCCGAGCTGGCCGCGTTCACCCAGCAGGCGATGCGCACGCTGCGCGCGGCGTCCGGCGCGCACGGCTTCAACATCGGGATGAACATGGGCGCGGTGGCCGGGGCCGGCATCGCCGCCCACCTGCACCAGCACGTGGTGCCGCGCTGGGGCGGCGACGCCAACTTCATGCCCGTGGTCGCCCGGACCAAGGTGCTGCCGCAGCTGCTGCCCGACACCCGCGAGCTGCTCGCCTCGACCTGGCCCGACGCGGCCGGCTGACCGGCCGCCGGTTACCCCGGCTTGGCCGCCGCCGCCTGCTTCTCGGCCAGGTTCGGCGGCAGCGGCTCGTGCCGCAGGTAGGAGCGCGTGAACGAGCCGGTCCCGTGCGACATCGAGCGCAGCTCGATCGCGTACCGGGTGATCTCCAGCTCCGGGATCTCGGCCTTGACCAGGGTCCGCCCGCCGGGCACCGCCTCGGTGCCGAGCACCCGGCCGCGGCGGGATGACAGGTCGGACATCACCGCCCCGACGTAGTCGTCGGCGACCAGCACCGACACCTCGTCCACCGGCTCCAGCAGCAGCACCTTCGCCTTCTCCGCCGCGTCCCGCAGCGCGGCCCGGCCCGCCTTCTGGAACGCCATGTCGGAGGAGTCCACCGAGTGCGCCTTGCCGTCGAACAGCGTGACCCGGATGTTCACCATCGGGTAGCCGGCCAGCACGCCGGACTCCATCTGGGCCCGCACGCCCTTCTCCACCGACGGGATGAACTGCCGCGGCACCACCCCGCCGACGATCTTGTCGACGAACTCGAACCCGCTGCCCGACGGCAGCGGCTCGACCTCGATGTGGCAGATGCCGAACTCACCGTGGCCGCCGGTCTGCTTGACGTTGCGGCCCAGGCCGTCGGCCTTGCCCGCCACCGTCTCGCGCAGCGGCACCCGCAGGTCCACCTGCTCGACCTCGACGCCGTAACGGGTCTTCAGCCGGTCAAGCAGCAGGTCAGCGTGGGCCTCGCCCATGCACCACAGCACCAGCTGGCGGGTCTCGGCGTTGTTCTCCAGCCGCAGCGTCGGGTCCTCGGCCACCACCCGGTACAGGGCCTGGCTCATCTTGTCCTCGTCGGCCTTGGACTTGGCGGTGATCGCCACCGGCAGCAGCGGCTCGGGGCTGTCCCACGGCTCCATCAGCAGCGGCTGCTCCTTGTCCGACAGCGTGTCACCGGTCTCGGCGGTGCCGAGCTTGGCCACCGCGCAGATGTCGCCGGCCGCGCAGGCGGAAATCGTGCGCTGGTTCTTGCCCAGCGGCGAGGTCAGCGCGCCGATCCGCTCGTCGGTGTCGTGGTCGGCGTGCCCGCGGTCCTGCCTGCCGTGCCCGGACACGTGCAGCGTCGCATCCGGCCGCAGCGTGCCGGAGAACACCCGGACCAGGCTGATCCGGCCCACGTACGGGTCGGCGGTGGTCTTGACCACCTGGGCCAGCAGCGGCCCGGACGGGTCGCCGGACAGGTTGGCCACCGGCTTGCCGTCCACCGTGGTGACGGCGGGCAGCGGGTGCTCCTGCGGGGACGGGAACGCCTGCGTCATGATCTCCAGCAGCTCGTCCAGGCCGATGCCCGGTGGCGACGCGGTCGCCAGCACCGGGTAGAAGCTGCCCCGCGCCACGGCCTTCTCCAGGTCCTCGATCAGCACCTTGGCGTCGATATCCTCGCCGGACAGGTACCGGTCCATCAGGCTTTCATCCTCGCTCTCCTGGATGATCGCCTCGATCAGCTCGCTGCGCGCCGACTCCAGCCGGCCGGTGTCGGCCGGATCGGGGTCGCCCTCGGTGCGGCTGCCTCCTGAGTAGTCGTAGAAGCGCTCGGACAGCAGCCCGATCAGCCCGCGCAGCCCGGACTGCCCGTCCCCGACCGGCAGGTAGAGCGGCGCCACCGATCCGCCGAACGCGTCCTGGCAGGCCGCCAGCGCCTCGGCGAAGTCGCCGCGGTGGTGGTCGATCTTGGTGATGACCACGGCGCGGGGCGTCCCGGCCGAGGCGCATTCCTCCCACAGCATCCTGGTCAGCCCGTCGACCCCCTCGGCGGCCGAGACGGCGAACAGCGCCGCGTCCGCGGCGCGCAGGCCCGCCCGCAGGTCCCCGGTGAAGTCCGCGTAGCCGGGGGTGTCCAGCAGGTTCACCTTCACGCCGGCGAACTCCAGCGGGGCGAGCGTGAGGTTGACCGAGCGCTGCTGCCGGATCTCGACCTCGTCGAAGTCGCTGACCGTGGTGCCGTCCTCGACCCGGCCCGCTCGCTGGATCGTCCCGGTGTGCGCCAGCAGCGCCTCGATCAGCGTCGTCTTCCCTGCTCCTGAGTGGCCGACCAGCACGACATTGCGCACGCTGTCGGGCTGGCCGGCCGATGCGCCCCTGCTGGCAGCTCCCGGTGCATGAGTTTTGTCCGCCATCGCACAAGCCTCCTCGTGTTGCGTTCGCCTGCTGCACGTCCAGCCTTTACCTGCCGGCATCGCGATCACAAGACCTGAGGGCCGAATCAACGCCCCAGTAGGATCAGACGGCCATGCTCAGCAACCTGCGCCCCGGGCTCGCCCGGCTGCTCACGCCCGTCGGCGAGGCGCTGGCGCGCACCCCGGTCACCCCGAACATCATCACCGTGACCGGCACGGTCGGCGTCAGCGCCAGCGCGCTGGCCCTGTTCCCGACCGGGCACCTGTTCGCCGGCACGGTCGTGTGCACGATCTTCGTGTTCTCCGACATGCTGGACGGGGCGCTGGCCCGGGTGAAGGGCACCTCGGGCCCGTTCGGCGCCTTCCTCGACTCGACCCTGGACCGGATCGCCGACGCGTCGATCTTCGGCGGGCTGGTCCTGTGGTTCATGCTGGGCGGGCACAATAAGGTGCTGGCGGCCGTGGCGCTGTTCTGCCTGGTGTCGGGGACCCTGGTGTCCTACGCCAAGGCCCGGGCCGAGGGCCTGGGGCTGCGCTGCGACGCCGGGTTCGCCGAGCGGACCGAGCGGCTGCTGATCGGCCTGGTCGCCACCGGGCTGTCCGGCCTCGGCGTGCCGTATGTGCTGGCGATCGGCTTGTGGCTGCTGGCGGCGGCGAGCGCCGTCACCTTCGGCCAGCGGGTGCTGGCCGTGCACCGGTCGGCGCGGGCCGCGGCGGCCGTGCCCCCGGCTCAGGCGGGCACGGCTCAGGCGGGCACGGCTCAGGCGGGCACGGCACAGGCGGACACGGCACAGGCGGACCCGGCACAGGCGACACGGCACAGGCGGACACGGCACAGGCGGACACGGCACAGGCCGCGCCGGGCGGCGAACGGGCCGGCGGAGGAGGCGGGTGATGGCGGGGCTGAAGGACGGGCTGACCGACCTGGGCTACCGCCTGGGCTGGTCGGTCGTGTGCCGGGTGCCGGAGTCCTGGGCCCGCCGCGCCTTCGGGCTCGCCGCCGAGATCGCCTGGCGCCGCCAGGGACCCCGGGTGCAGGTGCTGGAGGGCAACCTGCGCCGGGTGCTCGGGGCCGGGGCCACCGGGGCGCAGGTGCGCGCGCTGTCCCGGCTGTCGATGCAGTCCTACGCCCGGTACTGGCTGGAGGTGTTCCGGCTGCCGGTGATGCCGCTGGACCGGCTCATCGGCGGCATGCACGACGCCGGCCACCTGCCGGAGGCGTTTGCCGACCTCGCCGCCGGGCGCGGGGTGGTCTTCGCGCTGCCGCACATGGGCAACTGGGACCAGGCGGGGGCCTGGATCATCGCCAAGGGCGCCGGCTCGTTCTCGACCGTGCAGGAGCGGCTCAAGCCGGAGTCGGTCTATGAGCGGTTCGTCGCCTTCCGCGAGGGCCTCGGCATGGAGGTGCTGCCCGCCACCGGCGGCGCGCACCCGTTCGGCGTGCTGGCCCAGCGGCTGCGGGCGGGCAAGGTGGTGTGCCTGCCGTGCGACCGGGACGTCACCGGCTCGGGCATCGAGGTGGAGTTCTTCGGCGAGCGGGCCCGGATGGCGGCCGGCCCCGCGGCACTCGCGGTGCAGACCGGCGCGGCGCTGATGCCCGCTATCTTGTGGTTCGAAGGCGACGAGTGGGGCGTCGACGTCGGGCCGGAGATCGCGGCTCCCGCAGCCGGCGGCAAGAAGCAGCAGATCGCGGAGATGATGCAGCAGGTGGCGCGGGTCTTCGAGGAGGGCATCCGCGCGCACCCGCAGGACTGGCACATGCTGCAGCGGGTGTTCACCGCCGACCTGGACCCGGCCCGGCTGGCCGCGCCGTCCGCGGCCAGCGGGCCCGCGCAGGCCAAGCCGCACCCGGCGGAGGCCGGGCCGTGAGGATCGGGATCGTCTGCCCCTACAGCTGGGAGGTCCCCGGCGGGGTGCAGGAGCACATCCGGGGCCTGGCCGAGGCGCTGATCGAGCTCGGCCACGAGACGAGCGTGATCTCCCCGGCCGACGAGGACGCGCCGCTGCCGCCCTACGTAGTGCCGGCCGGGCGCGCGGTCCCGGTGCCCTACAACGGCTCGGTGGCCAGGCTCGCGTTCGGCTTCCTGTCCGCCAGCCGGGTGCGCCGGTGGATCAAGGAAGGCAACTTCGACGTCCTGCACGTGCACGAGCCCACCGCGCCGAGCCTGTCCCTGCTGGCCTGCTGGGTCGCCGACGGCCCGATCGTCGCCACCGTGCACACCGCCATCCCGCGCTCGCGGGCGCTGCACGCCGCCCAGCCCATCCTGGCCTCGGCGCTGGAGAAGATCACCGGCCGGATCGCGGTGTCCGAGGCGGCCCGCACCACCCTGGTCGAGCACCTGGGCGGGGACGCGGTGCTGATCCCCAACGGGGTGTCGGTGCGCCGGTTCGAGAAGGCCGACCCGCTGCCCGGCTGGCCCGGCACCGGCGGCGCGCTGGGTTTCCTCGGCCGGATGGACGAGCCGCGCAAGGGCCTGCCGGTGCTGGTCGAGGCGTTCGCGAAGCTCGGCGCCGAGCGGCCCGGGCTGCGGCTGCTGATCGCCGGGCGCGGCGACACCGGCGACATGCTGGCCGCCCTGCCCGCCGCGCTGCGCCCCCGGGTGGCGGCCCTCGGCCAGGTCAGCGACGCCGACAAGGTCCGGGTGCTGCACTCGGTCGACGTGTTCTGCGCGCCGAACACCGGCGGCGAGAGCTTCGGCATCGTGCTGGCCGAGGCGATGGCGGCCGGGGCCCCGATCGCCGCCAGCGACCTGGACGCGTTCCGCCGGGTGCTGCGCGGCGGCAAGGCCGGCGAGCTGTTCGCGAGCGGCGACGCGGCCGGCCTGGCCGCGGCCGCCGCGCGGCTGCTGGACGACCCGGCCCGGCGGGCCGAGGTGTCCGCCGCCGCCTCGGTGGCGGTGCGCGACTACGACTGGCCGGTCGTGGCCAAGGACGTGGTGCGGGTGTACCAGACCGTGGCGCTCGGCCGGGCGGTCACGTGGCCGTGGCGCTGTGAGGCCGCCGTGACCAGCCTGATCGTGATCATGGTCGTCGCGCTGATCGGGGTCTACGTGTCGTGGCGGGCGGGGCGGCTTGACCGGCTGCACGGGCGGCTGGAGACCGCCCGCGCCGCGCTGGACGCGGCGCTGGTGCGGCGCAGCTCGGTCGCGCTGGAGCTGGCCTCCTCCGGGCTGCTCGACCCGGCAACCAGCGTGCTGCTGGCGGGCGCCGCGCACGACGCCCGGTCGGCCACCGGCCAGGCCGGCGGCCGCGAGCTGGCCGAGAGCGACCTGACCCGGGCGCTGCGCGCCGCGTTCGGCCAGCCTGACTTCCGCGCCCTGCTGGCCGGCCGGGAGGGCGCCGAGGAGCTGCTGACCGAGATGGAGGGCACCGCGCACCAGGTGTTCCTGGCCCGCAAGTTCTACAACGACGCCGTCGCGGTCACCCGCGCCGCCCGGCGGCGCTGGCTGGTCCGCGGGCTGCGGCTGGCGGGCAACGCGGCGCTGCCGGAGTTCTTCGAGATCGACGACTCGCTGGTCGGCCCGGGTGACGACGGCCAGGCCGCGGACCTGCCGCACCTGACCGGCTGACCGGCCAGCCCGGTCAGCGCCGCCCGCGGCTTGTTGCTGACCCGCCGTTCAACCGCATCGTACGCGCGCTGCGGCGCATCTCCTACCATGGAACACGCCACAACCGTGACTGAATGAGGTTTTCCGTGTCTGAGCTCGAGTTCTCCCGCCCGCACCACCGGCCTCGCGGGCACCGCCGGGCAGACCGGCACGCAGCGCGTGAAGCGCGGCATGGCCGACATGCTCAAGGGCGGCGTCATCATGGACGTCGTCACCCCGGACCAGGCCAAGATCGCCGAGGACGCCGGCGCGGTAGCCGTGATGGCGCTGGAGCGGGTGCCCGCCGACATCCGGGCCCAGGGCGGCGTGGCCCGGATGAGCGACCCCGACATGATCGACGGCGATCATCGCCGCGGTGTCCATCCCGGTCATGGCCAAGTGCCGGATCGGCCACTTCGCCGAGGCGCAGGTACTGCAGGCCATCGGGGTCGACTACATCGACGAGTCCGAGGTGCTCACCCCGGCCGACGAGGCGCACCACGTGAACAAGTGGGACTTCACCGTGCCGTTCGTGTGCGGCGCGACCAACCTCGGCGAGGCGCTGCGCCGGATCACCGAGGGCGCCGCGATGATCAGGTCCAAGGGCGAGGCCGGCACCGGCAACGTGGTCGAGGCCACCCGGCACATGCGCGGCATCCGCGGCGAGCATCGCGCCGGCTGGCCGGCCTGCCGCGCGACGAGCTGTACAGCGCGGCCAAGGAGCTGCAGGCGCCGTACGAGCTGGTGGCCGAGGTGGCCGCGGCGGGCAAGCTGCCGGTCGTGCTGTTCACCGCGGGCGGCATCGCCACCCCGGCGGACGCGGCGATGATGATGCAGCTCGGCGCGGACGGGCGTGTTCGTCGGCTCGGGCATCTTCAAGTCCGGCGACCCCGCGGCCCGGGCCGCCGCCATCGTCAAGGCGACCACCTTCCACGACGACCCGGACGTGATCGCCAAGGTGTCGCGCGGCCTGGGCGAGCCGATGGTCGGCATCAACCTGGACACCCTGCCGCCCGAGCAGCACTACGCCAGCCGCGGCTGGTAGGCCGGGCTTGCGGCAGCCAGCAGTGCCCGGGGCGGGGACGGCCGCGCCCGCGGCCACGGCGGCGGCGGGCGGGACGACCCGGCCCGCGGTCGGGGTGCTCGCCCTGCAGGGCGACGTGGCCGAGCACCTGCGCGCCCTGGCCAGCGCGGGTGCCGCGCCGGTGCCGGTGCGCCGGGCCGCCGAGCTGGAGACCGTGGACGGGCCTGGTCATCCCGGGCGGCGAGTCCACCACCATGTGGAAGCTGCTGGCCGCGTTCGACCTGGACGGCCCGCTGCGCAAGCTGATCGGCGGCGGCCTGCCGGTGTTCGGGTCCTGCGCGGGAATGATCCTGCTGGCCAGCGCGGCTGGTAGAGCGGGCCAGCGAGCAGCAGACGCTGGGCGCGATCGACATGACCGTGCGCCGCAACGCGTTCGGCCGCCAGGCCGAGTCGTTCGAGAGCGACGTGACCCTGCACGGCGACGACGGCCCGCCGTTCCACGCGGTCTTCATCCGCGCGCCCTGGGTCGAGCAGGCCGGCCCGGAGGTGGAGATCCTCGCCACCGAGACCGGCACCGGTAGGATCGTCGCGGTGCGCCAGGGCCCGGCGCTCGCCACCGCGTTCCACCCCGAGCTGACGCCGGACCTGCGCGTCCACCGGCTTTTCGTAGAGATGGTAAGGACAAGATCATGAGCGGCCACTCCAAGTGGGCGACGACCAAGCACAAGAAGGCGGTCGTCGACGCCCGCCGCGGCAAGCTATTCGCCAAGCTGATCAAGAACGTCGAGGTGGCCGCGCGCAACGGCGGGCCCGATCCGGCGGGCAACCCGACGCTGTACGACGCGGTGCAGAAGGCCAAGCGCAGCTCGGTCCCCAACGACAACATCGACCGGGCCGTGCGCCGCGGCGCGGGCCTGGAGGCCGGCGGCGCCACCTACGAGTCCGTGCACTACGAGGGGTATGCGCCCGGCGGGGTGGCGGTGCTGGTCGAATGCCTGACCGATAACAAGAACCGGGCCGCGGCCGAGGTGCGCACCGCGCTGACCCGCAACGGCGGCTCGATGGCCGACGCGGGCTCGGTGTCCTACATGTTCAACCGGCGCGGCGTGGTCATCGTGCCCCAGGCCGGCGGGGCGACCGAGGATGACGTGCTCACCGCGGTGCTGGAGGCCGGCGCCGAGGAGGTCAACGACCTCGGCGACTCGTTCGAGGTGATCAGCGAGGCGACCGACCTGATCACGGTGCGCAAGGCGCTGCAGGACGCCGGCATCGACTACGACTCGGCCGAGGTCGCGTTCCTGCCGTCGGTCGAGGTCCCGCTGGACGAGGACCACGCCCGCAGGGTGTTCCGGCTGATCGAGGCCATTGAGGACTCCGACGACGTGCAGGACGTCTACGCCAACTACTCGGTGCCCGACGACGTCATGGAGCGGCTCGGGTGAGGCTGCGCCGCCCGGCCCGGCGATGACCGCGGCCGCGGCGCTGGCCGGCTGGACATCCGCCCGCTGCACCCGGGCGACGACCTGGACGCCGAGCTCGACCTGCGGGACCGGGCGTTCGGCCCGGTCAGTGCGGCTAAGCGCGCCCAGTGGCTGACCGGGCTGCGGATCGCGGTCGCCGACGGCAGGCTGCTCGGCGCGTTCGACGGCCCGCGCCTGATCGGGTCGGCCCGTTTCCTGAACATGCGCCAGTTCTGGCACGGCCGGGCGGTGCCGATGGCCGGGGTGGCCGGGGTCAAGGTGGCGCCGGAACTGCGCGGCGCCGGCCTCGGCCGGGCCCTGATGGCGGCCCTGCTTGAGCTGATTGCTGCCCGCGGCTACCCGGTGTCGGTGCTGTACCCGGCGACGTCGTCGATCTACCGGTCGCTCGGCTGGGAGCTGGCGGGCGCGCACTACGAGACCGTGCTGCCGGTCCGGGCCCTGACCCGGCTCACCGCCCCCGACCCCGACCTGGCCGGGACCGGCGGCGCTGACGTTCGCCGGGCGGACGGGGCGGACGGGGCGGCCGCGGGCCTGCCCGGCGGGCGGCTCCGGCGGGCCGGCCCCGCCGACGCCGGGCAGGTGACGTCGGTCCTGGCCGCCGTGCACGCGGCCCGCGCCGACAGCGGGCCCGTCGTCCGCGAGACCTCGGTGTTCGCGGGCTGGCTGGCCGAGCCGGGCCGGTTCTGCTACCTGGCCGACGACGGGTTCGTGGCCTACCGGTGGGCGGACGGGCACCGCGAGATCCTGGTCAACCGGGCCGTGGCCGGCTCGGCCGCCACCGCCAGGGCCATCTGGTCGGTGCTGGCCTCGCACGCCACGATGGCGCACACCCTGCGCGGCTACCTCGCCCCGGACGACCCGCTGGCCTGGCTGGCGCACGAGGCGGACGTGGACCTCGGGCACCGGTGGCGGTGGATGCTGCGGCTGGTCGACGCGCCCGCGGCGATTGCCGCCCGCGGCTTCCCGGCCGCGGTCACCGCCCGCGTGCCGCTGGCGGTGACCGACCGGCAGCGGCCGGCCAATACCGGCCGCTGGCTGCTGGAAGTCGCGGCCGGCCGGGCACCCTCACCCCGCTCGCTGGCGGTGCCGATCCGCGCCAGCCCGCCGGCGCGAGCCCGGTGGCGCTCGGCCCCCGCGGCCTCGCCGCGCTCTACGCCGGGATCCCGCTGCACGCGCTGCGCGTCGCCGGCCTGCGCGGGCGGCGGCCCGGCCGCCGACGACGCCCTGAACGCCGCCTTCGCCGCCGGCCCCCACATGGCCGACTACTTCTGACCGCTGCCGCGTCCCGGGGTTCCGGTATCTGCCCCTGGATGTGACATCGAGGAGCATCTGGCCCCGTGAATGTGACATCGAGGGGCATCTGGCCCCGTGAATGTGACTTCGGGGGTGGCCGGGGCGACACGCCGGGCGGCTGGGCCGGCCGGGGCGGCCCGGCGGGGTAGTCTCACTCCCGAACACATGTTCGTGAGCGGACCGGGACGGGCGGGTGACGGAGTGCGCGTGCTCGGGGTCGACCCCGGCCTGACCCGCTGCGGCCTGGGCATTGTCGAGGGCGAGCCCGGCCGGCCGCTGACGCTGGTCGCCACCGAGGTGGTCGGCACCCCGCCGGCCGACGACATCGGCGCCCGGCTGCTGGCCGTAGAGCAGCGCGTCGAGCGGTGGCTCGACGCTTACCAGCCGGACGCGGTCGCGGTCGAGCGGGTGTTCAGCCAGCACAACGTGCGCACGGTCATGGGCACCGCGCAGGCCGGCGCGGTCGCGATCACCTGCGCCGCGCGGCGCGGCCTTCCGGTGGCGCTGCACACCCCGAGCGAGGTCAAAGCCGCCGTGACCGGCAGTGGCCGGGCCGACAAGGCGCAGGTCACGCTGATGGTCGCCGGCTGCTGCGGCTCACCGACCCGCCGCGTCCCGCCGACTGCGCCGACGCGCTGGCCCTCGCGATCTGCCACCTGTGGCGCGGCGGCACCCAAGCCCGGCTGGCCGCGGCCGCCGCTGCCGCCCGGGCCGGCCAGGGCCGCGGGCCCGGTTCCGCGCAGGCCCGGCTGGCGGCCGCGGCCGCCGCGGCCCGCGGCGCGGGGCCGGCCGGGCCAGGCGGCAGCCGGCGCCAGGAGAGGATGGGACGATGATCGCGCACCTGAACGGCACGGTCAGCTCGGTGGCGCCGGACGGCGCGGTGATCGAGGTCGGCGGGGTCGGGCTGCTGGTGCAGTGCGCGCCCGGCACGCTGGCCCGGCTGCGGCCGGGGGAGCGGGCCCGGGTCGCCACCTCGCTGGTGGTCCGCGAGGACGCCCTCACCCTGTACGGCTTCGCCGACGACGACGAGCGCAACACCTTCGAGCTGCTGCAGACCGCCAGCGGCGTCGGGCCCCGGCTCGCGCTGGCCATGCTGGCCGTGTTCACCCCGGACGCGCTGCGCCGGGCCGTGGCCGCCGAGGACCTGGCCGCGCTCACCACCGTGCCCGGCATCGGCCGCAAGGGCGCGCAGCGGATCGTGCTGGAGCTGGCCGGCCGGCTCGGCGCGCCCGGCGACATCGGAGCCGGGCCGCCGGCAGCCGGCCTGCCGGCGCCTCGCCCGCCCGCCGGCTCCTGGCGCGAGCAGGTGCGGTCAGGCCTGATCAGCCTCGGCTGGCAGGCCCGCGACGCCGATCAGGCCATCGCCGCGGTCGAGCCCGAGCTGCAGGCCGCCGCGCCGGACGACAGCCAGCCCGGCGGCGGGATCGACGTCGCCACCGCGCTCCGCGCCGCGCTGCGAGTACTGGGGCGGACGTGAGCGGCGCACGCACCGCGGGCGGAGAAGCGAGTCAGGGAAAACCCCGCGGCGCACGTGCCGCGAGCGCAGCAGCGCACGGGGAGACGCCGTGAGCAGCGAGCCCGACCGGGTGGTCTCACCGCTGGCCGAGGCGGACGAGCGGGTCATCGAGAGCGCGCTGCGGCCCAAGCGGCTGGCTGACTTCGTCGGCCAGCACCGGGTCCGCGAGCAGCTGTCGCTGGTGCTGGCCGGGGCCATGGGCCGCGGCCGGGTACCCGACCACATGCTGCTGTCCGGGCCGCCCGGCCTGGGCAAGACCACCGTCGCCATGATCATCGCGGCCGAGCTGGGGGTGCCGCTGCGGCTGACCTCCGGCCCGGCCATCGAGCGGGCCGGGGACCTGGCCGCCGTGCTGTCGACCCTGACCGAGGGCGACGTGGTGTTCATCGACGAGATCCACCGGGTGGCCCGCCCGGCCGAGGAGATGCTCTACCTCGCCATGGAGGACTTCCGGGTCGACGTGATGGTCGGCAAGGGCCCGGGCGCCACCTCGATCCCGCTCGACATCGCCCCGTTCACGCTGGTCGGCGCGACCACCCGGGCCGGGCTGCTGCCCGCCCCGCTGCGCGACCGGTTCGGGTTCACCGCGCATCTGGATTTCTACGAGCCGGCCGAGCTGGGCGTGATCGTGCGCCGGTCGGCCGGGCTGCTCGGGGTGGAGCTGCGCGACGAGGGCGCCGACGAGATCGCCGGGCGGTCCCGCGGCACGCCGCGGATCGCCAACCGGCTGCTGCGCCGGGTCCGTGACTTCGCCGAGGTCAAGGGCGACGGGGTGATCACCAGGGCGGCGGCGCGGGCGGCGCTTGAGCTGTACGAGGTCGACGAGAGCGGGCTGGACCGGCTGGACCGGGCCGTGCTGGACGCGCTGATCCGGCGGTTCGGCGGCGGCCCGGCCGGGCTGTCGACGCTGGCCGTCGCGGTCGGCGAGGAATCGGAGACCATCGAGGTCGTGGCCGAGCCGTACCTGGTCCGCTGCGGCCTGATCACCCGCACCCCGCGCGGCCGGGTAGCGACCCCGGCGGCCTGGGCGCACCTCGGCCTGGCCCCGCCGCCGCCCGGGGGCGACGGCGCCTCCGGCACCCTGTTCAGCCTGTAACGGGCCGGCCGGCGCGGCCTGCCGGAGCCGGCCATGCCGCGTATCGGCATGGTCACAGCTGGCTGCAGGCTGGTCACGATCACTCCGCGAAAGTCGTAGCCTGTTGGTGCGCGGCCCGACCGCCGCTACACTTCGGCAGTTGGTTTACGACAGCCGCCTCGTGCGGGACCGCCCCTTTCGTCCCGCGCCAGGGCCGGTCCGCGGCCGCTGCGGCGATCAAACGGAAGGATGCCCCGTGATGGGGACGATGTTTCTCGCGGCAAGCACGAAAAGCTCCGGCAGCAGCTACCTGCCGTTCCTGATCATCATCGTGCTGTTCGGCGTGTTCTACTTCGTGATCTTGCGGCCGCAGCGCAACCGCCAGCGGGCGGCTGCGCAGCTGCAGAACAAGGCCGAGCCAGGCCAGCGGGTCCGCACGACCGCCGGCATGTACGGCACCATCGTGTCCGCCGACGAGCGCGACGTAGTGGTCGAGATCGCGCCCGGCGTGCAGATCAAGATGCTGCGCCGCGCCATCATGGATGTCGTGCCCGAGGACGACCCGGGCGGTGCCCCGTCCGGGCCGGCCGATCCCGGGGCGAGGGCCGCGGCCGAACCCGCTGCATCGGAGAACGGCGCGGTCAGCGGGCTGACCCCGTCGGATAACGGCAGCTCCGAGCACCCGGCCGGGGAAGCCGGCGTCGACCAGGCCGGCGAGGACAAGCCGGCCGGCATCTAGCCCGCAGGCGCCGCGGGCTCCACCGACAAGGACAAGGCGACAAGTGGCTCCGTCAAGACCGCAGGGATCCCACCCGGGCCGCTACCTGGCCGCAC
Organism: uncultured Actinomycetota bacterium; assembly: GCA_963846005.1. GTDB lineage: Bacteria > Actinomycetota > Actinomycetes > Streptosporangiales > Streptosporangiaceae > CAVSUR01. Next base: position 496,498 of record CAWJUH010000001.1, on the reverse strand, counting down.
TGGCCATCGTGCTGGTCGCGATGCTGGCCGGCGTCCTCGGCGCGAACGCGTTCGCGCCGGCCAGCTGGCACAAGAATTTCCGGGTCGGCCTCGGGCTCGACCTGTCCAGCGGCACCACGGTCACGCTGCAGGCGGTCACCCACAAGGGGGCGCCGTCCGCGGCGGCGATGAAGGAAGCCGCCAACATCATGCTGAGCCGGGTCAACGGCGCCGGGTTCACCGGCGCCCAGGTCCAGCAGCAGGGCACCAGCGACATCACCGTGTCGGTGCCCGGCAAGGGCAGCAACCAGGTGGTGAACCTGGTCGGCACGACCGCGCTGCTGCGCTTCCGCCAGGTTCTGCTGGAGGCCACGGGCTACCCGGTGGCGACGACAAGCCCGAGCCCGGGCACCTCGGCCACCCCGTCGCCGTCGGCCAGCAGCACGGCCAGCCCGTCGCCGTCGGCCAGTCCCAAGGCCAGCAGCACGAAGAACTCGAACGGCAAGGCCAAGTCGGTCAGCGCCCGGCGGCTGACCGCTGCCGCGGCGTCCGCGTCGCCGTCGCCCAGCCCGCCGGGGAGCACATCCGCTTCGCCCAGCCCGTCACCTTCGGCGAGTTCCTCCCCGTCGGTCGTGACCAGGCTGCCCACCTCCGCCGACGCGTCCGGCGACGCCAGCCTGGTCAGCAAGCCGGTGCTGAAGCTGTTCGACAAGCTGAACTGCCGCACCAACTGGAAAAAGACGATCTACCACAACGACGCCAGCCTGTGGGACAAGACCAACTCCCAGGTGGTGGCGTGCAGCAACCTGCCCGGGCAGGGCCCGGTGAAGTACGTCCTCGACGTGGCCAAGGTCACCGGGACCGAGGTCACCTCGCCGGCCGCCGGCCTGGACCAGACCAACAACGAGTGGGTGGTCAACTTCGGCCTGAACGGCCAGGGCACCAAGGCGTTCGCCACGCTGACCTCGTCGATGTACGCCAAGTACCAGGGCAGCGCGACCCAGACCCTGAACCATTTCGCCATCGCGCTGGACGGCAACGTCATCCAGGCGCCGTACATCCAGAGTCCGATCACCGGCGGCCAGAGCCAGATCAGCGGCGGCTTCACCCAGACCTCGGCGCAGAACCTGGCCACCATCCTCAAGTACGGCGCGCTGCCGCTGACCTTCAACAAGCAGTCGGTGCAGTCGATATCACCGCAGCTGGGCTCCTCCCAGCTGACCGCCGGGCTGATCGCGGCCGGGATCGGGCTGCTGCTGGTGGTGCTCTACTCGTTCCTGTACTACCGGGGCCTCGGCGTCGTCTCGGTGTCCAGCCTGATCATCGCGGCCGCGCTGTCCTATCTCACGGTGGTGCTGCTGAGCAAGTACTACGGCTTCACCCTCGACCTGGCCGGGGTGGCGGGCCTGATCGTCGCCATCGGCATCACGGCCGACTCGTTCGTGGTCTACTTCGAGCGGCTGCGCGACGAGGTCCGCGAGGGCCGGACGCTGCGCGCCGCGGTCGAGCGCGGCTGGACCCGGGCCCGGCGCACCATCCTGGTGTCCGACACCGTCTCGTTCCTGGCCGCCGCGCTGCTGTACATCTTCGCGATCGGCGACGTCAAGGGGTTCGCGTTCACCCTGGGGCTGACCACGATTATCGACGTGGTGGTGGTGTTCCTGTTCACCAAGCCGATGGTGACGCTGCTGGCCAGGACCGGCTTCTACGGCCGCGGGCACAAGCTGTCCGGCCTCGACCCGGCCCGGCTCGGCGCCCGGTCGCCCTGGCGCGGGTCGCGCCGCCAGCCGCGCCGCCCGCCCGCCCGGCCGGCCGCCGGCGGGGCCGCTCACGCCAGCCCCGCGAGCCAGGCCCGGACCCCCCCGAAGGAGGCGTGATGTCCCGGCTGGGGAACATCGGCGGGCGGCTGTACCGCGGCGAGGTATCGATCAACTTCGTCGGCCGCCAGAAGCTCTGGTACGCCATCTCCGGCGCGATCCTGGTCATCAGCATCGCCGCGCTGCTCTTCCGCGGGCTGAACTACAGCGTCGACTTCAGGGGCGGCTCGGTCATCTCCTTCCCCTCGACCACCGCCACCGCGCAGCAGGTCACCAGCGCCGCCGCGAACGCCGGCGCGCCGCCCGGGTTCACCGTCGAGGACGTGCACGGGACGACTCAGAGCTTCCAGATCCAGACCGAGAAGCTGCCCTACCAGCAGTCGCAGAACATCGCCAACAAGCTCGCCCGCGATTTCAACCTGTCCCCCAGCAAGGTCAGCGTGCAGTACATCGGCCCGAGCTGGGGCAGCCAGATCTCGCAGAAGGCGCTGGAGGCGCTGATCGCGTTCCTGATCGTGATCGTGCTCTACCTGTCGATCGCGTTCGAGTGGAAGATGGCCGTCTCGGCGTTCACCGCCCTGCTGCATGACATCGTGATCACCATCGGCGTCTACGCGCTCACCGGGTTCGAGGTGTCGCCGGCCACCATCATCGGCCTGCTGACCATCCTCGGCTATTCGCTGTATGACACCGTGGTGGTGTTCGACAAGGTCCGGGAGAACACCGCCGGGCTGCTCGGCACCCGGCGCACCACCTACAGCGAGGCCGCGAACCTGGCCCTGAACCAGACCCTGGTCCGGTCCATCAACACCTCGGTGATCGCGCTGCTGCCGGTGCTGGCGATCCTGGTCGTGTCGGTGGGCCTGCTCGGCAACGGCGAGCTGAAGGACCTGTCGCTGGTGCTGTTCGTCGGCATGCTGTCGGGCACTTACTCCTCGATCTGCATCGCCACCCCGGTGCTGGCCGACCTCAAGGAGCGCGAGCAGCCCTACCGGCAGCTGGCCCGCCAGGTGGCGGTGCGCGCCGCGGGCGGCCGCGCCGCGCTGCGCCGCCAGGCCAAGACCGCCGCGGGCGGCCAGAACGGCCCGGGCCAGAGCGCCGCCGCCGAGCCCGCCGAGCCGGCGGCCGAGGAGGCCGACGTGGTCACGGACACCGCACCCGGTGCCGGGGACCAGGCGGGCGACGCCGTACCGGGCGACACCGGACCCGGCGGGTTCGCGGCCGGCGACGAGGGCATGGGCGACGAAGACCGGGTGCCGGCCGGGCGCACCGCCGCGGGCGGAGCGCGGCCGCCAGCCCGGCCCGGCCCGCGGCAGCAGCCGCGCCGGACCAGCGCCAAGCGCCGGCCCAGCGGCAAGAAGAAGCGGCGGTAGCCCGCCCGGTGACCGCCGACCGCGAGCCGCCCGCCGGGGCCGACGTCGTCGCGCTGATCAGGGCCAGGGTGCGTGACATCCCCGACTACCCGCAGCCGGGCGTGCTGTTCAAGGACATCACCCCGCTGCTCGGCGACGGGCCCGGGCTGCGGGCCGTGGTCGGCGCTCTCGCCGCCGGGCACGACGGGGTAGACAAGGTGGCGGGCATCGAGGCCCGCGGCTTCATCCTGGCCGCGCCGGTGGCGTGCCAGCTGTCCGCGGGCTTCGTGCCGATCCGCAAGCAGGGCAAGCTGCCCGCGCGCACGCACGCCGAGTCGTACGAGCTGGAGTACGGCACCGCCACCGTCGAGGTGCACGCCGACGCCTTCGCCGCCGGGGACCGGGTGCTGGTCGTCGACGACGTGCTGGCCACCGGCGGGACGGCCCGGGCGACGGCCGACCTGGTGCGCCGGTGCGGCGCCGAGGTGATCGCGGTCAGCGTGCTGCTCGAGCTGAGCTTCCTGAACGGCCGGTCCCGGCTGCCCGGTTTCGACGTCCGGGCCCTGCTGGCCGTCTGAGCCCGCGCGGGCCGTCTGGGCCGGTCCGGCCAGCCTCGTCCTCCGCCCCGGGCGGAAACCGGGAACATCCGGGCGCCGCGGGTGGTTTCAGTGGTCTCAGCAGACCGGTGTCCGGTCCGGAGCGGTGCGAGCCGGCCACGCGGGCCAGGGCCGCTCGATAGACTAGACCTTTAGGCGGACGTGGGGAGAGCATGTGGCCGGTGACGTGGTAGCGGCTCAGGAAGCCGAAACCGGCGTCACCCCGGCACGCGCTGGGCAGCAGGAGCTGACGGAAACCGAACTGCCCGTAGCGGATGGCAGGGTGACCCCGGCCGGCGGGGTGCGCCCGGACAGCCCCGGTTCCGCCGCGCCTGCGGATGCAGGCGAACCCGCGGAGGCCGCCGAGCCCGCTGAGCCGGGCGAGTCCGCAGCGGCCGCCAAGCCGGCCAACGGCCGGACGGGGGCGCCCGGCAAGAGCAAGAGCAAGAGCAAGAGCAAGACCGCGCGGGGGGTGCCGAGCCGCGCCCCGCGCCGCGACAGCCCGTCCCGCGACGCCCAGGCCGCGGGTTCCGGCGCCGAATCGGCGTCCGGCACGACCGGCGTGCGGCGGCGCCTCGCGCGGCTCAGCGCCACCCGCGGCTCCGGCGTCAACCCGGTGCTGGAACCGCTGATCAAGACCGTGCGCCGTACCCACCCCAAGGCCGACGTGCGGATGATCGAGCGGGCTTACGACGTGGCCGCCGACAAGCACGCCGGCCAGTCCCGCAAGAGCGGCGACCCCTACATCACCCATCCGCTGGCCGTGGCGACGATCCTGGCCGAGCTGGGCATGAACCACGAGACGATCTGCGCCGCGCTGCTGCACGACACCGTCGAGGACACCGACTACACGCTGGCCGAGCTGCGCCGCGACTTCGGCGCGGACGTGACCCTGCTGGTCGACGGCGTGACCAAGCTGGACAAGGTCAAGTACGGCGATGCCGCCCAGGCCGAAACCGTGCGCAAGATGGTCGTCGCCATGTCCAAGGACATCCGGGTGCTGGTCATCAAGCTCGCCGACCGGCTGCACAACATGCGCACGCTGCGCTACCTGTCCCGGCCCAAGCAGGAGCAGAAGTCCCGCGAGGTGCTGGAGATCTTCGCCCCGCTGGCGCACCGGCTCGGCATGAACACGGTCAAGTGGGAACTGGAGGACCTGGCGTTCGCCACCCTGTTCCCCAAGCGCTACGACGAGATTGCCCGGCTGGTCTCCGAGCGCGCGCCGCGCCGCGAGGCCTACCTGCAGGAGGTCATCGAGGACGTCGAAACCGACCTGCGCGAGGCGAAGATCAAGCAACGGGTCAGCGGCCGTCCCAAGCACTACTACTCCGTCTACCAGAAGATGATCGCCCGCAATGTCGGGTTCGATGACATCTACGACCTGGTCGGCATCCGCGTCCTGGTCGACTCGGTCCGCGACTGCTACGCGGCGCTCGGCATCGTGCACGCCCGGTGGAATCCCGTGGCCGGGCGGTTCAAGGACTACATCGCGATGCCCAAGTTCAACCTCTACCAGTCGCTGCACACCACCGTGATCGGCCCCGAGGGCAAGCCGGTCGAGCTGCAGATCCGCACCTGGGGCATGCACCGCCGGGCCGAGTACGGGGTGGCGGCGCACTGGAAGTACAAGGAGGAGATGAACACCGGCCGCAGCGACGCCGACCTGGCGTGGCTGCGGCAGCTGGTCGACTGGCAGCGGGAGACCGCCGACCCGGCCGAGTTCCTCGACACCCTGCGCTTCGACCTCGGCACCGCCGAGGTGTACGTGTTCACCCCGCGCGGCGAGGTCATCGCGCTGCCGCAGGGCGCCACCCCGGTCGACTTCGCCTACGCCATCCACACCGAGGTCGGGCACCGCACCATCGGCGCCCGGGTCAACGGCCGCCTGGTCCCGCTGGAAAGCGCGCTGGCCAACGGCGACACCGTGGAGATCTTCACCTCCAAGGCGCAGGACGCCGGGCCCAGCCGGGACTGGCTCGGCTTCGTGCAGAGCGCCCGGGCCCGCAACAAGATCCGGCACTGGTTCTCCAAGGAGCGGCGCGAGGCCGCCGGCGAGGCGGGCAAGACGATGATGGCCCGGGCCATGCGCAAGCAGGGCCTGCCGCTGCAGCGGCTCGCGACCGCCGACGCGATGCTGGCCATTGCCAACGAGCTGCGCTACGCCGACCTGTCCGCGCTGTACGCGGCGATCGGCGAGGGGCATGTGTCCGCCCAGTCGATCGTGACCAAGCTGGTCAAGTCGGCCGGCGGCCTGGCCGGCGCCCAGGAGGAACTGGCCGAGGCCACGCTGCTGTCCCGGCCGCCGAAGGCGCTGCCGGTCGGCGACTCCGGCGTCGAGGTCGAGGGCTCCGCGGACGTGTGGGCCCGGCTGTCGAGGTGCTGCACCCCGGTGCCCGGCGACAAGATCACCGGCTTCGTCACCCGCGGCAACGGGGTCTCGGTGCACCGGGCCGACTGCGTGAACCTCGGGCACCTGCTCGAATCGCAGCCCGAGCGCCAGGTCGCCGTCCGCTGGGCGCCGCGGGAAGGGTCACTGTTCCTGGTCGCCATCCAGGTCGAGGCGCTCGACCGCACCGGCCTGCTGTCCGACGTGACCCGGTCGCTGTCCGAGCAGCACGTCAACATCCTGTCGGCCACCGTGACCACCACCCGCGACCGGGTCGCGTTCAGCCGGTTCACCTTCGAGATGGGCGACCCCAAGCACCTCGGCCACGTCCTCCGCGCCGTCCGCGCCATAGACGGCGTCTACGACGTCTACCGGGTGACGAACTAGCCCGATAGCTCGGCCAGGGTGTGCTCGGCCTCGGTGAGCCATGACTTGCGGGCGGCGAGGGCTTCTTCGGCTTGCTGCCTGCTCTTGTCGTCGCCGCGGTCGGTGGCCTTGGCCAGCTGCTTCTCCAGCTGGGCGATCGCGGCGCGCAGCTGGTCGACGGTGCCCCGGGCCCGGGACAGCGCCTCGGGGCTGGACCGCTTCCAGTGCGAGTCCTCGGCCCTGCGGACCGCTTCCTCGACCTTGCGCAGGCCGCCCTCCAGCCGGTCCTGCGCGTCCCGCGGCACCGGCCCGGCCTGCTCCCACTTCTCCTGGATCTCGCGCAGCCCCGCCCGGGTCGCCCGGGTGTCGGTAACCGGCAGCAGCTTCTCCGCCTCGGTCAGCAGCTGCTCCTTGACCACGGCGTGCTCGCGCAGCGCGGCGTCCTTGGCCGAGAACGCCTCGGACCGGGCGGTGAAGAACGTGTCCTGCGCGGACTTGAACCGCTCCCACAGCGCGTCCTCGCTGGCCCGGTCGGCCCGCCCGGCCTGCTTCCAGGACCGCATCAGGTCCCGGTAGGCCGACGCGGTCGGGCCCCAGTCGGCCGAGCCCGACAGCGCCTCGGCCTCGGTGACCAGCTTCTCCTTGCGCGCCCTGACCACCTCGCGTTCCTCTTCCAGGTGCGAGAAATAGGCCTTGCGGCGCTTGGTGAAGGCGTTGCGCGCGGCCGACAGCCGCTTCCACAGCGCCGCCTCCACGGTCCGGTCACCGCGCGGCGCGGTCTTCCACTCCTCCAGCAGCTCGCGCATCCGCTCGCCGCCGGCCTTCCAGTGCGTCGCCTCGGCCGCGATCTGCTCCGCCTCGGCGACGATCCGCTCCTTGACCTCGACCGCCTCGGTGCGGGCCTGCTCGCGGGCGGCCCGGTGCTCCTCCCGCCGCCGGTCGACCAGGCCGGTCATCGCCTCCAGCCGGGAGCGCAGGCCGTCCAGGTCGCCGACGGCGTGCGCGTCGGTCACCGCGGCCAGCAGCCGGCTGATCGTCGCCGTGGCCTGGGCCGCGGACAGGTCGGTGGTGGCAATCCGCTGCTCGAGCAGGCTGACCTCGGTCTCCAGCGAGTCAAACTTGCGCGTGAAGAAGGCCATCGCCTCGTCCGGGCTGCCGGCCTGCCAGGAGCCCACCATCCGCTCGCCGTCGGCGGTGCGGACGTAGACGGTGCCGTCCTCGGCTACCCGGCCCCACGGATCGCTGGCGGTGCTCACTGCACACCTCCTGCTCGGGACCTGACCGGCGCGCTACTGGTCAGGTCTTCTTGATGGTCACGCTCGTGATCTCGACCTTCTCCTTGGGATGCCCGTCGCCGGAACCGTTGGAGTTGTCGCTGCCCGCCTTGGCTACTTTCTGGATGATATTGAGCCCGCCGGTAATCGTGCCGAACGGCGGGTAATCGGCCGGCAGCGTCAGCGAGTTCTTGTAGACCAGGAAGAACTGGCTGCCGTTGGTGTCCGCGCCGGAGTTGGCCATCGCGACCGTCCCGGCCGTGTACTTCGCGCCGGTCAGGTTCTCATCGTTGAACTTGTACCCGGGGCCGCCGCTGCCGGTGCCGGTCGGGTCCCCGCACTGCAGCACGTAGATGCCGGAGGTGGTCAGCCGGTGGCAGTGGGTCTTGTTGAAGAACTTCTGCTTCGTCAGGCTGACGAACGAGTTGACCGTGCAGGTGGCCTCGCTGTTCAGCAGCTTGATCGTGATCGTGCCCCGGTTGGTGCGGATCGTCGCGGTGTAGCGGGCGCGCCAGTCCGGTGTCGCGGGCGGGAACGTGACCTTGCGCGCCGCGGTGCCGCTCGCGGTGTAGCCGCAGTGGTGCGCGGGCTCACTGACCGGGGCGGCGGTGGCGCTGGCGCTCGGGCTGGAAGGGCTGGCCGCCGCGCTCGGGGAGGTGCTGGCCCCGGCGGCGCCCGCGGTGCCGCCGGAGGAGAACACCCCGGCCAGTGCCGCGCTGCCGACGCCGAGGCCCGCCACCACGATGGCGGCGACCACGGCGACCGACCACTTGCGCGCCTGCCGGTTGCGCTCCGCGCGACGTTCCGCCTGGCGCTGGTAGTGCTCCCTGGCGAGCTTGCGCTGGCGTTCCTTTTTACCCGCCACCTGGTCGGTCCCTCCCGGCGTCGCTTCCGAGCCTATGATCAGCGAAACTTCGCGAATCGTAGCGGCGTGCGGCAGATTATTACGCCACTGTTACCAGTTCGACGCTGCGCTGCCGCGCGCCGCGCGTCCCGGCCGGTCCGGCGCGGTCAGGCCGCTGCCCTCGGTAGCCTGGTACCGGCGCAGGGTTCATTATCCGGCAAGGAGGGCTGCCGTGCTTATTGCCGGGTTCCCGGCCGGCTCGTTCGCCGCGAACTGCTACCTGGTGGCCGCCGCGGCGGGCTCGGAATGCCTGATCATCGACCCCGGGCAGGACGCGCAGCCGGGCATCGAGGAACTGCTGCGCCGGTACCGGCTGCGGCCGGCCGCCGTGCTGCTCACCCACGGGCACATCGACCACATCTGGTCGGTCGCGCCGGTGTGCGGCGCGAAGAACATCCCCGCTTACATCCACCCCGGAGACCGCGGCCTGCTGACCGACCCGGCCCGCGGGTTCGGGCTGATGGCCGGCCAGCAGCTGCTGCGCGGCCTGGAGTTCACCGAGCCCGACGAGGTCAGGGAACTGGCCCCGGGCCTGACGCTGGAACTGGCCGGGGTGAGCATCACGGTGGACCACGCGCCCGGTCACACGCCCGGCTCGGTCACCTTCGGGCTGCCGCCCGGGGCGGCCGGCGGCGGGGACCTGGCCGCGGGGACTCCGGACGGCGGGCCGGAGGCGGGCGGCGGCGACACCGCGGCGGGCATCATGTTCACCGGCGACCTGCTGTTCGCCGGGTCGATCGGGCGCACCGACCTGCCCGGCGGCGACTACCAGTCCATCCTGGACAGCCTGGCCCGGGTGTGCCTGCCGCTGCCCGACCCGACCGTGGTGCTGCCCGGCCACGGCCCGCAGACCACGATCGGGGCCGAGCGGCAGGCTAATCCGTTCCTGGCCGGCCTCGCGCCGTCGTCCGGGCCGGCCCGCGGGCTGTGACCGGCGGGCGGTGCCGGGCAGCCTGACCGGGACGCCGCGGTCCGGCCGGCCGTCTGCGAATGTCCGGCTGTCCGGCAGGTCAGTCGGGCGGTGCCGGCCGGGCCTGTCTGGGCGGCTGTCCGGCGGGCGAGCCGGGCGCAGCAGTCCCGGACGGCCGTGCCGGGCTGGCCGGGCACCTTGTTGCTGGCCAATATGCTTGTGATCTTTAAAAGAAGAAGAGGAAGGCTGAGAGGCAATGATCCGCACGCACGAGGCGGGCGCGCTGCGCGCCGCGCAGGCCGGCACCACGGTCACGCTGGCCGGCTGGGTCGCGCGGCGGCGCGATCACGGCGGCGTGGTGTTCATCGACCTGCGCGACGCCAGCGGCGTGGTCCAGGTCGTGCTGCGCTCGGAGGACGTTGCGCACGAGCTGCGCGCCGAGTTCTGCGTCCTGGTCACCGGCGAGGTCCGGCGGCGGCAGGCCGGCAACGAGAACCCCGAGCTGCCCACCGGCGAGGTCGAGGTGGCCGCGTCCGTGCTGGAGGTGCTGTCGGCGGCCGACCCGCTGCCGTTCCCGGTCGAGGGTGGCGGCGCGCTGAGCGAGGACATCCGGCTGCGCTACCGCTACCTCGACATCAGGCGGCCGGAGATGGCCGCCGCGCTGCGGGCCCGGTCGGCCGCCGCCTACCTGGTCAGCGACGTGATGCGAGACCACGGGTTCGTGCAGGTCGAGACCCCGTTCCTGACCCGGTCCACGCCCGAGGGCGCGCGCGACTTCCTGGTCCCGGTCCGGCTGCAGCCCGGCAGCTTCTACGCCCTGCCGCAGTCGCCGCAGCTGTTCAAGCAGCTGCTGATGGTGGCCGGGATGGAGCGCTACTACCAGCTGGTCCGCTGCTTCCGGGACGAGGACTTCCGCGCCGACCGGCAGCCCGAGTTCACCCAGATCGACCTGGAGATGTCCTTCGTGACCAGGGCCGACGTGGTCGAGGTGGCCGAGGACCTGGTGGCGCGGCTGTGGTCGGAGCTGACCGGGTACCAGGTGCCGCGGCCGATCGGCCAGATGACCTACGCCGACGCGATGGCGCGCTTCGGCTCCGACAAGCCCGACCTGCGGTTCGGCCAGGAACTCACCGAGCTGACCAGCTACTTCGGCCAGACCGAGTTCCGGGTCTTCCAGGCCCCCTACACCGGCGCGGTGGTCATGCCCGGCGGGGCCGGCCAGTCCCGGCGCGAGCTGGACGGCTGGCAGGAGTGGGCCCGCTCCCGCGGCGCCCGCGGGCTGGCCTACGTGCTGATCGACGAGAACGGCGCGGTATCGGACGCCGGGCCGGTGGCCAGGCACCTGAGCGAGGCCGAGCGGTCCGGGCTGCCCGCCGCGGCCGGGGCCGCCGCGGGGGACTGCGTGTTCTTCGCGGCGGGGCCGCCGCACGCGACCCGGGAGCTGCTCGGCGCGGCCCGGCTGGAGATCGGCCACCGCTGCGGGCTGATCGATCCCGCGGCCTGGGCGTTCACCTGGGTGGTGGACGCGCCGATGTTCACCGATGACGGCGAGGGCGGCTGGACCGCCGTGCACCACCCGTTCACCGCGCCGCTGCCGGAGTGGGCGGACAAGTTCGACGCCGAGCCGGCCGGGGCGCTGGCCGACGCCTACGACATCGTCTGCAACGGCACCGAGATCGGCGGCGGCTCGATCCGGATCCACCGGCCGGACGTGCAGCAGCGGGTGTTCGACGTAATCGGGCTGTCCCGGGAGCAGGCGGCATCGCAGTTCGGGTTCTTGCTGGACGCGCTGCGGTACGGGCCGCCGCCGCACGGCGGCATCGCGTTCGGCTGGGACCGGCTGCTGATGCTGCTCACCGGGCGGGACTCGATCCGCGAGGTGATTGCCTTCCCGAAGGCGGCGTCCGGTCACGACCCGCTGACCGGCGCGCCGACCCCGATCACCGCCGCCCAGCGCAAGGAGGCCGGGCTCGACGCCAAGCCGCCCGCGCCCGGTGCGGCCCGCCCGTAACAGGCCCGCTTGACGCGGCGGATCGTGCCGCGGAGGTTCACGCACTCTGCGCGCTGATCCGGCTCTCCGCGCGCTAGGTGCCCGGGCCCGTTGTCGCGCGGAGCAGCACGGCGGGGCCGTCCGGGCCGGCCGCGGTGAGGCCCTCGTCGGCCGCGGACAGGTACGCCGACTCGCCGCGGCGCAGCCGCAGTTGCTGGCCGGCCTGGCCGGCCAGCACGGCCACGCCCTCGGTGCACAGCACGATCTGAGCCCGGCCGCCCGGCAGGCCGGCCGGGCGGGCGTCCAGCCGGAGACGGCTGAGCCGGAAGTCGGCCACCGGGGTCTGGTAGGTCTCCATTGGGCCGTCGGGCTCGGCGTGCAGCACGACCGGGGGAGCGGGCCGGAAGTCGAGGATGGCGAGCAGCTCGGCGATGTTGACCCGCTTGGGGGTCAGGCCCGCGCGCAGCACGTTGTCCGAGCAGGCCATCAGCTCGGCGGCGAACCCGCTCAGGTAGCAGTGCGGCACCCCGGCCCCGACGAAGACCCCGTCCCCGGCGGCCAGCTCGACGTGGTTGAGCAGCAGCGCGACCAGCACGCCCGGATCAGCCGGATAGGCGGCCGCGACGACCGCGTAGCCGCGGCAGGCCGCCGCCCACGAGCCGCCGCCGGCGGCCACCCGCTCGCAGGCCGCGCGCAGCGCGCCGATGACCGGCGCCGGGTCGCCCGGCCCGGTGAGGATCTCGGTGACGACCTCGCGCACCCGCCCGGCGTCCCCTTCCCCGTCCCCGTGCCCGTGCCCGTGCCCGCCGTCTTCGTCCCCGGCGGCCGGGCGGCCGTCGCCGGCCGGGCGGCCGAGCCGGGCCGCTACGTCCGCGAGCCCGGGCACGGCCAGCTCAGCCAGCAGCTCCCGGGTCGCGGCCAGCGGCCGGAACCCGCACAGCGCGCTGAACCCGTCCCGCAGCGCGCAGACCAGCTCCGGCTTGTGGTTGTCGTCGGTGTAGTCCCGGCCGGCCGCCCCGTCGCGCTGCTGCGCGGCGAACCTGGCCTGCGCCCGGTCCTTGTCCGGGTGCACCTGCAGCGACAGCGGCCGGGCCGCCGAGATCAGCTTGAGCAGGAACGGCAGCCGGGGCCCGAACCTGGCCGCCACGCCCGGCCCGAGCTCCCCGGCCGGGTCCGCGGCGATCACCTCGGCCAGCGACCGGGCCTGCCCGTCGCGCACCACCTGCGACGGCGAGTCGGGATGCGCGCCGATCCACAGCTCGGCGACCGGGCCGCCGGGCGCCGGGGTGCCGAGGAAGCCCGGGATGTCCCCGGCCGAGCCCCAGGCGTAGTCCCGGACCGGGTTGTCGAGACGGTTCATGCCCCAGTCCTACCCCACGGCCGCCGTCACCGCGCGCCGGCCCGGCGGGGCTGGTCACCGGCGCTGCAACCGCACTTCGAGCGCGTCGCGCAGCGCGTCCCCGATGAAGTTGAAGGCGATCACGGTCATCGCGATCATGATCCCGGCCGGGTAGATCTGCCACCAGTAGCCGTCGTAGAGGAAGTTCGTGCCCTCGGACAGCATGCCGCCCCAGGTGGCCGCGGGCGGCGGCAGCCCGAAGCCGAGGAAGCTCAGCGTGGCCAGGATCAGGATCGCGTCGGCGACCTGGAAGGTGGCGTTGACCACGATCGTCCCGATGGTGTTCGGCACGATGTGCCGGACCACGATCCGCGGCGACCGGCCGCCCATGACCTTCACGGCCTGCACGTACTCGCGGACCCGCAGCGACAGCGCCTCGCCCCGCACCAGCCGGGCCGGGCCGACCCACGACAGGGCCGAGACCACCAGGATCAGCAAGCCCACGGTCGGCTTGAACACGGTGGCCAGGTAGATGAACAAGAAGATCGACGGAATCGCGAGCACGACGTCGACCACCCGCATCATCACGCTGTCCACCAGGCCGCCGAGGTAGCCCGACAGCGCTCCCCACAGCACGCCGAACGCGGTGGCCACCACCGCGACCGCCAGGCCGATCTCGATCGAACTCTGGCCGCCGGCCATCAGCCGGCCGAGCACGTCGAACCCGACATAGTCCGTGCCGAGCGGGTGGCTGGCCGACGGCGGCAGGTTGATCTGCGCGGCGTTGGGGCTGATCTGGTCGGTGTGATATAGCAGCGGGCCGATGAAGCAGAACGCGATCACCAGGACTACCAGGACCACGCCGGTCACGCCCAGCTTGTTCTCCCAGAACGCCGCCAGCGCCCGGCGCCAGCCGGGCAGGCCGGCGCGGACCTCGCCGCCCAGCGCTCCCGCCAGGCCGCCCCCGCCGGCCCCGGCGGGGCCATGCCCGCCGCGGCCACGCCGGCCGCGCCGGGCAGCGGCATCGCCTGTCCGGGAGGCGGGGCCGCCTGCGCCGGGGCCGCCGGAGCCGGGGGCGGCTGGGCCGGGGCCGCCGCGGAATTGTCAGTCATAGCGAACCCTGGGGTCGAGGACGGCATATCCGACGTCAGCGAGCAGGTTGCCCGCCACGGTCACCAGGCCGACGAGCACGGCGATGCCGAGTTCCACCGGGTAGTCGGAGTTGACCGCCGCGTTGAAGAACGTGAGCCCGATGCCGGGGAAGTTGAACACGTACTCGGTGACCAGGCCGGCGGTCAGGATGCCCGGCAGCGACAGGCCGACCATGGTGGTGACCGGGATCAGCGAGTTGCGCAGCAGGTGGCGGCGCAGCAGGCTCCGCTCGCGCATGCCCTTCGCGCGCGCGGTCCTGATGTATTCCTGCGCCAGGCCCTCGATCGCGGCCGAGCGCATGTACCGGCTGAACAGCGCGTAGTTCACCAGCGTCAGCGACACCACCGGCAAGATCAGGGCGGCCGGGTCGGCGAGGATCTGGGCCACGTTGCTGCCCTGCGGCGCCTCGGCGGGCAGCCACCGCAGCGACACCGAGAAGGCGGCGATCAGCAGCAGCGACAGCCAGTAGGTCGGCATCGAGTACAGCAGGAACGACACCCCGGTGCCGATGTGATCGACGGCGGTGTTCCGGCGCACCGCCTGCAGCACGCCGAGCGGGATCGCGATCAGCAGCGACAAGATCAGTGAGCTGCCGACCAGCACCACGTCCTTGGGCAGCTGCTGGGTCACGATCGAGTCCACCGACTGGTTCTGCTTGAACGAGTAGCCGAGGTTGCCGTGCAGCAGCTGCCACAGGAAGTGCCAGTACTGCACCGGCAGCGGCTGGTCCAGCCCGTAGGTGGCGACGAACCAGTGCACCTGGGCCTGGGTGGCGCGCGGGCCGATGATCGTGCGGGCCAGCGCGGGGCCGGTGGCGATCAGGTTCTGCAGGACGAAGGCGATGATGGTCACGCCGAGCACGACGATGAGGGCCTGCCCGACCCGGCGGATCAGGTAACCGGTCAAGCGCGAGCCTCCTCACGAGTCCTGCTGGCAGCGGGCCTTATCAGCGCGGCCATCAGCGCGGCCCGCGGGACGGCGGCGCCGTGGTCGAGTCCCGCTCGATCAGCGTGGTCTCCAGGAACAGCACCTGCGGCGGGGTCTGCTCGCCCGACAGCCGGGCCAGCAGCCGCCGGGCGGCCGCGGCGCCGATGTCGTAAGCGGGCTGGGCGATGACGCTCAGCCGCGGCCGCACGATCGTGGTCCATTCCAGGTCGTCGAAGGCGAGCATGGAGACCTGGCCGGGGAAGTCCAGGCCGCTGGCCTGGATCGCCTCGAAGGCGCCGAGGGTGTAGATGTTGTCCACGGTGAGCAGGGCAGTTGGCCGGCCCGGCCCGGCCAGCAGGCCCGCGGCGGCCCGGCGGGCGTGCTCGCGGGTGTAGGTGGCGGCGATCCCGATCAGTCCCGGGTCGACGGCGATGCCCGCGTTGCGCAGCGCGGCCAGGTAGCCCACGCTGCGCGCCTCCGGCGTCGAGGCATGCGTCGGGTCCAGCGCCACTTCCTCCAGCCGCTCCACCGGACGGTCCGGCGGCAGGTCGGTGGTCACCAGGCCGATCCGGCGGTGGCCGAGCTCGATCAGCCGCTCGACGCCCTCGCGGGCCGCCCGGACGTTGTCCACCAGCACCGCGTCGGCGGGCACGCCGCGTACCGAGCGGTCCAGCAGCACTACCGGCGAGCCCTCGTCCAGCAGGGCGATCAGGTGCGAGCCGTCGCGGTACTGAGTGGGAGCCACCAGCAGGCCGTCGACGCGGTGCTCGTGCAGCACCCGGACGATGCGCTGCTCCAGCCCGGGTTCTTCCTGGCTGTCGGCGATGACCACCTCGTAGCCCGCCGCGCGCGAGACGTCCAGGATGCCGCGCATGGTCCCGGCGAAGAACGGGTTCCCCAGGTCGGCGCTCACGAACCCGAGGGTGTTGGTGCGCCCGGTGACCATGCTGCGGGCGACCCGGTTGGGCGAGTAGCCGAGTTCCTTGGCCGCCGCCCAGACCTGGCTGCGGGTGGATTCGCGGACCCGGCCGTAGCCGCCGAGCGCGCGGGCCGCGGTGGCCCGCGCGACTCCGGCCGCCACGGCCACGTCGCCCAGCGTAGGACGCCCGGCCACCGGCTCTGAGCGCGTTCTCATGCGGCAGACGGTACTCGACCATCATCGAGCGCGCCAGGGACGATGCCGGATTGACCGTGCAGGCCAGAAAAAGGAACCTAACCTGATCAAACTTCACCATCCCCGGCCGGCAGACCGGGCGAGAGTTCCTTGACGCTCGGCGCGCATTCATGAGAGCGTTCTCAAACGGTGCCGCCCCAAATAGGGCGAAACCGGCCCCGGTCCCGTGCGAGGTGGAGGAGGCAGCCGTGGGTCGCGTGCGTATGTGGAGAGCCCCGCTCGTCGTGCTGGCCGCGTCAGTGGCCCTGCTCGCGGCGGCCTGCTCGGGCAGTTCCTCCCCGCCGGGCACCAAGTCCGGCCAGTCGGGCCAGGGCCAGGGGGGTTCGGGCGGCAGCGGCGGGGCGGTGACGGTGGCCTACCTGCCGGGCACCCAGCCGGTGGACATCTTCCCGCTGTTCCCATCCCAGGACGACACCACGCAGGAGATCTTCTGGTTCGTCGAGCAGTTCTGGCGCCCGCTGTACTGGTTCGGCAGCGGCGCCTCGCTGTCGTACAACCCGGCGCTGTCGCTGGCGCAGGCCCCGGTGTTCAGCAACCACAACAAGACCGTCACGATCACGCTGAAGAACTGGAAATGGTCGGACGGCAAGCCGATCACCACGGCCGACGTGCGCCTCTGGCTCAACCTGCTGACGGCGGACAAGACCCAGTACGCCAACTACGTGCCCGGCCTGATCCCCGACAACATCGCCAGCGTCAAGTACCCGAGCAGCCGCACGTTCTCGATCACCTTCAACCAGTCCTACAGCTCGAACTGGCTGTTCCTGAACCAGCTGTCGCTGCTGTTCGCGCTGCCCCAGCACGCCTGGGACAAGACCTCGGCCGGCGGCAAGATCGGCAACTACGACGAGACGACCTCCGGCGCGAAGTCGGTCTTCGGCTACCTGAACGGCCAGGCCAAGGACCTGTCGACGTACGCGGCCAATCCGCTGTGGCAAGTGGTGGACGGGCCGTTCCGCATCTCCAGCTACCAGCCCAACAGCGAAGTCACGATGGTGCCGAACAAGAACTACTCGGGGCCGGTCAAGCCGAAGGTGGGCAAGGTCGAGTTCCTGGACTTCACCAGCGACGCCGCCGAGTACAACCAGCTGCTGTCGGGCAACGTGGATTACGGCTACGTGCCGTTCAACGACGTGCCGTCCGAGGGGCGCCTGAAGAGTAACGGCTACTCGATCGTGCCGTGGGGCCAGGCCGGGATGAACTACGCGGTGTACAACTACACCAACCCCACAACCGGCCCGCTGTTCAAGCAGCTGTACATCCGCCAGGCCATCCAGCACACCGTCGACCAGAAGACGATGATCTCCGCTGCCCTCTACCACGCCGGAGTGGCGAGCTACGGCGCGGTGCCGCCCTACAAACCCGGCCCGCAGGTCAACGGCATCTCGCTGGCCGACCCGTCGGCGCAGCAGGACGCCTACCCCTACGACACCAGCGCGGCGATCTCGCTGCTGCGCAGCCACGGCTGGAGCGTGCACCCCGGCGGCACCGACACCTGCGCCAAGCCGGGCACCGGCGCCGGCGAGTGCGGCGCCGGCATCACGGCTGGCCAGTCGCTCAGCTTCAAGTTCGACTACCCGACCGGCATCATCCAAGACAGCGTCGAGGCCCAGCTGCTCGCCAGCAACGCGGCGAAGGCTGGCATCCACATCGCCGATGCCCCTGTCTCCACCGCGGTCACCTTCGACGACACCCCGTGCACCAAGGGCTCCCGGTGTACCTGGGATAGCGACTACTACTACTTCGGCGGCTGGCAGTACGGGGTGCCGATCAACTACCCGCTCGGCACGCTGATCTTCGGCTGCGGCGGTCCCTACGTGGGCGGCTTCTGCTCGTCCCAGCTGGACAGCCTGATGCACCAGGCCGAGGTCAGCCAGCAGGTGCAGCCGCTGTACCAGTACGAGCGGTACCTGAACAAGAACGCACCGGTGCTGTGGCTGCCGCTGCAGCCCTACCAGTTCTCG
This sequence comes from uncultured Actinomycetota bacterium, assembly GCA_963846005.1. GTDB lineage: Bacteria > Actinomycetota > Actinomycetes > Streptosporangiales > Streptosporangiaceae > CAVSUR01. Next base: position 478,368 of record CAWJUH010000001.1, on the reverse strand, counting down.
GCGATCAAGACGTCGCTGCACGGCGCGACGCCGCAGAACCTCGGCTACTGGATCAACCCGGAGAACTGGACGTTCTCCGGCTGATCCCGCCCGTCAGGCGTCCCCGGCCCCGGCGTCCAGCGCCCCGGGACCGGGGGAGCCGGGCGGCAGCGTGCCGCCCGGCCTCCACCGGCACGAGAAGGAGATCATCCGAATGACTGAGCCAGCCGCGCAGGTCAAGCCGCTGCCCGCGGACATGACGGAGACGGTCAGCTGGGCGGCCGGCCAGCGCGAGCGGATGCGCGCGATCGCGCAGGAGGCCGTGGCCAGCGGGATGCGCAACGTCTGGTTCGTCGGCTGCGGCGGCTCGCTGTACGCCAGCTCCCCGGCCGGGTACCTGCTGTCGCGGCGGGCCCGGTCGTTCACCGCGAGCCGGATGAACGCGAACGAGTTCAACCACATCCGCCCGGCCGCGGCCGGCCCTGACTCGCTGGTGGTGGTCGGGTCGCACAGCGGCAAGACGCCCGAGACGCTGGCGGCGATCGAGACCGCCCGCTCGCTCGGCGTGCGCAAAGTCGTCGGCATCGGCCGGGACGCGGACAGCCCGCTCGCCGGGCGCGTGGACGAGATGTTCGCCTACCGCAGCAAGGACACGGTCTGGGAGCCCAAGCAGGTGCTGCTGGCCTACCTCGCGCACGGCCTGCTGGCCGCCAGCGGTGACGAGAGCCGCGCGGACGAGGAGACCGCCGCGCGGTCCTACGCCGCGCTCCCGGCCATCTTGCCGGCCGCGGTGCGCAGCCAGGACGGGGCACTGGCCGAGATCGCGGCCAGGACCGCGGCCGAGCCGGTGATCTACGTGCTCGGCTCGGGCCCGAACGAGGACGTGGCCCGCTGCCTGGCCATGTGCTACCTGCAGGAGATGCAGTGGATCCACTCGTTCGCGTTCAACGCCGGCGAGTTCTTCCACGGCGCCTTCGAGATGATCACCGAGAACGTCCCGGTGATCTTGTTCCTCGGCCGGGACGAGACCCGTCCGGTGGCGGAGCGCGCCGCCGTGTTCCTCGACACCTACACCAAGGCGGCCTTCCGCATCGACTCGGCGGACCTGGAGCTGCCCGGCGTGACCGCCGGGTCCTACCCTGAGATCGACCCGATCGTGCTCGGCTCGATCACCTGCCGGCTGGCGCAGCACTTCGAGGCGGTCACCGGACACTCGCTGGAGATCCGCAGGTACATGTTCAAGGTCGAGTATTGAGCCGACTGGCCGCGGCCGGCGACAACGTCATCGACGTCTATCCCGCGCTGCGCCGCGTCTTCCCCGGCGGCAACACCGTCAACGTGGCCGTCGCCGCGCGGCGCAGCGGCGCGCAGGCGGCCTACCTCGGCGCGGCCGGCGCCGGCCCGGACGGCGAGGTCGTCCGGGCCGCGCTGGCTGCCGAGCGGGTGGAGACGACCCGGATGCGGGTGCTGGACGGCCCCAACGCCTACTCGACGGTCGAGCTGATCGACGGGGACCGCGTCTTCGGCCCGCACGACCTCGGCGTCTCGGTGTTCCGGCTGGACCGGGCCGACCTGGAGTACCTGCGCCAGTTCTGGTGCGTGCACACCGGGGACTGCAGCTCGACCGAGGACCAGCTGGCGGACCTGGCCGCGGTCACGCGGGTGTCGTTCGACTTCTCCGACCGGCCGCCGGACTACTGCGAGCCGCTGCTGCGCCATGTCTGGTTCGCCTGCTTCTCCGGCAGCCATCTGACCGCGGACGGGGCGGTCGGCCTGGCGCACCGGGCCGCGGCGGCCGGGCCGGAGCTGGTGCTGGTCACCGAGGGCCCGCGCGGGGCGCTGCTGCGGACCGCGGACGGCACGATCTGGCGGGCGCCGGCGTCGCCGGCCGCGCCGGTGGACACCCTCGGCGCGGGCGACGCGGTGATCGGCGGCGTGCTGGCCCGGCTCATGCTGGGCGACGGCCCGCAGGCCGCGCTGCGGACCGGCCAGCAGCTGGCCGCGGCGAGCTGCGCGCACTACGGCGCCTTCGGCTACGGGGAGAACCTGGACGACCGGTGGGCCGCGGCGACCGCGTGACCCGCCGGCGGCTGCTGGGCCCTGGCCGGTCGTTCACCACGGTGATCCTGGACATGGACGGGCTGATGCTCGACACCGAGGCCGCGGAGTTCCGGGCCTGGCAGCAGGCCGCCGCCGACTTCGGCTGGTCGCTCTCCGCCGGGCAGTACCAGCAGCTCGTCGGCCGGACCAACGAGGACGCCTGGGCGCGGCTGACCACGTTCTGGCAGCAGCGGCCGGGCGCGCGCGGCAGTCTCGAAGCGGTCAGGGACCAGGCCGCGCGGTACTCCGGCGGCGAGGCCGTCGCGGTCAAGGACGGCCTGCCCGAGCTGCTCGGCTGGGCGGCGAGCCAGCACGTCCCGGTCGCGGTGGCCAGTTCCAGCAGCCGGGACACGGTGATCTCCCGGCTGGAGCAGGCGGGGGTGCTCGGCACCGTGCAGGCCATCGCCGGGGGCGACGAGGTGACCCGCGGCAAGCCCGCGCCGGACATCTTCTGGCTGGCCGCCGGGCGGCTCGGCGCGGCAGCGGGGGACTGCGTGGTGCTGGAGGACTCCGACAGCGGGATCAGGGCGGCCGCGGCGGCCGGCATGACCCCGTTGCTGGTCCCGGACGCCTCACTGCCGCGGCAGGTCCCCGCGGACGTCAGCGCGCTCGCCTACCGGACCTGCCGGTCGCTGACCGAGGCGCTGGCTGTCCTCCGCGCAGCCCCGGCCGGCCGCCCCGGCCCGGGCGCCGCGCAGCCCGGCTAATGTCATGACATGGCCAAGGCCGAGCGGCAGCAGGGCGCCAGCCTGTTCGACGCGGCCGCCCAGCAGGCCGCCGCGGCGGTCGCGCCGCTGGCGGTGCGGATGCGGCCGCGCGACCTGGACGAGGTCATCGGCCAGCGGCACCTGACCGCCGACGGCTCGCCGCTGCGCAAGCTCACCGAGTTCGACGCCCCGCTGTCGGTGCTGCTGTGGGGGCCGCCCGGCACCGGCAAGACCACTCTCGCCTACGTGGTCAGCCGGGTCACCGAGCGCCGGTTCGCGGAGCTCTCCGCGGTGTCGGCCGGGGTGAAGGACGTGCGCGCCGCGATCGAGGAGGCCCGCCGCGCGCTCGGCATGACCGGCACCCAGACCATCTTGTTCATCGACGAGGTGCACCGGTTCAACAAGGCCCAGCAGGACGCGCTGCTCCCGGCCGTGGAGAACCGCTGGGTCTCGTTCATCGGCGCGACCACGGAGAACCCGTTCTTCTCGGTGGTCAGCCCGCTGCTGTCCCGCTCGCTGCTGCTCACCTTGCAGCCGCTGACCGAAGCCGACATCGGGCTGGTGATCGACCGGGCGGTGGCTGACGAGCGCGGCCTCGCCGGGGCGGCCGAGCTGGAGCCGGCCGCGCGCGAGCACCTGATCCGGCTGGCCGGCGGGGACGCGCGCCGGGCCCTGACCTACCTGGAGGCCGCGGCGCTCGGCCTGCCCGGCGGCGGCGTGATCGACGTGGCCGTGCTGGAGCGCGCGGTGGACCGGGCGGCAGTCCGCTACGACCGGGACGGCGACCAGCACTACGACGTGATCAGTGCGTTCATCAAGAGCATCCGGGGCAGCGACGCCGACGCCGCGCTGCACTACCTGGCCCGGATGATCGAGGCGGGGGAGGACCCGCGCTTCATCGCCCGGCGGCTGATCGTGCACGCCAGCGAGGACATCGGGATGGCCGACCCGACCGCGCTGCAGACCGCGGTGGCGGCGGCGCACGCGGTGGAGTTCGTCGGGCTGCCCGAGGCCAGGATCAACCTGGCCCAGGCGGTCATCCACCTGTCCCTGGCCCCCAAGTCCAACGCGGTGATCACGGCCATCGAGGCCGCGGCCGCCGACGTCAGGTCCGGCCTGGCCGGCGCGGTGCCGAAGCACCTGCGCGACGCGCACTACCGCGGCGCGGCGCGGCTCGGCCACGGCCAGGGCTACCGCTATCCGCACGACTACGCCGAGGGCGTTGCCGCCCAGGAGTACGCGCCCGAGCCGATCGCCGGCCGCCGGTACTACCAGCCGTCGGGGCACGGCGCCGAGCGCCGCTACGCCGAGCAGTCGGCCCGGATCCGCGCCCTCCTGGGCCAGGAGGACGCGGGCAATGCCAGCCCGGAGCATGCCAGCCCGGACGGCGCCAGCCCGGATAGCCGCAGCGACACGGAGCAGGCCCGGCCGTCCGGCCCGGACCCGGGCAGCTAGCCCGCGGCCGGGTCCCGCGCTCGCCCGGCGGCCAGCTCCCCGGGCGGGTAGGGTCGGCGCAGGCCGCCGTAGATCTTGCGGCTGGCCGTCCGCTTTCGGTTGCGCAAACCCGAGGTCAGCAAGGAGCGGCATCGATGAATTCCGGGCAGCTAGCGGCGCTGATCGCCGCGGTGTCCTTCGCGGTCCTGGCCGCCGCCGCCGTGTTCGCGCTGCTGCGGCTGTCCCGGCTGATCTCGGCCGGAACCCGCCTGGTCACTGACTACACGGCGCGCGCCGACGCGCTGCTGGACCGGGCCGGCGCCGCCATCGACGCCAGCACCGAGCAGCTGGCCAGGACCGGCGCGATCACCGCCAGCATGGACCAGGTGACCGCGAACATGGCCGAGCTGACCGATCACGTCTCGGCCATGGCCGGGCTGGCCCGCGGCATCTCGGCCGGGTTCGGCAACCCGCTGCTGCGCTGCGCGGCCGCGGTCTACGGAGTCCGCCGCGCAGTGGCGCTGCGCCGCGGGCCTGGCCGCCGCGGCGGCGCGCTGGGCGGCGCCGGCGGCCCGGGCCGCGCAGCCGGCGCCCGGGCCCGCGGGCCGGTACCTGCCGCCCCGGCCGGGCGGGAGCCCGAGGGGCTCGGCGCCGGCGGCCGCAAGGCGCTCGCCAGCGGGGCCCGGCGGGAGCGGGCCCGCCGATGATGCGCCGGATGTTCTGGGTCGGGGTGGGCGCGGCCGCGGGCATCAGCGGCTACCGCCGGGTGTCGCGCGGCCTGGAAACGCTGGCGGGCCAGGCCGGGCTGGCTCCGGTCCGCCCGGCCGCGCGGCCGCCGGCCCGCCGGGCGGCAGGCCAGGCCGCGGCGCAGGACCCGGGCGCGGCGGCCAGGACGGCCGGCGCCAGGACCGCCGGCGCCAGGACGGCCGGCGCCAGGACGGCCGGCGCGGCCAGGCCGGCGGCGGCGGCGGCGCCGGCTCGGCCTGCGGCTCATGCGGGCCGGCGGGCGGGCGGCCCGGCACCAGGCCCGCCGCGGCACGGCCGGGTTCCTCGGCGATGTCAGGGACGGGATGTCGGAGTACCTGGCGCAGCATTCGCCCGCGCCAGCCCCTACCCTCGATAGGCAGCGGCCCGCGATTCCCCCGGCCGCAGCAGCTGCCCCGGCTGCCGCCGCGGCCCCGGCCGCGCGCCGCACCCGGAATGTCAACCACGTGAAGGATGGCCACTAATGGAGTCGGCCGAGATCGTCCGCCGTTTCCTCGGTTACTTTGCCGCTTACGGGCACACCGTGGTGCCCTCGGCCAGCCTGATCGCCGACGATCCCACGCTGCTGCTCGTCCCGGCCGGGATGGTGCCGTTCAAGCCGTACTTCCTCGGCCAGCTGCCGCCGCCTTACCCGCGCGCGACCTCGGCCCAGAAATGCGTCCGGACGCCGGACATCGAGGAAGTCGGCCGGACCACCCGGCACGCCACCTTCTTCCAGATGCTGGGGAACTTCTCCTTCGGCGACTATTTCAAGGAAGGCGCCATCCCGTTCGCCTGGGAACTGCTGACCCGGCCCGAGGCGGACGGCGGTTTCGGGTTTCCCGAGGACCGGCTGTGGGTGACCGTCCTCACCCGCGATGACGAGGCGGCCAAGATCTGGCATGACCGGGTCGGCGTGCCGGAGAGCCGGATCCAGCGCCGCGGGCTGGCCGACAATTACTGGCACATGGGCGTGCCCGGGCCCGGCGGCCCCTGCTCGGAGATCTACTACGACCGCGGGCCCGAGTACGGCCGCGAGGGCGGCCCCGAGGCCGACGAGGACCGCTACCTGGAGGTGTGGAACCTCGTCTTCATGCAGGAGCAGCTCAGCGCGGTGCGCAGCAAGACCGACTTCGACGTGACCGGCGAGCTGCCGTCGCGCAACATCGACACCGGCATGGGCCTGGAGCGGATGGCGGCGCTGCTGCAGGGCGTCGACAACATCTACGAGATCGACACCATGTGGAAGGTGCTCGACCGCGCGGCCGAGCTGACCGAGCAGAAGTACGGCCGCGACCACCGGTCCGATATCGCGCTGCGGGTGGTGGCCGACCACGTGCGCACCGCGGTGATGCTGGTGGCGGACGGCGTCATCCCCGCCAACGAGGGCCGCGGCTACGTGCTGCGCCGCATCCTGCGGCGCAGCATCCGCAGCCTGCGGCTGCTGTCGGGGGCACAGCGCGGCGGCGCGGGCGGCCGGGCCGGGCTCGGCGAGGACCGGTTCATGCACGAGCTGACCTCGGTCGCGATCGACGCGCTCGGCGACCAGTACACCGAGCTGCACCGGGACGCGCCGAACATCCACACGGTGATCGACGCCGAGGAAGGCGCGTTCCTGGCCACGCTGCGCACCGGCACGGCGATCTTCGACGTCGCGGTCGAGGAGACCAGGCGCCGCGGCGGCGGCACGCTCGGCGGCGACCAGGCCTTCCAGCTGCACGACACCTACGGGTTCCCGATCGACCTGACCCTGGAGATGGCCGCCGAGCAGGGCCTGGCCGTCGACGAGGCCGGGTTCCGGCGGCTGATGGGCGAGCAGCGCCAGCGGGCCCGCGAGGACGCGGTCGGCAAGAAGACCGGCAACGCCGACATCTCGGCGTTCGCCCGGCTGCTGGAGCAATCCGGCCGGGCGGAGTTCACCGGGTACGACGCGATCGCCGGCGACTGCGTGATCACCGGGCTGCTCTCCGGCGGGGCGCCGGTGCCCTCGGCCGGGGCCGGGACCGAGGTCGACGTGGTGCTGGACCGCACGCCGTTCTACGCCGAGGGCGGCGGCCAGCTCGCTGACACCGGGACGATCAGGACGATTGGCAGCGGCGCCGGGGACGCCGGGCTGATCGAGGTGCTGGACGTGCAGACCCCGGTGCCCGGGCTGATCATCCACCGCGGCCGGGTCGCGGCCGGCGAGGTGAGCACCGGCGCCCCGGCGTTCGCCGAGATCGACATCGACCGGCGGCGCGCGATCTCCCGCTCGCATACCGCGACTCACCTGGTGCACCGCGCCATCCGCGGGGCGCTCGGCGAGTCCGCCGCCCAGGCCGGCTCGGAGAACTCGCCCGGCCGGTTCCGGTTCGACTTCACCGCGGCAGGCGCGGTGCCGGTCTCGGTGCTGCGCGACGCCGAGGACGAGGTCAACGAGGTGCTGATCAACGACCTCGACGTGCGGGCCTTCCACACCTCGCTGGAGGAGGCCAGGGCGCTCGGCGCGCTGGCCCTGTTCGGCGAGAAGTACGGCGACCGGGTCCGGGTCGTCGAGGTCGGGGACTACTCCCGCGAGCTGTGCGGCGGCACCCACGTGGCCCGCTCCGGCCAGCTCGGCCTGGTCAAGATCCTCGGCGAGGGGTCGATCGGGTCGGGCGTGCGCCGGGTGGAGGCGCTGGTCGGCATCGACGCCTTCCGCTTCCTGGCCCGGGAGAGCGTGCTGGTCAGCCAGCTCGGCGAGCAGCTCAAGGCACGCCCGGAGGAACTGCCCGACCGGATCGCCGGCCTGGTCGGCCGGCTCCGCGATGCCGAGCGCGACCTGGAGCGGCTCAGCTCGGCCCAGCTGCTGGCCGGCGCGGCGCAGGTGGCGGCGAGCGCGCAGGACATCGGCGGGGTGAGCTTCATCGCGCACCGGGCTCCCGACGGCACCGCCGCGGACGCGATCCGCAAGCTCGCGCTGGACCTGCGCGGCCGGATCCCGGCCGGGCAGGCCGGCGTGGTGGCGGTGACCGGCGTGCCCGCCGACCGGCCGACCGTCGTGGTGGCCGTGAACGATGCGGCGCGGGCGCGCGGCCTGGCCGCCGGGCCGCTGGTACTGGCCGCGGCGGGCGCGCTCGGCGGCCGCGGCGGCGGCAAGGACGACGTCGCGCAGGGCGGCGGGGCGGCGCAGGGCGAAAATACCGGCGCGGCCATTGATGCGTCATTTGCTGCGGTTCGATCGCTTATCGGGGACAAAGCCGGCGGGGTGCAATAGCGTGAGACGATGCCGCAGCTGGCTGCGGCCCCCCGCGCGGGCGATCTTGCCCACGGACTTTTCGTGAGGCCCGGCGTCCGGCTGGCGGCCGACGTAGGCTCAGTCCGCATCGGGATCGCGCGCAGCGACCCGGGCGGGCTGCTGGCCAGCCCGCTGACCACCGTGCGGCGCGGCGCGGGGGATCTGGACGGCATCGCCGCACTGGCGGCCGGGGACGAGATCGTCGAGGTGATCGTGGGATTGCCCGCAGGGCTGTCCGGCCGCGAGGGCACCGCGGCCACCGACGCCAGGAGGTTCGCCGCCGCGCTCGCGGCCCGGCTCGCGCCGGTCCCGGTCCGGCTGTTCGACGAGCGCTTCACTACCGTCATCGCGCATGCCGCGCTGCAGCAGGGCGGCAAGGACTCCCGCCGCCGCCGGAACGAGGTCGACCAGGCCGCGGCGGCGCTGCTGCTGCAGGGCGCACTGGACACCGAGCGCTCGACCGGCCGGCCGCCGGGTGAGCTGGTCGGCGTCACCGGCGGCGGGGGCCGCCAGGGCCCGCCCGCGGGACGCGGCCCGGCCGCGGCCCGCGGCGACGACAGGCCGGTCCGAGGGGGCGCCGCATGAGCAGCAACGACGACGAGTGGGCGCCCGGCACCTACCGGCATCGCAGGCCAGCCCCCCCGCGCTCATCCGGCAGCGACGGCTACGGTGTCCCGGGTGCGCCCGGCGACCCGTTCGGCCCGCCGGATCAGACCGGGCCGCTGGCGGCGCCCTACCAGCCCCCGGGCAGCGGCGTGGCCGACCCGCCGGACCTGTCCGGCCCGCTCGGCCCGCTGGAGATGACCGGGCCGCTGCAGGAGTACGGCCTGTCCGACTTCGCGGCGCCCCGCCCGCGCAGGCCCCGCGACGACAGCTACCCGCCCTCACCCGCGGGCCCAGGCGGCCGCCCCGGCCGCCCCGATCCCGGCGGTGACCTGCCCGGCGACCGCTTCGAGCCGCGCGCCCCCGGCCCGGCGGACCGGCCCGCGACCCGGGCCCGGCCACCCTGGGACGGTGACCCGCTCGACACCAGGACGCCGTGGGAGCCGTTCATGTCGCGCAGGGCTGATGCGCCCTCGCCGGGCTCCGATGACTGGCCCGCCTCCGGCCGCCCCGGATCAGGCGGCCAGGATGACGCAGCCGGCCCGGGCCGCCGAGGCCCGGGTCCCGGCGGCGGCCCGGCCGCGCCCGGTCGCGCTGACGACGGGCCAGGCCGGTACCGCCCCAGCATGCTGAACCTGGGCGGCTACCAGCCGGCCGGACCAGCCGGCAGCCCAGGCGCCGGCACCGGCCGGCCGGGCGCCGGCACCGGCCGGCCGGGCGCCGGCCTGAATGGCTGGGACCCGGCGGGCCCGCCGGGCAGCGGCCCCGGCTACCAGGGCGGCGTGAACGGCTCGGCTCCCCGCCGCGGCGGCCCGGCTCGCGGCTCACGCACGCCCGGCGGTCCGCGCCAGTCCGGCGGCTCCGGTCCGGGTGCGGGACCGGGCGCGCTGAACGGCCCGGCCGCTGGCCAGAACGGCTCCCACTTCGGCCAGCACGGCTCGGCCTCAGGCCAGAACGGGTTCGCGCCGTGGGCCGGCGAGCCGGCCCCGGGCCAGAACGGCAGGGTCTCCGGCCAGAACGGGTCCGCTCCCGGCGGGAACGGCTTTGCGCCCGGCGGGAACGGCTTTGCGCCCGGCGGGAACGGCTCTGCGCCCGGCGGGCACGGCTCTGCGCCCGGCGGGCACGGCTCTGCGCCCGGCGGGCACGGCTCTGCGCCCGGCGGGCACGACTTCGCGCCCGCCGCCGGCGGATCGCACCCTGATGACCTCGGCCCGGATGACAGCGCCGGCCCGGGCCCCGGCCGCCGCGACCCGGGCGAATACCTGTCCGACGGCCCGCCGCCTGGCTCGTTCCGGTGGCTGCCCCCCGGCCGAGGCCAGTCCTCCGGCCCCGGCCAGCCGCCCGGCCCCGCGCGCCCGAACGGGTTCCGTCCCGACGGCCGTCCGGGTGCGGCCGGGCGCGGCGGCAGCCATGCCGCCAGCCACCGCCGCCCGGCCCGGCCCGGCCCTGGCCGGACCCGGCCAGGTGATCAATCGGGCAGCCCGGCCGCACACTGGACCCATGACCGGTACCGGAGCCGACCGCGATGGCTGGGCTGACCCGCGCGGGGCCAGCTCCGGCCGGGACGGCGGCCGAGGGCCGCAGCGTGACGGCGCCGACCCGCGACCCGGTGCTGCGCCGGGCCAGCCGCGGCGCGGGCCGGGTGCTGCGCCGGGCCAGCCGCGGCGCGGGCCGGGTGCTGCGCCGGGCCAGCCGCGGCGCGGGCCGGGTGCCGCGCCGGGCCAGCCGCCGCGCGGGGCCGCAGCCCGGCCGGAAACCACGGCGCGCCCGGCGATGACCGCCCGGCCCGAGACGGCGACCGGGCCCCGGCGCGGGCAGGCCGCGGCTGCGGCCCCGGCCGCCTCCGGCAGCGGCATCCTGCCCGGGCTCGGCAGCCGCGGCCAGGATGGCGGCGACGGCGGCCCGCGGCCCAGGCGCCGGCACGGCCGCTGGCTGGCCCCGGTGATCTCGCTGCTGGTCCTGCTGGTCATCGTCGGGTCGGTGGGCACCTACCTGTACAGCTGGTACTCGGCCAAGCACGCCAACTACTCAGGCGAGGGCTACGGCCAGGTCACCATCCAGGTCAAGCCGGGCGACTTCGCGGACAACCTGGTACCGCAACTGCTGAGCATGCACGTCATCAAGGCCTCGGAGCCGTTCATGGCCGCGGCAAAGGCCAACAATCCCACCGGCCTGCAGCCCGGCTACTTCCGGTTGCACAGGCACATGAACGCCGCGCTGGCCTGGGCGGCCCTGCTCAACCCGAAGAACCGGATCCAGACCACCGTGACCATCCCGGACGGGCAGCGGCTGAGCTCGATACTGCCGGAGCTCGCCCGGCAGACCGGGATCAAGGTCAGCGCGTTCGAGGCGGCCGCGAAGGACACCGGGGCGCTCGGCCTGCCGGCCTACGCGCACGGCAGCCTGGAAGGCTACCTCTATCCGGATACCTACAACTTCGCCCCGGGCGTCTCCGCGCACGGCGTGCTGCAGGAGATGGTGAGCAAGTTCAACTCGGTGGCCACCTCGCTGAACCTGCAGTCCCGGGCCAAAACCGTGAACCTGACCCCCGGCCAGGTCATCACGATCGCGAGCCTGCTGGAGGCCGAGGGCACGCCGAAGTACTACGGCCAGATCGCCCGGGTCATCGACAACCGGCTCAACATCAAGATGTTCCTCGGGCTGGACACCACCGTGCTGTACGCGCTGCACAAGAGCGGCTTCAAGCTTTCGCCGCAGCAGCTCAAGGTCAACTCGCCGTACAACACCTTCATTCACAAGGGCCTGCCGCCGGGCCCGATCGACAACCCGACGGCGGCGGCGATCCACGCCGCGCTGAACCCGCCGAAGGGCAACTGGCTGTACTTCATCACCGTCGACCCGAAGAAGGGCATCACCAAGTTCACCAGCAGCTACCACCAGTTCCTCCGCTTCCAGGCCGAATGCCGGGCCAACAACGCCTGCTGATCCGGTGCGGGCCGCGGTCCTCGGCTCGCCGGTCGCGCATTCGCTGTCCCCGGTGCTGCACCGGGCGGCCTACGCCGGGCTCGGCCTGGCGGGTTGGACCTACCAGGCCATCGAATGCGACGAGGCCGGGCTGCCGGGGCTGCTCGGCAGCTGCGGGCCGGAGTGGGCCGGGCTGTCGCTGACCATGCCGCTGAAGCGGGCCGTGCTGCCGCTGCTGGACTGGGCCGAGCCGCTGGTCCATCAGGTCGGCGGGGCGAACACGGTGGTGCTGCGCGACGGCCGCCGTCTCGGCTACAACACCGACGTGCCGGGCATGACTGCCGCGCTGGCGCACGCCGCGCCGGACCTGGCCCGGGCTCCCGGCGTCAGCGCGCTGGTCCTCGGGGCCGGCGCCACGGCCTGCGCGGCGCTGGCCGCACTGCGCGGCCTCGGGCTGGCCGCCGCGACGGCCGCAGTGCGCGACCCGGCCCGGGCCGGCGACCTGCAGGCCGCCGCCCGGCGCCTGGGCCTGGCGCTGCGGCTGGCCCGGTTCGGCGATGACCCCGCCGCGGCCGCGGGAGAGCTGCTGCTCGTCTCCACGGTGCCGGCCGGCGCCGCCGACGGCTACGCCGCCCGGATCGCGGCCGGCGCGCTGATCCCCGCCGCGGTGCTCGACGTGGTCTACCACCCGTGGCCGACCCGGTTGGCCGCCGCCGCAGCCGCCGCCGGAGCCGCCGTGGCCAGCGGATTCGACCTGCTGCTGCACCAGGCCGCGGGGCAGGTCGGGCTGATGACCGGCCGCGCCGCCCCGCTGGCCGCGATGCGGGCCGCCGGGCAGGCGGCCCTCGCCGCCCGGGAATAACCCGCAGGCCCAGAGCGCTCCAGCACCACGGCGACCAGCCCGGCCCGGGCGGATAGCACCGGTGCGGGTAATGCGTTACCCTGTCAGGGCGAATGACTGTGTCCGGCGCCTGCCGTGCCGGACCGCCAAGCGGAGGACCACCACGGCCGCCTCCCACCTGGCCAGCTAGCCGCTGGCGGGTTAGATGCCGGCCCGGCGCGAGCCGGGCCGGTGGCCGGACGGCCTGCGGGCCGGCCGGTCAGGCCGGGCGATCGGCCAGCGTGCCCGCACGCCGGGACCGCATCGCCTGCGTGGCGCAGCCGGATCCCGGTGCGCGCTCTCACATGGTGGCCCCGCGCGGTATCGCAGCGGGGCCTTTCCGCGTCCGGGCGGGATGGCGCCAGGCAGGACCTGCCCGGGAAACCTCCCGGGCGGCATTGGCATCAGCAGGAGGTCACATCAGCACCGAACCTCGCATCAACGAGCGCATCCGCGTCCCCGAAGTGCGGCTTGTCGGCCCGGCCGGCGAGCAGATCGGGATCGTCGCGATCAACGATGCGCTCCGGCTGGCCCAGGAGGCCGACCTCGACCTGGTCGAGGTCGCGCCGACCGCGCGACCGCCGGTGTGCAAGCTCATGGACTACGGCAAGTTCAAGTACGAGTCCGCGCTGAAGGCACGCGAGTCACGCAAGAACCAGACGCAGACCGTCATCAAGGAGATCAAGCTCCGGCCCAAGATCGACCCGCACGACTACGGCACCAAGAAGGGCCACGTCGAGCGGTTCCTGAAGCAGGGCGACAAGGTCAAGGTGACGATCATGTTCCGCGGCCGGGAGCAGTCCCGGCCCGAGCTCGGCTACAAGCTGCTGCAGCGGCTGGCCGTCGACGTCGAGGAACTCGGCTTCGTCGAGTCGGCCCCGAAGCAGGACGGCCGGAACATGATCATGGTGATCGGGCCGCATAAGAAGAAGGCGGACGCGCGCGCCGAGCGCGCCACGCCGCGGGCCAGTGCCCGTGCCACGGCCGAGCGCGAGCCCCGGCCGGTGCCGGCGCCGCGCCCGACGGCCCCCCGGCCGGTACCCCAGCGGGCTGCTGCTCCGAGCCCGGCGGGAACCAGGCCGGGAGACGCGTAGGCCGCCAGCTGACGTCTGTGCCTGGTGCCGCCGGAGAACCGGCGCCACGGCGGGACGCGGCCGGCGAACACCGCGGGCGGGCAGCCGCCCCGGATAAGCAGGACCGGATGCACGGCCATGCCGTGCGCCCGCACGCGAGGACCATCGTGCCGGCAGGCACGCTGGCCACACCGTGCCGCCAGGCACGCTGGGAACACCGTGCCGCCAGGCACGCGGATAGGAGAGCGGCGACATGCCGAAGATGAAGACGCACAGCGGTGCCGGCAAGCGGCTCCGGCTGACCGGGACGGGCAAGATCATGCGCCGCCGCGCCAACCGCCAGCACTACTTCGAGCACAAGCCGACCACGCGGACCCGCCGCCTGGCGAACGAGATCGTGCTGTCACCAGCCGACGCGAAGAAGATGAAGAAGCTGCTGGGCAAGTGACCCAGCCCGCATTCAGGGGAGTCAGGTAGATGGCACGCGTGAAGCGGGCGGTCAATGCCCACAAGAAGCGCCGGGTCGTACTCGAGCGCGCGAGCGGCTACCGGGGCCAGCGGTCCCGGCTGTACCGCAAGGCCAAGGAGCAGATGCTCCACTCGATGACCTACGCCTACCGCGACCGCAAGGACCGCAAGGGCCAGTTCCGGCGGCTGTGGATCCAGCGGATCAACGCCGCGGCGCGGGCGGAGGGCATCACCTACAACCGGTTCATCCAGGGCCTCAAGCTGGCCGGGGTGGACGTCGACCGGCGGATGCTGGCCGAGCTGGCCGTGGCCGACCCGAAGGCGTTCGCCGGGCTGGTCGAGGTGGCCCGCGACGCGCTGCCGGAGGCCCCGGGCGCGGACTCGGCCGCGGCCTAGCGCGGGTCACGGGTGCCCGGATCGGGCGAGATCACCAGCCTCCGGTCCGCCCGGGTCCGGGCCGCCCGGCAGCTGGAGCGGCGCTCGGCGCGCGAGCGCCAGCGCGCCTTCCTGGCCGAGGGACCGCAGGCGGTCCGCGAGGCGCTGGCCCGGCCGGGCACGGTGCGCGAGCTGTTCGCCACCGCGGCCGCCGCCGGGCGGCACGGTGAGCTCGCCGCCGCGGCAACCGCCGGCGGTGCCCCCGTGCACCAGGTCAGCGACGAGGTCATGGCCGCGCTGGCGGGCACCGTGCACCCGCAGGGCGTGGTCGCGGTGTGCGGGTTCGTGGACGTCCCGCTGGCCGAGCTGACCGCGGCGCGGCCGCGGCTGGTCGCCGTGCTGGCGAACATCCGCGACCCGGGCAACGCCGGGACGGTGCTGCGCACCGCGGATGCCGCGGGCGCGGGCGGGGTCGTCTTCACCGCCGGCAGCGTCGACCCCTACAACGGCAAGTGCGTGCGGTCGGCGGCCGGCAGCCTGTTCCACCTGCCGGTGGTGACCGGCGTGCCACCGGAGCAGGCCGCCGCGGCGCTGCGGGCGGCCGGGCTGCGGCTGCTGGCCGCCGACGGCACGGCCGGCGGCCGGCTGGACGAGCTGGCCGCGGCCGGGCGGCTGCGCGGCCCGATCGCGTGGATGTTCGGCAACGAGGCGTGGGGACTGCCGGGCCGCCTCGCGGCGCTGGCCGGCGAATCGGTCGCGGTGCCGATCTACGGCCGGGCCGAGAGCCTGAACCTGGCGGCCGCGGCGGCCGTCTGCCTGTACGCCACCGCGATGGCGCAGTCCGCTGCGCCCGCATCCGGCTGACGCCCTGCTGTCCCTCCGCCCGGCCTCCCGCGGATAGCCCCGAGGTGGTGGCTGCCGGAAAGCACGGGCGGCGCGCTAGAGTTTGATCACGTTGCGTCATGAGCGTCCCGCCGTGCGGGGCCGGCGGCCGCCGCGCCGTCCGTGCACGCGCAGCCCAGGAGCGAGCCGCCCCCAGCTCGGTCCGGGCCGGTCACTGCCGTCCGGGGGCGGTCATGGAGAGGCTGCGCTGCGGTGGATGGGATGTCCTCGGGCCGGGCGGCTGCGATGAGCAGCGACCCGGGCGGCGACCTCGGCACCGGCCCGATGTGCGCCGACGACCTGCCCGACGGGCTGGTCGTGGCCGACCACGCCGGGCGGGTGGTGGTCTTCAACCGCGCCGCGGGCCGGCTGACCGGCACCGACCCCGGCAGCACTCTCGGCAAGTACGTCAGCGACGTGCTGCCGCTGCAGGACATCGAGGGCCGGGACTGGTGGGAGCACGCCCGGCCCTACCGCGGCCTGTCGACCAGGACCCGGCACCCGGAGCGGCTGCTGTACCTGTCCGACGGCACCGAGGTGCTGGTGTGCGTCGGCTACGTGCGCTACCCGCGGCGCAGCGGCCCCCGGGACGGCTGGCACCGCCAGCCCGGCGCGGTGCGCCGCATCACGATCACGCTGCGCGACGCACAGCAGCGCTCCCGCCTGGAGCGCAGCCGCGCTGACCTGGTCTCCACCGTGGCGCACGAGCTGCGCTCGCCGCTGACCAGCGTCAAGGGCTTCACCGCCACGCTGCTGGCCAAATGGCCCCGGTTCACCGACGACCAGAAGCTGGTCATGCTGGAGACGGTCAACGCCGACGCCGACCGGGTCACCCGGCTGATCACCGAGCTGCTCGACGTGTCCAGGATCGAGGCCGGCCGGATCGAGGTGCACCGCGAGCTGGTCGACATCCCGGCCCGGGTGGCCAAGCTGATCAGCGGCCGGGTCGCGGCGGGCGACCCGCCGGGCAAGTTCCGCGTCGAGGTCCGCGACGGCCTGCCGGAAACCTGGCTGGACGCCGACAAGCTGGACCAGATCATCGGGAATCTGCTGGAGAACGCGGTCCGGCACGGTGCTGGTACCGTAACGATCGTGATGGAGCAGGCGAGCATCGCGGGCGGCCCTGGCGTGACGGTCTCCGTCAGCGACCAGGGGCAGGGCATCGCGCCCGAAGCCGCGCCGCGGGTCTTCCGCCAGTTCTGGCGCGAGAAGCGCCGGGGCGGGGCGGGGCTCGGGCTGTTCATAGTCAAGGGCCTGGTCGAGGCACACGGCGGTAGCATCACCGTGGCGCAGGCCCCCGGCGGCGGGGCGCAGTTCCGATTTACCATGCCCGCCGGGACGCCAGACTTCGGCTGACCGGCGGGCGAGCAGGCCGCTGCGACAGGCCAGGCCGCCTTCCCCGCCCGTGCCCGGGCCTCCCGCTGCCGGGATGCGATGGATGCGGGATACGGGGGTTGCGGTGACCGGCCGGCCGGTCCCGGCCCGCGCACGTGTTCCGGCCCGTCCACCGGCACTCCAGGAGATCAGCACCCGTGTCCGCACCGAATAAGAGCTATGACCCGGTCGAGGTGAGCATGCTGTCCGCCGCCGAGCTGCAGCGCGTCACCGACGAGGCGCTGGCCGCCATCGGCGCCGCCCGCGACCTGGACGCACTGAAAGCAGCCCGGCTGGCGCACGCCGGCCACCGGGCCCCGGTCGCGCTGGCCAGCGCGGAGATCGGCGCGCTGCCGCCGGAGGCGAGGGCGCAGGCCGGCCAGCGGGTCGGCGCCGCCCGGGCCGCCATCGGCGCCGCGCTGGCCGCCCGGCAGGCCGAGCTCGAAGCCGGCCGCGACCAGCAGATGCTGGCAGCCGAGGCGGTGGACGTCACGCTGCCGTGGGACCGGCAGCCGCCCGGCGCCCGGCATCCGGTCACCACGGTGGCCGA
The DNA here is from genome assembly GCA_963846005.1 of uncultured Actinomycetota bacterium. Taxonomy (GTDB): domain Bacteria; phylum Actinomycetota; class Actinomycetes; order Streptosporangiales; family Streptosporangiaceae; genus CAVSUR01. The sequence continues at coordinate 461,018 of CAWJUH010000001.1, read as the reverse complement.
GCGGCTGGTGGACGTGTTCACCGGCATGGGCTACGAGGTCGCCGAGGGGCCCGAGGTCGAGGCCGAGTGGTACAACTTCGACGCGCTCAACTTCCCGCCCGACCACCCGGCGCGGGAGGCCTACGACACCATGTTCCTGGCTGCGCCGGACGGCAGCGAGAAGTCCGGCGTGGTGCTGCGCACCCACACCTCACCGGTGCAGATCCGGGCCATGCTGACCCGGCCACTGCCGCTGTACGTGGTCAGCCCGGGCAAGTGCTTCCGCACCGACACGCTCGACGCGACGCACAGCCCGGTGTTCCACCAGATCGAGTGCCTGGCCGTGGACGAGGGCCTGACCATGGCTGACCTGCGCGGCGCGATCAGCGCGTTCGTGGACGCGATGTTCGGCGCGGGCCTGAAGACCCGGCTGCGGCCCGACTTCTTCCCCTTCACCGAGCCGTCCGCCGACGTGTCGATGCAGTGCCACGTCTGCCGCGGCGCGTCCGCCGAGCCCGGCGCCCCGCCCTGCCGGGTGTGCCGGTCGCAGGGCTGGATCGAGATCGCCGGCTGCGGCATGGTCAACCCGCGGGTGCTCGTGGCCTGCGGCATCGACCCCGGCCGGTACAGCGGATTCGCGTTCGGGCTCGGCATCGAGCGGGCCCTGATGGTCCGCCACGGGGTCACCGACATCCGCGACACCCTGGACGGTGACGTCCGGTTCAGCCGCAGCTTCGGACTGGAGGCGTGATGAAGGTCCCGCTTTCCTGGCTGCTCGAGTACGCCACGATCGACGCTGGCGGCGCCGAGGTCACCGCGGCGGACGTGGCCAGGCGGCTGACCGCGAGCGGCCTGGAGATCGAGGGCATCGAGCACGCCGGGCAGGAGATCAGCGGCGTGATCGTCGGCGAGGTCGCCGAGATCGAGGAGCTCACCGGGTTCCGCAAGCCGATCAGGTACTGCCGGGTCGAGACCGGCTCGGGCGCACAGCAGGTCATCTGCGGCGCGGCGAACTTCGCGGCCGGCGACCGGGTGCCGCTGGCCATGCCCGGCGCGGTGCTGCCCGGCGGGTTCGAGATCGGGGCCCGCAAGGCCTACGGCCGGATGTCGGAGGGCATGATCTGCTCGGCCGCCGAGCTCGGCATCGGCGATGACCACAGCGGGATCCTGGTGCTCGCTCCCGACGCCCCGCTCGGCGCGGACTTCGCCGCCTGGGCCCGGCTGCGCGACGTGGTGCTCGACGTCAACGTGACCCCGGACAAGGGGTTCGCGCTGTCGGTCCGCGGCATGGCCCGCGAGCTGGCGATCGCCTACGACGGCGAGTTCACCGACCCGGCCGGTACCGGGCTGCCGGTGCCGGCCGCCGAGCTCGCCGCGGAGTCCGGCGAGGTCTGGCCCGCCAGCATCGCCGACCCGTCCGCCTGCGACCGGTTCGTGCTGCGCGAGGTGCGCGGGATGGACGCGACCCGGCCGGTGCCGCTGTGGTTGCGGGTCAGGCTCGCCCGGTGCGGCGTGCGCAGCGTGTCGCTGGCCGTGGACGTGACCAACTACCTGATGCTGGAGCTCGGCCAGCCGCTGCACGCGTTCGACCGGGCGGCGCTGTCCGGCCCGGTCGTGGTGCGCCGCGCCCGGCCCGGCGAGCGGCTGGAGACGCTCGACCACGTGAGGCGGGAGCTGGATCCCGAGGACATCCTGATCACCGATTCCTCCGGGCCGATCTCGCTGGCCGGCACGATGGGCGGGCTGGCCACCGAGATCACCCCGCAGTCCCGCGACCTGGTCATCGAGGCGGCGCACTTCTCCGCCCGCGGCACGGCCAGGATGAGCCGCCGGCACCGGCTGTTCAGCGAGGCCTCGGCCCGGTTCGAGCGCGGCGTGGACCGCGAGCTGCCGCTGTGCGCCTCGGCCAAGGCCGCCGCGCTGCTCGCCGCGCTCGGCGGCGGCACCATGGTGCCCGGCTGCACCCACGCCGAGGAGCCGGCCGAGCGCGCGCCCGTCACGATGGCGGCCGGCTACCCCGGCCAGGTGGCCGGGGTAGCCTACGGCCGGGACACCGTCACCGGCCGGCTCCGCCAGGTCGGCTGCGAGATCAGCTCCGGCCGCGGCGGCGAGCTGCTGACCGTGCTGCCGCCGTCCTGGCGCCCGGACCTGACCGACCCGGCGGACCTGGCCGAGGAGGTCATCCGGCTGGAGGGCTACGAGAACATCCCGGTCCGGATGCCGCGGGCGGCGGCCGGGCGCGGGCTCACCGGCCGGCAGCAGCTGCGGCGCACCATCGGCCGCGTGCTGGCCGCATCCGGCTATGTGGAGGTGCTCAGCACCCCGTTCAGCTCGGCCGCCGACGCGGACCAGCTACTGCTGGACGCCGCCGACGAGCGCCGCCGGGCGCCCCGGCTGGCCAACCCGCTGCGCGATGACGAGCCGCTGCTGCGCACCACGCTGCTGCCCGGCCTGCTGCGGGTGCTCGGCCGCAACATCGGCCGCGGCTTCGCCGACACCGCGCTGTTCGAGCAGGGCACGGTGTTCACCGTCCGGCCTGAGGGCCAGGGCACCGCGCCGATCCTGCGCGTCGACCGCGGCCCGACCGCCGCCGAGGCGGCGGCCCTGGACGCGGCGCTGCCCGACCAGCCGCTGCACCTCGCGATCGTGCTGGCCGGCGACCGGGAGCTGGCCGGGTGGTGGGGCAAGCAGGACCGGCCCGCCAGCTACGCCGACGCCATCGAGGCGGCCCGGATGGTGCTGCGGACCAGCCGGGCCGGGTTCACCGTGCAGCAGGACCAGCGGGCCCCGTGGCACCCGGGCCGGTGCGCCGCACTGTACGTGCAGTCCGGCGCGGGCTCGCGGCGGCTGGCCGGGCACGCCGGCGAACTGCATCCCCGGGTGGTGGCGGCCTTCGGGCTGCCGCCGCGCAGCTGCGCCGCGGAACTGGACCTGTCGGTGATCGAGACCGCCGCGGCGGCGCTCGGCCCGGTACAGGCGCCGCTCATCTCCGCCTATCCCGCGGCCAGCCAGGACGTCTCGCTGACCGTGGCCGAGCGGGTGCCGGCCGCCGAGGTGGCGGACGCGCTCGCCGCGGCCGTGCCCGCCCCCGGCCCGGCCCAGGAGCCCCCGCCCAGGGTCACCCTGGAAGAGGTGCGGCTGTTCGACGTGTATACCGGCGAGCAGGCCGGCCCGGGCCGCAAGTCGCTGGCCTACACCCTGCGGTTCCGAGCCGCCGACCGGACGCTGACCGCGGACGAGGCGACCGCGGCGCGCGACGCCGCCGTGGCCGAGGCCGCCCGCCGGACCGGCGCGGAGCTGCGCGGCGGCGCCTGATGACCGGGCAGGACCGGCCGGCCTGGTGGCAGCAGCTCCGCCGCCACCGGGCGATGATCGGGGCCGGCGCGGCCGCGCTGGCGGTGGCGGCCGGGGCGGCTATCGCCGTGCCCGCGCTGGCCGCAGGCGCGCACCGCGCCGGGGCGGCAGAGGCCGCGGCCGGAACCGCTCCGGGCGCCGCCGCTTCGGCCGGGCCGGCCGCCGGCATCGGCCCGGGCCACGCGTCCTACCTGCTGCCGGACCCGGGCAAGGGTCACAAGCACGGCTGGCGGGTGATCGAGTGGTACGGCCGCCGCCCGGGCAGCCCGGTGTTCGGCGGGGTCGCGGCCTCGGGCGTCGGGAACGCCTGGACCTCGGGGGCGGTACCGCAGACCGGGAAGAAGTTCACGCCGGTCATCGAGCACTGGAACGGCCACCGGTGGGCGGCGGTCACGCTGCCGCCCGCGGTCAGCCGGTTCTGGCGCGGCGGCTACCCGTTCAGCGTGGTGTCCACCTCCTCGGCCGCGGACTTCTGGGCCTTCAGCCAGGTCCAGGGCCGCTACCTGCACTGGGACGGGCGAACCTGGAGTACCGGCTGGCTGCCCGGCGGCAGCACCGGCTACCCGCTGGTGATCAGCTCGGTCGTGCAGTTCAGCCCGGCCAGCCTGCGGGTATTCGGCGGGCACCTGGTCAGCACGCAGAGCGGTACCACGGACGCGCCGTACGTCGCGGCGTTCAACGGCGCCCGCTGGCAGCAGGCCCGGGCCCCGGCCGGAGCGTCGGCCATCAGCGCGGTCAGCGCCCGGTCGCCCGCCGACGTATGGGCCGTGCTCGGCCGGCTGCCAATGGTCGCCTCCGGGCGGGCCGCGCAGCTTAACGCGCTGGCGCACTGGAACGGCCATCGCTGGTCGGCCGTCCGGCTGCCCAGGTTGCTGGCCGGCCGGTCGGTGAACCAGCCCGCCCCGCAGCCGTCGGCATCAGGATCCGCGGGAGCCTCGTCCAGCCCGGCCGCGGTCCCCGGAGTGCCCGGGCCGTCCGGGGCGTCACCCTCGCCCGCCGAGCCGGCTACGCCCGCGGTGCTGCCCACCGCCACCTTGTCCGCCGTCGTGGCGCTGTCCGACCACGACGTCTGGGTCGGCGGCGCGTATCCGAACTCCCAGCTCGGCACGACCGAGATGGCGGCGCAGTGGAACGGCCGCCAGTGGAAGGTGGTCGTGCTCCCGTCGCTGGTCTCGGTCGAGCTGTACCAGCTGACCAGCATGGTGCCCGACGGCAGCGGCGGAGCCTGGGCGATGGCGACCAACAACGGGCTGAACCGGTCGCGGCTGTGGCACCTGACCGGCGGCAAGTGGACCGGGCCGTTCCTGTTCCATCCGTGCCTGCGCGGCTGCGTGCTGCCCGGCCTGGCCCGGGTGCCCGGCACCGCGGGGGCAGTGTGGGCGGCCGGGTCCACGGCACACGGCAGCAGCGCGGCGGGCCTGATCGCGGTCACCGGCGCGCTGTCCCCGTCCGGCTGACCTCGCCCGGCCAGGCGGACGGGGCCGGGCGGCCGGGCTCAGGTGGTGGCGGGCAGGACGGCCAGGATCTCGCGCGGGCCCTGACGGCAAGAGGACGCGTCGCCGGTCTTGAGCAGCTCCGGCGTGCTGTAGCCCCGGCAGGTCCAGCCGCCGCTGACCTTGACCGGCCCGCCGCCGCCGTTCCCCGGGGCGCGGCCGGCCGCGACGGCCCGGGCGTAGTCCTTCTCCACGGTCATGGCGGTGGTGCAGGAGACCCGGCCGCGGCGGACCTGGATATGCACCGGAACCCCGGCCGAGGTGTGCGCGGTGCCGCAGGCCACCGGCTTGCGGGCCGCGGTATGGACGGCCGGGGCGCCGCTGCCGCACGCGGCCGCCAGCAGCCCGGCTACCGCCGCCGGCACGACCCAGCCAGGGCCAGCGCGCCGGGCCAGGCCCTGGCGGGACGGTCGCGAGATCCCGCCCGCGGTCCGCGGCTTGCCGTCCGACATCCGGCATCCCCCAACTCGATGCACGCCTATCCGCGCGGCCACATATCGCGCAGCGCACGTATATCACTCCCGGGCTCCGGCCGGCAGCTCATCCGCCCGAAGCGAACACATCTGAGTGAGCTTGCCCGCTCGCGCGCCGGCCAGCCGCGCCCGGCTCCCGCCCGCCCGGCTCTCCCTGTCCCGCCTGGTTGCATAAGTTCTTATCTTCTCGCATAATCATGCAAGATGAGGCGCAGGCCGCCACGGCGACCAGACGCGGGCAGCCGGACAGGAGGGCAGATGGGAGCGCGGGTCGCGGTCGCCGGGGCGAGTGGCTACGCCGGCGGGGAACTGCTGCGGCTGCTGGCCGGGCATCCTGATTTCGAGCTGGCCGCGGTGACCGCGGCCAGCAGCGCAGGTCAGACCGTGGCCGAGGTGCATCCGCACCTGGCCGGATCGGCCGCGCTGGCGGGCCTGGTGCTCGGCCCGGCCGGGTCGGAGGCCGCCGCGGGCTGCGACCTGGTCTTCCTGGCCCTGCCCGCGGGGCAGTCCGGCCCGGCCGCCGCCGCCATCGGAGCGGGCCCGGCGGTCGTGGACCTCGGGCCCGACTTCCGGCTCGCCGACAGCGCCGCCTGGAGCCGCCACTATCCCGGCCCGCACGCCGGCGCGTGGCTGTGCGGCCTGCCGGAACTGCCGGGCGCCCGCGAGCAGATCCGCGCCGCCCGGCGGGTGGCCGTGCCCGGCTGCTACGCGACCGCGGCGATCATGGCCCTGACCCCGGTGGTCGCCGCCGGGGTGGCCCGGCCGGCGGACGTGGTCGTGGTCGCCGCATCCGGCACCTCGGGCGCCGGGCGGTCGCTGCGCACCGGCTTGCTGGCCAGCGAGGTCATGGGCGCGATGTCCGCCTACGCGGTGGCCGGGGCGCACCGGCACACCCCGGAGATCGAGCAGGCCCTGGATCTCGCCGCGGGAGACGGCGGCCGCCCGGCACGGGTGTCCTTCACCCCGCTGCTCGCGCCGATGCCGCGCGGCATCCTGGCCACCTGCACCGCGCCGCTGGCCGAGCCGGAGGTGCCGACCGCGGCGCTGCGCGCGGCCATCGCCGACGCCTACGCCGGCCATCCGTTCGCCCGCCTGCTGCCCGCGGGCCGCTGGCCGGCCACCGCGGCGGTGGCGGGCTCCAACGGCGTGCACCTGCAGGCCGCCGCCGACTCCCGGGCCGGCCGCGCGGTCGTGGTGGCCGCGATCGACAACCTGGGCAAGGGCGCGGCCGGGCAGGCCGTGCAGTGCGCCAACCTGATGCTCGGCCTGCCCGAGACGGCCGGCCTGACCACCTGCGGGGTGGCCCCGTGAGCGGGCGTGCGAGCGAGCCGGCCAGCCCCGTGAGCGGGCGTGCGGGCGTGCCAGCCAGCACAGCGAGCGGGCCAGCCGAGCCCGTGGCTGTGACATCCACGGGCACCTATGCCCATGGATGTCACAGCCACGGTGCTGCGGCGCCGGCCGGGCCGGCGGGCGCGGGGGTCACGGCGCCGGGCGGCGCGGGGGTCACGGCGCCGGGCGGCGCGGGGGTCACGGCGCCCGGCGGCGCGGGGGTCACGGCGCCGCGCGGCTTCCGGGCCGCGGGCGTGACCGCGGGCCTGAAGGCCAGCGGCGAGCCGGACGTGGCCGTGGTGCTCAACGACGGCCCGTCGGCCGCGGCGGCCGGGGTGTTCACCGGCAACCGGGTGCAGGCCGCCCCGGTGCTGTGGAGCCTGGCAGGTGCTGCGCGGCGGCCGGGTGCGCGCCGTCGTGCTCAACTCCGGCGGCGCGAACGCCTGCACCGGCCCGGCCGGATTCGCCGACACCCACCGCACCGCCGAGCACCTGGCCGGCCTGACCGGTGAGTCGGCGGGCGAGGTCGCGGTCTGCTCGACCGGCCTGATCGGCGAGCGGCTGCCGATGGGCGCGCTGCTGCCCGGCGTCAGCGCGGCCGTGCAGGCCGCGAGCAGCGCGGGCGGCCCGGCCGCGGCCGACGCGATCCGCACCACCGACACCGTGGCCAAGACCAGCGTCCGGGCCGGGCCCGGCTACCTGGTCGGCGGCATGGCCAAGGGCGCGGCCATGCTCGCGCCCGCGCTCGCGACCATGCTCGCGGTGCTCACCACCGACGCCGAGCTGCCCGCGGCCGGCCTGGACGCGAGCCTGCGCGCGGCGACCGCGGCCACCTTCGACCGGCTGGACACCGACGGCTGCATGTCCACCAACGACACCGTGCTGCTGCTGGCCAGCGGCGCCGCCGGGGTGCGCCCCGACCCGGCCGCCTTCACCGCGCTGGTCACGCAGGTGTGCGCCGACCTGTCCCGGCAGATGCAGCGCGACGCCGAGGGCGCCAGCAAGGCGATCACGATCGAGGTCACCGGCGCGGCGGCGCAGCACGAGGCCGTGGCCGTGGGCCGCGCGATCGCCCGGTGCAACCTGCTCAAATGCGCGATCGCGGGCGAGGACCCGAACTGGGGCCGGGTGCTGGCGGCCATCGGCACCACCAGCGCCACGTTCGAGCCGGACCGGCTGGCCGTCGCGATCAACGGCGTGCAGGTCTGCCGCGACGGCTGCGCCGCCGCCGACCGGTCCCTGGTCGACCTGTCGGGCCGCGAGGTCACTATCACCGCCGACCTGCAGGCCGGCCCGGCGCAGGCCACGATCTGGACCAGCGACCTGACCGCCGAGTACGTGCACCTGAACTCGGAGTACTCGACGTGACCTCGCTCGCCGCGGGCGGGCGGGCCAGCCCCGCCGCACTGGCCAAGGCGGCCACGCTGATCGAGGCGCTGCCCTGGCTGGAGCGCTTCCACGGCACGACCGTAGTGGTCAAGCTGGGCGGCCACGCGATGACCGACGAGGCGCTGCTGGCCGCATTCGCGCAGGACGTGGTGTTCCTGCGCTACGCCGGGCTGCGGCCGGTCGTGGTGCACGGCGGCGGCCCGCAGATCAGCGCGCACCTGGACCGGCTGGGCCTGCCGGTGGAGTTCAGGGCGGGGCTGCGGGTCACCACGCCCGAGACCATGGACGTGGTCAGGATGGTGCTCACCGGCCAGGTGAACCGCGAGGTGATCGGGCTGATCAACCAGCACGGCCCGTTCGCGGTGGGCATGTCGGGGGAGGACGCCCAGCTGCTGACGGCCAGCCGGGCGCGGGCCACCGTCGACGGCGAGCTGGTCGACCTCGGCCAGGTCGGGCAGATCGAGCACGTCAATCCGGGCGCGGTCGCCGCGCTGCTCGCCGACGGCCGGATCCCCGTCATCTCCTCGGTGGCCCGCGGCGCGGGCGGCGAGGTCTTCAACGTCAACGCCGACACCGCCGCCGCCGCGCTCGCGGTCGCGCTCGGCGCGGCGAAGCTGGTGCTGCTCACCGACGTGGCCGGGCTGTACGCGCACTGGCCGGCGCCGGGCGCGGACGGCCCGGGCGGCACCGGCGGCGCAGCGCCCGAGCTGATCAGCCAGCTGACCGCCGCCGAGCTGGCCGCGCTGCTGCCCGGCCTGGCGGCCGGGATGATCCCGAAGATGGAGGCCTGCCTGACCGCGGTGACCGGCGGCGTGCCGCAGGCGCACGTGCTGGACGGCCGCCAGCCGCATGCGGTGCTGGTGGAGATCTTCACCGACTCCGGCATCGGCACCATGGTCGTCCCCGGGGCCGGCCAGCACCTGCCCGCAGAGGAGCCCGCATGACCGAGACCGAGCAGCTGCACAAGCGCTACCAGGCCGCGCTGATGGGCAACTACGGGCTGCCGCCGGTCGCGCTGGCCCGCGGCCGGGGCTGCCTGGTCTGGGACGCCGACGGGGCGCAGTACCTGGACCTGATCGCCGGCATCGCGGTCAGCGCGCTCGGGCACGCCCACCCGGCCCTGGTGGCGGCGGTCGAGCGGCAGGTCCGGGCCATCGCGCACACCTCGAACCTGTTCCTGCACGAGGGCCAGGTCGCGCTGGCCGAGCGGATACTCGGCCTGCTCGGCGCGGACGGCCGGGTGTTCCTGGCCAACTCCGGCACCGAGGCCAACGAGGCCGCGCTCAAGCTGGTCCGCCGCCGCCAGGGCAGCCAGCGGCCGGTCATCGTGGCCGCCGAGGGCAGCTTCCACGGCCGTACCCTCGGCGCGCTCGCCGTCACCGGCAAGGACTCGATCCGGCTGCCGTTCGGCCCGTTCGGCCCTCAGGTCAGGTTCGTGCCGTTCGGCGACGCCGCGGCCCTCGCCGCCGCGACCGGGCCGGACACCGCGGCGGTGTTCCTGGAGCCGGCCCTCGGCGAGGGCGGGATCGTGCCCGCGCCGGACGGCTACCTGCGCGCCGCCCGGGAGGCCTGCGATGCGGCCGGGGCGCTGCTGGTGCTGGACGAGATCCAGAGCGGCATCGGCCGGACCGGGGCCTGGTTCGCGCACCAGCGCGAGGGCATCGTGCCCGACGTGCTGACCCTGGCCAAGGGCCTCGGCGGCGGGCTGCCCATCGGCGCCTGTGTCGGGATCGGGGATTGCGGCGCCGCGCTGCGCCAGGGCGACCACGGCAGCACGTTCGGCGGCAACCCGGTCGCCTGCGCGGCCGCCCTCGCGGTGCTCGGCACCATCGAGGCCGGCGGCTTGCTGGCCCAGGTCGAGCAGGTCGGCGATCAGCTGGCCGCCGGGCTGCGGGCCATCGGCGACCCGCTGCTCACCGGGGTGCGCGGCCGCGGCCTGTGGCTCGGCCTGACCTTGTCCGCCCCGGCCGCGCCCGCGGTGGAGGCGGCGGCCCGGAAGGCCGGATTCCTGGTCAACGCGGTCCGGCCGGACGTGATCAGGCTCGCGCCGCCGCTGATCCTGACCGCCAGGCAGGCCGCGTCGTTCACCGCCGCGGTGCCGGCCATCCTGGCCGCCGCCCGCGCGGCGGCCAGGCCGGAGGCACCATGACCAGGCACACTGGCCTGGTGAAACGGCCCGCGGCCCGATGACCGCCGTCACCCCGGCCACCAAGGCCGCCCGGCACGCCCAGATCGCCGCGATCCTGGGCCAGGCCGCCGCGCCGGTCCGCTCCCAGGAGGACCTGGCCGACCGGCTGCTGCAGCGCGGCGTGCGGGTCACTCAGGCCACCTTGTCACGCGACCTGGAAGAACTCGGCGCGGTGCGGCTGCGCGGCCCGGGCGGCGCGCTGCGGTACGCGCTGCCGGACGAGCCGGGCGGCCCGGGCTCGCCCCCCGGCGGGGTCGGCGCCGCGGCCGGCCTGCCGGAGGACGCCGCGGGCGCGGGCGCCCGGGCAGGCGCGGGCGGCGCGGCCCGCGAGGAATCCGCCCGGCTGGCCCGGGTGACCGGCGAGCTGCTGCTCGCCGCCGAGTCCAGCGCCAACCTGGTCGTGCTGCGCACCCCGGCCGGGGCGGCCCAGTTCCTGGCCTCGGTGCTGGACCACGCGGCCTGGCCGGCCATCCTCGGCACGGTGGCGGGCGACGACACGGTCCTGGTCATCGCCCGCGACCCGGCCGGCGGCCAGGACCTGGCCGATGCGCTGCTCCGCCTGGCCCAGCGCCGCGCCCACGCCGGGACCAGGTCCTGACCCGTCACGGGCGGCCATGACCTGCATCGCCCGGGGCGTGAGCCCCGGGCGAGGCGGCCTTCTGGCAGAAAACGGGCTTTTACCCCCCGGTGACCTGACCGGCCTTCACGACAGGCACCGGTCAAGGGCGCTGGATGGCAAGCTGATGAGACAACGGACGCTGAAGAGCCGAGCGAGGAGCACAAGCAACGTGGCGGACGAGGAGCGCACCGGTCCGGTGCGGCTGTGGGGCGGCAGGTTCGAGTCCGGGCCCGCCGAGGCGCTGGCCCGGCTGTCGGTCAGCGTCCAGTTCGACTGGCGGCTGGCGCCCTACGACCTGCTGGCCTCCCGCGCGCACGCCAGGGTGCTGCACCGGGCCGGGTTGCTGACCGACGCGGAGCTTGACCGGATGCTCGGCGCCCTGGACGATCTCGGCCGGGCCTGCCGGGACGGCACGTTCCGGCCCGGCGCCGACGACGAGGACGTGCACACGGCGCTGGAGCGCGGCCTGCTGGAGCGGACCGGCGCGCTCGGCGGCAAGCTGCGGGCCGGCCGCAGCCGCAACGACCAGATCGCCACCGACCTGCGGCTGTACCTGCGCGACCAGGTGCGGCTGATCACCGCCCGGCTGGCCGAGCTCGAGCAGGCGCTGCTGGACCAGGCCGAGCGGCACATCGGCACCCCGGCCCCGGGCCTGACCCATCTGCAGCACGCCCAGCCGGTGCTGCTGGCCCACCAGCTGCTCGCGCACGGCCAGGCGCTGGCCCGCGACGCGAGCCGGCTGCGCGACTGGGACGCCCGGGCCGCGATCTGCCCGCTCGGCGCCGGCGCCCTCGCGGGCTCGTCGCTGCCGGTCGACCCGGAGGCCGTGGCCGCCGAGCTCGGCTTCGACTCCGCGGCAGAGAACTCGATGGACGCGGTCAGCGACCGCGACTTCGCCGCCGAGTTCTGCTTCGCGGCCGCGCTGCTCGGCGTGCACCTGTCCCGGCTCGGCGAGGAGGTCGTGCTGTGGTCGTCGCACGAGTTCGGCTGGGCCGAGATCGACGACGCGTATGCCACCGGATCCTCGATCATGCCGCAGAAGAAGAACCCGGACGTGGCCGAGCTGGCCAGGGGCAAGGCCGGCGGCTGATCGGCGGGCTGACCGGGCTGCTCACCATGCTCAAGGGCCTGCCGCTGGCCTACGACCGGGACCTGCAGGAAGACAAGGAGCCGGTGTTCGACGCGGTGGACACGCTGCTGCTGGTGCTGCCGGCCATGGCCGGCCTGGCCGGCACGCTGCGGTTCAACGCGAGCAAGCTGGCCGCCAGCGCCGCGGCCGGGTTCGCGCTCGCGACCGACCTGGCCGAGCTGCTGGTCAAGCGGGGCGTGCCGTTCCGCGAGGCGCACGAGACCGTCGGCCACCTGGTGGTCTGGTGCCAGGTGCACGAGTGCGAGCTGGGCCAGGTCAGCGACGCCGACCTGGCCGCCATCTCGCCCCGGCTGACCCCGGATGTGCGCGAGGTGCTCACGGTGGAAGGGGCGCTGGCCGCGCGGGACGGGCGCGGCGGGACCGCGCCGGTGCGGGTGGCCGAGCAGCTCGGGCGGCTGCGGCTGGTGGTGGACGAGCACGCCGCCTGGGCCTCCTCCGCGTGACCGGCCGCCCCGCGCCCGCTGCGGCCCGCCCCGCGCCGGTGCACGGCCAGGATCGTGGACCGTTTTCGGCAAATGCAGCGGAAAATGGTCCACGATGCGGCGGCCCGGTGCTGGAGCGGGGGTTCTTCGGGCGGGCGGCCCAGGCCGTCGCGCCGGAGCTGCTCGGCTGCGTGCTGGTGCACGACAGCCCGGACGGCACGGTGGCGGCGGTCATCGTGGAGACCGAGGCGTACGCAGGACGGGCCGACCCGGCCTCGCATGCCTACGGCGGCGAGACCGCCCGCAACGCGGTGATGTTCGGGCCGCCCGGGCACGCTTACGTGTACTTCAGCTACGGCGTGCACTTCTGCGTGAACCTGGTCTGCGGGCCGGCCGGGGAGGCGTCGGCGGTGCTGCTGCGGGCCGGGCGGGTAGCAGCCGGCCCGGAGCTGGCCGCGGCCCGGCGGTCCGCCGGGCGGCGCACCGCCCCGGCGTTCCGCGAGCTGGCCCGCGGACCCGGCAAGCTGTGCCAGGCGCTCGGCATCGACCGCGGCCACGACGGCGCCGACGTGTGCAGTGCGGGCTCGCCGCTCCGCATCTGCGGGCCGGGTGCCGCAGGCGCTTCGGACATCAAGGACAGGGCTGGCGCGGCGGAGGCTGGCGCGGCGGAGGCTGGCGCGGCGGAGGCTGGCGCGGCGGAGGCTGGCGCGGCGAGGGCCGCCGCGCCGAGGGCGGCCGCGGCGCCGGCCGGGATCAGCCGCGGGCCGCGGGTGGGCGTCAGCCGGGCCGCCGAGGTGCCGTGGCGGTTCTGGCTGGCCGGCGACCCGTGCGTATCGGCGTACCGGGCCGCGGCGCCGCGGGCCGGCCGGGTCACACCGGTTACCGCCGGTGACCCGGCAGATGGCACGATGCACCAGTGACCGACATCATCGACGAGCTGAGCTGGCGCGGCCTCATCGCGGTGTCCACCGACCTGGACCACCTGCGCAAGGCCCTCGACGCCGGCCCGCTGACGTTCTACGCCGGCTTCGATCCCACCGGTCCCGGGCTGCATATCGGGCACCTCGTGCTGCTGCTCACCATGCGGCGGTTGCAGCAGGCCGGGCACCGGCCGATCGGCCTGGTCGGCGGGGCCACCGGGCTGATCGGCGACCCGAGCGGCAAGTCCGCGGAGCGGGTGCTCAACCCGCGCGAGGTGGTGGCGGAATGGGTGCGGCGGATCGGCGCCGAGATCGGCCGGTTCCTCGACTTCAGCTCCGGCCCGGCCGGCGCGCTGGTGGTCAGCAACCTGGACTGGACCGGCGACCTGCTCACCCTCGATTTCCTGCGCGACATCGGCAAGCACTTCCCGGTCAACCAGATGCTGTCGCGCGAGGTGGTCAAGGCCCGGCTGGAGACCAGCGGCATCAGCTTCACCGAGTTCAGCTACCAGGTCTTGCAGGCCAACGACTTCCTGGAGTTGCACCGGCGGCATGACTGCGATCTCCAGCTCGGCGGCAGCGACCAGTGGGGGAACCTGGTGTCCGGGGTGGACCTGATCAGGCGGGTCAGCGGCGACACCGTGCACGCGCTGGCCACCCCGCTGATCACCAAGCCGGACGGCACCAAGTACGGCAAGTCCGAGGGCGGCGCGATCTGGATCAGCGCGGACCTGATGACGCCGTACGCGTTCTACCAGTTCTGGCTCAACCGGGCCGATGCCGAAGTGGCGTCGCTGCTGCGGGTGTTCACCTTCCGCGAGCGGGCGGAGATCGAGGCGCTGGAGCGCCAGACGTCCGAGCAGCCCGCGGCCCGGGCCGCCCAGCGGGCCCTGGCTGAAGATGTGACCGAACTGGTACACGGGCCGGCTCAGCTGGCGATGGTCCAGGCGGCCAGCAGGGCCCTGTTCGGCCAGGGTGACCTGCGCGAGCTGGACGAGCCGACGCTCGCCGCGGCGCTGGCGGAGGTACCGCGGGCGCAGGTCAGCGGCGGCCCGGACCAGCTGCCGCCGGTGGCCGACCTGCTGGCCGCGGCCGGGCTGGTGCCCAGCAAGTCCGCGGCCCGCCGGGCCATCGCCGAGGGCGGGGCCTACCTCAACAACGCGCGGGTCACGCAGCAGGACGCCGTGCCCGCCGCAGCCGACCTGCTGCGCGGCCGGTTCCTGGTGCTGCGCCGGGGCCGGCGCGCGGTCGGGGGCGTTGACCTGGGCGGTCACTGAGGCCCCGGGGGAGACGGCGGGGCCGATTTGACGCAATGGTGCCGGCTGCTAATGTTGCGTCTTGTCCCGAGCGGGCAGCGCCGGAAGGCGGGCCGCTCCGGGGATCCGGCAGGACGATCCGGTAGCTGAGAAAAACCCGCTTCGGGTAGTCAGCCGCGCGGGTATCCTAGGTAACCGGAAGCAAGAAGCAAGCCCGAGAAGTAAGAACGCTAGCTCGCTTGACAGCCTCAGGGTTGTCCGGTAAGTTAGCAGGGTTGCCCCCGACGAGGACCCGGAAGGGTCTCTGACGGTGTGCGTCCGTACCTTGAGAACTCAACAGCGTGCTAAAAGCCAGTGCACATGCACAAACCCTGTCAATGGGGCTGGGCCGGTAACGGTGCAGCTCACTGACGGTTTTGCCAAGATCGCCGCTGCGGACCGGGCTTGCCCGGGTCGCGGAGGCACTCCTGAAGTCAGCACGCCGCGCGTTCGGCCTCCGGGCTGAGCTGCGGTTTGCATATAGACATTCAATGGAGAGTTTGATCCTGGCTCAGGACGAACGCTGGCGGCGTGCTTAACACATGCAAGTCGAGCGGAAAGGCCCTTCGGGGTACTCGAGCGGCGAACGGGTGAGTAACACGTGAGCAACCTGCCCTTAGCTTCGGGATAGCTCCGGGAAACCGGAATTAATACCGGATATGACTTCGGCCGACATCGGCCGCGGTGGAAAGTTTTTCGGCTAGGGATGGACTCGCGGCCTATCAGCTAGTTGGTGAGGTAACGGCTCACCAAGGCGACGACGGGTAGCCGGCCTGAGAGGGCGACCGGCCACACTGGGACTGAGACACGGCCCAGACTCCTACGGGAGGCAGCAGTGGGGAATATTGCGCAATGGGCGAAAGCCTGACGCAGCGACGCCGCGTGGGGGATGAAGGCCTTCGGGTTGTAAACCCCTTTCAGCAGGGACGAAGGGAAACTGACGGTACCTGCAGAAGAAGCGCCGGCTAACTACGTGCCAGCAGCCGCGGTAACACGTAGGGCGCAAGCGTTGTCCGGAATTATTGGGCGTAAAGAGCTCGTAGGTGGTGTGCCACGTCCGCTGTGAAAACCTAGGGCTTAACCCTGGGCTTGCAGTAGATACGGGCAGACTAGAGGTAGGTAGGGGAGAATGGAATTCCCGGTGTAGCGGTGAAATGCGCAGATATCGGGAGGAACACCGGTGGCGAAGGCGGTTCTCTGGGCCTTACCTGACACTGAGGAGCGAAAGCGTGGGGAGCGAACAGGATTAGATACCCTGGTAGTCCACGCCGTAAACGTTGGGCGCTAGGTGTGGGGTCCTTCCACGGATTCCGTGCCGCAGCTAACGCATTAAGCGCCCCGCCTGGGGAGTACGGCCGCAAGGCTAAAACTCAAAGGAATTGACGGGGGCCCGCACAAGCGGCGGAGCATGTTGCTTAATTCGACGCAACGCGAAGAACCTTACCAAGATTTGACATGCAGGGAAAAACCATAGAGATATGGTGTCCGTAAGGGTCCTGCACAGGTGGTGCATGGCTGTCGTCAGCTCGTGTCGTGAGATGTTGGGTTAAGTCCCGCAACGAGCGCAACCCTCGTTCTATGTTGCCAGCGGATAATGCCGGGGACTCATAGGAGACTGCCGGGGTCAACTCGGAGGAAGGTGGGGATGACGTCAAGTCCTCATGCCCCTTATGTCTTGGGCTGCAAACATGCTACAATGGCCGGTACAGAGGGCTGCGAGACCGTAAGGTGGAGCGAATCTCAAAAAGCCGGTCTCAGTTCGGATTGGGGTCTGCAACTCGACCCCATGAAGTCGGAGTCGCTAGTAATCGCGAATCAGCAACGTCGCGGTGAATACGTTCCCGGGCCTTGTACACACCGCCCGTCACGTCACGAAAGTCGGCAACACCCGAAGCCGGTGGCCTAACCCCTTGTGGGAGGGAGCCGTCGAAGGTGGGGCCAGCGATTGGGACGAAGTCGTAACAAGGTAGCCGTACCGGAAGGTGCGGCTGGATCACCTCCTTTCTAAGGAGCAACTGGCGCGCTCGCCGATTCGTTGGCGATGTCGCGTCCAGAGCCATATCTCGGGCGAATGCCCCGGGGTGGCTGCTCATTAGTGGAGCACTGGTTATTCGGTCTGGGCGTTCTGCCCTGGCCCGTTAGTACAGCCGCCCCGGGCTTGCTCGGGGAACCACGGCAGGAACGCGGGACCCGGGGGGACGGACAGGCCGGGCACGCTGTTGGGTCCTGAGGGCACGGTCGCCTCGGTGGGGCCTCCTCGGATCGGACCGGTGCCAATCTGCCGCCAGGCGGAGCGGGCCGGGACCGCCCGTACCTTGAGAACTGCACAGTGGACGCGAGCATCATCTGTAGTTGCCAAGTTAATAAGGGCACACGGTGAATGCCTTGGCACCAGGAGCCGAAGAAGGACGTAGGAGCCTGCGATAAGCCCCGGGGAGTCGGCAACCAGACTTCGATCCGGGGATTTCCGAATAGGGAAACCTGATTGGGCGTCATGGCCCATCGCCCCTGCCTGAACACATAGGGCAGGTGGAGGAAACGTGGGGAAGTGAAACATCTCAGTACCCACAGGAAAAGAAAGCAACCGCGATTCCCCTAGTAGTGGTGAGCGAACGGGGAACAGGCCAAACCGAGTACGTGTCATAGCCAGCAGGCGTTGCGTATTCGGGGTTGAGGGACCTTCCAGCCGGAGCTGCTGATCCGGCAGAGAGTAAGAAATCGCTTGGGTAGCCGAAGGTTTTGGAAAACTGCGGCATAGAGGGTGACACCCCCGTAGGCGAAACCTCAGCGACTCTCGGAAGGGATCCCAAGTAGCACGGGGCCCGAGAAATCCCGTGTGAATCCGGGAGGACCACCTCCTAAGCCTAAATACTCCCTGGTGACCGATAGCGAACAAGTACCGTGAGGGAAAGGTGAAAAGTACCCCGGTGAGGGGTCGTGAAATAGTACCTGAAACCGTGTGCCTACAAGCCGTGGGAGCGTGTCAGCCTTCGGGCTGAAGTGAAGTGACCGCGTGCCTTTTGAAGAATGAGCCTGCGAGTTATGGTATGTGGCAAGGTTAACCCGTGTGGGGTAGCCGTAGCGAAAGCAAGTCTGAATAGGGCGATCGAGTCGCATGCTATAGACCCGAAGCGGAGTGATCTACCCATGGGCAGGTTGAAGCGCGGGTAAGACCGCGTGGAGGACCGAACCCACCAGGGTTGAAAACCTGGGGGATGACCTGTGGGTAGGGGTGAAAGGCCAATCAAACTCCGTGATAGCTGGTTCTCCCCGAAATGCATCTAGGTGCAGCGTCGCGTGTTTCTTACCGGAGGTAGAGCTACTGGATGGCCTAGGGGGCCGACAAGCTTACTGAAGTCAGCCAAACTCCGAATGCCGGTAAGCCAGAGCGCGGCAGTGAGACTGCGAGGGATAAGCTCCGTAGTCGAGAGGGAAACAACCCAGATCACCAGCTAAGGCCCCTAAGCGTGTGCTAAGTGGGAAAGGATGTGGAGTTGCAGAGACAACCAGGAGGTTGGCTTAGAAGCAGCCACCCTTGAAAGAGTGCGTAATAGCTCACTGGTCAAGTGATTCTGCGCCGACAATGTAACGGGGCTCAAGCACACCGCCGAAGCTGTGGCATTCGCGTGATAGCCCGGCCCTTTGTGGCTATGGCGACTGCGGCCCTGGCCGCTGTGGTTTCGGCCACGGCAGCCCTGGCTGCGACTGCCGGCGCCTTTAGGGTCCAGGTATGCGGATGGGTAGGGGAGCGTCGGGTGGCGGGAGAAGCGGCGGAGTGATCCAGCCGTGGACGCCACTCGAGTGAGAATGCAGGCATGAGTAGCGAAAGAGGGGTGAGAAACCCCTCCGCCGAATGACCAAGGGTTCCTGGGGCAGGCTAATCCGCCCAGGGTAAGTCGGGACCTAAGGCGAGGCCGACAGGCGTAGTCGATGGACAACGGGTTGATATTCCCGTACCCGCTTAAATGCGCCCATGCCGAATCTGGCGATGCTAAGCGCGTGACGTGGACAGATCCTTCGGGACGAGTCCGCCGATCCCGTGACCCAGACCAGTAGTAGGCAAGCCGAAGGGGTGACGCAGGAGGGTAGCTCTACCGGGTGATGGATGTCCCGGGGTAAAGGTGTAGGACGGTGCGTAGGCAAATCCGCGCATCACGTGTCTGAGACCTGATGCCGAGCCGATTTAGGCGAAGTGAGTAATCCCATGCTGCCGAGAAAAGCCTCGCGGTGAGTGTTTGAGCGGCCCGTACCCTAAACCGACTCAGGTGGTCAGGTAGAGAATACTAAGGCGATCGGGTGAACCGTGGTTAAGGAACTAGGCAAATTGTCCCCGTAACTTTGGGAGAAGGGGAACCGCATCTGGTGATAAGATTCGCTCTTTGAGCTGGAAGCGGTCGCAGATACCAGGGGAAAGCGACTGTTTACTAAAAACACAGGTCCGTGCAAAGTCGCAAGACGACGTATACGGACTGACGCCTGCCCGGTGCTGGAACGTTAAGGGGAGGGGTTAGTGGCTTCGGCTGCGAAGCTCTGAACTTAAGCGCCAGTAAACGGCGGTGGTAACTATAACCATCCTAAGGTAGCGAAATTCCTTGTCGGGTAAGTTCCGACCTGCACGAATGGCGTAACGACTTTCCCACTGTCTCAACCACGGACCCGGCGAAATTGCACTACGAGTAAAGATGCTCGTTACGCGCAGCAGGACGGAAAGACCCCGGGACCTTCACTGCAGCTTGACATTGGTGTTTGGGACGTCTTGTGTAGGATAGGTGGGAGACTGTGAAGCAGGGACGCTAGTCCTTGTGGAGTCAACGGTGAAATACCACTCTGGTCGTTCTGGATGTCTAACCTGGGTCCGTGATCCGGATCAGGGACAGTGTCTGGTGGGTAGTTTAACTGGGGCGGTTGCCTCCTAAAAGGTAACGGAGGCGCCCAAAGGTACCCTCAGCCTGGTTGGCAATCAGGTGTCGAGTGTAAGTGCACAAGGGTGCTTGACTGTGAGACAGACATGTCGAACAGGAGCGAAAGCTGGGACTAGTGATCCGGCGGTGGCATGTGGAAGCGCCGTCGCTAAACGGCTAAAAGGTACCCCGGGGATAACAGGCTGATCTTCCCCAAGAGTCCATATCGACGGGATGGTTTGGCACCTCGATGTCGGCTCGTCGCATCCTGGGGCCGGAGCAGGTCCCAAGGGTTGGGCTGTTCGCCCATTAAAGCGGTACGCGAGCTGGGTTTAGAACGTCGTGAGACAGTTCGGTCCCTATCCGCTGCGCGCGCAGGAGTCTTGAGAGGGGCTGTCCCTAGTACGAGAGGACCGGGACGGACAAACCTCTGGTGTGCCAGTTGTTCTGCCAAGAGCACGGCTGGTTGGCTACGTTTGGAAGGGATAACCGCTGAAAGCATCTAAGCGGGAAGCTCGCCTCAAGATTAGGACTCCCTCAGGGTTAACCTGGTAAGGCCCCCAGCTAGACGACTGGGTTGATAGGCCGGAGGTGGAAGCACGGCAACGTGTGCAGCTGACCGGTACTAATAGGCCGAGTGGCTTGGCTCCTACTTCGCTCAGTTCCTGAGCATGATGTTTCGCGTCCACTGTGCGGTTCCCGAGGTGCGGTCGGCCTCGCTGGATCCGGCGCAAGCCGGTGGCAGCGGGGTTTGACACCTCCATAGTGTTTCGGTGGCCATGGCGAAGGGGAAACACCCGGTCCCATTCCGAACCCGGAAGTTAAGCCCTTCAGCGCCGATGGTACTGCGCGGGGGACCGCGTGGGAGAGTAGGACGCCGCCGGACATCTTCCATCGAGGGCCGCTACCGGGCAAGGTAGCGGCCCTCGATGTTTTGGCATGTGGTATTCCGGGCGCGGCGCGGAATGAACAGACAGGAGGATGCCGGAATGGCCGACAAGGCCGACGGCACACGCGGCGGCAGCGCTTCCGGTAGTCGCCGGTCCGGCAGCGCTTCCGGTAGTCGCCGGTCCGGCGGAGCGGGTCAAGGCGGTCGTCAAGGCCGTCAGGGTGATCGGGGCGGCCGGGCCGCGGCTGGCAGGTCCCGGCCGGATGCGGCCGACGGATCCCGGCCCGGTACTGCGGCCAAGAGAGCAGGCCAGCCGGGCGCAGCCGGTGACAGCAGAGCCCGGGCAGGCGGCCGGGATGCGGACGCGGTAGGCGGCAGCGCGCGGTCGGCCGGGGCAACTGGTCCCAGGACGGGACCGCGCGGCAGGACGGCCGGCCGGCCGGGCGCTGGCGCGGCCGCCCCGGGCGGGGCTGACCCCGGCGGCAGGACCGGTGCACGCGCGACTCGGCCTGGCGGGACTGGCCGCGACACCCCGGCTCGCGGTAACGCGCGCCGTGCTGCGGCGGGCCGAGACGCGGCGGGCCGAGACGCGGCGGGCCGAGACGCGGCGGGCCGTGGCGCGGCGGGCCGTGGCGCAGCGGGCCGAGACGCGGCGGCAGGCTCGCAGGAGGGATCTGGCCGCGGTGGCGCCTCGAGCGCTTCCCGCCAGGCCGGTGCTCCGGCTGGGCCGCGCAGCGCGAATGGCCCGGCCGGCCGGGATTACCGCCGCGGCGCCCGCGACCGCGCGCCTGCCCGCTCTTCGGGCGCTCGCGATGACCGTTCTGGCCGCGGGGCCGACCGCCGCGAATACGGCGCTGGCGATGCTGGCCGGCGTGATTATGGCGCTCGTGATTCCGGTGCCAAGAGCGGCCGGGCGGACCAGGCCGACGGGTCCGGCGGGCGCGACGCGCGCGGCCGGGCCGGCGAACGTGGCCCGGCTAGCGCGAGCCGTACGGAGAGCGGAGAGCGGCCGAGCCGCCGCGGCGATAACAGGACTAGCGGGCGCAGCGATCCGGCCGGCAGCTGGCGCAGCCGAAGCTGGGACCGGCCCGGCGATGACCGGCGGGACGCAGGACCAGGCGCTGGGCGGCCCCGGTCTGCCCGGCGGGCCGAGAGCCCGGCGGGCACGGACCGGCCGTTCACCCGCCGGACCGGCCCGCCTGCGCGCGGCGGCGCGCCGCGGGCCGGCCGTCCGGGCGACGGCGGCCGGCCGTCGTCCCCCAGCGGGCCAGCAGTCAGTTCTCCGCCCCGGGTCGAGGTACCCGCCGAGATCACCGCGGACCAGCTCGATCCGCAGGCCCGGGCCGAGTTGCGGACCCTGCCCGGGGACCTGGCCGAGGCGGTGGCCCGGCTGCTGGTGGCGGCCGGGACCGAAGAGGATCCCGGGCGGGCCTACCGGTACGCCGAGGCGGCCCGCCGCCTGGCCGCCCGGGTCGGCGTGGTGCGCGAAACCGCCGGGATCGCTGCATACCGGGCCGGCCGGTGGAGCGACGCGCTGGCCGAGCTGCGTGCTGCGCGGCGGCTGACCGGACGGCTCAGCTACCTGCCGATGATGGCCGACTGCGAGCGGGGCCTCGGCCGGCTGGACCGGGCCCTCGACCTGGTCAACGGCCCGGAGGCCCGGCAGGCCGACCGCGATACCCAGCTGGAGCTGCGCATCGTGGAATCCGGCATCCGCCGGGACCAGGGGCTGCCGGACGCCGCCGTGGTGGCGCTCCAGGTGCCCGAGCTGACCGGCGGGCGGATCCGGCCGGGCTTGGCCCGGCTGTACTACGCCTACGCCGACGCGCTGCTGGACGCGGGCCGGGAGGACGACGCCCTCGACTGGTTCGCCCGCGCCGCGGCCGCCGACCAGTCCGGCGAGACCGACGCCGCCGGCCGCTTCGACGAACTGGACGTGGTCGAATTTGACGATCTCGAGACGGCGGGGGACGGCCCGGTGACGGAAGAGCAAATCACCGCTGGCCAGGCTCCGGCGGAGATCGTCCAGGAGGAGGAGACACCCTGACGACGGCGTGCCATCCAGGCCGGCTGGCAGTCCGCAGGTAATAGTCGGCGCGTTCAGGCGCCGGCCCTAGCGGGCACGGGCTAGACGGCATGCGCCGGTCACGGTGCGTCGTGCATCCCGCCACGCGATCAGCGCGGTCCGGGCCCGCGGCGACGCCACCCGCCGGCCCTGCCGCCGGGCACGAAGCTGGTCTTTTAGCCAGGCGGGCGCAGCGGCCTGCTCTATCGCCTGCGTCTTGGTCAGCAACTGGCCTGTCTGCAGCGCGTGCCGGCCGCGTGCCATCGACGTCAGCCCCAGGTCCGCGATCACCGGGTTCAGCCACCACAGCGGCCGGCGCGAGGCGTGCGCCCAGTACCCGCACAACTCCGCGCGCGCGGCGCGGCGGACATCATCGTCGGTCATCTCCGGCAGCACATCGGCGGGCGGCCGGCCCAGGACGGCGAAGCCGTGCCGGACGAGCTCGGCGCGGGTTACTCCCGACAGCCTGCGCTGGACCAGCGAGCCGTGGGTCCACATCGGGTGCAGCGCCCCGAGGTCGGCCAGCCTGCCCGCATCGACGTACACACAGCCCAGGTCCAGTCCCCGGGCGGCCCCTTGGTCAAGCTCGCGGTGCAGGCCGGTCAGGATCTCCTGCCGTGCCGGGCAGGCCGGCCCCTCCGTCAGGGCCACCAGGTCGAGATCACTGACGCCGGGGACGTAGTCCCCGGTGGCCAGGGAACCGGCTACCAGCAGATCGGTCACCCAGCCAAGGCCGTCCAGTCGTCCGGCAAGATGGCCGACGGCCCGGGGCACCACGGTCACCCTGCCAGCCTAAGGGCTGGTGATGCCCGGCGGCGGGATCCGGCCTACCGGCCGGCGATCGCGCCCCACCGCGGGCGCTCGGCTTTCAGCGCCTGGCTGGCCAGGATGTCGCGCACCTCCCGCGCCGCCGGATCCGGGCAGCGGTCCAGCGCGGCCTCGAGGTCGCGGCGCTCCGCGGGAGTGGCGTAGTCCGCCAGTTCGGCGCACAGCTGCTTGTAGCGCTGGCGCGCGGCCTTGCGGTTGGCGGCCCGGGCGCGGGCGATGAGGATGCGTGCGGCGAGTTTCATGGCAGCTCCTTGCCGTACTCATCGTACGACCGGAACTCGCCCGCGAACCACGCCGGCAGCGCCGGCCGCGGGCTAGCGGGCGGGGCCGTCCCGGTCCATCCAGTGCCAGATGCCGGCCACGTTGGCCGCGGTCCCGCTGATCCGCTCGAGCTTCGCGGCGTCCACGGGATCCGCGCCCTCGGCCATCGCCGCGTAGCGCTGCCGGGTCCGCTCGGCCACCAGCGCGGCCGCGTGGTCCAGGTCCAGCCCGGCGCCGCGGGCGCGGCGGGTCTCCTCCACCCACAGGGTGATCTCGGCCGCGGCCCGCTCCAGCGATTCGGAAATCGCGGTGACCGGCCCGAAGTGGCTGAACAGCAGCCGCGCCGGCTGCAGCGTTCCGAACATCCGCAGCGAAGCCAGGGCCACCTCCAGGTCGAAATCCGGCGGCGGGGTGGCCGGGCGCATGTCCCCGGTCTCCTGCAGGTAGATCCCGGCCGCGTCCCCGACGTACAGGTCGCCGGACTCCGAGTCGACCAGGCCGACGTGGTGCTTGGCGTGCCCGGGGGAGTAGTGGCTCTCCAGCCGCCGGCCGCCGCCGAGATCGACCGAGCCGGTCTGCGCCACCGCCCGGATCCGGCCGGCCGGGGTGGGCGCGAGCTGGCCGAACAGGCCGTCCAGCTCGTCGCCGTAGACCATCCGCGCGCTGGCCATCAGCCGGCTGGGGTCGGCCAGGTGCCGGGCCCCGCGTTCGTGCACCACGATCTCGGCCCGGGGGAACATGCCCGCGATGTCGCCGGCGCCGCCCGCGTGGTCGAGATGGATGTGGGTGACCACCACGGTGGCCAGGTCGCCCGGCCCGATGCCCAGCTCGGCCAGCGCGTCCCGCACCATCCCGGCCGACGGCGCGGCCCCGGTCTCCACCAGGCACGGCCGCTCGCCGCGGATCAGGTAGCTGGCGGTGATGCCGTGATAGCCGGCCAGCCGGGTGTCGATCTGGTACACCTCGTGGCCGACCGGCGTGATGACGCCGGCCGCGCCGGGCTCAACATGGTCCATCGCAGCATCGTCTCAGCCGCGCCTCCGGCGTCACCAGCCGGTTCGCCCGCGGCTGGCGCCCTCCGCGCGGCTCGCTGGCCGCCGCAGAGCCCGCTTGCCTCCACCGGGCCAGCTCGCCCGGTTCAGCTCTCAGCGAACGTGCGGATGACCAGCCCGGTACGCGGCTTGGGCGAGAAGGAGGTGGACTTGCGCGGCACCCGCTCGCCGAGCGCCGCCACCGCGTAGATGTCGCTGGCCGGGACCGGGCAGCTGATCACGGCCGTGCCGCCCGGCGCCTGCTGCGCGGCCCGCACGGCCGCCGCGGCGTCGTCGTGCACGATCCGGACCCGCTCGCCGGTGTCGGCCACGCCCCAGGTCGCGCGCATCAGCAGCTCCTGCAGTACGGCCGGCGCCAGGCCCTGCCAGCGCTCCGACCGGCCCACGGGCATGGCGCGGGCGGCCCGGTCCGGATCCGGGTCGGTGAGCAGGAACACCGCGCCGTCGCCAGCCAGCAGGAACGCCGGGCCCAGCCGGTCCGCCCTGGCCAGCTCGGCCAGCGCGGCCGGCAGGCCGGCGGTGCCGCCGGGCAGCTGCCGCACCCGGAACGAAGCGGCGGCCTGCTCCGCCGCGGCGGCGGCCGGCAGGCCGGGAATGACCCGGTGGATCGCCGCGATCTGCGGCGGGTAGGCCGCGGAGTCGACCAGCAGCGCCAGCCCGCGGTCCCACGGCCCCGGGCCGGCGCTGGCGGCGTCGCGGTGCTGCTGAATCTGCCGGTAGGCCGCGTACCGGTGGTGCCCGTCGGCGATCAGGGCCTGGCGCGGCGCCAGGTCGGCGGCGATCGCGTCCAGCTCGCCGCGGTCGGTGATCGCCCACATCCGGTGCCGCAGGCCGTCGCTGGTCGCGATGTCGAATAGCGGCGCCCGGCCCGCGGCGGCGTCGGCGATCCGGGTCGCCGCGCTGCCGCCCTGCCCGCAGCCGGAGTCCCCGGTGCCGCGGTGCCAGGCGGCGCCATGATCCGCCGAGCCGTCGTAGAGCAGGAAGATCGGCTCCAGGTTGGCCCCGGTGACCTCCATCAGCTGGCGCCGGTCCGCGACCGGCCCCGGCGCGGTGTCCTCGTGCGGAAGCACCACGCCCGCCTCCGGCGGCACCAGCGTCAGCGCGCCGATCAGGCCCCGCTGCAAGATCCGCTCGGTCCCGTCCCCCGGCGTCCCGTCCTCCGGCGTGCCGTGGCCCCGCGCGGCCTGCTCGTAGACATACAGGGCCGGCTCGCGGTCGCGGGCCAGGATGCCGTCGCGCTGCCAGTCGGCCAGCGCCCGCGCGGCCTCCCGGTACTGACCGCCAGGCGTGCCCGCCGCGTGCCGGGGCAGGATCACCCGGACGATGTTGTGCGGGTCGGCGGCCAGCAACTGGCTTTCCTTGTCCTGGGCGATCACGTCGTACGGTGGGGAGGTGACCTCAGCCAGCCCGCTCACCCTGTCTTGCGCATAGCGCACGCCGCGGAACGGGGCCAGCGCGAGGCCCGCGCCGCGGCGGTCCGCAACTGCCTGGCCGGACGGAAGGATCTGCACATATGACAGAAGGATCTCCTGGCGGCCCCGATTCCCGGCCCGGCGAAGATCTTCGCGCCGGGCCGGCTGCGGAGCGCCCCGATCCGTGGGCAGAGCAGACCGCGGCCGGGACCGAGACTTACGCGCTGTACCGGCGCGGGATGGAGCTGCTCGGCCGCGGCAGCGCGGCCGCCGCCGCGCAGCTGCTGGAGCGGGCGGCCGCCGCTGAGCCGCACTCCCGCAGCGTGCTGGAGGGCCTGGCCCGGGCGCAGTTCGACGCGGGCCGGTACGCCGCGGCGGCCGAGAACTTCCGCCGCATCGTCGACGCCAGCCCGAGCGACGACTACGCCCAGTTCGGCCTCGGCCTGGCGCTGGCGCGGACCGGCGACCCGGGCGCCGCGGCCGAGCATCTCGCCCTCGCCGCGGCGATGCGGCCGAACCTGCGGCACTACACCGACGCGCTGCGCAGCGTCCGGGCCACGCTGCGGGCCCGCAGCCGCCTGGCCGGGGGAACCGCCGAGTGAGCGGGCCGGACCCGGCGGCCGGCCCGGTGCCGAAGGCGTGCGCGCAGCCGCTGTGCCAGCACTACGACACGGCCCTGCTCGACCTCGACGGGGTGGTCTACCTCGGCGGCGCGCCGGTGCCCGGCGCCGCGAAGGCGCTGGACCAGGCCGGGGAGGCCGGGATGCGGCTGGCCTTCGTGACCAACAACGCGTCCCGGTCCCCGTCGGCGATCGCGGCGCAGCTCACCGGCCTCGGCGTCACCGCCTCCGCGGCCGACATCGTCACCTCCGCCCAGGCCGCAGCGCGGCTGCTGGCGGGCCGGCTTCCGGCGGGCGCGCCGGTCCTGGTCATCGGCGGCATCGGGCTGCGGGTCGCGCTGCGCGAGCGCGGCCTGCGGCCGGTGTCGACCGCCGCGGAGCACCCCGCCGCGGTGGTGCAGGGTTACGCGCCTGACATCAGCTACTCGCTGCTCGCCGAGGGCGCGCTCGCGGTCCGCGCCGGGGCCCTGTACGTCGCCTCCAACGCCGACTCGACGCTGCCCACCACCCGCGGCCCGCAGCCCGGCAACGGGTCGCTGGTCGCCGTGATCGCCACCGCCACCGGCCGCCAGCCGGTCGTCGCGGGCAAGCCCGAGCCGCCGCTGCACGCCGAGGCCGTCGCCAGGACCGGGGCGCGCCGCCCGCTGGTGGTCGGCGACCGGCTCGACACCGACATCGAGGGCGCGGTCCGCGGCCACGCCGACAGCCTGCTGGTGCTCACCGGCGTGACCAGCGCCGCGCAGGCGGTGCAGGCGCCCGCCGGGCAGCGGCCGTGCTACCTGGCCGCCGACCTGAGCGGGCTGCTCGAACCGCACCCCGGGGTAAATGCGGCGGACGGCGGATTCCGCTGCGGCGGCTGGACGGCGCGGCGCGGCCCGGGCGGCCAGGACGGCGCCGGGCTTGAGCTGACCGGCGACGGCGCGCCGCTGGACGGGCTGCGGGCGCTGTGCGCGGCGGCCTGGTCCGGGCCAGAGCCGGTCGGCCCCGGTGCGGCGGAGTCGGCCGCAGGCCGGCTCGGGCTGTCCTCCTGACCCGCCTGCCCGCCTGACCCGGGCTGTCCTCCCGGCGGGCCGCAAGCCGTCTGGCCCGTCATTCTCTGGGCCATCCGCATCCGCCGGAGGGCGTATGCGGGTGCGCCGTCTGGCTCCCCGGGTTCAGCCTGCGGGCGGAGGCCGATCCGCCCGCCGGGCGACGCGCGGTCCGGTCCGCCCCGGAAAGACTGCTGGCGGGCTCGCGGGAAGGCCATTCCCGGCCGTCCGTCCCGGGCCCCGACCGCGACCGGAAGGACAGTCACATGATCGAGGCACGGAGCCTCACCAAGAGGTACGGCAGCACGCTGGCTGTCGATGACCTCTCGTTCACCGTGCACCCGGGCAAGATCACCGGGTTCCTCGGCCCCAACGGGGCGGGCAAGACCACCACGATGCGGATGATCCTCGGCCTGGACCAGCCGGCCAAGGGCAGCGTGACCGTGAACGGCAAGCCGTTCAGCCGCCTGGCCTGGCCGATGCACGAGGTGGGCGCCCTGCTGGATGCCAAGGCGGTGCACGGCGGCCGCAGCGCCCGCAACCACCTGCTGTGCCTGGCCCAGACCAACAACCTGCCGGCCCGGCGGGTGCGCGAGGTGCTCGAGCTGGTCGGCCTGGCCGATGTGGCGGGCAAGCGCTCCCGCGGTTTCTCCCTCGGCATGGGGCAGCGCCTTGGCATCGCCGCGGCGCTGCTCGGCGACCCGGGAATCCTGATGTTCGACGAGCCGGTCAACGGGCTGGACCCCGAGGGCATCTTGTGGATCAGGAACCTGATGAAGGCGCTGGCCGCCGAGGGCCGAACGGTGTTCGTCTCCTCGCACCTGATGTCGGAGATGGAGAACACCGCCGATCACCTGATCGTCATCGGCCGCGGGCGGCTGATCGCCGACTGCTCGGTGGCCGAGTTCATCGCGGCGAACTCGCAGCAGTCCGTCCGGGTCCGCACCACCGAGCCGGACGAGCTGGCCAGGGTCGCGGCGGCCGCGGGCGGCACCATCCGGGACGGCGGCACCGGGGCGATGGTCGTGCTCGGCCTGACCCCGCAGCAGGTCGGCGACCTGGCCTTCGATCACGGGATCCGGCTGCATGAGCTGGCGCCCGCGCAGGCGTCGCTGGAGGAAGCGTTCATGGAGCTGACCGCCGCCAGCGTGCAGTTCCACGCCGGGCTCCCCGGCGAGCAGAGCCGGCCGCACGCGGCCGCGGGAAAGGTGGCCTGACATGACCTCGGTAACCCAGGAGACGCTCGGCGGCGCGGTGGCCCGGCCCCGGCCCGCTGGGCACGCCAGCCTGGCCGGCGCGCTGCGCTCGGAGTTCACCAAGATCCGCTCGGTCCGGTCCACCTACTGGACGCTGCTGGCCATGATCGTGGCCGTCGTCGGGATCGGCGCGCTGTTCAGTTTCGGCCGGGCCCAGGCGATCGGCCAGGCGCACGGCGCGGCCCGCGCGGCCATGATCGCCGACGCGCAGGCGCACGCCGCGATGCCGAGCCTGTTCGGCCTGTTCATCGGCCAGCTGGTCATCGTGGTGCTGGGCGTGCTGACCATCTCGTCGGAGTACTCCACCGGGATGATGCGCACGTCGCTGACCGTGCTGCCGCGGCGCGGCACGATATTCACGGCCAAGGCCCTGGTCTTCAGCGCCGTCGCCCTGGCCGCGGGCCTGATCTCCAGCTTCGCCGCGTTCTTCCTCGGCCAGGCCATCCTCGCCACCCAGCACGCCGGATGGTCGATCAGCCACCCCGGGGCGCTGCGTGCCGTCATCGGCGGCGCGCTGTTCCTGACCGTGTGCGGGCTGCTGTCCTACGGCCTCGCGGCGATGCTGCGGCACACCGCGGGCGCGATCACCGCGGCCATCGGCCTGCTGTTCGTGCTGTACATCCTGAGCGGCTTCCTGCCGGCGAACTGGGCCGTGCACATCGACCGGTGGATCCCGTTCAACGCCGGCGGGGCGATCTGGGAGAACCAGTCCGGCGTGCACATGTTCGCTCCCTGGACCGGCTTCGCGGTGTTCTGCTGCTATGCCGCGGCGGCCGTCATCGGCGGCCTGCTCCTGTTCCGCCACCGCGACGCCTGAGCAGGGGCGGCGAACGGGGCGGCGGATCATCCGCCCGCCCCCGTTCGCCGCCCGGCCGCATGTTCCTAAGACGCCCCCGCGGCCCCGATGCTGAGCCCGCGCCGGATGACATCCTGTCGCGGTCAGCCCGCGGCGGGCTGGCAGTTCGGGCACCAGAACGTGATCCGCTCGGCCGGGTCCGCGCCGGGACCGGTGGCCTCGTACCGCCGGATCGGCATACCGCACCGCCGGCACGGCCGGCCCGCGCGCTTGTACACCCAGTTCTCGGTACCGGGGGCCAGGCTGCCGGTGGTGGCCTGCTCCGGCCGGTCCTTGTTGGCCTCCAGCAGCCGGTGCGCCAGGTCCACCACCGGGCCGAGGTCGCCGGCCTGGCCGACCGGGCACCAGGGGTTCAGGCCGCGCAGGAACAGCACCTCGGCCTTGTACAGGTTGCCGACGCCGGCCAGGTTGCGCTGGTCCAGCAGCGCCTCGCCGAGGGCCCGGCCCGGCGCGGCCGACAGCCGCCGCACCGCCTCGGCCGGGTCCCAGTCCGGCCCGAGCAGATCCGGGCCCAGGTGCCCGACGACCCGGTCCTCGTGCCCGGTCCGCAATACCTCCACCACGCCGAGCAGCCGCCCGATGGCCTGCCAGGTGTCGTTGCCGAGCACCAGCCGGATCCGGTAGTCGCGCGGCGGGTAGCCGCGCGCGGGCCGGACCCGCCAGGTCCCGTCCATCCGCAGGTGGGTGTGCACGCTGAGGCCGCCCTCGACCCGGGTCAGCAGGTGCTTGCCGCGCGACAGCGTGCGCGTCACCGCCCGCCCGGTGAGGTCGGTGGTGGCGTAGCGCGGCACCCGGAAGTCGCTGCGCGTCAGCACCCGGCCGTCCAGCGCCGCGCTGAGCTGGCGCGCCGCGCGCCATACGGTGTCGCCCTCGGGCATGGTCCCAGCATCGCACCCCGCGCGGCCCGGCCAGGTAATCCGGCCGCGCGCACTGGCGCACTGCGGCACGGACTGGGACGATATCCGCAAACGGCGTGTAATCCAAGCTCAGCGGCCATGCGTCATAAACATACAGATAGCAGGCAACAAGCCGCCCTGAACGCCGGGAACCGTCCCGGCGGCGCGCAGCCCGCACCGGGGCCGGGCGGCCGCGGCACGCGCGCAGCGCCGGAGAGTCGAGGGGGGACCACATGAGGTTCAGCAGCAGGATGCTCCTGGGCAGCGCAGGACTGGCCGTGCTCACCGCCGCGGCCGGGCTGGCCGGGACCGCGAGCCCGGCGCTCGCGAGCGTCTCACCGCATCCCGCCAGCGGCACGCCGGCCTTCCCCAACAGCGGGCCGGCCGAGCAGATGCGCCAGCTCGTGCAGTGCGGCGGGACCATGTACGGGGTGGGCAGCTTCCACACCATCACCCAGGGCGGCAAGTCGACTACCCGCGACAACGTGCTCAGCTTCAGCGCCACCGCGCCCTACAAGCTGACGTCGTGGAATCCGGACGTCAACGGCAAGGTCAACACCATCGCGTTCAACGGCGGCAACTGCTCGCAGGCCTACATCGGCGGCACGTTCAGCTCGGTGCACGGCACCAGCGCCAAGAACATCGCCGAGATCAGCACCTCGACCGGGGCGGTGACCACGGCGTTCGGGCACAGCGCCAGCGGCCAGGTGGAGACCCTGCTGGCCACCCACGGGCACCTGCTGGCCGGCGGCTACTTCAGCTCGGTGAACGGCAGCAGCAACCGGTTCTTCGCCAGCCTGAATCCGGCCACCGGCAAGGACGACGGGTTCGTGCACCTGAACATCTCCGGCACCTACCCCAACTCCGGCACCCGGGTCTACAACCAGCAGCTCAGCCACAGCGGCTCGCTGGACCTGGTCGAGGGCGTGTTCACCTCGGTCGGCGGCCAGCACCGCCAGCAGATCTTCATGCTCAACGTGGCGGGCGGCAGCGCCGCCGTCACCGGCTGGACCTCATCCGAGTTCAGCCAGGCCTGCGCGACCAGCGAGTCGTTCTACATCCGGGCCGCGTCCTGGTCGCCCGACGATGGCACGGTCTACACCGCGGCCACCGGGTTCAAGCCGTCCATCGGCCCCGACCACTACCTGTGCGACGCGGCGGCCGCGTTCCCCGCCACCCAGGGCTCGGTGAGCCCGAAGTGGATCAACTACACCGGCTGCGACTCGCTGTACTCCACGGCTGCGGACTCCAGCACCGCGTATTTCGGCGGGCACGAGCGGTGGGCCGACAACAGCCATGGCTGCAACAACGCCGGCCCGGGCGCGGTCCCGGCCCAGGGCATGGTCGGGCTGTCCCCGTCGACCGGGGCCGTGGTGTTCAACCCGAGCCGCGCCCGCGGCTACGGCGCCGACGACATGCTGATGACCAGCGCCGGGCTGTGGATCGCCAGTGACAACGCGTTCGGCGCCAACCAGTGCGCGC
Source organism: uncultured Actinomycetota bacterium (assembly GCA_963846005.1). GTDB lineage: Bacteria > Actinomycetota > Actinomycetes > Streptosporangiales > Streptosporangiaceae > CAVSUR01. Next base: position 428,861 of record CAWJUH010000001.1, on the reverse strand, counting down.
ACGTCCCCGGCCACGCCGGGATCTGCTTCCTGCCCAACTGACGGCGGCGGCCGGTCTGCGGCCGCCGCAGGCCGGCCTCGCTACATCAGCCGCCGCAGCCGGAGCAGGTCCAGCACACTGCCCTCGACCCGTCGCCGGCCCGACAGCCAGGCGCGCAGGAAGCTGCCCGGGTCGGCGGCGATGGCCACGACGTCGTCGCTGCCCGCGGTGAACCGGATCTGGGCGGGCGGGGTACCCGGCCCGGCCTCGCGGACGCCGCCCGCTCCGTCAGGGCCCAGCTGGGTCAGGTACGTCACGCCCAGGTCCGGGACCTGGCAGCTGAGCGTGCGCTCCAGCAGGTGATCCGCGCGGGCCTGCGCGTCCATGTCCGAGATCCGCCCCGTCAGGTTCTCCAGCGCCGTGCGGACCTCATCGGCTGTCGCCATCGGTTCTCCTCGCGGTTATCCCGATCATTGTCCGGGTTCACGAACCGGACAGCGCGCCGGGGGCGGCGCACCGCGCCGGCTGCGCCGGCCTGGCCGCAGCGGGCGGTAGCGTTCCTGATGGGAACGCGTGACCGCCGCCGTTCCGGGAAATGTGAGGAGCGTGATGCGCCGTGCAGCATGACGCGTGGTTGCCGGACGGCACCGCGTTTCCGGACGAGACCATGCTTCCGGACGAGACCATGCTTCCGGACGAGACCATGCTTCCGGATGCCACCGTGCTCCCGGATGACGCCGTGCTTCCGGATGACGCCGGGAATGCGGACACGGAGATCCCCGGCACCGGTGACCTGCGCGTCGACGGCGCGCTGGCCGGTCTCCGCGGGCTGGCGGGCCGGCCGGTAGCGGAGCATCCGGCGGTGTTCGGGCAGGTGCACCAGCGGCTGCGCGAAGTGCTGGGCGAGCTGGACGGCAGGCCGCCCGGCGCCGCGGGGCGGGGCGGCTGAGCCCGGCGTGCGGCAGGTCATGAGCAGGCGCCGGCTGGACGCCGAGCTGGTCCGCCGCGGGCTGGCCAGGTCCCGGGAGCAGGCGGCCGAGCTGATCGCGGCCGGGCGGGTGAGCGTGGCCGGGCAGGTCGCGGCCAAGGCCGCCACCCAGGTCGCCGAGGCGGCCGCGATCAGGGTGCAGGCCGGCGACGCCGCGCCGCAGTACGCCTCCCGCGGCGGCGCCAAGCTGGCCGGCGCGCTCGCCGCCTTCCCGGGACTGCGGGTGGCCGGCCGGCGCTGCCTGGACGCCGGGGCGTCCGCCGGCGGCTTCACCGACGTGCTGCTGCGGGCCGGGGCCGCCCATGTGGTCGCCGCTGACGTGGGCTACGGCCAGCTCGCCTGGCCGCTGCGCACCGACCCGCGGGTCACCGTGCTGGACCGGGTCAATGTCCGCGGCCTGCAGCCCGGGCAGGTCGCCCCGCCACCGGACCTGGTCACCGCGGACCTGTCGTTCATCTCGCTGCGCCTGGTGCTGCCGGCCCTGGCCGCCTGCGCCGCTCCCGGCGCCGACTGGCTGCTGCTGGTCAAGCCCCAGTTCGAGGCCGGCCGCGGCAACGTCGGCCCCGGCGGGGTGGTGCGCGACCCTGCGCTGCGCGAGCAGGCCGTCGCCGCGGTCGCCGCCGCCGCGGCCGGCCTCGGCCTCGGCACGGCGGGCGTGACCGCGAGCCCGTTGCCCGGGCCGTCGGGAAACGTGGAATATTTCCTGTGGCTGCGGCGGGACGCGCCGCCGCTGGACATCGCGGCCCTGCAGGCCGCGATCACGGAGGGGCCGCAGTGAACGCCGAGCGGACCATGCTGGTCATCGCGCACACCGGGCGCCCGGCGGCCGTGCGCACCGCGCACGGCGTCATCGGGCGGCTGGCCGCCGCCGGGATCGGGGTCCGGGTGCTCGCGGAGGAGGCCGCGCAGCTGGCCGCCCCCGGCGTGACCGCGGTCCCGGCCGCGGAGCAGCCGGCCGCGGGCACCGAGCTGGCCATCGTGGTCGGCGGGGACGGGACCCTGCTGCGCGCGGCCGAGCTGGCCCGGCCGGCCGGCGCCCCGCTGTTCGGAGTCAACCTCGGCCACGTCGGCTTCCTGGCCGAGGCCGAGCCGGAGGACCTCGCCGACGCGGTCGACCGGGTGGTGGCGGGCAGCTACCTGGTCGAGGAGCGGATGACCGTCGACGTCGCGATCCGGGCGGAAGGCCGCCAGACGGCGGCGACCTGGGCGCTGAACGAGGCCACCGTGGAGAAGGCCGCCCGGGAGCGGATGGTGGACCTGGTCATCGAGATCGACGGCCGGCCGCTGTCGCGGTGGGGCTGCGACGGGGTGGTGTTCGCCACCCCGACCGGGTCCACGGCCTACGCGTTCTCGGCCGGCGGCCCGGTGGTCTGGCCCGGGGTCGAGGCGCTGCTGCTGGTGCCGATCAGCGCGCACGCGCTGTTCGGCGGGCCGATGATCGTCTCCCCGGACTCGGTGCTGGCCGCGGAGGTCATCGGCGTCCCGGGCGACCAGCGGGAGGCCGACGGGGCCGTGCTGTGGTGCGACGGGCGACGTAAGGTCGATCTGCCGGCCGGCGCGCGGGTCGAGGTCCGGCGGGGAGCCCGGCCGGTGCTGCTGGCCCTGCTGCGCGATCCCGGCGCGGAGGCGAACGGCGCGCACTCCAGCGTGACCTTCACCGACCGGCTGGTGCAGAAGTTCGGCCTGCCGGTGTCAGGCTGGCGGGGACAGGGCGCGGCGGCCCGGCCGCTGGTGCGCTGACGGCGGCCCGCGCAGGCGAGGCGGATGGCGTGACCGTGAGAACGAAGGACCAGGCGGCGATGCTTGAGGAAGTGCGGATCAGCGGCCTCGGCGTGATCGACGAGGCCATCCTGCCGCTGTCTCCGGGCCTCACCGTGGTCACCGGCGAGACCGGGGCCGGCAAGACGATGGTCGTCACCGGGCTCGGCCTGCTGTTCGGCGGCCGCGCCGACCCGGCCCGGGTGCGGCCGGGCGCGGACCGGGCCAGCGTCGAGGGCCGCCTGCGCGTCGACCCGGGCGGGAACCCGGCCGCGGCGGTCGCCGAGGCCGGCGGCGACCTGGACGACGAGGGCAGCACGCTGATCATCAGTCGTTCGGTGTCCGCCGAGGGACGGTCCCGCGCCTACGCCGGCGGCCGGTCGGTGCCGGTGTCGCTGCTGACCTATCTCGCCGACGACCTGATCGCGGTGCACGGGCAGGCCGACCAGCAGCAGTTGCTGCGCCCCGGCCGCCAGCGCGAAGCGCTGGACCGGTTCGGCGGCCCCGAGCTGCAGGCCCTGCTGGCCGGCTACCAGCGGGCCTACGCCCGGCATCTGGCCGTCGCGGGCGAGCTGGCCCAGCTGCGCGACCAGGCCGCCGAGCGGGCCCGGGAGGCCGACGACCTCGGCCGCGGGCTGGCCGAGGTGGACCAGGCCGGCCCGGCCGAGGGCGAGGACATCGAGCTGGCCGCCGAGGACGAGAGGCTGGCCAACGCCGATGCGCTGGCGGCCGCGGCGACCACCGCGCACGAGGCGCTGCTCGGCGATCCGTCCAGCGGCTCCTACCAGGCCGCCGACGCGGTCAGCCTGCTCGGCGCGGCCCGGCAGGCGCTGGAGTCGGCCGCGGCCCACGACCCGGTGCTGGCCCAGCTCGCCGGACGGGTCTCCGAGGCGGCGTATCTGGTCTCCGACATGGCCACCGAGCTGGCCTCCTACGCCCAGGGCATCGACGCCGACCCGCGGCGGCTGGCGGTGGTGCAAGAGCGCCGGGCCGAGCTGGCCCGGCTGGTCCGCAGTTACGGCACCGCAGAGCTGGCCCTGGCCGCGCAGCAGCAGGCCGGGCCCGGTGACGGCGAGCCGGGAACGGGCGCAGCCGTGCCGGACGCGGCCGAGCCGGCTGCGGGCGGCGCCGATCCGGCCGCCGCCCCGGTGCCCGACCTGGCGGCCGTGCTGCGCTGGGCCAAGCTGGCCCGCGAGCGGCTGGCCCAGCTCCAGGGCGACGACGACAAGATCACCGAGCTGGCCGGCGCCGAGACCAGGCTGGCGGGCACCGTCGCCGAGCTGGCCGGCCAGCTGACCCGGGCCCGGCGGGAGGTCGCCGGCCGATTCGGCGCGGAGGTGACCGCGGAACTCGCGGCGCTGGCCATGCCGCACGCCCGGCTCACCGCCGCGGTGCTGCCGCTGCGCGAGCCCGGCCTGCACGGGGCCGACGACGTCGAGATCCGGCTGGCCGCGCATCCTGGCGCGCCGTCGCTGCCGCTGCAGAAGGGGGCCTCCGGCGGCGAGCTGTCCCGGGTCATGCTGGCCATCGAGGTGGTGTTCGCCGGCGCTGACCCGGTGCCCACGTTCGTGTTCGACGAGGTGGACGCCGGTGTGGGCGGCAAGGCGGCGGTGGAGGTCGGCCGCCGGCTGGCCCGGCTGGCCCGCCGGGCCCAGGTCATCGTGGTCACCCACCTGCCCCAGGTCGCCGCGTACGCCGACGCCCACCTGATGGTGGAGAAGGCGGGCGACGGTTCGGTGATCCGCAGCGGCCTGACCCTGCTCGACCACGGCGGCCGGGTCCGCGAGCTGGCGCGGATGCTGGCGGGCGTGGCGGAGTCCGAGCACGGCCAGGCGCACGCCGGCGAGCTGCTGGACGCGGCGGCCCGCGAGCGCGCCGGGGACGGCAGGCCTGGCCGCTGACCTACCCCGCACGGGCCAGGCCGCGGTCCCGCATCTGGCACACTGGCAGCACCGATGGACGTTCAGGCCAGGAAGCTCACGGGCATCCGCCGGACCAGGTCAGCGGACCTGCCCGGCCTGTACGCGACCGCCCGGCTGGACCGCCGCACCAAGCACATCATCCGCCGGCTCAAGCCCGGCGACATCGCCGTGCTCGATCACGCCGACCTGGACCGGGTCAGCGCCGAGGCGCTGATCAAGCTGCAGGCCGCGGCGGTGGTGAACGCCGCCGCGTCGATTTCCGGCCGCTACCCTAACCTCGGTCCGCAGCTGCTGGTCGAGGCGGGCATCCCGCTGATCGACGACGCGGGCCCGGAGGTGTTCGACCGGATCAAGGAAGGCCAGCGGGTCCGGCTGGATGGCGACACCCTGTACCGGGGCGAGAAGGTGGTGGCCAAGGGCACCGTGCAGACCGCCGCGTCGGTGGCGGCGGACATGGCCAAGGCGCAGCAGGGACTGGCCGACCAGCTGCGCGGTTTCCTGGCCAACACCGTCGAGTACATCGAGCACGACTCCGCGCTGCTCACCGACGGGATCCGGGTCCCCGAGCTGTCGGTGCGGCTGGATGGCCGGCACGTGCTGGTGGTGGCCCGCGGCTACCGGCACCGCGAGGACCTGCTGGCGCTGCGCGCTTACATCCGCGAGTTCAAGCCGGTGATGGTCGGGGTGGACGGCGGGGCCAACGCGCTGCTGGCCGCCGGGTACCGGCCGGACGTGATCGTCGGCGACATGGACTCGGTGTCCGACGCCGCGCTCAAGTGCGGCGCCGACATCGTCGTGCACGCCTACCCCAACGGGGTCGCGCCCGGCCTGGCCCGAGTCGAGGACCTGGGCGTCAGCAGCGTCACCTGCCCCGCCCCGGGGACCAGCGAGGACGTGGCCGTGCTGCTGGCCGACGAGGCCGGCGCCAAGCTCATCGTCGCCGTGGGGATGCGGTTCTCGCTGGTGGAGTTCCTGGACAAGGGCCGGTCCGGGATGGCCAGCGCCGTGCTGACCCGGATCAAGGTCGGCGACAAGATCGTGGATGCCAAGGGGGTCAGCCGGCTGTACCAGAGCCGGATATCCTCGTGGTCGCTGGTGCTGCTGGCGCTGGCCGCCGCGGTGACGATCCTCGTCGCGATGGCGTCCCTGTCCGTCGGGCAGGACTACCTGAAATACCTCGGCTCCGAGCTCAACTACCTGAGGTACTGGCTGACTGGACTCTTCTGATGATCGACTTTCGCTACCACCTGGTCTCGATCATCGCGGTCTTCCTCGCCCTCGCCGTCGGCATCTTCGTCGGCTCGACGGCGCTGAAGGGGACGACCGTGGCCGTGCTGAACCGCACCGCCAACCGGGTCACCGCGCAGAATAAGGCGCTGATCCAGCGCAACAAGACCCTCGGCGAGCAGATCACCTTCGACGAGAACTTCGCCCGCACCGCCTCCGGCCAGCTGCTGCCGGGGCTGCTGACCGGGCACAGCGTCGTGATCGTCACCGCTCCGGGGGCCGACTCCGCCACGGTCAGCGGGGTGACCGCGGACCTGCGCAAGGCCGGCGCCACCGTGACCGGCCAGGTCAACCTGACCAACCTGTTCTTCGACACCAGCGCCAGCACCGAGGACGAGCTGACCAGCCTGGCCGGGCAGAACCAGGAGGCGGGCAGCAGCCCGGGCACCGGATCGCAGTTCAGCGGCCAGCAGGCCGCCGCCGCCGCGCTGGCTCCGGCCCTGGTCACCCGCTCCGATGCGGTGCTGACGCCGGCCACCAGTACCGGGGGGCAGGCCACCGTGCAAAGCTTCAGCCAGCGCAACTACCTGCAGCTGGCCGGCAGCACCGCCAGCGCGCTCCAGCCCGCCCAGCTGGCCGTCGTCATCCCGCCGGCCAGCGCGCCCACCAGCAACGACTCCAGCCCGGACAACCAGATCCTGCTCCTGGTCGCGCAGGCGCTGCGGGCCGCGGGCCACGGCGTCGTGCTGGCCGGGTCGCTGCCCGGGTCCGGTCAGGGCAGCGCGATCGACGCGCTGGCGTCGGGCGCGCTGACCGCCTCGGTGAGCACGGTGGACAACGCCGACACCCAGACCGGGCAGATCGTGACGGCGTGGGCGCTGGCCGAGCTGCTGGCCGGGCACAAGGCCACGGCCTACGGCGTGCTCGCCGGGACCGTGCCCAGCCCGGCCCCGGCCCCGTCCGCGACGGCGAGCACCTCCCCGTCCCCCGGCGCCTCCGGGTCCGCGAGCCGCTCGAAGCACGGGAAGCCGCCCGGATGAGCGGGGCGGCGATCACCGCGGCCGGGCTGAGCGCCGCAGCGGCACGGCTCGGCTACGCCGCGCTGTGCCGCCGTCCCCCGGGAGGCAAGCGGCGCTGGGCCAGGACCAACCACCGTGGCGAGCCGGTGACCTTGCTGGAGGGGCCCGCGCTCGCGGCCGGCGCGGCGGCGGCCGTGCTGGCGGGCGGGCTGCCGGGCCGCCGGACGGGCGGCCCGGAGCTGAGCCCCCGGCAGCGGGCCGGGATAGCCGTGGCGGGCCTCGGCGCCGGGGCCTTCGGCTGCTACGACGACCTGGCGGGCAGCCGCGACCGGCGCGGCTTCCGCGGCCACCTCGGCGCGCTCGCCCGCGGCGAGCTGACCAGCGGGGCGGTCAAGATCGCCGGCATCGGCGCGGCCGCCGCCGCCGCCGGCCTGCTGCTGCGCGCTTCCGGCGGCCCGGCCGGGCCGGGCCGCCCCGGGCTCGCCGCCCGCGGCGGCGACCTGGTACTCGACACGGCGCTGATCGCCGGGGGAGCGAATCTGCTGAACCTGTTCGACCTGCGGCCCGGCCGCGCCATCAAGGTGGCGCTGGCCGCGGGGCTGCCGCTGGCCGCCGCGCGCGGCCGGGCCGCAGCCGCCCCGCTCGGCGCGGCGGCCGCGCTACTGCCCGAGGACCTCGGCGAGCGGGCCATGCTGGGCGATGCCGGGGCCAATGCGCTCGGCGCGATGCTGGGGGCGGCCGCGGCCCTCGCGCTGCCCCGGCCGGCCCGGGCGGCGGTGCTGGCCGGGGTGGCCGGCCTCACCGCGGCCAGCGAGTTCGTCAGCTTCACCCAGGTGATCGAGCGCACGCCGCCGCTGCGGTGGCTGGACATGCTGGGCCGCCGCCCGCCCGCCGTGCCGCGGCCCGCTGCGCCGCCGCCGGTTGCGCCGCAGTCCGCCGCGCCGCGGTGAGCGAGCCCGCCGCCGAGGTCACCGAGCCCGCCGCCGGCCCCGGCGAGAGCGCGCCCGCCGCTGCGGGCATCGGCCGGGCCGCGGCGCTGATCGCCGTGCTCACCGCCGGCGCGCGGCTGCTCGGGCTGGTCCGCCAGCTCGTGTTCGCGCACACCGTCAGCGCCGGCTGCCTCGGCAGCGCCTACGTGACCGCCAACCAGGTGCCCAACGTCGTCTACGACATCGTCCTCGGCGGCGCGCTCACCTCGATCATGGTCCCGGTGCTAGCCCGGCCCGCCGAGCGGGCCACCGGGGACCCGGAGTCGGCCCGCCAGGTCCGCCAGACCTCCTCGGCCCTGCTGACCTGGACCGTGCTGATCCTGGCCCCGGCCAGCGCCGCCGTCGCGCTGGCGGCCCGCCCGGTCGCCGCCGCGCTGGTCCCGGTCAACCCGGCCGCCGCCTGCGCGCACGCCGGCCTGGTCGGCGCCACCAGCCGGATGCTCGCCGTGTTCGCGCCGCAGATCCTGCTGTACGGGCTGGCCGTGGTGCTGTACGGGATCTTGCAGGCGCACCGGCGGTTCACCGCCCCGGCGCTGGCGCCGGTGCTGTCCAGCCTGGTCGTCATCGCCGCCTACCTGGCCTTCGTGCCGCTCAGCCAGGGCCGCCGCCTGACCCAGCTGCCGCTCGGCGCCGAGCTGGCGCTGTCGGTGGGCACGACCTGCGGGGTGGCGGCGCTGGCGGCCACCGCTGCGGTGCCGGCCTGGCGGCTGCGGCTCGGGCTGCGGCCGGCGCTGCGCTTCCCGCCGGGTGTGGCCCGGCGGGCCCGCCGCCTGGCCGCGGTCGGCCTGGTCGCGCTGGCCGCCCAGGATGCGTCGGTGCTGGTGGTGACCTGGCTGGCGAACCGGCACGGCCTGCGCGGCGCGGTCGTGCTCTATACCTACGGCTGGCAGGTGTTCCTGTCGGCCTACGCGGTGCTGGCCGTCCCGATCGCGGTCAGCGCCTTCCCGGTGCTGTCGGCCCGGGACGGGCGCGCCTTCGACCAGACCGCCGCCGGGTCGGCCCGGGCGGTGCTCATCTCGTCCTGGCTCGGCGCGGCGGTGATCACCGCGATCGCGGTCCCCGCCGCCCGGGTCTTCGCCGCGACCAGCGGCGATCACCTGGCCGAGGTGCGCCAGCTGGCGCTGGGGTTCGCCGCATTCGCGCCCGGGCTGGTCGGCTACGGGCTGGTGGCCTGCCTGTCCCGGGTGCTGCTGGCCGACGGCCGGAACCGGGCCGCCGCCGCGGGCATGGCGGCCGGGTGGCTGGTGGTCATCGCCGCCGACCTGATCGCGGTCAGCCAGGCTCCGGCCCGCTGGGTGGTGCCGGCGCTGGGCCTGGGCAACTCGGCCGGCCTGACCGTGGCCGGGATCGCGCTGGCCGTGGCGGTGACGCGGTGGCGAGGGACCGGCGCGCTGCGCGGCGCGCCGCGGGCCGCCGCCGCGGGCCTGGCGGCCGCGCTGGCCGGGGCGGCCGCAGGGACGGCCGTGGCCGCGGCCGCCCCGGGGGCCGGGCTGGCCAGCGCGGGCCTCGCGGCAGTGGCCGCCGGGTGCGCGGCCGTCGTGTTCGGCGCCGTGGCCTGCGCGCTGGACCGCCGCGACCTGCGGGCCGCGCTGGCCGCGCTGCGCCGCCGGGGCGTGCCGTCGTGACCGGCGCGGGCGGCCGTGCGGCGGTCCCGGCCCGGCTGCTGCTGGTGCTCGGCACGGCCACGGGCGGGACCGCCCGGCATGTGGCGATGCTCGCCCGCGGCTGCGCCCGCGCCGGGATGGCGGTGACCGTCGCGGCGCCGGACAGCACCCGCCCGCTGATCATGGCCGGGACGCTGGAATCCGGCCCGCCGGCGGCCGGCCGGTCTTCGTGCCGGTGCCGATCAGCGACCGGGCCCGGCCGGGACCGGCCGCCGCCGCCGGGTGGCAGCTGGGCCGCCTGGCGCGCCGGGCGGCGCCGCAGGTGGTGCACGCGCACGGCGTGCGGGCGGGCGCGCTGGCCGTGATCGCCGTGCGCGCCGCCTTCGCCGGCCGCCGGGCCCGGCAGCCGGCCGTGGCCGTCACCGTGCACAACGCGCCCCCGGCCGGGCGGGCTGCCGGTCTCGGCTACCGCCTGCTCGAGCGCGCCTGCGCCCGCCGGGCCGACGCGGTGCTGTGCGTCAGTCCCGGCCTGGCCGCCCGGATGCGCCGCCTCGGCGCCCGCCGGGTATCGGTGGCAGTCGTGCCCGCGCCGCCGCGCGAGCCGCCCGGCCCGGCCGAGGTGGCGCAGGCTGCGGCCGATATCGGCGCGGCCGGCCTGCCGGTCGTGCTCGCAGTCGGGCGGCTGGCCGAGCAGAAGGACTACCCGGTGCTGCTGGACGCGGCCGCGCGCTGGCAGCAAGACGCGTCCCGGCCGGTGCTGGCCATCGCGGGCTCCGGCCCGCTGCGCGCGGCACTGGCCGCGCAGGCCAGCCGCCGCGGGCTGGCAGTCAGGTTCCTCGGCGAGCGGGCCGACGTGCCCGCGCTGCTGGCCGCCGCCGGCGTCTTCGTCAGCGCGAGCAGCTGGGAGGGCCAGCCGCTGGCCGTCCAGGAGGCACTGCAGGCTGGGGTGCCGGTGGTGGCCTGCCGGGCCGCCGGAGTCGCGGCGCTGACCGGCGACGAGGGCGCGCTGCTGGTGCCGCCGGGAGACCCCGCCGCGCTAGCCGCCGCGGTCTCGTCGGTGCTGGCGGACCCGGCACTGGCCGCGCGACTGGCCGCGGGCGCGAAGGCGGCCGCCGCGCGGCTCCCGTCGCAGGCCGCGGCGCTGACGGCGGTGACCACCCTGTACACCGAGCTGATGGCCGTCAGAACGGCGCATACCGGCGGGTAACCGGACTATCTTTTCTGCAACATGCAGATATCACTATGCAAATCCGTGTGATTCGGCATCCCCGGGCAATTTTCTGGCCTTAATCACAGATTCCTGCTGAAATAGCCATGCCGATGTGCTGGGCTTGTCAGACTGGGACCGCCAACTCATCCGCTTCTGGCGGCTCCGCGGGGGATGCTGCGAATGACCAAGGACAGTCGAACCGTGATGTCCTCCCGGCCTGTGCCCGGGGGCCGGTCCGGCGACAGCGTCGACCCCGCCTGGTCCGCCTGGGAAAAGCCGGCCGAGTTGCGCGATCCCGAGGGTTCCGGCGGTCCGCCCAGGGAACGCCGTCCGGCCGGGTCGCGGCCGCCGTGGGCGGCACCGGTCAGCGAGGCGGGGGACTGGTGGCTCAGCGATGTCACCCCCCGCGAGCGCCGCAGTGGTGGCCTGGCCCGCCGCCTGCTCGGCCGCGGCGGACGCCGACCCGCCCCGGCGCAGGCGGCCGCAGCGGCCGCTGCGGCCGGCCCCGGCCCAGCGGCGGCCGATGCGCGCACGGCGGGCCCGGCGAAGGCCGAGTCCGCACCGGCCACGCCGAAGACCGGCTCCGCGAAGCCCGCCGCCGCTCAGCCGCTCCCGGTGCGCCGGCCCAGGGACGCCTGCGCGGCGCCAGCGGCGGCGGCGCCAGCGGTCCCGGCAGCCCGGTCAGCAGCGCCGGCCAAGGCTGATCCGGCCGCGCCGGGTGAAGCCCTGCCCGCCACTGCGCCGCAGGCCCCGCCCGCAGCGGAAACCTCGCCCGCACCGGACAACCGGCCGGCGGCTCCGCCAGCCGCGCCGGCCAAGGCGCCGGCGGACGCCCCGCCGCCTGTGGCGAAGACCCCGGCAGCGGAGGCCGCCCCGGCGGCGCCAGCCAAGTCCCCGCCGGCGGCTCCGGCGGACGCCCCGTCGTCTGCGGCGAAGACCCCGGCAGCGGAGGCCGCCCCGGCGGCGCCAGCCAAGTCCCCGCCGGCGGCCCCGGCGGACGCCCCGTCGTCTGCGGCGAAGACCCCGGCAGCCAAGGCCGCCCCGGCGGCGCCAGCCAAGTCCCCGCCGGCGGCCCCGGCGGACGCCCCGTCATCTGCGGCGAAGACCCCGGCAGCCAAGGCCGCCCCGGCGGCGCCAGCCAAGACCCCGCCGGCGGCCCCGGCCAAGGCCCCGCCGGCGGCCCCGGCCGACGCGCAGCCGGCGGGCGCGCAGCCGGCGGACGCGGCGGACTCCAGGCCAGCTCCCGCGGACGCCAAGGCGGCGACATCGGCGGCGGTCAGGTCGCTCGTCCCGGCTGAGACTTCCGCGGCGGCCGCAGCCAGCCCCGCGGCCCGCCCGGCCGAGGCGGGCACGAGGTCCGGCGCCGACGCCGTCCCGTCCTGGCCGCGGGTGCTCGCCACCACGATCGCCTTGTGGGCCGGGCGGCGGCTGCGGGCCCTGCGCCCGGCGCCCTCCAGCCCGGCCGGTGCCGCCCGCGACCGGCGGCGCGGCCTCTCCGTCCTGGTTATCGCGGTGATCTGCGTCGCGGTGGCCGCCGCGGTCGTCGTCATGTTCATCGGCGTGCTGAAGCCACCCAAGATCATTCGTGCGGCGCCCGCCAGGCATCCGGTATCAGGCGGCCTGGCCAGTGTCGAGCACGCCCGCCAGCAGGCAGCGTATTTCGTCGCCACCCAGGTGTCGCGGAGTGCGATCGTCGGCTGTGATCCGGCGATGTGCCTCGCCCTGCAGGCCAGCGGCTTCCCGCGCAGCAACCTGGTGCCGATTACCCAGGAGAGCAACGACACGCTGCAGGAATCCGTCGTCGTCGCCACCGAGGCGGTGCGCAGCCAGTTCGGCAGCAAGCTGGCCGCCGTCTACGCCCCGCTGCGGCTGGCGCGCTACGGCTCGGGCACGGCCCGGATCGACATCCGGGCCGCCGAGCCGGTCAGCGGCCCGAACGCGAAGACAGCCATGCAGGCGGCGCTGGCGCAGCGCAAGAGCAACGACGGCTCCATGGCGCAAAACCCCGACCTCACCGCCTCCAGCGCCGTGCGCGCGCAGCTGGCCGCCGGCCAGGCAGACGAGCGGCTCGCGGCCATCCTGGTGCAGCCGCTGGACAACAACATGAAGGTGCACATCCTGGCCCTGGGCGATGCGGGCCCGGGCGCGGACCCGGTGGTGTACCGCGCCCTGTACCTCGGCGCGGCGGGACCTGACTCCCGGTCGTATTTCAGTCAGCTCGAAGGCTGGATCAAGTCCGCCCAGCCGCAGTACACGTCGACGTACCGGATGCTGCGCAAGAACGGCCAGCCGGAGCTGTACGTGCAGGTAGCGGCGCCGTCGCCATGACCGGTGCCCGGCCGGCCTGCATCCTCGCCGCCTGCGCTAGCGTCATGCGACACGCGCATAAGACGACTTGCCTGAATAACAACACTTGATCATGACAACCCACGATGATGTTGGTGCGTCATCTGAGTGGCCGGGGGGCCTGAACAGAAACCGGAGATGACCTATATGACTCTGTCAGGAAGGGCCGCGCGCCTGGTACGGCTGGCCGCGGCGGCCGGTCTCGCTGTGGGCGGGTTTGCGATGATGAGCCCGGCCGCGAGCGCGTCCTCAGGCGGGATGGGCTGGCTGCGGCTTGCGCACTTGTCACCCAACACTCCCGCGGTGGATGTCTACCTGTATTCGTTTAAGAACCCGCATGCCAAGATTGTGCTGCACCACGTGGCCTACGGCGCCGTCTCGAAGTACGAGCACGTGGCGGACGGCGAGTACACCGTGGCGATGCGGCTGGCCGGGGCCAAAGCCACCACCAAACCGGTGCTGTCGACCACCCTGGACGTGGTGGGCAGCAACGCCTACACGGTGGCGGGCCTGGGCCCGGCGTCCGGGCTCCGGCTGAAGGTGCTCACCGACCGGCGGACGGCACCGCACAGCAAGGCGCTGGTGCGGATCATCCAGGCCTCGATGGCGCAGAACACGGTCAGGGTCACCGCCAACAGCCAGACCCTGACGCCGAAGCTGACCTTTGCCTCGGTCACCGGGTATAAGACGGTGGCGCCCGGCTTGATCGACGTGGAGGCCGCGGGCTCGAGCGAGCACGCCTCCGACACGGTCAAGCTGTCCGCGGACGGGATCTACACGCTGGTGGTGCTGGACAGCCACGGCAGCCTGAAGATCGACGTGCTGATGGACGCGATGGGCAGCAAGGTCATGCCGGACGGCGGCCCGGCGATGGGATTCGGCGGCACGGCCCCGCGCCCCGGTGACTCGCTGCTCCCGTGGGCCGGGCTGGCCGCGGCCGGGCTGGCGGCGGCGGCCGGCGGCCTGATCGTGTCAGCGCGGCGGCGCCGGCCCGCGCTGCATGCGCGCTGACAAGCGCCAGAGCTGGGCTGAGCCGGAAGACGGGGCGGCCGGCCGGCACACCTCCCCCTACCGGGTGGTGCGCCGCTGGCCGCGGCCGTTGTGCTGCTGATCGGGCTGCTGGTCGCTGCGGGCGGGACGGCCGGCCTCGTCGCGGCCAGCCGGACCGGTCATCGCGCGGTGCCGGTCGGCAGGACCCCGATCGTGGCCGTGCCCGCGGGCCGGATCGCCCCGGTCCCCGAGCCGACGGTCGGCGCGGCGGTGTCGCCGCCGGTCCGGCTGGTCATCCCGAAGATCGGCGTCACCACCCGGCTGATCCGGCTGGGAGTGACGAAGAATCATGAGCTGCAGCCGCCGGCCACCACCTCGGTGGCCGGATGGTTCACTGGCGGGCCGGCGCCCGGCGCGATCGGGCCGGCCGTCATCGGCGGTCACATCGACTCCAGGCTGGGCCCCGGCGTGTTCTTCCGGCTGCGCGAGCTGCGCCGCGGCGACCGGGTGTTCGTCCGGCACCGCAACGGGACCCTGTCCGTCTTCGCCGTGGACTCGGTGCACCAGTACCTGAAGGACAAGTTCCCGACGGAAGCGGTCTACGGGCCGACGTTCGACGCCGCACTGCGGCTGATCACCTGCGGCGGGGCGTTTGACGACGCTACCGGCCATTACCTCAGCAACGTGGTGGTGTTCGCGACGCTGCTGTCGGGGCACGCGCTGACCTCCCGCGCCGCGCGCTGAGCCCCGCTGGCGCCGCGTTGCCGGCCGCCGCTGCTACCAGCCCCGGGCCTTCCACTCCGGCAGCTGCGGGCGCTCGGCGCCGAGCGTGGTGTCCCTGCCGTGGCCGGGATAGACCCAGGTGCCGTCGGGCAGCGGCCCGAACACCCGCTCCTCCAGGTCAGCTATGAGCTGGCTGAACCGCGCGCTGTTGCCTTCGGTGTTGCCGGGGCCGCCGGGGAACAGCGAGTCACCGGTGAACAGGTGCGGGGCGTCCGACAGCGCGCCGCCGCCGTCGTAGCACAACGCGATGCTGCCCGGCGTGTGCCCGCGCAGGTGGATGACCGACAGCACGGCCTCGCCCACGGCCACCTTGTCGCCGTGCTGGACCAGCCGGGTCACACTGATGGGCAGCTCCACCGCGTCGTCCGGGTGCGCGATCGTGGCCGCGCCGGTGGCCTGCTGCACCTGCTCCAGCGCCATCCAGTGATCACGATGCCGGTGCGTCGTGATGATCGTCGCCAGCGGCTGCCCGCCGGTCAGCGCGAGCAGGGCCGGCGCGTCGTTGGCCGCGTCGATCAGCGCCCGCTCCCCGGTGGCGGTGCAGTGCAGCAGGTAGGCGTTGTTGTCCATCGGCCCCACCGCGACCTTGGTGATCTCCAGGCCGGGCAGCTGCCGGGTGTCCGCGGGGCCGCCTACGGTGACGTCACCGGTATAGCTCATGGTTCCTCATCTCTTCGTGACCGGCCTGGAAGGTAGAGCCGTCAGTCATCTTCGCCTACCGGGGCCGGTTCCGGGACCCTTGCGGCGGCCCTATTGTGCGCCACCCGGGCCGGCCGCGGGAATCGCGCCGGGCGCGGCGCTGTTGTGCTGACGGCACGGCGGTGCGGGGGCGCCCGGCGGCCGGGAGCCGGAGGTCCCGGGCGGCCGGGAGCCGAGAAGACTGAGTGCAGTGTCGGAGCCCCCGGTTACCATGGCCCGGAACCGGCATCCCCGCTGATCCCGTTGATCGCAGCGAAGAAACTGAGTGCAGAGTGGCTGATCGCCTTGTCGTCCGCGGAGCACGCGAGCACAACCTGAAGGACGTGTCGCTCGACCTGCCCAGGGACGCCATGATCGTGTTCACCGGACTGTCCGGCTCGGGGAAGTCGAGCCTGGCCTTCGACACGATTTTCGCCGAGGGCCAGCGCCGGTACGTAGAGTCGCTGTCGGCCTACGCGCGGCAGTTCCTCGGCCAGATGGACAAGCCGGACGTCGACTTCATCGACGGGCTGTCGCCGGCCGTGTCGATCGACCAGAAGGCCGCCGGGCGCAACCCGCGCTCCACGGTCGGCACCATCACCGAGGTCTACGACTACCTCAGGCTGCTGTACGCGCGCACCGGCAAGCCGCACTGCCCGGTCTGCGGCCGGCCGATCGCCCGGCAGAGCCCGCAGCAGATCGTCGACCGGGTGCTGGAGCTGGACGAGGGAACCCGGTTCCAGGTGCTGGCCCCGGTGGTGCGCGGGCGCAAGGGCGAGTACACCGAGATGCTGCGCGAGCTCCAGGTCAAGGGCTACTCGCGGGCCAGGGTGGACGGGACGGTCATCCGGCTGGACAGTGTCACCGGCGGGGGGGCGGACAGCGGGCAGCTGCCGGCCCTGAAGAAGTACGAGAAGCACGACATCGAGGTCGTGGTGGACCGGCTGGATGTCAAGGCCTCGGCCCGGCGGCGGCTGACCGACTCGGTGGAGACCGCGCTGCGGCTGGCCGGCGGGGTGGTGGTGCTCGACTTCGTCGACCTGCCCGACGACGACCCGCACCGGGAGCGGATGTTCTCCGAGCACCTGGCCTGCCTGTACGACGACCTGTCGTTCGACGAGCTGGAGCCCCGCTCGTTCTCGTTCAACTCCCCGTGGGGGGCCTGCCCGGAGTGCACCGGCCTCGGCACCCGGATGGAGGTGGACCCGGAGCTGGTCGTCTCCGACCCGGAGGCGACGCTGGCCGATGGCGCGATCGGGGTGTGGGCCGGTGGCCACGTCAGCGACTACTTCATCCGGCTGATCGAGGCGCTCGGCCACTCGCTCGGGTTCCGCACCGACGTGCCCTGGGCCCGGCTGCCCGCGGCCGCGCGCAAGGCGCTGCTGTACGGCTACGACAAGCAGGTGCACGTCCGGTACAAGAACCGGTACGGCCGGGAGCGCTCGTACTACACCAACTTCGAGGGGGCTATCCCCTACATCGAGCGGCGGCACGGCGAGGCCGAGAGCGACTCCAGCCGGGAGCGGTTCGCCGGGTACATGCGCGAGGTGCCGTGCCCGGCCTGCCACGGAGCCCGGCTGAAGCCGGTATCGCTGGCGGTCACCGTGGCCGGGCGGTCGATCGCCGGCTACTGCGCGATGCCGATCGGCGAGCTGGCCAAGCGGCTGCTGGAACTGGAGCTGTCCGACCGGGACCAGCAGATCGCCGGCCGGATCCTCAAGGAGGTCAACGCCCGGCTCGGCTTCCTGCTGGACGTCGGGCTGGACTACCTGACCCTGGACCGGCCGTCGGCGACGCTGGCCGGCGGCGAGGCGCAGCGGATCCGGCTGGCCACCCAGATCGGCTCCGGCCTGGTCGGGGTGCTCTACGTGCTGGACGAGCCGTCGATCGGGCTGCACCAGCGCGACAACCACCGGCTGCTGGAAACCCTGCTGCGGCTGCGCGACCTGGGCAACACGCTGATCGTCGTCGAGCACGACGAGGACACGATCCGGGCCGCGGACTGGGTGGTGGACATCGGCCCGCAGGCCGGCGAGCACGGCGGGCACATCGTGGTGTCCGGGCCGCTGGAAGAGCTGCTGACCAGCGAGGAGTCGCTGACCGGTGCCTACCTGACCGGCCGGGAGGAGATCCCGGTGCCCGCCCGGCGGCGCAAGCGGACCCGCGGCCGGGAGATCACCGTCAAGGGCGCCGCCGAGCACAACCTGCGCGGCGTCGACGTCACGTTCCCGCTCGGCTGCCTGATCGCAGTCACCGGGGTGTCGGGATCGGGCAAGTCCACCCTGGTCAACGACATTCTCTACCGCGCGCTGGCGCGCGAGCTGCACGGCGCGCGGACCGTCCCCGGCAGGCACACCCGGGTGACGGGGATGCACCAGCTGGACAAGGTCGTGCACGTCGACCAGGGGCCGATCGGCCGGACCCCGCGGTCCAACCCGGCCACCTACACCGGCGTGTTCGACCACGTCCGGCGGCTGTTCGCGCAGACCACCGAGGCGAAGGTGCGCGGCTACCAGCCGGGCCGGTTCTCCTTCAACGTCAAGGGCGGCCGGTGCGAGGCCTGCTCCGGTGACGGCACCATCAAGATCGAAATGCAGTTCCTGCCGGACGTGTACGTGCCGTGCGAGGTCTGCCACGGTGCCCGCTACAACACCGACACCCTCCAGGTCCACTACAAGGGCAAGACCATCGCCGACGTGCTGGACATGCCGATCGAGGAGGGCGCGCAGTTCTTCGAGGCGATCCCGGCCATCCACCGGCACCTGCAGACGCTGGTCGACGTGGGCCTCGGCTACGTGCGCCTGGGCCAGCCGGCGCCGACGCTGTCCGGCGGCGAGGCCCAGCGGGTGAAGCTCGCCTCCGAACTGCAGCGCCGGTCCACCGGCCGGACAATCTACGTGCTGGACGAGCCGACCACCGGGCTGCACTTCGACGACATCCGCAAGCTGCTGAGCGTGCTCGGCCGCCTGGTCGACGGCGGCAACACGGTGGTCGTGATCGAGCACAACCTGGACGTGATCAAGACCGCCGACTGGGTCATCGACCTGGGCCCGGAGGGCGGCTCGGGCGGCGGGTCGGTGATCGCCACCGGCACCCCGGAGCAGGTCGCGGCGGCGGAGAAGAGCTACACCGGTCAGTTCCTGGCCAAGATGCTAACCAGCTAACTGAGCGCGGGCGGGTAGGCGAGTGAGCGGGCGGGCCGGAGTAGCCTGCCGGACATGAGGGTTGCCCGCGCCGCGATCCTCGCGGCGGCCTGCTGCGGCCCGCTGGCCACGGCCTGCGCCGCCGCGCCCGCCGCCGCGCTGGTCCGGCCCGCCGCGCCCGGGCCGGCCGCGCACCGGCTGGCCCGCTTCCCGGGCAGTGCCACACCCGGCCGCGCCGTCGCCGCGCGCGGCTCCGCGGCGTCGCAGTGCAGCACGGCGGCCGCCGCGGGGCGGGCGCTGTGGCCGGGGCGGGTCTCGTTCAGCCGGGTGCCGCCCGCCCCGTTCGACGTGGCCGTGACCTCCGGCGGCCGGTGGGCGTTCGTCTCGCTGGGCACCTCGGTCGGCGTCTACCGGCTGCACGGCGCCGCCCGTCCCCGGCTGGTCCGGCAGATACCGCTGCGGGCCGCGCTGGGCGAGGCCATCACGCCCGGCGGGCGCTACCTGCTGGTCGCCGTGGCTCAAGGCGCGGCGGTCATCAACATCCGCCGGGCCGAGCACGCCGTCCGCGGCGCGGTGACCGGGACGCTCAGCGTGCCCCGCGCCGAGGGGCCGATCGAGGTGACGCTGTCCCGCAAGGGAACCTTCGCGTTCGTCAGCGTCGAGGGCAGCGACGCGCTGGCCGTCTTCAACCTGCACCGGGCCCTGACCCGCGGGTTCGGCCGGGCCGACTACGCCGGCTCGGTGCCGCTCGGCGTGGCCGTCGTCGGGTCCGCGCTCTCGCCCGACGGCCGCTGGCTCTATGTGACCAGCGAGCTCGCGGGCCAGGTCCGGCCGCCGGGCACCGGGCCCGATACCGGGACGCTGTCGGTGATCAGCGTCCGGCGGGCCGAAGCGGATCCGGCCCGGTCGGTGGCCGCCACGGTGACGGCGGGCTGCGAGCCGGTCCGGGTCGTCACCTCGGCCAGCGGCCGCATCGTCTGGGTCACCGCCCGGGAGAGCGATGAGCTGCTGGGCTTCAGCGCGGCCCGGCTGTCGTCCCGGCCGTCGCGGGCCCTGGTCGCCCGGGTCCGGGTCGGGGCAGAGCCGGTCGGGCTGGCGCTGGCCGATCACGGCAGGCGCATCGTGGTGGCGGACTCCGACCGGTACCGCGTCCCGGGCGCGACGGCGAGCCTGGCCGTGGTGAACGTGCCCGCGGCGCTGGCGGGCCACCGCGCCCTGGCCGGCTACCTGCCGTCCGGCCTGTTTCCCCGGCAGCTGCGGCTGGAGCCGGGCGGGCGGGTCCTGCTGGTCACCAACTACGCCTCCGGCCAGCTCGAGCGCGTCCGCCTCGGCCACCTGCCCAGGCCCTCGCCGCTGCATCGCCTGCCGCCCGCACGCCCGCACCCCGTGGTTGTGACATCGAGGGGCACCAGTCCCCGTGGTTGTGACATCGAGGGGGTGGGAGCTGGACCCGGGCCGGCTGCGAGGGCCGCTCAGCCTGCGCCGGCCGCCCGCGGCGCGCGCTGCGCGTGGTAGCCGCCGGCCAGGCTGACGAATATCTGGTGCAGGTCCCGCACCGCCCGGGTCATCCGCCGTGATCTGGCCCGCTGCAGCACCAGCCTGACCTGCGTGTCATCGCCGGCAATCGGCCGCCAGGTAATGACCCCGCGCCGCTCCAGCGGGTCGCCGGCCACGCTGAAGTCCGGCAGCACGGTCACCCCGAGGCCCTCGGCCACCATCAGCTTGCCCATCTCCGCGCCCTCGGCGGAGCACGAGAACCCGGGCAGGCCGGCCCCCATCAGCCGGTGGATGAACCGGTGCATCAGGTACCCGGGGCGCATCGCGATCAGCGGCTCCGCGCGCAGCTCGGCGGCGCTCACCGCAGCTCGCGCCGCCAGCGGGCTGTCCGGGCGCAGGCATACCACCGGGCGGCCGTGCAGCAGCGTGGTGGTCTCCAGCTCGGGCGGCAGGTCCTCCCCGGCTAGGTAGTTGACCAGCCCGAGGTCCAGGCTCCCGGACCGGATCGCCCGGTGGATCTCGTCCCGCAGCGCGCCGATGATCTCGACCTGGGTGGCCTGGTGCCCTGCCGGAACTCCCGGATCGCCGGGGTCAGCAATGGCACCGTGGCCGAGTTAACGGTGCCGACCCTGATCATCCGGATGCTGCGGTGCTGCGCCCCGGCCGCCTGCCGCAGCCGGTCCGCCGAGTCGAGCACGGTGAGGATGTGGGGAAGCAGCTCACGGCCGGTCTCGCTGACCGTGGCGCCGTGCCGGCCCCGCTCCAGCAGGTCGATGCCGAGCTCGCGCTCCAGGTTGCGGACCGACTCGCTCAGCGCCGGCTGGGAGATGTGCAGCTGCTCGGCCGCGCGCCGGAACGAGCCGAGCCTGGCCACCTCGGCGACGTACTCAAGCTGCTCGATCCGCACCGCTCACCCCGCTTCAGGCCCGCATAGGTAATATTACCGATCAGATTAATAGGATAAGCCTATCGGGCCGTCGGAATCGCGTATTGGATGTCCCGGCGGCGATGTTCGCATGCTGAGTCGCGAGGCCCGTGCCGCTCGCGTACCGGGAGGAGCAGCCCGCCATGGGAATTACCGTGCACTGGTTCCTGCCGACCAACGGCGATTCGCGCACCGACCTGAGCCTCGGCAACGCGGTCGGCGCGCAGGGCAGCCGCGTCGTCGCGGGCGGCGCGGAACGGGCCCCCGACATCGGCTACCTCGGGCAGATCGCCCGCTCGGCCGAGCAGCTCGGCTTCGCCGGCGCGCTCACCCCGACCAGCTCCTGGTGCGAGGACGCCTGGATCATCACCGCCGGATTGACCCAGCTGACCCAGACGTTCAGGTATCTGGTCGCGTTCCGCCCCGGGCTGATGGCCCCGACGCTGGCCGCGCAGATGGCCGCCACCTACCAGCGGATCTCCGGCGGCCGCCTGCTGCTCAACGTGGTCACCGGCGGGGACGACGCCGAGCAGCAGCGGTTCGGCGACCATCTCGGCAAGCGCGAGCGCTACGAGCGGGCCGGCGAGTTCCTGCACATCGTGCGCGAACTGTGGCGCGGCGAGCCGGTGACCTTCGCCGGCCGTTACTACGACATCAGGGCCGGGCAGATCATCCCGGCGCCGTCCTGGCCGCAGATCTACCTGGGCGGGTCCTCCGACCCGGCGCTGGAGGTGGCGGCCCGGTACGCCGACGTGTACCTGACCTGGGGCGAGCCGCCCGCGGACGTAGCCGGGAAGCTGGATGCGGTGCGCATCAGGGCCAAGGCGGCCGGGCGCGAGCTGCGGTCCGGCATCCGGCTGCACGTGATCGCCCGCGACACCGCGGAGCTGGCCTGGGCGCAGGCGCAGCGACTGCTCGACGGGCTGGACCCGGCCGCCATCGAGCGGGCCCAGGCCATCCAGCGCGCCTCCGGGTCGGAGGGCCAGCGGCGGATGTCGGCGCTGCACGGCGGCCGGACCGACGCGCTGGAGGTGTCACCGAACCTGTGGGCCGGCGTCGGGCTGGTCCGCGGCGGGGCCGGGACCGCGCTGGTCGGCAGTTACGAAGAGGTGGCCGACCGGATCGCCGAGTACCACGAGCTCGGCCTGGACGAGTTTATCTTGTCCGGCTATCCGCACCTGGAAGAGGCCTACCAGGTCGGTGAGGGCGTCTTGCCGGTCCTGCGGGCCCGCGGGCTGCTCGGGGCCGTTCCCCCTGCGCCTGCCCTGGAGGCCTGCCCGTGAGCATCTTCTCCAGTTCTTGCGCCGCGGAGATCACCGCTGCCGAGTTCCGCCACGCCGTCGGCCATTTCGCCACCGGCGTCACGGTGGTGACCTCGGTCGGCGCCGGCGGCGAGCCGGTCGGCACCACCGCCAGCGCGGTCAGCTCGCTGTCGCTGGACCCGCCGCTGGTGCTGGTCTGCTTCGACCGGTCCAGCCAGACCCTGGCCGCCATCCGCGGCCATGGCGCCTTCGTGGTCAACGTCCTGGCCGCCGCGCAGCAGCAGCTGTCGGCCAACTTCGCCCGCCGCGGCGCGGCGGCGGCCTGGGACGGGGTGGCGCACCGTCCGGGCCGGACCGGCAGCCCCCGGCTGCACGGCGTGGTCGCCGCGCTGGAGTGCACGGTCGAGCACCAGCTGCCCGGCGGCGACCACGAGATCGTCGTCGGCCGGGTGCGCGAGGCCGAGACGGCCGGCGACGGCGCCGAGCCGCTGCTGTTCTGGCGCGGCGGCTACGCCTCGCTGGGCACCGGCCCCGCCGGCCGGGCTGCGTCCTGATCTGGCGCAGGTCAGCGCGATGGCAGCGGGCGCGCGCCCGCTACCATCGCGCTGATGGAGATCGCCACGCTGGCCGGGCCAGCCCGGGCCGAGCTGTACCAGCCGCCCGATCCGGCGTTCCTGCTGCTGCTGACGCACGGAGCCGGCGGCGGGATCGACGCGCCCGACCTGCTCGCCGCCCGTGACGCCGCGGCCGCGGCCGGCGGCGCGGTGGCCCGGGTGCTGCAGCCCTACCGGATGCGCGGCGCCCGCGCGCCCGGGGCGGCCACGGGCCAGGATGCCGCCTGGCTGGAGATCGCCGCCGCGCTCCGCGCCCGGCAGCCCGGCCTGCCGCTGGTGCAGGGCGGCCGCAGCAACGGGGCCCGGGTAGCCTGCCGCACCGCGGCCGCCGCCGGCGCCCGCGGGGTGCTCGCGCTGGCGTTCCCGCTGCACCCGCCCGGGCGGCCGGAGCGGTCCCGGGCGGACGAGCTACGGGCCGCCGCGGACGCCGGGATACCGGTGCTGGCGGTCAGCGGGGACCGGGACCCGTTCGGCGTGCCGGACCAGGCCACGGCCGGAGCCGGGGTGACGGTGGTGGTGCTGCCAGGCCGGGCGCATGCCCTGAGCGGGGACCGGGCCGGGATCGGCCGGGCGGTGACGGCCTGGCTGGCAGGGATCCTGCCGGAAGCCGGCGGCTAGGCCGCGGGCGAGCGGCCGGCCTGCGCCACGCCCACGACCGGGGCGAACGGCGTTACCGGCAGGTCGGTGGGACGGTGCGGCGCGATGGCGTCCCCGTCGGGGAGCAGCTCGCCGGTGTCCTCGAATATCACGATGCCATTGCAGAGCAGGCTCCAGCCCTGCTCGGGGTGGCTAATGATCGTACGGGCCGCCTCCCGGTCCGAGTCTCGCGAACCCGGGCAAGTCGGCGTATGCGGGCACATTCCCGTGCCTCCTGATTGCACTCGATTGTTGTGGTCTTGATCACACACTACTGTGCCAGTACCCCGCCGCTGCGGGCATGGCCCGTTGTGACGGTTTTCCTGACCATCCTTTGTAGCTTTCTTGGCCACGGGCAGACCGCGCCTTCCCGGACAGGCTGACCAGCCCGTCTGGGCCAGCCGGGCCTAGTCCGCGCCGCCCGTTTTCCCAGACTGCCCACCGCTGGTGCTGATACGCGACAGGCGCGCCGGTTCAGCGGTAAATTACGCGGGAATCTGCGCTATCCCCGCGCCCAGCGCCTGCGCTTCCGGCCGCTGCGGGAACCCGGCCAGCCGGTGCGCCTCGCGCAGCGTCAGCAGCCGCTCCGCCTCGTCGGTCCAGGCGTGCACGGCCGGCCTGGCGTGGGCCTTGCGCCGGTAGATCCGGTCGTCGTAGCCGCGCGGGCCGATCTCGGCCCGCTGCGCGGCGTACGCCGACCGCATCGCCTCGGTCAAAGCCCGGTCCAGCGCCGCGGCCAGCGGGTAGGCCACCGCCGCCGGCGCCGCCGCGGCCTGCGCCTGGCGGAACTCCTGCTCGGCGGAGCGGGCCGCGGCCAGCAGCTCGTCGAACCGTGCCGCCAGCGCGACGTCAGCCAGGTACTCCTCGTCGGCGTGCGCGCTCGTCCGTTTCCGCCCGTTCAACACGCCGCACAGCTTAGCCGATGCGCTACCCGGAATTACCGGGCGAAGTAATGCCACCCGAGCCAGGCCCAGCCGAGCAGGACCAGCACCCGCCCCACCGGCCAGCGCATCAGGTAGCCCAGCCAGTCGCCGACCGTCGGGATCTTGCTGCCCGGCCGGCGGCCGAGGAACTCCAGCCCGAACAGCACCGCGATGATCACCGCGAAGCCGATGATCGTGATGATCCTGGTCTGCATCAGCGGCTCACCTGCGCACCAGTCCCCAGCCGGTCAGCAGCCAGAGCACCATCGCGGCGCTGCGCAGCGGGTGCGCGGCGATCAGCGGGTTGACCAGGTCGGTGAGAGCCGGGTGCCACCAGACGGAGTTGTCCTTGAACGACGAGGCCTCCCACTCGAACAAGATGCCGACCGCGATCAGCCAGTAGGACCAGCCTGCCGGGTCGATCCGCTCGGGCGGCGGGATCCGCCGCGGCGGGTGCACCAGCGCGATGCCGGCGAGCACCGCGACCGGGATCAGCACGCTGACCAGTGACGCGGCCTGGAAGGGCCGGGTGCCGCCCGCGACCCAGGCGTAACCGCCGAGCAGCGCGCCGATCGCCGCCCGGCGGGCCCACCGCCAGCCCGGTTTTCCGGCCGGCTGGCCGGCCGCGGCGGCAGGCCCGCGGGCGCGCGGGCCGGGCAGGTCCTCTACGGTCATCGGCCCTCCTCCGCAAGGGTGCCCGGATGCGGCAGCCGCCAGGCGGGCAGCCGGCACCAGGCTAGCGGCCGGGCCAGATCAGGCCATACTGTCCTGCCAGCTTTGCTGCAGGGCCGAGTATTCCCCGCCGTCGGCGGCCAGCTCGGCCGGCGAGCCGTCCTCGGCGATCCGGCCCGCGTCGATGACCAGCACCCGGTCGGCGATCTCCACCGTCGACAGCCGGTGCGCGATGATGACCGCGGTCCGCCCGGCCAGGATGGTGCGCAGCGCGTCCTGCACCTGGCGCTCGCTCGGGATGTCCAGCAGCGAGGTGGCCTCGTCCAGGATCAGCACGGCGGGCGCGGCCAGGAAGGCCCGGGCGAACGAGACCAGCTGACGCTGCGCCGGCCGACAGCCGGCTGCCGCGGGTGCCGACCTGGGTGGCGTAGCCGTCCGGCAGCGCCGCAATGAAGCTGTGCGCCCCGATCGCGCGCGCGGCCCGCTGCACCTCAGCGTCGGTCGCGGCCGGCTTGCCGAGCCGGATGTTGTCGGCGATGGTGCCGCTGAACAGGAAATTCTCCTGCGTGATCATGACGACGGCGCGGCGCAGGTCCGGCTCGGACAGGTCCCGCAGGTCGACCCCGTCGAGCAGCACCCGGCCCTGCTGCGGGTCGTAGAACCGGGCCAGCAGCCGGGCGATCGTGGTCTTGCCGCTGCCGGTCGCGCCGACCACGGCGAGCGTCTGCCCGGCCGGGATGTCCAGGTCCAGGGCAGGCAGCACGACCGTTTCGCCGTAGCCGAACCTGATGCCCTGCAGCACCATCGCGCGCCCGGCGTGCGCCGGGTCCGGGGGCCGCGGCAGCGCCACCGGGTGCCCGGGCTCGGCCACCCGGGGCGCCTCGTCCAGCACGCCGGAGATCTTCTCCAGCGCCGCGGCCGCGGACTGGAACGTGCTGAAGAACTGGGACAGGTCGATCAGCGGGTCGAAGAACCGCTGCAGGTACAGCACGAACGTGACCAGCACGCCGACCTTCATGTCCCCGCTGATGACCCGGTCGCCGCCGTAGAGCAGCACGGCGCCGACCGCCAGGTTGCCGACCAGGGTGACGCCGGGGAAGTAGATGGCCAGCAGCCGCATCGACCGCAGCGTCGCGCCCGCGTAGCCGGCGTTCAGCCCGCCGAAGATCTCGGCATTGCGCGGCTCGCGGCGGAACGCCTGCACCGCCCGGATGCCGCCGAAGGTCTCCACGAACTGCACGATGACCGCGGCGATGGTCTCCCTGGTCCGGCGGTAGGCCACGGCCGACTCGCGCCGGAACCAGGCCGACAGCCAGATCAGCGGCACGAACCCGGTCATCACCACCAGTGCCAGCGGCCAGTCGAGCAGCAGCATCCCGGTACCCACCAGCAGCAGCGAGAACGCCGCGGCGACCAGCGAGTCCAGGCCCTCGTCGAACATGTCGGAGATCGCGTCGATGTCCGACACCTGCCGGGAGATCACCCGGCCGGAGGTGTATTTCTCGTGGAAGGCCACCGGCAGCCGCAGGAAGTGCGCGAACAGCCGCTGCCGCAGGTCCAGCACGATCTGGCCGCCCATCTGCCCGATCGCGTGGATGAAGGCGCGGGTGGCCACCGCCTGCACCACGATGGCGGCGCAGAAGGCGGCCACGGTCCGCGCCACCGGCACCACGTCGTGGGTGCGCAGCAGCGCAGGGACCTGGTCCACCGCGATGCCCACCAGCCACGGCCCGGCCAGGATGGCCAGGTTGGCGGTGATGATCAGGGCCAGGATGGCCAGCACCCGCAGCCGGTGCGGGCGGAAAAGGCCGGCGAGCAGGCGGCGGCTGCGGCGGCGCAGCAGCGAGGCCAGCCCCGGGGTGATCTCCTCGGCGTCCTCGGCGGCGATGCCGCGCCACGAGGCCGCGGCCGGCTCGCTCATCGCCGGCTCCCCGTCAGCTGGCCCGGCCGGCCCGGCGCGGTGCTCATCAGCTCCCGGTAGCGCGGCTCGGCGGCCAGCAGCTGGGCGTGCGTGCCGAGCGCGGCGATCACGCCGCCGTCCAGCAGCGCGACCCGGTCGGCCAGCAGCACGGTCGAGGGCCGGTGCGCCACCACCAGCGCGGTCGAGCTGGCGAGCACCTCGCGCAGCGCCGCGGTGACCCGGGCCTCGGTGTGCACGTCCAGCGCGGACAGCGGGTCGTCCAGCACCAGCACCGACGGCCGGGCCAGGATGGCCCGGGCCAGCGCGACCCGCTGCCGCTGCCCGCCGGACAGCGACATGCCCTGCTCGCCGATCCTGGTGTCCAGGCCCCACGGCAGGTCGCGCACGAAGCCGGCCTGGGCGGCGGCCAGCGCGGCCTCCACCTCGGCGTCGGCGGCATCCGGCGCGCCGAATGAGACGTTCTCCCTGACGCTGGCGGAGAACAGCGTCGCCTCCTCGAAGGCGCAGCTGACCGTGCTGCGCAGCTGCGCCAGCGGCAGGTCCCGCACGTCGGTGCCGTCGATCAGGATCGCCCCGCTGGTCACGTCGGCCAGCCGCGGCACCAGCTGCAGCA
This sequence comes from uncultured Actinomycetota bacterium, assembly GCA_963846005.1. Classification (GTDB taxonomy): domain Bacteria; phylum Actinomycetota; class Actinomycetes; order Streptosporangiales; family Streptosporangiaceae; genus CAVSUR01. The sequence continues at coordinate 401,162 of CAWJUH010000001.1, read as the reverse complement.
GGGTCGTCTTGCCCGCTCCCATCCCGCCGACCAGCGCCACGGTCTCGCCGGGGTGCAGCTCCAGGCAGACGTCGCGCAGCAGCGGCTGGCCCGCGCCCGGGTAGCGGTAGCCGACGTGATCGAACACCAGCCGCCCGCCCGGCAGGTCACCCGCCCGCCCGGCCGGCCGCCCGGTCCGGGGCGCGGGCACGGCGGGCCAGGCCCGGGCCGGTGATGGCGGGCGGGGTGTCGAGGATCTCGTAGATGCGCTGCGCGGCCGTGGCCGCCTCCTGGCCGATCGCCAGGATGTAGCCCATCGACTCGATCGGCCAGACCAGCAGCAGGGTCAGCGTGATGAAGGCCACCAGGCCGCCCAGGGTGAGCTGGCCGGAGCTGATCGCGACCGCGCCGAGCAGCAGGATGACGGCGATGCAGAGATTCGGCACCAGGTCCAGCCCGGCCCAGAACGAGCCGCGCAGCCGGGCCTTGGCCACCTGGGTCCGGTACACCAGCTCGGCCTGGCCGCGGTGCCGCCCGGCGGCCTCGCCGCGGCGGCCGAGCGCCTTGAGCACCCGCACCCCGGTCGCCGCCTCCTCGACGTAGGTGGCCAGGTCGCCCTGCTGGTCCTGGGCCTGGCGCGACAGCACCCGGTAGCGCTTCTCGAAGCGCAGGCAGATGACCGTGACCGGCAGGAAAATCGCGCCGGTGAGCAGGCCGAGCCACCAGTTGAGCCGGATCAGCAGCCCGACCACGACGCAGAACGTGAACACGTTGGTGATCAGGAACACCACGCCGAAGCCGGCGAAGCGGCGGATCGCCGACAGGTCGTTAGTGGCCCGCGACAGCAGCTGGCCGGACTGCCAGGCGTCGTGGAAGCCCGGCTCCAGCCGCTGCAGGTGCGCGTACAGGTCGTCGCGGATGGCCCGCTCCATCTCGGTCACGGCCCTGGCCTGCACCCAGCGGCGGAACAGGTTCAGCCCGACCTGGATGACCCCGAGGGCGATCGCGGCCAGCCCGATGGGCAGCAGCAGGCGGCGGTCGTGATGCCCGATCGGCCCGTCAATGGCGGCCTTGGTCAGCAGCGGCACGACGATCTCGGTGCCCACCGCCACCAGCGAGGCGAGCAGCATGAACACGAGCTGGCCGTAATAGGGGCGCAGGTACTCGCGGGCCCGCCACAGGGCCCGCAGCGGAAGCTGCACGGCCGGGGCCGCTGCGTCCTGCGCCGGGGCATGCGGCGGCGGGGCGGGCGATCCGGGGGGCATTATCCGCAGGTTAATCCCGGCGCCGCGGGCTGTCACCTCAATTTCCGGTCCGCCCGCGCCGGCTGCGATGATGACGGCCCCGGCTGCCGCAGTGAAAGGGACACCCGAGATGGCCTTCGATGTCGCCCGCGTCCGCGCCGCCTACCCGGCCCTGTCCGACGGTTACGCCTACCTCGACGGGGCGGCCGGCACCCAGGTGCCCGGGCCGGTCATCGAGGCGATCAGCGCCGCCTACCGCAGCGGCCTCGGCAACGCCGGCGGCGCCTTCCCGGCCAGCGCCCGGTCGGACGAGATCACCGCGGACTGCCGCGCGGCGGTGGCCGACCTGACCGGCGGCGAGGCCGCCGGGGTGATCCTCGGCCCGAACATGACCACGCTGACCTACCGGCTGGCCGGCATCCTGGCCGCGAGCTGGGGCCCGGGCGACGAGGTCGTGGTCACCCGGCTCGATCATGACGCCAACGTCCGGCCGTGGGTGCAGGCGGCGCAGCGGGCCGGGGCGGCCGTCCGCTGGGCGGAGGTCGACGCGGCGACCGGCGAGCTGCCGGCCGCCCAGTTCGCCGGCCTGGTGTCCGGCCGGACCCGGCTGGTCGCGGTGACTGCCGCGAGCAACGTGATCGGCACCCGTCCGGACGTCGCCGCGATCGCCGCGCTGGCGCGGGCCGCGGGCGCGCTCAGCTACGTCGACGGGGTGCACGCCACCCCGCACGGCCCGGTCGACGCGGCCGGGCTCGGCGCCGATTTCTACGCCACCAGCGCCTACAAGTGGTCAGGGCCGCACATCGGCGCGGTGGTCGCCGCCCCGGCGCTGCTGGAGACGCTGCGGCCGGACAAGCTGGCCCCCGCCCCGGACAGCGTGCCGGAGCGGTTCGAGCGGGGCACGCTGCCGTTCGCCGACCTGGCCGGGGCGACCGCCGCGGTCGAGCACCTGGCCGGCCTGGACGACGCGGCCGCCGGGACCAGGCGGCAGCGGGTGCTGGCCTCGATGACCGCGGTGGCCGCGCACGAGCAGGCGCTGCTCGGCGAGCTGCTGGCCGGGCTGGAGGCGATGGAGCACGTCACCTTGTACGGCAAGGCGGCCCGGCGCACCGCCACCGCCTACTTCACCGTGGCCGGGCACACGCCGCAGCAGGCCGCCGCGCACCTGGCCGGGCGCCGGGTGAACGTGTGGAACGGCCACAACTACGCCTGGGAGCTGACCGGGGCGCTCGGCATCCGGGACTCCGGCAGCGCCGTGCGGGCCGGCCTGGTGCACTACAACGACCGGTCGGATGTGCAGCGGCTGCTGGCCGGGGTGGCCGAGCTGGCCGGCTAGGCCGGGGTGTCAGGCCAGGCTGTGCCGGTACAGCCGGGTGTCGCGGACCTGGAACCCGGCCCGCTCGTACAGCCGTCCCGCTGCCTGCCTGGACGGCCGTGAGGTCAGGTCGACGGTCCGCGCGCCGGCCTCGCGGGCCAGCCGCAGCGCCTCGGCAGTGAGGGCCGTCCCGGCCCCCGATCCGCGGGCCGAGCCGTCCACCACCACGTCCTCGATCCAGGCTCTCGTGCCGGTCGGGATCGGGAACACCACCAGCGTCAGGGTGCCGACGATCTCGCCGTCCCGGCGGGCGATCAGGATCGTGCTGGCGCCGCTGGCGACGATGTCCTCCAGCGCGGCCGCGTCCAGCCCGGGCGCCGATGACGACAGCTGCGGCAGCAGCCGGGCGAATGCGTCGACCACCTCGCCGGTGACCTTGGTCACCACTTCCACATGCGCGTTCACGTCGCGCACCCTACCGTGCCGCGCGGCCCGCGCGGCCCGCGCGGACGGGGCCAGCCGCTCGGATGGGGTAGAAACGGACCATGTCGGCAAAGGCACTGGTGCTGGGCGGCAGCGGCCCGGCCGGCGCGGCCTGGCAGATCGGGATGCTGGCCGGGCTGGCCGAGCACGGTGTCAACCTGGCCGGTGCCGACCTGGTCATCGGCACCTCTGCGGGCGCGGTCACCGGCGCCTCGGTGCGGGCCGGGCACGCGCTCGGCGCGCTGTACTCCGGCCTGCTCCGGTCCGCGGCCCTGGTGCCGCCGCCGCGGCCGCCGCTGGCCGCCGCGGCCCGGATGAGCTGGGCGGCGCGCTCGACTCGCGACCCGGCGCGGGCGCTGGCCCGGATCGGACGGCTGGCCGAGCAGGCCGTCACGGTGCCGGAGTCGGAGCGGCGGGCGGCGCTGGCGCAGCGGCTGCGGGTCCGTGCCTGGCCGCCGGCGCCGCTGCACATCACCGCGGTGGACGCGGCCACCGGCGAGCTGACCGTCTTCGACGCCGCCAGCGGCGTGCCGCTGATCGACGCGGTCGGCGCCAGCTGCGCCGAGCCCGGCGTGTGGCCACCGGTCACCATCGGCGGCCGCCGCTACATCGACGGGGGAGTGCGCTCGCCGGCCAACGCCGACCTGGCCGCGGGCTGCCAGCGCGCGGTCGTGGTCGCGCCGCGGACCCGCGGCATGACCCGCCGGGACGGCGTGGCGGACCAGGTTGCCGGGCTGACCCGGGCGGGCACGGTGGTCACCCTGATCGAGCCGGACGCGGCCGCGGCCCGGGTCATCGGCCGCGGCCCGGCGGGCGCGCAGCGGCAGGCGGCGGCCGCGCAGGCCGGATACGAGCAGGCCGCCGAGGCGGCCCGCCCCACCGCGGCGGTCTGGGCTACTGCGTCCCCGTCCTGAGCCGGCCCGCCACGCGTGAGCCGGTACACGGAATACGTGTTACACTGGTTATGTGCTGACGGGAGCATCTATGACGAACCTCACGCTCACCATCGACGAAGAGACTCTGCGAAAGGCTCGCATCCGGGCTCTTGAGCTGGGGACCTCAGTCAACGCTCTGGTCAGGGACTACCTGGGGCAGCTTGCAGGTCGTTCTACCGCGGCCGAGGGGCTAGCGGAGTTCTTCGCGGCCACGGAGCACGCCGGGGCCGGAAGCGGGGCCGAGGGCCGGAACTGGAGCCGCGAGGAGCTGTATGGCCGTTAGGACCTTCCTCGACAGCAACGTTCTCGTCTATTCGGTGGACGAAAGCCCAGCCGAAAAGATCAAGCACACGCTGGCGGTCGGCCTGCTCTCCGGGCATACCGAGGACCTTGTCATCAGCACGCAGGTCCTGCAGGAGTTCTACGTGGTGACCACCCGCAAGCTGGAGCACCCGCTGAGCGAGGAGCGTGCGGCCAGGGCAGTGCGCGGGATCGCGAAACTCGATGTGGTAGGCGTCGATGTTCCGCTGGTGCTCGCCGCAGTCGATACCTCGCGGATGGCATGGGTGTCGCTGTGGGACGCCCTGATCATCGAGGCGGCCAGCCGGGCGGGCTGCGACCGGGTGCTCAGCGAGGACCTGAATGCAGGTCAGGTGATACGCGGCGTCCGGGTCGAGAACCCGTTTGCCGGTGACAGCCGGGGATAACGGCAGGAGCCGGGCCCGGCGGGAGGTCGGGCCCGGCTCTGCTCCTCCGGGATCAGACTGCGTAGTCCAGCAGCGGCTGGGCGCGGCTCGGGTGGCGCAGCTTGGACAGCGACTGCTTCTCCAGCTGCCGGATGCGCTCGCGGGTCAGCCCGAGCGCCTTGCCGATCTCGTCCAGCGTGTGCGGGTTGCCGTCGTACAGGCCGAACCGCATGGCCATGATCGTCGCCTCGCGCGGGGTCAGCGCGTCCAGCGCGTGCCGCAGCTGGTCGGCCATCAGCTGGCGGTCGACCAGCTCCGAGGCCTCCGGCGCGTCGACGTCCTCGATCAGGTCGCCGATGCTGGTCTCGCCGTCCTCGCCGATGGTCGAGTCCAGGCTGATCGGCTGCCGGCTGGTGCGCAGCAGCTCCTCGATCTGGTCCGGGGTCCGGTCCAGCTCGACGGCCAGCTCCTCTGGAGTCGGCTCGCGGCCGAGCCGCTGGTGCATGTCGCGCTCGACCCGGCTCAGCTTGCTGAGCATCTCCAGCACGTGCACCGGCAGCCGGATGGTCCGGGCCGAGTCGGCGAAGCCGCGCTGGATCGCCTGCCGGATCCACCACATGGCGTAGGTGGAGAACTTATAGCCCTTGGTGTAGTCGAACTTCTCCACCGCGCGGATCAGCCCGAGGTTGCCCTCCTGCACCACGTCCAGCAGCGACAGGCCGCGGTCTGAATACTTCTTCGCCACCGACACCACCAGCCGCAGGTTGGCCTCCAGCATGTGCGCCTTGGCCCGGCGCCCGTCGGCCGCGACGGCCTCCAGGTCGGCCCGGCGAGCCTGCGACAGCTTGGGCTCGGTCTCCAGCTTGTGCTCGGCGTACAGGCCCGCCTCGATCCGCTTGGCCAGGTTGACCTCCTGCTCGGCGGTCAGCAGGCTGGTCCGGCCGATCGACTTGAGGTAGGTGTGGACCGAGTCGCCCATCACCGACGTCTGGTCGTCCAGGTCGATCTCGGCGCTGACGTCGGCGACGGCCAGTGCCTCGGCCGCGAGCGCGGCCGGCTCCGGCTCCACCGCGCTGTCATCCGCCGCCGTGTCCTCAGCCGCCGCGTTCGCGGCCGCGGGCTTGGCTGCGGCGGGCTTCGCGGCGGCCGGACGGGCGGCCTTGCGGCCCAGCTGGACCCCGGCCTCGGTCAGCTCCCGGATGATCGACCGCCCCTCGGCCGGAGAGATATGCGCCTGCTCGAGGGCCGCGCGCAGCTCGGGCAGCGACAGCTGGCCCTGACTGCGTCCGCGCTGGATGAGCTCATCCAGCTGCGTCACCATTGCCTTGTCGTCCTGGCGCAGCGACTCGGCAACTGCTGACCTCGGCATGAGACACCTTCCTTCGGCTGGGGCACGCGCTCGTCAGGTGCGCCCTGCCGGGCGCGGTCTGGCGGGCGGGGTTACTGCGCGCAATTTGGTACTGTTCAGCGCGGGCACTATGTAATAACGCTCAGCGCGGCCAGATGTTCCCGTGCCGCTGCACTGTGCCCGCGCGTCTTGCGTGACCGCGTCGCGGCCGGGCCCTGCTCGCGGGCCGCGCTACCGGGCGGCGGCGGCCAGCGCGCGCAGGGCGAGCCGGTCCGGCTTGCCCGAGGCCAGCATCGGGATGTTGCCCACCAGCACCAGCGCCCGGGGTGCGGCGTACCCCGGCAGCCGGGCCGCCGCGTGCGCGCGCAGCGCGGGCAGCTGCGGCGGCGCGGCCCCGTCCGCGGGCACGACCAGCGCCGTCACCCGCTCGCCCCACTCGGCGTCCGGCGTGCCCACCACCGCCACCTGCCGCACGCCGGCGCAGTCCGCCAGCGCCGCCTCGACCTCGGCGGCCACGACCTTCTCGCCGCCGGTGGTGATCACGTCCGCGGTGCGGCCGCGCACCACCAGCCGCCCGTCCGGCCCGGTCGTGCCGAGGTCGGCGGTGGTGAACCAGCCGCCAGACAGCGCCGCCGCGGTCGCGGCCGGGTCCAGCCGGTAGCCGGAGAACAGCACCCGGCCGCTCAGCTCGATCAGCCCGCCGCCGCCGATGCGGAAGGCCACCCCGTCCAGCGGCACGCCGTCGTAGACGCAGCCGCCGCAGGTCTCGCTCATCCCGTAGGTGGTGACCACCCGCGCCCCGGCCGCGGCGGCCTCGCCCACCAGGCCGGCCGGGGCGCGGCGCCGCCGAGCAGGATCGTGCGCGGCGCGCTGACCGGGCCGCCGGCGTCCAGCAGCCGCCGCAGCTGGGTCGGGACCAGCGAGACGTGCGCGCAGCCGCTCCCGGCCAGCGCCCGCGCGTCCGCCCGGTCCGCCACCACCGGGTCGATGCCGGCCAGCAGGGAGCGGACCAGCACGCCGAGCCCGGCCATGTGAAAGACCGGCAGGCAGCACAGCCATCGCTCGCCCGGCCGGGCCCCGATCCGGGTCAGCGACGCCCGGGCCGAGGCGAGCAGCGCGGTGCCGCTCAGCTCCGCGCCCTTGGGCCGGCCCGTCGAGCCGGAGGTCGCGATGACCACCGCGGTCTGCTCGCCCGCCCCGGTGCCTGCGGACGCGGCTGGCTTGTGGCGGCCATCTGCTGTTTCGATGACCGACGGCGCGAACCTCTCCACCAGGCCGGCCAGCCGGGCCTGGGGCAGGCCCGGGTCCAGCGGCAGCAGGGCCGGGCCGGTGCCGTCCAGCGCCGCGGGCAGCAGCTCCAGCAGCCGCCGGGCCGCCGCCTGCGGGCCGAGCAGGACCGCGTGCAGGGGCCGGGTCGTCACGGTCGTAAGGTTATCCGGGCTGATCAGGGCGCCTGGCGGGGCGGGCGCGCGGAACACCGAGAACCGGGGAGGGCCTATGCTGGCGCGGTCCGGCCAGGAGCTGCGCGGCCTGCTGGCCGAGCTGCTGCCGACCGTGCGGGCGTACTCGATCCCGATGCGGACCAGGTTCCGCGGCATCACCGTGCGCGAGGGCGCGCTGCTGCGCGGCCCGGCCGGATGGGGCGAGTTCTCGCCGTTCGCCGAGTACGGGCCGCGCGAGTGCGCCCGCTGGCTGGCCTGCGCCCTGGAGGCCGCCGCCGGCGGCTGGCCGGCCCCGGTCCGCGACCGGGTCGGGGTGAACGTGATCGTGCCGGCGGTCGGGCCGCAAGCCGCCCGCGAGATCGTGGCGGCCTCGGGCTGCCGGACCGCGAAGGTCAAGGTGGCCGAGCCGGGCCAGGACGAGCGCGCCGATGTGGAGCGGGTGGCCGCGGTGCGCGAGGCGCTCGGCCCCGGCGGTCGGATCCGGGTCGACGCTAACGGCGGCTGGGACGTCGGGCGGGCGGCGCGGATGCTGGGCCTGCTCGGCCGGTTCGGCCTGGAGTACGCCGAGCAGCCGTGCGCGACCCTGGACGAGCTGGCCGCGCTGCGCCGCCGCACCGGCGTGCCGCTGGCCGCGGACGAGTCCATCCGCCGGGCCGAGGACCCGCTCGCGGTACGGGCCGCCGGGGCGGCCGACATCGTCGTGCTCAAGGCCCAGCCGCTCGGCGGGGTGGCGGCCGCGCTGCGGATCGCGGCGGATTGCGGGCTGCCTGCCGTGGTCTCCAGCGCGCTCGAGACCTCGGTCGGGCTGGCCGCCGGGGTCGCGCTCGCCGCGGCGCTGCCCGAGCTGCCCTACGACTGCGGGCTGGCCACCATGTCGCTGCTGACGCGGGACGTGACCGCCGATCCGCTGGCCGCGCGCGGCGGCGCGCTGCCGGTGCGCCGGGCGCCGGCCGACGCGGCGGCGCTGGCGGCCTGCGAGGCCGACCCGGCACCGTGGATCGCCCGGATGCGAGCCGCCGCGGAGTACCTGCGGTGAACCCGGCCACGGCGCTGGCCACCGTGCTGGCCGACGAGCTGGTCCGGTGCGGGCTGCGCGAGGCCGTGCTCGCCCCCGGCTCCCGCAGCGCGCCGCTGGCGCTGGCCCTGCACGACCGGGCCGAGGCCGGCGACCTGCGGCTGCACGTGCGGATCGATGAGCGGTCGGCGGCCTTCTGCGCGCTGGGGCTGGCCAAGGCCAGCCGCCGGCCGGTCGCGGTGGCCTGCACGTCGGGCACCGCGGCCGCGCACCTGCACGCCGCGGTCATCGAGGCCGACGAGTCGGGGGTGCCGCTGCTGGTGCTGACCGCCGACCGGCCGCCCGAGCTGCGCGGCACCGGCGCCAACCAGGCCATCGACCAGGTCAAGCTGTACGGGGACGCGGTGCGCTGGTTCTGCGAGGCCGGCGTCCCTGAGGCCAGGCCGGGGATGGCCGGGTACTGGCGGTCGCTGTCCTGCCGGGCCTACGGGACCGCGGCCGGCCTGGCCGGCGGGGCGGGGCTTCCCGGCCCGGTGCACCTGAACCTGCCGCTGCGCGAGCCGCTGGTCCCGGACTGCACGCCGGACTGGCCCGAGCCGCTGGACGGCCGCCCGGACGGCGCGCCGTGGACTGAGTTCCCCGGCGAAGCCCCCTCGATGTCACAACCACGGGCACCAGGCCCCGTGGATGTCACATCCACGGGGTCACCGGAGCAGGGTGCCGGCCGAGGCGCGGGGGGCGCCAGCGGGCGGGCGCCGCGTGGCAGCGCAGCCGGGGGAGTCGCGGAGGTGGAATGGGCCGAGCGGGGGGTGGTGGTCTGCGGGGACGGTGCCTACGACGCCGGGCCGCTGCTGGAGCTGGCCGAGGCGGCCGGGTGGCCGGTCCTGGCCGAGCCCGGCTCCGGCGCCCGCCGCGGCCCCAACGCGCTGACCAGCTACGCCTACCTGCTGGCCGAGCCCGGCTTCGCCGCCGCGCACCGGCCGGACGTCATCGTGTCGGCCGGGCGGCCCGGCCTGTCCCGGCCGCAGCTGGCGCTGCTGCGCGGCGCGCCGGGGGCGGCCCCGGCCCGGCACATCGTGCTGGCCGCCGGGCCCGGCCGGTGGGCCGACCCGGCCAGGACCGCCACCTGCGTCGCGGCAGGCATCCGGCTGTCCGGCGCACCGGGACAGCGGGCCGTGACCGGCCAGGTCGCGGCGGGCATCCGGCTGTCCGGCGCGGGGCCGGCCGGGACGCGCTGGCTGGAGTCCTGGCAGCGGGCGGACGCCGCCGCCCGGGAGGCGGCCGCCCGCGTGCTCGGCGCCGCGCCCGGGCTCGCCGAGCCGCAGCTGGCCGCAGGGCTCGCGGCGGCGCTGCCGGACGGAGCGCTGCTGTGGGCCGCGTCCAGCCAGCCGGTCAGGGACCTGGACCTGCACATGGCGCCGCGCTGCGGGCTGCGGGTGCTGGCCAGCCGCGGGGCCAGCGGCATCGACGGCCTGGTCTCCGCTGCGATCGGCGCGGCGCTGGCGCACCAGGCGGCGGGCGGCGGGCCGGCCGCCGCGCTACTCGGCGACCTGGCCTTCCTGCACGACGCGCCCGGGCTGATGCTCGGCCCGGACGAGCCGCGGCCCGACCTGTGCCTGGTCGTCGTCAGCAACAACGGCGGCGGCATCTTCTCCGACCTGGAGCAGGCCGCGCTGGACGGCCCGTTCGAGCGGCTGTTCGGCACTCCGCACGGGGCCGACCTCAGTTTGCTGGCTGCCGCGGCGGGGCTGCCGTACACCCGGCTGGAGCGGCCGGCCGACATCCCGGCGATCCTGGCCGGCCGCGGGCTGCGCGTCGCCGAGCTGCGCACCAGCCGGCCCGCGGCCGCCGCGCTGCGGGCCGAGCTGCGCGCCGCCTGCGGCCGCGCGGCGCACACGGCAGCGGGCATGGCCGGCTGAGCAGATCCGGCGCAACCGCTGGGCGGGCCCTTCAGCGGGCTGGGTGCCGGCGGATGCACCGCTCAGCGGTAGTGCGGGGCGGCCTGGTGCGGCAGACCGGGTGTCGGCCGGTCAGCCTTCGAGGGCGTCCTGGACGGGGCGGAACTTGGTCTGGGCCTCGGCCAGTTCGGCTGCCGGGTCCGAGCCCGCCACGATGCCGCAGCCGGCGATCAGCCGGGCCCGCGAGCCGGACAGCTCGGCGCATCGCAGCGCGATGCCCCACTCGCCGTTGCCGTGCGCGTCGACCCAGCCGACGGGGCCGGCGTAGCGGCCGCGGTCCATCCCCTCCAGCTCGCGGATCAGCTCCATCGCGGTCTCGGCGGGCGAGCCGCAGACCGCGGCGGTGGGATGCAGCGCCGCGGCCAGCGCGAGCGCCGTCGGCCCGGTGCCCGGCCCGCCGTTCTCCTCGCCCCGGCCGGCCGGGCTGGCCGGGACAGCCGGGCCGCCGAGCCGCCCGCTGACCCGGGTGGCCAGGTGCTGGACGTTCGCCAGCCGCAGCAGCCAGGGCTGCTCGTCGATGTCGAGGCCGGCGCACAGCGGCGTCAGGGCCGCGCGCACGTCGGCCACCGCGTAATGGTGTTCCTCGGTGTCCTTCGCCGAGGCCAGCAAGGCCGCCCCGATGGCCGCGTCCTCCGCCGGGCTGCCGCCGCGGGGCATGGTGCCCGCCAGTACCAGCGAGCTCACCGCGCTGCCCTCGCGCCGTACCAGCAGCTCGGGCGTCGCGCCGGCCAGGCCCGCGCAGGTGAACGTGTAGCAGTCCGGGTACCGGCGAGCCAGCCGGGACAGCAGCGCGCGCACGTCCAGCGGCTGCGACGCCGTCGCGTACAGGTCCCGGGCCAGCACGACCTTGCCGAGCTCGCCGGCGCTGATCCGGGCCACCGCGGCCGCCACGGCGCGCTGCCACTGCGGCGCGGTCAGGCTGCCGTCGTGCCAGCGCACCTCGGCGGGCATCGAGACGGGGATGCGGCCCGGCGGGCCGCCGGGGCGGGGATGCCGGGCCCCGGCACGGCCCGGTCCCGGGCTGATCACGGTCCGCCAGGACCGCCCGGCCCGGCGGCCGAGCAGCACCCGCGGCACGACCAGCACCGAGCCGTCCGAGGCCGGGTCGAAGGTGAAGCTGCCGAAGGCCAGCGGGCCGCACCCGGGCAGGCCGACCTCGTCCCGGACGTCGGCGCCGTCGAACAGCTCGCGCAGCCACTTGCCGCCCGCGGTGAACCGGTCCTCGCCCGCCGGGATGGTGATCCTGGCCGCCTCGCCCCAGCCGACCAGGCCCTCGCCGTGGCGGATCCAGGCCAGCGCGGCCGGGCCGGGCAGTTGCGCCAGCAGGTCCCCGGGGTCGCCGGCCGCGGTCGTGCGCACGACCAGCCCGTCCGGCATCCGCTGGTCAGCGGCCTCGGGCCGGGCGGTGATGGCTCGGGCGGCGCTGTCTCCCACGGCAGTCAACTGTACGTGCGCTACCGGGTTGTGCGGACCTCAGGATCAGTCCGGCCCGGTGTAGGAGACCGAGAATCTGGTCTCGGCGAACGCGCCGGCCGTGGTTGCGTAGCGTCCGGCGATCCACAGTGCTAGCATCTCCGCATTCCTATAGTCGACTAAGTCGCTAGGAGATATAGAGATGACGCTCACGCAGGCAGTGCCGCCCGGTTACGCGCAGCTAGAGCGGGCGCCCCTCGGCCCGGCGGCACTGCGCCGGCTGGTGTCCGCGACAGCGGCCGCGCCGCACCGGTGGCGGCCCGTGGTCAGGTTCGGCCAGGAGCGGCGCTGGTACGGGCGCCTGGACCTGACCGAGGAATACGAGATCTGGCTGCTCAGCTGGCTGCCCGGGCAGGAGACCGGCTTCCACGACCACGGCGAGGCGGGCGGCGCGTTCGCCGTGGCCGAGGGTGAGGTGCGCGAGCGCACCGCGGCGCCCGGCCGCCCCGGCACCGCCAGCCGGATGCTGCGGTCCGGGCAGGCCCGGGCCTTCGGCCGCAGCCACATTCACGACGTCAGCAACGTCTCCGCCGATCCGGCCGTCACCGTGCACGCCTACTCCCCGCCGCTGACCGCCATGCGCCGCTACCAGCTGACCGGCTCCGGCCTGGTGCTGGCCCGCATGGACGTAGCCGGCCGCAGCTGGTAGCCGCGGTCACAGCAGCGTCAGCTGCTCAGCCCCGGCAGCCGCCCCGATGCCGGGGCCTGGGCCCGGGGCCGGCCCGGCCGGCCCCGGATATCCGGCGGGCCGCGGCCGGGCTGGCCCGGCCGACGCCGTGGCGCCGGGCCAGCTCCTGTACCTGGTCGCTGATCCGCTGCTGGTACTGGCGCGGCGCGTAGGCGCCCCGGCCGTACAGCGCCAGGTAGCGCCGGACCAGGTCCGGGTGCTGCTCGCGCAGCCAGCCCAGGTACCACTCGCGGGCGCCCGGCCGCAGGTGCAGCACGATCGGGGTCACGCTCGCCGCCCCGGCGGCAGCGATCTGGCGCACGGTCGCGTCCAGCTGAGCGGGGGAGTCAGTCAGCAGCGGCAGCACCGGGCCCATCAGCACCCCGCAGCGCAGGCCGCGCTCGGCGATGGCGGCGCAGACGCCGAGCCTGCGCTCCGGTGCCGGGGTGCCCGGCTCGACGCTGCGCGACAGCCCGGCGTCGGTGAACCCGACCGACACGTTCAGCGCCACGTCGGTCACCTGCGCAGCCTCGGCAATCAGGTCCAGATCGCGCAGGATCAGGGTGCCCTTAGTGAGGATCGAGAACGGGTTGGCGGCATCGCGCAGCGCGCTGATGATCCCGGGCATGAGCGCATAGCGGCCCTCGGCCCGCTGGTAGCAGTCCACATTGGTGCCCATGGCCACGTGCTCGCCCGGCCACTTCGGCGCCGCCAGTTCCTTGCGGGCCAGCTGCGGCGCGTTCACCTTGACCACGATCTTGGAGTTGAAGTCGTGGCCGGAGTCGAGGTCGAGGTAGGTGTGGGTGTTGCGGGCGAAGCAGTAGGCACACGCGTGGCCGCAGCCGCGGTAGGGGTTGATCGTCCAGCCGAAGGCCATCCGCGAGGCCGGCGGGACCCGGTTGATGATCGTCCGGGCGTGCACCTCGTAAAAGGTCATCCCGCGAAACCCGGGCGTGTCGAAGGTCCTGGCCACCGCGTCGCGCCCGAACAGGGCCGCCGGCCCGGCTGCGTCGTCCAGGCGCAGGCTCTCCCACCGCATAGGCCCGACCTTAGAACAGGAATTCGGGAAAACCAAACAAGAGTTCGAGCATGTCCGCGGGCGGGCCGCCTATTCGTCGCTATAAGTCGGAAAACCGGCACGGTCCAGCGGCAAAGAGCCGGTAAAAAATCTTGATCCGGGGGATAATCGTCTGCATCCAGCGGCTCCGCGTGCGCACGCGGCGGCAGACGGTGGCCGGAGGAGGAGCGCCATGGCGCTTTCCATGGAGGAGCAGCGCATCCTCGACGAGATGGAGCGCAAGCTCGCCGATGCTGACCCCAGGCTGGCCTCGCGCCTTGCATCCCTCGGCGCGCCCGGGATACGGGGGCTCCGCGCATTCTGGCGCGCGCCCGGCACCCGGATCCTGGCCGTCGTACTCGTGCTGGCGGCCATCGTCGCGGTGACGCTGGTGCTCTACGCGGTGCCGTTCCGCGCCGACACCGTGCGCCGCGTGCACGCCCACTCCAGCGCCGCGCCCACGGCCACCCACCGCCCGGCCGCCGGGTAACGGCTCACTCAGGACTCGCGCCAGAGCTGGAGCAGGTACTGCTCCAGTCCCTCCAGCCGCTTGCGGGCCTGCTGGAACTCATCGCCGAGCGGGTCGGTGTTGGTGGCGAACAGCTCGCCGTAGCGGCGCACGGCCTCATTCCGGTTGCGGGTGTAGACCCGGACGCCGTAGTCGCCGACTCCGCCGCTCAGCCGCAAGCTGTCCACCGCGCGGCCGGCGGTGCCCATGTCCACGGTCAGGTGCCCGCGCAGGTACAGCACGCACTTGGCCTCGTCCTCGTAGCCGTCGCTGAACGGCGGCGGCGGCACGTCCCACTCCTCCACCGTGAGCTGGACGGCAAGGTTCTCCTGCGCGCAGGCCACCACCATCTGCTCCCGGCTCGCACTGACGAGGGAGTTCACTGGCATGATCGGCTCGCCGGCGGATTCGGGGTCGACGGTGCCGTCGTGCACGCTGAACATCTTGCGCTCCGGGAAGACCGGAATCTCCAGCCGAAGCAGCCTGCGGGTCAACTGGCCCCCTCTAGACGACAAGGTTCCTGACTACAAGGATGCTCTGCGGAAGCGTAGTTTGCGCACGTAATGGGTCAATCGGGCCGCCTGGCTGCCCGCTGCCGGGCCGCGCCGGATGACCGGTATCCTCCCGCCATGGTGGTGAGCGACGGCGATCTGCCGGGGATCTCGCATCGGTTCGTCAGCACACGCGGCCTGCGGATGCACGTCGCCGAGGCGGGCGACGGCCCGCTGGTCGTGCTGCTGCACGGGTTCCCGGAATGCTGGTACTCCTGGCGGCATCAGCTGACCGCGCTGGCCGCGGCCGGGTACCACGCGGTCGCGCCGGACCAGCGCGGCTACGCCAGGACCGGCCCGCCGGAGGACTCCGGGCTGCCCGGCGGCACCGGCAGCTACACGATCTTGCACCTGGCCGGCGACGTGATCGCGCTGATGGACGCGCTCGGCGAGCAGCAGGCCGTGGTGGCCGGGCACGACTGGGGCGCCCCGGTGGCCTGGCACGCGGCGCTGCTGCGGCCGGACCGGATCCGGGGCGTGATCGGGCTCAGCGTCCCCTACAGCCCGCGCGGCAGCACGCCGCCGGTCGCGGCGCTGCGCGAGCGCATCGGCGACGGCTTCTACATGGTCTACTTCCAGCAGCCGGGCGTGGCCGACGCCGAGCTGAACGCCGACCGGGAGGCCACCTTCCGGCGGGTGCTGGCCGGCGCGTTCGGCGGCGGCCAGGACGGGATCCCGCTGATCCCGCCCGGCGGCGGGTTCCTGGACCTGTGCCCCGAGCCCGCGGCGCTGCCCGGCTGGCTGACCGCCGGCGACATCGGCAGCTACGCCGCCGAGTACGCCCGGGCCGGCTTCACCGGGCCGCTGAACTGGTACCGGAACCTGGACCGCAACTGGGAGCTGACCGCGGCCTGGCATCACGCCCCGGTGACCGTCCCCGCGCTGTACCTGGCGGGGGAGCACGACCTGGTGCTGCGCTTCGCCGGGGCCGGCGGCGGCATGGGCCGGCTGCGCGAGGTCGTGCCGCAGCTGCGCGAGCCGGTGCTGCTGCCCGGCACCGGGCACTGGGTCCAGCAGGAGCGGCCGGACGAGGTCAATGCCGCGATCACCGGCTTCCTGAACGGGCTCGGCCGGTGACCGCCGGCGGGCGGCGGGCCGGGGCGGACCGCAGCCCGGCTGACACCCCGGACGAGCTGTGCCTGCGCACGGCCGTCGACCTGGCCGGGCTGCTGCGCCGCCGGGAGGTGTCAGCCCGCGAGGTCACCGCGGCTCACATCCGCCGGGTCGAGACCCTCGACCCCGCCGTCAACGCGATCGTCACCCGCACCTTCGAGACCGCGCTGGCCCGCGCCGCGGCGCACGACGAGGCGCTGGCCCGCGGCGAGCCGCCCGGCCTGCTGCACGGGCTGCCGGTCGCGCACAAGGACCTGCACGACACCGCCGGGGTGCGGACCACTTACGGGTCACCGCTGTTCGCCCGGCACGTGCCGGACGCCGACGCGCTGGTGGTGGCCCGGATGACGGCCGCGGGCGCGATCAGCCTCGGCAAGACCAACGTGCCCGAGTTCGGGGCCGGCTCGCACACCGTCAACCCGGTCTTCGGCCCGACCCGCAACCCCTTCGACCCCGGCCGCAGCGCCGGCGGCAGCAGCGGCGGCGCCGCCGCGGCGCTGGCCGCCCGGATGATCGCCCTCGCCGACGGCACCGACATCGGCGGCTCGCTGCGCAACCCGGCCAGCTTCTGCAACGTGGTCGGCCTGCGGCCGAGCCCCGGCCGGGTGCCCGGCTGGCCGCTGGACGACGTGGCCGACCAGTTCGGCGTGTCCGGCCCGATGGCCAGGACGGTGGCCGACTGCGCGCTGCTGCTGGCCGCCCAGTCCGGCCCCGACCCGCGGGTGCCGCTGGCGCTGGACGCGCCGCCGCCCGCGATCACCGACCCGGCCCAGATCCCCTCGCTGCTGGCCCGGGATGACCTGCGCGGGATCAGGATCGCCTGGAGCGCCGACCTCGGCCTGCCGGTCGAGCCGCAGGTGCGGGCCGTGCTGGCGCGTGCCCGCGAGGTCCTCACCGAACTCGGCGCGCAGGTCACCGACCTGACCCCGGACCTGTCCGGCGCCGAAGAGGTGTTCCGCACCTTCCGCGCGTTCCGGTTCGCGACTTTCTTCGGCGAGCTGGCCGACGCCCATCCCGGCGAGCTCGGCCCGAACGTGGCCTGGAACGTGCAGCGCGGCCGGGAGCTGACCGTCGCCGACCTGAGCCGGGCCACCCTGGCGCGGGCCGCGCTGGCCGGCCGGGTCAGCGCCCTGTTCGAGCAGGCCGACCTGCTCGCCTGCCCGGTCAGCCAGGTGGCCCCGTTCGACATCAGCCTGGACTGGGTGCACGAGATCGACGGCCAGCCCCAGCACAGCTACCTGGACTGGATGGCCTCGGCCTACCTGATCTCGGCCACCGGCCTGCCCGCGATCAGCGTCCCGGCCGGGTTCACCGTGCGCGGGCTGCCCGTCGGGCTGCAGCTCGCCGGGCGCCGCCGCGGCGACTGGGAACTGCTCGCCGCCGCGGCGGCCTTCGAGGCGGCCACCGGCCACGCGGCCGCGCTCCCGCCGGGTCTGGCCGGCTGACGCTCAGCAGTGCGGGTTGGCGCGGATCCGGCTCGCGAACGCGCCGATCGTCCCCGGCCCGACCTTGCCGTACTGGGCGTCACCGCCGAAGGCATTGCCGTTGCGCATGTTGCCGAACTCCCACACGCACTGGCCGCCGACCCTGGCCTGGGTGAAGTACGGGTAGAAGTGACCGGGCCCCTTGGGCGGCAGCACGCAGCCGGACCCGGTAGTCAGGTTGCAGTCGGTGTTGAACTGCGTCGCGCTGGAGTCGGTCACGAACTGGATCCGGGCGTAGCCGCGGCCGCCGGCGGTGGTCGGCTGCTGCTGCAGGAACGGCGCGGGGAACCGGCCCGCGGTGACCGAGTCCGGCCAGTCCGGCCAGTACGGCGTGCCGTCGTAGTCCAGGTCCCCGATGCTGTCGAAGTACACGTCGCAGCCGGTCATCACGTTGGGCGCGACGGTGCCGCCGTGGGTGTCGCCGGCCCGGTAGCAGGGCGCGTCGTCGGGTTCCAGCGACGGGTCCTCCTTGGACGTCTCGTACGGGCCCTTGCAGTTCTTGTAGTACGGGTCCGGGCCCTTGACCAGGCCGCTCACCGAGGTGCACGGCTCGAAGTGGCCGATCTCGTACTCGCTGTTGATCATGTAAGGCCCGATGCCCCAGGGACCGATGTTCTGCGCCCGGGCGGTCGAGTACGCGGGCTGGAAGTTGAACTTCGTGCCGGTGCAGTCGAACGGGCTGGTGTGCATGAACCCGTTGGCCGCCGAGGCGATCATGTAGCCGGACTTCCCCGTGGTCAGGTCCGTTTCCCTGGCTTCCAGGGCATGACCGCCCTTCACCTTGGCGTCGAACATGTGCACCACGATCTTGTCGCCGGGATTCATCATCAGCGTGTGCGCGTTCGGCGTGACGGTGGCCTGATCGGCCAGCTGCGGGCTCGGCGGGCCGGTGGGCACGCCGTTGGTCTGGATCCAGCCGAAGTTCACCGGCTCGACGCAGTTGTTGTTGCACGGCCCTGACCCGTTGCCGGTGCACTCCAGGCTGTCGATGTTCAGCGCCGAGCACCAGTGGTGGTTGTCGCAGCTGATGTTGTCGGAGAACGGGGCGAACCCGGGCGGGTAGAACTGCAGTTCCACGAAGCCGGAGCCGCCGCCGGGGTAGCGGCCGTGCGGCGCGTTGGCGTCCGAGCGCGGCGTGCACGGCAACAGCGGCGCGGAGTCCGGGTCGCACACGGTGGTGGAGAACCACGGCGCGACCGACAGCTCGAACCAGTGCGTGACGTCGTGCCCGGGCCGCTGCACGGTGGGCAGCGCCACCGGGTCGGCCGGCAGCGTCTCCCGGAAGGTGACGTTGCTCCCCGAGCCCGGCACATCGGAGATATACCGGACCGACGGCTCGTCGTGGCCGATGTAGTGGCCGTTCTCGTAGAACCGGCCGCCCCAGGAGCCGCGCGGGTCGGCGCACATCAGCACCGACTTGACCGGCTTCTGGACCGGGCTGAGGCCGTTGCAGTCGATCTCGCCGGTCTTGCGCGGCGCCACGGCCCCGCTGGCCGCCGCAGCGCCGGCCGGGCGGGCCGCTGCCGTGGCCGGCCCGGCCGCCGCGAGCCCGGCCAGCGGGCTGGCCAGGGCGGCCGCCGTCAGCAGTGCGAGGAGCGGGCGTCGGTGCGATCGTCGCGGAATCCGCATTCCGGCTCCTTTGCCGCGAAGTGGCGATCGGGCTCGTGCCCCGGAACACTACTCCCGGCGCCGGGCCGGGGGAATATCTGCGGGCGCTCTGCGCGGCTGCTGAGCCGGCTCAGGCAGCTGCGCCCGCTTGCTGGCCTCGCGCCACAGCTGCGCGTAACGCTGGCTGGCCGGGCTGCGCGGCGCCGCCGCGGTCACCGGGACCTGGTCGGCGAACATCCGCTCGACCGCCGCCAGCGCCGGGATCACGGTCGCGGCCACGTCACCGCGGCGGGCGGGCAGCTGCGCGCAGATCTCCCGGTGCATCCGCTTGCGCTGGTCGGCCATGGACAAGAAGGCCAGCACGGCCGGCCTGCGGCCCTTCATTCCGGCCAGGAACCCGGTCAGCTGATCCAGCGTGTTGACCGACAGCGTGGCCGGGATCAGCGGTACCAGCAGCAGGTCGGCCGCGTTCAGCACGCTCTCCGACAGCAGCGAGATGGACGGCGGGCAGTCCAGGACGACCAGGTCGTAGTGGCGCTCCAGCGGGGCCAGCAGCCGGCCGAGCCGCCGGACCGGCCGCTTGGCCCCCTCCAGCATCAGGTCCAGGTTGCGGTAGCTGAAGTCGGCGGGCAGCAGGTCAAGGCCGTCGTAGCCGGTCGGCCTGACCGCGGCCGCCAGCGCCCGGTCACCGGAGATCAGTGCCTCACCGCCGCCCTTGACCCGCGGCCGGACCCCGAACAGGTAGCTGGCCGCGCCCTGCGGGTCGAGATCCCACAGCAGCACCCGGTGCCCGTCGGCCGCGGCCAGGTGGCTGAGGCAGGCCGCGGCCGCGGTCTTGCCGACCCCGCCCTTGATGTTGTACGTCGCGAAGGTCTTCATCGCGCCTGACCCTACGACGCGCGGCTGCGCCACGATAGACGCGGCTGCGCCATGATGGCTGCCGTGCCCTCACTGCGACCGGCGTACCCGGTGCGGACCGCCCGGCTGCTGCTGCGCCCGCTGACCGCCGCCGACGCCGGAGCCCTGGCCGCCTACCGCGGCCTGCCCGAGGTCTGCCGGTACGTGCCGTTCGAGCCGATGAGCCCGGAGGTGATCACGGCCCGGCTGGCCGGCGACTGGTCGGCGACCGCGCTCAGCGCGGAGGGCGAGTCGCTGACCCTGGGCGCGGAGCTGGCCGCGACCGGGCAGCTCATTGGTGACCTGGTGTTGTTCTTCACCAGCGCCGAGCACCGCGGCGGCGAGATCGGCTGGGTGTTCCACCCCGGGCACGGCGGCCGGGGCTACGCCACCGAGGCCGCGCACGCGATGCTGCACCTGGCTTTCGGCGGCTTGCGGCTGCACCGGGTGGTGGCCAGGCTGGACGCCCGCAACGACGCCTCGGCCCGGCTCGCCGCCCGACTCGGCATGCGCCAGGAGGCCTACCTGGTCCGCAACGAGTGGTTCAAGGGCGAGTGGACCGACGAGATCGGCTGCGCGGTGCTGGCGGACGAATGGGCCGCCGCGCACCCCGCCGGGCTGGCCGGCTGCCGGTGGCCTGGTGCGCCTGGCGAGCCAGGCCCGGCTCAGCCGGCGTAGCCGACCCGCCGCAGCTCCGGCCCGGCCACCCGCTCGATGTCGGCCAGCTGGCCGTGGCTCAGCTCCCGGCGCCAGCCGCCGGAGTCCGCCGGGTGCCGCCAGCCGCGCAGCCGCCCCCGGCCGCCCTCGGCGACGACGGCCGTCCCGGTGAACTCCGACAGCATCCGGGCCGCGGCGGCGGGCTCGCGGACCAGCTGCTCGTAGCGCAACGTGACCAGCTGCCCGGCGTTCAGGCTGGCCCGCAGCCTGGCCATCTTCCTGACCGACCCGCGCCAGCGCATCGCGCACTTGCCGGCCGGGGACAGCCCGGGCCAGGCGGCCAGGTCGGCGCGGGTCTCGATGCCGAAGAACGGGTGGGGGAACTCGCTGTCGACGCGGGCCACGCCCGGCTTGAACCAGCGCAGCGCCTCGGCGTCGCGCAGCATCTCGGCGACCACGTCCCGGCCGTCCCTGATCACCTGGATCAGCCGGGCGTCGGGGAAGGCGTCGATCAGCGGCCCGGCGCAGTAGATCAGGTCCGGGCTGGCGTCCCCGAACCTGGTCACCTGGCTCCCGGCGGTGCACAGCCCGGTGCCGGTGACCCGGCCGGCCTCCCGGCACTGCGGCGAGCAGGTCCGGCACGCCTGCCCGGTCAGCTGCCAGGCCTGGGCCAGGGCGTCGCGCAGCACCGCCGCGGCGGCCTCGTCCCGGCCGCGGTGGATCGACGGGGTGCGGGCGAACGCGTAGACCACCGACGTGAGCGCCTGCGGCCCGATCGTGACGTGGAAGCCCGGCGACCGCTTGAGCATCCGGCCGAGCTGCCCGGCGCCCGAGTGCGGCCCGCCGATGACGAAGACCGGCTGATGCACCTCGCAGCCGTTGACGACCAGGATGTGCGGGCGGGCTGGCATGGGCACCATGAATCGGCTGGGACTGCGCGGTCTTGACCGGCCACGTCATGTGACCTGGCCTTGAGCATCATAGGTGCCGTCCCGCGGGCCGGCACCCCCGCGCTTAGCCGGGCCGGCGGCTGTGCTGCCCGGCGTGCTGGCCGAGGTTGAGCGCCGCCACGATCAGCGGCATGTGGCTGAACGCCTGCGGGAAGTTGCCCACCTGGCAGCCGTACCGCGGGTCGTACTCCTCGGCCAGCAGCCCGAGGTCGTTGCGCAGCGCCAGCAGCCGTTCGAACAGCTCGGCGGCCTGCCGCTGCTGCCCGGTCAGGAAAAGCGCATTGACCAGCCAGAAGCTGCACGCGAGGAAAGCGCCCTCCGAACCGGGAAGGCCGTCGACGTTCGAGCTCCCGGCCGCTCCGGCGGTCCCGGCGGCGGCCTCCCCGGCCCCCCCGGGGGCTGCTCCGGCCGCGGGCGGCAGCGTGTAGCGCAGCACCAGGCCGTCGCGCATCAGGTCGCGCTGGATGGTCGCGACGGTGGAGACCACCCGCTCGTCGTCCGGCGGCAGGAAGCCCACCTCGGGGATGAGCAGCACCGCCGCGTCGAGTTCCTGGCTGCCGTAATACTGGGTGAAGGTGCCGCGGGCGGTGTCGTAGCCGCGCTCGCACACCTCGGCGTGGATCTTGTCCCGGACGGACCGCCAGTGCGCGACCGGGCCGCTGCCGTTCAGCTCGCCCAGCCGGACCGCCCGGTCGAACGCGACCCAGGCCATCACCTTGGAGTGCACGAAGTGCCGCCGCGGGCCGCGCACCTCCCAGATGCCCTCGTCCGGCGCGTCCCAGTTGTGCTCAAGGTACTCCAGCAGCTTGCGGGTCAGGCTCCAGGCGTGCCGGTCGAACGCCAGCCCGGCCTGGCGGGCGAGCGACAGCGCGTCGATCACCTCGCCGTACACGTCGAGCTGGCTCTGGTTGACCGCGGCGTTGCCGATCCGGACCGGCGCCGAGCCGGCGTAGCCGGGCAGCCAGGCCGCCTCCCACTCGGCCAGCCGCCGCTCGCCCGCCACCCCGTACATGATCTGCACATCGTCGGCCCGGCCGGCAATGGTGCGGGCCAGCCAGTCGCGCCAGGCGGCGGCCTCGGCGATGTAGCCGGTGCGCAGCAGCGCCTCCAGCGTGATCGTGGCGTCGCGCAGCCAGCAGTAGCGGTAGTCCCAGTTGCGCACGCCGCCGAGGTCCTCGGGCAGCGAGGTGGTCGGCGCCGCGACGATCCCGCCGGTCGGCGCGTAGGTCAGCGCCTTGAGCGTGATCAGCGAGCGCACCACCGCGTCCCGGTGCCCGCCGTGGTAGCTGCACTGCGCCACCCAGTCCGCCCAGTACTGCCGGGTCAGCTCCAGCAGCCCGGCCGGGTCGGCCTGCGGCGGCGGCGGCAGGTGCGAGGGCTGCCAGGCCAGGGCGAACGTCACCCGGTCGCCCGCGCGCACGGTGAAGCCGGCCTCGTGCGCCAGGTTGCGGCCGACGATCTTGACCGGCGTCTGCAGCCAGACCGAGTCCGGCCCGGCTACCGCGCTGATCTGGCCGTCGACCCGCCGGGCCCAGGGCACGATCTGGCCGTAGCCGAACCGCAGCCGCAGCGCGCACTCCATCTCGACCGCGCCGTGCACGCCCTCCACGATCCTCACCAGCACCGGCAGCTCGCCGCCGCGCGGCGGCATGAAGTCGGTCACGGTCACCACGCCGCTGCCGGTGTCCCAGGTGGTGACCAGGATCAGCGAGTCGCCTTCGTACTCGCGGCTGACCGTGCCGCGCCGAGACGGCGGGCCCTCGGCGGCGGTCGGGCAGATCCGCCACTGCCCGTGCCCGGCGTCGCCGAGCAGCGCGGCGAAGCACGCGTCGGAGTCGAACCGCGGCAGGCACAGCCAGTCGACCGAGCCGCCCCGGCTGACCAGCGCGGCCGTTTGCATGTCCCCGATCAGGCCGTAGTCCTCGATCGGCGGGGAATCCCCGGTGGGCCCTGGCATGGCTGCCTCCTGGCTCTAGCCTGGCCACGCCAGCCTGGCATGCCGGGGTGGCGGTCCGCACGTAAGCTGGGGCCATGCCGCGCCCGCCCGCCCGGATCGTCCCGCCCCGTCCGGTGGCCCGCGCGCTGGCGGCGGCCGGGATCGCCGCGCTGACGCTGACCGGCTGCGCCAAAATGGACGCCGCGCTGTCCAAGACCTGGGTGAACATCAGCTTCAAGCCGGGTACCCCGGCGGCGGCCGTGCTGCGCATCCGGGCCGCGTGCTCGCACATCCCGAACGTGACCGCGGTCCCGCTGCGCCGCCACCTGCCCGCAATCGACGTGGCCGCCTCGGTCCAGTACGACACCACCAAGGCCAGCAACGCCAATATCGCCCAGCTGCAGCTGTGCCTGCAGAATTACCCGGCGGTCATCGGCTTCGACCCGCAGGACTCCAGCGACAACGGCAGCTGACTCCGGCTGGCGACGGCCGGCGGCGGCTGGGCCTGGCGACGGCTGGACGCGGGTTTTGGTTGACCGGCCCGCCGCGTGAGTTTTGTCACCCGGCGTCGGGTTTCCCGTTCGGTTACTCCCTACCTTCTCTGTGGTATAACTAGGGCGTCGTTTTCTACCTATGAAGCAGATCGGGAATGATAAATATGCGGCGAGCGATGGTCGCGGCGGGAGCCGCTGCACTCACTCTTCTGGCGGCGGCCTGCGGGTCGTCGGGGTCGGGCGGCTCCGGCGGGTCCGGCAGCTCCGGCGGCTCGTCCTCCAGCCCGGTCACCCTGCGGCTGGGCTTCCTGGAGAACATCACCCACGCCAGCGCGCTGGTGGGGATCAAGGAAGGCTTCTTCAGCAAGGATCTCGGCAAGAACGTCACCCTCAAGCTGGTGCCGTTCAGCACCGGTACCGAGGAGGCCACCGCGCTGCTGGCCGGCCAGCTCGACGCCGCCTACGTCGGCCCGAACCCGGCCATCAAGGCCTGGCAGACCTCGAACGGCTCGCTGATCAAGGTCATCTCTGGTGCCGCCTCCGGCGGCGCCGCGCTGGTGGTCAAGAAGGGCATCACCAGCCCGGCGCAGCTCAAGGGCCAGAAGCTCGCCACCCCGTCGCTGGGCAACACCCAGGACGTGGCGCTGCGCTACTGGCTGAAGGGGCACGGCCTGACCTCCACCCAGACCGGCGGCGGCGACGTCCCGATCACCCCCATCACGCCGAACTCCGACGCGGTGCTGGCCTTCGAGTCGCATTCGATCGCGGGCGGCTGGGAGCCGGCCCCCTACGACATCGAGATGGTGCAGGCGGGCGGGCACGAGCTGGTCAACGAGGCCAGCCTGTGGCCCAAGGGCCAGTTCGTGACCACGAACCTGGTGGTGACGCAGAAGTTCCTCAAGGCCAGCCCGACCGCGGTCAACGGCCTGCTCAAGGGCCAGATCCAGGCCAACGACTTCATCAACAAGAACAAGTCGCAGGCCGAGGCGGCCGCCAACGCCGAGCTGTCCACCCTGACCAGCAAGACGCTGAAGTCCTCGGTGCTGGCCGGCGCGTTCGCCCAGATCACGTTCACCGATGACCCGATCGCGTCCTCGCTGCTCACCGACGCGCAGCACGCTGTCAGCGTCGGCCTGCTGAAGCCGGTCAAGAACCTGTCCGGCATCTACGACCTGACTCCGCTCAACACGCTGCTCAAGGCCCAGGGAGAACCGCAGGTGAGTTCATGAGCGTCTTCGCGCGTAAGGCCGCGCCCCCGCAGTCTGCGGGGGCGCTTGCCCTGTCCGGACGAGGCAACAGCGAGCGGTCAGTGGCCGTGAGCCTGACTGATGTCACCAAGCGCTACGGGACCGGGCAGCGGTCCGTGCTGGCCCTGGACGGGGTCTCGCTGAACGTCGCCCACGGCGAGTTCGTGTGCCTGATCGGCGCCTCCGGGTGCGGCAAGAGCACGCTGCTGTCGCTGGTCGCCGGGCTGGACAAGCCGACCAGCGGCACGGTGTCCGCGGCCGGCAACCGGGTGGCGATGATGTTCCAGGAGCCCGGGCTGTTCCCCTGGCTGACCGTGGCCCGCAACGTCGAGCTAGCGCTGCGGGCCCGCGGCCTGGGCAAGGGCGCGCGCGAGCAGCGGACCGAGCAGCTGCTGGCCACGGTCCGGCTGGAGGGCTTCGGGAACAAGCGGCCGCACGAGCTGTCCGGCGGCATGCGCCAGCGGGCCGCGCTGGCCCGGGCCATGGCCCAGGACGCCGACGTGCTGCTGATGGACGAGCCGTTCGGGGCGCTGGACGCGATGACCCGCGACCTGCTGCACGACGAGCTGGACCGGATCTGCGCCGAGCAGACGCTCACGGTACTGTTCGTCACCCACAACGTCCGTGAGGCGGTGCGGCTCGGCGACCGGGTGATCCTGCTGTCCAGCCGGCCGGGGCGGGTGCTCGAGGAGTACCAGGTGCCCGGGGACTGGTCCCGGGCGATCGACTCGCCGCAGACGGCCGAGCTGGCCGGCCAGATCACCGACCGGCTGCGGGAGGAGATGAGCCGTCATGGCCGCTGACCAGGCCGCCAACGAGACTGCCGACCGGGCGCTGCACGGGCTGGACCAGCTCGAGCTGGAGCCGGTCGCGCCCGGCGGCAGCCAGGCCGGCCAGCTGGCGGCCCGGGCGTGGGCCGCGCTGTGGCCCAAGCTGCTGGCGATCGCGCTGGTCCTCGCGATCTGGCAGCTGGTCTACCTGAGCGGCTGGAAGCCGCCGCAGCTGCTGGCCTCGCCGGCCACCGTGTTCAGTACGCTGTGGCACTCGATGCTGCACGCGCAGCTGTGGTCGATCATCGCGGCGACGATGCGCACGGCCGTGGTCGGCTACGCGGCCTCGCTGGTCCTCGGCGTGGCCGTCGGCCTGCTGGTAGCCCGGATCGCACCGCTGCGGGCGGCGTTCGGGTCGATCATCACCGGGCTGCAGACCATGCCGTCGATCGCGTGGGTGCCGTTCGCGATCATCCTGTTCGGCGAGACCGAGGCCGCGATCTTGTTCGTGGTCATCCTCGGGGCCGCGCCGTCGATCGCCAACGGGCTGATCACCGGGGTGGACTACACGCCACCGCTGCTGCTGCGGGCCGGCCGGACGATGGGGCTGCGCGGGATCACGCTGTACCGGTACCTGATCCTGCCCGCGTCGCTGCCGTCGTTCGTGGCCGGGATGAAGCAGGGCTGGGCGTTCGCCTGGCGCAGCCTGATGGCGGGCGAGCTGGTCGTGCAGATCATCGGCCAGTTCTCCATCGGCCAGCAGCTCAGCGTCGACCAGCAGAACCTCGACTTCGCCGGCGCGACCTCGATCATCATCGTGATCCTGGTCATCGGCATCGTGGTCGACACCCTGTTCACCAAGGCGGACATGAGCTTGCGCCGCCGCCGCGGCCTGCTCGACCCGAGCCTGGCCTAGCCGGCCGCCGAGGGCCCGCCGGGCCCGGGCCTGCGCTGCGGGGATTCCAGGGGGTCGCCCCCCCGGGCTAGCACTGAACCCGGTCGGGGCCGGTGTAGACGTTCATCGAGCGGCCGCGCAGGAATCCGATCAGGGTCAGGCCGGATTCCGCGGCCAGCCCGGCCGCCAGTGACGACGGCGCCGACACCGCCGCCAGCACCGGGATCCCGGCCAGCACCGCCTTTTGCACCAGCTCGAACGAGGCCCGGCCGCTGACCAGCAAGATCCGGCCGGACAGCGGCAGCCGCCCGGTGCGCAGCGCCCAGCCGACCACCTTGTCGACCGCGTTGTGGCGGCCGACGTCCTCGCGGACGGCGAGCAGCTGGCCGGCCGCGTCGAACAGGCCGGCCGCGTGCAGCCCGCCGGTGGAGTCGAACACCCGCTGCGCCTCGCGGAGCGCGTCCGGGAGACCGGCCAGCACCTGCGCGCTGACCTGCACCTGATCGGCGCCCAGCGGGTACGGCGAGCGCACCGCCAGGTCCTCGATGCTGGCCTTGCCGCAGACCCCGCACGCGCTGGTGGTCAGGAAGCTGCGCTGCCGGGCCGGCGCCCCGGCGCCGGGGCCGAGCTCCACGTCGGCAATGTTGCCCATCCCCTCGTGGTCGCCGTGGCCGCAGCGCTGCCCGGAGCAGATCCTGATCGAGGCGATGTCCTCGGCCTGGCGCGCCATCCCCTCGCTGACCAGGAAGCCCGCGGTCAGGTCGATGTCGTCGCCGGGCGTGCGCATGGTCAGCGTCAGGGCCTGGCCGCCGACCCGGATGCCGAGCGGCTCCTCGGACGCGAGCAGGTCCGCTCGTGGCTGGGCGGCGCCGCGCCCGGCCGGGCCGGGCCCGTCCGGGCCGGGCAGCGTCACCCGCAGCACCTGGCGCCGGGCGGTGCGCCCCGGCCTGCTGGTCACCGTCAGATCGTGCCGGCCTTCGATCGCCGCGGAGATCCACGGGATCACCTCGTCCAGCATCTCGTCCAGCGTCGTGGTCGCCTCGAAGCCGAGCACCCGCTTGGCCTTCTCGGTCGCGGGTACCCGGCGCTGCACGTCGTACTCGAACGGGTCGTCGTGCACCAGCCGCAGCGGCACGTCCGGGCCCTTGACCTTGCGCCAGATCAGCCCGGCCAGCTCCAGCACCGTGGTGCTCTGGGCGGTCGACAGGTTGAAGTCCTCGTTCCCGGCATCCGGGTGCTCCATTGCCGTCACGATGCCCGTGGCCAGGTCCGCGCCGTAGGTGTAGTGCCGGACCTGCTCACCGGAGCCGAGCACGTGCAGCGGATCCTGACCCTTGAGCACCTTCTGCACCAGGTCGGGCACGACGTGGCTCATCGCCAGCCGGACGTTGCCGGACAGAATCTCCTCGTCGCCGAGCGCCCGGCTCTCGCCGGTGCCGACGCAGTTGAACGGCCGGATGATCGTGTACGGCAGCTTGTACTGGTCGAAGGCGGCCCGGGCGAAGTACTCCACGGCCAGCTTCTGGAAGCCGTAGGACGACAGCGGCGGCGGGATCTCCCGCTGCTGGCCCTCGTAGGACGGCCACTCCGACGCGCTCTCGAACACCATCGAGGACGACAGGTAGGTCACCTTGCGCAGCCGGCCCTCCCGGTGCGCGGCGATGGCCGCGTCGCAGGAGGCGGCGATGATCCGCTCGTTGGTGGCGAGCAGGTCGTAGGCGTAAGTATGGAAGTAGGAGATGCCGCCGATCATCGCGGCGCCGGCCACGAAGTGATCGCTGTCGGCCAGCAGCCGGGTCATCAGCCCGGTGTCCTGCGCGTCGCCCTCGACCAGCTCGTAATGCGGGTGGTCGTCATAGGACTTGCGCACCCGGCCGTACTTGGAGAAGTTGTCCACCCCGGTGACGGCGTACCCGCGGCGGAGCAGCTCCTCGACCAGGTAACCGCCGATGAAGCCGGCCGAGCCGCTGACGACGACCTTCTGCATTACTGCCCTTTCTCGTGCTCGGCGGCCAGCTCGGCCGCCCTGGCGCGGATCTGCCCGGGTTCCAGCCGCGGCCCGAATGCGAACCGGTACCAGCGCAAGTAGCTCGGGATCCACTGCGCGATCCTGAAGTTGGACATCCCGGCCTGCCGGTCCAGCCAGATGGTCGGGACCTCGGCCACCGGCCGCCCGAGCCGCTTGGCCTTGGCGGTCAGCTCGATGCCGATCTCGAACCCGGCCCGCGAGTCTATCCCGACCTCGCGCACGAACTCGGTGGAATAGGCCTTGAACGAGTTGGTGGCGTCCCGGGTGCCGACGTGGGCGAGCAACTGCAGCGACCGCCCCGCCGCACCGGACATCATGCCCTTCAGCCGCGGCCCGCCGACCTGCGCGCCGCCGGGCATGTACCGGGATGCGGCGGCTACCGCGACACCCCGCTCGACCAGCCGGACCAGGTCGTCGATCTGGGCCGGGTCGTCACAGCCGTCGGCCATGGTGACCACCGCCACCGGCGCAGCCGCGGCGTCGATGCCGAACCTGATCGCGTTGGCCTGCCCGCGCCCGTAGGTGTTCACGATGCACCGGATCCGCGGCTCCTTCGCCGCGTACTCCTCCACCACCGGCACGGTGGAGTCGTCCTGGTCGTCCACCACCACCAGCACCTCGCAGGCCAGGTGCACCGACTCGAACAGCCGGTCCAGCACAGGGACGATGTGCTCGTCTTCGGCGTAAGCCGGGACGACGACCGAGACGCGCAGGTCGGTCATAGCCGCACGCCCGCGCCGAGCGAGTTCCAGATGTCGGCCACCGGCTTGTCGGTGCTCAGCTGCTGGTACCCCGGATGCGGGGCCGCGATGACCAGCAGGTCGGAGCGGGCCAGCACCTCCTCCAGCGGCAGCAGGTTCTCGTCGGCGGTCACATACGGATCGGTGCACAGCACCTCGGCGGCCTTGAATGCCAGCAGCCGCTTGAGCTTGTACGACAGGCTGGAGCGGATGTCGTCGGACCCGCCCTTGAAGGCCATGCCGAGAATGCCGACGGTCATCTTGCCCAGGTCGAAGCGCTGCTCCAGCCGGTGTACCAGGTACAGCGGCATGCCCTCGTTGACGGCCATCGCCGCGTGCCCGAGCGGGAAGTTGTTCTGGTTGTAGGCCGCGAGCTGCATCGTGTCCTTGAACAGGCACGGCCCGGCGGCGAACCCGGCCGCCGGCATGTCGGCCGCCCGCGGGTAGTCCTCGCTCAGCCCCCGGCGGATCTTCTCGAAGTCCAGGCCCTGGTCATTGGCCATCATGTACAGCTGGTTGGCCGTCGCGAACTTGATGTACCGCCACACGTTGGTGAACAGCTTGGCCAGCTCAGCTTCCTCCGGCGACATCAGCACCAGCTTGCTGGTCAGGCGGCGGAACAGCGCGCTGGCCCGCTCCGCCCCGCGCGGCGTGCGGGCCGAGACGATCTGCGGCAGCTCGAACAGCTCGGTCATCGCCTTGCCCTCGGCGATCCGCTCCGGGCAGAACGCGACGTCCATCTCCACCCCGAGCCCGGCCACCATCTTCTCGACCAGGGCGGTCACCCCCGGGTAGACGGTGCTGCGCAGGATCAGGATCTGGCCGGCCCGCCAGTAGTCCGCGCAGGCGGTCAGCGCGTTCGGCACGGCCACCCGGTCGGGGTTGAGGTGCGCGTCCACCGGGGTGCCGATCACCACGATCACGTGCTCGGCCCGGCTCACCACCGCGGCATCCGTGCTCGCCCGCAGCCGGCCGGCCTCGACCGCGCGGGCCAGCATCGGCCCGGCGCCGGGCTCGGCGAACGGCAGCTGCCCCGCGTTGACGGACGCGACCGCGGGCTCGCTGATGTCGTAGATGCCGACCCGGGCGCCGCGGTCGGCGAACGCGATGGCCAGCGGCAGGCCGACGTGGCCGCACCCGCCGATGACGACCACGTCAAGGTCGAAGCCGTCCGCGCCTGGCGATCCGGTCACGCTGCGTCCTCCGTCGGTCGGAACTAGCAGGCCCGCGCGCTCGGCTGACGGGGGAACAGCCGGGCGGACGGGCCACCCTCACCTGCGGTACGGGCCTGAGCCCGCGGTGTTGTGCTGTGCGGTGTTGCGTGGTGCTGGTTGTGCGGGTGTTGCCCGGAGCGGGCGGAGCCGCGGTGGTGCAGAGCGGCAGCCCCGGGCCTGCAGGCTGGCGAAGCCGGCCTGCACGGATGCTGACAGGCTGAACTCCGGGGGAAATATACCCAGCTCGAGCAGAGGTTTGTACCTCTTTTTACCTACTATAAACCATTGATTGCCCCCGCATGATCCAATGCCGCCTGGCGGCTGCCTAATGCGTGCGGCCTGGTGAACCGGCATACCGGCGCGGCCCCGTGGACCACGGCGCGGCGCCGGGACGTCCGCGAAGCTGAGATACCCCGCCCGGGGGTCGTACATGCCGGCTCGGTTCGCAGCATAGGCGGCTGACGGCCGGTCCGGCCGGGATCGGCCGGGCGGGTCCCCGCTCCCGGTAAGGCGACGGCATCAAGTTGGCAAAGTTTGGTAATTTCCCTGATGCCCGGGCCGTCACAATGAGGTGTTTTCGCATTCACTGGTCGAGGCAGTAATGCGATATCAGAAAGAATAGGTCAGCTGTGACTTTTTCTTACGGTGACGTGGCCCTCCCGGGCTGCACGGGGGGCCGTCCGCGCGGTGACGGGCGGCTGAGACGTCATGGTCACGGCGGCTGAGCCGAGCGCGGCGGACGCGGGCGAGCGGGACGCCCCCGGCGGCGCGGTCACGCGGGCCGCGCTGATCCGCCGGGGACGGTCGGCGCTGCCGGCCATCGGACTGGTCGTGGCCGGGGTCGTACTGTTCGCGGCCTACTACGTGCAGGCGCGCTCCGAGCCGGCCCTGTCGTCCAGCGCGGGCCAGGCACTGCAGGCGTGGCAGATGTGGCACGGCAACCCGCTGCTGCGCGGCTGGACGCTGTCGGACGTGTCCTTCTGGACCACCGAGCTGCCGCAGTACGCCCTGGTGGAAATGGTCCGCGGCCTCGGCCCCGATACCGTGCACGTGGCGGCGGCGCTCTCGTACACGCTGATCGTGGTGCTGGCGATGGCGCTGGCCCGGGGCCGGGCCAGCGGGCGGGAGGCGCTGACCCGGATGCTGCTGGCGGCCGGGATCCTGCTCGCGCCGTCGCTGCTGTTCGGCACCAAGGTGCTGCTGGCCGGCCCGGACCACACCGGCACTCAGGCCCCGGTACTGCTGATCTGGCTGGTACTCGACCGCGGCCGGACGCGACGCTGGGTCCCGGCGGTGGTCGCGGCGCTTACCGCCTGGGTCCTGATCGCCGATCCGCTCGTGCTGTACGAGGTGGTCCTGCCGCTGGTGGTGATCTGCGCGGTGCGGATGTACCGCAGGCGCGGGCCGCTGGCCGGTCACTGGTACGAGCTGCTGCTGGCCGCGGCCATGATCATCGCGGTGGCCGTGGCCAACGAGGTGCTCAAGGCGGTATTCGCCGCGGGCGGCTTCCTGGTCAAGACCCCGATCGCCAGGTTCGCCAGCCTGCACGTGATGACCGGCGAATTCTGGAACAAGATCTACCTGATACTGCGCCTGTTCGGCGCCGACTTCCTCAACCTGCCGGTGGGCATGAAGGCGTTCATCGCCACCGTGCACCTGATCGGCCTCATCCTGGCCGTGATCGCGCTGGCCCAGGTGCTGCGGCACTGGTACCGCGAGGAGGACCTGGTCGAGCAGGGGCTGGCCGCCGCCATCGTGCTGCTCGTGATCGCCTACGTGCTGTCCACCAAGGCCGACTCGAACGAGATCATCGGGCTGCTGCCGCTCGGCGCGGTGCTGGCCGGGCGGCGGCTGGCCTGCCCGATGCTGGCCGCAAGGCTGGCTCCGGTGCTGGCCGTGCTGGGCGTATGCGTGCTGCTGATCTTCGCCAGCAACGTGAGCCAGGCCGGCCAGCCGCGCCGGATGAGCGCCAACCTGGCCGTCGCGCACTGGCTGCAGCGCCACCATCTGCACTACGGCGTGGCCGGCTACTGGAACGCCAACAGCATCACCGCCGACACCGGCGGCGAGGTCAAGATCAGGCCGGTGCGGCAGTACCAGCACCGGCTGGTCACCACGCCGTCGGAGTCGGACGTGCGCTGGTACGACCCGGCCCGGCACGACGCCAGGTTCCTGTTGCTGGCACCGGGACCGAGCTGCTGGAACGTGTGCCTGAAGTCCCGCTACCTGCGGGCCGAGTTTGGCCGGGCGAAGCACATCTACCGGGTGGGCCACTGGCAGGTGCTGGTCTACCACCGGAACTTGCTGGCCGGGCTGCCGATCCTGAACTGGTGCAGGCACTCCTGGTCGTGGACGTCCGACGGCACTCCGTCGGCCCGCGCGTGCCCGGGCGGCAGCGTGTTCTAGCCCGCCTGCCCGTCCCGCTCGTCTCCGTCCTCCCCTCCGCCGGCCCGGCTCCGGCTCCGGCCCGGCTCCGGTCTCGGCAGGCGCTCCGGCCTCGGGCTCGGTGCTGCCTTCCGGTCCGGGGCTGGTTTCGGGCTCAGCTCCGGCTTCCGGTTCCGCGCCGGATTCGGGCTCCGCGCCGGATTCGGGCTCCGCGCCGGATTCGGGCTCGGCGCTGGTTTCGGGCTCGGCGCTGGTTTCGGGCTCGGCGCTGGTTTCGGGCTCGGCGCTGACTTCCGGTTCCGCGCCGGCCGCGGGCTCAGCGTCGGCTTCCGGTTCCGCATCGACCGCGGCCTCAGCGTCGGTTTCCGGTTCCGCGCTGGCCTCAGGCTCAGCGCTGGCTTCGGGCTCCGCACCGGCCGCGGGCTCAGTCGCGGCCTCGGGTCCGGCGGCATCCGGCGGAGCGCTGCTGTCCGGCTCGGCGCCGGTTTCCGGCTCAGCGGCGGCTTCGGGTTCCGTGCTGGCCGCGGGCCCGGCCAGCGCGGCTTCCGGGGTGACGGCGAGGGACACGCCCGCGGCCTCCGCGGCCAGCGCCCGCTGGCGCCGGTGCTGGCGCCAGGACCGCCCGGCCGCCACGATCAGCATCGCGAACAGCACCAGGCCGGCCAGCACGAACAGGTTCAGGCCGACCTGCTGGCCCAGCGTCTGCGTCCGGGTCAGCGACAAGTGGCCGAGAAAGTTACTGATCAGCTGCCGGTAAGCGCCGGGCGGGCTCGGCGGCACCGTGGCCCGGGCCTGCGCGAGCCGGTCGATGTCCAGGCTGTACTGGTGCTGGGCGCCGGCGAAGAAGCCGACCAGCCCGAACGGCACGTAGGCCCACGGTCCCGACCACTGATCCGGCCAGGCGCCGAACACCGCCGCCACCCCGGCGGCGAACAGCCAGCCCAGCCAGCGGGCCAGGCCGCGCGAGCGCACGGCCCAGTCGGCGATGACCGCCAGGATCGGCACGATCCAGACATAGTGGTGCACCCAGCTGATCGGCGAGACCAGCAGCCCGGTCAGCGCGCAGGTGGCCCAGCCGGCCACCGGGTGACCGGACCTGTGCAGCAGGGCCGCGGCGAGCACGCCGGCCACCCCGGCCACGATGGCCAGGCCCAGCCACCCGGGCGGGGTCGTGCCCGGATGGTCGGTCTGCCGGCTGAGCAGGCCGAGCAGCGACTGGTTGACCTGGGCGCGGGCCGACCCGGTGTTGCGCGGATGCAGGAAATAGCCGGTCAGCCAGTAGAAGTGCGACTCACGGCCGGCCACCGCGAACCCGGTCCAGACCGTGGCGCCGAATACCCCGGTGGCCACCGCGGCCTGCCGGTACTTGCCCGCGAGCAGCAGGTAGGGGATGAAGATCAGCGGAATGAGCTTGATGCCCGCGGCGAACCCGATGCCGGCGCCCTTGGCCCAGCTGCGGTCGGGCTGGCACAAGTCCGCGACCACGATCAGCATCAGCACCAGCTCGATCTGGCCCAGGTGCAACGTGTCCTGGGCCGGCTCGCTCCACAAGCCGACCGCGGCCAGCACCAGCGCCCCGCAGGCCCGGCGCGGGCCGCGCCAGCCGAGCGCGCCGAAGGTGAGCCAGGTCGTCACCGGCAGGGCCGCGACGCTGATGATCGTCGCCCAGACCGACAGCACCCGCCAGCTCAGCATGGAGGTGCCGCCGAACAGCATCGCGGCGAACGGGGTGTAGGTGAACTTGATGCCGGGGATCAGCTGCCAGCTGTACAAGATGGCGGGATCGCGGCGGAAGATTAGCCCGCCGTCGTCGTATACCCGCAGATCGAACCAGTTCAGGATGAACGAGTGCGCGCTGGTGTCCGCGGTGAACGCGAGGACCGCGGCCGCGAACACGGCGGCCGAGGGCAGCAGCCACAGCCAGCCCAGGAAGCGGCGCCACGGGCGGTGTCCTCCGGCCGACCCCAGCCCCGTGCTGGCCTCGGCTGTCACGGTCACGTGGCACCCCTCGCAACTCACCCTGGCAGGTCGGACGGAGGCTTGCTGGGCCTGTGTGCTGCACCCGGCAGGCGCCCGCGGCAACGGGCAGCGGCGAACGGCAACGCCCGGCTGAGCCGGGCCACGGCCGGCTGGCGCATCAGCGCCGATTAGGCCCGATGCTAACAGAATCGGCCGGCTGCCCCGGCCCGTCTCCGGCGCCGGGAATCAGCGCAGGAGCACGACCGCGTCCTGGCGCGGGATCAGCTCGCCGATCACCGGCGCGCCGGGTACCTCCCCGGCGACCAGCAGGCCGCCGGAGGTCTGCGCGTCCGCCAGCAGCAGCAAGTCGTCCTCGGTCAGCGAGCCGGTATCGGCGTGCGGGGCGACCCAGTCCAGGTTGCGCCTGCTGCCGCCGGGCACGAAGCCGCCGGCCAGCGCCTGCCGGGTCCCCTCGATCAGCGGCACCGCGGCCAGCTCCACCACCGCGCTGACCCCGCTGGCCCTGGCCAGCTTGTACAGGTGCCCGAGCAGCCCGAACCCGGTCACGTCGGTGGCGCACCGGGCCCCGGCCGCCAGGGCCTGCCAGGCTCGCCTGCGCGTTCAGCGCGGTCATCACCGCCACCGCCTGCTCGGACACCTCGCCGGTGGCCTTGTGGCGGGCATTGAGCACCCCGGTGCCGAGCGGCTTGGTCAGCGACAACGGCAGCCCAGGCCGGCCGGCGTCGATCCGCAGCAGCCGGGCCGGATCGGCCAGCCCGGTGACCGCCATGCCGTACTTCGGCTCCGGGTCGTCGATGCTGTGCCCCCCGGCCACGTGGCAGCCGGCCTGCCGGGCGATCTCCAGCCCGCCGCGCAGCACCTCGACGGCCAGCTCGGACGGCAGCCGGTCCCGCGGCCAGCCGAGCAGGTTCAGCGCGACCAGCGGCTCGCCGCCGACCGCGTACACGTCCGACAGCGCGTTGGCCGCGGCGATCCGGCCGAAGGTGACGGCATCGTCGACCACCGGGGTGAAGAAGTCGGCGGTGGCCACCACCGCCCGGTCGCCAGAGATGCGCACCACCGCGGCGTCGTCGCCGTGCTCGATGCCGATGAGCAGGTCCCCGCCGCTGGCGTCCGGCATCAGCCGGGCCACGGCTTCCTCCAGCTCACCCGGCGGGATCTTGCAGGCGCAGCCGCCGCCGTGGGCGTACTGGGTGAGCCGGACTCCGGTCACGCTCGTCATGCCCTGCACTCTATGCAGCGACCGCTTGATGCGGCGCCGGCCAGGCCCGCTTGCGGGCGGGCGGCCCGCGTGGTGACATGCACTCCAGGCGGCGCGGCCGGACGCGGCCGGCGAGGAGGTGCCCGGTGACCGAGCAGGTGCTGCAGCGGCGCGCGGAGATGAGCGCGCAGGCCGCGGGGCGGACCGTCTGCGGCGAGCTGGCGCACGCCGCGGACCGGTTCGGCGAGCTGCCCGCCTACTCCGACCGGGACGGCGCCGGGCCGCAGGCGGGGCCCTGGCAGACCATCACCTGGGCGCAGACCCGGCAGCAGGCCAGGGAACTGGCAGCCGGCTTCGCCGCGCTCGGCCTGCAGCCGGGGGAGAAGGTCGTGCTCATGCTGCCTAACCGGGTCGAGCATGTGCTCGCCGACCTCGGCGCGCTGCATGCGGGCGGGGTTCCGGTGACCTTCTACGGCACCCTCGCGCCCGACCAGGTCGGCTACATGGCCGCGGACTGCGACGCCCGCATCGCCGTGCTCGACGGGGCCGCGGAGCTGGCCCGCTGGCAGCCGCTGCTGGCCGGGCTGCCCGGCTTGACCACGGTCATCGTCAGGGACGCCGCCGCACTGCCGCCCGGCGGGCAGTTCCTGAGCTGGGCCGATTTCGCCGCGCTCGGGGCCGGCGAGCTGGCCGCCCGGGACGCGGAGGTGAGCCGCCGCACGGCCGCGGCCGGGCCGGGCGACCCGGCCACCTTGCTGTACACCTCGGGCACCACCGGGCGGCCCAAGGGCGTCGTCGTCACCCAGGCCAGCGTGCTGTACGAGGTCGTCACCGCCATCGCCTCCGGCAACGCGCGGCCGCACGTGCGGTGGGTGTCCTACCTGCCGCTGGCGCACATCGCCGAGCGGATGTTCACCTTGTACCTGGCGATCAGCAACGCCGGGCACACCTACTTCTGCCACGACGCGGTCACCGACCTGATCCCCACCGTGACCGAGGTGCGCCCCACCGCGTTCTTCGGCGTGCCCCGGGTGTGGGAGAAGATCCAGGCCGGCCTGCAGGCGCTGCTCACAGCCGAGCAGGACGAGGCCAGGCGCGCCGCCGTCACGGCCGCGATGGCCACCGGCCTGCGGTACGTGCGCAGCTGTCAGTACGGTCAGGCCACCCCCGGCGACCTGGCCCGGGAGTTCGCCGCCGCCGACGAGCAGGTGCTGCGCCCGATCCGCTCGCTGCTCGGCCTCGGCGACGCCGAGATCTTCGTCAGCGCGGCCGCGCCGCTGCCGCCTGAGGTCGCCGAGTTCTTCGCCGGGCTCGGCATGCGGATCCTGGACGTGTACGGCATGACCGAGACCGCGGGCGCATTTACCACCAACACCCTGGACGCGTTCCGGCTGGGCACCGTCGGCCGCCCGGTCACCGGCGTGGAGGTGGCGATCGCCGGGGACGGCGAGATCCTCACCCGCGGGCCGCTGAACACCCCCGGCTACCTGAACCTGCCCGAGCAGTCCGCGGCGCTGATCGACGCCGACGGCTGGCTGCACACCGGCGACATCGGGTCGGCGGACGGCGACGGCTTCGTCCGGGTGGTCGACCGCAAGAAGGAACTGATCATCACCGCCGGCGGCGAGAACGTGTCCCCGGCGGGGGTGGAGAACCTGCTGGTGTCCCGGCCGCTGATCGGCCAGGCGCTGGCCTTCGGGGACCGGCGGCCCTACATCGTGGCGCTGCTCACGCTGGACGGCGACGTGGCCCCGGCGTGGGCGCGGGCCCGCGGCATCCAGGCCGGGTCGCTGGCCGAGCTGGCGGCCGACCCGCAGGTGCTGGCCGAGGTGGCGGCCGGGGTGGCCGCCGCCAACGCGCGGCTGGCCCGGGCCTGGCAGGTCAAGGCCTGGCGGCTGCTCGGGGTGGAATGGACGGCGGAAAGCGAGGAACTGACCCCGACGCTCAAGCTGCGCCGCCGGATCGTGCACGCCAAGTACGCCGACGTGATCGACGCGCTGTATTCCGGGCGGTCCTGACCAGGCTCCCGGCCGGCCCTGACCCGGGCCTGACCCGCGCCGCTACATGAACGCGACCTGATACGACGCGGCCGCGAGCAGCGTCAGCGCCGAGCAGGCCGACAGCGCGCCCAGCCGCCGCCGCGGCGCGGCCAGCAAGATCAGCACCGCGAGCAGGTAGACCTCGTTCACCGAACGCAGATCGGCGAAGCCGCCCCAGACAAAATGCGACAAGAAGGCCAGCTCGACCACGAACGCCGCGAACGCCATCCGCTCGTGCGCCGGGACGGTCGTCGCGCGCAGCGCGGTCAGCGCCGCCCCCGCGAACAGCAGCAGCGTCGCCACCTCAAGGAACCAGACGTCGGCCTGGGTGCCCTGGCTGCTCGACAGCAGGCCGGCGTTGACCTGCAGCGCGTGCCAGAAGGCGCTGCCCGGCAGGCCGCCCTTGCCGTTGCTGCTCAGGCTGGCCAGCAAGGTGAAGCCGCCGGTGGCCCGGCGCAGCTCCAGCTGCCAGGCACCGAACGCGATCAGCGGTGTCAGCCAGGCGAACTCGGGCCAGCCGGGCCGGGCCCGGCGGGACGCGATCTGGACCAGCCGGGCCAGGCCGATCGCGCACGCCACGACCAGTGCGGTCTCCCGGGTCAGCACGGCACAGGTCAGCAGCAGGCCGGCCAGCACCGGATGGCGGCGGCGCAGCGCCAGCAGCCCGCCGAGCATGAAGGCCGCGCCAGCCGGCTCGGTGAGATCACGGCCGAGCGCGCTGACCAGCCCGGCGTAGCTGGCCAGCAGCGCCCCCCAGAGCGCGTGCCGCCCGGCCGCCCGGGCGAATACCCCGCCGAGCACGCCGATCGCGGTCATCGCGGCCACGTTCACGGCGACCATCGCGACCGGAACCAGCGCATGCTGGCCGCCCGAGGCCAGCCAGGCCAGCACCGGGTAGCCGATCCGCTGGAACCGGAACGGGGTGTCGATGGTGATCCCGTACGCGGTGTGGTGCAGGTTGAGCGGGTTCAGGGCCAGCCGGTAGTAGAACTGGCCGTCGTAGCCGTTCCTGGCGTAGACGAACAGCCCGCGCGGCACCCGGGCCGGGTTGGCGAACGGCCGCTCGGCCCGGACGAACCTGGTGATGTCCCCCTGCGCGGCATCGTGCAGCCGGGCCAGCACGAAGACCAGCGCGCCCGCGAGCACCAGCAGCCCGGGAGCCAGCGGGGTGTCGGTCACCCCGCGCAGCCAGGACAGCGCGCCGGCTGCCCGGCCGCGCCCGGCGGCCTCCGCGTGCCTGCCGGTCTCCGGGATTCCGGCGCGCTCGCCCGGGCCGCCGCCCGGCTCCGGCCCGCGGGTCCGGGTGCCGGGCTCGCGCTGCGTCATCACCATGCTCCGAACTGGCTGCCAGCCTGCCCGGAGCCGCGGCGCCGGGCCGGACGTTCCGGGCTAAGATGCCCCGTTGTCGGCCGGATATCCGCGATCGTAGCGTGACAGCCGGGGGTGCCCCGGGCGAACGCGGCGGCGGTGCCGGCGGTCCGGCCGGTTCCGGCCGGGGACAGAATGGATCTTGATGGCGGCTCCCGAGCGGAACTCCGTGCCGGAGGACACCGCCCCGCACGCGGTCGCGGCGGGCGGCGCGGAGGCGGCTGCCCCCGGGCCGGCCACGGCCAGCCCAGTACCGCCCGAGCCTGCCGGGATCGGCGGATTCCAGCCCGCGCACCGCACCGCCGGGCAGCAGCGGCGGGCCCTGCGCGGGCTGGCGCTGGCCGGCGTCATCACGCTGGCCGCCGCCGGGCTGTTCGCCGTCTACCTGCGGCTGGCCTGGACCGGGCCGGTCAACTCCGACGCGGCAGGCAACCTGCTGCAGGCCTGGGACATGCTGCACGGCAACCCGCTGCTGCGCGGCTGGGAGCTGTCGGACACCTCGTTCTACACCACCGAGCTGCCCCAGTACGCGCTGATCGCCGCGGTGCTCGGGCGCACCGCGACCGTGGTGCACGTGGCTTCGGCGATGACCTACACGCTGGCGCTGCTGCTGGCCGCGCTGCTGGCCAGGGGCCGGGCCGCCGGCTGGGCCGGGGCGGCCCGGATGCTGATCGCGGCGGGCATCATGCTGGCGCCGCAGCCCGGGCTCGGGGTGTTCATCCTGCTGGCCTCGCCCGGCCATCTCGGTACCTCGGTGCCGCTGCTGGTCACCTGGCTGGTGCTCGACCGGGCGGGCCGCCGCTGGTGGGCGCCGCCGCTGGCCGGGGCGCTGCTGGCCTGGGCGCTGGTCGGCGACGCGCTGGTGCTGATCGCCGGCGTCGCGCCGATCGTGCTGGTCGCCGCGGCCCAGGCCTACCGGCGGATCGCGATGGCCAGGGAACGGGTGACGCGGGCCTGGTATGAGCTGTCGCTGGCGGCCGCCGCGGTCGCCGCGATCCCGGTCGCCACCGCGGTCACCAGGCTGCTCCAGGCGGCGCACGGCTACACCACCCAGGGTGTGCCGAAGGCGCTGATCACCGGCGCGCAGCTGCCGCAGCACGCCGCCGCCACCTTCGAGAGCATCCTGGTGGTGTTCGGCGCGGACTTCCTCGGCCTGAACCGGGGGGCATCGGCGGCGCTGGTGGCCGTGCACCTGGCCGGCGTCATCCTCGCGGCCTGGGGGACCGCCGCGGCGGTCCGGGCGTTC
The DNA here is from genome assembly GCA_963846005.1 of uncultured Actinomycetota bacterium. GTDB lineage: Bacteria > Actinomycetota > Actinomycetes > Streptosporangiales > Streptosporangiaceae > CAVSUR01. The sequence continues at coordinate 360,248 of CAWJUH010000001.1, read as the reverse complement.
TTCCGCGCGGCCGAGCCGGACCTGGTGGCGGCGATGCTCGCGGCCGCGGTGCTGGTCGTGCTCGCCGCCTACCTGTTCAGCGCACTGTCGACCAACGCCTTCAGCGCCCGGGAGATGGCCGCGGTGCTGCCGTTCGGCGCCGCCCTGGCCGGGCGCATGCTCGCGGGCCGGCTCGACCAGGGCCCGGGTGCTGCCGGTGCTCGCGCTGGTGCTGGCCGGGTACCTGGCCGCGCTGGTGAACGCGGTGACGCTGCCGCGGGTCCCGGCCGAGAACCAGCAGGCCGCCCAGTTCCTGGTCGCCCATCACCTGCGCTACGGCCTCGGCGGGTACTGGCAGGCGGCCAGCATCACCGTCGGCAGCGGCGGCCAGGCCGTGGTGCGCCAGATCCAGGTCAGCGGCGGAACGCCGCGGGCCACCAGGCGGGAGGCACAGGCGTCCTGGTTCAGCCCGCAGCGGCACCAGGCCACCTTCATCGTGCTCGGCCCGGGCAAGCCCGGTACGCCGCCGCTGGGCTCGGTGGCCGCGCTGCGCGCGATGTTCGGGCCGCCGCAGCACGTCTACCGGGTCGGCCCCGACACGGTGCTGACCTACCGCAAGAACCTGCTGGCCGACCTGCGCTGACGCGCTGGCGGTCAGCCAGGCCCGGTGGCCGGGCCGAGCTCGCGGAGCAGGTTCTGGTGCCAGACCCGGACGGTGTACCGGCCGAACACGTACACCCGGGCCGGGCGGCCGAAGTTCTGCAGCGCCCGCCGCGCCAGCTTCTTGACCACGTCCTTGGGCGGCCCGGTCACCGTGACCAGGAAGTCGGCGTAGTGCCTGCGGGGGGCGAACCAGCCGATGTCGGACTCCCACAGCCGCGGCGTCACCTTGCGGTGGTGTATCGACACCGGCAGCACGTGCACCCGGCCCGAGCTGTCCAGCGTGGTGTTGTTGGCCTGCCAGTAGGAGGCCAGGCCGTAGGTCAGATGATGCGCGGTCAGCCAGCCGGCCAGGTCCTGGTCCTCGGCGGGCTGAGACGGCCGGCTGGCGGCATAGCCGAGGGCCGCGGCGTAGGCCAGCGCGCAGGCGCAGGCCGCGGCGAGCACCGCCTGCCGCAGGCCGCGAGCCGCAGGGCCGCGAGCTGCAGCAGGCGATTGCAGGCGGCGGGCCAGCGGCCCGGCCACCAGCCGGCCGGCCAGCACCGCCCCGTAGGGCAGCGCCGCGGAGATCTCCCGGGCGCTCCAGCTGTCGATCGGCGACCGGCTGACGACGTAGGCGGCCACGTTGACCACGATCGCGACGGCCAGCACCGCCGCGATCAGGTCGCCCTTCAGCAGCTGGCGCAGCGCCAGCGCCAGCCCGGCGGCCGCCAGCGCCACCCCGGCCAGGTGCACGGCGGCGAAGAACACCGCCGTGCCCGGCTGCTGCGGGAAGTCGGCGCCGAGCAGCTCGAGCAGGCCGTGCCCGGTCAGCGCCAGGTGAGCGGGCAGCGTCCCCGTCTTGTACAGCCGGGTGCTGGCGCTCCACACCGTGTACCCGCCGTGGCTGTGGATCAGCCGCCCGGCCAGCAGCGCGACCGGGACCGAGGCCGCCGCGGCGACAGCCAGGCCCAGCTCATGGCGGCGGATCCCGCCGGGGCGGCGGCTGCGCCTGCGGACCAGGTCGGCCGCCGCCCGCAGCGCGCATACGGCGATCAGCGGCCCGGTGGCGACCAGCAGCGTGAGCGAGTCGGCGACCTGCACCCAGGCCAGCAGGATGCCCACCGCCACCGGCACGTACGCCCGCGGCCTGGCCCGGTCGACGATCAGCCAGATCAGCAGCAGCGGCACCCCGGTGCCGACGTGGTCGGGGGACAGCAGCAGCACGTCCGCGCCGCCGCCGAGCTGCGGGGCGATCATGATCCCGGCCGCGACGGCGAACCGCGCCACCCCGGCCGGGCCGGTGCTCCGGCCCCGGGCCAGCAGCCCGGCCAGCAGCACCAGCAGCACGTAGGTCATCGCCGCGGCCGTGTGCACCACGTCGGGGCCGAAACCGCGCGCGGCGATAAGCAGCATGTACTGCGGCAGCTCGGTGGTGTAGAACGCGACGTCGGAGACCCACCAGCCGGTCAGCAGCAGGTTGCCGTGCAGCATCGCCCAGGCCTGCAGCGCGTTGGACGCGCCGTCGGAATCCACCGGCACGGTGCGCGACACCCGCAGATAGGCCAGGAACAGCACCACAGCGACCGCGGCGAGCGCCAGGGCCCAGCCCAGCCGCCCGCGGCCGGGCCGTCCTGGCCGCCCGGCAGGCGCTTCCGGCGCAGGCCGGGGCGTGGTGGTGACGAACTCCGCCGGCACCGCCGGCACCGGCACCGCCGCCGTGGCCGCGCTGTCCTGCTGGCCGGACGGCTGGCCGGCGTCGCGTTCGCGCCCAGATACAGACATGGCTTCCCGGGTAGCTCCTGGCTTCGCGCGCACCGCGGCACGGCCGCGGGCGGGCACGGTACATCACCTTATGCCGTTCATCGGCCATCATGATCCCGTGCGTCCGCTAACCGCCGGCCTCCGGCGGCCGTCGAGCCAGGCGGCCGGCCGTTAAGGTCGGTGTGGAGGCGTCTGGGTGCCTGGTGGCCCCCCCGGTCTTCAAAACCGGTGGACGGCGCTCGGCGTCGTCGGCGGGTTCGATTCCCGTCCGCCTCCGCCACCTCTTCTTCCGCCGGGCCCGCCGCCCGGGCCCGGCGCCCGGGCACGCCGAAGGCCCGGGCACGCCGAAGGCCCGGGCACGCCGAAGGCCCGGGTCGCGCGGGCGTGGCGGCCGGGCGGGACCCGGGCCTTCGGCGTGCTGGTGCCCGCCTAGGGTGCCGGGCTAGTTGGTCGGCTCGCGCGTCGTGGTGACGGTCTCGGAGTCGGCCGGGAGCTGCTGGGAGCCCTCCGGCAGCTGCGGCCCCGGCCGCCGCGGCAGGGGCTCGGCCTGGCCGGGCTCGGCTGGGCCGGCCTCGGCCTGGCCGGACGGTTCCGCCTGGGGCCGCGGCTCGAACAGGTCGTGCCCGGTGGAGAACCCGCCGGTGTCGGTGGTGTCCCCGCCGCCCGGGACCTGCGGGAACTGCTGGGTCGCGGGAGTGAGGTCCGCGTCCGTCTCGGCGGCTTCCCTGGCCCGCAGCGCCTCCCGGGCGCCGAGCATGGAGAACCGGCCGATGGCCAGCGCACCGAAGAACACCACGACCACGCCGAGCCCGTAGAACAAGCCCAGCTCCTCGCCCGTGACCCGCCAGGTCGGGGCGGCCGCGGTCGCGGCCAGCCCGATCGGCTGACCCGGAGTCACCGAGGTCTGGTGCAGCGCCGCCATGATCAGGCCGCCGACCGCGAACCACGCGCCGGCCGCCGCGGCCAGGAAGCCGCCGAAGACGCCCGCCGTCCGGCTGCGCGTCGACATCACGATCAGGCCGGCGACGAGCGTCACCGCCCCGGGCAGGATTGACAAGTACAGCCGGCCGGACGAATACGACCAGGCCTTATCGGGCGAGTACCCGAAATGAAAATAGGGCCCGACGAGGGGAATCAGGCCGCCCCACAGCCCGAGCAGGACCAGCAGGAAGCCGCATAGTCCGCCCCGGCGCCGCGGTATCCGCGCCTCAGCCATCGCAGTTCTCTCTTCCTCGCGTTATCACGCTCCGCACTTCCGCTTCCCGATTACCCGGCGCCGGGCCGGTTATGCAAAGTGCTGGTAAATGGGTGCAGAAGACCCGTTCACGAGGGCTCTACCTGCGCAAGGCCGGCAGGTAAGGTCACGACGTGGATGCCCGCAGGCTGATACCCCGCACCGACGCCGTGCTGGCCGATCCGAGGCTGGAAGCGGCGGCGGACCGGCTCGGCAAGCCCGCCGTGCTGGCCGCGGTGCACCGGGCTCAGCAGCAGGCCAGGACCGGTGAGCTCGCCCCGGCCGACGTCGCCGACGCTGCGGTGGCCGGCCTGCCGGCTCGCCCGTGCAGCCTCACCCCGGTCATCAACGCCACCGGCGTGCTGCTGCACACCAACCTCGGCCGCGCGCCGCTGTCGGAGGCGGCCGTCACCGCCGCCGTCACCGCAGCCGGCTGCACCGACCTGGAGTTCGACCTGGCCGCCGGGACCCGCGGCCGCCGCGGGGCCGGCCTGCTGGCCGCGCTGGCCGCGGCCGTGCCGGACGCCGAGGACGTGCACGTGGTCAACAACAATGCCGCCGCGCTGGTGCTGGCGGCCACCGCCCTGGCCCAGGGCCGGCAGATCATCGTCAGCCGCGGCGAGCTGATCGAGATCGGCGACGGCTTCCGGCTGCCCGAGCTGCTGGAGTCGACCGGGGCGCAGATCCGCGAGGTCGGCACCACCAACCGGACCACCGCCGCCGACTACGCGGCCGTGATCGGCCCGCAGACCGGGTTCGTGCTCAAGGTGCACCCGTCGAACTACCGGATCGAGGGATTCACCGCGAGCGCCACGGTCGCCGACCTGGCCCTGCTCGGCGTGCCGGTGGTCGGCGACATCGGCTCCGGCCTGCTGGCCCCGCACCCGCTGCTGCCGAATGAGCCGGACGCCGCGTCCTGGCTGCGGGCCGGCGCGGCGCTGGTGACCGCGAGCGGCGACAAGCTGCTCGGCGGGCCGCAGGCCGGGCTGCTGCTCGGCCGGGCCGGGCTGGTCCGCCGGCTGGCCCGGCACCCGCTGGCCCGGGCCGTGCGGGTGGACAAGCTGACCATCGCGGCACTGGAAGCCACGCTGTCGGGCCCGCAGGTCCCGGCGGCCCGCGCGCTGGCCGCCGGGCCCGCCGGGCTGCGCGACCGGGCCGGCGCGCTGGCCGCCGAGCTCGCGGCCGCCGGCCTGGACGCCCGGGCGGTGCGCACCGGGGCCGCGGTCGGCGGCGGCGGCGGCCCCGGGGTCGAGCTGCCGAGCGCGGCCGTCAGCCTGCCCGCCGGCCTGGCCGCCGGGCTGCGGGCCGGGCCGCAGGTGCGGCGCGGCACCCGGCCCGCGGTGGTGGGCCGGGTCGAGGACGGGCGGCTGCTGCTCGACCTGCGGGCGGTACCGGCCGCCGACGACGCGGCGGTGCGCGACGCGGTGCTCAGCGCCGCCGCGGCAGGGGAGCCGTAATGCAGGTCATCGCCACCGCCGGGCACGTCGACCACGGCAAGTCGGCGCTGCTGAAGGCGCTCACCGGCACCGACCCGGACCGCTGGGAGGAAGAGCGCCGCCGGGGCCTGACCATCGACCTCGGCTACGCCTGGCTGACGCTGCCGTCCGGCCAGCAGGTCGCGTTCGTCGACGTGCCCGGGCACGAGCGCTTCGTGCCCAACATGCTGGCCGGCGTGGGCCCGGTGCCGGCCGTGCTGATGGTCGTGGCCGCCGACGAGGGCTGGATGCCCCAGTCGGCCGAGCACCTGGCCGTGGCGGACGCGCTGGCCATCCGGCACGGCCTGCTGGCGGTGACCCGCTGCGACCTCGCCGACCCCGGGCCCGCGCTGGCGCAGGCCAGGGCCGCGCTGGCGGGCACCAGCCTGGAGGGCATCCCGGCCGTCCCGGTCAGCGCCCGCACCGGCGCGGGGCTGCCCGAGCTGCTCGCCGCGCTGGACCGGCTGGCCGCCGCGATGCCGGCGCCCGACCCCGGCGCGCCGGTGCGGATGTGGGTCGACCGGTCGTTCAGCATGGCCGGCAGCGGCACCGTGGTCACCGGCACGCTGCCGTCCGGCACCGTGCACGCGGGCGACGAGCTGGCCGTCGCGCCGGCTATGCGGCCGGTGCGGATCCGTTCGCTGCAGTCGCTCGGCACGCCGGTGGCCGCCGTGACCGGCCCGGCCCGGGCGGCCATGAACCTGCGCGGCGTCAGCCGGGAAGCCGTCGCCCGCGGCATGGCGCTGATCCACGCCGGGCGCTGGACGATGACCGACGTGATCGACGTGCGGATCACCTCGGGTGCTGACGGCGAAGGCGAGCCAGGGACCGGCGGGGGGGAGCCTGGTGCTGCAGGCGAGGCCGCGGCCGGGGCGGACCTGGGCAGCCGGCTGCCCCGGCAGCTGACCCTGCACATCGGGTCGGCCCGCACCCCGGCCCGGGTCCGCCCGCTCGGCGGGCGGCACGTCCGGCTCACCCTGCGCGAGCCGCTGCCGCTGCACGCCGGCGACCGGATCCTGCTGCGCGACCCGGGCGCCGCCCGGGCCAGGACGGCTGCGGCCGGCATCGCCCAGCTGGTCGCCGCCTCCGCACCCCCGGCCGCCCGGCCCGCGCCCCAGCCGGCCGGGACCGCGGCCGCGGCGGCCGGCGGGGCGGCAGCGGCCGCGGCGCTGGCCCCGGCTTGTCCGCCCGCTGAGCAGGCCGCGCCGACGCCGGCCCGGCTGGCCGCAGTGCCCCGCTCGGCCGTGCCCCGTGCGGCACTGCCCGCTACGGCACGGCCGGGCCCGGCCGCCGCGCCCGGCTGGCCGGCCGTGCTCGGCGCCGTCGTGCTGGACGTGAGCCCGCCGCCGCTGCTGCGCCGCGGCGCCGCCGTCGCGGCCGCGCGCGAGCTGGCCTCCTGGCCCGGCCAGCCGGCCGCGGCGCAGCTGCTGCGGCGGCACGGCCTGCTGCGCGCCAGCGCGCTGCTGGCGATGGGCATCACCGAGCACCCGGCCCCGGTGACCGGCGAGTGGCTGGCCGATCCCGGCTTCTGGTCCGAGCAGGCCGACCGGCTCGGCGAGGCGGTGGCCGCGCACGCATCCCGGCACCCGCTGGCGGCCGGCATGCCGGTGGAGGCGGCCCGGGCCGCGCTCGGGCTGCCCGACCGCCGCCTGGTCGAGGCGCTGGTGCGCCCGCCGCTGCGGGTGCGGGACGGGATGCTCGCGGTGGCCGCGGCCGACCGGGCCGGGCTGCCGGAGGGACTGGCCGCGGCGGTCCGGGTGCTGCGCGCCGACCTGGCCAGCGCGCCGTTCCGCGCGCCGGACGCCGACCGGCTGCGCCGGCTCGGGCTAGACGGGCGCAGCATGGCCGCGGCCGAGCGGGCCGGGCTGCTAGTCCGGATCAGCGACCAGGTCGTGCTGGCCCCGGGCGCGGCCGAGCAGGCGGCCGGCATCCTGGCCGGACTGCCGCAGCCGTTCACCGCCGCGCAGGCGCGGCAGGCGCTCGACACCACCCGCCGGATCGCGATCCCGCTGCTGGAGTACCTGGACCGCGCCGGGGTCACCGAGCGGCTGCCCGACGACCGGCGGCAGATGCGCGCGGGCCTGCCCTAGCGGCGGCCCCAGCCGGCGAACCGGGAGATGCTCCACGCCGCCGCCTCGGGCGGCGGCCGGCCGGTGGCCAGCCAGCGGGACAGCGCCAGGCCGGTGGCCGGCGCGTTGAGTATCCCGGTCCGGTAGTGGCCCGAGGTGATCCAGGCGTTGGCCAGGCCGGGCACCCGGTCGATCACCGGCCGGCCGTCCGGGTGCCGGGGCCGGAAGCAGCACCACTGGTGCGAGACGCCGATGCCGCGCACGGCCGGCAGCGCCGAGTACAGGCTCTCCAGGATCGAGTCGATCACCTCGGGCCGCACGGCCGGGCTCTCGTCGCCGGTGTCGAAGGTGCCGCCGGCCAGCAGCCGCCCGTCCTCCAGCGGGGTGGCGACCGGCGCCACCGTGCACGGCAGCCGGACCGGGGCGGGCTCGGTGACCAGCAGGTGCCCCTTGACCCGGTCCGCGGGCAGGTCCAGCTCCAGGCCGTCGAGTACCGGCGGCTGGCCGGTGGCGAAGAACACCGCGCCCGGCGAGATCGGGCCCGCCGAGGTCGCCACCGAGGTGATCCGCTCCCCGCTGATCTCCACCGCGGTCGCCGCCACCCCCGTCGCCACCGCGGGCAGCCCCGCGGACAGGCTGGCCAGCGAGCGCAGCGGGTTGACCCTGGCCTGGTGCCGGATCAGCGCCCCGGCCAGCCGCCAGGCCAGGCCGGGCACCAGCGCGGTCACCTTCTTCGACTCCAGCCACAGCACGGCCGGGTGCTCCATGCTGCCGCGCCCGGACTCGGGGGCCAGCCCGATCCAGTCCAGCTCGATCAGCCCCACCCCGCCCGGGATGACCTGGTCCAGGTAGCGCCACCGCTCCAGGCTGGCCCGCTCCATGTCGACGAAGGTCTCCGGGTCGCTCCACTGGTGCGGCTCGGGGATCAGCAGCCCGGTGGCGCCGCCGGTGGCGCCGGCCCCGAGGCGGCCGGCGTCGATCAGCAGCACCGACCCGAGGCCCGCCTCGTGGCACGCCAGCGCGGTGGCGACGCCGATGATGCCGCCGCCGACGACCAGGATGTCCGGCCGCGAGCCGGGGATCGTGCCCGCCCCGCGGCCGAGCGCGTTGCGCTCCTGGGCTGTCAGCTGATCGCGCCAGATAGCGCTGGAGACCGTCATGCCCTCATCCTCGGTGGTCTGGTGCGCGCCGCCTGGTCGAAGCGCTGGTGCTGAATGCTAGGCGACGCCGGCCCCTGGCCGGTTCGGCGGCCCGGCGTGGCGCCGGGCCGCCGCCGCGCCTAGCCTGGCAGGACGAGCCTGCGCACCGGACGCCGGGTTCTTGAGGGAGCTGATGCTGTGCTCGCCGACTCGTTCGGCCGGATCGCCACGGACCTGCGGGTCTCGGTCACCGACCGGTGCAACCTGCGCTGCAGCTACTGCATGCCGCCGGAGGGACTGGACTGGCTGGCCAAGCCCGAGCTGCTCACCGACGACGAGGTGGTCCGGCTGGTCCGGATCGGCGTGGAGCGGCTCGGCATCCGCGAGGTCCGGTTCACCGGCGGCGAGCCGCTGCTGCGCCGCGGTCTCGCGGGCATCGTGGCCCGGGTGGCGGCGCTGCGCCCGGCGCCGGAGATCTCGATGACCACCAACGGCATCGGCCTGGCCCGGCTGGCCGGCCCGCTGCGGGCGGCCGGGCTGGACCGGGTCAACGTCTCCCTGGACACGCTGTCACCGGCCACGTTCGCCCGGCTGGCCCGGCGCGACCGGCTCGGCGACGTGCTCGGCGGGCTGGCCGCGGCGGCCGCGGCCGGGCTCGGGCCGGTCAAGGTCAACGCGGTGCTGATGCGCGGCGTCAACGACGGCGAGGCGGCTGCGCTGCTGCGGTTCTGCCTGGAGCACGGATACGAGCTGCGCTTCATCGAGCAGATGCCGCTGGACGCCCAGCACGGCTGGCGGCGGGCGGACATGGTCACCGCCGACGAGATCATGGCCAGCCTGTCCGGCGACTTCACCCTCAAGCCGGAGGACCCGGCCGGGCGCGGCGCGGCCCCGGCCGAGACCTTCCTGGTCGACGGCGGCCCGGCCCGGGTCGGCATCATCGGCTCGGTGACCAGGCCGTTCTGCGGCGACTGCGACCGGGTGCGGCTGACCGCCGACGGGCAGATCCGCAACTGCCTGTTCGCCAGGGACGAAAGCGACCTGCGCGGGCCGCTGCGCGGCGGCGCGGGCGATGCGGAACTGGCCGGGCGGTGGCGCCGCGCGGTGGCGGCTAAGCTCCCCGGGCATGGCATCAACGACCCGGGGTTCCTGCAGCCGGCCCGGCCCATGTCCGCCATCGGCGGCTGAGGCGGGCGGCCCCCGATGAGCACGATGGACGACTGGACCGCGGCCGTCTGCGCGGAACTGGGCCTGGACCCGGCGGCCGCGGACCTGCGCGCGATCCTGGACGTGGCCAGGGACGCCGCGCACTCCGTGGCCCGGCCCGCCGCCCCGCTGACCGCCTTCCTGCTGGGCCTGGCCGTCGGCCGGGGCGCCGCGCTGCCCGACGCGGCCGCGCGGGTGAGCGCGCTCGCGGCCGCCTGGCCGGGCGGCGAAGGCGGCTAGACCCGGCCGGCCACGGCCCGCGCGGCGAGCACCGCGCCGCTGCTGACCGCCAGGTGCACCAGCGCCGGCGCGGCCAGGCTGCCCGAGCGCACCCGCAGCCAGGACAGCACCGCGCCCGCGCCGGCCAGCCCGGTGCAGGCCGCGGCGACCGCGGCCGCGGTCGCCGCGGGCCCGCGGGCCAGCTGGTTGGCGGCCAGCGCCTCGGCGGCGGGGCGGATGTGCCAGGCGCCGAACAGCCCGGCCGTCGCGGCCAGCGCAGCCGGGCCGGGCAGCACCCGGGCCAGCGCGGCCTGCGCCAGGCCGCGGAAGGCCACCTCCTCCCACAGCACGGTGCCGACCGGGATGCGCACCAGGGCCATGCAGGCCAGTTCGCGCCCGCGCAGGCCGGCCACCCGCCGGTCACGCAGCACCGGCCGGGCCGCCGGGACCGCCGCCACGGCCAGCCACCCGGCCGCCGCCGCGCCGCCGGCCCCGGCGCCGAGCCGCACCCCGGCCGTCAGCCGGTCCCGGCTCAGCCCGAGCTCGCCGGCCCGCAGGCCCGATCCGGCCGCGGCGGCCAGGGCCAGCGCGGTGGCGGCGGCGTTGGCGGGCAGGTACCGGCGCCGGTGCCCGGCCCGGGCGCCGAGCAGGTTGTTCCAGGCGGCCAGGCCGGCGCAGGTCCCGGCGGCGAAGACGGCATCGCGCCGCCAGTCCCGGCCGGCCTGCTGGCGGTCAGCCACCAGGCTGGACCACGCCGGTCTCATAGGCCAGCACCACGGCCTGGGTCCGGTCGCGCAGCCCGAGCTTCATCAGGATCCGGCTCACGTGCGTCTTCACGGTCTGCTCGGCGAGCACCAGGTGCGCGGCGATCTCGGCGTTGGACATGCCCCGGGCGACCAGGGCCAGCACCTCGCTCTCCCGCTCGGTCAGGCCCTCCAGGTCCTTGCGGCGCGGGCTGCGCGGGGCGCCCATCCGGGCGAACTCGGCGATCAGCCGCCGGGTCACCCCCGGGGCCAGCAGCGCGTCGCCCGCTGCGACCAGCCGGACCGCGTCGGCCAGCTCGCGTGCCGAGGCGTCCTTGAGCAGGAACCCGCTGGCGCCCGCGCGCAGCGCCTCGTAGACGTAGTCGTCCAGGTCGAAGGTGGTGAGGATGAGCACCCGCGGGCCGCCGCGGAGGGCGGTGATCTGGCGGGTGGCCTGCAGGCCGTCCAGCACCGGCATGCGGACGTCCATCAGGATCACGTCGGGGCGCAGCCGGGCCGCGGCCTCGACCGCCTCCCGGCCGTCGACGGCCTCGGCGATGACCTCGATGTCGGGCTGGGCGCTCAGCAGGATCGAGAACCCGGACCTGACCATGCCCTGGTCGTCGGCCACCACCACGCTGATGGTCATGGCGGCCCTTTCGCCAGGTCCGGCGCGGCCTCCCGGTCCAGCGGCAGCACGGCGGTGACGGCGAACCCGCCGCCGGCGGCCGGCCCGGCGGCCAGGGTGCCGCCCAGCATGGCCGTCCGCTCGCGCATCCCGACCAGGCCGTGGCCGCCGCCGTGCACGCCCGCCTCCGGCCGCCCGGCCCCGCCGCCGGCCGGGCCGTTGCGAACCTCGATCACCAGCTCGCCCGGCTGGTAGGCCAGCGCGACCAGCACCTGCGAGCCCGGCGCGTACCGCAGCGCGTTGCTCAGCGCCTCCTGCACGATCCGGTAGGCCGACAGGTCCACCCCCTGCGGGATCGGCCGGACCGCGCCGCTGACCGCGGCGCTGACCCGGACGCCGCCGGCCCGGGCCGAGTCGAGCAGGCCCTCCAGGTCGGCCAGGCCCGGCTGCGGCGCGGTGTCGGGGCCGCCGCCGCGCAGCACGCCCAGCACCCGGCGCAGCTCGTCCAGCCCGCTGAGCGCGCTGGCCCGGATGTCGGCGAAGCTCTCGACCAGCTCCGGCGGCGGTTCGGCCGTCTTGTACGGCGCGGCCTCGGCCGCGATCGCGATCACCGACATGTGGTGGGCGACCACGTCGTGCAGCTCCCTGGCGATGCGCTGGCGCTCTTCCAGCAGCGCGCGCTCGCTGGAATGCCGCCGCTCGGCCACCGCCAGCTGCTGACGGCTGCTGCGCCGCGACCGCACGATGGCCCCGCTGAGCACCGGGATCGCGATCAGCACGAGCGCGGCGCCGGTCGCCGCGGCGTCCAGCAGCGCCGCGCCGACGAGCGAGACCACCGCGGCGCCGGCCACGATCCCGGGCCGGCACCGGACGGTGACCGCATACAGGCACAGCATGCTGACGATGACCCCGGCCGGCAGGAACGGAGTCATGCGGGTGATCAGCAAGCCGGCCGCGAGCATCGCCGCGGCGGAGATCAGCCAGGCCGGGAACGGGAACCTCGTCCGCAGCGCCAGCGGCAGGCTGACCGCGGCGGAGACCACCGCCGCCACGCCGTCCTGCGGCCAGATCCCGTGCCCGATCCCCCAGGTGCGCAGGGTCGCGTCGGTGGCGGCGAAGCAGATCAGCGCGACGACCAGGTCGGCCGCCTCGACCAGGTCGACCCGGCCGCGGCGCAGCCTGGCCGGCCGGGGCGGGGCCGGGCTGGTCGCCTCCGGCCCGAACAGCCCGGCGATCCGGCTGTGCCAGGCCGCGCTGATGGTCATGCGGTCAGCGTAGGCGCACTGCGGCCTGGTTCTCGTGCCCCCGGCGGGGTATCCGCGCCGGGCTACGGCGGTAGGGGGCGGGCCCGGCGGGCCGGCCCGGGACCGCGGCGGGCGCCCCCGCAGCGGCGGGCCGGCCCGCTACCGGCGGAGCAGTGCGCCGACGGGCCCGCAGGCCGACGCCGGCCAGCCCGGCCGCTGCGTAGCTTCGGCGCTCGTCAGCACCGCCGGCCCGAAGGAGCTCTCATGCGCATGCGTCCCGTCCTCGCCGCCGCGGCCGCCGCGGCGGTGGCCCTCGGCACCACCGCGGCCACCACCGCCGCCGCCGGATCCGGCCCGGCGTCGGCCCGGCCGCAGCCGCCGCCCGCGCTCACCGCCCGCGCCCTCGCCGCCCGGTACGCGGCCAGCGACCGGGCCATCGCCGCCGCCGGGCGCGCGGCCCGCCGGTCCGGCGACGCCGCGCAGGCCCGCGCCCTCGGCGCGCTGCGCGGCGGGCATTTCCTGGCCTTCGACAGCCGCGGCGCCGGCCTGGCCGAGCAGGTCATCGGCAACCTGGCCGCGGCCCGCCGGGTGGCCATCATGGTGCCGGGCTCGGACACCCTGCTGGCCACCTTCGACAGCCGCGGCACCGCCAGCCCCGGCGGCGGCGCCCGGGCGCTCGCCGCGCAGGCCCGGCGGCTCGACCCCGGAGCGCGACTTGCGGTGATCGCCTGGCTCGGCTACGCCACCCCGGATACCTTCAGCCCGGCCGTGGCGTCCTCCGCCGACGCCGTGCAGGGCGCGCGCGCCCTGCGCCCGCTGGTCACCGGCCTGGCCCGCACCGGCCGCCAGGTCGCGCTGCTGTGCCACAGCTACGGGTCGGTGGTCTGCGGGCTGGCCGCGCCGGGCCTGCCGGTCACCGACATCGCCGTCTTCGGCAGCCCCGGCATGGACGCCGCCTCAGTGACGGCGCTGCACACCCGGGCCCGGGTCTGGGCGGGCCGGGCGTCCGGCGACTGGATCCGCTTCGTGCCGTACGTGCGCTGGCTCGGCTTCGGGTTCGGCCAGGACCCGACCGACCCGGCGTTCGGCGCCCGCAGGTTCGGCTGCGGCAGCGGCGGCCACAGCGGTTACCTGCGGGCGGGCGGCATCAGCCTGCGCAACCTGGCCTACATCGCGCTCGGCGACCCTGGCCGGGTGACCCCGTGACCCTGGCCGGCACCGCCCGGCGGCTGGCCGGCACCGCCCGGCGGCTGGCCGGCACCGCGCAGCGGATCGACGCGGCCACCCCGGCCGGCCGGGACCGCGCGGTCGACGCGCTGCGCGCGCTGGCCATCGCCGGGGTCGTACTCGGGCACTGGCTGGTGACCGCGCTGGTGCAGACCCGGGGCAGTATCAGCGGCCGCTCGGTGCTGCGCGACGCCAGCCCGCTGGCGGCGCATCCCGGCCTGGCCCCGCTGTCCTGGGCGTTCCAGACGCTGGCCGTGTTCTTCCTGGTCGGCGGGTACTCGGCCGCCCGCGGCTATGCCGGGCAGGACGGACGTGACGGTGGCTACCTGGCCTGGCTCCGGCGGCGGCTAGCCCGGCTCGGCCGCCCGGCGCTGATCCTGGCCGCCTGCTGGCTGCCGGCGGCCGGCGCCATGCTCGCGGCCGGGGTGGCCGGGCCGACGGTGCGCACGGCGGTAACGCTGGTGCTCAGCCCGCTGTGGTTCCTGGCCGTCTTCGCCGGGCTGACCGCGCTGACCCCGCTGGCTGCCGCCGCGGTCCGGCGGCTGCGCTGGGCCGCGGCTCTGCCGCCGCTGGCGGTGGTGGCCGCCGCCGACGCCATCCGGTTCTGGCTGCACGGCCCGGCCGCGGCCGGCTGGGTGAACCTGGCGGCCGGCTGGCTGGTGCCCTACCTGATCGGCATGGCCTGGGCGGGTGGCGCGTTCCGCCGCGCCACCGGGCCGCTGGTCATGCTGACCGGCGGTGCCGCCGCCACCGCGGCGCTGATCGGCTGGGCCGGGTACCCGGCCGCCATGGTCGGGGTCAACGGCGCGCCGGTGTCCAACCTGAACCCGCCCACGCTGGCCGCGGTGACCTTCGGCATCGCGCAGGCCGGGCTGGCGCTGCTGGCCCGCCTGCGGCTGGCGGCCTGGATGCGCCGCCCGCTGGCCTGGGCGGCGGTCGCGGCGGTCAACTTGTCGGCCATGACGATGTTCCTGTGGCACCAGACCGCGCTGCTGGCGGTCACGATGACCGCGCTGGCGTTCGGGCGGCTGCCCGGCCTGCACACGGCGCCGTCCGCGCTGAGCTGGATCTGCTGGCGGCTGGCCTGGCTGCCGGCGTTCGCCGCCGTCCTGGCCGGGCTGCTGCTGCTGTTCCGCCGGGCCGAGCATCCGCGCGCTGGGCACCCTGGGCACCCTGAGCACCCTGGGCACCCTGGGCACCCTGAGCACCCTGGGCACCCTGGGCACTCGGAGCACCCGGAGCACCCTGGGCACCCGGAGCGCTCGCCGCTGCGAACGACCCCTTGACTCTCGTTAGTTCTCGATATATCGTTGACCTATCAAAACAGTCCGATACCGGGAAGGTCCCGGGGGATACCGGACCTTGTACGAGGAGCAGATAGAGATGCGACACGAGAATTACCGGCGGTGGCGAGACGACGAAGATCGCCGGAACCGCTACGAGGCAGAGCAGCAAGACTGGCGGCCGCGCGGCGGCCGGCGTGGTCATGTCCGCGGGCCCGGCTTCGCCGGTCGCCCCGGGTTTCCCGGTGGTCCCGGTGGTCCCGGTGGTCCGGGGTTTCCCGGTGGCCCGGGCTTCCCGGGCGGTCCCGGGATGCACGGGTTCGGCCCGTGGCCGGGGGAGCGCAGGATGCGCGGGCCGCGGGCCCGGCGCGGCGACACCCGGGCGGCGGCGCTGGCGCTGATCGCCGAGGAGCCGCGCAACGGCTACCAGATCATCCAGGAGATCGCCGAGCGCAGCGGGGGCGTCTGGCGGCCGAGCCCCGGCTCGGTCTACCCGGCGCTGGCCCAGCTCGAGGACGAGAACCTGATCCGGGCGCAGGCCGGCGACGGCGGGCGGCGCGCTTACGCGCTGACCGACGAGGGCCGCGAGTACGCGGCCGCGCACGCCGCGGAGCTGCGCGCGCCGTGGGATGAGGTGGCCGGCGGGGCCCGGCGGTCCCGCGACCGAGATGCGCCGGCTGACCGGGCAGGTCGCGATGGCGGCCTTCCAGGTGGTCAGCGCGGGCACCGACGCCCAGGCCGCCGAGGCCCGCAAGATCCTCGCTGACGCGCGCAGGTCCCTGTACCGGATCCTGGCCGCCGACGAGGAGGAAGACGAGACCCCCGAGGCCTCGTCCTGAGCCACGGGCTGCCGCGCGGCAGCCCCGCAACCCTGCAGTCCCGCCGGCCCTGGCGGCCATCCGCCGGCCCGGCGGGACGCTCGCGTCCGGCGCCATGCGCCGCGGGAAGCTGGCGCCGGGGAACCCCGGGCCGGTTTCCGGCCGGCAATTTGCGCTAATGGCGCGGTCAAGTTCCCCGCTCACCGGCGCGGCCGTTGGCAGCATCGCCCGGGATCAGATCACGGAACGGTAAATGCCCGGGCACGGCACGGAAAATCCTGGCGCCGCAAGAATGCTTTCCCGGCCGGCCCGGCCCGCTCCGCACCGCCTGGCCGTGCCCAGGCCGGCGCACTCGGCGCGCCCGGGCCGGGGCGGGGCCGCGACGGTCCCGGGCCGGGTGCGCGGGGCGGATTCCGGCGGCGATGTCAGCGGCGCGGCACGGCTCCCGGGACCGTGTCCGGGCTGGCGGCGGGCGGGTCGCGGCCCGACCGGCGGTACCGGGCAGGTTCCGGGAAGAGAATGAGCGACGCCGGGTGGCTACGGGGGCAAACCACCCGGCGTCGCGTAAGCCGCCGCTCCGACGGGGGCCCGGAACGTCGGCATGGGCACCCCGGCGGGGGACCAGAGCACCGGCAAACATGCTACACCCGAACCTGGCTCTAATGCATCAACACGCGCATCAGCGGGAAACTACTGTGAGTCATCCCGTTCGCCGCAGTTCAGACTTCTCGCTGACCCGATTCCGGGCCGTCCGCGGGGTTGCGGGGAGGTGCGCCGAAGGTGCCCGCATTGCCGGTATTGCCGGTATATGCGGAGTCCTCGGCGGGTGGTATGTAACGTTCTGGGAGCCGCGGCTGGTACTCGCGGAACCCCCGCGGGGCGTCCGGCTCGCGGCCGCCGTTGGCGAACACGACGGCGAAGTAGGGGAGCACCAGGGCCGCGACGGCCGGGATGCCGATCAGCAGCCAGCCCGCGTGCGCCACATACAGCAGCACCGCGATCACGAAGCACACCGCGCGGACGCCCATCATGATCAGGTAACGGCGCTGGCGGTAGGCAATATCTTCCGACTTCGACCGGCGCGCTTGCGTCACCAGCTGCGGCCGCGGCCGGCGCGGCAGATGAGCGGCTCTCACCATTCCACGGTATGCCGCCATTACGCCGGCGTCACTCCGGGGCACCCCCGGCCCTGCTGCGCAGCCGGGGCCACGGCCAGGCCGGGCACCTCGGCCAGCGCGGCCGCGCCGGCCAGCGCCATCGCGTGCCCCAGGTCCCCGGTCAGCGTGACCAGCAGTTCCCGCACCCCGTCCGCGCCGCCGCAGGCCAGCGCCCACAGCACCGGACGGCCCACGAAGACCGCGGCGGCGCCGAGCGCGAGCGCGGCCAGCACGTCCTCCCCGGTCCTGATTCCGCTGTCGGCGTAGGCCGGCAGGCCGGCCGGCGCGAGTGCCGCGGCCACCTCCGGCAGCGCGAGGGCGGACGGGACCGCGCCGTCGAGCTGCCGCCCGCCGTGGTTGGACACGATCACCGCCGCCGCCCCGGCCCGGGCGCAGGCCCGGGCGTCGCCGGGGCGCAGCACGCCCTTCACCACCACCGGCAGGCCGCCGCTGATCCCGGCCAGCCAGCCGATGTCGGCCGCGGTGACGGCCGGATCCTGGCCGGACCGGCTCAGGTCATCGAGCGGGCCCAGGTTGACCAGGTACTCCTCGTCGCTGACGAGGCTGCCGGACATATCGCGCCGCTTGCGGCCGACGACCGGCGTGTCGGCGGTGAGCACCAGCGCCCGCGCACCGGCCGCGGCCGCTCGCCGGACCAGGCCCGCGGTCAGCTCCCGGTCGCGCATCACGTAGACCTGGAACCACCAGGTCCCGCCCGCCGCCGCCACCGCCTGCGCCACGTCCTCGATCCGGCAGCTGCTGCGGGTGCTCAGCACGAACAGCGCGCCCGCCTGCGCCGCCCCGGACGCGGCCGCCACCTCGCCGCCGGGATGGGCCTGGCCCTGGAACCCGACCGGGGCCACGGCCACGGGGGTGGCCAGCGGGCTGCCCAGCAGCCGCACGCCGGTGCTGACCGCCGACACGTCGCGCAGCACCCGGGGCGCGAGCCAGGCGCGCCGCCAGGCTCTCTCATTTGCCCGCAGGGTCCGCTCGCGCCCGGCCCCGCCCGCGTAGTAGTCGTATACCTCACGGGCCAGCAGCATCCGGGCCCGGCGCTGGAGACCGGCAGCATCAGCAGCCATAAGGCCATCCTGGAGGAACCATGACCGAGCGAACCTACCGCGTCACCGAGATCGTCGGCACCTCGCCCGAGAGCGTCGAGCAGGCCATCCGGCACGGCCTGCAGCGGGCCGGGCAGACGCTGCGCCACCTGGACTGGTTCGAGGTCACCCAGGTCCGCGGCCAGATCGTCGACGGCGAGGTGGCGCACTTCCAGGTCGGGATGAAGGTGGGCTTCCGGCTCGAGGACAGCTGAGCGCAACCGGTACGCTCGCAGCCACCCGATCATGCCCGGGGCCGCGCCGGGCCTGCTGCTGGCAGGAGGTCACGCGCGCTTATGAGCCGTTCTGTGCTGGTCACCGGGGGCAACCGCGGCATCGGCCTGGCGATCGCCCGGCGGCTGGCCGCCGACGGCGATGCCGTCACGATCACCTCCCGGTCCGGCGAGCCGGTGCCGGAGCTGGCCGGGGTGGCCGGCCTGTGCGTCGCGCGCTGCGACGTCCGGGACGCCGGCTCGGTGGACGCGGCGTTCGCCGCGGCCGAGCAGGCGCACGGCCCGGTCGAGGTGGTGGTGGCCAACGCGGGGATCAACCGCGACCAGCTGCTGGCGCTGATGACCGAGGACGATTTCGGCGAGGTGGTCAACACCAACCTGGCCGGCGCCTACCGGGTGGCCAGGCGGGCGGTGCGGCCGATGATGAAACTGCGCCGGGGCCGGATCATCTTCGTCTCCTCGGTGGTGGGCCTGCTCGGCTCGGCCGGCCAGGCCAACTACGCCGCGTCCAAGGCGGGGCTGGTCGGGCTGGCCCGCTCGCTGGCCCGTGAGCTCGGCAAGCGCAACATCACCGCCAACGTGGTGGCGCCCGGCTTCGTGGACACCGACATGACGGCCGCGCTGTCCGCCGAGCAGCGCGCGGCGATCCTGGACAACGTGCCGCTGGCCCGGTATGCCGCCGCGGACGAGGTGGCCGGGGCGGTCGCCTTCCTGGCCGGGCCGGGCGCGGCCTACATCACCGGCGCGGTGCTGCCGGTCGACGGCGGCCTCGGCATGGGCCACTAAGACCAGAACCCGGGAGAGACAATGGGCATTCTCGACGGCAAGCGCATCCTGGTCACCGGAGTGCTGACCGACTCCTCCATCGCCTTCCACGTGGCCAGGGTCGCCCAGAGCGAGGGCGCCAAGGTGGTGGTGACCGGGTTCGGCCGGATGAGCCTGGTGGAGCGGATCGCCCGGCGGCTGCCGGACCCGCCGCCGGTGCTGGAGCTGGACGTCACCGACAACGGGCACCTGGAGTCGCTGGCCGAGCGGGTCGGCCGCTACGCCGACGGCCTGGACGGGGTGGTGCACGGCATCGGCTTCGCGCCCGCGTCCGCCATGGGCGGCAACTTCCTGTACACGCCCTGGCCGGACGTGGCCAGGGCGCTCGAGGTGTCCGCCTTCTCGTTCAAGGCGCTGGCGATGGCGGCGCTGCCGCTGATGTCCGGTGGCGGGTCGATCGTCGGGATGGACTTCGACGCGCGGCTGGCCTGGCCGGTCTACGACTGGATGGGCGTGGCCAAGGCCACGCTGGAGTCGTGCGCCCGGTACCTGGCCCGCGATCTCGGGCCGCGCGGCATCCGGGTCAACCTGATGGCCGCCGGGCCGCTGAAGACGATGGCGGCCAGGAGCATCCCCGGCTTCGAGCTGTTCTCCGGCTGGAACGAGCGGGCCCCGCTCGGCTGGGACCCCGACGACGCCGATCCGGCCGCCCGGGCCTGCGTGGCGCTGCTGTCGGACTGGTTCCCGGCCACCACCGGCGAGATCGTGCACGTCGACGGCGGCGCGCACGCGATCGGCGGCTGAGCCTAGAGTCAGACCGTGACCTTGGTCTTGATTGTGCGACACGGCCTGACCGCCGCCACCGGCTCGGCACTGACCGGCTGGATGCCCGGTATCCCGCTGGACGACCGGGGCCGGGACCAGGCCGCCGCGCTGGCGCAGCGGCTCGCGCCGGTCGCGCTGGACGCGATCGTCTCCAGCCCGCTGGACCGCTGCCAGCAGACCGCGCAGGCCATCGCCGCCGCGCGCCCCGGGCTGCAGCTGCGGCCCGACGAGCGGGTGGGGGAGTGCCGCTACGGCGACTGGACCGGCCAGCCGCTGAAGCGGCTCGCCCGGGAGCCGCTGTGGCGGGTGGTCCAGGCCCATCCGAGCGCGGCCCGCTTCCCCGGGCCCGAGGGCGAGTCGCTGGCTGACATGCAATACCGCGCGGTGGCCGCGATCCGCGACTGGAACGCCAGGCTCGGCCCGGACGCGACCTACCTGGTCTGCTCGCACGGCGACGTGATCAAGTCGGTTCTCGCGGACGGCCTTGGCATGCACCTGGACGCGATGCAGCGGATCCAGGTCGACCCGTGCTCCCTCAGCGTCATCCGCTACACCCCGCTGCGCCCGTTCGTGCTGCGGGTCAACGACACCGGCGGGGATGTCTCCGGGCTGCGCCGCCCGGACAAGGCCGCGGCCCGCCAGCACGAGGCCAGGGTCGGCGGCGGGGACGGCAGCTGACTGCCGTAAGGTGCCTGACGTGCATCATCGCCGCTATCGCGGGGTACGGTCAGCGCGGCGGGTCCGCTGTGCCCGCCGCGCAGGCGATAGCAAATCGTGATGTTTCCTCAGCCGCTCTGCGGCCTGCGGAAACTACGCTCAGACCGGACCAGGCGCATCCGCTGACCTGGACCAGGCGCATCCGCCGACCTCGGGTACCAACCGCTCACGTACGAGACGTGCAGACGTACAAAGGAGTGCACATGAAACTAGGCAGACCCAAGAGGGGGCTCGCGGGCATCGCGGTGGCCGCGGCGCTCGCGCTGGCCGCCGCAGGCTGCGCCTCGTCGGGCTCGGGCGGATCGAGCGGATCTACCTCGAACGGCCCGAAGGTCAAGGGCGGCACCGTGACGTGGGCGGAGCTGCCGTCCGACTACCCGAACTACATCTTCCCGTTCATGTCGCTGTCCTACTTCAGCGTCGCGAACTCGCAGACCTTCCAGTACATGATGTACAAGCCGCTGTACTGGTTCGGCGGCCAGGGCACCCAGCCGACGGTCGACTACGGCCTGTCGGTGGCGAACGCGCCGAAGTACACCAACGGCGGCAAGACCGTCACGATGACGATGAAGAACTGGAAGTGGTCGAACGGCGAGACCGTTGACGCCAATGACGTGCTCTTCTGGCTGCACATGATGGATGCCGAGTTCGCCAACTGGGCCGGCGCGGCGCCGGGCGGCATCCCGACCAACATCACCTCGATGAAGGCCAGCGGGCCCAGCACCGTGGTGCTGACCCTGAACAAGCCCTACTCCAGCCTCTGGTACACCTACAACGAGCTGTCCCAGATCACCCCGATGCCGATGTCGTGGGACGTCACCAAGACCGGGGCGGCGGCCGGCAGCGGCGGGTGCACCAAGGACACGGCCGCGGACAAGTGGGCCAAGTGCAAGGCCGTCTACAAGTTCCTGACCACCCAGGCCAAGAACACCAGCGGCTATGTCTCCAGCCCGCTGTGGGCGGTCAGCGACGGGCCCTGGAAGCTCAAGAGCTTCGACACCAGCGGCCACGTGTCGTTCGTGCCGAACCCGAAGTACTCGGGCAGCCCGAAGCCGCAGATCTCGACCTTCACCGAGGTGCCCTACACCAGCGACTCGGCCGAGTACACGGCGCTGAAGACCGGCTCGCTGGACATCGGCTACATCCCGACGCAGGACCTGCCGGTGAAGAGCCCGAGTTCGGTGCTGCCGCCGAGCAACCCGCTCGGCTCGGGGTTCGTGCTGCAGCCGAACTACGACTACGGCTTCGCCTACTACCAGGTCAACTGGAAGAACCCGACGGCCGGGCCGCTGTTCAAGCAGCTGTACATCCGGCAGGCGCTGGAGTACGTGGACGACCAGGCGGGCATCTCCAAGGCCACCTACCGCGGTTACGCCTACCCGACGACCGGCATCGCCCCGGCGCAGCCGGCCTCCAACCCGTGGATCGCCTCCGCGCAGCGCGAGAACGGCGGCGACGGGCCCTACGCCTTCAACGTCTCCAAGGCGAAGACCCTGCTGACCAGCCACGGCTGGGCCATGTCGGGCGGCACGATGGTCTGCAAGACCCCGTCGAAGTGCGGCGCGGGCATCAAGGCCGGCGAGCAGCTGAAGTTCACGCTGGACTACTCGACCGGGCAGGCCGCGTTCACCCAGGAAGCGGCGATCTACAAGTCGGACGCCTCCAAGGCCGGCATCAACGTCAACATCGTCGGCCAGACCTTCAACGCCATCATCGGCGAGGCCATCCCGACCAACCCGAGCTGGCAGGGTGCCATGTACGGGCTGTGGATCTTCGCCCCGGACTACGAGCCGACCGGCGAGGAACTGTTCGCCACCGGCGCGGGCTCGAACTCCGGGAGCTACTCGGATCCGAAGATGGACCAGCTGATCAACGCTACGACGACCAGTAGCAGCATCAGCGTGTACCACACCTTCGCCAACTACGCGGCGCAGCAGCTGCCGTTCATCTACATGCCGCTGAATTACGGCATCCAGGGCGTGAACAACAAGCTGCACGGCGTGACGTTCAACCCGCTCCAGACGCTGCTTCCTGAGTACTACTACTTCACGAAGTAGCAGGCGCGGCTGGCCGGTCGCTGCCCCGCGGGTCTCCCGCGGGGCAGCGACCCGGTTCGGCAAATCTCCACGGGATGCTTGCCATCGACGGCCCGCATGACCTGCCCTAAGCTGACATTGACCTTGATGTGCAGCGACCGCGAGCCGACCGCACGGTAATCGGAGGCTTCATGACACCCAGCGATGGCGGAAGGGCCGGGACTTTCCGGGTGGCGGCGCGATGATCGGCTACCTGATCCGGCGGCTGCTGCAGGCGCTGATCGTGACCTTCTTCGTCACAATGATCACTCTCGCACTGGTGCACCTGTTCCCGGGCGGGCCGATCCGGGCCCTGCTCGGCCCGCGCGCCAGCGCCCAGCAGGTCGCCTACTACGACAAGCTCTACGGGTTCAACCAGCCGTTCTACGAGCAGTACGGCAAGTGGGTCTGGCAGCTGCTGCACGGCAACCTCGGCTATTCGATCAAGCTGAACCAGTCGGTCACCAGCCTGATCGCGACCTACCTGCCCAAGACCATCGTGCTGGTCGGGCTCGGGCTGCTGGTGTCGCTGCTGTTCGGCATCCCGCTCGGGGTCTACCAGGCGGTCAAGCGGTACACGTTCGGCGACTACGTGCTGACCGGCGTGGCCTTCCTCGGCTACGCCACCCCGACGTTCTTCGTCGCGCTGCTGCTGATCGAGTGGTTCTCCATCGACGTGCACCTGTTCCCGGCGCTGACCACGCTGTCCCAGCCGAGCTCGCTGGTGCTGCCGGTGGTCTCCTACGCGTTCGTGCTGTACGCGCTGTGGAGCCGGTTCATGCGCTCGGCGGTGATGGACAACCTGGTACAGGAATACGTGCGCACCGCGCGGGCCAAGGGCGCCAGCGAGCGGCGGGTGCTGTGGCGGCACGTGTTCCGCAACTCGCTGATCACCATCGTGACCCTGCTCGGCCTGTCGCTGCCCACGCTGGTGGCCGGCGCGATCTTCATCGAGGTCGTGTTCAACTACCCGGGCATGGGCTACCAGTTCTACCAGGCGGCGCTGAACGACGACTTCACGACGCTGCTCGGGTTCACGCTGGTCACCACGCTGGCCACGATTATCGGGAACCTGCTCGCTGACGTCGCCTACGCGGCGCTCGATCCGAGGGTGAGGTACAGCTGATGGCGATGATCACCCCGCCGCCCCCGGCCGGTCCCGAGGGCATACGCGAAGGCGACCAGCCGGACGGCGCCGGCAACCTGACCGCCGTCGAGGCCGCCGAGCTGGGGGTCACCCCGGCCGCCAAGCCGCGCAGCCTGATGCGGCGCGGCTGGGAGGTGTTCGCCGAGAACCGGCTGGCCCTGGTGTCGCTCGGCGTCGTGGTCCTCATGGTGCTGTTCTGCTTCATCGGGCCGCTGATCTACAAGACGAACCAGGTCAACACCAATATCCAGCAGACCCTGTGCCCCCCGGGCAGCTCGCACCTGCTCGGCTGCAACTCGCTCGGCTACGACCAGCTCGGCCGGCTGATGGTCGGCGGGCAGACCTCGCTGGAGGTCGGCTTCGCCGCCGCGCTCGTGTCGGTGATCATCGGAGCGCTGTACGGGGCGATCTCCGGCTTCGTCGGCGGCCCGGTGGACTCGTTCCTGATGCGCGTGGTGGACGCGGGCCTGTCGCTGCCTTACATCATGGTGATCATCATCTTGTCCGTGGTCTTCCACCCGGACACGGTGATCATGATCTTCCTGATCGCCTCGTTCTACTGGCTCGGCGTGGCCCGGCTGGTGCGCGGCGAGACCCTGAGCCTGCGCACCAGGGAATACGTGCAGGCGGTGAAGGTGGCGGGCGGCGGCGGCGGCCGGGCCATCACCCGCCACATCCTGCCCAACGCGGTGGGCACGATCATCGTGCAGGCCACGTTCGCAGTCGCCGACTCGATCCTGATCCTGGCCGGCCTCGGCTTCCTCGGCCTCGGCGTGCAGCCGCCCGCCACCGACTGGGGCTCGATGCTGTCCGACGGCCTGCAGTACATCCAGAGCGGGTCCAACTACTGGTGGCTGATCTACCCGCCCGGCTTGGCCATCATCTTGATCTGCATAGCCTTCAACTTCATCGGTGACGCTTTGCGCGACGCCTTCGAGACCCGGCTGCAGCGCCGGTAGACGCCGCGCCCGGCCGGTAACGGTAAAAGGAGAGCAGACGAGTGGCTCCGCTGCTGGAACTAGAGAATCTGCACACCCAGATCAAGCTCAAGGAGGGCGTGGTCCGGGCGGTCGACGGCATCACCCTGCACATCGATCAGGGCGAGACGCTCGGGATCGTGGGCGAGTCCGGCTGCGGCAAGACCATGACCGCGCTGTCGGTGATGAACCTGCTGCCGGTGGGCGGCCGCATCACCACCGGCAGCATCAAGCTGAATGGCACCGAGATCAGCAACCTCGGCGACGAGCAGATGCGCAGCATCCGCGGCAACGAGATCGGCATGATCTTCCAGGACCCGCTGACCTCGATGAACCCCACGATGACCGTGGGCAAGCAGATCGCCGAGGCGGTGCAGCTGCACCGCGACGTCTCGAAGAGCCAGGCCATGGACCGGGCCGTCGAGGTGCTGGACCTGGTCGGGATGCCGCGGGCCCGCGAGCGCGTCACCGACTACCCGCACCAGTTCTCCGGCGGCATGCGCCAGCGGGCCATGATCGCCATGGCGCTGGCCTGCGAGCCCAAGCTGCTGATCGCCGACGAGCCCACCACCGCGCTGGACGTGACGATCCAGAAGCAGATCCTGGAGCTGATCGACGGCCTGCGGCTGCGGCTGGGCATGTCGGTCATGCTGGTCACCCACGACCTCGGCGTGATCGCCGGCCGGGCCGACCGGGTGGCGGTCATGTACGCGGGGAAGGTGGCCGAGACCACCACCACCGATGCCATCTTCCTCAACCGGCGGCACCCCTACACCGAGGCGCTGTTCGAGGCGCTGCCGGACGAGGCGGCGGACGCGCGCGAGAAGCTGTACTCCATCCCCGGGCTGCCCCCGGACCTGGTGCACCCGCCGTCCGGCTGCCGGTTCGCGCCGCGCTGCCGGTACGCGCAGGACCGCTGCCGGGCCGAGGAGCCGCCGCTAGCTGGCGAGAATCCGGGGCACAAGTTCGCCTGCTTCTTCCCGGTCGGCGAGGCCGAGAAGCAGGGCCTGCCCACCCTCCCCGACGAGAGCCACCGGGCGCCGGCCCAGCCCATGGCCGCCAACGGCGCACCGCACGGTGCCCAGCTGCTGCTGGTCGAGCACCTGGTCAAGGACTTCCCGGTCACCAAGGGCGCGGTCATGCAGCGCCGGGTCGGCTTCGTCAGCGCGGTCGCGGACGTGAGCTTCGAGGTGCCCCGCGGCGAGACCTTCGGGCTGGTGGGCGAGTCCGGCTGCGGCAAGACCACCATCGGCCGGCTGGTGGTCGGGCTGGAGAAGCCGACCCAGGGCTCGATCAAGATCGAGGGCACCGACCTGGCCGGCATGAGCAACCGGGAGTACCGGCGGCAGCGGCGCAAGATCCAGTTCATGTTCCAGGACTCCT
Source organism: uncultured Actinomycetota bacterium (assembly GCA_963846005.1). GTDB lineage: Bacteria > Actinomycetota > Actinomycetes > Streptosporangiales > Streptosporangiaceae > CAVSUR01. Next base: position 334,202 of record CAWJUH010000001.1, on the reverse strand, counting down.
ACGCCTCGCTGGACCCGCGGATGCGGGCGGGTGCGATCTTGCGCGAGCCGCTCGTGGTGCAGGGCATCGGCTCGCGCAAGGAGCAGGACAAGCGGGTCGCCGAGATGCTCGACCACGTCGGCCTGCCCCGCTCGGCGACCGAGCGCTACCCGCACGAGTTCTCCGGCGGCCAGCGGCAGCGGCTCGGGTTCGCCCGGGCCCTGGTCTTGTCACCCGAGCTGATCGTGGCCGACGAGCCGGTGTCCGCGCTGGACGTGTCGATCCAGGCCCAGGTGCTCAACCTGATGCGCGAACTGCAGAGCGATCTCGGCCTGACCTACCTGTTCATCTCGCACGACCTGGCCGTGGTGCGGTACCTGTCCACCCAGATCGGCGTCATGTACCTGGGCAAGCTGGTCGAGGTGGGCCCGGCCGACGAGGTCTACCTGACCCCGGCCCATCCCTACACCCGCGGCCTGATCGACTCCGCGCCGGTGGCCGACCCGGCGCTGGAGAAGGCCAAGGAGAAGGCCGGCATCAGCGGCGAGCTGCCGAGCGCGATCCACCCGCCGTCGGGCTGCCGGTTCCGCACCCGCTGCCCGCGGGCGCAGGACCTGTGCGCCGAGGTCGAGCCGGGCATGACCAGGTTCAGCGCGGCCGGGCACCTGGCGGCCTGCCACTTCCCGCTGCAGGAGCCGGCCGACTCGGGCGCGGCCGCCGCGGCCGGGGCCCCGGCGAGCTAGTCCGGGATGGCCGCCACCGCCCGCCCGGCCCCTTGTGCGGCCGGGCGGGCCTGCGATACTGCCAGCATGCCGCCGAGCTTCCCCGGCCGCGGCGACGGGCTGCGCGCCTCCGACGCCGAGCGGGATCGCGCCGTCGCCGAGCTGGCCGACCGCTATGCCGAGGGGCGGATCGGCCCGGACACCTTCAGCAGCCGGATGGACATCGCGCTGCGGGCCCGGCACCGGGGCGAGCTGCACGACCTGCTCGCCGACCTGCCGCCCGGCACCCGGATGGCCCGGCTGCGGGCCGGGCTGACCTCGGCCTTCCACGACCTGAACCGGGCCGCCCAGGCGGGCCGGCTGCCGCTGCTGAACCTGCCGCGCGAGCCGCGGCCGATGTTCACCATCGGCCGGGACCAGGCCTGCGACCTGATCCTGGGCGACCAGAGCGTGTCCCGGTTCCACGCCCGGCTCAGCCGGGCTGCCGGCGGCTGGCTGCTGGGCGACCTGGACTCCACCAACGGCACCATGGTGAACGGCTGGCGCATCCGCCACCCGGTCGCGCTGCGGGCCGGCGACCGGGTCAGCTTCGGGGCGATGAACTTCAGCGTCGCGGACGCGGCGGACCGCCCGGCCGGCTGACCCGGCCGGGCGGCCGCCAGCCCGAGCGCGGCAGGCCGTAGAGTCAGGGTGTGACCATGGTTCCGGGCGGGGCCGAAACGCCGGGCTGGGTGGGAGGATAAGCATCATGCCCGTCTACTCCTACGACCCGCCTGACCGCTTCATCGCGGGCACCGTCGGCCAGCCCGGCGACCGCACGTTCTACCTCCAGGCCAAGGCGGGCAGCCGGGTGACCAGCGTGTCCCTGGAGAAGGGGCAGGTCAGCCAGCTGGCCGAGCGGCTCGACGAGCTGCTCGACGAGGTGGTGCGCCGCACCGGCGGGGCGAGCGACGTCCCGGCCGCCGCGCCGCCCTCGCTGGCCGACGACGGCCCGCTCGACCTGCCGCTCACCGAGGACTTCCGGGTGGGCGCGATCGCGCTGGCGTGGGACCACGACGACGGCTGCGTGATCATCGAAGCGCAGGAGGAGACCGAGGAGCCGATCGAGCCGCTGGCCGAGGACATCCCCGAGGACGGCCCCGGGGTGCTGCGGGTCCGCATCACCGCGGCGGCGGCGCGCGCGTTCTCCCGGCGGGCGCTGCAGGTGGTCAGCCAGGGACGGCCCCCGTGCCCGCTGTGCGGGCTGCCGCTGGACGCCGCCGGCCATGTCTGCCCCCGGCAGAACGGGCACCGGGCCGGCGATGGCTGATTCCGCTGCCGGCCGCAAGGCCGGGGGCGCGCGGCGGCAGGCCGCGGGCGGACCGGGCCGCGGCGCGCCCGGCGAGCCCGGGCCGGGGGTGATCACCGAGAAGGCCGCGCTGGAGCTGCTGAGCGAGGGCGAGCTGGAGGTGGTCGGCCAGCTGGTGGAGGCCTCCAACACCACGCTGTTCTGCACGGTCAGCCACGCCGGGCAGCAGGCGGCCTGCGTGTACAAGCCGGTGGCGGGGGAGCGGCCGCTGTGGGACTTCCCCGCGGGCACGCTGGCCGGCCGGGAGGTGGCCGCCTACCTGGTGTCGCACGCGGCGGGCTGGGACGTCGCGCCGCCCACGGTGCACCGGGCCGGGCCGTTCGGCCCCGGCATGTGCCAGCTGTGGATCGACGCGGACGAGAGCGTCGACCTGCTGGCCCTGGCCCGCCGCACCGACCACACCGGGCTGCGCGAGATGGCGGTCTTCGATGCTGTGGTCAACAACGCCGACCGCAAGGTGGGCCATCTGCTGCCCGCCCCCGGCGGCCACCTGTACGGCTGCGACCACGGGGTCTGCTTCGGCGAGGAGTACAAACTGCGCACCGTGCTGTGGCAGTGGCGCGGCGCCCGGCTGACCAAGCGCTCGCTCACCGCGCTGGCCCGGCTCAAGCAGGCGCTGGAGTACGAGGGGCTGGCCGCCGACCTAGGCCGCTGGCTGACCGAGGAGGAAGTCACCGCCACCCGCCGCCGGGTGGACGACCTGCTGGAGCGCAAGGTGCACCCCTATCCCTCGCAGGACTGGCCGGCGGTGCCCTGGCCGCCGATCTAGGGGTTAACGCCCGCTTTCCCCGCGGCGGCGCAGGTAGCGCTCGAACTCGCGGGCGATCGCGTCGCCGCTGGCCTCGGGCAGGTCGGTGGCGTCCTTGGCCTCCTCCAGCGTGCGCACGTACTCGGCGACCTCGGAGTCCTGCTCGGCCAGCTCGTCCACGCCGCGTTCCCAGGCCCGCGCCTCGTCCGGCAGGTCGCCGAGCGGCAGCGGCAGGTCCAGGATGTCCTCGATCCCGCGCAGCAGGGCCAGCATCGCCTTCGGGCTCGGTGGCTGCGCCACGTAGTGCGGCACCGCCGCCCACAGCGACACGCTCGGCAGCCCGGCGTCGGCGCAGGCCTGCTGCAGCACGCCCACGATGCCGGTCGGCCCCTTGTAGTCCACCGGCTCGACCTGCAGCCGGGCCGCCACGTCCGGGTCGGACGCCGCGGCGGTCACCGGCACCGGCCGGGTATGCGGCGAGTCGGCGAGCAGCGCGCCGAGGAGCACCACCAGTTCCACGCCCAGCTCGGTGAAGGCGCTGACCAGCTCGGCGGTGAACCCGCGCCAGCGCATGTTGGGCTCGATCCCGTGCACCAGGATCAGGTCGCGCCCGGGCCGCCGGACCACGCTCAGCCGGGTGGTCGGCCACACCAGCCGCTCGGTCTGGCCGTCGGTGACCTCCATCACCGGCCGGGTGACCTGGAAGTCGTAGAAGTCCTCTGGATCGATCTCGCCGACGCCGGCCGCCTCCCAGGCGTCGCTCAGGTGCGACAGCGCGCCGCTCGCCGCCTCGCCCGCGTCGTTCCACCCCTCGAAGGCGGCGATGAGCGCTGGCGACGTGAGTTTGCCGATATCTTCCAGCTCGATCTCGGCCCACCTCCTCCTCCTGCGCCTGCCGCGCGCGCGGCACCTGCTTGCCGCGCACGGCCAGTGCCCCGGACGCTTCCACCCTATGCGCCGCGGCGGCCGCGCTGGCTCGCCGCCGCGGGGTTACGGCTGGCGCCCCCTTAGGATAAGTAGTCATCATGTCGCAGCCCTCAGCCGAACACCCGGCCGCCGTCGGCCCGGCCGCCGGGCGCCAGGACGGCCGCCCGGCCCTGCGCGCGGTCCTCGGTCACCAGCTGCTGATCGCCGACGGGGCGATGGGCTCGATGCTGCAGGGCAGCCCGGTGCGGCTGGACGACTTCGACGGGCACGAGGGCTGCAACGAGGTGCTCAACGTCACCCGGCCCGACATCGTGACCGCCATCCACGAGGAGTACCTGGCGGCCGGCGCGGACTGCATCACCACCAACACCTTCGGCGCCAACCTCGGCAACCTCGGCGAGTACGGCATCGAAAGCCGGATCGAGGAGCTGGCGCAGGCCGGGGCCGGGCTGGCCCGGCGGGCCGCCGACGCCGCGGCCCGCCCGGGCCGGCCGCGCTTCGTGCTCGGCTCGGTCGGGCCCGGCACCAAGCTGCCCACCCTCGGGCACGTCAGCTTCGCCACCCTGCGCGACAGCTACCAGGCTGCGGCGGCAGCCCTGCTGCACGGCGGCGCGGACGGGCTGATCGTGGAGACCTGCCAGGACATGCTGCAGGCCAAGGCGGCCGTGATCGGCTGCCGCCGGGCCATCGCGGCCGCCGCCGCGGAGGCCCCGCTGATCGCCAGCGTCACGATCGAGACCACCGGCGCGATGCTGCTCGGCACCGAGATCGGCGCCGCGCTGACCACGCTGGAGCCGCTCGGCGTGGACATGATCGGGCTGAACTGCGCGACCGGGCCGGCCGAGATGAGCGAGCACCTGCGCTACCTGGCCGCGCACGCCCGGGTGCCGCTGTCGTGCATGCCCAACGCCGGGCTGCCCGAGCTGACCTCCGACGGCGCGTACTACCCGGTCACCGCGGCCGAGCTGGCCGACGCGCACGAGCAGTTCGCCGCCGAGTTCGGCCTCGCGCTGCTCGGCGGCTGCTGCGGCACCACCCCCGAGCACGTGGCGGCGCTGGTCGCCCGGCTGCGCGGCCGGACGCTGGCCCGGCGGCGGCCGCGCCCGGACGCCGGGGTGGCGTCGCTGTACCAGCACGTGCCGTTCCGCCAGGACACCGCGTTCCTGGCCATCGGCGAGCGCACCAACGCCAACGGCTCGAAGGCGTTCCGCGAGGCGATGCTGGCCGGCCGCCACGACGACTGCGTGGAGATCGCCCGGGCCCAGACCAGGGACGGCGCGCACCTGCTGGACGTGTGCGTGGACTACGTCGGCCGAGACGGCGCCGGCGACATGCGCGAGATCGCCGGGCGGCTCGCCACCGCCTCGACGCTGCCGCTGGTGCTGGACTCCACCGAGCCCGCGGTGATCGAGGCCGGGCTGGAGCTGCTCGGCGGCCGGGCCGTGGTCAACTCGGTGAACTACGAGGACGGCGACGGCCCCGGCTCGCGGATCGCCCGGCTGATGCCGGTGGTGCGCGAGCACGGCGCCGCGGTGATCGCGCTGACCATCGACGAGACCGGCCAGGCGCGCACCGCCGAGCACAAGGTGGCCGTCGCGGGCCGGCTGATCGAGGACCTGACCGGCCAGTGGGGCATGCGCAGGCCCGACATCATCGTGGACTGCCTCACCTTCCCGATCGCCACCGGCCAGGAGGAGACCAGGCGGGACGCGCTGGAGACCATCGAGGCGATCCGCGAGCTCAAGCGCCGCTACCCCGACGTGCAGACCACGCTCGGCGTCTCCAACGTCTCGTTCGGGCTGAACCCGGCCGCGCGCGCCGTGCTCAACTCGGTGTTCCTGGCCGAGTGCAACCGGGCCGGGCTGGATTCGGCGATCGTGCACGCGGCCCGGATCATGCCGATCGCCCGGATCCCCGAGGACCAGCTGGAGACCGCGCTCGACCTGATCTACGACCGGCGCCGGGACGGCTACGACCCGCTGGCCCGGCTGCTGGAGCTGTTCGCGGGCGTGGACGCCGCCTCGGTCAGGGCCAGCCGCGCCGCCGAGCTGGCCGGGCTGCCGCTGTGGGAGCGGCTCAAGCGCCGGATCATCGACGGCGAGCGGGGCGGCCTGGAAGACGACCTGGCGGCGGCGCTGACCCGCCTGCCCGCCCTGGAGATCGTCAACGACGTGCTGCTTGACGGCATGAAGACGGTCGGCGACCTGTTCGGCTCGGGCCAGATGCAGCTGCCGTTCGTGCTGACCTCCGCCGAGGTCATGAAGGCGGCGGTGGCCTATCTCGAACCGCACATGGAGCGCACCGGCGCGGCCGGCAAGGGCACCATCGTGCTGGCCACGGTCAAGGGCGACGTGCACGACATCGGCAAGAACCTGGTCGACATCATCTTGTCCAACAACGGCTACGACGTGGTGAACATCGGGATCAAGCAGCCGATCTCGGCGATCTGCGAGGCCGCCGCCGAGCACGGCGCCGACGTCATCGGCATGTCCGGGCTGCTGGTGAAGTCGACCGTGGTGATGCGCGACAACCTGGCCGAGCTCAACTCCCGCCAGCTCGCCGCCCGCTGGCCGGTGCTGCTGGGCGGGGCGGCCCTGACCCGGGCGTACGTCGAGACCGACCTGGCCGAGCTGTTCGAGGGCGAGGTCCGCTACGCCAGGGACGCGTTCGAGGGACTGCGGCTGATGGACGCGATCATGGCCGTCAAGCGCGGCGCGGCCGGGGCGGCGCTGCCGCCGCTGCGCCAGCGCCGGGTGCGGGCGGAGCCCTCCGGGCCGCAAGCCGGGCCGGAGGCGGTCCCGCCCGGCCACGCCCGCCCGCCCGGACGTCTCGCTGACCGAGCCGGTGCCGCAGCCGCCGTTCTGGGGCAGCCGGGTGGTGCGCGGCATCGCGCTGGCCGACTACGCCAGCTACCTGGACGAGCGGGCGCTGTTCACCGGCCAGTGGGGGCTGCGGCCCGGCCGCGGGCCGGGCGGCGCGTCCCGCGAGGAACTGGCGCAGGCCGAGGGCAGGCCGCGGCTGCGGATGTGGCTGGACCGGGTGCAGTCGGCCGGGCTGCTGGAGGCCGCGCTGGTCTACGGCTACTTCCCGTGCGTCAGCGAGGGCGACGACCTGGTCGTCCTGGACTCGGGCGGGGCCGAGCGGGAGCGGTTCAGCTTCCCCCGCCAGCGCCGCGACCGGCGGCTGTGCCTGGCCGACTACTTCCGGCCGCGGTCGCCGGGCCAGCCCGACGTGGTGGCGTTCCAGCTGGTGACGATGGGCCGGCGGATCAGCGAGGCCACCGCCGAGCTGTTCGCCAAGAACGCCTACCGCGACTACCTGGAGCTGCACGGCCTGTCGGTGCAGCTGGCCGAGGCACTGGCCGAGTACTGGCACGCCCGGGTGCGGGCCGAGCTCGGCATCGCCGCCGCCGACCCGGCCGAGCTGGACGGCATCCTGCGGGTGGGCTACCAGGGCTGCCGGTACTCCTTCGGCTACCCGGCCTGCCCCGACCTGGAGGACCGGGCCAAGGTGATGCGGCTGCTCGCGCCGGACCGGATCGGGGTCAGCCTGTCGGAGGAATACCAGCTCGACCCCGAGCAGTCCACCGACGCGCTGATCGCCCACCATCGGCAGGCCAGCTATTTCAGCGCCTGAGCTCAGGGCCGTGCTGTTCGACATGGACGGCCTGCTGGTGGACACCGAGCCGCTGTGGTACCAGGCCGAGTGCGCCGTGATGGCCCGGCTCGGCGGCGACTGGAGACCCGCCGACCAGCAGGCCCTGGTCGGCGGGTCGCTTGATCATTCCGTCCGCTACCTGCTGCGGCGGGCCCGCCGCCAGGCCAGCCCGGCGCAGGTCGGGCGATGGCTGACCGGCACGATGATCGAGCTGGTCGCCACCCGGCCGGTGCCGCTGCTGCCCGGGGCGGCGGAGCTGCTGGCCCAGGTGGCGCGGGCCGGCCTGCCGCACGCGCTGGTGACCGGTTCGCAGCGGTCGGTCATGGCGGCCGTGCTGCAGCGGACCGGGACCCATTTCCCGGTCACCGTCTGCCGCGAGGACGTGCGCCGGCCCAAGCCCGACCCGGAGCCCTACCGGCTGGCCGCGGCCAGGCTCGGGGCCGAGCCCGGGCGCTGCGTGGCCCTGGAGGACTCGCCCGCCGGGGTGGCCGCGGCCGAGGCGGCGGGCTGCCGGGCCGTCGCGGTGCCGAGCCTGGCCCCGGTGCCGCCGCGGCCCGGCCGGCTGGTGGTCTCCTCGCTGGCCGAGCTGGACCTCGGCCGGCTGCGCGCGGCCGTGGCGGCCCCGCCCCGGTTCCCGGCGGGTCATAGCGGGCCGGCACCTATGCGACGATAGGACGACAGCGGATGCGGCCGCGGACCGATGCGGCCGCGAGGGAGGCGGCCATGGCTGCCTGGGAAGTTGCGGTGTGCCTGGCCCTGACCGCGGCCGGCCTCGCGATCAGCTGGCTGGCCTGGCGCCGGTCCGGGCCGCGCCGCGCCGTCCGGGTCGCGGCCTGGTCGCTGCTGCCGCTCGCGGTGTACCTCACCGGCGCGGTGCGCCTGGTCGGCCGGATCGTGTCCGCCATCGTCAGCTTCGCCGGGTCGTTCGTGCTCTCCGCCAGGTCCTGGGCGGGGGTGGCCGTGCTCGGCCTGGCCGTGCTGCTGTTCCTGTTCTCCGGCGGGCTGCCGCAGCGCAGCCGGCGCCGCCGCCGGGCACAGGCCGAGGCGAGCGGCACCGCAGCCGCGGGCTCAGGCCGGGCCGCCGGCCATCCCGCGGTCACCGGCCGGAGCGGGCCGCAGCCCCGCCCGCTGGGCGCGGCCGAGCCGGCCTCCCGGCGCGGCCGCAAGGCCGCCAAGGGCGAGCCGGAAGATGAGGATTTCGCCGAAGTAGCGGATATCCTGCGCCGTCGCGGCATCAGTTAGCGAAGGATCCCGGCGAACCGGGCCCCGCGCCGCACAAGCTGCGGACCATCGCAAACCGATCCTGGTTCGGTCACAATAGCGCTACGACCGTCCGGCGGGGCTGGCATAAACCAGCAGGTCTGGTAGACCCTCCCGATAAGAGTTGTGTGTTCCGGCTCCGCAGGGTCGCGGGTCGCAGCCGCGTGCTGCCGCTCCCGGCCCGCGTAGCCCCAGGAGAGGCCCGATGACTGCACCGATCGAGACCACGTCGCGGGGCGCTGAGGCGACGCCGGACGCGGTGCTGCAGGGAGTCAGCGGCTCGGCCATCGAGGGGCGCTCCCTCAGCCAGATCGCCTGGCTGCGGCTGCGCCGGGACAAGGTCGCGATGGCCGGCGGCATCATCGTGGTCCTGCTCATCCTGATCGCGATCTTCGGCCCGCTGCTGGTCCAGAACCCCGACACCTACCACCCGGAGCTGATCAACCCGACGTTCAGCCGCCCCAACGGCGCGTTCGGGGGGATCAGCGTGGCCCACCCGCTGGGCGTGGAGCCCGGCACCGGCCGGGACCTGCTGAGCCGGGTGGTCAACGGCGCCCGGGTGTCGCTGCTGATCGCGTTCCTGGCCACCGCGCTCGCGGTCGCCATCGGCGTGCTGATGGGCATCGTGGCCGGCTTCTTCGGCGGCTGGGTAGACACCTTCATCGCCCGGCTGATGGACATCTTCCTGGCCTTCCCGCTGCTGGTATTCGCGATCGCGCTGGTCGGGGTGATGCCGTCGACCGCGTTCGGGCTGTCCGGCAACGGGCTGCGGATCTGGCTGCTGATCTTCATCATCGGCTTCTTCGCCTGGCCCTACATGGGCCGGATCATCCGCGGCCAGACGCTGTCACTGCGGGAGAAGGAGTTCGTCGACGCGGCCCGCAGCCTCGGCGCCCGCGGGCCCTACATCCTGTTCCGCGAGCTGCTGCCCAACCTGGTGGGGCCCATCCTGGTCTACTCGACGCTGCTGATCCCGACCAACATCCTGTTCGAGGCGGCGCTGTCCTACCTCGGCGTCGGCATCATCCCGCCCCAGCCGACCTGGGGCGGGATGCTGTCTGATGCGCTGCAGTTCTACCAGGTGGATCCCATGTTCATGATCATCCCGGGCGTGGCGATCTTCATCACCGTGATGGCCTTCAACCTGTTCGGCGATGGCCTGCGCGACGCCCTCGACCCGAAATCCCGCTAGTGCGAACCCCAAGCCTTAAATCCTTAACCGTCCACGACAGGAGGCGTTCGTTTCAATGATCAGGCGCAGAGCCATGGGCCTGGCCGGGCTCGGCACCGCCGCGGTGCTGACCCTGGCCGCCTGCGGCGGAAGCAGCGGCGGCAGTAGCGGCAGCGGCGGATCGTCCGGTTCGTCCGTGCACTACAACCAGGCCGTCGACTCCGTCGTGAACCCATCCACCCACAAGGGCGGCACGATCGTCTACGACGACAGCAGCACGTTCGACTCCGCCGACCCGGGCAACACCTACTACGCCCACGTGTGGAACTTCGTCCGGCTGTACGCGATGCCGCTGATGACCTACAAGTCCTGCCCGGGCACGTGCGGCCTGCAGGTCGTCCCCGACCTGGCCACCGCGCCGGGCACGGTGTCCGACCACGGCCTGACCTGGACCTACCACATCAAGCCCGGCATCAAGTACTCCGAGGGCGGCACCGTCACCTCGGCCGACGTGAAGTACGCGATCGAGCGCACGTTCGCCAAGAGCGTCCTGGTGAACGGCCCGAGCTACTTCATCAACCTGCTGGCGGGCAACGCCGCGACCTACAAGGGTCCCTACGCCAAGGGCGGCCCGAAGAACCTGACCTCGATCACCACGCCGAACTCGACCACGATCGTCTTCCACCTGAAGGCGCCGTTCGCCGACTTCGACTACGTGGCCGCGATCCCGCAGACCGCCCCGGTGCCCAAGGCCAAGGACACCGGCGCCACCTACCAGACGCACCCCGACTCCACCGGCCCCTACCAGGTGCAGAGCTATCAGCTGAACAAGCAGATGACGCTGGTGCCCAATCCGAACTGGAACGCGGCCAGCGACCCGGAGGCCAAGCAGCTGGCGAGCAAGATCATCGTCAACTTCAACGTCAACGCCAACGACGTGGACCAGCAGCTGATCCACGGGCAGGCGCAGGTGGACGTGGCCGGCACCGGGGTGCAGTCGGCCGCCCGGGCCCAGATCCTGTCCTCGTCGACGCTGAAGGCGAACTCCGACGACCCGATCACCGGCTTCATGTGGTTCGAGTACATCGACCAGCAGGTGGCGCCGCTGAACAACATCCACTGCCGCGAGGCCATCGAGTACGCCGCGAACAAGACCACGCTGCAGACCGCCTACGGCGGCCCGTACGGCGGCCAGATCGCGTCCACGGCCATGCCGCCGAACATCATCGGGTACAAGAGCTTCGACCTGTACGACGCCCTGTCGCACCCGAACGGCGACACCGCCGCGGCCAAGGCCCAGCTCAAGCTGTGCGGTCACCCGAGCGGCTTCACCACCGGCATGGCTTACCGGTCCGACCGCCCGCGCGAGACGGCGGCCGCCCAGGCCCTGCAGGCGTCGCTGGGCTCGGTCGGCATCAAGCTGCAGCTGAAGGGCTTCCCGTCGGGCACCTACTACAGCAACTTCGCCGGCGTCCCGACCTACATGAAGAAGAACAGCATCGGCCTGGCCGACGGCGGCTGGGGCGCGGACTGGCCGGACGCCTACGGCTGGTTCGACGAGATCACCAACGGCAACGCCATCGCCTCGGCGGGCAACACCAACATCGAGATGCTCAACGACCCGGTGGTGAACAAGCTGCTGGGCCAGATGGAGGGCCCGTCGGCCACCTCGACCACCCGGGCGACGCTGGCGAACCAGATCGACACGCAGGTCATGAAGGATGCCGTCATCTTGCCGGCGACCTACTCCAAGGCCCTGCTGTACCGGAGCCCGAACCTGACGAACATCTTCGTCCAGCCCTACTACGGCATGTATAACTACTCCGAGCTCGGCACGAAGTAGTCCCGTAGCCGCGTCACGACGAGAAGGCAGGTGAAGGCAGCGGCGCCCGGTCGGGTCAGGCCGAGCGGGCGCCGCTGCCGCACGCAGTGATCACATTCATCATCCGGCGGCTGATCGCCACCGTCTTCCTGCTCATCATCGTCAGCGCGATCACGTACGCCATCTTCTTCCTGCTGCCGCGGCTGGCCGGCCAGACCACCTACGGCCTGGCCACCCAGTACGTCGGCCGCAACCCGACCCACTCGGCCGTCATCCAGGTCGAGCACCAGCTCGGCCTGAACAAGCCGATCTGGCTGCAGTACTGGAACTTCCTCAAGGCCATCCCGCTCGGTGAGCACTACAGCGCCGGCCCGGTCTCGGTGTACTGCCCGCCGCCGTGCTTCGGCTACTCGTTCAAGAGCCAGCTCCCGGTGTGGCCGCAGATCTGGAGCGACCTGCCGGTGACCGTGTCGCTGGCGGTCGGTGCGGCCGTTATCTGGCTGATCGGCGGCGTGGCCATCGGCGTCATCTCCGCGCTCAAGCGCGGCAGCATCTTCGACCGCGTCTCGATGGGGACCGCGCTGCTCGGCGTGTCGCTGCCGATCTTCTTCACCGGCCTGATCCTGCAGGAGCTGTTCAGCTACCACTGGGCGATCTTCCCCAACCTGCAGTACGTCAGCATCCTGAGCAACCCGCTGGACTGGGCGAAGAACCTCATCTTGCCCTGGGTCTCGCTGGCCTTCCTGTACGCCGCCCTGTACGCCCGGCTGACCCGCGCCGGGATGCTGGAGACCATGAACGAGGACTTCATCCGCACCGCCCGGGCCAAGGGCCTGCCGGAGCGGACGGTGATTCTCAAGCACGGCCTGCGGGCCGCGCTGACCCCGATCGTCACCATCTTCGGCCTGGACCTGGGCTTGCTGCTGGGCGGCGCGGTCATCACCGAGTACACCTTCGGCCTGCACGGCGTCGGCCTGTTCACGATCGAGGCGATCCAGAACCAGGACCTGCCGGAAATCCTCGGCGTCACCATGCTGGCCGCGTTCTTCATCGTGATCGCTAACCTGGTCGTCGACGTCCTCTATGCGGTCATCGACCCGAGGGTGAGGTACTGATGGCGGCAGGAACCGCCGATGCCGCGGCAGGCCCGGCCGTCAGCCGCGCGCCCGAGTCCATGCTGGATGTGCGCGATCTGCACATCCACTTCCCGACCCAGGACGGCCTGGTCAAGTCGGTAGACGGCGTCTCGTTCACGCTGGACCGCGGCAAGACGCTCGGCATCGTGGGCGAGTCCGGGTCCGGCAAGAGCGTCACCAGCCTCGGTATCCTCGGCCTGCACGAGAACACCAGCGCCAAGATCAGCGGCGAGATCTGGCTGGACGGCGTGGACCTGATTCAGGCCTCCCCGGCCCAGGTGCGGGGGATGCGCGGGCAGAAGATGGCGATGATCTTCCAGGACCCGCTGTCGGCGCTGCACCCCTTCTACTCGGTCGGCAAGCAGATCGCCGAGGCCTACCTGGTCCACAACCACGTCGGCAAGAAGGCGGCCCGCCAGCACGCCATCGACATGCTCGGCCGGGTCGGCATCCCGCAGCCGAACTCGCGCGTGGACGACTATCCGCACCAGTTCTCCGGCGGCATGCGGCAGCGCGCCATGATCGCGATGGCGCTGTCGTGCGACCCCGAGCTGCTGATCGCCGACGAGCCGACCACCGCGCTGGACGTGACCGTGCAGGCCCAGATCCTGGACCTGATCAACGACCTGCAGCAGGAGTTCAACACTGCGGTGATCATCATCACCCACGACCTGGGCGTGGTGGCCGAGCTGTCCGACGACATCCTGGTCATGTACGCGGGCCGGGCGGCGGAGTACGGCAGCGCCGAGGCCATTTTCTCCCGGCCGGGCCATCCCTACACCTGGGGGCTGCTCGCCTCGATGCCCCGGCTGGACGAGGCCAGGTCCGAGCGGCTGCTGCCGATTCCCGGCGTGCCGCCCAGCCTGATCCGGGTACCGGCCGGCTGCGCGTTCCATCCCCGCTGCCGCTACGCCGACCAGACCGGCGGCCGCGCCGAGCACGAGGTGCCCGAGCTGCGTGCCATCGAGCCCGGTCACCTGGCCGCCTGCCACCTGACCGGGACGCAGCGGACGGACATCCGCCAGGACCTGGCCAAGGCGGCGGCGGGCACCGCGCTAGCGGCCGCGCTCGAGGCGGCCAGCAGCGCAGCGCACCGCAGCTCAGTCTGGGGCAGCGCATCCGGCGGGAGCGCAACGGACGGTACCGGGACCGGCGGCTTCGCGCCGGACGGCGCCACCGGGGAGGAAGCATGAGCGCATCGGTGACCGAGCCGCAGGCCGCCAGCGGCGCCGGGCCCGGCGACGAGCTGCTTCAGGTCACCGGGCTGACCAAGCACTTCCCGGTGACCCGCGGCATCGTCTTCCGGCACCAGGTCGGCGCGGTGCAGGCGGTGGACGGGATCACCTTCTCGGTCCGCAAGGGCGAGACGCTGGGCCTGGTGGGGGAGTCCGGCTGCGGCAAGACCACTACCGGCCGGCTGCTCACCCGGCTGCTTGAGCCCACCGGCGGATCGATCGTGTTCGACGGCCGGGACGTCACGCACATGTCCAACTCCCGGATGCGCCCGATCCGGCGCGACGTGCAGATGATCTTCCAGGACCCCTACTCGTCGCTGAACCCGCGGCACACGGTCGGCACGATCGTGGGCGCCCCGTTCCGGCTGCAGGGGGTCAAGACCGACCAGGGCATCAAGGCCACGGTGCAGGAGCTGCTGCAGCTGGTCGGCCTGAACCCCGAGCACTACAACCGCTACCCGCATGAGTTCTCCGGCGGCCAGCGCCAGCGCATCGGCATCGCCAGGACGCTGGCGCTGCGGCCCAAGCTGATCGTGGCCGACGAGCCGGTCTCCGCGCTGGATGTGTCCATCCAGGCGCAGGTGGTCAATCTGATGGAGGACCTGCAGAACGAGCTCGGCCTCACCTATGTCGTCATTGCGCACGACCTGTCGGTGGTGCGGCACATCAGCGACCGGGTAGCGGTGATGTACCTGGGCAAGCTGGTGGAGACGGCGTCCAGGGACCAGCTGTACGCCCACCCCCGCCACCCCTACACGGTGGCGCTGATGTCCGCGGTCCCGGTGCCCGAGCCGGTGCGCAGCGCTGAGGGCGAGCGCGAGCGGCGGGAGCGGATCCGGCTGTCCGGGGACCCGCCGAGCCCGCTGAACCCGCCGCCGGCCTGCCGCTTCCACACCCGGTGCTGGAAGGCCCAGGACATCTGCCGGACCGAGGAACCCTTGCTGCGCGAGCTGGCGCCCGGGCAATTGACAGCCTGTCACTTCCCCGAAGACGTAGCGGGCCCCGCGGCCTGAGGCTCAGATCGCGACGTGCTCCTCGGCGCGGACCGCGTCCAGGTCGTCTGCGGCCGTGTTGACTGCGGCCGTGTTGTCTGCGGCCGTGTTGTCTGCGGCCGTCCGGGCCGCGGGGACGGTGGTCTGCGGTTCGGCCAGCGTGGTGTCCGGCAGCGGCGGCGGGGTGCCGCCGAAGGCAGGGCACAGCGCCTGGTGCGCGCACCAGGCGCACAGCCGGCTCGGGCGGGGCCGCCAGTCGCCCGAGGCCCGGGCCCGCTCGATCGCCTCCCACAGCGCGTTTATCTTGCGCTCGGTGGCGACCAGGTCGGCCTCGTCCGGCGCATACCGTACGATCTCGCCGTTGCCCAGGTACATCAGCTGCAGCAGCCGCGGCACCGTCCCGCCGGTGCGCCACATCACCAGCGCGTAGAACTTCATCTGGAACAGCGCCCGGGCCTCGAACTCCTCCCGCGGGGCGGTCCCGGTCTTGTAGTCCACGATCCGGATCTCGCCGGCCGGCGCCACGTCCAGCCGGTCGATGTAGCCGCGCAGCGCCAGCCCGGAGTCCAGCACAGCGCGCACCGACAGCTCCCGGTGGGCCGGCTCCAGCCGGGTCGGGTCCTCCAGGGTGAAGTAGCGGTCCAGCATGGCCGCGGCCTCGGCCAGCCAGGCCTCCCGCTGCTCGGTGTCGGTGAACAGCTGCTCCAGCTCCGGCTCGGCTGCCGCCAGCCGGTCCCATTGCGGCGCGAGCAGGTCGCGGGCGGCCTGCGGGGTGCGCCCGGCGCGCGGCTGGTCGAACAGGCGCTCGAGCACCGCGTGCACCAGGGTGCCGCGGGCGGCGGCCGGGCTGGGCGGCTCGGGCAGCCGGTCGATGACCCGGTACCGGTACAGCAGCGGGCAGGTGAGGAAGTCGCCGGCCCGAGACGGCGATAGCGCCCGGCTGACCGGTATCGGGCCGCCGGTGCCCGGGAGATCGGCTGGGCCCCCGGGACCTGCCGGGCTCGCGGAGACAGCCGGTCCCGCGGGAGCCGCCGGGCTCGCGGAGACAGCCGGTCCCGCGGGAGCCGCCGGGCTCGCGGGAGCCGGCCGGGCTCGCGGGACCGGCCGGGCCGGCCGGCTCCGCCGGGTTCGCCTGCATGTCGCTCATTGCTGGCACAGTAGGCCACCCTGCCGACAGTTTCGGCCGTGACGCGCCGCCACGGCCAACCCGTGCGGTCTCCAGCACGTAGCATCAATGCGTGACAGGCATCACGCCGCGCAGCGACTCCCGCGAGGCCGGCGATCCCGGCCCGCAGGGCGGCGGCCCGGGCCAGCCGGGCCAGCGGCCGCCTGCCCCGCCGCGCCGCGATCCGCGGCTCGGGCTCGTCGTGGCCCGCCCGTTCGGCATCCCGGTGTACATCTCGCCGTACTGGTTCCTGGTCGCCGCGCTGCTGGTGCTGCTCTACGGCCAGGGCCTCGGCGGCGCCGTGCACCCGGCCAGCCTGCGCTACGCCGTCGCGGCCGCCTTCGTCGTGCTGCTGTACGTCTCGGTGCTGGTGCACGAGCTCAGCCACTGCGTGGTGGCCCGCGGGTTCGGGCTGCCGGTGCGCCGGGTGCTGCTCTACCCGCTCGGCGGCTTCTCCGAGATCGAGAAGGAGCCGCCGACCCCGGCGCAGGAGTTCCTGGTCTCCGTCGCCGGGCCGGTGA
This sequence comes from uncultured Actinomycetota bacterium, assembly GCA_963846005.1. Lineage (GTDB taxonomy): Bacteria > Actinomycetota > Actinomycetes > Streptosporangiales > Streptosporangiaceae > CAVSUR01. The sequence goes on along the minus strand of CAWJUH010000001.1, from coordinate 317,519 downwards.
CCTCGCTGGCGCTGGCGGGCATCGCGTTCGCGCTGACCTCGGTGACCAGCGGCGGCATCGCCGGGGTGCTGGTCGACCAGCTGTTCCGGGCCAACCTGATCGTCGGGATCTTCAACCTGCTGCCCGGCCTGCCGCTGGACGGCGGCCGGATCTTCCGCGCCGGGGTGTGGAAGGTCACCGGCAAGGGCGGCCTGGCCACCCTGGTGGCGGCCTGGGCGGGCCGGGTGCTCGCGGCGCTGATCATCGTGGTGCCGGTCGCGCTGCTCGGCACCAGCGTGGGCTCGGTGGTCGACTACTACTGGGTCTGGCTGCTGGTCATCGCCGGGTTCATCTGGATCCAGTCCGGCCAGGCCATCAAGGCCGCCCGGGTGCGCGAGCGGCTGCCCCGTCTGCAGGCCAGGCGGCTGGCCCGGCGGGCCATCCCGGTCGCGTCCGACCTGCCGCTGGCCGAGGCCATCCGGCAGGCCGACGCCGCGCACGCCCGCGCGCTGGTCATCGTGGACCGCACCAAGACCCCGGTCGCGATCGTCAGCGAGAGCGCGGTCATGGCCACCCCCGAGCAGCGCAGGCCGTGGATCGAGGCCGGCTCGCTGGCCCGGGCGCTCGACACCGGCCTGGTGCTGCCGGCCGACCTGTCCGGCCTGGAGCTGATCGAGGCGGTGCAGAAGTCGCCCGCGACCGAGTACCTGCTGATCGAGCCCTCCGGCGCGGTGTACGGCGTGCTCGCCGCCGCCGACCTCGACCGGGCTTTCGCCGGAGTCTGACCGCTAACCTGGCGGGCGTGACACCGACGCCCCGCGGGCCGTTCGCGCCCGGCGACCAGGTTCAGCTGACCGACCCGAAGGGCCGCAAGCACCGGCTGGTGCTGGCGGCCGGGCGCAGCTTCCACACCCACAAGGGATCGGTCTGCGCATGACGACCTGATCGGCGTGCCCGAGGGCAGCGTGGTCACTTCCTCCGGCGGCACCAGCTATATCGCGCTGCGCCCGCTGCTGGCCGACTACACGGTCTCGATGGCCCGCGGCGCCGCGGTCGTCTACCCCAAGGACGCGGCCCAGATCGTGGCGATGGCCGACATCTTCCCCGGCGCCCGGGTGCTGGAGGCCGGGGCCGGCTCGGGCGCGCTGTCGTGCTGGCTGCTGCGCGCCGCCGGGCCGGACGGCCTGGTGGTCTCCTATGAGCAGCGGCCGGACTTCGCGCAGGTGGCACGGCAGAACGTCGAGCGCTACTTCGGCGGCCCCCCGGCCGTGGCGGCTGATCACCGGCGGCCTGCCGGGGGACCAGGAGCCGGCCGCACCCGCCGAGGGCGCGCCGCCCGCGGACGCAGCCAGGGCCGGGGAACCGCCGCCGGCCGGCGAGTTCGACCGGGTGGTGCTGGACATGCTGGCGCCCTGGGAGCACGTCAGGGTCGCGGCCGGGGCGCTGATCCCCGGCGGCCTGATCTGCTGCTACCTGGCCACCACCACCCAGCTGTCGCGCATCGTGGAGGCGCTGCGCGGGCACGGCGGCTTCGCCGAGCCGCAGGCCTTGGAGACCCTGCTGCGCGACTGGCACGTGGACGGCCTCGCGGTCCGGCCCGAGCACCGGATGGTCGGCCATACCGGGTTCCTGGTCACGGCCCGGCGGCTGGCGGCCGGGGTGACCGCGCCGCCGCGCCGCCGCCGCCCGTCCAAGGGCGCCGAGGCCGCTGCGGCGCTGGCCGCCGGGGATCCGGTCGCGGCCGGGCATTAACCCGCCATATACGCGAAAGGGCCGTCCGCGGCGGCGATTACCGGTGGGCGGGAGTGGGCAACTCTGTCCCCGGAACGACCGATTCCGTTGGCCAGATCGTGACCTGGGGCGGCGAGTCCCGGCCCACCGCGAGGTTACGAACGCACGCACGGTAGGTAGGGTCTAGGTAAGTCAGCTCTCGGGAGGGGGTGAGGGGCCGTGGCCTCTCGTGACGACGGTGCTCGTGGCGGCCGCTATGACGACGAGGTCAAAGTCCTGTCCACGCAGATTTCCTTCCTGGAGGAGGAAGTCGCCGCGCTGCGCGGCAGGCTCGCCGACTCGCCGCGCCAGGTGCGGCTGCTCGAGGAGCGGCTGCGCGAGGCCGAGGCGAGCCTGGCCGGGGTCACCGGGCAGAACGACCGGCTCGTCGGCACCCTGCGCGAAGCCCGCGACCAGATCGTCGCGCTGAAGGAGGAAGTGGACCGGCTGGCCCAGCCGCCGTCCGGCTTCGGCACCTTCCTCGCGCCCGCCGAGGACGGCACCGCCGACGTGTTCACCGGCGGCCGCAAGATGCGGGTCAGCATCAGTCCCGGCATCGAGCTGGAGGAGCTGCGGCCCGGCCAGGAAGTCGTGCTGAACGAGGCACTGAACGTCGTCATCGCCCGCGGCTACGAGAGCGTCGGCGAGATCGTCATGCTCAAGGAGATCCTCGAGGACGGCGACCGGGCGCTGGTCATCTCGCACGCCGACGAGGAGCGCGTCGCCCGGCTGGCCGAGCCGCTGCGCGGCTCCACGCTGCGGGCCGGTGACTCGCTGCTGCTGGAGCCGCGGTCGGGGTACGTGTTCGAGCGGATCCCCAAGGCCGAGGTCGAGGAGCTCATCCTCGAGGAAGTGCCGGACATCACCTACTCCGAGATCGGCGGGCTGGCCTCCCAGATCGAGCAGATCAGGGACGCGATCGAGCTGCCCTACCTGCACGCCGACCTGTTCCGCGAGCACCAGCTGCGCCCGCCCAAGGGCGTGCTGCTGTACGGGCCGCCCGGCTGCGGCAAGACGCTGATCGCCAAGGCCGTGGCCAACTCGCTGGCCAAGCAGGTCGCGGCGCGCGCCGCCGAGCAGCCCGGCCCGCAGCCCGCGGGCGACGGCGACGCCGCGGGCAAGCCGGCCAAGGAGGGCAAGAGCTTCTTCCTCAACATCAAGGGCCCCGAGCTGCTCAACAAGTACGTGGGCGAGACCGAGCGGCACATCCGGCTGGTGTTCCAGCGGGCCAGGGAGAAGGCCAGCGAGGGCATGCCGGTGATCGTGTTCTTCGACGAGATGGACTCGATCTTCCGCACCCGCGGGTCCGGGGTGTCCAGCGACGTCGAGAACACGATCGTGCCGCAGCTGCTGAGCGAGATCGACGGCGTCGAGGGCCTGGAGAACGTGATCGTGATCGGCGCGTCCAACCGCGAGGACATGATCGACCCGGCCATCCTGCGGCCGGGCCGGCTGGACGTCAAGATCAAGATCGAGCGGCCGGACGCCGAGGCGGCCCGGGACATCTTCTCCAAGTACCTGGTCAGCCAGCTGCCGCTGCACCCCGATGACCTGGCCGAGCACGGCGGGTCGCCCGGGGGCACCGTAGACGAGATGATCCAGCGCACGGTCGAGCGGATGTACTCCGAGACCGAGGAGAACCGGTTCCTTGAGGTCACCTACGCCAACGGGGACAAGGAAGTCCTGTACTTCAAGGACTTCAACTCGGGCGCGATGATCCAGAACATCGTGGACCGGGCCAAGAAGATGGCCATCAAGGAGTTCCTGGAGACCGGCCAGAAGGGCCTGCGGGTGGCCCACCTGCTGGCCGCCTGCGTGGACGAGTTCAGCGAGAACGAGGACCTGCCCAACACCACCAATCCCGACGACTGGGCGCGCATCTCCGGCAAGAAGGGCGAGCGCATCGTGTACATCAGGACCCTGGTGTCGGGCAAGCAGGGCACTGAGGCCGGCCGGTCCATCGACACGGTCGCGAACACCGGGCAGTACCTGTAAGCGGCACCCCGGTCCCGCGCGCCGTGCCGGCCTGGGCCCGCCCGGCATTAGGCTCAGGACTATGAGCGTTCGCCGCGTGATGGGCATCGAGACCGAGTACGGCATTGCCGTGCCCGGCCAGCCGGGGGCGAACGCAATGGTCAGCTCGTCTCAGGTGGTGAACGCCTACCAGGCCGCGACCGCCGCGCGGGCGAGGCGGGCCCGGTGGGACTTCGAGGAGGAGAACCCGCTGCGCGACGCGCGCGGGTTCGACCTGGCCCGGGACGCCGCCGACTCCTCGCAGCTCACCGACGAGGACCTCGGCCTGGCCAACGTCATCTTGACCAACGGCGCCCGGCTGTACGTCGACCACGCGCACCCGGAGTACTCCGCGCCCGAGTGCACCAACCCGCGGGACGCGGTGATCTGGGACAAGGCGGGCGAGCGGGTGATGGCCGAGGCCGCGGCCCGCGCCACCGCCACGCCCGGCGGGCCGGCGATCCAGCTGTACAAGAACAACACCGACAACAAGGGCGCCTCCTACGGCTGCCACGAGAACTACCTGATGAACCGGGCCACCCCGTTCGCCGACATCGTCCGGCACCTGACCCCGTTCTTCGTCTCCCGGCAGGTCGTGTGCGGGGCCGGGCGGGTCGGCCGCGGCGCCGACGGCCGGGAAGAGGGCTTCCAGATCAGCCAGCGGGCCGACTTCTTCGAGGTCGAGGTGGGCCTGGAGACCACGCTGAAGCGGCCGATCATCAACACCCGGGACGAGCCGCACGCCGACCCGGAGAAGTACCGGCGGCTGCACGTCATCATCGGCGACGCCAACATGAGCGAGATCTCCAGCTACCTCAAGCTGGGCACGACCGCGCTGGTGCTGTCGATGATCGAGGACAAGTTCCTGGCCGTGGACCTGGCCGTGGAGGGGCCGGTCGCCGAGCTGCGGGCGGTGTCGCACGACCCGTCCTGCCGGCACCTGCTCACGCTGCGGGACGGGCGCAAGATGACCGCCGTCCAGCTGCAGATGGAGTACCTGGAGCTGGCCCGCAAGTACACCGAGGACCGGCTCGGCGCCGACGCCGACGAGATGACCGCCGACGTGCTGGACCGGCTGGGAGTCGGTCCTCGGCCGGCTGGCCGAGGACCCGATGCTGACCGCGCGCGAGCTGGACTGGGTGGCGAAGCTGGAGCTGATGGAGGGCTACCGGACCCGGGACGGGCTGGGCTGGGGTCATCCCCGGCTGCAGCTGGTGGACCTGCAGTACTCCGACGTGCGGGCCGAGCGCGGGCTGTACAACCGGCTGGCCGAGCGCGGCCGGATCACCCGGCTGGCCGGCGAGCGCGAGGTCAGCCGGGCCGTCGACTACCCGCCCGCCGACACCAGGGCCTACTTCCGCGGCCGGTGCCTGCGCCAGTACCCGGACTCGGTGGCGGCCGCGTCCTGGGACTCGGTCATCTTCGACATCCCGGGCCGCGAGTCGCTGCAGCGGGTGCCGACGCTGGAGCCGCTGCGCGGCACCCGGGCGCACGTCGGGGACCTGCTGGACCGGTCCGAGACCGCCTCGGACCTGGTGGCCGCCCTGACCGGCCAGGACTGACCGGGGGCCGGCCCCGGGCCGGGGAGCGGGACAGCCGGATCACATCCCGGTTACGCCCACAGCAGGATTGGCCCGATCAGGATTGGCCGGGCCGCCGCGTGGCGAGGATAGCGTTGAGGCTGCGCACGGCAACCCCACGGAGGATGAGCATGGCGACCAAGGACACCGGCGGCCAGCGGCAGACGACCCGGCGCGAGACCGAAGAGGAAGATGCCCCCCAGTCGGGCGAGGACGTCCGGGAGCGGCAGGACAAGCTGGCCGACGACGTCGACGCGATCCTGGACGAGATCGACGAGGTGCTGGAGGAGAACGCCGAGGAGTTCGTCCGCTCTTATGTGCAAAAGGGCGGTCAGTAAGACGGCTGGCGCGCCGCGCGCAAGCAGCGCCCGGCGCCGCCCGGGCCGCCCGGCCGCAGTAGGGTCAGTCACGATATTTCGCTGTGCACAACCCGGAGGAGATCCGCGTGGGTCCTGACCAGCTGCCGCCGGCGGCCTACCTGACCGCGGGCACGTCGTCGTTCGCCGACCTGCTCAGCGCGGTCGCGCCCGGCCTGCTGCCCGGGGCCGGCACGTCGGGGGCGGGGGGCTCCGCGCTGGCCCGCGAGCTGCCGCATGGCACCACGATCGTCGCGGCGGCCTGCGCAGAGGGCGTCGTGATGGCCGGCGACCGGCGGGCCACGGCGGGCAACATGATCTCCCAGCGCGACATCGAGAAGGTGTTCCGCAGCGACGACTTCTCCGTCATCGCCATCGCCGGGGTGGCCGGCATCGGGATCGAGCTGGCCCGGCTGTTCCAGGTCGAGCTGGAGCACTACGAGAAGCTGGAAGGCCGGGCGCTGTCGCTGGAGGGCAAGGCGAACCGGCTGGCCGCGCTGGTGCGCGGCAACCTCGGCGCGGCCATGCAGGGACTGGTCGTGGTGCCGCTGTTCGCCGGCTACGACGAGGACCGCCAGGCCGGCCGGATCTTCAGCTACGACGTCGCGGGCGGCCGGTACGAGGAGCAGCGGTTCTACTCGATCGGCTCCGGATCGGTGTTCGCCCGCGGGTCGCTGAAGAAGCTCTACGCCGGCGATATGCCGCTGCCCGATGCGGTGATGGCCTGCATGCAGGCGCTGTACGACGCGGCCGACGACGACTCGGCCACCGGCGGGCCGGACATGACCCGGCAGATCTTCCCGGTGGTCGCCACGGTGACCGCCGACGGCTTCCGCCGCCTGACCGACGCCGAATCCGCCAGCTACGCGCAGACGGTCGTCGACGGCCGGATGCGCCAGCCCGACGGGCCGGTCGCGCCGCTGCCGTCTGCCGCGGGCGGATAGCCAGCGCGGCCGCGGCCCCCGCTCCCGCACCAGGGCGGCTCCCGACCTCAGCCCGACTACCACGTATCCGTCCGAGCCCAGCCGACTACTGAAGTAAGGGAAGCGTTTCCGGTGACGATGCCGTTCTACGTGTCGCCCGAGCAGGCGATGAAGGACAAGGCGGACTACGCGCGCAAGGCGATCGCGCGGATCCGCAGCGGTGTGGTCATCGAGTACGACGCCGGCATCCTGTTCGTCGCGCCGAACCCGTCGCAGGCGCTGCGCAAGTTCAGCGAGCTGTACGACCGGATCGGGTTCGCCGCCGTCGGCCGCTACAACGAGTTCGAGCGGCTGCGCCAGGCCGGGGTCCGGTACGCCGACGTGACCGGCTACCAGTACGACCGGCAGGACGTCACCGCCCGCGGCCTGGCCAACTGGTACGCCCAGCTGCTCGGCACCATCTTCACCGAGAGCAACAAGCCGCTGGAGGTGGAGATCGTCGTCGCCGAGGTGGGGCCGGCCGCCGACCGGGACCAGATCTACCGCATCACCTTCGACGGGTCGGTGACCGAGGAGCACAACTTCCTGGTCATGGGCGGCCAGGCCGATCAGGTCGCCGCGGTGGTGAAGGAGCAGTACGCCGACGGCATGCCGCTGGCCCGGGCCATGGGAGTCGCGCTCGCCGCGCTGTCCGGCCAGGCCAACGGCGTCAGCCAGGACGTCACCGCCGGCCAGCTGGAGGTGGCGGTGCTGGAACGGGCCCGCACCCACCGCACGTTCCGGCGGCTGGCCGGCTCCCGGCTGGATGCCCTGCTGGCCGAGGCCCGGCCGCCGGCCGATCAGCCGGAGCAGCCGGAGCAGCCGGAGCAGTCCGGCAGCGAGACTCCGCCGCCGGACAGCCCGGGTGGCACGTCCGGCGGCAACGGATCGGGCCCCGCACCGGGCTGAGCCCGGTAAATCCGGCGCGTCCCGGGCAATTGACGCCTGCCTGGCCCTAGACGCCTGCCTGCAGATATGCATTAGTGGAAGCGTCGTGCCGCGCGGTTTCCCGCGTTCACCGCGCGGCGGGGGTGATGCAGGCTGATCTGGGGGGCCAATGTCAGCTATCGGCAGCACAATCGCGGGATACCGGCTTGACCGCGAGGTCGGCCGGGGCGGCATGGCCGCCGTTTACCAGGCTTACGACCAGCGCCTGAACCGGAATGTGGCGCTTAAGCTGCTGGCGCCGGAGCTGGCCGCGAACGCCGCATTCCGGGCCCGTTTCATCCGCGAATCACGGGCCGCGGCCGCGGTCGACCACCGCAATATCATCCCGATCTACGAGGCGGGCGAGGCCGCCGGCGAGCTGTTCATCGCGATGCGGTTCGTGCCCGGCGGCGACGTCAGGTCGCTGCTTGAGCGCTCGGGCCCGCTGCCGCCGGACCGCGCGTGCCGGATCATCGCCCAGGTCGCCGCGGCGCTGGACGCCGCGCACCGGCACGGCCTGGTGCACCGGGACGTCAAGCCGGGGAACATGCTGCTGGAGGAATCGGACCGGCCGCGCACCGGCACCGGGCCGTCCGCGGACGGCGCCGAGCACGTGTACCTGTCCGACTTCGGCGTCAGCAAGGTGGCGGTCAGCACCGGCCTGACGCTGACCGGCCAGGTCGTCGGCACGCTGGACTACATCGCGCCGGAGCAGATCGAGGGCCGCGAGGTGGACGGCCGCACCGACCAGTACTCGCTGGCCTGCGCGGCGTTCGAGCTGCTGTGCGGCAGCCCGCCGTTCCAGCAGCACGAGGGCCTGGCGGTGCTGTCGGCGCAGCTGTCCGAGCCCGTCCCCTCACTGCGGGCCCGGCGGCCCGGCCTGCCCGCCGGCGCGGACCAGGTGCTGGCCCGGGCCCTGGCCAAGAACCCGGCCAGCCGGTACGCCAGCTGCGCCGAGTTCGCCGCGGACCTGGGCCGGGCGCTCGGTGCCGCCCCGGCCGGGGCCGCGACGGCAGGCCAGGCCACCGTGCTGCCCGGGGCGCAGTACCCCGGAGCCGTGCTGCCCCCGGCCGCGGCCGCTCCGGCCGCGTATCAGCCCGTGGCGTATCCCGGAGCGCAGCAGTACCCTGCCGCCCTGCAGCCCCCAGGGCAGCAGTACCCGGGGGCTCAGCAGTACCCGGGGGCAGTACCCGGGGGCCAGGTACCCGGGGCTCAGCAGTACCCGGGGGCTCAGCAGTACCCGGAGGCTCAGCGTACCCGGGGCTCAGCAGTACCCGGGGGCCCCGGCCGCGCAGTACCCGGATACCCAGTTCTCGCCCGGTCAGTATCCGCCGCCCCGCAATCCGGGCAGCTACCCCGGCGCGCCCGCCGCCTATCCCGGTTACCCGGGCGGCCCGCCGGGCTACCCGGGCGGTCCGGCCGGGCCCGGCGGACCGGGCCAGCCGCGCCGCCGCAGCCGCAAGGGCCTGGCCGCGGCCGGAGCGGCGGTCGCGATCGTGGCGGCGGTGGCGGTGGTGTTCGCGCTGCGGCCCTCGCCCCGGCCCGGGCCGAACGCCGCCCGCGGGTCCGCGTCGTCGCCGGCCTCGCCGTCCTCCTCGTCGTCAAGCTCGCCGGCGGCCAGCACGGCCGCGACCCAGGCGGGGGCCGTCAACTCGCTGCTCGACACCAGCTCGGTCAGCCGGCAGAGCCTGCAGGCGCAGATCAACCACATCGAGGCCTGCACGAACGTGACCGGCGCCGAGGGCAAGATCCAGGGCATCACCAACCAGCGCCGCAACGAGTACCTCCAGGCGCAGCGGCTCGCCACCGGCGCCCTGCCGAACGGCGCCGCCCTGAAGACCGATCTGGTCGCGGCGCTGCGCGACTCGCTCACGGCCGACCAGGGCTACCTGGCCTGGGCCCAGCAGGAACAGGCCGGCTGCACCCCGGACAGCGGGCCGCAATCCGCCGACTACGGCAACGGGGTGTCGGCCAGCGAGCAGGCCGACCCGGAGAAGGCCAGTTTCACCGGGCTGTGGAACCCGGTCGCGCGGCAGTATCAGTACCCGCAACGGCAGCCGGGGCAGATCTGACCGCAGCGCCCGGCGGGCGTCAGTGGCCGGTCAGGAACTTCACGATGGCCCGGTCCAGCGCGCGGGCGATCTTGAGCTGCACGGCGGGTGATGACAGCAGTGCCGCGTCCGCGGAGTTGGTCATGTTGCCGCACTCGATGAGCACCTTCGGCACCGTAGTCAGGTTCAGCCCGGCCAGGTCGTCGCGCCGGATATAGCCGTCCTCGCCGTAGTAGTCGCTCACCCCGAACGGGGTGCCGGCACCGAACGCGGCGTGCACGTCCTGGCCGAAGCGCAGCGAGGCGCCGATCACATGGTCATTCGGCCCGTCGGCTACCGGCTCGAGCACCGTGAAGCCGCGGCCGTAGGACGGGCCGCCGTCAGCGTGGATGTCGATGGCGACGGCCGCGTGCGAGCGGTTGATGATCCGCGCCCGCTGGTCCACGCACGGCCCGAGCCCGTCGTTGTTATGGCGGGTCAGCACCACCCGCGCGCCCTGGCGGTCCAGGATCCGGCGCAGGTCGGTGGCCACGTTGAAGTTGAACTGGGCCTCGGTGTACCCGGCCGCGGTCTGGGTGCCGGTGGTGTCGCAGTCCTCCAGCGTGCGGCCGTTGAACACCTGGCGGCCGAGGAACGCCGGGTCGGTGTGGTTCAGCCCGTTGTGGCCGGGGTCGATCCCGATCGTCCGGCCGGCCAGCGGCCGGCCCCGGCGGCGGCCCCGCGGGCGGGCGCGCCCGCGGCGGGACTGCCCGTCCCGGCGGGCGAGGCTGTCCCGGCGGGCGAGGCGCCCCGGGACGCAGGGCGCGGCGCCGGCGAGCCGCCCGAGTTAAACGCCGCGCGCCCGGCGCAGGCCGTTAAGGCCAGCGCGGCCGCCATGATCGCCGCCGCGCCCGCCAGCGCCCCCCGTATCCTCCGCACACCCCGTGCCCCCCGTGCCCTCGGGACCCCCCGTGCCCTCGGGACCCCCCGTGCCCTCGGGACCCCCCGTGCCCTCCGCAGCCCTCGTACCCGCCCCGGTCCGACCGCCACGCCGCCTCCCCGCCCGTTACTCCCGGGGTCTCATGATGCCCGATCACCGGGCCCGCCGGACAGGCCCGGCGCTGGTCGCGACGGGTGAGCGGATATCGGCGCGGGTACGGTCTGACCCGCCCGGCCGGGCGTTGGTAATGTCGATTCAGGCCCGGCGCAGCAAGGACGCGGCCGGGCGAGTGGAGGAATCTGTGACATTCGATCTTGCCTCTGTGGCGGGCATCAGCCCGCCGACCGGCCTGCTGATCGGCGGGGACTGGACCTCGGGGCGGGCCGGCACGCTGCCGGTGCTCGACCCGGCGACCGAACAGCCGATCACCGAGATCGCGGCGGCCAGCGTCGAGGACGGCCTGGACGCGGTGGCCGCGGCGCACCAGGCGCTGCCGGGCTGGGCGGCCCGGCCGCCGCGCGAGCGCGCGGAGATCCTGCGGCGCGGCTTCGAGGCGATGATGGCCCAGGCCGAGCCGCTGGCCCGGCTGATGACGCTGGAGAACGGCAAGGCGCTGCCGGACTCCCGGGCCGAGGCCAAGTACGCGGCCGAGTTCTTCCGCTGGTTCGCCGAGGAGGCGGTCCGCAACTCCGGCGCGCTCACCACCGCGCCGGCCGGCGCCAACCGGATCATGGTGGCGCACCAGCCGGTGGGGGTCAGCGTGCTGATCACGCCGTGGAACTTCCCGGCCGCGATGGCGACCCGCAAGATCGCCCCGGCGCTGGCGGCCGGGCTGCACGGTGGTGCTCAAGCCGGCCAAGGAGACCCCGCTGACCGCGCTGGCGATCGCGGACCTGCTGACGCAGGCGGGCGTGCCCGCCGGGGTGGTGAACGTGGTCTGCGCCAAGCAGGCCGGGCCGATCACCGAGGCCATGCTGGCCGACCCGCGGGTGCGCAAGCTGTCGTTCACCGGCTCCACCGAGGTCGGCCGGGTGCTGCTGGCCACGGCGGCCAAGACGATCACGAACTGCTCGATGGAGCTGGGCGGCAACGCCCCGTTCCTGATCTTCGGTGACGCCGACATCGACGCCGCCGTGGACGGCGCGTTCGTGGCCAAGATGCGCAACGGCGGCGAGGCGTGCACCGCGGCGAACCGGTTCTACGTGCACGAGTCGGTCGCCGATGAGTTCTCCGCCAAGTTCGCCGCCCGGCTGGCCGCCCTCACGGTCGGCCCCGGCCTGGACGACGGGGTGGAACTCGGCCCGCTGGTCAACGCCGACACCCGGGACAAGGTGTCCGGGCTGGTCGACGGCGCGGTCAAGGACGGCGGGCAGCTCGTCACCGGCGGCCGGGCCCCGGAGCGGACCGGCTTCTTCTACGCCCCCACCGTGCTCGACCAGGTCCCGGCCGACTCCGGCATCCTGTCGCAGGAGATCTTCGGCCCGGTCGCGCCGATCGTCCGGTTCTCCGAGACCGACCAGGCCATCGCGATGGCCAACGACACCGAGTACGGCCTGGTGGCCTACCTCTACACCCGGGACCTGCGCCGGGCATTGCAGGTTTCCGAGGCGCTGGAGTCGGGGATGGTCGGAGTCAACCGGGGCGTGGTCTCCGACCCGGCCGCGCCCTTCGGCGGAGTCAAGCAGTCCGGCATCGGCCGCGAGGGCGGCCACGACGGGCTGCTGGAGTTCACCGAGACCAAGTACATCGCCGTCGACTGGTGAGAAGGCGTGGACAGGCGCATCTTCGGGCTGGAGAACGAGTACGGCGTCACCTGCACCTTCCGCGGACAGCGTCGCCTGTCCCCGGACGAGGTGGCCAGGTACCTGTTCCGGCGGGTGGTGTCGTGGGGGCGCAGCAGTAACGTCTTCCTGCGCAACGGCGCCCGGCTGTACCTGGACGTCGGCAGCCACCCGGAGTACGCCACTCCCGAGTGCGACAGCCTGATCGACCTGGTCACCCACGACAAGGCCGGCGAGCGCATCCTGGAGGGGCTGCTGGTCGACGCCGACCGGCGGCTGCGCGAGGAGGGCATCGCCGGGGACATCTACCTGTTCAAGAACAACACCGACTCGGCGGGCAACTCCTACGGCTGCCACGAGAACTACCTGGTCGGGCGGCACGGCGAGTTCGGCCGGCTGGCCGACATCCTGATCCCGTTCCTGGTCACCCGGCAGATCATCTGCGGGGCCGGGAAGGTGCTGCAGACCCCGCGTGGCGCGGTCTACTGCGTCAGCCAGCGGGCCGAGCACATCTGGGAGGGCGTGTCCTCGGCCACCACCCGGTCCCGGCCGATCATCAACACCCGGGACGAGCCGCATGCCGACGCCGAGCGGTTCCGGCGGCTGCACGTCATCGTGGGCGACTCGAACATGAGCGAGACCACGATGCTGCTCAAGGTCGGTGCCACTGACCTGGTGCTGCGGATGGTCGAGTCGGGCACGGTGATGCGCGACCTGACGCTGGAGAACCCGATCCGGGCCATCCGCGACGTCAGCCACGACATGACCGGGCGGCGCAAGGTCCGGCTGGCCAACGGCCGCGAGGTCAGCGCGCTGGACATCCAGCGCGAGTACCTGACCAAGGCACGCGATTTCACCGACCGGCGCGGCGCCGACCCGGTGACGGCGCGGGTACTTGACCTGTGGGAGCGCACCCTGACCGCGGTGGAGACCGGCGACCTGGCCCCGGTGGCACGGGAGATCGACTGGGTGACCAAGTACCAGCTCATCGAGCGGTACCGGGCCAAGCACGACCTGCCGCTGTCGTCCTCCCGGGTGGCTCAGCTCGACCTGGCCTACCACGACGTGCACCGCGGCCGCGGGCTGTACTACCTGCTGCAGCGCCGCGGCTCGGTCGAGCGGGTGTGCCAGGACCTGGCCATATTCGAGGCCAAGTCGGTGCCGCCGCAGACGACCAGGGCCAGGCTGCGCGGCGAGTTCATCCGCCGGGCGCAGGACCGCCGCCGCGACTTCACCGTCGACTGGGTGCACCTGAAGCTCAACGACCAGGCGCAGCGGACGGTGCTGTGCAAGGACCCGTTCCGGGCCGTGGACGAGCGGGTCGAGAAGCTGATCGCCGGCATGTAGCGGGTTCCGGGACGCTACGCAAAGTATCCGTACCACTCCTGACAGTTGCTAGGCTGATCCGGTTCGCATCCCCGACCCGGAGGCCGCAGCTCGTGCCGGATCCTCACTTCGCCCCGTTCCGCCGGGACGCGGTCGTCATCGGCGGATGCGGGCGGACCGGCCTGCCGCTGGCCGTCGCGCTGGCCAGCCGGGGCGCCCGGGTGGCCGCACTGGACTCCAGCGCCGCCGCGGCCGCGGCGGTCAGCGCGGCCGTGCCGCCGTTCACCGAGCCGGGGCTGGCCGCGCCGCTGGAGCAGGCGGTGGCGGCCGGGCGACTGAGCGCCGGCACCGACCCGGCGGTGGTGGCCGAGGCCGAGCACGTGATCGTCGCGGTGGGCAGCCCGGGGGGCGAGCCGCCCGGGCTCGGCCCGCACACCCTGGCCCAGGCGCTCAGCCACTGCTCGGGCTACTTCCGCGACGGCCAGCTGCTGATCCTGCACGGCACCGTGGCGCCGGGCGCGACGGCCCGGGCCGAGAAGCTCGCCGCCGACCTCGGCGTCGACATGGACGTGGCCTACTGTCCCGAGCGCACCGCCCGCGGCCGGGCGCTGTCCGACCTGTCCGAGCTGCCGCAGATCGTGGCCAGCCGCTCGGCCCGCGGCTGGCGGCGCGCCGCCGGGCTGCTGGCGGGGGTGGCGCCGGGCCTGATGACGCTGTCCCCGGAGGAAGCCGAGCTGGCCAAGCTGTTCAGCAACGCCTGGCGCTACGTCACCTTCGCCGCGGCCAACGAGATGTACGCGATGGCCAACGACCGCGGGCTGGACTTCGAGCGGATCAGGTCCACGCTGGTGCACGCGTTCCCGGCCGCGGCCGGGCTGCCGCCGGCCGGGCTGGCCGCCGGGCCGTGCCTGCTCAAGGACACCCTCGGGCTGGTGGAGTCCAGCGCGGCAGGCGCGCTCGGCCAGGCCGCGATCGAGGTCAACGAGGGCCTGCCCGGTTACCTGGTGCGCCGCCTGGAGCAGCGCTACCAGCTCGGCCCGCTGACCGTCGGCGTGCTCGGCATGGCGTTCAAGGGCGGCTGCGACGAGATCCGCGGCAGCCTGGGCTACCGGCTGCGCCAGCTGCTGTCCGACCGGGCCCGGCGGGTGCTGTGCACCGACCCGCTGGCCCGGGCCGACGTCAGCCTGGTGCCGCTGGAAGACGGTGCTGGCCGCGGCGGACCTGCTCATCATCGCGGCGCCGCATCCGCAGTACCGCAGCGTGGTCACCGGCAAGCCGGTGGTGGATATCTGGAACGTACTGGGCCGCGGAGTCACGGCGTGATGCCGCGGCCGGGCCTGGCCGAGTTCCGGCGCTGGCCGCAGCGGATCCGGCCGGGGCCCGGCGGGCTGCGGCTGCCGCGGCTGCGGCCGGGCCGCAGGCTGCCCCGGCCTGGCTGGCTGCGGCTGCCCCGGCTGCGGTGGCCGGAGATCCGGCTGCGGCGCCCCAGAATCAGGCTGCGGCTGGCGAGGATCCGGCGGCCCGGATTCAGGATCCGGCCCGCGGTGGTCGCGGCCGACGCGATCTGGCTGGTCGCCGGGATCGCCTTGTTCACCTGCTACCTGCACGCCTCGCGGGCCCTGCCGGCCAACTCCGACGGCGCCTCCAACGTGCTGCAGGCCTGGGCGATGCTGCACGGCAACCCGCTGCTGCGCGGCTGGCAGCTGTCGGACGTGTCGTTCTACACCACCGAACTGCCGCAGTACATGCTGATCGCGGCGGCCCGCGGGCTCACCCCGGACGTGGTGCACGTGGCCGCGGCCATGACCTACACGCTGCTGGTCCTGCTGGCCGCGGCGCTGGCCAAGGGCAGGGCGGCAGGCCGGGACGCGGCGGTCAGGATCTGCGTCACCGCCGGCATCATGCTGGCCCCCCAGCCCGGCAACTCCAGCTTCGTGCTGCTGCTGTCGCCCGACCACGTGGGCAGCTGCGTGCCGGTGCTGGCTGCCCTGCTGCTGCTTGACCGGTGCCGGCGCCGCTGGTTCGTGCCCCCGGCGGCCGGCCTCATCCTGGGCTGGGCGCTGGTGGCGGACCCGATCGTGGCGATCACCGGGGTCGCGCCGCTGGCCGGGGCCGCCCTGGCGCGCGCCTATCTGCGGCTGGCCCGCCAGCGCCGCGGGCTGCGGGCCATACGGTTCGAGCTGGCGCTGGCCGGGTGCGCGCTGGCGGCGGTGCCGGCGGCGGCGGGCGTGCTGGCGGCGATCAGGTCGGCGGGCGGCTTCACGGTCGCGCCCGTCGGCAACATGGTCGCGATGTTCCGCCAGCTGCCGCAGAACCTGATGCTCACCCTGCACGGCCTGCTGGTGCTGTTCGGAGCCGATTTCACCAACCAGCCGCTCGGCTACACCGATGCGCTGGCCATGGCGCACCTGGCCGGGCTGGGCCTGGCCGCCTGGGGGTTCTGCGCGGCCGCGCGCCGGTTCGGCCGCCAGGACCTGGTCACCGCCGCGCTGGTACTGGCCACCGGGCTCAGCCTGGCCGGGTACCTGTTCAGCCTGCGCGCCGTCGACCTGCAGAGCTCGCGGGAATTCGCGGCGGTGCTGCCGTTCGGCGCGGTGCTGGCCGGGCGGGTGCTGGCCCGGCGGCTGCGCCGGGCCAGGCTGCTGCCCGCGCTGGCCCTGATCGCCGTGGCCTACCTGGCCAGCCTCGGCCGGCTGGCCGCCCAGCCGCCCGCGCCGCCGGCCGGTACCCAGCTGGCCGCCTGGCTGGCCGGCCAGCACCTGGACCGCGGGCTGTCCGGCTACTGGTCGGCGAACGACGTGACGCTGGACACCGGCGGCAGGATCGAGGTGCGGCCGGTGATGGCGGGCGGCCAGGGCATCGCCCGGGGGACCTGGGAAACCCAGTCGGCCTGGTACGCCCAGCCGCAGCGGACGGCCACGTTCCTGGTCCAGGCGCCCGCGGCCCCCGGCCAGAAGCCGTACCCGTGGATCAGCAGCGTGCGCGCCGCGTTCGGGCCGCCCGCGCACGCCTACCAGGTCGGCACCTACACGGTGCTGGTGTGGGACGCCAACCTGATGAGCAGGCTGTCGCCCCCGCCGGCCCTGGTCCCGGCCGATTCCGGGGCTGGGCCATCGAGTGGTGCAGAGCCGCTAGGCTGGCTGCGCTCACTTACCCGACATTGAGGATTCATATGCGACGTATCGCCGCCCTGCTCGTGGTCCCGCTGCTCGCCGCTGGCGTGCTGGCGGGGTGCGGCGGCTCGTCGCCGTCCGGCGACGCAAACGCCCAGGTCAGCGTGACCGGCATATACGGCCATGCGCCGTCGGTCAAGATCCCCGCCCAGCAGGCCAGCTCCAAGCTGTTGATCAAGACCCCGATCCGCGGCAGCGGGCCGCAGCTGCAGACCGGCGACGCCGTGCTCGGCAACATCGCCATCTACCGCTGGCGCGGCCGCAGTCACGAGCTGCTGGAGTCGACGTTCGCCAAGGGCGGCCCGCAGCTGCTGCCGGCCTTGATCGGCCTGACCGGGCTGGAGAAGGCGCTGCACGGCCAGCGGATGGGCAGCCGGGTGGTGGCCGTGCTGCCGCCCAAGTACGGCTACGGCGCCCAGGGCAACACGAACATCGGGATCAAGGGCACCGACACGACGGTGTGGGTGGTCGACATGATCAAGCTGTTCGCGCCCACCGCGGCCGCCTCGGGCAAGAACGTGTCGGCCGGCGGCGGCAGCCTGCCGAAGGTGTCGGCCGGGTCGGGCGGCGCGCCGGACATCACCATCCCGGCCGCGCAGCCGCCGTCCAAGCTGACCACCAAGACGCTGATCCAGGGCAGCGGCGCGCCGCTGAAGACCGGTCAGACCGTGGTCGCGCAGGTGGTCGGGACCAACTGGCGCACCAAGAAGGTCTTCTACACCACCTGGCCGTCCGCCTCCTCGCCGACCGGGGCACTGTTCAGCTTCCAGCTCGGCGGGCAGGTGATCAAGGGCTGGAACGACGCGCTGCCCGGCCAGCACGTCGGCAGCCGGGTCATGCTGGTCGTGCCGCCGAAGGAGGGCTACGGCTCAGCCGGGTACGCCTCGGCGGGCATCAAGGGCCAGGACACGCTGGTCTTCGTCGTCGACATCCTGGATGCCGTGAGCTGACCGGGCGGCCGGACTACTCGCCGGTCAGCGCGTCGATGGTCAGGCCGATGCCGATGCCGAGCATCCACACGTCCTTGGCGATCGGCACGCCCTGCTGGGCCGGCCGCAGGCTCTTCTCCTTGCGCAGGCCGGGCGTGCGCAGGTACATGCCGAGCAGGCCGCCGGAGAAGGCGGTCAGCGCCGGGCCGGCCAGCCAGCCGGGCACGACCGGCAGCAGCAGCGCGGTGCCGAGCGTCATCTCCGCGGCGGACAGCAGCTTGGCGAAGTCCGCGGGCTTGATCTGGCTGAGGAACGGATAGGTCCCGGCGGCCATCCCGTGCAGCCGCGCCGCAGTCTCCTCGTCCACCGACCACTTGTCCAGGCCGGAGTTCAAGATGAACGCGCCGGTGGCGATCCGGCTGGGCAGCTGCCGGGCGTGGTGCCTGATGCGCATGGTGTGCTCGCTCTCTGGTCTAGCGCTCGATGCAGTAGTTGCGCGTTCAATGCTGCCCGGAGAGCGGAGGGCTATGCAGCCGGTCCCGGTCCGCCGCGCGGGCGGCCGATCAGTGCCGCCGCGTGCCGGCCGGCTGCCGCGGCGGCCAGGAAGTAGGCCGGGTCGGCGTCCGGCCCGCGGCCCATGGTGGACAGCGGCACCGGGCAGGCGGCGAGCGCCTCGGCCAGCCCGGCCAGCCCGACCCGCACCAGCGCGTGCCGGCCGGCCAGCGGCCGGGCCTCCGCGAGCACCTGCGCGCCGAAGTCGCCCGGCAGGTCAGGCACGGGCACATCCGCCCGGGCCAGCGCGACCCGGCCGTAGGCGGTCAGGCTGTGGTGCGAGATGCCGCGGTGGCGCGCGCGGGGGTCGGCGCCGCTGATCCGCAGCGCGGCCACCGGCCGGCCGCCGAGCACCGCGGCGGCGTTGACCGCCTCTCCGGCCGCGACGCCGGAGAAGCCCCAGCGGGTGCCGGTGCCGAGATTGCCCGGCCCCTGGGTGACGACAGCGACGTCGGCGTGCAGCACGTAGCGGGCGGCCAGCAGCCCGCTGTGCACGGTGACGGTCTCCAGGTCGCCGCCGAACGACTGGCCGGTGGTGACCGTGCCGGCCAGCCAGCCGGCCGCGCGCAGCGCCGCCGCGGTGCGGGAGAACCAGGCGGGCAGCGCCCCGCCGTCGAGCATCACGTAGGCGGCCCGGGGCGCCCGCTCTCCGGTCGCGGCGGCTGCGCCGGGTGAGCCCGGCGCCTTCGGCCCGGCTTGTTGCTGGCTGAAAATACCTGCCAGCACTGCGGGCAGCGCCGAATGCAGGTCAGCCACCACCACCGGCATCCCGCCCAGGTCGTCCGCCTCGCGCATCATGTCGTGGTGCGGCGAGCCCTGCTCGTCGGCGCCGGCCACCGTGGCCTGCAGCGGGGTGTAGCGGGCCTTGACCAGGTGCCCGGGACCGTGCGGATCCGGCGGCAGCCGGCCGGGAATCGCCACGACCAGCGCGTATCCGCCGGTGCCGAGGCCGAGTTCCAGCGCGCTGACGTTGAGCAGCACCTCGTCGCCCGGCTCCGGCGTGCCGGTCAGCGCCGGGTAGGCCAGGGCTCGCACCCCGGTGCCCGCGACCTGCACGTCGAGCTCCACCGCCCCGGCCCACTGGCGGCGCAGCGAGGAAACGATGCCAGTTCGCCACCTGATCACCCAGGCAGGGTAGCGTCGGTGCCGCAGGGTCGGCGGCGCAGCTACCAGAGCGAGCGGAAAGAGCGGGGCAGTGCCTGGGAAGGGAGCCGAGATGTCACGGCGGAAGACCGAGCGGCTGCTGAGCCTGGTGGTCTGCCTGCTGTCGTCACGGCGCTACCTGACCGCGCACCAGATCCGGGCCGCGGTGCCCGGCTACCCGGACTCCTTCGACGCGTTCAAGCGCATGTTCGAGCGGGACAAGGACGAGCTGCGCGAGCTCGGCATCCCGCTGGAGACCGGGATGAACTCGGCGCTGGACGACGAGCCCGGCTACCGGATCTCCCGGCAGGAGTACATGCTGCCCGACATCCGGCTGGAATCGGACGAGGCGGCGGTGCTGGGCCTGGCCGCGCGGGTGTGGCGGCGGGCGGAGCTGTCCGGGGCCGCGGCGGGCGCGCTGCTCAAGCTGCGCGCGGCCGGGATTGAGACCGAGGACTCGCTGCAGCCGGGCATCGAGCCGCGGCTGCAGACCCCGGACGCGGCCTTCGGCCCGCTGTGGCAGGCGGTACGGGACGGCCGGCCGGTGTCGTTCGACTACCAGCCGGGCGGCCGCAGCGTCGTGGCCCGGCGGCACCTGCAGCCGTGGGGCGTGGTCAGCCGCAACGGCCGCTGGTATGTGGCCGGCTTCGACACCGACCGGGAGGCCGAGCGCGTGTTCCGGCTCAGCCGGATCACCGGTCCGGTGAAGTTCACCGGGCCGCCGGGCACGGTCAAGGTCCCGGCGGAGGCCGACGTGCGGCGCGCGGTGCGGGCCTCCGCCTCTGACCCGCCGCGGCGGCGCACCGCGGTGCTGCGGGTCCGGTCGGGCGCCGGGCACGGGCTGCGCCAGCACGCGGATTCGGTGCGGCCCGCGGCCGAGCCCGGCTGGGACCTGGTCGAGACGGCCTTCTCCGACGAGGGCTGGTTCTGCGAGCACCTGGCCTCCTTCGGCGCCGACGTCGTGGTGGCCGAGCCCGCCGACCTGGCCGACGCGGTCATCACCCGGCTGAAGGGGGTGCTGGCATGACCCAGGCGGCCACCGCGACCGACCGGCTGCAGCGGCTGCTGGCCCTGGTGCCGTACGTGGTCAGCCGCAAGGCCGTCGGCCTGGCCGACACCGCGGAGGCATTCGGCATCAGCGAGCAGCAGCTGGTCGACGACCTGAACATGCTGTGGTGCGTCGAGCTGCGCTCGCCGGACCCGTACTGCCCGATCGACCTGTCCTATGAGGGCGGCGAGATCGTCGTCGGCCAGGCCGAGTCGATGGAGCGGCCGCTGCGGCTGGCCGCCGACGAGGCCAGCGCGCTGCTGGTGGCGCTGCGGATGCTGGCCGACGTGCCGGGGCTGTCGGACCGGTCCGCGCTGTCGCGCACGATCGCCAAGCTGGAAGCCGCGGCCGGCACGGCGGCGGCGCCCGCCGCCCACGTCGCCGTGCAGGTGGAAGAGCGCGGCGGCGAGGCGCTGCGGGCCGGGCTGACCGACGCGCTGGCCCGGCGGCGCCGGCTGCACCTGTCCTATTACGTGCCCGGCCGGGACGAGGCCACCGAGCGGGACGTCGACCCGATGCGGCTGCTGGTCGTGGACGGCCGGACGTACCTGGAAGGCTGGTGCCGCAGCGCGCACGACGTGCGGCTGTTCCGGCTGGACCGGATCCTCGGGCTGACCGTGCTCGACGTCGGGGCCGCCGTGCCGGACGAGGCCGAGCAGCGCGACCTGGACTCCGGCAGCCTGTTCCAGCCGTCGGAATCGGACGTCCGGGTGGCGCTGGAGCTGGCCCCGGCCGGGCGCTGGGTCGCCGAGTACTACCCGTGCGAGGAGATCACCGATCTCGGCGAGGGCCGGCTGCGGGTCAGCCTGCGCACCCCCGACACCCAGTGGGTACGGCGGCTGGCGCTGCGGCTCGGGCCGGACGGGCGGGTCACCGGGCCGCCGGAGCTGGCCGAGCGGGTCCGGGCCGACGCGGCGGCGGCGCTCGCCCAGTATGGCTGACCAGGAAGTAGACTGACACATCGGACGGCTGTGGCACAGGCCGACGATCCGACGAAGTGGGGACTGACATGTTCGATCCCAGCGCACCGCACATCATCATCTTGCTGGTGGTGGTTCTGCTGCTGTTCGGGTCTACCCGGCTGCCCGGAGCGGCCAAGGCTCTCGGTTCTTCGATGCGCATCTTCAAGCGCGAGATGAAGGACATGCACGACGACGAAGACAAGCCCGCGAGCGCGCCAGCGGCGTTCCAGCAGGGAACCTTCCAGCAGGGCACGCTGCCCCCGGCGCCGGGGGCAGCGCCGCCGGCGTCGCCGGCTCCGTCCGCGGCCGAGGCACCGCAGCAGCCGGTCGCGACGCCCGTGGGAGCGACGCCGGGTGCCACCCAGCAGCAGGTTGAGGACCTGCAGCGGCAGATTGCCGAATTGCGGCGGCAGGGGGCTGGTACCGGCCAGGGCAGCGCGACGGGGGGGCCCGCGGAAGCGCCGCGCGACCAGCCGCTCTGAGCATGGCCGCGCCGGAGGACGTGACTGTCCCGGCGGCCGGCCGCCGGGTCCGGCGGGCGGGCCGCCGCCGGCCGGCTAATCCGCAGGGGCAGATGCCGCTGATGGAGCATCTGCGCGAGCTGCGCAACCGGGTCGGCAAGGCGGCGCTGTTCGTCACCGTCGGCTCGGTGGCGGGCTGGTTGTTGTACCCGCATATCTGGCATTTCATTGAGGGGCCGTACTGCAGGCTGCCGGTGTCGCGGACCTCGCTGTCGCTGCTCGGCCCGCAGGCCAGGGGGGGCCGGTCGTGCAGTCACACGCTGTTCGTGACCGGTATCTTCGACGCGTTCTTCCTGCGGATCAAGGTCGCGGTCATCGCCGGGGTGATCTTGGCGTCGCCGCTGTGGTTCTACCAGCTGTGGGCGTTCATCGCCCCGGGCCTGTATGCCCGGGAGCGGCGCTGGGCGTATTTGTTCGGCGCGTCCGCGGTGCCGCTGTTCGGGGCCGGCAGCGTGGTGGCCTACTTCGCGATGACCAAGGGGCTGCGGTTCTTGCTGAGCGAGGTGCCGCACGGGGTGTTCCCGCTGATCACCATCGATTCTTACATCAGCTATGCGGTGGCCATGCTGGCCATCTTCGGCCTGGCCTTCGAGCTGCCGCTGGTGTTCGTGCTGCTCAACCTGGCCCGGGTGCTCACCCACCAGCGGTTCCGCAAGTGGCGGCGGATGATCATCTTCGGCGTGTTCGCGTTCGCGGCCATCTTCACCCCCAGCCCCGATCCGGTCAGCATGCTGCTGCTCGCGGTGCCGTGCGTGATCCTGGTCGAGCTGGCCGAGGTCTTCATCTACGCCCACGACCGGCGGCTCGCCCGCGCCCCGGCCGCCTACCCCGGGCTCACCCCCGAGGACCAGGCCATCCTCGACCGCGAGCCTGGCGAGAACCAGCCGCGCTGACCACGTCAGCCGCCGGGCCTGCTGAGCCCCCGGCGGCACAGGGCGCACCCGGCCGGGTCATGCGCCTCGGAGTCCATGCACTCGCGCAGCCGGGCCAGGCCGCCCCGGATCCGCGACTTCGCCGTGCCGAGCGGCACGCCCGTCCGCTCGGCCACCTGCGCCTGGGTGCAGCCGCCGTAGAACACCAGGCCGACCGCCTCGCGCTGGACCGGGTTGAGCCGGCTCAGGCAGCAGTGCAGCCGGTGCAGCTCGAAGGCTCCTTCTACCGCCTCGGCCACCTGATCCCAGGCGGCTGCGGGCGGCAGTGTGCGCGCTTCGCGCGCGGCCCTGGCCGCCCCGGACCGGATCCGGTCCACCGCCCGGCGGCGGGCGATCATCACCGCCCAGGTGCGGGCACTGCCCCGGACCGGGTCGTAGCGGGCGGCGGTCCGCCAGACCTCGGCCATGACCTCCTGGGCCACTTCCTCCGCCTGCGCCTGATCCGGCAGTACCGTCCGTATCGCCTCGGCTACTGATGCGGCCAGTTCGCGCCAGAGCCGGTCGAACGCCCCGGCTTCGCGGCTCGCCACGGCCACCAGCAGGGCGTCGGCGCCGGTTCCCGGCCGCGGCGGCCCGGGGATAACACCGCTCACAACGCACATTCGGGACAGCGAGCGCGGCCGGATGGGTGCGCACCGGGAGATGATGCGGGCGGCGGCGGCGAAAACGGCGGAAAAAAATCCGCCGGAGCTTCATCCGCGGCCGCTCCGGTTCCGAATAACGTGCGGATCATCGCGCGGACGGGAGGGCAAAGGTGTCCGGCACGGTTGCGCTGGCCCAGCCGACCCGGCTGCGCCGAGCCTGCGCCCGCCGCGCAGGGGGATGGCCTGCGCGCGCTTCCCGGCCTGCGCCGGCTCCCCGGACGCGGGCCGGCTCGCGGCCGTCAGGCCAGCCGGAACTGTGTCATACTCGCGGTGATCTTGCCGCCGGGCAGCTACGGCCGGAGCGCCCCTCCGCCCCGGTATCTGGTTGTCCCGCCCGGCACGCTCGCGGCGGTGCTTGTTCCCGCATCCGCACTCATTTGGTGCACTCGGGGGGGATCCCGTGTGCAGGTCGCCTGGGCCGTCAGCGTGCCCTGAGAGAGGACCGTCATGCCTGATATCGAGGAATCAAGGAGCGCGCAGTCCGGCATCGCGCCCGACAGCGAGGCGGCGCGGCCGTCGCGCCGCTCGGTGCTGCGCGGAGCAGCGGGCGCCGGTGCCGCGGGCCTGGCCGCGACGGTGCTGGCCGGGGCCGCGTTCCCGGCAGCCGCGAGCGCGAGCACCGGCGGCCGCGACAGCGCCGCGGCGCATGAGGACCCCGCCGGGGAAATCGTCGCGCACGTGCGCAACGCCCGCACCGGGGAGATCGACGTGTACCGCGGCACCACCCACATTCGCCTGCACGACCGGGGCCTGGCCGCCCAGCTGATCCGGGCCAGCAAGTAGCCGGCAGCTCCCGCGCTAAGACCCGACCCTGAAAGGCAGCTCATGTCATCCCACCGCGAAGCGCCCGAGATCTCCAAGGACCCGGTCGCCGACAGTACCGACGTCTACGCATTCGTCAGCCCGGACAAGCCGGACACCGTCACGCTGATCGCCAACTACGTCCCGCTGCAAAGCCCGGCCGGCGGCCCGAACTTCTACGAGTTCGGCGACGACGTGCTGTACGAGATCCACATCGACACCCGGGGTCACAGCGAATCGGACATCACCTACCAGTTCCGCTTCACCACCACGCTGACCGACCCGAACACCTTCCTGTACAACACCGCGCCGATCACCTCGCTGTCCAGCCCGGCGTGGAACCGGCGGCAGACCTACTCGGTCACCCGCGTTGACCGCCGGGGCGAGCACAAGCTCGGCAGCGGCCTGGCCTGCCCGCCGTGCAACATCGGCCCGCTGTCCACGCCCCACTACGCCTCCGCCCTGGCCCAGCCGGCCGTGCATACCCTGGCCGACGGCAGCAAGGTGTTCGCCGGCCAGCGTGCCGAGGGCTTCTACGTCGACCTGGGCTCGATCTTCGACCTCGGCAACCTGAGGCCGTTCCAGGCCTACAACGTCTTCGCCAAGGCGCACGGCCTGAAGGCGGCACCGGGCGTGAACACCCCCAAGTTCCTGAATGTGCACTCGATCTCGCTGCAGGTGCCCACCTCGAAGGTGACGGCGAACGGCAGGCCCACGATCGGCGTGTGGACCACCGCCAGCAGGCGGCGCGTCAGCATCCTCGACTCCGGCCAGACGGTGCACAGCGGACCGTTCACCCAGGTGTCGCGGATGGCGAATCCGCTGTTCAACGAGGTCCTGATCCCGATCAGCAAGAAGGACTACTGGAACACCCAGCCGCCCGAGCACGACAAGCAGTTCGCGTCCTACGTGGCCCACCCCGAGCTGGCCGGGCTGCTGCCGGTGCTGTATCCGGGCGTGTTCCCGAATCTGGCCAAGCTCGACGCGGCCAAGACCGCGCGGGCTGACCTGGAAGCCATCCTGCTCACCGGTATCCCGACGGGCATCATCAAGGGGTTCACCAACTACACCGGCCCGGTGCAGGCCGACCTGCTGCGGCTCAACACCTCGATCCCGCCGGCGAAGAAGCCGAACGTCTTCGGGCTGCTCGGCGGCGACGCCGCCGGTTTCCCCAACGGCCGGCGGGTCTTCGACGACGTAGTGTCCGTCGAGCTGCGGGCGATCGCCGGGGTTACCTACCCGCTGATCGACCCCAAGTACACCCCGGACGCCAACGCCGGCAAGCTGACCGACGGCCTCGGGCCCTCGGATGTGGGCGACAGCTACCTGTCGTCCTTCCCCTACCTCGGGGTGCCCTACGACGGCTATCACCACCCGCCCAGGTAAACGGGAGCAGATATGAGCGAGCCCGCTCTCGGCCCGTCACACCCGGGCAGCGTCCTGCTCGACCTCGGGCCGGGAGTGGGCGCGCTCATCCTGCGCACCAGGCCGGACGCCAACGGCCGGGAAATCGAGATCAGCCCGGTCAGCCAGCACGCCGGCCATCGCACCCATTCGCAGGTCCGGCCGCGGGCGGTGCCCGGCGGCACCCAGTACGCAGCCGTCTACCCCGGCGTGCCGGCGGGGGACTACACCGTCTGGCTGGACGCGGGAACGCCGGCCGGCCAGGTCACGGTCACTGAGGCCGCAGTGACCACAGCCTGGTGGCCGGAGCAGGAACAGTAGGACCCGCGGCGGTCACGCGGCTGGCGGCGGCACCCGGGCCGGCCGGGCCGGCATACGCTTGATCGCATGGAGGATGCGGCGGACCCGCAGCTGGCCAGCTTCCGGGCGCTGTACGACTTCGGCTTCGACGACTTCCAGCTGGCGGCCTGCCGGGCCCTCGGGGCCGGCCACGGCGTCCTGGTGGCCGCGCCGACCGGGTCGGGCAAGACCGTGGTCGGCGAGTTCGCCGTCCACCTGGCCCTGGCCCAGGGCCGCAAGTGCTTCTACACCACGCCGATCAAGGCACTGTCCAACCAGAAGTACGCCGACCTGGTGCGGCGCTACTCGGCGGCCCAGGTCGGGTTGCTGACCGGCGACAACAGCATCAACGGCGAGGCGCCGGTGGTGGTGATGACCACCGAGGTGCTCCGCAACATGCTGTACGCGGGCTCGCCGACGCTGGCCGGCCTCGGCTACGTCGTGCTGGACGAGGTGCACTACCTGGCCGACGCGTTCCGCGGCGCGGTGTGGGAAGAGGTCATCATCCACCTGCCCGAGTCGGTCCGGCTGGTGGCCCTGTCGGCGACGGTCAGTAACGCCGAGGAATTCGGCGACTGGATGCGCCGGGTCCGCGGCGGGACCACGGTGATCGTGTCCGACGCCCGGCCGGTGCCGCTGTGGCAGCACATGCTCGTCGGCCGGCGGCTGTATGACCTGTTCGGGGCGGCCGGGGATCCCGCGCCCCGAGGCCAGGTCAACCCGGAGCTGCGCCGGACGGTGCTGCGGCTGGAGGACGGCCAGCGCGGCGGGCGGTACGGCTCGCGCGGGCGTGACCCCGGCCGCGGCGGGCGGGACGGCCGCGGCCGGCGGGGCAACGGCTACTCCGATAACCGCGGCTACGCGGCGGCGGCCCGGCGGCCCGGCGCCCGGCCGGTTCCGGGCCCCGTCCCGGCCCGAGGTCGTCGCGGCCCTGGACACCGGCGGGCTGCTGCCCGCGATCACGTTCATCTTCAGCCGGGCCGGCTGCGACGCGGCCGTGGCCCAGTGCCTGGCCGCCGGGCTGCGGCTGACCACGCCCGGGGAAGCCGGGCAGATCACCGCGCTGGCCACCCGGCGCACCGCCGGCATCCCGCCCGAGGACCTGCCGGTGCTCGGCTACGCCGACTGGCTGGCCGGGCTGCAGCGCGGCATCGCCGCGCACCACGCCGGGCTGCTGCCCACCTTCAAGGAAGTGGTCGAGGACCTGTTCGCGGCCGGGCTGATCCGGGCCGTGTTCGCCACCGAGACGCTCGCGCTCGGCGTCAACATGCCCGCCCGCACGGTGGTGATCGAGCGGCTGGACAAGTGGAACGGCGAGGCGCACGCCGACCTGACCGCGGGGGAGTACACCCAGCTGACCGGCCGGGCCGGGCGGCGCGGCATCGACATCGAGGGCCACGCCGTGGTGCTGTGGCGGCCGGGCGTCAGCCCGGCGTCGGTCGCGGGCCTGGCCGGCACCCGGACCTACCCGCTGCGCTCCAGCTTCCGCCCGTCCTACAACATGGCGGTCAACCTGGTCGGCCAGGTCGGCCGGGACCGGGCCGCGGCCCTGCTGGAGTCCTCGTTCGCGCAGTTCCAGGCCGACCGGGCGGTGGCCGGCATCGCCCGCCAGGCGGCCGGGCTGCGCGCGGAGATGGCCGGCCTGGCGGCGGTGTGCGACCGCGGCAACTTCGCCGAGTACGCCCGGCTGCGGCGCGACCTTTCCGAGCGGGAGGGCGAGGTCTCCCGGCAGCGCTCGGCCGCCCGGCGGGCCGCCGCCGCGGCCTCGGTGGAGCAGCTGCGGCGCGGCGACATCATCAAGGTGCCGGCCGGGCGGCGGTCCGGCTTCGCCGTGGTGCTGGACGGCGGCGCGCCCGGCGCGGCGGCGCCGCTGGTCCTCACCGAGGGCCGCAAGGTCCGGCGGCTGTCGCTGGCCGACTTCCCCGCACCGGTCACGGCGCTGGAGCGGATGCGCATCCCCGGCGGGTTCAGTGCCCGGTCCGCCAATGACCGCCGGGACCTGGCCTCCACGCTCCGCAACAAGCTGTCCGGCCGGCCCGGCCCCGATCCGGGGGACCAGCAGGCGGACGGGGTCCGGGATGCGGACGGGGTCCGGGATGCGGACGGGGACCGGGATGCGGACGGGGACCGGGATGCGGGCGAGGTCCGGGCCTCCGGCGGGGGGAGCGATCCGCGGGCCGCGAGCCTGCGGCGGCGGCTGCGCGAGCATCCCTGCCACGACTGCCCCGACCGGGAACTGCACGCCCACCAGGCGCAGCGCTACGACCGGCTGGCCCGCCAGGCCGCCGCGCTGGAGCGCACGATCGCCGGGCGCACGCACGTCATCGCGCGCACGTTCGGCCAGGTGTGCGCGGTGCTGGAGCACCTGGGCTACCTGGACGGGGACACCGTGACCGGGCAGGGCCGGGTGCTGGCCGGACTGTACAGCGAGCTGGACCTGCTGGCCGCCGAGTGCCTGCGCCGCGGCCTCTGGGACGGGCTGAACCCGGCCGAGCTGGCCGCCTGCGTGTCCGCGCTGACCTTCGAGGCCCGGCGGCCCGACGACGCCGCGCCGCCGCGGCTGCCCGGCGGCCCGCCGGTCCGGGCCGCGCTGGAGGCCATGACGGCGGCCTGGGAGGAACTGGACGCCGCCGAGAAGGACCGCGGGCTGTCGTTCCTGCGCCCGCCCGACGCCGGCTTCGCCTGGACCGCGCACGCCTGGGCCCGGGGCCGCAAGCTGGAGGCGCTGCTGGCCGGCGACCTGACCGCCGGGGACTTCGTCCGGGCCGCCAAGCAGCTGATCGACCTGCTCGACCAGGTCTCCGCGGCGGCCGGCGCCAGCCCGGTGGCCGGCACCGCCCGGTCCGCGATCGCGGCGCTGCGCCGCGGCGTGGTGGCCTACTCGTCGGTGAGCTAGCGATCCTGCCCGGGCAGCACGGCTAGACCAGCAGGACGATCTTGCCCCGGACGTGGCCTTCCGCCAGCTTGCGGTAGGCGTCCCGGACCTGGTCCAGCGGGTAGGTTGCCGCGACCGGCACCTCCAGCTCGCCGTCCGCGACCAGCCCGGCCAGCTCCGCCAGCGTCTGCGCGCTGGCCCCGGCGGCGTTGCCCTCGGCCCTGACGCCGAACTTGGCCACCGCCTCGAAGTCGGCGATGGTGTCGATCCGGTCCGGCGCCACGCCGAGATCCAGCGCCAGCTGCACGTAGCCGCTGCCGACGGTGTCGATGAACGCGTCCACCTGCGGCGCGGCCTGCCGGATCCGGTCCGCCGCCCCGTCGCCGTAGCTGACCGGGACCACGCCGCGGCCGCGCAGCCAGTCATGCTGGGCCGGGCTGGCCAGCCCGATCACGGTCGCGCCGGCGCGCCGGGCCAGCTGCACGGCGACCGAGCCGACCCCGCCGGCCGCGCCCGCGACCACCACGGTGTCGCCCGGGTTCAGCGCCACCGCGCGCACCGCGGCCGTCGCCGTCGCGCCGGCCACGAACAGCCCGCCCGCGACCTCCCACGGCACGGCCGCCGGCTTGGCGGCCAGGTGCCCCGCGTCCACCACGACGAGCTCGGCCTGGCTGGCCCGGTCGTCGGTGTAGCCGACGACCTCGTCGCCGGGCGCGAAGCCGGTGACGCCGTCGCCCAGCTCGGCGACCACCCCGGCCAGGTCGCTGCCCTGCCCGGACGGGAAGGTGGCCGGCCAGAGATCGTGCAGCTGGCCGTCGCGGATCTTGGCCTCGCCCGGGTTGATCCCCGCTGCCTTCACCGCCACCAGCACCTGGCCCGGGCCGGGCACCGGGCGCTGCACCTCGGCCACGGTGAGCACGTCGGCCCCGCCGTATTCGCTGAACCGCACTGCCTTGGGCATCGTTCCTCCACGATCGGTGATGTCGTCGCCTAACCGAGGCGGGTCGCCGGTTATGCCCCGGGGTATAGGCCGGAACGGAGGTGGCGATGAGCCAGGACTACCCGGTGCTGCGGCAGGCCGTGCTGGACTGCGTGGACGCGCGCAGCCTGGCCGAGTTCTACCGCCGGCTGCTCGGCTATGCCTACCGGCCCGGTGACGAGCCGCCGGCGCGCGGCCAGCCGGATCCGCAGGCGCAGGACTGGCTGGTGCTGCTCGACCAGGGGGGCGCCAGCCGGCTGGCATTCCAGCCGGTGACCGAGCTGCCCGAGCCGACCTGGCCCGGGCTGCCGGTGCCGCAGCAGCTGCACCTCGACCTCACCGTGCCCACCGAGGCGGACCTGGACGCCCAGCACGAGCGGGCGCTGGCCCTCGGCGCCCGGATGCTGCTGGACCGGTCGGCTGACCCGGAGGAGCCGCTGCGCGTCTACGCCGACCCGGCCGGCCACCCGTTCTGCATCTTCGTCGCCGGTTAGAGCCGCGCGGCGGGCGGCGGCGGGCGGCGGCGGCCGCGCCGGAGGGCCGGAAACCGGACGGCCGGAAAAGGGCTTGCCCGGCCGGGGCGCAGCGGTGATGCTCGGCGGCATGAGTGACGGCGAGCCCGGGCGGACGGTCCCGCAGCCGGCCAGGGTGCGGCGGCTGGGACCGGAGGACTGGAAGCTGCTGCGCGACATCCGGCTGACCGCGCTGGCCGAGGCACCGTATGCGTTCAGCTCGGCACTGGCCCGCGAGCAGGACTTCAGCGAGGCGAAGTGGCGGTCCCGGCTGGCCGGGACGGCATACTTCGCGGCCTGGCAGGACGGTGAGCCGGCCGGGCTGGCGGCCGGCCTGGACGACGCGGCCGATCCCGCCCGGCCGCACCTGGTGTCAATGTGGGTGAGCCCGCCGGCCCGCGGCCGGGGCGTGGCCGGCGCGGTCGTGGCGGCCGTGGCCGGCTGGGCCCGCGACCAGGGCGCGGCCGCGCTGCTGCTGTGGGTGACCGACGCCAGCCCGCGGGCGCGCGCCTTCTACCGGCGGATGGGCTTTCGCAGCACCGGGCTGCGCCAGCTGGTACGGCCGGAGGAGCCGGGCCGCTGGGAGGAGCAGATGGCCCGGGACCTCAGCGGTCCGGGCTGACGACCGGCAGCTCGTAGACCCGGCGGACGCTGCTGCCCAGGCGGCTGATGTCCGCGCCGTAGACGTGCAGCGAGATCGCGATGTCGCCGGTGAAGTTGCGGACCCGGTGAATGTCACCGGGCGGCGCGAAGCCGCCGACGTCCCCGGTCGGGTTCACCGATTCCCCGGTCTTGACCAGGTACTCCTCCGCGGGGCCGAGCGCGTACAGCTCCTCGAACTCCACGCCCTGCAAGACCCCGAACACGCACCACGCGACGTGATCGTGGATCTGGGTGAGCTGCCCGGGCCGCCAGACGAGGGCGCAGACCGAGAACGAGCCGTCCGGCTCGGTGTGCAGGGTGTGGCAGCGGTACCCGTCCGGGCTGCCGTCGCGCTCGGCGGGAGTGAGGACATCCGGGCCGGGCAGGTGGCGGCGCAGCTGGCCTGCCACCAGGTCCGCCGTCTGCCCCCAGTCGGCGCGCTGGGCGGTGACCCCGCGGATGGCGGTGAGCAGGTCTTCCGGGCACCGGGTCCGGACCTCGCTGGCTATCGTCATTGATTGCCTCCAGGTGGCCAGGGACAGGAGCTTAGCGCGGCGGCCCGCGAGCCGCCTGGTGTTAAATATATATTCCAGACTAGAAAAATAGGAAGAGGCGCGGCTTCGTGTCGCGGGTGTCCGAGGCGCCAGCATGGCGGCCCGGCACGCGACTGGGCTGCCGCCGACGGCCGCCGCTGGCAGGATGGCCGGGTGGGCACCTTGATGCTGCTGGACACCGCCTCGCTGTACTTCCGCGCCTTCTACGGCGTGCCCGAGACCATGACCGCGCCGGACGGCACCCCGGTCAATGCCGTGCGCGGCCTGCTCGACATGATCGCCCGGCTGCTCCGGGCCCGCCATCCGGACCGGCTCGTGGCCTGCATGGACGCGGACTGGCGGCCCGCGTTCCGGGTGGCGGCCATCCCCTCCTACAAGGAGCACCGGCTTGGCGCGCGCGGGGAGGAGCAGGTGCCGCCCGCGCTCAGCGCCCAGGTGCCGGTCATCGAGGAGGTGCTGGCCGCGGCCGGGGTGGCGATGGCGGCGGCCAAGGGCTACGAGGCCGACGACGTGATCGCCACGCTGGCCGCGCGCGAGAACCCGCCGGCCGAGGTGGTGACCGGCGACCGTGACCTGTTCCAGCTGGTCGACGACGAGCGGGGCGTGCGGGTCATCTACACCGCGCGCGGCCTGTCCAAGCTCGACATCGTGGACGAGGCGGCGGTGACCAAGCGCTATCAGATCCCGGGCCGCGGCTATGCCGCGTTCGCCGCGCTGCGCGGCGACCCGAGCGACGGGCTGCCGGGGGTGCCGGGCGTGGGGGAGAAGACCGCCGCCGCGCTGGTCCGGGTGTTCGGATCGGTCGAGGCCATCATCGAGGCGCTGGACAAGGGGCACGGCGGCTTCCCGATGGGAACCCGGGCCAAGCTCGTCCCGGCCCGCGGTTACCTGGAAGCCGCCATGCCGGTCGTGCGCACCGCCACCGACGCGCCGGTCGGCAAGGTCAGCGGCCAGCTGCCGGCCGAGCCGGCCGACCGCGCCGCGCTCGCCGCCCTGGACGAGCGCTGGGACCTGGGCTCATCGCTCGGCCGGATGCTCTCGGCGCTGGCCGCCCCGCCGGACTGACCGGGCTTGAGCCCCGGCCAGACCTCACACCGGATATGGCTCAGAGCACCTGCAACGCGACCAGGCAGGTGTCGTCCTCGGTCCTGGACCCTGCCGCCGCCCCGGCCCGCAGCGCCGCCGCGACGAGCTGCCCGAGATCAGCCGCCCCGCGCACGGCCGCCGCCAGCGCCGCCACCCCCTCGTCGATCGGCGCGTCCCGCCGTTCGATCAGCCCGTCGGTGTACAGCAGCAGCATGTCGCCCGGCGCGAGCGCCACGGCCGCCGCCCGGTACCGGCTGTGCGCCGCGCCGAGCAGGATGCCAGGCGGCCGCTCCAGCGGGCAGGCCCACGCGCCGCGCACCAGCACCGGCGGCGGGTGGCCGGCCTGCGCCCAGGTCAGCAGCCGGGTCTCCGGGTCGAAGTAGCCCGCCACCACCGACGCGGTGTGCTCGGGCGCGACGTGGTGCACCAGGTCGTTCAGCCAGCCCATCAGCCGCGCGGGCGCCGAGCCGGTGATCGCCAGCCCGGCCAGCGCCCCGCGCAGCCGGGCCATCCCGGCCGCCGCGGCCAGGCCGTGCCCGCCCACGTCGCCGATCGCGATCAGCACCTGGCCGCCGGGCATCTCGGCGGTGATGTACCAGTCGCCGCCGACCCGCCCGTGCGCGGCGGGCAGGTAGCGCACGAACGCCTGCAGCCCGGGCAGCGCGAACGGCTCGTCGTGCAGCGGCAGGATGGCCCGCTGCAGTTCCAGCGCCACGTGCCGCTCGGCCGCCAGCTCCGCGGCCAGCCCGGCCTCGCGCTGCGACGCGGGCACGCCGACGACCGGCTGCGGCGGTCCGGCAGGCCTGGCGTGCTCGGGAATCATCGTGCTTCACTTCTGGTGAGAAACTGTGCACCTAGCGTGAGTCATTGAGGGCGCCGATGTCTAGATGGGGACACAGTTCGCGTCGGTGAGATGATGCGGGGGAACATCGGATGGGGAGGCAACAAGGATGCCGAACGAGCTGTACCCGGCGCAGCGGCTCACCGACGCCGCGGCGGCGGCCAGCGCGGCCGGGCTGGACGCCCTGCTGCTCACGCCGGGCCCGGACCTGCGCTACGTCACCGGCTACGACGCGCATCAGCTGGAGCGGCTGACCTGCCTGGTGCTGCCCGGCGCGGGTGACCCGGTGCTGCTGGTGCCGCGGCTGGAGCTGCCCGCCGCGCAGGCCTCCCCGGCCGGCCGGCTCGGCCTGGAATTGCTGCCCTGGGACGAGACCGACGACCCGTACGCGCTGGTCGCCAAGCGGCTGTCGGGCCTCGGCGGGACCGGCGCGGGCGCCGTCGGCCTCTCGGACCGGATGTGGGCGCTGATGGTGCTGGCGCTGCGCGAGGCGCTGCCCGGCGCCCGGCAGGAACTGGCCTCGGCGGCGCTCGGCCCGCTGCGGGCCCGCAAGAGCCCCGCCGAGGTCGCCGCGCTGCGCGCGGCGGGCTCGGCCATCGACCGGGTGCACAGGCAAGTGCCCGGCTGGCTGGCCCCGGGCCGGACCGAGGCGCAGGTGGCCGCCGACATCGCCGACGCGATCCTCGCCGCCGGGCACGCCCGGGTCGACTTCACCATCGTCGGGTCGGGACCGAACGGGGCCAGCCCGCACCACACCGCGTCGGACCGGGTGCTGCAGCGCGGCGACGCGGTCGTGGTCGACATCGGCGGCACCATGCCGAGCGGCTACTGCTCCGACTGCACCAGGACCTATGCGATCGGCACCCCGCCCGGTGACTTCGCCGCCTACTACGAGGTGCTCCGGGCCGCGCAGGACGCCGCCTGCCAGGCGGTCCGGCCGGGCGTCACCGGCGAGGCGGTGGACGCCGCGGCCCGCGAGCCGATCACCCGGGCCGGCTACGGCGAGTTCTTCGTGCACCGCACCGGGCACGGGATCGGGCTGGAGACCCACGAGGATCCCTACATCGTGGCGGGCAACACCGAGCCGCTGCAGCCCGGGAACGCGTTCTCGGTCGAGCCGGGCATCTACCCGGGCCCGCACGGCGCCCGGATCGAGGACATCGTCGTGTGCACGGCCGATGGCGGCGAGCGGCTGAACCAGGTGACCCGCGAGCTGGTGGTGGTGGACTCCTGATGAGCACCGTCGAGCGGGACTGCCCGGACGCCGAGACCCGCGCGCTGTTCGAGCTGGTCACCGAGATCGCGGACAAGGAACTGCGCCCGGAGGCGGCCGCGGCCGAGAAGGACGGTCGGTTCCCGCGGGAGGCGTTCGCCCTGCTCGGCCGGTCCGGCCTGCTGGCCCTGCCCTACCCGGAGAAGGCCGGCGGCGGCGGCCAGCCGTACGCGACCTACCTGCAGGTGGTGGAGGAACTGGCCGGGGCCTGGCTGACCGTGGGCCTGGGCCTGTCCGTGCACACCCTGTCCTGTTTCCCGCTGGCCACCGCGGGCACGCCGGAGCAGCAGCAGCGCTGGCTGCCCGACCTGCTCGGCGGGGACCGGCTCGGCGCCTACTGCCTGTCCGAGCCGGGCAGCGGCTCGGACGCCGCGGCGCTGCGCACCCGGGCGGCGCGCGACGCCGACGGCTACCTGGTCGACGGGGTCAAGGCGTGGATCTCGCACGCCGGGCAGGCCGACTTCTACGTGCTGTTCGCCCGCACCGGCGGGTCGCCGGACGCGCCGGACCGGGCCCGCGGGATCAGCTGCTTCCACGTGCCGGCGGACACGCCGGGGGTCAGCGCGGCCGCGCCCGAGCACAAGATGGGCATGCGCAGCTCGGCGACCGCGCAGATGCACTTCGAGTCCGCCCGGCTCGGCGCCGGCCAGCTGATCGGCGCCGAGGGCGAGGGTTTCGGGCTGGCCCTGGCCGCGCTGGACGCGGGGCGCCTCGGCATCGCCGCCTGCGCGACCGGCGTCGCCCAGGCGGCGCTGGAAACCGCGGTGGGCTGGGCCCGGCAGCGGCACCAGTTCGGCCGGCCGATCGCGGACTTCCAGGGGCTTTCCTTCATGCTCGCCGACATGGCGACCGCGGTGGAGGCCGCCCGGGCGCTGTACCTGAGCGCCGCCCGGCGCAAGGACGCCGGGCGGCCGTTCGGCCAGCAGGCGGCGATGGCCAAGCTGTTCGCGTCCGACGCCTGCATGCGGGTCACGACCGACGCGGTGCAGGTGCTGGGCGGCTACGGGTACGTGGAGGACTTCCCGGCCGAGCGGTACATGCGCGAGGCGAAGGCACTGCAGATCGTCGAGGGCACCAACCAGATCCAGCGGCTGGTGATCGGCCGCGCCCTGACCCGCCAGGGGCAGCGGGCGGGCTAACGTAACCGCTGTGGAACAGATCAACCGCCAGATCCTGGTCCTGCTGGCCCGGGACGGCCGGATGAGCTTCACCGAGCTGGCCCGTCAGACCGGGCTGTCGGTGTCGGCCGCCCAGCAGCGGGTGCGGCGGCTGGAGGAGCGCGGGGTGATCAAGGGCTACGCCGCGGTGATCAACCCCGACGACGCGGGGCTGCCGCTGACCGCGTTCGTGTCGATCACGCCGTTCGACCCCGCGTCCGCGGACGACGCACCGCAGCGGCTGGAGCACCTGCCCGCGATCGAGGCCTGCCACAGCGTCGCGGGGGAGGAGAGCTACCTGCTCAAGGTGCGGGTGGCCTCGCCGGCCGCGCTGGAGGACCTGCTGTCGGAGATCCGGGCCGCGGCGTCGGTGTCCACCCGCACCCTGGTGGTGCTCAGCACCCCGTACGAGAACCGGCCTCCGGCGCTGTGACTCCAGCTGCCCGGCCGCCCGCCCCCCCGGCCTCCCGCCCCCCCGGGCCGGCCGCCACCACGGTCGCGCCCTGCAGCAGCGCGTTGTCCAGCAACAAGGTGTACTCCCGGCCGTCACCGTCCGGCGCGGTCGCCAGCACGTCCTGGCCGGCCAGGTCCGCCTGCGCGGCCAGCCGGCCCAGCAGCCCGGCGTACTCGTCGTGGGTCAGCCCGGCCGGGCCGAGCGACCCGTCGGGCTGGCGCGGGTAGCACAGCAGGGCCAGGTCATGCCGCCGGGCCTGCGCCGGGGGCAGCGAGCCGAGCTGCAGCAGCGAGCAGAACGGGATCGTGCCGGGCGCCTCGCCGAAGCAGATCACCTGGCGCACCCAGGACCGGTCCGCCGCGGCCAGCGCGGCCGCGGCCAGCGGCGGCGTGGTGAGCAGCATCCGCGCGCCGCACTCGGCCAGCTGGCCGGCGATCTCCTGGACGGTCAGCGCGGCGGACACCGGCGCGGGCACGCCGCCGGCGGCCCGGATCGCGTGCACCGACAGCACGTAGCTGACCGCGTCCTGGACGTACACGCCGACCACGTCCCTGGCCTGCACGCCGCGCCAGGCCAGGCCGGCGGCCGCGGACTGCACCGCGGTGGCCAGCCGCGCGTAGGTATAACAGCCGTCGCCGGGCCCGCCGGCCAGCGCGCGCCGGGCGCCGCGCGGCGCCGCGGTGCGCAGCAGCCGCTCGGTCACGGTCAGCTCGCCGGCCGGGAGCGGGGTTGAGGTCATTGCGGGGGTTCCTCCTGTCCGGTGCCCGCCAGGCTAGGGAGGAGGGCCCGGGCCGCACATCGTGCGGATTGTGTAGCCGTGTATGTAGCCGGGCGGCGGGGATGTGCAGATGGCGCCCCCGGATGCCGGCCCGCACAGCGGGCCCGGCCGGCCCGCACCGGCCGGGCCCGCTGTGCGGCGAAACCCTGGACGCCGCCGGTCATCCCCCTCCTGACGACCGGATGCGCCGCGGTTGGCTCGGGCTGCCGCCAGGCGATCTCGCCGGAACTGAAGGTAGCCAGCCGGGGTGCCCGGGCACATGGGCCGGATTGACCATCCGCATGTGCATTTGCGGCCGCCGGCCGGGGTGACGGGCCGGGTGCGTATGCACGCGGCGGCGGTGCGGCTATGTAATCCGGGGTCAGCCGACGGGGTCGGGCCCGGGCTGCTCCGTCAAGCCGTGCTCGGTGGCCCACAAGGCGAGCTGGGTCCGGGAGTTGAAGTCCAGCTTGGTGAAGATGTTCGCGATGTGCCGGGCGGCGGTGGCCGGGCTGATGAACAGCTCAGCGGCGATCTGCCGGTTGCTCAGCCCCCGGGCGACCAGGACGGCGATCTCCAGCTCGCGGGCGGTCAGCGGACCGCCCGCGCCGTTCGCCGCCGCGGCCGCGTCAGCGGGGCTGACCGGGCCCACCGGGCTGCCCCAGCCTGCCCGGCCCCGGCTCGCCGCGAAGACCGGGGCGCGGCGGTCCGGCTCGCCGACGCCGAGCCGGACCGCCGCGTCGGCGCTCAGCTCGCGGCCCTGGGCGAGCAGCTCGGCGGCCTGGTCTGGGCCCAGGATCCCGGTCACCGCCGCGATCAGCTGCTCGCGCCGCTGCGCGGCCCGCGGGGACAGTGCCTCCCCGGCCGCCTCGCGCAGCGCCTGCGCCGCCCCGGCCAGCTGCGCCGCCCGGGCCGGGTCGTCGCGGGCGGCCGCCAGCATCGCGAGGGCCTCCAGCCCGCGGGCGATGGCCAGCCGGTGCCCGATGGCCAGGCTGAGCCGGGCGCTGTCGGACAGGCTGCGCCCGGCCAGTTCCAGGTCGCCCTGGGCCAGCGCCACCCAGCCGATCCCGGCCAGGGCGCGGGCGATCTCCGGCCGGGCGGCTACCTGCTCCCACAGCCCGACCGCGGCGCGCAGGTGGGTCAGCGCGGCCGGGTGCTGCTGCCGCGCGCCAGCCAGCTGGCCGAGGCCGTAGCGGACCAGGGCCAGCCCCCAGCCGTTATTGCCGGCCAGCACCGCCAGGGCCTGCTCCAGCGACTGCTGGGCCTGGTCGAGCTGCCCGTCCCGGGCCTCGATCGCGCCGCGGGAGGCCAGCGCCAGCCCCTCTTCCCATTGGTCCCCGGCCGCCTGGGCCGCGGCGCAGGCCGCCGCGACCTGGGCCCGCGCCTCGGCTATCCGGCCGGCTCGCAAGGCCACCAGGGCCAGGATCCGCAGCCCGCCGGCCTCGCGGCCGCAGCCGGCCTCGCGGCTGAGCGCGAGCCCGGCCGCGGCGCAGGCGGCGGCGGTCTGGTAGTCCTGCTGCTCGAAGGCCAGCTCGGCCCGCATCATCAGGGCCCGGGTCCGCAGGTCCGCGGGCGGCTGAATGCCGCCGAGCTCCTGCATCCGGTCGAGCCAGGCCGCCCCGGTCGCCACGTCGCCGCTGGTCACCCAGATGGCGCGCAGCGCATAGCAGATCCGCAGGCCCGCCTCGGCGTCGCCAGCCCGGGCGCAGTCGGCCAGCGCCAGCTCGTAGTTGGCCCGCTCGCGCGCCACCTTGTGATAGACGCTCACCCGCTGCGACCAGGGCGGGTCGCCGGAGACGAACGCCTGGGCGACCGCGGTCTCGGCCTGCTCCAGCAGGTAATCGCGGTGCCGGCGGCGCAGCCTCGGGCCCTCGCCCGCCTGGTCCAGCCGCTCCCTGGCGTACCGGCGGATCGTGTCCGGCAGCCGGTAGCGGCGCGCGCCGTCGCTCCCGGCCTCGGTGGCGACCAGGGACTTGTCGGCCAGGGCGCCGAGCAGCTCCAGCACCTGCCCGGCCGGGATGATCTCGTCCGCGCAGACCTGCTCGGCCAGCTCCAGGTTCCAGCCGGCGAACACGGAAAGGCGCCGCA
Source organism: uncultured Actinomycetota bacterium (assembly GCA_963846005.1). Classification (GTDB taxonomy): domain Bacteria; phylum Actinomycetota; class Actinomycetes; order Streptosporangiales; family Streptosporangiaceae; genus CAVSUR01. Next base: position 278,189 of record CAWJUH010000001.1, on the reverse strand, counting down.
GCAGCGCCTGCTCGGGCTGGCTGAGCAGCTCGTAGCTCCAGTCGACCGCCGCCCGCAGGGTCTGCTGCCGCGGCGGCGCGGTCCGGGTGCCGGTGGCCAGGAACGAGAGCCGGTCGTCGATCCGCTCGGCGATCTGCGGCACCGCGAGGGCCCGCACCCGCGCCGCGGCCAGCTCGATGGCCAGCGGCATGCCGTCCAGTGCCCGGCAGATGGCGGCCACCGCGGGCGCGGTCGCCTCGTCCAGCCGGAAGTCCGGCCGGGCCGCGGCCGCCCGCTCGGCGAACAGGAGCACCGCCTCGGGCAGCTCGTCTGCCCAGCTCTGCCCGCCCGCCCGGTCCCCTCCGCCCGCCCGGCCGCCCAGTCGGTCCCATTCGCCCAGCCGGGCGGCTGCAGCGGGCAGCTGCAGCGGCGGGACCCGCCAGGCGGTCTCGCCGTGCAGCCGCAGCGGCTCCTGGCTGGTCGCGATCACCCGTAGCTGCGGGCAGGCGGTCAGCAGCCAGAACACGAACTCCGCGCACGGGCCGACCAGGTGCTCGCAGGTGTCCAGGATCAGCAGCGCCCGCCGCGGCGCCAGCGCGGCGGCCAGCGTGTCGGAGATGTCCCTGGCCTGCTCGGTGCGGATGCCGAGCGCCGCCGCCGCCCGCTGCGGCAGCTGGCCGGGGTCGGTGGTGTCCGCCAGCTCGACCAGCCAGGCCCCGTCCGGGAACCGGCCCGCGAGCTGGCTGGCCAGCCTGGTCGCCAGCCGGGTCTTGCCGATCCCGCCGGGCCCGCACAAGGTCAGCACCCGCACCTCGCCGAGCAGCCGCGCCAGTTCGGCCAGGTCACGCTCACGGCCGACGAACGTGTTCGGCTCGGCAGGCAGGTTTCCGGCAGGCATGGCTCTTCCGCGGGGACTGGCGGTCGGGCCTAGTCTTTCAGAACCCGGGGCGCGGCGATGCTGACCGCGACCGGCTCGGTGTAGCGGACCCGGCCGAAGTACATCAGCTTGACCAGCGCCCACCAGTGCTGGCCGCACCGGGCCGCGGCGGGCGCGCGCACGGTGAACCGCAGCCGGGCCTGCTCGCCCGGGCCGGCCGCGAATCCGGTGGTCCACGGCCCGGTCAGCTCCCAGCTGCCGAACGGGGACACCAGCTGCGCCTCGCCCCGGACCGGCCCGGCCGCGTCGTTGCGGACCAGCACGGTGATCTGCCCGTCCTGGCCGGGGGCCAGGACCAGTTCCGGCTCGGCCACCGACAGCGCCACCTCGGCGGCGCGCGCCTGCTGCTCGGCGAGATAGGCGCCGGCCGGCCAGGCCGGCGGCGGCCCGCCGGCACAGGCCACCAGCGCCGCGTCCTCGATCCGCTGGCCGAGGTGGTCGGTGAGCTGCGCGGTGACGAACGAACGGCCGGCCGGGCCGGATCCGGCGGCCACCGTCACCTCCCAGCTCGCGTGGCCGAGCGCGGGCAGGTCGAACGCCAGCGGCCCGGGCGGATCCGCGGCCAGCCCGGCCGGCACCTCCAGCCGGACCGACCCGGCGGCGGGCTCCGGGCCGCAGGCCACGGTCAGCCGCAGCGTGCCGCGCTCGCCCGGGCCCAGGGCCAGCGCGGCGGGGGACAGGTGCACGGCGGCCGGCAGGTTGCCGGCCGGGGCGGGGCCCTTGCCGTGCAGCCAGTACCGGGCGAATACCGGCTGAGCCGGCTCGGGCACCGCGGCCGGGCCGGCTGCGGGTCCTTCCGGCTCTGGCGCGGGACCGGGCGGCACGTCCAGCGCCAGCGTCACCATCCCGGCGGGCGGCACGGCGGCGACCGCGGTGCCGGCCCGCAGCGGCAGCGCCGGGCCGGCCGCGTCCTCGGTCAGGCTGCTGACCGCCGCCCCGGCCAGGCCGGTGAACAGCCGGACCCGCGCGGTCACCGGCCCGGAGCCCAGATTTCGCAGCCGCGCGGTGATGACGCCGTGCCGGCTGGCTCCCGGACCGGGATGCAGCGGGTTGCCGCGCGGCTTGACCGCGGTCAGCACGGCGGCCGCCGGGTCCGCCGAGATCAGGCTGGCCGCGGCGGGCCGCTGGCCGCCGTGCAGGCCGGCGGTGACGGTCAGCAGGTCGCGGTGGTAGTCCAGGCCCGCCTGCGCGAACCCGGCGGCGCGCCAGTCGGCGGGCCCGGCGGCCAGCGCGTACTCGAACGTGTGGCTCCAGTGCTGCCAGGCGAAGCTGGTGCCGTCCGGCGCGGTGCGCGGCTCGCCGTCGATCCACACCCCGCACGGCCAGGAGCTGCACGCCCGCATCAGCGCGATCAGCAGCACCCCGTCCGGGGTGACCAGGCTGGACGGCGTGCCCCGGTTCAGCAGCGCCACGCTGCGCCCGGCCAGCGCCGTGCCAGGGCCGCCGGCCACGTCCGCATCCGCCGCAGCGGCGGCAGGCCGGCCCGCCTCGTCCCGGTCCGCGCCGGCTGAGCCCGCGCCGCCCGGGACCGCGGCTACCTCGATCTGCGCATCGGCGAGATCATCGACCAGCTCCGCGGCCACCTCCGCCAGGCCCGGGCCGGCGGCGATCAGCACGGGCAGGTCCCGGGCCCCGCGGACGTCGGCGCCGGGCGCGAACGCGCCGGCCCGGGACCGGGCCGCGGGCACCCACACCCGGCCGGTCCGGCCGCCGCCCAGCTGAGCCGCCAGCGCCGCGGCGGCTTGCGGCGCGGTCGCGAGGACCGCGGCGGTCATCGCGTTGGCCTGCGGCCCGCCGAGCAGAATGCGGAAGTCCGGCAGGTTGGAGTCGGCATCGATCGCGCCGTAGCGCGGGCCGCTCGCCGCCGCGCAGGTGGCGGTCACCCCCTGCGCGGCCAGCGCCACCAGCAGGTCCCGGACCGCGGACCGGTCAGCCGCCCGCCCGCCGCCGGGGCTGGGTGCTGCGCCCAGCGCGTCCGGGACCACCACTTCCGCCACCCCGATCGCCTGCAGCTCGCGGCCGTCGCCGCCGGAGTGCAGCGCGACCCGCGCGGTGGAACCCAGCCCGAACCAGTCGTGCGCCGGGTTGTCGAGGGTGAATTCGTGCTCGGCCACGTCGGTGTCGGCGGCGCCGAACGGGCGGCCGAGCACCGAGACCGCGCCGGAGTACACCGGCAGCCCGCCCGGCACCCGGGCCGGGAACGCGACCCGCAGCAGCCGGTCCCGCCCGATCGAGCCGTCGACGTGGGTGCGGAATTCGACCCGGTCCGCCCCGTCCCACAGCAGCGTCTCCTGGGTCACCCGCAGCCCGCCGAGTTCCAGCTCGGCGACCAGCCGCTGGCCGGCCGGGCAGCGCTGCGCCCGGACCCGGGCCGGCCGCGCCGCCGAGCCCTCGGCGGCGCCCGCCGGGCACAGCAGCCACGGGCCCTCCCCCCAGCGCGGGTGCGCCGGGTACTCCGGCTGCAGCAGCAGCTCGTTGCCGGGGCCGGCCAGCAGCTCGGCGCCCGAGCGCCGGTCGGTGACGGAGGCGAGCGTGCCGCCGGCCGCCGGGTCGGCGGTCACCGCGAACGCCGCGTTCTCGATCGAGGTCCCCGGCACGTCCCGCCAGCCGTGCGCCGCGGTCCAGTCCGCGCCCGCTTGCGGGGTGCCGCCGGCCGCTGGCTGCACCAGGTAGGTCCGGTAGCCGCAGGCCGGCACGTCCGCCCGGAACGTCAGCGTGACCGCGGCCAGGCGCCCCGGCTGGCCCGGTCACCGCGCCCTCGGCCAGGAACGGGACGCTCGCGCCGGCGTCGTCGCGCAGCTCCAGCCCGCCCGCCCCGGCGGGGGCGGCAGGCCGTCGAGCCGGCCTCCAGCGTGACCCGGGCCAGCCCCGACCGCGGCATCGACAGCGCGTTGACCACCACGACCGCGGTCGCGTCCGGGCCCGCGCCCGCCGCCCGGGCCGCGGCCGCGGTGTCCGCCCGGCCCGCGAGATAGCCGGCCGCTTCCCGCCGGGCCTGGTCGCCGCGCTGCCACGCTTCCCGCCAGCCGGCCAGCAGATCCAGGTACACCTGGTCGCCCTCGGTGCCGGTGATCGCGTCGTGGTGCGCGCCGTACACCAGCTGGTGCCAGGCCTTGTCCAGGCTGGCCGCCGGGTAGCGGGCGCCGTCCAGCCAGGCCAGCGTGGCCAGCAGCTCGCCGTCGGCCACCGCGGCCTCGGCCGCCCGCTGGCCCTGCTTGGTGTCGATGAACGACACGTCCTTGCCGGTGTACACCGGGTTCATGTCCCGGGTCTGCGGCGTGATCCACACATCGCGGGCCGCGGCGTCGGCGCGGACGGCGGCGAAGAACTCCGACGGCACCGCGGTCACGAACCGCGGCCAGACGTAGCGGGCGTTCCAGTCCCGGTGGATGGCCGTCGCCCAGCGGGAGGCGATGACGTGGTCACCGCCCACCGGCAGCAGCACGTTGCGGGTGGCCGCGACCGGCGCCAGCTCGCGGAACTGCTGGCAAGCGGCCTGCTCCGCGCCGGCCAGGTCGGCGGCGGCGTGGGTGGCCCAGCCCGCGCTGTAGTGGTTGGCCATGTACCCGGTCAGCAGCCCGCGGCCGTCGGGGGACAGCCACTCGAACTCGGCGGCGAACTGCATCCGCCGGTTGTCCCCGGCGGTGCGGCCGGGTCCCCACTGGTGGAACGGGCCGCGGGCCCAGGCCGACTCGGCCATCCCGGCCGCCGCCATCAGCCCCGGATAGGACGGGTCGAAGCCGAAGGCGTCCAGCATCCACGCGCTGCTCGGCGCGCCGCCGAGCACGCCGCGCTGGTAGCCGAGGCCGAAGACGGCGTTGCGTATCGTCGACTCGGCGCCGGTCAGGTTGGTGTTCGGCTCGTTGTAGCTGCCGCCCACCAGCTCGATCCGGCCGGCTGCGATGAACGCCAGCAAGTCCGCGCGGTCCTCGGGGTGGGCGTCGAAGTGCGGCTTGAGGTAGTCGATCTCGGCCAGCACGAACTTGTAGTCCGGGTCGGCCCTGGCCGCGTCCAGGTGCACCCGGACCAGCTCGAACGCCGACCGCACGTCGGGCAGCTCGCCGTCGTCGCCGGGCAGCACCAGCCGGGACTCGAGGAACTGGCCCTGGGTCGACCACCACACCGGGTCGTAGTGGAAGTGGCTGACCATCCACATCGTCCAGCCGGGCTCAGCCACGGTGATCTCGCCCGCCGCCTGCACCGGGGCCGGGCCGCCGTCGTCCGCGGTGACGGTCACCGGCCGGGTACTGCCCGCGGCGGCCGGGGCCGCGACCAGCACGCCCACCTCGGCCGTCACCTCGGCGCCCGGACCCGGGCCGGGCACCCGCGCGGGCTCCGGCGTGCTGACCCCCGGCCCGTCCGCGCGCACCGCGACCACGCTGCCGGGACCAGGACCCGAGCCGTCGCCGGCCAGCGTGACCCGGATGACCTGCAGCGGCCGGGCCGTGCGGCCGGCGAAGAGATCGGTCGGGGTGACGCCGGTGATCCGCATTCGGCCATCGTCGCACGCGGCCGTTACGATGATCGGGACCAGAGCGGAGCGTGACGCCGATGCCCGAGCCCCCCGTTACCCTGCGGGACGTGGCCAAGCGGGCCGGGGTGCACCCGGCCACGGCGTCGCGCGCGCTCAACCCGGAGACCCGGCTGCTGGTCAGCGAGGACACTGCACGGCGGGTGCTGGCCGCGGCGACCGCGCTCGGCTACCGGCCCAACGCGGTGGCGCGGTCGCTGCGCACCCGCCGCTCGCACACGGTCGGCGTGCTCATCCCGGACCTGAACAACCCGCTGTTCCCGCCGATGGTCCGCGGCCTGGAGGACCGGCTGGCCGCCGACGGCTACGTGGCGCTGCTCGGCAACACCGACTCCGACGACGCCCGCGAGGAGATGGTCTTCGAGCAGATGCGGGCGAGGCACGTCGACGGCTACGTGCTGGCCACCGCGACCCTGCACAGCAAGGTGCTGGCCGAGGCGGCCCGGGCCGGGCTGCCGGTGGTGCTGATGAACCGGCTGGCCGAGGAGCACAGCTTCCCGTCGGTGTCGGTCGACAACGACCGTGGCGTGCGGATGGTCGTCGCCCACCTGACCGGGCTCGGCCACCAGCGGATCTGCTACGTGGCGGGGCCGCAGGACACCTCGACCGGGCGGGAGCGGCTGCACGGCTTCCAGGCCGCGATGCGGGCGGCCGGGCTGGACGCCGGCCCGGGCCTGACCGAGCGGGCCGGGGTCTACTCGCTCGAGGAGGGCTACCGCTGCGCCAGCAAGCTGCTGGCCGCCGCGCCCGGCTGCACCGCGATCGCCGCGGGCAACGACCTGCTGGCGATCGGCTGCTACAAGGCGCTCGACGAGGCCGGGCTGCGCTGTCCCGAGGACGTGTCGGTGATCGGCTTCAACGACATGCCGTTCGTCGACCGGCTGCGCCCGCCGCTGTCCACCGTCCGGTTCCCGCACTACCAGGTGGGCACCGAGGCCGCGCAGCTGCTGCTGGAGCGGCTGAGCGGCAGCGCGGACGGCCCGGTCAAGATCTTGTTCCTGGCTCCCGAGCTGGTCGTCCGCGGCTCGACCGCCCCGCCAGCGGCGTGAGCCGGGTGCCCCGGGGCGACCGGGGGCGGGTCAGCTCAGCAGCGCGGCCAGGCACGGGGTGGCGGCCAGCGCCGTAATTGCCGCGATCATGGCCAGGCTGCGCCAGGCCCGGCGGGATCGCCCGGGCACGTCCAGCAGCCGCTCGATCCGGGCGGTCACCGCGCAGGCCGCCGCGCCGAGCGCCGCCCGTGGCCGGCCGGGCCGGGCCGCCTGCAGCGCCGCGGCCGGCACCGCCGTGCCGGTGGCCATGGCCAGCAGCGCCGTCATCAGCGCGCCCCGGTCACCGCGCCGGGCCGCGACGTCATCGGCCCGCATCTCGGCCAGCCGGGCCACCTCGGCCGCGCCGCGGGTGAACAGCGGCACCGCGGGCGCCACCGCGGCCAGGCCGCGGGCCAGCGCGGTCAGCTGGTGGTGGCGGCCGGCCAGGTGCGCCCGCTCGTGCGCCAGCACCGCGGCCAGCTGCGCGCCGTCCAGCACGGTGACCGCGCCGGCGGTCAGCACGATCACCGGCGGCAGGCCCGCCAGGCAGTAGGCGGCCGGCCGGGCCGCGTCGAGCACCACGACGGCGGCGTCGCCGGGCAGCCGCCGCCCGGTGATGCGGGCGGCGCCGGCGTGCGCCCGGGTCTGCCGCCCGGCCTGCCGCAGCGCCCGGCCGTACCGCCAGGCCAGCATGGTCGCGACCGCCACCGCGGCCAGGCAGGCCAGCCCCAGCGCGACCTCCAGCGCGGCGCCGGAATAGACCGACCGCGCGCACATCCGCCCGGTCACCGAGCGGCAGACCACCTCGGCCAGCCCGTCCCAGCCGGCCGCCACGACCCGGGCCAGCAGCACCAGGGCCACCGCGGCGCAGGCCAGCGTGCTGGCCATCGCGGTCAGCCAGGCGGCCAGCCCGAGCCCGGCGCTCACCCCCCGCGCGGTCAGCCGGGCCAGCAGCGGCGGCGCCCAGAACGCCCCGGCCGCCGCGGCCAGCAGCGCGATGATCATTGCGGGCCGCCCGGTAGCCTGCGCACCGCCGCGCGCAGCGCGTCGGCCTCCGCGCCGTCCATCTGGGCGACGAAATGGCTGAGCACGACCTGGGCGTCGCCGCCGTCGTCCAGCGCCTCGCGCATCAGCCGGGCGCTGTACTGCTCGCGGCTGGCGGTGGCGGTATAACGGTAGGCCTTGCCGTCCTTGACCCGGTCCAGCCAGCCCTTGCGATGCAGGTTATCCATGGTGGACATGACCGTGGTGTAGGCGATGGAGCGCTCGCCCTGCAGCTCGTCGACCAGCTCGCGGACCGTGACCGGGGCGGCGTGGACCCACACCCGGTCCATGATCACCGCTTCCAGGTCCCCGAACCCGCGCATGCCGCCTGCCTTCCGGCCGCCAGCAGCCGTACCGCCGGCGGCCTGGCGCGCCGCTCACCCGCCAGCATAGGTCCGCGACGGCGCGGCCCGCGGCGCTCACCGCATGACCTACTATCTATGTACGTAGATAGTAGACCGGGAGGCGGGCGGATGAGCAAGGGACAGCGGCTGACGGAGCGCACCGCGCGCGGGCAACTCCAGCAGGAGCGGGCCCGGCGGGCCGGGGCACGGCGGGCGATGCTGATCGGGGGCGGCAGCCTGCTGCTGGTCGTGGCCCTGGTCGTCGCGTTTGCCGTGATCAAGCTGACCAGCTCGGCGCCGCCGGCCCGGCCGGCCACCGCCGACACCGCGGTCGCGCGCGCGGTCACCAGCGTGCCCGCCGCCGCCTTCGACCGGGTCGGGGCGGGCACCGCCGCCCCGCTGCAGGCCACTCATGGCCAGCCGCTGCTCAGCTGGCACGGCAAGCCGCAGGTGCTCTACCTGGGCGGCGAGTACTGCCCGTACTGCGCCGCGGAGCGGTGGGCGCTGACCGCCGCGCTCAGCCGGTTCGGCACCTTCACCGGGCTGCGCTTCATCCACTCCTCGGCAACCGACGCCTACCCGGACACGCCGACGCTGTCGTTCAGCCACGCCCGCTACGCCAGCAGGTACCTGTCCTTCACCCCGGTCGAGTGGTACAGCGGCAAGCCCGACCCGGCCACCGTGACCGGCTATGCGGTGCTCCAGCAGCCGACCGCCGGCCAGGCGGCGCTGTTCCGCCGCTACGCGGACGGCTCGTTCCCGTTCGCCGACCTCGGCAACCAGTACCTGATCCGGGGCGCCCAGTACCTGCCCTCGGCGCTGGCCGGGATGAGCTGGGCCCAGGTCGCCGCGGCGATGCACGATCCCGCGAGCCCGGTCGCGAAGGACATCGACGGCGCCGCCAACCGCATCACCGCCGCGCTGTGCCGGCTGACCCACGGCCAGCCCGCCGCAGTGTGCTCTTCCGGGATCACGGCCGCCGGCCGCTAGCCCGGGCTAGCACTGCCGGTCGTGCGGGCCCGCGGGGCCCGAGCGGATGGCTCCGTGGGGGCTCCGGGGGCAGCAGCCCCCGGGTTAGCAGAGCTCACACAGCTCCCGGGCCATCCAGTCGGCGCTGTAGGGCCGGTGCCGGTAGGGCACGTTGGCGCAGCCGTGGTTACCCTCCTCGATCAGCAGCAGCTCGGCCGGGCCCGCCGCGGCGTCGCGCAGCCGGACCGCGTCCTGCCAGGGCACGATCCGGTCCTGCTGGCCCGCCACGATCAGCAGCGGCATGGTCAGCCCGGCCTCCCGCCCGGCCAGCGACAGCGCCAGCGCCCGCTCGCGGGCCTGCGCCTCGCTGCCCGAGCGGGACCGGAACGTGAACGCCTCCCGGGTCAGCTGCGGCAGCGCGTCCCAGTGCTCGCCGAAGCAGTACGGGCCGCACAGCGTGATGCAGGCGCGCACCCGCGGGCTGCCGCTGGCCAGCCGCGGGGCGTAATAGCCGCCGAGGCTGACGCCCCAGACCCCGATCCGGCCCGGGTCGATGCCCGGCTGGGCGGCGAGGGCATCCAGGATCACCGCCCCCGGCTCCTCCCAGTCCGGCCGGATCGCCAGCACGTACTCGGCCTCGCCCTGCCCGGGCCCGTCGACCGACATGGTGGCCAGCCCGCGGTCCAGGAACGTCTGCTCGACCGGCCCGAACTCCTCCTTGGCCGAGTCGAGCCCGGGGATGAGCAGCACCGCGGGATGCGGCCCGGGCCCGCGGCGGCGGCGCAGCACGGCCGCGAGCGTGCCGCCGCCGAAGCCGATCTCCAGTCGCTCGCCGGGCGGGTCCAGGTACGGCAGCGCCGCGGTATGGCAGGCCACCGCCTCGGCGTGCGCGGCCCGCAGCTGGCCCGGGTCCTGCACGAACAGGAACTTGGCGAAGTGGTAGTAGACCGCGGCCTGGGCCAGGTGGCCGCCCGCCGACCGGGTCCGGCCCGCCATGAGCGCGTCGCGGCCGAGCTGCGCGTGCCGTCCCGCGGCCTCGCTCCAGCCCCGGCACCAGTCGTCCCAGCTGTGCAGGCCCGCCGTGATCTGGCTGAAATCGCCCGGCCAGACGCCGCCAGCCGCGAACCGCGGTCCCCAGTGGCTGATCGCAGCGTGCAGCCGGGGATCGGGGCCCGCTGCGCTCATGGCGCCAGTCTGGCACGGGCCGGGGCGGATGGTGCACACGTTTGCAGGCAATTCAGGATGAGCTGCATATTTACCGGACTTTGCCGTTGACAAGGGTGTGACCGGTGAGACAGGCTTCATCCCGCAAACGATTGTCGGCCCGGGTGGGAGCCGGCGGCCTACCTGGGGGTGGAGATGACACAGGCGGGGCTTGACCACCGGCTTGGATGGCTCGGCACCGGCCGGATGGGCGCCGCCCTGGCCGGGCGGCTGCTGGCCGCGGGCTGCGACGTGACCGTCTACAACCGCACCCGGGCCAAGGCCGAGCCGCTGGCCGCCCGTGGCGCTGCGATCGCGGACTCGGCCGCCGACCTCGGCCGGGCCGACATCGTCTTCGTCATGGTGGGCGCATCCCAGGACCTGATCGACGCGACGCTCGGCCCGGGCGGGCTGCTGGACGGCACGTCCGCGCCGAAGATCGTGGTCGACTGCTCGACCGTGTCAGCCGAGGCGTCCGAGCACATCCGCCAGCGGCTCGGCGAGCGGGGCACCGCGCTGCTCGCCGCCCCGGTCATGGGCAACCCCCGGGTCGCCGAGGCGGGCCGGCTGACGCTGGCGGTATCCGGGCCGCGCGAGGTGTTCGACCAGGCCCGGCCCTACCTGGCGCTGCTCGGCGGCGGCGCGACCTACGTCGGCGACGGCGAGACGGCCCGGATCGTCAAGCTGTGCCACAACCTGCTGCTCGGGGTGGTGATCCAGTCCCTGGCCGAGGTCACGATCCTGGCCCAGCAGTACGGGGTCAGCCGGGAGGCGCTGCTGGAGACGCTGAACAACAGCGTGATGGGCTCGACGTTCTCCCGGTACAAGACGCCGGCCCTGGTGAACCTGGACTACCACCCGACATTCACCGCCGCGCTGCTGCGCAAGGACTTCGACCTCGGGCTGGCCGCGGCGCGCGACCGGGAGGTGCCGATGCCGGTGGCCGCGCTGGTGCACCAGCTGGTGCAGAGCCTGGTCGGGCACGGTTACGGCGGCCAGGATTTCGCCGCGCTGCTCCAGATGCAGGCGGACTCGGCGGGGATCACGCTGGTCAGCGAGGACGCCGACGTATCGGACGGGCTTGACCCCGGTCCCGGGACGCCGGAGCACTAAGGTGGGCAATCTGTTCCGCCTCCGTCACGGGCTGCCGGCCTGGCCGCCCGCCTGACTCCCCGAATTATCAGCATCCTCATCCGAAGGGAGGACCGGGATGAGCATCTCGACCCGCTCCCGGTTCCTGAGTTTTGCCGCAGCCGCCGCGGTGTCCGCGGCGCTCATCGCCGGCTGCGGCAGCAGCGGCTCGTCGTCGGGGGGCGGCAGCAGCAAATCGCCGATCGTCATCGGCGCGTCCCTGTCACTGACCGGCGACTTCAGCGCCGACGGCAAGGCCTACCAGCAGGGCTATGAGTTCTGGGCCAGCCAGGTCAACGCCAAGGGCGGCATCCTCGGCCGCAAGGTCGAGATGAAGATACTCAACGACAACAGCTCGCCGACCCAGGTGACCACCAACTACCAGACGCTGATCAACCAAGATCACGTCGCGCTGACCTTCGGCCCGTTCTCCTCGCTGCTCACCGCGCCGGCTTCCGCGGTCGCGCACCGGTACGGCTTCGCGTTCGTCGAGGGCGCCGGCGGCGCGCCGAGCGTGTTCGCGCAGAAGCTGAGCAACGTCTTCGACGTCAGCCTGCCGGTGGCCAACGAACTCGACCCGTTCGCCTCCTGGGTGAAGTCGCTGCCCGCCGGCCAGCGGCCGGCCAGCGCGGCCTACCCGATGGCCAACGACCCGTTCGCCACCCCCCAGGTGCAGCGCACCCAGGCCCTGCTGGCGCCGCTCGGGGTCAAGACCGTCTACTCCAAGATCTTCCCCGAGGAGGTCTCGGCCTATAAGGCCCCGGCCGACGACGTGGCCGCGTCCAAGGCGCAGGCGGTCGTGCTGGGCTCGACCGACGTGCCGACCGTGTCGGCGTTCATGACCGCGTTCGAGCAGCAGCACTACAACCCGAAGATCTTCATCGCCGCCGCCGGCCCGGACCAGGGCAGCGCGTTCACCAGCGCGGTCGGCACCAAGAACGCCAGCGGCATGATGGTGCCGGACGCCTGGTACCCGGGCTCGAAGAACCCGCAGAGCCAGGCCATGGTCAAGGCGTACGTGGCCAAGTACGGCGGCAGCCCGTCGTCCATCAACGCCGACGTCGCCGAGGCCTACTCGGTCGGGCAGGTCGTGGACCAGGCGGTCACCCACGTCGGCGGCACCGACAACTCGAAGATCATCAGCTACCTGCACAGCGGCGTGACGCTGCAGTCGGTGCAGGGGCCGGTGAAGTTCAACTCCCTCGGCGAGAACCTGTCGGCGACCGCGTTCATCTTCCAGTGGCAGGACGGCAAGTTCGTCCAGGTGCTGCCGGCCGGCGACCCGGGCTCGGTGAAGATCCTCTACCCCAAGCCGGCCTGGGGCGGCTAGGCCGGGGGCAGCCGGGCAGTGCACCGGAACGGAGCGGCACGGAGCTGACATGGCCAACCAGATCTACGCGGCGATCGCCGACGGGATCCTCGGCGGCGGCGTCTACGCGCTGATGGCCGTCGGGCTGACGCTGATTTTCGGCGTGCTCGACATCATCAACGTCGCCCAGGGGATCCTGGTCATCGTCGGCGGCTATCTCAGCTACGCGCTGTCCGTGCACCTGCACATCGACCTGTTCCTCGGGCTGCTGATCACGATCCCGGCGATGTTCGTGCTCGGCGTGCTCATCCACACCGTGGTGATCAGGCCGCTGCGCGGCAGCGAGCGCACCTCGATGTCGCTGCTGGCCTGCTTCGCCGTGGCGATCATCCTGGAGGGCGTGCTGTACTGGATCTTCGGGCCGAACGTGGTCACGCTGTCCGCGTCCTACGTCAACTCCAGCTTCAGGGTCGCGGGCTTCTACATCGGCTGGATCTACGTCTGGTGCTTCATCCTGGCCGTGGTCCTGGTCGCGGCCATCTACCTGCTGCTGTACCGGACCAAGTTCGGCCGCAGCGTGCGGGCCACCATGCAGGACGCCACCGCGGCCCGGCTGATCGGCATCGACGTGAACCGGGTGGCCGCGCTGACGTTCGGGATCGGCGTCGCGGTGACCGCAGCCGGCGGGATGGCCTACGGCGCCACCAGCGGCGGCTTCAACCCCAACAGCGGCTATGACCTGATCTCCCGGCTGCTGGCCATCATCATCCTGGGCGGCCTGGGCAGCATCGGCGGCGCGCTGGCCGCCTCGGTCTTCATGATCACCGTCCAGTCGGTGGTGGACATCTGGTCGCCGAACTGGGCCGTGGTGGTGTTCTACGCGGCGCTGATCCTGGTGCTGACGCTGCGGCCGTCCGGCCTGTTCGGCCGCCGGGCGGTGCGGGCGCAGTGACCGGGTCCACCGGATTGAAGGCGGCCGGGCTGGTGGTGCTGGCGGCGGCCTTCGCGGTGTTCCCGCTGGTGTTCACCAACCCGCTGGCCACCACCTACGGCTTCGACGCGCTCATCTTCATCGGCGCCGCCACGGCGTGGAACATCTTCTCCGGCTACTCGGGCTACCTGTCACTCGGGCACGCGGTGTTCTTCGGCAGCGGCATGTACGCGGTGGCCATCGGGGCCCGGGACTGGAACCTGACCGGGGACGCGGTGTTCGGGCTGCTGCCGCTGGCCGCGGCGGTCGCCGGGCTGATCGCGATCCCGTTCGGCCTGATCGCGCTGCGGGTGCGGCGGCACACGTTCGTGGTCATCACGATCGCGTTCTTCTTCATTTTCCAGCTGATGGCCTTCAATTTCTCTTTCACCGGCGGCACCGCGGGCATCGATGCGCCGATCCTGAACTGGGCGCCCGCCACCTACAACAACCCGTTCTACTATCTGGCCCTGCTGATCGCCGCCGCCGCCCTCGCCCTGTCCTGGCTGATCCGGCGGTCCCGGTTCGGCCTGCACCTGCGGGCGATCCGCGACGACGAGGACCGCGCCCGCGGCCTGGGCGTGCGCGCCATGCGGGTCAAGCTCGGCGCGCTGGTCATCTCGGGCTTCATAACCGGCCTGCTCGGCGGCCTGTGGTACTACTTCCTCGCCGCCGCGGCGCCGCAGTCCGCGTTCGACCCGCTGTTCGACCTGTCGCTGGCGCTGATGGCCTTCTTCGGCGGCCTGGGCACGATCTTCGGCCCGGCCCTCGGCGCGCTGATCCTGGAGCCGGCCCAGCAGTGGCTGACCGCCCGGTTCACCAACGGCTACCTGAGCGAGATCCTGCTCGGCGCGGTGTTCCTGGTCGTGATCATCTTCCTGCCGCGCGGCGTGCTGCCGACGCTCAGCGAGCGGTTCGGCCGCGGCCCGCGCCCCGGCCGGCCCCGCCGCCGGGCAGCCGGAGCGCACCGCGCCCGCCGGGCTGCGCGCCCCGGGCGGCGCGCCGTGACCGCGGAGCTGCGCACCGAGGGGATCAGCAAGGCCTTCGGCGGCGTGCAGGCGCTGACGGACTGCACGCTCACCGTCGAGCCGGGCTCGATCACCGGCCTGATCGGCCCGAACGGGTCCGGCAAGACCACCTTGTTCAACATCATGACCGGTTACGAGCGGCCCGACTCCGGCCAGGTGTACCTGGCCGGGCGGCCGATCACCGGGGCGTCCGCGCAGCAGGTCTACGGGCTCGGCATCGGCCGCACGTTCCAGCTCACCCGGGTGTTCCCGCGGCTGACCCTGGCGGAGAACATGCTGGTCGCCGCCCGTCCCGGCGCGGGCCGGGGCGGCTTGCTGCGCCGCAGCGCCGCGGCCGCCGACCGGGGCCGGGCGCTGGAACTGCTGGAGTTCACCGGCATCGCCCAGCACGCCGACGCGCTCGCGGGCACCTTGTCCTACGGCCAGCGCAAGCTGCTGGAGCTGGCCACCGTGCTGGCCGCCGACCCGGCGATCGTGCTGCTGGACGAGCCGGCCGGCGGGGTGAACCCGTCGCTGATCCAGCAGCTCGCGGCCCGCATCCGCGACCTCAACGGCCAGGGCACCACGTTCCTGATCGTGGAGCACAACATGGAGTTCGTGATGGGGCTCTGCCACCAGGTCACCGTGCTGGACTACGGCACGGTGGTGGCGGCCGGGCCGCCGGAGATCATCTCGACCGACCCGCGGGTGCTGGACGCCTACCTGGGCACGGCCCTGGACGACGAGGACGGGGAGGACGGGGACGAGGAGGACGGGCAGGACCGGGCCGGCGCGGACACGGCCGGACCGGACGGGGAAGACCGGGCGGAGCGGGCCGGTGGCTAGCGAGCCCGCGCTGACCGTCGAGGGCCTGTGCGCCGGCTACGGCGGCGGCGACATCCTGCACGACGTCTCGTTTACCGTCCCCGAGGGCGGCATCACCTGCATCGTCGGGCCGAACGGGGCCGGCAAGTCGACGCTGCTGGCGGCCATCAGCGGGCTGCTGCGGCCGCGCCGCGGCCAGGTGCTGCTGCGCGGCGAGCCCGTCGCCGGGCGCAGCACCCGGCAGATCCTGGCCCTCGGGATGGTGCACGTGCCCCAGCACCACAGCCTGTTCAAGGACATGACCGTGGCGGAGAACCTCGACCTCGGCGGCTACGCGATCAGCGACCGCAAGCTGCTCGCGGCCCGCCGCAGCCGGGTGCACGAGATGTTCCCGCAGGTGGCCGAATGGGCGCCGAAGAAGGCGGGCAGCCTTTCCGGCGGCCAGCAGCGGCTGGTGGAGTTCGCCCGCTGCCTGATGCTCGACCCGTCGCTGATCATCCTGGACGAGCCGTCAATGGGGCTGGCGCCCAAGGTGCTGCGCTCGGTGTTCGACGCGGTCATGATGATGAACGCCGCGGGCAAGACCGTGCTGCTGGTGGAGCAGAACGCCCGCGCGGGCCTGCGGCTGTCCACCCGCGGGGTGGTGCTGGAGAACGGCCGGGTGCGGCTGTCCGGCTCCGGCCGCGAGGTGCTGGAGCACCCCGAGATCGGCGCCCTCTACCTCGGCGGCGCGGCCAAGGCGTAGCGCCGTCAGGAGAATCGCCGGAGCCGGGCCGTGGTGCTGACCGGATAACTCTGTCCTGTCTAGTCCTTCCAGCTCCGTGCCCACCCGGGATGCCCTGGTGGCGGGCGGCGCGCTATACCTGGCCGTGCGGGGACGCGCCTGCCCCTGCCCTGACAGTCCGGGAAGGGACCGACGATGGCGATACGCACCTACGGGCCGGCCGCGGTGGACTGGGAGGACCGGGTCGATGTGGCCCGGCTGCGGCGGCAGCGGCTGGCCCGGCTGCGCGCGGAGCTGGAGCGCTCCGAGCTCGGCGCGCTGCTCACCTTCGACTTCGCCAACATCCGGTACATGACCGCCACCCACATCGGCACCTGGGCGATGGACAAGCTGATCCGGTTCGCGCTGCTGCCGCGCGGCGGCGAGCCGGTCGTGTGGGACTTCGGCTCGGCGGCCCGCCACCACCAGCTGTACAACCCGTGGCTGGACCACACCCCGGGCCCGCCCACCCCGGCCGGGGCCGCGGCCTCCGGGGCCCGGGCCGGGATCTCCACGCTGCGCGGCGCGTTCCACCCGGATGCGGGCATCGCGGCGGGGCTGGCCGGGTCCGTCGCGGCGGAATTGCGCGAGCACGGGCTGGCCGGCCAGCCGGTCGGGGTGGACGTGGCCGAGATGCCGGTGCTCGCCGCCCTGGCCGCCGAGGGCATCACCGCGGTGGACGGCCAGCAGGTGTTCCTGGAGGCCCGCCGGGTCAAGACGCGCGACGAGATCACGCTGCTCACCCAGGCTTGCTCGATGGTCGACGCCGCCTACGAGCAGCTGTATGAGTTCCTGCGGCCCGGGGTGCGCGAGAACGAGTGCGTCGGCCTGGCCGCGAAGGTGCTGTACGACCTCGGCAGCGAGTACGTCGAGGGGGTCAACGCGATCTCCGGCGAGCGCTGCTCACCGCACCCGCACGTGTACTCCGACCGGCTGATCCGGCCCGGCGATCCGGCATTCTTCGACATCCTGCACAGCCATCTGGGCTACCGGACCTGCTACTACCGCACGTTCGCGGTCGGCAGCGCCTCGGCCGCCCAGCGGGACGCTTACACCCGCTGCCGCGAGTACATGGACCAGGCCATCGCGCTGGTCCGGCCGGGAGCCACCACCGCCGACATCGTGTCGCTGTGGCCGCGGGCGGAGGAGTTCGGGTTCGCCGATGAGATGGCGGCGTTCGCGCTGCAGTACGGCCACGGCGTGGGCCTGTCGATCTGGGAGAAGCCGATCTTCTCCCGGCTGGTGTCGCTGGAGCACCCCGAGGTGCTGGAAGAAGGCATGGTGTTCGCGCTGGAGACCTACTGGCCCGCCGCGGACGGCTGGTCGGCGGCGCGGATCGAGGAGGAGGTGGTGGTGACCGCGGACGGCTGCGAGGTCATCACCAAGTTCCCCGCCGAGGAGCTGCTGGTCGCCGGGCGCAAGTACTGGACCGCCGGGGGCGCGCTGAACACGCTGCGGGAGAGCCAGTCGAACTTGAACACCGCGGCCGGCCGGGGCGAGTGACCGGCGGATCAGGCCGCGCCGATGCGCAGCGGCAGCGTGCGCGGGCCGCGGATCTGCCCGGCCGACCAGGTAACGGCCGCCGGGTCGGCGAGGGTGAACTCCGGTATCCGCTCCAGCCAGGCGCCGAGGGCGGTCCGCAGTTCCATCCGGGCCAGGTGCGAGCCGACGCAGCGGTGGATGCCGAGCCCGAAGGCCGCGTGCCGGTTGACCTGGCGGTCGATGACGACCTCGGCGGCCCGGTCGAACTGGGCCGGGTCCCGGTTGGCCGCCGGGAACGACAGCAGCACCCAGTCGTCGGCCTTCATGTCGGCGCCGCGCCAGTGCATGTCCCTGGCTACCAGCCGGGCCATGGTGACCGGCGCGTAGGCCCGCAGGAACTCCTCGGCCGCGGCCGGCAGCAGGCCGGGATCGGCGGCCAGCCGGCGGCGGTCACCGGGGCTGGCGGCCAGGTGCCACAGCGCGGCGCCGATCGCGCTCCAGGTGGTGTCGATGCCGGCGATGAGCAGCAGCGCCATCGTGCCGGTGACGTGGTCGGGGTCGAGGTGGCGGCCGTGCAGCTCGGCGTTGATCAGGTGCGTGGTGAGGTCGTCGCGCGGCCGGGCGAGATGGTCGTGCACCTGGTCGAGCAGGTAGCCGAACAGCCGCGACACCCGGGCGATGCGCTCGTCCGGCGGCAGGTTGATGCCCTCCAGCAGGTCGGTGATGAACTCGCGGAACTGCGGCCCGTCGCTGGCCGGGAAGCCGAGCATGTCGGCGATGACCCGGACCGGGATGTGCTGGGCGTACTCGCTGGCCGCGTCCGCGACCTCCCGGCCGGCCAGGCCGTCGATGAGCGAGTGGCAGAACGCCCGGGTGGCCGGCTGAGCCGGCTGACCGCGGCCTTGGTGAACGCGGGCAGCAGCAGCTTGCGCGCGCCGGCGTGGAACGGCGGGTCGGAGGAGATCGGCGGCGAGCCGCAGGCCGGCGCCAGTTCCCGCGGCGGCCGGAAGTGGCTGACGATGACCGCCCGGGAGGAGAAGTTCCCGGTGTCGTAGGCGATCGCCGCGACGTCGGTGTACCGGACCGGCAGCCAGGCGCCGCCGAACCGCTCGGTGCGCGCGATCGGGCAGCGCTCGCGCAGCTCGTCCTGGATCGGGTAGGGGTCGGCGGACCACTGCGGGTCGAGGTGGGAGAAGTCGGTGGCCCAGTCGCGGACCGGGCCGGTGATGATCTCGCTGCGGGTGCCCTCGGGCCCGTCCGGGCCGGCGTCCCGGAAGCCCGCGGTGAACCGGTCGTCGGTCATCTCATCCGTCTCCGGTGACCTCGATCGCCTGCTCGGGACAGTTGGCGGCCGCGCGGCGGGCCTGCGGCTCGCGGCCCGGCGGCACGCTCCCGTCTCCGGCGACCGTCCCGTAGCCCTCGTCGTCCGCGCCGAACAGCGCGGGGGACAGGTCGTAGCAGCGGCCGTGGCCCTGGCAGCGCTCGGAGCTGATCTGCACTCTCACGGCGGTTCCCGTCTGTGCCGTAACGGCCGGCGCCCGCAGCGGGCGGTACTACTGCACGATAACCAGCGGCTGCGATCGCGGGCGCGGCCGGCCCGGCGCCGCTACGGCCGGCCGGTCAGGCCAGTCAGCACCAGCGTGAGCGCGCGGGTGAGCGCCGCGGTGAAATCGACGCGCAGCGGCGCGAACTCCGGCTCGGCCAGGATGGCCGTCACCGCGGCCGGCGGGTGCGCCATCGGCCACGCCCCGGCGGTGAGCGCCCAGGTGATCCCGGCGAACTCGACCGCCTCCTCCTCGCTGAGCTGCGGCAGCACCGACCGGGCCAGGCCGGCCAGCCGGACCAGCCGGGCCAGCGCGGCCGTCTTGAACTCCCGGGCGGTCGCCGCCGGTACGTTGCGCTCCAGCACGGCCTGGCAGTCGGCGAGCAGCGCGCAGAGGCGCTCCTGCCCGGCCAGCGTCTGCGCGATGGCGGCGGCGACGGCTTCCTCGCCGCCGGGCCCGCCGGGCGCGGGCAGCGCCGCCTGCACCGCGGTCAGCCACGCGTCCCAGTCCTCGGTCAGCACGGCCAGGAACACTGCCTCCCGGGTGGGGAAATAGCGCACGACGTTGGACTTCGACAGCCCGACCTGCCGGCTCAGCTCGCGCAGGCTGATGCCGGCGGGCGGCTGGCGATCGAGCATGTCGCGCGCGGTAGCCAGGATCGTGGCCCGGCGCTGCTCTTGCTGCTGCGGCGAACGGGCCCGCTGGAACGGGGTGGTGGTCACGTCACCGACTTTAACAGGCCGGTGGTCTTTTGTTTTTCCGCGGCGCCCGCTATCGTCATTAACAGGCCACTGGGCTGTAAAGGAGAAGAGAATGTCGCGAGTCGCTCTCGTCACCGGGGCCTCATCGGGGATCGGCGAGCAGGCCGCCCGGCTGCTGAGCCAGCACGGCTTCACCGTCTACGCTGCCGCGCGGCGGGTGGCGGCGATGCGCGGCCTGGCCGGGGCCGGGGTGCGGGTGCTCGGCATGGACGTCACCGACGACCAGTCCGTCACCGCCGGAGTCGGGGAGATCATGGCCGCGGCCGGCCGGATCGACGTGCTGGTCAACAACGCCGGTTACGGATCCTACGGCTCGGTCGAGGACGTGCCGCTGGCGGAGGCGCGCCGTCAGTTCGAGGTGAACGTGTTCGGCCTGGCCCGGCTCATCCAGCTGGTCGTGCCGCAGATGCGCGCGCAGCGCAGCGGCCGGATCATCAACATCTCCTCGATTGGCGGCAAGATCTACGAGCCGCTCGGCGGCTGGTACCACGCGGCCAAGTTCGCGGTCGAGGGCCTCAGCGACAGCCTGCGGATCGAGCTGCGGCCGTTCGGCATCGACGTCGTGATCATCGAGCCCGGGCCGATCCTGAGCGAATGGAACGCCATCGCGCGGCAGAACGTGACGTCCGTCTCGGGTAGCGGCGCCTACGCCGGCCAGGCGGCCGCGCTGGCGCGGGTACTCGAGAACGTCGACCTGGCCGGCCGGTCATCTCCGCCCGATGTCGTCGCCCGCAAGATCCTCAAGGCCGCGACCACGGCCCGGCCGGCCGCCCGCTACCCGTCCGGGCGCGGCGCCGGGACGATCGTGCGCGCCCGCAAGCTGCTGCCCGACCGCGCCATGGACGCGATCGTGACCCGCGTCTACCGCTGACGGCGCCTACTGTCCGTTGCCGTCGCCGTTGCCCTGACCGTTGCCGTGGCCGTGACCGTGGCCGTGGCCGTGGCCGTGGTGGCCGGAACCGGGCTTCTTGTGCTGCTGGCCCGGCGGCGCGGCCCGATGGCGCGCAGGCGGGAGCGCTGGCCGCAGCGCCCCGGTGACGATGACCAGGCTGCCCCGCGGCCGCCGTCCGGCGGGCGTGACGCTGACCACCGTGCCGGGCGGCTGCAGGTTACCCGGCGCCCAGCGGACCCGGACGGCCAGGTGGTGCCGGCGCAGCCAGCGCACCGCGGCCGGGACGGGGCGGCCGGTCAGCGAGCTGGCCTTGATGTCGACCATGAGCACCGCCGCGGAGTGCGGCGCGCCCGGGCGGCCCGACGGCAGGCCGGCCGGGTGCCGGGCCGCCGCCGGGGCGCTCGCGCTGGCCAGCACGATTCCGGCGATCAGCGCGGCCACCGCCGCCGCCCCTGCGGCCGCGGCCAGCCTGGCCCGGCCGGGCCGCCGCGGCCGCGGACGCCCGGGCAGGCCCAGCGTCGGCGGGTCCGGCGGGGCTGAGCCCGGGACCCCGGCGGCGGACCCGGGGCCGGGCGGGGCCTGGCCGGTCACCGCCGGACCGGCCCAGCCCGCCGGGACCGGCGCGGCCGGCCCGCCCGGGCGGGCCGGCCGCTCGCGCAGCAGCGCCGCCCGGCGGGCGACCTCACCGGCGCTGGCCGGCCGCAGCGCCGGGTCCTTGGCGGTGAGCTGGCGGACCAGCGCCGCGACCCCGGGTGGCACCGAGCCGGGCAGCGGCGGCAGCGGGCGGTCCCGGTGCGCCAGCGCCACCGCCAGCGCGGGCCCGGCGAACGGCGGCCGCCCGGCCAGGCATTCGTAGCCGACCACGCCCAGCGCGTACAGGTCGCTGGCCGGGGTGGCCTGCGCGCCGGCCGCCCGTTCCGGCGCGAAGTAACCCGGGGTGCCGATCAGCTGGCCGGTCGAGGTCACCGGCGCGGACCCGGCGGCGTGCGAGATGCCGAAGTCGGTGATCTTCACCAGGTCGCCGTGGGCCAGCAGCAGGTTGGCGGGCTTGATGTCGCGGTGCACCAGCCCGGCCTCGTGCGCGGCCTGCAGCCCGGCCGCCGCCTGCGCTACCACGTCCAGGGTCGCGTCCGTGCCGATCGGCCCGTCCTTGAGTACCTCGGCCAGCGACGGGCCGGCCACCAGCTCCATGACCATGAACGCCGGCTGCGCCGTGTCCGGCTCGCCGTAGTCGTAGACCCGGGCGATGTTCTGGTGCGCCACCGAAGCGGCGTTCAGCGCCTCGGACCGGAACCGGGCCATCGCCTCGTCATGGTCGGACACGGCGGAATGCAGCATCTTGACCGCCACCGGGCGGCCGAGCACGGTGTCGGCCGCGCGCCACACCTCGCCGTAGCCGCCGCGGCCGATGCGGTCGGCCAGCTCATAGCGCTGCCCCAGCATCTGGCCGTTGGTCATCTGCACAGCGCCGCAGCTACCCAACCTGGGCCTGGCTCAACCCCGGAGCGCCAGCCAGGGCGGCTACCGCCTCCCGGCCCGCGGCCGCCGCCGGTTCACGCGTTATGGTGTGCTGCGCATACCACCCGGCTGCTTGCGGGCCGGGTTTTCCTTTCCTGCCCATTCGGCGCGCAGCAGGCCGTAGAGCAGGTCGTCGGTCCACTCGCCCTTGGCCCAGGTGCTGGCGCGCAGGTGGCCCTCGCGGCGCATGCCGAGCCGCTCCAGCAGCGCGGCCGACGCCGCGTTCCGCGCGTCGCAGCTGGCGGTGATCCGGTGCTTGCCCCGGGCGGTGAACAGGTAGCCCGCGACCAGCCCGACCGCCTCGGTCGCGTAGCCGCGGTGCTGGTGCGCCGCGGCGAGGGTGAACCCGATCTCGCACTGCCGCGGGTCGTCGCCGCGGGTCAGCACGCCCACGTCGCCGAGCAGCGGGCCTGCCGGGCGCAGCGCGACGGCGAACTGGA
Source organism: uncultured Actinomycetota bacterium (assembly GCA_963846005.1). Lineage (GTDB taxonomy): Bacteria > Actinomycetota > Actinomycetes > Streptosporangiales > Streptosporangiaceae > CAVSUR01. The sequence continues at coordinate 255,512 of CAWJUH010000001.1, read as the reverse complement.
ACCACTGCCCGGGGGTGTCCGGCTGGCGGCGCGCCAGCTGGCCGATCAGCCGCTCCGCGTCGGCCAGCGGGTAAGGCGCGTCCCAGCCCTGGTAGCGGGCCACCTGCGGGTCCGACCGGTAGGCGGCCAGCGCCCGCGCGTCGGCCGGCTCGAGCCGGCGGATCACGACCCGCGGGCCGGCCAGCCCGCGGAACCCCTCATCGGGCACGGCGCTCATCTCATCGGGCACGGCGCTCATCCGGACGGGGCGGGGGCCCGGCGGTGTCCGCGAGCTCGGCCAGGGCCGGGCCGGTCAGCCGGTGCACGGTCCACTCGTCCATCGGCCGGGCGCCGATCGCGGTGTAGAAGCCGATGGCGGGGGAGTTCCAGTCCAGCACCCACCATTCCAGCCGCCCGTAGCCGCGCTGCACGCAGATCCGGGCCAGCTCGGCCAGCAGCGCCCGGCCGAGGCCGGTGCCGCGCAGCGCCGGGGTGACGTACAGGTCCTCCAGGTAGATGCCGTGCGAGGCCAGCCAGGTGGAGAAGTTCAGGAACCACAGCGCGAACCCGGCGACCTGGCCGCCGACCTCGGCCACGTGCGCGAACACCGCGGGCCGGTCGCCGAACAGCGCGGCCGCCAGCTGCTCCTGGCTGCCGCGCACCTGGTCCGCGGACCGCTCGTAGGCGGCCAGCTCGCGGATCAGCCGGTGGATGGCCGGCACGTCGGCGGGCCGGGCCGGCCTGATCACGGCCGGCTCCGGCGCGCGGCTCAGCTTGGCTCCCGGTTCAGCTCGGCTCCCGGTTCAGTCGGCGTCGGCCACGACCGAGCCGATCCTGGTGGCCAGGGTGCGGTCGCGGGCGTTCAGTATCAGCGCGTAGACCAGCGCGACGGCGATGATCCCCAGCGTGATGTAGGGGAAGATGTTGAACGGGTGCGGCTGGCCTGGCTTGACCAGCTCGTAAATCGGGAAGGCGATCACGGCCACCCCGATTATCGGCAGGATAAGGTGCTTGACCAGCGAGAACCGGTCGGGGTGGTAGCGCCGGTAGTACACCGGCAGGGCCAGGTTGGTGACCAGGTACACGACCATGATCGGGATCGTGCCCATGGTGGCCGAGTCGCCGAAGTACGTCACCGGGTCCAGGCCCCAGCCGAAGCCGTAGACCAGGGCCAGCGCGACCACCAGGAAGATCACGAAGGCGACCAGCGGGGTCCGGTGCCGGGGCGTGACCCGGCCGCACACTGCAGGCAGCAGGCCCTCGCGGCCGGAGCTGAAGATCAGCCGGGCCTGGGAGTTGGTGGCCGCGATCAGCGAGCTCATGATCGAGGTGAACCCGGCCAGGTAGGCCAGGAAGCCGACGAAGCCCGCCACCCCGATCGCCACGGTGACGAACGGCACGCCGGCCGCGGAGCCGAGCGTGGCCGCGTTGTAGCGGTAGCCGACCACCGTCACGTACGCGAACAGCACGTACATCACCGCGATCGCGCCGATGGCCAGGAAGATGGCCCGGGGCACCGCGCGCCGCGGGTTGTGAGTCTCCTCGGCCAGCGTGGCCGAGTTCTCCCAGCCGATGAACAGGTACACCGCGAGCGGGAAGCCGAGGCCGAGGCCCTTGAACCCGGCCGACAGGTGCGAGGGCTCGAACGGGGTGAAGTTCAGGTTGCCGCCGTCCTTGACCAGGATCCAGATGCTGACCAGCAGCAGCAGCCCGATCTCGAACGCGAACAGCCCGCCCGCCCATTTGGTCGACAGCGCCACGCCCCGCACCACCAGGGCGAACGCGCCGAGCGTGAGGACCGCGGTGAGCAGCTGCCAGGCGATGTGCACGTGCGCGTACCGGGCGATCAGGTCGGCGGTCCAGCCGCCGGAGATCGCGACTACCGACGAGATCGCGATGATGTAGCCGACCGACATCGTGATCGCGGTGGTCAGCGCGGCCACCGGGCCGAAGCCCTTGCCGACGAAGGTGATGAACGACCCGGTGGACGGGATCGACCGGGTGAACTGGGCCACGGTGTTGCCGAGCAGCGCGATCGCGATGCCCGCCGCGATGATCGTCAGCGGCGAGGCGACCCCCGCGGTCGCGGCGATCAGGCCCATGCTGAAGAAGAAGCTCATGGCCGGCGCGATGTTGGCCATCGTCGACGCGGTGATGTCGGTCAGGCCGAGCGCGCCGCGGCTCAGCCGGTCGGGAGCCGTCCGGGCACTGGCGGGGGCATTGGACGACGCGGTGGCCATGAACTACCTCCGGGCCCGGTGGCCAGTTTCCTTTACAGTAAAACGCGCCGGCCCGGCGGTGCATCCCGGGTCAGGCGCGCCGCGGCCTGCGCGGCCGTGGCCGCGATCAGCCCGGCTGCCCGGAGGTTCAGCCGCTGCCCTCCTCCAGCAGCAGGTGGTAGCCGTTCGGGGTGCGCGCGTGCAGCACCCGGTACTGCCAGTCCGGCGCCGGGGTCATCAGCTCTTCCCGGTAGGGCACGCCCGCGTCCGCTAGCTGCTTCTTCGCCTCGTCCAGGTCGGAGATGCCGAACTGCCAGGTCAGCACGCGGTCCGGCCCGCTGGCGGCAAAGCCCGCCCGCCATTCGATGCCGAACTCGACCGGCCCGTGGCCGAGGGCGAGGAAGTAGGGGTACTCGGGGCCCTCGTAGGTGACGTGAAAGCCCAGCCGGATATAGAAGTCCCGTTCAGCCTGCAGATCGCGGACGAAGAGAATCGGAATTATCCGGCTGAATAGTGCCGCCATAGCGGCATATGGTAGCGATCCGCACTGGCTAGGGTGGCCATGTGCACGCAGTGTCAGGCCGCGATGTGCCCGGCCCGGGCCCGGTCGTGGTGGCGGTCTGCCAGCTGCCGCTGGCGGTGGGCGAGGCCGCCCGCAACCGGGCCGCCGCCGCGGCGGCGGTGCGCGCGGCCGCCGGGCGCGGCGCGCGGCTCGTGGTGCTGCCCGAGCTGGCGGCGAGCGGCTACGTGTTCCGCGACCCGGCCGAGGCCCGGTCGCTGGCCGAGCCGGCCGGCGGCCCGACGCCCGCGGGCTGGGCCGCGCTGGCCCGCGAGCTGGGGCTGGTGATCGTCGGCGGCTTCGCCGAGCTCGGCGCGGACGGCCGCGTCTACAACAGCTGCGCGCTGGCCGACCCCGGCGGGATCCGGGCCGTCTACCGCAAGGCGCACCTGTGGCACGCCGAGCCTGACTTCTTCACCCCCGGCAGCGCGCCGCCGCCGGTGGTGGGCACCGCGCTCGGCCGGATCGGCATGATGATCTGCTACGACGCCGAGTTTCCCGAATGGGTCAGGATCCCGGCGCTGGCCGGCGCCGACCTGCTGGCCGTGCCGGTCAACTGGCCCGCCGAGCCGGTGCCGGCCGGGGAGCGGCCGATGATGTCGGTCAACGTGCAGGCGGCGGCGTTCGCCAACCGGATGTTCGTCGCGGCCGCTTGCCGGTGCGGGCCCGAGCGCGGGGTGAGCTGGGTCGGCGGCAGCCTGATCGCCGGGCCGGACGGCTACCCGCTGGCCGGCCCGGCCGGGACCGGGCCGGAGCTGCTGACGGCCGCCTGCGACCTGGCCCGGGCCCGGGACAAGGCCACCGGCCCGCGCAACGACGCGCACGCCGACCGGCGGCCGTCGCTGTACTGACGCGGGACCGGGCCGCGTGCGCGCGCCGTCCCCGGCCCGGTGGATTACGCTTCGGTCCATGGCGCTTGCCCAGCATCACCCGCCGCTGGCCTTCATCCCGAGCCCGCCGGAGCAGGGATTTCACCTCGGCCCGCTGTACGTGCACTACTACGGGCTCATGTACGTGGTCGGCATCACCCTGGCGATCATCATCACCCGGCGCCGGTGGCGGGCGGCCGGCGGCGACCCGGGCCTGGTCGGTGACGTCGCGACCTGGGCCGTGCCGGCCGGGATCATCGGCGGGCGGCTCTACTTCGACATCACCACCCCGGCCCAGATCAGCCCGCACGCCTGGTGGGGCGTGTTCGCGGTCTGGAACGGCGGACTCGGCATCTGGGGCGGCGTGCTCGGCGGGGCGCTGGCGGGCGTCTGGCGGGTACGCCGGGCGGGCGCGTCCACCGGCCTGTTCGCCAACGCGGTGGCCCCGGCGCTGCTGGTCGCGCAGGCGGTCGGCCGGATCGGCAACTATTTCAACCAGGAGCTTTACGGCAAGCCCACCCGGCTGCCGTGGGCGGTGGAGATCTCGCCTGCGCACCGGGCCGGGCTGCCGCCCGCGCTGGCCGCGCACAGCACCTTCCAGCCGTCGTTCCTGTACGAGCTGATCTTCGACCTGGCGCTGGCGGCTGCGCTGGTCTGGCTGGGCCACCACCGGCCGATCCGGCCCTGGGGCCTGTTCGCGCTGTACGTCGCCGGGTACTCCGCCTACCGGATCTTCGAGGAGACGATCCGGATCGACTACTCCGAGCATTTCCTCGGCCTGCGGCTGAACTTCTACATCGCCGCGCTGCTGACGCTGACCGGGCTGATCTGGTTCGCGCTGGCCCAGCGCCGCCCGATGCCCGAGCCGTCCCGCCCGGTGCCCGGGCCGCCCGCTGCGGGCCCGGCAGGCAGCGAGGACCCGGGCGAGGCCGCCGAGCCCGCGGCCCGCGCTACCGCGAGCGGCAAGAACGAGGGCAGCGAGAGCGCGCCAGCGCAGTGAGCCGGGAGGCTCAGCTGGCCGCGACGGCCCGCTGCGCCGGGGCGGACGCCGCCTGCTCCCGCCACCAGTCCTGGCCGGCCTGCGGCAGCGTGTAGATCGGGTCGTAGTACTCGTACTGCCGCTCCAGCGCGAACGCGTCATCGGCCTCGACCGCGGTGCGGTAGTTCTTGGTCCAGTACGAGATGCCCAGCTCGGTGTCGTAGCGGGCGACCTGGTGCACCCAGCGCTTGCCCACGTACGGCACGTCGCAGATCACCCGCGGCGTGGCGAAGCCCGGCAGGTAGCCCATGATGTCGTGCTGCAGTTCCTGGGCCTCGGCCAGCGACAGCCGCCAGTGCTCGCTGTTGGGGATCATGTCGCACATATAGAAGTAGTACGGCATGATGTTCGCCTCATCGAGCAGGGCGAAGCACAGGTCCAGCATCGCGCCCGCGGTGTCGTTGACGCCGCGCAGCAGCACGCCCTGGTTGCGCACGTCCCGGATGCCGGTGTCCAGCATGGCCTGGGCCGCCTTCGCGACCAGCGGGGTGACCGACTGGGCCGAGTTCACGTGGGTGTGAATGGCGATGCTGACGTCCCGCTCGCGGGCGGTGGCGGCCAGGCGCTCCATCCCGGCCCGCACGTCATCGCTCAGCCAGTACTGCGGCAGGCCCATCAGCGCCTTGGTCGCCAGCCGGATGTCGCGGACGGTATCGACCTCCATCAGGCCGGCCACGAACGCCTCCAGCCGCGGCCACGGCAGGTTGGCTACGTCGCCGCCGGAGACGACCACGTCCCGCACGCCCGGGTTGGCCTTCAGGTAGGCCAGCATGGCGTCAAGCCGGTCCTCGCGGGCCAGCCCGAACTTGTGCTTCTCGACCACCGGCGTCGGGTTGCCGACCAGGTCCATCCGGGTGCAGTGACCGCAGTACTGCGGGCAGGTCGGCAGCACCTCGGCCAGCACCTTGGTGGGGTAGCGGTGGGTCAGGCCCTCCACCGCCCACATCTCCGCCTCGTGCAGCGAGTCGCGGGAGGCCTTCGGGTGCGAGGGCCAGTCGGCCCGCCGGTCGCTGAACACCGGGATCATGTAGCGGCGCACCGGGTCGGCGTAGAACGCGTCGGTGAAGCCGGGGTCGCTGGCCGCGGTCTGCGGGGCCATGGTGTTGAGCATCTGCGGCGGCAGCAGCATGGACATGGTGGCCCGCTCGGCCTGGTCGCGCTCCAGGTCGGCGTAGAACGCCTCGGCCAGCCCGCTGCCGGTGACCTGGCGCAGCTGGCGGATGTTCTTGACGCAGTGCGCGCGCTGCCACTGCGGCGACTGCCACTGCTCGTCGGTGATGTCGGCCCAGCCGGGCAGCCGCCGCCAGTCTGGCTCGGAGAGCTCCCGGCGCCGGTACGCGTACGGCTGGTCAATCATCGCAAAAACCGCCTTTCGTGCCCTTGACCCCCGTCGGCCCGCCACTCAGACCTAGCGAAGGCGGGACTTTAGCCTGTAGAATCCTAACAATACGCAAGAACTTCCTGTCTGCCTAGTCTCAGGCGGGAGAAACTACTGATTCGGGCCTTATTGCTGCGCATCCTGGAACCTCCCGGTGCGGCGGCGGCCCGCACGGGCAGGGACGGATACGTGACTCAGACCATGACGACAGCCGGCTCGCCGCTCGGGCTGCACCGGGTGCTGGAGCCGGCCGGGGTACTGCCGCAGGCCGCCGCCCGGCTCGACCCGCGGCCGCAGATCTGGCCGGACGAGGTGCGCATCAGCCTGGAACGGCTCAACCTGGACGCCGCCTCGTTCCGCCAGCTGCGCGAGGCGCACGGCCCGGGTCCGGAGGCCATGCGCGCCGCCGTGCTCGATATCGTGGCGAGCCGGGGCAAGATGCAGAACCCGGTCACCGGGTCCGGCGGCATGCTCACCGGCGTCGTGGACGAGGCCGGGCCGGACTCGCCGCTCGGCCTCAAGGAGGGCGACCGGGTCGCCACGCTGGTCTCGCTCAGCCTCACCCCGCTGGTCATCACCGACGGCCTGGCCTCCTGGGACGGCGCCGGCGAGCAGGTGCCCTGCGCCGGGCATGCGATCTTGTTCGGCCGGTCCATCGCCGCGGCGCTGCCCGCTGACCTGGCCGCGCCGCTCGCCCTCGCGGTCCTGGACGTCTGCGGCGCTCCGGCCCTGACCCACCGGGTGGTCAGCGAGACCGCGCTGCGGCTGGCCAGCGAGGGCGTCGCCCCGGCCCGCGCCGCCACCGCCAGCCCGGTCGTCGCGGTGGTCGGCGCGGCCGGCAAGAGCGGCTCGCTGTCCGCCGCCGCCGCCCGCCGGGCCGGCGCGCGCCGGGTCATCGGCGTGGTCCCGCACGAGGCCGAGGCCGCGCTGCTGCGCGCCGCCCCGGCCGCGGGCGGGCAGCCGCTGGCCGACGAGGTGGTCATCGCCGACGCCCGCGACCCGGTGGCGCTGTCCGCGGCGGTTGCCGCCGCGGGCGGGCCCGCCGACGTGACCGTGGTCTGCGTGGACGTGCCCGGCTGCGAGGGCGGCGCGATCCTGGCCACCGCGCCGGGCGGCACGGTGGTCTTCTTCTCGATGGCCACCTCGTTCACCGCCGCGGCGCTCGGCGCCGAGGGTGCCGCGGCCGACGTGACCATGCTGATCGGCAACGGGTATGTACCCGGGCACGCGCAGCTCGCGCTGGACCTGATCAGGGACGAGCCGGGCGTGCGCGCCCTGTTCGAGCGGCGCACCGGCGAGCAGCCGGGCCGGTCCGCACCGGGGAAGGGAGCACGATCATGACCTCAGCAGGCACGAGCAGGCTCGGCCTGGACCCGGCCCTGGTGCGCGAGGCCAGGCAGCTGGCCCGCCGGGCCGGGCAGCCGATCGTGGACATGGCCCGCAGCCACACGACCGTCTCGGTGGAGCGGGCCGTGCTGCGGCTGGCCGGGCTGGGCGGCGCGGACGGCGACGGCATGCCGTGGGTGAACCGGCTGACCGACGCGATCGCCGCCAGCACCGGGCTGGAGCACGGGGTGGCGCTGCCCGCGTGGGACGCGCTGCTGGCCGGCGGCTACCCCGACCTGGCCGCGCTGGCCCGCGCCGCGGCGGCCGGCCAGGTGTCCTTCCGCATCCCGGCCGGCGCCGACGCGACTGCCGCCCGGCAGGCCGCCAGCGCCGCCGCGGCCCGCGGCATCGCCGCCATCGACGCCCAGCGGGCCCGGCGCGACGAGATGATCGCCAGGACTTCTGACCCGGCCAAGCCGTGGATCTACCTGATCGTGGCCACCGGCGACATCCACGAGGACATCCCGCAGGCCCAGGCCGCCGCCCGGGAGGGCGCCGACATCATCGCGGTCATCCGCTCCACCGGCCAGTCGCTGCTGGACTACGTGCCCGAGGGGGCCACGTCGGAGGGGTTCGCGGGCACCTACGCCACCCAGGAGAACTTCCGGCTGATGCGCGCCGCGCTGGACGACGTGTCGGCCGAGCTGGGCCGCTACGTCCGGCTCACCAACTACGCGTCGGGGCTGTGCATGCCCGAGATCGCGACGCTGGCCGGCCTGGAGCGGCTGGACATGATGCTCAACGACTGCATGTACGGGATCATCTTCCGCGACATCAACCCCCGCCGCACGTTCATCGACCAGCGGTTCTCCCGCCAGATCCACGCCCGCGCCGGGATCGTCATCAACACCGGCGAGGACAACTACCTGACCACCGCGGACGCGGTCGACGCCGCGCATACGGTGGTGGTCAGCCAGCTGCTGAACGAGTACTTCGGCAAGGAGGCCGGCCTGTCCGACAGCCAGCTCGGCCTCGGCCACGCGTTCGAGATCAACCCGGCCGTGCCGGACTCGTTCCTGCTGGAGCTGGCCCACGCCCAGCTGGTCCGCGAGCTGTTCCCGCACGCGCCGCTGAAGTACATGCCGCCGACCAAGCACATGACCGGCAACGTGTTCGCCGGCTACCTGCTGGACGCGTTCTTCAACCTGTGCGGGGTGATGACCGGCCAGTCGATCCTGCTGATCGGCATGATGACCGAGGGCATCCACACCCCGTTCCTGTCCGACCGCGACCTGGCCCTGGAGAACGTCCGGTACGTCAAGACCGCGGCCGGGCGGCTCGGCGAGAGCTTCGTGCCCGCCCCCGGCGGCTTCATCGCCGAGCGCGCGCACCAGGTGCTCGGCGAGTCGGTGGGCCTGCTGCGCCGTATCTGCGACGACGGGCTGCTGAACGCGATCGCCGACGGAACGTTCGGGATCACCAGGCGGCCCGCCGACGGCGGCCGCGGCCTGGACGGCGTCATCGAGAAGGCCGGCGGCTACCTCAACCCGGCGGCCGCCATCCTGGAGGAAGGCCCGGCCATCGCGGCCGCGCCCGGCCCGGCGGCCGTCCCGGCCGTCGCGGCCGCCCCGGTCGAGATGGGAGCCCGGCGATGAGCGACGTCATCCGGCCCTACGGCGACACCACCGGCGACGGCCAGGTCCAGCTGTCGTTCACGCTGCCGGTGCCCTACCGGACCGCGGCGGAGAAGCTGCGTGCCGAGGGCGCGGCGCTGCAGCTCGCGGCCAAGATGGGCCTGGACCCGGCGATGGTGGTGCACGCCAAGGGCATGGGCCCGGACTTCACCTACTGCATCGTCTACGGCCGGGTCTCGCACCTGGTCGACCTGGCCCAGGTCACCGTGGCCGAGCGGGAGTACCCGCTGCTGCAGGCGGCCGAGGTCAACCTGGCCATCCGCACCAGCCTGGGCCGCAAGCTGGTCGTGGTCGGCGCGTGCATCGGCAACGACGCGCACACCGTCGGGATCGACGCGATCCTCAACGTCAAGGGCCACGCGGGGGAGAAGGGCCTGGAGTACTACCGGGAGATCAAGGTGGTCAATCTGGGCTCCCAGGTGGCCGTCCCTGACCTGGTGGCCAGGGCCCGGGCCGAGGGCGCGGACGCCGTCCTGGTCAGCCAGGTGGTGACCCAGCGGGACGCGCACCTGTCCGGTGCCCGGGAGCTGGCCGCCGGGTTCGGCGCCGTGGGCCCGGACCGCCCGCTGCTGGTCGTCGGCGGCCCGCGGTTCGACCCGGGCATGTCCGCCGAGCTGGGGGTGGACAAGATCTTCGGCCGCGGCACCACGCCGCGCGAGGTGGCCAGCTACCTGGTGCACGCGCTGGCCGGCCCCCGGGCGGCGCCGCCGGCTCCCATGACGGCGCGGCGCGGGACGACGCCGCGCCCGGCGGTGCCGCCGTGGACGGCGCGGCGGCCGGCGTGATGCATGGCGCGGGAGCCGCGGCGTGACCGCCGCCGCGCCGGACGCTGCCGGGGGTGATCCGCGGCTTGGCCTGACCGTGACGCACCGCCGGTATGTGCCCTACAGCCACGCCCACTACGGCGGGAACCTGGTGGACGGCGCGTACGTGCTGGGCTTGTTCGGCGACGTGGCGACCGAGGCGTCGATCCGGGCGGACGGTGATGAGGGCCTGTTCGCCTCCTATGCCGATGTGCAGTTCCGCGCGCCGGTGCGGGCCGGTGACGTGCTGGAGGTCACGGCGACGATCACCCGGCTGGGCCTGGCGCAGCCGGGCGATGGAGTTCGAGGCCCGCGTCACCTGCCGGGCCGACCCCGGCCGCGGTCCCTCGGCCGCGCAGGTCCTGGACGAGCCGGTCGTCGTGGTGACCGCCGTCGGCACCGTCGTCGCCCCGCCGGCCTGACCGGCCGGACTGGCCCGCCGGCCGCATCGCCCGGTGCGTCTGACGGGCGGCACGGGCTAGGATCGCCGGGTGATTACCGGCGTGCATGCCATCGTGTTCTCGCCCGAGGCCGAGAAGGTGCGTAATTTCCTCACCGAGGTGCTCGGCCTGGCCTCGCTGGACGCGGGCGGGGGCTGGCCCATCTTCGCGCTGCCCCCGGCCGAGCTGGCCGTCCATCCGGCTGACCGGGCCGGGCGCCACGAGCTGTACCTGATGTGCGACGACATCGAGGCAACGCTGGGCGGCCTGCGGGACCAGGGCGTGGAGGTGACCCGGGAGGTCACCGATCAGGGCTGGGGGCTGATGGCGGCCATCCGGCTGCCGGACGGCTCAGACCTCGCCGTCTATGAGCCCCGGCACCCGTCGCCGCTCCGAACCTGACCGGCGAAGGAGCGGATATGGCCAGGGTTATCATGCAGGCGGTCGTGTCGGTGGACGGCTACATCGCCTATCCCGATGACACGGTCGGGCCGCTGTTCGACTGGTACGGCAACGGCGATACCGAGGTGTCCGCGCGGGCGAGCGGCTGGACGTTCCGTGTCTCGCGGAGGTCCGCGGATTACGTCCAGCCCTTCTGGGACGCCATCAAGGTGACGGTCATCGGCCGTCACCTGTTCGACACTACGAACGGCTGGGACGGCGACCCGGCCGCCGGGGACGAGCTGGTCGTCGTTACCCGGCGGCCATTGCCGGAGGCGTGGCTGGCCGGCCACCCGGACGCGCCCTTCCATACCGCCGGGTCGGTCGAGGCGGGCATCGCGCTCGCTCAGGAACTCGCCGGCGATGGCCTGGTCTGCGTGACCGCCGGCGACGTCGGCGGGCAGGCGTTCTCGGCCGGGCTGGTCGACGAGGTCGCGATGGACGTCGCCCCGGTGGTCCTGGGCGAAGGGGTGCGCTTTTTCGGCAGCCACGCCGGCACCGTGCTCCTCGACGATCCCGACCAGGTGGTCCAGGGCGACCGCGTGCTGCATCTGCACTACACCGTCCGGCGCTGACCGGTCCTGGCGGCGGAACGGATGCTGGGCGTGCTCAGTCCGCTGCTGTCGGTTCGACCTCGGCTGCCTCGGCCTCGGCGACTCGCGTCTCGGCCGCCACATCGATTGACCGGCTGAAGATGTAGTACAGGATCCCGGCGACCGGCAGCCCGATGAAGAACGAGATGTCCGCGCCGCCGAGTGCCTTGGCCGCCACGCCCTCGTACAGGGTGCCGACGTCGAAGAAGGGCGTCATGGCGGCGAAGCCGATGAGGTAGGCGAGGATGCCCCGCCAGCCCCACCGCCCGTACATCCCGTCCGGCTTGAAGATCTCGGCGATCGCGTAGTGGCCGCGCCGCACGATGTAGTAGTCGACCAGGTTCACCGCGGTCCACGGGATGAACAGGTAGAGGATCAGCAGCAGGAAATTGCTGAAGTTCCCGAGGAAGTTCTGGGTCGCGGCGAGCGCGCCGATCACCGAAAGCACCGCGGTGAAACCCACGGTGATGACCCGCAAGCTCAGCGTGGGCCGTACCTTCCGGAACGAGTCGAGGGCGCTGATCAGGGTCAGCGAGCCGCCGTACATGTTGAGTGCCGTGACCGACACCAGGCCGAGCGCCGCGAGGATGAGCACGATGGATCCGAAACCGTCGAAGACATGGTCGCCGACCTTGCCGAGCTCAGCGATGCCGGTGCCGTCGAAGCTCTTGCCCGCCCAGGCAGCCAGGACGGCACCGACGATCATCATCCAGGCGCCGCCGATGGCCGATCCCCAGTAGGTCCAGTAGAAGGTCTTGCGCACGGTCACGTCCGGCCGCATGTAGCGCGAGTAGTCCGAGACGTAGATCGCCCAGCTGATCTGGTAGCCGGCCACCACCCCGAACTGGCCCAGGAACGGGCTGGCCTTGAAGGTGCCGACAGCGAAGGTGCCCGCCGGATAGTGGATGAAGAACAGCGCGACCGTGAAGATGCCGAAGATGACGATCATGAGGTAGGTCAGCCACTGCTCGGCCTTGTGGATCAGGTCGTAGCCGACCAGCGCGATGATGAAGGCCGCGACCGTCACGATGACGACCCACAGTTTCGTGGGGCCATGCGCGGTGGTGCTCATCGCCTCGCCGCCGAGGATGGTGTTGAAGACGTTGAACCCGGCGTACTGCACGTAAGCGAAAAGCCAGACCAGCAGCGCCCCGACGTAACCGAACTGCGGGCGCGACTGGATCATCTGCGGCAGGCCGAGCTGCGGGCCCTGCGCGGAGTGAAACGCCATGAACAGCGTGCCGACCAGCACGCCCACCACGATGGCCAGCACCGACCAGAACAGCGATCCGCCCTCGCTGATGCTGATCAGGCCGACGGCCAGCGTGGCGATCTGCGCGTTGGACATGAACCACAACGGGCCCAGATGCCAGATCTTGCCGTGCCGCTCGCTCAGCGGCACGTAGTCGATCGAGCGGACCTCGAGCCCGCCCACCCGCGGCTGCACAGATGTCATGACCAAAGTGTCGCGGGACAGTCCTCAAAGAGGAACACTTTTAGCCGATCTCGTCCGCCGGGCGGCCGGTGCGCTGCCGGTGCTTGCACCCAGGCCAGCAGCAGGGCCGGCGCTGCCCTGCGGCCAGCTCCTCCAGGGTCCGGCGGATCCGCCGCTGCCGGGTCGGCTGCTGTCGGGCATCCTCGACCCAGCAGATGAACTCGTTGCGGGCCAGCGGAGTAATGCCGGTCCAGGCTGAGCGCGCCGCGGCACTGGCGGTCAGCGCCGAGCGCAGGTCTGCGGGCAGCGGGTGCACGACCCCGCCGGGCACTGCCCTGAGCTCGCGAGCGCGCTCCTTCGTCGCGGCGCGTTCCTCGCCGGTGAATCGGTCCGGCGCCGCGGCGGTCGCGTGAGCGGGCTGCGGCGTGTCCGCCGGCGCATTGTTCCGGTGAGCCACTGCGAAGACCTCCTCGGCCTGTTGCTGGTCTGTGCGTCACTCGATTCGTCACCCTGAGATCATGACCAGGACCTTCCCGGGTCCCTCCGGCTCCTTCCTAGGATTGCGGTGTCACTGCTATGACGGATCGCGGCGGAGAGATATGACCGATGCGAGCAGACGGGACCTGGCCGCAGCCTTCGAAGTCAGCCGGGGACGGCTGCGGGCGATCGCCTACCGGATGCTCGGCTCGCTGAGCGACGCGGAGGACGCAGTCCAGGAAACCTGGTTGCGGCTCAGCCGCTGCGGCGCGGATGAGCCGGCCAATCTCGGCGGCTGGCTGACCACGGTGGTCTCCCGGATCTGCCTGGACATGCTGCGCTCGCGATCGGCACGCCGCGAGGAGCCGCTGGCCCGCCTGCCCGACCCCGTCGTCAGCAGCCTGGACACGGCCGGTCCCGAGCAGGAAGCCGAGCTGGCCGATGCGGTCGGCATGGCGCTGCTGGTAGTGCTGGACAGGCTGAGTCCTACCGAGAGACTCGCGTTCGTGCTGCATGACATGTTCGCGGTGCCGTTCGACGAGATCGCCCCCATCGTCGGGCGCTCGCCCGGCACCGCAGCCCAGCTCGCCAGCCGCGCCCGGCGCCGGGTGCGCGGCGCGGGCGCGGCCGGCGGGACCAGCCTGGCCCGCCAGCGGGAGGTCGTCGGGGCCTGGATAGCCGCCGCCCGCGGCGGCAGATTCGACGCACTGCTCACCCTGCTCGACCCCGACGTCGTGGTCCGCATCGATCTCGGCGCCCTGCCCGCCGGGGGGCTACGCGAGATCCACGGCGCGGCCCGGGCGGTGGCGCTGGCGGCCAGCCACCGCAGCGCCGCCCCGTACGCGCACCCCGCATTGATCGGCGGATCCGCGGGAATCGTCGTCACCGGCGACGGCGGGCAGCCGTCCTCGATCATGGCCTTCAGCTTCGGTGCCGGCCAGATAACCGGGATCTACATCCTCGCCGACCACGCACGCCTCGCCCGGCTCGGCCTGGGCGCATGCCGATAACCACACCGACGGGACGCTATAGCCAATGACCACGACACACCGGCTGGAAACCGCCGGGGCCGATATCGCCTACGACGTTCACGGCCCGCTGCCCGCCGCTGGCGGACGCCCGTTGCTGTTCATGATCGGCCAGCCCATGGACGCCAGCGGTTTCGGCACGCTGGCGTCGTACTTCCCCGACCGGACCGTGATCACCTACGACCCGCGCGGCCTGGGGCGCAGTACCCGGCACGACGGCCGCGTCGACCATGCTCCTGCGGCCCAGGCGGGCGACGTGCACGCGGTCATCGGGGCGCTCGGTGCCGGCCCGGTCGACATGTTCGCCAGCAGCGGCGGCGCGGTGACCGCGCTGGCCCTGGTGGCGGCGTACCCCCGTGACGTGCTCACCCTGGTGGCACACGAGCCGCCGCTGATCCCGGTGCTCCCCGACGCGAAGGCGGCCGAGCGCGCCCGCGCCGCCTCCCGGGACGCGTACGAGGCCGGAGGCCGCAACGCGGGCATGGCGGCCTTCATCGCCATGACGTCGTGGCAAGGGGAGTTCACCGACGCCTACTTCGCCCAGCCCGAGCCCGATCCTGCCCTGTTCGGGATGCCGGCTGATGACGACGGATCCCGTGACGACCCGCTGCTGTCGGACCGGTCCTGGGCGGTCAGCAGCTACCGCCCCGACATCAGCGCGCTGGCCGCGGCGCCGACGCGCATCGTCATCGCCGTGGGGGAGGAGTCCGCCGGCGTGTTCACCGGGCGGACATCGCTGGCCACCGCCGAACTGCTCGGCCAGCAGCCAGCCGTATTCCCCAGCCACCACGGCGGCTTCCTCGGCAGCGAGTCCGGGTACCCCGGCCAGCCCGAGGCCTTCGCGCGCAAGCTGCGGGACGTGCTCGGCCAGGAGAGCTAGCGCACGAGCAGCCACCCCGCCGCGCGGGGATGACCGGATCTGTAGCACGGTTGTGACAATCGGCGGACAGCCTCATGACGTTGAGCCGGCTAGATAATGACGGTCGATGGCTACGGTGCTGCTCGTTGAGGACGATCCGGCTGCCAGGCAGGGCCTGGAGCTCGCTTTGCGCCGTCTGGGATACCGGGTGCGCCCGGCGGAGAGCGGTGAGACGGCACTTCGCGCTCTCCGCGGAGGCGACGCGGACGTCGTGGTACTGGATGTGATGCTGCCGGGGATGGACGGCTTTGAGGTGTGCCGTCGGCTGCGCCGTAGCAGCGATATCCCGGTGATCATGCTGACCGCTCGCAACGACGACTTTGACATCGTGGGCGGCCTGGAGGCCGGGGCCGACGATTATGTGGCCAAGCCGGTGGAGCCGCGGGTACTAGATGCGCGGATCCGCGCGGTGCTGCGCCGGATAACCCGGTCCGGATCCCCGGCAGAATCCTTCGGCGATCTGGTCATCGACCGCAGTGCGCTGGTGGTCCGGCAGGCCGGGCGTGAACTGTCGCTGCCTCCCACCGAGTTGCGCCTGCTGCTGGTCTTGTCCGGATCACCGCGGCGGGTATTTTCCCGCGAGCAGCTTCTCGAGCAGGTCTGGGAACATGACTACCTGGGAGATTCCAGGCTGGTGGACGCGTGCGTGCAGCGGTTGCGGGCGAAGATCGAACCCGACACCTCCGAACCCCGCTATATCCAGACGGTGCGCGGTTTCGGGTACCGGTTCGGGCCGGTGTAGGAAGCAGAGGAGGCTCCGCCTGTGCGCACGCGCCTGATCGTAGCGTTCGTCGTGGTCGCGCTGTTCTCAGCGCTTGCCTCGGCTTGGTTCGTCAACTTGATACTTCCGTGGTACCACTTCCCCTCCTGGCTATCCGGCGTGATAAGCGGGCCAAGACCCCTGCTGCACCTGCTGTACCGCCCGGCTCCGCGCACCGGCGGGCCGAGAGCGGGGAAACTGCCGTCACGGTCTGCCGCGCTTGCTTTCTGCCTGGCCGCCGCCGCCGTGCTCATGGCGATCATTGCCGGCCTGGCCTATGCGGCCTCCCGCCGGGTTCTGCTGCCCGTGCAGCGGCTGGCTGAGGCAGCCCAGCGGATGTCCGGCGGGGACCTCACGGTGCGCATTCACGCGCAGGGCCGGGACGAGCTGGCCCGGCTGGTCACCTCGTTCAACGAGATGGCCACCGCGCTGGAGGACAAGGTAGGCGAGCTGCAGCGGATGGAAGCGCGGGCCCGCCAGTTCGCCGGTGACGTTTCCCATGAGCTGCGAACTCCGCTGACGGCGATCACCGCGGTAGCCGACATCCTGCATGAGCACCCCGGCCTGACCGGTGACGCTGCAGCGGCCGCGCAGCTGGTAGGTCAGGAGATCGTGCACCTCAACCGGCTGGTGGAGGATCTCATCGAGATCTCCCGCTTCGACGCCGGTACGGCCCAGCTGGTGACCGATGACACCGACGTTGCGATTGCCGTGTCCAGATGCCTGCGAACGCGGGGCTGGACAGGCGTGCGCATCGACGTGCCCGCGGGCCTGACTGCCCAGCTGGACCGGCGCCGCTTCGATGTCGTCATCGCCAACCTGGTCGGCAATGCGCTGCGACACGGCGCCCCGCCGGTGATCGTCACGGCGGCAGCAGAGCCGATCGGCCGGGACGGCGGGCGGTTGATCCTGGAAGTACGCGACCACGGTCCCGGGCTACCGCCGGCTGTCGTTCCGCGCGTATTCGACCGGTTCTTCAAGGCCGATACCGCACGCGCCCGTTCTGAGGGAAGCGGCCTGGGCCTGGCCATCGCCCGGCAAAACGCGCAGCTGCACGGAGGACACCTCGAGGCGGGCAATCATCCGGCTGGCGGCGCGATGTTCACCGTCAGCCTGCCGCTCGACGGTCACGCCGCAGTCAGCGGAGCGGTCTCGCCGCCAGTACCTGCCGGGCGCCCTTTGTGACGTGATGGTGACGACCAGCGGACCGGCAGCGGACATCAGTGCCGCATTGTCGCCGTCATGGCGAACACAACCGCACATTCAGCGCGGGCAGCCGGTGTCGCAGCAGTCCTAGCGGGGGCAGCGCTGCTCGCGGCGGCGTGCGGGCCCGCCGCCCGGTCTGGAGGAGCATCAGCACCGGGCAGCCCGATACGGCATGCACTCGCCTACGCCCGGTGCATGCGCTCGCACGGCGCATCCGGCTATCCCCGCCCTGACCGGCGCGGGGTCTTCATCATGACCCGGCGGAACACCGCCGATTACCGCAGCGCGCCCGCGTCCGCCCGCCGGGCCTGTGCCCAGCAGCTCGCTGACGTGCCGAGAGACGGAAAGCCGGAGCTGAGCCCCGCCATGCAGGCGCAGGCGGACGGCGCGAACCGGGCGTTCGCCCGATGCATGCGCCGCCACCGGATCCGCAAGTTCCCGTACTCCTGGAACGGCGGCATCAACACCGGCCAGATGCAGCGCCTCGGCATAAACACCAGCACCCCGCAATTCAGCGCCGCCTTGAAAGCCTGCGGGTTCTGAACCAGATTCCCCGCACTGTTGCGACCTCGCCAATGGCCAGGGCCGCGCGGAGCTTCGCGCGGCGCCAAAGGACGGAGACCAACGATGAACGGCAGCATTCCCGGCGGCAGGCGCCTTCTGCCTGCGCTTGCTATGGGCATGGCGCTGATGGCGGCCGGCTGCGGCGGGGGCGGCAGCCCGCCCAGTGCCGACGGGTCGTCCGCCTACCAGCAGGAGGTGGCCTTCTCCCACTGCATGCGCTCGCATGGGGTTCCGGGCTTTCCCGACCCGCTGGCCCAGGGCGGCTTCCCCCGGACCGGAACCAGCCAGAGCTCGCCCCAGTTCGGCCCGGCCTTCAAGACCTGCCAGCACCTGCTCCCGCCCGCGCAGCCTCATGACGCCGCCCAAGATCACCAGGCCCTGGCGCAGGCCCTGCAGTACGCCACCTGCATGCGATCCCACGGTTTCCCCAGCTTCCCGGACCCCACCGCGCTGCCAGGCGGCGGGATCGCCTACGAGCCTCCGGCGGGATTCGACCCGGATTCACCGCTGGCCCAGGCAGCGGACAAGACCTGTAACCACGGAGCCCCCCAGGGCACGCCCCACGGCGGATAACAGCTCTGCCGGTGATCCCTGCTTGCGAGTTCATGGAGGCTGAACGTGAAAAGCGATAGGTCGCCCGGCCAGGCCGCCGGGACGATGCGGAGACAAGCCGCTGGCATGCGCAGGCGCCCTCGTGGCTGGCAGCTGGCGGCCGGCGTAGTGGTGCTGGTGCTGGCCGGGGCCGGAGCATCGCTGGTGTCCGGCGCCTTCGGCAAGAACAGCCGGTCTCCGGCGGGCACGGCGGGCAGCGGCTACGCCACATCGACGTTCATGGTGCGGCGGGAATCGCTGACGTCACAATCACAGCAGAACGCGACACTGGGCGACGCCGGCACGTACACGGTGGTGGTGCCGCAGAGTTCCCAGGCGCCGAGCGCGTCGTCCTCGTCAGGCTCGTCGGCGAGCAGCACGGGATCGGGGGTGTTCACCTGGCTGCCGCAGATCGGCCAGACCATCCGCCAGGGCCATCGGATCTATGCCGTCAGCGGCAGCCCGGTAGTGCTGCTGTACGGCGGCGTGCCCGCCTACCGGGACCTGTATGAGGGCCTGACCGGCACCGACGTCGCCGAGCTGAATCGCGACCTGGTGAAAGCGGGGTACGTCTCTGCTGCGGCGATGGGTCCCCGCTCGGGCTGGGACTACTACAGCGCGCAGACGGCCTACGGGGTTGAGCAGCTGCAGACCCGCCTGGGCCTGGCCGTGACCGGGGAGCTGAGCCTGGGCGACGCGGTGTTCCAGCCCGGGCCGGTACTGGTCACCGGGCTGGGCACCACGATCTCGCTCGGCGCGCCGGCCAGCCCGGGCATGGTGGTGGCGACCGCCACCTCAACCACCCCTGTGGTCACAGTCCCGCTGGACGCCGGCAGCGAAGGGCAGGTCAAAGCAGGCGACGCAGTCTCCGTCACGCTGCCGAGCGGCAGAACCACCCCCGGGACCATCACGCAGGTGAGCACGGTGGCCGCCGCCTCCTCGTCGCCGGGCAGCGGAGGGCAGGACAGTTCGTCCGGCGCCTCGGGGAGCAGCCCGGCGAATGGCTCCAGCGGTACGAGCGCGGCCACGATCAACGTGCTGGTATCGCTGGACCACCCGCAAGCGGCCGCGAACCTGAACCAGGCCCCGGTGACGGTGACAATCACTGAAGGCAGCGTGCCGGACGTGCTGGTAGTGCCGGTGGACGCGCTGCTGGCCCAGCCGGCCGGCGGGTACGCGGTGGAGATCACCAGCGGGCACGGCCATCAGCTGGTCAAGGTCACGCCGGGACTGTTCGACGACGCCGCCGGGCTGGTGCAGGTATCCGGGAACCTGGCTCCGGGCCAGCGCGTGGTGGTGCCGGGCTCATGACCGTGATTGACGATGCGCCGGTGCTGGAGCTGGCCGACGTGACCAAGATCTATCCCGGGTCCCGGCCGGTGACCGCGCTAGCCGGGGTGAGCCTGACCGTAGCGGCCGGAGAACTAGTCGCCGTGCTCGGTCCTTCGGGGTCGGGGAAGTCGACTCTGCTGCACCTGGCGGGCACACTCGACCAGGCCACTGCCGGAACCGTCCGGGTGACCGGGCTGGACGTGGCCGGTCTGCCGGACCGGGAGCTGGCCGGCCTGCGGGCGTCCTCGATTGGCTTCGTATTCCAGCAATTCTTCCTGGCCGAGCAGCAGCAGGTGCTCGACAACGTGGCGCAGGCGCTGTTGTACGCGGGCACCAGCCTGGGCCGCCGGCGGGCACTGGCCGCGGAAGCACTGCGGCGGGTCGGGCTGGCACACAAGCTCCACTCCAGGCCCACCCAGCTATCCGGCGGGGAACGCCAGCGAGTAGCAATCGCCCGTGCCGTGGCCGGCTCCCCGGAAATCGTGCTGGCCGACGAGCCCACCGGCAATCTCGACTCCGCTACCGGCGCCACCATCCTCGGCCTGCTGCACGAGCTGAACCGGGCCGGGACCACGATCGTCATGGTCACCCACGACCAGGCCATCGCGGCCCGGACGCGCCGGCAGGTCCGGATGCTGGACGGGCGCGTTATCTCCGACAGCGGAACCGGAGGCACATCATGACCGGACAGTCCGCCACGGTGCCGGCCCCGGGCCGCAGGCCCGCAGCGCGGCCGGCCGCGGCGCGACTGCGGGCAGCCGATCTCGCCCGGCTAGCCGTCACCGGGCTGCGCCCGCGCAAGCTGCGCGCGGCCCTGTCCGCGCTAGGAATCGCGATCGGCGTGGCTGCGATCGTGGCCGTGCTCGGCCTGTCGTCATCATCGGCCGCCGGGCTGAACGCGGAGATCACCGCGCTCGGCACCAGCCTGCTGACCGTGCAGAACGGGAACAGCCTGACCGGGCAGCCCGCCGAGCTGCCGCTGCGCGCCCCCGCGATGATCGGCCGGCTGCCTGGCGTATACGCAGTCCAGTCCACGGGCTCCACGTCCGCCAGCGCCTACCGCAGCCCGCTGATTCCCTCGGCCAACACCAACGCGCTCACCGTCGACGCGGCTACGCCGAGCCTGCCCGCAACGGCCGGCACCAGCCTGGCCCAGGGCCGGTTCCTGAATGCCGCTACCGGGCATGAGCCGGTCGCAGTGCTCGGCGCGGCTGCCGCCCAGCTGCTGGGCATCAACCGGATCTTTCCCGGTGAGCGGATCTGGGCCGGCAACATGTGGGTGTACGTGGCCGGAATACTCAAGCCCGACGTCCTGGCCCCCGACATCGACTCCTCGGTGCTGGTCGGATGGCCATTCGCGCGGAAATACCTCGGCTTCGACGGCCACCCCACCACTATCTACCTCAAAGCCACCGCCAGCTCCGTGCAGCGGGTCGACAGCCTCCTCGCCGCGCAGGCATACCCCGAAGACCCCAGCTCGGTCAACGTTTCCCAGCCGTCATCCGCGCTGGTCGCCCAGGCCGACGCCAAAGCCGCGTTCAACACCCTCTTCCTCGGCCTCGGCGCGGTCGCGCTGCTGGTCGGCGCCATCGGCGTGGCCAACATCATGATCATCTCGGTGCTGGAACGGCGCAGCGAGATCGGGCTGCGCCGCGCGCTCGGCGCCACCAAGGGCCACATCCGCATCCAGTTCCTGGCCGAGGCCGTCGTGCTCGCCGTGGCCGGCGGCGCGGCCGGGGTCGGCGCCGGAATCGCCGCCACCAGCATCTATGCGCACCTCAAAGGCTGGACCACGGCCATACCCACCGGCGCCTGGGCCGGCGGACTCGGCGCCGCAGTTGTCATCGGGGCACTGGCCGGGCTTCTTCCCGCGCTCAAGGCGGCCAGGCTATCGCCCACCGAAGCACTCTGGACCCTCTGACCCCGGGCGCCTCATCTGGGCCTAAGATCCGGCTCGCGGAAGGACCGGCCGGCTGGCTGGCCCGGGCGGGGCAAGGCCGGGCATGCCGTGGAGGGCGTGTCAGCCAAGGCCATCCACCGCCTGGACCAGCGGCACTGGCCGCGCGGCCGGGCGGCCGCGCGGCCGGGCGTCACCGGGTGGGCGGCGGGTCGCCCGGCGCCAGCACCGCCCCGATCTCGCTGTACAGCGTGGACGCGTAGTTCTGGACGTTGCCGGCTGCGTCGTAGCTGCGGTTCCCGAAGGTGACGGCAACCGCGATCGAGATCTTCTTCGCGGGCAGGTAGGCTTCCACGGCGCCGTAGCCGCCGAACAGCGGGTTCTGCAGGATCCAGGATCCGTTCCTTACGACACCCAGGCCATAGCCGAAGACGCGGCTCAGTGTGCGGCAGGTGGCACAGCCGCGCTGCGCGTGGCCGAACCCGATCCGCGGATTGATCTGCTCGGCGTGGGAACGGCGGCTGAGCAGGCTGCCGCTGCCGATTCCGATGGCCGTGCGGGTCAGGTCGGCGATATCGGTGGTCTCCACCGCGCCCCGGGCGAGAGTCCAGGACGGGTTCCAGTAGGTGGAGTCCTCGAGGAACGGGATCGAGCGCTTGATGCCGAGGAAGGACCGCCGCTCGGCGCTGTATGCGTGCAGCACGGGCGCCGGGATCGCGGCGGTCACCGAGCTGGCGGTGTTGCGCAGGCCCAGCGGGCCGAGCACATAGTGACGCAGCGCGACGGCCAGCGGCTCATGAGTGATCTTGGACAGGATCAGCCCGAGGATGACGTAGTTGGTGTGGGCGTAGCTCCAGTTCGTGCCGGGCTTGTACAGCTGGCGCCTGGAGAACGCGAGCCGCAGCTGATCACTGGTGGTGATGGTCCGGAACGGGTCGGCATACAGCTGGGCCGTCAGCCGCGGATTCTGCTCGTAGTCGAAGTAACCAGAGCTCATTCCCGCCAGCATCCGCAGCGTCACCTTGCGCGCATCGCGCAGCCTCGGCAGCCACCGTGAGACCGGGTCATCAAGGCTGACCTTGTGCTCATCAACGAGGCGCAGCAGCAACGTGGACATATAGGAGATGGCCACCGCACCGTTGCGGAAGTGCATGCTGGTCGTGGCCGGCACGCCCGTCATCGACTCGCCATAGGCTTTGGTGATCACCGGCCGGCCAGCGACGGTCGCCTGCACGATCACCGCCTGCAGGTCGTAGCGCGACATGGCCTTCCTGATCAGCACGCCGATCCGCGCCCGCTTGCCCGTCAGCGCCGGCCCGGCGGCCGGCCCGGTGCGATGGCCGGCCGTCGCGGAGGCCACGCCGGCGCCCGCCACCAGCAGTGCGGCCGCGCAGGCGACCAGCCCCGCTCGCAGCGTGATTGCGGATCTTTTTCCTGGCTGCTGCATATTTCCCCCCGCCCCCCAGTTGATGCTCCCAGCATGCCCGGGCCCGTGGCGCTGCGCGCGGTACCACGCGCAGCGCCACGGGCCCGGCCTGGCTACTCGCTGCCGAAGCTCTCGATCTCGGCCAGCTCGGTCTCGGTCAGCTCGCGCGGCTGCTCGTGCCGCTCGACCTTGATCTTCTGCACGTGGTGGCGGATGCCCTCGACGATCTCCGGGTTGGCCAGCGTGGTGATGTCACCGACGTCGGCGAAGTTGGAGATGGCCGCAATCACCCGGCGCATGATCTTGCCCGAGCGGGTCTTGGGCATGTCCGGCACGATCCAGACGTTCTTCGGCCTGGCGATCTTGCCGATGTCGGTCTCGATCGCGGCGCTGACCTTCGCTTCCAGCTCCTTACCGGGCTCGATGCCGGGCTTGAGCGCGACGTACATCTCCACCACCCGGCCGCGGATGTCGTCGATCACCGGCACCGCGGCCGCCTCGGCGACCTCGGGCACGGTCAGCGCGGAGGATTCCAGCTCCTTGGTGCCGAGCCGGTGCCCGGCGACGTTGATGACGTCGTCGATCCGGCCCAGGATGCGGATGTAGCCGTCGGCGGCCATCAGCGCGCCGTCGCCGCACATGAACGGCCAGTCGTGCCAGTCCTTGGAGTCCCGGCTCTTGTTGTACTTGCTGTAGTACACGTCGATGAACCGCTCGGGCTGGCCCCAGATCGTCTGCATGATGCCGGGCCACGGGTTGCGGATGCAGATCCTGCCGGCCTGGCCGGCGCCGGGCGGGATGACCTTGCCGTCCTCGTCCAGGATCACCGGGTAGATGCCGAGCACGCCGGGCCCGCAGCTGCCGGGCTTCATCGGCTCCAGGCCCGGCAGCGTGCTGCCGAGGAAGCCGCCGGTCTCGGTCATCCACCAGGTGTCGGTGATGGCGGCCTTGCCCTTGCCGACCTCGGTGTAATACCAGCGCCACACCTCGGGCTCGATCGGCTCGCCGACCGTGGTCATGGTCTTGAAGTGGTAGTCGTACTTGGACGGCTCCTCCGGGCCGACCTTGCGCAGCATCCGGATCGCGGTCGGCGAGGTGTGGAAGATGTTCACGCCGAGCTCGGTGGCGATCCGCCACGGGCGCCCGGCGTCGGGGTAGTTCGGGGTGCCCTCGTAGATCACCGTGGTGGTGCCGAGGGCCAGCGGCCCGTACACGATGTAGGAGTGGCCGGTGATCCAGCCGATGTCGGCCATGCACCAGTACACGTCATCGGGGTGGATGTCCTGGTAGTACTTCGACGTCCCGGCCACGTAGGACAGGTACCCGCCGGTGGAGTGCTGGGCGCCCTTGGGGCGGCCCGTGGTGCCGCTGGTGTACATCAGGAACAGCGGCGCCTCGGCCGGCTGCGACACCGGCTCGACGGTCGCGCCGGCGTGCCCGGCCAGCAGCTCGTCGGCGAACACGTCCCGCCCCTCGGTCATCGGGGTCTGCGAGCCGTACTTGCCGGGGTAGCGGCGCCAGACCACGACCTTGTCGACGTCCTGGCCCTGCCTGGCCGCCTCTTGCAGCGCTTCGTCCGCCTTGACCTTGTGGTCGATCAGCGCGCCGCTGCGCCAGTAGCTGTCGCTGGTGATCAGCACCCGGCTGCCGGAGTCGGCGATCCTGGTGCCGCAGGCGTTGCCGGAGAAGCCGCCGAACACCTCGGAGTGGATCACCCCGAGCCGGGCGCAGGCCAGCATGGTGACCGGCAGGTCGGGCACCATCGGCATGTGCAAGGTGACCCGGTCGCCGGACTTCAGCCCGAGGTCATCGCGCAGCACCGCGGCGAACTCGCTGACCCGGCGCAGCAGCTCGCCGTAGCTGATGTGCTCGTATCCCTCGTCCTCGGGCTCGCCCGCGAACACGATCGCGGTCTTGTCCGGGTTCGCCGCCGCGTGCCGGTCCACGCAGTTGTAGGAGGCGTTCAGCCGGCCGCCGGTGAACCACTTCCAGAACGGCGGGTTGCTGTCGTCCAGGACGGTGTCCCACTTGGAGTCCCAGCTCAGCAAGTCCGCGTAGGCGGTGAAATAGCCAGGGAACTTGTCCTCGCTGAACTGCTCGCGGAGCGCCGGGTCGTTGCCGTTGGCCTGGTCGGCGAAGCCGGCCGGAGGCTGGTAGTACTCCTCCTCTTTCCAGTGCACCGCAATCTGCGACTCGGCGTTCGGCGCCGGCTTCTCAGTCATCTGCTCGTCCTCCAGCCGGAAGATTATTCCGCCGCAGCGGATGGGGAACCAGCAGCGAGCCTGGCCGCTCGCGTCCGGGCGGGGGGCGGCGCAGGCGCACGCGCGACACGTGTTGACGGCCTTGTCATCCCGCCCCTCGCATGCTGGGAGAGATCAATCGTAGCGTCGGGGGGCATCACGGAACAGGCTTGTCACAGCCTGGTTGCGGCTGCCGGGGCGAGGTTGACAAGCCGGCGATCGCCGGTAAATTTCTGCGCAGTCCAGCACCGGGCCAGCCGGCCAGGGGCGGTCAGCCAGCCCGCCGGGCTGTGCCGTAGGGCGTGCCAGCGGCACGTCTTGTCGCCAGGCGCAGCACGAGGGGGCTGCTCATCGCCGCCGCGGCCGAGCGGGGGTTGGACCCGGGAGGGGCCTGGGCACCCAGTAGACAACGGAGGGCGAGCCCGTTTCCGGCGGGACGCGCTCCGGTCCGAAGGGATGCCCGGGCCCTCGTCCCCGGGCATGCGGCACCGGCCGGCCGATCATTTCGGCTCAGCGTGGCCGATGGACTACGCTGGGCCGTGCGGCGGCGGCCCGGGTGGAGCTGGCCGCGCCCTGATTGTCAGCAGGCTGCGGCGCCGCCGGCGCTGCGCCTGCCCCCGTGGCACTCTTGTGGCCCCGCACCCCCGAGGCAGGAAACGAGTGACGTCGAAGAGCCAGCCGGCCGTACCGCTGGGCAAGGTGGCCGTCATCATCCCCACCTACAACGAGCGGGAGAACCTGGAGACGATCGTGTCCCGGGTGCACGCATCGGTGCCCGGGGCTGCCGTGCTGGTGGTCGACGATAACAGCCCGGATGGCACCGGCGAGGTCGCCGACAAGCTCGCCGCCGGCGACTCGCTGATCGAGGTGCTGCACCGGGCGGGCAAGTCGGGCCTCGGGTCGGCCTACATCGCGGGATTCCGCTGGGGCCTGGAGCACGGCTACGGCGCGATGGTGGAGATGGACGCCGACGGCTCGCACCAGCCCGAGGAGCTGCCCCAGCTGCTCGCCGCCGCGGAACGGGGTGCCGACCTGGTCATCGGCTCGCGCTGGGTGCCGGGCGGCACCGTGCACAACTGGCCGAAGTCGCGCGAGGTGCTGTCCCGCGGCGCCAACATCTACACCCGGCTCATGCTGGGCATCTCGGTCCGGGACGCGACCGGCGGGTTCCGGGTCTACCGGGCGGGCACGCTGCGCGCCCTGAACCTGGACGGCGTGAACTCGCAGGGCTACTGCTTCCAGATCGACCTGACGCTGCGCACCCTGCAAGCCGGGCTCAAGGTCGTGGAGGTGCCGATCACCTTCACCGAGCGCACCCGCGGCGCCAGCAAGATGAGCCGGGCGATCATCGCTGAGGCCTTCTGGCGGGTAGCCCAGTGGGGCGTCACCCGGCGCCTGCGCCGCAGGAACCAGCCCGCCGCCTGATCAGCGGCGGGAACTCAGGCGCTCTTGCGCTGCCGCGGGGACGCCGGGCCGCTCTGGCCGCCGTTCTCGCCGCGCTGGCCCCTGATCACGGCCAGCCGCTCGGCCAGGACCTCTTCCAGATCGGAGACGGTGCGCCGCTCCATCAGCATGTCCCAGTGGCTGCGCGGCGGCTTGACCTTCTTCGGGGCGGGCAGGTCACCGGCGGTCGTGCGCGCGGTCGCGCCGCAGATCCGGCATTCCCAGTTGACCGGGATCTCCGCCTCGGCAGCGAACGGCACACTGAACTCGTGGCCCTTCGTGCAGACGAACGCAACTTCCTGACGCGGGGCCAGGTCGGTGTTACGGTCGTTCTCGTAGCTTGTGGCTCCGAGGCGGGTGCCGCGAAGTGCGCGCTCAGCCATATGTGCATTGCCTCCCTGGCGCTCATCCGGTGCTGATAACAACGGTGAGTTCCCGGTGAGGATTCCCGCTGGCCGCAGATTGAATCCTGTCCGGCTTCAGCCTGTCCGCTTTTGCCCCGTCTCGCCGCGTCCCGGCCCGGCCTGCGCGCTCGGCTGCCACTGCCCGCGGTCGGTGAGCACGGCACGCAGGGTCTGCACCGCGTCGGTGACGATCCCGTCCGCGCCGAGGTCCAGCAGCCGGCTCATCTCCGCGGCCTCGTTCACCGTCCACACGTGCACCTGCAGCCCGGCGGCGTGCGCGCGGCGGATGAACGGGCCGGTGGCCAGCCGCACCGGGATCTGGGCGCACCGCGCTCCGGCCCGGGCCAGCGCGGCGGACAGCACCGGGGCCGGCAGCCCGGCCCTGATCAGGCCCAGCCCAGCCGGGGCGGCCGCGCAGCATACCGGCCGTCCGAGCGCGCGCCGGGCCGCCTGCAGCCGGCGCCCGGAGAACGAGGCGAGGCAGATCCGGTCGAAGGCCGCGGCCCGCTCGATCACCCGGGCCAGCGGCCTGATCGCGGCCGCGTCCTTGACGTCGACGTTGAACCGGGCACCCGGCCAGGCGGCCAGCAGCTCGGCCAGCACCGGGATCGGCTCGGTGCCGCCGATCCGGGCCGCGGCCACCTCCCGGTAGGGCAGCTGCGCGATCGCCCCGGCCGCGTCGGTGACCCGGTCCAGGGTCTTGTCGTGGAACGCGACCAGCACGCCGTCGGCGGTGGCGTGCACGTCGGTCTCCAGGTAGGAGTAGCCGAGGCTGATCGCGTGCGCGAAAGCCGGCCAGGAGTTCTCCGGGAAGTGCGCGGCACCGCCGCGATGCGCCAGCGCGAGCGGCCGCGGCTGATCCAGGTATCCGGGCGGCACGCCCCCATCATGCCGGACGGGCGGTGAACCGCAGGTGACAGCGGGGGGGACGGGCGGCGTCAGCCCGCCGTCCAGTCCCGGCGCCGGGCCTCAGCCAGCGCGATCGCGGCGGCGGCCGCGACGTTCAGCGACCCGACCTTGCCCGGCTGCGGGATGTAGGCGACCGCGTCGGCGGCGGCCAGCAGCGCCGCCGAGCAGCCCCGGTCCTCGTTCCCGACGGCCAGGCACACGTCCCCGTCCAGCGGCGCCTCGTGCAGCGGCACCGCCCCGGACGCCAGCTCGACCGCCACCACCCGCATGCCCTCCGCCCGGGCCTGCCCGGCTGCGGCGGCCGGATCGGGCTCGGCCCGCAGGTCCAGGTAGCGGTCGGTGCCGAGGGCGGTCTTGCGGGCCGAGGGATGCCCCGGGGCCGCGGTGGACCCGCACAGCCACACCGGCCCGGCGCCGAGCGCGGCCGCGGTCCTGACGATGGCGCCGACGTTGAAGGGCTGGGCCACCGAGTCCAGCAACAAGCCGACCCGGGCCGCGCCGAGCCTGCGCCAGTGCCGGTTGAGCCGCTTGACGTCGGTCGGGCCGAGCTGGCGGGGCGGGCCTGCCGCCTCCGCCGGGCCCGCCGGACCGGCCGGGCCGGCCGGGCCGCCCTGGCCGGTCACCGGGTCACCCGCAGCAGCCGGTACCCGCCGCGGGCGGCGGCCCGCTCGGCGCTCCACCCGGCGCCGGCCAGCCATCGCTGCAGCGAGTCCGCGCCGAGGTTGCGCTGCACGACCAGGAACGCGGCGGCGCCCGGCGCGAGCCGGCCCAGCCAGCGGCCGAGCAGCGCGTGCAGCGCCTCCTTGCCGATCCTGATCGGCGGGTTGGACCAGATCACCGCGAAGGCGGCCGGCAGGCCGGCGTCATCGGGGGCCGCGCAGCGGACGTTGGCCAGCCCGGCCCGGGCCGCGTTGGCCGCGCACAGGTCCAGCGCGCGGCGGTTCACGTCCACCGCCCAGATCCGGGCCCCCGGTGCGCGCACGGCCAGGGTGAGCGCGACCGGGCCGTAGCCGCAGCCGAGGTCGAGCAGGTCGCCGCCGGTCGGCGGGGGCGGCGCGGCGTCCAGCAGCAGCCGGGTGCCAGGGTCTAGCCGCCCGGCGGAGAAGACGCCCGAGTCGGTGCCGAGCTCCAGCAGCGCCTCGGGCAGCACCAGCTGCACCCGGCCGGGCCGGTGCCGCGCGGCCGGGCCGGCGGCGAAGTAGTGCTGCCCGCCCGGTGCTGGCCGGCTCGCTTCTCCGCCCGCTGCGCGTGCGTCGCTCGGTGCTGGCCGGCTCGCTTCTCCGCCCGCTGCGCGTGCGTCGCTCACGTAATCGGGACGCCGCCTGCCGGGGTCGGCTCGGGGCGCAGCCCGGCCGCGGTCAGCGCCGGGTTGATGTAACGGCGGGTGACCCACCGTTCGACCACGAACGTCAGCACCGGGATCGTCCCGGCGGCCAGCACGATGATCGTCGCCGGGCTGGCCACCTTGATGCCGACCACGCGGGTCATCGCGAACGCCACGACCAGGTAGATGATGTACAAGATCCCGTGCGCGGTGCCGACGTACCTGACCACCACCAGGTTGCCGGCGAACACCTGCAGCGGGATGCCGACGAAGCACAGCACGATCAGCACGACGCCGGTGACCCAGGCCATGATCCGGTAGCCGCGCACCGCCAGGGTGAGCGCCTGCGGTCCCACCGGTAGTCCCTCCTTCTCGGCTGGCCTAGCGCAGGCCGTGCCACCTGCCGTGCCCCTTGACCTGCTCGTTCAGCCGGGCCAGGTAGGCGTTGTAGTCAGCCAGCTCCCGGTCGGCATCCGGGTCAGCGTCCGGGTCGCCGGAGCCAGCAGCCGGGCCGGCCAGGCGCGCCCCGCCCGCGGCCTGCCGGGCGCCCGCCGGCAGGCTCACCTCGGGCTCGGCGCCCGGGGGAGCCGCCGGCGTGAACTCGTCGCGGATCGTCTTGACCCAGAAGACGACGCCGAGGATCGCGAAGACCGGCCATTCGAAGGTGTAGGCCCAGCTGAGCGAGTTCCCGGACTCGGCGCGGTGGAACTGCCAGTCGCCGAGCCACAGCATCCCGAAGAAGGCCACGACGACGAACGCATGCCAGGCCAGCCAGCGCGGTGTGATCAGGAAGAACCACCGCGGCCTGGGCTGCCCGCCGGTCATGCCCGAAGCCTAGCGCCGCGCCCGGCCCGCGGCGCACGCAGCAGGGTGGCGCCAGGGCCGCCAGGCCTGCCTGGCCGGCGCAGCGCACTGAGATGATTTCAGCGCGTCACTGCGGGCGGGGCGGGCGGCGTTCGGTCATAATCATCGTCATGTCGCTTGCGCAACGGCTCAGCGGGCGCCGCAGGCACGGCGGGCGGCTCCCGGCCGGGCTCGATGACCTGCGCGGCCCGCTCCAGGGCGTGATCATGCTGCCGCGTCACCTGGCCTGGCCCGGGCTGCGCGAATGCGATGTCACCGTGGCTGCCATCCGGCGCAGCATGTACGGCATCGTGCTCAGCCAGGGCCGCCGCAACGACATCGCCCGGTTCCTCCACCCCGGGCTGCTGCGCGAGGACTGGCCGCTGATCCGCGGCTCACTCGACCCGGGGCTGCGGTACTGGTGCGAGCGCCGGTTCGGGCTCGGCCGCGGCCAGGTCCCGCCGCCGCGTGCCGCGGCCGAGCAGGCCGAGGCGTCCGGCGCCGCGCGGGCATAGCCGGCGCCCGGCCCGGCGTGCCAGGGTAGCGGCATGCGCAAATACGTGATCATGGGCGTGCAGGGCAGCGGCAAGGGCACTCAGGCTTCGATGCTCTGCGCGGACCTGGACCTGGTGCATATCGCGGTCGGCGACATCTTCCGGTGGAACGTGCAGAACCACACCAAGCTGGGAGCGCAGGTCCGGCGCACGATGGCGGGCGGCGAGCTGGTCGGTGACGACCTGGTCGAGAGCGTGGTCGGCGAGCGGCTGACCCAGCACGACTGGAACTACGGCTTCATCATCGACGGGTTCCCGCGCAACGCCCGGCAGGCGGAGTTCTTCCTGGAGAGCTACGACATCGACGGGGTGATCGAGCTCGACCTGCCCGACAGCGAGGTCCGCCGCCGGGTGCTGGCCCGGCGGCTGTGCTCCAACTGCGGCACCGACTACAACCTGCTCAACAGCACCCCGCACGTCGAGGGCAAGTGCGACGTCTGCGGCGGTGACCTGGTCACCCGCGAGGACGACACCGAGGAGGCGCTGGCGGTCCGGCTGCGCGACTACCACGACAAGACCAACCCGGTCCTCGACATCTTCCGGCGCAAGGAATACGTGGTGACCGTGGACGCGCGGCCCGGCCGCGAGGAAGTGCAGCAGCGGATCCGGGACAAGCTCGGCCTGCCGCCCTACCACGGCCGGAGCCGGGACGAGGACGACGGCCGCTAGCTGACGTAATTCCGGCCGGAATTATCCGGCGGCCCGAAATAACCCGCAGGAGTTAAATCCCGTTTCACGGGCATGCTTGGCGTGTTGCCGAGATACGGGGGGCCGGACCGCCGTGAGAATTTCGCCGCCGCGCGCTTTGCTGATATCAGGTCTCGGAATCATTCTGGGTGTGTCCTGCCTGACCGGGGCGGGCGCGTCGGTCCGGCCTTTTCCGCCGGGTCCCGGTGCCTGGCGCGAAGTCTGGGCCGACAGCTTTAACGGCGCGCGCGGAAACCAGCCGCTGCAGAGCGCCTGGAAATTCGACACCGGCCAGGGAATATTCGGTACCGGCGAAATCGAGACCATGACTAATTCCCCGGCCAACGTGGAAGTCGACGGGGCCGGGAACCTCGTCATCACGGCGCTGAACCGGGGCGGCTCATGGACATCGGGCCGCATTCAGACCTACCGCACGTTCGGCGCGGCCGCGGGCGGCGAAATGGAGATCACCGCGTCGATCCGGCAGCCGGCGCTGGCCAGCGGCATCGGCTACTGGCCGGCTTTCTGGCTGCTCGGGCCGGGCAGCTGGCCGGCCAACGGCGAGATCGACATCCTGGAGGACGTCAACGGGCTCAGCCAGCATTCGGGCACGCTGCATTGCGGCAATCTCACTCAGCAGAATCCGGACGGCACGACCGGTCCCTGCCACGAATACGTCGGTCTCACCAGCCAGCTCCAGCCCTGCCCGGGCTGCCAGGCCGGCTATCACGACTACAGCATCATCGTGGATCGCCGTAATCCTGCCGACGAGCAGATCCGCTGGTACCTGGACGGCCAGGAATTCTTCGCCGTGAACGAAAACCAGGTCGGAGCGGCGGCCTGGCGGCAGGCCATCGACCACGGGTTCTCGGTCATCTTCGACCTGGCCATCGGCGGCAGGTACCCGGATTCAACATGCGGATGCACTACCCCAGACAGCCAGACCCCGGGTTCCGCCACGATGAGCGTGGCGAGCCTCGCCGTCTATGATCTGCCGTGACGTTTCGGGAAGCGATCCAGGACCTGCACCTCCCGCACGCTCATCGTGCCGGCCGACGTCGTCTGAGCGGTAGGGCTCGTACACCTGCACATGGCGTCGGGAAATGTCCCGCCTATGGCCAGATCCAGGATGATGGAGTAGCCGTGGTTGACGGCCACGTTCCAGGCCGCCGCGCCTACGCGGCGCTCGCTGACGCTGAAGAACTGTCGGCCGTCCAGGTACCACCGGATCTGCTCGTCGCGGGGACTACGGCGGTCGACGATGACGCTGTAGCGCTGGTATCCAGCCTGGCAGCCAGGGCACGGCCGCATCCCGCTGGACAGGCCAGTGTGCTCATGGCACGGCCCGAAGGTACCGTCGGGGTTGTACTGGGTGAGGTTCCCGCAGTGGAATGCACCCGAATGCTGGCTTAGCCCGTTGACATCCTCCAGGATGTCGATCTCACCGTGCGCCGGCCAGCTGCCCCGGCCGAGCAGCCAGAAAAGCCGGCCAGTAACCGATGCCATCATGCGGCGCAGGCTGCTTAAGGGTGGCGGTGACCTTCATTTCTCCGTCCGGAGGAGCGGCGAAGGCCCGCAAGGTCTGGATCCGCCCAGACGTCCACGAAAATCCGCTACCCAGAGCAGTGATGTCCGGCGCCCGCCACCATCACGGTGCACATTCGCCGCCGAGTTCGTCATCGTCTCGATCTCGCCGTTTCCGAACACGCCCTGGCCGGTGTCGTACTTCCACTGCGTGTCGACGGCCGTACCCGGTCGGCCGCGATTGTATCGGACCACTGCACGCGCCAGCCCCCCATCGCGTCATGATGCGGGCTGCCCGAGGCCATGGCCACCCCCGTCAGTGTCCCGGCAACACACACTCCGGCGACTAGCAAAAGAGCCCAGCGTAGCGTGAGTACGCGCACTTTACCCCCTTATCGGCGACCGCTGGATTGTCGTCCATAGTTAGAAAGTGACATTTACCCCCGGTTACTCCGGCGGTGCTGCGATATAGGCCGAGCATAGCAAAGACGCTTTTCCAGGCGATGGCTGAGCTGGCATTACACCGCAATTGCAGAAGATGCCTCATGTGCGGCTTGGAGTCCTTTGGTCAGTGATATTTAACCTTCAGTCCGGACTCATGGCCAGGCTGGGCTCGGCGGCGGTGACGCGCATGCCGGAGGGGGCCCGGTGCCGCGCTGGCGGGCGGCGCAGGTAGAGCCGCATGCTCTGGGTGACGGTGCTGTGCAGCCGTCGGCAGATCTGGATCGCGGGCCAGGCTGACAGCAGGCCGCCGGTGGTGCAACCCCAGGCGAAAAAGATCCCGCTCGTGTGGCGCAGGGCGAGCGCCGCGCCCATTCCAGCGACGAGCAGGCCAGGCAGCGATCAGATGCGGAGCGAAGATCCTCAGGGCGTCCTCGTCCTGGGCGCTGGCGTCGCCTTTGGGAGTGGTCTTAAAGCTGACCCGCTTATTGCGCAGAACTCCAACAAGCGCGAGAAAGTGAGACCGGGATCACACATATGGTGAGGAACCGCCCCGACCAGTGCAGGCCGCGCTCTTGCCGCGGGCGGACATTGAAACGCTGTAGCCAGAGCAGGATGATCTGACGGAAGGCCAGCAGAGGGAAGTATGACGCCGCCAGCTGGGCTGGGTGCATGTTGGCGGGCGTCCAGCCGAACAGGTAGTAAAACAGCAGCAGGGTGATAGCCACAGCCATCGACAGGCCGCTGAAATAGAACTGTTCCAGCAGAAATAGTACACGCCATGGCAGCGGCGCATCTGGGCGTACAGCCGCAGCGAGTCCCTCAGGAAGATATTCATGCACCCGAAAGCCCACCGGTATTGCTGGTTGAAATAAGAGGTCAGGGTGGTGGGGCCCTCGCCTACGGCGAGCGCCTCGGGCACTAGACGCTCTCCCACCGGCTGGCGTGGAACCGCCTGCCCGTGGCTAGATCCTCAGTCAGGTGGCCGCGGTACCAGCCGATGTCCTTGAGCGCGGCCACCCTGACGATGTGATTAGCCCCGATCAACAGCGTCATACGGCGCCGGCTCAATGACCGCATCAGGGGACCGTAGAACAAGTAGGTCTGCTGGGCGGCGCCTCGTGCGATCCAGTTGTCGACATTGCCATAGATCTGTGGGTTCCGACGAACGCCACCCGCTGATTACGAAAGTGGCCCAGTGTACGGGTCAGGAAATCCCGCCGGACCTTGAAGTCACTGTCCACCTGGGCGACGACATCATAATCATCGGCGTACTCGGCATACCAGGAGTTGTGGTTGCCGCCCTTGCTCTTGCGCAGGAACTGCCCGGTCTCAGTGTTGTAATGAGCCTTTCCGTGCCGACTGAAATGCCGCACACCCAGCAGGTGGCACAAGCCACGAACCGCGGCGCTGTCGCCTTCGTCCAGCACCCAGGTGTCATGCGGATAGTCGGCGACAATCATGCTGGCAAGCGTCTGGCGCAGGACATCGATCGACTCGCTGGCAGGCACGAAGCTGGTAATGAACGCAACTCGCAGCCCGGTCGGCGGATATGGCGGATCGCGGTGCGGCTCGACCCGGCTGCAGATGATCCAGCCCAGCAGATCCATTAGTAGGCGGTGCCACACGACGAAGGTGAGGGCGGTGAACAACACCACGTCGCCCGGGTTGAGATGGCGCCCGAAAGAATGAGACAACCGGGTCGGGCTGAACCAGTAGATCCCGAATCGGGCCGCCAGGGAGAGGCCAGCCGAGAGCAGGAGGCCATAGATGATGCGCTGGCGGATCAGCGGCCAGCGGCTGGTCACGGACTCACGGCCCAGTCGGCACTTCGGCAGTGTGGTCTGTCCCGCGGCATCCGCGATCGCCAGCAGTTTCGCCATCCCCGCGGCTTGGCCATCGGCTGGCCCGGCCAGCGCCAGGGCACCGGAATCCGGCGCCGGCCGTGGTGCAGGCACCAGCACCGGCCCATCGGGCCTGCGGTCTGGCCGCATGACATGGCGGTATTCCTCGGCAGCTGGCCGCCCCGACCAGCTATGGCGCGTAGGTGCAGTCACGCAAATATCCCCCGTGAATATGTCCGGCACCTTCCCCCGAAAATGCCGTGACCGTATGAAGCTATTGATCAGCTGGAATCAGTCGTGAGACGGAGGCATGAGCTGGTCCTTTCTGCTCGGAGCAGGAAATGCTGGCGGCCCTGGTCAGCGGGCGTCTTTGCCCGGAAACACGACCCGCGCCACTGCGGCGAAATTGATTAGGCCGAGTACGGTGACGATCGCAAAGCGGACGGACATGGTCTGCTCGATCCGCCACGCCGCCAGTACCAGCCAGCCGAGCGCCAGGCTGCCATTCCAGGCGCAAACCGCCTTGCGGAATCGTCGAGTAGCGTCCTTCGGGCTGCAGGACGGGTCCCAGGACATGACCTTGCCCCGGGCGTAGTCCCAGATCGACAGCACCTGCGCCCAGCCGACGGCTATCGCCAGTGGGAACACATGAACGGGCCAACGGACGTTGTGCCAGAGCGGATAGAGCAGCAAGCTGGTGACGAGCACCGGGATGAGCGGGATGGCATTGCGCAATCGCACTTCGCCGGGCAAAAACGCCAACAGGCTAATGGGCATTAACGGGAGCACTACGGTGCGCAGCGCCGCAGTGAGATTCCACAGCCAGCCGGCGATATACGGCAGCCTGCAGATCGGTGACATCCGCACCCGCCACATGTGATGGGTGAAGATCAGTGAGGTGGCACCGCAGCACCAGCGGTACTGCTGGCGCATGAATGTGTCGATGGTGGCCGGACACACCCCTGCAGCGAGCACGACCGGCAAATAGCTGAGCTGATAGCCGCGTGGCGCATGTCCAGACCGGTATGCGAGTCCTCGGCGTAGGGGATGTCGGTGAATCCGCCGGCCGCGTTCAGCGCGGCCCGCCGGTAGACGGCGTTGGAGCCCACGCACAAGGCCGAGCCGAACCGGTTCCTGGAGACCTGCACGGTGCGGTAAAAAACTTCCAGAGTTGCCCCGGCCGCCTTCTCAACCCAGGTCTGGCCATTGGCGACGCGGAAGTACTGAGGCGTCTGCACCAGTCCGACGGACGGGTCCTCCATATAGGGCAGCGTCTCGGCGAGGAAGTCGGGCCGGGGCCGAAAATCGGCGTCGAAGATCACTACATGATCTGCACTAGAGCAGGTCAGGCCATAGGCGAGATTGCCGGACTTCTTGTGGTGGCCTGGGTTGGGACGGCGGAGGTAGGTGAAGCCGAACGCATTGGCCATGTCGCGGACTTCCTGATCGCCCGGCCCGTCGTCGAGCACGAAGGCCTGCGCCAGGCCGTCGTAGCTGTGGGTTAGCTCGAACACCCCGACCCAGGTGTTCCGCAGCACATCGATCGACTCACCGCAGATCGGCAGGAAGATGTCCACGCCGGGGTAGGCAGGCGGCTTCCAGGCCTCGACCCGGCTGGCGTGCGCGGCTAGGTCAAAGCCCCGCCCCGCGAAGTTCACCGGCAGGCTCAACGCTTGATACGTCAGGAACAGACCGGTGTAGATCAGGAAAGGGAAGGCAATCAGGTTGTTGAGCTCGAACCGCAACTGGGCGACGACGACGCAGAACGAGCTGAACGTCAGCGCTGTGGCCAGCAACGGCAGCGAGCGCCAGGCGTAGCTGGCCTTTTCAGCGTCGGTGGGCGTGCCGGGAAGCACCACGCCCTGGCGGCGGTGCCGGCCTGTCGCCGGGGCCAGCATGCTGGTCACCGTGCCCCCCGGCGCACCCACAGCTGGTAGACGTGCCGGGCACCGGATGTCGCATAGGGGATGCTGGCTGCCAGCCGGTAACTTCCGTAACGCCGGACATCGCCTCGGATGACGTCGTCGGCGTATCGCCAGGCCGGGTATCCCGATAGCGCGATGACTCCGAACATGCCGTGCCGGATGGCCAGCTGGTAGGCCCGCTGGCCGGTCACGGCCCGGCCAGTGGCCGGATTGCGGTAGGAGAAACCGTCTCCGGTGAAGGCGGCTCGCCACTGGGAATTGGCGCCGATCGCGTACTCGCGTGCCCCGCGGCCCCCAGAGTCCAGGTAGTAAGAGATCACATTGTCGTCGTCGGCGGCGAGGACCGGCGCCCGGGTGACCAGAGGCCGCAGCATCGCCACAACCGGTGCGATGTCCGGCCAGGAGGCGAACTGGCCGGAGGCGAGCATGATCCCCAGGCAGCCGCTGGCGGCGCAGGCGGCCCAGCTCAGCCGGCAGGCACCTTCGGCTTTGGCCCGGGGGATGGCGCTGCTCAGCGCGGCCAGCGCAACACCGGCCAGCATCGCCCCGAACCACTCACCGAACCCGACGTGCTTGAACAGACTCGTGAAAGTACTGATCCGCGCCTGCTCGGCCGGGGCCAGCCAGACCGCTGCCGCCAGCGAAACAGCCAGGGTGCGGCAGGCAGCTGGCTCGCGCATCCCGATCACCACCGCGACGCCGATCAGTGACAGGGCGCCCACCGCCCCGGCCCAGCCCAGGCTGACCATGAACACCGCCAATGACGGCGAAGTGCCGTCCGGCCGCGCCAGCGTCGTCAGGCTGATCCCGTGCCAGTAGGCAGCTCCGCCTGCCCGCAATGCGCCAGCCAGGCTCAGCGCGAGCACGGCCAGCGTCAGTACCCCGGCCAGCCCCCCGGCCCGGGGCCCGTGACGCCGCCAGTAAGCGCACACGATGACCAGGAGGACGACCGGATCGAAAAGGGCGGCCGCGTATTTGGTCGCGTCCGCCAGCAGCAAGACCAGCCCGGCGAGGGCTAGCAGGGTGCAAGCGGGGGCCCGGCTCCGCCCGGCGGCCACCACACCCAGCCAGGTCGCGGTAGCGAGCAGCATCAAGGCCAGAGCGTCGTAGGTGGCGAAGGCGCCGAGATACTGAGTAGAACCGAGCGAGCAGAACAATGCCGCTGCGAACGCGGCGGGGCTCCGGCCGAAAAGCCGCCTGGTCACCCCGTGCAGCAGGATGGTGGCCGCAAGCATGAAGCACAGCGATAGCGCGCGGGCCGCGGCCAGTCCGCCAAGCGAGTCGGCCAGCGCGCCCAGCGGTGGGTAGACGACCGGCGACCCGGAGAAAAAGTTCGCCAGCGGCGGCAGCGGCGTGCCGTGCAGCCAGTTGCTCCATTCTTGATGGCCGGCTGACCAAGTACAGGCCCTCGTCCTGGAATGCAGTGTTGGCCCAGATCAGCCGCAGTGAAAGGGCAGATTGCACGGCCAGCAGCACTAGCAGCAGCCATCGGCTGGCGGTCAGCCGCTGCCATGGGCGAGCCCGCGCCGCGCTGCGGCGGGCCCGCCGTGAGTCCGGGCGGCCCGCTGTCGGATTCTGGCGCGCCGGAGCGGCGGTTTCCGGCCGACGGGGCGGCGGGACCGGTAGGATCGCAGGTCGGGCCGTATGCATGTTGTGGCTGGTCAACTTGCTCTTTCAGTCGGCGCAGGCAGGCAAGAGCAACGCACCGTGCCAGCAGGCGCAGGCGCAGGCGCGGCGCGTTGCTGATGTCTGGGATCAGGGGATTACCGAAGTGGTAACAGAAAGTTAGCATCGATTACTTAGAGTGCTTAGCACCCTCGCCGCCTGTCGCCAGAAGTTACTTTCCCGAAACCCAGCGATCTCCTGGTGCTTGATCACCAGGCCAGGCCCTAGCCTGGGCCGGTGCGGGAAATCGCGGTCTTCAGCGGCAGCGCCCATCCGGACCTGGCCGCCGAGATCTGCGGCCACCTCGGGGTGCCGCTGCTCGAAGTGCGGATACAGCGGTTCGCCAACGACTGCCTGGAAGTGCAGCTGCAGTCGAACTGCCGGGAGCGGGACGTCTTCCTCATCCAGCCGCTGTGCCCGCCGGTCCAGGAGCATCTGACCGAGCTGCTGCTGATGCTGGACGCCGCCCGCGGGGCGTCGGCGGCCCGGGTCACCGCGGTGATCCCGCACTACGCCTACGGCCGGTCGGACAAGAAGAACATGCCGCGGGTGTCGATCGGCGGCCGGCTGGTCGCCGACTTGCTGGTCACCGCGGGCGCCAGCCGGGTGCTGACGATGACGCTGCACTCGCCGCAGGTGCACGGCTTCTTCTCGGTCCCGGTCGACCACCTGCACGCGCTGCGCGAGATCGCCGCGCACTTCCGCCACCGGGACCTGTCCGCCACGGTCGTGGTCTCGCCCGACCTCGGCAACGCCAAGGCGGCCGCCGCGCTGGCCCGCCGGCTCGCGCTGCCGGTCGCCGCGGCGGCCAAGGAGCGCGTCAGCGACGAGAAGGTCACGATCAGCTCGATCATCGGCGAGGTCGACGGCCGGGACGTGATCGTGCTGGACGACGAGATCGCCCGCGGCACCACGATCTGCGAGCTGCTGGACCTGCTGCGCGAGCGCGACGTGCGCTCGGTCCGGGTCGCCTGCACGCACGGGCTGTTCACCGGCGGCGCGCTGGCGCGCATCCTGGACGACCCGCTGGTGCGCGAGGTGGTGTGCACCAACACGGTCCCGGTGCCCGGCGCGGACGGCCAGCCGCGGCTGCACGTGCTGCCCATCGGGCCGGCGCTGGCCGAGGCGATCCGGCGCATCCACGAGGGCGAGTCGGTCAGCACGCTGTTCGCCCACTGACCCGGCCCGGCCAGCGCCCGCCGCCCGCGGACCGGGCGCCGCCGCCGTGTTACGCCTGGTCCAGGCCGCCCTGGCTGACCCAGGTCGCGACCTGCACGCGCGAGCTGTAGCCGAGCTTGCGCAGCATGTTCGCCACATGCCGGGCCGCGGTGGCCTGGCTGATGCCGAGGGCACGGGCAATCTCGGCGTTGCTGCTGTCGGCCGCGATCAGCAGGGCGATCTCGCGCTCGCGCGGGGTTAGCCCGCCGCCCGGCGCCCCGGTCCCGCTGCCGGGCCGGCCCGGGCCGATGTCGCCGGGCCCGCCGTCGCCCTCCAGCGCCAGCTCGGCCGCGACCGCGCCGTCCAGCGCCGATCCCTCGGCCTGCAGCCGCGCCACCTCGGACTCGCCCAGGCCGTCGGCGGCGCCCAGCACCCGCTTGAGCAGGCCCTCCGGCGCTGACCGGCCGGCCTGCTGCCTGCTGGCGGCGGCCGCCGCGGCCAGCAGCACGGCCCGGTCCGGCCGCTGCTCGCGCACCGCCAGGTCGGCAAACGCCTCCAGGCCCCTGATCATCCCGCTGCGGCTGCCAATCGCGCGGCTGAGGCGCAGGCTCTCGGCCAGGTGCGCGCGGGCGGCCGCCAGGTCGCCCTGCTCCAGCGCGATCCGGCCGAGGCCGGCCAGGCACCGGGCGATCTCCGGCCGGGCGTCCACCTCCCGCAATATCTCCAGGGTCTCCTGGTAACGCTGCCGCGCGGCGGCGGAGTCGCCGGTGAGCCGGGCCAGGTCGCCCAGGCCCAGCAGGGCCCGCGCGGCGCCCCACTGCTGGTCGATCTGGCGCATGATCACCAGCGCGTCCTGGCCGAGCCGCTCGGCCTGGCTCAGCTCCAGCCGGTACCCGGCCACCGCGGCCTGGGTGGCGAGCGCATAGGCCTCGTTCCACCGGTCACCGGCGGCGCGGGCCACGGCCAGCGCCTCGTCCGCCCGGGCCGCGGCCTCCTCGGCCCGGCCGGCGTGCAGGGCCGCCTCGGTCAGCAGGTTGAGCGCGGCCGCGACCGAGAACTCCTCGCCTGCCGCCCAGCACAGCTCCAGGCCGGCCATCGCGAACGACTCGGCGCCGGGGTCGTTGGCCGCGAGGGCCACCTGCGCCCGCCCGATCAGGGCCGGCCCGCGCACCCCGTCGGGCACCGGCATGCCCAGCGCCAGGAACCGGTCGAACCACTCGATGCCCTCGGCGAACAGCCCGCGCACGATCCAGCACGGCAGCACCGCCGAGCAGATCCGCAGCCCGGTCTCGGCGTCGGCGCGGGCCAGGCAGTAGCTGAGGGTCTCGCGCAGGTTGCCGGCGTCGGCGTCGAACCGCTCGAACACCGCGACCCGGGCCGACCACGGAGCCGGGGTCAGCGCCATCCCCAGCTGCCGGGCCTCCTCGGCGAAGGCGACGGCGTAGTCGCGCAGCCGGTCCCGCAGCCGCGCCGCCTCGCCCGCCGCCTCCAGCTGGGCGGCCGCGTACTCGCGGATGCTCTCCAGCATCCGGTACCGGGCCTGGCCGAGCACCTCGCCCTCGACCAGCACCAGCGACTTGTCGGCCAGCG
Source organism: uncultured Actinomycetota bacterium (assembly GCA_963846005.1). Lineage (GTDB taxonomy): Bacteria > Actinomycetota > Actinomycetes > Streptosporangiales > Streptosporangiaceae > CAVSUR01. The sequence goes on along the minus strand of CAWJUH010000001.1, from coordinate 213,986 downwards.
CAGTCAGCAGGTCCAGGATCGCCGCGGCGGGCATCGCCTCGTCCGCGCACACCTGCTCGGCCATCTCCAGCGACCAGCCGGCGAACACGGAAAGCCGCCGCAGCAGCATCCGCTCCGGCCCGCCCAGCAGGTCGTAGCTCCAGTCGATCGCGCCGCGCAGCGTGCGCTGGCGCGGCGGCGCGACCCGCTCGCCCCTGGTCAGCAGCGCGAACCGGTCGTCGAGCCGGGCGGCGATCTGCCCGGCGGACAGCACACCGGTCCACGCCGCGGCCAGCTCGATCGCCAGCGGCAGCCCGTCGAGCATCCGGCAGATTGCCGCCACCGCCGGCTCGCTGCCGGACCCGAGCGCGAACCCCGGGCTGACCGCGGCGGCCCGCACGGCGAACAGCCGCACCGCGTCCGAGCGCCCGCCGTCCGGCGGCCCGCTGCCCGGATCGCCCGGCGGCAGCGACAGCGGCGGCACCGGCCACGCCGTTTCGCCCGCCACCCGCAGCGGCTCGCGGCTGGTGGCGATGATCCGCAGCTCAGGAGCCCAGGCCAGCAGCCGCTCGCAGGCCACCGCCACCGCGGTGATGAGATGCTCGCAGTTGTCCAGGGCCAGCAGCAGCCGCCGCGGCCGCAGCGCGTCGGCCAGGGTGTCAAGCAGCGGGCGGCCCGGCTCCTCCGCCACGCCGATCACCGACGCGATCCGGGATACCACCAGGTCGGGTTCCCGCATGTCCGATAGATCCGCGAACCAGGTGCCGTCGGGGTACTGATCAGCCAGATTGGCAAGAAGCCGCAGCGCCAGCCGGGTCTTGCCGATCCCGCCGGCGCCCCACAGCGTCAGCACCCGGGCCTGGCCGGCCAGCCGGGCCAGCTCGGCCAGCTCGCCGGCGCGGCCGACGAAGCTGCTGGGCTCGCCGCCCAGGTTGCCGCGCCGCTGCTCGCTCATCGCCCGTGCCCGTCCTGAGTCCCGCCGGCCTGCCGTCCCGTCGTGCGCCTTAGTTCCGACACGCCACCGTAACGCGAAGGCCGGCCTGCTGCCGGCCTGCCCGGCGCATGCCTGCCGCGGCCGGCCACAATGGCCGCGCAGGCCGATCCGCGCCACGCCGGTACCAGGGGAGGACGGGAACCCGTGACCGACTTCAACACCCAGATCATCCAGGAGTTCCGTGCCAACGGCGGCAAGGTGGGCGGCCCGTTCGAGGGCGCTCCGCTGCTGCTGCTGCACAGCACCGGCGCCAAGTCGGGCCAGGAGCGGGTCAACCCGGTCATGTACCTGGCCGACGGCCCGCGGATGTACGTGTTCGCCAGCAAGGCCGGCGCGCCGGACAACCCGGACTGGTACCACAACCTGCTGGCCCACCCGGAGGCGACCGTCGAGGTCGGCGAGGATACCTTCGGGGTCCGGGCCACGGTGATCACCGGGCCGGAGCGGGACGAGATCTACGGCCGCCAGGCCGCGCTGAACCCCGGCTTCGCCGAGTACCAGGCCAAGACCAGCCGGGTGATCCCGGTGGTCGCGCTCGACCGCGCCTGACCGGGCTGGCGTCAGCGCGCCGGGCGGCCGGCTGTCCTGGCCTCCAGGTCGAGCAGGAAGCGCTTGCGGTCCAGCCCGCCGCCGTAGCCGGTGAGGCCGCCGCCCGCGCCGACGACCCGGTGGCAGGGCACGATGATCGACACCGGGTTGCGGCCGTTGGCGGCCCCGACGGCCCGGATGGCCTGCGGCCGCCCGATCCGGCGGGCCAGCTCGCCGTAGCTGACCGTCTCGGCGTAGCCGACGGCCAGCAGCTCCGCCCAGACCCGCCGCTGGAACGCGGTCCCGGCCAGGTCCAGCTCCAGGTCGAACCGGGTGCGCCGTCCGGCGAAGTACTCTTCCAGCTGGGCCGTCGCGGCGGCCAGCCGGCCGGGGCCGGCGGCGCCGGACGCCTCCGCGCCGGGCGCGTGCCGGTGCCCGGTCATGTACAGCCCGGCCAGCCCGGCCGGCGTGGCCACCAGGGTGAGCGGCCCGACCGGGCTGTCCACGACCGCGTGCACTCGGCCGCCGTTGCTGCCTGCCGTCATCCCGGCGTCACCTCGCTTCCGCTGGCTGATCTGCGCTCTGCTCCCGCGGGCGGCCCGCACCGGCCCGGCCCGCACCGGCCCGGGCCGCACCTGCCCGGCCGGCGGCCGGGCCGGGCGGCGGCAGCCGGTTCACCTCATGGTCGCCGGTCGCCCACAGATACTGCACGGCGTAGGCCCGCCACGGCCGCCACCGCGCCGACCGCCGGGCCAGCGCCGCGGGCGTGCCGGGCAGCCCGAGCCGGGCCGCTGCGGCGCGCACGCCGAGATCGGTGGCCAGGAACGCGTCCGGGTCGCCGAGGGCCCGCATCGCGATCGTCTCGACCGTCCACGGCCCGAGCCCGGGCAGCGCGGCCAGCCGGCGCCGTGCCTCCAGCCAGTCACAGCCCGGGCTGAGATCGATCGCGCCCGCCGCGAGGGCCGCCGCGAGCGCCGCCACGCTGGCCTGCCGGGCGGCTGGCAGCGCGAGCCGCACCCCGCTGCCGTCCGGCCCCGGGACCGCGCTGGCCGGGCCCGGCGGTCCCCGCGGTGCCGGTGCCGCCGTGACCGGGCCGCGGGCCAGCGCCGCGGCGAGCACCGCCGGGTCCGGGAACAGCCGGGTCAGGCCGCCGCCGGGATCGGCGACCGGCTCGCCCAGCGCCGCCGCCAGCCGCCCGGCGTGAGTGCGGGCGGCGGCGGTGGAGACCTGCTGGCCGAGCACGGCCCGGATCGCCATCTCCTGCGGGTCGGCGCTGCGCGGCACCCGCCGGCCCGGCGCCTTGGCGACCAGCGGGGCCAGCACCGGGTCAGCGGACAGCTGCCCGCCCACCGCCACCGGGTCGGCGTCCAGGTCCAGCATGCGCCGGCAGCGGCTGACCGCCGCCGGCAGGTCGCGCAGGTCAGCCAGCGACAGCGCGCAGCCGACGTGGCCGGGCCCGGGCCGCAGCGCGACTATCCCGCTGCCGTGCGGCAGCGCCATGGCCCGCCGGTAGGCTCCGTCGCGCCATTCCTCCACCCCGGGCACGGCGGTGGCCGCCAGATGGCCGAACAGGTTGTCCGGGCACAGCGGCTCGCGCACCGGCAGCCGCAGCGCCAGCGTCCCGGCCGCGGCCTGCGGCGGGTCCGGGCGGCCCGCGGCCCGCTGCCGCAGCTCGGTGGGGGAGAGCGCGAACACCGCCCGGACGGTGTCGTTGAAGGCGCGGATGCTGGCGAATCCGGCCGCGAAGGCCACCTGGTGCAGCGGCAGCCCGGTGGTCTCGATCAGCAGCCGGGCGGTCTGCGCCCGCTGGGCCCTGGCCAGGGCCAGCGGCCCGGCGCCCAGCTCGGCCAGCAGCTGCCGCTCGACCTGCCGCACGCTGTAGCCGAGGGCGGCAGCCAGACCCGGCACCCCCGAGCGGTCGATAATGCCGTCGGCGATCAGCCGCATCGCCCGCGCGGTGAGGTCGGCCCGGGTGTCCCACAGCGGCGACCCGGGGCTGGCGTCGGGACGGCACCGCTTGCAAGCCCGGAACCCGGCCTGCTGGGCCGCGGCGGCACTGGGGTAAAAGCGCATGTGCTCCGGCTTGGGGTTCACCGCGGGGCAGCTCGGCCGGCAGTAGATCCCGGTGCTGATCACCGCGGTGAAGAACCAGCCGTCGAACCGGGCATCGCGCGACCGGACGGCGCGCAGGCAGCTCTCGGCGTCGGTGTGCACCCCGCCAGCATCACCCGGCCGGCCGGACAGATGCTAGCGGATTTGCGACATTACCCGCCGCCTTGACCAGGCCGGGACCATGATGCCGGATTCTTGCCAGCCGCTGAGACGGCCTATCGCCCGCGGGCGTCCGGTGATCGCCCAGAGCGTAATTCTTGCGGGACCCGAATTTATGCGCGGCGCGAACTTTCCGCTAGGGTGTGACCATGAGTGCCCTGCCCCCCGTCTCCGGCTCCCCGCCGGAGGAGGCGCTGCGCGAAGGACTGCGCGAGCGCAAGAAGCAGGCCACCAGGAAGGCCCTCAGCCAGGCGGCCATCCGGCTGGCCATCCTGCACGGCCTCGACGCGCTGCTGGTCGAGGACATCGCGGCCGAGGCCGGGGTGTCGCCGCGCACCTTCAACAACTACTTCGCCAGCAAATACGAGGCCATCTGCGCGACCGCGCTGGACCGCAGCCGGGAGATCGGCGCCGCGCTGCGGGCGCGGCCGGACGGCGAGCCGCTGTGGGATGCGATCACCGCCGCGGTGCTGCAGGTGCATTCTGCCGCCGATCGCGCCCCGGACCCGGACTGGATCGCCGGGCTGCGGGCGGTGATCCGCTCGCATGAGCTGCAGGGCGAGTACCTCAAGAGCCATTACATGATGCAGCGCTCGCTGACCGCGGCGATTGCCGAGCGCACCGGCACCGACCCGGCGGCGGACATGCTGCCGCGGGTGCTGGCGGGAGCCGTCGCCGCGGCGACCCAGGTCGCCATGGAGCGCTGGCTGTTCGCCGATCCGGCCGTGGCGCTGGCGCCGCTGGTGGCCACGGCGCTGCGCACCCTCGCCGGGGCCCTGCCGCAGGCCGCCGCGGCCGGCCGCGCGGGCCGCACGCCCCCGGCCGCCGGAGCAGGCGCCCCCGGGACCGGCCCGGGTGCCGCCGGGACCGGCCCGGGTGCCGCCGGGACCGGCCCGGGTGCCGCCGGAACCGGTTCCTCCCGCCCGGCCGCCGGACCGGCGGCCGACCCCCTGCCCGCCCCGGCCTGACCTAGCTGCGAGAGTTCCATGTTGCTGCGCTTGTTGCGGACCTATCTGCGGCCTTATCGCGGGCCGATCAGCCTGGTCGTGCTGCTCCAGCTGGTGCAGACGCTGGCGACCTTGTACCTGCCCACGCTCAATGCCGACATCATCGACAACGGCGTGATCACCGGCAACACGCACTACATCCTGCGCATCGGCGCCCTGATGCTGCTGATCACGCTGGCCCAGATCACCTGCGCGGTCGGCGCGGTGTTCTTCGGGGCGCGCACCGCGATGGCCCTCGGCCGCGACGTCCGGCTGGGGCTGTTCCGCCGGGTCGGGGAGTTCTCCGCCCGCGACGTCAGCCGGTTCGGCACCCCGTCGCTGATCACCCGCACCACCAACGACGTCCAGCAGGTGCAGATGCTCGTGCTGATGACGTTCACGCTGCTGGTGTCTGCGCCGATCATGTGCGTCGGCGGCATCATCCTGGCCCTGCGGCAGAACGTGCCGCTGTCCTCGCTGCTGCTGGTCGCGGTGCCGGCCCTGGGCGTGATCGTCACGCTGATCATTTCCCGGATGCGGCCGCTGTTCCGGCTCGTGCAGGTCCGCATCGACCAGATCAACCGGGTGCTGCGCGAGCAGATCACCGGCGTGCGGGTCATCCGGGCCTTCGTCCGGGACGCGCGGGAGCGGGACCGGTTCGAGACCGCGAACACCGAGCTGTACGAGGTGACGCTGGGCACCGGGCGGCTGTTCGCGCTGATGTTCCCGGCGGTGATGCTGATACTCAACCTGTCCAGCGTGGCCGTGCTGTGGTTCGGCGGGCACCTGATCGCCGACGGCAGCATGCAGATCGGCTCGCTGACCGCGTTCCTGACCTACCTGCTGCAGATCCTGATGGCCGTGATGATGGCGACCTTCATGTTCGTGCTGGTACCGCGGGCCGAGGTGTGCGCGGAGCGGATCGTGGAGGTGCTCGACACCGACGCCGACGTCAAGCCGCCGGCCCGGCCGGTGCCGCTGACGGCCCTGGCCGCGGCCAGGCCCGGCCGGGCGGCCACGGCGGCCAACGGCCACCGCGACCCCGGCGTGCCGCTGGAGTTGCGCGGCGCGGAGTTCCGCTATCCGGGCGCGCAGGCGCCGGTGCTGCGCGACGTCAGCCTGCTGGCCCGGCCCGGCCAGGTCACCGCGATCATCGGCGGCACCGGGGCCGGCAAGACCACGCTGATCGGCCTGGTGCCGCGGCTGTTCGACGTCACCGCCGGCGCCGTGCTGATCGGCGGGGTGGACGTGCGGGAGCTGGACCCCGCCGCGCTGTCGCAGGTCATCGGCCTGGTCCCGCAGCGGCCCTACCTGTTCTCCGGCACCGTGGCCTCCAACCTGCGGTACGGCAATCCCGATGCCACCGACGCGCAGCTGTGGCGGGCGCTGGAGACCGCCCAGGCCCGCGACTTCGTGGCCCAGATGACCGGCGGCCTGGAGGCCAAGATCGACCAGGGCGGCACCAACGTGTCCGGCGGCCAGCGGCAGCGGCTGGCCATCGCCCGCGCGATCGTGCACGAGCCGAGGATCTACCTGTTCGACGACTCGTTCTCCGCGCTGGACTATGCCACCGACGCCCGGCTGCGGGCGGCGCTGGCCGAGCAGACGGCCGACGCCACCGTGCTGATCGTGGCCCAGCGGGTCGCCACGATCAGGAACGCGGACCAGATCATCGTGCTGGACGCGGGCCGGATCGTGGCGCGCGGCACCCACCGCGAGCTGATGAGCAGCAGCGGCACCTACCGCGAGATCGTGCTGTCCCAGCTGACCGAGCAGGAGGCCGCGTGAGCGACGCGCGCGCAGCGGGCGGAGACGCGAACCAGGGCAACGCGGTGAGCACCGGACCGGGGGAGCGGGCGGTCCCGAGCCGCGGGCCGCGCCCGGCGGGGCAGATGAACCACGGCCCGGCGCGCTTCATGGGCGGCATGTCCACCGAGAAGGCGCTGAACTTCCGCGGCTCGTCCAGGCGGCTGCTGCGCACGCTCGCCCCGCAGCGCCCGCTCATCATCGCGGCGCTGGTGCTCGGCGTGCTCAGCGTCGGGCTGACCGTGCTCGGGCCCAAGATCCTCGGCAACGTCACCAACCTGATCTTCGCCGGAGTCATCTCCCGCCGGATCCCCGCCGGGGTGACCCAGGCGCAGATGGTCGCCCGGCTGCGCGCGGAGGGCAACCACAACCAGGCCTCCATGCTCGCCTCGATGCACCTGACGCCGGGCCAGGGCGTCGACTTCGGGGCGGTCGGGCGGACCCTGCTGCTGCTCACCGCGATCTACCTGGCGGCGTCGGTGTTCAGCCTGTTCCAGGGCCGGGTGGTGGCCACGATCGTGCAGCGCGCGGTGTTCGCGCTGCGCGAGCAGGTGCAGGCCAAGCTGGCCCGGCTGCCGCTCAGTTACTTTGACGCCCAGCCGCACGGCGAGATACTCAGCCGGGTCACCAACGACATCGACAACCTGTCCCAGTCGCTGCAGCAGACCCTCAGCCAGGTCGTGACCTCGCTGCTGACCATCGTCGGCGTGCTGGCCATGATGTTCTGGATATCACCGCTGCTGGCGCTGATCGCGCTGGTCACCGTGCCCGCGTCGGTGCTGATCGTGGCCAGGATCGGCAAGCGGGCGCAGCCGCAGTTCGTCCGGCAGTGGGCCACCACCGGGCGGCTCAACGGGCACATCGAGGAGATGTATACCGGGCACTCGCTGGTCACCGTGTTCGGCCAGCGCGAGCAGGCCCAGCAGACCTTCGACGAGCACAACGACAAGCTGTTCGGCTCCAGCTTCCGGGCCCAGTTCATCTCCGGCACCATCCAGCCCGCGATGATGTTCATCGGCAACCTCAACTACGTGCTGGTCGCGGTGGTCGGCGCGCTGCAGGTGGCCACCGGGCACCTGTCGATCGGCTCGGTGCAGGCGTTCATCCAGTACTCCCGCCAGTTCAGCCAGCCGCTGACCCAGGTCGCCTCGATGGCCAACCTGCTGCAGTCCGGGGTGGCCTCGGCCGAGCGGGTGTTCGCGCTGCTGGACGCCGACGAGCAGTCCCCGGACCCGGTTGCCCCGGCCCGGCTGGAGCAGCCGCGCGGCCGGGTGGAGTTCCGGAATGTCTCGTTCCGCTACGCGCCGGAGGTGCCGCTGATCGAGGACCTGTCGCTGGCCGTCGACCCGGGCCAGACCGTGGCCATCGTCGGGCCGACCGGCGCGGGCAAGACCACGCTGGTGAACTTGCTGATGCGGTTCTACGAGCTGGACGGCGGAATGATCACCGTGGACGGCACCGACATCGCGGCCATGTCCCGGGACGAGCTGCGCGGCCTGACCGGGATGGTGCTGCAGGACGCGTGGCTGTTCGGCGGCACGATCGCCGACAACATCGCCTACGGCGCCCGCGGCACCCCCACCCGCGAGCAGATCACCGGCGCGGCCACGGCCACCTACGTCGACCGGTTCGTGCGGATGCTGCCCGACGGCTACGACACGATGATCGACGAAGAGGGCTCGAACATCAGCATGGGCGAGAAGCAGCTGATCACGATCGCCCGCGCGTTCCTGGCCCGGCCCGCGATCCTCATCCTGGACGAGGCGACCAGCTCGGTCGACACCAGGACCGAGGCGCTGATCCAGCGGGCCATGAACTCGCTGCGCCGGGGCCGCACCAGCTTCGTGATCGCGCACCGGCTGTCCACGATCCGCGACGCCGACCTGATCCTGGTCATGGAGGCCGGCCAGATCGTCGAGCAGGGCACCCACGCCGGGCTGCTGGCCGCCGGGGGCGCCTACGCCCGGTTGTACGAGGCCCAGTTCGCCAGCGCGCTGGCCGAAGTGGACTGACCGGCGCGGGCCGAAGTGGACTGACCGGCGCGGGCCGCCCCGGCCGCCTCGGGCGGTCAGGACAGGCCGGGCAGATCGTGCTGCCCGGCCATGCTGAACACCAGCAGCCCCTGGCCGGGCGTGCGGGCCTGCCAGCAGACCAGGTGATGACGGCCGCCCGCGGCGCGCACCGCGGCGTGGCGCAGCAGCCGGCGGAACGGCTGGCGGGTCACCGGGTTCAGGCCGCCGCCGAGCAGGGCCCGCTGCAGCGCGCGCCGGTAGGCGGCCGCGGCCGCGGCGTCCGGCCAGGCGGTGCAGCCCACCGCCACCGGCACCGATCTGCCCGCGGCCGGTGCCCGGACGCCCACCGCGGCCAGCGCCGGGGCCGGGCCGGCCGCCGAGCTGCCGGCCGTTCCGCTGGCCGTTCCGCTGGCCGTGTCGCTGGCCGGCCGGCCGGGTAGCTGCCGATCCACGCCGCCGCGACCGGGCCGAGGCCGCGCGCGAGGGCGTCCACCAGCGGATCGGCGGCCAGCGTCCGGCCGCGGGGCGACCCGATCTGCCGCAGGCTGGCGCCGCGGTAGCCATAGCGCAGGTCCGTGCCCGCGGCGGCGACCCGGGCCAGCGGCAGGGCGATGAGCGCCTCGGCCGTGCTGCCCCTGACGGCGGCGGCGAACGGCGGCGCGGCCAGCCCGCGGCCGTGGCGCCGCCAGCCCAGCGCCGCCAGGTAACGGGTGACCTTCGCCGGGCGCTGGCCGCCCGCGAGCAGCCCAACCGCGTCCGGCGGGCGGCCGGCGCTGATCGCGTAGGTGTCGCCGATCAGGTCGATCCCCGCGCTGATCTGCGGCGCCGCGGAGGCCAGGCCGGGCGCGCCGAGGCCGCGCAGCGCGGCGAAGGCGCCGTGGCGGCTCCAGCTGCGCCCGGTCACCCGGACCAGCGCCGCGGTGTCGTCGTACCAGATCTGCCCGCGGTTGCCGGGCGTGTCGGCCACCCGCGCCAGCGCCGCGGTCAGGCTGGGGTCGACGGGCCGGGCGCCGGGCCCGCCCGAGCAGGCGGCGGCGAGCGGGGCGAGCAGCGCGGCCGCGGCCGCGGCCGCGTACCTTTTCGGTCGGCCCACGGCCGGAAGCGTAGCGGAGCCGGGAGCGCAGACCGGGGATATCGCGCGTTGCGGGCCATCGTGGCGGATACCGGGTGGCCTGGCCTGGCCGGTTAGGATCGCGCCGTGACCCTCCCGCCGCGCCCGGACTCCGGCCTGCTCATCCGGGGCGGCCGCGTGCTGACCATGGACGAGCGGCTCGGTGACCTCGACGGCGACGTGCTCATCGGGCCCGGCGGCGCGATCGAGGCGGTGGCGGCCGGCCTGGCCGCGCCCGGCGCCCGGGTGATCGACGCGGCCGGGATGATGGTGGCGCCCGGCCTGGTCGACACCCACTGGCACATGTGGAACACGCTGCTGCGCGGCATGTCCGGGCACCGGGCCGGGGCCGGGTACTTCCGCAACAGCGCCGGGTTCGGGCGCTGGTTCGGGCCCGGCGACATCTACGCCGGGACGCTGCTGGCCTGCGCCGAGGCGATCTACTCGGGCATCACCACGGTGCACGACTGGTGCCACAACGTGCGCAGCCTGCCGCACGCGCAGGCCGGCTTGCAGGCCCTGGCGCAGGCGGGGCTGCGCGGCCGGTTCTCGTTCGGCTACGCCGCCGGGCAGCCCGGCCGCCAGCCCGCCGACCTGGCCGGGCTGGCGGCGCTGCACGCGGACTGGGACGCCTACCGGGCCGGCGGCCTGCTGTCGCTGGGGATGGCCTGGCGCGGCACCGGCGGCAGCGACCCGTCCGTCGCGGTGCCGCCCGAGATCTACCGGGCCGAGATCGCCGCCGCCCGGGAGCTCGGGCTGCCGGTGACCGTGCACGCCAGCGGCCCGCGCACCGCCGCCGGGCAGATCGCCGCGCTCGGCCGGGACGGGCTGATCGGCCCGGACCTGCAGATCGTGCACGCCAACGCGGCCACCGGCGCCGAGATCGGCCTGCTCGCGCAGGCCGGCTGCCCGGTGAGCGTGTCGCCTTACACCGAGCTGCTCATCGGCTACGGGATGCCGAGGACCGCCGAGCTGGCCGCGGCCGGGCTGCCGGCCGGCCTGTCGGTCGACACCACGATGCTGTCCGGGAACGCCGACATGTTCGCGATCATGAAGATCACCCAGGGGATCACTAACGCGCTCTCCGAGCACGAGTTCGCGCAGACAGCCCGGGAGGTGCTCGCGCTCGGCACCATCGGGGGAGCGCGGTCGCTCGGCCTGGGCGGCGTGACCGGCTCGCTGACCCCCGGCAAGCGCGCCGACGTGATCATCGTGGACGCCGGGGCGCCCAACCTCGGCGTGCTGACCGACCCGGCCCAGCTGCTGGTGACCGCGGCGCAGCCGGCCAACGTGGACACGGTGATCGCCGACGGCCGGGTGCTCAAGCGCGGGGGAGAGCTGACCGGGCTGGACGCCGCGGAGGTCAGCGAGCGGGCCCGGGCCGCCCTGGCCGGCGTCCGGGCCCGCGCGGAGACAGCCGGCCCGGCCCGCTAGGCGCCGGGCGCGGCCGGCTGGCTCCCGGGCGGGTGCCTCTCACGCATCACCGGGGCGTACCGCCCCCGCATGCCCGGCAGCGCTCTGTAGCGGGTCGCGCCGCGCCCGTCATCAGGGCAGGGTCGGGCTGGGCAGCGGCACCGGCAGGGTCGGGCTCGGAAGCGGCACCGGCAGGGTCGGGCTGGGAAGCGGCACCGGCAGAGTCGGGCTCGGAAGCGGCACCGGCAGGGTGGGGACCGGAACGGGCAGCGCCGGCGCGGGCGACGGCGGGCGGCTGCCGGGCTGTGATCCTGCCGGGCGGGGCGGACCGCCGGCGGCTGGCTGCGGCGAAGACCGGGCGCGGGGCCGTGGTCCTGGTCCGGGGGTGCCGCGCAGCTGTCCCCGGGCCGGGGTGCGGCCGGGGATGCCCGGGCGGTTTCGGAAGGCGGCCCGCAGCCGGCCCGCCTGGCTGCCGCCCGCGCCGGTGCGCGGGCGGGTGGTCATGGCCGCAGTCCGTGCCGCCGGGGCTGCGCTGGCAGGCCGCGTTCCGAACGGCAGTCTGCCCGTCACGTAGGCCACGTAGGTGGTGATGCCGACGCCGACCAGTGCGAGGATCAGGACGCAGGTCAGCGGATAAGCGCGCCAGGTCCGGCCTAACGCACGGCCCGCTGCAGCGCAGCGGTCGGCGGCTGCCGCCCGCCGGATCTGCGCCGAGGTCACGCCCTGACCTGCGGCTGCGAGCAGCGCCGCCCGGCGCTGCGGCAGGGTGAGATCCGGGCGCAGATACACGGTCACGCGGTGGCCATGGCACACCACGCGGCAGGGGCAATCCTGACGAGGCGAGTACCGGATCCGGGCCATGACAGCTCACCTAGGGGAGAGGGTAATTCGTGAGCAAGGTATCACTAACCGTTACTGCCTGCAGCCCCATCTCTCCGTATTCTCCGGGACCGGCGGCGGCGACAGCATGAACTCGGCGGCCTGGCCAGCCGCAAGATCGCCGGCGTCACAGGAGCTCACGCCGATAGCCCGCAGCGCCCGCCGTGGCCCGGCGCAATGCCCGGGCAGCCGGCAGGCGCGGAATACTCAGACACCGGACGGCGCTACACTTGCTAGTTGTTGTCGGAAGCTTGCGATCGTGAAGACGCCGCATTTTCTCGGCAGTGGGGCGTCTTGCCATCTGGCAGTGAATTCTTTCAGTGGCGGGCAACCAGCAGCGGATCCGCGCGACCGCGCGGATCAAGGCTCGTCTTTGAAGGAGACAAGCACATGGCACAAGGAACCGTGAAGTGGTTCAACTCCGATAAGGGCTTCGGCTTTATCGCACCCGACGACGGCACCGCCGACGTCTTCGTCCACCATTCGGCGATTGACATGGACGGCTACCGCAGCCTGGCCGAGAACCAGAAGGTGGAGTACACCACCCGGCAGGGCCCGAAGGGTCTGCAGGCGGAGCAGGTTCACTCAGTCTGAGGTAGCACAGGCGGCGGCAGGCCCGGGCCCAGCCCGCAGGCCTGCCGCCTGCAGGTCGCGCTGCGATCCCGGCCTCGGCGGCGGCGCGATCGCTTTTCACCCGGGACAGGCCCGGGCGCGCCGTGCTGCGGGCAGCTGGCTGAGGTCCTGCGCGCCACGGGGGGCCCGCTGCGGCCCGAGCTCGGGTACTGAGCAGCTCCTCCTCGGCATACCGGAAAGGCGCATACTGATCGTAATGAGAAACCGGCCTGCGCCATGAGCCGGCGCCCCCTGCCCGGAAGTCCCTTCAACAGGACCCCGGCCCCGCCGGCGCCCGTCAAGGAGTTCGCGGTCCTGGATCTAGTCACGCACGACCGGTTCGGCCTCGGCCGCGTTATCGCCAGCGAGGCGGACACGGTGCTGGTGGACTTCGGCATGGCCATCTACCGGATAAACGCGCCGTACGCCAAGCTGACCAGGCTCTGACGTAACCTCGCCCGGCGGCCGCCCGCCAGCGGGCTCAGCGTGCGGGTCTCATCCTGACCGCCCGGAGATGCCTGAAGGCACCGCGTTTCCATCCGCTGCCCTCGTCCCGGTGACGCCGGCGTTCAGGCTGGCCTGGGTTTGGGCGCGCCAGCGGAGGGCAGCGGGGCGGCGCGGCGAGAAGCGCCGTAGAAGTGGAGGCAGATATGGCGCAGAAAAAGGCAGCGGCCGGCCGCAAGGCCAAGGCCGGCGTCAAGAACAAGGCACTCTACAAGCGGCTCCGGAACCTGGGCGTATCGGTCAAGGAATCAACGCGGGTCGCCAATAGCAGTGCCAAGGCCTCCGGTAAGAAGGCCAGCGCGCGCGGTGGCTCAGTAAGCTCCCTCGACAACGTGAAGGTTCCGGAGCTGCGCCGCCGGGCCAAGAAGGCCGGCATCAAGGGCCGGTCGGCCATGAACAAGAAGCAGCTCATCCGGGCGCTGCGCGCCGCCTGAGGACCTGCTCTCTCACATCCGGCCCGGTCCGGCCGTGATTCGCCGGGCCGGGCCGCCTAGCGACGCAATCCCGCCGGCCAGGTGGCCCGGTTCCAGCGAGCCCGCCGCCTGTTTCTGATGCATGGCGGCCGGCGAACTCGCCGCTGCCGCAGCCGCTGATCAGGGCCGCTGCGGCTCGGCGGCCGGGCTGCCCGCAGGACCGGGCCCGGGATCCGGGCTGGCGGCCCGGCGGTCGTGCTGGTGGCCGGTGAACAGGCTGCCCGGCTGCGGGACCGGCCCGGCCGGCCCGGCGTGGCCGTTACCGGCGTGCCCGCGGCTGCCCAGGCCGGGGAGGGGGCGGCCGGGTGCGGTGCGGCCGGGCACCGCGCCTGCCGCGCCGGGGCGGCGCGCGGGGAGTGCCATCGGGTCGAAGTTCGCCCGGCTGCTGATCTTCTCCATCAGCTCGGCCTCCGCGCACATCTCCGCGGCGCTCGGCGACAGCGCGATCACCGCGGAGAATATGAACCCGATCGTGCTCAGGCCGACGATCAGCGGCAGCAGGAAGCCCATCGCGCTCGCGGTGGCCCAGCCGCTCACGCTGGTGCCGGGGGAGGGCCGGACCTGCAATGCGATCATGCCGGTGTAGTGCATGCCGCTGACCGCCACGCCCATGATCAGCGACGCGATCAGGGTGGAGCCCACGGTGTCCAGCCGCAGCGCCGCCCACAGGGCCGCGATCCCGGCGACCACCGCGATCACCACCGAGGCGACGACCAGCAGCGGGTTGTAGCTGAGCGAATCCGGGATCCGCACGGCGGCCATGCCCAGGTAGTGCATGCTGGCCACGCCGCAGCCGATGATCAGGCCGCCGAGCAGCAGCGGCCTGATGCCCTCCTTGCTGAAACCGACGATGAACACGCCGATGCCCACCACGAGGACGGCGATCAGCATCGAGCCGATGGTCACCGGCACGCTGTAGCGGATGGCCTGGCCGCTGATCGTGAACCCGAGCATGGCGATGAAGTGCATGACCCAGATGCCCGTGGTCGCGATGGCCAGGGCGGCCAGGACCAGCCAGCTCGCCCGCGACCTGCCGCTGGACGCCCGGGCCCGGGTGGTGCACCGCAGCCCGAGGAAGCATCCCGCGCAGGAGGCCAGGTAGGCCAGGACCGGGTTCAGGACCCCGTAGGAGAAATTGTTGACGTGCGTCACCGATCATCCCGCAATCCGGAGAAATGGCTACTGTCCGTAGCTGAGCGGTAACTACTGTACAACTTGCCATTCGCAATTTGCACGCACTCGGCAGGATTGGGACGCCATTGTGTCCCCGGCGCGGCCAGCCTCACTGGCCGGGCAGCCCGGCCAGCCGCTCCGCCTCCCGCGCCGGGACCGCGACCGGCAGCCCGGCCCGGCCGGCCAGGCTGAGCTGCAGGATGGACCGGTGCCGGCCGCCAGGCCGCAGCCCGGCCGCCTGGATGAGCTCCAGCGGGATGGCCGCCAGCAGGGCGCCCGGCATCCACCGCGAGCCGCGCGGCCGCCGGGCCGCCCACAGCAGCAGCCGCCGGTCGGTGATCCCGAACAGCATCCGCGGCGCCAGTCCGGTGCCCGGCATCCGGCAATTGTCCCGGCCCGGTCAGGCCCGGGGGTGGTTGTTGCCGATATCCGGCGCCCCCCCGATCCCCGGGCTGGCCAGGCGGGCCGGCTCGCGCCAGGCCCCGGTGCTATTCGCCGGTCTCGCCGTCCACCCATTCGCGCAGCAGGTCGGCGTGGCCGTTGTGCCGCGCGTATTCCTCGATCATGTGGCACAAGATCCAGCGCAGGCTGGGGGAGCGGCCGTCGGGGAACTTCTTCGCGGCGAGCTGATCCGGCCCGCCGCGGGCCAGCGCCGCGGCGGTCAGCTCCCGGGACCGGCCGACCTCCTGGTGCCAGACCGCCAGCAGCTGCTCGGGCGGGTCGCTGGCGGCGGTGCGCCACTCCCAGTCCGGGTCGGCGTCCCAGTCGATCGCGTCCCACGGGTCGCCCATCGTGCCGCCGGCCAGCCATTGGCTGAACCACGACGCCTCGACCAGGGCGAGGTGCTTGAGCATCCCGCCCAGGGTCATCGACGAGGCGGCCACGGTGGCCTGCAGCCCGGCCGCGTCCAGCCCGCGGCATTTCCATTCCAGCGTCGCGCGCTGGTAGTCCAGGAAGCCGGTCAGCGTGCCGGCCTCGCCGGCCGCGAGCGGCGGCTCCGGACGCCCGTGGGCGTCGATGTCCGCAGTATCGGTCATGACCGGCGAGTCTAACGGGGAGCTATTGATCCGCTGTGCTGGCAGGTGAGCGAGGTTGGGTCTAGCGCCGGCCCGCCTGCCTATTACGGTCCGGGATCATGTGTTGCCGCCCCTGGTCACGCGGCAACTAGGGTGACCGGCATGGATACCACGCCGCGCCGGCCCGCGCCGGCCGCCGCCAGCCATCATGACGTGATCCGCGTGCTCGGCGCGCGCGAGAACAACCTCTCCGGCGTCAGCGTCGAGATCCCCAAGCGCCGGCTGACCGTGTTCACCGGCGTGTCCGGGTCGGGCAAGAGCTCACTGGTGTTCGACACGATCGCCGCCGAGTCACAGCGGCTGATCAACGAGACCTACAGCGCCTTCGTGCAGGGCTTCATGCCGACGCTGGCCCGGCCCGAGGTCGACGTGCTGGAGGGGCTGACCACCGCGATCATCGTCGACCAGCAGCGGATGGGCAGCGACCCGCGCTCCACGGTGGGCACCGCCACCGACGCCAACGCGATGCTGCGGATCCTGTTCAGCCGGCTGGGCCAGCCGCACATCGGCTCGCCCCAGGCGTTCTCCTTCAACGTCGCCTCGGTCAGCGGCGCGGGCGCGGTCGCGTTCGAGCGCGGCGGCAAGACCGTCAAGGAGCGGCGCAGCTTCCGCATCACCGGCGGCATGTGCCCGCGCTGCGAGGGCCGGGGCACGGTCTCCGATATGGACCTGGCCCAGCTGTACGACGACAGCAAGTCGCTGCGGGAAGGCGCGATCACCGTCCCCGGCTACACCGGCGGCGGCTGGAACTCCCGGCTCTACATCGAGTCGGGTTTTTACGACCCGGGCAAGCCGGTCCGCACCTACACCAAGAAGGAACTGGACGACTTCCTCTACCACGAGCCGGTCCGGATGAAGATCGCGGGCATCAACCAGACCTACGAGGGGCTGGTCCTGCGGATCCAGCGGTCCATGCTGTCGAAGGACCCCGAGTCGATGCAGCCGCATATCCGGGAGTTCGTGGACCGCGCGGTCACCTTCACGAGGTGTCCCGAGTGCGGCGGCACCCGGCTCAGCGAGGGAGCCCGGTCCTCCCGCATCGGCAAGATCAACATCGCCGACGCCTGCGCGATGCAGATCAGCGACCTGGCCGAGTGGGTCCGCGGCCTGGATGAGCCGTCGGTGACACCGCTGCTCACGGCGCTGGAGAACTCGCTCGGCTCGTTCGCGGAGATCGGGCTGGGCTACCTGTCGCTGGACCGGCCGTCGGCCACGCTGTCGGGAGGAGAGGCCCAGCGCGTCAAGATGGTCCGCCAGCTCGGCTCGGCGCTCACCGACGTCACCTACGTCTTCGACGAGCCGACGATCGGGCTGCACCCGCACGACGTCCAGCGGATGAACGGGCTGCTGCTGCGGCTGCGGGACAAGGGCAACACCGTGCTGGTGGTGGAGCACAAGCCGGAGACGATCGCGATCGGCGACCACGCCGTCGACCTCGGCCCCGGGGCCGGCCCGGCGGGCGGCACGGTCTGCTTCGAGGGCACGGTCGAGGGGCTGCGGGCCAGCGGCACCGTCACCGGGCGGCACCTGGGCGACCGCGCCCGGCTGAAGCCGTCGGTGCGGGAGCGGTCAGGGGTCCTGGAGGTGCGCGGCGCCCGCACCCACAACCTGCAGGACGTCGACGTCGACATCCCGCTCGGCGTGCTGGTGGCCGTCACCGGGGTGGCGGGCTCGGGCAAGAGCTCGCTGATCCACGGCTCGGTGTCCGGCCGGGACGGGGTGGTGACCGTCGACCAGGCGCCGATACGCGGCTCGCGGCGCAGCAACCCGGCGACCTACACCGGGCTGCTCGAACCCATCCGCAAGGCGTTCGCCAAGGCCAACGGGGTCAAGCCGGCGCTGTTCAGTGCCAACTCCGAGGGCGCCTGCCCGGCCTGCAACGGGGCCGGCGTCATCTACACCGACCTGGCGATGATGGCCGGGGTCGCCACCACCTGCGAGGAGTGCGAGGGGAAGCGCTACCAGGCGTCGGTGCTGGAATACCGCCTCGGCGGCCGCGACATCAGCGAGGTGCTCGCGATGCCGGTGACCGAGGCGGGGGAATTCTTCGGCAGCGGCGGGGCGGCCACCCCGGCCGCGCACGCCATCCTGGCCCGGCTCGCCGACGTCGGGCTCGGCTACCTCACCCTCGGCCAGCCGCTCACCACCGTGTCCGGCGGCGAGCGGCAGCGGCTCAAGCTGGCCAGCTACCTGGCCGACAAGGGCGGCGTCTACGTCCTCGACGAGGTCACGGCCGGCCTGCACCTGGCCGACGTGGACCAGCTGCTCGGCCTGCTCGACCGGCTCGTCGACGCCGGCAAGTCGGTGATCGTCATCGAGCACCACCTGGCGGTCATGGCGCACGCCGACTGGATCATCGACCTCGGCCCCGGCGCCGGCCACGACGGCGGGCGGGTCGTCTTCGAGGGCACTCCCGCTGAGCTGGCCGCCGCGGGTGCCACGCTGACCGGGGAGCACCTCGCCGCTTACGCCGGCGCCTGACCCGGCCGGGGGAGTTTCGCCTGCTCAGGCTGTCTGTTAACACTATGCTTCTTGCTGACTGCGAAATGTAACTACTGAGGGCCGCGGGCGGCGGGCTGCCCGGGGGCCGCTCAGCTCAGCAGGAGGGGCCGCGGATGCCGCCTGAGACGGGACCGTCGCGCGGGGCGGGACGCGGGGGAGCGGCCCGCGCGCCGGGGCGGCTCGCCCGGGCCGGCGCGTGGCTGCGCGGAGCAGCGCTGCTGGCCGTCGCCGCGGCCGCCGTCCCGTCGCCGGCCGCCGCGGCGACGGCCAGGACGGCGGCGGATGCGGCGGCCGGCTGCTCGCATCCTGTCGCGCGGCCGCAGGGCCCGTTCCGGATCGCCGCCGGCAACCGGGCCGTCCTGAGCGCCGGCGGGACGCCGTTCGTGTCGTACGGGACCACCGTGCCCGGGCTGTCACAGCCCACTTTCGCGGCCGGCCAGGCGTCCTTCGTGACCGGCGTGGTCCGCGGCAAGGACATCCCCAAGATCAGCGCCACGGCCCGGCAGTGGTGCGGCAACACGGTGCGGCTGCAGGTCAGCCAGCACGACGTCACCCAGAACACCACCCCGCAGAACGGCTCGTGCGCCAGCCCGGCCGCCCTGGCCTTCCTGGCCAGGGCGCTGGACCCCGAGGTGCGGGCGGCCGAGGCCGCGGGGCTGGCCGTGGTCATCAACGACCAGACCGAGTCCGACCCGCTGGCCCGCGAGGAGAAGGACCCCACCGGGGCGACGCTCGTGTTCTGGGACTGCGTCGCCCGCCACCGGGAGACCTGGGGCAGGCACCTGAGCTACGCCCAGGATCCCGACGTCATCCTCGACATCTTCAACGAGCCCCGCGCCGACGACTGCACCAGCCAGCACGGCCCCTACGACCTGTCGCTGTGGCGCAACGGCGGCCCCGGTCCCTGCGGCCCGCGCCAGCCGGACTACCTGGGCATGGAGGCGGTTGCCTCCCATCTGCGGGCCAGCGACGGGGCGCGGAACCTGCTGTGGGTGGAGGGCCCGGGGGCGGCCAGCACGCTGGCCGGGCTGACCGGCGGCTGCGGGACCAGCCCGGCCTGCCTGATCAGCGCGAACCTGGGGCCGGTGGTGTACTCGGTCCACCATCCCTTCGTCGCCTCCGCCGCGCAGGCGAACCCGGCGACCTGGGGCCCGGAGTTCGGGTACCTGACGGGGTCTGCGGGCGGTCCCGCGGTGGCGCCGGTGGTCGCGGGGGAGTGGACCAACATCGACGCGGGGAACGCGGCCCCCGGCCACCCGGTCCGTGCGTACTGCTGGCCGGACGCGCCGCGCACGGTCCCGGCGTTCCTGCGCTACCTGCAGTCGATCGGCGCCGGGATGAGCGCCTACCAGCTATCGGCCGGGCGGCTGCTCAAGGGCTCCGGCCAGTGGACGCTCACCACCAACTACACCGACGACCCGTGGGCCAACACCTTCTGCGCCTATCACGGCTACGGCGCCTTGCCGCCGCTGCTCGGCGCCGGGGCCGACATCCTGGCCTGGTTCCGGCAGCAGGACTGACCGGCCGCCGGCCCGGCCTGGCGCGCCGGGGTCAGGAGACCTTGCCGATGATCTCGCTGGCGACCCAGTGCGCGACGTTCCCGGGCCAGGGGCTGGGCAGTCCCAGCACCAGGTGGCTGAACCCGGCGTCGATGGCCGCCGCGGCGGCGGCCCTGGTCACGGCGGGCTGGTCGTAGGAGACCGGCAGGTGGACCGACCGGGTGATCGCGGCCGGGTCCCGGCCGATCTCGGCGCAGTAGCGGTCCAGCAGCGCGCTGCGGCTGGTCACGTCGCCGATGTCACCGCCGGGAATGTTCCACACGTCGGCCTGCCCGGCGACCACGCGCAGCGTCGCGGCCGAGCGGCCGCCGATGACGACCGGCGGGTGCGGCCGCTGGACGGGCTTGGGGTTGCAGAACGCCCCGGTCAGGTGCAGGTAGCTGCCGTCGAAGTCGAACGGCTCGGCCTCGGTCCACAAGCGCCGGATGACCGTGCAGGCCTCGGCGAGGCTCCCGGTCGCGGCGGCCGTGTCACGGAACGGCAGCCCGTTCGCCGCGTACTCGCGCCGGGCCAGCGGGTGGTCCGGCCGGGAGCCCACCCCGATGCCGAAGTCCAGCCGCCCGCCGGACACGACGTCCACGGTCGCGGCGATCTTGGCGAGCATCGCGGGCGGCCGGAAGCGGTTGCTGGTCACCAGCACCCCGAGGCGCAGCCTGCTGGTCTGCGCGGCCAGGGCCGACAGCAGCGTCCAGCCCTCGAAGACCGGGCCGCCCGGGTCGCCGGCGATCGGCATCAGGTGGTCGAACACGAAGGCGTGCCCGATCTGCGGCACCGCGTCCGCCTCGGTCCAGACCCGGACGATGTCGGCGTAGCTGACCTGCTGCGGGGCCGTCGCGATCCCGAAGCTCGGCGCTGTCGTGCTCGGCATGTGGCTGCCGGTCCTCCCTGCGTCGCCGCCATGGCATGATGACAACCGGAACGCTGCTCCGCTCACTATACGGAGCATGGTTCCGTTTCGCAATGCTGGCGACCAGGGGAGCGGGATGACGTCCGAGACCGCCGGTCAGGACGGCCAGCCCGGGCCGGCGGCGCCGCGCAGGCGGGCCGACGCCCGGCGCAACGAGCAGGCCCTGCTGGCTGCGGCCGCCGCCGTGTTCGTCACCAGCGGCGTGCAGGCGCCGGTGCGCGAGATCGCGGCCAGGGCCGGGGTCGGGATAGGCACGATCTACCGGCATTTCCCGACCCGGGCGGATCTCATCATCGCCGTCTACCGGCACCAGGTCGAGGCCTGCGCGCGGGCCGGCCCGGACCTGCTGGCCGCCAGCGCCGCGCCGCGCGCCGCGCTGGCGCAGTGGATCGGCCTGTTCACCGACTTCCTGGTCACCAAGCACGGGCTGGCCGCGGTGCTGCGCTCTGACAACGCCCGGTTCGAGGCGCTGCACGCCTACTTTCTCGACCGCCTGGTGCCGGCCTGCGGTCAGCTGCTCGATGCCGCCGTGGCCGCCGGCGAGATCCGCGCGGACGTGGACGCGCTGACGCTGCTGCACGCCGTCGGCAACCTGTGCGCGGGCGCCGGAGCGAGCGGCGAGTCGCGCGCCGGGGCGCGCCGCATGGTCGGCGTGCTCGTCGCCGGCCTCAGTCAGCCGGGCCCGGCCCCGCGATGATGGCGTGGACTCTGGCCGGCTGTGACGGCCCCGGCGCCGGCCGATCGTCCCTGAGTCTCAGCTTCGCAGCCGTAACCGCCCGGCTCGCGTGGTAAAACGAGACCAGCACGCGGGTGCGGACGTTGCCGACGCTGCGGGTATTGCCCGCGTGCGGAGACGGGTGCCGTCCATGATCCTTCCGAAGATCCGGGATCCGCGCTTCGTGACGATCCGCCGGGGCGGGACCCTTTCCGATGCGGATCACCGGCTGCTCGCTCTGTGGGCGGCATCGTGCGCGGAGCACGTCCTGGGCTTGTTCGAGTCAGCCCGGCCCGGGGACCCGCGCCCGCGCCGGGCCATCGGGCAGGCTCGCGCCTGGGTGCGCGGCGAGGTCACGATGACCCAGGCCCGGGCGGCGGGCGGCCATGCCATGGGCGCGGCCAGAGAACTGCGCGGAGCGCCGCGGCATGCCGCGTACGCGGCCGGCCAGACCGGGGCCGTCGCGCACGTCGCGGCGCACGAGCTCGGCGCGGCCGCCTACGCGATCAAGGCCGCGCGCGCCGCCGCGCCGGAGGGCCAGGCCGGGGCCGCCGGGCGGCTCGAGTGCCGGTGGCAGCGCGACCAGCTCCCGGCGGCGATCCGCGAGCTCGTGCTGGACGACCAGCGGCTGCGCAACGACATCTGCTGGTCGGTGTTCGACTGCTGAGCCGCGCCGGGCGGAGCCCGGTCTCAGCCCCGTCGGTAGAGCGCCGATAATGTGCATTATGTTAAGTTGAGGAATCAGGGCATGCGGTCGTCGTCCGCGGCGGTGACCCGCCGCACCGCGGCTGCCGGACCTGGATCCCGCTCAGCGGCCGGGCCCGCCGCACCGGCGCGAGCCGCGCAGCGCCACGTGCAGGCGCGCGGCCTGCCGGGTGAGGTGATCGCGCTCGGCGATGTTGCCGGCCGCGCGGGCCGCCTCGCCGTACAGCCGGGCCGCGAGCGCAAGGTCGCCGGCCCGCTCCCGCAGGTAGGCCTCCACCGCCGTGTGCCGCGGCACCGCCGGATCCACCTGCGCCAGGGCGGCCAGGCCGGCCTGCGCCCCGTCCGCCTCCCCGACCGCGACGGCGCGGTTCAGGCGGACGACGGGGCTGTCGGTGAGTCGCTCGAGCTCGTCGTACCACTCCACGATCTGCACCCAGTCAGTCTCTCGCCGCAGTCCGCGCGTCGGCGTGCAGGGCGGCGATCGCGGCCTGCGCCTGGTACTCGCCGAGCCGGTCGCGGGCCAGCGCCGCCTGCAGGACCGCCACTCCCTCGCCGATCAGCGCGGTGTCCCACCGGGACCGGTCCTGCTCGGCCAGCGGGACGAGCGCGCCGCCGGGCGTCGTGCGCGCGGTGCGGCGCGCGTGATGCAGCAGCATCAGCGCGAGCAGCCCGGACGCCTCCTCGTCGTCGGTGAGCGACGTCACCTGCCGGGCCAGCCGGATCGCCTCTTCGGCGAGGTCGACCTCGCCGCTGTAGCCCTCGTTGAAGACCAGGTAGAGCACCCGCAAGACGGTGGCCAGGTCACCGGGCTCGCCGAGGCGCACGCCCGAGACGGTGCGCTTGGCCCGGCTGATGCGCTGGGCCATGGTCGCCTCGGGCACCAGGTAGGCCGCCGCGATCTGCCGCGTGGTCAGGCCGCCCACCGCCCGCAGCGTGAGCGCGACCGCGGAGGCCGGGGTGAGCGACGGGTGCGCGCACAGGAAGTAAAGCTGCAGGGTGTCGTCCGTGTCCCGGGCCGGGCCCGGCGGCGGCTCGGCCTCGGCCCGGGCCTCGCGGGCCTGCCGGGCACTCTCGGCCCGGGTCGTGTCCAGGAATTTCCGCCAGGCGACCGTGATCAGCCACCCCTTCGGATCCGCCGGCGGGTCCTGCGGCCAGGTCGCCAGCGCCCGGATGAGCGCCTCCTGCACGGCGTCCTCGGCCGTCGCGAAGTCGGCTCCGCGGCGGACGAGGACCCCGGTCACCGCGGGAATCAGCTCCCGCAGCAGCGTTTCGTTCACTCCGCGACGGGGGGCGCATCGGTCAGGAACGGCCGGAGCTCGAGCCACTCGTAGATCGGCTTGCCGGCCGGGCCGGGCGCGGCCGAGAGCTCGCCCGCCAGCTCGACGGCCCGCTGGTAGGACTCCACGTCGATGACCATCCATCCGGCGATCAGGTCCTTGGTCTCGGCGAACGGGCCGTCGGTGACCGGCGGCCGGCCCTCGCCGTCGTAGCGCACGAACGTGCCCTCCGGCGACACCGCCTGGCCGTCCACGTACTCCCCCGTGCCCTCCAGCCGGGTCGCGAAGTCCCTCATGTACTGCATGTGGGCATCGATCTCCGCTGGCGTCCACTGGTCCATCGTTCCGCAGTCGACGACCGGAGCCGGTCCGCCGCGGTAGTGCTTGAGCAGCAGGTACTTGGCCATGAGTTTTCTCCTTCGGCGTTGCGCGACCATTGTGACCGCGTTCGCACCGGGGACGGCGCCGGACCCGGGTTCTCGACATCGGCCCGCGGGAAACTCCGCCGGAGATCAGGCCGGCGCCCGGCTGGCGCCCGCTCCCCCGTTTCCCGGGCCCGGCGGGCCCAATATGCAACCTATGGTTGCGGATCACCCTCGGGCTGCGCTAAAGTGCAACCACTGGTTGCTAGTGAGCGGATGAGAGGGGCAGCCCATGGAGCTCGGCACTATCGAGCGCGAGATCCGCATCGATGCCTCCCCCGAGGTGGTCTACGAGGTCATCACCAGGCCTGAGCACATCGCGAACTGGTGGGGCTTCGACTCCTCGGTCCCGGCCGCGGCGGGCGGCCGCGGGCGGATGACCCGGCCGCGGCGGGGCGGAAGCGGGCGGCTCACCGTGCCGGTCTCCGTGGTCGAGGCAGACGCCCCGCGGCGGTTCGCGTTCCGCTGGGTGCACCCCGGGGACCAGCCGGCGACGCCGCAGAACTCGTTCCTGGTGACGTTCGAGCTGACGCCGGACGGCGGCGGGACGCTGCTGCGGCTGACCGAGGCCGGCTTCCGCGAGGTCGGCTGGGAGGCCGCGCAGCTCGAGGCCTACTACCGCGACCACAGCGCCGGCTGGGACGAGCATCTGCCGGGCCTCGCGGCGTACGCGGCCGGCCTGGTGCGCACGTGACCCCGCCCACCGGCGGCGGGCTGGTCGACGACGAGCTGTGGGCCGCTGTCGGCGACCCGAGCAGGCGCCGCCTGCTGGACCTGCTGCTGGCCGGCGGCTCCGGCACGGCGACCAGCCTGAGCAGCCGCATGCCGGTGACCCGCCAGGCGGTCGCCAAGCACCTCGGCGTGCTGGCGCGCGCCGAGCTGGTCGTGCCCCGCAAGGATGGCCGCGAGGTGCGCTACGTCGTCAACGAGGCCCAGTTCGCCCGCGCCGCCGGGCAGCTGGCCTCGGTGGGCGCGGCGTGGGATGCGCGGCTGCGCCGCATCAAGGCCATCGCCGAGTCGATCGAGGCCCGGCGCCTGGCCGAATGAGCAGATATCAGGAAGGAACCGCCACCATGAGTACCGGCACCGCACAGCCCGCCGCCGCGCCTGGTGAGACGAGGGAAGCGAGCACGGACTACCGCAAGACGATCCTCGTGCAGGCCCGCCCCGAAGTGCTGTTCGACGCGCTCACCAGCGTCTCGGGCCTGTCCGCCTGGTGGACTGGCGTCACGGGGTCCGGTGACACGGGCGGCGAGCTCACCTTCTGCTTCGACCCGCCCGAGCCGCTGGTGATGCACGTCGAGGAGGCCACCCGGCCGCACGCGGTCCGGTGGGCCGTCACCAGCTGCGGCTTCCTGCCCGACTGGGTCGGGACCCGCCCGTCCTTCACCATCACCCCGGCCGGCGACGGCGCGTCCGAGCTCCGGTTCCGCCACTACGGCCTGAACGCGGAACTGGACTGCATCGATCAGTGCACCAGCGGCTGGAACCACTTCCTCGGCAGCCTGCGCCAGTACGCGGAATCCGGGCGCGGGATGCCCCGCGGCAGCGCGGAGGACATAGCCCGCCGCCGGTAGTCACGACCGGGCCTGACGGTCGCCCCAGCCGGCCCGCCGGGCTAGCCCGGCGGGCCGGGGGCGCTGAGGATGCTGAGCGTGGCGGATATCCACTGCTCGCATCCGGCCTTGTCCAGCCCGGCGCCGGTGAGCGGGCCGTTGCCGTCTTCGAGTTCGAGCAGCGCGAGCAGCAGGTGCTCGGTGCCGACGTAGTTGTGGCCGAGCCGCAGCGCCTCCCGGAACGTGAGCTCCAGGGCCTTCTTGGCCTGCGGGTCGAACGGGATGAGGGCAGGGGTCTCGCCCTCCCCCCGCGGCGGCAGCTGCCGCGTGACCGCCTGGCGCACCGCCTCCACCGAGGGTCCCTGCGCGGTGATCGCCTGCTCGGCCAGGCTGCCGGACTGGCCGAGCAGGCCCAGAGCCAGGTGGGCCGGGCTGATGTGGCCGTGCCCGGCCGCGCGGGCCTCGTTCTGGGCCGCGGTCACCGCGTTGCGGGCCCGCAGGGTGAACCGGGTGAAGCCCTCGTCAGCGTCCGGGCCGGCCCGTCCTTGGGCACGAAGCGCTTGCGCGCGGCCTGCTTGGTCACTCCCATCGAACGGCCGATGTCGGTCCAGGACGCCCCTGACCGGCGGGCCTGGTCGACGAAATGGCCGATCAGGTGGTCAGCCAGGTCGCCGAGGTGGGCGGCGGCCAGCATGGCGTCGGTGAGCTGGTCGAGCGGATCGGCGTGCACTCCGGTAATAGCGTCGATCAGGTCGTCCAGCCGGATGCGGCCGGTCATCGGCACCGGACTAGTCATGCGACAACCGTAGGTTGTCGCAGCTCAGATCGTCAACCTACGGTTGTCGATTATGCTCCCGGCGAAAGCTGCCGCCTCCTCCGCGCTCCCCCGGGCGCCGCGCTTGCCGGGCCGGTCAGGCCAGGTGCCTGAAGAAGTCGATAATGCCGGTGATCCAGCCGTGCACAGTGTCGCCGGCACTACTCGGGTTGGTGATGATCCAGACCACGATCAAGACCACGATGATCCAACCGACTATCTTCTGGAGCATTACTCTCGCCTCCCGCCTGTGCCCAGTTCAGCGCGGCAATTCTTCGGTGCTGCAGAACAGCGCAGGCGACGACCGCGGCCGCCGATTACCTTGCCTATTATTCCTGATCTTCGCGCGAAAGAAACACAGGACAGGCCGGCCGTTCCGTGGCGTACTCCGCGGAACGGCCGGATCGGCCGTTTCCAGCGCATGGGCGCGCACGCGGCTGCGAAGATCACGCGGGCCTGCGCATGCCAGTCTGCCGTGAAAGCCCATCCTTCGGCGTCTCTTTGTCGAATGTCAACTGGTGCTACAGAATTCGGTTCCGTAAGTCAAGGACCTCACGCGGCGTGTCGGATGTCAATGCCTGGCCGCGTACGCGGCGGGCATTTCCCCGGCCCGCCGGGCCGGTCCCGTCTCTCCGGCGCCAGCAGCGTCTTCAGGCTCGCCAGCACCCGCGCAATCACCGCGGGCCCGGGCCGCCGCCAGCGACCGGCGGTCGTCCTCTTGCCCGATCAGCCGCCGGCTCAGGCTGGTGACCTGGTTCTCCAGCCCGAAGATCCGGACCCGGAACCCGGCCAGCTGAGCCGAGTCGGCCCGCAGCCGGTCCGCCTCGCTGCGCATGTCGCTGAGCCGCTGGCGGCAGGTGCCGTGCTCGTTGCGCAACGCGGCCAGCTCCTGCACCCGGCTGTCGCGCTCGGTGCGCAGCCGCTCGCGTTCCAGCCGCAGGCTGTCCCGCTCGCCCGCGGTGGCGGCCAGCTCCCGCCGGGCCTGCCGGAGCTCGCGCTGTGTCTGCTGCAGCTCGCGCTGGGCCTGCTGCCGGCCTTCCCGCAGCGCGGCGAGTTCCTGCCGATTTTGCCGGTGCCCGGCCTGCAGCCCGGCCAGCTCCCGGCGGGCGCTGTCCTGCCCGGCCTGCAGCTCGCGTACCCGCTGCCCGGCGGCCTGCGCGCCGTCCCGGAGCCGGGTCAGCTCGGCCAGCTGCGCCCGGGCCGCCGCGGCCGCCGGGCCGCGCCGGCCCGGGCGGAAGACCAGCCAGGTGATGAGCACCGCCGCCGCGATGGCCAGCAGCAGCCACGGCCAGGTCTGCTGCAGGAAGTACCCCATGACCGTCAGCCCCCTCGAACCGAGAACTCAATGCGCCGGTTGGCCTGCCGCCCGGCCGCCGTGGCGTTGCTGGCTGCCGGGCGGCTCGCGCCGAAGCCCTCGGTCGTCAGCCGGCCCGCGGCGATGCCGCGGGCCGTCAGGTAGGCCCGCGCGGACCGGGCCCGGGCCCGGCTGAGCGCCGCGTTCCCGGCCGCGCTTCCCTGGCTGTCGGTGAACCCGTCGATCCGGATCCGGGCCCGGGGATCCCGCCTGAGTACCGCGGCGACCCGGCGCAGCGCCCGGGCCGAGCGCCCCGCCAGCGCGGCCGAGCCGGAGGCGAAGACCACGCCCGGCCGCCCGAGCGCACCGCGGATCCTGGCCCGCAGCGCGGCGGTCAGGCGAGCCGGGGCAGCCCGGCCGCCGCGCGGACCCGCCGCGGGCCGGCCGGCGCCCGCGACCGCAGTCCGGCGGCCCGGCTGCCCGGTCGCGTCGTAGCGGATCGCCTGGACCGCTCCCGCGTCCGGCATCCGGCTGACCGCGGCCACCGCCGCGGCCCGGGCCGACCGGGGCCCGGTCAGCGTCAGGGTGGCCCAGTCGCTGCCGGCCCGGACCGCGCCGAGCCCGCGCCCGGCCAGTGCGGCCTGCGCCCGTGCTTTCAGGCCGCCATCTACGGCGGCTTTCATGAACGGCAGGAAAACCGCGCACAGCACTACTGCCAGCAAGGCGGCCACGGGCACGGCAAGGCGAGCTTTCATTGCCCCCTCGAAGCTGGCGGCCCGGCCGGATATGCAGCGCCGGGCGGGAGGTTCGCGGCCGGGCCATACACGTCATGCTTTAGCGGGTCGAGCGCCGTTGCGTAATCGCAGGCCCGGTTCACCGGCATTGTGCCAGTAACGCGCCACCCGGGCGGAAAGACTCGCCGGGGGCGAGCTTCTTGCGGCGAAAGAAGCCTGTGCTTTCGTGCATTAAGGGAATAACGGCCCTGGCCGCAGCGGGCCCGCCCTGATGCGGGCGGCGCGGGCCCGGGCGGCCTGCGCCCCCGGCCGGTCCGCGCCGGTCCGCACCGGGCCGCACCGGGCCGGGCGCATCCGGCCAGGCCGGCGAATGCACCCTCAGCCGCGGGATCGTACCGCCCAAATAGAACATTCTGGTGGCTTAACTGCAAGTTCTTGCCCGGATCCGGGCAAGAACTTGGCAGTAACCCGCTTCGCGGGCCACTATGGCCCGGTGCCTGATCGCGAGCTGATCGACCGGCTGGCCGCGTCCACCGGGCTGACCCCGGCCGAGGCGGCCCGCGTCGTGTCCGACGTGCTGGCCTGGTACCGCGAGCCGGTGGAGCAGTACGTGCGCCGCCGGCATGCGCAGTGCCAGCGCCGCCGGCAGCGCAACCCGGAGATCTTCGCGATCATCGCCGCCGAGCTGGCCGACCGGCTGGTGGCGGCCCCCCCGCTGTCCGAGCGCCAGTTGCGGCGCATTGTCTACGGCTGAGGAAACAGGAGCCAGTCACCATGTGCGGAATCGTCGGCTACATCGGCAGCCAGAAGGCCGTCCCGATCCTGATCGAGGGCCTGTCCCGGCTGGAGTACCGGGGCTATGACTCAGCGGGCGTCGCGGTGGTGACGGCGGGCGGCACCCAGGTATTCCGCACCGTGGGCCGGGTCCGCGACCTGGAGGCCGTGCTGCCCAAGCGCCTCGCGGGCAAGGCCGGGATCGGGCATACCCGGTGGGCCACTCACGGTCCCGCCAGCGAGCAGAACGCCCACCCGCAGTCCAGCCCGGACGGCCGGATCGCGGTGGTGCACAACGGCATCATCGACAACGCCGCCTCGCTGCGGGAGCGGCTGGCCGAGCGCGGCGCGCAGCTGCGCTCCGACACCGACACCGAGGTGATCGCGCACCTGATCGCCAGGTCCGCGGCGCCGACGCTGGAGGGCGCGGTGCTGGACGCGCTGTCCGCGGTGACCGGCACCTACGCGCTCGCGGTGCTGGACGAGCGCCAGCCGGACCGGATCGTCGCCGCGCGCCACGGCTCGCCGCTGATCGTCGGCGTCGGCGACAAGGAGATGTTCATCGCCAGCGACCTGTCCGCGCTGGTCCGCCACACCACCTCGGTGGTGCACCTGGACGACGGCGAGCTGGTCAGCGTCACCGCGTCCGGTTTCCGCACCTTCAGCGCCGAGCAGGAGAACACGGCCAAGTCGCCGACCAGCATCGACATCGCCGAGCTGGCCGACGTCGACCTGACCGGGCACCAGCACTACATGCGCAAGGAGATCGGCGAGCAGCCGGTCTCGATCGAGCGGATGCTGCGCGGCCGCCTGGACGAGCGGTTCGGCACCGCCCGGCTGGACGGGCTGAACCTCGGGCCGCGCGAGCTGCGCAGCTTCCGCCGGGTGAAGATCCTCGGCTGCGGCTCGGCGTACTACGCCGGGCTGGCCGGGGCGCTGCTGATCGAGGAGCTGGCCCGGGTCCCGGCCGACGCCGAGCCGGCCTCGGAGTTCCGCTACCGCAACCCGATCATCGACCCGGACACCCTGTACGTGGCGGTCAGCCAGTCCGGCGAGACCGCCGACACCGCGTTCGCCGTGCGCGAGGTCAAGCGCAAGGGCGGCGAGGTCATCGGGCTGGTCAACGTGGTCGGCTCGACCATCGCCCGGGACAGCGACGGCGGCATATACCTGCACGCCGGCCCGGAGGTCGCGGTGGCCTCGACCAAAGCCCTGACCCACATGACCATCGGATTCGCGATGCTTGCGCTCGCGCTCGGCCGGGTCCGCGACCTGTCCATCGCCGACGGGCAGCGGATCATCGCCGGGCTGCGGGCGCTGCCCGGCCAGGTCCAGCAGATCATCGACGACGAGCCGCACATCGCCGAGGTGGCCAAGGGGCTGGCCGGCGCGCAGAGCCTGTTCTTCATCGGCCGGGTCCGCGGCTACCCGGTCGCCCGCGAGGGCGCCCAGAAGTTCAAGGAGGTCTCCTACCGGCACGCCGAGGCCTACGAGGCCAGCGAGCTCAAGCACGGCCCGCTCGCGCTGATCGACGACAGCATGCCGACGGTCGCGATCGTGCCCGACGACGAGCTGGCCGACCGCAACACCGGCGCGGTGCAGCAGGTCGCCGCGCGCCGCGGGCCGCTGGTGGCGATCACCCACGCGACGGTCGGCCTCGGCGAGCTGCCCGGCCTGCCGCGCATCGACGTGCCGAAGAACGAGCGGGAGCTGGACCCGATCCTGCTGACCATCCCGCTGCAGCTGCTGGCCTACCACGCCGCCCTGGCGCTCGGCCTCGACATCGACAAGCCCCGCAACCTGGCCAAGTCCGTCACGGTCGAATAGCGCCGGCCGGTCCCGGGGCAGCACCGGTTTCCCTGCTACGGCCCCGGAACTCGGCGATGATGTCCTCGCCGCGGCGCACGGTCACGTCGTAGACGCCGCTGCGGCCGTAGCGCACCCGCTCAGCCGCGACCGCGGTCAGCTCGTCGCCGGCCCGGGCCGGGGCCACGAACGTGATGTCGGCCCCGGCGGCGACGGTGACCGGGCCGCGCGAGTTGCAGGCGCACGCGAATGCGGTGTCGGCGAGCAGGAACACGTACCCGCCGTGCGCGATCGCGTGCCCGTTCACCATGATCTCGGTGATCGTCATCCGCACGACCGCGCGGCCGCCGCCCGCCTCGACCAGTTCCATCCCGAGGCCGCGCGAGGCCAGGTCGCCGGCGAACATCCGCTGCGCCGGGCCGGCCGGCGGCGGCTGCGGTGCGGGCATGAGCTCGGCCTCCCGGTGCGGTACCCGCCGCGCGGCATGCGGCGCGGTCCCCAGGGTAACGGTGGATCATGAGCAGCTACCGGCAGCCGGGCACGCTGGTGACCGAGCTGGCCTTCCGCGTCCCGCTGGATCACGCGCAGCCGCGCGGCGAGCAGATCGAGCTGTTCGCCCGGGCGGTCGCCGCGGCCGGGGCCGGCGGCGCGGAGCTGCCCTGGCTGCTGTTCCTGCAGGGCGGGCCGGGCATGGCCGGGCCGCGCCTGGTCGGCCGGGAGGGCTGGCTGGACCGGGCGCTGCGCGACTTCCGGGTGCTGCTGCTCGACCAGCGCGGTACCGGCCGGTCCTCCCCGGTGAACCGCCATACGCTCGGCCGCCGCGGCTCGCCGCCGGAGCAGGCCCGCTACCTGGCGCACTTCCGGGCCGACTCGATCGTCGCCGACGCCGAGCTGATCCGCCGCGAGCTGGCCGGCGGCGAGCGGTGGAGCGTGCTCGGGCAGAGCTTCGGCGGGTTCTGCGCGGTCCGCTACCTGTCCGCAGCGCCCGAGGGCCTGCGGGAGGTCTTCATCACCGGCGGGCTGCCGGCCCTGCAGGCCAGCCCGGCCGACTACTACCGGGCCACCTACCCGGTCGTCGCGGCCCGCAACGCCGCCCATTACGAGCGCTACCCGCAGGACGCGGCGCAGGCCCGGCGGATCGCCGCGCACCTGGCTGCCCGGCCGGCCCGGCTGCCCGGCGGCGGCGAGCTGACCGTCGAGGCGTTCCAGGCGCTCGGCCTGATGCTGGGCGGCTCCGACGGCAGCCACCGGCTGCACTACCTGCTGGAGGCCCCGTTCGCCGGCGACGAGCTGGCCGACGACTTCCTGGCGCAGGTCCAGGCCCGGCTGAGCTTCGCCGCCGGGCCGCTGTACGCGGTGCTGCACGAGGCCTGCCTGGCGCAGGGCCCGGCGACCCGGTGGGCGGCGCAGCGGGTGCGGGCCGAGTTCCCCGCCTTCGACGCCGCCCGCGCGCTGGAAGACGGCGCGCCGGTGCTGTTCACCGGCGAGATGATCTACCCGTGGATGTTCCGCACCGACCCGGTGCTGCGGCCGCTGGCGGACGCGGCGCAGATCATCGCGGACACCGAGCCGTGGCCGCCGCTGTACGACCCGCAGGTACTGGCGGCCAGCGAGGTCCCGGCCGCGGCCGCGGTCTACTTCCGCGACATGTACGTGCCGCAGTGCCTGTCGGTGCCGGCCGCGCGCGCGATCCGCGGCCTGCGCGCCTGGGTGACCAGCGAGTACGAGCATGACGGGCTGCGGGTCAGCAGCGGCGCGGTGCTGGACCGGCTGATCGCCCTGGCCCGCGGCCTGGCCTGACCGCTGCCGAAGGGCCGGCCCCCGTGACGGGGAGACCGGAACGTGCTGTGCTAGGCGCGTGAGCAACGAGACCGCTTCCGAGCTGAACGCGCTGCCGGCGGACTGGGCATCCGATCCGGTCCTGCTCGCGGGGCTGACGGTGGACGACGATGACGAGCACGACGACCCCACCCTGCGCTGGCCGGACGGCCGGGTGGTCGACACCTGGCGCGAGGACTATCCGTACGCCGCGAAGATGACCCGTGACGAGTACGCGTACCGCAAGCGGCCGCTGCAGATCGAGCTGGTCAAGCTGCAGAACTGGGTGAAGTCCTCGGGCGAGCGCATCGTGATCGTGTTCGAGGGCCGCGACGCGGCCGGCAAGGGCGGCACGATCAAGCGGTTCACCGAGCACCTCAACCCCCGCGGCGCCACGGTGGTCGCGCTGACCAAGCCGAGCGAGCGGGAACAGACCCAGTGGTATTTCCAGCGGTACGCGCCGCACCTGCCCGCGGCCGGCGAGATCGTCATGTTCGACCGCTCCTGGTACAACCGGTCCGGGGTGGAGCGGGTCATGGGCTTCTGCACCGACGAGGAGTACTGGGAGTTCATGCGGGAGGCGCCCGAGTTCGAGCGGATGCTGGTCCGCTCCGGGGTGCACCTGACCAAGTTCTGGTTCTCGGTGACCCAGTCGGAGCAGCGCACCCGGTTCATCATCCGCCGGGTCGACCCGGTGCGGCAGTGGAAGCTGAGCCCGATGGACATCGAGTCGCTGGACAAGTGGGACGCCTACACCGAGGCCAAGGGGGCGATGTTCCACTACACCGACTCGCCGTGGGCCCCGTGGACGGTGGTCAGGAGCAACGACAAGAAGCGGGCCAGGATCGAGGCCATCAAGCACGTGCTGAGCATGTTCGACTACGAGGGCAAGGACCCGGACGTCGTCGGCGAGCCGGACAAGTCCCTGATCGGGCCGCCGTCCGAGCTGTCCGAGCACAACCCCGGCCGCTCCTACCCCGCCCTGTAATCCGGCCGCCCGCGGCCGGCCTAAGCTGAGCCAGTGCTGACCCGGACCTGCCTGTGCCTGCTGACCCGCGGCGAGCCCGGGCAGCGGGAGGTGCTGCTCGGGCTGAAGAAGCGCGGCTTCGGGGCCGGCAAGTGGGTCGGGCCCGGCGGGCACATCGAGCCCGGCGAGACCCCGGAGCAGGCGGCGGCGCGCGAGGTCGCCGAGGAGTCCGGGCTGGTGGTGGCGCCGCAGCGGCTGGTGCACATGGCCGCGCTGACGTTCCTGTTCCCGGCCCGGCCGAGCTGGGACTGCAGCGCCGACGTGTTCGCCGCGCCGGGCTTCGCGGGCGAGGCCGCCGAGTCCGGGGAGCTGATGCCGCGCTGGTTCGGCGTGGACGCGCTGCCGCTGGCGGGCATGTGGGACGACGCCCGCTACTGGCTGCCGCGGGTGCTGGCGGGCGAGCAGGTCCGCGCGACCGTGACCTTCGCCGCCGACTGCGCGACCGTGGCGCGGATCGTGCCC
Source organism: uncultured Actinomycetota bacterium (assembly GCA_963846005.1). GTDB lineage: Bacteria > Actinomycetota > Actinomycetes > Streptosporangiales > Streptosporangiaceae > CAVSUR01. The sequence continues at coordinate 179,797 of CAWJUH010000001.1, read as the reverse complement.
GGCAGCAGCACCGCCCCCGCCCTGGCGCCCGGCCCGGCCGCTGCGCTGCGCGCTCCCGGGGCGGCGCCCGGTGCCTGACGCGGCCAGCCGGTTCGGCGCCTTCGCCGCCGAGTACGATGCCGCCCGGCCGGCGCCGCCCGCCGGCCTGGCCGCCTACCTGGTGCAGTGGTCGGGCGCCAGCACGCCCGACGTGGTCGACCTCGGCGCCGGGACCGGACTGTCCACGATGATCTGGGACGGCACCGCCCGGCAGGTCACCGCGGTCGAGCCCGCCGAGGGCATGCGCCGGGTGCTGCAGGACAAGATCGCCCGCCGTGATCGCGGCGGGACCGGCGCGGCCACCCGGTTCGACGTCGCCGGCGGCACCGCCGAGGCCACCGGGCTGCCCGCGGCCTGTGCCGACATCGTCACCGCCAGCCAGGCCATGCACTGGTTCGACGGGCCGCGGGCTCTGGCCGAGATCGCCCGGCTGCTGCGGCCCGGCGGGGTGGTCGCCGCCTACGACTGCGACTGGCCGCCGAGCGTGGACTGGCAGACCGACGCCGCCTTCACCGCCTGCCTGGAGCACGTCTGGACGATGGAGAACGAGCTGCAGCTCAGCCCGCCGCACGCCGGCAAGCGGCACCGGGAAACGCTCGCGGACTCCGGCCTTTTCCGCTACGTGACCGAGGTCGTGCTGCACTCGCGCGAGCAGGGCGACGCCGGGCGGCTGGTCGCCGCCGCGCTCAGCCAGGGCGCCGCCCGGGCGCTGCTGGCCGCCGGGCGGACCGAGGACGACCTCGGCATCACCGCGCTGCGCCGGCTGGCGCGGGAGCGGCTGCCCGGGCCGCGGACCTGGTGGTGGAGCTACCGGGTCCGGCTCGCCGTCCGGTAAACCGGGTAGGTAGTTGCGGTCAAGCAACTTGTGCACCGGTAGGCTTGTCCGGCAGCAGTCAGGGCTGCGGTCAGGTCTGCGGCCGGGCACGAGGCGAAGCGGGGCGGACGCCATCACGGACACGGCGAGCGGGCGGACCGGGCGATCCGGACCGGCCGGGCGGCCTGCGGCAGGCGCGGCTGCCCCCGCCAGCGGCCGGCCCGGCCGGTACCGGTGGATCGCGCTGTCGAACACCACGCTGAGCATGACGATGGCCACGATCGACGCCTCCATCGTGATCATCTCGATGCCCGCGATCTTCCGGGGCATCCACCTCGATCCCACCGCGCCGGGCAACATCAGCTACCTGCTGTGGATGATCATCGGCTACCTGCTGGTCACCGCGGTGCTGGTGGTCACGCTCGGGCGGCTCGGCGACATGTTCGGCCGGGTGCGCATCTACAACCTCGGCTTCGTGGTGTTCACGCTCGCCTCGATCGCGCTGTCCCTCGACCCGCTCACCGGCGGCGCCGGGGCGCTGTGGCTGATCGGCGGCCGGGTCATCCAGGCCGTCGGCGGGTCGATGCTGATGGCCAATGCCGCGGCCATCCTGACCGACGCGTTCCCGGCCGGCCAGCGCGGCATGGCGCTCGGCATCAACCAGATCGCCGGCATCTCCGGCCAGTTCATCGGCCTGCTGCTGGGCGGCCTGCTGGCCGCCTGGGACTGGCGGGCGGTGTTCTGGGTCAACGTGCCGATCGGGGTGTTCGGCACGATCTGGGCCTACCGGAGCCTGCGCGAGATCGCCACCACCCGGCGCGCGTCCATCGACTGGGCCGGGAACGTGACGTTCGCGCTCGGCGCCGGCCTGCTGCTCGCCGCGATCACCTACGGCATCCAGCCCTACGGCGGGCACGCCACCGGGTGGACCAGCCCGCTGGTGCTGTCCGGGCTGATCGGCGGCGCGGTGCTGCTGGTGGCCTTCGGCATCATCGAGACCAAGATCCCCGCGCCGATGTTCCGGATGGGCCTGTTCCGGATCAGGGCCTTCGCGGCCGGCAACGCGGCCAGCCTGATGAGCTCGATGGCCCGCGGCGGGCTGCAGTTCATGCTGGTGATCTGGCTGGCCGGCATCTGGCTGCCGCTGCACGGCTACGACTACGTGGTCACCCCGCTGTGGGCGGGCATCTACATGCTGCCGCTGACCGCCGGGTTCCTGATCGCCGGGCCGGTCTCGGGATACCTGTCGGACCGGTACGGCCCGCGGCCGTTCGCCACCACCGGCCTGCTGGTGGCCGCGGCCGCGTTTACCGGGCTGATGCTGCTGCCCGTCGACTTCCCGTACTGGGCATTCGGCGCGATCATTTTCTGCAACGGCCTCGGCTCGGGCCTGTTCGCCTCTCCCAACACCTCGGCCATCATGAGCAGCGTGCCCGCCCGGGAACGCGGCGCGGCCTCGGGCATGCGCTCGACCTTCCAGAACTCGGGCATGTCCCTGTCGATCGGCATCTTCTTCTCGCTGATGATCGCCGGGCTGGCCGCCACGCTGCCGTCGACGCTGCTGCGCGGGCTGCGCGCGCACGGCGTCTCCGCGGGCGTGGCGCACCACATCGCGAACCTGCCGCCGGTGTCGACCCTGTTCTCCGCGCTGCTCGGCTTCAACCCGATCCGCAGCCTGCTGCAGCGCTCGGGCGAGCTGGCCCGGCTGCCGCGCGCCGACGCGGCCGTGCTGACCGGCAGGCGGTACTTCCCGCACCTGATCTCGGCGCCGTTCCATCACGGCCTGGTCGTGGTGTTCTCTGCCGCCATCGCCATGTGCCTGATCGGCGCGCTGGTCTCGCTGCTGCGCGGCAGGCAGTTCTACTACGACGATTCCGGCGCCCCCGCGGAGCCGGCCGCCGCCGCCCCGGCCCCCCGCCGGGCCGATGCCGAACTGTGATCATCCGGCCGCATCCCTGCCGTGAGAAAGGGCGTCCTTCCTGGTAGGACACCTGATCACAGGGGGGAATCATGTCATTGTCATCATGCCTGCGCGCCATTCCCGGCCGCGCCCGCATCGGTCTCGCCGGCCTGGCCGCGGCCGGGGCCGCCGCCACGCTGATGCTGCTCCCGGCCATTCCGGCGCAAGCCTCGGCCTGGCGCCCGCCGGTCCTGGTCGGCTGCCAGGGCGGCGCGCACGTCCGGCCGCGGCACTACGTGATCGCCTGCGCCGACGCCGGCGCCTACCTGACCCGGATGCAGTGGGGACGGTGGCACCACCTCGCCGTCGGCCACGGCAACGAGTGGGTCAACAACTGCAGGCCCAACTGCGCGGCCGGCAAGTTCTACCGCTACCAGACGAACGTCGTGCTGTGGCGGGCCATGCGCCGGCCGCACCACCGGGGTCAGCACTACTTCAGCCGGATGACCATCTACTACCTGGGCCGCGTTCCGGCCGGCTTCCGCCGCAGGGAAACGATCAGGCTGCTCCCTAACGCCTGACCGGTTCTGGCGTAAACTGCAGGCGTGCCGCGATATGAATACCGCTGCCGCGCCTGCGGGGATACGTTCGAGCGGACCCGCCCGATGAGCGAGTCCGCGGATCCGTGCCGGTGCCCGCACGGGCACGAGGACACGGTCAAGCTGCTGTCCACCGTGGCCGTCGGCGGGCGGGCCGGCGCGCAGGCGCCCGCCCCCCGCGGCGGCGGCGGTGGCTGCTGCGGCGGAGCGTGCGGCTGCGGCTGACCCGCCGTCCCGCATCCTGGCCGCTGCCCGGCGCCTCACCAGGCCTCCTGCCCGCGGTCTCGGCGCAGTACCGTCAGCGCGGCCGGGCAGGCGGGCTCGACCGCGGTGAACCGGAACTCGGCCGGCGCGCCCGCGGCGAACAGCCGGTCGCCCGCGCCGAGCACGGCCGGGAAGGTGATCAGCCGGTACTCGTCGACCAGGCCGGCCGCGGCCAGCGCGTGCACCAGGCTCAGGCTGCCGATCACCACGATGTCGCGCCGCTCCCGCTCGCGGCTGGCCCAGGCCAGCGGGTCGCCGTCGATCGCGGCCGAGTTCGCCCAGGCGGCGGCGTCGATGCCGGCCCGGGTGGCCACCCGCTTGGGCACCGCGTTCATCACCGCGGCGTACTCGGTGTCACGGCCCGGCCAGAGCCGGGAGAAGTGCTCCCAGGTCCGCCTGCCGTAGAGCTGGACGCCGTGCTCCATCCGCGCCCCGAGCCGGAACTTGTCGCCGCTGACCGGCCCGGGCCCGTACCGGAACGCCCAGCCGCCGTGGCCGGTCCCCCACCGGCCGTCGGGATCGGAGACCACGCCGTCCAGCGTGGCGAACTGGATGACGATGATGTCGCCCATCGCGGGCTCCCTCCTGCCGTGGCAGCCACGGTCCGGCCGCCCTCACCCAGCACATACCGGCGCCGGGCGGCGCACTCATCGGTGCCGGCGGTGACGATCCCGGCCACGGGCCCGGCGTAGGCTCGCCCGCGTGACCGCGACGACGGCGCAGGACCGGCGCGAGCAGCATGAGGCGTTCCGCGGTGACCTGCTGGCGCACTGCTACCGGATGCTCGGCTCCGTCGAGGACGCCGAGGACCTGGTGCAGGAGACGCTGCTGCGGGCCTGGCGGGCGGCCGGCCGGTACGACCCGGAGCGGGCGTCGCTGCGCACCTGGCTGCACCGGATCGCCACCAACGCCTGCCTCAGCGCGCTGGAGGGGCGGGCCCGGCGGCCGCTGCCGAGCGGGCTGGGCCCGGCGGGCGACGACCCCCGGGTGCCGCTGGTGCCGAGCCTCGACGTGCCGTGGCTGCAGCCGTTTCCCGACGCCCGGCTCGGCGACCCCGCGGATGCCGCGCAGCAGCGCGCGGGGCTGCGGCTGGCCCTGGTCGCAGCGCTGCAGCTGCTCCCCCCGCGGCAGCGCGCGGCGCTGGTGCTGCGCGAGGTGCTCCAGCTGCCGGCCGCCGAGGTGGCGCAGGCCCTGGACAGCACCGTGGCCGCGGTGAACAGCAGCCTGCAGCGGGCCCGGGCCACGCTGGCCGCAGCCGGGCTGGCGCCGGAGCAGCTGCGCGAGCCCGCCGGCCGCGCCGAGCGCGCCGTGGTGGAGCGGTACCTCGCGGCCTTCGAGGCCGCCGACGTGCCCGCCCTGACCCGGCTGCTGGCCGGTGATGTGGTGCTGGAGATGCCGCCGGTGCCGCTGTGGCTGGCCGGCCGGGCGCACTACCGCCAGTTCATGCAGCGGGTCTTCGCCACCCGCGGGCCGGGCTGGCGCATGCTGCCCGCGGCGGCCAACGGGAGCCCGGCCCTCGCGGCCTACGCCCCGGACCCGGCCACCGGCGGCGTCCGGCCGCATTCGCTCCAGCTGTTCGAGGTGGTCGGCGGGCGGATCCAGCGCTGCGTGACGTTCGCCGACCCCGCTGTGTTCGGCCTGTTCGGCCTGCCCGCCGCGCCCTGAGGCGGCTGCCGTCAGCTACCTCTGCCTCATCTCCGGGGACCGAGGTCCCGGCCCGGCCGGGCGCCGGAACGAAAATCTTCCGGCGGGTGTCGAATGGCCGGGTCCTCATCCGACGCATCGGTGAGAGCACGGCAGCACCGGCCGTGCCGCCGATGAGGAGGACACCATGGCCGCTACCGCCGCACCGCTCGCCCGGCCCGCTCGCCAGCTGCGCCGTTCTGGCGGCCCGGACTGCACCACAGCCGGGAACGTTACCCGCAGCCTGCTGGGCTACCTGGCCCTGGCCGGCCCGTTCTATGTCGCGGTCTCGCTGGCGGAGGCCCTGACCCGCGGCGGCTTCAGCCTGGTGCACGACGAGTGGAGCCTGCTGGCGACCGGCTCGCTGGGCTGGATTCAGGCCGCGAACCTGATGCTCACCGGGGCGATGACGACCGCCGGGGCCGCCGGGCTGCGCCGCGCGGCCGGCCGGGCCGGGGCCGGCGGGACGTGGGCGCCGCGGCTGCTGGCCGGCTACGGCATCGCGCTGGCCGGCGCGGGCGTGTTCCGCGCCGACCCGGCCGGCGGCTTCCCGCCGGGCACGCCAGCCGGGAGCGCCGCGCACGTCAGCTGGCATGGCCTGCTGCACCTGGCGTTCGGGTCGGCCGGCTTCGGCTGCCTGATCGCCGCCTGCTTCGTCATCGCCCGGCGGCAGGCCCGGCACGGGCAGCGCCGCGCCGCGGTCGCCTCGCGGCTGACCGGCGCGATGTTCACGGCCGCGTTCGCCGGCATCGCCAGCGGCGCGGGCAGCGCCGCGGTCAACCTCGCCTTCACCGCGGCCGTGATCATCAGCTGCGGGTGGCTCACCGCGGTCGCGGTGCGGGAGTACCGGGCCACCCGCCGGGCGTAGCGGCCGCCTGACCGGCCCGGCCGCCGGCGGCGCCCGGGCCCGGTCAGGCGGAGAACCGCTCCATCTGCCGCATCTTGTTGGTGGCATCCAGCGCCGCCACCTTGTACGACTCGGCCAGCGTCGGGTAGTTGAATACCGCGTCGACCAGGTAGTCGATGCTGCCGCCGCAGCCCATCACCGCCTGGCCGATGTGCACCAGCTCGGTGGCCTGGGTGCCGAACACGTGCACGCCGAGCAGCTTGTGGCTTTCCGGCGAGACCAGCAGCTTGAGCACCCCGTAGGAGTCGCCGATGATCTGGCCGCGGGCCAGCTCGCGGTAGCGGGACACGCCCACCTCGAACGGGATGCACGCTTCGGTCAGCTGATCCTCGGTCTTCCCGATGAAGCTGATCTCGGGCAGGCTGTAGATCCCGATCGGCTGCAGCGCGTCGGCAGCGTGCACCGGCTCGCCGAACGCGTGCTGCGCGGCGCACCGGCCCTGCTCCATCGAGGTGGCGGCCAGCGCCGGGAAGCCGATCACGTCCCCGACCGCGTAGATGTGCGGCACCTTGGTGCGGAAGTGCTCGTCAACCGAGATCCGGCCGCGCTTGTCGGCGGCCAGCCCGGCGGCCTCCAGATCCAGCCCGCCGGTCATGCCCTGCCGGCCCGCCGAGTACATGACGGTCTCGGCCGGGATCCGCTTGCCGCTGGCCAGCGACGCGATGGCACCCTCGGGCCGCTTCTCGACCGAGGTCACGGTCTCGCCGAACCGGAACGTTACGGCCAGGTCCCGCAGGTGGTACTTGAGCGCTTCCACCACCTCCAGGTCGCAGAACTCCAGCATCCGCTCCCGCTGCTCGACCACGGTGACCTTGGTGCCGAGCGCGGCGAACATCGAGGCGTACTCGATGCCGATCACGCCCGCGCCCGCCACCAGCATCGACCGCGGCACCCGCTGCAGGTGGATGATGCCGTCGGCGTCGATGATCGTCTTCTCGTCGAACGCGACGGTGCCCGGCCGGGCCGGGCTGGTGCCGACCGCGATCACGATCTTGTCCGCGGTGTACCGGCGGCCCCCGCCCTCCAGGTCGGACACCTCGACCTCATGCTCGCCGGTGAACCGGGCGCTGCCGGTGAGGATCGTGACCCGGTTGCGGGTGAGCTGGCTGCGCACCACGTCGTTCTCCCGGCTGACCACATGCTGGGTGCGGGCGGCCAGGTCGGCGATCGTGATCTCGTCCTTGACCCGGTAGCTCTGCCCGTACATCTCGCGCTGGTCCAGGCCGGTCAGGTACAGCACCGCCTCGCGCAGCGTCTTGGACGGGATCGTGCCGGTGTTCAGGCACACCCCGCCCAGCATGTCGGGCCGCTCCACGATCGCCACCCGCCGGTCCAGCTTCGCGGCGGCAATCGCGGCCTTCTGGCCGCCGGGCCCGGATCCGATCACCAGCAGATCAAAGTCATGCACGTCCTCAGTCTTACCGGGACGAGCGTTTTTGAACAGCCGGCCGGGGCCGGGCCGTCCTGGCCGCCCGGCTCACCGCGCCCGGCCCAGGCGCCCGGCTCACAGCGCCCGGCTCACCGCGCCCGGCTCACCGCGCCCGGCCCAGGGCGACCGGCTCACCGCGCCCGGCTCAGGGCGCGATCGCGGCGGCCACCGGGCCGGCCCCGACGGCGATCTTGGCCAGCGCCCGCCCGGTGGCCAGGTTCACCGGCGTGACATGCCCGGTGTAGGTGTCCAGGACCAGCGCGATCTTTGCGCCCCGGCGGCAGGCCGGCGGCATGGCGACGGCCGTCGGGTACCCGTACGGGCCGGTGCTGACCGGCTTCCCGGCCCGGCCGGTGGCGGCGGCGACCGGGGTCAGCGAGCCGGAGATCGTGCTGACCACGTACAGCCTGCGGCCGGACGGCCCGGCCGCGATCGTGGCCGGCGAGTAGCCGACGGTCACCGGCTTCCCGGCCCGGCCGGTGGCGGCGGCCACCGGGGTGAGCGTGCCCGAGTCGCCGTTGACCACGTAGACAGTCCGGCCGCCGGGCGTGACCGCCAGCGCGTCCGGTGCCTGGCCGGTCCGCACCGGCCGCCCGGCGGTCCCGGCGCGGACATCGACCGGGGTGAGGGTGTCCGAGCCGTAGTTGGCGACATAGGCGGTGCGGCCGCCGGGGGCGACGGCGATCGCGACCGGGAACGACCCGGTCCTGATCGCCGGGCCGGCCCGGTTCGCGGCCGTGGCGATCGGGGTCACCGACCCGGCCAGCCAGTTGACCGCGTACAGGGTCTTCCCGTCCGGGGTGAGGGCCAGCGCCCGCGGCCCGGCGCCGGTCCTGATCGGCGGGCCGGCCCGGCCGGTGGCCGTGGCGATCGGGGTGACGGTGCCCGACCCGGTGTCGGCCACGTACGCGGTGCGGCCGTCCGGGGTGATCGCGATCGCCTGCGGGTCCGCGCCGACCCTGATCGGCGGGCCGGCCCGGCCGGTGGCCGTGGCGATCGGGGTGACGGTGCCCGGCCCGGCGTTGGCCACGTACGCGGTGCGGCCGTCCGGGGTGATCGCGATCGCCTGCGGGTCGGCGCCGGTCCTGATCGGCTTTCCGGCCCGCCGGGTGACCAGGTCGACGGGCCTGACCGTGCCGGAGCCGGAGTTCACCACGAACGCCGTCGGGTGCCGCGGCACGCCGGCCGGCCGGACCGCAGCCGGGCCGCTTGCGCCCGGCCGGGCTGCTGCTGACCGGGCTGTCGCTGACCGGGCTGTCGCTGACCGGGTTGTCGCTGACCGGGCTGCTGCTGACCGGGCCGCTGCCGGGCTGGCCGGCGCCGGCCGGGCCGCGCCCGCCGGGCCGCCGGATGCGCCGAACGCGTCGTTGACCGGCTGGGCCCAGCGGTCGTTGCGGGTCAGCTGGCCCAGCCGCAGCGCGGCCTCGATCGTGCGCAGCAGGCTGTAGTGGGTGTACCGGACGTGCGAGACGTAGCCGCGGCGCACGCCGCGCGACCCGAGCAGCACCGTCGCCACCCGCTGGGCCGGATGCTGGTGGTCGTAGCCGTCCTCGTCGAAAGTGACGATGGCCAGCGACCGCTGCCGGGTCCAGGCGGGCGAGCGCATGATGGCGCCGAGCTCACTGGCCAGGAACTCGTCGCCGGCCCGGATCCCGCAGCCCTCCATGTCGGCGCAGTCGTCCGCGCCGATCCAGGCGAAGCCCGGCGTGCTGGCCTCGCGGCGCAGGTCACCGGCCAGCGACTGCAGCGGCAGCAGGTGCGCCGAGCAGTAGGCCGGCCGGTCCCGCACGTCGGCGAAGTAGCTGAAGGGCAGGTCGTCGTCCCAGTAGTAGCCGTGCACGGTGTCGTCGCACGGGCCGTTGGCGGACTGCAGATAGGCACGCCAGCTCTGCCCGGCCGCGCTGGCCAGGTCGCCGATGTTGCGCGCCGCGATCGTGTAGTGCGGGTTGGCCTCCAGCGGGTCGGTCAGCGGGATGCCGAACGCGCTGCCGCCGGCCAGCGCCAGGTAGTTGGCGTCGCTCGGATGTTCCTCGGCATAGGACTGGGCCAGCAGCGTGCCGCGCGGCAGCAGGCTGTTCAAGTACGGCGCCTGCGCCCGGTTGCCGATCACCGCCCGGTAGTCCTGGTTCTCGAACATGAACAAGAACACGTGGTCGAACCGCGGGACGCGGGCGGCCGGCGCCGCCAGCGGCGCCGGGCGCCGTACCGGCCCGGTGACCTGCAGGCTCACTCCGTCGGCGACCGCCCGGTCGTAACCGGCCAGCGGCGAGTCCGGGCCGTCGGCGTTGCGCAGCGTCGTGCGCAGCCACACCGTCACCACCGCCTGCCCGCTGCCGGCCGGGACCCGGCCGGTGACCGACCGCGAGGCCAGCCGCTGCTCGCCGGGCCGCCCCCGGCCGCCCGCCGGGCGCAGCGCCCGGCGGCCGAGCACCTGCCCGCTCGCCGACTCGAAGGCCACGCTGACCTGCGCGCTGCTGGTCCTGGTCCCGCCGAGGCTGGCCGCCAGCCGGAACCCCGGCCGCGCTCGCGACCACCCGGCCCGGTAGCGCAGCGGCACCCGCTGGACCAGCTCGGCGCTGCCGCCGGCACCGCCCGCGAACAGCTGGCGCCCGCCGCCGCGCCCCGCGGCGGCCCGGCCGGGAAAGCCGGGCGTGCCGTAGCCGACCACCGTGGGCAGCCCGCGCCGGATCTGCCAGCCGGGGATGGTGACCGCGTCCCAGCCCTGCTGTGAGGCGGCCCCGGTCTCCGCGCCGCCGTTGCGCACCAGATCCGGGCTCCACCGGGCCCCGGGCGCGGCACTCGCCGGCCCGGCGGCGGCCAGCGTGGCCACGCCGATCAGTGCCGCCGCCGCGGCCGGGACCGTCCGCCGCCAGGTCCCTCCGCTCATCGCGCTGCCCTTCCTCCCCGCCGTCCCTTGGTACCCGGCCGTCAGGCCGGATACCACCGGGCCGCCTGACCTTTCGCGCCTTGTTGGCTGATTATTCAGTCACATCACCGGGATGTCGCCAGGTTCGCGGTTGCCCGCCGGCCGGTTCCGGGCTTGGCACTAGCCTGGAGGCCATGGCGCAGCTGGTGACCGGGCGGTACCTGGACCAGATCGGGGCTCAGGCGGACGGGCTGGCCGCTCTCGTCGGCCGGGCCGGCCCAGCCACGCCCATCCCGTCCTGCCCGGGCTGGGACCTGCGCAAGCTCGCCGCGCACGTCGGCCGCGCGCACCGCTGGGCCGCGGCGATCGTGACCGCCAGGTCGGCGGCGGCCATCGAGTTCCGGGCCGTGCCGGACGGCAGGCTGCCCGACGACCCGGACGGCCGCCCGGGCTGGCTGCGGGCCGGGGCCGGGCTGGTCGCGCAGGCGGTACGCGGCGCGGGCGAGGCCCCGGTATGGGCGTTCGGCCGCCAGTTGCCCGCCGCGTTCTGGGCCCGCCGGATGACGCACGAGACGGCCGTGCACCACGCCGACGCGGTGCTCGCGCTCGGCGGCCGGCCGCGGCTCGCCCCGGACGTCGCGGCCGACGGCATCGACGAATGGCTGACGGTGATGAGCGGGCCGCTGGCCGGCCGCCCCGATCCGCGGCTGCGCGCCCTGGCCGAGGGCAGCGCGCTGCGGGTGCGGGCGGCGGACGAGGGCCTGGCCGGGCCCGGCGACTGGGCCGTCGTGCACCAGGACGGTGCGGTCAGCGTCTCCCCCGGTCCCGGCCCGGCTCGCCCCGGCCCGGCCGACGTCACGATCACCGGCCCGGCCGCGGACCTGCTGCTGGTCCTGGTCCGCCGCCTGCCGCCCGCCGCCGTCACGGTGCACGGCGACGCCGCCGTGCTGGAGCGCTGGCTGGCCGGCACGTCGTTCTGAATCCGGGAAACCGGGACGTAACACGCCGGGGCTAGCCTGAGCGGGTGGCGGACATCTTCGACGGGTATCAGCTGGCCGGTGCCTGGGACGAGATGTTCGAGCGGCCCGGCGTGCCCCGCCCGCCCTACCTGCCGCTGCTGGAGGCCCTGCAGCCGCTGGACCCGGCCGAGCTGCGCTTCCGCGCCGACCAGCTGGCCCGGGTGTTCACCGACCGGGGCGTGACCTTCGACTACGCTGGCGAGGAGCGCCCGTTCCCGCTGGACCTGGTGCCGCGGATCATCGACGCGGTCGAATGGGACCTGATCGCGCGCGGCGTGCGGCAGCGGGTGCTGGCGCTGGAGGCCTTCCTCGCCGACGTCTACGCCGAGCGGCGCGCCTTCGCCGACGGCGTGCTGCCCTGGCGGGTGCTGTTCACCTCCCAGCGCTTCCGCCGCGAGGTGCACGGCTTCCAGCCGCCCAACGGGGTCCGGGTGCACATCGCCGGGATCGACCTGATCCGCGACGAGCAGGGCCGGTTCTGCGTGCTGGAGGACAACGTCCGCATCCCGTCCGGGGTCAGCTACGTGCTGGAGAACCGGCTGGCCATGGCCAGGACGCTGCCCGGGCTGTTCGCCGGCCAGCACGTCAACCCGGTGGACGACTACCCGGCCCGGCTGCTGGGCGCGCTGCGCGCCGCCGCGCCGCCGCAGGCCCGCGACCCGGTCGTCGTGCTGCTCACCCCCGGCGTCAACAACGCGGCCTACTTCGAGCACACCCTGCTGGCCCGGCTGATGGGCATCGAGCTGGTCGAGGGCCGGGACCTGGTCTGCACGGGCAACGAGGTGTTCATGCACACCACCCAGGGCACCCGCCCGGTGGACGTGATCTACCGCCGGGTCGACGACGACTATCTCGACCCGCTGCAGTTCCGGCCCGGGTCGGTGATCGGCTGCCCGGGCCTGGTCAACGCGGCCCGGGCCGGCCACGTGACGATCGCCAACGCGGTCGGCAACGGCGTCGCCGACGACAAGCTGCTCTACACCTACGTGCCGGACCTGATCCGGTACTACCTGGGGCAGGAGCCGCTGCTGCCCAACGTGGAGTCCTACCGGCTGGACGAGCCCGACGTGCTGGACTCGGTGCTGGGGCGGCTGGACGAGCTGGTGCTCAAGCCGGTGGACGGCGCGGGCGGCGCCGGGATCGTGATCGGCCCGCACGCCGACCAGGCCACGCTGGACACGCTGCGCGGGCAGGTCGCGGCGCAGCCGCGCCGCTGGATCGCGCAGCGCCCGGTGGCGCTGTCCACCGCCCCGGTGCTGATCGGCGAGCAGCTCGTGCCCCGGCACATCGACCTGCGGCCGTTCGCGGTGAACGACGGCAGCGACGTGTGGCTGCTGCCCGGCGGGCTGACCCGGGTCGCGCTGCCGGCCGGGGCGCTGGTGGTCAACTCCAGCCAGGGCGGCGGCTCGAAGGACACCTGGGTGCTGGCGGGCGCCCGCGCGGCCGGCCCGGACAGCGGCCCCGAGGACGCCCAGCCCGCGCCGCGGGCCGCGGCCGGCCGGACCGCGGCCGCGCGCCCGCTGGTCCCCGCGCCGCGGCGGGCCTACGGCCCGGCCGGCCGCCAGCGCGGCCCGGTCCAGACCCAGGCGCAGGGACAGCAGCAGGGGCAGCAGCAATGACCGCGGACCAGACCGTTCAGGCCGCGGGCAGCGGCCTGCTCAGCCGCATCGCCGAGACCATGTTCTGGACCGGCCGGTACATCGAGCGCGCCGACGACACCGCCCGGATGGTCGACGTGTACGTGCACCGCTTGCTGGAGGAGCCGCGCGCCGACGAGGACGAGGGCTGCCGCGCGCTGCTCGCCGTGCTCGGCCTGCCGCCGCCGGAGCCCGGGCGGCTGGACATCGGCAGCCTGCTGAACCTGCTGGTGTACGACTCCCGGTCGCCGAGCGCGATCGCCGGCGCGGTGCTGGCCGCCAGGACCGGCGCGCGCAGCGTCCGCGAGGTCATCTCCAGCGAGATGTGGGTGTGCCTGAACGTCACCGGGCTGCGGCTGGCCAGCCAGCGGCGGGCCGCCGAGCGCCTCGGCCCGCACGGCTACCTGCGGTTCATCCGCGAGCGGGCCGGGATGTTCTTCGGGCTGGCCGACTCCACCATGTCCCGCGACGACGCCTGGCGGTTCCTGGTCCTCGGCCGGTCGCTGGAACGGGCCGACATGACCGCCCGGCTGCTGCTGGCCTGGATGCCGGAAACGCCGTACGAGCTCGGCTCGCCGATGGTGCTGCGCGCCTGCGGCGCGTACGAGTCGTTCATCCGGTCCCGGGCCTGGACCGGCCAGTCCCGGCACGTCGCCGAGTTCCTGCTGCTGGACCGGCTGTTCCCCCGCTCGGTGCTGCACGCCCTGGCCACCGCCGAGGAATGCCTGGCCGGGCTGGAGCCGGGCGCGGCCCGCGCGGGCATGGGCGACCCGGCCCGGCGCCCGATCGGGCAGCTGCGCACCCGGCTGGAGTACGCCGACCCGCAGCAGCTCACCGAGCACCTGGCCGACCTGCTCGGCACGCTGCAGCAGTCCTGCGTGCAGGCCAGCGAGGCCATTACCGCCCGGTACTTCAGCTACGGCCAGCCGGTCGCCTGGGAGCAGGGCGGCTGAGCGTGAGCTGGCGGCTGAAGATCGTGCACGACACGCTGGTGCACTACGACGGCGCGGTCCGCTCGTCCTACAACGAGGCGCGGATGACGCCGCTCACCCTGCCCCGCCAGTCGGCGCTGGAGGCCCGGCTGGCCGTCGGCGGCGGCGCGCAGCCGTGGGCCTACCGCGACTACTGGGGCACGCAGGTCAGCGCGTTCGAGATCGAGGCCGCGCACGACGAGCTGTCCGTCCGCTCCCAGGCGGTGGTGGAGACCAGCGCCCCGCCGCCGGCGCTGGCCCCGCTGCCCTGGCCGGAGCTGTCCGCCCGGGCGGCGGGCGGCGGGCTGCTGGAGTACCTGGCCCCGACGCCGCGCACCACCGTGCACGAGCGGCTGGCCGCCGCGGCCCGGCAGCGGACCGCGGGCGCCGGGCCGCTGGAGGCCGCGGCCGAGATCGCATCATGGGTCAACAACAAGGTGGCCTACGTGCCGGGCGCCACCGGGGTGCAGACCAGCGCGCAGGAGGCCTGGGACAAGGGCCAGGGCGTCTGCCAGGACATCGCCCACCTGACGGTGGCGCTGCTGCGCGAGACCGGGCTGCCGGCCCGGTACGTCTCCGGCTACCTGCACCCGCAGCCCGCGGCGCAGCCGGGCGACCGGGTGGTCGGCCAGAGCCACGCCTGGGTCGAGTACTGGGCCGGCGGCTGGGTGGCCTGCGACCCGACCAACCAGGCCGCCGTCGGCGAGCGGCACGTGGTGGTCGCCGCGGGCCGGGACTACGGCGACGTCGCGCCGCTCAAGGGCATCTATCACGGAGCGCCGGGCAGCGCGATGCACGTCAGCGTGGCGCTGACCCGGCTGGCCTGATAGTCACGGCCGGCTCCGGTGGTCACGGCCGGCCCTGATGGTCCTGGTGGTCACGGCCGGCCCTGGTGGTCACAGCCGGCTCCGGTGGTCACGCGGCCCTGATGGTCACGGCCGGCCCTGATGGTCACAGCCAGCTGAGCCGGGCGCTGCCGGCCTGGTCGCCGGCCGGCGGCAGCGCGGCCTCGCCGGCGTTGACCTTGGCCAGCAGCCTGGCCACCACCTCGGTGATCTCCCCCGCCGCGGCCCGCAGCCGCTGCGCGTCCGCGGCCAGCTCCCCGCCCGGCTCCACCCCGGCCCGGCGCAGCAGGGCCTCCGGGTCGGCGAGCTGGCCGCCGACCCAGCCGACCGGGTCGGCCGACAGGCCCGGGTCGAACACCCGGCGGCCGGGCTCCCAGCCGCTGAACTTCGGGTGGTGGTGGGCGCGGTCCAGGCTGCCCGGCGCGCCGGCCGACTCCAGCAGGTCGGCCCGCCACACCGGCCGCCCGACCTCGATCGGCCGGGCCGAGTAGATCGACCCGGTCAGCTCGCCCGGTTCCAGCATCCGCAGCTCCAGCCGGACGCCGCGCTCGGCGCCCTCCTGACCGGGCCCCGGGTCGGGGTCGATGAAGAACAGGTCACTGACCAGCACGCCGATCCGGTCGAAGCCGAACGCGTACAGCACGGCCGCCTCCCTTGCTAGCTCAGCTCGCCGCGGTCCGGGGTGCGCGGGTCGGGCCGGTCCAGGTTCCAGTGCCGCACCACCGAGGACAGCCACACCTGCGGGCCCGGGTCGCTCTCGCCGTCGTCGGGGCGCTGGTAGGGCCGCAGCACGAACCGGCTGACCGCCTGCTGGCCGCCCTCGTGGTCGCTGTAGTGGATGTCGACGCCCAGCGGCCGGCCGTTCTTTATCGCGGCCAGGGTGGCCTCGCGCACGCCGTCGTCGACGACCCGGATGGCGCCCTGCCAGAACCCGATGTCGTTGGGCGGGATGTAGATGTCCCTGGTGTGCCGCCGGAAGCCGCCGGTCTCCGGGGCGCTTTCCGGCATGCTGCCCGGCCCGACTTCCGGCACCACGTTCCACCGCCGCAGCACGGCGATGCCCGCTCCCGCATTGCGCAGCGAGATGGCCAGGTAGATGACCCCGCTGCCGTCACCCAGCATGGCGGCGAAATCTGGGTCGGCCCCGCTGCGGCTCTCCTCGTCCACCACGACCGCGGCCATCCCGCCGTCGACGCGGACGGCCCGGCCGTCGCCGAAGAACACCTTCTGCTTGACGTCGTCGAGCCGGGAGGGCACCAGCAGCGGGCGCATGCCGACCATCAGCGCTTCCTCCGCGATGCGCGCCGACCGGTTGGACGAGCGGACCGCGGCGAACGTGGCCACGGCCAGCACCAGCGTCCCGGCCCCGGTGGCCAGGTTGGAGATGGTCGACCATTCGGGAGCGATAACGTCCTCCTCGCGCAGTCCGGTGCGTGCGGCCAGTATCTCAGACCCGGGCGGCGGGCTCCTGGCGCGCGAACTGGGTCCGGTACAGCTCGGCGTACAGGCCGCCGGCCGCCAGCAGGTCCTCGTGCCGCCCGGTCTCGCGGACCCGGCCGCCGTCGATGACCAGGATCTGGTCGGCCTCCCGGATCGTGGACAGCCGGTGCGCGATCACCACCGAGGTGCGCCCGGCCAGCGCCGTGGCCAGCGCCTGCTGCACCGCCGCCTCCGACTCCGAGTCCAGGTGCGCGGTCGCCTCGTCCAGCACCACCACCGACGGCGCCTTCAGCAGCAGCCGGGCCAGCGCGATCCGCTGCTTCTCCCCGCCAGAAAGCCGGTAGCCGCGGTCCCCGACCACCGTGTCCAGGCCGTCCGGCAGCACCGAGATCAGGCCCCAGATCTGCGCCTCCCGGCAGGCCAGGATCAGCTCATCCTCGGTCGCGCCGGGCCGGGCGTAGGCCAGGTTGGCCCGGATCGTGTCGTGGAACATGTGCGCGTCCTGGGTGACCACGCCGACCGCCTCGTGCAGCGAGTCCTGGGTGACGTCGCGCAGGTCGAAGCCGCCGATCGCGACCGCGCCCTCGCCCGGGTCATACAGCCGCGAGATCAGGTGGGTGATCGTGGTCTTGCCCGCCCCGGACGGCCCGACCAGGGCGGTGAGCTGGCCGGCGGGCGCGGTGAAGCTGACGTCGTGCAGCACGCCCTGGGCCGCGTCGGTGCGCTCGGGCGCAGGCAGCGCGATCGACTCCAGCGACGCCAGCGACACCTCGGCGGCGGCGGGATAGCGGAACGAGACGTGCTCGAACTCGATGTCGGGCGCCGCCGCGGCGCCCGCGCCGTCCGCCGCTCCCGGCCCGGCGCCGGCCAGGCCCGGGCCGGCCGCCACCCGCAGCGGCACCGCGCCCGGCTTGTCGGCGATCAGCGGCCGCAGGTCCAGCACCTCGAAGACCCGGTCGAAGCTGACCAGCGCGGTCATCACCGTGACCTGCACGTTGGACAGCGCGGTGATCGGCCCGTACAGCCGCGACAACAGCGCGGTCAGCGCGACCAGGGTGCCGAGCTGGAACGCCCCGCGGATGACCAGCCCGCCGCCGAGGCCGTAGACCACGGCCGTGGCCACCGAGGCGAGCAGGGTCAGCGCGATGAACAGCGCCGACCCGTACATCGCGGTGGTGACGCCGATGTCGCGGACCCGGCCGGCCCGCCCGGCGAAGGTGCCGGCCTCCTCCTCCGGCCGCCCGAACAGCTTGACCAGCATCGCGCCGGCCACGTTGAACCGCTCGGTCATGGTCGAGCCCATGGCCGCGTCCAGCTGCATCGACTCGCGGGTGTAGCGCTGCAGCCGGCGGCCGACCAGCCGGGCCGGGAAGATGAACAGCGGCACCAGCACCAGCGCGGCCACGGTCACGATCCACGACAGGTACAGCATCGCGGCCAGCACCAGGATCAGCGACAGCACGTTCGACACCACCGACGACAGCGTCGAGGTGATGGCCTGCTGGGCGCCGATCACGTCGTTGTTGAGCCGGCTGACCAGCGACCCGGTCTGGGCCCGGGTGAAGAACGCGATCGGCTGCCGCTGCACGTGCCGGAACACCTGGGTGCGCAGGTCGTAGATCAGGCCCTCGCCGATCTTCGCGGAATACCACCGCCCGGCGATGGTGACCAGCGCGTCGGCCAGCGCCAGCCCGGCCACCACCGCGGCCAGCGCGATCACGTAGCCGGTGTCCTTGGCCAGGATGCCGCGGTCGATGATCTGCTTGAGCAGCAGCGGCACCGCGACGGTGATCACCGCGTCCAGCGCGGTCACGAGCAGGAACACCGCGAGCTGCACCCGGTAGGGCCGGGCGTAGGTGAGGATCCGGCGGACGGTGCCCGGCTTGAGCCGCTGGCGGGTGATCGACGGGTCCCGGGCGAACCCGCGCATCGAGTGCCACGTGCTGGCGTACATGAGCGCGGGAACGCCCCGGCCGCCGGGGTTCTTCCCGCGTCAGCTCTGGGCGGAACCGGCCGCAAGCCGGCCGCGCATCAGCGCGGCCTGAGCCCGCCGCTCGGCGGCCGCCTGCTGCTCCAGGGTGTTCGCCGCCGCCTGCGCCAGCAGCGCCTTGGCCGCCCGGGCCGCGGCGGGGTCGGCGGCCAGCAGCGCGGCGGTCAGGTCGGCCACCGCCGCGTCCAGCTCGGCGGCGGGCACCACCAGCTCGGCCAGCCGCAGCTCGCGCGCCTCGGCCGCGTCCACGGTGCGCGCGGTCAGGCACAGCTCCAGGGCGCGGGGCAGGCCGACGATGTCGACCAGCGGCTTGGTGCCGGTCAGGTCGGGCACCAGGCCGAGCGCGGTCTCCTTCAGGCACAGCCGGGCGTCATCGGCCAGGATCCGCAGGTCGCAGGCCAGCGCGAGCTGGCAGCCGGCGCCGATCGCGTGGCCGCGCACGGCGGCGACCGACACGATCCCCGGGTCACGCAGCCACAGGTACCCGGCCTGGAACGAGGCCACCGCGGCCTCGAAGTCCGGCGTGTCCGGCGGCGGCAGCGGCGGCTCCCCCGGCACCCCGCCGGCCGACAGCATCCGCACGTCGATCCCGGCTGAGAAGGACGGCCCGGCGCCGCGGATCACCACCACCCGGACCTGCGGCGGCAGGCCCGCGCCGATCTCCGCGAGCCCGTGCCACAGGCCGGGCGTCATCGCGTTACGGCGCTCCGGCCGGTCCAGGGTCACGGTCGCGACGGCGCCGGCGACCTCCAGCCGCAGGCCCCGGCGGGCGAGGTCATCGGGGGTGAGCGTCACTCGTCATCCCGGCAGCCCGGCAGCGTGCGGCTCCTGGCTGATCAGCGCTTGCCCTTGGCCTTGCCCCGGGTGGCGCCGCCGCGGCCGCGCAGCGAGACGCCGTTCTCGGTCAGGATCCGGTGGATGAACCCGTAAGACCGGCCGGTCGAGGCGGCCAGCGACCGGATGCTCTCGCCGCCGTTGTAGCGCTTCTTCAGGTCGGTCGCGAGCTTCGTCCGGTCGGCCCCGGTGACCCGGGTGCCCTTCTTCAGGGTCTCGGCCATGCATTCCTCCCGGTAAGTGCAAGTGACCGCTGCGTTACGTATCCCTCGCCATGATCACGCATCTATCCCGCGGTCTGCTACCCACCCGGCAGCAAAAAGATCTCTTCTTTTCCGGGCGCGGTCAAGGCCCGCGGAGAGTCAGGCCAGCGCGACCAGGTCGGCCAGCTCCGCGCTCCAGGCATCCTCGACCCCGTCGGGCAGCAGCACCACCCGCTCGGGCGCCAGCGCGTCCACCGCGCCCTCGTCGTGGGTGACCAGCACGATCGCGCCGGCGTAGCGCCGCAGCGCGGTCAGGATCTCGGCCCGGCTGCCGGGGTCGAGGTTGTTGGTGGGCTCGTCGAGCAGCAGCACGTTGGCGCCCGAGACCACCAGCAGCGCCAGCGCCAGCCGGGTCTTCTCCCCGCCGGACAGCACGCCCGCCGGCTTGGCCACGTCGTCACCGGAGAACAGGAACGAGCCGAGGATGCTGCGCTGGTCGGCCTCGCTCAGCTCCGGCGCGGCCGAGCGCATGCTGGCCAGCACGCTCGCGCTGGTATCCAGCGTCTCGTGCTCCTGGGCGTAGTACCCGAGCCGCAGCCCGTGCCCCGGCTGGACCACGCCGGTGTCGGGCTGCTCCAGGCCGGCCAGCAGCCGCAGCAGCGTGGTCTTGCCCGCCCCGTTCAGCCCGAGCACGACGATCCGCGCACCGCGGTCGACCGCGACGTCCACGCCGGAGAACACCTCGAGCGAGCCGTAGGACTTGCTCAGCCCGGTCGCGGTCAGCGGGGTGCGGCCGCAGTGCACCGGCTCGGGGAACCGCAGCCGGGCCACCCGCTCGGCGGCCCGGTCGGCGCTGACCCCGGCCAGCAGCTTGTCGGCCCGGCGCGCCATGCTCTGCGCGGCCCGCGCCTTGGTTGCCTTGGCCCGCATCTTGTCGGCCTGGCTGTGCAGTGCCGCGGCCTGCCGCTCGGCGTTGACCCGCTCGCGCCGCCGCCGCCGCGCGTCGGTCTCCCGCTGCTGCCGGTAGGCGTCCCAGCCGAGGTTGTAGATGTCGATCACCGAGCGGTCGGCGTCCAGGTGGAACACCTTGTTGACCACGGTGGCCAGCAGCGCGGTGTCGTGGCTGATCACCACCAGGCCGCCGCGGAAGCCGCGCAGGTAGTCGCGCAGCCAGCCGACCGAGTCGGCGTCCAGGTGGTTGGTCGGCTCGTCCAGCAGCATGGTGTCCGCGCCGCTGAACAGGATCCGGGCCAGCTCGATCCGCCGCCGCTGCCCGCCGGACAGGGTGCGCAGCGGCTGGCGCAGCGCCTTGCCGGGCAGCCCGAGGCTGGCCGCCAGCGACGCGGCCTCCGACTCGGCCGCGTAGCCGCCGAGCACGGTGAACCGCTCCTCCAGCTGCCCGTAGCGGCGCACCGCGGCGTCCCGCCGGGCCGGCTCGGCCGTGGCCATCTGCGCCTCGGCCTGGCGCATGCCGGTGGCCAGCGCGTCCAGCCCGCGGGCGGACAGCACCCGGTCCATCGCCAGAGCGTCCAGGTCGCCGACCCGGGTGTCCTGCGGCAGGTAGCCGACCGAGCCGCGCGCGCGGACCGTGCCCGCCGCGGGCAGCGCCTCGGCGGCCAGCGTCCTCGCCAGCGTGGTCTTGCCGGCCCCGTTGCGGCCGACCAGGCCGATCTTGTCGCCCGCCGCGACCTGGAAGCTGGCCTCGCCGAGCAGCAGGCGGGCGCCCGCGCGCAGCTCAAGGCCGGTGGCGGTAATCATGGGGAATCGCTCCAGAACGGAAGAGGTCGTCGGGCTGCAGGCACACGTCTCCCCGGGAACCGGGGTCTTCCGTCAGGACAGGAGCGGCTGCATGCGGCCGATTTTACCCGAGCGGCCGGCCGGCCGCCCCCGGTTAAGGCGGCGGTAAATCCGGCCGGTCGCCGGCCGGATGGCCGAGGTGCTCGGCGCCGCCCTCGCCGCCGCCCGCTGACCAGGCTCAGTCCGCCCGCAAGATCGGCAGGGTCAGGCAGGTCGGGCCGCCGTCTCCCTTGACCGAGACGTCGGACCCGTCGTAGGCGTGCACCTCGCAGCCGCGGGCGGCCAGCGCCGCCTGGGTGCGCGGGTTGCCGCTCAGCATGACCAGCACGCCGGGCCGCACCGGCAGCACGTTGCAGGCCATGGTCTCGTACTCCGCGTCGTCCACCGCGACCACGTCCACGCCGCGCTTGGCCAGCTCCTGCATCAGCGCCACCGGCGCGAGCCGCGGGTAGACCAGCGCCAGGTTCTCGGCTAGCGGCGAGAAGAACGACATCAGGTGCAGCACGTAGTCAGGCCCGCGGTCGTGCGGCACGTCCACCGAGGCCAGCGTGACGCCCTCGGCGGCGAGCAGTTCGCGCAGCTGGCGGAGCGCGGCGACGCTGGTCCGGTAGCTGCGCCCGGCCAGCAGCGTCTGCTCGTCCAGCCAGACGAAGTCGCCGCCGTCGGCGCGCGCCGCGCCGGTGAGCTGCCCGGCCGCCGGGACCCCGGCCGCCGTCAGCGCCGCGCCCAGCAGCGGCGGCTCGGCCTGCCGGGCGGGCTTGGCCATCTGGAAGAGCACCGCCCCGGCCGCGGTCACCAGCCCCGCGTCGCGGACGTAGACCGCGTCCACCATCCCGGCCGCGGCCGGGGCCACGATCACCTCGCAGCCGAGGTCCTCCAGCAGCTCGCAGAACGCCTCGTGCTGGCGGGCCAGCAGCACCGGGTCGGGCGCCCGCCAGCCGGCCCCGGCGAAGTCGCCCTCGGTGGCGGGGGCGCGCACCAGCACCCGGTGCAGCGGCGCGGTCATCGACCGCACCCCGAACCGCGGCGCGGCCGGGGGCGGCGGCCCGTTTCCGGCCGGCCCGGTCACGGCCCGGGCGGCCCGGGCGCGATGGGATCTGCTCCGACGCCGATCCCGGCCCGGCCGCTGCGCAGCTCAGTGAACAGCACCAGGTCAGCCCGGCCGAGGGCCTTGCGCAGCTTCGCCTTCGCCTGCGCCGCCGGGGCGCCGTCAGCGGTCTGCTGTGCCCCGTTGGATGCCATGGGCTCCCGCCTTGCCGGTGATGTATGCCCTGAATGTTATACGGGCGCTTCCCGGCTGCCAGGACCCGGCGGCGCGCCGCCGCCGGGTCAGTCCCGGCCAGTCCCGGCCAGTCCCGGCCAGTCCCGGCCAGTCCCGGCCAGTCCGGGCCGGTCCCGGCAGGTCCCGGTCAGTCCCAGTCAGTCCCGGTCAGTCCCGGCTGGGCTCGGTGAGGATGACGCGGACCGCGCGGAACAGCCTGGGGGCGGTCTTCAGCACGGCCAGCCGCGGGTCCGGCACGGTCAGGAACCGGTCCGCGGCGAGCGCGAAGTACGGCGCCAGCCGCGGATCCGCGCGCAGGCCCGCGACCGCGCGCCGGTCCCCGCCGAGCACCACCGCGTCCAGCCGCCCGGCAAACGGGCCGAGCACCGCGGCGGCGGTGTCGGCGGCCGCGTGCAGCGCCTCGGCGGCCTGCTTCTCCCGCCGCCGGGCGAACCGCTGCTGCGACTGGCCGCCCGCGGCGCTGCGCCCGTGCACCAGCCTGGCGCCGACCTTGCTGGCCGCGAGGACCGCGCCCGGCCCGGTGAACACCCCGGCTGCGTAGCCGCCGAGCCGGACCAGCAGCACGCCGACGGTCCGGTCCGCGAGCGCATGCGCGGCGATCCGCTCCCCCCACTCACCGGCTCCGGCCGCTGCCGCGCCCCCGGCGGCCGGCGGCTCTCCCGCGGCCTGCTGTTCTCCCGCGGCCTGCTGCCCTCCCGTAGCCGGCGGCTCCGCGGCGGCCGGCTGCGGGGGCAGCGGCGGGAACGGCACCTCGCAGTCCGCCCGCGCGCCGTCCGCGGCGCGGAAGCCCACCCCGGCCGCCGCCGGCTCCGCGATCAGCACCCCGTGCCGCCCGGCGAACCCGTCCAGCCAGCCGGCCATCCGCTCCGGCGCGACCTCCAGCCGCCGCCCGCGATCACCTCGGCCGTTTGCCACTACTGAATGCCCTTGAGCGCTTACTATCCGTCAAGTGAATCCCCCCGGCCGGTATCGCGATCATCGGCCTCCGACAGCGCCTGCGGCGCCGCGGCCGCCGCGGGCCGCCCAGCAGGCAAGGACGCGTTGATGAGCATCGTCATGAACGACAACACTGCCACGCCCGGTCCCCCCGACAGTCCCGGCCACCCGGCCGGTCACGCCGCCGACACCGCTGTCGGCCAGGCCCTGGCCGCCGCGGCCGCCGATCCCGCGCGGGTCGGTGACCTGCTCGACGTGCTCGGCCGCGGCCGGCTGTGGGTGCCGCTGCCCGACGACGGGCGGCCGGTCACCGACGGCTCCGCGGTCGACCTGCCCACCGTGACCTACCTCGGCGCCGACTTCGTGCCCGCCTACACCTCGGCGCAGTTGCTCCAGGAGGCCGGCGAGCCGGAGGTCAACGGCGAGAAGCTGCTCGTCCCGCACGTGGTCGTGCGCACCGTTGACCTGGCCCGGCTGCTGCCCCCCGGTCTCGGCATCGCGCTCAACCCGGGCCTGCCCGCGAGCGTGCCGGTCTACCCCGAGGGCGTGGCCTACCTGGCCCGGGCGGAGCAGCACGAGGATGCGGGCCGGGTCACCGTCGGGCCGCTGCCCGGCCACCCTGACGCGCTGCTGAGCGCGGTCCGGGCCGGCCTGTCCGCGGTGCCCGCCGCCCGCGAGGCCAGCGCCGCGTGGCTGTCGGTCGAGGGCTCCGGCGAGGGCCTGATCTTCTCGGTCGCGCTGGACGAGCCAGCCGACTCCGGCGCGCAGGCTGACGTCATCGGCGTGCTGGAGCGCTCCGCGGCGCAAGAACCGCAGGACGCGCAGTACCCGATTGACGTCACCTTCCCCGGCGAGGGCGAGCCCGACCCGATCGACGAGTGGATCTCCGCGTTCGCCGCCCCCTTCTACCGCCGCTACTGACCGCCGCGCCCGCCCGGCCCGGAACTGACGAGGCCGCCGGCGGCCCTGACGGCCGCCGGCGGCCCCTTATCCGGCTGGCTGGGGGTAACCGGCCGGTTTCTCAGTCCGCCGGGCCGTTGGCCAGCCGCACGGTGGCGGACTGCGACTGCCCGGTCTGGCCATTGGCCCAGGTGACCTTGACGGTGTCCCCGGGGTGGTGGCTCTCCAGCGCGGACTGAAGGCTGTTGGCCGAGGTGACGCTCTGGCCGTTCACCGCGGTGATGGTGTCGCCCTCGGTGAGCCCGGCCGCCGCGGCGGGTGATCCGGACAGCACGCCTGCGATCGTGGCGCCCGAGGTGGTGCTGCCCGGCCCGGCCCCCGAGCCGGACCCGAAGCCCGCGCCGCCGGTGCTGTCCGCGCTGACCTCGACGCCGAGGAACGCGGTCGCGCCGATGTGCACGGTCGACGACGCCTGGCGCGCCTCGATCTGCCGGGCGAGGGAGGTCGCCTCGTTGATCGGGATCGCGAACGCCTGGGTCTTGCCCTGGCTCTGCCCGGAGGCGAACTGGTAGCCCGAAGACGCCGCGGTGTCAATGCCGATGACCTGGCCGGTGGAGCTGACCAGCGGGCCGCCGGAGTCGCCGGGCTGGATGCCGGCGTTGTGGTGGATCAGCCCGGTCAGGTGCTCGGAAGTGCCCGCGGACTCGTCCGACGCGGTGATGGCCGCGTTCAGGCCCGTGATCTTGCCGGTGACGACCGACGGCTTGCCGCCCTTGCCGCCGGCGTTCCCGAGCGCGGTGACGGCCTGGCCGACCTTGGCCGTGGCCGAGTTGCCCAGCGTCACGGTCTGCAGCCCGGACGCGTTCGCCAGCTGCAGTACCGCGATGTCCTTGGTCTTGTCGTAGCCGACCACCGTGGCCCGGTAGGTGCGGCTGTTGCCGACGTCGGTGACCCGGATCGAGGTGGCCCCGTTGATGACATGGTTGTTGGTCAGGATCTCGCCGTTGGAGGTCAGCACCATGCCGGTGCCGGCTGCCTCGCCCTGCCCGTAGTCGAGCGTGGTCACCACGTCGACCAGCCCGGGGTCGGTGCGGGCGGCGATCTGCGCGGTGGTCAGCCGGGTGCCGCCCGATGAGCCGCTGCCGGTGGCCGCGTCGACCGCGGCCTTGGTGCCGATGAAGGCGGCCGCCGCGACCACCGCGGCGCCCGCGGCCGTCAGCACGCGCAGCTTGCGGCGCCGGGACCCGGTCCCGTGCGGGGCCGGGGTGTAGCCAGGACCGTAACCGCCGCCGGCGTAATCCGCACCGCCGTAGCCAGCACCGCCGTAGCCAGATCCGCCGTAGCCAGCCCCGTACCCGGCGCTGCCGTAACCGGCCCCGCCGTAGCCAGCGCCCTCGGCGCCGGGGCCGCCGGAACCGGCCGTGGTGGCGTAGCCGGGCGCCGGGTAACCGCCGGGACCATAGCCGCCCTGGCCGTACCAGGCCTGGCCGTACCCGGCCGGACCATATCCGCCGGGCCCGTAACCGCCCTGGCCATGGGCCGGGTCGTAACCGCCCGGCCCGTATCCGCCGGGACCATAGTGGCCGGGGCCGTACGGGCCAGGCTCGTGACCGGGGCCGTAAGGACCGGGGGCGTACGGACCGGGGCCGTACTGCCCCTGGCCCTGGTAGCCAGGCCGATGCGGGGCGGCCTGGCCCTGCGCCCCGCGCCGCTCTGCTTCGGCGCGCTCCGCTTCGGCCCGCGCTGCTTCGGCCCGCGCTGCCTCGGCCCGCGCTGCCCGGCCCGCGCTGCCTCGGCCCGCGCTGCCTCGGCCCGCGCTGCCTCGGCCCGCGCTGCCCCGGCCTGCCCGGGCCCGCCTGAGCCCGCGGGCTCTGGCGAGTTCGGCGGCTCGTAGTTGGTGCTCATCTGATTGGCTCCCTCGCTGCCACCTGGTCTCCTGAAGTACTCCCTCAGGATTAGCCGCGGACCTGGAAGAAGCCTGAAAGGCGGCTGATCCCCCACTTCGTCTTTTCGCTAGGGCCGAGCCCGCGTGTGGCGCCGCGCGGGACGCCTGCTTCAGGCACTGCGCACGATGCCGGCCAGGGCCGAGCCCACGACCTGGCCGACGGCCCGCGCCTCCGGCCGCGGGCTGCCCCGGTCGGCGAACAACAGGTGCCCCGCCCCGATCAGCATGGGAGCGAGCGCGTCAACCTCAGTGCTCGCGGTGATCCGCCCGAGCTCGCGCTCGGCGCGGAGATAGTCAGCGACCATCTCCGTGGCCTCGGTCAGCAGCGGGACTCCGTGCGGTGTGGCGGCCCGCAGCCGGGTGCGCAGGCCATCGCGGAACATGATGAGGCTGACGATCGCCACGGCTACCGGACCGAAAAGCTCCGTCAGCGCGCCGGCCAGGTTCCCGGTCACCGTCCCGCTCCCGGCCCGGGCGCGCAGGGCAGCGGCCTGGCCGTCCAGCCGGGCGATCCGGTCGGCCACGAGCCCGGCCAGGAAGTCGTCGAAGTCCTCGAAGTGCTTGTGCAGCACGCCCTTGGCGCAGCCGGCCTCGGCCGTCACCGCCCGGCTGGTCAGCCCGCCGGGACCATCCCGGAGCAGGACGCGGCCGGCCGCCGCGAACAGCTGCTCGCGCGCATCGCGGAGGGCCATCCCGGTCGGCACGCCGCTGCTCCTTATCCGCCCGTTATCCGCTTGCCCGCCTGCTGTCCGCCCGGCGGCATCCGGGCTCTGCCGGCCCGATCCGCCCGGAGCGAACAGGCCCGGCCGGGCGGATACCGCCGCACTAGAGTGGGCGCATGCCCATTATACCGCCGGGCCAGGCCGGGCCGCCGGCCAGCGAGCCGCACCGGCACCGGCAGATGGCCGAATCGTTCGGCGTCGATCCGCAGCGCTACGACCGGGCCCGGCCGCGCTATCCCCGGGCGCTGATCGACGCGATCGTGACCGCCAGCCCCGGCCCCGGCCTGCTGGACGTGGGCATCGGCACCGGCATCGCGGCCCGGCAGCTGCGGGCAGCGGGCTGCCGGGTGCTCGGCGTCGAGGTGGATGAGCGGATGGCCGCGATCGCCCGGCGGGACGGGTTCGATGTGGAGATCGCGCGGTTCGAGGGCTGGGACCCGGCCGGGCGGGCCTTCGACGCGGTGGCCGCCGGGCAGACCTGGCACTGGATCGACCCGGCCGCCGGCGCGGCCAAGGCCGGGCAGGCGCTGCGGCCCGGCGGCCTGTTCGCCGCGTTCTGGAATGTGTTCGAGTTCCCGCCGGAGCTGGCGGCGGCGGTGGCCGGGATCTACCGCCGGATCCTGCCCGATGCCCCCGCGGGGTTCGCCACCTCCGCCGTCGGCGGGTACAACCGGCTGATCGGCAGGCACGCGGATGCCCTGCGGGCCGATGGCCAGTTCGGCGAGCCCGCGGAGCTGCGCTTCGACTGGGACAAGCCCTACACCACCGCGCAGTGGCTGGACATGCTGCCCACTCAGGGCCTGCACACCCGGCTGCCGCCGGGCACCCTGGCCGAGCTGGACGCCGCCGTCGGCGCCGCCATCGACGCGGCCGGGGGCCGATTCACCGCGCACTACGTCACGCTCGCGCTGACCGCGTCCCGGCGGGACGGCTAGCCGGACAGGGCAGGCGGCAGGCGGGTGGCGGCGTCGGTGCGGGCGGCGGCGACCGCGGGGCGGGTCACGAACAGCGCGCCGGCCAGATCCGCGCCGCGCAGGTCGGCAGCGCGCAGGTCGGCGCCGGTCAGATCGCTTCCTGCCAGGTCCGCGCCGGCCAGCCGGGCCCCGATCAGGCAGGCCCCGCGCAGGTTCGCCCCGCGCAGGTCGCGCTGCCGCAGATCGGCCCCGGCCAGGTCCGCGCCGCGCAGGTCCGGGCCGGGGCCGTCCGGGCCGGACCGGGCCAGCTCGCTGGCCTGCTGCAGCAGCGCGCTGGCTCCGGCCCAGTGCGGGGTCACGTCCAGCCCGGCCAGCCGGCCCGCGTCCGCCGCCGTGAGCTCCCGGGTCACTGCCGCCGCTTCGGCCAGCCCGGCCCGTAGCGGGGCGGCCGCAGGCAGGGCCAGCGCGTCGGACAAGTACCACAGCAGCTCGTGCAGCTGGCGCATGACCGCGAACACGGCGAACATCGGCCCGGCCAGCTCCGGCTCGGATCGCCAGTCCCGGCCGCCGAATGTGACCGAGACCACCTGCTGGCCGGCACCGAAGCAGTCGTAGGCCGCGCAGCCGGGGAACCCCCGCGCCGCCAGCTGCCCGTGGATCGAGCAGCCGAAGTCCGGCCGCAGGTGCGGG
Organism: uncultured Actinomycetota bacterium; assembly: GCA_963846005.1. Taxonomy (GTDB): domain Bacteria; phylum Actinomycetota; class Actinomycetes; order Streptosporangiales; family Streptosporangiaceae; genus CAVSUR01. The sequence continues at coordinate 151,171 of CAWJUH010000001.1, read as the reverse complement.
CAGGGCCGCCCGGCGGGCTTGCTGATGGCGAAGTCCGCCGAGCGGGCGAACGAGGTCGCCACGCAGCACAGACCGGCGCACCGGCCGCAGTCAGCCCGGAGTTCCGGCCGCGGGCCGGCGGGCAGCCGCGGCACCGGCGGCCGGGCTCCCGGTCACCGGGCCGCAGCCTGTCCCGCCCGCGGCCGGGCCGGCCTCAGCAGGCCTGCCGCCGGGCGGCCCGGTTCAGCGCGCTGATCACGCCGCGCAGCGAGGCCCGGACGATGTTCTCGCTGACCCCGACGCCCCACAGCACCCGGTCCCCGACCTCGATCTCCAGGTAGGCGGCCGCCTCGGCGTCCCGGCCGGCGGTGAGCGCGTGCTCGGCGTAGTCCAGCACCCGGACGGCCACCCCGCCGAGCCCGATGTCGATCGGCGTGAGCGCCTGGCAGAACGCCGCGATCGGCCCGTTGCCGACCCCGGTGAGCTGGTGCTCGGTGCCGAACGCGCGCACGGCCGCGGCGATCCGTTCGGTGCCCCCGTCGGTCGCCGAGGAGAAGCTGACCAGCTCGAACGGCCCGGGTTCCAGGTACTCGGCGGCGAAGATCTGCCACATCTGCGCGGCGCCGACCTCGCCGCCCTCGTCGTCGGTGTGCCGCTGGATCACCTGGCTGAACTCGATCTGCAGCCGCCGCGGCAGGTCCAGGTGGTGGTCGTTCTTCATGATGTAGGCGACGCCGCCCTTGCCGGACTGCGAGTTGACCCGGATGACCGCCTCGTAGGAGCGGCCGACGTCCTTCGGATCGATCGGCAGGTAAGGCATCTGCCAGGGCATCTCGCGTACCGGCCGGCCCGCCTGCGCGGCCAGCTCGTCCAGGTGGTCGAAGCCCTTCTTGATCGCGTCCTGGTGCGAGCCGGAGAACGAGGTGTAGACCAGGTCGCCGGCGTAGGGGTGGCGCTCGTGCACGCCGATCCCGTTGCAGTACTCGGCAGTGCGGCGGATCTCGTCGATGTCGCTGAAGTCGATCATCGGGTCGATGCCCTGGCTGTAGAGGTTCAGGCCCAGGGTGACCAGGTCCACGTTGCCTGAGCGCTCGCCGTTGCCGAACAGGCAGCCCTCGATCCGGTCCGCCCCGGCGAGCATGGCCAGCTCGGCGTCGGCCACGGCGGTGCCGCGGTCGTTGTGGGTGTGCACCGACAGCGCGACGTGCTCGCGGCGGGTCAGGTGGCGGCTCATCCACTCGATCTGGTCGGCGTAGGTGTTCGGCGTGGACCGCTCCACCGTGCACGGCAGGTTCAGCACGATCTCCCGGCCCGGCTCCGGCTGCCAGACATCCATGACCGCCTCGCAGATCTCCAGCGAGAAGTCAAGCTCGGTGTCCATGAAGATCTCGGGCGAGTACTCGTAGCCGAACTCGGTGCCCGCCAGGTAGGTCTCGGCGAACTTCATCACGGCCCCGGTGCCCTCGACCGCGACCGCCCTGCATTCGGCGCGGCCGTCGCCGTCCCAGCCGAACACCACCTTGCGGAAGATCGGCGCGGCCGCGTTGTACATGTGCACGGTCGCCCGGTGCGCGCCGGCCAGCGACTGCACGGTCCGCTCGATCAGCTCCTCGCGGGCCTGGGTCAGCACCGAGATCGTCACGTCGTCGGGTACGGTGCCGCCCTCGATGAGGCTGCGGATGAAGTCGAACTCGGTCTGGCTGGCCGCGGGGAACCCGACCTCGATCTCCTTGTAGCCCATCCGGACCAGCAGGTCGAACATGGCGTGCTTGCGGTCGGCGTTCATCGGGTCGATCAGGGCCTGGTTGCCGTCGCGCAAGTCGGTGGACAGCCACCGCGGCGCGGCGGTGATCGTGCGCGCGGGCCACTGCCGGTCCGGCAGGCCGACGGGCGGGAACGGCCGGTAACGATGGCACGGCATGCCGGAGGGGCTGGGGACGGGCGGGCGGGTGCCAGGGATGGGCGGGCGGGTGCTACTAACAGAGCTCATGAATCGCTGCTCCTGGATTAGTGACCTGGGGAATGGGTCGGCGCAGCACAGCGGCCCGCGACGAGGGGCCGACCGGGGTGGCTACCGGGCCTCGCCGCGGCAGCGAAGAAGCAGCGCGCGGATCATGATGCCATCAGCCTAGCCGAACGCCTCGCCGGAGCGCGAGCTCTGGCGGGCAGATCCGGCCCGCGATCCCGGGGCACGGCGGCCGCGGGCGAAAAAGGTGGCCGGGGCCGGCCTGGCAGGCCCCGGCCACCCGGGCTATCCCGGTTACAGCTGGGTGGTGACCGCCTTGACCTCGGTGTAGTTGTTCAGCACCTCGCCGCCCATCTCCCGGCCCCAGCCGGACTGCTTGTACCCGCCGAACGGCAGCGCCGCGTCGAACACGTTGTAGCAGTTGATCCACACCGTGCCCGCCCGCAGCTTCTTGGCCAGCGCGTGCGCCTTGGAGATGTCCTTGGTCCAGATGCCCGCGCCGAGCCCGTACTCGCTGTCGTTGGCCTGGGCCGCGATCTCGTCCAGGTCGCTGAAGGGCGCGGCCACGAGCACCGGGCCGAAGATCTCCTCGCGGACGACCTTCATGTCCGCCGTGGTGTTGGTCAGCACCGTCGGCTCGATGAAGTAGCCGCGGTCGCCGTACCGCCCGCCGCCGGCCAGGGCGGTCGCGCCGTCGTTCCGGCCGGACTCCAGGTAGCCGCTGACCCGCTGGAACTGCTCGTCGGAGACGAGCGGGCCCATCTGCGTGCCGGCCTCCAGGCCCGAGCCGAGCTTGATCGACTTGGCGATCTCGGCCACCCCGTCGACAACCTCGTCGTAGCGGCCCTGCTGCACGAACAGCCGCGACCCGGCCACGCAGCACTGGCCGTGGTTGAAGAAGATCGCGTTGGCCGCGCCCTCGACCGCGGCGTCATCGGCGTCGTCGAACACGATGTTCGGGCTCTTGCCGCCCAGCTCGAGGGTGAGCTTCTTCAGGTTGGTGGCCCCGGCGGCCTGCACGATCAGCTTGCCGACTTCGGTCGAGCCGGTGAACGCGACCTTGTCCACGTCGGCGTGCGAGGCCAGGGCGGCGCCCGCGGTCTCGCCGTAGCCCGGCACCACGTTGACCACGCCCTCGGGCACGCCGGCCTCGGCGATCAGCTCGGCCAGCCGCAGCGCGGTCATCGGGGTCTGCTCGGCGGGCTTGAGCACCACGCAGCAGCCGGTCGCGAGGGCCGGGCCGAGCTTCCACGCGGCCATCAGCAGCGGGAAGTTCCACGGGATGATCTGGCCGACCACGCCGACGGGCTCGCGCAGCGTGTAAGAGTGGAAGTTCGCGCCCGGCATGTACGGCACCGAGATGTCGATCGTCTGGCCGTTGATCTTGGTCGTCCAGCCGGCCATGTAGTGGAACAGGTCGGCGGCCAGCGGCACGTCGGCGGCCTGGGCCACCGCGAACGGCTTGCCGTTGTCCAGCGACTCGAGCTGGGCCAGCTCGTCGGTGTGCTCCAGGATCAGGTCGCCGATCCGCCAGATGATGCGGCCGCGCTCGGATGCCGTCATCCGGCTCCACGGGCCGGTCTCGAAGGCGGCCCGGGCGGCCTTGACCGCGCGGTTGATGTCCTCGGCGTCGCCCTCGGCAACGTGGGCGAGCGTCTCGCCGGTCGCCGGGTTGGGCGTCTCGAACGTCTTGCCGGAAGCCGCGTCGACCCACTGCCCGTTGATGAACAGCTTGTGCGGGGTTCCGATGAACTGCTCGACGCTCGGCTCGAGGGTAACTGTCATGAAGTCTCAACTCCCGTTGCGATTTCGTGCGGCCCGCTCACGCCATCACCCGGCCCGGGCAGTCGTCGAAACCGCCCGGCCGGGTGCGCGGCGAACCTGCCGGTAGTTTCAATCAGACTACAGACGGCCGCCGCGAACAAGGGACCATCCCGGCTCCGCCGCCCTGACGTGCGCGGATGCCTCATATTGGGACACCCGGCCGGCCAGACGGCCGGGTGATGACCTGGCAGGCGGACGGGTCAGACGTTGAAGCCGAGCGCCCGCAGCTGCTCGCGCCCGTCGTCGGTGATCTTGTCAGGACCCCACGGCGGCAGCCACACCCAGTTGATCTTCAGGTCGCTGACCAGGCCTTCGGTGGCGTCCCTGGCCTGGTCCTCGATCACGTCGGTGAGCGGGCAGGCCGCGCTGGTCAGCGTCATGTCGACGGTGGCGATCTTGTCCTCGCTCAGGCTGACGCCGTAGACCAGGCCGAGGTCGACCACGTTGATGCCGAGCTCGGGGTCGACCACGTCGCGCAGCGCCTCCAGCAGGTCCTCGACCTCCTGGCTGCCGTCGCCCAGCGCGGCCGTCTCAGGCTCGGTCCCCGCGGCCGGCCCGGTCGTCGCCGCAGGCTCGGTCCCGGCGGCCGGCTCAGTCCCGGCGGCCTGCTCAGTCCCGGCCGCCGTGGCCGCTGCCGTCTCGGTTGCATGCTCGGTCATGGCTGCTCCTTGCTGATCTCCAGCTCGTCCTTGGTGTCCAGCGCGCGGGCGGTGGCGTCCTTCCAGGCCATCCAGCCGAGCAGCGCGCACTTGATCCGGGCCGGGTACCTGGACACGCCCTCGAACGCGATCGCGTCGCCGAGCACGTCCTCGTCCGGCTGGGCCTCGCCCCGCGACTGCATCAGGGCCAGGAACTCGGCGCTGATCGCCATCGCCTCGCTGACGGTCTTGCCGATGATCGCGTCGCACATCACCGAGGTGCTGGCCTGGCTGATCGAGCAGCCGAGCGAGTCGTAGGACACGTCGGCCACGGCCGGCTCGCCGCCGGCGTCCTTCAGCGTGACCCGCAGCGTCACCTCGTCCCCGCAGGTCGGGTTGACGTGCGAGACCTCGGCGTCGAAGGGCTCTCGCAGGCCCTTGTGGTGCGGATGCCGGTAGTGGTCCAGGATGATCTCCTGGTACATGGACTCGAGCATCAGGCGGCCCCGAAGAACTTCTGCGCCTGGCGCACCCCGTCGGCGAGCGCGTCCACCTCGTCGCCGGTGTTGTACACGTAGAACGACGCCCGGGTGGAGGCCTGCACGCCGAGCGCCCGGTGCAGCGGCCAGGCGCAGTGATGCCCGGTGCGGACCGCGATGCCGAGCTCGTCCAGCACCTGCCCGACGTCGTGCGGGTGCAGGTCGTCGACCACGAACGACACCGCGCCGCCCCGGTGCGCGACCGACAGCGGGCCGAGGATCCGCACCCCCGGGATGCCGCCGAGCGCGTCCAGCGCCCGCGCGGTCAGCTCCTCCTCGTGCGCGGCGACCGCGTCCATGCCGAGGCCGTCCAGGTAGTCGCAGGCCGCGGCCAGGCCGACGGCCTGGGCGGCGGCGGGCACGCCCGCCTCGAACCGCTCGGGCGGCGGCAGGAACGTCGAGCCCTCCATCCGCACGATCTCGATCATCGAGCCGCCGGAGATGAAGGGCGGCATGGCCTCAAGAAGCTCGCGGCGGCCCCACAGCACGCCGATGCCGGACGGGCCCAGCATCTTGTGCGCGGAGAAGGCCAGGAAGTCCGCGCCGAGCCCGGCCACCCGGACCGGGCGATGCGGCACCGACTGGGCGCCGTCGGCCACCACCAGCGCGCCCCGCTCGCGGGCCAGCGCGGCGATCTCGGCCACCGGCGGGACGGCCCCGGTCACGTTGGACTGGCCGGTAACGGCGACCAGCCGGGTCCGGTCGTTGATCAGCTCGGCGGCGTTGCCGAGGTCGAGCCGCCCGTCCGGAGTGACCCCGAACCAGCGCAGCGTGGCCCCGGTCCGCTCGCACAGCTGCTGCCAGGGCACCAGGTTGGCGTGGTGCTCCATCTCGGTGACCAGCACCTCGTCGCCGGGCCCGACCCGGAAGCTGGCCGCCTCGTGCCCGGCCGTGGCGGCGTTGGACATGGCGTAGGCGACCAGGTTGATGGCCTCGGTCGCCGACTTGGTGAACACGATCTCGCCGGGGTCGGCGCCGATGAACTCGGCGACCCGGACCCGGGCGCCCTCATAGGCGTCGGTAGCCTCCTCGCCGAGCAGGTGCGCGCCGCGGTGCGCGGCCGCGTTGTGCACCCGGTAGAAGTCCTGCTCGGCGTCGAGCACCTGGCGGGGCTTCTGGGCGGTGGCGCCGGAGTCGAGGTAGACCAGCGGGTGGCCGCCGCGCACGGCCCGGCCGAGGATCGGGAAATCAGCCCGGATCGCCTCGGTGTCCAGGGCCGCGGCCGCCGCGGCCGCGGCGACATCGGTCTCGGTCATGCCGGGGCGCCCGCTGCGGTGAACCGCTCGTAGCCGCTGGACTCCAGCTCCTCGGCCAGTTCCGGGCCGCCCTCGGCGACGATCCGGCCGCCGACGAACACGTGCACGAAGTCCGGCTGCACGTAGTTCAGGATCCGGGTGTAGTGGGTGATCAGCAGCACGCCGTGCCCGGGGTCCTCGCGGTAGGCGTTGATGCCGGCCGCGACGACCTTCAGCGCGTCGATGTCGAGGCCGGAGTCGGTCTCGTCCAGGATCGCGATCTTCGGGTTGAGCAGCTGCAGCTGCAGGATCTCGTGCCGCTTTTTCTCGCCGCCGGAGAAGCCCTCGTTCAGGTTGCGCTGGGCGAACGCCGGGTCGATCTGCAGTGCGTCCATCGCCGCCCGCAGCTCCTTGCCGAACGTGCGGATCTTCGGCGCCTCGCCGCGGACCGCGGTGATGGCGGTGCGCAGGAAGTTCGACACCGACACCCCGGGCACCTCGACCGGGTACTGCATGGCCAGGAACAGGCCGGCCCTGGCGCGAGCGTCTACGCTCATGGCCAGCACGTTCTCGCCGTCCAGCGTGACCGAGCCGCTGGTGACCTGGTATTTGGGATGCCCGGCGATCGCGTAGGCGAGCGTGGTCTTGCCAGAGCCGTTCGGGCCCATGATCGCGTGCGTCTGCCCGGACGCGACCGCCAGGTCGACGCCGCGCAGCACCTCCAGGCTGGCCCCGGCCGCGTCCGTCACGCTGGCGTGCAGGTCGCGGATCTCAAGGGTGGACATCGTCAGTTATCTCCTGAATCAGTACGCGGTCTCCGGCAGCGCGACGTACACGTCATCGCCGTCGACCTTGACGGGGTAGGTGGGCACGGGAGCGGTGGCCGGCGGCCCGGTGGGCTTGCCGGTGCGCACGTCGAAACAGGAGCCGTGCAGCCAGCACTCGACCGTGTGATCGTAGACCTCGCCTTCCGACAGCGGGATCTCCTCGTGCGAGCACACGTCCCGCAGCGCGTAGATCTCGCCGCCGGCCCGGACGACGGCGACCGGCTCGGTGCCGATCTCGACTCCGCGGGCGCCCTCGTCGGGAACCTCACTCAGCGCGCACGCGCGCACGAACTCGCTCATGCGCTCGCCCCCGCCAGATCGGCGGACGGCGCGCCGGCCAGCTCCGCCTCGACGGCGGCCATCACCCGCCCGCGCAGCTCCGGCACCTCGATCTGCTCGATCAGCTCGCCGAAGAAGCCGCGGATGACCAGCCGCCTGGCCTCCTCGAACGGGATGCCGCGGGCCATCAGGTAGAACAGGTGCTGGTCCTCAAGCCGCCCGCTGGTGCTGGCGTGGCCGGCCTTGGCCACCTCGCCGGTGAGGATCTCCAGGTTCGGCACCGAGTCCACCCGGGTGCCGTCGGACAGCACCAGGTTGCGGTTCGACTCATAGCTGTCGGTGCCGGTCGCCTCCGGCCGGATCACCACGTCGCCGATCCACACCGCGTGCGAGCCCTGGCCGCGCAGCGCGCCCTTGTAGCTGACCCGGCTGCGGCAGTTCGGGGCCGTGTGGTCGACGAACAGCCGGTGCTCCAGATGCTGCCCCGCATCGGCGAAGTACAGCCCGCGCAGCTCGGCATCCCCGCCGGGCCCGGCGTAGCGGACCGACGGCGCCAGCCGCACCACGCTGCCGCCGAGCGTGACCGCGGTGTGCGCCAGCGCCGCATCCCGCCCCAGCTGCGCATGATGATGCGACAAATGCACCGAGTCGTCATCCCACCCCTGCAGGCTGACCACCGCCAGGGACGCCCCGTCACCGAGGATCAGCTCAACATTGTCCGCATAGGTCGCCGACCCGGCGTAGTCCAGCACCACGACCGCCTTGGCATTGGCGCCGACATTGACCACGGTGTGCCCCGCAGCACCCCCGGACGGATCCTCCCCCCGCACCGACACCCACGCCGGCCGCGAGCTCTCTACCCCATCCGGGACAGTGATCACGGTAGCCGTCTGGTACGCGGCGAAAGCCCGCGCGCTCACCCGGTCCGCCGGCACGTAGGCGGTGCCGACCCGCGCATCGCCGTGCTGCGGGGCATCGACGGCGACCGCGGGATCGGCATCGACTGCGACCGACACCTTCGCCGCGTCCATCGGCGCATCAGAATGCAGCCCCCGCAGGCGCCGGAGAGGTGTAAAGCGCCACTCCTCCTCACGCCCCCGGGGCACCTCGAACGCATCTGGATCCGCCGACTGCATGAGATGCAGCCGGGAAAAAGGAGCCGTCACTTAGCCAACCGATCCTTCCATCTGCAGCTCGATCAGCCGGTTCAGCTCCAGTGCGTACTCCATCGGCAGCTCGCGGGCGATCGGCTCGATGAACCCGCGGACGATGGTGGCCATCGCCTCGTCCTCGGTCATGCCCCGGCTCATCAGGTAGAACAGCTGGTCCTCGGAGATCTTGGACACGCTGGCCTCGTGCCCCATTTCCACGTCGTCCTCGCGCACGTCGACGTAGGGGTAGGTGTCGGACCGGCTGATCGTGTCGACCAGCAGCGCGTCGCACTTGACCGTGGACCTGGAGTGCTCAGCGCCCTCCTGAACCTGGACCAGCCCGCGGTATGAAGTGCGGCCGCCGGCTCGGGCCACCGACTTGGACACGATCGAGGACGAGGTGTTCGGCGCCAGGTGCACCATCTTGGCCCCGGCGTCCTGGTGCTGGCCCTCGCCGGCGAACGCCACCGACAGGGTCTCGCCCTTGGCGTGCTCGCCCATCAGGTACACGGCCGGGTACTTCATCGTGACCTTGGAGCCGATATTGCCGTCCACCCACTCCATCGTCGCGCCCTCCTGGGCGACGGCGCGCTTGGTGACCAGGTTGTAGACGTTGGCCGACCAGTTCTGGATCGTGGTGTACCGGCAGCGGGCGCCCTTCTTCACGATGATCTCCACCACCGCCGAGTGCAGCGAGTCGGAGGAGTAGATCGGCGCGGTGCAGCCCTCCACGTAGTGGACGTAGGCGTCCTCGTCCACGATGATCAGGGTCCGCTCGAACTGGCCCATGTTCTCGGTGTTGATCCGGAAGTAGGCCTGCAGCGGGATGTCGACGCGCACGCCCTTCGGCACGTAGATGAAGCTGCCGCCGGACCAGACCGCGGTGTTCAGCGCGGCGAACTTGTTGTCGCCGACCGGGATGACGGTGGCGAAGTACTCCTGGAAAAGCTCCGGGTGCTCCCTGAGCGCGGTGTCGGTGTCCAGGAAGATGACGCCCTTCTCCTCCAGGTCCTCGCGGATCTTGTGGTAGACCACCTCGGACTCGTACTGGGCGGCCACCCCGGCGATCAGCCGCTGCTTCTCCGCCTCCGGGATGCCCAGCTTGTCGTAGGTGTTCTTGATGTCGGCGGGCAGCTCGTCCCAGCTCGCCGCCTGCTTCTCGGTCGACCGGACGAAGTACTTGATGTTGTCGAAGTCGATCCCGGACAGGTCCGAGCCCCAGGTCGGCATGGGCTTGCGGCCGAACAGCTTGAGGCCCTTCAGCCGCAGCTCGAGCATCCAGTCCGGCTCGCCCTTCTTGGCTGAGATGTCACGGACGACGTCCTCGGTCAGTCCGCGCTTGGCCGCGGCGCCGGCGGTGTCGGAGTCAGCCCAGCCGAACTTATAGCGGTCGAGGCCCTCGAGTTCGGGCCGCGCGATGGTCGTCATGCGGAGGATCCTCCGGACTGTGTGCGATGGTGGTTACCGGTGGTCGTGCCGTTCTGGTTGGTGTTCTTCGTGGTGCTGGTACTGGCGGTGCTGCGCGGGCCGCCGGGCCGGGCCTGCGCCAGCGCGACCGGCGAGACGTGGGTGGTGCAGATGCCGTCCCCGTGGGCGATCGTGGCCAGCCGCTGCACCGGGGTGTCGAGCAGGCGGGCGAACGCCTCGGTCTCGGCCTCGCATAGCTGCGGATACTGGGCCGCGACGTGCGCCACCGGGCAGTGATGCTGGCATAGCTGCTCGCCGCCGCCCTCGCCCGGGGCGCCGCTGGCCGACGCGGCATACCCGTCGGCCGACAGCGCCTCGGCCAGCGCCTGCACCCGTTGCTGCGGCGGAGCCGCGGCCACGGCGTCGCGGTAGCGGCCCTCCAGGCCCGCCGTCTGCTGCCGGGCAAACGCCGCCACCGCGCCCGGGCCGCCCGTCTGGGCCAGGAACCGCAGCGCGCTGGTGGCCAGGTCGTCGTAGGCGTGCTCGAACGCGCTCCGGCCGGCGTCGGTGATCGCGAACAGCCGGGCCGGGCGGCCCCGTCCGCGGCTGCCGCGGGGCCGGGCGATGCGGGTCTCGATCATCCCGTCGGCCAGCAGATTGTCCAGGTGCCGCCGGACGGCGGCCGGGGTCAGGCCGAGCCGGGCGGACAGCCCGGCCGCGGTAGCGGGCCCGTTCTCCAGGATCAGCCGGGCGATCCGGCCCCGGGTGGACCGCTCGCTGCCCGCCGCGAGCCCGGAGCCGGGCAGGGCGGAGCCGGGCAGGACGGAGCCGGGCGCGGCGCCCGGGGCGCCGCCCGCTGTCTCCACCCGTCCCATGTATTTCACAACATCAGTATGTCGTAAATGCTTCCGGCCCGGCAAACGGGGTCCCCGGCGCGCCCGGCCTCATGTGCGCGCCGCACCGCGCTCCCCCGGCCCAATACCTTGCCCCCCGGCGGAGTCCGGGGATGATGGCGGGATGGAGACGGCGGCGGACCCGGCGGCGCTGGCCCGCGCGGCGGAGACGGCGAGGCGGATGTGGCGGCTGTTCGAGCCGGTGCATACCGTCACCTATTTCGCGCCGGAGGCCAGGGCCGCATTCGAGGCCGCGGGCCTGCGCGGATTCTGGCGCGGCTACTTCGCGGGCCGGGCGGCGCCGCTGGGCCGGACCGGGCCGGCGCCGGTCATCGCGGCGTTCTTCAGCTTCGCGCCGCCGATGGCGGCCCGGGCGCTGCCCGCCGTCTGGGACCTGATCTCCCCCGCGGCGGCGCTCGCGGCCCGCAGCGCCGGCGCGGTCGCCGCGCTGCGGCAGTTGCTCGGGCTCGGCCCGGCGGACGCCGCGCCCGCCCCGGTCGCCGGGGCAGCGGGCTTGCTGGCTGACGTCATCGCCGGGCTGGACGGCGCCGGGCGGCCGCTCGGCGGCCCGAACGCGGCGCTGCCGGTACCGGGCGAGCCGCTCGCCCGGCTGTGGCACGCGGCCACCGTGCTGCGCGAGCACCGCGGCGACGGGCATGTGGCGGCGTGCGTGGCGGCCGGGCTCGACGGCTGCGAGTCGATCGTGCTGCGCACCGCCGTCGACCTGGCCGCGGCCGCCGGGTCCGCGCCGGGCGCGCTGACCGGGCTGTCCGCGCCGCGCGATCAGATCCAGCCCGCCCGCGGCTGGAGCGACGCGGACTGGGACGCGGCCGCGGACCGGCTGGCCGGCCGCGGGCTGACCGGTGAGCGCGGCGTCGCCACCGCGGCCGGGACGGCCGCGCACCAGGCGATCGAGGAGGCAACCGACCGGGCCGCCGCCCGGCCGTGGCTCCGGACCGGGCCGGACGAGATCGCGCGGCTGGCTGAAGCGCTGCGGCCGGCGGCGGTGGCCGCGGCGGCCGTCCTGCCGTTCCCCAACCCGGTCGGGATCCCGCCGCCTCAGGCTGGCGCCCCGGCGCGCGAGGAGAGCAGCGCGTGAACGACGCCTGCCCTCCCGGCCCGGACGGGCGGCCAGCGGTCGCTTTTCGGGTCAGGCCAGGAAGCCGCGCAGCAGCGCGGCGGTGCCCGCCAGGTGCTCGGCCACCGCGCGGCGGGCCCGGTCGGGCTGCCCGGCCAGGATCGCCTCGGTGATCGCGGCGTGCTGGCGGGCGGTGTGGTCGATGTTGCGCTGCAGCACCGGGATCGCGCCGAGCAGGTCGTTCAGCCGCATCCGGGCGTCGGCGCTGGCGGCGGCGAGCAGGGCGGAACCGGCCAGGTCGGCGATCGCCAGGTGGAACAGCGTGTCCAGGCGCCGGTAGTCCTGCGGGCTGGCCGCGTTCAGGTCGGCCAGCCGGGCCGGCAGCACGGCGCGGATCCGGTCCGCCGCCACGCCGGGCTGGGCCGCCAGCCGGGCCGCCGCCTCGGCCGCGCCGGTCTCCACCGCGAGCCTGAATACCAGCGCGTCAGTGAGCTTGCCGCCCTCACGCTGCGCCAGCCTGCGCACCCGGGCCGTATCGGCGGCCGGCGGGGTGTAGGTGATGAACGTGCCGCCGAACCGGCCCCGGCGCGACTCGACGTAGCCGGCCCGCGTCAGCTCGCTGATGGCCTCGCGCAGCGTGATGCGGCTGATGCCGAGCTGCGCGGCCAGCTCGCGCTCGGCCGGGAACCGCCCGCCGGGCTCGATCAGGCCCAGCTTGATCACCGTCAGCAGCCGCTCGACCGTCTCCTCGAAGGCGTTGCCGCGCCGGACCGGCGCCAGCATGCCGGTCAGGTCGGCGCTGCTGCTGGTCACGGGCCGCCGCCCGTCGTCCGCCGCGTACCCGTCACCGGCCTTCCGGGGGCCATCGGGCGCGCGCGCCGGTTCCTGGTGGGGCGCATGTGATCAATCTGCCCCAAGGTCTTGAACATCCACCCGCCGGCCCCCATCATTGGTCTGAAATTAGACCATTGAAGCGGCAGCGCGGCCAGCCCGATGGCCCCCGACTCCCCCGAGCAGCACCCTTCAGCCACCCAAGGAGCACGCCGTGGCGGTCAACGACCAAACCGCTCCCCCGCCGATGAGCAGTGACGAGGAAACCCTGCACGGGATGGGTTACGCCCAGGAACTGGGCCGCCGGATGTCGGGCTTCTCGAACTTCGCCGTCTCGTTCACGATCATCTCGATCCTGTCCGGCTGCCTGACCCTGTACGGGTACGGCATGAACACCGGCGGCCCGGCGGTGATCGTCTGGGGCTGGCCGATCGTCGGCATCATGACCCTGTTCGTCGGGCTGTCGATGGCCGAGGTGTGCTCCAGCTACCCGACCGCCGGCGGCCTTTACTACTGGGCGGCCAAGCTGGCCCGGCGTCAGGGGCCGGCCTGGTCCTGGTTCACCGGGTGGTTCAACTTCCTCGGCCAGGTCGCGGTGACCGCGGGCATCGACTTCGGCGCCGCGTTCTTTATCAACGCGCTGCTCAACCTGCAGTGGGGCGTCAGCACCGCGCACTGGGTGACGATCCTGATCTTCGCCGCCGTGCTGCTCCTGCACGGCCTGCTCAATCAGTTCGGCATCCGGCTGGTCTCCCTGCTCAACGACGTCAGCGTCTGGTGGCACATCCTCGGCGTGCTGATCATCGTGGCCGTGCTCGCGTTCGTGCCGTCGCACCACCAGTCCGCATCGGCCGTATTCACCTCGACGGTCAACAACACCGGCTGGAGCAGCACCTTCTACGTAGCACTGCTCGGCCTGCTGCTGGCCCAGTACACCTTCACCGGCTACGACGCCTCCGCGCACATGACCGAGGAGACCCACAGCGCCGCCCGCAGCGGGCCCCGCGGCATCGTGATGTCGATCGTGGTGTCGCTGTTCGCGGGCTGGGTACTGCTGATCGGGCTGACGTTCGCGATCCAGCACTACAGCGCCGAGGTCGGGGCGCTGGTGCCGCCCGCCCAGATCATGGTCGACGCGGTCGGCGGCCACCGGCGGCAAGCTGCTGTTGCTTATCGTCATCGGCGCCCAGCTGTTCTGCGGCATGTCGTCGGTCACCGCGAACTCGCGGATGATCTACGCGTTCTCCCGCGATGGCGCGCTGCCCGGCTCGCGCATATGGCACGTGGTCAACAAGCGCACCAGGACCCCGACGAACGCGATCTGGCTGGCCGCCGCGGGCGCGCTGATCCTCGGCCTGCCCTACCTGTGGAATGCCACGGCCTACGCGGCCGTCACCTCCATCGCGGTCATCGGGCTGTACATCGCCTACGTGCTGCCCACCTTCCTGCGGCTGCGCCAGGGTGCCAGCTTCCAGCGCGGCCCCTGGCACCTCGGCCGGTGGAGCTACCTGATCGGCTGGATCGCGGTCGTCTGGGTCGTGTTCATCACGATCTTGTTCATGCTGCCGACGGTCAGCCCGATCACCGTCGGGACCTTCAACTACACCGTGGTGGCGGTGCTCGTGGTGCTCGGCTTCGCCGGGATCTACTGGCTGGTCTCGGCGCGGCACTGGTTCGCCGGCCCGAAGGTCCAGGGCAGCGCCGAGGAGCTGGCCGCCATCGAGCAGGAGCTGTCGGCCTAGCCGGGCCCGGCCGGCCGTCGCGGCGGCGTGCGCGGTCGCGCATTCCGCCGGCTTACGCCGGAGTGATCAACGATCTACCGTGGAATGAGGCGGCGATGACAGGAGGCCCATGGCCCACTACCGCGGTCACGGCCCGTACACCCGGCAGCGCGGCATGCTGACACTGGAGCGGCTGCGGGTCGAAGTCGACAACGACGAGATCGACACCGTCGTGCTGGCCTTCACCGACATGCAGGGCCGGCTGCAGGGCAAGCGGCTGGCCGCGGAGTTCTTCCTGGACGAGGTGGCCAGCCACGCCGCCGAGGGCTGCAACTACCTGCTGGCCGTGGACGTGGACATGAACACCGTGGACGGCTACGCCATGTCCTCGTGGGAGCGCGGCTACGGCGACTTCGTGCTGGTCCCGGATCTGTCCACGCTGCGCAAGCTGCCCTGGCACGAAGGCAGCGCGCTGCTGCTGGCCGACCTGACCTGGCTGGACGGCGCACCGGTGGTGGCCTCGCCGCGGCAGATACTCAAGGCGCAGACGGCCCGGCTGGCCGAGCGCGGCTGGCAGGCGATGGCGGGCACCGAGCTTGAGTTCATCGTCTACAACGACTCCTACGAGGACGCGGCGGCCAAGGCCTGGCGGGACCTGACCCCGGCCAACCAGTACAACGTCGACTACTCGATCCTCGGCACCTCCCGGATCGAGCCGCTGCTGCGCCGCATCCGCAACGGCATGGCGGGGGCGGGCATGTACGTCGAGTCGGCCAAGGGCGAGTGCAACCTCGGCCAGCACGAGATCGCCTTCCGCTACGCCGAGGCCGTCACCACCTGCGACAACCATTCGCTGTACAAGACCGGCGCGAAGGAGATCGCGGCGCAGGAGGGCCAGTCGATCACGTTCATGGCCAAGCCGAATGCCCGCGAGGGCAACTCCTGCCACATCCACCTGTCGCTGCGCGGCGAGGACGGCACGCCGGTGCTGGCCGGCGACGGCCCGCACGGGCTGTCGAAGGCCGGGGAGCACTTCCTGGCCGGGCAGCTGGCCGCGCTGCGCGAGCTGACCTTGTGCTACGCGCCGAACATCAACTCCTACAAGCGCTACACCCGCGGCAGCTTCGCGCCGACCTCGGTGCGCTGGGGGGTGGATAACCGGACCTGCGCGCTGCGGCTGGTCGGGCACGGCCCCTCGCTGCGGGCGGAGAACCGCACCCCCGGCGGCGACGTCAATCCCTACCTGGCCACCGCCGCGATGATCGCCGCAGGACTGCACGGGATCGACAACGAGCTGGAATTGGAGCCGGCCTACACCGGCAACGCTTACAACGCCGACGGTGACCGGGTGCCCTCGACGCTGCGCGACGCGCTGGAGCTGTGGCACGGCAGCGAGCTGGCCAAGCAGGCGTTCGGCGCCGAGGTCGCCGGGCACTACGCCAACTACGCCCGGGTGGAGCTGGCCGCCTACGACGCGGCGGTCACCGACTGGGAGCTGCAGCGCGGCTTCGAGCGGCTGTGACCGCAGCCGGGCCCGGCCCGGCCCGGCGCAGCTGAGAATGGAGCGGGGAACGCGCATGTCCGAGTACACGGTCGTCAACCCGGCGACCGAGCAGGCCGTCCGCACCGTCGCGGGCGCCACGGCGGAGCAGGCCGATGCGGCGATCGCCCGGGCCGGCGCTGCCTATGACAGCTGGCGGCACGTCGCGCCGGGTGACCGGGCCCGGCTGCTGCGGGCGTTCGCCGGCGAGGTGGACGCGCACGCCGGCGAGCTGGCCGCCCTCGAGGTCGCCGGATCCGGGCACCCGGTCGGCCAGGCCACCTGGGAGGCGCAGCACGTCCGTGACGTGCTGCTGTACTACGCCGCGGCGCCAGAGCGCCTGACCGGCCGGCAGATCCCGGTGCCCGGCGGGCTGGACGTCACCTTCCACGAGCCGCTCGGCGTGGTCGGGCTGATCGTGCCGTGGAACTTCCCGATGCCGATCTTCGCCTGGGGCATGGCGCCGGCCCTCGCCGCAGGCAACACGGTCGTGGCCAAGCCGGCCGAGATGACCCCGCTGACCGCGATGCGGATCGGCGAGCTGGCCCTGGCCGCCGGGCTGCCCGAGGGCGTGCTGCAGGTGCTGCCCGGCAAGGGCAGCGTGGTCGGCAGCAGGCTGGTCGGGCACGCCGCGGTGCGCAAGATCGTGTTCACCGGGTCCACCGAGGTCGGCACCGAGATCATGGCGGGCTGCGCCCGGCAGGTGAAGCGGGTGACGCTGGAACTCGGCGGCAAGAGCGCCAACATCGTGTTCGCCGACTGCGACCTGGAGAAGGCGGCCGCGACCGCGCCGTACGCGGTGTTCGACAACGCCGGGCAGGATTGCTGCGCCCGGTCCCGGATCCTGGTCGAGCGCACCGTGCTGGACAAGTTCATGGAGCTGCTTGAGCCCGCGGTGCAGGGCGTCGTGGTCGGCGACCCGGCCGCCGCGGAAACCCAGATGGGCCCGCTGATCTCGGCCGCGCACCGCGACCACGTCGCCTCCTACGTGCCCGACGGGGCGCCGGTCGCGTTCCGCGGCAGCACCCCGCCCGGGCCCGGGTTCTGGTACCCGCCGACGGTGCTGGCCCCGGTCGGCGCGGGCGATCGGGCCTGCACCGAGGAGATCTTCGGGCCGGTCGTCACCGTCACCCCGTTCGACGACGAGGCCGATGCGGTGGCGATCGCCAACGACACGCCCTACGGGCTGTCCGGGTCGATCTGGACCGGCCGGGCCGGCCGGGCGATCCGGGTCGCCCGCGCGGTCGAGAGCGGCAACCTGTCGGTCAACTCGCACGCCTCGGTCCGGTACTCCGCCCCGTTCGGCGGGTTCAAGCAGTCCGGCCTCGGCCGCGAGCTCGGCCCGGACGCGCTGGACTCGTTCACCGACGTCAAGAACGTGTTCATCGCCACCGACGACTGACCAGCCGGCGGCAGCTTTTCCTTCAGGGAGTCAGATGGAGCGCTTGCAGGACCGCGTGGTGGTCGTCACCGGGGCCGGGAGCGGGATCGGGCTGGCCAGCGCGCGGCGGATGGCCGCCGAGGGGGCGAAGATCGTCGCCGTGGACATCGACGCCGAGGCCGGCAAGGCGGCCGCCGCGGCGACCGGCGGCACCTTCATGGCCGCCGACGTGTCCAGCGAGGAGCAGGTCAGCGCGCTGTTCGCGGACGTGGCCGAGCAGTTCGGCCGGCTCGACGTGGCGTTCAACAACGCCGGCATCTCGCCGCCGGACGATGACTCGATCCTGGTCACCAGCCTGGACGCCTGGCGCCGGGTGCAGGAGATCAACCTGACCTCGGTGTACCTGTGCTGCAAGTACGCGATCCCGCACATGCAGCGCCAGGGCAAGGGATCGATCATCAACACCGCGTCGTTCGTGGCGGTGATGGGCGCGGCCACCTCGCAGATCTCCTACACCGCCTCCAAGGGCGGGGTGCTGGCCCTGTCCCGCGAGCTCGGCGTGCAGTTCGCCCGCGAGGGCATCAGGATCAACGCGCTGTGCCCGGGCCCGGTGAACACCCCGCTGCTGCGCGAGCTGTTCGCCTCCGACCCGGAGCGGGCGGCCCGCCGCCTGGTGCACGTCCCGGCCGGCCGGTTCGCCGAGCCGGAGGAGATCGCCGCCGCGGTCGCGTTCCTGGCCAGCGACGACGCCTCGTTCATCACCGCATCGTCGTTCCTGGTCGACGGCGGCATCGCCGGGGCTTATGTGACACCCTTGTAACGTGCGTAACGAGACCAGCCCGCCGGTGATCGGCATCAGCTGCTACTACGAGCAGGCCCGCTGGGGCTACTGGGACGTCCCGGCCATGGTGCTGCCGCGCCGCTATGCCGACCGGGTCACCCGGGCCGGGGCCATCCCGGTGCTGCTGCCGCCGGTGCCCGGCGTCGCCGACGCGCTCAGCCGGGTCGACGGCCTGGTGCTGTCCGGCGGCCGCGACATCGACCCGAGCCGGTACGACGCGGTCCGCGGCCCGTCCACCGGCGAGGCGTGCGAGCAGCGCGACGAGGCCGAGCTGGCCATGTTCGGCCAGGCCATGTCGCTCGGCCTGCCGGTGCTCGGCATCTGCCGCGGCATGCAGCTGATCAACGTGGCCCGCGGCGGCACGCTGCACCAGCACCTGCCCGACCTGGTCGGCCACGACGAGCACTCTCCCGCCGAGGGCGGCTACGGCGAGCACGGGGTCTGGGTCGGCTCCGGGACCCGGCTGGCATCGGTGCTCGGGGCCGGCGCGCACGAGGTGCCCGCGCACACCGAACAAGCCCCGCCCCGCCCCGCGGACCTCGGCGCGGAGGCGCGCCGCACCGGCGACCCGGTCATGGTGCCCACGCACCACCACCAGGCGGTCAACCGGCTCGGCAAGAGCCTGGTCGCCACGGCGTGGGCGGCCGACGGCATGATCGAGGCGATGGAGCTCGACCCGGCCGAGCACCCGTTCGTGGTCGCCGTGCAGTGGCACCCGGAGGCCGGCGAGGACCTGAGCCTGTTCCGCGCCCTGGCCGGTGCCGCGGCCGGCCGCGCTGCCGGATGACGCAGCAGCGCCAGGGGCCGCCGGACGCCGGGGATGCCCGCGGCGAGGACGCCCGCGACCAGGCCGGCGAGGCCCGGGCCGGCGACGCCCGGGCCAAGGACGCGGCCGCCAAGGACGCGGCGGCCCGGGATGCCGAGCCCGCCGACGAGCTGGTCACCAGCCGGCGTGCGATCGACGCGGACGGGACCGAGCTGAACTACACGGTCACTACCGGCCGGGTCGTGCTGCGCACCGAGCAGCACACCGACGAGACCTTCGACGGCGTGCACGCCCAGGCGGAGATCTTCATGACCGCCTACGTGCTGGACAGCCCCGATCCCGCGCGGCGGCCGGTCACGTTCGCGTTCAACGGCGGCCCGGGCTCCTCCAGCGTCTGGCTGCATCTCGGGCTGCTCGGCCCGCGCCGGGTGCTGATGGGCGACGCCGGCGAGCTGCTGCCGCCGCCCTACCGGCTGGCCGACAACGCGCAGACCTTGTTGCGGAACAGCGATCTGGTCTTCATCGACCCGGTGTCGACCGGCTATTCCCGCGCGGTCAAGGGCGCCAAGCCCGGTGACTTCCACGGCTACGGCGGCGACATCGAATCGGTCGGCGAGGCCATCCGGCTGTGGGCTACCCGCAACGGCCGCTGGATGTCACCCAAGTACCTGTGCGGCGAGTCCTACGGCACGATCCGCGCCGCCGGGCTGGCGCGGCACCTGCAGGAGCGCTACGGCCTGTACCTGAACGGCGTGATGCTCATCTCGGCCTGCATCAACTTCGGCTCGATCGAGTTCAGCGGCGGCAACGACGACCCGTACGCGCTGTACCTGCCGACCTACGCGGCCATCGCGCACTACCACGGCCGGCATCCCGGCCGGCCGCTGCGCGAGGTGCTGGACGAAGCCGAGGACTACGCCGGCCGCGATTACCTGTGGGCGCTGGCCCGCGGCTCCCGGCTGACCGGCGCCGAGCGGGCCGTGGCGGTCGCGAAGGTGGCCGAGCTGACCGGGCTCGCGCCGGAGTACGTGGACCGGGTGGACCTGCGGCCCGAGCACATCAGGTTCCTCACCGAGCTGCTGCGCGACCAGCGCCGGGTGGTCGGCCGGATCGACGGCCGGTTCCTCGGCTGGGACAGCGACTACGGCCGCGAGCGCTGGACCTCCGACCCGTCCCTGGACGCGATCACCGGCCCGTACTCGGCCGCGTTCAACCACTACGTCCGCTCCGAGCTGGGCTATTCCAGCGACCTGCCGTACGAGATCCTCACCAGCAGGGTCCAGCCCTGGTCCTTCAAGGAGTTCGAGAACATGCACGTGCACGTCGCCGACAAGCTGGCCGAGGCGATGCGCACCAACCCGGACATGCGGGTGCACGTGGATTGCGGCTACTACGACGCGGCCACCCCGTACTCCGCCGCCGAGCACGACGTGGCCCACCTGGCCATCCCCGCCGATCTCGCCGGGAACGTCGAAATCGCCTACTACGAGGCCGGCCACATGATGTACGTGCATGAGCCGAGCCGCCAGGCCCAGTCCGCCGCCCTAGCCGCCTTCGTCACCCCCCGGCCGTAGCCCGCCGAGCCCGAGCGGCGCCCCGAGCGGCAGGGAACGGCGGGCGAAGCCGGCGGGCGGCGCGCGAGTCCGCAGGCCCTACACTCACGAGCGTGAGTCCCGTGCCCGCCCTCGAAACCACCGGTCTGGTCAAGAAGTACGGTCAGGTCACCGCGGTGGCCGGGTTGTCGCTCCGGGCGGAGCGGGCCGAGATCACCGCCATCGTGGGCCCTAACGGGGCCGGCAAGACCACCACGATCGAGATCTGCGAGGGCTACCGCAAGCCCGACGGCGGCACCGTCGCCGTCCTCGGCCTGGACCCGGTCAGGGACGCGCGGCAGCTCAAGCCCAGGGTCGGGGTTATGCTCCAGTCCGGCGGGATTCCCACCACGGTCCGGACGGGCGAGTACCTGCGGGTGATGGCCGGCTTCCACGCCCGGCCGATCGACCCGCAGCTGCTGCTGGACCGGCTCGGCCTGGCCGCTGCGGCGCGCACCCCCTTCAAGCGGCTGTCCGGCGGCCAGCAGCAGCGGCTCTCGCTGGCCGCTGCCGTCGTCGGGCGCCCCGAGCTGGTGTTCCTGGACGAGCCCACCGCCGGGCTCGACCCGCAGGCACGGCACGTGACCTGGGCGCTGATCGAGGCGCTCCGGGCGGCGGGCACCGCCGTCATCCTCACCACGCACTTCATGGAGGAAGCGGAGCGGCTGGCCGACCGGGTCGCGGTCGTCGACGGCGGCAAGCTGGTCGCCTGCGGTACGCCGGCCGAGCTGACCGGCTCGGCGGGCCAGGTCCGGTTCCGGGCCGAGCCGGGGCTGGACGTGGAGTCCCTGCTGGCCGCGATCCCGGCCGGCAGCGCGGCCAAGGAGTCCCCGGCCGGGCACTACATGCTGGAGGTCGGCGGCCCGGTCGACCCGCAGTTCGTGGCCGCGGTGACGGCCTGGTGCGCCGACCACGGCGTGCTCGCCCAGAGCCTGCGGATCGAGAGCCGCACGCTGGAGGACGTGTTCCTGGAGCTGACCGGGCGGGAGCTGCGGTCGTGACCGGCACCGGGGCCGCCCAGCTGTTCGCCGACTGGCCCGCGCCGGCCCCCGGCCCGGCGCCGCTGCCGAAGATGATTGCCGCGCAGGCCTCGCTGGAGCTGCGCACGCTGCTGCGCAACGGCGAGCAGCTGCTGCTCACGCTGATCATCCCGGTGCTGCTGCTGGTCGCGTTCAGCCAGGCCCGGCTGATCAGCGTGGGCCGCGGACCGCGGATCGACTTCATCGCCCCGGGCATCCTGGCCCTGGCCGTGCTCTCCAGCGCCTTCACCAGCCTGGCCATCACGACCGGGTTCGAGCGCCGGTACGGGGTGCTGAAGCGGCTCGGCGCCTCGCCGCTGCCCCGGGCCGGGCTGATCATCGCCAAGACGCTGGCCATGCTCGCCGTCGAGCTGCTCCAGGTCGCCGTGATCTTCGTCATCGGCATTGCGCTGGGCTGGGCGCCGCACGGCGGCGCGGCCGGGGCGGTGTGGGTGGCGCTGCTCCTGCTGGCCGGGACGGCGGCGTTCAGCGGGCTGGCCCTGCTGCTGGCCGGCGCGCTGCGGGCCGAGGCCACGCTGGCCGCGGCGAACCTGCTGTACCTGGTCATGCTGGGCCTTGGCGGGATCGTGTTCCCGCTGGCCAAGTTCCCGGCCGGGGCCCAGCCGGTGCTGCGGCTGCTGCCCGCGGGCGCGCTGTCGGACGGGCTGCGCAGCGTGCTGCAGCACGGCAACGGCCTGCCGGGCCGCGACCTGCTCGTGCTGATCGTCTGGGCCGTCGCGGGCATTGCGCTCGCGGCGCGGTTCTTCCGCTGGGAGTGAGTCCCCGCCCCGCCCCCCCGGCCGCCCGGTCCGCCCGGGTGACCGGCGTCGTGCCGCCCGCCGCCCTGGTCCTCACCGGCATCATCTCGGTGCAGGTCGGCGCGGGCCTGGCCGGCCGGCTGTTCAGCCAGCTTCCGCCCGCCGGGGTCACCGGCCTGCGGCTGTGGTGGGCCGCGGTCATGATGGCGGCGCTCGGGGGCCGGGCTGCGGTGCGGACGGCGGCCGCCATCGCGCGCGGCCGGGCCTGGCGGGACGCCGCGACCGCGGTCGCATTCGGCCTGGTCCTCGCGGTGATGAACTTCTCGATCTACCAGTCGTTCGCGCGGATCCCGCTCGGCATCGCGGTGACGATCGAGTTCCTCGGGCCGCTCGGCGTGGCCGTCGCGTCCTCGCGCAAGCTGATCGACCTGGCCTGGGTCGGGCTGGCCGCGGCCGGGGTGGTGCTGCTGGCCCGCGGCGGCACGCCGCTCGCGCCCGGCGCCGCGCCCGGCCCCGGCACGGCCCTCGCGGGCATCGGCTTCGCGCTGGTCGCCGCATCCGCGTGGGCCGCCTACATCCTGCTCAGCCGGTCCACCGGACGACGGCTGGCGGGCCTGTCCGGCCTGGTCACCGCGATGGCCGTGGCCGGAGTCATCATCACCCCGGTCGCGGTCGCGCAGGGCGGCACGGCGCTGCTGCGGCCGGGCCCGCTGGCCCTCGGGGCCGCCATCGGGCTGCTGTCGTCGGTGATCCCCTACTGGCTGGAGTTCGAGACGCTGCGCCGGGTGCCGGCCCGGGTGTTCGGCATCTGGATGAGCCTGGAGCCGGCCGTGGCGGCACTGGTCGGCCTGGTACTGCTGAGCGAGGCGCTGGCCGCGCGCCAGTGGGCCGCGATCGGCTGCGTGGTCGCCGCCAGTGTGGGCGCCGCCCGGGGCAGCCCGGGCCGGGACGAGGCGGCATCACTCCGCCCAAGCTCAGTCAGGGAGGCAACAAGCAGCGCCGAAGCCGCCGCGCCCGGCGCGGCGGCACCGGCCTCCCCCGCGGGTTCCGGCCCGGCGGGCGGCTCCCCCGCGGGTTCCGGCCCGGCGAGCGGCCCCCCCGCGGGTTCCGGCCCGGCGGGCGGCTCCCCCGCGCCCGTCCCGCGCCCGGCGGGCGGCTCCCCCGGCGGCCTGCCTCCGATGGGCTGATGCCCCGCCGCCGGCCGGCTACCGGCCGCAACGCGCACCTTCTACCATTGGCCCGTGCCTGACATCGCCTCATCCGGCGCCGCACCGGGCGCGGCGGCACCGCCGTCGCTTCCCCGGCGGCTGGCGGGCGCCGTGCTGGCGCCGACGCCGGCTGCGCTGCGCCGCCTGGCGCTGGCCGCGCTGGTCACCTCGGCGGTCATCGTCGTCAGCGGCGCCGCGGTGCGGCTGAGCCAGTCCGGGCTGGGCTGCACCACCTGGCCGGACTGCACCCGGCACAGCCTGGTCGCCGCGGACGCGACGGGCGATCCGCTCATCCACCGCTGGATCGAGTTCGGCAACCGGCTGATCACCGCGGCGATCACTGTGGTGTCGATCGTCGTCGGCCTGGCCGCCTGGCGGTTCCGTGACCCGGGCACCGGCCGGCCGCGCCGCGACATCCGGTGGCTCGGCGCCGCCCAGCCCGCCGCGATCGTGATCGATGCCGTGATCGGCGGCATCGTGGTGCTCACCAAGCTGAACCCGTACTGGGTGTCGGTCCATTTCCTGTTCTCGATGGCCCTGGTCGCCGCGGCGCTCGCACTGTACGTCCGCAGCGCAGAGGGCGCCGGGCCGGCGATGCCGCTGGCCCGGCGCGAAGTGATGCTGCTGTCGCGGGCCCTGGTGGCCGCGCTCGCCGTGATGATCACCGTCGGGACCGTGGTGACCGGCACCGGGCCGCTGGCCGGCGCGCCCGGCGTGCCCCGCTACTCGCTGCCGCGCGCGGGCATCACGCAGTTGCACGCCGACATCGGCTGGCTGATCGGCGGGCTGCTGATCGGCCTGGTGCTGTCGCTGCGGCTGACCGGCGCCCCGCAACCGGCCCGGCGGCGCGGAAACCTGCTGCTCGGCCTGGTCATCGTGCAGGGTGCCATCGGCTACAGCCAGTACTTCGCCGGGCTGCCGGCCGGGCTGGTGTGGGCGCACGTGACCGGGGCCATGCTGATCTGGATCACCGCCCTGTCGGTGACGTTCGCGCTGCGCGACCGCGGCCGGATGACCGTCCGGGGTGCGCCGCCCGCGGCCCGGACCGCTGCCGCGAACACCGCGGCCGAACCAGCGGGGCCTGCTCCCGTGCCCGTGCGCCCCCGGAGCTAGCAGGCCGGTTCAGCGGGCGGAACCGGAAGGCGCGCGGACGACCGCGATCGAGCCGTCCTGCTCGGCCACGTAGACCCGGCGGCCGTCCGGCGTCACCGCGAGCGCGGTCGGCGCGGAGCCGAGGTGCACAGGCTCGCCCGGGGCCCGGGTGCGCAGATCGACCGGCGTGATCGTGTCCGCGGGCCCGCCGCTGGCGACGTAGAGGGTCGCGCCGTCCGGGGCGATCGCGAGGTGGTAGTAGCGGGCCTGGCCGGCCGAGCCGAAGCTGACCGGCGTCCCGGCCGTGCCGGTCCGCAGGTTCACCGGCGTGATGAAGGCGCAGTACTGGCAGCGGTTCGCGCCCGGCCCGGCGCTGCCCCGGCCGACAACGTAGGCCGTGGCGCCATCGGGCGCGATGGCCAGGTCCCACCCGGCCGCGGCGCCCGGGCCGAGCGAGATGGGCGGCCCGGCCCGGCCGCCGGAGGCATTGCCCCCGGAAGAACCGCCCCCGGAAGAGCCACCCCCGGAAGAGCCACCGCCAGAGCCGCCCCCGGAAGAGCCGCCAGAGAGGCTGACCGGCACCAGCACGGCCGGGCCCGAGGTGCGCGCGGCGAGCACGTAGACGGTCTTGCCGCCCGGGGCCAGGGCGGCGGCGATCGGGTGAGCGCCGATCCGGACGGGCCGTCCCGGCCTGCCGGTCCGCAGGTTCAGCGGGGTGAGGATGCCGAAGCTGAAGCTGGTCAGGTAGGCGGCCGAGCCGTCCGGGGCGACCGGGACCGGCTCGGCCGAGTTGTAGGGGGCGAACCCGCGGACCGCCGGGCCGGGCCGGCCGGTGCGCAGGCTGACCAGCAAGACCGTGCCCGTCCCGTTGGTGACCAGGGCCCGGCCGCCCGGCAGCAGCGAGATGCTCACGGCCGGTCCGGCGCCGGAGCCGATCCGGACCGGATGGCCAGCCCGGCCGGAGGCCAGGCTGACCGGGACCACGGAGTTGCGGAACACGAGCGAGCCGTGCCGGGACCGCGAGGCATAGGAGATCACGTAGGCGGTGCGCCCGCCGTTCCCGATCGCGATCCCGTAGGCGTGGCCCGGCACGAACAGCCCGGACCGGCGCGCCGGCCGCCCGGCGATCAGGATCGCCGCGACCGCCACCACCAGGACGACGGCCGCCGCCGCGAGCAGCACCAGCCGACGGCGGCGCCGCGCGGCCGGGCGGCCCGCGGCCCGAAGGGCCCGCCCGCGCGCCGCGCCGCGCGGGCGGAGGCCCGCGGCCTGAAGGATCTGTCCGCGGGCCGCACCGCGCCGCCCGCGGCCGCGCGCGGCCGCCCGGCTGCCGCGTCCATGGACCGGGGGCCGGCCTGGGTCGCTGGTCATGGCGGCTACGCTCCTGCGAGATGACGGGCGGGCGGCAGCAGCGGCGGAGCCGGCGGGCCGCCCGGCTACACCGGGCATACCGTAACAGCGGGCGGGGCCAGCGGGACTGGCTGAGATGAGCGGCGGCGGGGACCGGCCCGGCCGGGCGCGCCGCGGCCGGGCGCGGCCGCGGCCGGCCCGGCCACAGGAACCGGGAGAGAACCGGCAGAGGAACCGGCAGTGACCGATGACGGGCGGGCTGATCTGGCCAGTGCGGCGGCCGGGCTGATCGCGGATGCGGTCCGGGAGTGGCGGGCGGCCGCCAGCGGGGTGCTGGTCGTCGCGCTGGACGGGCACGGCGGGGCCGGCAAGACCACGATCGCGGCCGCCGCTGCGGCCCGGCTGGCCACGGCGGGCCCGGCGGGCAAGGCAGGCGCAGCGCGCGCGGCGGGCACGGCGAGCCCGGCAGGCGCAGCGCGCGCGGCGGGCACGGCGAGCCCGGCAGGCGCAGTGACCGTGCACACCGACGACTTCTTCCGCCCCGCTGGTCCCGGCCGGCCGCGGCAGCCGCGTGAGCTGCGCGACTACTACGACTGGCCGCGGCTGGTCCGCCAGGCCCTCGTGCCGCTGCGGGCGGGCCGGCCCGCCATCTTCCGCCGGTTCGACTGGGACCTCGGCCGCCTGTCCTCCGGGCTGGTCACCGTCCGGCCGGGCCCGGTCGTGCTGCTGGAGGGCGTGCTGTCGGCCGCACCCGAGCTGGCCGCCCAGGTGGACCGCCGGGTACTCGTCGGCACCCCCGAGCCGGACCGGCTGGCCAGGCTGCACGGCCGGATCAGCCCGGAGGACTGGGACGAGGCGTGGCTGGCCGCCGAGCGCCGTTACTTCGGCGATTTCCGCGATGTCCGCGACATCCGCGATGTCCGCGGCGAACGCGGCCAGGCTCCCCGGGCCGCGTTCGACCTCATCGTGTCCGGCGCCGGGCCGCGGCCCGGGTCAGGCCCGCCGCCAGCGTGACGACCGCGGCCACCGCGAACGACAGGATCGAGGCCGACATCCAGCTGGCCGGGGTGAAGCCGATGTGCAGGCCGGCCCAGCCCCAGGCGCTGACCCACCAGGAGATGTAGCCGGGGTTGATCAGCTGGTAGGTGACGAAACCGGCCGCCCACGGCACCAGCATCAGCCACCGGGTGCGGGCCCGGCCGGACAGGTCCCACCGGCCGCGCGACACCACGAAGAAGTCGACCACCAGCACGCCGAACATCGGCACGAACACCGAGCCCAGCAAGACCAGGAAGTTCTCGTAGTCGGCGATGTTCAGCCACAGCGCGCCCGCCGTGCAGATCACCGTGATCACCGCGGCCAGCACCCGCCGGTCCCACAGCGGCCGCAGGTTCTGGGTGGACACCGCGGTGGAATAGACGTTGGCGAACGACTGGTCCAGCTCCCGCGCGGCCAGGATCGCGAACGCGATCGACCCGGCCGGCAGCGCGATGAACGCCCCGTAGATGTCGCCCGGATTGCGGGCCACGGTGACCAGGGCCAGCAGGCCGATCACGTAGCACAGGATCTGGGTGACGCTGTAGCCGATCATGGCCCCGCCGACCGCGGCCCGCTCGGACCGCGAGTGCCGGGTGTAGTCGGCGGCCAGCGGCGCGAACGAGATCGCCGCCGCCACCACCGTGTCGGTGCCCGGCCAGAAGCCCGACCAGGTGCCGCGGGCCAGCGGCGGCAGCGGCTGGCGCAGCAGCTGGATCAGCAGGTAAGCCAGCACCACCAGCACCGCGGCGGTCGCGTACTTGCGCAGCACCCGGATCGCGCCGAGCGGCCGGACCGCGAATACCCCGGTCAGCGCGCCGGCGATGAGGATGTAGCCCCACCGGGGCAGGGCGGGCGCCACGGTGTGCGCCGCGGTCGCGATCGTGACCAGCTCGAACACGCCCCAGCCCAGGCACTGCAGGACGTTGAGCAGCGTCGGCAGGTAGGACAGCTGGGCCCCGAACAGGCCGCGCAGCAGCACCATGGCCGGGGCCCCGGTCCGCGCCCCGGGCAGCCCGGACAGCGCCACCGCCCCGGTGCCCAGCAACGTGCCCGCCACGATCGCGGTCAGCCCCGCGGCCAGCGAGGTGCGCGGCGTGCCCGCGCCGCCGGGCTGCAGCACGAAGATCGCCCCGGTGAAGCCGAGCAGGCTGACCCCGAGGTTGCCCCACAGGCCGAGCTGATCGAGCAGGCTGAGCGCCCGCGGGACCGGCTCGTCCAGGGTGCGCGCCACCTCGGAGTGCCGGTCGCCGGGGACGGTGACGAACTGGCCCTGCGCCAGGCCGGGAGCGGATGTGCCGGTTGTTGCCGCCATGGCTGCCTCCCTACGCCGGCATTACCCGGTCAGGTTCAGACGGTCGGCGGCGCGGGCCGGTCGGCCAGCCGCCCTCTCAGCCCGGTTAGCCCGAGCTCCCGTGTGGTTCTTGCCGGTAACGCTACCTCGCGCCGCGCGGCGCGGGAACGCCGGTCCGGGCCGGTGAGCTGGCGGCGGGCTTGTTGACGGTCAATGTCATGTTCATGACCGTCAGCCGGCGGGCAGGTGACCGGCTTGCGGGGTCGCGCGGCGGCCGCCGGATGTTGCCGGACGCTCCTGATTAGCCTGCGGTCTTGCGGGATAGGGTCATGGCGAACTCACGATGCTCAGGAAGGGGCTGATCCACGGTGAGCAGCAACGAGGCCGCGGCGCTGGACTGGACACCAGCCGACGCGCGGGCCGTGGACTGGATCCGGGTGCTGGCCATGGACGCGGTGCAGAAGGCCGGCAACGGCCATCCGGGCACCGCGATGAGCCTGGCCCCGGCCGCTTACCTGCTGTTCCAGCGGGTGCTGCGGCACGACCCGGCGGACGCGGACTGGCTCGGCCGGGACCGGTTCGTGCTGTCGTGCGGCCACTCCAGCCTGACCTTGTATATCCAGCTGTACCTGTCCGGGTACGGCCTGGAGCTGGACGACATCGAGCGGCTGCGCACCTGGGGCAGCCGGACCCCCGGCCACCCTGAGCGGCACCACACCCCCGGCGTGGAGATCACCACCGGCCCGCTCGGCCAGGGCCTGGCCAACGCGGTCGGGATGGCGATGAACCAGCGCCGGGTGCGCGGCCTGCTCGACCCGGACGCGGCCGCGGGCACCAGCCCGTTCGACCACCACGTGTACGCGTTCGCCTCCGACGGCGACATCGAGGAGGGCATCAGCCACGAGGCGTCCGCCCTCGCCGGGCACCAGCAGCTCGGCAACCTGACCTTGCTCTACGACGACAACGACATCTCGATCGAGGACGACACCGCGATCGCCAAGTCCGAGGACGTGTGCGCCCGGTACGAGGCCTACGGCTGGCATGTCCAGCACGTCATCTTCCGCCAGCCCGGCGGCTACCACGAGGACATCGAGGCGCTGTACCGGGCGCTGCTGGCCGCGCGCGACCACACGGCCGCGCCGTCGTTCATCGCGCTGTCCACCATCATCGGCTGGCCGGCCCCGGACAAGCAGAACACCGGCTCGGCGCACGGGTCGGCGCTCGGCGCCGACGAGGTCGCCGCGACCAAGAAGATCCTGCACTTCGACCCGGACGTGAACTTCCCGGTCGAGCAGGAGGCGCTGGCCCGGGCCCGGCAGGTGGCCGACCGGGGCAAGGCGCTGCACGCCGAATGGGACAGCCAGCTGAGCACCTGGGCGGCGGCGCAGCCCGAGCGCAAGGCGCTGCTGGACCGGCTGGCCGCCCGCGAGCTGCCCGACGGCTGGGCCGATGCGCTGCCGGTCTTCGACCCCGACCCCAAGGGCATGGCCACCCGCAAGGCGTCCGGCGCGGTGCTCACCGCGCTCGCGCCGGTGCTGCCCGAGCTGTGGGGCGGCTCGGCCGACCTGGCCGGGTCCAACGACACCACGATGGAGGGCGAGCCGTCGTTCATCCCGGCCGACCACCAGACCAAGATGTTCCCCGGCAACCCGTACGGCCGCACGCTGCACTTCGGCATCCGCGAGCACGGCATGGGCGCGATCGTGAACGGGATCGCCGCGGACGGGCTGACCCGGCCCTACGGCGGCACGTTCTTGCAGTTCAGCGACTACATGCGGCCCGCGGTGCGGCTGGCCGCGATGTCGGAGATCCCGTCGGTGTTCGTGTGGACGCACGACTCGATCGGCCTCGGCGAGGACGGCCCGACGCACCAGCCGGTGGAGCACCTGTGGGCGCTGCGCGCCATCCCCGGTTTCGACGTGGTCCGGCCCGCGGACGCCAACGAGACCTCGGCGGCCTGGCGGACGGTACTGGAGCGGGCGCACCGGCCCGCCGGGCTGTGCCTGTCCCGGCAGAACCTGCCGGTGCTTGACCGGTCGGACGGGCTGGCCAGCGCCGGGCTGACCGCCCGCGGCGGCTACGTGCTGGCCGAGGCCGAGGGCGGCAGCCCGCAGGTCATCCTGATCGGCACCGGCAGCGAGGTGCAGATCGCGCTGGCCGCGCGGGAGACCCTGCAGGACGAGGGCATCGCCACCCGGGTGGTGTCGATGCCGTGCCTGGAATGGTTCGCCGAGCAGGATGATTCCTACCGGGAGGAAGTGCTCCCGGCGGGCGTGCGGGCCCGGGTCAGCGTGGAGGCGGGCGTGGCGCTCGGCTGGCGCAACTACACCGGGGACGCGGGCGAGTCGGTCAGCCTTGAGCACTACGGCGAATCGGCGGACTATCAGACCTTGTACAAGGAGTTCGGTTTCACCGCCGAGCACGTGGCCAGCGCGGCCAGGGCCAGCCTGGACCGGGTGCGCGGCGAGTAAGCGCGGAGACAACGCGCAGCGATCAAGCGCGAGGAGCAGACATTATGACTTCCCAGCCCGGAAACACGCTGGAGCAGCTCACGGCGGAAGGCGTCGCGGTCTGGCTCGATGACATCAGCCGCGAACGGCTGCGCACCGGCAACCTGGCCGGCCTGATACGCGACTTCAGCGTCCACGGCGTGACCTCTAACCCGTCGATCTTCCAGCACGCCCTGGCCCAGGGCGACGCCTACGACGAGCAGGTCGCCGAGCTGGCCACCCGCGAGGTCAAGGTCGAGGAGGCCGCCCGCGCGATCACCACCTACGACATCCGCTGGGCCTGCGACGTGCTGCGGCCGGTGTACGACGCCACCGGCGGCGTGGACGGCCGGGTGTCGATCGAGGTGGACCCGCGGATCGCGATGGACACCGGCAAGACGGTGGCCGAGGCCAAGGCGCTGTGGTGGATGGTGGACCGGCCGAACCTGTTCATCAAGATCCCGGCCACGCTGGCGGGACTGCCCGCGATCACCGCGACACTGGCCGAGGGCATCAGCGTCAACGTCACGCTGATCTTCTCGCTGGAACGGTACGGTCAGGTCATCGACGCGTTCATGACCGGCCTGGAGCAGGCGGCCGAGGCCGGGAAGGATCTGTCCGGGCTGGGCTCGGTCGCGTCGTTCTTCGTCAGCCGGGTGGACACCGAGGTGGACAAGCGGCTGGACAAGATCGGCGGCGAGGAGGCGCAGGCCGTACGCGGCAAGGCGGCGATCGCCAACGCCCGGCTCGCCTACGAGCTGTTCGAGCGCAAGTCCGCCACCCCGCGCTGGGAGGCGCTCGCGGCCAGGGGCGCCAAGCCGCAGCGGCCGCTGTGGGCCTCGACCAGCGTCAAGGACAAGGCCTACCCCGACACCATGTACGTGACCGAGCTGGTGGCGCCCGGCACGGTCAACACCATGCCGGAGGACACGCTGCACGCGACCGCCGACCACGGCGAGCTGCGCGGTGACACGATCCGCGGCGGCTACGACGAGGCCCGCGCCGTGTTCACCGAGCTGGAACGGCTCGGCGTCAGCTACGACGACGTCGTGCAGGTGCTCGAGGACGAGGGCGTGCAGAAGTTCGTGGACTCCTGGACCGAGCTGCTCGGCACCATCGAGAACCAGATGAAGGCGGCCGGATGACACTCAACCCGCTGCGGGACGCACGCGACCGGCGCATCCCGCGGGTCGCGGGCCCGTGCGTGCTGGTGATGTTCGGGGTCACCGGCGACCTGGCCAGCAAGAAGCTGCTGCCGGCGATCTACGACCTGGCCAACAGGGGATTGCTGCCGCCCGGCTTCTCGCTGGTCGGGTTCGCCCGCCGCGACTGGGAGGACGAGGACTTCGCCCAGCTGACCCACGACGCGGTCAAGGCGCATGCGCGCACGCCGTTCCGGGAGGCGGTCTGGCGCCAGGTCAGCGAGGGCGTCCGGTTCGTGCCCGGCGAGTTCTCCGACGACGGCGCGTTCGACCGCCTGGCCGATCAGGTCGCCCAGCTGGACACCGAGCGCGGCACCGGCGGCAACTACGCCTTCTACCTGTCCATCCCGCCGAAGGCGTTCCCGACGGTGGTGCAGCAGCTCAAGCGGTCCGGCCTGGCCGACGCGCCGGACGGTCCGCCGGGGCGGCAGCCGTGGCGCCGGGTCGTGATCGAGAAGCCGTTCGGGCACGACCTGGCCAGCGCCCGGGAACTGAACTCGATACTGAACGAGGTGTTCCCGCCCGAGTCGGTGTTCCGCATCGACCACTACCTGGGCAAGGAGACGGTCCAGAACCTGCTCGCGCTGCGCTTCGCCAACACGCTGTACGAGCCGATCTGGAACCGCGGCTACGTCGACCACGTGCAGATCACCATGGCCGAGGACATCGGCATCGGCGGCCGGGCCGGCTACTACGACGGCATCGGCGCGGCCCGGGACGTGATCCAGAATCACCTGCTCCAGCTGCTCGCGCTGACCGCCATGGAGGAGCCGCTGTCGTTCGCGGCCGACTCGCTGCGGGCGGAGAAGGAGAAGGTGCTGTCGGCGGTCGCGCTGCCCGAGGACCTGGCGGCCGGCACGGCCCGCGGCCAGTACTCGGCCGGCTGGCAGGGCGGGGTCGAGGTCTGCGGGTTCCTGGAGGAGGACGGCATCGCCGCCGACTCGGTCACCGAGACCTACGCGGCGGTGACGCTGAACATCGACACCAGGCGGTGGGCCGGAGTGCCGTTCTTCCTGCGCACCGGCAAGCGGCTGACCAGCCGGATGACCGAGATCGCGGTGATGTTCCAGCGGGCACCGCACCTGCCGTTCGACAAGACCGCCACCGAGGAGCTGGGGCAGAACGCACTGGTGATCCGGGTCCAGCCGGACGAGGGGGTCACGGTCAGGTTCGGCTCGAAGGTGCCCGGCTCGGCCATGGAGGTCCGCGACGTGAACATGGACTTCGCCTACGGCGAGTCGTTCACCGAGTCCTCCCCCGAGGCCTACGAGCGGCTGCTGCTTGACGTGCTGATCGGCGACCCGCCGCTGTTCCCGCGGCAGGAGGAGGTCGAGCTGTCCTGGCAGATCCTGGACCCGATCGAGGAGTTCTGGGCCAGTCACGACAAGCCCGAGCAG
Source organism: uncultured Actinomycetota bacterium (assembly GCA_963846005.1). Taxonomy (GTDB): domain Bacteria; phylum Actinomycetota; class Actinomycetes; order Streptosporangiales; family Streptosporangiaceae; genus CAVSUR01. The sequence continues at coordinate 117,839 of CAWJUH010000001.1, read as the reverse complement.
TACGAGGCCGGCGGTCACGGCCCGGCCAGCTCCGATGCGATGCTCGCCCGGCACGGCTGCGCCTGGCGCCGGCTCTAGGAAGAACGGGACGCCATGCTGATCGACCTGACCGAGACCTCGACCGGCGATATCCGGTCCGCGCTGACCCGGGCCCGGGACCAGCTCGGCGGCCCCACCACCGGCGTGGTGCTGAACCTGATCGTCGTCGCCGACGAGGCCACCCAGCACGACGCGGTGCGGGCGGCCAGCCAGGCCGGCCGCGAGCATCCGTGCCGGGTGCTGGCGGTGATCGGCCGGCACGCCCGCGGCGAGTCCCGGATGGACGCCGAGATCCGCACCGGCGAGGGCGCGCCGGGCCAGACCGTGCTGCTGCGGCTGTACGGCCCGATGAGCCTGCACGCCGACTCGGTGGTCGCGCCGCTGCTGGTGCCCGACACCCCGATCGTGACCTGGTGGCCGGCCGAGGCGCCGGCCACGCCGTCCACGTCGCCGCTCGGCGCGCTGGCCCAGCGGCGGGTCACCGACTCGGCCGCCGCGGATGTGCCCGCCGAGGTGCTGACCAGGCTGGCCGCGGCCTACCAGCCCGGCGACACCGACATGGCCTGGACCCGGGCCACGCCGTGGCGGTCGCTGCTGGCCGCGACGCTGGACGCCGAGCACGCCGAGATCACCGGCGGCACGGTGGTGGCCGAGGAGCACAACCCGAGCGCCGACCTGCTCGCCGCCTGGCTGAGCGGGCGGCTCAAGGTGCCGTTCGGCCGGGACGATTCCGGCGGCCCGGGCATCACCCAGGTGACCTTCGCGACCGCCGAGGGCGACATCACGATCAGCCGGCCGGACGGCCGCAACGCCACGCTGAGCCGGCCGGACCAGCCGGAGCGGCACGTCGCGCTGCACCGCCGGGATCTTGCCGAGCTGCTGGCCGAGGAGCTGCGGCGGCTGGACCCGGACGAGATCTACTCCCAGGCCCTGTCCTGGTATGCGGGCGGCGGGACCGGTAACGGCGGCGGGGCCGGCAACGGCGGCGGGCGGCCGGCCGCGGCCGGGACCGAGCGGGGCTAGCGCCATCGCCGCCCCGCAGGTCCTGGTCCACCGCGACGGTGAGCTGCTCGCCAAGGCGGTGGCGGCCCGGCTGGTCACCACGCTGGTCGATGCGGCCGCGGCCCGCGGCCACGCGTCGGTCGTGCTGACCGGCGGCGGGATCGGCACCAAGGTGCTGGCCGAGCTGACCGCGGCGCCGGCCAGGGACGCGGTGGACTGGCGGCACCTGGACGTGTGGTGGGGCGATGAGCGGTTCAAGCCGGCCGGCGACCCGGACCGCAACGAGACCGGGGCCCGGTCGGCACTGCTGGACCACGTCGAGATCAGCCAGGACCGGGTGCACCCGATGCCCGGGCCGGACGGGCCGGACGGCGACGACCCGGAGGCCGCGGCCGAGCGCTACGCGCACTGGCTGCGCGCCGCCGCGCAGCCCGAGGACCACGGCCAGGTGCCCTCGTTCGACGTGCTGCTGCTCGGCATCGGACCGGAGGGGCACGTGGCGTCGCTGTTCCCCGGCCTGCCCGCGCTGTACGAGGAACGGCCGGTGGTAGCGGTGCGCGGCTCCCCCAAGCCGCCGCCGGTCCGGCTGTCGCTGACCCTGCCGGCCATCCGCTCGGCCCGCCAGGTGTGGATCCTGGCCTCGGGCGCGGAAAAGGCCGGCGCCGTGCAGCTGGCGCTGTCCGGCGCCGGGCCGGTGCAGGTGCCCGCGGCCGGGGCCCGCGGCCGCCAGCAGACCCTGTACCTGCTGGACCGCGCGGCCGCCGCGCAGCTGCCGGCCCAGCTGGCCCGGCTCGCCTCGCCCTGAGAGGCGCTGCCCCGGGGCTGCCGTAGGCCTGCGTGCGCTTTTCGCCGGGGATCCCTCGCTAAGATCGCGCCGTGAGCGAGGATTTCCCTTATTCCGCGGACTTCCCGCCGCCGCCGGGAGCAGCCGGACCCGTCCGTGATCACCTGGTCGTCTGCGGCGACGACGCGCTCGCGCTGCGGGTGGTCGAGGAGCTGACCGTCCGGTACGCGGAACGGGTCACCGCGCTGGTCCGCAGCGCCAGCTCGGGCCGCGCCCCGCAGATCGCCCGGCTGCCGGGCGTGCGGCTCATCGAGCGGTCCGTGCTGGACCACCGGGCGTTCCTCGACGCGGACGTCCCGGCCGCCCGGGCGCTGGCCATCTTGCACCGCGACGACCTGAGCAACTTCCACGCGGCGCTGCGGGCCCAGGAGCTGAACCCCGAGCTGCGGCTGGTGCTGTCGGTATTCAACACCCGCCTCGGCGAGCGGATCCGCACCTTCTTCGCCGACTGCGCGGTGCTGTCGGGGGCGGCGATGGCCGCCCCTTCGTTCGTGGCCGCCTCGCTCGGCCAGCCCACCCCGAGCCACGTCCGGGTGGCGGGCAAGACGCTGTACGTGGCCCGCCGGACCGAGGTGGGCTCGGGAAGCGTGCTGTGCGGGCTGTCGGCCGGCGACGACGATCAGGCGCCGCGGCTGCTGCCCGGCGAGGGCGAGCTCGCTGACCTGGTGCTGGCGGTGGCCGACGGGACCCCGCGCAATCCGCTGGTGCCGGGACGGCGGCGGGTGCTGCGGACGGCCGCCGGGCGCGTGCGCCGGCTGGTGTGGCACAAGCTCGGCATCGCGTTCGCGATGCTGCTCGCCGCCCTGGTGGCCGGCTTCGTGCTGCTGGTCATCGGCGCCCACCTGTCGGCCGGCAACGCGCTGTACGAGACCGCGCTGGACGCCGCGGGCGCCGCGGTGACCAACCCGGCGCTCGGCGCGGCGGAGAAGACCGCCCAGTTCCTGCTCACCTTCGACGGCCTGGCCTTCCTGCCGCTGGTCACCGCGGCCGTGGTGGGCGCCCGGCTGACCGGCTCGGTGCGCGCCCAGCAGCCGCCGCTGTCGGGGCACGTGATCGTCGCCGGGCTCGGCAACGTGGGCAGCCGGGTCGCGGCCCAGCTGCACGACCTCGGCGTCGGCGTGGTCTGCGTGGACAAGAGCGAGGACGCCACCGGCCTGGCCCTGGCCCGCCAGCTCGGGCTGCGGATCGTGATCGGCGAGACGCACCAGGAGGAGACGCTGCGGACCGCGGGCATCGCCACCTGCCAGAGCCTGATCTCGGTCACCGACAGCGACGTGGCCAACCTGGAGACCGCGCTGCACGCCCGGGCCCTGGCCGACCAGCCGCGGATCGTGGTCCGGCTGTACCACGACGACCTGGCCGAGCGGGTCCAGCGCACGGTCAGCAACACGATCTCCCGGTCGGTTCCCTACCTGGCCGCGCCCGCGTTCGCCGCCGCGATGCTGGAGCACCAGCTGCTGCGCACGGTCCCGGTCGGCCTGGCACGTGCTGCTGATCGCCGACGTGCCGGTCGACCCTGAGTCCGAGCTCGTCGGCCAGGCCGTGCAGGACGTGCACGCCGTGGGCCAGGTGCGGGTCCTCGCGCTGCGCCGGGCCGGCGCCGAGCAGGCCAGCTGGGCCCCGCCGGGGACCTACCGGCTGGCCGCCAGGGACCGGCTGGTGGTGCTGGCGACCAGAGACGGCCTGAGCGGGCTGCTGGCCCGCGGCGGCGCCGCCGGGGCGCAGCCGGCGCCCGATGTGCTGCTGTGAACGCAAGTCGGGACTCCCTAAACCCGTCGTCCAGAGTTACGCTCAGGGCAGATCCTCACCGCTGGTTCTGATGAGCCGTGAGTGAAGATGAGGGAAGGGTCAGCAAAATGGTGGCTGTTTTCCTGCTCACGTGTCCTGCTCGCGATGCGGCTGCGGACGGCACCCGCCCGCAGCCGAGCGCGACGGCTGCTCCCGCTGCTCCTTCCGGCCACCGAACGCGGACCCGGGCCGTGGCGGATGCCGCGGGCTGTGCCGCTCAGTTCTAGGAGGAGTTACTTGAGCGCAATCAACGAAGATCCGACTGCCCCGGCGGGCTCGGTCACCGATCCCGGCATCGCCGACCCCGCGCCGCTCGGCCTGGCCGGCTTCGCGCTGACCACCTTCTTGCTGTCGGCTGCCAACGCGGGCTGGATGACGAGCGCTACCGGCAGCGCCTGGCTCGGGTATGCCTTTGCCTATGGCGGCCTGGCTCAGCTGCTGGCGGGCATGTGGGAGTTCCGCAACAGGAACGTCTTCGGCTCGACCGCGTTCGGCAGCTACGGGGCGTTCTGGATCGGGCTGGGGCTCTACATCCTGCTGGTCGCGCCCACCGCCAAGACGGCCACGGCGATACCGCACGACCTCGGCTGGATCCTGCTGGCCTGGGCCATTTTCAACACTTACATGCTGGTGTGCAGCACGCTCACCAACATGGCGGTGTTCCTGGTCTTCCTGACCCTGGAGATCACCGAGATCATCTTGTTCCTGGGCAATTTCGCGAACAGCTCCGGCACGATCAAGCTCGGCGGTTACGTGGGCATTCTCACCGCGCTGGTCGCCTGGTACACCTCGTTCGCCTCGGTCTTCAACGGCGTCCGCGGCTCGGTGGTCATGCCGGTCGGCGGCCCGATCCTGAAGGCCCGCGCCTGAGCGCGTGCTGACGCAGGCCTGCCCCGGGGACGGCTGTCCCCGGGGCCGGCGCACGCCACGGCCCCGGTAGCTTTGGGCGAATGGACCTCCAGGAGCGCCATCAGCTGGACATGGCGGCCCAGGTGGCCCGGGTGCGGGACCGGGCCCGGCCGTGGCGGTCAATCATCGCGCTGGTCGTGGCGATTGCCGCTCTGGTGGCCGTGCTCGCCTTCGGGCGTCCGCTGCTGCATAACTCGGTTAACACGGCCGGCAAGGTGACCGACACGGTTGGCTACCAGACCGGCCAGATCATCATCTACGCCGGCGCCGTCGCCTTCTTCCTGACCGGGCTGGCCGCCGTGTTCGGGCTGACCGGGCAGCTGCGGGACCGGGTGCGGCCCAGGATCGGATCCGCGCACGCCGGGGTGCTGCGGTACGCGCTGGTGCTCATCGGCGTGTTCCTGCTGCTCGTGATGGCCCTCGACCTGGCTAACATCGGGGTCGGCCAGCTGGTGCTCGGCGGCGCCGTCACCGGGGTGCTGCTCGGCATCGCCGCGCAGCAGTCGCTGGCCAACCTGTTCGCCGGCCTGGTCCTGCTGTTCGCCCGGCCGTTCCGGGTCGGCCAGCGGGTGCGCTTCCGGGCCGGCGCGCTCGGCGGCACGATCGAGGGCGACGTCACCGACATCAGCCTGACCTACGTCCGGGTCGACACCGAGGACGGCGTCGTGCTGCTGCCCAACGCCCAGGTCCTGGCCTCGGTCATCGGAGCGGTCCCGCCCGCTGAGCCCGCGGCTGATCCCGCGGCACTGTCCGCCGGGCCGGCGGCAGCATCCGCCGGGCCCGCGGTGCCGGCCCGGCACGCGGCTGATCCCGGGGAGGCCGCGACGGGCTCCCCGGGATCAGCCGCGGTCCGGCCTGACTAGTGCTCGGCCTCGTACTTGGCGATGACCTGAGCCGGGATCCGGCCGCGGTCGTTGACGTCCAGCCCGCTGCGCTTGGCCCAGGACCGGATCGCCGCGCTGCGGCGCCGGTGCGCTGCCGTCCGGCGCTTCGGCCGGGCGACCCGGCTGGTGGCCTTGCGCGCCTTGTCGGCGAAGCGCCGCACCGCCTCGTCGAACTTCTGGCTGTGCTTTTCGCACAGGTCGATCTCATAATCCCGGCCATCCAGGCTGAACGTCCGGGTGAGAGCGTGGCCTGCCGGGATCTCGCGTGAGTCGTAGTCGCAGGCGAATGTAACAGAAACTTTCTGTGCCACTTGTGTGTCCCCCTTCCCCCGCCGCACGTATATCCCCATTGACTGACCGCTCTAACAGTGCCCGCGGCATCTTTTAGTCCCGGCCCTTTTAAAGCGTCCCGCTCGTATTAATCATGCGGCCGCAGGTCACGCGGCTGGCAGCGCGGCGCCGCGGCGTGCGCGCAGTCGTCCTGGCCGGCCGGGAATCACCGGCCGGCCCCCGCTCCCCGGATAACCGGGGATTTCCGCTGCCCGCGGGCTTGCCGGGAAATCCGCCGGGCCGGGAGGCTGGTCACGGTAATCAGCCAGCATCGCATAACCGTAATCAGCGGGCCCACTGGCCGTGGTTATCAGCGGGCGGATCACGATAACCATCGGGCCGCGGCCGGTCACGATAACCATCGGGCCGCGGCCGGTCACGATAACCATCGGGCCGCGGCCGGTCACGGTAATCATCAGGCCGGGGCAGTCAGCGTAATCATCAGGCCGGGGGCAGTCAGCGTAATCATCAGGCCGGGAGCAGTCGCCGTAATCAGCCCATGGCTGCTGTTGGTAATCTGCGGGCAGCTGGTCCGGGTAAGGCGGCGGCCTTGCGTCACCCGGTCCGGCTGGGCCCTGGAATGGCCGGATTGCCGCCGGATATTTACTCATCCGGCTGCAGGCCCGTCCGCTAGCTGGCAAGATGATGCGTCGGTTCGGCACGCTGGCCGGAGCCCGGCCAGCTGGGCTGCCTGGTCATCGCGGGTCTCGGCCGGCGCGGGTCCCGGCAGCCGGTATTGCCTGCTCACAGGCTTCGCCGCACACCGGAAAACGGGCTGGGAACACCCCGCCGGTGCCGTGCGTTGCACACACCGACGGGAAAACGCCGCGCAAGACGATTTTAGCGCGGCGCCGACAGTGGTCCGGCACGGCGGGAACGCGCCGGACCTGAACAATGACGCGATTGCTGATCGTGCTGCGCGGCAAGAGCCGTGCGACACGGTAAGAGCTTGGGTTGAGGAGAAGCTACTCATGTCTGAGGTGCGCCGCCAGGCGGTGCTGATGCACCGGCCTAACTGGGGCTGGCAGGACGAAGCTGCCTGCCGCGGCGAAGAGGTCGTGCTCTTTTTCGGCCCGGACGGCGAGCGCCAGCCCGAGCGTGAGATCCGCGAGCGCAAGGCCAAGGCCGTCTGTGCCTCCTGCCCGGTCCAGGCCCAGTGCCTGGACTACGCGATCGGCCGTCCCGAGAAGTACGGCACCTGGGGCGGGCTGAACGAGGACGAGCGCTCGTCCGAGCGCCGCCGCCGGATGCGCCGGGCCAACGCGGCCTGAGCGGCGCACGGGCTGCGATGGTCTGCCTGGCGTGCCGGCAGCGGCGGCACGGCGAGTGCCCCGGCGGCACCTGGTGTGACTGCCAGCACAAGCCGGCCGATCCGCCCGCCGAGCCGCAGCTGAGCTGGGTCCGGCAGGGCTGAGCCGCCCGCGGTGACCGCGCGCAGGACTGAACTGCTGCGGTCACGGGAATATCAGGGGGAACCGGCGTAGTTGTCGCTCACGTCGTCACCGGCAGCCGCACGACGTGACGTGCGACTCACCCGGTTACGGCCGCAACGATGCATATACCGGCTCGCCGCCCTAGTGTTGAGGCCAAGATCAGTCAGCCTGGCTACGATGGCGGGGCCAGAAGCTACGCGCCGCACCCGGAGGATCTCATCGATACCGAGAAGATCGCCGCTGAAGCAGCCCAGGAGCTGCGCGGCGCTCCCGCGGAGCAGGTCATCCGGTGGGCCGCCGGCACGTTCGGCAGCAGGCTGTGCATTACCTCGTCCATGACCGACGCGGTGATAATCCATCTGGCCGCGCAGATCGTGCCGGACATCGACGTGCTGTTCCTCGACACCGGCTACCACTTCGCCGAGACGATCGGCACCCGGGACGCGGTGTCCGCGGTCTACCCGGTGAACGTGGTCAACGTGACTCCCCCGACCACGGTGGCCGAGCAGGACGCGGAGATGGGCCCCAAGCTCTACGCCCGCAACCCGGACTTGTGCTGCTACCTGCGCAAGGTGGCACCGCTTGAGCAGGCGCTCGGCCCCTACGACGCGTGGATCACCGGCGTGCGCCGGGAGGAGACCTCGTTCCGCAGCGACACCGGCACGGTGCAGTGGGACGCCCGGCGCAAGATGGTCAAGGTCAACCCGATCGTGGAATGGACCAGCGAGCAGGTAGACGCCTACATCGCCGAGCACGGCGTGCTGGTCAACCCGCTGGTGTACGACGGCTACCCGTCGATCGGCTGCGCCACCTGCACCGTCCGGGTCGCCGCCGGGGCCGATCCGCGCAGCGGCCGCTGGGCGGGCACGGCCAAGTCCGAGTGCGGCATCCACACGGGCTGACCCGGCGGCCGGCCGCCACGCCCCCGCACGCTACTCACCAGGTCACCAACCAGCCCCCGCCGCTGGCCGGGCACGACGTCGCTGCCGACCCGGCACTGGCCGCCGGGCTGGAGGCCGAGGGCGCGGGCTGGGCCCGCGCGGGCGTGCACGAGCTGGGCCTGCTGGCCGGCGACCCGCGCATCCTGGCGGCCGCCCGGCTGGCCAACGATAACCCGCCGGTGCTGCGCAGCCATGACCGGTACGGCCGCCGGATCGACGAGGTCGAGTTCCACCCCGCCTGGCACGAGCTGATGACGGTCGCGGTGACCCGCGGCCTGCACGCCGCCGCCTGGGCCGATCCGCGGCCCGGCGCGCACGTGGCCCGGGCCGCGGGGTTCTACGTCTGGACTCAGGCCGAGGCCGGCCACGGCTGCCCGGTGTCGATGACCAACGCGGCCGTGCCCGCGCTGCGGCACGCCCCCGAGCTGGCCGCGGTGTACGAGCCGCTGCTGACCGCCCGGGCCTACGACCCCGGCCTGGCCGTCCCGGCCGGCAAGCGCGGCCTGCTCGCCGGGATGGCGATGACCGAGAAGCAGGGCGGCTCCGACGTGCGCGCGAACACCACCCGCGCCGAGCCGGCCGGGGACGGCAGCTACCTGATCACCGGGCACAAGTGGTTCTGCTCCGCGCCGATGTCGCGACCTGTTCCTGGTACTGGCCCAGGCTGCCCGAGGGCTTGTCGTGCTTCCTGCTGCCCCGGGTGCTGCCGGACGGGACCCGCAACGCGATGCGGCTGATGCGGCTGAAGGACAAGCTCGGCAACCGGTCCAACGCCTCGGCCGAGGTGGAGTACGAGGCGGCGTCCGGCTGGCTGGTCGGCGAGCCCGGCCGGGGCGTGGCCACGATCATCGAGATGGTCAGCGCCACCCGGCTGGACTGCGTGCTCGGCAGCGCCGCCCAGATCCGCCAGGCCAGCGTCGCGGCCGCGCACCACGCCGCGCACCGGTCCGCGTTCGGCGCCGCGCTGGCGGACCAGCCGCTGATGACGCAGGTGCTGGCCGACCTGGCGCTGGAGGCCGAGGCGGCCACCGCGCTCGCGCTGCGGCTGGCCGGGGCCGCCGACCGGGCCGCCCGCGGCGACGAGGCCGAGGCCGCGCTGCTGCGGCTGGCGCTGCCGGCCGCCAAGTTCTGGATCTGCAAGCGGGCCCCGGCGGTCACCGCGGAGGCGCTGGAGTGCCTGGGCGGGAACGGCTACGTGGAGGACTCTGGCCTGCCCCGGCTGTACCGGGACGCGCCGCTGAACTCGATCTGGGAAGGCTCGGGCAACGTCACCGCGCTGGACCTGCTGCGCGCGCTGCACCGCGCGCCGCAGACGGCGCCGCAGCTGCTGGCCGAGGTCGGCCAGGCGGCGGGCGCCGACGCCCGGCTGGACGCCGCGGCCGCAGCGCTGGCCGCCGAGCTGGCCGGGCTGGCGGCACTGCCCCGGCCCGCCGCGCAGCGGCGGGCCCGGTACCTGGCCGGGCTGGTCACGCTCACCCTGCAGGGGTCGCTGCTGGCCCGCCGCTCCCCCGCGGCGGTGGCGGACGCGTTCTGCGCCGCCCGGCTGGGCGGTGCTGGCCGGGAGGGGCCGGGCCTGCCGGCCGGGCCTGGCGGTGGCCGCGCAGCCGTTCGGCCTGCTGCCGGACGGCACCGACCTGGCCGCCGTGGCCGCCCGGTCCGCTGTCACGGCCGGCCGGTAAAGTCGATTGATGCGCCAGTGGCCCGGTACCGCCTATCCGCTCGGTGCCACCTGGGACGGGTCGGGCACGAACTTCGCGCTGTTCTCCGAGGTCGCCGAGCGGGTCGAGCTGTGCCTGTTCGGCGCCGGCGGCGCCGCCGAGACCCGGGTGGAGATCACCGAGGTGGACGGCTTCGTCTGGCACTGCTACCTGCCGGGCATCGGGCCCGGGCAGCGAGTACGGCTACCGGGTGCACGGTCCCTACGAGCCGCGGCGCGGCCACCGGTGCAACCCGGCCAAGCTGCTGCTCGACCCCTACGGCAAGGCGGTCCGCGGGTCGGCTGCGCTGGGACGAGGCGCTGTTCAGCTACCGCTTCCGCGCCCCGGCCGCGCTGAACACCGACGACAGCGCGCCGTTCATGCCGCGCAACGTGGTGATCAACCCGTACTTCGACTGGGCCGACGACCGGGCACCGCGCACCCCGTACCACGAGACGCTGATCTACGAGGCGCACGTGCGCGGCCTGACGCTGCGCCACCCGGACGTCCCGCCCGAGGCTGCGCGGCACCTACGCGGGGCTGGCCTCGCCCGCGGTCATCGACCACCTGACCCGGCTCGGCGTCACCGCGGTCGAGCTGATGCCGGTGCACCAGTTCGTGCCCGAGCAGCGCGCTGGCCGCGAGCGGGCCTGGCCAACTACTGGGGCTACAACACGATCGGCTTCTTCGCCCCGCACAACGGCTACTCGGCGGCCGGCGAGCCGCACGGCCAGGTGGCCGAGTTCAAGGCCATGGTCAAGGCGCTGCACGCGGCCGGCATCGAGGTGATCCTCGACGTCGTCTACAACCACACCGCCGAGGGCGGCGCGCTGGGCCCGACGCTGTCGTTCCGCGGCATCGACAACGCCGCCTACTACCGGCTCGCCGACGCCGACCCGTCGGCGCTACCTGGACTACACCGGCTGCGGCAACAGCCTGAACGTCCGCGCACCCGCACGCGCTGCAGCTGATCATGGACTCGCTGCGGTACTGGGTGACCGAGATGCACGTCGACGGCTTCCGGTTCGACCTGGCCTCGGCGCTGGCCCGCGAACTGCACGACGTCGACCGGCTGGCCGCGTTCTTCGACCTGGTCCAGCAGGACCCGGTGGTGTCGCAGGTCAAGCTCATCGCCGAGCCGTGGGACGTGGGCGAGGGCGGCTACCAGGTCGGCAAGTTCCCGCCGCTGTGGACCGAGTGGAACGGCAAGTACCGCGACACCGTGCGCGACTTCTGGCGCGGCCAGCCCGGCATGCTGCGGCGAGTTCGCCTCCCGGCTGACCGGCTCCAGCGACCTGTACGAGACCAGCGCCCGCCGCCCGGTCGCGTCGGTCAACTTCGTCACCTGCCACGACGGCTTCACCCTCGCCGACCTGGTCAGCTACAACCGCAAGCACAACGAGGCCAACGGCGAGAACAACGCCGACGGCACCGACGACAACCGGTCCTGGAACTGCGGCGCCGAGGGTCCGGCCGGACGACCCGGCGATCACCGAGCTGCGCGCCCGGCAGGCCCGCAACTTCCTGGTCACGCTGTTCTGCTCGCAGGGCGTGCCGATGCTGCTGGCCGGCGACGAGATGGGCCGCACCCAGCGCGGCAACAACAACGCCTACTGCCAGGACAACGAGGTCTCCTGGGTGGACTGGGAGGACGCCGGTCAAGCACGCCGACCTGCTCGACTTCACCCGGGCGGCTGGCCCGGCTGCGGCGCGAGCACCCGGTGTTCCGGCGGCGCCGGTTCTTCAGCGGGCTGCCCCCGGCCGGCGGCACGGGCTGCGCGACATCATCTGGCTGGCGCCCTCGGGCCGGGAGATGACCGACGGGGACTGGCGCGCCGACTACGCCAAGGTCGCTCGGCGTGTTCCTCAACGGCGAGGCGATCAGCGAGCCCGACCCGCGCGGCGAGCCGGTCCGCGACGACCACTTCCTGCTGCTGTTCAACGCGCACAGCGACGTCGGTCACCTTCCGGCTGCCGGGCGCCGACTACGCGCCCGGCTGGCACCCGGTGGTTGACACCGCGGCCGACGGCCCGGCCGGGGCCGGGGCCGCCGTGGCCACCCGCCCGGGCGCATCGGTCCAGGTGGCCGGCCGATCGGTGATGGTGCTGCGGGCCGCGGCCCGGCGCCGCCGCTGGCCGCCGGCTGCTGGCTGGCCGGCCGCGCGGGCGCGCCCCGGTGACGCCCGCGCGGGCAGGCTAGCGCTGCCCGGTGGCGAGCGTGGCGGTGATCAGCACCAGCGCGAACGTGGTCAGCCCCACCGCGCCGTGCACGGCCACGATCCGGGCCGGGAAGTGCTGCTCCGCGCCGCTGGCGTGCCGGCCGCCGCGGCCGATCAGCCAGCGGGTCAGCATCACGAACCCGAGCATCGCCGAGCAGCCGAGCACGCCGAACCCGGCCCAGGCGAAGCCGACGGCGCGGGTGAAGATGAACGCCAGCCAGAAGCGTCAGCCCGGTGGTGGCCAGCACCGGATGGGCGAAGATCAGCAGCCGCCGGGAACACCGTGATCCTGGTCGGCCTGCTGGCGCAGCCCGCCGTTCGACAGCCAGACGGCGAGCAGGTATAAGCCGAAACAGGCCGTGCCAGCCCAGATCGCCAGCGCCAGGAACTGCACCGCGCACCCCCTCGATCCCCCGGGAGGCCGCGTCGGGCTGCCCCCCAGGACCATTTTGCACTATGTGCAAACGGCAATGTGCGCGACATGCCAAGACGGTGCGTCCTGTTCCGGTATCGCAGCGTTACTGGCACGTGCGGCCGCGCCGCAGCGTGCCGGTCCCGCGGGCCCGGGCCCGGGGCCGGGTCTGGTTGACTGCTGGCCGTGCGGCAGATCTACCCGGCCCCCCCGGACCCGGCCGGGCAGCACGGCCGATCCCGTCGGCGCCCTGGCCCGGCTGTACGCCTACCCGCGGGCCGGGCGGCGCGGCCGTGGCTGCGCGCCAACATGATCGCCAGCGCGGACGGCGCGGTCGCGCTGGCCGGGCGCTCGGGCGGGCTGTCCGGGCCTGCCGACCGGCTGGTCTTCGCCGTGCTGCGCAGCCTGGCCGACGTGGTCCTGGTCGGCGCGGGCACCGCGCGGGCCGAGAGCTACAAGCCGGTCGACCCGCGCCAGCTGATCGGGCGGCTGCGCCCGGGCCGGAGCTCCGCCGCCGCCGATCGCGGTGATCACCGGCCGGCCTGGACCTCGGCCCGGACGACAGCGGGCTGCTGGCCGCCTACCCGGGCCGGACCCCGACTATCGTGCTGACCACGCAGGCCGCCCCGGCGGACCGGCGCGCGGCCGCGGCGCGGCACGCCGAGGTGGTCGTCGCCGGCCCGGACACGGTCACGGCGCAGGCCGCGGTCGCCGCGCTGGCCGGGCTCGGCTACCGCAAGATCCTGGCCGAGGGCGGCCCCGGCCTGCTCGGCCAGATCACCGCGGCCGGCCTGCTCGACGAGCTGTGCCTGACCTACAGCCCGGTGCTGGCCGGCGGCCCGGCCGGGCGCATCCTGACCCCGCCCGGCCCGGGCCGGGCGGGCGCGCTGGCCGGGCTCGAACTGGCCCACGTGCTGGACGACAACGGATACCTGCTGTGCCGCTACCTGCAGTCCAGGCCGCGGCCGGGAAAGGACGGCTGACCATGGCCCTGCACGCGAAGGTCGAGCCGCTGGCCCGGCGCGCTGAGCTCGACATCAACCCGGTCTACGTCCGCGAGGACCCCGACCCCATGCCCGAGAGCCGGCTGGCCCGCGGCGGCATGCTGCCCGACACCGCGCTGCAGGTGGTCAGGGACGAGCTGATCCTGGACGGCAACGCCCGGCTGAACCTGGCCACGTTCGTCACCACCTGGATGGAGCCGCAGGCCGCCACGCTGATGGCCGAGTGCCTCGACAAGAACATGATCGATAAGGACGAGTACCCGCAGACCGCCGAGCTGGAGCGGCGCTGCGTGAACATCCTCGCCGACCTGTGGCACGCGCCGTCCGGCGGCAGCGAGAACGCCGCCACCGGCTGCTCGACCACCGGGTCCAGCGAGGCGTGCATGCTGGCCGGCATGGCGCTGCTGTGGCGGTGGCGGCAGCGCCGCGCAGCGTCCGGACAGTCCGGCCCCGGCCAGCCGAACCTGGTGATGGGCACCAACGTCCAGGTCTGCTGGGAGAAGTTCTGCCGGTACTGGCAGGTGGAGGCGCGCCAGGTGCCGATGGAGCGAGGCCGGCTGCACCTGACCGCGGACCAGGCCGCCGCGCGCTGCGACGAGAACACGATCGGCGTGGTCGCGATCATGGGCTCCACCATGGACGGCAGCTACGAGCCGGTCGCGGAGATCAGCGCCGCGCTGGACCAGCTGCAGGCGGACCAGGGCATCGACGTGCCGGTGCACGTCGACGGCGCCTCCGGCGGGTTCATCGCGCCGTTCCTGCACGGCCACGTCGAGTGGGACTTCCGGGTGCCGCGGGTCGCCTCGATCAACGCCTCCGGCCACAAGTACGGGCTGGTCTACCCCGGCGTCGGCTGGGTGGTCTGGCGGGACAAGGCAGCGCTGCCCGAGGACCTGGTGTTCAAGGTCAACTACCTCGGCGGGGAGATGCCGACGTTCGCGCTGAACTTCTCCCGGCCGGGCGCGCACATCGCGGCCCAGTACTACAACTTCCTGCGGCTGGGCTTCGACGGCTACCGCCAGGTGCAGCAGGCCTGCCAGGACGTGGCCATGAACCTGGCCGGAGATATCGCCGGGATGGGCCCGTTCGAGCTGCTGTCCGATGGCAGCGAGCTGCCCGTGTTCGCCTTCCGGCTGCGTGACCCGCAGGCGGCGGGCTACTCGGTGTTCGACCTGTCCGAGCGGATGCGCCAGCGCGGCTGGCTGGTCCCGGCCTACACGTTCCCGGCGAACCTCACCGAAGTGGCGGTGATGCGCATCGTGGTGCGCAACGGATTCAGCATGGACCTGGCCCACCTGCTGCTGGACGACCTGCGCGAGCAGGCCGAAGCGCTGGCGGCGCTGCCGCATCCCCCCGGCCCGCTACGGCCCGGCAAGCCCCGGCAGGGATTCCGGCACTGAGCGGCCGGCCGCAGCGCGCGGCGGCGCGGCCTCAGGCGTTCGCGCACGCTGGCATGGGCGCGCGCTCAGGCGTTCGCGCGCAGGCGCTCCAGCGCCTCGGCCAGGATCGCGGCGCCGTCGGTGTCGTTGCGGCGCTCCTTCACGTATGCCAGGTGCGTCTTGTACGGCTCGGCGTGCGGCGGGGCCGGCGGGTTCTCCTGGTCCTGGCCGGCCGGGTGGCCGCAGCGCGGGCAGTCCCAGCTGTCGGGAATCGCGGCGTCGCTGGCAAAGCTGGGCCTGGTCTCGTGCCCGTTGCTGCACCAGAAGGAGACCCGCACCCGCGGCGCCGCCTCACCGCGCTCCGCCTCGCCCATCGGGCCGGCGCCGACACGGCTGCCGCGAATGGCATTGCCACTGCTCACTGCTCACCCCTTGCCTGGAGGACGCGCCGGGTGCTGCCCGCGAAGGGCATGCCGCCGGGCGGCCGTGACCGAAACGCTGCGTACCGCTGCGCGCGGGCCGTTACCTGTTCGTCAGCAGGCCCAGTGCGACGATGCTGACGAACCACAGGATGCCGGTGAAGATCGTGATCCGGTCGAGGTTGCGCTCGACCACCGACGACGAGCCCAGCGTGGAGGTGACTCCGCCGCCGAACAGGTCGGAAAGCCCGCCGCCCTTGCCCTTGTGCAGCAGCACCAGCAAGACCATCAGCAGGCTCGTGATGATCAGGACGATGGAGATTGCTATGACCACGTGCTCTCGACTTTCCCGCTCTGCTGCGTACTGTGGCCAGTACTAGGGCTCAGGATGCCACGGTGAACTCACGATACCGGCAGATCTTCACGAATTCGCCGGCATCGAGGCTGGCCCCGCCGACCAGGCCGCCGTCAATGTCGGGCTCCGCCATGATCGCCGGCATGTTGTCACCCTTTACCGATCCGCCATACAGGATACGCACTGCGGCCGCGGTCTGCGCACCGTGCCGCTCACCGACGCGCTCCCGGATCGCGCCGATGACCTCCTGCGCGTCGGCCGGGGTCGCCACCTCGCCGGTGCCGATCGCCCAGACCGGCTCGTAGGCGATCACCAGCCCGCCGACCTGCCCGGCGGCCAGGCCCGCCAGGCCGCCGTCGAGCTGGCGCAGGGTGTGCGGCAGGTGCTCGCCCGACTGCCGCACCGGCAGCGGCTCGCCGACGCACAGCACCGGCACCATCCCGTGCGCCAGCACCACCTTGACCTTGGCGTTGACCAGCGCGTCGTCCTCGCCGTGGTACTGCCGCCGCTCGGAGTGCCCGGCCAGCACGTACCGGCAGCCGAGCCGGGCCAGCATCCGGCCGGACACCTCGCCGGTGTAGGCGCCGTCGTCGTGCGCGGACACGTCCTGCGCGCCGTAGGCGAGCCGCAGCTTGTCGCCCTCGATCAGGGTCTGCACGCTGCGCAGCGCGGTGAACGGCGGCAGCACCGCCACCTCGGCGGCGTCCAGATCCTTGTCGGTGAGCGTGAACGCCAGTTTCTGGGTCAGCGCCAGCGCCTCGAAGTGGGTGTTGTGCATCTTCCAGTTGCCGGCGATCAGCGGCTTGCGCGCCGCGCTCATCCGGCGGCCTCCAGCGCGGCCAGGCCGGGCAGCGTCGCGCCCTCCAGGTACTCCAGGCTGGCCCCGCCGCCGGTCGAGATGTGGCTGAACGAGCCCGGCGGGATGCCGAGCTGGCGGACCGCGGCGGCCGAGTCGCCGCCGCCGACCACGGTCAGCCCGCTGACCTTGGCGATGGCCTCGGCCACCGCGCGGGTGCCGGCCGCGAACGCGGGGAACTCGAACACGCCCACCGGACCGTTCCAGAACACGGTCGCCGCGTCGGCCAGCTTGGCCGCGTACAGCTCCCGGGTCGCCGGGCCCATGTCCAGGCTCTCCCGGTCCGCGGGGAACGCCGTCACCGGGTACACCTGGTGCTCGGCGTCGGCCGCGAAGCCGGCCGCGCCGACCAGGTCGAGCGGCAGCACGATCTCCACGCCGCGCTCCCGCGCGCCGGCCATGATCTGGCGGACGCTGTCCAGCTGGTCGGCTTCCAGCAGGGACTTGCCGACCTCGTGGCCCTGCGCGGCCAGGAACGTGTAGGACATGCCGCCGCCGATCAGCAGCCGGTCGGCCTTGTCCAGCAGGTTCGCGATCACCGCGAGCTTGTCCGACGGCTTGGCCCCGCCGAGCACCACCACGTAGGGGCGGCGCGGGTCCTGGGTCAGCTGGCGCAGCACCTCGACCTCGGCCATCACCAGCTTCCCGGCCGCGTGCGGCAGCAGCGCCGGCACGTCGTAGACGCTGGCGTGCTTGCGGTGCAGCGCGCCGAAGCCGTCGCCCACATAGCCCTGCGCGAGCGCGGCGAACCGGCGGGCCAGCTCGGCCCGCTGCGCATCGTCCTTGCTGGTCTCGGCCGGCTCGAACCGGACGTTCTCCAGCAGCCCGGCCTGGCCGTCCTTCAGCCCGGAGGCGAGCGCGGCGGCGCCCGGGCCCGCGGTGTCCTCGGCCAGCGCGACCTCGGCGCCGAGCAGCTCGGCGAGCCGGCGGGCGACCGGGGCGAGCGACGGGCCGCCCGCCGCCCGCTCGGCGTAGCTGCCGCCCCCGGGGCGGCCGAGGTGCGCGGCGATGACGACCCGCGCGCCCCGGCCGGTCAGGCTGGTCAGGGTGGGCAGGCTGGCCCGGATCCGGTTGTCGTCGGTGATCGTGGTGCCGTCCAGCGGCACGTTGAGGTCCGCCCGGAGGAGGATGGTGCGCCCGGCTGCCTCCAGGTCGCCGACTTGCCTCACGATCCGCCGCCGAGCCGGGAGCCGACCAGCACGGTCAGGTCGGCCAGCCGGCGCGAGTAACCCCACTCGTTGTCGTACCAGCCGATGACCTTGACCTGGTCGCCGGCGGCCATGGTGAGCTGCGAGTCGAACGTGCACGACCACGGGGTGCCGACGATGTCGGAGGACACCACCGGGTCGGTGCAGTAGTACAGGTAACCCTTGAGCGGGCCGTCCGCGGCGGCCTTGTAGGCGGCGTTGACTTCCTCGATCGTCGCCTCCCGCTGCAGCTGCACGACCAGGTCGGTGACCGAGCCGTCCGGCACCGGGACCCGCATGGCCATCCCGTCCAGCTTGCCCTTCAGCTCCGGCAGCACCAGGGCGGTGGCCCGGGCGGCGCCGGTGGTGGTCGGGATGACGTTCTGCGCGGCGGCCCGGGCCCGGCGCAGGTCCTTATGCGGGAAGTCCAGGATGACCTGGTCGTTGGTGTAGGCGTGGATGGTCGTCATCATGCCCCTGACGATGCCGAAGCTGTCCTGCAGCACCTTGGCCAGCGGCGCGACGCAGTTCGTGGTGCACGACGCGTTCGAGATGATGTGGTGCGCGGCCGGGTCGTAGGCGGAGTCGTTCACGCCCATCACGACCGTGAGGTCCTCGCCCTTGGCCGGGGCCGAGATGATGACCTTCTTCGCGCCCGCCGCGATGTGCTTGCGGGCGTCGTCGGCGTCCGTGAACCTGCCGGTCGACTCCAGCACGATGTCGGCGCCGAGGTCAGCCCACGGCAGTGCGGCCGGGTCCCGCTCGGCCAGCACCTTGAGCTGGCCGCCGCCCGCGTGCAGCACGTCGCCCTCGGCGCGCACGTCAGTGTCGAGGGTGCCGAGCACGGTGTCGTACTTGAGCAGATGCGCAAGGGTCTTCGCGTCGGTCAGGTCGTTGGCGGCGACGATCTCTATCTCGGCGGCGGCCGCGGGATCCGCGTGCACCGCCCGCCAGAAATTGCGCCCGATACGGCCGAAGCCATTGATTCCTACTCGGACAGTCACCCTTGTTCTCCTCAGTGTGCGAAATGCGCGATCTCAGGGTAATTGGTCAGGGCACCAGCATGTCGGGCGTCAGGTGCGCCTCGGTGCCGGGGATGCCGAGCTCGGCGGCCCGCCGGTCGGCCAGCGCGAGCAGCCGCCGGATCCGCCCGGCAATGGCGTCCTTGGTCAGGGCCGGGTCGGCCAGCTGGCCGAGTTCCTCCAGGCTGGCCTGGCGGTGCTTGATCCGCAGCTGGCCGGCCACGATCAGGTGCTCGGGCGCGTCCGGGCCGAGTATCTCCAGCGCCCGCTCCACCCGGGCCCCGGCCGCCACCGCCGCCCGCGCGCTGCGCCGCAGGTTCGCGTCGTCGAAGTTGGCCAGCCGGTTGGCGGTGGCCCGGACCTCGCGGCGCATCCGCCGTTCCTCCCAGGCCAGCACGCTGTCGTGCGCGCCGAGCCGGGTGAGCAGCGCGCTGATGGCCTCCCCGTCGCGGACCACGACCCGGTCCACCCCGCGCACGTCCCGCGCCTTGGCATGGATCTTCAGCCGCCGGGCCGCCCCGACCATGGCCAGCGCCGCCTCCGGCCCGGGGCAGGTGACCTCCAGCGACATCGACCGGCCCGGCTCGGTCAGGCTGCCGTGAGCCAGGAACGCGCCCCGCCAGGCCGCCTCGCAGTCGCAGGTGGTGCCGGCCACGACCTGCCGGGGCAGGCCGCGCACCGGCCGGCCGCGGCTGTCCACCAGGCCGGTCTGGCGGGCCAGGCTGTCCCCGTCCGCGCTCACCCTGACCACGTACCTGTTGCCCTTGCGCAGCCCGCTCGGCGCCAGCACGATCAGCTCCGAGGCGTGCCCGAACACGTCGGAGATGTCCTTGCGCAGCCGCCGCGCGACCGCCCCGGTGTCCAGCTCGGCCTCGACCACGATCCGCCCGGCGGCCAGGTGCAGGCCCCCGGCGAACCGCAGCAGCGTGGATACCTCCGCCTTGCGGCAGCACGGCTTGACCACGCTGACCCGGCTGAGCTCGTCCTTGACCAGGCTGGTCAGTGCCATCAGCGTTGCTCCCTCTTGAAAAGTTGCGCGAATGCGCCCGCCATCCGGCGCGGATCGTGGCGCGGTGTGCCGTCCCCCATGGCCAGGTCGGCCAGCACCAGCCGGCCGCCCAGCAGGCCGGCGGCCTTCTCCAGCTCAGCGGTGGTCCCCGCGACCGCGGCGCGGTCCGCGAGCACGACGTCGATCACCAGGTCCGGTGCATGATCGGCCAGTACCTCCAGGTGCGTGTGCGGCGCGAAGCCCGCCGTCTCCCCCGGCTGCGGGGCCAGGTTCAGCGCGACCAGCCGCCGGGCCCGCGTCCCCACCAGCGCGGCGGCCAGGCCGGGCACCAGCAGGTGCGGGATCACGCTGGTGAACCACGAGCCGGGGCCGAGCACCACCCAGTCGGCCTCGCCGACAGCCGCGAGGGCCTCGGCGCAGGCAGGGGGGTCGGCGGGCACCAATGACAACGACCGTACCCGGCCGGTCGTCGACGCGCAGGCAACCTGGCCCCGGACGGTGCTCAGATCATCCGGCCTGGCCGGGTCTGCCCCTTCCACCTGCGCGACCAGGTCCAGCGGCACCGAGGCCATCGGCAGCACCCGGCCGTGCGCGCCGAGCAGCCGGCCGACCCAGTCCAGGCCCTGGACCGGGTCGCCGAGCAGCTCCCACAGCGCCACGATCAGCAAGTTGCCGACCGCGTGGCCGCTGAGCCGGTCGGCGGCCGCGGGCCCGGCCGCCGGTGCGGGCAGCAGGGTCCGGCGCGGCCGCGCCGGGCAGGCCGCCGAGCCGGTGCTGGACCACCTTGCTCCAGGTGGTGCCCCAGGCGTCGTCGCCGCACAGCGCAGCCAGCGCCATCCGCAGGTCGCCGGGCGGCAGCACCCCGTACTGGCGGCGCAGCCGCCCGCTGGAGCCGCCGTCGTCGGCCACGGTGACGATCGCGGTCAGCTCCCTGGTGACCCGCCGCAGCGCGGACAGCGAGGCGGCCAGGCCGTGGCCGCCGCCGAGCGCGACGACCCGGGCCCGCGGCTGGCGCAGCGCCGTCATTCCCGCCCCAGGTCGCGGTGCGTCACCTGGATCGCCGCCGGCGCCCCGGCCAGCCGCACCGCGATCTCCTCGGCGATCGCGACGCTGCGGTGCTTGCCGCCGGTGCAGCCGACGGCCAGCAGCACGTAGTGCTTGCCGGCCCGCCCGTAGCCGGCCAGCGCGATCTCGAGCGAGGCGACGTAGGCGTCCAGGTAGCCGGGCGTGTCCGGCTGGCCGAGCACGTAGTCGCGGACCGGCTCGTCCTGGCCGGTGAGCGGGGCCAGCTCGGGCACCCAGTGCGGGTTGGGCAGGAACCGGAGGTCGACGACCATGTCCGCGTCCACCGGCAGGCCGTACTTGAACCCGAACGAGACGATGTTGACCCGCATGGCCCGGCCGGCGGCGTCGCCGAACTGGTCGCGCATCCGCGCCCGCAGCTCGTGCACGTTCAGCTTGGAGGTGTCGATCAGCAGGTCGGCGTCGGCGCGCAGCCCGGCCAGCTGCTCCCGCTCGGCGCTGATCCCGTCCACCACCCGGCCGCCCTCCTGCAGCGGGTGCGGGCGGCGGACGCTGTCGAACCGGCGGACCAGGGTGTCGTCGTCGGCCTCCAGGAACACCACGAACGGCCGCCCGCCGCGCGATTCCAGCTCGCCGATGACCGATTTCAGGTCGGAGGAGAACGCCCGGCTGCGCACGTCGACCACGGCGGCCAGCCTGGGCACCGCGCCGGAGGCCCGGCGGGCCAGGTCCGACATCATCGGCAGCAGGTCGGGCGGCAGGTTGTCGGCCACGAACCAGTCGAGGTCCTCCAGCGATTTGGCCGCGGTGCTGCGCCCGGCCCCCGACATCCCGGTGATGATCACGATCTCCGGCGTCCCGCTGTCCCGCTGTCCCGTCATGTCCGCCCCCCGGCAGGTTCCGGCTGCGCCGCTTCCCCGTCCCGCAGCGCCGCCACGATTCCCTCGGCCAGCCGCGGCCCGAATCCGGGCAGCGCGGCGATCTCATCCGCGGACGCCTGCCGCAGCTTGCGCACCGACCCGAACTCGCGCAGCAGCGCGGCCCGCCGGGCCGGGCCGAGGCCCGGCACGTCGTCCAGCTCGCTGACCGTCAGCGCCGCCGACCGCTTGGCCCGGTGGTAGGTGATCGCGAACCGGTGCGCCTCGTCCCTGACCCGCTGCAGCAGGTACAGGCCCTCGCTGGTGCGCGGCAGGATGACCGGCCCGTCCTCGCCGGGCAGCCACACCTCCTCCAGCCGCTTGGCCAGCCCGCAGACCGAGACCTCGACGATGCCGGTCTCCTCCAGCGCGGTCACGGCCGCGGCGACCTGCGCGGGCCCGCCGTCGATCACCAGCAGGTTGGGAGGGTAGGCAAATTTACGCCGTCGTCACCTGAGCTCGACGCCTCGGCCAGCGCCGCGGCCTCCGCGGTCCGTGCGGCTGCTGCTCGGCCAGGTAGCGGCGGAACCGGCGGCCGATGACCTCGCGGATCGCGGCCACGTCGTCGGTGCCGTCCAGGCCCTTGACCGAAAACCGGCGGTACTCCGACTTGCGGGCCAGCCCGTCCTCGAACACCACCATCGACGCCACCACGTGCGTGCCCTGCAGGTTGGAGACGTCGTAGCTCTCGATCCGCAGCGGGGCCTCGTCCAGCCCGAGCGCATCCTGGATCTCCGACAGGGCCCGGCTGCGGGTGGTCAGGTCGCTGGCCCGCCGGGTCTTGTGCAGCGCCAGCGACTGCGCCGGCGTTCTTGGCCACCGTGTCCAGCAGCGCCTTCTTGTCGCCGCGCTGCGGCACCCGCAGGTTGCACCCGGCTGCCGCGCCGGCCCGCCAGCCATTCCTCGACCGCGGCCGCGTCCGGCGGCAGCGCGGCGACGAGCACCTCCCGCGGGATCGCGCCGGGCTCGGCGCCAGCCCGCTTCCAGCCGGCGGCGCCCGTCGCCGCGCCGGCCGCGTCGGCGCGTCCGGTCCCGCCGCGGCCGGCCCGTCATCGGCCGCCCGGTCGTCGCCGTAGACCTGGCCGAGGAACTGCTCGATCAGCTCGCCGCTGCTCACGTCGTCGACCTTGTCGACCACCCAGCCGCGCTGGCCGCGGACTCGCCCGCCGCGCACGTAGAAGACCTGCACGGCCGCCTCGAGCTGGTCCTCCGCCAGCGCGATGACGTCGCAGTCGGTGCCGTCCGGCAGCACCACGGCCTGCTTCTCCAGCGCCCGCTGCAGCGCCTGGATGTCGTCGCGCAGCCGGGCCGCGCGCTCGTACTCCTCGGCGCCGGACGCGGCGCGCATCTCGGTTTCCAGCCGCCGGATGAATTTGCCGGTCTGCCCGGCCATGAAGTCGCAGAACTCCTCGGCCAGCTCCCGGTGGCCCGCGGCGCTGATCCGGTCCACGCACGGCGCGGAGCACTTGCCGATGTAGCCGAGCAGGCAGGGCCGGCCGATCTGCCCGGCCCGCTTGAACACCCCGGCCGAGCAGGTCCGGACCGGGAACACCCGCAGCAGCGTGTCGACGGTGTCGCGGATCGCCCAGGCGTGCGAGTAGGGGCCGAAGTAGCGCACCCCGCGGCGCTTGGCCCCGCGCAGCACCATCACCCGCGGGTACTCCTCGTCCATCGTCACCGCGAGGTAGGGGTAGCTCTTGTCGTCCCGGTACCGGACGTTGAACCGCGGATCGAACTCCTTGATCCACGAGTACTCCAGCTGGAGCGCCTCGACCTCGGTGCCGACGATGGTCCAGTCCACCCTGGCCGCGGTGCGCAGCATGGTCTGGGTGCGCGGGTGCAGGCTGGCGAAGTCCGCGAAGTAGGAGTTGAGCCGCGAGCGCAGCGACTTGGCCTTGCCGACGTAGATCACCCGGCCGCGCTCGTCGCGGAACCGGTAGACGCCGGGAGACTCGGGGATGGAGCCGTAGGCCGGGCGGTAGCTCGCCGGATCTGCCACACCGCAACTCTATGCGCGCGGTCCGTCAGGCCCGGCCGTTTGCCAGGCCGGCATTCCAGGCGGCTTCAGCGCGAGGATGCCGGGCCGGACCGGTACTCGCCGGCCGGGGACTCGCCGGCCCGGGACTCGTAGGCGGGCGCGAACACGACCACCGCGGCCAGGTCCTGCGTGATGGCGGTGAACCGGTGCTCCTCCCCGGCCGGGACGTAGACCACCGAGCCCGGCCCGACACCGAGCCGCTCGCCGCCGGCTTCCAGCGTCGCCCGCCCGGCCGTCACGAGGTAGATCTCGTCCTCGGTGTGCGGCTCCTGGTCGTCGGTCCCGCCCGCCGGGATCGAGTAGGTGCCGACCGACAGGTCGGCGGCCGCGAAGTGCCCGGCCCAGTGGTTCAGCTCGCCGCCGCCCGGCGGCGTGTACGCCCCGGCCCCGCTGATCTCGCGCATGATGGCCTCCCTCCGCCCTGCTGTCTGGCTCGCCCCGACTATGCCACGCTGTGCGGATGCTGATCGCGGTGGCCGCAACCGGGCTCGCGGCGCTGGCCTGGCTGTACCTGCTGGCCGGGCACGGCGGCTTCTGGCGCTCCGGCCCTCCGCTGCCTGCCGGGGAGCCGCCCGGCGCCGCAGCGGCCTGGCCGGCGGTGACCGCGGTGATCCCGGCCCGGGACGAGGCGGCCATGCTGCCGCTCAGCCTGCCCACGCTGCTGGCCCAGGACTATCCGGGACCGCTGCGGGTGGTGCTGGTCGATGACGACAGCACCGACGGCACCGCGCAGGCCGCGGCGGCCCTGCGCGGACCGGGCCGGGCCGCGCTGGACATCGTCGCCGCCGGGCCCGCGCCGGGCGGCTGGGCCGGCAAGGTGTGGGCGATGGCACAGGGCGCAGCCGCAGCCGGGGAACCCGATTACCTGCTGTTCACCGAGTACAGCATCAGTTAAGTACAAGCCCTTAGCAGGCGACGGTTACTCCCGGTATGGTCGTATTTGACCGTTTGTTAGCGGGCCGGGCGGGTGCAGCAACACCCGTGACCCCGGCCCTGACCGAGAGGAACCCTCGGCTATGGACCAGCATCCACCACACCCCGACCGGCCCGCCACCACGCCGATGACGGACGCCGAGTTCACCCGCCGGCACCCCGGCTGGCTCCTGGAGCGCACCGGGCCGGCGTGTTCGTCGCCACCCGCCGGACCTCCCCGACCGCTGTGCGGGTGCTGGCCGCCGCCAGCATGGCCGAGCTGGCCGGCAAGTGCGCCGCAGCCGAGGCCGGGGAGGGTGACGGCTGATGGCCGCCCACGCCGAGCCGGAAATGCTGGCCCAGCTCAAGGCCGAGTTCCCGGCCTGGTCCGTCAAGCGCGTCAGGCACGGGCGCGGCCAGGGCTTCACCGCGCGCCGGGTCACCATCGTGCACGGCCGGACCCTGGTCGAGCTGAAGGACATGATGCGGGACCACGAACTGCCGCGCCGGCCGCCGGGCTGACCCCGGGCAGCAGGAAAGGGCTCGCCGTCCCCTGCTGGGGCGGCGGGCCTTTTCGCTTGCCCGGCCCCGGGGCCGCGCCGTGGCTGACGGGGACGGCGGCCGGGGGCCTGGCAGGGGACCGAGTCGCAGTCAGGCTGCCCTGCGCGGGCAGCCATCCCGGTCCCCCCTAACAGACGGACCGCCAGCCGAGAGGTTTGCGGCGGCCCGCCTGGCTCTCTTACGGGTCGTAATCCGACCAGCCGGTATCGCCGCGGTCCAGGCCGGTCGCGCGCCAGCCTGCGAGCACCCGCAGCGGCCCGGTCGGGATGCAAGCGGCTCAGCGCGGCCACGATCCACCCGGCCAGCACCAGGCTCATGCCCGCCGGGTCAGCAGTCCGCAGCAGCAGCTCGGCGGCCTCGGCGTCACCACGGGCCACGGCCTCGACTAGCCCGGCGCTGTCCAGCAGGTCGTCATCGATCGCCACGGCGGGCCTCCAGGTCCAGGCCGCGCGCCAGCCGCTCCGGGTCCAGCTCGGGCACCGGGTAGCGCCTAAGCCAGATAGCCCGCTCGGCGCGCCAGCCCTCGATGCCGGCGGCCTGGTCCTGATGGTCGCCGGGTTCTTGGCGTAGCCGCGCATAGTCGCGGGCTTCGCAGAACCGGTGCCAGGCCAGCCGCTCCGGGCTGCCGACCCTTGCGGGCGGCTCACCCCAGGCCGGGTCAGGGTCCCAGATCGGTCGGCCAGGGCCCACAGCTCAGCCGACCGTGCCGGCGAGTCCCGGGCCCAGGTGGTCGTTCTGCTGCGCTTCCATGCGGCGGATGTACTCTGCCCGCTCGCGCACCGCAGCATCCCACTCGGCCCAGTCGCCCTCGCGCTCGGTCTCGGTCGTGCGGCGGCCGGTGGCGGTGTCACGCCGCTCCACCTCAACCTGGCGGGGCGCGGTGGACACAGCCGCCCACGTGCGCATCTCGCCCAGCAGGGCGTCAACCTGTCCCTCCGGCACCACCTGGCCAGTCCAGCCGCGCGCCGCCAGGGCAGCCTGGGCACGCCATGCCGGGTCGCTGGCGACGGTCGGGGACAAGTCTTCGGTGCGCACCGCAGCCGGGCGCTCTGTCCGGGCCATCTTCGCGGCGATGCCGCCCGGAGTGCCGGGGCGCGGCGGGCCGCCGGGGATGGGCAGCGCGCTCACAGCGTCCGCCACGGGCCGGCGTGCGCGTCATCCGGCGCGTCCGCGAATGAGCTGTCCCCGGCCGGGCGGCCGGTGGTGAACCGGCCCGGGACGGTGCCGACCGGGCGGGCAGCCGGGCAGCTCGGGCAGCGGCAGCCGCTCATTGTCCGCCGGCATGGCGTCAACCGGCTGGCTGCCCGGCGCGGTCATCGCGTGGGCGCTGCCGTAGGCGGCACCGCCAGCAGACTGTGACGTGGGCACCAGGGCAGGCGAGGCGAGATTCTGCATGTCAGCTCACCCCCATCGCGGCGTTCGGATGGCGCGGCCCGGCGACGTGAGACGCCGGGTCCGGGCCGACCTGGAACCCGCCCGCATCGCCGGGGTAGTCCAGCCTCACGCCGCTGAAGTCGTCCGAGTGGTCCTGGCCGTAGGGCTGGTCTGACGACATGCCTGACGTGTCGCCGGGGGTCACGGTGACCATGCCCGGGTCGGCGCCGTCCAGCTCAGCCTGCCCGGACCGGTACGGATCCCCGGTGCTGGCGGGCACCCGGGCCAGCACGCCAGGCGCGGACTCCGCCGCCGTGTCGCCAGGGGATCCGGCCGCGCCGGTCGAGTAGAAACTCCCGGTGTCCAGCCCGAAGAACGCCGTCACCGGGCCTTCACTGCCTGCGATAGCCATGCCTGCTCCAATCGCCTTGCGTTGCGACGGGCGCAGGTCCGTCAGCCAGACTCCAGACTAGCGCGGGCCGCCGTCACCACTGACGGCCTCCGGGCTCCGGCACCAGCGGCGCAGCACCAGCAGCCACCCGGGCGGCTTCCTCCCGCCGGGCACGGCGACACCGCTGGCACACCGGGTACAACGCTGACTTGGGATGCCGCCACAACAGCCTGCCGCAGCCACCTGCGCAATTCTCTGTCGGACGCTTCGCCACGGAGAACAAGCCTAACGGCGACCGCATAAAACCGCGACGCCGCGACGGAATAACAGCTCCGGCCCTGCCATTAAATGGCATCATAAACTGCGGAATGAGCGGCGGAATTAACACCCGGCGGCAGCTCATAAACACCCCGCCCGCCCGGCCAGCCGCGAATTACGCAGCCCTCGCAGCCCCGGAAATGCACCTAAATACGATTTCCCCCCGCATTTCCGGTACGCTGAGGGCCAGCTACTCACCGTACACCCCCTCCCCACCTGGGACGGAGCGCCCGTGACCTCGAAAAACTTCGCGCAAATCCGTCCGGGGGGGAAATTCTGGAGTCCCTTGAGACTCCCCTCGATGCCATCTTAAAGAATTGCATTAATTAATTGCACGGTTAATGGCACGTGAATTGCACGTGAATTGCACGGTGGCGGTGCGGTCCTGGGCACCGTCGTGCATTTCTCGCACGGCCGGAAATGGGGGGGTGGCGCGGACTGTTAATGCACGGTAAATGGCGCACTGTTTTATTGGTTCGCTATTGTTATTCCCTTTTCGGGGTTGGGTTCAGCGGGGTGGTGGCGGGGTGGTGCAGTGCGGGGTGGTGGCGGCAAGTCCCGGGGTGGTAGGCGCCGGACGGCCGGGGTGGTTACGCGGCACTGCGCCCGCCGGGTCAGGGTGGGTCAGCAGCGGCCACGTCCGGGCGCTGCACAAGGTCGTGGTCGGCGGACTGGTGCCACGGGCACAGCCGGGCCGCGCGGACGGGGGCCACCTGAACGGGCAGCCGCGCACCGCGCAGCGAGTCCAGCGGCTGGTGTCGATGGTGGCCGTGCTGTAGCGGATCACGGCTGGCTGAGGTGCGGTCATGCCTTGCATGATGGGTGACGGGCGCGGCCACCATCGGGCCGACACTCGTCACCAGGAGGCACGCCGCGCTGACGTTCATGCGTCCGGCGGTCTGTACCTGCATCTAGCCGGCTGTGGACCGGGCGCGGCGCTGCGCAGCGAGGACGCACAGCACGTGGACCCAGCCGCCGAGGGCGGCGACGTGGCCGATGCGCTGGCCGATGCTGACCGGGCCACGGCAGGCCGGGCAGGTGCCGCGCCGGCGTGCCTTGCGGACCAGGGTGGCGCGCAGGCTGGCCGTGGGGGCGGCTGGCGTGTTCATGCCGGTGATCACAGCACAGCCCGGCGGCTGGGACCTGCCCGACAGGCGGCTGTTACCAACTTGGTTACAGGAAACCGGCTGATCTTGGAGGGGGTACACCAGTGCACCCTGGAGGGTGTTTCCGCGTGCTGGCGCGCTGCTGCGGCCCGGCGTGAGCATGTCCTGGCCGAGCGTTCCCCGGCAGCCGTGGCTGCGGGGTAGTGGCGTGACCGGCTGGTGACCGGGCAAGTGCGCCGTCGCAGGTCAGGCGGTCAGCCGCCGAGAACCGACCAGAACTACCCGCCCGGCGGCCTGACCTGCGGCAACGCTGTGACCAGGCGTTTCCGGTGCACGGCCGGTCACTGTTACGCACGCCCGGCCACGGCCAGGCGCAGCCGGCGTGACCGCCGTGTGACCACCGGGCGGCGATGATGGCGCGGGCAGCCGCCGAGCGGACCGAGCGGCTCTGGACGCCGGCTGAACTGGCCGAGCGGTACGGCGTGGCGGCCGGCACGCTGCGGAACTGGCGGGCGGCTGGCCACGGTCCCCGGTTCATCAGGGTTGGCGCGGCAGCCGCGCTACCCGGACCGCGAGGTGCAGCGCTGGGAAGCGGCGCAGGAGCGGCACTGAGCCGCCCGCCAGGCACGCTGGCGGACCGCGGTCAGGTGCTCGGCCATGCTGTCGAGCGCGCTGGATGGCGTCCGGCCGTAGACGGCGCTGACGGTCCGGCCGCTGTCCCCGATCCACTTGCCGGCCGCATCGTCATCGAAGCCGGCGGCGCGGAGCTGGCCGACCGCGAAGTGGCGCAGGCTGTGCGAGAGCTGGCCAGGTGGCAGGCTCAGCCCCGCTGCGGTGACGGCCTGCCGGAACCAGCGCAAATAGCACGGGACGCGGAACGGGCGCGGGTTCGGGTCGCGGGTGCGCGCGTCGCCGCCCGTGCCGCGTGCGTTCGTGAAGATCCACTCGTTGACTGTGGGCCACCGGGCTAGCTGGCCGGCCAGCTCGGCGGCGAGCCACTGGGGCAGCGGCAGCGAGCGCACGCCCCGCCCGGGGTTCTTCAGCGGCTCGGGCCGCTTGCCCCGGCCGATCTTCCGGCACACCCGCAGTCGCGGCTGCCGGCGCGCGTAACTGTCCGGGTCCAAAGCGGCGAGCCGGGCGAGCTGGGCGGTGAGCGGCGCAGCCGCGTCCTTGCCGGTCCAGGTCAGGTCCTCGCCGCGCAGCGCGCAGACTTCGGACGCGCGCAGCCCGTAGAACGCCTGCATGGCCACCATCAGCGCCATGTCCGGGCGGATGGCGGCGGCCAGGCTGGCGACGTCGGCGGGGCTCAGCGGCTCGTACTCGCGGCGCGGCCGGGCCGGTCCGTGATGAGCCGGCGGCCGGGTTGCCGTGTGGCAGCGGCCGGCCCGACGCCGCCCAGGCGCTGAGCATGGCGCGCAGCACGACCCTGGCCCGTGCGACAGCCTCAGGCTTGACGCCGGCCTCCCGCAGCCGGCCCTGCCATACGGCCACGTCGTCACGGCGCAGCCCGGTCACCCGGTACCGGCCCAGCTGCGGCACGACATGGTTGCTCAGCGAGTACCGGTAACCGCGGACGGTGGCCTCCGCCCAGGTGCCGCCGCGCACCGGCCCCATCCGCAGCCACCGCTGCGACCACTCGGCCACCGTCGCCGTGTCCGGCACCGGGCCCCCGCGCCCGGCCAGCACCGCATGCCACGCCTGCTCGGCGTCCTGGCGCGTCTCGTACGTGCCGCCGCGGTGCTGCCAGCCCGCCGAGTCCCGCCACCGGAAGCTCCACGGGCAGGCGCAGCCGCGCGCCGGGCCGGCGCAGTCCTTGACGTGCCGCTCGGCTTACCGGGGCTTGACCTCTGCCGGCCATCACAACTCCCAGGGACTGATGACGCGGGGCTGGCCGGTGATGTTGCTGATCAACTTCATCCCGTCCTCGTTGCTGATCATCGCCTGCATGTACGACCACGGGTTGCGCTTGCCGCGCTCCCGCAGGGTCTCGGCGTAGCCGTCTATCTCGTCTCCGTCGTCGCAGCCGGCTTCGGCCAGCCAGGCGCGCACCTCGCGCTCCGCAGCAGAGGGAGAGGTCTTATAGGGAGAAGGTATTAGGGAGTGTTCACGTTTCCGCAGGTCAGCGCGTTTCGCCGGCGCACCTTTAGCGGCGGGCGGGCGCACCTTTACGGGGCCTCCCGGCGCACCTTTACGGGGCGCTGAAAGGTGCGTCCCCGTCCGCGCACCTTCCGGCACGGCGAACCAGAACGTTGACGGGTTGCCGCGGCCGTTGCCCGGCTCGTACTCGATGACCCCGGCCTTAGCCAGGTCGTTCCGCCACCCGCGCAGGTTCCGCTGGTGGCTGCCGGCCTTCTCAGCGATCTGGTCAAGGGTGGCGTGGATGTGCGGCATGTCCGCGCGGCCCGCCGGGCAGTCCGGCTGCGCGCAGACCTGGTTATCCAGCAGCGCGGCCAGGAACCGGACATGGTTGCGCAGGCCCGGCTGGGCGAGCAGGAACCGCATCGCCCACGGCGCGGTCACCGTGTGCCCCCGCTGTCAGACGGTGCGGCTACCATGAGGAACGTCCCTCCTGGTGACAGGCGGGGCGAAGACCGACGCAACCTTGGCGGGTGGCAGGCGTCTTCTGCGGAGCCGGGCGGTGCAGGCCGCCCGGCTTTGCGTTGTCAGCCATCACCGCCGGCCCTGCTGAGGCGGGCGTCGAGCTTGCCTGCCAGGTCGCCCACGGCGGCGACTTCTTCGGCGGTGAATGCGGGCAGTGCCGAGGCGGCCTGGTGCGCCCACTGGAGAATTTCTGTCACGGCGAGCGCGTCGCGCTGTTGCCGCAATTCGGGCAGGCGGGGGTCATCCTCGCCATGCCACCTGCTGATAATGCCGATCCGCGCGGCTACCCTGCGCCGCGCCGGGCTTGCATTGGACACCGGAGGAAAAACTTTCTGCCGCTTCGCCGGCGGCTGTTGGCAATTCCTCCAGGTACGAACAGGTTACCGTATTTCGCCAATGCTGATGCGCTTCGTCACGTCGGCGCGGGCTTCCGGGTCCGGCAGGCCGATTAGCAGCGGCCTGCCGCGCAGCGCCTGCCGCAGCAGGCCGCGCCGCTCCTCCCGGGTGGCCGCCTGCCACCGGGCCGCCCAGTCACCCGGCCCGGCGGGCAGCGGCCTGTCCGGGCCGTCCAGGCCGGCGCGCCTGGCCCGCAGTTCGGCGAGCCGGGCGTCCAGTGGCCCGGTCGCGGCGTCGAACCGGTCCAGGGACAGTTCGCCACGGCCGAGGCGGTCGGCCAGCGCCCGCGCGGTCTCCTCCGCAGCCGCGATCTCGGCGTCCAGCCTGGCGGCTTCCTCCCGGTGCGCGGCAGCGGCGGCCTCCACCTGGCCCGCGTGGCGGGGATCGGACAGGATCTCGATGGCCAGCGCGGCGGCGGCGGCGTCCAGGGCCCGCTGGTCGATGAAGATCTTCCCGCACCCGCCGCGACCGGAGGGACTGCACCAGTACTCGCGGTAGCACTCGCCGTCCGGGTACGGCTTCCGCTCCCGGCAGGGCCGGCCAGCCGCTTGCCGCACAGCCCGCAAAGGGCGATACCGGAGCACAAGTACTTGGGCGACGGCGGCCGTCCGGGGCGGCGGGCGGCGTACAGGGACTGCACCCGGCCGAAGGTATCGGAGTCGATGATGGGCACGCCCGGCAGGCGGCCGACGATTGCCCCGTTGTGGACGAGGTTGCCCCGGTTCCGCTCGCGGGTCAGGAGCTGGCGCAGGTGCGCGGAGCCGGTCCATTGGCGTCCTGTGGTCGTCCGGACGCCCTCAGCGTTGAGGCGGGCGATCAGCTCATCCTGGCTGTCACCGGCCAGCAGGCGGCCCGTCAGCCACCGCAGCCACTCGGCCTCCGTCTCGCGGACGGTCACGCCATCCGCCTCGAAACCGAACGACCGCCGCCGGTCCACCTGACCGCCCATGGCCTTGGCCCGCTTGCCGCGCCGCGTCCGGTCGGACAACCGGTCGCTGTCGTAGGCCCCGGCGGCGGCGGCGTCCCTGAACGCCTTCTTGCCGCTGGCAGAGGTGAGGTCGTATTCGGCGTCAGAGTCCAGGATGACCAGTCCCTGGCCGGCGGCGGCGATGAGCCGCTCAGACTCCGCCGGCTGGCGGGAGAACCGTTCCAGGTCGAACATGATGGCCCCGCCGGACGCGCCGGACTCCATCCGCGTCATCAGCGCCGCCCAGCCGTTGCGGTGCACGCGCGGGTTCCAGGCAGACCGGCCTTCGTCCACGAACACCTCCCCCTCGGGGAGGCCACGGCTGGCCAGGACGGCCCGGCAGGCGCCGACCTGGCCGGTGGTGCTGGCCTGGCGTTTGTCGCCGGCGCGGGAGACCCGGGCGTAGATGTCTATGGGGCGGTTGTGGTCTGCGGTGCTGGTCACACCCCAACTGTACTAAATCCTGTACGCGCCGACGCCGACATCGGCTATGACCCGGCCGTGCTGGCCGGCCTGGTGCGGGCGGCGCGGCTGCTGCGGGCCTCGCTGGTGTCGCAGATGGCGCTGCTGCGGGCGGACTCGGCCGCCGGGCGGCTGCTGGTGCCCGCGTTCGTGTACTTCTTCGCCCAGCTCTATCCGTTCCGCCGGGTCAG
This sequence comes from uncultured Actinomycetota bacterium, assembly GCA_963846005.1. Classification (GTDB taxonomy): domain Bacteria; phylum Actinomycetota; class Actinomycetes; order Streptosporangiales; family Streptosporangiaceae; genus CAVSUR01. The sequence continues at coordinate 84,853 of CAWJUH010000001.1, read as the reverse complement.
CCGGCCCGGCGGCCGCACCGCCGCGGCGGCCGGCGGCTGCATGCTGGTGCGCCGGGACGCGCTGGCCGCGGCGGGCGGCCTGGCCGCGATCGCGGGCGCGCGGATCGACGACGTGGCCCTCGGGCGGCTGCTCAAGCGCGGCCCGGCGCCGGGCCGGTGCTTCCTCGGGCTGACCACCCGGGTGCGCAGCCTGCGGCCCTGCCCGCGGCTGGCCGACGTATGGGACATGGTGGCGCGCAGCGCCTACACCCAGCTGCGCTACTCCCCCGCCGCGCTGGCCGGGACGGTGGCCGGACTGGCCTGGCTGTACCTGCTGCCGCCCGCTGCGGCGCTGGCCGGCGCCGGGCTCGCGCTCGCTGGCGGCGGCCCGGCCACGGCCTGGCTGGCCGGGCTCGGCGCGGCCGGGTGGGCGCTGATGTCGGTGACGTTCGTGCCGATGCTGCGGCTGTACCGGCTGTCGGTGCTGCGTGCCCCCCTGCTGCCGGTCATCGCGGCGCTGTACGCCGCCATGACCGTCGACTCGGCCCGCCGCCACCGGTCCGGCCGCGGCGAGTGGAAGGGCCGCCTGGCTCCGGTTTCGCCGGGCCGCTCCAGGGCCGCCCGGAGATTACGCTGGTAGGCGTGAGCGAGCCGCCCGCTGCGGGACCCATCGACTACGCCGGCTTCGAGGCGCTGAGCTTCGACTGCTACGGCACGCTGATCGACTGGGAAGCCGGCCTGGCCGCCGTGCTGGTGCCCTGGGCCCGGCGCCGCGGGCTGACCATCGGCCCGGAGGAGCTGCTGGCCGCCTACGCCGGGCACGAGTCCGCCGCTGAGGCGGGGCACCCGTCCGAGCCGTACCCGCAGATCCTGGCCCGCAGCTTCCGCGCCCTCGGCGCGGGGCTCGGCGCCGCGGTGGACGACGGGGACGCCGCCGCGCTGGCCGGCTCGGTGCCGGACTGGCCCGCCTTCCCCGACTCCGCGGAGGCGCTGCGCGCACTCGGCGCCCGGTTCCGGCTGATCATCTTGTCGAATGTCGACCGGGCCTCCTTCGCCGCCTCGCGGGCGCGGCTCGGCGCCGATTTCGCGGCCGTCATCACCGCGCAGGACGCCGGTTCCTACAAGCCCGCGCCGGCCAACTTCGAGGCCCTCCTCGCCGCGGCCGGAAAGCTCGGCATCGGCGCGGGCCGGCTGCTGCACGTGGCGCAGAGCCTGTTCCACGACCATGTGCCCGCGAGGAAGGCGGGACTGCCGGCCGTATGGATCAACCGGCGGCAGGACCGGGCTGGGTGGGGCGCCACCCCGCCACCGGCCGCCGGGATCACCCCGGACGCCGAGTTCGGCTCGATGGCCGAGTTCGCCGCCGCGGCCCTGGCCTGAGCGGCACTCAGTCCTCGGGCGCCTCCGGCTCAGCTCTCGAACGCCTCCGGCTCAGCTCTCGAACGCCTCCGGCGGGGGGCAGGCGCAGACCAGGTGCCGGTCGCCGTAAGCGCCGTCGATCCGGCGCACCGGCGGCCAGTACTTGAACCGGCGGTCGGACGGCACCGGGTAGGCGGCGTACTCCCGGTCGTAGGGGTGCTTCCAGCCGGCGGCCAGCAGCATGCTGGCCGTGTGCGGTGCGTTCTTCAGCGGATTGTCGTGGCTGTCGTACTCGCCCGACGCGACCTTCTCGATCTCGCCGGCGATCGAGATCATCGCGTCGCAGAACCGGTCAAGCTCGGCCAGGTCCTCGCTCTCGGTCGGCTCCACCATCAGCGTCCCGGCCACCGGGAACGACATCGTCGGGGCGTGGAAGCCGTAGTCGATCAGCCGCTTGGCGACGTCCTCGGCGGTGACGCCGGTCCGGCTGGTGATCGGCCGCAGGTCCAGGATGCACTCGTGCGCCACCAGGCCGCCGCGGCCGGTGTACAGCACGGGGAAATGCGGGTCGAGCCGCCGGGCCACGTAGTTCGCGGCCAGTACGGCCGCCCCGGTGGCGCGGCGCAGCCCGTCCGCACCCATCATCGCGATGTAGGCCCAGGAGATCGGCAAGATCCCCGCCGACCCGTACGGGGCCGCGGCGACCGGCCCGGCCTGACCGCCGGCCGCGGCAGGGCCGCTGTGCTGGCCGGCCGCGGCAGGGCCGCTGTGCTGGCCGGCCGCGGCAGGGCCGCTGTGCTGGCCGGCCGCGGCAGGGCCGCGGGGACCTGGCAGGTACGGGGCGAGGTGGGCCCGGGCGGCCACCGGCCCGACGCCGGGACCGCCGCCGCCGTGCGGGATGCAGAACGTCTTGTGCAGGTTCAGGTGCGACACGTCGCCGCCGAACTCGGCCGGGCGGGCCAGCCCGACCAGCGCGTTCAGGTTGGCGCCGTCGATGTAGACCTGGCCGCCGGCCGCGTGCACCCGCTCGCAGACCGTGCCGATCGTGTCCTCGTACACCCCGTTGGTGGACGGGTAGGTCACCATGATCGCCGCGATCCTGCCGTCGTGCGCGGCCAGCTTGGCGTCTAGGTCGCCGAGGTCGATCGCGCCGTCGGAGCCGCACTTGACCACCGCGACCCGCAGCCCGGCCAGCACCGCCGAGGCCGCGTTGGTGCCGTGCGCGGAGTCGGGGATCAGGCACACGTCGCGATCCGGCTCGCCCTGCGCGCGGTGGTAGCCGCGGATGGCCAGCAGCCCGGACAGCTCGCCCTGGGAACCGGCGTTAGGCTGCAGCGATACCGCGTCGTAGCCGGTGATCTCGGCCAGCCAGGACTCCAGGTCGGCGATCAGCCGGGCGTACCCGGCGGCCTGGTCCGCGGGCGCGAACGGGTGCAGGCCGGCGAACTGCGGCCAGGTGATGGCCTCCATCTCGGCGGCCGCGTTCAGCTTCAGCGTGCACGAGCCGAGCGGGATCATCGACCGGTCGAGCGCGACGTCCTCGTCGGCCAGCCGCCGCAGGTAGCGCAGCATCCCGGTCTCGCTGCGGTGCGCGCTGAACACCGGGTGGTCCAGGTACCCCGCCGTGCGGACCAGGCCGGACGGCAGCGCCCCGGGCCGGCCATCCCCGCTGTCCGGGCGGCCGTCGCCGGCGGCCGCATCCAGGCGGCCGTCGCCGGTGCCGGTCAGCGCCCGGGCCACGGCCCGCAGGTCTGCTTCGGTGGTGGTCTCGTCGCAGGCGATCTGCACCGTGTCCGGGCCGGCCAGGTGCAGGTTGTAGCCGGCCTCCCGGGCCCGCCCGACGGCGCCGGCCGCCGCGCCGGGCATGGCGACCGCGATCGTGTCGAAGAACGCCGGGTGGCGCAGTTCCAGGCCCTGCCCGCGCAGCGCGGCGGCCAGCGCCGCGGCCCGGCCGTGCACCCGCTCCGCGATCGCGCGCAGCCCGTCCGGCCCGTGGTAGGCGGCGTACAGGCCGGCGATCACCGCCAGCAGCACCTGCGCGGTGCAGATGTTGCTGGTCGCCCGCTCCCGGCGGATGTGCTGCTCCCGGACCTGCAGCGCCAGCCGGTAGGCCCGGTTGCCGTCGGCGTCCACCGACACGCCGACCAGCCGCCCGGGCAGCTGGCGCTTGAGCGGCTCGCGCACGCAGATGTAGCCGGCGTGCGGGCCGCCGTAGCCCATCGGCACCCCGAACCGCTGGGTGGTGCCGACCGCGACGTCGGCGCCGAGCTCGCCGGGCGGGGTGAGCAGCGTCAGCGCCAGCAGGTCGGCCGCGACGACGGCGAGCGCGCCGCGCTCGCGGGCGGCGGCGATCGCCGGCCGCAGGTCGGTCACGGCGCCGCTGGCCCCGGGATAGGCCAGCAGCACGCCGAACAGCTCGCCGTCGGGCTGGGCGGCGATCAGCCCGGGCGTGACCGGGCCGGTGACCAGCTCGATGCCGAGCGGCTCGGCCCGGGTGCGCAGCACGGCCAGGGTCTGCGGCAGGCAGTCGGCGTCGGCCAGGAACACCCGGCCGCGCCCGGCGGCCCGCCGGGCCAGCGTCATCGCCTCCGCGGCGGCGATGGCCTCGTCCAGCATCGAGGCCCCGGCTACCGGCAGCGCGGTGAGGTCGGAGACCATCGTCTGGAAGTTCAGCAGCGCCTCCAGCCGGCCCTGCGAGATCTCCGGCTGGTAGGGCGTGTAGGCGGTGTACCAGGCCGGGTTCTCCAGCACGTTGCGGCGGATCACCGCCGGGGTCACCGTGTCGTAGTAGCCCAGGCCGATCATCGAGGTGAGCACCTGATTGCCGGCCGCGAGCTCGCGCAGCCGGGCCAGTGCCTGCTCCTCGGTCAGCGCCCCGGGCAGCTCCAGGCCGCGCCGGGCGGCGATGTCGGGGGGCAGCGCCGCGCCGGTCAGCTCGTCCAGCGAGGAGTAGCCGATCGCGTCCAGCATGTGCTGGCGCTGCGCGTCCGCGGGTCCGATGTGCCGGCGGGAGAAGTCCACGCGAACCTCCGGGAGCGAGAGCGGTGTCCGGCACCGCGGTGCGGACTCTGCACTCCCCCTCTGTCGCCGCATGGCTCCAGAGCCGCTTGTCCCGTCCGGTCCCTGATGCCTGAGAGGTTCCGGGGAGGTTGCCCCTTCGGCGCCCCGGCTGGATGCGCGGGGACTCTCCCGGACGGTGTCGTCAGCTAGTGCGAGCCTACCCCCGGCTCACACGTCGTCCCAGCGGAACACCCGCACCGAGATGAGCGTGAGCACGGCGCAGAACGCGAGCAGGATGCCGATGGCCGGCAGCGCCGCCGACGGGCCCTCGCCGCGGGCCATCACGTCCTGCATGCCGACGACCAGGTAGCGCAGCGGCATCACGTAGGACACCTGCTGGATCCAGGCGGGCGCGAAATCCAGCGGGATGAACGCGCCGCCGAGGAAGGCCATCGGCAAGATGATCAGGTTGGCGATCGACGTCGCGGCCTGCTGAGTCTTGGCGATCGCGCCGACCAGCAGCCCGATCGACATGAACGCCAGCGTGCCGCAGGCCACGATCGGGATGGCCATCCACCAGGAGGCGGCCAGCTTCAGCCCGAAGTACGGCAAGGTGGCCACGGCCAGGAACACCGCGAGCTGGATCAGCGCGATCAGCACGCTGATCCCGATCCGGGCCGTCACGATCGAGGCGGTGCCGACCGGGGCCAGCCGCAGCCGCCGCAGCAGCTTGTCCTTGCGCCAGCTGACCAGGGTGATGGCCGCGCCGAACGCGGCGCCGGACGCGATGGCCCAGCCGAGCAGCCCGGGCGCGATGTACTGGATCGACTTGAGTGATTTGTCCTCGACCTGCCGGGTGGTCAGCTGGAACGCCGGCGCCCGCCCGGCCGCGGCCTGGTCGGCCTGCTGCACGATCGAGGCGAACACGGTCTGCACCAGGCTGGCGGTGGTCTGGTCGGCGATCGAGTAGTGCACCAGCAGCCGGCGGCCCTGCTGCTGGACCGCGGCGTCGTCGGTGCCCTTGCGCACCGCGGCGAGGGCCGGGGCCAGCCGGGACGAGCGGGTGATGGCCAGCACCTGGCCGAGCTGGCCGCGGCCGCCGCCTGCGGCCTGGTCGAGCAGGCTGACCTTGCCGACCTCAATCACGGTGACCTTGGGCGCGGAGCTGTTCTTGTAGATCGAGCCGAACAGCACCAGGAACAGCACCGGGATCAGGATCGTGAACACCATCGCGGTGCGGTCGCGGATGAACCCGCGCAGCATGGCCAGCGACAGGCTGCGCAGCGCCTGGCCATTCATTCCCAGGTTCTCATTCCCCGAATTCTCATTCCCGGTACTCCCGCCCGGTCAGCTGCAAGAACACGTCCTCCAGCGTGGCGCCCTGCACCCGCAGGCCGGTCAGCGCCCCGTGGCCGCCGAGCCCGGACAGCACGGCGCCCGGGTCGGCGGTGGTGATCGACAGCGACACGCCGTCGTCGATGACGTCCGCGGGCCCGCCGCCGCCCGCGGCCGCCAGCTCGGCGGCCTGGGCCTTCGTGAGCAGGCCCGACTCGACGCTGACCCGGACCGGCTGGCCGAGCTGGCGGACCAGCGCGGCGGGCGGGCCGGTCCGCAGGATCCGGCCGCGGTCCATGATCGCCACCCGGTCGCACAGCGTCTCGGCCTCGTCCATGTGGTGGGTGGTGAGCACCACCGTGCGGCCCTGCTGGTTGGTGGCGCGCAGCAGGTCCCACAGGTTGCGCCGGGCCTGCGGGTCCAGCGAGCCGGTCGGCTCGTCCAGGAACAGCACCTCGGGGTCGTGCACCAGCGCGCAGGCGATCGACAGCCGCTGGGCCTGCCCGCCGGACAGCTTCTCCGCCCGGGTCCCGGCGTGCTCGTCCAGCCCCACGACGCCGAGCATCTCGTCGGCCCGGCTGGCGGGCACCCCGTACAGCGAGGCGAAGGTGCGGATCTGCTCGCGCGCGGTCAGCCGCTCGAAATAGGACGAGGCCTGCAGCTGCACGCCGATCTTGGGCAGTAGCCTCGGGTTGCGCGGCCACGGCGACTGCCCGAGCACCGACACCTCGCCGCTGTCGGGCTTGCGCAGGCCCTCGACAATCTCCAGCGTGGTGGTCTTGCCGGCCCCGTTCGGGCCGAGGATGGCGAAGAACTCGCCCTGCTCGACGTCGAAGCTCACACCGTCGACCGCGTGCAGGCTGCCGTAGGCCTTGCGCAGGTCGCGGGCTGAGATCGTGACCGGCACGCCGGTCACATTAACACGATATTACGCAATAAGCCGTCTCCCGGATCATCGAGCCGGAGGCTGTAGCGCAACCGTTATGCCCGGCTACTCACGCCTTTCCGGGAACTCAGCCGGTCTTGCGGGCGCGGCGGCGGGCCAGCTCGTCCGGTCCGGCCAGGGCCGCGGTGTCGTCGCCGGCCGGCTCGGCGGGCAGCTCGGCCAGCGTGCCCTCGACCTCCTGCCAGACCCGGCCGAGCGCGATGCCGAACACGCCCTGGCCGCCGGCCAGCAGGTCCACGACCTCGGTCGGCGACGTGCACTCGTACACGCTCACGCCGTCGCTCATCAGCGTGACCTGGGCCAGGTCGCTGGCGCCGCGGGCATGCAGGAACTCGACCGCGGAGCGGATCTGCTGCAGCGAGATGCCGGTGTCGAGCAGCCGCTTGACCACCTTGAGCACCAGGATGTCGCGGAACCCGTACAGCCGCTGCGAGCCGGAACCGCTCGCCGGGCGGACGCTGGGCTCGACCAGCCCGGTCCTGGCCCAGTAGTCGAGCTGACGGTAGGTGATGCCCGCCGCGCGGCAGGCGGCCGGGCCGCGGTACCCGACGTCCTCGGGCGCTGCCTCGACATCCTCGCCGAACAGCAGCCCCTGCTGCCCGGCATGCCGCGCCGCGTCCTCGCGAAGTTCGGGTGCCTGACCGTCACCCTTAGTTACTGCCACGCCCACCTCCGGCCCCAGGAGCAAGCCGCCTGGATACTCGCTGGGTACTCGCTTCGCACGGTAGGCCGCGGCGGGTAAGCCCGTCAACGACCGGCCGCGGCGCGTCGCCGATACGGTTACCAGTCGTGACATAAGGGCTACCCATCGGGGTAGCTGACCAGGCCCGATTCAGGTGGAGCGGCCGAAATCCTCGGGCGTGATCTGGTCGAGGAACTCGCGGAACTTCTCGACCTCGTCCTCCTGCTCATCGGGGATCGCTACCCCGGCCTCGTCCAGGATCTCCTCGGCCGCGAAGATCGTCGCGCCGGTGCGCAGCGCCAGCGCGATCGAGTCCGACGGCCGGGCGCTGACCTCGCGGCCGTTGGAGAAGACCAGGTCGGCGAAGAAGATGCCGTCGCGCAGCGCGGTGATGTTCACCGACTTGAGCTGTACGCCGAGTGCTTCGAGCACGTCGCGGAACAGGTCGTGAGTCAGCGGCCGCTGCGGCACCATGCCCTGCTGGGCGAAGGCGATCGCGGTCGCCTCCATCGGCCCGATCCAGATGGGCAGGTACCGCTCGCCCTGCATTTCCTTCAGCAGCACGATCGGCTGGTTCGTCGGCATCTCAACCCGGACGCCTACGACCTCCATCTGCCTCACGGCGGCTCCGTCCTCGAGCGCGAGCAGTGTTCGGGGGCGCGGCCTCGCCGCAAGAGCGCTGCGGCCAGGGTGCTCCTTTTTCAACGTACACCCGCCATCGCGGTGCCGAGCCGCAGGCCTGGCCGTCAGGCGGTGGCACCGCCGGCCTCCCGGCGCGGCAGCCGGCCGGGCTGCGCGGGGCCGCCGTCGCCGGCCTCCGCCGGCGGGGCCGGAGCGGGAGCCGGCAATCCGGCTTCTGCCAGCGCGTTCTCCACCAGCGCGGCGTGCAGCCGCAGGGTCAGCGCGGCGATCTCGCGGGCGGTGCGGCTGGCCGCTGCCCGGGCGCCTGGGTTGCGCTGGCGCAGCGTAGGGGCGACCACCTGCTCGATCAGCGAGATCTCGCGCTCGGCAGCGGCGCGGGCCGCCCGCAGGTGCCGGGCCTGGACGCCATAGGCGGCCAGGGCGGCGACGGCGCCGGCCACCGCCAGTGCGTCCTGGCCGTACTGCCGGCCGGCGCGCCGGATCAGCCCCTGCTCCTCCAGCTCGGCGAGCTGGCCGTCGCCGATGCCGGTGGCCTCCAGCAGCTCGCGCCGGCTGAGCAGCAAGGGCCGCCGTTCCGGCGGCCCGTCCCGGCGGTCTGCGGAGCCCTCGGTGCTGCCGCGGCCTGGCTGCTGACCTGGCCCGGGCCGGGCCAGCTGCTCCTTGATGACACGCAGCGGCAGGTAGTAGTCGCGCTGGACGGTGAGGATGTAGCGCAGCCGGTCCACGTCCGCCGGGCCGAACCGGCGGTAGCCGGACGGCGAGCGGGCCGGCTCGATCAGGCCCTCGGTCTCCAGGAAGCGGATCTTGGAGATGGTGACGTCGGGGAAGTCGGGCAGCAGCTGCCGGTACACCGCCCCGATGCCGAGGCCGGGGCGGCCGGATTCAGGCCGGGCCGGGCTGTGGGGCCGGGCCGGGCGGGCGGCGGGCGAGGGCTGGGCTGGGGTATCCAATCAGCCTCCCAGCGCGCTTGCTCCGTAATCCGCGGACCGCGGGCTGAGCAGGAACACCAGCCGGAACTTGCCGACCTGGACCTCCTCGCCGCCGCCGAGCGCGGTCTCTTCGATCCGCTCGCGGTTGACGTAGGTGCCGTTCAGGCTGCCGACGTCGCGGACGGCGAACGCGCCGCCCCGGCGGTAGAACTCGGCGTGCCGCCGGGACACCGTCACGTCGTCCAGGAAGATGTCGCTGTCGGGATGCCGGCCGACCACGGTCAGGTCGCGGTCGAGCAGGAACCGGCTGCCGGCGTTGGGCCCGCGGCGCACCACCAGCAGGGCGGTGCCGGCCGGCAGCGCCTCCACCGTCGCGGCGTCAGTCTCTGATTCCTCGCCCGCCTCGGCCTCGGCCTCGGTGCCGCCGAGCGAGACCGTGGACGTCGACTCGCCGGGCTGCTCACCCTGGCCGTGCTGCAGCGGCGTGCCGCACTGCGAGCAGAACCGCGCGTCCTCGGGGTTCGCCGAACCGCACGCGGTGCAGATGACGATCGGCATTTCGCTGCCCAGTCTCCCGTTCGTCTGGCCCGCGGCATAAGCGGGAATCAGGCAGAGGGTACGCCACTTCGGGGCACGCTCGCGGCCAGTGCGCCGGTTGCGCTCGCAGTATTTCCGGCCACGGTCTGATTCTCCCCGAGCGGGCCTCCGATTCCGGGAGACCCGCCGGTGCTAGCGCCCGGCGTGCTCGACGACGGCCGCCCACTCGTCCAGCAGCGACTGGGCCGTGTCGTCGTCGGTGCCCTCGGCCCACAGGTGGGTGACCGCCTCGGCCGGGTCGGGCAGCACCAGCACCCAGCCCTGGCCCGGCTCGTTGATCCGGACGCCGTCGGTGGTGTCTACCGGGCGGTCGCCGGCCGTTTCGAGCAGCGTGCGCATCACGATGCCCTTGGCCGCCCACGGGGTGGGCATCGACCGCTTGAGCAGGTAGGCGGCCGGGAGCCGGTCGTGGATCTGGCTCAGCGCCAGCCGGGTCCTGGCCACCAGGCCGATCAGCAGGGTGAAGGCGGCGATGCCGTCGATGCAGCGGGAGGACTCCGGGACCACGAACCCGCCCCGGCCGTCGGCGGCGAAGATCACGTCGGCGGGAGCGGTGGCCTCGTACAGGCCGTGCTGCGCGGTGGAGGTCCACTCCACTCCGACGCCGTGGTAGCGGCAGACCTGCTCGGCGACCCGGGTGGTGGTGACCGGCAGCGCCACCCGGCCGGTCCGCCGTTCCGCCGCGATCAGGTCCAGCACCACCAGCAGCGCCCGGTCGTCGCTGACCAGCGCGCCCTTGTCGTCCACCAGCGCGATCCGCTCGCCGACCGGGTCGAACCGGACGCCGAACGCGGCCCGGGACGAGGCGACCAGCTCCGACAGCCGGTGCATGTCGGCCCGGACCTGGGCCAGCGACTGGGTGGGCGAGTGCTCGTCCAGCCGGTTGTTCACGGTCAGCACGTCCACGCCGATCCGGCCGAGCAGGCCCGGCAGCACCAGCGAGGCGGTGCCGCCCGCGCAGTCGATGACGACCTTGAGGCCGGCGTCGCGGACCCCGGTCATGTTGATGGTGCTCAGCAGCTCGCGGGTGTAGCCCTCGATCACGCGCGGCGGGTAGCTCAGCTCGGCGATCTCGCCGGGGAAGGCGCGCCGGTATTCCTGCCGGGAGAACACCCGCTCCAGGGTGCGCTGCGCGGCCAGGGACAGGTCGGCACCGCTCTCGTCCAGGAAGATGATGTCGATCGACTGCGGGTCGCCCGGCGTGGTGCGCAGCGCGATCCCGCCGCTGTACTTGCTGCGCGCGGTCTCGAACCTGGCCACCGGCAGCGGCTGGGCCTCCAGGTCCACCACGTTGATCGCGCTGGCGTTGAGGGCGCCGTGCATGGCCCGCTTCAGCGCCCGGGCCGCCCTGGACACATCCCGCGAGGTGGTGACCACCGCGCCCTTTTGCAGCGTGGTCGCGTACGCGCTGGCCAGCCGGACGCACAGCTCGGGCGTGATCTCCACATTGACCAGGCCGGAGACCCCGCGCGGGCCGAACAGGGTGCGCGAGCCGCGTGACTCCCAGATCACGCTGGCGTTGACCAGCGCGCCGGCCTCGATGGTCTTGAACGGGTAGACCTTGACCCCCGGGGACAGGTAGGCCTCGGGCTCGATCACGCACTCGTCCCCGACGACCGCGGCCTCCTCGATCCTGGCCGCGGCCATCACGTCGGTGTTCTTGCCGATCACGCAGCCGCGCAGGTTGGCGCGCGAGCCGATGTAGACGTTGTTGTGCACCACCGCCCGGTGCAGGAACGCGCCCTCCTTGACCACCACGTTGCTGCCGATCACGGTGTGCTCGCGCAGCTGCGCGCCCGCCTCGATCTTGGCGTAGTCGCCGATGCACAGCGGCCCGGTCAGCACGGCCTCCGGGTCGACCTCGGCGCCCTCGCCGACCCAGATGCCCGGCGACACCTCAAAGCCGTCGATCTCCGCCTGCACCCGGCCGGACAGCACGTCGGCCTGGGCCTTGAGGTAGCTCTCCAGCGTGCCGATGTCCTCCCAGTAGCCGTCGGAGACGCAGCCGTAAACCGGGGCGCCGCGCTCGACCAGGCGGGGGAAGATGTCGGCGGACCAGTCGGCCCGCTCGCCGAGCTTCAGCTCGGCCAGCACCTCCGGCTGCATCACGTAGATGCCCGTGTTGACGGTGTCGGAGAACACCTGGCCCCAGGTCGGCTTCTCCAGGAAGCGCTGGATCCGGCCGTCCTCGCCGGCGATCACGATGCCGAACTCCAGCGGGTCGGGCACCCGGGTCAGCCCCACGGTGACCAGCGCGTCGTTGTCGGTGTGGAAGGCCACCAGGGTGGACAGGTCCAGGTCGGTCAGCGCGTCGCCGGAGATGACCAGGAACGGCTCGTCCCGCAGCGCGTCCTCGGCGTTCTTGACGCTCCCGGCGGTGCCGAGCGGCATTTCCTCGGTGGCGTACTGCAGGCTCATGCCGAAGTCGTCGCCGTCCCCGAAGTAGTTGCGCACCATCGAGGCGAGGAAGTGGACCGTCACGATCGTGTCGGTGAACCCGTGCCGCCGCAGCAGCCGCAGCACGTGCTCCATGATCGGCCGGTTGGCCACCGGCAGCAGGGGCTTGGGCTGGTTGGCCGTCATCGGGCGCAACCGGGTGCCCTCTCCCCCGGCCATCACGACGGCCTTCACGCCTGCGCCTCCTCCCGGTCCTGCCCCCGGCGCTGGCCGGGCGGCCCGTGGTCAGCGCGTACCAGCCGCCGGGTCTGCTCGATGTACAGGCCGGCGGCACACCAGTACAGGGCAGTTCCCCAGATGACGAAACCCCAACCGACGACGCGCATCGTCTCGGCGTAAACAGCCTGGTGAGCGCCGAGAAACAGCATCGGGAACGCGTACAGCAGGCACAGCGTGGCGGCCTTGCCCGCGAAGCTCACCTGGAGCGCCGGGTAGTCGTGCCGGCGCAGGATCAGCAGCATGACGGCCAGTACCAGCTCGCGCGCGGCCAGCAGCGCCACCAGCCACCAGCCGATGATCCCGCGGACCGCCAGCGCGATGATCGTGGCCACGATGTAGAGCCGGTCCGCCGCCGGGTCGAGCAGCTGGCCGAGCGCGCTCTGCTGGTTCAGGGCGCGGGCCAGCTTGCCGTCCAGCCAGTCCGAGACCCCCGACGCGATGAGCAGGCCCACTGCCCACCAGTCCCCGGCCGCGGTGCGCACCCCGAGCACCAGCCACAAGAACACCGGCACGCCGAGCAGCCGGGCCACGCTGATCAGATTGGGGATCGTCAGGATCTGCCGGCCCAGCGCGGCACCGCTGCCGGTGTCCGCCGGAGCCTGCGCGGTCCCGTCCTGCTGCACGGTGGGGGCTCTCCCTCGGTCGCGGCCGGCCCGCCGCTGACCCGGCCTGCGGGCTGGCCAGGATCAGGATACGCGGGCGCGGCACCCCGGCCGGCAGTACGCCGCCATCGGCTCTGTCCCGCGCTGACCAGGCCGGATGGGTAGCCTCGCGCGGGGCGGGAATGCTGAAGGCGGGATGGCCCGGCCAGCAGGGAAGCGGCCGGGCACCAGGCAGGCGCCACGCTGACCGGGGGAATCTGACGCGGTGACGCAACCAGAGCTTGCCGCGCTGCGCGCGGCGGCGGCGCGCGGGCACCGGCGAGCCCGGCTGGCCGAGCGGCTGTCCAGCAATTTCTGGATGATCCCGGCTCTGCTGCTCGCCGCCGGCGCCGCGGTCGCCGTGCTGACCGTCCAGGCGGCCCGGCTCGGGGTGCCGCGCGTGCTGCTGGGCGGGCCGCCGGTCACCCCGGGCGAGGCGGCCGGGGTGCTGGGCATCATCGCCTCGGCCACGCTGACCTTCCTCGGCGTCGTGTTCACCTTGACGCTAGTGGCGCTGCAGCTGGCCAGCTCCCAGCTGTCGCCGCGGGTGCTGCGGATGTTCGTCCGCTCGGGCGTGACCAAGCTGGCGTTCGGGATCTTGCTGGCCACGTTCTCCTACGCGGTGGCGTTCCTGGCGCTGGCCGCCGGGGAAGGCCACAGCGCCGATCCGCGCGGCCTGGTCGTGGCCATGGCGCTGGTGTGCGCCAGCCTGATCCTGTTCGTCAGGTTCGCGGCCCGGATCATGAAGCTGCTCCAGGTCGACTGGGTGATCACCGGGGTGGCCGAGGAGACCAGGAAGGCGCTGCGCTGGTACTTCCCGGCAGCGGCGGCCTACCGGCCCGCGGCGCCCCCGGCGGCCAGCCTGGGCGGCACCGGGCCCGCCGTGGTCAGCCTGCCCGCGGACGGCCGCAAGATCGGCGTGCTCCAAGGCGTCGACCACCGCCGGCTGATCCGTCTCGCGCAGCAGTCCGGCTGCGAGATCGAGCTGCTGGCGCGGGTCGGCGAGTACCTGCCGGCCGGGGCGGCCGTGCTCGCCGTCCGCGGCCAGGTCCCGCCGCGAAGCGCCCTGCTGCGGTGCCTGGACCTCGGCCGGGCCCGGACGCTGTACCAGGACCCGGCGTACGGGCTGCGGCAGCTGGTCGACATCGCGATCCAGGCCCTGTCGCCCGCGGTCAATCAGCCGACCACCGCCGTGCACGTCATCGACCGGCTTGAGGACATCGTGCTGCGGGTTGCCGGGCGGCCGCCGCGCAGCAGCCTGATCGCCGACGCCAGCGGCCGGGTGCGGCTCATCCAGCCCGGGCTGACCTGGGAGGAGTGCCTGGACCTGGCCTTCACCGAGATCACTGACTACGGCGCGTCGTCGGTACAGGTGGTCCGGCGGCTGCTGGCCGCCTACGACGCGATCGAGGCGGCGGCCGGCCCCGGCCGCCGGGACGGGGTGGCCCGGCGGCGGGCGGCGCTGCTGGACCGGTCCGCGGACGGCGGCCTGGCCCCGGCCAGCCTCCGGCCCGACCCGCTGGGCCTGGGCTAGCGCGGGCCTGCGCCTTACTGCGGGCCAGCCGGGTCACCGGGCGGCGATGTAGGCGGCCAGGGTGCCGAGCGAGGCCAGGCTGTCCAGGTTCAGGTCCTCGGCCGCCACGTCGACCCCGAACCGGCGCTGCACCTCCACCAGCAGCAACGTCCCGCGCAGCGAGTCCAGCCCGGCCCCGGTGCGCAGCAGCGGGGCGTCGGCCGCCAGCTCGCGCATGGAGTCCTGGCCGGTGATCGCGGCCAGGATCTCGCGCAGCCCGGCCAGCACCTCGTCCTCCGGTTCACTCACCTTGGCCACTCCAGCCCTCGGCGCGGGCCCACCGGGGAACTTCCGGTAGCGGCCCGTCCAGCGCCCGGCTGAACACGGCCAATCCGTCCGGCCCGGGACCGTCCCCGGGTCCGGCGCGGAACCCGGCCGCGGCCAGCGCCAGCCGCAGCGGCACGTTGCGCGAGGTCAGCCGGCACGGCAGCCGCACCGCCGCCGCGCCGGCGCCGGACGCCTCCCGGCACAGCCAGGCCAGCAGCGCGTCGATGACCCCGCGGCCCATCGCCCGGCACGACATCATCAGCAGCGGCACGGCCCACTCCCGGCCGCCGGCCGCCGGCCCGGATGCGGCCGCCGGGCCGGGCGCGGCCGGGCCGGTGCCGATCAGGCAGGCGCCGACCAGGCCGTCGTCGCCGTAGTCGTCCGACAGCCGCACCACCGGGATCCGCAGGTCGTGTGCTCGCAGCAGGCCGTCCAGCTCTGCCGTCGTGAGCTGCTCTCCGGTCGAGTTGAACTGGTGCGTGCGCTGCGACAGCTCGGCCACCCGGGCGGCGTCGGCCAGCCGGGCCGGGGAGATGACCACCCGGGTGCCGCTGCGGCGCAGGAACTCCTCCCGGGACCCGCCGAAGGCCTGCGCCCCGGCCTGCCGGCGCCGCCGCTGGGCGTACATCTCACCGCGCCGCCGCGCCTCGTCGGTGACCACTGCCGGGCTGAACTCCGGCCAGCCCGGCGCGTCGCGGGCATCCTCCGGCGACAGCACCAGCACCTCGGGCAGCGCGGCCGCGACCTCGGCCCGCTCGATCGGCTCGTCGTCGACGAACGCCACCGCGTCCGCGCCGATCTGCAGGTCGGCCAGGATCGCCCGGACCGCCTCCGGCTTGGCCCCCCAGCCGCACTGCACCGCCGCGAACCGGGCGCCGGTCACCGCGGCGGCGTGCTCGGCGGCGGCGGGCGGGTTGCGGCTGGCGACTGCGTGCACGATGCCGCGTCCGGTCAGCTCGCGCAGCACCGCCGTGAGCTGCGGGTCGGCGGGCGGCGGCGCGCCCGGCGCGGACTCCAGGAAGACCCCGTCCAGCAGCGTGCGGTCCAGGTCCCAGATCACGCACTTGATCATGAGGGCGCGGCCTGCCCGGGACCGGCGGCGTCTCGGCTGCGCTCCATGGTCAGGTGCGCGGCCTCGAAGCCGAACTTGCGGTACAGCGCCCGCATGCCGAGGTTGCGGGCGTGCACCTTGCCGGTCAGCCGGGCCAGGCCGGCCGCGTCGGCGGCGTCGATGACCGCGGCCAGCAGCAGCTCGCCGAGCTCGCTGCGGTCCGGCACGTCCGCCACGGCCAGCGAGCGGAAGTTGCCGTACCGCTCGCCGGTGAGCGAGTTGGTGCGGGCCGACAGCCAGGCCCAGCCCAGCGCGGTGCGCGGGGCCTGCGCGGCCGCGGCGATCAGCGTCACCTCGCCGGGCTTGCCGAGCGAGCCGGCAGCCCGCTTGCGGTGCAGCGCCGGGTCGGTGATGGCCTCGGCGCCGAACGACACCCGGGCGATGCCGATCTCGAACTCCGCGATCGCGTCCAGGTCGGCTTCGGTAGCCGCCCGGACCAGGTAGCGGTCACCGGCTTGCAGCGCGGTCACCGGTCAGCTCCCCTCGCCGCTGCGGATGGCGCTGCGGATCTGGCCATCGGGCGGAACACGGTGCCGCCGCAGCGCGGGCAGCCCGCCGCCTGCAGGTCGCCGATCTGCGGCCACGGCGTCCCGGGGCCGGTCTCGTGCACGGCCTTGCAGCCCGCGCACCGGTACGGCCGGGTGGCGGCCTGCCGGTGGTCGGCGGTGTAGAGCGGGCCGTCGTGCGTGCCGGTGACCAGCGGCCGGGACCCGGCCGTGCTGCGCAGGTGGTACAGGTTGCTGGTGCCGGCCAGGATGCCGGCCCCGGCGTAGGTATTGAAGCCCGGCCACAGGCCGCGGATGGCCAGCCCCAGCCCGGCGATGATCTCCTGGGTGCGGAGCGTCTCGGCCGGGCGCCGGGCGCCGAAGGAGAAGAACACGTGCTGGCCCGGCTCGGGGTCCAGCGCGGCCACGGCGCGGGACAGGAACAGCTGCGCGCCCGGCACCGTGTACGGCGGGTCGGTGCCGACCACGCCGAACTCGCCGGCCAGGGCGGCGGGCAGCGGCTGGCGCAGGTCGTGGCGGACCAGTTCGGGCTCCAGGCCGGTTCCGGCCGCCTGCTGGCCGATCCAGCCGAGCACGTCGGGGTCGGTGTCGACGACGGTCAGCCGGGCCGGGACCAGCCCGGTGACGGCGCCGAACCGGGCGATCGCCACCGCGATCAGGTCGTCGTCGCCGAGCAGCAGGATGCGCCGGCCCGCCAGGGCACCGGCCTGGTGCATGACCAGCACCCGGTGGATCTTCGTCGCGACCGTGCAGTGGGTCTGGTCCAGCTCGGTCCTGGCCGCCGGCGCGCCCGCGGCGGCCGGTTCCAGCTCCGCGGCGAGACCGGCCAGTTCCGGCGGGACGGCCAGGCCGCTGCCCGCGCACTGCGGGCAGGCCGCGGCCAGGTCGGAGCGGGCCGGGCCGAGCGCGCTGCGGCCGGCCTCGGTGAGCCGGACGGGGCGGGAGCGGTCGACGACGCCGCGGGCGCGCAGCTCGTTGCAGACGGCGGCGACGATCGGGACCGGGAGCCCGGCCAGCCGGCTGACCTCGCGGACGGCGACCGGCTCGGTGCGGCTGATGGCGGTCAGCACATCCCGGACCCCGGACCGGCCCTCGGCCAGCCCGACCGCGGAGGCGACCTGCGCCACCACTGCGTCCATGTTCATGAGTTGGTTCGGGTCCATCGGCTGCGTCCTGCACTCCGGCCGGTCAGCGGGCCGTACGGTATCCTGCCACATCATGCTCGGCAATCAGGCGGCGCGTGACTTCGCCGGCCTCCGGCGCGATGAAGCCGCCTCCGCCAAGGTGCTCTACGCCATCGACGGCACCGCCGCGCCGGGCTCTGCGGTCACCGGGCTGGAGCCGCTGTCGGCCGTCGCCGCCGCGGCGGTCGCGGCCGGCGGCGGGCACGTGCTGGACTCCAGTCACGTGGTGTTTCCCAACGGCGCGATCACGCTGGTGCTGATTCTGGCTGAATCGCACTTGAGCGTGCACACCTGGCCGGAGGAAGCCCTGGTCGCGGTGGACCTGTTCAGCTGCGGCGCGATCGACGGCGAAGCCGTCGTGTCCCGGCTGATCGCCGGCCTCGGGCTTGAGGATGTGTCCGTCCGGCAGGTCGAGCGCGGCCGCCGGCCTCCGGCCTGACAGGGTGGCAGCCAGCCACAGCAACCGACGGGAGCGCGCGATGCCCGAGCAGGAGTTCGATGTCATCGTCCTCGGCATGGGACCCGGCGGTGAGGACGCGGCCGAGCGTCTCGCCGAGGCCGGGCTGCGGGTGGCCGGGGTCGAGTCCCGGCTGGTCGGCGGCGAGTGCCCGTACTGGG
The DNA here is from genome assembly GCA_963846005.1 of uncultured Actinomycetota bacterium. Lineage (GTDB taxonomy): Bacteria > Actinomycetota > Actinomycetes > Streptosporangiales > Streptosporangiaceae > CAVSUR01. Next base: position 66,808 of record CAWJUH010000001.1, on the reverse strand, counting down.
GCTGCGTCCCGTCCAAGATGATGATCCGCGCCGCCAACCTGCTGGCCGAGGGCCGGCGCATCCCGGGCATGGCGGGCGACGCGACCGTGGTGCCGGACTGGGGGCCGGTCGCGCAGCGGATCCGGGCCGAGGCCACCGACGACTGGGACGACACGGTGGCCGCCGACCGGTTCATCAAGAAGGGCGGCCGGCTGTTCCGCGGGCACGGCACGATCACCGCGCCGGGCGTAGTGACGGTGGGCGACAACACGCTGCGGGCCAGCCGCGGGATCATCATCGCGACCGGCACCGCGGCTGCCATCCCGCCGGTGCCCGGCCTGCACGGCACCCCGTACTGGACCAACCACGAGGCCATCGAGGCCGACGAGGTGCCGTCCTCGCTGCTGGTGCTCGGCGGCGGCGCGATCGGCGCCGAGCTGGCCCAGGTGTACTCGCGCTTCGCCGCCGCGGTGACCGTGGTCGAGGCGATGGACCACCTGCTGCCGCTGGAGGAGCCGGAGGCGGGCGAGCTGATCGCCGAGGTGTTCGGCCGCGGCGGCATCACGGTTCGCACCGGCGCGGGGGCGGAGCGGGTGAGCTTCGACGGCGGCGAGTTCACCGTGACGCTGCAGGGCGGCGAGCAGCTGACGGCCGAAAAGCTGCTGGTCGCCACCGGGCGGCGGGCCGACCTGGCCGCGGTCGGGGTGGCGGCGGTCGGGCTGGACCCGGACGCCCGGTCGGTCTCCGTGGATGAGCACATGCGGGCCGCGCCGGGCGTGTGGGCGCTCGGCGACGTGGTCGGCAAGGGCGCCTTCACGCACATGTCGATGTACCACGCGGACATCATCGTGGCCGACATCCTCGGCGAGGAGCATTTCGGCGCCCGTTACCATGCGGTGCCGCGGGTCACGTTCACCGACCCGGAGGTCGGGGCGGTCGGGCTGACCGAGGCGCAGGCCCGCGAGCAGGGACTCACGGTGCGGACCGGCCTCACCCAGATCCCCAGCTCGGCCCGGGGCTGGATCCACAAGGCAGGCAACGAGGGCTTCATCAAGCTGGTTGCCGACTCCGGGCGGGGCGTGCTGGCCGGCGCGACCTCGGCCGGGCCGGCCGGCGGCGAGGTGCTGAGCATGCTGACCCTCGCCGTGCACGCGCAGCTCCCGGTGCAGCAGCTCAAGGAGATGATCTACGCCTATCCGACCTTCCACCGGGCGGTGTCCGACGCGCTCCGGGATCTGTAGCCCGTCTGGCTCGGAGCTGAGTTCAGCCCCAGACCTCGGCGGCGGTCTGGACCACCAGCCGCAGCTTGGCCAGCTGCTCGTCGCGGGTCAGGGAGTTGCCTTCGACGGTCGAGGAGAAGCCGCACTGGGGTGACAGGCACAGCTGGTCCAGCGGGACGTACTTGGCGGCCGAGTCGATCCGCCGCTTGAGCGCGTCCTTGCTCTCCAGCTCCGGCCGCTTGGTGGTCACCAGGCCGAGCACGACCATCTTGCCCGGCGGGACGAACCGCAGCGGCTCGAAGCCGCCGGAGCGCTCGTCGTCGTACTCCAGGAAGAACCCGTCCACGTCCAGCTCGGAGAACAAGGCCTCGGCGACGAAGTCGTAGCCGCCCTCGGCCGCCCAGGAGGAGCGGAAGTTGCCGCGGCACATGTGCGTGGTGACGGCCATCCCGGGCGGCCGCCCCGCCAGTGCCGCGTTGACCTGCCGGATGTATCGCTGGTGCAGGTGCTCGGCGTCCTCGCCGCGCCCGGCGATCTCGGCCCGCTGGGCCGGGTCGTTGAGATAGGCCAGGCTGGTGTCGTCGAGCTGGAGGTACCGGCAGCCGAGGTCCGCCATCCGCCGGACCTGGTCGGCGTAGGCGGCGGACAGGTCGGCCCAGAACTCCTCCATGTCCGGGTAGACCGACTTGTCCAGCGCGGCCGGGCCGCCGCGGTAGTGGACCATGCTCGGCGACGGGATGGTCAGCTTCGGCGTCGCGGTCCGGGTCACCGACTGCAGGTAGCGGAAGTCGGGCTCGAAGATCGTGTGGTCGAGGCGGATCTTGCCGTCCACATGCATGGCCGCCGGGGTGAATTCGATGGTGCCGTCGGCGTTGCGGAACCGGACGGCCAGGTTGCCGGGGGCCTTGCTGACCCCGCCGAGCTGGTAGATGAAGTCCATGTGCCAGGACGCGCGGCGGAACTCCCCGTCGGTCGCTGACTGCAGGCCGGTGTCCTCCTGCAGCGCCACGACCTCGGTGATGCACTCGTCCTCGACTGCGCGCAGCCGGGCATCGCCGATGTCACCGGCGGCGTGCTCCTGGCGGGCGTCCAGGAGCCGCTGCGGCCGGAGCAGGCTGCCGACGTGGTCAGCGCGGAACGGCGGGGAAGTTCGCATAGCCAGCATCGTGGTCGCCGCGGGCCGCGCCGGTCAAACGGCGCTGGTCAAACGGCGCTGGTCAAACGGCGCTGGTCAAACGGCGCTGGTCAACGGCACTGGTCAACGGCGCTGGTCAGACGGCACTGGTCAGACGGCACTGGTCAGACGGCACTGGTCAGACGGCACTGGTCAACGGCGTCGGCCCGCGGCACCGTTGGAGACCGCCTGCGGCAGCATCCGGCCAGCCGCCGGGCCGGCCCGGGTTCGCCGGGCGGTCAGGTCACGTGCTGGTCGGGCGTGACCCGGTACCGCTTCCCGGCTGAGGTGACCCACTCGAAGAAACCCGGCGCGGCCTGGATGAGCTGCCAGCCCCGCAGCTGCTTGACCTGGTGATGAAGACGGCAGAGCGGTCCCAGGTTGCACGCGCAGGTCCGGCCGTGCCGGTGGAAGGCGACGGTGTGGTCGAGGTCGCCACGCCATGCAGGCTGGCGGCAGGACCGATGCCGGCAGGTCACATCGCGCGCGACCACGTACTCGCGCAGCGAGGACGGCGGCCGGTAGGCCGGTGACTCCGCCAGGTGCGCGCACCCGCCGGCAGCCGCGTCGGCAGCGGCCCGGGCCCGCGCGTGCTGGACGGCACGTCGCGCGGCGCGCAGCACCGCGGCCTGTACCCGCGCCAGCGGGTCGTCCCGCTGCGCGTCCCGGCGCTTCAGCACCGGGACCGTCCTGCTCGTCCGCGCCATCTCGCACGTCCGCGCCAGTTCCTCGGTGATCGTGACCGTGACCCGGCCGACGAGGCCGGTGGTGCTGACAGCGCCGGTGGTTCTCACAGTGCCGGTGGTGCTGACGGCGCCGGGCGGGCCGGGCGGGCCGGCGCGGAACCGCCCGCGGCGGCGTCGCACCCAGGTGACCGCGTGCGCATGCCCGGACGCATCGGTGACGATCACCCGCCACGCGGGCGCCGGGTCCGCGGCGGCGTGCCCGGCCAGCTCGCGTGCCTGCTCGGCCGTGATCGGCCCGATCCGGCCTAGCTGGCCGGGCTGCGGCGAGATCCCGGCCAGGGTCCGCCACGGGATGGTCAGGTCCAGCAGGCCGGTCCTCGTTCCGGTCTCGTGCTGGCCGCCGGGTCCGGCGGCCCCGGCGGTCACCACCGGCTGCGGTAGCGACGGCCACGGCGGCAGCGGCAGCAACTCGGCGCGCCAGTCGTCCTCGTCCGGGTCAGGGCCGGGCACCAGCCCGCCGTCGTCGAGGCCGTCGTCCGCAGGAGCGTCGGCATCGCCCGGCGGCGGTGGCGAGCCGCGCGGCGGTGGCGAGCCGGACGGGGGTGGCGAGCCGGACGGCGGTGGCGAGCCGGACGGGGGTGGCGAGCCGGACGGCGGTGGCGAGCCGGACGGGGGTGGCGAGCCGGACGGGGGTGGCGAGCCGGACGGGGGTGGCGAGCCGGACGGCGGTGACGAGCCGGACGGTGCGGGCGGATCTGGCGGCGACGGCAGGTCAGGAGGCGGTGGCACGCCGGGCGGCGGGTCCGGCCGCGGCGAGTACGGTGGCGGCTGGCCGGGTGCGCCATCGGACGGCGGGATGCTGGGCAGGGTCCCGAGCAGCAAGCCGAGCATTACCTGAGCCCGGTGCGCATCGATGCCGCCGCCTGATCCCGATGCCTTCCTGGCCCGGGCCATGGCCGTGACCCGGGCGAAGGCCGCGGCGGCCAGGATCGCGGGCAGGTTCTGCCCGCTCAGCGTAGCCGTCCCCTCGTCGTCGGCGTACAGGCCGATCTTGGCGCGCCGTTCGGCCTCCCGGCGGCGCTGCTCTGCGCCAGCCGGGTCGGCGGTGATGACGGCAGTGCGCAGCGCGGCCCGTAGCTGCCCGGTCGTGCGCTGGCCGGCGGTGGGCAGGATCCGCGCCTCGACCGCGCGCGCGGCTTCATCGCTGAGCAGGCTGGTGGCCTCCGCGATCAGCCGCGCGCGGATCAGGTCGATCTCCCCCGCCGACAGCGCCGCGCCGGTTGCGGCCAGCCGCCAGCCCAGCGTCACGGCGAGGTCGGTCCAGCCCGATGCCCCGGCGTGCGTCATGGCCAGGGCCAGCGACACCTGCGCGGTGGCGTCCGGGCCGATCCGCGCCGGGCGGCCGTCGTCGAGCAGCCCGGCCTTCTCATCCGCGGCCGCGGACCGCACGGCCAGCTGCGCGATAGCGGCCAGTTCGGCGGCCTGCGCCCAGGACGCGATCCGGCGGAATCCGGCGGCGACAGACGGCAAGTCGCGGCGGGCGATCCCGGCCGCTGAGGTGGTGGCAAGCAGCGCGGCGAGGCCGGGCCCGGGAGCCATCGCCTCAGCGACCCGGCCCGCCAGCTCCCCTGGCGCCACCTCCCGGGACCGTCCCGCGTCCCTGGCCGCCAGGATCTCGTCCAGCACCGCCTCCTGGTCCTGATCCGCGCCGGCCGCCTCCGCTACGGCGCAGCTCGCTGCTGCGCGGCAGCCGTCCTCCGCTGCGGCGAATCCGCTCGCTTCCGCGGGGCAGTCGCAGCCGGCTGGCGGGCCGGGCACGGCGTCGCCAGGCACGGCGTCGCCGAGCACGGCGTCCAGGTCGACTTCCCAGGACCAGGCCAGCCCGCGCCGCGGCGAGTCATCAGGGTGATCGCCAGAAACCTGGCCGTGCTCCGGCACTGGTCCCACGGTGTGCCTCCTGACCAGTAGAGATGCTGTCAGATCAGGTGTTTCGATCACACTATCGAATGGCACTGACATTCTGGGCCGGCGGCCGGGCGGGCGGGCTCGGCGCTGACGCTCATGGCGGGAGCTGTTACCGGCCTTGGCCCGCGGGCGGGGCCTGCGGCGGCCGGATAAGTTGGTGGGCGTCCAGGCCGAAGAGGAGCGCGAATGAGCGGGCTGACCCAGCTGGTGGACTCGGGTTCACTGTTGCTGGCCATGCCCGTCGCCGCCGCGGCCGGCGCGGTCACCTTCCTGTCGCCCTGCGTGCTGCCGCTGATCCCCGGCTACCTGTCCTACGTGACGGGCATGACCGGCGAGGCCACCGTCACCCCGGCCGCGCCGCCGGACAGCGAGCTGGTGGGCGCCCCCGCCGCAGCGGGGTCCGCCGCTGGCTCAGCTGGCGCCGCCGGCTCAGCCGGCTTGCCGGCCGCCGGATCGGCCGCCGCCGGGCCGGGCGCGGCTGCCCGCAGCCCGGCCGCGACCGCCCGCGGGCCGGGCGCGGCTGCCCGCAGCCCGGGCGCGGCTGCCGCGGACGAGGCCGCCGCTGACGAGGCTACCGCTGACGAGACCTCCCCGGCCGGCCCGGCCAGACCTGGCCCGGCCGCGACCGCCCGCAGCCCGCGCCCGGTCCGGCCGCTGACCGGGGCGCTGCTTTTCGTGCTTGGGTTCTCCGCACTGTTCGCCGGGTACGGCGGTGCCTTCGGCGGCCTCAGCCTGCTGATGCGCAGTCATGAGACCGGCCTGCAGCAGGCACTCGGTGTCGTGGTCATCGTCATGGGATTGCTGTTCATCGGAGCATTCGACCGGTTCATGCTGGCCGGGCGGATCGTCCGCCCGTCTTTCCGGCCGCGCGCAGGCCTGTGGAGCGCGCCGCTGCTCGGGATCTTGTTCGGCCTGGGCTGGTCGCCCTGCATCGGCCCGACGCTGAGCGTGGTCCTGGCGCTGAGCGCCACTTCCGGTACCGCCGCCCGCGGCGCGCTGCTCGCGTTCGTCTACGCCCTCGGCCTCGGGATCCCGTTCCTGATCTTCGCCCTGGCCTTCCAGCGGGGGGTGCGCCTGTTCGGCTTCGCCCGGCGGCATGCCCGGCTGATCACCAGGATCGGCGGCGTCATGCTGATCGTGGTCGGCTTGCTCGAGGTGACCGGCCTGTGGGCCAGCGCGATCAGCTGGATGCAGGTGCACTGGACCAGTAGCTACACCGCGCCGTTCTGAGCCTGCCGCCTGTCACGGCGCCGCCCGGCCCGGCCTGTCACGGCGCCGCCCGGCACGCCTGGCCCGGCGAGGCCGCGGCGGCGCCTGGCGCCTGCATCGGCCCGTTCGGGCGACACGCGCCTCTCCGTGCCTGTTCACCCCGAGTAACCTTATGCAAGTGCGTAATGCAAGTACGTCAGCTGCAATCTCCCCGCTGACCTCGAAGATCGCCTTGCTCTGATTGATAAATCGGCACATTAAACGGACCCGCCGCCAGAACTCCGTAACGGCCGGCCGAACGGCATTCCACTACGGAGCGTATTGCCCCTCTGAGCTTGGCTGATAAGGGTTGAATGCAGGTTGGCGCGATGTAAGAATTCAGTGGTGGCAATCGCACTTGACGGCGGGTTCCCCGAGGCTTCTGTGGCCAGATCTCCCGATCTGCCGCGGCTGGTCATGTTCGGCCGCAGGCCCGATGTGAGCCAGCGGCCGGCCCGGTGCTGGCCGGCCGCGCACGCCGGCCCGGGACCGGCGGCCGGCCCTGATGCGGGCCGCCCGGCCCCGACGGAGTGCATGGCTACTGGTCAGGGCACATCAGGCGGCAGTCAGCTGCTGGACTTCGATGTGAGCCTCATAAAAGAGTCCTTCGCCTATGTCATGGCCAGCCCGCAGCAATCAATGGAGTATTTCTTCGCGCATCTGTTTACCCGGAACCCGGAAATAAGGGCGCTGTTTCCGCTGGAGATGAGCGGGCTGCGCGACCGCGTCTTCAGCGCGCTGGCGCGGCTGGTTTGGTCGATGGATGAGCCGGAAACTTCCGCGGCGTTCCTGGCTCAAATCGCCCGGGATCATCGCAAATTTGGCGTCCGGGACCGGCATCTGCAGTCGTTTTTCGCGGCGCTGGCCGACACCGTCGAGCGGGCGGCCGGGCGGGCCTGGACGCCCGCCATGGCGACCGCCTGGGAGCACGTTCTGCATAATGCGAATCACACGATGCGCACCGCAATGCAGCAGGATGGCCAGGTTCGGCCCGCTTGGTGGCTGGCCGAGATAGTCCGGCACGAGCTGCGCACCGACTCGCTGGCGCTGCTCACGCTGCGTCCGGATCAGCCGTACTCCTACCAGCCCGGCCAGTTCATCGACGTACAGGTGCCCCGCTGGCCGCGGCTGTGGCGCAGCTACTCACCCGGTAACGCCCCGCGGCCCGACGGCACGATCGACCTGCACGTCCGGGCCATACCCGGCGGGCTGGTCAGCAACGCGCTCGTGCACCACCTGGACGCGGGCGAGAACGTGCTGCTCGGCCCGCCGCGGGGCACGATGACGGCCGCCGCTATGACGGCTGCCCCGCCGGCCACGACCGCGAGCGAGCCGGTCACCAGCGGAGGATCGATGGCCTGCGTGCAGCGCGAGGTGCTGTGCGTGGCCGGCGGCACCGGCCTGGCGCCGGTCAAGGCGATCATCGAGGGTCTGGTCGGATCGGCGCGGCCCGGCCTGCGGCCCACCGTCACGCTGCTGTTCTGCGCCCGGAGCGAGGACGAGCTGTACGACCTGGCCGCCCTGCGCGGGCTCGAAGCCTCATGTCCCGGCCTGTCCGTCGTCCCGGTGGTGATCAGCCGCCCGGGCACCCTGGAGCCCGGCCGCACGCTGCCGGACCTGCTGGCCGGCCGCACGGTCGGCGCGGACAGCGAGGTGTTCATCAGCGGGCCGCCCGCCATGGTCGTGGCAGCCCGCCGGGCGCTCGGCGGCCGGGTCGCCGCCGAGCGCATCCATCACGATCCGCTGGACGGGATCCCGGTCCTCGCGCCGTCCAGGTAGCGGCCGAAGAACGCGAAAATGCGCTGCCAGGAGTCCTCGGCGTCGGCCCGCTGATAGGCCATGTGCGTGACCTTCGCGAAGACGCCGAGCGCGCCATTGGCCTCGGTCATGAACCGGTGGCCCGAGCCCGGGTACACCTCGATGTCGTGCGGCACGTCCAGCACCGTGAGGGCCCGCTGCAGCCGCTCCGGCGGCTTGGTGCCCATCGGGTCGCGGCCGCCGAAGCTGCCGACCACCGGGCACGAGCCCGCCAGCATCCGCTCGGCGTCGTCGGGCACCGGCCCGTAGTTGACCGACGCGGCCGCGAAGCCGTCGCGCGGCGCGCACAGCAGCGCGAACCCGCCGCCGATGCAGAACCCGATCACGCCGGTCTTGCCGGTGCAGTCGTCGCGGGCGGCCAGGAACCGGCGCGCCGCGTCGAGCAGGTCGAACGCCGGGCCGGAGCCGGCCTTCAGCTGGCGGGTCGCGGCGCGGACGCAGCGGATCCAGGCCTTGCGCTCGAACAGGTCGGGCGCGAGCGCGAGGTAGCCGTGCGCGGCGAACTCGCCGGCCTTGTTGCGGATCTCGTCGTTGAGCCCGAACGCCTCGTGGATCACCACGACGCCCGGCCATGGCCCGGCTGATCCGGCCGGCACGGCCAGGTACCCGGGCACCGACCGGTCGCGCGCCGGGTAAGAGATGTCTGGCATGACCGAAGCAGTATCACATCGGAGGCTCAGACCTTGCGCCAGCGGGGCACCCAGGCGCCGTCGGCCACCTCGTAGTCGCTGAACAGCGCCGGCGCCTCGGCCTGCATCAGCTCGCCGATCTTCCCGAACACGAGCCGGATCTCCTCCTCGGCCCCGGGATCGGTGCGCGCCTCGATGGTGTGCCGCAGCGTGCGGATGTTCGCGGTCCACAGCAGCCCGGTCGCCACCCCGTCGGGCGCGAACCGGCGCATGAACGAGGTCTTGTGCTTCTTCTCACCGAACGGCACGCCCTCGTCGTCCAACCCGAAATGCCCGGCCATCCACCGCTGGAACTCCTCCATCTGCTCCAGCAGCGCGGTCGCCCGCTTCATCAGATCGGCGTCGCCGTGGGCCCATTCGGGGAACCAGAACGGGATGTCGGCCAGCCGCACGAACCGCAGCGATTCCTGCGAGACCGCCGTCCCGGGCCGGTGCCGCACCAGCTCGTGGGTGTTGCCAGACACGACTGGCTTGCCGTTCCGCCTGACGAAAAGAAGCCCGTTGGGGACCTTGACGCAGTGAACCTTGCCTTCATAATGCTCAACCTGGTCGTTGTACCCGCTGTCATTCCAATAGCGAGTTGGCCGCTGACGATTATGATTGACGAGTGGCTGGAGCCGACGCGTTAGGATGGACACTATGTAGGATGGCCGCAGACTCCGGAACTTCTGCCCACTCGCCAATATGCTCTTAAGTCCGGTGCGGTCATCAATCCGGATATTGGCTGACCAGCCTGCCTTAATTGCAAGGACCTGAAGATCGTCAGCCATTTCCCGAGAAGAGGTATAGATTACCTGGTGCCCTGAACTACGATGCGTCGAACCGTCACCTTCGATCATGGCCTCCAGGAAAATACGAATCGTGGTCGGAGACCACTGCTGAATCACAGCGGGAACCCGCTTCTCGTGTGAGAGGCCAAGGCTTGCCAGCATGTCGCGTAGCGGCAGGCACTGGGTGCGAACTCCCCCGTTACCTGTGCTGGGGAGGTAGGCGGGCAAGCCCATGGCTCGTATCGTCTCGGCCATCCTGTCGAGAACAGGGCCGCGGTTTTGAGCAAGGCAGATCACGTGGCCGTTGACAGAACCTTCCGCCAAGTAATATCCAAGGAACCGGGCAAAGGCTTTGGTCGGGAATTCTACCCCAGGATAGGCCCGCGTTGCTGGCTTGGTGCGATCTCTCCGCTGGTAGGTGCGGTAGGTCGCCGGTATTGTCACCACGTCCGGCGTTGTTCCAGCCCATACCGCTGATTTCTGATACTGGACTCGCTTGTGCAGAATATCGTGCGCGGACTCAATGCCGAATTGCTGCTGACCGCGGCGGGCGGCTTGAGTATCATATCGCCTTACCCACATTCGATGGTTAGCAGTAACAAGCAGATCAACTTGTTCCGATCTGACACGGTACATGGGCCCGGCGTAGTCTGCATGGCAGACCTCAGTCGCACGCTGATATTCAAGTCCACCGGTCGCAGGGTTAAGGGTGCCAAAGACCTCGGTGCCGTCAACCTTCGGCCATGGCTTCCATCCCCCGTCTGTCAGCACCTCAGAGTCGTCGTCGTAGCAGAAAACTCTGCTGACGTTGTGCAGCACGAAACTGAAGCTGACGTGCTCCAGCACCGAGCCGTGCGCGCTGGACAGGATGTTCTGCAGGTAGGCGTCCTGGTCGGTGCGGACCTTCACCACGTTCGGGTTCAGGCCGGGCTGCCAGGAGCGGTAGCACAGCCGCCCGGCGAACTCGGCCAGGTTGAGCGCGTCGTTGTCCAGGTCGCCGCGGTCGAGCCGCTCCAGCCAGCTCTGCCCGCCGACCTCCCGCAGGTAGGCCGCGAGGGCGTCGTAGTCCAGCTGGGGCCGGGCGGCGAGGAACACCTCGGGCTGCACGCTCTTCATGAGCGCACCATACCGGCGCCCGGCGACAGTGTTCCGTCATTGCGCGGCACCCGGCTGCGGTGCCGGGGCAACCGGGGCCAGGAGCCGGGGTACCTGGCGGTTGGTAACTATCTGTCATATGGTCAGTGCTCTACGTGACGCAATCCCGGCCCGGCTTGCCCCGGGCCTTTCCTGTCCGCCACAACCCGGGGAGAAAAATCATGACGCATAGCGTCCGCCGGCTGGCCGCCGGCAGCATGCTCGTCGTCACCATGGCCGCCCTGTCCGGCCTCACCGCCGCCTCCGCCCTCGCCGCTCCCGCCCGCCCGGCGTCGGCCGCCCGCGCCGCAACCGCGGCCATCGCGGCCGCTCCGGCCGGCACCGGGTCCTTCTCCACCTGGCGGCGCGCCCAGCGCGCGGCCGGGTTCCGGCTGCGCCGCCCCACCTACACCGCGGGCCTGCGCCGTGCCGAGCAGGTCCTGGTCGAGAAATGCCTGGTCACCCACGAGCTGTCGAAGCGCAACGTGCTCTCGCTGTACGGCTCGCTGAGCAGGGGCTTGCTGGTCCTTGAGCAGAACAACTCCGGCAAGCCGTGCGGCAACTTCGGTGCGGCCAGGAAGCTCGGCAGCTACCGGGTCCAGCACGCCAGGGCCACCTTGTGGGGCACATGCGGCGCCCGCAAGATGCCGCCGTGCAGCAGCAGGAAGATCGCACTGTACCTGACCTGGCACCGCTTCGGCATCTACCGCGAGGCCTCGTCCTACAACGAGCGCCCGCGGACCCTGCTGCGGTTCGCCCGGGGGCTGAAGAAGGTCCGCTAGACCGCTAGACCGCCTGATCCGGCTGCGCCGCCGGGCCCGCGGCTGCGTGCGCGGGCCCGGCGGCCTGATTCCGCTGGCGGGCCAGCCGCAGCACGTTGGCGAGCACCCGGTGGCCGGCGTCGCCGGCCGCGGTCAGGATCGACTCGGGGTGGAACTGCACCGCCCACCGGCCCCGGCCGGCGTCCTCGATCGCCATCACCACGCCGTCCTCGCTGACCGCCGTGACCGTGAACCCGCCGGTCACCTGCTCGGGCCGGGCGTGCAGCGAGTGGTACCGGGCCGCGGTGAACTGCTGCGGCAGCCCGGCTAGCAGCGCGCCGCCGAGCACCCGGATGCTGCCGGGCTTGCCGTGCACCGGGGTGGGCAGCACGCCGAGCGCGCCGCCCGCGTGCTCGACCATGGCCTGCAGGCCCAGGCACACGCCGAACACCGGCACGCCGCGGTCCTCCAGCTCCGCCAGCAGGGCGTCGCAGCCGAAGTCTTCCGGTCGTCCCGGCCCGGGCGACAGCACGACCAGGTCCGGGCCGAACTCCGCCAGCAGCTCCGGGTCGAACCCGGCCCGCAGCGTGCTGACCTGGGCGCCGAGCTCGCGGAAGTAACCGGCCAGGGTATGCACGAACGAGTCCTGGTGATCGACCAGCAGCACCCGCAGGCCCGCGCCCGGGCTTTCCGGTCCGGCGGGCTGGCCGGCCAGGGCGCCTGCTGGCTGATCAGCGGTCTTATCCCCGGCCGCCGCACCGGGCTGGTGACCAGCCGCGTCGGCCAGGGTCTCCAGCAGCGCCCGGGCCTTGAGCTGGGTCTCGCGCTCCTCGGCCGCCGGGTCGGAGTCGAACAGCAGCGTGGCCCCGGTCCGCACCGCGGCCACGTCCCCGCAGATGTGCGCGGTCCGCAGCGTCAGCCCGGTGTTCATCGACCCGTCGAAGCCGATCACGCCGACCGCGCCGCCGTACCAGCGCCGCGGCGCTTCCTCGTGGTCCTCGATGAACTGCATCGCCCAGGTCTTCGGCGCGCCGGTCACCGTCACCGCCCACATGTGGGTCAGGAACGCGTCCAGCGCGTCGAACCCCGGCCGCAGCCGGCCCTCGATGTGGTCCACGGTGTGGATCAGCCGGCTGTACAGCTCGATCTGCCGCCGCCCGATGACCCTGATCGAGCCGGGCACGCAGATCCGCGACTTGTCGTTGCGGTCCACGTCGGTGCACATGGTCAGCTCGGCCTCCTCCTTCGGGGAGGAGAGCAGGGCGAGGATGTTGTCGGCGTCCTCCAGCGGGCCCTCGCCGCGGGCGATCGTGCCGGCGATCGGGCAGGTCTCCACCCGGTCGCCGGTCACCCGCACGTACATTTCCGGCGACGCGCCGACCAGGTACTCCTGCTCCCCCAGGTTCCAGAAGAACTCGTACGGCGCCGGGTTGCGCTGGCGCAGCCGCTCGAAGAACGCGGCCGGCGCGGCGCACCGGGCGTAGAACGCGTGGCTGGGCACGACCTCGAACAGGTCACCGCACGCGAACTTCTCCCGCGCCTGCTCGACCACGGCCGCATAGGCACCGGGCTGCGGGGCCGGCGGCAAGGAAGGTGCGGGCGGGCGGGAAGGTGCGGGCGGGCGGGGAGCAGAAATACCGTTTCCCGCCACGGGCGGCCTCGCGCGGCCGCCCCCGTTCTGCCCGGCCTCCGGATGGCGGGGCAGTCGGGCCGTCGCTCCGGCCTGCGTCGCGAAGTCGTAGGAGTAGCAGACCGCGGTCTCCCGCTTGCGGTCCAGCACGTACAGCCGGTCGGGCAGGTGCAGCACCAGGTCCCGGGCGGCTTCGTCCCGCGGCCCCCGCAGCCGGACCGGCTCGAACTGGAACGCCAGGTCGTAGCCGAACGCCCCGTACAGGCCCAGGTGCGGGTCCGGCCCGGCGAACGCCGCGATGACCTCGCGCAGCGCCGAGAACACCGTCGGCCGCCTGCTGCGCTGCTCCTCGGTGAACGCCCGGCCGTCGTCGTCGACGATCACCTCGGCCTCGTCCGGCCCGGTGGCCCCGGTGTCCCGCCCGGCCCGCCGCAGCGCCGCCGCCAGCACCGGCAGCAGCACCCGGCCGCGCTCGTTCAGCGCCCGGGCGGTGACCCGGCGGCCGCGCGCGGTGATCTCGGCGGGCGGGTCGGTGTAGGCCAGGTGCCAGCGGCTGTAGCGGCCCGGGTACTCCATGCCGGAGCTGAGCACCCCGCCGCGGCGCAGCCCGACCTGCCGGGTCACCTCGTCGAGCAGGGCCGGGTCGAACGGCTCCGCGGTGCGGGTGACGTGCACGCCGCCGCCGGTGGTGAACTCGGTTGCTGGCATCGGGCCTCGCCTCGTCCTAGGGCCGGCCCGCGGGCAGGTACGCGAAAGGCGACCGCCCGGGCCGGCGGTCGCCTTCAGGTCTGCTGGGATGGCGCGAACCTGGCTCCGCCTACCGGCGGCGCCACCACGAAGCAGTGCGGATCGCGAGCATGGCGTGAGCCTAGCCGGACGGTGGCCGCGGCGGCAATGCAGGGCGCCGCTTGGCCGGGCCGTCGCCGGTTGCCGGGGCCGGGGCGCCGGGCCGGGTCCCGATGGCCTCCAGGGCCAGCCTGATCGCCGTGTCCAGCTGCGGGTCCTCGCCCGCGGCGGCGTCCTGCGGCGACGGGATCACCTCGACGTCCGGGTCGACGCCGTGGTTCTCCAGGTTCCAGCCGAAGCCGTCGAGGTACACCGCGTGCCGGGGGATGGTGATCTCCGTGCCGTCCGCCAGCTCGTGGTAGCCGTCGATGCCGACCACCCCGCCCCAGGTCCTGGCGCCCACCACCGGCCCCAGGTTGAGGATCTTGATGGCCGCGGTCACGATGTCGCCGTCTGAGCCGGCGTGCTCGTCGGTGACCGCGATGACCGGGCCGCGGGGCGCATCCTGCGGGTAGGACTCCGGCCGCATGTGCCGCGGCAGGGTCCAGCCGATGACCCGCCGGGCGAGCTTCTCCACCACCAGCTGGGAGGTGTGGCCGCCGCGGTTGCCGCGCACGTCCAGGATCAGCGCGTCGCGGATCATCTCCGCGTGCAGGTCGCGGTGGAAGTCGGCCCAGCCCTCGCTGACCATGTCCGGCACGTGCAGGTAGCCGATCCGGCCGCCGGACCGTTCCCGCACCGCGGCCCGCCGGCCGGACACCCAGGCCTGGTAGCGCAGCCGCCGCTCGGCGGCCAGCGGCACCACCGCCACCCGGCGGGCGGGCCCGCCGGCCGCCGGGCGGACGCTCAGCTCGACCGGCCGGCCCGCCGCGCCGACCAGCAGCGGTCCCGGCCCGGCCGGGGGCACCGGCTGGCCGTCCACCGCGGCCAGCACGTCCCCGGCCGCGACGGCGGCGCCGGGCGTCTGCAGCGGCGAGCGGGCCCGCGGGTCGGAGAACTCACTGGGCAGGATCCGCGCGATCCGCCAGTTCCCGGCGCCGTCGGGCTCGAGGTCCGCGCCGAGCAGGCCGAGCCGCAGCCGGCCGGTGTCCCGGTCGCCGCCCCGGCCGGCCTCCGCCACGTAGGCGTGCGAGGTGCCGAGCTCGCCGAGTACCTCCCACATCAGGTCGGCGAAGTCGGAGGAGGTCGCGACCCGGTCCAGCAGCGGCCGGTAGTCCGCCAGCACCGCGTCCCAGCCGACCTCGGACATGTCCGGCACCCAGAAGTCGTGCCGGATGATCCGGCCCGCCTCCGCGTAGGAGTTGCGCCACAGCGCCGCCGGGTCGGCCAGGAACCGGGCCCGGCCGGTGTCGACCGCGGTCCGGTCGGCCGGGTTGTCGGGGTCCGGCTTGCGGTCAGCGGGCACCACCGACACCTCGCCGTGGTCGCTGACCACCAGCAGCTTGCCGTCCCCGCTGGCCTCGAACCAGTCCAGCTCCGCGGCCAGCTCGGTGCAGCACTGCCGGGCGAAGTCGAAGTGCACCAGGGCCGGCCGCGGCGACGCGTCGTCGGGCCGGGCGCCGCCTTCGCCGAGGACACCGCTGACCGGCTCGCGCAGCCAGGCCAGGCCGCCCCTGACCGCGCGCAGCGAGGCGTACCGGGCCTCGGCCACCGGCACGACCACGATCCGGCCGCCCAGGCCGTCGAGGTCGACCCGCACCGGCGAGGCGGCCGGCGCCGGGCCGGATTCGGCACCGGCGTCCCCGGCCTCCCCGTCGTCCTCGGCCGGCCGGGCAGGGACCGGCCGGCCGTCGGGCAGCGCGGCGAACGGCGAGGGGGTGGCGGCCGCCAGCGGGATCAGGTACGGGCGGCAGCCGTAGGGGAAGGCCAGGTCGAAGAAGTGCGCGTCGTAGACCGGGTCGAAGCTGCGCCGGGACAGGAAGGCCAGGTAGCGGCCGTCGGGGGTGAACACCGGGTCGGAGTCGGCGAACCGTCCGTCGGTGACGTCGGTGACCTCCCCCGGCTCGGCGGCGCGGGCCAGCCGCAGCCGGGTCAGCGGCTGGGTGACCGGCTCGGCCCAGGCCAGCCAGGCCGAGTCCGGCGACCAGGCCAGCCCGCTGATCTCGCCGTCGGGCGCGGCGGCCAGCTCGGTGACCGCGCCGGATGCCACGTCCACCAGCCGGAGCCGGCCGTCGTGGCTGGCGACCGCGACCGCGCTGCCGTCCGGGGCCGCGGCCAGGCCGCTCACCCAGCCGAGCTGGCCCGCGGCGAGCCGCCGCGGGCCGTCCGCGCCGTCCGCGCCGTCCATGCCGGGCCCGTCCGGGCTGCCGGTGCCGTCGGCGCGGGCGATCTCCAGCGCGTCCGCGCCCTCGGCGTCGCTGACCCAGGCCACCTGCCCGGTCTGGCCGAGCACCCGGGGCAGCCGGGCCCGCACCCCGGGGACGGCGGTCAGCGCCCGGGCCGGGCCGTCCCGGTGGGTCAGCCAGTGCACCGTGCCGCGCACCTCGACCGCGCTGCCCTGGCCGGCGTAGTCGCAGGCCAGCTCGCCGAGATGGTCCTCGGCGCTGACCAGCCGGGGCGCCCGGGCGGCCTGCGGGCCGGTGCGCAGCTCGACCCGGGCGGGCTGCGAGGCGGGGTCCAGGCTGTCCAGCCGCCAGATCTCCCCCGCGCAGTGGTAGACGACCCGGTGCCCGTCGGTGCTCGGGTTGCGAGCGTAGAAGCCGTCGTGGTCGGTGTGCCGCCGCAGGTCAGAGCCGTCCGGGGCGCAGGAGTAGATGTTCGCGGTGCCCTCGTGGTCGGACAGGAACGCCAGCCGGCCGCCGATCAGCATCGGGCTGGCCAGCCAGCCGCCGAGCTCCGCCATCAGCCGGGTGTAGGTGGTGCCCGCCGGAGACCGGTGACCGAGCCACAGCCGCCCGGCGGTGCCGCCCCGGTAGCGCTTCCAGTACGCCGGGTCCCGGCCGGCGCTGCCGGTCAGCAGCGCGGCCCGGTCCGCATCCAGGGCGATGTCGGCAGCCGGGCCGAACGGCAGCCGCCGCGGCGGCTGCGCCCCGCCGGCCGGAACCGCGTACGGCACGGTCAGGTGGGTGAACGGCTGCCCGGCCGCGCTGACCGCCAGCACCTCGCCGTCCGGCGTCCAGCCGCGGACCCGGGTCGTGACATCGCCCCAGTAGGTCAGCCGGCGGCAATCCGCGCCGTCGGCCGCGGCGGCGAAGACTTCCGGCGGCCCGTCCCGGCGGCTGGTCCAGGCCAGCGCGGCGCCGTCCGGCGCGATCCGCGGGAAGCTGGCCGGGGCCCGGTCGGCGGAGATCCGCCAGGCCCGGCCGCCGTCGGCGGGGCCGAGCCAGACGTCGTCGTCGGCGACGAAGGCGATCAGGTCGCCGTGGATGTGCGGGTAGCGCAGGTAGCCGGGTGCAGTCACCGGCACATGGTAAGCGGGTCCCGGGCGCGTCAGAACGGAGCGAGCGTGCCCCGGCCGGCCTGCTCGGCCTTGCGCCAGGCCAGCGCCGCGGCGGCCAGGTCCTCGACGGCCAGGCCCAGTGACTCGAACACGGTGATCTGATCGGCGTCCGTGCGGCCCGGCGCGGCCTGAGTGAGCACCTCGCCGAGCTCCGCGCGGATGTGCCCGGGGCCGATCGCGCCGTCGGCCACGGCCAGCAGGAGGTCACCGGATTCGGCGGCGGCCGATGCGCGGCTGTCGGCGAACAGCGCGGCCGCCGCGACCGTCGCGCCGTCCAGCTCGCGCGCCGACGGCAGGCACGCCCCGACCGCGTTGACGTGCGTGCCCGGCGCCAGCCAGCCGCCGCGCACGACCGGCTCCGCCGAGCTGGTCGCGGTGACCACGATCCCGGCGCCGGCCACCGCCTCCCGCCCGGTGGCGCACGCCACCACCGGCACGCCGAGCTCGCGCCGCAGGTCCTGCGCGCACGCCGCGGCCCGGCCGGCGTTCCGGCCGGCCACCCGGATCAGGGCCAGCTCCCGGTCCGCGGACAGCGCCCGGGCGTGCGCGCGGGCCTGCACCCCGGTGCCGAGCACGGCGAGCACGGCGGCTTCCGGCCGGGCCAGCAGCCGGGTCGCCACCGCCGACACCGCGGCGGTCCTGATCTCGGTCACGGCCGAGGCGTTCAGCACCGCCACCGGCTCCCCGGTAGCCGACCGGGACAGCAGCACGATTCCCTGGTGGGCGTCCAGCCCGGCCGCCGGGTTGCCGGGCGTGATGCAGATGGCCTTCAGCCCGTAACCGGCCGCCAGCGCCGGGTCGCCGCCGGGCAGGTAGGCCGGCATCACCGCCATCAGCCCGGCCGCGCCGTCCGGGCGGATCACCGTCCGCAGCGGCTGGTGCGCATCGCCGCGGGCCCGCGCGGCCAGCACGTCGGCCATGGCCTGCGCGCATTCGCCCGGCGGCAGCAGGTCGTGCACGTCGCGGGCGGACAGCACCCGCAGCGGCGCCACCTCAGCCCTCGCTGGCGCTTTCCGCGGGGTGGGCGGATCCCGGCGCACGGGCGGGCGCGGACGCCGCGGCGGCGCGCGGCGCGATGGTCAGGTCATCGGGCGTGCGCTCGGGCGCCGGGCGGCCGACGATCCGGTATACCGCCGACCCGTCTACCGTCTCCTGCTCCAGCAGCAGCTCGACCAGCCGGCCGAGCTCGGCGCGATGGGTGCGGATCTGGTCCACCGCATCAGCCTCCGCCTCCCGCAGCAGCCGGGCGACCTCGTTGTCGATCATGGCCTGGGTTGCCTCCGCGAAGGGCCGGCTGGACATGCCGGCCCCCCCGCCGCCGAGGAACACCGAGCCGCCCTCGGGATAGCCCACCGGCCCGAGTGCGCTCGACAGGCCGAACTCGCGGACCATCTTGGTCGCCAGGTCGGTGGCGCCGGCCAGGTCGTTGGCCGCGCCGGTCGAACCCTGGCCGATTTCCACCAGCTCGGCGGCCCGGCCGCCGAGCCGGACGGCCAGCGACTGCTTCAAGTAGTCCTCGCCGTACAGGTGCCGCTCGACCAGCGGGAGCTGCTGGGTCACGCCGAGCGCCTGGCCGGCCGGCAGGATCGTCACCTTCTCGACCGGGTCGGCGTGCTCGGACAGCGCGGCGACGAGCGCATGCCCCGCCTCGTGAATAGCGACGGCATGCTTTTCCTCGGGCAGCAGGACGTTGGAGCCCTCCCGGCGGCCGATCAGTATCCGGTCCCGCGCACCGGCGAAGTCAGCCGCCGTCAGCACGCTGCGGTTGTCGCGGACCGCGAAGATCGCCGCCTCGTTCGCCAGGTTGGCCAGGTCCGCGCCGGAGAATCCGGGCGTGCCGCGCGCCACGACCTGCAGGTCCACATCATCGGCGAGCTTCTTGCCCCGGCAGTGCACGGCCAGGATCGCAGCCCGCTCCGACAGCGTCGGCAGCGGGATCGTCACCTGCCGGTCGAACCGGCCGGGCCGCAGCAGGGCAGGGTCCAGGATCTCGGGCCGGTTGGTCGCGCCCAGCACCACCAGTCCGTGGGCCATGTCGAAGCCGTCCATTTCCGACAGCAGCTGGTTGAGCGTCTGCTCACGCTCGTCGTTGGATACCACCGCGCCCGTGCCGGCCCGGCGCTGGCCGATCGCGTCGATCTCGTCCACGAAAATGATGGCCGGGGCCCGCTTGCGGGCCTCGGTGAACAGGTCGCGGACCCGGGCCGCGCCCACGCCGACGAACATCTCCACGAAACTGGACCCGGTGACCGAGAAGAACGGCACCGACGCCTCGCCGGCCACAGCCCGGGCCAGCAGCGTCTTGCCGGTCCCCGGCGGGCCGATCATCAGCACCCCGCGTGGCGCCATCGCGCCCGCCTGCTGGTATCGCTCAGGATTGCGCAGAAAGTCGATGACTTCCCCGATCTCGGCCTTGGCGCCCTCGTAGCCGGCCACGTCGGTGAACTTGGTCTGCGGCCGCTCGGCGTCGAAGACCTTCGCCCGGGACCGGCCGACGCCGAGGACGCCCTGCAGGCCGGCCGCTCCCCGCCAGCGCCGCGGGCCATCCGCCGGAAGAAGTAGAACAGCAGCAGCAACGGCAGCAGCAAGATCAGCCAGGACAGCAGCTCGGTGCCCAGCCCGGAACTCGGCGGCGCCGCGGTCACCGACTTGACTCCGTCGGCGGTCAGCTGCTGGCTCAGGGCCGTCGTCGGCGCGCCGGGGATGATGGTCGTGTACTGCTTGCCGTTCGTGAAATCCCCGCTCGCCTGGGTGTTCGCGCCGTTACTGCCGCTGGCGAAGGTCACCGTCTTGATCTTGTGCGCGCTGGCGTCGGCGGTGAACTGGGAGTAGGTCAGCTGGGCCGGCGAGGAGACGTGCAGCGCCGGCAGGAACAGGTACAGGACGATCATGGCCAGGATGGCGATAGGCCACAGCCAGTGCCGCCAGCTGGGCGGGGGCGGCGGGGCCGTGCGGACCGGCTTGTCGCCGGGCGGGGGCGGAATCGGCTGCTTGCTCATGACTCATCCTATGATCGGCGCCGCGCCACCCTGGCCGCCGCCATCACGGCTCGCCGCCGGCCAGCCCGTCAGCGGCCGGCCGGGCCGGCACGCCAACTGCAGGATCTGGTTGACGCGTGCCTGGATCTCGGCCTGCCGCCGGGCATGTCCTTGCTGGCGAAGTTGTTCAGCAGCGCCAGCACCTGGTCCTGCCGTGCAGGATGTCGAGCTGCTGCTTGCCCATCTCGTGCAGCGCGATCAGCGTCTCGTGGTCGGCGATGGCCCGCTTGTCGCTGGCCGCCTGCGCCCGGTTCGCGCTGACCTGCAGCGAGATCATGATCGATAGCTGGGGCAGGTTCAGGATCGTCGAGCAGCAGCGGCCACGGCGTCTTGTCGAACCCGACGATGTTCCCGAGCGAACAGCCACGGCACAATGCCGATCGTGATCAACAGGAACACCCACATCGAGCCGCAGACCTTGTTCACCCAGTCGGCGATCTTGTCCAGCGGGCTGCTGCCCCGCACGTGCTCGGAGGTCACCAGCCGGGGCCTGTGCAGCTCCGGCGCCCGGCGGATCTCCTGCCCGCTCGCGCAGGTGCGGCAGGGCCTCGGGGTTGGCCCGGACAGCCTCGGCGTCGGTGGGTGGCTTGTGCCGGGACCGGGCGGCGGCGCGGTCCCGTTGCGTCCCGTGGCGGTGGCGGCGTCGTCCGGAGCGGCGGCGGGCGGGGTTTGTCATGCCATGGCCTTTCGCACATCTGCGCGGCCCGGAAACGGGTTTACGGTGCTGGAGAGCGGGACGGCGATCTCGGGCACAACCTAGCCCCCGGATAGCTCGGAACATTGAGATCATCGTGAACGGCGCGGCATAGCAGGCGGCGGACCTGCCGGAGGCCTGCTGGACGTGCTGCGGGAGGGTCTTGGAATCACCGGGCCGAAGCTCGGCTGCGGCGAGGGCGCCTGCGGCGCCTGCACTGTGCTGATCGGCCGGCGGGCGGTCACCGCTTGCATCACCCCGGCGGCCGCGGCGGCCGGCCAGCGGGTCACCACGGTGGAGGGGCTGGCCGAGGACGGGATGCTGCACCCGGTCCAGCAGGCCTGGCTGAAGGCCGGCGCGATGCAGTGCGGGTACTGCACGCCCGGCTGGCTTACCGCCACCGCAGCGCTGCTCGACCGGGTGCCGACCCCGATGACGCGCGGATCGCCGGCGACTGACCGCCACGTATCCCGCTGCTGCACCTACCCGCGGATCCGGCGGGCTGTCCGCCGCGCGGCGGAGCTGATGGGCCACCCCGAGCAGCTGCAGCCCGTCCCTGGGCCGGACCTGGCGTCCCGGGCGAGCTGGACCCGGGTGCCCCCGGCCCGGGCGGGCACCCCTGGGACCGGGCGGTGCGGGCGGCCGACCCGTTCTTCGGCCGGATGGACGGGCTGGTCACCGTGGTCGCTGAGGACGGCGGCCCCGGGCCGGGCGGCCCCGGCGGGTCCGACACGCCTGGGTGCATGTCGGCGCCGACGGCGCGGTCACCGCGTTCACCGGCAAGGTGGAGGCCGGCCGGGCACCCGGACCGCGCTTCGGTGCTGGTCGCCGAGGAGCTTGCGGTGCGAGCGGCCCGGGTGCGGATGGTCATGGGCAGCACCGACATCTCCCCGTTCGACCGGGGCACGTTCGGCAGCCGCTCGATGCCCTTCGCCGCGCCGCCGCTGCGCGACGCCGCGCAGCGGCGCGCGAGGTGCTGAGGGAGGCCGCGGCCGGGCGGTTCGGCCTGCCGGCCGCGGAGCTGACCATGGCAGGCGGGATTGGTCGGCCCGGACGGCGCCCCCTCAGCCGGCTACGGCGACCTGGTGGCCGGGGTGCGCCGGGTCGAGCGGGTGCCGCCGGCGGGCCGGTCCGCCCCGCCCAACTGGACGGGCGCCGGCCCGCCGGCCCGCGCGCTCGGCGGCTGCGGACGTGGTCGCCGGCCGCAAGCGCTTCCCGGCCGACATGCGCGCGGACGGGATGCTGCGCGGTGCGTGCTGCGGCCGCCCGGCTACGGGGCGGTGCTGCGCCGCGCCGACCCCGGGCCGGCGCTGGCCATGGTCGGCGTGCAGCTATCTCCGGCGGCGACCTCATCGGCGTGGTGGCGCCCAGCCGGGCCGCCGCCGCGCCGCAGTCGCGGCGATCGACGCGGTCTGGGACCCGGCGCCGCAGCCCGCCGCGGCGGACCTGGAGGATTACCTGCGGTGGGCACCTGATAGACGGCGAGGACCGGAGGCGGCCTGGTCGGCACAAGGCCGGCGACCTTGACGCCGCGCTCGCCGCCGGACCGGTCCGGCTGGCCGCGTACTACACCGCGGCCTACATCGCTCATGTGCCGCTGGAGCCCCGCTCGGCCCTTGCGGACTGGCGGGACGGTCAGCTGAACGTGCAGACCGGCCGCTCGACCCCGTTCCGGGCCCGCAAGGAGCTTGCCGCCGCGCTTGGTGTGCCGGAGGCCGCGGTCCACGTCATCGTCCCCGATTACGGCGGCGGGTTCGGCGGCAAGCATGGCAGCGCGGTCGCCCTGGAGGCGGCCCGGCTGGCGCGGTCGGCCGGACGGCCGGTCAAGGTGCGGTGGAGCCGGGCCGAGGAGTTCCGCTGGGGCTACTGCCGCCCGGCCGCGCTGATCGACGCATCCGCCACGCCGGCTCAGCCGGGGTGATGACCGGCTGGACGCTACCGACATCCTGGCCGGGCAGTCGGCATGCCGGCCCGTACCGCATTCCCGGCCAGCGCCTGGTCCAGCCGCCGGCCGGCTCCCCGTTCCGCGCGGCTCCTACCGGGCGCTCGCCGCCACCGCCAACCACTTCGCCCGGGAATCGCTGATGGACGAGCTGGCCCCCGGGCCGGCGCCGAGCCGCTGGAGTTCCGGCTGCGGCACCTGGGCGACGAGCGGGTCGCCGCGGTGCTCCGCGCCGCCGCCCAGCGGCTCGGCTGGGCGCCGGGCGGGCGGCCCGGCCTGACCGAGGCGGCGTCGCGGGCCTGGCCTGCGGCTTCGAGAAGGGCGGCCGGGTCGCCACCGCCGCGCAGGTGACGGCGGGCGGCCGACGGGGCTGACCGTGCGGCGGCTGGTCACCGCGTTCGACTGCGGGGCCGTGGTCAACCCCGACAACCTGGCCAACCAGATCGAGGGCGCCGTGATGATGGGCCTCGGCGGCGCGCTGTTCGAGGCGGTCGACTTCGCCAGCGGTCGGATCCGCAACGGCTCGATGGCGGACTACCGGGTGCCGCGGCTGTCCGACCTGCCCGAGATCGAAGTCGTCCTGGCGGACCGGCCGGACCAGCCGTCCGCCGGCGGGGGCGAGACCCCGATCATCGGCGGTGGCCCCCGCGATCGGAACGCGGTCTTCGCCGCCTGCGGGACCCGGCTGCGCTCGATGCCGCTGGCTCCCGGCGGCCGGGTGCCAGGATGTCACGCCGCCCTAGCCGCCCTAGCCGAGCCTGGCCCGGCCTCGCCGGGGTCGCGGCCAGCCCCGGCGTGGCGGTCGAGGAACTCGTAGACGTCGGTCTCGTCCACGCCGGGGAAGCTGCCCGTCGGCAGGGCCAGCAGCACGTGGGAGTGGGCGCGGGCGGACGGCCAGGCCATGCCCTCCCAGCGGGCGGCGAGCGCCGCCGGCGGCCGCTGGCAGCACTCGCCGTCGGGGCACGCCGACGGCCCGGGTCGGGTGTCCCGGCCGCGGAACCAGCGGGATGCTCGTACGGGGCGCCGAGGGTGACGGCGAAGTCGCGCTCCCGGCCCGGGTCGACCTGCGCGACGCACCAGTAGGTGCCCGACGGGGTGTCGGAGTACTGGGAGTACGGGCTGTACCGGTCCGCGGCGGTGAACACCTGCCGGCCGGACCACTAGCGGCACATCCGCTGGCCCTCGATCGCCCCGGTCGCGTCGGCCGGGAACACCACCCCGTCGTTCTCGTACGCCTTGTAGATGATGCCGCTCTCGTCGTTCTTGACGAAGTGGCACGGCAGGCCGAGGTGGTGGGTGGCCAGGTTGGTGAACCGGTGCGCGGCCATCTCGTAGGAGACCGAGAACACGTCCCGCAGGTCCTCCACCGACAGGTCCCTGGCCGCCTTGGCCCGGCGCAGGAACGCGGCGGCGGTCTGCTCGGGCATCAGCACCGCCGCGGCGAAATAGTTGGCCTCGACCCGCTGGCGCAGGAAGTCGCCGAAGTCGGCCGGCGCGGAGTGGCCGAGCACGAAGTGGCCGAGGGTCTGCAGCAGCACCGCGCGCGGCGTGTGCATGCCGAGCGGCTCCTGCGGCAGGTAGATCCGGCGGTTGCGCAGGTCGGTCACCGACCGCGCCGACCGCGGCAGGTCGGAGACGTAGTGCACGGAGAAGCCGTGCTGGCCGACCACCGACAGCAGCATGCCCTGCGACAGCGCGCCGCCGGAGTAGCCGACCGCAGCCAGCGTCCGGGCCGCGGCCTGCTCGATCTCGGCGAAGTAGTTGTCGCGCTCGCGCATCATCGGCGCGCAGCTCGGCGTTGGCCGCCCGGGCCTCCTCGGGGGTGGCGGTCGGCTTGGCTGCGCTGCCGGCGCAGCTCGGCGTGCAGGGCCAGGACGTGCTCGAGCACATCGCTCGGCACCCGGGCGCCGGCCGCAGCGGCGGAGACCGAGCGCGGCGAACGGCGGGTCGCGCTGCGCCTCCGCGAGCGCGATCTCGAGCTGGGCCCGGCGGCTGGGCGGCTGGCGGCGCATCAGCTCGTCCGCGGGCACCGACAGCGCGGCGGCGAGCGCCTCGATCAGCGACAGCTTCGGCTCGCGCTGGCCGTTCTCGAGCAGCGACAGCACCGACGGCGCCCGGCCGACCGCTCGCCGAGCTCGGCCAGCGTCATGCCCCGGGCGCGGCGGAGATGCCGCAGCCGCTGACCGAACATGCCGAGATCAAGCGCGATTTGGCAAGGATCGCGATTCTTCGCAGCGAAATTGTCACTTCTTCACTTTAGCGGAAAGATCGCAACGTTCAGTGCTAAGGTCACTGGATTTTCGCGGGACTTGCCCGGCAACGCTGAAGACCGGACTACGGGGACGAGAGCACAGGAGGAGCGCCGGGATCACCATGAGCGCGATGAACGGGCGGCGACAGCAAGGCGGCACAGCTCCGGCACGCGTGGGAGACCGATCCGCGCTGGACGGGCATCGAGCGCACCTACACCGCCGCCGACGTGGTCCGGCTGCGCGGCTCGGTCACGAGGAGCACACGCTGGCCCGGCTCGGCGCCGAACGGCTGTGGGCGCTGCTGCACGCGGGACGGTACGTCAACGCGCTCGGCGCGATGACCGGCAACCAGGCCGTGCAGCAGGTCCGGGCCGGGCTGAAGGCGATCTACCTGTCCGGCTGGCAGGTCGCCGCCGACGCGAACCTGGCCGGGCAGACCTACCCCGACCAGAGCCTGTACCCGGCCAACTCGGTCCCCCGGTGGTCCGCCGGATCAACAACGCGCTGCTGCGCGCCGACCAGATCACCTGGGCCGAGTCGCCAACGACGGCGCGCCGCACTGGCTCGCCCCGATCGTGGCCGACGCCGAGGCCGGGTTCGGCGGCGTGCTGAACGCCTTCGAGCTGATGAAGGCCATGATCGCGGCCGGCGCCGCGGGCGTGCACTGGGAGGACCAGCTCGCCTCCGAGAAGAAGTGCGGCCACCTCGGCGGCAAGGTGCTGATCCCGACCGGCCAGCACATCAAGACGCTGAACGCGGCCCGCCTGGCCGCCGACGTGTGCGGCGTGCCGTCGCTGATCGTCGCCCGCACCGACGCCCAGGCCGCCACGCTGATCACCAGCGACGTCGACGAGCGGGACCGCCCGTTCGTCACCGGCGAGCGCACCGCCGAGGGCTTCTACCGGGTCCGGAACGGCTCGAGCCGTGCATCGCCCGCGGCCTCGCCTACGCGCCGTATGCCGACCTGCTGTGGATGGAGACCTCCAAGCCCGACCTGGAGGTCGCCCGCCAGTTCGCCGAGGCGATCAAGGACGCTACCCCGGCCAGATGCTGGCCTACAACTGCTCGCCGTCGTTCAACTGGCGCGCGCACCTGGACGACGGCACGATCGCGAAGTTCCAGCGCGAGCTGGGCGCGATGGGCTACAAGTTCCAGTTCATCACCCTGGCCGGCTTCCACGCGCTGAACTACTCGATGTTCGACCTGGCGCGCGGCTACGCCGAGGGCGGCATGTCCGCCTACGTCGAGCTGCAGGATGCCGAGTTCGCCGCCGAGCCGGCCGGCTACACCGCGACCCGGCACCAGCGCGAGGTCGGCACCGGCTACTTCGACCAGGTCACCTAGGCCATCAGCCCGGACGCCTCGACCACCGCGCTGGCCGGCTCCACCGAGGCGGAGCAGTTCGCCGGCGCGCACTGACGGGCCCGGCCGAGCCCCGGCGGCACCGGCCGGGCCCGGCCGGCTCCGGTCAGACGACCGTGCAGTTCAGACAACACTGTGCAGTTCAGACAACGGAGTATCCGCCGGGCAGGGCCGCCCCCGGCCGGTGAGCGCGCGCAGCAGCAGCGGCCCGTCGCCGAGGACGACGGCGATCCGCGCCGCCAGGTCCGTGGCGGCGCTGACCACGGCGGGCGGCAGCCCGGCCGGCACCCCGGCCGCCGCGGCCAGGTCCAGCCCGTGCACGGCCAGCTCGAACGTGCGCGTCGGCAGGTAAGCGCTCAGCCGCATGCCGCCGCCGAGCGTGGTGATGACCGGGTCACAGGCGGTGCCGCGCACCCGGCGCTCGGCCTCGGCCGCCCCCTGGCCCACGCTGGCCGCCGGGTCCGCGCCCAGCTCGCGCCCGGCCTGACGGCCGCGCTCGGCGACCGCGGCGGCGCCGAGTGACGCCCCCAAGGCCCGGACCCAGGCGTAATACTGCTCGGGGGTGGCGATGACGGCCCGCTCGGCCGGCTGGTCCAGGTAGCTGAGCACCGTGGTCAGGGACCGGCTGGCGTGCCCGGCCAGGGACCGGATGTCCCAGTCGCCCAGCCCCGGCTGGTCCCACTGGCCCGGCCGGATGCGCCTGGCCAGCGCCGCGAACGCCGCGGCCGCCTCGGCGTAGACGTCCCGCTCGTTCATCAGTCAGGCAGGACCGGTTCGGGTCAGGCCGGGTCCGGCGGCGCGGGCCCGACCAGGTCCGGCACGCCCGGGCCGGCGGACCGGCCGGACTCGGGCGGCTCGGGACGGTCGACGTCCACCCGGGACGGCCACCAGTTCCACCGCCCGAGCAGGACCGCGATGGAGGGTACGAGCAGCGTGCGGACCAGAAACGTATCCATCAGGATGCCCGCGGCGAGGCCATAGCCGATCTGGCGGACCTGGCTCCCGCCCGACGCGTTCCCGCGGCCACGGCAACGGCGAAGCTGCTGGCGAGCACCATGCCCGCCGAGGTTACGGTGGTGCCGCTGACGCCGACGCGCGCGGCACCGCCTGACGCAGCGGCATTGTGCGCCTCCTCGCGGATGCTGGTCATCACCAGGATGTTGTAATCCTCGCCGAGGGCCGGCAGGAACATGAACATCAGGAACGGCAGGAAGAACACCAGTCCGCCGACTGGCGCCGATCTTGATGAACACGAGCGCCGCGAGGCCCAGCGCCGCCAGGTACGAGAGCCGACCGACACTCAGGTACAGCGGCGCGATCAGGCTGCGCAGCACCAGCGCCAGCAACAGCGCGATCACGATGGTCACCACCGGGATGATGTGCTTGAGGTCGGAGTTGGAGATGCTGCTGATGTCGTACAGCGCGGGCGCCTCGCCGCCGACGGCGCTGTCGGCGGCGCCCGCCGAGGCGGCGACCCGCTGGGTCTCGGCCCGCAGCGACGGGACCGCGTGCATGGCCGCCGTGCTGCCCGGGGTCCATCACCGTCGTGCTGCCGCGGGAGGCCGCGAGGCCGGTCTGGTACGGCCCGGTCCGCCCGTCCGGGCTCACGTAGTTGGCCGTCGCCCGGTATACCAGGTACGCCCCGGCGGGCAGCTTCGAGCCCGCCGGCGGGGCCGCGGGCGCGGTAGTGGCCGGGCCGAGCACAGCGTGCAGCCTTGCGTACTGCGCCGGGGTCAGCGTCGCGCCCGCCGGATTGAGCGGGCCCGCGACCTGGGTGAACAGGCCGCTGCCGCGCAGCTGGGCGGCAAATTGAACCTGAACCTTCTTCATAGTCGTCCAGTGACTCGGGGGCCTCTCCTTTAAGAAGAGCCTCATGCACAAACATCACATGCGCTACATTCCCTAGAGCATGGAAAAATGGTTCAGCGACCTCCTGGTAAGCAGGTGAGGCAATAAGGCTGTAAACATGACCGCTCAGCCTACCGATGACACCCATTATTGAAGGATTATGAAGCAACAAAAGAATGGATTTCCAGTTTTCCGGGCTTGAATCAAGCCTCTTCCATCTGTATGGGATGCCAGACACCCGAAGTTTGTCGGTCGCTGGATCCCTGAGCCAAGCCGTACCAATGAGTAGGAAAAATCTTTCTTGAATATCAGTCATATCTTCTCCCGGTCGGGCCCGGTAGCTGTAGGCAGCACCATATCTTAGGTACTCGCCTCACCTCCGCCGCTGCTCAAGGTCCGCTACGACGACAGGTCCCGCGCCAGCGTGCTGTACCGCAGTCTGTCGGCCCATTACATGGTTCCGGAGAAGGTTATAGCGGCACGTTCGGGGCGTTGGCGCTATCGGATGGATGGATATAGGCGTGGCGACGGCCTCGTCAGAGGGCTGTAAATGCTTGATCGTGCCTAATATGTGCCGGGGCGGGTCGCCATCCGGCGTCTCGCCTGCTCACGAATGATGAACCGCATCGAGTCGATGTGATCGAGGCCCATCGGGCCGGTTAGCGTCACCACAACGTACAGCCACTTCGAGCCGGGACTGCCTCGCTGACCGCACAGCGAACTGGGGATGTCATCTCACTGTGCCGCCGGTCCTGCTTAATCCCGGCCAAGGTGTCCGCTGACCGACCGAGGGCCGTAACAGGTGGGTGTCGCGTGTTGGTTTCGGGACGAAGAGGGCGCTCGCGTGGCGTGGCTGAAACGTCTGCAGTTGCGCCTTGCGGCGTCGACGCGAAGATGATGAGGGGGCAGCCAGAAGCCGTCAGGTTGGCTCTGAGCCCTTCATTGTGCCCGATACGTGCCCAGGTCAGCCCACCGTGTGGTTTCCTGCCTGATCAGAGCGTCGTAGCTGTGTCCCCTGGTAGGGAGAAGTTCAGGCTAGCTTCCGGGGCCGAGCATGCCCGATGCGCGCCCCTATCGGTGTCCCGGTGCCGCTTTGGGCCTGTTCAGAGCACAGATGATCGTTCGCTGTAGTGAATCGCTCGCCCTGTCCGCCCGTGACAAAGTTTCTGTACGAAGCTTCAAGGACGCACTTTCGGCGCGCTGGGAATGAGGTCTGGACGTGAACTGCGAGAAGCGGGCGCAGACGCTTGCGGAGCGCTGGCTCTCGCATCTCTCAGAGACCGAAGGGTAACCAACAACAGGCCACGAGACGCGGCGCGCCGGGCGGTCGACCCCCCAAACGCTCAAGGCAATTCGGATTCTGCTATTGGAAAAGGCTCAGATTTCCAATATTTCTCTGCCGAACCATGGCCACTCTGTGCGTAGACCAAGAACTTCTGTTCGCTGGGTAGGTCTGGTGAACTGCGAAGTAGCTCAGCAAAAATATCAGGCCGGATAGTGTAGTAGAAAGGGCTACCGCCACCGACTGTCTTTGCGAACGAATTATGATAGTTACCGAGAATCGTTAGTGCTCCGGCGGGTTCAACGGGCTCTATTCCTAGCTCAGTGACCGTTACGTCGGTAGTAGACATGTTCTGAACAATCACATTCACGTCTATCAAGACAAGGCTTTTATCCTGCCGGGCGGCATACCCAGGCCTGACCAAGACCTCCAGCCGCGGAGCTGTCTCGCGACGCTCCTGCGCTCGCCAGCGTCCGGAGCGCACAAAGCTAGCACCCGAAACGGCCAGGCTGACGATAGACACAGCGATTGCAATCCCCGCGTCGTCGCTCACTTCACCATCTTGGCACGTGAGATGTAGCCTGTCATTTAGTTCAACCTGCTGCCGCGCCGCTTCCGGTCCTCGCGCCGCGCTCCCGTTGCGGGACTGTAGCGGAAGATCTCCTGGGATGGTCGGAACGCACGCAGCGTGTGTTCAGGCAGGTGATGAGGGGCGACGGACGAGACCGCAGAATCCTGCTCTGAGCACTTGATCGTGCCCGATACGTGCCCAGGTTGGAGCGTGGCGTCGCATCGTTCCTGTTCAGGCTATAGGTGCTCGGTTCTCTGAAAGCGGAAGGTCGGCGGTTCGACCCCGCCCCTGACCACCAGCTTTGACCAGGGACAACGCCTGAGGGCGGTGTCACCCAGGATGCCGCTTATGACGGCTCAGTCTCATTCCTAGTCTGGTTTGCCGTCCAGAAGAACGCGTTCAGGCGGTCCGCGATGTCCCGGCGGAGCCGCGCGGTGACGTGTGAGTACCGCTTGACCATCGCGCTGTTCGACCAGCCCATGACATCCATCACGGCTCGCTCCGGGACGCCCAGGAGCAGCAGGGTCGTTGCGGCTGCATGACGTGCATCGTGCAGCCGCGCCTCGCGGACTCCGCCCGCGGGCTTCAGCGGGCGGCAGCTCCCTCAGGCCAAGGACGCCACGGCATCGGGTGCTTCGCCAAGTGCATGGCCGCTGTGGCCGACGTGCTCGGTCATGAAGTCTGGGCGGCCTGTCCGCAGGGCTGAGCAGACTGGTGGCATGGCTGTCCGACTGCACCACATCGTCATTGACGCTCACGATCTGCCTAGCCTGCCTTGTTCGGGGCGCAAGCGCTCTATCTTAGAATGTGAGACAGCTTCGGGTCTGGGCGACACGCTGAATCATGCAGGCAGACGACAGCTTGTGGATCCCCCACCCTGACTGCAGATCTCCGAGATCCGCACCGTCGCCGCGGACGGCCTTTGGATGAGCCCCAGCTACCGCAGGGACAGCGTGGCCATCCACTTCACCTGGGTCCGCGACACCGGCCGGTCATGTCCGTGCTCGCCGCGGTCGAGGAAGCGCTCGCCCCGTGGCAGCCGCGCCCGCACTGGGGCAAGCTGTTCAGCCTGCCGCCGGATGTGGTGCGCGCGGCCTATCCCCGCTGGCGCGACTTCGCCGCGCTGGCCGTCCCTCGACCCGGGCGGCACCTTCACCAACGACTTCACCGACAGGTTCTTCCCCCGCACCCGACCCTGGACAAATCTGGCGCCCACGGGTTCTGATGGCTAGGGCGGCCCAATGGGCGGTAAAACCACGCCGGCCTGCGGGGCTTCGAAGTGTCCCGGGAGCCCGCTGCATACCGCGAACATTGAGCTAACGGCCGGACCGGCTGTTGGGGAGACGAGATGGGACATTACAGCGGATCTGGTGCGTCCGGGCGGATGCCCAAGGCTTGGCGGGCACCCCGGGCGTGGCGGCGGGTGGCCGCGGCCGGGGCGGCTGGCACGCTGGCCGCCGCGGCCATGCTGGCCGGGGCGGCGCCGGCGGCGGCCAGGCCGGCCCCGGCGGCGCTGGCGTTCAGCCCCTCCCCCTACCACTACGGCCAGGTCGCCGCCGGGCAGGCGGCGTCGAGGGCCTTCACGCTGGCCAACACCGGCGGGCGGGCCACCGGCAAGCTGACCGTGGCGCTGGCCGGCCCGGCCGCGTTCACCATCACCGCCAACACCTGCAAGCACAGCCTCGCCCCGCGCAAGTCCTGCACGGTCACCGTGCGGTTTGCCCCCGCTCGGACCGGCACCGTCACCGCCACCCTGACCGCCACCGCCCAAAAGGGCGACGTTACCGCCACCGACACGCTCACCGGCAGGGAAGGGCTGGGCGCGGCCCCCCGGCACCTGTACTGGGCAACCGACGGTGACGGCTCGGCCACGGGCGGCTCGATCCGGGAGTCCGGCCTGGACGGCAGCGGCGCCCAGGCGATCGTCACCGGGCAGAACAACCCCTTCGGGGTGGCCATTGACGCGAGCCACCTCTACTGGACCAGCACCGGCGGCGGCACGCCCGGAGACGGCTCGGTCTGGGAAGCCGGCCTGGACGGCAGCAGCCCGCACGCCATCGTCACCGGGCAGAACTTCCCCACCGGGGTGGCCGTGAACGGCAGCCACCTGTACTGGGCCAGCACCGACGACGACGCCATCTGGGAAGCCGGGCTCGACGGCAGCGGCGCGCACACCATCGTCACCGGGCAGAACGCCCCGGAGGGGATGGCGGTGAACGGCAGCCACCTCTACTGGGCCAGTACCGGCGGCGGCGCCATCTGGGAAGCCGGGCTCGACGGCAGCAGCCCGCAGGCCATCGTCACCGGGCAGAAGGGCCCGAACGGGGTGGCGGTGGACGCCAGCCGCCTGTACTGGGCGACCAGCCGGGGCCCGGTCAACGTAGCCGGCCTGAACGGCAGCAACCCGCGCACCCTCCTCACCAGCCCGCGCGGCGCGACCGGGGTGGCCGTCGACACCAGCCAGGTCTACTGGACCAGCGCGGTGGGCGGCACGGTCAACGCGGCCAGCCTCGCCGGCACCGGAGCGCATGCCCTGGTCACCGGGCAGAACGGACCGACGCTGATGGCGGTCACCCCGGCACCGCCGGACCTGGTGTTCACCCCCGCCCCGTTCAGCTACGGGCAGACCAGCGTCGGGCAGACCGCCTCGCAGACCTTCACGCTGGCCAACACGGGCGGGACGGCCACCGGCCCGCTGACGGTGGCGCTGACCGGCGCGACCGCGTTCAGCAGCACCGGGGACGCGTGCACCGGCGCCAGCCTGGCCCCCGACGGGACCTGCACGGTCACGGTGCAGTTCACGCCTGCCAGCACCAGCACTGTCACCGCCACGCTGACCGCGGCCAGCACCTCCCCCGCCGCCACAGGTACCGCCACGCTCACCGGCACCGGCGCGGTCCCGCACGTCTACTGGACCGCCGCCGGTGACGGATCGGCCGGAGTCGGCGCGGTCTGGACGGCAGCACCGGATGGCAGCGGCCCGCAGGCGATCGTCACCGGCCAGGACGATCCGTTCGGGGTGGCGGCAGGCGCCAACCACCTTTACTGGGCCAACGACGGCAGCGGCGCGCCGGGCAGCGGCTCGATCTGGGCGGCCGGCCTGGACGGCGGCGACCCGCGCGCCCTCGTCACCGGGCAAGATCTCCCGACCGGGGTGGCGGTGAGCGGCAGCCACCTCTACTGGGCCAGCAACGACGACGGCGACATCTGGGAAGCCGGCCTGGACGGCGGCAGCCCGCACCGCATCGTGACCGGGCAGAACAGCCCGTTCGGGGTCGCGGTGAACGGCAGCCACCTCTACTGGGCTAGCACCGGCGACAGCTCCATCTGGGAAGCTGGCCTGGACGGCGGCAGCCCGCAGGCCATCGTCACCGGGCAGCAGGGCCTGGGCGGGCTGGCGGTCGCGGGCAGCCACCTCTACTGGGCCGACGAGACCAGCGGCACAGTCAACGCGGCCGGCCTGGACGGCAGTAACCCACACGCCCTCGTCACCGGGCAGGACAATCCGACAGGGGTGGCCGCCGACAGCAGCCACCTCTACTGGACCAGCGGCCTCGGCGGCACGGTCAACGCGGCCGGCCTGGACGGCAGTAACCCGCACGCCTTGGTCACCGGCCAGAGCAGCCCGCGGATGGTGGCGGTCACCGCGCCGGTGCTGGCGTTCACCCCCGCCCCGTTCGGCTACGGGCAGGCCGACATCGGGGAGAATCTGGCGCAGAGCTTCACGCTGGCCAACTCCGGCGCGGTGGCCGAGGGCCCGCTGACGGCCACGCTGACCGGCGCGGCCGCGTTCAGCGTCACCGGCGACACCTGCATCGGCACCAGCCTGGCACCCGGCAAGACCTGCACGGTCACCGTGCAGTTCACCCCCGCCAGCACGGGCGCCGTCGCCGCCACGCTGACCGTGGCCACCGCCACCGCCACCGCCAGCGACCCGCTCACCGGCACCGGGGTGGTCGCGCCCATCCAGCTCTACTGGGCCAACAACGCCACCGACAAGGAGCCCCCGATCGGCACGCTCAATGAGGCCGGGCTGGACGGGAGCGGGGCGCACGCCATCGCCGGCGGGCAGACCGCGCCGGCCGGGGTGGCCGTTGGTGTCGGCCACCTGTACTGGGCAACCGGCAGCAACACGATTGTGGAGGCGAACCTGGACGGCAGCAGCGCGCATGCCATCGTCCGCAACCAGGCCGATGCCCCGCTCTGGGTCACGATCGACGGCGGCCACCTGTACTGGACAGCCAACAGCCTCAGCGGCGGCTCGGTCTGGGAGTCCGGCCTGGACGGCTCCGGGGCGCACGCCATCGTCACCGGCCAGGACCTCATGGGCGGGATCGCCGGCGACGCCAGCCACCTGTACTGGGCCAACAGCACCGACTTCTCGCTTGGGGACGGCGCGATCTGGCAGTCCGGCCTCGACGGCTCCGGGGCGCACGCCATCGTCACCGACCAGGACGCTCCCAACGGAGTAGCGGTCAGCGCCACCACCCTGTACTGGGCCACCAATGAGGGCAGTGGTGGCACGGTCCGGGCGGCCGGCCTGGACGGCTCCGGCGTGCATGTCATCGTCGGCGACTTGGGCGGCGCTGTCGGGGTGGCGGTCGACAGCGGCCACCTGTACTGGGCCGACGACCCGGACGGCACGATCGGCCAGGCGAACCTCAACGGCGGCGGCGCGCATACGATCGTCTCCGGCCAGGACGCCCCGTTCGGGCTGGCCGTCGGCTAGCTGTGGCCAGCGGTCCGCCGATCCGGGCGGCAACCTTCACCGGCGAGGGCCAGCGGTTACTCCCCCGGCCCCAGTGATGGCGGCGCCCCGCACTAGACAAACCGGGCTGTCTCAGGCTTCTATGGCTAAGACGGGTCAAGGGGCAGTAAATCAAGCGTCAGGGCTTAGCGCTGCGGGTCCGCCACCACCGCCGGCCCTGGCTGGCGCCCGGTCGGCTGTCGGGGGGACGACATGTGATGGCACCGCGGATCCTGTGCCGCTCGAAAATAGCATTCTGGCTTTGACCTGGGTCTTTCCGGTGCTCAGGCGGCTCGCTCGTGTTCGTTGATCAGGCCGCTCAGTACCGGTTTTGGTGGATCTGCCACGTGCCGGGGTCCGCTGCGGTGACGCGGGGACACGGGCCACCGTCCGGGATGCCCTGGTGGGGCCGGGCGGTGTTGTAGTGCTCCCGGTACTCGGCCAGGACCGCGCGCAGGTGCGCCCGGTTCAAGATCAGGATCCTGTCCAGGAGTTCCCGGCGCAGCGTGTCGATGAGGCGCTCGCAGATCGCGTTCATCCGCGGCGCCTGCACCGCGGGTGCGCAGCATCGTGGTGCCGGCGGCCTGGAAGACGGCGTCGAAGGACCCGGTGAAGTTCGACCCGCGGTCACGGATCAGGAACCGGCGGCCGTCAGGCCAAGACCGGGCGGGCAGCGTCATCGAGATCCAGGCGCTGCAGGCGCTCGCGCTTGCGGCCGCCGGCCAGGAGACCGC
Source organism: uncultured Actinomycetota bacterium (assembly GCA_963846005.1). Lineage (GTDB taxonomy): Bacteria > Actinomycetota > Actinomycetes > Streptosporangiales > Streptosporangiaceae > CAVSUR01. The sequence continues at coordinate 31,039 of CAWJUH010000001.1, read as the reverse complement.
CGCGGTGGACGCCCTGGCCGGGGCGCTCACCCTGGCCTGCCCGCAGAGTTATGTCCGGGTGTTCGCCGACGAGGGGCCGCCGATGGCCGCGCTGCTGGGCCGGCTGGTCGCGGCCCAGCGGGCCGAGCAGGGCGCAGCCCGCGGCGTCCCGCTCGGCTGGCTGGCCCGGGTGCTGGGGGCGTTTAGCGAAAAACCCGCCGCGCCGGGCGCCGGGCGCGGCGTGGCCGCGGTGGTGCCGGGCCTGGTCGACCAGTTGACCGCCCGCGAGATGGAGGTGCTGGCGCTGCTGGCCGCGGGCGCGCCGAACCCGCGCATCGCCGAGCAGCTGGTGGTCAGCCTCGACACGGTGAAAAAGCACGTCAGTCACCTGCTGAGCAAGCTCGGCGCGGCCAACCGCACCGAGGCGGTCACCCGGGCCCGCCAGCTTGGCCTGATTCCCTAACCGGCACCCGCTGCCCGATCCGGGCGGCACCGTCCTGCCCGGGGACCTGCCCGGCCGCACTGTCGTGCCCCGGGGCCGGCCGCGGAAGATTCCACCGCATGCGGACCTTCGGGTGACGTCCCACCGCGGCGCCGGCTCATACCGTCCCTTGAAGAACCAGTCCCCGAACAGGGCCAGGGCTACTTGTTACCGGCCCGGACATGGCGACTGGCCAAGGAGATGACAGATGAAACGCATCCGTATCCAGAAGCCCAGGACCCTTCGCCGACGGAATAAGGTTCTTCTCGGCCTCGCGGTGGTGGTCCTCGGCCTGGCTGGGATCGTGGCCTACGGCTACGTCCGCTACGTGTCAGTGGTGCGTTACACCGCGCAGGATGGGCGGGTCACCGTCAGCACCGGCACAGTCAGTGGGCTGGGGACGGTGCTGGTCACCAACAAGGGGTACGTGCTGTACGTGTTTCCGCCCGACCGGGCCAGCCGGGTCAGCTGCACCGGCGACTGCGCCGACGGCTGGCCTCCGGTGGTCGTGCCCGCCGGCGGCTCCGTCGCCGCCGGGGACGGAGTGCGCGCAGATCTGCTGGGCACGATGCCCGCGCATGGCGGCGCGCGCGTCGTCACCTATCACGGCTGGCCGTTGTACACCTATCTCGGTGACGCCGACCCCTGGACACGCCGCCGGGCAGGGTAAGTACGACGACGGCGGCTACTGGTACGTCATGCGCCCGTCCGGACAGATCGTCGGCGGCTAGCTCGACTGGGTGGCCAGCGTCCGGCGCGCGGGCATCAGCGGTGTGCTGGGGCCTGCAGTCCCGCTGGGACAGCATCATCACGGCCTGTGCACTGCTGACGGCGGTCGCCGTGGCCGCCTTGCCTCCAGCGCCGCCGCACTGACTCCCGGATGCGCCATCCGCAAATTGACACGAAGGAAGCCAAGTTGCACCAAACCCCGTCCGGAGCTGGGTTGAGGTGATCGGTCCGGTCCCCCAACCGGTTCCGTCCCCCCGGCCACGAACCATGAAAAAGGAGAAATGCGACATGGATACCAGCGCACGTCTATGGCTGGCGCAGCCGACCGCCCGCGAGGCGCGGTCCGAGGCAGTGTTCGCCTCCACGCTGCAGCCATCCGACACTCCCGCTGCCGACATGATCGCCCAGCGCAATCAGCTTCGCCATGCAGCGGCTCGGCACGCGCGGCTGCGCCGAAAAGATGGCGCAGGAATTCGGGGATCACCCGGATGTGGCGGCCGAGCGGATGCGCTGGGCGCGCCAGCTCGCCGCCTAGGGCGTGTCCTGTAAGTGGTTGATCTGGGTTTCTGCTAGTTCTGTGCCGTGGTGGGTCGTGGTGAGCTGACGGATCGGGCATGGGCACAGATTGAGCCGCTGCTGCCGGTATCGGGGCGGGGCCGGCGGTGGCGGGATCACCGGCAGGTGATCAACGCGATCTTGTGGAAGCTGCGCACCGGAGCCCCATGGCGTGACCTGCCCGAACGGTACGGTCCGTGGAAAACAGCCCATGAGCGGCTGCGGCTGTGGACCGCAGACGGCACCTGGCAGCGGATCCTGGACGAGGTCATCGTCAAGGACGACTCGGTCGGCCAGGTTGAGTGGATCATCAGCGTGGACTCCACCGTCATCCGGGCTCACCAGCACGCAGCTGGTGCCCGGAAAAAGAGGGCTGCAGCCCCGCCGTCGAGGCCCTCGCCGTCGAAGGGGAGGGGATCGGCCGGTCCCGGGGCGGGCTGAGCACCAAAGCTCATCTGGCGGTCGATGGGCGCGGGCTGCCCATGCGGGTCCTCATGACGCCCGGCCAGGACGGTGACAACCCGCAGCTCCTGCCCCTGCTCGATGGCATCCGCGTCGCCCGGCCCGGCCCCGGCCGTCCCCGGTCCCGGCCGGAGCGGTGCTGGCGGACAAGGCGTACTCCCATCCCTCCACCCGGGCAGCACTGCGCAAACGGCGGATCCGGCTCGTCAGCCCCGAGCGCTCTGACCAGATCGCCCGCCGCAAAGCCCAGGGCTCTCGCGGCGGCCGCCCGCCCGCCTTCGACACCGAGCTCTACAAGCAGCGCAACGTCGTCGAGCGGTGCTTCAGCCGGCTCAAGCAGTTCCGCGACCTGGCCACCCGCTACGCCAAGCGCGTCGCCTACTACCAAGCCGAGCTCACCATCGCCGCCATCATCCTCTGGCTCCGATGACTTACAGGACACGCCCTAGCCGTCCACGCTCAGACCGCCTGCACGGCACGCAGGACCGGGCGGCCAGCCGATCAGGCACCCGAGCGGCTAGCCAGCACCCGAAGGAGGCACGCAAGGCCCTGGCCGTCATCGCGACGGCGCAGCTGATGGTCGTGCTCGACGCCACCATCGTGCCCAACACCCGACCGCCCAACCAGAGGAGCAATGAGCAATCCAATGTCCATCTCGAACAACGTCCCCGGCACCCGTCCTCTTGTGCTCGTCATCGGCGCGCACGGAGCCCTTGGTGCGCTCGTGGCCGGTGCCTTTCGACGGCACGGCTGGGCGGTCCGCCAGTCCAGCCGCGACCCTATCCCGCCGCCGGACTTCCACTACGTCGACCTAACGGATCCCGCGACCCTGGTGCCCGCTCTCGACGGAGTGGACCTGGTCATCACGACGGTCCCGGACCCGACGCTCGCCGCCGAACGACACGTCCTGAAGCGTGGGCGCGTGCTGCTGAACCTGTCGGCCGGACCCGCAACGGCACTGCGGTCCCTGCGTCGCGAGGCAACGCAGGCGAAAGGCGCCGTCGTGATGAATGCCGGCATCGCGCCGGGAGTCACGAACCTGCTGGCTGCCCAGCTTCTGGAGGAGAATCCAGGCGCCGACGAGGCCGAGCTCGTGTTCACGGTGACCGCTAAGGGCACCGGAGGTGCTGCCTCCGCCGACTTCGCCCATCGCGGTTTCACCGGGCAGGGTCATCACCGGGTCAAGCAGGTGGCGCTGCCGGAGCCGTTCGGCTCGCGCCGGGTGCTGGGCTTCGCCGAGCCGGACGGAGGCTGGCTCGGGCCGATGGCCGACGGGCTCACCGTCAGCCCATACATCTGCCTGGCCGAACGCTCCCTCGGCGCGATGATGCGCACGCTGAACGCTGTCCGGCTGATCTCGAAGCTGCCCCGGGCGGCGCTGGGGCCGGGCCGGCGTACAGCCGTGGAGGAGGCCAGCCGTGAACCAGTGGCGCACTCGGTCGCAGTACTGCGCGAAGGGCGGCGCCTGGATCACAGGCTCGTGGTCGGTCAAGGCGACTTCCGGATGGCAGCTTCAAGCGGCATCGTGTTCGCCGGGGCACTCCTCGGCCGGGACGGTCGCGTCTCCGCGCAACCGGGCGCTTGGTACCCCGAGGAGGTGCTCTCGCTTAACCGAGTGGAGGCGTCCCTGCGCCGGGCGGGAATCGATGTCACGAAGACCGACCACGATCGAGTGGGCTCAGCCTCCGTCCGCTGACCAAGAAGGGCGCATGTTCGCGCCTCGCTCAGTCCCCGTCTGCGTCCCGTCCGAACCCGACGGGCTCGGTCTCTCGCACTCCGGGCTCAGGCCCGCAAGCACGCCTCAGGCCGCGCGCACCGCTTGCGCGAATTGTCGAGGATATCGCGCATGCCGAGGGGCATTATTGACGAAGACGATGTATGGCATTGTCCGCCGCAGCTTGCACGGTCACTACGCCCTGCCAGTTGCATGCCGCGCAGAAATCCCAGTTCGGCGTCACGAACCACGGTCACCAAGTGAACTGTGACTGACGCGCCGAATGGCGGCTCCGCGCGCATTCTCAAGGATATGCAGTATCCTTTTGCTGGCAATCCCCATGTTGGCCCCGAGGCTTTCGAGGTGTTCTCAGTGCAATTCCATCGCCTCACTGAAAAGCGTAGCTGAATCTGGAGGTCACCCGACCCGCCGGCCCGGCACTGCCAATCTAACTCCGTTAAAGATAGCCAGCCCAGGATCGTGCGGTGCCCTCATCTGCCGCGGGCCGGACGTCAGGCCGAGCCTTCTGCGTGTTACAGCAGACGTTGCAGTTCCTCGACGGTCAGGCCGGTGTCCGAAAGAATTCCGCGCAGCGTTCCCTTGGCCACATCGCGACCTTGATGTACCGGGACGGTGGTCCCGCGCCCGTCGGGATGACGCATGATGTGGTGGCTGCCGGCAACCCGGGCCACTTTGAACCCAGCTTTTTCTAACGCGCGGACGACCCGTTCGCCGCGCACGGACGGCACTGGCGGCATCAGGCCACGTCAACCGTCAGGGTCAGCTCGTCCGGGGCGCCAAACTCAGCGACCAGGCCTTCGAGTGCCTCGCGCAAGTCCGCGACCGCAGCCTCGGCGGTATCGCCTTCGCCGTTAGCCCCCACGCCCGGACGCAACTGCGCGTGAGCGCACCAGATGCCGTCTTCGTCCTGCTCGACGGTGTAAGGGACGTGCACAGCCCGGGTCATCGCCGCCGACTCCTCCCGAAAAGACTCCCTCAATCGTAGCCTGCCGCCGCAGGCCACCAGCGAGCCACCGCCGGGTCGCCACTGACTGCTCACAAAGGGTAGTTCCTCTGCGCTCACGAGCAGCACGGGCGCTCGACGCTTGTTCGCTTTGCGTGGTGACTTCTGGGCCGAGTTGATGGCTGCTGGGTTGCGGGATGACTGCCTCAGCTCTCCGCACCCGGCGCAATCGCCGTGCCCGTCCGTGCTTCCCCGGACCCCACAGAAGCCCCACAAGTCCTTGCTTCCGGAGGGCTCACCACCGGAAGCCCACGGACGAAACGGGACTACCCGGCACACGGCGGCACGGTCGCTATGATGACGGTGTAGGCCCATTGACCAGCAACTATGTCGGTGAACTGGGCTGGCGCGATGCCTACGAGATCTTGGCCCAAGGGGCGATGGAACCCCTGAAAAGCGGAAGGTCGGCGGTTCGACCCCGCCCCTGACCACCATCATCCATTTGCAAGGACGGCCTCTCACCTGCGCAACGCGATGAGAGGCCATCTTTTCTCCCCGGCCAACGACGGCCGTTCACGACTGACGACGGCTGGTTGTGCCCAATGCATGCCCAAGTCAGTGGCCCTCATCGTCGCCGCCGTCCTCAGCGGCGCTCGCCGAGGCGCCACCGGAGGCGCGCTGATCAAGGTGGTCATACAGGGCAGCGTCCTGGCACTGCTCGAATCCGTCTTCCGCTTCCGATTGTCTACGCCACGGCCACCGCCTCTAGGGCGGCCCTCCGGGGCCATCGCACGCGATGGGTTACGCCGACCGTAGACGCGGCGACCACTCGCAAGGATTCGACACCTATGAGGGAACGGGATAAAGCTCCGGTGCAGGTCTGGCCGCATTGCACTTGACCGGCCGACCACGACTGGCTGTATGGCGATATCCGATCGCCCGGGTGCAGGATGGCAGCAACCGGAGGGCCACACGGGGGACCCCGGTGGCCTCGGCGTCAGCACCGGGGAGGGCTGCATGTCAGCGCTTGAGCCTGGAACAGGAGCGTCATGGAACTGACGGGGATCGAAAAGAACAAGATCGCAAAGTTCGACGCCATGACCGCTGCCCACAAGGCCGGGCACCCGGAGGTCGTATTGATGATCCTTGGCGACCAGATTGTGGTTCGCTCACGCCGAAGCGGAGAGTGGTCCATTAAGGACTATCAGCGTGAGGTGCCTGCCGGGGCTGTGGCTGTGGTCTATGTGGACTACACCGCTCGCAAGCCCGAGTACTACATCGTGTCCGCAGGCGAGGCACGGGAGATCCTCAAGAAGCACTATGACGCCTGGCGCAATGAGCATGCCGGGGAACGTCCACGGACTCCTGAGAGCGGCCACGTTGGACTGGGCCTGGGCGAGATCCAGCACAGGCGTAACGCCTGGACAAGTTGGGCGACTGATCCCGGCGCAGGTGTCTAACACAGCGCTAGACCAGACCGTGCGGGATATGTGTGGGATGCACTGGTGTGCCATCGCTGGGCTAATGGGCGTCTCCGCAGGCCAGATGAGCTGCTTTGAACGGGAGTAGTCATGGTCTGTAAAACCGTCGGCTCAGCAGCGGCGCGCCAGTCGAAGTGTGGACGCTATAGATCAGCGCCCTTCGTACGGTTGCGCTGGCCGCCGGGCAGTTGTAGGTGCTCAGCTGTAGTGGCGTCGCCACCCACCGCCTCCAAGGCCATGAGCCCCGTAGAGGACGAGCGCGTGACAAACCCTGATTGGTGGGGACGAAGAGGCGCGCCTAACACCGTGCCTTATAAGGCGGCGGCGACATTCCAGTCGTGCGTCCCGGAAACGAAGCCGTACACGTTCTAGATGACCGGCACGTTCGCCGGCCTAAACGCCGCGACCGCCGAAATCATGGTGGCCGACATAGCGCCTGGGCAGCCGGGCTCAAACGGGCAGGGCCCTGTCATGCAGCCGATCCCGGTTCCGCTGTCGGCCAGCACCACCACGGTCCCGGCACCGTAGGGCGGCGGTCGGCCAGCTTGATACAGCGCTTGAGGCCGGTACGCGGTTCTTGGGGCGCAACCGCAGCTGCCGGGAGCGTGGGTCTGGGGCGTCGAGGCTCACGAATACCCGCCATCGGCGGCCGCCGCCAGTTATAAGCGCGGGCCTCTCGTGCGACATTATCCAACACACTTATCGCCCTATCCATCGACTTAGGTGTTTACCTGTGGGATAACAGTTTGACGTGCGTGACGTCGATCACCCGCGAACCCGCCGGTCACGCACCTCAGCTATGTACTTGGCCGCTACCTCGGCCATGGGTACCGGCGTCGTCGATGGAGGATATCTGTGCACATTCGAAAGCCGGCGCGCAGCGCCGTATCGTCCGCCTGCCGCGCGTCGTCGCGCGGCAGGTCCGCGTTCAGGCGGGTTTCCGCCCGGGCCGTAGTTCCGCTCGCTGCCGTCGGTGGCCTGGCCGCGCTGTCGCTAGCCACACCCGCCGCCGCCGGCGTCTCGGCGGTCACCGCCGCGGCGCACAAGCCCTCTGTGCGGGCGATCCCCGACCTCGGCGGCCCGGTCCTCAAGACCAAGCAGCTGCCAGCTCCGCTCACGATCGCGCAGTGCCAGGCCGACTTCGGGATCAACTGCTACACGCCCGTGCAGTACCGGGTCGCCTATGATCTGAACCCGCTGTACGCCAAGGGCATCACGGGCGCGGGCAAGACCATCGTGATTGTGGACTCGTTCGGCTCGCCGACCATCAGGAATGACTTGCACGTCTTCGACCAGCAGTTCGGCTTCCCCGACCCCACCCTGGTGATCGACAAGTTCGGCAACATCCCGCCGTTCGACCCGACCAACTCCACCATGGTCGGCTGGGCCGAGGAAACGACCCTCGACGTGGAGTACGCACACTCCATCGCCCCCGGCGCGAAGATTGTGCTGGCCGAGACCCCGGTTGCCGAGACCGAGGGCGTGACCGGCTTGCCCGAGATGATGAGCGCCGAGCAGTCGCTCATTAATCAGGGGGTTGGCGACGTCATTACGCAGAGCTTCGGCGCCACTGAGAACACCTTCCCCGGCTTCAGCGGCGGCAACTACTCCAGCCTGCTCGATCTGCGGTACGCGTTCAAGGACGCGTTGGCGCACCACGTGACCGTGCTCGCTTCCTCGGGTGACACTGGGGCGACCAACTACGAATTGGACGGCACCACCCTCTACCCGTACCGGGCGGTCGGGTGGCCGGCCTCTGACCCCTTGGTCACCGCGGTCGGCGGCACACAGCTCAACCTGGACCAAGCCGGTAAGCGGCTCTCGCCCGACGTGGTGTGGAACGACGGCTACGGCGCCGGTAGCGGCGGCGTATCGGCCATCTTCCCGCGCCCGCTCTATCAGATCGGCGTGACCAAGGTCGTCGGCAGTAAGCGGGGCCTGCCCGACATCTCGATGTCCGCAGCCGTCAACGGCGGCGCCTGGGTGTACATGTCCTTCGCGGGCATCGAAAGCCCGGGCGTCAGTGACCCGGGCTGGTACATCTTCGGCGGCACCAGCGAGGCTTCGCCGATCTTCTCCGGCGTCGTGGCCCTTGCTGACCAGTACGCCCACCACCGGCTCGGGCTCATCAATCCGGCGCTGTACACGCTGGGCGCACTGAACCACGTCGGCGTGCCCGGCACCGGAATCGTCGACGTCACCTCCGGGAACAACACCTTCGGCGGTGTGACCGGTTACGACGCGACGCCCGGGTACGACCTGGCTAGCGGCTGGGGCACGATCGACGCGGCGAAGTTCGTTCCCGCGCTCGCCCGTACCGGCGGCCTCTGACCCTCGTATAAGTACCACACCGGCCCGGACCGCTTCGGCGGTCTGGGCCGGTGGCTTTTACCCGCTACAGCTCCTCCAGCTGGTACGTTCCGGCAGGCTGGTGTGCCAGTCACCGAGGCCGTGCCGCGATGGCGCCCCTCAACTTCGGCTGACGATCTTTAACGGCGGGGGTTACGAGTTCGGCTGACGGCACATCCTGGGTATCTCGGTGGCATGAGGTATCCCGATGGTGGCGGGCTGGACGCTGAGGAGCGGGCCCGCCGTGAGCAGGTGCGGTTAGCGGCTGCGGAGCTGATCGGGGCCGGGGCCAGTGACCGGGAGGTGGCCCGGCGCTTCCGGGTGTCGCGGATGTCGGCGAACCGATGGCGGCGGGCGCTGGCGGCCGGCGGCCGGGCGGCGCTGGCGTCCAAGGGCGCAGGCGGGTCAAGTGCAAGCTCACCTGTCCCCAGGTGCGGGAGCTGGAGACTGGCCCGGCCGCGTCGGGCTGGGATGAGGATCAGTGCTGGACGCTGGCGCGGATCACCGAGGTGATCCGCGGCCGGTTCAAGGTGGGCTACACGCTGGCTGGGGCGGACCGACTGCTGCACCGGATCGGGTGGAGCGTGCAGGTTTCCGCCCGCCAGGCCGCTGAGCGGGACGAGGCGCGGATCGCCGCGTGGCGGGAGGAGACGTGGCCGGTGGTAAAAAAACGGCGGCGGACCTGGGTGCCTGGCTGATCTTCGAGGACGAGTCGGGCCAGGGTTAAGGCCGCCCAGGGGCCGCACCTGGGGCCGGCGCGGGCAGACTCCGGTGGTGGCGGTGACTGGCGGGCACAACTCGCGCGTGTCCCTGGCGGCGCTCATCGCCGTCAAGCCCGGGTGCCGGCCCCGGCTGATCTACCGGGTCCACCGCAGCCGCGGGCACAGCAAGGACCGCCGCAAGGGCTTCACCGAGACCGATTACGCCCGGCTCCTGGACGCCGCGCATCAACAGCTCGGCGGCCCGCTGGAGGTCATCTGGGACAACCTGAACACCCACGTCAGTGCCGCTATGAAGGACCTGATCACGGCCCGGGACTGGCTGACCGTCGTCCAGCTGCCGCCGTATGCCCACGAGCTGAACCCGGCCGGACTGGTCTGGTCGCACCTCAAACGATCACCTCCACCCTTAAGGATCGTAAGTATCTCGACGGCAACCATGACGGCAACGGGGGCAGCCGTCAGCGCCCTGAGACGCCCGTGAATAGCCGTGTACTCTCGTATATCCAGCCTGAGCTGGGTATCCGCTACACCTGAAAGCGGAAGGTCGGCGCGGTTCGACCCCGCTCCTGACCACCCATTCTGACCAGGCAACCTGGCCTGTGACCTGCGAATGTGCGACCCTCAGAAATCACATCGCCCGTTGGTATTGCTACGGTGCTCCCGGTGCGGTCCTGGCCAGGCTGTACCGGATGATCTCGAGCAGTCGGGCAGGCGCGGCGAGTTCGATATCGGTCCCGTCGGCATGCAGCTTGATAATGCGGACGTTCTCGCCCCTGTAGTCGAAGGGGAGGCTGAGCGACGCTTCGGTAAAGGCCCGCTCGGGCCGGCGGCTGCCGGTGCACTGAGCGCCAGTGAGGTCGCGTGTCCGGCCGGTCATACGGGCGATCCAGACCACCGACTGAGGTGTGATCATCACTCGGCCGTGTTTCCAGCGCGTGGGCCGTACCCCTCTTGGTGGCACAAGATCGCGCAGCCCCGCCTCGAACTTCCCGGACACCGGCTGCCCAGCGTCCATGGCGTGGGACATCGCGGCCAGCTGCTGCGCCCGCCGCGGGATGCGGTGTCCAGTCACGTAAGCCAGGGAAAGCATGCCGATGGCGAACCCCAGCGCGAGGCCCACCACGCCCGCCGCCAACCCGCTGAGGCCGTTCATGTGATGCACGCTGGCGACGCTGCCCAAGACGATGCCTGCCACCGCGATGGCGAAGAGACCGGTAGCCCGACGGACGTACCGTTTAGGCCGTCGTGCCACGTTCATCTCCGACATGAGACCACCGGCAGGTTGCCGTTAGCAACTACGCCCACCAGCCTCGCGTCCCTCATCCTGAAAGCGGAAGGTCGGCGGTTCGACCCCGCCCCGGACCACCCCCGATGACCAGGCAAAACACCCGGACCATGATTGCGGCCCGGGTGTTGATGCTGGGGTCTCAGCTTGGGGCCACGGAGCGCCCGTTGCCCTTCGGCCGATGGACCCCTATGGTTGGGCCCGGTCGATATGTCCTGTCGCCTGGGGGGGCGCCATGAGGTCAAGGGCCGGGATGTCTCACGTGGGTTGCCGGCCGTCGGCGGCCCGGTGACCGCGCTGGTTGTGCGTTTCCTCGGTTATGCCTGAGGCGGGGGTCGCCGCCCGTGCGCTCGGGCAGCCGTGTCTGTCTGCCGCCCAGGAGCGTGCGTTCGAGCGTCATGCGCGCCTGTTCGGTCACGACCCCGGTCGCCTGGGCGGGGGTGCCGAGCTGGCGAGCCACCCGGTTGTGCCGTCGGTCGCGGCTTTGCGCACGCTGTCCGCGGCCACCCCAGGGCAGCGCCGCCGGCGACAGCAGGTCTTCTTCAGTCCCGTCGTCGAGTTGCGGCGGAGCATCGGGCAGGGCGTCCACGACCGGCTCGAGGCCGCCGTGTTCGCTGACGGCACGATCGATCCCGCAGATGAGGCGCGGACCGGCTGCCATTTCCCGTTCCCGACCCGGATCCTTTCCGGTCGCCGCCTCGAATCGCGGGCCGCCCTGCTGATCGTGCTCGGGGACAGTTAATGCAGGCGCGGGACTGGGAAGAACCGGCAAGTCACTCGCTGCTACCCATGGCCTCCGGCGCCACGCCGAGCTGAATCATCATGTCGGCCTGGTCGAAGTACAGGTGGTAACTGGTGATCTTGCCCTCGTCGAATTCGTAGACGCCGCAGAAGCGTGCGTCCACCGCCCGGCCGGTGGCGAGGATTTCACCCGTTGGGCTGCGCAGCGTCCCATTGTGCGTGCCGATGAATCGGCCCTCCTGGGCGCCCCCCCGGTCGTCCGCGTGGATGGAAATTACTTCGAGCCGGTTATCGGGGAAGGCGTCGTTCCACGTGGCCCAGATTGCTTCGGCGGCATCCCGGCCGAGCAGTCGCAGTCCGCCAGGCGCCTCAAGTTCCATCCGGTGCAGGTCGGCCAGCGCGAGCCAGCCGTCGCGGTCCCGCGCGTTCCACAGTTCGATGTTGCGCTCGATGAGGCTGCGGGTGTCGCCCTCGCGTACGGAGCTGAACGCGAGGCTGTATTCCTCCACACCGCGGACGGTGAGATGCGCCACCGCGGTGACGTTGGCCCGCAGTGCCGCCGCGGTCGAGCGGCTGGTGGCCAGGGCATCCATGTCCTCGAACGCGGTGACGACGATGCAGCGGCCGGTGGTGCGGTCCACCATCAGCTGGGCGCTGCACAAACGGGGCATCTCCATGAGCGCGGGTACCGCCGTGTTGCGGAACTCCTCGATGGCCGGGTCGAGGCTGGCCGGACTGCCGTCTATCCGGGTCAGCCGTACGCCGGCTCCCGCCGCAGGACGGCTTCGGCGGACAAACACGGGAACCTCGTAGTGCTCGACCGTTACCGTGCCTTTGAGCAGTTCGGTGACCTCCTTGCGGGAAACCTGGATTGTCGGCTCGCTCGCGGTCATCGCGTCGGCTGAATCCCAGTACGACGCGATGACGCAGGTACCGAGTCCGGCGTTAGCCAGTACGGCCAGACCCCGGTTCCCGTGCTGGCTCTCCGCGTGCGGACGTGCCGTTGCCTCGAGGTAGCGGGTGGCCTCATCGAGCTGACCCGGGTCCCCGGCCAGCAGGTTGATTCGGACGTGCATGGTCTCTCCTTGTCCGCCTTCGCCGCTGCCAGGCGTTCGCGCCCGCGTTAGCCCGGTCCGGGTCTGCGCCGACGGTTCGGCGGCCGCCTGGCGCGGGCCGGGGGTGCCGGAGTTCGTGCTCTACCTGGCCAGCAGGGCTCGAAGGCTGGTCCTGGCTAGGGCTGATATCAACCGCGTCTGGCTTCCCCCGACGCGGCAGTGGCTGTCTGTGGAGTGCCCTCTGGTAGGGCTGGGGCGGCTGCGTGAACGGGGTCTGCGCAGCTGCGCTCGGGGTGCTATTTAGTACAACACCGCCGCCTGGGGCCGACAAGGCAGACGCGTCATCAATCGAAGGCTTGCATGCGCGGCGGGGAATACTGTCGTCGCGGTACTGGATACGTTCCGGCGCGGCTCAAAGCACGGACTGTGATCGCGGTCCGGGCAGGTTTGGATCCTGGGATCTCAGTTTGACCAAGGAAACATGCAGACCTCAGCAACGCTAAATCCCGCTGCGGGGTCGGGGTTCCCTGAAATGCGAGACCGCATCGCCTGGATTTAGAGACGGCCAGCTTCCCCGCCGGTCTCAGTTTGGGTCTCATTCATCTACGTCCAGGGCCGTCCACGTAAGCCCCTTACCGTCCACGAGCAGCACAGATGGCCGGTCATGGACCTGGGTGGACGGCTGTCCCTGATCCTGAAAAGCGGAAGGTCGGCGGTTCGACCCCGCCCCTGACCACCAGCTATGACCGGTCAAAACACCCGGGCTATGACTGCGGTCCGCGTGAGATTGCTGTTCACGCCCCGATCGTGCGGAATCCCTCGCGCCAGGTCGGATAGCGCGGGGTCCAGCCGAGTTCCTTCTTCGCCTTCGCGTTGGCCGCGCCGCGGGCTTGCATCAGCATGTCCAGCCCGGAGCCCATGACCAGTCGCCCGGCCCACTCCGGCACGCGCCGGGGCGGGCGGGCGCCGAGCGCCGCCGCGAGTACCGGAAGCCAGTCGCGCATCGGGGCAGGCTCGTCGTCGGTGACGTTGTAGATGGCCGGGCCGTCAGCCTCCAGGGCGAGCACTGTTGCTGCCGCCGCGTCGTGGAGGTGGATGAACGACATCATGCCCCTGCCGTCGCCCACCAGAGGGTATTGGCGCCTCACCACGGCGGTCGTCATCTGGTCCGGCTCGCCGTAAAACCCGCCGTAGCGCAGCGCTATCCCCCCGGCGGCTGTCACCGCCTGGTCCAGATGGGTCATCGCCGCGAAGGTCTGCACCGCCATAGCTGGCGGTTCCCCCAGCACCGGATCTTCTTCGGAAGCCACCTGCCCCGATGAGATGTACCGGTACGGCGCGAAGCTCTGCGCGACAAGCTTGCGCACTCCCACCGAGCGGGCGGCGGCTATCACGTTGTCGGTGCCGTCCGTCCGCAGCCGGTTGGTGGGCGCGAACGTTTTGTCCAGGCTGCGCCCGAAGCGCATGCCCGCCAGCGCCGTCGCTTGGTAGATGATCGCGTCCGGGCGGACGTGGGCCACCACCGACTTGGTCGCGGCGGCGTCCAGGACGTCCAGGACAAGCGGGATCGCGCCCGCCGAGCGCATCCTGCCTTCCTTTGATGGAGAACGGCACGTCCCGGTTACCTCCTGCCTCTGCTCGGTGAGCTGCCGGGTCAGGTGGGTCCCGACGGCACCGCTGGCGCCGATGATCAGTACTCGCATGAACTTGCTCCTGTGTCCGTCACGCCGGCGCGATTCGCCGTGTCAGTGTTTGCGTGTCGCAGTAGTGACACGCGGCGGAGCGAGGACGTGACAAGTGAGCGACGACGCAGCACCTGGCACAGATCGGGACGCAGAGCTGGCCCGCGTATTCGAGCAGCACCGGCCGCACCTGCGGGCGCTCGCCTACCGGATGCTCGGCTCGCTGGCCGAGGCCGACGACGCGGTGCAGGAGACGTGGGTAAGGTTCGCCGCCGCCGGAATCGAAGGCGTGGAGAACGTGAGCGGCTGGCTGACCACGATCGTTACCCGCGTATGCCTGAACGTCCTGCGCGCCCGGGCCGCCCGGCCGGAGCAGCCCGCCGGCATGCACGTGCCAGACCCGATCGCAGTCCATGCCGACGACACCGCACCCGACCCGGAGCAGGAGGCGCTGCTCGCCGAATCAGTCGGGCTCGCGCTTATGGTCGTGCTGGACGCACTTACGCCGGCCGAACGCGTGGCATTCGTACTGCACGACGTGTTCGGCGTGCCGTTCAGCGCGATTGGGCAGCTTGTTGGGCGATCGGAGCAGGCGGCCAGACAGCTGGCCAGCCGGGCCCGCCGCCAGGTCAGGGAGGCGGGGCCGAGCTCGCCCGACGTGGGCCTGCCGCAGCAGCGCGCGATCGTAGACGCATTCTTCACGGCCGCCCGGGCGGGCGACTTTGACCGGCTCATGGAACTGCTCGACCCCGATGTCGTCATCCGCACGGACGGCGGCCCGGCCGGGCCCGGCGTTTCGGTCGTCATGCGAGGCGCGGCGCAGATCGCCCGGGCGACGATCGCGACGGCCAGCCCGCTAGCCGACTTCACCCCGGTGATGGTCAACGGCGTAGCCGGGATGCTGATCACGGTCAGGGGACGGCCGGTGTCGCTCATCGCGGCCACAATCACCGGCAGCCGGATCACCGCGATGGACGGTATCACCGACCTGGATCGGCTGGCCCGGCTCGGTCTAGCAGCCCTCGTCCCCGGAAGCCGCGACTAGACGTTGCGCCGGTTTCGGTCGGAGTCCCTCGGCGATGATCTCGAATGGATGGAGTCCCTCATTGCGGGAGATGCGCGGGCGGCGGCTGGCGGAATGTGCACATGCTGGCGAAGATGGGATGCCGCCGGATACTCGGCTGGCGCGGCTGGCTGCGAATCAGTCATTGCCGACCTGGTTCTTCTTGGAGGACGCATGGCGATTGTGGATCGCTTGGACCCTGAGCTTGCCGCGGTCGTGACCCAGCTGCCGGTGCTGGATCTGACCGACCTGCCCGCGGCGCGAGCGGCGCTGGCGGAAATGTACGCGCAGATCAAGCCATCAGGGCCAAACCCGGGCGTCACTCACTCTGATCACCTGGCCACGGGGACAGCGGGCAATCCCGATGTCATGGTCAGAGTGTTCCGGCCGGCTGGGGTGGATGATGTGCTGCCCGGCCTGGTCTGGATTCAGGGCGGCGGGTATGTGCTGACCGCACCGGACATGGACGACCAGTTCTGCGAGGAGATTGCCCAGAAGCATCGCTGTGCCGTGGTGTCAGTTGACTGGCGCCGTGCACCGGAGCATCCGTTCCCGGCCCCAGCTGAGGACTGTTACACCGCCTTGGCCTGGACCGTACGCAGCGCCGGGGAGCTGCGGATAGATCCGGCCCGGATCGTGATCGGCGGCCACAGCTCAGGCGGCGGTTCGACGGCGGGGCTGGCGCTTCTGGTCCGCGACCGGCACGAGTTCACGATCGCCCATCAGCTGCTGATCTATCCGATGCTGGACGACACCGATTCAACGCCGTCGAGTTTCCTGGTCACCGACCCTGAAGTGTGGAATCGGACCAGTAACGGGATCGGCTGGCGTGGGTACCTGGGCGATACCTACGGGACCGATGACGTCTCGCCGTACGCCGCGCCGACCCGGATGGATGACCTGTCGGGGCTTGCCCCAGCAACTGTCCTCACCGGTGAACTGGACCTGTTCGTCGACGAAGACATCACCTACGCTCAGCGGCTCATGCACGCTGGCGTGCCCACGGAGCTGCACGTCTATCCGGCCGCCCACCACGGGTTCGACCGCCACGTTCCCACCGCAGCCGTCTCACAGCGGTTCATCGCTGACCGGGACGCTGCCCTGCATCGCGCCTTCACCACCGCCTGAGTCGAGCGGGCGGCTCCCCGGGTCAGGGGAGCAGGAGGACCGTGCTAACCCCACCTCAGGTTCGGGTATCCGCACGGTGGATGTCAGGTTCGCGCGCGGCGAGCATGGAGATATAGGTGACCGGGACAGCCGTCACCGCAGCTCAGCGGAGGAATCCGATGTCCGCACTGAATGTCGATGCCCCTTACTCGCGGCCGCTCCTGATGAGGTTTCTGGTCAGGTCGTGGGAGTACCGCCGTCCCCGGTTGTGGGTGGGCGTGCGGGTGGCCTGTGGCGTCTTCAATGTCGCCCTTGGCGTCTTGATCCTGGCCTCGGTGCGCTGGCTGGGGCCGCTGGCCTGGCTGGCCGTGCTGCCGCTGGCGGGAGCGGCGCTGATCTTCTGGACCGTCTACCGGTTGCAGGCCAGTGTCCGCAGCACGGGCTGACAAGGTCATTCCCTCCCGGTCGGTCCTGATGAGGTTTCTGGTCAGGTCGTGGGAGTACCGCCGTCCCCGGTTGTGGGTGGGCGTGCGGGTGGCCTGTGGCGTCTTCAATGTCGCCCTTGGCGTCTTGATCCTGGCCTCGGTGCGCTGGCTGGGGCCGCTGGCCTGGCTGGCCGTGCTGCCGCTGGCGGGAGCGGCGCTGATCTTCTGGACCGTCTACCGGTTGCAGCAGGACAGCGTCCTGCGCGTGCGAGAACTGGAGCAGTCCCGGGCCCACGCGGTGGACGACTCGGCGGCGAGGCTGCGCCAGATCGAGCGTGACCTGCACGACGGCGCGCAGGCGCAGATGGTCGCCGTCACCATGAAGCTCGGGCTGGCCGTGAAGAAGCTCGACCTCATGGTCGACGGGACCGGGCCGAGCGACCTGGACCGGGTGCTGGACCTGGTCGCGGCCGCTCACCGCGGCGCCAAGGAGGCCATCACCGAACTGCGTGACCTGGCCCGCGGCATCCACCCTCCGGTACTCGACCGCGGCCTCGGTGCCGCGCTCACCACCGTCGCCGCGCGGAGCGACCTGCCCGTAGAGGTCGTCCTGGACCTGCCCGAGCGGCCGTCGGCCGCGATCGAGACCATCGCCTACTTCTGCGCCGCCGAGCTTTTGGCCAACGTCGTCAAGCACAGCGACGCCCGGCATGCCACGCTGGAAGCAGTCCATGCCCCTGGCCTGCTGCGGGTCCGGGTCACGGACGACGGCTCCGGCGGCGCCCGCGTCGAGGCCCGCGGCGGCCTGGCCGGGCTGGCCGAGCGGGTCGGGACGGTGGACGGCGGGCTGCAGATCAGCAGCCCGCCCGGAGGCCCCACCGTCGTCACCGTTGAGCTGCCGTCCCACGCCTGACCGAACGGGAGTTGCGATGCGGATCGTGATCGCCGAAGACTCGGCCGTGGTCCGCGCGGGCCTGGCCGAGATCCTCGCCGACAGCGGCCACGAGGTGGTCGCCGCCGTGGGCAACGCCGCCGACCTGCTGGCCGCCGTGGCCCAGCACCATCCGGACGCCGCCGTGGTCGACGTGCGGATGCCGCCCGGCTACACCGACGAGGGCCTGCGCGCGGCGATCACCATCCGCCGCGACCACCCCCAGACCGGGGTGCTGGTGTTCTCCCAGTACATCGAGACCCGCTACACGGCCGACCTGCTCGGCGCGGCCTCCGGCGGCGGCGCCGCCGGGGTCGGGTACCTGCTCAAGGACCGCGTGGCCGACGTCGACGAGTTCGTCGACGCGCTGACCCGGGTGGCCGCAGGGGGCACCGCCCTGGACCCAGAGGTCGTCACGCAACTGCTGGGCGCCAGCCGCCGCGTCGACGGGCTCACCACCCTCACCCCCAGGGAACGCGACGTGCTCGCGCTGATGGCCGAGGGCCGCTCCAACGCCGCGATCGCCGGGATCCTGGTGGTTTCCGATCGATCCGTCGAAAAACACGTCGGCAACATCTTCAGCAAGCTCGGCCTGGCCGCATCGGACGCCGACCACCGCCGGGTGCTGGCGGTCCTGCGGTATCTGGAGTCCTGACCTGAGCGGCGGTCAGGCCGGGCTCGCGTTCTGCTGGGTCGAGCGGGCGCCCGGCCTCGGCCAGGATCCGCTGGCTCATCGCCAGCGTCATCCCGAAGGTGAGCCATTGCGCGGGGTCGCCCGCCCACCGTTGCTGGACCCGGTCGAACGTACTGCCGAGGGTGGCGTCGGCGTCGTGAACCGCCTGGGCCAGACGCTGGCGGTCAGCTGGTGTGCCGGCCGAGGCCACCCACACGGTGTAGGCCTCGGTGGCCGATGCCGTCTGCTCCAGCATGGCGCTGAGGGCCGGCATCGGATGGGCATGGCCCGATCCGTCCACCAGGGCCCGGGCCATCGACCGGGTGTAAATGGCGATTCGCTCGCCGGTACGGAGCGCCTCGTCCGCTTGGCCGAGCGTCATCCGTTCACGGCGGGCCCGGACGTTCCACCGGCTGCTGAGCTGATGACTCTGGTGTTCGCGGCGGGCCGCGGCGATGGTGCCGATCAGCGTCATGGCATCCTGCCGCCAGGTGGCCGCCTGGCCCGGAGTCCAGGGCGAGGCGATGCCCGCGCTGACTTCGCGCAGGATCTCGGTACAGCGGCGCAGGGGCGCGAGCGCCTTGGACATAACGGCGTCGGGCCCGGGCGCGGACGGGCTCAGCAGAACGGCGATCACGGCGACGCCGGAGCCGATCAGGGTGTCGACGATACGTTCGCCCCCATAGTCGGGAGTAGCGCGCCCGACCAGGAACACCAGCAGGGCGCTGACCGGCACCTGCACCGCGCCCTGCGGGCCCAGGCGAACGGCCCAGCCCAGGAGCAGGCCCGCGAAGATGATGATGCCGATGCTCCAGGCATTCGGGGCCAGGAAGTGGCTCACCGTCAGCGCGGCCGCGACCCCCACCACGACCCCGGCCACGCGCTGGAAGGCCCGGGAGAGGGAGTCGTAGACGGTCGGCTGGACCACCAGGAGCACAGCCAGCGGCGCGAAGTACGGCCGGCTGTGCGGATCAGCGGCCAGGGCCGCGACCCAGGCCAGCCCGGCCGCGACCGCCGTCTTCGCCGCCAGGAACAGCTGCTGCCGGGTGACCAGCCCGGGCCCGGCCAGGCCAGATCGCAGTGACACGAACCAGCGGCGCCCCCTGCTCATGGCCCTAGCTTTTCATCCGGCCAGCCCGCCGGACTTGCAGACTCGCCCCTGCTTTCGCTGCAGCGGGCCGGCCTAGGCTGGGGGCGTGAGCGAGGGACTGCCTCCTGCAGCCGCGGCCCGGATAGCGGAGCTCCAATCCAGCGGCACGTGGGGATCCGCGCTGACCGCAGACGAGTTCGCCGCTATCCGCAGCGTGGGCTTTGAACCCGTCGGCCAGGTGTTCGGCGCGGCCGTCTACAGCGCCGGATCCGCCAGCAGGTACACCTGCCCCGGGGCGGGCGGATCGTCCGGTGACGGGCGGCCGATCCCGTCGGCGGCCCAGGTGTCCGGGCGAGGCGGATCGTTCGGCCCACTGGTGCAGACCATGGACCTGGCGCGGCTAACGGCCGTCGGCCGGATGGCCACCGAGTGTGCCGAGCTTGGCGGGCACGGGGTGGTAGGCGTCCGGCTGACCCGGGGATCGTTCCCGGCCGGCGGCCCGCAGTTCACGGTCATCGGCACCGCGGTCCGCGCGCGAGGTGTCACGCCGCGGCCACCGGCGCCCTTCACCGCCGAGGTGTCCGGGCAGGATTTCGCCAAGCTGATGATGACGGGCTGGGTGCCCGTGGGGCTCGTGCTCGGTCTCTCGATCGGGTCGCGGCACGATGACCGCAAGACCACCCGTCAGGCGCGCTGGGTCTCGGGCAACGCCGAGGTCGCCGGCTGGACTGAACTGGTCAGCGAGTCGCGGGACGACGCCCGGCGCCAGCTGGAAAGTGACGTCAGGCGGCTCGGCGCCGACGGCGTGGTCATCGCCACGATGGAGCTGCAGGGCCGCCAGCGGGACTGCCCGGAGACGGCCGGCCGCCACGACCACATCGTCGAAACCACCCTCATCGGCACCGCCATCGCCAGGTTCGCCCGCGCCGGGCCGCCTCACGACCGGCTGGCCCGGGCCACCATGTCGCTCGACCCACAGCGGCGCCGGGCCGCCAGGATCCGGATATAGCTGCCTCCGCGACCGCGCTATTTTCCGCCTGCGGCCAGGTGATCGTTGAGTTGCTGTGTTGCGGACTGGAGCACCCGAACGGCTATGGCCAGTTCCGCGGCGTCCGCGCCGTCGAACGCGATCGCCCGGATGCGGGCCAGCGGATCGGGTAGCTCTTCCCAGAGCTTCATCCCGGTGCCGGTGAGCTGGAGCACTCGCTGGCGCTGGTCTTCAGGTCCAGGCCGCTGAGCGATGAGCCCCTTGCGCACGAGCGTCGTCACGATCCCGCTGAGCGTTGGTCTTTCGATCTGGAGCATGCGTCCCAGATCGCGCTGCATCGTCGGTCCGTCGTTCGCGAGCTGGTACAGCACGTAGTACTGCGTCGGCCCGAGGCCGTAGGGACGCAAGATCGACTCCATCGTGGCCCGGACGGCGAAGTAGTAACTCTTCGCCCACGCCCCCACCGGCTCATGCGGGGAATCGGTCACCACGGAATCGTTACGTTTTCCCACCGCGTGAACGTGCCGGTCGTGCCGTCCGGGCCGAGCAGTGCGACGCGCACCACCTCGCGGGAGCCGTCCTCGACGGACTCCGTGCCCGCATACCCGTTGAGGTTCGTCTTGGTGAAGCCAGGGGAGACCAAGTTGATCTTGATGTCGGTCGACTCCAGCTCGATCATCATGGCGAGCGTCATGGCGTTGAGGGCCGCCTTGGACGCCGGGTAAATCGGGCCGAACATAGCGTGGTACGGGTAGGCGGGGTCCGCGTTCGCCGTCAGCGACCCCACTCCGCTCGACACGTTGACGATGCGGGCGTCCGACGATTCGCGCAGCAGCGGCAGCATCGCCTGGTAGACGGCGAGGACACCGAACACGTTGGTCTCCCAGACGGCGCGTATCTCATCGAGGGAGGCGTTGCTGGCCTGCGACGACGCTGCGTACTCCGGAGAACCCAACCTGCGCTCCGTCGTCTTCGAGATACCCGCGTTGTTGACCAGCAGGTCGAGACGGCCGAATTCCTGGCGGATACGCTCCGCTGCGGCGGCGATCGAATCCCCGTCCGTCACATCGAGCTGGAGCGCGATGGCGCCCGGGCCGATTTCGCTGGCCGCGGCCTCACCACGCTGAAAATTACGCGACCCGACCAGCACGGTCAGGCCGTTCGCCGCTAGTTCCCTGGCCACCTGAAGGCCGACTCCTTGATTGGCTCCGGTGACCAGCGCGACGCGATTGTCAGGCATGGTTAACTCCTGTCGAGTTCAGGCGCAGGGAAGGCAAGCGGTTACCGGCTGGCCGCAGCTCAGGGGTCACAAAGTGATCAGCCGGATGGTGGGATCAAGTGCGCTCAAGTCGCCGGGGTCTGAGGTGACGACGGGCTGTGTGCTTCGGCGGGCGCAGATGACGACGTGCGCGTCGGCGATGTCAGAGGTCCCGCTGGCGGCCAGCAGCTGGCCCACGCTCGTCGCGTCGACGCGGTCCAGGTTGGCGACGTCGGTCGTGGGCTGGCGGATCAGCCGGGCCAGCCGAGCCTGCCGGTCAGGGCGGCGGATGGCTTGCGCCAATGCCGTCGCCGGAACGGTGATGGTGGCGCCGGTCTCGCGCGCTCGGGCCAGGAGCACCAGCATGCGGCGGTCGTTTCGATCCAGCGCGATAAGACCGCCGGCATCGAGTGTGACGCCCGGCATCAGGCCGCCGATCTCCCTGGCCGGGTATCGGCACCGAGGATGTCGTCGGCCCAGGCCCGTTCGTCGTCTGACAGTGCCCCGCCGGTTTCCCGGAGTGCCTCGGCCAGCATGGAGCCCCACCCTGCAACATCGTCCAAGGCGACCGCGACGGCGTGCTGAACGAATCCGGACACGCTGGAGGCGGTGCGGGCCTGCACCAGGGAGCGGATCCGCTCGACCTGGACTTCGTCGAGAGTGATGGTGATCTTCTTCGTCGCCATACCAAATACCATACCATCGCGACTGGCTGGCTGACCGCTCGTTGCTGCGCGTAGGCGCTCCTTCAGTCGGTCAGGCCGTCGGCATGCCGATGAGCTACCTTCCACTCGCCGCCCTCCCGGCGATACACCTGGGTGGCCCGCAGGGTGAAGCTGCGCGGCTGACCATCCATGGAGAGCGAGACGTGCTCGAGACCAGCGGTATAGGCCATGTCACCCGCCACGTCATACGCCTGCAATTCGAATCGGTAGGACGTGCAGTCGGAGAAACTCTGCTCGAGGAGAGCGAATAGCTCTGCCACTTCCTGTTGACCACAGGCGTTGCGCAGCGCACCCAGGACGCTGACGGGCTCATTACGGGACCAGATAGCCAGGCGCGGGCCCGCGTCGCCGTTGTGCAGCGCGACCTCCGCTTCGTGCTGCTTACGCAGGATTAACGTCTTCTGCCTAAGTTGACCTAGGGATCCGTAGGTTTCAAGGCCTCACCGCGTCCTTACCTGTCGTCGTACGGGCCTCGTCGACGCGGTCGACGAACTCCAGCATGGTCGCGGACAGCGCCTCGGGGGCTTCCTGCGCCACCAGATGCCCAACTCCCTCAAGCCGTACCGAGCTGACCGGGCCCGCGGCTACCTGACGAAAAGTCTGCTCGGTGAAGGGGGCGCTGGCGGCATCGACGGTGAGGACCGGGACGGCCAGCGGTTGTGATTCGGCCAAGGCCCTGGTCTGGCCGGCGTCGGTGAAGATGGACCGGTAGAGGCCTTCCGTACCGCGCCAGCCGTTCGGGCGCGTGTAGGTCCGGGTGAACTCGTCGATGTCGTCTTCGGTGATGGAGCCCTTCACCGCGGTCATCATGGGGTAGGCCCAGTCGGCGAGGAGTGCGCGCTCGTGACCGGCCAGAAGCATGGTTGGGATGCCTGGTGCGGCCAGGAATCCGACGTGCCAGGAGCCGCCGTGGGTGACATCCGCCAGGGATTCGAGCCCGAAGCCGGCCAGCGTCGCTTCGATCGCGGTGAAGCTGAGGACGTCATCGGGATGCGTGGCGGCGAAGCGGAAACCCAGACCGCCACTGATGTCCTGGCAGAGGACATGGACCGGACCGAGGGCGAGCTGTTCCACCAGGTGATGCAGATCCCCGGCCGCGGTGGTGTCGTCGTAGTGGCCGTCGGCCGCGCTGGAGTCGCCGAATCCGCGAAGGTCCACGGCGAAGACCCGGTGCGTCGCCGCCAGCATCGGGATCACCTTGTGAAAGGCCCACCACGTCTCGGGCCACCCATGAACGAGCAGGATCGGGGAGCCGGTGGAACCGGCCGACACGAAGTGCAGTTGTGCCCCCTTGACCTCGGCCCGGTGATGGGTGGCGCCGGGAATGGTCGCGCCGGCTGGCGTGATGGGTGGCATGAGAGCTCCTGAAATAGACAACTTCGGTTGTCTAAAGATAGACAACCCCGGTTGTCTTTGTCAACCGTCGGCATAGGCTGACCCCATGCCCCGATCTGGCGCCGATCTTGCCCTTCTGCTGCTCGGTGGGTTTCGCACGCTGGCTGATCAAGCGACCACCGAACTCGCCTCGCGTGGATACGAGGAGATTCGCCCGGTCCATGACTTCGCCCTGCGGGCGATCTTGGCTGGCGCTGACAACGCATCTGAGCTCGGCCGGCGGATGTCCGTCACCAAGCAGGCAGCGGCCAAGACCATCGTCGCGCTCGAGGAGCGCAACTACGTGGCGCGCGAACCCGACCCGGCCGACAAACGCCGGATGCGCCTCTACGTCACCGACCACGGGCTCGCGATGTTGCGTGCGGGTGAAGAGATCTTCGACGAACTGCGCGAGCAGTGGGAGCGGCAGGTGGGCGCGGACCCTGTCTTGCAGCTCGAGAGCACGCTCCGGCAACTGGTCGGGAACGGTGTCATCCGGCTCGACACGCCCGCCTGGATAGCGCGCGGCCTGGGCGCGTAGGGCCTGAGCCTCCGATCAGAGCCAGTGTCAGTACCTCGGCCTAGGCTCGAACCATGGCCGATAGCAGCTTGTCTGTCAGCGATCGCGAGTCCTTTCTGGCCGGGCCGCACGTGGCGGCGTTGTCGGTGTCGGCTGGTCAGGGCCGCGGTCCGTTCACCGTGCCGATCTGGTACCAGTACGCGCCGGGCCGGGAGGCGTGGGTCCTGACCGGGGCCGGGTCCCGGAAGGCCCGGCTCATTGAAACCGCCCGGCGGTTCAGCCTGATGGTCGACCGGGTCATGCCCACGGTCCGGTACGTCTCGGTGGAGGGACCGGTCACCCGCATCGTGCCGGGAACCGATGAGCTGTTGCGGGAGATCGCGGCGCGCTATCTCCCGCCGGACCAGGTGCAGGCCTACCTCGATTTTGCCCAGGCCGAGCTGGGCCAGCAGGTCGCGATCTACCTGCGTCCGGAGCGCTGGCTGACGGCCGATCTCGGGCCGGGGGCCGAGCCGCCGTCCGTGGCCTGACCGCCAGCCGCCCGCAACTCCCTGCGTCGCCGCTACTCACCGCAGCGGGGTGACCTCGACGTCGGCCGCGTGCAGCAGTTCGCCGCAGTGGGAGCAGCGGATTTCGCCCGCGGTGAGGTGGTCGCACGCGCGGTGACGGATCAGGGCGGGCGGCCCGGCGTCCGCCATCGTCCACTTGTCGCCCCAGGCGCTGATGGCGAGCAGGATGTCGCACAGCTCCCAGCCCTTGCCGGTCAGGATGTAGTCGAACCGCTCCGGCCGCTTGGTGTAGGCCCGCTTGACCACGATCTCGTCGCTGACCAGCCGGTTGAGGCGCAGGGTGAGGATCTTGCGGGACACACCGAGGTGGGCGTGCAGGGCGTCGAACCGGGTGACCCCGATGAACAGGTCACGCAACACCAGCGCGGTCCACGGCTCACCCAGCACGGCCATCGTGCGGGCGATCGAGCAGTCGTAGGTCTCGAACGAGGTTCGCGGCGGCATCCTCGCAGCATAAGTCGGTTGCTTGGAGAAACTCACTCGCAGTACGGTGAGTTTCTTAGAGAAACTCTGGAGGCGCCGTGGCGACCGTACCGACCGACGAGGAGTTCCTGGCCTACAACCAGGGCATCATCAGCGATTTCCGGGCCCACCACGGCGTGGTCAGCCAGCCTTCGTTCCCGATCCTGCTCTTGACCACGACCGGGGCGCGGAGCGGGCGGCCGACGACCGTGCCGCTCGCGTTCGCGGTCGACGAGGGAGGGCGGGTGTTCGTGATGGCCTCCAAGGCGGGCGCTCCGAAACACCCGGCCTGGTTCCACAACCTGCGGGCCAACCCGTCGGTGACGGTGGAGCTCGGCGACAAGTCGTTCCCGGCCCAGGCGGTGGTCACTGCGGGCGAGGAGCGCGAGCGGCTCTACCGCCTGATCTCCGCCGGCGCCTCCGAATACGAGCAGAACACCGACCGGGTCTTCCCGGTCGTCATCCTAGAAGGCGTCCCCGCCCCCGACTGAACAGCCCTGGCGGGCAACCTCCGCTAGCCTCAGCGGGTGGTGCCCAGACTGCCTGGCTGGCACGAGTTTCACCCGCTGATCGCCCGGGAGCTGGGTGACCGGGTGCACGACCCCGAGCCCCTCACGCCGGTGCGCCAATCGCGGATGACGTGGGCGGCCCGCGCGGAGCGAACCGGCCCGATCGTGGTCAAGGTCAGGCAGGGGGACCGCGCTCACGAGAAGACCCAGTGGTGCGCGGCGCATCTTCCTGCCCTCGAAGCACGCCGGTACCCTCAGCTACCGGGCGATTTCTGGGCTCGCGCACTACACCCGCGAGCGGCAGTCCTACGCCAGTTCCCTGGGGGATCAAGAGTGTGCCGCGATTTCCGCCGTCCTCGACCGGCTTCAGGGGTTAGCGACACCGGCCAGGATGAGCCGTCAGCGGTCGCCCGGCGAGCTGCCTTCGGTGCTGAGCAGGACGACGGCAGCGTCGGCACTGAGCCCGAGGGCTGCTCGCCGGTCCGAGTGGGTCAGCGCGGCCCGGGCGCCGGCCAGGGTGGCCGCGCCGCTGGGGCCGGAGGAGACGCCGAGCCGGCCGAGGTCCGCCTCGGCCGCCAGCGCCGCCTGGTCGGTCACGGCGACCGCCGCGTCGCAGCCCGGGCGCAGCACCGGCCAGGCCGCGGCCGAGACCGTGCCGCAGTTGAGACCGGCCATGACCGTGTTCGCGGTGGGGACGGCGACGGGCTTGCCCGCGTGCAGGCTGGCCAGCAGGCCCGCGGCGGTGTCGGGCTCGACCGCCAGCACGGCCGGGTGCGGCCGGCCTGGCCGCCGGTAGTGCGTGACCACCGCCTGGGCCAGGGACCCGACCCCCACCGGCGTCACCACCAGCCCAGGAGCCTGGTCCAGCTGCTCGTCGATCTCTTCCAGCAGGGTCTGGTACCCCGCCACGATCCAGGCTGGGACCTGCTCGTACCCGGGCCAGGCCGTGTCCTGGACCAGAGCGTGGCCGGGACGCTCGGCGGCGAGCGCCGCGGCCCGCCGGACGGCGTCGTCGTAGTCGCCCTCGACGTGCACGACCTTGGCCCCTTCGCCCTCGATGAGCGCGGCCGTCCGGGGCAGCATGGCCGCGGGCACGAACACGATGGCCCGCACGCCGAGGTGGGCCGCCATCCGGGCCACCGCGCGGCCGTGGTTGCCGTCGGTCCCGGTCACCAGCGTCGCCCCCGGTCGGCGCTCCAGCACCTGGTGGCAGGCCCAGGAAGCGCCGAGGACCTTGAACGCCGGCAGGCCCAGCCGGGACGACTCGTCCTTGACCAGGACCCGCCCCACCCCGAGCTCGGCGGCCAGGCCAGGCAGCGGGACCAGCGGTGTGGGCGCGTACCCGGGCAGCGACTGGTGGAACGCGCGCGCCCCACCCGCCACCGGAAGTCCAGATTCTGCGGGCGCCGTCCATGAGCGGGCGTCCGGGGCGGCGTACCAGGCGGTCACGACGTCAGTCTCGGGGCCACGATTCAGCGTAAGCCCGCGGCGGTGAACGCGACGCAGCTGTCGTATGTACCTTGACGGTTACGTAACCAGACAGGTACATTAAGGCCATGGAAGCTGCGCTGCGGGCCTTGGCGGACGAGAGCCGTCTGACCCTGGTCGAGGCGCTGGCTCGCGGGCCGGTCACGGCGGGTGAGCTGGCGGCGCTGCTGCCGATCGCCCGCCCCGGGGTTTCGCGGCACCTGCGGGTGCTGCGGGAGGCGGGGCTGGTCGAGGTCCGGCAGGAAGCGCAGCGGCGGGTCTACAGCCTCCGCCCGGAGCCGCTGGCCGAGATCGACGACTGGCTGGGGCGGTACCGGGCCCTGTGGGAACAGCGTCTGGACGCCCTGCACACCGAGATAGCCCGGGGAAAACGCGAACGAGGGAGCTCCACATGACCGGCAATGTCCCTTCCGGCCACCGCATCCTGGGTCGCCTGCGCTCGGCCGACGGCCACGGCATCGTACGGATCGAGGATCGCTACGACACCGGCCTCGACGACCTGTGGTCGGCGATCATCGACCCGGACCGCCTGGCCCGCTGGTACGGCCGGGTCGAGGGCGACCTCCGCCTGGGTGGGGAGTTCCGCCTGTTCGTCGACGGCTCGGGCTGGGACGGCGTCGGCCGGGTGGAAGCGTGCGAGCCGCCGCGGCGGCTGCAGGTCCGGACCAAGGAATCGACCGAGCCCTACGAGGAGGTCATCGAGGCCACGCTGACCCCCGATGGCGACCAGACCATCCTGGTCATCGAGGCCCGGGGGATGCCGCTGGACAAGGTC
The DNA here is from genome assembly GCA_963846005.1 of uncultured Actinomycetota bacterium. Taxonomy (GTDB): domain Bacteria; phylum Actinomycetota; class Actinomycetes; order Streptosporangiales; family Streptosporangiaceae; genus CAVSUR01. The sequence continues at coordinate 2,883 of CAWJUH010000001.1, read as the reverse complement.
GCGTTCTACGGTGCTGGCTGGCAGCTGCACGCCGAGGACCTGGCCGCCTATCTGGCCGGCCGGGCCGGTGCCGACGCCGAGAAGCGGTTCGGCGAGCTCGTCCCGCCCTATCAGGACCAGGCCGCTGGCCTCGGCTAGTCCGCAGCCTGACCGGATGTCTGCTCCAGTCCAGTCCGGCGCCTGACATGCTTGGGCCGTGGACGAAGCGCTTACGCCGGTACGTGACCTTACTGATTCCGGCCAGAACCAGATGGTGCTCGACGCAGCCACCGAGCTGATTGAGGACGAGGCGGCGGTGGCGCAGGTCACCGACCGCCACGGTCCGGCGGTGGCGGCCGAGGCGGTGGCCGTAGCCCGCTCGCAGCGGTGGCTGAGCGAGCTCACCGGGCCGATCCACCTGACCGTGGTGTGGGCCATGTACGGCGAGACGGGCCGCATGGTCCCCAGCGGTGTGCACCCGCACGGGGAGGACTTCCTGCGGGCCAAAGTTCGTCAGCTCGACTGGCTGACCGCCGGTCTGCCCGACGTGACGTGGAGCATCATCGCCTGCGACGACGGATGCCCGGACCAGCCCAGCAGCGCCGATCTCATGACGGACATCGTGAAGACCGAGGGCTACCCGGCGGAAGGCCACCGCAGCGTGACGGTGCTGAGGCTGGCCGAGGTGATCGCGGGTGACGTCTCGATCAGTCCCGCCTTCGACCGGCTGACCTCGACCGACGAGTCGCGCAAGGGTGGCTCCATCCTGGCCGCGCTGGCCGCCGCCGTCCGGACCGGTCTGCCGTGGGCGGACGGTGCCGGGCGGCACGTCGTCGCCTATACCGACGCGGACCTGTCCGCGAACCTGGCCCAGCTGGGCTCGCTGGTGGCGCCGGTGGTGCCCAGTGACACGGTCATTGCCGCGCTCGGCCAGCGTTACGGGCTCGCCGGTGCGGTGCTGATCCGGCCGGACGGCCCGGTTACCGAACCGCAGAGCACCGGGGGCAAACCCGACAAGATCATCGTGCTGTTCCGCCACTTCGTCCGGGCCATGCTCATCCCGTCGCTGGCCCCGGTGCTCGACACCCAGGCCGGCTTCAAGGCCTTCGACGCGGCCGCGCTCGCCCCGGCGCTCGGGCAGATGTCGTCGTTCCACGAGACCTTCGACGTCGAGCTGCTCATCCATCTGGCCCAGCTCTATGGGCCGCAGGCCCTGGCCGTCGAGCCCATCGTGTTCACCGAAGATTTCGCGGCGACAAAGTTCCCTTCCGTCGATCCCGGCCCGCGCCATCTCGCGATGATCCACCAGATCGTGGACGTCTACGACCAGTTTGTCGCGCCGGTTGACCCGGTCAGCGGCGACGCCGCCGACCTGCTCGCCCTGGTCAGGGCGCTTGACCTCGACGGCTACGTGACCCTGATCGAGCAGTTGCGGGCCGAGGACCCGGGTGACCCGACCTTGTTCGACCGGCGCTGGCCCGTGTCGCACCTGCGCGACATCGTGTCCGGCTGACCCGAGGAGGCCGTCACTCGACCTTCAGGCCGGCCTCCTTGGCCAGCCCGGTGAGATAGGTCAGCGCGGTGAGGTACTCGTCCTCGAAGCCCTCGGTCGCCACGTCGTTGCCGTGATAGGCGCCATGCGTGTGCCGGGGACCACGCGATACCCCGGGAATGTCCTCGAATTCGAGCGAGATGACGCCGTCGAAGCCGGTGTCGGCCAGCGCCGCCATCAGATGCTGCCAGTTGACCTTGCCCATGCCGGGACGCCAGTGCACGTTGGTCTCGCCGTCGTTGTCCGAGAAGTGGCAGTGCAGCACCCGGTCCCCGAGCCGGTACACCGTGACGTGCGGCAGGTCGCCCATCGGGAACAGGTGACTGGGGTCCACGTTGACGCCCAGCGCGGGAGAATCCACCGCGTCGAGCAGGCGTAGCAGGCCTTCGGTGTTGGCGCCGTACCGGAACGGGTGCGGCTCCAGGCTGTAACGGATGCCGCCGTCCTCGGCCGCCTGGGCGCACTCGCGCAGCGCCGCGACGTAGTCCTCGTAATTTTGCCGCCAGTCCAGGCCGGGCGGTACTTCCTGGGAGAACGTCTGCACCAGCGGCCGGTCGGCCAGCTGCGGGAACGGCATCGCGAACGGGAAGTGCACGACCGTGTTGATGATCGGCGACCCGAACGCCACCGTCTTCTCGACGCCCCGCTTGAAGAGGTCGACCGACGCCGCGCGGAGGGCCGGGTCCGGGTGCGACAGGTTCGGCGTCTTGACCACGAACTGGGACAGGATCATGCCCTCCCCGTCCAGGATCGCCCGCAGTTCCCGTACCGTCTGATCCGTGTAGTACTCGGTGAAGGCGTCGTCATCCCAGGCGATGAGTTCCGTCGCCCGGAACCCGGCGCGCCCTATCCGCTTGATCGTGTCGTCGTAGGGCTTCTCCCACTTCCACGGCCAGATTGACGCTCCGAAACGCATCGCTCGACACCTCCGCTGCTTCACCAATAGTGTTCGCTTGGAAACAATTGAAAGGTAGCAGGTGACTCACTTTTCGTGAAGACCGGCGTGGCTCCACGAACAGGTGCCCCAGGTAGACCGGGCGGCCAGCGCGGCCGGGAGCGTCGGGGGACAGGTGGGAGACCACCACCAGATCGTCCTCGCCCACCGGGGCCGCCGGGTAGCAGCGATCCCCGGTCCTGGTGCTTACGGCAGACGAAGCACGAGGACGGAGTGTCTTCCGGGACCACGGGCCGGGGGCCAGGCTCAGGATCCGGCGATGTCGATCGCGGCCGCCTGCACCTGGGCCGTCAGCTCGTCCCCGGGCGGGAGCGCTCGCTCGCAGCGGACCACCGTCACCCGCAGCAGCTCCCGGGCGTCGCCCATCCGGCCGACCTCGTTGAGGGCGAGGGCCAGT